>CAVTOZ010000001.1:0-1576398 GCA_963736505.1 uncultured Solirubrobacteraceae bacterium
TGCGGGTCGCGTCGAACGGAATCTCAACGTGGAGGTGCGTACCGCCGCCCCTCGGGCTCTGGACGGCGAGAGACCCGCCGAGCGCTTCGACGCGGTCCGTCAGCCCTACGAGCCCGGAGCCCCGCTCCGGGTCGGCGCCCCCGCCACCGTCGTCACGCACAGAGGCGGAGACGACGCCCTCCATAGCTTTCACATCGACCTCCACCACCGAGGCGAGCGCATGCTTAGCGGCGTTGGTAAGAGCCTCGGACACGATGTAATAGACCGCGACCTCCACCGGCTCGGGTAGGCGCTCCTCAACGGACACGTCAAGCTTGACCGGGCACGCCGACCGGCGGGCGAGGGTTCGCAGCGCTGGCGCGAGGCCACCTTGGGCCAGGATCGCCGGATGGATCCCATGCGCGATCTCTCGCAGCTCCTCCTGGACGACGCCCATCCCGTCGCCGATCCGCGTGAGCTCAGCGCCGAGCTCGTGGAGCTCGAGCGGGACCGAGGTTTGCGCGGCGCGTAGCTCGAGCGCGAGTGACACGAGCTGCTGCTGCGTTCCGTCGTGGAGATCGCGCTCAATTCTGCGCCGGGTCTCGTCCGCTTGGGTGACGATGCGCCTCCGTGAGCTCGCGAGGGCGCTCTGGCTCTCCGCGTTGGAGATCGCCGTCGCGATCAGATCGGTGAAGTCGGCCAAGCGAGCCTCGGCGTCCGTGGCGAACTGGACCGAGCCGTCCGAACCGGCGATCAACGCACCCCAGACCTCCCCGTCGACGAACACGGGAGCACCGACATCGCAGCGAATCCCCAGACTGCGGAGAAGGGCGGCCAGCTCTCCGTCGACCCCCTCATACGTTTCGATCCTGGCCGGCCTACCCGTGCGCCGAACGATCCGGTGGACGGTTTCACCTTCAAGCGGAAGCCGGGTGCCCGCGGGTATGTGTGTATCGTGCAAGCTCCACCCAGCCATCGTCAGGTTGTAAGCATCCGGCGTGAAATGGGCCAGGTTGACGCGGGTGGCTCCGAACAGCAAGCCTGTCTGTTCGCAGACGGCGTCGAACACCTCGCTCGGCTTTGCGCCCTCGGCCACCAACGTAGCCACCTGCCGGAGCGCCGTCTGCTCTGCCGCGATCGATTCGAGCCGGCTGTGGGCGGCTCGCAACTGCGCCTCGGCCGCGAGCCGCTCGGTTATGTCGCGCAGGTACGCGGTGAACGACGGAACTCCGTCCGCGTCGATGCGAGTCACGGTCAACTCAATCGGGAACTCACTCCCGTCCCTTCGCATTCCCGTGAGCTCTATACGGCGACCGAGGATTCGCGGCTCGCCGGTTTCCAAATGCCGCGCGAAGCCAGTGCAGTGCGCATCACGTAAGGACGGGGGCACGATCACTTCGGCTAGCGACCGGCCGACCACGTTCTGGGAGCGATACCGAAACGTCTTCTCGGCCGCCGGGTTGAAGTAGGTGATCAGGCCGTGACGATCCATGCTGATCACGCAGTCGAGCGCTGCGTCCAGGATCGCTCGCGTCCGGCCCTCGGTCTCGGCGAGGGCGACTTCAAGCCCCTCGGCGAGATGAGCCTCTGAAGACCCGTGTTCCCGGTCCCTGCGCTCGAAAAGCGCCCCCTCGTCGTCGCCAGAGGACACGACCTAAGGATGCTCTTTACAACGAAGCTTTTCAACTCCATCCATACTTGCAGGCGTGACCTCACGCCGGATCAGGGTGGCGCTGGCAGATGATGAAGTCCTGCTTCGCGAGGGTCTGGCGGGGCTGCTCGAGCGCGCAGGCCTCGAGGTCGTAGGACAGAGCGGGAACGCGCAAGAGCTGATCGCGCTCGTCCGACAGCACCGGCCCGAGCTCGTCGTCGTCGACATCCGGATGCCGCCGACCAACTCGACCGAGGGTCTCGAGGCCGCGCGCCTGATTCGCGAGGAGTTCCCGCAGACCGCGATCATGATCTTGTCTGCGCACGTCGAGGTGGAGCACGCGATGGATCTGCTCGCGGGAGGCGGGAGCAGCGGGTACCTGCTGAAGAGCCGCGTCACCGACGTCGAAGAATTCATCGACGCGCTGGAGCGGATCGTCAAGGGGGGATCCGTCATCGACCCCGTGCTCGTGCGGGAATTGGTCGCCGCCAAGCGGGTTGACGATCCGCTCGATGAGATCAGCCCGCGCGAGCGCGAGGTCCTCTCGCTGATGGCGCAAGGCCGGTCAAACGCGGGGATCGCAAAGCGGCTCTGGGTGACCGAAGGTACGGTCGAGAAGCACGTCCACAGCATCCTCGGCAAACTCAGCCTCCCGAAGACTGAGGACGATCACCGGCGAGTGCTGGCGGTGCTGGCGTTCCTCGACACGCGGTAGCGAGCGGCGCCGCCCCAGCTCTATGACAGCAGCCGGTGGATCGCTGCTGCCGAAAGCTCTGACTTGTGCACGAACCCACTCGCCCGGCTCGCCTCGATCAGCTCGGAGAAATCGTCTTCTGACTCTGTCGAGATCAAGATCACGACGGCAGGCGCCCCTCCAACGGATCGCTCGACCAGCCGTCGTGCAAGATCAATGCCGCTCTCCTGTCCGAGCATGATGTCGACCAGAACGACGTCCGGGCGAAGCCGCTCGGTCGCGTCGATCGCCATCGCCGACGTGGAGGCCGCGCCTACGACCGACAGGCCGTCGCGCTCCAGAAGCCGACGCGCTGCGTCGAGAAATACCGGGCTGTCATCGACGATCAGGAGGCGTAGCGACACTAGTGGCCAGCGTCGCACAAACGCAGCGGATGCGCTTTGAAGCCAGCATGAATCCGGACCCAAAGCTGCCCGGTAGGTACAGATTCCTGTTCCCCGGGGTTGGCAGTTGGATGCTGGCCGTGCAGACACGCTCGGGGCCGTCGGCCATCCTTTGCCGCATCCCACAGAGCACAGAGCGAGATCCAATGAGCTTGAGCGCAACGACCATAGGTACTACGAGCAGGGTCGACATCGGAATCGCCCTTGGGAAGGGGGAGATGGCGGGCAGCACGCGCAACCTGGTTGGCCGGCGTCATGAGTGTGAAGAGCTCGACGAGGTAGTCGCGCGTGCGCGGGCAGGCAACAGTCCTGTGCTCGTGTTGCGCGGCGAGGCGGGCGCCGGGAAGACATCGCTGCTCGAGCACGCGATCAGGTCGGCGTCGGATCTGAGAGTCGTCGGTACGGTAGGGACCGAGTCGGAGATGGAGCTGCCATACGCGGCGCTGCAGCAGTTGTGCGCGCCGGTGCTCGATCGTCTGGGGCAGCTACCGCAACCTCAACGCGATGCTCTCGGTACCGCCCTCGGTCTCATCGCGGGACACGTTGCCGACCGGTTCTTGGTCGGCCTGGCGACCCTCACACTACTGGCCGAGGCGGCCGACGAGCAGCCCATGCTCTACGCGATCGACGATGCGCAGTGGTTGGATGTCGCCTCAGCCCAAGCGCTGGCATTCGTGGCTCGCCGGCTCGACGCGCACTCCGTTGGGATGGTTTTTGCAATCCGAGGGCCAAGCCAGGAACTCAAGGGATTTCCGGAGCTCGTGGTCGAGGGTCTCAGCGACGATGACGCCCGGAAGCTTCTGTGCTCAGTGATCGGCGGACCGCCTGACCCGCGGGTGCTGGAGCGAATCGTCGTCGAAGCCCGTGGGAACCCGTTGGCGCTGGTCGAGTTGGCGAGGGCGTTGTCACCGGCTGAGCTACCTCCCGGTTTCGGCTTGCCCATCTTGGAGCGGAATCCCGCTCCGATCGAGGAGAGCTTCCGGCGACGGATAAAGGCGCTTCCTGACGAGACGCGACTTTTCTTGTTGGTCGCTGCCGCGGACCCGGTGGGCGACCCCGCTCTGGTCCGGCGCGCGGCGAAGCGACTCGGCGTGACCTCTATCGCGGCCTGTGCGCAGGCGACCGGATTGCTGGAAATCGGTTCGGTCGTGCGTTTTCGTCATCCTCTGGTGCGGTCAGCGGTGTATTGGGCTGCCTCGGCGGGGGACCGTCAGAGGGCACACGCCGCGTTGGCCGAGGCGACGGACCCCGACCTCAACCCAGAGCGGCTTCTCCGGCATCCTGCTAAGGCAACCTCGGAACCGGACGAGGAGTTCGCCACCGAACTGGAACGGTCCGCGAGCCGGGCGGAAGAGCGCGGGGGACTCGCCGTGGCGGCGGCGTTCCTGGACCGAGCCGTCGAGATGACGTTGGACTCTGAGCGCCGAGTCCAGCGGGCGCTGATCAGGGTGGCGCTGGCAGATGATGAAGCCCTGCTTCGCGAGGGTCTGGCGGGGCTGCTCGAGCGCGCAGGCCTCGAGGTCGTAGGACAGAGCGGGAACGCGCAAGAGCTGATCGCGCTCGTCCGACAGCACCGGCCCGAGCTCGTGGTCGTCGACATCCGGATGCCGCCGACCAACTCGACCGAGGGTCTCGAGGCCGCGCGCCTGATTCGCGAGGAGTTCCCGCAGACCGCGATCATGATCTTGTCTGCGCACGTCGAGGTGGAGCACGCGATGGATCTGCTCGCGGGAGGCGGGAGCAGCGGGTACCTGCTGAAGAGCCGCGTCACCGACGTCGAAGAATTCATCGACGCGCTGGAGCGGATCGTCAAGGGGGGATCCGTCATCGACCCCGTGCTCGTGCGGGAATTGGTCGCCGCCAAGCGGGTTGACGATCCGCTCGATGAGATCAGCCCGCGCGAGCGCGAGGTCCTCTCGCTGATGGCGCAAGGCCGGTCAAACGCGGGGATCGCAAAGCGGCTCTGGGTGACCGAAGGTACGGTCGAGAGGCACGTCCACAGCATCCTCGGCAAACTCAGCCTCCCGAAGACTGAGGACGATCACCGGCGAGTGCTGGCGGTGCTGGCGTTCCTCGACACCCGAGAATCGTTATCTCATCCTGGGTGACAATCACCTTGCGAGCACGACCCAGGCGCTCATTCATGGTGCTTTCGAGCTTCACGGCGGCGTGGCGACGGCGCGCACGGCATGCCCGGGCGGAGCATGGGCGGGATCTCACGAACCGTGGGGGTCGTCCTATGAGCGAGGACCAGATCGATCTTCTTGTCCGAGCCGATCACGAAGACATTGCGGGACCGTCGAGTTGTCGCCGGCATCCGAGTCGGCCGGCCGCCGCCCGCGTCGGCGGCGAGCATCCCGTACAGGGATGGACACGGTGAAGTCGGCGTCGCCGATCAGGCGTAGTAGTCGGGGCATGGCCGAGCGCCCTCGATGTCGGTCGCCCACGTCTCATGGTTGCCGACCGGATCCACCGAGAGGCCGACACGTTCAACGCCGCGGGAGTCGAACTCGAACGTGCACGTCGAGGTGAAGTGCTCGGGTGCGAGGTGAACACCTTCCACACGAGTGCTCGAGAGCACGCCTTGGACCAGCAGCAGCGGTCCGAAAAGGTCGGCCCACTCGCCATCGCCGTGCACGACCTGCGAGAGTCCGCTTTCCCGCGCGAAGGCTGCGGCGCGGTGCACTGGGAGCCTTCGCCTCCGATAGGTCGGCTGTGTTGCGGCCGGCGGCTCAGCCTGGCCAGCTGGCTTCGGAAACTGCACGCAGCGTGCCCGCGCCCGCTGGATGTCACCGACGGCCGCGAGAAGGGTCACGGCGACGATCAAATTCACCCCGGGGACGGTCATCAGCCGGCGCGCGTCGGGCCACTTCAAGGCGTCGTGCGCGATCACGCGATCAACCACGGCGATCTCGCCGTCGAGGAAATCGACCTGCCGAAGACCGCCGTCCAGCGTCTCGTACTCCTCGATCGGCAGCTCGAGCTCGGCCAGCCACGCCCGACGCTTGACCCCGAACAGATCACTCGCCTCGGGGCGGCCCTTCAGCCGCCGGACCAGGATCGCGGTGGATCTCGTTCTCCGCGCGCGTGCGGTCCGCGACCAACTGCCCGCGACGGGTCAACCGACGGCGCATCACCCGCGTGCGCTCGTCAGGCATCCACACGCCGTCCAAGGACCCGCGGCCAACCAGCGCGCCAACGTCAGCGCGTCCAAGCGATCGATCTTCGCCCTGGCTTGACGGATCCCCGTGTCACTCGGCGAGACCACCACCGCGCGCGCGACGTGGGTCTCGATGATCCTGGCGATCTCCCACGCGCTCCTAGTCACCTCCAACGCCACCCGGTCATCCCTTGGTCAGGCTCGCCGCGAACAGCTCCAAGACCTCCGGACTTGTCGCGATACGCCCGGCTGACCGCATGCTGCCTTCCTTCGGCGATCGCCACCTCACAAAGGTCGCGATGCACATCCAGCCCGATCGCCCTCCCCCGCGCTCCCGTCGCCGAACCGACGACAAGGGAGAACCATGGGCAAACGACACCGACGGATGCGCGCTCGCAGGGCAACCAGGCCAGTCGCAGGGGCGTCCACCGAACTATCAGGCTCTCACATCCAACCTCGAAAGCGGCCGGCCCACGATGCGTTCTCCCGAAGGCCCCTAATCCCAGTGCCCGGACCGTAATCCGAGACCCGACCGGCGCCCTCGGGACAGGAGATCGCCCGAAGGGTGGACGAGGCGGCGAGGGTGCTGGAGATCGAGGGTCAGCTCGATCGCAGGCCGGCCAACCTCTCGGGTGGGCAGCGCCAGCGGGTTGCGATGGGTCGCGCGGTCGTCCGCGACCCCAGGCGGTTCTCATCGAACCTTGATGCCAAGCTGAGGGTGCAGACGCGAACCGCTCTCTCGCGCCTTCATGAGCGGCTCGGCGCGACGACGGTCTATGTCACCCACGACCAGGTCGAGGCGGTGACGCTGGGCGACCGAATCGCTGTCACGCGTGGCGGGCGGATCCAGCAGGTAGGAACACCAGCCGCTGTGTATGAGCATCCGGTCAACCTGTTCGTCGCGGGTGTCGACTCGCGGGGGGTTTCATCGGATGGGCTGCAGGAGCTCGCAGACGAGAGGGACGCGGCTGGCGTGGCTTCTTCTGCCGGCGGCGTTCAGGTCGTCGCTCGGCTGTCCGCGGCCAGTGCAATCACGCAGGGTCGGGAGGCCCAGCTCTGGGTCGACACGTCTCGGCTGCAGCTCTTCGATCACGAGACCGGCCGAAGCCTGCTGACGAGCGAGAACTCCGGGCTTGCGGTCCCCGAGTCCTCGGCAGTCTCCCGCCGCCGGCTGGCCGCCTAGCGCGTCGATCCCGGCCGAGCCGTGAGCGTGGGGGAACGGATGGTGATCGCACGCGCGGACTTGTGGTCGGGGACGACCGCGTGGGCGCGCCGGTTCAAGAGCCCGCTGCGTGAGTTCCTGCGCACCGAGAGCGGCGGCGCGGCGGTCCTGCTCGCAGCGACGGTGGCGGCGCTCGTGTGGGTGAACGTCGACGCCGCTTCCTACGAGCGGCTGTGGGAGGCCGTGCTCGCGATCGACCTCCACGGCGGGGGGGTCGAGCTGACGCTGCGCGAGTGGGTGAACAGCGGGCTGATGACGTTCTTCTTCTTCGTGCTGGGTCTGGAGGCGCGGCGTGAGATCGACCTCGGCGACTTTCGCGAGCGCCGGCGGTTCGTGCTCCCGTTGCTGGCGTCGGTCGGCGGCATGGGCGCCGCGGTGGCGATCTACCTCGCGTTCAACCTCGGGAGCTCGGCCGCGGGGGGCTGGGGCATCGCGATGTCGACCGACACGGCGTTCGCGCTGGGATTGCTCACGCTGTTCGGCCGGGGTGCTCCGGACCGCCTGCGGGCGTTCGTGCTCACGGTCGTCATCGCGGACGACCTGCTCGCGCTTATCGTCATCGCGCTCGTCTACAGCGACTCGATCGACGTCATGCGGCTGATCTGGGCGGCCGGCCTGTTCGCGGTCGCGCTGGTGCTGCTGCTCGGGCTCCGAAACCCAGCTCCGCCCCGGGGCGCAGCTCGAGTACGGCCATGGCGAGCACGTGGGCGAGGCTGTGCCGGACGCGATCGAGCTGGTCTTCGCTTCGCTCGCTGGACGGTGCTGATCCGCTGTTCGCATGGTCCCGGGGGCGCAGCATGTGGTTCAGACCTCCGAGTCGCCGGTCACGAGCACGCGCGGCACCGCCTGCTCAACTGGACGCAGGTTGGCGACCTGCACGCGCCGGGGGCATCGCGCGCATGAGGACAGCGCGACGCGCCTGGTTGATGCGGCGGGGCGCGATCTCGATCTCGGCGTCCATCACCCGTACTGCCTCCGGTGTGCTCGGGCGACCATCAGCCGCACCAGCCGATGCGGGTGCTCGGACCGGTGGCGGTGGACGCGACGGACCGCGACGACCGGGAGCGCGACGACCGCGACGACCGCGGCGACCGCGGCCATCGCGATGAGGGCGACACCGACGATCACGGCGACGATCACCAGCGGCGGGGCGATGAACACCGCGGCCACCGCGATCGCGGCCAGTTCGACAACGCGAAGCGTGGTGGCGACCGCAGCGGCCGCCCAGAACAGGGCCTCTTCGCCGGCGGGCTCACTCATGCCGCAAGCCCAAGCTCGACGTGGGCCCAGCGCGTCCGCCGGCGGTCCGGCACGCCCGCGCCGGCGGTCCACGCATCGAAGCGATCGCGCTCGCCCGCCGTGGGGTGCGGGGCGCTGAGCAGATACAACAGGCGAGGGCGCATCGGGGCCTCCTTGACAGGTCGAGGGTCAGTCCGCGCCGATCGGCTGTCGCGCTGAGCGCGTTGACGTCGCCTGGCTCGGCGTGGTCGGACGATCCTGTCAGCTTGGGGCGAGCACTACGGGGCGTGATGCGGGTTCACGATCGCCTGATCAGCGTGGCCCATGGCGCGGCCCGTCTCGCGCGCGACGATGGCCGGACGCCGGTCGCCAGCCCCGCGCGCGATGCCGGCGCCTGCGGCGCCGGCTGCGGCATCGTCGGCCCAACGAGGCGTTGCGGCTATCCGGCGAGCAGACGCGCGCGTGGCGTGCGCACGCGAGGCGACCGGGCGCGCCGCCACTGACGTTGACGGCGTGACGCACGGTCGGTGTCCGGTCTTTGTCGTCGCCCACGCCGATGCTCGATCGCGGGCGGGCCCCTCCGGGCCGCACGGCGCGTACGGAACGTCGTCAGGATTCGCTCTCCGCGAGCAGCCGCGGCGCAGCCGCCGCGAGGCCGAGCGCGATTGCCGCAAGCAGCATGGTTACGCCGATCGCGTGCGCCCAGCCGGGCTCGGCGACGGTAAGCAAGCCGAAGCCGCCGATGAGGCAGGCGCCGGCGAGGCGCCCTGCGCGGACCGGATGGAGCCCCGGGGCCTGGACGCGACCGTTGCCCGGCCCGGCGGCGCCGCCGCCGTCACCGGCGCCGTCGTAGCCGAGGCGGCCGGCGACGGCCAGCCGCAGCAGCGCGAGGAGCGAAGGGACGACAACGATGCCGCCGCCGATGACGGCGCGTTGGGCGGCTCGGGCGGTTGCAGGCGCGAGAGCTTGCCGAGCCCGATCCGCAACAGCACCGCCGAGATCGCCGAAAGCGGGATCGGCACGCACTCGGCGATCTCGGCCGCGGTCATCCGCAACCGCCGCAACACTGCGATCGCCTCCACGAGCTGCTCGCTGGTTCTGCTGGGGACCGACCGCGGCGCCGAAGAACGATCCCGCAACCCGGCCTCGCCCTCGGCCCGGTAACGCGCCAACCACTTCGAGCAGGTGCGCTCGCTCACGCCGGCGGCCTCGGCCGCCGCCGCGAGCGACCACCCCCGCTCGAGCACACGGCGAACCATGAACTCCCGGCCCTTCGGACCGAGCGGGGCGTTGATATGGCCTTCGGTTTGTCAAGTCTTCAGCGGTAGTTCTCGCGGGAGCGCTGGTCTGGCGGCGGTGTGGTTCGGGCGCGGGTGGCGGTCGGAGCGGCGAGGGCGCTTCAGGCTGATATGCGAGGGCTGGATACCTCAAGACGGCTGTTCGACGCGCCGAGGCCGCGGTCTAGAAACGAGCGCGCCGCCCGGTCGGAGCGGTGCTCATAACGCGATCGCGGGTCCCGGTGGCGCGCGCCGGCCGCCACCCGCGCCCGGAACGGGCTGTCGTGCAGCGGGTCAGTCGGGCAGGCGCGCGATCTCCCGGACAAAGCAGGCCAGCTCGCGAGCGACGGCGACCGCGACGGTGGTGCGTCGTTTGCCGCGGGTCTGGTCGAGGTGCGTCCAGCGGCGGTGCAGCCGCAGCTGAGCGCGCCAGGCTGCGTCGATGACGTCGGGCCGCTGGCCGTCCTGGCGGCGACGGAGGATCAGTGAGACGCGTGGTGGGCGTCGGTAATGCCACGCGGCCTCGACCAGCAGCCGGCGGGCGTGGCTGGAGCCGGCCTTGGTGATCGCGCCCTGGCGGCGCCGGGTCCCGGAGGAGTGCTCAGCGGGTGTCATGCCGAGATAACTGCTGCCGGCGCGGATGGTCGAAGTGCGCGAAGTCGCCGATCTCGGCGACCAACCCGATCGCGGTCAGCGTGTCGATCCCACGCAGACGGCGCAGCCGCGCAACCAGCGCGGCATGGTCGCCGTGTGTGGCTTGATCGGCGAGCAGCCCGTCAAGACGATCGCGGCGAGCCAGCAACGCCTCGTGCTGGGCGAGATGCTCACCGAGGACCATGTCGACCAGTGCGTCATCGAAGCACAGGCTGCTCAACCACTTCAGATGCGCGTGCGTCCACGTGTTGCCCGGCCCCGTCCAGAGGTGATCGCGTCGCAGCAGCAGCTTGGAGATCCGGTGCCGGCAGCGCATCAGATCGCCACGGAGATCCTCGCGGCATCGGACGAGATCGCGCAGGCCTTCGAGCTCACGCGACGGGACCACGACCGGGCGCAACTGCCCAGCCGCGTGCAGCCGCGCGAGCTTCAGCGCGTCCCTCGCGTCAGTCTTGACCCGATCACCCGGCTGCCGCGGAATCGCGCCCGGCGAGCAGACCATCATCTCGACCCCGATCTCGCGCGCCGCGCGAGCCAGCCCGAAGCGCGTCGGCCCCGCCTCATAGACCGCCCGAACCACGCCCGGCAGACCCGCCAACCACGCCACCGCCGCCAGCGGCGGACCAATGATCCGCTGCTGGCGAACCACACCCGACCCCAACTCAACCGCCGCGGCCGCCGTCTGAGCCGCATGCACATCAAGCCCGACGAACTGGATAGCCTCGCTCACGTCGACGCTCCCTCCCCCATCGATGCGGTAACCAGCCCGCGCCACACGATGCGCGGGGCGTCGACGCTCTCAGCTAACCCGGCGGCAACCCCAGGCCATAGCGTCTAGCGTGGACCTTCATCCGGTGCCCTCCGTTGGAGAACTGAGTTGGCTTGAGCACCACTCAGCCTCCAACGAGGCCCGGATGAACAACGTGGTCAGGAACTACAGCTAGACGACCACCGGTGCCGGCCGGAGCGATGGATGGTTAGGGGCGAACGTGCCAGATCGCTTCGATGCGCCATCCAGCGTGCACACCTCGGGACGCCCTCCTCGATGGCACGCTGAGCGTCCCACCGAGGACGCGCTCATTCATTGCAGTCCACGGCGCCGCGTGAGCGGGCGGTCTCGCGGCGGGGGAGCTTCCAGCCCGGCCGCGGGAAGTGGCAGGTGTACCCGTTCGGGTAGTGCTGCAGGTAGTCCTGGTGCTCGGGCTCGGCCTCCCAGAAGGTCACCGCCGGGCTGACCTCCGTCACGACCTTGCCGGGCCACAGGCCCGACGCGTCGACGTCGGCGATCGTGTCCTCGGCGATCTGGCGCTGCTCGTCGCTCGTGTAGAAGATCTCCGAGCGGTAGCTGGAGCCGATGTCATTGCCCTGGCGGTCCTTGGTCGTCGGGTCGTGGATCTGGAAGAGGAACTCGAGGATGTCCCGGTAGGAGATGCGTTCGGGGTCGAACACGATCTCGACCGCCTCGGCGTGGCCGGGGTGGTTGCGGTAGGTCGGGTGGTCGTTGTCTCCGCCGGTGTAGCCGACTCGGGTGGAGATGACCCCGTCCTTATGTCGCAGCAGCTCCTGGACGCCCCAGAAGCAGCCTCCCGCGAGGATCGCGGTCTCCGTGGTCTCGCTCATGGTGTCGTCGTTGCTCCGGTGCTCCGTTCCCGTCTAGCTAGCCGGGACAGGCCCGCCGCCGGAAGCGGAGCTCATGACCATCTTCCTTCGCGAGACCTGGCCGGCGTTGGCTTGTCACGATGCTGCTCGCGGGCGATCCGGGCGCGAGCCGCGGCGTCCGCGGCCTCGACCTTGCGTGCCTCGGCGAGCACTTCATCGATCTGGATGTCCGGGATCGCGACGGCGCCTGAGGAGTCGGCGAACACGTAGTGGCCGGGCATCACCGTTACGCGGTCGACGACCACTGGCACGTTTGCCTGAAACGGCGTCACGTGGTCTCCTCCCCAGCGCGTCGCCTCACCTGAGCAGTACGCCGCGAAGTCGTAGCGCGCGAGCTCGTCGAAGTCGCGCAAGCGGCCATCCGTGAGCACTCCGGCGCAGCCGTGCTGATGGAGTCGGAGCAGCTTCGTGCCGCCGCCCATCGACGTGTCGGCGTGGCCGTTGGACGCGAGCACGATCACCTTGCCGGCCGGGTCGTCGCCGACCGCCTCGTAGAAGAGATTGGCGAAGTTGTGGTGCTCGGGGTCGAGCGCGGCCGAGCAACTCGGGAAATACGAGATCGTGACCGCCCGGCCGAAGAGGATCCGCCCCGGCGTCGGGCTGACCAGGTCAAGGATGTGGCAGCGGTGACGGTGCATGCGGCCCATCGCATCGACGAGGTCGGCGCACTTGAGGCCGGCGACATTCATCCGTCGCCATCTCCTGCCTTTGAGAACGTGAACGAATATGCCTCGACGTCGGACACGAGCACATGTGATCTCGAGCGTTCGGCAACGAACACTGTCGTGGTCACCGCGAGACCCCGGCTGCGGCTCGAGTCCCACGGATGTCTCCCGCCATCGGCGCGTGCGAGCGTGGGGAAACCGGCACCGCATCTCGACGGAGAGCGGCCGCGCGCCTCCCGCGCGGCGTTGCCTGTCCGAACCCCCGCAGAGGAGCAGCGCTCGACGCGACGAACCACAGCTCCATCCGACCGGTCGACGCGTAGCGCATCAGCCCGCCGCCTGAGGGCTCGGGCGGGTGGAGGTGCGCTTCGACACCGAGGATGCCAGGGCCACCACCAGGCCTCCGGCGAGCCCGACGGCCAGCGCGATCGCGGAGCGCGCAGCCGGGTTGATCGTCCAGTTGATGCCGGCCCAGTTGTCGATTCCGAGCCAGGAGCCGACCGAGAGCGATCCAGGCCCCAGCGCCGTGATCGCGAAGCCCACGGTCAGCAGCACGAGCAGGTACTCGAAGCCGCCTTCGGCAGCCCAGATCCCGTTCGAGACATGCACCTTGAGGATCGCGGTGATCATCACGGCGCCAACGAGAACCGTGCCGACCGGCGTGAGGAGTCCGGCCGCGAGCGAGAAGCCGGCGACGAGCTCGGCCGAGCCCGCCAGGACGGCGGCCACCACCGCCGGCCGGATGCCGAGGCTCCCGAAGGCCGCCCCCGTGGCGCGATGACCGGCCGCGTGCAACCGCGGCGGTGAGTAGCCGGGGGGCACGAGCTTCTGCAGCCCGTGCCCTATCAGGAGAAGCCCGGGAATGACTCTGAGCACGAGGAGAGCAGTGGTCATCGGCGACCTCCGATCGCAGGTTTCTTGCGCTTCGATCGTTGCCTCCCGCCGCCTGATGTCAACACCACCGGCCGATCGAGTCATCGGCCGCAGGTGTCGAAGCGGACGTCTGCCGATTCACCACCAGCACGACTGATGGTCGACGTTGAGCGGGCCCGATCGTAAGACGCTGGGCAAAGAACTCGCGCGTGTCGCGCATGGTCAGTATCGGGTCAGCGGACGTACGGTTGCTCGCCCATGCGCATCACCGACGCCCACCATCAACATCTGGTGGCTGGACCGCACGCCGTGGCTCTCCGGACCGCCCGCTCCGCGCATCTTCGGAGATCACGACGCCCTGCGCCGCGACTACACCATCGAGGAGTTCGCCGGTGACGCGCGCCCGCGCGGCGTCACGCGCTCGATCTACGTGCAGGTGAACGTCGCGCCCGGGGGACGAGGTCGAGGAGGTCGCGGTGGGCAACGGCCGCCGGCGCCCGCGAGGGTCTTGTTCAAGGTGTCGTCGCGTTCGCCGACCTCGCCGCCGCCGGCTTCGGCGACGTGCTCGACCGGCAGCTCGACGCCGGCCCCGTGCGCGGATCCGCCAGCAGCTGCACTGGCACGAGGACCCCGCCGACCGCTTCGCGCCCTCCCCCCGACGTGATGCGCGACAACGCCTGGCGGCGCGGGCTTCGCGAGGTCAGCGAGCGCGGCCTGCGTTCGAGCTGCAGGCCGGCCTCCGTACGCCGTCGACGGCCAAGCCTTGGCATTCAACAGAGGCGGGGCGCGATCGACCGGAGCGACCGCACGGTTCCGGGCCGGGTCCAGCCGAAGCGCCTCGATCGGCGGCATCGTGCAAAGCACCGGTTCTCGCCCGCTTGCTGGACTGCTCCCCACAGTTCCCGGACGCCCCTCAAGCACGCCACGTATGCCGTCTCGAACACCGCCGGCGTGGCTTTACGCCGCCATTCGCGCCGCTCCCGGTCTCGGGTTCTGGGGATGAACTCTCGCGACGGGGTGCAACTGAGCGCGGGCTGGACGCGAACCGGGCGCAACCGCCCCGGCCCAATCGACTGCGTGGCGCGAAGCACCACTTTCTCGCACGGGCTGCACAATTTGATCCCCGTGGGTTCCACAAGTGCCTCGGCGCCGCATTGCCCCGTTTACACGAACAACGGGATTTGCAGGGAGTTTAGATCGGGGAGACAGGATTTGAACCTGCGGCCGCCCGGCCCCCAGCCGGGTGCGCTACCAGACTGCGCCACTCCCCGTATGTCTGCTGCAAGCGGGCGACGGGAATCGAACCCGCCCTAGAAGCTTGGAAGGCTTCTGTGCAACCACAACACTTCGCCCGCCAGGCGGACGGCGTCCATCATACCGGCGCCGGGACGCCGGCTCGCGTTGACGTCGCGTCAGATGGATATGAGATGCCGCAAACGGGGAATCAATGCTCCATGCAGATTCCAGGCGTCCACATCGAGACCCTGCACAACCCGGTTCGGTACACGTACACGCAGATCGAGAAGGCGTGTGCGATCGCGCAGTTGCTGAACCGGGGGAAGCTGGTCCTCGTAGAGCCGCCCGCGCGCTGAATCGGACGTAGGCCGCCGCTCCCCTGGCGGGAAGAGCGGCAGCCGGAGGTCCGGGCAGGGTCGCCGGGAGGCGTCAATCAGGTCAGGTCAGCTCAGGACGGGGTCACCCCAGCCGCGCCGCCGCGGCCGCTGCCTGCTGCTCGTCGTGCACGGGCATCAGGCGAACGGACAGGGCGGCGCGGCTGAACTTCGCGTTGCGCGCGATCTGGACCGCGAGCGTCGGTCCCGGGTTGGGATCGGAGCTCTGCGCCGCCGGGCGCATGACGTGGACGCCGGCGCCCGCGGGGCGCGACGCCGGGACGACGACGTACCCGCTGAACTGGCTGCGGATCCACAGGTACGCGACGGACGAGAGCGGGATCAGGCGGGTTCCCACCTTCACGGTCTCGCCGGTGCGCAGCACGGCCACGGCTGAGGCGGACTTGCCGCCCCAGCTCGGGAACAGCACGTCGGCCGTGTAGCGGGCGCCGCCGGTGCGGCGGGCGACCGTCCACGAGGACTGGATCCAGTCGGGCGTGAAGCGGTGCGAGACGGTCACCCGCAGCGTGCTCGACGACACCGAGCCCGTCGCGCGCAGGTCCTTGAACGGGCCCGCGAACGCGCGGCCGACCTTGGCCGAGGCGAGCGCTCCCGCCCCCGACGGCGCCTTGGTCAGCCGCAGCGGCGTCGTGCCGGTCACCCGTGAGCGGCCCACCTGCGACGCGATCACGCGCTTGCCGGCGATGTCGCGCACCATCACGCCGAACGAGGCCGGCGGGCGGCCGCCGATGTTCGCCGCGACGTCCTGGTTGGCGTCGAACAGCCGCGCGAGGTCGAGCCCGCCATACGGGAACGCGCGCTGGTTGACCGCGACGACGGCCGTGTTGTACGTCGGCGTGGTGACGGCCAGGCGGCCGATGTCGGGGTCGTAGGAGTACAGCGCCGGTGGCTCGGACGCGCGCCGCGTCCCGAGGCCCGCGTCGATCGCGCGCGCCGCGTTGGCCTCGATCCGGGCGGCGGCGAGCCGCGCGCTGCCCGGGCCCTGCGGCACCGCGTGGACGCCGAAGAACAGGGGGTCCGGGATGTCGTTCGCGCGCACCAGCTGCTGGTCGTAGAAGCCCAGCGAGCGATCGAGGATCGTCTTGGACCACTCGCCCCAGCGCTCGCTCGGGAGCAGCGTGTTCGAGGACGCGAGGCCGACGAGCGCCTCCTGCGCGAGCCCGAGCTTCTTCGCCTGGTGCCAGCGGTCGAAGCCCAGGCCGGAGTCCCAGTTCATGTAGCCGGAGTGCGCCCAGTAGCCCGAGATCGCGCGCTCGATCCACTGGTGCATCAGCGTCACGTCCGGGGACGGCAGCGCCGCCATCCCGGCACGGCGCGCCTGGTCGTAGAAGCGGACGAACGAGAGCACGATGTTCGCGTACTCGGCCGAGTCGACGTTCTTGGGGTTGTTGAGCGCCATCTGCGGCAGGTAGTGGAAGCGCATGCCCGGGCCGAAGTTGCCGATCCCGCCCGCGCCGTTCCCGCGCGCGCCGCCGAAGAAGTGCAGGAGCTGCTGGCGGAAGTCCTTGCGCAGCAGCGTCGTGTCGCCGGTCACGGTCGTGTCGGCGGCGTACATCAGCGCGTACCAGTTGACCTGGTTGAGCCGGATCGTCGGGTAGCGCCAGAACGCGCCGCGCGCGGTCCGGTGGATCGCGTCGCGGATCTTCGCCACGGTCGACTCGGGCAGCTGCAGCGCCTCGCGCGCCCGGTAGGCGTAGACGAGCCCGTCGACCACCTCGGCGTCGAACACGAGGTGCTGGCCGCCCTTGGCGTCGGTCATCGAGTTCACCCAGCCGGGCGCGTGGACCTGCCCCGTGCCGGGCTTGTTGACGAACGGCACGCCGTCGACGAGCCGGAGCGCCAGTACGCGCGCCCGGCGATCGTTGCGGGAGGGGCCTTGATAGCCGTGCATGGCCGCGACCGAGTGCGTCAGCAGCATCATCGAGTTCGCCATCGGCTCGACGCCGCCGCCGCCGAGCTTGTAGTAGCCCGCCTGCTCGTCCCACTTGGCGTCGAGCTGGGTCTGGATGCGGTCCGCGTAGGACCAGTAGTCGGCGTCGCCGGCGGCGCGGGCCGCGGACGGCAGGGCGACGAGTATCAGCACCGCTGCGAGAGCGGCGAAGGAGGAGCGGATCATGGCGGGCCTTCCGGGGAGGTTCTGGGGAGTACCCAGACGATCCCTCGCGCGGGCCCGCTCTCACAGGGGGCTCAGGGCTGGAGCCGGCACACCCGAGGTGGACGCCCCCTCCACCCTTGGTGACGCCACGTTTCGGCGCAGGCGCGCGTAGGCTCCTTCTCGTGCCGGACTCCCCGCTCGATGCCCACGTCGCCACCCCGCAGGACCTCAAGGACCGGATCGCGGCGGAGCGTCGCGGCACGCCGTTCCTGATCTATCGCGACGCGGACGACGGGCAGGTGATCGTCGACCTCGTGCCGCTCGGCGAGCGGATGACGATCGGCCGCCGCCCGTCGAACGACATCGTGCTCGACTGGGACTCCGAGATCTCGCGCGTGCACGCCGCGCTGGAGCGCATGGGCGACGACTGGACCGTCGTCGACGACGGCCTCAGCCGCAACGGCAGCTACCTCAACGGCAACCGCGTCACGAGCCGCCAGCGCCTGCGCGACGGCGACGTGCTGACGGTCGGCGGCGTCGCGATCGCGTTTCGCGCGCCCGCGGGCGAGTCCGTCTCACGCCCGACCGTCACCGCGCTCGGCCCGCACGTCGGCGAGCTGCTCACGCCCGCACAGCGGCGGGTGCTGATCGCGCTCTGCCGGCCGTTCAAGGACTCCACCTACGCGACGCCGGCGACCAACCAGCAGATCGCGGACGAGCTGGTCGTCAGCGTCGACGCGATCAAGAGCACGCTGCGCGCGCTGTTCGAGGTCTTCGGCGTCGACGCGCTGCCGCAGAACCAGAAGCGCGCGAGCCTCGCGATTCAGGCGATGCGCACCGGCGTGATCACCCGGAGGGATCTCTGACGAGCACGCTGACGCGGTTGTCAGGCTGGCTCGTCACCCACACGTCGCCGTCGCCGGCCGCGACCGCGAACGGGTTGACCGGCAGGCTCACCGGGCCGCCGACCACGCGCATGGTCTTGGCGTCGATCTCGTAGAGGTCGCTCGAGTTGTAGTTGGTGACGTAGACGGTGCCGCCCGCGAGCGCGAGCTGGCGCGGCGCCTTGCCGACGCTGATCGGGATCACCGAGCCGGTCGCGGTGATGACCTTGTAGACGGTGTCGTCGCCGGGCGACGCCACCCACAGCGCGCCGTTGCCGTAGACGGCGTCCTCGCCGCGCGTCTCCCCCACGCGCACCTCGCGCTCGGGCTTGCCGGTCTTCGGGTCGGCGCGCAGCACGCGGGCGCGGCGGCGGCTGACGACCCAGACGGCGCTCGGGCTCACCGCCAGCGACGCGATCCCGTACGGGTACTGCGCGCTCGCGAGCGTCTTGCCGCTCTTCGGGTCGAGCTTGAGCAGCGTGTCGGGCATGCCGTTGCCGCTCACGAGCCCGACCCAGACGGCGTCGTCGGAGGTGGCGACCGACCCGGCGTTGCCCGGCACGGCGATCGTGCCGTGCGGGTGGCCGGTCCTCGGATCGAGCTTGACGATCGTGTGCGAGCGCGAGACCGCGAGCCAGAGCGAGCCGAACCCGAGCGCGGAGTCGTTGACCCCGACGCCGACCTTCGGAGCGTAGGAGCGGACCTTGCCGGTCTTGGCCGACAGGATCGCCATCCGCGGCTGCTTGAAGGAGCCGACGAAGACGTTGTCGCCGACGACGCGGGCGACGTTCGGGCGCGAGCCGACCTCGATCGACTTGCTCACCTTCAGCTGCGCGGGCTCGCCGGAGGCGGGCGCGGCGGTCTTGGCCGGCGTGGGCGTCGGCGTCGGCCGCGACGGGTCGCTGCCGCCGTCGCCCACGCCGAGCGCGACCGCGGCGGCCACGCCGATCCCCGCCGCCGCCAGCAGCGCGATGCCGAGCAGGGCGGGCCGGCCGGCGCGGTGCACGCGGCTCGGCGACTCGGCGACGGTCTCGGCGTCGGCGTGGATCTGGGTGACCACCGCGGGACGGGCGGCGCTGACGGTCTCGGCCTCGACGGGCGCGGCGGCGCCGGTGGCGACGAGCCGCTCGCGCTCGGCGGGCCGGCGGCCCGCCGCGGCGGCCACGGCGGCGCGGCCGAGGTCGCCCGCGGACGGGTAGCGCTCGTCGGGATCCTTGGCCAGCGCGCGCTCGATCACGGCGTCGAAGGCGACGAGGACGCCGTGCCGGCTCGGCTTCGGCGGCGGCTCGGAGAGGTGCGCCCACAGCTTCGCCTCGTCGCCGTCGCGCTCGAACGGCACGTCGCCCGTGAGCGTGTAATACAGAAGACAGCCGAGCGCGTAGACGTCGGAGCGCGCGTCGACGCGCTCGCCGCGGATCTGCTCCGGCGCGACGTAGTCGAGCGTCCCGACCCAGTGCCCCGGCTTGGTCGTGCCGGCGACCGAGAGCACGTGCTTGGTCAGCCCGAAGTCGGTCAGGTAGACGTGGTCGTCCTGGCCGAGCAGCACGTTGGCGGGCTTGATGTCGCGGTGGACGAGGCCGGCCGCGTGTGCGGCGTCGAGCGCGGCGCCGATCTGGGCGACGATGCGGGCCGCGCGCTCCGGCTTCAGGTGCCCTTCGCGGCGGACGAGGCTGCGGATGTCGTCGCCGCCGACGTAGCGCATCGCGATGTACGCGATCCCGCGCTCCTCGCCGGCGTAGTAGATCGGGATCACGTTCGGGTGGTCGATCGACGCCGCCACCTTCGACTCGCGCACGAAGCGCGCGCGCATCGTCTGATCCTCGAGCAGCCCGGGCGCGATCACCTTCAGCGCGACGGTGCGGTCGAGCGCGAGCTGGGTGGCCCGGTACACCACGCCCATGCCGCCGCGGCCGGCGACGTCCTCTATGCGGTGCCCGGCGAAGACGGAGCCGGCGGTGAGCTCACCCATCGAGTTCAGGTCTATCAGCCCTGGTAGCGCCCGCAGCATTCCGTCATGCATCAACGGCTGTGCGCGGCGGATGTGACGCAGTTTGAGCGGGGGACCAGGGAATCGAACCCCAACCTGCGGTTTTGGAGACCGCCATCCTAGCCGTTGGACCAGTCCCCCCGGGCGCGCCATTGTAGCCGTAGGATGAGGGCTCCCCGCGGGCGTGGTGGAACTGGCAGACACGCCGGCTTTAGGTGCCGGTGCCGCAAGGTTTGGGGGTTCGAGTCCCTCCGCCCGCATCTCTAGGACGTGCGTCCAGGTGCCTCAACATCGGCGGATACCGCGCCGATCTCCTTCTCTGCACAGCTGACTCAGGGCAAACCCGTCGCGAGGCGGGGACGCAAAGCCAGAGGTCTCTCAGGGGGAGAGATAGCTCGGCCGCCAGCTTCTAAGGAAGAAGCGTTCGGAGTTAAGGCACAAGGAGGTGCCCTGAGTTGTTCATCACCTGCATCAACCGCTCGCGGAGCGCGCTCGTCGCGGCCATCATGGCCGCCGTCGCGTTGTCCGTGCTGGGCGGTACGGCGGAGGCCAGGACGGCCCCGTCGGCGCAGGCGCAGCTTGCCGCCCTGGCCTCAAAGGCCCCGGCGCGCAAGGTGGAGGCCATCGCGCAGTTCAAGCCGAACGTCGCCGAGAAGAAGGCTCGCGCGCTCGTTCGCACGCATCACGGTCGCGTGACCCAGCGGCTCCCGCTGATCAACGGCCTCGCAGTCAAGCTGCCCGCCAAGGAGGCGCTCGCCCTCGGGCATGAGCGCGGCGTCATCGCGGTCACGCTGAACGCCAAGGTCAAGGGCCAGGGCGTCAACTCGGGCCGGCTCAACACGAACTACCCGAAGACGATCCACGCCGACAGGCTGTGGGCCAACGGCCTCACGGGCACCGGTGTCGGCGTCGCCGTGATCGACAGCGGCGTCGCCGGCGACCTCGTCGACTTCCGCGGCGCCGACGGCCGCTCGCGCGTGGTCACCAACGTGGTCACCTCGGCGGGCGCGAAGAAGGCCGGCGACGGCCTCGGCCACGGCACGCACGTCGCCGGCATCATCGCCGGCAACTCGTTCAACCGCTCGCCGTACGACCCGCTCTACGGCGACTACGTCGGCGTGGCGCCGGACGCGAACCTGGTCGCGGTCAAGGCGGCCGACGAGCAGGGCAACTCGACCGTCCTGGACGTCATCAACGGCATCCAGTTCGTGGTCGACCACAAGGACCAGTTCAACATCCGGGTCCTCAACCTGTCGCTCAGCACCGACACCCCGCAGTCCTACCGGACGGACCCGCTCGACGCGGCCGTCGAGTACGCGTGGGAGAAGGGCATCGTCGTCGTCGCCGCCTCGGGCAACCGCGGCAGCGCGGCCGACGCCGTCCAGTACGCGCCGGGCAACGACCCGTTCGTGATCAGCGTCGGCGGCTCGGACGAGACCGGCAACAGCGGCAAGGGCTCGCGCGCCTACTGGTCGAGCGCCGGCCGCACGCAGGACGGGTTCGTCAAGCCGGACGTGATGGCTCCGGGCGCGCACATCGTGTCGACGCTCGCGCCCAACAGCGCCTTCCAGTACCTCTGCCCGACGTGCATCGTCGGCGGCGCGTATTTCAAGGCCGGCGGCACGTCGATGGCGGCTCCGGTCGTCGCCGGCGCCGTCGCGCTGCTGCTGCAGGCGAAGCCGTACCTGACGCCTGACCAGGTCAAGGCCGCGCTGACGGCGACCGACAAGCCGATCTTCGGCTCCTACGTCGCCGGCCAGATCGATCTCGAGGCCGCGCTGGCCGCCGCCAACGGCGCCACCGCCGCGAACGGCGGGATCGCACCGAGCCTGCTGATCGCTGCGCTCAACCGCTACGGCGGCATCGCGACCTGGACGCGCTCCTCGTGGAGCATGGCCACCGGCGCGCTGTCGGCGGGCTGGGCCCGCTCGAGCTGGTCGTGCGTCGCGTGCAGTGGCATCGGCGCAGACGTCGACGAGACGCGCTCCTCGTGGAGCCGCAGCTCGTGGTCGAGCTTCGGCGAGGGCGCCGACGACGAGGCCGCGCAGCTCGCCGCCGAGCAGGCCGCCGAGCAGGCCGAGGCGAACGCCCCGGCTCCGGACGCGACGCCCGGCGACGCGCCCGCACCGGCCACGCCCGCGCCGCCGGCCACGGCACCGCCGGCGACCGCCGGCATCGCCGGCATCGCCGGCACCGCCGGCGCCGAACGCCACCGCCACGCCGGACGCGGGGGTGGCGCCATGAGCCCCCGCGGACGCGCGAGCTGGGGCCGCAAGGCGCGCCCCTGATCCACCTCGGCCTCGGGGCGAGCGGCGCAAGCGGCTCGCCCCGAGCGCTATCGTCGCGCCGATGGCCGACGAGACCGTCGTCGTCGAGCACCCCAATCGCGGCAAGGCCGCGTCGCAGCTGACGCGCCTGCTCGTGATCCTGCTGCTGCTCGTCTCCGCCGCGATCACCGCGATCATCGCGATCGGCGGCTGGAGCGCGCTCGAGGGCGCCAAGCCCGTCCAGGTGGCCTTCGTCCTGGTCTACCTCGTGCTGGCGTTCTTCGTCTGGCGCTGGAGCCGCGGCGTGCTGCCGATGATCGCCGGGTTCGCGACCCTGCTCGGCATCTTCGCCGCGATCGCGGCGCCGGCCTGGTTCGATCGCACGAAGGACGGCTTCACCGACCCGGCGCTCTCCTCAGGCCTTATCGGCCTGCTCTGCACGCTGCTCGTCCCGCTGCAGGTGGCCCTGATCGTGATCGCGATGCAGGGCTTCCGGCAGGCCTGGAACGTCGAGGTCGAGAAGACCGCGGCGCCGGCCGCCGCCTAGCCCCGTACGATTGTCTGCCCTGCCCGGGTGGAGGAATGGCAGACTCGGGGCTCTCAAAAAGCCCTGCCTTTACGGGCGTGCGGGTTCGAGTCCCGCCCCGGGCATCTAGAACGGAAGCTTCGAGCGCCCCTGGCGCCCGCCGCTCGCGCTCTTCGACATCGCCTTCTGCGACGTGCTGAACGGCTTGCGGAACCAGCGGCCGAGCGGACCCGGCGCCTTGCCGGCGACGCGGCCGCCCGCTCCGGCGACGCGCTCGGAGCCGTGCTCCGGACCGCGCGACAGGCGCGGGAACAGGAAGGCGAGGATGAACAGGACGATGCAGAGGGCGATGACTCCACCGATGATCATGCGCCTAGGCGTACCCCGATGACGCCGAGATCACGCCAGGCGTGGCGCGAGCGCAGCGGCGAGCGCGGGCGGCGCGACCAGCACGCCCGGGCCTGACGGGCCGATCCGGTCGAGCGCAACGATCGTCAACCCGGCGCGCTCGCAGATAAGCCGTCCCGCCGCGAGGTCCCACGCGTTCAGCCCGTGCTCGTAGTACGCGTCCAGCCGGCCGCAGGCGGTCCAGGCGAGGTCGATCGCGGCGGAGCCGAGCCGGCGGATGTCGCGCACGTCGGGCAGCAGCCGCGCCACCACGGCCGCCTGCGCGCGGCGCACCTCGGCGTCGTAGCCGAAGCCGGTGCCGACGAGCGCCGTCGCCATGTCCTCGCGCGTTGACGCCGCGATCGGCGCGCCGTTGAGCGTCGCGACGCCGTCGCGCTCGGCGGCGAACAGCTCGTCGCGCAGGGGGTCGTAGACGACGCCCACGAGCGCGCCGTCGGCGTCCTCGCACGCGACGCTGACCGCCCACTGCGGCACGCCGAAGAGGAAGTTGACGGTGCCGTCGAGCGGATCGACGATCCAGTGCACGCCGCTGGAGCCGGCGCGGTCGCCGCCCTCCTCCCCCAGCACGCCGTCGTCGGGCCGCGCCGCCGCGAGCCGGTCGCGGATCAGCCGCTCGGCCGCGTGATCGGCCTCGCTGACGAGATCGGTCGGCGTGCTCTTGGACGAGATCCGCAGCTCCGGGCCGTCGAACGCGCCGCGCAGCAGCGCTCCCGCCTCGCGCGCCACGGACTCGGCCAGCGCGCGCAGCTCTCCAACGGTCACAGGGGCGGCTCCTTGGTATGCCAGTCGCGGACGTCCTGCAGCTGCGCGCCGACGGTGAGCAGCAGCGGCTCGGAGTCCGGCGGCCCGACGAGCTGGACGCCGAGCGGGAAGCCGTCGCCGGCGAAGCCCGCGGGCACGGCGAGCGCCGGCTGGCCCGTGTGGTTGAACGCGGCGGCGTAGGGCGCGAGCCGCACCATGCCGGCGAGCGTGCGCGGGCCTGAGCGGCCTTCGTACTCGCGCACCTTCGGCGGCCGGCGCGTGAACAGCGGCGTGACGACCACGTCGGCGTCGGCGAAGATCGCGTTCAGCCGCTGCGCGTCCGCCGCCGCGGCGCGGCCGGCAGCCGCCGCGTACGGCGGCGGGATCGAGCGCCCGATGCGCACCAGCCCGCGCGCGCGGCGCGACAAGCGCTCGGGGTGGCCGACCTCGATCGCCTTGTCGCCCGTCCCGCGCAGGAAGCGCCCGAGCACGCGGTTGCCCATCGTCATGCCCCAGTCGAAGTCGCGGTCGAAGACCGTGTGGCCGGCGTCGCGCAGGGCGGCGGAGACGTTCGCGACGGCCTCCAGCTGCTCGGCGTCCGGGCTCACGCCGATCGGCGGTAGGCCGGTCGACACGGCGACGCGCAGCGGGCGCGGCGCCGGCAGGTCCGGGAACGCGTCGGCGATCGTGCCCATGATCAGCGCGGCGTCCTCGGCCCGGCGCACGATCGGTCCGAACACGGTCATGCCCTGGAACGGGTTCACGTCCGGCGCGGTCGGCACGCGGCCGCGCTGCGTCTTGAGCCCGAAGAGCCCGCAGCACGCGGACGGGATGCGGATCGAGCCGGCGCCGTCGGAGCCGATCGCGCCCGAGACGAGCCCGGCGGCGACCGCGGTCGCCGAGCCGCCGCTCGAGCCGCCGCTGGTGCGCTGGATGTCCCACGGGTTGCGCGTGACGCCGAACGTCGGCGACTCGGTGAACGGCGTGATCATCAGCTCCGGCACGTTCGTCTTGCCGACGATCACGGCGCCGGCGGCGCGCAGCCGGCGCACGATCTCCGCGTCGGCGGTCTTCGGAACCTGATCGACATCGCAGCCGAACGCGGTCGTCTCGCCGGCGACGTCGATGTCGTCCTTGATCGCGAGCGGGACGCCGAGCAGCGGGCGGCCGTCGCCCGCGCCGCGGCGGCCGTCGGCCTGCCCGGCCTCGGCCAGCGCCTTCTCCCCGAGCACCACGCGGAACGCGTTCAGCAGCGGATCCAGCCGCTGGATCCGCGCGAGGTAGAGCTCCGTCAGCTCGCGCGAGGAGATCTCGCCCGCCGCGATCATGGCGGCGTGGCGCGCGGGCCCGGCGAACGCGAGGTCGTCCATCCTCGCCGGACCTTAGAGGAAGCCGAGCGCCTGCAGGTCCTCGACCGGCTCGCTGAACGAGCACGAGCCGTAGGCGACGAACAGCTCGTGGCGCGCCGCCGTGATCGCGCCGGCGCCCACGCGGCGACCGCGCGCGACGAACGCGTCGTCGTCGAGCGCGAACGCGGCCGGGTCCTCCTCGGCCAGCAGCGCGGCGAGATCGCGCTCGTCGAGCGCGAACGCGAAGCCGAAGACGGCGGCCGCCAGCAGGTTGAGGAACCCGTGCTGCGTGGGCGTTCTCAGCGGATGGTGCAGGCCCGCGGTGGCCTTGAACGGCTTGCCCGCGTCACGGCAGGCGGTCACGAACGCGGCCAGCTCGTCGACCGACGGGAACGTCTCGCCGCCGCAGCGGATCTTCGCGTCGCCGGCCGGCAGCGGGTCGCCCGGCATGACCTCGGTGAACACGCGCACGCCGTCAGGGGCGTCGATCGGCCGGCGCGTCTCGACGAACTCGACCGCGGGCGGGAGCGCCGGCAGCGGATCGACGTCGGCGACGACGCTCAGCCGCGGCGTGAAGTCGGCGGGCAGCTCGTCCAGCCGCGAGGCGGGCACGATGAAGCGGTCGAGCATCCACGCGTGCGGCGTCCTGCGCGCCGCGCGGTCGGCCGCGATCGCGTCCGGCATCGAGAGCGACGCCGGCGGGAACAGCGCCGCGTGGTCGATCAGGCGCGACAGCAGCGCACGCTTCGCACTCATGACAGGCGGGAGAATCGCCCCCTGGGCGATTGCTCCCAGCAACGCGAGCCCCCTGGGCGAGTCGTTGCCGTCACGCGGGCGGGATCGCGTTGCGCTTGGCGGGCGACTCGCGCCGCTTGGAGGCGTAGCGCGCGAAGCGCCGGATCAGCTCCGCGCGCAGGTCCTCCGGCTGCACGATGGCGTCGACGACGAGCTCGGACGCGAGGTGCAGCAGGTCCACGCCCTCGGCGTAGGTGTCCTTGAGCTCCTCCCGCTTGGCCGCCCGCTCGTCCTCGTCGGAGATCGCCTGGAGCTGGTTGTAGAAGACGGCGTTGACCGCCGCGCCCGGGCCCATCACCGCGATCTTCGCCGACGGCAGCGCGAGCGTCGCGTCGGGCTCGAATGCCGGCCCGGCCATCGCGTACAGGCCGGCGCCGTAGGCCTTGCGCACGATCACGCACAGCTTCGGCACCGTCGCCTCGCTGACCGCCGAGATCAGCTTCGCGCCGTGGCGGATGATGCCCTGGCGCTCGACCTGCGTGCCGATCATGAAGCCCGGCACGTCGGACAGGAACACGAGCGGGATCGAGTACGCGTTGCAGGTCCAGATGAAGCGCGCGGCCTTGTCGGCGGAGTCCACGAACAGCACGCCGCCCTTGAACTTCGGCTGGTTGGCGACGATCCCGACGACGCGCCCCTCGAGCCGCGCGTAGCCGACGATGACCTCCTTGGCCCAGCGCTTGTGGACCTCCAGGAACGAGTCCGCGTCGACCAGCGCGTCGATCAGCTCGTGCATGTTCCACGGCTTGTTCTCGTCGGCCGGGATCGCCGGCAGCGCGGCGGCCGGCTCCGCGGGCGGAGCCATCGGCGGCTCCTCGTCGCAGCTGGTCGGGAAGTAGCCGAGGTAGCGCTTGGCCAGGTCGAGGCCCTCCTCATCGGTCTTGACGAGGAAGTGCCCGCAGCCCGAGACGCCGGTGTGCATCTTCGCGCCGCCCATCTCCTCCAGCGAGACCTTCTCGCCGATCACCGCCTCGGCCATCCGCGGCGAGCCGAGGTACATCGACGCGTTGCCGTCGCGCATGATCACGACGTCGCAGAACGCCGGGATGTAGGCGCCGCCGGCCGCGCTCGGGCCGAACAGGACGCAGATCTGCGGGACGGCGCCCGACAGCTGGACCTCGTTGAAGAAGATCCGGCCCGCGTGGCGGCGGCCCGGGAACATCTGCACCTGCTCGGTGATCCGCGCGCCGGCGGAGTCGACGAGGTAGACCATCGGCACGCGGTGCGCGAGCGCCGCCTCCTGGATGCGCAGGATCTTCTCGACCGTCTTGGGCCCCCACGAGCCCGCCTTGACCGTCGGGTCGTTGGCCATCAGCGCGACGGTGCGCCCGCCGATCGTCCCCATGCCCGTGACGACGCCGTCGGCGCCGAGCCCGTCCGCCTCCCAGTTGGCGAGCAGCGCGTCCTCGACGAACGAGCCCTCGTCCAGCAGCCGCTCGACGCGCTCGCGCACGGGCAGCTTGCCCTGGTCGATCGCCTTCACGCGGTGCCGCTCAGGGCCGCCCTGGTAGGCGCGGTCGAAGGCCTCCTTCACGTGCTGGGAGTCGGTCATGAAACGTGACCCTAGCGCGTCATTCCTCGTACACGCGGACGACCAGCTCGTCCTCGTCGGCGCGTGCCGCCAGCGGCGCCTCGCCCGCGCGGTAGGCGCGCGGCTCGGGCGGCAGGGGGCGGCGCGGGCGCAGGCCGGCGCCGAGCATCAGGACGCCGACGGCGAGCAGCGTGAGCGGCCACCAGTAGAGCGTCTCGTCGACGCTGAAGGCGACCACGCCGACGAACAGCCCGAGGTTGAGCACACCGAGGTAGGCCGGCCCGGGGGCCTGGTCGAGCGCGCCGTACGCGACCAGGCCGAAGCCGGCGGCGAGCAGGACGACCTCCCAGAAGCCGGGCAGCTGCGGGACGCTGCCGTCATTGGCGAACAAGAACGGCAGGAACGCGACGGCGCCGATCGCCGCGATCGCCAGCCCGGCCGCGTTGACGAGCTGCTGCGCGTGCCGCGGCGCAGGCTCGCGCAGCGCGAGCGAGGCGAGCACGCAGGCGGCGGCGACGACCAGCAGCAGCCAGCGGTACGGCGTCTCCGATCCCGGCTCGAACACGAACCGCCACGCCGACAGCAGCGCGAACGCGCCGAAGGCCGCGGCCAGCAGCAGGCAGATCGCGCTGTTGCGCTCCAGCGCCGGCCACAGGGCGAGCGCGGCCGCCAGCACCGACGTCCATACGATCGCGCCCGCCGGGAAGCCGTCGAAGTCGGCGCCGAGCACGTCCGCCGTGGTCAGCAGCCCCGCGAACAGCAGCAGCAGCCCGGTCACCAGCAGGACGGACTGGTACGCCGGCGGCTGTCCCTCCTCGTTCGGCGACTGCGCGCCGAGCCAGTAGATCAGCGCCCCGGCGGCGAGCAGGATCACCATGTGCACGCCGGTGCCGAGCTTGCTCGCGAGCCGGATCTCCTCCAGCGCGATGCCGACCCCCAGCGCGACCGCGCCCGCAGCGATCAGCGGCCCGCGGTGCGGCGGCGGGCGCAGCAGCTCTCGCACGCCCGCCGAGTTCATCGGACTTCACCTTATAGGCTCACGCACCGTGTCCGACCTGGTGATCTCAGAGGACCGCGGGCAGGTCCGCCATATCGTGCTCAACCGCCCCGAGAAGCGCAACGCGCTCAATCTCGAGCTCGTGCAGGCCATCGGCGAGGCCCTGTGCGCGGCCGCCGACGACCTCGACGTCCGCGTCGTCGTGGTGCGCGGCGCGGGCAAGTGCTTCTCGGCCGGCATGGACATCGAGGCGCTCGCGGCCGCGGGCTCGGAGCCGCGGCGCCTGCGCGCGTTCCGGCGCGAATGCGTGCGCGCGTTCAACCAGGCCGAGGAGATGACCAAGCCGGTGATCGCGCAGATCCACGGCGTCGGCATCGGCGGGGCGCTCGAGCTGGCGCTCGCGTGCGACCTGCGGGTGCTCGCCGACGACGCGTTCGTCGGCCTGCCCGAGACGCGCCTCGGCCTCGTGCCCGACATCGGCGGCTCCTCGCGGCTGCCGCAGGTCGTCGGCCTCGGCCGCGCGAAGGAGCTGATCCTGACCGGCCGCGTGATCGGCGCCCAGGACGCCGAGCGCATCGGCCTCGCCAACCGCGTCGCGCCGGCCGAGCGCCTCGACGCCGCCACGCAGGAGCTGGCCGACGAGCTGCTCGGCTGCGCGCCGATCGCCGTCGGGCTCGCCAAGCGCCTGATGGACGCATCGGCCCGCCCTGCGCTCTCGACCACGCTCGAGCTCGAGATCTCCGCGCAGGAGCAGTGCGCGCAGTCGGAGGACGTGCGCGAGGGCGTGCAGGCCGCGGCCGAGCGCCGCGCGCCGAGCTTCACCGGTCGGTAGGCGCGGGCTGGTCCAGCAGCGCGCGCAGGGAGCGCAGCAGCGAGGCCTGGTCGAACGGCTTCTCGAGGAAGGCGCTGCCGAGCGGCAGGCGCCCGCGGCCGCGGACGGTCTCGGCCGTGTAGCCGGAGATGAACAGCGTGCGCAGGCCCGGGCGCAGCGTCTTGAGCCGCTGCGCGAGGTCCGGGCCGGACATCTCGGGCATGATCACGTCGCTCACGAGCGCGTCGATCGTCGCGTCGGAGGCGGCGATCTCGAGCGCCTCGCGCGGGTCGCCGGTCGCCAGCACGCGGTAGCCCTCGGTCGTGAGGATCACCTCGATCAGGCGCCGCACGCCCTCCTCGTCCTCGCACACGAGGATCGCCTCGGTCCCGGCGTAGCCGTTCGTCTCGTCGTAGCCCGCGCCCTCGGCCGGGGCCTCCGCCGCGCCGGTCTGCGGCAGGAAGACGCGGAACGTGGTGCCCAGCCCGGGCTCGGAGTAGAGCGTCACGCGCCCGCCGGACTGCGTGACGATGCCGTGCACGGTCGCCAGGCCGAGGCCCGTGCCCTGGCCGGTCTCCTTGGTGGTGAAGAACGGCTCGAAGACGCGCTCGGCGAGCTCGCGGCTGATCCCGACGCCGGTGTCGGTGACGGCGATGCAGACGTCGGCGCCGGCCGGCTGCGTCTCGATCGTCAGCGTCCCGCCGGCGGGCATCGCGTCGCGCGCGTTGATCGCGAGGTTGATGATCACCTGCTCGACCTGGGCGCGGTCGGCGCGCACCGCGGGCAGCCCGGCGGCGGCGAGCACGGCGACCGCGACGTCGTCGCCGATCAACCGGTCGAGCATCGGCATCAGGCTCTCGATCACCTCGTTGACGTCGAGCACCACGGGGTCGAGCACCTGCTGGCGCGAGAACGCCAGCAGCTGGCGCGTGAGCTGCGTCGCGCGCTCCGTCGCGCGCTCGACCTCGTGCAGCTCCTGCGCGCCCGGGCCGGCGCCGATGCGCCGCTGCGCGAGCCGCCCGTAGCCGCTGATGACGGTCAGCAGGTTGTTGAAGTCGTGCGCGATGCCGCCCGCGAGCTGGCCGACCGCCTCCATCTTCTGCGACTGGCGCAGCTGGTCCTCGAGCCGCCGGCGGGCACTGACGTCGCGCAGGATGAACAGGTGCAGCCCGGGCCGGTACTCGGCGGTGCCGCGGATGTCGAGGATCCGGCGCTCGCCGCCGTGCTCGCCCTCCCACGTGCCTTCGACGCCGCCCTGCGCGAGGAACCGGCGGAAGTCGCGCTCGGCGCGCTCGGCGCCGAGGAAGTCGTCCATCCGCTGCCCGATCAGGGTCTCGACCGGCACGCCGTACAGGTCGCCCGCGGCCGCGTTGGCCGACACGAAGCGGCGGTCGCCGTCGACGACGACGATGGCGTCCATCGCGGCGTCGAGCACGGCGCCGAGCTCGGAGCGCACGCGCGCGTGGCGCAGCGCGATCGCGATCTGGTCGGCGACCTCGCGCGCGGCCTCGACCACGTCGCCGTCGAGCGTCGTCGGCTGCGCGAACCCGAGGCAGAGCGCGCCGACGAGCTCGCCCTCGGCGCGCAGCGGCACCGCGAGGTGAGCGTGCAGGCCCTCGCGCAGCAGCCGGTCGCGCAGCGGGCTCGGCGGCGCCTTGGCGAGATCCTCCTCGGCGTGCGGGCGGCCTTGGCGCAGGCGCTCGAGCCCGAGCAGCGCGTCGTCGGTCCGCATCGCGCCCTCGTCGCCGACGACGAACGCGATGCCGCCCGCGGCCTGGCGCTCGAGCACGACGACCTGCTCGCGCGCGGCACCGACGAGCTCGCGCAGGCGGGCCAGTGCGGCGCCGGCGACCTCCTCCGGAGTCTCGGCGTCGAGGATCGCGCGGTCGATCGCGTGCAGGGTGGCGAGGCGCTCGGCGCGCCGCGCGAGCTCGGCCTCGCGCGTCTCGACCGCCTCGCCGAGCCGCGAGATGCCGCGCTCGAGCCGCCCGAGCTCGTGCCCGTCGCCGTTGCCGCCGACGCTCGCGGCGAGCCGCCGGATCGGCCGCGTGACGTTGCCGGAGGCGAGGTAGGCGGCGGCCAGCGCGGCGAGCAGCGCGAGCCCCGCGAGCCCGAGGTCGCGCCACAGCGCGTCGCGCGCCGCGCCGTAGACGTCGTCGCCGCGCAGGCCGTAGGCGACGGTCTGGCGGCCGCGGCCGATCGCGTGCAGCCCCCATACGCGCACGACGCCGTCGGCGCCCTTCGCGATCACGACGCCCGAGCGCCGCGCCAGCGCTTCGCGCACGCGCGCATCGCCGACCGGGGGCCTGGCCGTCGCCGCCCCGTCGCGGAGCACGGGCCGGCTGCCGTCGAAGACCAGCAGCGCCGTGCCCGCGGGCAGCGGGGTCACGCGGAACACCCGATCCAGGTCGGCCTGGGTCGGGCGGTCGCCGCCCTCCGCGAGCAGCGCGGCGAACATCTCGGCGCGCGCGGCGGCGCGTTGCTCGGCCTGCCGGCGGTCGGCGCGGTAGCGGTCGGCGGCGGAGAACGCGACGAGGCAGATCAGCGGCAGCGTCGCCAGGGCGGCCGCGATGAGGAACCGGGTACGTACCGACAGACCGCTCAACGCCTCCTCTGTTCTATCGGGTCGGCGTGCGTCCCTTCTTGGCCGCGAACAACCTCGCCTTCGCGAAGTAGGCCTGGCCTGAGCGGACCGTGAGCGGCTTGCTCCTGCCCTTGACCGCGACGGTCACCTTTCCGGCCCCGACCTGGGTCAGCGTGCCGTCGCAGCGGTCGGTGGTCACGAACGTGGCGCTCTTGGCGGTCGCGGTGGCCGCGCCGCCGAGCGCGCGGACGACGCCCTTGGCGACGACCGACAGGCTGCGGACGACGCCCTTCGACGTGCGCGAGGCGGCGCACGCGGTCGCCGCGCCGGCCGGCGTCACGAGGCCGACGTCGGTCGCGATCGAGGCGGACTTCTTGGCCTTGCGCTTCAGCCGCGCCTGCTTGATCTGGAAGATGCCGGCGCGGATCCGCAGCTCCGTCTTGCGCGCGTGGCGGTCGGCCGCCGCGTAGCCGTTGGCGGCGGACTCCATCTGCAGCTCGCCGGAGCGCGCGTCGACGGTCGAGCCGACCGGCAGCGACGCGACGCCCTTGAGCGGCACGAACCCGCTCTCCTGCAGCGGCGCGCGCAGGCTGCGGAACCCCAGCGGCGTATGCGCGGGCAGCTTCACGAAGACGTCACCGGAGAGCAGCTTGACGACGGTGTTGACGCCCGCGACCGCGGGCACGTCGCCGGGCGGCAGCACCTCGCACGCGTTGCCGACGCCGTCCTTGTCGGCGTCGGCCTGGTCGCTGTTGGCCTTGTCCGGGCAGTTGTCGGACGCGTCGGGGACGCCGTCGCGGTCGCGATCGGACGGCGCGACGACGGTCCACGCGTACTCGGCCGGCGTCCTGACGTCGGCGAGGCCGTAGCGGTCGACCGCGATCACGCGCAGCGAGTGCGCGCCGACGGCGAGGCCGGAGAACGAGGCCGGGCACGGGACGGAGTCGGCGCCGTCGAGGCGGCAGAAGAACGAGGCGGGCGAGACGTTGGACGCGAACGTGAACGCCGCGTTCGCGTCGGTCGTCGACGCCGGCGGGCCGGAGGTGACCTGCTCGTCGGGCTGGAGGTCGGGCGAATAGGCGAAGTCGTCGACGCCGAGTTCGCCGCCCTGCATGTCGACCTGCACCTCCTCGATGCCCGCGCCATCGTTGTCGACCAGGAAGATCGGCGTCCAGTCGGTCGGCGCGGGGATCGACACCGGCGTCGTGACCTGGACGTCGCAGCCGATCTGGCACGCCCGCGCTTCGAGCGTCGAGCCGGGGACCGGCTGTTGCGTGCGAACGAAGAGCTCGACCGTGCGCTGCGGGCTGTCGAAGACGACGCGCAGCGACGGCTGTCCTGAGCTCAGGCAGGTCACCCGCAGGTACAAGCCGCTGTCGTGGCCCGGCATCGCGATCGCCGGCGCGTTGCATCCGCCGGTGAACGCCGGCGGCACTCGCCCGTCCTCGAACGTGACCACGGTCGGCGGCGGCGACATGTCCGCCTTCGCCGGCGCGGCGAGCACGAGCGCGGCGACGAGCGCGAGCGCGATCCTCATCGCGTGCTCCGGCGGGCCGCGAACAGCTTCGCCTTGACCAGGTACGACCGGCCCGTGGTGACCGTGACCGTCTTCTTCGACACGGCCGACGCGACCGCCACGGCGCCCTTGCCGACGTCGGTGCGCGTGCCGTCGCAGCGATCCTGCGTGACCCACGTCGCGTCGCGCCCGGTGCTCGTCCCGGCGGCGCCGACGATCCGGAAGAGGCCCTTGTGCACCGACGCCGACAGCGAGCGCACGACCGAGCGGCCGCGGCCCTTGATCGGGCCGGTCACGCCGGTGGACGCCGCGCAGGCGCCCTCGGCGCCCGGCGCGCTCGTGAGCACGAAGTCGGTCGGCACGCGCGCGGTCGAGCCGAGCGCGGCCCGCTGCTGGCGGATGCGGAAGATGCCGGCCGCGAGCGTCGCGGTCTGGCGCGTGCCGCCGGCGCCGATGCGCCGGCCGTCGACGGTCGAGGCGAGCGCGACGCGCCCCTTGCGCGTGTCGACGATCGTGCCCATCGGCAGCGCCGCGACGCCCTTCAGCGGCACGAAGCCGGCGATCGGCGCCGTCTGGGCGAGCCGGGCGGCGCTCGCCGGCAGCTTCACGAACACGTCGCCGCTGAGCACCGTCACGACGACGCGCTCGCCCGTGACCGGCGCGAGCGTCCCCGGCTGCGCGACCTCGCACGCGTCGCCGACGCCGTCGTGGTCGCCGTCCGCCTGGCTCGGGTTGGCCACCGCCGGGCAGTTGTCGGTCGCGTCCGGCGCGCCGTCGCGGTCGGCGTCAGGCGCCGCCGGCAGCAGCGCCGGCGCCGGATGCAGGTCGATCGTCCACGCGTACGTCGCCGGCGACCGGTCGAACGTCTCCCAGCGGTCGCGCGCGGCGACCGTGAACGTGTGCGCGCCCTCGGCCAGTCCGCTCGCCGTGAACGGCGGGCGGCACGCCCGCGCGGGCGCGCGGTCGAGCGAGCAGGCGAAGCCGGTCTCGCTCTGGTTGGCGACGAAGCCGAACGCCGCGTCGGTCGAGCCCGTGACCGCGCCCGGCCCGGAGGTGATCTCGGTGTCCGGCTGCGGGTACGTGCCGAAGCCGACGTCGTCGACGAGGAAGTCCGAGCCGGTCGTGGTCACGGTGACCGAGCGGATCGCGGGCTTGTCGAGCGTGTCGCCGAGCACGACCGGGACGCCGAAGCCGCCGGACGCCGAGCTGATGCTCTTGCGCTCGATCGGGTCGCCGACGCCCATCTCCCCCGGCCACGCGGCGGCCTGGATCGTGTCGGCCGGGCCGCTCTCGCCGACGAACGGCTCCAGCGCCGTCGCCCACATGGAGACGTTGGTCTGCGGCTGGTCGAACTGGATCCACAGCGTGCCGCCCTCGCACACGTGCAGCGCCTGCCCGGTCGTGCGGCCGGGCAGCGCCCGCACCGTCCCGCAGACGAAGCCGGGCGAGATCGAGCCCGGGTTCGGGGGCAGCGCATGCAGCTGCGCACCCGAGCCCGGGTACAGCGACTCCGCCGCCGCATCCGGGGACGGCGCCTCGAAGTCCAGCACGGTCGGCTGGGGATCGATCGCCAGCGCCGGCGCCGCGACGAGCGCGAGCGCCGCGACCGCGACGACCGGCAGCGCCCGTCTCACGAGCAGCGTTCGATCTTGCCGGTCCCCGCGTGCAGGCAGCGCGTCAGCTTCGTGCCCAGCCCGCTCGCCTTGACCGGCCACTTCACGTACGCGCCCGTGGCGCCGTACCTGTACTTGCCCGTGCCGGTGCGGCCGAGCGTCACGCGGACCTCGATCGATTGGCCGGGCTTCGCGACGCGCCCGATCAGCTTGCTCATGTTCACACGGCCGGCCTTCTTGGCCTTGACCGTCTGCGACGTGCCGGCGGCGCGGACGGCCACCTTGGCGCCCTTGGGCACGCCCGCGACCGACACCGTGGTCAGGCGCAGGCCGCCGGGCACGCGGTCGAAGTTGACGCTCGTCGACACGCGCAGCTCGGGCGGGCAGCCGGAGTTGCCGATCCCGGGCGTGGTCGGGCAGTCGTCCGTCGCGTCGAGGACGCCGTCGCCGTCCTGGTCGGGGAAGTAGTCGAGCTTGAACGTGAGCTGGCCGCCGGCGCCGTTCACGCCGCCGACCTGGAACGTGTACGCCTTGCCCTTGGCGACCTGGAGCAGCAGGTCCTCACCCGTGCCGGGCGTGTTCTGGCACGTGACCAGCTTCGTGATCTTCGAGTCGATCGGGTTCCACTCGTAGACGGCGATCGCCTGGTCGAACGCGGCCGACGTCTGGACCTCGACCCCGCCGGCGCTCGCGGCGCTCAGGTCGTACCAGACCGTCTTGCCGATCGGCACGCCGTTGCACGTGGTCGGCTCCGGGCCGGCGCCGCCCAGCGGCTGGCCCTGCGCGCTCGGGTTGAAGAGGTCGGGCTGCGTCGTCGCCTCGGTCGTGTCGAGCACGTCGCTGAACGGGCTCGAGGTGATCGTCGTCGACGCGAGGTAGTTGTCGTTCGGCGGCGGGGCGGCGGCCGCGAGGGCCGGGGCGCTGATGGATGCGGCGGCCGTCAGCAGGCCGGCCAGGCAGAGGCGAATGGGGCGCATGTGGTCCTTGACTCGAACACACTCTCGGCCGCAAGGCAAGCGCCGGTCAGCGCCGCCCGCGGTCCTGTCGCGCTTGGAACAGCCGCGCCTTGACGAAGTAGCGGTGGCTCTGGCGCACGACGACGGCGTGCCGTCCGTAGCGCACCTTCACGTGCCCGCCGCGGACGCGCGTGAGCGTCCCGTCGCAGCGGTCGGTCGTCGTCCACGACGCGGTGTGGGCGTCGGCGTAACTCGCCTTTCCGGTGACCCGGAACACGCCCTTGCCGGTCGCGGTCAGGGTGCGCACCACGCCCTTGCTCGCGCGCTTGGCGCACTTGTCGGCGGCGTGCGCCTTCGTGACCATCACGAACTCGACCGGGATCTGGACCACGCGCGTGACGCCCTTGCGCACGCGCGCCTGGCGGATCCTGAAGATCCCCTCGGCGAGCGTCACCGTGGCGTCGCGGTAGCGGCGGTCGTTCGGCGCGTAGCCGTTGGAGGCGACGTGGATCGTGACCGCGCCGGCGGTCGAGTCGACCACGGTGCCGACCGGCAGCGTCGCGACGCCCTTCAGCGGCTGCGGCTTCTCACCCGGCAGCGTCACGGTCACGTCGCCGGAGGCGAGCGTGGCGTTGCCGGTCTGACCGTTGGCCGGGCGCACGTCGCCGCGGGGAAGCGGGTCGGCGCGGTCGGGGATGCCGTCGCCGTCGCCGTCGGCCTCGATCAGCAGCGCACGGCTCGCCGGCGTCAGGTCCCACTGCCGCTGCGGGCCGATCGCGCGCACGGAGGCGATGTGCGTGCCGAGCGCCAGGCCGGTGAAGCGGTGCGGCGAGCTGCACGGCTCCCACGCCCCCTCGTCGGCGCGGCACTGGAACGTCGCCTGCGGGTCAGGCGAGCTGAACGTGACCTGGTCGTACTGGACCGCGTCGATCACGGTCTCGGGCGCCGGCGGGAGCACCTGCCAGCTCAGGCTCAACGGCGACGGGTCGGCGGCCCCGTAGTCGTCGATCGCCGCCGCCGTCAGCGTGTGCGTCCCGACCGCGAGGCCGGTCAGCTCGACGCACGGCGCCGCGGGCGCGCCGTCGAGCGAGCAGGAGAAGCGGGTGGCGTCCGGGCGGTTGGAGGTGAACGCGAACGACGCCGTCGTCGCGGCCGAGGCCGCGTCCGGGCCGGAGGCGATCGACGTGTCGGGCTGCGGCGACTCCGAGAGCGCGAGATGGTCGAGTCCGACGTCGGCGCCCGGCGCGCTCAGGTCCACGTAGTCGATCCTCGCCGCCTGGAGCACGACCGGCTTCCACGCGCTCGGGCTCGCCACGTGGACGACGACGGGGTCGCCGGAGGTCCGGTGCGCGGTGGCGACCAGCTCAGGCACGGCGCCGAGCGCGCGCGCCAGCAGCTCCACGCTCGCCTGCGGGCGGGTGAACGTCAGCCGCAGCGTGCCCTGGCAGAGCGTCTGCAGATACGGGTCGACGCCGCCCGCGGCGGCGTTCGTCACGGTGCCGCACGGCGGCGCGCTCGCGGCGAACTGCACCGACGGGTAGTCGGCGCCGAAGTCGAAGAAGCTCGGCGGCGGCGCGTCACCGCGCGCCGGCGCAGCGAGCACCAGGGCTGCCACGAACGCGGCGACGACGTACTTCACCGGCCAACCCAACATGCCGGGAGGCCGCGCGTCAAGGAGACGGCCAGGCGACGCCCACGAGCACGGGCTCGGGATGCAGCCGGATACCGAACACGGATTCCACGCCGTTGGCGATCTCCTGTGCCAGCGAGATCAGCTCGGCCGTCGTCGCGCCGCCGCGGTTGACGAGCGCGAGCGTGTGCTTGCTCGAGATCCCGACGCGGCCCGCGCTGTGTCCGCGCTCGAACCCCGCACGCTCGATCAGCCACGCGGCCGAGGTCTTGATCCGGCCATCCGGCTCCGGGTACGCGGGCGGCGAGCCGGGCAGCGCGGCGAACGCGGCCGGCGCGAGGATCGGGTTCGTGAAGAACGAGCCGGCGCTGACGGAATCCGGGTCCGCGGGGTCGATCACCATGCCCTTGCCGCGGCGCAGCGCGAGCACCGCCGCGCGCACGGCGGCGAGCGGCGCGCTCCCCCCGACCGGGACGCCGAGCGCGCGGCACAGCTCGGCGTAACGCAGCGAGCCGGACACCGGCGACTCGCGCAGCCGGAACGCGACGGCGAGCACGGTGCGGCGGTCGTGGTACTTGAACACGCTGGTGCGGTAGTCGAACCCGCACTCGGCGGCGCTCAGCGTCTCGACCGTGCCGGTCTCGCGGTCGAACACGCGCACCCAGGCCACCGTCTCCGCGACGTCCTGGCCGTAGGCGCCGACGTTCTGGATCGGCGTCGCGCCGGTCGAGCCGGGGATGCCGGACAGGCACTCGAAGCCCTGCAGGCCGGCGGCGACGCAGCGCTCGACGAGCGCGTCCCACGGCTCGCCCGCCTGCGCGATCACGAGGTCGCCGTCGCGCTCGACGCCGCGCGTGAGGACGTGGACGACGGTGCCGCGGACGCCCGCGTCGGCGATCACGAGGTTCGAGCCTCCGGCGAGCACGAGCGCGGGCCGCTCGCGCACGGCGGCGATCAGCTCCGACTCGATGCGCGCCTCGACGAGGCGGTCCGCGGGACCGCCGAGCCGGAGCGTGGTCAGCTCGGCGAGTTCCACACGACCGGCCCGGCCGTCAGCAGGTGCGAGCCGAGCGGGCGCCCGAGCACCTCCTGCGCCGCGCGCGCGGCTTCCAGGAGCGCGTCGAGGTCGACGCCGGTCTCGACGCCCATCTCGTGCAGCATCGACACGAGGTCCTCGGTCGCGATGTTGCCGGTCGCGCCCGCGGGCACCGGGCAGCCGCCGAGCTCGCCGAAGCTCGACTCGAACGAGCGCACGCCGGCGTCGTAGGCCGCGAGCACGTTCGCCAGCCCCTGCCCGCGCGTGTTGTGGAAGTGCGCCGTCAGCTCGACCTCGTCGCCGAGCGCGGCGCGCGCGGCGGGGAAGTAGTCGCGCACCTGCGCCGGGTTGGCCATGCCGGTGGTGTCGCCGAAGCCGATCTCCTGCGCGCCCCCGTCGATCAGCCGGCGCGCGATCGCGAACACGCGCTCCGGCGGCACGTGGCCCTCGTAGGGGCAGCCGAAGGCGACCGAGATCACGCCCTCGCAGCGCAGCCCCTCGGCGCGGGCGCGGCCGAGCACGCGCTCGAGCCCGCTCAGGCTCTCCTCGATCGAGCGGTTGACGTTGTTGCGGTTGTGCGTCTCCGAGGCCGACAGGAAGACGTTGACCTCGTGGAAGCGGTCGCGCAGCTCCAGGGCGTTGTCGAGCCCGCGCTCGTTCGGGATCAGGACGCTGAGCGCGACGTCGTCCGGGACGTCCAGGCGCCGCAGCACCTCGGCGCCGTCGGCCAGCTGCGGGATCACGTCGGCGCGCACGAAGCTCGTCGCCTCGATCCGCTTCAGCCCTGACGCGGCGAGCAGCTCGATCAGCCGCACCTTGTCGGCGGTCGGGACGACCTCGGGCTCGTTCTGGAAGCCGTCGCGCGGCCCCACCTCGCGGATGTTCATGCGAACGAGAGGCCGCCGGACACGTTGATCGTCTGGCCGGTCACGTAGGACGCGTCGGGGCCGGCGAGGAACGCGATCGCCGCCGCGACCTCCTCCGGCGTGCCGGAGCGCTTGAGCTGCGTCGCGTCGATCATGCCCTGCTTCAGCCGCGCGCCGATCTCCCCCAGCTGCGTCTCGGCCGAGTTCAGCAGCGGCGTCTCGATCGGACCGGGCGCGACCGCGTTGACGCGCACGCCGAAGCGCGCCGACTCGCGCGCGATGGCCCGCGTGAAGCCGATCACGCCGGCCTTGGCGGCGGAATAGATCGCCGAGCCCTGCGAGCCGACGCGGCCGGCCTCGGAGGCGACGTTGACGATCGCGCCGCGGCCGCTGCGCTGCATCATCGGCAGCACCGCGTGCGTGACGGCGATCGTGCCGCGCAGGTTGACGCCGAGCACGAAGTCCCACGTCTCCTCGTCGGTGTTGACGAAGAACGCGAACCGATCGGTGCCCGCGTTGTTGACGAGGATGTCCGGCGCGCCGAACTGCTCGACGGCGGCCGCCACGCCGCTGCGGACCGACGCGACGTCGGCGACGTCCATCGACACCGCGCAGCCGTCGATCTCCCCCGCGACGTCGCGCGCGCCCTCGAGGTCGAGGTCGGCGATGGCGACCCGCGCACCCTCGGCCGCGAGCCGCCGTGCGGTGGCTGCGCCGATGCCTGAGGCCCCGCCGGTCACCAGTGCGATCGATCCGTCCAGACGCATCGGGGCGATGACGATATAGGGTGCCGCGCCTGTGGCACCCGTGGTCATGCTCGCGGGCGGCACCGGAGGGGCGAAGCTGGCTCGCGGCATGCTCGACGAGCTCGGCTCCGACCTCGTGGTGATCGCCAACACCGGGGACGACATCGAGATCTATGGGGCGCATGTGAGCCCCGACCCGGATCTCGTGACGTTCTGGCTTGCCGACGCCATCGACGAGCGCGGCTGGGGACTGGCCGGCGACACGTTCGCGGCGATGGACCAGCTGCGCGCGCTCGGCGATGCGATCTGGTTCAACCTCGGCGATCGCGACCTGGCGATCGGCCTGCACCGCGCGCGCCGGCTCGCGGACGGCGCGCGGCTCAACGAGGCGCTGGACGATCTGCGGCGCGCGTTCGGCGTGCCGGCCCGCGTGCTGGCGCCGTCGGACGACGAGCTGCGCACGTGGGTGCGCGCGGGCGGCGAGTGGCGTCCGTTCCAGGACTTCATGATCCGCCGGCGCGGGCGCGGCCCGATCGAGGACGTCGAGTTCCGCGGCGCCGCGACGGCGCGGCCGGCGCCCGAGGCGCTCGCCGTCCTGCGCGAGGCCCGCGCGATCGTGATCGGCCCCTCGAACCCGGTGCTCTCGATCGACCCGATCCTGGCCGTGCTCGGCGACGAGCTGCGCGAGTGCGAGGCGCCGGTGGTCGCCGTGTCACCGCTCGTGCGCGGCGCCGTGGTCAAGGGACCGACGGCGGCGTGCCTCGCCTGGGCGGGCCGCTCGCTGGACACCGACGGGATCGCGGCGCACTACCACGGGTTGATCGACGGGATCGTGGCCGACCGGCGCGCGTCGGACGTGCCGACGCTGGAGACCGACGTCGAGCTGGGCGATCCGGCCGCCCGGCGCCGCGTCGCGCGCGAGACCTTGGAGTTCGCGGCCGCGCTTGAGTAGCGTGCAGAGGGTCTTGCGCACCGCCGCCGTCCTGCCCGTCAAGTCGTTCGCGATCGCCAAGCAGCGGCTGGGCACCGCGTTCCCGCACCGCCCGACGCTGGCCGAGGCGATGGTCGGCGACGTGCTCGCCGCGCTCGCGCAGGTCGGCCTGGACGACCTGATCGTGGTCACCGCCGAGCCGGCCGCCGCGCGCGCGGCGGCCGCGGCCGGCGCGCACGTCGTCCACGACCCGGTCGAGGCGGGGCAGTCCGCGGCGGCCGCCCGCGGGATCGCGGCCGCGGTCGAGCGCGGCGCCGGGCGCGCGCTGCTCGTTCCGGGCGACTGCCCGGCGCTCGACCCCGGCGAGGTCGCCGAGCTGCTGGAGCGCACGGCGCCCGTCGTGATCGTGCCCGACCGCCACGGCTCCGGCACCAACGCGCTGCTGCTGACGCCGCCGCACGCGATCGCGCCGGCGTTCGGGACCGGGTCGTTCGCGCGCCACGCGGCGCTCGCCCGCGGGACCGCGCAGGTCTGCGAGGTCCCGTCGCTCGGGCTCGACGTCGACACGCCCGACGACCTTGCCGCGCTGCGCGCCGCGCTCGCCGCGCACCCGGGCGGCGCCGAGCGCACGAGAGCGCTGCTCGACGCCTACGCGACCGCCGCCGCGTGATCTCGCTCGACGCGCTGCCGGGCATCCCGGAGATCCGGCCGGGCGACGACCTCGCGGCCATCCTGAACGCCGCCGCGGGCGGCTTCGAGCCGACCGACGTGCTCGTCATCGCCCACAAGGTCGTGTCCAAGGCCGAAGGCCGGATCGTGGCGCTCGCCGGCGTCGAGCCCGGCCCGCGCGCCCGCGCGCTCGCCGCCGACCTGGACAAGGACCCGCGCCACGTCGAGGTCGTGCTCTCGGAGGCGGCCCAGGTCGTGCGCGCCGAGCGCGGCCGGCTGATCTGCCGCACGCGCCACGGGTTCGTGTGCGCCAACGCCGGCGTCGACGCGTCCAACGCGACCGACCCGGACACGCTCGTCCTGCTCCCGCTCGACCCCGACGGCTCGGCCCGCGCGCTGCGCGCCGCGCTCCCGGGTCGCCCCGCCGTCGTGATCACCGACTCGTTCGGGCGCGCGTGGCGCAGCGGGCAGTGCGAGGTCGCGATCGGCTGCGCCGGGCTGGTGCCGCTGGAGGACTGGCGCGGGCTGCCCGACGCGGCGGGGCGCGAGATGCGCGCGACCGTGATCGCGATCGCCGACGAGGCCGCCGCGGCATCGGACCTCGTGCGCGCCAAGGACTCGCGCGAGCCCGCCGTCCGCGTCCGCGGGCTCGCCCGGCACGTCACGGCGGAGGACGGGCCGGGCGTCGCCGCGCTCGTGCGCGCGCTCGAGGACGACCTGTTCAGATGACGCGGACGGGCGTCCCGATCGGCGCGAAGTCGTAGACGATCTTCGCCTCGGGCATCGGCAGCCGCGCGCAGCCGTGCGAGGCGGGCCGCGCCGGTACGTCGGCGTAGCCGTGCAGCGCCCAGCCGGCGTTCCAGTAGGTCGCGTACGGCAGCCAGGTCTTGTACGGCACCGACCAGGAGCGGATCTCCTTGCGGTAGACCTTCCACGTGCCGGGCGGCGTGCCGAGGTCGGGGTCGTCGCCGCCGATGCCGGTCGAGGTGTGGATCGCGCGCACGACCTTGGGGCCGTCGATCAAGAGCACGACGCCGCGCTGGCGGTAGATCTCGATGTGGTGGCCGGGGCCGCGCGAGAGCGGCAGCGGCGTCATCGCCGTCGAGAGGCGCTTGGCCGTCTGCGGCCCGACGACGCCGTCGCGCGTCAGCCCCTCCCACGCCTGGAACGCGATCACGGCCTGCTGCGTGCGATAGTCGAACGCGCCCGTGATCGCCTCGGGCGGGAGGTAGGCGAGCGCGGCGAGCCGGGTCTGTACCGCGCGCGGATCGGCCGGCGCCGGCGTCTTCGGCGCGACCGGCTTGGGCGGCGTGTACTGCGTGCGCTCGAAGTCCTCGCGCGAGAGCGTCACGGCGGCGTGCCCCGGCGCGCGGACGTTGACGCTGTCCAGGCCGGTCAGCGCGGAGATCGTGTAGACGACCTGCGACAGCCGGGCGCCGTAGACCTCGCGGTACTGCTGCTCGGTCTTCGGCAGCGTCTTCGTCGACGCGAAGCGGGCGTCGAACTCGACGTAGGCGAGCCGCTTGGCGGCGTCGATGCGGGTCGAGACGAGCTGCGAGCCGGACGGGATCGCGCTGCCGTAGCCGGCACGCGTCTCCGCGTCGGTCGGGCCGGCGAGCAGGCTGCGCAGCGTGTCGCCGACCACTCCCGCGCCGGGCGCGACGTCGCGGTCGACGGGCGCCAGCTGCTCGCCCTTGGTGAAGTAGACCTTGACCGGCGCGGCCTCGGCGGCCGGCGCCACGAGCAAGAGCGCCGCGACCGCGGCGAGCAGGAGCCTGATCATGTGGCGCGCGAGCGTAGCCGGTCGCGCGTCAGGCGAGCCGGTCGACCGCCCAGCGGGCGCTCGGCGTCAGCGGCGGCAGGTCCTGGTGGTCCGTCGTCCAGCGCCAGGCGTCGTGCTCCGGGCTGAGCGTGGGCGCGCAGTCGCCGGCGTCGCAGGCGGCGCGGTAGAACGCCGTGTCGTCCGCGTAGCTCCCCCACGCCGACAGCGCCGGCGGAGCGAGCCCGACCTCCTCGCGCAGCTCGCGCGCGGCGGCCTGCGGCGGCGTCTCGCCCGGGTCGATCCCGCCGCCGGGGAACTCCCACAGCCCCGGGTACCGCCGGTCGGGCGCCGCGCGCTGGAGCAGCAGCAGCCGCCCGTCGCGATCCGACAGCACGACCCGTACGAACGCCGCAGGCACGGCCGCACGATACCGCCGGGTTGACGGCCGCGGACGGGGCGCGTAGCGTCGGCGGCCGTGGACCGGGAGCGCCTCGACGAGCTCACGCCTGAGCGGCGCGCGCGCCTGCTGCGCGAGGAGCGCGAGGCGCCAGGCCCGCGCTCGCGCGAGCTCGAGCTCGCCGCCGCGCTCGGCAACCGCGCGTTCGGCGAGCTGATCCAGCGCTCGATCCTGGCCCGCGACGACGACAACGTCAGCACGGCGACCACGACGCCGGACACCGCGCCGCGCTTCGTCCACACGAGCTTCGGCGACTTCAACGTCTATCCCGACGACGCGCCGCTGAACTTCGGCGCCGCGCAGTACCGCACGAACGCGCCCGGGCAGAGCGGGCCGATCGCGCCGATGCCGGTGAGCGAGACCGTGTTCGCCCAGATCCAGGTCGCGATCCAGTCGATCGAGGGCGGCGCCGCCGGGCTCGTCGTGACCGGCACGCCGGTGTTCAAGGCCGGCGTGCTCGCCGATCTCGCGTGGCTGATGACGCAGCCGATCGGGATGGAGATGATCAACGCGATGGTCGCCACCGGCAAGACGCTGACGATCTCCGAGACCAGCAGCGGCAACACGACCGGCTACGACCCAGACGCCGACTCGTGGCCGAAGGCCGACGGCACGGCGGGCAACGGCGCCAACACCCGCATCGCCTACAACCCGGGCGTGTGGAACCCGTACGGCGGCACCGACGCGTGGATGTCGCGGCCGCCGGCGATCGGTCTCGCGCACGAGATGGTGCACGCGTGGACGGGCATGACCGGCACGCGCGCGGCGGGCCTGACCGGCGGCGTGAAGAACCGCGAGCTGCAGGCCACCGGCCTCGGCGCGTACGCGACCGCGATCTACACCGAGAACCGCTTCCGCGCGGCCTTCGGGCTGCCGGAGCGCCCGCGATACTGACGCCCATGGACGACGGCATCGACGCGGAGCTCCGCGGCGCCGAGGTGCGCGACGGGACGCTGTATCTCGACTACGCGGTCGACAACCGGTCGCCGTACCGCGCGCTGCTGGCGAACCGCCTCTTCCGGCGCGTGCCGGAGGGCTTCCGGGTGGACCGCAACGTGGCCTACACCGAGCTCGCGCCCGGTCCGGTGCTGCTGGTGAGCAAGCGCTTCGTCGACGTCCCCGACGACATCGACGTCGAGACGCCCGAGCTGCCGTTCCTCACCTCCGTCCCCGCCGGCGGGCACTTCGAGGAGACCGTCGAGCTTCAGCTCCCGATCGGACCGCGGCATCCGTACGCGCCGCAGCCCGAAGGGCCGCGGCACGAGGTCGGCGCCGTCGCGTTCGCGCTCGGCTACCTGCTCGAGGACGAGCCGACCGGCGCCGGCCCGTTCGCGCTCGCCGGCGGCGGCGTCGAGCTGCGCGCCGAGGAGGCCGTGCTGCGGACGCGCCAGCGGGTGCTCACGCTCGGCCCCGCGAGCGTGAGCGTCGAGACGACGATCAGCGCGCCTTGACGATGTGCGGCGTGCCGAAGTCGAGCACGTCGCCCTTCGGCGACACCGCCCGCACCGTCACCTGATACGTCCCGCGCGGCAGGCGCCGGCCGTTCACGCGCCCGTCCCAGCGCACGTGCCCGCGGCCTTTGGAGAACTTGCCGAGCGGCACGCGGCCCACCAGCCGCAGCTTCGGCGCCGTCTTCCCGAGCAGCTTCTGGTGCCCGACGACGCGCTGGACGAGGATGCCGATCCCGCTCGGCAGCTGGAGGTCGAACCCGATCGTCCCGCCGGGGAGCGGCGGGACGGTCGTGACCGGGGCGAGGATCGTCTTCTCGTACAGGCTGAGGTTGCCGACGTCGCGCGCGCTGACCGCGCCCAGGTCCGTGCCGAGCGGGTTGATCAGCGTCTGCGTCTCGCTGTCCCACACCAGCAGCCGGTCGGTCGACTTGAGGTGACGGATGAAGCCGAGGTAGCGCCCGTCCGGCGTGAACGCGGGGCGGCTCTCGTCGAGCGCGCTGTCGACGAGCGCCGGGAGCGGCGTGGGCGTGCTCGGGAAGCCGCTGAACGGCTCGAACGCGATGTCGCCGGGCCCGAGGCCGTTGCCGAGCAGCGTCCGCTCGTCGAACGCGAGGATGCCCGCGCCGATCGCCGGGTGCGCGAAGGCGGCGTTGTTGCGCGAGAGCGGGAACGGCGCGCTCGCGCCGAGGTGGCCGAGGATGATCTCCGGCTGGATCCCGCTGCGCGCCTCCTGGTAGGCGACCAGCAAGCCGGCGGTCACGGCGTCGCCGGTCGTCCCGTTCGGCTGGGCGAACGCGTACGCCGGCGCGAACGCCGAGCGCGACAGCGACGGGAGGCTGGTCAGCGTGACCGCGGCGAACGCGCCGCCGGGTGTCGGCTGGAACGGCTCGCCGGTCACGACCGTCGCCCCGTCGGGCGAGATCGCCGGCTTGCTCTGTGGGTTCGAGGCCTGCTGGAAGCCGGGGAACAGGTCGGTCGTGACGCCCGACGGCAGCTGCGTCTCCAGTACGCGGGTCGTCCCCTGGTCGCGGCGCTCGAAGACGAGCTTGGTGCCGTCGGAGCTGATGCTCGGGTGGTCCTCGTCGACCGCGGTGTCGACGCCCGCCGGAAGCGCCTGGCGGACGCCCGTGCTGGCGTCGAAGAGCCCGACGTCGGGTCGGCCCCGACGCGGCCTGCTGGCGCGTCGGTGACCGCGAAGATGTCCGCCTGCGCTGCCGGCGCCGCGAGCAGCAGCCCGGCAACGGCGAGGGCGAGGCGCATCACTTGACCCGGAACGTCCGCGGCGTCCCGAAGTCGAGGATCGCGCCCTTCGGCGACACCGCCCGCGGCGTCACCTGGTAGGTCCCGCGCTTGAGCTTGTGGCCGTTCACGCGCCCGTCCCAGCGCACGTGCCCGCGGCCCTTCTTGAACGTGCCGAGTGGCACCCGTCCGACGAGCTGCAGCTTCGGCGCCGTGCGCCCGAGCAGCTTCTGGTGCCCCACGATCCGCTGGACGAGGATGCCGATGCGCGACGGCTTGACCGTCTGCACGGTCACCAGCCCGACCGACGTCACGCTGGAGGACAGGATCACCGACTTGACATAGAGGCTGACGTTGCCGCTGTCGTGCAGATCGGTCACGCCGAGATCGGCGCCGTTGTCGTTGATCAGGGTCTGCGTCTGGGAGTCCCAGACGAACACGCGGTCGTGGCCGTCGGCGGTGTGGCGGACGAAGCCGAGGTAGCGCCCGTCGGGCGTGAACGCCGGCCGGTTCTCATCGTCGACGGTGCTGATCGGGAGCTTGATCGGCGGCGCGCCCGGGATCCCGCCGGTGGGCGCGAAGTAGATGTCGCCGGGCCCGAGCGTGCCGTCGGGCTTGACCGCGCGCTCCTCGAAGGCGACGAGGCCGTTGCCGAACGCCGGATGCGCGAAGTGGATCGCCGCGTTGGCCAGCGGGAGCTCCGCGAACGCGCGATGCCCGAGGATCAGCTCGCCGTGCGTGCCGGGCCGCGACTCCGCGTAGGCGACATCCGTACCGCCGAACGCGGGATCGCCCGTGCTCCCTCCGCCCGGCGTGAGCGAGTAGTGCGTCATGTACTGCGATCGCGTGAACGGCGCCTGCGAGACGTCGGTGAACGTGAGCGCCGCGAACTGCTGTCCGTCAGGCGTCGACTGGAACGGCTCCCCGGTCGCGACGGTCTTGCCGTCCGGCGAGATCGCCGGGTCGCGCTGGAGGTTCGCCGCCTGCTCGAAGCCGTTGAAGAGATCGGTGAGGGTGCCGGAGGGCAGCGACGCGAGCAGGATCCGCTGGCCGGGGCCGTCGACGCGCGTGAAGACGAGCTTCGTGCCGTCCGCCGAGATGCTGGGGTGCGCCTCGACGCCGTTCGTGTTGATCGACGCCGGCAGCGCAAGCCGGGCGCCGGTGCTCGCGTTCACCAGCGCGACGTCGGAGTCGAAGACCGGGCCGCGGGCGTCCGCCACGGCGAAGATGTCCGCTCGGGCGGCGGGCGCCGCAAGGGCGAGCACGACGGTGGTCCCAGCTGCAACGGCCAGACGCATCCGATCCTCCGATCTCCGGTGCACAGTCTCTGCGCGCTGCCGTGCGCGCGTCAAGCCCTGTGACGCCGAGCGAGCTGCGTTATTCCGCCGGCGCCCAAGGACGCGAGTGGAACCCGCGCACCTGCTCGCGTATCGCCTCGTCGGCCTCGCGCAGGAGCGCCTCTCGCTCCTCGGGCGCGCACGGCCCCGCGGCGAGCGCGTCCGCGAAGCGCCGCTCGACTTCCGCGAGATCGGCCGCCGCGAGCGTCGGCAGCCCGTGCTCGCGCGCCTCGGCGACGATCTGCTCGCCCAGGATCCGCTCCAGCCGCGACCGCGCGCGATAGGTGCCGAGCAGCCACACCGCGCGCTCAGGCGGCGCTGCCCAGGCGGGCAACGTCGTGCCCTCGGCGACCACCAGCGGCGTGTCCGGCAGCGCCCGCAGGTCGTCGAGCACCATCTGCCCGCGCTCGCGGTGCAGCGACATCGCGAGCAGGTCCTCGTCGGAGACGTCCTCCCAGCGGTTCGCGGGGCGCAGCGCCTCCCACCGGTGCGCCGCCGGGTTGCCGGCGGCGAGCGCGCGGTCGCGGTGCACCCAGGTGCGCGTGTCGGCGCTGTAGAGCCGCAGGCCGTACCGCCGCGCGAGCGCTCGTGCGACGGTCGTCTTGCCCGCGCCGGGCGGGCCTCCGATCCAGAGGACGCTAGGCAGCGCGCGCGCGGGCGTTCAGCCGCGCGTCGAAGCGCTCGCGCGCCTCTTCCACGCGCTTGCCGTGCGCCATCGTCCAGGACCCGAGCGCCTTCAGCGGCGGGGCCATGGTCGCGCCGAGCGGCGACAGCGCGTACTCGACGCGCGGCGGCACCTCGGCGTGTACGCGGCGCATGACCAAGCCGTCGCGCTCCATCGCGCGCAGCGTCTGGGTCAGCACCTTCTCGGAGATCGGCGACAGATCCTCGAGCAGCTCGTGGTAGCGGCGCGTGCCGTCGCCGAGGGCGAGCAGCACGTCCACGGACCACTTCGAGCTCAGGAGCCCGATCGAGTCGCGGATCAGGCGCGCCGCGCGTGTGCGCTCGGCGACACGGCGGGCATGGGCGGGTTCGATGACGGCCGTTGCGCTCATGCTTCGGCTCCTCTCAACTTCAATCCAAGCGAGCGGAGCGCTCGCGACACTCGCAGCCGCGCGGCGTTCTGGGAGCACCCCAGCGCGCCGGCGACCTCTTCATAGTCCCATTGCTGCACGATGCGCAGCTCCAGGGCGCGGCGCTGCTCGCGCGGGAGAGCCCGCACGGCATGCCGCAACGCGGGGGCCAGCGAGCCGGCCTCCAGCCGCTCGTCGACCGCCTCGTAGTCCTCGCAGTCGGCCCACGCCGACGGCATCCCGAGCCGTTCGCGCGCCGCGCTCTCGATCCGGTTGTGCTTGTGGTACTGGCGCAGCAGGTTGCGCGCGATGCCGAACAGCCACGGCGCGCCGGAGCCGTCCGCGAGATCGCGGAAGCGGCGCGCGGCGTGCCACGCCTGCGCGAACGTCTCGGCCGTCAGGTCCAGCGCGGCGCTCTCAGAGCCGGTCTGGCGTGCGAACCATGACCGGACCCAGGCGGCGTAGCGGTCGTAGAACTCGCGGAAGGCCTGCGGGTCGCGGCTGGCCAAGGCAAGCAGCTGTGCGTCGGTTCGGGTCACGTGGTGCGTAGCGGCTCCAAGCGGTTCGCTACTTGATCATGACTCCAGCGGAAATAACGTGTCTTAAGTCCTCGCGTACTTGCGGTTGGGTTCGATGGGGCGCGAGAAGACCCTCTCCATCCGCACGTAGCCGTCGTGGGACTCCTCGGGGACCGCCTTCTCCAGCACGAAGCGCGCGTGCGGGCCGTCGAGCTCCATCCAGGCGACCTGGTTGTTGAACCACGGCTCGTCGTGCACGAGCCGCCACTCGATCGGCGGCGCCGGCACGCCGGCGGCGCGCGACAGCGTCCGCGCCACACGGGTCGCGGCCGGCGTCCAGGCGCCGAGGATCGCGCGCCGCTCGTGCGCGTCCAGCGGATTGCGGAACGGCGAGCAGACCGCCTGCCAGACGGCGGACTCGACGCCCGCGCCCGGCGGGAAGCCGATCTCGGCCAGGTACGCGTGGTGGACGTCGCCGGAGAGCACGCTGATCGTCGACGGCGCCGCGCCGCGGCGGCCGGCGCCGACCTCGCGCAGCAGCCCGCACAGCGCCTCGAAGGACTCGCGGAACGCGGCCCAGTGCTCGAGATCGAGCCCTTGGCGCAGCTTCTCCCCCAGGCGCGCGGCCCGCCGCCCCCACGCGCCGTCGCAGACCGCCTCGTTCCACGCCTCGAGGTGGTGCAGCGCGGGCGAGAGGACCAGCGGCAGCGACGTGCCGATCAGCAGGTGCTCGACGTCGCCGCGCGCGTGCTCCTCGATCCACTTCCACTCGTCCGCGTCGACCATCGCCCGGTGCCCGGGCGTCAGCACGCGGCCCGCGCGCGAGTCGATCATCACGACGCGCGCCGGCCCGACGTCGCGGCAGAAGCTCCAGCGCGAGCCGTCGACCTCGCGGTCGGCGCGCTCGGCGTACTCGTGCAGGATCTGCGTCGGGTCGCGCTCGCTGCGCAGCCGCTGGTAGAGCTCCTCCGTGGCGAGCTCCGACGGCGGCAGGTTGCCGAGGTGCTGGTAGACGTAGTAGCTCTCGAACGCGGCGATCACGCGCACGCGCCACCACTCGGTCTTGCGCATCTCCTCGACCCAGGCCAGCGACGTGTTCCAGTCATCGTGGACGTCGTGGTCGTCGAAGATCATCGCGCTCGGCACGGTCGAGAGCAGCCAGCGGATCGTCGGCTCGCCCCACGCGGCGCAGTAGAGCTGGACGTACTCGTCGTAGTCGATCACCTGCTCGCCCTCGATCCGCCGCTCGACGTCCGGGTGGACCTCGTCGGCGTAGACCTGGTCGCCGAGCAGCAGCAGCGCGTGCGGCCATTCCTCGGGAGCGATGCGCGTCATCCGCTGGGCGAGCCCGCGCAGCGCGTCGACCTCGCGCCCGCGCGGGTCCTCGTCCTTGCGCAGGCTGTGCGGCGGCTCGTTCGGCACCGCGACGCGGCACGAGCCGAACGCGATCCGCACCGGCCCGCGGTCCGCGTGGGTGCGCAGGACGCTGGGCGGGAAGGCGGAGTCCGGCTGCGGCCACACGAGCTCGCCGTCGAGCGCGACCTCGTACGGCGTCGCGGCGTCCTCCGGGATCCCCGTCACGTGCACGAGCGCGTAGTGGCGCCCGTGGACCGTGAACGTCGTCTCGCGCGACGGCGCGACGCCGCGCGGGCGGACCTCGACCTCGCACGCGCCGTCGACCTGGACCCAGATCGTCGCCTCGTCGCGTCCCGCGTAGCGCAGGAGCGGGCCGAGGACCAGTGATCGGGCCTGTGGGCTCACGTGTCGTCCAGGTGGTCGCCGGCGCCGTCTGGCAAGGACGCAGCCGGCGATGCGTGGCCCTGCCACGTGAGCCGGCGAGGACACAGCCAGACGGTGATCGGCGGCCGCCCGGCGGCGCGTGAGTCCGCAGGCCCGGTCACGGGCTCAGGCAACGGCGCGCAGCTCGTAGCGGCGGCGGATGCCGTACAGCGTCGAGCGCTCCGCCGCGGGCCGGCCGGCGCGGTGGGCCGCGCCGACGAGGTCCTCCGGATCGAGCTTGACGCCGTGGTCGGCTCCCGCCATGCGCGAGATCGACTCCTCCATCAGCGTGCCGCCGAGGTCGTTGACGCCCCAGCGCAGCGCTTCGGTGGCGGCGTCGAGCCCCATCTTCACCCAGCTCGCCTGCAGCGACGGGATCGTCTTGCCCAGCGCGAGCCGGAACACGGCCGTGTGCTTGAGGTTCTCCTCGCGCGAGATCTCCTGGATCCCGTGCTTGCGCCCGAGCTGCGTCTGGAACGGGATGAACGACAGCGGCACGAACTCGGTGAAGCCGCCGGTGCGGTCCTGCAGACCGCGCACGACGCGCATGTGCTCGGCCAGCTCGGCCGGCGTCTCGATGTGGCCGAACATGACCGTGACGGTCGAGCGCAGGCCGGAGCGGTGCGCCGCCTCGATGATCTCGACCCAGCGCGCGACGGGCAGCTTGTTCGGGCTGATGCGCTGGCGCACGCCGTCGTCGAGCACCTCGGCGGCGGTGCCGGGCACCGAGCCGAGGCCGGCCTCGGTCAGCTGCGCGAAGACCTCCGCCGGCGGCAGCCCGGAGACGTCGCACATGTGCGCGATCTCCATCGGGCTGTACGCGTGCAGGTGGATGTCCGGCGCGGTCTCCTTGGCCAGCCGCAGCCAGCTCAGGTAGTCCTCCAGGCCCCAGTCGGGGTGGATGCCGGACTGCATGCAGATCTCGGTCGCGCCGAACGACAGCGCGTCGTGGATCCGGCGCACGAAGTCCGCGCGCGAGTGCTCGTACGCGTCGGGCGAGCGGCGCGAGACGCCGAAGCCGCAGAACGCGCAGCCGACCGTGCAGACGTTGGAGACGTTGATGTTGCGGTTGATGACGAACGTCACGAGGTCGCCGGCCAGCTCCGCGCGCAGCTCGTCGGCGGCCTGGCGCATGTCCTCGATCACCTCGGGGCGCGACTCGGCGAACATCGCCTCGAGCTCCTCGGGCGTCAGCGGCAGGCCCTCGCGGGCGGCCTGGATCGTCTCCGGGCGGGTGCCGGCGCGGCCGCGGCGGGGCGTGAAGGTGGCGTAGCGGGTGTTGATGACCTCGAGGACGCGCGGCGCGATCCATTCCTGCGTCATGTACTGCGGATAGACGCATAGACGCTCGGTCGGGGCGGCGATGCCGTCGAGGCGCTTGCGCACCTGCAGCGGCGACGGGAACGGGTGCTCGGGGCTGATGTGGTCGCCGTTGGCGCTCAACCCGCCGAGGTCGGTCGCGCCCGCCTCGACCAGCTGCGGCCACCAGTCGGCGAGGTTCGGCGGGACCTGGATGCCGACGCCGGGCAGCAGCCGCTTGGCCTCCTGCACGAGCCGCACCATGTCGTCGATCGTCACCGGGCAGGCCCACTTCGGGGCGTCGCGGTGCGGGACGTCGGAGAGCCCGGTGCGCCAGTAGCGCTCCGCCGCGTCGGTCGCGATCTCGGCCGGCTCCTCGCCGTAGTAGCGGCGGTGCGGGACGAAGTTCTGGAGGATGACCTCCTGGATGTGGTCGAAGCCCGCCAGCGCTTCGAGCGACTCCATCCGGTCCTGCTCGGACTCGCCGATGCCGACGAGGATGCCGCTCGTGAACGGGATCTTCAGCTCGCCGGCCGTCCGGATGAAGTCGAGCCGGACCTCGGGGTGCTTGGTCGGCGAGCCCTGGTGGGCGACCAGGTCCGGGTTGGTCGACTCGAGCATCAGCCCCTGGCTGGCGGTGACCTCGCGCAGCCGTTGCAGCTCCTCGCGCGAGACGACGCCGAGGTTCGTGTGCGGGAGGATCCCGCGTTCCAGCGCGCGCTCGCACGCCCACACGACGTAGGCGGTGAAGTCGGCGAACCCGAGCTCGTCGAGGCGCGGCTGCACGGCCGGCGCCTCCCCGGTCAGCACCAGCAGCTCCTTCACGCCACGACGGGAGGCGTGCTCGAGCAGCCGCTCGACCTCGTCGGGCTCGTGCAGGTGCGGCTTGTGGGTGGCGAAGGAGCAGTACTTGCAGTGGCAGCGGCACGTCCGCGAGAGCGAGAGCGTGACGTTGCGCGAGTATGTGACCCGGCGCATCCACTGGCACCATACCGGGGTGCGTTGGTGGACCTTGATGATGCTCGCGGCGGCGCTGGCCGGCTGCGGCGGGTCGCGCTCGAGCGGCTCGTTCGGCGATGTCACGCTGGCGCTCGGCACGGCGCCGGACGCCAACGACGTCGGCGTCTACTTCGCGTCGGCGCGCGGCTACGACGAGGCGGAGGGCGTCACGTTCAAGGTCGCCCCCAGCACCCATCCGGATCTCGAGATCCTCAGCGAGGCGGCGCTCGCGCGGCGGCCGGAGCTGGTCGGCGTGATGTCGATCGTCCAGCCCGCCAAGCTGATCGTGGCGGTCCGGCGCGACACGCTGGAGGAAGAGCGCGGGATGGTCGCCGCCTCGGTCCGGGCGCTCCAGCGCGGCTACCTGCAGGCGCAGATCGAGCCCGACGAGGCGGTGCAGGCGATGGCGGCCGAGGTGCCGAAGCTCGACACGGCGGCGGTCTCGGCCCAGCTGGACCGCGTGTCGCCGACGTGGTCGGCGGGCGCGCCGTTCCTCGGGGCGCTGCCGGCGGGGCATGAGTTCGATCGGACGGTCGCCGGGCCGCAGGGGACGAATCGGTGATCGTTGACGAACAACTGCGCTGGTAAGGGGGCGGGTCAGATTGCCTCGCGGTTCGCGAGGCGGAAACGATCACCGCGTGGTACCGCTCAGGGAATCTGGAGTCGAGTTTGCCACCGTGTAGGTGGTCAACTCGCCGCGGCCGGGAACGTCGCCTCCCTCACCCGCGCAGTTGACGTTCGATCCGCGACCAGGACTACTGCGCGCGGATGCGGCGGAACTCCTGCCGGAACGACTCCGGCCGGCCCCAGTCCTGGATGACCTCGACGCGGCCCTCGCGCACCTCGCGCAGGACGAGCTCGCCGGCGATCCCGGCGTCGTCGACCAGCTTGAGCGTGCCGTGCACGGCGGGCGCCGCCGCGGCGTGGCCGAACTGGTGCGCCACGTTGATGCGGAAGTGCCAGTCGTGGTTGCTGTAGGGCTGCGCGTTGCAGGTCACCAGCAGCGACGCGGCGTCGATGTAGCGGTCCTCCTGCACGCGCAGGTCGAGCTCGAGGTCCGTCCAATCGGAGGGCAGCGAGTCGAGGATCTCGTTGAAGGTGTCGGCAAGCGGCATGATTGCGCCGAAGAGCGTACACGTGGACATCCCTCTCGACATGGAAGGCCTGCTGGCCCTGCTCGAGCGCCTCGACGGCGCGGAGGAGGTCGCGGTCGTCCGATCGGCGCTGGAGGCGGGCGTCTCGCGCGATCGGGTGATGGACGAGTTGGTGGCGGAGGTCGAGCGCCGGCTGGCCCGTCTCGACACAAGTCACTGACCGCCCGGATCTCGCCCTGCGGGCGACCCCGGTTCGATCACGATGGTTAGAGAGACCGCTTCGCTACTAATCTTGGGTGAGTGACCTTCCTCGTCGATCGCTCTGAGCGCGGCAAGCTCGCGCTGACCGGCCCCGAGGCCAAGACGTTCCTGCACGGGCAGGTGACCAACGACATCGAGGGCCTGGTCGAGGGGCAGGGCTGCTACGCGGCCTTCCTCACGCACAAGGGCAAGATGCTCGGCGACCTGCGCGTGTTCGACCTCGGCGACGAGCTGCTGCTCGACTGCGAGCGCGTCGTCCTGCAGGAGCTGTTCAACATGATCCGGCGCTTCAAGCTCGGCCTCGACGTCGAGCTGCACAAGCGCACGCTGGAGCTGGGCCTGTTCTCGATCGTCGGGCCGGACGCGCCGGCGCTCACCGGCCCTGAGGAGCACGCGTGCGCGCGCGTCGAGCTCGGCGGCGCGACCGTGGTCGCCGCGCGGACCGACGTCGGCGTCGACATCTTCTTCGCGGCCGCCGACCGCGACGCCGTGCGCGCCGCGCTCGACTTCCCGGACGGCGACGAGGCGATCGCCGAGATCGTGCGCGTCGAGTCCGGCCGCCCGCGCTACGGCCTCGACCTCGACGACAGCGTGATCCCCCAGGAGGCCGGGCTCAACGAGCGCGCGGTCTCGTTCACCAAGGGCTGCTACGTCGGGCAGGAGACGGTCGCCCGGCTCTACTACCGCGGCAAGCCGAACCGGCGCCTGCGCGGCCTGCGCCTCAGCGCCCCCGCGCCGAGCGGCGCGGAGCTGCGGCTGGGCGAGAAGACCGTCGGCCGCCTCGGCTCATCCGTCGTCTCCCCCGTGCACGGCCCGATCGGGCTCGCGCTGGTCCGCCGCGAGGCGTCCGACGGCGACACGGTTCATGTCGACGGGGCGCCCGCTCTCATCGTCGACGTGCCCTTCGGGGAGTAGCGTTGTAGCCGCAATTCGGACTGAAGGGAGCCGCTAGATGGCCGCTCACGTGATCGTTCTCGCCAACCGCACCGCCGCGGCGCCGGAAGTCATCGACGCGCTGGTCCGCCGCAGCGAGCGAGGGCCGATCGTCGCGACGCTGGTCATGCCGGCCTCCGGACCGGGCACCGCCGCCCGAGCCGCCGCCAAGGAGCGCCTCGACGCCGCCCTCGACGCCTGGCGCGCCGCCGGGATCGAGCGCTGCGACGGCGTCGTCTGCGACCCGGCTCCGCTGGAGGCGCTGACCGAGGTCTGGGATCCGATGCGCCACGACGAGGCGATCGTCTGCACCCTGCCGGGCCAGAGCTCGCGCTGGGTACGCTCGGACCTCCCGCACTCGGTCGCGCGCTACACGGGCGTCTCGGTCACGCACATCGTCGCGCAGGACCCCGAGGCCGAGACGCACACCTCCCCCGCCCCCGTGCACGAGAAGTCCTCGCTGGGCCCGCTCAGCGTGCTCTCCTGGGGCGGCAAGACGCCCTAGCGGGACCTCACCAGAGAGTCGGGACGCCGTAGGGGCGCAGCGCCTCCTCACGAGAGACGACGACCGCGCCCTCGATCGCGGCCTGGGCGACGAGCAGGCGGTCGAAAGGGTCGCGATGATGCCACGGGAGCGACTCGACCGCCGCGGCGTGCGCAAGGCTCACCGGCAGGGGAAGTGCACCGGCGCCGACGAGCGTCGGCGCGAAGTCATCGGGAGCTTCGAGCTTGCCGAGCGAGCGCTTGATCGCCACCTCCCAGACCACCGCCGCGCTGAGCAGGACCTGATTCGACGCGTCGGCGAGCTGCGCGGCAGCGGCCGCACCCACGCGCTCGTCGCCGCAGAGCCACCACAGCGCCGCGTGCGTGTCGAGCAGAAGCTTCACCGTGCACCGAAGGCGGCGGCGATGTCGTCCGGGAGCTCGTCGAAGTCCTCCGCGATCGTCACGCGCCCGCGCCAGGCGCCGCGCACGGAGGCGAGGCTTCCGGTCGGCGCGATCGCCACGAGGCGGGCGACCGGCTTGCCGTTGCGCGCGATGACGATGTCCTCACCCGCCTCCGCACGCTCCACCAGCTGGGAGAGCTTGGTCTTCGCCTCGTGCATGCCCACCTGTGCCATGCCGACAGCGTAGCTGGACTTAGCTAAGTTAGCTAGATAGGAGCTCGAGCCGGTTGCCCCAGGGGTCCTCGGTGTAGAAGCGCCCGGGGATCGCTCCGTCCCATTCAATTGACACGCCCGCGCCGACGAGGCGCTCGGCGAGCGCGTCCAGCGCGGCGGCCGAGTCGACCGCCAGGGCCGGGTGGGCCTTCGTGGCCGGCGCGAAGTCGGCCGCGACGCCGACGTGCAGCTGCTGGGCGCCGCACGCGAACCAGGCGCCGCCGCGGGCCGCGAGCGGCGCCGGCTTCTCCAGCTCGGGCAGTCCCAGCAGGCCGCCGTAGAACGCGCGCGCCTCGGCTTCGCACCCGGGCGGCGCGGCGACCTGGACGTGGTCGAGCCCGACGATCATCGGACCTCAGGGTTGCACGATCGGCGCGTCGGGTAAGGCGGGGGAACCAACCGAAAGGCCCTGATCATGCTCACCATCCTGCTCATCGTCGTGATCCTGCTGCTGCTCTTCGGCGGCTTCGGCTACAGCCGTCGCGGGCGCGTCTAAGCCCGCACCGCCACCATTGGCGCGGTGGATGACTTCTTCCGCGCCCGCTGGTACACGATGCGTCGCGCCGGCTCGACCAAGCCGGCGACGTATCGCTGCCCCCTCTGCGGGAACCGGCTGCCCGCGTTGAGCGAGCACCTGCTCGTGTTCCCCGAGGACGATCACTCGCGCCGGCGCCACGCGCACTTCGAGTGCGTGCGCGCCGCCCGCCAGGCCGGGCGGCTGCCGCTGCGCGAGGAGGTCGAGCCGCGCCCGCCAGGGCTGTTCGCGCGGCTGTTCCGGCGCGGATGAACGAGCGCGTGCAGGACGTCCGCCGCACCGGTATCCGGGTTAGCCTCGGACGGACGCGATGCACGCGCGTAGACCGCATTCCCGCGAGGCCCTGCTGGCGCGCCGGCGCTCCCGCCGGCGACGCTCGAACGTGCGCCGGCTGGCGCTCGCTGCCGCCGTCGCGGCGGCCGCCGGCGTGGGGCTGGGCGCGCGTCACGCCGACGCGCCCGCGAGCGTCCAGGCCGCGCCCGGCATCCTCGCCCCGCGCGCGAGCGTCTTCCCCACGCGCGATCGCGTCGCCGCGCTGCCGTACGTCGCCGTGGCCGGCCGCCGCGGGCGCGAGCTGGCGCTGACGTTCGACGACGGCCCCGGCCCGTACACGCTCGACGTGGTGCGGGCGCTCCACCGCATGCGCGCGCCCGCGACGTTCTTCCAGGTCGGCGCGACCGAGCACTACTTCACCGTCGCCGAGGCCGCCGAACTGCGCGATCCGCTGTTCGTGATCGGCGACCACACGCAGCGCCATCGCCGGCTCGACCGGCTGTCGCGGCCGGACCAGCGCGCCGAGATCGACGACCAGGCGGCCGTCCTGCGCGCCGAGGGCGTCCCGCAGCCGACGCTCTTCCGCCCGCCGTACGGCGCCTACGACGCCGCCACGCTCGCGCTCCTGCACGAGCGGGGGATGACGATGGTGATGTGGAGCGTCGACAGCCAGGACTACCTGCGCCCCGGCGTCGACGCGATCGTCGCGAACGTGCTGAACGCCGCCAAGCCTGGCGCGATCGTGCTCCTGCACGACGCCGGCGGCGACCGCAGCCAGACGATCGACGCGCTGCCGCGGATCGTCGCGGGCCTGCGCGAGCGCGGGTACCGCCTGGTCACGGTGCCGCGGCTGCTGCGCGACGCGCCGCCGCCGCTGAAGCAGCCCGCGATGGGCATCGGCGCCGGTTAGCGGCCGGCGCGCGCGAGGAACGACGCGTGCTCGCGCTCGCCGACGCCGGCGCGCAGCTCCAGCGCCGGCGGCGTGTGCGCGGCGACCCAGGCGCCGACGAGGCGCGCCTCGGCGACCGCCTCGGGCGTGAGCCAGCCGCCGCCGGCGCTCGCCAGCGCGCGTGACGAGCGGGCCGCGAGCTCCGGCGGCGGCACCAGCGGGCCCCAGTCGACCACGCGCCCGCCCGCGATCCAGACCGCGTCGAAGCGGCCCGGCGCCGACGGGTGCGGCGCGAGCACGAGCCGCGTGGACGCATGGATCGCGCGCAGCACGCCGCCCAGCCGCCCGAGCAGCGACTCCAGCCGCGCGCGCCGCCGCTGCAGCCACGCGGCGCGTTCGTAGCGGCGCGCCGCCGACGCCTCGCGCATCTGCTCGTCGACGCGCGCGAGCAGGGCGGCGCCGCCGTCGCCCGCGCCGGTGAACAGCGCCAGCGCCGAGTCCAGCCGCTCGCGGTACACGTTCGGGTCCAGGTCCTGCAGGCACGGCGACAGGCAGCGCCCCATCTGCCCGTACGCCGACGGGTGCGCGCGACGCGGCAGCGCGCGCCCGCAGTGGCGCAGCCCGAACAGCGAGTTCAGCTGCTCGACCAGCTCGGCGGCCGCCGCGCGCCCGCGCACCGGCCCGACGCAGACGGCGTGGCCGGCGGCCGGCTCGCGCGCGACCTCGAGGATCGGGAACGGGATGTCCAGCCGGCAGCGCAGGTAGACGAAGCCGTCCGGCTCGGCCTTGCCGCGCACGTTGCCCGGCGGGCGCAGCGCCTTGATCAGCCGGTCCTCGAGCAGCAGCGCGCCGAGCTCGGACTCCGTCGCCTGATGGTCGACGTGCTCGGCCTCCTCCGTCCACGCCGCGCCCGCGCTGAAGTGCGCCGCCGCGCGCGTGCGCAGGTCGACCGACTTGCCGACGTACAGCACGCGGCCGTCGGCGTCGCGGAACACGTACACGCCCGGGTCGTGCGGGAGCCCGGACAGGTGCGGGCGCGCGCCGCGGCGCGCGCGCGCGGGCGTGTGCTTCTCGCGCCGGGTCCGGCCGCGCAGCAACGCCACGGCTTCGCCGATCGTGGCCGCGTTCGCGCACAGGCGCCCGAACAGCGCGCAGAACACGCGCGCGCACGTCTGCGCGTCCGGCAGCGCGCGGTGCACCGCGTCCACGTCGATGCCGAGCGCGGCGGCGAGCGTCGCCAGGCCGCGCCGGCGCTGCAGCGGCGCGAACCGGCGCGCGAGCTGGACGGTGCACAGCACCGGCGGGTCCGGCCACGCCAGGCCGGCGCGCTCGAACGCCTGCTCGAGCACGCGCCGGTCGAAGCTCGCCGAGTGGGCCACCAGGACGCGCCCCTGCATCCGCTCGGCCAGCTGCGGCAGCACCGCCTCCGGCGGCGGCGCCGTGTCGATCATCGCCTGCGAGATCCCGGTCAGCCGCTGGATCCCGCGCGAGAGCGGCGCCGCGACGCCGACCAGCGAGCCCCACTCCTCGTGCAGCTCGCCGCCGCCCACGAGCACGGCGCCGACCTCGGTCAGCTCACAGCGGTCACCCGGCAGGCCGTTCGTCTCGGTGTCGACGGCGAGGAACTCGGCGGATGCGAGGGGCAGCTCGAGCATGGACTCCCCAGCATCCGCCCCGAACCGGACGTATTGCAGGAGCGCTTGCAGTACCGTCCGCGACGTGCGCTTCGTCGTGGCCGCCGCCGTCCTGCTCGCCGCCGGTTGCGGCGACACCGAGCAGCGCGCGAACGTCCCGCGCCCGCCGTCGCCGGTGATGCTGACCGCCGCGATCCACGACAGCCGCGTCCAGGTCTCGCCCGCGGCGACCGGCGCCGGCCCGATCGTGCTCGTCGTCTCCAACCAGACGACGCGCCCGCAGCGCCTGACGTTCGAGACCGACGAGCTCGGCGGCGCGACCTCCGGCCGCCGCGCCTCGACGCCGCTGATCGCGCCGCAGGGCACCGGCCGGCTGACGATCGACGCGCGCACCGGCCGCTACGCCGTGCACGTCGCCGACCGGGCGATCCGCGCGGCGCACGTCCGGATCGGTGCGCCGCGCAGGTCGTCGCAGAACGACCTCCTGCTGCCCTAGGGGCTCGTCGTCGACAGCGTGAAGGTCAGCGTCTTCGAGTAGCTGCCGGTGCGCAGCGCGTCGTTGGCGCCGATGTGCTGCAGGAACGAGATCGCCACCGGGTCGTTCGACACCGGGCCGGCGTAGGTCAGCAGCGTCACCGGGCTCTCCAGCGAGCCGAACGCGCTGCCCGACCCGGCCGGGCTCGTCGCCTGCGACTGCAGCGACGACGGCAGCGAGAACGCGCTGTTGACGAGGTGGCCGGTGGCCGTCGGCGACGGGTCGGCGACGCTCAGCGTCGCGTTGCCCGCGGTCGAGGTCACGGTCGCCGTCGTCGCGGATGTGTAGTCGTGCTCGAGCCCCGGCGTGAAGGAGCCGAACGCGGCCGGCGTCCCGAGCGCGAGCGACAGCGTCGCCGGCACGGTCCCGCCCGGCCCGCCGCCGTCACCCGTCGTGACGCTCGTCGACAGCGGCAGCTTCCACACGCTGCGTCCGAACGTCGCCGCCACCAGCCACTTGCCGTCGCCGGAGAGCTTGACGTCCATCACCGGCGTCTTCGGGAGCCCGACGCTGAGCTTGTACCAGCTCGCGTCGCCGTCCTTGCGGTCGAACAGGCCGAAGTCCGTCGCCGCGTACAGCACGTCGTGGGCGCCGTCGTACGCGATCTCCTCGACCGGCCCGTTGGGCAGGTTGCCGCTGACGTTGGCCCAGGTCGCGCCGCCGTCGTTGGTCTCGTAGACGTTCGCCGAGTCGTCGCCCTCGCGGTAGCCGGAGAACGCGGCGTAGGCATGGTTGGCGTTGGCCGGGTCCACCTGGATCGCGTTGACCCAGCGCTTCGGCGTGCCCGACAGCTCCGTCCAGTGCGCGCCGGTGTCGGTCGTCTTCCACATCCGGCCGGTGTCGGTGCCGACGTAGATCTGGCCGGGCGTCGTGGTCGGCGCGATCGCCGAGATCGTCGCGTACTCGTTCGCGTAGAACGGGCCGAGGTCGTTCTCGTCCGGCGGCACCGGGCCCGGGAGGCTGCTCGCGTCGTCGGCCGGGCTGATGACCGTGAACGTCGCCCCGCGGTTGTGCGAGACGCCGAGCGTGGAGCCGCCGACGTAGACGGTGGCCGGGTCGTTCGGGTCCAGCGCGAACGGCGTGTCCGTAGTCCAGCGCTGGTTCGCCGGCCAGACCGGCGTGCTGGTGGTGCTGTTCTGGAAGCTCGTCTGCACCATGCGCCCGCCGGTGTCGTGGAACGACGCGCAGCTCTGGCGCGGCGGCGAGGGCTGGAAGCACTCGTAGTAGTAGGTGTGGTCGGTCTGGTCGATGGCGACCGTGTGGCCGTCGCCGCCGCCGTAGGCGTTCCACTGCGACAGGTCGGTCGGGTCCGCCGTCGGCGTCCACGTGCGGACGCTGCCGTTGTCCTGCAGGCCGGTGACCTGGCGCGTCACGTCGTCCTTGGCCACGCCGAGGTGGTAGCTCTGGTTCCACGGCTCGTACGTCGCGTGCTTCCAGGTGCCGGTCGCGCCGTTGGCGTCGGAGCGGTAGATGCCGCCGTCGTCGCCGTTGTAGACGCGGTTGGCGACGCGCGGATCCCACGCGAGCGCGTGATGGTCGGAGTGCGGGCCGCTCGAGTTGTGCCACGTCACGCCGCCGTCGTTGGACTCGCGCAGGCTGACGTCGGCATTGAAGACATGCTTCTCGTCGGCCGGATCGACCCACAGGCGGCCGAACCACCACTGGTAGCCGGAGTTCGCGTACGCGCGGCCGCCGACGTGCAGCGAGTCGCCGTGGTCGTCGGAGTAGAAGAAGCCCTTGTCAGGCCCGTACGGGGTGCCCGAGACGACGTAGATGCGCTTCGGGTCACTCGGCGCGATCGCGATGCCGATGCGGCCGAGGTCCGCGTTCGCGGTCAGGCCCGTCTGCTTGAGGTCGTAGGACGGCAGCGGATCGACGATGTTCTCGAGCCGCTTCCATGTCGCGCCGCCGTCGTCGGAGCGGAACAGGCCGGAGCCGATCCCGCCGTAGGTGCGCGCGCCGTTGTTGCGCTTGTGATCCCACAGCGCGGCGTAGACGCGGTTGTGGTCGGACGGGTCGACGGCGACGTCGATCGCGCCGGTCGTCGCGTTCGGCGGTGCGAGCACCTGCTGCCAGGTCGCGCCGGCGTCGTGGGTGACGTAGAGGCCGCGCTGCGCGGCGACGCGCGAGATCGAGCCGGCGGCCGCGGCCCAGACCGTGTTCGGATCGGCCGGGTCGACGACGATGCGGCCGAACGACGCAGTGCCCTCCAGCCCCATGTGCTGCCAGCTGACGCCGCCGTCGGACGACTTGTAGATGCCGTCGCCGAAGTAGGTCAGGCCGCCGCCGGACGGGTTCGCCTCGCCGGTCCCGGCCCACAGCGTGCCGTCGGACCCCTGGGCGAGCGCGCCCATCGTCTGCGTCTGGTCGCTCGGCCACGCCGGCGCGTAGGTCATGCCGGCGTCGGTGCTCTTCCACACGCCGCCGCCTGAGGCGGCGACGAAGATCGTGTCCGCGTGCTGGTTGTCGACCACGAGGTCGACGACGCGGCCGCCGACGTTGGCCGGGCCCTCGAGCTGCCACGGCGTCGGGCCGTCGGCGGGGACGGCGGCGGCCTGCGCCTGCGCGCGCTGGACCTGCGCGACGCTGACGTCGCTCGCGGAGCTCTGCTTGAGGTCGAGGTACTCGTCCGGAGCGTCGGGCGCGGTCGTCTCGTGCTCGATCGCGGGCGGCGGCGCGGCGGGCGCCGCGGCGAGCTGCGTGTGCGGGCCCGTGGTCGAGCGGGTGGTGGCCACCGTCCCGACGACCAGCAGCACGGTCACGCCCGCCGCGATCCGCAGCGTGCGGGCGCGGCGCTTGACCGCGGTCCCGCGCCGCTCAGCCGCCTGCGTGAGGCGCTCGCCGAACTCCTCGGTGAACTTGTCGTAGTCCTTCATGACGCCCATGCCTCCCCCACTTTCGGACCCTCGAGTGCGTCGGCCAGCGCGGCGAGGCCGCGCGACACGCGGGCGCGCGCCGCCTGCTCGCTGATGCTCAGTGTCTCCGCGACCTGGATGTACGGCAGCTCGTCGACCACGCGCAGCTTGACGGCGTCGCGGATCGGCTCGCTCAGCGAGGCGAACGCGACCGCGAGCTCGGCGCGCAGCACGTCGAGCTGCGCCCGCCGCGCGACGTCGGCGATCAGCTCGATGTCGGCCGGCGGCCGCTCGAGCCCGAGCCGCTCCAGCGCCCGCCGCTCGGCGTAGCCGCGGCGGAAGTAGCGCGCCAGCTGGCGCTTGGCGATCCCGTACAGCCAGGCCGCGGCCTCGGCGTCGGAGGTCCCGCGGAACTTCGTGCGGCCGGCCACGGCCTGCGCGAAGGTCTCCGACCACAGGTCCAGCGCAACCTCAGCATCCGCCGTCCGGCGGGCGAGGAACAACAGCAGCTCGTCATGGTGGCGCGCGTACAGCGCGTCCACGTCCAGATCAATGGAACGACGGAATCTCGGCACCCTCATCGGCCCCCTAGTTCCAAGTGCCGCGGAGATGTGACATCGCTCTCACCGGCGTTGCCATCCTGAGTCGCATGACCGCTCGCCTCGCCCTCGCGCTGCTCGCCCTGACCCTCGCGGGCTGCGGGAGCGGCGGCGACACGATCCCCGTCGTCGTCAGCGCACCGGTGTCCAGCCAGCCGTGGATCGCGAAGTCGATCGAGCGCGGCGCCCGGCTCGCCGTCGACGACGTCAACGCGCGCGGCGGCGTGCGCATCGGCGCCGGCAAGAAGAAGCTCTCGCTGCTCGTGCTCGACAACGGCGGCTCGCCCGCCAACGCCCTGGCGAACGCGCGCACCGCGGTCTCCAAGGGCGCGCTGGCGATCATGACCGACGGCACCGGCGCCGCCTCGGTGGCCTCGGTCACCGACCCCGCGCACCTGCCCGTGTTCATCTGCTTCGACGGCGGCGCGGGGCTGATCGACCCGCAGCGGCGCCCGACGCTGTTCCGGATGGCGCCCGCCGACGCGACCCTGGCGAGCCGGCTCGCGGACTACATCGCCAACGCCAAGCCGAAGGTCGGCCTGCTCACCGACGACACGGACTACGGCCGCCAGGGCCGCGCCGCGGTGAGCGGAGCGCTGCGCACCGACGCGGTCCCGATCGTGTCCGACCAGGCGCTCCAGCAGCGCGCCGCCGACGTCACGCCGCAGGTGCTCGCCGCCCGCCGGGCGGGGGCCGACCTGCTGATCGTCTGGAGCAGCGCCGCCGCCGTCGCCGCGGTCGTGCAGGCGACGCACGTCAGCGGCTGGAACGTCCCGGTGATCGTGGGGCAGACCGGCGAGGACCCGCTCGTGCGCCAGCGCCTGGTCGCGCATCCGGACTGGCTGGAGTCGCTGCGGTTCGTCTCCTCGCGCATCACGGCGGAGGTCGGCCCGAAGCCGTTCGAGGCATTCCGGGCCCACTACGAGGCCGAGCTCGGCGTCGACAAGGTCGGCGTCAGCCAGGACGGGCGCCCGGTCGTGCAGCCGCCCGACTGGGCCATGTACCCGTACGACTCGATCAACCTCGTGGCCGAGGCGCTCGACGAGACGGGACAGCTCGGCGCGCCGCTGATGCGCGCGCTGGGCGTGGCGCAGATCGTCGGCGCCAACGGCGACTCGCGCGGGTACAGCACGACGTATCACGAGGGCATCTCCCCCAGCGACATGTACTTCGCGAAATTCGACGGCTTCCAGTTCGTGCCGGTCAAGGACGACCCCCTCTCGGGGTCGCTGCCGACGGTCAACCAGCTCGGCAACTAGCAATCCTTTCCGCGCCGAACTCCAAGGTGGTCGCCGGCGACAGACCCCTCCGCGACGGCGACACCGCACATGATCCAGGAACGGCCGTGAGATGCAAGTGAGGCCGGCGCCCCGGCGTGCGTTAACGGACCAGCTCGTCCGGTCTCACGCTGACATCGCGCGCGCTGCCGTTGCGGACGAGCCCGAGCGTGACGTCGGCGGCGATCCGGCTCGCGTCCATCAGCCGCTGGAGGTCGTCGACGCCGCGCACGGGCTCGCCGTCGACGGCCACGATCAGATCCTCCGGATGCAGGCCGGCGCGCGCCGCGGGCGAGCCGTTGACGACCTCCACGACCTCGACCGCGCGGTCGCGCCCGACGCTCGCCGCGACGCGCGGCGGGAGCGGGCGCGCGCCGCCGGCGATGCCGATCCAGGCGCGCCGGACGCGCCCGTCGCTCATCAGCGCGGAGACGATCTTGCGCGTCGTCGCGTTGATCGGGATCGCGAGGCCGAGGCCCACGCCGGCGACGGCGGTGTTGATGCCGACGACGGTCCCGCGCGCGTCCGCCAGCGCGCCGCCGGAGTTGCCGGGGTTCAGCGCCGCGTCGGTCTGGATCACGTCGTCGATCACGCGCGTAGCGGTGCCGTCGCGCGCGGGCAGCGAGCGGCCGAGCGCGGAGACGACGCCGGCGGTCACGGTGCCGCCGAGGCCATTCGGGTTGCCGATCGCGACGACGAGCTGGCCGACGCGCAGCGCGGCGGCGTCGCCGAGCTCGGCCGGCGTGAACCCGGCGCCCTCCGCCCGCAGGACCGCGAGGTCCGACAGCGGGTCGGTGCCGATCACCGACACGGCGACGTCGGCGCCGTCGGTGAACGTGGCGCGCACGCGCCGCGCGTGGACGACGTGGGCGTTGCTGAGGATGAACCCGTCCGGGGTGATCACGACCCCGGATTCCGCCTCCGCGGCGGCCGACGCGCAGGTTGGCGACGGACGGCCCGAGCCGCTCGGCCACGCCGACGACCACGCGCGAGTAGGCGTCCAGCGCCTCTGTCTCGGTAGTCACTTGCAGAATGATAGTCACATGGCGAGCCGGGTTTGAACCCGGCTTGACCGCGTGACTATATTTGCATGCGTGCAAGCAACAGTTGCGTCAGCGCAACGGCTTTCCGAGCTTCTGGCTCCGCTCTGGGCCCTCTTGAACCGCCGCTCGTCGGCGGAGCTCTTCGAGATGGTCGCGAAGCTGGATTCCTCGTTCTCGCAGGTGAAGATGATGTTCCTGCTCGAGGACGGCGGCGAGCACTCCGTCAAGGAGATCGCCACCCACCTCGGCCTGTCGCTCCCAGCCGCCTCGCGGGCGGTCGACGGGCTCATCCAGCGTGGCTGGGTCACGCGCCGTGAAAGCGCCGAGGACCGGCGCTCGCGGCTCGTGACCCTCACGGACGACGGCCGCGAGGTCGTCGGTCGCGTCCTTCGCGCACGGCTCAAGACGCTTGAGCGGTTCGCGGAGGAGCTCACGCCGGAGGAGCGGACCTCGCTGGCCGCAGCTCTCCTCCCCATCGTCGAAAGGATCGCCCCGTCGTGACCCAACGACTCCGGCTCTCCGAAGAGAACCGCCGCTGGTGGACCCTGGCGGCCATGTGCTTCGCCCTGGCCATGGTGATGCTCGACAACACCGTGACCAACGTGGCGCTGCCGTCGATCCAGCGCGACTTCGACGCGTCGCTCTCCGCTCTCGAGTGGACGATCAACGCGTACACACTGACCTTCGCCGTCCTGCTCGTCACCGGCGGGCGCCTCGGCGACATCTTCGGCCGCCGCCGGGTCTTCCTGATCGGCGTCGTCGTCTTCGCCGCCGCGTCGGCGACGATCGGCTTCGCGCCGTCGGAAGGCTGGCTCGTCGCCTCGCGCGCCGTCCAGGGCGTCGGCGCGGCGCTGATGATGCCCGCCACGCTGTCGATCATCACCAACGCGTTCCCGCCCCAGGAGCGCGGCAAGGCGATCGGCATGTGGGCCGGCGTGTCGGCGATCGCGCTCGCGCTCGGGCCGCTCGTCGGCGGCTGGCTGACCGAGGACGTGACGTGGCGCGCGATCTTCTTCATCAACGTCCCGATCGCGGTGATCGCCGTGTTCGTGACGCTGTTCGCGACGCAGGAGTCGCGTGACGAGACCGCCTCGCGCCAGGTCGACTACCCCGGCATCGCGACGCTCACCGTCGGGCTCACCGCGCTGGTGCTCGCGCTCGTCGAGGGCAACAGCTGGGGCTGGGGCTCGCCGGCGATCATCGCGCTGCTCGTCGCCGCCGTCGGCGGGCTCGGGACGTTCGTCGCGATCGAGCGCATCTCGGCCGCCCCGATCGTGGACTTCGACTTCTTCCGCTCGCGCTCGTTCCTCGGCGCGAACGTGGTCGCGTTCTCGATCTCGTTCGGCATGTTCGCGGTGTTCTTCTTCCTCGCGCTCTACATGCAGAACATCCTCGGCTACGGGCCGCTGGAGACCGGCGTGCGCTTCCTGCCCACGACGGTCGTGATCATGTTCGCGGGGCCGATCGCGGGGCGCTTGTCGGACCGCATCGGCCCGCGCACGCCGCTGACGATCGGGCTGCTGCTGGTGACCGTCTCGCTCGCGTGGCAGTCGCGCATCAGCGTCGACACGAGCTTCGGCTTCCTCGTCGTTCCGTTCATCCTGCTCGGCGTCGGCATGGGCTTCACGATGTCGCCGATGAGCACGGCGGCGATGAACGCCGTCGACCGCTCGAAGGCGGGCGTCGCGTCGGGCACGCTGTCGATGACGCGGATGGTCGGCGGCACGTTCGGCGTCGCGGCGCTCGGCGCGCTGGTGGCGGCGATCGGCCGGCACGACCTCGGGCGCTCGCTCCCGCGGGTGCCGCACGACGTGCGCGAGCGGCTGGTCGACTCGCTGGGCGCGGGCGGCAACGCGGCGGGCTCGACCGCGCCGGTGCGGGCGGCGACGCAGCAGGCCTTCGTCGACGCGCTCGGCACGGGCCTGACGATCGCCGCCGTCGTGCTGCTGCTCGCCGCCGTGGCGGCGTGGCTGATGGTCAACCCGGGGCGGCCGGACGCCGAGGTGCCGGTCTCCGTCGAGGCGGCGGTCGACGCGTCGCCGACGCCGGTGGGTACTGTCGCCTGAGTGGAAATCCTCACCAGCGTCGATGAGGCGCGCATCGGCGCGCTGCGAGAGCAGGACGAGTTCTTCTGGGTCGACCTGCTCTCGCCCACCGACGCCGACCTGGAACGGCTCGGGTCGGCGCTGGACCTGCACCCGGTCGCGCTCGAGGACACGCGCGAGTTCAGCCAGCGGCCGAAGCTCGACGTCTACGAGAAGCACCTGCTGCTGGTCTTCTACAGCGCCCGCCCGACGGACGACCCCCAGTGGCCGGCGAACGCGATCGAGGTCCACGTCTACCTGTCGGGCGCGTTCGTGGCGACCGTGCGGCGCGAGCCGTGCCTCGTGCTCGACCGGCTGCACAAGGACCTGCTGGGCGAGCCGACGCGCGAGGAGGAGGTGCTCGTCTACCGCATCCTCGACGGGCTGACCGACGCGTTCTACCCGGTGATCGACGCGATCGAGAAGCAGGTCGACGCGCTCGAGGCCGTCGTGCTCGACCGCCCGCGGCGCGCGCACCTGACGGCGATCTACCGCGTCAAGCAGTGCGTCCACGCGCTCCAGCGGCTCGTCTCCGCGCAGAAGGACCAGTTCCGCGAGACCTCGGTCGAGATCCTCGACCTCGAAGGGTTCTCCCACGGCTCGCGCGCGTACCTGCGCGACGTCGGCGACCACCTGACGCAGGTGTCGGGCGAGCTGCACCGCCAGAGCGACGACCTGATGGCGCTGACGGCGACGTACTTCAACGCGAACTCCGACCGGCTCAACGCCGCCACGACGCGGCTGACGATCGGCACGACCCTGTTCGTCATCTGGACGCTCGTGACCGGGTTCTTCGGGCAGAACTTCGGGTGGCTGGTCAACAACATCAGGAGTCGCGAGTCCTTCCTCGCGTTCGGCGTGGGCGGGCTCGTCATCCCGACCGTGGTGCTCTTGACGCTCTTCTGGTTCAAGCGCGACGACTGGTTCTAGGGACGGGCCCGCTCGGCCGCGGGTCCTGTCCTCGCGGGACCCGGGTCGACGACTGAACTGAGACCCGCGCGCCGGGCGCCCTGGCACTGGTCTGCGGTGTCGCGCGCCGGGCTGGGTTGCCGCGTACGCCCGCCGTCGCGTGCAGGGCGCGCTGCCACGGCATTCAGCCGCCGACCCCCAAACGCCCACGAGGCCACCCGCGGGTGGATCGGGCACGGCTCAAGCGGTCTGCGGTTCGTCCATGGCGAGCGAGTCGGTGAGCGTGAGCGCGCCGCCGCCTGCGACCAGGCCGACGATCACCGCGAGCACGCCGTAGATGATCTGCTCACCGTGGAAGAACGAGGCCACGAGGTCGGTGCTCCAGGTTCCTGCGGGCAGCTGGGTGGTGACCAGCGCGGCGATCAGCGTGCCGACCACGGCAGTGCCGATGCTGGTGCCGACCTCTTGCGCCGTGTCGTTGAGTGCCGCGCCGATGGACGTGCGGTTGCTCGGCATCGCGTCGACGAGGGCGACGGCGCAGATCGTCATGACGGTGCGCAGTCCGATCGTCATGAACACCATCGAGATCGCGATGGCGAGATAGCCGTGCTCGACGCCCCACGAGAGGCCCGCCAGCGAGCCGGCGAGGAGGCCGGCACCGATGACGCAGGCGATGCGGTGGCCAAACCGCTTTGCGAGCCATTCCGATAGGGGCGTCGCGACGACCATGGTCACGATGATCGGAAGGTTTGCGAGGCCCGCCCGCACCGGGGTCCAGCCGTAGGCGTACTGGAAGTGCAGGATCAGTCCGAACATCACGCTGGCCATGGCGATCGACGTCCCGGTCTGCGCGATCGCGGCGCCGCGGACGGTGCCGTTCGAGAACAGGCTGAGATCGAGCATCGGCGACGCGGTGCGGCGCTCATGTCGCACGAAGGCGACGGCCGCGGCGACAGCGCCGAGGATCGTCGCGACCGTCAGCGCGGAGAGCCAGCCGTGCTCGACGCCGCTGGTCAGCGAGAAGCAGGCCAGCCCGATGGTGGCGACGCTCAGCACAGCGCCCGGCAGATCGAGCCGGTCGTCGGTCAGGTCCTCCGGCCGGTCGGCCGCGACGCCGAGCCGGACGCCGATGCAGGCGATCAGGGCGATGGGGGCGTTGACGAGCAGCAGCCACTCCCACCGCACGTGGGCCAGCGCGGTGCCGCCGAGCAGCGGGCCGAGGATGAACCCGGACATGCCGACGACGATCATCACGGTGATGGCGCGCATGCGCAGCGCCTTGTCGTCGAACAGGCGGAACACGAGCGAGTTGGTGATCGGCGCCATCGCCGCGGCGGCGATGCCGAGCGCGGCGCGCAGCGCGATGAGCTCGCCGCTGGTCGTGACGAAGATGACGCACAGGCTCAGCAGCCCGAACACGGCGAGTCCGATCAGCAGCACTCGCCGGCGTCCCAGGCGGTCGGCCATCGATCCGGCGGTCAGCAGCAGGCCGCCGAACGTCAGCGAGTAGGCGCCGGTGACCCACTGGAGCGCGGTGGTGCCGCTGCCGAGGTCCCGGCCGATCGTGGGCAGCGCGATCGACAACAACGTGTTGTCGACCATCTCCACGAAGAAGGCCAGGCAGAGCGCGGCGAGTGGAATCCATGCCGCGCGCAGCGAGGGATACGTGTGCGACGACGAGCGTGTCGGAGTTGCGGTGGGCGCGGTCATAGGCTGAGCGTTGGCGACGCCGCTCGCAGCGTGGTCACACGGCGCTCGCACCGCGCTCGCAAGCCTGGGCCGCAGGTGTGAGGGCGTGTCCGACTCGGTCTCTCGAGACGTCGGGATCGTGTACGCAAACGTGTACACTTCGGGATATGGCCAAGCACGTCCCGGTCCGGGAGTTCCGCAGCCGGCTCAGCGAACTGCTCGACGATGTCGCCGATCGCCGCGATCACATCCTCGTCACGCGTAACGGCAAGCCGGCTGCCGCGCTGGTCCCGATCGACGAGTACCAGGCCCTCGAGGAGAGCGCCGAGATCCTGTCCGACCCAGACGCGCTTGCCGCCATCGAGGCGGGACTCGCCGACCTCAACCGCGGCGACGTCGTCACGCTCGAAGCGCTCCGCGGCGAACTCGCCGATCGCCGGCGCACCCGCTGAGTCACAATGGCCCACGTCGTGCTGGCCCGACGGGCTCGGGCCAACCTGCTCGAACTCGACTGGCCGCTGATCGATGCGATCGAAGACGCGCTCGGCCTGCTCGAGCGAGAACCGGCCGCGGGCCACCAGCTCCGGGGACGGCTCCATGGCCTGCGCTCCCTGCGGGTCGGCAGCTACCGCATCATCTACCAGCTCATCGACGACCAGCAAACGGTGCGCGTAGCCGCGATCCTGCACCGTTCCCTCGCCTCCCGCACCGATCCTCGATGAACGTGGGCGGCCCGTGCCGCTCGTCGACAGCGGGGCACGCGTCGATCAGCGCCCGCGACGTCCGCTTCTCGCACATTGCGATCGAGGGCGGATGTGAGTGCCGGCGTTCCCGCGGGAACGCCGCTGGGTGTCGCTGCGCCCGCGGCGGGCTGCTCAGGCCGCCGGCGGCGCGGTGGTGTGCTTGTAGAGCTTGAGCAGGTTGTGGGTGGCGGTCATGAGCCGCCATTCGGAGCGAGCGGCTGACCTGCCGCGGCGTTGGAAGCGGTCCATCCGGCGGTTGAACTTGGTGTGCGCGAACACGGGCTCGATCATGCCCTGGCGCTTGGCGTAGAGCTCGCCGCCACGGTCGCTGGCGAGCATCCGGCGCATGAACACGTAGAGGCCGCCGTCCCAGCCCGGGCGGGCGCCCTTGCGTTTGCAGGCGTCGGCCGGGATCAGCACCACGGCTCCGCCGCCCGTGAGACGTTCCATCTGCGCCTGGTGCCAGTAGCCGGCGTCCGCGAGCACGACCTCGGGCGCGTCCGTGATCCCAGCCCTCGCAAGCTCGGGGTTCGGCGGGCGGCCGAAGCGGCGGCCGTCCTTCATCCGTCCGCGCGCTCGATGGGCCTCGTGGTCGGCGTTCGCGCGGCACTCGACCGTGCGATGTCTTCATAGCTGCGGCTCGCGTGCGGCGAGGCACTCGCGTGCACCTTCGTGCCATCGATCGCGACCACCCCAACGCGAACCAGACCGGCCGCGGCGCAGAGCGCGAGCACCTCGCCGAACAGACCGGCGAACGCCGATTCGTGGCGCTGACGAAAGCGCGCAATCGTCGTGTGATCGGGTCGCTGGTTCGCGCAGATCACCCGCGTGGCGACATCCTCAACGCAGCGCCGCTCGATCCCTCGCGACGATCGCTCGCCGACCGCGTAGGCGTAAAGCAACAGCGCCACCATCATCGCCGGATCGTGCGCCGCGCGACCCCACCCGTCGTCGCGATAGGACGCAAGGAACGCCGTCAGATCTATCTCGGCGACGGCGTCAATCACAAACCACGCGAGGTGATCCTCGGGCAGCCACTCGCGCAGGCTCGGCGGCAACAACAACTCCTGCTCGCGATTACACGCCAGGAAGTTCTGCGGCATCCCGGCATCGTCTTAACCCCACCGGACGGACCCCAGCCCGAGCCCCGCCGGGCTCGATCGAACCCCGCCGGCTTGGTAGCTACCGATGCGATCCTCCGCTCGTCGTAGGGCGAGAGCAGCGGCCTGGCGTACGCCGCCGGAGTGACGGAATGGATGTGGCGCGGAAGACCGAAACGCCACGTCTATCCCGTGCTTCGAATCGACCCCGACAACCCCGCGGTCGACAGGACTGACATCTTCTCGAACGGCCTCGTGGGGATCGACATTCCAATCGTGCTGCCGACCGAGGAGGAAGCGCAAGCCGAGGCCGCGCGCCTCAACGCGCTAAACGGTGACAAGGGCTATCGCTACTACGCCTGGTTGAGCAGGTTCTATCCAGAAGGCCGACGCGGGACCTAACGCGCGTCGCTCCACAGAGGCAGGAGCCACTCGCAAGGGCCCACTTTGTGCAACAGCCACCATTGCATTGCGATAGTGCGGGCCGCCGCCTCTCGTCATCCAGCGCGCGCCGACGCCACGCATCGGCTTAGCGGGTGAACGCGTGGAGTGCGAGTCTCCTCCGGTCAGCATGTCCAGCTCGCCCAGGAACGAGCCCGGACCGAAGATCGCCATGACCTGCTCCGGCAGCCCGAACGCCGCGAGCCTCACGACTTCCACATCGCCCGCCTCGACCAACATTAAGTCAAAGTCGACATCCCCGGCGTCGCCCAGAGACGCGCCCGGATCGACGACCATCTCCGTGGAGCGCTCGCGGATGACGTCGAGCTGCGACGCGGTGAGGTCCGGATATCCGCCGGATATGTCCCGCGTCTCCACCAACCCTCCATCCGCTTTCCCCGGCTCCGCCCTCACGCGGGTTGGCTTTCGCTTGCTCATGCCTTCATCTCTCGCGTGGAGTTCCGCGGCCAACTTGCGGTTACCGCGTTGCGGTGGCTAGTGCCGCGCGGATGGCGTCCTCGCCGGCCGATTGGCCCTTCTCGTTCGAGTACGGCCCGTACGGGGTTCCCCACACCGGCGTGCCCGTCGCCTGCCGCCAGCTGTCGGCGAGCGGTCCCGCGTCGACCACGCTGTATCCGATGGATTCGATGAATTCGGTCACCGCCGCCTTCGCCGGCGCGGAGTCCCCGGCGATCGGCAGGTACGAGCGGTCGGCCGTCCCCGCCGGGCGGGCGAGTGACAGCAGGTGCTTGTAGAAGATGTTGTTGAACGCTTTCACCAGCATGGCGTCCGGGATGTACCGCAGCAGCAGCTCGCTCGAGGTGAGCGACTGGTCGTCGAGCTCGGGGATGTGGCCGTCACGCTCGGGGCCGTAGTTGCACGTGTCGATGACCGTCTTCTGAGCCAGTGGCGCGGCGGGCAAGTCAGGGAAGGCCTTGACCGGCACCGTGACGACGACGATGTCACCGGCCGCTGCGGCCTCCCCGCTCGTCGCCGCGGACGCCCGCGGCCCCAGTTCCGCGACCGTGTCCACGAGCGTTTCGGGACCGCGCGAGTTGCTGAGCACGACCTGGTACCCGGCGTCGATGGCAAGCCGCGCGATGGTACTGCCGATCTGTCCGCTTCCGATGAATCCCACAGTTGTCATGCTTTCAGCGTCCCGTCAGACGGGAAGTAGTGGCCGTTGTCCAAATCGGCGAGCAGGCCGGGCTGAGCGGGTTCCCAGCCGAGGGTCCGGCGCGTGATGAGGTTGGACGCCGGGTAGCTCTGCGTGACGATGTTCGCGAGAAACCCGAAGTATCCCGGCACCATCAGTTCGTCCACGGGAATGCTCACGGCGGGCAGGCCCAGGCGGCTGCCGATGGCCTCGGCGATCTCGCGGAGCGGGATCGCCTCGTCCCCAACCGCGTGCCAGTGCTTGCCAGCCGGGCCCCTCTCCAGCGCCAGGCGGAATAGGGAGGCGAGATCGCGGACGTGCACGGCGTTCCACAGGTTCGCGCCGTCTCCGGGGTAGCCGGCGAAGCCCTTCTCCTTCGCGAGCGCGATCAGCGTGGGGAGGAAGCCGGCACGATCGGTCGTGCTGTGCGCGATATTGGCAATCCGCACGACCGAAGACCGCACTCCCCGCTCGGCGAGGTCGAGTACGGCGGTTTCCACGACATTGCGAACCCGGAGGGTTCCCTTGTGCTCATCGCCGACGGGAAGGGCCGGGTCCTCCTCGGTGGCCGGCCGGCCCAGCTGCCCGGACGAGCCTATGCTCCCCGCGGCGACCAGCGGCTTTCCGGTTCCCGCGAGAGCCTCGCCGTACGCGAGCATTATCGGGAGCTCTGCGGCGGACACGGCGTCCATCCCGCCAAACGGAAGCAGGTCTTGCCTGTGCGCGACGTGGATGACGCCGTCGGAGTCGGCGGCTGCCTCCATGAGCCCTTCGAGGTCCTCGAGGTCGCCGCGGCGCACCTTCGCGCCATGCGCGGACAGCGCCGCCGCGGAGGTGTCGGACCGGGCGAGGCCGGTGACCTCGTGCCCGGCGGCGATGAGCTCGGGGATGATGTAGGAACCGGAATGGCCGGTCCCGCCAGTGACGAAGACACGCATGTAGCTGCTCCTTAGGGGGTGATGGGCGGAGGAAGAGGTGGTGCGGGTGCGCTCAGCCGGCGAGGTCGATGCCGAGGGAGAAGTTGAAGTTCCCCACGCCGTGGCGGGCCAGGCTGATCATCAGCAGGCCCGCCCCTTCCAGCCAGCGCGCCACCTCCAGGCCGCCGGCATCGAGCGGGCGCAGCCCGAGGCTCTCGATGAACGCCGACACGCTCGCCTTGGCCCGCGCGTCGTCGCCCGCGAAGAGCACGTCCAACGGGCCGCCCTGGGCCAGGATGTGGCCAAAGACGGTGTTGAACGCCTTCACGACGTTCGCGCTCGCCGGGACGGCCTTGGCGATCTCCTGCGCGCCGGAAGTGCCGTCAGGGGTGACCAGCCCGGTGGCGTCGGCGTTGGAGGTGTTGGAGATGTCGATGATGATCTTGCCGGCCAGCGCGTCCCCGTATTGGGCGACGACCGGCACGGCGCTGGCGTGGGGCACGGCGAGGATGACGAGGTCGCCGGCCGGGGTGGTGCCGAATGTCCCGGCCGTAGCGCCGCCGCCGAGTGCGGCGGCCAGTTCCTTGGCCTTGGCCGGGTCGCGGCCGATGATCTCGACGGCGTTGCCGCCGGCGAGCGCCCGGGCGGCCAGGGCGCTGGCCATGTTCCCCAGGCCGATGACGCTGATGCTGCTCATGGTGTGCCTACTTCCTTCGTGGGCAGTATAGGATCGCTACGCTAGCAGATGCCTGCGCACGCACCTAGTTGGGCCCGCCGCTACTTCCGCCGGGCCTGCGGCAGGGTCCCTCGGCGGATTCACCACCACGAGCATGGACCGAACCACGGGGTCCCGAACAGTCGGAACCTGGTGCTTGCCGGGCCCGCTGCTTTCCAGTAGGTATGCACTCGGTCGTATCACATGCGTGCGTGCGCATTTGTATCGACAGAGTGGTGATTGCCCTAAGTTGTAGTTGCGCGGTGTTAGGCTTCCTTGGACTTTGTCCGGCAAGACCCCTTCGAAGCCCAGCCACACTGTGGCCAAGCTGATCACCCCAGAGCAGCAGGACGCTTGGTTCGCCCTGCTGTTCGCTCACGCGTCGGTCACCGATCGGATTGACCGGGAGCTGCGCGAGCAGCACCGCATCTCGTTCAGCGCCACCGAGATCCTGTGTCGTCTCCACGACGAGGAGCCGCAGTCGGTGCGGTCGCTCGCTGACCAGCTCGTCAGCGTCAGTCCCACCCGCGCCTCGCGCCTCGTACAGGAACTGGTCGATGCCGGACATCTGCAGCGCGGCGCCGATCAGGGCGACGGGCGCAAGTCGCTGATCAGCTTCACGAGCAAGGGCCGGCGCTACAGCGAGAAGGTCGCGCGGACGTTCGAGGACGCGATTCTTCGGTACTTCATCGAGCCCCTCGACGAAGAGGACATCGAGGCGATCGTTCGGATCTGGGCGAAGCTACGGGCCGCCCAGAACGCGGAGCTGAGCGTCGCGAGCCGCTGAGCGGCCCGCGGCGGTTCTGTCTCAAGCGCCGTGCGCTCCGGCTCGGGGCGTCCTCATGCGGGACAACGACGATCGTCCGCCTATCCGGCGCAGCCACGTGGCTTTCATCGCGAAGACGCAGGCCGACGGCGATCTGCGCGCAGTCGCGCGTCGCGTGCTGGGACGCATTCGCACGCAGCTTGGTGCCGTCGACCGGGATCCTCCTAAACCGCCCGGACAGCCCTTTGCGCGGTAGCCGCCATGGAATGCAGCAGTCGCCGCACTGCCTCGCCTATCGCGTCCAGGCGAAAGGAGAAGCGCAGGAACGGCGGTACATGCGCAGCCCGGGTCGGTAGTCGGTGCGGAGCGCACGGCGTCGCTGCTGGTGCAGGCTGGTGGCATGGCCAACCAGTCCGGCGCCGCCGCGCTGTTCATGATCGGCTCAATCGGCCTGGGACACGCGGCACCCGACCTCGCGGTGTATCGCGCGGCGGAACCGATGACGATCGGGGCGGCACTTTGCCGGAGAGGACTCGCGGAAGCACAGTGCAGTGAGCGGAGTGCGTCGGGGGCCCGACACGCATGCCCTCCGGCAACACGACGACATACAGCCCTCTCCACGGTCGCCCGCGCGCTGTCGAACGCCTCCGCGTCGCTCGCGTCGCGTGCCAGGGGCGCCGGGTGCTCTTCGATCTTCGCGGTCGGCCTGTCGCTGTTCGATATGGCTCCGGAGCTTGTCCCGTAGGGGGGCGTTCGGGGCGATCAGCCAACATCGAACCAGAAGCCGCCGTGGTCATCGAGCGCCGAGGCGCGCCGCAACCGCCGCTTCACGGCGAGTCGCACCGCTCCGTCAGGCGATCTCGAGCAATCGAGCCAGCCGCTCGAGCGCGGACTCTCCGCTTGGGGGACGCACGTCGGCTAGTGAGACATGCCGTCACGCCGGGCTCGAATCAACCTCTCCCGAGTTCGTAGTGGCGTTGGATGTCGCCGACGGTGAGGGCGGTGCTGTACACCGCGACCTCGTCGGCGCGCCCTTGCGTGTAGGCATTGGTGACGGAGCGCCCGTTGCGCATGACGTGCCAGGCGCCGGCGCTCGGCGCAGGGGTTCCGGGGGACGTCAGCCGCAGCGGCAGCCGCTTGGCGTCGACGTAGAGCCTGACGTCGTCGCCGGCCTTCGTGACGGCGAAGTAGTGCCAGCCGTCCTGGAACGACGCGGCCGGGAGGTCGGTCGTGAACGTCGCGCCGGCGATTCTCGTGCGCATCGTCCGCCCGGTGCCGCCGGCATCGTAGGCGAGGATCCAGCCGTCCCCGGTCGTGTTGTCGCGCATCAGGGCGGTGCCGCCGCGCCAGTCGAACCAGCCCTCGAGCGTGCCGGCGTCGGTGAGCGGGATGGTGGTGGCGGACATCTCACCTGCGAGACCGTCGAATCCCGCCGCCGTGTCCGGGTCGCCGCTCAGCGCCCCGGGCTGTGCCAGGGTCACGCCCCGCGCCGAGTACGTTCCTGCGTTCGCGCCTGTCTCGCCCGCCGCGACGGTGCCCGTGGCGTCTCCGAGGCGCCAGTAGCCGAGCACGCCGGGGGTCGTCAGGACCGCTGATCGGTATGCGCTGCCATTCGGCGGCGCCACGGTCACGGTGCGCTCGGGGCCGACGGCCGTGCCGGTCTCGTTGGTGGCGACGAGCCGGTACCTGTAGCTGGCGCCGCTCACGAGGCCGGCGATGCGCGCCGTCACGAGCTGCGCGGAGTGGTTGAGCTCCTCGAGTGACGCGTCGGGCGTCCGCTGGTCGAGTACGTCGGTGCCGTACTCGAAGTGGTAGGTGGTCTTCTGGTTGTGGCCATTGACCGTCCCGCTCAGCGTCACGGCGCCATCGTCGCCCGTCCAGGCGAGCCCCGCGCCGACCTCGGCCGCCTGCCACGCGCCGACGGTCACCTCGGCGACGAAGACGTCGGAGGCGCCGGCGTCGTCGGTGGCCGTCACGCGCGGGAAGTAGGTCCCGGGATCGCGGAACGTGTGCGTCACGCGCTCACCGGCTTCGCTGGTTGCGTCCCCGAAGTCCCATCGGTACGACGTCACGCGGCCGTCCTCGTCGCTGCTCGCGCTCGCGTCGAGCACCACCGTCAGCGGGCCGGGACCCTCCGTCGGGGTGAGCGTCGCGCTCGCGACCGGGGCCAGGTTGCCGCCCGTCGCCAGGATCGTGGCGATCGACGTCTGGTAGCTCAGATAGTGCGGGTAGGCACCGCGCATCCAGATCACCGCGAGGTCGCCGGAGAACGGGATCAGCCCGCGAGGCGAGACCGGCCGCACGTTGTTCTCATCCGACGCGGCCGTGATCGCCGTCGAGGACCACGTCGCGCCGCCGTCGGGTGTGCGCCACCTCTCGATCTCGAAGACGCCGTTGACATCGCGCGACAGGTAGACCGTGTCCGGGGACTCGTGGTCGAGCGTGATCCCGCCGCTGTAGTAGGGCTGAGTCGGCTCCTCCTGGATCGACCCGCCGGCGGCGACCATCTCGTGCACATCCCACGTCGTCCCGGTCCAGCGCGCGTAGAAGTAGCGGTGATCGTCGACGGTCGGGAACCCGGCGAAGACGAGGACGGGGCGGCCGTCGGAGTCGAACGCGACATCGTGGATCCACGTCTTGAACGGCGGGTCGTAGACCATGTCGCCGGCGGTGGGCGGCACCTGATCGCCGAGCGCGCCGATCCGCTGTCCCCCCGCCGTGTAGAGCCCGGCATCGGGTCCCGCGCGGTACTCCGCATAGTGGATGTTCACATCCTCAAGCTCGGCGGGATGAGCGTCCGTGTACGCGAACGCGATCTTGTCGACGCCGTTGGACGCGACCTTCATATACGGACGCTGCCCGTCGAGGTAGACGACGTTCGCGGCCGGCTTCCAAGTGTCCTGGCCGTCGGCCTGCACGGAGAACGTCGGGTTCCAGTTCCCGCCGCGCCAGAACAGATACGTGGCGGCCTCGGCGTCGAGGTGAACCGGGTTCGGGTACGAGTAGCCGTGCTCGCCGGCGGTGGTCGTGCCGACGCGCTCCAGCGGACCCCACGCCGTGACGTCCTCGGGGGCCAGTGATGTCCGGTACCACAGCTCAGGACCGCCGTGCAAGGACCAGTACACGCGCACGCGGCGGTTCGGCAGGATCTGGATCGCGGGGTTGTTGTGGTCGTCCTTCGCCTCGTGTCCCACCCGCGCGGTGGTGCGCACGAGCGAGTCATGGTCGTAGGCCGCGATCTCGATGTCGCCGTTCCCGGCGGTCCAGCCTACGTACGTGCGCCGGTGCACGCCGTCGAAGCGGACCGCGCGCGGGTCTCCGAACCACGACCACGCGCCGTCACCGAGCGTCGCCTGCTCGGGCACGACCGTCCAGCTCGCATGCGCCGGCTCGCTCGCGTTGCCGGCCGCGTCCACCGCAAGCACGGTGAACGCGTGCTCGTCCTCCGCGAGCGCCGCATACTCGACCGGGCTCTGGCACACGGCCGGCTCGGCATCGTCAACCGAGCAGAGAAAGCTCACCCCCGCCTCGTCGTCATGAAACGCGAAGCGCGCGCTCTTGGCCGTGGTCACCTGCGCCGGTCGCTCGTCGATCAGCGCCGCCGGGGGCGGTGAGAGGTCGACCGTCCAATCCACCGCCGTGACGGGACCCCGGTTGCCCGCGGCGTCGACGGCCCGCACCTCGAACCGATGCGGTCCCTCGGCGAGCTCGGCGGAGTCATACGGGCTCGTGCATGCCTGCTCGGCACCGGCGTCCAGGCGGCACGCGAATGTCACGCCAGGCTCCGGGTGAGAGAACACGATCCGCACGACCGTGCGATTCGTCGCCGCGTCCGGGCGCTCGACCAATGTGGGAGCGAGCGGTGCCACGCTGTCGACCACCAATCGCCGGCTCGCGACGCGGCAGTTGTCGTACTCGCGCTCCTCGCGCACGTCGCGCCGAACGTCGGCGCAGGCGATCAGCAGGTAGGAGGCGTCCCGCACGGATGCAGGGACGGTCAGAGCGACCGCGCCGCGCGACTTCTTGCCGCCCGCCAAAGCGGGAACCGGGCGCGCGCCCAGCGTGACCTTCGCCCCCCATTTGACGAGTCTGTAGCCGGTCCACGAGGCGCCGGCGCTCTTCCGGCCCTCGTTGGCGGTCGTATCGCTCACCGTCACCGTCTTACCGGCGGCGACCGCGGCAGGCGCCGCGTCGACCGCGCGCACGACGAGATCGGGCTTCGCCGCCTGCGCCGTGGGCGTCCACGCCGCGGTCGCCAGCGCGGCGACGGCACCAATACGTCGCAGATTTGCCGATCGCATCGTGGGCCTCCCAGACGCCGAGAACGCTTTTCGGCCACCATCAGCGATCTGTCAGCGATCCACAAGCGAAGAAACTCCGTGTGCCAATCCGGAGTTACCACAATGGTCGCGATGCTTGCTGCGGTCTTCTACGCAGGACTGTGCGCGAACCGTCGCCCGATCAACTTGGCACCAATCCGGCAAATCGCTGCTCCAGCGCACGGACTTTCGATCCGACGAACGTGCGCGGCGCAACCGTGGCGCCCAAGGCAGCGACCAGAATCGGCCGCCATCGCAATCCGCGACGTGGAGCACTCGCCCGAAGCGGCGCGCATTGTCTGCGACGCGCCGACTTTCTGGGGCAAGGGAGGCCCCCCAGCTACTCGACCACCGCCTGGCCGCGTACAGCGAGGAGCAGCGGCTGGTCCCTCTGGGCGAACACCTAGGTGTTGCCGTAAGAAGACTATGCCAACGGGTTCTTCGTCGAACTCGGGTGTGGACCTGGAAGGCGAGACGCAGGTCGAGGGACCTTGGGTGGACAGGACCGTCGGGCTCAACGACGTCCGTGCCAACATCACCATGCGGACTCCGGACGGCCACGGCCGTGTAGAGCTGACGAAGTTCCACACGCCGCTGGCGGCCAGAGCCGAGCCGGAATTCGCGCCGGCGAACGCGCCGGGCCTACGCCGCATCATGTTCGCTGTCGAGGACGTCTACCGGCTCTGCTTCGTGTGTGGCCCCGCGCGCATCATCATCGGACTGGCCGAGCAGCTCAGCTGAGACCTCCATGGGGAACGTAACGGGCAGCTCGGGCGCGCCTACCACGGACGACCAACGAAGACGCCACTCCGGCCCGACGCATAACACCCGGGGCATAGGCGCGACGTCGCCTGTGCGAACTCGCCCTTGGTCGGAGCTCAAGCACCGTCGCTGTCGCAATGAGGAGCAATAGGAGCGGTGAGGCGGCCAGGTCCGAGCCCCTCTGTGCGACAGCCTCGCCTGAAAGCGGCAGCGTGACCGTTCCACCCGCGGGTGGCCTCGTGGGCGTTTGGGGGTCGGCGGCTGAATGCCCGCGGCACGGCGCCGTGCACCCGACGACGGGCGTACGTGCCGTCCCGACCCGGCGCGCGACACCGCAGACCAGTGCCAAGGCGCCCGGCACGCGGGTCTCAGTTCAGTCGTCGACCCGGGTCCCACGAGGACAGGACCCGCGGCCGAGCGAACCGTCGCTCGGCCGTGCATCGATGCAGCAGTCCCCGGGGAGACGGCCGCCCGAATCGGCGCCCGATCCCTAGCGCGCGACCTCGAGCGTCGTCCCTCGGGCGCCGGCTCGGGCAGATGCGCCACCGTCGCGCCGTACGCCAGCACCAGCGGACAGGCGACATCCTTCTCGGGCGCCGGATCGACGCCGGTTTGAACACTCACCGTCACGACCGATCCGTCCCTGCGCACGCTGACGCCGGCCAGCGCACCGCAGCCGCCGTAGGTGTAATTCACGACGATCGTTCGACGATCCGGCTGGAGCACCGCGCTGCCGGGCAGACCCGTGCTCTCCTGCCGGTCGGTCAAGTGCGGGTCCGGCACTTGCAGCCGCTGGGAAGCCGCGACGGTGTCGCGTGTCCAGCCGGCCGGAGAGAGCACGATGTGCTCGTGGCCGCGTCGCTCGGCCTGCCTGACCGTCATTACGCTTATGCTGGTCAGGTGGACGAGCACGACAAGCGACGGGTGGGCGAGCAGGTCGAGCCCGGCGGGCGGCCGAAGGCGCCCGGGCGGCTCGAGCTGCTGCAGCGCTTCATCAACTCCTACAACCACGACCTCCCGGCCGACTGGGATCGCATCGGCACGCGGGAGAAGGGCCAGGCGTGGCTGCGCGAGAAGAAGCTCGTGGCGCCCGACGACCGGATCTCCGACGCCGACGCGGCCCGCCTGCGCGAGCTGCGCGAGGCGATCCGCGCGCTCGCGGTCGCGAACCAGGGCGGGGAGCCGGCGGCCGCGGCGATCGACGTCATCCGCATCGCCGCGAAAGGGGCACGGCTCGAAGTCGCCGTCGACGACGGGGGGCGAACCTCGCTCGAGCCCGCGGGTAGCGGCGCCGACGCCGCCGTGGCGACGCTGCTCGGCATCCTCCACGAGGCGCGGCTGAGCGGTCACTGGTCGCGCCTGAAGGGCTGCCGCCAGTGCGGCTACGCGTTCTTCGACCGCTCGAAGAACCGCTCGGCGGCGTGGTGCTCGATGTCGATCTGCGGCAACCGGACGAAGAACCGCGCGCACTACCGGCGTGGCCGGGCCTCGGCGGCATGAGGCGCCCCGTCGCGGCGATCGGACTCGCCGCCGTCCTGCCGCTCTTCCTCGCCGCGGGCGGGACCGTGCTGCAGAACATGGTCCTCGCGGCGGCCTACGTGATCATGGCGCTGGGCCTGAACATCGTCGTCGGCTTCGCCGGGCTGCTTGACCTCGGGTACGTCGCGTTCTTCGCGATCGGCGCGCACGTCGCCGCGCACTTCGGATCCGAGTTCTGGGTCCACGCCGCGGGCGGCTCCGGCTTCTCGCTGCTGGCCGGCGCGCCGGCCGCCGGCCTGCCCGGCATCCACCTCAACTTCCTGCTCGTGCTCGTGCTCGCGATCGTCGCGACGACGGCCGCCGGCATGCTGATCGGGCTGCCGACGCTGCGCCTGCGCGGCGACTACGTCGGCATCGTCACGCTGGCGTTCGGCGAGATCATCGGGCAGGTCGTGGTCAACGGCCGCGAGATCCATCTGTTCGGCGGATCGCTCACCGGCGGGCCGACCGGCATGTCCGGCCTCGACCGGATCGACCTGCCGCTCGCCGGCCGCTTCGGCGTGCTCGACCTGCGCCCGTGGTACTGGTTCGCGCTCGGGCTCGTCGTCCTCGTGCTGATCGTCAACTTCCGGCTGCGCGACTCGCGCGTCGGCCGCGCGTGGATCGCCCTGCGCGACGACGAGGCCGCGGCGGCCTGCGCGGGCGTTCCGATCGTCCGCACGAAGCTGCTGGCGTACGGCGTGGGCGCCGCGATGGGCGGCGTGTCCGGCGCGTTCCTCGCGTCCTACTTCAGCTTCGTCGATCCCGAGCAGTTCACGTTCTCGTTCTCGATCTTCATCCTCGCCATGGTCGTGCTCGGCGGGCTGGGCTCGATCTGGGGCGTCGTCGCCGGCGCCATCGCCCTGTCGGCGTTCAACAACTACCTGCTGCCCGACGTCCTCTACGACATCCCCGGCAAGCTCGGGCTGGACTTCAACCTGTCGGAGATCGCGTCCGGCATCTACGGCCTGCTGCTGGTGAGCGTCATGCTCCTCCGGCCGGAGGGGCTGCTTCCCGCCCGCCGGGCGTGACCGTGCGCGCGCTGCGCCGCGCCTCGAGCCCCCAGCTGACGATCCGCTCGGGATGGATCCGGATCAGCGGCGTCGGCAGCGCGATCGCCTCGCCGCGCCCGCGGATCTCGACCCCGCGCGGGTGCCACGGGTCCGTGCTCGCCAGATCGTCGATCACGATCGCGGCGCGCCCGGTGCGCGCGACGTCGCGGAACTTCTTCGACCGCTCGAGCTCACTGCCCCCGATGTCGATCGTGTCGCGCACCGCGTTGTAGATCCACGCGACGGGGACCACGTGCGGCGTGCCGTCCGCGCCGGTCGTGGCGATCCGGCCGAGCTGCCGCCCACCGGCCAGGTACCGGAGCTCGGCCTCCCGGAAGACGCTCGGCGCCACGCCGTCGAGCGTACGGCTTCAGGGTGGTCTCCCGATTGTCAGCGCACATGAGAGCGCCGTAGCGTCGCTCCGTCCTCCCCTCATCCCCCACAAGGAGTCCGATGCGCCGCATCACGTTCCTCGTCGCCGCGGTCGCGACCGCCGCGGCGCTCGCCGCCACCATCTCATCCAGCTGGGCCGACGGCTACGGCCACGGCTCGATGAAGCCGAGCTCGAGCACTCATGTCTCGCGCGTGGCTCTGGTACCCGAACCCGGACGGGCTCTTCAAGAGCACCAACGCGCTCGTCGCGCCGTTCAACGGCGGCTAGTCGCCCCCTCCGCCATGGTGGCCGCCGTCAGGCCCGTGATGCCTGTCGGCGGCCCCCGCGATCATGTAGACCGTGTCGCCCTCGGCCGCCGAGGCGAGGAGGTCGGGGCGGCGGTCGCGATTGACGTCGCCCGCGCCGACGGCGTCGAAGCCCAGGTTCTCGCCCGCGGTCGTCGACGTGATCGTGCGCAGCTTCGCGCCGCTCGCGCCTGAGTAGATCTCGATCTTGCCCGCGTCGAGCGCGCCCTCGTCGCTCTGGTAGGAGCCGACGGCGAGGTCGGGACGGCCGTCGCCGTCGACGTCGCCCGCGCCGCGGCCCGGGCCGAGGCCGGCCCCGGGCTCCGCGCCGAACCACGAATGCAGCAGCGTGCCGTCGCGGCCGGAGTACACGCCGGCGAAGCCGCTGGCCGGGCCGTGGTCGTTCGCGGCGTAGTCACCCCCGTAGATGTCCGGCACGCGGTCGCGGTTGACGTCGCCGACGCCCGCGAGGAAGAACGTGCCGAACTGCCGCGCGGCGGGCGAGGGCGGGAGCGGGTAAAGCAGCCTGCCGGTGGCGCCGGAGAAGACGTAGCCGGCCCCGCCGCCGCCCACGATCTCGTCGGGGACGCCGTCGCGGTTGACGTCGTCCGTGGTGCCGGTGCCGTAGCCGAACGCGTGCGTGGCGTCCGGCGGCGGGATCCGGTACAGCGGCAGGTACGTGCGCCCGGAGAAGACGTAGGCCATGCCCCCGCCCGCGTGTCCCGGCGCCCCGATCAGCAGGTCGGGACGGCCGTCGCGATCGACGTCGCCGGCGCTGGAGACGGCGGAGCCGAACGCGTCCGGCGTCGCCTCCCCGGTGAACGTGTGCAGCAGCGATCCGTCGCGGCCGGAGTACAGGTAGGCGCGGCCCGGACCGTCGGCGAGCTGGCGCGGGGCGCCGCTGAGGATGTCGTGGTAGCCGTCGCGGTTGACGTCGCCGGCGTCGGCGATCGCGAAGCCGTTGGCGTCGCCCGGCTGTCCGTCGAAGGAGCGGATCACCGCGCCGGTCGCGCCGGAGAGGAGCCAGGTCGTGCCCTGGTTGAAGCCGGGCTCGCCGATGATCGCGTCCGCGGCGCCGTCGTGGTCGACGTCGGCCAGCGGGGACACGGCCCAGCCGAAGTTGTCGCCCGGGCTCCCCGTGTGCTGCCAGATGACGCGTACGGGCTCCTTGAACCCCGCGCTCGCGGTGGCCGGAGCCGCGAGCGCCAGCGCGGCCGCGAGGGCCGTGGCGTGCTTGAGCATGCCGCGGTTCTACGAGCTGACGCGCGCCGGCGCTTCCATGAGATTGCGCAGTTGCGACGGCGGCGCGCCGAAGGCCGCGCGGAAGCGATCCGTGAAATGCGACGGCGTGCAATAGCCGAGGTCGGCGGCGACGCGCGACAGCGGCGTGTCCGGGTCGTCGTCGAGGCGCTCGACCGCGGCGCGCAGGCGCAGATCGTGCAGGTACGCGGTCAGCGTGCGGCCGGTGCGCTCGCGGAAGACGCGCGTGAGGTGGAACGGCGAGACGTGCAGCTCCGCCGCGAGCGCGCTCAGCGAGAGCGGCTGCGCGAGCCGGGCGACGAGCAGTCCCTTGGCGTTCTCGACGAGCTCGGCGCGGTCGCGTCGCGTCCTCGGCCGGCGCCCCGACTGCGGCGCCGGCGCTCCGATCGCGCGGTGGACCAGCTCGGCCGCGGCCTCCTCGACCAGCAGCGGGTCGGCGTCCTGTTGAAGCCGTCGAGCGAGCCGGCGGACGAGCAGGAACGTCGGCCCGTCGACCCGGCCCACGGGTGCGCTGGGCGCGTCGAAGCACTCGGCCGCGGGGGCGATGAACAGCGAGACGTCGCCGCGCTCGTCCCACAGCGAGCGCTCGTAGGTCTCGAACGGGCGATAGAACACGACGTCGTTCGGCGTCACGACCAAGCGCGTGCCGCGGCGCACGAGCCCGACCACGGTGCACGGGAACACGACGTGCGGCCGCTCGCCGATGTTGTCGTTCGTCTCGTCCCACAGCGCGTTGCCCGGCGGGCAGCGATACACGCCGACACGCAACGCGGGCGTGCTGTAGACGCTCACGCTCGCGATCGTACGCTCCCGTCAGTGCGCGTCGCGCGTCGCCGGCTCCAGCACCCAGCGCGCGAAGTCGGCCGGGCCGACGTTGCTTCCGCACAGGATCGTGGTGACGCGCCGCCCGGCGAACCGCTCAGGCTGCTCGAGCACCGCGGCGATCCCGAGCGCCGCGGACGGCTCGACGACGAGCCCCGCATGCTCGTACAGCGCGCGCATGCCGGCCTTGATCGAGTCCTCGCGCACGAGCACGACGTCGTCGAGCACGACGAGCAGGTCGTCCAGCACCTCGGGGATCGGACAGCGGCCGGCGACGCCGTCGGCGATCGTGTCGATGCGGTCCGTCTCGACCACCGTTCCCTGACGCCACGACAGCGCCATCGCGGGCGCGCCGAGCGGCTGGATCCCGATCACCTCCACGTGGCCGGCGAGCGAGCGCATGGCGAAGCCCACCCCGCTGGCCATGGCGCCGCCGCCGAGCGCGACGAGGACGACGTCGAGGCCCGGATCGTCTCGGACCAGTTCGAGGCCGATGGTGGCGGCGCCCTCACAGGTGGCGAGGTCCAGGCTGTCCTCGACCAGGTAGGCGCCGTCCGCGTCAGCGATCTCCCGCGCCAGCACGCCGGCGTCCTCGATGTCCTCGCCTTCGAGCCGGACGTCGGCGCCGAACGCGGCCATCTGGCGCAGCTTGAGCGGGTTGGCGGTGCTCGCGGCCACGACGGTGACCTCCAGGCCGCGACGCGCGCCGCTGTAGGCCAGCGCCTGACCGAGGTTCCCGGCGCTCGCGCACACCACTCGCGACGCGCCTGCGCGCCGGGCCGCGGCGGCCACCGTCTCCGTGCCGCGTCCTTTGAAGCTCCGGACCGGGTTGAGCGTCTCGACCTTCAGCGACACCGCGCACCCGAGCATGTGACCGAGCGCCGGGCACGGCAGCGACGGCGTGTCGAGGAACACCGGATCGATCGCGTCGACCGCGCCGCGGACCTGATCGAGCCGGAGCCGAACGACGTCGAGATCGCTCATGCGTCGCCGGCCGGGAACGTCCCGAGCTGATCGACGGTGTATCCCTGCGGATAGATCGCGAACTGGCGGAGCTCGGGAACGTGGCGCGGCCGCCGCCGCGGAGGCAGGCGGCGCTCGATCGCGGCGCGGGCGCGGAGCCCGGCGACGGTGAGCGCGCGCGTCACGGCGCCCGGGTCGGGATAGTCGGCGTAGCGCTTGTGCGTCCGCCGCTCGAACTCGCCCGTCTGCGCGAGCAGCTCGCCGATGCTCGGTTCGGCGTAGGTCCGATAGAGCGCGAGCCCGAGCGATTGCGTCATGTCCCAGGGGAACTCATGCCCGGCCATGATCCGGTAGATCTCGACGAACTCGACGCCGGGATCCAACTGCTCGATCCGCCGCTGCCAGTGGTCGCGCTTCACGCGAGCCTTCTATCGCATCGCGCCGCGCCTCACCACACCGATTGCTGGGGCTGCTCCATCACGAAGCTCGTCGCGTTGCGCAGGGCACGCCACCCGACGACGGGTGCCTTGTCCTCGGCGTCGGCGAGTTGCGTCATCCACTTGGCGATGACGCTGTCGGCGGGCGTATCGTCGGTGGGGTGCTCGACGCGCCAGGTCTCCATGTCGTAGCGCAGCTTCGCGAAGCGGACAGACGCCGCTTGGTGCTCCGTGCCGCGCTTGGCCCAGTTCATCGTGGTGTTCACGGCGATCAGGACGCCGCTTAGAAGGCCGGCGACGGCCGCGATCCACTTCAGCAGATCGCCCGGTGCCCCGGCGGCGCTGAGGTCCGATGCCCACGTGGCGCCGGTGAAGGTCGCGAGCACCGCGGCAAAGACGCCGAATCCCCGGCCGGAACGGTCGCAGAGCACGGCGGCCTTCATGTGCGCGACGTGCATGACGTGAACCTTGCCGTGCCACTCCTGCAGGCGTTCGCGCTGCTCCTTCTGTGTGGCGGTGTCCAACATCGTGGGGTCCTTTCGTCGGCACATCCCGTTGTATGCCTGGCGAAAGGCCCGCGCATCCGGAGCCCGCGACTCGGATATCAGTAGGAAGTACCGAACGGGTTACGGAAGATGCGCAGCTCGTCGACGATCACGTCTCGAAGCGAGAGTCGCGGATGGCGTCGCAGGCGTTGGGGCGCACGTACCCGGGCACGGTCTCTTCGAGGATGTCGGTCATGAACGTCCCGGCGGCGGTCTCCGGCTTGTCGCGGACGCCCGCCGCAAGGGCCTCGATCATGCCCGTCTTGAAGGTCGTCCGCGGATGGGCGGCCAGGACCGCATCGCGCTGCTCGGCGGTGAGCACGTCGAAGTCCGAGCCGAGGATGTCGTACGACACGCCGAGGGCGACGAGCCGCACCTCGGGCTGCAGGTAGTTCGGTCTGCCGCAGACGCGATCGGAAAGGGCGCTCCACGTCCTCGCTCACCCGCCGCCCGTGCCGAGGTCGATCGGTGCGGTCGGCGCAGGCGCCTCGGTCGGGGCGTCAGGCGTCGCCGTCGCCGTCGGCCCGGGGGTCGCGGTCGGTGTCGGGGTCGGTGTCGCGGTCGGTGTCGGGGTCGGTGTCGCGGTCGCCGTGGGCGCCGCGCCTGCGCCGCCGTTCTTCGCGGGCGGCGTCGCGTGATGGGAGGCCCTGTGCGGTCGCGGGCTCGCCTTCGCGGGCCCGCCCGGCGCCTTGAACGTCGTCGTCACGACGCTGCGCGCGACCACGGCGCCTCCGGCGAGGTCCAGCGAGGCGACGGCGTCGAGCTGCACCGGGTTCGCCCCGGCGGCGAGGATCCTGCGCAGCTCGGCGTTCACCGGGACGTCGACGCGCAGCTTCGTGTCCGCGGGGATCTGGAACGACGTCGTCCCGACGACCGCGGTCGCCTTGCGGCCGAGCGACGGGACCGACAACGCATGCGCCGTGTCGAGCGTCAGGAATCCGGAGCACGCGGGCTGCGCCTTGCGGGGGCAGCGGACCTCGACGCCCGCCGTCGCGCTCGACTCCGCGCTCATGCCCGTGACGACCGGCTGCGTCGCGCACAGCTTCGCGATGTCCCACGGCGCGTAGTGCTCGCCGCCGCACCACACGTCCACCGGCGTCGCCGCCCACGGCGCGCCGCCCAGCACGCGACTCAAGAGCGAGCGGCTCGGGGCGCGGCGGTCGAGCTGTGTCCCGATCAGCAGGCTGGTGACGTCCGATGAACGGAACAGCCGGATCGAGTGGATGTCGGGGAACCCGACCGCGACCTCGTCGCCGGTCTCGCTCACGAGCACGCCGATCTGCTTCGGCTCGTGCCCGACCTGGACGGTGACGGCGGGGAGCTGCACGGGATGGTCGAGCTGGCGCGCCATCGACACCACGGCCGCGAGCAGCATCGCGACCGCGCACGCGCGCCAGAGCGGGAAGTTCGACACGCCGTTGGGCCGGTACGCCGCCGCCAGCGAGCGCGTCCAGACGAGCACCAGGACCAGCGCCGCCAGCGGCCACGCGAGCGCGCCCGGCGAGAACGGCACGACCGCGAGCAGCACGAGGATCCCCGCGAGCCCGATTGCCGTGCGCAGCTTGGAGACCTCGCCGTCCAGCTCCGACCGCAGCCGGCTGCGATGGCGCGCCGCGAGCATGAAGAACACCACACCGGCGAGCAGCGCGGGGAGCACGAGCACGCGCAGGCCGACGACCATCAAGTCGTTGCGGCTGACGAGCCCGACCGCCTGATCCGGAGGCAGCTGCGCGGTGCGGAAGCGGATCCACATCACCGCGCCACCGACGACGTAGACGAACGCCACGAGGCCGGCGACGGCGCCGGCGAGGGCCCCGATCTGCGAGGCCGCCTTGGAGAGCGCGAAGAACGAGCCTCCTCCTCCTTCGGACGCGTGCCGCGGACCGTTCCCGTTGGTGCCGGGGTCAGGCTGAGGAGAGGGTGTGGTGCTGGGAGCGGACATCAGGCTCCCAGCATCCGCGCGCGCCTTTCGAGGGCATTAGCGCAGCCTTGGCGCTAGATGTCGCCCGTCAGCCGGGCGAGCTCGCGGCCGCCGCGATGAACGCGAGCAGCTGGGCCTCGAGGTGCGCCTTCTCGCGCTCGGGGAGGGAGCGGAGGGGTCCGCGCAGCAGCACCGCGAGGCCATGGACGCCGGCCCACGTGGGGTACTCGATGTCCGGGCGGCGAGCGGGCGCCAGGATTCCCGCGCCGACGAGGTCGTCGAGCGCGGAGCGCAGCTGCTCGAACGGTCCGGGTGCGCCGTCGCGTCGATCAGGCGCCGGGTGCTCGGTGGTCGCGAACGCGGTCTCGAACAGGCCTGGCTCTTCACGCGCGAACGCGAGATAGGCCTTGCCGACCGCGCGGAGCCGGAGCCGGGCGCCCGTCGGCGTGTGCGGCCCCGGACGTACCTGGGCCACGCCGGCAGCCATTCGCCGCGCGAGCTCGCGGACCGCTTCGTCGCGGACGGCCGCGAGGAGCGCGTCACGGTCGCGGAAATGCCGATAGGCGGCGTTGGGGACGACCCCGACCCTGCGGGTCGCCTCGCGAAGCACGACGGCGTCCGGGCCGCCGGATCGCGCCAGCTCGAGCCCCGCCTCGACGAGCGCGGACCGAACCGCCCCACGGGGTCTGCGCGCCGCCACCTCGCGCACTTTAGTGGACAGCGTCCACCAAGTCTGCCTATGGTGGATATTGCATGACCACGACAACCGATCAGCCCTACGCGACGGGCCGGACCCGCGCGGACATCGAACAGGCCCTGGCCGCCGCGGGCAAGCGGATCGACGGGCTCGAAGCAGCCGACCTCGCGCTGCTCGAGGACTTCCATAGCCTCGGTCGCCTCGCCACCGCCGCCCTGATCGACCTGGCGCAGGTCGGCCAGGCCGATCGCGTCCTCGACGCCGGCTCGGGAATCGGCGGGACCGCGCGCCTGATCGCCGCCGAGCGCGGCGCCCGTGTCACCGCCGTCGATCTCGTACCCGAGTACTGCGAGGTGGCGGCGTGGCTCAACGACGCGGTGGGCCTCGGCGACAGGATCGAGGTGCGCACCGCCGACGTCACCCGGCTCCCGTTCGACGCGGCCTCCTTCGACGTCGTGGTCAGCCAGCACGTCCAGATGAACATCGCGGACAAGCGCCGCCTGTATGCCGAGGCGCGTCGCGTCCTCGCGCCGGGCGGCCGCCTCGCCCTCTGGGACGTGACCGCGGGTCCCGGTGGCGCGCTGCACCTACCGGTCCCGTGGGCGACGTCGCCCGAGCAGAGCCATCTCGTCACCCCTGAGCGGCTCGCCGAGCTCCTCCGCGAGCGCGGCTTCGCGACCGCGCACTGGAACGACCTCACCGAACCGGCCGAGACCGCCATGCGGCGGCTGTTCGCCGGCGGCCTACCGCCGCTGGGACTGCACGTGTTCGTCCCGGACTTCCCGGCCAAGGCGGCCAACCTCGTGCGCAACCTCGCCGAGGACCGGGCGCGCCTGATCCAGGCGGTCCTCACGGTGGACGCCGCGTAGACGTTCAGTCCTCGGCGCTCACCGCATGGAGCTCGATCCGGTAGACGAGCGTGTCCTCGTCGATCGGCCCCGCGTGCGCGGCGCGCTCGCGCAGCGACTCGCGGTCGGGCTCGCCGGCAAGCCGGACGTCCGCCTCGGTGATCGCCGCGAACGGGACGAGCTCGACGGCGTCGATCTCGATCAGACCGGGGCCGACCCGGTAGCGGCCGCCCTCCTTGACCTGCGGCCGCTTCCACAGCCGGACCGACAGCGTGATATCGCCGGCCAGGACGTCATCTCGCAGCTCGCGGCTGAACTCCACACCCGGAAGCTAGCGGCACGAACTCCATGTGGATCGTGGGCGTGCGCATGAGCCTGTGCACGCGCGGGATCAGGAGGCCGTGGAGGAGCCGGTACTTGCGCCCGAGCGCCTTCGCCGCGCGGCGCGCCTCGTCGCCTTCGAGGATCCGCCCGCGGACAGGGACCCCGGCCAGCTCGCACTCCGGCGTGTTGCGCACGCGCCGCCACTTCCATGCCTTCCCGTACGTGCGCACGTAGGCGCGGCCGTCGACGATCGCGACGTGGACCTTCGTCGTCACCGTCGTTCCGTCGCGCTTGCTCGTCGTCAGCGCCACCACGCGCCGGCGCGAGAGGGTCTCTAGGGGTGTCATGGCCCGGGGACGAGACAGCTCGCGCGCCCGTGACAGCTCAGTAGGAGCCGCTGAAGCTCCAGCTCGATTCGCGCGGCGGGTAGCCGGTGCCGGTCTGCACCGCGTGGCCCGCGAGCAGCGTGGCGGCGGCACTCGTCTGGACCAGCTCCGGCGACGTGTCCGGGCCGAGGTCGTGCGGATCGCCGACGTCGACGTAGTTGACGCCGATCGGCTCCTGGTGGGTGTCGTTGCAGCCCGGCCCGCCGGAGTGCGCGATCGTGTAGAGCGGCGGGTCGACCGGGTCCGAGCTGGCCCGGATCGAGTAGTAGTACGTGCCGGAGACGACCTGCAGTGTGAGCCGCGTGCCGGTGTCGCCCGGGAGCGCCAGGCTTCCGGTCCCGCTGTACGTGGTGGTGCAGCCGGGGCTGCTGTCGGTGCCGGACACCGTCCAGGTGACGGAGCCGCTCGCGAGGTCGTACGGGACGGCGATCAGGTCGTCGGCCACGGGCGGGAACAGCGGGTTGCGCACGAACGTCGCGGTGCCGGTGATCGTCTGCGTCCACGCGCTGCCGGGGAACAGGCCGGTGTAGGTCGTCGTCCACGTCCCCGCGAAGCGCTTCGGCAGGCCCTTGCGCTCGGAGATCGGGATCCGCAGCGTCGGCGCGTACCCGCGGCGCGTCGCGGCCACCACCTCGGCGACGCTCGCGCCGCCTCCGGACGTGACGCTGAACGGCATGCCGCCCGCCGGCCCGTGCAGCTTGCTGCCGAGCGGGCTGAGCGTGAGGCTGCCGGAGTAGACGCGCGTGTTGGAGCTCGTCGGCAGCGCGCGCTGGTCGTCCAGGCCGCGCGCGACCACGGTGAAGCTCGCCGCCTGGCCGCTCGCCAGCTCCAATGCGGCCGGATCGGCGACCGCGACGACGCACTCGAACGCGGCGGCGTTCGCGACCGTCGCGGCGAACCCGGCCTCGCCCATCAGCTTCGCGGTCCAGGTCAGCCCCACCAGCGACCCGAGCAGCGGCACGTCGCCCTCGAGATCGGCGGTGGTGAGCACGCCGTGGGGACCCGCGGCGCCGGTGACGGTCATGCTCTCGAGCGACTGGATCGGCGTCTCCAGGGTCCCGCCGAGCGAGTCGCCCGGGATCGACGCCGTCATCCGGATCCGGCGCGTGCTGGTGCCCTCGCGGCTGATCGTCCTGCCGGTCGCGGCGATCTCCGTCGACGCGCGCGTCTCGATCACGAAGTCGAGGTGCCGGCCTGGCCCGGGCCCGGCGCGATCGGACCCTGGCTCTGCGAGTCGCGCGCCGCCTGCGCCGCGAGCGTCGCGCGCTTGAGCTGGGCGTCGCGGGCGCTGCCGAACGCGCGCTCCAGCCGCGCCGGCAGGCGCGGCACGAGCCGCTGCAGGCGCGGCGGGCTCAGTCGCCCGGATCCCAGCCAGCGCGCGACGGAGATCACGGCGTCGGCCTGGGTGGCGGGCACCGGCCGGCGCGACAGGCACCAGGGCGCGGCCTTCGTGCGTACGAGCGAGATCTGCTTCGCCTTGCACGGCTTGGCGACGGCGGCGGGCGCGATGACGCCGAGGAGGGAGACCGCGGCCGCGGCGACCACAGCGAGGTTGAGCGCCCGGCTCGACATTCCCCACACTCCCACGCAGGGCGGGAGGACGCAACCGCCGATAGTCTGGCGCGCCGTGGCCGTCTCGCTCGAAGGCAAGCTCGCCCTCGTCACCGGCGCCGGGAGCCCGGACGGGATCGGGTTCGCGGCCGCGCGCACGCTCGCCGGGCGCGGCGCGCGCGTGGCCGTGACGTCGACGACGGAGCGGATCCACGAGCGCGCGGCCGAGCTCGGCGCGGACGGCTACGTGGCGGACCTGACCGACTGGAACGCCGCGCGCATCCTGATCGAGGCGATCGGCCCCGTCGACGTGCTCGTCAACAACGCGGGCATGGTGCAGACCGGCCACGCGGAGCCCGACGTGCCGTTCACCGCGCTCTCGCCCGAGCGCTGGGAGCGCGGCATCGACATCAACCTGCACACGACGTTCCGGATGTGCCGGCTCGTCGCGCCCGGCATGGCCGAGCGCGGCTGGGGCCGGATCGTGAACGTCTCCTCAGTCACCGGCGCCTACGTCGCGCTGGAGTACTCGGTCGCCTACGGCGCCGCCAAGGCCGGCGTGGACGGGCTCACGCGCGGGCTGGCGCTCGAGCTCGGGGCGACCGGCGTGACCGTCAACAGCGTCGCGCCCGGCTGGATCGCCACCGGCTCCTCCACCGAGGAGGAGCTGGAGGCCGGCCGGCACACGCCGCTCGCGCGCCCCGGCACACCCGCCGAGGTCGCCGAGCTGATCGCCTTCCTCGCCTCCCCTGGCGCTTCGTACATCACCGGCCAGTCGATCGTGATCGACGGCGGCAACATCCTTCAGGAGCTGAAACGTGCTTAAGTGGGGAATCATCGGCACCGGCGGCATCGCGCACGCCTTCGCCGCAGATCTGGAGCTGACCGACTCGGGCACCGTGGCCGCCGTCGGCTCGCGCAACCTCGCGACCGCCGAGGCCTTCGGGCACGGCCGGCCGCACGGCAGCTACGAGGATCTCGTCAACGACCCGGAGGTCGACGTCGTCTACGTCGCGACGCCGCACCCGATGCATCACGCCAACGCGAAGCTCGCGCTGGAAGCCGGCAAGCCGGTGCTGGTCGAGAAGGCGTTCACGATGAACGCCGCCGAGGCGCGCGACCTCGTGCAGCTCGCGCGCTCGAAGGGCCTGTTCCTGATGGAGGCGATGTGGACGCGCTTCCTGCCCCACATCGAGACGATCCGCGAGCTGCTGCTCGAGGGCGCGCTGGGCGAGCTCGTGACGGTGACCGCCGACCACGGCCAGTGGTTCCCGCACGACCCCGAGTTCCGCCTGTTCAAGCCCGAGCTCGGCGGCGGCGCGCTGCTCGACCTCGGCGTCTACCCGATCTCGTTCGCCTCGATGGTGCTCGGGACGCCCGAGCGCATCGTCTCGGTCAGCACGCCGGCGTTCACGGGCGTCGACGGCACGACCTCTATGCTGTTCATGCACGCGGGCGGCCGCCACGCGCTGCTGAACTGCACGTCGTCGGCCGTCAGCCCGACCACGGCGGCGATCGTCGGCACCGAGGCGCGGATCGAGATCGAGCGGACCTGGTACGCGCCGACGAGCTTCACGCTCACGCCGCGCGTCGGCGAGCCGCGCCGCTTCGCCCCCGAGGTACCCGGCCACGGCCTGCGCTTCGAGGCCGACGAGGTCGCCCGCTGCCTTGCCGAGGGCCTGCTCGAGAGCCCGCTGCTGCCGCTCGACGAGACGGTCTCGATCATGGAGACGATGGACGCGGTGCTGGCGCAGGCGTGACCCAGCGCTCGTCCGCGTCGCCGTACGGCACCCGAGTGAAGATGAACGTCGCGAGGTCGAGGGAGCGGTCGCCGATCCGCAGCCGCTCCCCGGCGAAGTAGCCGTCGAGCCCGACCCACTCGCCGTCGCTGAGGCGGAAGCGCGACTTGCGGCCCGGGCCGGCGGCCGGGCCGAGCTCGAGCAGGCCGTCGCGCCCGCCGCGCAGCGCGTAGGGGTTCGGGCCCCAGTACCAGACGCCGAGCAGCTCGAGCGGGATCTCCGGCGGGAGCGGGGCCGGCTCCCACTCGGCCACGACCCGCGGCTCGGCCTCGCGCACGATCGAGAGCAGCGCGCCGGCCAGGTCGCGGTCGCCGCCGTAGGTGGTGTTGGCCGCCCACACGCTGCCGAGCGCGGCGTCGGCGTCGACGAACACGCCGGCCACGAAGCCCGGCATCGCGCCGCCGTGGCCGACCAGCCGGCGCCCGCCGCCGCGCAGCACCTGCAGGCCGAGGCCGTAGGAGGACGAGCCGTCGCCGGCGTCGTCCAGCAGCGCGGGCTGCGCCATCTCCTCCAGCGTGTCGCGCGCGAGCACGTCGCCCGTGTCGCCGAGCAACAGCGCCGCGAGCCGGCCGAGGTCGGCGAGCGTCGACCACAGCTGCCCCGCGGAGGCGAGCGCGCCGGCGTCGTGCTCGGGCTCGGCCAGCAGCGCGTCGGCCCACGGGTGCACGGCGTAGCCGGTCGCGTGCGGCGCCTGCGGGCGGTAGGTCGTGCGCCGCAGCTCGAGCGGATCGAGGATCTCGTCGCGCAGGACGTCGAACCAGGACCGCCCGCGCAGCCGCGCGACGACCTCGCCGAGCGCGCCATAGCCGAGGTTGGAGTAGTGGAACCGCCGCCCGGGAGCGAGCGGGACCGCGTCCGGGCCGAGCGCCGCGACGACCTCGTCCCACGTGCCCACCGGCGTCCGCTCCCACCACTCCCCCGCGGTCTCCGCCTGCACGCCCGCGCCGTGGGAGAGCAGCTGCCCGATCGTGCGGTCGCCGAACGGCGAGCCGGGCAGGTGCGCGTCGAGCGGGTCCGTCAGCGCCAGGCGGCCCTCGTCGCGCAGGCGCATCACCAGCAGCGCCGTGAAGGTCTTCGAGATCGAGCCGATCCGGTACTGCGTGTCGTCGCCCGGCGGCTCGCCGTCGACGCGGCCGCGCCTGCCGCTCCACGCGAGCCCGCCGTCGCGCACGACGCCCGCGACCAGCGACGGCAGCCGCGCCCCGGCCTGCGCCTCCGCGACGCGGGCGAGCAGGCGGTGTGCGGTGGCAGGCAGAACGGTCACGCGGGCAGGGTAGTCATGTGTCCACCCGCACACTCCCACCGGCGGCCGCGACGCCCGCCGGCGGTAGGGTCCGGGCATGTCCGTCGACACCAGCCAGATCGCACAGCTCGAAGTCGAGCCCGGCGAGCTCCCGGCCACGATGGCCGCGTGGGTGATCCGGGCCGAGCGCGAAGGAGAGCCGACCGCGGCCTTCCAGCTGGAGGAGATGGAGGTACCTGAGCCCGCCGCGTTCGAGGTGATCGTCCGCGTGATGGCCGCCGGCGTGAACTTCAACAACGTCTGGGCGGCGCTGGGCAAGCCGGTCTCGGTCTTCCGCTACCACGAGGAGACCCACCACATCGGCGGCTCCGACGCGTCCGGGATCGTGTGGAAGGTCGGCGAGGGCGTGACGCGCTGGAAGCCCGGCGACGAGGTCGTCGTGCACTGCAACCAGGCCTCCTACGAGGACCCGGAGGTGCACGGGCTGGACCCGCTGGCGGCGCCGTCGCAGCGGATCTGGGGCTACGAGACGACGTGGGGCTCATTCGCGGGGTTCTGCAAGGTCCAGGCGCAGCAGCTGCTGCGCAAGCCGGCGCACCTGACCTGGGAGGAGGCCGCCAGCTACGGGCTGACGTTCTTCACCGCCTACCGCATGCTGGTCGATCAGGCGCGCCTGCAGGAGGGCCATCGCGTGCTGATCTGGGGCGGCGCCGGCGGCCTCGGCGTGTTCGCGACCCAGCTCTGCGCGCTTTCCGGCGCCGACTCGATCGGCGTCGTCTCCTCACCCGAGAAGGGCGAGCTGGTCAAGGCGCTGGGCGCCGTCGACTACATCGATCGCAGCGAGTTCGCCGGCATGATGCGCATCGGCGACGAGGACTTCGACGCCGAGAAGGCGCGCTTCAAGGAGTCGCGGCGCTTCTGCAAGGCGGTGGCGGAGAAGCTCGGCGGCGAGCCCGACATCGTGTTCGAGCACGTCGGGCGCGCCACGTTCCCCACGTCGGTGCTCGTCGTCAAGCCGTTCGGCACGATCGTGATCTGCGGCGCGACGTCAGGCCACACGCTGGATTTCGACGTCCGCTACCTATGGATGCGCCAGAAGCGCATCATCGGCTCGCACTTCGCCAACGCGTGGGAATGCCACCGCGCGAACGAGCTGATCGAGGCGGGCAAGGTCCGTCCCGTACTCTGGAGGACGCTGGGCTTCGAGCAGGTCGCGGAGGCCCATCAGCTCATGTACGAGAACAAGCACCTCGGAAAGATCGCGATCCTCGTGGGCGCGGAATCGGAGGGGCTGGGAAAGACAGCGGACGGCCCGGGCGCGATCCGGGCGGAGGTGGGGGCCTGACATGGCAGCCGGCGTGGTGCACATCCCGTGGTACGCGACGCTCTTCCGGGGCGACGCCCTCGAGGCCGGGCTCGAGGAGATCGCGCCGCTCGCGCTGCGCTACGGCGCGAGCGACTACCGCGTCTACCGCAGCCGCGACGACATGTACAAGTTCCTGCAGATGGCGACCTTCGAGGAGAAGTCCGCCTTCGACGCCTACTGGTACGGCCCCGAGTTCGTCGCCTGGCGGTCGCGCTTCTCGAGCTTCTACCAGGTGCCGATCCTGTACGTCTGGAACGACATGGTGCTGCAGGGCGAGCTCGTGCACGAGCCCGCCCCCGTCAACGGCGACTAGTGCGCGTGCGCGAACACGGGCTCGCCGGCCGGCACCTCGGCCGGCGCGCCTGAGCGCAGCAGCGCGGCGGTGGCGACCGCGCTGGCCGCGAAGATCGCCGCCGTCCACCAGAACGCCGTCGTGTAGCTGTGCACGGCGGCGAGCTGGAGCGCGCCGCCGCCGGCGACGAAGCTCGTCGCGGCGCTCGCGGCGACGCTGGAGAGCAGCGCGGTGCCGATCGAGCCGCCGACCTGCTGGGCGGTGTTGACCATCGCCGACGCCACGCCGGCGTCCGCCGCGTCGACGCCCGCGGTGGCCGTGTTCATCGCCGGCGCCATCACGAGCCCGATGCCGAAGCCCATCACGAGCAGGCCCGGGAGCACGTCGGCGACGTAGGTCGAGTCGACGCCGATGCCGGTCAGCAGCACCATCCCGCCCGCGGCCAGCCCCATCCCGGTCGGGATCAGCGGCCGCGCGCCGAAGCGCGGCAGCAGCTTCGCGGTCGACGTCGTCGCGGTGATCATCAGCGCGCCGACCATCGGCAGGAACGCGAGGCCGGTCTCGACCGGCGAGAAGCCGAGCGTCTGCTGCAGGTAGTACGTGAGGAACAGGAAGACGCCGAACATGCCGATCGAGACGAGCCCAGCGGCGAGGTAGGCGCCGCCGCGGTTGCGGTCGGCGATCACGCGCAGCGGCAGCAGCGGGTGCTTCACGCGCCGCTCGATCGCGACGAACGCGGCCAGCAGCACGAGGCCGCCGGCGAGGAAGCCGAGCGTGACCGGATCCTCCCAGCCGCGCGTCTCGGCCTTCGAGAAGCCGAACACGAGCGCGAACACGCCGGCGGACGCCGCGAGCGTGCCGGGGATGTCGATCCGCGCGCGGGCGGCCTGCGTGCCGCCGGAGAGCAGGGCCATGGCGCCGACGGCCGCCGGGATCGCGATCGCCAGGTTCACGTACAGGCACCAGCGCCAGGAGAGGTACTCGGTCAGCACGCCGCCGAGCAGCAGGCCGATCGCGCCGCCGCCGCCGGCGATCGCGCCGTAGATGCCGAACGCCTTGCCGCGCTCGGCCGGGTTGGTGAAGGTCGTGGTGAGCAGGCCGAGGGCGCTCGGCGCGAGCAGCGCGCCGAACACGCCCTGCAGCGCGCGGGCGCTGACGAGCACGCCGAAGCTCTGCGCGGCGCCGCCGACGGCTGAAGCGACGGCGAACCCGACCAGGCCGGCGATCAGCGCGCGCTTGCGGCCGAACATGTCGCCGAGGCGGCCGCCGAGCAGCAGCAGCGAGCCGAACGCGAGCGCGTAGCCGGTGACGATCCACGACCGAGCGTCGTCGGAGAACCCGAGCGCGTGCTGGGCCGACGGCAGGGCGATGTTCACGATCGTCGCGTCGAGGACGACCATCAGCTGGGCCAGCCCCAGCAGAGCGAGGATCCACCAGCGGCGGGTGTGGTTCGTGTGTTCCATGCGGGTCTCCGGACGAAAGTGGAGGTGAGGTCTCAACTTCTTTATCGGCAGCGTAGCACGGAACTGGAGGAACGTCCTCCGCTTGTCATACTGTCGGCGTGAGCACGCTCAGACGCGACGCCGAGCGCAACCGCCGGCGGATCCTCGAAGCCGCGCGGGTGGGCTTCGCCGAGCGCGGCCTGGGCATCACGCTCGACGAGATCGCGCGCCTGGCGGGCGTCGGCGTCGGCACCGTCTACCGCCGCTTCCCGAACAAGGAGCTGCTGATCGACGCGCTGTTCGAGGACCGCATCGGCGACGTCGCCGCGCTCGCGCAGGCGGCGCTCGAGGAGCCCGACGGGTGGGTGGCGCTGACGACGTTCCTGGAGGGCGCGATCGAGCTGCTGGCCGGCGACCGCGGCCTGCGCGAGCTCGTGCTCGGCACCCGCCACGGGCAGAACCGCGTCGAGCTGGCGCGGTCGCGCTTCAAGCCGCTCGTCGAGCGGCTGGTGGCGCGCGCGCAGGAGCAGGGCTCGCTGCGCGACGACTTCCGCGCCACCGACTTCCCGCTGATGCTGTTCATGCTCGACGCCGTGATCGACACGACGCGCGAGCTCGATCCCGACACCTGGCGGCGCGCGCTCGGGATCGTGCTCGACGGGCTCGCGGCGCGCCGCGACCACGCCACGCCGCTGCCGGCAGGCGCGCTCGACGACGACCAGATCAGCGCCGCGATGCGCGCCTGGCAGCCCTAGGCGGCCTCAGCCCGCTTCCGGTGCCAGCGGTCGAGCCCCTGGAAGATCTGGTCGGGCGGGGTCGCCTGCAGGAACGACTCGGCGTCGTCGCCGGTGCCGGCGCGCACGCGCTGCTCGATCGCCGCGATGAACGCGTCCATGTCGCCGGACGCGGCCAGCTGCGCCTCGTCGTGCAGCGCGGCCCGCACCGCCTCCAGCTGCGCGGCGACGTGCTCGGTCGGGCCGAAGTGCGTCAGCGCGAGACCCTCCGGCTGCCATGCCGCGATCGTCTCGATCGACCGGTCCCAGGCCTCGACGTCGATGTCCGGCGGCGGCGTCGGCGCGAGCGTGAACGCGTGCGGCGGCAGGCGCACGCCGGCCATGTCGCCCACGAACGCCCAGCCCGAGCGCTCGTGCAGGTAGCAGACGTGATGCGAGGCGTGGCCGGGCGTGTACTCGACGCGGAAGCCGGTCTCGATGTCGCGCTCGCCGCCCTTGAGCACGCGCAGGTTGGCCTCCGGCACCGGCACGACCTCGCCCCACAGGCGCTTGAGCCCCTCCTCGCCGCCGTACAGCCGCCCGGCGCTCGCCACGAGCTTCGTCGGGTCGGCGAGGTGCGGCGCGCCGCGCTCGTGCACGTAGACGGGCAGGTCCGGCCAGCGGCGCAGCAGCGAGCCGGTCGCGCCCGCGTGGTCGAAGTGGATGTGGGTGAGCAGGATCGCGCTCGGGACGAAGTCGCCGAGCGCCTCCAGCAGCGCAGCCTCGGTCGACTGCGGCCCGGGGTCGACGATCACGCCGTCGACCTCCCAGGCGCAGATGACCTTCTCGCGCCCCATGTGGTGCAGCTCGATGTGCCGCATCGTCAGGTCGTGAGCGCGATCGCGGCCTCGGGGGTCGCGACGCGGAAGGAGAAGCTCTCCTCCAGGTAGAGGTGGACGGCGTCCTCGTCGTGGTGGCGGTAGCCGATCGAGAGGTCCTGGCCGGACTCGAACAGGAAGTCCCCGCCGCGCATCGCCACCAGCACCGCGCCGCGCACGCCCGGGGCGCGCACGAGCGGGCCGCCGGAGATCTCGCGCAGGTGCTCGAACACCGGGTAGCCGCCGTGCTCGGTCGTCTCCACGACGGCGCGGTAGCACTCCGGGCCGAGCGCGAGCCCGTACGGGCGCGGGATGCCGGCGCGGTGCAGCCGCTCCGCCGCGCGCGCGACGGCGCTCGGGTAGCCGCCGGCGGCGTCGCCGAGCGGGAGCGGGTCGTGCGCGCTGGCCTCCGTGATGCCGGTGATCCCCGCCTCCTCCCAGCCGTGGAAGACGGCGATGTTCTCGGCCAGCGCGATGTTCAGCGCGGCCGCGTCGAGCGCGTCGAGGTCGACGTCCTCGGCGCCGCGCTCGGCCGCCCGCAGCTCCTCGCGCGCGACGCTGAAGTCGGCGCGCAGCTCGACCAGCGGCAGCACCCGCCGCTGGGTCCCGTTGACGCCGTCGACGAGGCTGCCGGCGAGCGTGGTGACGCGCCCGAGATTGGTCGCGGAGTAGCTCCAGCCGCGCGGGCCGGAGAAGTCGACGAGCGCGCGGGCGGCGAGCCCGACGCGCAGGTGGGACGTCGCCTCCTCGTCGAGCAGGCCCCAGTCGGACTCGGTGATCGGCGCGTGCGAACGCAGCAGATGGCTCACGAGAGCGCTCCCTTCAGACCGCCGATGCCGAGTGACGGCGCCGGCTCGACGACCGCCGGCCCGCCGGGGATGTCCACGCTGTCGAGCGAGCCTTCGCCCGCCTCCTCCTCGGCCTCTTCGCCGTGGGACACGATGTCGCCCTCCTGGAACAGGATCCCGCGGGCGATCTCGCGCCACAGCGACTTGCGCCGCAGCAGGTACTCGAGGTCCATAGCGAAGTGCTTGAACTCCTCGCCCTGGGCGTTGCGCATCACGGCGGCGGCCTCGCGGTCGGTCTCGATCGCGATCCGCTGCTCGTACCAGCCGATCGCCTCGGCTTCCTCGGTCAGCGACGCGCACATGCGCGCGAACGTGCGGGTCTGGGCCGGAAGCTCGTCCGGCGGCTCGTGATACTGGTCGAACCCCATGCCCTGGACGTTAGTCCACGGCGCGCCGTTCGAAGAGCACCAGGCCCAGGACGCCGAACGCGATCACCGACGCGGAGAGCCCGAGCGCGATCCACCCGGCGCCGAGATGATCGACCGTGGTGAGCGATGCGCGCGCGCCTTCGGAGATGTACGTGAGCGGGTTGAAGAGCGTGATGACCTGGAACGCGGGCAGGCGGTCCAGCGCCGCCCAGGGGTAGAACGTGGCGCCCGTGAAGATCAGCGGCGTGAGCACGATCGTGAAGGCGGTGCTGATGCGGTTGGCGGGGACGGCGGTGCCGAGCACGAGGCCGACGCTCGCGCCCGCCAGCGAGCCGGCCAGCAGCACGCCCGCGAACGCGGGCCAATCGGCGCCGGAGAGGTCGATCCCGCCCGGCAGGATGAGCGCGCCGAGCGGCAGGATCAGCAGCGCCGCGACGATCCCGCGCAGCGCCGCCACGAGCAGCTTCTGCGCGCCGACCGCCCACACCGGCAGCGGCGCCAGCAGGCGGTCCTCGATCTCCTTCGTGAACGAGAACTCGATCACCAGCGGCAGCGCCGTGTTCTGCAGCGACGTGAGCATCAGCGTGAGCGCGAGGATGCCCGGGAGCAGCTGCGTCCCGTAGGCGCCCTGGGCCGCGCCGATCTCAGGCAGCACGCGCCCGAAGACGAACAGGAAGAACAGCGGCTGCAGCAGCGCCTGTGCCAGGAAGCTGACCGTCTCATGGCGCACCGTGACCCACAGGTCGCGGCCGCAGAGGGCGAAGAAGGCGTGCCTCATCGGAGCTCGTGCCCGGTCAGGTGGACGAACACGTCCTCGAGCGTGCCCTCGATCCGGCGCAGCTCGAGCAGCGGGCGGTCGCTGGCCGCGAGCGCGTCCTGCGCGGCGTCCGGCGACTCGCCGTAGAGGCGGACGTCCCAGCGGCCGGACGCGGGCGTGGTGTCGACGCGCTGCACCCAGGGCAGCCCTTCGAACAGCGCGGTCGGGTCCTCCCCGCCCTCCAGCGCCAGCTCCAGCCCGGCCTCGGCCGGCAGCAGCCGGCGCAGACCGCGCGGCGTGTCGAGCGCGATGATCTTCCCGTGGTCGACGATCGCGATGCGGTCGCACAGCCGGTCGGCCTCGAGCATGTCGTGCGTGGTCAGGATCAGCGTCACGCCGCGCTCGCGCAGCGCCGCCATCTGGTCCCACAGGAACAGGCGCGACTGCGGGTCCAGCCCGGTCGTCGGCTCGTCGAGGATCAGCAGCCGCGGCTCGTGCATCAGCGCGCGGGCGATCATCAGCCGCTGCGCCATGCCGCCGGAGTAGAAGTCGATCTTGTCGTGCGCGCGCTCCTTGAGGCCGAGCGTGTCGAGCATCGCCAGCGCGCGCTCGCGCCGCTCGCGCCGCGGCATCCCGAAGTACGCGGCGTGGAAGGTGAGGTTCTCGAACGGCGTCAGCGCGCGGTCGAGGTTCGGCCGCTGCGGCACGACGGCGAGCCGGCGCTTGACCGCGACCGGGTCCTTGCGGACGTCGTGGCCGTCGACGGTCACGACGCCGGCGGTCGGCTTCACGCGCGTCGTGATCGAGCCGATCGTCGTCGTCTTCCCCGCGCCGTTGGGACCGAGCAGCCCGAAGATCTCGCCCTCCAGGACCTCGAAGTCGATGCCCTGCACCGCCTCGGGTCCGTCGCGCCCGTAGCGCTTGCGCAGACCCTGCACCGTGACGAGCGCCCCCATGGGGCCCAGCCTAGACTGCGCGGCGATGAGAACGCTCACATTGGGCCGCACAGGCCGGAACGTGTCCGAGATCGGGTTCGGCGCGTGGCAGATCGGCGCCGACTGGGGCGACGTCGCCGAGGACGAGGCGCTCGACACGCTGCGCGCCGCCGCCGACGCCGGCGTGACCTTCTTCGACACCGCCGACGTGTACGGCGACGGCCGCTCGGAGCGGCTCGTCGGCCGCCTGCGCGCCGAGCGCCCCGGGATCACGGTCGCGACGAAGATGGGCCGCCGGCTCGACCAGACGGTCGAGAACTACTCGCCCGAGCACTTCCGCGCCTGGAACGACCGGTCGCGCGAGAACCTCGGCATGGACACGCTCGACCTCGTGCAGCTGCACTGCCCGCCGACCGACCTCTACTACGTGCCCGCCGTCTTCGAGGACCTCGAGGCGATGGTCGCCGAGGGCCGGATGGCCGCCTACGGCGTCAGCGTCGAGCGCGTCGAGGAGGCGCTGAAGGCGATCGAGTACCCGAACGTCGCGACCGTGCAGATCGTCTTCAACGCGTTCCGCCAGCGCCCGGCGGGCCTGTTCTTCGAGCAGGCGCTCGAGCGCGGCGTCGGCGTGATCGTGCGCGTCCCGCTCGCCTCCGGCATGTTGGCCGGCAAGTACACCCGCGAGACGACGTTCGGCGCCGACGACCACCGCACGTTCAACCGCCATGGCGAGCTGTTCGACGTCGGCGAGACGTTCGCCGGCGTGCCGTTCGACGAGGGCCTCGACGCGGTCGAGGAGCTGCGCCCGCTGGTGCCCGACGGCGCGACGATGGCCCAGTTCGCGCTGCGCTGGATCCTGATGCACGACGCGGTCTCGAGCGTCATCCCCGGCGCGCGCAACCCCGAGCAGGCGCGCGCGAACGCGGCGGCCGCCGACCTCGCCCCGCTGGACGCCGCGGCGATGGCCCGCGTGGCCGCCGTCTACGATCAGCGCATCAAGAAGTACGTGCACCAGCGCTGGTAGCGCATCAATACCATGCCCCTATGACGCACCGGCTGCCCGAGCGCGACCGGCCGTGGATGATCCGCACGTACGCGGGCCATTCGACGGCGAGGAAGTCCAACGAGCTCTATCGGCGCAACCTCGCCAAGGGCCAGACGGGACTCTCCGTAGCGTTCGACCTGCCGACGCAGACCGGCTACGACGCCGATCACGAGCTCGCCCGCGGCGAGGTCGGCAAGGTCGGCGTCCCGGTCGCCCACCGCGGCGACATGGCGATGCTCATGGACGGCATCCCGCTCGGCGAGATGAACACGTCGATGACGATCAACGCGACGGCGGCGTGGCTGCTGGCGCTCTACATCGTCGCCGCGGAGGAGCAGGGCGTCGCGGCCGAGGCGCTCGCCGGCACGACGCAGAACGACATCATCAAGGAGTACCTGTCGCGCGGGACGTACGCGTTCCCGCCCGGGCCATCGATGCGGCTGATCGCCGACATGGTCGCCTACACGGTCGAGCACGTGCCGCGCTGGAACCCGGTCAACGTGTGCTCCTACCACCTGCAGGAGGCGGGCGCGACGCCGGTGCAGGAGATCGCGTACTCGCTCGCGACCGCGATCGCGGTGCTCGACGCCGTCCGCGAGCGCGTGCCGGAGGACCGCATGGGCGCGGTCTTCGGGCGCATCTCGTTCTTCGTCAACGCGGGCGTGCGCTTCATCGAGGAGCACGCGAAGCTGCGCGCGATGGCGCTGCTGTGGGAGGAGCTCGCCGACCGCTACGGCGTCACCGACGCCAAGCAGCGGCGCTTCCGCTACGGCGTGCAGGTCAACTCGCTCGGGCTGACCGAGTCCCAGCCCGAGAACAACGTGCAGCGGATCGTGCTCGAGGCGCTCGGCGTGACGCTGGGGCGCGACGTGCGGGCGCGCGCCGTCCAGCTTCCCGCCTGGAACGAGGCGCTCGGGCTGCCGCGGCCGTGGGACCAGCAGTGGTCGCTGCGGATCCAGCAGGTGCTCGCGTACGAGACCGACCTGCTCGAGTACCCGGACATCTTCGAGGGCTCGGTCGTGATGGACGGGCTCGTGGCCGAGCTCGTCGACGGCGCCCGCGCCGAGCTCGCGCGCATCGCCGAGCGCGGCGGCGCGGTCGAGGCGGTGCCGTACATGAAGGCCGCGCTCGTCGAGTCGCACCGCGAGCGGATCGCGCGGATCGAGTCGGGCGAGCAGGTCCTGGTCGGCGTCAACCGCTTCACCGAGACCGAGCCGTCGCCGCTGACGCAGGACGGCGGGATCATGGTCGTCGACCCGGAGGTCGAGGCCGAGGCGCGCGAGGCACTGACGGCATGGCGCGCCTCGCGCGGCGACGTCAGCGGCGCGCTGGACGAGCTGCGGCGCGTGGCCGCCTCGGACGAGAACATCATGGAGGCGACGCTCGTGGCCGCGCGGGCGGGCGTGACGACGGGCGAGTGGGCGCAGGCGCTGCGCGACGTCTTCGGCTCCTACCGCGCGCCGACCGGCGTCGGCGACGCCGCGAGCCCGGCCGCCGACGAGGACCTGCGCGACGAGGTCGCGCGCGTGAGCGAGGCCCTGGGCCGGACGCTGAAGATCCTCGTCGGCAAGCCCGGCCTGGACGGGCACTCCAACGGCGCCGAGCAGATCGCCGTGCGGGCGCGCGACGCGGGCATGGACGTGGTCTACGAGGGCATCCGGCTGACGCCGGCGCAGATCGCCCGCTCGGCCGTCGACGAGGGCGTGCACGTCGTCGGCCTCTCGATCCTCTCGGGCTCGCACCTCGAGCTGATCCCGGACGTGATCGCCGCGCTCGACGGCGCCGACATCCCGGTCGTCGTGGGCGGGATCATCCCGGACGCCGACGTGCCCGCCTTGAAGGCGGCCGGCGTGGCGGCGGTCTACACGCCGAAGGACTTCGAGCTCGACCGGATCATGCGCGACATCGTGGCGCTGGTGGCTTCGCGCAACGGCGTCTCCACGCCGGCGTGACGGGCGCCGGCCTCGGCGCCCGCCTCCGCGCCGGCGAGCGCGGCGCCGCGCCCGAGGCGCTCAACCTGCTCGAGAACCGGACGCAGCGCGAGCAGGCCGCCGCGCTCGTCTCCGCCGCCGGCGACGGCGCCGGGCACATCGTCGGCGTCACCGGCCCGCCGGGCGCGGGCAAGTCCACCCTGCTCTCCGCGCTGCTGAAGACCTGGCGGGCCGGCGGGCGCTCGGTCGCCGTGCTCGCCGTCGACCCGTCCTCCAAGCGCTCCGGCGGCGCGCTGCTCGGCGACCGCGCGCGGATCGAGCACGACCCGGGCGACCGCGACGTGTTCATCCGCTCGATGGCCGCGGGCGAGCGGCTCGGCGGCCTCGCCCCCGCCACCCGCGCGGCGGCGCAGGCGCTCGCGAACGCGTTCGACGTCGTCGTGATCGAGACCGTCGGCGTCGGCCAGTCCGAGACGGACGTCGCCGAGGCCGCCGACACCGTCGCGGTTGTCGTCCAGCCCGGCTCCGGCGACGCGCTGCAGTTCCTCAAGGCGGGGATCATGGAAGTGCCCGACGTGCTCGTCGTCACCAAGGCCGACCTCGGTCCGGTCGCGCGGCGCGCCGAGGAGGACCTGCGCGCGGCGCTCGGCGCGCTCGGCGCGCGCGGGACCCCGGTGCTCGCGGTCAGCTCGATCGCGCCGGTCGCCGGGCTCGAGGCGCTCGCCGCCGCGCTCGACGCCCACCGCGCCGGGCTGGACCTGACCGCCTCGCGCACGCGCACGCGCCGCCTCGGCGCGCTGGCCGACTTCATCGCCGAGCACGGCGAGCGCGGCCTGCGCGGCCTCGGGGGCCGCCGCGCGGCCGTGCGCTGGCTCGGCGAGCAGGATCCCGCGCTCGACGAGCCCGCGCTCGTGCAGGCGCTGGAGCGGCGCGCGGGCTGATGGAGGAGCCCGAGGACGTCACGCGGGCGATCGGGTGGCTCGAGCTGTTCTTCGACCTCGTGGTCGTCGTCTCGATGGCGCTGATCGCGCTGATGGCCGCGTCGATCATCCGGATCGACGACCGCGCGAACGTGTTCGCGATCGCGTTCATCGTGTCCCGCGTCTCGACGAGCCGCGCCTCGCTCCAGACCGGGCGGCTGCTCACGTCGTGGCCGCTGCTCGAGCTCGGGGGCACGACCGCCGTCTGGATCGCCTCGCTGTGCGTGCACACGCCGGCCAAGTTCGTCATGTGGGCGAGGTCGGCTGGCTGACGCTCCTGCTCGCCCTGCCGGTGTGCTGGCAGGCCGCCTACGCCTCGATCGTGCGCAGCCCGGAGTCGCCGGCCCCGTAGAAGCCCGCGGTCAGCGTGCGGGTTGGCCCCGATGTCCGGCGGCGCCGCGCCCGGTTGTATACGCAACTACGGACTCCAGCCACGTGAGGAGGGTCGACATGTCCACGACCCATGCGCCAGATGAAGCACAAGCCCACGACGAGCGGATCGAGGAGCGGCTCGCCCGCATCGAGATCCAGGTCGAGCGGGGCAACCGGGAAGGCCGGAAGGCGGGCCGCGCGTTCTCGCTGTTCGCATTCGTCGCCCTCGTGCTCGCGCTCGGCACGCTCCTCGCCGTGACGATCAAGCTCCAGGCGAAGCCCGCCGCGGTCACGACCACGGTCGTCCGCGCGCCCGCGGCGCCGGCTCCGGCTGCAACTCCGGCCGCGGCTCCTGCGTCCAGCGTGGACGTCGGGCTGCGCGAGTACACCGTCAACCCGTCCTCGACCGTCGGTGCCGCGGGCAAGGTCACGTTCAACGTCGCCAACAACGGCACGATCACGCACGAGTTCGTGGTCATCCGGACCGACAAGAAGGCCGCGGACCTGCTCAAGGGCGCGCGCGCCGACGAGACCGGCAACGTCGGCGAGACCGGCGATCTGAAGGCCGGCCAGTCGAAGACGATCCGGCTCGATCTGAAGGCCGGCCATTACGCGCTGATCTGCAACCTCCCCGGCCACTACGCGGCGGGCCAGCACACGGACTTCACGGTCCGCTGAGCTATGCCAGCGGCAGCGGGGCGCCGCGCTCGGACTCCGGGCGCGGCCCCAGGATGCGGCGGTCGGACTCGCCGATCGCGACGTCGTTGATGCTCGCCTCGCGCCGGCGCATGTAGCCCTCGTCGTCGAACTCCCATTGCTCGTTGCCGTAGCTGCGCCACCACTGGCCGCTCGCGTCGCGGCTCTCGTACTGGAAGCGGACGGCGATCCGGTTCTCCGTGAACGCCCACAGGTCCTTGCGCAGCGCGTAATCGAGCTCGCGCTCCCACTTGCGGCGCAGGAACTCGACGATCGCCGCGCGGCCGCTGACGAACTCGTGGCGGTTGCGCCAGACGGAGTCCTCGGTGTAGGCGCCGGCGACGCGCTCGGGGTCACGCGTGTTCCACGCGTCCTCGGCGGCCTGGACCTTCTTGCGCGCGGTCTCTTCGGTGAACGGCGGGACAGGCGGTCGCATGGACCAAGCATCCCACGCGGTGGGAGGATGGCCCATGACCTTCATCGAGACCGTCCCCGCCGAGGACGCCACCGGTGCGGTGGCGCAGATCTACGACGCCGATCGCGAGCGCTTCGGCTACCTCCCGAACCTCACGCAGGCGTTCTCGCCGCACCCTGAGGCGTACGCCGCCTGGAAGCAGCTGGTCGGCTCGATCCAGGCGACGATGGAGCCGCGCCGGTACGAGCTGGCGACGGTGGCCGCCGCGCGCCGGCTGCGCTCCAGCTACTGCATGCTGGCCCACGGCGAGGTGCTCACGCGGATGCTCGACGCCGGCGAGGTGCGCGCCGTCGTGGCCGACCACCGCGCCGCGGGGCTCGACCCGGCCGACGTCGCGGTGATGGACCTCGCCGAGAAGGTCGCCGACGACGCGACGGCGGTGACGCAGGCCGACATCGACCGCCTGCGCGAGCTCGGGCTGGCGGACGCGGAGATCCTCGACGTCGTCCTGGCCGCCGCCGCGCGCTGCTTCTTCAGCAAGGTGCTCGACGGGCTCGGCGCCGAGCCGGACCACCGCTTCGGCGCGCTCGAGCCGTCGCTGCGCGACGCGCTGACCGTCGGCCGCCCGATCGCGGGGAGCTGAGCGATGCCGACCCGGCGTGTCGTCACCGGCCACGACTCCGAGGGGCGCTCGCTCGTCCTCTCCGACGGCCCCGTCCCCGTGACCCGCAGCTCGACCGGGATCGGCCTGCACTTCGACGAGGTCTGGAACACGTCCGCCGCCCCGGCGCCGATCGCGGCGCAGGAGCCGGAGCCGACGGAGCGGCCGCTGCGGATCGCGCCGGAAGGACCGGGGAGCGTGATCCGCGTCAACGAGTTCCTCCCGGGCCACGTCCGCGACGGGCTGCAGACGGCGATGCACCGCACCGAGTCGGTCGACTACGGCATCGTGCTGGAGGGCGAGATGACGCTGATCCTGACCGACAGCGAGGTGGCGCTGCGCGCCGGCGACATCGTCGTCCAGCGCGGCACCGACCACGCCTGGGCCAACCGCTCCCAGCGCAGCGCGAAGATGGCCTTCATCCTGATCGGCGGCGAGTTCGCCGAGGACCTGCAGGCGCTCGGCCAGTCCGGGCTCGACGACCTCACGGATGAGCTCAATTGATGACGGCCGATCATCCGATCTGATGACGCAGGATCACCTCTGCGGCCGACGACGCGCGACGTCGCAGCCGGGAGAGTCATCGCCATGGCCCACATCGGACAGACGATCACGAACCCGGTCTCCGGCGAGACCCTCACCTTCATCACGACCGCGGCCGAGAGCGACGGCGAGCTGCTCGCGTTCGACCTCGAGCTGACGCCCGACGGCAAGGTCCCCGGTCTGCACGTCCACCCCGAGCAGACCGAGTGCTTCCGCGTCGTCGAAGGCACGATGACGTTCAAGCTCGGCCGTAAGACGATCGTCGCCGAGGCCGGCGACATCGTCACGGTCCCGCCCGGCGCGGCGCACAAGTTCGCCAACGGCGGCGACGGCGTCGCCCGCGCGCGCGTCGAGGTCCGCCCCGCGCTGCAGATGGCCGAACTGCTGGAGACGGCGATCCGGCTCGCCGAGGACGGCCGCACGCTGCCCAGCGGCATGCCGCGCCCGCTCGCGCTGGCGCAGTTCACGCGCAAGTTCCGCCGCGAGGTGCGCGGCGCGTTCCCGCCCGCGTGGGTGCAGTCGGCGACGATGGCCCCGCTCGCGCTGATCGCGCGCACGCCGCTGCCCGCCGTCTGACCGACATAGACTCCCCCGCCGTGACCTCGATGAAGGAACGGCTCGCGGCGGGGGAGACACTGGTCGGCAGCTTCCTCTCGTTCGGCAGCCCGCTCGCCGCGGAGGCGCTCGCGCTCGCCGGCTTCGACTGGCTGCTCGTCGACCTCGAGCACGGCGGCGGCCACGAGGCCGAGCTGCTCGGCCAGGTGCTCGGCGCCACCGCCGCCGGCGTGCACGCGATCGCGCGCGCCGAGTCCTCCGAGCGCTCGCGCACCACGCGCCTGCTCGACCTCGGCGTCGAGGGCGTGATGTGCCCGCAGGTCAACTCGGGCGCCGAGGCGGAGGCGTGGTCGCGCGCGCTGCACTACGCCCCGGCCGGCAACCGCGGCGTCGCGCTCTACAACCGCGGCGCGCGCTACGGCACCGACCCGGACGCGATCGCCAACGCGCGCCGGCGGACGCTCGGCGTGGCGCAGATCGAGTCGCGCGAGGCGGTCGAGGAGGTCGAGCGGATCGCGGCCGTCGACGCCATCGACGTCGTCTTCGTCGGCCCGAGCGACCTGACGTTCGCGCTGGGCCGCTTCCGCGCGTTCGACGACCCGGAGTACCGCGCCGCGGTCGAGCGCGTCGTGGCCGCCGCGCGCGACGCGGGCAAGGCGGCGGGGATCTTCCTCGGCTCGCCCGACGGGATCGAGCAGGCCGTCGCCGACGGCTTCCGCATGATCGCCGTCGGCTCCGACGCGACGCACATGATGCAGGCCGCGCGCGCGACGGTCGCCCGCGCCGCGGCCGCGCTCGGGCGCTAGCCTCGGTCGATGCCCACAGCGACCGCGACACAGATCACCCACTGGATCGCCGGCGGCCCCGACGAGGCCCCGTCCGAGCGCTTCGGGGAGGTGACGGAGTCGGCGACGGGCCGGGTCGTCGCACGCGTCCCGTTCGCGAGCGCCGCGGACGTCGACCGCGCCGTCCAGGCCGCCGTCGCGGCGCAGCGCGAATGGGGCGCCGCGTCGCTCACCAAGCGCACGCAGGTGCTGTTCGGCTTCCGCGAGCGCCTCAACGCGGCCAAGGACGAGCTCGCCGAGATCGTCACGCGCGAGCACGGCAAGGTGCTCTCCGACGCGATGGGCGAGATCACGCGCGGGCAGGAGGTCGTCGAGTTCGCGTGCGGCCTCGCGCACCTGCTCAAGGGCGAGAACACGCCCAGCGTCTCCGGCGGCGTCGACTCGCACTCGATGCGCATGCCGGTCGGCGTCGCCGCCGGCATCACGCCGTTCAACTTCCCGATGATGGTGCCGCTGTGGATGATCCCGGTCGCGCTCGCGTGCGGGAACAGCTTCATCCTCAAGCCGTCCGAGCAGGACCCGTCGGCGAGCCTCGTGCTCGCGCGCCTGCTGAAGGAGGCCGGCCTGCCGGACGGCGTCTTCTCGGTCGTGCACGGCGACAAGGAGGCGGTCGACGCGATCCTCGCCCATCCGGGGATCAACGCCGTCAGCTTCGTCGGCTCGACGCCCGTCGCGCGCTACATCTACGAGACCGGCACCGCGGCCGGCAAGCGCGTGCAGTCGCTCGGCGGCGCCAAGAACCACGCCGTCGTGCTCCCCGACGCCGATCTGGATCTCGCCGCCGACGGCCTCGTCAGCGCCGCCTACGGCTCGGCCGGCCAGCGCTGCATGGCCGTGTCGGTCGCCGTCACCGTCGGCGACGTCGCCGAGCCGCTGCTGGCCAAGATCGAGGAGCGGATCGCCAAGCTGAAGGTCGGGCCGGGCACCGATCCCGCGTCCGAGATGGGCCCGCTGGTCTCCAAGGCCCACTTCGAGAAGGTCTCCGGGCTCGTGGACGCCGGCGTCGAGGAGGGCGCCGACCTGCGCGTCGACGGCCGCGGCCTGCAGGTCGAGGGCCACGAGGACGGCTACTTCATCGGCCCGTCCGTGTTCGATCACGTCAAGCCCGGCATGCGCGTCTACGACGAGGAGATCTTCGGCCCGGTGCTCGTCGTCGTGCGCGCCGACTCCTACACCGAGGCGGTCGGGCTCGTCAACGCCAACCCGTACGGCAACGGCGCCGCGATCTTCACCTGCGACGGCGGCGCGGCGCGGCGCTTCGAGCAGGAGGTCACGGCGGGCATGGTCGGCGTCAACGTCCCGATCCCGGTGCCGATGGCCTACCACTCGTTCGGCGGCTGGAAGAGCTCGCTGTTCGGCGACCTGCACATGCACGGCCCGGACGGCGTGCGCTTCTACACGCGCGGCAAGGTCGTCACGACGCGCTGGCCGGATCCGAGCCACGCCGGCGTGAACCTCGGGTTCCCGACCCAGACGTGACGCCGCTCGCGCCCGGCGACCCGTTCCCGAACCTCAAGCTCGACACGACCCACGGTCGCGTCGAGCTGCGCGACCGCTGGCGCGACGGCCCGTTGGTCGTGATGTTCATGCGGCACTTCGGCTGCCCGTTCTGCCGCGAGCACCTGATGCGGATGGGCCAGGCGCTGCCGCGGTTCGAGGCCGCGGGCGCGCAGCTGGTGGCGATCTTCCAGTACGGCGCGGAGGCGACGGAGGCGTTCTGCGCAAGCCGCAAGGTCCCGTACGACTGCCTCGGCGACCCGCTGCGCGAGGGCTTCAGCGAGGTCAGCCTCGGCCGCGGCAACCGCAAGCAGCTGCTGAGCTGGAGGATCGCCAAGGGCTACGTCCGCAACGCGCGCGAGGGCAACGCCGGCGTCGGCGCGAAGGGCGGCGACTACGCGCAGATGCCCGGAACGTTCGTGATCGGCGAGGACGGGCGCCTGCGCTTCGCGCACTACAACGCGAGCTCCGACGACAACCCGTCAGTCGAGCTGGTGCTCGAAGCGGCGCGCGGCTAGCCACGGCGTCAGCACCACGGGCGCCTGCGGGCGCGACAGGTGGTAGCCCTGCGCGAGGTCGCAGCCGAGCGCGCACAGCTCGTCCCACGCCTCGGCGTCCTCGACGCCCTCGGCCACGACGCGCAGGCCGAGGCTGCGGCCGAGCTGGACGGTCGAGCGCACGATCACCGAGTCGCCGTCGCCGGCCGTCATGTTGAGCACGAACGACTTGTCGATCTTCAGCGTCGTCAGCGGCAGCTCGCGCAGCCACGACAGCGAGGTGTAGCCGGTGCCGAAGTCGTCGACCGCGAGCGTGACGCCGCGCGCGGCGAGCCGCGCGAGCACCGCCTTCACGCGCGGCGGGTCGGCCATGATCGTCGTCTCGGTGATCTCGAGCTCGAGCCGGTGCGCGGGCACGCCGTGGACCTCGAGCAGCTGCTCGACGACGTCGGGCAGCGTGAGGTCGAGCAGGTTGCGCGTGGAGACGTTGACGGCCATGCCGAGGTCGAGGCCCTGCTCGCGCCACTCGGCGCACTGGGCGAGCGCGAGGTCGAGCACGTGGAAGGTCAGCGGCCCCATCAGGCCGGTCAGCTCGGCCGCGGGGATGAACGCGTCGGGATAGAGGAAGCCGCGCTCGGGATGCTCCCAGCGCACGAGCGCCTCGACGCCGACGATGCGCCCGTCGGGCAGGCTCGCCTTCGGCTGGAAGTGCAGGACGATCTGGTCCGCGTCGATCGCGCGCCGCAGGTCGGCGATCAGCTCGAGCCGGTCGAGCGAGTACGTCTCGATGTCGGCGCTGTACGTCGCGACGCCGCTGTGCGCCTGCTTGGCCGCGTACATCGCGACGTCGGCGCGCTGGAGCAGCTCCTCGGCGTCGCGGCCGTGCTCGGGGAACCGCGCGATGCCGAGGCTCGCCTCGATCTCCACGCCGACGCCGTCGAGCTCGAGCCGCTCCGACACCGCCGCGCGGATGCGCTCGGCGACGTCCGCCGCCCCGTCGGCGTCGACCAGCACGGCGAACTCGTCGCCGCCGAGCCGCGCGACGGAGTCGGCCGCGCGGATCGTCGCGCTCAGCCGGCCGCCGACCGTGCACAGCAGCTTGTCGCCGTTGAGGTGGCCGAGCGTGTCGTTGATCTCCTTGAAGCGGTCGAGGTCGAGCACCATCACGGCCAGGCCGGTGCCGTCGCGCTCGGCCCGCGCGATCGCCTGCTCGACGCGGTCGTGGAAGAGCACGCGGTTCGGCAGCTCGGTGACCGGGTCGTGCAGCGCGGCGTGCTCGGTCGCGGCCGCCTGGACGGTCGCGCGGTGGGCGCCGCGGGTGACGCCGGTCAGCAGCGCACCGTAGAGGACGGTCAGCACGGCGACGGCGGCGAACCACGGCGCCGGAGCCGCCAGTGCGGCGACGACGGCGAGCGCCAGCGCCGCGAGCATCCCCGCTCGCGCGAGCTTCAGCCCAGGGCCGTTGACGCTCATCCGTCTGGGTGATCGGCGGCGGCCCCGCGCGCTTGACCCGCGCGAACCGGTGGGCGTAGGTTCCCTATGAGGCGCCGATGTCCATTCAGCACACGCCGACCCCCACCGCCGCCGCGATCGCGCCGACCGCCGCCGAGCACCGCCTGAGCGCGCTGCTGCGCGCGCTGGCCGCGATCTTCTTCCTCGCCGCGATCGGGTACGGGATCGGCCCGTTCATCGGCGATTTCTTCCGCCAGCCGCCGTTCGTGGCCAACTCCGTCGTGGAGTCGTCGATCATCGGCCTCGCGTTCCTGTACGCGTCCGGCGATGTGCGCCGGCGCCGCGAGCTGATCGCGGTCGTCCTCGCGACGCAGGTCGTGGCCGTCGCGGTGCTGGCCTCGATGGCGCTGTTCGGCGACGCCGACGCGCACGTGAACCTCGGCTTCTCGCACCCGACGGTCGCGACCGTGCTGTGGAACGCGGTCGCGCTGAAGGCCGTCATCACCGGCGTGCTGGCCGGGTTCTACGTCGCGGCGCGCGGGCCGGCCGCCCCGGTGGATCGCGACGGCGGCGCCGGCGCGGTCCTGCTGCCGCTGGCGGGCCTGCTCGTGCTCGGCGCGGTCGCGTACGAGGCGGCGCCGTTCATCGACACGACGAAGGCGTTCGCGGTCGAGCTGCCGTTCGTCGCCAACTCGGTGATCAAGACCGTCGTGCTCGCCGCGCTGTGCGTGTACGCCGCGCGGCGGGAGCTGGCGCTCGCCGGCCCGGTCGCGGCGGTCCACGCGCTGTCGGCGCTCGTCTGCGCCACGTACCTGATCTTCCTCGACACGAGCTACTCGCTGCCGCTGCTCGGCGGCTCGCTGAGCATGACGACGGCGCTGTGGATCGGGCTCGCGCTCGACGGCGCGATCGCCGTGGCCGTGACGGTGGCCTCGGTGCTCGCCTGGCGCAAGCGCTACGGGCTCGTGTTCCTGCAGCCGATCGAGTACCGCTCGGTGATGTCCTGCGCGGAGGTGCTGATCGCCGGCGCCGACGAGCGCGTCACGCCGCAGGAGGTCGCCGCCAACGTCGAGGCGTACCTGTCGAAGATCCGCGCGCACCGGCGCTGGCTCTACCGCGTGGTGCTGTTCGGGATCGAGCTGACGCCGCTGCTGACGCTGCGGCCGCCGCTGTCGCTGCTGTCGCCGGCCGACCGGCGGGCGTTCCTGGTACGGCACTACGAGTCGCCGCCGGCGTGGCCGCCGTTCCTCAAGCACGCGATCATGATCATGATCCGCATCTGCCAGCAGCTGAGCTTCGCGGGCTACTACAACGACCCGCGCACGTGGCCCTCGATCGGCTACGAGCCGTTCAGCGTGCGCAGCCGCGAGAACCCGCCGCCCGAGCCGGGTCCGCACCCGCTGCTGGTGCACCGCAACGAGGACGTCGGCGTGACCGAGCTCGAGACCGACGTCTGCATCGTCGGCAGCGGCGCGGGCGGCGGCATCCTCGCGTACGAGCTGGCGAAGGCCGGCCGCGACGTGCTGATCCTCGAGCGCGGCCAGTACGTCGAGCCGCGCGAGTTCAACGAGGACGAGGTCGGCATGATCGGGCGGCTGTACGCCGACGGCGTGATGCAGCAGACCGAGGACTGGCGCTTCACCGTCCTGCAGGGCAGCTGCGTCGGCGGCTCGACGACGGTCAACAACGCGGTCTGCTTCGCGCCGCCTGAGGCGGTCGTCGCCGGCTGGGACGCGGTCGACGTCCCGCGGCTGTACGAGAGCGTCGGCGCGGTCGAGGACTTCCTGCGCGTGGCGCGCCAGCCGGCCGGCCCGCTGAACCCGTCGGGGGTCGAGTACGCGCACGCCGCGCAGGGGCGGCCCGAGCTCGCCGAGGTCGGCGTCGTGCGCGCGAACATCGACGGCTGCCTCGGCTGCGGCTACTGCAACATCGGCTGCAAGTGGGGCCACAAGCTGTCGATGCTCGAGACCGCATTGCCGTGGGCGCAGGAGCGCTACCCGGGGCGCGTGAAGATCCTGTCCGACTGCGAGGTCGAGCGCGTGGTCACGCAGAGCGGCACGCCGAAGAAGGTGTCGGTGCTGCGCGCGAAGCTCGCCGACGGGCGCTCGGTCACGGTGCGGGCGAAGTCCTACGTGCTCGCGGCGGGCGCCGTCGGCTCCAGCTACCTGCTGCTCCAGAGCGGGGTCGGCGGCGTGCCGGTCGGCAAGGGCTTCTGCTGCAACATGGGCGCGCCGCTGACGGCCGAGTTCGACGACCCCCAGCACGCCTATGCCGGCCTGCAGATCTCCCACTACGGCCTGCCGAAGGAGCGCGGGTACGCGTTCGAGACGTGGTTCAACCCGCCCGTCTCGCAGGCGCTGAACATGCCCGGCTGGTTCGAGCAGCACTTCGCCAACATGCGCCGCTACGACCACCTGATGGCGGTCGGCGTGATCGTCGGCACCGGCGCGTACGGGTCGATCGGCAAGGCGCTCACGGGCGGCGCCGGGATCACGTTCGTACCGCAGAAGCAGGACCTCGTGACGCTCGCGCGCGGCCTCAAGCTGCTCGGCGAGATCCTCTTCGAGGCGGGCGCCAAGCGCGTGATGCTCAACACCTGGGGCTACGACGAGTTCAAGTCGGCCGACGAGCTCGCCGCGCTCGACCGGATCGTGCTCGACCCCGACTACATCACGCTCGGCACCGGGCATCCGCAGGGCGGCAACCCGATCGGGCTGGACCCGAAGCGCTCTGTCGTGGGGCCTGACTTCAAGGTCCACGGCTACTCGAACCTGCACGTGTGCGATGCGAGCGTGTTCCCGTCGAGCCTGACGGTCAACCCGCAGCTGACCGTGATGAGCCTCGCGCATTACGCCGCTTCGCGGATCGGCTGACGTGCACCACATCACGGCGCTGCGCGTGCTGGGAGTGCTCGCGTTCTACGCCGCGATGTTCGTCGTGATCCGGCTCTCGCGCGAGCGGATCGAGCCGTTCGAGCGGCGCACGTTCCTCGCCGTCGGGCTCGCCTGGGCGATCCCGGTCTTCATCGCGAACTACCTGCTGTACCTGGCGGGCGCGATGAGCTTCCTGCCGTGGGTCAACAACTTCATGCACTCGTTCCTGTGGATCGGGTTCTGCCTCTCCTGGCTGTACATCGGCGTGCGCGAGACGCAGCCGATGGTGCTCCAGATCGTCCTCTTCACCACGTTCTCGCTGATCGTGAAGTACGCGGAGCAGAAGCTGTTCGGGACGTGGGAGCTCGACAACTTCTTCAACGTCCTGCACGGCAACGGCTGGTACGTGATGGGTTGGTCGCTGGCCGACGGGACGTACCCGATCCTGACGCTGTACGGCGTCCGCATCGCGGCCCGCTGGATCCCGGGCCTCGCCGTCATCTAGGCGAGCCATCGCGGCAGCCGGCTGGCGCCGGCGCCATGCGGGATCGCTTAATAATCGCTTCGCGGATTATCTAGCCGGGCGGCGCGGGAAGCCCGCGGCGCGAGCCCTCTTCCATCAGCCGGCCGAGCGCGCTGGCGCCGGCGGCGCCGGTCGGGACGCGCACCGACATCGCGGCGTACAGCGACGCCCAGCGCAGCGCGTCCTCCAGCGCCATCCCGGACGCCTCGGCCCACGCCCACGCGGCGACGAACAGGTCGCTCGTGCCCGTCGGGTCGATCGCCGCGCCGACGTCGAACGCCTCGACGCGGATGACGCGGCCGTTGACGCACGCGGCGCTGCCGTCGCGGCCGGTGCCGACGACGGCGGTGCGGACGGTGCGCCCGAGCACCTCGGCGGCGCCTTCGGGCGTGTCGGCGCCGGTCAGGACCATCCCCTCGCGGCTGTCGATCAGCAGACCGGTCGCGCGCTCGAGGTCGGCCGGCAGGCGGCCGGCGAACGCGCGCGCGTCGTCGTCGCCGACGCTCACGTAGGCGCGCGCGCCGGACGGCACGACGTCGAGCTGGCTGAGGCCGGTGACCACCGCGCTCGGCGCCAGCGCGGCGACGTCGGCGGCGCGGGCGCGGACGCCGGGGTCGAAGGTCACCATCGCGCGCGAGCCGTCGAGCGGCATGACCATCGTCACGGGCGTGCGCGCGCACGGCGTGCCGACGACCTGGATGCCCTCGGCCTCCATCTCCTCGCGGATCAGGTTGCCGGCGGGGTCGGCGGCGAGCGGGGCGGCGAGCGCCGTCGAGAGCCCGAGCCGCGCGGTGCCGATCGCGGTGATCGCGCCGCCGCCCGAGGAGCGCACGAGATCGCCCGCGAACCGCTCCTCGCCGAGCTGCGGGAGCGCTTCCAGACCGACGAAGGTCATGTCCATGAAGGCGGGCACGGCAACGACCACGTCGACGCTCATGGACCCACGTCTATCAGGTTCGGCGGCGGTTCACGCGCGGCGATGGCCGAAGCGGTTGTCGATCGCCTCGCCGAGCGAGCCGAGCGTCGCGTTCAGGCGCTGGCCCGCGCGGCCGAGCATGCCGTCGTCGGCCGCGGCGATCGCCGCCTCGGGATCGGCGCCCAGCTCGGCGACGGCGGCGAGGCCGCGCGTCTCCAGCTCGGTCAGCCGCGACTCCCAGGAGGCGTGCCAGGCGGCGAGCTTCGCGTCGCCGCGGGCGCCGGCGAGCGCGGCGAGGTAGTGCAGCAGGATGGCGGCGTGGCGCAGCTCGAGCAGGGCGCCGCGCAGCGCCTGGTTGCGCTCCAGCAGGCGGTCCGAGAGCCCGCGCGCGCCGCCGATGCCGCTGCCGACGCCGTGCGCCGCGGGCGTCCCGAAGAGGTCGTACTCGGCGGTATGGAGGTCCAGCTCCGCGAGCAGCTCGCGCGCCCGCGCGGCGCCCTCGGCGAGCAGGTGGGGCTGGCCGGGCAGCTGCGCCACGCGGCTCCAGTGGCGCTCGATCGTCTTGGCGGCGACGAAGAGCTCGCGCAGCGCGCGATGCTCGGCCGGGGCGAGGCTCATGCGAGCGAGGCTACCCCCGCGAGCCGCTCGCCCAGGCTCGCGAGCCGCTCGACCGGCTCGGCGCTGTAGACGAAGCGCACGTAGCGCGCGGCGACGTCGCCGCCCCAGCCGGTCATGGCGGTCGCGGCGACGCCCGCGTCCATCAGCGCGCGCGAGGCCCGCGCCGGGTCGTCGGCCTCGAGCAGCAGCGACCAGCCGCCGGCGGGGCGGACGATGCGCAGGCCCGGCAGCGCGGCCAGGATCGCGTCGCGCCGCCGCTGCAGCTCCGCCGTGCACTCGGCGACGTGGCCCTGGGGGCCGCGCAGCACGGCCTCGGCGGCGCGCCGGGCGACCGAGACGGTGCCGGTCGTGTTGTAGACGTGGACCCAGCCGGCGTCGCGCACGACGCCCTCCGGCCCGGCGATCCAGCCGACGCGCCAGCCGATCATGCGGTGCGCCTTCGACATCGAGCCGACGATCACGGTGCGCTCGGCGAGGTCGCCGAACGCGAGCGGGCTGAGCGGCTCGCGCCCGTCGAACAGGATCGCCTCCATCGCGGCGTCGTAGATCAGGAACAGGTCGTGCCGCGCGCACAGCGCCGCCACGGCCTCCCAGTCGCCGGCGTCGAGCACGTGGCCGGCCGGCATCGACGGGCTCATCATCAGCACCGCGACCGTCCGATCCGTGACCGCGGCGGCGAGCGCGTCGCGGTCGAGCCGCCACTCGCCGCCGGCGACCTCGAGCGGAGCGAACACGGGCACGCCGCCGGCCAGGCGCACGCGGTTGACGAGCCCGGCGTAGATCGGGTCGACGAGCACGACCTCGTCGCCGGGGTTGACGGTCGCGAGCAGCACGTCGAGCACGCCCTCGGTCCCGCCGCACGTGATCACGATCTCGCGCCGCGGGTCGTACACGCGCCCGTGGCGCTCGGCGGTGCGCTGCGAGATGGCGGCGCGCAGGCCGAGGTCGCCCGTGAACGGCAGCCACGAGTTCGACACCGGCTCCTCGATCGCCGCGCGCGTGACGGCGGCCGCCTCGGGCGGCAGCGGCAGGTCGGTGTCGAGGTTCTCGAGCCGCAGCACGTCGCGGCCCTCGGCTGCCGCGGCGACGGCGTCGATGCCGAAGCCGGCGATGGTGGCGAGCCGGTCGGCGCGGGGGAATGCGGTCATATGAGGATCACCAGCGTCCCGGCGGCCTCGCCGCCGAGCGCTTCGTAGATGTGCGGGACGGCGCCCGAGAAGCGGGCGTAGTCGCCGGGGCCGAGCTCGACCGGCGCGTCCACGGGACCCACGCGCACGCGGCCCCGGTGGATGTGCAGGTGCTCCTCGACCCCGAACGGGTGCGGCTGGGCGTGGCGGGCGGCGCCGGGATGGAACCGGATCGCGTAGATCTCGCAGCCGGGCCGGCGCTCGAGCAGGTTCGCGTCGAGCGCGGCGCCGGCGACATGGGCGCCCTCGCCGGCGCGGACGACGTGCGGGCCGGTGGGCGGTGGCTCCAGCAGCGCGGAGAGCGGGACGCCGAGCGCGTCGGCGAGCGCGTACAGGGTGTCGAGCGTCGGGTTCCCCTCCCCCGCCTCGAGCGCCGCGATCGTGTTGCGGGCGACGTTGGAGCGTCTTGACAACTCGAGCACGGACATGTCGTTCCGGAGGTGCTTGAGGTTCAGCGTCTTGGCCATCGCTGCTCACTGTAATGCGCAACGAGTGCTCAATCAACTGCGCAGGTAAGGGGCGGGGTCAGATTGCCTCGGCGAAACGATCATCGCCTCGGACCGCTCAGGGAATCTGGTGTCGTCTAAGTAGCGATATACGCCCCTTAGCCGCCACATGCAGGTTGCCTGCATATCGCCCGTGGTCGATCGTGATCGGCGAGGCGAACCCGGTGAGCGGATATGGAAGACCACCTCCCTTACCAGCGCAGTTGACTTTGACTTTCGAAGCTACGAGCGCAAGCCCGGGCAGACCTCCGAGGCAAACCGCCCGATCTGCTCGATCATGTCGCCCTCGCTCCACAGCACGAAGCCGTCGAACCCGAAGTCGTCGCGCAACCGCGCCAGCTCTTCGACCCAGTGCGAAGGCGGCCCGTGCAGGTACCCCGTGACCGGGCCGTCCGCGATCACGCCGTTCACGTTCGCGATCCGGCGGATCGAACCCGGATCTCGGCCCGCTCGCTCCGCGGCGGCGTCGATCCGCGCCCGCGCGGCGGCGAGCTCCTCGACGGGGAAGCGCGGGACGCTGGGCACCCAGCCGTCCGCCAGCCGCCCCGTGATCCGCTGCATGCGCGGGCCGTAGGCGCCGAGCCAGATGCCGATGTCATGCGCGGGCGGCGGGCCGGGGTGGAACCCGCGCACCTCGTAGTGCTCGCCGGAGAACGAGACCGACCGCTCGCCGCTCCAGCACGCGCGCAGGATCGCGATCGCCTCCTCGAGCGCGCCGACGGCCTCGCCCGGCTCGCGCCGGGGGCCGCCCATGGCCGCGATCCCGTCCCAGAACGCGCCCGCCCCGAGCCCGAGCTCGAAGCGCCCGCCGCTCAGCACGTCGAGCGACGCGGCGGTCTTGGCCAGCATCGCCGGCTGGCGCAGCGGGAGGTTCGCCACGTCGGGGAACAGCTTCACGCGCGTCGTGCGCGCCGCGAGGAACGCGAGCAGCGTGAACGTGTCCAGGAAGCGCCGCTGGTACGGGTGATCCTGGATGCCGATCAGGTCCAGCCCGCCCTCCTCGGCGGCCTGGACCTGCGCGAGGACGCCTTCCAGCCCGTCCGCATCGGGGACGACGAAGGCGCCCAGCTCGGTCACTGCTGGTAGTGCTCCACGGTGTCGGCCGCACGCAGGCTGGAGTCGTCCGGGTCCTGTCCGGCGCTGCGCCGCGCGCGGCGCTGGCGCAGCAGGTCCCAGCACTGGTCGAGCTCGACCTGCACGGCCTGCATGCGCGCGTGGCCGTCGTCGTCGAGCCCATGGTCGGACTCCGCGCGGTGCAGGAGCTCGTGCTCCTCCTTCACCAGCGCTTCGATGTGATCGGAGATCTGCTCGTCAGCCATGCGCTGAATCCTGTCAGCCCAGCGACGCGATGCGCCAATGCCCGTCGATCCGGCTCAGCTTCAGGGTGTCGCGCGACGGCGCCTCGCCGGCCGCCGAGGTGCGCACGTCGGCCGTCGCGGTGTCGTTGCTGACCGTGATCGCCCCGATCGTCAGCTTCGGGTCCTTCACGTCGCCCAGGCCCTTCTCCAGCGCGACCTCGCACGGCAGGCCGGCGGACTTGACCTTGTCGATCAGCGCCGGCGCCAGCAGCTCCTTGCACATCTTGTCGTAGTCCTTGGCCACGGTGGCCTGGCTGAACGCGTCGACGGTCTGGCGGACCTGCTGCTCGTCGGTCAGCCCGCCACCGCATCCGGAGAGCGCGGCGGCGGCGGCCAGCAGCGCGACGAGAGGGCGGCGCACAGCCGCAGCATAGAATGGGTCCACATGTCCGCCGCAGCCCCGATCAAGTCCTGGCTGCGCTGCTACCGCTGCTGGTCGCAGGACCTGGAGGTCCAGGTCCATTACGAGGGCATCCACCGCATCGACCCGGTCACGGGCAAGCGCGCGGATGTCGTCGACGAGCTGCAGGAGGCGGTAGTGCAGTGCCTGGATTGCATGCACGACCAGCCGCACCTGGTCTTCCACAACGACCGCATCGAGCCGGTCGAGGACCGCTGGGAGCGCATGGTCGCCGGCACCCCGTGGGTGGCGTCGTGCACCGTCACCGTCGAAGCCGACTCGGTGGAGACCTGCTCGGGTCCCGAAGCCGCCGATTCGCTGGCCTACGCCGCGTTCGGCGACCACGGGACGCGCGAGTTCTTCACGCACGTGCGCTTCCACAAGCACGAGGACGATCAGATCGTCGTCCACCTGCTCGTCGAGCTCTACGCGCGCAACATCGAGGAGGCCACCGGCGTGCTCGAGGAGGCCGCGCGAGGCAACCTCGCGATCACGTCGCTGGCCGAGGAGTCACGACCTCCCGCGTCGACGGGCGGCGGGGACCACCCGCACTGACTCGCGGTTGCCCCAGACGTCGACCGACCAGTAGCGGACGGTCACGCGGCGGGAGACCTTCAGCGGCTTCGTGTAGCGCCGCGGCCTGCCGTTGCCGATCCGCACCAGCGTCACGGCGACGCCCGACGCGTCGGTCGCCTTCGCCCGCAGCTTGCCGCCGCGGCGCACGAGCCTCGTCCGCGGCGCTGTGCGATCGGCCGCGCGCGACGGCGCCGCGGACGCGCTCAGCGCGCCCTGCGCGTTGATCGCGATGCCGGCCGGCGTGACGTCGTAGACGCGCGCGGCGCCCTCCTTTCCCTCGCCGGTGATCGGCGTCACCTCGACGCTGCCCGCGCCGGCGACGCTCACGCTGAGCGGCTTGCGCGTGGTGGTGACGAATGCCGTCCGGCCCGGTACGTGCATCACGTCGATCAGCCCGGCGGCCTCGGCCTCCGGCAGCGTCATCGGGGCTGCCGACGCGCGGGCGCGGACGCTGCTCGAGACGGCCTCGGCGTCGGTCGAGATCGCGACCGAGCGCTGGTCCTCGTCGCCGGTGAGCTTGAACTCGGACGCGTCGAGCGTGCACGGCTTGTCCTTGAGCGCGCCGTTGGCCTTGCTCGGCTCCGCGCCGTCGCGGATGAACGGCGTGACCGCGTCCTCGATGCCGGAGTCCTCCATCTCGCCCATGTGCCCGATGCCGCAGAAGTTGTACGTCTTGATGCTCTGGCCGAGCTGCGGATCGCCGGGGCGGGCCGACTGGCGCTGCGAGAACAGCGGCACCGTGCCGTCGCCGTTGATCCACGAGTACTGCACCTCCTTCGTGCCGGTGTAGGCGCGCACGTGCCCGAGCGTCGGCAGGCCAGAGCCGATGAACGTGCGGAAGTCCACGCCGTTGGTCGCCTTGAACCCGTCGATGTGCTCGGCGTGCCCGGCGGCCGCGCGCGTCAGCAGCGAGGCGTTGCCTCCGAACGCGCGCACGGCGTCGGCGACCTTGTCCATGCTCCGCGCCGGCGCGTCGTCGATCTCGAGCCAGTTGCGCAGCGGCTCGGGCGCGTGCTTGAACCAGCTGTCGCTCGGGAACAGGTAGTACGCGCCGGCGTTGGTGGCGATGAACACGCGGAACGCCGAGCCGCTCAGCAGCACGTCGGTCGGCGAGAAGTTCGGCGTCTCGTAGCCGTAGGCCATCGCGAACCACGGCTTGGCGGCGCCCCACCAGGGCGAGCCGAAGTTCGCCACGCGCGCGACCTTCTTCGCGTGTTCGGGGTCGTCGATGTACCAGCGTGTGAGCAGCCCGCCATAGGAGTGGCTGATGATCGCCACGCGGCTGACGCCGTGGCGCGCGCGGATCTCGTCGATGTACTTGTCCAGCCGCTCGATCGACTCGTCGGGCCCCTTGCGGTAGTCCCAGCCGAACTCGTACGCGCGGCCCGGGGCGATCCGGTTCAGCCAGCTCCACGAGTCGCCGTGGATGTTCTTGAGCTTGACCACGTTCTTGAGCACGTGGCCGGTCGGCGCGACGTTGCGGCTGCACTCCGAGCCCTTCCAGCCGTTGGAGCCGTCGCCGCGCAGCGCCAGCTCGTCGAACTTGTCGTTGTCGGTCAGCGCGCCCGGCCACAGGTCGATCGTCTTGCCGCCCTCGGTGCAGGCGAGCTCGGACGCGCCGAAGCCGGGCACGAGGACGATCGGCGTCTTCCAGCACGCCTCGGGGTTGGTCTCCTGCAGCCCGCATGTGAGGTCGACGTCGCCGGCCCCGAACACGAGGTCCTTGATCGCGCGGACGACCGGATGCGGCGCCTTGTTCCAGTTGATCCACGACGTCAGGCCGTGCGAGTGGCGCAGCCGCGCGTCCTGCGCGCTGGAGGTGTCGTGCAGCAGGTCGCTGCGCGTCGCCGTGACGTACAGCGTGCGGTGCTCGGCGTCCATGCCGACCGAGGAGTCGGCGGACACGATCGGGTCGGCGTCGGAGCCGATCGCCGACCAGTCGGTGCCGCCGGCGCCCTGCGGGTTGCGCGCGAGCGCCTTCAGGAAGGCGCTGCCCGGCTGCAGCTCGTTGCACCCGCAGGCGTCGGCGAGCGCGCTGGAGCCGGCGTGCGGCGTGCCGACCGTCACCGCGTCCTCGACCTTCAGCTGCGGGTGGCGCTGGAGCGCGGAGCGGAGCAGCAGCCCCGCGCCGCCCTCGGCGATCACGTCGACCGGCTTGCCGTCGTACTTGGTCGCGATCACGTCGGCGAGGTCATCGGCCATCTGCTCGAACCCGCCCGCGTCGAGCTTGCGCACGCAGTCGCCGCCGCGGCCGATCGTCTCGATCCGCTCCGCCGGCCCGACCTTCTTGCCGTTGACGCTGACCGTGTACTCGCCGAGCGTGGCCGACAGGTCGTCGAACAGCGTGCACGACGTGCGCTCCGGCCCGGCGACCAGCAGCACCGGCTTGGCCAGGTCGTCCGTGCGGGCGTGGGCCGCCGGAGCGGCCCCCAGCAGGGCCGCCGCAGCGGCCACCGCGATGGCGGCGCGCCTCATCGACGGCCCCCCTTCTTGATCGGCTTGGACTTGTGCGGCGCGAGGTTGGGGCGCCGCGTCGCCTTGACGCGCACGCGGGCGGTGCGGCCCTCGGCGTTGTCGGTGCGCAGCGCGCGGACTGCTACGCGGACCGTCGTGTCGCGCCCGGCGCCCGGGATCCGGAACGCCGTCCGCTTCGGCGAGAACGTCAGCCGGCGGCCGTCGGAGGCGGTGACGACGGCGTTGTAGCCGGCCGCTCCCGCGACGCCCTGCCAGCGCACGATCACGCTCGCGCCCGAGCGGCGGGCGCGCAGCAGGCGCGGCGCGCCGAGCACGCGGTCCTTCGGGGCGACGTAGGACGCCACCTTGATCTCCGCGCGCGGGCGGCCGTCCTGCGTGACCACGGCGACGATGTCGCGCCGGCCGGCGCCACCGCGGGCCGGCGTGAACGCCAGCTTGCCGCACGCCACCTCGCGGTCGTTGCCCTTCACGGCCTCCTTGCAGCGGCCGGCCTTGGCCACGCCCAGCACGTGTGCCGTCTTCGGCCCGCGCTCGACGAACGTGATCGTCTGGCCGGGCTGCGGCGCGTACGCGTAGCCGAGCGTGCGCTTGTAGCCCTTGCCGGTCACGCCCGCGCCGAGCGCCGGCTCCGGCTGCGCGAGCGCGTGCTCGACCTCGGTGATCGGAGCCGAGCCGGCGCGCGGCTCCACGCGCCACTGGCCCGCCGCCGGCGAGGCGACGAACACCGTGGTCGTGTCGTTGGACGGCTGCTGGGCGATCATGTGCGAGCCCTTGACGATCTCGCCGCCCGGCCTGTCCGGCACCGAGATGCGGCGCCCGTCGGGGCCGACGAGGTCGAACTTCGGCGGCGCGCCGTCGCCGTGCACGCGGAACGTCGTCGCCGGCTGGTCGGCGGGGATGGCGACGAGCTGCACGCCGCCCGGCGCCTGCGCGGTGCGCGCGAGCACCCACTTGCCGATCGAGCACGAGCCGACCATCAGGTCGAGGTCGCGGTTGGCCCATGTGTAGCCGGCGCCGCCGGAGACCTTCACCGGCCGCATCTCCCAGTGCATCCGCCACGGGAACCACGGGTGCCAGTCCTTGTCCTTGACCAGCACCGGGATGGACACGACCTTCACCGAGACGCAGGCGGCCGCGCCGATCGTGGAGGCGACGGCGTCGCCCTCCAGGCAGGCCAGCCAGTCGACGCAGACCTCGAGGTGGCCCTGCACGTTGAAGCGCGACGGACTGCGCGTCTCCACCCAGCCGTCGAGCTTGCCGAGGATCCGGGCGGAGTCGCCGAACTCGATCCCGCCCTCCATGCCGAACTCGATCAGGCCCGAGCCCCAGTACGTGAAGTACGAGCTCGCGACCTGCTTATCGAACAGCGTCAGCGATCCCGTGGCGCTGATGAACCACGGCGTGCCCTGCCACGCGTCGGAGTAGTGCATGTCGGCGTCGATGCGCACGGCGGCGACGCCCTGGACGCTCGGGCCGAGCGTGATCGCGGCGCCGCCCTTGACCTGGAACGGCGGCGGCTCGAGGCAGACGCCGAGGCGCACGCTCTCGAGGAAGATGCCCGGCGCCAGCGGCGCGACGGTGCCGAGGTGGTCGACGTAGGCGCCGGCGTAGCTGAGCCGGCCGGCGCGCAGGCCGCCCCACATGCCGAGCTCGGTCTTGGAGGCGGTCGGGAGCACGATCGCGATCGCGCCGTCCCAGCGGTCCTCCTCGTTGTCGGAGCGGCACTCGAGGTACGGCTTGGGCTTGCCCGGGCCGATGCTCGGCGGCTCGCACGGCGCGACGGCCGAGGAGCCGGCGGCCGCGAAGCTCAGGCACACGCTCTTGACGCCCAGCTTGCCGATGTAGGCGTTGGTGACCATGATCTTGACGCCGTCGACGTGCACGCCCTCGTTGTCGACGTTGATCGCGACGTCGCCGGTGACGCCGCCCGAGCCCTCGCTCGGGCCCGCCTTGAACACCTCGGGCAGCGCGATGTGGAGCTGGAAGACGCTGCGGTAGGCGCCGCCGTCGTCCTTGGGCCGGCGCAGGCGCAGCGCGGCGAAGCCCTCCACCTTCATGCCGAACAGCTTCTGGCCGGCCTTGGAGAGGTCGATCTTCTTCCACTCCTTCTCCTCGCCGGCGCCGCCCTCGGGCAGCTCCCACTTCAGGCCGCCGGTGTAGACGGTCACGCCGGAGATGACGATCTTCGCGTCCTGGACCTCGAGCTCGCCGCCCTTCTTGTCGGGCGTCGGGGCGCGCAGGATCGTCTTGGACCCGCCGACGATCGGGATCGGGAGGCCGTTGAGCTTGATCGCCGATTTGGACTCCCAGACGCCGGCGTCCGCCGTGCCGATGTTGGCCATGCAGTCGCCGGTCGCCTCGATCAGGCCGAAGTGGACGACCTTGTCGCAGTCGCGCACGAGGAACGTGCGCGTGGCGGACGAGCGGTCGGTGTTGCCGACGGCGTCGATCGCGCGCACCTCGAGCGTGTGCTGGCCGCCGGCGAGCTTGGCCGCCCGCCAGGTCTCCGTGCACGCGGCCCAGGCCTTGATGTCGACGCCCTCCTTGGTCGTGTTGTCGAAGCGGCACTCGTACGTCGCGCCGGCCTCGCCGGAGCTGAACTTGAACCACGGCTCGGTGTCCGGCGTCTCGCCGCCCTCGGTCGGGCCCTCGGCGATCGTCGTGTCCGGCGCGTCGGCGTCAACCGTGAAGCGGCGCTCGGCGGGCGTCGAGTCGGCCCTGCCCTCGGGGCTCTTCGCGCGCACCTGCAGGACGTAGTCGCCGGAGCGCAGGGCGGGCGCCGTGAACGGCGACGAGCAGCCCGTGTACGTCGGGACGCTCGACCCCGCGCCGTCGATCCGGCACTCGAACGTCGCGCCGGTCGTGGTCGAGGAGAACGTGAACGACGGCGTGGTGTCGCTCGTGGCGCCGTCGGGCCCGGCCTCGATCGTGGTGTCGATGAACGCCGTGTCGACCGTGAAGCGGCGCGACGGCGGGCTCTGCTCGACGTTGCCGGCCTCATCGGTGGCGCGGACGGAGAACGTGTAGTCGCCGTCGGCCAGCTGCACGCTGTACGGCGACGCGCACGGCTTCCAGTCGAAGACCGGGTCGACCTTGCACTCGAAGGTCGAGCCGGGCTCGCCGCGGAACGTGAACGTCGGCGTGGCGTCGGTCGTGGTCCCGCTCGGGCCGCCGGTCACATCCGTGTCGGCGAGCGCGGGCGAAGCCATCGCCAGGAAGGCGATCGCGGTGGCGATCCAGGTGCGCATCAGCGGTTCCCTCCGCTCGTGATTGCCGCCGGGCCCGCGACGTTGTCCGCGCGCAGCCCGACCACCCGGACGGCGACGACCTTGCCGGCGTCCGGGATCCGCACGACGCGATCGTCCGCGTCGCGCAGGAAGAACAGGCGGCGGCCGTCCTCGAGGGCGACGCGCACGCCGTAGCGCTTCGCGCCCGTCGCGGGCCGCCAGGTGATCGTCGCGCCGCGCGGCTTCACCGCGGATGCCGAAGCGAGGCCCGGCACAGCGACCTTCACCGCGCGCGGCGCGCCGGGCTTGGCCCAGCGCGGCGCCGTGAAGCGCGCCACCGTGATCCGCTCGCGCGGCAGGCCGTCCTGCTCGACGAGCGCGACGATCCGCCGCGCGCCGCCGGGGCCGGCGGCCGGGCGGAACTCCATCCGCCCGCTGCGCGTGACGGTGAGCAGCGTGCGGCTGATGCCGCGGCCGCGCTCCTCGAACGTCACGCGCTGGCCCTTGACGGCGCCGACGCGATAGCGGAGCTCGCCCGGGCGGACCGTCGCCGACAGCTTCGGCGCCGGGCGCATGCCCGCGGTCTTGACCTCGGCGACCTCGCCCTTCACGGTCCAGCGCCCGCCGCGCGGGTGCGCGAGCAGCACGTAGGTCGTGTCGGTGCCGGTGTTCTGCCACACGAAGCCGTTCGCGCTCTTCGCCGCCTCGTTGGAGTCGGCCGCCGACTGCAGCGTCACGCCGCCCGGGCCATGCACCGTCACCTGCGGCGCATGGCCGATGCCCCTGACGGCGAGCAGCACGCCGCGCTGGCCGCCGGCGATGCGGACGCGCTTGTCGCCGACCGCCGACGCGCCGGCCTGCGGCTTCTCGGTCCGCCACGGCCGCAGGTCGCACGAGCCGGCGAACGGCTTCAGCTCGCCGCCCCACGTGTAGCCGACGCCGACGTTGCCGACGTCCTTGTTGTTGACCTTCAGGCCGCCGCAGACGGCCATGCCGGCGGTCGAGACGACGCCCTTGACGGTCGGGCAGATGTTGCTGAAGGGGATCGGCAGCGTGTCGGCGATCGTGAGCTTGCCGGCGAAGCAGCCGCGCGCGTCGAAGTCGGCGTTGAAGCGGTCAGAGGTGATCCAGCCCTCGATGCCGGCGTCGATCGTCACCGCGGCATCGAGGTCGCCGATCAGCACCGGCCCCTTGATGCCGAGCGCGAAGTTCACGCGGCCGCCGAAGTCGACCATCCCGGCCGACGAGTAGCCGAGGTGCAGGCCCTTGAGCTTCAGCTTGGAGCCGACGTCGAGGTCAGCCTCGTCCGCCTCCACCCGCAGCGTCCACGGATCGCCGGGCTTGGCGCCCTCCTGGTAGATCACGCCGGCGTTCGGGATCTTCAGCCCCGGGCCGTTCTGGCCCGGCAGCGCGGTCAGCGCGATCCGGCCCTCGACCTTCGCGGGCGGGCCCGCGCAGACCGAGATGTCGATCTTCTGCACGCGGATGCCGGCGCCGATCGAGACACCCGGGTCCGCCGCCGTCAGGACGCCCTTGGCGTAGTTGAAGCCGCGGTCGGCGAAGCCGACGCCGACCTGCGTGATCGTCAGCTTGTCGGGCGTCGGCAGGACGACCTTCTCGGCGCCGCCCTCCCACTTCAGGCCGGGCGAGCCCTGGTTGCAGGACTCCGTGGCGTCGTTGTTGCGCTCGCCGTTGTAGTTGAGAAAGAAGTTGTGGACCTCGACCTTGCCGATGAAGGCGAGCGGCGCCTTGACGTTGATGCCGCTCAGGTGCAGGCCGCGGTCGTTGTCGGCGGTCAGCGAGACGCTGCCGGTGAGGCCGTGGCCCTCCGCGTCGGTCAGCACCTTCGGCAGCTCGACGTTGCCGGTCAGGATCGACGTGCCGCCCTTGGCGAGCTCGAGCTTGACGCTGCCGGTCAGCGGCAGGCCCTGGACGTCGGCGCCGTCGTCGCCCTGCAGGTCGAGCGCCGACTCCGAGTCCGTGGCCGGCTCGTCGACCTTGCTGCGCGTCGACATGTCGAGCGTCGCGAGCGTGACGCGGTCGCCCTCGGGCACCGTGTAGCGGAACTCGCCGACGTAGAGCACGATCCCGGCGATCCGCAGCTGCACATTGCCGAAGTAGAAGCGCCGCGCGGCTGGGTCGATCTGGAGCTTCTGGTCCTTGAAGGCGTTGATCGTGATGCCGTTGACCTTCACCGTGCCGTTGTCGGAGACGTAGCGGTCGCCGTCCTTGACGAAGCAGTCGGCGATCGCGGTGACGGCGCCGAACTCGAGCTTCTCGGTGCAGTCGCGGACGTCGATCTCGCGGCCGGCCGGCGTCGGGTCGACGTTGCCGCCGGCGTCGATCGCCCGCGCCTGGACGGTGTGGTGGCCGGGGGCCAGCTCCGGCGTCGTGTAGGCGGCGTCGCAGGCCGCCCACGCGCCCTCGTCGACCTTGCACTCGAAGTGCGAGCGCGCGCGGCTGGACGCCACCGCGTACGTGATCGAGCGCTGCTTGATCGAGCCCTCGGGGCCGTCGAGCGTGGTCTCCGGCGGCGTCGCCGCCAGCTTCACCAGGCGCGTCGCGGTGCCGGTGTTGCCGGCGCCGTCGGTGGCGCGCACGACGGCCGAGTACTGGCCGTTGGCCAGGTCGGGCGTGCTCCACGGCGACGTGCAGGGCTGCGGCTCGCCGCTGTCCTGCGCGCAGGTGAACTCGACGCCGTCCTCGGGCGAGGAGAACGTCACCTCGGCGCGCGTGTCGTCGAGCCTGGCGTCGTCGGCGCCGTCGATCGTCACCTGCGGGGCGACGGTGTCCACGGTGAACGAGCGGAACGCGCTGTCCGAGCCCGAGCGGACCACGAACACGTGCCCGCCGTCGCTCAGCTCCGGCGCCGTGTAGGCGTCCGTGCACGGCTCCCACGCCTGCGCGTCGACGCGGCACTCGAGCGGTGCCGCGGCGTCGAACGTGAACGTCGGCGTCGGGTCGTTGGTCAGGCCCGAAGGCCCGGTCAGAATGGCGATCGCCGCCGCCAGCTGCGCGATCATCGACGGGCCTCCTTTGCCCTCAGGGTCACGGACAGGCGCTTCGTCAGCGCCGGCTTGGTGGTGATCCGCACGGACTGCGTTCCGCGCCTGGTGACTCGCATCCGGACCTTGATGTGGCGTCCGGAGAACCGCTTCGTGTGGCCGGCGAGCGTGACGCTCCCGGCGCACTTCTTCGCGCAGTACAGGTGCAGCGTCACCGCGCCGCGCACGACCTTCAGCTCACGGCCCGCGTCGAGCAGGCGAGCGGTCCGCGGATCCGGCGTGAGCACGAGATCGGCGCCGCGGACCGGCTCGCCGGTCCCGAGGTCGAGCGTCGGGAACACGGCCACGCGGCCGACGCGCTCGACGAGGTTGCGCGTCGCGGCCCGCAGCGCGAGCCTGACCGTCACGGTCTCGCCGGGCGGCGCAGTGAAGTCGGCGCGGGCGAGCGTGACCGCGTCACGCGGCACGACCTTCGCGATGCCGGCCTTCGGGGCCTCCATCGCCAGCCCGACGGTGCCGTCGCAGGCCGGGCCGCCGGCCGGGCACGAGACCGCCAGCGCCGCGGTGCCGTCGTTGCCGACGGCCAGCGTCGAGCCCGAGGCGGACGCCGACGCCGACCCGCCGGGCCGCACCACGCGCCCGGTGACGCCGTCGATCACCGTGACCGGCGGCGTCGTGTCGACGCGGAACGCCCACAGCGCCGGGGTCGGATCGGCGTTGCCGGCCGCGTCGATCGCGCGCGCCTCGAAGCGATGGTCGCCGTCGGCCAGCGCGTCCGTCGTCCACGGCGACGTGCAGCGGAACCAGTCCCCGCCGTCGAGCCGGCACTCGAAGCGCGAGCCGTCCTCGCCGGCCCGCAGCACGAAGCCGGCGCGGTTGGACGAGGTGACCTTCTTCGGCCCCGAGGCGATCACCGTGTTCGGCGCGACGGTGTCGACGGTGAACGTCCGCTTGGCGGGCGTCTCGTCGGCGCCGAAGGCGTCGACGGCGCGCACCTCGAGCACGTACGTGCGGTCGGCGAGCGGGCTCGGCCGGTAGTCGGCGTCGCACGGCTCCCAGCCGGCCGGGACGTACCGGCACTCGTACCGGATTCCGCTCTCCTTGGAGGCGACGAGCGCAAAGCGCGGCTGCGGGTCGTTGGTCGGGCCTGTCGGGCCTTCGTAGATCGCCGTGTTCGGCACCGAGCCCTCGATCGGGTGGGCGTCGACGGCGGCCTTGGCCTCGCCGAGATCGGCGATCCCGGCCGAGGTCACGCCCGCGGCCGGCGCGGCGGTCGCGGTGGTGATCGCGATCCGCGTGCCGTTGCGGTGGGTGACGCCGAAGCGCAGCTCGCCCTTGTCGTGGCCGGCGATCGTGAACGGCCCCGCCCACGCGCCGGCCACGGGGTCGGCCGTCGTCACGCCGGTCGTCGAGCCCGGGTTGTAGTCCCACACGCCGCCCCCGTCGGCGACGATCGGCCCGGCGTCGCGCGCCACGCCGTTGGCGTTGCGGACGGTGACCGTGAACGCGTTCTCGTCCAGCGGCTGGACGGTGTCCTTGTCGGGCTTCAGCGCGACGGTCAGCGGGATCGTGCCGTCGGGCCCGAAGCTCGCGAGCGAGCCGACGCCGCCGTCGCGCTTCACTCGCCAGCCGATCATCATCGCCGGGTCGTTCGTGTCGGCGATCGTGTCGTCGGGCAGCGCGCCGGCGCCGAGGTGGCCGGGCACGGCCGGGCCCGCCTCATGGTGGGCGACCGGCGTGAGCGGGAGCAGGGCGACGCGGGTGCCCGCGACATCGCAGCCCGCCATCGCGGTGCCGGCGTCGTCGATCGGGTGACCGAGGACACAGTGGCCGGCGCGGTAGACCGTGGCGTCGCCGCCGCCGACCAGCGCCACGTCGGTGCGGTACCAGGCGGTCCCGGCGACGTAGCGGTCGGTCTGGCGGACCTGGACGCCGGTCGTCCCGAGCGCGACGACGGTGACGAGCTTCGCCACGTCGCCGTCCTGGGAGACGTCCTGGCTGACCGGCGTGTACGGCGTCACGCCGTCGACGAGCTCCGGCGGGCCGTAGACCTTGCCGCCGAGCGCGACGAACGTGCCGCACTCGCCGCCGCCGCCGGCGAACAGCTCCTTGCCGCGTACGGCGCTGCAGCGCAGGTTCTTGTCGACGCCGAGGAAGTCCAGCGGCTGCGAGCCCGCGGTCAGGACGCCCTTGATGGCGACGACCTCGAACTCGTAGTTGACCGCGTTGGAGCCGTCGTCCTCGATCGTCAGCGTGACGGTGTAGGAGTCCTCGTCCCCGTAGACGTGCGCGGGCTTGACCTCGCCGGAGCCCTTCGCGTCGCCGAAGTCCCAGCGGTAGCTGACGATCTCGCCGTCGGCGTCGCTCGAGCCTGAGCCGTCGAACGCGAGCGCCAGCGGGCCCGTGATGCGGGCGGTGGCGTCGGCGACCGGCGGCGTGTCGAACCAGGCGTAGACGTCGGCACCGTCGTCGCCGTTGCCGTCGGCGAAGCCGTCGACCATGTTCGTCGAGGTCGTGTGGAAGGCGATCCGGCGGCCGCTCGCGTTCATCGCGATGCCGGCGAGCGCGGTCAGCGGGGAGGACGCCACCGCCGACACGCGGTCGCGCAGCAGGTCCGTGCGGCGCAGGTCGCCGCGCGGGTCGTCCGGCTCGCTGTCGGCGTCCAGCTTCCAGAGCCCGTAGAGGACAAAGCGCCCGTCGTCGGAGATCGCGTGCAGCGTCGGGTGCGTCTCGACGCCGTCGGTCTCCGTCTCGCCGTGGGCGACCAGGCGCGCCGGCTGGGTGCCGGTGCGCGCGTACAGATCCTCGCCGATGACGCCGTTGTGGTCGGCGAAGCCGGCGATCACGTCCGTCGCCAGGCTCTGCCAGGTGACGGTGGCGCCGTCGCCGGACAGGCGGGCGCCGGCGATGCGGCCGCCGGTGCCCTCGGCCGGGTCGTTCGCCGCGCTGGTCACGAGCGTCGCGTCGCCGCCGAGCTCGCTGCGGTAGAGCTGCTCGCCCTCGCCGTGATAGGCAACGGCGATGTTCGCGGCCTTGCTGCCGAACAGCACGGTGCGGCCGTCGGCCGAGAGGAGGCCGCCGGTGGCGGCGCCGTCGGCCGGGACGTCCTTGCGCCAGGCGTGGTCGACGAGCGTGGTCGCCGCGCCGTCGCGCAGGTAGAGGTGGTCGCCGGCGAGATAGAGGACGCGCGTGCCGTCGGCCGAGACCTGCGGGCGCTCGCCGGCGGCGAGCTTCGCGTCGTTGGCGTAGACGAAGCCGTCCGCGGTGTAGACGACGGTCGAGCCGTCGCGCGACAGCTGGTGCCCGGTCGTCGGACCGTCGTGGACGACGCGCGTCGTGCCCGCGTCGACGTCGCGCACGGAGAGCTTGCCGCCGGCGATGAACGCGAGGAAGCGGCCGTCGGCGCTGATGCGCGGGTCGCTGCCGTCGCCGACCGTGACCGTGGCGCCAGTGCGCAGATCGCGGCGCAGGACCTTGCCGCCGGACTGATAGGCGAGGAAGTCGCCGCCGAGCACGGCGTCGCGGCTGTCGCCGGGGTTCCCGGCCGTGCCCTGGCCGCTGACCAGCGAGAGGTGGTCGTTGGCGAGCGCGACGCGGTAGGCGACGGTGCGCGTGGTCGCGTTCCCGGCGCGATCGGTCGCGGTGACCGTGAACGTCTTGTCGCCGACCGTATCGGTGTCGATCCCGGCGCCCGCGGGGACGTCGCCCGAGCAGGATTCGAGGCCGGAGCCGCCGATGTCGCGACAGCTGTAGCGCGCCTCGTAGGTGCGCCCTTTGCGGTAGATGCCGCCCTCGGCCGGCGCCTCGATCGCGATGTCGGGCGGTGTCACGTCGACGTCGGCGATCCGGTGGTCGACGAACGCGAAGACGTCGCGGGCCTCGCCGTTGTGGTCGAGCCAGTTGTCGAGCAGGTTGCCGGCGTTCGTGCGGTAGGCGACGGTCAGGCCGTCGCCGCTGATCGCCGTCGCCTCGAGCTCGGCGTCCGGGCCGTGGCCGTCGTTCTCGGTGACCTGGGTGACGTCGTGGCTCGGCCAGTCGATCCGGTACAGCACGTCGTGGCCGTGCAGCTCGACCGGCAGCGACAGGTCCTGAGCCGAGCTGCGCACGAGCACGTGGCGGCCGTCGGCCGACAGCGCGTCGAGCGAGCTGGAGCTGACCGACGGATAGCCGTAGCCCTTGGCGCCGGTCGTGAGCAGCTCGATCGGCTGCGGCTCGGGCGTGAAGCGGCGCAGGAAGACGTCGGGGAGGTCGTTGTCCTGGGCCGACAGCCCGGTCAGGTCGGCGTCGGTCGCCCAGGCGACGGTCTTGCCGTCGGCGCTCAGGGCGGCGGTGCCGAGCATCGTGCCGTTCCCGCCCTGCCGTTCGCGGCTGTGGAAGCCGCTGACGAGGTACGTCTTCGGGTCGGCGAGGCGGCGCAGGTAGAGGTCCGGCGCCTGCTCGTTCTGGTCGGAGAAGTTGGGGACGATGTCGTCGGCGTCGGTCGCGAAGAGCACCGTGGTGCCGTCGGCGCTGAAGCCGCGCAGGCGGCTCGGCGCGTCGGCCGCGCCGCTGGTGGCCGAGGCCTCGGCGCCGTCGACGAGCGCGACGTCGCCGGTGACGAGGTCGCCGCGGAAGAGGTCCGGCGCGTCGCCGTTGTTGTCGTCGAAGCCGGCGACGAGATCGCCGGCGGTCGTCTCGAACGCCACGTAGCGGCCGTCGGCGCTCATGCGCGCCTCGCCCGCGGGCGCCGACGTGGAGTCGACCAGCATCGTCTGGCCGGTCTGGCGGTCGAAGCGGAACAGGTTGCGGTCGGCGTCCTGCTCGCCCTGGTCGCTCAGGACGTCCGTGGCGTCGGTGGCGAACAGCACGTAGCGGCCGTCGTCGGACATCGCGATCGGCTCGGCGTCGCCCTCGGTGCCGAGCTTCGGCTTGCCGAGGTGGCGCGAGACGAGCGTGATGTCGCCCGTGTCCATGTCGCGCTCGTAGACGGCGGACCTGCCGCCTTCGAAGCCCGCGATCAGGTTGCGCGCGGTCGAGCGGAACGCGACGAAGCGACCGGCCGGCGTGGCGAGCGGCTTGTCGGACGCGCCGTCGGCCGTGCTGTCGCCCCCGCCCGAGACGAGCGCGACCTCGCCGGACGCGATGTCGCGGCGGAAGACGTCGGAGGCGCCGTTGGCGTCGGCGCTGCCGAGCACGTCGGTGGCGCGCGTGGCGTAGAAGGCGTAGCGGCCGCCGCGCGTGAGCGCGAAGTCGGTCGCGTCGTCGTCGCCCGCCTCGCGCTCGCCTTGCGACGACCGGCTCACGACGCGGGTGTCGCCGGGCTGCGGGCGCGGACCCCAGTCGGCGCCGGCGATCGGCGACGAGCCGGCGCACGTCAGGCTCGTCCCGCCTCCGCCGCCGGCGTCGATCACGCGCAGCTCGCTCTTGCACTGCGAATCGGGGTTGTCGGCCCAGTAGGTGCCGAAGACGATCGAGCTGCCGCTCGGCGACCACGAGACGTCGCCGTCGGCGCTCGCGCCTCGGTCGCGCGGGTCGGAATAGAGGATGTCGGCGGCGCCGCCGTCGCTCGGGCGGACCGCGAGCTGCGCGTTGCCGTCGACGACCGCGCCGATGTAGGCGATCCTGGTGCCGTCCGCCGACCACGCGGGGCTGCGCTGGCCGTTGCCGCCGCTGGTCAGCCGCGTGATGCCGGCGCCGTCGGCCGTCGCCACGTACACGCGGGAGAGGTGCGAGGCGGTCTCCGTCGCCGTGAACGCGATCCGCGTGCCGTCCGGCGAGAAGGAGGGGTCGCCGGGGTCCGTGGCGCCGGCGGGGAGCGGCAGCGGGTGCGGGTCGCCGCCGCCGACCGGGACCGTCAGCAGGCGGCGGGTGCCGCCGGCGTCGACGCCGCTGTAGATGACGGTCTTGCCGTCGGGCGAGAAGCTCGGGCTGCGCGGGTAGTCGGCGTTGTCGTCGACGCCCTGCTGGACCAGGGTCGTCGGAATGCCGCCGTCAGGCCCGACGATCGCGACGCGCGTCTGATGCTGCAGGCCGCAGTTGGCGTCGCAGAACTCGTAGCCGGCGAACGCGATCATCCGGCCGTCCGCCGACCACGCGGCGCCAGTCGGGAGGTACTGCCCCCAGGCGTGGGAGGATCCCGCGCCGTCGTACGAGTAGGCGATGCGGTCGCCGGTTCCGTCGGGCTGTATGACCCGGAGGTCCTCGCGAGAGTCGATGTAGAGGATGCGGCCGTCGCTGCCGGGGAACGCGGCATGGGCGGCGCTGACCCCGAGCGAGAGCGCCGCGAGCAGTGAGAGGCTCGTAGTGCGCGCGAGCCGTCGCAGTGTGAGTCGTCCGTGAAGCACGGCGACATCCTTCGATGAGCGCATTGCCGCGACATTGCCCGCGGGGTTGGCGTCTTGCCGCTTCCTTGCCGCGGGCGTGGCCTGTCGCCGCCTTGGCACCGTGCTCGGCGCTCGCGCTCGCGCTCGCGCGCCCGCTGAATCTCGATGCTAACGCTCGAGTCGACGTCGAGATAGCGCGAGAGAAGCTCGCTCTGACCGCGACCGCCACGCGGTCGCCGCGGTCGACTTCACGCTCGGCCCGGTCGAGCGCCTGCTCGAGGTCAGCCCACGCTGAGGCGGCCGGCCGGGCGCTGGGCCGGCTCGGACTGGCCGAGGCCGTCGATGACGCTCAGGTTCGCGACGCCGATCTGCGTGCGCACCAGCCCGGGGAGCTGCTCGGCCGGGACCGGGGGGGAGAAGTGGAAGCCCTGGGCGAGGTCGCAGCCGATCGCGGCGAGGACCGCGGCCGACGCGGCGGACTCGACGCCCTCGGCGACGACGCGCAGCCCGAGCGCGCGCCCGAGGCCGGCGGTCGAGCTGACGATCGCGCGGTCGGCGGGGTCGCGGTCCATCCCCATCACGAACGACTTGTCGATCTTCAGCTCGTGCACCGGCAGCCGCTTGAGGTGCTCCAGCGACGAGTAGCCGGTGCCGAAGTCGTCGAGCGCGAGGCCGACGCCCATCTCCTGCAGGTCGCGCAGCACCTCGCCGGCGCGCTGCGGGTCGTGCAGCATCAGGCTCTCGGTGACTTCGAGCGTCAGCACCGACGGGTGCAGGCCGTACTCGGCCAGCAGCTCGCCGACGTGCGCGGGGGTGCGCAGGTCGAGCAGGTTCTGGACCGCCAGGTTGACGGCGACGTGCAGGCCCAGGCCGTCGGCGCGCCAGCGCGCGAGGTCGGCCAGCGCGGTCTTGAGCACGTGCAGCGTGAGCGGGCGCATCAGCGCGGTGTGCTCGGCGTGCGGGAGGAAGGCGCCCGGCCCGCGCAGCCCGTGGACCGGGTGCTGCCAGCGCACGAGCGCCTCGACGCCGACGACGCGGCCCGTCGCCAGCTCGACCTTGGGCTGGTAGTGCAGGATCAGCTCGTCGCGCTCGAGCGCGCGCCGCAGCTCGGCCATCAGCGCCAGCCGCTCGCGCGAGTGGCGGTCGCGGCCCGGGTCGTAGGCCTGGAAGCCGGTGCGCGCCTGCTTGGCCTGGTACATCGCGACGTCGGCGCGCTGGAGCAGGCCCTCGGCGTCGGAGCCGTGCTGCGGGAACAGAGCCGCGCCGATGCTGGCGTCCATCACGACCTCGAGGCCGTCGATCTCGAAGGGCGCCTGCAGCGCGGCGCCGAGCCGGCGGCCGTACTCGCTCGCGCGCGCCAGCCCGGCGCCGGGCAGCAGCAGCGCGAACTCGTCGCCGCCGAGCCGGGCGACCAGCCCCTCGTCGCCGACCACGGCGCTCAGCCGCGGCCCGAGCTGCGCGAGCAGCAGGTCGCCGGCGTGGTGGCCGAGCGTGTCGTTGAGCTCCTTGAAGCGGTCGAGGTCGACCATCGCGACGGCGAGGCACTCCTCCTCGGCGACCGCGTCGTTGAGGCGGTCGTAGAACAGCCGGCGGTTCGCGAGGCCGGTCAGCTCGTCGGTGATCGCGAGCTGGCGCGACTCGTGCAGCGACTGGTTCTCGTGGAACGCGAACGCGACGCGCACCATCGCGACGGCCAGCGTCGCGGCCGAGAGGTAGACGGGCAGGTCGCCCGCGTGGACGAAGTGGTCGAGCACCAGCAGCGCGACGGCGACGCTGGAGAGCAGCGCCGGCGCCGCGAGCCGGCGCGTCTCGTCGTAGGCCTCGGCGTCCGCCGGCGTCGGCCGCGTGCAGGCGGCGACCGCGATCAGCGCCATCGAGATGAGCCCGAGGTAGGCCACCCAGCCCGAGGTGATCGAGCTGTCGGCCGGCGTGAGCACGGCCAGCGCGTCGGCGGCGGCGCGCAGCACGAACGAAGCGGCCAGCACGAGCCAGGCGGTGCCCACGTGGCGGCCGCGGACCGAGAACGCGACCACGACGAGCATCAGCGTGAGCACGTTGCCCATCGGGTAGGCGAGCGCGACGAGCATGTCGGCGCCGCCCCCGGTGGCCTCGCGGACGGAGGCGCTCATCAGCTGCGAGACGATCGCGGCGGCGCCGAGCATGCCGATCGCGCCGTCGAGCCAGAGCGTCGTGCCCATGCGCGGCAGCCGCGGCCGCGCCAGCAGCACGCCGGCGGCGAACACGAGCGGGAAGTACGGGAGCAGGAGCGCGTCGACGAGCCAGCTGTCGTCGCTCACGGGCGACGACAGGACGAGCCCGCCGACCACGTTCAGCGCCAGCGCCAGACCGAGCAGCAGCCATGCGCCGCGATCGTCGCGGCGCTTGGCCGCGCGCGCCAGCGTGATCGCCGTCGAGCCGACGGCGACCGTGCCCTCGAGGGCTGGCACGATGACGCTCACGCTCCCGAAATCGGCAATCCGGGGCGCGACTTGACGAACTGGACGCTTGTTGTCGAGTCGCCCAGAGGGCGACTCTTCGGGGAGTTCGACCCGCGCCGAGCCGGGCGCGGTCGCCGGGTGAACTCCCTATCCGGTGATGCCGCGCAGCTGGCGCACCGCGAGCGTGAGCCCCGGCAGATCCGGGTCCCCTTCGCGCGCGAGCGAGCGCAGGAACGCGTTCAGGCGCCCGACGCGGTCCGCGCGCTCCGACAGGAAGCGCTCCAGCTCCCCGCCGGCCTCGGTCAGCACCGCCGCGGCCAGCTCGCGCCGCACCTGGTAGGCGTCCTCGCGCACGGCCTGCAGCGCCCAGCGCTGCATCCGCGACGACGCGGGGATGCGCTCGAGCTCGGTCTGGATCCAGTCCAGCCGCAGCTGCTCGCCGACCTCGAAGAACACGCGCGCCACCTCGTCGATCGGCCGCCCGGTCAGGCCCGCGACGGCGACCATGTCCGGCGCGTGCACCAGCTCCGGCCGCACCGCGTGCGCGCGCGCCAGCGCCTCCGGCACGCCATGCGCGGTGAGCCGCTCGACCGTCTGCTCGCGCCGGCGCCGGTGCTCGTCGGTGCCGAGCTCGCCGATGATCTCCGCCAGCCGCTCGAACCCGTCGCGGCCCGCCTCGATCTCCTGCTCGATGTCGCCGCCCGAGCCGAGGTACCAGCGCGTCGTCGCTTCCACGAGCGAGTCCAGCCCGGTCATCAGCTCCAGCTGCGCGGCGCGGTCGACGCCTTCGAGCCGCTCGACGACGTCCCAGCGCGCGTCCGCCCCGGTCACCTCGCGCGCGATCCGGAACGCGCGCACGATGTCCGCGGGCCGCACGCCACGCTCGGCCACCAGCTGTGAGATGAACGTCGGGCCGAGCGCGTTGACGACGGAGTTCGCGTTGACCATGCAGATCAGCTCGCGCCGCAGCGGGTGCTCGCCGAGCAGGTCGCCGAAGCGCTCCACGACGGCCGGCGGGAAGTACTCGCGCAGGTCGCGCTCCAGCCACGGCTCGTCGACGAAGTCCGACGTCTCCAGCGCGCGCGCCAGCAGCCGCTTGCCGTACGCGACCAGCAGCGACAGCTCGGGCCGCTCCATCCCGCGCCCTGCCCGCCGGCGCTCGCCGATCTCCTCCGCCGTCGGCAGGTTCTCCGCCGCCCGGTCGAAGATCTTGTACTCCTCGAGCATCGTCATCAGGTCCTCGTAGGCGAACAGCCGGCCCGCCGAGCGATCGACCTCCTGGGCGATGATCTGCGCCTGCAGGAACGAGTCGTAGAGGACGTGCGCGACGACGTCGTCGGTGACCTCCACCAGCAGCGCGTCGCGCTCGGCGCGCGTCAGGTCGCCGCGGCGCTCGGCGAGGCCGAGCAGGATCTTCAGGTTGACCTCGTGGTCCGAGCAGTCGACGCCGGCCGAGTTGTCGATGAAGTCGGCGTTGATGTGGCCGCCGCCGGCCGCGTACTCGACGCGGGCACGACGGGTGAACCCGAGGTTGCCGCCTTCCCCCACGACGCGCGCGCGCAGCTCGTTGCCGTTGACGCGGATCGCGTCGCTGGAGCGGTCCGCGGCGTCGGCGTCGGTCTCCGTCGAGGCCTTCACGGTCGTCCCGATCCCGCCGTTCCAGAACAGGTCGACGGGCGCGCGCAGGATCGCGCGGATGACCTCGGTCGGGGGCAGCGCCTCGTCGGCGATGCCGAGCGCCGCCCTCGCCTGCGGCGACAGCTGGATCGCCTTGGCGGTGCGCGGGAAGACGCCGCCGCCTTCGGAGATCAGCTCGCGGTCGTAGTCGTCCCAGGACGAGCCTGGCAGCTCGAACAGCCGCCGGCGCTCCGCGAAGCCGGACGCGGCGTCCGGGTCCGGGTCGATGAAGACGTGCCGGTGGTCGTAGGCCGCGACGAGCCGGATCTTGTCCGACAGCAGCATCCCGTTGCCGAACACGTCGCCCGACATGTCGCCGATGCCGACGACGGTGAACTCGTCCGCCTGCGTGTCGACGCCGAGCTCGCGGAAGTGGCGCTTGACCGACTCCCACGCGCCGCGCGCGGTGATCCCGAGCGCCTTGTGGTCGTAGCCGGCCGAGCCGCCGGACGCGAACGCGTCGTCGAGCCAGAAGCCGTGCTCCTGCGAGACGCGGTTGGCGAGGTCCGAGAACGTCGCCGTGCCCTTGTCGGCCGCCACCACGAGGTACGTGTCGTCCTCGTCGCGCACGCGCACCTCGGGAGGGTGCACGACCGCGCCGTCGACGAGGTTGTCGGTGACCGACAGCAGCGAGCGGATGTAGGTGACGTACTGGCGCTCGACCTCGTTGCGCAGCGCGTCGCGCTCGGTCGGCGGGTGCTTGAGGTAGAAGCCGCCCTTGGCGCCTGCGGGCACGATCACGGCGTTCTTGGTCAGCTGCGCTCGCATCAGGCCGTAGACCTCGGTGCGGTAGTCCTGGCGGTCCGACCAGCGGAGGCCGCCGCGGGCGATCCGGCCGCCGCGCAGGTGGATGCCCTCGACCTCGGGCGAGTAGACGTAGATCTCGAACAGCGGCGCCGGCTCCGGCATCGCCGGGACCTCGGAGGAGCGCAGCTTGAACGCGAGCGCCTCGCGCTCGCGGTTGTAGGCGTTCACGCGCAGCGTCGCGTCGATCGTCGCGAGCTGGTTGCGCAGGATCCGGTCGTGGTCGAGCTGCACGACGTCGTCGAGGTCGGCGACGATCTCGTCGCGCAGCGCCTTCTCGGCGTCCTCGTCGGTCTCCAGCGCGGGGTCGAAGCGCAGCTCGAAGTAGCGCACGAGCTTCGCCGTGATGGCGGAGTTCGCGACCAGCACGTCGTTCTGGTAGCTCTCGGTGAAGCGCGAGCCGACGCGCTGGCGGTACTTGCGGTACGCGCGCAGCATCGCGACCTGGCGCCGGTCCAGCCCGGCCGTGATCACGAGCCGGTTGAGCGTGTCGGTCTCCGCCTCGCCGCGGTGGACGGCGGCGACCATCTCGGCGACGCGGTCGCCGGCCGCGGCCAGGTCCAGCGGCGCGCCGCCCGGGCCGAGCACGCGGAACTCCTGCACCCACGTCTCGCCCTCGCCGACCAGGCGCGTCGAGATCTCCTCGATCACGCGCAGCCCGAGGTCCTCGAGCATCGGCAGCACGCCGCCCAGCTCGACCTTCTCGCCGCGCTTGTAGAGCGCGACGCGCGTGTTCTGCGGCAGCGGCTGCAGCGAGACGACGAACGCCTCGTCCTCGCCGAGGCGCGACAGCAGGTCGAGATCGAACGCGGCCGTCTGCGGCGACGTGTAGCCCTTGTAGTGCTCGGGCAGCTGCGCCAGCCCGGCCTCGGCGAGCATGCGCCCGCGCCCGGAGCCGAAGCGCTCGGCGAGCACGTCGCGCAGCTGGTCGTCCCAGGTGCGCGCGAGCGCGAGCACCTCGCGCTCGAGGTCGCGGTTGTCGAACTCCGGCAGCCCCTCGGGCTTGTGCACGAGGAAGTGCACGCGCGCGCGGGCGCCCTCGTCGAGCACGTGCTGGGCCTCGACGCTGTCGGTCTCGAAGCGGCGCCGGAACAGCGCGCGGATCTTGTCCACCAGCGCCGCCTCGTAGCGGTCCTGGGGCAGCGCGAGCACGAACGAGGCGCTGCGGCCGTCGGGCGCGCGGCGGCCGAGCAGGCGGATCCGGTCGGTCCCCTCGATCGCCAGCAGCGCAACGACGCCGCGGCGCAGGTCCTCGACGGGCGCGGCGAACAGCTCGTCCTTCGGGAAGGTGTCGAACAGCGCGACGGCGGCCTTGTAGTCGTGCGAGCCCTCGATCAGGTCCTCGGCCTCGAGCACGCGCCGCAGCTTGCGGTGCAGCACCGGCGTCTGGGACGCCGGCTCGGTGTAGGCCTTGGTCGTGAACAGGCCGAGCAGGCGCGACTCGCCCGCCATCTCGCCGTCGGCGCCGACGCGGCGGACGCCGACGTAGTCCATCCGCTCCGGCCGGTGCACCGGCGCGCGCGCGTTGGCCTTGTCGACGATCAGCAGCTCGCCCTCGGTGGCGAGCTTGCGCATCGCCTCCGGCAGCGACGAGAGCTTGACCGGCTTGGAGTACGCGGAGTGGTCCTCGTCGGCGAGGATGCCGAGGCCGGAGCCGGGGATGACGCGGTAGGTGTCGTCCTTGAGCTCGTAGTCGCGCGCGCCGAGCAGGATGAAGTTGCCGCGCAGCAGCCAGGCGAGGAAGTCGACCGCCTCGCGCACCTCGTCGGAGTCGTAGCGCGTGCTGCCGTTGCGGGCGAGGCCGATCATCGACTCGACGCGCTGGGTCATCGCGCCGAAGTCGCTGACGACGCCGCGGACGGCGGTGAGCACGGCGCGCACCGCCTGCTCGAGCTCGGCGAGCTGGGCGTCGTCGAGCCGCCGCGCGAGGTCGAAGTGCATGACCGACTCGCGGTGGATCGCGTTGCGCGCGTGGCCGACGCCGACGATCCTGCCGTCCTCGCGCGTGACGCCGAAAATCGGGTGGACGAGCCGCGCCACGCGCTCGTTGCGCGCCTCCAGCGCGGCGCTGACGGAGTCGACCAGGAAGGGCCAGTCGTCGGTGTTGGTCTCCAGCACCGAGCCGAGCGGCTCGTAGCCGTCGCGCTCGCGCGTGGGGTTGAACGCCCGCACCGCCACCGGCGCGCGCCCGCGCGCCGAGCTGAAGCTGTACACGCCGAGCACCTCGGCCGCGAGATCCGCCGGCGAGATCCCGTCCGTGCCGTCTGCCGCGAGCCGGCGCACGTAGGCCTCCGCGAACGCGCGCACGGCGGGACCCTCCCCCGCGGGCGCCCGTTGCTCCACGAGCGCCAAGAGCTGCTCATGGGACTGGCCTGAGCCGGCCTCGGTCTCCTCCGCGAGGCTCATGTCGCCCATCATCTCACCGTGGCCGCGACGCCGTCGGAACGGCGCCGCGGCCGGCGATGCGATCTAGTCGGCCAGGCGGGCCTTGAGTGCCTTGAACTGGAAGCGGATCTGCGCCGGCAGGTCGTCGCCGAACGTGGCCAGGTGCGCCTCGGTCTGCGCGAGCTCGGCGCGCGCCTCGTCGAGGTCGACGCGCAGCGCCTCCTCGACGCGGTCGGGATCGAGGCCGCCGATCTCCAGCGCGCCGACGGCCGGGACGAGCCCGACCGGCGTCTCGCGCGCCTCGGCCTCGCCGTCGCAGCGGCGGAAGATCCAGGCCAGCACGCGCGAGTTCTCGCCGTAGCCGGGCCACAGGAACTTGCCGTCGTCGTCCTTGCGGAACCAGTTGACGTGGAAGATCCGCGGCAGGACGACGTCGTCGCGCTTGCCGAGCTTGAGCCAGTGCGCGAAGTAGTCGGCCATGTTGTAGCCGCAGAACGGCAGCATCGCGAACGGGTCGAAGCGCAGCTCGCCGACGGTGCCGGCCGCGGCCGCGGTCTTCTCCGAGCTCATCGTCGCGCCGAGGAAGACGCCGTGCTCCCAGTCGAACGCCTCCTGCACGAGCGGCGAGCCCGTGGAGCGGCGCCCGCCGAGCAGGAACGCGTCGATCGGCACGCCGGCCGGGTCCTCCCAGTTGTCGGCGATCGACGGGCACTGGGCGGCGGCGACCGTGAAGCGCGAGTTCGGGTGCGCCGCGGGCGCGTCCGACGCGGGCGTCCAGTCGTTGCCCTTCCAGTCGATCAGATGCTCGGGCGTCTCGCCGGTGAGCCCCTCCCACCAGATGTCGCCGTCGTCGGTCTTCGCGCAGTTCGTGAAGACCGTGTCACGGCGGATCATGTCGACGGCGTTGGGGTTCGTCTTGGCGCTCGTGTTCGGCGCCACGCCGAAGAAGCCGGCCTCGGGGTTGACCGCGTACAGCCGCCCGTCGGCGCCGACCTTCATCCACGCGATGTCGTCGCCGATCGTCTCGACCGTCCAGCCCTCGAGCGTCGGCACCACCATCGCCAGGTTGGTCTTGCCGCACGCGCTCGGGAACGCGCCGGCGAGGTACTTGACGGCCCCCTCGGGCGAGGTCAGCTTGAGGATCAGCATGTGCTCGGCGAGCCAGCCCTCGTCGCGCGCGATCACGGACGCGATGCGCAGGGCGAAGCACTTCTTGCCGAGCAGGGCGTTGCCGCCGTAGCCGGAGCCGTAGGACCAGATCTCGCGCGTCTCGGGGAAGTGGACGATGTACTTCTCGGAGTTGCACGGCCACGGCGAGCTCGTCTCGCCGTCGGCCAGCGGCGCGCCGACCGTGTGCAGGCAGGGCACGAAGTCGCCGCTGCCGCCGAGCACGTCGAGCGCGCCCTTGCCCATGCGGGTCATGATCCGCATCGAGACCGCGACGTACGCCGAGTCGGTCAGCTGCACGCCGATCTCCGAGATCGGCGAGCCGAGCGGGCCCATCGAGAACGGGACGACGTAGAGCGTGCGGCCGCGCATCGCGCCGGTGAACTTCTCGCGCAGCAGCGCGCGCATCTCGGACGGGTCGCGCCAGTGGTTGGTCGGCCCCGCGTCGCGCTCGTCCTCCGGGCAGATGAACGTGCGGTCCTCGACGCGCGCGACGTCGCCCGGGTCCGAGCGCGCCAGGTACGAGTTCGGCCGCTTCGCGTCCGACAGGCGCTCGAACGTTCCCCCGTCTACGAGCTCCTGGCACAGCGCGTCGTACTCCTCGGCGCTGCCGTCGCACCAGTGGATCGCGTCCGGCTGGGCGAGCTCGGCGAACTGCTCGACCCATGCGACGAGCCGGCGGTGCTTCGTGGGAACGGGCGTTTCAATCGTCACGGGGCGACTCGACCTCTCTTGCGGTTTGTCTCGTCAGTTGAGGTTTGCCAGTACAGAACAAACCCGGCGGGCAGACGTATGATCGTGGCAGCGTGGACCGTCAGATCCGAGCGTTGACGTGCCAACTCGACCATTCATCGCTACCGAAGGGTATGCCTTTCACCGGCAAACCGCCACCCGAAACTGAACGTTTGGCTCGGGAAGGGTTTGCCAGCCCCGCACAAACCTAGCCCGGAAGCTTGCGCGGAACCAGCACCAGGCGCTTGAACTCGGCGACGAGCACGCCGTCCTGATTGAGCACGCGGGTGTGCACCTTCACCGTCCCGCGGTCGGGCTTGGACCGCGATTCGCGCACCTCGAGCACCTCGGTCTCGGCGAACAGCGTGTCGCCGTGGAAGACCGGCGCGGGGTGGCTGAGCGCCTCGGTGGCGAGGTTGGCGATCGCCTTGCCGGAGATGTCGGAGACGGACATCCCCAAGGCCAGGCTGTAGACGTACGGCCCCACGACGACGTTGCGGCCCTGCTGCGACTGCGCCGCGTAGACGTCGTTGATGTGCAGCGGATGGTGGTTCATCGTCAGCAGGCAGAACAGGTGATCGTCCGCCTCGGTGACGGTCTTGGCCGGCCAGTGCTTGTAGATCGCGCCGACCTCGAACTCCTCGAGGTAGCGGCCGTATGGATGCGCGCCGCTCGCCTCGCGGACGGCGCCGTCGGTGTCAACGGGGGTCATAGGGCGCCATGATGACCTGGATGCGCAACCCCCGCTCCCACTTCGCACCGATGGCGATCGGCGCGCCCGAACCCGTTCGCGAGATCCCCGTAACGCCCATGCGGATGATCCATTTCTTCGATCCCTCGAACGAGAAATTGGTCGGCCGGCTGCCGGATATGGCCGCTCAGGCGGACATCGTGCTGGGCAACCTGGAGGACGCGATCCCGGCCGATCGCAAGGAGGCGGCGCGCGAAGGGCTCGTCCGCGCGGCGAACGAGCAGGATCTCGGCGGAACCCCTTTGTGGACGCGGGTCAACGCGCTCGAGAGCCCCTGGGTGCTCGACGACTTGGTGACATTGGTCACACAAGCCGGCGAGAAGCTCGACGTGGTGATGATCCCCAAGGTCGAAGGCGCCTGGGACATCCACTACGTCGACCGGTTGCTGGCGCAGCTCGAGGCGCGCGCGAAGCTCGAGCGCCCGATCCTGATCCACGCGATCCTCGAGACGGCGCAGGGCGTCGCCAACGTCGAGGAGATCGCCAATGCCTCGCCGCGCATGCAGGGCATCTCGCTCGGGCCGGCCGACCTGGCGGCGTCGCGGCGGATGAAGACGACGCGCGTCGGCGGCGGGCACCCGGGCTACCGCGTGCTGGCGGATCCCGACGGCTCGGACGCGCCACGTCCCTCCTTCCAGCAGGACCTCTGGCACTACACGATCGGCCGCATGGTCGACGCCTGCGCGGCGGCCGGGATCTTCCCGTTCTACGGCCCGTTCGGGGACATCAAGGACGTCGACGGCTGCGAGGCGCAGTTCCGCGCCGCCTACCTGATGGGCTGCGTCGGCGCGTGGTCGCTGCACCCGGTCCAGATCGGGATCGCGAAGAAGGTCTTCTCGCCCGAGGCCGACGAGGTCGCGTTCGCGCGCAAGGTGCTCGAGGCGATCCCCGACGGCCGCGGCGTGCACATGATCGACGGCAAGATGCAGGACGACGCGACGTGGAAGCAGTCGAAGGTGATGGTCGACCTCGCCGAGCTGCTCGCGCGCAAGGACCCGGAGCTGGCCGAGGCCTACGGGATGTAACGCGGCGGGAGGCCGCGCGCATCTCATGGACGTGAGAAGCGACGCCGCACTGCTCCAAGCGGCCCGGACGGATGCCCGGGCCTTCCGCGAGCTCTACAACCGCTATGCGGACCGCGTGCTCGGGTACCACCTGCGCCGCTGCCGCGACGACGACGCCGCCCACGAGCTGACCGCCGAGACGTTCGCGCAGGCGTGGCTCGTGCGCGCGCGCTTCCGCGACGAGTGCGGCGGCTCCGCCGGCCCGTGGCTGTTCGGGATCGCGCGCAACGTGCTGCTCGCGTCCGTTCGCCGCAAGGCGCTGGAGGCGGGGGCGCGCGAGCGGCTCGGCATGCTGACCTCGCCCGCGGTCGAGCCCGAGGAGTCGTGGCTGGAGGGACTCGACGAGGCGCTCGACGAGCTGCCCGAGTCCCAACGCGAGGCGATCCGCCTGCGCGTGGTCGACGACCTCGCCTATGCCGACGTCGCCGCCGCGCTCGGCACCTCCCAGGCCGCCGCCCGCGTGCGCGTGCACCGCGGCCTGTCCGCACTCAGGACCCGCCTCTCGAAGGAGCCGGCCCGATGACCGATCCGAAGACCGCCGCCGGAGGCGGCCCCGCGAGCCCGGGCGGCGCCGGGATGATCGCCGGCGACGACCCGTCGCCGCGGCTGGTCATGATCGGCGACGACCTCGAGTGCGCCGCGCGCAAGGACCTCGCCTCGTCGCGCCGCCGCCGCATCCGCCGCCGCGTCGCGGGCTGCGCCGCCGCGCTCGTCGTCGTCGTGCCGGGCGCCGCGCTCGCCCGCAGCCTGCTCACGACCGAGGACGTCGCGCGCTCGATGCCGGCCGGCACGAAGTTCCTCGTCGGCACCGCGCCCGTCTGCACCGTCGTCAAGGACGGGGTCGAGTACCACTGCACGATCGCCCAGGCGCCCAAGGCGGAGATCGCCGACCTGAAGGACACGGTCGAGCCGACCGTCGACGCGACCAAGCACGTCAACGGCGGCTGCCGCTCGCTGCGCAGCGACGGCACCGAGTGGGAGTGCTACATCGGCACGGCCGCCGTCGACGCGAAGATCGTCGGCGCCGGCTTCCTCGGCGAGTACGCGCCTTCGCCCGGCGTGGGCTGATGCTCAGTGGCAGTGGTGCTGCGAGCCGGGCTGCAGCGCGGCGCGCATCGCGTCGGCGGCCAGGTCGCCGAGCGGCCACAGGAGCTCGCGTGCGACGGCGAGCGGCGCGCGGTCCTCGTCGCGCATCCACTCGGCCTCGTCGCGGCTCTCGACGAAGTGCGTGAGCGCGTTGCGGAAGGCGGACAGGCGGGCGGGGCGCAGGACGACGGTGCTAATGCCGGGGCGGCTCGAGAGGTCGCCGAGCTCATCGGAGAGCGCGGTCAGCTCGCGCAGCTCGAGCACGTCGTCGACCGACATGCTGGCCGTGCGGAAGCGCTCGCCGGAGATCGCGCGGACGGCGTGTGCCGCGGCGCCGATCTCGTCGTCGTTGAGGTCGAACAGCGCCAGGACCACGGGCTCTCCATCAAGACCCGGCGTGATGTCGATGCGAGCGTGGACCATGGTCATAGAACACGGTATCGGCACCGCTTAAGCGGAGCCTGAGATCTACCTACCCAGTTGCAGGGTTTGCGAATTTCCGGAAGATGCGGGATCGTCGCCCAGGGGCCTCTTGACCCGCCCAGGGGCCGCCGCGTACGTTCTTCTTAGACGCGGAACCGAGCCGCAGAGAGCGAGGCCATGGGATTGCAAGGCCCGCCGCTCTGAAGCCGGACGAGCCCCTTGGGGCGCGACCGGTGGAGAGCATCCCGAGCGGCCCGGGACCGCGTCGATATCGTTAAGTTCGGGCGCATGGGCCATCTCGTGCACCTCGCAGACGTTCCCGAACACGCGATCGCGGACGGTCGCTGGCAGCCGCTCAACGCGACGCTGGAGATCCGCAACTTCGGCATCAACGCCGTCGCGCTGGACCCCGGCGACGACATCGACATCGAGCACGACGAAGCCGACTGCGGCCACCAGGAGGTCTACGTCGTCGTCTCCGGCCGCGCGGGCTTCCGGCTCGGCGACCGGCAGGTCGAAGCGGGCCCGGGCGACGTCGTCGCCGTGCCCGATCCGGCCGAGACGCGCGACTACTGGGCGCTCGAGCCGGGCACGCGGATCGTGTGCGTCGGCGCCGGCCCCGGCGCCGAGCACGACTTCGGCGCCTGGATCACGCGGGAGCGATGAGCTCGGTGCGCAGCTCATGGCTCTCGTCCGCGAGACGGGCCTCGTAGAAGATCCGGTACCCGCCGGCGGGAAGCGCGACGGCGTCGAGGTAGCGCACGTCGGCGACCGGCTCGGGCGCGATGCGGGCGCCGTCGAGCGTCGCCAGGCCGGTGCGCTCGAACCAGTTCTCCTCGGCGCTGGCGCGGCCGTCGTAGGCGGCGCGGCCGTCGGGGAGGACCGTCGTCAGCCGCGCGCCGCGCGCGTCCCAGGTCCCGGGCCGGCCGTCGAGCACGATCCCGCGCCAGTCCCACGTCAGCCCGTCGGCGCTCGTCACGTAGGCGGTCCGCATGCGGTCCTCGGCCCCCTCGACGTCCTTCGGGTGCACGCAGATCCACGCCTCCCAGCCGATGTCGACGCGGCGCACGTACGGGTCCTTGACGGCGATCAGCGGGTCGCCCTCGATCGCGGGACGCGGCTCGGCCTGCGCGAGCCCTTCCAGCTCCGGCGCCTCGAGCACGTCGATCCACCAGTGCTTGCTGCCGCGCTCGGCCGCGCAGGTGTACAGCCGCCAGTGGCCCGCGTCGGTCTGCACGAGCGACGGGCGCTCGAGCCCCATCGCGCCGTCGAACCGCGTCTCGTCGAACGCGGTCACGGTCTCGAAGCGCTCGCCGTCGCCCGAGCGCGCGATCACGATCTCGTCGACGCCGTCATGGCCGTGGCGGACGCGATACGCGAGCAGCCACGTGCCGTCGTCGAGCAGGCGTGCGGACGGCGCGCCGGACCAGAAGCCCGGCCCGGCGCCGGGAGCGGGCACGGCGACGGTCGCGCGGTCCGTCGGGAGCGGGAACTCGGAGGTCATGCCGTACAGGGTCGCGAGCGACCGCGCGAGCGTCATCAGGCAAACGGTGCGAGCGACCCCTTACGCGGAGTACCGTGCGACAACGATGCCGCTCCCCAAGCGACTTGCGCGCTTCAACCTCAAGGTCACGAACCCGATCCTCGGCCACGCCGCCAAGCGCCTCCCCGGCTTCGCGATCGTGACGCACGTCGGGCGCAGGTCCGGCACGTCGCGCTCCAACCCCGTGAACCTGTTCAGGCACGGCGACGACTTCGTCGTCGCGCTCACCTACGGCCGCGACGCCCAGTGGGTCAAGAACGTCCTCGCCGCCAATGGATGCGAGGTCCTGACGAGGTCGAAGCCCATCCGCCTGACCGCGCCCCGCATCGAGCAGGACCTGACGCTCGTCCCGGCCGCGGTGCGGCCCATCCTCAAGGCACTCCACGTGACCGACGTGCTCGTCCTACAGCGCGCGCCCGTCGGCCCCGAAGTACCGTAGGCCCTCGCGCACCAACCCGACCGCGATCTCCTCGCCGGGCTGGGCGGACACGCGGCCCTCCTCGAACACGACCAGGCGGACGCCGTCGACGTCGACGCCGAGGAACGTCTCGCGCCCGAGCGCCTCGACGTAGGCGACCCTCCCCTTCAGCGGCCCGATCAGCCCCTCGCGCCAGCGCCGCGCGTGCTCGGGCCGGACGCCGATCGCGCGGGCCTCGTCGATTCCCAGGACGCCGGGCTCCACGAAGCTCATCCCCGGACTGCCGACGAACGCGCCGACGAAGCGGTTGGCCGGGCGCTCGTAGAGCTCCTCCGGCGTGCCGACCTGCTCGAGCACGCCTTCGTGCATGACCGCGATCCGGTCGCCCATCGTCATCGCCTCGACCTGGTCGTGCGTGACGTAGACCGTGGTGGTGCCGACCTGCTGCTGGATCCGGCGGATCTCGCCGCGCGTCTGCGTGCGCAGCTTCGCGTCGAGGTTGGAGAGCGGCTCGTCCATCAGGAACACCTGCGGCTCGCGCACGAGCGCGCGGCCGAGCGCGACGCGCTGCGCCTGGCCGCCGGACAGCTGGCCCGGCTTGCGCTCCAGCAGCGCGCCGATGTCGAGCACGCGCGCGGCGTCGTCCACGCGCCGGCGGATCTCCTCGCGCGGCACGCGCCGCCGCCGCAGCCCGAACGCGAGGTTGTCGAGCACGGTCATCTGCGGGTACAGCGCGTAGTCCTGGAAGACCATCGCGATGTCGCGCTCGCGCGGCGCGACGCGGTTGACCACGCTGCCGCCGATCGACACCTCGCCCTCGGTCACCGACTCGAGCCCGGCGAGCATCCGCAGCGCCGTCGTCTTGCCCGAGCCGGACGGCCCGACGAGCACCATGAACTCGCCGTCGGCGACCTCCAGCGACAGCTCCTTCACCGCCTCGACGGCGCCGAAGCGCTTGGTGACGGCCTCGAACCGCACGTGCGCCATCAGCCCTTCACCGCCCCGCTCAGCATGCCGCGGATGAAGTGCCGCTGCAGGAACACGTAGACGACGACCACGGGCAGCGCGACGATCACGCCGCCGGCCGCCAGCAGCGTCAGGTCGGACTGGTTGCGGCCCTGGAAGAAGCTCAGCCCCAGCGGCGCCGTGCGCAGCCCTTCGTCGGAGACCATCACGAGCGCGAGCAGGAACTCGTTCCAGGTCCACATGAACAGCAGCACCGTCATCGTCAGCACGGCCGGCCGCGCGAGCGGCAGCAGCACGCGCCAGAGCGTGAACCACGACGACGCGCCGTCGATCCGCGCCGCCTCGACGAGCGAGCGCGGCACGCCGCGGAAGAACGCCCGCATCCAGAACGTCCCGAACGCGACCGAGGCGCCGGCCTGGGGCAGGATCAGCGCCCAGTACGTGTTCGTCAGGTCGAGGTCGCGCAGGTCGTAGTAGAGCGGCACGATGACCGCCTCGACCGGGATCGTCAGCCCGAACAGGAACAGGTAGAACAGCACGACCGATCCGCGGAAGCGCATCATCCCGAACGCGTAGCCCGACAGGATCGAGAAGAAGCTCGAGGAGATCACCACGGCGACGGCGACGATCACCGACGACTTCAGGTAGGAGCCGAAGTTGCCCTCCTGCCACGCCGTCTTGAAGTTGCCGAGGTGGAAGCCGTCGAAGCTGCCGAACGACGCCTGCGAGTGCGGGCTCTGCAGCGCGGTCGCGAGGATGCCGAGGATCGGCGCCAGCGCCAGCAGCGAGAACACGCCGAGCACGGCGTACGTGAGCGCCTGCTCGCGCCGGTCGATCATCGCTCCGCCACCCGGTTGATGACGAACGTGATCGCGAAGATCACGAGCGCGAGCGCGATCCCGATCGCCGCCGCCGAGCCGACCTTGCCGGTCTGGAACGCGCGGTCGTAGACCTGGTAGGCGGGCACCGACGTCGCGTCGCCCGGGCCGCCCTTGGTCGTGATGTAGACGAGGTCGAAGTTGCGCAGCGCGTAGACCGTCGTGAGCGTCAGCGTGACCGCGATCTCGCCGCGCAGGGCGGGCAGCGTGACGGCGAGGAACTCGCGCACCGGCCCGGCGCCGTCGACGCGCGCGGCGTCGAACAGCGACTGCGGGATCTTCTGCACGCCGGCGCTCAGCAGCACCATCGCGAGCCCGAAGTACACCCACGTGCCGACCAGCCCGACCGCCGGCAGCGCCCACGTGAAGTCGCCCAGCCACGCCTTCCCGCCGATCCCGAAGAAGCCCAGGATCCGGTTCAGCGCACCGGTGGCCGGGTCGTAGATCATCCGCCACATCACGGCCACGACGACCATCGCGATCACCTGCGGCAGGAACAGGATCGTGCGGAACAGCGCCTGCCCGCGGATCCGCGCCCGCGCCAGCAGCCCCGCCAGCAGCAGCCCGATCAGCAGCGGCAGGACGGCGTAGAAGACCAGCAGGATCAGCGAGTGCCCGAACGCGCTGCGCAGCGCCGGGTCCGAGACGACGTCGGCGTAGTTGCGCAGGCCGACCCAGGTGCCGACCGTCAGCCCGTCCCACGCGAACAGCGAGATCCACGCCGCGTGCGCGAGCGGCAGCAGGACGAACGCGAAGAAGACCGCGAACGCCGGCAGCAGGTACAGGTAGCCGACCCGGCGCGGGGCGCCGGGCGGCGGCTGCGTCAGCTCAGCGATCGCTCGCCCACTTGTCGAAGTCGGCCTGCACGTTCTTCGTGAAGTCCGGCGGGCTCGTCTTGCCGGCCATCAGGCGCTGGATCGCGGCCGTGATGTCGTCGTAGAACGTCGGCGTCGCGTAGTCCAGGTACGGGATCACGCCGTCGGCCTCGTTGAGCTTCTGCCACGCGGTGGCGACGTCGGCCGAGAGCCCAGGCTCCGGCGCGGGCGCGTTCTTCATCGCCGGCAGGTTGTTCGTCTGGACCAGCACCTTGGCGGCGTTCGCGTCGGTGACGAAGTCGATGTAGGCGGCCCCGACCTCGGGGTGCTTGGACGCGGCCGTGATCGCGAACGGGAGCGACTCGCCGCCGAGCGACACCGGGTCGTCCGGGTTCTTGCCGGGCATCAACGCGAAGCCGACGTTGTCGCCCATGCGGTCGGCGAGGTCGGCGGTCACCCAGGTGCCGGCGATCAGGAACGGGCTCTTGCCCTTGGCGAAGGCCTGCCACGCCGGGTCGTAGCCGGTGCCGTTGAAGCCGGAGGTGAAGTAGCCCTTGTCCACCCAGTCGGTCAGCTTCGCCGCGGCGTCGGTGAACCCCGGCGAGTCGAACTTCGCGCCCGGCTTGGCGAACACGAAGTCGCGCACCGCCTGCTTGTCGGCGATCTGGCCGAGCACGCTCTCGTACTCGTGGATCCCAGGCCACTTCTCGAGGTTGCCGAACTCGATCGGGACCTCGCCCTTGCCCTTGGCGGCGGCGAGCTGGGACTCGAGGTCGCTGAAGGTCGTGGGCGGCGTGGGGACCTTCGCCTTGTTGTAGAAGAGGCCGACGATCTCCCCCATCTGCGAGAGGCCGTAGAGGTCGCCGGAGCCGAAGTCCTTGCCGTCGGAGCTGAACTTGTTGAGGTCCAGCAGCAGCGGCGAGTAGCGGTCCTCCCAGCCGTACACCTTCGCGTAGTCGGTCAGCGGCCGCAGGATCCCGGCCTTGACGAGCTCGCCCATGATCGGGCGCCCCTGGTTGGCCTCCACGACGTCGGGCGGGTTGGAGCCCGAGACGGCCAGCTTGAGCGTTGTCTGGAGATCCTCGAAGGACTTCGCGACGCGCTTGATCGTGACGTTCGGGTACTTCTGCTGGAACTCGGCGATCAGCTGCTTCATCTGCTTGTTCTGGCCGCCGCGGACCTCCTGGTCCCAGACGGTCAGCGTGACCGGGCCGAGCTTGGCGATGTCGGGCTTGGCCGCCGCCTTCGGCGCGGGCGTCTGCTTCGGCGTGTCCTTGGCGCCGGGCGCGGCGCCGCAGCCGGCGACGAGCACCGCCGCGGCCGCGAGTGCGATGAGCCTCACTGATCCTCCTTAACCGCCGCCGACGGTTCCTGCACCGGCGACGTCAGACCGTGTTCCACGCCCTCCTCCAAGAGCGCCTGCAACGACACCGCTCCGGCCACGGCGGTGGCCACCCTGACCGACAGCGCTCCGTACAGTACGGCCCAGCGCAGCCGCTCGGCCAGGGGAGCGCCCCAGCGGTCGGCCCACACGTACGCCGCGGCGAACAGGTCGCCGGCGCCGGTGGTGTCGACCGCCTCGACGTTCACGCCTTCGACGTGCACGGTCCCTTCCGCCCCGGCGGCGAGCGCGCCGCGCTCGCCGAGCGTGACGATCGCGACCGGCGCCAGCTCCGCCAGCGCGGCGGCCGCGCGGACGGGCTCGGCGAGGCCGGTCAGCAGGTGCGCCTCGCGCTCGTTGACCAGCAGCGCGCGGACGCCGGTCAGGTCGGGCAGCGCGCGGCCCGACAGCGCGCGGGCGTCGATGTCGCCGACCGTCGCGTAGATGCGCGCGCCGGGCGGCGCGAGCCGCAGGCGCGGGAGCGAGATCACCACCGCGCGCGGCTCGACCGCGGCGAGCTCGCCCGCCGTCGCCTCCTCGCCGGGATCGAACGTCGCCATCGCGCGGTCGCCGTCGGCAGGCATCACGACCGTCAGCGGCGTGCGGTCGACGCGCCGGCCGGCGAAGCGCACGCCGTCGACCGTGAGCATCTGCAGCAGCAGGTCGCCGACGGGATCGCGGCCGAGCGGCGACACGAGCGCGCTGCTGAGGCCGAGCCGGGCGGCGCCGACGGCGGTGATCGCGCCGCCGCCGGGCGAGCGCAGCAGGTCGTTCGCGAGCCGCTCCTCCCCCAGGCGCGGCACGTTCTCCAGCCCGGCGAACGTCAGGTCCAGGAACGCGGGCTCGGCGCAGGCGATGTCGACGGGACTCATCGGCGAGCCATCGCGGCAGCGGACTTCGTCCGCGCCATGCGGGATCGCTTTGACCGACGCTTCGCGGTCGGTCATCCCGGGAACGCCTCCTGCAGCTCCGGCAGGCGCGCGCGGTAGCCGTCGAAGATCGCCCGCGCGGTGCGGACCGACGGCACCAGCGGGTGCAGCGCGAGCGCCTTGACGGCCAGCTCGCGCGAGCCCAGCAGCGCGGCGTCGATCGTCGTGCGCTCCACGTCCTTCATCGTCTCGATCAGCGCGCGCGTGTGCGCGGGCACCTGGCCGACGGCGGTCGGGACCGGGCCGGCGCGGCCGACCACGCACGGCACCTCGACGACGGCGCGCTCGTCGAGGAACGGCAGCGCCGAGCGGTTGGCGGTGTTGAGGATCAGCACCGCGCGCGTGTTCAGCGCGATCGCCTCCAGCACCGCGAGCGCCTCGTTCTCGTAGCCGCCGGCGGCGTCGGGCTCGTGGTCGGAGCCGTCGTCGCGCGCCTCGGCCATGTAGGTGCGCTCGCGGTCGTGGCGGGTCGCGCGCCAGGCGGCCAGCGCGTCGCCGTCGGCCGCCGCGTAGAACTCGCGCTGCTGGCGCAGCAGGAACGCGCCGCGCGCGTTGCCCTTCAGCGCCTTGACGGTGTCGGCGGCGTAGTAGAAGTAGTACAGGTACTCGTTCGGGATCGTGCCGAGCGAGCGCAGCCATTCGCCTCCGAACAGCCGCCCCTCCTCGAAGCCCGCGAGCGCCTCGTCGTCGGCGAGCAGCCCGTCCAGCAGCTCGGCGCCCGTGCCGTCGCGGACGGACTTCAGCCACCCGAGGTGATTGAGCCCGTAGTAGTCGAACCACAGGTCGGCGGGATCGCGGTGCACGGCGGCGGCGACGCGGCGGCACATGCCGGAAGGCGAGTCGCAGATGCCGACCACCCGGTCGCCGAGCACCTGCTGGACGGCCTCGGTGACGATCCCCGCCGGGTTGGTGAAGTTGATCAGCCACGCGTCCGGCGCGTGCTTCGCGAGCGTCTCGGCGAGCCGCACCATCACGGGGATCGTGCGCAGCGCGAAGCAGATGCCGCCGGGGCCGGTCGTCTCCTGCCCGAGCACGCCGAGCCCGAGCGGAACGTCCTCGTCGACGACGCGGCCCTCGAGCTGGCCGACGCGGATCGCGCAGAAGACGAAGTCGGCGCCCTCGACGGCGTCGGCGAGGTCGGTCGTGGTGCGGAACGCGAGCCGCTCGCCGTGCTCGGCCGCGAGCCCGTCGAGCACGTGGCCGATCCGCTCCAGCCGGGTCGCGTCGACGTCGTGCAGGACGATCTCCTCGAGCCCGAGCCGGGCGCCCTTGCTCAGCAGCGCGCCGTAGACGAGCGGGACGCGGAAGCCGCCGCCGCCCACGATCGTGAGCTTCATGCGACCGTCACCTCGATCCCCAGCTTGGCCGCCCGCGGCACGGGCGCGTCGGTCACGATCCGGTCGAGCGCCTCCGGCCCGCACACGCGCACGACGCCGGACATGGCGAACTTGGCGGCGTCGGCCAGCAGCACGACCGACGTGCTGTTGGCGACCATCGCGCGCTTGATCGGGACCTCGACCATGGTCGTGTCCCACACGCCGAGCTGCTCGTCGACCGCGCTGGTGCCGAGGAACGCGACGTCGGCGCGCAGCTGGCGCAGCGAGTCCTCGGCGACGACGCCGACGAGCGAGCGGTAGTTGCGCCGCACGATCCCGCCGGGCAGCACGAGCTCGATCGCGGGATCGGGCAGCAGCTCCTCGAGCACGGCGAGGCTCGTGGTGATCACGGTCACGCGGCGGCCGTGCAGGTGGCGGGCGAGCTGCAGCGTCGAGGTGCCGATGTCGAGCATCACCGTCTGCCCGTCGGCGACCGTCGCGGCGGCGGCCGCGCCGATCCGGTCCTTGGCGTCGAAGCGCTCGACCTCGATCTGCGCGAACGGCGCCTCGGCGGCGACGGCGCCGCCGCGCACGCGGGCGAGCTTGCCGTCGGTCGCCAGCCTGCGCAGGTCGCGGCGCACCGTCATCTCCGACACGCCGAAGCTCTCGGCCAGATCGGAGACGTGCGCCTGGCCGCCGCGCACGGCGCGGAGGATCTCCTGTCGGCGGCGGGCCGGGAGCAGCGCGTGTTCGATGTTGTTCCGCACGCAGGCGGTTCTTATCACCTTCGAACGACGTTCAGAAGCGGAGCTTCAACTTCGGACAGCTCGCGAGCGGCTCGCCCATGCCGGATCCGGGCGACGTGCGGAAGCAGCTGCCGTACTTGAACGCGCCGTGCCAGTTGCTCGGCAGGTGCACCGTCGCGCTCGCGGTGAAGTGGCCGGCCGAGGTGCGCTTGGTCTTCGCCGAGACGCGCTTGCTGGCCTGCTTGGCGCCGCGCGGGCCGAGGTAGAAGTACGTCGGCGCGGTCAGCTTGACCGACTTCGGGACCGTGTAGCGCTGATAGAGCCGGACCACGCCGGGCTGGAGCGCGCGGAAGGAGAGCTCGAACGAGGGCAGCGTGTAGACGCGCTGCGGCTGCGAGACGGCCGACTGCGCCGGCGCGGCGACGCGCAGGCGGTGGTTGCGGTCGAGCACGGGCTTGAACGCGAACTCGCCCTTGGCGTCGGTCGTCGTCCGCGCGAGCTCACGGAACGAACCATGGAACGGGTAGCGCTGGCCTTCGAGCACGACGACCTGGCCCGCGATCGGGGTCGTCCCGTCCAGCAGCGAGCCGGTCACGCTGTGGGCCGCGCCGTAGCGGACGCTCGGCTTGGCGACGTGGATCTCCAGCGCCGGGGCGGCGGACGCCGTGGCGGGCAGGGCGAGCAGGAGCGCGAGGGCGAGGACCAGCCGCATCATCGGTTCCACCGTAGCGCCGGGAACCTAAGCGCCGGCGTAACCCGCGGCGCGTCCGGCGCGAGCGACGCGCTCGGCCATCTTGCGATTCGCCTCGTCGATCATCTCGCCGTCGTAGATGGCGGCGCCGTGGCCCTGCGCGTGCGCGTCGTCGTAGGCGGCGAGCATCGCCTCGGCGCGCTCCCACTCGGCCTGGGTCGGGCTGAAGATCTCGTTGACGGCCGCGATCTGGCCCGGGTGGATCGTCCACTTGCCGTCGAGCCCGAGCGCGCGGGCGAGCCTGGAGCGCGCTCTGAGCCCCTCGTCGTCGCCGACGCGGGCGTACGGGCCGTCGATCGCCTGGATCCCGGCGGCGCGGGCCGCGACGACGATCTTGGAGTACACGTAGTTGAGGTGGTCGCCGGGGTAGCCCTCGGGCGCCGCGCCGATCGTCGTGATCGGGATCCCGACGGCGGCGCTGTAGTCGCCCGGGCCGAAGATCAGCGTCTCCATCCGCGGGCTCGCGCTCGCGATCGCCTCGCACGCGATCAGCCCGGTCGCGTCCTCGATCTGGGCCTCGATCCCGATCCGGCCGGGTTCCAGGTCGTGCGCGAGCTCGATCTGGGTGAGCAGCTTGGCGGTCATCTCGACGTCGCCCGGCGTGCGGACCTTGGGGAGCATGATCGCGTCGAGCTTGGCGCCGGCCTGCTCGACCACGTCGATCAGGTCGCGGTAGTAGTGCGGCGTGTCGGTGCCGTTGACGCGCACCACGATCGTCGTGCCCGGCTTGAACTCGAGCGTGTTGAGCGCCTCGATCACGCGGGCGCGCGCGGAGGCCTTCTCGTTCGGCGCGACGGCGTCCTCGAGGTCGAGGAACAGCTCGTCGGCGTCAAGCGACGCGGCCTTCGCGAGGAACCGCTCGCTCGATCCGGGCACGGCATGGCAGGTACGGCGGGAGCGCATTGGCGGGGCATCGTAGCCTCCATCGGGTGCCTGAACTCCCAGAAGCCGAGCGAGCCCGGCAGGTGATCGAGCGCGCCGTCGGGCGCGAGATCGTCGCCGTCGACGACGCCGACTCCTACGTCTGCCGCCCGCACGCGCCCGGCGAGTTCGGCGCCGCGCTCGTCGGCCACCGCCTCGTGAGCGCCCACCGGCGCGGGAAGTTCCTGTGGGCGGAGACCGACGGCGGCCCCGACCTCGGCCTCCACCTCGGCATGGCCGGGAAGCTCGTGGTCGACGAGCCGGCCGACGAGCGCTGGGACCGCTTCGCCTTGGATTTCGCCGGCGGCGGCCGGCTCGCGCTGCGCGACAAGCGCCGGCTCGGGCGAGCCCTGCTCGAGCCCGACTTCTCGCACATCGGCCCCGACGCCGCGCTCGTCTCGCGCGACGAGTTCCGCAAGCGCTTCAGCCGCTCCGGGATGCCGATCAAGGCCCGCCTGCTCGACCAGGGCGTGATCTCCGGCGTCGGCAACCTGCTCGCCGACGAGACGCTTTGGCGCGCGCGATTGTCGCCGCTGCGCGCGGCGAACTCACTGTCCGTCGAGGAGCTGGACGGCCTGCGTCGCACGATGCGGGCCGCGACGCGCGACGCCATCGCTCACGGCGGCGTGCATACCGGGAAGTTCATGCCGTCGCGCGTGCGCGGGGGCACGTGTCCGCGGGACGGGTCGTCGCTGGCGCTGGACACGGTCGGCGGGCGGACGACGCTGTGGTGTCCTGTGTGCCAGGTGTGACTTAGGGGCGAACGTCAACTGCGCGGGTGAGGGAGGCGAGGTTCCCAGATCGGGCGCGCTTCGTGGGGGGTGGCCCGACTTTGTTCGAATAGTTCAAACAAAGTCAGGCCACCCCCTCCGAGCCGCGATCGTTTCCGCCTCGCGAACCGGGCAGGCAACCTGACCCACCCCCTTACCAGCGCAGTTGACTTTCGACCCTTCACCGGATGATCACGGTCGGGGACCCCGCCGCAATAGTCCCGCCATGCGCCGTCGCATCCCCCAACCGGGCCGCCGGCGACCCCGCGATCAGCACCCGGGAAGACCCGCCGACGATCACGTCCGGCGGCCCGACGCACGTGCACGCGTCGCCGATCCGGGCGGCCGGCATGCCGTTGATCAAGACACCGGGCGCGCCCGCGACGACCGGCCCGCCTACGTGCGGCTTCGGGCCCGGGTCGACCATGGGGCAGACGTGGTTGTCACCTAGGCGGGCGGCGGGGGGCACATCGCCTAGGACGCCGGATCCTCGTCCGCGGTTCCCTGCGCCGCGCGGACGGCGGCCCGGACGGCTTCGACCGCCTCGTCGTACGACGCGCCGGCTCCGGCCAGCAGGTCGACCGCGGTCGAGCGGATCTGGCCGACGATCACGCTGACCGAGAGGTTGCCCGTGCGCTCTAGCGCAAGCGTGGCGGCCGTCGCGGCGCGCAGGGCGGGCTCGCGCACGGCATCGACCGGCGTGCCGCCGTCGAGCGCGGCCTCGAGCGCGAGCACGGCGGTGGCGAGATCCTCGATCGCGTCGGCGACGTCCGGCGGGACGTCGTCGCTCAGCCCGAGCGCGCGGACCGCGCCGCGGGCGAGCACGCGCACGTTGCGGACCGCGAGGTCGATCTGCGCCGCGGCGTCGCCGTACGCCTCGATCGCGCCGAGCGCGCCGCGGCGGGCCGGGGAGTAGCGGGCCGTCTCGCGCCCCTCGCGGACCGCCTCGGAGAAGTGGGCGCCGAGGTCGTCGATGCCGCGGGCGCGCTCCAGCGCGGCGCCGGCGGCGTCCGGGTCGCGGGCGCGCAGGGCCGCCGCGATGTCGACGAGCGTCGCCGCCAGCTCCTCGAGCACCGGCTTCAGGGCACCGCGCAGCAGCCGGATCGGGTCGGTCGGGAACAGGACCGCGGCCACCGCGAGCGCGATCGCGCCGCCGGTCAGCGCGTCGACCGAGCGGGCGAACGTGATCCCGCCCTCCGGCGGCAGGATCGTCGCCACCAGCGCGGCGGAGATCGCCGCCTGGTTGACGAACAGCTGGCTGGAGCCGAAGAACAGGCCCACGCCCATGCCGAGGAAGACGACGATCGCCAGCTGCACGACGCCCGTCCCGAGCTCGGTCAGCAGCACGTCGGCGACCGCGATCCCGAGCGAGACGCCGACCACGAGCTCCGCCGCCCGCCGCCCGCGCTCGTGCGAGCTCTGCCCGAGCGCGATGATCGCCGCCACCGGCGCGAAGAACGGCGCCGTGTGGCCCCACACGTGGACCGAGAACAGCCACGCGAGCGCCGCCGCGACCGACGCCTGGACCATCGTGCGCCAGGCGAGCCGCACGCGCAGCCAGCGCGTGCGCATCGACACCTTCGACCGCTCGGTCGCCTCCTCGATCAGCGGCTGGAGCACAGCTCGCGCCGGTATTCGACGAGTTCGAGCCCGAGCATCGGCTCCTCGAACGGCCGCCCCGCGAGCGCCCAGCCCTCGCGCTCATAGAACGCGCGCGCGCGTGACTGACCCGCGGGCGTGTAGAGCCGGATCGTGCGGTAGCCCTGGCGCAGCGCCTCCTCGAGCCCCAGCGCGTGCAGCCGCGTCGCCAGGCCGGTCCCCCACCACGGCGGCCGCACGAACAGCATCCACAGATGCGCGCGGCCGGGGATCCGCACGTGCGCGCGCTCGCGCTCGGCCGCGTGCGTGATGCCGACGTGCCCCGCCGGCTCGCCGCCGGGCTCGAGCGCCATCGCGCACCAGGTGCTCGCCTGGCGCAGGCGCTCGCGGATCGCGCGCACCTCGAGGCTGCGCGGCGGCGGCCGCCAGCCTTCGGGCGCCCAGTCGACGTAGGACTCGAAGCCGAGGCGGGTCGTGGCCGCCAGCGACGACGCGTCCTCGGGACCGGCGATCCGGATCTCCAGGGCGGTGGGGTCCACGGGCCGCGAGCGTAGCGATCCCGCTCTTGAACGCGCTACCTAACTCTTGAGTCGAAGGTGAGAGTGACTGGAGATCGGGTCTGAACCCCACGCCGGCGGCTCAAGCGGGCCCTCTGCGATGCCGACACCCGGGGGAGAGCCGGACCCCCCGCCCCCGGCCAATCCTCCCCTTGACTCGTCGAATCCTCGTCACTGCCCTTGCCAGCGCGGCCGTCTTCGCGGCCGTGGTGGGCGCTCCCGCGCTGTCCGAAGATCCCACGCCGACGCCCTCGGCGACGGCGGACAGCTCGGCCACGCCCGCGGCCACCCCGACCTCCGCGCCCGCGGAGACCGCGACGCCGGCCCCGACGGAGGCGCCCACGTCCGCCCCCGCGGACACCGCGACGCCCGATCCGACGCAGACCGCCACCGAGACGCCGACCGAGACCGCGACGCCCGCCCCCACCGAGACCGCGACCGAGACGGCCCCGACGCCCCCGACCGCCGACACGGCGACCACCGCGGCGCCCACGCCCACTCCGACTCCCACGGCCACGCCCGCCGCGACCGCGACGCCCGCCGCCAAGTCCGGCACCAAGGTCAAGCGCGCCGCCAACGTCGCCGCTCCTCAGAACGGCCAGGCCCGCGAGTGCAAGACGACGACCAAGCATGAGGCTTCGACCTCGACCTCAGCTTCAGGGTGCGTCAAGCCGAAGATCACGGCGGTCGCCGCGCCGACGCTGACCAACCACGACGGGTCCCCCGCGCCGAGCAACCCGAGCTACGCGCTGTCGATCCCCGGGCCGGCGAAGGTCGGCGTCCCGAACTTCTTCATCGACAAGTTCCGGATTCCTCCGTTCCTGCTCCCGATCTACCAGGCCGCCGGCATGCAGTACGGCATCCGCTGGGAGGTCCTCGCGGGCATCAACGAGATCGAGACCGACTACGGCCGCAACCTGAACGTCTCCTCCGCCGGCGCGCTGGGCTGGATGCAGTTCATGCCCTCGACCTGGAAGCAGTACGGCGTCGACGCCAACTCCGACGGCGTCAAGGACCCCTTCAACCCGGTCGACGCGATCTTCGCGGCCGCGCGCTACCTCAAGGCCGCCGGCGGCGACAAGGACATCCGCAAGGCGATCTTCGCCTACAACCACGCCGACTGGTACGTCGACTCCGTGCTGATGCGCGCCCAGGTCGTCGGCGGCATCCCCGGTGACCTCGTGGGCTCGCTCACGGGCCTCACGCAGGGCCGCTTCCCGGTCCGCGCGAAGGCGACCTACGCCGGCGCGCTGACGAAGGCCGACCGCAAGACCAAGGGCCGCAACGCCGCCATCACGATCGAGTCCAAGGCGGAGCGCAAGAGCATCGCGATCTTCGCCAAGGCCGGCTCGCCCGTGATCGCCGTCAACGACGGCAAGGTCGTCAAGCTCGGCCGCACCAAGCGCCTCGGCCGCTACGTCGTGCTGCAGGACGTCTACGGCAACACCTACACGTACGCGCACCTGAAGACCGTCGCCAAGACCTATCCGGCGCCCAAGCCGCGCAAGTCCAAGCGCGCGAGCGACACCGGCTCGCGCCGCCACGGCGCCGAGTCCGACGGGCGCAAGAAGGTCGCGCCCGCCGCCACGCCCGTCCCGGCCGCCACGCCGCTCGCCGCGACCGCCAAGGTCCGCCTGTTCGCCCACCCGGACCGCACGCAGGCCCGCACCGCCGGCGGCGAGACGCAGCTGAGCGACTCCGACGCGACGGCCGGCGCCCCGCTCGGGCTCGACCCGAAGGACTTCCGCGCCCGCCCGCTCGTCAAGGGCGCCGCCGTCCTCGGCGGCACGACGCTCGGCCGCATCGGCACGCAGCCCGACGGCAAGGCGCCGCACCTGCTGTTCGAGATCCGCCCGGCCGGCCGCGGCGCCCCGCGGATCGACCCGAAGCCGATCCTCGACGGCTGGAAGCTGCTCGAGTCGACCGCGATCTACCGCGCCAAGGGCAAGAACGCGCTGCTCTCGAGCGACGGCGAGGAGCTCTCGATCGGCCAGATCATGCTGATGAGCAAGCAGGCGCTGACCAAGCGCGTGCTCGACGACAACCGCATCGGCATCTACGCCTGCGGCCGCGCCGACATCCGCGCCGGCGCGATCGACCGCCGCGTGCTGGCGACGCTCGAGTACCTCGCGGTCTCGGGCCTGAAGCCGACGGTCTCCGCGCTCGAGTGCGGCCACAGCCTGATGACGACGTCCGGCAACGTGTCCGAGCACTCGACCGGCACCGCAGTCGACATCGCCGCCGTCAACGGCATCCCGATCTACGGCCACCAGGGCCCGAACTCGATCACCGACGTGACGATCCAGCGGCTGCTGACGCTCCAGGGCACGATGAAGCCGCACCAGATCATCTCGCTGATGACGTTCGCCGGGGCCGACAACACGCTCTCGCTGCCCGACCACGACGACCACATCCACGTCGGCTGGCGACCGCTCTACGGCGACAACAAGCAGGCCGCGCGTCAGATCGACGCGATCCTCAAGCCGAAGCAGTGGATCAAGCTGATCGACCGCCTCGGCAAGATCGACAACCCGAAGGTCGCCGAGCAGCCGTCGAAGTACGCCGTCAAGGTCAAGACGGCGGCCGGCGACGACTGATCAGCGCCAGGCGTCCGCGATCGCCGCGACGTGGCGGTGGTCGGTGCCGCAGCAGCCGCCGAGCAGCTCCAGCGCCGGCAGCCGCTCGCGCAGCGCGCGGTACTGCTCGCCGAGCTCGGCCGGATCGCCGGAGTCCAGCGTGTCGGCCTCGTCGAGCTCGGCGTGACTCTTGCGCGACGCGTTCGCGCGCAGGCCGCGGATCCGCCCCGTCCAGTCGCCCTCGAGCGCGTGCGCGAAGTGCTCCGGATGCGCGCAGTTGACCATGAAGAACGAGGCCGCCGCGCCGGTCTCGGCGTCGGTCTGGCGGATCGCGTCGCCGAGCGGCTGGCCGCTCGGAAGCCGGCCGTCGGTCTCGACGGTGAATGACACGACCACGGGGATGAGCGCGGCGTCCGCCGCGCGGACGATCCCGATCGCCTCCTCGGCGTAGGTCAGCGTCAGCGCGGTCACGACGTCGGCGGCGCCGAGCGCCGCGATCTGGGTCGCGTGGTACGCCTCGGCCTCGGCGGCGGTCATCCGCTCGCCGGCCACGTAGCCGTCCCCGCGCGGGCCGATCGCCGCGTCGATGGTGATCTCGAGGTCCGGGTTGGCGGCGCGGATCTCGTGCATGAGCGCGACCGCGCGGCGGTTGGCGGCGTCGAGCTCCTCCGCCGAGTAGCCGAGCCGGGCGCCCCAGTCCGGGCTCGCGCGCCAGGTCGGGGCGCCGAGCACGAACGGCAGCCCGCGGTCGCGCGCGATCTCCAGGTACGGCTCGTAGTACGCGCGCAACGCGTCCGTGCCGGCCGCCGTGCGCAGCAGGTCGAAGGCCGCGAAGCACGGGAGCTCGAGGGCGCGGTCGAAGATCAGGACCGTCTCGATGCCGCCGTCGGTGAGCCGCACCTCATCATCCTCTCATGCACCCTTGGTTGCAGACAACCTAAGTAACATCTGGGCACATGTCCACCGCGGATACGAAGACGCAGATCGAGGCCACGATCGCCGCATTCCAGAAGGAAGTGCCGGCGCTCGCCAGGCTCAAGCTCGTCTTCGAGCTCGAGCTGCGCGGCCGCGGTGACATCCAGCTGTTCCGCGTCGAGGTCCCCGGCCCGCGCATCACGCGCGACATCGCGTCGGACGCCAAGGTCCGCCTCTCGCTCCCGCGCACGGAGTTCAACGAGCTCACCAAGGACGGCTCGATCCGGCACTGGCGCGAGGCGTTCGAGACCGGCCACGTGAAGGCGACCGGCCCGGCGGAGATCCTCAAGCTGATCCAGAGCGTCGTGCTCAAGCAGGAAGAGCGCACCCGCTCACGCAAGCTGCGCGTGCGCTGACCCGACCGCGGCCTGCGGTACGGTCGCGCGGTGTCTGAGCAGCATCCCCCGCGGCGCCGCCCCGCACCCCACCTCCGCGTCCCGCACGGCGCGTTCGGCACGGACCGCTTCGGCATCCTGGCCGAGCGCTTCGCCCGCTTCTTCGGAACGCCGAGGTTCATCATCGGGCAGACGATCCTGGTCGCCATCTGGATCGGCCTCAACGCCGCGGCGCTCAGCCTGCAGTGGGATCCGTACCCGTTCATCCTGCTCAACCTCGCGTTCTCGACCCAGGCGGCCTACGCGGCGCCGCTGATCCTGCTCGCCCAGACGCGCCAGGCGGATCGCGACAAGATCGCCTCCATGAACCTCGAAGCGCACCGCGACGAGGTCGACGAGCGGCAGCTCGGCTACGAGCGCCGGGTGACCGAGGTGATCGCGCGCGAGCAGGCAATGGCCGAGCTGGCCGACCAGCACACGCGCATGCTCGAGCAGAACACGCAGCTCACCGAGCAGATCGCTGTGCTCACGCGCGAGCTGCACACGCGTCTGTGCGGGGACGATCCGCCCGCCAGATGACAGGATTCTTCGCTTCTGCGGGACAAATCTGCTTACCCTCTTGGCGTGGCAATCCGTCTCGCGCCGTCGCCGCGCACCCCTGAGCCGGCCGCGCGGCGTCGCCGCCGGCCCGTCCTGCTGATCGGCTTCGGCGTCGTCGTCGTCGCCCTGCTGGCCCTGACCGCGGTCGTCGAGTGGTCCGGCGCCTCGCTCGCCGGCGACCCGTCGGCGCTCGCCCGGGTCGAGGTCCAGACGTTCGGCGGCGCGCTGCTGAGCGCCCGCGCGATCGCCCCGGACGGCCGTGCGATCCCGCTCGCCGTCGCCGGCGGGCGCCTGACGCCGAGGGAGAAGCTCGCGCCCGGCACGCAGGTGACGGTGCAGGTCGTGATGCGCCGGCCCGGCTGGGACGCGTGGCTGATCGGCAAGACGCGCACGGAGCGGCTGAAGGTGGTCGCGCCCGTCGCGCACGTGCGCGAGCAGTGGGTCACCGGCTCGCCCGTCCAGGTCAGCTTCAGCGAGCCCGTGACCAGCGTGTCGTACGCGGGCAAGTCGGTAGGCGGCAAGCGCACGTCGATCTCGATCGCGCCGCCGGCGCCCGCCGGGATGCTGCGCGTCGCCGTGGCCGCGCGCACGTGGGAGCGGCTCGGGCCGGCGACCACGGTCCACTACTTCCCGAAGGCCAAGCGCCCCGTCGCGCTGATCACGCCGGCGCCCGGCGGCCGGCTGGACCCGGGCGACCAGCTGCGCATCACGCTCTCGCAGACGGTCGCCAAGGCGCTCGGCGCGCGCACGCCGAAGCTCTCGCCGAACGTCCCGGGCCACTGGCGGCGGACCAGCGACCACACGCTCGTGTTCACGCCGTCCGGCGCCGGCGCGCCGCTCGGCAGCCACGTGCAGCTGACGCTCCCCCACACGGTCGCGGCCGCCGACGCGGCCGGGCAGGGCGCGAAGACGACGCGGGCGATCAGCTGGACGGTCCCGCCCGCGTCACCGCTGCGGCTCGTCCAGATGCTCGCCGACGGCGGCTACCTGCCGGTGGACTTCAAGCCGACGTCGGGGACGAAGGTCGCGCGCACGGCGCGCGCCCAGGCGAGCGCCGCCGCCGATCCGCCCAAAGGGCACTTCGCGTGGCGCTACTCGCACACGCCGCCCGAGCTCAAGAAGCAGTGGGTGCCCGAGACGACGAACGTGATCGTGCGCGGCGCGATCATGATGTTCGAGGACGAGCACCACCTGACCGCCGACGGCCTCGCCGGCCCCGCGCTGTGGAAGGCGCTGACGGCGGACACGCTCGCCGGCAAGCGCCGCACCGCCGGCTACAGCTACGTCTTCGTCCACCGCAACGTGCCGCAGCTGATGACGCTGTGGCACAACGGCCACGTGGTCGTGACCTCGCCGGGGAACACCGGCGTCCCCGCCGCGCCGACCGAGCTGGGCACGTTCCCCGTCTTCGAGCACCTCGAGGTGACGACGATGAGCGGCACCAACCCGGACGGCTCGACGTACAACGACCCGGGGATCAAGTGGGTCAGCTACTTCAACGGCGGCGACGCGCTGCACACGTTCAACCGCGCCTCGTTCGGGACGCCGCAGAGCCTCGGCTGCGTCGAGCTGCCGGAGGCCGCGGCGAAGAAGATCTGGCCCTACACGCCGATCGGCACGCTCGTCACCATCGAGGACTAGCCCGCGGGAAGCGCTCGCGGCGGTTCGCCGACGTAGACCGCGCTCGGGCGGATCAGCCGGCCCGAGCGCTTCTGCTCGAGGATGTGGGCCGACCAGCCCGCCGTGCGGGCGCAGACGAACAGCGGCGTGAACAGCTCCGGCGGGACCTGCGCGTGGTCGAGCACGACGGCCGACCAGAACTCGACGTTGGTCGCGAGCACGCGGTCGGGCTTGCGGGCGGCGAGCTCGTCGAGCGCGGCGCGCTCGACGGCCTCGGCGACGTCGATCCGGCGCGAGTCGAGCTCGCGCGCGGTCCGGCGCAGCACGCGGGCGCGCGGGTCCTCGGCGCGGTAGACGCGGTGGCCGAAGCCCATCAGGCGCTCGCCGCGGTCGAGCACGCGGCGGACGTAGCGCGTCGCGTCGCCCTCGTGCTCGACGTCGTCGAGCATCTTCAGCACGCGCGCGGGGGCGCCGCCGTGGAGCGGGCCGGACAGCGCGCCGACCGCGGCTGAGAGGGCGGCGGCGACGTCGGCGCCGGTCGAGGCGACGATGCGCGCGGTGAACGTGGAGGCGTTCATGCCGTGCTCGGCGGCGGTGATCCAGTACGCGTCGATCGCCTTCACGTGCGACGGGTCGGCCTCGCCGCGCCAGCGGCGGACGAAGCGCTCGGGGATGCTCGTCGCCTGGTCGATCTCGGCCTGCGGGACGGGCGGGCGCCCGGCGCCGCGGGCGGACTGGGCGACGAATGAGAGCGCCATGACGGACGCGCGCGCGAGGTCCTCGCGCGCCTGGCCGGCGTCGATGTCGATCAGCTGGCGCAGGCCCCACTCGGGCGCGAGCTGCGCGAGCGCGGCCTGGACGTCGACCCGCGGGTCGCCGCTGCGGTGGTTGAGGGAGTGCGGCTCGGCCGCGGGAAGACCGGGGCGCGGCGAGCCGTCGACGAGCAGGCCCCAGACCTGCTCGAACGGGACGCGGCCTACGAGGTCCTCGACGTCGACGCCGCGGTAGCGCAGCGCGCCGCCCTCGCGGTCGGGCTCGGCGATCTCGGTGGCGAACGCCACCACGCCCTCGAGGCCCTCGTTGACCTCTGTTCCGATGGTTGTGCTCATGGATCGAGTGTGGCATCGTTGTCAACGTTGATCGAATCAATGTTGAGTGCGGATGACGCCGCGCGGCGGCTGGGCGTGAAGCCCGAGACGCTGTACGCGTACGTCAGCCGCGGCATGCTCACCCGCCACCGCGCGCCGGACGGCCGCCGCTCCCTGTTCGAGCGCGCGGAGATCGAGCGCCTCGCCGCCCGCAGCCGCCGCGGAGGCCGCGCAGGCGCGCTCGAGCTCGTCGTCGACACCCAGCTCACGCTGATCGACCCCGAGGGCGCGCTCTACTACCGCGGCCACGACGCGACCCGGCTGGCGCGCGAGAAGACGTACGAGGAGGTCGCGGAGCTGCTGTGGCGCGACGAAGACGGCGCGGAGGCATCGGGCGGCGCGGAGACCGCGGGCGGCGCGGCGATGTCGGGCGGCGGCCACGACGGTCCGGCGGCCGCCGGCGGCGAGCCGTGGCTCGCGTCGGGAGGCGGCGCCGTGGCCGCGGCCGGCGCGGCGATCGCTCCCGGGGCGCGGCTGGCGGACCGGCTGCGTGTGATCGTGGCGCTCGCGGCGGCGGCGGACCCGCTGCGCAACGATCTCCGGCCCGCGGCGGTGAGGCATGTGGCGCGCGGGCTGATCGCGGGGACGGTCGACGGGCTCCCGCGGCTGTCGGAGCCGGCCGGCGCGACGATCGCGGCGCGGCTCTGGTCGCGGCTGCACCCGCAGCCGCCGGCGCCCGACGAGCTGCACGTGCTCAACGCCGCGCTCGTCCTGCTCGCCGACCACGAGCTCGCGGTCTCGGCGCTCGCCGCGCGCGTCGCCGCGAGCGCGTGGGCGGACCCGTACCTGGTCGTGCTCGCCGGCCTCGCGGCGCTCGGCGGGCCGCTGCACGGCGGCGCGCCCGGCACGGTCGAGCGGCTGCTGGCGCCGATCCGCGAGCCGGGCGAGGTCGCGGCCGCGCTCGGCGAGCGGCTGTCGGGCGGCGAGCCGCTGCCCGGCTTCGGCCACAAGGTCTACCGCGGCACCGACCCGCGCGCGGACGCGCTGCTGCAGCTCCTGCGCGCGGCGGCGCCGCCGCGGCTCGCCATCGCCGAGGAGGTGCTCGCGCTCGCCGGCCGCCACGACGGCCCGAAGCCGAACGTGGACCTCGCGCTCGGCGCGATGACCGACGCGTTCGGGTTCGTCCCCGGCTCAGCCGAGGCGATCTTCGCGGTCGCTCGCAGCGCGGGCTTCATCGCCCACGCGCTCGAGGAGTACCCCTACCGCCTGCGCTTCCGTCCGCGGGCGGCGTACGTCGGCCCGGCGCCGCGCTGAGCGCGGCACCGGGCGCAGCGATCAGGCCCGGGCGCGGGGGTCGACGTAGACGTCGTCGATCTGCCAGTTCCCGCCGAGCAGCGGCGAGAAGCGGAAGCGGACGGCCGTCTGGTCGGGCGGCAGCAGCGGCAGCAGGTTCGCCAGCACGAGCATCGGCAGCGTCGGGTGCCACGCGCCGCCGAGGTCGACGCCGACCGGCAGCGTCACCCAGATGCCGAGCGACGTCTGCACGTCGACCGACACCAGCAGCGTCGAGAGCAGCCCGCTGTTCTTGCGCGCGAACGCCCGCACCGTGGGCTCGTTGAGCCCGACGCACACCGGCGGCGTGACCGCCGTCGAGCCCGACGGGAGCGAGAGCGACCTGGCGTCGCCGGAACCGCCGATCTTCGCCGTCGCGTCGCCGGCCACGACCTTCGCGCCACCGGTCAGCGTCCAGCCGTCCGTGCCGTTCTCGAAGTCGCCCACCAGCTTGTAGGTGGACGAGTCCCCCCACGGCTTGAACGCCTGAGAGAGCTCAGGGGTCCCGCAGTTCGTCGCCGACGTCGTCAAGATCCCGGCCTGTGCCGGGGCACTTATCGCCGCCGAAGCGGCTGCCATCGCGATCGCGGCCCCCGCCGCTCGCGCGATGCGCATGTTCCTTGTCATCTGAGCCTGACCTCCATGACTGGCTCGTGAAGCTTGTCCCTCCTAAAGTCGGCAGGTAGGGCAGCCGACCACATAGGACACCCGTCGAGTGACGGCCGTGTTACGCATGCCCACCCCACCTCCGCATTCTCTGGACGCCGGAACCGAGCGCCTGATCGAGGAGGCACGCGCACGCCGTGAGCAGGCGATGCCCGCACGCGAGCGCGCGGTGGAGACCGTCCTCGCGATGGGCACGCTCGCGGCCGCGGTCGCGCTCGCGCTGCTGAGCCACCCGGCCGCCGGGCTCTCGCTCCCGCTCGCGCTCGCCTTCACGATCGCGTACGGCGCGGTGTCGCGGATCCCGTTCGCGCTCGGCGAAGGCCTGGTGGTGCCGACGCAGCTGATCTTCGTCCCGATGCTCCTGCTGCTGCCGACGCCGCTGGTCCCGCTGCTCGTCATCGCCGGGACCGTCAGCTCGATCGGCATCGCGTCGCTGCGCACCGGCATCTCGCCCGGGCGGATGCTCGTCGGCGTCAACGACGCGACGTTCGCGCTCGCGCCGGCGGCGGTGCTGATCGCGCTCGGCGCCGACGAGCCGTCGTGGGCGCACTGGCCCGCGTACGCCGCCGCGCTCGGCGCCCAGTTCGCCGCCGACACCGTGCGCGAGACGATCCGCTCGCACCTCGCGACCGGCGTCCCGCCCCGCCAGGTGCTCGGCGAGATGGTCCAGGTCTTCCTCGTCGACGCGCTGCTGGTCCCGATCGGCCTGCTCGCCGCGCTCGCGGCCGCCGGCGCGCCGGGCACCGCGCTGCTCGTCCTACCGCTCGTCTACCTGCTCTCGCGCTTCTCGCGCGAGCGCGAGGCGCGGATCGCGCAGTCGATCGAGATGACCCGCTCCTTCCGCGGCACCGCCTTCCTGCTGCGCGACCTGCTCGAGGAGGACGACGAGTACACCGGCCACCACACCGAGGACGTCGTCGACCTCTCGTCCCGCGTCGCGGAGCGGATGGGCGTCAGCGAGGAGGTCCGGCGCGAGACCGAGCTCGGCGCGCTGCTGCACGACATCGGCAAGATCAACATCCCGGACGCGATCATCAACAAGCCCGGCAAGCTCGACGCGGACGAGTGGGCGATCATGAAGACGCACACGATCGAGGGCCAGCGCATGCTCGACCAGGTCGGCGGCCTGCTGACGAACGTCGGCGTCGTCGTGCGCGCGTCGCACGAGCGCTTCGACGGCGGCGGCTACCCCGACGGCCTCGCAGGCGAGGCCATCCCGCTCGCGGCGCGCATCGTCTCCGCCTGCGACTCCTTCAACGCGATGACCACCACGCGCTCCTACCGCAAGGCGCTGCCGGTCTCCCACGCGGTCGACGAGCTGCGGCGCTGCTCGGGCACGCAGTTCGACCCCGCGGTCGTCGTCGCGCTGCTCGACGTCGTCGGCGACCCGGGCTGGACGCTCACCGTGCGCGAGGCGGCGCCCGCGCCGGCTCAAGCCCTGACGCGCGCGCCCGTCGGGTCGTAGAGCGGCTCGGCGACGACCTCGCCGGCCACGCGCGCGCCGAAGACCTCGACGTCGACCTCGGTGCCGGGCGCGGCGTGCTCGGCGGGCAGGTACGCGTACGCGATCGAGCGCTCGACGGTGTAGCCGTAGCCGCCGCTGGTGACGCGGCCCGCGACGGTGTCGCCGACGCGCACCGGCTCGTTGCCGAGCGCGACCGCGCGCGGGTCCTCGAGCACCAGGCAGCAGAGCCGCCGCGCGGGCGACGCGTCGAGCGCGGCGCGGCCGAGGAACTCCTTGTCGGGCTTCACGCAGAAGCCGAGCCCGGCCTCGTAGGGCGTGTCGTCGGGCGTGATGTCCGCGCCCCAGACGCGATAGCCCTTCTCGAGCCGGAGCGAGTCGATCGCGCGATAGCCGCCCGCGACGAGGCCGTGCGGCGCGCCCGCCTCCCACAGCGTGCGCCACAGCGAGGCGCCGAACTCCATCGGGCAGTAGAGCTCCCAGCCGAGCTCGCCGACGTAGGTGACGCGCAGCGCGCGGACCGGGACGTCGCCGACGGCGATGTCGCGCCAGCTCATGTACGGGAACGACAGGTCGTCCGCGCAGGCGCCGGCGAGCACGTCGCGCGCGAGCGGCCCCCACAGCCCGAGGCAGGCCCAGCGCGAGGTGACGTCGCGCACCTCGACGCCCTCGAACGCGTGGCGCGCGATCCAGGCCAGGTCGTGACGGCCGAACGCGGTGCCGGTGACGATGCTGAAGGCGTCGTCGGCCAGCCGGGCGACCGTGAAGTCGCACTCGATCCCGCCGCGCGAGTTGAGCATCTGCGTGTAGGTGACCTTGCCGACGTCGCGCGCGACCCGGTTGTCGCACAGGCGCTCGAGCAGCTCGGCCGCGCGCGGGCCGGACACCTCGAGCTTGGAGAACGAGGTCTCGTCGAACAGCGCCGCCGCCTCGCGCGTCGCCCGGTGCTCGGCGGCGATCGCGGGCGACCAGTGCGTGCCGGCCCAGCCGTTCGGGCGGGCGACGGAATCGCCCTCGTTGCTCGAGTACCAGTTGACCCGCTCCCAGCCCGACTTCTCGCCGAACGCCGCGCCGTGCGCGGCGTGCCACTCGTAGACCGGCGACACGCGCAGCGGCCGGCCGGCGAGCCGCTCGTGGTTCGGGTACTTGATGTCGTAGTAGGTCTCGTAGGTCTCCTTGACCCGCGCGAGCGTGTAGCGCGGCGAGCGGTAGTGGTCGCCGAAGCGGCGCACGTCCATGCTCCACAGGTCCACCGGCGGCTCGCCGGTGTCGATCCAGGAGGCCATCACGCGGCCGACGCCGCCGGCCCCCGCGAGCCCGTGCGCGCAGAACCCGGCGGCGACGAACAGCCCGCGCACCCCCGTCTCCCCCAGGCAGAACTCGTTGTCCGGCGTGAACGCCTCCGGGCCGTTGATGAGCTTCGTGATCGGCACGTCCTCCATCACGGGGACCCGCATGCGAGCGGCCTCCGCGATCGGCTCGAAGCGGTCCCAGTCCTCTTCCAACAGGCGGCCGTTGAAGTCGGCCGGGATGTCGTCGCCGGCATGCCACGGCGCCGACTCGCGCTCGTAGCCGCCCATCACCAGCCCGCCGCCCTCCTCGCGGAAGTAGATCAGGTTGTCGGGGTCGCGCATCGTCGGCAGATGCCCGCCGCCGCGTTCCCTGAACGGCTGGGTGACGAGGTACTCGTGCGCCATCGCCACGATCGGGATCCGCACGCCCGCCAGGCGCCCGAGCTCGGCCGCGAACATGCCGCCGGCGTTGACCACGACCTCGCACTCGATGTCGCCGCGGTCGGTCCGCACGCCGCACGCCCGGCCTCTGCGCACGTCGATCCCCTCCACCCGCGTGTGCGTGAACACGCCGCAGCCCCCGCGCCGCGCACCCTCGACGAGGGCGAACGTGAGCATCGACGGATCGAGGTAGCCGTCGGTCGGCAGCCACGACGCGCCGAGCACGCCGTCGGCGACCATCAGTGGGAACCGCTCCACCGCCTCCTCCGCCGAGATCAGCTCGAGCGGGAGCCCGAACGTCGACGCCCAGCCGGCCTGCCGGCGCGTCTCCTCCAGCCGCTCGGGCGAGCACGCCAGCCGCAGCCCGCCGCACTCGACCCAGCCGCAGTCCAGCGAGCGGTAGAGCTCGACCGAGTACATCATCATCCGCGTCAGCGTCACCGACGCCCGCAACTGCCCGACGAGGCCGGCGGAGTGGAACGTCGACCCGCTCGTGAGGTCGGCGCGCTCGAGCAGCACGACATCGCGCCAGCCGAGCTTGGCCAGGTGGTACGCGATCGAGGCGCCGGCCACGCCGCCGCCGACGATCACGCGCGAGCGCGCGCGGTCAGGCAGCGCGCCAGTGCGGCCACGCGCCTGTTCCAGCCACGCCTCGAAGCGCGGGTCGGCGAGCCGCTCGCGCACGCGCGCCAGGTGCTCGGCGGCGTACCCCGGGAAGTCGAAGTCCAGCTCCGAGACGGTGGTCTGCACGACCGCCCACATCGCCTCCCAGAACGCCGCCATCAGCCGCATCAGGCGCAGCGCGGCGAGCTGCGGCGCGTCGGCCGGCGCGCCGAGGTACGCCGCCAGCAGCCGCTCCTCGTCGGCGTCGGTGAAGCCGTTGTTGGAGGCGAGGTTGGCGAGGTCGAAGAACGGGTCGCCCTGGCCGGCGTACTCCCAGTCGAGGATCCGCAGCCGCTCGCCGTCGTGGACGAAGTTCGCCGTCAGCAGGTCGTTGTGGCAGGGGACGGTGCGGCGCCGGCCGAGCGCGGCGGAGATCCGCGCGGCCGCGTCCGAGACCTCGTCGAAGCCGGGCGGGAGCGCCATCTGGCGGCGCACCGCGGTCGCCCGGTAGCGTGCGACGCGCTGCCAGGGCGAGAACCCGTAGGCGAGCCGCGGCCCCGCGTGCACCGTGCGGAGCGCGCCGGCGACCTCCTCCAGCAGCTCCCCGCGCAGCTCCTCCTCCGAGACCGGCCGCGCGCCCTCGATGTACGACGTCACCAGGCACTCCAGCCGCGGCTCGAACGCGATCACGTCAGGCGCGATCCCGCGCGCGGCGCGCGTCGCGTCGCGCTCGGTCGGGCGATCGATGCCGAGCAGCGCCGTCTCCTTGCCCGGCAGCCGCAGCACGCAGTCGCGCCCGCCCCAGCGCAGGCGGAAGTTGCGGTTCGTGATCCCGCCCTCGAGCCGGACCGGCTCGGACTCCGGCTCGCCCAGCACGGGCGCCAGCGCGGCGATCGCCTCGCGAAGCGGATCGCTCACGGGATCACCTCCACCCTGGAGAATCGCCCTCTGGGCGATTGCTCCCAGGGACGTGAGCGCGCAGCGCGAATCGTCGCCGTCATGGGCGCTCCACCACGAAGGCGCCGCGGTGGTGCTCGCGCGCGAGCTCGACGGCGACGCCGTCGGCCGCGCGCGAGGTGCGCTCGACCAGCATCACGGGCGCGCCCGGGCGCAGCTCCAGCGCGCGCGCCTCGGCCTCGCCGGCGCGCACCGCGACCAACCGCTCGGTCACGCGCACGGGCTCCTGCCCGTACTCGCGCATCAGCGTGTACAGCGACCCGGTGAGGTCGTGCTCGAGCAGGCCGGGGAAGCGCCCCGCCGGGAAGCGGGCGTCCTCGAGCGCCAGCGGGCGCCCGCCGGTCAGCCGCAGCCGGCGGACGTGCAGCTGCTCGCCCTCGACGCACGCCAGCAGCACGCGCGCCTCGGCGTCGGCGAGCCGTTCGGTGAAGTCGCGCGCCGGGGCGCGCACGAACGTCCCGCGCCCGACGCCGCGCTCGAGCAGCCCCCGCCGCGCGAGCGCGTCGAGCGCCTGGCGCACCGTCATCCGGCTCACGCCGAGCGTCTGCGCGAGCGCGCGCTCGGGCGGCAGCCGCTCGCCCGGCGGCAGCCCGCCGCTCTCGATCCGCTCCGTCAGCTGCGCCTCGATCTGCACCCACGCCGGCTCGTCCGAACGCCGGCGCAGGCGCAGCGCCAGACCGCTCACGCGATCTCTGCCCTCGCGTACTCGGGCACGTTCGGGGCCGGGATCTCGTGCCGGCGGGCGGCGTAGTACAGCCCGCCGACGATCAGCACGAACCCGAGCACCAGCCACAGGATGGGGATGTCGTTCAGGAATCCGGGGAAGGACAGCAGACCGCCGGTCTCGGACGCCTTCGGGTTCGTCGCGACGCGATGCCAGGCGAAGTTGATCAGCATCGCGCCGCCCCAGACGAGCGCGAGGATGTTGATCGGGATCCCCCAGCGGCCGAGCGAGAAGGCTCCGGGCTTGACCGGGAACCCGCGCCGGCGGGCGCGCAGGATCGCGAGGTTGGCGAGGATGTAGGACAGGTAGATCATCCCGCTGGCGGCGATCGCGATGTACGCCACGCCGGCGTACTTGAGCAGGAACAGCGCCGCCATCAGCGCGACCACGACGCACGCGCCGACAGGCGTGCCGGTGCGCTCGTTGACGGTGTTCAGCACGCCGGAGCCTGGCAGCTGCTTGTCGCGCGCCATGCCGTAGGCGAGCCGGATCGTCGACGCCTGGATCGCCAGGCAGCAGACGAAGATCGCGAACGAGACGACGAACAGGTAGCCCGTGGCCAGGCCCTTGGCGAGGTTGGCCTGGATGATGTCCGGCGGCGAGATCCCGCCGTCGGCGACGACCTTCGAGAGGTCGCCGGGGATCGCCATCAGCATCGCCCACAGGAACACGAAGCCGATCACGAACGCGGCCGCGATCGACCCGAGCACGGCGCGCGGCGCCGCCTTGCGCGGCTCGTTGGTCTCCTCGGCCAGGGTCGACGCGGTGTCGAACCCGTAGATCACGAACAGGCCCATGAACATCGCCACGAGGAAGTTCGACGCGTTGAACGCCGGCCCGCCGGTGTGGAAGACGACGCCGACGCCCTGGTTGTTGTGGAACAGCGCGAGGATGATCGCGAACACGAACAGGCCGAGCAGCTCGAACAGCACGCCGGTGTTGTTGATCAGCGCCACCACGCGCACGCCGAAGACGTTCATCAGCGTGATCACGACGAGCGTGATCGCGGCGACCCATTTCTGGTTCGTCAGCGACGCGGCGCTCATGTGGATGCCGATGTCGTTGAGCATCGGGATCAGCGTCAGCGGCAGCGTCGCCACGACGGCGGCGATCGTCAGCGCGCCCGCCCAGAGGTAGATCCAGCCGGAGAACCACGCGTACGTCTTCGAGCGCGCGAGGTACTTCGTCCACTGGAACACGGAGCCCGCGATCGGGAAGTGGCTCGAGACCTCGGCGAAGTTCATCGCCACGATGAACTGGCCCAGCGCGACGACCGGCCAGGTCCAGAAGAACGCGCCGCCGAGCGTCCCCACGCCGAGGATGAACAGCGTGAAGATGCCCGTCGCCGGCGAGATGTAGGAGAACGCCGCGGCGAACGAGCTGAAGAAGTGCAGCCTCCGGTGGAGGCTCTGCTCGTAACCGAACTGCGCGAGATCGGCGCTGTCGTCGACAGCCCCGGCGGGACGCTGCGTCGCTGCCATTGGACCTCCGATTGGTCTAGTCCATTCACGCTACTTCGCTTGTGACGATCGTGTCAAGAGTCGGCGCCAGGTAGCGTTCGGTCTCCATGGACGGCCTGAACCTGGACCAGCTGCGCAACGCCGCGCAGGCGGGGCGGATCGACACGGTCCTGCTCGCGCTCACCGACATGCAGGGCCGCCTTCAGGGCAAGCGGCTGACTGCATCGCACTTCCTCGAGACGGTGGTCGCGCACGGCGCCGAGGCGTGCAACTACCTGCTGGCGGTCGACGTCGAGATGAACACCGTCGGCGGCTACGCGATGTCCTCGTGGGAGCGCGGCTACGGCGACTTCGCGATGGTGCCGGACCTCTCCACCCTGCGGCCGGTCCCGTGGCACGAGAAGACGGCGCTCTGCCTCGCCGACCTGGCGTGGGAGGACGGCGGCCCCGTGGTCGAGTCGCCCCGCCAGATCCTGCGCCGCCAGCTCGAACGGCTGGCCGAGCGCGGGATGAAGGCGTCCGCCGCCACCGAGCTCGAGTTCATCGTCTTCAGGGACACGTACGAGGAGGCCTTCCAGAAGGGCTACCGCGAGCTCGTCCCGGCCAACCACTACAACGTCGACTACTCGCTGCTGGGCACGTCGCGCGTCGAGCCGCTGATCGGCCGGATCCGGCGCCAGATGACCGAGGCGGGCCTCGCCGTGGAGAACTCCAAGGGCGAGTGCAACGACGGCCAGCACGAGATCAACTTCAGCTACGACGAGGCCCTGGCCGCCGCCGACCTGCACACGATCTACAAGAACGGCGCCAAGGAGATCGCCGCCCAGGAGGGCATGGCGATCACCTTCATGGCCAAGTACAACGAGCGCGAGGGCAACTCCTGCCACATCCACCTCTCGCTCCAGCGCGACGACGGCTCGGCGGTGTTCGCGACCGACCAGACGGCGTTCGAGCAGTTCCTCGCCGGCCAGCTCGCCGCGCTGCGCGAGCTGACGCTGTTCTACGCGCCGCACATCAACTCCTACAAGCGCTTCGCGGAGGGCTCGTTCGCGCCGACGGCCGTCGCCTGGGGGCGCGACAACCGCACCTGCGCGCTGCGCGTCGTCGGCCACGGCGACGCGCTGCGGATCGAGCTGCGGCTGCCGGGCGCCGACGTCAACCCGTACCTCGCGCTGGCCGCGATGATCGCCGCGGGCCTGAACGGGTTCGAGCACGAGCTGGAGCTCGAGCCGCGCGTCGAGGGCAACGCCTACACCGCGTCCAAGCCGCGCGTGCCGGGCACGCTGAGCGAGGCGCACGACCTGTTCGCCGGCAGCCGGCTCGCCGCCGAGGCGTTCGGCGACGACGTCGTCTCGCACTACCTCAACAACGCCCGCGTCGAGCTCACCGCGTTCCAGGCCGCGGTGACCGACTGGGAGAGGGTCCGGGGGTTCGAACGTTTGTAACGTCGCCCGAAGGGAGGAGCTTGCGACGACCGGAGGGCGAAACCGTTCTCACCAGCATCTTCGCGCCCGTCAAGGGCCAGACCGCGTTCGAGGAGACGCTCGAGCGGCTGGGGACCGCGATCAAGCTCGGCCTGCTCTCGCCGGGCACCCGCCTGCCGGCCGAGCGCGAGCTGTGCGAGCAGCTCGGCATCGCGCGGTCGACGCTGCGCCAGGCGCTGACCGCGCTCGTGCAGAGCGGCCACCTGCACGCCGTCCGCGGCCGTGGCGGCGGCACGTTCGTGGCCGAGCCGCAGCCGGTGGCGGAGCCGCCGACCGAGGCCGTGCTCGCGCACTGGCGCGACCGCTGCGACGCGCGCCTGGCCGTCGAGCTCGGCGTCGCCGTGCTGGCCGCCGAACGGGCCGAGCCCGAGGCGATCGCGACGCTCGGCGTGCTCGTGGCGGCGATGTCGGAGCGCCTGCACGACTACCCCGCCTACCGGCAGGCCGACGTGCGCTTCCACATCGGCCTCGCGGAGGCGACCGGGTCGGCGCAGCTGGTGGCGGCGATGACCGAGGCGCAGGGCGCGATGACAGATCTGATCGGCTACATCGCGCATCCGCCGGAGGTGCTCGAGTGGTCCAACACGCAGCACGCGCGGCTCGTCAGCTGCCTCGAGCGCCGCGATCCGGGCACCGCGATGCGGATCATGGCCGAGCACCTCCGCGGCACGGAGCACGTACTAGCCGGATTGCTGCCTTCGTAGTACATTCACGCCGCTAGAGGACGGAGGACCATACCTTTACGGTCGGGGAGGACTTCATGACGCAGGTCGCGGCTCCGCAGCTTCAGGACGACGACGAGCGTCGGCTCGCTGAACTGGGCTACAAGCAGGACCTCCAGCGCGCGTGGAGCGGGTTCTCGAACTTCGCGATCTCGTTCACGATCATCTCGGTCCTCGCGGGCTGCTTCACGACCTACGGCCAGGCGTGGAACAACGGCGGCCCGATCGCGATCTCGTGGGGCTGGCCGATCATCTGCGGGCTGATCCTGCTGGTCGCGTTCTCGATGTCGGAGCTGGTCAGCGCGTACCCGACCGCGGGCGGGATCTACTACTGGGCGTCCACGCTCGGCGGCCCGCGCTGGGGCTGGTTCACCGGCTGGTTCAACTGGGTCGGGCTCGTCGGCGTCGTCGCGTCGGTCGACTACGGCTGCGCGCAGTTCCTCAACGCGACGGTCAGCCTCTACTCGCTCAACCTCGGGTTCATCAACTTCGGCGACTCCGCGCACGTGCTGTCGGAGACGTTCTTCCTGTTCATCTGCATCCTCACGCTGCACGCGCTGATCAACATCTTCTCGTCGCCGCTGGTGGCGCTGTTCAACAACATCAGCGTGTTCTGGCACGTGGCCGGCGTGGCGGCGATCGTCCTGATCCTCGCGTTCGTGCCCGACACGCACCAGAGCGTCAAGTTCGTGTTCACCGACCGGATCAACAACTCCGGCTTCGGCGGCGGGATGTTCTGGTTCTACGTGCTGCCGCTCGGCTTCCTGCTGACGATGTATACCCAGACCGGGTACGACGCGTCCGCGCACATCTCCGAGGAGACCAAGGGCGCCGCCAAGGCGGCCGCGAAGGGCGTCTGGCGGTCCGTGTTCTGGGCCGGCGTGGCCGGCTGGATCGTGCTGCTGGCGATCACGTTCGCGGCGACCGACGTGGCCGGCATCAACAAGGGCGCCGGCTCCTCGCTGGCCGTGTTCTCGACCGCGCTGACGCCCGGCTGGGACAAGATGGTCGTGATCATCGCCACGATCGGGCAGCTGTTCTGCGGCATGGCGTGCGTGACGAGCTGCTCGCGCATGACGTACGCGTTCTCGCGCGATCGGGCGATCCCGGGCTGGCGCCTGTGGACGCGGCTGAACCACCATCGCGTGCCGGCCTACGCGGTGCTGCTGTCCTGCGCGGCCGCGCTGGTGATGACCGCGCCGGCGCTGGCGGGCGACGCCAACGGCGCGCCGTACGCGTTCTTCGCCGTCGTCTCGATCTGCGTGATCGGCCTCTACATCGCCTACGTGCTGCCGGTGTACCTGCGCTGGCGCGCCGGCGACGCGTTCAGGCCCGGCCCGTGGACGCTGGGCAACAAGTACAAGTGGATCAACCCCGCGGCGATCGCCTGGGTGGCGATCTGCGTGGTCATCTTCTGCCTGCCGTTCACGCCCGCCGCGGTCCCGTGGCGCGACGAGTTCGACATCAAGTACCTCAACTACGCGCCGGTCACGGTCGGCGGCCTGCTGCTGATCGTGGGCATCTGGTGGGCGGTGCGGGCCAAGCACACGTTCACGGGTCCGGTCCGGGCGGTCGAGTTCGACGAGGCCGCCGGGGTCGTCGAGAAGTGAAGCGACCGGTGATCGGCCTGTGCGCGGCCGTCGAGCGGGCGCGCTGGAGCGTGTGGGACGACGAGACGGTGCTGCTGCCGCGCTCGTACGCCACCGCGGTCCAGCGTGCCGGTGGGCTCGCGTTCGTGCTCCCGCCCGACCCGTTCGCGACAGACGATCCCGATGAGACGCTCGACCGGCTCGACGCGCTGCTGCTGGCCGGCGGGGCCGACCTCGGCGCCCACCCCGACCGCGACGCGTACGAGCTGGCGCTCGCCACGCGCGCGCTCGAGCGCGACATGCCGTTCCTCGGCGTGTGCCGGGGCATGCAGGTGATGAACGTCGCCCGCGGCGGGACGCTGATCGAGCACCTGCCGGACATGCTCGGCCACGAGGACCACCGCGCGACGCCGGGCGCGTTCGGCGACCACGACGTGCGCCTCGTCGAGGGCTCGCTGGCGGCGCGGGCGGCCGGGGAGATCGTGCACGCCACCAAGTCGCACCATCACCAGGGGGTGGACGTGATCGGCGAAGGCCTGCAGGTCACCGGCTGGGCGTCGATGGACGACCTGCCGGAGGCGATCGAGGATCCGTCGCGGCGCTTCGCGCTCGGCGTCCAGTGGCACCCGGAGGCGGACCCCGTCGGCGCGGAGATCGCGGCCCTGGTCGAGGAGGCGCGAGCACGATGAACCTGTCCGTGATCGAGCCGGCCACCGAGGTCGTGCTCGCCTCGATCCCGCGTGCCGACGAGGACTCGGCGCGCGAGGCGGTCGCGCGCGCGAAGGCGGCGTATCCGGCCTGGCGGGCGTTGGCCCCCGGCGAGCGCGCGCGGCTGCTGTACCGGCTCGCCGACGCGCTGGAGGCCGAGCTCGAGGCGCTCGCGACGCTGGAGGCGCGCAACGCCGGCAAGCCGATCGGCGACGCGCGCGGCGAGATGGGCATGGTCGTCGACACGTTCCGCTTCTACGCGGGGGCGCCGGAGCGGACGCTCGGCGACACGATCCCGGTGTCGGGCGGCGTCGCGATGACGTTCCGCGAGCCGCTGGGCGTCGTCGCGCTGATCGTGCCGTGGAACTTCCCGCTGACGATCGCGGCGTGGAAGCTCGCGCCCGCGCTGGCGGCCGGGAACACGGTCGTGCTCAAGCCGGCCGAGCTCACGCCGCTGACCGCGCTGGAGTTCGAGCGGATCGCGGCCGCGATCCTGCCGGACGGCGTGGTCAACGTCGTCGCCGGCCCGGGCTCGTCGGCGGGGCGCGTGCTCGTCGAGCATCCCGACGTGGCGAAGGTCGCGTTCACGGGCTCGACCGAGGTCGGCCGCGCGATCGCGGCGGGCGCGGCGAAGACGATCAAGCGGGTCACGCTGGAGCTGGGCGGCAAGTCGGCCAACGTCGTCTTCGCCGACGCCGACATCGAGGTCGCCGCGGCGGCCGCGCCGATGGCGGTGTTCGGCAACGCGGGGCAGGACTGCTGCGCGCGCTCGCGCATCCTCGTGGAGCGTGCGGCGCTCGATCGGTTCATGGCGGCGCTCGAGCCCGTGGTGAAGGGGATCGCCGTCGGCGACCCGCTCGACGAGGCGACGCAGATGGGGCCGCTGATCTCCGCCGAGCAGCGCGAGCGCGTCGCCGGGTACGTGACCGGCGACGTCGCGATCCGCGGGAGCGCCCCGGACGGCCCGGGCTACTGGTTCCCGCCGACCGTCCTCTGTCCCGTGGCCGTGGACGATCCGGCGGTGCGCGAGGAGATCTTCGGGCCGGTCGTGGTCGTCGTGCCGTTCGACGGCGAGGCCGAGGCGGTCGCGCTCGCCAACGACACGATCTACGGGCTGTCGGGCTCGATCTGGACGCGCGACGGCGCCAAGGCGCTGCGCGTCGCGCGCGCGGTCGAGACCGGCGTGCTCTCGATCAACTCGAACACGTCGGTGCGCGTCTCGACGCCGTTCGGCGGGTTCAAGCAGTCGGGCTACGGGCGCGAGCTGGGGCCGCACGCGCTCGACGCCTACACCGAGGTGAAGACCGTGTACTACGCGACGGGGGGCTGATGGGACGGCTTGCGGGGAAGGTCTGCGTCATCACGGGCGCGGCGGGCGGGATCGGCGCCGAGTCCGCGCGCCGCTTCCGCGCGGAGGGCGCGACGGTCGTCGGCGTCGACCTCGGCGAGGTCGGCGACGTCGACCTCTCGATCGCCTGCGACGTCGCCGACGAGACCGCCGTGCGGGCGATGTACGACGAGGCGATGGCCAAGTACGGCCGGCTCGACGTGCTGTTCAACAACGCGGGAATCTCGCCGGACGACGACGTCTCCGTGCTCGACACGTCGCTGGAGGCGTGGCAGCGCGTGCAGGACGTCAACCTGCGCTCGGTCTTCCTGTGCTGCAAGTACGGCATCCCGCGGCTGCTGGACGCCGGCGGCGGCTCGGTCATCAACACGGCCTCGTTCGTCGCCGTGATGGGCGCTGCGACGTCGCAGATCTCCTACACGGCGTCCAAGGGCGCGGTGCTCGCGCTGTCGCGCGAGCTGGGGGTCGAGTTCGCGCGCCGCGGCGTGCGCGTGAACGCGCTCTGCCCCGGGCCGGTCGACACGCCGCTGCTGCGCGAGCTCTACGCCGCCGATCCCGCCAAGGCCGCGCGCCGGCTCGTGCACCTGCCGATGGGGCGCTTCGCGGCCGCCTCCGAGATCGCCAACGCCGCGCTCTTCCTCGCGTCCGACGAGTCGTCCTACATCACCGCGTCGACGTTCATGGTCGACGGCGGGCTGTCGGGCGCGTACGTCACGCCGACGTGACGGCGTAGCCTGTGGGCGTGCCGCTCACGGGCTCCTGCATGTGCGGCGCGGTCCGCTTCCAGGTCACCGCGCCGTTCACGACCGCCGGCTACTGCCACTGCACGCGCTGCCAGCGGCGCACCGGCACGCTCTCGTCGCTGAGCGGGACCGTCGCCGCGGAGGCGCTCGAGATCCTCTCGGGCGCCGAGGAGATACGGACGTGGCGGCCGCCGGAGGGCTTCCCGAAGTCGTACTGCGGGCTCTGTGGCGGCCACGTGTTCGGCGGCGAGCTCGACGGCGGCGGCGCGGTCGTGGTCCGGCTCGGCGCGGTCGACGGCGACCCCGGCATCCAGCCGCAGTGGCGCCAGTGGATCGACTCCGTGCCCGCCTGGCACCCGATCCCGGACGACGGCCTCCCCCGCTACGGCGGGCCCCGCCCCCAGCGCTGACGCGCCGCGAAGTTCAGGGTGCGCTCCCGATTGTCGGGAGGTCCGGATGACGGTGTGATGCCGTGATGCGCAGGAGCTTCGGACCCGGACTGCGCAAGCGCGCGTGAGTCCCGGGCCCGAAGCCCCGACCCGGTCGCCCGAGCCTGCAGCACCGGTCCAGGCGCCTGAGCGGGCGGTCACGTCCGCGCCGGTCTCGCTCGTCGGCGCGCTCAATCCCGCCAGGGTCGTCGCGCTCCAGCGCACCGCGGGGAACGCCGCCGTCTCCGCGTTGATCTCCGGCCGAGGGTCGCTGTTCTCGGGCAGCGCCACGATCACGGCGCAGGCCGAGCCGGACGCCGAGCTCGACATCGCCCTTACGACCCGGCTCGCCGACACGGCAAGGACCCGCGAGGACACCGCCGGCACACCCCCGAGCGAGCCGCCGCCACCCGCAGAGCCGCCGTCGCCGCCGACCGAGGCGCCGTCCCCGGACGCGATCACCTCGGCGGACGCGAAGACGTCGCCGGACGCGCCGGCGACATCGCCGGACGCGACGACCGCGGCCGACGGGACGGCGTCGCCGGACGCGATCACCGGCGCGGCGCCGAAGACCCCGGTGGCGACAGCGTCGCCGGACGCGATCTCCGGCGCGACGCCGAAGACCCCGGCGCCGACGACCTCGCCCGACGGGAAGACCGCGCCGGACGGGACGGCACCGCCGGACGCGATCTCCGGCGCGACACCGAAGACCGCGGCGACGGCACCGCCCGACGGGAAGACCTCGCCGAACGGGACGACCTCGCCGGACGCGATCTCCGGCGCGGCGCCGAAGACCGCGGCGGCGGCCTCGCCGGACGCGATCAGCGGCGCGGCGCCGAAGACCGCCGCGGCCGCGCCGAAGGCTCACGCCCCGGCGGGCGGGCATGGCGCGCCGCATCGGGCCGGCGGGCACGGCGGGTCGAAGGCGCATGCGCCCGCGGAGGCGGCTCCCGCGGCCTCCGGCGTGGCTCCCGAGCTGGACGTGTGGAGGGCGGAGGCCGACGCCGCCACGAAGTCGATCCCGGGCGCGGAGATGCCCGAGGTCGCCGCGTCTCCCGCCGCTCTCGCCGGGCATGCCGAGACCGTCGAGCAGGAGCGGGTGGCCGAGCGGCCGGACTTCGCGGGCGAGGCGAAGGGAAAGCTGCCGGCGCCGCCGAAGGGGCCGCCTCCGGCTGAGCAGCTGGACACGAAGGAGGCGGATGCCGCGCTCGCGTCTGTCGATGCCGCGGGCAAGGCGAAGCTGTCCACCCAGGCGTTCCCGCCGATGGAGGCGATGCCCGGCGGGCTCGTTCCGCCGCGGCCGCCCGCCGTTCCCGCCCAGGCCGCCGAGCAGGCGGAGGCCACCGCCGTGCCCGGCGGCCCGACGAAGCCCGACCCGAAGGCGCACGAGGTCGCCGGCAGGATCGCCGCGGTCGCGCCGGTCGCCGCCACGCTCGGCCCCGCCGCGCCGGTCATGCTCTCCGACCCGGGCGCGGCCTCGCTCGACGCGCTCCCGCCCGCGCAGGCGACGCAGATCGGCGACGTCGCGGCCCGCGTGCTCGCCGACGCGCCGGCCCAAGCGCGCGGCATCCTCACCGCCGCGACCGCCACGCTCGACCCGGCCGGGCGCGTGCCGGAGTTCTCCGCCCTCGCCCAACCGCTGCTCGGACCGGAGCAGGACGGCCTCACCGCCGAGCTCCAGCAGGTCGCCGCCGCGGCCGGCGTCACCGCCGAGCAGCTGCAGGCGAAGGTCGCGACGCAGCAGGCCGAGGCGGCCAAGGCGCACGCGCTGGCCGAGCAGCAGCTCGACGAGCACGCCGCCGCGGCCAAGGACGCCGTCACGCAGCGGGGCGACCAGGAGCTCCAGCAGATCGGCGGCGCGAGCGCGGCCGTCAAAGAGGAGGTCGACCGCCGCCAGGAGGCCGCCAAGGGCAGCACGGACCCGAGCGTCATCAACGCCCGCCGCGACGCCTACCTCGAGAAGGTCGCCTCCGCCTCCGCCTCCGCCTCGGCCCGGCTGCGCGCCGCCAAGGAGCGCCGCGCCGCCGACCTCCAGCGCATCGCCGGCGAGCAGAAGTCCGCCTACCGCCTGCAGGCGCAGCAGCAGGCGGCGAGCGCCGGCGAGGGCAAGGACGCCACCGCGGGCAAGATCGCCGCGCGGCCGATCCTCGACTGGGCCGGCAAGCAGGCCCTCGAGGTCGAGGGCCACGTCGCGCACCTGATGCGCGAGACCACCGAGGAGGTCGAGCGCTACGAGCTGGCGATCAAGACCGCCACCGACGCCGCGCGCGAGCGGATCCGCGACTGGGCCGCCCAGAAGCTCGGCCACGAGCGCAGCTGGTGGGAGCGCCTGATGGACATGGTCACCGACTACGTCGCCAAGGCGAAGGCCGACAACACGGCCTGGGAGGCGCAGCGCGGCGCGGAGACGCGCGACAAGGTCAAGTCGGACTTCATGATGCTGGCCAGGCTCCGCGACGACATGGCGGCCGGCAACCGCGACGCCGTGCTCGCCGAGATGTCGCGCATGAGCAAGCAGGAGCGCGCGGTCGCCGAGGCGTTCATCAAGTCCGGAGGGCGCGACTCGGTCGGGGCGGTCGCGACCGGGCTCGTCGAGCGGATCAAGGCCCACCGCGTGCCCGAGCTCGGCAAGCAGCTCGAGGAGACGGCCATCGCGAAGCTCGAGTGGGAGCCGCTCAACCACCTCGGTGCCAACCAGACGCCCGGCTTCGACGCCGGGATCCAGGCACGCGAGGTGCGCGGCGCCGTCGAGGGCTGGGGCACGAACGAGAAGCGCCTGTTCGCCGCGCTCACCGGCCGCACCCCGCTCCAGATCGCGGCCATGCGCAAGGCCTACACGAAGATCTACGAGCGCAACATGGACGACGACATCGACGACGATGTCTCCGGCTCCGAGCAGGATCGCGCCGACGCCCTGCGCAGCGGCGATCCGACGGCGGGCGCCGTGGCCACGCTGCGCGACGCGATGGACGGCGCCGGCACCGACGAGGCGCTGATCTTCCAGACGCTGCGCGGCAAGTCGCCGGCCGAGCGCGAGGCGATCACGCTCGCGTACGAGAAGCGCTACGGCAAGCCACTGAAGGCCGACCTCGAGAGCGAGATGGGCGACTACGAGCTCGGCCAGGCCGACGCCCTGCTCGCCGGCGACACGGCCAAGGCCGACGCGATGGCGCTCAAGGACGCGATGGCCGGCGCCGGCACCGACGAGAAGGGGATCAACGCGGTCTACGCCCGCATCCGCGACGAGGTCGAGGCCGAAGCCGCCTCGAAGGGCATGAAGACGGCCGAGGTCGAGGCGGAGATCAAGCGCCGCAACGACGAGGTCAAGCACACCTACGGCGCGACGTTCGCGCAGGGCGACAACAGCGCCCTGGAGGCGGACTTCCACAGCGAGATGCAGGGCGGCGAGCTGAACCTCGCGCTCGGCAACATGAACGCCGACCGGACCGCGATGGACGCGGCGGAGCTGGAGATCGAGCACCAGTCCGCGTGGACCAGCGACGACAAGGTCAACGAGGTCCTGAAGAACCAGTACCTGCGCGCCCACCAGGAGATCATGCGCGACCTCGCCGTCGACTTCGACGCGCAATCGGCGCACATGAAGCCCGCCGAGCGGCGGGAGGCCTGGAAGCAGGTCCAGAAGCTCGGCGAGGAGCAGGCGAAGAAGCGCTCCCACGAGTACATGACCGGGCTGGAGGCCAAGTACAACGCCGACGCCCTCATCACCCCGCTCAGCCTCGACGGCCAGCCCACCACGGCCTTCGACCTGCTGATCACCAACGAGCTCTCCGGCTACTCGCGCGACGAGGCGCGTGAGCGGATCGCGGCCGGCGGCAAGCTGAGCGACGCCAAGGAGCTCAAGTACGCGATCTTCGGTCCGGGCACCAACGAGCAGACCATCCGCGAGACGCTCAAGGGCAAGTCCAAGAAGGAGCTCGACGCGCTCGCGGACCAGTACCGGGCGCTCACCGGCAACGAGCTCCTCGACGACCTCAAGGGCGACCTCTCCGGCCGCGACGAGGCCGACATGACGCTCAAGCTCGAGACGGGCGACTCGACGCCCGAGGAGCGGCTCGCCTACCTGAAGAAGCGCAAGGAGTGGGAGCTCGGCAAGGGGACGGGCGCGCTCGGCGACATCGGCGACGACGAGGAGGCGAAGGTCCTCACCGCCACGACCGCCGAGGCCGAGGCGGCGGCCAAGGAGTACGAGCTGCTGAAGGGGCTCCCCGAGGACGATCCCAAGGTCGTCGCCGCGCGCGAGCGGCTGGAGCGCTGGCTCGGCTACGGCGACAAGGACATCGAGCGCCACCGCGAGGAGCTCGATTCGGTCACCGACACCGTCGCGATGGTCGGCGCCATCACGGTCGGCGTGGCCGCGACCATCCTCAGCGCCGGCGCCCTGGGCCCCGCCGTGGCCGCGGTCGCGACGGCCCTCGGCACGACCTCGGTGGCCGTCACGGCGGGCGTCGGCGCGATCGCGGCGGCGGCCACCAGCATGCTGCTCAAGCAGGGGATGAAGGGCGAGGCGTACGGCGGCGAGGACATCGCGATCGACCTCGTCCAGAGCACCGCCGACGCGATCGTCGCCGTGGCCACCGCCGGGGCGGGCGAGGCGGCGCTCAAGGCGCTCAGCCGCGCGCCGGCGTTCGCCGCGCTCGAGCGTGCCGCCAAGGGCGGCGTGATGTCCAGGCTGGCGATCGCGGGCGCGTCGGCCGGCTACGAGGGTCTGATCCAGGGCGTGCCCTCGGGGATGATGGCCGCGATCCTCGACGAGAACACCTGGAGGAGCGGCAACCCGCTCGGCACGATCCTCAACTCGGGCCGCAAGGCGGCCGTGCAGTCCGCGGGCATGGCCGTCGGCATGTCGCTCGGCCACAGCGCCCTCAAGGGGCGCGGTGAGCACGCTCCGCACATCGAGGAGTCTCCGCCCGGCGGCTTCGAGCCCGAGACGGCGCCGCCCCCGCCCGAGCCGGAGTGGTCGCCCAAGGAGCCGCCCGAGGAGATCGACGTCGAGTCGCTGCCCGACCCCGAGGGCCCCGAGATCAAGGAATCCCCGCCCGGCGGCTTCGAGCCCGAAGGCCCCGAGCCCGCGCCCGAGCCCGAGTGGTCGCCCAAGGAGCCGCCCGAGGAGATCGACGTCGAGTCGCTGCCCGACCCCGAGGGCCCCGAGATCGAGGAATCCCCGCCCGGCGGCTTCGAGCCCGAAGGCCCCGAGCCCGCGCCCGAGCCCGAGTGGTCGCCCAAGGAGCCGCCCGAGGAGATCGCGATCCCGGCCGCCGACGAGGTGCCGTCGCGCAAGGTGGGCGACGCGTTCGACGAGCAGCCGACCGGCGTGTTCGAGGACGGGCCGACGGGCGAGTTCGACGCGTCGCGCACGCGCCCGTGGGACGTCCCGCAGGAGAAGCTCCCGCTTTCGGACCTCTGGCCGGGCACGATCATCGATCGCAATCCGCCGCTCACGCGCGCGGAGGCGGAGCGGATCTACGAGAACGCGATCGCCGACACCGAGGGCAAGCACGAGGCGATGGTGCTGGAGAACGTCCGTACGGGCGAGCGCATCGTCGTACAGGGCGACGCGTACGGCGTGATGCCGTCGATGGGCGCGCTGGTCGAGCTGTTCAAGCAGGCCGGCAAGCGCGGGCTGTGGCGCCCCGTCCGGCACTTCCACCCCGTCGAGGGCGGCAAGGTCACGCTGCCCGTCGACCGGTACCCGAGCGGCAAGGGCGGCGACATGTCGGGCGCCCGCGACATCGCGCTCAAGATGCGCCAGATGCAGGTCGAGATCCTCGACATCGTCACCGAGAACGGCCGCGAGAAGCTCTACTTCGGCTACGACCCGGGCGCCGAGAAGCCGTTCTTCGTCGGGCTCCCCACGCCCGGCGGCGTGGCGGAGTACCACTACTTCGAGACGCTCGAGGCCTACCACGAGTTCGTCCAGGAGCGCACCGGCGAGCCGCTCCCCGTGCTCGACGACAGCGGCCCGGCGTCGCGCAAGGCGTCCTCCCCGCAGGACTTCGACGACGCGAAGACCGGCGAGTGGGAGCGCCCGGAGCAGCCCGACGCCCACGCCCATCTCGACGAGGTGCTCAAGTCGCTCGAGGAGGCCCCGGCGGGCGAGCTCGACCGCGTGCTGGAGTCCTTGGAGCTCGACGAGCTCAACCGCGCCGAGCTCGACCGCGTGCTCGAGCTGATCGGCCAGCCGCGCCTGGAGATCAGCGAGCTGACGCCCGCCGAGGCCTCGCGCGTGTTCGACGCCATGTCGCGCCTCACGTTCACCGACGCCGCCGGCGCCGAGGTCCCGGTGCCGTTCCACTACCCGGTCGACGGGTGCTGGGGCCGCGCCCACATGATGGGCCAGGCGATGGCGGCGGCCGGGGTCGCCTCCGAGCGCATCTTCGCCACCTCGACGGTTCAGGGCAGCCCGCTCGAGGTCCGCTCGCCGTTCTCAGCCGACCAGGCCGGCGCCGCCCCGCCGGCGACGCGCTGGTTCTACCACGTGGCCCCGCTCGTGAAGGTGCGCACGCCGGAGGGCATCCACTACTGGGTGATCGATCCCTCCACGCAGCGGACCGCGGTGCCCGTCGACACCTGGCTGGCGACCATGGGCGTGCAGCCGGGGAGCTTCCGCCAGCTCACGCACGCGCAGCTGATGGAGCACCTCAAGGCCGGAGCGGCGAGCGGCGGCCCGCTCTACGAGGGCTTCCCGACCAACGAGCGGCTCGTGTGGACGACCGATCGCAACACGGTCTACCCGACCGACGGTCCGGCCGGCGACCCGCTGCGCGCCAACGAGCAGGTCGCCGAGCAGCACCCGCGCTTGAGCTCCTACGCGGTCGGTGCCGCCGTGCACGAGACCGCCGCCGCCGTGCGCGCGGAGCTCGCCCGCCCCGACGCGACGGCCGCGTCCGTGATCGCGGCCGTCCGCAGCGGCGGGCCGACCTCGCGCTGGCTGTGGCAGATGTTCCCCTGGCTGTACAACCAGACGATCACCCGCTTCCCGGCCGACAAGGCCGCCATCGACGCGGCCATCGGCCCCTGATAGCAAGGACCTCGAATGCTCCCTGACCTCGAGCTCACCGGCCCGATCGGCTACCTCGGCACCGGCGCCGGGACGATCGAGGTCCTGCTCGCCCACTCGCCGTCGTACTACCAGCTGCACGTGGACCGCGAGGACTTCGACGCGCAGCTCGCGACGCTCGTCGACGCCTGGCGGCGCGAGCGCCCCGTGCGCGCGACGATCCGAGGGACGACGATCGTCAGCGTCGAGCCGGCATGAGCGGCGACTCGGGTCGCGAGGCGAGGTCGCCCGCGAGCCGCTCGAGCATCAGCGCGGTGTCCGCGATCGGCACGCCGGTGAGGTGCGTGTCACGGCCCTCGAAGTCGGTCACGATCGCCCGCACCGCGACGTCGTAGGCCACGGCGTCGTGCGCGGCGATCGCCTCGATCGCCGCGGCCGCGCGCACGAACGCCTCCGATCCCGCGCGCATGCCGGCCGCCGCCGCCGCCGCCCCCGCCAGGTCGCCCTCCACGAGCGACGCGATCGCGACCGCGTACCGGGCCGGCGGCGAGTGCGCGTCGTCGGGCACCGCGACGCGCGCGTACGCCGCGGCATCGGCCGCGTCGCCCGCGATCACGGCCGCCTTGAGCATCCCGATCAGGCGTCCGTAGCTCTCCGGCGGCGCGACCTCCCATGAGCGCCGGTAGAGCTCCGCCGCGGCCAGCAGCTCCGCGCGGCCGTCCTCCCCGGCCAGCAGCGCCTGCTGGCCGCGCGCCTCGATCGCGATCGCCTCGCGCATGAGGTCGAGGTGGGCGCCCTCGGGGAGGAGCGGCATCTGTGCGCGCCTACGGCAGCCTCGACGCGAGGATGTCGAAGTTCTCGATCGAGGGCGGGCTCGCGAGCAGCTCGTCGGCGCCGGCCATCAGCGCCTCCGCGACCTTGCCGTTGAGATGGGCCTGACGGCCGTCCTCGTCCGGGAACGAGTCGATGATCCCGAACGTCGACGGCCCGAGCCTGATCGCGAACCACTGCAGCGTCGCGGGCTCGTCGTTGACGAGCGGCAGCGCTCCCTTCAGGAACGCCTCGACGTCGTCCTCGCGACCCGGCTTCGCCTCCAGCCGCACCAGCAGTCCAACCGTGACCATGTCCGTCTCCTTTCCGGTCCACGACACAATGTGGCAGGTGCGCATCGCCGTGCTCGCGCTCGTCCTCGCCATCGCCGCGCCCGCCGCGGCGCGGCCGCTGCAGGACCCGCCGCTTCCGCCCGTGCCGGCGCCGGAGCCGTCGCGCGCGCTGGGCAAGCCGTACGCGCACGGGCGGCTCGTCAACGGCGTCCAGCTGGCCGACTTCGGCGAGGACCACTTCACGTGGGACCCGGTCTACAACGTGGCGCCGGACCGCCCGGAGCGCCGCTGGGGCACCGACCGCCTCGTCGCGCTGCTGACGAGCGTGTTCCACGCGTACCGCAACGCGCACCCCAGCGTCCAGCGGGTCGGCGTCATGGATCTGTCACGCGAGCACGGCGGGGTGTTTGGCAAGCAGTACGGCGGGCTCGGCCACGCGTCGCACCAGAACGGGCTCGACGCCGACGTGCTCTACCCGCGCACGGACGGGCTCGAGCGGCGCGCCTACAAGGTCTCGCTCGTCGACCAGGCCCTCGCTCAGGACCTGGTCGACCGCTTCGTCGCCGCCGGCGCCTACCGGATCTTCGTCGGCCCGAACCTGCACCTGCACGGCCCGCGCGGGACCGTGATCCCGCTGGTCCATCACGACGACCACATGCACGTGCGCATTCACAACCTGCCCTGACGGACAATAATCTCCCGCTCACAGTAGTCCGGAAGGGGGTTCCATGAGGGGAAAGACCGCGCTCAGCGGGATTGCGGCCGCTGCTCTGGTCGTCGGCGCCTACTCGGTCGGTGTCAGCCGGAACACAGAGCGGGCGACCGCCGCCCAGGCGCCGGCGGTCGACCTGTGGCAGGTCTATTCGCAGCAGCTCAAGCGGGCGCGCTACGTCGACCTGACGCACACGATCACGCCGAACATGCCGGTCTGGAAGGGCTTCGGCCCGGCCAAGTTCGAGCCGACGATCAACCCGGACACGGGCAAGCCGTACACGTACGCCGCGGACGGCTTCGAGGCGACCAAGTACACGATCGCCACCGACCAGTTCGGCACGCAGCTGGACCCGCCGGCGCACTGGGCGCCGGAGTACCCGGGCATCGACGAGCTGCCGCCCACGTTCGCGGTCCGGCCGCTCGTGGTGATCTCGATCGTGCCGCAGGTCAAGAAGGACCCGAAGTACGCGCTCCAGGTCTCCGACATCCAGGCGTGGGAGAAGAAGAACGGCACGATCCCCGAGGGGTCGGTCGTGATGGTGCGCAGCGACTGGTCGAAGAAGTGGACCGACGACCCGGTCAAGGCCAAGGCGCTCGCCGCCGACCCGGTCTTCCCGGGCGTCTCGCTGGACGCGATCAAGTTCCTCCAGCTCAAGCGCCACATCCTGTTCCACGGCCATGAGCCGCTGGACACGGACTCGACCCCGACGCTCGAGGGCGAGAGCTGGCTGATGCACCACGGCTACACGCAGGCCGAGGGCGTCGCGAACCTCGACCAGGTGCCGGAGACCGGCTGCCTGCTCGACATCGGCTACCCGAAGTTCAAGGGCGGCCTGGGCGGCTACGCCCGCTACATCGCGATCTGCCCGCCCAGCGCGCCGCACGGAGTGAAGATCTCGGGCTCCGACGCGCCGCTGGCGAAGCGGAGCAAGGACCTGCACTGGGACACGGCAAAGGGGTACCGCGTCCGCTGATCTCCTAGGCTGCGAAGGCGTGGATGTCATCGACGAGCTCGTCGCCAACAACCGCGCCTTCGCGGCCGGTCTCCCTCAGAACCATCTCGACGTCCGGCCGAGCCGGCGGCTGGCGATCGTCACCTGCATGGACTCGCGCCTGGACGTCTTCGCCGCGCTCGGGCTCAAGGACGGCGAGGCGCACGTGCTGCGCAACGCCGGCGGCGTCATCACCGATGACGTGATCCGCTCGCTGGCGATCTCCCAGCGGCGGCTCGGCACGCGCGCGGTGATGCTGATCCATCACACCGACTGCGGCATGATGACGCTCACCGACGACGGCTTCCGCGCCGAGTTGCAGGCGGCGACCGGCGTCGCGCCCGCCTTCGCGATCGAGTCCTTCAGCGACATCGACGCCGACGTCAGCCAGTCGATCCTGCGCGTGCGCCGGTCACCGTTCCTGCTGCACACCGACCTCGTGCGCGGCTTCGTCTTCGACGTCGACGCGCACGCGCTGCGCGAGATCGACGCCTAGAGCTTGTTGCGGGCGATCAGCTTGCGCCCGATCACCATGCGCTGGATCTCCGAGGTCCCCTCGCCGATCAGCAGCAGCGGCGCGTCGCGGTAGAGCCGCTCGATCTCGTACTCCTTCGAGTAGCCGTAACCGCCGTGGATCCGGAAGGAGTCCTCGACGACCTCCTTGCCGGTCTCCGACGCGAACAGCTTCGCCATCCCGGCCTCGACGTCGCTTCGCTCGCCGGCGTCCTTCAGCCGCGCCGCCTTGAGCATCAGCAGCCGCGCCGCCTCGACCTTGGTGGCCATGTCGGCGAGCTTGAACTGGATCGCCTGGTGCTCGGCGATCGGCTTGCCGAACGTGTAGCGCTCCTGCGCGTACTTGAGCCCCAGCTCCAGCGCGCGCTGGGCGATGCCGACGCCGCGCGCGGCGACGTTGACGCGCCCGACCTCGAGCGCGTCCATCATCTGCCCGAAGCCCTTGCCCAGCCCGGCCTCCTCGCCGCCGAGGATCATGTCCGCCGGGCAGCGGTAGCCGTCGAAGACCAGCTCGGTCGACTCGACGCCCTTGTAGCCCATCTTCTTGATCTTGGGCGGAACGGTCAGGCCCGGGCTCTCCGACTCGCCCGCCGGCTTCTCCGCGATGAAGCACGTCAGCCCGCGGTGCGCCGGCTTGGCGTCGCGGTCGGTCCGCATCAGCACGAACACGACGCCGGAGCGCAGGCCGTTGGTGACCCACATCTTCGACCCGTTCAGCAGGTAGTCGTCGCCGTCCTTGGTCGCGCTCGCCTTGATCGCGGCCACATCGGAGCCCAGCTCGGGCTCGGACAGGCTGAAGGCGGCCCGCAGCTCGCCCGTCGCCATCTTCGGCAGCAACCGCTCGCGCTGCTCCGGCGTGCCGAACTTCATCAGCAGATACGAGCCGATGAAGTGCGTGTTGACGATGCCGGAGATCGAGATCCAGCCGCGCGAGAGCTCCTCGACGATCATCGCGTAGGTGGTCAGGTCGAGCTCCATCCCGCCGTACTCCTCGGGGATGGTCACGCCGAAGAGACCCAGCTCGCGCATCTGCGCGACGATCGGCTCCGGGAACTCGTCCGCCGAGTCGTAATGCTCGGCCTGCGGGATGATCTGCTCGTCGACGAACTGGCGGACCATCTCGATGATCGCCTTCTGCTCGTCGGTCCTCTGGTCTAGCGCGAGGGCCATTCGCGGCAGGATATCCCTGTGAACTTCACCCGTGATGCGATTGAAGCGGCGCCGGCCGGCCGCCGCGCGCTCGTCGAGCTGCGCCGCGACGGCACCCGGCGGGAATGGGCGTTCGGCGAGGTCGCGGCCGAGGCGGCGGCGCTGGCGGCCCGGCTGGCGGCGCTCGGCGTGCGCCGCGGCGACGTCGTGCTCACGCTCGTCGGCACGCGCGCCGAGTGGGCGCTGACGCTGCTCGCCTGCTTCCGCCAGGGCTTCGTGGTGCTCCCGTGCACCGAGCAGCTGCGCCCGAAGGACCTGGCGCTGCGGCTCGCGGTGGCGCAGCCGCGGCTCGTGGTCGCCGACGAGCGCAACGCGGACGCGCTGCGCGAGGCCGGCTGGCGCGGGGACACGCTGTGGGTCCCGTTCTCGGGGGAGACGGCGCCGCCGGTGGCCCCCGCGGAGCTCGCGCCCGACGACCCGTGCATGGTGATCTTCACCTCCGGCACGTCGGGCGAGCCCAAGGCGGCCGTCCACGGCCAGCGCTACCTGCCCGGCCAGCGGCTCCAGGCCGAGCACTGGCTCGCGCCGCGCGAGGGCGACCTCGTGTGGTGCACGGCCGCCGCCGGCTGGTCGAAGTCGGCCCGCAACGCGTTCATCGCGCCGTGGCTGCGCGGCGCCGCCGCGCTGCTGCACGACGCCCGCTTCGACCCGAACGAGCGGCTGGAGATCGTCGAGCGCGAGCGCGTCGACGTGCTCTGCATGGCGCCGACCGAGTACCGCGTGATCGCCAAGCGCGCCACGCTGCGGCCGCTGCCGTCGCTGCACGGCGCGGTCGCGGCAGGCGAGGCGCTCAACCCCGAGGTGCTGCACGCGTGGCACGAGGCGACAGGGCTGTGGATCCGCGACGGCTACGGGCAGACCGAGACCGGGCAGCTGACCGGGGCGCCGCTGGGCGAGACGCCGCGGCCGGGCTCGATGGGCCGCCCGCTGCCGGGCGTGTCGCTGGCGGTGATCGACGGCGAGCTGGTGCTGACGGACCCGGCCACCGACCCGACGTTCTTCGTCCGCTACGCCGGCAGCCGGCCGCATGAAGGCGCGTGGCCGACCGGCGACCGCGTGCACGCCGACGAGGACGGTTACCTCTACTTCGAAGGCCGCACCGACGACGTGATCATCTCGGCCGGCTACCGGATCGGCCCGTTCGAGGTCGAGTCCGCGCTGGTCGCGCACACCGCCGTGGCCGAGGCGGCGGTCGTCGCGGCGCCCGACGACGAGCGCGGCTCGGTCGTGCGCGCGGTCGTCGTCCTGCGCGACGGGCACGTCGCCTCCGATGCGCTCGCGCGCGAGCTGCAGGACCATGTCAAGGACCAGACCGCGCCGTACAAGTACCCGCGGATCGTCGACTTCGCCGACGAGCTGCCCAAGACGGCGTCCGGGAAGGTCCGGCGCGCCGCGCTGCGCGGTTAGTCCACCAGGTCGCGCAGGACGCGGTCGACCGCGAAGCTCGGCGCGAGCGGGTCCATCTCGGGCAGCTCGAACTGGCTCAAGGCGATCGTCGGGTCGGGCTCGAGGATCGCGATCGACCGCGACGGGTCCAATCGCAGCAGCCGCACGCGCGCGTCGTTGCGCAGCTCGCGCTCGAGCGGCGGCTCGTCCTGCGGGCGCTGGTCGGCGAACGCGTCGAGGACCGCGCCGAAGCGGCCCGGGAAGCCGAACTGCTCGAGCAGCTCCGGCCCGTGCCGGTCCAGCAGCTCCGCGAGCCGCAGCCAGTCGGCGAAGCGCTCCACCTCGACCGGCGTCCGCGGCGCGGCGTCCGGCTCGAGCTCGAGCCACGTCGCGGCGACGATCTGCGTCCCCGGCAGCCCCGGGCACGCGTTCGTCCACGCCTCCAGCGCGTCGACGCCGACGTGCTCGTGGTGCCAGCGGCGCTCGAGCCGCTCGAGCACCATCCCCGCCAGCGCGCGGACTTCGTCGTCGTCGCTCTCGAGCACGGCGAGCAGCCGCACCGCGTCGCGCTGGTCGAGCTCGTCGCAGAGCCGGTGCAGCCCGTCGCCGAGCGCGTCCCAGTCGGCGTCGCAGCGCAGCAGCGGCCGCACGCGCTCGCCCTCCGCGCCGCCCGCGGTCGAGAGCGCGAGCGCGGCGCCGTCGATCCCGCAGCGGCCGAGGAAGCGGCGGCGCAGCTCGCCGTCGACCGCGAGCTCCTCGATCACGAGGTCGCGCCAGCTCGGATGGACCCAGTCGACCCTCATCGCAGCACCCGCACGAAGTGGTCGGTCAGCCGGTCCACGATGTCGACCGGCGCGTTCGCCAGCCCGCTGCTCGAATGACGCCGCAGCGCGGCCGCCAGGTCGCGCTCGGCGACCGGGCCGGCCGGCGCGTCGAGCATCGCCAGCAGCAGCTCGCGGTGCTCGTGCGAGAGCGCGGCGTAGGAGGTGCTCATCGCCTGCGTCGGCTCCGCCAGCTCGGCGTCGACGAGCGCGCTCATGCCGGCGCCGCCGTCGAGCTCCAGCAGCCGACCGGCGACGAAGCGGCGGATCCGCTCGGGCGTGAAGTGCGGGTGCGCGACGATCGCGGCGCCGTGGTCGTAGACGAGCCTGCACTGCTCGGGCGTGAGCTTCGCGGCGCGCGCGTGGCGGTAGAGGATCAGCGTCTTCTCGGGCGGGCTGAGGTCGGCCGCGTCGACCTGCACCGCGGCCGGCTGCGGGAAGCGCTCGCCGCCGCGCTCGCGGTGGATCCGGCGCAGCCCGGCGTGCAGCGGCGCTGGCCGCGAGGTCCACACGAGCCAGTGGTGCGTGTCGGTCGCGCGCAGCGCGCGGTCCAGGTCGGCCGCCCAGCGGTCGGCCGCGTCGGGGCGGTACTCGGTCGAGCCGAACGCGTCGTCGGCGATGAACAGCTGCGGGCGCAGCGGGTCCAGGCGCTCCCACACCTGCTCCGGGCGCGTGCACTCGTGCACCTCCCAGCCGTCGCTCAGCAGCGCCAGCCCGAGCATCCGCGCGATCGCCGTCTTGCCCATCTCCGGCGGGCCGGTGAGCACGAGGAACGCGTGCCGGCGCAGCGTCTCCAGCGCGCGGGCGTAGGCCTCGGTCGGGACGAACACCGGCGCGAGCGCGAGCGCGGCCTCGACGTCGAGCGTCGAGCGCTCCAGCGCGCCTGGCTCGAGCCGGGCGCGGACGTCGCCGACCGAGAGCACCGACGGGAGCTCCAGCCGCAGGCCGGGGTGGCGGTCGATCGCCGCGATCAGCTCCGCCTCGCCGTAGACGACGTGCTCGACGCCCTCGTGCAGGAGGCCGAGGTCGTACTGGATCTCGGAGTCGTCGAGCTCCTCCGGCGAGAGGTTGACGAACGTGACCAGCGAGCCGGCTGTCGCCACGCGCGGCTCGAGCGCCTGGCCTGCCGCGTGCAGGCGCCGGCGCCGCCCGCTCTCGTCGCGCTGCAGCCACAGGCAGCGGAAGATCACCGGCGCGGCCAGCAGGCGCCCGCCGAGATTGACCGGCTCGGGCGACACGAACCCGCGGTGGCGGTCGGCCTCGCCCTCCCACGCGGTCGCGTCGATGCCGGCCTCGGCGGCGAGCAGCTGCGCGCACAGGCGCTCGAACTGCAGCCATCCCAGAGCGGAGAGGGCGGACACTCGCGCAAGTGTGCCGCGTCCGGGCCCCGCGCGCCAGCGGTTGGTGTCAGAGGATCGATTGCGCCTCGTAGGCTGGGCGGATGCTGCGTGCCGCCCTCGCTGTCGCCTTCGCCCTCCTGGTCGCCCTCCCGGCGACCGCGTCGGCCGCCTGTCCGAGGGGTGCGCACTGCTCCTCCATCGCCGTTCCGCTCTCCCACGGGGACCCCGCGCTCGGCTCGCTGCCGTTCGGCTACGCCGTCGTGCCGGCGACCGCGTCGCGGACCGGCACGCTCGTGCTGCTGGCGGGCGGGCCGGGGCAGCCCGCGATCCCGCTCGCGCGCGGGATCACGGCGCTGCTGGACCCGTTGCACCTGAGCGACGACATCGTCTTCCCCGACATGCGCGGCACAGGCCGCTCAGGCGCGGTGACGTGCAAGCACGTCCTGACGGACGAGGAGATCGCCGCCTGCGCCGCCAAGCTGGGCGACAAGCGCGCGTACATGAACACGACCGAGTCGGCGCTCGACCTCGAGGACCTGCGCTCCAAGCTCGGTGTGGACAAGCTCACGCTGCTCGGCGTCTCCTACGGGACGAAGGTCGCCGCCGAGTACGCGCGCCGCTTCCCGCAGCACACGGCCGCGGTCGTGCTCGACTCGCCGGTGCCCGTCGAGGCGCTGGACGGGACGTTCGCGCTGCGCCAGGTCGCGATGCCGCGCGTGCTGCGCGAGGTGTGCCGCACCGGCCCGTGCGCGAGCACGGTGGCCGATCCCGCGGCGGCGCTGCGGGCGGCGGCGAAGCGGCTGCAGCAGGGGCCGATCGAGGGACCCTCGGTGTCCGGCCTCGGGCGCGTGAAGGCGACGAAGGTCTACGAGGACACGCTCTACGGCGCGCTGCTCGAGAGCGACGGGAACCCGGTCATGCGCGTCTTCCTGCCGTCCGTGATCGCGTCGCTGGCCAAGGGCGACGCCGCGCCGTTCCTGCATCTGCTCGGCCAGTTCACCGGGGCCGCCGGCTCCGACGAGGGCGACGGGATCAACGTCGCGCGGCTGCTCGCGACGACGTGCATCGAGTCGACGCTGCCGTGGGCGCCGGACTCGCCCGTCGCGGGCCGCGTGCCGGCCCTGAAGGCGTTCCTCGCGGCCAATCCGATGCTGTTCTCGCCGTTCACCGCCGCGAGCGTCGTGCCGTACTCGATCGCCGAGTCGTGCCTCGCCTGGCCGCCGACGCCGCGTCCCGCCGGCGTCCCGTCCGCCGGGCCCGACGTGCCGGTGCTGGTGATCTCCGGCCGCGACGACCTGCGCACGCCGCTCGAGGACGCCAAGCGGATCGCGGCGCAGTACCCGCACGCGCAGGTGCTCAGCGTGCCGCGCGTCGGCCACTCGGTGCTGACCTCCGACGCCTCCGGCTGCGCCGTCGACGGCATGATCGCGTTCCTGCGCGGGCGCGCCGTCAAGCCGTGCCGCGAGAGCAGGTTCGGCCTCGGGGCGCCGGCGTACCTGCCGGCGGTCGCCGCGATGCTCGGGCGCACGCGCCTGCCGGGCCGCGCGGGCCGCTCGCTGACCGCGCTGCGGGACACGATCGCCGGCCTCTCGGTCGACTCCGCGCTCGCCTCCTTGCTGCGCCCCGCGCGCCGGCTCCGGCTGCCCGGCCTGCGCGCGGGCTACGCGACGATCGTCGGCTCGCGCATCACGCTGCACCACGTCGAGTGGTTCCGCGGGCTGCGCGTCGACGGCTACTTCGACAACGCCGCCTCGCTCGGCCGCCTGACGGTCAGCGGCCCCGCCGCGGCCGCGGGAACGCTGCTGCTGCACGGGAGCACGGTCAGCGGCGGCCTCGGCGGCCACGCCATCCTGCCGCACGACCTGAACTAGCCGGATATCCGTACAGACAGCGCCGTGCGGGTGTGTAGCCTCGCCCGCATGTCCGCCACCCTGCCGTCGACCGACCGCGTCGCCACGCTGATGGATCGCGAGCGCGCGCGCTACCGCGAGCGCACCGTGCGCTCGTCCGAGTTCTTCGCGCGCGCGGGCGGCGTGATGCCGGGCGGCGTGCCGTCGCAGTTCCAGAAGAACGACCCGTGGCCGGTCTACATCGAGCGCGGCTCCGGCGCGCACGTGACCGACGTCGACGGCAACGACTACCTGGACTTCCACAACGGCTTCGGCGTCATGTGCGTCGGGCACGCGAACCCGGCGATCGCGGCGGCGGTCAAGGCGCGCATGGACGAGGGCACGCACTTCGCGGCGCCGACCGAGGGCTCGATCGTCGTGGCCGAGGAGCTGCGCCGCCGCTGGGGGCTGCCGAAGTGGCGCTTCACGAACTCCGGCACCGAGTCGACGATGGACGCGATCCACCTCGCGCGCGCGTTCACGGGCCGCGACACGATCGTCAAGATCGAGGGCACCTACCACGGCCACCACGACGCCGTGATGGTCTCCGTCAAGCCGCCGGCGGACCGCATGGGCCCGAGAGAGCGGCCCGCCTCGATCGCGTACGGGCTCGGCTACGCGCCGGGCACCGAGGAGTACACGCGCGCCGTGCCGTTCAACGACGCCGACGCGCTCGAGGCGCTGCTGCAGGAGCTCTCCGGCAAGGTGGCCGGCGTGATCCTCGAGCCGGCGATGATGAACATCAACATCGTCCCGCCGGTCGACGGCTACCTGGAGCGCGTGCGCGAGCTCACCCGGGCGCACGGCGCGGTGATGATCTTCGACGAGGTCAAGACCGGCGCGGCGGTGTCGGCGGGCGGCGCGACCGAGCTGTTCGGCGTGGTGCCCGACGTCGTGTGCCTCGCCAAGGCGATCTGCGGCGGCCTCCCGGGCGGCGCGATCGGCATGACGAACGAGCTCGGCGAGCTGGTCGCGTCCGGCGCCGTGCGCCAGCAGGGCACGTTCAACGGCAACCCGCTCGTGATGGCGGCCGCGCAGGCGACGCTGCTCGAGGTGCTGACGCCCGCGGCCTACGTGCAGCTGCACGCGATGAACGAGCGGCTGATGAGCGGCTGCGACCGCGTGATCGCCGAGTACGGGCTGCCGGCGCACACCGTCGGGCTCGGCTCCAAGGGCTGCGTGGTGATGTCGACGGAGCCGGTGCGCGAGTACCGCGACTACCTGACGAAGATCCACCACGACCTGACGAACCTCGCGTGGCTGTACCACATGAACAACGGCATCTTCATGACGCCGGGCGAGGACGAGGAGTGGACGCTGTCGGTGCTCCACACCGACGCCGACCTCGAGCGCTACGTCGAGGTGTTCGAGCTGTTCGCGCGCGACGTGACAGCCGCCTGAGCGACGAGCTGGACGTCGATGCGCCGGAAGGCGTAGTGTCGAGTGATGAGACGTGCATTGCTGCCGGCCCTCGCGGTGCTGGCCATCTTCGCTGCGCCCGCGCGCGCGGCCGCTCCGTCGCCGGGCTCCGCCGGTCTCGGCGACCGGCTGTTCCCGCAGCTCGGCAACGGCGGCTACGACGCCATCCACTACGACGTCGACCTGCGCTACGCCACGAGCGCGCCGACGCAGTCGATCGACGGCACGGTCACGATGCTCGCGAAGGCGACGCAGTCGCTCTCGCGCTTCGACCTGGACTTCGCGGGCCAGAGCGTCGGCGCGATCGCCGTCAACGGCCAGGCGGCCGCGTTCCGGCGCGTCGGCGAGGACCTCGTGATCACGCCGCGCCGGCCGATCGACAACGGCCAGACGTTCCTCGTGACCGTGTCGCACTACGTCGCGGTGCCGACGGCGCCGGACAACAACGACTTCTCCACGGAGGCGTTCTTCTACCACCCCGACGGCTCCGCGACCGCCGGCCAGCCGAACTTCGCGCACTACTTCCTGCCGTCCAACGACCACCCGCGCGACAAGGCGTCGTTCGACTTCCGCTTCGACGTGCCGGCCGGCGAGACGGCCGTGGCCAACGGCGTCCTCGCGGCCAAGTGGACCGATCGCGGCCGCGCCCACTTCGTCTACATCCAGCGCCAGCCGATGGCGACCGAGCTCGTCCAGCTCGCGGCCGGCAACTACGACGTCACGCCGGACGGCGTGCAGTCGGGCGTCTTCGTGCGCGACGTGACGTCCAAGCCGATCACCGCGCGGATCCTGCCCGACCTGCAGCCGTTCACCGGCCCCCAGCTCGCCTGGATGCAGTCGCGCGTCGGCCGCTACCCGTTCGACCTCTACGGGTCGCTCGTCGTCCAGGCCGACCTCGGCTTCGCGCTGGAGACGCAGACGCTCGAGCTGATCGACACGTCGTGGTTCGACGACTACTCGCAGGGCGTGTGGGAGCCGACCGAGCTGCACGAGATGTCGCACATGTGGTTCGGCGACAGCGTGGCCCCCTACTCGTGGAGCGACCTCTGGCTCAACGAAGGCCATGCGAGCTGGTACGAGTTCCTCTATGCCGAGGAGAAGGGCGAGCTCGCCGACGACACCGAGGGCTACCCGGACGACAACGGCTACGCGACGTTCGACGAGCTGATGAAGGCCGTCTACGCGCACGGGGACCAGTGGCGCCACGACAGCGGCCCCGTCGCACTGCCGTCGAGCCCTGACACGCTGTTCGACTTCCAGCGCTACCACGGCGGCGCGCTCGTGCTCTACGCGCTGCGCCAGGTCGTCGGGGCCGCCACGTTCCAGCGGATCGAGCGCGCGTGGCTGCAGCGCTACGAGGGCCAGTCGGCGAGCACCGACGACTTCATCGCCCTCGCCTCCCAGGTCTCCGCCCGCAACCTGACCGCGTTCCTGCGCGACTGGGTCTACGGAACCAAGACCCCGCCGATGCCCGGCCACCCCGACTGGACGGTCGACCCGGTCGTCGAGAACACCACCGCCCGCACGATCGCCCCGGCGACGGCCCACCGCCGCCTGCCCTAGCGACGCATTCACTGGCGCGCGCTGCCGCCGCAGCGCGCGCTAGTTTCCGGCCCATGGCCACCACAGTGTCGAGCTCGGGGTCGGGCCTCGAGCGCCGTTTCCAGATCCGCGAGCGTGGTTCGACCGTGCGCACCGAGCTGCTCGGCGGCGTCGTGACGTTCCTGACGATGGCGTACATCGTCTTCGTGAACCCCGCGATCCTCGGCGCCGCCGGGATGCCGGTCGGGGCGGTCACGGTGGCCACGGCGCTGGCGGCGGCGATCTTCACGACGCTGATGGGGCTGTTCACGAACCTGCCGTTCGCGCTCGCGTCCGGGCTCGGGCTCAACGCGGTGGTGGCGTTCGACCTGATCCTCGGCCGCAAGCTCGCGTGGCCGGTCGCGATGTCGTGCGTCGTGATCGAAGGCCTGATCGCGGTCGTGCTCGTCCTCGCCGGCCTGCGCGAGGCGATCATGCGCGCCATCCCGCACGAGATCAAGCTCTCGATCGGCGTCGGCATCGGCCTGTTCATCGCGCTCGTCGGGTTCCGCGACGCGGGGATCACGGTCAACGACCCGGCGACGGGGATCGGGCTCGGCGTGCTCACCGGCGGCCCGCAGCTGATCGCGCTCGGCGGGCTGCTGGTGGCGGTCGTCCTGACCGCGCGCGGCTTCAAGGGCGCGATCCTCGCGGGCATCTTCACCGCGACGGTCCTGGGCCTGATCTTCGGCGTGCTCGACGGGCCGGACAAGATCGCCGAGATCCCGAAGTCCGGCTCGTTCTCGACGATCGGCGACGCGCTCGATCCGTCCAACCTCGCCGACGCGATCACGTGGGCGCTCGTGCCGGTGATCTTCGTGCTCTTCATGAGCGACTTCTTCGACACCGTCGGCACCGCCGTCGCGGTGTCGAGCGCCGGCGGGCTGCTGAACGAGAAGGGCGAGGTGCCCAAGCTCAAGCGCCTGCTGCTGGTCGACTCGTTCGCCGCCGCCGGCGGCGGCGCGATGGGCGTCTCGAGCGTGACGACGTACGTCGAGTCCGGCGCCGGCGTGTCGGAGGGCGCGCGCACCGGCCTCGCGTCGCTCGTCACCGGCGGCCTGTTCGTGCTGACGATCTTCTTCGTGCCGCTGATCGCCGTCGTCGCGCAGGGCGTGAAGGTCGGCGACGCGACGATCTACCCGGCCGTCGCGCCCGCGCTGATCATGATCGGCTACCTGATGCTGCGGCTCGTCGCGGACATCGACTGGAAGCGCCCGGAGGCCGGCATCCCGACCTTCTTCGTGATCGCCGCCATCCCGCTGACGTTCTCGATCAGCGCCGGCATCGGCCTCGGCGTGCTCGCCTACGTGGCGGTCATGGTCGGCACGAACCGCGCGCGCCAGATCCATCCGCTGATGTGGGCGCTCGTCCCGCTCTTCCTCGCGTTCTTCGCCTCGGATTGGCTCGAGGCGAACGTCTTCTAGTGCCGCGAGGGCGGCACGTGGCTCATCGCGTGCTCGGCCAGCGCCGTGATCGTGAGGCTCGGGTTGACGCCGACGTTGGCCGGCACCGCCGCGCCGTCGCAGACGAGCAGGTTCTCGTAGCCGAACACGCGCTGGCGGGCATCGACCACGCCTGACGCCGGGTCCGCCCCGATCACCGCGCCGCCGAGGATGTGGGCCGTCGACGGGATGTTGGCGCCCGCCTCCATGATCGAGCTCTGGGCGATCCCGCCGGTGCGCTCGGCAAGCCACTCCGCGAACTGGTTGGCGACGGGGATGAACGTCGGGTTCGGCCGCTCCGGGTCCTGCTCGGTCGTCAGCCGCACGCGTCCGTGCCGGCCAGGCCGGGCGCGCAGCGCGATCGCGTTGTCGAGCGACTGCATGACCAGCACGATCACCGTGCGCTTCGACCAGCCGCGCGGGTTGAGCGTGCGGGCGAACAGCCGCGGATGGCGCAGCGCGGCGCGCGCGAGCTTCAGCGGCCGCGTGACGCGCGTGCCGTCGCCGGTCAGCAGCGTGAACAGGGGCGACGTGCCGTCGCCGGCGTCGCCGTAGACCACGGTCTCGATGTGCGTGTCCGGGTCGGGGTAGATCGAGCCCGTGATCGCGACCCGGCGCGAGATGTCCTCCGAGCCCCGCGGCAGCGTCACCGCGAGGATCGACTCCGAGTTCGTGCGCACGAGCTCGCCGAGCCGGCTGGAGATCCGCGGGAGCGAGCCGTTGAGGCGGCACGCCGCGAGCAGCCGGTTCGTGCCCAGCGCGCCGGCCGCGACGACCACCCCGCGCGCCGTGTGCACCTGGCGATCGCGCCGCAGGCCCATCGAACGCTCCGTCGTGACCGCGTAGCCCTCGGAGCCGTCCGCCGCGCCGAGCGGCCGGATGTCGACGACGGTGCGCTCGGCGAGGATCCGCGCGCCGGCCCGCTCCGCGAACCACAGGTAGTTCTTCACGAGCGTGTTCTTGGCGCCGACCGGGCAGCCGACCATGCAGCGCCCGCAGCGCGTGCAGCCGGTGCGATCCGGCCCGATGCCGCCGAAGTACGGGTCGGCGACGGTCACCCCCGCCTCGCCGAGGAACACGCCGACGCGCGTCTTCGCGTACGTGTCCGGGACGCCGATCTCGTGCGCGTAGACGCGCAGGTGGTCGTCGGCGGGATCGTCCTCGTCGTAGCCGACGACGCCGAGCATCCGCTCCGCCTCGTCGTAGTGCGGCGCGAGCGCGACCTGCCAGTCGGAGAGATCGCGCCACTGCGCGTCCTCGTAGAAGCGCGCCGGCGCGCGGTAGAGCGTGTTCGCGTAGACGAGCGAGCCGCCGCCGACGCCCGCCCCGCTGACGATCGCGACGTCCTTGAAGATCGTCAGCCGGAAGATCCCGTTGAGGCCCAGCTTCGGCGCGTACCAGTAGCGCCGCAGGTCCCACGCCGACTTCGGCAGCTCGTCGTCGCCGAAGCGCCGCCCCGCCTCGAGCAGGCCGACCGAGTAGCCCTTCTGGGCGAGCCGCAGCGCGCTGACGCTTCCGCCGAAGCCCGAGCCCACCACCAGCCAGTCGAAATTGTAACGTCGCACGAAGGTTGAAAGGCCCGTCGGCCCCGGCCGCAGGTGCCGGGCCGCGAAGGCCGCAACCGGAGGGCGAAACCCGATACTAACCGAGGGCTATGTGCGGCACGACGCAGTTCGGCGACAGGCGCAGCAGGAACGCCAGCGCCTCCGCGACGTCCGACGGCGGGATCAGGGCCGAGCGATCCTCGACGTACGCCGTCAGCTCGGTCTCGACCGTGCCCGGGCACAGCGCGCACGAGCGGATCCCGTCGAGCTCCTTGTTCATCGCCTGCGTGAACGCGATCAGGCCTGCCTTGGCGGCCGAGTAGACCGACAGCCACGGCTGGCCGTCGAGCCCGGCGACCGAGGCGACGTTGACCACCCACGCGTCCCCGGCCGCGCGAAGCTGCGGCAGCGCCTCGCGGTAGAAGAGGATCGGCGTGCGCAGGTTCAGCGCGAGTTGGACGTCGACCCGGCTCGTCCTCAGCTCGCCCACGTCCTGCCCCATCCCGGTGCCGGCGTTGTTGACGAGCACGTCCAGGCGCCCGTGCACGGCGGCGTGGTGCGCGACCGCCGCGCGCACGCCGTCCTCCTCCAGCAGGTTCGCGGCGAACCATGCGCACCCGAGCTCGCGCGCCGCCTCCTCGGGCGCGCGCGAGACCAGCGTCAGCGCGTAGCCCTCGGCCGCCAGCCGGCGGGCGAGCGCGAGGCCGATGCCGCGCGAGCCGCCCGTGACCAGCGCCGCCTTCACAAGTCGGCGGCGACGCCGTCGAGCAGCGACGCGAAGCGCGCCTGCGCCTCGCTCCGGCGCGTCGGCACGTGCTCGGACGGGACCTCGACGGCCTCGTACGCCGCGAGGATGCGGCGCGCCGCCGACTGGCGGTGGACCTCGTCGGCGCCGTCGTAGATGCGCGCGGCGCGCGCGTTGCGGTACATCGACTCCAGCGGCAGGTCGGTCGAGAAGCCGAGCGCGCCGTGCGCCTGCACGGCCCGGTCGATCACGTCGTACATCACCTGGGCGCCGTAGAACTTGATCAGCGAGATCTCCAGCCGCGCGTTGCGCGCGCCCTCGCGGTCGATCTTCCAGGCGGCGTAGAGCGTCATCAGCCGCGCGGCGAGGATCTGCGCGGCGCTGTCCGCGACCCAGTTCTGGACCGTGCCCTTCTCCGACAGCAGCGAGCCGAACGCGTAGCGCGAGACGGCGCGCTCGCACAGCATCTCGTACGCGCGCTGGGACTGCCCGAGCCAGCGCATGCAGTGCTGGATGCGGCCCGGGCCGAGGCGCAGCTGCGCCAGCCAGAAGCCCTGGCCGGACTCGCCGAGCAGCGCCTCGGGGCCGACGCGGACGTCGCGGTAGACGATCTCCGCGTGCCCGTAGCCGCCGGCGCGGAAGCGCCGCGCGCCGCCGCTCGGGTCCTCCATCGTCGGCACGTCGCGCACGATCTCCACGCCGGCCGCATCGGCCGGGACGAGGAACATCGACGCGCGCTTGTGCGGCGCCGCGTCCGGCTCGCTGACCGCCATCACGACCAGCAGGTCGGCGACCGAGCCGTTGGACGTGAACCACTTGCGCCCGTTGATCACCCAGCCGTCGCCGTCGCGGACCGCGGTCGTCTCCAGCAGCGTCGGGTCCGAGCCCGCGGTGCCCGGCTCGGTCATCGAGAACGCGCTGCGGATCTCGCCGGCCAGCAGCGGCTCCAGCCAGCGCTGCTTCTGGTCCTCCGTCCCGGAGGCCGCGATCAGCTCCGCGTTGCCGGCGTCGGGCGCCTGGCTGCCGAACACCGTCGGGCCGAACGCGCTGCGCCCGATCACCTCGTTCAGCAGCCCAAGCTGCAGCGCGCCGAAGCCCTGGCCGCCGAGCTCGGGCGACAGGTGCGCGGCCCACAGGCCCTGCTCCTTGACGCGCTCGCGCAGGGGCTCGAGCACGCGCGCGAACGCGGCCTCGTCGATGCCCTCCAGCACCTCGAGCGCGTACACCTCCTGCTCCATGAAGGAGCGCGCCCAGTCCAGCTGCGCCTGGAACTCAGGCTCAGTCGAGAAGTCCCACATCAGCTCACGCGCTCCACGATCATCGCCATCCCCTGCCCGCCGCCCACGCACATCGTCTCGAGCCCGATGCTCCCGTCGAGCGTACGCAGGTCGTTGATGAGCGCCGTCATGATGCGCGCTCCGGTCATGCCGAACGGGTGACCGAGCGCGATCGCGCCCCCGTGCGGGTTCAGCTGCGCGTCGATGTCGATCCCGAGCTCGTCGCACACCGGGATCACCTGCGCCGCGAACGCCTCGTTGAGCTCGACCACGTCGACGTCGGAGATCGTCATCCGCGCGCGGGCCAGCGCGCGCGTGACCGCCTCGATCGGGCCGATGCCCATGAGCTCCGGCTCCACGCCGCTGACCGCCGAGGCGAGGATGCGCACGAGCGGGGCGATCCCGAGCTCCGCGGCCTTCGCCTCCGACATCACGAGCACGGCGGCGGCGCCGTCGTTGAGCGGGCAGGAGTTGCCGGCTGTGACCGTCCCGCCGACGCGGAAGGACGGGCGCAGCTCGGCGAGCCGCTCCAGCGACGTGTCCGCGCGCGGACCGTCGTCGACGGTCATGACGCTCCCGTCGGGGAGCGTGACCGGCACGATCTCGCGCGCGTGAACGCCGGCCTCGCGGGCCGCGATCGCGAGCCGGTGCGAGCGCAGCGCGAGCGCGTCCATCTCGGCGCGCGTGACGCCCCAGTCTTGGGCGACGTTCTCGGCCGTCTCGCCCATGGCGATGTAGAGGTCGTTGACGTAGTCCGGGCGCGCGGCGTCCACGAAGCGCGGGTGGCGATCGTCCTCGCGCCACCCGCGCCCCGCGGTTCGGCTCACGCTCTCCACGCCGGCCGCGACGTAGACGTCGCCCTCCCCCGCCGCGATCGCGTGGTGGGCCATGCGGATGGCCTGCAGCGAGGACGCGCAGAAGCGGTTGACGGTGACGCCCGGCACGGTCGGCGGCAGTCCCGCCAGCTGGCCGGCGACGCGGCCGAGGTTCATCCCCTGCTCCCCGGCGCCGGACGCGGCGCCGCAGATCACGTCGTCGATGTCCGCCCGGTCGAGCGCCTCGACCTGCGCCAGCAGGGCGCGGATCGCATGCGCGGCGAGGTCGTCAGGGCGCACGCCGGCGAGGGAGCCCTTGAACGCCCTCCCGATCGGCGTGCGCACGGCGGCGACGATCACGGACACGTCAGGGAGCTTTCCTGGGGTCCGCCGTCGTGCGCAAACCGCTTCTCCTGCAAGAAACGGGTTGCGAGCCCCTTGCGCGGTCGCGGAGGATTGCCCGGTGGTCAGCCGCGCCAAGACCCCTGAGGAACGCCGCAGCCGAGGTTCCGGACGCCCGACGCGCGAAGGCGTCCCGGCCGTCCTGCACACGGTCTCGATCCTGCGCTACCTGCAGGAGGTCGGCAACCGCCCGACGCCGATGATGGAGATCGCCCGCGCGCTCGACATCAACACGAGCACCTGCTTCAACATCCTGCGCACGCTCGCCGCCCAGCGGATCCTCAACTACGACGAGGACACGCGGCGCTACACGCTCGGCATGGCGCTGATCGAGTTCGCCTCGCTCGTCGACAGCCACGGCCACCTGCTCGCCGCCGCGCAGGCGCACGCGGACGCCGTCGCGCGCGAGGTCAACCACGTCGTGCTGATCTTCCGCAAGACCGAGGACGACGCGTTCCTGGTGGTCGGCAAGGCCGAGGGGCGACGGCCGCTGAAGGTGACGTCCACGCTCGGCGACCGGATCCCGCCCAACGGCGCCGTGGTCGCCAAGGCCTGGTACTCGTGGTGCAGCGACGAGGAGGTCGATCGCATGGTCGCGCTGCACGGGCTGCCCGCGCGCGCGCCGCACTCGATCACCGGGATGCTCGACTTCAAGCGCGAGCTGGCCCGCACGCGGGCGCGCGGCTTCTCGATCAGCGTCGGCGAGTACTACGAGGAGCACAACGCGGTCGGCTGCGCGGTGCTCTCGCCCCAGAGCGAGCCGCAGCTGCTGCTCGTGATCACGGGCTTCGCCTCGCTGATCCCGGTCCAGTCGATGGCCGTGCTCGGTCGCCGGCTGCGGGCCGCGGCCGATGCGGTCGCTGCGGACGTGTTCGATACGACGACGGAAGGGACCCCGTGAAGATCGAGCCCGCGAGCTATTCGTTCCTGAACGTCGAGGTGCGCGAGGGGATCGTGTACATCGAGATGAACCGGCCGGAGCGGATGAACGCGTGCGACGCCCACGAGCACGAGGAGTTCCCGCGGATCCTGCGCGAGATCGCCGGCGACCCGGACGTGCTCGTCGCCGTCCTGCACGGCGCGGGGCGGGCGTTCTCGGTCGGGGCGACGTACGAGTGGATGGAGGACCTCACGCGCGACCGCGCGCTGATGCTCGAGCTGCAGGGACAGGTGCGCGAGCTCGTCCACGCCCACATCCAGAACGACAAGCCGGTCGTCGCCGCCGTCAACGGCTTCGCGACCGGGTCGGGGCTGATGTTCGCGCTGCTGTCGGACTACATCATCGTCGAGGAGCACGCGCGGATCGCCGACGGCCACGTCCAGGCCGCGCTCGCGGCCGGCGACGGCGGGACGATGATCTGGCCGCTCACGGTCGGCATCACGCGCGCCAAGCGCTACCTGATGACCGGCGACTGGATCGACGCCGTCGAGGCCGAGCGGATCGGCCTGGTGACCGAGATCGTGCCGACCGGCGACTCGCTCGCCCGCGCCACCGCGGTGGCCGAGCGGTTCCGCGCGATGCCGCAGCTCGCCGTCCGCTCGACCAAGCGCTCGATCAACCAGTGGCTCTCGCTCGGCGCGAGCACGAGCTTCGAGCTGTCCGCCGCGCTGGAGATGCAGACGTTCGACACGGGCGGCGAGGAGGTGCGCGCGGCCGTCGCGGCGCTGCGCGCCCAGGTCGCCGCCAAGAAGCAGCGCGCGAGCTGAGATGGAGCGGCCGCGCTTCACCGGCAAGGTCGCGCTGGTCACCGGCGCCGCGCGCGGGCAGGGCCGCTCGCACGCCGTCCGGCTCGCGGCCGAAGGCGCCGACCTCGTGCTGTGCGACCTGTGCGCCGACATCGACACCGTGCCGTACGGGCTCGGGACCGACCACGACCTGCGCGAGACGGCCCGGATGGTCGGCGAGCACGGCCGCCGCGCGGTGATCTGCCGCGCCGACGTGCGCTCGACCGCCGATCTCGCGGCCGCGGTGGAGCGGGGCCTGTCCGAGCTCGGCCGGATCGACGTGCTCGTCTGCAACGCCGGGATCGCCGGCGTCTCGACGCTCGCCGAGATGAGCGACGCCGCCTGGCAGAACATGATCGACATCAACCTCACCGGCGTGTTCAAGACGATGCGCGCCGTCGTGCCGCACATGGTCGAGCGCGGGTACGGCCGGATCGTCGCGACGTCGTCGATCGTCGGGCGCCAGGGCTCGGCCAACATCAGCCACTACGTCGCGGCCAAGTGGGGCGTGATCGGGCTCGTGAAGTCGCTGGCCGTCGAGGTGGCGGCGTCCGGCGTCACCGTCAACGCCGTGCTTCCGACCTCGGTCGACAGCCCGATGATCCAGAACGAGGCCTTCCACCGGCTCTTCCTGCCGGACGCGGACGAGATCCGGATCGAGGAGGTCGAGGCCGCCTACACGGCGCTGAACCCGATCCCCGTCCCGTGGCTGGCGCCCAACGACGTCTCCGACGCGGTGCTCTTCCTCGCGTCCGACGAGGCGCGCTTCATCACCGGCGACGCGCTGGCCGTGGCGCTCGGCTGGAACGCGCGGATGGCGGCATGAGCCGCTTCGACGACCGGGTCGTGCTCATCACCGGCGGCGCGCGCGGGCAGGGCCGCTCGCACGCCGAGCGCTTCGCGGCCGAGGGCGCGCGCGTCGCCGTCTGCGACATCGCGTCGGGGTCGCTGGAGACGGTGCCGTATCCGCTGGCGTCGCGCGAGGAGCTCGACGGCGCGGCGGAGCTGGCGCTGCAGGCCGACGTGCGCTCGGCGGCGGACATGGAGCGCGTCGTCGCCGCCGTGATCGAGAAGTTCGGCCGCATCGACGTGCTCGTCTGCAACGCCGGCATCTGCACGTTCGGGCCGTTGGGCGGCATGTCGCCGGAGCTGTGGCAGACGACGATCGACGTGAACCTGACCGGCGTCTTCAACGCCGTACGGGCGGTCGCGCCGGAGATGGTCTCGCGCGGCTACGGGCGGATCGTCGCGACCGCGTCGATGGCGGGCCGCGCCGGCTGGGAGAACATCGGCCACTACGCCGCGTCCAAGTGGGGCGTGATCGGGCTGATCAAGAGCCTCGCGCTCGAGGTCGCGCCGCACGGGGTGACCGCGAACGTCGTCTGCCCCAGCTCGGTGAACACGCCGATGATGCACAACGACGCCGCCTACAAGCTCTTCCGGCCCGATCTCGAGCACCCGACGCGCGAGGACGCGCTGCCGGCCTTCGCGAGCGTGAACCTGATCCCGGAGCCGTACGCGGAGCCGTCGGACATCTCCGACGCGGTGCTCTTCCTCGCCTCCGACGAGGCGCGCTTCATCACCGGCGCGACGCTGTCGCCGTCGCTCGGCCTGAGCGCGTCGAACGTCTGATGCCGCCGGGGATCGACCTGCCCGCGCTCGAGCGCTATCTCGACGCGCCGCTGGAGGCGGAGCTGATCAGCGGCGGCAAGTCGAACCTCACGTACCGGCTGCGCAGCGGCGCGCGGACGTGGGTGCTGCGCCGGCCGCCGCTGGGGAACCGGCTGCCGACGGCGCACGACATGACGCGCGAGTACACCGTGCTGCGGGCGCTGGCGGATTCGCCGGTGCCGGTGCCGCGCGTGCTCTCGCTGTGCTCCGACGAGGCGGTGATCGGCGCGCCGTTCTACGTGATGGAGGAGGTCCGCGGGCGGATCGTGCGGGCGCCGGCGGACGTCTTCGGCGACACGCGGGCGATCTCGGCGGCGCTCGTCGACGTGCTGCGCGAGCTGCACTCGGTCGACTATCGCGCGGTGGGCCTGGGGTCGTTCGGGCGGCCCGACGGCTTCATGGAGCGCCAGGTGCGGCGCTGGCACGCGCAGCTGGAGGGCGGGCGCGCGCGGGCGCTGCCGGAGCTCGACGAGCTCGGCCGGCGGCTGGCCGCGAAGGTGCCGTCCGACGGCCGCGCCGCGATCGTCCACGGCGACTACCGGATCGACAACGTGGTGCTCGGCGAGGCGGGCGACGTGGTCGCGGTGCTCGACTGGGAGATGGCGACGCTCGGCGACCCGCTGGCCGACGTCGGGATGCTGCTGATGTACTGGGGCGAGCCGGGTGAGACGTTCGCGTCGCCGGTGCACGCGATCACCGCCGAGCCGGGCTTCTTCACGCGCGCGGAGGTCGCCGAGCGCTACGGCGTCTCGCTGGGCGAGGTCGGCTTCTACGTCGCGTTCGCGCACTTCAAGCTGGCCGTGATCGTCGAGGGCATCCACGCGCGGGCGCTGGCCGGGCACACGGTCGGCGAGGGGTTCGAGGGCATCGGCGCGATCGGCCCGGCGCTGGCGTCGGCGGGGCTGGACTGCGTATGAGCGGCGACGACTCGCCCAGAGGGCTCGCGTCGCTGGGAGCAATCGCCCAGAGGGCGATTCTCCCGACCAAGGCAGTGCTATGGGGCTAGATGCCTTCCCCGCGCCGACGCTGGCCTTCGGGCCGGCCGAGGACGCGCTGCGGGCGCGGGTGCGCGAGTGGCTGGCGTCGAACGATCCGGGGCCGCCGCCGGAGGACTACGGCGCCCGGATCAAGGCGCAGGTCGCGTGGCAGCGGTCGCTGCACGCCGCCGGGCTCGTGGGGCTCTCATGGCCGGCGCGCTTCGGCGGCGGCGGCCTCGATCTCGCGGCCGAGGCGGTGCTCGCCGAGGAGCTCGCGGGCACCGGGATGCCGGAGCTGATCAACCGCATCGGCGTCTACATGATCGGGCCGACGCTGATGGACCTCGGCGACGAGTCGCAGCAGGAGCGCTACCTGGGAGGCATGCTCGACGCGAGCGAGCTGTGGTGCCAGGGGTTCTCCGAGCCGGGCGCGGGCTCTGACCTCGCGGCCGTGCGGACGCTGGGGCGCGTCGTGGACGGCGAGGTCGTGATCAGCGGGCAGAAGGTGTGGACCTCGCGCGCCGCGATCGCGCGCTGGTGCGCGTGCCTGGTGCGCAGCGAGCGCGGCTCCGAGCGCCACCGCGGACTGTCGATGGCGATCGTCGACATGCGCTCGCCCGGCGTGACGGTGCGGCCGCTGCCGCAGCTGCTCAACGAGCCGCACTTCAACGAGGTCTTCCTCGACGAGGTCCGGGTGCCGGTGGCGGACGTGATCGGCGGCCTCGGCGCCGGCTGGAAGGTCGCGATGCAGATGCTCGGCTACGAGCGCGGGCTGTTCGTGCTCGAGCGTCAGATCCGGCTGCGCGGGCGGCTGGACGAGCTGGCGGCGGCGGTCGGTCCGTCCGGCGCGCGGCGGCTCGGCGAGGTCGCGGCGGAGCTCGACCTGCTCGAGTGCCAGGTCTACCGGACGCTCGCGGCGCAGCGGGCGGGGACGCTGCGCCCAGGCGCGACGTCGGTCGACAAGCTGCTGCTCTCGCACGCCTACCAGTCGCTGTTCGCGGCGGCGGTGGAGCTGCTCGGCCCGGACGTCGCGCGCACGGCGAACGGCTGGACGCACGACCTGCTCGAGTCGCGCGCGGTGTCGATCTACGGCGGCACGACGGAGATCCAGCACGGGATCGTCGCGCGCCAGCTGCTGGGGCTGCGCGGATGAGCGAGGTCGCGCGGTCGCTCGAGGAGTCGCTGGAGCGGATCCTGGGGATCGAGGCGCTGCTCGCGTGCGCCGAGCACGACACGCCGCTGGACGACGCGCTGCAGCGCGACCTCGTCGGCCTCGGCTGGGCGGGCGTCTGGCTCGACGAATCGGGCCTGGAGCTGGAGGAGCGGCTGCGCCTGTCGGCCGTCGCGGGGCGGCGGCTTCTGCCGGCGGCGATCCGCGGCGAGTCGCTGCTGCTGGCGCCGCTGTTGGAGGCGACCGGCGACGCGCGGCTGGAGGGGCTGCTGGACGGGTCGCTGCGCGGCGGCGGCGGGGTCGCGGTGGGCGATTCCGCGCTGGTGGCCTTGGCGCCGGGAGCATCGCTGGCGGGCGTGCTCGGCGACGGGTGGGCGGCGATCGTGGAGGTGGACGACGCGGAGCCGGTGCTCGGCCTCGAGGCCGGCCAAGGACTCGCGCAAGTGCGGGTCCGCGAGCGCGTGGAGGTCGATCTTCGCCGCGCCTGGGAGCTCGGCGTGCTGGCGGAGCTCTACGGCGCCGCCCAGCGCGCGCTGGAGCTCTCCGTCGCCTACGCGGGCGAGCGCGAGCAGTTCGGGCGGCCGATCGCGTCCTTCCAGGCCGTCTCGCATACGCTGGCGCGGATGGCGGTCGACCTCGAGTCGCTCGACGCGGGCATCGGCCGGCTGGCCGCTCGCGACGACCCGCGCCTCGCCGCGGTGCTGCGCTTCGCCGGCCCCGCCGCCGCCCGGCGGGTCGTCGAGAGCGCGATCCAGGTGCACGGCGGCATGGGCTTCACGTGGGAGCTCGGGCTGCACTTGCACTACCGGCGCGTGCTCGACCTGCAGGCGGTGCTGGGCGGCTCGGCGGAGGAGGTCGGAGCGTGGCTGACGAGGTCCTGATCGAGGATGCCGGCCCGGTCCGGCGGATCGTGCTCAACCGGCCCGAGGCGCGCAACGCGCAGAACGCGGCGCTGCTGCGCGGGTTGCTGGCCGCGTGCGAGGACACCGCGCGGACGCCCTCGGTGCGCGTCGTCGTGCTCGCCGGGCTCGGGCCGTCGTTCTCCGCCGGCCACGATCTGAAGGAGGCGGTGGTCAACCCCGAGTACCGCCGCAACCTCGAGACCGCCGAGGGCCGGCTGTGGCAGGAGCTCGACCTCTTCACCGGCCCGATCGAGGCGCTGCGGGATCTGCGCGTGCCGACGATCGCGCGCGTCCAGGGGCACTGCCTCGCGGCCTCGCTGATGCTGATCGGCGCCGTCGATCTCGTGGTCGCGGCCGACGACGCCGTGTTCGCCTCGCGCGTGACGCGCGACATGGGCGCGGCGGACGTCGAGCTCCCCTCCTTGGCGTGGGCGGTCGGCGAGCGGCGGGCGAAGCAGCTGCTGTGGACGAGCGCGGCGCTCAGCGCCGTCGAGGCGCAGGCGCTCGGGCTGGTCAACTGGGTGGTGCCGGCTGACGAGCTCGACGCCAAGGTCGAGTCGGTCGCCGCGTCGCTGCTGGAGGTGCCGCGCGAGGCGCTGGCGCTGTCGAAGCTCTCGCTGCGCTTCATGGAGGACCGGCGCGGCCGCGCCGACGCGAGCGCCTATCACTTCATGGCGCACCAGCTCTCGCACCAGACCTCGGACGCGGTGTCGCTGCTCGCGGCGCGCGTGCGCGAGCTGGAGGCGAAGCTAGGCCAGTAGCCGCCGCAGCTCGGGCTTCTTGACCTTGCCCGCCGGCGTCCTCGGCAGGTCCTCGACGAGCTCCAGCCGCTCGGGCGTCTTCTGGCGCGCGACGCCGGCGCGCTCGAAGTGGGCGCGCACGTCATCGAGCGTGAGCGGCCCCGCGGCGACGACGAACGCGCACACGCGCTCGCCGTAGACGTCGTCGGGCGCGGCCACGACGGCGGCTTCGAGGATCGCCGGGTGGCGCGCGAGCACGTCCTCGACCTCCTTGGAGGAGATGTTCTCGCCGCCGCGGATGATGATGTCCTTCTTGCGGTCGGTGATCGTCAGGCAGCCGTCCGCGTCCAGCGCGCCGATGTCGCCGGTGAGGAACCAGCCGTCGGGCGTGAACGCGTCGGCGTTGGCCCGCGGGTCGTCGTAGGCGACGAGCGACTCCGGCGAGAGCACCGCGATCTCGCCGTCGACGATCTTCACCTGCGCGCCGCCGATCGGCCGGCCGTCGGTGTACGCGCGGAGCGCGAGCGGGTCGCTCGCCTCGGTCGCGGTCACGCTCGGGCCCTCGGTCGCGCCGTAGCAGCGGCACACGCGCCAGCCCTGCGCGTCGGCGCGCTCGACAAGCGCGGGCGGCACGCCCGCGCCGCCCGTCGTGGCGTGCCGCAGGGTCGAGAGGTCGGCGCCGGTGTCGAGGATCGAGCTGAGGAAGATCGGCGTGCCGGCCATCGCGGTGACCTTGTGGGCTTCGACGAGCCGCCCGGCGTCCTCCGCGTTCCACACGTCCATCACGATCGTAGGGTGCCCGTGATGGGCGGGCCCGAGCAGCGCGACCAGGCCCGCCGTGTGGCCGGCCGGGAACGGCTGCAGCGAGACCGTCCCGGGCGTGTCCGGCGGCGGCGTGGGCGAGCGCGTGAGCTCCGCGATCAGCGTGTCGTGCGAGTGGATCACGCCCTTCGGCTCCGCGGTCGTCCCGGACGTGTACAGCAGCACGGCGGGAGCGCGCGCGTCGCCGGGCGGGGCGGGCGGCTCGGCTCCGGCGCGCAGGTCTTCCCAGGCGAGCGTCCCCGCGACCTCCTCCCCCACCACGATCACGTGGGCGAGCGCCGTCTCGCCCAATCTCGGCAGGTCCTCGGCGGCCTTGCGCCGGCGGAACTCGGCGGCCGTGATGAACGCGCGGGCCTCTGACCGCCGCAGGATGTGGCCGACCTCGGCGGGGCCGTAGATCGACACGATCGGGACGAGCACGAGGCCCAGGCGCGCGGCGGCGTAGTAGGCGATCGCGGCCTCCGGCCAGTTCGGGAGCTGGACCGCGAGCGCGTCGCCGGGGGTCAGCCCGAGTCCGTGCAGCGCGGAGGCGACAAGCGCGCCCTCCTCGTGCAGCTCGCGCAGCGTCCAGACGGCGGGGCGGGTGCGCGAGAAGAACGTGATCGGCGTGTCGCCGTGGCGCGCCGCGCCCTCCGCGAGCAGCGCCGCGAGCGTGATCCCGCGGTGCAGTCCCTGCTCGCGCCAGCGCGCCTCCCACTCGGCCCGCGCGGCCCGCACGGGCGCCGGCAGCGCGCACCTCGGGTCGGCTCGCATGCCGCCATCCTGGGGATCGCGCGCGTGCCTCGCAAGTCGTTTTCGCGCAAAGAAGCGCTTCGCGGGCGCGCGCGAGCCGTGGAAGACTGCGCGTCGTGAACCCCTTCGACCTCACGGGCCATGTCGCCCTCGTCACCGGCGGCAACGGCGGCATCGGCCTCGGGCTGGCGCAGGCGCTGCGCGACGCCGGCGCGGATGTCGCGATCTGGGGGACGAACGCCGACAAGAACGCCGCCGCGGTGGAGGCGCTCGGCGCCGGCGCCGCCGCGTTCGTCTGCGACGTCGCCGACGAGGCCGCGGTCGACGCGACCATGGCGGCCACCGTCGAGCACTTCGGGCGGGTCGACTCCTGCTTCGCCAACGCGGGCACCGCGGGCGGCGGCAAGCGCTTCACCGAGATCGCGCTGAGCGAGTGGCAGCGGATCGTGCGCGTGAACCTCGACGGGACGTTCCTGACGCTCCGCGCGGCCGCGCGGCACATGATCGAGCGCGGCGGAGGCGGCAGCCTCGTCGCGACCTCGTCGCTGACCGCGATCGAGGGCGCGCCGCAGTCCGAGCACTACGCGGCGAGCAAGGCCGGCGTCGTCGCGCTGGTGCAGTCGCTGGCGGTCGAGCTCGCCCGCCACGGGATCCGCGCCAACGCGCTGATGCCGGGCTGGATCGAGACCGACCTCAACCGCGCGCTGCTGCAGAGCGAGATCGGGACGACGCGGATCCTCCCGCGCGTGCCGATGCGCCGCTTCGGCGCGCCTGAGGACCTCGGACCCGCCGCGGTCTACCTCGCGTCGCCCGGCGCCCGCTACCACACGGGAGACGTGCTGGTCATCGATGGCGGCTACCGGCTCTTCTGAGCTCGTCCGCGAGGCCACGCGCGGGTTCCTCGCCCGCGAGGCCCCGCTGTCGTCGGTCCGCGCGGGGCTCGAGCAGGCGCGGACGCTCGATCGCGCGGCCTGGTCGCGGGCGGCGGACATGGGCTGGATCGCCGCGCTGGTGGCCGAGGAGCACGGAGGCCTCGGCAGTCTCCCGGACGCCGCGGTGATCGCCGAGGAGCTCGGCCGCGCGTTGTACGGCGGCCCCTTCCTCGGCTGCGCGCTGGCGGCGACGGCCTGGCCGGAGATCGAAGGGCTCGCGGACGGCTCGGTGGTGGCGGCGTGGTGCGAGCTGGAGACGGGCGGCGACACGCGCGTCTCCGGGGTCGCCCGCCGCGTGTTCGATGCGGACGTCGCGGACGTGCTCGTCGTCGCCGCGAGCGGCGGCACGTTCCTCGTGTCCGCGGCCGACGCGCGGGTCGAGGTCGTCGCCGGGCTCGACCTCACGCGGACGCTCTGCACGGTCACGTTCGACGGCGCGCCCGCCACGCGCGTCGCCGGCTCCGACCCGCGCGGGATCGGGGCGCTGCTCGCGGCCGCGGATGCCGTCGGCGTCGCGGCGCGGCTGCTCGAGATGACGGTCGAGTACGCGAAGCAGCGGACGACGTTCGGGCGGACGCTCGCGAGCTACCAGGCGGTCAAGCACAAGTGCGCGGACATGCTCTGCTGGGTCGAGGGCTCGCGGACGGCGGTATCGGCCGCCGCGGCCACGGGTGACCCCTGGGCGATCGCCGTCGCGAACGCGTACGCGACCGAGCGTTGCGCTCGCGTCGCCGGCGAGGCGCTGCAGATCCATGGCGGGATCGGGTTCACGTGGGAGCACGACCTGCACCTGTACCTGCGGCGGGTCAAAGGCCGACGAGGCGATGTTCCCGCGCGCGTTTGCCGACCTGGTCTCGATATGAAAGTCAACAGCGCTGGTAAGGGGGGCGAGGTTCCCAGAACCGCTCACCGGGTTCGCCTCGGCGATCACGATCGACCACGTGCGCGATGCACCACTTTCGCGTGTGGCGGATAAGTGGCGTATAGCGACACCTTCCAACCACCAGATTCCCTGAGCGGTCCCGCGGATGATCGTTTTCCCGCCGAAACCCACTCCTTTACCAGCGCAGTTGACGTTCGCCGCGAAGCTACGAGCGCGCCTCGCGCGGCATCCCCAGCGCCCGCTCGGCGAGGATGTTGCGCATGATCTCCGACGCACCTCCGGCGACCGTGTACGTGCGCGCGTAGAGGAACTCGTCCTGCCAGATCGAGCCCGCGACGAGCCCGTCTGAACCCAGCAGCGACACCCCGAACTCGGCCATCGCCAGGTTGAGCTCGGAGAACGCGAGCTTGCCGATCGGGACGTCGGCGGCCGAGGCGCCGCCGGCGAGCTCGCGCTCGAGCCGCGCGTAGACGAGCAGGTTGCAGACCTCGACCTCGGCGGCGAAGCGGCCGAGCTGCTCGCGGACATCTTCGAACCGCCCGCGCTCGCGGGCCAGCGCGACGAGATCGTCGAGCATCAGCCGCAGCCGCGCGGCGCCCGCACCGATGCCCGAGCGTTCGGCGCCGAGTGACTCCATCGCCACGCGCCAGCCGTCGCCCTCGGCGCCCAGCAGCGAGTCCGCCGCGAGACGGCAGCCGTCGAAGAACACCTCGCTGAAGTCCGACGTCCCCGTGATCTCGCGCAGCGGCCGGATGTCGATCCCCGGCGCGCGCATGTCGACCACGAACGCGCTGATCCCGCGGTGCCTGGACTCCTGCGTGCCCGTGCGCGCCAGCAGGAAGCCGAAGTCCGACCACGCGGCGTTCGAGCTCCAGACCTTCTGGCCGTCGACGACCCACTCGTCTCCCTCGCGCCGCGCGCGGGTGCGCATCGCCCCGAGATCGCTGCCCGCCTCCGGCTCGCTGAACAGCTGGCACCACGTGTCGCGGCCGTCGCGGATCGCGGGCAGGTGGCGCACCTTCTGCGCCTCGCTGCCGAACTTCAGCAAGGCGAAGCCGGCGAGGTGCGTCTGGTCGGTCAGCGGCGGCAGCCGCGCGCGGGCGACCTCCTCGGCGAGCACGAGATCGCGCAGCGGGTCCCACTCGCCCGCGCCTCCCCACTCCACCGGCCAGTCCGCGCCGAGGTAGCCGGCCTCGTACAGCGCGGCCCGCCAGGCCCGCACGGTCCGGTCCTCCTCGGCGGTCTCTGGGCTGCGGAAGCCCGCGCGCACCGGCAGCCGCGGCGCGCGCGCCTCGAGGAACGCGCGCACGTCGGCCCGGAACGCGACCAGCGCGGGAGTGTCAGTCAAGCCCACGGTAGTTCCAGCGCGGAGGCTCGCCGGCGAGCGCGACCTCCGTGTCGAGCTGCGTCGCACAGCCGGGGCAGCAGTAGGTGCGGAACACGAGCGAGCCGTCCGCGCGCTCGAGGATCCGGTTGCGGATCGAGTCGGATGAGACGACCGCCTCCGACGCGAGCACGAAGTACTTCCAGTTCGACCGGTTCGACGCCAGATCGTGGCCGCACGCACGGCACCGGTACCGCCCGTCCGGGTCGACCTCCAGCGCCTCCGAGAGCACGAGCGGGTCACCCGCCACGGCGGGAAGATCCGCGTCGCCGGGCCCCTCGGGGAGAACGGTGGAGAACGACCGGCGACGCGCCCTCTCGGCGTCGCGCAGAGACGCGGTGGCGGCGGCGTCGACGGAGAACGGCGGCAGGGAGACGTCGCCGGGGGCCGGCGCGGCCGACGGCGTCGAGGCGGCGACGGCGTCGCCTCCCTCGGTGCTGCCGTCTTCCGCCGGAACCACCGCGACGCCGTACGCCGACGCGGCCATCTTGACCGACACCCACCCGCGCTCGACGTCGGCGAGCACCGCCGCCGGGTCGCGCTCCAGCGGGTCGCCCAACCCCGGGCCGCCGGTGGCGCGGATGTAGTAGCCGTCCGAGGGCTCCACGCGGAAGCCTCGCGCCCGCGCCGGCGGCTGCTCCGCACCGTCGCGCAACGCGCCGACCGGCGCGCCCGAATGCGACGCCCACGACTCGTCGACGACGGCACGCGCCCCGCGCGCGAAGCGGATCGAGGCCCCCGCCCCCGGGTAGCCGCCGCCGACCGCCGACGACGGCGCGGTCAGACGGTTCTGGAACACGGTGACGTCCCAGCCCTCGCACTCGTACGGCACGCAGAACGACTCGCCCGCGAGGCCTCCGCGCCAGCGCCCCACCCCGCCGGAGTCCGCCGCCACGCCGGAGTGGACGAACAGGACGGGGCTCTGGCGCTCGTAGTCCTCGATGTTGGGCGTGAACGCGTCGACGGTCTGGATCCCCATCATCGCGTTCTCGCCGTCGCGGCCCGGGAACGCGCTCGCGCCGCCCGCGCCGCCGGTGAAGACGTTCCAGAACCACGGCTCGCCGTACTGGTTGGAGCCCTGCAGCCACGCATACGTCCACGAGCCCCACGGCCCGGTCCGCCGCCCGCCGCACTCCGGCGAGCCGGCGATCATGTAGTTCAGCGCCTCCAAGATCGCATCCGTCCCGAACCACGCGCCGTAGACCGTCGCGCCCGAGATCGGCGCCGGCTTGACCGCGTTCACCAGCGTCCCGACAGGGGACACGATGTCGACCGGCGCCAGGAGCCCCTGGTTGAACGGGATGTCCGGCGCCAGCACCGTCCCGATCGCGGCGATCACGTTGCCGACGCCGCCCACGTCGGTGCAGTTCAGCGCGCCCGGCGCCTGCGGATCGGTGCCGGTGTAGTCGACGGTCAGGGAATCGCCCCGCTTGGAGACCGTCGCCCGGATCGTGTAGACGCGATCCGACGCGCCGTCGTGCTCCATGTGCGCGGCGCCCGAGTACGCGCCATCCGGGAGCGACCGCAGCCGCTCCCGGAATGCGCGCCCGGACCCCTCGATCTGCGACGCGTGGATCGCACGGATCCGCGCGGCGCCGTGCTGCTCGAGCAGCGCGTCGAGCCGCTCGCGCCCGATCCAGACCGCGCCGAGCAGCGCCTTGATGTCGATCCCCGTCTGCTTCGGCACGCGCGTGTTGGTCAGGAACGCGTCGATGATGTCGCCGCGGAACTTGCCCTGGTCGTAGAACTTGACCGGCGTGAAGCGCAGGTTCTCGCCGTAGCACTCCATCGGCTCGATCGCGTAGCCGCCGGCGACCGCGCCGCCCACGTCGGTCACGTGCGCCGACACGCCGACCCACATCACCAGCTCCCCGTCGCGGAACACGGGCGCGACGACGACCACGTCGTGCGAGTGGAGCCCGCCGCCGTCGTACGGATCGTTGGCGAAGATCATGTCGCCGGGATGCAGGTCGTCGCCGAAGCGCTCGAGCGAGGCCCGCACCGTGTTCGACATCGCGAAGCCCATCTGCAGCGACCACGCGATCGTCGTGAGGATGTTGCCCTCCGCGTCGAGACAGCCGCACGCGTAGTCCGAAGCCGACACGAACAGGAACGAGCCGGACAGGTTCACCAGCGCGCGGCCCATCTCGCGGTTCATCGTCAGCTCGTAGTTGCGGACGATCTCCGACAGGACGGGATCGAACTCGTCGCTCATTCTGCCTCCGCCGCCGCTTCGCAGGCGGCTCCGTCACCGGCGGCGCCCTGCGGGCTTCGCCTCGCCTCCAGGACCAGGCTCGACAACGCATCGACGTGCGCCGACCAGCCGGCCGGGACGAGGATCGTCGTGTCGTCGTACTCCACCAGCGCGGGCCCGTCCAGCCGCGCTCCCGGCGCCAGCGAGGCGCCCGCGAAGACCGTGACCGGCGACAGATCCGACGCCGTCGCCGACGCCAGTCCCATCCGCGATCCCGAGGCCGTGGCCTGATGCGGCGACACCGACGCCGCGACGTGCTCCAGACGCGCGATCCGGCCCGTGCCGATCGCGCGATACGCCTTCAGGTCGTAGCCCGCGTCCGGCGCCGCGGCGCCTTCGCCGTAGATCGCCGCGTAGCGCGAGTCGAACGTCGCGACCGCGGCCGCCACGTCGTCATCCCCCAGCGACCGGGCCGGCACGCGGATGTCGAAGTCGAGGATCTGCCGCAGGTAGCAGAGGTCGACCTCGTGCGCGATCTCCGGCTCCACCCCGTGCGCGAGGAACGCGTCGCGCAGTTGCGCGTCCAGCCCCGCGAACGCCGCGTTCAGATCGTCCAGATCCGCGAGGACCCGGTCCGGCCCGATCGTCTTGTGCGTCGAGCGCGCGAACGAGTACACGATGTCGGTCGAGATCAGGCCCGCGGCGGAGAACACCGACGCCAGCCGCGGCACGACCACGCGCCGCACGCCGAGCTCCGACGCCACCGCGCCCGCGTGCAGCCCGCCGGCGCCGCCGAACGACACCAGCGTGAACTCGCGCGGGTCCAGGCCCGCGAACACCGTCCGCAGCCGGATCGCGTCGGCCATCACCGAGTTCGCGACGCGGAACATGCCGGCCGCGGTCGCCAGCGGCGACAGGTCGAGCGACGCGGCGAGCGACGCCACCACCTCCGCGGCCGCGGCGGCGTCGAGCCGCATCCGGCCGCCGAGGAAGTACTCCGGGTCCAGCAGCCCCAGCACGACGTTCGCGTCGGTCACCGTCGCCAGCGTCCCGCCGCGCCCGTAACACGCGGCGCCCGGCACGGCGCCCGCGCTCTGCGGCCCGACGCGCAGCGTCCCGCCCGGCCCGACCCAGCCGATCGAGCCGCCGCCGGCGCCGACCGTCGTGACGTCGATCATCGGCGTCGCCAGCGCCTGGCGGTCGAGGAACTGCAGCGTCGTCGTGCGCACCTCGCCGCCGTGCACGAGCCCGACGTCGGTGCTCGTCCCGCCCATGTCGAACGTGATCGCGTCGGCGGACTCCAGCGCCTTGGCCGCCATCACGCCCGCCACCGGGCCGGAGTAGACCGTCTGCGCCGCCGTCCGCACGGCGCCGTCGATGCTCCCGAGGCCGCCGTCGGACTTCATCAGCAGCAGCGTCCCGGCGAAGCCGGCCTCGCCGAGCAGCGTCTCCAGCCGCGTCGCGTAGTCGCGCAGCGCCGGCCCGGCGTACGCGGTGATCGCGGTCGTGCTCATGCGCTCGTACTCGCCGATCAGCGGGCACGCCTCGTGCGAGAGCGTCACGTACGCATCGGGCACGATCTCCAGGACCGCCGAGCGAGCCGCGAGCTCGTGCTCCGGGTTGCGGAACGCCCACAGGAAGCACACGGCGAACGAGCGCACGCCCTCCGAGGCGAGGCGGGCGACCGAGCGCCGCAGCCCGTCGAGATCGATCGGCACGACTACGCGCCCCTGGAAGTCGATCCGCTCGGACACCTCCTCGATGTCCCCGCGCGGCACCAGCGGCTTGGCGTGCGTGACGCGCGACGGGTCCTGCTCGGAGTCGCGGTACTGGCGCGCGAGCTCGTACAGGTCGCCGAACCCCAGCGTGGTCAGCAGACCCACCCGCGCGCCGGAGCGCGTGAGGACGATGTTGGTCGTGACCGTCGTCCCGTGCACGAGCTCGTCGAGCTCGCCGAGGAAGGCTGGGACCGGCACGCCGAGCTCGTCGGCGACCGTCGCGATCCCGTCGAGGACGCCGCGCTCGAACGCCGGCGGCGTGCTCGGCACCTTCCAGCTGCGCACCGAGTCGCCCTCGCTCAGCACCATGTCGGTGAACGTGCCACCGATGTCCACTCCCAGCCGCTTCCTCATCGGCGCGCGCGGGCGACGACGACGGCCACGATCAGCACGACGCCCTGGTAGAGGTCGGTGATCCAGAACGGGATGCCGTACAGCTGCAGCCCGTTGATCCCGACCGCGACGATGAACATCGCGACCACGAGCCCGGGCACGTTGAAGCGGCCCGGCCGGATCATCGTCGAGCCGAGGAACGCCGCCGCGAACGCCGGCAGCAGGTAGTTCCCGCCGACGTTCGGCGGGCCCGCACCGATGCGGGCGCCGTAGACGATGCCCGCCAGCGAGGCCAGCACCGCCGAGCACACGAACGAGAGGAAGATCACGCGGTCGGTCTTGACGCCCGCCAGCCGCGCGGCGTCGCGCGCCGCGCCGGTCGCGTACACGCGGCGGCCGAACGGGGTCTGCTCGAGCAGGTACCAGAGCGCGATCGCGACCACCGCCACGTACGCCAGCGTGAGCGGCACCTTGGCCACGAACGTCCGCCCGAGGTCGGTGAACGCCGACGGGATGCCGCTGGAGATCGTCGTCCCGTTCGCGATCACCTCCGAGAGCCCGAGCAGCACGCTGCTCACGCCGATCGTGGCGATGAACGGATCGACCCGCGCGCGCACGACGAGCACGCCGTTGACGACGCCGACGACGAGCCCGGCCGCGAGCGTGATCACGATCGCGAGCGGGATCGGCATGCTCCCGTCGGTGGTCTGGAACAGCCACGTGACGAGCACGACGGCGAGCGTCATCGCGCCGCCGATCGAGATGTCGAACACGCCCGACGCGAGCGGGAGCAGCAGCGCGAGCGCCATGATCCCGCCGATCGTCTGGTTGGAGACGACGCCGATCAGGTTGTCGTACGTGAGGAACTTGCCGGGCAGCGTGATCGCGAACACGACGATCATCAGCGCCAGCAGCCCGAGCCCGCCGTAGCGCTCCAGCAGCGAGTGGCGGCGCGGCTCGTCGGCCTCGCGCGCGCCGATCAGGCGGCGCAGCAGCTGCGAGCTCGACGCCTCCGCCGGCGGTGGGGTCTCGACCTCAGGCGGCATCGCGATAGCACTCCTCCGACACGCGCTCGCGCGTGATCTGCGCGCCGCTCAGCTCTCCGCCCACGCGCCCCTCGCGCACCACCAGCACGCGGTCGCAGACGATCTCCAGGTCCTCCAGGTCGGACGAGCAGATCAGCACGCCGACGCCGTCGCGCGCGGCCGCGCGCAGCAGCTCGAGGATCTCCGCCTTGCCGCCGACGTCGACGCCCTGCGTCGGCTCGTCGAGCACGATCAGGCGCGGCTTGGTGCGCAGCCACTTGGCGACCGCGACCTTCTGCTGGTTGCCGCCCGACAGCTCCATCAGCGACTTCTCCGGCTCCGCCGGCAGGATGCCGAACCGCCGGATCATGTCGCGCGCGACGGCGCGCTCCTCGCGCAGCCGCAGCCGCCCGCCGCGCCACAGGGGCGCCAGCTCGGGCAGCGTCAGGTTCTCGCGCACGGTCATCGTCGCGATGTTCTTCAGCCCGCGCTCGGACGAGAGCACGGCGACGCCGCGGCGCACGAGCGCCTCGGGCGCGAGCGCCTCGCCCTCGGCGAGGATCGACCCCGCGCGCAGCGGAATCCGCCCGAGCAGCACGCGCGGGACGTCGTGCACGCCGGAGCCGGCCAGCCCGGCCATCCCCACGACCTCGCCGGGCGCGACCGAGAAGCTCGCGCTCTCCAACTGTCCCGCGGCGACGCCGTCGAAGACGAGCCCGCCCTCACCGCGCCGCGCGACCCGCTCCGAGCGCACGCCGCGCGTGACCTCGCCGCCGACGATCAGCTCGACCAGCCGGTCCTTGGCGAACTCGGCCTGCGCGCCCGTCCCGACCACGCGGCCGTTGCGCAGGACGGTGACGCGGTCGGCGATCTGCGGCAGCTCCTCGAGCCGGTGCGAGATGTAGACGACGCCGAGCCCGGCCTCGACCGTGCGCCGGATCAGCACGAACAGCCGCTCGACCTCCGAGTGCGGGAGGTTGGCGGTGGGCTCGTCGAAGAACAGGATCCGCGCGCCCTCATCGGACTCCAGCGCCCGTGCCACCGCGACCTGCGTGCGCTGCACGGGGCTGAGCTCGGACACCGGCACGTCGGGGTGCGCGTTCAGGCCGACGCGGGCGAGCGCCGCGCGGGCGCTGCGGCGCTCGCTGCGCCAGTGGATGCGCGCGCCGCGCCCGGTCTCCCAGGCGCCGCCGAGGCGCAGGTTCTCCAGCACCGTCAGCTGGTCGACGAGCCCGAGCTCCTGGTGGATGAAGCGCAGGCCCGCGCGCCGGCTCGCGGCCGGGTCGCCGAAGCGCAGCGCCTCCCCGGCCACCGTCGCCGATCCGCCGGGATCGGGCTCGTGATAGCCGGAGAGGAGCTTGATCAGCGTCGACTTGCCGCTGCCGTTGTGCCCGACGAGCGCGTGCACCTCGGCGGGGCGGACATCGAAGTCCACCCCGTCGAGGGCACGCTGGCCGACGAAGGTCTTCGAGAGGTTGCGGACCTCGAGCACCCTCGGCTCAGCCCATGTTCCAGAGCTTCTTGAACTGGTCCTCGAAGCCCGTAGCGCCGACGTACGTCTTGCCGCCGAGCTGGTCGATGTTGTCCTTGGTGATCAGGACCTGCGACGTCGAGACGGTCGGCGGCATGTCCTTGCCCGCGATCGCGCGCGCGGCCGCGTCGGCCGCCGCCCAACCCGGCTCGGTGCTCCCCGTCGTGATGTCCGCCACCTGGATGTCGCCCTTCCTGACCAGCTCGAGATTCGGCGCGTCGGCGTCGAAACCGGCGACCTTGATCGAGTCCGACTTGCCGGCCTGGCGGATCGCGTCCGTCGCGGCCAGCGCCACGGCATCGAAGGTCCCGACGATATACGTCAGGTCGGGCTTGGACTGGATCGCCGACTGCAGCTGCTGCGGCAGTCCGCTCTGGATCGCGTCGATCGCGAACTCGAGCGTGTCGGTCTTGCACGTCGTGCAGGCCTTCATGGTGTCGATGAAGGACTGCTGGCGCTGGATGTTGCAGGCGAACGTCTTGGTGCCCACGAACAGCGCGTTGGCCTTGCCCTTGCTGTCGGCGATGATCCAGTTCGCGAGCGCAGTGCCCTCCTTGATGCAGGCGTCGCCGGCGACCTCGGTCTTGACGCCCTCGGCGTTCTCCGGGTTGCCGGTGAAGGACCCGATGATCGGGATCCCGGCCTTGGAGGCCGCCGCGTAGCCGTCACCGGCCGCGTCGACGCCGATGCCGTTGACGACGATTGCGTCAGGCTTGGCGTTGATGGCGTTGGTGAAGCACGCGCCGATCTTGTCGGCCGTCGTGCCGCCGTCGCACTTCTGGAACTTGTACCCGAGCGCCTCGGTGCCGGCCTGGATCGCGTTGGCGATCTTCGAGCAGCCTTCGAGCGCGAGGTTGCACGCCACGTGGTAGATCGTCTTGCCCTTCGGGGGATCGAACGGACCGAGGTCGTTCGAGGGCACGGTGTCGGGGATCTTGGTCGCGTCGGTCGCCGCGGTCTGCGCCGCGGTCAGCCACGCCGGATCCGACGCCGGCTTGGTGCTGCTCTGCGCGGCGCCGTTGTCCTTCGTCGCGCTCTCGTTGTCGCTCGAGCCGCACGCCGACAGGCCGGTCATGGCCAGTGCGGCGAGCACGGCGAGCACCTTCGCTCCGCTTCTCACTGCTCCTCCTCCACTCTTGGTCGGTGGATCTCGGTGAGAGTCTCACCTCGGCGCGCGATCACTCGCAAGCGGCTTCTGCGGGGAGAAATGTGCGGCGGAGCGGGGGAACCGGACATAGGATCGCGGCTCTCGAGTGCTGATCGAAGGACGCATCGCGCTGGTCACCGGCGCCGCTTCCGGCCTGGGCCTGGCGACCGCCGAGGCGCTCGCCGCGCGCGGCGCGAGCGTCGTCCTGCTCGACCGCGACGGCGACGCGGCCCAGGCCGCCGCGGCGCGGATCGGCGGCCGCGCGGTCGCCGGCGACGTCCGCAGCGAGGCCGACGTCCTGCGCGCGCTGGAGGGCGGCGTCGACATCGCCGTCAGCTGCGCCGGCATCGGCGGCCCGGCGCGCGTGGTGGGGCGCGACGGCGCCCCGCTCGACCTCGAGCACTTCCGCCGCATCGTCGAGGTCAACCTGCTCGGCACGTTCAACGTGATCCGGCTCGCGGCGGCCGCGATGGCGGCGACGCCGGGCGACGACGAGGAGCGCGGCGTGCTGATCAACACCGCCTCGGTCGCCGCGTTCGAGGGTCAGATCGGCCAGGTCTCCTACGCCGCGTCCAAGGGTGGGATCGTGGGGCTCACGCTGCCCGTCGCGCGCGACCTCGCGAGCCACCGCATCCGCTGCATGACGATCGCGCCGGGGACGCTCGACACGCCGCTGCTGCGCGGGCTGGAGCCCGCGGTGCGCGAGCGGCTCGCCGCCGCCGTCCCGCACCCGCGGCGCCTGGGACGCCCCGAGGAGTTCGCCGCGCTCGCGTGCCACATCGTCGAGAACCCGCTGCTCAACGGCGAGGTGATCCGGCTCGACGGCGCGCTCCGGCTCGCCCCGCGCTAGGTGCGGCGCAGCAGCAAGCGGCGGACGAAGTGGTCCGGGCCCTTCTCCAGGATCAGGTCCGCGCGCGGGCGGGTCGGGCCGATGTTCTGGGTCAGGTTCGGGCCGTTGGTGCGCTCCCAGATCGCGTCGGCGGTCGCGACCGCCTGCTCGTCGGTCAGGCTCGCGTAGCGGTGGAAGTACGACTCCGGGCGCTGGAAGGCGCCGTTGCGCAGCGCCAGGAAGCGCTCGCGGTACCACTGGCGGATGTCGGGCTCGTCGGCGTCGAGGTAGAGCGCGAAGTCGACGAAGTCCGAGACGTAGATGCGTCCGGCGCCGCGCTGGAGCACGTTGACGCCCTCGAGCATTACCACGTCGGGGCGGACCACGGACTGCGAGCGGCCCTCGACGATGTCGTAGGTCAGGTGCGAGTAGACCGGCGCGCTGACCTCGTCGACGCCGCTCTTGAGGTCGGCGACGAAGCGCAGCAGCGCGCGCCGGTCGTAGCTCTCCGGGAAGCCCTTGCGCTCGAGAATGCCGCGCTCGACCAGGGTGGCGTTCGGGAGCAGGAAGCCGTCGGTGGTGACAAGCTCGGTCCGCCACTGCGGGCGCATCCCGCGCAGCAGCGCGACCACGAGCCGCGCCGCCGTGCTCTTGCCGACCGCGACGCTGCCGCCGAGCGCGATCAGGAACGGCACGCGGTCCGGCGGCTCGCGCAGGAACTCGCTCTGCGCCGCCGAGAACCGCCGCCGCGCCTCGATCCGCAGCACGAGCAGCTTCGCCAGCGGCACGTAGACGTCGTTCATCTCGGCCGGCGCGACGGGCTCGCCGAGGCCGCTGAGCCCGGCGAGCTCGTCGTAGCCGAGTGACGTCCCGTCGCCGCCGAGCTGGCGCCAGCGCTCCCGCTCGATCGCGGCGAAGGGAGTCGTCAACAGCAGCGCGCCTGCGTGCGCGACTCGCGGGCGTCCTGGCGGCGGCGCTCGAAGTCGCGCCGCGACATCACCGGCTCACCCGGGTGCTCGCGCCGCGCGTGCTCGATGTAGCGGTCGTACGCGCTCTCGCCGGAGACCTCGCGCAGGTACCAGCGGACTCCGGCGAACGCGTGGCGGACGGTCACGGCGCGGCTCCCACGGTCTCCTGCTCGCGCTCGAAGCGGCCGCTGCGCTCGAGCAGGCCGGACGGCGCGTACAGGTGCGACTCGACCGCCGGGACCTCGGTCGTCGGCAGCCCGCCCGCGCGCGCCGCGCGGACCCACACGCGCATCGCGTCGAGGATCACCACGATGACAAGGATGGCGAACAGCGCGGCGAGCACGCCGTCGACCGTCGAGTTCGTCACGACCGCGTGCATCTGATCCATGCTCTTGGCCGGCGGCAGCACCTTGCCGGCGTCGATCGCGTCGGCGAACTTGGTGCGCTGGGAGAAGAAGCCGAGCTTCGGGTTGGAGCTGAAGACCTTCTGCCAGCTCGCGGTCAGCGTCACGGCCGCGTCCCACGCCAGCGGAATGCCCGTGACCCACGCCCACTTGAGCTTGCCGTGCTTGATCAGCAGCGTCGTGCAGACCGTCAGCGCGACGGCGGCCAGCAGCTGGTTGGCGATGCCGAACAGCGGGAACAGCTGGTTGATCCCGCCGAGCGGGTTGGTCACGCCGGTGTAGAGGAAGTAGCCCCACAACGCGACGATCACCGCGCTCGCGCTCCACACGCCGGGCTTCCACGAGACCTGCTTGAACGGCTTGTAGACGTTGCCGATCGTGTCCTGCAGCATGAAGCGCCCGACCCTCGTGCCCGCGTCCACCGTGGTGAGGATGAACAGCGCCTCGAACATGATCGCGAAGTGGTACCAGAAGGCCCGCAGGCCGTTCCCGGTGGCGCCGGAGAAGATCTGCGACATGCCGATCGCGAGCGTCGGCGCGCCGCCGGTCCGGGCGATCAGCGACTGCTCGTGCACCGCGGCGGCGGCGCTCTGCAGCTGGCCCGGCGAGATCGCGAAGCCGAGGCCGTTGACCGCCTGCGACGCGCTCTGGACCGTGCTCCCGACCACCGCCGCGGGCGCGTTCATCGCGTAGTAGAGCCCCGGATCGATGATCGACGCGGCGATCAGCGCCATGATCGCGACGAAGGACTCCATCAGCATCGCGCCGTAGCCGATGAAGCGGATCTGCGACTCCTTCTCGATCATCTTCGGCGTCGTGCCGGAGGCGATCAGCGCGTGGAAGCCCGACAGCGCGCCGCACGCGATCGTGATGAAGACGAACGGGAACAGCGAGCCCGCGAACACGGGGCCCGCCCCGTTGTGGGCGAACGCGGTGACCGGCGCGTTCTTCATCACCGGCAGCGTCACCAGGATGCCGATGGCGAGCAGGCAGATCGTCCCGACCTTCATGAACGTCGACAGGTAGTCGCGCGGCGCCAGCAGCATCCACACGGGCAGCACGCTCGCGACGAAGCCGTAGGCGACGAGGCACAGCGCGAGCGCCTTCGGCGACAGCGTGAACGCGTCGGCGAGGCTCGAGTCCTGCACGACGCCGCCGAGCACGATGGCGGCGAGCAGCAGCGCGACGCCGATCGCGGTCGCCTCGAGCACGCGGCCCGGGCGCAGGTAGCGCATGTAGAAGCCCATGAAGAACGCGATCGGGATCGTCATCGCGATGCTGAACGTGCCCCAGGGCGAGTTCGCGAGCGCGTTGACGACGACCAGCGCGAGCACGGCGAGCAGGATCACCATGATCGCCAGCACGGCGACCAGCGCGGCGGCGCCGCCGACCGGGCCGATCTCGTCGCGCGCCATCTGGCCGAGGCTCTTGCCGTCCCGGCGCATGCTGAAGAACAGCGTCACCATGTCCTGCACGGCGCCGGCGAAGATGACGCCGACGATGATCCAGATCGTTCCCGGCAGGTAGCCCATCTGGGCGGCGAGCACGGGGCCGACGAGCGGCCCGGCGCCGGCGATCGCGGCGAAGTGGTGGCCGAACAGCACGCGCCGGTCGGTCGGCTGGAAGTCGGTGTCGTTGTCGAGCCGCTCGGCGGGCGTCGCGCGCCGGTCGTCGATGCCGAGCACCTTGCGCGCGATGAAGCGCGCGTAGAAGCGGTAGGCGATCGCGTAGGAGCCGAGCGCGGCGGCGATCAGCCACGCGGCGGAGATCTGCTCCCCTCGCACCAGGGCGATCACGCCCCAGGCGACGGCTCCCACGACGGCGACGGCCGTCCAGATCAAGATCGAGCGCTTGTTCACGGTCTCTCCTCCCTTAGCGACCTGAGCGGGGATTTCCTCCCCGCGCCGGACGGCCGCGAAACCTCAGGGCGCCGCACCGATTGACCACGCGCGCGCCGGTCGGCACCTTCTGCCGGTGCTCAAGCGACTCCTCACCGTTACGGCGATCCTGCTCCTGCTCCCCGCGACTGCCGAGGCCAAGCTGAGGTGCAGCAGCGGCAAGACCGCGCTCCAGGCCGGCAAGACGCGCATCTTCCAGTCCAAGCGCCGCGGCCCCTGGTACCTCTGCAGCGCGCGGCTGCGGCGCCCGCACGAGTTCTTCTCCGTCAACGAAGACGCCAGCGAGGTGCCGTCCGAGTTCCGCCTGTTCGGGCGCCGGGTCGGGTTCGCAGTCGCCTGGGAGGACGGCGTCGAGGCCGGCTGGGACGCCGGCTGGGTGGACGTGAACACCGGCGAGGTGCGCGAGTTCGAGATCGAGCCCGACACCGTGGTGCCGGGCGACGAGACGCAGGCCGTGGCGGTCGACGCCGACGGCTCGGTCGCGTTCATCCAGGACAACTCGCCGGAAGGTCAGGTGATCGGGTGGGCGCTCAACGGCATCCGCCGGTTCGACGGGCCGGAGGTCCTCACCACGATCGCGGCCGGCGACGTCGTGCCCGGCTCGCTCGCGTTCGACAACGGCGTCGTGTCGTGGACGACGACGGCGGGCGTCGCCGGCAGCATGCCGACGCCTAGCTAGGTGAGCGCGCGTGCTGCCGCGGTCGCGCCGGCGGCGAGCAGCACCGTGACGATCATCGGCAGCTTCGCCGCGATGCCCGCCCCGGCGGCCGCGAGGCCGACGAGCCGCGCGTCGAAGCGGATGCCGTCGCCGTCGGCCGACAGCGTCTCGTAGGCGACCAGCGCGGCGAGGATGGCCGGCGCCACGAGGCGCGTGACGTCGAGCGCGCGGCCGCTCGGCTGCCTGCCGCCCGTCGTCAGCGGACCGGCCGCCTTGGCGAGCGCGGTGCCGACGAACAGGACGGCGATCGTGATCCAGGGGGCGGTCATGACGGTCGCTTCCGCAGCCCGATCAAGGCGGCGGCGCTCGCGACCAGGACCGGCACGCCGGGCGGCGCGAACGGGGTCAGCGACAACGCGATCGCGGCGCCGAGGATCGCGGCGGTCAGCGGCTCGCGCTCGCGCGCCTCGCCGACCAGCAGCACCAGGAAGAACGCCGGGAAGACGGCGTCGAGCCCGAGCGCGGACGGGTCGGCCAGCGCGCTGCCGCCGACCACGCCGGCGACCGTCCCGCCCGCCCACGCGAAGAACTGCGGCAGCGTGGCGCCGAACAGGATCCCGCGGTCGTACGTGCCGTCGCCGCGGCTGGAGAGCGCGAACGACGCGTCGACGATCGCCTGCGACTGCGCGGCGCGCGCGAGCGGACGGCGCGAGAGGAACGGCCCCATCGCGAAGCCCATCGGCAGCCAGCGCGCGTTCATCAGCATGCCGGCGGCGATCGCCGCGAGCGCGCCGCCGCCGGCGGCCAGCACGGTCACCGACGCGAACTGGGCGGCGCCGCTGAACACGATCAGCGACATCACGACCGGCGCGACCGAGCCCATCACGGGCTGCGCGAGCACGCCGAAGGCGATGCCGCCCACGAACGTGGGCAGGATCAGGGGCAACCCGGCGCGGGCGCCTTCTCGGATATCGCTTACTTGATTCACCTTACCTCTTAGTGTACCCTACTGGTAAGAAGATATGCAAGAGCCTGAGACGATCAAGCTGCAGGGCGGGACGCTGAGCCTCGACTTCGTCAACAGCACCGACTGGGCCGACGACGGCGGCCTGCTCGAGGACTCGCTGCGCGAACCGGACTCGCTCGCGCGCTGGGGCCGCCGGCTCGGCGTCGAGGCGCCCGCCGGCGCGGCCGAGCTCGCCGCCGCGCGGGAGCTCCGCACCGCCCTGCGCGCCGTGCTCATCCACGGCGACGAAGCTCCCGCCACCGCGCTCGAGCTCGTCCTCGGCACCTACGCCGACGCGGTCGCCGCCGCGCGCCTGACCGCGCGCGACGGCGCCTTCGTGCTCGACTGGCCCGAGGACGACCCGCGCCGGATCCGCTTCGCGGTCGTCGCCGACGCGATGACGCTGATGGCCGACGGGCCGCGCTTCGCGCGCGTCCACGTCTGCCCCGGCCGCGACTGCGGCTGGATGTTCCTCGACACCAGCGGCCGCCGCCGCTGGTGCTCGATGGCGACGTGCGGCAGCCGGGCGAAGATGCGCGCCATGTACGCGCGCCGGCTACAGCAGAGCTGACCCCGCCGCCGCGCCCGCCGGCGCGAGCGCGTCGATCCGCGCGAGGACGTCGTCGCCGAGCACGACGCCCGCGGCCGCGAGGTTCTCGTCGAGGTGGGCCGGCGTGCGCGTGCCGGGGATCGGGACGATCGCGTCGCCCTGCGCGAGGATCCACGCGAGCGCGAGCTGCGCGGGCGTGATCCCGAGCTCGTCCGCGAGCCCGCGCAGCGGCGCGTAGCGGTCGCGGTTGGCGGCGAGGTTCGCGGGCCGGAAGCGCGGGTGGTTGGTGCGGAAGTCCTCACCCGGCGCGCCGACGTCGGTCGGGCCGGCGAAGAAGCCCGCGCCGAGCGGCGACCACGGGACGAAGCCGATGCCGAGCTCGCGCAGGACCGGCAGCAGCTCGTGCTCCGGGTCGCGCGTCCACAGCGAGTACTCGCCCTGCACGGCCGCGAGCGGGTGCGCCTGATGCGCGGCCAGCGCCTGCTCGGCGCTGACGTTGCAGACGCCGAGCTGGCGCACCTTGCCCTCCTGCACGAGCGCGGCCATCGCGCCCACGCTCTCCTCGACCGGCACCTCGGGGTCGGGGAAGTGCAGGTACCAGAGGTCGATCGCGTCGACGCCGAGGCGGCGCAGGCTCGCCTCGGCGGCGGCGCGGGCGCGCTCCGGCCGCGCGTCGATCAGGATCGTCTGGTCGTGCGCGTGGTGGACGGCGCGGCCGCCGTCGCCGACGATCCCCCACTTGGTCGCGAGCTGGACCTCGTCGCGGCGCCCGGCGATCGCGCGGCCGACGAGCCGCTCGTTCGCGCCGCCGCCGTACGCGTCGGAGGTGTCGATGAACGTCGCGCCGGCGTCGATCGCGTGGCGCAGCGTGCGCAGCGCGTGCTCGTCGTCGCTGTGGCCGTAGATGCCGTCGACGAGGACCATCGCGCCGTAGCCGATGGCGGAGGTGGTCAGCCCGCCCAGGTTCCGTGTCTGCATGCCGGGCATCGTGTCCGCGCGCGGCCGCTCCGACCACAGGACCTGCCGGCCCCGTACGATCGGTTTCGCCGATGGCCGAGATCCGCCAGCTGCGCTACTTCGTCGCCGTCGCCGAGCGCGGCAACGTCTCGCAGGCCGCGCTGGACCTGCACCTCTCGCAGTCGGCGCTGTCGGAGACGCTGCGCAAGCTCGAGCTCGAGCTCGGCGTCGAGCTGCTGGAGCGCTCGAGCCGCGGCGTCACGCCGACGGCCGCCGGCGACACGCTGCTCGGCCACGCGCGCGACGTGATCGCGCGCTTCGACGCCGCGCTGCAGGCCGCGCGGGGCGAGACCGGGCGGCTGCGCGTCGGCTTCGAGGCGACCGGCGCCGGGCGGCTCTCGACGCAGTCGCGCGCGCGGCTGATCGCCCGCTTCCCGCACGTGCGCGTCGAGCCGCGGCGGTTCGAGTGGGGCGGCGAGGTCGCCGCCCTGCGCGACGGCGAGTGCGACGTCGCGTTCGTGTGGCTGCCCGCCGATCTCAGCGGGCTGCGCTCGGAGATCGTGGCCAGCGAGCCGCGCCTCGCCGGCCTTGCGATCGGACACCGGCTCGCCGGCCGCGAGGCGATCGGCGTCGACGAGCTCAACGACGAGCCGATCATGTGGACGCGCCGCGCGCCGAGATACTGGGTCGACTGGTGGGCCGTCAACCCGCGCCCGGATGGCAGCGAGCCCCGCTGGGGCCCGGAGAACGACAACGTCGAGGAGATGCTCGAGCAGGTCGCCGACGGGTCGGCATATGCGATCGTGCCGCAGTCGATGACCGAGTTCTACGCGCGGCCCGACCTCGTGTGGGTCCCGATCTCCGATGTCGATCCGCTGCGGATCGCGCTCGCGTGGCGCGAGCGCGACACGTCGCCGCTGATCGCCGCGTTCGCCGAGATCGTGCGGGAGCTCGCGTGAGGATCGACGTCCCGCAGCCCGTGCTCGACGACCTCGCGCGCCGGCTCGAGCACGCTCGCCTCCCGGAGGGCCGCGTGCTCGACGGCGGCGAGGATCCCGCCCGGCTCGACCGCATCGAGCGGCTGTTCGAGCGCTGGCGCGGCGGCTACGACTGGCGCGCCGCCGAGGCGCGCATCAACGAGTACGAGCAGGCGCTCGTCGGCGGCCTGCACGTGCTGCGCGCGGGTCGCGGCCCGCGCCTGGTGCTGATGAACGGCTGGCCGTCCAGCGTCGCCGAGTTCCTCCCGGCGTTGCCGCTGCTGGACGGCTTCGAGGTCGCGATCGTCAGCCGCGCCGGCTACGGCTTCTCCGACCATGGGCTCGACCGGCCGGGAGACGACGAGCACGCGGCGGAACAGGTCGGCCGCGCGCTCGACGCGCTCGGCTGGGAGCGCTTCGCCGCGCACGGCGACGACTTCGGCGGCAGCGTGTTGAGCCGGCTCGCGCTCCAGCGGCCGCAGGCGGTCGCGGCGCTGCACGTGGGCGAGTGGCTCGAGGAGCTCGACGCGCCCGACCAGACCGCCGCCGAGCGCGCCTACGTCGACGGCGTGCTGCGCTGGCGCGAGGACGAGCGCGGCTACGGCCACGTGCAGGCCAACCGGCCGCACTCGCTCGGCCTCGCGCTCGACGACAGCCCGCTCGGCCTGCTCGCGTGGATCGCCGACAAATGGCTGAGCTGGAGCGACCCGGCGTGCACGCTCGACGACGACCTGATCCTCACGACCGTGACGATCTACTGGGTCACGCGCACGATCGGGCCGTCGATGCGCGCCTACGCGGCCGCCGCCCCGCTCCCGCGCGCGCGAGTCGCGGTCCCCACCGCCGTGATCGCCGGCAAGGAGGACCGCCCGCCGCCGCCGCGCGAGTGGCTGGAGCGCTGGTACGCCGACCTGCGCTCGGTGCACGCGCTCGACCGCGGCGGCCACTTCTGGGCCGCCGAGGTCCCGGACGTCTTCGCCGCCCGGCTGCGCGGGTTCCTAGCCGATAACGCGCAGCTCTAGCGGCGCGTCGGAGAGCATGACCGGCCCGCCGGGGCCGACCAGCACGTCGTCCTCCAGCCGGATCCCGCCCTCGTCGGAGTTGTAGATGCCGGGCTCGATCGTGAAGATCATGCCCTCGCGCAACGTCGCCGGGGAGTTGGGGACGAGGAACGGCGGCTCGTGGATCTCCAGGCCGATCGCGTGCCCGGCGCCGTGCAGGACCTCCCCGATCTCGGGGTGCGCGCCGACGATGTCGCGCTGCGCCTTGTCGACCTCGCGCGCCGTCACGCCGGGCCGCGTGGCGGCGACCGCCGCGTCGTAGGCCTCCTTGACGACCGCCCACGCGGAGCGCGCCCACGTGCTCGGCTCGCCGGCCGTCGCGACGCGCGTCATATCGCCCCAGTAGCCGTCGAACTGGGCGGCGATGTCGGCGCAGATCACGTCGCCGGCGGCGAGTGCGCGGCCGTCGGGCGAGCCGTGCGAGTCGGCGGCGTGGCGGCCGAACAGGATGTGCGAGCCCGCGTTGGTCGCGCCGCGGCGCTTGAGCAGGTAGTCGGCGTGCGCGTTGACGTCCGCCTCGATCGCGCCGACGGCGAGCGTCGCCCACAGCTCCTCGTAGGCGACCTGGATGTGCTCGCAGGCCCGCCGGACGCCCTCGATCTCCTCGGCGTCCTTGGCCTCGCGCAGCCGCATCACCACGTCCGTCGCGGGCACGAGCTCGTACCCGGCGTCGGCCAGCGCGCGCGAGCGGGCGTAGTTGAGGTGGTCCTCCTCCACGCCGATCCGTTTCGCGCCGTCGAGCTGCGCGAACAGCTCCGGAAGCCCGTTGGACACGCCGGCGGGGTACAGGACGCGGTCCAGCCCGCCCGGCGCCGAGTTCACGCTCTCGCGATCGAGCGTCGGGGCGATCAGGGCCGCGCCGCTGGGGCGCACCACGACGCCGAAGAAGCGCTCCATCTGCAGGCCCCAGAAGCCTGAGAGGTAGGCGATCGAGGCGTCCTTGGTGGCCAGCACGGCGTCGAGGCCGGCGTCGTCGAGGAGGGAGTCAAGCGCGCTGACGCGCGAATCGGGGCCGCTGGGCATGGCGCGCCACCTTAACGGATCACCTGGGTCGGATAGCCCTGAGCGTTGAGCGTCGCGAGCACGCGCTCGGCGTCCTCGCGGCCGCGCGTCTCGACGACCATCTCGATCGCCGTCTCGCGCACGTGCAGGTCCAGTCCCTCGCGCACGTGCGAGACGTCGACGAGGTTCGCGCCCGTGCCCGCGACGGTGGCGAGCAGCCGGGCGAGCCCGCCCGGGCGGTCGGCCACGCGGGTGAGCATCACCAGGCGCCGGCCGGACTCGGTCTCGTGCCGGCGCGCGATCGCGGCGAGCAGGCCCGCGTCGACGTTGCCGCCGGACAGCACCGCGACGGTGACGCCCTTGCCGCGGGGCTTCACCGTGCCGCCGAGCAGCGCGGCGACGCCGACGGCGCCCGCGCCTTCGACCACGAGCTTGCAGCGCTCGAGCAGCAGCGCCATCGCCGCCGCGGTCTCGTCCTCGCCCACGACGACCATCTCGTCGAGCAGGCGCGAGAGGATCGCGAGCGGGATGCCGCCGGGGCGCTTGATCGCGATCCCGTCGGCGATCGTCAGCGCCGACGACGCCTCGACCGGGGCGCCCGTTCGCATCGACTCCGGGTACGGCGCGCACGCGGCCGCCTGCACGCCGATGACCTCGACGTCGGGGCGCACGTCCTTGACCGCCAGCAGGATGCCCGCGCACAGCCCGCCGCCGCCGACGGGCACGACGATCTGCGCGAGGTCGGGCACGTCCTCGAGCAGCTCGAGCCCGAGCGAGCCCTGGCCGGCCACGATCGCCGGGTCGTCGAACGGGTGCACGAACGCGAGCCCGCCCTCCTCGGCGCGCCGCTTGGCGAGCATCACGCACTCGTCGACGCTGCCGCCGCCGACGTGCACCTGCGCACCCTGCGCGCGCGCCGCCTCGACCTTCGCCATCGGCGCGTCGTCGGGCACGAACACCTCGGACGGGATCCCGCGCGCGGTGGCCGCCGTGGCGAGCGCCTGCGCGTGGTTGCCGGCCGACGCCGCGACGACGCCGCGCGAGCAGCCCTCCTCCCCCAGCGCGGCGAGCTTGGAGGCCACGCCGCGGACCTTGAACGAGCCCGTCCGCTGGAGGTTCTCGGCCTTCAGGACGACCGTCCCGCCCGCGCGCTCGGAGAACGTGCGCGTCGACAGGATCGGCGTGCGGCGCGCGACGGCCTCGACGGCCGGCCGCGCGGCGCGCACGTCCTCGGCGGTCACATCACTGTGGGAGCGCGACGATTGCATCCATCTCGATCTCGGCACCCAGCGGGAGCGACGCCACGCCGATCGTGGTCCGCGCCGGAGGGTCGGAGGTGAAGTACGTCGCGTACGCCTCGTTGACGTCCTTGAACGTCGAGATGTCGGTCACGTAGATGCCGATGCGCACGGCGTCCTGCAGCGTCGCGCCGGCGGCGGCGGCGACGATCGACAGGTTGTCGAGCACGCGCCGCGCCTGGTCGCCGATCGAGCCCTCGACGAGCGATCCGGTCTCCGGATCCAGCGGCGTCTGGCCCGACAGGTAGACCACGCCGCCGGACTTCACGGCGTGCGAATAGGGGCCCGCTGCCTTCGGCGCGCCTTGCGCCGTCACGGTTTCGCGATGATGGGACATGGAAGGAACGTATCTGAGATGCCGAATCGCCTCGCCGCCGAGACCTCCCCATATCTGCTCCAGCACGCCCAGAACCCGGTGGATTGGTACCCCTGGGGCGATGAGGCGTTCGAGCGCGCCCGCGCGGAGGACAAGCCCGTGCTCGTCTCGATCGGCTACGCCGCGTGCCACTGGTGCCACGTGATGGAGCGCGAGTCGTTCGAGGACCCGGAAGTCGCCGCCGCGATGAACGAGCAGCTGATCTGCATCAAGGTCGACCGCGAGGAGCGGCCCGACGTCGACGCGATCTACATGGACGCCGTGCAGGCGATGACCGGCGCCGGCGGCTGGCCGCTGAACGCGTTCGTCACGCCGGACGGCGCGCCGTTCTACTGCGGCACCTACTTCCCGCCGGAGCCGCGCCACAACCTGCCGGCCTGGCGCGGGCTGGTCGACGCGATCGCGCAGGCGTGGCGCGAGCAGCGCGGCGAGATCGACGACACCGCCGCGCGGATCGTCCCGCGCCTGCAGGGCGCCGCGACGCTCGAGGCGCCGGAGGGCGAGCTGCGCCCCGAGTCGCTCGACGAGGCGGTCGCGGGCCTGCGGCGCGGGTTCGACGCCGAGAACGGCGGCTGGGGCGGCGCGCCGAAGTTCCCGGCCTCCTCGGCGATCGAGCTCCTGCTCGCCCGCGGCGAGCGCGCGATGGCGCTGCAGACGCTGCGGCGGATGGCCTCCGGCGGCATCTACGACCAGATCGGCGGCGGCTTCTCGCGGTACTCGGTCGACCCGCGCTGGATCGTCCCGCACTTCGAGAAGATGCTCTACGACAACGCGCTGCTGGCGCGCGCGTACCTGCACGCGTTCCAGGTCTCCGGCGAGCCGCTGTTCCGGCGCGTGTGCGAGGAGACGCTCGACTGGGCGATGCGCGAGCTGCGCCAGGACGAGGGCGGCTTCGCGTCCTCGCTGGACGCCGACTCCGAGGGCGTCGAGGGCAGGTTCTACGTCTGGAGCCCGGAGCAGATCCGCGCCGCGCTCGGCGACGAGCTCGGCGAGGAGGCGATCGCGCACTTCGGCGTCACTGAGGCGGGCAACTTCGAGGGCGCGTCGATCCTGGTGCGCGCGACGTCGGACCCGCCGCGGCTGGCCGAGATCAAGGCCGGCCTGCTGGAGGCGCGCGCGCTCCGCATCCGGCCGGCGCTCGACGACAAGCGGCTGACGAGCTGGAACGCGCTGATGATCTCCGCGCTCGCCGACGCGGGCGCCGCGCTGGAGCGCGCCGACTACGTCTCGGCCGCGGTCACCTGTGCGCGGTTCGTCGACGCGGAGCTGGTCCGGGACGGGCGGCTGCTGCGCACGTTCAACCGCGGCCGCGCGAAGCTCGACGCCTACCTCGAGGACCACGCGTACCTGCTCGAGGCGTACCTGACGCTGTACGAGGCGACGTTCGACGCGCACTGGTTCTCCCGCGCCCGCGAGCTCGCGGAGACGATCCTCGCCCGCTTCTACGACAGCGAGCGCGGCGGGTTCTACTCGGTCGCCGACGACCACCGCGGCGGCCTGATCACGCGCCGCAAGGACCTCGAGGACGCGCCGATCCCGTCCGGCGCGTCGTCGGCCGCGTTCGGCCTGCTGCGGCTCGCGCGGATGACCGGCGAGGCGCGCTACGAGGACGCCGCGCTGTCGCTGGTGCGGCTGCTGCACACGGTCGCGCCGCAGCATCCGCTCGCGTTCGCGCACCTGCTGCGGGCGATCGACTTCGCGCTCGCGCCGGTGCGCGAGGTCGCGCTGGCGGGCGACGATCTCGGGCCGCTGGCGCGCGTCGTGCGCGGACGCTTCCTCCCCCACGTCGTATTGGCCGGCGGCGACGGCGAGGGCGTGCCGCTGCTCGAAGGCCGCGAGCCGGTCGACGGCGTCGCCGCCGCGTACGTCTGCGAGCGCTTCGCCTGCAAGCTGCCGGTGACGACGCCGGAGGAGCTCGAGGCGCTGCTGTGACGCGGCTGTTCGCCATCCCCGCCGGGAGGACCGGCAAGTGGGTCGTGTTCGTCGCCACGCTGGTCGTGTTCGCCGGCTTCGCGACCCAGGCGGGCAAGTTCGAGAAGGCGCAGAAGAACGAGACTTCCTCGTTCCTGCCGGGCAGCGCCGAGTCGGTCAAGGCGCTGGACGCCATCAAGCAGTACCCGGGCGGCGAGCTCGCCCCGGCGGTCATCGTCTACGAGCGCCCGAGCGGGCTGACCGCGGCCGACAAGCAGCGCATCCAGGCCACGGTCGTCAAGCTCAACCAGGACCGCAAGCGGCTGGTCGGGGAGGCGGCGCCGCCGCAGTTCTCGCCCAACGGCAAGGCCGCGATCATCATCCAGCCGGTCCAGCCCGGCGAGGGCCAGTCGGACCTGTTCAAGGACGCCGCGCAGTCGATCCGCGACCGGATCGGCGACCCGGCGGACGGCCTCGACGTCAAGCTCACCGGCGCCGCCGGCTACAGCCTCGACGCGATCAAGGTGTTCGGCAACATCAACGGCTCGCTGTTGCTGGTGGCGGCACTGATCGTGTTCGTGCTGCTGATCGTGATCTACCGCTCGCCGATCTTCTGGATCATTCCGTTCTTCACGGTCCTGCTCGCCGAGGGCGCGGCGCGCGGCATCGGCTACCTGCTCGCCGAGGCGGGCGTGACGATCAACGGGCAGTCCGGCGGGATCCTGCCGGTGCTCGTGTTCGGCGCGGGCACCGACTACGCGCTGCTGCTCGTCTCGCGCTACCGCGAGGAGCTGCGGCGCCACGAGGACAAGCACCAGGCGATGGCGATCGCGCTGCGCAGCGCGGGCCCCGCGATCCTCGCGTCCGGGCTGACCGTGATCGCCGCGCTGCTGACGTTGAGCGTCGCCGAGGTCAACGGCACGGCGGGCCTCGGGCCGATCGGCGCGATGGGCGTCGCGCTGGCGATGATCTCGATGCTGACGATGCTGCCCGCCGCGCTGACGATCTGCGGGCGCAACTGGTTCTGGCCGCGCGTGCCGCACCTCGGCGAGGCCGGCGTCGACGAGACGCACGGCTTCTGGCGCCGGATCGGCGACCGCATCGCGGTGCGCCCGCGCGCGGTCTGGGTCACGGGCTCGGTCGTGCTGCTGGTGCTCGCCGGCAACCTGCTCAACCTCGACACCGGGCTGACGAGCGGCAACTCGTTCCGCGGCGAGGTCGACTCCGTCCAGGGCCAGGACATCCTCGCGCGCAACTTCCCCGCGGGCGCCTCTGCGCCGACCGACGTGATCGTGCCGGAGCGTGCGCGCGCGGCGGCCGTGGCGTCGGCGCTGAAGGCACAGCGCGACATCGTCAGCGAGGTGAGCGCCCCGGTCGAAGGCCCGCCGGGCACGCGCCTGAGCGTCGTCCTCGTCAACCCGCCCTACTCGACGACCGCGCTGAGTCAGGTGCCGGAGCTGCGTCGCGTCGTGCGCGCGGCCGGCGGGCCGACGGCGCTGGTCGGCGGCGCCACCGCGCAGGAGTACGACCTGCGCCAGTCGGCGGCGCGCGACAACCGCGTGATCATCCCGCTCACGCTCGTCGTCGTGTTCATCATCCTGGCGATCCTGCTGCGGGCGCTGTTCGCGCCGCTGCTGCTGGTGCTGTCGGTGATCCTGTCCTTCGCCGCCGCGCTGGGGGCGGGCGTGTTCGTCTCCGACGTCGTCTTCGGCTTCCCGGGCGTGGACCCGTCGCTGCCGCTGTTGAGCTTCGTCTTCCTCGTCGCGCTGGGGATCGACTACAACATCTTCCTGATGGCGCGCGTGCGCGAGGAGGCGTACAAGCACGGCACGCGCGAGGGCACGCTGCGCGGGCTGGCCGTGACCGGCGCCGTGATCACCGGCGCCGGCATCGTCCTCGCGGGCACGTTCGGCGCGCTCGCGGTGCTGCCGCTGATCTTCCTCACCGAGCTCGGGTTCATCGTCGCGTTCGGCGTCCTGCTGGACACCTTCGTCGTGCGCTCGGTGATCGTCCCGGCGATCGTGATGGACGCCGGGCGGAAGGTCTGGTGGCCGTCGAAGCTAGCTGCGGCTCCCGCCGAAGATGCGCAGGAGGCTGATCACGATGTTGATGAAGTCCAGGTACAGCGCTAGCGCGCCGAAGATCGCGAGCTTCTGCGTCGTGTCGGCGTCGCCGATCCCGCGCGCGCCGATCTGCTTGATCTTCTGCATGTCATAGGCCGTCAGGCCGGCGAAGATGATCACGCCGAAGACGCCGATGATGAAGTTGAACACGCCGCCGCCCACGAAGACGTAGACGATGCTCGCGACGATCAGGCCGATCAGGGCGCCGAACAGGATCCCGCCGAGGCTGGAGAGATCGCGCTTGGTCACGTAGCCGTAGGCGGCCATGCCGCCGAACACGCCGGTGGCGCCGCCGAACGCGGCCACGACGCTGCCGGTCGTGTAGACCTCGAACAGGATCGCGAACGTGATCCCGGTGAGGCCGGCGTAGAGGCAGAACAGCAGCGCCGCGACGTTCGCCGAGATGCGCGTGATCGCGAACGAGAGCGCGAACACGGCGCCGATCTGGACGATGAACAGGATCCAGTACGCGCCGCTGTGGTTGACGAAGTAGTCGGTGACGTTGCTGGTGCCGGCGAGGTACGCGGCGACGCCGGTGGTCAGCGCGAGACCCAGCAGCATCCAGGCGAAGACCTGGCGCAGATAGGTGCGCTCGGCGACGACGTCGGTACCGGCGGTTGCCTGGTAGGCGAACGGGCTGCTCATGAGTGTGCTTGTACCTGATCGTTAGAGAATCGCCAAGTAGCGGTCGAGCTCCCACGGTGTGACCTGCACGCGGTAGTCCTCCCATTCCTGGCGCTTGATCTCAACGTAGCGGTTGAAGATGTGCTCCCCGAGGGTCCTGAGGACCAGCTCGGACTCCGCCGTGATCTCGATCGCCTCGCCGAGCGTCTCCGGCAGCTGCTCGATGCCGAGCCGCCGGCGCTCGTCGGGCGAGAGGTGGTAGAGGTTCTTCTCCATCGGCTCGGGCAGCTCGTAGCCGCGCTCGATGCCCTCGAGGCCGGCCTGCAGCAGCGCCGCGAACGTCAGGTACGGGTTGCACGCGGGGTCGGGCGAGCGCAGCTCCATCCGCGTCGCCTTCTCCTTGCCGGGGTGGTAGAGCGGGACGCGCACGAGCGCGCTGCGGTTGCGGCGGCTCCAGGCGACGTACACAGGCGCCTCGTAGCCCGGCACGAGCCGCTTGTAGGAGTTGACCCACTGGGCGAAGATCGAGCAGATCTCGCGCGCGTGGCGCAGCTGCCCGGCGATGAAGGCCTTGCCGACGTCGGAGAGGAAGTACTTGTCGTCGGCGTCGTAGAACGCGTTGCGGCCGTCCTTGAACAGCGACTGGTGCGTGTGCATCCCGGAGCCGTTCTGGCCGAACAGCGGCTTGGGCATGAACGTCGCGTGCCAGCCGTACTTCATCGCGTATTCCTTGACCGTGATGCGGTACGTCATGCAGTCGTCGGCCATCTTGATGGCGTCCGCGTAGCGCATGTCGATCTCGTGCTGGCTCGGCCCGACCTCGTGGTGCGAGTACTCCACGTTGATGCCGAGCTTCTCGAGCGCGAGCACGGTGTCGCGGCGGACGTCGGAGCCGGCGTCGAGCGTCGTGAGATCGAAGTAGCCGCCCTCGTCGAGCGGCTCGGTCGTGCGGTTGTCGCGGAACAGGTAGTACTCGAGCTCCGGGCCGACGAAGAAGTCGTCGAAGCCGAGCTCGTGCGCGCGCTCGACCGCGCGCCGGAGCACGTGCCGGGGGTCGCCCTCGTACGGCTGGCGCTCAGGCGTCTGGACGTCGGCGAACATGCGCGCGACGCCGGTGTCCTTGTCCTCCGGGCGCCACGGGAGCACGTTGAACGTGGTGGGGTCGGGCACCGCGATCATGTCCGACTCCTCGATGGCGTTGAAGCCCGTGATCGAGGAGCCGTCGAACCCCATCCCGCCCTCGAACGCGTCGTCGAGCTGGTCGGCGGCGATCGAGAACGACTTCAGCTGGCCCAGGATGTCGGTGAACCACAGCCGCACGAAGCGGATTCCCCGCTCCTGCGCGAGCGCCTTGACGTCCTCGGCGGTTTCAGGTCGGTCGGCCATCGTGCGCGCAGGCTAGTGGACGCGGGGTCCTGGCCGGGTGGACGTGGTGTCAGGGTGCGGTCAACCAGCGGTCCGCCCAGGCCTTCAGCTCGCCCAGCGCGGGCTCGAGCTCGCGGCCCTTGTCGGTCAGCTCGTAGCTGACCTTCACGGGCGTGCAGTCGGAGACGTGGCGGACGACGATCCCGCGCGCCTCGAGCTCCTTCATGCGCTCGCTCAGCAGGCGGTCCGACAGGTCCGGCACCGCCTGCGCGATCTGGGTGAAGCGCAGGCGGCCGCCCTGCAGCAGGACGTACAGGATCGCCCCGGTCCAGCGTTTGCCCACGAGCTCGACGGCCTCGTGGAGGCGAGGGCAGCAGTGGCACTCCGGCGCTTGGGTCGTCGTTGTGATGCTGCCCGGTTGCATCGCGGGATCAGGCGGCGCGGAGCACGCGCGTCTCCTCCACCGAGCCGTCGACGGGGATCTCCCCGGCGAGGTTGACCATCGCCGTAAAGGATTCCAGGGACAGCACCGCGATCGCCTCGAGCAGCTGGTCGTCGTCCCAGCCGGCCTCCTTGGCCTCCTCGAGCAGATGGTGCGGCGCCTTCGCGGGGTCGCCGAGCAGCGGCTGGAGGAACTTCAGCAGCGCGTCCTCATGCGCGTCGCCGGACTCCCAGCGGCGCGCGCGGGCGACCTCGTCGATGCCGAGGCCGGCCTGGCGCGAGGTCCGCGAATGCAGCTGGATGCCGGGCTTGGAGGCGTAGTGCTCGGCCACGGCGAGGCCGATCCGCTCGATCGTGCCGCGTTCGAGCCGGCCTTGGCGCAACTCGCCTCGGAAGCGCACGTACGCGCGCAGCGCGGCGGGCGAGCCGGCGAGCGCCCCGAGGAAGTTCGGGAGCTGGCCGGCGGCCGATGACGCGCCCTTGAGGATGGGCAGCGAGCCCTCCGGCGCCGTCAGGTCGTCGTGGATGGTGAAGCGGCTCATCTGAGTCTTGGGCATGCTGACCGCCGTTGTGAGCTGGGGGGAGCGTCGAGGGTATGGGGAGCCCTCTTACGAGAGATAAGTGTATGTCGGCGGATTTCCCGCCGCAAGCGCTTTCCCCCGGTTTGGCGCGGCGGTCTTAGTGCGAGCTGAGAATGGCGATCAGGATGAGCAGCGCGCCGAGCGCGACGGCGTAGCCGACGATGCGGTCCGGGCGCGGGCCGATGCGGTCCACGGCGCTGCGCGGAGGCCGCGTGCGGGCGATCGGCAGACGGTCCGGGTGGCCGCCGATGACGACCGTGCGGCGGCCTGCGGGGCTGACGCGGGGCTCCTCGGCGTACTCGTCGTAGCGGTCCTCGAGCACGGGCTCCGGCTCGATCTCCGGCTCGCGCTCGATCACGATCGTGCGGGAGACGGGCGCGGGGCGCCGCTCTTCTCCGCGACGCGGGGTGTCGCGCACCGGCTCCTCGCCGCGGCGCGAGAAGCGCCGGCTCGGCATGCGGTCGAACGCGTCCTCGCTGACGCCCCAGTCGGCCACGGCGCGCCGGCGGCGACCTCCGCGCGGCTCGTCGTCCTCATGATCGTAAAACGCCCGAACCGGGGCCTCGTGCTCAGGTGGCATGTCGAAAAACGTCCTCTTCCTGGGCTTACGGGGTTAGCTGACGGGCTCGCGCCGAAGAGCGGCGCTACTCGGCCTGACCTGGTCGAGACTCGCCCCAACCTGCGTTGGGTCCCCCGCTTCCCGTGTCCTACGGGAACTCAGCGGTACGAGCAAACCTACCAGCCCTCAGAAACACCTGCGTGTCGAAGGTCTAGCGCACTCGTCGGACGGAACGGGGCGCGCGAAGCCGCTCGTTGGGCGTTTTCGGCGTCAGCTGCCGGAGGCGCCGACGGCCTTGGCGACGTAGGACGCGACGTCCGCCGCATCCTGCCCCTGGAAGATGCCCGCGGGCATCTGCCCGTTGCCGCCGGACTTGCCGTTCTTGATCGTCGTCAGCACGAACTTCTCGTTCGGCGCGAGGTCGTCCAGGTTCGGGCCGACCTGCGCGACGGCGTTGGACGCGGCCAGCGTGTGACATGCCGCACACCGCTCGCCGAACAGCTCGCGCCCGCGCAGCTGCTGCTCCGTGAGGCCCTTCACGTTCGCGTGCGGGATGTCGTTGCGGTTGTCGACGGACGCGACCACCGCCGTCGGCACGGCGATGCCGAACAGCAGCAGCGCGACGACGAAGAAGAACGTGGCGGCCCTGCGGCTCCCCCGCGACTGCGAGTGGACCGCCGCACCGAGGCCCCGCCGGCCGCCGCTCACCGCGATGAGGAACGTGCCGAGGCCGAGGAAGATGAAGGTCAGGACGAAGAGGAGCGTCGTCATTCGCGCGGGAATCTACCCATTCGCGCGGCGCCAGGCACCGCTCGTCGCCCGGATCATCGCCGCCGCCCCGAGCCGAAGCTCTGCACGGCGGGCGCGATCTCGCGGAACTCGCCCAGCGTCGAGGCGGCCGCGCGGCCGCCTTGCGCGCCTTCCCCGCGCCCGGCCGCGGCGGCCGTCACGCGCCGCTCGGCGAGCTCGACCACGCGCGCCTCGCGATCCTCCGGCGTCACCAGCGCGCGGACCGACTTGACGAACACGTTGATCGCGCCGCCGGCCTGCGGCAGCCGCTCGAGCCGGCCCTCGCACAGCAGCAGCGGCTCCGACCGGACGGTCAGGCGGTTGGCCTCATAGAGGTCGGGCGGGACGATCAGGTTGATCGTCCCGAACTCGTCCTCGAGCAGCAGGAACACGATCCCCTTGGCGGTGCCGGGGCGCTGGCGCGCGACGACGAGCCCGCCGAGGCGGACGTTCGCCTCGTGCGGCATCCGCTCGAGGTCGGCGATCGAGACGATGCCCGGCGGCAGCGTCGGGCGCAGCAGCTTCAGCGGGTGCGGCCCGAGCGTCAGCCCGACCGTCGCGTAGTCGGCGATCATCGACTCCCACGGCACCAGCGGCGTGAGCTCCGGCGCCGCCGGGACCTCGAGCGGGAGCGAGAGCTGCGTGCCCTCCGGCACGCGCTCGCCCGGCGCCGCGACCCCGACCTGCCACAGCGCGCGCCGGCGGGCGTGCTCGGACGCGCCGCCGATCAGCGAGTCGCACGCGCCCGCCCAGGCGAGCTTGTCCAGCGAGGGCCGGCCGGCGCCGGCGCGCGAGGCGAGGTCGGCCAGCGAGACGAACGGCCCGCCCTCCTCGCGGGCGGCCACGAGCGCGCGGATCTCCTCCTCCTTGACGCCGAGGACGGACCCGAGCCCCATCCGCACGATGCCCGCGGGCGGCTCCGCCTCCCTCGCCCACGGCGCGCCGGGCGCCCACTCCACCGTGCACATCGCCGCGCTCGCGTTCACGTCAGGCGGCTCGAGCACGATCCCGCGCCGCTGGGCCTCGTGCGCGAGCGTGTCGGGCGCGTAGAAGCCCATCGGCTGCTCGTTCATCAGCGCGCACAGGAACTCGGGGCCGTAGTGGACGCGCAGCCAGGTCGACTGGTAGGCGAGCAGCCCGAACGCGGCTCCGTGGGCCTTCGGGAAGCCGAAGCCGGAGAAGCCGACGATCATCCCGTAGACGCGCTCGGCGGTCTCGCGATCGACGCCGTGCATCGCCGCCGCCCCGTCGAGGAACTTCTCGTGGAACGCCTCGATCGCGTCCGCCGAGCGCTTGCGGCTCATCGCTCGCCGCAGCCCCTCCGCCTGGCCGGGCGAGAACCCGGCGAAGGCCTGGGAGACCTCGATCACCTGGTCCTGGAAGATGATCGTGCCGAGCGTGTCCTTGAGCACGCTCTCGAGCACCGGGTGCTCGTAGGGGACGACGAAGTCCGGGTCCTCGCGCAGCCGCTGCAGGCGCGCGATGTACGGGTTGACGGCGCCGCCGAGGATCGGCCCCGGGCGGACGATCGCGACCTGGATCGTGAGGTCCTCCAGCGACTTCGGGCGCGTGCGCCGCAGCGACGCCATCTGCGCGCGCGACTCGATCTGGAACACGCCCATCGTGTCGGCGAGCTGGATCGCGTCGTAGGTCGGCTGGTCGTCGTACGGGATCCGCGACAGGTCGATGCTCGAACCCCGCACGCGCGCGATCTCGTCGACGCAGCGCTCGACGGCGGAGAGCATCCCGAGGCCCAGCAGGTCGATCTTCAGGAAGCCGGCGTCCGAGCAGGAGTCCTTGTCCCACTGGCACAGCTGGCGGCCTTCCATCGCCGCGGGCAGGACGGGGCAGCAGTCGATCAGCGGGCGGGTCGAGACGATCATCCCGCCCGAGTGCTGGGACAGGTGGCGCGGGAGCCCGTAGGCCTCGTCGCACAGCCGCGCGAGCCACGCCCAGCGGCCCGGCAGGCGGCTGTAGTCGGGCGAGTCGGGGTCGGTCTCGTGCGCCTCGGCCTTGTCCGGCCGGTGGCCGTGGACCATCGCCATCCACTCCGCGGTGCTCATCGCGAAGGCCGCGGCGCGCGCGTCGGGATCGATGAACGGGCCGGGCTCGCCCGTCGGCTCCATCCCCAGCGCGACCTCGACGTCGCGCCCCACCCCCTTGACCGCCCACGGCTCGGCGCCGCGCGCGACGCGCTCGAGCTCCCCCGGCGGCAGGCCGAGCACCTTCCCCAGCTCGCGGATCGCGCCGCGCGAGCGGAACGTCGGGAACGCGGCGACGAGCGCCGAGCGCTGCTTGCCGTAGCGCTCGTGCACGCGCGGGATCAGCGCCTCGCGCACGTCGCGCGGGAAGTCGAGGTCGATGTCCGGCAGCGCGTTGAGCTCCTCGTTGAGGAAGCGGCCGAGGAAGAGGTCGTTCGCCACCGGGTCGATGTGCGAGAGGCCGGTGAGGTAGCAGACGATCGAGGACACCGAGGAGCCGCGGCCGCGGCCCGGCGGGAGCAGCTGGCGCGCGACCGACGGCCCGCGGACCTCGACCGCGACGTCGCGCGCGAGCTCCAGCAGGTCGCGGTGCAGCAGGAAGAAGCCGGGCAGGCCGAGCGCGTCGATCACGCGCAGCTCCTCGATCAGGCGCGCGTGCGCGTCGGCGTGCATCGGGCTCTCCGGCGGGTAGCGCTCGGCGAGCTTGAGCCAGCACAGCTCGGCGAGCTTGCGCGCGGCCTGCGGGTCCTCCGCGCCGGGGTAGCGGTAGCCGAGGTCGGCCGTCAGGTCGAAGCGCAGGCGCTCCGCCAGCGCCTCGGTCTCGGCGACCGCGTCCTCGTGGCCCTCGAAGCGCGCCGCCATCGCCTGCGGCGAGGCGAGCACGTGGGCGGTGTTGCCGCGCCGCACCGGCTCCGAGGAGTCCAGCGACAGGTGGTGCTGGAGCGCGACGAACGCGTCCTGCAGCGGCGCGCGCGAGCGCGCGTGGGCGTGGACGTTCCCGGTCGCGACGGTGTGCAGCTCCAGCCGGGCGGCCAGCTGCGCGCGGGCGCGGTTGCGCGCGCGGTCGTGGCGCTGGAAGGGGCGCTGGAGCTCCACGCGCAGGCGCTCGGCGCCGAACGCCTCGCGCAGCGTGCGCAGCGTCGCCTCGTCCTCCACCCCATGGTCCGCGCAGCCGCTCAGGCACACCAGGCCGGCGGCGTGCTCGGTGATCGTGGCGAGCGGGACGGCGGGCGGCGGCTCGCGCGGGTCGCGATCGTGCACGTGGGCGCGCGTGACGATCCGGCACAGGTTGCGCCAGCCCTGGTCGTCCTCGACGAGGAGGGTCAGGTGCCGGGTTGGGCCGGCGCGCACGCCGCCCACCGGGCCGGGCGGGCCCGCGCGACCGTCGCCGGGCTCGCACACGTCGATCTCGACGCCATGGATCGCGCGCAGGCCGAGCGGGTTCGCCGCCATCGCGAACTCCATCGAGCCGGAGACGCCGTTGTGGTCGGTGAGCGCCATCGCCTCGTAGCCCAGGCCCGCCGCGGCGGCCGCCAGCTCGTCCGGCAGCGACGCGCCGTCCAGGAACGAGAAGGCCGAGTGGGCGTGGAGCTCGACATAGGGCACGAACGTATGTTCGCACTACGGGCGGACGACTGGCCCGGCGTGGGCCGCGAGGCAGACCCAGCCGTCCGCGCCGCGGACCCAGGTCTGGCTGAGGTGCATCCGGTGCGAATGCGGCTCGCCGCCGCGCTCGAACTCGTCGTAGACGATCGCCGTGAGGATCGCGGTGTCGCCGACGATCGCGATCTCGGTCCGCTCGAGCGCCTGGGCGCGCCAGACGAGGTCGGTCTGCGTGTTGCCGGCGACGTAGGCGTCGCGATCCTTCGTCTCGCCGCGGTGCGTCGTCCACTTCAGGGCGGGGTGATGGAGCGCGCGGAGGGCATCCGCGTCGCGCGCGACCAGCGCCTGCGAACGTCTCCTGGCGGCGGCGAGGACCTCCTGCTCCATGGCGGCAAGGTACAACCGTCAGGTGGATTCGCTCGCCACGCCGTCGCTGGACCTGCGGCCGTTCGCGGAGGACGACGCGCAGGCGATGCACCGGATCTACTCCGACCCGATCGTGATGCGCTACGTGGCGACCGGGCCGGCCGCGAGCATCGGGGCCACCGAGCGGCTGCTGTACGACTACGAGATCCACCAGCGCACGCATGGGTTCTCCTTCTGGGGCGTGGTCGAGCGCGCGTCGGGCGCGCTGATCGGGGACGCCGGGCTCTACCGGACGCCGGGCGGCGAGATCGAGCTGGGCTACACGCTCGGGCAGCCGTGGTGGGGGCGCGGGTACGCGACCGAGGCGGCGCGGGCGTGGCTGGAGGCGGCATTCGGGCCGCTCGGGTTCCCGGCGGTGATCGCGCTGGCGGAGCCGGCCAACACGGCGTCGCTGCGGGTGCTGGAGAAGGTCGGGATGCGGCGCTCGGGCGAGCGCAGCGCGTTCGGGCGCCCGCACGTGGTGTACCGGGCCGTGGCCGGCGCGGATTAGCGCTGGGCGTACCATCGGCCCTCCCCGAGGTCGCGGAACACCACGAGGTCGCGCCCGTCGGCGGTCACGACCTCCCAGTAGCGGCGGCGCAGCGGCGCGTCCGTCCACCAGCGGTCCTCGACCAGCCACGACTCGCGCACGGCCTCCACGGCACGGCTCGCGACCGCCTCCGGGCGACCGGTCGCGTCGGCACGGACCCGGACCGCGCGCGGCGGCGCGAGCCGGCGCGGGCCGCGAGAGGTGGGGACGGCGCCGCCGAGGACCGCACGATCCCCGCGGCCGGGCGGCGAACCGGCGCGATCTCCGCGGCCCGGCGCACCCGCGCGGTCCCCGCGGCCCGGCACACCGGCGCGATCTCCGCGGCCCGGCGGCGCACCCGCGCGGCCTTCCTCGGCCGGCTCCAGCCGGCGGGGGCCGCGCGGGCCGGCGGGGCCCGTCGGGGCGTGGCTCGGCGGCTTTCCCCGCTCCGCGGTCATGGCTCCCACGGCGCGAGCGCGAGGCGTCGCTCGGGCACGCGCGAGTCGGGGTCGACGGCGAGGATGCGCAAGGCCGCGTCCGGGCCCGCGACCGCGCGGGCCTGGCGGACCGCCTCGCGCAGGCGGGCCAACCGGATCGCGGTGGGCTCGGCGAGCAGGGAGCGCTGCGCGCCGGCCGGCGGACCGAAGGCCTCCACGCGCAGGCGCAGCGCGTCGGCCGGCGACGGGAGCTCGTTCAAGCGGTTCACGAGCACGAGCCGCATCCGCCGCGGGTCGGCCAGCGCCTCGCGGAACGTGACCTGCGTGCGCCAGGTGCCGCCCTCGACCAGCGCGGCCGACAGGACGACGGCGCGCAGCGTGCGCCCGCGCCGCTCCGGGCGTGCGAGCACGCGGTCGATCAGCAGGCCGAGCGCGCGCTCGAGCTGCGGCCCGGCCGCCGACTCCGGCAGCTCGAGCACCTCTTGCAGGCGCTCGGTCGCGACGCGCGGGCGCAGCGGAGTGTCGCGCCCGCGGGCAAGGTCGCGCGCGAACGTGCCCGCGACGCCGAAGCGGTCCGCCAGCGCCGCGCGCGGGAGCGCGGCGAGCTCGCCGAGCGTGCGGATGCCGAAGCGCTCCAGCGCGTCCGGCAGCACCGCGACCTCCGGCCGCGCGGCCAGCAGCGAGACCGGCAGCGGGGCGAGGTAGGCGGCCAGGCGCGCGCCCTCCGGCGCGATCTCCGCCCGCCGCGCGCGGGCGCGGCTCGCGGCGGCGAGCGCAGCGAAGCGCGAGGGCGCGGCGCCGATCCGCGCCGCGACGCCGAGCGACGCGCGAGCCGCCGCGATCACCCCCTCGACGTCACCGCCATGCAGCCGCCGCAGGCCGCGCGCGTCGAACCACGCGTTGCCGGGACGGCCGGACTCGACCGCCGCGCCGATCCCCTCCAGCGCGCCGACGATCCGCTCCCACGCGTCCGCCACCCCGGCGGGGTCGGGCGAGACGAGCCGCAGCGTCGGACAGCGCGCGAGCGCCTCGCCGAGCCGCAGGCCCGCGCGGACGCCGTACGCCTCCGCGGCGGCCGAGGACTCGCCGATCAGCGGTTCGCGCCCGAGCTCCGGCGCCAGCGCGAGCGGCCCCGCGGCGAGCGCCTCACGGCCGCCGGCGGCGACCGCGAGCTCGAAGCGCGGAAGGAGGACACAGACGATCATGCCGCGGGTCCGCGGCGGGGACGGGCGGGCGCCGATGCGAGCAGGAGCACGGGCGGGCGGCGGTCACGACGGGCCGCCTCGGCGATCCTGCGACGGGCACGGATGGCGGCGAAGATCTCGCGCCGGCGTTGGGTTAGGCGAACATCCATTCGTAGGAACGTACGTTCGCATATCCCCCGGACGACAACAACGGCTAGGCCTGAAATGGGCGGGGCCCCGCTCGCGCGGGGCCCCGCCTGTAGCGGACCTGTAAGCCGGATTCTGTCGTGAGCGACCATCCATCTCTGCGACCGACCTGGACCTTGGCGGGCAGCCTGCAACCGGTCCGGCTTGGCCTTGCATCGGATGGGGTTTGCCTGGCCGCCGCGTCACCGCGACGCCGGTGCGCTCTTACCGCACCTTTTCAACCTTGCCGGGCCGCTCGCGCGGCCTTGGGCGGTGTGTTTTCTGTGGCACTTTCCCGCGGGTTTCCCCGGGTCGGCGTTACCGACCATCCTGCCCTGTGATGTCCGGACTTTCCTCGAAGGACGAACCTCCGCGGCCGCTCGGTCCGCAGCCGTCACGGTACCCGTTTGCGAAGTTCTCGTGAACGCGCAGCGGTTTCGCGTCCGAGCTGCCGAACACACTGGGTACATGTACGACGTCGTCTACATCGATGCTCACGGGGACGAGACGCCCGTAGCGCGCTGTCTCGACGACCGGAAGGACGCCACCGACGTGGCGCGCAAGGCCGCCGCTGAGCGCGGAGTCGGGCGGATGATCCTGCCGGGGTCGAGCAAGCTGCACAACTGCGTCTGCGTCATCCCGGTTCCGCCCGCCAAAGCCGCGTAAGCGCCGCCTGCGGGCATCGCCGGAGCGCGAGTCGATAGCGTCTCGCGCCATGCGAGTCGGAGTCATCGGTGGGGGCCTCATGGGCTCAGGGATCGCGGAGGTCTGCGCCCGGTCAGGCGTGGACGTGACCGTCGTCGAGGTCGACGACGCGCGCGTGGAGCGTTCGCGCGCCGCGATCGAGAAGTCCCTGGCGCGCGGCGTCCGCTCGGGCAAGCTGTCCGAGGACGACCGCGACGCGGCGCTCGACCACCTGGCCGTGACGTCGACGTTCGAGGATCTCGAGGGCGCCGACGCGGCGATCGAGGCCGTGATCGAGGACGAGTCGCTCAAGCGCGACGTGTTCCGCCGGCTCGACGACCTGCTGCCCGACGCGAAGTTCCTCGCGTCGAACACGTCCTCGGTGCCGATCATGAAGCTCGGCGCGCAGACCAAGCAGCCGGGCCGCGTGCTCGGGATGCACTTCTTCAACCCGGTGCCCGTCCTCCCGCTGGTCGAGATCGTGACGTCGATCATGACCGAGCCCGAGACGGTCGAGCTCGTGCGCGGCTTCGCGCAGGACACGCTCGGCAAGCAGTGCATCGACTCCCAGGATCGCGCGGGCTTCGTCGTCAACGCGCTGCTGATCCCGTACCTGCTGTCGGCGGTCCGGATGTACGAGTCGGGCTTCGCCTCCAAGGAGGACATCGACCAGGGCATGGTGCTCGGCTGCGCGCACCCGATGGGGCCGTTGCGGCTCTCGGACCTGATCGGCCTCGACACGCTGCTCGCGGTCTCCGAGTCGCTCTACGACGAGTTCCGCGACCCCGCCTCCGTCGCTCCCGCGCTGCTCAACCGGATGGTCGAGGCCGGCCTGCTCGGGCGCAAGTCCGGGCGCGGCTTCTACGACTATTCGGCGCGCTAGCCGAGAATCGAGGAGTGGCGGGCGACGACCTGCCAGCGGCCGTCGTTGCGGGCCCAGATGTCGGTCAGCTGGAACATGTTGGACAGGTTCGTGGACTCGTAGCTGGCGATCTGCGAGAAGCGCGCGTGGATGACGCCCGTGTCGCCGAACACGTCGATGTCCATCTGGATGAACGCGAAGCTCGTGATCGTGTAGCCCTCGCGCGCGGCGCCCATCCACTGCTCGCGCGTGAACGGAACGGGCGAGAGGTGGATCGCGGTGAAGCGGAAGCCGTCGGCGACCAGCTCCTCGAGGCGGTCCATGTCGCGCGCCTGCATCGCGGACATCCATTCCTCTTCGAGCCGCGCGAGCTCGACGCGGTCTGCGGTGGCGTCGCTCATGAGGCGTCGAGGCTACCGGCCGGGTCTAGTCGAGCGTGATGTGGCAGGTGTCGCAGCGGCCGCCGCCGTGCGCGGGCTCGAGCTCGCGGCGGCAGACCGGGCACGCGGCTGCCATGCCGGCGACGAGGCCCTCCCACGCGCGCGAGACGGCGTCGTCGAGCGTCGGGCCGGCGAGCGCGGCGCGCGAGACGCGGATCGCGTCGGCGCCCTCGTCGGGCGGCACGAGATCGCGCGCCGGGGCTTCGTGCGCCGGAGCCGCTGCTCGCGGCGACGCCGGGCGGGGCGGGTTCCCGCGCGCGGGCGCGAGCGCCTCGCCGCCGAAGAGCGAGCCCTGACGAGCCTCGTCCTCGCGCATCCGCCACCCAGGCGGCCGCGGTGCGACGAGCGAGCTCATGCGACCTTCCTCAGGACGCCCACCACGCGCCCGAGGATCAGCGCCTCGCGCGTGCGGATCGGCTCCATCGTGTCGTGCTCGGGCTGCAGCCGGATGTGGTCTGCTTCCTTGAAGAACCGCTTCACCGTCGCCTCCTCTCCGACCAGCGCGACGACGATCTCGCCGTCCTCGGCCGTGTCCTGGCGCTCGACGACCACGTAGTCCCCCGGCAGGATGCCGGCGTTGGTCATCGAGTCGCCGCGCACCTTGAGCAGGTAGTCGCCCTCGTCGCCGCCGGCGATCTCGGGGATCTGCACGTAGTCCTCGACGTTCTCCTCCGCGAGGATCGGCGTGCCCGCGGCCACGTGGCCGACCACCGGCAGGCCGGAGGGCCGCACCACCGACTTCACCGCGTCGGCCGTGGCCGTCGCCGCGCGGTCCAGCAGCTCGATCGCGCGCGGCTTCGACGGATCCCGCCGCAGCAACCCGACCTTCTCCAGGTTCGCCAGATGCGCGTGCACCGTCGAGGACGATGCGAGCCCGACCGCCTTGCCGATGTCACGCACCGTCGGCGGATAGCCGTAGCGGGCGGAGTACTTCTTGATGAAGTCGAAGATCTCCTGCTGGCGCTTCGTCAGATCCTTGCCAATGTCCATGCGGGGCGCGTTCTCCTCCGAGGTCGTCGAACGTGTGTTCGCACAAGGTATCCCCCCTCGCGGACGGACTCAACCCCGGAGCCGTCCGGGGCTATACTCGCCGTCCCTCGCGCCGATGGCGGAATTGGTAGACGCGCCAGGTTGAGGGCCTGGTCCGGGCTAACCGGGTGGAGGTTCGAGTCCTCTTCGGCGCATCACAGAAAGCCCCGCTCCGGCGGGGCTTTCGTCGTTCTCGGGCGAGATCGCCCGGGGGTGGAGAACATTTCGCGGCAACGCCTATGGCAACTGGAGAACAGATCGCGTTCTCCACGTTCCCCTCGAGCAGGAGGCCGCCATGAGCGTGCATTACGACCGGGTCCGCGAGCGTTGGATCGTTCGCTGGCGCGAGGCAGGGCATCAGCGGGCGCGGAGGTTCGCGTCCGAGAGCGAGGCGCGGGCGTTCGACGCGCGGGTCGCGCCTGCGCGACCCATCGCCGTTTCGGACGCGGCGCGGGCCGGAGGCGCCGGCGTCTATGCATACGAGACGACGGAGGGCGCGCGCTGGCGCTTCGTGTTCCGCCAGTCCGACGGACGCCTCACGTCACGGCGCGGGTTCACGAGCCGCTCCGCCGCGCTGGCCGCCCGCGCGATCGCCGTCGAGGCGGTCCGCCGCGGCGACGTTCGCGCCACGCGCGACACGTTCGGCGAGTTCTGGGCGAAGGTCCTCGAGGCCAAGCGCCCCTACATCACCGCCGGCACGTTGCAGGACTACACGACGCAAGGTCGCAAGCGGCTGCTGCCGTGGTTCGGCGAGCTGAAGCTCACGGCCGTCGACGAAGACCGCGTGCGCAACTGGCTGGCGGAAATGGCCGAGCTCGTATCGGACGGGGAGCTGAGCTCCAAGACGGTCAACAACGCGCGCACGTGCCTGTCGATGACGCTCGGCGAGGCGGTCCGCCGGCGCCATTTGCCGGTGAACCCGTGCCGCTACGTGCCCGAGCTGCCGGTCGAGCGGACCGAGATCGACTACCTGCGGCTCGACGAGATCGATCGCTACCTCGACGCCTGCGCCGATCGCTACCGCGCGCTCGCCGAGTTCCTGATCGGCACCGGCGCCCGAATCTCCGAGGCGCTCGCGGTGCGCTGGCCGGACGTCGACCTCGATGCCGGCGTCGTCCACATTTCGCGCCAGCGCGCGCGAGGCACTGACGGGACGACGCCGACGAAAGGCAAGCGATTCCGTTCCGTCCAGATCGGCCCGCGCCTTATGGCGAATCTGCAAGGCGTTCGCGACGAGCGCCGCACGCGCGGCTTGGACGACGGCGGCTGGCTGTTCCTCTGCCCTGCCCCGCGTCGCGGCCGATACTCAGATCGAACCCAGCCCGTGCCACCAAGCCGCAAGACCGCGCACGACTGGCACGAGTGGGCGCTCGAAGACGCCAGCTTGCGCGACATGCCGCTCCATTCGCTCCGGCACACCGCCGCGACCGCGTGGCTGTCGACCGGCCACCCGCTGATCTTCGTCCAGCGTCAGCTCGGCCACCGCTCGATCACTACGACCGAGGAGCACTACGGTCACCTCGAGGTCTCGTTCGTCAGACAGGCGGCGGCGCAGACGGAGGCGCTCATCGCGGCCTCAACCAAGGTCGAGTAGAGGCGTGCGATCGGCCGAACCAATGTTCGTCTCTCCGGCGCGATCGGTAGCGTCTGACGTCGTGACTCCAGAGCTTCCTGCGGTCGTCTCCTCGCCGCTCGCGCAGCATGTCACGCTGGGGTGCTCCACCGGGTTCATGGAGGAGCACCGCAACGACTGGGTGCGCCTGGTGGACGACTCGGCGGCGTGGTCGAGCATCGCGATCGAACTGTCGGCGGTCTCCGCTGACGAGCTTCCGGGCCTACTCAGCTACCTCCACGGCGCGCCTCGGCTTCCGTTCCTGTTTATCAGCGTCCATGCGCCATCGAAGGGGTTCATCGGCGACGAGGCCCGGCTCGTGGAAGAGCTGGGTCATGTCCCCCCGTGGGTCGACGCGATCGTCGTCCACCCGGACACGATCTCCGACCGCGCGCTGTACCGCCGTCTCGGGCGGCGTCTAGTGATCGAGAACATGGACACGCGCAAGCAGGCGGGCCATACGGGCAAAGATCTGGAGGCGTTCTTCGCCGAGTTGCCCGAGGCGCGCCTCTGCCTCGATTTCGCTCACGCCAAGGACGTTGACCCGACGCTCGCCGTCGCGGCCGACCTACTGCAGCGGTTCGCGAGCCGTCTGTCGCACGTCCACATCAGCTCGCTCGACGAAGATCGACACCACATCACCCTGACCGACGAGGACCAGTTGCTATTCCGTCCGTTTCTCGATCGCTGCCGCGACGTGCCATGGATACTCGAGGCACGTCCCCCCTGGTAGACGATCCGCGGGGTGAGCTGAATCGCCTCCAGGAGGTCGGCGGCACCTGGTTCGAGCATCTCAGCCGCTCCGCCGAGCACACGGCGACACAACTACGGGAGAAATCGGAGGCGTTGGCCGACGGAGGGCTCGCATCCGACATGACGGTCGTCGTCTTCGGCTCTTGGGCTCGGGACGAGCTGACCGACCACAGCGACGACGACTGGGCGGTGCTCGTCGGGCGAGAGTTCGCCGACTACGACCGCGACGTCGTGCACGCGATGGCGCTCGCCCAGCAGCACCTCGGAGCAGACGAGAAGAAGCCGGGCTCTCAGCAGGTGTTCGGCGTCCCGTTCGACGTCGACGGCCTCGTCGACCACGTCGGCCTCGATGACGACACGAACCGCAACCTCACCCGCAGGATGCTGCTGCTCCTCGAGTCGCGCGAGCTCGCCGGCGACATCCATGCCGAGTGCTGGGGCAAGGTCCTCGATCGCTACCTGCGTTTCGGGATCAAGAACAACCGCCCGCCGCGCTTTCTCCTGAACGACCTGGTGCGGTATTGGCGGACGATCTGCGTCGACTTCGAGGGCAAGCACCGCGACACTGGCGGAGAGGATCCAAAGTGGGTGACGCGCAACGCGAAGCTGCGGACGTCCCGCAAGCTGCTCTTCGCGGGCGGGCTCGTGCCGATCCTGCTCTGCCACCTGCGTGAGGCCGACGAGATGAACGGCTTTCTCACGCGATGGCTGACCGCAACCCCTTCGGACCGGCTCGCGGCCGCGTTCCTTCACTACGACGCCGTCGACGAGGGCATCCGCACCTTCGCGGCCTACGACCGATGGATCGAGATCATGCAGGACGAACGCGCACGGGACGAGCTGAAGACGCTCCGTGAGGCCACGCGCGACGGCTCGGAGCTGTGGCAGAACATCCGGGCGATCGGCGAAGAGCTGCAACGCGGGTTGAACGTGCTGCTGTTCGAGACAGCGCTCCGGCGTCTCGCGCCTCAGTACGCGATCTTCTGATCGGGCCGCCGATCCATCACGACGACGGAGCGCCACGGCACCTCGGGAGGCGGCTCTTGAAGTCAGCTCGCTCGCCGCCGTTCCTCCGCAGCCAGGGGCTGCTCTGGAGAGCGACGGACATCACCGCTCGCCGGCGAGCGCGTCGACTGCAGCTGAGCCGTCCTTACCGGCGCGGCCCGGGCCGCGCGCTTCGTCGCGCTCGTGGCCGACTCGCCCGGAAGCCAACTGCGCCGGGCTACCTCGAGCCAGACCTCAACGTCATCGCGCACGAACCGGAGAGGACCGTCGGGGCCGCCAAGACGCACGCAGGGGATCCGGTCAGCCTTGGCCGCGTCGTAGACCCACGAGCGGGAGACGCCGAGTCGGCGCGCGATGTCGTTCGGCTTGAGCAGGTCGGTGTCCAGATGAGCCATGGCGTCCTTTCTGTTCACCTTCAGGCCGTCGAGCGGTCGCTCCGGGCAAATCAATTTGCGATCGCCAATGAGCCGGCGAGCGATTCCGCGCTCGCCCGGCGATTCCCGACGCTGGCGTCACGCATATCGACAACTTCTCCGGCCAAATCCGTGACGATGCCTCACTCTCCAGTCGATCCGGAGATCTGGACCAGCACGCGAGGACAAGAGCGACGCCGCTCGTGCTCCAGTCGCCGTCGGATGTCCGTGACCGGAACCCTAGCCCGGGACGAACGACGGATCATCACGGCGGCCGGGTACCACGGACGAACGCCTCTAGCTCGTCGACGTGGGCGCGTATCGCCGCGACCGCGGCGACCGCGTCGGGCTCGGGTTCAGGATGGCGGACACGTTGAACCTCGGCCGAGACGAGCTGCCCGAGGCGGATGCTCGCGGGCGTCGAGCCGCACAGCTCGCGAAAGGCCAGCCACGTCGCATCATCGACAGCCACGCGAGCGACGCGAGCGCCGACCGCGTGCGACTTCCGCCGCTGCTTTCTCCGGGTCTCGACTATCGGTTCTGGTGCAGTTTCGAGGTCCCCGACTGGTGTGGGCGGCGGCGACGGCGAGGGTGGACGCGCCGCATCGCGGGCGGCCTCTGCCTGTGCGCGCTCGCGCTTCAGACGGCTCTTGCGTCCCACGAGCGAACTGTAGCGCGAGTGTATACAGCAGCTCAGTGCAACTGCGTGCCCGAGTCCGTCGTGTCTGAACCGATGGCTCGACGGATCAGTGTGTAGTGAGATCCGACCGCTATTTGCGGGGCGAGGATTTCCCCAGCGACACTACGGCTGCTAGCGGCACAACTGTGCCGCATTGACGTGTCCTTGGCAGTGCCTAGGACGCGCTCCCCGAGGTCACCGCGGAGGTCCCAATGCTCATCGAAGGCCAGCCGACTGTGCTGAACCACGACGCTACGCCCGGGCGGATCGCGGCGCCGGTCTTCAGGACGGCCAATCCTGACGAGGCCGCGACGAATAGCGCCAAGTCCTGTTGCCGTAGAAATAGAAGAAAGCTCGAATCAGGCACGCGTACGCTGCGAGAAGAGCAAGCGCCAGCAGTTCCGGCTCGCGACCGTCGCTGGTCGATCCCGCGGAGGTCGCGGGCATCGGGGGCGCGCGGCCTGAGAAAGCCTCCGGATTCGAACCGGGGCGATCGTCGGTCCGAGATGGATTCGCGTGGTCCGACCAGCTACCGTCGCGGCATGAACTCGCGCGTAGTGGGTCTGCGCGCTCAGGACGTCTATTCCGGCCTGCAGACCGTCGACCAGACCAGCGGCATCATCGCTGCCGAGCTGGACGACACCCGGCTAACTGGGATGGCCGCGACGGTAGCGGCCAACATCAAGGGCATCGACCTGATTAAGGACCCCAAAGTTCTGACGATCATCGCCGCGCAGCAGTGGGGCATCGACTCCTTCGCGCTGCCCGGAGTGCTCGAGGTCATGCAGGAGGTCGGCTACGTGACGTTGCACAAGGACGTCCGGGGCAAGGTCTCCGAGATCGACGAACATATCCCGCTCCTGCACGATGACCTCTACGAGCGGCTGGGCAGCCACTGGCGCGACTCCGGTCCGTCCGAACTCGACCAGGCGGCCGTCCAATCCCTTGAGACGCTGGCCGGTGCGCCGGTGCGCCTGTCAGTTCTGCGTGACACGATCGGCGACCCCGACACCCTCAAACACCTGCTGGAGATTGGCGAGGCCGCGCAGTTCGCTCGACGCCTGCCGCTGCCCGACGGCGACGAGCTGGTGTGGTCGCCGTTCTGCGCCTACGAGCAACCTGAGGCACTGTCCAATCTGTTCGCCTCGTTCCCCGAGCAGGATGTGCGCGAGCAATTCTCGCGGATCAAGACCTACCAAGGGCTGCCCGTTGATGGCCCAGCCACCGTCCTAGGCCAAGCCGTGGGCCAGGGCATCCTGCTGGCCAATACAGTCGTAGGCAGCGGCGGCAAGGCGTCCTTCGCATTCGTGCCATATCAAGCCAGTGCCCAGCAGCGACGCATGCAGAAGGTGGTGCTCGATAAGGCCATTATCCTGCTTGCGTGCGTGCGCTACGGCCAGCACCGGGCGGTCCACCCGATCCTGTATCCCTCCGCCATCCTGCGCAAGCTGCGCGACGGAGCGGCGCTGCGGGCGACCACCGAGGCGGACTCGCAGTACCGCACCGCCGCGCAACAGCAGATCCTGCGTCTTGAGCCCGCCGGCGGCGGATACTACAACGCGCGGCTGATCGATACCCCCGACAACGTCGCGGCGATTGAGCTAGCCATGGACCTACTGAGCCACGGCGAGCCTGTTGCGGCGCGCGAGGATCCGCAGCAGAAGCTGCTGTTCACCGGCGGCCAGTACCTCACGCCGCTGATGACGATGAAGGATCGCGAGCCCAAGGCGCGGCTCTCACAGGATCTCGTCCTCTCGATGATGGACACTTGGCGCGGTGAGCGCGGTGGCTAGAAAGCGAGAGGACGCGCCGGCACCCGCAGGCGAGCAGGACCTACCCCTCAAGCTGGCAATGCGACGGGTGTTCTGGGGGATGAACTACGCCACGCGACTGAACTTGCTGCTCGCGCTGCCCGGTTCTCGACGCACCGCCGACGAGCTCTCAGACCTTGACTGCGTCGGCTTCTCAGTGGGCGGCGACTTCTCCGTGCGGCTGTTGATCGCCGATTGCAAGTCCGGTCTGCGAGTGTCACCCGCGTCGCGACTGTTCTGGCTGGGCGGGGTGCGCGACTTCTTCGGTGCAGACCGCGCGTACGCCGTCATGCAGCGCTCGGTACCCGATGGGGTGCGAGAGCAAGCCGGGCGGCTCGGCGTGGACGTGCTCGGGGACGCCGACCGCAAGATCCTGGAAAACGTGCACGCAGCGAACGCGCCGTCAGGGCCTATGTTTGAGCTGGCTGGCGCCGTCAAGTTGCAGGAGTTGGCCAAGGGCCTCGACCGTCGGCTCGAGGCTTTGGTGCGCTTCCGCGACCACGAGTATTGGTACCTGCCACCAGAGCGACGCATGCAGCGCTTGCTGGTGGCGCTGCGCTCCGCCGCCCCAGTGCTCGACGTACGGCAACGCGCTCATGCCCTGCTTGCTATCGACCTGCTCTTCTTGTTCGCGCTTTCGCTATTGGGCGCGTGCCGGCACGTCAGCGCGACCTCCCTGGCCGACCCTCGCCGGGCACTGCTTGAGTACCTCCTGGGAGGGGCAGAGCAGACCCGTGCCCGAGAGCAGGGACTAGCCGGCCTGCTCGAGGCGCTGACCGAGCTCCGCACGCAGGGCGTCGCCCTTCCCGGCGAGATGGTCGAGCGAGCTTCAGTGGAGCCGCCCTACTTCGAGGAGTTGGCCGAGACCGTGGCGCGTATGTTGCGGCGGCCCCGTGACGCGCAGCGCCTGCTGCGCTATCTCGAGTGGTGGGGGCAGTGCCAAGTCGGCCTCGGGGGGCCTGGGGTCGTCGACGCGCTCGGGCCTGCTTACGGCGACTACACGCGCAAGCTGGTGTCTGACGTCGCGCGCACGTGCTTTGCTGCCGCCGGGCTGGACTCAGGCTGGATGCAACTTGCTGCCCGCGCGGGCAACGGTGTCCATGCCGAGCCCGAGGCAGTTCGCAGGCCGACTGCGGGGAAACCGAACGAGGTGGCCTCGCCGCGGGAAAGCGACCCGCACGCCGCTGCAGGACAACTTGCGCGCGTGACCCGCGGCCGAACCAAGCGATCCGACGAGATGAACGCGTCAGACAAGCCTGCACCCACCGGTGACAAGGACTCCCTGCCCTCCCGTGACCACCGAGAATCAGCCTCCAGCAGGGACACTCCCCGGCGTTCTTCGGGCGCAGACCCGTCAGCGTCCGGTACGCATCAGCCGGCGCCTGCCGACGACGAAGGCCAGCAGGCGCGTTTGGAGCTCGACAGCTAGCCCCTCGGCCGTTTGAGGGTCCGACCTCGCGCGGCTTTATGGCTGGGACGCTCGTGCCGGGCTCGTCGCCAGATCCAGCAAGTCACTGGGCCTTTGAGGCCTACCGGTTCAGGCGGGGAACTTGATCTGCCGGAATCAAGGTGTCCGCGAAACCGAGGCGGCTCGGCTAGCCTTGGGCGGCGCCTCGGCTTGCGACGATCGTCGCTCGACTAGCTCTTGGGCGGCGACTCGACTTGCGACGATCGCTCGTGGAGCCAGCCTCGAACGCGAGTGGCCACCGTGTCACGCGATTCGAGTTCGGCGTCGGGCGGCCCCTCGTGCCAGAGACAGCCGCACGTGAGCAACTGGCCGAAACAGCGCGGACAGACCTGCCACGTCGCATTCGCCGACATGGAGCTGTCCCGGTCTGACCGCGCAGTCATGGCACGGATGGAGTTCTCCCGCGATCTGCTCGAAACCAGGCTCACGCCCATACGGCAGGCACTCGTATGTCCGGCCGTGTAGCTCGATGTTCGGTTGCTCCTGAGCCTGGACGATTTTGGTGGGCCACGATCGGATCACCTGCACCCCGTTATAGATGACGAACTCGCGTCGGAAAAACTCGAAGAGCTCTGCCTCGCGGGCCCAGAGATCGGGGCGGATCGTTTCGTGCAGAACGCCGAAGTCAGTGTGGTCATCGTGGAAACGGACTACGAACTCGAAGAGCTGGACGTACACACTTTCGACTTCGTAGGACGACATCTCGAATTCAAAGTGGACGATTGCGTCTCGCCACTGCTGCGCCTTGCGAATCGAACGCTGTTCTCGCTGTGTGAGATCGATTCGGGCGGCAGCTGTGATCCGAGACACTGCCTCACTCATCGAGACCGTCTTAGTCGGTTTGTCGACGGATTGATAGATGAGAACGGGATGCTCCGCTTGAAGCCGCGCCTTGAGGAGCAGCTCGATGGCTTGGACGACGTTTACCACGGCGAACTTCCAGGCGATCGGATCGTCCTTCGCTTCGATCGTCTTCTTGAGCGACTCGTTCAAAAAGTCGTACGCGTTCTCGAGCAAGCTCATACGAATGGGCTGTTTCACGTTGCCCTCCGCGCAACGGAACGGCGTGAAAAGGCTCGCATGGTACGAGGCATAGCAGAACCATCGTTCGCTTGCATCACGCCGAGCAGTGGCTGAGCCAACCACGGCATTGCTCCCTTGCGCAAACGGGATGTGACGCGCGTTCAGATGAGCCGCGCTCGAGCGTCGCGGCTCCGTCGGTAGCCGCGGGGAAAGGCCTCCAAGCCGGGGTTGCGTGCCCGTGGAGAAGGGGAGAACAATTCACCCTGGTCTCTTATCGCGACCAGCGCCGTGACAACATCCCATGCGGCAACACCTGTGGCAACATCCGATACGTCCAAGGCGTCCAGAGTGTTCTCCACCGTCGACACATCCGACCGCACAGCACGATTCACCACTTGCCGGTCAGTCCTCCACGGCATTGACCTTTGGAGTCCGAGCCAGCCAGCTCGCCGAACGAAGACTCGGGCGGCGTACGCGCTCTTACGCGACGGTGGCGAACCCTTGAGACCGGCGGGACGCCGGTGACGGGTATTCGTCCCATCGGCGGCCGTCGAGATCGCGGCCGTTGGACTTGGGACGATGGCCTCCCCATTGCTTGAAGAAAAACGCCACTCCGTCTCGAACGCAGGAGTCGCGAAGCTCGCGAATCCAATGCGGGTCGACGCGACGGTGGCGCGCGCCAGATTCGCCCCCGGCAATAAGCCAGTCGATGCCTCTGAGGTCGAGCCCTTCGAGTGGACCGAGCAACGGCTCGGCGCTGATGAACCGCACGGCGGCAGGCACGGCTCGCAGCGCGTCGGCGCGATGCACGAACCGTCGGTTTTCGATCGACACGCCCATCCAGACGTTGACCGGCCAGTCGAAGCGATCGGCGAGCTCGGCAAGCCGGTCGTGCCGCTTGGTCAGGATCTGGAACGTGTGCCAGTGCGCTTGGCGCATCGTCGCGAAGACCTGGTCGACGAAGTCGAGCGGAATGTCCTCGTGGAAGAGATCGGACATGGAGTTGACGAAGATCGTTCTCGGCTTGCGCCAGCGCAGCGGCACGTCGAGACGCTCAGGCCACAGTCGTAGATCGAAGCCTTGCTCGTACGGGTGTCCTGGGATCCCACGCCAGCGCTCGGCGAACACCTTCGCGTAGCAGTGCGCGCAGCCGGGACTGACCTGCGTGCAGCCGGTCACTGGATTCCAAGTTGCCTCGGTCCATTCAATGGTGCTGGCCTGCGCCATGGACGTCCATTCTCCTCGATATCGGCGATCCCTCCATTGATGGGAACGTATGTTCCCATCAGCGTCGGACGGATCACCGAAAGCGGATCTTGGTCCCGTGACCCTCTTTGAAGCGCCGGCCGCCACCCGAGCGGTCTACTTCGATCAGTTCGTCCCTCTCGGCGGGCACGAGCGTCCGCTCCTTCAGATGACTATCAAGGAAACGCGAGCGCTCGGTCAGCGCGATCGCGTCCTCGACCTTGAACCACTCGGTGCCGAACCGCGCTCGAAGTTCAGCTAGCAGTGGCGCCGTATTCGGGCCGGCGGCTCGTATCTCGCCGAACAGGGTGCCCTGCCCCTCGCCCGCTGGCTTCGGTGCCGTGAACCCCTGTCCGTCGATCGGGTCAACTGCCCAGTAGCCCTCCTTGATGCTTGCGAACCCGCTGGGATGGCTCGACGCGCCGACGATCCAGTACTCGTTGCGCCGGTCTGGCGGCTTGAGGCGAAACGGCAGCGTATACGTGAGTCCGGCATCGCTCAACTGCTGCCGGAACAGCTCGAGCAGCGCCTGTGGTCGGGCTGGCCCGTTCGGGATCTCCTGCCAGGCCGAGGTGCCGAAGAATCGGTCGAGAGCTTCGTCTTGACCGTCGCGGTCCGCAAAGCGGTGCACGAAACTCAAAGGCAGGAAGATGAGCGTGTCGCTCTTGGGCTGCTGGACGAGTCGCGTCGTGAGGGTCATCGGCGCGTGGCTGTAGCCGAAGGGGTCGAGGAACAGGAAGAGCGCGGAGTCTCGTTCGGCGACCGGCTGTGGGACGTGCTCCTCATAGCGGCCGCACGTCACCGACCAACTGATCCGATCCGACCACGAGCCATCAGCCCGCCGGCTACGCTCGACCTCGCGCAGGATGCCATCGAGCATCTCTGCGCGACGAGCGTCCTGCTCGACGAACGCGAACTGGTACCGGACGCCGGTCCAACGGCCGAGCAGGTTCGGATTGTTCAGCAGCTCCTCGAGGAGGATGCGCGGAGACCCAGGCTCGCCGTCGGCGTACACGCCCGGGCCGGCAAAGCCGTCGTAGATTCGCACCAGACCGCCGCGAGCCCGGGCAAAGTAGCTCGAATGGATGCTGACCCATTTGACGAAGAACGCGCGGAGCAGATCGTGCTTGGCGCGCGTGTGATCCTCGCGCGTCCACGTGACGGGCTCGATCCCCATTGAACGAGGATGCCAGATCGATAAGGATGCGCAGGCACAAACCTTGCATCCATCACCTGTCGCTGATCCCGTGCGTGAACCCAGGGGAGCTGAGGCGAGTCGTCAAACGGTTCGGCCGCGACGGGGTCGAGCCAACGTACGCGGCAACACCGTGGCAACAGTCGCACTCGGGCAGCCCCGAAACCGGCGACATCGTGTCCGCAAATTGCGGGCTCTCGGGGAACACCGGAGAACAGTCCACCCTGGTCTCTTATCGCGGCAACGCGCGTGACAACATCCGTGTTGTCCAAGGCGTCCAGCGTGTTCTCCACCGTCGACACATCCGACCGCACCGCACGATTCACCACCCGCCGGTCAGTCCTCCACGGCATTGAGGGCCTGGTCCGGGCTAACCGGGTGGAGGTTCGAGTCCTCTTCGGCGCATCACAGAAAGCCCCGCTCCGGCGGGGCTTTCGTCGTTCTCGGGCGCGTTCGCCCGGCGGTGGAGAACATTTCGCGGCAACGCCTAGCGCAAGAGGGACAGCACGCGACGCGTCCAGGGCCGAGCCGGGAGTGCAACCGTCTGCGGAGTGGTGGCAGGCTTGCTCATGAGACGACCTCCGGCTGAACGAGAACGGGCTGAGACAGGGTCGGCCGCACCAACGCCACCAGGCCGTAGACCAGCACCGCGGCGCCGGTGAGGGCGAGCGTGATGTCGAGGCCGAGCAGGGCGACGAGCGGCGGCGCGAGCAGCGCTCCGCCGGCGATCCCGGCGACGCAGGCGGGCACGACGAGCCCGTAGGCGCGGGCGACGACCGCGTCATCGAGCGTGCGCTGAAGCGTGGTTTCCGCGACGACCTCGGTTGTCATCGTCCCGGCGCCGATGCAGGCGGCGAGGACGAGCGCGACGGCGGTCGACCCGGTCAGCGCGAGCGTGACGAGCGGCAGCCCGACCGCGGCGACGGCGGCGATCAGCGCGCGGCGGGGCCGATCCGAGGCTGCGGCCAGGTTGGCCAGGTTGGCCGCGAGCACGCCGCCGACGCCGAGCGCCGACAGCAGGTAGCCGTAGCCGACGGCGCCGAGCCCGAGCTTCTGACCGAGCATCACGAAGAGGACGGTGAGGGCGCCGTAGATCGTGCTGGAGACGAAGTCGGCGCCGACGAGCGGCAGGGTGTCCGGGTGGTCGCGCAGCGCGCGCCAGCCGGAGGCGAGGTCGGCGCGAAGCGAGGCGTGCGACTCCAGCGCGGCGGCGGGACGGCCGGTGGCCTCGCGCGGGAGCGTGGCGACGACCACGGCGCCGAAGAGGAAGCTCACGCCGTTGACGGCGAACGTGATGGCGGCCGGGCCGAGGAGGAGCAGCGCGGCGCCGATGATCGGCCCGGCGATCACGCACAGGCCCGTGATGCCGACGCGTGCGGCGTTGGCGGCGGCCAGATCGGCCTCTTCGACCAGGCGCGGTATCACCGCCGCGACGCACTGCGGGTACACAGCGCCGGCGGCGGTGCACAGCGCGGCGAGCGCAGGAGCGAGAACGATCGGTCCTCCAGCGAGGGCGACGACCGCCAGCGCGGCCATCGCGGCGGCGCGCAGGACGTCGGAAGCGATCATCACGGTGCGCCGGTCAAGGCGATCGCCGAGCACGCCGCCGATCGGCCCGAGCACGACCTCGGGCAGGATCCGCGCCGCGGTCGTGATCCCGACCCACGCAGTCGATCCGGTGCGCTCGTAGACGAACGCGAGAAGAGCGAGGTTGTACAGCCAGTCGCCGGCCTGGGATACGACCAGGCCGGCGAACAGGCGACGGAGGTTGCGCTGACGCAGCGCAACCACGAACGGCTTGGCGGGGTTCAGGAGCGCGGCGAGGCGCTTGGTACGCCGCTCTAGCGATAGACCATTTCGGGGCTCCTTCTGGGCGGTGGTCGGCATGGACCACAGACTGCGGCTAAGCCGACCGGCGCACATTGGGCTGCGGACCCGTCTTCGGGTCGCGCAGCGGCGGGAGTCGCCTAAGTCGCGGGGCCCGGCGCCCTAAGCCGGTGCACCATCGCCGTAGCCTCGCCGCGGCTGGCCACGCCGAACTTGCCGAGGATGTTCGACACGTGAACGCTCGCCGTCTTGCGCGTGATGAACAGCTCAGCGGCGATCTGCCCGTTCGAGCGGCCGTCGGCCAGCAACTCCAGCACCTCGCGTTCGCGCTGCGTGAGCCCGAACGCCTCGATCCCCGATCCGGCCGGCGCCGGCTCGCCCTCGCCGATCGGCACGCGCGCGCGTCGCGCGAGCGTGCGCGCGTCGTCGAGCAGCGGCGCGGCCCCCATGGCTGCGGCCACCTGCGCGGCCTCCACGAGCGCCGGTACCGCGACCTCGCGGCCGCCGTTCGCGAAGCACGCCTGCGCCGAGCGAAGCAGCGCGTACGCGACGAGGTACGGATCCTCGGCCGCGCGGCAGGCCTCGACCACGGCCTCCCAGTCCGGCGCTGGCGCGACCTCGGCGTCCGCGAGCGCGCGGTACGCGAGCGTCGGCAAGGTCGTCGCCGGCAGGGCGCCCGCCATAGCCACGAGCGCCGCGACCCGCTCGGGCGCGGGCTCAGACGCCTCGGCCTCGACCCGCAGGCCGAGCCAGACGAGCAACCAGGCATAGCGCGGCACCGGCTTCGTCCCCTCGTTGGCCAGCCCTCGGCGCACCTCCTCGCGTGCGCTGCGGCTGTCACCGAGCGCTCGCGCCATCTCGCCGGCGGCGACCGCGCGCGCGAAGGAGTACTGGTCGCCGTGGCGCTCGGCCACAAGGCGCCGTGACGCTTCGATGTCCGCCGCGGCGTTGTCATATCGACCGGCCAGCGCGGCGAGCCTGGCGCGGTGATCGAGGATCAGCCTCGCGTACGGTGGCGCGAGCTCGTTGTCCGCCGCCTGGGTCAGCAGCCGATCCGCGGTGTCCCAGTGGCCGAGGTGGATCCGCGCCTCGGCGCTGTTGACCGTGACCTGCGTTCCGTACACCGAGCGCGTGAGGCCGACCCGGACCGCCAGCTCCATCCCCTGCTGCGCGACCGACGCGGCTTCGTGTGAACGGCCGAGGTTCTGCAGCGCGTCGGACAGGTTCAGGTGGGCGCGGAGCGTCAGCGCATGGTCCTCGGCCCGCTCCGCGAGTCCGATGGCCGCCTCGAGCTCCGACACCGCGCGGTCGCCCTCGTCGAGATAGGCGAGCGACAGCCCGAGCATCATGCGAGCGCAGGCCTTGAGCGCCGGGGTGGTCGCCGCCGCGATCGCCTGCTCAGCCACCGGGCGGGCGTCGGCGAAGCGGCCGGCGGCGGCCCAGAGGGCCGCGAGAGCGGTGAGCACGACGGCATGCGCCTCGCCGCGTGGCTGGTCCGCCAGGAGCGCCGCCGCGCCCTCGAGCGCGACTTGCGCCTCGTCGTCGCGACCCAGGTCGAGCAGCGTCGCCGCACGCGCCTCCATCAAGAGCGCGCGCCGCTCGGGCTCGGCGCCGGGCGCGACCTCCGAGAGTGCCTCGTCGAACAGCCCGAGCGAGCGCTCGAGCTCCCCCGCGGCGTACGCGCTCACACCGGCGCGGCGGAGCGCCTCGACGACGTCGATGCCGCTGCGCTGCACCGCATCCGGCACCTGCGGCCACAGCTCGAGCGCACGTTCCAGATGCCGCAGCGCCTCCGCGGGGGCATATGGGGCGGCGAGGCGCGCGGCCTCCACCGAGGCCTCGAGCGCCCGGGGCACGTCGTGCGCCGCCGTCCAGTGGAGTGCGAGCAGCGCGGGGACGCTGACGTCGCGGCCGGCGAGCGCAGGCTCGGCGGAGAGGACCTCGCCGTACGCGGCATGGATCCGGGCCCGCTCGCGCGCCAACGCGTCGCCGTAGACGGCGTCACGGGTGAGGGCATGCCGGAACACATAGCCGCCGTCGGTCCCGTCGGCCACGAGGACGTGATGCTCGAGGCTCTCGCGCAACGCGTCGTCCAGTTCGTGGTCGCCGAGGCCGGCCACCGCCGCGAGCAACCGGTCCGACACCGACGGGCCTCCAGCCGCCGCGATCCGCAGCAGCCGCTGGGCCGCCGGCGAGAGCCGTTCCACGCGGGCGAGCAGGACATCGCGCAGCGACAACGGCAGCTGGTCGGGATCGGCGCCGCTCTGGACCGCGCCCAGGATCTCCTCGACCAGGAAGGCGTTGCCCTCCGAACGCTCGTGGACCAGGTCCACCAGCCGGGCGCCGGGCGCGGTGCCGAGGATGGCCGCGAGCTGTCGCTCGACGTCATCGCGCCCGAAGCGCTCGAGCTCGATGCGGTGCACGGTCCGCACGCGCTCCCAACCCGTGACGAGAGGTCGCAACGGGTGGCTGCGGTGCAGCTCGTCGGTTCTGAAGCTGACAGCCACCAGCACGCGGGCGGCACGCAGCGCACGTACGAGCAGCGCCACCAGGTCGAGCGTCGAGCGGTCCGCCCAGTGCAGATCCTCGACGACGAACATGAGCGGGCGGTCCTCGGCGAGCCGCACGATGACGCCCAACGCGAGCTCGAGCAGCCGCGCCGTGCCGCCTTCGGTGAGCGGCGCGGTGCGCAGCGCTGCGTCGGGGTCGAGGTCGGGCAGCACGCGCGCGAACTCCGAGCGCGCAGGACCGAGCAGCGCGTCGAGCTCCCCGGGCTCCGTGTCGCGCATGAGCATGCGCAGCGCGTGCGCCAGCGGGCCGAAGGCAAGCCCCTCGCCGCCCAGCTCGATGCAGCTGCCCGCCAGGACCCGGGCTCCGGCCGCGCGCGCCCGCCCGGCCGCCTCCTCGACCAGCCGTGTCTTGCCCACGCCGGCCTCGCCGCCCAGCAGCACGACCGTGGGCGTCCCCGCGACCGCGGTCTCGAGCGCCGTCGTGAGGGTGGCCAACTCTGCCTCCCGGCCGATGAACTTCGGGCTTACCAGACCGCTGTGCATCGCCGAGCATCCTCTCAGGCGCGCCGAAAACACGGAGTTGTCATCCCAGCGGCGGGCGGCCACCGAATGGGCTCGGCGCAGGACGCGGCGCGGCGCGCTCAAAGTCCAGGGTGTGCCCCCGATTATTGGGGCGGGCCTGCGCTGTCACGCTCGGCCGATGCGCCGGCCGCATGTCGAGATAATCGATCTGTTCCGGTCGGCGAAGCTGTTCGACGAGGATGGCGAGCCGGACGAGGCGCTCGCCCTCTCGCGCCGGGCCATCCCGAGCGCCTGCGAGTGGGCGGCTTCCTCGAGGACGCGGTGACCGCGCGGCAGGAGGCGATCGCGATCCGCGAGGAGCGCCTCGCGGCGGATGACTGGCGCGAGCTGTGCGCGATCGGCGGCGAGCGCTGGGAGCTCGCCGAGGACCAGCTCGCCCTGGGCCGCGACGAGGACGCGATCGCCACCGCGGAGCTCGTGCTCGAAGACTGGACTGAGATCGTCGACCGGCACCCGCACTTCGTGCTGGGTGTCGGCAGCAGCCTCAACCTGCTCGCCCGCGGCCTCGGCGCCGCAGGGCGATGGGACGAGGCGCTCCGCGCGGCCGACGAGGCGATCGCGATCTTCCGCGCGAACGGCGGCGGCCCGGATCTCGCCGAGGCGCTCGAGCATCGCTCCGCCGCGCTCGCCGCGACCGGGCACGCGGCCGCGGCTCAGGCGGCCGCCGACGAGGCCGGCGCGATCCGCGCGACGGCTCGGCTCGCCGGATGAAATCCATGCACCTGGCCGCGGTCGCCGCACTCGAGCATCCAACCCACCAGGCACGGAGACAAGATGCACATTGACGCGCTCGAGCCGGTCGAAGTCGGCGGCATCACGCAGTGGATCCGCATTCGCGGGATGACCGCCTCCAACCCGGTGCTGCTGCTGATGCAACAGGGTCCGGGGCTGCCGATCATCAATGAAGTGCGCGGCTACGAGCGCCGGCTCGGGCTCGAACGCGACTTCACCGTCGTCTACTGGGACCAGCGGGGCACCGGCCTGTCATCACGGTCGCCGCGCACGACGGAGTTCAGCGTCGAGCACATGGTCGACGACACGGTGTCGATGCTGGAGCTGCTTCGCGACCGCTTCGATCAGAAGATCCTCGTCGCCGGCTTCTCCTTCGGTGCGACGTTCGCCGCACAGGCCGCGGTGCGCCGCCCGGACCTCTTCGCGTCCCTGATCGCCACCGCCATGGACATCGACATCCCGTTCGCCGACCGCCACATGATGGACTTCGTCCTCAGCACCGCCCGGGAGCGGGGCAACCGGCGCGCGATCCGGCAACTGGAGAAGCTCGGCGCTCCCCCGCTCGTGGACGCGAAGCAGTTCGCCACGCGCGCCCGCTGGGCGGCGAACTTCGGCGGCGTGACCGCCAACGGGACGTTCAACACCCTGCTGCGCGAGCTGCTCGGCAGCCTGTTGCGCTCGCCGGACTACTCGATCGCGGACGCCATCCGCACCATGCGCGCCATCGGCGACTCGCAAGCCGCACTGCTCCCGCAGCTTGCCAACACGGATCTGGTGCGCACCATCCCTGTGCTCGACGTGCCGATCGTCATCGCCCAGGGCCGCCTCGATCAGGTGGCACCGAGCGAAGCCACTCAGCGGTTCTACGACTCACTGACCGCGCCCAGCAAGGAGCTCGTGTGGTTCGAGAACTCGGCGCACACGCCTCAATACGACGAGCCCGCCAAGTTCCGCGAGCTGCTCATGACCGCGAGCGTCACGCGTCGCGAGCTCTGAGGAACGGCGTCGGCGGGGAGGGCCGAGGCGATCGCCAGCGCCTTGATGCGGCCGTTGCGATCGGCGACGCGCGTCGCGCTGACCGTCAGCGTCACCTTGACCGTCATGGAGGTTCCCGGGCGGAGGTCGTAGGTCGCGTGGCCGAGTCCGACGACGCGCGTTCGACCCGCCAGCCTCACGGAGTTGGCGGTGCGCAGTGCGAGCCGGCCGCGGCAGTTGTCGTCGGAGGCGGACGGGCAACCCAGTCGCACCGGCGCCGTTCGCCCGCGCCGGCTCAATTTCAATGTGCCGCCGAGGATCGTCACCGGGCGGGTGGCATGGACGGGCGCTGGAGACGTCGGCGGCGGCGCCGAGCCCGGCGGGGGTGTCATGAGCGGCGCGGCGTGGACGACCTCGAATCCGTCGAGGAGGTCGAGCCCGGGATCGGCGGCGACCGTGTCCTGTCCCGCGCCGCCGCTGGCCAGGTCCGGAACGCCGTCGCGCACGTCCACCTGGTCGTCGCCCTCGTCGCCGGAGACGACGTCGCGACCGCCGCCACCGCTGATCGTGTCGTCGCCCGACCCGCCGAGCAGCGTGTCCGCCGAGCCGCCGCCGGTCAGCGCGTCATTGCCGGCATCGCCCGCGGCGATGAGCGAGACGGCGTCGAGGGTGCCGGAGAGGACCTCGTCGTCTCCGCCCAGCCCGTTGACGTGCAGCGTCTCGCTCGAACCGATGTCGAGCGAGATCGGTTGGAGGTTGATGCGTTCGAGCCGGATGCGCGGGCCGTTCTGCTGGACCGTGAACAGGTCGCCGTCCGTCGGCGCGCCGTTGACCTCGACGTCGTCGCGCCCGTCGCCGCCGAAGCTGAGGTCGCTGCCGTCGCCGTCGTTCCACACCAGGGTGTCGTCTCCGGCGTCGCCGTTGATCGTGTCGCTGCCGCCGTCGCCCGCGATGCGGTCGTCGCCGCCGCCGCCGTGGAGGTCGTCAGCGCCCTCGCCCCCGCGGATCAGGTCCGGACCCTCGGTGCCGAAGATCGTGTCATTCCCGGTGCCCCCGTCGACGGACAGCCGCGTCAGCCCGCTCACATCGCCGTCGACATCGAGGAAGTCCGGGCCGCCGAGCCCGTTGACCTGGATGCGCTCGGTCGCGACGTCGAGCCGCGAAGTCCGCAGGTTCAAGCGCGTGAGCCGCACCCGCCCCGCGACCGGCTCGAGCAGGAACGCGTCGCCCTGCAGCGGCGAGCCGTTCACCTCGAGCCCGTCGTTCCCGCCGTCGCCGTTGATGGTGTCCGAGGCGTCCGGGTTGCTCCACACCAGCGTGTCGTTGCCGGCCCCGCCGTTGACCGTGTCGTTGCCCGGCCCGCCCACGAGACGATCGTCGCCGTCGCCGCCGTTGAGCGTGTCGTCGCTGTCGGCGCCGATGAGCACATCGTCGCCGCCCGCGCCGTTGAGCACGGCAGCCGCGACCTCGGTACGCGCCGCGAGCACCGTGAGCGCATCCGGGCCGGCACTCCCGTTGACGATCACCGTGAACGTGCCGTCGGCGGGAACCGTCTGGTCGCCGTCGCGGGCGCTGTCCCAGTCGGCTCGGCTGTTGAGACCGCCGGCCGGCGTCGTCTGGTCATGCACGAGCAGACCACCCGAGGCCGACACCGTCATCGTGTTCAGCGCCCCGGCGAGGTTCAGCGTCACCGTCGACCCATCGATCGACGCCGAACTCACGAACGCCTCCGCCGGCCCGGCGCTCACGCCAAGACCGGCCACCATCGCGACGACACCCACAAGCGCAATGCGCAGCAACCCCCGGACCATCGCCCGATCGTCCGTCGTTCGCACGCCCCCGCACAATCGGGAGAGCACCCTGAACTTCTCGCACCAGATCGCCGAGAGCGCGATATGGCGTTCCTGGAGGCGTTGAAGATCGAGCAAAACGTCGCGGCTTGTAGGTCTATGACCTACAAATCGCGTATCATTTGCCGCAGATGCAGCGGAGTGAGGCACTCGAAGCGCTCCTTGAAGCCGCCACGGAACAATGCGGCTACGTCACCTCTGCGCAGGCTCTGCGGCTCGGCCTCGCTCGCGACGACATCGCCCGCCTCAGGCATTCGAACGACCTACGCGGCGTCCGCCGCGGCGTGTTCGCCATGCGCCACGCGGACGAGCGTCACGAGGACGAGATCGCATCGTGGCTGCACTTCGAGCGCGATCGCCTGCCATGGGAACGAGCGAAGTCGCCAAGAGCCGTCCTCTCGCACGCCTCGGCAGCAGCGCTCCATGGCCTCGGCACGATCATCCCCACTCAGCCGGCGCTGACGCTGACGTCTGGCCGTCCGCCGAACGTCAAGAACATCGAGGTTCATCGAGTCCCGCTCCGTCAAGAGGACTGGAGCTGGCTCGATCTCGGCACGGTCAGGATTCCCGTGACCACCCCCTCGCGAACCATCGTCGACCTTGTGCTCGACGGCCAAGAGCCGTCGTACATCGAGCGCGCGGTGAGAGAGGCGCGTCGGCGAAACGTCGCGGATGACGCATCGATCATGGAGGCGGCTCGACACCGCAAGGGCCCGAGCGGAGCGCTTGAACGACGGACAGCAGAACTGTTGAAGCGTGCCGCGTGAGTTGGCCGTGGCGATCGCCCCAGGCGACGCGACAGGCGCTCACAGACCGGATCAAGACCCGCCATCCGGCGGAGCAACTCCAACAGCGGCTGCGGGAAGTCGCGTACCGGCGGCTGCTCGCGCGGATCTTCGCCGAGCAGCCGAACCGGTGGGTCGTCAAGGGCGGGGCGGCGCTCCTGCTTCGCCTCGATCCGAACCGGACGTCGAACGACATCGACCTCGCCTACGTCGCCGAAGCGAGCGAGCACGCGGTTGCGCTGACGGCGCTCGAGGAGGCTCTCGCCCACGACGCAGGCGACTTCTTCGAGTTCGAGCTCGGCCGGGACCGGATGACCGAGATCGACGCGGACCATCCGCTGGAGCGCGCGCTCGCGGTGCCGGTCATCGCGCGCGTCGGCGCGCGAGTATTCGCCGAGTTCAGCATCGATCTGGTGCTGCCGCGTGATGACGTGCTCGAGATCGAGTGGCTCGAGCCCGCCGCGAACTTGACCGGCGATCTCGCAGTCGATGTGATCCCGCCGGTCGCCGCGCTGGCCCTGCCGGCCCAAATCGCAGACAAGGTCTGTGCGTTGTTCGAGCTTCACGGCGCGACTGGCCAGCACTCATCTCGCGCGCGCGATCTCGCCGACATCGCCATGATCGCGGCCCAGAAAGACATCGACGGAACGGAGCTGGAGAAGCAGCTCCGTTGCGAGCAAGCGCGGCGTCTCGAGGCGGGCACGCTCGTCGAGCCCTTGCCCGGCGAGCTGCGCCTCGCGGACGAGCAGATGGCCGACCGGAAGACCCGCTGGCTTCCAGGCGATCCTGGAAATAGGCACTGGCCACCGATCCGTGAAGCTATCATCGAATTAGATGACTTCTTCACCGATCTCGCCGAGCGGGGCGCTGCCGCTGTCGGTGCTCGACCTCGCCCAGATTCCCCAAGGCGGCACCGCGCAGACCGCGCTTCACCGCTCGCGCCAGATGGCGCAGCAGGCCGAGGCGCTCGGCTACCGCCGGTTCTGGCTTGCCGAGCACCACAACATGGCCGCGATCGCGAGTGCGGCGACGTCCGTGGCGATCGGGTTCGTGGCCGAGGGGACCGACTCGATCCGGGTCGGCGCCGGCGGGATCATGCTCCCCAACCATGCGCCGCTCGTGATCGCGGAGCAGTTCGGGACGCTCGAGGCGCTGTACCCCGGGCGGATCGACCTGGGGCTCGGGCGGGCGCCCGGGACCGACCAGGTGACGATGCGGGCGCTGCGGCGCGATCACACGAGCGCGGAGAGCTTCCCGAGCGACGTGCAGGAGCTGCAGGTGCTGCTGGGCGAGCCGGTGCCGGATCAGTACGTCCATGCGGTTCCGGGGGGCCGGTCGCATGTGCCCCTGTGGATCCTCGGCTCGAGCCTGTTCGGCGCGCAGCTCGCGGCCGCGCTCGGGCTCCCGTATGCGTTCGCGTCCCACTTCGCGCCCGCCGCGCTCGCGCAGGCGATCCAGGTCTACCGGGAGACGTTCCGGCCGTCCGCTCAGCTCGAGCAGCCGCACGTGATGCTCGCCGCGAACGTGATCGTCGCCGACACCGACGACGACGCGCGGCGGCTGTTCACGTCGCAGCAGCGCTCGTTCATCGACGGGATCTTCCGCCGGCAGCGGACGCTGCTCCCGCCGCCGATCGAGTCGATCGAGGCGTACTGGCAGCCGCATGAGCGCGAGCAGGTTGAGAGCATGCTGCGCTGCTCGTTCATCGGGTCGCCGGACACGGTCCGCGCCGGGCTCGAGGCGTTCGCGGCCGAGCACGCGCCGGACGAGCTGATGGTCGCCACGAGCGCGTACGACCAGGATGCGCGGCTGCGGTCGCTCGAGCTGCTCGCCGGACTCGGCGTCGGCGCCGCCGCGGCGCGCACATGACCCCGTACACCGTCGAGCCGGAGACCCGCCACGCCGACGTGCGCGCGGCGCTGTACGAGCTCGTCGGCCGCTTCCTGGACGACTACCAGCGTGCCGCGAACGCGCACGGCCTCACGCTCACGCAGGCCCGCGTGCTCGGCTTCGCCGCATGCGAGCCGCTGTCGCAGCGCCGGCTCGCGCAGCGCTTCGGCTGCGACCCGTCGAACATCAGCGTGCTCGTCGACCGGCTCGTCGAGCGCGAGCTGGTCGAGCGTCGCCCCGACCCGACCGACGGGCGGGTGAAGCTGATCGTCGCGACCGACACGGGGCGTGAGCTCGCCGTGCGCTGCTGCCAGGAGCGGGAATGGCTCGGGCCGGCGCTCGACGGCCTGGCGCCCGAGCAGCTCGCGACCGTGCGCTCGGCGCTCGGCCTGCTCAACGACGCCTGAGCTTTCGCTTCCGCAAGCCCCCTTCCATTGCCGGCCGCGTGACCCCAGCGCGGCCGGCAATGGAGCCCCGGGTCCCCCTACGGGCTTGTGGTCGACAGCGTGAACGTGAGCGTCCTGGTGTACGTGCCGGTGCGCAGCGCGTCCGTCGCCCCGATCGGCTGCCGGAACCCGATCGTCACCACGTCGTGCGAGACGGGCGCCGCGTAGCTCTTCGGCACGCCGAGCACCTGCAGCGCCTGCGGCAGCGTGAACGCGCCGTTGGCCAGGTGACCCGGATCCGACACCGACAGCGTCGCGTCGCCCGCGGTCGAGACGACGTCCGCGGTCGTGCTCGCGGAGTACACCTGCTCCAGCCCCGGCACGAACGCGCCGAACGACGCCGGCGCCCCCAGCGTCAGCGCGAGCGTCGCGCCCACGGTCCCGCCGACCACGCCGTCGCGCGACACCGAGACGTGCACGACCACCGGCACGCCCGCGCTGCTGCTGCCCGCGTTGATCGCGTCGCCGCTGAACTCGGCGACGATCGAGTGCGCGCCCGCCTCGAGGGCGCTGGTGGTGAACACGGCCGCCGTCTGCCCGCCCGTGAGCGTCACCGAGCCGAGGACGGCCGGGCCGTCCTTGAACGTGACGGTGCCGCCCGCCACGGGCGTCCCGCCGCCGATGGTGGCCGTGAACGTGACCGGCGTGCCCCGCTCCGATGAGCTCGCCGAGGCGACCAGCGAGGTCGTCGTGGCGATCGTCGGCTGGGTGATGTTCGCCGCGACGATCCGCCACAGCTGCCCCTTGTTGGCCGGCTCCATCCAGTCGCCGTTCGACGGCGCCGCCGGCGCCTGCTGCACGACGTCTCCACCGGACAGCGACAGCACCTTGCCCGTCGCCTTGTTGACGATCATGGAGTAGTTGCCGTCACCGTTGGAGACCGACGGCGGCACCGTGCAGTTGGCGGGAACGTCACCGCAGTTGCCGACCGAGACGACGTCCCACTCCTGGTTGGCGTTCGTCCCCGCGATCGCGGTCACCAAGGCTGACTGCAGGTTCTGGACGACCGCGCTGTCGGTCGCCTCGAGGACGTTGAACCCGTTCGTCCGGTTCAGGTTGGCGATCTGGAAGTACCCGTCGCCGCGATGGTCCATCGGCGTCGGGTACGTCGTCGCGTTCTGCGACGGATCGGCCCCCTGGGCGAGGATCTGCCACTCCTGCTGCGGACCCGTGATGCCGGTGTCGGCGTCGGTGGCGAGCGCGGCGCCGGGCGCCGTCGCGCCGCGGTCGGTCGCCAGCACACGCCCGTTGGCGGCGCTCACGAGCTTGTAGGCGAGCGTCGGATCGAGCCGGCCGCCCATCGCCGGCAGCGCCGGCAGCGACGCGTTGTCGATCGGGTTCCCGGCCGTCGTCGACGCGTCGAAGAGCCCGATGCCCGGCGTGGCCCAGAACCCCTGCAGTGCGGTGATGCCCGGGATCGAGGTCGCCTCGCCGGCCCACCACTCCATGCCCAGGCTGAGGTTGTTGGGGATGTTCTTCTCGACCTTGTTGAGATCGATCATGCCCTGGCGCGAGAGCGCCCTGGACGGCCCGGGCGGGTTCACTCCGTACCACTGATCCTGCGGGCTGCCGGCGGTGGTGTACGACACACCGTCCTCGATGGTGAAGATCGGCAGGCCGAGCCCGGTCGCCTCGGTCGCGAAGTCGTCCTCCGCGATGTGCTGCACGGTCGAGCCGCAGCTGACCGCGTTGCACGTGTGCCACTTCTGCTGTGTCAACGTCAACGGGCCGTGCCAGCCGGGGTAGTAGCTCTCACAGGCGACGTCGAGCGGGATGCCGTTGGTCTGCACCGCGCCGGCGAAGAAGCGCTGCAGGTCGGGGTTGCCGTCGATGTGGATGCAGGTGAGCGGCGGCGGGAGCGGCGCGCCGAGCAGCGCGGGGTTCGACGTGTCCGCTGCCGCGTCGACGACCGCCTGCATCGCCGCCTTCTGGATCCGCGGGAAGCAGTTCGCGGTCCCGGTGCCGCCGCTGGTCGCGGTCGGGCTGCAGTTCGTCCCCGAAGGTGAGAGGCCGCCGGCGCCGGTCGTGGTGAACATGCCGCCGTTGACCTCGTTGCCGAACGAGACCAGGTCCGGCCACGCGCCGTTGGCGCGGAACAGCTCCAGCTCCTGCTTGACGTACTTGTACATCAGCCCCTCGCTCGGCGGCACGCCCGCGAGCTGGTCGACCGTCTTGCCCGCCCAGTTGCCGGGCGTCTCGGACGTGTTGTCACCTGAGTAGAACAGCGTGACGTTGACCGACATGCCGAGCCGCTTCGCGCGCTTGGCGATGTCGATCGCCGACCAGTCGGTCTGCGCGTGGTTGCCGCTGCTCGTGCCGCCCGGGGACGCGGAGTTCGACGTGGCCGGGATGATCTGGCTCGCCGGCGGCGGCGCCAGCGTGTAGTTGTTGTAGGGCGCTTCGGTGATCGGGAAGCTCACACCGTCGTACACGACCGTGGTGTTGATCGAGGCCGGGCGGACGCGGATCATGTTGAGCCCGTGGTTCTTGAAGATCTGCAGCAGGTCCTGGCCCGGGAGATAGGCGTCGTGCCACCAGGGCGACTGGGTGGAGTTGCGCGCCACGCGGTCGAACTCGGCCTTGCCCTGCAGCGAGGAGTCGTTGCCGCGCCAGTAGGTCGCGCGCAGCAGCCACAGCTGCGTCTGCGTGGGAGCGGCGCCGACGGCCGACTGGGTCAGCTTCGATCCGGTGACGTCCAGCGCGAGCTGAGTGGCGGCGTTGACCACTGTGTAATAGCCGTTGGTGACATAGGTGAACGTCCACTCCTGCGCCGGCGCGCCGACCGCGCACTTGACCTGCACCGCGCCCGCCGACAGGCACAGCCCGCTGAGCGCGTTGCTGATCTTCCAGTTGCCGCTCGGCACCTTCGTCATCGCCCAGCGCTGGCCGAGGCTCGAGAAGCTGCGGGCGCTCGCGACGACGTCCCCCGCGCTGGAGTCCGCCTGCAGGCCCGAGGCCTGGTTGACGAGGTAGTACGTCTCGCCGTTGATCGGACTCGGATCGAACGGCGCCGGCGGCTGCACTACGGCTGCCTGCGCCGCGGGCGCCGCACACGCGACGATCAGCGCTACGGCAGGGACCATCCACACGCGTCTCATACGCGCCCTCTCCTCTGTGGCCCACTCCGGACGACCTTGCAGCTCGTCCACTCTCTCCTGAGAGTTACGCTACCACAACTAGGCGCTTGTTGTCTCGAAAGTCATGAGGCGCGCAGGGAGGCGCGCATCCCCATCCTCGGGGTGGGGACAACCGGCCGGCTGTGGGGTGCGCATCATTGCTCGCGGTCCGCGGGGGTGCGACCGTCGCGGCGATGGAGCTCGCCCCGGTCGTCTTCACGCAGATCCGCGTGCCGGCGCGGCCGCGCCCGTTCGTCGCGCGGCCGCGGCTGGCCGAGCGCGTCGGCGCGGCGCCGATCACGCTCGTGTGCGGTCCGGCCGGGGCCGGGAAGACGACGGTGTCGGCGGACTGGGCCGAGCGGGCCGCGCTGCCGGTCGCCTGGGTGTCGCTGGAGCGCGAGGACGACGAGCCGTTCCGGTTCTGGCGCGCCGTGCTCGCGAGCCTGCGCGTCGCCGGCGTGGTGGCGGAGGGCTCGGCGCTGGCCGCGCTCGAGCCGCCCGCGGCCGGCTCCCAGGATCGCTTCGCGCCCGAGCTCGTGAACGCGCTCGCCGAGCTGCGGTCACCTGCGGCGCTCGTGCTCGACGACGCCCATCTGCTGCGCTCGCGCAAGCTGCGCGACCAGCTCGGCTTCCTGCTGATGCATCTCCCGCCGCCGCTCAGGGTCGTGCTCGCCGCGCGCTCGGATCCGGGGCTGCCGCTGCACGTCCTGCGCGTCCGCACGAGCCTGGCGGAGGTCCGCATGCACGATCTCGCCTTCACCCGGGTGGAGACGGCCGAGCTGCTCGCCGCCCACGCGCTCGAGCTCAGCGCCCCGTCGGTGACCGCGCTGCACGCGCGCACGGAGGGCTGGGCCGCGGGCCTGCGGATGGCCGCGCTGAGCCTGCAGCGCAGCGACGATCGCGACCGCTTCGTCGCCGAGTTCGCCGGCGACGACCGCGTCGTGAGCGACTACCTGGTCGCCGAGCTGCTCGAGAGCATGCCCGCGCGCGACCGGCGCTTCCTGCTGCGGACGTCGGTCGCCGGCCGCCTCTGCGGCGGGCTCGCCGAGGCGATCACCGGCGAGCCGGGCGGCGCGGAGACGCTCGAGCGTCTGGCGCAGATCTACGGCTTCGTGATCGAGGACGGCGAGGGCTGGTTCAGCTATCACACGCTGTTCGCCGGGCTGCTGCGCGCCCGCCTGCACGACGACGAGCGCGCCTGCCATCGCCGCGCGGCGGCCTGGCACGCCGCGCACGGGATGTCGTGCGAGGCGCTGCGCCACGCGATCGCGGGGCACGACACGGAGCTCGCGGCCGAGCTGGTGGCGGCGCACTGGGTCGAGCTGTTCTCCGGCGGGGAGCGCCGGCGCCTGCGCGCCGCGCTGGACGAGCTCCCGCCCGGCCGCGTCAGCGCCGACCCCGAGCTCTCTGCCGCCGCCGCGTGCGCGCGCTTCGACGCCGGCGAGCCGGCGAGCGCGCGCGAGCACCTCGCCGCCGCGCGCGGCGCCGCACCCGCCTCCTACGCGCTCGCGCGGTCGTGCGCGGCGCGCCACGACGGCGATCTTGCGGCCGCGCTCGACGCGGGGTCCGCCGGCGCGTTCGCGCACCTCGCGATCGGCGTCGCCGCGCTGTGGTCGTATGACTTCGCCCGCGCCGAGGAGCAGCTGCGGCGCGCCCGCACGGCAGCCGGCGGCGGGAGCTACCTCGTGCTCGACGCGCTCGCCCACCTGGCGCTGACGCGCGTGCTGAGCGATGGGCCCGAGGCCGCGGCGGCGGTCGCCGCCGAAGCGGCCGAGCTCGCGCGCCGGCCCGAGTGGGCGCGGACGCCCGCGGCCGCCGCGGCGCACGCCGCGCTGGCCTACGCGGCGCTGTTCGAGTCGCGTCCCGGCGACGCGGCGGCGCACCGGCGGGACGCGTCGGACGCCGGGCCCGAACCGCGGCTGCGGCTCGCGCTCGGCGGTCTCGGCGCGCTGATCCGGCTCGCGGACGGCCACCTCGGATCCTGGCTGCACGAGAGCGACGCCGCGCTCGCCGCGTGCCCGCAGGACGCGGCGCTGATCGGCTCGCTGCGAGCGCGGCTGCTGATCGCGCGCGGCGACCTCGAGCGCGCCCAGGCGGTCCTCGACGACCTTCCGGCCGATTTCGCGGAGGTCGCCGTCGCGCGTGCGCGGCTGGCGCTCGCCGCCGGAGCGCCGGCTTCAGCGGCCGAGCCGCCCGCGCTGCTCGGGAGCACGCGGGTCGAAGCGCACGTGACCGAGGCGCTCGTGCTCGACGCGCTCGGCCTTCGCGCGGACGCGACCGCCCGGATGGAGCGGGCGCTCGCGCTCGCGGAGACCGGCGGGCACCGGTCGGCGTTCCCGCGCGATGCCGCCGCCGGCGCGCTGCTGCAGGCCTGCATCCGCGCCGGCACCGCCCACCGCGCGCTGGCCGGGGAGCTGCTGCAGACGATCGACGACGACGCCCCCGCGCCCGACGAACCCGAACCGCTGGGCGAGCCGCTCACCGACCGCGAGCGCGAGGTGCTCGCCTACCTCCCGACGAGCGCGGAGAACCGCGACATCGCCGCCGAGCTCGGCGTCACCACGAACACCGTCAAGACCCACCTGCGCGGGATCTACCGCAAGCTCGAGGCGGAGAACCGGCGCGACGCGGTCGCCCGCGCCCGCACGCACCGGCTCCTCTGCCGCTAGCTCACCACCACTTGCTCTCGCGCGCGCGGTCGGTCCCGCCCGTCGTGTCGAGCCCGTCGAGGACAGCGACGTCGTCGCCGGTCAGCGCGAAGTCGAAGACCTTGCCGTTCTCCTCGATCCGCTCGCGGTGCGTGGACTTCGGCAGCACGATCAGGTCGCGCTGGACGGCCCAGCGGATCAGGACCTGCGCGGGCGTGCGCCCGAGGCGGTCGGCGATCGCGCGCACGCGCTCGTCGCCGAGGTGCCGGCCGGTGCCGAGCGGGCTGTAGGCCTCCAGCGCGATCCCGCGCTCCTCGGACGCCTCCAGCAGGCCGCGCCGGAACTCGAACGGGCTGAACTGGACCTGGTTGACGACGGGGCGGACGTCGGCCTCGGCGATCACCTCGTCCAGCTCGGCGACGCTGAAGTTCGAGACGCCGATCGAGCGGGCGTAGCCGCTCGCGTGCGCGCGCTGCATCCCGTCCCAGGCCCAGGTCGCGCCGCCCCGCGGCCAGTGCACGATGTAGAGGTCCACCTGCTCGAGGCCCAGGCGCTCGAGGCTGCGCTGCGCCTCCGCCTCGGGGTCCTTGCCGGAGGGGTCGAACTTCGTCGTGACGAACACCTCGCCGCGCGGGACGCCGCTGTCGCGCAGCGCCCGGCCGACGCTGCGCTCGTTCCCGTACGCCTGTGCGGTGTCGATGTGGCGGTAGCCGAGCTCGAGCGCCCAGCGCACCGCGTTCTCGGTCTCGCGGCCGTCCGGCACCTGCCAGACGCCCAGCGCGAGCAGCGGGATCTCGTTGCCGTCGGCGAGGACGCGCGCGCGCCCGTCGGCCGTCGTTGTCGAAGCAGTCATGACCAACGAGCTTACGACGCGTTAGCGACCCGACTCCTACGGCGCCATGGTCGACAGCGTGAACGTGAGCGCCCTGGTGTACGTGCCGGTGCGCAGCGCGTCCGTCGCCCCGATCGGCTGCCGGAACCCGATCGTCACCACGTCGTGCGAGACGGGCGCCGCGTAGCTCTTCGGCACGCCGAGCACCTGCAGCGCCTGCGGCAATGCGAACGCGCCGTTGGCCAGGTGACCCGGATCCGAGACCGAGAGCGTCGCGTCGCCCGCGGTCGAGACGACGTCCGCGGTCGTGCTCGCCTCGTAGACGTGCTCGAGCCCCGGCACGAACGTGCCGAACGACGCGGAAGCGCCGAGCGTCAGCGACAGCGTCGCCGGCACCGTGCCGCTGACGTCGCCGTTGCGGAACGTCGACACGTCGACGGTCGCCGTGACCGCCGTCATCGCCTGGCCGCGGCCCGCCGCCGGGACGGTGACGCCGGCGACGCCCTTGACCGTGAACGTGCCCGCGTTGGCGTAGCCGGCCGGGTCGACCGGCGCCCACGCGACCGGCACGTCGGAGGTCACGCCCGTCGCCAGGTCGAGGCTCTTGACCGTCGCCGGCAGCGCCGGCGCCTTCCCCTGGTCGGTCGTGGCGAACACGCGGCTCTCGACGACGTTCTTGGCGAACGCGTCGTTGAACACCTTGAACGACGCCCGCAGCGTGCCGTTGGCGCCGCTGCCCGTCGCGTAGACGTTCGTCCCCGCCCACGGCCAGACGCCCGTGCCGGCGTTGTTCGGGACGTCGTTGATGACCTTCATCTCGTCCATCGTGTCGTCGCCCTGCGTCTGCGTCGTGTAGACGAAGCCGAGCGGACGGTTGGGGTCCGTCAGCGGATCGGTCAGCGTGCCGCTCGACTTCGGCGCGGTCTCGGCGATGTTGAGCTTGAGCTCGGGCAGCGCCTTGGAGATCTCGACGAAGTTCTTCTGCACGACCGAGTACGGGCCGTGCCAGTCCGGGTAGTAGGACAGGCCGATCCGGTCGACCATGCCGCCCGTGGCCTTCAGGTCGGTCGACAGCTGGTTGATCAGCGTCATCACCTTCGTGAAGACCTTGTCCGGGTCGAGCGAGATCTTCGGCCCGGTGGCCGGCTGCTCGGTCACGTTGAACGCGAAGTGCAGCTCGGTGTCGATGTGCGTGCCGAGGTCCGCGTTGACCTGCTTGACCGCGCGGTTGCCCGCGTCGATCAGGCGCGCGAAGTTGTCGATCGAGCCGAGGAACTCCTGGTAGGCCGGCGAGCTGGTGTCGCCGTTGGCCTCCTCGTACTTCATCCACTCGACGCCGCCGCCCGGCGCGCCGAGGTAGCGGCCGGACGTGTAGTAGTCGTGGTGGTGGACGTACGGCGTGATCTTGTCGTACTCCGTGCCCCACATCATGCCGTTGGTGGTCTCGTTGCCGAGCGCCACGATCGTCGGCGTCGTGCCCTGGGCGACGAGGCTCTTGACGAAGTCGTAGGTCCACTGGTACGTGGTCGTGACGAGGTCGTTGAACGGCAGGCTCGCCCATGCGTACGGCTTCGGCTGGTTCTGCGGATCGGCCCAGCTGTCGCCGTAGTGGAGATCGATCGCGAGGTTCTGGCCCGCGCCGTGGACCGCCTTGGCGACGCGCAGCGTGTTCAACGGCGAGTTGTTGCCCGCGGTGTTCACCGGCGCGCCGTTGGTCTCGTTCTTCGGCTCGTTCCACACGCGCAGGCGGATCGTGTCCCAGCCGAGGTCCTTCGTCAGGCCGAAGAAGTCGTTGCCGTTCTCAATGGCACCGGCGTCGGTGAACTTGCCGCCGCGGACGCCCGGCTGCGGCGGGTTGTTGCCGGCGTTGTAGTAGTACGTCGTCGTGTTGCCGCCCTGCTCGGACGTGTCGGAGCCGTTGTCCTGGTCGGGGCGCAGGTAGTTGATGACGCCGAGCTCGCGCACGCCGACGGCGGAGCCGGACGCGAGCGCGAGCCGGACGTAGCGCAGGCCCTTGAAGGAGAAGACGTCGGTGAAGATGCCGCCGATCTTCGTGTTGGCGGAGCGGTCGGCGAGCGTGGTCCAGGCCTGGCCGTCCTTGGAGCCCTCGAGCCGGTACTTGTAGACCGACCGGTTGCTCGCGAACGTCGTGTCCACCTTGTGGACGGCGTCGTAGGCGCCGCCGAGGTCGACGGTCATGCTCGCGGGAGCGTCGGCCGCCTGCCAGACGGTGCCGGCGTTGCCGTCGAGCGCGAGCTTCGCGTCGCCGTCGGTGGCCGTGGAGGTGACCCAGTACTTGCCGGAGAGGTTGCTCTCCGCGGGTGTATACGTCGCGGTCCCGTTCAACGCGGCCACGCGCGGGACGGCGACCACCGCCGCCGCGACGGCCGACAGCACGAGCACGATGCCCGCGCGCCCAAGTCGCTTCCTGAGCGTCGTCACTGACTCCTCCTTGGTCCTGCGCTCGAACCACCCTCCGGACGGCGCGAGTTATACATCCGCAACCAGATCGTTACAACTGCGAAAGTCGGCTTTCGGATTCGAAGCTCAGGCGTCGCGCAGGTACGCGACCACGATGTCGCCGAGCATCTGCCGGTAGTGCTCGTGCAGCGCGCCGTCGAGCAGGTCGCGGCCGAAGAGCGTCTCCCACGTGTGCCGGTTCGCGACGCGGAAGACGCAGAACGAGCTGATCAGCATGTGCACGTCGAGCGCGTCGGCGTCGCGCGTGAAGACGCCGTCGGCGCGGCCGCGCACCAGGATCGCGGCGATCAGGTCGATCGCCCGCGAGTTCAGCTCGCCGAAGCGGCCTGACGCGCGCATGTGCTCGGCGCGGTGGATGTTCTCGATGCTGACGAGGCGGATGAAGTCCGGGTGCGCCTCGTGGTGGTCGAACGTCAGCTCGGCGAGGCGGCGGATCGCGGCGAGCGGGTCCAGGTGCTCGACGTCGAGGTCCTGCTCGGCCGCGCGGATCCGCGCGTAGGCGCGCTCGAGCACCTCGGTGTACAGCCCTTCCTTGGAGCCGAAGTAGTAGTAGAGCATCCGCTTGGTCGTGCGGGTGCGCTCCGCGATCTCGTCGACCCGCGCGCCGGAGTAGCCGTGCTCGGCGAACTCCTTCGTGGCGACCTCGAGGATCTCCGCGCGCGTGCGCTCGCGGTCCCGCCGGCGCTCGACTTCGACTGTGCGGGCCATTTGAGGATTCTAGGTCGCCGAGTCCGGGAACACGGCCATTAACGTACCAGTCCGTACATTATGCCGACCCGCACTGCAACCACGCTCACCGGCCTGATCGGGGCCGGCATCGCAAGCTCGCTGAGCCCGCCGCTGCACGAGCGAGAGGCTGCCGAGCTCGGCCTGCGCTACGCGTACCGGACGCTCGACATCGACGTCCTCGGCATGGACCTCGGCGAGCTGCTCGGGGACGCCCGCGAGGCCGGCTACGACGGCCTCAACATCACGCACCCGTGCAAGCAGCTCGTGCTCGAGCACCTCGACGAGCTGTCCGACGACGCCGAGGCGCTCGGCGCCGTCAACACGGTCGTGATCCGCGACGGGCGCGCGACCGGCCACAACACCGACGCGAGCGGCTTCGCCGAGAACGTCGTGCGCGGGCTGCCAGGCGCGGCGCTCGAGCGCGTCGTCCTGCTCGGCGCGGGCGGGGCCGGCTCCGCCGTCGCGCACGCGCTGCTCGGCCTCGGCTGCCGCGAGCTGACGATCTTCGACGCCGACCGCTCGCGCGCCGCGGCGCTCGCGGACGCGGTCGGCGCCCGCGCGGGCGAGGAGCTCGACCTGGGCGCCGCCGACGGGCTCGTGCACGCGACGCCGACCGGGATGGAGGGCCATGCGGGCATCGCGCTCGACCCGGCGCTGCTGCACCCGCGCCTGTGGGTCGCCGACATCGTCTACCGGCCGCTGGAGACCGAGCTGCTGCGCGCGGCGCGCGAGCGCGGCTGCCGCACGCTCGACGGCGGCGGGATGGTCGTCTTCCAGGCGGCCGCGTCGTTCGAGCTGTTCACCGGCGTGCGCCCCGACCGCGAGCGGATGCTGCGCCATTTCGCGGCGCTGGCCCGATGAGGCACTCGATCGCCACCGTGTGCCTGAGCGGCTCGCTCGAGGAGAAGCTCGAGGCGGCCGCCGCGGCCGGCTTCGACGGCGTCGAGCTGTTCGAGAACGACCTGATCGCGTCGCCCCTCTCCCCCGGCGAGGTGCGCGAGCGGCTCGGCGAGCTGGGGCTCACGCTCGACCTCTACCAGCCGTTCCGCGACTTCGAAGGCGTGCCCGAGCCGGACTTCGCGCGCGCCGAGGCCAAGCTCGACCTGATGGCCGAGCTCGGCGCCGAGCTGCTGCTCGTGTGCTCCAGCGTCTCGCCGCGCGCGGTCGACGACGACGGGCTCGCGGCGTCGCAGCTGCGCGAGCTGGCGACCCGCGCCGACGCGCGCGGGATGCGGATCGCGTACGAGGCGCTCGCGTGGGGCCGCCACGTCGACGACTACGAGCACGCGTGGCGGATCGTCGAGCGGGCGGACCACCCCGCGCTCGGCACCTGCCTGGACAGCTTCCACATCCTCTCGCGCGGCACGCCGCTGGACGCGATCGCCGGCATCCCGGCCGCCAAGCTGATGTACCTCCAGCTCGCGGACGCGCCGCAGCTGGGGATGGACGTCCTGCAGTGGAGCCGGCACCACCGCTGCTTCCCCGGCCAGGGCGGCTTCGACCTCGCCGGGTTCACGCGCCGCGTGCTCGACGCCGGCTACGACGGGCCGCTGTCGCTGGAGGTCTTCAACGACGTCTTCCGCCAGGCCGACCCGCAGCGCATGGCGGTCGACGCGCGGCGCTCGCTGCGGCTGCTCGAGGACGCGCTCGCGGTGCGCCCGCTGCCGGCCGCGCCGCGGCTGCACGGATACGCGTTCGCGGAGCTCGCGGTCGAGCCGGCCTCGGCCGGCGAGACGCAGCGCCAGCTGCACGCGCTCGGCTTCGCCCAGGCCGCGCCAGCACCGCACCAAGCCCGTCACGCTGTGGCGGCAGGGAAAGGCGCGCGTGCTGCTCAACGCCGGCCGCCGCCGGGTCGCCGGGCGTCGCCGCGGTGGCCGTCGAGAGCGCCGATCCCGAGCGCTCGGCCGCGCGCGCCGAGGCGCTGCTCGCGCCGCGCCTGCCGCGCCACCGCCAACCGGGCGAGGCGGACCTCGCCGCCGTGGCCGCCCCGGACGGCACCGCAGTGTTCGTGCTCGGCGCGCAGGACTGGTTCGCGGACTTCGTCGCGCTCGACCCGGCCGGCATCGACGCGCCCGGCTGGGTCGAGGGCATCGATCACGTCGCGCTCGACCACCCGCTCGACAGCTTCGACGAGGCGGTGCTGTTCTACCGCTCGGTGCTCGGGCTCGAGCCGCGCGCCGAGCTCGAGCTGGCCGGGCCCGACGGCCTCGTCCACAGCCGCGCACTGACCGGCGGGGGCGTCCGGCTCGCGGTGTCCGTCCAGCCCGCGCACGGGCTCCAGCACGTCGCGTTCGCCTGCCCGGACGTGCTCGCCGCGGCGCGCGGCATGGCCGAGCGCGGCGTGCCGCCGCTGCCGATGCCGGACAACTACTACGACGACCTGGCCGCCCGCACCGAGCTCGACCCCGAGCTGGTCGAGACGCTGTCCGAGCTGGGCGTGCTGTACGACCGCGACGACGCCGGCGGCGAGCTCTTGCACTGCTTCACCGCGACCGTCGGCGGTCGCCTGTTCTTCGAGCTCGTCCAGCGTTGCGGAGGGTATGAGGGGTTCGGTGCCGCGAACTCCCCGATCCGCATGGCGGCTCAACGCGTGACGGCCTGATTCGAACCCGGGAGGAGAGCGGCATGCCACGAGACAAGACACCCAAGAAGGCCGCGCTGGCGAGCTGGATCGGCAGCGTGCTCGAGTACTACGACTTCTTCATCTACGGGACCGCGGCCGCGCTGGTGTTCGGCAAGGTCTTCTTCCCCGAGTCCGAGCCGGGCACCGCGACGGTGCTGTCGTTCGCGACGTTCGGCGTCGGCTATGTCGCGCGCCCGATCGGCGCGTTCTTCATGGGCCATCTCGGCGACCGCTACGGGCGCAAGCGCGTGCTCGTCCTCACCGTGCTGATGATGGGCACGTCGACGTTCCTGGTCGGCTGCCTGCCGACGTACGCCGACATCGGCATCTGGGCGCCGATCCTGCTCGTCGCGCTGCGGCTGATGCAGGGCTTCTCGGCGTCCGGCGAGCAGGCGGGCGGCAACTCGCTCACGCTCGAGCACGCGCCGGACGACCGGCGCGCGTTCTTCTCCAGCTTCACGCTCAGCGGGACGCAGACGGGCCTGGTCGTCGCGACCGCGGCGTTCCTCCCGATCGGGGCGCTGCCGGAGGACCAGCTGCTGTCGTGGGGCTGGCGGATCCCGTTCTGGCTCAGCGCGATCGTCGTGTTCGCGGGCGTGATCATCCGCAGCCGGCTCGAGGAGGCGCCGGCGTTCGAGGAGGCCGGCCGGGACCGCGCCCCGCTCGCCGAGCTGCTGCGCGACCATCGCCCGGCGCTCGCGCGCGTCACGCTCGCCGCGATCGGCTCGACGGTCAGCACGATCTTCGCCGTCTACGCGCTCTCGTTCGCGGTCGACACCGTCGGGCTCGACAAGACGACGATGCTGTGGGTCGCGATCGCCACCAACGTCGTGGCGCTGGCGGCGATCCCCGCCTGGGCGGCGCTGGCGGATCGGATCGGCCGCAAGCCGGTCTTCATCTTCGGCGCGCTCGGCAGCGGCGCGCTGATGTTCGCGTACCTGGCCGCCATCGCGAGCAGCGACTACGTGCTGATCTTCGCCGCCGCGATCGCGATGTCCGGCGTCGTCTACAGCGCCTTCAACGGCGTCCAGCCCGCGCTCTACGGCGAGATGTTCCCGACCAAGGTGCGCCTGTCGGGCATGGCCGTCGGGACGCAGATCGGGTACGCCATCGGCGGCTTCGCGCCGACCGCGGCGGCCGCGATCGACGGCGGCGGCGTCGGCGGCTGGGTGCCGGTCGGCGCCTACGTGCTCGCCGGCAGCGTGATCGCGGTGCTCGCGGTCGCGACCGCGCGCGAGACCTGCCGGCTCCCGCTCGAGGAGATCGACGGCCGCCCCGGGCAGCGCTTCACGCGCGAGCGACCGGTGCCCGAGAGCGTCCCGGCTCGGGCTCAGGGGTAGAGGATCCGGCTGAGCCCGTCGAGCGACTCGCCCGGGTCGTGCGCCGGGTGCCGGCGCAGGTCGCTGTCGAGGCTGTAGCGCGGGCCGATCTCGACCTGGCCCGCGCGCACCCGCGTCTTGAAGCGGTCGAGCGGCCGCGGCGGCGGCCCGGCGGTGCGCTCGCCGCGGAAGCCGTAGACGCCGCCGTGGCACGGGCACACGAACGACTGCGCCGCGGCCACGTAGTTGACCGGGCAGCCCACGTGCGAGCAGCGGCTCGTGAGCGCGACGAACCCGCTGCCCGGCTCGCCGTCGACGCCGGGATCGCTCCGGCGCACGTAGACGAGCGCCTTCCCGGCCTCGCCGATCCCCGGCTCGATCGTGATCACGCGCGGGCGGAACACGTCGGCGGTGAAGTCGCCGACGGCGCCGACCGCCTCCCAGCGCTCCGGCTCGCTCTCGAACGCGGGCCCGACCGCGAACGCGAGCGCGGGCACGGCGGCCGCCGCGACGGCCACCGCGCCGACGGACTGGGCGGTCGCCCCGAGCAGGCGCCGGCGGGTGACGGAGGTTTCGGCAGGGTTCATGGGCACCTCTACTATCGTCTGTAGTACGACTGTCGATAGTAGCGGTGCCGCCGGTGATCTCTACCTCCTGACCACCTCCTGCATCCCGGCCCGGCGGACGCGGCGTGCGACGAGCATGCCGAGGAACGCGCACGCCGCGACGAGCGGGATGTCGAACAGCAGGTAGTCCCACGACGCCTTGTACTCGCCCGAGATCAGCGTGGCCAGGAATCCGAGCGCGATCGCGCACGCGGCGCCGACCCACAGCCGCAGCGACGGCCGGACCAGTCCCAGCAGCGCGCCGAGCAGGAGCCCGGCGGTGAGCGGGAACAGCTCGTGCATGCGATCACGCTCCCTCGTCCGCGCCGGGCGCCGCGCCGGCGTTCATGCCCGCCGGTCCGCCGGGCGCCATCGACGGCGCCCCCAGCGGGACCGCCGGCAGCGGCGGAGCGCCGGTCGCCCCCATCCCGGGCGCGGACGGCGCGGCGCCGGCGTCGATCGCGCCGATCGCGGCCGCGCGGGCGGCGAGGTCGGCCGGCGGCTGCGGCGCCTCGATGTCCTGCGGGGCGGTCGCGCCCACCACCGTCGCGGGCTTGTCGTCGGTCTCGATGATGATCCGCATCGCCGGCCTCCTCACGACAGGACCGCGTAGCGGCCCTCGAAGTTGACCGTCGCCCCGGTGAGGTTCTTGACGGTGATCCAGTAGGTGGTGTTGTTGGCGTCGGCTCGCTCGACGGCGACGTCCCAGTCGAGCTCCGGCGCTCCGGGGGCGGGCGACGTCGGCATCATGTACCAGACGACGTGCCACGCCGGCGGCCACGCGAACGTGAACCAGCGGTTGGACGCGCCGGGGCCCAGCGTCCCGGTGAACTGCACGTTTGTCCACATGGAATCGCTCCTTCTCAGTAGCGGCTCAGGATGCAGTAGCGACCCTCGAACGTGACCGGGTCGGGGGTCAGGTTGGTCACGGAGATCCAGTAGGTGGCGTACTCCGCGCTCGCGCGCTCGACCTGCGTGTTCCAGCTGATCATCGGCGCGCCGGGCCGGAAGCTCGTCGGCATCACCGTCCACAGCACGTGCCACGTCGCCGGCCAGTTGAACGTGAACCAGCGCTGCGTCTGGTTGGCCGTCAGCGAGCCCGTCCACTGGACCCCGCACTGCGGCTGGGTCATCCAGCCGTCGACCGGGATCTCCCACACGCCGCGGTTGCGCGTCCCGGCGCGCAGCACGCGCGCGTGCTGGTGGAAGATCAGGTCGCCGACGAACGCGTTCGGCAGCGAGCTGGAGAAGCCCGTCCACGTCGTCCCGGCGTCGGTGGTCTGGAAGACGCCGAGATCGGCGGCCACCCATGCGCGGCTCGCGTTCGCCGGGTCCAGCGCGATCGCGTTGATCGGCAGGGCCGGCAGCGTAGCCGTGTGGTCGGTCCAGGTCGCGCCGCCGTCGTCGGAGCGGTAGACGCGGCCGCCGCCGAACGCGGAGTAGGTCGCCCAGATCCGCGTCGCCGTGTTGGGGTCGACCTCGATGTCGCTCACCAGCGCGCCCGAGCGCGGCGTCGTGAGCGCCGTCATCGCCGTCCACGCGCTGCCGTTCCAGGTCGTGCGCAGCACGCGGCCGTCGGTCAGCCCGACCAGCACCGTGCTCGGGTTCGGGATCCCCAGCGCGCTGGCGCGGCCGGCGCTCGGGTAGGCGATGCGGACCCAGGCCGCGCCGTTGCTGCGCGACACGTACAGCGCGTCGCCGCCGATCGCGACGGTGTCGCCGCCCGGGCTGCTGGCCTCCAAGGGCGGGTAGAACAGGCTCCCTTCCCCCGCCGGCAATGACGGCGGGATGTAGGTCCACGACCCGAACGCGCCGGCCGTGCCGGAGCGCTCCGGGCTCATCCCGAAGTACGTGTGGAACACGGTGTCGGGCGTGGTGCGGTTGACGGCGCAGTCGCCGCCGTCGCCGTCCGCGGCGTGCTCCCACGTGGTCGAGCCGAGGTAGCGCTCGGTGCCGTTGTCCTGCGTCCCGCCGAGGACGAAGCGCGTCGACCCCGGATGCTGCGCCAGGTACTCGAACTCGGAGATCACGAGCCCGTTGTTCACGCTCGTGAACGTGACGCCGCGGTCGCCGGAGCGATACAGGCCGCCGTCGCAGCCGATGTAGATCGTGTCGGCGTGCCCCGGCTCGAACGCGATCGCGTGCTGGTCGGGATGGATCGAGCTGCCGCTCGCGCCCTTGTTGGACAGGTTCAGCCAGGTCCAGGTGCTGCCGGAGAGATCGCCGCGGTAGGACTCGATCGCGCCGAGGTAGATCTCGTTCGTGCGATCCGGCGCGACGGCGAGGTACCAGTCGTACCAGGCCTGCCCGGTGCTGACGCCGGGCGGCGGGGCCACCGCGGCCCACGTGCCCGACGTCGCGCGGCGCCACAGATAGGCGGTCGCGCCGCTCGCGCCCCACGCGTAGGCGACGGCGGGGTTGGTCGGGGCGATCGCCACGGCGAGCCGGTCGAACGAGCCCGGCGCGCCCGGCAGGGCCACGTTCGCCCAGCTCGTGCCGCCGTTGGTCGAGCGCTTCACGCCGTCGGAGCAGCCCGCCAGGATCTCGAGCGTCGCCTTCGCCCCGCTGCGGCCCATCGACACCGACCAGGTCGTCTGCGTGCGCCGCTGCGTCCACGCCGCACCGGTGTTGGTCGAGACGTAGAGGCCGCCGTTCGTGCACGCCACGAGCCGCGTGCTGTTGCCGGCGTCGACCTTGAGGTCGTAGAAGCCCTGGCCGACGAACGGCGCCGTCACCAGCGGCGCCCAGGTCGTCCCGCCGTCGGTCGAGCGCAGGATGCCGGTGCCCAGGAACGACCACCAGTTGCCTTCGCCGGTGCCGCAGTAGACCGTGTTCGGGTTGTGGGCGTCGTACGCGAGCGCCCCGACGGTGAGCGTGGCGGCGTAGTCGGTGCGCGGCGCCCAGCTCGCGCCGCGGTCGAAGCTCTCCCACACGCCGCCGTTGGCCGCGCCGCAGAGCACGCGGGCGGGCGTCGTGGGATGGACCGCGATCGCGGAGACCCGGCCGGCCACGTTGACGCGGCTGGCCCCGTAGGTCTGGCCGTTGGGGATCGTCCACGGCCCCAGCGAGCGCCACTGCGGCCCCGTCGCCGTGGGCGGGCCGAGCAGCTCGCCGACCTCGCGGTAGGCGTCGGCGATCTCGCTCGCGTCAGGCGGCTTCGCCGCCTTGCGGCCGCGCGCGGGCTTGGAGTCGCCGTTCCCGTCCGACGCGACCGACACCTGCCTCAGCTGCTCGAGGAACGCGTCGCGCGTCTTGCCGGAGACGGCCATCTCCTTCACCGCCTCCGCGGGCACCTGGAAGCCGGAGCGCTCCAGCAGCTGCATCAGCCGCAACAGCGGCTTGCCGCCAGGCGGGCGCCGCTCCTCCGCGTGCTCCGCGTCCTCCTCGAGCACAGCCAGCCCTCGCTGCTGGGCGATGGCGTCGTCCAATGGGCCGCGCATGCGACCTCCTTCCTGCCGATCACTTCGAGCGGCCGGTGTGCTCTCGGCCGCGTCCTGCTCGGGCTCGATCCTCCTCCCGCCGCCGCGCCCGTGTCAACCCCCGGATCAGGCGAGGACGTTGACGGCGCGCGCGATCACGAGGCCGATCGTCATCAGCGCCGTGATCGACTGGATCGCCATCACGAGCTTGGCGGTCTGGGTGAGCGGCATCGTGTCCGTCGGGCTGAACGCGACCGCGTTGGTGAGCGAGACGTAGAGGTAGTCGGCGAAGCTCGGCCGCCAGCCCGGCGGCGCGAAGCTCGGGTTGTCCATTTGCGGGAACTCGAAGTCCGGCAGCGCGTCGGGATGCAGGAAGCGCAGCACCGGCCCGCCGCGGTCCATCTCCCAGTACCAGACCGAGAACAGCAGCACGTTGGTCGCCCACAGCGCGGCGCCGGAGAGGATCAGCCCGTGCCCGCCGGCGCGGCCGCCGTTGATCAAGAAGTGCACCAGCAAGGCGAGCGAGACGACGTTGGCGAGCGTGACGAAGCCGATCACGGCGAGCGCGAAGCGGCGCCGCCCGATCGAGTGCGTCGTGGCCCGCCGCGGCGCGACCACGATCAGCGCGATCAGCAGCCCGACCTCGACGATCGGCAGCAGCCACGTCGGGCCGACCGTGACGCGCTCGGTCAACACGAAGTTGAGTCCGATCGTCACCGCGACGGCGACCTGCGAGGGCCAATACGGATCGCCGTTCTCGATCCGGTCGCGCACCCGCTCGCTCTCCTTCTCCAACCGGCGCGAGATCACGCGGCGAACCGTACCCGGGACGGCGGAAAGCCCGTGCCCACCTGCAGCTAAGCCCACGCCAAGCGTCGCCCGCGATAAAGCGGCCCATGCCCCACCGCACCCTTCTGCTGACCACGCCCCACCTGCGGGGCAACGATGTGGTCGCACTGCAGCGGACGGTCAACGGCCTGCTCGGCCAATGGCACGTTCCGCGGCGGCTCGACCAGGACGGCGAGTACGGCGCCGACACGCGAGAGATGACGCTCCTGGTCTGCTACGGGCTCGGCATCGCCAAGGTCGAGTCCGCGCACGGGATCACGCCCGCGATCAGGATGAAGCTGCGCGACTCCAAGCGCCTCACGGTGGTCGAGCGCCGCCGCGGCGCCGAGCGCGGGCACTGGCGCGAGCGGCTGCGGATCCGCTTCGAAGGCCAGGGCGCGGCGCTGGCCGTGGCCTACGCGCACCGGATGGCGCAGAAGGGCGTCCACGAGGAGCCGTCCGGCTCCAACCGCGGCCCGCTGATCGACAAGTGGAACCGCGCCGCCGGCGTCGCGCCCGGCCCGTCGGCCTTCTGGTGCGGGTCGTTCTGCAACGCCTGCCTGGGCGCCGCCGGGTTCAAGCCGCTGACGTTCATGGCGTTCTGCCCGTCGATCGAGGCGCACGCGCGCGGCGGCCAGGAAGGCTGGCAGTGGCGCGACGCCTCCGTGACGCCGCAGGCCGGCTGGCTGGCGCTGTTCACCGAGAGCGGCGTCGCCGGCCACGTCGAGCTCGTCGTCAAGTCCGGCCACCCGCTGACGACGATCGGCGGCAACACGTCGGCCGGCAACGGGTCGGCCAGCAACGGCGGCTGCGTCGCCCGGCACGACTTCTCCATCTACCACGGGCTGCCCCTGCGCGGGTTCGCCGTTCCCCCCTACCACTGACGGGAGCCTCCCCATGTCGACCACTCTGACCGCGCTCGCGGGGCTGCTGCCCGCCCCGCTGCAGCCGTACGCGAAGGCGATCCTGCCGGCGATCCTCGCCGCCGTCGCCGTGCTCGTCCAGTACGCCAACACCGGCACGTTCGACGACGCCGGGATGGCGACCGCGATCACCGGCGCGTCGGCCGCGCTCGTCGCCTTCCACACCAGCAACCACCACGACCTCCTGCACGACGAGGAGGACGACGTCCCGGAGGCCGAGAACCTCGGCCGCTCGATCGTCAACTACCCCGCGCCCACCGGCACCGGCGGCTTCGCGCCCGCTCCGATCGCCGAGGAGGCACTCGTCAACGGACCCCGGAGCGGATGATGAACATCTCCGAGCACGACCTCGAAGGCTCGATCCAGCGCTTCGGCGAACGCCGCCGGGCCGTCCTGCGCAAGGCGCTCGCCGGGCTCGACGCCCGCCACGTGCACCTGCCGCTCGCGCTCGCCATCGGCTCGCGCGAGACGAACCTGCAGAACATCGTCGGCGACGCCGGCCACGGCCGCGGCGTCTTCCAGCAGGACGACCGCTTCCAGCAGGTCTTCCTGCGCTCGACGCCCGGCTGCATCGACGGCACCTACCAGGTCGTCTTCCCGTCGGCGCTGGAGTCCGGCCGCGTGCCGACGCTGACCGCCGGCCTGCTGCGCATGACCGAGATCATCGTGTCGAACTTCAACTTCGCCACGAGCCACGGGGTGCCCAAGGGGCACCGGCTGCGGTTCGCCGTCGCGGCCTACAACGCCGGCCCCGGCGGCGCCCTCAGCGGGTTCCAGCAGCACGGCGACGCCGACCGCTTCACGGCGGGCGGCGACTACTCGGCGGACGTGTTCGCACGACGCGACGCGATCGCCGAGATGGGTCTCTAAGCGCCGCGGCGGGCACCGGCTTGCGGCCGGTGCCCCGCCGTCCGCACCTGGGCGGCCAGCAGCGGCATCCCGAGCGCCTCGGCCTCGGCGCCCGCGAGCTCGAGCTGCTCGGCGGCGCCCGCGCCGCCGGCCAGCAGCCGCCCGTACTCGTAGCGCGTGCGGGCGAGCCAGGCGCGCGCGCCCATCCGCTCGTTCATCGCGATCGCGGCCTCGAAGTGCCCGGCCGCGTCGTCGCGCCGGCCCGCGAGCGCGGCCAGCAGCGCGAGATGGCGCGCGACCGGCCCCATGCAGGCCGAGCCCCAGCCGAGCGCGACGTTGCGATCCGCGTGCGGCAGCAGCAGCGCGTACAGCGTCTCCGCGTGCCCGCGCGCCTCCGCCGCCGCGGTCGCCTCCACCAGCAGGCCCGTCGCGCACAGCCACAACCCGTCGACGGGCACGACCGCGAAGCCGCCGGCGGACAGCTCGTCGAGCGCCGCGCGGGCGGATTCGCGCCGGCCGATCAGCGCGTGCAGGCAGGCGAGCAGGCAGCGCCAGCCGGGGATCGAGTGGTAGCGGCTGGCGAACGCGATCGCGGTCTCCTCGAGCGACTCCAGCCCGCCGCGCTCGCGCCGCAGGATGAAGCTCTGCAGCACGTGCGCCTGCTCGACGTTGGTGTCGCCGCCGATCCGCTCCGCCAGCCGCAGCGCGTCGCGGCTCGCCGCCTCGGCCTCGTCGAACCGGCCCGCGACCAGCAGCCGCATCGCGCGGAACAGCGGGACGTACGGCAGCTCGGTCACGCGCCCGCGCGCCTCGACGAGCTCCGCGAGCGCGTCGATCTCGGCGTCGGCCTCGGCGATCGCCCCGGTCTCCAGCAGGTCCATCATGCGCCAGCGATGGCCCTGCGCCGCCAGCCGGTCGTCGCCGCGCAGGTCGGCGAGGCGCAGCAGCTCGGCGGTGATCGCCAGGCGCTCGTCGCCGTTGTCGGGCCCCCACAGCGACCAGTGCCGCGCCACGAGCGCGAGCCCGAGCCCCTTGAGGTCGTTGCCGGTGCGCGCGAGCGCCACCGCCTCGGTGCTGATCGCCGCCCGGCGCTCGCGCTGGCCGGCGAAGCTCAGCTCCATCGCGAGCCGCGCGAGCAGGCGCGTGCGCAGCGGCGCGTCGCCGTGGCCGACGGCCGCGAGCGCCTCCTCGAGCAGGGCGACGACCGTCGCGTCGACGACGCCGCTGAACATCTGCCGCGCGGCGCCGAAGCCGAGCGTGGCCTGCGCCAGCAGCGCCGGCGAGCCGAGCGCGCGGGCCGCGTCGGCCGCCTCCAGGAACGTCGCGTGCGCGCCCTCGAGCTCGCCCGCCTTGGTCTGGGCGTCGCCGCGCGCGAGCAGCAGCTCGGCGCGGCGCGGCAGGTCGTCGCCGGCGTGCGCGAGCGCGAGCCGGTACAGCCGCGCGGCCTCCTCGTAGGCGAGCACGCCGGCCGCGTGGCGGGCGGCGCGCTCGGCATAGCCGGCGGCGCGCCCGCCCTCGCGCGAAGGGGGCGCGAGCGCGAAGTGGTGCGCGAGCTCCGCGAGCTGGGCCTCGCGCTCGCTCGCGCCCGCCTCCTCCAGCGCCTCGCCGACGCGCAGGTGCAGCCGCGCGCGGCGGCTGAACGTGAGGCCTTCGTAGAGCGTCTGGCGGATCAGCGCGTGCGTGAAGCTGATGCGCCCGTAGACGCCGGGCATCTCGGCGATCAGCTGCGTGCGCACCCCCTCGTCGACGACGTCGTCGAGCTCGTCGCCGCGCGCGGGGCCGACCGCCTCGAGCGTGTCGAGGTCGAACTCGCGGCCGATCACGGCGGCGTGCCCGAGCACCCGGTGCGTCTGCTCGCTGAGCGCGTCCAGCCGCCGGCCGATCACCTCGCGGACGCCCTCCGGCAGCCCTTCGTCGCCGCCGCCGCGCGCTTCGATGTGGCGCGCCATCTCTTCCAGGAAGAACGGGTTGCCGCGCGTCTCCTCCCACAGGCCCGGCGTGCCGGTCACGCCGAGGCTCTCGACGAGCGCGGCGGCGTCGTCGGCGTCGAGCCCCTGCAGCCGGATCTGCTCGAGGAAGTGCTCGCGCCGCAGGTGCACGAGCGCGTCGACGAGCTCGCGCGGGCGCTCGGTGTCGCGGTAGGTGGCGAGCACCAGCAGCGGCGCGTCCTCGGCCGAGCGGGCGAGCTGGCGCAGGAGCATCAGCGTCGGGCGGTCGGCCCAGTGCAGGTCGTCGAGCACGAGCACGACGGGCTGGGAGCGCGCGATGTCGATGATCGCCTGCGCGACGGCCTCGAACAGGCGGTAGCGCGCCGTGTCCTCGTCGCCGGCGGGCGCCGGGCGGTCGCCGCCGCCGAGCTCGGGGATCACGCGCGCCAGCTCGCGCCCGTGCAGCTGCGACCACGCGCGCAGGCGGTCCTCGGGCATGCGCGCGGCGGCGTGGCGCAGCGCCTCCAGGAACGGCTGGTAGGGCACCAGGCTCTCGGGGTCGCAGCGGCCGTAGAGCACGAGCGCGCCGGCCGCCTCGCAGCGCGCCATCGCCTGGATCGCCAGCCGCGTCTTGCCGATGCCCGGCTCGCCCTCGACCAGCACGACCTGCCCGCCGCCCGCGGCGGCGCGGGAGTACACGCTCCACAGCCGCTCGAGCTCCTGCCGGCGGCCGACGAAGGCGGAGTTGCTGCGCGTCGCGAAGAACGGCCGCTCGGCGACCGGCGCCGCCTCGGCCGGCTCCGGCCCGTCGTTGCGCAGCAGCCGCTCGAGCTCCGCCTGCGCGCGCGGGCCGGGCGCGACGCCGAGCTCCTCGCGCAGCACGCCGCGCAGCTGGTCGTAGACGCGCAGCGCCTCGGCGACGTTGCCCTCCGCCTCGCGCACGCGCATCAGCAGCACGTAGCCGCTCTCGCGGAACGGGGCGCGCTCGACCAGCTCGGCGGCGCTGCGCGCGGCCGTCGCGAGCCGCGCCCCGCCGCATGCGAGCCCGGCGTGCACGATCAGCTCGCGCGCCTCCAGCGCCATCGTCTCCAGCCGCCGCCGCGGCTCGTCGAGCCAGTCCGCATCCAGACCTCCGAGCAGCCCGCGGTCGGCCGTGGCGACGACGCGCCCGGCCGCCAGCGCGGCGGCCTCCCAGGCGTGGTCCGCGCGGGCGGCGGCGGCCTGCTGGAGCGTCGCCTCGGCGGCCTCGAAGTCGATCGCGACCTCGGCGGAGAGCCGCAGGCCGCCTGCGCCGGTCGTCTCGAGCCGGCCCGGCCCGAGCGCGCGGCGCACCTTCGAGAGCACCACGCTCAGCGCCTGGCCGTGCTCGCGCGGGTCCTCCTCGCCCCAGATCGCCGCCACCAGCGCGTCGCGGCTGACGGGCTTGGCGCGATGGAGCGCGAGATAGGCGACCGCGAGCCGGCCCTGGCGGCCGGGCAGCTCCGCCGTGCGGACCTCGTCGTCCGCGGCGACCACGAGGTCGCCGCAGAGATCGATCCTCGCCGGTTCTCCCACGTACCCTTCTCGTTCGTCCCGGGGCGCTGCGGCAACGCTAACCGGTCCGAAGGGTGTGCTGCAAGGGCCGCCTCAGGCGGCGAGCTTGGCGAGCGCGGCGCCGGTGAGCTCGGACTTCGGGATGAAGCCGCGGGCGCCGCAGCCCTTGACGAGCGGCTGGCACTCGGTCGCGTCGCGCGTGGAGGTCAGCACGACGGCGCGCGAAGGATCGTCGCGGGTCATCCGGCTGGAGACCTCGATCCCGTCGACGTCGGGCAGCCCGATGTCGAGCAGGACGACGTTCGGGTGCAGGCGGGCGACGGCCTCGAGGGCCTCGCACCCGGTCGCGCTCTCGCCGGCGACGTCGTAGCCCTCGGCCTCCAGGAGCGTGCGAGCCGCGCGGCGGAAGCCCGCGTGGTCGTCGACGATGAGGACGGTCGTTGGCATGCCTACAAGGTGCCCGACTTCAGGCCACATGAAAACCGGAGGCACCACCCGTCGCGTAGGTGGAAAACCACCTCGGGGGTGCGGGTTGCCCACCGCAAGACACCGGGCAGCCCGCCGTAACGTCTCGGGCTGGTCCCCGTACCGCCGGCGCGATCGGCGTGGGACGGTTCCTCCCATGCCCGAACACGTCATGAACTACATCGAGAGCGAGCTCCCCGCGGAGCTCACGCTCGCGGCGTGGCGCCGGTCGCGTGCGGAGCGCAAGCCGCCCCGCCGCCGCTTCCGTCCCGCGTTCGCCTTCTAGACCGTCTCGACCGCCGCGTACAGCTCGACGCGGTGGTCGGCGCGGCGCGTCCGCTCGCGGTACGCCTCCTGCAACCGCCCCACGAGCGGGTGCATCGGCTCCACCAGCGCGCGCCCGTCGAGCGAGCCCACCGGCACGAGCCCGGCGCCGGAGCCGCACACGAACGCCCCGTCGGCGCAGTAGAAGTCCATCGGGAACAGCTCGGTCTCCTCGGCCGGGATCTCCAGCTCGCGCGCGATCTCCAGCACCGTCCGGCGCGTGATGCCCGGCAGCGCCGCCCGCGTCGTCGGCGTCAACAGGGCGCCGTCGCGGATCAGGAAGATGTTGGCGCCCGTCGACTCGGCGACCGCGCCGCCGATGTCGAGCATCAGCGCGTCGTCCATCCCGCACGCGATCGCCTGCTGCTTGGCCATGATCCCGTCGAGGTAGTTGAGCGACTTCACGTGCGCGCCGAGCGAGCGCGGCGCCTTGCGCGCGATCGCGCTCGTCATCAGCCGGATCGGGTCCGCGCCGAGGAACGGCGGGAACGGGTAGGCGGAGACGATCAGCGACGGCGTCGGGCAGCTGCGCGGGTCGATCCCCGGGCCGCCCGGGCCGCGCGTGACGATCGGGCGGATGTGGGCGTCGTGCAGGCCGCTGCGCCGCACGACCTCCTTGATCACGGCGAGCAGGCCGTCGGCGGCGGGCGCCTCCAGCCCGATCGTGCGGGCCGAGCGCGTGAGCCGGGCAAGATGATCGCGCGGGCGGAACAGGCCGCCGTCGAACAGGCGCATGCCCTCGAAGACGCCGTCGCCGTACATGAACCCGTGGTCGAAGATCGAGACGGAGGCGGCGCCGCCGGAGACGTACTCGCCGTTGACGTAGGCCGTCAGGCCGGAAGGATCGAACCCCATGCCCGGACCTTAGGGGTAGAACCTCCCGATCGCGAACGGGGGCCGGAACTGGTCGCTCGTGAGCGCCGAGTTCAGCAGCGCGGAGCGGTACTCCTGGTCGCTGGCGGTCACCAGCGGGCTCGGGAGGCCCGGCAGCAGCGGCGGCAGGAACGCGGTCGAGACCGTGAAGTCGAACAGCCGGTCGTTGCGCGAGAGCACCTCGCGGCGGCCGTTGCGCACGTCGACCTTGATCAGCTGCAGCCGGAACGGGTCGCCGCCGTACAGCCACGGGTCGCGCGGATCGAAGCGGTCGAACTGGATCCCCTTCAGGCTCTCGAGCGAGAACGCGCGCGGGACGACGGTCTGGATCGCCGCGACGCGGTCCTCGGCCGGGCGCGAGCCGTCCTCGAGCACCGCGATCGGCAGCTTCATCACGCCGCCCTGGCACGTCGAGCTGATGTACAGGTCGCCGCCGCGCACCGCCAGCGAGCCGGCGCCGGGCGCGAAGTCGCCGGCCGGCACGAACGGGATCCCGCCGACGCTGTAGGTGCCCGCCGGGAACAGGCAGCCGCCGAGCTTGTCCAGCGGCGCGGCGCCTGACGGCACCATCCCGGGCCGGATCGCGCCGTCGCGGCCGATCAGCCACAGCCCGCCGATCACCGACTCCGACACCACGTACTGGCCGTCCGGCAGCACCTCGACGTCCTCGCCGAACAGCAGCGGCAGGCCGCTGAAGTCGGTCGTGCGCGTGACGGCGGCGCGGAAGCCGCCGCGATCTGCGCGGTACGCGTAGTCGTAGACCTTCGGCGGGCCCTGCGGCGGGAAGCCGGCGTCGTCGAGCACGACCAGGTGCCCGGGCGACGGCACGCGCAGCGTGAACGGCAGCCGGAAGCCGCCGGGCGGCGGCGGGAGCGTCGCGACCTCGCGCCCGCTGAAGCGGTCGAGCACGACCACGCGCGGGCCGGCGACAGACGGGCCGATGCCCGGCTCAGTGGTGAAGACGAAGCGCTGGTCGCCGGCGATCCCGTGCGTCAGCGACGGCCGCAGGGCCAGGACCGAGGCGTTGGAATGAGCGGACGCGACCGGGCTCGCGACGAGCAGTGCGACAGCGGCGAGCAGCGGTCCGGCGAGCTTGGACATCGTGCGACCTCCCGAGGGGTTGACCACCCCCATCGTCGCGTGAGTTCCGCCGCGCGCAATCCGCCACTCGTCCACCGCCTACAGGGCGGCGTCAGCGTGAGAACGCCCCGGTTTCGCGTGGTTGGGAACTTGCAAGCAAGCCGCGTGGCGACTTGCCGCATTGCGCGGATTTGTGGTATTGAAACCACTGCGCTCGGGCCTGGTCGTCCGTATAGGTTGCTGCGCGACATCTCATAGTCGGGGGGGACATGAAGCGCGGAGCAGCGATGGCGGTAACGATGGCGGTGGCGGGATCTCTCTTCGGGGTCGCACAGGCGCGCGCGGACCAGATCCCGGGGGGATGTCGGGCGAGCAGCCTCACGCTCTCGGTATCGCGCGATGTGGACACCGTGCGCAACGGCGATGTCGTCACGTACACGATCAGGGCCTCCAACAACGAGGCGGGCTCGTGCAACGTCACAGGCGCGACGTTCCAGATGGTCATGCCCGCCGGCAACGGGACGCCGACGGGCCAGACCGTCACGATCGGCCCGACGATCGACGTCCCGGCCGGCACGACCAGCAAGGTGATCGGGAGCGCGACCTACACGGTGGCGCTGAACCCAGGCGTCATCACCGCCACCGCCCGGGCAAGCGTGGCGGGTACGGCGCATGACCAGGCGGTCCGCGTCGACCCGACGAGCGACTCGAAGGACATCAGCATCGGGGCGGTCCAGGCCGCGATGACGATGACCAAGACGGCCTCGCCGACGTCCGGCCAGGCGCCGCTGACCGCGACCTACACGTACACGGTCACGAACATCAGCACCACGCCGGAGTCGATCGCCAACGTGACGGTGAGCGACAACCTCTGCAGCCCGGTGACGTTCGTCGCCGGCGACGCCAACGGCAACTCGCAACTCGACGTCGGCGAGACGTTCACGTTCACCTGCGCGAGCACCTACCGGGGCCCGGGGACGTTCGTCAACACCGCGACGTCGTGCGGGAAGGACACGACCGATAACCGCGACGTGTGCGCCGGTCCGGTGCAGGCGACGGTCGTCGTGACCTCGCCGCCGGTGGTCGTCAACGCATCGCAGCCCGTGAAGTCCGCCTCGGAGAAGTGCATCGCGGTCCCGAAGACGCTCTCGCTGCGCGCCAAGGAGCTGACCACGGTCAAGGTCACGGTCAACGCCGGCGACGGGGCCCTCAAGGGCGCCGAGGTGAAGATCAGCGGCCCGGGCTTCTCGAAGACCGCCAAGACGGACGCCAAGGGCGTCGCGACGTTCAAGGTGCGCCCGAGCAAGAAGGGCACGCTGGTGGTCAAGTCCGACCGCTGCCTGCAGGCCGAGCGCTCGAGCGTCAAGGCGGCCAGGCAGACGCAGTCCCGGCAGGTGCCGCGCGTCACGGGCTGACCGGATGCGCAAGCTGTTCGTCGTACCGGTGGCGGCCGCGATCTTCGCGGCCGTCGCCGCTCCCGCCCATGCCGCGGTCACCGAGCACCTGTTCAAGCCGGGCAGGGAGTCGTTCTACGCGTTCGTGAACCGGCCGACGGCCGCGCGCTCGCAGCCCAAGACGTCGGCGCATACGGTCGCGCGGCTGAAGCTGCGCACGCCGGACAAGACCGACGAGCTCGTGCTGGTGCTCGCGCGCACGACCGACGCCAAGGGCCGCGGCTGGCTGCGGGTCCGGCTCCCGATCCGGCCGAACGGCTCGACCGGCTGGGTCCCTGAGGAGGACCTCGGCTCGCTGCAGCCGCTCGACACCTGGCTCAAGATCAACCAGACGGCGCTGACGGCGACGCTGATCAAGGCCGGCAAGGTCGTCTTCCGCGCGCGCATCGGCGTCGGCCAGCCGCAGTGGAAGACGCCGAAGGGCGACTTCTACATCCGCTCGAAGCTGACCGGCTACGGCTCCGCCGGCTCGTTCTACGGGCCGGTCGCGTTCGGGACGAGCGCGACGTCGGACACGTTGACCGACTGGCCGGGCGGCGGTTACGTCGGCGTCCACGGCACCAACGAGCCGGGCCTGATCCCCGGCCGCATCTCGCACGGCTGCGTGCGGCTGAAGAACCCCGACATCCTCAGGCTCGCGCGGCTGATGCCGGTCGGTACCCCCGTCAGCATCCGCTGAACGCGGGCTGGACGAGCATACGAGCAAGTTTCTCCGCCCCCGGGCGATATCCGGGGGTGGAGATGGAGACCGTCACGATCACCACCGCCGCCGCCCCGGCTCCGGTCGCCCCGGACGGGATCGGCGTGCTCACCTTCAGCTCGCTGGCCACACCGGCCACGCTGATCGACGGCAAGGCCGTCGCCGCCGCCGAGCGCGCGGACGTCGCCGCCGAGGCCGCCAGCTTCCTGTTCCGCCACGGCCGCAAGCCGGGCCTGGCGACCGTGATCATCGGCGCCGACCCCGCCAGCGCCGTCTACGTCGCCGGCAAGCACCGCGCCTGCGACGCGGCCGGGATCGAGTCCTTCGGCTACGAGCTGCCCGCCGACGCCTCGCGCGAGGAGGTGCTCGGCCTGATCGACAGCCTCAACGCCAACCCCGCGATCGACGGCATCCTCTGCCAGCTGCCGGTGCCCAAGCACCTCGACGGCACCGAGATCGCCGCGCGCGTCGCCCCGCACAAGGACGTCGACGGCCTCAACCCGGCGAGCGCCGGCGCCCTGGCGCTCGGGCTGCCGGGTCTGCGCCCGTGCACGCCGCTCGGCGTGATGCGGCTGCTGGAGTCCACCGGCCAGGCGCTGCGCGGCCTCAACGCGACCGTCGTGGGCGCGTCCAACCTCGTCGGCAAGCCCGTCGCGCAGCTGCTGCTGCAGGCCGGCGCCACCGTCTCCCAGTGCCACATCGACACGCGCGACGTCGCCGCCATCTGCCGCACGGCCGACGTGCTCGTCATCGCCGTCGGCGTCCCCGGGCTCGTCCGCGGCGACTGGATCAAGCCCGGCGCGATCGTGATCGACGTCGGCATCAACCGCCTCGCGACCGGACTCGTGGGCGACGTCGCCTTCGACGAGGCGCTCGACGTGGCCGGCTGGATCACGCCCGTCCCGGGCGGCGTCGGCCCGATGACGATCGCCATGCTCCTGCGCAACACGATGCAGGCGGCGTGGGACATCAGCCGCCGCGTCTTCTAGCGGCGCGGCGCCTCCTTACGCGACGCGCGCGCGGGACCGCTTGCGGCTCGCCTGGGCGAGCAGCAGGTCCGTCGCGTCCTCGGCCGGCATCGGCCGGGCGAGGAAGAAGCCCTGCGCGTAGTCGCAGCCGGCGTCGACGAGGAAGCGGTGCTGGGGCTCGGTCTCGACGCCCTCGGCGACGGCGCTCATGCCGATGCCGGACGTCAGCGCGAGGATCGCGGAGACCACGGCCGAGGCCTTCGGGTCGGCCGGCACCTCGGCGAGGAACGAGCGGTCGATCTTGAGGATGTCGAAGGCGAGCCCGCGCAGGCGGCCGAGCGAGGAGTGGTCGGCGCCGAAGTCGTCGATCGCGGTGCGCAGGCCGACCTCCTGCAGGCGCCGCATGGCGCCGCCGGCGACCGCCTCGTCCTCGAGCGCCGCGGACTCCGTGACCTCGGCGAGGAAGCGCGACGGGTCGAGCCCGCGCGCGGAGATGGCGTGCGAGACGATGTCGGCGAAGCCGGGCTGGCGCAGCTGGCGCGGCGCGACGTTGAACGAGATGTCGGGCTCCAGGCGCAGCGCGCTCCAGGCGGCGGAGCGGTCGCAGACCGCCTCGATCACCCAGGCGCCCAACTCTTCGATCAGGCGCGTGTCCTCGATCTGCGGGATGAACGCTCCCGGCGGCAGCAGGCCCTTGTCGGGGTGCTGCCAGCGCACGAGCGCCTCGAAGCGCGTCGTGGCGCCGTTGGCGAGGTCGACGATCGGCTGGTAGTGCAGGACGAGCTCGCTGTCGGCGATCGCCTTGCGCAGGCGCGCGGACAGCGTCAGCAGCTCGCGCCGGCTGGTGTCCTCCGGCTGCGCCTGGTAGGCCTGCACGCGGCGGCGGCCGGCGCGCTTGGCCTGCCCCATCGCGGCGTCGGCGTGCTCGAGCAGCGCGTCGGCGGTGTCGCCGTGCCACGGGTGGTGGGCGATGCCGATGTAGGCGCCGATCTCGAACGCGGTGCCGTCGAGCTCGAACGGCTCGGCGAGCGCGGCGATCACGCGGTTGGCGACGGTGTTGGCGATGCCCGGCTTGGCCGCCTCGGCGCCGTCGAGCAGCAGCGCGAACTCGTCGCTGCCGTAGCGCGCCAGCACGCCCGCGCCGTCGAGCGCGGCGCGCATACGGTCGACGGCGGTGCGCAGCAGCTCGTCGCCGGCGCGGTGGCCGAGCACGTCGTTGACGAGCTTGAAGTTGTCGAGGTCGAGGTACAGCAGCGACACGCGCCCGCGCGTCGGGCGCGCCGAGGCCAGCGCGCTCTCCAGCCGGCGGTACAGCTCGTCGCGGTTGGCGACGCCGGTGACGGCGTCGAACGGCGCGTAGGTCGCGGCGAGGTCCTCGAGCGCCTCGACGTCGTCGGCGCGCCAGTCGCGCGGCCGGCGGTCGAGCACGCACAGCACGCCGCCGCCGGGCAGCGGGACGCCGCAGAAGCTGGGGCGGCCGGTGACGACGAGCGGGCCGTCGAGGTCGCGGCAGAGCTCCGGCACGGCGTCGAGCCCGACGCCGGCGGCGAGGCCGCCTGACGGGCTGGTCACGGCGGCGAGCGGAGCGCCGAGCAGCCGCGCAGCGAGGCGCGCAAGCCGATCGACGTGGGGTCCGTCGCGAACGCCGGTTTCGGTGACCATTCCCTCGGGTGATCGCCAGCAACGCGCAATCCTGTACCCGATTCAGGCAAGGCGCCGCCGCGCCAGCTCGCGGCCGGTGCGATCCGCCAGCGGGCCTGCGCCGAGGTCCAGGTGACGGGCGAGCGCGACCGCGAGATGGCGCTCGGCGTCCGCGCGTCTCCCGAGGGCACCGGTCAACAGCCCGAGGAACCGGTCGACGGCGCCCCAGCAGCCGGTGAAGCTCGCCTGCACGACGCGGCCCGCGTACGGCTCCAGGCGCGACAGGAGCGCCGTGCAGGCGTCCGTGTCCTCCAGCCGCGCGGCCGCTTCGGCCAGCCATGCGGTGGCCGGGAGCCAGAGCAGGCCGTCCGGTACGTCGGCGAGCGCGGCGGCGAACGTGCGGGCGGCCTCGGCCGTCTCGCCGGCGTCGAGGTACGCGAGCGGGAGGACCGCGCGCCAGCCGAGCACCTCCGACCGCTCCGCGACCAGCCGCTCGAGCTCCGGCAGCAGCTCCGGTAGCCGGTCCTGGTCGCGCAGGATCGGGAGCAGCTGGGCGGTGAAGTGCGCGCGGGCATCGACGGCACCGGCACGGACGGCGAGCCGCAGGCCTTCGCGCGCCAGCCGCTCGGCTTCGTCGCAGCGCCCTGCGAGCTGGGCCCAGACGCCGCGCCAGGCCAGCGCGGAGTGCTCGTAGAGCGGCTGGCGGAGGTCGCGCGCGAGCGAGGCGAGCTCCGCGTGCCGGCTCCGCGCCGCCTCCAGGTCGCCGGCCTCGACGAGGTCGTAGATCAACCAGTGGCGCGCCAGCGCCGCGATCTCGCGCAGCGAGGCCGCATCGGCGAGCTCCACCGCCTCGCCGGCGAGCTCCAGGCGTGCGTCGAGATGCGACGTGTGCAGATGCGCGGCGTGATGGCTCAGCAGCGCCGGCGCGAGGATCGCCGGCTCGCGCGTCGCGCGCGCGAGCCGCAGCGACTCCGTGCTCACCTCGACCCGGCGGACGTCGTCGGTCAGCGCCTCGGCGAGCCTGCCGAGCAGGCGCGTGCGGATGCGCGCATCGCCGGGGCCTGCGCTCCTCAACGCGCGCTCGAGCAGCTCGACCCGCGCCGGGTCCCGGCGGCCCGGAGCGTAGAAGCGGCCGCCGGCGCCCAGTGCGGCGCGCACGAGCGTCGCCTTGTCCCCGCGTCGCGCCGCGATCTCGGCGGCGGCGTCGAAGGCCGCGCGGGCAGCGGGCTCGCCGCCTTGCCAGCGGACGGTGCCGAGCGCGAGCCAGATCTCCGCGCGCACGGCGTCATCGGGCTCGGGAATCAGGTCGAGCGCCTCCAGCGCGCGTTCGAAGTGCCTCGCCGCGTCTTCGTAGGCATGCGCGCGTGCTGCCTGCTCGCCCGCTTCGACCGCGTAGCGCGCGGCGCGCTCCGCTCCACCCGCGTGCCGGGCGAGGAAGAAGTGGTGCGCGAGCTCCCCGGCCGGCACCTCCACGCGGCCGCGTGCGCGCTCCAGCGCCTCGCCCGCGCGCAGGTGCAGCAGCCGGCGCCGGCTCGCCGCGGGGCGGGCGTGGAGCGCATCGCACACCAGTGCGTGGCAGAACGAGAACCGCCCCGCGGGCTCCGCGGTCTCGACGATCAGGCCGGCGTCGACGGCCTCCTCGAGCTTGATCACGACGTCTTCGACGGGGCGGCCGGCGAGGAGCTCCAGCACTCCGAGCGAGAAGTCGCGCCCGAGCACCGCCGCGAGCGTGAGGAGGTCGAGCGTGTCGGGCGAGAGCCGCTCGAAGCGCTGGAGCAGGACCTCTCGTGCGCCCTCCGGCACACCGCTCGACGACACGCTGCGCAGCGTCTCCTCGATGAAGAACGGGTTCCCGGCCGTGTACTCCTGGAGCCGGCGGACGTCGACGCCGTCACGTCCGCGCTCGGCGACCAGCGCCTCGGTGGCGCCGACGTCGAGGCCGACGAGCGAGATGCGCTCGGGCACCTGGTCGCGGCGCAGGTCGGCCAGCACGCGCTGCAGCGGCGCCGACGGCGCGAGGGCGACGTCGCTGTAGGTCGCGAGGACCATGATCGGCGCCGCCTCGGCGCGGCGCACCAGCTCGCGCAGGAGCAGCAGCGTGGGGGTGTCGGCCCAGTGGACGTCCTCGAGCACGACGAGCAGCGGACGCCGGCGCGCGACCCGCTCCAGCAGTGCCGCGGCGGCCTCGAACAGGGCATGGCGCCCGTCCTCGGCGGGGCTGCGCGGGAGCTCCGGCAGCAGCGGACCCAGGCGCGCCGTGAGGCCTGGGTCGAGCTCCAGCGAGTCCGCGTGCGCGACGAGATGGCGCAGCGCCTCGGCGACGGGCTGGTAGGGCACGACCGTCTCCTCGTCGGCGCGTCCGTAGATCACCAGCGCGCCGGTGGCGTGGACCTCGGCGGCGAAGCGCGAGGCCAGCCGCGTCTTGCCGATGCCCGGCTCGCCGGTGAGGAGCACGAGCATGCCCTGACCGCGGCGCACCTGGGCCCAGCGATCGTGCAGCCGCCGCCGCTCCGCCCCGCGCGCGACGAAGGTCCGCCGCTCACTGCGGTCGATGATCCCCGGCAGCGGGAGCTCCGGCGCGGCGGACGCCGTCCTCGGGCTGGGCGCGAGCTGCCCGAGCAGGCGCTCATGGAGCGCCGTGAGCGCGGGCGCGGGCGGCGCGCCGAGCTCGTCGCGGAGCATCACCCGCACGGAGTCGAAGGCCAGCAGCGCCTCGGCGACGTTGCCTCCGAGCGCCAGCGCCTCCATCAGCAGGCCGTAGCCGGACTCGCGGTAGGGCTCGAGCTCGACGAGCCGGCGTGCCAGCCGCTCGGCGGCCGCGAGCTCGCCGACCGCGATCGCCGAGCGGGTCGCGGTCTCGAGCAGGTCGCAGCGCATCTGGGCGATCTCCGCGCGCAGCTGCTCGACCCACGGGCCCGCCATCTCCGCGAGCACGGGCTGGCCGATCAGCGCGAGCGCGGCACGCGCCCGCTCGAGCGCGGCCGCGGGGTCGCCGCCGGCCAGCGCCGCTTCGGCCGCGCGCGCGTCGTCACGCGCCGCCTCGACGTCGATCCACCCATCCGCCGGCAGGGTCAGGGTGAGCACGGACCGTCCGGTCAGCGCGTCCTGCCCCAGCGTGCGCCGGACGCCGGTGAGCAGGCTGCTGAGCGATGCCTCCGGCGCGCGGGGGAGCCGGCCCTGCCACACCACGTCGATCAGCTCGTCGCGCCGGACCGGCTCTCCGCGATTGGCGACGAGGTAGGCGAGCAGCAGGCGTCCCTGGCGGCCGGACAGCGCATCGCCCGCCTCGCGGCCGTCGACGTGGACGCTCAGCGTCCCGCACAGCCGGATCCGCACCGCGTGCCGCGTGCCGAGCTCGATCGTCATCGCGCGCCCCAAGCTCCCCAAGGCGGAGCCAAAGTCCGGGCAACGATTCGCGAAGGAGCGCCGCCGAGCATCGGCGGATGACCTCCCCAGCTCTCACCGACACCGCGCTCGTCCTGGCCGCCCGCCAGGGCGACCCGCTCGCCTGGAAGCATCTGGTTGAACGGTTCGACCGCCTGGTCCGCGCCGTCTGTCGCTCCCACCGGCTCAGCGGCGCCGACGCCGACGACGTCCGCCAGACGACGTGGATGCGTGCCGTCGAGCACGTCGACCGGCTGCAGGAGCCCGAGCACATCGGCGCGTGGCTGGCGACGGTGGCTCGCAACGAGAGCCTGCGCGCGCTGCGGCACGCGTCCCGCGTCCGCCCGTGCGAGGACGCGCTCATCGACCGCGTGGCCGACCCGGCCGCGACACCGGACGCGCGACTGCTGGCGGCGGAGCGGCGGGCCGCCGTGCGCCGCGCGCTCGGGACGCTGCCGGCGCGCGAGCGCGCGTTCCTCGGCCTTCTCTACCACGAGGTCGAGCCGAGCTACTGCGAGATCGGGCGTGTCCTGCATATGCCGGTCGGCTCGATCGGCCCGACGCGCGGGCGCGTGCTGGAGCGCCTGCGGCGCGGCGAGGTGCTCGCGGGCCTGGTCGCGGCCGCGTGAGCGGTCATGCCGCGAGGATGAGGTGGCTCTCGTAGCCGACGTGCCGCTCATGCGCCTCGGCCTCCTCGGCGTCGAAGCTCCGACGCCAGCGTGCCGCGCGGCGCCACGCCTGGGTCCGGGCGGTGGCGACGACGACGCCCGCGACGAGGTCGTCGTAGCGCCCGAAGAGGCGGTCGAGCCAGCGCAGCACGCCGGACTCCAGCGTCGCGCGCACCTCGCCCTCGACGGCGGCGAGGATCGTGTTGACGAGCTGGAAGTCGCGGTACACCGGCGAGTCCGGCGCCTCCGCGGCGCCCAGTTCGTCCCACACCTGCAGGAGCGCCCACGCCAGGTCGTTGTTGATGTGCGCGTTCATGCCCGCGAGCGCGAACTGGATCGGCGCGACGCCCTTGCGGCGGCACTCCTCGAACAGCGGCTCCCAGGCCTTGGAGACCCACTCGCGCGCCCCTGCCGCCGCATACGCCGAGAGGTAGAACTCGGCGAACACGACGGCGAGGCGCTCGACGACGACCGGCTCCTCGAAGCGCGGCAGCGCGGCGCGGACGGCCTCGGTCACGGAGAGGTAGAGGTAGTTGAAGCACGCGACGCCGTCGGGATGGCGCCGTACGCGCCGTCGCAGCGCGCCGCGATCCGGGTTGCGGTAGCCGTCGCGCTCGCGCTCGATCTCGAGCAGCCGCGCGGCGACGTCGCCGAGGCGCCGCTGCGGGTCGAGCGCGCGAACGCGCTGCGCGACGCCGGTCATCGAGTCCGGCCACGCGCCGGCTGGGGTGATTCCGTCAACGAGCATCGCCATCTGGAGCTCCTTCCGCCGCGTCCGAGGCGGCGCTCCGCACACCAGCAGAGCGGTGTTGGCGAAAGCTTGGGCAAACGCTGGCGGGCTCCCATGTATCAGGAGCGCCTCTACGCGCTCTGTTGCCGCATTCCCAATCCCGCGACACAGACGAGGGGAGGTGTGCGATGAAGAAGATCCAGGTCTTCACGGTGAGCTCCGTCCGGCTGACGGCCCCGTGTGAATGCCACTACAGCGCGTTCAAGTTCTGATCCGCCCGAGACCGGTGTGCGGCCATCGCAGCCGCACACCGGCCTCGTCCTCCTGCCATGTCCCACGCCCCCCTCCCCCTCCACCCACTGACGCGCCTGCGCGAAGGCGACGGCGTCCTCGTCGGTCGCAGCGACACCGAGACGTACGCGCTGTTCCCGCTCGACGGCGCCGCGCTCCTGGAGCGCATGATCGACGGCATGGCGCCCGCCGAGGCGGGTGCCTGGTATCGGCGCACGTACCGCGAGCCGATCGACATCGACGACTTCGTCGCGACGCTCGCCGCGCTGGACTTCGTGCGCGGCTCGGCCGAGGAGGCGGCGACCGGCGACGAGCCGGTCCGCCTGCAGTGGCTGGGACGGGCGCTGTTCTCGCCGGCGGCCTTCCTCGCCTACGCCGTGCTCCTCGGCGCGTGGGGCTGGACGCTGGTCAGGCGCCCCGAGCTGGCCCCGAGCCCGCGCCATGTCTTCTTCACGCACTCGGCGTTGGCGGTCGAGCTGATGATCGTCTTCGGCCAGCTGCCGTGGCTGTGCGCGCACGAGGGCTTCCACGTGCTCGCCGGCCGCCGTCTCGGGCTGCCGAGCCGGTTGGGCCTCGGCACGCGGCTGTACTTCGTCGTGTTCGAGACGCGCATGCCGAGCCTGCTGAGCGTCGAGCGCCGCCGCCGCTACCTGCCGTTCCTCGCCGGCATGCTCGCCGACGTCCTGATCGTCGCCTCGCTGGGCCTGCTCGCGTACGGGTGCGGCGGCGCGATCGGCCTGGTCGCCCTGGCGATGGCCTTCCCGGTCTGCACCCGCTTCGCCTACCAGTTCCTGCTGTTCCTGCAGACCGACGTCTACTACACCGTCTCCACCGCGCTCGGCTGCTACGACCTCCACGCCGTCACGCGCACGCTCGTCGTCAACCGCCTCTGGCGGCTGCTGCGGCGTCCCGATCGCGTCCGACCCGAGGACCGCTGGACGGCGCGCGACCGGCAGGTGGCGCGCTGGTACGCCCCGTTCTTCGTGGGAGGCATCGGCGTGCTGCTCGCCGTCTGGCTGCTCGCCCTGCTCCCGGTGGCGGAAGGGCTCTGCCGCCTGGTCTGGGACGCGCTCAGCGGCGGGACCGGCGACCCGCGCTTCTGGGACGCGGCGCTGTTCGTGACGCTCAACGTCGCCCAGCTCGGCTTCCTCTTCTTCCTCTCGCGCCGCGACCGGCGGCGCCGTCCCCCGGAGTCGTCATGACCCACCACCTGCTCGTCACCGGACCCCGTCGCGCGACCCGACGGACCGCGCTCCGCAGCGACCACTACGCAAGCTGCCACGCCCATCTCGGCGGACCCTACGCGGGCGTCGCGGAGATCCTGCGCGCGCTCGCTCGCGACGCCCACGCGCGCTTCCCGCGGCTCACCGAGCACCATCGCATCGAGCTGCTGTGCGCGGTGCCGGAGCTGTCGGCGCTGATCGGCGCGGCTCCGGACACGCTCGTCTCGAGCACGCCGCACGACGAGCGGACGCGCTTCTTCGGCCACAGCCTGATCCGCGCGATGTCGCAGGGCGTGGTGACCTTCCTGATCGCCTACGCCCGGCTGCGCGCGGAGCCGTTGACGCTCGCGCTCGACGACCTCGACAGCGCGGAGCCGACGACGCAGGAGCTCGTCGCGATCCTGCTGCGCCGCGCCGACCCGGCGGTCCTGTGCATCGCGGTGGGAACCGCCGGGAAGCCGCTGCCCGCCGAGCTCGCCGCCGCCTGCGAACGTCATGCCGTGCCGTTCATCGCTCCCGCGGCGCATGAGGCCGACGCCCGCGGCGACGAAGACCGGCTGCGCGCATACGTCGACGCCGACGGGACGAGCGACGACCCCGGCGAGCTCGCCGCCTACGACGCCGCGGACGCCGACCGCCGCGCACAGCTGCACGACGCGCGGGCGGAGGAGCTCGAGGCGCGCGCCGACTGGAGCCTGCGGCTCGGTCCGATCCCGTATCACCGCGAGCGCGGAAGCGATCCGATGGGCGCCGGGCGCCGCGCGCTGCGGCTCGCCCTCGAGCGCTGCGTCGCCGTCGGCTACTCGGCCGCCACCGTCGACTACGGCATGCGCGGTCGCGCGCTGTGCGATCCCGTGGCCCACCAGGAGGACTACTGCCACTTCAGCGCCAAGGCGGCGAGCGCGCTCGTCCCGCTCGGGCGGGCCGCGGAGTGCGACGTCATCTACCGCGAGCTGCGGCGCAGGTATCCGCTGCCGCGCGTGCACATGACCTGCAGCTATGCGATCGCGATGCTGTGCACGCGCTTCCTCGAGCCGCGCGACCACGACGCCGCGCTCGAGTGGGCCAACAACGCGCGGGCGCTGGCCGAGCTCGAGACCGATCCGGTCGAGGCCGCGTACTTCCAGGTGTTCCAGGACAACGGCCTCGCGCTGATCGCGATGCACCGCGGAGACCTCCGGCGCGCGCTCGAGCTCGTCGGCGCCGGCATCGAGCGCCTGGAGCGGGAGCTGCCGTCGGACCGCTACGTCGTGCACCGCTCGCAGCTGCTGCACAACCGCGCCCGCGTGCTCGGCGCGCTCGGCCGGCTCGACGAGGCCTACGAGGACTTCACGCGGCTGATCGAATGGGACCCGTACTACGTCGAGTACCACACCGACCGCGCCAATCTCTCGCGCCGGCGCGGCGACCTGGCCGCCGCGCTGGACGACTACGACCGCGCGGTCGCGGTGTCGCCGCCGCTGCCCGAGCTCTTCTACAACCGGGCGACGGTGCGCGCGCAGGCGGGGCTGGCCGGCGAGGCGCTCGCCGACCTCGATCACGTCCTCGACATGGAGCCGGACATGCTCCACGCGCGCGCCGCGCGCGGGACGCTGCGGCTCGAGCACGGCGACCCGGCGGGCGCGGTCGCCGACGCCGAGGCCGGGATCGAAGCCCATCCCCGCGACGCGGGCCTGCACTGCCTACTCGCGCTCGGCCACCAGGCGCTCGGCGAGAACGCGGAAGCGCGCGGCGCGTTCGACCGCGCGCTCGAGCTCGATCCCGGCTTCGTCCCCGCGCTGGTCAACCGCGCCGTGCTCACGTATGAGCTCGGCCAGCCCGGCGCGTCGATCGAGGATCTCACCCGCGCGCTCGAGCTGCGCGGCGACGATCCCGACGTGCTCTTCAACCGCGGCTTCGTGTTGCAGCGGACCGGGGACTTCGCGGCGGCCGCGCGCGACTACATGCGCGCGCTGGACCTGCCCGGCGCCGACCGCGAGACCCTGCGCGAGCACGTCGCCCAATGCCTGCAGGCGAATGCCCGTTGACGACGCGCGGTTCCGCGCGATCTTCCGCGACGTGCCGACGTCGGTGGCCGTGGTCACGACGGTCGACGAGGGCGGCGCTCCGCACGGCATGACCGTCGGATCGCTGTGCGCCCTCTCGCTGACGCCGCCGCTGCTTCTGTTCTGCATCGCGCGCAGCGCGGGCTCGCATCCGAGCCTCTGCCGCGCGACGAGCTACTGCATCAGCGTGCTGGCGCAGGGACAGGATCGCCTCGCGCGCCGCTTCGCGGAGCGCACCGAGGATCGCTTCGCGGAAGGGCTCCTGGAGTTCCACGGGCTGCCGGCCGCGGCCGAGGCGCTCGCGTGGCTGCGGTGCACCCGGCAGCAGCTCGTGGACGCAGGCGACCACACGATCGTGATCGCGGAGATCCACGCCGCCGAGACGTTCGACCGCCCGCCGATGCTGTACTGGCGTCGCGGCTACGGCGCGCTTCAGGCCGCTCAGATCTCGTAGACGCGCAGCAGCCGCTTCTCGTGCTCGGACTCGATCCGGGCGACGACCTCGACGTGGTCCTCCAGGCCGGATCCGCGCAGCTTGGCGGCGAGCAGGTTGTCGACCTGGAACACGCCGGCGGAGTTGTTCATGTCGATCTCCACGCGCACCGTCTTGCGCTCGCCCGGGATGATCCGGACCTCGTCGATCGCCGCCGCCGACAGCGCGTGGATGTTCGGCAGCCGCGTCTCGACCGCCACGCGGCTGCGGCCGTGCTCCATGTCGAGCGCGTCGGCGACGCGCACGACGCCCGCCTCCAGCGTCAGCGGGCGGCCGCCGCTGCGGTGGCCGATGATCGCGTGCTCGATCTCCGACGCGATCACGGTCTTCTCCGGCTCCTCGTAGCCGGCCAGCAGGCCGTCGAGGTGCTTGAGCGCGAGGAACAGGCTGTAGGCCTCGTGGTCGACGCGGTGGATCGACATGCCGAGGTCATGCAGCAGGCAGCCGCCGGCGATCACCACCTCGGCGTCGTCGGCGGAGAGGCCGTGGGTGTCCTCCATCGCCGAGCGCACGCCGCGCCGGTGCAGCAGGCGGAACAGGTGCAGGGCGCGGTTGAGCACGATCTGCAGGTGCACCCAGGAGTGGTCGCTCATGTCGAGCCGGTCGGCGTTGACCTGCGCCATGTGCCAGCGCGCCTTCAGCGACGTGTCGTCGTTGGCGGCGGCCAGGAAGGCCGCCAGGTGCCGGTTGCGCTCGCTCGGCGCGTGGATCCGCATCGCGCCGATCGCCTCGCGCAGCGTCGGGGTCTCGTCGCTCATGTCCGACTGATCATGTCGCGTCGATCACCTCGGTGACGAAGGAGAGGCGCGTCGCCTTGTTCTGGAGCAGCAGCCAGCGCTCCTGCTGGCGCTTGGTCCCGCCCGCGTCGATGACCTCCTCGGCGAACGAGCGCCGGATCTCGCGCGGCTGCCGCAGCAGCCAGCGGCGCTGCCGGTCGGCGTCCAGCGAGGCCGCCGCGCGGGCGACGGCGTCGGGTGCGAGCAGCACCGCGCGCGCGACGGTGCCGAGGGTCAGCGGGACTTCGTCGGGATCCACGGACAGGTACGGTCGCAGACGATGGAGGCCGTCGTGCTCTGCGGGGTCCAGGGGAGCGGCAAGACGACGCTCTACCGGGACCGCTTCCTCGCCACGCACGTGCGCGTGTCGATGGACCTGTTGCGCACCCGCCCGCGCGAGGCGGCGTTCCTGGCGCTCTGCCTGGAGACCAGGCAGCCGTTCGTGGTCGACAACACGAACCCGACGGTCGCCGAGCGGCGCCGCTACATCGCGCCGGCACGCGCCGCCGGGTTCCGCGTGATCGGGTACTTCGCCGAGATCGACGCCTCGGTCGCGCTCGCCCGCAACGCGGCGCGGGAAGGCCGCGCGCGCGTGCCGGACGCCGCGCTGCTCGGCGCGCTCAAGCGCTTCGTCCGCCCGGAGCTCGACGAGGGCTTCGACGAGCTGTGGCACGCGACCGCCTCGCCCGGCGGCTGGCGGATCGAGCCGCTCCTGTCCACCGAGCGGCTGCCCGGGCTCTAAGGGCTCCCTAGAAGAGGCTGGTCTGCGCCGGCGCCAGCGCCGCGTCGATCGCCTCCAGCGTGCCGCGGTCGAGCTCGAGGCCGGCGGCGGCCGCGTTCTCGTGCACCTGCTCGGGGCGGCTCGCGCCGACGATCGCCGACGCCACGTTCGGCTCGCGCAGGACCCACGCGAGCGCGAGCCGGGCGGGCGGGACGCCGAGCTCCGCGGCGACGGCGGCGAAGCGCTGCACGCGCTCGAGCGTGTCGCGCCGCAGGTACTGGCCGATGAAGCGGCGCATCTCCGGCGACGTGGCGCGCGAGTCCTCAGGCGGCGCCTCGCCCGGCCGGTACTTGCCGGTCAGCACGCCCTGGGCTAGCGGCGACCAGACGACCTGCGAGATGCCGTTGGCGGCGCACAGCGGGAACAGCTCCTTCTCGGGCTGGCGGTGCAGCGCCGAGTACTGCGGCTGGCTGGAGACGAACTTCGTCACGCCCTCGAGCGCGAGCGCCTCCTCGACCCGGCGGACCGGCCACTCGGAGAAGCCGACGTGGCGCGCCTTGCCCTCCGCGACGACCTCCGTCAGCGCCTCCAGCGTCTCCTCGAGCGGCGTGTGCTCGTCGTAGCGATGGCACTGGAAGAGGTCGACGTGGTCGGTCCGCAGACGCTTCAGCGAGGCATCGAGCTGCTTGTGGACCTGCTCGCGCGAAAGGCCGCGATCCTTCGCGGACATCGGGAAGTACGCCTTCGTCGCGAGCACGTACGAGCCGCGCGGGTAGTCGCTCAGGATCTCGCCCCACACGCGCTCGGCCGCGCCGCGGCCGTAGACGTTGGCGGTGTCGAAGAACGTGATCCCGGCCTCGAACGCCGCCCGCGTGCACGCCTCCGTCCGCTCCCGCCCGACGCCGCCGCCGTAGGTCAGCCAGGAGCCGAGTCCGATGGCGGACACCTGGATGCCGGAGTCCCCGAGCGGTCTGTGCTCCATCGCACAATCCTGCCACCATCGCTTCGATGGAACGCAGGCGCGAGCCGCGCACCGAGATCGAGCTGGAGTGCACGCTCACGCGTGGCAAGGGGTCGCCGATCGCCGCGACGACGGTGGATCTGGGTCCCGGCGGGATGTGCGTGCGCTGCGCGCGGCCGCTGGCCGAGGACGAGCTGATCGCGTTCGCGATCCCGGGGCGGCGGTTCGACGGGCGGGCGCGGGTGCTGCGCGAGCAGCGCTACCACGTCTACGCGCTGCGCTTCGAGGAGATCGCCGAGACGGTCCGCGACGAGCTGACCGCGATGGCTAGCGACTGAGGCCGCGGGCCGCGACGCGCCAGCGGGCGACGATCTCGCCGCCCTCGACGACGACCGCCTCGTCGAACAGGTTCACGACCGGGCACACGTGGTTGGGCACGATCTCGACGCGCGCGCCCACGGGCAGCGAGGCGCCGGGCGGGACGGCGACGACGCCGTGCTCCTCGCTCGCGCGCACGAGCGGCCAGCCGGTGCCGGCGAGCGCGCCGAAGTCGACCGGCGCGCCGGGCGCGTTCAACCGGTCCGACGACAGCACCTTGGTCCCCGCGTCGACGACCGCGCGATCCGGCGCCGGGCGGGAGACGACGGTGGCCAGGACCGTCGCCGCGACGTCGCGCTCGGAGGCGGCGCCGTGCGCGATCTGCGTGCGGTCGTGGAAGACGTACGTGCCCGGGCGGATCTCGGTCACGCCGGGCTCGCGCGCCGCCAGCCGCGCGGTCGGCGTCGAGCCGAGCGAGACGACCGGCGCCGGCAGCCCCAGCGAGGCGCCCGCGGCCGCCATCGCCGCCGCGGCGTCCCGCGTCGCCGCGGCGAGGTCGGCCGCGCCGTACGCGTGCCCCTCGTGCGTCATCACGCCCTCCACGCGCAGGCCCGGCAGCTCGGCCAGCTGCCGCGCCAGCGACGCGACGTCGGCCGGCGCCACGCCGGCGCGGTGCTGGCCGGTGTCGACCTCGATCCGCACGCCGACCTCCGCGCCCGCCTCGGAGATCGCGCGCGCCACCTCCAGCGAGTCGAGCGCGACCGCGACGCGCACCCGGCGCGCCAGCGCCGCGAGCCGCTCCAGCTTGACCTCGCCGACGAGCGGATAGGCGATCAGGAGGTCGTCGCAGCCGCCGTCGGCGAACACCTCCGCCTCCCCCAGCTTCGCCACCGTCAGCCCGCGCGCGCCGGCCGCCAGCTGCAGCGCCGCGACCTCGACCAGCTTGTGCGTCTTGGCGTGCGGGCGCAGCGCGACGCCCGCGTCGCGCGCCACCGCCGCCATCGCCTCGACGTTCGCGCGCAGCCGCGCCGCGTCGATCAGCAGCGCCGGCGTGTCGGCGTCAACCATGGACGACCTCCCCCCGTTGCACGGTCATGACCGGACGCAGCATCCGCGAGCCCGCGAACGCGTGGCCCCACGTGTCGGCGAACTCGACCGGCCCGTCGACGAGCTCCAGCACCGCGACGTCGCCCGGCGCGCCGACGCGGAGCGTGCCCGCGTCGAGCCCGAGCGCGCGTGCCGGATGCAGCGTCGCGCGCGCGAGCACCTCGTCGAGCGAGAGCCCGAGCGCGAGGAACTTCGACAGCACCTTCGGCAGGTCGCCGACGGCCGCGGCGGCGTAGGCGTGGATGTCGCTGGAGATCGTGTCCGGCGCGAAGCCCTGCTCGATCAGCGCCCGCGCCACCTCGGCGTCGAACGAGCCCATCCCGTGCCCGACGTCGAACAGCACGCCGCGGCGCTGGGCCGCGAGCACGGACGGCCGCACGCGCCCGTCGAGCAGCAGCCCGTTGTCGCGCCAGCCGGAGAAGCAGTGCGTGAGCACGTCGCCCTCACCCAGCGCCGCCAGCACGTCCTCGATCCCCGACGGCGCCTCGCCGATGTGGACCATCAGCGGCAGCCCGAGCCGGTCGGCGGCCGCCCGCGCGCGGCGCAGCGGCTCGTCGCCGCTGCCTCCGACCACGTTGGCCGACGCCCGCACCTTGACGCCGAGCACGAGGTCGGCGTGCTCGCGCGCAGTCCACGCAGGCGTCGACGTCGCAGTACGCGAGCGTCGACGACTCGCCGGCGAGCAGCATGCTCGTGATCCCGATCGTGGAGATGTTCAGGAACGCGCGCACGGCCGGCACCGCGCGGTCGATCGTCCCGCGCCGGAACGCGCCGAACACGTGCGCGCCGGCGCTGCCGGTGTCGATGAACGTCGTCGTCCCGGACGCCGGCCCGACCACGTCGGGATCGACGCCGAGGTCCTGGCCGGCGAACACGTGCGCGTGCATGTCGACCAGGCCCGGCACGACCAGCCTGCCGGTCGCGTCGATCACGCGCGCGGGCTCGCCGCCCGCGACGATCCGCCCGTCGGCGATGAAGACGTCGCGCGGGCGGCCCCCGGCGATCAACAGGTCACACCGCATGCCCCTATGCATACTGGAGGGAGATGGACGTCCACGGCGCCTGCCCGCTCGACTGCCCCGACACGTGCAGCTGGATCGTCACGGTCGAGGACGGCACGCCGACGCGCCTGCGCGGCGATCGCGACCACCCGTTCACGCGCGGCGCGCTGTGCGCCAAGGTCAACCACTACCTCGAGCACACCCAGGCCGCCGACCGCCTGCTGCACCCGCTGCGGCGCGTCGGGCGCAAGGGCGAGGGGCGCTTCGAGCGGATCTCTTGGGACGACGCGCTGGCCGAGATCGCGGCCAAGCTGCACGCGATCCGCGACGAGTACGGCGGCGAGGCGATCTGGCCGTTCCAGGGCACCGGGACGCTCGGCTACATCCAGGGGCTCGAAGGCCGCGCCGGCCAGCGGCTGTGGAATGTGCTCGGCGCCTCGTGGCACGACATGACGATCTGCTCGATCGCCGGCGGCGTCGGCGCGCGCTACACGAACGGCACCAACACGGGCATGGACCCGGAGACGTTCGCCGACTCGAAGCTGATCCTGCTGTGGGGCACCAACACGCTCACCAGCGGCCACCATCTGTGGAAGTTCATCAATGCCGCCAAGAAGGCGGGCGCGCACGTCGTCGCGATCGACCCGCTGCGCACGCGCACCGCCGACCAGGCGCACGAGCACCTCGCGCCGCTGCCCGGCACCGACGCCGCGCTCGCGCTCGGCCTGCTGGGAGTGGTCCTCGACGAAGGCGCCGAGGACCGCGAGTACCTCGCGAGCCACACGCTCGGCTGGGACGCGTTCGAGCCGCGCATCCGCGAGTTCCCGCCGGCCCGCGTGGCGGAGCTCACCGGGCTGCCCGAGGACCGCATCGTCGAGCTCGGCAAGCGGCTCGCGCACACGCGGCCGACCGGCATCCGCGCCACGATGGGCATGCAGCGCCACGCCGGCGGCGGGATGGCGCTGCGGACGCTCAACGCGATCCCGGGCGTGACGGGCGACTGGCGCTACCCGGGCGGCGGCGTGTCCTACAGCACCAGCGGCTACTTCGGCGCCGACCGCGAGGCGCTGTGGCGCTACGACCTGCTCGAGCGCCCGGTGCGCTCGCTCGCGATGACGAACCTGGCGCAGAACCTGCTCGACCTCGACGACCCGCCGGTGAAGGCGCTCGTCGTCTACGGCGCCAACCCGATGTCGAGCAATCCCCGCACCGCCGCCGTGCGCAAGGGCCTCCAGCGCGAGGACCTGTTCACGGTCGTGATGGAGCAGTTCCCGACCGACACCGTCGACTACGCCGACATCGTGCTGCCGTCGACGATGCAGATCGAGCACCTCGACCTGCACGACGGCTACGGGCACATGTACCTGATGCTCAACTCGCCCGCGGTCGAGCCGCCCGGCGAATGCCTGCCCACGACCGAGACGTTCCGCCGGCTGGCGCGCGCGATGGGCCTCGAGGAGCCGTCGCTGTACGACTCCGACGAGCAGCTGGCGCGCACGCTGCTCGGGTCCGGCCACCCGTCGCTGGAGGGCATCACGTTCGAGCGGCTGCAGGCCGAGGGCTCGGTCCGGCTCAACTACGCGGCGCCGTTCGTCCCGTTCGCCGACGGCTTCCCCACGCCCTCGGGCAAGCTCGAGTTCGCGTCCGAGCGCGCGGCCGCCGACGGCCACGACGCGCTGCCGGCCTACACGCCGCCGGCCGAGGCGGCGTCGCCGGGCGCCGATTTCCCGCTCGCGCTGCTCGCCCCCGCGTCGCACTGGTTCCTGAACTCCACGTTCGCCAACCACCCCGGGCTGCGTGAGCGGGCCGGCGGCCCGCGCATCGAGCTGCATCCCGAGGACGCGGCCGCGCGCGGCCTGGCGACCGGCGACGAGGCGCGCGTGTTCAACGCGCGCGGCGCGTTCGTCGCCGCCGTCGAGGTCTCCGACCGCGTCCGCGCCGGCGTGATCGCGTCGACCAAGGGCCACTGGCTCAAGCACGTCCGCGACGGCGCCACCGTCAACGCGACGGTCGACGAGCGCGACGCCGACATGGGCCGCGGCGCCGTCTTCCACGACAACCGCGTTCAGGTCGAGAGCGTGCGCAGCAGCGCCAGCAACGCGCGGTTGAGCGGCACGTCGACGCCGGTGCGCTCCGCCGCCCGCACGACCGCGCCGCTCAGCGCGTCGTACTCCAGCGGCCGGCCCGCCAAGCGGTCGTAGAGCATCGACGTCCCGCTGTCGGCGGGCATCGCCGCGAACGCCTCGAGGACCTGCTCGGCCTCGTCGTCGTCCAGCTGCGCGCCGTCGGCGCGCGCGACCGCGAGCACCTCGCGCAGCACCTCGCGGCCGAGCTCGACGATCTGCGGCTCGCGGAAGATGCCCATCCGCCCTCCGGTCAGCGCCGTGATCGTGTTGCCGGTCGCGTTGCGCAGCAGCTTGCGCCACGCCTCGGTCGCGAAGTCCTCGACGAACGCGACGTCCATGATGCTGCCGTCGAACAGCGACGCCAGCCCGGCGCTCGCGGGCTCGTCGGGCACGGCCAGGCGGTGGCCGAAGCGATGGTGCACGCGCCCGTCGGCAAGCCGCTCGGTGGCGGCCATGATGATCGCCGGCACGGCGTCCTGCCCGAGGTTCGCGCGGTGCTCGATGCCGTTCTGGACCGCGACGACCTGCCCGCCGAGCGCCTCGATCCAGGGCGCCGCGGCCGGGCTGTCGTGCGCCTTGAGCGCGACCACGACCCAGTCCGCGGGCGCGGCCTGCGCGGGGTCCGTCACGACCGTGGCCGGCAGGTCGCGCCCGGCGCCGCCGTCGCTCTTGACGACCAGCCGGTCGAACGGCCGCCGCGCGCACACGGTCACCTCGTTGCCGGCCGTCTGCAGCTCGGCCGCCAGCAACACGCCGATCGCTCCCGCTCCCACCACCGCCACGCTCATGCCCCAAGCCTAGGCAGACTGCTTGCCATAGTCATATGGCTATGCGAACGCCCATAACAATGTATTTGTAGTGATGGGTCGGCGCCCGTACGTTCCCCTTCGACGCAACGCTCGAAGAGGAGAGGACTCAGATGCGGATCCCAAGCTGGACCGGTCTCGTGGTCGCCGCCGCCGCGCTCGCCGCGTGCGGCTCAAGCAGTGACGGCTCCGGCTCGCAGGCCGCGCAGACCGGGCCGGGCAAGGTCGACTTCAGTGCCGCCGTGCAGACGGCGAGCAAGCCGATCACGGCCTGGCCCGGCCCGAGCAGCGGGGCGGCCAAGCCGGAGCGCGGGAAGAAGATCGTGGTCGTCACCTGCAGCTCGCAGGGCGCCGGCTGCGTGAGCGCCGCCAAGGGCGCGACCGCCGCGGGCGGCGTGCTCGGCTGGGACGTCAAGACGATCGACGGCAAGGGCGATCCGCAGGCCTGGAACGGCGCGATCCTCAACGCGATCAGCGAGAAGGCCGACGGCATCGTGCTCGACGCCGTCCCGCCGGCGCTGGTCGGCGACGCCGTCGCGAAGGCCAACGCCGCGAAGATCCCGGTCGTCTCGGTCTTCAACCCGAAGGTCGGCGAGAGCGCCGGCGTGTTCTCCTACGTGACGCCGGACCACGGCGACCAGGGCGTCAAGCTCGCCGACTGGGTCGCCGCCGACTCCAAGGGTGCGGCGAAGGTCGTCGTCGTCGAGGACAACGAGTTCCCCGAGCTGGTGGAGCGCGTGAAGGGCTTCCGCGCCGAGCTCGCCCGCTGCGGCGGCTGCAAGGTCGTCGCGACGGTGCAGTCGCAGATCGGCACGATGGCGCAGAAGCTCCCGCAGGCCGTCGTCTCGGCGCTGCAGTCGCACGCGGACGCGACCTACGTGATCTCGCCGTACGACTCCAACGCGATGTTCGCCGCGCAGGGCGTGCGCCAGGCCGGCAAGGCGGCGACGGTCCGCGTCGGCGGCTACGAGGGCGACCCGCAGGCGGTCGACGCGATCCGCACCGGCCAGATCCAGGCCGCGACGATCGCCGACCCGACCGAGTGGATGGGCTGGCAGGCGATCGACGAGTTCACGCGCGCGTTCGCGGGCCAGGCGGCGGCCGACGTGCCGACGCAGTGGCGGCTGATCACGAAGGCCAACGTGCCGGCCGGCGGCACGTGGACCGGCGACGTGGACTACCAGGCCCAGTTCCGCAAGCTCTGGGGCGCGGCCTGATGCTGCGGGTCGAGGGCCTGGTGAAGGACTTCGGCGGGCAGCGCGCGCTCGACGGCGTGGACTTCGAGGTCCGCCCCGGCGAGGTGCACGCCCTGCTCGGCGAGAACGGCGCGGGCAAGTCGACGCTGATCCGGATCCTGGCGGGCGTGCTGCGGCCCGACGCCGGCACCGTGGAGGTCGAAGGCGCCCGCTTCGTGCACCAGGACCTCGGCCTCGTCGACGAGCTCTCGGTCGCGGAGAACATCGCGCTCGAGCTCGGCTACTCCAGCGAGCGCGGGCTCGTGAGCATGCGCCGCACCGAGCGCCGCGCGGCGGAGCTGACCGCCCGCCAGGGCGTCGAGATCGACCCGCGGCGGCTCGTCGGAGCGCTGCCGCAGGCCGAGAAGGTGATGGTCGCGATCGCCCGCGCGTTCTCCGTCGACGCCCGCGTGATCGTGCTCGACGAGGTCAGCGCGAGCCTGCCGGCGCCGCAGGTCGTGCGCCTGCAGGCGGCGGTGCGGCGCGCCGCCGCCACGGGCGTCGCGTTCGTGTGGGTGACGCACCGGCTCGACGAGCTGGCCGGCTTCGCCGACCGCCTGACCGTGCTGCGCGACGGCCGCCGCGTCGTGTGCGCCGAGGCCGGCGTGCCGCTCTCGCGGATCGTCGAGTGGATCGTGGGGCGGCCGGTCGCGGCCGCGCCGCGGTCGCGCGCCGCGGCGACGGCGGCGGCGCTGTCGGTGCGCGGGCTCCGAGGCCCCGGCCTGGCCGCGCCCGTCGACCTCGACGTGGCGGCCGGCGAGGTGCTCGGCCTGACGGGGCTGATCGGCTCGGGCGCGCAGCCGCTCGCGCGACTGCTCGGCGGCTCGCCGCGCGTGCGCGGCGGCCAGGCGACGCTGAGCGGGAGCGCGCTGCCGCTCGGCCGGCCGCGCGCGATGCGGCGCGCCGGCTGCGGCTACGTCCCCGGCGACCGCGCACGCGATGGCGGCTTCGGGGCGCTGACCGTGCGCGAGAACCTCTTCCCCACGAGCCGCACGCTGCCGCGGCGCGAGCGCGCCGCCGCCCAGGCGCTCGTGCAGGCGTACGGCGTGCGCCCCGGCGCGGCGTCCGAGCTGCCGCTCGACAGCCTGAGCGGCGGCAACCAGCAGAAGGTCGTGTTCGCCCGCGCGCTGCGCGGCGCCCCGCCGCTGCTGGTGCTCGCCGACCCCACCACGGGCGTCGACGTCGGCGCCCGCGAGGAGCTGTACGCGCTCGTGCGCGCGGCGGCCGCCGAGGGCGCCGCGGTCGTGCTGGCGTCGAGCGACTTCGAGGAGATCGTCAACCAGGCGGACCGGGCGCTCGTGCTCGTGCGCGGCCGCGTCGCGGCCGAGCTGGCCGGTGACGGCCTCACGCGCGACGCGCTCGCGGCCGCCAGCTACGGAGCCCAGGCATGAGCGCCACCACCGCCGTCCCCGTCCGCCGCCCGCGCGTCGCGCTGACCGATCGCGCCGGGCGCGTCGTCGCCCGCTACGGCCTCGTCGTCGTCTTCGCGGCGCTCGTCGCGGTCTTCTCGCTCGCGCTCCCGGAGACGTTCCCGACCGTCCAGAACGCGCAGACGATCGCGGCCGGGAAAGCCGTCGTCGCGCTGCTCGCGCTCGCCGCGATGGTCCCGCTGATCGTCGGCCAGTTCGACCTCTCGGTCGGCTTCCAGCTCGGCCTCACGCAGACGCTGTGCGCCGGCCTGATGCTCAAGCAGGACCAACCGGCGCTCGTGGCGATCGTCGCCGTGATCGCCGTCGGCGTGCTCTTCGGCCTCGTCAACGGCCTGCTCGTCGTGCGCGTGCGCATCAACGCCTTCATCGCCACGCTGGCCACCGGCACGCTGGCGGCCGGGATCACGCAGTGGTACTCGGGCGGCGAGTCGCTGTTCGGCGCGATGCCGGGCGCGTTCCTGTCCCTTGGTCGTGACCAGGCGCTCGGCGTCCCGCTACCCCTGGTCTACGTGCTGGTCGTCGCCGTCGCCCTGTGGATCGTGTTCGAGTACACGTCGTGGGGCCGCAGCGCGTTCGCCGTCGGCGGCAACGCGCGCGCCGCGCTGATCGCCGGCGTACGGGTGGAGCGGGTCACGGTGCTGAGCTTCGTGATCGCCGGCGTGCTCGCGAGCCTCGCGGGCGTGCTCTCGGTGATGATCCTCGGCGCGGCCAACCCGAACGTCGGCCCGGACTTCCTGCTGCCCGCCTTCGCCGGCGCCTTCCTCGGCGCGACGTCGATCCGGCCGGGGCGCTTCAACGCGTGGGGCACGTTCCTCGCCGTCTACCTGCTCGCCTCCGGGATCACGGGGCTGCAGCAGCTCGGCGCGGCGTCCTACGTCGAGCAGTTCTTCAACGGCGGCGCGCTGCTGGCGGCCGTCGCCCTCTCGGGCTGGGCCGCCTCGCGGCGCCGCTCCAGGATCATGTCGGACGACTGAGGAGAGAAACCCATGCTCTACGTCGGAGTGGACATCGGCGGCACGTTCACCGACCTCGTCGTCATGGACGAGGCCGGGACGGTCATAACCAACAAGGCGCTGACCACGCCGGGCGCGCTCGAGCGCGGCGTGTTCGACGCGCTGCGGCTCGTCGCCGGCGAGCGCGGCGAGACGCTGGACGCGTTCCTCGCGCAGCTCGGCGCGTTCGGGCACGGCACGACGCAGGCGACCAACGCGCTGATCGAGCGCACCGGCGCGCCGACCGGGCTGATCACCACGGCCGGGTTCGGCGACACGCTGTTCATCCAGCGCCTGCAGGGCTTCACCGCGGGCGTGCCGACCGACCGCCTCGGCTGGTACTCCAAGCGCGCCTACCCGGAGCCGATCGTGCCGCGCTCGCTCGTGCGCGAGGTGCCCGAGCGCGTCGACCAGGGCGGCACCGTCCTGCTGGCGCTCGACGAGGACGCGGCGCGGCGCGAGATCGCGCACCTGCTCGACGCCGGCGTCGAGGCGCTCGCGGTCTGCCTGCTGTGGTCGTTCCGCAACCCGGCGCACGAGCAGCGGATCGCCGAGCTCGTGCGCGAGCTCGACGCGGGCGTGTTCCTGAGCCTGTCGAGCGAGGTCAGCCCGACGATCGGCGAGTACGAGCGGACCGCCACCACCGTGCTCAACAGCTACCTCGGCCCGGTCGTCAAGCGCTATCTGGAGCAGCTCGAGACGAGCCTGCGCGAGCACGGCTTCACCGGCGTGTTCAGCGTGCTGAACTCGATCGGCGGCGTGATGGGCGCGCGCGAGGCGGCCGAGCGCGCGGTGCTGTTGCTCGCGTCAGGCCCGACCGGCGGCGTGGTCGGGTCGCGCTACGTCGCGCAGGAGCTGGGCCACCGCAACGTGATCACGACCGACATGGGCGGCACGAGCTTCGACGTCGGCCTGATCATCGACGGCCGCCCGGTCGTCAGCGGGGTCACCGAGGTCGGCCGCTACCACGTCAGCGCGCCGATGGTCGACATCACCGCGGTCGGCTCCGGCGGCGGCTCGATCGCGAGCGTGCGCGACGGGCTGATCAGCGTCGGGCCCGAGAGCGCGGGCGCCAATCCGGGGCCGGTGTGCTACGGCCGCGGCGGGACGCGGGCGACGGTCACCGACGCCAACGTGGTGCTCGGCATCGTCGACCCCGACCACTTCCTCGGCGGGCGCATGAAGCTCGACGCGGAGGCGGCGGCGCGCGCGATCGACGAGCAGATCGCGGTGCCGCTGGGCCTGGACGTCTACGAGGCGGCCGCCGGCATCCGCCGGATCGTCGACGCGCAGATGGCCGACACGCTGCGCGAGCTGACGATCGGCCGCGGGCACGACCCGCGCGACTTCGTCCTGTACGCGTACGGCGGCGCGGGCCCGATGCACTGCGCGGGCTACGGCGCCGAGCTGGGCGTGGCGAAGATCGTCGTACCGACGACGTCGATGGCGCAGTCGGCCTACGGCGCGCTCGCGTCCGACATCCAGCATTCGGCCGAGCGCTCGTTCCTGCTCCGCGACGCGGACATCGAGGCGAGCGTGCTGAACGAGCAGTTCGCGCTCCTGGAGGCGCAGTGCCGGGCGGCGATCGAGGCCTACCGCGTGGACGCGTGCGAGATCTCGCGCAGCGTCGACCTGCGCTACCGGCGCCAGACGCACGAGCTGATCATCCCGGTGGGCCCGGGCGAGCTGGACGCGCCGGCCGTCGCCGCGCTGATCGAGCGCTTCGAGGCGACCTACGAGGACACCTACGGCAAGGGCGCCGGCTTCCGCGAGGCGGGCGTCGAGCTGACCACGTTCCGCGTCGACGCGATCGGGCGCACGCGCAAGCCGCGGCTGCCGAAGGCGCCGGCGCGCACCGAGACGGCGCGGCGCGAGCGGCGCATCTACGACCGCGGCGCGCACGTCAGCGCCGAGGTCGTCGACTGGACGGCGCTGTCGGTCGACGAGCGCGTGCTCGGCCCCGCCGTGCTGGAGCACCCCACCACCACCGTCTACGTCGCCGCCGGCCAGCGCGCCGCGGTCGACACGCATGGCAACCTGATCATCGAGGGAGTCTGATGTCCACTCTCGCGTCGCCCCCGCGGGCCGAGGCCGCGGACCCGATCACGTTCGAGGTGATCCGCCACAAGCTCCAGGCGATCACCGAGGAGCAGGCGATCACGCTCAAGTCGGTCTCCGGCTCGCCGGTCGTGACCGACGCGACCGACTTCAACAACGGCATCTACCTCGCCGACGGCTCGATCGTGACGATGGGCCCGCAGGTGCTGTTCCACACCGGCACGATGTCGTCGGTGATCCGCAGCATCCGCGCCGACAACGAGGGCGCGATCCGCGAGGGCGACATGTTCATCCTCAACGACCCGTACAAGGGCGCCGTGCACCAGCCCGACGTCTCGATCGTGGCGCCGATCTTCTACGGCGGCCGCCACGTCGCGTGGGCGGGATCGTGCGCGCACCAGCTCGACGTCGGCGGGATGAACTTCGGGTCGTGGTCGTTCAAGGCGACCGAGATCCAGCAGGAGGCGATGCTGCTGCCGGGCGTGCGGCTCGTCGAGGGCGGCGAGATCCGCCAGGACATCTGGCGCATGATCATGGGCATGACCCGGCTGCCGATGGTGCTGGGCCTGGACCTGAAGGCGATGATCGCCGCCAACAACGTCGCCATCAAGCGGCTGACCGCGGTGATGGACCGCTACGGCGACGACGTCGTGGAGACCGTCATGCGCGGCGAGCTCGACGCGTCCGAGCAGCGCCTGCGGGCGCGCCTGCGCGCGCTGCCCGACGGCGTCTTCCGCGCCGCCGACCACCTCGAGCACGACGGCCACACCAACGCGCTGTACGAGATCCGCGTGGCCGTGGTCAAGAGCGGCGACGAGCTGACGTTCGACCTGACGGGCTCCTCGCCGCAGGCGCCGGGGTTCATCAACTGCACGCGCTCGGGGCTGGTCGGCGGCCTCTTCACCGCGCTGCTGCCGATCCTCGCGCCGGACATCCGCTGGAACGAGGGCCTGCTGCGGCCGGTGACGGTCAAGGCGCCCGACGGGATCATCTGCAACGCGACGTGGCCGGCGCCGGTCTCCTCGGGCACCGTGTCGGCGGTGTGGGTCGCGACGAACGTCGCCGCCACCGCCCTGTCGCGGCTCGCCGCGTGCTCGCCGGAGACGGCGGGCGAGGCGGCCGCCGTCACCAAGGGCTCGATGATGGTGCTGACGATGGCGGGACTCGACCGCGACGGCGGCCCGTTCGGGACGTTCCTGCTCGACTCCACGGCGGGCGGCGGCGGCGCGTACGCCGACCACGACGGATTGAACGCGTCCGGCGACTACTGCGTGCCGCGGCCGAGCATCGCCAACGTGGAGAGCAACGAGGCCGGCGGGCCGTATCTGTACCTCTACCGGCGGCTGCTGCAGGACACCGGCGGCGCCGGCCGCCAGCGCGGCGGCGTGACGGTCGGGCTGGCGCTGATGCCGCACGACGTGCCCAAGCTCGACGCGATGCTGATCGGCCACGGGGTCGAGGTGCCGAACTCGGCGGGCCTGTTCGGCGGGCTCGAAGGCTCGTGCAACGACACGTGGCTGCGGCCGGGCGACGGCGCGTCGCCCGTCGGCGTCGTCGTGAGCCCCGAGACGCTCGGCGACGCGCGGCCGATGGGCTCCAAGCCCGGCTTCTTCGAGCTGCGCGCGGGCGACGTGTTCGCGTACTCGTTCCAGGGCGGCGGCGGCTACGGCGACCCGCTCGAGCGCGACCCGGCCGCGGTCGAGGACGACGTCGCCCAGGGGTTCGTCAGCGCGGCGGCGGCGGAGCGCATCTACGGCGTGGTGCTCGGCGACGACGCCGCGACGCGCGCGAGCCGCGCCGCGATGCGCGCGATCCGGCTGGGCCGCGCGCCGTCGCGCGAGCCCGTGCCCGGCGGGCTCGTGCTCGCCGGCGAGTTCGCGTGCGCGTGCGGCGAGCCCCTCGGCGCCGACTGGAAGTCCGCCGCGGTGACCCGCGCCGTCGAGCCGGCCGACCACGGCCGCATCCGCCTGCACGCCGAGCTCGAGCTGCGCGAGCACGCGTGCCCGGGCTGCGGCGCGCTGCTGGAGTCCGAAGTCGCGCGCAAGGGCGCGGAGCACCTCCGCTCGATCGAGCTATGAGCGACTTCGCCGCCCCCACCCGGATCGTCTCGGCGCCGCTGGCGACGCTCACCGGGCTGCTTCCCGCCGGCCGGATCGCGATCGTCGCCGACCGCGGCGTGGCCGACGCCGGCATGCTCGAGCGCGTGCTCGCGCCGGGGCGGGTCGTCGTCGCGCTCGTCGACCCCGATCCCACCGTGGCGGCCGCCGAGGCGGCCGCCGCCGCGGCGCAAGGGTGCGACGCGGTGCTGATGATCGGCGGCGGGAGCGCGCTCGGCGTCGGCAAGGCGGTCGCGCTGCGGCTGACCAACCCGGGTCCGATCGACCGCTACGAGGGGCGCGACCAGGCCGCCCGCGCGCCCGTGCCGAGCGTCGCCATCCCGACGACGGCCGGCTCGGGCAGCGAGGTGTCCAACGCGCTCGTGCTGCACGACGACCGGCGCGACCGCCTCGTCGTGGTCCGCGGGCGCGGGTACGAGCCCGACATCGCGCTGCTCGACGGCGAGCTGCTGCGCTCGCTCCCGGACCGGCCGATGCTGCACGCCGGCCTGGACGCGCTCTCGCACGCGCTCGAGGCGCTGTGGGCGAACGGCGCGACGTCGTTCACCGACGCGCTCGCGCTCGCCGCGGCGCGCGAGCTGCGCGCCACGCTGCCGCGGGCGCTGCGCGAGCGGACGCACCTGCAGCGCCTGCTGGAGGCGAGCACGATGGCCAACCTCGCGTGCGGCCCGGCGGGCCTCGGACTGGTCCACGCGCTCTCGAGCGCGACGAGCGTCACGCTCCCGCACGGCCTCCAGAACGGCATCCTGCTCCCGCGCGTGGCGGCCTTCAACCGCGAGCACGTCTCGCCCGACGCGCGCGCCGAGATCGACCTCCTGCCGCGCCTCTACGCGGAGCTGGGCTTCGACGAGCGGCTGCCCGCGGGCGTCGCGGACGCGATGGTCGCCGCCGCGCTGGAGAACCCCTTCCGAGCCAACAACCGGCGGCCTTCGACCGCCGCCGACCTGTACGAGCTGGTGAGCCATGACCGCGACCGCACAACGCACTGAGACCTTCGCCGCGCTGATCGGCGGCGAGCGCCGGATGGCGCGCTCCGGCGCGACGCTCGAGTCCCGCAACCCGGCGACGGGCGAGCTGCTCGCGCGCTTCCCGCGCTGCGGGTCCGAGGACGTCGCCGACGCGGTCGCCGCCGCGCGCGAGGCGTTCCCCGCGTGGCGCGCGATGCCCGCGACCGAGCGCGCCGAGCGGGTGCGTGCGCTGGCCGACCACATCGTCGCCCACGGCGACGAGCTGGCGCGGCTCGACGTGCTCGACAACGGCAGTCCGATCCGCGAGATGCGTAAGGACATCGGGATGGCGGCGACCTGGATGCGGCACTTCGCCGGGCTCGCGCTCGAGGTGCGCGGGCAGACGATCCCGACCGAGCACGACCGCCTCAACTACACGCTGCGCCAGCCGTATGGCGTCGTCGGGCGGATCGTGCCGTTCAACCACCCGCTGATGTTCGCGGCGTCGAAGATCGCGGCGCCGCTGCTGACCGGCAACACCGTCGTGCTGAAGCCGTCCGAGCACACCTCGCTGTCGGCGCTCACGCTCGCCGGCGCGCTGCAGGACCTGTTCCCGCCCGGCGTCGTCAACGTCGTCCCGGGGCTCGGCGCGGAAGCCGGCGACGCGCTCGTCGCCCACCCCGACGTCCGCCGCCTCGCGTTCATCGGCGCGGCGACGACCGGGCGCGCGATCCAGGCCCGCGCCGCCGGCGTGGCGGTCAAGACGGTCACGCTCGAGCTCGGCGGCAAGAACCCGCTCGTCGTCTTCGCGGACGCCGACCTCGACGACGCGATCGAGGGCGCCCTGCGCGGGATGAACTTCACGTGGCAGGGGCAGTCGTGCGGCTCGACGTCACGGCTGCTGGTGCACGCGAGCGTGCACGACGAGTTCGTCGAGCGGCTCGCGGAGCGGATGTCCGCGATGCGCTCCGGCGACCCCTCCGACGAGGCGACGGAGACCGGCGCGATCGTCAGCGACGCGCAGCACGGCAAGGTCGTCTCTTACATCGAGCTGGGCACGCAGGAAGGCGCGCGCCTGGTCACCGGCGGCCCGCTCGACGGCCGGTTCGTCCGGCCCACGCTGTTCGACGGCGTCGATCCCGGCTCCCGGCTCGCGCAGGAGGAGATCTTCGGCCCGGTGCTGGCGGCGATGCCGTTCTCGGACTACGACGAGGCGCTGCGCATCGCCAACGCCGTCCAGTACGGCCTCACGGCCAGCGTGTGGACGGGCGACCTGCGGCTCGCGCACCGCTTCGCGCGCGACGTCGAGGCCGGCTACGTGTGGGTCAACGACGCGTCGCGCCACTTCCTCGGCACGCCGTTCGGCGGCTTCAAGGACAGCGGCCTGGGGCGCGAGGAGGACCTCGAGGAGATGGAGTCCTACACGCAGGTGAAGAACGTCAACGTGAACTTCGCCTAACGTCCGGGGCGTGAGCCTCGACAACCGCATCACGCTGCAGAAGCTCGAGGTCTTCTGCCTCGTCGTCGAGCTGGGCGGCGTCGGCCGCGCCGCCGAGCACCTCTACGTCGCCCAGCCTGTCGTCACCGCGCACCTGCAGACGCTGCAGCAGCGGCTCGGCGCGCAGCTGCTGTACCGCGACGGGCGCCGGATGCGGCTGACCGAGGCCGGCGAGGCGGCGTACACCTGGGCCAAGGAGGTGCTCAGCCGCAGCCAGGAGGTCGTGCGCGAGATCGAGGGCCTCGCCGAGGGCAGCGGCGGCAGCGCCGTCGTCACGTCGAGCATGTCGGTCGGCAGCTACATGCTGCCCGGCGTGCTGACCGCGTTCCGGCGCGCGCATCCGCGCGCCCGGCTGACGCTGCACGTCGCCGACCCGGAGGGCGCGCTGCACGCGGTCGAGGTCGGCGACGCCGACTTCGCGGTGCTGATGACCGACGCGACGATCGAGCCGCGCCTGTTCGCGGTCGAGGAGCTGGCGCGCGAGGAGGTCGTGCTCGTCGCCGGGCCGGACGACCACCAGGCCGGCGACTCGGTCACCGTCGCCGAGCTCGACGGCCTGCGCTACGTCTGCTCGCCGCATGGCCTCTCGCGCCGGCGCCTGGTCGACGACGCGCTGCGCGCGATCGGCGTGGAGGAGCGCGACATCGTGCTCGAGCTCGGCCACCCGGAGGCGATGAAGCGCGCGGCGCAGGACGGCCTCGGGGTCGCACTGCTGTTCCACGCGTCGGTCGAGCGCGAGCTGGCCGACGGCAGCCTGCGCCAGGTCGAGATCGAGGGCGCGCGGCTGAGCGTGCCGATCGTGCTCGTGCGCCGAGCGGGCAAGCGCGTCTCGCCGCTGCAGGCCGCGTTGATCGAGGCCATCCGCCTCGATCTACATAGCCCTTTGGCTATCTAGCGATAAGACCATTTGAATTTGAACTATGGACGGGCGGCCCTTAGCGTCCCCGCCATGGCTCAGACGCCCCGTGTGCACTACGAAGACCTCCCCGAGGAGCTGCAGGCGCGGCTCGCGGCGAAGGTCGAGCGCCTCGGCTACCTCGGCGAGTTCTTCCAGGTCGCCGCGCACCAGCCCGCCGCGCTCGCGGGGTTCATCGACTACACGGAGGCGCTGAAGACGGCGCTCCCCGATCGCCTCGTCGAGGCGATCGCGCTGACCGTGGCCACGCGGACGGGCAACGACTACGAGCGCGTCCAGCACGAGCGCCTCGCGCTCACGCTCGGGATGCAGGCGAGCGAGGTGCGGGCGCTCGTCGACGGCTCGCCCGAGGGCCTGTCCCCCGCCGAGTCGGCGGCCGTCGACCTCGCGCGCTGCGTCGTCGCCGGCCGTGGCCGCGGGTGCCCGGCCGCGTTCGACCGGCTCGCGCTGCTGGAAGGACCTGAGGTCGCCGTCGGCTGCCTGATGACCGCCGCGCGCTACCTCGCGCACGCCACGATGGCCAACACCTGGCGGCTCGCGCCGCCGGTGCCGTCCCCGCTCGCGCATGCCTGAGCCGCTGTGGATCGGCGAGGCGCAAGCCGCCGAGCTGCTGACCGTCGAGGACGCGATCGACGTGCTCGAGGCCGCCTACGCCGCGCAGGCCGAGGGCCGGGCGCAGAGCATGCGGCGCGCGCACGTGCGTGAGGGCGACGCGATCCTGCACGCGGTCGGCGGCACGCTCGACGGCGTCGCCGGGACGAAGACGTGGCTCTACACGCCGGGCGGCGCCGAGCCGCTGCTGGTGCTGTTCGACCTCGCCGGCGGGCGCGTGATCGGGATCGTCGAAGCGTTCGCCATGGGCCAGCTGCGCACCGCCGCCACCAGCGGTCTCGGGACGCGCCGGCTGGCGCGCGCCGACGCCCGCACGCTGGCGCTGCTGGGCACGGGCAAGCAGGCCTTCAGCCAGGCCGAGGCGGTGCTCGCCGTGCGCCCGATCGAGGCGATCCGCCTGTTCGGGCGCGAGCCCTCCCGGCGCGCGCGGCTCGCCGAGCGCCTGCGCGCGCTCGGCGTGCGCGTGAGCGAGCACGGCGACCCCGCCGAGGCGATCGCCGGTGCCGACGTCGTCACCACGATCACGCGCGCGGCCGAGCCGTTCGTCACCGCGGCGATGCTCGCGCCCGGCATGCACGTCAACGCCGTCGGCGCGATCGTCCCGAGCCGGCGCGAGCTGACCGGCGACGCCGTCGCGCGCTTCGACCACGTTGTCGTCGACTCGCTGCCGCAGGCGCGCGAAGACGCCGCCGAGCTGCGCGGCGCCGACTGGGCGGCGGTGCGCGCGCTGTGCGATCCGGCACCGCGGCGCGCGCGCGACGACCTCACGCTCTTCAAAGCCCTCGGCGTCGGCCTCTCCGACGTCGCGCTCGGCGCCGAGCTGGTGCGCCGGGCAACCACGTCAATCACGAAGGGAGCCGTCCATGCCCGTGGGTAACCAGGACGACCCGGTCCGCGCGGTCTTCGTCGACCGCTCCGGCCGCGAGCCGATCGACTACCGCCCGCTGAAGCCGCTGCTGATCACGAAGGCCGAGATCGACGCCGAGATCGAGCGGCTCGCCGCCGGCCCGTTCCGCGGCAGCCGCCGGTCGACGATCGTCAACCCGGCGCTGATGCAGAGCCGCAGCCTGTATCCCGCCGTCTCGGTCTCGCTCAACGTGCTGCTGCCCGGCGAGCGCACGACGCCGCACCGCCACAACTCGTCGGTCGTGAACTTCTGCATCCAGGGCGCCGGCACGTCGGTGATCGGCGGGCGCTCGGTCGAGTGGGGCCAGTACGACACGTGGAGCACGCCGCCATGGATGGTGCACCAGCACGTCAACGACAGCGACGACATCCAGGTCCGGCTGAGCTACTCCAACAGCGGCCTGCTCGACCTGCTCGGCGTGCATGTCGTCGAGGAGGCGGGCGACCTCGACGCGAACCAGCCGCTGGGCGACGCCGAGGCCGAGCTCGAGCTCAGTGCGCGCGGCGAGACGATCGGCTCCGACGGCGCCGCGCTGCTCACCTACGAGCAGCTGATCTCGCCCGAGCCGCCGTACCAGCCGCCGCTGCACTGGCCCTTCGAGGCGCTGGCGAGCCGGCTCGAGACGCTGCGCTCGCTCGGCCAGGAGTACAAGGGCCGCCGCCTGTTCCTGATGTACGACCGCACCACCGGCCGCTCGCAGGGCACGACCTCGACGTTCTTCGCGACGATCACGATGCGCCCGGCGGGCATCGTCGACGAGCCGCACCGCCACACCTCCGCCGCCGTCAACTACATCTTCAAGGGCCGCGGCTGGAGCATCGTCGGCGGCAAGCGCTACGAGTGGGGCGCCGGCGACCTGATGCTGACCGCGCCCGGCTGGATGAACCACGGCCACGCCTCGCACGAGGGCGAGGACGTCTACGAGCTCACGATCCAGGACTCGCCGCTGCAGATCGCCGTCGGCAGCCTGCTGTGGGTCGAGAACCTCAAGGACGAGCGCACCGAGGCGCTCGGCGTGACCAAGGGCTACGAGACCAACCGCGAGGCGCTCGTCGGATGAAGGGCTCCTTCACCCCGCTGGTGACGCCGTTCGCGGACGGAGCGGTGGACACGGCCGCCTTCGAGGCGGCCGTCGAGCGCCAGGCCGCCGAGGGCAGCCACGGCGTCGTCGTGACCGGCACCACGGGCGAGCCGACGAGCCTGACGGCCGCTGAGCGGGCGGAGCTCTTCCGCCGCGCCGCCGATGTCGCGGCGGGCCGCCTGACGGTCGTGGCGGCGACGGGCTCGTCGAACCATGCCGACACGCTGGCGCTGACGCGCGCGGCGGAGCGAGCCGGCGCCGACGCCGTGCTCGTGGTCTGCCCGGCGTTCGTCAAACCGTCGCAGCGCGGGCTGGTCGAGCACTTCGCCGCCGTCGCGGCGGTGACCGACCTGCCGCTGCTGATCTACAACATCCCCGGACGCTCGGGCGTCGGGGTGACGGCGGACACGGTCGAGGCGATCGCCGGGCGGGCGCCGAACCTGGCGGGCCTCAAGCACGCCTCGACCGACCTCGACCTGGTGACCGATCTGCTCCTGCGCCTCGGGGAGGACTTCGCGCTCTTCTGCGGCCTGGAGAGCTACTCGTACCCGTTCCTCGCGCTCGGCGGCGCCGGGCTCATGAGCGCGGTCGGCAACGTGCATCCGGCACGCGTCGCCGCGCTCTGCGAGGCCGTCTTCCGTGACGACCACGCCACCGCGCTCGCGCTCCATCGCGAGCTGTTCCGCATCAACCAGGCGGTCTTCTTCGACACCAACCCGGTGCCGCTGAAGGCGATGCTCGCCGCGCTCGGCCTGGGCTCAGAGGAGGTCCGCCCGCCGCTGGCTCCGCTCGACGGGCCGACCCGCGAGCGCGTCCTCGACGCGCTCGCGGGGGTGCCGATCGCCTAGACCACGCCTGAAATTGCCCACATCCCGGAGCGACCGGCCTTCATGATGTCCGGGCCGGTCGTGCCCTGGCCCCAGAAGTGGTCGCCGATGTTGGTCACGCCGCCGGAGCCGATGTTGCCCATCGAGCGGTACTTGACGCCGGACGGCTCCTTGTCGATCGCCATCTGCGCCCACGCCTGGCGGACGGTCAGCGCCGGGCGGATCGTGATGCCGAGGACCTTCCAGGGGAACAGGTAGTCCGCGAACGTCGCGCCCGTGCCGCCGCCGATGCAGTACGCGCTGGTGTCGAAGCCGTTGAGCATGTGCAGGCCGTTGATCGTCTGGCCCCAGCGGCCGAAGTAGTCGGCGGTGCCGGTGGTGTCCTGCAGCACCTGGCAGGACTCCAGCTGCAGCCACTCGAGGTCGCCGTTGCCCCAGTCCGCGTCGCCCGGGACGATGCTGCCGTCGTTGTGGGTCGTGTCCTTGAACGTGAAGCCGCCCGACCAGCCGTGGCCGGTGTACCACTGCGCGTCGATGTCGTCGACGTAGCCGGTGTCGTTGCCGCCGAGCGAGGTCTTCTTGAAGTCCGACTCCCAGGCGTTCGTGCCGCGGAAGTCGAACTGCGTGGCGATGCCGTGCGAGGCCATCGTGTTCTTGAAGCCCGTCGCCGAGTCCTGCGCGCACTGCCACTCGTCGACCATGTTCTCGATGCCGACGTCCGTCGGGCCGATGGTGAGCTTGCCGAAGCCGCCGCCGCCGGGCGTCGAGGCGACCGAGACGCTGCCGTCGCCGGCGAAGTTGCCGGTCGCCGTCGCGGTCAGGCCGTTGGCGTCGGTGACCTCGAGCGTGAGCGTCTCACCCGCGAGCTTGCCGTCGCGCGGCGCGCGCGTGTACTCGACGTGCGGGTCGCCGACTGTCGGGATGATCGAGCTCGAGGACGACCACTTGTACGTGTACGGCGCGGCGCCGCCGGTGACCGACGCGTCGCCGGAGACGGCGCCGCCGCGCAGCGTCGCCTTGAAGACGGCCTGCGGCGCGACGCCCGGCACGGCCGGGATCTGCCGGTTGGCCTGCGTGCCCTGCTCGCTCGACGGATTGCACGTGTAGACGGGGTAGATCGTCTTCACGGCGCCCAGCGCGGGGAACAGGTAGCCGAGCGTCGGGTCGCCCTGGCGCACGGTCGGCGCGTACAGCGCGGAGCACTGCTTGGCGGCCTCGGCGATCGAGATGATCGGCACGTCCTTGCCGCGCTCGAGCTTGCGCAGCGAGTCCGACAGCTGCGTGACGCTGCCGTCGCCGGCGAACGCGATCCGCAGCTTCGCGCCCTGGCCGGTGATCGGCAGGCCGTTGAGCGTGAGCTTGTAGGAGACCGCCGTGTCGAGTGCGACGCGGTCGGTCAGGTTGCCCTTCGGGTCGGACAGGTCGAGCGTCGTGTGCGAGACGCTCGGCTCGGCCTTCATGTCCGCGCTCAGGCCCGTCAGCGAGATCAGCTTCGAGCCCAGCCGGGCCGCGGTCGCGTCGGGCAGCACGCGCAGCGACTTGATCGCGTCGGTGTCGAGCGCGAGCGACGTGACCGGCCGGCCGGCCTCGTCCTTGCCCTCGCCGACGGCCTTCTGCGGCACCTGCCCGAACGTCGGCGAGACGTACGTGAACGCGCCGCCGGCCTGCAGGGAGTTCGGGATCGAGAACGCGTCGGCCAGCTTGGCGCCGTCGTCTGCCGTCATGCCTTCCTGCGTGACGTTGTAGACGGGCGCCGTGTCGGCGGCGAATGCGGGGCCACCGGCGAGCAGCAGCGCGCCGGCGGCCAGCGCGGGCACAGCCATCCAGGCGCGGCCCGAGCGAGCGGATTGGAGCATGTTCCCTCCGAGGGGAGTGGATCTGGGGAGGATCGGCGGCGAGCGACTCAGGGGGGAGTCGCCCGCCGCAGGACGCAATCTCTTCAGGTCGCCTTGGCGGCGGCTTGGTGCGAGCTTGGGAGCGTCACCAAGGACTCATGAAGTCAGCTCGCCGCACAGGCTCTGGCCGATCAGGTCGCGCACGTGCGAGGTGAGCCGCATCGTGCTGAGCAGGTACACGAGCTTGGCCAGCGCGGCCTCCACGGTCATGTCCGCGCCGCCGATCACGCCCACGCGCAGCAGCGCCGAGCCGGTCGCGTACGCGTGCAGGTCCACGGTCCCGCGCAGGCACTGCGTGCAGTCGACGATCACCACGCCGCGGGCGGTGGCGTCGGCGATCGCGCGCAGCAGCCCGGGGTCGTCGACGGGCGCGTTGCCGGAGCCGTAGGCCTCCAGCACGAGCCCCTGCAGCGGCTCGCGCAGCGCGTTGCGCACCAGCTCGGCCGACAGGCCCGGGAACAGCCGCAGCGCGCCGACGGACGCGTCGAGCCGCTGCGGCAGCGGGACCGGCTTGGCGGGCGGCGCGGCGCGGTCCACCACGCGCGGGTCGACGGTGATGTCGATCCCGGCCACCGCCAGCGGCGGGAAGTTCGGCGAGTCGAACGCGTCGAAGCCCGTCGCGCTCACCTTGACCGTGCGGCAGCCGCGCATCAGGCGCCCGCCGAAGTACAGCGAGACCTCCTCGATCGGCTCCTCGGCGGCGGCGATCATCAGCGCCGTCAGCAGGTTCTCGCGCGCGTCGGTGCGCAGCTCGAACAGCGGGATCTGCGAGCCGGTCAGCACCACCGGCTTGCGCAGCCCGCGCAGCATGAACGCGAGCGCGGAGGCGGTGTAGGCCATCGTGTCGGTGCCGTGCAGGACGACGAAGCCGTCGAACTGCTCCTTGCGCCGGTTGATGATGCGGGCGAACTCGAGCCAGTCGCGCGGGTGGATGCTGGCCGAGTCCAGCAGCGGATCGAGCTCGATCAGCTCGTAGTCGGCGACCTCGTGCAGCTCGGGCAGTCCTTCGAGCAGTCCGCCGAGGTAGCCGCGCTCCGGCATGTAGCCGTGCGCGCCGCGGCGCATCCCGATCGTGCCGCCGGTATGGAGGATGGCGACGCGGCGGGCCACGCCGCCATCCTAGGGGTCACCCGGTGAGAGCCTTGAACGTGACGCCCCCGGAGTCGCATGCGAGCGTCTGCGTCCCGGCCGGATCGGCGTCGGTCATCGTCACCCGCAGCGTGCCCTTGGCGGCCTTGACGACGGCGCGGAGCGGCCGGCAACAGGGCCGCGGCGCCGCCCACCAGCAGGGACGTGGTGGAGGGCATGCGGCGACGCTAAGCCTCGATCTTCGCGGCCGCCGCCGCCCTATCCGAGAGGGCCCGGCGACCTACGCGTGCTGCGCGTGGGTCTGGGCGTGCGTCTGCGCGACGGCGGGGGTGGCCGAGAAGGCCAGCACGACGCCGATCAGCAGGCCGGCCGCGCGGAGGCGGCGGATGGCGATGGTGGACATGGGCACCACACTGCTCGGGAGCGAGGCCGGGTCACAGCGCACCAAGGTGGCGACCGTGGCCCGCAAGGGGTGGGAGATCGCCCGCTAGGTGCCGGTTCACTCCAGCACGCCCAGCCGTTGCGCGCGCCCGGCCGCCTCGACGCGCGTGTGCACGCCGAGCTTGCCGAAGATGTGCGCCAGGTGCGCGGCGACGGTCTTCTGGCTGATGAACAGCCGGGCGGCGATCTGGCGGTTCGTCAGCCCCTCCGCGAGCGCGCGCAGCACGTCGGTCTCGCGCGCCGTCAGCCCGCCGGCGGGGACGACCGGCGGCACGGGCGGCCCGTCCAGCGCGAGCCGGGCGCGGCGCGCGAGCGCCTCGGCGTCCTCGCGCAGCGGCGTCGCGCCGAGCGCGAGCGCGGCGGCGTGGGCGCGCGCGAGCGCCGACGCGGCCGCCGCGCGGTCGCTCGGCAGCGCCGCCTCCGCCGCGCGCAGCCGCGCGTAGGCCGCGGGGTACGGCTCGGCCAGCGCGTCGAAGGCGCGCGCGGCCTCGTCCCAGCCGGCGCCCGTCAGCTCGGCGCGCGCGAGCGCGCGGTGGGCGAGCGCGTCCGGCGGCCGCGCGAGCGCGAGCACGGCGTCGAGGCGCTCGAGCAGCGCCGTGCCGGGCGCCGGCGCGAGCGCCGCCGCGGCGCGCGCGCCGAGCGAGTACAGCTCCGGCACGTACAGCGGATCGTGCGCGTCGCCGATCGCCGCCAGCGCGGCCTCGACGTGCGCGAGCGCCGCGCCGGGGTCGCGCTCGGCCAGCGCGAGCGTGGCGCGCGCGGCGCCGAGCGGCGCGACGAACTCGCTCGGCAGCGCGGCGTCGGGCACGCGCGCGAGCGCCCGATGGGCCTCCGCGGTCTCGCCGCGCAGCGCGTGCAGCTGCGCCGCCGTCGCGTGCAGCATCACGCGGCCGGTCAGCCCGAGCTGCATCCGGCCGGCCTCGGCGAGCCGCTCCGCGGCCTCGTCCCAGCGCCCGAGCCGGAGCAGGTCGGCCGCCGCGTTGACGTACATGAAGCTGCCGTACGCGCCGCGCATGCCGAGCCGGGCGGCGACCTCCTCGCCCTCGATCATCGCCGCGAGCGCGCCCGCGTGGTCGCCGCGGACGCGCAGCAGCTCGCCGAGGTGCATGTACGCCCGCGCCCGGTCCTCGCCCGTCGTCGCCAGCGCGAGCGCCTCGCGCACGTAGGCCTCCCCCGCCTCGGCGTCGCCGAGGAACGCGAGCACGACCGCGAGCGTGATGCGCGGGCCGGCGCCGGCGTCGAGCGCCGCCTCGCAGCGCTCGCGCGACTCGCTCCAGCGGCGTAGGCCCATCAGCGCGTGGCCCTCGGCCGCGAGCAGGCGCGAGCGCTCGGGCGAGGGGCCGGGTCCGAGCAGCCGCAGCGCGTGCCGGTAGCACTCCAGCGCGGCCTCGTCGTCCCAGAAGTGGTACTCGCCCAGGCGCTCCCACAGCAGCGCCTCGCGCACGGGATCGTCGGTTGCCGCGATCGCCTCGCGGCAGCGGGCCAGCGCACGCTCGTGCGCGCCGGTGAAGCGCGCGGCCTGCGCGGCGTGCGCGAGCAGGCCGACGCGGTCGAGCGGCAGCGGGGCGCCGTCGTCCCACAGCGCCAGCGCGCGCTCGAAGTGCGCGCCGGCCTCGGCGAACGCGTTGGCGCGGGCGGCGTCGAGCCCGGCCGTGACCGACGCCGCGAGCGCCTCCGCGTGCAGGCCGGCGAGGTGGCACTGCAGCGCGCGCGTGGCCGCGGGCGCGTCGTCCGGCAGCGCCTCGGCGAGCTCGCGGTGCAGCGCGAGGCGCTCGGCCGGCAGCAGCCGCGCGTACAGCGCCTCGCCGATCAGGCCGTGGCGGAACGCGACGCCGCGGTCGTCGCGCTCGCGCACCAGCAGGCCGGCGTCGAGCGCGGCGTGCAGCGCCTCGGGCGCGTCGAGCTGGGCGTGCTCGAGCCGCCCGCCGGCGGCGGCGATCAGCTCCAGCGTGCGGCGCGCCTCGGGCGGCACGCGCGTGAGCACGGCGTCGGCGACGCTCGGCGGCAGGCCGTCGTCGCCGCGCGCCGCGAACAGCTCCTCGACGAAGAACGGGTTGCCGCCGGCGCGCGCGTGCAGCTCGGCGGCGAGCGCGCTCGGCACCGGCTCGGCCGCGATCGCGTCGAGCTGGCGCACGACCTCGGGCGGCGTCAGCGGCTCGAGCTCGATCCGCGTGACGGTGCGGACGCGGGCGAGCTCGGCGAACAGCCGCTGCAGCTCGGCCGGCAGGCCGTCGGTGCGGTAGCTGGCCAGCACCGCGATCCGCTCGCGCCGCAGGTTGCGGGCCAGGAAGGAGAGGAACTCGAGCGTCGAGCGATCGGCCCAGTGGAGATCCTCGAGCACGAGCAGCAGCGGCCCGAGGGCGGCGAGGCGGCGCAGCAGCAGCTCGAACACGCGGCCCTGGCTCCCGGGCGCGGCCGGCAGGTCCGAGAACGCCTCCGGGACGTCGCGCAGCGCGGCGATCAGCGGGCCGTAGGCGAGCTCCGCGCCGCCGAGCTCGATCGCGCCGCCGCGCAGGACGGTGAAGCCGGCGGCCCGCTCCTCGGCCGCGCCGGCGAGCCGCGTCTTGCCGATCCCGGCCTCACCGGCGAGCAGCAGGACGCCGGGCAGATCGGTCAGCAGGCGATCGATTTCCGGCGAGCGCGGCCTCGCGCCCGACGATGTCCCCGCTGGAGAGGCGCGGACCCATCGCCCGCGATTATCCCCGACCGTTCAACCTCGCCCGATGAACGGCATCTTGGTCGCCATGATCGTCATGAACTGGACGTTGGCGTCCAGCGGCAGGGCCGCCATCTGCGCGACCGCGCGGCCGACGAGCGCGACGTCCATCGTCGGTTCCGTCTGCCCCTCGGTCATCGGCGTGGCGGCGTTGCCGACGTCGATCTGGCCGCACGCGATGTCGTACGCGCGGCCTTCGAGCGAGAGCGACCGGGTGAGGCCGGTGATCGCGCTTTTGGTGGCGCTGTAGGCGATCGAGTCCGGGCGCGGCACGTGGGCCGCGAGCGAGCCGTTGTTGATGATCCGCCCGCCGCGCCCGATCATCGCGCGGAAGGCGGCCTGGGCGCACAGGAACGCGCCCGTGAGGTTCGTGTCGACGACGCGCCTCCAGTCCTCGAAGCTGAGGTCCTGGACCGCGCCCGCGATGCCGATGCCGGCGTTGTTGAACAGCAGGTCGACGGGGCCGGCGGCCGCGAACAGGGCGTCGACCGACGCGGGGTCGGTGACGTCGGTGGGGACGATCGTGGCGGTTGCGAGCGTCTCGCGCAGCGGCGCCTCGCGGCGCCCGGCCACCACGAGCTCCCAGCCGTCGTCGTGCAGCGCGCGGGCGGCGGCGCGGCCGATGCCCGAGCCGGCGCCGGTGACGACGGCGATCACGCGCAGGCCTCCGACGCGGCCTCGACGAACTCGCGCGCGGCGGCGCTGAGCGTGCGCTCGCGGTGCCACACCGCGATCAGCCTGCGCGCCGGCAGCTCCGGCAGCGGATGGACCTCGATGCCCGGGTGGCCGGCGTCGATCACGAGGTCGGGCACGATCGCCACACCCTCGCCGGAGGCGACAAGCGCCTGGATGATCGCGTTGTTGTCGAAGCGCGCCCACGACTCGGGCGTGACGCCGCTGGCCAGCATCTGCATCTCGATCGCGCGCGTGTGCTGGCAGCCGCGGATGCCGAGCAGGCGGCGGCCGCTGAGGTCGCCGAGGCCGCGCTCGCTCGAGCCGGCCTGGGTGACCAGCACGTACGGGTCGTCGAGCAGCTCGCGCACCGCGAACGGGCCCTCCGGCAGCGGGTAGCCGGCGAACGAGACGTCGACCTCGCCGCTCTCGACGGCGCCGAGCAGCTCCTCGCCGGAGAGCGCCTCCTCGATCTGGACCTCGACGCCCGGGCAGCGGACGCGGAACGCGCTCAGCACGGCGGGCAGCATACGCGCGCCGAAGCTCTGGAACGTGCGCACCGAGACGTGCCCGAGCTCGCCGCCGGCGAGCGCGGCGACGTCGGCCTCGGCGGCCTTGACGCGCGCGAGCAGCGGGCGCGCGTGGGTCAGCACCACGCGGCCGGCCTCGGTCAGCTCGAGCGGGCGGCGCCCGCCCGGGACGCGATGCAGCACGGGCGCGCCGACGATCCGCTCGAGCGCGCCGATCTGCTGGCTGACGGCGGACTGCGTGTAGCCGAGCTCGCGCGCGGCGCCGGAGAACGTGCCCTCGTCGACGACGGTCGCGAACGCGCGGACGTGGCGCACCTCGAGCGCTCCCCACCCATCAGTGTTCCGCATAGGTTGCGATCGTAGCTCGAATTGCTCTTCTCGGTCCAGCGCAGGAGGCTCTGTCCGTGCAGCTCCAACGGACGCTCGGGCTCGGCGGCGGGATCGCGCTCGCGATCGGCAGCGTCGCGGGCTCGGGCATCCTCTTCCTGCCGTCGGTGATCTACCGGCTCGCGCAGCACGACGCGCTCGTGGTCTGGGGGCTGGCGACGCTGCTGTGCGTGCCGCTGCTGCTCGTGTTCGGCGAGATGGTGCGCGAGAGCCACGACGGCTCGGGCATCGAGGGGTTCATCGCGCGCGGCCTGGGGCCTGGCTTCGCCGCGTGCGTTCCGCTGCTGTTCGCGCTGATCTTCCCGCCGGCGCTCGCGGCCGCGACGCTCGTCGCCGGCGGCTACCTGGAGGCGGCCGTGGGCGGCGGGTCGTTGGTGCGGCTGGGCGGCGCGCTGGTCGTGATCGCGGGTGCGCTGCAGACGAACCTGCTCGGCGCGCGGACCGGCGCGCGCGTGCAGTCGATCGCGACGTTCGCGCTGCTGGGCGCGGCGGTGCTGCTCGTGGCGCTGACGTTCCCCGAGGCGCGCGGCGGCTACGGCGCGGTGGCGCCGCGGCTGGACTCGCTCTCGCCTGTGCTCGCCGGCGTGCTGGTCGCATTCTGGGGCTTCGCCGGGTTCGAGAACATGACGTTCGTCGCCGGCGAGATGCGCAACCCGCGGCGCGACTACCTGATCGCCACGTTCGTCGCGCTGCTGGCGTACGGCGCGCTGGCGGCGCTGCTGACGGCGAACATCGGCGCGATCATCCCGGTGGGTCAGGTGGATCAGCTGTCGGGCGTCGCCCAGCTCGCGCACCACGTCGCGGTGCCGGCGGCCGGCGTCGCGGTCATCACCGTGCTGGCGCTGGCGCTGATGCAGGCCAACAACGCGAGCTGGCTGTGGGGCATCTCGCGGCTGCTGTTCTCGTCGGCGCGCGAGGGCCGCGCGCCCGCGTGGCTGGCCGTGCTCGACGCGCGCGGGGTCCCGCGCCGCGCCGTGCTCGTGCTCCAGCTCCCGGGCGCCGCGCTGACCTGCTTCGCCGCGTTCGTCCCCGGCGCGGTGCTGCACCTGGTCGTCGGCGTCAGCGCGGTCTTCATGTTCGTCTACGCGCTCGCGCTGGCGTCGTACGTGCGCACGCCGCGGCCATGGCCGCGGCGTGCGGGAGCGGGCGTGCTGCTGGCGGCGATGCTCGCCGTGCTCGCGAGCCAGGGCTGGTACGCGCTGCCGCCCGTGCTCGTGGCGCTGCTCAGCTCCAGTGCCAGTTGGCGAGCACGGCGTTCATGCCCGCCTGGCCGGTCGCTTCCAGATCCGGCCGGCAGTTGAGCTCGATCAGGACGAGCCGGTTGCCCTTGCGTGCCGTGACGTCGCGCTGCAGGTTCTTGACGCCGCCGTACGTGTAGCTGAGGGTGACGGTCGCGCCGACGATGCCGTCGAGCGTGAACTTCGCGCCCTTGGAGACGACCTTGACGTGCTTGGCCTTCGCCGGGACGCCGACGTTGTGGAGCATCGCGAGCCCGCGCTTGGGCGCCGTGTGCTTCGTCACGCGCTTGTAGTGCGCGGCCGAGTACATCGTGACCGTGACGGCGACGCCGCCCGGCTTCGGGATCGAGTGGAAGTAGCTCGTCATCTTCGTCCCGGGCGACATCAGCGTGTGCAGCGTCGCGCCGTGCACCGTGTGCTTCACATGCGCCCAGTCGCTCGGGAACTGCGTGGTGAAGCCGGGCGCGGTCAGCGCCTGCGTCTGCGCCGACGCGGTGGAGGGGATGCCGCACGCAACCGCGGCACACGTCATGACCGCCAGGATCGTCCTCATGACGCTCCCAGATACCCGAAACCGGTGTGTCCGAGTCTCACGGCCCGCGGCCGCGGAACCCGAACCACCACAGCGCGAAGAGGGCGACCCAGCCGACGACGATCGCCGTGATCAGGAGCACGCTGAGCGGATCCACGCGGGCGAGCGTACGGGTTCGAGATGAGTACGCTGACGTACCCTCGTCGCGTGAGCATCGCCAAGATCAACGCCATCACGGTCCCGCGCGACCGGTTCGAGGAGTTCGCGCGCCGCTTCGCCTCGCGCGCCGGGCGCGTGTCGAGCGCCGAGGGCTTCGAGGCCTTCGAGCTGCTGCGCCCCAACGACGACCGCGAGGTCTGCCTGGTGATCACCCGCTGGCGCAGCGAGGAGGACTTCCAGGCGTGGATGAAGAGCGCCGACTTCACCGCCGGCCACTCCCAGCACCGCGAGGGCGGACCGGTCGGGACCGGCAGTGAAGTGTGGTCGTTCGACGTGCTCGAGCTCGAGGGCCCGGCCGCCTAGCGGCTCTTCTTCGGCGGCTTCTTGCGCGCGACGCGCGGAGCCGGCGGCTTGATCTGGACCTGACGGCGATTGCCGCCGACGGAGGGCCGGCGGGTCATCTGTGGACGGCGCTGCATACGAGACGCTCCTCTACGAGGCGAAGTGGAGGTGGGAGCGGCCCGTCCGCCCCGCCGCGGCAACCGGGTGGGCGGCGACGGGGGAACACGAAGGAGCGCGGACGGCCGGGCACGCCGAAGAAAGGGGCGTGCGAATCGGGACGCGTCAGCGGATCTTCATGACGCGAGGAACCGTAGCGAGCCCGGCGACCGCCCGTCGAGGGGGGTTATCCGTACAGTCCGCCCGATGCTGGTCAGGCGCGAGACGGCCGACGACGTCGCGACCGTCGACGCCCTCACGGCCTCCGCGTTCGGGCGCGACCTCGAGCGCCGGATCCTCGCCGAGCTGCGCGCCACCGACGCATGGCTGCCGTCGCTCTCGCTCGTGGCGCGCGTCCACGACGGCATCGCCGGCCACGTCGCCGGCACGCGCGCGCACGTCGCCGGCCGGCCCGTGCTCGCGCTCGGGCCGCTGAGCGTCGACCCCGCCCACCAGCGCCGCGGCGTCGGCTCCGCGCTCGTCCACGCGCTGCTCGGCGCGGCCGACGCGCTGGGCGAGCCGGTGGTCGTCCTGCTCGGCGATCCGGGCTACTACGCGCGCTTCGGATTCGTGCTCGCGAGCACGCTGCACATCACCCCGCCGAGGCCCGAATGGGCCCCGCACCTCCAGGCCCGCGCACTCACGGCATATACCGTCGATTTGCAGGGAGAATTTGCCTTCGCGGCGCCCTTCATGCGGGCCTAAGGCCCATGCCCGCCCAGGTAAGGCCGAGGACCCCTTACACGGCACCATCCGCCCGATGTCCGGGGGCCTTCTCAGGGCGAGAATGGACACATGCTCAAGACCCTGACAGCCCGCAAGCAGACCCCGGCGACCGGCTCGCTGACGATCCGCTTCGCCACGCCGGACGACGAGCCGGCGCTGGCCCGCCTGGCCCAGCTGGACTCCAGCCACGCGCCGCGCGGAGCGGTGATGGTGGCGGTCGTCGACGACGAGATGTGGGCCGCCCTGTCGCTCGACGACGGCCACGCGGTCAGCGATCCGTTCCACGCCTCCTCCGAGGCGCTGTGGATGGTGGCCGAGCGCGCCCGCGGCCTCAAGCGCGCGCACCGCGGCCGCATGCAGCGGCTGCCGCGGGTGTGGCCCGCCGGCGCCTGAGGGACTCGCGCGTCCGGTTACGATCGCCGGATGCGCGTCTCTCCGTGGGGCCGTATCGTGGCGATATCGGCCCTCCTGGTGGTGGGCGGTGCGGTCGCGCTCGCCATCGGGGCGCTCGCCTCGACGCACGAGCGCGTCGTCTCCTACCCGGTGACCGGCGCGCTGCGCGGGGTCGCGTTCGACCTCGCCGACGGCGCGATCGTGATCGTCGGCGGCGGCCGCCGCGACGCCGTCTTCGTCGAGCGGACCGAGCGCTACGCGTTCGGCCACGACGCGCAGAGCGAGCGCTCGGTGCGCGACGGCGTGTTCCGCGTCCGCTCGCGCTGCCCGACGTCGCTGCTCGGCCAATGCACGGTCGCCTACCGCGTGATCGTGCCCGACAACCTGCCGGTCGAGGTCCGCACCGGCAGCGGCAGCGTGCGCGTGCGCGAATACCGCGGCTCGGCGCAGCTCACGAGCGGCAGCGGGAGCATCGACGTCGCCGGCTTCTGCGGCTTCTCGCTCGACGCCCGCGCGGAGTCCGGCGACGTCGCGGCCCAGACCGCGTGCGCGCCGCCGAAGCTCTCGCTGCGCACCAACAGCGGCTCGGTCTCCGCGATCGTGCCGACCGGCAGCTACGACCTCGACGCCGAGAGCGCGTCGGGGTCCGAGACCGTCCGCGGCGTCAAGCGCACGACGGAGGCGCCGTTCTCGATCCGGGCGCTGAGCGGGTCCGGCGACGTGAGCGTGGAAGGGCGGCCGTGAGCGCGCTCCACCTGCGCATCCGGATCGACCGCGCCGGCCACGCCGCCGCGTACCTGATGCTCAGCCTGCCGGTCGCGCTGCTCGCGATCCCGGCCGTGCTCGCGCTGCTGCTCGGCGCCGCGCTCAGCGCGATCGGCATCGGCCTGCCGCTGCTGCTCGGCGCGGCCGCGGCGTGCCGCGCGCTCGTGCGCGCCGACCGGCGCGCGGCCAACCGCTGGCTGGACACCCGGCTGCCGCCGATCCCCGGCCGCGTGCGCTCGCCGGGCAGCCCGCTGCGCCAGGCGCTGGTGCTGCTCTCGGACCGCCAGCAGTGGCGCTACGCCGCCCACCTGGCGCTGCGCCCGCTGCTGACCGCGGCGCTGATCGCCGTCGCGCTGATCCCGGTCGTGCTGCTCGCGGAGGCGCTCGCGCTCGGCGTCCAGGGCGTCGGCGGGCTCGACGGCGTCGACTACATCGGGCCGTGGGCGCTCGGCCCGGCGCTCGGGCTCGTGATGCTCGCGCTGGCGCTGCCGGCGAGCGCGCTCGTGATCGCCACGTTCGACGCGCTCTACGGCGTGCTGGCCACGATCACGCGCGCGTTCCTCGCCCCGCGCGCGATCGTCGGCGGGCCGGTGCGCGAGATGCTCGCCGAGAGCCTCGGCGACCGCTCGGTCGCCGTCGCCTACTGGCTGCCGGACCGCCAGCGCTTCGTCGACGAGTCGGGCCGGCCCGTCGAGCTGCCGGCCCCCGGGTCCGGCCGCGCCTGGACGGCGGTCGAGCGCGACGGCCACCGCGTCGCCGCGATCGTCCACGACGCCGCGCTCGACACGTCCGACGAGCTCGTCCAGGCCGCCGCCGCGTCGTGGACGCTGGCGATCGACAACGAGCGGCTGAAGGCCGACCTGGCCGCGCGCGTGGAGGAGCTGCGCGTCAGCCGCGTGCGCATCATCGAGGCCGGCGACGCCGCCCGCCGCCGGATCGAGCGCGACCTCCACGACGGCGCGCAGCAGCAGCTCGTGGCGCTCGCGCTGGAGCTGCGCGTCCTGCGCACACAGCTCAAGGGCACAGAGGCGGCGCCGACGGTCGACGTGCTGTCCGAGCGGCTTGCGGCCGCGCTCGCGGACCTGCGCGAGCTCGCCCGCGGCATCCACCCCGCGATCCTCACCGACCGCGGCCTCGCGCCCGCGATCGGCGCGCTCGCCGAGCGCGGCTCGATCCCGATCGAGACCGACGTGCGGATCGAGCAGCGACTGCCGGCGCCGATCGAGGCCGCCGCCTACTTCCTCGTCGCCGAGGCGCTCACCAACGTGTACCGCTACGCCCACGCGACGTGCGCGCGTGTCGACGTGGCGCGCGACGGCGACGACGTCGTCGTGCTGATCGCCGACGACGGCGTGGGCGGCGCGGATCTCGACGCGGGCAGCGGCCTGCAGGGCCTCGTGGACCGGCTCGCGGCGGTCGGCGGGACGCTCGCGATCGACAGCCCGCCCGGCGAGGGGACCCGGCTGCTTGCGAGGATCCCGTGCCCATGAGGCTCGCCCCGCTGCTCCTGCTCGCGCTGCTGCTCGCCGGCTGCGGCTCGACGACGATCGTGCACGAGCGCGGGATCGCGGTCGCGTCCGGCACGCCCGAGCCCGTGCACGCCAAAGCGGAGCCGCGGCCGGAGGGCTCGGTGCGGATCGCGGTCGTCACGCACGGCCCCGCCTCGAGCAAGTTCTGGGCGATCATCCGCAACGGCGTCGAGGCCGCCTCGCGCACGCTCGACGTGCTCGTCGACTACCGCGCGCCCGACGTCTACAGCGCCGCGCGCATGAGCGAGCTGATCGACGAGGCGGTGGCGTCGCGCCCCGACGGGCTCGTCGTGTCGATCCCCGAGGCGGCCGTCGGCCCCGCCATCCGGCGCGCCGTCGCGGCCGGCATCCCGGTCGTCTCGATCAACTCCGGCGCCGGCCTGTTCAAGAAGCTCGGCGTGCTCGCGCACGTCGGTCAGCTCGAGGACCGCGCCGGGCTGGAGGCGGGCCGGCGCCTGGCCGCGGCCGGCGTGCGGCGCGCGCTGTGCGTCAACCAGCAGATCGGCAACACCGGCCTGGACTCGCGCTGCGCGGGCCTGGCGCGCGCGATGCGCGAGGTGGGCGGCGAGTCGCACGTGCTCGGCGTCGTCGACGACTCGCCGGACACGCCCGCGAAGATCGCCGCCGCGGTCGCCGATCGCGGCGCGACCGGCGTGCTGTGCACGAACTCGCTCAGCGGGCTGGCGGCGGTCAAGGGCCTCGCCGGCAAGCCCGTCAAGATCGGCACGTTCGATCTCGGCCCCGACGTGCTGCAGGCCGTGCAGTCGGGCCGGATCGCGTTCGCCGTCGACCAGCAGGCGTACCTACAGGGCTACCTGCCGATCGAGATGCTCGCCCAGCGCGTCCGCTACGGGCTGTTCCCGTCCGAGGGCGACGTGGTCGCAACGGGCCCCCACTTCGTGACGTCGGCGGACGCCGGCCAGGCCCTGGAGTTGAGCCGCCGCTCGATTCGCTGAGTTTCCGGGTGCCACGTTCCGGAAAGCCTCCCGTTTCGTGGGAGAGGAAGCCGTCGTCCGGTTCCGCGCGGTGGTCAAGCACTTCCCGGGCGTGCAGGCGGTCGACGACGTCGACCTCGACATCCTGCCCGGCGAGGTCCACGTCGTCGCCGGAGAGAACGGGGCCGGCAAGTCGACGCTGATGAAGCTGCTCTCGCAGGTCGACCGCCCCGACAGCGGCGAGATCGAGCTCGCGGGCGAGCGCGTCGCGTTCCACGGACCGCGCCACGCGCAGCGGCTCGGGATCGCGATGGTCCACCAGGAGTTCGCGCTCGCGGGCGATCTCACGATCGCCGAGAACCTCGTGCTCGGGCGCGAGCAGACCCACCTCGGGCTGATCCGGCGCGGGTCGGAGAAGGCGCAGGCGCGGGAGCTGCTCGAGCGCGTCGGGCTCGACGTCGACCCCGCGCGCAAGGCGGCAAGCCTGTCGGTCGCCGACCAGCAGCGCGTGGAGATCGCCAAGGCGCTCGCGATCGACGCGAAGGTCGTGATCATGGACGAGCCGACCGCGACGCTGACCGAGCGCGAGATCGAGGGCCTGTTCGAGGTCATCCGCGACCTCACCGGGCACGGGATCGCCGTGCTCTACATCTCCCACCGGCTCGACGAGATCACGCGCATCGCCGATCGCGTGACGGTGATGCGCGACGGCAAGGTCGTCGACACGCTCGAGGGCGACCGGATCGAGGAGCGCGAGATCGTCAAGCTGATGGTCGGGCGCGAGATCGAGAACCTCTACCCGAAGGCGGAGGCGGAGATCGGCGACGTGCTCCTGCGCGTCGAGGGCATCACCCGCAACGGCGTGCTCGACGACTGCTCCTTCGAGGTCCGCGCGGGCGAGATCCTCGGCTTCGCCGGGCTCGTCGGCGCCGGCCGCACCGAGCTCGCGCGCGCGGTCTTCGGCGCCGACGCGATCGACGGCGGCACGATCGAGCTCGACGGCGAGCGGCTGCGGCCGCGCTCCCCGCGCGACGCGATCGACGCGGGCATCGGCTACGTGACCGAGGACCGCAAGGGCGAGGGCCTCGCGCTGCAGCTCGGGATCGAGCCGAACATCACGCTCGCGCGCATCCCGGGCCCGCCCGCGTGGATCGACCGCGCGGCGGAGCACGAGGCGGCTGAGCGGCGCGCCGAGCAGCTCGACATCCGCGCCCCCTCGCTGCGCCGCAGCGTCGAGACGCTGTCGGGCGGCAACCAGCAGAAGGTCGTCGTCGCCAAGTGGCTGGAGACCGACGCGCGCATGCTGTTCTTCGACGAGCCGGCGCGCGGGATCGACGTCGGCACCAAGGCCGAGCTGTTCCGGCTGATCGGCGAGCTCGCCGCCGACGGGCGGGCGATCGTCCTCATCAGCTCCTACCTGCCGGAGCTGATCAACATGTGCGACCGCATCCTGGTGCTGCGCGACGGGCGCGTCGCCGGGGAGCTGGCGCGCGACGAGTTCTCCGAGGAGCGCATCGCGTCGCTCGCTACGGGCGTGGAGGTAAGAGCATGATGGGTGAATCCGGTTCGAGGCAGGCGATGGCGCTGTCACGGGCATGCGGAGCGGACGCATGAACACGATGGTGCGTGACCGGCTGAACGAGATCGTCTCCCAGCTGGCGGCGGCCGCCGGGCTGATCGTGGTCTTCGTCGCGCTCAGCTTCGCCTCGCCGTACTTCCTGACCTCCAACAACCTCTTCAACGTCTGCGTGCAGATCTCCGTCGTGGCGATCCTCGCGGTCGGCCAGACGATGGTGATCCTGACCGCCGGAATCGACCTGAGCGTGGGCAGCGTCGCCGGCCTCAGCGGCGTCGTCGGCTCGATGGCGATGTCCAACTGGGGCATGCCGATGACGCTCGGGATCGTGGTCGGGATCCTCGTCGGCGGGCTCGCCGGCACCGGCAACGGCCTGCTCGTCACGCGCGCCGGGCTGCCGCCCTTCATCGCCACGCTCGGCATGATGGGCGTCGCGCGCGGGCTGACGTTCATCGTCAGCGGCGCGGTCGCGATCTACGGCCTGCCGGACTCGTTCCGCAAGCTCGGCGAAGGCGAGATCGGCCCGATCCCGCTGCCGCTGCTGTACCTGGTGGTGATCGCGATCGGCGGGCACCTGGTGCTCTCGCGCACGCGCCTGGGGCGCTACACGTACGCGATCGGCTCCAACCAGGACGCCGCGCGCCTGTCGGGCATCCCGATCAACAGGGTGCTCGTCTCGGTCTACGTGATCTCCGGCGCGCTGGCCGGCTTCGGCGGCATGATCGCCGCCTCGCGCGTGCACTCCGGGCAGCCCAACTACGGCATCGGTCTCGAGCTCGACGTGATCGCCGCGTGCGTGATCGGCGGCGCGTCGCTGTTCGGCGGCCGCGGCACGATCGGCGGCACGCTGATCGGCGCGTTCCTGATGGGCGTCATCCGCGACGGCGCCGTCCTGCTCAACATCACGCAGTACTACCAGCAGGTCGTGATCGGCGTGATCATCTGGGTCGCGGTCTGGTGGGACCAGCTGCGGCGCCGCCGCCTCGCGGCCGCCGCGGAGGAGCCGAGGCGGGGAGGTGACGATGCGCAAGGCAACGGCAGCGGCCGCTTTGCTCGCGGCGACCCTGAGCGGGTGCGGAGCGATCAGCGAGCATAAGACGCACGTCAGCGTCGACACGAGCGGCGGCATCCGGCTCGCCGTGATCCCGAAGTCCGTCGGCCTGGACTACTGGGAGAAGGTGCACAAGGGCGCCGTCTGCGCGGCCTCGAAGCAGCGCGGCGTGTCGGTCGTGTGGAACGGCGTCAGCGATGAGACCGACGTCGCGGGCCAGATCGACCTGCTGCAGAACTACATCGGGCAGGGCGTCAACGGGCTCGTGTACGCCGCGACCGACTCGACGGCGCTGACCGAGATCTCCACGACGGCGTCGGGCGCGGGCATCAAGGTGCTCAACATCGACTCGGGCACCGACCCGCAGCCGAAGAACGTGCCGCTGCTGGCGACCGACAACGTCAAGGGCGCCAAGCTCGCCGCGGACGCGCTCGCGAAGGCGATCGGGCCGAAGGGCGGCAAGATCGCGGTGATCGCGTTCCACGCCGGCTCGCAGACCAACGACCAGCGCGTCGAGGGCTTCACCGCGGGCCTGAAGAAGCACAAGAACCTCAAGCTCGTCGAGACGCAGTACAGCGAGAACGACTACAACCAGGCGCTGACCGTCACGCAGAACGTGCTCACCGCGCACCCGGACCTGAAGGGCATCTTCGCGGCCAACGAGGCGAGCGACGTCGGCGCGGTCGAGGCCGTGCGGCTCGCGCACCTGAAGGGCAAGGTCAAGATCATCGGCTGGGACACGTCGCCCGACGAGGTCGAGGGCGTGCGCGAGGGGATGGTCACCGCGCTGATCTCGCAGGACCCGTTCCGGATGGGCTACGACGGCGTGCGCGCCGCGGTGTCGCAGATCCGCGACCACAAGACGCCGAAGAGCGAGGACACCGGGGTCGTCGTCGTCACCAAGGCCAACCTCGACGACCCCAAGGTCCGTCAGTTCGTCAGCCCGACCTGCACGGGCTAGGAGCCTGTTGAGGAATGGTCGGTCCGCCCTGATGTGGTGCAGCCGTGGATGCCTCGGGCCGCACGCGATGGTGATGCGTGGCTCTGCCACGTGAGCATCGTGGGTGGCTCGAGGCGCCGCGGATGTGCCGCAGCAGGCGTACCGGAATTCTTCAACCGGCTCCTAGGCGGCGGGCGCCGCGACGGTCTGCTCTTCGCGCTCGAAGCGCGGAGACGACTCCTGGGCCGGCTCCGGCACGCGCGCGGCGAGCTTGGCGACGGCGAGGCCGCCCGCGACGCCCGCGGCGAGCTCCGCAGCCGCCCAGCCGAGGCCTTCCTCGGCCGCGATCGCGAACATCGCCGCGACCAGCACGGCGTGGTACTCGAACCCGCCGTCCTGGTTCCAGACGCCCTTCTGCAGGTGGATCTTCTCGACGGCCGTGGCCATCGTGCCGGTCAGCATCATCGCGCCGAGCGGCGTCCCCTTGCCGAGGACGAGCAGCGCGCCGCCCGCGGTCTCGACCACGCCCGCGGCGGTCGCGTGGACCTTGCCGGGCCTGAGGCCGATCTGGTCGAACATGTCCCCCGTGGCGGCGAGGCCGTGGCCGCCGAACCAGCCGGCCAGCTTCTGCAGGCCGTGCCCCATGAAGAGCGCACCGATGACGGTGCGCAAGAGTGCGATCCCGAGTCTCATGGCGTGGTTCTACCCCCGCCACCTAGCATCCACCACATATGCATCGAGTCGTGATCGTGGGCGGCGGCTTCGGCGGACTGCAGGCCGCGCTGCACCTGCGCAAGGCGGACGTGGAGATCACGCTCGTCGACCGGCGCAACTTCCACCTGTTCCAGCCGCTCGCCTACCAGGTCGCCACCGGCGCGCTGAACCCCGGCGAGATCTGCTACCCGCTGCGCGCCGTGTTCCGCGGGCAGGACAACGTGCGCGTGATCATGGGCGAGGTCACGGGCTTCGACCTCGCCGCGCGCGAGCTGCCGGTGCGCACCGTGGTCGGGGAGGAGCGCTTCCCGTACGACACGCTGATCGTCGGCGGCGGCTCGAAGTACAACTACTTCGGCCACCCGGAGTGGCAGCACGTCGCCTCGGAGCTGAAGTCGCTGGAGGGCGCGCTGCACATCCGCAGCCGCATCCTGCGCTCGCTGGAGGCCGCCGAGGAGGAGCCGGACGAGGCCAAGCGCGCCGCGTACCTCACGTTCGCGGTCGTCGGCGCGGGGCCGACCGGGGTCGAGATGGCCGGGCAGATCGCCGAGATCGCCCGCAACGTCCGCCACGACTTCCGCGCGGCGGACACGTCGAAGGCGCGCGTGCTCCTGATCGAGGCGGGCGAGCGCGTGCTGGCCGGCTTCCCGCCGAAGCTCTCCAAGAAGGCGTTCAGCGCGCTCGAGGACCTCGGCGTGACGCCGCTCGTGAACACGCTGGTGACCGACCTCGACGTCGAGGGCGTGGACGTCCGCACCGCCGCCGGCGAGGAGCGGATCCCGGCCAAGACGATCATCTGGGCGGCCGGCGTGCTCGCCTCCTCGGTGGCCGGCACCCTCGCCGCGGCCGCGGGCGCGAAGACCGACACCGTGGGCCGGATCGTCGTCGAACCGGATCTGACACTCGACGGGCATCCCGAGGTGATCGCGATCGGCGACATGGTCAAGGTCCGCAGCGAGCCGCCGTACCCGGGCGTGGCGCCGGTGGCGATGCAGATGGGCCGCTTCGCGGCGAAGCTCGTGCGCGCGCGGCTGAAGGGCGAGAAGGCGGGCGACTTCGCCTACCACGACAAGGGCAACCTGGCCACGATCGGCCGCGCGCACGCGGTCGCCGACCTGCACCGGATCCGGCTCAGCGGCTTCCCGGCGTGGGCGATGTGGCTGCTGATCCACCTCTGGTACCTGATCGGCTACCAGAACCGCCTGCTCGTGTTCCTGCGCTGGTCGATCAGCTTCTTCACGCACGGGCGCGGCGCCCGCCTGATCACGGGCGAAGACAACCTGCCGTAAAACGGTCGGCCGGGAAGAACGCCTCGATCGAGAGCTCGGCGACGGTCACGTCGGCGGCGCCGCCGAACGTCGTGCGCGTGCTGAAGAACGTCAGGTCGCCGAGCTTCAGCGGCACGAAGATGTCGTGGCCAGGGGACGAGTCGGTCTCGCCGGGATAGGCGCTGAGCTCCTCGTACAGCGCCTGCAGCTCCGTGTCGCCGGTCGCCGCGACGGAGCGGCCGAGGTCCTCGAGCAGGTGCGCGCGCCACTGCGGGAGGTTGGCGATCCGGGGCGCCATGCCGTCGGGGTGAAGCGCGATCCGCAGCGTGTTGGCGGGCGGCTGGAGCAGGTGCGCGGCGACGCCCTCGGTGAGCAGCCTGACGGCCCGATTGGCGGCGAGCAGGTTCCAGCCGCGGTCGACGACGACCGCGGGATACGGCTCGTGGGCCGCGAGCAGCTGGTCGATCGCCGTACGGACGGACTCCAGCTCGGGCGCGTCGAGCGAGCGCTGGCCGAAGACGGGCGCGTACCCGGCCGCGAGCAGCAGCTCGTTGCGGGCGCGCAGCGGCACGTCGAGCTGCTCGGCGAGGTGCAGCACCATCGTCTCGCTCGGGCGGCTGCGGCCGGTCTCCACGAACGACAGGTGGCGGGCGGAGACCCCGGCGTCGAGCGCGAGCTCCAGCTGCGAGAGACGCCGCCGCTGACGCCAGCTCCGCAGCAGCGGCCCGACCCGGACCCTTACGTCGGAGGTAATTGAGGTCATGACGTCATGGTGGCACCTTGACGTCCATGACCGACATCAACACCGTGGTTGAGCGCTACATCGCGAGCTGGAACGAGGGCGACGCCGATCGCCGCCGCGAGCTCGTGTCGCGGACCTGGACCGAGGGCGGGTCCTACGTCGACCCGCTGATGGCGGGCCGCGGCGCCGACGAGATCGCCGCGATGATCGGGGCTGCCCAGGAGCAGTTCCCCGGCCACCGCTTCGAGCTCGCCTTCGGCCCGGACGCCCACAACGGCAACGTCCGGTTCGCCTGGAATATGGTGGGTGCCGGCGGCAAGGTGGCCGCCGGCGTCGACTTCGCCACCGTCGCCCCCGACGGCCGGCTGGCGACCGTGACGGGCTTCCTCGAGCCTCCGGCATAAAGAGACCGCTTGCGGGCGACGTTATAGTCGCGACTCGATGGGAACGTCGCCCGCGGAGGGTCCTAGCGCGCGGGAGCGGATCCTCGCGACCGCGTACGAGCTCTTCAGCCGCCATGGCACCCACGCGGTCGGCGTGGATGCGATCGTGGCCGGCTCCGGCGTCGCGAAGATGTCGCTCTACCGCAACTTCGGCTCCAAGGATGAGCTGATCCTGGAGTTCCTGCGCCGGCGCGAGCAGCTGTGGACGCGCGACTGGCTGCAGGCCGAGGTGATGAGCCGGGCGTCGGAGCCGGCCGACCGGCTGCTGGCGATCTTCGACGTGTTCGGCGAGTGGTTCGCGCGCCCGGACTACGAGGGCTGCGCGTTCGTCAACGTGATGCTCGAGGTCACCGAGCCGACGCACCCTGTCCGCGAGGCGACCGTCGAGCACCTGGCCAGGATCCGGGCATTCCTGCGCGGCCTGGCCGAGGAGGCGGGGATCGCCGACCCCGACCCGTTCGCGCGCCAGTGGCACATCCTGATGAAGGGGTCGCTCATCGCGGCTGCCGAAGGCGACGCCGACGCGGGGCGGCGGGCGGCGGAGATGGGCCGCCTGCTGCTGCGCGAAGCACTGCCGACACCAGACCTGCCAGCGACGAGCTCAGCAGCAGCTCGTCCGCGGACCTGAGGTCCGCCAGCGTCAGCCGCCGCGCGATCGCGCGCGGGCGCGACGTGCTCGGCAGGATGCGGCCGTCCTCGGCGGGCGTGTAGAGCGTCCCGCCGTCGCGGATCAGGACCGCCGCCCACGCGGCTTCGAGCACGCTCCCGTCGGCGTCGATCAGCAGCGGCGTCGTCCCGTCGCGCGAGAGCGCGCCGAGCAGGTCGCGGTCGCGCCACTTGCGGTCCCCGAGGCCGCCGGGGAGCACGTACGGCGTCAGCACGATCGGGAGCGCGCGCGGGGTGAGCGGGCGGAACGTCGCGCCGTCGGCGTCGAGCCGCAGCGCGCCGTCGCCGCGCAGCTGCGGAATCTCCGGGCTCGCCCGCAGGCGCTCGAGGTGGGCGGCGAGATTGAGCGGCTCGCCGTCGCGCACGAGGATCGTCTCGAAGACGCCGCGCGCCGGATCGGGGCGGTGGCGGCCCGGGGCGAGCGCGGGCGCGACGGCCGGCGAGACCTCGGCGGCGACGGCGAGGCGGATCGATCCACCGGCCGCCGCGACCAGCGGGCGGGCCTTCACGAGGCATTCCTCAAGCTCAGCCCGAGGGTCAGAGTCGGCCACGATCCCGCCTCCGGCGCCCAGCCAGAGCCTGCCGTCGCGCGCTTCGAACGTTCGGATCGCGACGTTCAGCTCCAGTCCGGCGTGCGGGCTCGCGAAGCCGATCGCGCCGGTGTACGCCTCGCGGCCGGTCGCCTCGAGCTCGGAGATCACGTGCATCGCCTGGACCTTGGGCGCGCCGGTGACCGACCCGGGCGGGAACGTCGCGCGCAGCAGCGCGCCGTCGCCGGCATCCTCGCGCAGCCGCCCGCGGACCTCGGACACGAGGTGCCAGACGCCCGGGTGCGCCTGCGCCTCCGGCGCCTCGGGCGCGACGACGCTGCCGTACTCGCACACGCGCCCGAGGTCGTTGCGCATCAGGTCGACGATCATCACGTGCTCGGCGCGGTCCTTCGCCGACGCGCGCAGCGCCTCCGGGTCGCCGGAGCGCGGGATCGTGCCCTTGATCGGGCCGGTCGCCACGTCGCGCCCCCGGCGGCGCAGGAAGAGCTCCGGCGACAGGCTCGCGATCCCGCCCCACGGCGCGGGGAAGCACGCGCCGTAGGCCGGCTGCAGCGCGCTCGCCGTGCGCGCGTACAGGTCCGCCACGTCGCCCTCCCACTCGGTCTCCAGCCGCAGGCACAGGTTGGCCTGGAACACCTCGCCGGCCGCGATCCGCTCGACGCACTCGCGCACCGCCCACATGTGCCCGGCCGCGCCGGGCGCGCGCGGCGCGAGCTCCCCCACGGCGGGGTCGCCGGGCTCCGGCGCCGCGTCCAGCTTCGCGCACAGCTCCTCCAGGCGCCCCGGGCACTCCTCGAGCGCCTCGAACCACCATTGCCCGTCGCCGTCCAGCCGCAGCACGTGGTCGTAGTAGGCGAGGTGGAAGCCGGGCAGCGGCGCCGGGCGCGGCGGTTGCGGCGGCAGCCGCTCGACGCGCGCGCCGAGCCCGTACCCGAGCCAGCCGAACCAGCCTCCGCCGACGACCGCGTCGCCGGACGGGGGCGGCAGCTCGTCGAGCAGCGCGAACGGGTCCCCCTCCTCCACGACGTTGCGCGGCGACGCCCCGACGATCGCCCCGCCGCCGGCCCAGCGCCCCGTCAGCGCGAACGGCCACGGCTCGTCGCGCAGCGCGAGCAGCACGCGTTCCGGCGGGAGGGAGCAGTCCAGCGCGACGCGCACGCACCCGAACGCTAGACGAGGGCGGGGTCGGCGATCACCTCCACCAGCGACGGGCCGTCGTATGCGAGCGCGCGCTCGAGCGCGTCGTCCAGCTCGGAGGCCGACTCCACGCGGATTCCGAGCGCGCCGGAGATGTCGGCGTAGGCGGCGAACGACGGGTTGTGCAGGGAGGTCTCCCAGACCTCCCACTCGCCCGCGCGCTGCTCCTTGCTGATCTTCCCCAGCTGGCCGTTGTTGAGCAGGACGTGCGTGATGTTCATGCCGTGCTTGACCGCGGTCAGGAGCTCCGCCATGTACTGCGCGAAGCCGCCGTCGCCCGTGATGCAGACGATCGGGCGAGCGCCCCCGGTCGCGGCCCACGCGCCGATGGCGGCCGGGTAGCCGAAGCCGATCGAGCCCAGGTAGCCGGACATCAGCACCGCCTGGCCGGCGCGGCTTTCGAAGTAGCGCCCGAACGAGTACGCGTTGTTGCCGACGTCGACCGCCAGCACCGCGTCCGCCGGGACGACGCGGTTCATCGCGGCGAACACGGCCGCGCTGGCCACGCCGCCGCCGCGATCGTCGATCGCGCGGCTCGCCTTCTCGGCCCTCCACAGCGCCCAGCGCTCGGCCAGCTCGCCGCGCTGGTCGACCGTCGCCACCGGTCCCAGGGATCCGGCGAGCAGCGCCAAGGTGACGCCGATCTCGCCCCACACCGGCACCTCGACGGCGTGGAACTTGCCCAGCTGCAGCGGATCGAAGTCGACCTGCACGATCGGCTTGCCGGCGTAGATCCCGGTGTGCGTCGAGAACGACGCGCCGAGCACCAGGAGCACGTCGGCCTCGTTCATGAACCAGCTCGCGACGGGCGTCCCGGAGCGCCCGAGCACGCCGCAGGCCAGCGGATGGTCGTCGCCGATCAGGCCCTTCGCCTTGAACGTCGTGATCACCGGCGCGCCCAGCTGCTCGGCGAACGCCGCGACCTCCGCGGCATGGAACCGCGCCCCGTGGCCGGCGATGATCACGGGCCGCTTCGCGCCCCGCAGCAGCGCCAGCGCGCGTTCCACCGCGTCCGCCGGCGGCGTGATGGTCGTGGGGGTCAACCGACCCTCAGGGCCGCCGGCGGACGCTTCGGGAGCGGGGAGGGTCTGCACCTGGTCGGGGAAGATGAGATGGGAGACGTCACGCCGCACCAGCGCGTGCTTGCACGCGAGGTTCATCAGCTCGGCGTGGCGGCTGGACTCGAGCACCGTCTGGCTGAACGCGGCGACGTTCGCGAACGCGGCGGCCAGGTCGACCTCCTGGAAGTCGCCCGGGCCGAGCACCTGGGTCGCGACCTGGCCGGTCAGCGCGAGCACGGGCGAGCGGTCGACCTTCGCGTCGTAGAGGCCGGTGAGCAGGTTCGTCGCCCCCGGCCCCGCGATCGACAGGCACGCCGCCGGACGGCCGGTCAGCTTCCCGTAGGCCGAGGCGGCGAACGCGGCCGCGCCCTCGTGGCGGATCCCGATGTAGGTCAGCTCCGGCCGCCGCCGCAGCGCGTCCGCGAGCCCGAGGTTCGAGTGCCCGACCATGCCGAACACGTGCCGGACGCCCCAGTTGACCATCGTCTCGACCATCACGTCGGCGACCGTGCGCACGTGCGGCGCCTCGGCCTCGACGCCGACCCAGACGCCGTCCTCGCGCACCTCGACCGGGAACGCCGGGACGCCGTCGCCGTACTCCGACGCGCCGTCCAGCGGGCAGTAGTCGTAGCCGTGCCAGGGGCAGCGCAGCATCCCCTTCTCGATCGTGCCCTCCCCGAGCGGGCCGCCCTGGTGCGGACAGCGGTTGTCGAGCGCGCCGTAGCGCCCGTCGAAGTGGGTGAGCGCCAGGCTCCGGTGGCCGGCGGTGACGGTCTTCACGCGCCCTTCGGGGAGCTCGTCGAGCGCGGCGACGCGGTGCCAGTCGTGCATGCCGGTGCAGTCCCGGCAGGCGGCGGCGCGTTACAGCTGCAGTTCGCGGAACGCGCGCAGCAGGTCGGCCTGCACGTCGGGCGAGAGCTGGGGGACCTCCACGCGGCCCGCCACGCCGATCACGAGGCGGAACTGCTCGACGTACTCCGTGCATGCCTCGCACTCCTCCAGGTGCGCCTCCAGCCGCAGCCGGTCGCGCGCGGGCAGCGCGTCCTCGAGGTAGTCCGTCAGCACCTCGACCAGCTCCTGGCAGGGCATCTCGGGCAGCGAGCTCACGCCAGCGCCTCCAGGTCGGCGCGCACGCGGGAGCGGGCGCGGTGCAGCAGCACGCGCTGGTTGCCCTCGCTCAGCTCGAGCGCATGGCACACGTCGGGTCCGTCCCATCCCTGCACGTCTCTCAGGGTAATCACCAGCCGCTGCATCGGCGGCAGGCGCTCGATCGCGGCGCGGACGTGCGAGAGCGTCTCGGCCGTCTCGGCGATCTCATGCGGCTCGACCGACCAGTGGCGCGGCCACTTCGGGTGCGTGGGCGGCAGGAAGCGGTCCGGGTCCACGGACGGCTCGGGCTCCAGCGGCAGGTGCCGCGGCTCGCGCGCGCCGCGCGTCCGCGCCCGGTTGGCCGCGATCCGGAACAGCCACGTCTTCACGCTCGAGCGCTCCTCGAACCGATCGATGCCGCGGATCACGCCGAGCCAGGTCTCCTGCACGACCTCCTCGGCGATCGCCCGGCTGGGGACGAAGGTCTGCGCGAACCGCTGCAGGGCGGGCGAGTAGCGCCCGACGAGCTCGACGAACGCCGCCTCGTCGCCTGCGCGGAGACCGGCGAGCAGCCGCGCGTCGGGATCGGGGATCACGACGCAACCGTAACGCCCGCGCCCGCTGCGGGACGATGAGGGGCATGAGCTTCGTCGAGACACGCGAGACACTGCACGAACTGGCGGGCGACCTCTCGCGCCGCCGCAAGCAGGCCACCGGGAGCGAGGACGACTTCACGCTCGCGGTGCTCGAGCGCGGCTGGGGCATCCCGGGCGGGCAGGTCCGCGTCGAGGGAGCCGAGCTGGTCACCCGGGCCGCGGACGGCGCCGAGACGCGCGCGCCGCTCGGCGTCGACGCGGCCGACGCCGCGAAGCTGGCCGAGTTCTTCGCGTTCGTCCAGGACGCGCTCGAGACGCTGATCGGCGAGGCGGCGTCGCCGTCGGCGATCAACCTGTTCCCGGAGCACTTCGACGTCGCGTTCGACGACCGCGAGGTCACGTACGGCGGCTCGCCGGGCGACGAGAACCACGACGCGCCGTACCTCTACGTCGCGCCGTGGACGGCGCCGCCGCCCGCGCCCGAGTGGAACGCGAACGGCTTCACGGGCGCCGAGGCCCCGTGGGGCTCGCGCGACGCGGCGCTGGCCTTCTTCCGCGCCCGCCGCGACGCCCTCTCAGGCACAGCCGCGTGACTTCGCCACGGCGGGCCAGCGCTCGGCGATCACGCTCACGAGCGCCCGGTTCAGCGGCCACAGGATGCGCGGGTTCTCCAGCCCGGCGAGCCGGCAGGTCGTGAGCACCGGCCCGGACGAGGCGAAGCGCACGATCCCCGGCTTGAGCTCGACGGTGCCGACCAGCGTCGGCGTCTGCGGCTTGACGACGACGGCGCTGACGAGCCGCTGCGACCCGACGCTGGCGAAGTCCTGCACGCGGAAGCCGCTGAGCGTGCGCTCGCCGTCGTGCAGCGTGAGCCGGCGCTTGTAGGTGTCCACGTACGGCACGCCGAGCGCGCTGGGCGTCGCGACCGGCACCACGGGCGACGTCTGCAGCGCCGTCAGCCGGTAGCGGTCGTCGCCCTCGTCCCAGTCGACCATGAACGGCAGCAGCGCCTCGGACCCCTCGCCGGGCACGCCGTAACCGCCGACCAGCTCCTCGCTGCCGTCGCCGTCGAGGTCGCCGAGGAAGCGGTACTGGAAGACGACGCCGGGCTCGCGCGGCTGGAAGCGGAAGCGCAGGCGCAGCGCGTTGCCGGAGCGGTCGTAGATGCGCAGCTCGTCGGAGGTGAGCGGCCGCGGGGCGCGGCTCGCGGGCAGCGGCCGCTTGTCGTGGAACATGAACAGGTAGGACTGCTCGCCGCTGCCGTGGAAGTCGGCCGTGCGGTTGAACTTCACCACGCGCAGCCCGCGCGTGGCGTCGCGCTGGATCGTGTCCAGGCGGGTCGACAGCGACGGCTCGGAGAAGCCGCCGGCGAGGCTGACCGCGACGGTCGCGGCGAGCAGCGCGAGCGCGGTCGCGGCGGCGCCGGCGAACAGCCGGTCGCGCACGTTGCCGAACGCGTCCGGCGGGGCGGTCGAGTCCGGCAGGACGGCCGGCGGCGCGGGCCCGTCGCGGCCGCTGCTGGCCCGCTCGCGGCCGGTGCCGTCGTCGTCGAGCTCGAACACGTGCGCCCGCGCGGCGACGGCGCGCGCGGCCTCGCCCGCCTCCCCCGCCGCGGCGAGCAGCTCGTCGTAGCCGGCGCTGCGCATCGTCGCGACGATCGCGGGCGGCGGCGTGTACCGCAGGATCCGATCGAGCACGCCGGCGTCGAGCGCCTCGACGTAGCGCTCGAGGCCGTCGAGCCAGATCAGCGAGTCCTCCTTCAGCACGGCGCCAGGCGGCGGGTAGACGCTCGCGACGGCGCGCAGCCCGTCGGCGTCGCGCGGGACGATCAGCCACGCCTGCTCGCCGAGCGAGGCGATCGCCGCCTCCAGCGCGGCGCGCGACTTGCCGGCGAGCGGCCGGCCGAGGACGAGCACGAAGCGGCCCGGCCGGACCGCGTCGCGCAGCGCCGCGTCGTCCTCGCGCGGGAGGAACAGCGCATCGGCCGGCTCGCCGTCCACGATCCGCGCCGGGAACACGCCCAGCCGCCGGCGGTCGACCTCGCCGAGCCGCCGCAGCGGCCAGAACCGCAGCGCCGCGTCGAGCGTGGCGTTGCGCTCGGAGACCGCGGCGCGGCCCTGGCGCAGGCGGTCGAGCGCGAACGTGGCGGTCGCCGCCGTGAGCGTGATCAGGGCCGAGACGCTCGGGCGCGGATCGAACGCGCCGACGACCTGCTGCAGGACCTGCACCAGCACGAGCGTCGCGGCGAAGATGGCGCCGGCGCGGGCGGCGGTCGTGGCACGGCTCACGCCCGGCATCATCCCGCCGATGAACGTCGAGCTGTTCACCGACCCCGCCTGCCCGTTCGCGTTCTCCGCCGAGCCGGTCCGCTGGCGGCTGAAGTGGCATTACGGCGACCAGCTCACGTGGCGCGTGCGCATGATCGTCCTGACGCTCGAGCCGGGCGAGGACGCGAAGCTCGCCGAAGGCGCCCCGGGGCTGCAGAAGCGCTACGGGATGCCGATCGAGCCGTCGCCGTACGCGCGCACGTTCTCGTCGGAGCCCGCCTGCCGCGCCGTCGTCGCCGCGCGCGAGCACGCGCCGGGCAGCGAGGAGCGGCTGCTGCGGCGGCTGCGCGTGCGCGCGATGCTCGGCGGGCTGCTCGACGACCCCGCGCTGATCGCCGCGGCCGCGGAGGACGCCGGGCTCGATCCCGTCGCGCTGGCGGGCTGGGACGCCGAGGAGGCGCTGCAGGCCGACATCGCCGCGGCCCGCGACCCGTCGCCCGCCGCCCGCGCGCTCGACCACAAGCTCGGCGGGCCGCCGGAGCAGCGGCGCTACACGGCCCCGAGCTACGAGATCGGCGCGATCTCCGTGCCCGGCTTCAACCCGATCGAGGCCTACGACGTCGCGATCGCGGCGCAGATGCCGGAGGTCGTCCGGCGCAAGCGGCCCGAGTCCGTCGAGCAGCTGCTGGCCTGGGCGGGCGAGCCGCTCGCGACCGCCGAGGTCGTCGCGGTGATGGAGCGCGGCGAGCAGTCCGTGCGCGCCGCGCTGGCGAGGGTCGCGCGCCCGATCCCGGCGGGCGCCGACTGCTACTGGGAGTACGGGTCGTAGGTGCCGAACGACCAGCGGTTGCCCTCGAGGTCGCGCGCGCTGTACTCGCGCGATCCGTACTCCTGATCGACGAGGTCGCGGAACACCTCGGCGCCCTTCGCCACGGCGTTCGCGTGGTGGGCGTCGACGTCCTCGACGACGACGTAGATGCTGATCGGCGACGCCGCCGCGTCCCACGCCTCGTCGCGGATCTGGCCGAGCATGATCAGGCCCGCGCCGAGCCTGAGCTCGGCATGCTGGACGGCGCCGTCGTCGCCGCGGTACACGGCCTTCTCCTCGAAGCCGAAGGCGTCCTTCAGCCACGCGATCGCCGCGTTCGCGTCCTTGTAGCGGAGCGCCGGGAAGATGTTCGGATGCATGGTGCTAGACGGCTCCCACGGTGATGAAGCGGTCGATCAGGCGGTTGACCTCGCCCGCCGCCTCCATGTGCGGGGAGTGGCCGGCGCCTTCGACGATGTGCGCGTCGGCGCCCGGCGCGATGATGCGGTCCTCGGCGCCCCAGATCCTCAGGACCGGGACGTCGACCTCCGGCGCGTCGGTGAACGCCGCGGCGGCGATCACCGTGAGCGCCTCCGTCACGCCGTCGATGCGCTTGTACTTGAGCACGTCGTCGACGAGCGAGCGCGTCACGAGCGACTCGTCGGCGAACAGCAGCTGCAGCAGCGGCTTGAGCTCGCGCCGGCTCTCGGCGGCGATGAAGCCGTCGATGTAGTCGCGGTTGACGGGCTGCCCGAACCCGGCCGGGGCGACGAGCGTCAGCGTCGCCGCGCGGCCACGCGCGGCGAGCTGCGCGGCCACGAGGCCGCCGAGCGAGTGGCCCACCAGGTGCGGCTTGTCGAGACCCTGCGAATCGAGGAAGCCGACGACCGCGTCGGCCAGCGCGGTGCCGTCGCCCACGTCCTTCGACGACGCGCCGTGCCCGGGCAGGTCGAGCGCGTAGACGACGTGCTCGGAGGCCAGCGCCGGCAGCGCGAACAACCAGTTGTTCAGGTCGCCGCCGAAGCCGTGGATGAGCACGACCGGCTCGCCGGCGTCGCCCTGCTTGAGGAAGCGGATCGGGCCCGCCATCTCCGTCTGCGCGCCCTCGTCCTCCTCGGCCTCGGGCACGAACGTGGCCTGGAACTCGGCCACGAACGCGTCGATCTCCGCGTCGGACTCGGCCGCGTCGGCGATCACGCCGAGCATGCCGCCGACGGGGATCACCTCCCCGACGGCGCCGACGCGGCGGCGCAGGACGCCGGACGCCGTGGACTCCACGGCGCCCGTGATCTTCTCCGTCTCGACCTCGCACAGCTCGTCGCCGGCGGCCACCTCGGCGCCCTCCTCGACGAGCCAGTCGAGCACGCGCCCCTCGGTCATCGAGAGGCCCCACTTCGGCATGCCCAGCTTCGCGATCATGCCCCTGCTCCGCGTGGCCGTGCCACCGCCACTCTTCCGGTCGACCCGGTCCGATTCATTACCGCGCCACCGGAGCCCCCGTCGTCTCCCGGATCGCCGCCGCGATCGACTCGGGCGTCGGCACGTACGCGTCCTCCAGCACGGGCGAGAACGGCACCGGCGTATGCGGCGGCGTGACCATCCGCGGCGCGGCCTTCAGGTCGCCGAACGCCTCGCGCGCGACGAGCGCGATGATGTCGGCGGCCATGCCGCAGCGCGGCCCCGCCTCGTCGACGACGACCAGCCGCCCCGTGTTCTCGACGCTCTCGAGGATCGTGTCCTCGTCGAGCGGCGACGTCGTGCGCGGGTCGACGATCTCGACCGACACGTCGCCGAGCGCGTCGGCGGCCTGCTCGACGAGCCCGACCATGCGCCCGAGCGCGACGACCGTCACGTCACTCCCCTCGCGCACGACGCTCGCCTCGCCGAACGGGATCGTGTAGCTCTCCTCCGGCACGTCGCCCTCGAGCGTGTAGAGGACCTTGTGCTCGAGGAAGATGACCGGGTCGTCGTCGCGGATCGCCTGGATCAGCAGGCCCTTCGCGTCGTACGGGTTCGACGGCAGGACGACCTTCAGCCCCGGGATGTGGGTGAGGATCGGGTACAGCGCCTGCGAGTGCTGCGACGCCGCGCGGATGCCCGCGCCGTACATCGTGCGGATCACCATCGGCGTCACGGCCTTGCCGCCGAACATGTAGCGGAACTTCGCCGCCTGGTTGAAGATCTGGTCCAGGCAGACGCCGAGGAAGTCGACGAACATCAGCTCGGCGATCGGCCGCAGCCCGGAGGCCGCCGCGCCCGCGGCGGCGCCGACGTACGCCGACTCCGAGATCGGCGTGTCGATCACGCGGCCGGGGAACTTCGCGTAGAGCCCCTTGGTGACGCCGAGCACGCCGCCCCAGGCGTCGTCCTCGCCCGGCGCGCCCATGCCGCCGGCGATGTCCTCGCCCATGATCACGACGGTCGGGTCGCGCTCCATCTCCTGCGCGATCGCCTCGGCGACGGCCTGTTGGTAGCTGATCTTGCGGGCCATGGGCTAGTACCTCAGGTAGACGTCGGTGAGCACGTCGGCGGGCGTCGGGTCCGGCGCCGCGTGCGCCTCCTCGACGGCCTCGTCCATCAGCCTGAGCGACGCCTCGTCGATCGCCGACAGCTCGTCCGGCTCGACGATCCCCGCCTCGGTGACGCGGCGGGTGAACGCGTCCAGGCAGTCGCGGTCGCGCCGCAGCGCCTCGACCTCGCCTTCGCCGCGGTAGGTCTGCTGGTCGCCCTCGAAGTGGCCGTAGTAGCGCATCACCTTGCACTCGAGCAGCGTCGGACCGCCGCCCGAGCGGGCGCGCGCGATCGCCTCGCCCGCCGCCTCGTGGACGGCGAAGAAGTCGAACCCGTCGACGGTGATGCCGGGCAGTCCGAAGCCGTCGGCGCGCTTGGCGACGTCGATGCCGGACTGGTGGTAGTTCGACGACGTCGACTCCGCGTAGCCGTTGTTCTCGACCACGAACAGGCACGGCAGGTGCCAGCTCGCGGCGAGGTTCAGCGACTCCAGGAACGTGCCCTGGTTGGAGCCGCCGTCGCCGGTGAAGGAGACGCCGACCTGGTCGGTCTGGGTCACCTTCGCCTTCAGGCCGACGCCGCACACGAGCGGCGGGCCGCCGCCGACGATGCCGTTGGCGCCGAGCATGCCCTTGCCGATGTCGGCGATGTGCATCGAGCCGCCCTTGCCGTGGCAGATCCCCGTCGCCTTGCCGTAGATCTCGGCCATCATCGCCTTCACGTCGCAGCCCTTGGCGATCGCGTGGCCGTGGCCGCGGTGGGTGGACGCGACGAAGTCGTCGTCGCGCAGGTGGGCCATCACCCCGGCCGCGATCGCCTCCTCGCCGGCGTACAGATGGACGAAGCCGGGGATGTCCCCGGTCGCGAACTCGGTGTGCAGACGCTCCTCGAAATCGCGGATGGTGCGCATCACGCGATAGGCCTCGAGCAGCTGCTCCTTGGTGAGCTCCCCGGCTCCGGGGGGCGCGACTGCCGACATGCGTCTCTCCTCGCTTCGACTGCTGCGTAAGAAGCTACGCCTCCCGGAGTTGCAACCCCGTTGCGGCCCGGTGCATGACCGCGTCGACGTCGATCCGGCGCGGGCCGTCGCCGAGCACGACGGTCGCCCGCCCGGGCCGCTCGATCTCGCGCTCTCCGTCGAGCGCTAGGCAGCCCGCCGCCGTGATCGTCACGGGGCCGGTCATCGGGGCGAAGGATGCGATGTCGACCGGCACGATGAGACCTGGCGCGATCGGGGCCAGGATCCGCTCGCCTTCGCCGAGCGTCACGTGCACGCCGACCGCGCCGGGCGCGAGCATGCCGGCGATCGCGGACAGGCCGACGGCGCCCGGGTTCGCGCGCGTCACGAACAGCTCGGTGATGCTGTCCGCGCGCCACAGCGCGCGGGCGCCGACGAAGCGCTGCGCGCTGACGGCGACGTCGACGAGCGCGAGGTCCCGCGTGCCGTCCGCGCGCAGCTCGAGCGCCGGCTCGCGAGCGATGTCGGCGTCGGTCGCGAGGCCCGCCGCCAGCCCGGCGACCGTCGCCTCGCGCATCTCCGGGAACGCGTTGTTGGTGCCGGTCGAGAGCGCGACGATCGGCGTGTCGCCGCACGCCTTGGCGACGACGCGGTGCGTGCCGTCGCCGCCGAGCACGACGATCGCCGTCACGCCGCGCTCGACCATCGCGCGCACCGCCGCCGTCGTGTCGCGCGCGGAGCCGGAGAGCGGCAGCTCGAGCACCTCCAGCGGCAGCGGCTGCCCGTGCGACTTCAGCAGCCGCTCCAGCGTCCACCCGAGGCCGTCGGCGGCTGGCATCATCAGCGCGCGATCGACGCCCGCGGCGGCCAGCCCGGTCAGCACGCGGAACACCATCCCGGCCTTCTCGGAGTTGCCGAAGACCGACGCGCCCGCGACGAGCCGCCTGATGTCCCTTCCCGACGCCGGGTTCGCGACGATGCCGACCATCCCGGCCGTAACGTTGTCAGACATGCGCGACCTCCCTGGTCTCACCGCGTGGGTCCTGGGCAGCGGCGGCTGGCTGGGAACGGACGAGCGCGAGACGGCGTGCACGCTCGTGCGACAGGGCGATCGGGCGCTCGTGCTCGACGCCGGGTCCGGGCTGCGGCGGCTGATCACGATGCTCGACGGCGTGCGCGAGCTCCACGTGGTGCTCACGCATTTCCATCTCGATCACGTGTGCGGGCTCGGGTACGTGCCGGCACTGCCGCTCGTGCCCACCATCTGGGCGCCGGGGGCATGGCTCTACGGGCGGCCGAGCGCGGAGATCCTCGCACCGCTGCGCGAGCCGCCGCTGTCGCCGTTCACGCACGCGCAGCTCGGCGCCGTGCGGGAGCTCGCCGAGACCCAGACGATCGGCGGGTTCGCGGTCGCCGCACGCGCCCAGGAGCGCCACTGGGACCCGACCGCGGGGCTGCGCGTCGGCGACTTCCTCGCGCTCTGCACGGACACCGCCTACGACCCCGGCAGCGGGCCGTTCGCGCACGGCGTCGCGCACCTGCTGCACGAGGCATGGTCGCTCGAGGGCGACGAGGGCGACGCGAGCGCGCGGGCGGCCGGCACCGTCGCGCGCGAGGCCGGCGCCGGCCGGCTCACGCTGATCCACCTCAGCCCGCGACTCGCGGACGCCGGTGCGCTGCTGGCCGCCGCGCGCGCCGAGTTCGCGCCGGCGCAGCTCGGCTATGACGGGCTCGCGCTCGCGTGAGGCGATGCATGCCGTGCGGCTCAGGTAGCCGGCGGGCCCTGCGCGATCTGCGCGCGCGTGTGGTCGAGGTCGCCGCGCCACCAGCCGAGCTTCTCGACGTACCACGTGAGCACGTCGAACTCGTCCAGCGAGGCGCGGTCGCCCTCGCTGTTGCCCTCGACGATCACGTCGAGCGGCGCGAGTCCTTCGGGCCGGTGCGCGTACGTGTAGGCGACGATCTCGCGCAGCTGCTCGGGCGCCATCGTGAACTCGTGCGGCGCGCCGTGCAGGATCGGGAACACGCCGTCCCAGCGCGCGGCGCGGCGGAACGGGCGCTTCGCGGGCCAGCCGCCGCCGATCCAGACCGGGATCCGCGGGCGCTGGAGCGGACGCGGCTGGAAGCGGATGTCGCGGACCGTGAGGTGCTCGCCCTCGTAGCGCACGGTCTCGCCGGTCCACAGGCGATCGAGCACCTCGAGCCCCTCGTCGAGCCGGTCGGCGCGGATCCGCGCGTCGCCCTCCTCGCCGAACCGCGCGTACTCGTGGTCGCCCGACCAGCCGAGCGCGGCGCCGAAGATCAGCCGCCCGCGCGAGAGCTGGTCGAGCGTCACCGTCTCGCGCGCGACCTTGTGCGCGCGCCGGCGCGACAGCGGCGTGAGCAGCGCGCCGATGCGCACGCGCGTCGTCGCCGCCGCGATCGCCGCGAGCGCGATCTGCGGGTCGGCCGCCGGGATCGACTGGTCCTCCGGCACGAGGTGGTCCCAGATGAAGAAGCCGTCCCAGCCCGCGCGCTCGGCCGCCTGCGCGAGCTCGACGAGCGCGTGCGGGTCGCTGTACTCGGCCAGGTTGGGGACGCCGACGGCGCGGAACACGGGTCAGGACGATACGGCGCGCACCAGCGCCGTCGTCGCGGCGGCCGCGGCGACGACGGCGAGGAACGGGGCGCGAAGGCGCACGGCGACGAGCGCGGTGACGAGCCCGGCGACGCGCGCGTCGAGCGTCAGCTGGCGCGCGGTGACGAACGTCTGCAGCCCGATCAGCGCGGCGAGCAGCGCCACGGGAAGCAGCGCGGCGACGCGCTGCGTGCGCGCGCCCTCGAGCACCCGCGCGGGGACGGAGAGACCCGCGAGCTTGAGCGCGTAGCACCCGCCGGAGGCGACCAGGATCGCGGTCCACATCAGGCTCGGACCCGGGATCGCTTGACGCCCACCGCGACGGCGACCGCGGCGGCGACGAGGACGGGGACTCCGGCGGGGACGAGCGGGACGGCGATCAGGGCGGCGGCGGTGGCGGCGAGCGCGACGGCGCGGGGCTCGCGCGCGTCGAGGCGCGGCGCGAGGAGCGCGACGAAGGCCGCCGGGGCGGCGGCGTCGAGCCCGAGCGTGCGCGGGTCCGACAGCGTCGCGCCCGCCAGCGCGCCGGCGAGCGTCCCGAGGTTCCAGAACACGAAGACGGCGGCGCCCGTGGCCCAGAACCCGCGCCGCCCGTGGGCGAGCGCCATCGCCGTGCTCTCGTCGATCACCAGGTGCGCCGCGCGGCGCGGCAGCATCGGCGTCAGGCGCAGCCCGTAGAGCCCGTTGCGCGCGCCCAGCAGCAGCGCCGAGGCGACCGCGCCGACCGCGCCGCCGGCGATCAGCCCGACGAACGCGAACTGCGACGCGCCGGTGAACATCAGGGCCGACAGCGCGCTCGCCTGCGGCACCGAGAGCCCCGCGGCGACCGCCAGGGCGCCGAAGGACAACCCGTACGCGCCGGTCGCGACGCCGATCCCGAGCGCATCTCGTCTCACTCCCCGCACGTTACGGCGAACGCACCGGCATTTCCGCGCAAATCACGGTGCCATCCGCGCCTCGATTAGTATTTCCTGCGATGGATCGCCTCGATCGCGCAATCCTGTCCCAGCTCGAGCAGGACGGCCGGCTGTCCAACGTCGAGCTGGCCGAGCGCGTGAGCCTCAGCCCCTCGGCCTGCCTCCGGCGCGTCCGCAACCTCGAGCAGTCCGGCGTCATCACCGGCTACCGCGCGGTGATCGATCCGAAGGCGGTCGGCCGCGCGTTCCAGATCACCGTCCACGCGACGCTGCTGATGCGCAACCGCACCACGATCGAGACGTTCGAGGCGGCCGTCGTCGAGCTCGACGAGGTGCTCGAGTGCCGCCGCATGTACGGCGATCCCGACTACCTGATGCGCGTCGCGGTCGCCGACTCCGACGCCTACGAGCAGTTCCTGATGAACGTGCTCGCCGACCTGCCCGGCCTCGCGCGGATGACGTCGCAGTTCACGATGAAGACGATCAAGCCGGTCTGAGCAGCGGGCGTGGGCGAGCCCTCGGGTGGCGCGCCAGCTCGCCCAGCAGCGCCGCGGCGCGGTCGAAGTCGTCGCGCTCCATCACGGCGTGATGGAACATCAGGCCGACCGGCCCGCCTTCGGCCACGAGGCCCGCGAAGCGCGCGTCCAGCTCGTCCGGCGCCAGGCGCGCGAAGTCGAGATGGACGGGCACCTCGGCGAGCCCGTCGAGGCCGAACGGCTCGGCCCGGTGCTCGCGCGAGAGCACGGAGATGCCGAGGTCGCGCACCGCCCGCGCGGTGTCGAGGGTGCAGCGGTTCCACGGCGGCGTGAAGACCGGCTGGACCGCGTCGCCGAGCAGCTCGCGCAGGCGCGAGCGCCCGGCCGCGATGTCGGCGTGCACCTCGGCGTAGGAGCGGCTCGGCCCGAACTCGCACTTGCGCCCCTCCAGCTCGTGGTTGGCGTGCGAGAACCCGTGCTGGTGCAGCCCCAGCCACGGCCGCGCGAGCAGCTCGCGCGCGAGCTCCTCCGACAGCGCGGCCGGGATCACGGCGAGGTCGAGCGGGAGCCCGAGCGCGCCGAACAGATCGCACAGCGACAGCAGCCGCGCATCGTCCCAGCCGGCGTCGTCGTCGCGGAAGAACACCTCCACCGGAACCGGCGCCGCGGAGAGCGAATCTAAGAGTTTCATCAAGAGCGTGACGTGGCGGTCGTGGCAGTTGTCACCGGCGTGTGAACGGGTCCGTCGCCTACATCCTGATGGGTTACCCCCGCGTCTCGGAGACGTTCATCGCCTCCGAGATCCTCCGGGTCGAGCGCGCGGGCGTCCCGCTGCGCCTGTTCGTGATCAAGCCGGTCGAGGCGCGCGAGCGCGGGCACCGCCACCCGGTCGCCGACGCGATCGCCGCCCAGCCCGCGTACCTCCCCGATCCCGCGGCGCTGCGCGCGCCGCTGCACCGCTGGAGGGCGGCGCACCTCCGTCCATTCGTGCCCGCCCTCCGGCGCTGCCTGCGCGAGCGCCCGCGCGGCGTGGCGCGCGCGCTCGCGATCGTCGTGCCCCAGTACGCGCGCGACCGCCGGCGCAAGGTCTATGTCCGCGAGCTGCTGCAGGCGGCCGCGCTCGCCGACCGCCTGCTCGACGCGCCCGACGTGCGCCACCTGCACGCCCACTTCGCCCACGGCACGACCACCGTCACGTGGCTCGCCGCGACGATCGCCGGCGTCCCGTTCAGCTTCACCGGCCACGCGCGCGACATCTACTCCGGCCGGCTCAACCGGCCCGGCTGGCTGCGCCGCAAGCTGCTCGCGGCGCGCTTCACCGTCACCTGCACCGAGGCCAACGTCCGCCACCTGCGGGCGATCGCGCCCGAGGCCGAGATCCGGCTCGTCTACCACGGCCTGTCGGCCGACTTCACCCAGCTGCTCCAGGACGGCGCGCCGCCCCGCGAGCGCAACGGCTCCCTGCGCGTGCTCGGCGTCGGCCGGCTCGTGGAGAAGAAGGGCTTCGACGTGCTGGTCGACGCGTGCGCGATGCTGCGCGACCGCGGCGTCCCGTTCGAGGCCCGGATCGTCGGCCAGGAGGACGCCGAGGGCGACGCGCTGCGCCAGAGGATCGCGCGGCTGGGGCTCGACGGCCTCGTCAGCCTGCCCGGCCCGACGGATCCCGCCGGCCTGCTCGGCGAGTACCGCCGCGCCGGCGCGCTGTGCATGCCGTGCCGGCTGCTGCCGGACGACCGCGACGGGATCCCGAACGTGCTCGTCGAGGCGATGGCGGCCGGCGCGCCGGTCGTCGCCACGAGCGTCTCGGGCATCCCCGAGCTCGTCTGCGACGACGTCAACGGGCTGCTCGTCGACCCGGACGATCCTGAGTCGCTCGCCGGCGCGCTCGCCCGCCTGCACGCGGATCCCGAGCTCGCCGCCCGCCTGGCCGCCGAAGCCCGCGCGACGGTGCGCGAGCGCTTCGACGGCGAGCGGCTGGCGCGCGGCCTGGCCGCGAGGTTCGAAGAGGCGATCGCGTGATCGCCGTGCGCCCGCGCCCCGTGCTGTGCGTGAACGAGCACGAGCACCGCGACCGCGCGCTCGCCGAGGCGGTCGCCGCCGGGCGCTTCACGCACGTCGGCGAGACGCGCTTCCTCGGCGCCGAGCCCGAGTGGCTGACGGCCGACCTGCCGGCCGACGAGGAGTGGCGGATCGAGTGGGTGAAGTTCTATTACGGGCTCGACCTCGCCGACGCGTTCCGCGCCACCGGCGACCGCCGCTTCCTCGAGGCGTGGGAGCGGCTCGTGGCCTCCTGGATCGTCCAGGTCCCGTTCGACCACGACCCGAGCGACGTCACCGCGCGCCGGATCCTGAACTGGATCTACGCGTGGCAGCGACTGCCCGAGGCGCGACTGGGCGAGATCCTGGCCGACAGCATCCGCGACCAGGCGCGCCATGTGCGCGCGACGCTCGCGCCCGAGCGCAACCACCGCACGCTCGAGCTCTACGCGCTGCTGATCGCCGGCCTCGCGCTGGACGACGCCGATCTGCGCGACCACGCGGTCGCCGAGTTGCAGGACAACCTGCTGACCGACTTCCTCCCGGACGGCGTGCACCGCGAGGCGTCGACGCACTACCACATGGTCGCCCTGCGCTCGATGGTCGGCGCTCGGGCGAACTGCCGCCGCCACGGCGTGCGCATGACCGCCGCGTTCGACGCCCGGCTGTCGGCCGCGTGCGACTTCGCCCGCGCCATGCGCCGCCCGGACGGGACGATCCCGGCGCTGTCGGACAGCGACACCGGCGACTACCAGCCGCTGCTCGCGCTCGCCGCGCGGCTGCTCCACCGGCCCGAGCTGGCGCGCCCGGCCGCCGGCGCGCGGGAGTTCGCGCGCCGGCGGCTACTTCACCCGGCGCGCCGGCGACCGCTTCCTGATCTTCGACTGCGGGCCGCTCGGCGACGGCGGCCACGGCCACTACGACGCGCTCAGCGTCGAGGCGTGGGACGGCGACCGCCCGCTCGTGCTCGACCCCGGCCGCTACACGTACGCCGAGCCTGAGCGCCGCTGGTTCCGCGGCACGGCGGCGCACAACACGGTGACCGTCGACGGGCTCGACCAGACGCCGTACGCGCGCGGGCGCTCCAGCGCGCCGGCGGCGCAGGCGACGTACCTCGCCGCGGGCTTCGTGCTGGCCGCGAGGTCCGCAGCCCGCTCTACGACGCCGTCCACCGCCGCCGGGTGACGCTGCGCGACGGCGGCTGGGAGATCGAGGACCGGCTCTCGGGCGGCCGCCACCGCTACGACCTGCGCTGGCACCTGCCGCCCGGGCGCCGCGCGCGTGCTGCCGGGCGGGCGCGTGCTCGGCAACGGCGTCGCGCTGCGGATCGAGGGCGCGCGCCGCATCGCGCTGGAGCCGGGCTGGATCTCGCCGCGCTACGGCGTCCGCGAGGCGGCGCCGGTGGTGAGCGCCGTGACGGACGCGGACGCGGCGCGGTTCGTGACGCGGATCGAGCCGGCATGAGCGTCCTCGCCCCCGATCCCGCGGTCCCCCGGCGCGACGCGCTGCTGCGCCCGGTCACCGCCGCCGGCGTGCTCTCGCGCCGGCTGCTCGGCGGCGTGCCGCCCGGGCGCTGCGAGCTCGTGTACGCGAAGTACCGCTTCGGCGGCGGCCTGCGGCGTCGTCTACCGGCTCGACGACGCGATCGTGTCCGCGCGCACGTTCGCCGCCCCCGGCCGTGAGCGCGGCGTCCAGGCGCCCGAGGTCGGCGCGGTCCTGTGGACGTTCCCCGACGACCGCCGGCTCACGACGCTGGCGCGGCTCGCCGAGCTCGGGCCGCTCGTCGCCTACGCGCCCGAGAAGTCCGCCACCGTCGCGGTGTTCGAAGGCGCCGAGATCGTCGCCTACGCGAAGGCGACGAGCGACGAGCTGCGCGGGCTGCGCCACGCGTCCGAGCTCGACGTCCCGCGCGTGCTCGCCACCGATCCGCTGCTCGTGATCGAAGCGATCCACGGCGAGCGGCTCGACCGCGCGGACGACCTGCACGGGCTCGGCAGCGCGCTCGCACGGCTGCACGAGCTGGCGCCGCCGCGCGAGCGCTTCGCGCGGCTCGACCTCGAGCGCCTCGCGACGGCCGCGGAGGTCGTCGCCCGCGCGCGCCCCGACGCGGCGCGCGCCGCCGAGCGCGTGCTCCAGCGCCTGATCGCGATGCGCGACGACGCGCACGGGCCGGTCGTATGCGTGCACGGCGACGCCAACCTGCGCAACGCCATCCGCCGCCCGGACGGCCGCGTCGCGCTGCTCGACCTCGAGCACCTCGCGGCGGGCCCCGCCGCCGCCGACCTCGGCCAGCTGCTCGCGCTGCGGCTCACCGATCGCCGGCCGGGCCGCGCGCTGCTGGCCGGCTACGCGACCGTCGCTCCGCTCCCGGACCGCGCGAGCCTGCGCTGGCACACCGCGGCCTGCGTGCTCGCGCGCGTCGCGCTGCCCGCCGTCAACCGCGTCCGGCCCGCGCTGCTGGAGCGCACGCGCGCGCTGCTCGACGCGGCCGCCGACCTCGTCACGCGAGCGCGGGTCGCCGCATGAAGCCCGCGCTGCTCTTCTACTGCCAGCACTCGGTCGGGCTCGGGCACCTGACGCGCTCGTACGCGCTGTGCGCCGCGCTCACGCGCCGCTTCCGCGTGACGCTGCTGTGCGGCGGCGAGCTGCCCGACGGGATCGCGCCGCCGCCCGGCGTCGAGCTCGTCCCGCTGCCGCCGCTGGGCGTCGGCCCGGACGGCTTCGGCAGCGCCCACCCGCGCTTCAGCACCGCGCGCGCGTGGGCGGTGCGGTCGGAGCGGCATCCAGGCCGCGCTGAAGCGGCGCAAGCCCGCCGTCGTGCTCGTGGAGCTGTTCCCGTTCGGCCGCGCGAAGTTCGCGCGCGAGCTCGTGCCGCTGCTCGAGCAGGCGCGCGCGCTCAGGGCGCGTTCACGGCCTGCAGCCTGCGCGACATCCTCGTCTCCGCGCGCGGCGACCAGCGCGCCCATGACGAGCGCGCCCGCGCGCTGGCGGACGAGCTGCTCGACGCCGTGCTGGTGCACAGCGACCCGCGCTTCGCGCGGCTGGAGGACACGTTCGGCGCGTCGCTGCGGGTCCCCGTCCACTACACCGGCTTCGTCACCGGCCCCGTGCCCGCGCCGGCGCGGCGCGAGCCGGTGATCGTCGTCTCGGCCGGCGGCGGCCGCGTCGGCGAGCCGCTGCTGCGCGCCGCCATCGAGGCCGCGCCCGACGACGTCCGCCTGCGCGTGATCACCGGCCCGCTGTTCCCGAGGGACGCCCGCCTCCCGCGCCGCCCCAACGTCGAGATCGTCCGCTGCGTCCCCGACCTCGCCGCCGAGCTGCGCAGCGCCGCCGCCAGCGTGAGCCAGTGCGGCTACAACACCGCGCTCGACATCGTCCGCACCGGCGTGCCCGCGCTCGTCGTGCCCTACGCGACGCCGGAGGAGGACGAGCAGACCCGGCGCGCGCGCCGGCTCGAGTCGCTCGGCCTGCTGCAGGTCGGCACGCTCGCGGACCTCGACCTCACCTCGCTGCTCGCCTTCCGCCCCGCCGCCGCGACGCTCGACCTCGACGGCGCCCACGCGACTACGGAGCTGCTCGCCGCATGAACGTCCTGCGCCCCTACATCCTGCGCCACTGGGCCGCGCTCGCCGGCGCCGGCGGCGCGACGCTCGTCCTCAGCGCCGCCGAGCTGGCCAAGCCGTGGCCGCTGGCGATCGTGGTCGACCACCTGCTCGAGGGCAAGCCCGACTACCGGCTGCTGGCCGCCGTCGCCGCGCTGATCCTCGGCATCTCGATCGCCGAGTCGGTCGCCCAGTACTTCGCCGACCTGTGGCTGCAGAGCGCGGGCGAGCGGATCACGCACGAGCTGCGCGTCGCGCTCTACGACCAGCTGCAGCGGCTCTCGCTCGCGTTCCATCAGCGCAGCCAGAAGGGCGACCTGCTCACGCGCGTGACCGAGGACGTCAACGCGATGGGCACGCTGTTCTCCGACACGCTCGGGGAGATGGTGCAGTCCGGGCTGCTCGCGCTCGGGATGACGATCGTGCTGCTCGCGATCGACCCGGTGCTCGCGCTGCTCAGCCTGGCGACGGCGCCGCTGCTGGTCGCCGTGAGCTTCGTCTTCCGCCGCCGCGTGCGCGAGCGCGCCCGCCGTCAGCGCCGGCATGAGGGCGACCTCGCCTCGATCGCCAACGAGGCACTCAGCGCGATGACCGTCGTGAAGGCGTTCGGCGCCGAGGACCACGAGTCCGAGCGCGTCCGCAGCCGCAGCGCCCAGCGCATGGGCGTCGGCGTCGAGGTGGCCCGCCTGCAGGCGCGCTTCGACGGCATCGTGGGCGTCCTGCGCGCGCTGGCGACCGCGATCGTGACGGTCTTCGGCGTCCTGCGCGTGTACGGCGGGCAGCTCTCGCCCGGCGACCTGATCGTCTTCGTCAGCTACACGCGCAAGGCCCACAGCCCGCTGCGCAGCTTCGCGCGCGAGGCGAGCAAGCTCACCGCCGCGCTGGCCCGCGCCGAGCGCGTGGCCGAGATCCTGTCGGCCGACGAGGTGCTCGAGGACCGTCCCGGGGCCTACGCGGGAGCGCGGGCGCGCGGCGAGATCGAGCTGCAGGACGTGCGCTTCGCCTACCCGGGCGAGCGGCCCGCGCTCGACGGCCTCTCGCTCACCGTCTCCCCCGGCCGGCGGGTCGCGATCGTCGGCGCGTCGGGCGCCGGGAAGTCGACGCTCGCGGCGCTCGTCGCCCGCTTCTACGACCCGACCTCGGGGCGCGTGCTGATCGACGGCCGCGACGCGCGCGACTGCTCGCTCGCGTGGCTGCGCGACCAGGTCGCGGTCGTGCTGCAGGACACGGTCCTGTTCACCGGCAGCGTGCGCGACAACATCGCCTACGGCTCCGACGCGACGCCCGCGCAGATCGTCGAGGCAGCGCGCGCGGCGGCCGCGCACGAGTTCATCGAGCGCCTGCCGGACGGCTACGACACCGAGCTCGGCCCGCAGGGCACCGGCCTGTCCGGCGGCCAGCGCCAGCGCATCGGCATCGCCCGCACGTTGCTGCGCGACCCGCCGGTGCTCGTGCTCGACGAGCCGACGACGGCGCTCGACCGCGAGAGCGAGGCGCAGGTGCTGGAGGGCCTGGACCGGCTGATGCGCGACCGCACCTGCATCCTGATCACGCACTCGCCGCGGCTGGCGCGCACGGCGGACCGCGTGATCGCGCTCGACGGCGGCCGGGTCGTGCGCCGGCGCGCCCCGCTCGACCGCCTGCTCGACCTCGACACCGTCCGCCGCCTGCTCGGGCAGGAGGACGTCGAGATCGCCCGCGTCGCCTACTCCCCCGGCCGGCGCGTCGACGTCCACTACCGCTGCGGCGCCGCCGAGGCCGTGGCGAGCACGGCGGCGGACGAGGACCTCGCCGCCCGTGCGCGCGAATGGGAGCGGCTCGCGCCCCAGCTCGTGTCCTACGACCCCGACGAGGACGTGATCGTGACCTGGCTGCCGTTCGACCCGCGCCTGCCGGCGCTGCTGGCCCCGCCGCACGAACTCGCGCGCCGGCTCGACCTCGACGCTCGACGGCGAGCCGGAGCTGCTGCGCTACCACCCGCGCCGCGCGCCGTGCTGGCCTGGGGCGCGCACGTGCTGAAGGCCTACGGCGCGCGCCGCATTTCGACGCGCCGTGGCTGCGCTGCGAGACGCGCTCGCCGCTGCGCACGGCCGCCTTCGAGGCCGCGCTGCCCGACCTGCGGCTGACGATGCAGCGCCGCGTCGCCGGCGCGGGCGCCGATAGTCGGCGGCCGACGTCGCCGGCGACGGCCGGCGAGGCCGTCGCGCGGCTGCAGCGGGCCGCGCTCCCGCGCCTGCGCGGAGGTGCCGCCCGCGCACCTGGTCGACATCGCGCGGCGGGCGCGCCGAGTTGATCGAGGCGGTCGCTCCCGGCACGCGGGGCCGGGCGGCTCGTCGCGCCGGCTGCGCGACACGCTGCCGGAGAGGTGCGCTGCGCCCGGCGCACGGCGACTTCCACGTCGACCAGTTGCTGCTCGGCGGCGACGGCCTCGCCGTGCTCGACCTCGACGGGCTCTGCCTCGCCCCGCCCGCGCACGATCTCGCCACGTACGCGGCCGACGTCGTGCGCGGCCGCGAGTCAGACGCGCGCCGGCGTCGCACGCCGTCCTGCGATCCGCTGATCGGCGGCTACGGCGGCCCGCCGCCGGACCTCGAGTGGCATCTCGCGACGGCGATCCTCACGCGCGCCGCGCACCCGTTCCAGCGGCAGGTTGCCGGACTGGCGCGAGACGCGTGGAGGCGATGGTAGCGCGCGGCGGAGGCGTCCCTTGCGCTAGCGCGCTCGTCACCGGCTGCGCGGGCTTCATCGGCTCGCACCTGACCGAGTCGCTGCTCGCCGACGGCTACGCGGTCCGGGGCATCGACGCCTTCACCGACAACTACGAGGCCGCCGGCAAGCGCTCGAACCTCGCGCGGGCGAGCCGAGTACGACCGCTTCGACCTGATCGCCGCCGACCTCGCGTCCGCCGACGCGCGGGCGCTGCTGGACGGCTGCGACGTCGTCTTCCACCTCGCCGGCGAGCCGGGCGTGCGCGACAGCTGGGGCGCGGGCTTCGACCGCTACACGCGCAACAACGTGACGGCGACGCAGCGGCTGCTGGAGGCGCGTCGAGCCGGGGACGCGGTTCGTCTACGCGTCGTCCTCGAGCGTCTACGGCGACGCGCTGCGGCTGCCCACGGGCGAGGACGTCGCGCCGCGGCCGCTGTCGCCGTACGGCGTGACCAAGCTGGCGGCCGAGCACCTATGCGTGCTGTACGCGGCCGAGCACGGCGTCGACACGATCGCGCTGCGCTACTTCTCCGTCTACGGCCCGCGCCAGCGGCCGGACATGGCGTTCCGGCGCTTCTGCGAGGCGATCGCGGGCCGGCGGGCCGTTGGAGCTGTTCGGCGACGGCGCGCCAGACGCGCGACTTCACGTTCGTCGACGACATCGTCGCCGCGACCCGCGCGGCGGGCGCGGTCTCGCGCGGCGGCGGGCGGGTCTACAACATCGGCGGCGGGTCGCGCGTCTCGCTCAACCGCACGCTCGAGCTGCTCGCCGGGCTTGCCGGCCGCCCGCTCGACGTCCGCCGCAGCGAGCGCGAGGCGGGCGACGCGCACGACACCGGCGCCGACATCCCCGCGCCCGCGACGAGCTCGGCTTCGCTCCCGCGACGGCGCTCCAGGACGGGCTGGCGGCCGAGCTGGAGTGGGTGCTGGCGCCGGAGCTGGCTAGCGCAGGCGCGCGAGCCTGAGCGCGAGATGGCACAGGAGGCGGTCCTCGCCGTCGTGCAGGTCCACCTCCGCCAGCTCCTCGATCCGGCGCAGGCGGTAGTAGAGCCCGCCGCGGTGCAGCGACAGCGCCGCGGCGGTCGCCTTCACGTCGCCGGCGTGCTCGAGGTAGGCCTCGAGCGTCCGCACGAGCGCCTCGTCGCCGCTGTCGAGCAGCCGCCGCAGCCCGTCGGGGAGGTCCTCGAGCGCCGACTCGGGCAGCGAGGAGACGAGCCGGTCGACGCCGAGCTCGTCCCAGCGCGCGCGGCCTGAGGCCGAGTGCGCGGCGACGCGCAGCGCCGCGAGCGCGCGGCGGTAGGACGTGCGCGCCTCGAGCAGCTCGTCGACCGCCTCGCCCTCGCCGACCAGCACGCGCGGCTCGCGCACGGTGCCGAGCGCCTCCGCGACGACGTCGCCCGGCATCCCGCGGCCGCCGGCCACGACCACGACGCCGTCGTCGACCCCGCCGCACAGCGCCTGCTTGGCGGGCAACCGGGCGCGCAGGCGGTCGAGCACGTCGGCGCGCCAGTCGTCGCCGGCCGAGCCGTCGGGCGCCGCCGCCCACACGCGCAGCGGGCGCAGCGGCAGGTAGTGGTCGGCCTCCAGCTCGGCCACGGCGGTCGCGGCGCGGCGCGGGTCGTCGCCGAGCAGCGCCGCGACGAGCTCCTGCTCGCGCCGGCGGCGGTACAGCGCAGCGTCGGCGTCGGGCTGCACGAGCGCGGCCGCCTCGGTCGCGGCGGCGCGCGCGAGCCGCAGCTCCTCGCCGGTGACGGGCGGGTCGTCGAGCAGCCACAGGTAGCCGAGCCGCCGGCCGCCGCCGACGAGCGGGACGCACACGCGGGCGCGCATCCCGATGTCGGGGTGCGCCGGGATCCGCAGCGGGCCGCCGGCGGTGCGGATGCCCTCGTCGTGCAGCGCGGTCCGCGCGGTCTCGGGCGCGAGCCGGCCGAGGATACTGGCGGTGCGGACCTCGTCGAGCTCGCCGAACTGGATGCTGTAGGCGAGTGGGCGCAGCTCGACGTCGTCGATCAGCACCGGGCGGCTGAGGCGAAGGCTCAGCGCATCGACGATCTCCTGAAGGCCACGCTCCACCGGAGCTGCGACCTTAGTCGGTTCAGGTGACGCTGGGCAGAGCTTCGAGATCGAGGCTGGTGATGCCCTGCTGCAGCAGGAAGCGCGGATTCGACTGCGTGAGGCGGTACGCCTGCGCGCTCGAGGCGCCCGCGGCGAGCAGCAGATGGAAGCCGAGCTGGAGCGTGTGCTCGCGCGTGCCGGGGTGCCCGTCGGAGGCGAGGCAGTAGACGAGGCCGTTGCGCACGAACTCGGCCGCCAGCTCCTGGACCTCGAGCCCGTGGTTGCCGAGCAGCGAGCAGACGTTGACCTGCAGCAGCGCGCCGGCCTCGAGCAGCGGCTGCAGGTGCTCGTGGCCGCCGGCGGCGCGCTCGGGATGCGCGAGGAGGAGTCCGAAGCCGAGCCGCGCGAGCCGGTCCGCGGCGGCGACGAACTCGTCGTCGAGGCCCCGGAACGGGCATTCGAGCAGCAGCCAGCGGCTGCCGGGCGGGCCCTGCGAGATCAGGCGCAGCTGCTGGCGGGGGAGCTCCAGCGCGTCCTGGTGGGCGAGCTCGCCGCCCGGGTGCAGGCGCACGCCGAGACCCTCGGCGTCGATCGCGCGCTGCGCCTCCTCACGGCGATCCGCAAGCTCGGCGAGCACCACGTTCGGGTGGTGCCGGCGCTTGATGTGCGGCGTGCAGGCGACGTCGCGGACACCCTCGGCCTGGAGGCGGCGGGCGTGGCGGAGCGTCTCCTCCATCGTCGCCGCGCCGTCGTCGAGGCCGGGGAGCATGTGGCAATGGAGATCGACGTACGACATTCGCTCCATTCACACTAGAACGTGCGATATGGAGGCTTGTTAAGCGGTCGTCACGGTCCGGCGCGTATGTGCGGCGCCGAATCGGACCTCGACGATGACCCTCCTGGGCAGCCGCTTGCCGCGCAGCGTGACGGTCCGCTCCTCGCCCGCGTCGAAGCGCGCGCGAGACGTCGCGAGCGCCCGGCCGGCGCTCGAGCGCCGCAGCGGTCGAGATACCTCGAACGGGTCGGCTTCAAACCACCATAGTCCAGAGGATCAGTGCGGCCAGCAGCAGCGTCGCAACGGCGGTCACGATCAGCGCCGTGCGGCGCCGCCGGCGCACGCTGTCGAACGTCCCCGCCTCGAGCCGCTGCAGCGCGTCGGTGACCTGCGAGACCGAGAAGTACGCGCCGTCGTGGGCGCGCGAGACGATCTCGCGCAGCGGCGACGGCTCGTCGGAGACCATCGTCTCCAGCAGCCCGGCGACGGCGGCCGGCGACGACGGCGGGCTGTCGTCGCGGGCGAGCAGGCTGCGGCCGTCGAGCGGATCCAGGTACGCGTTCTCGGCGTTGATCCACACGCGCTCGGGCGTGAGCGGCGGGAGCTCGGCGCCGGCGCCTTCGAGCGCCTCGACCGCCGAGGCGACCTGGCCGCCGATCCGCGTCGCCTGCGCCGGCGGCAGCGGGCCCTCCTCGAGCATGGCGTCGAGCCGGCGGCCCGCCGGCGCCTCGGCGACCGCGAACGCGCGCCCCTCGACCGCGCGCGCGTCGAAGACCGGCAGCACGTTCGGGTGCATCACGCCGCGCAGGCGCGTCGCGCGCTCGAGGAAGCGCACCGCGGCGACCGCGCCGGGCGGCTCGGCGGCGACGTGCAGCACGACGATCCGGCCCTTCGCCGGATCCTGCGCGCGCAGCACTGACTCCGCGCCGTCTTCGCGCTCGATCGACTCGATGCGATAGCCGGCGAGCTCCGCTCCCGGCTGGAGGTCCTGCAACCGTTCGACTCCCCTCTACTGCCGACCCGGCTTCATTAGACCGGATGTGCCGTGCCACGTCGAGTCGGATATTGTTTGCATGGTGCAAGCAACTGAGACGCGCGCCGGCGAGCAGGTGCTCGTGGCGCTGTGGGGCGTGATCCGGCGCCTCAAGCAGCACGCCGGCGCCGACGGTCACGGCGCGGACCCCGCCGCGATGGCGATCGTGTTCCTGGTCTGCGAGCACGGCCCGCTGCGCCTGACCGCGCTGGCCGAGGTCGCGGGCCTCGACGCCTCGACCGCGAGCCGCCACGTGCGCAACCTGGAGGCGGCCGGCCACGTCCAGCGCACCGCCGACCCCGGCGACGGGCGCGCGACGCTGATCGCCGTCACCGACGGCGGCCGCGCGCTGCTGCGGGCGGCGATGGACGCGCGGGCGCGGCGCTTCGACCAGGCGCTCGACGGCTGGCCGGAGGCCGACCGCGAGGCGCTCGCGCGGCTGCTGGCGCGCTTCGCGGAGGACCTGGCATGACGGTCGAGACCGAGACCAACTACCTCACGCACCGCCAGATCCTCGTCGTGCTGTCCGGCGTGATGGCGGGCATGCTGCTGGCCGCGCTCGACCAGAGCATCGTCGGCACGGCGCTGCCGCGGATCGTGTCCGACCTCGGCGGGCTGGACAAGCTCTCGTGGGTCGTCACCGCGTACCTGCTCACCTCCACCGCGGTCACGCCGCTGTGGGGCAAGATCTCCGACCTCTACGGCCGGCGGCTGATCTTCCAGGCCGCGATCACGATCTTCATCGCCGGCTCGGCGCTGTCGGGGATGGCGCAGTCGATGACCGAGCTGATCGGGGCGCGCGCGTTCCAGGGGATCGGCGGCGGCGGCCTGTTCGCGATCGCGCTGGCGATCATCGGCGACGTCATCCCGCCGCGCGAGCGCGGCCGCTACCAGGGCTACTTCGCGGGCGTGTTCGGCGTGTCCTCGATCGCCGGCCCGCTGCTCGGCGGCTGGTTCACCGACGGCCCGGGCTGGCGCTGGATCTTCTACATCAACCTGCCGGTCGGGATCGCCGCGCTGATCATCACGTCGAGCGCCCTGAAGCTGCCGGTGCGCCGGCGCGAGCACTCGATCGACTACCTCGGCGCCGCGACGATCGTCGCGTCGGTGACGTGCCTCCTGCTGTACCTCGACTGGGCCGGCAGGGACTACGGCTGGGGCGCGCCGAGCCCGATGGCGCTGCTCGCCGGCGCGATCCTGCTGGGCGTCGCGTTCGTGCTCGTCGAGCTGCGCGCGAAGGAGCCGATCATCCCGATGCGGCTGTTCGCGAACCCGATCTTCCGCGTCGGCAACATGTACGGCTTCCTCGCGGGCGTCGTGATGTTCGGCGCGATCATCTTCCTGCCGGTCTACCTGCAGGCGGTGCAGGGGATGTCGCCGACGCTGTCGGGGCTGGCGTTCCTGCCGGCGATGGTCGGCATCTTCGCGACCTCGATCCCGGCGGGGCAGCTGATCTCCAAGACCGGCCGCTACAAGGTCTACCCGGTCATCGGGGCCGGTCTGCTGACGCTGTCGCTGCTCGGGCTCTCGCGGCTCGCCGCCGACACGCCGTACTGGCAGGCGGCGATCCCGATCTTCCTGCTCGGCGCCGGGCTCGGCCTGACGATGCAGACGATCCTGACCGCGATCCAGAACTCGGTCGACTACGGCGACATCGGCACGGCGACGGGCGCGACGACGTTCTTCCGCCAGATCGGCGGCGCGATCGGCGCGGCGGCGTTCGGCGCCGTGCTCGCGACGCGCCTGACCGACCACCTGGCCGAGGAGTTCGGCGGCCGCGCGCCGAAGGCGGACACCAACGACGTGCAGGCGATCCAGCACCTCCACGGGCCGGTGAAGGAGCACGTGCTGGTCGCGTTCTCGCACGCGCTCGACGACGTGTTCTTCATCGGCGTGCCCGTCGTCGTGCTCGCGTTCTTCGTCGCGCTGGCGCTCAAAGAGGTGCCGCTGCGAACGGGCGCACCCAGCTGAGCGCGCCGCCGAGCGCCGGGTCGCGGCCGCGTGGGGGTCGCGGTCATCGCCGCATAGGCTTGCGGCATGGCCCGCATCGCTCCGCTCGACGACAGCTCCGCACCTGACGAGTCCCGCTCGCTGGCCGCCGCCCATGCGGCCGCGGGCGGCCGCATGACGAACATGAAGTGGACGCTGGCGCACTCGCCCGTCGCGCTGGACGCGCTGCTGCAGTGGTATCCGCTGTTCGACGCGCTCGTTCCGGTGGTCGGCGAGCGGCGGATGTGGATCCTCTCGCACGCGATCTCGACGCAGGCCGAGTGCCTGATCTGCTCGACGTTCTTCCGCCGGCTGCTGATCGACGCGGGCGAGGATCCGGGCTCGCTCGAGCTCGACGACTTCGACGAGCTGATCGCCGAGTTCGGACGCCGCCTGGCGGCCGACCCGCACTCGGTCGACGACGCGCTGCACGCGCGCCTGAAGGAGCACCTCACAGACGAGCAGATCGTCACGCTGACCGCGTTCGGCGCGCTGATGATCGCGACGAACGTGTTCAACGACGCGCTCGGCGTCGAGCTCGACGGCTACCTGGACCGGTACGCGGCATGAGCGTCGCGCTGATCACCGGCGCGGCCCACGGGCAGGGCCGCGCGACGGCGCTGGCGCTGGCCGAGGACGGCTACGACATCGTCGCGCTGGACGTGGGCAAGCCGCTCGCGTACCCGGGCTACGCGATGGGGACGCCGGACGAGCTCGCCTCGCTGGCGTCGGAGGTGCCGACGCGCTGCCTCACCTACGCCGCCGACGTGCGCGACGACGCCGCGGTGACCGCCGCCGTGGACGGCGCGATCGCCGAGCTCGGGCGGATCGACGTGCTCTTCAACAACGCCGGCATCTGCGCCTACGGGCTCGCGCACGAGCTGACCGAGGACGCGTGGGACGCGATGATCGACATCAACCTGAAGGGCGCGTGGCTGGTCGCCCGGCGCGTGATCCCGCACATGATCGCGGCGAAGTCCGGCGTGATCGTCAACAACTCGTCGATCGCCGGCCTGCGCGGGATGGGGCGGCTGTCGCACTACGCGGCGAGCAAGTGGGGCCTGACCGGGCTGACGAAGTCGTGGGCGATCGAGCTCGCGCCGCACGGCATCCGCGTCGTCTCGATCCACCCGACCGGCGTCGACACGCCTTTGAACGACGGGCTGGCCGAGATGGAGGGCAAGACGCCGCTGGAGGTCGCCGAACAGTCGGCGGGGAACCTGCTGCCGGTGCCGTGGATCGAGGCCTCCGACGTCGCCGAGGCGGTCCGCTTTCTGGTCAGCGACAAGGCGCGCTACATGACCGGCACGGAGTTCGTGCTCGACGCGGGGCTGCTCACGCGCTGAAGCGCGCGACGGCGGCCTCGTCCCACGCGAGCGGGGCCGCCGGCGTCACGTGGCCCCCGGCGACCGCCAGCGGCTCCTGCAGGATGGGGGCCGCCTTGTCGAGGTGCTCGAGCAGGTGCGCGTTCGGCAGCGCGGCGAGCACGTGGGCGCTGAACTCGGGGTAGAGGTGGGTGCTGATCGGGAGGCCGTGGGCGGCGACGCGCAGGAAGCCGGTGACGCCGCCGATGCGGGCGAGGTCGGGCATCACGAGATCGCTCGCGCCGGCGGCGATCGACAGCGCCGCCTCCTCCGGCGACCACCAGTTCTCGCCGAGCTGGACGGGCGTCTTGAGGTCCAGCGCCGCGTAGCCCGCCACGTCGTTCGACGGCAGCGGCTCCTCGATCCAGGTCAGGCCCTCGTCGTCCAGCCGCGCGAGCTCGTCGCTCGGCTGCTGGTTGAGGTCGACCATCACGCCGACGCCGAGCGCGCGGACGCGCGCGATCACGGCGGGGTCGGCGGACTTGATCTTCAGGTGCGCGAACCCCTCGGCGGCGCGTGACTCGGCGTCGGCGGCCGTGCGCGAGCTGAGGCTGCCGTACGCGGCCACGGGGGCGACCTCGCCGCCGAGCAGGACGGCCAGCGGCTGGTCGGCCGCGCGCGCCAGCGCGTCCCACGCCGCCATGTCGAGGCCGCCGAGCACGTACCCGAGCAACCCGGACGTGCCGGCGAAGAAGAAGCGCGCCCGCAGCGTGTCGTAGAGATCCGCGACCGGGCCGGAGAGCTCGAGCGCGTTCAGCGCGGCGACCACGCCGGCCAGCGCCTCGCGCGTGTAGGTCGCGACGTACGCGCGGCCCGTGACGCCCTCGTGCGTGTGCAGGTCGAGCAGCGCGAGCGGGAACGTCGTCAGCGTGCCGGCGGCGGTCTCGACCGGCGGGTCGGCGGGAAGCTCGACCGCGCGCACGCGCACCGACCGCGCCGTCAGCACCGGCGCCCGCGCGAGCGCGGCGGCAAGGACGTCGCCGCCTCCGGCGGCGCGTTCGCCCCCCGCCCGCGCGGCTTCTCCGCCGCCGGTCACCGGCCGCCGCGGAAGCGGGTCTCGGCGCGGGCGAGCGCTTCGCGGGCGCCGCCGGCGAGCTCGGCCAGGATCTCGGCGGCCGGCTTCTCGGCCGCGAGCGCGTGGGCCTCCCCCGCCCACAGGTTGATCGCCTCCGCGTCGCCCGACTCGCGCGCGGCCTTGCGCAGCGGCGAGGTCAGGTGGTGCAGCTCCGGGTAGGCGAGCGGCGCATCCGGGTGCTCGTCCATGAAGCGGTTGCGGATGCCGCGCGCCAGGCGACCCGTGAACGCGCGCGTCAGCGCGGTCTCGCGCGTCGTCGCGAGCGCCTCGCGGTGCGCCGCCGGCGTGCCCGCCTCGGTCGCGCGCAGGAACGCGGTCCCGACCTGGGCGGCCTCCGCGCCCGCGCACAGCACGGCCGCGACGGCGCCGCCGGTCGCGATCCCGCCGGTCGCGACCAGCGGGCGGTCGGTCGCGGCGCGGATCAGCTGCAGCAGCGGCAGCAGCCCGAGCAGCGGCGCGCCGTGCGCGTCCGCGAACGTCCCGCGATGGCCGCCGGCCTCGCCGCCCTGCGCGACCAGCGCGTCGGCGCCCGCGGCGGCCGCGATCTCGGCCTCGTCCGGGCTGGTCACGGTCACCCACGCCTCGGCGCCCGCCGCCTGCACGCGCGCGATCTCCCCGGCCGCCGGGCAGCCGAACGTGAACGAGACCACGTCCGGCGCCAGCTCCTCCACGAGCGCGAGCTTGGCCGCCCAGTCGTCGTCCTCGAAGCGCGGCTCGCCCGCCTCCAGGCCGGCGCGCCGGGCGTCCGCCGCGACGCGCGACGCGTAGCCGGCGTAGACCGTCGGATCCGCGGGCGCCGGACCCGGCACGAACAGGTTCAGCCCGAACGGCCGCGCCGTCAGCTCGCGCAGCGCCGCGACCCGCTCGCCCGCCGCGGCGGCGGTCAGGTATCCCGCGGCGAGGAACCCGAGCCCGCCGCCCTCGCACACGGCCGCCGCCAGCTCCGGCGTCGTCGGTCCGCCGGCGAGCGGCGCCAGCACGATCGGGACGTCCAGCCGATCCAAGACGCTCATCGGCAAGATCCTATGGATGCTCTTCATGGTCATCGAGCACTACGTCGCGGGCGCCGCCCCTGTCTACGCCCGATTCCGCGAGCGCGGGCGCCAGGCGCCCGACGGGCTGACCTACCTCGACAGCTGGGTCGAGGCGGGGCTGGGCCGGTGCTTCCAGCTGATGGAGTGCGACGACCTCGCGCTGCTGCAGGAGTGGGTCGCCAAGTGGGAGGACATCGTGCGCTTCGAGGTCATCCCGGTGACGCCGAGCGCGGTCGCGGCGGGAGTTGTTACCAACTAGCGCAAGCGCTTGCGAACTGTCACAAGCGTGTTACTATCTCCCGCGCCGGTTCTTTCTCTCCTCCCCAAGAAAGAGGCTCCCCAATGGCACGACGCATTGTCGCCGCGCTGAAGCGAGCGCTCGCCGAACCGCACGAAGGGCCGCATTTCCATCAGGGCGCGCAAGGCCAGCCGGCCGCGTGCTACGTGAAGGACTGCGCCAACCCGCGGCTCGACGTCGCTTAGACAGGAACGGACTGCTCGGCCGGATCGCCCGCAAGGGCCCGGCCGAGTAGCGTCCGCAGCGTCTCGCGCTCCTGGGCGTTGAGCGGGCCGAGGACCTCGTCCTCGACCGTGTTCAGCGCCGCGTCCGCGCGCGCCAAGGCCTCGCGGCCCGCGTCTGTGATCTCGACGATGTGGCGGCGGCGGTCGGCGGGATCGCGCGTGCGGCGCACGTTGCCGGCGTCCTCCATGTGGTTGAGGATGAGGACGCAGTTGTTCGGATCGAGGTGCATCGCGATGCACAGCTCCTGCTGCGGCATCGCGCCGCTGCGCAGCGCCGACAGCGTCGCGTAGGCCTTCAGCTTCATCCCGAGGATGTCCTCGGTCGCGCTGCGGTACACGACCCGGGAGAGGCGCGTCAGCGCCACCATCGATCCAAGCTCGCTTGAACTGGACATGTCGGTCCACATAGTAGCACGTTTGGTGATTCTCATCGAAGTAGATATAGTCCATGTCCTAGTGACTATCTCCACCGCATTGAGCGCCTCGCGGCGCCGTTGGATCGCCTTGATCGTCGTCTGCCTCGGCCAGCTGATGATGGTCGTCGACGCCACGATCGTGAACGTCGCGCTGCCGTCGATCCAGCGCGACCTGCAGTTCTCCCAGGCCGACCTGACCTGGGTGGTCAACGCCTACCTGATCGCGTTCGGCAGCTTCCTGCTGTTCGCCGGCCGGCTCGGCGACCTGATCGGCCGCAAGAAGGTCTTCCTGCTCGGCCTCGTCCTCTTCACCGCCGCCTCCGCCGCGTGCGGCTTCGCCGACGACAAGGTCGTGCTGATCGTCGCCCGCTTCATCCAGGGCATCGGCGGCGCCGTCGCGTCGTCGGCCGTCCTCGCCCTGATCGTCACCGAGTTCCCGAACCCGGTCGAGCGCATCAAGGCGATGAGCGCGTACATGTTCACCGCGACCGCCGGCGGATCGCTCGGCCTGATCGCCGGTGGCGCGCTCACCCAGTCGCTCGACTGGCACTGGATCTTCTTCGTCAACCTCCCGATCGGCGTGATCGCGTTCTGGGCGGGCGCGCTCCTGATCAAGGAGACCGACGCGATCGGCCTGCGCCAGGGCATCGACATCGTCGGCTCGCTGCTCGTCACGGGTGCGCTGATGCTGATCGTGTACGCGATCGTGACCTCGGCCGAGCACGGCTGGGGCTCGTCGCACACGCTCGGCTTCGGCGGCGCCGGCGCCGCGCTGCTGGCCGCCTTCGTCGCGTGGGAGGCGCGCGTGGAGAACCCGATCTTCCCGCTCTGGATCCTGCGCGTGCGCACGCTGATCGGCGCGAGCCTCGTGCGCGGGCTGATCGTCGTCGGCTGGTTCGGCTCGTTCTTCCTCGGCGCGCTGTACCTGGAGCGCGTGCTGCACTTCAGCGCGCTCGAGACCGGGCTCGCGTTCCTGCCGATGACGCTGACCGTGCTCACGATGTCGCTCGGCATCGCCGCGCGGCTGATGGCGCGCTTCGGCCCGCTGCCGCTGGTGCTCACGGGCATCACGATGACCGTCGCCGGACTCGCGGGCCTGTCGCAGGCGGGCACGCACGCGGACTACTTCCCGCTCGTGCTCGGCTCGTTCATCGCGCTCGGCCTGGCCGGCGGGCTGACGATGCTGCCGCTGCTGACCACCGCGATGTCCGACGTGCCCCAGCGCGACGCCGGCCTCGCGTCCGGCATCGTCAACGTCTCGATGCAGGTCGCCGCGGCGCTCGGCATCGCGATCCTCGGCACGCTCGCGACCGACCACACGCGCGGCCTCGTCGCCGGCGGCGCCCCGCTCCCGAGCGCGCTGACCGACGGCTACCACCTCGCGTTCACCGTCGGCGCGGGCACGGCCGCCGTCGCCGCCGTCGTCGCCCTGCTGGTCGTCCGCGCCCCGCGGACCCGCGACGACCTCGCCGTGATCGACGCGGAGGTCGCCGCCGCGTAGCGGTCAGACCTCGGCGCGCACCTCCGCCAGGCGCGGGGGCTGCGCGCCGGGGCGCTCGCACGTGCGGGCCGCGACGATGCAGGCGAAGCGCGTGGCGTCGCGCACGAGGTCGGTGTCGACGAGCGCCTCGCGGCCGAGGCCGCGGATGCTCCACCAGGCGAGGAAGCCGCCGCCGAACGCGTCGCCGGCGCCGATCGTGTCGACCACGCGCGCGGCCGGAGCCGGGACCTTCAGCTCCGTGTCCGCCGTGACGACGAGCGCGCCGTCGCCCCCGACGGTGACGAGCGCGACGCTCGGGCCGTCGGCGAGCAGCGCCCGCGCCGCCTCGGCGGGCGCGAGGCCGGGCTCGAGATAGGCGAGGTCCTCGACGCTGACCTTGACCACGTGCACGTACTGCAGCGTCGCCGCGAGGCTGCGGCGGTACGTGCCCTGGTCCGGGATGAACGTCGGGCGGCAGTTCGGGTCGGCCATCACGAGCGCGGTCGCCGAGACCGCCTCGACGACCGCCTGCAGCGCGATCGCGGTCGGCTCCATGACGAGCCCGAGCGTGCCGACGTGCAGCATCTCGACGTTCCCTGGGAGCACCGACAGCGCCGCCTCTGGCTCCAGCGCGGGCGCCGACGTGCCCTCCGTGTAGAAGCGGTACGTGGCCGAGCCGCCGGCGTCGAGCTCGGCGAGCGCGAGCGTGGTCGGCAGCGTCGTCGCCACCGCGGTGTCGAGCTTGACGCCGTCCTCGTCCAGCGCCGCGCGCAGCTGCGCGCCGAAGCCGTCGTCGGACAGGCAGCCGAGGTAGTGCACGTCGCGCTCGAGCCGGCCCAGCGTGCGCGCCGTGTTGTACGGCCCGCCGCCGGCGTGCGCGCGCAGCGCCTGCGCGGATTCGAGCACGAGATCGAACAGGGCTTCGCCGCCGACCAGGATCGCCATGGCGGCGAACCCTACGCGTCAGACCGACCGGATGAACTTCACGAGCGTTCCGAACAGCGCGGTCGGCGTGATCGCGTCGACGCCGAACAGCATCTCGGTCCCGTGCCCCGCCGTGATCGGGCGCACGATCATCCGCTTGTCCTTCGAGCCGGCGCGGCGCAGCATCGCGCGCGTCTCGGGGATCGAGACGTAGCCGTCACCGTGCGCGACCGCGAGCAGCAGTGGCGCGCGCAGCCGGCCGATGACCTTCGGCACGTCGAGCTGCGGGCGCAGGTTCGGCTCGCCGGAGAGCGACGCGACGCCGTCGACCTTCGCGCCCAGCACCGACGCCGCCACCAGCGCGTTCGCGCCGCCCAGCGACGCGCCCACCACGACCACACGCGTCGCACCCTGGCGCCGCAGCTCGGCGACGGCCGCCGCCACGTCCGCGGCCGCATCGATGGCGGGCGCGCCGTTCGGGCAGTCCGACGCGCCGACGCAGCGCTGGTCGATCATCAGCGCGTGCACACCGCCGTCGGCGAGATCCTTGGCGAACGGCCACCAGTTGCACAGGTCGGTGCCCGACTCGTGCAGGAAGACGGCCCCATGCGGGCCCGAGCCGACCTCGGCACCGTCGAGCGTGACGCCGTCCGAGGTTCGCATCCGCACGAGCCTGGCCTTCATGGCCGGGGAGCCGCAGCGGTCGATCGGCTGCTGGAGCGCGACCGCGGTCGCCGCCGGCGACGCGGTGGCGGTGGGCGCCGGCTTCGAGCCGCCGCCGCAGCCGGCGAGCAACAAGGCGATCGCGATCGCCCGCCGCATCAGAACGCGGTCGAGAGCGCGAACGGGTGGACCGGGCCTGAGCCGCGGCGGCGCAGCTGCCCGGCGACCATCGCCAGCGTCCAGCCGGAGAAGCGGATGTCGTCGACGAGCAGGCACGCCCCGCCCGGCACGTCGCCGACGACGGCGAACGCGCCGCGCACGTTGGCGACCTGCTGCGCGGAGTTCTCCATCTCGCGCTGCGGCGGCGCATCGCGCGCGCGCTCGACGGCGGCCACGAACGGGAGCCCGAGCAGCGCCGCCACGCGGCGCGCGAAGTCCGGCACCAGCTCGCCGCTGCGCAGCGACGGGATCGCCGTCACCCAGCCGACCGGCGCGCCCCACGCGCGCACGGCGGACGCCGCGGCGTCGACCAGCTCGTCGCCGAAGCGGCCTTCACGCCGCCCGTCGCGAACGAGCGGATCCCAGCCGCCGTCCCCCAGCCGCGCCAGCGCGCGGCCGTCCTCGGCGCGCACGTCCTCGCCGAGCTTGCGCATCTTGCCCTCGGGATCGGGCGCCATCTTCTTCGCCTCCAGCACGAGCGGGCGCGAGCGCAGGTGCAGCGCGGCCTCGCGCACGAGCACCGGGTCCAGCGGCCCGTCGAAGCGCGGCCCGGCGCAGACCGAGCAGATGCCGCAGTCGGACGGCGCGGGGTCGTCGAGCTCCTCCTGCAGCGCGCGCATCAGGCAGCGCCCGTCGGCCCCGAACGCCGCCATCGCGGCCTGCTCGCGCCGCCGCAGCGCGGTCACGTTGGCGTAGCGGTCGCCGTCGTAGCGCCAGCCCGAGTCCGGCACGATCTCCCACGACGTGCCCGAGCGCGTCACCGCGCCCTCGACGTCGAGCACCTTCAACATCGCCTCCAGCCGCCCGCGGCCGAGGTTGACGACCGACGTCAGCTCCGGCGTGGTGGCCGGCAGCGCCTCCAGCACGCGCTCCACGCGGTCGCGCGGCGGGAACGCCTGCTCGATGAAGAAGTCCTGGATCCGGCGGTCCTCGGCGCCGCGCAGGAGCACGACGTCGGCACGCTCGATCGCGCGGCCGGCGCGCCCGACCTGCTGGTAGTAGGAGATCACCGAGCCGGGCGCCTGGTAGTGCACGACGAACCCGAGGTCCGGCTTGTCGTAGCCCATCCCGAGCGCGCTCGTGGCCACCACGCACTTCAGCTCGTTGCGCAGCAGCCGCTCCTCGACCGCGATCCGCGTCTCGTTGCCGATCTCGCCCGAGTACGCCTCGGCCGGCACGCCGTGGCCGGACAGGAACTCGGCGACGACGTCGGCGTCGCGCTTGGTGAGCGTGTAGACGATGCCCGAGCCCGGCAGCGTGGGCAGGTGCGTCGCCAGCCACGCCAGCCGGTCGGACTGGCTCGGCAGCTCGACGACCTCCAGCCGCAGCGACGAGCGGCCGAGCGGCCCGCGGTAGGTGCGCAGCGCGCTCACGCGGCCGAGCGACAGCTGCTCCGCCACGTCGGCGACCACGCGGTCGTTCGCCGTCGCCGTCGTGCACAGCACCGCGACGCCCTCGGGCAGCGCCTCCAGCATCTCGGCCAGGCGCCGGTAGTCGGGCCGGAAGTCGTGCCCCCAGTCGGAGATGCAGTGCGCCTCGTCGACCACCAGCAGGCCGACTCGGGCCGCGAACAGCGGCAGCATGTCGTCGCGGAAGCGCGGGTTGTTGAGCCGCTCGGGCGAGATCAGCAGCAGGTCGACGGCGTCGTCGGCGAGCAGCGAGCGGACCTCGTCCCACCCGTCGCGGTTGGTCGAGTTGATCGTGTGCGCCCGGATCCCGAGCCGCTCGGCCGCGGCGATCTGGTTGCGCATCAGCGCCAAGAGCGGCGAGACGATCAGTGCCGGGCCGGCGCCCTGCTCGCGCAGCAGGGCGGTCGCGAGGAAGTAGACGGCCGACTTCCCCCACCCGGTCCGCTGCACGCACAGCACGCGCGCACGGTCGTCCACGAGGTCGGCTATCGCCTCGCGCTGGTGCTCGCGGAAGCCGGCCCCGGGGCCGGCCAGGCGAGCGAGGAGTTCCTCGGCGGTCGCAGTCATTCGCACCCCGACGTTAGGACATGTGTCGTTTTCTTCGCCCCCATTTCGGGAGAGGACTCAGCCTGAGAACCGATGGCGGGCAAGGGAAGACTTCATCCCCTCGACGGGTTGCGAGGGCTGGCGGCGCTGGGCGTCGTGCTGCTGCACGTGTGGATCTACACGGGCGCGAACGAGCCTGGGAAGTCGCTGACGCTCGACCGCTGGATGGGCGAGCTGCGCGTCTGCGTGCTGCTGTTCTTCGTGCTCTCCGGCTTTCTGCTGGCCAAGCCGTGGGTCGCCGCCGCGCGCGGCGACCGCCCCGCTCCGGCGCTCGGCCGCTACGCGGTGCGCCGGCTCGCGCGCATCGCGCCCGCCTACTGGCTCGCGCTGGCCGGGACGCTGGCGCTGCTGCACGGCACCGGCCACGGCCGCGACGTCGCGCTCGGCCAGGTGCCGAAGTTCGTCTTCTTCCTCGCGAACGTGTTCCCGGAGACGCGCAACCAGCTCGACCCGCCGATGTGGTCGCTGCACGTCGAGGTGTCCTTCTACCTGGTGCTGCCGCTGATCGGGCTGGCGCTGATCCGCGCGCGCCGCCCGCTGGCGGTCTGCGCCGCGCTGATCGCGGCCGGCGTCGCGTTCACGACGGCGTCGGTGCTGCGCGACTGGGCGCCTGAGATCACCTGGACGCTGCCGAGCTACCTCGCGACGTTCGCCTGCGGGATCGCCGCGGCCGTGCTCGCGCACGGCGCGCAGCCGCGCCGCCGGGTCACGCACGCGGTCTTCCTCGCCGGCGCCGCCGTCGTGCTCGCCGACTGCTGGTGGCACACGACCGGCTACAGCGTGCTCTTCCACTCGCTGCGCGACCTGCCCGCCGCGCTCGGGTTCGCGGCGATGCTGTGGGCGGTCTCGCTGCGGCCGTCAGGCGTGCTCGGGAGCGCGCCGCTGCGCCTGCTCGGGACGCTCTCCTTCGGCGTCTACCTGTGGCACTACCCGGTCATCTACTTCCTCCAGATGCACCACCGCTTCCCCGAGGGCTTCGGGCTCGCGACCGCGTACGTGCTCCCGCTCGCGTTCGCCCTCGCCGGCGCGAGCTGGCTGCTGCTCGAGCGCCCCGTCCTGGCGCTCAGCGCGCGTGCGCTGAAGCGCCGTGCGCCGGCCCGCGCGCCGCTAGGCGCCGAGGCCTAGGGTCCCGAACGGGAAGTCGTCCGTGTGCGCCAGCGCGAGCTCGGCGACCTCGGGCGGGCCGTGCTCGACGAGCCAGTCGACGTAGGCCAGGTAGCGCCGCACGAGGTCCTCGTCGGCGCGCCGCTCCCACGCCCAGTGGGCGAGCCCGAGCAGCACCGCGTCCATGCCGAAGGCCGGGCCGAGCTCGGGGGCCGCCTCGAGCAGCCGCACGTGCGCCTCGTCAGGCCCCACGCAGCGCCTCCGTCGCCGGCCCGAGCCCCTGCCAGTCCGCGGCCTCCAGGAACGAGACCTTGACGGCGTTGCGCACGCGCGCGTCGCCGTGCGCGGCGAGCTCCTCGATCACGGCCAGCGCGTCGGCGATGTCCTCGCCGGCGTCGAGGCGCTCGCGCACGCGGTCCGACCACGGGTCGAGCACCATCTCCAGCGGGTAGCGCTCGGCGAACTCCGGGAGCCCCTCGATCAGCTTGCGGGCGGGGTGCACGCCGGCGACCCTACTCGCCCCCGGCGCGCTGGATCGCCTTGTTGAGCTTGCCGATCAGCTCGCCCGCGATCTTGCGGTCGTCGCCGGTCAGCGATGTCTTGGAGAGGATGCTCTGCAGGTTGCGGCGGTAGCCGACGGCCTTCTCGAAGTGCGTGCAGGCGCCCTGGCGGCAGCCGGCCTCGGCCTCCTTGACGAGGATGTCGGCCGTGCCGCCGTCGCCGACCTTGGCGCCCGGCCGGTAGAGCTGCTTGATCGCGTTGCGCAGGTCCGGGTCGCGCGCGCCGCGGGCGATGTACTGGCCGCCGGTCCAGTTCGTCTCGCGCGCCGAGACCGAGCGCAGGCCCTCGTTGATGTCGTTGCGGTGGGCCTTGACGAACTCCTCGACGTCCTTGTCGGTCTTCGCCCCGTCGCCGACCGCGGCGTCGACGACGAACTGCGCGACGGCGGCGTCGATCTCCTTCTGCGTCGGCTTGTGCTGCGGGACGGTGGTGAGCCAGCTCCACAGCTTCGCGAGCGTGTCGTGGACGGCGTGGACGGCGTCGTAGAGGCCGAGCAGCTTCTCGACGCTCGTGTCGGCGCTCTTGATCCCGGGACAGCCGATGTTGGGCGGGCGGCGGTCGTTGTTCGTGCAGTACGCGAGCTGCTGCTTGAAGGCGCGGATGGCGGCGTCGGCGTCCTTCAGCGGCTGCCCCCACGGGTGCAGGAGCGCCTTGACGATCGCGCGCGTCGCAGCGCGGTTGGCGGCGGCGACGCGGCGGGCGCCGTAGGAGCGGTGGACCGAGGCGGTCGTGGCGAGCAGGTGGCGCCCGCTCGCGGCGCGCTCCGGCGCGCCGCCGCAGCCGTTCTCGCCGCGGGCGATCGCGCAGACCTTGTCGGCCAGCGCGTGCCGGATGCTCGCGCCCGCGTGGCTCGTGGCGACGGCGCCCACCAGGGTCGCCACGACGAGCAGCGCTCCGATGTACTCCACCGCCGTCTGGCCGCGCTGTCCGCGCATGCCCGCCACGTTCGCCCCTGCGGGCGGGCGGCGCGAGAGGCGGGCGGCTCAACCTGCGGGCGGGACCGGTCCTGGGACCACGGAGTGTGGCCACCCCCCTACAAATGGCACCGGGGCGCTGACTAGAGTCGGGCGCACGAGCACGAGCACCGAACCCAGACTGATCGGGCGCCGCGCGGAGGTGGCGGCCGTCGAGGACGCGCTGCGAGGCCTCGACCGGCGCGCCGGCGCCGTGCTCGCGTTCTCCGGCGAGCCCGGCATCGGCAAGTCGCGCCTGCTCGACGAGCTGCGCTCGCGCGGCGACGCGCGCGGGCACCTCGTGCTGACCGGGCGCGCGTCCGAGCTCGAGCGCGAGCTGCCGTTCGGCGTCTGGGTCGACGCGCTGGCCGACTATGCGGGAGCGCTCGGTATCGAGCGGCTGGAGCGGCTCGTCGGCGACCAGCTGCCCGAGCTCGCGGCCGTGCTGCCGGGCGTCGGCACGCCCGCCGGCCTGCAGGACGAGCGCTACCGCACGCACCGCGCGCTGCGGGCGCTGCTGGAGGCGCTCGCGCGCGTGCGCCCCGTCGTGCTCGCGCTCGACGACCTGCACTGGGCCGACGACGCGTCGCTGGAGGCCGTCGCGCACCTGCTGCGGCACCCGCCGAAGGGGCCGCTCGTGCTCGCGCTCGCGTTCCGCCCCGCGCCGGTGCGGCCGCTGCTCGCCGCCGCCGTCCACAGCGCCGAGCGCGACGGCACCGTCGCCGAGCGGCCGCTGGCGGCGCTCTCGCGCGAGGAGGCGGAGGCGCTGCTGGGCGAGGACATGCCCGGGCCGGTGCGCGGCGCGATCTTCGACGAGGGCGGCGGCAACCCGTTCTTCCTCGAGCAGCTCGCGCGCGAGCACGCCGCCGGGCGGCGCGTGGCCGCCGACGGGCCCTCGACGCCCGGCGTCCCGCGCGCCGTCATCCGCGCGCTCGAGCAGGAGATCGCCGCGCTCGCGGAGACCGGCCGCAGCCTGGCGCAGGGCGCGGCGGTCGCCGGCGACCCGATCGAGCTCGACCTCGCGGCGGCGGCCGCCGGGCTGGAGGAGGCCGACGCGCTCGAAGCGCTCGACGCCTTGCTCGCCGGCGGGCTGCTGGTGACGACCGACGTCCCGCGCCGCTACCGCTTCCGCCACCCGCTCGTGCGCCACGCGATCTACGAGTCGGCGACCGAGGGCTGGCGGATCGGCGCCCACGGCCGCGCGGCGGCGTCGCTGACCGAGCACGGGGGCCCGCTCGTCGCGCGCGCGCACCACATCGCGCGCTGTGCGCGGCCCGGCGACGCCGAGGCCGTCGAGGTGCTGGCCGAGGCCGCCCGCCACGCCGCGGCGCGCGCGCCGGCCAGCGCCGCCGAATGGTTCGGCGCCGCGCTGCGCCTGGTGGGGCACGACGACGCGTTCCGGCGCCTGGAGCTGCTGATCGGCCTCGCGCAGGCGCTCGCCGCCACGGGCCGGCTCGAGCTGGCGCTCGACGCGCTCGCCGACGCGCTCGCGCTCGTCGGGCCGGAGCTGGGCCCGGTCCGCGCCCGCCTGGTGGCGGGCTGCGCGATGTGCGAGAACCTGCTCGGCCGCCACGCCGCCGCCCACGCGCGGCTGCTCGGCGCGCTGGCCGAGCTCGAGGGCGCGGCGGCGACCGACCTGCAGGTCGAGCTCGCGGCCGACGCGCTCTACGACAGCGACTTCGCCGCCGTCGGCGAGTGGGCGCGGCGCGCGCGCGAGACCGACCAGCCCGCGCTGGCGGCCGTGGCCACGGCGCTCGAGTGCTTCGCGGAGCTCGGCCTCGGCAGCACGGCGCGCGCGCAGGAGATCCAGCTCGACGCCGCCGCGCGCCTGGACGCGCTCGACGACGGCGCGCTGGCCGGCCGCCCCGACGCCGCCTACTACCTCGGCTTCGCCGAGTTCTTCTGCGAGCGCTACGACGACGCGATCCGCCACCTGCGGCGCGGCATCGCCGTCTCGCGAGCGTCCGGGCAGGGCCAGTTCATGATCCCGATGACGATCGGGCTCGCGCACGCGCTCGAGGTCCGCGGGCGGCTCGCCGAGGCGGCCGAGCACGCCGGCGCGGCCGTCGAGAGCGCGCGCCTGTGGGGCAACCCGCAGATGCTCTGCTTCGCGCTGACCGCCGACGCCTGGATCTCCGCGCTGCGCGGGGAGCAGACGCGCGCGCGGGCCGCCGGCGCCGAGGCGGTCGCGCTGCTCGACGGGCTTGACGAGAGCGTGCTGTCGCGCGCCACGCGCGTGCACGTCGCGGCCGCCCAGCTCGAGGCGGGCGAGCCGGAGCGCTGCCTGGCGGCGATGAGCGCCGGCGGTGCGCCCGAGTTCCCTAGCGTCGAGCCCGGCCGGCGCGCATGGCTGTACGCCGTGCTCGCCCGCGCCGAGCTGGCGCTCGGCCGTACGGGCGCCGCCGAGGCGTGGGTCGTGCGCGGGGAGGCGGCGGCCGCCGGCCTCACGCTCCCCTACGCGCAGGCCGCCGTGCTGTGCGCCCGCGCGCTCCTCGACGGCGACGCGGAGCCCGCGCGCGAGGCGGCGCGGCTCGCGGACGGCGTCGGCGCCGTGATCCAGGCCGCCCGGGCGCGCACGCTGGCCGGCCGGCTGGCCGGCGACGTGGCGAGCCTGGAGCAGGCGGAGTCCGAGCTCGGCGCCGTCGGCGCCGTGCGGCTGCGCGACGAGGCGGCGCGCGAGCTGCGCCGGCTCGGCCGCCCCGCCTCAGCCCGGCGGCGCCGCGGCAGCGGCGGCGAGGGCCTGGCGGGCCTCTCGGGGCGGGAGCGCGAGGTCGCCGACCTGGTCGCGCGCGGCGCCACCAACAAGGAGATCGCGGCCGAGCTGTTCCTGTCGGAGAAGACCGTCGAGAGTCACATGACGCGCGTGTTCGGCAAGCTCGGCGTCGGCTCGCGCGCGGCGGTGGCGGAGATCGTCGGCCGCGAGCGCGCCGAGGCCTGACCCGCCTTGGTGTGCAGCGAGGACTCGCGCCAGGACTGCTCCAGCGCGCGCTCGTAGACGTCGTACCAGGCCGGGTTCGAGCGGCGCTCGATCCACAGCGTCGGCGCCTTCTCGGCCGTGACCGAGCGCAGGTAGTGCTGGACCACGAGGACGCCGGACGGCAGGTGCAGGTCGATCCCGATGCAGCCCATCGACATGAACGCGTCCACCGTGCGCAGCTCGATCCTGCCGCGCGCGGGCGCGATCTGCGCGGCGATCAGGCGCAGGTTGGAGGAGATCTTGCTGCGCCTCACCTCAGGATCCACTCCACTGAATTGCGAGAACGGGAGCAGCATCCTGCCGCGCGGATCGAGTGACAGTAAGCGTACATGTACACCGCGGCGCGCGATATCGGTGACAAGGTTCACACATGACACAGTGGAATCGAGGTTGATCCCGCACATGAACACCGATTCGGCGGCGCGCGTGAGCATCCATTCGACGCGCGGCTGGTCGCGCCGGCGCTGCAGGGCCGGCGCGGGGGCCGCGCGGCCGGCCGGAGCCTCGTCGGCGTCGAGCTCGACGCCCAGGACGGCCTCCGCGAGCCGGGGCAGCAGGTCCGCGCGCACGCGCCGGCGGTAGGTGTCGGGCGCGCGGCCGACATGGGTGGCCGCCGCGGCCTCGCGGTCGCGCAGCGAGCTGCCGTCGCCGCCGAACAGGGCCCGCGCGGCGCGCGCGTCGGGGGTGTCGCCGAGGTCCGCGAGCGCCTGGGCGACCACCGCCCGGATCGCCATCGCCCGCAGCGCCGGGCCCTCGGCCGCGTCGACGCCGCCGCCCAGGCGGTCGGCGGCCGCGACGACCGAGCCGAGCTCCGGCAGCACCTCGAGCCCCTCCCCGGCGACCGTCGCGACGCGGTCCAGGCCGGCGAGGCGCAGGCGATCCAGGTCGCGCTCGAGCGGGCTGGGGAGCCCGCGGCGCCTACGCGTGCCCCCCACGATCCTCCCGTCGAATTCCCGTAAGCGTTGAATCTGGCATTGGCGGTAATTCGCGAGCATACCCGCAAATTGCGGCATCCGTGGCGGCGGAATCATTCTGGTGCTTCTGCGGGAGCTCTATGGGAGCGCGGCCGGTGGGCTCGGCGGGCGCCGGCCCCTGACGCGGATTCAGGGAGATCCCCCATACCGGGGGCGCCCGCGACGCGGGAGGCTTCGACCCGTGCCGACGTTCCTCCTCAGCCATCAGCATCCCGCCCAGGAGTGCCCGTTCGCGTTCGCCGCCTGGCGCGGTTTCGACAGCCCGCTGCGCCACCGGCTCGCGCTCTCGAGCTGCCTGCAGGGCGGCCACGCGCTCTGGTGGGTCGTCGACGCCGAGAGCGAGCAGGCCGCGCTCGGCCAGCTGCCCGAGTACATCAGCGAGCGGAGCGAGGTGACGCGTGTACGCAGCGTGCCGATTCCCTGAGATGCTTGCGCTCGTGACCGCCCGCGTCGCACAGGCCCGCGGCCGCATGCTCCCGCTCACGCGCGTGGGCGTCTGGCTGCTGTTCGCGCTCGCGCTCGCCAACGGCGCCTTCCTCTACTTCCTCCCCAGCCATGCGTTGACGGACTACGCGTGGTCGATCAAGCCGCCGGTCAACGCCGCCTTCATCGGCGCGGGCTTCTTGGCGGGCACCCTCGCCACCGGGCTCGTCCTCTTCAGGACGACCCGGTGGCGCTCCCTCCAGACGCTCCCGCCCGCGCTGTGGGTACTCGCCACGACGCTGGCGCTGGCGACGCTGATTCACCACGACAAGTTCAAGTTCGACTATCCGCCCACGTGGGGCTGGGTGATCGTGTACGCGGGCGTCCCGTTCGCGATCCCGTTCCTCGTCGCGCGCCAGCGCCGCAACGCGGAGCCGGTGCCGGACGCGGACCCGTCGCTGCGTGTGGTGCGGATCCTGTCCGCGATCGCGGGCGCGCTGCTGATCGCGGGCGCGACGGCCTTGTACCTCTTCCCCGCCGACCTCGCACCCCACTGGCCATGGCAGATCACGCCCCTGCTCGGCCGCGCGATCGCCGCCTGGTACGCGATGGTGGGCACGATGCTGGTCAGCTGCGCGCTGGTGCTGCGGCGCCCGGCCGAGGCGTTCATCCCCTACGCGACCTTGGCCGCCTGGTGCGCGCTCCTGCTCGCCCTCCCGCTCCTGCACCGGGACGACGTGTCGGGCGCCGGCGCCTGGGTGGCGGGAATGCTCGCCCTCCTCGTCCTCGCGGCGGTGGCGCTGGTGCGCGCGCTTCCCGACGTCCGCGCCCGCGGCCTGTAGGGCGGTTGTCCGCCGCGGTTGCGGCGGTGGAGCGACACGATCGGGCGCGGTCGCGCATTGGCCGCGGCCCCCGCGGTCGGCAGGGTGCTTGGCATGCGCCACTCCCCTGCCGCCCTGCTCGCCGCCGCGCTGCTCGCGCTCGCCGCGACGTTCGTGCCCCCGCTGTTCGCGGGCGGCGGCGGCCTCTTCCAGCAGGGCATCAACGCGCTCGCGCTCTCCGGGCAGACGCTGTACGTCGGCGGCGACTTCGCCAAGGCGGGCACGCTGAGCCGCACGGGGCTGGCGGCGGTCGACGCCGCCGACGGGCACCTGCTCGGCTTCGATCCCGCCGTCTCCCTCAGCGGCGGCGGCGCGACGGTCGACGCGCTGGCGGTCGACGCGGGCGGGCTCATCTACGCGGGCGGGGAGTTCGACCACGCGGGCGGCGGCGCGCGCGAGAACCTCGCGCTGCTGAGCGCGAGCGGGCAGCTGCTGTCCGGCATCGGCGGCGCCGAGCCGGACGGCCCCGTCCACGTCCTCGCGATCCAGGGCCCGGATCTGTACGCCGGCGGCGAGTTCAGCTCGCTCGGCGCGTCGGTCGGCGGCTCGCTGCGCCGCTACTCGCTGCCCGCCGACCAGCCCGACCCGAGCTGGCTCCCGGGCGCCAACGGCACGGTGCGCGCGCTCGCGACGACCGCCACGACCGTCTACGCCGCGGGCGGCTTCACGCACATCGGCAAGGGCGCCGGGGCGGCGCGCCCCGGCCTGGCCGCGGTGACGACGAGCGACGCGAGCGCGACGGCGTGGAACCCTGCTCCCGCCGGCACCCTCAACGGATCGGGCTCCACCCACGTCTCGAGCATGCTCGCGGCCGGCGCCACCGTCTACGTCGGCGGGTCCTTCACGACGCTGGGCGGCCGGCCGCGGACGGACCTCGCCGCGGTCGACGCCGCCGGCGCGGCGACCGCGTGGGACCCCAGCGCGGGCGGCGACGTGCTCGCGCTCGCCCCGCTGGAGCACGGCGTGGCCGCCGGAGGCTGGTTCTCGGCGGTCAACGGCGTGATGCGCCGCAACCTCGCGGCGCTCGGCGAGGACGGCAGGCCGACGGACTGGAACCCGGACGCGGACGCCGGCGTCAGCAAGCTCGCGCTCGCCGGCGACACCGTCTACGCCGGCGGCCAGTGCCTGCACGCCGGCGGCGCCGCTCGCGCGCACCTCGCCGCGCTGTCGGCGACCACCGGCGCGGCGACGGCGTTCGACCCGCGGCCGTCGGGCGACGTGTACGACCTCGCGCTCTCGCCCGACGGCGGCACGCTCTACGTGGCCGGCAGCTTCGCCACGATCGGCCAGTCGGGGCCGGCCGACCGGCCGAACCTGGCCGCCGTCTCCGCCGGCTCGGGCGACCCGAGCGCGTGGCGGCCCGCCCCTGACCTCTGGGTCGGGCACCTCGCGCCTGCGCCGGACGGCTCCGCCATGTACGTGAGCGGCGTGTTCAAGCACATCGGCTCGCAGACGCCGCAGCCCGCGCGCGGTGGCCTCGCGGCCTTGACGCTCGACACCGGCACGGCGACGGACTGGAACGTCAGCGCGCAGGGCGGCGTCTACGCGCTGCTCCCGCTGCCGGCGGGCGTCTACCTCGCGGGCGCGTTCACCAAGCTCAATGACCAGGTGCGGTCTGCCGCCGGGGCCGTCGGCTACGACGGAGCCGTGTTGCCGTTCGACCCGCACACGAAGTCCAACGACGCCGCCGTGCTGGCGCGGACCGCGTCCGGCACGATCCTGCTCGGCGGCTCGTACTTCGGGCTCGGCGGCAGCGATCGGCGCGCCCTCGCGGAGGTCGACGCGGCGACCGGCGCGGTGCTGCCGTCGGAACCCGCGGCCGACGAGCGCGGTCAACATGATCGCGGTGGCGGGCCGGCACGTCTGGATCGGCGGAGACGGCGCGATCGGCTCGGTGCCCGACCAGGGTCTCGCTCGCTTCACCCGCCCGGCCGACCCGGCGCCCGCGACGCCGTCCGGACCCGTGCCGGGCTCGACGCCGGCGCCGGGCGCGCGCGACACGACCGCTCCGGCCCTGTCGGCCCTCTCGCTCTCCCACAAGCGCTTCCGCCGCGGCGGCAAGGGGACGACGCTGCGCCTCACCCTCAGCGAGCCCGCGACGGTGCGGATCGCGATCGAGCGCCGGCGCGGCCGCCGCTACGTCGCCTTCACCATCGCCGGGGCTCCGCGTCACCGGGCCCCGAGCAGCCTGAGGCGCTGAACGCGGCCGCCCTCGCCCTGCCCGGGCTCGAAGCGGAAGCGGCGGGCCGCGACGAACGCGGCCACAGCCGTCCACACGGCGATCGCCCACAGGTCGTGCGGCGACCAGGCGGCGCCCGCGCCCGGCACGAAGCAGCGTTCGAACGCGTGCGCGATGTGGTACAGCGGGAAGAAGTGGGCGACGTGGACGACCCACGAAGGAGCGCCGTCGAGCGGGTACCAGATGCCGGACACGAACGAGATCGGCAGGAAGGTGAACTGCGCGACCGGCATCGCCTGCTCGGCGGACTTCACCAGGCTGGCGACCGCGACGCCGAGCGCCGTCAGGCACGCCGCGCCGAGCACGATGGTGACGGCCGCGGCCGGCAGCGCGGCGGTGTAGATCTCCACGCCGAACGCGGGGACCGACACGACGAACATGGCCACGATCGCGCAGATGCCCACCAGCGCCGCGCTCGTCATCCACGCGCCCAGGTAGATCCCGATCGGCAGCGGCGTGCCGCGCACGCGCTTCAGGAGCCCGTTGTCACGCGCGGTGGCGATGCCGAGGATCAGCGTGGTGTAACACGCGGCGACGAGTGAGAACACGCCGATCGCCGGCGTGTAGAACTGTGAGAACGGCACCTTCACGCCGGCCGACACGACCTGGGTGTCACCGTTCAACGCGTTGAACAGCACCACCAGCAGCAGCGGGAACGCGAAGGTGAAGAGCACCGCGCGCGGGTTGCGGAGTGTGAGTCGCACCCTCCCCGCCAGCCAGCGGCGGGTGAGGGTGAAGTCCGAGCGGGTCATGCGTTCTCCTCGGTCAGCTGGAGGTAGACGTCTTCGAGCGAAGGCCGGGCGACGGAGAGGTTCTCGAGCTCCATCCCGCGCCCGGCCGCCCAGGCCAGGATCGGCGCGAGGTCGCGCGTCGGCGTCGTGGTGGCGAAGCTCACGTGCTCGCGCTCCACGCGCGCATCCGCGGGCAGGGGGAGGTCCTCGTGGTAGGACGGCAGCCGGAACGAGATCACCGCGTCCCCGCCGTCGCGCCCGAGCGAGTCCGGCGTGCCCTCGGCGATCACGCGGCCGCGCGCGATCACGACGACGCGATCGGCGAGCTGCTGCGCCTCGTCCATGTAGTGCGTGGTCAGCAGGATCGACTTGCCGAGCGAGCGCAGGCTGGAGATCAGCTCCCACGACTGGCGCCGCGCGGCGGGATCGAAGCCCGTCGTCGGCTCGTCGAGGAAGATCAGGTCCGGGTCGCCGGCGATCCCGAGCGCCAGATCCAGGCGCCGGCGCTGGCCGCCGGAGAGCGTCTCGGCGCGCGCGTCGGCCTTGCCCTCGAGCCCGACCAGCTCGATCACCTCGCGCGCGTCGCGCGGGCGCGGGTAGGCGGCGCTGTAGAGCTCGACCGCCTCGCGCACGGTGATGGCCGGGTCGAGGCCGCTCTCCTGCAGGACGATGCCGATCCGCTCGCGGAAGGCGCGCTGGCGCAGCGCCGGGTCGAAGCCCAGGACGCTGACCGAGCCCGCGTCGGCGCGGCGGTGGCCCTCGAGGATCTCCACCGTCGTGGTCTTGCCGGCTCCGTTCGGGCCGAGGACGGCGAGCACCTCGCCGCGCTGGACGGTGAGGTCGATGCCGTCGACCGCCTGGACGTCTCCATAGGCCTTGCGCAGCCCGCGCACCTGGACGGCCGGTTCATCCCGCAGTGCCGAACGCTCCGCGACGGCCGCTTCGAGCGAGTTCGTGATCATGGGTCACAGCATCGGGTTCCGGCGCCGATCCGTCATCGGCGCCCGGGTCGAACCTGCATCTCCACCCGTGGGTGGAGACGGCTTCCACCCGCGCGCCCATGACGCGCGCCGCGTGAGCGCCTACCGTGAGCGCCGTGAACCTGCGCGACATGCCCGTGCTCGGCCCCACCGGACCCCCGGTGGCGCTGCGCGTGTTCGGCGGCGTCGCCATGGCGGTCGTGATCGTGTCGATCCTCACGACCGACCCGAAGCCCGGCTTCCACGGCGACGGGCACGCCGTCATCCTCGGGCTGACGCTGTTCTGCGCGGGCGTCCTGCTCGGCGCGCGGCGCAAGGAGCTGCGCCCCGGCGAGCGCTTCGCGGGCGTGCTGATGATCGGCGCCGCGAGCTGCATCCTCGCCGCCGTCCAGCCCGAGGGCGCCGGCTATGCGGGCATCTACTGGGTCGCCGTGATCGCCGGCATGCGGCTGTACCAGCCGGCGTCGTGGATCGCCGCGGGAGGATCGCTGGTGGCGCTCGCGATCGTCGTCGCGACGACCAACGACCACCCGGGCCTGACGGTGCCGGGGCTGTTCTTCTCCGTCGTCCCGTGGTTTCTCATCACCCGCCTCATCCGCCGGCTCAACGACCGCCGGATCGACGCCGAGGAGCTCGTCGAGGAGCTGCGCGAGACGCGCGCCGCGCACGCGGAGTCGGCGGCGATGAACGAGCGCGCCCGCGTCGCGCGCGACATGCACGACGTGCTCGCGCACTCGCTGTCGGCGCTCGCGCTGCAGCTGGAGGGGACGCGGCTGCTCGCGCGCGACCGCGGCGCCGATCCTGAGGTGATCGCCGGGCTCGAGCACGCGCACCGGCTCGCGGCCGGCGGGCTGACCGAGGCGCGCCAGGCGATCGCGGCGCTGCGCGGCGACGAGCTGCCCGGCCCGGACCGGCTGAAGGACCTCGCCGAGGCGTTCGGCCCGGCCGCGTCGCTGACCGTGATCGGGACGCCGCGCGAGACCTCCTCCGAGGCGGCCCTCGCGCTCTACCGCACCGCCCAGGAGGCGCTCACCAACGTGCGCAAGCACAGCGCGGCCGACCGGGTGGAGATCCGGCTCGAGTACGCGGCCGGCGGGACCACGCTGCGCGTGCAGGATCACGGGCCGGGCGCGCCGATCATGGTCGGCGCCGGCGGCTACGGGCTGACCGGGATGCGCGAGCGCGCCGAGCTGCTCGGCGGGCGGCTGGAGGCCGAGCCGACCGAGGACGGGTTCAAGGTGGAGCTATGGCTGCCCTGAGGGTCCTGCTCGCCGACGACCAGCGCGTCGTGCGCGAGGGCCTGGGCACGCTGCTCTCCCTGCTCGACGGCGTCGAGCTCGTCGGCACCGCCGCCGACGGCGAGGAGGCGGTCCGGCTCGCCGCCGAGTACGACCCCGACATCGTGCTGATGGACCTGCGGATGCCGCGGATGGACGGGATCGAGGCGATCCGCCGGCTCGCCGAGCGCGGCGAGCGCCCGCGCGCGATCGCGCTCACCACCTACGCCGACGACGCCTCCGTGCTCGGCGCCCTGCGCGCCGGCGCGCGCGGCTACCTGACCAAGGACGCCGGCGCCGAGGAGATCCGCGCCGCGATGGAGGCGGTCGCGCGCGGCGACGCGGCGCTGGACCCTGCCGTCCAGCACCACGTCGTCGCCGCCCTCTCGACCCCCTCGGAAACCTCTGCCCCCACCGTCCTGCCCGACGACCTGACCCCGCGCGAGGCGGAGGTCCTCGGCCTGATCGCCGAGGGCCTCACCAACGCGGAGATCGCGGAGCGCCTGGTGGTCAGCGCGGCCACCGTCAAGAGCCACGTGAACCACATCTTCGCCAAGATCGGCGCCCGCGATCGGGCTCAGGCCGTGGTCTATGCGTTCGCCAACGGCCTCACGGAGTCGTCGTCGACAGGGTGAACGTCAGCGTCTTCGAGTAGCTGCCGGTGCGCAGCGCGTCGTTGACGCCGATCGACTGGCGGAACGAGATCGTCACCGGGTCGTGGCTCGCCGGCGTCGTGTAGGTCAGCACCGTCCCGCCGACCAGCGACAAGGCGCCGCCGGTCCCGAGCGGGCTCGACGCCTTCACCAGCAGCGCCTGCGGGAGCGAGAACGCGCCGTTGACGAGGTGGCCCGTGGCCGTCGCCGACGGATCGGCCACGCTCAGCGCGGCGTCGCCGGCCGAGGAGACCACGTCCGCCGTCATGTTCGCGTCGTAGTCCTTGGCCAGGCCGGGCGTGAACGCGCCGAACGCGACCGGCGCGCCGAGCGTGAGCCCCAGCGTCGCCGCGACCGTTCCGCCGACCGTCCCGACCTCGCTCTTCTCGGGGTCGATGTAGTTGGCGATGAAGCGCTTCGGCGTGCCGTAGTTGCCGGCCGAGTCGATCGCGCGGTACTCGATCACGTGGCGGCCGTAGGCGAGCTTGCCGTAGTTGAGCGCGTCGATGTCGGTGCCGGTGACGGAGAACTGGAACGGCGCGTTGGCGTCGGTCGGCCAGCCGTAGAAGTTCTGCCAGCCGTCGCCGTCGACGCGGAACTCGGGCACGACGTAGCCGGGGTCCTCGTCGGTCGCGGTCAGCTTCATGCTGAACGGGCCCTCGAAGATGTACTCCGGCACGTCGGCCCCGGGCTGGCTCAGCGTCGCGCGCGGCGTCGAGACCGTGTAGCTGGTCGTCGGCGGCGTCGCGTCGACCGTCCACGTGCGCGTGTCGTCGCCGGTCTTGGCGACGAGCGTGTGCGAGCCGGGCGCGATCGTCAGGTTCGACAGGCGCAGGTTGCGGCTGTTGACCGGGTTCGCGACGGGGTTGCCGTCGAGCGTCCAGGTGACCGCGGGAGCGGGGCCGGACGGGTGCGTGATCTCGACGTAGACGACGTCGTTGCGGCCGACCGCCGTGGCCGTCGAGGTCGAGTTGGTGAACGAGGCCGTCGCCGCGACCGGGCCGTTGACGCCGTCCTTGATCGTCCAGGTCAGCTTCTGCGTCAGGCCCGTGCCGTTGCGGATCGCGGGATCGCGCACGAACGTGGTGGGGTCGACGACGGTCGCCGTCAGCGCGTGCGTGGTGCCCGCGGCGAGGTTCAGCGTCGAGAGGTCGAGCGAGCGCGCGTTGTCCGTGTTCGGCACGTTGACGCCGTCGATCGCCCAGGTGACGTCGAGCTCGTGGTCGACCGGGTGCTGGGTCTCGACCCACACCGTGTCGGTGCGGCCGGGCTGGGTCGTCGTCGGCGTCGAGGCGTCGACGAGCTTGACCTTGGCCGCGATCTTCTGCGTCATGACCTCGCGGCTGACCTGGTCGTAGTAGTAGCCCAGCGTCTTCATGATCGAGTGCTGGCTCGGGCGCCAGATGCACTTGTCGAAGTACATGCCGCCCTCGTAGCGGCCGATCAGGCCGCCGGCCTCGCTCGGCTCGCCGATCCAGCGCCACCACTTCTTCTGCTGCGCGAGCATCTGGTCGATCGTCAGCAGCGTGTGGTGCACGGAGCTGGGCTCGCCGCCGGTGTAGCAGCCGCCGAGCATCCCGCGCGTGTAGTAGTCGTACTCGTCCTGCAGGCCGCCGAGCGAGTGCCCGATCTCGTGCGGCGCGATCAGGGCCGACATCGAGTTGCCGCCGGTCGAGGTCGCGGCCGCGCCGCCGGAGCCGCCGTAGGTGTTGGAGTTGGTGATCGCGAGCCGCTGGCTGACGCCCGGCGCGAGCGCCGCGTACATGTTCAGCTTGGAGTTGTTGACCGTCACCAGGCGCTGGACGCTGGACGCGCTGCAGCCGCCCCAGAACGCGCCGCCGAGCGGCGTGACCTTGCGCGGCGAGGTCAGGTTCGGGTCGCAGCTGATGCCCGAGTCCTGCGAGATCACCTTGACCGCGTAGACGTTGATGTAGGAGCGGTACGTCTTGTACGGCTCGATGCTCCACATGATGTTCAGCTGCTTGTCGACCTGCGACATGAACTTGTCCTGCTCGTCGGCGGTGTAGCCGTCGCCGACGATCACGAGGTCGAAGCGGTTCGCGGGCGGCCCGGTGACCTGCAGCGGCACCATCGTCGCGCTGCCCACGCCGCTGGCGGGGATCTGCGCCCGCGCCGGGCCGGCGGCGACCGCCATAGCGATGAGCGGCGCCAACCCCAGCGCCATCCTGGCAACCCTACGCATGCACAGACCCCCCTCAGGATCCCGGTGGAACGCCGGAGCCTATGGGTCCGCGGGCCTGATCTCTTCGATCACCTGTCGGAACGACTCAGTACGGGTGACGCGTCGGATTCGCCGCCCAGGCGGCGAACGGCGCCTCGCCCTCGTCGGGCAGGTGCTGGGAGCACGGGATCGTGCGCGCGTGGTGCTCGGCCGCGACCTCCGCGTAGATCGCGGCGTCGTCGAAGCCGGCGCGCGCGGCCGCGTGGCGGTCGGCGGCGAAGACGATCGCGTCCACGCGCGCCCACCAGGCGGCGGCGAGGCACATCGGGCACGGCTCCGTGCTCGTGTAGAGCAGGCAGCCCGAGAGGTCGTGCGTGCCGAGCGCCTCGGCGGCGCGCCGGATCGCGACGATCTCGGCGTGCGCGGTCGGATCGCCGGACGCGGTCACCCGGTTGGTGCCGATCGAGACCTCGACGTCGCCGCGCGCGACGACGGCGCCGAACGGGCCGCCGTCGGTGCCCGCGGACTCCACGGCGAGCGCGATCGCCCTGCGCAGCAGCAGCATCAGCCGACGAGCTGGAGCTGCGGCCGCCGCGTCTCGTAGCGGGCGGCGACGTCGCGCAGGCAGTCGAGCATGGCCTGCGTCGCGGGCGAGCGGTGCGCGCCGGCGGGCGTCGCGGCGTAGATCTCGCGCACCGGCGTCTCGCGCCCGAGCGGGCGCACGACGATGTCGTCGCGGATGCTCGTCAGGCCGAGCTCGGCGATCAGCGACACGCCGACGCCGGCGGCGACGAAGCCCTGGATCGCCGTGTAGTCGTCGGTCTGGAACGCGATCCGCGGCTCGAAGCCGGCGACCGCGCAGGCGCGGTTGATCAGCCGGTTGCACTCGCAGTCGGTGTTGCCGGCGATCCACGCGTCGTCGGCGAAGTCGGCGATGCGCGTGTTGCGCTTGTGCGCGAGCGGGTGGTCGGCCGCCATCACGAGGAACATCGGGTCGCTGACGAGGTGCATGCGCGCGATCCCGTCGACCTCGTCGCGCACGCGCGAGTCGAAGCCGAGCGCGAGGTCGAGCTCGCCGCTCTTGAGCAGCGGCATCATGTCCTCCGGCTCGCCCATGATCATCGACAGCTCGACGCCGGGGTGCAGCGCGCGGAACGCGGCGATCGCGAGCGGCATCAGCGTCGCGGCGGCCGACTCGAAGGAGGCCAGCCGGAGCCGCCCGCCACGCAGGCCGGCGATCGCCTCCAGCTCCGCCTCGGCCTCGGCCAGGCGCGCGAGGATCGCCTCCGCGTGGCGCACGAGCGCCTCGCCGGCCTCCGTCAGGCGCACGCCGCGCGCGTTGCGCTGTACGAGCGTGGTGCCGGTCTCGCGCTCGAGCGCGGCGATCTGCTGGGAGATCGCCGACTGGGTGAACGAGAGGGCTTCGGCGGCGGCGGAGAAGGAGCCGCGGACGGCGACTTCGCGCAGGACGCGCATGCGGCGGACGTCGAGCATCAGTCGATCTTATAGGACCAGGCGCAAAACGTCATTTGTGCTACTGCGGCTCAACGCCGATCATGTTGCATACAAGCAAGCCTCCGACCGGGAACACCACCAGCCGCTCGGGCGTCGAAAGGAACATCATGGCCGCTCTCCAGAACCTCGCTCCTACAGTCCTGATCCGCGCCGCGCGAGGCTCCGACGGGCCTGCGCTCCGGCGCCTCGCCGAGCTCGACTCGCGCCCGCTCCCCCAGGGCGAGCTGCTCGTGGCCGAGGCCGACGACGAGGTCGTCGCCGCCCTGTCCGTGAACACCGGCGCCAAGGTCTCGGACCCGTTCCGCCGCACCGCCGACCTCGTCGACCTGCTCGCCTACCGCGCGCGCCGCCTCAACGCCGCGTGAGCGCCGTCGAGGCTCCCGCCGGGCCCGTCCCTGCCCTGGTGGGAGCCTCGTCGCTGCGCGTCTGGACGAACCTCTGGATCGTCTACATCGTCTGGGGCTCGACGTACCTCGCCATCGCGCTGATGGTCGAGACGATGCCGCCGCTGCTGTCCGCGGGCGTGCGCTTCGTCGTCGTCGGGCTCGTCCTGCTGCCGTTCCTGGCCTTCAAGCGCGGCCTGTCGGCGCTGAAGCCGACGCGCTCGCAACTGCTCTCGGCCGCCTTCGTCGGCCTGATGCTGCCGGGCGCGAACGCCGTCATCAGCGTCGCCGAGGTGCACGTCCCCTCCGGCCTGGCCGCGCTGCTGGTCGCCTCGATCCCGCTGTGGGTGATCCTGCTGCGCGTGCTCGCGCGCGACCAGGTCACCGCGCGCAGCCTCGCCGCCGTGCTGCTCGGCTTCGCCGGCGTCGCGCTCGTCGTCAAGCCCGAGGGCGGCGCGAGCATCATCGGCCCGCTCGCGTGCATCGGCGCCGCGCTGATGTGGGCGGTCGGCTCGTTCGCCTCGCCCCGCATCGACCTCCCGCGCGACCCGATCGCGTCGGTCGCGTGGCAGAGCCTGCTCGGCGGGATCGCCGTGACCGCCGCCGGGCTGGTGGCCGGCGAGGCCTCGGACATCCACCCGTCGCACTGGTCGACGCGGTCGCTGCTCGGGCTCGCGTACCTGATCACGTTCGGCTCGCTGCTCGCCTACAGCGCGTACGCGTGGCTGCTGCAGAACGCGCCGATCTCGAAGGTCTCGACGTACGCGTACGTGAACCCGGTCGTCGCGATCGCGCTCGGCTGGCTGGTCAACGACGAGTCGATCTCGCCGCTGACGCTCGCGGGCGCCGGAATCATCGTGGCCTCGGTCGCGCTCGTGATCCGCATAGAGTCCAGACCCCGTGCGGATCGGAATCCAGCTTCCTGAGGTCGAGCGCGAGGTGCGCTGGCCGGAGTACCTCGCCATCGCCCGCGCCGCCGAGGAGTGCGGCTTCGACTCGATCTGGGTCGGCGACCACCTGCTCTACGACGATCCGGAGCGCGGGCCGTGGGAGGCGTGGACGCTGCTCGCCGCGCTCGCCGCGGCGACCGAGCGCGTCCGGCTCGGCCCGCTCGTCGCGTGCGCCGGCTTCCACCCGCCCGGCCTGCTGGCGAAGATGGCGGCGACGATCGACGAGGTCAGCGGCGGGCGCTTCGTGCTCGGCCTCGGCGCCGGCTGGAACGAGCGCGAGTTCGCCGCGTACGGCATCCCGTACGACCGCCGCGTCGGCCGCTTCGAGGAGGCGTTCGCGATCGTCCGCGGCCTGCTCGAAGGCGAGCGCGTGACGCTCGACGGCCGCTTCCACCAGGCCGACGACGCCGTGCTCGTCCCCCGCCCGCAGCGCCACGTGCCGCTGATGATCGGCTCCAACGGCCCGCGCATGCTCTCGATCGCGCTCCCGCACGCGACCTGGTGGAACACGTGGTTCGAGGACTACGGCAACACGCCCGAGGGCTTCGCCGCGCTCAACGCCCGCATCTCCGAGGCCGCCGAGCGGGCCGGGCGCGACCCGGCCGAGATCCTGCGCAGCGCGTGCGCGCACGTCGTCGTCGACCCGGCGAACCCGGAGCGCGAGCTCGAGGTGCCGCCCGTCGCGCTCGACGGCATCGCCGCGCACGTCCGCGCGCTGGGCGATGCCGGCGCGGACGAGGTCATCCTCGTGGTGGGGCCGATCGACGAGGCCTCGGTGCGCGCGCTCGGCGCCGAGCTAGCCGCGTAGCGTCGCGCGTGCGAGCGAGACCGCGAGCTTGCGGCCGCCGGCCTTGACGAACTTGACCGAGATCAGGCGCTTGCCGTCGGTGGTGAGCAGCTCGTGGTCGGCGGGGAACCAGTCCGCGCCCACGCCGAGCCCCCCGATCTGCTGGGGGGCCTTGGCCTTGGTGTGCGTCCACGCCGCGTTCTGGCCGCGCTCGACGGCGGCGCGATTGAAGCGCACGAGCGCCTGCGGGTTGGTGTCCACCATCACCTCCGCGCGCACGTCCGGCGACTCGTAGACGCAGGTCGCGAAGCCGGGCGAGACGCCCGTCACGCGCGTGCGCGCGCCCGCGATCTGGGTGCGGGCCGCCTCGACGCACGGACCCGCGGCCGGCTTCTTCGCGGCGGCATGGTGCACCGCGGGCGACTGCGCGCCGCCGCAGCCCGCGAGCACCAGTGCCAGCGCGGCGCTACGCCGCCTGCGGCAGCCCATCCCCCGCATCCAGCGGGCTCGCGTCGGAGCGCTCGGCCACCTTGATGTCCTCGGCCGTCACGTTCTGCGGGTGATGGCACGCGGCGAGGTGGCCGTTCGGGTAGCGCATGAGCGGCGGCTCGACCGTCTTGCAGACCTCCGTCGCGTGCGGGCAGCGCGTGTGGAAGCGGCAGCCCGGCGGCGGCGCGATCGGGCTCGGCGGCTCGCCCTCGACGACGGCGCGGTGGCGGCGCCGGTTCTCGCGCGGGTCGGGGATCGGGATCGCGCCCAGCAGGCCGATCGTGTACGGGTGGATCGGCTTGTCGTACAGCTCCTCGGCCGGCGAGACCTCGACGATCTTGCCCAGGTACATGACCGCGATCCGGTCGCTGACGTGGCGCACCACGGACAGGTCGTGCGCGACGAACACGTAGCTGAGCCCGAACTCGTCCTGCAGCTCCTCGAGCAGGTTCACGACCTGGGCCTGGATCGACACGTCCAGGGCCGAGACCGGCTCGTCGAGCAGGATCAGCTTCGGGTCCGCCGCCAGCGCGCGGGCGATGCCGATGCGCTGGCGCTGGCCGCCTGAGAACTCGTGCGGGAAGCGGTTCAGGTGCTCCGGGTTGAGGCCGACGCGCTTGAGCAGCGCACGCGCGCCCTCGTCGACCGAGCCCCGCTCGAGCCCGCGCAGGCGCAGCGGCCGCCCGACGATCTGGCCCACGCGCTTGCGCGGGTTCAGCGACGACTGCGGGTCCTGGAAGACCATCTGCAACTCGCGCCGCACCGGCGCCAGCTCGCGCCGGCCGGCGGTGGTGATGTCCCTGCCGCGGTAGTTGATCGCGCCGCCGGTGGGCTCGAGCAGCCGCATCAGCGTCCGGATCAGCGTCGACTTGCCGCAGCCCGACTCGCCCACGATGCCGAGCGTCTCGCCCTCTTGCAGCTCGAACGACACGTCGTCGACGGCGTGGACATGCCCGACGCTGCGCTGGATCAGCAGGCCCGAGCGGATCGGGAACTTGACCTCGAGATGCGTGACCTGCAGCAGGGGCCCGTCGCCGTTGGTCGCGCTCACGAGGTCACCGTCTTCTCGAAGCTGAGGCCGAACTGGCCGTCGACCGACCGGCGCGCGCGCTTGTCCTCGACCGGCAGCCAGCAGCGGTCCAGATGGCCGGGCGAGTCGCCGGCGCGCGCCTCCAGCGGCGGCACCTCGGTGCACGCCTCGAACGCGTACGGGCAGCGCGGCCGGAAGTGGCAGCCCTTCGGCGGCGCGAGCATCGAAGGCGGCGTGCCCGGGATCGCCGGCAGCTTCTTCGAGCGGTCGCGGTCCACGCGGGTGATCGAGCCCAGCAGCCCCCACGTGTACGGGTGCTGCGGGTCGTAGAACAGCTCGTCGAGCGTGCCCTGCTCGACCACGCGGCCCGCGTACATCACGAGCACGCGGTCGGCGATGTCGGCGACGACGCCGAGGTCGTGCGTGACGAGGATGATGCCCGCGCCGGTCTCCTCGCGCAGCGTGGCCAGCTCGCGGATGATCTGCGCCTGGATCGTGACGTCGAGCGCCGTCGTCGGCTCGTCGGCGATCAGCAGCTCCGGCGAGCACGACAGGGCCATCGCGATCATCACGCGCTGGCGCATGCCGCCGGAGAACTCGTGCGGGAACGATCGCGCGCGCTCGCGCGCCCGCGGGATCCCCACGCGCTCGAGCAGCTCGACGACGCGGTCGTACGCCGCGGCCTTGGAGATCTCCGGGTCGTGCGCGCGGATCTGCTCCACGATCTGGTCGCCCACCCGGTAGACCGGGTCGAGCGAGCTCATCGGGTCCTGGAAGATCATCGCGATCTCCGCGCCGCGGACGCTCTCGAGCTCCTTCTCGGACATCGTCAGCAGCTCGCGGCCCTCGATCCGCGCCGCGCCCTCGAACTTCGCGTTCGGCGAGCGCGTGAGCCCCATCAGCGTCATCGCGGTCACCGACTTGCCGGAGCCCGACTCGCCCACGACCGCGACGACCTCGCCGCGCTCGATATTGAACGTGACGCCGTCGACGGCCTTGACGGTGCCCTCTTCGGTGGCGAACGAGACCTTCAGGTCCTCGACTTCAAGCAAACTCATAGTCGGACTCGCGGGTCGAGGAGGGCGTAGACGACGTCGACGAGCGCGCTCAGCACGACGACGACGAACGCCGTCAGCATCGTGATCACGAGGATCGGCGGGACGTCGAGGCGGCCGATCGACTCGGCCGCGTACTGGCCGACGCCGTGCAGGCCGAAGACCGACTCCGTGAGGATCGCGCCACCGCCGATGACGGCCGCGAAGTCCAGCCCGAAGAGCGAGATGACCGGGATCAGCGAGTTGCGCAGGACGTGGCGGATCAGCACGCGGCGCTGGCTGATGCCCTTCGCCCGCGCCGCGCGCACGAAGTCCTCGCCCATCGTGTCGAGGATGCTCGCGCGGAGCACGCGCGAGTAGACGCCGATGAACAGCACCGACAACGCGAACCACGGCATCAGCAGGTGCGTGAACCACTGCCACGGGTTCGAGGTCAACGGCACGTAGCCGCCGAGTGGGAAGATGCTCCACTTGTAGCCGAGGTAGTAGAGCATCATCGCGCCGAGGAAGAACACCGGCGTCGAGACGCCGATCAGCGCCAGCACGGTCAGCGCGCGATCGAGGAACCCGCCGGCCGACATCGCGCTCAGCAGCCCGAACACGATGCCGAGGCCGAACCAGATGATGCCGGCGCCGATCGCCAGCGACAGCGTCGCGGGCAGGTCGCGCTTGATCTCCGTGAGCACGTTGACCTGCTGCGTGTAGGAGATCACCTGGCCCGTGAAGATCTTGTCCATCGTCTTGATGTACTGGACGTAGATCGGCTTGTCGAAGCCCCACGTGACGCGCACGTCGTGCACGGTCTGCGGGGTCGCGAGACGGCCGGCGAGACGCAGCGCCGGGTCGCCGTTGGGGATCGCCTGGAAGATCAGGAACGTCAGGATCGAGATCGCGATCAGGACCGCGATGACGGAGATCAGGCGCGAGAGGACGAAGCGTGCCATCAGTGCTCGATGCGCACCTTCGCGCGCGGGTCGAGGGCGTCGCGGACACCGTCGCCGAACACGTTGATGCCCAGCACGCAGGCGAGCAGCATCAGGCCGGGGACGATCGTGAGGTGGATCGCGCTCGGGATCAGCCGGATCCCGTCGCTGATCATCGTGCCCCAGGAGGGGTTCGGGTCCTGCACGCCGGCGCCGAGGTACGACAGGCCGGCCTCGGTGAGGATCGAGTTGGCGATGATCAGCGGGATGAACACGATCAGCGTCGAGACGACGTTGGGGATGATCTCCGACGCCATGATCTTGAAGTTGCTGAGGCCGAGGGCGCGCGCGGCGTCGACGAACTCGCGCTCGCGCAGGCTGAGCACCTGGCCGCGCAGCGGCTTGGCGACGTAGGGCACGTAGATCACGCCGATGATCACCGCCGGGACCCCGAGCGAGTTGCCCTTCAGCTGGAACGCCCCGAGGTTCAGTCCGCCGACCGCGAGCGTGGTGCCCAGCGCGACGCCGAGGATGACGACCGGGTAGGCCCACATCAGGTCGAGCACGCGGGACAGGATCCCGTCGACCCAGCCGCGGAAGTAGCCCGACGCGACGCCGATGATGGTCGCGAGGAACATCGTGATGAACGTCGCGACGAAGCCGATGAAGAGTGAGTTGCGCCCGCCGTAGAGCAGGCGGACCGCGACGTCGCGGCCGTTGCCGTCGGCGCCGAGGAAGAAGCGGCCGTGCCACGTCGGGCCGGTCGGGATGCCCTCGACCGAGACGACGTCCTTGGTCTTGCCGCCGATCTTGATCTGGTCGGTCAGGTGGTTGGCCGTCGGCGTGGTGTGCGCGATGTGCTTCGCGTAGAAGGGCGCGAGCAGGCACATGATCACGACGAGCAGGAAGAGACCGCCGAAGGCGAGCGCGGTCTTGTTGCGGCGAAGGCGCCGCCAGGCGAGGGCGTACGGGCCGATCCCGGGGGGCGCGTGATCCTCGGGGGCCGCCGCGGAGTCCGACGAGAACTCGGTGCCGGGGGTCTCAGTGGTCGACATGGGGTGGTGTGGCCGTCGGCCGGCCCGCGGCGTGCTGCCGCGGGCCGGCCGGCGCTCCTACTTGAGGGAGATGGACGACCAGTCGTTGCCGTACAGCGGGCTGAACACAGCCGAGTCGAAGTTGACCTTGTTCGACATGAACATCGGCTGCTGCTCTTGGCCGTAGGCGGCGATGTACGCCTCCTTGGCCAGGTACGTGTCCAGATCCTGCCAGCGGGTGGCGACCGTGTCGAGCTTGTCCGCAGGCACGGCGTTGAGGAACTTCAGCTCGCTCTGGATGTGCGGGTCGTCGACCTGGCTGAAGTTCTCGTTGTTGGTGGGCTGGATGGAGTTCTTGTCCATCAGCAGGTAGAAGTCGGACGGGTTCGGGAAGTCCTGGTTCCAGTCCGCGAAGCCTGCCTGCGGGTTGGTCTTCAGGTTGCCGATCGTCGCGAAGTACTGCGCGTCCGCGATGAGCTTGGTCTTCGCCTTCAGGCCGATCTTGTTCAGGAGATCGGTCAGGTAGGCGCAGAACTCCTTGCGCGGGCTGCGGTTCTGGCTCCAGACGGTGACGTCGGTGCCGGCCAGGCCGGACTGCTGGATCAGCGCCTTGGCCTTGGCGATGTCACCCGCGCCCTCCGGGTCGCCGTACGGGCACGGACCCGTCGGATGGCCGATCAGGCCCTCCGGCAGGAAGTAGCACGTCTGCTTGAAGTTGCCGCCGTTGAGGCGGTTCAGCGCGCGCCGGTCCAGGGCCCAGTTGACGGCCTGGCGGACCTGCAGGTTGTTGAACGGCTTCGTCTGCGTGTTCAGGAAGAAGTAGAACGTCGAGATCGTGTTCTGCGGCTTGTACCGGTCGGCCGCCTGCTGCTTGACCTGCGGCACGAGCGCCGGCGGGATCTGGTCCGCCCAGTCGAAGACGTCGGCCTGGTTGTTGAGCACCTGCTCGGCCTCGGTCTGCGTGCTGGTCGCGATCTTGGCGTTGATGTCCACCTTGCCGGCGGGCACGCCCGGGATCGTCGTATCGGTCCAGTCCGGGTTGCGGACGACGTCGAACGACCGGTTCGGGACGACGTTCTTGATCACGTACGGCCCGATGCCCGGAGGCGGGTCGTTCGACAGGTTGCTCATCTTCGTGCCGGTCGGGACGAGGCCCGCCGACGGGAACGCGAGCAGGTTCAGGAACGCGCCGTACTTCGTCACGAGATGGATCGTGATCTCGCCCGAGGTGTCGTCGGCCGTGATGCCCGAGATGTCCTTCGCCTTGCCGGTGTCATACGCCGAGGCGCCCTTGATGTAGCCCGTGAAGAACGACTTGCCGCCCCAGTTGAGCTTGAGGGCGCGCTGGATCGTGTACGGGAAGTCGCTCGCCTTGACCGCCGAGCCGTCGGAGTACTTCAGGCCTGGACGCAGCTTGAGCGTGTACGTCAGGCCGTCATCGGAGACGGTCGGGAAGTCCGCGGCCGCGCCGGGGATGACCTTGCCGCCCTCTTCCCCGCTCTTATGAGCGTAGGTGTAGAGCCCGATGTATGAAATCCACGTCGCTTCAGCCGACTGCGTGGTGTAGCCCTCCTGGGGATCCAGGAAGTCCGGCGCGGTGCCCATCAAGTTGATGACGGTGCCGCCCGTCTTCGTCGTCGCGGGCGAACTGCCCGATCCCCCGCTCTTCGCGGGGGTGCTGGAACTCTTATTGTCGCTACTGGAGCCGCAACCGGCCGCCGTTACAGCGAGCGCACCCGCCGTAGCCAGTGCCAGAACCGCCCTCCGAGTAGGCACGTTCATCGCCACCCGTCCTCCTTACCGCCATGACATCAGTGTCGGGCGGAGCAAGCTAAGTGCCGCGCATTGGAGCCGGATGAGGTTTGCTCCCTCACACGGGCTGCTTCGCGACGCCGGCATGCTCCGACCGGGGCGCCAGCTTAGCCGCCTGACGCTCAGGTGTGATCCGGACCACATCCCAGGCGAGGCCTGTGCGACGCATGAGCGCGATCAGCGCGGCCGACGGGTCGAGCTCGTACCAGCGCAGGCCGTGCGCCGCCGAGCGCGGGAACGCGTGGTGGTTGTGGTGCCACGACTCGCCGAACGAAGGCAGCGCCAGCCAGAAGACGTTGGTCGAGTGATCCTCCACGTCAAAGCGGCGCTTCCCGAAGAAATGGCACACGGAATTGACGCTCCACGTGACGTGGTGCTGCAGGAAGATGCGCGCGAAGCCGCCCCAGATGAGGCCCGTCAGAGCGCCGTGCAGGCTCTGCGTGAGCAGCCCGCCGATCAGCGCGGGGACCGCGAGGCTGGCCAGCGCGATCAGCGGGAAGCGGCGATTGATGACGCGCATCCCGCGGTCCTCGACGAGGTCCTTCGCGTACTTCGAGGCACGGGCTTCCCCGTGAGTGCGCCACAGCCATCCGACGTGCGCGTGCCACAGGCCCCGTAGCGCACCTGTCACACCGGAACCGTGACCCACGTGCGGGGAGTGCGGGTCGCCCTCCTGGTCGGTGTGCGCATGGTGCTTGCGGTGATCCGCGACCCAGTCGATGACAGGTCCCTGCACAGACAGGGAACCGAGGATCGCGAACAGGTACCGCGTGCCTTTGTGAGTCTGAAATGAGCGGTGAGTGAGCATACGGTGAAACCCAACGGTGACTCCGTAGCCACTCAACAGGTACATCAACGCGAAGACGACGACGTCCGACCAGCCGAGGAGATGGCCCCACAGCAGGGGAACCGAGATCGCCACGACGACGAACGGCAGCAGGACGGCGGTCATGTTGACGCGGCGCTCGAGAGCGGTCATGCCATGGAGGCTACCCGCAACATCCGCTTCGATCTTTGGGCTTGGGCACGGATTGCGGGGCCGGATTTGGAGTCTCGTGATAACGGCGCCGGGCCGCGGTCCGGTGCGTCGCGGCGGCGCCCGCGCGAGCCCCGCGCGATCGCGGCCCGCCGCCGGCGGCGAACGTCAACTGCGCGGGTGAGGGCGGCGAGCGCCCGGCCGGCGCGATCTTCCGCGGCCCGGTGCGAGTTGTCCACCTATACGGTGGAGACTCGACGCGCGGGTCGAACGCCCCTCCTTATCGCGCAGTTTCCGCGCCCGGCGGGCGTCGCGTCACTCCTCGAACGGACGCTCGAACAGCGTCGACAGCACGATCTGGGTCTGCGTCCGCGTGATGCCCGGGTGGTCGCGGATCCGCTCGAGCGTCTCCTCCAGGTGCGCGGTGTCGCGGGCGCGCACGTGCAGGATCGCGCTCGCCTCGCCGGCGACCGTGTACGCGGCCTCGACCTCGGGGTGGTGTGCGACGGCGTCGCGCACCTCGGCGGCGGCCATCCGGCCCTCGCAGTAGAGCGCCACGTGGGCGTGCGTGCTCCAGCCGAAGCGGCCCGGGTCGACGCGGGCGGCGTAGCCTCGGATCACGCCGTCGGCCTCCAGCCGGTCGACGCGCCGCTTGACGGCCGGCGCCGACAGCGAGACGCGCATTCCGATGCTCTGGAACGAGCGGCGCGCGTCTTCCCTCAGCGCCGCAACGATCTGCCGGTCGATTTCGTCCATTTCCGCGTGAATTGTTGCACTCTCGCAACAGATCGCGGTTGTTCCGTTCACCGGACGGCGCAACCATTAAGCGCATGAGCACGCAGCCCGTCGTCGCGCCGTCAGAGACCAAGGACTTCATGCCGCTCCACGGCATCGACCACGTGGAGCTCTTCGTGGGGAACGCCCTGCAGTCGGCGTTCTTCTGGATCCAGGCGCTGGGCTTCAAGGAGGTCGCCTACGCGGGGCTGGAGACCGGCGTGCGCGACCGCGCCTCGCACGTGCTCCAGCAGGGCCGCATCCGGGTGGTGCTGACGGGCGCGCTGGTGCCGGATCATGAGATCGGGCGCCATGTCGCGCGCCATGGCGACGGCGTGAAGGTGATCGCGCTGTCGGTGCCGAGCGTCGAGAACGCCTATCGCGAGGCCGTCACGCGCGGCGCCGAGGGCGTGCGCGAGCCGTGGGAGACGAGCGACGAGCACGGCACGGTCAAGCAGGCGACGATCAAGACCTACGGCGAGACGCTGCACACGTTCGTCGAGCGCGGCGGCTACGACGGCGCGTTCCTGCCCGGCTTCGCGGCGAAGACGATCGAGCCCGCGGCCGGCGACGCCGGCCTGCTCGCGATCGACCACATCGTCGGCAACGTCGAGCTCGGCGCGATGGACACCTGGGTCAAGTACTACGAGGACGTCTTCGGGATGCGGGAGATGATCCACTTCTCCGACGACGACATCTCGACCGAGTACTCGGCGCTGATGTCGAAGGTCGTCTCCGACGGCAACGGGCGCGTGAAGTTCCCGCTCAACGAGCCGGCCGAGGGCAAGCGCAAGTCGCAGATCGACGAGTACCTGGAGTTCTACGGCGGCCCCGGCGCGCAGCACATCGCCGTCGCCACGCGCGACATCGTCAAGACCGTCGAGACGCTGAAGGCGCGCGGGATCGAGTTCCTCAACACGCCGGACACGTACTACGAGGAGGCGCCCGAGCGCGTCGGCGAGATCGACGAGGACATGGAGGACCTGCGCCGGCTCGGCATCCTCGTCGACCGCGACGACGAGGGCTACCTGCTGCAGATCTTCACGAAGCCGACCGGCGACCGCCCGACGATCTTCCTCGAGGTGATCGAGCGCCACGGCGCGCGCGGGTTCGGCGACGGCAACTTCAAGGCGCTGTTCGAGGCGATCGAACGCGAGCAGGAGCTGCGCGGCAACCTCTAGGCGCGCCATGGATCCCTTCGCGCTGCTGGACCGCCTCGACGACGGTCACGAGGACGCCGTGCTCTCGCCGTACGGCGTCCGTCGCGCGCTGGACGTGGTCCGGCGCGGCGCTGGCGGGGAGACGCACGCCGCGCTGGAAGCGGTGCTCGGCCCGGACGAAGCGCCTGAGATCGCCGCCGACGGCCTCGCGCTCGCGCAGGCCGCGTGGCTGGCCGAGGGCTACACGCCCGGCCCCGCGCTCGACGGCTTCACCACCGGCCCGCTCGACGTCGCGCGCGTCAACGCGTGGGCGAACGAGAAGACGCACGGGATGATTCCCGCGATCGTCGAGTCGTTCGATCCCGACGAGAAGCTCGCGCTGACCGACGCGATCTACCTCGACGCGCGCTGGAAGACCCCGTTCGAGCCCGCCGGGCGGCGTCCGTTCGAGGGCGCCGGCGACGTCGCGATGATGGCGGTCGAGGGCGTGTTCGAGCACGCCGAGGGCGCGATCCGGCTGCCCTACGGCGACGGCGACCTGCGCTTCGTCGCGATGCTCGGCGACTGGCGTGAGGCCGGCTGGTCGCGCGGCCGCGGCACCGTCGTGCTGCCGGTCTTCGGCGCGCAGTCGTCGCACGAGCTCGGGCCGCCGCTGAGCGCGCTCGGACTCGGCCCCGCGTTCGCCCCGTCGGGCGACCTCGAGGACCTCTTCCACGGCCCTGGCCTGAAGGCGCTCGGCCGCATCCTCCAGCGCGCCCGCGTCGACGTCGACGAGCAGGGCACGCGCGCGGCCGCCGTCACCACCGTCACCGCGCGCGCGGTCTCCGCCGTGCTCGGCCCGCCGCCCTTCCACCTGATCTTCGACCGGCCCTTCACGTGGGCCGTCGAGCACGCGCCGACCGGCACACTGCTGTTCGTGGGCCGCGTGCGCCACCCGAGAGAGAGGACCTGAAATGCGCTACCACAGCCTGGGCCGCATCCCGGCCAAGCGCCACGTCCAGTTCCGCGACCCGGACTCGTCGGCGAACGGCAAGGCACCGCTGCTCGTCGAGGAGGTCATGGGCTTCGAGGGCTTCTCGGGCAACGAGTCGATCCTCTACCACCTGTGGTCGCCGTGCCGGATCAAGGACGTCGGCGAGTTCGAGCCGATCGCGCTCGAGGAGTGGGTGCCCGACACGCACGTGCACCGGCTGACGAACACGCGCGGGTTGGAGCCGGCCGGCGACAGCGTCCTCGGGCGGCGCGTGCTCCAGTACAACAACGACGTCGAGATCGGCGTCTGCGTACCCGCGCGCGAGGCGGACTACTTCTACCGCGACGGCGAGGGCGACGAGGTGATCTTCGTCCACGAGGGCTCCGGCGTCGTGGAGACGATCTTCGGGACGCTCCCCTACGCCAAGCACGATTACGTGGTGATCCCGCGCGGGACGACGTACCGCCTCCGCTTCGACGAGCCGCAGAAGTGGCTGACGTTCTACACGCCGGGCGAGATCGAGACGCCGAACCGCTACCGCAACCGCTACGGCCAGCTGCTCGAGCACGCGCCGTTCTCGCAGCGCGACTTCCACCCGCCCTCCGAGCTCGTGACGCACCGCGACCGCGGCGTCCACGAGGTCAAGGTGCGCGTGCGCGGCGGCTACCAGGACTACGTGCTCGACTACCACCCGCTCGACGTGATCGGCTGGGACGGCTACGTCTACCCGTACACGTTCAACATCGCCGACTTCGAGCCCAAGGCCGGCCGGCTGCACCAGCCGCCGCCCGCGCACCAGACGTTCCAGGGCCCCAACTTCGTGATCTGCTCGTTCTGCCCGCGCATGCTCGACTGGGACGAGAACGCGATCGCGCTGCCGTACCACCACTCCAACGTGCAGAGCGAGGAGGTCATGTACTACGTCGACGGCGACTACGCCGCGCGTAAGGGCGTCGACATCGGCTGCCTCACGCTGCACCCGTCCGGGCTGCCGCACGGCCCGCAGCCGGGCACGGTCGAGAAGTCGCTCGGCATGAAGTCGACGAACGAGCTCGCGGTGATGTGCGACACGTTCCGGCCGCTGCGGCTGACGACGCTCGCGCGCGACCTCGACGATCCGAGCTACGCGTTCTCGTGGTACGAGGAGCCCGCAACGAGCGGAAATCCGGCGTGATGGGGGTTTAGAACCGGGGAGACCGGCCGATGACCCGGCTGAGATGACGCACGCCTGGCCGCCCGTGGGGACGATCGAGGAACCGCTGCGCACCCCGCTGTGGGTGATCCGCACGCTCGCCGACGCCCTGGCCGCCGAGGAGCGGCCGACCGACGAGCACCGCCGCCACGTCGCGCGCCAGATCGCGCGCATCGCGCAAGAGCTCGAGAAGTAGCCTCAGCCCGCCGCGGCCCGTTGCAGAGAGTCCGCGCCGGCAGATTCGCCGCCCTGCTCACGCGTGACGGCGTGCTCGGTGATCGGCTGGCGCAGGATCGCCAGCGACGCGTGCAGCGCGAGGATCAGGCCCCAGCCGAAGATCGTCCAGCCCGGCCAGAAGTAGCCCAGCCCGGTCACGGACCAGATCACGATCAGCGCCATCTGCACGACGCCGAAGACCGCCGCGTGCGTGAGCAGCCCGCGCCGCCGGCGCAGCCGCATGATCGCGGCCGCGCGCTCGTCGAACACGATCCCGCGCTCGCCCGCCGGCTGCTCGTCGTCGACGATCTCGGCCGGCAGGCACGCCCGGATCCGCGTCCCCGCGCCAGGCGGCGAGTCGACCGTCAGCGTCCCGTTGAGCGCGCCGACGCGATCGAGCAGCCCGCGCAGCCCTGAGCCGCCCGCGGGGTCGGCGCCGCCGCGGCCGTCATCGCGGATCTCGGCGACGAGCGTGTCGCCCTCGCGCCGGACCAGCACCGACGCGCGCTCCGCGTGCGCGTACTTGGCGACGTTGGCGAGCGCCTCGGAGACGACGAAGTACGCGGTCGCCTCGATCGTCGACGGGAACCGCTCCGCCGGCGCCTCCAGCAGGTCGACCGGCACCGGCGAGCGCGCGACGACGTCGCGCACGGCGGCGCGCAGCCCGCGCTCGGTCAGCACCGCCGGGTGGATGCCGCGGGCGAGGTCGCGCAGCTCGCCGATCGCCCGCTGCGCCTCGTCGCCCGCCTGCGTGACGAGCGCGAGCGCGTCGTCGCCGCGCGCGAGCCGGTCGCGCGCCATCCGCAGCTGCAGCGCGACGGCGACGAGCCGCTGCTGCGCGCCGTCGTGCAGGTCGCGCTCGAGCCGCCGGCGCTCGGAGTCGGCCGCGGCGATGATGCGCGCCTGCGACGAGCGCAGCGTCGCGACCTCGGGGTCGGTCGGCGCGGTCAGCATCATCCGCGCGAACGTCGCGTGCAGCACCGCGAACGCCGACGCCGCGCGGACCGCGATCGGCAGCAGCAGCAGGCCGCTGACCAGCGCCGCGAACGCGACCGGCGCGGAGTCCACGTTGACCAGCCCGACGTTCACGCCCCCCGGCACCCACCAGTAGACCAGCGGCGCCGTCAGCATCGAGAGCGGGAACCCGAGCAGGACCGCGACCGCCGTGAAGTCGAGCAGCCCGAGCGGCAGGTGGACGATCAGGTACGCGAGGTCCTTCCACGTCGCCGGGTCGCCGATCCGCCCCAGCAGCCGCGCGAACCAGCCGCCCTCCGTCGGGCGATAGGGCACGGGCAGCTCGATCCCGAGCAGGCGCGAAGCGAGGAAGCGCTCCAGGCGCGCCATCAGCCGCCAGACCCAGATCATCACCACGACCGGCAGGCCGAACGTCACGATCGCCACGCCGAGCCCCGTCGAGAGCCCGGCGGCGATCACGACGAAGTACACGAGCCCCAGCGGCAGCGCCAGCGCGAGGTAGACGATCCGCTTCCACGAGCGCGCGTCGGTCGCCCACGCGACGAGCGCGCGCACGGCTGACGTCGGGGTGGTCGCGGGCTCGACGACGGCGATGGGATTCAAGCTACCGCGCCGGTAGGCTGCGCTCACCTTGGAGCACGAGCACGAGCCGGCGCCCAGCGCGCCCGTGTCGGTGCCGGCCGCGGCCACCGCCTCAGCGGGGCCGGTGCTCGGTGGCGGGCTGTCGCCCGCGCGCGTGCTCGCGCTCCAGCGCACGGCCGGCAACCGCGCGGTCAGCGCGCTGCTGCAGCGCGACGACACGCCCAAGACGCCGGTCACCGGCGCGGCCGACTTCGGCGTCTCCGGCGGCGTCCCCGCCGGCCAGGGGACGACGACGGCGCTGCCCGGCACGGGCGACACGGTCACGGCCAAGGGCCCGAAGGTCACGCTCGACGGCGAGGCGTGGCTGAAGGACGGCAAGGAGCTCGGCGCCTCGGCGTACTTCGGGGTCGTCCAGAACCTCGTGCACTCCGACCGCGCCACCGTCTACCGCCACGGCGGCGACCCGAACGGCGAGGTCGTCGCCGAGCTGCACAACGCCGAGGGCAACAAGTGGGACGCCACCAGCGACCCCGCCGCGGCGGCCAAGGGCGAGACCAAGCCGCAGACGTTCGCGCCGTTCTACTGGCCGCCGGGCAACATCGACGACAACAACGTCGAGTCCTCCAAGGCCAAGCCGACGCGCCTGGACACCCCGTGGGACCAGCCCGAGTTCTCGATGCCGGTCAGCCACGGCGCCGGCCGCGTGACGGCGTTCAAGGGCCAGGACGTCTTCAAGATGGGCCTCGCCGTCAAGAAGGACGCGGCGGTCTGGATGCTCACGGGCACGACGTGGACGGTGTCATGGGACCAGCAGGTCGACGCCTCGCTCAACGGCGCCGGCAAGGCGGTCCAGACGGCCGCGATCCAGGACCTGCTCAAGGACGGCCCGAACCCGGCGCTGAAGGACTGGAGCCTCGCGCCCGGCGCCGGCAGCGCGTTCGAGGGCTTCTCGACGCAGGCCGAGGCGATGAAGCGCACGCCCGACGAGCTGCTCAAGTGGATCTTCCTCGCGCGCGACCACGACCCGACCTCCTACCGCAACATCTGCGCCGCGCTGGACGCCAAGAACCCGAATCTCGCGGTCACGATCGCGTGCGCGAGCACCGACGCGACGTTCGGCAAGGACATCGTGTCGGCCAGCGTGCTGCGCAACGGCGCGCTCGTGAAGGCCGTCGGCAACATCAACCTCAACAACGGCGACTCCGAGACGATCAACGTCGGCTGGGGCGACCTGGTCGGCTCCGCCGCGGGGCTGACGCCGGGCACGGCGATCACGGTCCAGCTGAACGTCGGCGCCGAGTCGCTCGAGGCGGCCGCGACGCTGCCGCTCCCGTTCTCCGGCTCCAAGGAGCTGGCGCCCGGCAGCGGGAAGTACGGCGTGACGCTAAGCGGTCTTCAGTAGCGCGATCGTGTTCGCGGCGAACACGATCGCGAACAGGATCGTCCAGCGATCCAGGTTGCGCTCCATCAGCGAGCCGCCCGAGGTGCCGCCCGCCGCGCCGACGCCGAACGCGCCGGACATCCCCGCGTCCTTGCCCGAGTGCAGGAGCACCAGGAAGATCACGCCGACGGCGATGAAGACCTGCAGGACGGAGAGCGCGGTATGGAGCATGCGGCTGGTTAGGGTAGCGGCTTCGCGCGCTCCTGGACGTCATCCAGGCGCTTGAGCAGCACCATCGCCTCGGCGCGCAGCCCGCGGTCCATCGCGCGCCAGTCGCCGTCGGAGAGCTTGCCGGTCTGGTGGTCGAGCTCGGCGTCGCGGATCTCGCGGTACTTGGCCTCCTTCGCCGCCTCCAGCTCGGCCCGCTCGGCCTCCAGCGCGAGGTCCTCCTCGCGCGCGCGGCCGGGACGCAGCGGCGCGGTGATCACGATCACCACGACGCCGAGGACGAGGAGGACGACGAGGAGCTCCACTTACACAGGGACGCGAACTTCGCGCCCGACGCGCGCGGCGTAGGCGGCGCTGACGCGGCGGGCCATCCCGCGCGGCGACGGCCAGATCGCGATCAGCGCGCCGAACAGGATCACGAACGCGCCGACCCAGATCCACGTCACGAGCGGGGAGACGAGCAGCCGGAACGTCGCCGGCGGCGGGTTCTGCGCGTAGGACGCGGTGAGCCCCTTCAGCGCGACGGCGAGGAACTCGTTGGCCTGCTGCGGCGTGAGCTGGCCGGCGGCCTTGGTGAAGACCTTGTCGCCCTCGTCGATCCGCGCGCGCAGGCGGCTGATGTCGGGGTTGACGGCGCTCCAGACGTCGCGCGTCGCGCCCTGCTTCAGGCCGACCTCGCTCGTCGCCTCGCCCTCGAAGAAGCGCCCGACCGGGCCGAACGACGGGTCCTGCGACGGGAAGTAGTCCTTCGTCGTGTTCAGCAGGAACGAGCGGCCGTCGCGCTGCACGCGCAGCAGGGCGCCGAGCGAGATCCGCTCCAGCCGGCCGTTGGCGGCGGCGTGCAGCCGGGCGGTCGGCTTGATGTACGTGAACCTGTAGCTGCCGACCTGCGCCGACTGCCCGGGCGACAGCCGCGCGTCGTGGATCGACTGGAAGCTCGACGACGCCGAGACGCCGACGAACAGCACGAGCACGCCGAGGTGGACCAGGTAGCCGCCGTAGCGGCGCCGGTTGCGCTTGACGAGCGAGACGAGCGCGAGCGGGATCGGCTCGTGCGCGACCGCGCGGCGCGCGCGCACGCCGGAGATGAACTCCTGCGCGATCACGGCGGCGACGAACCCGGCCAGCCCGAACAGCGCGAAGGCCGTGCCCGACCCGCGCACGCCGAGCAACAGCAGCGCCACGACGACCGCGACGCCGGCCAGCGCCGGCCGCAGCAGGTGCCGCCGCAGCGCCGCGCCCGAGTTGCGCCGCCACGCGATCACCGGGCCGATGCCGGTCAGCAGCACCAGCACGAGCGCCAGCGGGACGATGTAGCGGTCGAACCACGGCGGCCCGACGGCGGACTGCGTGCCCGTGACGGCCTCGGAGATCAGCGGGAAGAACGTGCCCCAGAAGACGACGAAGCACAGCCCCACGAGCACCAGGTTGTTGAGCAGGAAGACCGACTCGCGCGAGAGCAGCGAGTCCAGCCGGTGCTCGGAGCGCAGCGACGGCGCGCGCGTGACGACGAGGTAGACCGACAGCGCGACCATCGACCCGATCAGCAGCAGGAACGGGACGCCGAGCGTGGACGCGCCGAACGCGTGGATCGAGTTCAGGATGCCGCTGCGCACGAGGAAGGTGCCGAGGATCGCCAGCACGCCCGTGGTCAGCACCAGCGAGACGTTCCAGATCTTCAGCATCCCGCGCCGCTCCTGGATCATCACCGAGTGCAGGAACGCGGTGCCGGTCAGCCACGGCATCAGCGACGCGTTCTCGACCGGGTCCCACGCCCAGTAGCCGCCCCAGCCGAGCTCGTGGTAGCTCCAGCGCGCGCCGAGCACGATGCCGAAGCCGAGCAGCGCCCAGGCGCCGAGCGTGAACGGCCGCGTGGAGCGGATCCACTCCGCGTCCAGCCGGCGCGTGATCAGCGCCGCCGCCGCGAACGCGAACGGGATCGTGAACAGCGTGTAGCCCGAGTACAGCATCGGGGGATGGATCATCATCAGCGGGTCGCGCAGCAGCGGCTCGAGGCCGACGCCCTCCGACGGAGCGCCGCCGACGGTCGCGCCGAACGGCGACTCCGCGAACACCAGCAGCGACGCGAAGAACGTCCCGAAGCCCATCAGGATCGCGGTCGCGTACGGCGCGAGCATGCGCAGCCGGTGGCGCGTCGCGAACAGGATGATGCTCGACCACGTGCCCAGCAGGAACAGCCACAGCAGCAGCGAGCCCTCCTGCGAGGACCACATCGCGGTCAGGCGGTAGAACGTCGGCGTCGTCGTCGAGCTGTGGCCCGCGACGAGCGCGAAGCTGAAGTCAGAGCGCTCGAACGCGGCTTCGAGGATCACGAACGCGACCGCGGTCGAGCCCGCCATCGCGTAGACGGCGCGCCGCCCGGAGGCGACCCACTCGCGCCGGCCGCTGCGCGCCCCGTACAGCGACGCGAGGATCCCGTAGACCGCGCAGGCCAGTGCGACGATCAGGCACGCCGAGCCGACGACGCGCACGTCAGGTGTTGGACGGGGCGGCCGAGAACTTCGAGGGGCACTTCGTGACCAGGGAATCCTTCTGGCCGACGAACGTGTCGCCCTCCTTGCGCACGTCCACCACGACCTCGCGGTCGGCCCGGAACGGGTCCGGCAGCGGGCCGGTGTAGCGGACGGGGACGGACACGTGCCCGTCGCGGTCGCGCACCTTGAAGAAGGTCGTGCCGCCGTTCTGCTTGTAGCCGGCGACGACCTTGCCGGTCAGCTGGTAGGTCTTGCCCGGCGTCGCGACGGACGCGAGCTGCGACGGCGTGCGCGCCTCGCTGGAGGCGGAGAAGCTCGTGTACGCCAGCGCGCCGGCCAACAGCACGGCCGCGCTCAGCGCCACGACGAAGCGAATCCTGCGCTTGCGGGACGGGTCCACCCCGCCAGTATTGCGCGCCGGCCGGGCGGGCCGCCGCACGAGGTGTTAATGGATCTCAACACCTCTACGAGAAACAATTTGCCAAATCTGCCGTTAACCCGGACATAGCAATGCATCTGACCCGGCCCAAAAGCCTCCCCAGACGCCGTAACTCCCACCGGCCGGAAGACCGCCCGGCTCCTCAGCGCGAGCGCAACAAGCGCGCCAACGTCAGCCAGGATGCCGCGCTCTACAACTGCTCGTGCGGCTACGTCTTCACCGCTCCGGTGACCACGTCCGTGGGCTGCCCGCACTGCGGAACCGCGCAAGCCTGGTAGTCGCATCGCCCAGAGGGCGATGCTTCGGGGACTTCGGACGCCAGATCGCCGAATTGGCGCCGAAACTCGCCGAAGTCCCGCGCGCTAGTCTTCAGCGTGTGAGGCCGAATCACGTCTGACGTGCGCACCCGCGTGCTCGCTCAGCATCGCGGGATGTGGCTCGTGGGCGCCGCCGATGGCCCGCTGCTGGTACCGGCGCGCGGCCGGCTCACCGTCACCCCGGTGACCGGCGACTACGTGACGCTCGACTCCGCGGGCGCCATCTCCGGCGTCATCCCGCGCAAGGGCACCGTCACGCGGCGCGCCGCCGGCAGCGCCACGGGCTCGCAGGTGCTGGCCGCCAACGTCGACCTGGCGCTGATCGCCGAGCCGCTGCCGGAGCCGAACGAGCGCCGGATGGAGCGGATGGCCGCGCTGGCCGCGGCCGGCGGCGTGCCGGCGGCGCTGCTGCTGACCAAGGCCGACCTCGACGAGGACGCGGACGCGACGGCCGCGGGGCTGGCGCGCCGGCTCGGGCTGGCCGACTCCGTCGCGATCTCGGTCCGCTCGGGCGACGGCGTGGCGATCGTGCAGTCGCTGCTCGCCCCCGGCACGACCGCGGTCCTGCTCGGCCCGTCGGGCGCCGGCAAGTCGACGCTCGTCAACGCGCTGCTCGGCGAGGAGCGCCAGGCGACGGGCGCGATCCGCGAGGACGGCCGCGGCCGCCACACGACCGTCACGCGCGAGCTGCTCACGCTCCCCAACGGCGCGTTCCTGATCGACACGCCCGGCATCCGCGAGGCCGGGCTGTGGGACGGCGCCACGTTCGACGACGTCGACGCGCTCGCCGCCGGCTGCCGCTTCGCCGACTGCGAGCACGACTCCGAGCCCGGCTGCGCCGTCCGCGGCACGCTTGCGCCGGAGCGGCTCGACGCGTGGCGCAAGCTCCAGACCGAGCAGGCCTGGGTCGACGAGCGCCGCAGCGGCCGCAAGCCCGCTCGCGCCTAGCCTCCAGAGCGGGCGAGGGGAATCGAACCCCCATCTTTGGCTTGGGAAGCCAACGTCTTGGCCATTGGACAACGCCCGCGGAGTGGCGACAGCCTATCGGAGAACTCACCGGGCGCGGATACCCTTGGCGGCGTGCGCATGCGCCTGTTCTGGCCCGTCACGCTCGCCGCCGCCGCGCTGGTGGGGCTTCTGGCGTACGGCGTGTTCTCCAAGGGCGCGAGCACGACGCTCGACGACGCGCTCGCCAAGGGGACGCGGCCAGACGCTCCGACGATGTCGCTCCCGCGCCTCGGCGATCAGGGCTCGAGCTCGCTGGCCGATTACAAGGGCAAGGTGGTCGTGCTGAACATGTGGGCGTCGTGGTGCGACCCGTGCCGGGAGGAGATGCCCCTGCTGCAGAAAGTCCACCAGCAGATCTCCTCCAAGGGCGGCGTGGTGCTCGGCGTCGACACGCAGGACGCCAGCGAGAAGGCGATCGGCTTCCTGCGCCAGACGAAGGCGACGTTCCCGAGCCTGCGCGACCGCGACCGCACGTACGGGCGCGACTACGGCGTCACCGGCTACCCGGAGACGTTCCTGATCGACCGCGAGGGCCGCGTCGCCGCGCTGCGGCGCCAGCCGGTCACGCAGGCGTGGCTGGACGAGCACCTGCCCAAGCTGCTGGCGGAGTCGTGATGCGGCGGCTCGGCGCGATCGTGCTGGCGTTCCTGCTCCTGGCCGCGCCCGCCGCCGCCGCGGCCAAGCCGCCGACGCTCGCCGACCTCGAGGACGAGGTGATGTGCGTCGAGTGCGGCACGCCGCTCGTGGTGTCGCAGTCGCCGGTCGCCAACCAGGAGCGCGCCTTCATCACCGAGCAGATCGCGGCCGGCAAGGACAAGTCCCAGATCAAGGCCGCGCTGGTCGAGGAGTACGGCGACCAGGTGCTCGCCGACCCCGGCGCGAAGGGCTTCAACGCGACGCTGTGGATCGTCCCCGTGCTGCTCGTGCTGCTCGCCGCGACCGGGATCCTCTTCGCCGTCCGGCGCTGGCGGCGCAACGGGCCGGAGCCCGCCGCGGCGCTCGCGCCGGCGCTCAACGCCGACGACGCGCGCCGCCTGGACGCGGAGCTGAGGCGATGAGGGCGACGACTCGCCCACGGGGCTCGCGTCGCTGGGAGCAATCGCCCGGAGGGCGATTCTCCCGGGCGAGGTCACGCAAATGAATGGGGGCGTCGACACGACGGTGATCGCGGCGTTCGCGGTCGGCTTCGTATCGTTCATCTCGCCGTGCGTGCTGCCGCTGGTGCCGGGCTACCTGTCGGCCGTCTCGGGCGTCTCGATCGCCGAGATGCGCACGGGCGAGCGCAGCACGGTCAAGATCCTCGTGCCGGCGCTCGTGTTCTGCCTCTCGTTCACCGTCGTCTTCGTCGCGCTCGGGATGACGGCGACCGGGCTCGGCTCGTCGCTGCAGGGCTCGCGCGACACGCTCGACAAGATCGCCGGCGCGGTGATCGTCGCGCTCGGCGTCTTCTTCCTGCTGACGCCGTTCGTGCCCAAGCTCAACCGCGAATGGCGCCCGGACGCGCTGATCACGCGAGCGGGCTCGGGCGGGCCGCTGGTCGCGGGCGCCGCGTTCGCGGTCGCCTGGACGCCGTGCGTCGGGCCGACGCTCGGCTCGATCCTGTCAGCCGCGGCGACGCAGGACACCGTCGGCAAGGGCGGGATCCTGCTCGCGTTCTACTCGCTGGGACTGGCCGTCCCGTTCCTACTCACCGCGCTCGCGTTCACGCGCATGACGACCGCGTTCCGCTGGCTGCGCGACCGCTACCTGATCGTCACGGCGGTCTCCGGCGTGATCCTGATCACGATGGGCCTGCTGCTGTTCACGGGCGAGCTGCAGCGGCTCAACATCGAGGCCCAGGACGCGCTCGACGGCCTGGGCCTCAACTTCTTCAAGTCCGTCTAGCAGACCTTCCGGTACGGCTGGTCGGGCACGGCGGCCGCCCATTCGCGCCGTGTCAGCGCGCGGCCCGCGACGGCGCACGCGTGGCGCTCCCAGGCCGGTGCCGTGACCGGCCATTCGACGCCGCGCCCGCGCACGCCGAGCGCGAACAGCCGGCTCCCGTCGGGCGTGAACGTGGCCGCGGACCACTGGTTGGCATCGACCGTGAGCGCCGAGCCGACCCGCTCGCGCGTCGCGACGTCCCACAGCAGCACGGTGCCGTCGGTCCCGGCCGTGGCGAGCGTCCGCCCGTCGGGCGAGAAGCCCGTCCACAGCACGTAGCCCTCGTGGCCGGGGAGCGGCGCCCCGATCTCCTTCCAGCTCGACGCCGACCACAGCCGCGTGCGGCCGTCGTAGTCACCGGTCGCCAGCTGCGACCCGTCGGGCGACCAGCTCACCCAGCGGACCGCCCCGGGCGCCTCGCGCAGGCGCGCGACCAGGTGGCCGTCGGAGAGCGCATGGATCTCGGTGCCGAGCGGGCCGTACGTCGCGGCGAGGAGCTTGCCGTCCGGGCTGAACGCGACCGACAGCACCTCCTGGCCGGCGTGCTTGACGTGCACGGGGCCGGGCGCGCCGGTGCGCGCGTCCCACGTGAGCACGTCGCCGCCGAAGTCGCCCGCCGCGATGTAGCGCTGCGAGAACGCGACCGCCTGCGAGCCGCCGTCGGTCAGGCCGGAGAGCCGCAGCAGCGGGGCGCCGGTCTGCGCGTCGAGCACCGAGACGGCGTGCGCGGCCGGGACGAACGCCTCCAGCACCACCGCCAGCCGGTGGCCGTCGGGGCTGGGCGCGAGCGCGCCGATCCCGCCCCCCAGCCGCCCGCCCAGCGTCCCGGCCGGGCGGACCGTCGCCGTGTTCCACACGGCCAGGTCGCCGTTCGCCTCGCCCACGATCAACCGGTTGCCATCGATCGCGAGCGGCGGCGGCGTGTCCTGTGGCGGCCGGCCGGCGAACGGGCGCCCGAAGCGGCGGTCGCCGGCCAGGTCCCACGCGATCGACGTGCCGTCGAGCGAGCTGGTGAACGCCGTCCGCCCGTCCGGGGCGAGCGCGATGTCGGTGATCAGCCCGTGGTGGCCGGCGAGCGTGTCGCGGACGGTGCCGGTCGGCACGTCCCAGACGAGCGCGACACCGTCGAGCCCGGCGGTGACGAGCGTCCGCCCGTCAGCCGTGAAACCCATCCGGTTGACGGCGCCGGCGTGGCTGCCGCTCAGCGTCCGGCCGGTGCCGGTGCGGGCGTCGTACAGCCGCACGGAGCCGCGCATGGAGCCTTCGGCGACGCGATCGCCGGACGAGTCCACGGCGACCTCGAAGTCGCCCGGGAGCGTGTGGCGGACGGCGAGCGTCGCGGTGGCGAGCTCGTACGCGGTGCGGTCGCGCGCGTCGCTGACGACCAGCCAGCGGCGGTCGGGCGAGCGGCCGACGCGCCCCGTGTGCGCGCCGTAGGCGTGCCAGCCGCCGGCCCACTCGCGCCGCTCGAGGTCGTAGCGGCGCAGCAGCGTCGGCGTACCGTCCGGGCCGGCCTGGTCCTGCTCGAACACGATCAGCTCGCGGCCGGTGGGGCCGAACAGCGCGCCGGGCGCGTCGTTGTCGGTGCCGTGCGGGGCGGGCCCGAGGTCGATCCGGGAGATCCGCCTCGCCGTGCGCACGTCGTAGAGGTCGACGTCGAGCTCAGGCCCGCCGCCGCTCGTGACCGCGAGCGTGCGCCCGTCGCCGGAGAAGTCCAGCCAGCCGTCGGCGTGCAGCATCGGCGCGGCCGGCCGGCGCGTGGCGGCGTCGACCAGCAGCGTGTTGCTCTCGTTGTCCTCGATCGCCAGCACGCGGCCGTCCGGGCTGATGACGTCGTCGTTCGGCCGCCCCGGCATCGTCGGCAGGACACCGACCGCGGCCGGGTTGCGCACGAGCTCCGACAGCAGCGAGCTGCGCGTCGCGACGCTGTCGTCGAGCGCGGTGCCGGCGCGGGCGAGCAGGAGGCCGTGGTCGATGCGGTCGTCGGTGAGCGACTCGGCGCCGAGCCGCTGCGCGTCGGCCACGACGACCGCGCGGCGGGCGCGCGAGCGCTGCGAGAGCGCGGTGGCGCCGGTGACGACGGCCGCCGCGAGCAGGACGGCGACGACGCCGAGCGCCGCCTGCAGGCGGCGCGTGGCGCGGCGGCGGCGCTCGGCCTCACGGCCGGCGTGCTCCTGGGCGGCGGTGAGGAACTCGCGCTCCAGCGCGTTCGCCTCGCCGGGGCGCGCCGCGGTCCACTCGACGGCGGCGGCGAGGCGGGCGCCGCGGTAGAGCTCGGACGCGTCGCGCCCGCCCGCGTCCCATTCGCGCGTCGCGGCGGCGAGGTGGGCGCGCGTCCGGCGTCCCTCGGCGTCCTCCTCGAGCCAGCCGCGCAGGCGCGGCCACTCACGCAGCAGCGCCTCGTGGGCGACCTCGGCGTAACCGTCGTCGACCGTCACCAGGCGGCTCTCGGTCAGGCGCGCGAGCGCGACGGGGTCGAGCTCGGACGGCGACACGCGGCGGCGCACGAACGCGATCTCGCCGCCGGCGTCGGCGAGGCGCACCAGGATCCGGCGCGCGGCAGCGGCCTCGGGCTCGCTGAGGCGCCGGTAGGCGTCCTCCGCCAGCCGCGCGACGGCGCCGCGCACGCCGCCGGTGCGCTCGTGCGCCTGCGCGCGCAGCACAGGCCCGTCGCGCTCGCGCCACAGCTCGACGAGCGCCGTCGAGAGCAGCGGCAGGCCGCCGGGCTCGTCGGCGGCTTCGGCCACGAGCGTCTCGGTCAGCGCCGGCTCGACGCGCAGGCCGGCCCGCTCCGCCGGGCGCACGATCGCGCGGCGCAGCTCCTCGCGGGTCATCGGGCCGACGAGCAGCTGGTTGGCGGCGACCAGCGCGGCGAGCTCCGGGTGCGCGGTGCAGCGGCCGTAGAAGTCGGCGCGGATCGCGAGGACGACCAGCGGCCCGGTGCCGGCGGCGTCGACGAGGCCGTCGAGGAACGCCGTCCGCTCGTCCGCGTCGCGGCAGGCCGTGAACGCCTCCTCGAACTGGTCGACCGCGATCACCAGGCGGCGCGCGCCGGCCGCCTTCCAGAGCGCGCGGTCCAGCGCGGCGGCGGGCTGCTCGCCCGGGCGCATGAGGACCTGGCGCCAGCCGTCGGAGCCGGGCAGCGCGCCGTCCGCGAGCGCCGGGAGCAGGCCGGCCCGCAGCGCCGACGACTTCCCGCTGCCGGACGGGCCGACGATCGCCAGCAGGCCGGCGCCGGCCGTCCGGGCGACGAGCTCGGCGACCAGCCGCTCGCGGCCGCAGAAGTACTGCGCGCGGTCCGCGTCGAACGGGGCGAGGCCGGCGTACGGGCAGACCGCGGGCTCGGACGCGGCGGGCGCGTAGCGCTCCTCGCGCGCGCGAGCGTCCCGCAGCTCGGCGTAGTCGCCGGCCAGCGTCGCCTCGGCCGCACGCAGGTCGCCGCGGCCGGCGGCGGCGCGATCGGCGGTGGCGGCGAGCCGGCGCGCCATCAGCGCGCGCGCCCAGGCGGCCGCGGCGAGGTGGACCTCCCGCGGTACGCCGGCGGTCTCGGCCATCAGCTCCTCGACGGGGATCTCGGCCGCCGCCGGGAGATGCAGGCGCGCGATCCGCTCCACGGCGGCCTCGCCGAGCGGCCCGAGCGCGAGGCTGACGGCGGCGCCCGGCAGATCCGGCGAGCGCTGAAGCGCGACCACGAGGCCCGCCACGCCCGCGAGCGCGGCCTGCAGCCCGGGAGTGGCGGCGTCGAGGTCGTCTACGACCAGGAGCCCCGGCCGGCCCGAGCCGGCGACGCCGCGGGAGGCAGCCCCGGCCGCGCGGACGGCCTCCTCCGCCCCCGCGGCGCGGGCGCTCACGTACGCGACCTCGCTGCCTGCGCCGGCCGCCTCGCGCGCGAGCTCGGCGGCGAGGCGCGTCTTGCCGATCCCCGCCGGCCCGTGGACGAGCGCGAGCGTGGAGGTGCCGAGCAGGTCGCGCAGCGCGGCGAGCTCGGACTCGCGGCCGGCGAGCACGGGCGAGCCTCCGTCGAGCTCGGGCGGGAGCGCCGCCGCCGGAGCCGGATCCAGCGACGGGTCCTGGGCGAGCACGGCGGCCTGCAGCGCGCGCAGCTCCGGGCCGGGCTCGACGCCGATGCGACCGACGAGCACGGTCCGCGCGCGCCGGTAGGCGGCCAGCGCGTCGCTCTGGCGCCCGCAGCGGTAGAGCGCGAGCATCAGCTGGCCGTGCAGCCGCTCGCGCAGCGGCTCCGCCGCCACGGCGGCCTCGAGCTCCGCCACCGCCTCCGCGTGGCGGCCCAAGGCCAGCGACGCGTCGACGCGCGCCTCGAACGCGGCCAGCCGCGCCTCCTCCAACCGCGCGATCTCGGGCTGCGCGAACGACTCGTAGGCGAGGTCCGCGAGCGGCTCGCCGCGCCACAGCGCGAGCGCCTCGCGCAGCGCCTCCTCGGCCGCACCGGGATCGCGGGCCAGGCGCGCGCGGCCGTGCGCGACGAGCGCCTCGAAGCGGTCGATGTCGCGCTCGCCCTCCTCGACGCGCAGCCGGTACGCGCTCCCGCGCGTCTCCAGCCGCCCGTCGAGCCCGAGCGACCGGCGCAGCGCCGAGACGCCGTTGTGGACCATCTTCGGCGCGGTCGGCGGCGGCGTCTCGCCCCACAGCTCGCGCATGAGCCGCTCGCTCGTCACGAGCTCGTTGGCGCGTACGAGCAGGAGCCCGAGCAGCGCTCGCCGGCGGCCGCCGCCGACCGCCAGCGGGCGACCGTGGTCGTCGAGCACCTCCAGCGGTCCGAGCATCCGGTAGTCCACCGCAGCGCGACCGTACGCCGCCCCCGAGAGCCGCGCAACCGGCGATTACCCGGCGATTACCGGCCGTGGCGAGCGCGGTTACCGGGCCGGCGCACGATCGCCGCCATGTTCGCCTCCCGCACAACGCTCGCCGGCCTCGCGGTGCTCGCCACGGCCGGCTGCGGCAGCGCCTCCAGCGCGCCGCCGCGCACCACGCCGACGCCGAAGCCCGCCGCCGCCAAGCCCAACGTCATCACCTACGCGGTCACGGACCCCGTGGACATCCTCCCCGACGCCGCGGGCGCGTGGGTGCTCAGCCGCGACGGCGACCTCGTCCGAATCGACGCCGCGAGCGGCAAGGTCGGCGCCCCGCTGCCCGCGGGCACGGAGAAGCTGTGGCGCGACCAGGAGGCGCTCACACGCGTCGGCGACACGCTGTTCATGGCCGACGCGCAGAAGGGCCTCCTGCGCTTCGACGCGCGCACGGGCAAGCCGCACGGCAAGCCGATCGCGCTCGGGCACCCGAACGCGCTCGCCGGCGACGGCAGAACCCTGTGGGTGGCCGCCGCGGGCACCAGCACGCTGACGCGCGTGGACCTGAAGACGCTCAAGGCCTCCAAGCCAATGCGCCTCAAGGGCTCGCTGCGCGCCGTCGGCGCGACCGGCGGGCGCCTGTGGACGGTCGACGACAAGGCCGGCGTCGTGAGTGAGCGCGATCCGGGCACGGGCGACGTCATCGCCAAGCTGTCCATGGACGCGTCCGCCTCCGGGATGTCGGCCGGCAGCGACCTGTGGATCAACGACACCGACGGCGCGACCGTCGTCGCGAGCAAGACGCTGGCGAAGCTCGGCCGCTGGACCCCCGGCGTCGACTCGTACCCGATCACGGCCGGCGACGGCGACGGCGGCGCCTGGGGCGTCTCGGAGACCGACCCGACCCTGGTCCACCTCGACGGCGCCGCCAAGACGATCCAGCGGATCGCGCTCCCGCGACCCGGCACGACCCTCGCGGTGGGACCCGACGCCGTCTGGGTCGCCGCCGACGGCGGCCCGATCTACCGCGTCCCGCGCTGAGCCGAGCTACATCGTGTCGGGCGCGGACACGCCGAGCAGGCCCAGCGCGCTCGCCAGCGTGTCGCGCGTCGCGACCACGAGGCCGATCCGGAACGCCTTCAGCTCCGCCGGCTCGGCGTCCTTGACGCGGCAATGGCCGTAGAACGCGGTGAAGCGCTGCGCGAGATCGAGCGCGTAGCCGGCGATCCGGTGCGGCGCGCGGCGCGCGGCCGCCTCGGCGACCTCGGCGGGGAAGTCCAGCAGCCGGCGCACGAGGTCGCGCTCGGCCGGGTGCAGCTCCAGCCCGGCGGCCGGGTCGGCGACCGCGCCCTCCCCCACCTCGCGCAGGATCGACGCCGCGCGGGCGTGCGCGTACTGCACGTAGAAGACCGGGTTCTCGGCGTTCTGCTGGCGCGCGAGGTCGAGATCGAGGTCGATCGTCGTCTCGTGCGAGCGCGAGATCATGAACCAGCGCGTGGCGTCGACGCCGATGTCGGCGATCACCTCTTCGAGCGTCACGAAGTCGCCCTTGCGCTTGGACATCTTGGCCTTCTGGCCGCCCTCGACGATGTGGACCATCTGCAGGATCGGGACCTCGAACGCGTCGGGGTCGCCGCCGAGCGCGGCGATCGAGGCCCTCACGCGGCCGATGTAGCCGTGGTGGTCGGCTCCGAGGACGTTGATCAGCTTGTCGAAGCCGCGCCGCAGCTTGTCGTCGTGGTACGCGACGTCGGCGGCGAAGTACGTCGTCGCGCCGTCGGCCTTGATCAGGACGCGGTCCTTGTCGTCGCCGAACGTCGTCGTGCGCAGCCACAGCGCGCCGTCGGACTCGTACAGGTGCCCGAGCTCGCGCAGGCGGCCGATCGCGAGCTGGATCGGCGACGGATCGCCTTCGTGCAGCGAGCCTTCGAGGAAGTACGTGTCGAAGTCGACGCGGTAGTCGTGCAGAGTCCGGCGGATCCCCTCCATGATCAGGCGGCCGGCGCGGCGGCCGAGGTCGGCGGGATCGGCGTCGGCGGCGTCGGGCAGCTGGGCGGCGAGGCCGGCCACGTAGTCGCCCTGGTAGCCGTCCTCCGGGACCGGCTCGTGACGCGCGCGTGCGCGCACGGAGGCGCCGAGCTTGCGCACCTGCTCGCCGGCGTCGTTGAAGTAGTACTCGCGCTCGACCGTGTGGCCGGTGTGCTCGAACAGCCGCGACAGCGCGTCGCCGTAGGCGGCGTGGCGCGCGCTGGCGGCCGTCGCCGGGCCGGTCGGGTTGGCGGAGACGAACTCGACGTTGACCTTCAGCGGGCGCTCGGGCGTCGAGCGGCCCCAGTCGTCGCCGGCCGAGAGGATGTCGCGCGTCGCGCCGACGTACCAGGGGTCGGCGAGGAAGACGTTCAGGAACCCGGGTCCGGCGACCTCGACGCGCTCCAGCGCGGGGCCGAGACGGGCGCTCAGGCGCTCGCCGAGCTGCTCGGCGATCGCGCGCGGCGGCTGGCGCAGGGCGGGCGCGAGCAGCATCGCCGCGTTCGTCGAGTAGTCGCCGAAGCCGGCCTGCTTGGGGCGCTCCAGCGACGCGCGCGCGCGCGGCGACGCGGTGCCGTTGCGCAGATCCGCGGCAGCCGCCTCGACGGCCGCCCTCAGCTCGTCGAGGGGAGTCATGTCACCCATGATGGTAGGTCTCGCCGGCGAGGATCTTGTGCGCCCGGAAGAGCTGCTCGAGCAGCACCACGCGGGCGAGCTGGTGCGGGAGCGTCAGCGGCCCGAAGGACAGCCGGTGGTCGACGTCCGCGAGCTGCGTCCCGTACGGCCCGCCGATCACGAAGCTGACGTCGCGGCCGCCCTGGCGGCGGTCCTCGACCCAGCGCGCGAAGTCCTCGGACGCGTACGTGCGCCCGCGGCTGTCGAGCAGGCACACATAGGTGCGCTCCGGGATCCGGCGGGCCAGCGCGTCGTCGTCGGCCACCTCGATCACGTCGATCCGCGCGTGCCGCGAAAGCAGCTTGGAGTAGTGCTCGAGATCGTCGACGTACGGCGCCCGGGCTTTCCCGACCGCGACCACGTAGTAGCGCACGGTGTGGGATGCTAGGTGGCAATGGGCGATGAACGGGAGCGGCATTTCAACCTCCACACCACGCCCGAGGTGATGGCGGGGGTCTACGCCAACTTCGCGACCGTCTCGCACTCCGACTACGAGTTCACGCTGACGTTCTCGCGCGTCGACCACGAGGTCGAGGCCGACGAGGTCCCCGGCGTCGTCGTCTCCCGCATCTCGCTGTCGCAGAAGGCGATGCGCGAGCTGATCGACGCGATGGAGGACAACTGGTCGAAGTGGAGCACGCGGGAGGGCATCAAGCGCCTGCCCGAGTTCCGCGACGACCGCCCGGACTACTGAGGTCCCGGCTCTGGCCTTCGGCCACCCCGGTTACCTCACGAGGGGTTAGAGAGACCGCTGAGGTCCCGGCTCTGGCCTTCGGCCACCCCGGTTACCTCACGAGGGGTTAGAGAGACCGCTTCGCTTCAAAGGCCAGCGCTTGGCCGATCCGCTCCATCGTGCCGGGATGCGTCCCGAGCAGGAGCTGCTTCCAGCGCGGCGGGTCGGGATCGCCGACGTTCTGGATCGTGATCCGGCGCTCGAACGCGACCATCGCCTCCGGCTCCCCGGTCATGCGCAGCGCGAAGTCGTCGGCGCGGCGCTCGATCGCGCGTGAGAGCTGGTTGGAGATCGTCGTCACGGCCGGCGTGAGCAGCGCCAGCGAGAGCGCGACGGCGGGCAGCGGCGTGGCGCCCTCGCGCTGCAGCGTCTCGGCCACGCGGGCGACGGCGAGCGTGGCGAACGGCGCCACCAGCGCGAGCCAGAGCAGGCCGTAGGGCACGTCGCGGTAGTGCACGTGGCCCAGCTCGTGCGCGATCACGAGCCGCGTCTCGGCCGGCGTGAAGTCCTTCAGCAGCGTGTCGTAGAGCACGACGCGCTTGGTGTGGCCGATCCCGTTGACGTACGCGTTGGCGGCGGTCGTGCGGCGCGAGGCGTCGACCTCGTAGACCTCGCCGACGTCGACGCCGGCCTTCTCGGCGATCGCGAGCACGTCGTCGCGCGCCGGGCCTGCGGGCAGCGGCGTGAACGTGTTGAAGATCGGGTCGAGCACGACCGGGCCGACGAACGTGAAGACGACCGCGAAGCCCGCCACCGCCGCCGCTCCCGGCGCCCACCAGCCGCGCCCGAAGCGGCGCATCGCGACGATCAGCACGGCGCCGCCGCCGGCCGCCATCGCGCCGCCGATCGCGGTGCCCTTGACCAGGTCCACCGTCCAGCCGCCCCAGGACTGTGTGACCAGTCCCACATCCTTGGCGCGCTCGCGCGCGACGGCGCGCAGCGGCAGCACGGCGGCGGTCGTCGCGACGGTCAGCGCCGCGGCCGTCAGCGCGCCCGTCAGGACGGGGCGCGCGCCCGCGCGCGGCGGCCGCCGGACGGCGTAGACGAGCACGGCCAGCTCGAGCGCGGTCTGGCCGGCGAACAGCTTCAGCTGGCCGTTGCGGAACCGCTTGGCGTGCGCCAGCTCCTCGGCGCTGAAGTAGGCTCGTGCGTCCACCTGCCGGTGCGGGAAGCGCTCCCGTGGCCGCAGGAGCAGGACCGCCGCCTCCGACACGACCAGCGTGCCCGTGAGGACGGCGGGAAGGCGGAGCCGTTGCGGCACCGAATAGACGCTACGCCATGCGGGTCGCGATCTGCACCGACATCCACGGCAACCGCCACGCCTTCGAGGCGGTGATCGCCGCTGCCGAGGCGGCGGGCGCGGAGGAGCTGTGGTGCCTCGGCGACCTCGTCGGCTACGGCGCCGAGCCGGACGCCTGCGTCGCGCTGGCCGAGGCCCACTGCGCGATCTGCCTCGCCGGCAACCACGACCTCGCCGTCGTGGAGGTGCTGTCGCTGGAGGAGTTCTCGCGCGGCGCCGCGATCGCGGCGCAGTGGACGCAGGACACGATCTCCGCCCGCACGCGCGAGTTCCTGCTCTCGCTCAAGCCGTCCGGCGAAGGCGAGGGCATCGGGCTCTTCCACGCCTCGCCGCGCGACCCGATCTGGGAGTACGTGCTGTCCGGGCTGACCGCGGAGCTGTGCTTCGACGCGACCGACTTCCGCGTCTCGCTGATCGGCCACTCGCACGTGGCGCTGTCGTTCCACCGGCCTGAAGGGCAGCCGGCGTCGGGCACGACCCGCCGCGAGGGGACCGAGCTGGACCTGTCCACCGGCGAGTGGCTCGTCAACCCGGGCTCGACGGGGCAGCCACGCGACGGCGACCCGCGCGCCGCCTGGCTGCTGCTCGACACCGAGGCCAAGACCGCCGTCTACCGCCGCGCCGAGTACGACATCGCCGGCGCGCAGGCCGCGATCCGCGCCGCACGGCTGCCCGACTCGCTCGCCGAACGGCTCCAGTACGGGCAATGACCTACTAGCGTGCATGGCGATGAAACGCCTCATTCTCCTGGCGCTTCCGATCGTCCTGGCCGCATGCGGCCAGACGAATCCTGAGCTGATCCCGCAGAGCAACGCGCAAGCGCTCCAGAAGACCGCGGATCGCGTCGATGCCGCGTGCACGAGCGGGAACCGCTCGGATGCGCGCGCGGCGATCCGCGACGCGCGCCAGCAGATCGACGCGCTGCCGGGCGCCGTCAGCGAGAAGCTGAGGACGAACCTGTCCGACTGGATCGACCAGATCAACAGCCGGATCGGCGACGACTGCCAGGGCGAGGCGACGCCGACGCCCACCGCGAGCGCGACCGAGGCGCCGACCGAGACGCCGACGGCCACCGCGACGAAGACCGCGACGCCGGCGTCGACCCCCACCGCGACGGCGACCGCCACGCCCACCGCGACGCCGACCGCGACGCCCACCGAGGCCACCAACGGCGGCGCGGGCGCCCCCACTCCCGCCGGGGGCGACGGATGACGACCGACCAGCTCTTCGCCGACCGCTACCGCATGGAGCGCCGGCTCGGCGTCGGCGGCATGGCGACCGTGCAACTCGCGTTCGACACGCGCCTGGAGCGCTACGTCGCGGTCAAGTTGCTGGCCGAGCACCTCGCCGAGGACTCGAGCTTCGTCTCGCGCTTCCGGCGCGAGGCGCTGGCCGCCGCCCGGCTCGTGCACCCGAACATCGTGCAGGTGTTCGACTTCGGCTCCGAAGCCGCGTCGGGGCGCAACTTCATCGTGATGGAGTACGTCGACGGGCAGTCGTGCGCGGAGATCCTGCGCGACCGCGGGCCGCTGGTCCCGCGCGACGCGGTCGACATCCTCGCCCAGGCCTGCCGCGGCCTCGACTACGCGCACCGCAACGGCGTCGTGCACCGCGACGTGAAGCCCGGCAACCTGCTGCGCAACACCGACGGCGTGGTCAAGCTGGCCGACTTCGGCATCGCCAAGGCGGCCGAGCAGTCGGACATCACGAAGGCGGGCTCGGTCCTCGGCACCGCCGCCTATCTCTCGCCCGAGCAGACGCGCGGTGAGCCGGCCGAGCCCGGCTCGGACCTGTATGCGCTCGGCGTCGTCGCCTACCAGCTGCTGGCCGGGCGGCTGCCGTTCGAGGCGGCGTCGCTGACCGACCTCGCCCGCCAGCAGGACGCCGGCGCGCCGCCGCCGCTGGACGAGCTCAACCGCGACGTCCCGCACGCGCTGGCCGAGACGGTCGCCCGCGCCCTCGCCCGCGAGCGCGCGTACCGGTTCGCGGACGCGGCGGAGATGGAGGACGCGCTGCGCGACGGGCTGCAGGGCGTCTCCCACGCCGGGCCGGACACGGACGCGACGCGCGCGCTGTCGGAGACCGAGGCCACGCGGATGATCACCGGCACGCGCCCGTCGGCCGCGCCGGCGCCGCGCCCGACGCGGCGGCTGCAGCCGATCGCCGAGGAGCCGCGGCGCGTGCCGCCGCCCTCGCGCCGCGCGGCCCCGCCGCCGCGCGAGCGCAGCGGCGCCGGCCGCTGGGTCGCGCTGGTGCTGCTGATCGCCGTGATCGCCGGCGGCATCGTCGCCTATCAGGCGATCAACAGCTCGACCAAGAAGAGCGTCCAGGTCGAGAAGGTCACCGACGGCAACCTCGGCGACTCCGTGCAGTCGTTCAAGAGCCTGGTCGACGAGAACACGCGCTGACGACGCGGACGGTCGTCGGCAGCGCGTAGCCGTCGCCGCGGCGGTATGGCTCGGCGAGCCGCCGCAGCTCGTCCTTGACCGCGGGCGGCGCGCCGGCGAGCCGCGCGGCGGTGCGGACGGTGCCGCCGAGCACGCCGTCCCAGAGCGCGTCGAAGCTCGCGATCTCGAGCTCGAACGCCACCTCGGTCACGTGCCCGTCGAGCAGCCGCAGGAGGTTCTCGCGGCGGGCGAAGCGCTCGGCGTCAGGCCCGGGCGGGGCGGCGTCGGGGAGCCCGGCGGCGGCGAGCGCCGGGAGCGCGAACAGCGGCGTGTCCTCGGCCCACATCGCGAGCGCCACCCGGCCGCGCGCGACGCGCCGCAGCTCGGCGACGCCGCGCTCGGGGTCGGGCAGGTGGTTGACGACGAACGCGCCGAGCACGACGTCGAACTCCTCGTCGGCGAACGGCAGCCGCTCGGCGTCGCCTTCGGCGAACGTCAGCTCCGGATGCCGCCGCCGCGCCGCCTCGACCATCGCCGGCGCGAGGTCGACGCCGGTGACGATCGCGCCGCGGGCGGCCGCCGCGGCGGCGAGATCGCCGAGCCCGGAGCCGACCTCGAGCACTCGCGTGCCCTCGCCCACGCCGTCCAGCAGCGGCTCGGTGGCGTGGACGGTCGCGCGCGCCATCAGCGCGCCGTAGGTGGCGGCGCGATCGCTCCAGCCGGCGGCCTCAAACGCCTTGAACGACGACGACTCGCCCTGCGGGCTCGCGTCGTTGGGGGAATCGCCCAGGGGGCGATTCGCCTCGCGGCTACTCGGCATCGGCGATCTTCCAAGGGGCGGCGCCGTCGCGCACGGCCTTCGCCGCGGCCGCCAGGCGCCCTTCGTCGATCGCGTCGCGCAGCTCCGCCATCAGCCGCTGCAGGTACGCGAGGTTGTGGATCGTGAGCAGCCGCATCGCCGTGTGCTCCTTGGCCCGCAGCAGGTAGTGCAGGTACGCGCGCGAGTAGCCGTGGGCGCAGGCGGGGCAGGGGCAGCCGTCGAGCAGCGGCTCGTCGGCCTCGCGCCAGCGCGCCTTCGCGAGATCGACGCGCCAGCGCTTCGCGGGATCGGGCACGAGCGCCATGCCGTGGCGGCCGATGCGCGTCGGCATCGCGCAGTCGAACGTGTCGATCCCGAGCTCGACGCCGCGCACGAGGTCGTCGACCTCGCCGATCCCGAGCAGGTGCACGGGCCGCTCGGCGGGGATCTCCTCCATCGCCCAGCGGACGACCTCGAACATCTGGTCCTTGTCCTCGCCGAGCGTGCCGCCGATCGCGACCCCGCCGGTGCCGCGCTGGGCAACTGCCTGAGCCGACGCGCGGCGCAGGTCCTCCTCGACGCCGCCCTGGACGATCCCGTAGACGACCTGCCAGTCGGGCGCGTGCTCGGCGTGCCACGCGAGGCAGCGGTCGAGCCAGCGATGCGTGCGCTCGGTCGAGCGCGCCGTGTAGTCGCGGCCGCCGTGGAACGGCGTGCACTCGTCGAACACGAGCGCGATGTCGGAGCCGAGCGCGGCCTGCACCGCCATGGAGGTCTCGGGCCCCATGAACTTCGTCGCGCCGTCGAGGTAGGAGCGGAACGTCACGCCCTCCTCCTCGATCTTCAGGATCGCGCCCGACCGCTCGCCGGCGGACTGCGCCGCGCGCCCCTTGATCTCGTCGGCGACCGTCCCGTGGCCCATCGAGAAGACCTGGAAGCCGCCGGAGTCGGTGATCACGGGCTTGTCCCAGGCCATGAAGCGATGCAGCCCGCCGAGCTGGGCGATCAGCTCGTGGCCGGGCGTGAGGAACAGGTGGAACGTGTTCCCGAGCACCATGTCGTAGCCGAGCTCGGCGGCCTCGCGCACCTCGAGCGTCTTCACGACCGCCTTGGTGGCGAGCGGGACGAAGGCCGGCGTGCGGACCTCGCCGTGCCGGAGGCGGAGCGTCCCGGTGCGGGCGCGGCTGTCGGGGTCGCGGGTGCGGATCTCGAACGACACGGCCCGGCAGGCTAGTGGGCCCAAGATTTTCCCACCGCCGCGCGCGGCTGATCTAGCGTGACCCGAGCGTTCTGGATCCCCCTAGTGAACGCTCGGAAAGGGAGGCCTCGCCATGAGCGCCATTCACGTACTGGGCTGGGAGGACGATCCGGGAGCGCCCACGGGCGCCAACCAGCCCGTCGACCGGCCGGTGCCCGACCCGACCAAGGCGCCGCTGCCCAGCACGATCAAGGGCCGCGCGCCCAAGCCGGGGCCGTACGGCGCCTCGACGAAGAACTTCCGCTACTGGGTCGCCGCCGACGCGCTGCGCCGCGTCGCCGACTACTGGGGCGGCGTGCTCGGCCCGGTCAAGTGGCATTCGACGGTCGGCAAGCAGCTCGGCGTCACGCTCGACGAGGGCGAGGACTTCAACGCCTACTACGACCGCGCCGGGCTGCACTTCTTCCACGACACGCCGCCGGGCGGCCCGGAGGTCTGGTCCGGCAACAGCCCGGACGTGGTCTGCCATGAGTTCGGCCACGCCGTGCTCGACGCGATCCGGCCGCAGCTGTGGGACGCGACCAGCCTCGAGGTGCCCGCGTTCCACGAGTCGTTCGGCGACATGAGCGCGATGCTGACCGAGCTCCAGCTGCAGAGCGTGCGCCAGGGTGTGATCACCTCCACCGGCGGCAAGCTCGCGCGCTCGTCGCGGCTGTCGCGGCTCGCCGAGGAGCTCGGCTGGGCGATCCGCAAGATCGCCCCCGACGCGGTCGACCGGGATTGCCTGCGCAACGCGTCCAACTCGTTCTTCTACAAGGACCCGGTCACGCTGCCCCCGAACGCGCCCTCGAACCAGCTCTCGTCGGAGCCGCACTCGTTCTCGCGCGTCTTCACCGGCGCGTTCCTGTCGGCGCTCGCCGGCATGTACTCGGCCGGGACCGCCGGCGAGGTCGCGCTGCAGAAGGTCAGCGTGGACGCGGGGAAGCTGCTGGTCGACGCCGTCAAGGCGACGCCGGTGGTGGCGGCCTACTACAGCCAGGTCGCGGCGCACATGATCGCGCTCGCGCAGCAGCGCTTCCCGAGCAACGGCTACGTCGGCGCGCTGCGCGCGGGCTTCGTCGCGCACGGCATCCTGTCGCTGCAGCACACCACGGTTACGCTCAGCGACGCGCACAAGGCGCTGTCGATCAAGCGCGACGACGCGCCGGAGCTGGACCGGATGGCGCTCTCGGGCTCGCCGTACGGCCTCGACGAGGACCTCCACGTCCACGTCGGCGCGCAGTCCAAGCGCTTCGCGGTCGCCTCCGCGGCTCCCGACCTGGGCGCCGTGCAGGGCACGTCGCACGACCGCGTGGCCGCCGCGTACCTCGAGGACCTGTTCCGGCGCGGACAGGTGCACATCGACGCGAAGGTGCGGACGGGCCGCGAGATCGTGCGCGACCGCTCGGTCCACACGCACGCGGTCGTGCGCGAGGCCGACGCGCTCGTGCTGCGCCGGCGCGTCTTCGACTGCGGGTTCGGCGTCGCGGAGTAGCCTCGGGAGCATGAGCGAGCCGGACGAGGAAGCGGCGGCCCAGGAGGCCTACATCCGCGGCCTGATCGCCCGCGGCGAGGCGGCGAAGGCGGTCGACGGCAAGCTGCCGCCGGGCGCGACGCACGAGATCGTCGAGGACGAGCCCGGCAAGCCGCCCAAGATCGTGCGGCGCCGCTTCGCGTGATGGCCTGGGGGGCGGCGTCCCGCCGCCCCCCAAGGTCGTCTAGGACTGCTCGATCGTCTTCGGGCTGTCGCCCACGCCGATCGAGATCTTGCGCGGCTTGCGCTGCTCGGGCTTCGGGATCCGGATCTCGAGCACGCCCCGGTCGAAGCTCGCCGCGACGGCCTCGGCATCGACGCCCTCGGGCAGCGTGAGCGAGCGGGAGAAGGCCCCGAACGCGCGCTCGACGCGGTGGTAGCCCTCCTTCGTCGTCTCGTGCTCGGACTTGCGCTCGCCCGAGACGGTCAGGACGTTGTCCTCGACCTCGATGCTGACGTCGTCCTCGGCGAGGCCGGGAAGGTCGGCGCGGAGCACGAACGTGTCGTCGGTCTCGACGAGATCCATCGCGGGCATCCAGCGGCGCAGCGTGGTGCCGCCGCCGCCGGCGACCGGCGCGTCGAAGACGGTGCCGAACAGGCGGTTCATCTCGTTCTGGATCGAGGCGAACTCGCGAAGCGGCTCCCAGCGGACAATGGCCATATCAACCTCCACGGATTTCAAGGACTGCTGTTAACAACCAGTATGAAATCTCAGTCGGTGAATGTCAAGTCTTCTGCCGCCAAACTTGTGATATCTGCGCGGCCGTGGCGAGCATCGGCGGCAGGAAGCGCTCGTGCATCTCCTCGACGGAGACGCGCGCCGCGGCCGCGCAGAGGTTCAGCGCGGCGCCCGGGATCGGCACCGAGAGCGATCGCAGGCCGAGCTCCAGCTCCTCGTCGACGAGGCAGTAGCCCTGCTCGCGCACGCCCGCCACGATCGCGGCGAGCGCCTGGGCGTCGGCGACGGTGCGGTGCGTCAGCGGTACGAGGTCCGTGGCCGCGAGGTGCGCGGCGACCGCCTCGTCGGGCAGGCCCGCCAGCAGCACCCGCCCCATCGCCGTCGCGTAGGCCGGCAGGCGCGACCCGACGCCCAGCGACATCATCAGGATCCGGCGGGACGGCACGCGCGCGACGAACACGATGTCCGGCAGGTCCAGCGTGCAGGCCGAGCACGTCTCCTGCATCTCGGCCGACAGGTCCTCCATGAACGGCTGGGCGACCTCCCACAGGCTCAGCGAGGACAGGTACGACCAGCCCAGCGACAGCACGCGCGGCGACAGCGAGAAGTCGCGCCCGTCGGACCGGACGAAGCCCAGCGTCTCCAGCGTGAGCAGGATCCGCCGGGCGGTCGCGCGGCTCATGTCGGTCCGCCGCGCGACCTCGCTCAGCGTCATCGCCGGCGCCTCGTGCGAGAAGGACTGGATCACGGACAGGCCGCGCTCCAGGCCCTGCAGGGTCATGTCACCGGTCCGCGAGCCACGGGTAGCGGCCTTTGTCGCCGCCGGCGTAGTCCGGGTCGAGGTAGATGAAGCAGCGCTGGATCTTGAAGTCGCGGATCTCGAACACGTCGCACCAGCGCCCGGCGCCCCACTCCGGCACGCCCGCGCGCCACGGCCCGTCCTCGTGCTCGCCGTAGGACGTGCCCTCGGCGACGATCGTGTCGCCGCCGCCGAAGATCCAGTTGAAGTTCGCGTAGTCGTGCCGGATCGACTTCAGATGCGCGCCGACGTCGCCGAACATCTGCCCGATCTCCTCGCGCCCGTTCGCGATCCCCCACTTGGGGAACATCACCTGGGCGTCGGGCGCGAACAGCTCGAGGATGCTCTCCCCCGTCGACGTCACGCCGCCGTTGTCGAACGCCTTCAGGTACTCCAGCGCGACCGACTTGCGCTGCTCGTCGGTCATCACCTGGGTGGCTATCGCCATGCGTGCTCCTCCTCCTTGACCGGCTCTCTGTGCGCGGCGTTCGCCGCGCGATAGGCAAAGGCGATGATCGGACCCAAGGTGGCGCCGCCGGGTGGGTGGGGGCAGTGTCCCGCGCGGCGAGGGCGACGCGACGCAGTTGCCGACCCCGTACAGCCCCGGGATCGGCGTGCTCGCCACGTGCCGCCGCGTGACGAGCGCGGCGTAGTACGGACCGCTGTCGGACAGCGGCCACAGCGTCGGGTTCGAGCGCCCCGGCTCCTCGCGCACGTCGCCGTTGAACAGCTGCTGCACGGCGCGCTCGCCGCGGCCGAAGTCGAGATCCTCGCCCGCCGCGGCCAGCTCGTTGAAGCGCGCGATCGAGGCCGCCGCCGTGGCGGCCCAGTCGTCGGTCAGCGCCAGCCCGCCGGTCACGCCCGCGTACCTCGCGAGCCGCTCGCGCACGGCCGGGCCGAGCTCCTCCAGGGTCTCGCCGCGCAGCACGTGCGCCGCGCCGGCATCCGGGACGATCAGCCGCCCGTACTCGTCGCTCGCGGAGTGCTCCTGCGAGCGCTGGTCCCACACCTGCACGAGCACCAGGTACGGGTACTCGCCCTTCAGCGGATCCCACTGGAAGAACGTCTGCGCCAGCTCGTTGTACGGGAGCTTCTCGTTGACCACGCGCCGGCCGGTCTTGTCGAGGAACAGCATCGAGTCGCCGGCGACGGAGAACATGCCCGAGAGCGAGGGGTCGCGCGCCAGCGCCGCCTCCAGCGGCACCGGGCACATCCACGCCTGGTTCATGTTGCGCAGCTGCGCGCCCGCGGCGCCGCCGATGCGCACGAAGTCGCCCTCGTTGGTCACCGCCGCGCAGCCGCCGTAGACCGGCGCGGAGAGGAAGTTCGCGCGCAGCTCGGGGTCGTGCGTGAAGCCGCCGGACGCGAAGATGACCGCCTTGCGCGCGCCGACGCGGACCGTCCCGTCGGGCCCGGTCGCCTCGACGCCGGCGACGGCGCCGCCGGCCAGCACGAGCCGCTGCACGCGGTGCGAGACGCGGACGTCGACGCCGTCGCGCTCGGCCGCCGCGCTCATCGTGGCGATGCCGACGGCGCCGCCGTCGGACATCGACGCGCGCGCGCCTTCGGGCACGAGCACGCGGCCGGTCGGGGCCTTGTCCTCGGGCAGCTCGGACCAGTAGTCCGGCACCGCTTCGCACCAGCGGTACGGCAGCGCGCCCTTCTCCGCCAGCAGCTCGGCCGCCGGCGACGCGCTCTCGTAGATCGCGCGGATCTGCGCGTGCTCCCACTCGGGGAGCCCGAGCGTCGGGCTCGCCGGGTCGTACGCGTGCGGGCGGGAGAGGCGCGCGGTGTAGCGCAGGAAGTCCTCCTCCGGGTCCTCGATCCCCGCGGCCCTCATCTGGGCGTTGTTCGGGATCCGGTACCAGAAGGCGGCCTTCTTGGCCGTGCCTCCCAGCTCCGGCGCCTTCTCGAGCAGGATCACCTCGTCGCCCAGCCAGCGCGAGAAGAGCGCCGCGGGCAGCCCGCCGCCGGGGTGGGTGGGGTTCCTATCCCCACCACGACGTCCGCCGTCACGTCGAACTCGGCACCGCTCACGGGTGCCGCCGATTCGCGCTTCATCGCTCTCCTCCCACCGGCTCCAGGACTCCCAGGAGCGTTTCCATCACCCGGCCCAGCTCCGCGGTCGCATCGTCGGCGACCGCGTCCGCCCGCCACGCCACGTGCGCGTCGGGCCGCACCAGCACGCAGCCCGTCTCCGAGACCTCGCGCGCCCGCGCCCAGTCGTCGTAGATGTCGTGCGCGTCGCGCCCCGGGCCGATCACGAACGCGGCGATCGGCACGCCCGTGCGCTCCGAGATCTCGCGCGCCGCCTCGACCCACGCCTCGCCGCCGATGCCGGTCAGCAGCGTGAAGCGCCCCTTGCCGGCGAGGTCGTGCGTGGAGACCTTCTCGCCGCGGTGCTGGAGCCACGCGTGCGGCAGCCGCGCGCCCGGCCACGTGGTCGCGTGGTAGTAGAGCTCGGGATCGCGGTCGTACTCCGGCTCCGGCGTGCCGTCACCGACCACCGCGGACGAGCGGTAGCGGTGCCCCAGCTCGACGCCGTGCGCGTTGAACTCGTAGTTCTTGAGCTCGATCGCCGCCTTCAGCTTGGAGCGCGACTCGGCCCCGCGCGGCGAGTTCTCCTTGCGCACGTCCATGTCGTCGCCGAGCGCCTCGAAGATCGGCCCGAACTCCTCGATGCTCTGGTTCGCGCGCAGCACGATCTGCCTGCCGATCGGGGCGCGCTCGGCGTCGTAGGAGTCCAGCAGCGACGGCGACGCCTTGCCGTCGAGCACGAGCGCGAGCTTCCAGGCCAGGTTGTACGCGTCGGCGATCGACGTGTTCGAGCCCAGCCCGTTGCTCGGCGGGTGCCGGTGGCAGGCGTCGCCCATGCAGAACACGCGGCCCTCGGCGTAGCGCGTCGCGTACATCTTGTTGTTGCCCCACAGCGAGGTCGAGCGCAGCGTGACGTCGATCGTGTCGTCGCCGACCAGGTTGTGGACCACCCGCGTCGCGACCTCCTCGTCGACCTCCGGCGGCGGGTCGTTGATGTCGTAGCCCCAGACGATCAGCCACTCGTCCCATGGCCGCACCATCCGCACCAGGCCCATGCCGATCCCGCCCATGTCGGCGCCCGGCTGCATGATCCAGTAGAGGACGCTCGGGCGGTGCGCGACGTACTTGGACAGGTCCGCGTGGAAGACGATGTTCATCGACCCGGCCCAGTCCATCTCGCCCTCCATCGGCAGGCCGAGATCGGCGGCGATCTTCGACCGCCCGCCGTCGGCGCCGATCAGGTACTTCGCGCGGATCTCGAACGTCTCGCCGGTGAGCCGGTCGAGCGCGGTCACGGTCACGCCGTCGGGATCCTGGGCGTGCGAGAGGTACTCGGTGTCGAAGCGCACGCGGCTCCCCCGGCGCGCCGCCTCGCCGAGGATGATCGGCTCGAAGATGTCCTGCGGCAGGTCGTAGTGGATGCAGGGGCTGGCGAGCGTGTAGTCGGCCAGGCGCGCGGGATGCGTCCCCCACGTGTGCAGGCGCGCGAGCTCCTCGCCTGCCAGGCTCGCGCAGAACACCGTGTCGCCCATCAGCGGCTGCGGCGTGCCCTTGGCCTTGATCTCCCCCTCGAGGCCCATGTCGCGCATGATCTCCACGGCGCGCTGGTTGGTGATGTGCGCGCGCGGCGTGTTCGCCGTCCAGCGGTACTTCGTGATCACCATGTTCGGCACGCCGTAGGTGCTGAGGAACAGCGCGCTCGAGCTTCCCGCCGGCCCGGAGCCGACGATCAGGACGTCGGTCTCGATCATCGTGCGAGCACCATGTCGTAGCTCAGCCGCCAATATCCGTCGGGATCGCGCTCGAAGCGGCCGATCAGGTTCGAGCGCACGCCGAAGACGGCGTCCTTGTCGAGGTACTCGTCGCCGTCGGCGAACACGTGCGTGATCAGCGTCTGATATCCGTCGGCGTCGATCTTGAAGTGGATGTGCGCTGGGCGCATCGGGAGCCGGCCGCCGGCACGCAGCAGGTCGCCGGCCGGCCCGTCGGTCGGGATCGGATACGCGACCGGCTTGACCGTCCAGAACCAGAAGCGGCCGTCGTCGGCGGAGCGCAGATGCCCGCGTCCCCGGGCGTGGTCGAGCTCGGCGTACTGCACGTCGTAGAAGCCGTCGTCGTCGGCCTGCCAGACCTCGATCAGCGCACCCGGCACCGCGGCGCCGTCCGTGTCGACCACGCGGCCTTCGACGAAGCAGCGCTCGCCCGGCGCGCCGCCGGCCAGGTCGTCGCCGTTCTCGAAGCCGGGCGAGCCCTCTACGAAGAACGGGCCGAACACGGTCGACTCGGTCGCCTCCGGCGGGCGCTGGTTGTTGATGCCGACCACGAGCATGCTCAGACCGAGCACGTCGCTGAGCAGGATGAACTCCTGCCGCTTGTCGTCGGTGATGTGGCCGGCGCGCGTGAGGAAGTCGATGCCCGCGAACCACTCCGCCTCGGTCAGCCCGACCTCGGTCGCGAACGCGTGCAGGTGGCGGACCAGGCTCTCGCTGATCTCGTTGAAGCGGTCGGAGCCGTTGAACGAGGCGACCACCGCCTCGGTCAGGTCCGTGTCGGCGAGGTTTCTCATTGCGGCTCCTGGGGTCGGCGGCCTTCGTAAGCGGCCTCGAGCAGGCCGCGCGTACCGGGGAAGCTCTCCTCGACGAGCGCCACGGCCGCGTCGAGGTCGTTCAGGCCGATGTCGCGCAGCGCGACCGGCGCGCCGATCTCGCGCGCGAGGTCGTACAGCGCGCCGCCCGGATCGTCGGTCGCGAGCGCGCGCGCGGCCTCCGGCGGCGCCATGTAGGCCGTGACGTGCGGGATCATCACGCCGTGCAGGTCGGCGTGCGGGAGGTCGAACGCGCCGCCGAGGATGTGGCAGATCTTGTGGTGCATGCCGGACCCGGCGGCGGCGAACGCGGCGCCGGCGAGGTAGGCGCCGTAGAGCGTGTCGCCGCGGCCCTCGAGGTCGTCCGGCCGCGCCACCGCGACCGGCACGCCGCGGACGAGCGCGCGGATGCCCTCCGCGGCCATCAGCGACGTGATCGGGTTCGCGCGCGGGCCGTAGAACGCCTCGACGCAATGCGCGATCGCGTTCAGCGCGCTGGGGCCGGTCACCTGCGCCGGCAGCGACAGCGTCAGCTCCGGGTCGTAGACGACGACCTTCGGCAGCACGCGCGCGTCGGTCCCCGTCGTCTTGCGCCGCTCCTCGGTGAGGCCCCAGACGGGCGTCATCTCCGAGCCCGCGTACGTGGTCGGCACCGCGACGATCGGCAGGCCGGTCTCGAGCGCGACGGCCTTGGCGGTGCCGGTCGTCGAGCCGCCGCCGATGCTCAGCAGCGCGTCGGCACCGCCGGCGGCGGCCGTCGCGCGGCGGGCGATCTCGACCGGCACGTGCTGCCGCACCTCGCTGAACTCGGCGTGCACGTCGCCGGCGAGCGAGCGCGCCAGCTCCAGCTCCGGCTCGGCGGCGATCAGCAGCACCCGCGTCGCGCCCAGCGCCTCGAGCTCGGGCCGCAGGCGCGTGCGGGCGGCGCCCGCGCCGAAGACGACGCGGCCGGGCAGAGCGGTGTAGGTGAACTCCACCGACGGACTCTCCTCCGTTCGCTGAGCGCACAAACGTGCGCTGCGGAGTCTACTCGAGCCCGGAGGCGCCCGGGAGCACGCGCTCCCAGTACCCGGCGAGGACGCGCAGCTCGTCGTCCTCGAACTGGGCGAGGAACTTCGCCCGCACGCCGCCGAGGTGCGTCTCGCGCGCCTCGGCGAGCGCCGTCGCGCCCTTGTCGGTCAGCACCGCGTAGCACCCGCGGCCGTCGTCGGTGCAGTGGTCGCGCAGCAGCAGGCCGTCCTTCTCCAGCCGGTCCACGAGCCGCGTCATGCCCGAGCGCGAGAGCAGCACGGAGTCCGCGAGCTCGGCCATCCGGCGCTTGTGGTTGGGCGCCGACTCCAGGTTGAGCAGCACCTCGTAGGAGCTGAGCGGAAGCCTGTGCGCGGAGGTGAGCTCGGCGTCGAGCTGCTTGACCAGCGCGGAGTGCACCCGCAGAAGGCCGCGCCAAGCGCCGAGTTCGATGGCCGTCAACTGGACCCCTTGCTCCTCGATCGAGTGCGCGTGTGCCATGAGCGATGAGTCTAGCGCGGAGTAGTTGCACGGACAACAGGTGAGACGCTAGAGTCCGGCGCGATGCGGTTGGAGGGTCTCCACCACGTCACGGCGATCACCGCCGAGGCGCAGCTGAACATCGACTTCTACGTCGAGACGATGGGGCTGCGCATGGTCAAGAAGACGGTCAACTACGACCAGCCCGACGTGTACCACTTCTACTACGGCGACGAGCGGGGCACGCCGGGCTCGATCCTGACGTTCTTCGAGTTCCCCGGCGCGCGCGCCGGCCGCCATGGCGACGGGATGGTCCACACGGTGTCCTGGCGCGTCGCCTCCGACGCGGCGCTGGACTTCTGGGCCGCGCGGCTCGAGCACGCCGGCCGCCCCGTCGAGCGCCGCACCGGCGCGCTGCACTCCAGCGACCCCGAGGGTCTCGGCATCGAGCTGCTCTCGGCCGACGGCCGTGCACTGACCGCGACGGCGCCCGGCATCCCGCCCGAGCACGCGCTCCAGGGCTTTCACGGCGTGCGCGCCTACGCGCGCGACCCGCGCCACTCCGCGCACCTGCTCAACGCGCTCGCGTTCGAGCCGACGCCCGGCGGCTTCTCGCACAAGGTGAACGACGCCTACTACGTCTACGACAACCCGCCCGAGGACCCCGGCATCCAGGGCGCGGGCTCGGTCCACCACGTCGCCTGGGCGGCGCTGGGCGCCGAGCACCACTCCTGGCGCTCACTCGTGCAGATGGCCGGCGCCCGCCCGACCGAGATCCGCGACCGCACGTACTTCAAGTCGATCTACTTCCGCGAGCCGTCCGGCGTCCTGTTCGAGATCGCCACGCTGGAGCCCGGCTTCGCCGTCGACGAGCCGGCCGACGCGCTGGGCGAGTCGCTCGTGCTCCCGGAGCGCCTCGAGTCCCGCCGCGAGCGGCTCGAGCGCATCCTCACGCCGGTCACGAACCCGCGAGCAACGACCGCCCCGTCATAGCCGCGGGCTGCTCGATCCCGAGCAGGGCGAGGGCGGTCGGGGCGACGTCGGCGAGGATGCCCTCGCCGTCGAGCGCGCCGGCGCCGGCGGTGACGATGAACGGCACCGGGTTGAGCGAGTGCGCGGTGTTGACCGAGCCGTCGTCGTTGAGCATGTGATCGGAGTTGCCGTGGTCGGCGGTGACCAGGCAGGCGCCACCGGCCGCGTGGACCGCCTCGACGATCCGGCCCAGGCACTCGTCGACCGTCTCGACGGCCTTCACCGCGGCCGGGATCACGCCGGTGTGCCCGACCATGTCGGAGTTCGCGAAGTTGATGATCGCGAACGCCGGCTTCTCGGCCGCGAAGTGCTCGACGAACGCGTCGGTCGCCTCGCGCGCGCTCATCTCCGGCTTGTAGTCGTAGGTCGGGACGTCGCGCACCGACGGGACGAGCTCGCGCACCTCGCCGGGGTACGGGTGCTCCTCGCCGCCGTTGAAGAAGTACGTCACGTGCGGGTACTTCTCGGTCTCGGCGACGTGCAGCTGCCCGAGGCCGCGGTCCGCGATCACCTGCGCGATCGTGATCTCCGGGCGCTTGGGCGGGAAGACGATCGGATAGTCCCAGTCCTCCTCGTACTGCGCGAGCGTCGTGTAGCGCTCGATCACGCCGGTGCCGCCGCGGTCGATCTCCGTGAAGTCCGGATCGCACAGGGCGAGCGTGATCTCGCGCATCCGGTCGGGCCGGAAGTTGAACCCGATCACCGAGTCGCCGGGACGGATGCGCGCCTCCTCGCCGACGGTCGTCGCGGTGATGAACTCGTCCGTCTCGTCGCGCTCGTACGCCGCGCGGGCAGCCTCTTCGGCCGTGTCGAAGTGATGGTCCGCGCGGCCGTGGACGAGCAGGTCGTAGGCCTTCTGCACGCGGTCCCAGCGCTTGTCGCGGTCCATCGCGAAGTAGCGCCCGATCACGGTGCCGACGCGCGCGCCCCACGACTCGACCTCGGCCAGGAACGCCGCGCCGCCGGTCGGCGACGTGTCGCGCCCGTCGGTGAACGCGTGCACGATCGCGTTGTCGCCGGCCAGCTCCACCAAGGCCTTCAGGTGGCGATCGGACGAGTGCACGCCGCCGTCGGACACGAGCCCGATCAGGTGCACGCGCGGGGCGTCCTTCAACGCCGCCAGCAGGACCTCGTTGGACGCCAGCGAGCCGTCCTCGACCGCGGCGTCGATGCGCGCGAGGTCCTGCGGGACGATCGCGCCGGCGCCGAGGTTGAGGTGGCCGACCTCGGAGTTGCCCATCTGCCCCGCGGGGAGCCCGACGCTCTCGCCCATGGCGATCAGCTGCGTGTGCGGGTGCTTCTCCCACAGCTCGTCGAACACGGGCGTGTCGGCGAGCGAGATCGCGTTGCCGGGGCCGTCGGGCGCCAGGCCCCAGCCGTCGAGCACGATCAGGCAGACGGTGGGGACGCTCATCCGCGTGCGATCCCCACCAGCGTCGCGAACGACTCCGGATCGAGCGAGGCGCCGCCGATCAGCGCGCCGTCGACGTCGGGCAGGGCGTACAGCTCGCCGGCGTTGTCGGGCTTGCACGAGCCGCCGTAGAGGATCCGCACCTTGGTACCCGCTTCCTTGTCGAATCCCTGGACGAGCGCGCGGACGAACCCGCAGGCGTCCTGCGCCTGCTCGGGCGTGGCGACGATGCCGGTGCCGATCGCCCAGATCGGCTCGTACGCGACGACGACGAGGTGCAGCTGGTCCTTCGGGACCTTCTCGAGCCCCTCCTGGACCTGGTGGCGCAGCTTGCGCTCGGTGTCGCCGCGGTCGCGCTCCTCCTCGGTCTCGCCCACGCAGAGGATCGGCGTGAAGCCGGCCTCCAGCGCGCGCGGGACCTTCAGCTGCAGCGCGCGATCGGTCTCGTTGTAGTACTGGCGCCGCTCGGAGTGGCCGAGGATCACGCCCTGGACGTCGATCTCGCTCAGCATCGGCGCCGTGACCTCGCCGGTGTAGGCGCCCTCGTCCTTCTCGTGCATGTTCTGCGCGAACACCTGCACGGCGCTGCCGCGCGCGGAGTCGACCGCGGCCTGCAGCGAGAGGTACGGCGGGCAGATCGCGATGTCGACGTCCTCGACCGCGCCGATCCTCGGCAGCAGCGCCGAGATCGTCTCCTCGGTGTCGGCGATCGTCTTGTTCATCTTCCAGTTGCCGGCGATGAACTTCCTGCGCGCGCTCATGACAGCGCCACCACCCCGGGCAGCTCGCGCCCTTCGATCAGCTCCAGCGACGCGCCGCCGCCTGTCGACAGGTGGTCGACGCGGTCGGCCAGCCCGAACTGCTTGAGCGCCGCGGCGGAGTCGCCGCCGCCGACGACCGTCGTCGCGTCCGTCGCCGCCATCGCCTCGGCCACCGCACGGGTGCCCGCCGCGAACGGCGCGAGCTCGAACGCGCCCATCGGCCCGTTCCAGAACACGGTCCCCGCGGCGGCGATCGTCGCGGCGTAGCGCTCGGACGTGCCGGGGCCGATGTCGAGCCCCATCCAGCCGTCCGGGACGTCGACCTCGTCGAGCCGGCGCACCTCGGTGTCGGCCTTGAACTCGCGCCCGGCGACGAGGTCGGTCGGGAGCTCGAGCTTGGGGTCGTCCATCACCTTCGAAGCCGGCTCCACGCCCTCCTGCTCGCACAGCGACGACCCGACGTCATGGCCTTGGGCCTTGAAGAACGGGAAGCACATCGCGCCGCCGATCAGGACCGTGTCCGCGCGCTGCAGGAACGCCTCCAGCACGCCGATCTTGTCGGTCACCTTGGCGCCGCCGACGACCGCCACGAGCGGCCGCCGGGGGTTCTCGAGGATGCCGTTGAGCGTCGCGACCTCGCGCTCCAGCAGCCGCCCGGCCGCGGACGGCAGCAGGTGCGCGACACCCTCGGTCGAGGCGTGCGCGCGGTGCGCGGCGCCGAACGCGTCGTTGACGTAGACGTCCGCGAGCGCGGCGTAGCGCTTGGCCAGCTCCGGGTCGTTCTTCGTCTCGCCCGGCTCGAAGCGCACGTTCTCCACCATCACGACGTCGCCCTCGGGCACGTCGTCGAGGTCGGGCGCGAGGACGACCTCCTCGCCCAGCAGCTCCGACAGCCGCTCCGCGGCCGGGCGCAGCGAGAACTTCTCATCGCGCTGCCCCTTGGGCCGGCCGAGGTGGGCGAGCAGGATCAGCCGCGCATGCTTGGAGCGCAGCTCGCGCAGCGTCGGCAGCGCCGCCTGGATGCGGGCGTCGTCGGTGATGTGCCGATCCTCGTCCAACGGGACGTTGAAGTCCACGCGGACGAGGACGCGCTTGCCCTCGACGTCGAGATCGTCAAGCGTGCGCACGCACGAGCACCTTCTGGGCCAGCTCAACGCACCGGTTGGAGTAGCCCCACTCGTTGTCGTACCACGACACGACCTTGACGAGGTTGCCCTGGAGGACGGCCGTCAGCTGCGAGTCGAAGATCGAGCTGTGCGGCGAGCGCACGATGTCCGAGGACACCAGCGGCTCGTCCGTGTAGCGCAGGATCCCGGCGAAGCGGCCGGTGTCGGCCTGCGCCTTGAACGCCTCGTTGATCTCCTCGACGCTCGTGTCGCGGCCGGCGACGATCGTGAGGTCCACGACGGAGCCGGTCGGCACGGGGGCGCGCACCGCGAAGCCGTGCAGCCTGCCGTTGAGCTCGGGGATGACCAGGCCGATCGCCTTCGCGGCGCCGGTCGAGGCCGGGACGAGGTTGATCGCGGCGGCGCGGGCGCGCCGGAGGTCGCTGTGCGGCGCGTCCTGCAGGCGCTGATCCGCCGTGTAGGCGTGGATCGTCGTCATCAGGCCCTTCTCGATGCCGACGAGCTCGTGCAGGACGTGCGCGACCGGGGCCAGGCAGTTCGTCGTGCACGACGCGTTGGAGATCACGTGGTGGTTCTCGGGGTCGTACGCGTCGTCGAAGTTGACGCCGAGCACGACCGTCGCGTCCGGGCCCGTGGCGGGCGCGGAGATGATGACCTTCTTGGCGCCGCCCTCGAGGTGCTTGGCCGCGCCCTCGCGCTTGGTGAAGAAGCCGGTCGACTCGATCACGACGTCGACGCCGAGGTCGCCCCACGGCAGCGCGGCCGGGTCGCGCTCGGCGAGCACCTTGACCTCGCGGCCGTCGACGGTCAGCGCGCCGTCGCCCACCTCGACCGTGCCCGGGAAGTTCCCGTAGACCGAGTCGTACTTGAGCAGGTGGCCGAGCGTGCCGGCGTCCGTGATGTCGTTGACCGCCACGATCTCGACGTCTGCGTCGGACTCGTGAGCGGCGCGGAAGACGTTACGGCCGATGCGGCCGAAGCCGTTGATGCCGACGCGTACAGCCATGGGAGGGACCCTTTCCGAGGTGAGAGAGGCGGCGGGTCAGGCTACCGAAGTCGTCAGCGCCGGCGAGAGACGCGGTCGACGTCGCGGTGCGCGACCTCGACGAAGTATTCCGGGCGATCGCGGAAGACCTCGCCCAGGTGCTCGGCGATCGTGACCGAGCGGTGGCGGCCGCCGGTGCAGCCGATCGCGATCATCAGGTGCGCCTTGCCCTCGGCGACGTACTGCGGGAGCAGGAACTCCAGCAGCGGCACGACGTGGCCGTAGAACTCGTCCAGCCGCCCGTCGCGCCCGACGTAGGAGACGATCCGCTGGTCGAACCCCGTCAGCGGGCGCAGGTCCGGCTCGTAGTGCGGGTTCGGCAGGAAGCGGACGTCGAACGCGAGGTCGGCGTCGCGCGGCGGCCCGTGCTTGTGGCCGAACGACGTGATCGTGACGGCGAGCCGGCCGGGCGACGCGGGCGAGAGCAGCTCGTCGGCGACCTTGCGGCGCAGCGCCGCGGCCGACAGGCCCGAGGTGTCGATCACGATGTCGGCGCGCTCGCGCACCGGCGCGAGCAGCTCCACCTCGGCGCGGATGCCGTCGATCACGCTGCCGTGCGGCGACAGCGGGTGGCGCCGGCGCGTCTCCTTGTAGCGGTTGACGAGGTCCTCCTCGTCGGCGCTGAGGAAGACGACGCGGTGCTGCACGCCGGTCTCGCTCAGCTGGTCGAGCACGCCCGCCAGCGCGGCGAGGTACTCGCCGCCGCGCGAGTCGCACACGACGGCCGCGAGCTCGACCTTGGAGCCCTCGTGCAGGAACAGATCCGACAGCGAGCGGATCATCTCGGCAGGCAGGTTGTCGACGCAGAAGTAGCCGGCGTCCTCGAACACGTTCATCGCCGACGACTTGCCGGCGCCGGAGAGACCGGAGATGACGACCAGGTCCTGCAGGCGCGAGCCCGGGCGGCGCCCTTCCAGCGGCTCGTCGCGCACGGCGTTGGGCATTCAGCGGCCTGTCTTGTTGAGATGGGCGTACAGGGCGCGCGCGACCTTGGGCGGGAAGCCGGGCACGTTCTCGAGCTCCTCGCGCGTGGCCGAGAGGACGCCGTCGGGCGAGCCGAAGTGCTGCAGCAGCGCGCGCTTGCGGGCCGGGCCGATGCCCGGGAGGTCGTCCATGATCGATTCGGTCATCGCCTTGTCGCGTCGGAGCCGGTGATGCGTGATGGCGAAACGATGCGCCTCGTCCCGGACGCGTTGCAGCAGCTGCAGCTCCGGCGTCTCGTGCGGGAGCACGATCGGGGCCTGCATGCCGGGCACGAAGACCTCCTCGATCCGCTTGGCGAGCGACATGACCGCGACGCCGCGCTCGCGGAAGCCCTGCAGCGGCTCCAGGCCCGCGGCGAGCTGGCCCTTGCCGCCGTCGATCACCACGAGGTTCGGCAGCGCGCCGAACGACGCGTCGCGCTCGGCGTCGTACGGCGAGCGCTCCGACTGCTTGTGCCACTGGGCGTAGCGGCGCGAGAGCACCTCCCCCATCGCGGCGAAATCATCGCCGGAGTCGACCTCGCGAATGGTGAAACGGCGGTAATCGCTCTTCTTCGGCGCACCGCCCTCGAACACGACCATCGACGCGACCGTGTGCGTGCCGCCCATGTGCGAGATGTCGAAGCACTCGATCCGCACGGGCAGCGCGTCGAGCTTCAGCGCCGCCTGCAGGCCGGTGAGCGACTCCACGCGCTGCTGGCGGCGGCGCTCGAGCTTGAGCTTCTCCTGGTCGAGCGCGAGCCGCGCGTTGCGCTCCGCGAGGTCGAGGATGCGGCGCTTGCCGCCGCGCTCGGCGGCGCGGATCTCGACCGGGCCGCTGCGGCGCTCGGCCAGCAGCTCGCCGAGCAGCTCCAGCTCCGAGCCCTCGGTCAGGTCGGCCTGGACGACGATCAGGCTCGGGATCGAGAGCGAGCTCGCGTAGTACTGGAGCATGAACTCCTCGGCGACGATCGCCGGCGCCTGCTCGGCCTGGTTCTCCAGGTAGAACGACTGGCGGTCGCTGAGGACCCCGTCGCGGACCTGGAAGACCTGGGCGTTGGCCTCGATCCCCTCGACCGCGACGGCGACGGCGTCGTAGGTCCCGGCGCCGCCCTCGGACACGCGCTGGCGCTCCAGCAGCGCGCGCACCGACTGCAGCCGGTTGCGTTCGACCGTGGCCTGCTCGTAGTCGCGCTCGCCCGCCGCGTGGAACATGCGCTTCTCGAGGTCGCGCTCGATCTGCTTGAAGCGGCCGCCGAGGAACGTCATCACGCCGTCGATGCCCTCGCGGTACTCCTCCTTGGAGACGTAGCCGACACAGGGCGCCCCGCAGCGCTTGATGTAGTAGTCCAGGCACGGCGAGCCGCTGTGGCGGCCCGGTTCCGCCCCTTCGCAGGAGCGGAACAGGAAGATCTTGCCGAGCAGGTCGAGCGTCCCGCGCACACGCTTGGCCGACGAGTACGGCCCGAAGTAGGCGCGCTCGCGCTTATGCCGCTCGCGCGTGAAGTAGACGCGCGGGAAGTCCTCGTCGAGGCTGATCGCGATGTACGGGTACGACTTGTCGTCGCGCAGCCGGATGTTGAACTTCGGCTTGTACTGCTTGATGAAGTTCTGCTCGGTCAGCAGCGCCTCGGCCTCGGTCTGCACGATCAGCGACTCGATGTGGTCGATCTCGTCGGTCAGCGCGGTCGTGCCGTAGACCGCCGGATTCGAGAAGTGGCTGGCCACGCGCTTGCGGACCGACTTCGCCTTGCCGACGTAGATCACGCGCCCGCGGGCGTCGCGGAACAGGTACACGCCGGGCTGGTCTGGAAGGGCCCGGCGCTGCTCGCGCAGCCGTGCGTCTCGGGCCTCTGCGGGTGGCGTGTCGATGGCCATTCGGTGCTCCTATGAGCTTAGAGGCGCGCGATCTTAAGTCTCCCTTTAAGCAACTCCAGGGGTGGGGATCGGGTTCCGTGACCTATGCGAATGAGGAAAATCGTCCCGCTGGTCGCACTCGCGGCCATGATGCTCGCCGTGCCGACGGCCGCTTCCGCGAACTACCGCGTCGGCCTGAGCGAGCAGAGCCCGGCGCTGTTCAGCCAGCCGGCGTGGCAGTCCCTGAAGCTCAAGCGCGTTCGTTACATCGTCGCGTGGGACTACTACAAAGACCCCGGGCAGGTCGCCGAGGCCGACGGCTTCCTGAACGCCGCCCACGCCGCCGGGCAGGACGTGCTCGTCGCGTTCTCGGCTCGTCGCGGCTGCTACGTCAACGGCAAGTACTCGAGGTCGAAGGCCTGCAAGGCGCCTTCCACGTCGGCGTACAAGTCGGCCGTGACGCGCTTCCACAAGGCGTATCCCTTCGTGAAGACGTTCTCGCCGTGGAACGAGGAGAATCACGTCTCCCAGCCGACGCACTCGAGCCCGCACCGCGCCGTCCTGTACTACGACACCCTGCGCAGGGCGTGCAAGGGCTGCACCGTGATGGCTGCCGACGTGCTCGACCAGAGCAACGTCACGAGCTGGCTGCGCAGCTTCCTGCACTTCTCGCACGGCCGCGGCACGATCTGGGGCCTGCACAACTACAAGGACGTCAACCGCAAGCAGTCCAAGGGGCTGACGAACGTGCTCAAGACCGTCCCGGGCCAGCTGTGGCTGACCGAGACGGGCGGCATCGTGACGTTCCTGCCGAGCTTCAAGACGTCGATCGCGCGCGCGTCGTCGGCGACGAAGTACATGTTCACGCTCGCCGACCGCTACGACTCCAAGCGCAGCGGCTACCGCTCGAAGCTGACGCGGCTGTACGTCTACCGCTGGTTCGGCGAGGCGCCCGGCGCCCGCTTCGACGCCGGCCTCGTGAACCCGGACGGCTCGGCCCGCCCGGCGCTGGCGCAGTTCGAGAAGTACGCCAAGCACCGCCTGAAGTAGCGTCCCGGAGCGTGAATTCGCTCGTCAATCTCTACTCAGACACGCAGACTCGCCCGACGCCGGAGATGCGTCGGGCGATGGCCGAGGCCGAGGTGGGTGACGAGCAGCGCTTCGAGGATCCGACGGTCACGGAGCTGTGCACGCGCGTCGCCGCGCTGCTCGGCTTCGAGGCCGCCGTGTTCCTGCCCTCGGGCACGATGTGCAACGAGATCGCCTTCCGGTTGCACATCCGCCCGGGCGGCGACGAGGTGATCCTGCACCGCAGCGCGCACCCGCTGATCGCCGAGGCCGGCGGCCCGGCCGCGTTCGTCGGCGCGATGGTGCACCCGCTCGACACGCCCGCCGGGATCTTCAGCGGCGACGACGTGCGCGCCGCGCTGCGCTTCCCGGACCGCTACTCGCCGCGCTCGCGGCTCGTCTCCGTCGAGCAGACGACGAACATGGCCGGCGGCCGCGTGTGGCCGCTCGAGCAGGTCCGCGGCGTCGTCGCCGTCGCGAAGGAGGCGGGCCTGCGGCTGCACATGGACGGCGCGCGGCTGATGAACGCGGTCGTCGCGGCCGGCGTGCCGGCCGCGGAGTTCACCGCCGGCTTCGACACCGCGTGGCTGGACCTCACGAAGGGGCTCGGCGCGCCGGTCGGCGCCGTGCTGGCCGGCTCGGCCGAGCTGATCGAGGAGGCGTGGCGCTACAAGCAGATGATCGGCGGCGCGATGCGCCAGGCCGGCATCCTCGCCGCCGCCGGCCTGTACGCGCTCGACCACAACGTCGACCGCCTGGCCGACGATCACGCCAACGCGCGCGCGCTGGCGGACGGCTTGTCGGCGGCCGGCTTCCCGGTCTGGCCGCTCGACACCAACATCGTGATCTTCGACGTGCCGGGGGACGCGAGCGCGTTCTGCGCTTCGCTCGAAGCCCGCGGCGTGCGGATGGGCGCGATCGGGTCCTCGACCGTGCGCGCGGTCACGCACCTCGACGTCGACGCCGCCGGGATCGCGCGCGCCCTCGAAGCGCTCGCGTAGGCGAGCGCGACGGCGGGCAGCGTCAGCCCGGCGAGCGCGAGCGCGCCGCGCGGGCCGGCGGCGGCGATCAGCGGCGGGGCGAGCATCGCCCCGGCGCCGGTCGTGAGCCAGTAGGAGCTCTCCGTCACCGCGAACGCGCGGGCGCGGACGGCGTCGGCGGCGAGCCGCTGGAGCAGCGTGAGGCCGGCGACCTCGACGAGCGCGTAGCCGGCGCCGAGCACGATCAGCGCGCTGAGCGCCACGGCCGGGCCGGGCAGCGCGGCGACCGCGATCAGCGGCAGGCCGGCGAGCACGCCGCCCGCGGGGAGCTGCCAGCGGCTGCGGAGGGCGAGCGCCACGAGGCCGCCGGCGATCCCGCCGACGCCCCAGGCGGCGTTGAGCCAGCCGACCCCCGCGCCGCCGAGGTCGACGAGCCGCAGCGCCGTGACGACGACGAGCACGTCGACCATCCCCTCGATCAGGGTCGAGACGGAGAGGACGCCGACGAGCAGCCGCAGGCGGCGGTCGCGCGCGACGAGCTCGACGCCGACCGCCGACTCGCGCACGGCCGCGGAGATCGAGCGGCGCGCCCGGACGGCGCCGCCGCGCGGCACGGCCACGGCGGCGTGCGGCGTGTCGCCGCCGACCACCACGGCGGCGCCGCGCGCCACCGGCACGTCGCGCGCGATCCGGGCCAGCAGCGAGGCGGCGAGCGCGAACGTCGCGGCAGCGGCCGCGAACGCCGCCGCCGCGCCGAGCGTCGCCACGAGCACGCCCGCCACGCTCGCGCCGATCACGAAGCTCGCGTTGTCGACCGAGCTCCAGACCGCGTTGGCGGCCTCGCGCCGGCGCGGCTCGGGCGCGAGCTTGGGCAGCAGCGCCGCCTGGGCGGGCTTGTGCGCCGCGCTCAGGACGGTGAAGACGGCCGCGAGCGCGAGCAGCACGCCGAAGCTCGCGAACAGCGCCGCGACGAGCGTCGCGGCGCGTGCGAGCGAAGCGGCGAGCAGGACGTCGCGACGGCTGAAGCGGTCGCCGGCGAGCCCGAGCAGCGGCGCGGCGAGCCCGGCCGGGACCATCCGCACCAGCGCCGCGAGGCCGACGGCGGCGGCCCCGCCGACGGCGTATGCGTGCACGGCGAGCGCGACCATGAAGATCCACCCGCCGACGGCGGCGCAGGCCCACGCGAGCTGGAGGCGGCGAAGGTCCGGCGTTGCGAGCGCGTCGGCAAGCGCGCGTGCGGCCCGTCTCGGCATTGGCGCGCGAGCCTCTCCGGCCGGGCTTGGCGCCGCCTTGCGTCAATCTTGGCGTCATGTTGCTCGAAGGCAGGACCGCGCTCGTCACCGGCGCCAGCGGCGGCATCGGCGCCGAGCTGAGCCGGCGGCTCGCGCAGGCGGGCGCCGCCGTCGCCGTCCACTACGGCACGAGCGAGGCGGAGGCGCTCGCGGTCGCCGAGGAGGTCCGCGCCGCGGGCGGCCGCGCGGCCGTCTTCCAGGCCGACATGGCGGACGCCTCGACCGCGCTCGTCGATCGCGTCGAGGCCGCGCTCGGCCCCGTCGACGTGCTCGTCGCCAACGCCGGCAGCGGCAGCCGCGCGACGTGGGAGGAGGTCGACGCCGAGGCGTTCGACCGCATGTACGCCGTCAACCTGCGCGCGCCGTTCCTGCTCGCCCGGCGCGTGCTGCCGGGGATGGTCGAGCGCGGCTTCGGGCGCCTGCTGTTCACGTCCTCGATCGCCGCGCTCACCGGCGGGATCGTCGGCCCGCACTACGCCGCCACGAAGTCGGCGCTGCACGGCCTCACGCACCACCTCGCCGCGCGCGTGGCCGGCGACGGCGTGACCGTCAACGCGATCGCGCCGGCGCTGATCGCGGAGACGCGCATGCTCCCGGGCGACCCGGAGGAGCTCGCCGCGCGGATCCCGGTCGGCCGGCTCGGGACGCCCGCCGAGGTCGCCGACCTCGCGCTGGCGATCCTGCGCAACGGCTACCTGACGAGCAAGGTGATCGCGATCGACGGCGGGCTCTACCCCGCCTAGCGGCCGGCTCAGCTGAGCCGCTTGAGCGCCTGGTTCATCACCTGCTCGGCCTTCGCGCCGGAGTCCGCGCGCTCGCCGGTCTTCTTGATCTGCGCGAAGCCCGCATAGAGGATCGCGTTGTCCTTCTGCAGCACAACGGTCACGAGATCGTCGTACGTGTCCGGGTTGACGTCGCGCGGCGAGGTGTGCGCGAGCTGCTGGGTGAACCCCTTCCATCCGTGCAGCTCGAGCGGGCGGCTGTTGACCGTGTAGGAGCCGATGATCTGAGGCGGGCCGCCGCTGATCGTCCACGAGCGCGGGCACTTCGCCGCCGCCTCGTTCACCTTCTTCATCCCGGCGTCGGCGAGCTGGGGCGTGTGGAAGACCACCGCGCCCTGCGTGACGACCGGCGGCGAGCCGTCCCGCGGGTTCTGCGGGCCGACGATGAAGCGACCTGTCGAGTTGCCGCCCTGGAGCTCGACGGCGGGGGTCATCGCGTCCTCCGGGGCGTCGTCGGCGCGCTGCACGTACGGGCACGTGGGCACGCTGTCCTCGGGCGTGTAGATGATGTGGCCGGCCACGCCGGTGTCCTCGAACGCGATCACGCCGCTCTTGCCGAGATCCGCGGGCTTGACGAACCCGCTCTTGATCGAGCGCTGCGTGTAGCCGGACGACGAGCCGTCGCCGGAGCCTCCCCCGCAGCCCGTGAGGACGAACGCGGCGGCGACGATCGCCGCCGCGGTTCTCGATGCTGATGTGCCCATGAATCCGTTCCTCTGCTTCACCGCGGGGCGGCGCCGGGTGGCGCCGCCCCGCGATGCGCTCACGGCGTCGTCGTCGACAGCGTGAACGTCAGCGTCTTGCTGTACGTGCCCGTCCGCAGCGCGTCGTTGATGCCGATGTGCTGCCGGAAGTCCAGCGACAGCGGGTCGTTGGAGACCGGCATGATCCAGGTCAGCAGGTTCAGCGGGCTGGCCGAGGAGCCGACGTTGTTGAACGCCGTGCCCTGGTTGGTCGGGTTGCGCGCCCGTGCCGTCAGCGGATCCGGCAGGCTGAACGACCCGTTGACCAGGTGGCCGGTCGCGGTGCTCGACGGGTCCGCCACGCTCAGCAGCGCGTCGCCCGCCGTCGAGATCACGGTCGCGGTCGTCGTGGCGTCGTACGTCTTGTCCAGGCCCGGCGTGAAGTTGCCGAAGCTCGCCGGTGAGCCCAGCGTCAGGCTCAGCGTCGCCGGCACGGTGCCGCCGGCGCTGCCGTCCGCCGTCCCGGTGTACGTGACCTTCGCGCCGTCGCAGCCGCCCCAGCAGATGCCGTCGGGCGTGCCCGTGATCGTGCCGTCGAACTTCAGGACGTCGATGCCGCGGTTGTAGTCGGCGACATAGACGTACCCGTTGTGCCAGTACGACGCCGAGGCGGAGCCGTTCTGGACGCCCGTCGTGCCCGACGGGACGCGGAAGTAGCCGACCTGCGTCGGGTTCGCCGGATCCGAGACGTCGATGAAGCGCGTGCCCTGGCCGTACCAGGCCTGGGCGATCACGTTGCCGTTGGTCGTGAACCAGTGCGCCGAGCAGCTGCCCGACGTCGCCGAGCCGGGCTTGCCCCACGGCGTCCAGTGGCCGACCAGGTTCAGGCGGAACGGGCTCTGCGGCGTCGAGTTCCAGCCCTGGCCGTCGTAGCTGCCCGCGAGCGAGACGATCTTCAGCTCGCCGGCCACCGAGCAGGCGACGATGTTCTCGTTCGTGACGTACAGCAGGTCGCCCGCCGGGTAGTTGCCGACCTTCGCGGTGATGTGCTGGGCGTTGTGGTCGAAGTAGCCGAAGAAGTCGTCCGTCGCCGTCGCCACCAGCGGGGTCGTGCCGCCCGCGTACGGGATCGGGTCATACGCGGTCGCGACCCGGGTCATCTTCTTCACCGGGTCGTAGTGGGTGCCGACGGTGTAGTAGCCGCGCACGCCGCCCTCGCCGGAGGCCCACGCGATGCCGTTGCGGTCGACGTCGACGCTGTGGACGTAGCCGGTCTGGCCGTCGAAGCGCGCGGTGTCGAGCGGCGTCGGGTACGTGTACGGGTGCGCCGGGTCGGAGATGTCGGTGACCCAGATCGGCACGCCGCCGCGCTTCTGCGAGTACGCCGGCTGCGGGAACCAGTCCGGGTTGTTGCCCGGCGTGCCCGTGCTGTACGGGCCGACCGACCAGAGGTACTGGCAGTCGTTGATGCAGGTGCTCGTGTGCCCGGCCGGGACCGACTTGAAGGTGATGATCTTCGGGTCGTACGGGTTCTTGACGTCGATGATGTAGACGCCCGACTGGCCGGTCGTCAGCGTCCCGCCGAAGCCGCGCGGGTCGCGACTCAGGATCACGAGCTTGCGCTTCGGGTCGACCGTCATGTTCTCGCCCTCGTAGAAGCGATCCTGCGTGTCGCCGGCCACGCGCAGCTGGGCCGCGGTGACGCGCGCGACGTACACGGGCTTCGCGGGGTCCTTGAGCGACCAGATCGAGAGGCCGCCGGTCCCGTCGCCGAACATGAAGTCGCCGAGGTCCCCGCCATAGTCGATGAAGTTCGCCGCCGCGTAGTTCCTGGACACGCCGTACGTGTTGTACTTCCACGTGACGTGATCCGTGACCATCGCGGCGGTCGGGTCGTTGTGCGTGTCGTCCAACGGCGTCGGTGTCGGCGTCGCCGTCTGCGCGAGTGCCGCGCCGGCGCCCCCCAGCGCCAGTGCGCCGGCCGCCAGGCAGGCTCCAGTGAGCGCCCAGACGCGCCGTGTCGTGCGGTTCCCTCCGTACAACAGGTCCCCCTCTCCTTATGACCCTCGCTCGACCGCCCGGATTGCGGCCGAGACCCTCTCTCACGAAATCCTACCTCCGCGAGGGGACCGGTGCGTCCAAATATCTGTAGGAAGGTTGGCGTCCCGGAGTCGACGCGGGGAGGATCTCGCGGCCGGTCGCGAGGAGCGGCTCGCGAGCTCATTTCACGAGCCTGACCGCGAGGGAGTGGCCGTCGCCGGGCGTCAGCGGCGCGCCCGCGCCGTTCATCAGGCCGAGGATCCGCGCGACGTAGCCGCGCGTCTCCGGGATGGCCGGGATGCACCCGCACGCGGCGACCGCGCCCGGCCCGGCGTTGTAGGCGGCGAGCGCGAGCGGAACGGCGCCGAACCGCCGCAGCAGGTCGCGCATCAGGTGCGCCTGCGCGTCGATCGCCTGCGCGGGATCGAGCGGGTCGTCGAGGCCGAGCGCCCGCGCGGTCGCCGGCATGAACTGCGCGATCCCGAGCGCGCCGGCGCGGCTGCGCGCGAACGGGTTGAACGTGGACTCCGCGTACAGCTGCGCGGCGAGCAGCGTCGCGGACACGTTCCAGCGCTGCGCCGCGCGTGCGAGCAGCGGCGCGAACCGCGCCGGCACGAAGCCGGGCACCGACCCGTGCGCGACGCCCGCGGCGCCGTCCCCGGCCCCGGAGCCCGCACGACCGGTGGCCGCGGCACCCGCGCCGCCGGCCGGCTCGGCCTTCGCCGGCCGTGACCCGGCGTTCAGCGTGTAGCCGAAGTGCCACGGCTCCCACGCGTAGCGCTGCGTGAAGTGGAACCGGCCGGCGTTGGCGGCGAGCCAGGCGTAGGCGGAGGCCGGGCCGAGGTCGAGCTCGGTGCCGAGGCGGTGCAGCGACGTGCCCGGCCGCGCGACCCACTTCGGGTCGGGGTGCCGGGCGAACAGGGCCGCCTGCTCGGCGTCGGTCCGGTAGGCGCTGGTGATCAGCGGGGTCACGCCGTCGGCACGCGCCGCCGCCTCCAGGCGGTCGAAGGCGAGCGCGACGTCAGGCCGCATCGGCTTGCCCTGGCGATAGGCCAGCGGCCCCTCGTACCCGCCGCCGGACGCGAAGCCGTCGAGGTCGGCCGGGCCGAGCTCGGCCTCCGCGCTCGCCACGACCGTCGCCGACCGGCCGGCATCCCCGCGGCCGACGTGCACGACCTCGCGCACGGTGACGCGGACCCGGACCGGGGCGATCGTGTCGCCGTCGGGAAACGCCACCGCCGCTGCCGGCGCGCCGTTGGCGCGCGCGACCGCCACGGCCCGCGCGCGGCCGAGCGCGAGGTACTCGGCCTTCTCCAGGTGGCGCGGGTTCGGCCGGCGCCGGATCAGCGCCGGCTCGAACAGCCGCCCGTAGTTCTCGTGCATCGCTTGGCCGGCCGCGACGGCGGCGAGGTCGGCCGCCCGTTGCGCGCTTGCCTCCCGCCCGACCGCGCGGGCGACGGCCCCGACGATCACCCCCGCGATCACGATCCCCGCGAGACCCGCCACCAGCAGGACCGACGCCTGCCCCCGGCACCCCGTCCATCTCATGACGGGAGCGTCGCCCGGGGGCCTGCGACGGATCTACGCGCGTTTGTGACGGAAGCGCGAAAACTCTGTGCGCGTCAGGCGCCGAGCTCGACCTTCCCCCAGACGGCTCCGCCGTTGGCCGTCTTGAGCTCGCCCTCCTTGACCTGGCGGCCGGCGGTCAGGGCGTCGGTGCCGCAGCTCGCTCGGCCGCCATCGTGGCCGTCGTCGCCCTGCTCGTTGTCGTCGCCGCCCTGCCCGTTGTCGTCGCCGCCGTTCTGGCCGTCGCCGCCGTGGTCGCCGTCGTCGCCCGCCGCGGAGGCGGTCGCGCCGTCGCACTCGATCTCGGTGTCGGGCGTGACGGTCGCGGTCAGCGTGCCACCGCCGGCGAGGTTGACCGTCAGCACGCCGCCCGTGAACGCCGCGATCGTGCCGGCGTTCTCGTTGCCGTCGTCGATGCCGTCGTTGTCGGTGTCGCTGTCGCGCGGGTCGAGGCCGGCCTTGTACTCGCCGCGGTTGTCGAGGCCGTCGCGGTCCGGGTCGCGCCGCGCCTGGTTCACCTTCAGGCTGAGGTGATGCCGCGCCTCCCAGCGGTCGGGGATGCGGTCGCGGTTGCGGTCGCCGGTGTGGGCGCCGGCGACGCTGGAGAGCGCCAGCGAAGCGGCGATCGCCAGCATGCCGGCGGCGAGCGCGAAGAGCTTCCTGGACACGGAGCCTCCCGGATTCGTGTGTAGGTCCATGTGGAGGTAGACGCCGCGACACCCGGTTGGGTGACGGTCGTCAGTCGGATCCGTCGTCGCCGCCGCCGCCGCCGCCGTCACCGGTCGGCGCCGTGCTCTCGTGGTCGCCGGACCCGCCGCCATCGCCGCCGCCGTCGGCCTCGCCGTCGGAGCCGGGAGATCGCTCGACGGTCCGCGCCGCGACCTGATCGCCTCCACCGTCGCCGCCCGTCGCGTCGTCCTCGCGACTCGAGTCCGGGCGGTCCTCCCGCGCCGCGTCGTCGTGCTCGTGCTTCACAACGACGGGCGCCGACTCGCTCGAGCCGCTGCGACGGCGCACGAACGTCCGCGGCACGGCGGTGGGCCGCGCCGCCGGGCGGCGCGCGGGAGCATGGGGCGTCGGCGTGGCGGCGACCGGCCGGGCGGCCACGGGCGTCGCCGACGGCCTCGGCACCGGCACGGCGCGCTCACGCGCGGGAGCCGGACGCGGAGCGGCGATGAGGACGCGTGGCGCGGGCGGCCGCCGGTGCTCCAGCACGAGCGGAGCCGACACCGCGGTGACGGCGACCCCGGCCACGACGCCCGCCTTGGCGAACACCGTCGCTCCGCCCGCGCTCGCGATCAGGCCGGCGATCCGCAGGCTCAGCGGCTCGCCGCCACCGGCGCCCGCGCTCGCCGCCCACGTGACCAGCGAGACCGGCGCGACGGCCGTCGCGGCGGAGCGCAGCGACGTCCGCGCGCGGTGCACGAGCTGGCGGACCGCGATCGTCGAGACGCCCAGATCGTCCGCCACCTCCTCCTGCGAACGGCCCTGGACCGCGATGCGCAGCAGCGCCTCGCGCTGGCGCTCCGGCAGGCCCGCGATCGCCTCGAGCGTCTCCTGCACCACGGCGCGGCGCTCGGCCTCCTCCTGCGGGCTCGCCGCGACGCTGAGGGCGTCGACGAGCTCGCTGCCGTCATGCCCGGCCCTGCGGCGATGGCTGACGGCGGCGTTGCGGACGACCCGGAACAGCCACGCCCGCAGGTCGCGCACCTCGTCGCCGCGCCGCAGCGCGCCCCACGCGGCCAGCAGCGCCTGCTGGAGCACGTCCTCGGCGCGCCCGTCGTCGACCATGCGGCGGCACGCCGACAGCAGCTGGCGGCGGTAGCGACGCACGATCGTCTCGAACGCGCGCTCGTGACCGGCACGTGCCAGCGCCACCAGTCGCTCGTCGGACTGGGTGCGCAGCAGCACCGCGGACGTACGGCTCATATCCATCAGACGCCTCGGTGGGCACCGAGGTTACGCACCGATGTCTACGATCGCGCCGATGCCGGGCGAGCTCGAAGCGACGCGCCGCCGCCTCGCCACGCGCTTCGGCGCGCAGGTGGACGCGTGGTGGGAGCGCCTTCCGCGGACGCTCGACGAGCTCGCGCGCCGTTGGGAGATCGCGATCGCCGAGCCCGTCGGGCGCGGGAACACGTCACTCGTCCTGCGCGCCCGGACCGCCGAGGGCCGCGCGGCGATCCTCAAGCTCAGCCCGGATCCGGACCTTGCGAGCACCGAGGCACGCGCGCTCGCGGCCTGGGCGCCGTCCGGGCGCGTCCCGCAGGTGTGGGGCCACGATGCGGCCCTGGGCGCGCTCCTGCTGGAGGCGATCGCGACCGAGACGCCGCTCGCGGAGTCGACCACCGGCGCCACCCGGCGCGAGGTGGCCGACCTGATCGAGGCACTGCACGCCGCCGGCGCGCCGCACGGCTTCCCCACCCTCGCCGAGCGCGTCGAGTTCGTCTTCGGCCACTGGCTCGAGCGCAACACCGCCGTGTCGCGCGTCCGGCTCGAGCGCGGGCGCGAGCTCGCGCGCACGCTCGCCGCCGACGCGCACGCCGCGCCCGTGCTCCTGCACGGCGACCTGCACCCGGGCAACGTGCTGCGCGGCGCCGCCGGGCTCGTCGCGATCGACCCGCGGCCGTGCATCGGCGACGCGGCGTTCGACGTCGTCGACTGGGTGCTGTGGACGGCCGGCGACCCGCGCGACTGGGAGGCGGCCGCCCGCGAGCTCGGCGTCGACCCCGCGCGCGTGTGGAGCTGGTTCGTCGCCTTCGCCGCGCTGCTCGCGTCAAGCGACGCGGCGCGAGGAGGCCGTCGCGTCGACGCGCTCCTGCGCGTCGCGCCCTGACGCCGCCGCGCGCACGGCCTGCGCCTGGGTGGCGTCCATCCACATCTCCCAGCGGCCGGACGCCGACCGGTGCTCGTCGAGGAAGCGGTACGGGCGGCGGCCGCCGAACTCGGTCTGGCGCAGGTGGAAGACGCCGCCGAGCACGGACGCGATCCGGCGCCGCGGCCAGCCGATCGCGTCCTCGATCCTGGGGAACGCCCGCGGCTGCTCGGGCGCCTCGGCCAGGCCTTCGAGCAGCTCGCGCATCAGGTCGCTGCAGCGGTCGTAGAAGCGGGCGATCTCCTCCGGATCGTCCATCGCGTTGTGCGGAGCGTGCTGTATGAGTTTCCGCCCGCGACGCATCGGGCGACGCTACCCGATCCCCGACCCGCTAAGCGAACGTCGGGGTTGTCCCGGCGCTCCGGCGCGCCATCATCGATCGTGTGCGACGGCGCAAGGACGACCCGAAGCGGATGGACCTCGTCGCGCCCGAGCCGCGGCCGGCGGAGCTCGACGACCGCGCGTGGTCGGCGCGCCGCAACGTGCCCGAGCGCGCCGCGCGGACCGACCTGGTCCCGTTCATGGCGCTGCCGGCCGAGACCGGGCCGACCTGGGCGCCCGACGAGCTCTCGATCTGGCCGGTCGAAGGCGGCCGCTTCGGGATCGACGCCCGCTATCAGGGCCCGAGCGGCCGCGCCCGCGCCGCGCAGCAGGAGCAGCGGCTGGAGCGCGTGCACCTCGGCGTGAGCGTGCGCGACGAGCCCGACGGCGGCGCGACGCTGCGCCTGGGCCCGCTCGCCCACTCGGCGGCGTGGCTCGCTATCGAAGCGTTCCTCGGCCGGCCGCTCGACTGAGCACGATCAGGCCCGTGCGGTCGATCCGCACGTGGCCGCCGCCGAAGTCGCTGCGGGTCAGGCCGCGGATCAGCTCGATCGCGCCGCGCCGCGGGTCGCGATGCGGGACGCCGACATGGTCGAGCTGCAGCGACGCGAGCTTGCCCGCGAAGAAGCGGCCGTCCGGCGCCAGCGCGATCGTCAGCAGCGCGCTCAAGCCGGTCCGGCCCGCGGTGCCGAAGTTGTGCCAGCCGGTGAGGTTGCCGAGCGAGTACGCGATCAGCCGCCTGCGGTAGAGCTCGACGCCGCGCAGGACGTGCGGGCCGGAGCCCAGCACGAGGTCCGCCCCGGCGTCGATCGCGGCGCGCGCGAAGCGGCGGCTGTCGCCGCGGTTCTCGCCGAACGCGTGCTCGGTCGCGTGCGGCACGTGCGTCTTGCCGGCTCCCTCCGCGCCCGCGTGCATGAACGCGACGACGATGTCGGCGCCCGCGTCCGCGCCGCGGATGACCGAGCGGATCGCCGCCGGGTCGTTCATCGAGTTCGCCCACGGGTAGGTCGAGAACCCGACGAACGCGACGCGCGTGCCGTTGCGCCTGATCACCGTCACCTCGCCCGGCGCGCCGGTGGCCTGCACGCCCGCCCCGCGCAACGCGTCGCGGGTCGCGTGCCAGCCGGGCGCGCCGAAGTCCCACGCGTGGTTGTTCGCGGTGTTGACGACGTCCACGCCCGCGCCCGCGAGCGTCGACGCGTTGGCGGGCGGCGCCTGGAACGCGAAGCAGTTCTCGCTCCCGGCGCCGCACTTGGAGGTCCCGCCCGAGCCGAACGTGCCCTCGTAGTTGACGGCGCCGATGTTCGCGGCCCTCAGCGTCGCCGCGACGGGCGCGAGCTGCGGGCGCCCGCGGTCCGGCGGCATGCCGTAGGAGGAGCCGAGCGTGACGTCGCCGCCCCACACGATGCTGACCGGGCCCGCGGCGGCGCGCGCCTCACCGTGAAGGCAGAGCACGATCGTGACGGCGAGGAGGACGCGCATCCGCCGCGCATTGTGCTCAGATCAGCCGCAGCGAGACCTCCCACAGGCGCTCGGCGTCGGCCGGGTCGAGCGCGTAGGCCGCGACGCCGGTGCCCTGCGCCGTGGCGGGATCGACCACCGGCGCCTCGTTGCAGTTCTCGAAGTAGCGGCCGCCGATGCCCTCCAGCAGCGGCGAGGTCGCGACGAGGACGCTCGTCGAGGCGCCCTGCTCGAGCGTCTTGAACGTGTATGTCCCGTTGCTCCGCAGGCCCGCCAGCACCTCGGGGTCCAAGTGCCGCGACAGGTTGGAGTCGGCGATCGCGCCCGGGTGGACGGTGTTGGCGGTGATGCCGTCGGCGGCCCAGCGGCGCGTCGCCTCGACCGCGAACAGCACGTTGCGCGCTCGTGCTCGACGGCCTGCGCCCGCCTAGCAGTGCTGCTGGACCCACGCGGTGACGTTCGCGTTGGCCTTGCTCAGGGCGCCGGTGTCGATGCCGGCGAGGACCTTCTGGAGGCGTTGCAGGGACGCCGCGTCGCGATTGCCCGCGTCGACGTCCTCCATCGCGCCGACGAGCTTGGTGTAGGCCGCGGCGATCACCGCGATGTCCGGCCGGATCTGCTCGTCGGCCGTGTGCGAGAGGTCGTTCAGCAGCCGGCGCGGCTCGGTCGTGTCGGAGCCGGCCGCGCCCTGGAGCGCCTGGGCGATCTTGCCCTCGAGGTCGACGAGCGTCTGGCACTCCTCCGGCGCCGCCGGCTTGACGTCGGGCGCCGAGGTGGTCGCGGGCGGCGGCGTGCTCGCCTTCCCGCCGCAGCCGGCGAGCACGAGCGCGACGAGCACCGCGACCGGCGCTCTCATCTCGTGACCTTCGCCGCCTCGGCATCCGGCAGCCGCAGCGCGGCGGCCGCGTGCTCGGGTGCGACGTCGTTGATGAAGGCGCCCATCACCGCCTCAGAGCCTGCCAGATACTTGATCTTCGTCGGCGAGCGGCGGACCGAGAGCAGCTCGAGCCGCAGGTACGCGAGCGCGCGGCCGCTGTTGACGGGCGCCTGGTGCCAGGCCGAGACGTACGGGAGCCTGGTCGCGTAGAGCTTGTCCATGCGCTTGAGCAGGTCGAGGTAGAACGCGCAGAAGTCGTCGCGCTCGACCTCGTTCAGCGCCGGCAGGTCGGGCACGTGACGGCGCGGGTAGACGTGGACCTCGACCGGCCAGCGCGCGGCGGCCGGCACGAACGCGATCCAGTGCTCGCTGCGCGAGACGATCCGCGTGCCGGCGCGCTCCTCGGCGGCGATCACGTCGACGAACAGGTTGCCGCCCTGGCGCTCGCGGTAGGCGCGAGCGGTGTCGAGGATCCGGTTCGTGCGCGGCGTGACGAACGGGTACGCGTAGATCTGGCCGTGCGGGTGCGTCAGCGTGACGCCGATCTCCGGCCCGCGGTTCTCGAACGGGAACACCTGCTCGACGCCCGGGAGCGCGGACAGCTCAAGCGTGCGGTCGGCCCACGCCTCGAGCACGGTGCGGACGCGGTCAGGCGGGAGGTCGGCGAACGAGGCGTCGTGCTCGGGCGTGAAGCAGACGATCTCGCAGCGGCCGACGCTGGGGCGCTGGGAGAACAGGTCGCCCTCCCCGTCGAGCGGAGATCCGCCGGTGCCGGCCAGTGAGGGAAAGCGGTTCTCGAAGACCACCACCTCGTAGTCCGTGCACGGGATCTCGGTCGCCCGCCGCGGCGATGACGGGCACAGCGGGCAGAGGTCGTTCGACGGCAGGTGCGTGCGGCCCTGCCGGTGGGTGGCGACGATGATCCACTCACCGCTGAGCGGGTCGCGGCGCAGTTCGCCGCCGTGGGCGCGTTCGGTCGGAGCGCGCGTGTCCGGCACCTCGCGGAAGGCGTCGTCGTCGGTATCGAAGTAGATGATCTCGCGGCCGTCCGCAAGGCGAGCGGACGTCCGTTTCATCCGGCGGGGAATCGTGGCGACAAGGCCTCCCAGTTTTCACCACGAAGCCCCGAAAAGTCAACGGGTTCGCACAGAAGAGCGCTTGCTCGGACGTTCTCGTGCGTTTGCCGCTTGACACGGGCAGCTCCAGGAGGTGAGATATGGGGAGTTTTGCGGGATCGCGTTAGATCCTGCGAGCCGCTCTGTGGACTTTCTGAGGAGAGGGTCGATGTCGCCAAGCAATCGCTGGATGGGTCCGTTCGATCCGGACGCGCCGGTCAGTCGCCGTGGTCTCTTGAAGGGCGTTGCCGGTACCGCGGGTCTCGCGGCCCTGCCGGCTGCGTTGGCTGCGTGTGGGAGTGATGACAAGGGGTCGTCGACGCCGGCGGCGGGTGGGTCGGCGAAGAAGTCGGTGGGTAGCGTGACGTTCGGGTCGAACGCGTCGGATGCGGTGCCGAAGGCCGCCTATGAGAAGGTGTTTGCGGGGTTTAAGACCAAGACCCAGGGTGACGTGAACGTCAACACGGTCGATCACAACACCTTTCAGGAGCAGATCAACAGCTATCTGCAGGGCAAGCCGGATGACGCGTTCACGTGGTTTGCCGGCAACCGGATGCGGTTCTTCGCGTCGAAGGGGCTGGCGACCGATATCTCCGACGTCTGGAGCAAGGTCGGCGGCAACTACTCGGACGCGTTGAAGGCGGCCTCGACCGGCGATGACGGGACCAAGCAGTTCTTCATCCCGTTCTATTACTACCCGTGGGCGCTGTTCTATCGCAAGAGCGTGTTCGAGAAGAACGGCTACGAGGTGCCCGGCACGCTGGACGCGCTCAAGACGCTGGCCGGGCAGATGCAAAAGGACGGGCTGGCGCCGATCGCGTTTGCCGATAAGGACGGCTGGCCGGCGATGGGGACCTTCGACATCCTCAACCTGCGCATCAACGGCTTCGATTTCCACATCTCGTTGATGAACGGCAAGGAGTCCTGGCAGGACCCGAAGGTCGCGACCGTCTTCAGCACGTGGAAGGAGCTGCTGCCGCTGCATCAGTCCGGCGCGCTCGGCCGGACCTGGCAAGAAGCCGCCCAGGGCGTGTCGAACAAGAAGGCCGGGATGTATCTGCTGGGCATGTTCGTCGGTCAGCAGTTCGAAGGCGCCGCGCACGACGATCTCGACTTCTTCCCGTTCCCGGAAGTCGATTCCAACGTCGGCATGGACGCGCTGGACGCCCCGATCGACGGCTTCATGCTCTCCAAGAAGCCCAAGAACGAAGACGGCGCCAAGGCCCTGATGGAATACCTCGCCAGCGGCGAAGCCCAGGGGATCTACCTGCAAAGCGATCCGAACAACATCGCGACCGCCAAGGACGCCGACACCAGTGGCTACACGCCGCTGCAGAAGAAGGCCGTCGAGCTGATCGGCAACGCCAAGAACATCAGCCAGTTCATGGACCGCGACACCCGCCCCGACTTCGCCTCCACCGTGATGATCCCCGCCCTGCAGGACTTCATCAAAAACCCCAACGACATCCCCGGGCTGACCAAGAAGATCGAAGCCCAGAAGAAGACGATCTTCGTCGACTAGCCCGAACCGGTTCATGGTCCGACGCCGCCGGCCCGCCTCCCCGCGGGCCGGCCGTCGTTGACGGGTGCCGCGACGATCTGCAGTGCGGCCCGTGGCGCGGCCAGGCCGCCGCGGCTGAGCGCGCGGCCGAGACCGCGCGACAGCGGCCGTGCCGTCGTGACGGGCTGGGCGAGCGAGGCGACCGCGAGGCGGGCGAGCGGCCCGTCGTCGTCGGGCGTGACCACGACCGCGAGGTCCTGCTCGCCGATCGCCTCCTCGAGCGCGGGTGTCAGCGGCACCGTGACGGCGAGCACGGCGGGAGCGCCTACGACCGCCGCGCGCGGCGCCGCGCCGGCCGGGACGCGCACCCACACGAGCCGGCCGCGCTCCGCCGCCTCGAATCCATGCGCGGCGAGCCGGGCCGCGAGCCGCCGCGCCGCGGGACTCCCGACTCCCGCCACCACCGGCTCCCCCTCCCCGACCACGACCACCGTGGCCGCCCGCGCCGACGAGATCCGGCACAGCGCCAGCGCGATCCCGGCCGCGAGCGGCTCCGCCTCCCCGGCCCGCCCGAGAACGGCCGCGCCGGAGATGCCGCCGGCCGGCCCGGGCGACGATCCGGCGGGTGGCGCGAAGCCGTAGGACGGTGCCTCAGGCGGCGGCGGGGCGATGAACCAGTCGCGCAGGCTCATCGCGTGCCGGCGGTTGCCGTCTCGTCGCCCGTCAGGTGGACGGCGAGACCGGGGATCGGGAGGTTGGGGCGGACCCGGACGCGGACGGCGGGCCCGTCGATCTCGATCTCCGCGCGGGTGCGGGCGCCGGTCGGGAGGGCCGCGCGGGCGGCGGCGGTCGCGTCGTGGCCCTGGAGCAGCGCGAGCGCCCCGGCCTCGGCCGCGGCGCCGGCCTCTTCGCCGGCGGCGTGGGCCGCGAGAAAGGAGAAGACCGCGAGGGCGATGACGAGCACGAGCGGGAGGAACGCGACGAGCTCGACGGACGCCTGGCCGCGGGTCGCGCGCGCGATCATCGGTCCTGCGCCTCGAAGTGGGCGGACGCCGACACGCGCCCGAGCGCGAGCGCGCCGACGACCGCGGGGATCCGCAGCGTGACGCGCACGTCGGCCCCGCCGGGCGCGGCGACGCGGATGCCGCGCTCCATCATCGCCGGGAGGTGCGCGAGCGCCGCCGCGCGCGGGTCCGCGCCGACCGCGTGCGCCCGGGCGGCGGCCCGCGCGGCGACTCGCGCCTCCCAGACCGCGTAGCCCGCGAGCACCGCCTGCCCCGCGATCGCCAGCACGAGCACGACCAGCGGCAGCAGCGCGACGAGCTCGACCGCCGCCTGCCCACGATCGCCGCGCCGCGCCGCCAGGCGGCGGCCGGCGACATCGGGTTCGGTGGCCGGGCTCGAGCTCACCCGGCGTAGCGTCGCCGGGAGACGTGCACGGATCTACGCGCGTTCGTTGCGGAAGTGCGACAAACGCGCGCCGTGCGCGCTCAGTACGTGGAGTACGCGCGCCAGACGCTGTAGATCGCGTACCCGGCGGCGGCGAGCATGGCGAACCAGATCAGGGCTCCGAGGCCGCCCGCGTCCCACATCCGGCGGGTCGCGATCAGCGCGAAGGCGGCGAGGGCGAGCGCTCCGTACAGGAGGCCCCGCTGGCGCTCCTCGAGGCCGAGGATCGTGTCGCGGCGCTCCATGTACGTGCGGTACGCGAGGAAGAAGAGGCCGCCGATGAAGAAGACCCCGAACACGTTCCCGATCGTGTTCGCCGCGGTGCCGCCGCCCGGGAGCTTCCAGACGGCGACCGCGATCACGAGGATGATCGCGACGTTGCGAAGGTGCTTCGTGCCGTCGGGGCCCACAGGGCCTAGGTTAGACCAGCTCGACGGCGGACTCGACCGGCGGCGCCGGAGCGACCCCCGGAACCGCCGGAACCGCGGTCTCGACACCCTCGACCACCTCGACGCCCTCGGACGCCGAAGCCGGTTCGGCCGCGAAGCGGTACCCGATCCCGAAGTGCGTGTGGATGTAGCGCCACTCGGGCGACACGCGCTCGAGCTTGGAACGGAGCTTGCGCACGAACACGTCGACCGAGCGGTCGCCGTGGACCATCGCGTAGCCCCACACGCGCTGGTAGATCTCCTCGCGCTGGAGCACCTGGCCCTCGGCATCGGCCAGCAGCTGGATCAGCTCGAACTCGCGCCGCGTGAGCTCGACCGACGAGCCGTTGACGAACGCCTGGAACTGATCCGCCCGGATCTCGACCTCGCCGATCACCGTCGGGCCCTTCTCGAGCCGCACGTCGGAGCGCTTGCGCCGCCGCACGACGGCTTCGACGCGCGCGATCAGCTCCTCCGGGTGACACGGCTTCGTGACCCAGTCGTCGGCGCCGAGCCGCAGCCCGCGCACGCGCTGGGCCACCGAGGACTGACCGGTGCAGACGACCACACCGAGATGCGGCAGGCGAGTGCACAGCTTGTCCAGGTAGCTCCACCCCTGCGGACCGAGCACCGCGAGGTCGACGACCACCGCGTTCAGCCGCATCGCGACCATGGCGTCGAGCGGCACCGGGGAGGCCAGCACGCGGTAGGGCCAGCCTGCGCCCTCGAGCCGCTTGCCAAGCACCTGCAGGAACCCGGTATCCGAATCGATCACCGCCAGGCGGATCCCCGCCTGACCGGCGGCGCCTGTGCGCCGCTCCGCCCCACCCGGGGCTTCACTTCCGACCGTCCTCATCCCCGCGCACATTACTCACCAAGAAGGCGAGTAAGGGGTTTCGCCATTGCGAAATAACGTTCTGATTACATCGCGGAAACCGGATTCGCGCGGATTGCGAATCAGACCTGGCCAGGAGTCGAGGCGTCCGAGAACTCCCGGAACAGCCCCGTGACCACGAACGCGACCTGCTCGCCGATGTCGACGGCGTTGTCGCCGATCCGCTCCAGCGCCCGCGCGACGAGCATCATCGACATCGCCCACTCGCGCCGGTCGGCGTCGGTGCCGATCTCGACCGCGCGCGAGAACACGCAGCGGTTGAGCCGGTTGATCTCCTGGTCCTGGCGCACCAGGTCCTGGGCGAGGTCGACGTCGCGCAGCAGGAACGCCTGCTTGGACTGCGCGACCTCCGAGCGGGCCAGCTTGCCCATCTTGAAGATGTGCTCGAGCATCACCTCGTCCGACGGCGGCTCGAAGCCGACCACCGGCAGCATCTTGGCGATGTTCACGCACTGGTCGCCCATCCGCTCCACGTGCTTGATCACGTGCAGCAGCGCCGCCACGGTCCGCAGGTCGGAGGCGACCGGCGCCTGCAGCGCGAGCAGCGACAGGATGCCCTGCTGGACCTCCAGATAGCGCCCGTCGATGCGGTCGTCGTCGTGGACGACGATCGAGGCGAGCTCGATGTCCTGGTGCTCGAGCGCCTCCAGCGTGCGGTCGAGCGTCGACACGACCATGTCGAGCCCACCGAGCGCCTGCTCCTCGAGCGCCCGCAGCTCCTGCTGGAAGTGAAGACGCCCTTGTCCCGTGGCCACGGCGCTCTACCCGAACTTGCCCGTGACGTAGTCCTCGGTGCGCGAATCGTCCGGATTCGTGAAGAGCTTGTCCGTGTCCGTGAACTCCACCAGCTCGCCGGCGAGCATGAACGCGGTCTTGTCGGCGACGCGCGCGGCCTGCTGCATGTTGTGGGTCACGATCACGATCGTGAAGCGCTTCTTGAGCTCGAGCACGAGCTCCTCGATCTTCAGCGTCGAGATCGGGTCGAGCGCCGAGGCGGGCTCGTCCATGATGATGACCTCGGGCTCCACGGCGATCGTGCGCGCGATGCAGAGGCGCTGCTGCTGGCCGCCCGAGAGCCCGATGCCCGGCTGCGAGAGCCGGTCCTTGACCTCTTCCCACAGGCCCGCGCCGCGCAGCGACTGCTCGACGCGCTCCTTCACGTCGCCGCGCCGGCCGCTCAGCCGCAGGCCCGCCGCGACGTTGTCGTAGATCGACATCGTCGGGAACGGGTTCGGCTTCTGGAAGACCATCCCGATCACGCGCCGGACGGACACCGGGTCCACCTCGGAGGCGTAGACGTCGTCGTCGTCGAGCCACACGCAACCTTCCGCGCGCGCCCCCGGGATCTCCTCGTGCATGCGGTTGATGCAGCGCACGACCGTCGACTTGCCGCAGCCGGACGGCCCGATCATCGCCGTGACCTCGTTGGCCGCGTACGTGAGCGAGATGCCCTTCACGGCGTGCTGGTCGCCGTAGTAGGCGTGCAGGCCGTCGAGCTTGACGGTCCGCGCCTCGCTGATGACCTCAGCCGGCTCCCGCTTGGACCTCTGTTCGCGGATGACCGCGCTGACGTCGGGGGAGACCGGCTTGTCACCGGAGCCGGTCATGCTGGCCTCCTGGGGCTCCGTGCTCATGCGAGTCGGCTCCTTCGCTGTACGAGTCGGGCGATCAAGGTGAGGATCAGGACCATGGCGACGAGCGTGAGCGCGGCACCCCATGCGCGCTCAACGATATTGGCCTGGGGCTGGCGCACGTCATTAAAGATCTGGATCGGCAGCGAGTTCATCTGCTGGCCGAGGTTGAAGCTGGTCGCGTTGACCGCGAACGCGGTGAACAGCAGCGGCGCCGTCTCGCCTGCGCCGCGCGCGATCGCGAGCATCGAGCCCGTGATCAGGCCCGGCAGCGCGGTCGGCAGCACGATCCGGAAGACGACCTTCCAGCGCGGCGCGCCAAGGGCGAGCGCGGCCTCGCGGAGCGAGTTCGGCACCAGGTTCAGCACCACCTCGCACGAACGCGTGACGACCGGCAGCATCAGCAGGGCGAGCGCGACCGAGCCCTTCCAGGCCGTGAAGTTGCCGCCGATCCCGGTCAGCACCAGCACGATGTAGATGAACAGGCCGAAGACGATCGACGGCACGCCGGTCATCACGTCCACGAAGTAGCGCACGAGGTTCGAGAAGAACGACTTCTTGCCGTATTCGACGAGGAACAGCGCGACGCCGATGCCGGCGGGCACGGCGATCAGCGACGCCAGGCCGACGATCAGGATCGTGCCGATGATCGCCGACTTCACGCCTCCGGGCGGGCCGAGGAAGCGGCCGGTCGGGTCGGTCGTGAAGAAGTCCCACGACAGCGCGCCCAGGCCCTGCTTGAGCAGGTAGTAGACGACCAGCACGAGCGGGACGAGCGCGATCAGCGTGCCCACGAGCAGCACGCCGCGCATGATCTTGTCGGTGCGCCGGCGGCTCGCCGGCACCGGAGCGATCAACGTGCTCATCCGGCCATCCCCTTCGGTACGCCGCGCGACGTCGCGCGCTCGGAGCGCATCACGAACCAGCGCGCGCCCGCGTTGATGAACAGCGTCAGGACGAACAGCACGAGGCCGGCGGCGATCAGCGCCGCGCGGTGCGTCGGATCCGACGCCGCCTCGCCGAACTCGTTGGCGATCACGGCGGCGAGCGTGTACCCCTGCGAGAAGAGCGTCTTGCCGATGTCGGGCGCGTTGCCGATCACCAGCGTGGCCGCGATCGTCTCACCGATCGCGCGGCCGAGTCCGAGCATCGAGGCGCCGGTGATGCCGGCGCGCGAGTACGGCAGCACGGCGATCCGGATCATTTCCCAGCGCGTCGCGCCGAGTGCGAGGGCGGCCTCCTTGTGCTCGACCGGCACGGTCGCCATCACCTCGCGCGAGATCGCGGAGACGATCGGGAGGATCATGATCGCCAGGATCAGGCCTGCGATGAAGTAGTTGGGGCCGGCGACCGGGCCGCCCATGAACGGCAGGAACGAGAACGTGTCCGAGACCCACTGCTCGGCCGGCTTCAGCTTCGGGATCAGCACGAAGACGCCCCACAGGCCGTACACGACCGACGGGACGGCGGCCAGCAGCTCGACGAGGATCGTCAGCGGCTGCTTGACGCGCGGCGGCGCGAGCTCGGTGATGTAGAGCGCCGAGGCGACCGCGACCGGCACGCCGATCACGAGCGCGATCGCGGACGTGATGATCGTGCCGACGAGCAGCGGCAGCGCGCCGTAGAGCTGCTGTGACGGCACCCACTCGTTCGAGAAGACGAAGTGCAGGACGCCGTACTGCGTGAAGACCGGCTTGGCCTCCAGGTACAGCTTGACGAAGAAGAAGGCGATCAGTGCGAGGATCGCCGCCGCCAGGCCCGTCAGACCCCAGCGGAGGAGCTGATCAGGGAGGCGGGACAGCGGCGGCCGTGCGAGCGCGCTCGCACGGTCGCCGCGTGGAAGAGTCCCGGCTTCCATGTCAGGTGCCCGAGATGGCCTGTCCGTTGCACTGCAGACCGTCGACCTTGGCGACGGCCTTGGTGTGGAGGTCATCCGGGAGCTTCGCGTACTGCAGCTCGCCGGCGACCGCCTGGCCGTCGCCCTCGGCGTACTGCAGCCATGCCTTGATGCGCTTGGCGGCGGCCTCGTCCTTGCCGGCCTTGCAGATGTCCTGGTAGACGAGCAGGAAGGTCAGTGCGGTGATCGGGTAGGCCGTCTTGCCCGGCGCGTCGATCGTGGAGATGCGCAGGTCGTCCGGGATCTCGAGTCCGACGCCGGCCGCCGAGGCGCCTTCGAGCGTCGGCGGTATGTACGCGCCGGCCTTGTTCTTGACGCTCGCGAACGTGAAGTTGTTCGCCAGCGCGTACGCCTGCTCGACGTAGCCGACCGAGCCCGCGTTCTGCTTGATGCAGGCCGCGACGCCGTCGTTGCCCTTCGCGCCCGTGCCGACCGGCCACTTGACCGACTTGTCGACGCCGGGGCCGTTCTTCCACTCCGGCGAGTACGCGGCCAGGAACGCCGTGAAGTTCTTCGTCGTGCCCGACTCGTCCGAGCGGTGGCAGATCGAGATGTTGCCGCTCGGCAGCTGCGCGCCCGAGTTCTGGGAGGCGATCTTCGGGTCGTTCCACGTCTTGATCTTGCCGAGGAAGATGTCCGCGATCGTCGCGCCGTCGAGCTTCAGGCCCGACTTCACGCCGTCGAGGTTGTAGGAGACCGTGACGGCACCCATCACCGTCGGGATGTGCACGGGATCGCCCTTTGCCTTGGCGGCGGTGATCTCCTCGTCGGTCATCGCGGCGTCGGACGCGCCGAAGTCGACGGTGCCGGCCGTGAACTGGGCGATGCCGCCGCCCGAGCCGATGCCCTGGTAGTTGACGGTCACGCCCGACTTCTCCTTGAAGCGGGCGGCCCACTCCTGGTAGACGGGCTGGGGGAAGGTCGCGCCGGCGCCGTTCAGCGAGCCGCCGAGCTGCGCGGTCTTCGCGCCGCCGGAGCTCCCGCCGCTGCTGGATTGCGGGACGCCGTTGCTGGAGTTGTCGCTGCCGCATGCCGCGACACCGACGGCCAGCGCGGCCGCAGCGGCGAGCGCCGGCAGTAGCCGTGTGGTTGTCATCAACCCTTCCTTCTCTGTCATGGTCGGTTCCGACCCTCGCAGGGGTGCGAGGGCAACCTGTTACCGACCTGTTCCCGAGCTGTGAAAAACATGTGAAGGCTCGGGCTGGAACCGGTAGCCGAAACCGAAGTGGGTGTGGATGAAGCCCCACTCCGGAAGGGCGACCGCGAGCTTGGTCCGGAGCTTGTGGACGTAGACGTCCACGGAGCGGTCCGCCGCGCGCAGCGGCGTCCCCCACACCGTCTCGTACAGCTCCTCGCGAGGCACGATGCGCCCCTCACGCCGCGCCAGTGCGGCGAGCAGCTCCAGCTCGCGGACCGACAGCGACAGCGCGCGACCGCGGGCTCGGGCCAAGTGCTCCGTCGGCCTGATCTCGAGCTCACCCGCCTTGAGGATCTCCGCCTGCATCGTGGTCGTACGATGTGTCCAAGCGCGCCACACGCGGTTACGGGCCGGTGAACAGCTTGTAAACAGCTTGTGAACGTGACGAGGGCGTTTACAGAGGCGCTGTACGTTGCGCCACCATGCGCCGTACCCGGCCCGATCCCGAGCTCCTCGGCCTGTTCGACGAGTCAGGCCGCAACGTGCAGCGCGCGTGCCTGCTGCTGCAGGACCTGCTGAGCGACTACCCGGAGCAGTCCGCGCTCGCGCGCGACATCCTGCTGTGCGAGCAGGAGGGCGACCGGATCGTCCACGACATCCTGCACCGGCTCGCGGCCCACGGCAGCAAGCGCGCGCAGCTCGACTCCGCCGACGTGCACATGCTCGCGGGCGCGCTCGACGACATCGTCGACTACGCGGAGGAGTGCGCCGACCAGCTCGGGCTCTACGGCGTCGAGGCGCCGATGGAGCAGGCGCAGCAGATCGCCGCCGTGCTCGTGGGGGCGTCCGAGCACGTCGCCACCGGCTTACGAGGGCTGCGCAACGGGCTCGACGTGGCGCCGCAGCTGGTCGAGATCCACCGGCTCGAGAACGAGGCCGACCGGCTCCAGCGCGCCGCGATCGCCGACCTCTTCGTCACCGGGATCGACCCGATGATCGTGATCCGCTGGAAGGACATCTTCGAGACGCTCGAGTCGGCCGTCGATGCCTGCGAGACGGTCGCCAACGTGCTCGAGGGCATGGTTCTCAAGCGCGCCAACCGGCACTAGCTCACGCGCACCCGCAGCGAGCGCGTCCGCTCGCCCGTGGCGGCCGCGAGCGTGACGCTGCGCCGCCCGCCCTCGCCGCGCAAGCGGGCCGAGAAGGCGCGCCGGCCGAGACCGTCGACGTCGACCTCGGTCGCGCCCGCGTAGACGACGAAGCGGACGTGGCGCGCCGGGATCGACGTGTGCCAGCGCACGACCAGGTCGGGGCCGTCGCGCCGCGCGCGCACGTCGACCAGCCGCGGCAGCGGCACCGGCGGCAGATAGGCGAGCGGGATCGCGACCTGCTGGGAGGCGACGAGGTGCGAGCCCGGCGCGCTGACCTGCACGCGCACGCGCGCGATCGAGCCGTGCGTCGGGATGAACATGCGCAGCTCGGTGTGCCCGTCGGCGCCCGCGCTGGCGCTGCCGCCGTATTCGTCGTGCGACGACAACGGCGCGGTGGCCAGCAGGTCGCACGCCGCGCTGCACGTGACGCCGAAGCGGATCGGGTCGCCGTGGTGGATCCGCAGGACGTCGGTGGCGACGACGACCTGCGGCGGCGGCGCGTCCGCGGCGGCGGGGCGGCCGGCCAGCGCGACGTGGAGGCCGGCGAACGCCGGGCGCGCGTCGTGCGCGACGCCCATGTCGTCCGCCCACACCACGCCGGGCGTGCCGTCGGCGAGCGCGAGCGGGACCGCGCCGGCGTTGTCGCGCAGCGGCGCGCCGACCGCCTGCGCCGCCGCCTCGCCGCCGCGTACCAGCGCGGCGAGCGTGACGGCGGGCGTCGCGGTCGGCGGCTCCGCGGACCAGGCGAGCGCGAACGCGTCGCCCGCGACGGCCGCGCGCAGGAACCACGGCGCCTGCTCGTCGGCCGGCGGCGGCGCGTCGTTGTGCACGGAGCTGCCGATCAGGTCGGCCCCGGGCTCCGGGAAGGCGGGCGCGGCGAGCGCGCGCACCGGGCCGCGCCGCCGCCCCACGCGAGCAGCGCGCGCCCGTCCGGGGCGACGGGGAGCGACGCGTCGAGGCCGTCGAGCCGGCTCAACCGCCGCGCGTGCGCGAACGGCCTGCCGGCCGGCGCGATCGCCGTCTCGACGTCGCGGAGCATGCTCCAGGCGGCGATCAGCTCGCCGGCGGGCCCCGCCGGGCCGCGATCGGCTCGGCCGTCGCGTGCCGGCCCGTGAGCGGCGCCGCCGTGAAGCGCCCGTGCGCCGGCCGTCGCAGCGACAGGATGCGGGCGCGGCGCCCGCGCTGCTCGCTCACGAGCACGAGCGCCTCGCCGCGCGCCGAGACGGCGACGACGGGCGTGGCCTGGAGCTTCGTGCGGGCCACTCTCAGAGCGGGCCGGAAGCCGCCGCCCGCGTCGCTCACCGAGACCATCACGTCATAGCCGGCGCCGCGCTCGACCACCGCCGCCGCGACCGCCGCGCCGCTCGGGTCGCTCGCCACGGCCGGGCAGTCGGCCGGCCGCCCGAGCCGCACGCGCGCCTGCGGCGCTATCCCCTGCGGTCCCGCCGCCAGCAGCTCCGCGCCCGTCGGCAGCCAGCGCGACACGGCTCCGGGACCCGCCGGCCGGATGCACGTCGCGACTTCGGCCGCCGGCGCGAACGGCAGCTCCCCGAAGCGCGCCGCGAGCGCGAGGGCGGCGAGCAGCGGCAGCATCGTCAGCTCACACGCACCGTCGTCTGCCGCGGTGTCCGGTCGAAGCCGCCGAACGCGGTCAGGATCACCTTGCGGGCGCGTGCGGCGCCGCGCATGCGAACGCGGTAGGCGAGCGCCGCGCCGCCGGACCGGAACGCCGTCGCGAGCGGCGCTTGCGCGGCGCCGAAGGCGGCGACCGAGAAGCCGACATCGCGCGCGGCGGATGCGGTCCGCCACGTCACGACGAGGTCCTTGCCGTCGCGTCGCGCGCGCACGTCGAGCAGCGCCGGCACCGGCGGCGAGCGGCCCACGGTCACCGGCACCACGACGCGGCGCGTCACCGTCGTGCGCGCGCCGGGCGCGCCGGCGCGCAGCGTCACCGTGACGTGCCGGGCCTGCGGCGGCGCGAGAGGCGAGCCGAACGGGTGCAGGCGCAGCCTCAGCTGCCCCGCCCCGCGCAGGCTCCCGACGGCGACGACCGCGTCCGAATGGGCGGCCGCCGGCGTGGCGCGGACGTCGCACGGCCCGTCGCAGCGCACCGGCACCACGAGCGACTCCTCGACCGCGAGGTGCCGGCGCGTGAGCCGCGGGACGGTGAGCTTCGGAGCCGGCGCGTCAGGCGCGGGCGCCGCGCCGGCGAGCCCGAGGTGCAGCCGGCCGGCGCCGGACGGGAGGCGGCCGTCGCCCATGGCGTCGTCGGCCCGCGCGGCCGTCGGCGAGCGCCAGCGGCGCGAGCGAGACGGCGGGCCGCACGGCGGGGGCGAGCGCCGCGGGCGTCACGGGGCCGCCGGCGAGCGCGCCGGCCGCCGCCTGCGGGACGCCCTCGCCGAGGTCATCCAGCGAGTCGGCCCAGGTGAGCGCGAAGCCGTCTGCGGCGATCGTGGCGCGCAGGTCGGTGACATCGACGGGCGGTGCGCCGGGCCCGTACCCGACAAGGGAGAAGCTGCCGCCGGAGTTCCTGCGCGGGCGTCCGCGCGCCGCGTCGCGCGCGGGCCCGAACGGCCCGGCGGCCGCGCGCGTGCTGACGCGCACGCCCGGCGGAGCCGTGAGCTCCTCCGGCCGCCATGCGACGACCGCCGCGCCGCCTTCGGCGATCGCGACGGTGAGCGGGAAGAAGCCGGCCTCAGGCGTGGCGACGACGGCGTGCGGCGCGCCGAAGCGCGCGGCGCCGGGCTCCCGCTCGGCCACGGTGACGCCGGTCCGGACGGACTCGTACGCGAGCAGGGCGCGACCGTCCGGCGCGACCGCGAGCGCCGGCTCGCCGCCGATCGGCACCGACGTGCCGATGCGCTCGACCGCCCCGAACGCGCCGCCCGGCGGGGCGCTCACCGTCTCGACGACGGTGTGCGAGGCCGTGATGTCGCGCGCCCAGGCGAGCGTCGCGCGCCCGGCCGCGTCGATCCCCGCCACGAGTCCCTCGACCTGCTCGCCCTGATTCCACGACGCCACCTGCCGGCCGGGCAGGAACGCGCCGCCCGCCGGGCGGCGCAGCACGACGATCCGGCCGCTCGCGGCGGAGTCCTGGACGAGCGCGACGAGCGCGTCGCCGCGCGCGGAGATCGCGACCTTCCCGAGCGACCCGGCGTGCCCGCCGCGAGCGTGACCGACGCGCCGAACCGCCCGCCCGGCTCGCGCAGCGCGACCCGGACCTCGTTGCGCCCGCCGCGCCGGATCACGGCCGCGGCGACCGCGGCGCCGTTCGGCTGCGAGGCGACCTCCTCGCACCGCGGCGAGCGGCCGAGCCGGAGCGTCTCGGTCGGCGTGAGCCCGCCCGCGTCCGCGCGGGCGATTCATCACCGCACGCGCACGGTCGCCACCCGGCGCTGCCGCGCCCCGTCGAACCAGATCTCCAGGCGCGCGTAGCGGGCGTAGTCGCGCCCCAGCTCGAACGTGGACCGGAACGTCCGCGCCGACGAGCCGCGCTGCTCGCTGCCGGAGCTGGATCGGAACGAGGCGGCCGGCGACACCGACACGCGGAACTCGAGCCCGCGCGACGAGCGGTCGGTGCGCCAGCGCACGATGACCGCGCGGCCATTGCGGACGGCGCTGAAGTCGAGCACGCGCGGCAGCGGCGGGACGCGCGGGTGCCGGAGCCGGACGGAGACGGTCTGGACCTGCACGCGCGTCGCCCCGGGCGGGCCGGACGCGACGCGCACGCGCACGGTGCCTCCGCGCCGCCCGGGCACGATCGGGGCCCCCTCGCCGCCGAGCCGCAGCGCCGTGCGACCTGCGCGCAGCAGCGACACGCTCGCGCCGGCCGCGGCCAGGCGGGCACGGACGTCGCAGGCGGCCGAGCAGGTCACCGGCAGCACGAGCGGGTCGAACATCGAGAGCACGCGCTTCCGCGCGCGACCGATGCGGACGCGCGGGAACGGCGCCTGCGGCGGCGCGACCGCGCCCTCGGGCGCCAGGTGCAGGTGGCCCACGCCGCCGGCGTTGTCCGACCACGCCACCGCGGGCGCGCCGCCGGGCAGGATCACCGGCGCCACCGCGGCGGCGTCGCGCAACGGGCTGCCGAGCACCTGCGAGGGGCCGAACACGCCGCCGGCCGTGAGCGTCGCGACCTGCGCCGCGGCGAAGGAGAACCCGGCGCGCGTCCGGTTGCCGCCCCAGGTCACGACCGGCCGGCCGTCGCGGGCGAACACGGCGCGCGGCTGGGCGCCGTTGCTGTCGAACGGGAGCAGCCCGGCGGCGTCGCTCCCGACGCTGACGCCGATCGTGCCCGATCCGCCGATGACCCCGGACTGCCCGGTGTCGCCCGGTTCACCGAGCGGGAGCGGCGGCCCGAACGCTCCCGGCCCCATCCGCGCGACGGCGATGCCGGTGCCGTCGCTGGTGCCCACCCACGCCACGACCGCGGCGCCGTCGGAACGCAGCGCGACGGCCGGGGTTCCGGGGTCGCCGCCGAGCTTCAGCGCGGGCCCGAAGGTGCCGCCGGGAGCCCGCTCGGCGACTCGCATCGCGTCCGCGTCGGGCAGCGCGAGCAGCGCGCGGCCATCCGCGCCGACGGTCAAGGCCGGATCCCCCTCCAGCGTGTCCGACACGCGCTGCGGCGTGCCGAACGGCGCGCCCGGCGCCGCGATCGCCACATCGGCGGACATACGCACACCCCTGCCCGGCCGCGTCCACGCGACGACGGCGCCGCCAGCGCCGTCGACGCCGGCGAGCACGCGCCCCGGCCGGCCGTCGCCCGCGGGCCAGTGCGCGAGCTCGACGGGCGCGCCAAAGCCGCCGCCGGCGTCGCGGCGCGCGACCTCCACGCGGCCGGCGCCGGTGCCGGAGGTCGTGGACCACGCGACGACCGCGGCGCCGCTCGCCGACACCGCGACGGCGAGGTCGCCGGGCGCGTCCGGACCTGTGGGCCGCAGCCGGACCGGCGGCGCCCAGCCGCCGCCCGGCTCGCGCAGCGCCACGCCGATGCCGTCGTCGACCAGCGCGGCGACCACGCCGGCGCCGCCGGGCTGCGCCGCGGCGACCGGGCAGCCGTGCACGTCGCCGCCGAGCGGGACCGGAGTCGAGCCGCCGAGGCCCGCGGCCGTCGCCGCGACGATCCGCGCGCCGCGCGGCGTCCAGCGCACCAGCTCACCCGGCGCGCCGGTCGCGCGCACGCACACCGCCCCCGGCTGGACGGTCTGGAGCGGAAGCTCGCCGAAGCCCGCGGCGGCCGCCGAAGCGGGCGCGGCGAGGGTGAGGGCGAGCGCCGCGAGGAAGGCGCGCATCAGCCGACCTGGACGACGATCGGCGGCTCGAACGTGAAGTCGTTCGCGATGAACAGCGCCACGAACCGTACCTTCGCCGCCTTCGGCAGGTGGGCGGTGAAGCGCCGCGTCCCCGCGGAACGCGCGTCGCCGCCGGTGAGCGGGTCCGATCCGATCTCGCGGCCGGCGCTGCCGATCAGGAGGAAGCGATCCGCCCGGGTCGCGATGTCGGTGCGCCAGCTGACGTCGACGGCGCTCCCGTGCCGCACCGCCTTCAACCCGCGGACGTGCGGCGTCGGCGGGCTCGGCAGCCGCCGGGCGGTGACGGTCTCGATCCGCTCGGTCGCGACCGCCGCGCCGGGAGCCGAGAAGCGCAGCCGCACGCGCACCGGCTCGCGGCGCAGCGGGACGAGCGGCTCGAAGTCGGGCTCGAACTCGACGGTGCGGGTGCCCTTGCGGGCGAGCGAGACGAACTGGACGGCGCCGAGGTGGCCGGGCAGGTCCACGCGCAGCTCGCACGCGGCGCTGCAGCTCACCGGCAGCTCGAGCGACTGCTTCGGCTTCAGGACGGCGTCCAGCGGCGCGCCGAGGGCGATGCGCGGCGGCGCGGGACCGGCCGCGGGGACGTTCCCCTCCGGCGCGACGTGCACGCGCCCGCCGCCGCCGCCGTCGCGGTTGTCGGACCAGGCCACCGCAGCCGCGCCTCCCGCCAGGGCGAGCGGCGTGATCGAGCTCGGCCGGCGCAGGCCGCTGCCCACCGGTCCGCTGTCGACGTGGCCTCCGGCCAGCGGGAACGTCGCGGCGCGGGGGCTGAGCGTGCGCGCGGCGTCGGTCCAGGTCAGCAGCGCCCGGCCGTCGGCCGTGAGCGCGGCGCGCAGGTTCCCGCCGTCGCTGTCGGGCGTGGCCCCGTCGATGCCGAGCGGGCCGGACTCGGTCAGGCCGAACAGCGCGAGGAACGAGCGCAGCGTGTCGATGAAGGAGGAGGACCGGATGTCCCTCGCGAGCACGGTGGGCGGCCCGAACGCGCCGGCCGCCGGACGCGAGACGGCGGACACGCCCTGGCTCAGCAGCGACTGCCAGGCGACGACCGCGGCGCCCCCCGGGCCGATCGCCAGCGCGGGCATCGTCGCGTACGGATCGTCGGCGGTCGCCACGGTGGCGGGCGCGGCGAACGCCGCGCCGGGCGCCCGCTCGGCGACCTCGATCGCCTTGCCGTTCCAGAATGCCGCCAGCGCGCGGCCGTCGGGCGCCGCCGCCAGCACGGGCGCGGCCGTTGCCGCCGCCTCGCCGATCCGCTGTGGCGCTCCGAAGGCTGCCCCGGCCGGCGCGATCGCCGCCAGCACGGGCAGCAGCCCCGGCGTGCCTGCGGGCTGCGTCCACTCCACGATCGCCTCGCCGCCGGCGCCGATCGCCGCCTGCACCGATCCCTGGAGCGAGTACTCGGTCGCCGAGCGCCCGGTGCCGAGCGCGACGGGCGCGCCGAACGCGCCGCCCGCGGCGCGGCGGACCGCCTTGACGGTGAAGCGGCCCCCGGAGCCGGGCTCCAGCCACGCCACGACCGCGTCGCCCGCGTCGGAGACGGCGACGGCGACGCGCGCGGCGCCGTCGCCGAGCTTGACGGGCGTCGTCCAGCCGGCGCCGGGATCCCGCGTGGCGACCCACAGCCCCTTGCCGCCCTGCGCGACCACGCCGGCCCCGCCGGGACGCACGGCGACCTGCGGGCAGACATCCTCGGGGAGGCCGGTCGTCACGCCGCCGGTGTCGACCGCTCCCGCGGGCGTGACCTGGAGGAAGCGGACGCCCGTCGGCGAGGAGCGCATCAGCTCACCCGGCGCGCCCGTGGCGCGCAGGCAGGTCGCCGCGCCGGAGACGGGCGTGAACGGCAGCTCGCCGAACCGCGCCGCTGACGCCGTCGGAGGAGCGAGGAGGACGGCGAAGCTGACGCACAACGCGAGTCTGAGCATTCGGCGCGGCAGCGTAACTCAAGATCCGCTGAGCGCAAGGTGGCCACATGGCCAGGCTTGCATCGGCGTCAGTCCGGGAACCCTCTTACTACAACGGCTTTCAGGAGGACAGCATGGAGACACGGACAACGGAGGCGCCGCCGCGCCGCGGCGTGTCGCTCGCCAAGGGCCCGGTCGCGCTGATCGGGCTCGCCTCGCTCGCTCTCGGCGTGCTCGGCCTGATCTTCGCGAGCACGAGCTTCACCACCGACGCGCCGGACGGGATCGTCAACGGCGCGACGTTCATCGGCATCGAGGGCAACGGCTGGACCTGGGTCGGCTTCGCGGCCGGCGGCCTGCTGCTGCTGCTCGGCTCCCCGATCCACTGGGGCGCGAAGTCGATGGCGTTCATGGTCGGCATCGCCTACGGCGTCGGCGCCCTGATCGCGCTGTCGGACGGCACCGACATCCTCGGCATCTTCGCGACGAACAACTGGACCAAGCTCGTGCTCGGCGCCGGCGGCGTCGCGCTCGTGGTGCTGTCGACGATGCCGCGCGTCGGGACGCGCCGCGGGTCGGCGCCGGCGGAGGTGACCGGTGACACGGTCGTCGAGCACCGCCGCTTCGGCCGCGACCGCGTGGTCGAGCGCGAGACGGTGCCGGCAGGTCCTTCCGAGTCCGCGCCGGCGGGCGAGCGCAACGGCGCGCTGGACGACCGCGTGTAGGGCGCGCTACGAACGTCAACTGCGCTGGTAAGGGGCGGGTCAGATCGCCTCGCGGGTCGCGAGGCGGAAACGATCACTGCGCGGGACCGCTCAGGGAATCTGGTGGTTGGAAAGTGTCGCTATGCGACATCTATCCGCCACACGCGAAAGTGGTGCATCAACCTCGCGGTCGATCGTGATCGCCGGGGCGGACCCGGTGATCGGTTCTGGGAAGACCACCGCCCTCACCCGCGCAGTTGACGTTCAGCCCGCCACGGCCTCCCAGCGGGCGTAGAGCTCCTCGAGCGTCCGCTTCGCCTCGGCGTGGCGGGCGGTCGACTTGGCGGCCGTGCGCGGGTCGTTCCACGCCGTCGGATCGGCCAGCTCGGCCTCCAGCGACGCGAGCGCCGCCTCGGCCGCCTCGATCTCCGCCTCCAGCCGCTTGGTCCGCGCCGCCTCGTTCTTCGACACCACCGGCTTCGCGACCGGCGCCGCCTTCACGGGCTTCGCGCGCTTCGCCGTGCGCTCCGCCTCGGCGCGCTCCTCGCGGACGCGCACGTACTCCGGCCAGCCGCCGACGTAGGAGTGCAGCGTGCGGTCCTCGACGGCGATCGTGCGCGTGCCGACGGCGTCGAGCAGCGCGCGGTCGTGGGAGATCAGCAGCAGCGAGCCCTGGAACGCCTGCAGCGCCGCCTCGAGCGCCTCGCGGCTCTCGAGGTCGAGGTGGTTGGTCGGCTCGTCGAGGATCAGGACGTTGGCGCCGGAGTGGACGAGGATCGCCAGCGACAGCCGCCGCCGCTCGCCGCCGGACAGCCCGTCGAGCGGCTTCTCGGCCTCGTCGCCGCTGAACAGGAACTGGCCGAGCAGGGACCGCGCGTTGTTCGGCGTCAGGCCCGTCGCGCGCTGCGTCGCCTCGACGACCGTCCCGGTCGAGCCGAGCTCCTCGGCGTGCTGGGAGAGCAGCCCGAGCTTGACGTTGTGCCCGCGCCGCAGCTTGCCGCCGTCGAGCTCGCGCTGGCCCGCCAGCGCCGTGATCAGCGTGGTCTTGCCGGAGCCGTTGGAGCCGACCAGCGAGACGTGCTCGCCGCGCTCGAGCCAGAACTCGAAGTCCTCCAGCAGCGTGCGGTCGCCGATCCGCAGCTGCCCGTCCTCGACCTCGTAGACGACGCGGCCGGAGCGCTCCGGCGGCTTGAACGCGAAGCCGAGGCCCTTGCCGTCGCGCGGGTCGCGCTCGAGCCGCTCGATCTTGTCGAGCTTCTTCGCGCGCGACTGCGCCTGGCGGGCGCGGGTGCCGGCGCGGAAGCGCGTGACGAAGCGTTCGAGCCGGTCGATCTCCTCCTGCTGGCGCTCGATCGCGCGGCCGAGCGCGAGCTCGCGCTGGGCCTTCTCGACCCGCCAGGAGTGCCAGCTGCCCTTGAAGAAGCGCGCCCGGCCGGCCTCCAGCTCGAGCACCGACGTACCGACGGCCTCGAGGAACCAGCGGTCGTGCGCGACGAGCACGACGGCGGCGTCGAGCGACTGCAGGTGCGTCTCCAGCCACTCCAGCGACTCGATGTCGAGGTGGTTGGTCGGCTCGTCGAGCAGCAGCAGGTCGGGGTCGCCGGCGAGCGCGCGGGCGAGCGAGGCGCGCGTCAGCTCGCCGCCCGAGAACGTCTGCAGCGAACGGTCCAGGTGCTCGTCGCGGAACCCGAGGCCGTGCAGCGTCGCGTTGATCGCCTCGCGCCAGTTGTAGCCGCCGGCGTGCTCGAGCCGCGCCTGCGCCGAGGCGTACCCGTCGAGCGTCGCCGAGTCGGTCGCGCCGCCCGCCATCGCGAGCTCGAGCTCGGTCAGCCGCTCCTCCAGCGCGAGCAGCTCGCGCGCCCCGGAGAGCACGTAGTCGCGCAGCGTGATGGCGCGGTCGCGCGGCGGGCGCTGGTCGTGCAGCGCGACGCGCACGTCCTTGGCGAACACGAGCTCGCCGCCGTCCACCCCGCTCTCCCCCGCCAGCATCCGCAGCAGGGTCGTCTTGCCCGAGCCGTTGCGGCCGGACAGCGTGAGCCGGTCGCGGCGCTCCAGCTTGAAGGAGACGCCGCGCCAGAGCGGCTCGCCCGCCATGTCCTTGGCGAGATCGGAGGCGATGACGACGGCCATGTCCCCCGAGGATAGGTAACCTCCCGTGCATGGTCCGTACAGCGCTGCTCACGCTCTCGATCCTGCTCGTCAACGTCCCGCTCGCGCTTGCGTCCGACGACGGTCAGGGCACGTACGGTCCTGCGGACGACAAGGTCGTGACGAACGCCGGCTTCCTCCTGATCGGCGGCATCCCGATGCTGCTGATGATCCTGTCGATCGCCTACAGCGTGCTCGACCATCGCCGCATCCGCCGGCTCGAGGCCGCGAAGGCGCGCCGCGAGCGCGCCGACAAGCGCGGCGGTTGGTAACCGCCGAGCGCACGGGCGCCGCGACGCTGGTCACGATCGACCGGCGCGAGCGCCACAACGCCGTCGACGGCGAGACCGCCGCGGCCCTGCGCGCCGCGCTCGAGGCGTTCGCGGCCGACGACGACGCCCGCGTGCTGGTGCTGACCGGCGGCGGCGAGAAGGCGTTCTGCGCCGGTGCGGACCTGAAGGCGATCGAGACGCTCGACCCCGACGCCCCCGGCGGCCCGCTCGGGTTCACGCGGCTCGCGTCGCCCAAGCCGACGATCGCCGCGATCTCCGGCTGGTGCCTGGCCGGCGGGCTCGAGCTCGCGCTCTGGTGCGACCTGCGGATCGCGACCGAGACGGCCGTGCTCGGGTGCGCCGAGCGCCGCTGGGGCGTCCCGCTGATCGACGGCGGCACGCAGCGGCTGCCGCGCGTGATCGGCACCGGCCGCGCGCTGGACCTCGTCCTCACCGGCCGCGACGTGACCGCCGCGGAGGCCCTGCGACTCGGCCTCGTCAACGAGGTCGTCGCGCCGGGCGAGCACGTCAGGCGCGCGCTGGAGGTCGCCGAGACGATCGCCTCGCACCCGCAGCCGACGATGCTCTCCGACCGCCGCGCGCTGCTCGAGGGCGAGGGCCTGACGCTCGCGGACGGGCTCGCGCTGGAGGCGCGGCTGGGCCGCGAGCGGATGGCCGAGGCGCTCGACGGCGCCGATCGCTTCGCGAAACGCGCAACTCCGGGCCAATAGCGGGTATCGGATCAGGCGATGACCCGGATCGTCCTCGCTTTCGCGGCCACGCTGGCCCTCTCGCTCCCCGCCACGGCTTCGGCCGGCACGTACCACGTCTACAGCTGCGGCAGCTACGCCAACAACGCGTGGACGGCCCAGCCCTCGCCGGGCGTCGCGGTCGACGCGACCTGCGCGGGCGGGACGCTCGGGCTCTCGGTGCCGGCCGGCGCGACGATGCCCAACAACACGTCGGCGGGCCTGGTGTTCACCAGCCCGGCCGGGACCGCGATCGCGGACTTCACCCTCAGCCGCCAGCTCGACTACGTCGACACGGCCGCCAAGGGCACTCATCCGTACTACGCGCTCTACGCGTACGGCACGACCGTGTTCGCCGGCGCGGGCGACTACGCCGACGCCACGCGCAACGCGCTCAACGCGCAGAAGCAGTGGTACGGCTACCCGGCGGGCGCCGCGCACGTCGCGCGCACGACCGTCGTGCGGCGCACGTTCCCGGCGCTGGCGACGGGCAGCTCGAACGTCCTGCAACTGCGCGTCGGCTGCTTCAACCGCACCAACGGGTGCTCGGTCGCCGCCGGCGCCGGCGCCGGCATCAACCATCGCTTCTACACGGCCGACGTCGTCGTCAACGATCCGGCGCCGCCGTCCGCGGTCACCGTCGAGGCGTCCGGCCTGCTCGCCGGCGGCCAGCGCAACGGCTCGGATCCGATCACCGTCAGCGCCACGGACGCGACCGGCATCCGCAAGGTCGACCTGATCGACGTCACGGGCGCCCCGGTCCTCGTCGGCGGCGAGGACTATTCGACGGGCGCCACCGACAACGGCCGCAAGTGCGACTTCAGCAAGCCCGCGCCGTGCCCGAACCTGACGCGCGAGGTCGTGCGCGCCACGACGATGCAGGCGGGCGAGCGCCTCGTGCTCGTGCGCGTGACCGACACGGGCGGCAACATCGTCGACCGCGGGCCGTTCCCGGTCGACGCGATCACGCCGTCTGACCGCGGCGCCTTCAACGGCGCCGGCGCCAGCGACAGCGGCTCGATGCAGGTCGGCTTCACGCACTCCAAGGCCACGCGCCGGACCGTCAACTACGGCTCGCGGATCGGGATCCAGGGCCGCCTGCGCAACGCCACCGGCGGCCCGATCTCGGGCGCGCAGGTGATCGTGCTCACGCGCGACATGCGCCGCGGCGCCCAGTCGATCGCGCGCACGGCGGTGACGACGCGCGCCGACGGCTCGTTCAGCTACCGCGCGTCGGCCAGCGCGTCGCGGCTGCTGCAGTTCGCCTGGCGCGCGCACGTCAACGACACGCGCTTCACCACGAGCGGCTACGTCACGCTCGAGGCGCGCGCCTCGGCGCACCTCGGCGTCTCGACCCGGCACCCGCGCGTCGGCCGGCGGATGACGATCTCGGGCCAGATGCGCGGCGTCGACCGCGAGGGCGTGACGATCCTCGTCCAGGGCCGCCAGCGCGGCTCGAGCCACTGGGAGACGTTCTCCGACACGACCGCGTCGCACAGCGGCCGCTTCAGCGTCCACTACCGCTTCCGCGCGTCGGCCTCGCGCGGCAAGCAGTTCGTCTTCCGCGCGCGCATCCGTCCCGGCGCGACGGCGCCGTACAGCACGGGCTACTCGAACAGCGTCACGGTGCGGGTGCGATGACGTAGTGTCCGGCCCGTGAGCTACTTCGTCACAGGTGCCACGGGGTTCATCGGACGTCATCTCGTCGAGCGGCTGCTCGAGCGCGAGGGCGACATCCACGTCCTCGTGCGCGAGGGCTCGCGCGACAAGCTCGACGCCCTGATCGAGCGCTGGGGCGCCGGCGACCGGATCAAGCCGGTCGTGGGCGACCTGTCCGAGAGCAGGCTGGGGATCGACCCGGCCTCGCTCCCGAAGATCGACCACTTCTTCCACCTCGCCGCGATCTACGACATGACCGCGGACGAGACGCGCAACGCGCTGCTCAACGTCGGCGGCACGCAGAACGCGGTCGACCTCGCCAACGCGCTCGAGGCCGGCCGCTTCCACCACGTCTCCTCGATCGCCGTGGCCGGGCTCTACAAGGGCACGTTCAACGAGGACATGTTCGACGAGGGCCAGCCGCTGACCCACCCGTATCACCGGACCAAGTTCGAGTCCGAGAAGCTCGTGCGCGAGCGCGTCAAGTCGCCCTGGCGCGTCTACCGCCCGTCCGTCGTCGTCGGCAACTCCAAGACCGGCGAGATGGACAAGATCGACGGGCCGTACTACTTCTTCAAGGCGATCCAGCGGCTGCGCCACGCGCTGCCGCAGTGGTTCCCGCTGGTGTCGATCGAGTGGGGCTGGACGAACGTGGTCCCGGTCGACTGGGTCGCGGCGACGATCGACCACATCGCCCATCAGGACGGGCTCGACGGCCAGGCGTTCCACGTCGTCGACCCCAAGGGCCAGCGCTCCGGCGACGTGCTCAACACGTTCGCCAACGCCGCCCACGCGCCGCACGCGGTCATGCGGGTGGACCGCAAGATCATGCAGAACCTGCCCAAGGGCGTGCTCTCGTTCGCGATGAAGCTGCCGGCCCTGAAGCAGATCCGCTCCACCTTCCTCGCCGACCTCGGGATCCCGGACGAGATCGTCGACTACATCGCGCTCACCTGCCGCTTCGACGCGCGCGACACGCTGCGCGCGCTGAAGGGCTCGGACATCGAGCTGCCGCCGCTGGAGAGCTACAGCGAGAAGCTGTGGGACTACTGGGAGCGCACGCTCGACCCGGACCTGTACAAGGACCGCAGCTTCGAGGGCGCCGTCAACGGCAAGACCGTCGTCATCACCGGCGCGTCGTCGGGCATCGGGCGCGCCGCGGCGCTGAAGATCGCCGCCGCCGGCGGCATCCCGATCCTCGTCGCGCGCACGCAGGAGAAGCTCGACGAGGCCAAGGGCGAGATCGAGGCGGCCGGCGGCACGGCGTACGTGTACTCGTGCGACCTGTCGGACTTCGACGCGATCGAGAAGCTCGTCGAGACGATGCTCGCCGACCATCCGCGGATCGACATGCTGGTCAACAACGCGGGCCGCTCGATCCGGCGCTCGGTGGCGTTGAGCTACGACCGCTTCCACGACTACGAGCGCACCGTGCGGCTGAACTACCTCTCGCCCGTGAAGCTGATGCTCGGGCTGCTGCCGCACATGCGCGACCAGGGCGGCGGCCACATCGTCAACGTGTCCTCGATCGGCGTGCAGACGAGCCCGCCGCGGTTCAGCGCGTACGTGGGGAGCAAGGCCGCGCTGGACGCGTTCACGCGCGTCACGAGCTCGGAGACGATCGGCGACAACGTCACGTTCACGACGATCCACATGCCGCTCGTGCGCACCCCGATGATCGCGCCGACGAAGATGTACGACTCCTTCCCGACGATCACGCCGGAGGAGGCCGCCGACCTCGTGTGCGAGGCGATCCGCTCCAAGCCGAAGCAGATCAACACGCGGCTCGGGACGTTCGGCGAGGTCGCCTACGCGCTGGCGCCGAAGGCGGTCGACCAGATCCTGCACATGGCGTATCGCGTGTTCCCGGAGTCGACGGCGGCGAAGGGCGAGAAGGACGGCGACGACCGCGCGTCCGGCGAGGCGACGGCGCTCGCGTACCTGATGAAGGGCGTCCACTGGTAGGCGACCGCTCGCAGCTGCCTCGGCCTGCGGCCTCATCACCGCTTCGCTCGGCGCTCGGGTCGCTGGGAGCAATCGCCCAGGGGGCGATTCTCCCGTGACCTCCTGGGTCTTGCGTGCCGGCGACCTGGCCGCGGCCTTCGAGCCGGCCTACGGGATGATCTGCGCGTCGCTGCGCCACCGCGGCGACGAGCTGCTCGCCCAGCGCAAGGGTCTCGAGGAGTACAAGCGCAGCGGCTCGACGATGGGCATCCCGCTGCTGCATCCGTGGGCCAACCGGCTGGGCGCGAGCACGTACACGTTCGCCGGCGTCGACGTCACCGTCGAAGGCGCGCGCCTGGACGCGCACGGCCTGCCGATCCACGGCGTGCTCGCCGCCCTGCGCGGCTGGGAGACGGTGGAGGCGAGCACGGACCGGCTCGTCGCCGGGCGCGACGTGCGCGGGCTGGCGGCGTTCCCGTTCGACCACCGGATCGAGGTCGCCGCCTCGCTGGACGGCGAGCGGCTGACGCTCGCCACCACGCTGACCGCGTTCGACCGGCCCGTGCCGGTCTGCTTCGGCCATCACCCGTATCTGCAGCTCCCGGGGGTCCCGCGCGCGGAGTGGAGGATCGAGGCGCCGGTGCTCGAGCACCTGCTGGTCGACCAGCGCGGCATCCCGACGGGCGAGCGCGAGCCGGCGGGCGCGCTCGAGGGTCCGCTCGACGACCTCTTCACCGCCGGCGACGGCGTCTTCGTGCTCGCCGGCGGCGGCCGCCGGATCGAGGTCGCGTTCGAGCGCGGCTACCCGTACGCGCAGGTGTTCGCGCCCGGCGACCTCGACGCCGTGTGCTTCGAGCCGATGACGGCGCCCACCGACGCGCTGCGCCACGCGCCGGACGCGCTGGCGCCCGGCGTGTCGCTGACGGCGCGCTTCAGCGTCGCAGTGTCAGGGTGAGCGGCGACGACTCGCGGCGGCCGGCTTGCGCTCCTGGCTCGGGTAGGCCTGCGGCGGCGCCTCCGGCACGCCCGGGCCGACGGCGCCGTTGCCGTAGTCGAACGCCCCGCAGCCGCTCCCGCGCGTGAACGTGACGTCGGCGTCGAGGTCGTAGCGGCCGAACACCTCCGGCCCGATGCCGGCGCCGGCGAGCCGGTCGACGGTGAACGCGAGGCAGTCGTGCTTGAGCGTCCAGTCGCCGCCCGCGTCGGTGTAGTTGTCGACGTGGCCGGCGCCGCCGTCGTCGAACGCGTCGCCGGCCTTGAACGCCGCGTCGTCGAGGTTCGGCGTGTCGCTGCCGGGCTCGGGGCGCGCGTCGAGCGGGGTCTGCGCCGGCGGGTCGTCGGTGCCGACGTTGCCGTAGCCGTGGTCCTCGTCGGTGTAGCCGAGCAGGACGCCGGGCGCGAACGTGATGTCGCCGCGGTCGGACTCGCCCTGGCCGTGCGCGTCGAAGCCGGAGCGGTCGCGCAGCTCGAGCAGGTACGAGTGCTCGGCGGGCGACGCCTGGTCGGCCGACACGTACTGCCAGCCGTGCGTGCACGCCTGCGCGGTCGCCAGGCCCTCGCGGCAGCCGCCGTTGTAGAGCGCCGGGTCGTTGGCCTGCTCGAAGTCGGAGTCGTAGACGACGGTGTCGTCGGCCTTGACCTGCACGTCGTCGATGAACCAGCCCGGCCGCGCGAGGCCCGGGTCGGTCGCGTAGCTGAAGCGGATCACGGCGCCCGGCATGCCGATCAGGTCCGAGACGTCGTAGCTGTCGTCGACGAACGTCGCATCGAGGTAGTTGCCGAGCACGCGGTCGAGCGTCTGGGTTCCCGCCGCGTATGAGCCGCTGGAGCCGGTCAGGCCGTTGCCGTACTGCGACTGGCACCCGCTCGCGTTCGGGTTCTGCGCCGCCGCCGTCGTGTAGCCGGCGGCCGACGCGTAGGAGTGATACGTGGCGCCGTTGTCGGTGCTGGCGAGCACGAAGCCGTAGTCGAAGTCCCACTCCGTATCCCAGCGCGACTTGAAGCTCAGCGTCAGCTTCTTCGTCCCGGCCGGGATGGCGGGCAACGCGAGGTCGAGGTTGTGCCCGCCCGCCGGCGGGCAGCCGAAGTCGTTGCCCGACCCCGACCATTGCAGGTGCGAGCCCGACGGCACCGCTGCGGGGTCGATGATCTGGCGGCCGGGCAGCTTCGCCACGTACGCCTCGCCGTTGTCGACGCCATCGCCCTGCAACGTGTAGGGCGTGCCGTCGGGCCGCTTCCAGTCGATCCGGTGGGTGTCGCGCTTGGTGTCCTGCCAGCCGCTGACATGCGTCTGGCCGGGCTCCAGCACGCGCGGGACGACCCACCCGAGCTCCTCCTTGCCGATCACGTCGATGTTCTGCGAGTAGTCGGTCGCCATCAGCGTCCAGCTGCCGTACGTCTCGCGGCTGCCCGTCGAGTAGTAGTCGGGCAGCCCGAGCGAGTGGCCGTACTCGTGCGAGATCACGCTCGCGTGGTCGATCGCCGTCTCGGGGTTGACGTTGTACGGGCCGACGCGCACGTAGACCGGGTACGCCGTCGTGTCCGTCGTCTTCTTCGATCGCGTGGCGTCGGTCCAGAACAGCGGCCGGCCCTCGAGGTCGTGCGACTGGTCGTCGCTGACGTACCCCTTCTGCCCGTTCGCGTCGACGTAGGCGTTCTGCAGGTCCGACGAGTGCGGCCAGATGTTGTCGTAGCCGCCGTTGAGCTGGGAGTCGCCGTTCCCGCCCAGCCCGGGGAACACCATCATGAAGAAGTCCACGACGCCGTCCTTGTCGGTGTCGTAGGCGTCGTAGTCGATCTCCGGATCGGCGATCTGGGCGGCGTCGAAGACGGCCTTGCCCGTCGGCCCGCAGGCGGAGTCGATGTCCTGCAACGCGCCGACGCCCGACAGCGCGCCGATCAGCGCCGAGCCCTTGCCGTCGTCGCCGTAGTAGTCGGTCGTGCCCGGGAGCTGGTAGCGGCCGTCCTTGATCCGCGGGCCGGTCCGGATCGGCAGCGTGACGCCGCGGCACGTGTCCGCCTTGACCGCGTTGCTCGTGAACTGGAAGCCGGGCGCGTACGTCCAGTCACGGGTCGCGATCCCGACCGACGGCACGGTCGCGTGCGGGAAGAGCTGCCCGTAGGACATCTCCTGGTAGAGGTTGAACGTGGAGCCGGGGTTGGTCGGGTCGTTGATCTTGCTCTGCAGCTTCGTCGCCGCGGCGGCGTCGGCCATGGCGCGGTCGGCGAAGTCGACCGGCACGACGGGGAACGGCCGGTCGCCGTAGCGCGCCGTCTCGTAGCCGCCGTCGGGCGGGATCACCTTCGGCCCGTGCGAGCGTGCCTCGGCCGTGCCGCCGTCGTAGCTGAGCGTCGCCAGCGAGGACAGGTTGCGCCACACGACCTCGGGGTCCTGGGCCAGCGTGTCGGCGCGCGCCTCGAACACCTTGCGCGCCGTGGCGCCCGGCGCGAGCGTGCCGACGTCCCACGTCAGCGGCCCGGAGATGGTCGTGCCGGGCGGCGCCGTCAGCGTCACCGTCGCGCCGGTGACCGGGCCCGTGACGGTGATCGTGAACGGGTACGTCTCGCCGGGCTTGACCCAGCCCGTCGACGACACGAAGTCGTTCTCCAGCGTGGCGGCCGCGGCAGGGCCGCAGAGGGCGAAGAACGCGGCGGTGGCGACGAGGGCGCGGAGCATGCGAGCGCCAATGCCCTACGCGCGAGTAAATTGCGCCAAACGGCACAAGCCACGTCAGGACCATGACCGGCGGGAAGATCGCCCTCTGGGCGATTTCCCAGCGACGCGAGCCCGCAGGGCGAGTCGTCGCCCCTTACGTCCCTCTTGTCCGCTTGTAGTAGTTGCGCGCCTTGGCGCGCCCGCCGCAGATCGCCATCGAGCACCACGTGGCGCTGGCGTTCGTCGAGCGGTCGTAGAACGCCCACTGGCAATTCGCTCCCGCGCACGCCTTCAGGCGGACCCAGGTGCCGTCCCACATCGCCACCGCGGCGGCCGCCACGACCGCTCCGAGCGCACCGTCCACCCCATTACTTACCGGGATGAGCGCGGCTCGCTCGCCAGCGAGCCGGAACCGCAGTCCGGCACGCTCCGCGGCCCGTTCGACGACCTCGGCCGCACCTTGTGGTGCGGCGGTTCCATGGTTGGCGAGCAGGAGAGCGCGCAGTGCTTCGCGAAGCTCCCGCGCGCGGCCGAGTTCGGCCGTGGAGATGGCCGGGGGCGCGTCCGCGCCGCCGAGCCCACGCAACTCGAGCCACTCTGCGAGGCCATCGGCGTCGTCGAGCAGGTCGGGGCCGTGCTCGCGATCGACCGTGTTGACGAAATCTTGAACGAGCACCAGCGATCCCGGGGCCGGGTCGCGTCCCCCGGGCTGTGGACGGCCCGCCATCAGGTAAGTGCGCTCCACTTGCGCGCCGAAACGCTACCGTGCGCAGTCTTCGCCAGTACGCTTCTCGCCGGCAGGGGGCCGACGGGGGGCACTGCGCAGCATTGGTTTCAAGGAAAGGACGCATGAATGCGAAGGTCCGCATGGACCCTTGCGGTCGCCGCCTTGGCGGCACTGTCGCTCGGCGTTGCCGCCTGCGGGGGCAGCAGCAACAGCAGCGACACGGGTGGGAAGAGCAACACCAGCACTCCGCCGAAGGGCGCGAAACAGGGCGGCCTTCTCACCGTGCTCTGGAGCGGCGACGTCGATCACATCGACTGCGGCCAGACCTACTACCAGATGGGTCTCTTCATCTGCTTCTCCACGCAGCGCCCGCTGTACTCGTACAAGCCTGACGACGGGGCGACGCTGGTCCCCGACCTCGCCGAAGGCCCGCCGCAGGTCTCGGCCGACAACAAGACCGTCACGGTCAAGATCCGCTCGGGCGTGAAGTTCTCGCCCCCGGTCAACCGCGAGGTGACGTCCGAGGACGTCAAGTACGCGATCGAGCGCGGGTTCTTCTCGACCGTGGCCTCCGGCTTCACGTCGTCGTACTTCGGCGACCTGATCGGCGCCAAGGTCAACTCGAAGCCGGGCACGAAGGTCGCCGGCATCGAGACGCCTGACAAGAACACGATCGTGTTCAAGCTCAACCGCCCGACGGGCGGCGTGCTCGCCGCAGGCGCCCTGGCCTACACCAACAGCGCTCCGGTGCCGGAGGAGTACGCGTCGAAGTTCGACGCCAAGACGCCGTCGACCTACGGCGAGAACCAGATCGCCACCGGCCCGTACATGATCCAGAACGACGCCTCGGGCAAGGCGGTCGGGTACGAGCCGAACAAGCGCATCCACCTGATCCGCAACCCGAGCTGGGACAAGTCGACCGACTTCAAGCCGGCCTACCTCGACGAGATCGACAACCTCGAGGGCAACGACGACGTCAACGTGTCGTCGCGGCGGATCCTGACCGGCAAGAGCATGATCAACGGCGACTGGTCGCCGCCGCCTGAGATCGTCAAGCAGGCGACGGAGCAGTACAAGAGCCAGATCACGTTCATGGGCGGCGCGGGCAACCGCTACGTCTCGATGAACACGACGATCAAGCCGTTCGACAACATCAACGTGCGCAAGGCCGTCAGCGCCGCGTTCGACCGCCAGGCCATGCGCCTGACGCGCGGCGGCGCCCTGATCGGCGACATCGCGACGCACTACATCATGCCCGGGACCCCCGGCTTCGACGAGGCCGGCGGCCAGAACGGCACCGGCGTCGACTTCCTGTCGAAGGACGGCGCGCCGAACATGGCGCTCGCCGCCGAGTACATGAAGAAGGCGGGCTACCCGTCCGGCAAGTACACGGGCACCGACCCGATCCTGATGGTCGGCTCCAACACGGGCATCGCGACCAAGGCGGCCGAGGTGACCAAGGAGCAGTTCGAGAAGCTCGGCTTCAAGGTGCAGCTGCGCCTCGTGAACCAGAACACGATGTACACGCGCTTCTGCAACACGCCCTCCGCGAAGGTCGCGGTCTGCCCGAACGTGGGCTGGATCAAGGACTTCGCCGACGGTCAGACGGTGCTCGACCCGACGTTCAACGGGAAGAACATCCTCGACCAGGGCAACTCGAACTGGCCGCAGCTCAACGACCCGGCCATCAACAAGGCGATGGACGACGCCGAGATCCTCCCGGCGGAGAAGCGTGCCGCCGCGTGGGGCGCGATCGACAAGCAGGTCACCGGCCTGGCCGTGGCGATCCCGTGGCTCTGGGACAAGCAGGCGATCCTCGAGTCGTCCAACGTCAACGGCGTCGCGACGCAGTTCAACGCCCAGTGGGATCTCAACTTCACTTCGCTGAAGTAGTCGACTTCCCGATTTGAGGTGTCAGCCTGCGGCCCCGCTCCCGAGCGGGGCCGCAGCTGTTTAAGCAGCGCGTAGGTTCGCCTCAAGATCCCTTGAGGCGGGTGTCGGATGCTGCCGGGCATGACGACCGCCGCGCCTCCCCACGAAGCCCGTGAGCTGGGCGACGGCCTCGGGCTGTTCCTCCAGCGCATCGCTCGCACCCGGCTGCTGACGCATGCCGAGGAGCTCGAGCTGTCACGCCGGATCGAGCGCGGGGACATGGACGCCAAGGACCGCATGATCGAGGCGAATCTGCGCCTCGTCGTGCACCTCGCCAAGCGCTTCCAGCGCGAGGACTCCGGGATGACCCTGCTGGACCTGATCCAGGAGGGCACGATCGGCCTCGTGCGCGCGGTCGAGAAGTTCGACTACCGCCGCGGGCTGCGCTTCTCCACCTACGCCACGCTGTGGATCCGCCAGGCGATCGGGCGCGCGATGTCCGAGAAGGGCCGGACGGTGCGCCTGCCCGTCCACGTCGGCGACCGCGTACGCAAGCTGCAGGCCGTCGAGCGCCGGCTCGCGATGGCGCTGGGCGCGATGCCCACGCCGACCGAGCTCGCCGCCGCGCTGGACTGGACGGAGGGCGAAGTCGCCGACGTCCGCCGCGTCGCGCTCGCCCCGGTGTCCCTGGAGGCTCCCGTCGGCGACGACGGCGACGCCGAGCTCGGGCACCTGCTGGCCGACGAGGGCCCCTCGCCCGAGGAGTCCGCGGCCGTCTCGCGCATGCACTCGGACCTCGGGAACGTGCTCGCCGGGCTCGACGGGCTCGAGCGGCGCGTGCTGGAGCTGCGCTTCGGCCTCGGCGCCGAGGCGCCGCACACGCCCGGCCAGGCCGCGCGCGTGCTCGGCATCACGCCTCGGCGCGTGCGCTGCGCCGAGGACCGCGCGCTGCGGCACCTGCGGGCGTCGCCGGCGACGGGTGCGCTTCGCGACGCCGCTTGAACGAACGTCAACTGCGCTGGTAAGGGGGCGGGTCTGATTGCCTCGCGGTTCGCGAGGCGGGAACGATCACTGCGCGCGACCGCTCAGGGAATCTGGTGGTTGGAAAGGGGCGCTATGCGACACCTATCCGCCACACGCGAAAGTGGTGCATCGAACTCGCGGTCGATCGTGATCGAATCGGCGGACCCGGTGATCGGTTCTGGGAACCCCAGATCGGCTAGGTGGCGCTCGCCGCCGCCTGCGAGGCGGCCTCGGCGGCCTCGGCGGCGTAGGCCGCCATCAGCTCCCGATGGACGCTGCGCGGCTCGCCGGGGCCCGGGCTGCGGCGCTTCCACGTGCCGTCGGTCTGCAGCTCCCACGCGTTGACGTCGTCGGCGAAGCAGCGGTCCAGCGTGTCGGTGAGATCCGCGCGCAGGCCCTCGTCGCGCACCGGCGCGAGCAGCTCGACGCGCGTGTCGAGGTTGCGCGGCATCAGGTCGGCCGAGCCGATGTAGGTCGTGCCCTCGCCGTCGCGCTGGAACTCGTAGATGCGCGAGTGCTCGAGGAAGCGCCCGACGACCGAGACGACGCGGATGTTCTCCGACACGCCCTCGACGCCCGGCTTCAGGCAGCAGATGCCGCGCGTGTTGAGCTCGACCTTCACGCCGGCCTGCGACGCGCGGTAGAGCGCCTGGATGCACTCGCGGTCGACCAGCGAGTTCATCTTCATCCGGATCTTGGCCTGGCGGCCGGACTCGTGCACCGCGATCGTGCGGTCGATCTCCTGGATCACGCCGTCGCGCAGGTGCATCGGCGCCACCAGCGCCTTGCGGTAGCCGCGCGGGCGGGCGAAGCCGGTGAGGAAGTTGAACATGTCGGCGACGTCGGCGCCGAGCTCCTCGTCGCACGTCAGCAGCCCGAAGTCGGTGTACAGGCGCGCGGTCTTGGCGTTGTAGTTGCCGGTGCCGACGTGCAGGTAGTGGCGCACGCCGTCGCCCTCGCGGCGGACCACGAGGATGCACTTGGCGTGCGTCTTCAGCGACGGCAGGCCGTACACGACGTGCACGCCGGCCTCCTCCATCGCGCGGCCCCACTGGATGTTGGCGCGCTCGTCGAAGCGCGCCTTGACCTCGACCAGGCAGACCGCCTGCTTGCCGCGCTCGGCCGCGCGGATCAAGGCCGGCACCAGCGGCGAGTCGTCGGAGGTCCGGTACACCGTCTGCTTGATCGCGAGCACGTCGGGATCGTTGACGGCCTGCTCGACGAAGCGCTCGACCGAGGTCACGAACGAGTCGTACGGGTGGTGCAGCAGGATGTCGCGCTTGCGCATCGCCGCCAGCACGTCGGGCTCCTCGCCCTCGTCGGCCTGCAGGCGCGGCTGCGTGACCGGCGTCCACGGCTGCTCGCGCAGCTCCGCGAAGCCGGAGACCTTGACGATGTCCCACAGGTCGGTCAGGTCGAGGCTGCCGTCGACCTCGAACACGTCGTCGGCGTCGACGGCCAGCGCCCGCGTGATCTGCTCGCGCACCGGCGAGCTCATGCCGGAGCCGACCTCGACGCGAACGGCCTCGCCGAAGCGGCGCGCGCGCAGCTCGTCCTCGACCGCCTGCAGCAGGTCGTCGGCCTCGTCGGAGACCGTGAAGTCGGCGTCGCGCGTGACGCGGAAGACGTTGTGGTCGAGGATCTCCATCCCCGGGAACAGCGCGTCGAGGTTCGCCGCGATCACGTCCTCGAGCGGCACGAACGTGCGCCCGTCGCCGACGTCCTGGAAGCGCGGGAGCATCTCCTTCGGCACCTTCACGCGGGCGAACGTCTGCACGTCGGTGACCGGGTCGCGGACGATCACGCCGAGCGAGAGCGACAGGTTGGAGATGTACGGGAACGGACGCCCGAGCCCGACCGCGAGCGGCGTGAGGACCGGGAAGATCTGGCGCCGGAAGCGCTCGTCGAGGCGCTTGCGCTCGGACGCGCTGATCTCGGCGTAGCCGACGATCCGGATCCCGTGCTCGGCCAGCGCGGGGCGGATCGAGTGGTCCAGGCAGCGCGACTGGCGCGCGACGTGCTCGCGCACGGTCCGGCGGATCGCCTCGATCGTGTCGCTCGGCGTGCGGCCGTCCTGCAGCGGCTTCTCGATCCCGGCGTCGATCTGGTCGTGCAGGCCCGCGACGCGGACCATGAAGAACTCGTCCAGGTTCGAGGAGTAGATCGCGAGGAACTTCAGCCGCTCGAGCAGCGGGACCGCGGGATCCTCTGCCAGCTCCAGCACGCGCGCGTTGAACTGCAGCCACGACAACTCGCGGTTGAAGTACAGCTCAGAATCGGACAGATCCCGCTCGACGGCGGGCTCGGTTGCTTCGCTGGTGGCGTCGCTCACGCGTCGATGATCGCACCAATCGATGTGAGTTCGTCAACGATTTGTATTCGGCGACCACCGCCGCTCGGGTCAAGCCCCGGCTTGCCGGTCGCTTGGGCAAAGCCCGGACATGTCCAGCAGCACGCCCTCGCGCAGGCCGCCCTTGCCGATCTGCAGCGGGTGACCCAGGACGTGCGCGGCGGCGTCGAGCGCGAGGATGCCGGCGGGCAGGAGCTTGACGCGCTCGGGATCGAGCCCGAAGCGCCGCGCGACCTCGACGGCCGGTGCCTCCGAGAGCACGCGCAGCGCCCGCTGCAGCGTCTCCGGGTCGAGCACCGCGCCGACCAGCGTGCGCAGCGACGCGGCGCTGCCGCCGACCGCGACGGCGCTATCGACGGCCGGCGGCGCGACGCCCTCGAGCACGCCGGCGGCGTGCGCCCGCACCGCCTCCAGCTCCGAGGCGGCCGGCGGGTCGCTGTGCAGGTAGCTGTCGGCGAGGAAGCCGGAGCCGAAGTCGAACGACGCCGACCACTCGACGCCGCCCTCGAGCGTCCCCACGGCGATCTCCGTCGAGCCGCCGCCGACGTCGACGACGCCGACGCGCCCGGGCAGCGGCGCCCCGAGCGTGCGGGTGGCGCCGAGGAACGCCAGCCGCGCCTCCTCGTGCCCGTCGAGCACGCACACCTCGACGCCGCCGAGCTCGCGCAGGGCGGCGCAGAACTCGTGCTTGTTGGCCGCGCGCCGGATCACCGCGGTGGCGACGATGCGCACGTGCACGGCGCCGACGCGCTCGGCCAGCGCGCGCTGCTCGGCGACGACGCGCGCCGTCTCGGCGATCTTCTCGGGCGAGATCGTCCCGCCGGCCTTCAACCCGCGCCCCAGGCGGGTGAACGCCTTCTGCTGGAGCACCTCGGTGAGCACGCCGTCGCGAGCCTCCGCGACCAGCACGCGCGTGGTGTTCGTCCCGATGTCGATACAGCCGCAGAGCATTGGCGCCGGGCGATGTTGCCATGATGGAGGCGATGACGAGCGGGGTCCCCGCGATCGAGGTGCTCGGGCTGCGCAAGACGTACGGCCCTCGCGAGGCGCTCCGCGGCGTCGACTTCAGCGTCTCCCGAGGCGAGGTCTACGGCCTCCTAGGCCCCAACGGCGCCGGGAAGACGACCTGCGTCGAGGTGCTCGAGGGCTATCGCGAGCGCTCCGGCGGCTCGGTCCGCGTGCTCGGCCGCGAGCCCGGCGCGCGCGAGCTGCGCGCCCGCGTCGGGATCGTGCTGCAGAGCTGCGGCACCTACCCGCACCTGACCGCGCGCGAGACCGTCACCCACTGGGCGTCGCTGTACCCGGCGCCGCGGGCGATCGAGGAGGTGCTCGGCCTGGCCGGGCTGACCGAGGTCGCCGACCGCCGCGCGCGCGTGCTCTCCGGCGGCCAGCTGCGGCGGCTGGACTTCGCGCTCGCGCTCGTCGGCGACCCGGAGCTGATCTTCCTCGACGAGCCGACGACCGGGTTCGATCCCGCCGCGCGCCGCGCCGCCTGGGACGTCGTGCGGGCGCTGCGCGACCTCGGCAAGACGGTCCTGCTGACGACGCACTACCTCGACGAGGCGCAGGCGCTGGCCGACCGCGTGGCGATCCTCAAGGACGGCCGGATCCTCGCCGAGGGCCCGCCGGACTCGCTCGGCGCGACGCGCTACCGCGTCGCCTGGCGCGACGCCGCGGGCACGATGGTCGAGCGCTTCACCGACGACCCGACGGAGCTGCTGCACACGCTCACGGCGGAGGCGGTCGCGCGCGGCGAGAAGCTCGAGGAGCTGTCGGTCACGCGCCCGAGCCTCGAGGACGTCTACCTCGAGCTCACGATGGAGTCCTTGGCCGCATGAGCGCGGCGATCGCCTGGCGCGGCGCCGCGTGGCGGCAGTTCCGGCTCGAGCGGCGGATGTTCTGGCGCAACCCGAGCGCCGCGTTCTTCGGCGTCCTGCTGCCGCTGCTGCTGCTCGCGATCTTCGGCGCGGTGTTCTCCTCGCGCCAGAAGGACCTCGACGTGATCGTGCCGGGCATCGCCGGCCTGAGCGTGATGTCGGCGACGTTCACGTCGCTCGCGTACAACCTCACGACGCTGCGCGAGCGCGGGATCCTCAAGCGCCTGCGCGGCACGCCGCTGCCGCCGTCGGCCTACCTCGCGGGGCTCGGCGCCAACGCGCTGGCCAACGCCGTGCTCCAGGTCGCGCTGGTGATCGTCTCCGGGCACCTCGTGCTCGGCGTCCCCTGGCCGGGGGATTGGATCGCCGTGCTGGTGTTCACCGCCGCGGGCGTGCTCTGCTTCGGGGCGCTGGGCGTCGCGCTCTCGCACGCGATCCCGAACCCGGAGTCGGCGCCGGCGTACGTCAACGCCGTCTTCCTCCCCCAGATCCTGATCGCCGGGGTGTTCTACGACGACCAGAGCTCCCCGCGGGTGATCCGCGACATCGCCGAGGTGCTCCCGCTCAAGCATCTGATCGACGGGCTGTCCGGCGCAATGATCCACGGCGAGGGCGTGGGCGATCACCTGACCGCACTGCTCGTGCTCGCCCTGTGGGGGGCCGTGGGCACGTTCCTCGCGGTCCGCGGCTTCTCCTGGGAGGCGCGTCGCCCGCGCTGAACGCACACGCTCCGGCGTGCGTACCTCGGGCCGAGATGCGCGCCTCGCACCAGGCGATCGGCTACGTCCGTGCCGACGGGCGCGGCGAGCTCGTGCGGCAGCGCGCGGCGATCCGGGCCTGGTGCGCCGAGCGCGGCGTCGCGCGGCCGACCGTCGTCCACGACGCTCCGGGCGACCACCGGCCGGCGCTGACCTGGGCGCTGGGGCAGCTCGCCGCCGGGCGCGCGGACCTGCTCGTGGTGGCGCGGCTGCCCGATCTCGCCGACGACGTCGCCGACCTCGCGCCGCTGCTGCGCTGGTTCATCGGGACCGGGCGGACGCTGGCCGCGATCGACCTCGGGCTCGACACGTCGACCGAGGCCGGCCGGCTCGCGGCCTCCGCCGTGGCGTCCGTCGCCGGCGACCTCGGCGAGCGGGCGGCGCGCCGGCCGGTTCGGCGCGGCGCGACGCGCGGCCGGCCCGCCGTCGCCGACGTCCCGGAGGTCCATGAGAGGATCGCCCGGATGCGCGAGCGCGGCATGACGTTGCAGGCGATCGCCGACGGGCTCAACGCGGCCGGCGTCCCGACCGTGCGCGGCGGGAGGCTGTGGCGCCCGTCGAGCGTCCAGCGCACGGCCGGCTACCGCCGCCCGTCCGCCGCGGGCCGCGGCATCGAGCTGCCGAAGCGCGACGCGACACGCCGCTGATGCTCCCGCTCTGGTCCGAGGGCGGGAAGCCCGCGCCGGAGCCGTCGCGCTCCCACGGCGCATGGGACGCGCCGCCGGGCACGCCGCCTCCCCCGCCCGCGGCGACGCGGCGGTTCGCGCCGCGCGAGGGGGCCGCCGGCAACGCGCCGCCGAGCGCGGCGGGGTCGCGTGAGGCCGTCGCGGATGCGGCGCGGCCGCGGCCGCGGCTGATCGCCCTGATCGCCGGCGGCGCCGTGCTCGTGCTGGTACTCGCGGCCGTGTTCCTGCTCCGCCCGGACGCGGCGCCGTCGACGACCGTGTTCGACGTGCCCGGCCACCCCACGGGGCTGGTGACCGACGGCGGGCACGTGTGGGTCGCGGCGCCCGACTCCGGCCTCGTCTACGAGCTGAACGCCGCCACGGGCAAGCCGGCGCGCCCGCCGATGCGCACGGGCGGGACGCCGGCGCGGCTCGCGCTCGCCGCCGGCGGCGTGTGGGCCGGCGACACCGGCGACGCCGCGATCGTCGCGCTCGCGCCGACGCCGGCCACGCCGCTGCACGTCGGCCCCGACGTCGCGGACATCGCGGTGTCCTCCGGCGCGGTCTGGGTCGCGAGCGCGGCCGACGGGACCGTCCGCGCGATCGAGCGCGACGGCCGCCGCCGCGAGCTGCACGCCGGCGCGCAGCTCGTCGCGCTCGCCGCCGACGACCGCGTCGTCGTCGCGCTCGACGCCGCCGGCGGGACGCTGACGACGATCGACGCGCGCACGCGCCGCATCAGCGGGCCGCCGATCGCGGTCGGCGGCGTGCCGCTCGACGTCGCGCTGTCCGGCGACTCGGCCTGGGTCGTCGACGCCGGCGCGGGCACGGTCCGCCGCTTCGACCTGCGCGCCCGCCGGCCGGCCGCGGCGCCCGTCTCCGTCGGCCGCTCGCCCGTCGCCGTGGCCGCCGACGCCCGCGACGTGTACGTCGCCGTCCGCGGCGACCGCACGCTCGTGCGGATCGACGCCCGCACCGGCAAGGTGCGCTCGCGCACGCCCGTCGGCGGCGACCCGAGCGCGGTCGCGCTCGACCCGCGCTACGCGTGGGTGAGCGCCGGCGCGAGCCGGCTGCTGCGCATCAGCCGCGCAGGCGCGTGACGGTCCCGGAGCGCGCGTCGACGACCCACGCTCCGCCCGCGCCGACCGCCATCGCCGTCGGGAAGCCGCCGACGTGCGCGAGGTGCTCCACCCCGCGCGTGACCGGATCGATCTCCGACAGCTCGCCGCCGCGCGTGTCGAGCACGAGCACGCCGCCGCGCGCGACCGCGAGCGCGCCCGGCGCGCCGCCGACCCGCAGCGGCGGCCCGTCAGGACGGCCGGTCCGCGCCGACAGCCGCGTCACCGTCCCGTCGCCGCGGTTGGCCACCCAGACGGAGCCGAAGCCGACGGCGATGTCCTGCGGATCGCGGCCCACGGGCAGGCGGCGCCCCACGACCAGGTTCTCGCGCGGGTCGACGCGCGCCACCGTCCCGTCGCCGGCGTTGACGACCCACAGGAAGCCCGCGCCGAACGCGAGCGCGGACGGGAAGCTCCCGGTCCGCACCGGCGGCCCGCTGATGCGGTTGGAGATCGGGTCGATCCGCGTGACCGTGCCGCGCGTGCCGTTCGAGACCCACGCGCCGTCCGGGCTGACCGCGACGTCGACGGCCTCGGCGCCGAGCGCGATCCGGCGGCCGCTGCCGGGCAGCAGCGGATCCAGGCGCGTGACGGTGTCGTCGCCCGCGTCGGCGGTCCACACCGAGCGCGCGCCGACCGCGACGCGCAGCGGCGCCGCTCCCGTCGTGTGCGACGAGGGCGCCGCTCCCGCGTGGGCGGCGTCGATCGCGACGACGCGGTTGTCGCGGCCGCTGACGACCCACACGGTCGAGTCCGAGACCGCGACGTCGGTCGGCAGCCGCCCGGCCCGCAGGCCCGTCTCCGGCGTCACCGACGGCCCGCTGGAGCGCGTCACGAGCACCACCAGCGCGGGAGCCAGCAGCAGGATCGCCATGCCGAGCACGACGGCGATCCGCACCGGCGTCCGCCGCGGCCTGAGCGTGGGCTGGGGCGCCGTGACGCTCATCCGTCGAGCCGCTCCGTGCCCGGCAGCCGCGTGGCGCCGACCGGCGCGTTGAGGCGCGCGTCGCTCGCCCGGAAGCCGGGCCACATGGCCCGCGCGTAGGCATGCTGCGCGCCGACGCAGCGGTACTGGTCGCGCCACCCGACGTACATCTCGCGCGCACCGGGCTTGAGCTCGGCGAGCAGCGTGCGGATCCGGCTCCACGGGACCGCCAGGCCGGGCTCGCCCGCACGCGCCAGCGCCATCCCCACGAGCCGCCCGTCGCCGTCGACCACCGGGCCGCCGGACACCTCCGGCACGAGCGCGGCGTCGAGTGGGATCGCCGACTGCAGCCGCGGCAGCCGCGCGTCGATCGCCTCAGGCGCCTGCGGCCCGCTCGCGCGGACCGGGATGCTCGCGGGCTCAAGCGCGGCGGAGCCGGGGTCCAGCCGGCGGCGGCCGAGCGCGAGCAGCGCGCCCTGGCCCGGCCCGTCCGGCGCGACCGGCAGCGCGACCAGACCTGGGATCCGCGGCTGCGCCTCGACGAGCGCGAGGTCGTCGCACGGCGCGCGGGCGACGATCCTCCCGTGCAGCACCCCGAGCTGGGTCGCGAGCTTGAGCGAGCGCGCGCCCCACACGCCGTGTGCCGCCGTCAGCACGAGCCCGGCATCGCCGTCGACGACGATCCCCGAGCTGTGCACCGCCGCGCCGCCGATGCGGGCGTCGACCGCCACGACGCCGAGGTCGACCCGCTGCTGCGGGCTGGGCGGCCCTGCCCGCGGCGCCGCGGAGCCGCCGCAGCCGCCCGCGACCAGCGCGGAAAGCCCGAGTGCTGCGGCGCTGCCGACCGTGGCCCGTGACCGGCCCATCGAGCGATCCTATGCGCCTCCCGGGAGCGCGGTAAGGCCGCTTTGCTGACGCGATCGAGCGTATACGCAGCCGCCGCGGGCGCGCCGGCGGATACAACCGCGCCCGTGCGGCGGCTCGTGCTGACGGTGCTGATGTGCCTCGTGCTCGGGGCGCTCGGCGGGCTGCTCGTCGCCACCGTCGCCAAGCCGCAGCCGGCGCGGGCGCGCTTCGAACCGCCGCGCGAGCCCGCGTTCGACTTCCGCCTGCGCGACCAGGACGGGCGCGTGACGACGCTCGCGGACGCGCGCGGCAAGGTGGTCGCGATGACGTTCGTGTACTCCTCCTGCCGCGACCTCTGCCCCGCCGAGGGCAACACGATCGCCGACGCGCTGCGGCGCGTCGGCGGCGACGGCGCCGAGGCGTACGCCATCAGCGTGGACCCGATCGGCGACACGCCGGCGCGCGTGCGCGAGTGGCTCCAGCGGCGCGACCTCGACGCGCGCACGTCGCACTACCTGATCGGCACGCGCGCGCAGCTGCGGCCCGTCTGGCGCGCCTACGGGATCGTCCCGCTCGTCGCCTCGCCCGCCGAGGCGACCGCCGCGATGAAGGGCTCGAGCGCGTTCTGGGCCGCCAACCCGTACCGGCCGGACAGCCCCAAGCGCCCGTACGCCGTGCCGCCCGCGCGCCCCGCGCCGCCGCAGGCCGAGCAGGACTACCCCGACACCGGCGACCTCACCTACCGCGGGCGCGTCCGCCACGCCGCCGGCTGGGACTTCGAGCACTCGGCCTACGTGCTGCTGATCGACAAGCACGGCGTGCAGCGCGTCGGCATCCCGTTCGAGCAGCTCGACGCGGCCTCGCTGGCCGCCGACATCCGCGCGTTGCAGGCTGAGCGCTGAGACGAGCTTGCACGCGATCGGCGCCGCGCGATAGTGTCGCGCCGTCACCGTCGTTGGTCATGGTGGTGACGTTCCCCTTCCGTCGAGGAGGACCGATGAACGCTGGCGAAGGCGAGCGGGCTGGAGCGGTCTGGGCCTGGGTGCTCGGGCTGACGCTGATCCTCTGCGCGATCGCGTATGTCACGGGTGTGCCGGCACGCTGGATGCCGCTCGTGATCGGCGGCGGCCTCGGGCTGCTGACGGCGCTCGCCGCGGGCACGCCCGGCCGCGAAGACGATTGACGCCGGTCGCGGCGCTAGCTTGCGCCGCGTGACCTGGCGCCTGAAGCAGCGCGACGGCTCGGTCGTCGCCCCCGACGAGCGGCTGCCGTGGCCCGCGATGTTCGGCCTCGGCGCGCAGCACGTGCTGGCGATGTTCGGCTCGACCGCGATCGTGCCGGTGCTGACCGGCTTCCCGGTCTCGGCGACGCTGCTGTGAGCGGGCATCGGGACGCTGCTGTTCGTCCTGATCACCGGCAATCGCGTGCCCTCCTACACGGGCTCCTCGTTCGCGTTCATCGCGCCGGTGCTCGCGGCCAAGGCGCACGGCGGGATCCCGGCCGCGCTCGGCGGGATCCTGTGCGCGGGCGTGGCGCTGTTCCTCGTCGAGCTGCTCATCGACCGCGCCGGCTACGGCGTCGTCGAGTTCCTGCTGCCGCCGGTGGTGACGGGGCGCGATCGTCGCGCTGATCGGGCTCAACCTGGCGCCGGTCGCGAAGGGGGAGTTCTCCCAGCAGGCCGGCGTCGCGCTGTTCACGCTCGCCGCGATCCTGCTCTTCACCGTCGGGCTGCGCGGCCTTGCGGGCCAGCTGTCGGTGTTCCTCGGCGTCACCGCCGGCTACGTGTTCGCCGCGATCTTCGGCAAGGTCGACTGGACGGGCGTGCACAAGGCCGACTGGTTCGGCTTCCCGCATCTCGACACGCCGGTGTTCAACGGGCGCGCGATCCTGCTGATCGTCCCGGCCGTGCTGCTCGTGCTGATCGCCGAGAATGCCGCGCACGTGAAGGCCGTCGGCGCGATGACCGAGCGCGACCTCGATCCCGTGATCGGGCGCTCGCTGATGGCCGACGGCGCCGCCACGACGCTGGCGGGCGCGTTCGGCGGGTCCGGCACGACGACGTACGCGGAGAACATCGGCGTGATGGGCCTGACGCGTGTGTACTCGACGCTCGCCTACATCATCGCCGCGGGGTTCACGATCGCGCTCGCGCTGCTGCCGAAGTTCGGCGCGATCATCAGCGCGATCCCGGTCGGCGTGCTCGGCGGCGCGGTGACGGTGCTGTTCGGGCTGATCGCCGTGCTCGGCGCGCGCATCTGGGTGCAGGCGCGGGTCGACTTCCGCGACCCCGTGAACCTGGTGACGGCCGCCGTCGCCCTGATCGTCGGCGCCGGCGGCTACACGCTGCACTGGGGCGACTACACGTTCGCGGGGATCGCGCTCGGCACGCTCGCGGCCGTGGTCATCTACCAGGTGCTGCGACCGCTGTCAGGCCGAAGTGCTCTGCCAGACCCCGGTGCCCCGACGGTGTGACCTTCACGGCGCGCGAGCCGGGCAGCGGCCGGATCCAGTCGAGCTCGCGCAGCCGCCGCGCGAGCGCGGCGCCGAGGCCGCCGCTGAGATGGTGGTTCTGCTCGCTCCAGTCGACGCAGTAGCGGATCGGCGGGCGGCGGCCTGAGAACGCGGCCTCGAGGTCGACGCCGAGCGCGGCGAGCGCGTCCGCGCCGCGGTCCGAGAGCCGGTAGTCGACGTCATGGCCGTAGGCCGACGGGCGGTCCGAGCGCGTGCGCTCGCGGTGGTGGTGCCCGTCGCCGCCGCTGAGCATCCCGTCGCGCACCAGCGCCGCCATGAGGTCGACGCCGAGCTTGCCGGCGAGGTGGTCGTAGCACGTGCGCGCGGCCCGCACCGCCTGCGCTCGCGTGCCGTCCTTGAGGCTCCGGATCTGCGCCGGCGGGGCGATCGCGGCGAGCGCCTCGATCGCGCGGCCGACCTGCGGGCCGGCCAGGCGGTAGTAGCGGTGGCGGCCGCGCTGCTCGACCACGATGAGCCCGCCGTCGAGCAGGCGCGAGAGGTGGACGCTGGCCGTCGAGGCCGCGACGCCCGCCTCGGCGGCGAGCACGCTGGCGGGCAGCTCGCGCCCGTCGGCCAGCGCCATCAGCACGCGCGCCCGCGCCGGCTCGCCGAACAGCGCGCCGACGGTCGCGAGGTCCGAGTCACCGAGCATGCCGTCAACGCTAGCGCCGGGACGTTTCGTCTACCGGCGAAACGTCAGCGCCAGCCGGTGTCGTCGGCCGGCAGGCCCTTGTCGCGGTGCTCGACGATGTAGCCCCAGGCGTCCGGCCGCGTGCCGTCGACGTCGGTGAAGCCGTAGACCTTGGCCAGCTCGCCGCTGGAGAGCGACCGGCCGTTGAAGCGCGCGACGTCCGGGTCGTTGGCGAGCGCGGCGACGGCGCGGCCGGCGTAGAGCGGGGACTCCGAGATGCAGAAGTGCGGCTGGAGCTTCGTCGCGTCACGCCAGTTGGCCTCGGTCACCTCGAACGCCTCCAGCATCATCTCCGAGCGCAGCCAGCCCGGTGTGAGCGAGACGGCGGTGGCGCCGCGCGGGCCGAGCTCGTGCGCCAGCCCCCACGCCATCCGGTTGACCGACGTCTTGGCGAGGTCGTAGAAGACGTTCTCGCGGTAGCGCGTCGCGTTGTACTCCGACGTGCCGTCGGTGACCTCGACCAGCAGGCCCTTGGCCTCGAGCACGAGCGGGAGCGCGTAGTGGCTCGTGGTCAGGTGCGTGTCGATCGCGTTGCGGAGCAGGCGCAGGCCGTTGGCGAGGTCGTGCTCCCACACCGGGGTGTCCCACTCGAACAGCCGCTCGCCTCCCCAGACGTCGTTGACGAGCACGTCGAGCCGGCCGTGCGCGTCGCGGATCCGCGCGCACAGCGCCTCGACCGCGGCCGCGTCGTTGTGATCGACGCGCGCCGCCATGCCGGCGCCTCCGGCGGCCGTCACCAGCGCGGCCGTCTCCTCGATCGTCTCGGGGCGGTCGTAGGAGGTGCCGCGCCCGGTGCAGTAGACCGTCGCGCCCGCCTCGCCGAGCCCGATCGCGATGCCTCTTCCCGCGCCGCGCGTGGCGCCCGCGACGAGCGCGATCACGCCCGCACCCGCGCAAGCCTGCGAACGCCCTCGATTAGCCGCTCCGGCGGCTCGTAGGCGAACGTGAGCCGGACGAAGGGCGCCGGCGCCTCGGCGGCGAAGAACGGCGCCCCCGCGAACACGATCACGCCCGCGGCGTCGGCCCGCCGCGCCAGCTCGCGATCGTCCTCGCCTGGGTCCAGCCGCACCCATAGATTCATACCTCCCTGGGGCAGCCGCGCGACGCGCGGCCCGGGAAGCTGCTCGGCGACCGCGGCCGCGAGCGCGTCGCGCCGCTCACGCAGGATCTTGCGCAGGCGGCGCAGGTGCGCGCGCCAGGCGGGCGCGCCGACCAGCTCGAGCGCGGTCTCCTGCAGCGGCCCGGAGACGAACAGGTCCTCGACCACGCGCGCGGCGCGCAGCCGCGCGGCGGCCGGGCCGCGCGCGACGACGGCGCAGATCCGCAGCCCGGGCGCCGACGCCTTCGTGAGCGAGCGCACGTGCACGACGTGCCCGTCGGGGTCCTCGCCGAACAATGGCGGCGGCGGCGCGGGGCCGAGCGCGAGCTCGCGGAACGCGTCGTCCTCGACGAGGAACGCGCCGGCCGCGCGGACGGCGGCGAGCACGTCGGCGCGGCGCTCGGCGGCGAGCGTCGCGCCGTGCGGGTTGGCGAACACCGGCTGCAGGTAGACGACGCGGGCGCCGGTCTCCGCGAGCGCGTCGGCGAGCAGGTCCGGACGCACGCCGTGCTCGTCGGCCGGCACCGGGACCGGCCGCAGCCCCTGGGCGCGCGCGGCGGTGAGGACGCCGAGGTACGTCGGCGCCTCGACCAGCACCGGCGCGCCCGGCGCCGCGAGCCCGCGCAGGCAGGCCGACAGCGCCGCCTGGCCGCCCGGGCAGATCAGGACGTCGCCGGCGGTCGCGCCGCCGCCGACCGCAGCCGCGAAGTGGGCGCGCAGCCCCGCGAGCCCGGCGGCGGGCATCCGGTCCCACGCGCCCGGCCGGCGCGCCGCGCGCGCCATCGCGGCGCCGAGCGCCGCCGCCGGCTGCAGGTCGGGCGGGAGGTAGCCGGCCGACAGCACGCGCATGCCGGGCTCCGGCAGCCGGATCAGCGTCTCCAGCGGCTCGGCGTCGATCGCGCGCGGGCCGAGCGCGACGGTCTGCCACGAGGCGTCGGCCGGAGCGGGAGCGCCGGGCCGCGCCGCCACGAACGTCCCGCGCCCCGGGCGCGCCTCGACGAGCCCGCGCGCGGCCAGCGCCGCGATCGCGCGCTGGACCGTCGCCGGGCCGGCCCGGTGGCGCGCCATCAGCTCGCGCACGGACGGCAGCCGGTCCCCCGGCGCGGCCGCGCCGACCACCGCCTCGAGGTCCGCTTCGATGACGCTCGATCCTGTGTTACCGTTCAGCATGAGGAACGCGAGTAACGCTATCGGCGACCGGGCGGTAACGCAAGCGATCGTCTGGGGCGGGCTGGGCGTGCTCGGCTTCTCCTTCTCGCTGCCGGCCACGCGACTTGCCGTCGCGGACCTCGACCCGACCTTCGTCGGCCTCGGCCGCGCGCTGGTGGCGGCGATCCTCGCCGCGGCGCTGCTGCTCGCGACGCGCCAGCCGCTGCCCGACCGCGCCGACCTGCCGCGCTTCGCGCTCGTCGGGATCGGCGTCGTGATCGGCTTCCCGATCATGACCTCGCTGGCGCTCACGCAGCTCTCCTCCGCGCACGCGAGCGTGATCGTCGGGATGCTCCCCGCGGCGACGGCCGCGCTCGCCGTCGTGCGCGCCGGCGAGCGGCCGCCGCGCGCGTTCTGGGCCGCGGCGGCCGCCGGCCTCGCCGCCGTGCTCGCGTTCGCCGCGACCCAGGGCGCGCGCGGGATCGAGGGCGCCGACCTGCTCGTGCTCGCCGCCGTCGCGCTGGCCGCGCTCGGCTACGCCGAGGGCGGCGCGCTGTCGCGCCGCTACGGCGGCTGGCAGGTGATCTGCTGGGCGCTCGTGTTCACCGCGCCGGTGCTGATCGCGCCCGTCGCGATCGCCGGCGCGCGCCACGGCGTGGACGCGAGCGCGACGGCGTGGCTGGGCTTCGCCTACGTGTCGGTCGTGTCGATGTTCCTCGGCTTCTTCGCCTGGTACCACGGGCTCGCGCTCGGCGGGGTCGCGAAGATCGGCCAGCTCCAGCTCGCGCAGCCCGTGCTGACGCTGATCTGGGCCGCGCTGATCCTCGGCGAGCGCGTCACCGCCGCGATGGCGGTGACGGCGCTCGCCGTGCTGGCCTGCGTGCTCGCCACGCAGCGCGCCCGCGTCGCTAGCCCGCCTGCTCCAGCGTCAGCCCGAACAGCTTCAGGTGCGGCTGGGCAGGAAGCGTGATCGAGGCCACCGTGCGGTTCGGGTCGAGCCCCTCGGCCGACGCGAAGATGCTCACCGGCGGGCTGTCGCGGCCCGCGCCCGCCTTGTAGCGGTACGGCGTCGTCACGGCGACCTGCTCGTCGAACGCAGGCCCGCCCGCCCAGTCGCCGAAGCGCAGCGGCACGCTCGCGGTCGTCCCGTCGGCGTAGGTGACCGTCGCCGTCGCGTCGACCGACCCGTTGTGCGCCGACGCCAGCACGTGCAGCTTCGACGCCTTCAGCGGCGGCAGCGTGAGCGTCTGCCCGTCCGCCTCGATCATGTTGTCCGCGCCGTCCGCGCCGCTCGGGAACGCGAACACCTCGCCGGCCAGCAGCGCCGCGCCCGCGGGCGGGAGCTCCTCGGCCGGGAAGCTCCAGCCGCCGCCGTCGAAGTTGCCGTCGCCGGGGCTCGCGGCGGTCGCGATCCCGTCCTTGTCGTAGGGCAGCGGGACCAGGCACGCCTGGTCGGTCTGCGCGCACCCGAGCTTGACCACGTGCAGCGTCACCGTCGCGGTGGCGGTCTGCCCGTCGTCGGTCGTCGCCGTCAGTGTCACCACGTGGACGCCGGGCTCGGTCGGCGCGTCGAGCGTGACCGGGATGTCCTGCTGCGCGGGAAGACCGTTGCTGGCGATCGAGAACGGCGTGTCGCCGAGCTTGCCGGTCACGGTCCCCGGACCCGTCGCGTTGACGTGCGCGGTGACCTTCACCGTCGGCCCGGTCACCAGCACCTCGGACGGCTCGACGCCGAGCGAGAGATGCCGCTGCGCGGGCTGCGCGCCGCACGTCGACCGCCGCTCCGCGTCCGGCCCCGTGCCCCACGACGAGGCGCCGTCGGTGAGCGCGACGTCGAGCGAGCCGCCCTGCGACAGCAGCGCGTCGTCGATCCAGGTGCGGTCCCACGCGCGCCCGTTCACGCGCGCGCCGGCGATCGCCTGCAGCCCCGGGTGCGCGCCCGGCGCCGAGATCGTCAGCGAGCGGCCGTGCGGCAGGTGCACGACGGCGCGCGGGAACAGCGGCGCGTTGAGCGCCATGAAGCCGCCCGCGCTCAGCGTCGGGAACGTCCCGAGCGCCGACAGCACGTACCAGCTCGACATCGTGCCGAGGTCGTCGTTGCCGGTGATGCCCTCCGGCGTCGGCGTGAACAGCAGCTGCGCCGCGCGGACGACCTGCGACGCCTTCCACGGCTGCCCCGCCCACAGGTACGTCCACGGCGCGAGCGTGTCGGGCTCGTTGTTCGGGTTGTAGCGGTCGGTCCCGTAGTAGGCGTACGGGCCTGCCGACCACTCGGTCGTGACCGTCTTGAGCGGATCCTTGACGAGGTCGTCGTAGGCGAAGAAGTGGTCGAGCCGGGCGGCCGCGGCGTCGCGCCCGCCGATCAGCGCCACCATCCCCGCCGGGTCCTGCGGCACGAGCCACTGGTACTGCCACGGCCCGCTCTCGTGGAAGCCGGGCGAGTCGGTCGGCGAGTACGGCGCCCACCACGATCCGTCCTCGGCGCGCGGGCGGAAGAACCCGGCCGTGCGGTCGAAGAGGTTGCGGTAGTTCTGCGCGCGCTGGGCGAGCACCTGGGCGTCGCCGCGGCGGCCGAGCGCGCTCGCCATCGTCGACAGCGAGCAGTCGCTCGCCGCGTACTCGAGTGTCGCCGAGGCGCCGAACTTCGGGTCGGCGTCGCCGCCCTTGCCGGGGAACGTGGGGATCAGCGGCACGTAGCCGTCCTTGACGTACCACGGGTTGCCGGCGCGGCCGAGGAACGGCGAGTCCGCCGGCGGCGTCGCGTTGACGTTCTCCCACAGGTCGCGGTAGGCCTCGTCCTCGCGCCCGCGCAGGAACCCGCGGGCGTACGCCTCGGCGAGGAACGCGGTCACCGGGTCGCCGGTCATCACGTTCGTCTCGGACGCCTGCAGCGACCAGCGCGGCAGCCAGCCGCCCTGCGTGCGGATGTCGAGGATCGAGCCGGCGATGTCGGGCTCGCGCTCCGGCGCCGCCAGCTCGACGAGCTGGTTCTGCGGCCGGAACGTGTCCCACAGCGAGAAGTTCGCGTACTCGGTCGTGCGCGTCCGGTGCACCTGGCCGTCGGCGCCGTGGTAGCGCCCGTCGACGTCGGAGTACGTGCTCGGATGCAGCAGCGCGTGGTAGAGCGCCGTGTAGAACGCCGTCCGCTGATCGGCGGTGCCGCCGCCGATCTCGATCCGCGAGAGCTGCTTGCGCCAGGTGTCGCGGGCGGCCGCGCGCACGCGGTCGAAGCTCGTGTGCCGGCTCTCCGCGCGCAGGTTGCGCGCCGCGCCGTCGACCGACACGTACGACAGGCCGACCGTCGCCGTGACGGTCCGGTCGCGCCGCGTGTCGAAGCGCAGGTAGGCGCCGTCGCGGCCGCGGTCGCCGCCGCTGGAGCTGCGCGAGCCGGGCGTGAACGTCTCGTCCTTGAAGGTGCCGAAGCTCTTGAACGGGCGGCTGAAGCGGGCCGTGAAGTAGACCCGGTAGCGGCCCTGGTCGGCGCAGAAGTTGCCGGTCTCGACCGAGCCGGTGACGGTGTCGTCGCCGACCACGCGGACGTCGGAGGAGAACGTGTGGCCGAGCGACTCGCCGGCCGCGATCAGCACGTTCGCCTTGTCGGTCGCCGGGAACGTGTAGCGCTGCCAGCCGGTGCGCGTCGTCGCGGTCAGCTCGGCGTGGATGCCGTAGCGCTGGAGGTCGACGTCGTAGGCGCCGGGCGAGGCGTGCTCGGCGTCATGGCTGTACTTCGACCCCCACTGCCCCGGGTCGGTGCTCGTCAGGTCCCCGGTCGTCGGCATCAGCGGCACGTCGCCCTCGATCCCGCAGCCGACGCCCGACAGGTGCGTCTGGCTGAAGCCGCGGATCGTGTCGTTGCCGTGGTCGTAGCCGAGGTAGTAGCCGTTGTCCGGGCTGACCTGGACCATCCCGAACGGCAGCGCCGCGCCGGGGAACGTGTTGCCCTGGTTCGCCGTGCCCACGAACGGGTTCACCTCGCCCGCCGGATCCTGGGCGGCCGCCGCCGGCGCCGCCAGCAGCACGAACATCAGCCACGCGATCGCTGTGCGCATGGGTACTCCTCCCGCTTGCAGTCTCCCGTGCTGACAACGTTGTCAGCCTGCCACGCCTCAAGGTATCAAAAAGGCGTCCGGCAGGATCCCGTCGACGCTGACCGCGACGCCGTGCAGCGCCGTCCGCTCCCACGCGTCGCGCAGGAGCGAGAACACGACGACGTCGTGATACCCGTCGCCGTGGCGGTGCCACGCCGCCAGCACGCCCTCGCGCCGGAAGCCCACGCGCTCGAGCGCGGTCTGCGAGCGCCCGTTGCGCGTGTTCGCCCACGCCGTCAGCCGGTGCATCCCGAGCCGCTCGAACGCGAGCGAGGTGATCAGCGCCTTGGACTCGAAGTTCGCGCCCGTGCCCCACCAGCGGCGCCCGATCCACGAGCCGACCGTCGCGCGCCGGTCGCGCCGCGCGACCTCCGACAGGCCGGTCACGCCGATCGGCCCGTCCTCGCGGTGCACGATCAGGAAGTCGAGCAGGTCGCCGCGCTCGCGCCGCTCGGCCAGGCTCGCGATGTAGGCCTCGGGCTGCGCCGGCGACGTGTACGGGCCCCACGAGAAGAAGCGCGTCACGTCCGGGTCGGTGCCGAGCGCGTACAGCCGCGGCGCGTCCTCGGGCGTCGCGTAGCGCAGGGTCAGCGTCGGGCCGCTGACGGTCAGTGACGTGGTCAGGAGTCGGTCGCCTCGTAGGCCTCGCCGTCCACGAGCTCGTCGAGCTCCTCGGGCGAGGCGCCCTGGTCGTGGACGGAGCCCAGGTGGTCGCCGAGCCTGCCCTTCAGCTCGGCGTCGGACTCGGCTGAGATCGTCTCGCCGCAGATGTTGCACTCGACCACGCGCATGGAGGTCTCCTTCCCGTCAGTCGTCGCGCAGGAACTCGCGCTCGATGCCGTCGATCTTCGCGAGCCGCCGCTTGTGCCGGTCCTCGCCCGTGAACCGCGCCGCCAGGTACGCGCGGATGATGTCGCCCGCGAGCGCCGCGCCGACCACGCGCCCGCCGAGGCAGACGACGTTGACTTCGTCGTGCTCGACGCACTGGTGCGCCGTGTAGGTGTCGTGCGCGACCGCCGCGCGGATGCCGGGGAACTTGCACGCCGCCACGGCCACGCCGGCGCCGGAGCCGCACACGAGGACGGCGCGGTCGGCGTCGCCGCTGCGGACCGCCTCGGCGGCCATCCGCGCCGTGTCGGGGTAGTCGACCGGATCGGTCGACCACGTCCCGAGGTCCACCGCCTCGTGGCCGGCGGCGGTGACGGTCTCGAGCACCATCGCCTTCAGCGGGAACCCCGCGTGGTCGAACGCGCACGCGATCTTCACGGCGTCCTCCCGGAAACCGGCAACTCGAGGGTCAGCGAGAACCGCAGTGGTTTCCAAGCGACCGGCATCAGGGCCCTCACGTGATCCCGCTGCGGTCGCCGCCTACCGCGTCCTGGAGCTGCCGGGCCGTGTCCTGGGCGTACTCCTGGGCGGCGAGCAGCGCCGCCCCGAGGACGCCCGCGCGCGGGCCGTGGCGCGCGATCCGGATCGTCGTGTGCGTCCCGAGGCCCGGCACGACGTGGCGGTACGCCGCCTCGCGCGCGGGCTCGAGCAGGAAGTCGCCGGCGCGCGAGACGCCGCCGCCGATCACCACCTCGACGGGGTCGAACGTGTTGATCGCGTTCGCGATCCCGATACCGAGCCGCTGGCCGAGCACGCGCAGGCAGTACAGCGACGCCTCGTCGCCCTGCTCGGCGCCGTCGACGACGTCGGTGCCGGTTACGGGGCCGTGCTCGCGGTGGCGCTGGCCGAGGTAGGACTCGGGGTACTTCGCGGCGGCGCCCTCGGCGAGCCGGTCCAGGGCGCGCCCGGACGCGAGCGTCTCGAGCGAGCCGCGCTGCGGGAACGGCTCCGGCGGCCCCTCGTCGCCCTCGGTCAGGTCGCGCCCGATCACCCAGTGGCCGACCTCGGCGGCGGATGTGCGCGCGCCGCGGTAGAGCTTGCCGTTGAGCACCCAGCCGCCGCCGACGCCGGTGCCGATCGTGAACATCACGAGCTCCGGGCAGGTCAGCTTGCCGTTCTCGAACGCCTCGGCCAGCGCCGCGCACGACGCGTCGTTCTCGAGGTGCACGGGCACGCCGACGCGCTCGGTCAGCAGCTCGCGCATCGGCAGGTCCTTGAGCGGGATGTTCGCGCTCGACAGGATCCGGCCCGTCGCGAACTCGATCACCGACGGCAGGCCGACGCCGATCGCGCGCGTGTCCGGCCCGACGGCCGCCTCCAGCCGCGCCGCGAGCTGCTCGACGAGCGCCTCCTGGGAGGACTGCTCGGTGTGCGTGATCTCCGAGTCCGAGAACGCGCCGTCCTGGAACTTGGCGATCGCGATCTTCGTCCCGCCGACGTCGACGCCGATGAACTGGTCGCTCACAACGACAACTCCTTGGCGGCGGCCGCGTCGCACAGCACGAGCAGCTCGCCCGCGCGCGGGCGCACGTGCGCCGCCGGCGAGGCGGGATCCGGGGGATCGCCGAACGCGCGCTTCATCGCCGCCGCCTTGTCGGCGCCGGTGACGAGGAAGACGGTGCGGCGCGCGGCGTTGAGCGCCGGCAGCGTGAGGCTGATGCGCGAGATGAACGGGTCCCAGCCGGCGTACTCGACGCCGGTCACGAGCCGCGCGCGCTCCTCGACCGCAGGCTTGCCGGGGAACAGCGACGCGACGTGCGCGTCCGGTCCCAGGCCGAGCAGCAGCAGGTCCCAGCGCGGGTCGCCGCCGAGCCGCTCGCGCACGAGCGCCTCGTAGTTGGCGGCGCCGATCTCCGGGCCGAGCTCGCCCTCCATCCGCATCACCTCGGGCCGCTGGTCCTTCGGCAGCCGGCCGACGAGCGCGCTGTCGGCGAGCGCGAAGTTCGAGCGCCCGTCGTGCGGGCCGACGCAGCGCTCGTCGCTGAACCAGATCGTCGAGCGGCTCCAGTCGGCGCCGGCGCGCGAGGCCGTCTCATACGCGCGGCGCGGCGTCGAGCCGCCCGTCAGCACGATCTGGCCGCCGCGCCCGGCGGCTTCGACCAGCATCTCCGCGACCGGTGCGGCCGGGTCTTCGAGTACTCGGATCTCCATCAGACAACCTCTGCTCCGCATGCGCCGCAAGGTGCCGATGGCGATGTCGAACCTGTCGTGTTCATAGGACCATTCGTCGAGCTTGAGCGAGCGCGGGACGATAGGTGGGATCGCGCAGCAATGCCTGCCGCACCCCTTCACCCAGGATGCCGCCTTCGCCGCGCGACGCGCCCATCACTGTCCAGGCGCGCTCGGTGCCGTCGCGATCGCGCCGCATCGCGCGCAGCCCGCCCGGCGAGCGGTCGAGCGCGACGGCCTCGCCCGAGGCGAGCTCGAGCGTCACGCCGGCCAGGCCGGGCGCGTTCTGCTGCACCGGCTGGAGCGTGATCTTGATGTCCTGCTTGCGCGTGCTCGCATGGCCGCGCCAGCGCCCGCTGGCCTGCGCGAGCGTGCCCGGCCTCCACTCCAGGCGCGAGCCGAGCCAGCCCACGTACAGCAGCGCGCTCGCGAGCGAGTCCTCGCGGTGGCGCACGGTGACGCCCGAGATCGCGCGCAGCTCCGGCCGCCGCTTTGGCGAGTCGAACGCCGCCGCCACGCGCTCGCGCCACGGCGTCGAGCGCAGCCACGCGAGGTCGACGACGTAGGTGTCGCCGGAGAGGTCGTCGGCGCGCCCGAGGGCGGCCTCCACGTCAGGCTCGTCCTGGGAGTCGACGAGCACGATCTGCGCGAGCCGGCGCAGCGCGTCGACCGCCTCGGAGTGCCCGTGCGGCGACCACACCATCGTCGCCAGGTCGGAGATCACCAGCGGGTCGACGATCGTGTCGAGCTTCGGCAGATGGCGCTCGCCGACGAGCAGCTCCACGCGCTCGCGGCCGACCGCGATCTTGCCCGCCTTCGGCGCGTCCTGGGTGCCGATCGTCGCCCACGCCGCGAGCTTCGTGCGCCCGGGCTCGACGGCGCACAGCACCAGCCGCGACGGGTTGTAGCGCCCGACGCGCTCGAGCCGGTTCTCGATCTCGCCGCGGAAGTCCTTGTCGACGATCACGACCATGTTCATCACGCGCGCGGGCACGTACGCGCGCTCCTCCTTGTGGCGCGTGACGAACATGCGCCGCAGCGCCGCCTCGATCCGCGAGGGAGTGGTGTCCTCCTCGCGCCAGACGTCGTCGGCCATGCGCTAGAGCCCCCTCCAGCGGCGCGGCGCGATCAGCTCGTCGGCCGCCTTCGGCCCGGCAGTGCCCGCCGTGTACGTGTGCAGCGGCATGTCGTCGTCCTCGTGCCAGGCCTTGAGGATCGGGTCGATGATCGACCACTGCGCGTCGACCTCGTCGTTGCGGGTGAAGAGCGTCGCGTCGCCGCGCATCGCGTCGAGGATCAGCCGCTCGTAGGCCTCGGGCGACTCCGACATGAACGCGGAGCCGTAGAGGAACTCCATGTTGACCGGGCGGATGCGCATGCTCGAGCCGGGGATCTTCGCCCCGAGCGAGAGCGAGACGCCCTCGTTCGGCTGGACCGTGAGGATCAGCTGGTTCGGCTGCACGCCGACCGACCCCTGCGACTGGAACGCGAGGTGCGGCACGGGCTTCAGCGCGACCGCGATCTCGGTCACCTTGCGCGCCAGGTGCTTGCCGGTGCGCAGGAAGATCGGCACGCCGGCCCAGCGCCAGTTGTGCACCTCGACCTTGAGCGCCGCATAGGTCTCCGTGCGCGAGTCCGACGGGACGCCGTCCTCGTCGAGGTAGCCGACCACGTCCTCCCCCGCCTCGGTGCCGGCGAGGTACTGCGCGCGCACCGTGTCGCGGCGGACCTCATCGGGCGTCGGCGGCGTGATCGCCTGCAGCACCTTGACCTTCTCGTCGCGCACCTTGTTGGCCTCGAAGGAGCCGGGCGGCTCCATGCAGACGAGCGTCAGCAGCTGCAGCATGTGGTTCTGCACCAGGTCGCGCAGCGCGCCCGCGTGGTCGTAGTAGCCCGCGCGCGAGCCGATGCCGAGGTCCTCGGCGGCGGTGATCTGGATGTGGTCGATGTAGTTGCGGTTCCAGACCGGCTCGAACATGAAGTTCGCGAACCGGAACGCCATCACGTTCTGGACGGTCTCCTTGCCCAGGTAGTGGTCGATGCGGAACACCTGGCGCTCGCGGAACGTGCTCGACACGACCGCCTGCAGCGAGCGCGCGGACTCGAGGTCGGTGCCGAACGGCTTCTCGATGATCGCCCGCACGTCGACGTCGGGGTCGTAGTTGAGCCCGGCGTCCTTGAGCTCCTTGGTGATCACCGGGAAGAACTCCGGCGCCGTCGACATGTAGAACGCGCGGTTGAGCTTGCCGCCGTCGGCGTCGAGCGCCTCGATCGCCTTGCCCAGGCGCCCGTAGCCCTCGGCGTCGTCGAACGAGAACCCGAGGTACGCCATCCGCCCGAGCAGGCCCTCGAGCACCGTCGCGTCCGGCTCGCGGCGCGAGAAGGACGTGATCGCCTCACGCGCGAACGCGCGGAAGTCGTCGTCGGACTGCTCGCGGCGCGAGACGCCGATCAGGTTGAAGCGCTCCGGCAGCGCGCCCTCGTGGGCGAGGTTGTAGAGCGCAGGCAGCAGCTTGCGCCGGGCCAGGTCGCCGGTGGCGCCGAAGATCGTCAGCGTCGTGGCGGGGACCGGCAGGCGCTCGAGCCCCGCGATCAGCGGGTTCTCGCCGAGCGCGCGGGGGTCGGGCTGGACGTCGACGGCCATCAGGAATCCGTCTTGTGGACCGCGTGCCCGCCGAACTGGTTGCGCAGCGCCGCGAGGACCTTGTGCGTGTAGTCGCCGTTGCCGCGCGAGTAGAAGCGCGCGTACAACGACGCGGTGATCACGGGCGTCGGCACGTCGAGGTCGATGCCGTCGACGATCGTCCAGCGGCCCTCGCCGGAGTCGTCGACGTAGCCCTGCAGCCCGGCGAGGTCGTTGCCGTCCTGCGCGAAGGCGCGCTCGGCGAGCTCGCACAGCCACGAGCGGACGACCGAGCCGCGGTTCCACAGTCCCGCGACCTCCTTCATGTCGACCGGGAACTCGGACTTGTGCATCAGCTCGAAGCCCTCGGCGTAGGCCTGCATCATCCCGTACTCCACGCCGTTGTGGACCATCTTCACGAAGTGGCCCGCGCCGGAGTCGCCGAAGTGGCGCCAGCCGTCCGGCGGCGCCAGCACGTCGAGGATCGGCGCCAGCCGGTCGACCGACTCCTGGTGGCCGCCGACCATCATGCAGTAGCCGACCTCCAGGCCCCACACGCCGCCGGAGGTGCCGACGTCGATGTAGTGGATGCCCACCTCGTCGAGCTCGCCCGCGCGCCGCTGGTCGTCATGCCAGTTGGAGTTGCCGCCGTCGACGATCGCGTCGCCCGGCTCGAGCAGCCCCTTGAGCGTCTGCACCGACGCCTCGGTGATCTCGCCGGCCGGGACCATCAGCCAGATCATGCGCGGCGCCGAGAGCTTGGAGACGAGGTCCTCGAGCGAGGAGGCGGCGCCGGCGCCGAAGCCCTCGGCGGTCTTGACGGCGTCGGCGCTCGGGTCGAAGGCGAACACCTCGTGCTCGGAGTCGCGAAGGATGCGGTGGACCATGTTGCCGCCCATGCGGCCCAGTCCGACGAAGCCGATCTGCACTAGAGGCGCTCCTTGATCTCGTCGATGTCGCCGATCACCACGCGCACGGCCGGGAGGCCGTGGGCGCGCAGCGTCTGCAGGTCGCCGTCCGCCTGCGCGCGGATCAGCATGCCGAAGGTGTAGGGCTCGCCGGGGATCTCGAGATCGCCGGGGGGCTCGTCGATCAGCTGCAGGAAGCGGCCGACCTTCGGGCCGCCCTTGTGGAACTGGCCCGTGGAGTGCAGGAAGCGCGGGCCGTAGCCCCAGGTGGTGGCCACGTGGTGGCGCTCGATCAGCGCGGCGCGCAGGCGCGCGATCGCCGCCTCGGTCTCGCCCGAGTACGGCAGGTAGCCCATGATCGCGATGTAGCCCGGGGGCTCGCACGCGAGCTCGGAGAGCTCGCCGTCCTCCAGCTCCGGGGCGCCCTCGGACAGCACCCGGTTGGTGTTGTCCTTCGCCTCCTGCACGTTGGGCTGGTCGAACGGGTTGATCCCGAGGGCCCAGCCGGCGACGGCGACGGCGAACTCCGACAGGAAGAAGATCCGCCCGAGGTCCTCCGGGCCGAGCGCGTGCACGGTGATGACCGGGTGCCCGGCCGCGCTGAGGTCGGCGGCGTTGCGCACGCCGCCGTGCTCCAGGTGCAGGAAGACGCGGTCGTCGCCGTAGAGGCCGGCGGCGACCACGGGCTCGTCGGCGATCGGGAGGATGCCCTTGCCCTGCTTGCCGGTCGACTCGGCGACGAGCTGCTCGGCCCAGATCCCGTACGCGTCCAGCGGCGCGTCGACGACGAACGTCAGCTTGTCGCGTCCCTGAGTCGCCAGCTCGCCCAGGATCACGCCGAGCGTGAGACCCGGGTTGCCGTGCTCGGCGCGGCACTCCTCGGCGGCGCCGATCGCGGAGTCGAGCACCGCCGCGATGTCGATCCCCGCCAGCACGGCGGGCACGATCCCGAACGGCGACAGCGCGCTGTAGCGGCCGCCGATGTCCGGGTCGCCCGCGAATACCCGCCGGAACGAGTGTTGATGCGCCAGCTTCTCGAGCGAGCTCCCGGGATCGGTGACGGCGACGTAGTGCGCGCCGTCGGGCTGGCGCGCGTGGAAGGCCTTGAACATCGAGTTCGGCTCGATCGTTCCGCCCGACTTGGATGAGACGATCATGAGCGCCTTGTCGAGGTCGACGGTCTCGAGCACCAGCTGCACCTGCGCGGGATGCGTCGAGTCGAGCACGTGCAGCGTCAGCCCGTCGGCGTCCTCGAAGCTGCGCCGGAACACCTCGGGCGCGAGGCTCGAGCCGCCCATCCCCAGCAGCACGGCGTCGGTGTAGCCCGCGTCGCGGACCTCGGCGGCGAACGCCTCGAGATCCTCGACCTGCTCGCGCATGCGCTCCGCGATGTCGAGCCAGCCCAGGCGGTCGGAGACCTCCGGGGTGCCCTCAGGCGCCCACAGCGTGCCGTCGCGGCTCCAGATCCGCTGGACCACGCGCTCGGATGCGGCGGCCTCGAGACGTCGCGACACGGCGTCGGCGTAGCGCTTGGGGACGTCCGCCTCGATCGTCGTCACGTCGCTCATACGTTTTTCCTCCTGCAACCAGCCGCTGGATCGTGGCCAGGACGCTAGCGGACGAATAGACGAGGCAGGCTTGTGAGCGACGTGACGATCACACGGACCGTGACCACCGCCCACGACATCTCGCCCGAGCGGCAGCTCGACGGCATCCGCAAGAACGCCGATCGCCTGCTCGCCTTCCTGCTGGTCCTCCACCTGCCGGCCGCGCTCGCGCTCGCGCCGCTGCACGGCTCATGGATCGCCGCCATCGTGGTCGGCGGCGGACTTTCGGCCGCCGCGTGGATCGTCGCGACCACCTGCCCCGGCACGGTGCTCAGCCGCTACGTGATGGTCATCGCCTACCTCGGCTACTCCGCGCTGCTCATCTCCGAGACGCACGGCATGATCGAGATGCACTTCCACATCTTCGGCGCGCTCGCGTTCATGCTCGTCTACCGCGACTGGCGCGTCCTGGTCGTCGGCGCCGCCGTGATCGCCGCCCAGCACGTCGGCTTCGAGCTGCTGCAGGCGTCCGGCGCGCACGTGTACCTGATGCCGCCGACCAACGTGCACCTCGCGCTCGTGCTCGTGCACTCCGTGTTCGTCGTGTTCGAGGTCAGCGTGCTCGTGATCATCGCCCGCACGATGGAGGCCGAGACCGTCACGCTCGCCCACCTGCGTGCCGGCGACGCCGTCGAGCGCGAGCAGCTGGCCAGCCTGGCCGGCGCGCTCGAGCGCCGCGACCTGCGCGCCACCAGCACCCACGAGGGCGCCGCGGGCGTCCTGCAGGCCGGCATCGGCCAGGTCGCCGCGCTCGTGCAGACGATCCAGACGACCGCCGTCGAGCTCTCCGAGACGTCGCGCGAGGTGTCCTCCGCGTCCGCCGAGTCGGAGCGCTCCAGCGCGGAGATCGCCGACGCGATCACCAACGTCGCGGCGCTGACCGAGCAGCAGGCGCGCGTCGTGGCCGAGGCCGGCGACGCCGCCGGCGAGGCGTCCGCCGCCGTCACCGAGGCGCTCGCCGCCGCCGAGAGCGCCGCCGAGGCCGCCCGCGAGGCGCTGGCCGACGCCGAGCGCGGCATCGCCACCGCCGCCGACGCGCGCGCCGCCATGGCCGCCGTCGAGGAGTCCGCCGCCGCCATCACCGAGGCGTCCGAGGCGCTCGCGCGCCGCTCGGGCGAGATCACCGGCTTCGTCGTCACGATCACGACGATCGCCGAGCAGACCAACCTGCTCGCGCTCAACGCCGCGATCGAGGCGGCCCGCGCCGGCGAGAGCGGCCGCGGCTTCGCCGTCGTCGCCGACGAGGTGCGCAAGCTGGCCGAGCAGTCCGCCAACGCGGCCGGCTCGACGAGCGAGATCGTCAACGAGATCGCCGCGATGACGTCGAAGGTCGCGACACTGGCCGGCGAGGGCGCGCAGCGCACCGAGGTCGGCTCGGAGACCGTCGACCGCAGCCGCGGCGAGTTCGAGCAGATCGCGATGCGGGCCCGCACGGTCGCCGAGCGCGTCGAGGCGATCGCCGGCGCGAGCCGCGAGGCCGCCACGCACGCCGAGGCGAGCCGCGCGCGCATGGCCGAGCTGGCCTCGCTCGCCGAGTCCTCCTCCGCGACCACCGAGGAGGTGGCCGCCTCCACGCAGGAGACGGCCGCCACCGCCGGTCAGCTGGCGTCTTCGGCGCAGCGGCTGGACGTCGTGGCCGACGCGCTGTCGGGCCTCGTGGTCCAGTTCGAGGTCTCGCAGCCCGAGACCCCGGCGCCGCGCTCAGGCGCCCGCCGCTGAAAGCACCTTCCGCGCGCGCTCGGCGACCTTCTCGCCGGTGAACCCGAAGTGCTCGTAGAGCGCCTTGGCGGGAGCTGAGGCGCCGAACGTCTCCATCGCCACGACGTCGCCGAGGTCGCCGACCCAGCGGTGCCAGCCGAGCGCGCTGGCGGCCTCGACCGAGACGCGGGCGCGCACCGCCGGCGGCAGGATGCTGTCGCGGTAGGCCTGGTCCTGCGCCGCGAAGCGGTCCAGGCAGGGCATCGAGACGAGCCGCACGCGGATGCCTTCGGCCTCGAGGATCTTCGCCGCGTCGTGGGCGACGTGGACCTCGGTCCCCGTGCCCATCAGGATCAGCTGCGGGTCCTCGGCGTCCTTGAGCACGTAGGCGCCGCGCTCGATCGCGTCGGCCGGGACGCCCTTGGGGTCCCACACCGGCACGCCCTGGCGCGAGAGCGCCATCACGGTCGGCGTCTCGGACGCGTTGACCGCGAACTGCCACGCGAGCGCCGTCTCGTTGAACCCGGCCGGGCGCACGACGTTGATGTTCGGCGTCGCCCGCAGCGTGGCGAGCTGCTCGATCGGCTGGTGCGTCGGGCCGTCCTCCCCGAGACCGATCGAGTCGTGCGTGAACACGAACGTCGACGGGATCCGCATCAGCGCGGCGAGCCGGATCGACGCCTTCATGTAGTCGCTGAAGATCAGGAAGCCGGCGCCGAAGGCGCGGAAGCCGGACAGCACGAGGCCGTTGACGATCGTGCCCATCCCGAACTCGCGGATGCCGAAATGCAGGTTGCGGTCGCCGTAGCGGCCCTTCTCGACGCTGCCGCCGCCGTCGATCAGCGTCAGCGTGGACGGCGCCAGGTCGGCGGAGCCGCCGATCAGCTCGGGCACGTTGGCGGCGGCCCACTGGATCACGTCGTGGGAGGCCTTGCGCGTGGCGATCATGCCGGCGTCGGGGCCCTTGGTGGGGACCTCCGCGTCCCAGCCCGTGGGCGGGCGGCGGTCGATCACGATGCGCTCGAACTCGGCCGCGAGCTCCGGGTGCTCGGCGCGGTAGGCCTCGAAGCGCTCGTTCCACGCCTTCACGTACTCGTCGCCGCGCGGGACCGCCTCGCGGAAGTGCGCGACCGCCTCGTCCGGGAGGAAGAACGGCTCCTGGCTCGGCCAGCCGTAGACCTCCTTGGTCAGCCGGATCTCCTCGTCGCCGAGCGGCGAGCCGTGCGCGCCCTCGGTGTCCTGCTTGTTCGGCGAGCCGATCGCGATGTGGCTGCGCACGATGATCAGGCTCGGCTTGTCCTCGACCGCGCGCGCGGCGTCGAGCGCGCGCTCGATGTTGCCGAGCGACATGTCCTCGCCGATGTTCTGCACGTGCCAGCCGTAGGCCTCGTAGCGCTGGCCGACGTTCTCGCTCATCGAGAGGCTGGTGTCGCCCTCGATCGAGATGTGGTTGTCGTCGTAGAACGCCGTCAGGCGGCCGAGGCCGAGGTGGCCGGCGAGCGCGCAGGCCTCGTGCTGGACGCCCTCCTGCATGTCGCCGTCGGACGCGATCACGTACGTGTGGTGGTCGATCAGGTCGTGGCCGGGCTGGTTGAAGCGCGCGGCGAGCATGCGCTCGGCGAGCGCGAGGCCGACCGAGGTCGAGATGCCCTGGCCGAGCGGGCCGGTCGTCGTCTCGATCCCCGGCAGGTGGCCGTACTCCGGGTGGCCGGCGGTCGGCGAGCCGAGCTGGCGGAAGTTCTTGAGGTCGTCGAGCGTGACGCCGTAGCCGGCCAGGAACAGCGTCGAGTAGAGCAGCATCGACGCGTGGCCGGCGCTGAGCACGAAGCGGTCGCGATCGGGCCAGTCGGGGTGCGTCGGCGCGTGCTTCATCACACGCGTGTAGAGCACGTACGTCAGCGGCGCGAGCGCCATCGGCGTCCCGGGATGGCCGGAGTTCGCCTTCTGCACGCCGTCCATCGAGAGCGTGCGGATCGTGTTGACGCAGAGCTCGTCGAGCGTCGTCGTGGATTCTGCGACGGACACGAGGCCTCCTGAGGGTCGCGAGGAAATGGCCGCGGAGACGGTACTAAGTGAGGCGTCTCACGGGGGTAAGGGGTCGGTGCCCTCAGGTCGGCCCGGACGCCCGATGTACGGGCCGCGTCTCAGCCGCAATATGACTCTCATGCATCCGACCCTCATGACAGGACTCGTCAACGAGCGCGCCTACGCGCTCCGCGCGGAGGCCGTTGACCGCCGCCGCAGCCGCTTCGCCCTGCGCTCCCGCTCCCGCCGGGCTTCGGCCCGGCGGCTCCGGCCCGCGCCCCGCGTCGCGCACGCGTAACAAACTCGCGCCTGCGCCTACTGTTCAGGTATGGCGACAGAGATCAAGAAGACTGACGCGCAGTGGCGCGAGGAGCTCACCCCTGAGCAGTACCAGGTGCTGCGCCAGGCCGGGACCGAGCGGGCTTTCACCGGCTCATACTGGGATTGCCACGACGACGGCATCTACCGCTGCGCAGGCTGCGGGGCGGAGCTGTTCTCGTCGGGCACGAAGTTCGAGTCGGGCTCCGGCTGGCCCAGCTTCACGGAGCCGGCGGTGGCCGAGGCGGTGGAGGTCAAGCGCGACCTCTCGCACGGCATGATCCGCTCGGAGGTCGTGTGCAAGGCGTGCGGCGGCCACCTCGGCCACGTGTTCGACGACGGCCCGCGCGACGCGGGCGGGCTGCGCTACTGCATCAACTCCGCCGCGCTGGACCTGGACCCCAAGACCTCGGCGTAGCGGTTCAGCAGGCCTGGCCAGCCGCCTACGCTGGACACGGCCTCGCGGATCGCCTCCGCGGTCTCACCGTGGCGCTCGAGGTGACGATGCTCGAGCGCCACGAGCGTGGAAGCGCCCTGCGGCGTGAAGCTGACCTCGATCTCGCTGAACCGGTCGGCGCGGTAGACCCACTCGCCGTCGAGGTGCCAGGTCAGCACGACGCGGTGCGGCGGCTCCCAGGCGAGCACCTCGCCCCACTCGCACTCGCTGCCGTCGATGTCGCGCTCGTACCAGCGGCCGCCGGTTCTCGGCTCGATGATCGCCTCTTGGAGATCGGCCTGACCGATCTTGTGGCTGCGCGGCCACCAGCTGTCGAAGCGCGTGGTGAACATCTCGAACGCGCGCTCCACCGGCGCGTCCACCGTGATCTCCTTGCGAACATGGATCATGGGTGCTGCTCCTTCTCGACGGCCTCTTTGAACGAGGCGAGGGCTGTGGTCCAGAACTGGTCGAAGTAGGCGCGCAGGGCGCCGATCCCGCTCGGGTCGAGCTGGTAGAGCCGGCGCGTGCCCTGCGCGCGGTCGATCACCAGCCCGGCCGCCTTGAGCACCTTCAGGTGCTGCGAGACGGCGGGCCGGCTGACGGGCAGCTCGCTCGCGAGCTCCCCGACCGCGGTCGGGCCCCGCGCGAGGCGCTCGAAGATGGCGCGCCGCGTCGGGTCCCCCAGGGCATCCATTCCGTTAGTCATGGCTTACCGTTAGTGTGGACTTACGGATGCCGCGTGTCAAGCCCTGAACGTCCGTTTATCGGCAGCCGTACGGTGGTCTGATGGCGGTCATCCGCGCCGAGGGGCTCGTGAAGACGTTCGGAGAGGGCCGCGCCGCCCGGCGCGTGCTCGACGGCGCGTCCTTGTCGGTGAGCGCGGGCGAGGTCGTCGCGGTGATCGGGCGCTCCGGCTCGGGCAAGTCGACGCTGCTGCACCTGATCGGCGGGCTCGACCGGCCGGAGGCGGGCTCGATCTTCGTCGACGGCGAGCAGGTGACCGGCGCGGGCGAGCGCGCGCTGTCGCGGCTGCGGCGCCGGCGCGTCGGGTTCGTGTTCCAGTTCTTCCACCTGCTGCCGGAGCTCACCGGCGAGGCGAACGTCCTGCTGGCGGGGCGCGTGCGCGACGCTTCGCCGGACGCGGGCGCGCGCGGGCAGGCGCTGATCGATCGCCTCGGGCTGCGCGAGGTCGCCGGCTCGCTGCCGCACCAGCTCTCGGGCGGCGAGCAACAGCGCTTCGCGATCGCCCGCGCGCTCGTCAACGACCCGGCCGTCCTGCTGGCCGACGAGCCGACCGGCAATCTCGACGTCGAGGCCGGCGCCGAGGTGCTGCGGCTGCTGCGCGCGGGCGCCGCCGAGGGCCGCGCGGTCGTGCTGGTCACGCACGAGAGCGCGGCGGCCGCGATCGCCGACCGCGTGCTGCGGCTCGAGCGCGGGCAGCTGGTGCCGGCGTGATCGCCGACGCGCTCGCGGGGCTGCGCGCGCGGCGCTCGCGGACGCTGCTGGCCTCGCTCGGCATCGTCGCGGCGGCGCTCGTCGTCGGCACCGCGACGACGGTCGGCTACTCGCTGGCGACGGGCTTCGACCGCTCGGCCGAGCGCGCGGACCTGCCGGACATCATCGCCCGCTTCTCGCGCGACGACGAGGCGAAGGTCGACGCGCGCGTACGCGCGCTGCCGAACCTCGCGGCGCGCTCCTACCGCGCCGAGCGGCTCGGCACCGGTCTCGCGTCCGACACGCAGGCGACGGACAAGGGCGCGCTCGAGTTCGTCCTCGGCGGCCGCCGCGGCTACGTGATCACGTCCGGCCACGACCTCACGGGGCGCCCGGGCGAGGTCGTCGTCGAACGCGGGCTGGCCCAGGCATGGGGCCTCAAACCGGGCGACGAGCTGCACGTGCAGCGGTTCGGGCAGATGCGGATCGTCGGCATCTCGGTCGCGCCCGACAACGTCGCGTACCCGCTCGCGAAGGCCGCTCGCGTGTACGTCTCGACGGCCTGGCTCGACTTCAGGCCGCGGCCGAACGTCGCGCTGCTGTGGCTGCACGACCCGTCGAAGGCGGACGTGACGCTGACGCAGGCGCGCGCCGTGTCGTTCGGCATCGGCTCGCTGCAGTTCATCACCCGCACGGGCGTCAAGGTCCTGCTCTCGCAGGCGGCGGGGATCGTGATCTCGCTGCTGGTCGCGTTCTCCCTGGTCGCGCTGGTCGCCGCGGGGACGATGCTCGCCGCCGGCGCGCACGCGGACGTGCAGCGGCGGCTCGGCGCGTTCGGCGTCCAGCGCGCGCTCGGCTTCACGCCCGCGCGGATCGCCGCGCTGCAGGCGGTTGAGGCGACGATCGTCGCGCTGCCGGCGGCCGCGCTGGGGATCGCGCTGGGCTCGGCGCTGGTCGCACGGCCCGCGGGCGACCTCCTGGCGGCGCTGAACGAGCTCAGCGCCGGCTGGGCGCTCGTGCCGCCGCTGCTGCTCTGCCTGCTGGTCGTCACGCTCGTCGTCGTCACCGCCGCCACCTGGCCCGCATGGAGGGCGGCGCGACGTCCGCCGGTGGAGATCCTCCGCGGCGGCGACCTCGCCGACCGCAAGCCGCGAGCGGGCGGATCGAGCGGACTCGCGGTCCTCGGCGCGCGCTTCGCGACCGCCGCGCGCGGGCGCTGGGTGGCCGCCGTGGCGACGATCGCGGTGTGCGCCGGCGTCGTGACACTGATGCTCGCGCTGGCGTCGCTGCTGGAGCGGCTGCGCACCGATCCCGGCACCGTCGGCAAGCGCTATCAGCTCAGTCTCACCCTCGACTCGAGCCATATACCTGACGCCGCGAAGATCCCCGGAGTGGCGGCGGTGGGCCGCAGATACAGCGTCGATGCAGCGGATTCGTTCCGCCTCGGCGAGCCCGTGCGCCTCGTCGCCTACCCGGGCGACCACACGGAGTTCGAGGCGCCGCCGCTCGCCGAGGGCCGCCGGATCGTGGGCCCCGGGGACATCGAGGTCGGCCAGGGGATGGCCGACGCGCTCGGCCTCAACGTCGGCTCCGTGTTCGCCGCGCAGCTGCCCGGCGGCGAGGAGGTGCGGTTCCGGGTCAGCGGCGTCGTGCGCGCGCTGGAGAACGACGGGCGGATCGCGTGGGTGCGGCCCGACCGGCTCGTGCTGCGCGATCCCGACCTGCAGCCGCAGGTGGTCGTCCGGCTCGGGGCGGGCGCGGACCGCGACAAGGTGGTCAGCCGGCTGGAGGCGCTCGGCGGCCGGCTCGCGCCGGTCGGCGCCGCCCAGACCGACAACGCGCGCTTCCTCGCCGTGCTGGCCGCGGTCCTGCGCGGCGTCGGGCTGGCCGTCGGGCTCGTCTGCCTGTACGCGCTGATCCAGGCGCTGACCGTCACCGCCCGCGAGCGCCGCGGCGCGGTCGCGCTGCTGCGGGCGTGCGGCGCCGACTCGCCGACCGTCGCGCTCGTGCTCGGCGGCGCCGCCGCGGCGGTGGCGGTCCCGGCCGCGCTCGCCGGCGTCCTGCTCGGCACGTACGCGTTCGGCCCGCTCGTGGCGCGGCTGGCCGCGGGCTTCGCCTCGCTCCCGCTCGCGCCGACCACGGGCCAGGTCGCGCTCGTCGTCGCCGGCCTGCTGCTGCTGGCCGCCGCCGCGACGACGATCGTGGCCCGCCGCGTCCTGCGAGAGCCGATCGTCGCGGGGTTGCGCGAGGAATGAGACGCGTCGCCGCACTCGCGCTCGTGCTCGCGGCCTGCGGCGGCGGCGATCGCGCCGCCGCCCCGCCGATGCCCGGCTCGACGCTGCAGGCCACGCTCGTCGACCCGGACGGCGACGGGTTCCTGAACGCCGGCCCGGGCGAGCCGCTGCTCGATCGTGGCGGGCACGCGGCTCCCGGCGCGACGCTCGCGACGTTCGGGCAGCTGACCGACACGCACGTGCGCGACGAGGAGTCGCCCGCGCGGGTGCCGTTCCTGGACCGGCTCGGGGACCGCTTCACGTCGACGTTCCGCCCGCAGGAGGCGTTCTCCACGCAGGTCCTCGACGCGGCCGTGCGCGCGCTCGACCGCGAGAAGCCCGAGGCCGTGTTCGTCACCGGCGACATCGTCGACAACGCGCAGGAGAACGAGCTGACCATGGCGACCGACACGCTGAACGGGCGCGAGGTCGATCCGGACAGCGGCGCGAAGGGCTACGACGGCGTGCAGAGCCCCGACGAGGCCGACCCGTTCTACTACCGCCCCGACCACGACGCGCCCGAGCACCCCGGCGTGCTCGACGAGGCGCAGAAGCCGTTCAAGGCGGCCGGGCTGGACGCGCCTTGGTACCCGATCGTCGGCAACCACGACGTGCTGGCCCAGGGCGAGGTGCCGCCGACGCCGGCGATCGACGCGTACGCGACCGGCGACCGGCTCGTCACGTCGCTGGACCCGCACCTGCGCCCGCCGCGCGAGGAGGCGCAGGCCAAGCAGGCCGTCGCCGCCGTGCTCTCGGGCGCCTTCCCGCTGCCGTCCGAGCGCGTCCCCGCCGACCCCCATCGCCGCCTGCTCGGCTCCGGCGACGTCGAGCAGCGTCTGATCCACGCCGCCGCCAAGGGCACGGCGGCACCCGGCGGCCTGATGGACTACGCCGTCGACGTCGGGGCGCACGTCCGCGCGATCACGCTCGACACGGTGCTGCGCGACGGCACCTCGCAGGGCCGCGTCTCACCCGAGCAGACCGCGTGGCTGCGGCAGCAGCTCGCGCAGGCGGGCGACCGCTGGGTGATCGTGCTCTCGCACAACCCGCTCGACGCGTCGGCGGGCGGCGGCGAAGCGCTGCAGGCCCTCGACGCGGACCCGCGCGTCGTCGCCGCCATCTCCGGCAACCGCCACAAGAACGTCATCACCCGCCACAACCGCTTCTGGCTGATCGGCACGTCCTCGCTCGCCGACTTCCCCCAGCAGGCGCGCATGTTCCGCCTGCGCGCCACCCGCACCGGCGTCGCGCTCGAGACCTGGATGGTCGACCACGACGGCAAGGGCCTCGCCGGCGTCAGCCGCGAGCTCGCCTACCTCGACGCCCAAGGCGGCCGCCCGCAGCGCTTCGCGGGCACGCGCGAGGACCGCAACGCCCGCCTCTACGTGTCGGGGTAGCCGTCCGCCGCGTTTTTCGCTAGCGTCGTATTAGGTCACCCTAAGAATGGGAAGCGGAGGGGTTGTTGTCCAAGTACGTCATAGCCGCCGGCATGCTGCCGTGCGTCATGGTGCTCGCGGCCTGCGGAGGCGGCGCCGGGCCGGCCGCGACGGCCGCGCCGGGCGCCAAGCCGGCCGCGCCGGGCCCGAAGAGCGTCGAGATCAAGCTCACCGACGCGGGCTGCGCTCCGGCCACGATCAAGCTCGACGCGGGGCGCACGACGTTCAAGGTCACGAACGCCGGCACCGGCCGCGTGAGCGAGCTCGAGGTGCTGAGCGGCGCGCGCATCCTCGGCGAGAAGGAGAACCTCGTGGCGGGGCTGTCCGGCTCGTTCACGCTGGACCTGCAGCCGGGCCAGTACACGCTCTCCTGTCCCGGTGGGACGACCGCGGCGACGGGCGTGATCACCGTCGGCGGCAAGGCGGTGGCGAGCTCCGCCGACCCGCTCCTGCAGGGCGCGGTCACCGGCTACCAGCGGTACGTCACGACGCAGGCGAAGGAGCTCGTCGCGCGCGTGAAGTCGTTCGTCGCGGCGGTCAAGGCCGGCGACGTGGAGAAGGCCAAGAGCGAGTTCGCGGCCGCGCGTGTGCCGTACGAGACGATCGAGCCGGTCGCGGAGAGCTTCGGCACCCTCGATCCCGACATCGACGCGCGCGTGAACGACGTCGAGAAGGGCCGGACGTGGACGGGCTTCCACCGGATCGAGCAGGCGCTGTGGGAGCAGGGCTCGACCAAGGGGCTCGAGCCGATCGCCGGCAAGCTGCTCGCCGACGTGCGGACGCTCGAGGCCAAGACGCGGACGCTGACCTATAAGCCGGACGAGCTCGCGAACGGCGCCAACGGGCTGCTCGGCGAGGTCGCCTCGTCGAAGATCACCGGCGAGGAGGACCGCTACTCGCACACCGACCTGAGCGACTTCGAGGCCAACATCAACGGCTCGCAGACCACGTTCGGGCTGCTCGCGCCGGCGCTGCGGCGGAGGAACGCCGCGCTGGCCGACGACATCGACTCGCGCTTCGACGCCGTGCAGAAGGAGCTCGCGACGCTCAAGCAGGGCGACGCGTACCCGAGCTACGACACCGTCGACGACGCAGAGCGCAAGCAGCTGAGCGACCTCGTCGCCGGCCTGGCCAAGCCGCTGGCGCGGATCTCGGACGCGCTCGGCGAGTGATCGCGCCTTACAGGTCGCGGTAGTACAGGCGGTCGGGCCCCGGCGGCGGCTGGTCGGGGCCGCGCGTCCACCCGCGCCGCTCGTAGAGCCGCACCGCTTCGACGTAGAGCGCTCTCGTGCCCAGGCTGATCAGGCGGTAGCCGTGCTCCTTCGCCTCGGCCTCGGCGCGCGCGAGCATCTCCGACCCCAGGCCGAGGCCGCGGAACTCCGGCTTCAGGAAGAGCTTCGACAGCTTGATCTCGCCGTCGCGGTAGGGCGTCAGGATCGCCGATCCGATCGGCTCGCCGTCGACCTCCGCGACGAGGTGCACGACGCGCTCGTCCGCGGCGTCGCCGAACTCCATCACGTCCGCGTCGGAGTCGTCGGGGTCGGCCGGCACGCGGTACTCGTTGAGGATGTCGAAGACGAAGCGCCGCACCGGCCGCCCGTCCTCCGGGCGCGCGTGCCGGATCGTCCACCTGCGTTCGCCGCTCACGGCCACAACCTACTTGCCTCCAGCGCCTCGGCCGTGCGCGGATCGTCGACCACGCCGACGCGCTCGAAGTGCCGGATCACCGCCCGCGAACCCACGCGGATCCCGTCCCTGACCGTCCCGGGCGGGTACGACTCGGTCATCACCTGGTCGATCTGCTCGGCGGTCAGCCCGCAGGCGCGCAGGTTCCCGGCGATCGCCACGAAGTCCGGCTCGAGGAAGGCGAGGATCATCTCCGGCAGCAGCGGGCCGATGAGCGCCCGGTGCGCCTTGCTCAGGCGCGGCCAGGTGAACTCGAGCAGGCGGCTGAAGTAGGCGTGGTGCCGGCCCTCGTCCTGTGCGTGGTCGGCCACGAGCTCGCGCACGGCCGTGACGACCCGGGGATCCGACGGGATCCCCGAGAGGATCGTCGAGATCAGCGTCTCGGAGATGATCGTGAAGAAGATCATCACCAGCCGCTGCTCGTCCGGCCCGAGGTCGTGCTGGAAGCCCTTCAGCTTGCGGAAGAAGTTCGGCTCCTCGAACACGCTCGGCCCGACGCCCGTCTTCACCGCCACCTGGCGCTGGAGATCGTCGGAGAACTGCGCGTGCCACGCCTCGTCCGTGTAGATCTTGTAGGCGTCCTCGATCATCGTCTCCGGGAGGTCGAAGCCCGACCGGCGCCGGCTGATCATCGCCGCGACGGGGTTGACGGCTCCGTGCTCGAGCTCGGACGTGAACTCGAGGTACGTGTGGAGCTGCTGGATCAGGACGCGGTCGACGGTCTCGACGCCGAGCTCCTGGACGAGCGCGTGCTGCGCGACCGGCACGAGCTCCGGCGGGAAGTACACGTGCTCGCGCGGCTCCGCCTCGCCGATCTGCCGCCTCGGCTTCGTGCGGACGCTGGCGAGCGAGTGCCAGCTGCTGAACTTGCTCGAGTACGCGGCCTCGGCGATCCCGATCGATCGCACGCTGCCGGGCTCCCGCTGCGGCGCGCTCATGCCGGCGCGGCCGCCGGCCAGCCCGCGTCGGCCACGAACCCTTCGCTCCCGGACCGCGCCCACAGCTCCTCCGCGATGTGCGGGGCCACGGGCGCGAGCAGCCGGAGCAGGAGACAGAGCGCGTACACGACCGCGTCGCGGTCGTCTTGCGTGGGCTCACGGCGGGCGGCGACGCGCGCCTCGAAGTCCTCGATCCGCTCGAACAGGCTCATCAGGTTCCGCGTCGCGCGGTGCATGTCGAGCCGCTCGTAGTTCTCGGTGATCTTCCGCATCGCGGTGTCGCACCAGCCCGCGAGCCGCCGGCGGAGGCCGTCGGAGAGGTCGAGCTCCTCCGGCGGGCTCGCCGCGGCGCCCAGGCGAGGCTCGGCGTACGCCCACAGCCGCCGCAGGAAGCCGCTCGAGTACGTGAGCAGGCTGTCGTCCCACGTGAACGCCTTCGCGGGGGCGGCCGCGTGGAGCATCGCGAGGCGCAGCGTGTCGGCGCCCATCCGCTCGACGATCACCTGCGGGGTGACCGTGTTGCCGAGGTGCTTGCTCATCTTGCGGCCGTCGAGCTGCACCATCTCGTGCGTGAAGGTGGCCCGGTAGCACTCGCCGTCCGGCAGCCAGATGAAGTGCCCGAGGTCGCGCAGCATCTTCGAGATCGTCCGCTGGTCGAGCACGAAGTTGCCGGTGTCGGCGCCGTTGATGTACCACTCGACCGGGACCCAGCGCTGGAGCTCGGGGTGGGTGAGCAGCGAACGCCCGCGGTCGGCCGTCGGGGCCGGCAGCGGATACTGCTGCGAGGCGGCGTCGAAGTGGCAGTCGAGCGTGTCCGTCTCGCGCCGCGCGGGCCCGCCGCAGGACGGGCACTCGCACTCGAGGAAGTCGGGCCGGTCGAGCAGCGCGTTCCCGTCGGCGGTGACGGTGAGGTCCTCGGGCAGGCGCACGGGAAGCTGGTCCAGCGGCACCGGCACCGTCCCGCAGGCGTCGCAGCGGACGATCGGGATCGGCGTGCCCCAGGCGCGCTGGCGCGAGATCGGGAAGTCGCCGGCGCGGAAGCGCTTCGCCGGCCGCGGGGCCAGCTTCACCTTGGCGCCGCGCCAGACGCCGCCATGCCGCAGGCCGCCGCGGGCGTCGTTCAACGACATCTCGGGCTTCTCGAAGATCGCCTTGTCCGTGCGGTCGGCGGACGGGATCCCGAGCACCGCGGTCGGCCCGAAGCGCGCGTCGACCGACGGCGAGATCAGCACGGGCAGCGGGTGCGAGATCCCCGGGACGAAGATCGAGTCGCCGGTCTCGACGACCGCCACCTCCTCGAGCTTGCGGTCCTCGCGCTGCCAGCCGGCGTCGCGCAGGGCGGCGAGCTTCTCCCGCACGCCCTCGCGCGTCGTCCAGCGGTCGATCTCCGCGTGGTTGGGCGAGAGGAGCGCGAACTCGGCCGCCTCGACGGCGCCCGTGTGGGGCGTGAACAGCGTCAGCGCCCGGCCGTCCAGCGTCTGCGCCTCCAGCTCCACGCCGTCCACGCGGCCGAGCACGGAGCGCTGCGCGCCGATCGCGCCCTTGTTCCAGGCGGTCAGGTCGGCCAGGCGGCGGTCGTTCTCCTCCGCGTAGACGCTCCCGCGGACGTACCACTGCGAGCGCCGGACGAGCCGCACCGGCCCGTGACAGCGCCAGCACTCGCCGCCCTCGGCCTGCGCGCGGGCGAGCACCGTCCTGCAGCTGTCGCACCAGTCGACCGAGCCCTCGCGCTCGTAGATGAAGCCCCCTTCGAGCAGCACGAGGAACAGCCACTGCGACCAGCGGTAGATGTCCTCGTCGCAGCTCATGAACGTGCGCGACCAGTCGAACGAGAAGCCGAGGGAGTCGAACTGCTCGCGCATCCGCGCGGCGCAGGTGTCGACCCACTCCCTGGGCGGCAGTCCGTGCTCGAGCGCGCCGAGCTCGGCCGGCAGCCCGAACGCGTCGAAGCCGAGCGAGTAGAGCACCGCGTCCCCGCGCGCGCGGCGGAAGCGGGCGTGGGCGTCGCCGATCGAGTAGCTGCGGATGTGGCCCATGTGCGCGGCGCCCGAGGTGAACGGGTGGCTGTTGAGGACGTGCGCGTCCTGGCGGCCCTCCTCGTGCTCCGGCGGCGTCAAGAAGGCGTTCGCGGCCCTCCAGGCCTGCTGCCATTTCGGCTCGATCAGCGCCGGGTCGTAGCCAGCGCCCGCCGACTTGAGGTCGGATGATCGGGGTGGGGCGGAGGGGATGCTCCCCTCATTTTCCAAAGTCGTTGTGTCAGTAATTGAAATCAGTCCCCGATGAGTGCGCCCGACGGGACTCGAACCCGCATCTAACGGCTTTTAAGGCCGCTGCTTTTGATGACGATTTTGACCCTGAGATCCCGCAACGCGACCACGAAGATGCGGCGATCAAGTCGCCGGCACGCGCCAGATCGGCGGCACCGGCTCGAATGACTTGCACGCTGGTTACCCTCAGCATTCGACTCTCATCACCGTTACCGGTTAAGCTACGGACGCGTGCGCACGGCAGAGAACCCCTCGGCCCAATACTAGGCCGCAGGCGCGGCCCGGACCAGGCGGTCGACGATTGTTCGGGGTCATTTCAGCCGCAGCTCCTGGCCCGGGAAGATCAGGTCCGGGTCGCCGCTGCCGATCCTGGCGGCGTTGAGCCGCCAGAGGCGTCCGACCTCGAACGCGACCTTGGCGATGCCGGCCGGTTCGCCGACGACGCTCCGCGCGATCAGCCAGAGGCTCTGGCCGGGCGCGACGACGTGCGTCGAGGCGCTGCTGCCGCTACCCCCGCCTGAACTCTGGCCTGCCGTCTCTCCCTTCTTGTCCGAACCACTCCCGCTCCCGCGGTGGGCGACCGTCACCGTGAAGGTGAACGGCCACCCCGCGGGGGCGTCTAAGCACTGGTGCGGGCCGGATAAGTAGATGTCGGCGTTGGTCATCGCGAGGACGTAGGGGCCGGTCTCCGTCGCCTCCACGAAGCGCTGGACGTCGCGCGATCCGTTCCGCGTCTGGGACGCGGGGTCCAGGATCGGCGACGTGGACGACACGTTGGAGTCGTCGGTTCCCGGCATGAAGAGGATCTGACAGGGCGGCGTGTCGCCGCCGGAGGACTTCGTCCGGATCGTCATGCGGTCGCCCGCGACCAGGTACACGCTCCAGAACGCGACCGAGTAGCCCGAGTAGAACGCGCCGTCGTACAGCCGGCCGCGCGTGGCCCCGTGCACGGCCGTGCCCGACGCGTGCGCGATCGTCTTTCCACCGCCGGCGCGCGCCTCCGGCGCGCCGCCGGCCAGGCAGAGCGCAACCGTCGCTCCCGCGACGAGCAGGAGCCACCTCCGCCCCATGAATCCCCTCCTCCTGATGCATCCGGCGCGAGAGATTAGACCGCGGGACGAGACGCCGCCACTTGTGTGGAGGGATCTCGACTTAAGATTCGTCGAGGGCCGCCTCGACGCGGTCATACTGGCCGCCGATGCGCATGAAGTCTGCGATCGCGCTGCTGGCGCCGCTCGTCCTGATGGCCGGTTGCGGTGGCTCCAAGCCCGCCGGCCCGAAGGTCGACGGCCCGGTCGTCCCGTGGTCTTCGAGCCAGCCGTCGGAGCTCGCCGAGCGCAGCCCCGCGTCCACGCCGTGCCGGGCGGCCGACCTCGCCGTCAACGGCCAGGTCGATTTCGAGGCGTACGGGAACGGCGGGGGGATCGCGGTGATCGCCCTTCAGAACAAGGGCAAGCAGCCCTGCCGGCTCGAGGGGAGCCCGGGCGTGAAGCTCGTCAAGCCCGACGGCCCGCGCCAGGTCAACACGCCGATCCAGCGGCCGCCGCTGATCTTCCCGGACACGGCGTATCCGCTCTCGAGCCTGCTCGCGCTCCGCCCCGGCGAGTACGCCGGCCTGACGGTCACGTGGGACAACTGGTGCGACCCCCAGATCCCCGGCAAGAAGCGGCTTCCTCCCAGCGCCCTCCGGATCACGCTGCCTGACGGCGCCGGGCATGTCGATGCGGACTACAACGCGGTCCCGCCGTGCAGTGACCCGAAGCGCCCGTCGAACATCGGCGTGTCGCCGTTCGAGACCGCGAAGGTGCAGGCGACGCCGCCGTGGACGGCCGTGTCCGCGTCGATCAAGGCGTCGATCCCGAACCAGCCGGTCCACGGCAAGCGCGGCGAGCCGCTCCACTTCGTCGTCGTGCTCCAGAACGCGTCGAAGGCCACCGTCTCCTTCGACCGGTGCCCGGCGTACGTCCAGCAGCTCGTGCCCGCGGGCCAGGTGCAGGTGGGCGTCCTCAACTGCGCCGCGGCGAAGCCGATCGCCCCCGGCGAGAGCGAGGCGTTCGCGATGGAGATCCTCGTTCCGAAGAACGCGCCGCTGGGCGGGAACGGCCTCTTCTGGGCGCTCGACTCCTTCGGCGCGAAGCAGCCGCAGCTCAACGCCCGCGCCACCGTCGATCGCTGATCTAGAGCGGCAGACGCCGCGTTTGATGAGTGTGGAGACATCCACACGCCCGGCGGCCCGCGGAGCGTTGTGCTGGCCGCTCCGCGCGTGCATCATGCCCACGTGGAGAGGAGGGTAAGGATGCCATCGTCCAGATTCGGCTGTGCGCGAGGGCAGGTCCCCGCGGCGGATGCGCGCGGCGTGAGCGACGACGTGCGTCCGGCTACGCCTGTCCGCACCAGGTAGGCCCACGAGCACCTCGAGCGTGGGCCCACAGATGCCATGTCGTGGTCCTTCGAATGGAGGTTCCAGTTCTATGCAGGTGCTTCGCAAACTGAGGCGACCTGGGAGATGGGTGATCGCCGCCGCCTGCCTAGTGGTGGCGGCGCCGGCCGTCTTCCTGGCCACCGGGCCGCCGGCGAGGTCAGCCGACAGCCAGGTAGCCCCGGTGATCGACCGGGACTACATGTACGGCCAGCTGTTCAACCTCGGCTACAACGACGTCTACCGCGTCTCCGGGGCCGACGGCGACCCGCGGAACTTCGCCGACCCGTACAACATCCCGTCCACCATCAACGGGTGGCAGGAGTTCTGGAAGCAGTGGAAGACCCAGCTCACGGACACCTCCGCGATGGGCAGCGTCGCGAAGTTCGCGACCGTGTCGGATCACTACTTCCGCCGCGCTCCTGAGCAGCGGACCAACCCGAACTACCAGTTCGACGCGAACTACAGGTTCGACTCCGACGACGCCGAGGTGACGGTCCCCGGCTCGACGTGCCCGGGCCAGCGCGTGCTGATCGCCGCGCATGGCGACCTGGCGCCGGTCAGCCCGACGATCACCGGCGAGATCAACAACCCGACGAGCTCCACGGCCACGGCCGACGGGTTCAACGCGGCGCGGCGTCACATCACGCTGAGCAACCTCAGCAACGGCGGCGCGTACGACGACACGTCCGGCGTCTCGATGACGATGGCCGAGTACCAGGCGCTGCTCCGCTGGTACGACGCGAACCACACGTATCCGTCCAAGACCTTCAAGGTCGCGCTGCTCGACGCGGACGCCGGCCGGGCGAAGGACGGGACCTACCTGCGCGAGGGCTCGCAGTACTACGTGCAGAACCTGATCCCGAAGGGCCCGCAGGGCCAGTACGTCGGGTTCGCCATGATGAACGCGAACGGCGCGAGCTACCCCGCGTATCACTTCGGCACCCAGTACTACTGGAACAACCTGGACGGCGGCGGCGTCGGCCCGTGGCACACGTTCATCACGGACACGCCCACCGCCGCGAACACGCTGTACCCGGACTCGAACGGCAACATCGCGGCCAACAGCGCGGCGAGCGCGGCGTTCCACAGCGACCTGCAGGCCGCCATCACCGCCGGCTTCGCGCAGCAGAGCTCGAAGTACGACGGCTCCATCAAGCAGGAGAACCCGCTCCGCTACAACGTGACCGGCTCCCCTCCGGGTGGCCTCTCGGCGGCGCAGGGCGGTCCGCAGAATCCGTCCACGCCGACCGTCCCGGCCTACACGGCGGCCGATCAGGCCGCGTACTCCGCGGTGCACCCGGCCGGCACGGCCCCTGAGGCGCAGATCCTCTCGACCGAGGATCCCGCCGCCCCGTTCTGGAGCCAGGGCCTCCCGGGCTTCAGCGTCGGTGGCGTGCAGGACACCAACTCCGTCGAGAACCCCTACCCGGCCGCGGTCAGCGACGCGATCAAGGCGACGCCCGTCATCCAGCACATGGGTGGCACGTCGCTGCAGATCGGCAGCGAGAACGGCCTCGTCGGCGGGATGTCGACGGCGGCGGCGGCTACGACCGCCGGTGCGACGAACGTGAAGGTGGCCAGCGTCGGCACCGCCACCGCGCCGCTCTTCGTCGCCGGGCAGCCGATCATGATCGACACCGGTCAGAACCTCGAGGTCGGCCAGATCGCGTCCGTCGGCACGGCCGGAGCCACGGGCACCGGCGTCACCCTGACGGCGCCGCTGCAGTTCGCGCATGCGAGCGGCGTGCCGTTCCGCGTCAACGAGGGTCAGCCCTCCGGCATGACCGGCGACTCGGTCGAGCACCTCAACATGTGGGCCTCAGGCGCTCCGCACGGCGTCGACGACGAGTCGCAGCCGACGGAGGAGCTCCTGCGGGCGCTCGAGCTGCCGGCGACCTACACGGCGCTGCTCGTCAGCGGCCCGAAGTACCTCGGTGCGGCTCCCGCGCCGACGGGCACCGTCGCGTACTTCGAGACGAGCCCGGTCAATCCGACGTCGACCACGACCGTCAGCTTCGACGCGGGCTTCGCCCGCGGCTCGGACGGCACGACCGACGGCCTGACCTACTACTGGGACTTCGGCGACGGTACGCACGCGACCGGCAAGACCGTGTCCCACACCTACTCGGCCGCTCAGTGGGCCGACGTCAAGCTCGTCGTGGCCAAGGGCACCGACGACACCACCTGGGGCGTGTACCGCCAGGCACTCGCGGTCAACAGCCCATCGGGCTCGGCACCGGCGACGCCCGCCTGCGGCACGCTCTCGACACAGGAGCGCAGCACTCTGATCACCGCCGCCAAGGCCGGCCTGTCAGGCCAGGGCGCTCTCGCAAAGGAGAGTGACCAGCCATGAGGGCGCTCTCAAGTGCAATGAAGAAGGCGCTCCGTCCGCGCTTCCTGGCCGTCGCCCTCGTGGCAGCGGGCGGGGCGACGGCGGTGGTGGCCTCCAGCGGCGGAGCCCAGTCGACTCCCCCGCCTGTGTCGAATCCGGCTCACCCGGTCGTCGACGCGAGCTGGATCTACGCCAACGACTGGTACAACGCGACGCACTTCATCTACAAGCGGGCCGGCTCCGACGGATGCCTGGTCGGTGCGACGTCGTGCGCGTTCGGCACGCAAGGGGACTCCAACAACCTGCCGCAGAACTACAACGGCACGCAGGAGTTCAACAAGTGGTGGGGGGACCTCGGTACGACGTCCACCCCGCAGCCGATGGGCGACCTCGGCAAGTTCATCTCCAAGCGGGACAACATCTACCCGCAGGCGCAGTGGCAGATCAACGTCCAGGAACTCACGATCCCGGGCGCGACCTGCCCCGGACAGCAGGTCATGCTCGCGTACCACCCCGACAGCCAGGGTGTGAACGGGCCGAACCCGACCAACGGCAGCGCCACGCCGTACAGCAACATGTACTCCGGCGACTGGGGCACGGGTTCACCGTACGACTCGAACATGGGCGCGCTCATGAACCTGGAGGAGATCGGCTCCGTCCTCCGCTGGCATGAAACGAACGGCACGTACCCGAAGCGGACCATCAAGTCCGCTGTGTACGACGCAGAGTTACAGGGGCTCGTCGGCTCAGGGTTCTACTCCTCCACAGGAGGAGCATCGTCGTCCGCAGGAGCACCTGCGGCGACGACCCTGACATTGCCGGCGAGCTCAGGCAGTATGAAGGTTTTTGTTGCAAACGGCAGTAAACTCAACGCATCACATACGTCGGGCGTCTTCGACATCGGCCAGCCGGTCGCGATCGACGACGCGAACACGTTCAACAACGTCGTGGCGACAACGCCCGACGCCAGCAGCGGGTCCTCGAACGCGACCACGCTGTCCGCCGCGGTCTCCGCCGGCGACACCAACATCAAGGTCGCCGCCATCAACACCGGCGGCGGCAACGGGGCCCCGATCTGGTTCGTCGGCTCGACCATCCGGCTCGATACGTACGGGAGCGCCGGCTTCGAGACCGCCACGGTCAAGACCGTCGGCACCGCCGGCGCCACTGGGACCGGCATCACGCTGACCGCACCGCTCACGAACGCCCATGCGAGCGGCGTGTCCACGCAGGACCTCGGGCACGGCATCGACCTGGCGACGCCGCTGCCGCGGGATCTGCCCGTCGGCACGACCGTCAGCGGCCCGACCACCGGGCTGATCTCCGACGGTCCGCAGGGCCAGATCGTCGGCGTACTGAACAACGACCAGAACGGGATCAACTACCCCGCTCTGCACTGGGGGACCGATCACTACCTCAACGACCTGATCAACGGCGGCGTCGGCCCCTGGTTCAACAACATCAACGCCACGCCGACCACGAACACCGGCTCCATCTACACCGCCGCCGGCTTCGCACGGCTGCAGGCCAACCTGTCCAATGTGACCGCGTTCAGGACGAACGTCGCGAGCGCCGTCACGCAGGCGATCCACGACCTCGGCGAGAAGTACAACTACTCGATCCCGGTCGAGAACCCGCTGATGTTCAAGAACACGGGCTCCACTCCGGACAACCCGCACCCGGCCGCGCTTCCGTCCTACCTCCCAGAGGATCAGGCGAAGTACACGCCGGTCAACGACGACCGCACCGGCCGCACCGACCAGGTGTCGTTCGGCAACCGCGGCATCCCGTCGCTGGGCAACATCGGTGTGTACGACGGCAACACCAACCCCGCCGTCGGCGGGGCCGAGAACCCGTACCCGGCCGGCTATCCCAGCAAGCCGAACATCTCGGGTCTGTACGGGCAGGACACCATGAGCGACAACTTCCCGAACCTCAACTTCTATGCCGGAGGTGAGGTGCACGGGCCCGGTGGCTATGACAAGCCGTCCGAGGGCCTGCTGCGGGGCGTCGAGTTCGTGGCGACCTACTTCTCGTACGCGGTCGCGTCCGACGCGCTCGGTGGCAAGGATCCCAAGCCGACCCATCCGGTCGCGTTCTTCGAGCAGAACCCGAAGAAGGCGACGGCCAACACCACGGTGACCTACGACGCCGGCTTCAGCCGGGACGCGAACGGCTCCGCCGACGGTCTCGAGTACTACTGGGACTTCGGCGACGGCAGCGCCCCGCAGAAGACGAACAACCCGAAGGTCACGCACACGTTCCCGACGCAGGCCGGCTGGCATGACGTGAAGCTGCTGGTCTCGAAGGGCGACGGGACGAAGACGACGGCGAATGTCGGTACCTACCGGCAGGTGGAGCCGATCAACTTCGCCCCGACCTACTACCCGGCGACGCCGTACCCCGGCGAGCCCCAGCCTCCCACGACGGGTCCCGCCGCGGACCCGTGCGGGCAGCTGAGCTCGGACGAGCTGAGCGGCTTCGTCGCGACGTCCAATGGCGCGGTGCAGGGTGCGCCGGCCCAGGACACGACGGTCTCCGGCAACGTGCCGGCGACGCTGTCGCTGACACTCGGCGCTCCCGCGTCGTTCGGCACGTTCACGCCGGGCGTGGCGAAGAACTACGACGCCAGCACGACGGCCGACGTGATCACCACGGCGGGCGACGCGGCGCTGTCCTGGTCGGGTCCGAACCACCTGACCAACGGCGCGTTCACGATGCCGCAGCCGTTCACGATCGGCTTCTCGAAGTCGGTCTGGAACGCACCGGCGTCGCATGAGGCGGTCGCGATCGGCTTCCACCAGCCGGTCGCCGCCAACGACGCGCTGCGAACAGGCAGCTACTCGGCGACAGTGACGTTCACGCTGTCGACCACCAACCCATAGCACTAGCCGAGAGGGGGGCTCTGTCAAGGGCCCCCCTCTCGCGGCTGCCGATACCCTTCTCGACGCATGCGGCTCTTCTGTCTCGGGTGCGTTCTCCTCGCGGCGGGGCTCCTGTCCGGCTGCGGCGGCAAGGCGTCCCCGGCGCCGGCGCCGGCGCCGTCCGCCGCGGCGCCTGCGAGCACGCCGGCCAAGACGAGCACGCCGTCCCCGGAGCCGGCCCTCACCTCCGCGTCCGACCTCGCCGCCTGCGCGCAGCTCGAGCAGGCCGTCCGGGCCGTCTCGGCGCTCGTCGGCCATACGACCGAGGGGATCACGCAGGCGCTTCACACCGACGAGCTCGCGGCGAAGACGGAGACCGCGCGGCAGAGCCTCGTCGACTCGGCGAGGCTGATCGCGCTCGTCAAGGACATGCCGGAGCCGCTCGTCGGCCCGCAGCTCCAGCTCGAGCAGGCCCTGCGGAGGTTCGCCGCCGACTTCGCGCGCGCCAAGGCGTCCACCGCGAAGGGCGACGTCAACAAGGCCGCCGCGCAGACCGTGGACGAGACCGCGCTGAGGCAGATGCAGAAGTCCGTGAAGAAGATCGACGACCTGTGCGGAGCGTGATTCAAGGGGGACATCCCCTCCACCCCACCCCGATCATCCGACCTTGACGAGCCGCGACTCGATCGCCTGCGCGATCGCGGCGTGGCCCGCGGAGTTCGGGTGGAAGGCATCGCCGGGGCCGAGGAACGTGGGGCGGCCTTCAGGCCCGCGCATGCCCGGCTGCGCGTAGATCGGCGAGACGTCCACCACCGCGCCCGCGGGGCAGGCGCGCCGGATCGTCGCGTCATAGGAGGAGACGGGGAGCTTGGCCGGGGTCGCGTCCGCCACGTCCTTCGGCATCCAGATCGTCAGGCAGACGAGCTTGGCGCCGGGTGACGCGGCCGCGACCTTCGCGACCAGCGCGCGGTAGTCGTCCGCGAAGCGGCGGCGCGGCGTCTGGAACAGGAAGTCGTTCGTGCCCGCCTCGACGATCACGACATCCCCGCCGCCGGGAGCCGCCTGCCCGGCGAGCTGGGCGGTCGTCACCCCGGGCGCCGCGAGCAGCTCGAGCCGGGCATGCACGGCCGCGGCCAGCCGCCGGGGGAAGGCGTCGTCCTGCGAGTCGGCGAAGCGTCCCGCCGCGAGCGAGTCGCCGACGACGACGAGCCGCGGCTGTGGTCGGGCGCCCTCGTCCCCCTGCCGCGCGACCGCGCCTCCGTGCCCGCCGCACCCCGCGATCAGCGCGGCGACGGCGACCGTCGCCGTATACCTCGCGGCTCGCACCCGGGTCAGTTCGGGTCCACGCGCAACTCGCCGATCTGCGTGCCCGAGCCCTCGAACTCGATCTCGAAGATGCCGTCGATCGTGGCCTTGAAGCTCATGCTCCCGACCTTGCCGGCGGCCAGCTCGAGCTTGAGGTCGTAGCCGTGCACATGGACCTCCTCGGCCGTCGGCGAGAGCGCGCGGAAGCGCACCGTGTCGCCCTTGGTGACACGGATCTTCGTCACCTTGTCGCCGGTGAGCAGCGGGCCGGGATCGACGGTCGCCGTCGCGGTGGCGGCGGGCGCCGAGCCGGCGGTGGTGGCGGTCGCGGTGGCCGCGGGCTGCTCGGCGTCCTTGTTGTGGCTCGGGCGGAGGATCACGAACGCCGCCACGAGGACGACGACCGCGAGCGCCCCGAAGACTGCGCGCATTCGTGCTGACACCCGCTCATTTGTACTCTGCGCGGCGGTATGAGCGACGTCCCCCTCCGCGTCGTCATCCGTGAATGGGGCCGGATCGGCTGCGTGGGCTTCGGCGGGCCGCCCGCCCACATCGCGCTCCTGCGCGAGCTCGTCGTGGACCGCCGCGGGTGGCTCGCCGCCGAGGAGGTCGAGGACGCGATCGCCGCCTGCAACCTGCTCCCCGGCCCGGCCTCGACCCAGCTCGCGATCTTCACCGCGTGGCGCGTGCGCGGCGCCGCCGGAGCGATCGCCGGCGGGCTCGCCTTCATCCTCCCCGGCCTCGTGGCGATCATCGCCCTGTCCGCCCTGTTCCTGGCGGGCAGCCCACCCGAGTGGGTCCGAGGCGCGGGCGCAGGCGCGGGAGCTGCCGTCGCCGCCGTCGCCGTCCAGGCCGCCTTCGCGCTGCTCCCCGCGAGCTGGCGCCGCGCCTCCGCCGCGGCTCGCGGCGCGCGGCTTCGCTGGGCCGTCTACGTGGTCGCGGGCGCCGCCGCCGCCGCCGTCGTCGGCGCCTGGGTGGTCGTCGTCCTGCTCGCGTGCGGCGCGCTCGAGGTCGGGCGCCGCCATCTCGCGGTCGTCGTGTGGCCGTTCCTGGCGCCCGCGAGCGGTGGGCTCGCGTGGGTGGCGCTGAAGGTCGGCGCGCTGTCGTACGGCGGCGGCTTCGTGATCGTGCCGCTGATGCAGCACGACGCCGTCGACCGCCACCACTGGATGACGGCGGACCAGTTCCTCAACGCGGTCGCGCTCGGCCAGGTCACGCCGGGGCCGGTCGTCCACACCGTCGCCGCCGTCGGCTACGCCGCCGCGGGCGTCGGCGGCGCGCTGCTCGCCGCGGCGGTCGCGTTCGCGCCCTCGTTCGCGTTCGTCCTGCTCGGCGCCGGCCGCTTCGACCGGCTGCGCGCGCAGCCCGACGCGCGCGCGTTCCTCGACGGCGCGGGCCCGGCCGCGATCGGCGCGATCCTGGGCTCCGCGGTCGTGCTCGCCGGCGCCCTGTCGGAGGCGTGGCAGGCCGCCGTGCTGGCGGCGGCCGCCGTCGCGCTGCTCGCGCTCCGCCGCGGCGTCGTGGCGACGCTCGTCACCGCGGGCGCGGCCGGCGCGCTGCTCGCCCTGCTCGGCGCGCCGATGCCCGGCTAGATGCGCTCGAGCACGACGACCGGGATCTCGCGGTCGGTCTTCTTCTGGTAGTCGTCGTACGCCGGCCACTCGGCCGTCATCGTGCGCCACAGCTCGGCCTTCTCGTCCGGCCTCGCCGTCCGCGCGCGCGCCTTGAAGCGGTCGTCCATCACCTGGACCTCGACCTCAGGGTCAGCCTCGAGGTTCAGATACCACGCCGGCGGCGCATCGGCACCGCCCTTGGAGGCCACGATCAGGTAGTCGTCGCCACGGCGCCCGTAGATCAGCGGGAGCTCTCGCGCCTCGCCGCTGCGGCGGCCCTTGGTGGTCAGGAGCAGAGTCTTGGTGCCCTGCCACTCGTGGCCCTCTTCGCCGCCGGTCTCCCGGTAGCGCGCCACGTGCTCCTTGCCGAACAGCATGCCCCAGAACCTACCCGGTCACGCCGCTTCCTCACGCGCCTTGCCGGCCGCGATCTGCGCGCGGATCTGCTCCGCGCGCGCGTCGTCCAGCGCCGCCGCCGCCTCTTCCAGCCGGTCCCACTGCGACATCTCGGCCAGCCGCGCCTGATTGGCGCGCGACTCCTCCTCGCCGCCGCGCACGAGCACCTCGCGCATCGAGTCGACGTCGCCCTTGGCGGCCGCCGCGCGGTGGAAGCGCAGTCCCCGCTCGGGGTCCGACGGGTCGAGCCTGAGCGCGATGCGCCAAAGCGTGAAGGCGGACGCCTCGGCAAGCAGCTTCTCGTCGTACGCGGTCCAGCCGCCGTGGACCAGCGCGTCGATCGCCCCGAGGTCGCCGGCCCCCGCCGCGGCGCCAAGCAGCTCCGGGCCCAGCTCGTGCTGGGAGAGCGCCTGGCCGGCGCGCCGGACGGCGACCCACTCGCCCGTCGCCGTCAGCCGCTCGGCGAGCTCTCGCGACGGCTCCATGATCAGCAGGCTCGCCAGCGCCTCCGTGTTCCCCGCGTCGGCGGCCGCCTGCAGCAGCGGCAGGCCGTCCGCCGGCGGCAGCGCCTCGCCCGCGCGGGCGATCGCGGCCCAGTCCCCGGTGGCGAGCAGCCGGTCGACCCACTCCTGCGAGTCCCCGCGCATCGCCATCCGCGCCATCGCCCACGCGTCGCCGCCGGCCGCCGCCTGCTCGAGAAGCTTCCCTGCGCGCCCCTGGTCGAACGGCTCGACGAACTCGGCCACCGCACTGATGCTCTGCGGGGTCTCCAGCGTGCGCACCACGTCGGGCGCGAGACCGGTCGGAGCGGCGTCGACCCACAGGATCGAGCGCGTCGACGGGGCGATCTGCGGCGAGTTGACGAGCGTCACCGCGCGCCCGGCCTCGATCAGCCGCTGCCGCACGGAACGGTCGTCGTCGACGATCGGCGGCGGCAGCCACTCGGTCCCGTCGAGCAGCACGGCCGGCCGGTCCGAGCGCGGCGCGAGCTCGGCGAGCGCGGACCGCAGCGTCTCCGGATGGTTCCCCGCCGCCGGCGGCGCGCCGAGCAGCGGCTCGGGCCCGGCGAGCCAGGCCGCGAGCGCTTCCGCGAGCGAGTCGAAGCGCGTCTCCTGCGTCCCGGTCGCGAGCCAGGCCGGCGCGGGCGGCGACGGCGTGAACACGTCGCGCTGGCCGAGCCAGATGCGCGCGAACACGAGCTCCTCGGCGGTCCGCTCGCCCCAGCGCTCGGCGACGTCGGCCGGCGACTTGAGCCCTTCGTCCAGCGAGACGCTCGTCACCAGCACCGGGCGCCCGGCCTGGGCGAGCGCGTCGCGCCACATGCGCAGCAGCGCCGGATGGCGGATGGCCGGATCCGGCTCCACGATCACGACGGCCGCGGCCTTCCCCTCGGGCAGCCCCGCCAGCAGCCGCAGCGGCACCTCGGCACCGGCGCGGTAGACGAGCAGCACGCGCGGCGGGCCGTCTTCGCCGCGGGTGGCGACCACGACGCCCGAGCCGTCGCTTACGAGGCTCCAGCCGGTCGCCGCGAGCCGCCCCAGGTGCGCCACCTCGGCGTCCGCCAGCAGCGCCGCGAGCCCGTTCTGCACGGCCGCCGAGCGCGCCTGCGCGTCCTCGATCGTCAGCGGCCGGCTGGCTCGCAGGATCTCCTCGATCGTCTCCGTCTGCTCGGCGATCCGCGCCTTCACGGCGTCCGCGTCCACGATGCCGGTCAACGGGCCGGCGCCGAACTGCTCGCACACGCGCCGCGCGATCTCGACCTGGTCCTTGAGCGCCTGCTCGTGCGTCTCCAGCCGCGGCGCCGGGGTGAACGCGACGGCGGCGTTCGGCCGCCACGAGAAGTCGTCGCTGCGCCGCTCGATCGCGCCGCCGCGCGCGAGGTCGCCGAGCAGCGAGTCGACCGCCTCGACGACGCGCGCGTGCTCGGTGACCTTGAGCTCGGCGGCCGTCGGGTAGATGCCGGCGAGCGGCTGCGGCTCCTCGCCGCCGAGGTTCCAGAACACGCCCGAGAGGCAGTTGCGCAGCACCTCGTTCTCGTAGTCGCGGCCGCCGCCGAAGCGGTACAGCTGCGCCTTCTGCTCGAGCAGGAACTGCAGCGCGGCGACCGCCTGCTCCTGCGGCGGCAGCGAGTCGGCGTCGAACGCCAGGCGCGAGCCAGAGTCGTCGACGCGCACGTAGCGGCGCATCTCGTTCTTGAGGTCGAACAGATGGTTCTGCGACCAGAACAGCAGCACGCGCAGGAAGCGCTCGATCTCCGTCATCTCGCTCAGCGCGAGCGAGCGCACCTGCCGCGTCGAGGCGATCTGCTCCACGGCCGGCTGCGCCTCCTCCCCCAGCACCGCGCGGAAGTACGCGAGGCACTCGTCCAGCGACGGGCGGCTGACGAACACGCGGTGCGTGAAGAACGTGTGCTCGACGGCGTAGGACCGGTCGCGCCGGGCGGTCCTGATGTTCTCGCCGATGATGTCGTAGTACTCCTTGTCGGTGAGGAAGAAGAACAGCGCCGGCGCCTGCGTGAAGAGGTTCTTGAAGTAGCGGATGACGGCGTCGAGCTGCTGCCCGTCGGCGTCCTCGACCTTGTCGAGCTCCTCGAGCACGAACAGCGTGCGCCAGTGGTGCTCGTCGAGCGCCGCGAGGATGTCCTTGAGGTCGCTCTCGACCTGGTGCAGCGAGTTGTCGAACACGAGCTCGGTGCTGGTCGCGCTCGAGTCGCTCGTGCTCGTCGACGTCATCCGCGAGGCTGTGAAGCTGACGCCGATGACGCCCGCGAGCGCGATGCAGACGCCCGGCACGGCGCCGAGCAGCGTGCCGCCGATCACGCCGGCCAGGCCGATCCCGGCGACGGCGCCGACGAGCTTGAGCGCGTTCGCGACCGTGACCGTGCGCTTGGTCTCGGTCTTCACGCTGCGCGCCATCTCGGCCCGCTGCTGCGCGGTCTCGGAGTACTGCGACGCCTCGGCCTTGTCGTACGCGCGCAGGACCTTGCGCGCGACGGGATCGCCTTCCGGCAGGCCGTTGCGCAGCGCGCGCAGCAGCGCCGTCAGCAGCCGCCGCGCGTCGATCCCCAGCTTCGGCATCTGCTGCTCGCCGGCCGACTCCAGCGACGCCGACACCTCCGACACGTTGAGCACGAGCGGGAGCAGCCGCCGGCCCTGCTGCTCGAGCTTCGGCTTCGCGCGCCGCGCCGCCTCGATCACCAGCGACGTCTTGCCGGCGCCGCGGTAGCCGCTCACGAGGTAAGTGCCGCGCCGGTCCGGCCGGCTGATCGCGTTCACGAGCGGGCCGAGCAGGTCCTCGCGGCCGACGAACACGGGCGCCTCGCCGGTGCCGGCCAGCACGTCGTACGTGAGCGCGGCGTCCCAGCCGGGCACGAGGTCGACCGTGGTGCTGCCGCCTGGGTCGCTCACCGGCCGATACTACGCTCTCTCAGATGCCTCGCGCCCGCGCCGCACTCGGCGCCACATTCCTCGCGACGGGCGCGCTGCACTTCCTGCGCCCGCGCGTCTACGAAGCGATCATGCCCCGCCACATGCCCGCGCACCGCGAGCTCGTGTACGCCAGCGGCGTCGCCGAGATGGCCGGCGGCGCCGCCGTGCTGTCGGGCCGCACCGCCCGTCCCGCCGGCTGGTTCCTGATCGCCACGCTGCTGGCGATCTTCCCGGCCAACGTCGAGATGGCCGTCCACGCGGAGCGCTTCCGGCGCATCCCGCGGCCGCTGCTGTGGGCGCGGCTGCCGCTGCAGGCGGGCATCATCGCGTGCGTCTGGCGCGTCGCGATCCGGCGATGAGCGCGGTCGAGGCCGCCGTCGCGGTCGCACGCGCGCACGGGCTGCGCGTCGACGCCCCGGTCGTCCTGCGCGACCGCCTCAACGTGCTCGTGCACCTGCGCCCGGCGCCGGTCGTCGCGCGCGTGGCGGGGACGATCGCCTCGGTCCGGCCGGGCGACGAGTGGCTCCAGCGCGAGCTCGCGGTCGCCGGCGGGCTCGCCGCCGCCGGCGCGCCCGTCGTCGCGCCGAGCGCCGAGCTGCCGCCCGGCCCGCATCACCACGAGGGCCGCGTCCTCAGCTTCTGGGCCTACGTGCCGCCGCGCGACGAGCCGGCCGACCCGGTCGCCGCCGGCGCCGCCCTGCGCGAGGTGCACGAGGCGGCGCTCGCGCTGCGGATCGCGCTGCCGGTGCTCGGCCACCTGACCGATGCCGAGGCGCTGCTCGCCCGGCTCGCGGCCGAGGAGACGTTCGACGAGGCGACGGCGTGGGCCCTGCACGACCGGATCGAGGAGCTGCGCGGCCCGATGGTGGAGCTGCGCACGCCGGTCCAGGCGCTGCACGGCGACGCGCACCTCGGCAACGTGCTCAACGGCCCGGACGGGCCGCTGTGGAACGACTGGGAGGACACCTGCGTCGGCCCGGTGCACTGGGACGCCGCCTGCCTGCTCGCCCCGAGCCGCGTCACGGGCGCCGGCCGCGAGGAGGCCGAGGCCGCGCTGCACGCCGCCGGGATCGAGATCGACCCGGGCGAGCTCGCCCTCTGGATCGAGGCCCGCATCCTGCAGGGCGCGATCTGGGGCGCCTACACCGCGCGCGAGCACGGGCGCGACCACAGCGCCTGGATCGACCGCGCGCTCGGCCGCTGAGTCGGCACGGCGCCGCAGCGAGGGGTATCGCTGCGACGCCGCATGTGTCGCCGGTTAATGAACTTAGGCAGAGACGGGCACGGCCTCCACATCGCCCGCCTGGGCGACGCGGGCGTGCTCGCGGCTGACGCGGCCCGAGATCGCGAAGATCGCGAGCAGGGCGCCGGCCAGCGCGAACACGGAGCCGACCGTCATCGCGGTGCCGAAGCCGTCGGTCAGCGCCTGCGCGCGAGCCACGCCGTCACTGAGGAGGTGATCGGTGCGCGAGTTGGCGACCGCCGCCAGGATCGCGAGCCCGAGCGCGCCGCCGACCTGCTGCGACGTGTTGATCAGGCCCGACGCCAGACCCGCCTCGTGCCCGTCGACGCCGGCCACCGCGGCCATCGTCATCGACACGAACGCGAAGCCGAGGCCGAACGCGGACAGCAGCGACGGGAACAGGATGTCGCCGACGTAGGAGCCGTCGACCGAGATCTGCGCCATCCACAGCAGCCCGGCGGCGGTCAGCACCAGCCCGAGGATCAGCACCGGCTTGAAGCCGAAGCGGGTCATCAGGCCCGAGGCCAGACCGGCCGAGACGATGATCCCGCCCGCCAGCGGCAGGTAGGAGATGCCGGACTTCAGCGCGTCCCAGCCGAGCACCTGCTGCATGTACAGCGAGACGAAGAAGAACATCGAGAACAGCGACATCGCCAGCAGCAGCCCGATCACGTTGACCGCCCGGATCGTGCGGATGCGGAAGATGCCGGGGAACGGCACCAGCGGCGAGCGCGCGCCGCGCTCGATCAGCACGAAGGCGCCGATCAGCAGCACGCCGACGCCGATCGAGATCAGCGTCTGCGCCGAGCCCCAGCCCGCATGGTTGGCGTTGACGAGGCTGTAGACGAGCAGCGACAGGCCGGCGGTGACCGACACGGCGCCGGCGACATCGAAGTGGCGCGGGCCCTCGTTGCTGCTCTCGGGCAGCAGGCGCGGGGCGGCGAACGCCGCCGCGAGGCCGATCGGCACGTTGACGAACAGCACCCACTCCCAGCCGGCCCACTGGGTCAGCATGCCGCCGAGCAGCACGCCGGCGGCGCCGCCGGAGCCGGCGACCGCGCCCCACACGCCCATCGCCTTGTTGCGCTCCGCGCCCTCCTTGAAGAGCACGGTCACGAGCGAGAGCGCGGCGGGCGAGAGCAGCGCGGCGCCGAGGCCCTGCACGGCGCGCGCGGCGATCAGCCACACGTCGCTCTGTGCGAGCCCGCCGGCCAGCGAGGCGGCGGCGAAGAGGATCAGGCCGGCGATGAACAGCCGCCGGCGGCCGAGCAGGTCGGCGAGGCGCCCGCCGAGCAGCAGGAAGCCGCCGAAGGTGAGCGTGTAGGCGTTGATGACCCAGGACAGGTTGTCCTGGGAGAAGTCGAGCGCGCGGCCGATCGACGGCAGCGCGACGTTGACGATCGAGGCGTCGAGCACGACGACGAACTGCGCCAGGGCCAGAAGCCCGAGCGCTAGCCAGCGCCGGTCAGTCGAGGTTGGTGCGGTTGTCATCAGGGCTCCTGGTGCGGTTGACCGTACTAAGTGGAAGCGGAGTTCCGGTTTCACAAGGTAACATACGGAATTGACGTTCCGGATGTCAAGCCCTAATCTCACGCCATGACCGAGGTCGCCGCCCGCCCCCTGCGCGCCGATGCGCGCCGCAACCGCGAGCGCGTCCTCACCGCCGCGCGAGCGGTCTTCGCCGAGCAGGGCCGCGAAGCCCAGATGGACGACGTCGCGCGCGCCGCGATGGTCGGGGTCGGGACGGTCTACCGCCACTTCCCCACCAAGGAGGCGCTGATCGAGGCGATCGCGGGCGAGGCGTTCGAGCGCCTGCTCGCCGTCGCGATCGAGCAGGCCGCGCGCACGGACGATCCGTGGGACGCGCTGGTCACGACGCTGTGGTCCGGCGCCGAGATCATGGCCGGCGACCGCGCGGTCAGCGAGCTGATGACCGAGACGAGCGGCCCGATCACCGTCGACATCGACATGCAGCGCCGGCTGAACGAGACGGTGACGACGCTGCTCGAGCGCGCACGCGACGCCGGCGCGCTGAGGCCGGACGTGATCCTCGACGACATCCCGATGCTGATGTGCGGGATCGGCAGCGCGACGATGAAGCCGCACATCGTTCCCGACGCCTGGCGCCGTCACCTGGCGATCGTGATCGACGGGCTGCGCGCGACGAACGCCTCGGGCGCTTTGCCGACTTCATAGGCTGTGGGGCTATGACCGCCCCGGAAGCCCTCACCGATCCCGAGCTCGAGCAGGTCAGCTGGGATCTCAGCGATCTGATCGCCGACGCGGGGCCCGACGACCCGCAGGCCGCCGTCGACGCGCTGCTCGACGACGCCCGGCAGCGCGCCGAGGCGTTCGCCGCCGCGTACGCCGGCAAGGTCGCGCGGCTGGACGGGCCCGGTCTGGTCGGCGCCATGCGCGAGCTCGCCGAGATCGAGGAGATCGCGGCGCGCGCCGGCACCTACGCGCACCTGCTCGTTCTCGACCGACACGGCCGATCCCGTCCGCGGCGCGCTGCTGCAGCGCGTCGAGGAGAAGGGCACCACGATCGAGACGCTGCTGCTGTTCTTCCAGCTCGAGTGGGCGGGGCTCGACGACGCCAAGGCGGAGGCGCTGCTCGCCGCCGACGGCCTGGACTTCGCGCGCCACCACCTCGCCACGGCGCGCCGCTACCGCCCGCACCTGCTGAGCGAGCCGGAGGAGAAGATCCTCACCGAGAAGTCGGTCTCCGGCCGCACCGCGTGGGTGCGCCTGTTCGAGGAGCAGACCGCGGCGATCGAGGTCGAGCTGGCCGACGCGACCGAGCCGGTCGCGCTCGAGGTCGCGCTCGCGCGCCTGTTCTCGCCCGACCGCGAGGTCCGGCGCGACACCGCCGAGCGCGTGACGAAGGCGCTCAAGCCCGGCCTGCGCACGCGCGGCTTCGCGTTCAACACGCTGCTCGCCGACAAGGCGACCGACGACCGGCTGCGCGCGTTCCCGCACTGGCTCGCCTCGCGCAACCTCGCCAACGAGGCGTCCGACGAGTCCGTCCAGGCGCTGATCGACGCCGTCCGCAAGCGCTTCGAGCTGCCGCGCCGCTGGTACCGCCTGAAGGCGCAGCTGCTCGGCATCGACCGGCTCGCCGACTACGACCGCATGGCCGCGGTCACGCAGGACCAGGACAAGGTGCCGTGGAGCGAGGCGCGCGACCTCGTGCACGAGACCTACGCCGACTTCTCCGACGAGCTGGGCGCGATCGTCAAGCGCTTCTTCGACGAGAGCTGGATCGACGGGCCGGTGCGCCCAGGCAAGCGCGGCGGCGCGTTCTGCTCCTACGGCACGCCCGGCACGCACCCGTACGTGATGCTCAACTACACGTACCTGCGGCGCGACGTGCTGACGCTCGCGCACGAGCTGGGGCACGGCGTGCACGCCGCGCTCGGCGGCCGCCAGGGCGTGTTCCACATGGCGACGCCGCTGACGCTGGCCGAGACCGCGTCGGTGTTCGGCGAGACGCTCGTGTTCGGCCGCCTGCTCGAGCGCGCGCCGACGCCGGAGTCGCGCCTGGCGCTGCTCGCGGAGTCGATCGAGGGGTCGATCGCGACGGTCTTCCGCCAGGTCGCGATGAACCGCTTCGAGCACCTCGTCCACACCGCGCGCCACGACGAGGGCGAGCTGTCGATCGACCGCATCGGCGAGCTGTGGGCGACCTCGCAGGAGGAGCTGCTCGGCGACGCCGTCGAGGTCACCGAGGGCTACAGGTCGTGGTGGTCCTACGTCCCCCACTTCATCGCCACGCCGGGCTACGTCTACGCGTACGCCTACGGTCAGCTGCTGGCACTCGCGGTCTACGGGCGCTACGAGGAGGAGGGCGAGGCCTTCGTGCCCAAGTACCTCGAGCTGCTCGGCGCGGGCGGCTCGCGCAGCCCCGAGGAGCTGGGCGCGATCGTCGGCGTCGACCTCGCCGACCCGGGCTTCTGGGACCGCGGCCTGGACCTCGTGGAGCGCAAGCTCGACGCCGCCGAGGCCGCGGCGAAGGACGCCGGCCGGATCTAGCCGGCGAGCGACTCGCCGATCTCGGTGCGCACGTAGCGCACCTCGCGCCCGTCGCGCCGCCCGGTCACCAGCCCGGCGGCGCGCAGGACGCCGAGGTGCTCCGACACGCCGCCCGGGCTCGCGCCGAGGCGCTCGGCCAGCTCGCGCGTGCTTGCGGGGAGCTCGGCGAGGATGTCCGCGCGGCGCTTGCCCAGCAGCGCGCTGAGCGCGTCCGAGGCCGGCCGCTCGTCCGGCGCCCACAGGCTCCCGACGCCGCGCGCGGGATAGACGATCGCCGGCTGCCACGGCGGGTCGAACAGCGCCCACACGCGCGGCCAGGCGAACGCGGACGGGATCAGCAGCAGGCCGCGGCCGCCGAGCTCGACCGTCTCCTCGTACGGCCGCCGCACCTCGAGCGCGCCGTCGCGCCACGCGACGTCGGGATGCAGATCCGACAGCGCCGCGAGCGGGCCGGCGGCGGCCAGCTGCGCGCCGCGCTGGACGATGTCGGCCTCGAGGATCGCCTTCAGCGCCGGCCAGTGCGCCGCGACAGCTCGGTCCCAGTAGGCGCGCATCGTCTCGACGAGCGGGTCGAGGCCGTCGTCGAGCAGGGCCTGCGCGCTCGGCGGCAGCCCGCGCGGGTAGGCCCAGCCGAGCTCGCGCGCGACCTGCTCCGGCGGCGTCGCGCGCACACGCTCCAGCTCGGCGCCGAGCTCGGCGACCGGCCGCGCGGGCGGCGGCGCGATGAAGTCCGGGCGGTAGCAGTAGCCGCGCTCGGGCAGCGCGGCGTCGAGCAGCCAGAAGTCGAGCGCGCTGACCGCGGCGCGCGCCTCGCGCGCCCACGGCTCGTGCAGCGAGTGCGCCGCCGGGTCGCGCAGGACGTCCAGGCTCGAGGCCAGCTCGAACAGCGGCGAGAGCGCGAACCGCACGCGTCCGAGGTCCTCGGGCCCGAACCGGAACGTGATCACCTCCGGAGCGTACCGATTCGGCCACCTCCGAATCCTTCGACACCCGGGTGGGCGCGCTCCAGCCTGGGTGGCGTGCTCGCCGTCCTCCGCGCCCCCGGCTCCGCCCGCCTCTTCGCGGCCTCGATCCTCGCCCGCATCCCGACCACGGCGCTCGGGCTCGTGTTCGTGCTGCGGACGAAGGAGCTGACCGGCTCGTTCACGGCGGCCGGCGTGGCGGCCGGGATGTACGCGCTCGCCACCGCGATCTGCGGGCCGACGCTCGGGCGGCTGATGGACCGCCGCGGGCCGGCGGGCGTGCTCGTGGGCGCCGCGGTCGTCTCGGCCGCCGCCCTCAGCGCGTTCGCCGCGCTGCCGCACGGCGCGCCGCCCGCCGCCGTGCTGGCGTGCGCGGCGGTCGCCGGCGCGGGGACGCCGCCGGTCGGCCCGTGCCTGCGCTCGCTGTGGCCGGGGCTGCTCGGCGACCCGGAGCTCGCCCACGCCGCGTTCTCGCTCGAGAGCGCGGGGCTGGAGATCACCTACATCGCCGGGCCGGTCGTGATCGCGGGCGCGATCGGCTCCTGGTCGACGGCCGCGGCCGCGCTGTTCGGGGCCGCGCTGATGCTGGCCGGCACGCTCGTGTTCGCCGCCGCGCGGCCGGTGCGGGAGCGGCGCCCGGCGGCGGACCGGCCCGCGGTCCGCACGAGCCCGCTGCGCGCGCCCGGCGTGCAGACGCTGGCCGTCGTGTTCGTGCTGATCGGGCTCGCGTTCGGCGCCGTCGAGGTCGGCGTGCCCGCGAGCGCCGACGCCGCCGGCAGCCCGCACGCGGCCGGGCTCCTGCTGGGCGTCTGGGGCGTCGGGTCGCTGCTCGGCGGGCTGGCGGCGGCGCACGCGCGGCCGCCGGCCGACCGCGTGCGGCGCCTGTGCGTCCTGCTCGTCCTGCTCGCCGCCGGCCACGTCCTGCTGGCGCTGCCCGCCGGCCTGGTCGGCCTCGGCGCGCTGCTGCTGCTCGCGGGCGCGGCGATCGCGCCCGCGTTCGGGCTCGCCAACGGCCTCGTCGACGGCATCGCGCCCGCCGGCAGCGTCACCGAGGCGTTCACCTGGCTCGCCACCGGCATCACGTCAGGCCTCGCGGCCGGCTCCGCGCTCGGCGGCGTGCTCGCCGAGGGCCCGGGAGCCGGAGCGGCGTTCGCGCTCGCCGGCGCCTCCTGCCTGGCCGCCGCCACCTACGCGACGTCGCGGCGGGCCAGGCTCGTCCCGGCGACCTGAAGCAGCACGCGCGCGATCGTCCTGGCGAGCGCGTCAAGCTCCGGCAGCGAGACGAACTCGTCGACGGCGTGCGCGCGCTCGAGCCCTGCGGTGCCGACCATCACGGCGGGGATCCCGCGGGCGGTGAAGAGGCGCATGTCGGCGCCGTAGGGCACGCCGACGACCGGGGCCGAGCCGCGTTCGGCGGCGACGGCCGCCCGCACGGCGCCGACCCACGGATGGTCCGGCGGCGTCTCGCCCGACGCGAAGGCGCCGCCTTCCCAGGTGAGGGCGCAGGGCGCCTCGCCGTCGTCGAGTGCGGCGTCGACGACGGCCTGCAGGGCGGCGCGCGCCTGCGCGAGGTCGGCCCCGACGGGCACGCCGAGCCGGCCTTCGAACTCGACGCGGTCAGGGACCTGACTCGACCAGGTCCCGCCGGCCACCCGTCCGACCAGCAGCGGATACGGGAGCGCCAGCGCGCGCATCAGGGGGTGCTCCACGGACGCGTTGACCGCGGTCTCGTGGGCCGCGAGGGCGGTGTGGACGCGGACGTAGCGGTCGATCGCCGAGACGCCTTCGAGCCGGGCGGCGGCGTGCGCCGAGCGCCCGCGGATCACGCCCTTGAAGGTGAGCGCGCCGGCCTGCGCGCAGACGACGGCGAAGCCGGTCGGCTCGGGCAGCAGGGCGGCGTCGAACGCGGCGTCGCGCTCGAGCTCGGCGAACGTGCCCTGGCCGCCGTCCTCCTCGGAGGAGACGGCCTGCAGGACGATCGACGGCGCGGGCCGCCCGGCGTCGCGGACGGCCGCCAAGGCGTGCAAGGCGGCCACGACGGCGCCTTTCATGTCGACCGAGCCGCGGCCGTAGAGGCGGTCGCCGGCGACCTCGCCCGACCACGGCGCGTGCGACCACGCCTCGGTTCCGGGCCCGACGACGTCGACGTGCCCGTTGAGCGCGATCCGCCCGGGCGCGGCGCCGGGCAGCTCCACCGTCAGCCCCCACAGCTCCTCGCGCGGCGCCTCCTCGCCCGGATGGTCCGGGTGCGCGCGCAGCGCCGCGAGGTCGTGGCGGTGCAGATCGGGCGCGAATCCGAGCCGCTGCGCGATCTCCGCGAGCCGCTCCAGCGCGGCGCGCTCGTCGCCGGTGACGCTCGGCACCTGCACCATCGCGCTCACGTCACGCGCCAGGTCGTTCATCGGCGCGCGAGGCTATCTGACCGGCGGTTGATGAGGTCAACGCGCCAGACGAAGGTTCAGGCAGCGTCAGCCACGGGGGTGTGGCTCCGTTAGTCTGGAAGACGGTGCTTAGCGGTCAGTCTTTCAGCAATGGCTCAGGCAGTGACCTGGGCTCCAGAGTGCGCTCCCTGCGGCGGCAGCGAGGGTTGACGCTCAAGGCGCTCGGCCGGCTGGCCGGGCTCTCGCACCCGTTCCTGAGCCAGGTCGAGCGCGGCCTGGCGCGGCCGAGCGTGACGTCGGTCGAGCGCATCGCCGAGGCGCTCAACGTGTCGGTCGCGTACCTGTGGGCGCCGGAGCGCTCGCGCGACGTGCGGATCGTGCGCGCCGACCCCGCCGCCGCCGGCTGGCGCGAGCTGCTCGCGAGCGCGCCGGTCGTGCTCGAGTGGAGCGGCGGCAGCCGGCGCTGGCCCGAGGAGGCCGACGAGCACGCCGGCGACGTGCTCGTCTACGTCGCGCGCGGCGCGCTCGACGTCGACCTCGACGGCACCGTGCACGAGCTGCAGGAGGGCGACACGCTCGTCTTCGACGGCCAGACCCCGCATCGCCTCAGGCGCCGCGGCAGCCCGAGCACGCGCGCGCTGATCCTCAGGGCCTGAAGCCGAGGTCGGCGGGCGGCTCGCCGCCGTCGAGCAGCGTCTCGGCCGCGCGCCGCAGGGCCGCCATCGCGACGCCCAGCGGCCCCGGCCCGTAGCTGATGCGCGAGACGCCGGCGGCCGCGAGCTCGGCCCGCGCCGGCCCGCCCGCGCCGGCGCCGACGCTGACCGGCATCCGGGCGGCCAGCTGCGCCAGCGCGTCGAGGTCGCGCAGGCCGGGCAGGAAGATGACGTCCGCGCCGGCGTCCATGTAGGCCTCGCCGCGCTCGAACGCCGCCGCGAGCCGCTCCTCGGCCGGGATGTCGGAGATGTAGACGTCGGTGCGCGCGTTGATCACCAGCGGCACGTCGAGCTCCTCGCCGTTCGCCCGCGCCGCCGCGACGCGCGCGGCGTGCTCCTCGACCGGCCGCAGCGAGCCGTCGGCGTCGGAGTCCTCCAGGTTGCAGCCGACGGCGCCGGCCTCGATCGCACGGGCGACGGTCTCCCCCGTGTCGGCATAGCCGCGCTCGAGGTCGGCGGTCACGGGCAGCTCGACCGCCCCCGCGACGGTCGCGACGGCGGCGATCATCGTGTCGAGCGGCATGTGCTCGCCGTCGGCGAAGCCCTGCGCGGCGGCGATCGACCAGCTCGCGGTGGCGATCGCGCGGCATCCTGGTGCCGAGGCGACGACGCGAGCGGACGCGGCGTCCCATGCGTTGACGAGGACGATCGGATCTCCAGGGCGGTGCAGCGCGCGCAGCGCCTCTGCCTTCTCTCGCTGGGTCATGCCTTTGAGCGTAAGCGGTAGACGGCGCCGCGAACCAGCTCGGGGGCGTCGCGCCGCACGACGTCGAAGCGCTCGCCCGCGGCGGCCAGGAACGGCTCTGCCGCGGTCCGGCCGGGGTCGGCGAGCCAGACCTCGCCGCGCGGGCCGAGCAGGCGCGGGAGCAGCGGCAGCAGCGCGTCGCCGTTGCGGGCCTCGTAGAGCACGTCGGAGGCGAGCACGATGTCCCACGGGCCGCGCTCGATCAGCGGCTCCGGCTCGGTCCACGAGCACGCCAGGGTCTCCAGCGCGATCCCGTTGCGGTCGGCGTTGCGGGCGGTCATCGCGACCGCGTCGGGCGCCCAGTCGGTCGCCAGCACGCGCCCGCCGGCGAGCGCGGCGGCGAGGCTCGGCAGCCCGAGCCCGCAGCCCAGCTCGAGCGTGCGCGCGCCGTGCAGCGCGCGCGTGCCGATGGCGCGCGCCAGCGCGAGCGCGCTCGGCCACAGCTCCGCCCAGTAGGGCATGAACTCATCGCGCTCGAACGCGTCCTCGTCCAGCAGCGCCTCGGTGTCGCGCGGTCGCAGCAGGCCGAGGTCGTGGCCCGCGATCGCCACCACCTCCTCCACGAGATCCTCCACGGACCCTAGGATGGCTGAGATCGGCGCTCCCTCGCGTGTCACCAGCGTCGACGTGGCGCGCCATGCCGGCGTGTCGCAGTCGACGGTCTCGCTCGTGCTGTCCGGCAAGGGTCGCGGCCGCATCTCCGCGCGCACCGAGGCGCTGGTGCGCGCGGCGGCGGCGGAGCTCGGCTACCGCCCCAACGCGGCCGCCCGCACGCTGCGCACCGGCGTCGCGCGCAGCGTCGGGCTCGTGGTGCCCGACATCACCAACCCGTTCTTCGGGCCGATGCTGCGCGGCGCGCAGGCCGAGGCGATGAAGGCGGGCTACACGGTGATGCTCGTCGACATCGGCGAGGACCGGACGTGGGAGGCGCGCTCGATCGAGGCGCTGCTGGCGGGGCCGTCGGACGGGCTGCTGCTGTTCGAGGCGGGGCTCCCGCCCGGCGCCTCGCAGCCGGCGATCGGGATCGAGGTCAAGCCCGGCGACCTGCCCGTCGTGCGGCTGGACGTGCAGTCCGGGTTCGACCAGGCGATCGACCATCTGCTCGCGCTCGGCCACCGCCGCTTCGCGCACCTGGCGGCGTCGTTCGACGCGCAGACGTTCCAGCTGCGCGCGGCGCGCCTGAACGAGCGGCTCGAGCAGGCGGGGCTCGGCGCGCCGGCGACCGTGCGGGCGACGATCACGTTCGCCGACGCGGCGGCCGCGGCGCACGAGCTGCTCGGCGGCGACGCGACGGCGATCGTGTGCGACGACGACGTGCTGGCCGGCGGGGTCTACCTCGCCGCGCGGGCGCGCGGGGTCCGGATCCCGGAGGACGTGTCGGTCGTCGGGTTCGACGACCTCGCGTTCGCGGTCGTGCTCGACCCGCCGCTGACGACGGTCGCCGCGGACGCCGAGGAGCTCGGCGCGACCGCCTTCCACGCGCTTCTGGCGGCGCTGGCCGGCGACCCCGTGCCGGCCGACCAGCTGCTGCCGGTGCGGCTCGTCGTGCGCGGCTCCACGGCGTCGCCGGCCGCCTGAGGGCCAGCGCCGGGCACGGCGTGACCCACTTCACTTGTAGAAGTGGGTCATACGTAGTACGCTCATTCGTATGAACTTGCTCCGCACCATCCTCGCCGCCACCGCGCTGGCGATCGCGGCCGCCGGCTGCGCCCAGGTGGCGGAGGGCTCCCAGCCGAAGGTCCTCGTCGTGCTCGGAGGCAACGCCGCCCAGTCCCCCGCCTTGATCGAGCAGGCCCGCGACGCGGTCGCGGCCGCCGACGGCGTCGACGTGCAGCTGCGCATCCCGCAGACCGCCACCGAGGAGCTCGGCGTGACCCACATGGCCGCCGCGCGCCACTACGACACCGTCATCGCCGTCGATCTCGACCGGCGCGTCTCGGTCGACCCCGTCGCCGAGCGCTACCCGGACGTCCGCTTCGTCGACGCCGGCGGGAGCTCGCTCGCGAAGGCGCTCGCCGCGGCCCCCCGCTGACCGGCGCGCCCGCGATACCGTGCCGGGATGAGCGCCGCGGGCACGGAGCAGGGCAATCGCTGGGTCACGCTCGTGCTCGTCTGCATGGCGCAGTTCATGGTCATCCTCGACGCGACGATCGTGAACATCGCGCTGCCGACGATCCAGAAGGACCTGCACTTCACGCAGGCCGATCTGCAGTGGGTGATCAACAGCTACACGCTGATGTTCGGCGGCTTCCTGCTGCTCGGCGGCCGGGCCGCCGACATCCTCGGCCGCAAGCGCATCTTCATCGCCGGCGTGATCCTGTTCTCGTCCGCGTCGCTGCTCAACGGCCTCTCGACCTCGAGCACCGCGCTGGTGATCTTCCGCGGCCTCCAGGGCCTCGGCGGCGCGCTCGTCTCCCCCGCCGCGCTGTCGATCATCACGACGACCTTCCCTGAGGGGCCGGAGCGCACCAAGGCGCTCGGCGTGTGGGGCGCGATCGCCGCCGGCGGCGCCGCCTTCGGCCTGCTGCTCGGCGGCATCCTCGTCGACACGCTGTCGTGGGAGTGGATCTTCTTCGTCAACGTGCCGGTCGGCATCGTCGTCGCGCTGCTGTCGGCGCGCAGGATTCAGGAGTCGCGCGCGGAGGGCGGCACCGGCTCGTTCGACGTGCTCGGCGCCGTGCTCGTGACCTCCGGCCTGATGGTGCTCGTCTACGCGATCGTCAAGGCGCAGGCGTTCGGCTGGGGCTCCACGCGCACGCTGGGGCTCGCGGCGGTCGGGCTCGTCATGCTGGCCGCGTTCGTCTTCGTCGAGCTGCGGACCCCAGGCCCGCTCGTACGGCTCGACATCTTCAAGATCCGTTCGCTGTCGGTCGCGAACTTCGTCCTGCTGCTCGTCGCGGGCGGCCTGTTCGCGATGTTCTTCTTCGCCACGCTGTACGTGCAGGAGATCCTCGGCTTCTCGCCGCTGAAGGCCGGGTTCGCGTTCCTGCCGGTGACGGCGGGCATCATCGCCGGCTCCGGCAGCGCGCAGTTCTTCGTGCGCCGGATCGGCGTGCGGGCCAACACGATCGGCGGGATGGTGCTCGCCGCGATCGGGCTGTTCCTGCTGTCGAGCGTGCCGGTCGACGGGTCCTACGCGTCCGACCTGCTGCCCGGGCTGCTGCTGATGGCCTTCGGCATGGGCAACACGTTCGTGCCGATCACGCTGATCGCGACCACCAACGTCGAACCGCGCGACGCGGGGCTGGCGTCAGGCCTCTTCAACACGTCCCAGCAGGTGGGCGGCGCGCTCGGGCTCGCGATCCTGTCGACGCTCGCCGCGGACCGGACGTCCGCGTGGATCGGCGACCTCGGGCACCCGCCGTCGAGCGCCGAGAAGGCGGCAGGCCTCGTCGAGGGCTTCCAGGTCGCATTTACGGCTGCGGCGATCCTGGTCGCCTTCGGCGCGGTCTTGATGGCGCTGCTCCTCCGTGCTCGAGATGTCGAGAACGTGAATCCGGAGCAGGACATGGTCCCTGCGTGAGGGCCTACTTGTAGCGATAAACGATGCGGCCGCGGTTGAGGTCGTACGGAGAGACCTCGACGCGGACCTTGTCGCCGGGCAGAACGCGGATGCGGAACCGCCGCATCTTGCCGGCGAGGTGGGCGAGGAGCTCGTGGTCGTTCTCGAGCTTCACGCGGAACAGCAGGTTCGGCAGGGCCTCGGTGACCTCACCGTCGATCTCGAGCTTTTGCTCTACCGCCATGGGCATCTTCCTTTTCGAATGGCAAGCCGGTGCCGCCCCGGCGCGCACGCACCGAGACGGGGGACCACTCCATTCTAGGAGCCCGACCAAAGAACCCCGGTGCGCCCGGTGCGGGCCATCCGCGGCGCCATGCGCCACCGTCGAGGCTCAACGTGCTGGCGCACGCCTTCGCGTTCGCCGGCGCCCCCTGGCATCCACGGCTGGCCCACCCCGGACGGACCGGATCTTCTTGGCCGAACTCGAGGTCAAGCCGCGGCGACCCAGCCTGCCAGCTCCGTGTCCCCTTGCAGGCGATCCAGGGCGGCCGCCTCGAGCTGGCGCACGCGCTCCGGCGAGAGGCCGACGGCGGTCCCGACGGCGCCGAGCGTGCGCTGTCCCTGGCCGTCGAGGCCGTAGCGCAGCCACATCACGTCGCGGTCGCGGCCGTCGAGCCGGTCCAGCGAGCGGCGGATCGCGCGCCGGCGCTCGGCGGCGAGCGCGACGTCGATCGGCGACGCGTCGTCGGCGCCCGCGAGCAGCTCGCTGAGCTTGCCGCTGCCGTCGCCCACGGGCGCGTCGAGCGAGGCGACCGGCGCGTCGGCGCGGCGCACGCGCTCGACGGCGGACTCCTTCATGCCCGTCGCCTCCGCCAGTGCGGCCGCGTTCGGCTCGCGCCCGTGCTCGAGCAGGCCGCGCTCGGCGCGCGCGAGCCGGTCGGCCTCCAGGTGCTGCGGCGCCGGCAGGCGCACGAGCCGGCTCGTGTTGGCCAGCGCGTGCGTGATCGCCTGGCGGATCCACGGCACCGCGTAGGTCGAGAAGCGCGTCCCGCGCCGCCAGTCGTACTTCTCGGACGCGCGGATCAGGCCGACGACGCCCTCCTGCAGCAGATCCTCCATCGGCAGCCCGCGCCCGACGTACCGCCGCGCCACCGACGCGACGAGCCGCAGGTTGGAGCTGACCAACCGTTCCTTCGCGTCCAGATCGCCGCGCTCGATTCGCTGCGCGAGGCGCTTCTCCTCGGCGGCGGTAAGCAGTCGGTGCTCGGCGAACGCTCGCTCACTCGTCATGGGACCCAGTCCTGGTTCAAACGCTTGTTTCGACAGACTATTCGGTCATCATACGCTCGTTTGAACGCGGGCCGGAATGGTGCTTCCACCCGACGGGGGGTAATGCCTGCGGTACTAGGCCGGGAGGGCCGCGGGGACCAGCGCCGTGGCCGGCGCGCGCAGCCCGGCGGCGAGGAACGTCACGAGCCGGGCACGCAGCTCCTGGCACCCGCCCGCCACCGGCAGGCAGGCCGCGGGCGTGTCGAACGCGCCCGTCAGGTGCGCGCCGACGACGGCGAACATCGAGCGCATGCGCAGCCACAGCTCCTCGCGCGGGAGCTCGGGCAGCGCGCGCTCGAGCATCACGAGCTGGCGCTTCTCGGCCTCGGCGACCTCGGCCTTGACGAGCGCGCGCATCTCCGGGTCCGGGTCCACGAACAGGCGCCCGAGCAAACGGATCACGCGCGAGGCGTCCGGGTCGGCGCCGATGCGCTCGATCAGCGGGCTGATGATCGCGTCCACGATCGCCTCGACGCTGGGGTCCTCCTCGAGCGCGTCGAGCCGGCGCCGGCGCTCCTCGACGACCGGGCCGAGCGCGCGGTGCACGACGGCCTCCAGCAGCGCCTGCTTGGAGCCGAAGTGGTAGTTGACGGCCGCGATGTTGGCCGCCGCCTCGGTCGTGACCGTGCGCATCGTGGTCGCCTGGTAGCCGTACTCCGCGAACAGGCGCTCCGCCGTGTCGAGCAGGCGTTCGCGAGTCGTGTCGGCGGGGTCGCAGAACATCGGGGACCGGGTTCGAGTCTAATCACACTCGCGGCCCCCGACCCGTTGAACCGGACATGCATACGGCATTGATCCCCAGCCCGATCGGCCCGCTGTTCGTCGAGGGCGACGAGCGCGGCCTCACGCGCCTGTACACCGACGGTCATCGCCTCCACGCCGAGGCGGGACCCGACGACGGCACCTTCGCGCGCGTGGCCGAGCAGCTCGACGCCTACTTCGCGGGCGAGCTGAAGCGCTTCGACATCCCGCTCAACCCGCGCGGGACCGAGTTCGAGCTGCGCGTGTGGGACGCGCTCGCCGAGATCCCGTACGGCGAGACCGTGTCCTACGGCGAGCTCGCGCGCGAGCTCGGCAGCGTCCCGCGCGCGGTCGGCGGCGCCAATGCGCGCAACCCGATCAGCATCGTCGTCCCCTGCCACCGCGTGGTCGGCTCGACCGGGAACCTGACCGGCTACGCCGGCGGCCTGGAGGCCAAGCGGAGACTGCTCGATCACGAGGCGAGAGCGAAGCGGTCTCTGTAACCCCTCGTGCGCGAACCGGGGTCGCCCGCAGGGCGAGAGCCGGGCGCGCAGGGGTAAGTTCGTGGGATGGAGTACCGCACACTCGGTAAGACAGGCGTCCAGGTCAGCCCCCTCTGCCTCGGCGCCATGATGTTCGGGGCCTGGGGCAACCCGGACCACGACGACTCGATCCGGATCATCCACCGCGCGCTCGACGCGGGGATCAACTTCATCGACACCGCCGACGTCTACTCGCGCGGCGAGTCGGAGGAGATCGTCGCCAAGGCGCTCTCCGACGGCCGCCGCGACGATGTCGTGCTCGCCACCAAGTTCCACGGCGTGATGGGCGACGACCCCAACCACAAGGGCAACTCGCGGCGCTGGATCATGCGCGCCGTCGAGGACTCGCTGCGGCGGCTCAACACCGACCACATCGACCTCTACCAGGTCCACCGTCCCGAGGACGAGACCGACGTCGAGGAGACGCTGTCGGCGCTGACGGACCTGGTGCGCGCGGGCAAGGTCCGCTACATCGGCTCCTCGACGTTCCCCGCGTCGCAGATCGTCGAGGCGCAGTGGGAGGCGCGCGGCGGCCAGTTCGCGCGCTTCGTCTGCGAGCAGCCGCCGTACTCGATGCTCGTGCGCGGGATCGAGACCGACGTGCTGCCGACGATCGAGCGCCACGGCATGGGCGCGATCGTGTGGAGCCCGCTGGCCGGCGGCTGGCTGTCCGGCCGCTACCGCAAGGGCGCGGAGTTGCCGACGTCCAGCCGCGCCGACCGGCTGCCCCAGCGCTTCGACCTGTCGATCGAGGGCAACCAGCGCAAGCTCGACGCCGCCGACGCGCTCGGGAAGCTCGCCGACGAGGCGGGCGTCCCGCTCGTGCAGCTCGCGATCGCGTGGGCGATCAACCATCCCGCGGTCACCAGCGCGATCATCGGACCGAGGACGATGGAGCACCTCGAGTCGCAGCTGCCGGCGGCGGAGCTGGAGCTCGGCGACGAGCTGCTCGACCGGATCGACGAGATCGTCCCGCCGGGCCTGAACCTCAATCACGCGGACAGCGGCTACGCGAACCCGGCTCTCGAGCCGGACGCGCGCAGACGCTGAACCGCGAAGTTGGCTTACGCCGGGCGGTCATCTGGACCGCCCGGCGTCGCTGTGACTACCGGGGCGTCTCGTCGAGCGTTCCGCCGCAGTGGGGGCACGATGCCCTTTGTGCGACGCGCTCGCCGGGCCAAAGCCGGAGGCAGCGAAGGCAAAGGATCCTCATAGATCCTCCTTTCCGGAGCCGGGGCGCATGCGTGGGGGCCGCTGCGCCGCCTCGGCTCCCTATGCACTCTATCGGCCCGCGCCCTTTCCGCTTGAGTGCCTATCCTGCGGCGCGTGCAAGCTGGCCGACGCGATCTGGAGCGCGCTGCCTCGGCGCTCGCTTCTCGCCTTCCCGAGTCGCTGGGCGTCTTCGCGCGCCTCGCCTACAACTACCGCTGGTCATGGACGCCCGATGGGCCGGACGTGTTCCGCGCGATCGACCCCGAGCGCTGGGAGCGCGTGGCCGAGAACCCGGTCCGGCTCCTGCAGGAGGCCGATACCGAGCGGCTCACCGCCGCGGCCTGCGACGCGGCGCTGCTGGGCCGCGCCGCCGCGCTCGAGCAGGCGATCGCCGCCGACCTCGCGCGGCCGCCGCGCGAAGGCGTCGCGACGCCCGCGCGTCCGATCGCGTACTTCTCCGCCGAGTACGGCGTCCACGGGTCGCTCCCGATCTACTCGGGCGGCCTCGGCGCGCTCGCCGGGGACTACCTGAAGGAGGTGTCGGACCGCGCGCTGCCGCTGGTGGCCGTCGGGCTGATGTACCGCAACGGCTACTTCCGCCAGCGCATCGACCGCGGCGGCTGGCAGCACGAGTACTGGGTCGACACCGACCCGGATCGTCTGCCCGCCGCGCTCGTGCGCGGCGACGACGGCGAGCCGGTGACGGTCACCGCGCCCGTCGGCGACGAGCTCGTCACCGCGCAGATCTGGCGCGTCGACGTCGGCCGCGTGCCGCTGTTCCTGCTCGACGCCGAGCGGCCGGAGAACAGCGAGACCGGGCGCTGGATCACCTCCAAGCTCTACATCTCCGACGAGGACATGCGGCTGGCGCAGTACGTCCTGCTCGGGATCGGCGGCGTGCAGGCGCTGGCGGCGCTCGGGATCGAGCCGGGCATCGTGCACCTCAACGAGGGGCACGCGGCCTTCGTCACGCTCGAGATGGCGCGGCGCGAGACCAGCGGCGCCGGCTCGCTGAAGGCGGCGCTGGAGATCGCGCGCCGGCGCACGGTGTTCACCACGCACACGCCGGTCCCGGCCGGCAACGACACGTACCCCGCCGGCCAGGTCGCCGAGGTGCTGGGGCAGATCGCCGGGACGCTCGGGATCGCGCCGGAGGAGATCGTCTCGCTCGGGCGCACCAACCCCGAGGAGGCGGCGGAGCCGTTCGGCGTGACGCAGTTCGCGCTGCGCACGTCGCGCACCGCCAACGGCGTCAGCCGCCGCCACGGCGAGGTCGCGCGCGAGATGTGGCAGCCGATGTGGGCCGACCGCGAGGTCGACGACGTCCCGATCGACTACGTGACCAACGGCGTGCACCTGCCGACGTGGATCGGCAAGCCGATGTGGCAGCTGCTCGACAAGCACCTCGGCGACGGCTGGTTGGACCGCGCGACCGACCCCGCGACGTGGGCGCCGGTCGACGACATCCCGGACGCCGAGCTGTGGGCGGTCCGGCGCGAGCAGCGCTCGCAGCTGATCGACTACGTCCGCCACCGCGCGGTCGTCGACCGGCTCGCGCGCGACGAGCCGCGCCCGTACGCCGAGGCCGCCGCCGAGTTCGACCCGGACGTCCTGACGATCGGGTTCGCCCGCCGCCTGGCGACCTACAAGCGCCTGAACCTGCTGCTGCAGGACGTCGACCGGGCGATCCGCCTGGTCGGCGGCGACCGCCCGATCCAGGTGCTGCTGGCCGGCAAGGCGCACCCGCGCGACGACCAGGGCAAGGCGCTCGTCCAGGGCCTGTTCAAGATGAAGCAGGCGCCGAACTTCGCCAACCGCGTCGCCTACCTCGACGACTACGACCTGCGCATGGCGTCCCACCTCGTGCGCGGCTGCGACGTCTGGATCAACCTCCCGCGCCCGCCGCTGGAGGCGTCCGGCACGTCCGGGATGAAGAACACCGCCAACGGCGGCCTGCACCTGTCGGTGCTCGACGGCTGGTGGGCCGAAGGGTACGACGGCGCCAACGGCTGGGCGCTGTCAGGCGAGACCGACCACGACCACGGCGCCCAGGACGCCCGCCACGCGGCGGAGCTGTTCCGGCTGCTCGAGGAGGAGGTCGGGCCGGAGTTCTACGCCCGCGACGGCGACGGGCTCCCGGCGGCGTGGCTCACGCGCGTGCGCAACTCGCTGCGCACCTGCGGGCCGGAGTTCGGCGCCGGGCGGATGCTCGAGGACTACGAGCGAAAGGTCTATCGGGCCGGCTAGAGGTGCACGGCGGCGAGCCGTGAGTAGCGGTCGGGACCGTCCTGCACGGGCTCGACGTGCGCGTTGAGCCAGCAGTGCTCGGCGCGCAGCGCGTGCGCGAAGCGGTGCGCGCGGGCGAGGTCGCTCGTCCACACCGAGGCGCGCTCGCCGGCGCGCGCGAGCGCGACGGCCTCGTCCTCGTCGTCGAACGGCAGGATCGTGATCACGGGGCCGGCGAGCTCGACGTCGACGCCGTCGATCACGGTCGGCTTGAGCTCGCCGCCGGCGATCCCGCCGGACAGGACGTGCTCGCGCGCGGACTCCGGGATCTCCTGCGTGGCGGGCACGCGCTCGGTCATGTTGCGCGCGCGCACCGGCGCGATCTCGCACACGCGGTCGTAGAGCGCCCGCTGCACGATCAGGCGCGTGCCGAACGCGATCGCGGCGGCCGGATCGCCGTCCTCGAACAGGATCACCGGGGTCGGCCCGGTCGCCGGGACGCGCACGAGGTCGACGCCGGGCTGGCCGGCGAGGTCGGCCCCGTAGACGAGGTTGAAGACGCCGGCCGGGAGGTCGGTGCGGTCGAGGTCCGCGGCGAGGTCGGTCGCCTCGCCGGTGGCGACGACGACGGCGTTGCCGGCGGCGAGCGCTGGACCGACCTGCTCGAGCCCGTGCAGGGCGACGACGCCGAGCGGCACGCGGATCTCGTAGTCGAGCCGGTCGCCGTCGCGCACGGCGCTCCCGCCGCGGCGTGAGAGCGCATCGGCCGCCTGGAAGAAGCGGGCCTCGCGGAGCAGGCGGGCACGGTCGGCGATCGCGCGCCGCGGCCACGGTCCGACGCTGACGGCGCGGCGCGCGGCGGCCACCGCGGCGTCGACGTCCGCGTCGTCGGTGAACCCGCCGTCGATGTAGTGGCGCGGCGTCAGGGCCGGGTCTCGGTGCGGCTCGGGTCGGTGGTCGAGCTGTTGTCGGACGCCGGCGTGTTCGTCGCGGTCGCCGTCGCGCTCGCGGTCGGCGTCGGCGTCGCGGTCGGCGCGGCTGACGCCGTCGGCGCGGCCGTCGGCGCGGCGGTCGGCACCGGGGTGACCGTCGGGACCGCGCCGGCGGCGGGCAGGCGCTGGTCGACCTCGCGCCGGATCTGCTCGATCTGCTGGTCGATCCGGTTGACCTGCGTGTCGACGTGGTCCTGCACGCGGTTGGCGACGAGCAGGAAGATCACGAACATGCCGGCCAGCATCACGACGACCGCCGCCGTCAGCATCCACGCGAACACGGCCACGCTCTGGCTGCGGAAGCGCGCGCGGCAGTACGGGCAGCGCGGCCCGGTCGCCCACGAGATGCGAGCGCACTTCGGACACACGCGCTGCGGAGGCGCGCTGACGGAACCCTCCATGCCCCACAGCCTAGGAGGTCATGAGAGCAGCGCGACGAGCCGTGCGACGGCCGGGCGCGGCGGCCCGGCGAGCCGCAGGCCGAGCAGCGGCAGCGTCACGCCGTCTTTCAGGGCGACCTCGCGCGTGTCGGGGCCCGTCGGCCAGCCCTCGGGAACGATCGCGACGGCGTCCATGAGCGCGAGGTCGACCAGCTCGGCCGCGCCGGTCACGCCGGCCTCCACCGGCGTCACGGTCGCTCCGGCGGCGCGGCAGAGGCCGACCAGCAGGTCGGTGTACGCCGTGCCCGGGCGGCTCCACGTGTACAGGCGCTCGCCGTCGAGGTCGGCCAGCGAGGCCTCGCCGGTGAGGCGGTGCGCGACCGGCACGACGAGCGCGGCCGGGCTCGGCCGCAGCGTCACGCGCTCGAGCTTCGGCGCGCCCGCCGACGTGCGCGCGAGCACGACGTCGGCGGCGCCGTCGCGCAGCGACCGGGCGATCTCGCCGGGGCGGAGCTCGCGCAGGGCGATCGACAGCTCCGGCGCGTCGCGGTGCAGCTCGCGCAGCGCGTCGCGCAGCACGCGCGGGCCGACGGCCGGCGTGGAACCGATCCTCAGTGCACCGGCCAGGCCGCGGCCGTAGTCCCGTGCGCGCGTGAACGCCGCGTCGGCGGCGGAGACGACCTCGCGCGCGTCGGCGCGCAGCGCCTCCCCCGCCTCGGTCAGCCGCACCTCGCGGCTGGTCCGCTCCAGCAGCTCGACGCCGAGCTCGGCCTCCAGCTGGGCGACCGACTTCGAGACCGCCTGCTGCGCCATGTGCAGCCGCTCGGCGGCGCGCGTGAAGTTCAGCTCCTGCGCGACGGCGAGGAACGCGCGCAGGTGGCGCAGCTCAGGCACAACGTCTGCTTGTCGCTCGACACGAAACGGCTGTTGGGAACGCGCGCATCCGACGCGATCATGGCAAGCATGACTTCGAGACTTGGACTCGGTTGCATGGGCATGTCGGACCTCTACGGGCGGGCCGATCGCAGCGAGAGCATCGCCACCATCCACGCCGCGCTCGACGCGGGCATCGTCCTGCTCGACACCGGCGACTTCTACGGCATGGGCCACAACGAGCTGCTGATCCGTGAGGCGCTCGAAGGCCGCGACCGCTCCCAGGTGCGCATCAGCGTCAAGTTCGGCGGGCTGCGCGACCCGGACGGCGGCTGGAACGGCTACGACGCCCGTCCCGCGGCGGTGAAGAACTTCCTCGCGTACACGCTGCGGCGCCTCGGCACCGACTACGTCGACGTCTACCGGCCGTCGCGCCTGGACCCGAACGTGCCGATCGAGGAGACGGTCGGCGCGATCGCCGAGATGGTGCAGGCGGGCCACGTGCGCTCGATCGGCCTGTCGGAGGTCGGCCCGGAGACGATCCGCCGCGCCGCCGCGGTGCACCCGATCGGCGACCTGCAGATCGAGTACTCGCTGCTGTCGCGCGCGATCGAGGACGACGTGCTGCCCACGTGCCGCGAGCTCGGCATCGGCATCACCGCCTACGGCGTGCTCTCGCGCGGCCTGCTGAGCGGCCACTGGGACGCGTCGCGCGACGTCAGCCGCGACTTCCGCGGCATGAGCCCGCGCTTCCAGGGCGAGAACCTCGCGCACAACCTGGCGCTGGTCGACGCGCTGCGCGAGGTCGCCGGCGAGCAGGGCGCGACCGTCGCCCAGGCCGCGATCGCCTGGGTCCTCAGCCGCGGCGACGACATCGTCCCGCTGATCGGCGCGCGCCGCCGCGACCGCCTGCAGGAGGCGCTCGGCGCGTTGGACGTGGTCGTCGACCCCACCCGGATCGAGGCCGCGGTCCCGGCCGGAGCGGCCGCCGGAGCGCGCTATCCGGCGGCGCAGATGGGCAGCCTCGGCGCCGCCTAGAGGTATCGTGGTTCGGCGTGAGCGGACTCTCGCGCCTCTTCGGCGCCCGGCGCCATTCCACGCCGCCGCCGACCGACGAGGAGGTCGCCGCCGTCGACGTGCCGCGGATGCTCGGCGTCGCCCGCGAGCGCGGCGACGAGCGGCCCGACAACGAGATCGCGGCGGCGCTGCTGCTGGGCGCCGATCTCACGGCGCAGCGCCACCCTGACGCCGACCTGCGCCGGCGCGCCGCGGCGGCCTCGGCCGCCACGCGCGACTGGCTCGTCGCGCGCGTCGGCGAGGAGGAGGCCGCGCGCCTGCTCTCGACCTCGCACGGCCCGGTGGACGAGGACGGCCGCACCGCGCGCGACCCGCGCTGACTACTCGGGCCGGTGGCAGACCGCCTCGATGTTGTGGCCGTCGGGGTCGAGCACGTAGGCGCCGTAGTAGCCCGGGTGGTAGATCTCGCGCACGCCCGGCGCGCCGTTGTCCGTCCCGCCCGCCGCCAGCGCGGCGGCGTGGAACGCGTCGACGATCGCACGCCGCTCGGCGGCGAACGCGATGTGCAGCCGCCCGCGCACGGGCTCCCCGCGCGCCTCGATCCAGAAGAACGGCATCCCGTCCTTGCCGAAGCCGCCGGCCTGCGCGACCGGCTCCATCAGCAGCGACAGGCCGAGCGGCGCGAGCGCGTCGCTGTAGAACGCCTTGCTGCGCTCGTAGTCGCTGACACCGAAACCGACGTGGTCGAGCAATGTGTCCTCCTTCAAGCCGCGGGTCCCGCGTTGACGACGTCCGCGCGCGTCGCGCCTCCGCGTCGCGCGGTGTGGACTGAGAGCGCCATGTTGGCAAGGCCGCGCACGGAGTGCGCGTCGGTCGAGCACACGATCCGCACGCCCGCGCGCAGCGCCTCGCGGACGTGCTCGCCGCTGAGGTCGAGCCGGGCGGGGAGGCCGTTGACCTCGAGCGCGACGCCGTGCTCGCGCGCGACCTCGAACACGCGCTCGAGGTCGAGCGCGTTCTCCGGCCGGCGGCCGATCAGCCGGCCCAGCGGATGGCTGAGGCAGCGCACGGCGGGATGGCGCAGCGCCTCCTCCACCCGCCGCGTCATCTCGGCGCGCGGCATCCGCTGCCCGCCGTGCACGCTGGCCTGGACCCAGTCGAGCTCGGCGAGGACGTCGTCCGGGAGGTCGAGCCGCCCGTCGGGCAGGATGTCGCACTCGATCCCGCGCAGGATGCGAAACGGGGCCAGGCGCTCGTTCGCGGCGGCGATCTCCTCGGCCTGGCGGCGGACGTCGTCGGGCGTGAGGCCGCGCACCGCGCCGACGGCCGGCGTGTGGTCGCAGATCGCGACGTAGTCGTAGCCGCGCTCGCGCGCGGCGCGGGCCATCTCCTCGACGCTGAACCTGCCGTCGGACCAGGTCGTGTGGCAGTGCAGGTCGCCGCGGATGTCGTCGAGGCCGACGAGCTCGGGCGGGTCGCCGCGCAGCGGCCGTTCGCGCAGCTCCGGCGGGACCCACGGCACGCCGAGCGCCTCGTAGACGCCGGCCTCGGTCGGCGCGTCGGGCAGCGGCTCGAGCGCCGCGACGTACGCCTCCGAGCCGGTGGCGCGCACGAGCTCGGTGCCGAAGCGCTCGGGCGCCGCGACGACCAGGTCGACCGGCACGCCCTCGATCGTCAGCCCGCGGGTCCGCGGGCCGCGCCGCTCGATCACCGCGACGATCTGCGGCAGCGCTTCGAAGCGGGCGACGACGGGCGCCGGATCGGCGGCCGCGCAGACCACCGCGAGCTGCTCGCACGAGTCGCGCCAGCGGCGCGCGTCGCCCGCCGCCTCGCCGTCCAGCGCGCTCGCGATGGCGGCGACGAGCGCGCGGGCCTGGTCGAGCAGCAGCGCCGGCTGCGCCGGCGCCGGGGTCTCGCGCGCGAGCGCCTCGATCACGCGCGCCTCGAGCTTCGGCCCGACGCCGGGCAGCGTCCGCAGCCGTCCGGCCGCCACCGCGGCGCGGAACTCGTCCGGCGTGCGCGCGCCGAGCGAACGCGCGAGCTCGAGCGACCGCTTGGTCGTCAGGCCGAGGAAGCGGCCGAGGCCGACGAGCCCGGGCACGAGCTCGTCCTCGAGCTCGCGCAGCTCGGCGATCTCCCCGGTCTCCACGAGCTCGCGCAGCCGCGCCTCGATCCCGGACCCGATGCCGCGCAGCTGCCTGACGCGGCCGGAGCGCACAAGCCCCTCGATCGGCACCGGCGCGGCCCGGACGGTCTCGGCCGCGCGGCGGTAGGCACGAGGCTGGTACGGGTTCGACTCGGCCAGCTCGAGCAGCGTCGCGAACGCGTCGAGGCGGTCGGCGATCCACGCGTTGTCCACGCCCACAGTCTGGCTACGCTCGGGCGATGGCCTCACGAGTGGCGGTGCGCGCGACGGCCGGCGGCGAGATCGAGGCGGACGCCGTGGCCGCCAAGGCCCGCGCCCTGGGCGTCATGGGCTGGGTGCGGCCGACCGGCGAGATCCACGCCGAGGGTGGGCCCGAGGCGGTGGAGGAGTTGCTGGCGTTCCTCGCGGACGCGGCGCCGGGAGAGCGCGTGCGCGTCGAAGGGCACGAGCAGTTCGCCGTCCGCGGGGTGAGCGCCGGCGTGTTCGTCGTCCAGGAGCACCAGGCGACCGCCCACCACTACGACGTGCGCCTGGAGGTCGAGGGCGTCATGCGCTCGTGGGCGGTGCCCAAGGGCCCGTCGCTCGATCCCGCGACGAAGCGCCTCGCCGTGGAGGTCGACGACCACGGGATGGACCACAACGACTTCGAGGGAGCGCTCGGCGGCGGCGGCGTGATCGTCTGGGACCGCGGCACCTACGAGCAGGGCGGCCGCGTCGCCTGGCCCGAGGCGCTCGAGCGCGGCCACGCCGTCTTCGTCCTGCACGGTGAGAAGCTGCGCGGCGGCTTCGCCCTCCAGCGCACGGGCGGCGGCGCGAAGCCGCAGTGGCTGCTGATAAAGCGCCGCGACGACGAGGCGCGCCCCGGCTCGGACATCGCGGCCGAGCGGCCCGAGTCGGTCGTCAGCGGCCGTACGCTCGCGGAGCTGCTCGACTGACTTCAGAGCGGGTCGATGCTTTCGATCGCCTCCGGGATCTCGGTCGGGAAGTAGCCGCCAGGCGACCCTGGCAGGGCCGTTGACCGGCTCGAAGCTGCCGTCGGGGGCGAGCCGGACGACGTGCTCGTCGGTGACCTCCGGGCACGAGGTGCCGCAGACGTCGTCCTCGACGTCGGCGATCGTCACCAGGACGTGCGGACCCGCGGTCTGCTGACGCGCGGCGGGCGGCCGCCCATCACACGCGACGCCGGCGGCGCCTCAGCGGCGCGCTCGCACCATCGCCAGCACGTCACGCAGGTAGAGCAGGTGATCCTCCATGGCGCGCTGTGCGCGCGCCGGGTCGCCCTTCTCGATCGCCGCGATCAGCTCCTCGTGCTGATCGACGATCGCGGAGTGGACGAGCGCGCCGTCCAGGAGCTCGCGAAGCTGCGGCTGCAGCACGTCGAAGACCCAATCGGTGAGCGCCTCCATCATGCGGTTGCCCCCCGCAGACGCGATCGTGCGGTGCAGCTCGCGGTCGGTCGCCCCAAGCGCCTCCTCGTCGTCCGGGCCGGCGGCGCGCTCGGCGCGCACAGACTCGCGCAGTCGCTCGACTGTCGCGCGGTCCGACTGGTAGGCGGCGGCCGCGGCGAGCGGACCCTCGAGCATCAGGCGCGCGTCGAGCAGCTCCTCGATCGAGACCGCGCCGGTCTCGAGCATCATCGCGATCGAGTCGCTGAGGCTCCGGCTTATGCCCTTCGCCGCCGTGTGGGCGACGAAGATCCCGCCGCCAGGACCCTTGGTCGCGCGGATCAGGTTGCCGCCTGCGAGCACCTTCAACGCCTCGCGCAGCGTCGGCCGGCTCACGCCGAAGGTCGCCGCGAGGTCCTCCTCGCGCCCGAGGAACGTCCCCGGCGCGAGCCCTTGGCGCTGGATGTGGTGCTGGATCTGCGCCGCGACCTGCTCGCTCGCGCCGCGGATCGCCTGCGGGCGCAGCCGCCCTGCGTTCACACGACCCTCTCGTCGACCACGCGCCGCGCCTTGCCGTCGGTGCGCGGGAGCACGCCCGCGGCGACGGGCACCACCCGCACGCGCAGGCCGCCGAGCGCGCGTCGCACCTGCTCGTGCAGCGTCCGCGCGGCCGCGCCCTCCGGCAGCTCGACCTCGAGCTTGATCTCGTCCATCCCGCGCGACGCCGAGTAGAACGTGATCCGGAACTCGCCGGAGCCGTCGACGCCGCGTACGGCCTCCTCGATCGCCGACGGGTAGACGTTCATCCCGCGGATCACGACCATGTCGTCGGTGCGCCCGACGATCCCGTCGGGGAGCCACGGGTCCGCGTGGCCGGCAGGACAGCGCAGCGCGCTGCGGACCACGACGTCGCCGGTGCGGTAGCGCAGCACCGGGAAGCCCGTCCGGCGCAGCGGCGTGACGACAAGCTCGCCGCGCTCGCCCGGCACGACCGGCTCCAGCCGCTCGTCGAGGTACTCGACCACGAAGTCGCGCTCGTCGACGTGCAGGCCGGGGCCGGCGCTGCACGGATACGCGAATGGGCCGACCTCGGTGAGCCCGTAGTGGTCGAGGCAGCGCGCGCCGAAGCCCTCGTGGATGCGCTCCCGCGTGCCCGCCAGCGACGCGCCCGGCTCGCCGCCGCAGAGCACGGTCTGGACCGAGGCGAGCGCGGCCTCCATGCGCTCGTGCAGCGCGACCTCGAGCAGCCGCAGCGCGTAGGTCGGCGTGCACCACAGCACCGTGGCCTCGACCTCGGCGATCGTCTGCAGGCGCTGCAGCGACGACATGCTGCCGAGCGGGACGGCGAGCGCGCCGATCCCCGAGAGCCCCTCGCTCGCGTTCCAGCCGTGCGCGTACGGGCCGAACGAGAACGCCATCGCGACGCGGTCGCCCGGGCCGATACCGGCGGCCCGGAGCGCGTGCACGTAGCGCTCGCGCCGCCACGCCCAGTCCTCCGCCGTGTCGAGCACCTTCAGCGGCGCGCCGGTGACGCCGCTCGTCTTGAACAGGCGCACGTAGCGGTCGAGCGGGTACGTCAGGTTCGTCCCGAACGGCGGGTGCGCCGCCTGGTCGTCGAGCAGCTCGCGCTTGGTCAGCGGCGGCAGCGCGGCCGGGTCGGACGCTGCCAGCCGGGCGCGCTGGAACGGGTTGCGCTCGAGCACGAGGCCGAGCAGATCCTGGAGGCTCTCCACCAGCCCAGCAGTCTATTTCTCGCCTTCCGGGTGCGGGTCCGCATATGATCTGAACACAAGTCAGATCTTTTAAATGATCTGGAGGAGGAGAGGGCTGTGAGAAGGAATGGCCTTGCTGCCGCGGTTGCCCTTGCGCTCGCGGCCTCGACGGTGATCGCCGCCTGCGGAAGTAGCAACGACGGCAACCAGGCGGCGCAGAGCGGTACCAAGAAGGCGGCTGCCCCCGCCGCCGGGCCCAAGTGCGGCGCCGGCACCGGCAAGAAGGCCACCGGCGAGCCGATCAAGCTCGGCTCGATCGCGACCAAGCAACCGGGGACCGACTTCACCGACATCCCGAACATGGCCAAGGCGGTGTTCGACTGCGTCAACGACAACGGCGGGATCAACGGCCGTCCGATCGACTACGTGATCGAGACCGAGCAGACCGACCCAGGCCAGATCGCCTCGCTCGCCAAGAAGCTGATCGAGACCGAGAAGGTGCTCGGCATCGTCGGCAACACGAGCATCATCGAGTGCGCCGTCAACCACAAGTACTACGAGGACAAGGGCTTCTACATCATCGACTCGGGGATCGCGCCCGAGTGCTACTCGACGCCCAACAGCGCGGCCGTGAACATGGGCCCGCGCTACAGCGTCGACGGCGCGACGCAGTACCTGCTGCGCAGCGGCGTCAAGAAGCTCGTGCTCGACCAGTCCAACGTCCCCGGCACCGGCTACATCGAGGGCGGCTTCCTGCTGATCGCCAAGGACGCGGGGATCCCGACGGTGTCGCTGAAGGACAACGTGCCGATCCAGGACGCGAACTCGATCGCGCTCAAGCTCGTGCAGGCGGCGGGCAACGACGGCGGTGTCGTGTTGAACTTCACGCCGCCGGAGGCGCTGAAGATCCTCCAGGCCGCGTCCCAGCAGGGCCTGCAGGACCGCGTGAAGTGGGCCTGCTCGACGCCGTGCAACACCGACTTCCTCGCGGACGCGCTCGGCTCGGCGTGGAACGACAAGCTCGGCGTCAACGCGGAGCTCAACCTGACCTCCGGCGCCGGCCCGGACAGCACCAACTACCGCGCCGTGCAGGCGAAGTACGCGCCGAAGATCGCGCTCGGCAGCTTCAGCCAGATGGGCTACGTCGAGGCCAGCATCGCCGTCAAGGCGCTGATGGGGATCAAGGGCGACTTCACGGCCGCGACCGTCAACGCCGCGTTCAAGGACGTCAAGGACTTCCAGACCGACATCCTCTGCAAGCCGTGGTACTACGGCGACGGGCCGCTGCACATCCCCAACAACACCGACCGCACGACGACGCCGAAGGACGGCAAGATGGTCCAGAAGGAGGACTGCTTCCCGATCTCCGACATCGACCCCGCGATCAAGCAGGTGCGGGCGCTCGAGGCCGGCCACTGAGCGGTGCCGAGCTGGCAGGACTTCCAACCCTTCATCGTCTCCGGCCTGGCCCTGGGCGGGGTGTACGCGCTGTCCGGGGTCGGGATGGTCGTGCTCTATCGGGCGACCGGCGTGCTCAACCTCGCGTTCGGCGCGGTGGGCGCGATGGGCGCGTTCATCGCGTGGTCGCTGATCAACAGCCACGGCTGGCCTGAAGGGCTGGCGTACGTCGTCTGCGTCGCCTTCGGCGCGCTCGTCACGCTCGCCTACGGCGTGCTGTTCGGGCCGCCGCTGGCGGCGCGCGACCCGCTGGTGAAGGCGACGGGGACGCTCGGGCTGGCGCTGATCCTGCTCGGCGTGATGTCGTGGATCTGGAGCGACAAGGCGCGCTCGATGATCCTGCCGACGACCAACTGGCACTTCTCGGTCGGCGAGGTGCTCGTGAACTGGACGCAGGTCACCGCGCTCGTGCTCGGGATCGTCGTGACGGCGTCGACGGCCGCGTTCCTGCAGGTGACCAAGCTCGGCACCGCGATGCGCGCGCTCGCCGACGACCGCGACATCACGGCGGCGCTCGGCGTGCCGGTGCGGCGCGTGGAGGCGTTCGCGTGGCTGGGCTCCGGCGTGCTCTCCGGCACGGCCGGCCTGCTGCTCTCCAACCTCGTGGGGCTGGACGCGGCGACGCTGACGTTCCTGGTCATCTCGTCGCTCGCGGCGACGCTGATCGCGCGCCTGCGCTCGATCGGCGTCACGCTCGCGGCGGGGATCGTGATCGGGCTCGTGAACGCGCTGATCACGCCGATCCTGTCGATCTCGTCCTACCGCGACATGACGCCGTTCGTGCTCGCCATCGTCGCGCTGCTGTTCCTCTCGCGCCACGACCGGGTGACGGCATGAGGCGGGCGGTGGCGCTCGTGCTCGTGCTGCTGCTGGCGCTGCCGCCGTTGCTGAGCGCGTACTGGACCGACGTGCTGACCGCCGTCGCGATCTACTCGATCGTCGCGCTCGGCCTCGCGACGCTGATGGGCCGCGTCGGCCTCGTCTCGCTCGGGCAGATCGCGGTGCTCGCGCTCGGCGCGTGGGTGGCCGCGAAGCTGGCGTTCGCGACCGGGATCCCGTTCCCGCTCGTGCTGCTGGCGAGCGGCCTGGTGACGATGGTGCTCGGCACGCTCGTCGGCCTCCCGGCGCTGCGGCTGAGCGGGCTCTACCTCGCGCTGATCACGCTGATGCTCGCCGGCGCGATCACCGTCGTGCTGACGGCGACGAACTTCCCCAACGGCGGTGGCGGGTTCCTCGGCCACACCGAGTCCACGCTCGGCAACCCGGCCGTGCGGCGGCCCGCGATCGCGAGCAGCGACGAGGCCTACTTCCGCTACGTCGTGGTCGCCGCGGCGCTGATGTTCGGGCTCGCACTGTGGCACGTGCGCTCACGCCCAGGGCGCGCGTGGGCGGCGATCCGCCAGAGCGAGCCGGCGGCGCTCGCGGCGGGCGTGAACCTGACCCTGTACAAGCTGTGGGCGTGGGCGCTCGCCTCGTTCATGACCGGCGTCGCCGGCGGCCTGCTGGCCGGCGAGGTCGGCAAGCTCTACACGTACCAGTTCCCCACGCGCGACTCGATCATCCTGCTTGCCGTGGTGCTGATGGGCGGCATCTACAGCCTCTGGGGCGCGGTCGTGGCGGGCGCGCTGATGAAGCTGCTGCCGGCGCTGCTCGACAACTGGGGGCTGCCCGCCGACCTGCTGACGATCCTGTTCGGCGTCGGCGTGCTGCAGGTGCTGCTGACGGCGCCCGCCGGCCTCGCGGCGCAGGTGCCGAAGGACCTCGCGCGGCTCGGGCGGCTGGTGATCCGGTGATCGAGATCGACGGCCTGACCGTGCGCTTCGGCGGCGTCACGCCGCTGGACGGGATGACCGTGCGCTTCGACTCCGGCACGTGCGGGCTGATCGGCCCGAACGGCGCCGGCAAGACGACGTTCTTCAACGTGCTCAGCGGCTTCGTGCGCCCCGCCTCGGGCAGCGTGCGCGCGTTCGGCGACGACCTGCTGGCGATGCCGCACTACAAGCGCGCTCGCTGGGGCCTGCGGCGCACGTTCCAGACCGAGCAGGCGATCGAGGAGCTGTCGGTCGCCGACAACGTCGCGCTCGCGCACGAGCACTCGCGCATGGGCAGCCGCGCGTCGCGCCGCGCCGACGTGCTCGCCGCGCTGGAGCTGGTCGGGATCGACGTAGGGCCGGACGTCAAGGTCGGCACGCTGGGCGCGCGCGACCGGCGGCTGGTCGAGGTCGCGCGCGCGGTCGTCGGCCGTCCCCGCGTGGTGCTGCTCGACGAGCCCGCGGCCGGGCTGCCGGACTCCGAGACCGAGCACCTCGGCCACGTGATCCGCGGCATCCCGGAGCACACCGGAGCGCTCGCGGTGCTCGTCGACCACGACATGAGCCTCGTGTCGGCGTGCTGCGAGAAGACCGCGGTGCTCGACTTCGGCAAGCTGATCGCCGCCGGGCCGACGGCCGATGTGCTGCGCGACGAGAACGTGGTGCGGGCGTATCTGGGAACCGTCGATGCTCAAGCTTGACCAGCTGGTGGTCGAGCGCGGGGGCCGGCCCGTCGTGCAGGGCGTCTCGATCGACATCCCCGCGGGCGAGGTGACGGCGCTGCTCGGCCCCAACGGCGCCGGCAAGTCCTCGCTCGTGCTCGCCGTCGGCGGCGTCATCAAGCCGGCGGGCGGGCACGTCCGGCTCGGCGAGCTCGACCTCACGGGCCGCCGGCCCGAGCGGATCCGCGGCGCGGGCGTCGCCGTCGTGCCCGAGGGGCGGAGGCTGCTGCGCGAGCTGACCGTCGAGGAGAACCTGCGCGTCGCCACGTACTCGCTCGGCACCGACGACGCGCGCGCCGGGCGCGAGTACGCGCACCAGCTGTTCCCGGAGCTCGACAAGCGCCTGTCCGTGCCGGCGCGCTCGCTCAGCGGCGGCGAGCAGCAGATGCTCGTGCTCGCGCAGGCGCTCGTCTCCAAGCCGGGCTTCATCCTGATCGACGAGCTCTCGCTCGGGCTCGCGCCCGTGATCGTGCAGCGCCTCGTGCCGACGATCCGCGCGGTCGCCGAGGCCGGAGTCGGCGTGCTGCTGATCGAGCAGTTCGCGACCGTCGCGCTCGGGCTCGCCGAGCGCGCCTACGTGATGGACCGCGGGCGGATCCGCTTCTCCGGCGCCGCGAGCGAGCTCAGAGCGACGCCTGAGCTGCTGCAGACGGCGTACCTGCCCGGATGAGGTCGGCCGCCTTCTCGGCGATCATGATCGTCGGCGCGTTCGTGTTCCCGCGCGTGATCGACGGCATCACCGACGCGTCGACGACGCGCAGGCCTTCGAAGCCGTAGACGCGCAGCTGCTCGTCGACCACGGCGCCCATCGCGCAGCTCGATGTCGGGTGGTAGACCGTCTGCCCGGCGAGCCGCACGAACGCCATGACGTCCTCGTCGGAACCCGACGCCGGCACGCGGTACGGCTCGCGCTCGACCGCCTTCAGCGGCGCCTGCTCGGCGATCTCCAGGGCGATCCGGACGCCGGCGATCATGCTCTGCCGGTCCTCTTCGGTCGTGAGCACGTTGTGCAGCACCCGCGGCTTGGCGTCCGGCAGGCCGGCGCGCAGCGAGACCTTGCCGCGCGACGTCGGCTTGATCACCACCGGGCCGAACGTGTACGCGTGGTCCAGCGGCGGCGTGAGCCCTTCGTCGAAGAACATCACCGGCGCGTAGTGGAACTCGACGTCAGGCGCGTCGAGACCGGGCCGGGTCCGGAAGAACGCGCCGGCCTCCGGGATGTTCGAGCTCAGCGGACCGCGCTGCTCGGTCTCCATCAGCGCGATGTTCTCGGGCGTCAGCGCGGCGATCAGGGACGGGACGTCGGTGAGGTAGTTCAGCTGCGCCATCACGTGGTCCTGCAGGTTCTCGCCGACCGGCAGGTCGGCGCGCACGTCGACCATCGCGAGCTCGAGGTCCTTGGCCGGGCCGATGCCGGAGAGCATCAGCAGCACCGGCGACTGGTAGGTGCCCGCGGACACGATCACCTCGCGCTCCGCGCGGACCACGTCGCCGCCCGCGAGCTCGACGCCGACCGCGCGGTCGCCCTCGAAGACGATCCGCGCGGCCAGCGCGCCGGTCATCACCGTCAGGTTCGGCCGCGCCGTCGCGGGGTGCAGATACGCGTCGGCGGCGCTGCAGCGCGCGCCGTCGCGCTGCGTGAGCTGGAACGGCCCGACGCCCTCCTGGCGGGCGCCGTTGAAGTCCGGGTTGAACTCGTGCCCGGCCGCCTTGGTGGCCTCGATCATCGCGGTGGTGAGCGGGTGCGAGGAGCGCCCGTCGGAGACCGCGAGCGGGCCGCCGGCACCGTGGAAGGCGTCCTCGCCGCGCTCGTTGTCCTCGGCCCGCTTGAAGTACGGCAGCACGTCGTCGTAGCGCCAGCCGTCGATGCCCCAGCCGTCGTAGTCGGCGCGGTTGCCGCGGATGTAGATCTGCGCGTTGATCGAGCTCGAGCCTCCGAGCACCTTGCCGCGCGGGAGGTAGAGGCGGCGGCCGCCGAGGCCCGGCTCGGGCTCGCCGAACAGGTCCCAGTCGACGTCGGTCTTGAACAGGAACACGTAGCCGGACGCCATGTGGATCTCGGGCGCCGAGTCGGGCCCGCCGGCCTCCAGCACCGCGACGCGCACGCCGGGGTCCTCGCTGAGCCGGCCGGCGAGCACGCAGCCCGCCGAGCCGGCGCCGACGATCACGTAGTCAAAGGCCGCGGACGACAACCTTCATCACCTCCGTCGGGTTCTCCATCGCGTACGCGAGCGCCTCGGGCGCGCGCTCGAACGGGAACTCGTGGCTGACGAGCGGCGCCAGCCGCTCGCCCTCGCGCTCGACCAGGTCGACGGCCCGCGCGAACTCGCCACCGCCGCAGCAGCAGACGCCGAGCACGTCGAGCTCCTTCTCGGTGAAGCTCCCGACGCGCAGCGAGACCTCGTGGCCGGACATGCCGACCTGCACGAAGCGGCCCGCGGAGCAGACCATCTCGACGCCGGCGCGAATCGCGTCCGGCGCGCCGGTCGCGTCGATCACGACCGGCGGGCCCTCGCCGCCTGCCCACTCGACCGCGTCCGCGACGACGTCGTCGCTCCACACCAGCCCGCCGGGGACCCGCGCCGCGATCCGGTCGATCAGGAGGACGCGGGCGCCGCGGTCGCGGGCGGCGACGGCGATCGCCTGGCCGATCGGGCCCGCGCCGAGGACGACGACCGGCTCGGCGCCGACGCGGCCGCGGGTGACCGCCTGGATCGCGATCGACACCGGCTCGGTGAGGACGGCGGGCGCGCCGGCGGCGATCGGGAACGCCTGCGCCGCCGGCACGCGCAGCAGCTCCTGCAGGCCGCCGTCGACGTGGATGCCGATCAGCCGGAAGCGCGGGCACGCGTTGGGGCGCCCGATCGAGCACGGGTAGCACGCGCCGCAGGCGCTCAGCGGCATCAGCGCGACGCGCTCGCCCACGCGCCGGCCCGAGTCCTCCCCGGCCGCCTCGACCACGCCGGCGACCTCGTGGCCCTGCACGCGCGGGAACGCGCCGCCGGCGCGCTCGGACAGCTCGCCGAGGTAGAAGTGGAAGTCCGAGCCGCACAGGCCGATCGCCTCGGGGCGGACGAGCACCTCGCCGGGGCCGGGATCGGCCGGCGGCGCCACCTCGCGCAGCGCCATGCGGCCGACGCCCTCGGTGACTACCGCGAGCATGCCGCCACGATCTCGCCGGCGCCGGGGAGGTAGGCGTCCTCCAGCGGCGGGCTGAACGGGACCGGCGTGAACGGCGCGCCAACGCGTGCCACCGGCGCGTCGAGGTCGTCGAACGCGGTCTCCTGCACCTGGGCGGCGAGCTCGGCGCCCCAGCCGCCGTGCGTGACCGCCTCGTGCGCGACGACCAGCCGGTTGGTCCGGCGCACCGACGCGAGGATGTGGCCGAGGTCGAGCGGGACGAGCGTGCGCGGGTCGATCACCTCGGCCTCGATGCCGCCGGCCGCGAGCGTCTCCGCGGCGGTCAGCGCCTCGTGGACCATCCGCGACGTGGCGACGATCGTCACGTCGCGGCCTTCGCGGACCGTGCGCGCCGCGCCGAGCGGGACCTGCTCGTCGCGCAGCTCCTCGCGCCGGAAGTAGAGCGTCTTGTTCTCGATGAACACGACGGGGTTCGGGTCGGCGATGGCGGAGGTCAGCAGCGCGGCCGCGTCGGTCGCGGTGGCCGGCATGACGACCTTCAGGCCGGGGACGTGCGTGAGCCAGGCCTCCAGGCTCTGCGAGTGCTGCGCTGCGGAGCGGTAGCCGGCGCCGCCCTGCGTGCGCAGCACGAGCGGGACGCTGAGCTGGCCGCCGGACATCAGGTGCGCCTTCGCCGCGGCGTTGACGAGCTGGTCGAGCGCGAGCGTGAGGAAGTCGACGTACATGATCTCCAGCACCGGCCGGAGCCCCGCCTGGGCGGCACCGATCGCGACGCCGGCGATCGCCGCCTCCGAGATCGGCGTGTTGCGCACGCGCCCGGCCCCGAACTCCTGCGCGAGCCCCTTGGTCGCCGTGTACGGGCCGCCCTCGGCGACGTCCTCACCGAGCACGAAGACGCGCTCGTCGGCGCGCATGGCGCGGGCGAGAGCGTGATTGATCGCCTCGACATACGTCGTGCTCACGCGTACACCGGCGCCGTCGTCGGCCACGGGCTCGCGCGGGCGAGCTCGACCGCCGCGTCCACGCGCGCCCGCGCCTGCGCCTCGATCGCGGGATCGCTCCCGAGCCGCTCGATCGGGTCGGCGGCCTCGGGGTCGCGGCGATGGTGCGGGTCGCCCTCATAGTGGCCGCTCAGGCGCGTCGTCAGGCACTCGAGCAGGAACGGGCCGCGCCCCTCCCGCGCGGCCGCGAGGAAGCGCGCGAACGCCTCGTGCACCGCCAGGACGTCGTTGCCGTCGACCGTCGCGCGCTCGATCCCGTACGGCGCGACGACGTCGCTCACGCGCTCGACCACGGTGTGCGCCGAGCGCGGCGTGAACTCCGCGAAGCCGTTGTTCTCGCACACCAGGATCAGCGGCGAGCCCCACAGCGCGGCGAGGTTGACCGACTCGTGGAAGTGGCCCGCCTGGACGGCCCCGTCGCCGAAGAAGACGACGGCGACGCGGCCGGTCAGCGTGTGCCCGAGCGCGAGCGGGATCGTGCCGCCGACGACGCCCGTCGCGCCCATGAAGCCGTGCTCGGCGTCGACCAGGTGCATCGAGCCGCCGAGGCCGCCGCAGAGCCCGTCCGCGCGGCCCATCAGCTCCGCCATCACGCGCTCCGGCGCGGCGCCCTTCGCCAGCGCGTGGCCGTGCGCGCGATGGCCGGAGTAGACCGCCTCGTCGTCGCGCAGCTGCGTGCAGACGCCGGCCGCGATGCCCTCCTGCCCGAGGCTCGTGTGCACGAGCCCGGGGATCTCGTCGGCGCGCTTGAGGCGGCCGACCCGCTCCTCGAAGGCGCGGATCAGCCACATCGTGCGCAGCAGCTCCTCATGCACCGACAGCAGTCCCCAGCACCTCCCGGACGGCGCCCGCGATCTTCTCCTCGTTCGGCAGCGCGGCCGCCTCGACCGGCTCGCTGTAGGCGATCGTCGTGTCGAGCGCCGTGACCTGCCGGATCGGCGCCTTGAGGAAGCCGAAGCCCTCGTCGGCGACGGTCGCCGCGATGTGCGCGGTCGCCGCCGCGCGCGGCGTCGCCTGGTCGACGAGCACGAGCCGCCCGGTCTTCTCGACCGACTCGAGGATCGTCGCCGTGTCGAGCGGGTTCAGCGTGCGCGGGTCGATCACCTCGGCGCTGACGCCCTCGGCCGCGAGCGTCTCGGCGGCCGCGAGCGCCTTGCCGACCATGTAGCCGAGCGCGACGATCGTCACGTCGGACCCCGCGCGCCGGACCGCCGCCTCGCCGAACGGCACGACGTGCTCGCCCTCGGGCACCTCGCCGTGCTCGAGCGTCGCGAGGTAGTGGTGGAAGTAGACGACGGGGTTGTCGTCGCGGATCGCGCTCGCCATCAGGCCCTTGGCGTCGGCGGCGGTCGACGGGATCGCGACCTTCAGCCCGGGGACGCCCATGAACATGCTGTAGATCGTGCCCGTGTGCTGGCCGGCCCAGCCGGCGGTGAAGCCGTAGCCGGCCTTCAGCACGAGCGGCACCGAGACCTTGCCGCCGCTCATGTAGCGGAAGCGCGGCGCCTCGTTGACGACCTGGTCCATCGCGACCAGCATGAACTCCGCCATGTAGAGCTCGACCACCGGCCGGAAGCCGGCCAGCGCGGCGCCGACCGCCATGCCGATCTCGGCCGTCTCGGAGATCGGCGTGACGCGCACGCGATCGGAGCCGAAGGCCTTGACGAACGGCTCGTTCTCGGTCGTGGCCATGTTCTGGCCGAAGTACAGGACGCGCTCGTCGCGCTCCATCTCGAGCTGGATCGCCTCGTTGATCGCGACGATGTAGGGAAGCTCGCGGGCCATCACGCGTACACGTGGTCGAGGGCCTGCGCGGGGTCCGGCAGCGGACTCCGCAGCCCGAAGTCGACGGCTTGCTGCATCTCGTCGCGCGCCGCCGCGGAGATCGCGTCCGCCTCCTCCGCGGTGAGCGTGCCGTCCTGGATCAGGCGACCGCGGAAGCGCGGGACGCAGTCGCCGCGCAGCGCCGCCTCGTACTCCTCCGGCGCCCCGTAGACCTCGATCGCCTCGTGCTCGGGGAAGTGCAGGGGCACGCCCGGCGGGGCGATGATGTTGCCGTGCGCGCTCAGCCGGTAGACCTTCGATTCGACGAGCGTCGGGCCGTCGCCGCCGCGGGCTCGCTCGACCGCTTTGCCCACGGTCTCGTACACCTCCACGGGATCGTTGCCGTCGATCGTGACGCCCGGCATCGAGTACGCCTTCGCCTTCACCGCGAGGTCCTCGCCGGCCGCCACGTTGGCGTCCTCGAGCTCGGAGCGCGTGACGACGTTGTAGCCGTTGTTCTCCATCACGAAGACGATCGGGAGCTTCCACAGCGACGCGATGTTGAGCGTCTCGTGGAACGCCCCCTGCTTGGACGCGCCGTCGCCGAAGAAGCTCAGGACCACCTGCCCTTGCCTGCGGATCTGCGCCGCCCACGCCGCGCCCGCCGCCTGCGGGATGCCCTGGCCGACGATGCCCGACGTGCCGAGGAACCCGCGCTCCGGATCGAGCAGGTGCATCGAGCCCCCGAGGCCGCCGCAGAGGCCGCCTGCGCGTCCGTAGATCTCGGCCATCATCGCCTTCGGGTCGGTGCCCAGCGCGAGCGGGTAGCCGTGGCAGCGGTAGGTGGTGATCAGCTGGTCGCCGTCGCGCAGCGTGTGCAGCGAGCCGACGATCGAGGCCTCCGCGCCGTCGGCGAGGTGCGTGTGCCCGCGGATCACGCCGACGTGCTCGGTGAAGGTCCGCTTCACGCGCTCCTCGAACTCGCGGATCCGGACCATCTGCGTGTACATCCACGTCGGGTTCATGAACGGTCTCCGGTCGTTGCGAACTGGGCGGCGGTGGTCTCGTACGAGCGCCGGAAGATCTCGTCCATCGGCAGGTTGCGCAGCGCTTCCGAGAGCACCTCCACGCCCCACGGGCCGGCGTAGCCCATGGCCTGCGCGACCTCGACGTACTCGTGGACGTCCATCTCGCCCTCGCCGGGCAGGCGGCGGTGGTTGACGGTCTCGTCGATCAGGTCCGGCAGGCTCTCCAGCGTGCCGTCGCTGAGCTCGATCCACGCGAGCTGCTCGAGCGGGACCCGGCGCAGGTCCTCAGGGTCGATGCCGAGCTTGCGCATGTGCCAGGTGTCGATCGCGATGCCGCCGTTCGGCACGCCGGCCGTGACCGCCATCGCCGTGTCGAGCGAGTTCACGTTGACGTCGAACGGCATGAGCTCGTAGACGATCCGCGCGTCGGTGTAGCGCATCGCGTCGGCGCACAGCTCCGCGTAGCGCTCCGTGACCTGCTCGAGCGGGGCGGCGTTGCCGGGGATGTTGCCCGCCTTGACGTGGTGCGCGCCGAGCGCGCCGGCGGCCTCGAACAGCAGCCTGCGCGTGGCGTCGGCCTCGCGCCGGCGCTCGTCGCCGGGGTCGAGGAACCAGTCCATCAGGAACTCGAGCTCGAGGTACTGCAGGCCATTGGCCTCGAGGATCGCGCGCATGTCGCCGAGCGTGCGCGCCTCGAGGACGTGGGCGAGGTCGGCGTGCCAGACGCCGATGCCGCGGAAGCCGGCCTTCGCCGCCTCCGCGCAGCGATCGGCGAAGTCGAACAGGCTCCACTCGCGGCCCGCGTGCACCTCGACCGGCCCGGACGTGGTCCAGTACAAGCCGAGCAGATCCACCACTCCGACTCCTCTCTCCTCGGACCTAACGGTCAGATCATATAGAGGTTCTGGTACGTCTCAGAGCGTGTGTGAACGGGTCAGCGCGCCGCCGTCGACGGGCAGGATCGCGCCGGTGATGTAGGACGAAGCCGCCGACGCGAGCAGCAGCACCAGGCCCTTGATCTCGTCCGGCTCGCCCATCCGTCCGAGCGGGATCGTCGGCGAGCATCACGCGCGCACCCGCCTCCGCGAGCACCTCGGCCATTGCGTACCCGAGCCCGCTGGCGGCTCCGGTGACCACGGCGAGCGTGCCGCGCACGTCGAACAGGCGATCGGCGACCATCGCGTCCTCCTCGTCGGTTGCGCCTATGATCGCCGCATCCGCGAGATCACCGCACGCGACGGCGTCATCCGCCTCGGCCAGCTGCTGAAGCTGGCCGACCTGGCCGACTCCGGCGGCGACGCGAAGGCGCTGCTGGAGACGGGCACGGTGCTCGTCAACGGCGAGCCGGAGACGCGCCGCGGGCGCCAGCTGCACCCCGGCGACGTGATCGCCGTCGGCGACGCGTCGGTGCGCGTCGCCTAGGCGAGCCCCTTCGCGGCCAGCTCCTTGCGCGCCCGCTCGCTCTTGGCGATGTCCTGCACCCCGAGCGCGCGCAGGACGGCCGGCGTCTTGGTGAACTGCACGTCGCGGTAGTCGACGATCTCGATCTGGTTGCCCGACGGGTCGCGCATGCGCAGCGCGCCGCCGGCCGCGACGTCCTCGCCGGCCTCCCGCAGCGCCGCGCGCAGCGCCTCCTTGTCCTCGACCACGAGGCCGACGTGGCGGTGCGCGTCGGGCGGCTGCGTGCGGCCCTCGCTGAGGGCGACGAACTGGTCGCCGAGGTCGATGAACGCCATGCCGGGTACGCGGCCGCGCAGCTCGAAGGCGAAGTACCGCTCCCACCAGGCGAGCGCCGCGTCGAGGTCGTCGACCTCGAACGCGACGTGGTTGACGCCGAGTGCTCTGACTGCCATGGAACGACCCTACTCACACCGCGGGCGCGTCTCCCGTTGCAGTGTCATGACCCAGTTCGTGATCCAGCCGCTTCCCGCCGGTGAAGTCGACGCCGACGCGCCGACCGCCGTCCGCCACATCGCCGCAGGCCGCGAGCCGTGCCGGCGCTGCCTGCGCCGAGCGGAGCCCGGCGAGCGCATGCTGCTGCTCGGCTACGACCCCTTCACGGTCCGCAGCCCGTACGCCGGCGACGGGCCGGTGTTCGTGCACGAGCGCTGCGGCGAGAACGGCGCCGGGGTCGACCAGGTGCGCGGCAGCGTCCTGTCGGTGCGCGCGTACGACGCCGACGCGATGCTGCTCGACGCCGAGGTGATGCCCGGCGAGGCGCTCGGCGACCGCGCCGCGGCGCTGCTCGACGGCGAGGCCGCCTTCCTGCACGTGCACTTCGCGGGGCCGGGCTGCTTCGCGTTCCGGATCGACCCGGTGTAGTCGTTCAGGCGCGCTCCATGTCCTCGTCGAGGGCGAGCAGGAACGCGTCGCGATCGGCGAACCACTGCAGCAGCGATACGAGCTCCGGGATCGAGTCGGCGACGTCGCTCAGCCGCTCGCACACCAGCCCGGCGACGCGGCCTTGATCGATCTCGCGCAACGCGTATGACAGGCCGAGCCGCCGGTCGGCGCGCTGCCCGGCGTCCTTGACGTCATGGACGACGCGCCACAGCTCCCAGCGGCTGCGCCCGCACCAGGCCGCGATCGCTTCCGTCTGGGTCGCCGGCGACGCGCCGATGGGCGTGAGCACGTAGCCGAGGACGCGGGTCGGCGGCGCCGGGGCGGCGTCACGGCGCTCGGATCGGCGGCCTGCGAAGGATGTTCGGTGCATGTCTTCTCCTGGTTCGAGCGGGGATCGGCTGGGCGACGCGAGGTCGGCTAGCCGGGGCGCTCGAGCACGGAGAGACGAGGTGCGAGCCGAGCGAGCGGCGGCACCGAGATAAGGCGGATGAAGAGGACGGCCGCGAGCGCCAGCCCGGCGGCGAAGAGCGCGGACGCGGCGGCGCCCGAGGCGCCCGCCCCGGCGTCCGCCGACGCGCCGCTCGCCGGCGCGTGGCCCGCGGAGACCCGCGCCGCACCGGCAGAGCGCACGGACGGGCGCGCTCCGCCGGCTGCGCTACCGCGCGGCCCGGCCAGGATCGGGGCAGGGGTGGCCGACTGGCCGAAGATTCTGGGTGCGGCGTAGGGCGCGGACGCGGCGACGGCGCGCCGATGACGCGGAGGCGCGGCGACGGCGGCCGCCGCGGCGTCCTCTGCGCGCGGGGCGGCGACCGTCGTCGCGGGGCGGGCGGCGGCCGTCACCGCGGGCGCAGGGCGGCGCGGTGGCACCGGCGACGACGGCGACGACGTGGCGTCCCGCCGGTCGCGGCCACTGCGCCGCGAGACGACGCGAACCGGCGGCGAGGCCTTCGCGCCCGTCCGCGACGCGGGCGCGACGACCTTCGTCGCGCGCTCCACTCTCCGCGCCGCGGGCGCCACCGCCTTCGTCACGGGCTCCACTCTCCCCGTGACCTGCTCGACGGCCTTGGTCACCGGCGCGACCGCCGTGGCGACCGGCGCGACGGCCTTCGTCGCGGGCTCCACCGCCCGCGTCGCCGCGTTCGTCACCGGCGCGACCACGGTGGCGACCGGCGCGACCGCGTTCGTCACCGGCGCTACCACGGTGGCGACCGGCTCGACGGCCTTCGTCACCGGCGCGACCGCCGTGGCGACCGGCGCGACGGCCGGCGCGAGGTCGGCGGATGCGGTCGCCGGGAGGGCGAGGATCGTGGCGGCCAGCAGCGTCGTCACCGCCCGTAGTCGCCTGCTTTCACGTCGCCCTACTCGCATCTACGTCTTCACACCGCATTCCCGCGTTTGTCGGGATGACGCGAAAACGCTGCGTAAATAGTCAGACAACGGACATCACTCCAACCCGATGTCAATCTCTACGTCGCATGCGAACGCACGAAGCCGAACGGGTGGCAGCCGAGGCGTTCGGCATCGCGGCGACCGCGTCGCCGCTGCCGGGCGAGCTCGATCGCAACTTCCGCCTGCTCCGGCCCGACGGCACCAGCGCCGTGCTGAAGCTGCACTCCCCCGCGGCCGACCGCGCGGCGCTCGCGCTGCAGGACGCCGTGCTCGAGCACCTCGGCGGCCATGACGCGCCGCGCCTGCTCGGCTCGACCGTCGTCTCGGTCGGGGGCGAGCAGCGCGTCGCGCGGCTGCTGAGCTGGCTCGACGGGCGCCCGTGGGCCGAGGTCGAGCCCGATCCGGCGCGGCTGGAGCAGCTCGGCGCGGTCGTCGCGCGCACCGACCGCGCGCTCGCGGGCTTCGAGCACCCGGCGATGCGGCGGCCGCTGCGCTGGAACCTGCTCGACCCGCCGACCGAGCTCGCCGCCCAGCTCGACGGCGAGCGGCGCGCGCTCGTCGACGAGGTGTTCGCGCGGCTCCCGTCGCTCGACGGCCTCCCGCGCCAGGTGATCCACAACGACGCCAATGAGCTCAACGTGCTCGTCGGCGCCGACGGCGCCGTCAGCGGGCTGATCGACTTCGGCGACACGGTCTGGAGCGCGCGCGTGTGCGGGCTCGCGGTCGCGGGCGCGTACGCGATGCAGGGCCACGCCGACCCGGTCCGCGCGGTCGTGCCGCTTGTCCGCGGCTACCACTCGGTCACCCCGCTGCGGGCGGACGAGCTCGCGGTGCTGTTCGAGCTGATGCGCGTGCGGCTGGCGGTGAGCGTGTGCATGGCCGCCTGGCAGCACGCGCGCGACCCGGGCAACGGCTACCTGCTCGTCAGCCAGGACGGCGTCGTCGCGCTGCTCCGGCGCCTGCGCGGCGAGGACCCCGAGCTCGCGCACTTCCGCTTCCGCGACGCGTGCGGCTACGAGGCGAACCCGCGCGCACGGGCGGTGCGCGCGCGGCTGATGGCCTACCCGCCGCCGAGGCGCGACGTCGAGATCGTTGGCGCCTACATGCAGGAGGGGCGCGTCGGCGTCGAGCTGCGCGAGCCGCTCGGCGAAGGCATCGAGGAGCACGACGGCTACTGGGTCGTCCACGACGGCGCCGAGCTCCGGCTCGCGACGCATCCGGTCTTCGACGTCGAGCGCGTGACCGAGGACTTCGACCTCTGGCGCAGCGTGTTCCCCGACCCCGCGCTGTACCTCGGCAGCGGCCGCGCCGCCCGCCCGCGCGAGCCCGATCTGCTCGCCCGCCGGCGCGTGCGCATGAGCGCCGCGCTGAGCCTCGCCTACCGTGAGCCGCTGCACATCGTCGGCGGCGCGGGCGCCTACCTGCGCGACGCGGACGGCAACGACTGGCTCGACCTCGTCAACAACGTCGCGCACGTCGGCCACGGCCACCCGCGGGTGGTCGAGGCCGGCCAGGCCCAGATGGCCCGGCTGAACACGAACACGCGCTACCTCCACGACAGCGTGGTCGAGTACGCGCGGCGGCTGGCGGCGACGCTCCCGGACCCGCTCAACGTGTGCTTCTTCGTCAACTCCGGCTCGGAGGCGAACGACCTCGCGCTGCGGCTCGCGCGCGCCCACACCGGCCGTGAGGAGGTGCTGGTGCTCGACCACGCCTACCACGGCCACCTCAGCTCCCTGGTCGCGCTGAGCCCGTACAAGTTCAACCGCGCCGGCGGCCGCGGGCGGCCGCCGGGCACCTACGTCGCGCCGCTGCCGGATCCGTACCGCGGCGCGCTCGGCGCCGAGGCGGCGCCGTACGTCGCCGCGCTGGCGGCGATCGAATGCGAGCCCGCCGCGTTCTTCGCCGAGTCGCTGCAGAGCTGCGGCGGCCAGATCGTCTACCCGCCCGGCTACCTCGCCGCCGCTTTCGCGCACGTGCGCGCCGCCGGCGGCGTCTGCGTGGCCGACGAGGTACAGGTCGGGTTCGGCCGCGTCGGCCGCGCGTTCTGGGGCTTCGAGCCGCAGGACGCGGTGCCGGACATCGTCACGCTCGGCAAGCCGATCGGCAACGGCCACCCGCTCGCCGCCGTCGTCACCACGCCCGAGATCGCCGCCTCGTTCGTGACCGGGATGGAGTACTTCAACACGTTCGGCGGCAACCCGGTCTCGGCCGAGATCGGGCTCGCGGTGCTCGACGCGATCGAGCAGGAGCGTCTGCAGGCGGCGGCGCGCGAGCGCGGGGAGCAGCTGCTCGCCGGCCTGCGCGCGATCGAGCACCCGCTGATCGGCGACGTGCGCGGCGAGGGCCTCTTCCTCGGCGTCGAGTTGAGCCGCGCGGAGCGCGCGCCCGCGGCGCGCGAGGCCGCCGCCGTCAAGGAGGCGCTGAAGCGGCGCGGGATCCTGATCTCGACCGACGGCCCGGACGACAACGTGCTCAAGATCAAGCCGCCGCTGGTCATCTCGGCGGAGGACTGCGATCGCGTCATCGCGGCGCTGGCCGACGTGCTCGGAGGCTAGGCTGGCGGGCGTGGCCGATCCACCCCCGCACCTGGAGGGCTTCGAGGCAGAGGTGATGGAGGAGGTGTGGCGCCATGACCGCGTCACCGTCCGCGACGTGATGACCGCGATCAACGCGCGCTCCGACCGCGACCGCGCGTACACGACGTTCATGACCGTGCTCGTGCGCCTGCACGCCAAGGGCCTGCTCGAGCGCGAGCTCGACGGCCCGGCGATCCACTACACGGCCGTGATCTCGCGCGAGCGCTACGCGGCGTCGCGCGCGCAGGCCGACGTGAGCGCGATCCTCGCCCAGCACGGCGACCTCGCGCTGAGCGAGTTCGCGCGCCAGGTCGCGGGCCTGGACCCCGAGCGCCGGGCCGAGCTCGAGCGCCTCGCGCGCGGCGACTAGACGAGGATCCCGGCCACGTCGAACCCGGCCGGCTGCTCGAGCTGGGCGAACGTGCACGAGGCGGCGTCGCGGTCCGGGCGCCAGCGCACGAACGTCGCCGGGTGACGGAAGAAGCCGGTGTCCATGTGGTCGTAGCGGACCTCGACGACGCGCTCCGGCGCCAGCGCGAAGAAGGCGCGGTCCTGCGTCGGGTCCCAGCGGTTGCCGGCGCCCGCGCCGCGCCCCGCGCCGCTCCACGGGTGGTCGGCGCGGTCGATCACGAGCGGCTGCAGCTCGACCAGCAGCTCGCGCCGGCGCGCGAGCGGGAACGAGCTCGTCGCGCCGATCGGCAACAGCCCGCCGAAGCTCGTCGCCCACGCGGGCCCCTCGCCGTCCGAGTAGAGCCCGAGCAGCAGCGAGCCGACCGCGTCGCGCGCGGTCTTGTGCAGCCGGTAGCCGGCGACGACGCAGTCGACGGTCCGCTGGTGCTTGACCTTGAACATCGCGCGCTTGCCCGGCAGGTACGGCGTCTCCGCCGCCTTTGCGATCACGCCGTCGAGGCCGGCGCCCTCGAAGCGCTCGAACCACTCGCGCGCCACGCGCTCGTCGCGCGTGACCGGCGTGAGGTGCAGCGGCGGCGTCCAGGTCAGCCCCTCCAGCGCCGCGCGGCGCTCGGCGAACGCGCGCGGCATCAGGTCCTCGCCGCCGAGCGAGAGCACGTCGAACGCGACGAAGCTCGCGGGCGTCTCCGCCGCGAGCCGGTCGACCCGGCTGGCGGCCGGATGGACGCGCTGCTGGAGCGCGAAGAAGTCGAGCCGCCCCGCCGCCCCGATCACGACGATCTCGCCGTCGACCACGCAGCGCTCCGGCAGCGACGTCCGGAACGCCGCCACGAGATCGGGGAAGTAGCGCGCCATCGGCTTGAGGTTGCGGCTGTGGATCTCGACCGCGTCGCCGTCGCGCTCGACGATCGCGCGGAACCCGTCCCACTTGGGCTCATAGAACAGCCCCGGCGGGATCTCCGGCACCAGCTTGGCGAGCATCGGGGCGACCATTGGCGAAGATGATGATCGCGGGCTACGGCCTCGACGCGCCTGCTTCCGCGGACCTCCCCGACCGTCTAGGGAGCACCTCCCGCGCCCCTGCAAGGGTGCGGGCGAGTGCGCCTCGTCCTGCTCGCCGTGCTCGTCTTCGGCCTTGCGGCCGCGCCCTCCGGCGCGGCCGTCGTGCCGTGCCCGGACGGCGACGCCCCGTACTCGACCGACCTCGCGCAGGCGCGCGCCGGCCTGCTGTGCCTGGTCAACGACGAGCGCGCCGCGCGCGGGCTGATGCCGCTGACCGCGTCGCCCGAGCTCGACCTCGCCGCCCAGCGCCACGTCGAGGACATGACGGCGCGCGGCTACTTCGGGCACGACGCGCCGGTGCCCGCGCCGTTCGGCGTCACGCCACTCGACCGCGCCGCCGCGGCCGGCTACCCGGGCAACGTGACCGAGACGCTGTTCCAGGTCGAGGAGACCGGCGACGAGCCGGAGAACGCCGCCCCGCGCGCGGCGGTGATGAGCTGGATGCAGAGCCCGCCGCACTGCGCGTCGCTCCTGTCGCCCCAGATCCAGCAGGTCGGAGCCGGCGCGGTCCGCGACGGCGAGGACGGCGACCTCACCTACACGTGGGCGCTCGAGCTCGGCGTCGTCGGCGGCCCGCTGACCGACGGCGGCCCGTGCCCGGCGGCCGCGCTGGCGAGCCCGCCCTCGCTGCGCGGCGTCGCGGTCTCCGGCGCGGTCGCCGCGACCCACCGCGCCACGCGCTTCGCGCTGCGCTGCCTGCGCCCGTCCGGCACCTGCCGCGGGCGCGCGACGGTGACCGCGCGCGGCCGGACGATCGGCCGCGCGACGGTCGCGATCGCGGCGGGGCGCACCGAGACCCTCCGCGTGCGCCTGCGCCGCACGAGCAGCCGGCGCGCCACCCTCCGACTCGACGTCGACAGGCAGCGCACCGCGCTCAGCGTGCGTCTCTAGAACTGCTGGCCGGTCCCGAGGTCGATCGCCGTGGCGATCAGGTCGTTCGCGGCCGGGTCGACGAACACGCTGTCGTTGCCGGCGAGCGTGTTGACACGCAGCAGGTCGACGCCCGGCTCGGAGCCGCTGATCCGCGTCTCCGTGGGCAGCCCGGCCTCGACGACCTGGTCGCCCTCGCGCGTGACGTTGACGGCCTCGTTCTTGCTGGAGCCGTTGAGCGTGACGGTGTCGGCCGAGCCGTCGCCGGTCCCGTCGAACGCGCCGAGGTCGACGTCGGCCGTGTCCACGCTCGTCTTGGACAGGTCGTCGATGGTCACCTGGTCGACGGAGCCCAGCGTACGGACGAGCACGTGCTCGATCGTGTCGAAGTCCATCGTGATCGCCGCCACGTCGCGCGTGAGGCGCACGCGCCCGCCGTTGCGGGAGACCTCGATCTTCTCCCCCGCGTTGGAGCCGTTGAACCGCAGCGTGTCGTCGTCCGCCTGGCCGTCGAGGGCGTCGCTGCCGTCGCCCGGATCCCACACGAACGTGTCGTTGCCCGCGCCGCCCGTCGCCGTGTCGTTGCCGCGGTTGCCGTCGATGACGTCGTCGCCGGTCCCGCCGATCAGCGTGTCGTCACCGTCGCCGCCGCCGAGCGTGTCCTCGCCCGTGCCCCCGTCGACGGTCAGGTGCGTCAACGTGGCGATGCCGTTCTGGCCCGTGATCGTGTCGTTGCCGTCGAGGCCCTGCACGAGCAGGTTCTCGACCGCGGTGGAGTCGAGCGCGGTCCCGGTGGCCGCGAAGGTGCGCACGGCCGTGCCGTTGTTGGCGATCCCGATCTGGTCGTCGTCCCCGGTGCCCAGGAAGCGCGCGCTGTCGCTGCCGTCGCCGCCGTCGACGGCGACCACGCCGGAGCCGGTCACGTCCGGGTCGGTCGTGACGGTGTCGGCGCCGCCGAGCGTGTGGATGTCGAGCTTGTCGAGGTTCGGCTCGCCGCCGGTGACGGTGACGTCCGCGGCCAGGCCGCGCGCGAGCGCGACGCCGGGCGCCGGCGCGGTCACGCTGACCTTGTCGATCGTGCTGGTGCCGTTGACGACCACGCTGTCGGCCGCCCCGTCGCCGCTGCCGTCGAAGGCCGACTGGTCGACGTTCACGCTGCGGACGTCGGTGCCGCCGAGGTCGCCGACGGTGGTCGTGTCCGCGCTGCCGAGCGCGCGGTAGTTGACGGTCTCGACCCCGTTGAGGTCCATCGAGATGTTGGCGACGTCGCGGTGCAGGAGCGCGCGGGTGCCGTTGGCCGTGACGTCGACCTTCTCGCCCGCGTTGGAGCCGTTGAACTGCAGCGTGTCCTTGCCGGCCTCGCCCTCGACGGTGTCGCTGCCGTCGCCCGGGTCCCACTGGAACGTGTCGTTGCCGGTGCCGAGGAACGCCGTGTCGGCGCCGATGTTGCCGTCGACGAAGTCGTTGCCGGCGCCGCCGACGAACACCTCGGCGCCGTCGCCGCCGATCAGCCGGTCGTCGCCGGCGCCGCCGTCGATCGTGATCGCCTTCTCGGCGAACGAGCCGCCGCTGCGGTCGACGACGACCTCGTCGTCGCCGCCGCCCGCGACCACGTTGATCGCGGTGAAGGTCGAGCGGTCGAAGCTGAAGTCGACGGTGCCGTCGTTGCCGACGTCGAGCCCGAGCGTGTTGGGATCGGTCAGGTGGATGTCGAGCTTGTCCGCGGCCGAGTTGCCGGCCACCTGCAGCGTTCCGGCGCGCACCTGCGCCGTGTAGGACGCGTGAGCCTGACCGGCGAAGGCGAGCATCGCGGACAGGCTCACGCCGGCGACGGCGAGCGTCCTCCGGCCAACCAAACGGTTGGGTTTCACAGTCGTACTCCTTGGATGAGAGAAGGGAGAGAGATCCACCGACCGTACGTCGAGTGTCACCGTGGGGACAATCGGGGCGCTCCCCTGGAGTTACGACCGCTCAGCGGTAGCCGTAGCGATGCAGCAGCTTGAGCAGCTTCGCGCGGTTGGCCTTGGCCGACTTCGCCGAGCCGAGGATCCCGCGCTTGGCCTGGCGGTCGTACTCGCGCAGCCCCGTCGAGCCGTGCCCGAGCATGAACTGGTCGGCGACGTAGGTCGCGAGCCAGCCGCGCGCGTTCGGGTCTGCGCCGTGCAGGTGCGCGAAGCGCTTCTTCGCCTCCGCCGCGTTCTTGCGGATCAGGGCCGGGAACGCATCGGTCACGTCGGCCCACACGGGCACGCCGTCCTGGTGCAGGTAGTGCAGGACCTGCGGCGGCGGGAACTGGTCCGCGTGATCGGTGAAGAGCGCGTTGAAGCGCCCGTCGAGGCTGACGAACTCCTCCACGCCGTCGCCGTTGAGGTCCTCGACGTCGAAGCCGACCGTGCCGACGTTGACGTCGGTCTCGCGGTAGGTCCCGAGCGCCGGCTGGAAGTCGAACACGGCGAGCAGCACGCAGCATTCGGCGCCGCCGGTGGAGGCGGAGACGAGCGCCTCGTTCTCGCCGTCGCCGTCGAGGTCGCCGACGAAGATGTCGTCGGTCGCGGCGCCCGAGATGAAGCAGCCGTCGCAGACGACCTTCGGGATCGCCCGGTTGAAGCCGACGGCGCCGTTGCGCGCGATCGTGAGCGTCGCGCCCATCGCGCTGGACGGCTCCCCGTTCCAGGTCAGGGTCGCCGTCACCGGACCGGCGGTCTCGGTCTCGACGGCCGCGCGCGCGGCGGCCGCCGGTAGCAGGAACGCGGCGGCGAGCGCCGCCATGCCGAGCAGTCTTCTCATCGTCATCGCCGCCAGCCTCGTGGCGCGCGTATGCGCTGTCACTCGGGACGCGACCCTGGACTTTCGCGCCGCAATCTCAGGGGAGCTCACCGATTGCCGCGCCCGCGCGGGCCACGGATAGTCTCGGAGATGCTGATCCGAGTGGCCCTGGCGGCGGGCCTCACACTCGCGTTCGCCGCACCCGCCGCCCACGCGGCGACGACCGTCGACTTCATTCCCGCGACGGCGACCAACGCCGCCGACCTCACGATCCGCGGCGACGCGCTCGACGACGACGTCACGCTCACGCAGACGGCGCAGAGCTACGTCGTCAGCCGCACCGGCGGCGGGCTCGCGGCGGCGGCCGCGCCGTGCACCGGCGGCGGCGCCGCGGCGGCGATCACCTGCCCGCTCACGCCGAGCGTCTCGATCGACCTCGACGCCGGCGCCGACCGGCTGACGACGTTCAACGTCTCCAACCGCCTGCTGATCGCCGGCGGCGACGGCAACGACGTCCTCCAGGGCGGCGGCGGAGACGACGTGCTGGCCGGCGGCGCCGGCAACGACACGCTGACCGGCGGCGGCGGCGTCGACGAGTACTTCGGCGAGAGCGGCGACGACGTGATCGAGGCGCGCGACGGGCGCGCCGAGCGGATCGCGTGCGGCTCCGGCGACGACCAGGCGCGCAACGACTTCACCGACATCCTCGCCGACTGCGAGCGCGGCATCGACGGCGACGGCGACGGCTTCAGCTCCGCCGTCGACTGCAACGACGCCGACCCCGCCGTCCATCCGGGCGCGATCGACATCCCCGAGGACGGGATCGACGAGGACTGCTCCGGCGGCGACGCCGTCAACCTCGACCGCGACCGCGACGGCTTCCCGATCCCGGCCGACTGCGACGACTCCAACGCCGCCATCCACCCGGGCGCGCTCGAGATCCGCGGCAACGACGTCGACGAGAACTGCGACGGGCGCGCCCAGCCGTTCGGCCTGCTGCGCTCGCTCGTGTTCACCAACTGGGAGTTCGAGGGCTCGACCACGCACCTGCTCTCGCTCGTCGTCCGCAACGCGCCGAAGGGCGCGCGGATCGCGGTCACCTGCAAGGGCTCCGGCTGCGCCTTCAAGGGCACCAAGCGCAAGACGGTGTCGCGCGACCTCGCACCGGTGAGCCTGCAGAAGCTCTTCGGCAAGGGGCGCCTGCACAAGGGCGACCACGTCACCGTCGGCATCACCGCCGCCGGCCTTGTCGGCCGGACCTACTCCTACGCCATCAAGGTCGACGAGCTGCCTTCGCTGTCGATCGTCTGCCGCGCGCCCGGCGCGAAGGAGGGCAAGTCATGCTGATCCGCTCCCTGCTGCTCGCGCTCGCGCTGTGCGTCTGCGCCCCCGCCGCGGCCGACGCCTACGGCACCTTCAACATCGTCGGCACGACCGTGGTCTACGACGGCGGCCCCGACGCCGATCAGATCGCGGCGTTCGAGACGCCGACGACGATCCGCTTCACGCGCTTCGGCGGCCAGTCGATCGGGCCCGGCGCGGGCTGCGTGTTCGTCGGCTCCGACGCCGACACCGTCGACTGCGCCAAGACCGGCGTGACCGCGCTCGTGCTCGACCTCGGCGGCGGCGACGACATCGCGTCGATCAGCCCCTCGCTGACGATCCCGGCGATCCTCAACGGCGGCGACGGCAACGACGGCCTGTTCGGCGGCGGCGGCCTCGACGTCTTCAACGGCGGCCCCGGCGACGACAACGTCGTCTCGCGCGACGGCCGCGGCGAGCAGGTCGACTGCGGCGACGGGCATGACACGGCGATCTCCGACGAGGCCGACACGCGGATCTCGTGCGAGGAGGTCGAGGGCGACGCCGACGGCGACGGCGTGCGCGTGCCGCGCGACTGCAACGACGCCAACCCGGCCATCCACCCGGGCGCCGTCGACGTGCCCGACAACGGCATCGACGAGGACTGCTCGGGCGCCGACGCGGTCCAGCTCGACCGCGACGGCGACGGCTTCCCGCGCCCGCAGGACTGCAACGACGGCGACCCCTCGATCCGCCCCGGCGCGAAGGAGATCGTCGGCAACGACGTCGACGAGAACTGCGACGGGCTGATCGAGCCGATGCCGCCGCTGACCGGCGCCATCCTCGCCCGCTGGCTGCCGTCCAACGGCCGCACGCGCAACCTGAAGCTGCTGGCCAAGGGCTTCCCGTCGGGCTCGGTCATCACGCTGCGCTGCAGCGGCTGGTCCGGTTGCCCGAAGACGGTCACCCGCACGATCGGCGCCAAGGGGCGGCAGGTGAACCTGCACCTCGTGCTCGGCCGCAGGACGTTCCCCAAGCACGCGAAGGTCGAGGTGGCGGCCGCCCGCGCGTCGCGCGTCGGCCGCGTGCTGCGCTACAGCATGGGCAAGCCCGGCGTGCCCGAGGTGCAGTTCCTGTGCCAGCCCCCAGGTCAGCCGAGCGGCGACTGCTGACAGACTTCGGGGCCGATGGCTCCGAAGGTGGACCCCGAGCGCCGCCGCCTCGCCGCAGACGAGTGGCGGCGCTGGGGTCCGTATCTGAGCGAGCGCGCGTGGGGCACGGTGCGCGAGGACTACAGCGCCGACGGCGACGCGTGGTCCTCGTTCTCGCACGACCAGGCCCGCTCGCGCGCGTACCGCTGGAACGAGGACGGGCTCGGCGGCATCTGCGACGCCGACCAGCTGCTGTGCCTCGCGTTCGCGTTCTGGAACGGGCGCGACCCGATCCTCAAGGAGCGGATCTTCGGCCTCACCAGCGGCGAGGGCAACCACGGCGAGGACGCCAAGGAGTACTGGTGGTACCTGGACTCCACGCCCACGCACTCGTGGATGCGCTGGCGCTACGTGTATCCGCAGGCCGAGTTCCCGTACCGCGCGCTGGTCGAGCACGGGCGCGGGCGCGACCAGCCCGAGCTCGAGCTGCTCGACACCGGCGCGTTCGCCGAGGACCGCTACTGGGACATCGAGGCCGACTACGCGAAGGCGGGGCCGGACGACGTGTGCGTGCGGCTGCGCGTCCGCAACGCCGGGCCGCAGGCGGCGACGCTCCACGTCCTGCCGACGCTGTGGTTCCGCAACCGCTGGACGTGGGAGCCGGGCACGCCGCGCCCGGAGCTCCGTGCCGAGGACGGCGCGCTCGTCGCGCAGGACGCCGCGCTCGGGCGCATGACGCTGCGCGGCGACGGCCGCCCGCGGGCGCTGTTCTGCGACAACGACACCAACACCCGGCGCCTGTGGGGCGAGCCCGCGCCGCCGTACCCGAAGGACGGCATCAACGATCACGTCGTCTCCGGCGCCGCGACCGTCAACCCCGACGGCCGCGGGACCAAGGCGGCGCTCTGGTACGAGCTCGAGCTGGCGCCGGGCGCGACGGCCGAGATCCGGCTGCGGCTCAGCCCCGAGGCGGGCGACCTCGGGCGCCCCTGGACGACCGTGATGAAGGCGCGCGCCCGCGAGGCCGACGCGTTCTACGCGACGCTGGCCCCGAACGCGACGCCTGACGAGGCGGCGGTGATGCGCCAGGCGTTCGGCGGGATGCTCTGGAGCAAGCAGTTCTACCACTACGACGTGGACCGCTGGCTGGCCGGCGACCCGGGCCAGCCGCCCCCGCCGCCGGCGCGCGCGAAGGGGCGCAACGCCTCCTGGCGGCACATCGCCAACCACGACGTCATCTCGATGCCGGACAAGTGGGAGTACCCCTGGTTCGCGGCCTGGGACCTGGCCTTCCACTGCATCGCGCTCGCCCACGTCGACCCCGGGTTCGCGAAGGAGCAGCTGCGCCTGATCACGCGCGAGTGGTACATGCACCCGAACGGCCAGCTGCCGGCGTACGAGTGGAATTTCGGCGACGTCAACCCGCCCGTGCACGCACTGGCGGCGCTGTCGGTGTTCGAGCTCGACGGCGGGCGCGACCGCGAGTGGCTCGGGCGCGTCTTCCACAAGCTGCTGCTCGGCTTCACCTGGTGGGCGAACGTCAAGGACCCCGAGGGCGACCTGCTGTTCGGCGGCGGCTTCCTCGGGATGGACAACGTCGGGCCGTTCGACCGCTCGGCGCCGCTGCCGGACGGGCTCGTGCTCGAGCAGGCCGACGGCACCGGCTGGATGGCGCTGTACTGCCTGAGCATGCTCGAGATCGCGCTCGTGCTGGCCGCCGAGGACCCGGCCTACGAGGACGTGGCGGTGAAGTTCTTCGAGCACTTCACGATGATCAGCCAGGCGATCAACGACCACGGGCTGTGGGACGAGGACGACGGCTTCTACTACGACCGCGTGCGCCGTCCCGACGGGACCAGCGTGCCGGTGCGGGTGCGCTCGATGACCGGGCTGATCCCGCTCTGCGCGGTCGCCATCGGCGAGCGCGAGGCCGCGCACCTGACCGAGTTCCGCGCGCGCGTCGCCGAGTTCCTGCGCGCGCGGCCGGAGTACGCGCCGGCCGTGGACCCGGGCGGCGACGGCCGGCCGACGATGCTCGCGCTGGTCGGGCGCAACCGCCTCCCGCGCATGCTCGAACGGCTCGCCGACGAGGGCGAGTTCCTCTCCCCGCACGGGCTGCGCGCGCTGTCGGCCGTCTACCGCGCGCGCCCCTACGTGTTCTCCCAGGCGGGCGCCGAGACCGTCGTCGACTACGAGCCGGCGGAGTCCACGACGCCGCTGTACGGCGGCAACTCGAACTGGCGCGGGCCGGTCTGGTTCCCCGTCAACCACCTCGTGATCGGCGCGCTCGAGCGCTTCAGCCGCGGGCTCGGCGGCACGCTGGAGGTCGAGTTCCCGCGCGGCTCGGGGCGGCGGCTGACGCTCGCCGAGATCACGGTCGACCTGGCCGAGCGGCTGGTCGCGATCTTCCTCGAAGGCCCCGACGGCCGCCGGCCCGTGTTCGGCGGCCTCGAGCGCTTTCAGGACGACCCCGCGTGGCATGACGCGCTGCTGTTCTACGAGTACTTCCACGGCGACGACGGCGCCGGGCTGGGCGCCTCGCACCAGACCGGCTGGACCGGCCTCGTGGCCGACCTCGTGATCCGGCTCTCGCGGGCGCGCGCGGCATGAAGCTCGGCGCGCACGCCGACGCGGACGGCGTCTCGTTCAGCGTCTTCAGCAGCGTCGCCGAGGCCGTCGACCTCTGCCTCGAGGACCGCTACGTCGCGATGGAGCCGCAGGAGGGCTACGTCTGGACCGCGCGGGTCGAGGGCGCGGGCCACGGCCTGCGGTACGGCTACCGCGTGCACGGGCCGGGGCGCTGCGACCCCGCCAAGCTGCTGCTCGACCCGTACGCGCGCGCGATCGAGGGCGGCGTCACGTGGCATCCCGACGTGACCGCCCGCGGCGCCGAGTCGGCGCCGTACGTGCCGCGCTCGGTCGTGCACGCGGCGCCGTTCGACTGGGGCGACGATCGCGCGCCGGGGACGGCGCTCGCGGACTCGGTCATCTACGAGCTGCACGTGAAGGGCTTCACGAAGCTCCACCCCCGCGTGCCCGAGGCGGTGCGCGGGACGTTCGCCGGGCTCGCCGCGCCCGCGGCGATCGAGCACCTGGCCGAGCTCGGCGTGACCGCGGTCGAGCTGCTGCCGGTGCACACGTTCGTCCACGACGAGGCGCTCGTCGCGCGCGGGCTGCGCAACTACTGGGGCTACCAGTCGATCGGCTTCTTCGCCCCGCACGCGGAGTACGGCACCGTCGACGAGTTCAAGACGATGGTCAAGGCGCTGCACGCGGCCGGGATCGAGGTGATCCTCGACGTCGTCTTCAACCACACCGGCGAGGGCGGCGAGGGCGGCCCGACGCTGTGCTTCCGCGGGCTCGACGACGGCGCGTACTACCGCCTGCGCGACGACGGCTCCTACGTCGACGACACCGGCTGCGGCAACACGCTCGACACGCACCGCAGCGCGGCGCTGCGGCTGGTGATGGACTCGCTGCGCTACTGGCGCGAGGAGATGCGCGTGGACGGGTTCCGCTTCGACCTCGCCGCCTCGCTCGGCCGCGGCGCGAGCGACTTCGATCGGCACAGCGCGTTCCTCGAGACGGTCGGCCAGGACCCCGTGCTGCAGGGCGTCAAGCTGATCGCCGAGCCGTGGGACGTCGGCGACGGCGGCTACGAGGTCGGCGACTTCCCGCCCGGCTGGAGCGAGTGGAACGGCCGCTACCGCGACACCGTGCGCGACTTCTGGCGCGGCGCCGACGGCGTGCTGGCGGACTTCGCGACCCGGATCGCCGGCTCGGCGGACCTCTACGGCGACGACGGCCGGCGCCCGACCGCCTCGATCAACCTGATCACCGTCCACGACGGCTTCACGCTCGCCGACCTCGTCAGCTACGACGGCAAGCACAACGAGGCCAACGGCGAGGACAACCGCGACGGCACCGGCGACAACCGCAGCTGGAACTGCGGCGCCGAAGGGCCGACCGACGACCCGGCGATCCTGGCGCTGCGCACCCGCCAGCAGCGCAACCTGCTGGCGACGCTGCTGCTCTCGCAGGGCGTGCCGCTGCTGCTCGCCGGCGACGAGCTCGGGCACACGCAGGGCGGCAACAACAACGCCTATTGCCACGACGACGAGACGAGCTGGCTGCGCTGGCCCGACGACGCGCCGCTGGCCGGCTTCGTCGCCGAGCTGATCCGGCTGCGGCGCGCGAGCCCGCAGTTCCGCCGCCGCCAGGTGCTGCAGAGCGCGCAGGACGACCTGCTGTGGTTCCGGGCGGACGGGGCGCCGATGACCGGCGACGACTGGAACGCGGGCTACGCGCGCTCGATCGCCGTCCAGCTCGACGACATCCTGCTGCTCGTCAACGGCTGGTGGCAGCCGCTGCGCTTCACGCTCCCGCCGGGGGCGTGGACGATCGCGGTCAGCACCGCCGGCGACGCGGAGCCCGGCGCGCTCGACGGCCGGTCGCTGATGCTCCTGCGGAGGTGACGTGGAGCTTCGGCCGCTCGTCGAGGAGATCGTGCTCCTCCAGGAGCTGGCCGACGATCTGCTGGCCGGGATCCGCGCGCGCCGGTCGCTGGCGGAGCTCGCGCCGCCGTGCGGCGCGCTGATCGACCGCTTCCTCGTCCTGCGGTCGCAGGTGCCCGACTGCGCCGACGCGCGGCTCGTGCGCGAGACGCTCGACCATCACGCGATGCTGCTCTCGACCTCGCTCGCCATGCTCGGCGACTACCGCCCCGAGCGCGTCGCCGACCAGCTCGACAAGCTCGACGGACTCGGGGCGCCGGCGCTGCGGCTGTGCGCGCTGCGCGACCGGCTGTTCAGCGAGAGCGCTCGGCGAGCGCCTCGTCCCAGTCGACCGTGACCATGTCGGGGCCCTCGGTGCCGACGCTCATCGAGGTCATCCTGCATTCGCCGCGCGGAGCTCCTTGCGCAGGACCTTCAGCGCGTCGTTGTAGATCTCCGAGAACGTCGGGAACGGCTGGATCGTGTCGTAGAGGATCTCGAGCGGGACGCGCGCGCGGATCGCGAGCGTGGCCTGCTGGAGCCAGTCGCCGGCCTCCGGGCCGAGCGCGTAGGCGCCGGTCAGGCGCTCGCCGTCGCTGAGCACCGTGAGGAACCCGTTGGACTCGGCGTAGGCGCGCGAGTAGGTCTCCATCTTCGGCACCGCGTTGATCGGCGCGGTGCCGCTGAACCGCGCCTCCGTGGCGCCGACCGACGCCGCCTGCGGGTCGGAGTAGACCGCGCGCGGCATCGCGTCGTAGGACGCCTCGCGCGGCTCGCCGAGGAGGTTCGCGGCGACGACGTCGCCCTGGTACTTGCCGGTGTGCGTGAGCGGCCAGATGCCGGTGACGTCGCCGATCGCCCACAGGCGCTCCCCGGCGCGCAGGTGCGCGTCGACCGGGACCCCGTGCGCGTCGGGCTCGATCCCGACCGTCTCCAGCCCGATGTCCTGCACGCGCGGGCGCCGGCCGGTCGCGACGAGCAGCTTGTCGCCGCGCAGCTCCGAGCCGTCGCCGAGCTCCAGCACGTACTCGTCGCCTTCGCGCCGCGCCACCCGCGCGTGCTCGCCGAGGAGCAGCTCGATGCCGTCGCGGCGCAGCACCTCGCCGAGCGCCTCGCCCAGCGGCGCGGGCTCGCGCGGGAGCACGTGCGGGCCGCCCTCGACGAGCGCGACCTCGCCGCCGAGCCGGCGCACCGCCTGCGCCATCTCCACCCCGACCGGCCCGCCGCCGAGGATCAGCAGCCGGCGCGGGACCGCCTTCATCCCGGTGACCTCGCGGTTCGTCCAGACGCCTTCGAGCTCGCGCAGGCCCGGGATCGGCGGGAAGAACGGATCGGCGCCGTTGGCCAGCACGACGTTCGCGGCCGTGTGGCGCACGCCCTCGACTTCGACCATGCCGGTGCCGGCCAGCCGGCCCGTGCCGCGCAGCAGCGCGATCCCGGCCCCCGCCAGCCATTGCTCCTGCCCGGCGTCGGAGTAGTCGGAGACCATGAAGTCGCGCCAGGCGAGCGCCGCTTCGACGTCGATCTGCGCGTGCGCCTGCGCGTCGCGCGCCGCGTGCACCGCCTCACCCGGCCGCAGCAGCGTCTTCGACGGGATGCACGCGTAGTAGGAGCACTCGCCGCCGACCAGCTCGCGCTCCACGAGCGCCACGCGCAGGCCGCCTCCGGCGATGGCCGCCGCGCAGTGCTCGCCCGGCGAGCCGCCGCCGATCACGATCACGTCGAAGTCTTCGCTCATGTCGCGGCCCTCTTGTCCCAGCCGTGGAAGTGCGAGTGGTCGCCCGCGTCCCAGGCCGCGCGCAGGCCGGGTGTGGCGAGGTCCCAGTCTGGCCGGATCTCGCGCGTGACGTCGCGCAGGTCGTGCCACAGGTCGACGGTCGAGGGGCGCCCCCAGAACCAGTAGCCGTTGTAGACGCTGTGGATCACGAGCCCGGGCTTGAGCACGAGCGTGTGCGGGATCATCGGGTCGTTGTCGGGGTCGGTGTACTCCTGGATGCCGAGGTCCTTCTGGACGATCCGCCCCGGGTCGGAGAGGAACGGCCACTGCGCGCCGACGGAGGCGCGGAACTCCTGGCTCGTGTGATGGGGGTCGGTCGAGATCGTGGCGATCTGCGTGTAGGCGACGGCGATCTTCGGATAGAACGCCGCCAGCTCGAGGTGCTGCTGGTGCTCCTTCGGGCAGTAGTGACCGCGGGCGAGCGTGAGGATCAGGGGATCGTCGCCCTGCAACTCGCTCAGGCGGCGCGGGACGTTCGTGTGGTCGGGTAGCTCATAGTCCGGGAGCGTGGCGCCAGGTGCGAGGTCGGAGCTCATGCGCGCAGCCTCCTCGCCCGGCGCGGGCGTCGCGCCCGTGCATGCCCTGGTCGGTCCCCGGGCTAGGCCGGCGAGGCTTCCCGGTCCGCTCCCGGCAGCGCTTCGTGCAGGCCCATGCGCGAGCTGATCCCGAGCTTGGCGAACACCTTGCGCAGGTGCCATTCGACGGTGCGGGCGCTGAGGAACAGCTGGCCGCCGATCTCCGGGTTCGTCAGCCCCCCGCGCGCGAGGCGCGCGATCTGCTCCTCCTGCGGCGTCAGCTCGTCGCGCGTGTCGGCGCGGCGCTTGCGCACCGTCTCGCCGGTGGCCACCAGCTCGCGCCGGCCCCGCTCGGCGAACGCCTCCATCCCCATCTCGGTGAACATCCGGTGCGCGCTCCGCAGCTGCTCGCGCGCCTCCAGGCGCCGGGCCTCGCGGCGGAGCCATTCGCCGTAGAGCAGGTGCGCGCGGGCGTGGTCCCCGCGCACGCGGGTGCGGCCGAGCCGCTCGATCGCCTCCTGGTAGAGCGGCTCCGCGGCGTCCTGCCCGCTCAGCTGCGCGCGCGACCTCGCCTCGAGCCCGAGCGCCCAGTCGCCGCCGGCGGCGCGCGTCATCTCCGAGAGCTGCCGCAGCGCGTCGTGGGCGAGCTCCGGCCGGCCGCTGCGCGCGGCCGCCTCGATCAGCTCGGGAAGCACCCAGTTGACCGTCGCGTCGAGCCGCTTGGGCGGCTCGATCACCTGCTGGGCCGAGGCGAGCGCGCTCTCGTAGTGCCCGAGCCCGTTCTGGAGCACGGCGTTCGCCCACTGGGCGGTGCTCACGCCGATCCCCTCGCCGCGGCGCACCACCTCCTTGATCGTGGCGTCGATCAGCTCCGACAGGTCGGCCTCGCGGCCGCGCCAGGCCGCCAGGATCAGGGAGCCGTAGGGGGCGAGCCGGGTCCCCGTCGCCTCGGTGACGATCCTCACCTCGTCGATCAGCGAGGCGGCCGCGGCGAGCTCGCCGGCGAAGATCTGCGCGACGATGTTCGCGCTCAGGGCGAGCGGGAGCACCGTCAGCGCGCCGGCCTCGCGGACCAGTCGGAGCTCGCGCGCCGCGAGCCGCTGCCAGGTGTCGTGGTCCCACAGCTCGATCGCCGCCTCTTCGGCGAGCCAGAGCCAGCGGAACCCCCCGGCATCGTCCTCGCCGAACGCGTCCAGCGCGCGCTTCAGAAGCGGCACCGCGGCCGGGTGCCCTTCGGTGATCAGCACCGCGAGGCCGTCGAGCAGGAGGTCGGGGGCGCGCGGCGAGGGCGACGCGGGCGCCGCGCGCGCGGCGCCCGCCACCTCCAGCGCGGCGCCGCCGGCGAGCCGGCCGGCGAACTGGGCCGCCATCAGCGCCTCCAGATAGGTCTCGCGCGCGAGCGTCGCGTCGAGCGGCTCGAGCTGCCTGGCGGCCTCGAGCAGCAGCGGGGGAGCGTCGCTGCCGCGGTTGGACGTGAACGTGATCCGGGCGCGCAGCACCTCCCCCTGCGCGCGCTGCAGCCGGTCCAGCGGCCCCGCCTGGGCGCTGGCCAGCAGCGCGAGCGCGGCCTCGGGCGCGCCGGCCTGGTGCTTGGCCTGCGCGGCCGCCAGTGCACGCTGCGCGCGGCGCGCCGGATCGACCGTCAGCCCGGCCGCGCGCTCGAGGAAGGCCGCCGCGGCCGCGACGCCTCCGCGCGTCTGCGCGCGTCCCGCCGAGTGCTCGAGCTCGGCGGCCACGTCCTCGTCGAGCCCCGGCGCCGCGAGTGCGCGGTGCCAGGCGCGGCGGTCGGCGTCGGCCTCCGGGTCGCTCACCGCCGCGAGCGCCTCATGGGCCCGCCGGCGATCGTCCTCCGGGGCCGCGCGGTACGCCGCCGAGCGCACGAGCGGATGCCGGAACCGGACCCGGGCGCCGATCTCCAGCAGCTCCCCGTCCTTGACGGGAGCGAGCGCGCCGGTGCCGATCCCGAGCGTCTCGGCGGCCCGCCACAGGAGCGTCACGTCCCCCACGGGATCGGCGGCCGCCAGCAGCAGCAGCCGCCGCGTCGCATCGGGCAGCGCGCCCATGCGCCGCAGGTAGTGATCCTCGATATGGCCCGGGAGATCTCCCGCCGCGGTGAGCTCGAACCCGCCCGCGAGGTCGGCGGCGCTCATGCCGCGCGGCAGCTCCAGCAGGGCCAGCGGGTTGCCGCGCGTCTCGGCGACGATCCGGTCGCGCACGCCGTCGTCGAGCCGGCCCGGGATGGCGCGCGCGAGCAGCGCGCGCGCGTCCTCGTCCTCCAGCCCGCCGAGCGGCAGCTCGGGCAGGCCCTGGAGCTCGGGCTTGCTCGGCTCGCGCACCGCGAACACGATCGCCACCGACTCCGCCAGCAGCCGCCGCGCGACGAACCCGAGGATCTGGCCCGACGCGCCGTCCAGCCATTGCGCGTCGTCGACGAAGCACAGCAGCGGCCGCTCCTCGGCGACGGCGGACAGCAGGCTCAGCACGGCGAGGGCGAGCAGGAAGCGGTCGGGAGGGTCGCCGGCCGACAGGCCCAGCGCGACGCTCAGCGCGTCCCGCTGCGGCTCCGGGAGCGCGTCGATGCTGGCGAACATCGGCGCGCAGAGCTGGTGCATGCCGGCGAACGGCAGCTCCATCTCCGCCTCGACGCCCGCGATCTGCGCGACGCGGAAGCCGGCGGCCTGGCGGGCGGCGTACCGCAGCAGCGCCGTCTTGCCGATGCCCGCCTCGCCGCGGATCACCAGGACCGCGCTCTGCCCCCCGCGCACGTTCGCGAGCATGTGGTCGAGCACTTCGCGCTCGCTGGTCCGGCCCAGGAAACCTGGACGGTTCGCGGCCATTCGGCGGCAAAGCCTAAACGACCCGGTATGTCCCTGGTGCGACGGCCGCCGGCACCCGGCACTGTGTCGGCGTGGTCACACCCGCGGACCATTCGGCCGGTACCGACCGCGTGGCGATCGTCACCGGCGGCTCGTGCGGGCAGGGCCGCGAGATCGCGCGCCGGCTCGCGGCGCGCGAGTTCGCCGTCGTCGTGACGTATCTGCGCGACCAGGGCGAGGCCGAGCGCGCGGTCGAGGAGATCCTCGCCGCGAACGGCACGGCGCTCGCCGTGCGCGCCGACCTCGCCGACGAGCTCGACGTCGAGCGCCTGTTCGACGAGACGGCGGCCGCGTTCGGGCGCGTCGACGTCGTCGTCCACGGCGCGGCGCGCGGGACGTCCGTCGTCAACCGGCAGGCCGCGCGCCACCTCCGCCGCGGCGGCGCGATCGCCGGCCTCTCGACCTCCGAGGCGATCGCGCCCGACGTCGCCGAGGCGCTGCGCGCGCGCGGCATCACGGTCAACGGGCTCGCGCCCGGGCTCGAGCCTCCCGGCGCCGGCCGCGACGTCGCCGATCTGCTCGCGTTCCTCGACCGCTGGCGGCGCGGACCCGGGGGCTGACCGGGGCATGCACGGGCGCGAACGGCCGTCCGGCTGCGCGACCGTGGCGACGACACCAACCTGATGGAGAGGTCGCGACGTGAACATGAATCTCGAGGTCGTCGTCCTGCCGGTCTCCGACGTCGATCGCGCCAAGGCGTTCTACGAGACGCTCGAGTGGCGCCTCGACGCCGACGTCGAGACCGCCGAGGACTTCCGCGTGATCCAGATGACGCCGCCCGGCTCGCCGGCCTCGATCATCTTCGGCGCCGGCCTCACGGATGCGGCGCCCGGGTCGGGCAGCCTGGTGCTCGTCGTCGACGACGTCGACGCGGCGCGCGCCGAGCTGGTCGGACGCGGCGTCGACGTGAGCGAGCTCTTCCACGACGAGGGCGGGGTGTTCCACCACGCCGGCACCAAGGGCCGCGTGCCCGGCCCGGATCCCGAGGGCCGCTCGTACAGCTCGTGGGCGTCCTTCACGGACCCGGACGGCAACGGCTGGTGGCTGCAGGAGATCAAGACCCGCCTGCCCGGGCGGTGAGGTCCGGCTTCAGCGGCTGAGCGCGGCCTCCTCGTCGAGCCGCTCGAGCTTGTGCGGGTTGCGGATCGCGTAGATGCGGGTGATCCGGCCGTCCTCGACCAGGAGGCTGACCGCCGTGTTGAGCTCGCCGCCGAGATCGACGCGGGCGGCGGGCGCGCCGTTGATCCAGACGGAGCCGATCACGGCCTCCGGAGCGACCACCGCCAGGCGCCCGAGGAAGGCCGCCACGCGGTCGCCGCCCACCACCGGGTGCCGGACCGCGGCCACCTCGCCGCCGCCGTCGGCGACCAGCACCACGTCGGGCGAGAGCACGTCGAGCAGCCCCTGGACGTCGCCGGAGCGCATCGCCGCCAGCAGGCGCTCGACCACCTGCTGCTGCTCGGCACGGTCGACGTGGGTCCGCGGCCGCCGCGCGGCGACATGCTCCCGCGCCCGGTGCGCGATCTGCCGGACCGCGGCCGGCGTCTTGTCGACGGTCGCGGCGATGTCGGCGTAGGGCAGGTCGAACACCTCGCGCAGGACGAAGATCGCCCGTTCCGCGGGTGCGAGGGTCTCCAGCACGGTCAGCATCGCGATCGAGACGCTCTCGGCGAACTCGACGTCCTCGGCCACGTCGGGACTGGTGAGCAGCGGCTCGGGCAGCCACTCCCCGACGTACTCCTCGCGCCGTCGCGCGAGCGTCCGCAGCCGGCTGAGCGCCTGCCGGGAGACGATCCGCACGAGGAACGCCCGCGGGTGGCGCACCTCGGCCTGGTCGACCCCGGCCCACCGCAGCCAGGTCTCCTGGACGACGTCCTCGGCGTCGGCGGCGGAGCCGAGCAGCTCGTACGCGACGGTGAAGAGCAGGTTGCGGTGGGTGACGAACGGGTCTTCGGTCATGCGGTCGCGGGTACGGCGAGCGGCTTCAGGTCACAGGCCGCCGAGAAGCCCTGGGACTCGACGCCGAGCGCCGTGTTGGAGCGGGCGTACAGGTTCGCCAGCGCGATGTGCGCGGTCAGCTCCACCAGCGCGCCCGGACCGAGCTGGTCGAGCAGCCGGGCCGACAGCTCGTCGGTGACCGCGGTCGGGGTCACCGACATCGCCTCGGCGTACTCCATGACGTCGCGCTCGAGCGGCGTGAAGACGTCGGATTCGCGCCACCGCGGCACCTCGCGCGCCTTCGCCTCGTCGAGCCCTTCGTTGTGGGCCATGAAGTAGCCGAGGTCCAGGCAGAAGCTGCAGCCGACGAGGCCGGCCGCCGCCATGTGGGCGTACGACTTCAGGTTCTCGTCGCACTGGTCCCACTTCTGCGACTTGCGGCCGACGGCGAAGCTGAAGTTGAGGACCTTGCGGTTGTGCCACGCGACCTCCACCGGCTCGGGCACGTCGCCGAACAGCTTGCGGGACATCCGCTTCACGATCGCGCCGTAGACGCCGGTCAGTTCGGCCTTCGGGATCCGGGTGTTGCCGGCCATGCCGCCTCCAAGGTTCGCTTGCCTGCGACATGGAGACGACGGCCGGGCGTCGTTTGTGACACCCGGCTGGACCATCGTGCGTTAGTCCCCCGGCCGGGTCACCGCCGTCGCGAGCTTCGCGAGCCGCTCCGGGGTGTACCAGATCGCGGTCAGCCCGTGCCGGAGCGCGCCGTGATCGCGCGCGAGTACGACGAGCTCGTCGAAGCGACGGGCACGCAGCGTCTTCTCGCACCCCGGCGAGTGGACGTCCCAGCACCGCAACTGGAACGCGAGCGGCAACGGCGATGGCGCCGCCAAGCGTACGGGGGTCATCAGGCCCCCCTTCCTTTCCTCGGCGTCCCCGCGGCCGGTCAGACCGGGCGACTCCGCATCGGAGCCATTCACTCTCCTCGCCGTGTACGGCGATGTCAAGGCGGACCCGCCACGCCCGCGCTCGCCAAAGCGCGTAGCCTGACGGTATGGCTGCGGGACTGCGACGAGCCGGTCTGAGAGCTGCGGCCGTGTGACCGAATCGCGCGACGTCACCGCGCTGCCTGACCTGCTCCAGGGACGCTCGCGTTCCGGGCCGGTCCGCGACCGCCGCCCGGTCTACGTCGATCTGCTGCCGCCGTGCAACGCCGGCTGCCCCGCGGGGGAGAACATCCAGGCGTGGCTGGCACTCGCCCAGGCGGGGAAGCACGAGCAGGCGTGGCGCGCGCTGGTCGCCGACAACCCGCTGGCCGCGATCCACGGGCGCGTCTGTTACCACCCGTGCGAGAGCGTCTGCAACCGCGCCGAGCTCGACAGCGCGGTCTCGATCCACTCGATCGAGCGGTTCCTCGGAGATCTCGCGCTGGAGCGCGGCTGGACCTTCGAGCCTCCGGCGGTCCGCGACGGCCGGCGGGTGCTGGTGATCGGCTCGGGGCCGAGCGGGCTGTCGGCCGCGTACCACCTGGCCCGGCTCGGCCACGACGTCGAGATCCGCGACGCGGGCGACGAGCCCGGCGGGATGATGCGCTACGGCATCCCGGCCTACCGGATGCCGCGCGACGTGCTGGCCGGGGAGCTGGAGCGGATCGCCGCGCTCGGCGTGCGGATGACCTCCGGGCACCGTGTCGAGGACCTCGCCGCCGAGCGCGAGGAAGGCGGCTTCGACGCAATCTTCGTCGCGGTCGGCGCCCACCTGTCCAAGCGCGTCGACATCCCCGCCCGCGACGCCGGGCCGATCGTCGACGCGGTGTCGTTCCTGCGCAGCGTCGCGTCCGGCGAGCGGCCGGTCATCGGGCGCCGCGTCGCCGTCTACGGCGGCGGCAACACGGCGATGGACGCGGCCCGCGTGGCCCGGCGGCTCGGCGCCGACGAGGCGCTGATCGTGTACCGCCGCACGCGCGAGCAGATGCCGGCGCACGCCGAGGAGGCCGAGGACGCCGAGCGCGAGGGCGTGCGGATCAACTGGCTGCGCACGATCACCGCGTTCGAGGGGCCGGAGCTGCAGGTCGAGCAGATGGAGCTCGACGAGTCCGGCTACCCCCAGCCGACCGGGCGCTTCGAGACGCTGGCCGCGGACACGGTGATCCTGGCGCTCGGGCAGGAGACCGACACGGGGTTCCTGCGCGCGGTGCCGGGCGTGGAGTTCGAGCGCGACGGCACCGTGAAGGTGTCGCCGTCGCTGATGACGGGATGCCCCGGCGTCTTCGCCGGCGGCGACATGGTCCCGAGCGAGCGGACCGTGACGGTCGGCGTCGGGCACGGCAAGAAGGCCGCCCGCGAGATCGACGCGTGGCTGCGCGGCACCACGACGCCCGGCGGGCCCAAGCACCCCCTGGCCACGTTCGACATGCTCAACCTGTGGTTCTTCGGCGACGCCGCGCGCCGCGAGCAGCCGCAGCTCGCGCCCGCCGAGCGCGTCGAGGGGTTCGGCGAGGTCGTGGGCGGGCTGTCCGAGAAGGAGGCGACCTTCGAGGCGGGCCGCTGCCTGTCGTGCGGCAACTGCTGCGAGTGCGACGGCTGCCTCGGCGCGTGCCCTGAGGACGCGGTCATCAAGCTCGGCGTCGGGCATCGCTACGAGTTCGACTACGACCGCTGCACGGGCTGCGCGGCGTGCTACGAGCAGTGCCCGGTGCACTCGATCGAGATGTTCCCGGAGCCCGGCTGATGCGCGCGACGATCGACGGCAACGAGGCCGCCGCGTCCGTCGCCTACCGCCTGAACGAGGTCTGCTGCATCTATCCGATCACGCCGTCCTCGCCGATGGCGGAGCTGGCCGACGAGTGGTCGAGCCGGCGACGGCCCAACGTCTGGGGCACCGTGCCGACCGTCGTGGAGATGCAGAGCGAGGGCGGAGCGGCCGGCGCGCTCCACGGCGCGCTGCAGAGCGGGGCGCTGTCGACGACGTTCACCGCCTCGCAGGGCCTGCTGCTGATGATCCCGAACATGTACAAGATCGCCGGCGAGCTGACGCCGGCGGTGCTGCACGTGGCGGCCCGCTCGCTGGCGGCCCAGGGGTTGTCGATCTTCGGCGACCACTCCGACGTGATGGCGGTCCGGCAGACCGGCTTCGCGCTGCTGGCCGCGGCCTCGGTGCAGGAGGCGCACGACCTGGCGCTGGTCGCGCAGGCCGCGACGCTCGCGACGCGCGTGCCGTTCGTGCACTTCTTCGACGGGTTCCGGACGTCGCACGAGCTGAACACGATCGAGCTGCTGTCCGACGACGACCTGCGCGCGCTCGTGCCCGAGGCGCACGTGCGGGCGCATCGCGACCGCGCGCTGTCGCCGGAGCGCCCGTTCATCCGCGGCACGGCGCAGAACCCGGACGTCTACTTCCAGGCGCGCGAGACGGTGAACCCGTTCTACGCCCGTGTGCCGGGCGCGGTCGAGGACGCGATGGCCCGTCTCGGCGAGCGCACCGGGCGCCGCCTGCACATCGTCGAGTACGCGGGGCACCCGGAGGCCGAGCGGGTGCTCGTGGTGATGGGCTCGGGCGCGGAGACCGTCCGCGAGACCGTGGCCGCCCTCAGCGCCCGCGGCGAGCGCGTCGGCGTCCTGCACGTGCGCCTGTACCGGCCGTTCCCGGCCGAGGCGCTGATCGCCGCGCTGCCCGCCGGCGTGCGCCGGATCGCGGTGCTGGACCGGACCAAGGAGCCGGGCTCGCTGGGCGAGCCGCTGTTCCTCGACGTGGTCGCGGCGCTCAGCGAGGCGCACGCGGACGGCGAGATCGAGGTCATGCCGCGCGTGATCGGCGGCCGCTACGGCCTGTCCTCGAAGGAGTTCACGCCCGGCATGGTCGCCGGCGTGTTCGCCGAGCTCGAGCTCGAGCGGCCGCGCCGCCGCTTCACGATCGGCATCAACGACGACGTCTCCGGGACGAGCCTGCCGTACGACCCGTCGCTCGACGTCGAGTCGCCCGATACGGTCCGCGCCGTCTTCTTCGGCCTCGGCTCCGACGGGACGGTCGGCGCGAACAAGAACACGATCAAGATCCTCGGCGAGGAGCTCAACGCCCAGGGGTACTTCGTGTACGACTCGAAGAAGTCGGGCTCGCAGACCGTGTCGCACCTGCGCTTCGGGCCGGAGCCGATCCGGGCGCCGTACCTCGTGCAGCAGGCGAGCTTCGTCGGCTGCCACCAGTTCGGGATGCTCGAGCAGGTCGACGTGCTCGGCCGCGCGGCGCACGGCGCGACGCTGCTCCTGAACTGCCGGCACCCGCCGGAGCGCGTCTGGGACGCGCTGCCGCGCCCGGTCCAGGAGCAGATCATCGCCAAGGACATCGACGTGTACGCGATCGATGCCGGCCGCATCGCCCGCGAGGTCGGCCTCGCGGGGCGCATCAACATCGTCCTGCAGACCTGCTTCTTCGCGATCTCGGGCGTGCTGCCGCGCGAGGAGGCGCTCGAGCGGATCAAGGCGGCGATCGCCAAGTCCTACGGCAAGCGCGGCGCCGAGGTGGTCGAGCGCAACCAGACGGCGGTCGATCGCTCGGCGGAAGGCCTGCACCGGATCCAACGGCCCGCGACGGTCACCTCCACGCGCGAGCCGGCGCCGCCGGTGCCGGCGCACGCCCCGGAGTTCGTGCGCACGGTCACCGCGGCGATGATGGCCGGCCGCGGCGACGAGCTGCCGGTCAGCGCGCTGCCGGTCGACGGCACCTATCCGAGCGGCACCACGGCGTACGAGAAGCGCAACATCTCAGAGCTCGTGGCGGCCTGGGACTCCGAGCTGTGCATCCAGTGCGGCAACTGCAGCTTCGTCTGCCCCCACAGCGTCATCCGCTCGACGTACTACGAGCCGGAGCGGCTGGAGGGGGCGCCCGCGGGGTTCCACTCGGCGGCGCTGAACAGCCCCGGGCTCCCCGACACCCGCTACACGCTGCAGGTCTACGCGGAGGACTGCACCGGCTGCGGGCTGTGCGTCGAGGCGTGCCCGGTCGGCGCGCCGGGCGACCCGCTCCATCGCGCGATCAACCTCGCGGCGCGAGAGCCGCTGGTGGCGGCGGAGCGCGAGAACGTCGCGTTCTTCGAGACGCTGCCCGTCAACGACCGCTCCAAGGTCGACTTCGGCACGGTGCGCGGGACGCAGTTCCTGCAGCCGCTGTTCGAGTTCTCCGGCGCGTGCGCCGGCTGCGGCGAGACGCCCTATCTCAAGCTGCTCTCGCAGTTGTTCGGCGACCGCCTGATGATCGCCAACGCGACGGGGTGCTCCTCGATCTACGGCGGCAACCTGCCGACCACGCCGTGGACGACCGATGCCGGCGGGCGCGGGCCGGCGTGGTCGAACTCGCTGTTCGAGGACAACGCCGAGTTCGGGCTCGGGTTCCGGCTCGCCGCCGACGGGCAGACCGCGCTCGCGCGCCGGCGGCTCGCCGAGGTCCGCGACGCGGTCGGCGCGGAGCTCGTGGACGCCATCCTCGAGGCGCCGCAGCTGCGCGAGTCCGAGCTGCGCGCCCAGCGCGAGCGGGTGGCGGAGCTGCGAACGCGCCTCGACGGCCTGGACGTCGCCGATCTGCTCAGCGTCATCGATCACCTCATCCGGCGCAGCGTGTGGATCGTCGGCGGCGACGGTTGGGCCTACGACATCGGCGCCGGCGGGCTCGATCACGTGCTGGCCACGGGGCGCGACGTGAACGTGCTGGTGCTCGACACCGAGGTCTACTCCAACACCGGCGGCCAGATGTCCAAGTCGACGCCGCTCGGCGCGGTCGCCAAGTTCGCCGCCGCCGGCAAGACCGTGCCGAAGAAGGACATCGCCCTACAGGCGATCGCGTACGGCAACGTCTATGTCGCACGCGTCGCGATGGGCGCCGACCCGCAGCAGACGCTGCGCTCGTTCCGGGAGGCGGAGGCCTACGACGGGCCGTCGCTGATCATCGCCTACAGCCACTGCATCGCGCACGGCATCGAGATGCGCGACGGCCTCGACCAGCAGCACCGCGCCGTGGCCAGCGGCTACTGGCCGCTGATCCGCTACGACCCGGTGGCGCGCGGTGCCGGAGGCAACCCGTTCCTGCTCGACTCGCCGCGGCCGCGGATCCCGCTGGCCGCCTACACCGACCGCGAGCTGCGCTACCGCTCGCTCGCGAACACCGACCCGGCGGAGGCCGAGCGCCTGCACGGGCTCGCCGAGGACGCGGTCGCGCAGCGCTGGAGCGTGTACGAGGAGATGGCGACGCGTCCCGCGCACGCGTTCCCCGCCGACGGCCGCAAGGAGGGCTGATGGACCTCGCCACCGACTACATGGGCCTCGCCCTGCGCAACCCGCTCGTCGCGTCGGCGTCGCCGCTGTCGCAGACCGTGGACCAGGTGCGCGCGCTCGCCGACGGCGGCGTCGGGGCGATCGTCCTGTACTCGCTCTTCGAGGAGCAGGTGCGGCGCGAGGCGGCGCTCAACGCGCGCCTCGCCGACGCCGGCAGCGAGAGCTTCGCCGAATCGCTCTCGTACTTCCCGGCCGACGCGGACGAGGACCCCGGCCCGCGCCGCTACCTGAGCCTGCTCGAGCGCTCCGCGGCCGCCGTCGACGTCCCCGTGATCGCCAGCCTCAACGGCGTCACGCCGGGCGGCTGGGCCGACTACGCGACGGCGATGGAGGGCGCCGGAGCCGCCGCGATCGAGCTCAACATCTACTACCTGCCCGGCGATCCGCGCATCTCGGGCCGCGACGTCGAGCAGCGCCACCTCGACGTGCTCGCGCGCGTCAAGGCCGCGGTGACGGTGCCGGTGGCGGTCAAGCTCGGCCCGCACTTCAGCTCGACCGGCGAGATGGCGCTGCGGCTCGACGAGGCGGGCGCGGACGGGCTCGTCCTGTTCAACCGGTTCCTGCAGCCCGACATCGACGCGGAGACGCTTGCCGTGATCGCCGGCGTCGGTCTCTCCAGCCCGGCCGAGGCCCGGCTCCCGCGCACGTGGATCGCGCTCCTGCACGGGCGCGTGCGCGCCGCGCTCGCGGCGACCACCGGCGTCGAGACTCCTGCCGACGTCGTCAAGTACCTGCTCGCCGGCGCCGACGTCGTGATGACGGCATCCGCGCTGCTGCGTCACGGGCCCGAATACGCGTCGGTCCTGCTCGACGGGCTGTCGGAGTGGATGACGCGCAAGGGGTACGGCACGGTCGCCGAGCTGCGCGGCCTGCTCGCGGTGCCGGCGGGCACCGACGAGGCGGCGCACGAGCGCGCCGAGTACGTCAGCGCGATGCGCGCCGCCAACCGCGGCGTCTACAGCGCCTGGTAGCTCAGCGCTTCAGCTCGGGGAAGTCCGCCTCGCGGAACTCGAGCGGCGACCGCTCGCTTGAGCGCAGGCGCTCGGCCTCGCGCAGGTCGATCCGGCGGATCTTGCCCGAGATCGTCTTCGGCAGGTCGCCGAACTCGAGCCGGCGGACGCGCTTGTACGGCGCCAGGCGCTCGCGCGCGAAGCGCAGGATCGCCAGTGCGGTCTCGCGCGTCGGCTCGTGGCCGGGCGCCAGGATCACGTACGCCTTGGCCACCGCGAGGCGCGTCGGGTCGGGCGCGGGCACGACCGCCGCCTCGGCGACCGCCTCGTGCTCCATCAGGACGCTCTCGAGCTCGAACGGCGAGAGCAGGTAGTCGGAGGCCTTGAACAGATCGTCGGTGCGTCCGATGCACGTGAAGTAGCCGTCGGCGTCGCGCGACGCGACGTCGCCCGTGCGGTAGTAGGCGCCGCTCGTCGCCTCCTCGAGGCCCTCGCCTCCGCCGCGATAGCCCGTCATCAGCCCGAGCGGGCGCTGCGCGAGATCGATGGCGATCTCCCCTTCGCCGGCGGGCTCGCCGCTCTGGCGGTCCAGCAGCGCGAGCCGGTAGCCGGGCAGCGGACGGCCCATCGAGCCGGGCTTGACCAGCTGGCCGGGAGAGTTGCCGATCTGGGCGGTCGTCTCGGTCTGCCCGTAGCCGTCGCGGACCGTCAGCGCCCACTTGCGCCGCACCTGCTCGATCACCTCCGGGTTGAGCGGCTCGCCCGCCGCCAGCACCTCGCGCAGCGGCACCGACCAGCCTCCGAGGTTCTCCTGGATCAGCATCCGCCACACCGTGGGCGGCGCGCAGAACGTGGTCACGCCGCAGCGCACGATCTGGTCGAGCAGCGTCTTGGCGTCGAAGCGCGTGTAGTTGAACACCATCACCGTGGCCTCGGCGATCCACGGCGCGTACACGTTGCTCCACGCGTGCTTGCCCCAGCCGGGCGAGGAGACGTTGAGGTGCACGTCGCCGGGTTGGATCCCGGTCCAGTACATGGTCGAGAGATGGCCGACCGGATAGGAGACGTGGCTGTGCTCGACCAGCTTGGGCTTGTCGGTCGTGCCCGAGGTGAAGTACAGCAGCAGCGGGTCCGTCGCCGCGGTCGGCCCATCGGGCGCGAAGGTGGCCGGCGCGCGGTCGGCATCGGCGTAGCTGAGCCACCCGGCGACCGGCTCGCCGACGGCGATGCGCGTGTAGCCGCCGGGCACGCCGTCGAGCTTCGCGACGTCGCGCGTGCTCACGACCACGTGGCGGGCGTCGCCGCGCTCGACGCGGTCGATCAGGTCGGCGGGCCCGAGCAGCGGCGTCGCGGGGATGATCACCGCGCCCAGCTTCATCGCCGCCAGCGTCAGCTCCCACAGCTCGACCTGGTTGCCGAGCATCACGATCATCCGGTCGCCGCGCTCGACCCCGAGCTCGCGCAGCCAGTTCGCGACCTGGTTGGAGCGTGCGGTCAGCTCCGCGTACGAGCACTTGCGCTCGCTGCCGTCCTCCTCGACGATCCACAGCGCGAGCCGCTCACCGCCCTCGGCGGCCAGCCGGTCGAACCAGTCGAGCGCCCAGTTGAAGTGGTCGACCTCGGGCCAGCGGAAGTCGCGGTACGCGGTGTCGTAGTCCTCGCGGTGCGCGAGCAGGAAGTCGCGGGCCGCGCGCACGCGCGCCGCCGCGGAGGTGGTGTCGGGCAGGGTGCGGGTCATGAGATGTCTCCGATCTGGGCGGGCGGCGCCGTGCCGGCGAGCACGCGGTCGAGCAGGTCCACGTACTGGCTCAGGTGCCGCGGCCCGAGGAACGCGTCGCGGACGCGGGCCTGGGCCGCCTGGCCGATCCGCTCGGCGTCGTGGGGGTCGTTCAGGAGGGCGCTCACGCGGGCGCCGAAGCCGGCCAGGTCGAGCGGGTCGACCAGGTGGCCGGTCCGCCCGTCGTCGATCTGGTCCTGGATGCCGCCGACGCGCGAGGCGACGACGGGCCGCGCCTTCCACATCGCCTCGGCGACCGTGAGGCCGAAGCCCTCCGCCAGGCTCTTCTGCGCGACGACGTCCGCGCGCCGCTGCAGCGCGTTGACCATGATCGCGTTCTCGTCCGGATCGTCCATCGGCAGCAGGGCGAGGTGCACGCGCCGCCGGATCGGCCGCGGCAGCGCGGTCCAGACCGCCTCCACCTCGGCCAGGACCTGGGCCCCTTCGGGGTCGTCGGTCACCGCCGTCACGTCGGGCCCGGCCAGCACCAGGTGCGGCTCCTCGTCGGCGTGGACGTGCTCGGCGAACCCGGCGAGCACGCCGAGCGGGTCCTTCAGGTGATCCCAGCGCGACACCTGTGCGAGCAGCGGCGTGTCGAGTCGCAGCGGCGCCTCCTCGATCAGCGTGGCGCGGCGCTCGACGCGGCCGATGCTGCCGTCGAGCCGCTCGAACACCGCGCGGCCCATGTGCTGGTGATCCTCGGCGAGGCCGGCGGCGCGCAGCACGGCCGTCACGCCGGTGAAGGCCATCGCGTGGTTCTTCGGGGCGAAGGCGTCGATCGACGGCGCGATCACCATCACGCGCTCCGCGTCGAGGCCCGGCCAGCGGTAGGCCTCGCGCGAGAACACGTAGGCGTCCGCCGGTTGCACGTAGGGCGTCAGGAAGCGCCAGGCGTCGCGGGCGAGGTCGTTCGGGAGGTCCAGCCCGATGTGCGCGCGCCAGATCACCCGCGCGCCGGTCTCGAGCAGGCGCGGCACCATGCCGGCCGTCTGCGGATCGTGCAGCACGACCACGTCGCCGGGACGCACGCGCGGGGCCAGCTCCTCCGCGTTGCGTGCGCAGCACGCCTCGTAGACCTCGCGCTCGCGCTCGTCGAGGCCGCCGCCGTCGCCGTCATGGCCGTGCAGCCGGTTGTGCAGCCGCTTCGTGACGGCGAAGAAGGCGGGATCGCCGGAGATCACCACCCAGCGCCCGTCGAGTCCGGCGCCCTTCACGTAGCCGAGCAGCGGCTGCAGCATCTCCGCGACGCCGCCGCCGCGGGCGGTCGAGTTGACGTTCCACATCGTGCGCCCGTCCAGCAGCTCGCGCCCGCGCGTGATCGCCCGCTCGAAGCCCGCGAGCGCGTCCGGGGCCAGCACGTTGCCGAAGCGCTGCGGATCCAGCGCCGTCACGTCGACGTCGGTCAGGAACATGGGCTCTCCTCGAGCTGCGGCGCCCGCTCGAGCGGACGCGGTTGCGCCGGAGCGGGATCTCCCGCCACGGCCATCACCCAGCCCGGCTCGTCCCGCCACCAACCGGCGGTCGAGCGGCCGTCCCAGCGTACCTGCAGCGCCCGCCAGCCCGGGCCGGGCGGCGGCATGTCGACGACGGCGTGGCGCACGTCGAGCCGCAGCCCTTCGCGACGGACCTTCGCGACCGCCTCCTTCGCCGTCCAGAGGCCGTTGACGACGCGGTCGCGGCTTCCGTCCTGGAGTCCGGCGACGAGCGCCTGCTCGGGGGCGGCGAGCCACTCGCGCACGAACGCGCCGCTGCGCGGCTCGACGACTTCGAGGTCGCAGCCCACCACCGCCGGCGCGGCCGCCACGACCGCGAGCGCCCGGCCGGCCCGGTGGCTGAGCGAGAGCGAGACGGCCGCACGCCGTCCGCCGATCCAGACCTCGGGCGCGCCGTCCGGCGCGGCGAGGATCTCGACCCGCCCGGGCGGCAGCCCCAGGAACGCGCCCGCGGCGGACTTCGCGGTCCACCGCCCGAGGCGCCAGGAGTCGCGGCGCGGCGCGATCCGCAGCTCCGCGAGGACACGCCGCTCGGCGGGGCCGAGCCAGCCGTCGCCGGCCGGCACGTCAGCGCGGCAGCGGATGAGCCAGTGCGGCGCGTCCATTCCCGCTCCCTTCGCGTTCGAGCGTACGCCGCATCCCGCGCTCCACGGCGTCGACCAGGAACGGCCGCAGCGTGGCCGGCGCGACGATGCGCTCGATCGAGCCGACGCTCACCGCCCGCTCGACGCTGTGCACGCGATCGAACTCGGTCGCGAACTCGCCGCGGGTCGCCGACAGCGCGGCGTCCCACAGCTCCGCGCGCTCGGCCCGCAGGCGCTGACGCTCGGCGCCCTCGGCCTGCTCGATGCGAGCGTCCAGCGCGACGATGCGGGGGTCGCGCCGCGCGGTCTGCTCGACTTCGCGCGCGAACACGACGGCGGCGGCCGGCGCGCCGCCGATGACCGACGCGTGGGCGCCGTCGAGGGCGACGGCCTCGAGCCCTTCGTTCAGGCGCTGGGAGAACACGACGAACGCGCCGCCGTGGTAGCGGGAGACGACGCAGAAGACGATCGGCCCGTCGAAGTTGACGACCGCGCGCCCGATCTCGGCGCCGTACTCGAGCTGCCACTCGCGCATCGACTCCGGCGAGCCGTCGAAGCCGGCGAGATTCGCGAGCACGACGAGCGGGCGGCGGCCGCTCGCCGCGTTGATCGCGCGGGCGATCTTCTTCGACGCGCGCGGGAACAGCGTGCCCGAGGTCCACCGCTCGGGCCCGTCGGCGGGGATCACGCCGTGGCGCGCGAGGCTCTGCGACTCGATGCCGATCATCGCGACCGGCCACCCGCCGAGATGGGCGTCCCAGACGACGCCGACCTCGGCGTCGTGCATCCCGGCCCAGCGCTCGAGCGGGCGATGATCCGCGTCGATCACGGCGGCCATCACCGAGCGGATGTCGAACGGCTTCTTGCGCCCGGGGTTGGAGACGTCCGACAGCACGTCGCCGACGAGCGCGAGATCGCTGCCCGGCGCCGCGTGGGGAGACGTGCGGACGTCACGGTCGAGGGGGTCGTGCGTGTCCGCGCGGCGCGGGAAGCGCTCGCCCGGCGCGACGTAGGCGTGCTCGTAGTGCGCCAGCAGGATCCGGCACGCCGCGGCGAGGTCGGGCGCCCAGTACTGCGCCTGGCCGTTGGGCCCCATGATGCGGTCGTAGCCGCCGATGCCGAAGTTGTCGTCGGCCGAGACGCCGCCCGAGTAGTCGAGCGAGAGCTTGCCGGTCAGCACCATCGCGCTGGCCGGCGTCATCACGAGGATGCCCTTCGTGTGCATCAGCATCGTCGCCTCGGCGTTCCAGTACGGCTGGGCGCCGACGTTGATGCCGGCGACGACGACGTTGATCTCGCCGCCCGCCTGCGTGAACTCGACGATGCGCCGCAGCACGGCGGCGATCCAGTCCATGTTCTCGGTCCCGCTGTCCATGGCGATCCGCGCGCCGGAGGACAGCGCGAACCACTCGAGCGGCGCGCCGAGCTCCTCGGCGAGGTCGAGCGCCGCGATGATGCGGCGGCACTCCGGCTCGGCGAGCGCGCCCAGCGCGCGCGTCGGGTCGCCCATCAGCGTCACCCGCCGCATGCCCTCCGGGTGGCGCGCGGTGAAGTTGCGCAGGACGCCGACGACGATCCCCGTCGGGTTGGTGGCCGGGGGCCGATCGACCGGCGCCAGCCGGTCGTCGTCTCCGAGCTCGTGCTCGACGAAGGTCCCGACCGGCTGTCCCGGCGCCGGTGCCTCGCCGCCCGCGGGCGCCATCAGCTTGACGATCTCCGCCGGGTGCAGCAGCCCGCGGCGGCGCGCCATGACGATCCGCTGCGCGCCTTCGTCCAGCGGCCGCAGCGGTTCGCGCGGCGGCGCGTCCAGCTCGGCGACCACGCCCTGCCCCGCCGGCGTGAACAGGCGCAGCACGCGTTCGTGCTCCTTGCCGCCGGCACCGCGGAGCCGCCCCTGCAGGATGACCATCTCGATCCCCAGGCCGGCCGTCGCGGGAGCCAGCCGGACACCGATCGCGCGGATCTCCTCCAGCGTCAGGTCGGTCGTCGGCCAGACGTGCAGGAGGATGCGGTTCCACTGCAGCCGGCGGCTCGGCTTGCGGTGTGCCTGGAAGGCGCGGATCGCCTCGAGCGCCTGGACCAGCATCCGCTCGAGCTCGGGCAATGCGGCGACGCGTCCGTCGGCGTCGCGCAGCGGCGTGAGGTCGCGGACCTCGGCGAGCGCGAACAGCCGCTCGTCCTTCGGGTTCGCGCGCGCGACGCCGTGGAACAGGTACACGTCCTCCGCGGCGGGCAGCCGGTCGAGCGCGAACTCCGACAGCCGGGCCAGGTGCAGGCGATGCGACATCATCGGGTGCAGGTCGCGCAGGATCATGTCCTCCACCAGGCGGCCTTCGCGCGGGCGGAACGTGAGCACGGTCATCGCCGACATCTCACGGCGGCTGCCGGTCGCCGCCGCACCCACGACGATGCGGTGCAGGCTCGGCGGCAGCTCGACGCCCGCGAGCAGCGCGCCGACGCGCTCCGCGAGCTCGGCGGCGGACACCGTGACCTCGGCGCGAGCGTAGAAGTCGGCCACGGCCAGCTCGCCGGCGGGCAGCGTGGCGGCCCAGGCGGTGACGGCGCGCGCGGCGGACGGCAGCTCCTCGAGGTCCACGAACGCCGTCGCGAGGTTCCGGGGCGGTCCCTCATGCAGGTAGCGCGCGGTCAGGAGCCGGTATCCGGCGACGGTCGTCTCGGCGAACGGCTCGAACGTGCGCACGCGGTAGAACCGGCGCGCGATCGTCTCCAGCAGCGCGCGCCGCTCGGCGGCGTCCGCGTCCGGCATGCGGCGCAGCAGCGTCGGGGCGAGCGGCTGCGGGCAGGCGACGAGGGCGGCGATCCGGACGGCGCGATCGGGACGCTCGGGGTCCTGCGCGAGCTGCCGCAGGTCGGCGTCCGCCGCGGCATACACCTCGGCGCGCGCCGCCTCGATCACCGGCCGGTCGAAGTACGCGAAGCGAACCTGGCGCGCGAGGTCGGCGACGATCGGGTCGCGGCCGTCGGTGGCCTCCGACAGCCGGTCGAGCGCCGCGCGAAGCTCCGGGCCGGCGGGAGCGGCGAGCGAGCCCACGTGCTCGAGCCGGCGGTCGAGGACCGCGAGCACGACGCCTTGGGCGGTGCCTGCCCGCTGCTGGGCCAGGAACAGGCGGTAGCACGCCTGCTCCAGCGCGGGCGTGCGGTCGAGCGAGTCGATCCCGTAGTGGCGCAACGCGCGCAGGAGCTGCTCGGCGTACCGCTCCGGAAGGCCCTCGGCCTTCGCGTCGAGCGAGCTCAGGAAGGCGTGCAGGTGCTCCTCCGGGCTGCGCCCGACGTCGCCGTCGTCGTCGCGGTCGTCCCGGCGCGGGCGGGTGAGCGCGTGCAGGTCGGCGAACTGGCCGAGCAGCCGGTGCTCGCCCTCGAGGAGCGCGGAGTCGGCGCGTTCGCCGCGCAGCTCGGCGACGATCCGGTCGACCTCGGCCGCGCCGATGTCGTACCCGAGCACGGCCCACTCGAGCCGCTCGAGGTTCTCGCGCCGCCGCTCAGGCGTCCCGGGCGGGGCGGCGAGCCACGCGGTGAAGGCGATGCGCTCGCCCGCCGCCGCGCCGGCGCCCGCGCCGTCGAGCGGCTCGAGCTGCAGCAGCGGCGCGTGGGCGGCGACGTGGACGTTCGGACCAGTCATGACCTGGCGGACACGGCCGCCGAACGGCGCGACGAGCGACGTCTCCATTTTCATGCTCTCGACCACGGCGACGACGTCGCCGGCCTGCACCTCGTCGCCGGGCGCCACGGGGATCGACACGACCACGGCGGGCGCCAGGCTGCGCACCATGCCGCCGTCGTCGCGCCCGATGCGGTGGGGGACGCCGTCGATCTCGACGAGCAGGTCGGCGCCCTGGGCGGAGATCAGCGTGCGATAGGTGGCGCCGGCGACCTCCAGGCGGCGCTCATACGCGCTGACGCGGCGCGCGCCCACCTCGAGGCTCGTGCCGTCGACCGTCACGCGATGCCGGTCGCGGGCGATCTGGCTGACCGTGCAGCGATACGCGCTCCCGCCCTGGCGCAGCTCGACCACGCGCTCCGTGGCGGCGCTCGCCTGCGGCCGGCCGCGGCGGGCGAACGCGTAGAAGCGTGCGCGGTCGGCGGCCGTCTCCGCCTCGCTGATCTCGATCGCCGCCTGCAGCACCGCCACGTCGGCGTGGCGCACGGCCACGTTGTCGCCGTGCAGCTGCATCCGGTCCAGCCAGGCCGTGTCGACGTCGCCCGAGCGCAGCTCGGGCCGGTCGAGCAGCGTGAGCAGGAAGCCCTGGTTGGTCGTCCCGCCCTCGATCACGACCACGGTGTCGGCGATCGCGCAGCGCAGCCGGGCGATCGCCTCGTCCCGATCGCGCCCCCAGGCGATCAGCTTGGCGATCATCGAGTCGAACTCCGCGGGGATCACGTCGCCCTCGGCCACTCCGGTGTCGACGCGCACGCGCGGACCCGTCGGCAGCCGCAGCAGCGCGACGCGTCCCGGCGTGGGAAGGAAGCCGAGCGCCGGATCCTCGGCGTTCAGCCGCGCCTCGACGGCGTGGCCGAGGACGGGCGGCGGCGTCCCCTCGAGCCGGCCGCCGGCGGCGATGTGCAGCTGGAGCTTGACGAGGTCGAGGCCGGTCACCTCCTCGGTGACCGTGTGCTCGACCTGCAGCCGGGCGTTGACCTCCATGAACGAGAAGCGGCCCGTGCCGGGCTCGTAGAGGAACTCGACCGTGCCGGCGTTGCGGTAGCCGGCGCGCAGCGCGAGGCGCTGCGCGGCCTGCCTGACCTCGGCATTCTGCTCGGCGCTGAGCACCGGGCTGGCGGACTCCTCGATCACCTTCTGATGGCGGCGCTGGCAGCTGCAGTCGCGGACGCCGATCGCCCACGCGGCGCCCTCGCCGTCGGCGATGATCTGCACCTCGATGTGCCGCGCGGGAGCGACCATGCGCTCGAGCAGGAGCGTGCCGTCGCCGAAGGCCTGCTCGGCCTCGGCGCGGGCGGATCGGAACGCGTCCGGGAGGCCCGCGGCGGCGTCGACGCGGCGGATTCCGCGCCCGCCGCCGCCCGCCGTGGCCTTGAGCATCAGCGGGTAGCCGATCCGCGACGCGTGCTCGAGCGCGTCCTCGACCGTGTCCACGGGACCGCCGCTCCACGGAGCGACGGGCACGCCGCACTCCTCGGCGAGCCGCTTCGCGGCGATCTTGTCGCCGACGAGCCGCATGACCGCGGGGTCGGGGCCGACGAACACGATCCCGAGCCGCTCGCACAGGTCGGCGAACGCCGGATCCTCGGCCACGAAGCCCCAGCCGACCCACGCCGCTTCGGCCCGCGCGGCGACGAGCGCGCGCTCGAGCGCGCCGTGATCGAGGTAGCCGCCCTCGCCGAGGCAGACCGCCTCGTCGGCCTCGCGCACGAACATCGCGTGGCGCTCGGTCTCCGTGAACAGCGCGATCACGACGATCGGCTCCTCGCGTTGCGCGTTGAGCTCGCGCACCGCATGGATCAGGCGCATCGCGGGCTCGCCGCGGTTGACGATCGCGAGCCGGGTGAAGGGATGCCGGGGCATGCTCAGCCGTCGGCCATCGCTTCACGCAGTGGGGCCAGGGCGTCGCTGTCGATGCTGCCGGGCAGCTCGATCGTGCGGTAGCCCTCGAGCCGCACGCGCACGTGGCCGCGCGCGTCGACGACCTCGGCGTCGGCGCCGCCGTCGCGGGGGGTCACCACGGCCCACAGGGCGCCGGGATCGTCCGCGCCGGCGTACCGCAGGACCCGGTCGACGTGGCTCGGCAGCCACAGCCGGCCGGTCGTCCCGAGCTCCCACACGCCGAGAGTCTGGAAGCACAGCTCGATCAGCCGCGGGAGGAACTCGGTCGCCGGCTCGGCCGGCTCGTGCCCTGGCGGCAGGTCGGTCGCGAACGTGCCGACCACGTGCCCGTTCTCGCGCCACGCGCTCTCGAGCACCTGGTACGCGGGTCCGTGGAAGTACACGCGGTAGACCTCCGCGTGGCCGACGACGGCGTGCCCTTCCACGGCGGACTCCGGCGCGTCGTGGTGCGGCGCGTCCGGGAAGCCGCGGCTCAGGCGGGCGCGACCGGTGAAGTGCAGGGTCTCCTGCTCCTGCTGTCCGGGACGCGGACGGCGTCCCACGAGCTCGCAGTCGGCGACCATCGTGCCGTCGCCGCCGTCGCGGATCTGGGCGTGGAGCTCCAGCGTGCGCGGCTCGTCGCGGTAGAACTTCACCGGCGCCAGCAGGTCGACGTCCTCCAGCGCGACCACCTGCCAGCCGGGCAGGAGCGCGCGGGCCGCCTCGGCGAATCCCTCCATGCCCATCACGCCGGGCAGCACCGGGGTGCCGTCGATGCGGTGGTCATTCAGGAAGGGCTGCCGGGCGGGGTCCAGCTCCGTCCGCACCGTGAGCCCGGTGCCGAGGGTGAAGGCGGTGATGGTCCCGGTCATCGGACCCGCGCCGACGGGCTGGTCGGGAACCAGCCCGCCCGTGGCGTGACGCTCCTCGAGCATGACGCCGAGCCCGCCGGCGACGACGATCTCCGCGCCGGTGCCTTCGGCGGTCAGCTCGCGGCGGACGACGGCCACGCCGGCCGCGGGCGGCAGCATGTCGATGCCGGCCGCCTCCATCATCTTGGGGATCGAGCCGCGGCTGGCCATGCCGATGCCGGCCCAGGCGGTCCAGTCGAGGGCGATGCCGCGCGTCCCGGCGCGCCGGAGCTGCGACACGCTCTTGCAGAGCAGGTCGTTGGCGGCGGCGTAGTCGGTCTGGCCCGCGTTGCCGAAGCGGCCGGCGATCGAGCTGAAGACGACCGCGCTCCCGATCGGGGTCCCGTCCAGCGCGCGCAGCAGGTTCAGCCAGCCGCCGGCCTTGACGTCGAAGACGAGGTCGAACTCGGCCTGCGGCTTGTCGGGCAGGAAGTGGCTGATCTCCAGCCCGGCGGCGTGCATCAGCACGTCGACGCGGGGGATGCCGGCCAGCGCGGCGGCGACGGCCTCCGCATCGGTCAGGTCGACCTGGTGCCAGTGGGCCTTGCCTCCCGCGCGCTCGACCGCGGTGACGGCGGCCAGCGCGGCGGCGGCCCGCTCGATCCGGGCGAGCTCGCGCTCGACCAGCTTGGGCGTCGGGCGCTCGCCGCGCTCGCGCAGGCGATCGGCGAGGTCGCGCTTGAGCCCGTCGGTGTCGCTCTCGAGCCGCGCGAGGTCGGGATCGCCGGCGTCGGGCGCGGGCACGAGGTCGAGCAGGTGGAACGTGCCGCCGGACGCCGCGGCGAGGTCGGAGGTGATGGCGGACACGATGCTCCCGGCCGCGCCGGTGACGACGAAGACGCTGTCGCTCGTGAGCGCGCGGGCGGGGTCGGGGACAGCCGGTTCCTCGATCAGCCCGACCGTCCAGCGCAGCTCGCCGGCGTGGCCGACCTCGACCGCGCCGGGGTCGCGCAGCGTCTCCTCGATGAGGATGTCGGCGAGCGCGGCCGTCTGGCGGCCCGGCGGGAAGTCGACGGCCTTGACGAGCGCCTCGGCGCGCTCGCGCGCCAGCGCCTTGGCGAAGCCGGTGACGGCGCCGCCCAGGGCCGACGTCGCGCCCTGCGCGTCGCAGCCGTGGCGCCCGCCCATGCGGGTCGCCGCCACGAGGAAGGCTTCCGGGCCGGCCAGCGCGCGCATCGTGACCGCGAGCAGCTTGACCCGCACGCGCAACGCCTCGCGCGCCTCGTCGGGTGACAGCTTGGCGAGCGGTCCTTCGTCGTCGAGCGCGGGCAGCCAGTAGACGCCCTCGATCGGGCCGGACTCCGTCCACTCCGCGAGCCGCTGCTCGACCTCTGCCGCGTCGAGCGCCGGGCCGAGCGCGAGCACCTCGACGCCGCGCTTGGCGAGCCGCTTGGACAACGCCGTGGCGACGCCGCCCGTGTCGGGCATCAGGACGACGCGGGAGCCCTCTCCGAGGGCGACGCCGGATTCGACGCACGCGGCGAGCGGCGGGCGGACCACCGGCACCGGCAGCCGCCGCGGGAACGCGTCGGGCGCGATGATGGCGGCGGGCTCGGGCTCGGGGGTGGCAGCGGGCTCGGGCTCGGGTTCGGGCGTGGTGTGGGGAGTGCGGTCGTGGACGAAGGCGACGACGTGGTTGATGGTCGGGTAGTCGCGCAGCTTGAGCGTGTCGTCGCGCTCGATCCCGTACGTCTCGCGGATCTCGGCGAACACCTCGGCCTGCTTGACGGTGTCGATGCCGAGATCGGCCTCGAGGTCGAGGTCCATGTCGAGCAGGTCAGGCGGGTAGCCGGTCTGCGCGGCGACGACGGCCAGCACGTGGGCGGGGACGTCGTCCTCGACGGCGGCGGGCGCGGATTCGGGTTCGGGTTCGGGTTGTGGTGCAGGTGCCGGGTCGGTGTGCGGGGTGCGGTCGTGGACGAACGCCACGACGTGGTTGATGGTCGGGTAATCGCGCAGCTTGAGCGAGTCGTCGCGCTCGATCCCGTAGGTCTCCCGGATCGCGGCGAACACCTCGGCCTGCTTGACCGTGTCGATGCCGAGATCGGCCTCGAGATCGAGATCCATGTCGAGCAGATCCGGCGGATAGCCCGTCTGCTCGGCGACGACGGCGAGCACATGCGCGGGGACGTCGTCCGCGACGGCGGCGGGCGCGGGCGGCGCGGCAACAGGCGCGGGCGAGGCCGCAACGGCGGCGGGTGCGGGCGCCACCGGAGCGGGCGCGGGCGCGGGCGCGGGTTCGGCGACAGGCGCCGGGCGGGTGCCAGGCGCGCGATCGTGGACGAACGCCACGACGTGGTTGATGGTCGGGTAATCGCGCAGCTTGAGCGAGTCGTCGCGCTCGATCCCGTACGTCTCCCGGATCGCGGCGAACACCTCCGCCTGCTTGACGGTGTCGATGCCGAGATCGGCCTCGAGATCGAGATCCATGTCGAGCAGATCGGGCGGATAGCCGGTCTGCTCGGCGACGACGGCGAGCACGTGCGCGGGGACGTCGTCCTCGACGGGCGGCGCGGCAACGGGCGCGGGCGCCGCGGCAACGGCGGCGGGTGCGGGCGCCGCCGGAGCGGGCGCGGGCTCGGGGACAGGCGCCGGCTGGGTGCCAGGGGCGCGATCGTGGACGAACGCGACCACGTGGTTGATCGTGGGGTAGTCGCGCAGCTTGAGCGAGTCGTCGCGCTCGATCCCGTACGTCTCGCGGATCGCGGCGAACACCTCGGCCTGCTTGACCGTGTCGATGCCGAGATCCGCCTCCAGATCGAGATCCATGGCCAGCAGATCGGGCGGATAGCCGGTCTGCTCGGCGACGACGGCGAGCACGTGCGCGGGGACGTCATCCTCGACCGCGGCGGGCGCCGGCGGCGCGGCGACGGGCGCCGTCACCTTGACGGGCGCGGCGACGGCGGCGGGCGCGGGCGCCGGGACGGGCGCCGTCACCTTGAGAGGCGCGGCGACGGCGACGGGCGCGGGTGCCGCCGGAGCGGGCGCGGGCGGGGCGGGCGCTTCGACCGCGACCGGCGCGGGCTGCTTCGCGGCGGCCGGTCCCTGGTCGATGACGCGCAGCCGGTGGCCGACGACCTCGAGCTTCGCCTCGTCGTAGCCGGTCATCCGCTGCAGCCAGCGGGTCCAGGCGTCCGCGTCGGCGACGCGGTAGGCGTACCCGAGCTCCTCGGGATGGCGCCGGCGGCCGTCGCGGACCGGCGTCCAGCGCAGTAGCAGCATGCTGATCTGCGAGCCGAACCCCGCCGCCAGGCGCAGCGCGTACCGCAGCGGGTAGGCGCCGCCGTGCGACAGGTTGAGCGTGCCCAGCTCCGGATCGGGATCGCGGAAGTTCGGGACCGCCGGAACGATTCCCGTCTCGAGCGCCTTGACCGCCAGCACGTCCTCGAGCCCGACCGCCATGGGGTGGCCGGTGTAGCCCTTCACGTTGGCGATGACGACCTGGTCGGCCGCCTCGCCGAACACCGAGCGCAGGGCGTGGATCTCCGCCGCCGCGCTGCCTCCGCGCGCCGGCGTGTAGGTCTCGTGCGACACGAACACGGTCTCGCCGGCGATCTCCTCGCGGCGCACGCCGCGAGCTTCGGCCTGGCCGACGACGTCCTCCATCACCTGGCTGATGTGGTTGACGTCGAGCCGGGTGCCGTGGAACGCGGAGTTCGCCGTCACCGAGCCGAGCACCTCGCAGATCGGCATCAGCCCGCGCTCGCGCGCCGCCTCGGCGCTCTCCACCACGAGCGCGGCGGCGCCCATGCCCATGATCATCCCGTGGCGGCGCCGGTCGAACGGCACGGCGGCGTCCTCGACGACCTCGTCGGTGGCGGCGGCACCCGAAGCCAGGAAGCCGGCGCCGAGCCAGCTGATCAGCGTGTCCGACGTCGCGTCGTCGGCCGCCACCACGACCACGCGCCGGCAGCGGCCCGCGCGGATCCAGTCCTCGGCGATCGCGACGGCCTGCGTGGTGCTGGCGCACGCGGAGTTGACCTGCGTGTTCGGCCCGCGTGCCCCGATCGCCTCGGCGAACTGGGAGTGACCCATCGACAGGACGCGGAAGAGGAACCGGCGGTCGAACTCGTAGGGCTCCTCCTCGAGCAGCCGGCTGAGGTCGTGGATGCGGCGGTCGACCTCGGCGAGCGTGACCTGATCCGGGTCGCCGTGGTCGAGCATCCGGTCGCGCAGCGACTGCAGCGCGGCCAGGCGCTCGTGGCGCATGCGGTCGACGGTCTGGCGCGTGACCTCATCGGTCATCTCCTGCAGGCCCGGGAAGGCGGACGCGAAGATCACGCCCGTGTCGTCGCGCAGTGCTTCCGGCAGCCCCCAGCGGTCGGGCAGGTGGGTGCCCGTCGTGGTCGCGCGGTAGTGCTGGACGAGCGGGAGCCCGGCGTCGCGCAGGGCGTCGATGCCGGCGGCGACCGCCAGCTGCGTGTCGCGTCCGAACGCCTGCACGCGCTCGGCGTCGACGTCGAACTCCTCGTGCAGGTCGAACGCGCCCGCGCGGCCGGCGAGCTTGATCACGTCCGCGGCGGCTTCGATCGTCTCGAAGCGCGCGTTGCCGTTGTCGCTCTTCACCAGCCGCGTGATGTGCTTGTCGAGCATCTCGCGGCGCAGGTGGCCCGGGATCACGTCGATGCCCTGCTCGCCGTTGAGCAGGCGTGCGATGTTCGCGTCGTCGAACACGCGCTCGGCGCCCGGAAGCCCGAGCGCGGCGCCGGTGATCACCACGGGCGCGGTGGGGCTCGCGCCCGGGCCGCCCCCGCCCATGAGCTCGCGACCGCGCTCGAGGAACTCGGCGAACAGGTGGCCGAGGTCGTCGTCGCCGGCACGGGCCGGTACGACTGGCGCGGGGTCCCGGCGCGGCTGCGCCGTCGCTCCCGCCTGCAGCGTCCCCGAGCCGGCGGCGGGCGGCTCGAGCGAAGTGCCGAGGCCGGCGGCGTAGAGGCCGCACAGCGCGGTGTTGAACGACATCAGATCTCCGGGCTTCGGGTGGTTGGAGGCGAGGCTGAGCACGCGGTCGTCGCCGAGCACGTCGGACGCGAAGCCCTGCAGCGCCTTCTTGGGTCCGACCTCCACGAAGATGCGGGCGCCGGCGTCGTAGAGCGTGTGCAGCCCCTTGACGAACTGGACGGGCGACGCGACCTGGCGCGAGAGCACGTCGATCATCCGCTCCTCGACGCCCTCGCCCGACGGGTAGAACTCGCCGTCGACGTTGGCGACGATCGGGATGAGCGGCGAGCGCAGGCCGAGCCGCTCGAGCGTCGTGCGCAGCGGCCCGCTCGCGGGCGCCACGATCGAGGTGTGGAAGGCGTGGCTGACGGGCAGCGGCGTCGCGTCGTGCCCGCGTGCGGCAAGCGCGGCGACGGCCTGGCCGACCGCCTCGGTCGTGCCCCCGAGCACGACCTGGTGCATGGAGTTGACGTTGGCCAGCACGACGTAGCCGTCCGTCTCGGCCACGACCTGCTCGACCACGTCCAGCGGCGCCATGACGGCCGCCATCGCGCCCGGGTCGGGCACGTCGATGCTCGCCATCTCGCGGCCGCGCGCGCTGACGGCCTCCAGCGCGGCCTCGAACGAGAGCGACCCGGCGGCGACGAGCGCGCCGTACTCGCCGAGCGAGTGGCCCATGACCAGGTCCGGCACGATCCCGTAGGCCGCGAGCAGCCGCGTCAGCGCCATGTCGACCGTCAGCACGGCCGGCTGCGTGATCTCGGTGCGGCGCAGCTCCTGCTCGGCGCGCGCCATCGCGGCGGGGTCGGACGGGTCGGCGAAGACGATGTCCGACAGCCGCCGGCCCTCGAGCAGCGGCGCCATGATCGCGTCGGCCTCGTCGAAGATGTCGGCGACGATCGGCTCGCGCGAGCGCAGGTCGCGCAGCATGTTCGCGTACTGCGACCCCTGGCCGGTGTAGAGGAAGGCGACCTTGCCCGGCGCGCCGGCGCCGCGGAAGATGCCGCGCGCGCGCATGGCGATCCAGGCGGCCTCGTCGTCGCGCTCCATCAGGCGCAGCGCGAGCTCGGCCTTCGTGACCAGCTCCTCGCCGTCCGCGTAGTCGATCGCGATCCGCTCGGCGGCGGCCAGCGCGGCCGCGCTCGGCGGGGCGGGCTCGAGGTGGCGGCCCTGGCGCGCCTCCGCGAGCGCCGTGCGCAGCTCGTTGGCGAGCGCCTGGGCGTCGGCCGCGCCGAGCACGAGCGCGCCCCGCGCCGGCGGCTTGCCGCCGGTGGTCGCCGGCCGTGTGGGTGAGGGCTCGGGCCGCGCCGCGGGCACGCCGGCCCCGACACTGATCGCGGCGTGGCCGTTGGTGCTGAGGCGTCCGGGCACGTGCTCCTCCATGACGATGTGGAAGTTGGTGCCGCCGAAGCCGAACGCGCTGACGCCGGCGACGCGCGTGGCGCCCGGCGGCATCTCCCAGTCGCGCAGCTCGGTGTTGACGGCGAAGGGCGAGCCGGCCCAGTCGATGTTCGGATTGGGCCGCTCGAAGTTCAGGCTCGGCGGCAGCACCTTGTCGCGCAGCGACAGCGCGGTCTTGAGGATGCCGGCGGCGCCGGCGGCGCCCTTGAGGTGGCCGATGTTGGACTTCACCGAGCCGAGCGCGACCGACCCGGGGCGCAGCTGCGCGCCGGCGAAGGCCTTGGCGATGCTGCCCACCTCGACGACGTCGCCGACGCGCGTCGACGTGCCGTGACCCTCGACGAGCGTGCACTCCTCGGGCGAGAGGCCGGCGTCGCGCCAGCCGCGCTCGACGGCGAGGAACTGGCCGACCGGGTTGGGCGCGGTGATGCCCTTGCCCTTGCCGTCGCTGGCGCCGCCCACACCGCGGACCACGGCGTAGATGTGGTCGCCGTCGCGCTCGGCGTCGGCGAGGCGCTTGAGCACGAACAGCGCCGCGCCCTCGCCCATCACGAAGCCGTCGGCGCCGTCGGCGTAGGGGCGCGTGCCGCTGGGCGACAGCGCGCCGATGGCGCAGAACTTCACGAAGCTCGACGCGCCCATGTTGCGGTCCACGCCGCCGGTGACGGCGACGTCGTACGCGTGCTCGGTGAGGCCTTCGATCGCGGCGCTCATCGCCGCCATCGCCGAGGCGCAGGCGGCGTCGACCGTGAAGTTCGGCCCGTGCAGGTTGAAGAGGTTGGCGATCCGGCCGGCCATGCAGTTGCTCAGCTCGCCGGGCATCGAGTCCTCGGTGATCCCCGGCAGCCAGGCCTCGACGTTGTCGCGCAGCTCGCCGCTGATGGCGGTCCGCACGTCCGCGGGCAGCGCCGCGAAGCTCCCGGCGCGCTCGAGCTCGCGCGCGAGCTCGGGGTACTCGATGCGCAGGGTGGTCCGGTAGTGCCGCTCGCCGGCCATCGCGGTGCCGAGGATCACGGCGGTGCGGTCGAGCGGGAGCGGGCGCTCAGGCCACCCGGCGTCGGCGAGCGCCATGTGCGTGCACGCCACGGCCCACTTCTGGCCGTCGTCCATCGCGTCGGCGACCTTCGGCGGCAGCGGCAGCTTCCAGGCCAGCGGGTTCCAGTCCCACTCGCGCACCCAGCCGCCGATCTTCGAGTACGTCTTGCTCGGCGCCTGCGGATCCGGGTCGTAGAAGAGCGCGGGATCCCAGCGGGCCGGATCGACGTCGGTGATCGCGTAGCGGCCCTCGCGCACGTTGGTCCAGAAGGTCGGCGCGTCGGGTGCGTCGGGGAGGATGGCGCCGACGCCCACGATGGCGACGGCACGCTCGGCTGGAGAGCTCATCGCCGGCTCGGCTTTCTCTTGTAGATCGCCTCGGCGATCGTCTGCAGGTCCGCGAGCAGCCCGCTCTGGGCGCGGTGGATCGACGCGAGGCCGAGACGCTCCTCGAAGTCGCCGAGCCCGGCGCCGTCGGCGCCGGCCACCCAGCGGACCGCTTCGGTCGCGACGATCAGCGCGGCGCCGCGTGCGTTCACGCGGCTGATCGCGGCGAGCGCGTCGGCGCGCAGGCCCTTCGCCGCCTTCGGGTGCAACTGCTTGGCGGCCGCCCGCTGCGCGCGCCTGGCGAGCGCGCCGGCTCCCTCGACCTGGGCGATCAAGGCGCCCAGGCGGAGCAGGATGTGCTGGTTGCGGGTCAGCTTCTCGAGCCGGCAGCGCTCGAGCAGCTCGGCCAGCGCGTGGTGCGCGAGCGCGGCGGCGCCGGCGCCGATGTCGGGGTTCTCGGCGTGCAGCGCTTCGAGCGCGCGCGCCTGCTCGCGGTAGTGCTCGCCGCCTGACTTGAGGTGCTCCTGCCAGCGGCCGCGCGCGATCGTCATCTCCATGATCTCCGACGTGCCCTCGTAGATCCGGGTGATGCGGACGTCGCGCTTGATCTTCTCGACCATGTAGTCGTGCGTGTAGCCGTTGCCGCCGTGGGCCTGGATCGCCGCGTCGGCGGCCGCGTCGCCCGCCTCGCTGGCGAGGTACTTGGCGATCGCGCCTTCGACGTTGAGCGAGCCCTCGCCCGCGTCGAGCCGCTCGGCCGTCTCCTCGATGGCGGCTCTCGCCGCCTCCAGCGCGACCACGTGCGGGACGATCAGCTTGTGCGTGTAGCCCTGCTTCTCCGACAGCGGGCCGCCGGCCTGGATGCGCTTGCGCGAGTACGCGATCGCGCGCTCCAGCGCCGCCCATCCCGCGCCGAGCCCGAACGCGGCCACCATCAGCCGCGTGTAGCCGAAGACCTGCTGGGCCTGGACGAGGCCTTGGCCCTCGACGCCGCCGATCAGCCGGTCGGCGTCGACGTAGACCTTGTCGAGGAACAGCGCGGCGGTGTTGCTCAGCCGGATCCCGTGCTTGTCCTCGTGCTTGCCGTGCGTGAAGCCCTCGGCGCCGGAGTCGATCACGAACCAGCTCGGACCGTCGGGAGCGAGCGCGAGCACGGTGAACAGGTCGGCCACGCCGCCGTTGCTGATCCACTGCTTGGCGCCGCTGATCCGGTAGCCGGTCACGCTGCCGTTCTCGCCGACGCGCTCGGCGGTGGTCTTGAGCGCTCCGAGGTCGCTGCCGGCCTCGGCCTCCGTGGCGCCGTACGCGAACAGCGACCCCTCGGTGGCGATCCGGGTCATGTACGTGCGCTTCTGCTCCTCGGTCCCGCCGACCCTGATCGGGTCGCTGCCCAGGAACGTGGCGAGCTCGGAGGTCGCGAGCCCGAGGTCGATCGACGCCATCCGCTCGCAGATGCGGCATACGTCGAAGGCGCCGCCGCCCATGCCCCCGTACTCGAAGGGCACGAACAGCAGCTGGATGCCGAGGCCGTCGCCGGACGACATCCGGCGGACGATCTCCTCCGGGAACTCGTCGCGCTCGTCGAGCTCGATCAGCAGCGTGTCGGGAAGCTCGCGCGCCGCGAAGTCGTCGATCGACTTGAGTGCGACGTTGAGGGTCTCGTGATCGAGCTGGTTGGCCATTGGTCCGCTTCTCTCCCTTGGTTGCTGACCTGACCTTGCGCTCTGGAGGCCGCGCCGCCATCGGGCATTGCCCGCGACGTCTGGCGGTAACTACGGATCCGGCCCCGTCGGATCGCCGATAGGGTCGTGCCATGAACATCGCGGTCGCAGTACGGCTCATGCCGAAGGCAGGCGAGGAGCTCGAGCTGGACGCGGGCGGCACGGACATCGATCGCGAGCTCGTCGAGATGGCGATCAGCGACTTCGACGACCAGGCGCTCGAGGAGGCCGTGCTCGTCAAGGAGGCCACCGGCGCCACGGTCACGGCCGTGGGGCTGCAGGCGGACGGGATCGAGCAGGCGCTCCGCGTCGCGTACGCGCGCGGGGCCGACCGGGCGGTCGTCGTCGACGCGGGCGCGATCGACCCCTATGACTCGCGGACCGCGGCGCTCGCGTTCGCCGAGGCGTTCCGGCAGCTGGCGCCCGACCTCGTCCTGGTCGGCGTGCAGACGCCGTCCGACGTCTTCGGGCAGACCGCGCCGCTGCTCGCCGTCGCGCTCGGCTGGCCGCAGGCCAGCGTCGTCGTCGGCGTCAGCGTGGCCGACGGGACCGCGCAGGTCCAGCAGGAGTACGCCGGCGGCAGGCTCGCCGTGCTCGGCCTCCGGCTGCCCGCGGTCGTCGGCGTCCAATCCGCGAGCCAGCCGCCGCGGTACGTCTCGATGACGCGGCTCCGCCAGGCCATGACCGAAGCCAAGGCCGAGACGCTCGCGGTGAGCGTCCCCGCCCAGCCCAACATGTCGCAGCTCGTCTCGCTCGCGCGGCCGGAGTCCCAGGCCGGCGCGACGATGCTCGAGGGCGACGCCGAGTCGATCGCCGAACAGATCGTCGCGGTCCTGAAGGAACGAGGAGCTCTGGTGACCTGATGGGCGACGTCCTGGTCTACATCGATCCTGCGATCAACGGCCGTCTGCTGGCGTTCGCGCGCCCGCTGGCGGACGCCGCCGGCGGCGCGCTGATCGCGCTGACGGCGAGCGCCGAGCCGATCGGCGACGACGCGCTGGCGGCGGCCGACGTGGTGCTCGAGGTCGTGCACCCCGCGCTCTCCCCATATCTCCCCGAGGCGCACCAGGCGGTGCTGGCGGCCGCGATCGCGGAGCGCTCGCCGGACGTCGTCCTGGTCGAGAACGCCACCGCCGGCTACGACCTCGGCGCCGCCGCCGCGGCCGCGGCGAACCTCCCCTTCGTCGGCGCCTGCCTCGCGGTGTCGCTGGCGGGCGGCGAGGCGGAGTCGATCAGCGCGATCTACGGCGGCCAGCTGAACGCGACGGTGCGCACGCCGCTGCCCGCGGTGTTCGGCGTCAACTCGGCGGCCCTCCACGACGAGCCGCAGGCGTCCGCCGGCACGGAGCGCGTCCAGCTCGCGCCGCCGCCCGAGCTCGACGGCCTGCGGACGAGCTTCAGCGAGGCGATCACCGCGTCCGACGAAGGCGTGGACCTCACGACGGCCGACCTGATCGTGTGCGTCGGCCGCGGGATCGGCGGCGCCGAGAACGTCGAGATCGCGGAAGAGCTCGCCTCGGCGCTCGGCGCGGAGCTCGCCGCGTCGCGCCCCGTGATCGATTCGGGGTGGGTCCCGAAGGCGCGGCAGATCGGGAAGTCCGGCGCGTCGGTGAAGCCGAAGCTCTACCTCGGACTCGGCGTGTCCGGCGCGCCCGAGCACGTCGAGGGCATGCAGGGGTCGGAGCTGATCATCGCCGTCAACACGGATCCCGGCGCCGCGATCTTCAACGTCGCCCACTACGGGGCGGTCGCCGATCTCTTCGACGTCGCCGACGAGCTGACGACGCTGCTCGGCTAAACGGCCGCGAGCGGCTCGGCGGCGAGCAGCGCGCGCTCGATCAGCGCGGTCAGGTCGGCGACCTCGAAGTCGGCGCCGACGACCTTGACCGCGTCCGAGTACATCGCCAGGTCCTTCGGGCAGGTGACGAGGAAGTAGTCGAGGTCGCCGAGCGTCTGCGCCTCGCGGATCCGCTGCTCGCTCGGCCGTTCTCCGGTCTCGGGGCCGTCCATCATGAACATCCTCCCGCCGCCGGCGCCGCAGCAGAACGTGTTGACCCCGTTGCGCGGCATCTCGACCAGCTCCGCGCCCGTCGCCTCGATCAGCGTGCGCGGCGCCTCGGTGATGCGGTTGTAGCGCGCCAGGTAGCACGGGTCGTGGTAGGTGACGCGCGTGCCGGTGAGCGGCGTCCGCAGCGAGATCTCCCCGCGCGCGACGAGGTCGGCGAGCAGCTCGGTGTAGTGGTAGACGGGCTTGTCGAGCCCGAACTCCGGATACTCGTTGCGCAGCGTGTTCAGCGAGTGCGGATCGGTCGTGAAGATCGCGTCGAACTGCGCTTCGCCGAGCGCGCTCATGTTCTGCTCGACGAGCAGCTCGAACAGCCCTTCCTCGCCGACCCGGCGCACGTCGTTGCCGGCGTTGCGCTCGCCCTCGTAGAGCAGCCCGAACGACACGCCGGCGTCGTGGAGGATCCGCGCGACGGACTGCGAGGCGAGCTGCGCGCGCTCGTCGAAGGACGCGAAGTCGCCGACGAACCACAGGTACTGCACGGGCTCCTTGCGCGCGTCCGGGATCTTGAAGTCGAGTGCCTTGGCCCAGCGGGCGCGCATGCGCGCCGACTTGCCCTGGGAGTTGCCCTGGCCGGCGTAGTTCTGCAGCGTCTGCTGCAGCAGCGGGTCCAGGTCGCCCTTGTCGACGAGGTTGCGGCGCAGGTCGACGATCGTCGGCACGTGCTCGATCCCGACCGGGCATGCCTCGACGCACGCCATGCAGGTCGTGCACGACCACAGGACCTCGTCCGGGATCAGCGGCTGGGACTCGTCCGCGCCGTGGTACAGCGCGTCGCGGAGATCGAGGATCAGCTGGCGCGGCGCCAGCGGCGAGCCGGCCGCGGTGGCCGGGCAGACGGAGGTGCAGCGGCCGCACTCGGTGCACGCGAACGCGTCGAGCACCTGCTTCCAGCTCAGGTCGTCCAGCGAGGCGACGCCGACGAGGCCCTCCGCGGGACGCTGGAGCGCGGCGACCGGCGCGGCGGGCACGACGGTGATCGCCAGCGGCCGCTCGGTGCTCCGCGGCGGGAGCTTCCCGAAGAACACGTTCGGGATCGCGGTGATGATGTGGAAGTGCTTCGACAGCGGCAGCACGCACAGGAACACGAGCACCGTGGTGTTGTGCACCCACCAGCCGATCTCGCTGCCGGCGTCGTACAGCAGCCCGCCGACCATGATCATCAGGATGAAGACGAGGATCAGGACGCCCTCCCAGTGCGGGGTGTCGCGGTAGCGCTGCTCCGCGGGGCGCGTCCCGAACAGGCGCGGGGTGTGGGCGATCAGCCGCCGGTAGAGCATGTAGACCACGCCGACGATCACGACCACCTCGAGCGCGTCGACCACGACGGAGAACGCCGGCCCGAGCAGCTGATCGTCGCCCAGGATGGGAAGGCTCCAGCTCGCGTCGAACGTCCGGCCGAACAGCTCGACGACCTGGAGCATCAGGACGACGAACCCCCAGAAGATCAGCGCGTGCATGATCCCCGCCGGCTGGTCGCCGCGCAGGAACTTCTTCTGGCCGAGCCCGTACACGACCGCTCGCTTGAAGCGCTCCGGCAGGCGGTCGAGGCGGGCCGCCGGCCGCGCGCGGAGCAGCAGCCGCGCCCTCAGGCCGATGATCACGGCGAACACCAGCATGGCGATCGCCCACACGATCGGAAACGCGATATGACTCACGACGTCAGCACCTCTCGTTTGCGAGCACGCAGCGTCGCCGATGGCGGCTCCGCGCTCATCGGGAGCCTCTCCCCCCGCCGCTGCGGAGAACTACGCGCCGCGGCCGGCGAAGAAGGCGCGATCCTCGCGCCCGAGGACGGTCGTGGCCGCGTCGCCGGAGTGGTACTCGGCGGCGATCGCGCCCCAGTCGGCGCCCGCGCGCAGCTCACCGAGCAGCCACAGGACCTGCAGCTCCATGCGGCGCAGCAGGAGCGTCGGCGGCGGCATCCGCAGGCGGCGCATCACCCCGAAGTAGGGTGATCTCGGCGGGTAGCCGAGCTCACGGATCCGGCCGGCGTAGGCGACGTCGATCCGGCGGAAGCCGCGCGCGAGCATCCATTCGCTCGCGGCCGCAAGGTGCTCGAACAGCGCCGCGGCGTCGAACGCGTCGGGGTCGGGCAGGTAGCCGAGCGCCGACAGCGCCGCGTGGACGCCCTCCGGGTCGTCGCCGGCGAGCGCCCGCACGACCTCGCGCTCCCCGTCCCGGTAGCCGGCGTCGATGTCGCGCAGCAGGCCGAAGTCGAGCAGGCAGACGCGCCCGTCGGGACACAGCAGGCAGTTGTCCGGGTGCGGGTCGCCGGCGACGGCGCCGTCGCGGGACACGAGGCCCAAGGAGAAGCGGAAGGCGATCTCGCCGATCCGGTCGCGCTCGGCGTCGCCGAGGCGCTCGATGTCCTGCGCCCCGAGTCCGTCGACGTACTCGGTCACGAGCACGCGGCGCCCGGACAGGCCTGTATGCACACGCGGGATCCGGACGTGGGGGTGGCCGCGGAACCGCCGCTCGATGCGGCGCTGATGCTGGGCCTCGACCTCATAGTCCAGCTCATCCGAGATGCGCTCGCGGATCTCGGCGAGCAGCGCGCCCGCGTCGAGTCCCGGCGCGAGGCGCTTGAGGATCGGAGCGACGACCCCGATGCTGCGCAGATCCGACTCGACGGCCTCCGCCACGCCGGGGTGCTGCACCTTGACCGCCACCTCGTCGCCGTCCGCCGTGCGCGCGCGGTGGACCTGGCCGAGCGACGCGAACGCGAACGGCTCCTCGTCGAAATCCGCGAACAGCTCACCGACACGGGCGTCGAGATCCTGCTCGAGCACGCGCTTGACGCGGCCGAAGCCGACCGAGCCGGCGTCGCGCCGCAACGCACCCGGGGCCTGCGGCTCGCCGTCGTCGAACTCGAGCACCGAGAGCAGTTGCATGAGCTTCGGCCCGGCGCCCTTCAGGCGTCCGAGCTGCGCTCCGAGATCCTCGGCGAGCGCGATCGCGCGCTCGTCCTCACGCTGCATGGCCGTTGCTGCGCAGCAGCTTCCCCAAGCGATCGGCGTCGACCTGCGCGGCCGCGGTCGTGTCCATGAAGTCGGTCAGCAGCCGGACGAAGCGGAGCGGATCGTCGAGGTGCGGGAAGTGGCCGGCGTTCGGGAACACCTCGAGCCGGCTCCCCGGCACGAGATCGTGCGTCGCGCGCGCGTGCTCGACCGGGATGATCGAATCGTGCTCTCCCCAGACGAGCAGGAACGGGATCGCCTGAGCGAGGTAGAGACGATCGCTCGCGTCCACGCGCTGGCCCATGGGATCGACGATCGTCCTCAGCGTATGCAGGAACGCCGCGCGCGCCTCGCCGTCGGCGAGCGAGGCGTGGCCGCGCAGCACCTCGCCCAGGTCGGTGTGCACGCGCAGTCCCACGCGACCGAGCGCGCGGCCGACCGTCCGGCCGATCCCAAGCAGGCGGTCGTCGACGAGCAGCGGAAGCACGAGCTCGGAGCCCGGCAGGCTGGCGGCTCGCAGCAGCGGCGTGATCTCGCGCCCGAGACCGCCGCTCGCCACGAGCACCAGCCGATCGCAGTGCTCAGGGAACTGGTAGGCCAGCTGCATGGCGATGCCGCCGCCGAGCGAGTGTCCGACGAACGTCGCGCGCTCATGACCCAAGGCGAGCAGGAGATCGCGGATCCCGCTCGCGTAGGCGCCGAGCGAGTAGTCCCCGCGGGGCTTGGCCGATTCCCCGTGGCCGAGCAGGTCCGGAGCGATGACGGTGAAGTGCTCCGCCAGATAGGGGAGCACGTTCTCCCACGTGGCCGACGTGGACGTGATGCCGTGGACGAGCACCATCACCGGGCCGCTCCCCGCCGAGCGATAGAACACGCGGTGCCCGTGCAGGAGGAGCTCATTCAGCCCGTCAACCTCGCGGGTGCGCTCGATCATCTTTGCTCCTTCGATTGATTGAGCATGACGGACGCCCCCGTCGGCGCGCATCCGTACTGACGCCCACCTCACACCGTAGCCTCCACGGAGGAAATCGCCGGCCGCCACGACCGTTCATCGATCCTTCACGGTTCACGAGGGGGTTACCCGAGCGCCCGACCGCCGTCCTAAGAATCCGCCGTCGGGATTTTCGGACGCAGGGGGTACTGATGCTCAGCCGGACAGGTCTGCAGGTCACGCGACGACGCCGACGGGTAGCGAGCGTGCGTCATCGACCACGCCTCGTCGCGATCGGCGCCACCGCCGTCGTCCTCGCCGGCGCGGGAGCGACCTACGCCTCGACGGTGGGGTTCGGCCACAACCAGGTCGGCACCGAGTACGCCAACGGGATCCAGGTCTCCGACGACCAGATCATCAAGCCGCTCGGTGATCGCCTGCTCACCCAGACCGGCAAGTTCATGGGCTCGACGGTCAGCCCGGACGGGCACTTCCTCGCGGCCACCAGCACCGACAAGTCGGTGGTCCTGCAGGTCTTCGACCTGTCCAGCTACAAGCTCGTCTGGACGGTCGGAACCGCTGCGAGCGCCAACCAGAGGTTCACGAACGGCACCGACGGTCAGGAAGGTCCCACGTTCTCGCCGGACGGCCATTTCCTCTGGGTTCCCGAGCAGACCGGCGTGTCCCGGTTCCCGGTCAACGCCGACGGCTCGCTCGGCACGCCGACGACCATCTCGATCCCGACGGTGAGCGGCCATGCCGCCCTGGTCGGCCAGATGAAGTACTCGCCCGACGGCGCCGACCTCTACGTCGCGATCAACGGACAGAACACCGTCGCGGCGCTCGACCCCAGCTCCGGTGCGATCGAGCGCACCTGGAACGTCGGCATCGCCCCGCGTGAGCTCGCCTTCGCGGGCCACAAGCTCTACGTGAGCGACGAGGGCGGCCGTCAGGCCCACCCCGGCGACTCGACCATGGGCTCCTACGGCACCCAGGTGCCCGCCAACGGGTACTACGGCACGTCGACGACCGGAGCCGTCAGCGTCATCGACACGGCGAGCCCGTCGCCGGCGGTCGGATCGATCGCCGTCGGCCTGCACCCGACCGCGATGTTCCTGCAGCCGAACGCGCAGCCTGCCGGGCAGAAGCCGAAGAAGGCTCCCCAGGGCGCGCTGTTCGTGGCCAACACCAACGACGACACCGTCTCGGTCATCAACACCAAGAACGACAAGGTCGTGCAGACGATCGACACGAAGCCGTGGCCGTCGTCGGACGTCGGCTATGCGCCCACCAGCATCGCGATGACGCCCGACCAGCACCTGCTCGTCACCCTCGGCCGCGCCAACGCCGTCGCCGTCTACCAGTACAACGGCAAGCCGCAGGAGCCGGTGAGCTACATCGGCCTGCTGCCGACGGACTACTACCCGAAGACGGTGGCGACGGTCGGCAACCAGATCGTCGTCACGAACACCCGCGGGATCGACGCGCGCGGACCGAACCTCTCGTTCAACAAGGGCCAGGGCACCACGGTCGCGGTGGGTCACGGGACGCACGGCACGACCGGCTCGCTGACGCGCTTCACGCTTCCGAAGGACAAGGCCATCGCCAAGTCCACCGACACCGTCTTCGCCCAGAACGGCTGGGGGACCAACGACGTCCAGCAGGCGAAGGGCAAGGCCAAGCCGCCGGTGGCGGTCCCGACGCGCATCGGCGACCCCTCGACGATCAAGCACGTCTTCCTGCTGGTCAAGGAGAACCGCACGTACGACCAGGTGTACGGCGACATGGCCGAGGGCCTCGGCGACCCGAGCCTGGCGCAGTTCGGGGCGAAGGTCACGCCGAACCAGCACGCGCTGGCCCGGCAGTTCGGCCTCTATGACAACGTCTACGACGTCGGCACGAACTCCGCCGAGGGCCACAACTGGCTGATGCAGGGCGACAACCCCGAGTACACCGAGTCGTCCGCGGGCGAGTATCAGCGCAGCTACGACACCGAGGAGGACGTGCTCGGCCACCAGCGCTCGGGCTTCCTCTGGACGGCGGTCGAGGACGCCCAGAACTCCGCGCGCAACTACGGCGAGTTCGAGTACACCGAGGGCAAGCCCTCCGGCACGTGGCAGCAGTACTACTGCGCGACCAAGAGCGTCGAGAGCGGCGGTGACCCCGCCCAGCTGACCACGCCCGAGCTGAAGGGCAACTACGGCTCGGTGATCCCGTCGCTGAACGCCATCGCCGATCCGCAGTCGCCGCCGTTCGACACGTCGATCCCGGACCAGTACCGGTTCGACATCTGGAAGCAGGACTTCCAGAAGAACGGCCCGGCCAACTTCAACATGATGTGGCTCTCCAGCGACCACACCGGAGGCCCGGTGACCCCGGAGGCGCAGGTCGCCGACGGCGACCTCGCGGTGGGCAAGATCGTCGACACGATCTCGCACAGCCAGTACTGGCAGGACTCCGCGATCTTCGTGGTCGAGGACGACAGCCAGGACGGCGCCGACCACATCGACGGGCACCGCGCGCCGGTCCAGATCATCAGCCCGTGGGCGGCGCACGGCGTGGTCGACAGCACCTACTACTCGCAGATCAACATGGTCCGCACGATCGAGCAGATCCTCGGCGGCCAGCCGCTGAACGAGAAGGTCGCGGCGGCGACGCCGATGTTCGGCGCGTTCACCGACACGCCCGACTTCAGGCCCTTCACCGCGGTGCCGAACCAGGTGCCGCTGACCGAGGGCATCTCCACCGCGCCGGCCTGCGGCCTGGATACGCCGGGCCAGACCTCGACCGGGACCAGCACCGTGAGCGGGACGGTGGCGCCGCAGACGACGGAGGCCCAGCAGCCGGTCGTGCCCGAGGACGAGCTGGCCACGGCGGCCGCCTGGAAGACCTGGCTGCCCAAGCAGCACACGATGGGCAACAGCGCGATCGCCGACTACGCGAACCCGGAGCAGATGAACCGGTACACGTGGTACGTCACGCACGACTGGAAGGTCCCGTATCCGGGTGACTCCGTGATCTACGCCCCGGCGCAGGTCCCGGGCGCCTCCATCCCGAGCCCGGACACCAACTGACGGGTCTTCGGACACCAGTTGCACACACGCGGGCCCGCCGGTCATCCGGCGGGCCCGTCGTGCGTGCGCGCGGGGTCGTCAAGTCCTTCGGCGAGGTCGTCGCGCTCGACGGCGTGGACCTCGACGTCGCGGAGGGCCAGGTGCATGGCCTGGTCGGTCCGAACGGGGCCGGGAAGACGACGCTGCTGGGTCTGCTGCTCGGGCTGGCGCAGGCCGACGGCGGTGAGCTGGAGATCCTCGGCACGCGGGTGCGGCGGGCGCTCGCGTTGCCTGACGGGGTCGCGGGGTTCGTGGACGGGCCGGGTCTGTATCCGTCGCTCACGGCGCGGCAGAACCTCGCCGCGCTGGCGCGCCTGCGGGGCGACGGCTCCGGCGGCGTCGGCGACGCGCTGGAGCAGGTCGGGCTCACCGATGTGGCGGACGACCGCGTCCGCGGCTTCTCGCTCGGCATGCGACAGCGGCTCGGGCTGGCCGCCGCGCTCCTGACCAGGCCTCGGCTGCTGGTGCTGGACGAACCGGCCAACGGCCTCGATCCGGCCGGCACCCGTCACGTGCACCGGGTGCTGACGGGGCTGGCGGCGGACGGTGCCGCGGTCGTGCTCTCCAGCCACCGGATGGACGACTTGGCCGCGCTGTGCAGCGAGGTCACGCTGCTCGCCGCCGGCCGGGTGGTCTTCTCCGGCCCGATCGGCGAGCTCGCCGCCGGCACCGGCGAGCTGGACTACCGGCTGCGCACCTCCGACCCCGACGCGGCCCGGCGCGTCGCGGCCGACACGCCGGAGCTGCGCGTGCTCTCGGACGACGGCCTGCTCCAGCGTCACGACGCCGAGACGCTCCTGGTGCGGGCGGCGGCGCCGGCCCTGGACGACCTGGTCGCGCGCCTGGTCGGGGAGGGTGTGGGCGTGCGCGAGCTGGCGCCTGTCGTGGCGCCGCTCGAGGCGGCCTTCCTCGCCTTGACCGCGGGCGACGGAGAACGGCCGTGACCGCCGCGGCCGTCACGACGCCGCGGGCCGGCGCGCAGCCGGCACCCGTTCGGCGCAGCTACCGCTTCGAGCTGATCAAGCTGCTGGCCCAGTGGCCGATCCGCCTGGCGCTCCTGGCCTGCTGGCTCGGCCCGGCGTTGCTCGTGGCCATCATCAGCGGGCAGAGCTCGCTGCCGTCCGACACGGTCTTCGGCCGCTGGATGAGCCAGACCGGCTGGGCGGGATCGCTGGTGGTCCTGACGTTCTGCTGCAGCTGGGTGCTGCCGCTGCTGACGTCGCTGGTCGCCGGCGACGTCTTCGCCTCCGAGGACCGGCTCGGCACGTGGCGGCACCTGCTCGTCGCCGTGCGGTCGCCGCGGCGGATCTTCGCGGCGAAGGCGCTGGCAAGCCTGACGGTGATCATGCTGCTGGCGGCCGGACTGGCCGCCTCGGGCATCGCGGGCGGACTGGCAGCGGTCGGCAACCGGCCGCTGGTTGGCCTCGACGGGCATCTGCTCGCGCCCGGGCAGGCGGCCGGAGCGGTGCTGCTCGCCTGGGCCGCCGTGCTGGCGCCGACGCTGGCGTTCGCGGCGGTGGGGCTGCTCGGCTCGGTGGCGCTCGGCCGTTCTCCCATGGGCCTGGTGATGCCCGCGCTGCTCGCCCTGGTGCTGCAGATCGCGCAGCTGCTTCCGCTGCCCGTCGCCGTGCGCGTCGCCCTGCCGAGCTACGCCTTCATCGCCTGGCGCGGGTTGTTCACCGACCCCGCCCAGACCGGCCCCCTCGTCGTCGGCGTCGTCGTCAGCCTCGCCTGGGCGGCGGCCGCGTCCGCGCTGGCCTACCGGCTCTTCATGCGCCGCGACTTCACCGACCTCGCCTACGACGGGGTCGGCCGCCGCGTCCTCGTGCGAGCGGTGCTGCCGCTGGCGGCGCTGCTCGCGGTCACCGTCGCGGTGATCGCCGGCGCCACGCCGGCCTCCGGCTCCGGGATCGACAAGGCCAAGCTGGACCGCTCGCTCGCGACGGCGTTCGCGCATCTGTACCGCATGCAGACCCGAGAGCTGCATCGCCCCGACGTCACGGAGGCGCACCTGCGGACCAGCGCCGACTGCGACAAGGGCGGCGCCCTCGTCGACGACCTGGGGCCGGGCAACGACTGGCGCTGCGTCGTGACGTGGCACCTGCCGGGCGCCACGGCGACCGGCTCGGCGATCTATCAGCTCGACGTCACCCCGGACGGGCGGTACGTCGCCGACGGCGACGGACCGCAGCCGGTCAACGGCTTCTTCCAGGTCCGCACCTCGACGGGAGATGCGCCGAATCCCCTCTGGCAGTTCGACGGCTCCGTCGATCTGCTGACCCCCATATCGCCGGGGTAGCGCGAAGACGCAGCCGGGCGCAGCTGCGATGGCGACGCCATGAGCCGAGAGAGCTCCTTCTCGCGCCCGACGAAGATCGCGCTGATGGTCCCGGTCGGCACGGGCAGCATTGTGTCTCGTCATGCGCGTCCGCGGAAGCACCTTCAGGCGGCGTGGAAGGCTGCGATCGCATCGTCGAGCGTCGCGTACACGTGGTCGCGTCCGATCGCGCCCGTCAGCCCGAACTCGTCGTACTCGGAGAGCACTGCGGGCTGTGCCTCGGCGACCGCGAACACGATCTTGCGCTCGGCGAGTTGCTTGGCGAACTCGACCAGTGTCTTGGCCGCCGTGAAGTCGAGGTCGTCCACGGCATCGGCGAGCAGCACGAACCAGCGCGGCGGATCGGGGACGTCGACGAGCGCCAGTGCCTCCGCCGTGAAGCGCGAGGCGTTCGCGTAGAACATCCCGACCCCGAACCGGTAGACGACCAGGCCCGGCTCGGTGCGAGCGCCCGGAGTCACCTTGATGCCGACCGGCCTGCCGTGCTCGTCACGCGTGATGACCGAGTTGTGCGGCGCGTAGTGGCGCCGCACATGGTCGAGCAGCGACAGCACGATCGCGAGGATGATCCCCTGCTCGACGCCGACGCACACGACCACCGCCGACGTCACCGCCGCGATCACGAACTCGTCGCGGCGAAGGCGCAGGATCTCCCGCATGTGCCTGACGTCGACGAGCTTGACCCCGATCACGAAGACGACGGCGCCCAGCACCGCGTTCGGCAGGTACTGCAGCGGCTTGGTCAGGAACAGCAGCACGATCGCGACGGCCGCGGCCATCGTCAGCATCGCGACCTGCGTCTTGCTCTTGGCCTCGTCGGCCATCTCGGTCTTCGTCGGGCTCCCGTTGACCACGAACGTGCCGCTGATGCCCGCGGCCAGGTTGGCGAGGCTCAGACCGACGAGATCGTTGTTCTCGTCGAACCGGTCCTTGTACTTGACGGCGTAGGCGCGCGAGGTGGCCGCGCTCTGCGCGAGGATGACCAGGAACATCGACACGGACGTTCCCAGCAGGGGCACGACCTCGTCCCAGCCGACGCCGCCAGGGAGGCCGATCGACGGCAGCCCGCTCGGTACGGCTCCCAGGACGGACACGCCATGGGTCTGGAGGTCGAACGCATAGCTCACCGCGATCGCTCCCACGACGGCCACCAGCCCGCCCGGGATCGCCTTGATCCACTTCCCGAACACGACGAGCGTCGCGATCACGCCGAGCGACACCGCGAGCGTCGCGAGCGATGTGTCGGGGATCTCCTTCAGCGTGTCGAAGAACTTGATCACGGTGCCGCTCACCTGGTTGGTGTCCACCTTCGGTGAGGCGACGCCCAGCATGCTCGCGAACTGACCGAGCGCGACCTGGATGCCGACGCCCGTGAGGAAGCCGACGAGCACCGTGCGCGAGATGAAGTCCGCCAGGAAGCCGAGTCGCGCGATGCGCGCGAGGATCAGCAGGCCGCCCGTGATCAGCGCGGCCAGGCTCGCGTACGCCACCCATTCGCTCGTGTTCGGCGCGAGGCCCGACACGCCGAGCGCCGCGATGCCCGCGTACAGGATCGCCGCCGTCGCGGAGTCGCCGCCCACCACGAGGTGGCGGGATGAGCCGAGCACGGCGAACGCGATCGCGGGCAGCAGGATCGTGTACAGGCCGGTGATGACCGGCGTGCCCGCGATCTTCGTGTAGCCCATGACCTCGGGAATCGCGAGCGCCGCCAGGGTGATGCCGGCGACGATGTCGCGGGACAGCAGCCCGCGGTCGTAGGGGCGGATGCCCTGGAGCACCGTCACGAACCGTCCGATGCCGGTGGGCGAAGCGTCCTGGGCGGCTGCGGCGGACATCGGCGCACATGCTCTCGATCGCAGGCGCGATCGCCCTCACCCCGATCGGGTGAGCGCGCGCGTCATTCCACTCAGGCGCCGGGTCGCCGATCCCGGGTGTAGCGTCGTCGCCGTGGAGGCCATGGAGCACATCGCCCGCGCCTTCGAGTGGATCGGGATCGCCGTGATCGTGGCCGGGTCGGTGGTGACCGTGTGGATCTCCTTCGCCGCGTACCGCGCGAGCGGCCCGGCCACCGCCTACGAGGCCGGCAGGCGGAGCTTCGGCCGCGCCCTGCTCGCCAGCCTGGAGGTCTTCGTCGCCGCGGACCTCATCCGCACCGTCTCGGTCGACCTCACGCTCGAGGGCGTCGGCGCGCTCGGCCTGCTGGTGGTGATCCGCACCATCCTGAGCTTCTCGATCGACATCGAGATCACCGGCGTCCTCCCATGGCGTTCCCGCGCCACGGAGGTTTCCCGCCGGGCGCCCGACTGATCTTGGCCAGCTCGACCTTAGTCGTAGTAGCGGCGCACGCTGGAGCCGATGCGCGTGACGTCGGTCCCGTAGATGTGGATCGAGATCGCAATCTCCTCACCGGTGTTGTGGACGCGGTGGATGTCGCCGGGGGGCGCGAAGCCGTTGACGTCGCCGACGACGCCGTCGCTGTGACCGATCAGGTTGAGGTCGGCGTCGAAGACGTCCTCGTGCTCCACGCCCTGGATGACCCCGAAGACGCACCACGTGGTGTGATCGTGGATCCGCGTCACCTGGCCCGGCCGCCACACCACCGCGATGATGGAGAACGTGCCGTCCGGCTCGACGTGCAGCGTGTGGCCGGCCGCGCGGTCGGCCGTGCCGAGGCGCTGTTCGGGGGTGAGGACGTCGGGGCCGGGGAGGTGCACGCGCAGCTGATCGGCGACGAGCCGGGCGGTCTGCGACCAGTCGGCGTGGGCGTCGATGGCGTCGCGGACGCCGGCGACCAACCGGTTGAGCTGGTCGACGGGCCGGGTGAGGGTGGCGGACATGGACACCAGCATGCTGCCGGATGACGTATCCGTCCAATGCCACTTGTCGCCTCAATTCATAGATAGGATTGATCGATGCTTGACGTCTCCCGCCTCCGCGTCATCGACGCCGTCGCCCGGCACGGGTCCGTCACCGCGGCGGCCCGTGAGCTCAGCTACTCGCAGCCGTCGGTCAGCCACCACCTCGCCAGGCTCGAGGCCGAGACGGGCGCCCAGTTGCTGCAGCGCGTCGGCCGCGGGATCCGGCTGACCCAGGCCGGGCAGCTGCTGGCCGGCCGCGCGGCGGAGATCCTCGGCCGCGTCGATGCCGCCGAGGCGGAGCTGTCCGCGCACGTCGGACTCACCGCCGGACGCGTGCGCCTGGCCGGCTTCGCCTCCGCGATCGCCCTACTGGTGCCGCGCGCGGCGGCCGCGCTCGCACGCGACCACCCCGGCCTGGAGATCGGCTCGACCGACACCCATCCGCCGGAGGCACTCGAGCTGCTGCGGACCGGGAAGGTCGAGGTGGCGATCATCTTCCGCTACGACGACGCGGATGACGAGCCGCCCGGCATCCGCCTCCACCACCTGCTCGACGATCCGATGTACCTGCTCTCTCGACCGGCCTACGCGCGGGATGGCGAACCTGCACGAGGCGACCTGGATCGCCGGCTGCGAACGCTGCCGCGGCCACCTGCTCGCGCTGTGCCACGCCGCGGGCTTCGAGCCGCGCATCGGCTACGAGTCCGACGACATGGTGCTGATCCAGTCGCTCGTCGGGGCGGGGCTCTGCGTGGCGACGCTGCCGGGGCTGGCCCTGCGCGCCCACCACGCCGACGGGGTCAACGCCAGCGAACTCCCCGACCTGCCGCGGCGCGTGTATGCGGCGACCTACGGCGAGCCGCCCGATCCACCGGCGGTCGCCGCGCTGCTCGCCGCGCTCGCTACGGCGGCCTCCGAGGCCTAGACGCGTCCGAGGTACGCTCTTGCCATCTTCTCCCGCCTCGTCAATCCCCGTCGACGGGGCAACAAGCGGGCATTGAAGGGAGCACCGAGGTGGATGTCCGCGAGGGCGATGAACCGCCTCCCTTCGGGGCACCCCGCCTACGCGCCGACCTCTACGCACGCCGACGGCGGCCGAAGCGACCCGCCCCGTCCTGGGCGCGACTAGCGGTATTCCCCCGCGTCACGCGTCCCGACCTGGAGAACGACGAAAAAGCCGCTGCACAGGGACCGGATTCGCGGTCCCGCACAAGCAGCGCTGATGCTCACCGGCGCCTGAGCCATTCGCGGAGCAGCGGGTCGACCACGCGCGTGCCACGTTCGTCTCGGACGAGGTGCCCTTGGTCCACAAGGCGATCGGCCGCCCGCGCGAGCGTGCTGTGCCCGACGCCGTGTTCAGCCGCGAGCGCGCGACTGGTCGGAGCGGTGCCGTCAGACACCGCCGCGAGCACCATTCGCTCCGACCGCTCGAGCTGCCCCCAAAGGGCCTGATGGGCCGCGCGGGTCCGCCGGATGGCCTGATCCACCACGGCTGCGGCGAGGGCAGCCGTGCCCAATTCGCCACCTTCGAGACGCTCGGAGAGCAGGTACGCCAGCATCAGGGTCCGCTGAGGATGTCCTCCCGCGAATACGGCCAGCTCGGCCAACGCTTCGCCCGGATCCTGTCCCTCGTCTGAGAATCGCCGATGAAGATCGTTGATCGTCTCATCGAGGGGAAGCGGCCCAAGGGCGAGAGGATCGGCCTGGCCGAACAGCGGCCGCTCGCGCCGGTCGAAGAGTGCGTGCATCATCGACGGCTCGGAGCCGGCGTACACGTAAGCCGCCGCGTCACCGTGATACTGGATGCGCGATCGCAAGAGGCCATCGAGGTCGTCGCGGGCCGTGAGCAAATCCTGGAACTCGTCGAGAACCACGAGCGTCGGCCTCCGGTCCTCGCGCCACAGCGTTAGAGGCAGATCGAGCACGCGATGGAGAACCAACTCGGCGGCCTCCCGATCCGGCGTGGACGGCCGCATCGCCCACGACACCCCGGGACCCGCCGGCGTCAGCGTCAAGCCGAGACGAGACAAGAGCCCTGCGACGTGTGCGCGCATCCACTGCGGATCGAGTTCCGCGTACGCAGTCGCGAGTCGTCGCGCGACATCCGTGAGATCGGCCACTCGCGAGAAGTCGACGTGAGCCGTGCGCCAACTCGACTCGCGTAGTCGGGCGGCGTGCGCAAGCAGGACGCTCGTCTTCCCGAATCGGCGAGGAGCAACCAGCCGCACCCCTACGCGATCCCCCGCACGGCGAGCGAGGGTTGCCAGCTCGTCGCGACGGTCGATCAGGAGCGAAGGGTCGACCGGGCCTTCAAACGGAAACGGCGTTCCCTGACGACCTGTACCGACCATCAAGACCGTACTGTACCGGATGTCGGTACAGTCCTGTTGCGCAACCCGTGACTATGCCTGCGCTCGATGCGTGTCCAAACTGCGAGAAGCTCCTCAAACGAGGAGCTTCTCGGACCGAAAAGTGGAGACGGCGGGAATTGAACCCGCGTCCGCAATCGCGCTAAAGGTGGTTTCTACGAGCGTAGCCGGTGCTCTGGTCTCGCCTCCCAGTCGCCTCACCGGCGGGGTTCTGAGCGGCCAGTCCGATCAAATTTCCCCCCGGTCGGCTCGGACGGGCGTACCGGGGGTGAGCCCGCTGATTTGCTCGGCCGATTCCCGTCGCAGGCATCGGGGGCCAAGGCTCTTACCTAGTTTCGGCTAGGCGACGAGCGCGAAAGAGTGCTGGCTCTCGCCAGCAACAGTGTTCTTCGCATTTGTTATTACCGGGGTTTTACGAGGCCTCCGGTACCTCGACTCGCCACCACCCCAACGAACCGACCACGTCGAAGCCTGTCGTCCCCGGGGTGTACTTCGTGAGTCATTCTACCGGACATGCAGAGCTTCGATGTGGTGGTGATCGGCGCGGGGCCCGCCGGCGAGGTGGCGGCGGGGCGGCTTGCCGATCATGGCCTGGACGTGGCGATCGTCGAGGACCGGCTGGTCGGCGGCGAGTGCTCCTTCTGGGCGTGCATGCCGTCGAAGGCGCTGCTGCGGCCCTACGAGGCGCTCGCCGAGGTCCGCCGCGTCGAAGGCGCGGCGGAGGCCGCCACCGGTGAGCTCGACGTGCCCGCGGTGCTCGCCCGCCGCGACGAGATCGTCCACGGCCTCGACGACTCGGCCCAGCTGCCGTGGCTCGAGCAGCGCGGGATCGCGCTGTTCCGCGGCCACGGCAAGCTGGCCGGCGAGCGCCGGGTGCGGGTCGGCGACGAGGAGATCGAGGCGCGCCGGGCCGTGATCCTCGCGACCGGCTCGGTGCCGAAGCTCCCGCCGATCGAGGGGCTCGACACGATCGAGGACGCGTGGACGAACCGCGAGGCGACGATCGCGAAGCAGATCCCGGACCGGATGGTGATCGTCGGCGGCGGCGTGGTGGGCGTCGAGATGGCGCAGGCGTTCCAGACGCTCGGCGCCCAGGTCACGCTGGTCGAGGGCGAGCGGCGGCTGCTCCCGCGCGAGGAGGAGTACGCGTGCGCGCAGGTGACGGAGGCGCTCGCGGGCTACGGCGTCGACATCCGCACCGGCGAGAAGGCATGCAAGCTGACGCAGGCCGGCGGCACGGTCACGGTCACCACGTCCGGCGGCGCCGCGGTCACCGCCGACGTGCTGCTGGTGGCGCTCGGTCGCCGGCCGTCGACGCACACGCTCGGCGTCGAGACCGCGGGCCTGGAGCCCGGCGAGACGATCCGGGTCGACGCGCTGATGCGCGTCCCCGGCCATCCGTGGCTGTTCGCGATCGGCGACATCAACGGCCGCTCGCTGTTCACGCACATGGGCAAGTACCAGGCCCGCCTGGCCGCCGACTGCATCCTCGGCCACGACCACGCGCTCTCCCACGGCGCCGACGGCCCGCTCTCCCCGCGCGTGATCTTCACCGACCCGCAGGTCGCCTCCGTCGGCCACACGACCGACACCGCCGCGGCGGCGGGGCTCGAGTTCGCGACCTACGACACCGAGACGTCCGGCAACGCAGGCGGCACGTTCTACGGCCACAACGCGCCGGGCACCGCGCGCTTCGTCGTCGATCGCGAGCGCCGGATCCTGATCGGGTGCACGATCACGGGCTCCGAAGTCGCCGACTTCCTGCACGCGGCGACGATCGCGATCGTCGGCGAGGTGCCGCTCGAGCGGCTCAGGCACGCCGTGCCTTCCTTCCCCACCCGGAGCGAGATCTGGCTGAAGTTCCTCGAGAAGGCAGGGCTTTAACAAATTTGACGCAGCGGGAGCCGCTTGAGGTTCCCGTCCCGTTTCCGGTTCGGGCGGCGGGCCTTGCAACCTCGATGGCCTCGCTCTTGGCGTCTCAACCGCTGCGTCGCGGGGGAACGTATGCGACGTCCCCGGCGCGTGCAAGCGGGCATCTCGCAATCTGCGTAAATTCGATTCCCATCGAACGAACTGGTACGATCGACATCGAACTAGATGAAGGAGGCCCTCATGTCCGCCGAGCCCACACCGACCGCTCCGTCGAAGCCTCCGTTCCGCCGTCTCGTCGTGTTCGTCCCCCTGGAGACGAAGGCCGCGTGACCAGCGGAAGCTTCGTCCGGCTCCAGAGCCGCTTCCGCGGCTCGCCTGCCGGGCCCCCGGAGCGACACCACCTCTACATCGCGCTCGCGTGCCCGTGGTCGCAGCGCGCCGCGATCGTGCGCACCGTCCTCGGGCTCGAGGACGCCCTCGGCGTCTCGTACCTGGACCCGTACCGCGACGAGCGCGGCTGGCACTTCAGCGGAGGCCGCTTCACCGACGAGATCAACGGCTTCGAGTACCTCAGCGAGGCCTACGAGGCGACGGTCGCGGGCTACGACGGCCGGGTCTCGGTGCCCGTCCTGTGGGACAAGGAGGCGGGCCGGATCGTCTCCAACGAGTCGGCGGACATCGTCCGCATCTTCAACGACTGGGCCGGAGGCGACCTCTACCCGCCGTCCAAGCGCGACGAGATCGACGCGCTCAACGGCTGGATCTACGCGGAGCTGCAGAACGGCGTCTACCGCGCCGGCTTCGCGCGCTCGCAGGCCGCGTACGACGAGGCCTACCGCGGCGTCTTCGCCGCGGTGCCGAGGCTGGACGCGCTCCTGGCCGACCGCCGCTACCTGACGGGCGACGCGATCACCGAGGCCGACTGGCGCCTGCTCCCCACGCTGCTGCGCTTCGACGCCGTCTACAACACGCACTTCCGCTGCAACGGCGCGCGGATCGTCGACTTCGCGAACCTGCTGCGCTACACGACCGACCTCTACGAGCAGCCCGGCGTCGCCGCCACGTTCGCGCTCGACGAGGTCAAGCGCCACTACTACACGACCCACGACGAGCTGAACCCGAAGCGGATCATCCCCCAGGGCCCGATCGACCTGGGGTTCACCTCCTGAAGGAGCGCTCCATCTCGCGCTTCATCTCGCGCTCCTTGATCGTCTGGCGCTTGTCGCCGACGTCCTTGCCCCGCGCCAGCGCGATCTCGACCTTCGCGCGCGAGCCCTTGAAGTAGAGCCGCGTCGGGACGAGCGTGAGGCCCTTCTCCTTGGTCTTGCCGATCAGCCTGTCGATCTCGCGCTTGTGCATCAGCAGCTTGCGCGGGCGCTCGGGCTCGTGGTTCTCGCGCTGCGCGGGCCCGTACGGCGGGATGTGGACGTTGTGCAGCCAGACCTCGCCGTTCTGCACCGACGCGTAGCCGTCCTTGAGCTGGGCCTTGCCGCCGCGCAGGGACTTGACCTCGGTGCCCGTGAGCACGAGGCCGGCCTCCCACTTGTCCATCAGGTGGTAGCGGTAGCTCGCCTGGCGGTTGGTGGCGATGTCGGGCATCGCAATCGACGTTAGCGGACGGTCAGGTACGCGCGCATGCCTGCGCGCTCGTGGCCCGGCAGCGAGCAGTAGAGCTTGTAGCGCCCGGGCTTGAGCCGACCCGACCACTCGCCGACCTCGCCGGGCTGCGTCTCGCCGATCGCGACGCGCTTCAGGCGCAGGTCGTGCGGGTCCTCGCCGCGGATCGCGAGCTCGATCACGGCCCGCCCGGCCCGCACCGTCGTGCGCGAGAGCGTGAAGTGGAACTCCGTCGCCTCGACGAGCAGGCGCGCGGGCGGAGGCGGAGGCGGCGGGCCGAAGATCACTTGAGGATCACCGGGCGCGCCGGCGTGCTCGGGAGCACGGCCGCCGGGTCGACGCCGAACCAGTCGCCGACGAGCGAGCCGTAGAGCCCGCGGAAGTCCGACGTCGCGCGCAGGTTGCCGTCCGCGTCGAGCTTGCCCAGTCCGGGGAACTCGCCGATCATGGTGCCCGCCGCGCGCGTGCCGATCAGCAGCCCGAGGCCGGCGGCGCCGTGGTCGGTGCCGGATCCGTTCTCGGCCGCGCGGCGCCCGAACTCCGACCACACGAGCGTCAGCACGCGGTCGGCGAGCCCGCGCACTTCGAGGTCGCGCTGGAACGCCAGCAGCGAGTCGCACGTGAGCTGCAGGTTCTTGCCGAGCGTCGTCGCCTGGTTGGCGTGCGTGTCGTACGCGCCGGGGCCGGAGACCGAGGCGCAGCGGATCGGCATCCCGGCCGCGAGCATCGCGGCGAAGCCCGCGAGCCGCTTCGGGAACGCGTCCGTCGTCTGCGGGTACGCGGCCATCGGGAGGTAGGCCGGCTTGCCGTCCTTGCCCAGCGGCGCGAGCGACGTGCTGACGCCGCCGGCGAACGCCGCCGCGCGCGCGGCCTGCGCGACCGCCGGATCGCGCGAGCCGGAGAGCGAGCGCCCGATCGCCGTGAAGCCGCCGATCGCCAGCTCCTCCGCGGGGCCCCACGCGCCCGGCGTCCAGAAGCCGACGTCCTCCGGCTTGTCGACCGCCGCCACGGGGTTGCGGGCGGTCGCCAGCGCGGGCGAGAGCTGACCGTTCAGCGCGATCCCCTGGAGCGGGTTGTCGGGCGTGCCGACGCGGTCGAGCAGCCGCCCCATCCAGCCGGTCCGCAGGTGCGGGTCGAGCGCCCCGACCTCCCAGAAGTGACGCGACGTGAAGTGCGACTGGTCGGCGTTGGTGTAGCCGACGGCGGGGAGCACGGAGACCTTGCCCTCGGCGTGCAGGTCGGCGAGCGCGGTCGCGGCGGGATGCCAGAGCAGGCGCGGGTCCTCCGCGAACGGGCGCACGCCGTCGACGGCGAGCGTCGGCCGCAGCCTGCGGTAGTCCGGGTCGCCGTTCGGCGCGAGCACGGACAGCCCGTCGAGCCCGCCGTCCATGAAGACGGTCAGCAGCACCGAGCCCGGAGGGCCCGCGGCCGCGTCGGCGACGCCCGCCTCGAACGCGCCGAGCCGGCCGGCGCCGTAGACGGCGAGCGCGAGCCCGGCGCCGCGCAGCATCAGCGAGCGGCGCGTGAGCCCGGTCCCGGCCGGCGTGGGAGTCAGGTGCTCTTCGCAGCTCATGGGCGACCGCCGCCGCTCGCGTCTAGGGCCGATTTCGCGGTCGCTTTGACCATCGCTTCGCGGATGGTCATGACGTGAGGTAGTCCGGGCTCGTGGCGACCAGCATCCGCAGTGCGTTGAGCGTCAGCGCCGGCCAGCTCTCGCGCTTCCAGTCCTCGTCCGCCGTCGCCAGCACGTCGTGCGCGTAGCGCTCCAGCCCGGAGCGCACCGGAGCCGAGAGCGACGCGCCGAGGAACGCCGCGGCGCGCGAGACGAGCTCGCCGGCGTCGCGCGGGAGGTCCTTGACCTTGTCGGCGTCGACCGCCGCGGGCTCGCAGATGTACTGCGCCATCTGCCAGCGGCCGCGGAACGTCGCCGTGTCGAGCCAGCGCGTGTCGTCCCAGCCGGAGACGTTGGGCGGCATGAACAGATACTGGCCGGCGCTCTCGCACAGCCAGGCCCAGGCGGTGGTGTCGATCCCGCGGCCGACAGCGCGCAGCATGCCCGCGGCCTGCACGACCGGCGGCTTGACCATCCGGCGCGAGGGGTCGTAGAGGTGCGGGTGGCGCAGGATCGCCTCCAGCACGGGCCGCACGTCGCGGCCTTCGCGCACGTAGAGCCGCGCCAGCGACTTCGCGGTCGCCGCCGGCGGCGGCGTCGGGATGAAGTACGACCACAGCTTCGCGACGAAGAACGAGGGGTGCTGCCGGTGGCGCACGACCAGCTTCACGCCGTCCTTCCAGCCGTACTTCCCGCGCTTGCCGTAGAGCCGCTTGACGCCGGCGTCATGGCTCTTCGGATCGAACCGGAAGCGCGACGGCCCGGCGTCGGTCCAGTCGTTGCGGAAGCCGGTCAGCGCCTTGGCCAGCGCGCGCACGTCGCGCTCGCCGTAGCCGCGCCCGGCGCCGAGGCAGAACAGCTCCTGCAGCTCGCGCGCGTAGTTCTCGTTGACGTCCCACTTGGAGTTCGACGTCCCGTTGAGCCACAGCAGCATCGCCGGGTCGGCCGTGACGGCGAGCGCGAGCTGCTCGAAGTTCCCCAGCGCGTGCCGGCGCAGGAGCGCGTTCTGGCGCAGCATCAGCTTCTGCGGCGCGCCGCCCTTGGACGTCGCGAACCAGTCGTGCCAGACGAGCGTCATCCGCTCGACCAGCGGCGCCTGCGTGCGCACCATCCGGTCCAGCCACCAGCAGTGGTCGTGGCCCCAGGCGTCGCGCGGCGCGAGCGGGTTGCCCTTCTCGTCATGCGGGCGCGGGCCGGCGAGCCGCTGCGACTTCGGATGCGTCAGCGAGTGGACGGCGCCGTCGAGCCCGAGCTTGGCCAGCGCGGCCGCCTGGCCCGGCGCCGGGCCGAACCCGGCACGCCACAGCAGTCGCTCAGCCTGCGCCTCACCGAAGTGCACCTCTCCTGCTTCGGCAGGACCGCCGCCGGCCTCAAGTCAGCTCGGAGACCGCCTGCGCGAAGATCTCGGTGTGGCGGTCGACGTCGGCCGCCGTCGTCGTCGGCGCCATCAGCGCCATGTTGTGGAACGGCGTCAGCAGCACGCCGCGGTTGAGCGCGTACAGGTGCAGGTAGCGCTCGAGCTTCGGGTCGACCGCCGCGTGGGCCTGCGTGCCGTTGCGCGCCGGCACGGGCTCGAAGCGGTACTCCGCCCGGCAGCCGAGCTGCGTCACGTTCCACGGCCTGTCGCCCATCGCCGACCGCACGCCGTCGGCGAAGCGGGTCGCGAGCGGGATCGTGTGCTGCCACGCGTCGTCGGTCAGGACGCTCCCCAGAGTCGCACGCGTGGCCGCCAGCGACAGCGCGTTGCCGGCCAGCGTCCCGCCCACGCCGCCGGTGTCCTCGTAGTCGGCCTCGGCGGCGGAGAGCATCCGCGCGGCGACCTCGTCCGACAGGCCGAGCGCGCCGACCGGGACGCCGCCGCCGATCGCCTTGCCGATCGTCAGCAGGTCCGGCTCGAGCCCCCAGGCCTGCGTGCAGCCGCCCGGCCCGGCGGAGAACGTGTGCGTCTCGTCGATGATCAACAGCGTCCCGTGCGCGCGCGTGAGCGCCCGCAGCGCCTCGTGGTACGGCGCCTCGGGCAGCACGATGCCCATGTTCGTCATCGCCGGCTCGGCCAGCACGCACGCGACGTCGCCGTGCGCGAGCGCGCGCTCCAGCGCGTCGGCGTCGTTGAACTCGATCGCGCGCGTGGTCACGTCCAGCGGCACCGGCGGCCCCACGTTGCCCGCACGCGCGACCGTCCGGTCGCCCTCGCCGACGGCGAACGCCTCGTCGACGGAGCCGTGGTAGCAGTACGAGTAGACCAGCACCTTGGACCGCCCGGTCAGCAGCCGGGCGATCCGCAGCGCGGCGCGGTTGGCGTCCGTCGCGGTGAGCGTGAAGAACCAGCGCGGCAGGCCGAAGCGGCGCGTCAGCTCCTCCCCCACCCAGGCCGCGTCCTCGGTCGGCAGCATCGTCGTGATGCCGGCCCGGCCCTGCAGCGCCTCGAGCACCGGCGGCGGCGAGTGGCCGGCCATCGCGCCCGTGTCGCCGAGGCAGAGATCGACGTACTCGTGCCCGTCGACGTCGACCAGGCGGCTCCCGCTCGCCTCGGCCACCGCCACCGGATAGCCGCCGGCCCACAGCATCATCCACGGCATCGGGACGCCGCCGAACAGCGACCCGCGCGCCCGCTCGTGCAGCGCCGCCGAGCGGGGATGCTCGTCCGCGAAACGGGCGAGCTCGCGCTCGATCAGGGCGTCGATCACCCCGTGAGTTCTACCGGCACGAGGTCGACGCGGCCGCGCGGTGCGTCGACCTTCTCGACCTGCACCGTCACCGGGTCGCCGATCCGGATCGCGCGCCCGGACTCCGAGCTCACCAGCGCGGTCTCGGTCTCGTCGAGGTCCCACCAGCCGTCGCGCAGCCGGCGCACCGGCAGCATGCCCTCGTAGCCGTCGAACGCGACGAACGCGCCGGCGCCGATCACGCCCGTCACCTCGCCGGCGAACTCCGCCTGCCAGCCGCCCTCGAAGAGCCGCCGCTCGAGCAGGAACGCGCGCGCGACGTTGTCGGCGGCGCGCTCGATCTGCATCGCGTCGCGCTCGCGCAGCGAGCACCACTCGCCCGCGTTCTCGAGATCCGATGCCCGCACGACCGCCTCGTCGTGGCCGATCGCGCTGAGCAGCGCGCGGTGGCAGATCAGATCCGGGTAGCGCCGGATCGGCGACGTGAAGTGGCAGTAGTGCGACGAGCGCAGGCCGTAGTGCCCGAGGTTGCGCGGCGAGTAGCGCGCCTGCTTGAGCGAGCGCAGCACGAGCGAGGTGAGGCCGATCCGGCCGTGGCCGCGGCGGCGCACCTCGGCGTCGACGAGGTGCGAGGCCTCGGCCGCGATGTCGCCCGCCTGCTGCGGCGTCATATGCCGCGGCAGCGCGGGCGTCGGCACGCCGAGCGCGTCCAGCTGCGCGACGAGGCGCTCGATCCGCGGCGGATCCGGGCGCTCGTGGATGCGGTACAGCGCCGGCAGCCTGCGCGACTCCAGCAGCCGCGCGACCGCCTCGTTGGCGGCGATCATCAGGTGCTCGATCAGCCGGTGCGACTCGGTCTGCTCGGACGGGTCGAGGCTCGTGACGTGGCCGTCGCGGCTGAACGCGAACTCGGGCTCGACGGACTCGACCGCGATCGCGCCGCGCGCCTCGCGCGCCGCCTGCAGCGCGGCGGACACCCGCCGCGCCGCCGCGAGCGGCTCCGCCCACGGCGCCTCGGCCCGCTCGGCCCCGGCGAAGATGCGATCCACGCGCGGGTAGTCGAGCCGCGCGTCGGAGCGGATCACGCTGCGGTGGAACGCCGTCCGGCGCACCTTCGCTCCCTCGAACTCGAGCTCGACCGTCACCGTCAGCCGGTCCTCGCCCGGCACCAGCGAGCACGCGCGGTTCGACAGCGCCTCGGGCAGCATCGGCTCGACGAGGCCCGGCACGTACACGCTGTTCGCGCGCCGGAAGGCCTCGCGGTCGACGGCGCCTCCGGGCTTGACGTGCGCGGCCACGTCGGCGATGTGCACCCACACGCGCGTCGCGCCGCCCTCCAGCGCCTCGGCCGAGATCGCGTCGTCGAAGTCGCGCGCCGTCGGCGGGTCGATCGTGAACGTCGGCAGCCCGCGCAGGTCGGTGCGCGAGTCGTCCGCGCGGACGTCATCCGCCGCGATCCGCGCCTCGCGCTCGACCAGCGGGTCGAAGCGCCGGCGCAGGCCGCGGTCGAGCATCAGCGCCTCGAGCACGTCGCGCGCGACGTCGGGGCGCCCGATCCGGCGCACGACCTTCCCGTGCCTGCCGCGCGCGCCGGCCGGCTGCACCAGCACGAGGTCGCCGACGCTCGCGTTGCGCGGCTTGTCGAGCGCGATCCGGTCCGCGCGCGTGAAGAACGGCGTCGCGGCGAGGTGCTTGCCGTGCTTCTCCAGCACCGCCACCACGGGCGGGCTCACAGCTTCTTCGCCACGGTCTCCAGCGCCGTGTCGAGCGCTTCGTCGGGCTTCGTCTTCGGGTTGTCGGAGGCCTCGATGTTCGGCGTGATGCCGGCGCCCTTCTTCACGCCGCCGCCGCCGAGGTTGCGCCCGCTCGGCGTGAAGTACTCGCCGACGGTGATGTCGAGCGCGCCGCCGTTGGACAGCCGCTCGATCTCCTGGAAGACGCCCTTGCCGTACGTGCGCGTGCCGACGACGGTCGCGCGCTTGCGGTCCTGCAGCGCGCCGGTGACGATCTCCGACGCCGACGCCGAGTGGTCGTTGACGAGCACGGCGACCGGGATCTTGGTCGAGATCGCGCCGCCGGTGGCGTTGTAGACGTGCTCCGGCCGGGCGCGGCCCTTGGTCGAGACGATGCGCCCGTCGGGGACGAAGATCGACGCGATCTGCACGGCCTCGTTGAGCAGCCCGCCGCCGTTGAAGCGCAGGTCGAGCACGACGCCCTGGGCGCCCTGGCCGATCAGCTTGTGGACCGCGTTGGCGACCTCGGCGTGCGCGCCCGAGGTGAAGCTCGCGAGATGCACCCAGGCGATCTTGTGCCCGTCCTGGGTCTCCATCTTGCTCTCGACCACCGGCACGTCGACCTTCTCGCGCTTGAGGCGCACGTCGCGCGTCTTGCCGCCCGAGGAGATCGTGAGCGTGACCGAGGTGCCCGCCCTGCCCTTGATCAGCGCCGTCGCCTCGTCGGACGTCTTGCCCTGGAGCGAGTGCCCGTTGGCGCTCACGATCAGATCGCCGGGCTTCAGCCCGCCGCGCTTGGCCGGCGAGCCGTCGTAGATCTCGTCGATCCGCAGGCCGCCCTTGGCCGCCGTGACGGTCATCCCGACGCCCTCGAACTCGCCGTCGGTCGTCTCCTGGAAGCCGGTGTAGGCGCTCGGGGAGAAGTAGTTGGAGAACTGGTCCTGCAGCGAGGCGACCGCGGCGCCGAGCGACTTGTTCAGCAGGTCCTTGCGGTTGACCGGGCGGTAGTAGTCGCGCTCGATCGTGTCGACGGCCTCGTCGTAGAGGCGGCCGTCCGTGTTGGCCACCAGCGTGTCGCGCGCGGGGCCGGGAAGGTGATCGGGGTGCCCGCCGAGCCAGATGCCCAGGACGAGCGCCAGCGGGATCAGGACGGCGAGGTAGGGGGCCGGGTTCCGGCTACGGCGGCGCATCTCGGGTCGTTCACGGTATCGAGCGCCGTCTCAGCGGTTCATAAGCTCGAACCAGACGCGCCCGCGGCCGTCGGTGTCCGCCGCCCAGCGGTCGGCCACCTGGGCGGTGAAGTGCAGCCCCCAGCCGGAGTCCTTGGGGTCGCCCGGCCGCCGCGGCACGGGCGTGAATCCAGGGCCCGGGTCCAGCACCTCCACGCGCAGCCGCTCGCGGTCGAGGTCGATCCGCAGCTCGATCTCGCCGTCCTCCGCGACGTGCTCGACCGCGTTCGCGATCAGCTCGGAGACGAGCAGGCGCGCGTCCGAGAGCAGGTCCGCGTCGAGCTGTCCGGCGAGCCGATCGAGCAGCCGCCGGGCCTCCGCCGCGGAACCGGGAGCCTTCGGGAGGACTTCCGAGTAGAACATGAGCCATCATCCGGTTACCCCCGTACCCCGCTTTGCATCATGTTCCCGTTCGCAGTTGAGCGCCAAGTTGCATCCGACCGCATCCGGATCGTCGTCCGCGGCGAGCTGGACATGGAGACAGGGCCGCGGCTGCGCGAGGAGCTGAGGGCCGCCGAGGCGGAGGCGCCGGCGACGCTCGTGCTCGATCTGCGCGACGTCTCGTTCTTCGATTCGACGGGGCTGGAGCTGCTGCTCGACGCCGAGGTGCGGGCACGCGAGGCGGGCCGCACGTTCGTCGTGCTGCCCGGCGACGGCGAGCCGCGCCGCGTGCTCGAGCTCGCCGAGGTGGCCGCTCGCCTGACCCTCCAGGAGCCCGACGCCGCCTGACCATGCGCGCGCTGATCGCCGACGCCGATCAGAGTCGCCGGGACGCACTGGTCGCCGAGCTGCGGCGCCACGGGTACGAGCCGCACACCACCGAGTCGGCCGCGGGCGCGCCCGCGCTCGCTCGGGCGCTCGACGCGCTGCTGGTCTGCGTGGGCGGACCTGGCGCGCTCGCCGCCTGTCGCGAGCTCTCCGGCGACGAGCGGATCGTCGTGCTCGTCGCGCGCGCCGGCGAGCTGTCGCCGCTGGAGGCGCTCGAGGCCGGCGCCTCCGACGTCTGGCAGGTCGAGTCCGGGCGCGACCTGCGCGTCCAGCTCGCGCAGCACTTCGCGCGGCTGCAGGCCGAGAGCGGCGAGTTCGCGCTCCAGCGCGAGGCGCTCGACCTGGCCGGGATCGGCTTCGTCCTGACCGACCCGCGGCTGGACGACGACCCGATCGTCTACGCCAACCGCGCGTTCCTGGAGATGACCGGCTACGAGGCCGCCGAGGTGCTGGGCCGCAACTGCCGCTTCCTGCAGGGGCCGCTGACGCGCGCGGAGACGGTCGCCGAGCTGCGCCGCGGCGAGCGCGAGCGCCGGCAGGTGACGGTCGAGCTGCTCAACTACCGCAAGGACGGCACGCCGTTCTGGAGCCGCGTCCACGTCTCGCCGGTGCGCGACGGGCAGGGGGAGGTCGTGCGCTTCGTCGGCGTGCAGGTCGACGTGACCGCCCAGCGCGCGCCGCGCGTCGCGGCCGAGGCGGCGCAGAAGCGCTCGAGCTTCCTCGCCGAGGCGAGCCCGCGGCTGGACTCCTCGCTGGACCTGCGCACGACGCTGGACTCGCTCACGCGGCTGTCGGTCCCGTTCCTCGGCGACGTCTGCATCGTCGACGAGATCCGCCACAACGAGATCCGGCGGCTGGCGGCGGCGGCGAGCGACCCCGCGATCGAGCGGCTCGTGCACGCGCTGCCGACGCCGTACCCGGTCACCGCCGACGACCCGCTCGCGCGCGTGGTGACGAGCGGGCGGCCGGAGATCCTCGAAGGCGCGCCGATCTTCGGGCCGGGCGCGCCCGCGCGCCTGACCGGCCACGGGATGGCGGTGCCGCTGAAGGCGCGCGGGCGGATCATCGGCGCGCTCGCGTTCGCCTCGCTGGATCCCGAGCGCGGCTATGGCCCGGAGGACCTGCTGCTGGCCGAGGACCTCGCCCGCCGCGCGGCGCTCGCGCTCGACAACGCGCGGCTGTACGAGAACCTCGGCTCGCTCGCGCGTACGCTCCAGGAGGGCCTGCTGCCCGACCGGCTGCCGGCGCTCGAGCACGTCGAGCTGGCCGCGCGCTTCCGGCCCGCGGGCGACGGGAGCGTGATCGGCGGCGACTTCTACGACGCGCTCCCGCGCGCCGGCGGCGTCGACCTCGTGATCGGCGACGTGACCGGCAAGGGCGCGCGCGCCGCCGGGCTGACCGGGCTCGTGCGCCACACGCTGCGCACCGCGGCCCGCTACGAGGCGCGGCCGAGCGCGGTGCTCGACGTCGTCAACCGCACGCTGCTGGCCGAGCGCGGCAGCGCCGGCGGCCGCTACTGCACGGTCGCGCTGTGCCGCGTCACGTTCGGCTCGGTCACGCGCGCGACGCTGTGCTGCGCGGGCCACCCGATGCCGATGGTCGTGCGCTCCTCCGGCGTCGAGCCGGTCGGGCGCCCGGGCTCCGTGCTCGGGTGGGTCGACGACCCGAAGCTGCACGACATCGAGTTCGAGCTCACCGGCGGCGAGTCGCTGGTGCTCTACACCGACGGCGTGACCGAGGCGCGCACGACCGGCGACGCGTACGGCGACGCCGGCCTGCAGGAGCTGCTGCGCGCGGCGGCCGGGCAGGACGCCGACGGCATCGCGGCGCGCGTCGACCGCGCGGCGGCGCGCGCCGGCGGCCGGCGCGACGACGTCGCGGTGCTCGTCGGCAGGGTTAAACCCTGAGGAAGCGGCGCAGCGAGAGGCCCGAGCCGGCGGCGGACACGCCGATGGCGGCGAGCAGCAGGATCGCGATCAGCGCGCGGAAGTCGATCGTGCTCGGCGCGGCGATCAGCGCGAAGTCCTTCGCCAGCGGGTCGACGACGGCGATCTTCACGACCGCCAGCAGCAGGATCGCCAGCAGGCCGCCGAGCGCGCCGACGATCACGCCCTCGAGCACGAACGGCCAGCGGATGAACCAGTCGGTCGCGCCGACGAGCTTCATCACCTCGACCTCGCGGCGGCGGGCGTACAGCGACAGCCGGATCGTGTTCGCGATCAGCAGGATCGACGCGACGCCGAGCAGGACGGCCAATAGCGCCATCGTGATCTTCACCACGCGCGTGACCGAGAGGATCTTGTTCGTGTCCTCCTCGCGGTTGCGCACCTCGTCGATCGCGGGGTCGACGACCGTGCGCGCGCCCGACGGCGCCTGCGGCGCGAGCGCGTCGCGCAGCTTGGCGATGTCGTCCGGCTTGGTCGGCGTGACGCGGAACGTGTCCGGCAGCGGGTTGGAGCCGAGCAGCTGGTAGGCCTCGGGGTTGCGCTTCTTCTCTTCGTTGTAGGCCTGCGTCTTGGAGACGAACTCGACGCGCTTGACCGTCGGCTGGCGCTGGATCAGACGCTGGACGCGGGCGATGTCGGTCCGCGTGGCGTCGTTCTTGAGGTAGACGTCGGCGATCACCTTGCCGCGGACCTCGTTGGCCGCGCCGGTCGTCGCCTGCACGACGGGGATGAAGACGCCGAGCACGAGCACGGTGACGAGCACCGTCGCCATCGCGGCGAACGAGGGCACCGCGTTGCGCTTGAGCGCGCGCAGCGCCTCGCGCAGGAAGAAGACGGGCCTCATCCCTGGGCGCTCCGCATGCGGATCGCGAACTCGCGCGTGTTCTCGCGCGCGGCGTACGCGCCCGCCTGCTCGTCGCGCACGATCTTGCCCTCGGCGAGCTCGATCACGCGCCGGCGCATCTTGTCGACCATCGCCACGTCGTGCGTGGCGACGAGCACCGTCGTGCCGGTCTGGTTGATCCGGTAGAGCAGCTGCATGATCCCGATCGAGGTCTCGGGATCGAGGTTGCCGGTCGGCTCGTCCGCGATCAGCAGCGGCGGGTGGTTGACGAACGCGCGCGCCACGCTGACGCGCTGCTGCTCGCCGCCCGAGAGCTGGTCGGGGTAGTTGTGCAGCTTGGTCGAGAGGCCGGTCAGGCGCAGGATGTCCGGCACCTTGTCGCGGATCTCGCGCCGGCCGCCGCCCGTGACCTGGAGCGCGTACGCGACGTTCTCGTACACCGTGCGGTTCGGCAGCAGCTTGTAGTCCTGGAAGACGACGCCGAGGTTGCGGCGGTAGTACGGCACGCGCGCCCGCGGGATCTTCTGCAGGTCGCGGCCGGCGACGCGGATCTCGCCCGCGGTCGGCTCGGCCTCCTTGATCAGCAGGCGCATCGTCGTCGACTTGCCGGATCCCGACTGCCCGACCAGGAAGACGAACTCGCCCGGGTAGACGTCGAAGCTGATCCCGGCGAGCGCGAGATCGGTCGCGTTGTAGCGCTTCTCGACGCCGCTGAAGGAGACCACCGCGCCGGTGGCGGGCGGGTGCGGGGCATCCGGACGATGGGGGTCGTCGCGGTGCCGGCGTCGGCGCAGGTGTCGTTCAGTTGCGGCCATGACCAGGGGTCGATGCTACGAGGCGGGGTTCGATTCGGACGCAAGGTTCCCTGCAACCGGCGTTTGAGTACGCTCATTCGCATGGCCCGCATCGAGTCCTCGTCCCTGCCGAACGGCCTCCCCCTGCACCGGGTGGAGCTGCCGACGCGCTCGCTCACCGCCCTCGTGGCGTTCGACGCCGGCGCGCGCACGGAGCGGCCGGAGGAGAACGGGATGGCGCACTTCCTCGAGCACCTCGTGTTCAAGGGCGGCACCAAGTACGACGACTACCGCAAGGTCAACCAGACGGCCGAGACGATGGGCGCCGTGCTCAACGCGTACACGTCGCACGACCTGGTCGCGTTCCACATCACCTGCCGCGCCGAGGTGGCGCCCGAGGCGATCGACCTGCTGACGGACTTCGTGGGCCGCCCGAAGATCGACGCCGAGGAGCTCGACCGCGAGCGCGGCGTCGTGATCCAGGAGATCGCGCGCGCCCAGGACCAGCCTTCCGTGATCGCCGAGCACCTGATCGACCGCGCGGCGTTCGGCGAGCACCCGCTCGGGCGCACCGTGCTCGGGCCTGAGGATCACCTGCGCACGTTCACGCGCGACGCGATCGTCGCGTTCCGCTCGCGCCAGTGGTCCGGCGCGCGCGGCGGCGCGTTCCTGGTCGGCAACCTCGACCACCTGCCGGAGGACCGCGAGCTGGCCGAGCTGTTCGGGCGCTTCCCGTCGATCTCCTCCGACGGCAAGTACGAGCCGGCGCCGGCCTTCGCGCCGACGACGCTCGTGCAGCGGCGCGACTCCAACCAGTCGCACCTGCGCATGTCCTACCGGCCGAAGATCGACCCCAAGGACGGCCGCGCCCGCGCCGCGCTGAACGTGTACTCGACGCTGCTGGGCGGCTCGATGGGCTCGCGCCTGTTCGACGAGATCCGCGAGCAGCGCGGGCTCGCCTACTCGGTCTACGCGCTCGACCACTCGTTCGCCGACGTGCCGATCCTGCAGCTCTCGGCCGGGCTGGAGTCGGCCAAGTGCGTCGAGGCCTACACGCGCATGCGCGAGATCGTCGACGACCTGCGCGAGAACGGGCCGGAGGCCGGCGAGGTCGAGCGGGCCCGCGCGTACGCCGCCGGCCGGCGCGTGCTGGCGTTCGAGAACACCAACGCCGTCGCACGCCACGCGGCCAACCAGACGGTCGTGTTCGGGCAGGACATCGACCCCGACGCGGTGATCGCCGCGCTCGACGACGTGACCTTCGAGGAGGTCGACGCGATCGCCCGCGGGATCTCTCCGGAGCTCTCCGTGGCGTGCGTCGGGCCGCACGAGGACGGCGAGTTCAGCTAACCAAGTGTTAGGGAAGGGTGTGCGCACCTTGCCGCATGCGCGCTCCTGGGCCACAATTGAGGTTGGGTGACCCACCAGGAGCTCAACCACCGCGAGCTCGAGCGCTACGTGCGCCGCGTCTCGGACCGATGGCCACTCGATCGCGCGATGCTCGGCGGCGCGCGCGTCGCCGACCTGCGCGGAGCCGGTCCGCAGCGCGAGCGCGGGCCGGAGTACGTGGTCGTGCTGGTCTCCGAGTACTTCGACGGCGTGCCGTGGCTGGAGCGCGTATACGTCTCCGGGACGCTGTGGGACGCCTACGAGATGGGCGCGACGGCCGACGTGCACGCGTACACGCCTTCGGAGTTCGAGCGCAAGCGCGAGTCGCTGGCGCAGGTGCGCGAGACGTTCGAGAACGGTCTCGAGCTGCTCCCCGAGCACGCGTAGCCAGTCGCAAGCCTGACCCCGGCGACGAACCGTGCCGCGCGACCTTGCGTAACGCGAGGGACACCGCGCGTGTCGCACGGGCATGCCGATACCTTCGCCGTCCACCGTCCTGCTGCGCACCCAGTCCGACGAGCGGCTGGTCGTACTGGCGCGGGCAGGGCATGAACGGGCGTTCGAGGCGATCGTGGAGCGCTACCGCGGAGCGCTGTTGCGCGCCGCGCGGCGCTACCTGCCGGACGCGCGGGCCGAGGACGCGCTGCAGCAGGCGTACCTGTCCGCGTGGAGCGCGCTGCAGCGCGGCGACGAGGTCCGCGACCTGCGCGCCTGGCTGTACCGGATCGTCCACAACAGCGCCCTGAACCAGCTGCGGGCCTCGGGCTACGAGTACGCCGAGCTCGAGGAGTCGCTGCACGGCACCGACGCCCCGATCGAGGAGCTCGAACGCCGCGCCGTGGTGCGCCAGACGCTCACGGGACTGGCGGCGCTGCCGGAGCGCCAGCGCGAGGCGCTGCTGCGGATCGCCGTCGAGGGCCGCGGCCAGGACGAGGTCGCGCGCGAGCTCGGCGTGTCCGAGGGCGCGGTCCGCCAGCTCGTGCACCGCGCCCGGGTGACGCTGCGCGCCGCCGCGACCGCGGTCCTGCCGATGCCGGTCGTGACCTGGCTCGCGGGCGGCGGCGCCGGAGCCGAGACGGTCGGCTCCGCCGGCGGCGCCGCGCTGCTCGCCAAGGCGAGCGCGCTGGTGCTGGCGACCGGTGCGGTCGCGACGCCCGTGATCGTCGTCGCCGACCCGGACCCCCCGCACAAGGCGCGGGTCGTCCACGAGGCGACGCCGGCGCCCACGCCCTCCCCGAGCCGGTCCACGCTCGTCATCCCCGCGCCCGCGCCCTCACCCGCGGGCCGGAAGGACGAGCACGGCGACTCCGACCGCGGCGATTCAGGCTCGTCGCGATCACGCCGGTCGGGCTCGGGGAGGTCGGGGCGCCACCGCAGGGGGTCGTCCGGGTCCGGGTCGTCAGGGTCGTCGGACTCCGGCGAGTCGTCCGAGTCGGGCTCCTCGGGCTCGTCCGGCTCGTCCGGCTCGTCGGGCTCGTCCGGCTCGGGCGAGTCCGGATCGGGCTCATCCGGGTCCGGCTCGTCCGGCTCTTCCGGCTCCAGCGGCTCGGGCTCGTCCGGCTCCGGCTCCAGCGGGTCGGGCTCCTCCGGCGACTCCGGGTCGTCGGACTCGTCCGGGTCGGGCTCCTCCGGCTCGGGCTCGTCGGGCGGCCCGGGCCCGTCCTCCCCCACCCCGGCGGCGACCGCGTCCCCCACCCCGTCGCCGTCCTCCTCCGGCGACGGCTCCTCGGGCTCCTCCGGGTCCTCCGGCGGCTCGGACAACTCAGGCCCCGGGTCCTCCGGCAGCGGCTCGGGAACATCCGGATCCGGGTCCTCCTAAACCTCTGATTCGCGGCCGGTCCGTAAGCCGACCGACATCCGTCCGCCGCCTCACGCTCTGCTTCCCGCGGACCGATGCCTGTGGTATGCGTCACCTCGCCCGCAACTGCAGCGCCATCGTCATCGCCCTCGCCGCCGCCTTCGTCCCCGCGACGGCCGCGTCGGCCAAGTCGCAGCCGACGGCGAAGGTCGCCAAGTGGGCCAAGAAGAACCACCTGAAGGGCACCTGGCGCACCAAGGACGCCGACCGCGACGGGATCAAGAACCTCGCCGAGTTCAAGCTCGGCACCAACCCGCGCAAGGCCGACAGCGACCGTGACGGGCTGCGCGACGGCGACGAGATCAAGGTCGGCGACGACCCGCTGAAGGCCGACACCGACGGCGACAAGATCAAGGACGGCGCCGAGCACGCCGGCGTGGTCACCGCGTTCGACGGCGACACCGTCACGATCCGCCAGTTCAAGGGCGGCACACTGACCGGCACCATCTCCGAGGACACCGACTGCTACGCCGCCGAGCCCCCCTCGAGCGACGACACGACGACCGGCGACGACACGACCGGCGACAGCTCCGATGACGGCTACTGGGGCGACGACACCGGCGACGACGGGGCGACCGACGACTCCGGCGACACCACCGGCGACGACCCGGGCGCCGACACCTCCACGGTCGACGACGACCCGACCTCCGTCGACGTCGGCGACGATCCCTCGGCCGACGGCTCCGCCGCCGGCGCCGACCCCGCGACGTGCGGCGACGCGGGCGTCGCCAAGGGCGCCGTCGTCCGCAGCGTCGAGGTCGAGCGCGACGGCAGCCAGCTCGTGCTGACCGCCGTCGAGCTGGCCAACTAGCCGATCGCGACCATCCGCTCGATCGGGATCCGGGCGCGCTCCGCGATCGCCTCGGGAACCTTCACGACGCCGGTCATCTCACGCAGCGCGTCCCGCAGCTTGGGCAGCGTGATCATCTTCATGTAGCGACACGTGGCCGCCTCGTTGGCGGCCACGAAGTCGATGTCGGGGCGGGCCATCTGGAGCGGGTGCAGCATCCCGGTCTCGGTCGCCATGATCGCCGTGACGCCGGCCGGCGCCGTCGCCGCCCAGTTCATCATCCCGCCGGTCGAGAGCATGTGGACGCCCTCGGCGGACACGTCGCCGGCGGCGACGTACTCCATCACCGAGGTCGAGCAGCCGCACTCGGGGTGGATCAGGAAGTCGGCGCCCGGGTGCGCGGCCCGCATGTCGGCGATGTCGCGCGGCCGGATGCCGGCGTGGACGTGGCACTCGCCGTCCCACACGTGCATCTTGCGGCCCGTCATCTTCTCGACGTACGCGCCGAGGAACATGTCAGGGCCGAACAGGATCTCGGTGTCGGCGCCGTGGGTCGCGTAGATGTGCTCGACGACCTGGACGGCGTTGGAGGAGGTGACGCAGTAGTCGGTCTCCGCCTTCACCTCGGCCGTCGTGTTGACGTACATCACCACCAGCGCGTCGGGGTGCTGCGCCTTCCACGCGCGCACCTGCTCGGCGGTGATCGAGTCGGCCAGCGAGCAGCCGGCATCGAGGTCCGGGATCAGCACCGTCTTCGACGGCGAGAGCACCGAGGCGGTCTCGGCCATGAAGTGGACCCCGCAGAACGCGATCACGTCCGCGTCGGTGCGCGCGGCCTCCTGCGAGAGGCCCAGCGAGTCGCCGACGAAGTCGGCCACGTCCTGCACCTCGGGCAGTTGGTAGTTGTGGGCGAGGATGACGGCGCCGCGGACTTCGGCGAGCGCGCGTACCTCGTCCTTGAGGGCAGGGATGGATTCCAGCGTGAGGAGAGTCACGGGAGCGTCTCCAAGATCAGCGACAGGTCAAGGACGGGTGCCGAATGGGTCAGGGCGCCCATCGACACGAAGTGTACTCCTGGAATGGTCGCGTAGACCAAAACTGTCTGCTCGTCGACGCCGCCGGACACTTCGAGCTCGGCGCGGCCGGCGACCTGCGCGACCGCCTCGCGCACCTGCTCGGGGCTCATGTTGTCCAGCAGCAGCCGCGGCGCGCCGGCGGCGAGCGCGGCGTCGATCTCGGCGGCGTCGCGCACCTCGACGGCGAGCGGGAGATCCGGCCGCGCGGCACGCGCGCGCCGCACCGCCTCGCCCACGCCGCCGGCCAGCGCGGCGTGGTTCTCCTTGATCAGGATGAAGTCGAACAGCCCGATGCGGTGGTTGACGCCGCCGCCGTCGGCGACCGCGCGCTTCTCGAGCATGCGCAGCCCGGGCGTCGTCTTGCGCGTGTCGAGGAGCTTCGCGCCGCCCGGCCCGACCGCGCGGACGATGCGGGCGGTCTTGGTCGCCACCCCGGAGAGCCGGCCGAGGAAGTTCAGCGCGGTCCGCTCGCCGGTCAGCAGCGCGCGCGCGGAGCCCTCCGCGCGCAGCACCGGCGCCCCGGCCTCGCGCCATTCACCCTCGGGGCCGAGGCGCGTCAGCGCGACGTCGGCGTCGAGCCGGCGGAACACGGCCTCCGCGACCGCGAGCCCGGAGATCACGCCCGGCGCCTTCTGCGTGATCGTGGCCCGGGCGCGGGCACCGTCGTCGACGGTCGCGGCCGTCGTGGCGTCGCCTTCGCCGACGTCCTCGGCGAGCGCGCGGTCGATCAGTTCGAGCATCGCGTTGAGTGTAGAAAGAAACAGTCGTCGCGACCAAAACAGTGGTCCTCCTTGCGAGATGTAAAGTCCGCCCTTCCGGTTCCGAAACCATCGGAGGGAGAGTCCATGCAGGGACGGTTGCCGGTCATCGCGCTGCTGCCCGGAGCCGCACAAGCAGACACGGGCGACGTGAAGGCGAGCGTGCCGTCCACGCTCGCGCTCACCGTCGGCTCACCCGGCGACTTCGGCGCGCTGACGCCAGGCCTTGCCAAGGACTACGGGGCGACGATGACGGCCGGCGTGGTCTCGACCGCGGGCGGCGCGACGCTGTCGGTCGCCGACACGAGCCCGACCGGACCGGGCCACCGGTGGTCTCGCCGCCGGAGGTGCCGTCGCTGACGTTCAAGTACACCGAGGCGATGATGCACACGAAGGGCAAGTTCTCCCGCACCGGCGGCTACTTCGAGATCTGCGCGAAGTTCCCGCCGAGTGGTTCGGGTCGATCGAGGGGATGCAGATCGGCCAGCCGTTCGCGACCGGCGCCAACGCCGGCAACCTGTGGCAGTCGGCGTGGTTCTACGGCAACGAGCCGACCAAGGCCTACCACCGTTCCTCGTCACTACGTGCGGGTCTACACGACGCCCCCGCCGGTGCAGCCCGACTCGGCGGGCTAGCGGCCGCGGGCGAGTCGATGCCGAGGGGATCGCGCGATCCCCTCGGCATCGGAGCGGCTACGGGGCGGTGGTGGACAGCGTGAAGGTGAGCGCCTTCGCGTAGGTCCCGCTGCGCAGCGCGTCGGTCGCCGCGATCGGCTGCTTGAACGCCAGCGTGACGGGGTCGTTGGCCGTCGGAGCCGCGTAGGCGAGCAGCGGGGTCGGGCTCGCCGCGCCGCCGACGGGGCCGTATCCGCCGCCGGTCCCGGCGCCGCTCGACGCCTTCGCCTGCAGGGCGGAGGGCAGCGCGAAGGCCCCGTTGACCAGGTGCCCCGTGCTGACGGCGCTCGGATCGGCGACGGTGAGCGCCGCGTTGCCGGCGGAGCTGATGACGGTCGCGGTCGTGGTCGTCGTGTAGTCGTTCGCGACGCCTGGCGTGAAGGCGCCGAACGTCGCCGGCGCGTTCAGCGCGAGCGAGAGCGTCGCCGGCGCGGCGGCGCCCACGGTGCCCACGGCCGACGTGCTGTTGACGGTGTAGTGGACGGTGGCGGCGATCGGGTTGCCGGCCTTGTCGGTGGCGGTGACGGTGAACGCGTGCAGGCCGATCGCGCTGGTGTCGACGGCCTCGCCGTTCGGGACGGTGCCGATGCAGGTCTGGATGCCGGACCCGGCATCGGCGCAGCTGAACGCGGCCCAGACCGTCGCGCCGTGGGCGAGCTTGGCGCCGTCGGCGGGGGAGGTGATGGAGACGGTCGGCGCCGTGGTGTCGGCGCCGGTCGCCGGGTTGGGCGCGAAGGGCGCCGGGCAGGGGGTGACGACGCGCGTCTGGAAGTGGACGTTCTCGCAGGAGAAGACCTGCGGCGTCGACGGGTCGACACGCAGGCGCAGCCACTCGTGCGGCGTGTTGGTCGAGCCCTCGACCACGAGCCGCGTCACGTTCGCGGGCATCCCCGGCGGCGTGCGGACGTCGAACGTGTGCGAGTCGCCTTCGAGCAGCAGGACCGGCTTGCCGAACCGCGCGGCGCGGGCCGCGAGGACGCTGGTGAACGGGACGAACGCGGCGCCGGCCTGGCCGCCCGTGCCGACGAACATGTCGGCCTGGATGCCGATCGCCACCGCGGGGGCGTTCTGCCGCTCGGCGGCGTCGAAGATCGCGTCCAGCCACTGCAGCGAGGCCGCCTGGCGCTCGATGTACTCGCGAGCCTGGTCGGCCTTCTCGGCGACGGTCTCGGGCACCTTCTGGCCGGTCGCCGGGTCGACGCGGTCGGTGAACCACGGGTCCTGGTCGTCATCGGAGCCGACCACGTCGACCGTGCCGAACAGCACGCCGGACTCCGTCCAGCGGACGTTCTCGGGGTAGGCCTCGGACTGGTACTCGACGTGCTCGGCGTGGACGCCGAGCGTCTGCCCGTGCACCGGGAAGAACGTCCGCCGGACGGCGGCGAGGCGCTCGGTCGGCGTGTACCCGCCGTTGTTGGCGCGGTGGCAGTCCGTCCACTCGTTGTCGCCGGGCGTGTAGATGAACGGGTCGTCGAACGTCTGGAAGTCGGCGAGGCGCGCCTGGAAGTAGGAGTCGTCGCAGCGCGAGGAGCCGTCCTTGATGTCGCCCAGATGCACCACCGAGGACACGTTCGGGTCGGCGTTGATCTCCTGGATGTCGGACGGGAACTCCGCGATCAGCGCGGCTCCGTACGGGATGTCGCCGATGATCGCCATCGTCGTCGCCGGGGTATCGGCGGCCTTGGCCGGAGTCACGGCGGCGGCGATGGCCAGCACCGCCGCGCCCGCCGCCAACAGTGTTCTGTTCATGGGCCGCGACGCTATGGCCCGGTGCCACCTCCTCCCGTGACCAACTCGTGATGTCGCTCAGGCGCGGGCGCTCGCGAGCAGGGCGAGGCCCGGGAGCTCGAGCCCGGCGGCCGTCTCGTACGCGGCGGCCGCCGCGCGCAGCCGGGCGTCGAGCGCCGCCGCCGGCAGCGACGGCAGGATCGCGGCGAGCGGGCCGGCCAGCGCGGAGGTCCGCTCCCGCCACTCCTCGAACGAGCCGGCGCGCGCCGGCACCGGCACCTCCTCGACCGCGACGTCCGCCAGCCCCGCGCCGGACAGCAGCCCGGCCAGCCGCCCGGCATCCGCGAGCGAGAACGGCCCGGGGACGCCGGGAGGCGGGAGCGGCCTGCCGAGCATCGCGGACACCGTGTCGAAGACGACGCCGAGCCACGGGTTGCGCTCGCGCGGACCCCAGACGGCGATCGCGACACGCCCGCCGGGCCGCAGCACGCGCCGGATCTCGCCGGCCGCGCGGGCCGGATCGGGCGCGAACATCAGGCCCTCGCGGCAGAGCACGACGTCGTACGCGCCGTCCGGCTCGTCGATCCGCTCGAGGTCGAGCGTGCGCGTGCTCACGTTGTCCAGGCCGAGCGCCGCGGCGCGCACCGCGGCGATCGCGACCATCTCCTCGACCACGTCGGAGAGGACCACCTCGGCGCCGCGCTCGGCCGCCGCGAGCCCCGCGCCGCCTGGCCCGCACGCGAGCTCGAGCACGCGCGTGCCGGGGCCGGTGCCGGTCAGCTCCAGCATCCGCCGCGTGAGGTCCGCGCTGCGCGCGTCGGCGTACCCGGCGTGCTCGGCCCAGCCGGGCGCCACGGTCGCCCACATGCCGTGGAGGCGGTCTGTATTCAATTGGCTACTCGTCATAGGTAATGAATCTAGCGGTAAGGTAGCCAAATGGTCAAGCGCGGATACGACTCGCCGCGGCGGCGCGAGCAGGCGGCCGCCACGCGGCGGGAGATCCTCGCCGCCGCGCAGCGGCAGTTCGAGCGCCAGGGCTACGCGGCGACGACGATGGCCGCGATCGCCGCCGACGCCGGCGTGGCGCTGAAGACCGTCTACCTCGCGTTCGAGACCAAGAGCGGCGTGCTGCGCGCGCTCTGGCACATGCTGCTGCGCGGCGGCGACGACGCTGTCTCGGTCAACGACCGCGACTGGTACCACGAGGTGCTCGCCGAGCCCGACCCCGCGCGCCGGCTGCGCCTGAACGCGCGCAACTCGCGCGCGGTCAAGGAGCGCGCCGCCGCGCTGATGGAGGTGATCCGGACCGCGGCGCCGTCGGACCCCGACATCGGCGCCCTCTGGAGCCGGATCCAGTCCGAGTTCTACGACAACCAGCGGGCCGTCGCCGGAAGCGACGCCGCGGCGGACGTGCTCTGGACGCTCAACCACCCGGACGTCTGGCAGCTGCTCGTGGTGCAGCGCGGCTGGACGCCCGAGCGCTACGAGCGGTGGCTCGCGGAGACGACGACCGCGCTGCTAGTTGACTGACTTCGCGTTGGCTTCGAGCCAGGCGCGGACGAACCCGTCGAGGTCGCCGTCGAGCACGCCGTTGGCGTTGCCGACCTCGAAGTCGGTGCGGTGGTCCTTGACCATCGTGTACGGGTGCAGCACGTAGGAGCGGATCTGGGAGCCGAAGTTGACGTCCAGCGTCTCGCCGCGGGCTTTGGCGATCTCCTCCTGGCGCTCGCGCTCCTGGCGCTCGATCAGCTTCGCGCGCAGCATCGCCATCGCCGTCGCGCGGTTGGCCGACTGCGAGCGCTCGTTCTGGCACTGCACGACGATGCCCGACGGCTTGTGCGTGATCCGCACCGCCGAGTCCGTCTTGTTGACGTGCTGGCCGCCGGCGCCGGACGCGCGATAGGTGTCGACCTGCAGGTCGTCGTCGTCGATCGCGATCTCGCCCGCCTCTTCGACCACCGGCGCGACCTCGACGCCGGCGAACGACGTCTGGCGGCGGTTGGCGGAGTCGAACGGCGACAGCCGCACGAGCCGGTGCACGCCCTTCTCGGCGCTGTAGAGCCCGTAGGCGTTGTCGCCCGAGACGCGGAAGGTCGCCGACTTGATGCCGGCCTCCTCCCCCGCGCTCGCCTCCAGCAGCTCGACCTTGAAGCCGCGCCGCTCGGCCCAGCGCATCTCCATCCGCAGCACCATCTCGGCCCAGTCCTGGGCGTCGGTGCCGCCGGCGCCGGCGTTGACGGTCACGAGCGCGTCGCCGGCGTCGTACTCGCCGCCGAACAGGCGCTGCTCCTCCAGGGCGGAGAGACGCGTCTCGACGGAGGCGATCGCCTCCTCGAGCTCGGCCGCGATCTCAGGGTCCTCCTCGGCGAGCTCGGCGAGCCCTTCGAGGTCCTCACCGTCGGCCTGCAGCTTCGTGAACGCCTCCAGGCGGCGCTGCAGGCGCGTGTGCTCGGCGCCGACCTTCGCCGCGGCCTCCGGCTCGTCCCAGAAGCCGGGGGCGCCCATCTCCGTCTCCAGCGCCTTCAGGCGCTCGGCGATCCCAGCCGGGTCAAAGATAGTCCGAGAGCAGGGACAGCTGCTCACGGATGGCGGCCAGGCGCTGCGGTGTGGTCTGGGGCGGATTGGCCATGTGCGATCTGTGAGGCTAGCGGGTAGGCGTACGGACATGCTCGACCGCATCGACGCCGCCGTCGGCGACGGAATGGAACGCGCGATGGTCCATCACCACGCGCGGCGGCTGCGTCGCCACGGGCGGCTCGAGGCGCTGGCTCCCGCGAGCCCGGGGCTGTGGGCCCGCACCGCGACGGCGCCGCGCGACGGGAACGCGTTCGAGGTGCTGATCGACGGCGCCAGCGCGCTGCCGCAGATGGCCGAGGCGATCCGCGGCGCGCGCCGCCACGTGCACGTGTGCTCGTGGAACCTGCAGCCGGACTTCGAGCCGCTGCGCGGCGGCCGCCCGTGGCCGGTGCGCGAGCTGCTGGCCGACGCGGCCGAGCGCGTCCCCGTACGCGTGCTCGTGTGGGCGGGCGCGCCGGTGCCCGTGTTCAAGCCGCGCCACGGCGACGTCGTCAAGGCGCGCGACGCGCTCGTGCGCGGGACCAAGATCCAGTGCCGGCTCGACTCGAACGGGCGGATGATGCACTGCCACCACGAGAAGATCGTGATCGTCGACGACGAGCTCGCGTTCGTCGGCGGGATCGACCTGACCGCGCTGGGCGGCGACCGCTACGACTCGTGCGAGCACCCGCTGCGCGAGGGCATCGGCTGGCACGACGCGTCGTCGAAGCTGCGCGGGCCGCTGGTGCGCGACGTGGCGGCCCACTTCGCGCTGCGCTGGGAGGCGATCGCGCACGAGGCGCTGGAACTGCCCGAGGAGATCGCCCCCGCCGGCGACGTCACCGCCCAGCTCGTGCGCACCGTGCCCGAGCGCGCGTACCCCGTGCTCCCGCACGGCGAGTTCTCCACGCTGGAGGCGTACATGCGCGCGCTGCGCTCGGCGCAGCGGCTGATCTACCTCGAGAACCAGTTCCTGTGGTCGCCCGAGGTCGTCGACGTGCTCGAGCGCAAGCTGCGCGAGCCGCCGCGCGACGACTTCCGGATCGTCGTCCTGCTCCCGCACAAGGCCAACAACGGCGAGGACGACACGCGCGGCATGCTCGGTCGCCTGGTCGCCGCTGACGACGGCGGCGGCCGCTTCCTCGCCACCACGATCACCTCGCGCACGGGCGAGCGGTCCGGGCCGCTGTACGTGCACGCGAAGATCGGCATCGTCGACGACGCCTGGCTCGCGGTCGGCTCGGCCAACCTGAACGAGCACAGCCTGTTCAACGACACCGAGGTCGACGTCATCACCTGCGACCCGCGCGTGGCGCGCGACACGCGCCTGCAGCTGTGGGCCGAGCACCTCGAGACCGCCCCGCACGACGATCCGGTGCGGGCCGTCGACGAGCAGTGGCGCCCGATCGCGGCGGAGTCGCTCGAGCGCCGGCGCCGCGGCGAGCCGCCGAACCACCACCTGATCGAGCTGCCGGGAGTCTCGCGCCGCGCGCGCCGGCTGCTCGGCCCGCTCGACGCGCTCGTCGTCGACGGTTAGACGGAGCGCTCGCCGAGCATCAGCGGGACCTGGCGCTTGGGGCCGCCAGGCGCCTGGACGGTCACGGTGACCGTCTCGCCGGGGTGGTGCGAGAGCAGCAGGCGCTTGACGGCGAGCACGCTGGAGACCTTGCGGCCGGCGATCGCGAGCAGCTTCGAATGGCGCGCGATCCCCGCCGCGGCGGCGGGGCCGCCGGCCTTGACGTCGAGCACGCGCAGGCCGCCGCCGCGCACGGGCGCGGCGATCAGGCCGAGATAGGCGAGGCCGCTGTGGGTGACGTGGCCGTCGGCGGCGAGCTGGCGGCCGATCGAGACGACCGTGTTGCTGGGGATCGCGAAGCCGATGCCGGTCGTGTCGGCGCCGAGCGTCGGCAGCCCGACGACCTCGCCGCGCAGGTCGACCAGCGCGCCGCCGCTGTTGCCGGGGAAGATCGGGGCGGAGGTCTGGATCAGGCCGCCGAGGATCACGGTCGAGCTCTCCGACAGCGTGCGGTTGACCGCGGAGACGATGCCCTGAGTGACGCTGCCGCGCAGGCCGAGCGGGCTGCCCATGGCGAGCACGACCGAGCCGAGCCGCAGGCCCGCGGAGTCGGCGAACACGGCGGGCGGCGGCGTCGCGCCGGTGATCTTCACGACCGCGACGTCGACCTCGGGGAAGCTGCCCGAGACGGTCGCGGGGTGATGCGAGCCGTCGGCGAGGACGACCTTGGCGGTCGTGGCGTCGGCGACGACATGGGCGTTGGTGACGACGTCGCCCTGGTTGTCGAGCACGACGCCGGAGCCGAGGCCCTCGGACGTCCGGATCTGCACGATCGAAGGTGCGGCGGCCGACACGGCGGCCTGCATCTGGGACTCGAGCGCGGCGGCACCGGGGTCGACCGGGATGGTGTCGGCGGCCGCGGGCGCGGCGAGCACGAGGAGCGCGGCGAGCGCCGCGAGCAGGGTCCTCACAGCTCCCCCGCCGCTCCGGTCACGACGTCGCCGTCGCCGGCGCACGCCGGCATGCGCAGCGAGCGGGCCAGCTTCTCGACGGCCGTGACATCGTGCTGGTAGCCGTTGAGGAGCTTCTCGAACTTGGCGCGGCCGTGGCCGCTGGAGAGGATCTTCGCGACCTGGCGCAGCGTCTGCGCGGAGTGGCGGTCGCGCACGACCATGCGGGTGAAGGCGGCCGCGCTGGCCGCCGGCGGGTCCAGGCGCGCGAGCCGCGCGTCCTTGCGCTCGGTCAGGCGCGCCATGCCGACGAGGATCTCCGGCGTCAACTGATCGCCCTGCGCGCCCGCGAAGATCGCGAGGTCGTCGTAGTAGCCGGAGCAGATCTGGTTGCCGGCCGCGCGCCAGCCGGGAGCGGCGGCGGCGGCGGGCGCGGCGAGCACCGCCGAGGCGAGCACCACGGCGAACAGGGTCGCAACTCTCACACCACCGACATCGTCCGGCCTGCCACGCACTTGAGGACGAGTGTGCCACAACGAACAGCGCCCGCCGGTGGGCGGGCACTGAACGATCGATGTGAATTCGCCTAGGCGGCGGCGGGCATCGCCTCCGGCTCGTGCTCGAGCTTCGGCAGCCAGTGCAGGCGCTTCGGCAGGTACCAGTTGGCGGCGCCGAGGAGCTTCATCCCGGCCGGGAGCAGGATCGCGCGGACGATCGTCGCGTCGATCAGGATCGCCGAGCCGAGGCCGACGCCGAGCTGCTTCATGGTCTGATCGGAGCCGAGCGCGAAGGCGCCGAAGACGGCGACCATCACGAGCGCGGCGCTGGTCACGACGCCGGCCGTGCTCTTGATCCCGTGGGCGACGGCGTCGTCGGTGCTCATGCCGCGGTCGACCGCTTCGCGCACCCGGCTCAGGACGAACACGTGGTAGTCCATCGAGAGGCCGAACAGGATCACGAAGAGGAACAGCGGCAGCCACGAGGCGATCCCGCCGACCGACTGGAAGCCGAGCGCCTTCTCGCCGTGCCCGTCCTGGAACACCCAGGTCAGTACGCCGTAGGCGGCGCCCACCGACAGCAGGTTCAGGACAATCGCCTTGATCGGCACCACGATCGAGCGGAACGTGACCAGCAGCAGCACGAAGGCGAGGCTGAGCACGAACAGGAACACGATCGGCAGGTGCGCCTTCATGACGTCGAGGAAGTCCTTCGACTCGGCCGTGAGGCCCGTCACGGCGACCTCGGTGTTCGGCAGCTTGCCGACGGTGGCGGGGACGACGTCGTCGCGCAGGACCGCGAGCGAGTGGTCGGAGGCCGCGTCGGTGCCGTGGCCCTTGATCGAGAGCCCGACGACGGCGACGGTCTTGTCCGGGCTGATCTCGATGCTCGACGGCTCGGAGAGCTCGCCGGTGGCGATCGCCTTGTGGCGCAGCTGCTCGATGGCGGCCTGGACCTGCGGCGTCGTCACGTCCTTCGCCTTGATCACGGTCATGGCCGGCACGGCGCCGCCGGGGAACGCGGCCTGCAGGCGGTCATAGGTCTGGATCACCGGCTGGCTGCGCGAGTAGCCGTCCAGGCCCGGGTCCTTGAACTGCATGTGCAGCGCGGGGAGGGCGAGCGCGACGAGCAGGCCGCCCGCGGCGATCACCGAGACGAGCGGGTGCTTGAGGACCGGCGTGAGGATGGCGCCCCAGACGCGCGACTCGCCCTTGGCGGCGTGGCGGCGCTTGGCGACCCACGGGACGCGGCCCTTCTCGGTCCAGCCCTTGCGGCTGAGGAACGAGAGCATGGCCGGCAGGAACGTCATCGAGCCGAGCATCGCGACGGCGACCACGACCATCGTGCCGATCCCGAAGGAGGCGAAGATCGGGTTGCCCGCGAACAGCATCCCGGCCATCGCGGTGATGACCGTGACGCCCGAGATCAGGACCGCGCGGCCGGAGGTGGCGGCGGCGATCTCGAGCGCCTGCTCGGGTGAGCGGCCCTTGTCGCGCTCCTCCATCTCGCGCCGCAGGTAGAACATCGCGTAGTCGACGCCGACGGCGAGGCCGATCACGACCACGACCTGGGCGACGCTGTCCGACAGCGGGAAGATCTGGCTGATCGGGCCGAGCAGCCCGATCGTGCCGGCGACCGCGGTGGCGCCGAGCAGCAGCGGCACGCCGGCGGCGACGAGCGCGCCGAACGCGACCAGCAGGATCAGCAGCGTGACGCCGTAGGAGATCGCCTCCGAGCGGGCGGCGTCCTTCGCGTCCTGCTTCTCGATCGCCTTGGTGGCGGAGACGTCGCCGAACTCCTCGACGCTGACGCCGGGGTTGGCCTTCTGCGTCGCCGCGACGGCGGCGAGCGGCTTGTCGACGAGCTTCTGGACGTGCGCGTCGGAGCCCTTCATGGAGAAGTTCACGACGACCGAGCGGCCGTCCTTGGAGACCGTGTTGGCACGGTCGGCCTTCTTCAGCGGGCTCTCGATCTCGGTGATGCCCGGGATCCCCTGCAGTCTCGATACGACGTCCCGGACGGCGGCGGTGACGGCAGGATCGTCAGCGGTCTTGCCCTGGATCAGGACCTGCTCGCCGGACTTGTCCGGGAACCCGGCGGCGTCGACGATCATGTCGCCGCGGCGGGACTCGCCGTTGCCGGAGGCGGAGTCGGAGATCTGCTTCTGGCCGACCTTGCCGCCCAGGACGGTGGCGAGGGCGACGAAGAGGAGCCAGCCGATGATGGCGGTCTTCCTGTGCTGGGCGCTCCAGCGCCCGGCGCGAGCGGCGAGGTTTCGTTGCATTGATCGAGTTCCTTGGGGAGGGGAGGACTGCGTGGGATGCAGACTCCCATCGCCCCAGGCCCGCTTCGCCCGTGCTGACAGGCATCCCGTAGTGGGGAATGCCCGGGGGTCGCTCGGGGGGCACCCCCGAAGCCGGTTCCCTTTCCCGCACGGCGCAGGGGTGATCGTCCTGCCAGTGCCGGCGAACGGCAGCAAGTAAGGGAGTGCGCGGCAGATCGCGCGCTCTCCGCTACGCGGGAGCGATGAACCTCGTCGACCGCGAGGCCGGCAACGCGCTGATGCTGATGCTGTGGGAGACCCGCGAGCACGCCGAGCTCCCGATCGCCGAGCGCGGCCCCGCGTTCCTGCGCGCGCTCGCGGGGATCACCGAGATCTCGTCCGGCCAGCGCGCGCCGATCTCGGTGTGGGAGGTCAACGCGCGGGGCTGAACGCACTGCCGGGGCCGGCGAACGGCTGCAGGTAAGGGAGTGCGCGGCAGATCGCGCGGTCTCTCCGACGCGGGGTTTCGCGTGACTGTACGCGCAAGCGGTTGCGCGGACCGGATGTTCGATGCGCGCTGGGGGGTGTGTCACGTTTGCGTCCCGTGAGGACGCTTTCGTCACGCACCCCCTCCGATTCAGGGCCCGCGAGCCGGTCGCGGGCCCCGAATCGTTTACTCCCGGTGAACGAACGCGCGAAAGGCGCTCGCCCTCCTCACCTGCGCAGTTGCCGTTGAGCTACCGCGCGCCGGCTACCGCCGCCTCCGCGTTCAGATAGCCGTAGCCGTCGACCGGCGTCCACCCGGAGCCGATGCGGTTGCGGATCGTGCCGACGATCGTGCGGCCCGTTGACGTGCGGGCCGTGTAGATCATCCCCGCGCCGACGGTCTGGCCGGACGGGAACAGGACGCCCTGGCCGAGCTGGTCGGCCGAGTTGCCGTCCTCGGCGACGCCGTACGCCGTCCGCGCCTCGTCGCGGTCGATGCCGAACGCGACGCTCTTGCCGCCCGCCAGGGCGCCGGCGGGGAACGAGACCGTCATGCGCTCGTACTGCTGCGGGCCCGCGTCGGCGATGCCGGGCAGGCTGAACGTCGCGGTCACGCCCGCCGGCCCCGTGAACGGGAAGCCCTGCTGCCACAGCAGCGGGCCGCCCGGCGCCGCCAGTGCGGGCAGGCCGGTGAACGGCCGCGGGTCGAACACGAGCCCGGCCGAGAGCGGGCCGAACCCGAGGCCCGTGGGGTTGGCCCCGATCCCATCCAAGGTGAGCGACGTGATCGAGCCCGGGCGGTTGTAGGCCACCGTGAAGAAGTCCGCGTTGTCCATCGCGCCCGGCGTCGTCCACTCCGGCCGCGTGTTGCGGCGCTCGGAGCCGTACTCGCCGTTGGCGGAGACGGTCAGTCCGCCGCTGGACCCTTCGCTGTGCTGGATGTCGAGGTCGTGCGCGAACGCGCTGCGCTGCAGCAGCGCCCGCATCGCGGCCGGGCTGATCGAGCCGGGCCCGCCGCGGGCCTGCAGGACCAGAGCGGCGATCGCGGCGGCGTGCGGCGCCGCGGCGCTGGTGCCGAAGAAGTTCCGCTGCGTGTCGGGATCGAGCGCCGAGTCGACGGTGAAGAACGTCGTGTTCCCGCCGTCGGTCGCCGCCAGGAGCGGCACGTGGCGGACGTCCGGCTTCGCAAGCCGGTTGCCGCCGGAGTCGAAGTAGATCGGCAGATCGCCGCCGACCGACGTGTAGTCCTCCGGCAGCAGCGGCCGGAACGGGTCGTACGCCGCGACCGCGGTCGCGCCGCGCGCGTCGTGATGGCCGAAGATGCTCGGCGCCAGCGGCTGCACGTACTCGTCGTACTGGAGCCCGTCGAACATCTGGTAGCGGATCTGCGTCGCCGTGCCCGGGTCGGTGTTGGCCTTGGCGATCACGAGCTGCAGGCCGCAGCGGCCGGTGAACCCGGCGATCTCGAACGGCTTGCCCGACAGCCGGTTGAGGTCGTCGGCGGCGAACAGGAAGTTGCCGTTGCGATCGAAGAACAGCGCGTTGAGGTCGGTCGTCGTGTGCGACGAGCCGAGCACCGGCTGGACCTTGAACGTGAAGTCGCCGAGGTCGCCGTTGAAGCCGCTGATCTCGAACGAGTACGTGCCCGCGGTGGGCAGCGTCTGCACGACGACCTCCGGGCTCGTCCCGGTGTCGACCTGCTGCACGACCGCGCCGGTCGGGTCCTTGAGCGTGAGGATGAAGTCGGTCGAGCCCGACGGGATCGCGTCCACGATCGCGCGGATGGTCTGGCCCGCGGTCCCCGTGAACGGGATCTTCGCGACCGGCTGCGCCGCGGTGATCTCACCCGTCGTGTCGATCAGCGGATCGCCCAGCGGCGCGCCGCCGGGATCGACCGGGTCGTCCCACTGCAGGTCGAGGATGCCGTCGCCGGCGCCGTTGGCCGTCGTCGGATCGCCGCCGAGCGCCACGTCCTGCGCGATGTCGGTCGCCGGGCCGGGATTGAAGTCCTGGAACCCGCCCGCGTACAGCTTCGGATCGACGCCCGCGAGCTTGATGTCGCTCCCGGCCGTCGCGCCCGCCGGCGGGACAAGCCGCAGCGGCGCCGCGTAGGCCTGCTGCGAGGAGCCGTTGCCGGCCGAGGAGAAGTAGTGCACGCCCTGCGCCGCGACGTCGTCGACCGCGTCGGCGATCGGCCCGTGGCCGAAGAACGGCTCGTCGAAGTAGCTGACGTCGTCGACCTCGACGTTCGCGCGGCAGGCGCCCTGCGGGTCGCCGAGCGCGCGGATGTTGTTCGCGAAGCCGAGGTCGCCGGTGTTCGCGGTCGCGAAGCACTCCTTCGCTTCGGCGCGATGTCGTGGACGATCTGCAGCATCGCGCGGCCCTCGTCCTCGCCGGCCGCGTCCTGCAGCACCTTCACGCCCTCGGGCGGGAGGTCGCCGGTGCGGATGTCGTCGGCCGCGTGCACGGTCAGCGCGCCGCCGCCGATGAACGTGGTCGCCGTGTCGAACGAGTCCGACAGCGCGCCCACCGTGATCCCGCGCCCGTCGATCCCGCGCGGCACGCGGTCGACGCGCTCGGCGGTCACGCCCTGCGAGGTCGCGGCGCCGACGTCGGTGTGCGGCTTGAGCGCCTGCGACACGCTTGCGACGCCCGCCGCCTTGGCGAGCGCGTCGATGTCGCCGACCGCCACGTAGCCCTCCAGCGCCTTCTCGCCCGCCGCCTGCGTGACGGTGGCGAGCCCGGCCTTCTCGGCCTGATCGCGGACCGCGCTCAGCGACGCGCCCTCGCGCGCGTAGACGTCGACGAGCACGCGGCCCTGCGCGTCGCGCAGCGTCAGCGGCGCCTGCGTCATCTGCACGCCGGCCTTCGCCCGCGGCGGCGCGACGAGCCTCGACAGCCCGTTGCCGAGGTTGCCCGGAGGCGAGTCGTCAGCCCGCGCGGGCTGGGCCGCGATCAGTCCCCCGCCGCCCAGCTGGACAGCGGCCATCGTTGCGACACGACGCCTGTGTGGGTTCCCCTTCCGATTCCCGCGCCGGTCTCCCGCCCGGCGTCTCCGACGGCGGATTGTGCCATCGGATCCGAGACCGCCAACCCGGTTGGTCAGGGAAGCACCCAGGTGTCCTTCGCGCCGCCGTTCTGGGAGGAGTTGACGATCAGCGCGCCCTCGTCGCGGGCGACGCGGGTGAGGCCGCCCGGGAGCACGCGCGGCACGCCTCCCTCGCCCATGAAGACGAACGGGCGCAGGTCGATGTGGCGCGGGGAGAGCTCGTCGCCGGCGACGGTCGGGTGCGTCGAGAGCATGATCAGGCGCTGGGCGATCCAGTCGGTGGGCGACGCCTCGACCTGCCTGCGCACGGCCGCGACGTCCTCGGGCCGCGCGTGCGGCGCGATCACGACGCCGACGCCGCCGTGGCCCGCGCGCGGCTTGATCACGAGCTGATCGAACTCGTCGAGCGCGCGCTCGAGCTGGTCGGGCTGTCCGAGGTCGTAGGTCTCGACCGAGCGCAGCACCGGCTCCTCGTCGAGGTAGAAGCGGATCATCTCCTCCGCGTAGGCGTGCGCGAGCTTGTCGTCGGCGACGCCGGTGCCGTACTGGTTGATCAGCCCGAGCGTCCCGTTGCGCAACGGCTCGAGCAGGAGCTTGCCGAGCGGCGAGTCGACGCGGTCGGAGTCGGTGCGGCGGTAGACGACGTCGATCGGGTACTGGTCGCGCCGCCACAGCTGCCCGCGCTTGACCTCGATCTCGCGGGTCTCGACGAGCGGGACGCCGAGCGAGCGCGCGAGCCAGCCGTGCTCCCAGTACGCCGAGTTCGTCGGGCCGTCGGTGAGCACGACCGCCTGCGGCGCGTGGTGGCCGCCGGCGCCCTCGGGCGTCGCGGCGTGGAGCGCGTCGGCGAGCAGGTCGAGCTCGCCGTCGAGCGGCCGCGGCATCGCCTGCGGCGGGACGTCGAGGTGCCGCATCAGCGCGATCCGCGCGGCGTGCAGGTAGGCGAAGCCGCTCGGCGTGCGCAGGTTGTCCTCGAGCACGAGCCACTCGCCGACGCCGTCGCGCACGACGTCCAGACCGGCGATCCCGATCCACGAGCCGCTCGGCGGCTCGATCCCCTGCATCTCGGGTTCGAAGTACTCGGCCGTCGTGATCACGTACTCCGGGACGACGCCGGCCGCCACGATCCGGCGCGCGCCGTACGCGTCGGCGACGAACGCGTTCAGCGCCCGCACGCGCTGCGCGAGGCCCTGCTTGACGACGACCCAGTCGTGCGCGGTGATCACGCGCGGCACCGGGTCGACGTGGAAGCGCGCGTCGCCCTGCACCGAGGTGAAGCCGACGCCGGCCCGCGCCAGCGTCTCGCTCACGCGCGCCTCGAGCGCGGCGGGGCCGAACTTCAGCACCGCCTCGATCGCCGCGCGCGCATGCGGCCGCAGCTCGCCGCGCGCCGTGTATGCCTCGTCGTAGATCAGAAGACCACCGTCCGGTTGCCGTGCACGATCACACGATCCTCGAGATGCCACTTGACCGCGCGGGCGAGCACCGTGCGCTCGATGTCGCGCCCGATCCGCATCATCGCCTCCGGGCCCTCGCGGTGGCTGACGCGCGCGACGTCCTGCTCGATGATCGGCCCGGCATCGAGCTCCTCGGTCGCGTAGTGCGCCGTCGCGCCGATGATCTTCACGCCGCGCTCGGCCGCCCGGCGGTACGGGTCGGCGCCCGCGAAGGCCGGCAGGAACGAGTGGTGGATGTTGATGACCGGTGCGCCCAACGCCGCCAGGAACTCGCCGCTCAGGATCCGCATGTAGCGCGCGAGCACGACCACGTCGGCGCCCTCGAGCAGCGCCAGCAGCTCCGGCTCGTTCGGATACGGGACGTGGTGATACTCGACGCCGAACGCCTCCACATCGGACCGGTGGTCCGGATGGTTGGACGCGACGAACGGGATCTCGGCGGCGAGCTCGCCGCGCCGGTGACGCCACAGCAGGTCCACGAGACAATGGTCTTCCCGCGAGACCAGCAGAGGCATGCGCTTCGGGCGCGCTACGTCGGTCAGGCGCCAGCGCATGTCGAAGCGCTCGCCGACCTCGTGCGCGAACGAGCGGCCGAGCGAGTCGAGGTCGCCGCCGGCGAGCGTGAACTCCATCCGCATGAAGAACTCGCCGCCCTCGGGATCGGTGGAGTGCTGATCGCTGCTCGTGATGTTCGCGCCCGAGGCGGCCAGGAAGCCGGCCACGGCCGCCACGATGCCGTGCCGGTCCGGACAGGTGATGAGCAGGCGGCCGTTCATAGCTGGGCGGCGAAGGCCGCCACCATACGCAGCGCAAGCGGATGGCGGCCGCCGGACGGAACCATCGCGTAGACGTCGCGCTCGGGCGCCGGCCCGTCGACCGGGCGCAGCGCGATGCCGTCGAGCACCTCGGACCCGAGCTCGGGCACCAGCGAGACCGCAAGCCCCTGCGATATCAGCCCGCGCATGGCCAGCGGGTCGCGCATGATGGAGATCAGCCGCGGCTCGAAGCCGGCGGCCCGGCAGGCGCGGCCGATCATGTGCGATGCCGACGGCGCCGTCCACGGTTCGCCGGCGAGCTCGGCGAGCGGCACCTTGTCGAGCTTCGCCAGCCGATGATCGGGCGGCAGCGCGACGAGGAACGTCTCGCGGCGCAGGTCGTGGCGCTCGATGCCGTCATGCTCGCGCCGCGGCTGCGTCGCGTCCTGGAACGCGACGGCGACGTGCAGCTTGCCGGCGGCCACGAGCGCGGTCAGCGCCTCGCGGCTGGCCTCCTCGATCAGCACCTCGGCCTCGGGCTCCTCTGCCCGCAGCGCGGCGACGGCCGCCGGCACGAGCGTGGCGAGCGCGCTCGGGAACGCGCCGATCCGCAGCCGCACGCGCTCGCCGCGCGCCAGCTCGGCGAGCTGGGTCTCGGCGAGCTCGAAGCGCAGCGCGATCGCGTCGGCGTGCTCGAGCAGCACCTTGCCCGCGGGTGTGAGCTTCAGGCCGCCCGGCTCGCGCGCGAGCAGCTTCGAGCCGATCTCCTTCTCCAGCGCCGCGACCTGCTGCGAGACGGCCGGCTGGGTCAGCGCCAGCTCACGCGCGGCGCGCGAGAACGAGCGCTCGTGCGCGACCGCCCGGAACGTCAGCACGCGCCGTGGGTCCATAGGCACAGCTTATCGGACTGCGGAAGTCATTATTTGAACGAATGGCGATGGAGGCGCACCATACGTCGCATGCATCCCATCGTGATCCAGAGCATCATGCGCCACGCCCTCAACGGCTGGCACGCGAACGACCCGGTCTATCCGCAGCGGCGCGTCAGGCGCCGTGGCACTTCTTGAACTTCTTGCCCGAGCCGCACCAGCAGGGGTCGTTGCGGCCCAGCTGCTGGTTCTCCTCGACGCGGCGCTGCTGCACGACCGGGTTGTCGGCCACGGCCGGCTCGCCCGGCGCGCCGTAGGCGCTCGGCTGATCCGCGGCCGTGCCGCCTGAGTACTCGAGCGCGCCCAGCCCGCCGCCGTGGGCGGGCGCGGCGGGCTCCCAGGGAGCCTCGACCGGCACGCCGTCGCCGTTGGTGCCCTGCACCTCGACCTCGACGTTGTAGACCATCCGCGCGTAGTCGGACCAGATCGAGTTCATCAGGTCCTCGAACAGCGTGAAGGCCTCGTTCTTGTAGGCCACCAGCGGCTCGATCTGCGCGAACCCGCGCAGGTGGATGCCCTCGCGCAGGTAGTCCATGTCGTACAGGTGCTCGCGCCAGCGCTGGTCGATGATCTGGAGGATCAGGTAGCGCTCCAGCGCGCGCATGAGCTCGTCGCCGAGCTCCTCCTCGCGCTCGTCATAGAGCGACAGCGCGTCCTCGGAGAGCATCCGCTTGAGCGCTTCGCGGTCGACCGCGTGGCGGTCGATCTCGTCCCAGCCGAAGTCGACGTGGTAGATCTGGTCCAGCTGGCCCCAGAGGGCCTCGAGGTCCCACTCGTCGGCGAAGTCGCCCGGCGTGAAGTCGTCCACCAGGCGCCCGATCACGGCCTCGATCTGCTCGCGCGCGACCTCGCCCATGTCGCGGCCCTCGAGCACCTCGTCGCGATAGCGGTAGACGACCTCGCGCTGCTGGTTCATCACGTCGTCGTACTCGAGCACGCGCTTGCGGATGAGGTAGTTCTGCTCCTCGACCTTGCGCTGCGCGTTCTCGATCTGCTTCGTGAGGATCTTCGACTCGATCGGCTCCTCCTCGCCCTCCTCGGTCTTCGGGCCGAGGCGGTCGAGGATCTTGTAGATCCGGTCGCCGGCGAACAGGCGCACCAGGTCGTCCTGGCCGGAGAGGAAGAAGCGCGACTCGCCGGGATCGCCCTGGCGGCCGGCGCGGCCGCGCAGCTGGTTGTCGATCCGGCGCGACTCGTGGCGCTCGGTGCCGCAGATGAACAGGCCGCCGGCGTCCTTGACGAGCTGCTCGTCGGCCTCCACGCGCGCCTGCACGCTCGGGAGGACCTGGGCGTAGCGCTCCTCGTAGTCGGGATCGCCGGGGCGCAGGCCGAGCTTGGTCAGCTCGATCTCGGTCAGGTGCTCCGGGTTGCCGCCGAGCTTGATGTCGACGCCGCGGCCCGCCATGTTGGTGGCGATCGTGACGGCGCCGGGGCGGCCGGCCTCGGCGATGATCGAGCCTTCGCGCTCGGCGTGCTCCGGCTTTGCGTTGAGCACCGAGTGCGGCACGCCCTGCTTGCGCAGGCGCTCGGACAGCAGCTCGGAGACCTCGACGGAGATCGTGCCGACGAGCACGGGCTGGCCGCGGTCGTGGCGCTCCTGGATCTCGCGCGCGACGGCGCGCCACTTGCCCTCGATCGTCTTGTAGATCTGGTCGTTCTGATCCTTGCGGACCATCGGCTGGTTGGTCGGGATCTCGACCACGCCGACCTTGTAGATCTTCATGAACTCGGTCGCCTCGGTCAGGGCGGTGCCTGACATGCCGGCGAGCTTGTCGTACATGCGGAAGTAGTTCTGCAGCGTGATCGTCGCGAGCGTCTGGTTCTCCTCGCGGACGCGCACGCCCTCCTTCGCCTCGACCGCCTGGTGCAGGCCCTCCGACCAGCGCCGGCCGTCGAGGATCCGGCCGGTGAACTCGTCGATGATCTTGACCTCGCCGTCGATGACCGCGTAGTCGACGTCGCGCTTGTACAGCGACTCGGCCTTCAGCGACTGGATCAGGTGGTTGACGATGCTGCCGTTCTCCGCCTTGTAGAGGTGGTCGATGCCGAGGAAGCGCTCCGCCTTGGCGACGCCCTGCTCGGTGATCGAGACGGTCTTGTGCTTCTCCTCGAACTCGTAGTCGTAGTCGGCGATGAACTCCTTCTTGGAGCGCGGGTCCATGCCCTCCGGCTTCTTGCCGGCCGACAGCTGCGGCGCGAGCTTGGCGAAGCGCTCGTACAGGTCGGCCGCCTGCTCGGGCGCGCCGGAGATGATCAGCGGCGTGCGCGCCTCGTCGATGAGGATGTTGTCCACCTCGTCGACGATCGCGAAGTTGTACATGCCGATCGGCTTGCCGTCTTCGCTGATGCGGCCGCCGTGCTGGACCTTCTCCTCCAGGCTGGTGGCCATGTTGTCGCGCAGGTAGTCGAAGCCGAACTCGGAGTTCGTGCCGTACGTGATGTCGGACGCGTAGGCCGCGCGCTTCTCCTCGATCGGCTGCATGTTCTGCAGCACGCCGACGGTCAGGCCCAGGCCCTCGTAGATCGGGCGCATCCAGTCCGCGTCGCGGCGGGCGAGGTAGTCGTTGACGGTGACGACGTGGACGCCTTTGCCGGGCAGTGCGTTGAGCACCACGGCGAGCGTGCCGGTCAGCGTCTTGCCCTCGCCGGTGCGCATCTCGGCGATCTGGCCGTCGTGCAGCACCATGCCGCCGATCAGCTGCACGTCGAAGTGCCGCATGCCCATCGTCCGCTTGCCGACCTCGCGCGTGAGCGCGAAGGACTCCGACAGGAGGTCGTCGAGCGACTCGCCGTTGCGGGCGCGCTCGCGCAGCGCCGCGACCGACTCCTTGATCTCGTCGTCCTCGAGCAGCTCGAGCTCAGCTTCCCACGCGCCGATACGCTCGACACGCTTGGCGTAGGCCTTGAACTGCTTCGCTTCGCCCAGCCGGAGGGCGCGCTCGAGGATGGACATGGCTCCTTAGCCTAGCGGGCTCAGGGTGCCGGAAAGGCGGCTGTCAGAGCGTTGAGGAGGACTCCTCCTCCGGCTCCATGACCGGCGCGCCGCCGGTGCGCGACAGCTCGGCCGCGGCGCGCGACTCGCGCCGCCCGCGGCGCTTGTCGCGGTGGCGCTTGACCTGGCGCGCGAGGTCGTCGGACGCGAGGTTGATCGCGTGCTTGGCGTCGACCGACGCGCTCTTGGCGCGCAGGGTCGTCCCCTTGAGCGACAGCGTCGCCTCGGCCGTGACGGGATCAGGCGGGCTGCCGCTGTCGGCCAGCTCCACCTCGAGGACGGCAAGCTCCGAGACCTGCTTGCCGATCTTGTCCATCCGCCGCTCGACGCTGTCTCGCAGATCGTCGGTGATCTGGATGTTGCGTCCCTTGACCTCGATGCGCATGTGACTCCTCTCTGCAGGGGTCGGCGATCACCCATCGTACCCTCAAGCCGGACGGGCTAGCGGCCGACCAAGGAGGTTGTGAGCACCACCGCCCCCGTTCCCGCACAGGGCCGCACCGAAGTCGCGGTCGTCCGGCATCCGATCGCGGATGCCCGGCATGTCGTGGTGGGGTACGAGCTGCGCTTCGGCGGTTCGATCGACCTCGGCGATCCGTCGATGGACGCGAAGGCGACCTCCGCCCTGCTCGTGGACGCGTTCGGCGACATCGGGCTCGAGACGCTCGCCGGCCGCCATCCGGCCTGGGTCACGATCGCGCGCAACTTCCTCGTCGAGATCGGGCCGCCGCCGGTGCGCCCGGACCGCGCCGTGCTCCAGATCAAGGCCTATCAGGCGCGCGACGACCTGTTGACGATCCTCCAGCAGCTGGCGCGCTCGGGCTACACGATCGCGCTGGACGAGTACGAGGGCCAGACGGGCGGCGGCGTCGAGGAGCTCATGACGCTGTGCTCGATCGTCAAGATCGACATCTCCAAGATCGACGCGGCCGACCTGCCGGGCGTGCTGCGCGCGCCGAAGATGCAGGGCTCCCTGCTCGTGGCGACCGAGGTCGGCGACCACGCCGCGTTCGAGCGCTGCCGCGAGCTCGGCTTCACCTACTTCCAGGGCGAGTACTTCGCCCAGCCGCGGCTGTTCAAGACGCGCGGCGTCGCGACGTCGGGCCTCGGCTCGCTGCGGCGCCTGAGCGAGCTGACCGCCGGCGACGTGTCCTTCGAGGACCTCGAGCGGATCATCGCCTCCGACGTCGGCCTGTCGCTGAAGCTGCTGCGCTACGTCAACAGCGCGTTCTTCGCTCTGCCGCGGACGGTCAACTCCGTGCGCGAGGCGCTCAACATGCTCGGCGTGCGGACGGTCCGCCGCTGGGCGACCGTGATGGTCATCTCCTCGATCCCGGACGTGCCGGACGAGCTCGTCTCGCTCGCTCTGCGCCGCGCGCACATGTGCGAGATCCTCGCCGGCAGCGCGCTGCCCGAGGAGCGCGAGACGCTGTTCACGATCGGGCTCTTCTCGGTCGCCGACGCGCTGCTCGACATCCCGATGGCCGAGGTGCTCGACACGCTCCCGTTCTCCGAGGAGATCCAGGCGGCGCTGCTGCGCCGCGAGGGTCCCAAGGGCGAGCTGCTCGCCGCCGTGACGGCGTACGAGCGCGGCGAGTTCCCGACGCTGACGGTCCCCGGCCCCCTCCCCTCCCTCGCCGGCGCATACCGCGCCGCGCTGGAGTGGGCGGACGAAGCCGGCCGCGCCGTCGCGTAGCGCTCGCGTCGCACGCGATTCGTCGCGCCGCCGCCGCGCGGATTCGCGCGAACGTCAACTGCAGCGATAAGGAGGCGACGCGGATCGGAAACGATCATCCGCGGAGGGCGCGCGCGTCGAGTTTGTGCCCGTATAGGTGCTTAACTCGACGCGGACAGGTTACCTGACCATCGTTCGTGGTCGATCGTGATCATCTCGGCGAGCCCGGTGATCGGTTCTGGGAGACCCACCCCCTTACCAGCGCAGTCGACGTTCACAACGTGCGGGCGTAGCTGAGCGCAGCCACGACCGTGACGCCATGGGCGACCAGCGCACGCGCGGCCGCGTCGAGCGTCGCGCCCGTCGTATGGACGTCGTCGACGAGCAGCACGAGCGGCGGCGGAGCTCGCGCGACGAACGCGATCCGCCCGGGCGCACGCCGGGCGCGCCGGCCCGTGCCGACCTGCCGAGCAGCGTGATCGCGCCGCTCGAGGCACGCGACCAGCGGCCGGCCGAGCCGCCGCGCGAACGCCGCCGCCACCGCCCCCGCGGGATCGAACCCCCGCCGCCGGCTCCGCGAGGCCACGGTCGGAACCGGCACCACGACTGCCAGCCCCGGCTCTCCGTCGCCGAGGGTCGCCGGCCTCCACCCGTCGCCGCCACCCGGCGAAGACCGCCCACCGGTCGCCGGCCGCCACAGGCCCTCGCCGCCAAGCGACGTCCGCCCATCGATCGCCGGCCTCCACCCGTCGCCGCCGCCCGGGGACGACCGCCCACCGGTCGCCGGCCTCCACCCGTCGCCGCCACCCGGGGACGACCGCCCATCGGTCGCCGGCCTCCACCCGTCGCCGCCCGCGATCGCTGGGCGGCGCAGCTCGGCCGGCAGGTTCGCGGCCATGTGCGCCGCCATCAGGTCGGCGACTCCGAGGGCGCCGCGGAACTTGAGCGCGGCGATCAGGTCTCGGGCGACTCCCTCGTAGGCCATCGGCGCCCAGGCGCGGGCGAAGGCGGCGCCGCTCGCCGGGCAGGCGCGGCCGCGGTGGGAGGGCAGGGCGCAGCGGGGGCAGGCGCGGCGAAGCCAGGGCAGCGCGCGGGTGCAGCGCGCGCACAGGCGCTCGCCCGCGCCCGTCGGCGCCCGGCAGGACGCGCACCCCGGCGGCGCCACCAGCGCGAGCAGCTCGGCGAACACGGACCCCATGCGGTCATCGTTTCGCGTCGCTCATCACGGAACAGCACGCGTTCGTGACAATCTTGCGCGGTGTCCGCGACGGCTGTCCCTGTCGATGCCGGATGGACGTTCGCGCCCATCGTGCTCCTTGCGCTCGTCGGTTACGTGTGGATCTACGCGTGGCGCTGGCGCATCTCGCGCCGCGAGGGCGGCGCCCGCGCCGCGCCGACGTGGCGGCTCGTGATCTGGTGCACCGGCGTCTTCGCCCTGTTCCTCGCGCTGATCTCGCCGATCGACGCGCTCGGGGAGCAGCTGGCGTCGGTCCACATGGTCCAGCACCTGCTGATCGCCGATATCGCCCCGATCTGCCTCACGCTTGGGCTGACGAAGTGGATCCTGCGCCCCGCGACGCGCCGGATCACCAGGATCGAGCGCGCCGCGGGGCCGTTCGGGCATCCCGCGTTCGGCGTCGTCGCGTACGTCGGCGCGATGTGGCTGTGGCACGTGCCGGCGATGTACGACGCCGCGCTCAGGCACCCGATGGTGCACACCCTCGAGCACCTGAGCTTCGCCGCGGCCGGCCTCCTCTACTGGTGGCACCTGCTCTCGCCGATCCGCAGCCGCATGCGGCTCGGCGGGCTCGGCCCGGTGCTCTACATGGCGTCCACCAAGCTGCTGGTCGGCTTCCTCGGCGTCCTGCTCGCCTTCTCCCCGACGCTGCTGTTCGACTTCTACGACGTCCAGGGGACGCGCTGGGGCCTCTCCCCGCTCGACGACCAGCACGTCGCCGGCCTCGTGATGGCGCTCGAGCAGTCGATCGTGATGGGCATCGCGCTCGCGTACCTGTTCGCGCGCATGCTCGCCGAGTCCGAGGAGGAGGACCAGCGGGCCGAGCGCTACGGCGCGGTGTAGGGCCGCACCGGCTCGCGCCGCGCGAGCACGCGCAGGTTGCCGAGCGCGCGCCCCGTCACCGCGACGGCCATCGCCCCCGCCGCGCCGAGCGCGGCGATGTCGAGCAGCGAGAGCTCCACGCCGAGCAGCGGCAGCGCCGTGTGCGCGCCCAGAGCGGTCGCGGCCAGCAGCGCGATCAGGCCCAGCCGCGCCTCGGTCGGCCCGAGCCGCCCGTAGCCGAGCTTGAAGACGCCGAGCGCCTGCGTCTCCAGGTACGTGTTGATCGACAGCGCCAGGTACGCGATCACGAGGATCAGCGCGACGGTGAGGTGCATGTGCACGGTCAGGCCGAGCCCGATGCCGACGAGCCCGGTCGAGAGCGCGTCCGAGAGATGGTCGAGGTAGTAGCCGTAGTGCGGCCGCTCGCTCCGGCGCACGCGCGCGAGCGTCCCGTCGAGCGAGTCCCCGAGCCACTGCACGACCAGCAGCGCCGCCATCCCCCACAGCCAGCCGAGCGCGCCGAACACGGCGAACCCGCCGGCCGCGACCAGCGCGAGCGCGGTCAGGTGATCGGGCAGCACACGCGCGGGCAGCCGGCGCGCGATCGCCTCCAGCAGGCGCTGCTCAGGGCGGGCGAGAAGGAAGGCCTTCTCGCGAGAAGCAGTGGCATCCATGACTGACGACTCCTTGTTGACCATCGGTTAGCAGCATCTACGCCAGACCGGCGCGGTGGTTACCGACCGACGGTCAATAAACGTGGGCGACGTCCATTAGCATCGCCGGGATGAGCGCTCCCCTCCGCTACACCGCCTTCACCGACGATCCCGCCGGCGGCAACCCGGCCGGCGTCGTGCTCGACGCCTCCGGGATGAGCGACGAGCGCATGCTCGCGATCGCGGCGGAGCTGGGCTACTCGGAGACGGCGTTCGTGCTCCCGCGCGAGGGCAACGAGTACGACGTGCGCTACTTCAGCCCGCTGGCCGAGGTGCCGTTCTGCGGCCACGCGACGATCGCCACCGGCGTCGCGCTCGCCGAGCGCAAGGGCCCCGGCCGGCTCGTCTTCCACACGCAGGCCGGCGTGGTGCCGGTCGACACGAGCACCGACACGGCGGGCGTGACCGCCACGCTGACGAGCGTCGTGCCGCACGTCGAGGAGGCGCCTGAGACGCTCCTGCAGCCCGCGCTCGAGGCGCTCGGCTGGAGCGAGCTGGACCCCGGGATCCCGCCGAAGATCGGCTACGCCGGCGCGCGCCACCTGATCCTCGGCGCCGCCACGCGTGAACGCCTGGCCGACCTCGACTACGACTTCGACGCGCTCCAGCGCGTGATGCTCGACCACGACATCACGACCGTCGACCTCGTGTGGCGCGAGGACGAGACGACGTTCCACGCGCGCAACCCGTTCCCCGTCGGCGGCGTCGTCGAGGATCCGGCGACGGGCGCCGCGGCGGCCGCCTTCGGCGCCTACCTGCGCGAGCTCGGACTCGTCACCCCGCCGGTGACGGTGACCGTGCACCAGGGCGACGACATGGGCCGCCCGAGCCTGCTGAAGATCGACATCGGCGACGAGGGCGGCATCCGCGTGACGGGCCGCGCAGTGACCCTGTAGCCCGCGAGTTCACCCGCGGCGCGAACCCTCGCGACCGCGGGCGGAACTCGCCGAAGAATCGCCCTCTGGGCGATTCGACTCACTCTGTCCTGAGCCCGTCGGCGCGCATGACGCGCCACAGCGGCGGGAGGCTGAGCGCGGTCACGCCGAGCACGACGGCCGCGCCGATCCCGGCGAGCGCCGCGACCGCGCCCCAGTCGAACGCCGCCGGCTCGTGCACGACGGCGAGCAGGAGCGCGCCGAGCCCGACGCCGGCGCCGACGGCGAGCACGAGCCCGAGCGCGACCGGCAGCGCGGCCTGCCACAGCACCGACCAGCCGAGCGTCGCGCGGCGCGTCCCGAACGCGGCCAGCACGGCGAGCAGCCGGCGGCGGTCGCGCACCTGCTCGAGCAGCGAGACGAGCATGCTCGCGCCGACGAGCAGCAGCGTCACGGCCGCGCCCGCGAGCACCGCGCGGCGCAGGCCGGCGAACTTCGCGTTGCGCGTCGTGCCGCCCAGCTGGAACACGCTCAGGCCCGGATCGGCGGCGGCGGCGTTGCGGACGTACTCGACCGCGTCGGGGACACGCGGGTCCAGGCGCAGGTAGACGATCGCGCGCGGCGGGCCGTCGAGCCGTGCCCCGCGCGCGGCGGCGGGGGTCAGGAGCAGCCCGGGGCGCGTGTTGCCGCCGGGGTCCGTACCGGCAGCGACCGAGTGGGCGCCCTTCATGACCTCGCCCGCCGCGAACCGGTCGCCGTCGGCGCAGCGCCCGATCGTCGCCACCTCGCGCAGCGCCGCGCAGTCGCCGACCGTGGTCATGACCTTGCCCTCGTCGTACGCGGTGATGCCGACCGCCGAGCGGACGCCGGTCGCGCTCCGCAGCTGCGCGGCCTTCGCGCCGAGCGTGTGCCCGTAGTCCTCGACGATCACCTGCGCGCGGCGCAGGTCCGCGCCGGTGTTGTGCGTGTACTCGTGCTGGACGCCGCTGAACAAGGTCTGCAGTGCGATCGCACCGGCGATCGCGACCGCGATCCCGCTGACCATGCGCGCGGACGCGCCGCCGTCGAGTTGCAGCCGGCGCACCGCGAGCTGCCAGGCGACGGCGCCGCCGCCGAGCCTGCCCACGACGGCCTCGACCACCCACGGCAGCAGCGTGGCGACGCCGGCGAGCAGGAGCACGACCGCGGCCGCCGCGCGCGTCTCGCTCCCGTCGCCCGCGCCCGCGAGCAGCGCGATGCCCGCGGCGGGCGGGAGCAGCCGCCACGCCAGCCGCCGGCGGCGGCGGCCCGCCTGGCGCACGACGCCGAGCGGCTCGACCACGACGGAGCGCAGAGAGAGCACCGTCGCGGCGATCGCCGTCAGCGGCACCGCCACCACCACGAGCAGCGCCAGCACAGGGTTCGGGCGCACGTCGGCGCTGAACACGCTGATGTCCCACAGCGTCACGTGCTCGACCGCGCCGCGGCTCAGCCCGAACAGGACGGCGCCGGCGACGAGCCCGGCGAGCGCGCCGAGCGCCGCCTCGCCCGCCGCGATGCGAACGGTGGTCGCGCGATCGGCGCCGATGAGCCGCAGCGCGGCGAGCCGGCGGTCGCGCGCCTCGCCGCCGAAGCGCGCGGCGGCGCCGATGAAGACGGCGACCGGCATCAGCAGCGCCGCGAGCGCGACGACGGCCAGCAGCACCAGCGCGGGAGGCAGGCTCGACGACACGCCCGTGCCGAAGTGGTCGATGCGGCGCGCGCCGCTGGGCATCCGCGCGACGCCGCGGTAGAAGACGAGCTCGCTCGGCCCCTGGAGCCCAGCCTGCCGGATCGTCCCGATCACATGCCCGGGGATTCTGTCCCCGCCGACCCGCAGCAACGCGCCGTCGCGCGACGCGAGCAGGCGGGCCAGCGCGGGCGAGACCACGAGCTCGCCGGGCTTGGGCAGCCGCGCCACGCCGGGCGGGACCGGGCCGGTCCCCTTCAGCAGCCGCCCGCGGATGTCGTCGCCGCGGAACGAGGTGTCGGCGTCGGCGACCTGCAGCGGCCCGGCCGAATGGCCGAGCGGCGCGTCGTCGCGCGCCGCGTTGCGGTGGCGCCGGCCGTCGAGCATGCTCGGCACCGACGCCGCGACCAGCAGCAGCGCTACGCCGAGGCCGACGCCCACCGCCGTCAGCGCGAGCCGCGTGCGGCCGCCGGACAGCGCCAGCCCCGCGCCGAGCAGGAGTCCTCTCACGCGGCGTGCTCGAGGTCGAGCGTGTGGCCGTCGCGCACCACGACCTCGCGGTCGGAGTAGGCGGCGACGCGCGCCTCATGCGTGACGAGCACGATCGCGGTGCCGAAGTCGCGCGCGGCGGCGGTCAGCAGCGTCATCACGCGCTCGCCGTTGAGCGAGTCGAGCGCCCCGGTCGGCTCGTCGGCGAACAGGACACGCGGCTCGCCCACGAGCGCGCGGGCGACGGCGACGCGCTGGCCCTGGCCGCCGGACACCTCGCCGGGCCGCTTGTGCGCGACGTCGGCGACCTCGAGCCGCTCGAGCCATTCGAGCGCGCGCCGCTCCGCCTCGCGCCGGCGCACGCCCTCCAGCCGCAGCGGCAGCGCGACGTTCTCGACGCACGGCAGCTCGGGCACGAGCTGGCCGAACTGGAACACGAAGCCGAACTCGCGCCGGCGCAGCGCGCTGCGCTCGGCGTCGGACATCGCCGTCACGTCGCGGCCGTCGTACTCGATCAGGCCGGCGTCCGGCCGGACGATGCCGGCGAGGCAGTGCAGCAGCGTCGACTTGCCCGAGCCCGACGGTCCCATCACGGCGACGATCTCGCCGGCGCGGATCGCGATCCCCGCGCCGTCGAGCGCGGGCGTCGCGCCGAACGTCTTCACCAGGCCGGCGGCCTCCAGGAGCGTCATGCCGCCACCTCGGTCGCGAGCTGGTCGAGCCGCGCGGCGGTCAGCTCCAGCCAGCGCAGGTCGGCCTCGAGGTGGAACAGCGCGTGGTCGCACACGAGCTGGTCGGCGATGTCGCCGGTCAGCTTGCGCCGCGTCAGGTCGCGCATCGCGCGCAGGTGCTCGGCGCGCTGCGCGTCGAGCACCGCCTGCGCGCCGCGGCCGGTCAGCAGTGCGAGCGCGACCTTGGCGTAGAGCGTGCTCTGCAGGTACAGCTCCGGCGCCTCGGGCTCCGACAACCAGCGCTCGACGTCGGCGACGCCGGCCTCGGTGATCGCGTAGCGCTTGCGCTCCGGCCCGCCGCCGGGCTCGACGCCGTCGACCTCGACGAAGCCGCGCTTGAGCAGGCGCGCGAGCGTGGAGTAGACCTGCCCGTACTGCAGCGGACGGTCGCGGCCGAAGCGCTCGTCATAGGCGCGCTTGAGGTCGTAGCCATGGCGGGGCTGCGACTCGAGCAGCCCGAGGAAGGTCTGGCTGACTGACATGGAACGGAACTATACACGCGGCGTATACACCGCGTACCTAGTTAGGCCCAGGAGGACAGGTACGTCACCTGATCCGGCGTCAGAGCGTCGATCTCGACGCCGAGCGCCGTCAGCTTGAGCGTCGCCACCTCGCGCTCGATCGCCTCGGGCACGGCGTGCACGCCCGGCTCCCAGCCGCCTTGCGCGAGCACCTCGGCCGACAGCGCTTGGAGCGCGAACGACACGTCCATCACCGCCGCCGGGTGGCCGGCCGCGGCCGCCAGGTTCACGACGCGCCCGCCGGCGAGCAGGTGCAGCGCGCGCCCGCCGATCTCGTAGCGCTCGACCAGCGGCAGGATCTCGCGCACGTCGCTCGCCGCGGCGCGCAGGTCGGCGAGCGAGATCTCGACGTCGAAGTGGCCCGCGTTGGCGAGCACGGCACCGTCCTTCATGCGCGCGAAGTGCTCCGCGCGCAGCACGTCGCGCACGCCGGTCAGCGTGATGAACAGGTCGCCGCGCTCGGCCGCCTCCAGCGCCGGCATCACCGCGAAGCCCTCCATCCGCGCCTCCAGCGCTCGCAGCGGATCGACCTCGCAGACGGTCACCGAGGCGCCGAGGCCGTGCGCGCGCAGCGCGACGCCGCGCCCCGTGGCGCCGTAGCCGAACACGACCACGGTCAGGCCCGCGAGCAGCACGTTGGTCGCGCGCACGATGCCGTCGAGCACGGACTGGCCGGTGCCGAAGCGGTCGTTGAACGCGCGCTCGGCGCGCGACTCGTTGACGGCCAGGACCGGCACCGCGAGCCGCCCTTCGGCCTCCAATGCGCGCAGCCGGACGAGGCCGGTGGTCGTCTCCTCGGTCCCGCCGAGCATGTCGCCCAGCGCGTGCGGGCGCGCGATGTGGAGCGCGCCGAGCAGGTCGGCGCCGTCGTCGAGCGTGATCCGCGGCGTGCGCGCGACGACCGCGGCGACGCCGTCGGCCCACTCGTCCGGCCCGCCCGCGTAGATCTCGGCCTCGCCGGCCAGCGCCTCCGCCACGTCCCGCTGGATCGCGAACGGGTTCGAGGCGCACAGCGCCACCTCGGCGCCGCCCGCCTGCAGCGCGCGCACCAGGCACGCCGTCTCGGACGTGATGTGCAGGCAGGCGCCGACCGTCACGCCCGCGAGCGGCTGCTCGCGGGCGAATCGCTCCCGGATCGAGCGGAGGACGGGCATCTGCCCGTCCGCCCACTCGATCCGGGCTAGACCACGGCTAGTAGCGATAATGATCCGACTTGTAGGGGCCTTCGACCGGCACGTCGATGTAGGCCGCCTGCTCGGGCGTGAGCTCGGTCAGGCGGGCGCCCAGCGCGCCGAGGTGCAGGCGCGCGACCTTCTCGTCGAGGTGCTTGGGCAGCACGTAGACCTGCTTGTCGTAGCTGTCGGTCTTCGTGAACAGCTCGATCTGGGCGATCGTCTGGTTCGTGAAGGAGTTCGACATCACGAACGACGGGTGGCCGGTCGCGTTGCCGAGGTTCAGCAGGCGGCCCTCGGACAGCACGATGATCGTGTGGCCGTCGGCGAAGCGCCACTCGTGCACCTGCGGCTTGACCTCGGTGCGCTCGATGCCCGGCAGCTTGGCCAGGCCGGCCATGTCGATCTCGTTGTCGAAGTGGCCGATGTTGCCGACGATCGCCTGGTGCTTCATCCGCGACATCTGCTCGGCCGAGATGACGTCCTTGTTGCCCGTCGCGGTGATGAAGATGTCGGCGGTCTCGACGACGTCCTCGAGCGTGGCGACCTGGTAGCCCTCCATCGCCGCCTGCAGCGCGCAGATCGGGTCGATCTCGGTGACGATCACGCGGCCGCCCTGGCCCTTGAGGGAGTCGGCGCAGCCCTTGCCGACGTCGCCGTAGCCGAGCACGACGCAGACCTTGCCGCCGATCATCACGTCGGTGCCGCGGTTGATGCCGTCGATCAGCGAGTGACGGCAGCCGTAGAGGTTGTCGAACTTCGACTTGGTGACCGAGTCGTTGACGTTGATCGCCGGGAACAGGAGCTTGCCCTGGGAGGCGAACTGGTACAGGCGGTGCACGCCCGTCGTCGTCTCCTCGGTCACGCCCTGGATCTTGGCCGCCGCGCGCGTCCACTTCTGCGGGTCCTCGGCGAGCGTGCGGTTGAGCGTCTCGAGGATGATCCGGTGCTCGTCGCTGTCGGCCGTCGACGGGCTCGGAGCAGCGCCGGCCGCCTCGTACTCGACGCCGAGGTGGACGAGCAGCGTGGCGTCGCCGCCGTCGTCGAGGATCATGTTCGGGCCCTCGCCGTCAGGCCACGTCAGCGCCTGCTCGGTGCACCACCAGTACTCCTCCAGCGTCTCGCCCTTCCAGGCGTAGACCGGGATGCCGGCCTCGGCGATCGCCGCGGCGGCGTGGTCTTGGGTGGAGAAGATGTTGCAGGACGCCCAGCGGACCTCGGCGCCGAGCGACACGAGCGTCTCGATCAGCACGGCCGTCTGGATCGTCATGTGCAGCGAGCCGGTGATGCGGGCGCCCTTGAGCGGCTGCGCTTCGGCGTACTCGGCACGCGTGGACATCAGGCCGGGCATCTCGTGCTCGGCGAGCTGGATCTCCTTGCGGCCGAAGGCGGCGAGGCCGATGTCGGCGACCTTGTAGTCGGGCGTCGTTGCGGTGGCGGTCATACGGTCTCCGGGATGGGGGTCAATGCGGCCAGCAGGCGCTGGTGCTTCTCCTGCTCGAAGCGCAGCCAGGCGCCCGCGGGAACGTCTGCGGGGCGCTGGGGCTCGGCGTCCAGCCAGGCGTCGGACGCCTGGCGCAGCGCGGGCTCACGTCGCAGCCGAAGCGCGAACGCGAGATCGGACAGCCCGATCCCGTGCTCGTCCAGCAGCTCGCGCAGGGTGCGCAGGCGCTGGAGCTCGGCCGGTCCGTAGAGGCGGTAGCCGGACGACGAGCGCTCCGGCTCCACGAGCCCGACGCGCTCGACGTAGCGCAGCATGCGCGGGCTCCAGCCCGTCGTCTCTGCCGCCTCTTGAATCGTCAGCGCGTCCATCTGGGGCCAGTGTAGCGCTACCCTGACACAACTGTGTCAAGGTTGGCCATGGTCGGCCTTGGCATGATCGAGCGATGACGGCCGTCGCCGAGCCTGAGCACCACGTCGAGTCCGAGCAGAAGGTCACGCCGCTCGAGCTGTTCTTCGACCTCGTGTTCGTGTTCGCGATCACGCAGGTGACGACGATGCTCGCGCACGACCCGTCGTGGCCGGGCATGGCCCGCGGCCTGCTCGTGTTCAGCGCGCTGTGGTGGGCGTGGGCGGCGTTCTCGTGGCTGACGAACACGGTCAACGCGGAGGAGGGCGCGACGCGCGCCGCGATGATCGCGGCTATGGCCGCCACGCTCGTGGCGTCGCTCGCCGTACCCGGGGCGTTCGGCGACGAGGCGCTGCTCTTCGCGCTCGCCTACACGGTGCTGCGGGTGCTGCACATCGTCGTCTACATCCTCGCCGCGCCGAGCGCCGACGTGCGCGCGGCGATCGAGCGGATGGCGCCCGGCTTCGTCGTCTTCTGCGGGCTGTTGATCCTGGCCTCGGCGTTCGACGGCTGGGTCCAGGGCGCGATCTGGTGCGTCGCGCTGCTCGTCCAGGTCGTCGGGCTGTGGATGGCGGGCGTGCGCGGCTGGAGCGTGTCGCCCGCGCACTTCGCCGAGCGCCACGGCTTGATCATCATCATCGCGCTCGGCGAATCGATCGTCTCGATCGGCGTGGGCGCCGCCGGGCTCGAGGTCGACACGGGCGTGATCGTCGTGTCGGCGCTCGGGATCCTCGCGACGTCGGCGTTGTGGTGGGCGTACTTCGACGTCGTGGCGCCGGTCGCCGAGCGCAAGCTGCGCGAGGCGCAGGGCGAGGCCCGGGCGCGGATGGCGCGCGACTCGTACACGTTCCTGCACCTGCCGATGGTCGGCGGGATCGTGCTGCTGGCGCTGGGGATCAAGAAGGCCGTCGCGCACTACGGCGACGAGCTGGAGCTCGTGCCGGCGGTGGCGCTGTGCGGCGGCGTGGCCAGCTACCTGCTCGCGCTCGTCGCGTTCCGTCTGCGCAACCTGCACACGTGGAACCGCCAGCGCGCGTTCGCCGGCCTGGTCTGCCTCGCGCTGATCCCGGTCGCGACGGTGGTGCCGGCGCTCGCGGCGCTGGCGCTGGTGACGGCGGTGCTGTGCGCGCTGACCGCCTACGAGTCGATCCGCTTCGCCGAGGCGAGGGACCGCATCCGGCACCTGGAGCATTAGGGTCTGCGCCCATGGCCTCGGGCGCGCGCATCATCGTGGAGGAGCTGGAGCGGGCGGGCGTCGAGGTCTGCTTCGGGCTCCCCGGCGTCCACAACCTCGCGCTCTGGGAGGCGCTGCGCGAGTCCTCGATCCGGCTCGTCGGCGTGCGCCACGAGCAGACCGCGGGCTACGCGGCCGACGGCTACGCGCGGGCGACCGGGCGGCTCGGCGTCGCGCTGACGACGACCGGCCCGGGCGCGGCGAACACGCTCGGCGCCGTCGGCGAGGCGTGGGCCTCGCGGTCGCCGGTGCTCGTGATCGCGACCGACATCCCGTCGGCGCTGCGGCGGGAGGGCGCCTACCGCGGCGTCCTGCACGAGACGGCGGGCCAGGCGGACATGTTCGCGCCGGTCGTGAAGGCGTCGTTCGTCGCCCACGCGGCCGACGACGTGGCGGACGCGGCGGCGACGGCGATCCGCTCCGCCGTCACCGCGCCGGTCCGCCCCGTCTATCTGGAGGTCTCGACCGACCTGCTGGCCGCGGAGGTCCCGCACGAGGTGATCACGACCGTCCCGCTGCCGCAGGCGGAGGTCGCGCTCGACGACGCCGTCGCGCGGCTCGACGCGGCCGAGCGGCCGCTGCTGTGGGTCGGCGGCGGCGCGCGCGACGCGGGCGCCGAGGTGGCGCGGCTGGCCGAGCGGCTCGCCGCGCCGGTGCTCACGACCTACGGCGCCGCCGGGCTCCTGAAGGGGCACCCGTGCCACGTCGGGCTGCCGCCGCACGTCGAGCCCGCCGGCCGCATGTGGGACGAGGCCGACGTGGTGCTCGCGATCGGGTCCGACCTCGACGGCGTGCAGACGCAGAACTTCGCCCAGCCGCAGCCGCCCGTGCTGATCGCGATCGCGCTCGAGCAGCCCGTCAACTACCGCGTCGACGTCGCGCTCACCGGCGACGCGGCGGCCCTGAGCGCCGCGCTGGCCGGCCGCGTCGCGCACCGCGCCGGCGATCCCGCCGCGCGCATCGCCGCCGCCCGCGCCGACGCGTGCGGCACGCTGGACGCGACCGCGCTGCGCTTCCTCGACGCGATCGAGTTCGCGCTCCCCGCCGACGGCGTGCTCGTGGTCGACATGTGCATCCCCGGCTACTGGCTCGCGGGCTTCCACACGCCGCCGGCGCCGCGCCGGCTGCAGGTCCCGCTCGGCTGGGGCACGCTGGGCTACGCGTTCCCGGCCGCGCTCGGCGCCGCGCTGGCGGACGGCGGCCCGGTCGTCTCGATCTCCGGCGACGGCGGCTTCATGTACGCGTGCGGGGAGCTCGCGACCGTCGCGCAGGAGCGGATCCCGCTGACGGCCGTGATCGTCGACGACGGCGGCTACGGGATGCTGCGCTACGACCAGGCGAAGGCGGGCGAGGCGACCTACGGGGTCGACCTGCACACGCCCGACTTCGCCGCGCTGGCCGGCTCCTTCGGCGTGCGGGCGGAGACCGTCGACGGGCTCGACGACGCGTTCGGCGAGGCGCTCGCGCGCCATGTCGAGGACCCGGAGCCGAGCGTGCTGGTGGCGCGCACGCCGACACCGCTCGTGCCGCCGCCGAACACCTCGCCGAACTGGTACCGGTCGCATCGCCCAGGGGGCGATGCTTAGGCGAGTTCCGCCAGCGCGCCGCCGGGCGCGAACGCCAGGGGAACTCGCGGCGCGTTCAGAGCGAGTGGAAGCGCCAGTCGGGCGGGAAGCCGTCGGCGCCGGCGACGAGCAGCCGCCGCTCGGCGATCCGCCATCCGTCGGGTGTCTTGGCGACCACATCGTGGTACTCGGCATAGAGCGTCCACGTCCCGCCGCCGAGCGGCCGGTGCCACGCGTGCACGACGCTGGTGACCCGCGCGCGGTCGGCGTCCTCGAACGCGATCGCGACGTTCGAGAGCAGGTGGCTGGTCGCCTCGAACAGCGCGAGGTCGCGCGCCGCGGCGTTGCGCCGCGCCTCGCGGCCGCGCTCCGGCGGCGCCGCCGGCCCGTAGTCGCACAGGCAGTCCTCGGTGAAGCACGCGGCGAGGCCGTCGGCGTCGTGGCGGTCGGCGCAGGCGCAGTACCGGTACAGCAGCTCGGTGATGGCGGCACGGTCGTCCACGCGCACATCTTCGCTCCAGCGAAGCGGGTTGCGTCCGGAGGCGCCGCTTGCGACGGTCGCCTCCGATGCTCGCCGGCCTGTTCGTCGACCTGCGCAACCCGCCCGCGTGGGAGCAGCCGTGGGATCGCGTCTACGGCCGCATGCTCGAGCACCTCGAGCGGGCCGACGAGCTCGGCGTCGGCGCGGTGTGGCTGAGCGAGCACCACGGCTTCGCGGACGGCTACCTCCCCCAGCCGCTGACGTTCGCCGCGGCCGTCGCCGCGCGCACGCGCCGGCTGCGGATCGGCACCGCGATCCTGCAGGCGCCGCTGCGGCCCGCGATCGACATCGCCGAGCAGGCGGCGGTCGTCGACATCCTCAGCGGCGGGCGGCTCGAGCTCGGCCTCGGCGCGGGCTACCGGATCCCCGAGTTCGCGGCGTTCGGCGCCGACGGCTCGCGCCGCTACGCGCTGTTGGAAGAGCGTGCGCGCGAGGTGCGCGCGCTGTGGGCGTCGGGCGCCGCGACGCCGCCGCCGCTGCAGCCGCGGCTGCCGCTCTGGATCGGCTGCGAGGGCCCGCGCGGCGCGCGCATCGCCGGCCGCCTCGGCGAGGGCCTGCTCGCGCTCAAGCCCGAGCTGCTCGCGCCCTACCGGAACGCGCTGGCGGACCCCGGCACCGCCCGCATGGGCGGCTGCGTGAACCTGCTGCTCGCCGACGACCCGGAGCGCGCGTGGGCGCGCGTCGCCCCGCACCTGCGCCACCAGTGGCAGTCGTACGAGGACGCCGCCGTCGAGGGCACGGAGCGCTCGCCGCGCACCGTCGACCCGGAGGCGCTGCGCACCGACGGCCCGCCGTTCCTCCCGCGCTTCGACGTCGTGACCGGCGAGCAGGGCGTCGAGCGCATCCGCGCGATGCTCGGCGACCTGCCGGTCGAGCACGTCTACCTGTGGGCCTCGATCGCCGCGATGCCGGACGACATGGTCGAGCGCCACATCGAGCTGCTGGCCGGCGTCGTCGCGCCTGCCCTTACGAGCTAGCCGACCCTGAGATGGCGGAGAAGCGACGCGCGCTCGGCGGCTGACCCGTCCAACGCGGGCCGCCCGGGACCGTAGGTTCCGGGACACGTTCTCTCCACGGAAGGATCCGACTTGACTCGCATCTCCCCCCGGCGCGGCTTCGGTCGCCGCCTCACGCTGGCCGTCGTCCCCGCCGTGCTCGCCATCGGCGGCGGCACCGCGATCGCCCAGTCCGACGTCAGCCCCCGCTCGGCGGCCGCCGCCACGACCACCCCGATCTTCCTCAAGCTCGACGGCGTCGCGGGCGAGAGCACCAACCCGCAGCACCCGGGCGAGATCGACGTCCAGGGCTTCGACTTCGCCGTCTCCAACACGACCGACGCGGCCGGCGGCGGCGCCGGCACCGGCAAGGCCGTCTTCGCGCCGATCAAGTTCACGAAGACGGTCGACAAGTCGTCGCCGCTGCTGATGCTGCGCACGGCGACCGGCCAGCACATGGCGACCGCGACGTTCTCGTTCAAGCGCCCCGGCGCCGACGGCTTCCTCACCTACAAGCTGACCGACGTCACGGTGACGTCCTACGAGCAGGGCGGCGACTCGCCCCTGACCGAGCACGTCGAGCTGACGTACTCGAAGATCGTCGTGTCCTACCTGCCGGTGGCCGGCCCGCCGCTCGTCACGGCGGGCTGGGACACCAAGCTCAACGCCCCCGCCGTCTAGGGCGACCGTTGCGGGCTCTGTCCGCAGGACCGCCGGCGGTCGCTTAGAGATCGCTTCGCGGATCTCTAGAGGCGGAAGTCCGGGTCGCCGGGGAGCTCCACCAGGTCCATCTGGGCCTTCTGGAGCTTCCCGGCGTAGTCCCAGTTCATCGACTGCCAGCGCGTGAACTGGTCGAGCACCCAGATGCCCGACTGGCGCGAGCCGTTGCCGGACTTCCCGTTGCCGCCGAACGGCAGGTGCGCCTCGGCGCCGGACGTCGAGTTGTTGACCGAGACCATGCCGGCGGTGATCCGCTCGCGGAACTTGAAGGCGTGCTCGCCGGAGCGCGTGTAGATCGCCGACGAGAGCCCGTAGCCGTGGTTGTTGGCCAGCTCCATCGCCTCGTCGAAGCTGCTGAAGCGCGCGACGCCGACGATCGGGCCGAACGTCTCGGTCGAGTACAGGTCGTCCTCGAGCGTCACGCCGACGACGAGCGACGGGTGGTAGAAGAGCCCGGCCGCCGGGTCGCCGACGAAGCCCTGGCGCGGGTTGTACGCGTCGATGCGCCCGCGCGCGCTCGAGCCGTAGACGGTGTGGTGGCCCTGGATCAGCGTCAGCCACTGCTCGAAGCGCTCCGCGAAGCGCTCGTGGATCATCGGGCCGTAGAGCACGTCCTGCGTCGGGTCGCCGATCGGCGACGTGCGCAGCCGCTCGTCGAGCTGGCGCACGAACTCGTCGTGGACCGAGTCGTGCACGATCGCGGTGCCGAGCGACGTGCAGCGCTGGCCCGCGGTGCCGAAGCCCCCGAACAGCGCGCCTTCGACGGCGAGCGCGACGTCGGCGTCGTCCATCACGACCATCGGGTTCTTGCCGCCGAGCTCCAGGCATGCCGACTGCAGGTGGCGGCCGGTCAGCTCGCCGATCTTCGAGCCGACGGCGCTGGAGCCGGTGAAGCCGACCTTGTCGACGAGGCCCTCCGCGAGCGACTGCTCGAGCCCCTTGAACGTCTCCTCGCCGCTCGCCTGCACGAGGTTGAGCACGCCGCCGGGGACGCCGCCGGCGAGGAACAGCTTGGCCAGCGCGTCGCCGAGCGCGGCGCTGTACTCGGCCGGCTTCCACACGACGGCGTTGCCGCACAGGATCGCCGGCACGAGGTACCACGCGGGCACCGCAACGGGGAAGTTGCCGGCGGTGATGATCGCCGCGACGCCGACCGGGTTGCGGAACGTGAAGAGCTGCTTGTTCGGCATCTCCGACGGGACCGTCTGCCCGTACAGGCGCCGGCCCTCGCCGATGAAGAAGTCGCAGGTGTCGATGATCTCCTGCACCTCGCCGAGCGACTCGGCGTACGGCTTGCCGACCTCCTGCGTCACCAGGCGCGACAGCGCCTCCTTGTTGGCCTCCACGAGCCGCCCGACCTGCGCGATCACGCGCCCGCGGGCAGGAGCGGGGACCTTCGCCCAGTCCTTCTGCGCGGCCCGCGCCGCGCGCGCGGCGTCGACGAACGTGGACGCGTCGCCCAGCGCGATCTCCGCCACCACCTCGTCGGTCCGGGCGGGGTTGGTGGACGTCAGCGTGCCGCCCGGGGCCTCGCGCCGGACGTCGCCGCCGATGATCGAGCCGAGCGTGGTGCCAGAGGCGATGGTGGACATGGCGTGTGAGGCTAGTACGCGCGGTCGTGGGTACCGCGTATCGCCGGCGAATGCACGGGTCGTCGCTGCCGGCTGCGGCAGTCGCTCGCATACTGGTGGTACGTGTGCGACTGCCGCGGCCCGGCAGCGGCGAGAGCCAGGTGGCGAGCCCCTAGGGCGAGACAGATGGCGGTCCGGGCCCGCCGGAATGCGTGGTATCCGCGGCCGCGCGTACTAGTACCCCTGGTACGTCCAGCGTCCTTCGTGGATCGTCCCGATCACCTGCGCGCCCGCGAGATCGGCGTGCGGGTCGCGGTCGAGGATCGTGAGGTCGGCGGCGGCGCCGGGCGCGAGCCGGCCGTGGGTGGCCTCGCGGCCCTCGAGCCAGGCGGGGACCTCGGTCCATGCGCGCAGCGCGGTGTCGAGGTCGAGCGCCTCGTTCGAGCCGCGCAGGACCGCGGCGCGGATCCCGTCGAGCGGGTCGAGCGCCTCAACCGGCGCGTCGGAGCCTCCCGCCAGACGGGCTCCGGCGCGGTGGAGCGAGCCGTAGGCGTACGCATGGCCGAGCCGGTCGGGCCACAGGCGCGCGGCGATCGCGCGGTCGCTGATCGCCATCGCGGGCTGGATCGAGGCCGTGATGCCCAGCGCGGCGAAGCGCGGCTGGTCGTCCGGGTGCACGCACTGCGCGTGCTCGATCCGCTGGCGCAGGCCGCGCCACGCGTCGCGCGTGGCCTCGAACGCGTCGAGCGCGTCGCGCGCGGCCTGGTCGCCGATCGCGTGCACGGCGACGGGGCGGGAGAGCGCGGCGGCGGCGCGCACGATCCGCGCGAAGTCGTCCCTGCTCGTGACCTCCACGCCGCCACCGCCGATCAGGCGTGCGGTGCGCGAGCCGAGCGTGCCGTCCATGAACGCCTTCACGTAGCCGGCGCCGGGAGCGTCCATGTGCGTGGCGGGAGTCGAGTGCCAGATCCGGATCGGGAGCTCTTGGAGCGTGCGGAGCTCCGCCACGACCTCGATGCACCCGAGCATCCCGTCCTTGTCGTGCACCGCGGTCACGCCGCGGCGCGACGCCTCCGGAAGCGCCGCCCGCAGCGCGTCCAGCTGCTCGGCGCGGGTGGGCAGCGCGTAGCGGTCGCGGAACGCCCATGCCGCCTCCTCGCGCAGCACGCCGGTCGGGCGCCCGTCGGCGTCGCGCTCGACCACGCCGCCGGGGACGTCGAGCTCGCCGTCCGCCAGCGCGAGCGCGGCGGAGTTGACCCACAGCGAGTGCCAGTCGTGCGCGAGCAGCGAGACCGGCACGTCGCCGGAGACGGCGTCGAGCTGCTGGCGCGTGAGGGTGCGATCGGCTTCGGGCCAGTCCTCGGCGGACCAGCCGTAGCCGCGGATGAAGGGGGCGTCGGCGTCTCGGACGCGTTGCAGGACCGCGTCGCGCGAGAGGCCGCCGAGCGGCAGCTCGCGCAGGGAGGAGGACCAGCTGAGGAGGTGGACGTGGGCGTCGGTGAAGCCGGGGAGGATGATCGCGCCCTTCGGGAGCGGCTCGCCGTTCGCGCCGTCGAGCGCGGTGATCGTCTCGCCTTCGATCGAGATCCCGGTCGCCTCGGGATGGTTCAGGATCTTGCCGCGCAGGATCATCGGCCGCGGATCGTATTGCCGGGACGAACAACTTCGCGGTAAGGGGGTGGGTCCGATCGTGGTCGATCATCCGCGTACGGCTGCCGCGCGCGAACGATCACCATCGCCCATCCGGGTCGGGGGGTGTGTGACGTTTGCGTCCACTGGGCGAACAAATGTCACACACCCCCTCCAGGCGATGATCGATTTACATCGACTGTAAGGTTTCAGGGGAAACCCACTCCCTTACCTGCGCAGTTCACTTGAGCCCAGCTGCGGCCGGCGGAGACCGCCACTCAAGCCCACCCACCACAGCGACCTGATCGACGCCCCGAGGCGAGCGAGTACCGGATCACCCAGCCGTTCGGGCTCACCGCCTCCGACCAGTTCGAGTACGCCCAGTACAACCGCGACCCGCGCAGCACCGGCGAGATGTGCGTGCGCGCGTTCTCCTCGCCGAACCCGCCGCGCGCGAGCCGTCGCGGCGCACCGCCGCCCGCCGGCTTGAAGTACATCGCCGTCCCGTACCCCGGCCCGTCGTAGACCGAGTACGCCAGCCCGCGCGACGACACCGCCGTAGGAGCACCGTCTGCCCGGACCGATCCCCGCGCGCGTACGCGAGCACGCCGCGGTCGAGCGACGGCGACCGCCCGCTCACGCCCAAGGCCCGCTCGCGCTTGCGGGCCACGTCGTACGCGTACAGCCTGCAACCGCGGTCCACGGGCGCGTGATCCCACGATCTCGCGCGGCGACACGCACTCCGTCCATGTGATCGAGCACCGTAGGGGCGAGCAGGAGCGCGGCGGCGAGGAGCAACGTCATGCGACCAGACTGCGCCCGCGGTCGCGAATGCCCGAGCCCCTAGGTCTGAGCCGCGCTCCACCCTGTCAGCAGACGGTCCACCGCGGCCGGCAGCTCCGCCGGCGACGCCACGTACACGTCCGCCGGGGCGAGCTCCTGCGCGTCGCCGATCCCCCACGCCACGGCGATCACCGGGATGCCGTTCGCGCGCGCGCCCTCGATGTCGTGCACGCGGTCGCCGATCATCACCGCGGGCGGGCCGCCGACGTGCTGGAGCGCGCGCCGCACGGTCTCCGCCTTGAGCTCCATCTGCGCGTCGAGCTCCGGGCCGGCGACGTAGGCGAAGCGCGCCAGCAGCCCGAGCGCCTCGAGGATCGGCACGGCGTACGGCCGCGGCTTGGACGTCGCGACGGCGAGGACATGCCCCGAGACCGCGTCGAGCGCGTCCTCGATCCCGGGCGCGAGCACCGTGTCCGAGAGCGACGCGACGGCGTAGCGCGAGCGGTAGGCCGCGACCAGCGCCGCGACCTCGGGCGAGTCGAGCGGCAGACCCAGCAGATCCGCGTAGGCGCCGAAGATCGGCGGGCCGATGTAGCGGTACAGATCCGCGAGCGGGCGCGCCTCGTAGCCGCAGGCCACCAGCGCGTGGTTCATGCTGCCGGCGATCGCGGCGCGCGAGTCGACGAGCACGCCGTCGAGGTCGAACAGGACGGCGGCCGCCACTAGCGGCGCGCCAGCTCGGCCTTGAGCGAGTCGAGCGGCTCGATCGAGACCGGGTCCTGCCCGCGCAGGACCGCCAGGTAGATCGACACCAGGTCGCCGAGCAGCACGAGCGAGATCAGCCGCTCGAGCCGCGTCTCGCCGCGCGCGCCGACCTGCAGCACGACGTCGCCGCCGACCTCGACGATCCCCGCGGTCAGCTCCGTGCGCAGCCGGTTGCGCGGGTGCGCGCCCGGGTCGTCGAGCAGGACGAAGCCGAAGCGCCCGAGCTCGCGCGCCGCCTCCCAGCCCACGATCTCGTTGTGGCCCGCCTCCGGGAGCACGAAGGAGAACGCCGGCAGCGAGCTGTTCTCGTTGATCTGGCACTTCCAGCGGTACGCGGCGGCGGCGGCCAGCTCGGCGCCGCCGATCACCGGGATCGTCCCGTGCAGCTCGCGCGCGATCATCTTCGCCTCGCCGTCCTCGGGCCCATCCGGGCCCCACTCGGCGGCGAGCGTCTCGGCCAGCGCGGCGGCGGCCTCGATCTCGCCGTGCAGCGACGGCGCGGCGCCCGCCAAGGCCGCCGCCTCGAGTGCGGAGACCAGCGCGTACCCGACCGCGGCGCGCGGCTGGAAGCCGCCCGGGATCGGGATCACCGGCACGTGCTGGTGGCGCGCGCGCTCGACCAGCTCGCCGCCCGTGCTCGCGACGATCAGCGGAGCGCCGCGCTCGACGGCGTCGTCGTAGCACGACAGCGTCTCCTCGGTGTTGCCCGAGTAGCTCGAGCACAGCACGAGCGTCTGCGGCCCGGCCCAGCCCGGCAGCGCGTAGCCGTCGGCGATCGCCATCGGGCGCGTCAGGCGCGGGCCGAGCGCGCCGAGCGCGAGCCGGCCGCCGGTCGCCGAGCCGCCCATCCCGGCCACGATCACCCCGCCGGTCGCGTCGACCGGCTCCGCGCCGGAGGACTCCACGCGCCACAGCGCATCGCGCAGGTGCGTCGCGAGGTCCAGCACCTCGGCGATCTGCGACGTGCTGTCGACGGCCGCCACGGAGGCGCGATCGAGCATCAGAACAGCAGCGCGTTGTCGGGGAGCGAGACGCCTGGGAACACGCGCGCGCCGTTGGAGACGACGTTGCCGGCGCCGATCGTGACGCCTTCGCCGAGCACGCTCATGCCGTCGATCACGCAGTGGTCGCCGATCCGCACCCCGCCGGCGACGATGCAGCCGCGCAGCGTGCAGTTCGCGCCGATCTCGGCCCCGCGCATCACGACCGAGCCCTCGATCGTGGTGTTCTCGCCGACGCTGACGCCGTGCTCGAGCACCGCGCGGCCGCCGATGCGAGCGCCCTCGGCGATCCGGCAGCCGCTCTCGACCAGCGCCGACGGGACGATCCGCCCCTCGCACTCGACGCCCTGCTCGACGCACAGGTAGCTCGTGCCCATGCGCTCGGCGACCTGCGTCCCGACCGAGCCTTCGAGGATGTCGAACGTGCCCTGCAGGTAGCGCTCGGGCGTGCCGATGTCGAGCCAGTAGCCGCGCGAGACGCAGCCGTAGAGCCCGTTGCCGACCAGGCGCGGGAAGACGTCGCGCTCGATCGAGGCCGGCTCGCCCGCCTCGAGCATGTCGAGCACCGAGCGCTCGAGCACGTAGACGCCGGCGGAGATGTTCTTGGTGTCGATCTGGTCCGGCGCCGGCTTCTCGACGAACTCGGTCACCGCGCCGTCGGCCGCGAGCCGCACGAGCCCGTACGGCGTCGGGTCCTCGACCGGCGTCAGCGCCAGCGTCGCCTGCGCGCCCGTCCGCACGTGCTGCTCGATCTGCGCGCTGACGTCGAGGTCGGTCAGCGTGTCGCCGTTGAGCATCAGGAAGCGCTCGTCGAGCAGCGACTCGGCGAACTTCAGCGCGCCGCCGGTCCCGAGCGGGCGCGGCTCCTCGACGTAGCGCAGGCGGACGCCGAAGGCCTCGCCGTCGCCGAGCACGTTGCGGACGCCCGACGCGAGATGCCCGCACGACATCACGACGTCGTCGACGCCGTGGTCGCGCAGCCAGTCGATCATGAACGCGATGAACGGCCGGTCCACGAGCGGGACGACCGGCTTGGGCACCGTCGAGGTCAGCGGCCGCAGCCGCGTGCCCTCGCCGCCCGCCAGGATCAGCGCCTGCATCAGGCCTCGACGGGGCGGCTCGCGCGCCCGATGCCCTCGTAGACGAGCCCGGCCGCGCGGACGCGATCGGGATCGAGGAAGTTGCGCCCGTCGACCAGCAGGTTGCCGCGCATCGCGCTCGCCAGCTCGGCCAGGTCCAGCTCGGCGAACTCCGGCCACTCGGTCACCAGCACCAGGGCGTCGGCGCCGGCGGCGACCGCGGCGGCGGACGGCTTGAAGTCCACGCCGCGCGGGATCAGCTTGCGCGCCTCCTCCTCGGCCACCGGGTCGTACGCGCGCACGTTGGCCCCGAGCCCGTTCAGGCGCGAGGACAGCACGAGCGAGGAGGCCTCGCGCATGTCGTCGGTGTTCGGCTTGAAGGCGAGCCCGAGCAGGCCGACCTCCTTGCCGACGAGCGAGCCGAGGTGGCGCTCGAGCTTGGCCAGCACGCGCCGCTTCTGCAGCTCGTTGACCTCGATCACCGAGTTGAGCAGCTGGAAGTGGTAGCCCGAGTTGCCCGCCAGCTGCTTGAGCGCGGTCACGTCCTTCGGGAAGCACGAGCCGCCGAAGCCGATGCCGGCCTGCAGGAACTTCGGCCCGATCCGGTTGTCGAGCCCCATCCCGCGGGCGACCTCGACCACGTCGGCGCCGGTCTCCTCGCAGACGTTGGCGATCTCGTTGATGAACGAGATCTTCGTCGCCAGGAACGCGTTGGAGGCGAGCTTGACCATCTCGGCGCTGCGGATGTCGGTGCGCACGAGCGGCGCGTCCAGCGGCGCGTACAGCTCGGCCACGGCGTCGCCCGCCCAGTCGCCGTCGTCGCCCACGACGACCCGGTCGGGCTCGAGGAAGTCGGCGATCGCCGAGCCCTCCTTGAGGAACTCCGGGCACGAGACGTAGCGGAACCCCTTGCCCTGCTCGGCGAAGACGCGCTTGATCGTCTCGCCCGTGCCGACCGGCACGGTCGACTTCATCACCAGCGCGTGGCGGTCGGACGCCGGCATCGCGTCGACGACGGCATGCACGGCGGACAAGTCGGCGTCGCCGGAGTAGGTCGGCGGCGTGCCGACGGCGACGAACAGCAGGCGCGCGTGCTCGAGCGCGTCGGCGAGGTCCGTGGAGAAGTGCATGCGGTCGCGATGGCGGGCGACCAGCTCCTCCAGGCCCGGCTCCCAGATCGGCATCCGGCCCTGCTTGAGGCCTTCGATCTTCTCGGCGTCGATGTCGATGCAGAAGACCTCGTTGCCGAGCTCCGCGAAGCCCGCCGCGGTCACCAGGCCGACGTAGCCCGTCCCGATCACGCCGATCGGTTCTCGATTCGAGTTCATGAAGGCGGTTCAGGTTACTGCGGGGGCGCCGATCACCCGAGCATGCGCGCCCGAATTCCCGCTCTGCTGGCCATGGCACTGACTCTTCTGCTCCTGTCCGCGGCCACCGCTGCGGCGAAGACCGGCAGCAATGCCGCGGAGTCGCTGACGGGGACCGAGGGCCCGGAGACGATCCACGGCCTCGGCGGCGCCGACCGCATCCGCGGGCTGGGCGGGAACGACACGCTGACCGGCGACACCGGCCCCGACGACGTCGGCGGCGGCGCGGGCGACGACACGCTCGACGGCGGCTCCGGCGACGACGTCCTCGACGGCGGCGACGGCAACGACTCCGCCACCGGCGGCTTCGGGCACGACACGCTGACCGGCGGCGCGGGCGACGACAGCCTCGACGGCGGTCCGGCGCCGGATCGCGTCGACGGCGGCGACGGCAACGACATCCTGCACGGCGGCTCGGGCGCGGACGACATCTTCGGCGGCGGCGGCAACGACACGATCTACTACGACAGCGGCCCCGACCGGATCGACGCGGGCGACGGCGACGACACGATCTACATCAACGGCGACAGCGCCGTCAACACCGTCGACTGCGGCGCGGGCAACGACACGCTGTACGTGCCGCTGAACAACGTCCGCTACAGCGCGACGCATCAGTTCGGCGCCTACGACGGCCGCATCCGCAACTGCGAGAACGTCGTCCCGCAGGCCACGCCGGAGGACCCGACCAAGGGCAAGAGCGACTCCGTCGGAGCGCACGGCGGCACGCGCCACGGCACCGAGCTCAACGACAACCTGCGCGGCCAGCACGGCTCGGACACGCTCTTCGGCCTCGGCGGCGACGACGTCCTGTGGGGCGACCAGAACCACGACAGCGGCGGCGCGCCCGGCCGCAAGCAGCACGACTCGCTCGACGGCGGCGCCGGCAACGACACGATCTACGGCGGCCGCGGCTCGAACACGATCGACGGCGGCGACGGCGACGACTACCTGCAGGGCGGCGGCCTCAGCTCCTCGATCGCCGGCGGCAACGGCAACGACACCATCCGCGTCACCTCAGGCGCGCGCACGACCGTCGACGGCGGCGCGGGCGACGACAGGATCACCGCGGTGATCCTGCGCGGCAGCGCCACCGTCCGCTGCGGCCCCGGCGACGACACCGTGTTCGTCTCCAAGTGGCCAGGCAACCGCAAGCGCGTCAAGGTCGCGAGCGACTGCGAGCACAAGGCCAAGCAGTAGCAGTCGAATCGCCCAGAGGGCGATTCTTCGGCGAGTTCGACAGGCGTCGCCCGGGCGCGCAGCGCCCCGCGAACTCGCGGCTACTGCTTGAGCCGCTTGAGCGAGCCCGCGATCGCGAGCAGGCGGCTGTTCGGGATCGACTGGGTCAGCGTGTTCGTGACCCAGTAGACCGCCTTCGGCGTGCGCCACGCGACCAGGCGCAGGTGCGAGCCGTCGTAGTAGAGCCGCAGCGTGCGGTTGCCGACCTTCCGCGTCGCGTTCGGATCGTCGAGGATCGGCGGGTTGCGCCACGTCGTCCCCTGGACGCCGTAGTACTCGCCGTAGCTGCCGGTGTAGAGCACGAGCCGGTAGGCCTGGTGCGACCCGCCCTGCTCGTCCTTGATCGCGTACAGCCGCGGCTGCAGCGACGTGTAGCGCGAGCGCGTGACGCGCAGGTTCGGGAAGTAGAACGGGAAGGCGAGCTTCGGGTCGGCGAGGATCGCGAGGTTCTCGCCGTCGCTGCCGGCCTGCTCGAGACCGCTGATCGAGGAGGCCTTGTGCTTCTTCGCCTTGGCCTTGCGGAACGCGGTGTCGGGCTGCGTCTTGGTCGCCTTCGGGCTCGTCGAGCCCGCGCCCGTCATGAACTCCTCGTAGGCCTTCTTGACCGCGTCCGGCTTGTAGTAGAGGTACGTGTTGACGGACGGGTCGGGCGACTCGTAGGCGGGGAAGCGGACCTCGTTGACCGGCGCGTGCTGGCCGGCGAGGAAGGCTCCCGTGCGGGCGAGGCCGAGCAGGTTGGACGGCTTCAGGAAGGCCTTGTCGACCTCGAAGTAGCGCCCGAAGATGCGCGCGAGCTGGTTGCGCTTGCTGAAGTCCAGCAGCTTGCGCACGCCGTCCTGGTGCGTGATCTGGCGGATGAAGTCCTGCTGGCGCGACGCGCGGAAGAAGTCGTTGTCGCCGTGGCGGTAGCGCACGTAGTCGAGCGCGTCCTGGCCCTTGAGCTTCTGGTAGCCGGGCTGCACGTCGATCGTCGCGAACCCCTGGCCGGGCGCCGCCGCCGTGTTGTCGTTGTAGTAGCGGCGGTCGACGTCGACGTAGACGCCGCCGACGTAGTTGACCGCCTCGCGGAAGCCGCCGAAGTTGACGTTGATGACGCCGTTGATCGGGAAGTTCTCGCCCGTCACGTCGTGGAACAGCTGCTTGACCGTCGCGACCGTCTTGCGCGGGCCGCCGTCGGCGTACGCGGCGTTGATCTTGTCCGTGCCGTCGCCGGGGATCTTCACCTTCAGGTCGCGCGGCAGCGACATCACGGCGACGCGCTTGGTGATCGGGTCCACGCGCAGCAGCAGGATCGTGTCCGAGCGCGGCTTGTAGCCGAGCTTCTTGTCGCCGTAGCGGGCGTCGGAGCCGAGGATCAGGAACGTGTGCGGGTCGCCCGCCTGGGCGGGCGAGACCTCCGGCACGTTGACCGCGGTGCGCCCGTCGGCGGTCAGCGTGCGCGTGAAATGATGGACCTGGATCAGGACCGCCGAGGCGACCGCGGCCGCCGACAGCGCGATCGTCACCGCGCCGGCGATCGCGGCGCGCCAGAGGACGCCGCGGCCCCTCACGCCAGGCCGTCCACGGCGCGCAGGTCGGTCGGGGTCTCCGCGAAGCGCTCCGGGACGCTGCGCGCGAAGTCGACCAGCGCGCGCCGGTAGAGGGCGAGCGAGTCGATCGACACCCACTCGTCGGGGCCGTGGTGGCCTCCGCCCGACGGCCCGAACTCGACGGCCGGCACGCCCGCCTTCTGGAACGCGACCGCGTCGGAGGCGCCGTCGCGGCCGACGCTCATCGACTCGCCGTCGGTCAGTCGCGAGGCGGCCTGGCAGAGCGCGACGACGTACTCGTTGCGCGCCGACACGCGCGCCGGCGGCCAGATGAACGCGCGCGCGACGTGCACGTCGGGGATCGCGCGGATCTGCGAGAGCAGCACGCCCGGGTCCTGCTCAGGGAGATAGCGGATGTCGACGTCCATGGCGCATTCCTCGGGCACCTTGTTCGGCGCGTCGCCGCCCACGATCCGGCCGAGGTTCACGGACGGCCGGTCGAACAGCTCCGACGACTCCAGCGTGAACGGCATCGACTCGATTCGCCGGAAGACGTCGATCGCCTTCAGGACGGCGTTGTCGCCGAGCCACGGCGTCGACCCGTGCGCCGACGTGCCGTAGACGTTGATGCGCACCATCAGCACGCCCTTGGCCTGGACCCCGACGTGCAGGTTGGTCGGCTCGCCGGTGATCGCGAAGTCGCCCACGTGGCCCGCCTTGACCAGCGCGTCCGACGTCCGCGAGTCGATCTCCTCGGACTCCTCGTCGGGCACGCAGACGAAGCGGATGCGCACGGCGTCCTGGCTGTTGAGGTCGTGCAGCGCGCACATCATCGCCGCCAGGCCGCCCTTCATGTCATAGGCGCCGCGGCCGATCAGCCGGTCGCCCTGGACGCGCGGCTCGAACTGCTCGGGCCGCGCGGGGACGACGTCGTAGTGGCCGTGGAACACGAGCGTCGGCCCCGCGGACGGCCCGACCTCGGCCGTCAGCGCGAAGCGGTCGCCGAACTGGTGGTCGGTGACCGCGATCTCGCGCGCCTCGAGCCAGCCCTTGATGAAGCCCGCGGCCGCACGCAACCCCTCGATCGTGGAGGTGTCGTACGTGATCAACCGCTCGGCGAGGACCCGCTCATCCATCGCAGTGAGAGTAGAGATCTCCACGTTCGGCGAGTTGACACGGCCGTCGCCGCCCGAGCACAGTTCGCGTGGGGGAGTCCGCTCGCTTCGAGCGGCGGGGTTCCAGGTTGCAGGCGAATTGGAGGGACAGGCTCATGAGGCCAAGGATGGGGGCGCGCTCACTCGGCGCGCTGGTTACGACGCTCGCGATCGCGTTCGGGGTCGCACCGGGCATCGCGGCCGCGGACGACGATTCCTCACTGATCACGTTCAGGCTCCCGAACCGAGCCGCGGTGGATCAGCTGCAAGCCGCGGGCACGGACCTCGGCGAGCGCGTGCAGCCCAACGCCGACGGCACGGTCGACGTCGACGCGGTCGTGTCGCCTGAGCAGAAGGCCGTCCTCGAGGCGCAGGGCTTCAAGGCGATCGACGTCGTCCAGGGTCCTGACAACACGGCCGCGCTGCGCGCCGAGCGCAACGCGGCGATCGCCCAGGACAACGCCGCGCTGGAGAACGCCAAGGCGGGGCGCGTCGTGGCGAAGGTCAAGGTCAAGGGCGCGACGGCCACCGGGCTCGTCCGCGCGCAGCGCGCCGACTACTGGGAGAGCTACGCCGGCCGCTTCATCTCGATCGAGGCCTTCTCGCCGGACGCGCATTACACGTGCACCCCGACGCGCCAGTGCACCTACGTGGGCCCGACGCTGACCGCCTCATGGCTCGACGCGAGCGGCAACGTGCTGGGTACCCAGCAGCTTTCCGTCTTCAACGACACCGACTCGAGCCTGAACCCGGTGGCGTACCTCTACCACTCCTCGCTCGTGCGCCTGGGCAACAACGACGGGACTGCGATGCCCGCGAAGGTGCGGATCGGCAGCTCCGACGGCAGTGTCGACGAGATCGACGTCAAGCCGTGGGTGAGCAAGGACGGCAGCAACCCGTTCCCGCAGGGCTTCCTCAAGGACTTCAACACGCACTACGTCGATCCGCAGGAGGGCTACAAGCGGATCTCTGACCTCGCCGCGCAGTACCCGAACATCTCGGCGGTCAGCGACCTGCCGAACAAGACGCCGGGCTATCAGCGCAAGTCGCAGGCGATCGTCGGCACGTCGACGCCGTACACCGGCTCGACGGCCGGGGGCAACTCGCCCGGCGGCCTGACCACCGCGATGCAGGCGCAGGCCGTCGTGCTGACCACGCAGGCCTGGGGCCAGGAAGGCGGCAACGACGTCACCGCGGCGCTGCTGAACCCCGCGGCCGCGTCCTCGCCGCTGAGCGTTGCGGTCGCCGGCAAGGCGATCACCGTCAACCTCGCCACCGACGCCGCCGGCGCGGTGACGAGCACCGCCGCGCAGGTCGTCGACGCAATCAACGCGTCACCGGCCGCCGCCGCGCTGGTGACGGCGACGAAGTTCCGCACGAACACCGGCGCCGGCGTCGTGGCGCCGACCGCGACGACCGCGCTGAAGGACTTCCTCAACGCACCCGCGTCGTATCCGCGTGGCCCGCAGACGGTGAAGATGCTGCGGATCGGCTCCCACCGGGACGGCTCGAAGGTCGGCGTGTTCATCTACTGCCAGGAGCACGCCCGCGAGTGGGGCACGCCGCTGGTGTGCCTCGAGACGGCGGAGCGCCTGCTGCGCAACTACGGCGTCGACCCGGAGACGACGAAGCTCGTCGACAACCTCGACATCTTCATCATCCCGACGATCAACGCCGACGGCGCGGCGTACTCGATGTACGACAACTCGGCTCAGCGCCGCAACATGGTCGACTACTGCGCGTCGAACCCGACGGGCAACAACGACCCGGCGGCTCGCAACTCCTGGGGCGTCGACCTGAACCGCAACTTCTCGGTCGGCTCCATCTTCGACGGCTACACGGGCTCGAGCAGCAGTTGCACCAGCGACGTGTTCTCCGGCCCGTCCGAGTTCTCGGAGCCTGAGACGCGCAACGAGAAGTACGTCCAGGACACGTTCACGAACATCAAGTTCGCCATGAACGTCCACTCCTCCGGCGGCTACTTCATGTGGCCCCCGGGCGCGTACAAGGGCGCGGACCGCGTCCCGCTCGCCTACCCGCCGTACGGCACGCTGAAGTACTTCGACCAGACCGCCGCGAGCGTGCTCGACCGGATCAAGAGCTACCGCGGCACGACGATCCTGCCGTCGCAGACGGGTCCCGTGAACGACGTCCTGTACTCCGCCGCCGGCAACTCGGCCGACGAGGCGTACTACAACCACGGGATCATCGGCTACGACTTCGAGATCGGCGCCTCGCACTACTACCTCGACACCGCGACGGGGACCTATCGCACCGCCGCGACCGGCTTCCAGCCGTGCTACGGCGCCGTCGGCACCGGCGGCGGCCAGGGCAGCTGCCCGACGAACGGCTCGCTCGTCAACGAGGGCCACGACGAGGGCATGGAGTTCGCCAACGGCAACTACGCGCTGCTCGAGTCGGCCCTCGACTACCAGCAGGACACCAAGGCGCCGACGGTCGGGCTGACCGGCCCGTCGATCTCGCCGACGCCGTTCGACGTCCGCTTCTCCGAGGACGAGGCGGCGCAGATCTACTACACGACGGACGGCTCGGCGCCGACGACCAGCTCGACGATCTACCAGCCGAACCGCCCGCGGGCGCAGCCCGAGCCGATCCACATCGGCGGCACGACCACGATCAAGTGGCTGGCGGTGGACTTCAAGGGCAACCAGTCCACGGGGTCCAAGACGCTCTACATCGGCACGCAGGCCAGCGGCACCGTCGGCGGCACCACGCCGGCGACGCTGTCGCTGTCGCTCGGCGCGCCGGCCTCGTTCGGCTCGTTCACGCCGGGCCTCGGCCACGACTACACGGCGGGCATGACGGCCACCGTGATCTCGACGGCGGGCGACGCGGCGCTGAGCGTCGCCGATCCGTCCTCGACGGCGACCGGTCACCTGGTCAACGGCACGTTCTCGCTGCCGTCGGCGCTGCAGGCGCAGGCCTCCAGCCCGGCCGCGGGTGCCGCGGGCCCGCTCAAGGACGTCGGCGGCTCCGCCGCTCCGACCTCGCTCGCCGCGTGGACGAACCCGGTCTCCAATGACCCGGTCTCGATCACGTTCGGGCAGCACATCGGCAGCACGGACGCGCTGCGGACCGGCTCGTACAGCAAGACGCTGACGTTCACGTTGTCCACCACCACCCCGTAGGACGTTCGTCGGCTTTAGACGAACGACGGTTGACAGAACCCGGCGGCGACGGCATTGTCGTCGCCGGGTTCCAGGGGATTTCGAGTCGAGGGATGAGCATGATCAGGCCATGGATGGGAGTGGTAGGCGCGGTCGTCGCCCTTGCCGTGACGCCGGCAGTGGCCGCTGCGCAGGCTCCGGACACGACGAAGCCGACGGTGGCGATCACGGCACCGACCGAGGGCGCGGCGTTCGTGCAGAACCAGCCGGTGCTGGCCTCGTTCGCGTGCTCCGACGACGTCGCGGTCGCGACCTGCGTCGGCTCCACGGCCAACGGCCAGTTCCTCGACACCTCCACGCTCGGCCCGCACAGCTTCACGGTCACAGCCACCGACACGAGCCAGAACACGACGACCGAGACGCGCAACTACTCGGTCGTGGTCCAGGACCCCGGCCCGGTCGGCGGCGAGACCCCGGCCACGCTGACCCTCACGCTCGGCGCGGTGACGCCGTTCGCGCCGTTCATCCCGGGCATCGGCAAGGACTACACGACCTCGATGACCGCCCACATCGTCTCGTCGGCCGGCGACGCCACGATGACGACCGCCGATCCGAGCGCGGTCAACAGCGGCCACCTCGTCAACGGCCCGAACCCGCTCCCGCAGCCGCTCTCCGTGGCCGCCACGAGCCAGACCGGCACCGGCTACCCGTCGGCGCCCGTCAACAGCACCGCCGATCCGACCCGGATCCTGACGTGGTCCGACGCGGCGAACGAGGACGTCACGGTGACGTTCACGCAGCCGATCGGCGTCGGCGACGTCCTGCGCACCGGCAGCTACGCGAAGACGCTCGTCTTCACGCTGTCGACGACGAACCCGTAGGCGCTAGCCCTCGGCGAGCTTGAGGAATGCCTCGTAGCGGCGCTTGTCGCGCGCCGCTACGCGGGCCTCCTCGGAGTTCTCCTCCGCGTCGGAGAGCTCGTCCTCGGCCCGCTTGAGCCGGTCGCGCAGCTCGGCGGCGTCGAGGTCCTCGACGGGGAAGACCTCGTCGACGAGCACGAGCGCGTGCTCGCCGGTCATCTGCATGAAGCCCTCGCCCTGCGCGAAGCGGACGACCTCGGACTCCGACTTGTAGAGCCGCAGCTCGGTCGGGTTGAGCATCGCCAGCAGCGGCTGATGGTGCGCGAGGACGCCGATGGAGCCCACGGACGTGACCGTGGAGACCATCTCGACGTCGTCGTTGAAGACCTCGCCCTCGGGGGTGAGGACCTCGACCTTGAAGATCGTGCGTGCCACCTAGCGGTCCTTCTTCGCGGCCTCGACGACGTCCTCGATCTTGCCCTTGAGCAGGAAGGCCGACTCCGGCAGGTCGTCGTGCTTGCCCTCGAGGATCTCCTTGAACGAGCGCACCGTGTCGGCGATCGCCACGTAGGCGCCCGGCGTGCCGGTGAACTGCTCGGCGACGAAGAACGGCTGCGACAGGAAGCGCTCGATCTTGCGCGCGCGCTGGACGAGCACGCGGTCCTCGTCGGAGAGCTCGTCGATGCCGAGGATGGCGATGATGTCCTGCAGCTCGCGGTAGCGCTGCAGCACGGACTTGACCTCGTTGGCGACGTTGTAGTGCTCCTCGCCGACGATCTCCGGCTTGAGGATCGTCGACGTCGAGTCGAGCGGGTCGACGGCCGGGTAGATGCCCTTCTCGGAGATCGAGCGCGAGAGCACCGTCGTGGCGTTGAGGTGCGCGAACACCGAGGCCGGCGCCGGGTCGGTGAGGTCGTCGGCCGGCACGTAGATCGCCTGCACCGAGGTCACCGAGCCCTTGCGGGTCGACGTGATCCGCTCCTGCAGCTGGCCCATCTCGGACTCCAGCGTCGGCTGGTAGCCCACCTGCGACGGCATCCGGCCCAGCAGAGCGGAGACCTCCGAGCCGGCCTGCACGAAGCGGAAGATGTTGTCGATGAACAGCAGCACGTCCTGGCCGCGCTCGTCGCGGAAGTACTCGGCCATCGTCAGGCCGGTCAGCGCAACGCGCATGCGCGCCCCGGGCGGCTCGTTCATCTGACCGAACACGAGCATGGTCTTGTCGATCACGCCCGACTCGGTCATCTCGAGCCAGAGGTCGTTGCCCTCGCGCGAGCGCTCGCCCACGCCGCAGAACGCCGACAGGCCGCCGTGCTCCTGCGCGAGGTTGTTGATCAGCTCCTGGATCAGGACGGTCTTGCCGACGCCGGCGCCGCCGAACAGGCCGACCTTGCCGCCCTGCGCGTACGGCGCGAGCAGGTCGACGACCTTGATGCCCGTCTCGAACATCTCCGTCGTCGGGGTCAGCTCCTCGACGGTCGGGGCGGAGCGGTGGATCGGCCAGCGCTCCTTGACCTCGATCGGCTCGCCCTGGTCGATCACGTCGCCGAGCAGGTTGAAGATGCGCCCGAGCGTGACGTCGCCGACCGGCACGGTGATCGGGCCGCCGGTGTCGACGACCTCCATGCCGCGCGAGAGGCCGTCGGTGGTGTCCATCGCGACCGCGCGCACGCGGTCGTCGCCGAGGTGCTGCTGCACCTCGCACACGAGGTGCGTGCCGGTGCCGGAGCTGATGCCCTCGGCCTCCTCCGGGTTGTCCTCGCGCTCGATGACGATGGCCGAGTTGATCTCGGGCAGCTTGTCGGGGAAGACGGCCTCGATGACGACGCCCTGGATCTCCTCGATCCGGCCGACGTTGCGGGTCTCCGTGTCAGTAGTCGCAGCCATTGGTCTCCTAATCAAACGAGCGACTCAGCGCCCGCGACGACTTCCATGATCTCCTGGGTGATCGCGGCCTGGCGCTCGCGATTGAACTCCAGGGTGAGGTCCTTGATGATGTCCCCCGCGTTCTCGGACGCGTTGCGCATGGCGGTCATGCGCGCCCCGTGCTCGGACGCCGTGGACTCCAGCAGCGCGCGGTAGATCGAGATCTCCACGTAGGCCGGGATCAGCCGCTCGAGGATCTCCTCGGGGTCGGGCTCGTACTCGACCAGCGCGTGCTTGCCCGACTCGTCGTGATCCTCGTCGCCGGCCGCGCGGCCGCCGAGCGTGTCCTCGTCGGCGTCCTCGAGGATCGTCGCGTGCTGCAGCGGCAGCAGCGTCTCGCGCGTGACCTCCTGGGTCAGCGGCGACACGTAGCGGTTGTAGATGATCTCCACGCGATCGACCTCGCCGTCCACGTAGGCGGCCATCAGGTCGGACGCGATGTCGCGCGCGTTGGCGTACGCCGGGCGGTCGGTGAAGCCCGTGTAGGTGCCCTTGGCCTCGCGCCCGCGGAACGTCAGCGACGACACGCCGCGGCGCCCGGAGGCGTACCAGACCGTGCTCTTGCCGTCGTTCTCGAACTGCACGCCGGCGCGGATGCCGGCACGCACGATCTGCGAGTTGAACGCGCCCGCGAGGCCGCGGTCGCCCGTCACCAGCAGCAGCGCGACCGTGTCCTCGGAGTCGTGCTCGTTGAGGATCGGCAGGTTCGGCACGTTGCCGGCCGCCTCGGCGGCCTGGCGCGTCATCCGGCGGATCGCTCCCGCGTAGGGCCGCAGCGCCTCGATGCGCTGCTCGGCCCGGCGCAGGCGCGCGGCGGCGACCATCTCCATCGCGCGCGTGATCTTCTGGATGTTCTTGACCGAGGAGATCCGGTTCTTGACGTCCTTGAGCGCCATGGCGCGTCGCTATGCCTCCGCCCCGACGGCCTCGGGCTCGCGCTCTTCGCCCTCGCCGTCGGAGGACGACGACGAGCGGCGGCCCTCCTCGGAGCGGATCGTGTCCTCGTCGGAGAGCGGGTGGCCCTCCTCGTCGAGGTCGTAGCCGAAGTCGTCGACGAACTGCTCGATCGACGAGCGCAGCGCGCCCTGGGTCTCGTCGGACCAGTCGCCGCCCTTGACCTTCTCGAGCGTCTCGGCCGCGTCGGCGTGCAGGCGGTCGACGAGGTTCTTGTTGAACTCCGGCACGCGATCGACGTTGATGCGGTCGAGGAAGCCGTTGGTGGCCGCGTAGACGACCGCGACCTGGTCCTCGACCGCGAGCGGGTCGCGCTCGTTCTGGTTGAGCGACTTCACGAGCCGCTCGCCGCGGGCCAGCGTGCGCTGGGTGTCCGGGTCGAGGTCGGAGCCGAACTGCGCGAACGCCTCGAGGTCGCGGTACTGCGACAGCTCGATCTTCAGGCGGCCGGCGACCTTCTTCATCGGCGCGATCTGCGCGTTGCCGCCCACGCGCGACACCGAGATGCCGACGTTGATGGCCGGGCGCACGCCGGAGAAGAACAGGTTCGGCTCGAGGAAGATCTGCCCGTCGGTGATCGAGATCACGTTCGTCGGGATGTAGGCCGACACGTCGCCGGCCTGCGTCTCGATGATCGGCAGCGCCGTCAGCGACCCGCCGCCGAGCTCGTCGTTGAGCTTGACCGCGCGCTCGAGCAGGCGGCTGTGCAGGTAGAAGACGTCGCCCGGGTAGGCCTCGCGACCCGGCGGGCGGCGCAGCAGCAGCGACATCTGGCGGTAGGCGTACGCGTGCTTGGTGAGGTCGTCGTAGACCACCAGCGCGTGCTCGCCCTTGTAGAGGAAGTACTCGGCCATCGCGCAGCCGGCGTAGGGCGCCATGTACTTGATCGGCGCGGCCTCGTCAGCCGGGGCGGCGACGATGATCGTGCGGTCCAGCGCGCCGGCGTCCTCGAGCGTCTTGGCGAGGCCGACGACCGTCGACATGCGCTGCCCGATCGCGACGTACACGGAGATGACGCCCGTGTCCTTGTTGTTGATGATCGTGTCGATCGCGATCGCCGTCTTGCCGGTCTGGCGGTCGCCGATGATCAGCTCGCGCTGGCCGCGGCCGATCGGGATCATCGCGTCGATCGCCTTCAGACCGGTCTGCATCGGCTCCTTGACCGGCTGGCGCTGGACGACGCCGGGGGCCTTGAACTCGGCGGGGCGGAACTCCTCGGTGGCGATGTCGCCCTTGCCGTCGAGCGGCTGGCCGAGCGGGGACACGATCCGGCCGAGCATCTGCTCGCCGACCGGGATCTCGAGCAGCTTGCCGCTGCGCTTGACCGTGTCGCCCTCGGAGATGTGCTCCCACGGGCCGAACAGCACGGCGCCGACGTTGTCGGACTCGAGGTTCAGGGCGAGGCCGGTGACGTCGTGCGGCAGCTCGAGCATCTCGAACGCCTGGCAGTTCTCCAGGCCGTGGATGCGAGCGATGCCGTCGCCGATCGAGAGCACCGTGCCGACCTCGGTCAGCTCGGCCGAACCGGCGTCGAGGCCCTCGATGCGGGACTTGAGGATGGAGGTGATCTCGTCGGGCTTGATATTCATGAATTTCCTTTCGCCCTGCGATCAGCGCAAGCGCGGATCTTCGGGCGACGTTACCTTTCTAGGCTCGCGCGACTTGCTTGCGCAGTTGTTCGAGTCGGTTACGGATGGAGGCGTCGAGGACGGAGTTGCCGACGCGCACGACGATGCCGCCGAGGATCTCGGGGTCGACCTCGGAGGCGAAGTCGACCTTGCGGCCGGTCTGCTCGGCGATGCGGTCGCGCAGCTGGTCGACGGTGGCCTTGTCGAGCTCGACCGCCGACGTCACGCGGACGGGCAGGAGCTGGTTCTCCTGCTCCCACAGCTCGTCGTACGAGCGGCGCACGCGGAACACGACCGGCGTGCGGTGGTTCTCGATCAGCAGCTTGAGGAAGTTGACGAAGATCTCGTCGGCGCCTGTGACCGCGCGGTCGAGCCCGTCCTCCTTCTCCGCCGTGGAGAAGTAGGGCGAGAAGAAGAACACCTGCAGCTCGCGGGTCTGCTCGAGCGCGTCGGCGAACTCCCCCAGCTGCTCGCGGATGAGGTCGAGCTTGTCGTGCTCCTTGGCGACCTCGAACAGCGAGCGGGCGTAGACCGCGGCGATCTCCTCCATCGCCTAGCTGCGCTCCTCGTGGGCGAGGGAGGCGAAGTCGAGCTCCGCGAGCGCCTCCTCGACGAGCCGCTTCTGGTCGGCGGAGTCGAGCGACTTGCGCGTGACCTTCTCGGTCGCGAGCACGGTGAGGTCGGCGACCTCGGCGCGGATCTGCTGGATCGCGCGGCGCGTCTCGGTCTCGATGTCGCGCCGGGTCTGCTCCATCATCTCCTCGCGCTTGGCGCGCCCCTCGGCGATGATCTCCGACTCGGCGGTCTCGGCCGTGCGGCGGGCACGGGCGACGATCTCGTCGGCCTGGCCGCGCGCGTCGGCGAGCCGCTCGCGGTACTCGCGCAGGAGCTCGTCGGCCTCCTGGCGCACCTTGGCGGCGTGGTCGATGGAGTCCTCGATCGCGCGCTGGCGCTTGTCCAGCGCCTCCGCGATGCGCGGGAACGCGACCTTCCAGAGGATGATCATCGTGAGGCCGAAGATGATCAGCGTCCAGATCATCACGCCCACGACGGGGCTGACGAGCTGGTTGCCGCCTGCTGCAAGCAGTGGGGACATCTGCCTAGAGGAAGAAGGCGATGAGGCCCGCCACCAGGCCGTAGAAGAAGCACGCCTCGGTGAGGGCGAACCCGAGCCACTGGATCGACGTGATCTCGTCGCGCATCTCGGGCTGGCGGGTCACCGACTCGATGACCTTGCCGAAGATGATGCCGATGCCGACGCCGGCGCCAACGGCACCAAGTCCGCCGCCCACGCCAAGAGCGATCGCGCGCCCGGCCTTCTGGCCGTCGTCGGCGGCGGCGAAGATGAAGTTCAGGAACAGAGTCGCAACGTGCACTGGGGGGACTCCTTCTAGTGGGATTCGGCGACCGCGCCGCCGAGGTAGATCGCGGACAGGGTGGCGAAGATGAACGCCTGCAGCGTGGCGACCAGGCCGACCTCGAAGAGGTAGAGGATCAGACCGAGCGGGAGCAGGAAGACGCCGATGCCGGCGAGCCCGAGCAGCACCGCCAGGCCTCCGGACATGAACAGGATGATCAGATGTCCGGCGAGCATGTTGGCGAACAGTCGTACGGAGAGCGAGATGATCCGCATGAAGTTCGACAGCAGCTCGAGCACGAAGATGAACCCGGCCATCACGCCGGTCACGCCGGCCGGGATGAGGCTCTTGAAGTAGCCGCCCACGCCCTTGGCGCGGATACCCTCGAACGTGTACGAGAAGAACACGATCAGCGACAGCACGAGCGGTACCGACACGTTGGCCGTCGCGGCGTAGATCGCGAACGTCGGGATCTCCAGCCCGAACAGCGAGAACTTCTCGTGCGAGGTCGGCAGCGGGATGAAGCCGATCAGGTTCGAGAACCAGATGAACAGGAAGAGCGTCCCGATGAACGGGAACCACTTCGCGGCCATCTTGTCGTCCATGTTGCCGCGCGTGATGTTGTCGCGCATCAGCGTGTAGAGCGTCTCGACGGCGGTCTGCACGCGGTTCGGACGCGACTGCATGCGGCGCGCGACGTGCACCATCGTGAAGCAGGTCAGCACCGACGCGAGGAAGAGGTAGAGGATCGCCTTGTTGATGTCCAGCGACCCCGGCAGGTTGACCCAGGTGTCGAGGTTGAACTCGTCCTGCGGCCTGAAGTCCTCGTTCTTACCGGCCGAGCCGAAGATGATGAACGCGAGCGCCGTCAGCAGCAGGTAGCCGAGAAACGACGCGAGGACGATCTTCCTGGTCTTGCTCATGAAGGTGGCGCGTTCCTCTCCATCGGGCGCAGCAGCAGAGTGGTGGTGAAGTAGACCGTGAAGACGACCAGGGCGAGCAGCGCGGCCATCAGGCCGTCCTCGCGCTCCCCTTCGAGGCCGACGAGCAGGATGGTAAGCCCGAGCAGCCACACGCGCCCCATCAGGACGGCGAAACCGATGCCCACCTGGGCGCGCGGGTCCTTGTTGGCGCGTGCCCACCGCTCCACGACCACGCCGATGACGCGGCCGACGATCCAGGCGGCGCCGCCGGCGAGGTACCCGAGCGCCGGTCCGCCCATCAGCAGCACGAACGGCGCCGCGAGCACGACGATCAGCACGTCCAGGTAGCGGACGGCGATCAGGGGATCGGAAGTGGGCATCGCAGCAGAGCTCATCGCAGGCGGAAATGCCGTACCAGGCCATCCCCGCGCGGGTTCGCGCGGCGGGAGAGGGACGGAATTACTCCCCGGCCGGTGCGGCGCGGGCCATAGTAGCGGCTTCTCGGACTTTGTAACAACTTTGTGACACCCGCCTCTAGCGGACGTCGGTGAGCGCCGAATGAGCGACGACCTGACGACGCGTGCCAGAGGCTAGCCGTACAGTGGCGCGCACGTAGTCCGACCCCGGAGGTAGACATGCCGACTCGCATCGCCAGCGCCCACTGGGAAGGCGACTTCAAGCGCGGCGGTGGCACCGTCGCCGTGAGCTCGGGCCTGTTCTCAGGGCCCTACAACTTCAGCGGGCGCTTCGAGGATGGGACCGGCACGAATCCCGAGGAGCTGCTCGGCGCCGCCCACGCCTCGTGCTTCGCGATGGCGCTCAGCGTCGGGCTCTCTCAGGCGGGCACGCCGCCGGAGTCGCTCGACGTCGAGGCGCACGTCACGGTCGCGCAGGTCGAAGGCGGCTTCGGGATCACCAAGATCGTGCTCGATCTCAAGGGCAAGGTGCCCGGCATCGACGCGGCGGCGTTCCAGGAGGCGGCCGAGGGCGCGAAGGCCGGCTGCCCGCTCTCGAAGGCGCTCGCCGCCGTGCCGGAGATCGACCTGAACGTGACGTTCGAGTCTTAGAGCCCGAAGGCCTGGATCACCTTCGTGCGGTCGTTGCCGGGCATCGCCTGGGCGACCGCGCGGAGGATCCCCTGCATCGCCCGGTAGCCGTCCTTCGCGGACGCCTCGGGGGCGCGGCCGAACGCGGCGCGGAAGCGCGCGTCGAAGTCGGAGGGCACGTCCCCGGCGGGCGGCGCGCCGAGCGTCGGGCGCCCGGACGGGTTGGCGTGCGCGTCCTTCGCGAGCCCGAGGTCGCCGCCCGTCGCCACCTGCAGGATCCCCGCGGCGTTGAACAGCGGCACCGTGACCGGCGTCGCGTCGGTGACCGCGGCGATGATCTGCGGGTCGTTGATCGCGCGCCGCGCGGCCGTGGCGGTCGCCTCGTCGGAGCCGTCGCCGGCGTCGAGCGCGCTGAAGTTGACCGACAGCGGCCCGGCGCGCCCGCCCGCCTGCGAGAGCGCCAGCTTCTCGCCGTCGACGAGGTCGCGCGCGGCGCCGGACGGATCCTTGGCGATCGAGTAGACGGTGACGGTGCGGCCGATCACCTTGCCGCCGCCCGAGATCCCCTCGTCCTTGCTCCCGCAGCCCGCGAGCGCGAGCGCGAGCAGCAGGGCTAGTGCGCCCGCAGCCGTACGAGCCATCTGCGCAGCACGGAGTAGGCGGGGCGCGGGCGGTCGCGCGAGTCGACCAGCGCGGAGTCCCACGTCGGGTTCGGCGTCGTCGGCGGCGTCCAGTGGTAGAGGTAGACACGCCGCACGCGCTTGGACAGCTCGGCCAGCTTGAAGACCCAGTTCGTCGCGTCGGCGGCGTGCCGCGTCGAGCCGGCGAACTCGACCGTCGAGCCGTTCTCGCGCTTGACCAGCCCGCCGGTCTCGGTGAACCACACGTCGCCCTTGACCGCCTTCAGCAGCGTCTTCGTGCCGCGCGTGCGGAAGCGGTTGGCGTCGATGTAGTTGTGCAGGCCCCAGATCACGTTCGTCGTCCCCACCACATGGGCGAAGCGCCGCACCCAGCCGAGCATCTTCGACCCGTCCAGCACGTCCGCGGCCACGATCCGGCAGCCGGGGCAGTGGCGGCGGATCGTCAGGTAGAACGCGGCCGCGCGCTCCGGGTCGTTGCAGGTCGGCTGGCTGCAGTGGTTCGCCTCGTTCCAGGTCAGGTAGTCCTTGACCCAGGGGTAGCGGGCGCGGAAGGCGAGGAACTCGTGCCGGAACCTGGCCACGCTCGGCAGGTGATGCTCCTTGGACTCGATGCGCGAGTGCCCGAAGCCGAGCAGCACGCGGGCGCCGGCGGCGTGCGCCGCCGTCATGTAGGCGTCGAGGTCGGCGCGCTGCCACGAGGAGTGCAGGGCATCGTATGACGCGATCACGCGCACGTCGCGCAGCCCGAGGACGCGCCACTGCAGGTCGCCGAACATCTCCGGGTTCTGCTCGCCGATGCCGACCAGCGGCGGCGTCGCCACGGCGTGCGCGGGAGCAGCGAGGACCGCCGCCGCCATCAGCGCGGCGCACAGGATCGCGAGCTTGGAGGTCAAGGCTCGAGCAGGACGGTGTCCGCGTCGGAGTAGGCAGGGGCGCAGCAGCACATGAGGACCAGCGGCTCCTCGCCTGTGTTCCACAACTTGTGCGCGGTCCCTGGTGCGATCACGACGACGTCGCCCGCGCGCACCGGTCCTTCGTCCCCGCCCAGCCGCAGCCGGCCGGCTCCGGCGGTGAAGAGGTAGATCTCCTCCGAGACGCGATGCAGGTGCTCGACCGTCTCGCCGCCGGGCGGCACGGACGCCTCGGCGAGCGACTGGTTGACGGCGTTGCCCGACGGGATCCCGGCGAGCTCGCGGATCGACGAGCCGTCGGCGGTGATGAACGACTGGCGGTCTTCGAGGCGGACGGTCTCCACGGCGCGGAGACGATACCGAGGGTTGATGGCCGCCCGTCGCATCGCCCAGGAGGCGATGCTTGGAGAGTTCGACCGGCGCCGTTGAAGGCGCCGGTCGCGGGTGAACTCGCGGGCTTCTTAGACGACTGCCCTTCGCGCCATCTCGCGGTCGAGACGGCGGGCGAGGCGGCCCGTGACGTACGCCGCCCGGCCGCGCAACGGCGGCCCGGGCGGTTCCTGCGGTCGCCGTGGGGGTACCGCACGGCGGGTGCTGCGGACGTCGCGCTCAGCGGCGGTGACGCTGGCGAGCACGGCGTGGTTGAGCGAATGCATGGTTATGGCTCCCATAGGGGTTGGATGGAAGCCGCCCGCGCTTCGATCGCGAGGAGACTGGAGTCACGGGCGGCAGTGGGCTGCCCGCGACGGAGGAACGACTAGCGCGCGAGCAGGGAGATGACCGGCGTAAACCGATCCGCGTGCGAGTAAATGGTCATCAAAGCCCTGCTCACCTCCCTGGCCTGCCGCTTGGGTCGAAGGAAGGTACCAGCGGCCCCGGCGCCCGCGCTAGTGCGGTTAACCGCACATGGGTTCGAGTCTGTCAGGACAACGACGAGAACTCGCCGGTCTCGAGCTCCTTGCGCACGCGCTCGTCGATCTCGAACTCCGACGTGTCGGGATCGCTGCGGCGCAGCTGCCACGCGCGCAGGCGGCGCAGCTTGAGGATCTCCAGCACCCACACGAGGTAGACGCTCGCCGCCAGCGCCAGCGCCAGCAGCGCCGCCATCAGCACCGCCCAGCCGGCGTTGAGGTCGCCGTTGCTCTGCGAGTACGGGATGAAGCGCAGCGCGACGGCGTCGGCGGCCATGATCAGCGTCCAGGCGTACAGGTAGAGCACCGTCCGCCGCTGCGAGAAGCCGATCCGGTAGAAGCGGTGGTGGAAGTGATTGGAGTCGCCGCGGTAGATCGGGCGGCGGTACTTGATCCGCTTGGCGACGACGAAGCCCGTGTCCAGGAACGGCACGGCGAGCACCACCAGCGGCCCCACGAGCGCGATCAAGGCGTTGGTCTTGAGCGAGCCCTCGACGATCACCGCGCCGAGCAGCAGCCCGAGCAGGTTCGAGCCGCAGTCGCCCATGAACACCGATGCGGGCGGGAAGTTGAAGACCAGGAAGCCGAGCGCGGCGCCGCACGTGATCGCGGCCAGCACGCCGGCGACGTCGCGCCCGAGGTCGAACGCGATGATCGAGAACGCGACCGCCGAGATCGCGCAGACCCCCGCGGCGAGGCCGTCGACGCCGTCCGAGAAGTTGACGACGTTCATCAGCAGCACGAGGCCGAGCACCGTGATCGGATCGCCCAGGCCGCCCAGGTCGACGTGGCCGACGAACGGGAGCGTGAACGTGCTGACCTCGACGCCGGCCTCGACGAGCAGCAGCGCGGCCGCCGTCTGGCCGAGCAGCTTCAGCAGCGGGTGCAGGTCGATCGCGTCGTCGAGCGCGCCCACGGCGGTGATCAGCGCCGCGGCCTCGAGGATCCCGCGCGTGCGCTCGTCGTCGGGCAGGAACAGCAGCCCCGCGACCAGCGCGCCGCCGAAGATCGCCAGGCCGCCCAGCAGCGGCGTCGCCTCGCGCGCGAGGCCGCGCTCCTTGACGTCGTCCACGGCGCCGACGAGGCGCGCCAGGCGCATCGCGAGCGGGGTCAGCAGCGCGGCCACGGCGAAGGCGACCAGCCCGGCGAAGACCGCTTTGCTCTCCATGGCGAGACGGAAGGATCGCAGGGCGATGGGACGCCGCGACGTGCACGCGACGTTGCCGCGTCGTGAAACCGGATTGCGGTCGGCCGGTCTTGGGCAGTTAGTCCGCGACCCCGCTCCGGTCTGCGCATGCCCGCCCCGCCCCTCGCCCACGCGTTCCTCGCGCTCGCCGACGACGACTCCGAGCCGCGGCGCCGCTCGCTGCCCGTCGCGCTCGTCGCGGCCGCCGCCGCCGTCGCGCTCGCGCTCGGCGCGCCGCTGGCCTGGCTCGCCGACCACCCCGTCGCGGCGCTCGGCAGCAAGAGCATGGCCGCGCTGCTCGACGACGAGGCGCCCGCGTGAGCGACTCGACGGTCGCGTTCACGCCGCCGTGGGCGGCCCGCGACCGTCCCACCTGGGGTCTCGCCGAGGGCGACGTGCTCGCGCCCGGCCGCACCGTGCTGCGCCGGATCGGCGGCGGCCGCCGCTACGAGACGTTCCTGGTCTGGGACGACCACCGGCTCGCGGTGCTGGTCGCGAAGCTGCTGCGGCCCGACCAGGCCTCCGAGCCGGCCGCCCTGCGCGCGCTCGCGGCCGAGGCGGGCCTGCTGGCGCGGCTCGCGCACCCGGTCGTGGTGCGCGGCTTCGGCGCGGTCGCGGACGGGCGCCTCCCGCACCTGCTGCTCGAGCACCTCGAAGGCCCGACGCTGCGCGAGCTGCTCGACCGCCACGGGCCGCTGTCGCTCGAGCAGCTGCTGCCGCTCGCGCTGCACCTCGCCTCCGCGCTGCACTATCTCGCCGCCGAGAACGTCGTCCACCTCGACGTCAAGCCCGCCAACGTGGTCATGGGCGCGCCGCCGCGGCTGATCGACCTGAGCGTCGCGCGCACGCTCGAGCAGGCCGTGCTGACGACGACGCCGATCGGCACCGACGCCTACATGGCGCCCGAGCAGGCCGCCCCAGACGGGCGGCTCGGGCCGCCCGCCGACGTCTTCGGGCTGTGCGCGACGGTCTACGAGGCGGCCGCCGGCGCCCGCGCCCCGGCGCCGCTCCCGCGCCGCACGCCGCCGGAGCTCGCGGCGATCCTGCGCGCCGGCATGGACTCCGACCCGGCCGCGCGCCCGCTCGCCGCCGACGTCGCGCGCGCGCTCGAGCCGCTCGTCGCCGCCCAGCCGCGAAAACTCACGCTGGGACGCCGCTGACCGAGAGAATCGCCCCCTGGGCGATTCTCTCAACGACGCGAGCCCGCAGGGCGAGTCGTCGTCACGCTCGGGCGCCGTTAGGCGCGTCGAGGACTTCGCGGACCTTCAGCGCCAGCGCGCGCTCCGTGAAGGGCTTCTCGAGGAACGCCGCGGTGGCGGTGATCTGGCCGTGCCGGTGCACCGCCTCGTCGGAGTAGCCGGACATGAACAGCACGCGCATGTCCGGCGACAGCTCGCCCAGGCGCTCGGCGAGCGCGCGGCCGTTGATGCCCGGCATCACCACGTCGGTCAGCAGCAGGTCGACGCGCCTGGCGCCCTCGGCGCACACGCGCGTCGCCTCGGCGGCGTCCTCGACCGCGAGCACGAGGTAGCCGTTGGCCTCGAGCATCAGCCGCACGAGCTCGCGGACGCCGGGGTCGTCCTCGACGACCATGATCGTCTCCGTGCCGCGCTGCGCGAGCGTCTCGGCGCCGTCGGCCTCGACGTGCGCGTCGCGCCCGCAGGCCGGCAGGTAGATCTTGAACGTCGTCCCGCGCCCCGGCTCGCTGTAGACGTAGATGCCGCCGCCGCTCTGCTTGACGACGCCGAACACCGTCGCAAGGCCGAGCCCCGTGCCCTGGCCGGGCGGCTTGGTCGTGTAGAACGGCTCGAACAGGTGCCGGCGGACCTCCTCGTCCATGCCGGTGCCGGTGTCGCTGACCGCCAGCAGGACGTGCGGGCCGGCGACGCCCTCGCCGTGCCGGGCGACCTGCTCGACGTCGAGGTCGACGTTGGCGGTCTCGATCGTCAGCGCCCCGCCGTCGGGCATCGCGTCGCGCGCGTTGGCGGCGAGGTTGAGGACGACGCGCTCGAGCTGCGCGCGGTCGGCCTCGACGAGCGCGAGGTCGTCGCCGAGCTTGACCGCGACGGCGACGTCGTCGCCGATGATCCGCTGCAGCATCCCCTCCAGGCCCGCGACGATCGCGTTGAGGTCGAGCACGCGCGGGTGCAGCACCTGGCGGCGGCTGAAGGCGAGCAGCTGGCGCGTGAGCGCGGACGCCTGCTCGCTCGCGCGCGCGATCTCGCGCAGCTCCTCGCGCTCGCCTTCCTGCTGGAGCAGGATCTCGGCGTAGCCGCCGATCACCGTCAGCAGGTTGTTGAAGTCGTGCGCGACGCCGCCCGCGAGGCGGCCGATCGCCTCCATCTTCTCGGCCTCGCTGAGCCGGCGCTGGAGCGCGACGCGGTCGCTGACGTCGTTGGCGAGCACGAGCGCGGCGCGGCGGCCGTCGAACTCGATCCGCCCGGCCGTGATCTCGACGTCGATCTGCCGCCCGTCCTTGGTGATGTGGCGCCACGTGTCCGGCCGGTGCGAGCCGAAGCCGTCGCCGCCCTGCACGTTGAGGAGCAGCGAAGGGATGTCCTCCGGCGGCCGGATGTCGCGGATCGTCATCCGCAGGAACTCGTCGCGGGCGTAGCCGTAGTGGCGGATCGCGGCGTCGTTGACGGCCAGGAACGCGAGCGTGTCGGCCTCGTAGACCCACATCGGCAGCGGGCTCGCCTCGAACAGCATGCGGTAGCGCTCCGCCGAGCGCTCGGTCTCGATCGCCGCGGCCGTGCGGCGTGCGAGCTCGGACGCGAGCTCGAGCTCCTCGGCGCCGTAGGTGCGGATCGTCGACAGCAGCGTGATCGCGCCGAGCACGCCCTCGCGCGCGCTCAGCGGGACCGTCAGCGCCGACGTCAGCCCGAGTCCCTGGAGCTCGGCCAGCCGCTCCGGGTCGCCGCGCGCGGCGGCGAACAGGACGTCGTCGGTCACGCGCCTGACCAGCTCGGGCTCGCCCGTGCGCACCACGATCGCGGAGCCGTGCGGCGCGCCGGGCGCGAGCGGGAAGTCCGCCGGCTCGGCGATGCGACGCTCGATCCCGCCGCCCTCGCCGATCAGGTCGATCGCGCACCAGGACGCCAGTGCGGGGACCAACAGCTTCGCGAGGCGCTCGAGCCGCACGTCCCGGCTCAGCCCCGAGGAGAGAATGTCCCCGGCGCGCGCGAGCAACGTCACCCGTGCCATCGGGGCTGAGCGTACACCCGCCCCGGCGGCGGCACGGCGGTTCGGTCAGACGGCGGCGGGAGCGCCCAGGTGCGAGTACAGCGGGTAGCGGTCGGCGATCGCCGTGACGCGCTCGGCCAGCTCGGCGCGGACGTCCTCGAAGCCCGGCTCCAGCGCGCGGGCCGTGATCCGCCCCAGCTCGCGGAAGTCGTCCACCTGCAGGCCGCGCGTCGCGAGCGCGGGCGTACCGATCCGCAGGCCGCTGGTGACCATCGGCGGGCGCGGGTCGAACGGGACCGCGTTGCGGTTGACCGTGATGCCGATCTCGTGCAGCCGGTCCTCGGCCTGCTGGCCGTCGAGCTCGGATTCGCGCAGATCGGCGAGCACGAGATGCACGTCGGTGCCCCCGGTCAGCACGTTGACATCGGTCGCGTTCAGCAGCTCTTCCGCGAACGCCTTGGCGCCCGCGACGGTGCGCTGCTGGCGCTCCTTGAAGATGTCCGAGGCGGCGATCCGGAACGCGACCGCCTTGGCCGCGATCACGTGCTCGAGCGGGCCGCCCTGCTGGCCGGGGAAGACCGCGCTGTTGATCTTCTTCGCGAACTCCTCGCGGCACAGGATCACGCCCGAGCGCGGCCCGCCGAGCGTCTTGTGCACGGTGCTGGTGACGACGTCGGCGTACGGGACGGGGCTGGGATGCTCGCCCGCCGCGACGAGGCCGGCGAAGTGGGCCATGTCGACCATCAGCAGCGCGCCGACCTCGTCGGCGATCGCGCGGAAGCGCTCGAAGTCGAGGAAGCGCGGATAGGCGCTCCAGCCGGCGAGCAGGAGCTTCGGGCGGTGCTCCTTGGCGAGCCGCTCGACCTCGTCCATGTCGATCCGGTGGTCCTCCGGCGAGACCTCGTACGGGACGATCGTGTAGAGCTTGCCGGAGACGTTGAGCTTCATCCCGTGGCTGAGGTGGCCGCCGTGCGGGAGCGAGAGGCCCATGATCGTGTCGCCGGGGTCCAGCAGCGCCTGGTAGACGGCCGTGTTGGCCTGCGCGCCGGCGTGCGGCTGGACGTTGGCGTGCTCGGCGCCGAACAGCGCCTTCGCACGGTCGATCGCGAGCTGCTCGATCACGTCGATCCACTCGCAGCCGCCGTAGTAGCGCTTGCCCGGGTAGCCCTCGGCGTACTTGTTGGTCAGCACGCTGCCCTGGCACTCGAGGACCGCCTGCGGGACGAAGTTCTCGGAGGCGATCATCTCCAGCGTGCGCTGCTGGCGCTCCAGCTCCTTGCCGATCGCCTCGGCGACCTCGGGGTCGACCTCAGAGAGCGGGCGCTCGAAGTAGTCGGGCTGGAGTGCGGTCATCGGCGGCGTCTCCTGGAGGGGGGAGATGACCGTAGCGAATCAGCCGGCGCGCACAAGCAGCGCCGCGTCGCGGCGCGTCCAGCCGGCGAACAGCGCGGCGCCGTCCGCGGCCAGGTAGGGGCGGTTCCCCTTGCCGATCCGCCTGCCGTCGAGGTAGATCGTGCCGCGGATGGCGTAGGCAACCGACGTGCGGCCGCGGGCGCGGGCGACGGCGGGCCGGCCGGTGACGCCGGTGGCGACGCGCTTCAGGTGCCACGTCGCGCGCGGCTGCAGCGCGACGGTGGCGAGGAACGCGCGGCCCGAGACGGCGAGCGCGACGTACGCGCGGCCCGCGGCGACCGTCAGCGACGCCTCGATCTGCGTGAGCCGCGACACGCCGAGCGCGGGCGCGCCGGGCGCGCCGGGGCCGAGCAGGCGCAGCTGCGTCTCGCCGCGCTGCTGGTCGAGGTCGAGTACCAGGCCCGCCTCGGCGTCGAGCGGGACGTGGCGGTGCCAGGGGGCATCGTCGGTCAGCGGCAGCGCGCCGAGCGTGGCGTCGCCGAGCTGGTCGGGGTAGGCGAGCGCGACCGGCTCGCCCGCGTCGAGCTGCGGCGGCCCCGTCCCGCGGCCGACCACGGTCGAGGCGAGCGGGTCGCTCGCGGGCGTGACGGACAGCTCGAACGCGGAGCTGACCACGCGCGACCACGCGATCTGGACGCCGTCCGGCCCGGGCGCCGCGTCGACGTTCTCGGCCCCCGCGATGCCGAACGGCACCGCGCGGCCGGCGCCGTGGCCCTTGGTGCGCACGAGCGCCAGCGGATGCGCCGCGCTCGCGCGCCCGATCACCGCGTACGCCGTGCCATCCTGCGCGGCGAGCGCGAGCAGCCCGCCGGGCCCGCTCCCGATCGCGACGGGCGTCGCGGCACGCGCCGGCGCCGGAACGGCGAGGCACAGCAGCGCGATCGATGTCCACCGCCACATCGGGCGGCGCATCGTAGCCGTCACACGATCGCGTGCTCGTGCGAGTAGTCCACGCTGGCCGTCTGGAGTGTCCAGCACTAAGCGGGCGGGTCCTGGAGCAGCCAGGTGCCGGCCTCGCGGATCGCGAATAGGCGCAGTCGCGTGCGCTTCGCGCCGTGCTGGACCATGTCGACGGCGGCCGCGTTGCCCCTGATAAGCACGCGCCCGGCGACGGTGCGCGAGAGCAGCGCGACGTCCTTGTCCTTGAACGAGAGCTCGAGCGCGCGCTCGCACGTCCCGGCCTGCCTGGCCAGGGCGAGGTGGTCGTCGTAGGAGCGCGTCGCGCACGCGGCGGCCCAGTCGTGGCGCCCGAGCGCCTGCACGAACCGCTCGGCGACGTCGCCGACCTGCCGCTGCACGGGCGAGAGCGTGGGCACCGGCGGCGGCTTCGCCTGCTCGCCGCAGCCGGCGAGCGCGAGCGCCGCGAGCGCGGCTAGGACGCGCACGCCGCGATCTCCGCCTCCGGCACGGCGCCGTGGCGCACGATCGACCACGCACCGGCGTCCTCGAACCGGCGCAGGTCGATCACGGTCGACGGCGTGCCGCCGAGCGCTCCCCCGTCGATCACGAGGTCGGCGCCGTCGCGGATCGCCTGCGGGACGTCGTCGAGCCGCCGCGCGTCAGGGCCGCCGGCGACGTTCGCCGACGACTGCAGGACCGCGACCGGGACGCCGCGCAGCGCCGGCACGTCCGGCACGCGCAGCCCCAGCGTGCCCGGGTCGGGGCCGCACGCGAGCGGGAACCGGCCGCGCGGGTTGGGCAGCAGCACCGTCACGCCGCCGGGCAGCAGCGCCTCCAGCAGCGCCCGCGTGCGCGGGCCGAGCTCCGGCAGCGCCGCGAACGCGGCGTCGCGGTCGAAGAACATCACCGCCGCCGGCTTCTCCGGCGGCCGCCCCTTGAGCGCGTAGAGCCGCGCCACCGCCGCCGCGTCGGAGGGATCGCACGCGAGCCCGTAGACCGTGTCGGCGGGGAAGACCGCGACGCCGCCGGCCGCGATGACGCGCGTGAGCGAGGCCGCGTCCGCGGTCACCGCCGCCCCACGGCGACCCTCTCGATCCCCGCCAGGTCGCGCACGCGCTCGGTCTCGGTGAAGCCGGCGGCGCGCAGGATCGCCTCCACCGGATCCCCGTGGTAGCCGCTGTGCTCGAGTGCGATGAAGCGGGCGCCCGCCGCGAACGCGGCCGGAGCGAGGCGCTCGATCAGGTCGAGGCCCTCGTCGCCGCCGAAGACCGCGACGTGCGGCTCGAAGCGCGCGACCTCGGGCATCACGGTGTCGTCATCGGGCACGTACGGCGGGTTGGCGACGACCGCGTCGAACGAGCCGAGGCCGGTGAGCAGGTCGGCCTCGACGAACTCGACGTCGAGCCCGAGCCGCTTCGCGTTGGCGCGCGCGACCTCGAGCGCCTCCGCGCTCACGTCGGTCGCGGTCACGTCGAGGTCCGGCCGCTCGTCCTTCAGCGCCAGCGCGATCGCGCCCGAGCCGGTGCCGACGTCGACGACGCGCGCGCCCTGCGGGAGCCCGAGCGCCGCCTCGACGACGTGCTCGGTCTCCGGCCGCGGCACGAGCACGCGCCGGTCGACGGCCAGCTCCAGGCGCCGGAAGCCCTTGGTGCCGAGGATGTACGCGATCGGCTCGCGCTCGCGCCGGCGCCGCACGGACGCCTGGAACGCGCGCGCCTGATCGGGCGACAGCTCGCGCTCGGGGTGCGCGAACAGCACCGCGCGGTCGACGCCGAGCGCGGCGGCCAGCAGCAGCTGCGCGTCGAGCTGCGGGGTGCCGATGCCTGCGGCGGTGAGCGGGATCGCGGCCGAGTCGAGCGCGTCGCGCACGCTGGTCGCCGCCAGCGGGCGGCGGGCCATCACGCCGCCGCCTGATCCTCGAGGCGCTTGCGCTTCTCGGCGTCCTGCAGCGTCGCGGTGATCTCGTCGAGCCCGCCCGTGAGCACCTCGTCGAGGTTGTGCCACGTCACGCTCGCCTCGCGGCTCGCCAGCCCGCGCGAACCGATGTGATCGGTCACGCGCCGCTGCGGGAAGTTGTAGGTGCGGATCTTCTCGGCCCGCTCGCCGCTGCCGACCTGCGACTTGCGGTCGGCCGACAGCGCCTCCTGCTGCTCGCGCACCTTCGCCTCGTACATCCGCGCGCGCAGCACCTTCATCGCGCGCTCGCGGTTCTGCAGCTGCGACTTCTCGTCCTGCATCGAGACGACGATCCCGGTCGGCTTGTGCGTGATCCGCACGGCGGAGTCGGTCGTGTTGACCGACTGCCCGCCCGGCCCGGAGGAGCGGTAGACATCGATCTGGAGGTCGTTCATGTCGATGTCGACCTCGACCTCCTCGGCCTCGGGGAGGACCGCGACCGTCGCCGTGGACGTGTGGATGCGCCCCTGCGACTCGGTCTCCGGCACCCGCTGCACGCGATGCGTGCCACCTTCGAACTTGAACACGGAGTAGGCACCGTCGCCCTTGATCTCGAAGGTGTAGGACCCGTCGGAGGCCGACATCGTGTCGACCTTGTAGCCGAGGTGCTCGGCGTAGCGGACGTACATCCGGTAGAGGTCGCCGGCCCAGATGCCGGCCTCGTCGCCGCCGGCGCCGCCGCGGATCTCGACGATCACGTTCTTGTCGTCGTTGGGATCGCGCTCGACCATCGCGAGCCGGATCTCCTCCTCGAGCCGCTCGATGCGCTCGCGCGCGTCGATCAGCTCGGCCCGCATCTCGGTGTCCTCCCCCTCGGCGAGCAGCTCCTCCGCGCCTTCGGCGTCCGACACCGCCAGCCGCCACTCCTCGGCCAGCTTCGCCGCGGGAGCGAGCTGGTTGAAGAGGCGCCCAGCGTCGGCGTAGCGCTGGCGGTCCCCGATCACCTCGGGGTCGCCCATCTGCGCCTGCGCGTCGGCGTAACGCGCCTCGATCTGCTCGACCAAAGACTCGATCACAAGGTGAACGAGTCTAGGGCGACCGCTGCGGACTCTGTCCGCAGGACCACTGCCGGTCGCTTAAGAATCGCTTCGCGGATTCTAGGCGACCTCTAGGCCACGACCTCCATGCCCAGGAGATCCTCATCGGCGGCGGCGCGCGGGTCCTCGACGTCGAGGACGGCCTGCAGCGCGGCGATCGCGACGGTCAGCTGCGCGAGGTCGGGCTCGCGCGTCGTGAGCTTCTGCAGCTGCATGCCCGGCCAGATGATCAGCTGGACCCAGCCGCGGGCGCGGTTGCGGCCCGCGAACTTGATCAGCTCGAACGAGATGCCGGTGATCAGCGGCACGCCGAGGATGCGCGTGCCGACCAGGATGTACCAGGCGGGCAGGCCGAGCGGGGCGAAGACGAAGATCGCGACGACCATGACGACGAGCAGGAAGCTCGTGCCGCAGCGCGGGTGCAGGCGCGAGAAGCGCTGCGCCGTCTCGGGCTCGAGCGGCAGGCCGGCCTCGTAGCACGCGATCACCTTGTGCTCGGCCCCGTGGTACTCGAACACGCGCCGCAGGTCCTTCTGGCGCGAGAGCACGGCGAGGTAGCCGAGGAAGATCGTGGTGCGCAGCAGGCCCTCGACGAGCCAGAAGAGGAAGGCGGAGTCCAGCCAGCCCTTGATCAGGCTCGTCAGCGCGACGGGCACGACGAAGAACAGGCCGATGGCGAGCGCGAGCGCGAGGAAGATCGTGGCGGCCCAGGCCATGCCGCCGAGCTCCTTCTCGTCCTCGCCGAGCTGCGCGTTGGCCGACGCGCTCAGCGCCGTGAAGCCGATGTTCAGCGACTGCCCGAGCGCGACGACGCCGCGGATCACGGGCCAGCGCAGAACCTTCGACCGGCGCGTCCAGGAGACGACCGGGAAGGATTGGACGGCGATCTCGCCGGGCTTCTGGACGGCGACGGCCCAGGTCGAGACGCCGCGCATCATCACGCCCTCGAGGACGGCTTGCCCGCCGACCGGGGCATCGCGTTGGGCGGTCAGCGGGCGATCGTTCACGTCCTATGTAGTCGGCAGCGCCGACGCAGAACTTCAGCCGCCGCGTGCGCGCCTGGCGGCACGGCGCTGGAAGCGCTCGACGCGTCCGCCGGTGTCGACGAGCTTCTGCTTGCCCGTGTAGAACGGATGGCAGTTCGAACAGATCTCGACGTGCATGTCGCCCTTCGTAGAACGAGTGACGAACTCGTTCCCACAGGTGCAGCGGACCGTCGCCTCGGCGTATTCGGGGTGGATTGCAGTCTTCATGGTTCCTCTTAGTGTAGGCCGGGGCTCAACACGTTACGCTCAGCACGTTGCCGTCTTCGTCGGCCTCGTCGACGGTGTCCAGCGAGTCCGCCTGGGCCGCGATCAGGTCGCCTGCGGAGCAGGCCGGTCCGTCCAGCGTCACGCTCGTCCGCGCCCCCGCCGCGAGGCCCGGCACGTCGGCGGTTCCGAGCGGGGCGCCGTTGCGCAGGAAGGCGACCGTGAACGGCCCGGCGTCGCCGCGGCCCTGGTTGGCGACGAGCGCGACGTAGCCCGCGCCGACCTTGAGCGCCTTGACCACCAGATCCGGCCGCGGGTCGGGCTGCAGGCACGCCTTCGAGACGGCGCGCTCGGAGCGCAGCGTGTGCCCGCGCGCGTCGCGCCAGCGGAACTGCACGACGGCGCGGTACTCGCCCGGCGCCGGCAGCTGCTCGACGGTCTTGTCGTACAGGTAGCGGCCGGCCCTCGGCGCCGTGATCCACGGCCCGAAGCCGGGCGCGGGCACGTTGCGCCACTCGGGGTCCTCCGGCGTGCGCGCCTGCAGCGTGAAGCGCAGCTGCGCCTTGACCGCGCGCCTGAGCGGCGTCACGCGACCCTCGAACGTGGCCACGCCCTCGGCGCAGCGGACCACGACCGCCTGACCCAGGTGGGTGGCGGCGTGCGCGGATGGCGCCGTCGTGCCGAGCACGACGGCGGCGATGACCATGGCGAGACGCCTCATCGTGCGAATGAAACTCCGACAGGACCCGCGAGTTTCGCCCTCTGGGCGAACACTCGCCGCGAAACGAGGCCGCAGGCCGAGGCTTCGCCAGTTTCGCCTATCGTGCCCGGCATGCCGGAATTCGATCCCCAGCGCCCGATCGCTGACCTGCACGAGCTCGCCGAGTTGACCGGCGGGGAAGGCGGCGCGCGCCGCCTCGCGTGGTCCGACGACTGGGCGAAGGCGCGCGAGTGGCTGCTCGGCAAGCTCGAGGCGACGGGCGCCGAGGTCGAGCGCGACGCCGCCGGGAACCTGTGGGCGACGCTCAAAGGCGACCGCGACAAGGTGCTCGTCGTCGGCTCGCACATCGACGCCGTCCCGCACGGCGGCTGGCTCGACGGCGCGCTCGGGATCGCGGGCGCGCTGGAGTGCCTGCGCGCGCACGACGGCAAGGTCACGCTGAAGCTCGTCGACTGGGCCGACGAGGAGGGCGCGCGCTTCGGCCGCAGCCTGCTCGGCTCCTCCGCGGCGGCCGGCACGCTCGAGCCGGACGCGGTCCGCAACCTCACCGATGCCGACGGCACCAAGTTGCCCGACGCGCTGAAGTCCCACGGCGTCGACCTCGACACGATGGGCGAGGCGACGCTCGACGGCCTCGACGCCTACTTGGAGCTGCACATCGAGCAGGGCCCGCGCCTGGAGGAGGCCGGCAAGCCCGCCGCGGCGGTGATCGGCTGCTTCGGCGTCGAGCGCCACGCGATCGCGTTCACCGGCCGCGCCAGCCACGCCGGCAGCACGCCGATGGACCTGCGCCATGACGCATTCCTGGCGGCGGCCAGGTTCGGCCTGGCGGCGCGCACGAGCGCGATCGGGCGCGGCGGCGTCGCCACGATCGGCACGGTCAAGGCCGAGCCCGGCATCCCGACGATCATCAACGAGCGCTGCGAGGTCACGCTCGACCAGCGCGCGTTCACGCCCGAGCAGCTGCGCGACATGCTCGCCGACGTCAAGTCGGCGGCGGACGCGATCGCCGCCGAGGAGGGCTGCGAGGTCGAGTGGAAGCGGATCTGGCAGATCGACCCGATCCCGTTCGACGAGCGCCTCGTCGACCTCGCCGCCCAGGCCGTCGCCGAGATCACCGGCGAGGAGGCGCCGCGGCTGCCCAGCGGCGCGCTGCACGACTGCGCCGAGGTCGCGCGCGTGCTGCCCGCCGTGATGGTCTTCTCGTCCTCCACCGGCGGCGTCAGCCACTCACCGATCGAGGACACGCCGGAGGAGGATCTCGTCGTGGCGCTGCGCGCCTTCGGCCGGCTCTACGAGCTGGTCAGCGCGGGGATGACGTCGCGGCCGTAGGCCTCGAGCGTCTCCTCCTGCTCGTTGGTCATCAGGTACACGATCCACTCGTCGACGCCGATCGACTCGAGCAGCCGCAGCTTCTCGATCACCTGCGCGGTCGAGCCGATCACGGTGAAGCGGTCGCAGATCTCGTCGGGCACGAACGAGCCGTGCTCGGCGCCGACGCGCGAGTGGTCCTTGTAGTCGTACTCGTCGCGCCCGCGGATGTAGTCGGTCAGCGCGCGGGGGACGGCGCCGCCCTCGCCGTGCACGCGCACGATGTCGGCGACGTGGTTGCCGACCATGGCCGGGAACCAGCGCACCTCGTCGCGCGCCCGCTGCAGGTCGTCGGACACCTTCGACGGCGCGCACACGAGGCACTTCAGCGCGGCGGGGTCGCGCCCCGCCTCCTCGGCCGCCGCCCGCGCCGTGGCCATCGTCCACTGGATGATCTCCGGGTCGGCGAGCTGGATGATCACGCCGTCGGCGACGCGGCCCGCGACGCCGAGCGCGCGCGGCCCGTAGGCGGCCACGTAGAGCGGCACCTCGGGGAGATCCGCCGCCCACTTGAGCTGGATCTCGGTGCCCTCCCAGTCGACGGGCCGGCCGTTGGTGAACTCCTTGATCATCGCCAGGCGCTGCTCGAACTGCGCGATCGGCGTGGGCTTGCGCCCCATCACGCGGACGGCCGAGTCGCCGCGGCCCATGCCCATCAGCATGCGCCCGCCGGAGATGTCCTGCAGCGTCGCGTACGCGCTCGAGGTCACCGCCGGCTCGCGCGTGACCGGGTTGGTCACGCACAGCCCGAGCCGCATCGTCTTCGTGCGCTGGACCATCAGCGTCAGCAGCGGGTACGGCTCCTGCCACAGGATCGGCGAGTCGTACGTCCAGCCGCTGTCGAACCCGTGCTCCTCGGCGAGCCCGATCAGGTCGACCAGCCGCTGGTACGGCGGGTCGGGCAGGACGGTGACCCCGAACCTCATGGGGACACCCTCGCCCGGGAGAATCGCCCTCTGGGCGATTGCTCCCAGCGACGCGAGCCCGCAGGGCGAGTCGTCGCCAACCTCATGCGAAGAGGGAGCGCTTGACGAAGCGCCCCTGGCCGGGCTTGGACACGATCTCGCCGCCGTCGAACACGGTCGCGCCGCGGCTCAGGACCGTGCGCGGCGCGCCGCGCACCTCCCAGCCCTCGAACGGGTCGTAGTCGACGTTCATGTGGTGCGTCTCGGCGGAGATCGTGTGCCGCTTCTCGGGGTCGAAGACGACGATGTCGGCGTCGAAGCCGGGCGCGATCGTGCCCTTGCGGTCGAGCCCGAAGATGCGCGCCGGGCCGTGCGACGTCAGGTCCACCAGCTCCGTCTCGGTCAGCTTGCCCGTGCGCACCGCGCCGTCGTAGAGCAGCGAGAGCCGGTGCTCGATCGCCGGCAGCCCGTTCGGGATCTTCGTGAAGTCGCCGAGCCCGAGCTCCTTCTGGCCCTTGTAGTTGAACGGGCAGTGGTCGGTCGAGATGCCCTGCAGCGCGCCCTGGCGCAGCGCCTTGTAGAGGATCGCCTGGTGGCGCTCCTCGCGCAGCGGCGGCGAGCACACGTACTTCGCGCCCTCGAAGCCGGGGCGCGCGAGCTCGTCGACCGTGAGGAACAGGTACTGCAGGCACGTCTCGCCGTAGATCGGCAGGCCGCGGTCGCGCGCCGCCTGGATCTCGGTGACCGCGTCCTCGCACGTGACGTGGACGACGAACAGCGGCCGCTTGGTCCACTCGGCGAGCCGGATCGCGCGCCCGGTCGCCTCGCCCTCGACCTCCGGCGGCCGCGACCAGGCGTGGAACCTCGGGTCGACGTTGCCGGCCTCCATCGCCTCCTTCTGGTAGCGCACGACGGCGTCGCCGTTCTCGCAGTGCACCATCACCAGGCCGCCGGTGCGGCCGGTCTGCTCGAGCACGGCGAGGAACTGCTCGTCGTCGACCATCAGCGCGCCCTTGTAGGCCATGAAGACCTTGAACGTCGACACGCCCTGGGCGACGCACTGCTCCATCTCGGCCACGACCTCCGACCGGGCGTCGGTGATCGCCATGTGGAAGCCGTAGTCGATGTGGGCGGCGCCGTCGGCGCGCCCGTGCCACTCCTGTAGCGCCTCCATCAGCCCGCCGCCGACGTACTGGATGCAGAAGTCGACGATGCACGTCGTCCCGCCCGCGGCGGCCGCCGCGGTCCCGGTGTCGTAGTCGTCGCAGCTCCACGTGCCGCCGAACGGCATCGAGAGGTGCGTGTGGTTGTCGATCAGCCCCGGCAGGACGAGGCAGCCGGAGGCGTCGATCACATCGTCGGCCTCGAGGCCTGAGCCCACGGCCACGACGGACTCGCCGTCGATCAGCACGTCGGCGTCGAACGCGTCGGAGGCGGTGACGACCCGCCCGCCGCGGATGAGCCGTGTCATGTCGCGACCCTACCGCACTGTTCTTCCGGTCAGTTCGCTCGCCTGGAGAGATCCGCCCATCGCTATAAGACCGTTCAATGGTCGCCCGCTTCACGCTGCTTTCTTTCGTCGTCGCCGCGTTGCTTGCCCTTCCGGCCGGTGCGCGCGCCGGCACGTGGTCGGCGCCGGCGCTGATCGCCCCGCCGCTCGTCACGACCTCGGTGTCGTGCGCGTCGGCGTCGTTCTGTGCGGCCGTGGGCGGGAGCTTCGCCTCGGTCTACGACGGTATGCGATGGAGCGCGCCCACCGCGATCGGCAAGCCGATGCAGGTCGTCTCGTGCCCGGCGCCCGGGGCGTGCACCGCCGCCGGCGCAAGCGGCGCTGTCGCGAGGTACGCGGGCGGCGCCTGGAGCACGGCGACGATCGACGGGGCGCAGTCGATCTCGGCGCTCTCGTGCCCGACGACCGCTTCCTGCCTCGCGATCGACTCCGCCGGCGATGCCTTCGTGTTGGGTGCCGGGCACTGGAGCGGCGGCGGCCCGACCGGCATGGCGTCGGTCGTCGCCATGTCATGCCCGTCGACGTCGTTCTGCGCGGCACTCGCCAAGAGCGGCGAGGTGGTGACGTACTCCGGCGGCACGTGGGGCGCGCCGGCGCCGGTGCTCGGCAACGACGCGAGCGCGATCTCCTGCTCGTCGGCGTCCTTCTGCGTCGCCGTCAGCCGGTCGTCGACGTCCGCGTTCAACGGCTCGAACTGGGCGGTGAAGAAGCTCCCAGGGCCCAAGGAGTACTTCGGCACCGCGTCGATCGCATGCCCCGTCGGCGGGTCCTGCGTCGCCGTGAACTTCGACGGCGGCGCGTTCACGTTTCGCAACGGCGCGTGGAGCGAGCTCGTCTGGGCTGACGTGAACTACGAGTACTACGACAGTGGGACCGGAGCGAGACCCGGGGGGATCTCGTGCCCGTCGATGGAGTTCTGCGCGATCGTCGACGCGAACGGCAGCGCGACGATGTTCAGCGGCGGGCAATGGAGCGACCCGGAGGCGGTCGGTTCGAACCTCGACTCGATCTCCTGTCCGACCGCCGGCTTCTGCGCCGTGCTCGACCGCAATGGCCGCGCGCTCACGTGGGACGGTCATGCCATGTCGCCGCCGGCGAGGCTGAACGATGCCGACCATTGGCAGGTGGCCGTGTCCTGCGCCTCGCCGGAGCACTGCGTCGCGGTCGACCGGTGGGGCGGCGCGGAGACGTTCGACGGCGCGCACTGGAGCGCGCCGGTCGCGACCGGCGCCGGCTCCTTGGACTATCTCTCATGCCCCACGGAGTCGTTCTGCATGGCGTACGACAAGTTCGACAACGTCGTCATCACACTCCGCGACGGCACGTGGAGCGCGTCGGCGGCAACCGGCGACACCTGGCTGCTTGCGATCTCCTGCGCGAGCGCGACGTACTGCGTCGCGGGCGACAGCCAGGGCGGCGTCATCGTCTTCGACGGCTCGCGCTGGAGCCCGCGAGAACAGGTCAGCGACCTCGGCCTGACCTCGATCTCGTGCCCGGTCGAAGGCTTCTGCGTGGGCGCGGACATCATCGGCAGGGCGGTGGTCCAACGCGCCGGCGAGTGGAGCGCGCCGAAGCTCATCGGGTGGGGGATCGACGTCTCGTGCACGTCGCCGTCGTTCTGCATGGCGGTCGACGGGTCCAGCCGCGCGATGACCTACGACGGCACGAGCTGGAGCGCTCCGGTGCCGATCATCGACGACGCATACGGCGTGATATCGATCTCGTGCGCCGCGGAGGGCAGCTGCGTGGCCGTCAGCGGGTCCGGCTACCTGATGACGTACGGCGACGCGGCTCTGGGGCCGACGCCGACGCCGACGGCGACTCCGAGCGCCACGCCCGAGGCGACCGTCATGCCGGCGCCCACGCCCGCGCCGCAGCGAACCGTCGTGACCGGCCCGGCGGCGGCCGGGAGGGCGTCGCTGGGCGCGGTCAAGCTCACGGGCTCCGCCGCCAGGCTGACGTTGCGCTGCGCGGGCGGCCCCTGCGCGATACGCCTGCGGCTGCTGGTCAGGACCGTGACGGTCGGCTCGGCGAGCGCCACGCTCGCGCCCGGCGCGAGCCGGACGATCGCGCTCCGCCTCAACGCGGCCGGCAAGCGGCGGTTGAGGCGGGCGCACACGCTCAAGCCGCGACTTCGCGTCACGCAGGACGGCGCGACCGTCGCGACGCGGACCGTCACGTTCCGCTCGTCGCTCAGGTGATCTGGTACACCGGGCCGTCTCCGCCCTCGGGCGGCGTAAGGCGCCCGCCCTTGGCGGTGATGGCGCCGCATTGGACGCAGTTCGACGGGTTCACGATCAGGTCGACGAGGCCCTCCTCCGGCGCGTCCTCGGGCACCTCGTAGACGCCGGCAGGGCACATCCAGGCCCAGCCTTCGGCGACCTCGCGCGGTACCTTGCGGTCGATCCGGATGTGCGACGGCGCGTCGTCGCGTGTCGCGTTGCCGGTGAGGAAGACGCCCGAGAGCTTGTCGAACGTGTACTTGCCGTCCGGCTTCGGATACGCCTTGTCGCGGTCGGTCAGCGTCAGCGGCGCCTCGGCGTCGCGGTGCGTCGCCCAGTGCCCGCCGGGGAAGCGGCCCTTCGTCACGACCATCGCGTTCGTCAGCGCGCCGCCGAGGAAGAAGCCCTTGGCGAACGGCTGCTTCATGTTGCGCGACGTGTACATGTCCTTGCCGATGCGCGAGTCGAGCACGGCCCGCTCGTAGGACGAGAAGTCGGTCGAGCCGTTCTTGAGCTGGCGGTAGATCGTCTCCGCCGCCATCCGGCCCGCGTCGATCGCGTAGTGGATGCCCTTCAGCGTCGGCACGTTTACCATGCCGCCCGCGTCGCCGGCGATCACCATGCCGGGCGCGTGCAGCGTGGGCATCGCCCAGTAGCCGCCCTCGGGGATCGCCTTCGCGCCCCAGGCCACGCGCTTGCCGTCGGCCAGCACCTTGCGCACCAGCGGGTGCAGCTTGAACTGCTGCAGGATGTCGTGGACGGAGAACTTCGCGTCGGTGGTGTCGAGCCCGGCGACGAAGCCGATCGTGACCTTCGGCGTCTCGCCCTCGCGGTTCATGCCGTACATGAACGAGCCGCCGAACTCCTTCCACTTGGCGCCGTAGTGCAGCGGCCAGCCGAGCGTGTGGACGATCTTCTCGAACGGCTTCGGGACCTCCCACACCTCCTTGACGCCGAGCGCCCACACCTGCGGGTCCTTCGGCGCGAGGTCCAAGGCCTTCATGGCGGCGCCCGTGAGATGCCCCCAGACGCCCTCCGAGAGCACGGTGGCGCGCGCGATCACGTCCGAGCCCGGCTCGAAGTTGCCCTTCTCGCCGCCGCTCTTGTCGCGCCCCTTGTCGCCCGTGCGGACACCGACGACCTGACCGTCCTCGACGAGCAGCTTCGCCCCCACCGTCTCGGCGAGGATGTAGGCGCCCGCCTCCTCCGCGCGCTCGCCCAGCCAGCGGTTGAGCTCGGCCACGCTGACGACGAAGTTGCCGTGGTTGCGGAACGGCGGCGGCGTCGGCTTGAGCGGGATCGCGAAGCGCCTGTTGGGTGTGAGATAAACGGTTTCGCGCTTGACCTCGCCCCAGTGCGGCCACGAGTCGTCCTCGGGCAGCAGCTGCCGGATCGCGACCGGGTTCATGACGCCGCCGGAGAGCTGGTGCGCTCCGGCGACGCGGCCCTTCTCGATCACCGCGACCGGCACCTCGCCGAGGCGCTCGGTCGTCTCGGGATCGTCGGCGAGCAGCTGCATCAGGCGGATGGCGCACGCCATCCCCGCCTGGCCGCCGCCGACGATCGCGACGCCGACCTCGATCCGGTCCTCCTCGGCGTCCGTCGGGACGCCGACGAACTCCTTGGCCGAGTCGACGGGCGGCGGGAACTGGCTGGGAGCGGCGGACATCTAGCTCCCCTTCTTCGCCTTCACGGCCTCCGTCAGCTTCGGCACGATCTTGTGCAGGTCGCCCACGATGCCGAGGTCGGAGAACTCGAAGATCGGGGCGTTGGAGTCCTTGTTGATCGCGACGATGTTCTCGGACCCCTGCATGCCGACCTTGTGCTGGATCGCGCCGGAGATGCCGGCCGCCAGATACAGCTTCGGCGCGACGGTCTTGCCCGTCTGGCCGATCTGGGCGGAGTACGAGTACCAGCCGGCGTCGACCACCGCGCGGGTGGCCGCGACGGCGCCGCCGAGCGCGCCCGCGAGCGCCTCCAGCTGCTCGAAGCCCTCGGCCTTGCCGAGGCCGCGACCGCCGGCGACGAGCACCTTGGCGTCCTCGATGTTGACCTGGGCGCCGCGCTGCTCGCCGCGCTGGACCATCTTGGCCTTCAGCGAGTGCGGCTTGAACTCGACGCTGAGGTCCTCCACGGTGGCCGTGCCGCCGGTCTCGGACGCCTCGAACGCGTTCAGGCGGCCGATGATCACGCCCAGCTTGGAGCGGTAGTGGACCGAGGAGATCTGCGAGTCCTGCAGGATCGGCCGCTCGGCGACGAGCTTGCCGTCCTCGACGCGGACGTTGGTGACCTCCATGCAGACGCCGCCGTCGAGCCGCGCGGCGAGGCCGGCGCCGATCTCGAAGCCGAGCAGGCCGCCGCCGAACAGCGCGTACTCGTGGCCGCCGGCCTCGATCGCCGCGGCCATCGCGTCGACCACCGGCTGCGCCAGGCCTTCAGGGCCCTCGACGCGGTAGACCTTCGACGCGCCCCAGTTGCCGAGCTGCGAGGCCAGCTCGTCGGAGACGCCTTCGCCGACGACGATCGCGTGGCACTCGGTGCCGAGCTGGGAGGCGAGCCGGCCGCCCTCGGAGACGGCGCCGAGCGAGTTCTTGTTGAACGCGCCCTCGTAGTGGAGCGCGTAGACGAGGATCGGGCTCATGCCAGAAGCTTCCTTTCATCCAGCCAGGCCACGATCTTCTCGACCGTGTCGTTGGTGTCCTCGTCCTCGATGATCTGGCCGGCGGACTTGGCCGGCGGCGCGGCGAAGTCCGTGCAGTGCGCGCGGGCGTTGTCGTAGCCGACGCGATCGGCCTCGATGCCGACGTCGGCGGCCGCCTTGGCGTCCAGCGGCTTCTTCTTGGCGCCCATGATCGCCTTCAGCGACGGGTAGCGCGGCTCGTTGATCGCGTCGCCGACGGAGATCACGGCGGGGAACTCGACCAGGACGGTGTCGTAGCCGTACTCGGCCTGGCGCTCGCAGCGCAGTGCACCGCCCTCGACGTCGATCTTGATCACCTGCGTGAGCGACGGCATGCCGAGGTGGTCGGCCACGACGGCGCCGATCGTGTAGCACTCGCCGTCGTCGGACTGCTGGCCCAGCAGGACCAGGTCCGGCGCCTCGGACTCGAGCACCTTGGCGAGCGCGTAGCCCGTGCCGTTGACGTCGGAGCCGGCCAGCGCCTCGTCGGTCAGGTGCACGGAGCGGTCGGCGCCGAGCGAGACGGCCTTGGTGAGCGCGCGGACGGCGCTCTCAGGGCCCATCGTCACGGCCACGACCTCTTCGACCTCGATCGCCCCGCCCTCCTTGAGCTGCATCGCCGCCTCGATGGCGTGCGTGTCGAACGGGTTCAGGTTCTTCTCCCCGCCGCGGTCCAGCCGCCCCGTCGACGCGTTGATGCGCTTCTCGACGGCGGCGTCCGGAACCTCTTTGACCAGGACGCAGATCTTCACTGAGTCACCTCTTCGCAAGAACGGACGTTCGAGATCGTAGCGTGTTGACTGACGAGTCAATCGCCTGGACCGGCCAACTCGAGCAGCCGGGCCAGCACACGCTTCCGCAGGTTGCCCCGCGGAGGCGCCATACCCAACAACTCGGCGAGCCAGAGCCCATCCGCGGCCAGCCGGGCCACGGTCGCGTCGACGGGATCGCTCCCCTCGCGCTCCACGCGATCCTGCCAGATCGCGTACTTCTCACGCGCCTTGACGAGCACGGAAGGGTCCGAGGCGAACGCGGCCAGCAGGCCGAGCTCGTCCGCGACGGCGCCGCCGGGGTCGGACGCGAGCACGTAGCCGCGCACGAAGCCCGGGCCGGCGGCGTCGATGTCGCGCTGGAACTCGGTCAGCCAGCGATCCACGAGCGCCTCGACCAGCTCGCGCTTGGTGCCGTAGTGGTACAGCAGCCCGCCCTTGGAGACGCCGGCCTCGGCGGCGACGGCGTCCAGCGTCAGCGCCTGCGGGCCGTCGCGGCGCACGACGGCGCCGGCGGCGTCGAGCAGCTTGTGCTTAGTGAGTTCCCGCGGCATTCAGCCCGATCACGCCGAGCACGATAAGGCCCAGCGAGGCGAGCTTGAGCCCGTTGGCCGCTTCGCCGTAGGCGATGATGCCGATGACGGCGATCGCGGCGGTGCCGACGGCGGACCAGACGGCGTAGGTCGTGCCCACCGAGAGGTGCTTGAGCACGAGCGCGAGCATCCAGAACGAGAGTCCGTAGCCCACGACGACGATCGCCGCGGGCACGGGTCTGGACAACCCGTCGGACGCCTTGAGAGCAAGAGTGGCGGTGATCTCGGACGCGATCGCGAACGAGAGAAGGAAGACGGTCATCGCTTAACTGTACCGTCCAGACGGTATAGAATGCCAGGGCCTTCATCCGGCCGGCCCCTTGACACCAACGGACGCCATCCATGGCGTCCGATTACGGGGTTACCGCTCCACGAATAAAGTCGATGATGTCCTGCGTCGGGGCGCCGGGCGTGAACACCGCGGCGACGCCGAGCTCCTTCAGCTGCGGGATGTCCTGGTTCGGGATCGTGCCGCCGACGGTGACGAGCACGTCGCCCGCGTCCTGCTCGCGCAGCAGCTCGACGACGCGCGGGACGAGCGTCATGTGGGCGCCGGAGAGGATCGAGAGGCCGACCGCGTCGGCATCCTCCTGGATCACCGTCTCGACGATCTGCTCGGGCGTCTGGTGCAGGCCCGTGTAGATCACCTCCATGCCGGCGTCGCGCAGCGCGCGGGCGATGATCTTGGCGCCGCGGTCATGCCCGTCGAGGCCTGGCTTGGCCACGACGACGCGGATCTTGCGGTTCGAAGTGGCCATGGCGCCCGATCATAGTTGGACATCCGACTAAGTTCTCTCGTCCATGGCCGACGCCGCCGTTCTCCTGCGCACGCTTGAGGCCGCCGAGCGCGTGTTGTCCGTGGCCGAGGACGAGGCCGACGCCTACCCCGCGCTGCTCGCCGCGGTCGGCGCGGAGCTGGGCTGGTCCGGCGGCGTGTGGTGGACGCCGGAGGGCGACGGGCCGGAGGTGGCGGCCGGCGACGGCGTGACCGTCGTCGTGCCGGCGCGCGCGCACGGGCGCACGCTCGCGGTGCTCGAGTTCGCCGCGCCCGAGCCCGACGAGGCCACCTACGCGGTGCTCGAGACGCTCGGGTCGCAGATCGGCCGCTTCGCCGCGCACTGCGTCGCCCGGCGTGCGCTGCGCGACTCCGCGGCCCGGCGCGCCGCGATGCTCGACGTCGCCTTCGACTGCGTCTTCACGATGGACTCGAGCCGCCGCATCCTCGAGGTCAACCGCGCCGCCGAGCGCACGTTCGGGCGCCCCGCGGCCGATCTGATCGGGCGCGAGATCGCCGACCTCGTCGAGCCGCCGCGCGGCGGCCTGGTCGTCGGCGGGCAGGCCGAGCTGACGGCCAAGCGCGCAGACGGCAGCGTCTTCCCCGTCGAGCTCGTCGTGACGCGCCCGGAGCTGCCAGGCGCCCCCGTGTTCTACGGCTACCTGCGCGACGTCAGCGAGCGCCACGCGGCGGCCGCGGAGCTGCGCCGGCTCGCCGAGGAGCAGGCGGCGCTGCGGCGGGTCGCGACGGCCGTCGCGAGCGAGGCCGACCCGGACGCGCTGTTCACGCTCGTCGTCGAGGAGGTCGCGCGCCTGCTGGACGCGCGCACGGCGCATCTCGTGCGCTACGCCGACGACGGCGCCGAGGTGGTGATGCTCGCCGGGTCGGCGCGCAACCCGGAGCACCTGCTGCCGCTGGGCGAGCCGATGGCGCTCGACAGCGACAGCGTGATGCTGCGGATCTGGCGCACGAGCCGCCCGGCGCGGATCGAGACGTACGCCGGCAAGCAGGGCGAGCTCGCCGAGACGCTGCGCTCGCGCGGGTACCGCTCCGCGGTCGGCGCGCCGATCGTGCTCGGCGGGCGGCTGTGGGGCGCCCTCGTGGTGTCCAACCAGACGCCGGACCCGTTCCCGGCCGACGCCGAGAAGCGCGTCGGCGACTTCGCGGAGCTGGCGGCGCAGGCGCTCGCCAACGCCGACGCGCGGGCGCAGCTGGCCGCCTCGCGCGCCCGCATCGTGCAGGCGGGCGACGCCGAGCGGCGGCGGCTGGAGCGCAACCTGCACGACGGCGCGCAGCAGCGGCTCGTCTCGCTCTCGCTCACGCTGCGGATGGCCGCGCGCCGGCATCCCGGCGACGCCGAGCTGCTCGCCGCCGGGGACGAGCTCAAGCACGCGCTCGAGGAGCTGCGCGAGCTCGCCCGCGGCATCCACCCCGCCGTGCTGACCGAATACGGGCTCGAGCCGGGCCTGCGCGTGCTGGCCGGCCGCGCCCCGCTGCCGGTCGAGCTTGACGTCGAGCTCGACGAGCGGCTGCCGGCACCGGTCGAGGCCGCCGCCTACTACGTGGCGGCCGAGGCGCTGACGAACGTCGCCAAGCACGCGCACGCGAGCGCGGTGACCGTCCGCGTCCGCCGCGAGGACGGCCTCGCCGTGATCGAGGTCGCCGATGACGGCCGCGGCGGCGCCGACCTCGGCGGCTCCGGGCTGCGCGGGCTGGGCGATCGCGTCGAGGCGCTCGCCGGCCGGCTGGCGATCCACAGCCCGCCGGGCGCGGGTACCGTTCTGCGCGCGGAGATGCCATGCACGCCGTGATCGCAGCCGCCGCCGTCCTCGCGCTCGCCCCCGCGACGGCGTACCGCGGCGAGACGTCGCAGAAGAAGCCCGCGTCGGTCGTGGTCGGCGCGGACGGGCAGGTTGAGCGGATCCGGATCGCCTACAGCGCGCCGTGCAGCGACCCGCGCTACCGCTTCCCGAACACGATGCGCTTCGAGCCGCCGTTCGACAGCGCCACGCCGGACGCGGTCACCGAGACGCTGACGCTGCGCGAGCACCTCAAGGGCGGCGGCCGCACGAAGCAGACCGTCACGCTCACGGCCGCGCGCGCCGGCGGCGCCTGGAGCGGCACGTTCGCGACCAAGGTCGTCCTCACGCGGGCCGGCAAGCGGCTCGACACGTGCGTGCTCAAGCGCGTCCGCTGGACCGCGACGCTCGTTCAATGACAAGCTCTCCGGTGTGCGAACGCACACGGTCCCCGATGCCGCCGTCCTGCTGCAGACCGAGCACGCGGTCGTACGGGTGCTCGCGTGCACCGACTCCGAGGACGACGCCTACCCCGCGCTGCTGGAGGCGATCGGCGACTCGCTAGGCTGGAGCGGCGGCGAGATTCGCGACGGCGCGATCGAGCACGCCGTCGCCGAGGACGGCATCGTCGCCTTCCCGGCCGGCGGCCGCACGCTCGCGTTCAGCGCGCCGGACCCCGGTCCCGCCACGCTCGCGACGCTCGACAGCCTGGGCTCGCAGATCGCCGTCTTCGTCGAGCGCTGCCGCGCGCAGTCGGCCGTGCGCGACAGCGACGCGCGCAAGGGCGCCATCCTCGAGGCCGCGTTCGACGCCGTGGTGACGATGGACCACCACGGCAACCTGGTCGAGGCCAACCGCGCCGCGGAGCGGATGTTCGGCTACACGTTCGCCGAGATGGCCGGCCGCGAGCTGGCCGAGCTGATCGTCCCGCCCAGCCTGCGCGAGGCGCACCGGCGCGGCGTGCAGCGGTTCGTGGAGACCGGCGAGCAGAGCGTGTTCGGCCACCCGGCCGAGCTGGTCGGGATGCGCTCGGACGGCACCGAGTTCCCCGTCGAGGTGATCATCAACCAGACCGACATGCCCGGCCCGCCGCTGATCGTCGGCCACCTGCGCGACATCACCGACCGCCGCGCCGCCGAGGAGGCGCTGCGCCGGCTCGCCGCCGAGCAGGCCGCGCTGCGCCGCGTCGCGACCGCGGTCGCCGCGGAGACCGAGCCGAGCCGGCTGTTCGGCCTCGTGATCGAGGAGGTCGGGCGCCTGCTGGAGGCGCAGAGCGCGAACATCATCCGCTACGACGGGTCCGGGCTCGCGACGGTCGTCGGCGGCTGGAACGCCGAGGGCGTGCGCAGCGTGCCGGTCGGCGAGAGCGTCCGCGTCGACGGCGACACGGCCGCCGGCCGCGTGCGGCGGACGGGCCGGCCGGCGCGCGTGGACACCTACGAGGGGCAGGAGGGCGAGCTGGCCGAGACGCTGCGCTCGCTCGGCTTCCGCAGCGCCGTCGCCGCGCCGGTCGTGCTCGGCGGGCGGCTGTGGGGGGCCGTGATCGTCTCCAGCGTCGATCCGGAGCCGTTCCCGGAGGGCGCCGAGCAGCGGATCGCCGACTTCGCCGAGCTCGCCTCGCAGGCGCTCGCGAACGCCGAGGCGCGCGAGCAGCTGGCCGCCTCGCGCGCCCGCATCGTGCAGGCGGGCGACGCCGAGCGCCGCCGGCTGGAGCGCAACCTGCACGACGGCGCGCAACAGCGGCTCGTCTCGCTCTCGCTCACCCTGCGGCTCGCCGCGCGCCGCCTCGGCGACGACCCGGAGCTGCTGGCCGCCGGCGAGGAGCTGGCGCAGGCATTGGAGGAGCTGCGCGAGCTCGCCCGCGGCATCCACCCCGCCGTGCTGACCGAGTACGGCCTGGTGCCGGCGATCCAGGCGCTCGCGACGCGGACGCCGATCCCCGTCGACCTCGAGCTCGACCTCGACGAGCGCCTGCCCGCGCCGGTCGAGGCGGCCGCCTACTACGTCGTCGCCGAGGCGCTGACGAACGTGGCCAAGTACGCGGAGGCGTCCGGCGCCCTCGTGCACGTGTTCCGCTCCGAGCGAAGCGGTGACGAGGCCTCCGGCCGAGGCAGGAGACGCGCGTGCGTCGAGGTCCGCGACGACGGGATCGGCGGCGCGCTCCAGGACGGCTCGGGCCTGCGCGGGCTGGCGGACCGCGTCGAGGCGCTCGGCGGCGCGCTGTACCTGCGCAGCCCCGAGGGCGAGGGCACGACCCTGCTGGCGGAGATCCCGTGCCCATGAGCCTGCGGATCGTCATCGGCGAGGACCAGGCGCTGCTGCGCGAGGGCATCGTGCGGCTGCTCGAGGACGCCGGCTTCGAGGTCGTGGCCGAGGCCAGCGACGCGCCCGACCTGCTGCGCAAGGTCGCCGCCCACAAGCCCGACGTCGCGATCGTCGACGTGCAGATGCCGCCCGACCACACCGACGACGGGCTGCGCGCGGCGCTCGAGATCCGCGGCTCGCAGCCGGACGTCGGCGTGCTGGTGCTGTCGCAGTTCGCCGAGGAGCGCTACGCCGTCGACCTGATCGGCGACAGCGCCGAGGGCGTCGGCTACCTGCTCAAGGACCGTGTGACCGACTTCACGGGCTTCGCCGACGCGGTCCGCCGCGTCGCCGCCGGCGGCACCGTGCTCGACCCGACGGTCGTCTCGCACATGCTCGGGCGCAAGCGCCGCGACGACCCGCTCGACGAGCTCACGCCACGCGAGCGCGAGGTGCTCGAGCTGATGGCCGAGGGGCGCTCGAACAAGGGCATCGCCGAGGTGATGGTCGTCACGCCGGCCGCCGTCGAGAAGCACATCACGGCGATCTTCTCCAAGCTCGGCGTGAGCGCCGAGCCGCTCGACCACCGGCGCGTACTAGCCGTGCTCGCGTTCCTCCGCCGCTAGCGGGATCCGCGCGCGGATCAGGGTGCCGTGCCCGGCGCGGCTCTCGACGTGGAGCGTGCCGTCGAGCGCGCCGACGCGGTCGGCCAGGCCGCGCAGCCCGGACCCGGTCGCCGGGTCGGCGCCGCCGACGCCGTCGTCGCGGACCTCGATCACGGCGCTTCCCCTGCCTCGGCCGGAGGCCTCGTCACCGCTTCGCTCGTCCACCCGCGCGGTGACGGTCGCATGCGTCGCTTGCGCATACTTCGCGACGTTCGTCAGCGCCTCGGCGACGACGAAGTACGCGGCGGTCTCGACGGGGAGCGGGAGCCGGTCCGGCAGCTCGCACGCCAGCTCGACCGGGAGCGAGGCGCGCGTGGCGAGCGTCTCCAGGCCGGCGTCGAGCCCGCGCTGGGACAGCACCGCGGGGTGGATCCCGGCGGCCAGGTCGCGCAGCTCGTCGACGGCGGCGCGCGCATTGGCGAGCGCGGAGTCGAGCAGCTTGAGCGAGAGCGCGGGGTCCTTCTCGAAGCGGTCGCGCGCGAGCTTGAGCTCGATCGTCAGGCTCACGAGCCGCTGCTGCGCGCCGTCGTGCAGGTCGCGCGTGACGCGCCGCCGCTCGGCGTCGCCGGCCTCGACGATGCGGGCGCGCGACGCGCGCAGCGCCTCCAGCCGGGCGCGCAGCTCGACCTCGAGGCGGCCGTTCTCGATCGCCAGCGCGGAGGCGGCGACGGCCTCGTCGAGTAGCTCCGGCGCCTCGGAGACCGACGGCGCGTGGATCAGCGCGCCGACCTTGCGGCCGCGATGGCGGATCTCGGTCAGCACGCGGCCCTCGGTGTCGGGCACGCGGCCGTCGCGCTCGACGTACGCGTCCAGCTCGGGCAGCCAGTACGCGACGGTCAGGTCGGGGTCGTCGAGCGCGGTGCGCAGCGCGTCGCCGAGGTCGGCGGGCGCGCCGCTGAACGTCTCGATCAGGCGCGAGACGGCGGCGACGCGGAAGAAGCGCACGCGCAGCAGCGCGACCAGGAACGCGAACGGCAGCGCCGCGAACGAGGCGAAGAACGCGATCTGGAGCGCGCCGGCCACCGGCAGGTCGGCCGACTGCGCCGCGCCCTGGAGGATCGCCAGGACCAAGATCAGGACGCCCGTGGCGAGCACCGGCTCCAGCCCGCGGCGCATGATGCCGCTCGACCCGAACCAGCGGCGCATGACGATCACGATCGCGCTGACGACGCCGGCGACGATCAGCACCGCCTGCACGCCGCCGATCACCGTCGCCACGGTGTCGTTGACGCCGATCAGCAGCAGGTTGTCCGGGCACCCGTGGCACTCGGAGTCGACGCTCACCATCGCGAGCGGGATCTGCAGCGCGCCGGCGAGATAGACGGCGCCGGCCGCGCGGCGCGCGCCGCGGCCCTCCAGCCGCCCCACGGGGAAGGCCAGCACCAGGTGCACGAACAGGCCGAACGCGATCGCGTCGGCCGCGATCCCCGCCGTGTAGAGCAGCGCCGAGTCGGAGATCTGCATCCCGCTGACCAGGACCGACAGGCCGACGAGCACCATCAGCAGGCCGGTGCGGTTCTCGGGCCGGCGCACCCAGCTGAGCGAGCCGACCGCGACGAAGCCCCAGCCGAGCAGCGCGCCGAGCACGATCACGGTCACGCCGCCGCTCGGCAGCCGCGATTCGTCGCCGGTCCACGAGAGGACGGCGATGCCGAGGACGAGCGCGGCGGTGCAGGCGGCGATGACGCGGATCACGCCGCGAGCCTATTCCTAGTCGCGCATCGCCTCGCCGAGCAGCGCGCGGGCGATCACGAGCCGCTGGATCTCGCTCGTGCCCTCGTAGATCTCCGTCACCTTCGCGTCGCGGTAGTAGCGCTCGGCGGGGAACTCCTTCGTGTAGCCGTAGCCGCCGAGGATCTGGATCGCCTCGCCGGTGTGGCGGCGGGCGACGGCCGACGCGAACAGCTTCGCCTGCGCGCCCTCGATCCCGTGCGGGCGGCCGGCCTGCTTCAGGCGCGCGGCGCGCCACGTCAGCGCGCGCGCCGCCTCGATGTCGGTCTGCATGTCGGCGAGCTTGTGCTGGATCGCCTGGAAGCGCGCGATCGGGCCGCCGAACGCGTTGCGCTCCTTGGCGTAGCCGACGGCCAGCTCGAACGCGGCCTGCGCGATCCCGAGCGCCTGGGCGGCGATGCCGATGCGCCCGCCGTCGAGCGTGCGCAGCGCGACGCGCATGCCGTTGCCGGGCTCGCCGAGGCGCTCGGCGGGCGTGGCGTCGAACGTGAGGTCGGCGGTCGAGGAGGAGTTCAGGCCCATCTTCTCCTCCTCGCGCGTGACGGCGAAGCCGTCGGCGCCGGCGCGCACGAGGAACGCGGAGGGCTTGCCGGTGGTATTGGGGGTGGGTGGGTGGGATTCCTCTTTCGCGAAGACGATGAAGCTCGAGGCGTAGGAGCCGTTGGTGATCCACTGCTTGGCGCCGGTGATCCTGAGGTCGCTGGCGCGCGTGCGCATGGCGCCGGCGTCCGAGCCCGAGCCGGACTCCGTCAGCGCGAACGCGGCGAGCTCCTCGCCGGCCGCGAGCTTCGGGACCTGCTCGTCGATCTGCGCCTTGGAGCCGTGGTTGAGGATCGGCAGCGTGCCGGCGCTCGTGTGCACCGCCACGGTCACCCCCACTCCTGCGTCGGCACGCGAGAGCTCCTCCAGCACGAGCACGTAGGCGAGGAAGTCCGCGCCCGCGCCGCCGTGCTCCTCGGGCACGCACACGCCCATCAGGCCGAGCTCGCCGAGCTCGCCGAACAGCGCCCGCGGGAACGTGTGGTCGCGATCCCACGCGGCCGCCTCCGGGGCGATCCGCTCGTCGGCGAAGCGCCGCGCCAGGTCGCGGATCTCGCGCTGATCGTCGGTCAGCTCGTGGTAGCTCATCGGGTGACCACGCGGCCGACGGCGAGCGCGCTGACCAGGCCCGCCGCGGCGGCGATCCGCAGCCGTACTCCGAGACGCTCGAACCTCATGATCTCCCACCCCTCCTCGCGCGCCGCGCGCGCGAGCGTCTTGTCCGGATTGACCGCCACAGGATGGCCGACGAGCCGCAGCATCGGCAGATCGGACTCGGAATCGCTGTAGGCGTAGGACGCGGCGAGGTCGATCTCCTCGCGCGCGGCGAGCTCGCGGATCGCCTGCGCCTTGCCCTCGCGGTAGTTGAACGGGCCTCCCTCGCGGCCGGTGTAGACGCCGTCGACGACCTCCGCCACCGAGCCGACCGCGCCGTCGAACGTCAGCACCATCGCCATCAGCTCGGCCATCTCCTGCGCCGCCGCGGTGCAGATGAAGATCGGGCGCCCGGCGTCCTGATGCGCGTAGGCGAGCTCGAGCATCTGCGGGTACAGGCGCGGCAGCACGCCCGCGAGCACCGCGCCCGAGAGCCGCTGGAGGTCGCGCACCCGCGCGCCCTCGAGCATCTGCCCGACCCGCTCGCGGAGCGCGTCGGTGCCGGCGTCGGTCGAGCCCTTGAGGCGGAACACGATGTTCTCGTAGGCGTCGCGCGCGATGTCGCGGCGCGTGAGCATCCCGGCCTTGTACGCCGCGCGGCCGAACTGGAACGAGGACGAGCCCGCGATCAGCGTGCGGTCGAGGTCGAAGAACGCGGCGCCGTGCTCGCCCTCGCGGCGGATCGCTCCCCCGCCCGGAGGCGGGGGAAGGATGTGCGGCCGCTCGGTCACACGTGGACGATCACGGCGTCGCCCTGTCCGCCGCCGGAGCAGATCGCCGCGACGCCGTAGCCGCCGCCGCGCCGGCGCAGCTCGAGCACGAGCGCCCCGATGATGCGGGCGCCGGACGCGCCGATCGGGTGCCCGAGCGCGACCGCGCCGCCGTTGACGTTGACGCGCGCCTCGTCGATGTTGAGCATGCGGACGCTGTTGAGGGCGACGGAGGCGAACGCCTCGTTGATCTCCCACAGGTCGATGTCCGACGGCTGCAGGCCGGCCTTGTCGAGCGCCTTCAGCGCCGCGTTGGCGGGCGTGCGCGCGAGGTAGGCGAACTCGTCGGCGACCGCCGCCTGGGCGATGATCGTGCCGAGCACGTCCTTGCCGTTGCGCTCGGCCCAGTCCTCGGACGCGAGCACGAGCGCGCCGGCGCCGTCGTTGACGCCCGGCGAGTTGCCCGCCGTGTGCGAGCCGTTCTTGACCAGCCCGGGCAGCTTGGCGAGCGCCTCCAGTGAGGAGCCGCGGCGCGGCGCCTCGTCGACCTCGACGACGGTGTCGCCCTTCCGGCCGTGGATCGTGACGGGGACGATCTCCTCCGCCAGGCGGCCCTCGTCGGTCGCCGCGAGCGCGCGCTCGTGGCTGCGCAGCGCCCACTTGTCGAGGTCGGCGCGCGTGATCTCGAGCTCGTCGCCGACCTCGGTCGCCTCCTCGAACATCTGCTTGCCGCTGAACGGGTTGCGTAGCCCGTCCTGGACCATCGCGTCGAGCGCCTTGACGTCGCCCATGCGGAAGCCGGAGCGCGCGCCGGGGAGCAGGTACGGCGCGTTGGACATCGACTCCATGCCGCCGGCGACGCCGACGTCGAGGTCGCCCGCGCGCACGGCCTGGTCGATCATCCCGACGGCGCGGACGCTCGAGGCGCACACCTTGTTGATCGTCTCCGAGGTGACCTCGATCGGGATCCCGGCCTCGATCTGGGCCTGCCGGCTGGGGATCTGTCCCTGGCCCGCCTGCAGCACGGTGCCCATCACGACGTGGTCGACCTGCTCGGGCGCGACGTCGGCGCGCGACAGCGCCTCGCGGATCGCTACGCCGCCCAGATGGGTGGCCGGGAGGGTGGACAGGCCCCCGGCCAGCTTGCCGATCGGCGTGCGGGCGGCGCTGAGGATCACGGTTCGAGGCATACGGCGAGGATAGATAGCTCCGGCCTTCGTCCGGTCGGCGATCGGACGGAGGCATCCATGCCCCCGATGTAACGTCAGTGCCCATGCGAGTCAGAGCGACCACCGAGGCCCCGCCCGCAACGGACGCCGACACGATCGTCGTCGGCGTCTTCGAGGACGAGGGGGTCGCGCATGACCACCCGGGGGTGCTGCAGGCGCTCGTCGACTCCGGCGAGGCGCGGCGCGGGCTGCGCAAGCTCGCGGTCACGCACGCCGACCGGCGCCGCTGGATCGTCGCGGGGCTGGGGGCGCGCGGCGACTTCGATCCGGAGCGGGCGCGCGTGGCCGCGGCGACGGTCGTGTCGCGTGCCCGCGAGCTGGGCGCCGCCACGCTGTGCTGGGAGGTCCCGCACCACGTCGGCGACGCCGTCGTCGGCGCGCTCGTGGAGGGCACGGTGCTCGCGTCGTACGCGTACGACGAGTACAAGACCGCGGCCGAGGACGGCGGCGGCATCGAGGAGCTGATCGTGTCCGCGCACCACGACGTCTCGGCCGCGGCGGCCTCGGCCGCGCTGGTCGGCGATGCGGTCAACGCGGCGCGCGACCTGCAGAACGCGCCGGCCAACGTCATGACGCCGAGCGCCCTGGCCGAGCGCGCCCGGGCGCTGGAGGGCGTGACCGTCGAGGTGCTCGACCGCGCCGGCATCGTGGCGGCCGGCATGGGCGCGTTCGCCGCCGTCGCCCAGGGGTCCGACGAGGAGCCGCAGCTGATCACGATCCGCTACGAGCCGGCCGGCGTGACCGGCCCGCCGCTCGGCCTCGTCGGCAAGGCGGTCACCTTCGACTCCGGCGGCATCTCGATCAAGCCCGGGCAGAAGATGTCGGAGATGAAGTTCGACATGTCCGGCGGCGCGGCCGTGCTCGAGGCGACCGGCGCGATCGCCCGCCTCGGGCTGCCCGTGCGCCTCGTGTCGGTCATCGGCGCGACCGAGAACCTCCCGTCCGGCCGCGCGTTCAAGCCGGGCGACATCGTGCGCGCGAAGACCGGCACCACGATCGAGATCGTCAACACCGACGCGGAAGGCCGGCTCGTGCTCGCCGACTGCCTCGCGCATGCGATCGACGCGGGCGCCGAGCGGCTCGTCGACCTCGCGACGCTGACGGGGGCGATCGTGGTCACGTTCGGCAAGACCTACGCGGGCCTGCTGGGCAACGACGACGCCTGGTGCGCCGACGTCGCCGCCGCGGGCGAGCGGACCGGCGAGCTGTGCTGGCGGCTGCCGCTGCACGACGAGTACGCGAAGGCGATCGAGGGCGCCTACGCGGACATCGCCAACGCGGTCGAGACCCGCCAGTCAGGCTCGATCGTCGCCGCCGAGTTCCTCAAGCGCTTCGTCGGCGACGTCCCGTGGGCGCATCTCGACATCGCCGGGACCGCGTGGGACCTCGGGCGCCCCTACGCGGCCAAGGGCGGCTCCGGCTTCGGCGTCCGCCTGCTCGTCGACCTCGCCCGCAACCACGGCCTCGCGCCGGACATGCACTAGCGCTCGAGCGCAACCGCCGCGTCGACCAGCGCGCGCTCGCTCCACCAGCGCGAGATCAGCTGGTCGCCGCCCGGAAGCGACAGGGCGGGCACCCCGAGACAGGCGGTCGCGACCGTGAGCCGGAACCCCCACCACTGCTCGCGCAGCGCGTCCGCCCCGGCCTGGTCGTGCCCGACCGGCCAGGGCGCCGCGGTGCTCACCGGCCCGAGCACGAGCGGGTGGCGGGCGAAGAACGCCGCCCACTCGGTCATCAGCGCGTAGCGGCGCGCGAGCGCCGCCGCGTACCCCGCGCCGTCGTCCACGCGGCCGAGCCCGAACAGCGCCGAGGCCGAGCGGAACGTCCCCTCGCTCCCGTCCCTGCGCACCCGCTCCAGCAGCGGCCGCACCTCGAACCCGACCGCGTCGAGCCATAGCTGTGCCGCCTCCTCGACCGCCGGCAGCTCGGTCTCGACGACCTCCCAGCCGGCGGCGGCGAGCGGCGCCGCGTTCGCGCCCAGCACCACCGCGACCGGCCCGCGCCGGGACGCCGCGCCGAGCGCCGGCACGTAGCGCGGGTCGCGCTCCGAGCGCCCGGCCATCACCTCCAGCAGCGCGCCGAGGTCCTCCGCGCGCGCGGCCAGCGGCCCGTCGGTCGCCATCCACTGGCGCGTGGCGAACGGCGGCGCCTCCGCGGCGAACGCCTGCGCCAGCCGGCCCGGCGTCGGCCGCAGCGAGTACACGCCCGCCAGCGCCGCCGGCACGCGCAGGGAGCCGCCGTAGTCGCTGCCGACGCCGAACGCCGCCATCCCGGCCGCCAGCGCGACGGCCTCGCCGCCGCTGCTCCCGCCCGGGCTCAGCGACGCGTCGAACGGGTTCAGCGTGGCGCCGTGCAGCGCGTTGTCGGTGTGCCAGCGCATCGCCAGCTCGGGCAGGTTCGTCCGCCCCACGCAGATCGCGCCCGCCGCCCGCAGGTGCGCGACGTGCGGCGCGTCGCGGGCGGCCACGGCGCCGCCGGCGATCCCGTACGTCGTGACCGTGCCGGCGACGTCGATGTTCTCCTTGACCGTGAACGGCACGCCGGCGAGCGGCAGCGACGGATCGACCCGATCCGCCGCCGACAGGGCCTCGTCCGCGAGCACGGCCGTGACCGCGTTCAGCTCGTCGTTGCGCGCCGTGATGCGGTCCAGCGACGCCTGCACCGCCTCACGCGCCGACAGCTCGCCGGCGGCGATCGCGCGAGCCAGACGCAGCGCACCCACCACGCGACCGCACGCTACCTCACAGGCGGAAGCTCCCGACGAGCGCGTCGAGCCGCTTCGCGGTCTCGGCCAGCTCGGTCGCCGACGCCGCGATCTCCTGCGTCGACGCGGACGTCTCCTGCGTGGAGGCCGTGACCTGCTCCGCCGACGCCGAGGACTGCTCGGCGACCGCCGCGACCTCGATCACGTCGGCCTGGATGCGGGCGGTGCCGTCGGAGATCTGCGCGGCGGCGCCGGCGATCTCCTGGATCCGCGCGGTGACGTCGCTCACGGCGGCCTCGATGCGGCCGAACGACTCGAACGTCTGCCGGACGGTGTCGGTGCCGGCGGCGGTGCGCTCGGCGCCCGCCTCGACGACCTCGACGACGCGCGTCGTCTCGGCCTGGATCTGCCCGATCAGCTCGGCGATCGACGCCGCGGCCGACTGCGAGCCCTCGGCGAGCTGGCGGACCTCGTCGGCGACGACGGCGAACCCGCGGCCTTGCTCTCCGGCGCGCGCCGCCTCGATCGCGGCGTTCAGCGCCAGCAGGTTCGTCTGCGCCGCGATCCCGGAGATCGTCTCGACGATCGAGACGATCTCGCTCGAGCGCGCGGCGAGGTCGCGGATCGCACCGGTGACCTCGCTCGAGGACTCCTGCACGGCCTGCATCGCCTGGAAGGCGTGCTGTGCGGTGCCGGCGCCGGCGTGCGCCTCGTCGCGGGCCTCGCCGGCGGCGCGGGCGGCGCCTTCGGCACGGTCGGCGCTGTCGCGGGCGGTGCCGGCGGCCGACTCGGCCGTCGCGCGCACGGCGTCGACGCTGCGCGCCTGGCGCTCGGCGCCGGCGGCCACGTCGCCGACGGCGGACGCGATCTCGTTGACGGCGTGGCCGGCCTCCTGCGAGGTCGACGCCATCTGCACGGAGGCGGAGGCGACCGAGCGGGCGGAGCCGGCGACCTCGCCGATCAGCCCGGACAGGCGGTCGCGCATCGTGTTGTACGCGTCGACGGAGCCGGCGATGCGGTCGCGGATCCCGTTGGTGGCGACGGCGATCTGGCCGATCTCGTCCTGGCCGGGGTTCTCGATCGCCTTCGTATCGGCGACGACGCTGCGGGTCAGGTCGCCGGCGGCGACGGCGTCGAGGCCGGCGCGCAGCTCGGTCGCGTCGTGCGTCTCGAGCGAGCGCAGGCGCACGAGCACGCCGGTCGCGGCGCGGCGGACGCCGCGGCTGACGAGCAGCGTGATGCCGATCGCCAGCAGCGTCCCGAGCAGGCCGGCGACGATGCCGGCGCGCTTGGCGGTGGCGGCCGCCGCGGTGGCCTTGGCGACGTCGGCGGCCTGCTTGCGGGCGACGTACTTCTCGATCTCCTCCTGCGCCTTCAGCGGCACGCGGACGTACTTGTCGGCCAGCGCCAGCGCCTTCAGCGCGGCGACGTGGTCGCCGGCCGCGACGGCCGGGAAGAGCAGCTTGTGCACGGTGTCGTCGTGGTGCTGGTCGGCCGCGGTGGCGCCGCGCGCGATGCGCGTCACCGTCGGGTCGCGGAGCGCCTCGACGGACTTGGCGGCGGCTTCGGACTTGTCGACGCCCGCCTGCCACTCGGTCTTGTAGCGCGGGTTGAACGTGGCGACGTAGAGCGCCTGCGCGGACTGCTGCTGGCGCGTGCCGGCGGCCTGGGCGGCGGAGCCGGAGACGGCGCTGTTCCACGCGATCGCGTGGTCGTACGCGGCGCTCGCCCGCCCCGACTCGACCAGGACGACCACGAGCGAGCAGAGCATCACGGCGAGGACGCCGGCAAAGGCAAGACCCAGTTTGAGGCCGAGGGTGAGGCGCAGGGCGGGGGGACGCATTGTGAGCACCCCAATGGGCACGGGTCGCGCGGTTGTTGAGAAACGCAAACTGGACATGGGAGTCCGCCGGCCGCGTTGCCGCGTGCGGGGCGCCCGCCACAATGACGGCCATGGACTTCGACCTTTCGGACGATCACGAGCTCATCCGCCGCACCGTCCGCGACTTCGCCGAGAACGAGGTCGCGCCCGTGGCGGAGGAGCTCGACAGGACCAAGGCGTTTCCGTACGCGATCGTCCGGCAATTGGGCGATCTGGGACTGATGGGCATTCCCTTCCCGGAGGAGTACGGCGGCGGCGGCGGCGACTCGCTCGCGTACGCGATCGCCGTCGAGGAGCTCACGCGGGTCGATTCGTCGGTCGCGATCACGCTGTGCGCGCACACGTCGCTGGGCACCCAGCCGATCTACCTGTTCGGGTCCGAGGAGCAGAAGCGGGAGTGGCTTCCGGAGCTCACCTCGGGCCGCAAACTCGGCGCATTCGGACTCACCGAGCCGGAGGCGGGCTCCGACGCGGGCAACGTCCGCACGCGCGCCAAGCTCGACGACGGCGAGTGGGTCATCAACGGCGCCAAGCAGTTCATCACCAACGCCGGCACCGACATCTCGGCCGTCGTCTGCATCACCGCCCGCACCGGCGACGACGAGATCTCGAACCTGATCGTCGCGAACGGCACGCCGGGGTACGAGCCGGGCGAGCCGTACCGCAAGATGGGCTGGAACGCGTCCGACACGCGCCCGCTCAGCTTCGACGACTGCCGCGTGCCGGAGGAGAACCTGCTCGGGCGGCGCGGCGACGGCTTCAAGCAGTTCCTGCAGGTGCTCGACATCGGCCGCATCGGCGTCGCCGCGATGGGCGTCGGCCTCGCGCAGGGCGCGCTCGACCAGGCGCTCGCGTACGCGAAGGAGCGCAAGGCGTTCGGCAAGCCGATCTCGAAGTACCAGGCCATCCAGGGCAAGCTCGCCGACATGGCGACCGAGATCGAGGCGGCGCGGCTGCTGACCTACAAGGCGGCGCTGCTCAAGGACGCCGGGCGCAACTTCACGCTGACGGCCGCGCAGGCCAAGCTCAAGACGGGCCGGCTGGCGGTGCGCTGCGCCGAGGAGGCGGTCCAGATCCACGGCGGCTACGGCTACATCGAGGAGTACCCGGTGTGCCGCATGTACCGCGACGCGAAGATCCTCACGATCGGCGAGGGCACCGACGAGGTCCAGCAGATGGTCATCGCCCGCGCGCTCGGCGCCTGACGTCCGCGCGTGAGGCTGGCCGCCCTCTTCCTGATCCTCTTCGCGGCCTACGCCGCGACGCTCGGCATACCCGCGCGGCCTGGACACGACTACGCGGGCACGGAGCCGCACCACCTGCTGGCGGCGGAGTCGATCGTCTCCGACGGCGACGTCGACCTGCGCAACCAGTACCGCAACCGCGACTACGCGCCCTGGTACCCGGGGACGCTGCGGACCGACGGCCATGACGTCGGCGGGCGGCTGGTGGAGCCGCACGGCGTCGGCTTCGCGCTGCTGATCGCGCCCGCCTACGCGCTCGGCGGCGCCGACGCCGTGCAGGTCGAGATGGCGCTGCTGCTCGCGCTCGCGTTCGTGTTCGGCGCCGCGCTCGCGCGGCGGCTCGTGCCGGAGCCGTGGGCGACGGCGGGCGTCGCGCTCGTCGGCCTGTCGCCGCCCGCGCTCGCGGCCGGCACGACGGTCGCGCCCGGCGTCGCCGCCGCGGCGGCGCTGACCGGAGCGGCGCTGTGCGCGCTCGCGGTGCGCGACCGCCCGCGGCTGCGCTCGGTGTTCGGCGGCACGCTGCTGCTCGCCACGCTGCCGTGGCTCGGCTGGACGTTCGCGGTCCCGGGGCTCGTCGTGGCGTGGGCGCTGGTCACGTGGACGCTGCGCGAGCGGCGGCGGCTCGCGGCCCTCGTCGCCGCCGAGGCGCTGTCGGCCTCGCTCGTGTTCTACGCGACGCTCAACGACCGCTTCTACGGCGGCCTCACGCCGCGCGCGGCGGGCACCGCCGGGCAGCCCGCGTTCCCGCTCGGCTACCTCGAGCGGATCCCGCGGCTGGCCTCGCTCTGGATCGACCGCGGCTTCGGCCTGCTGCGCTGGGCGCCGGTGCTCGCGCTCGTCTTCTACGCGGGCTGGCTGCTGTACCGCTCGCGGCGCGACCAGCTCGCGCGCGTCGCGCCGGCGCGGCGCGAGACGGAGTCGGCGGCCAAGCTCGCGCTGGGCATCGTCGCGGCGCAGGTCGCCGTGACCGCGTTCGACGGCGCCAACCCGCTGCTCGGCGTGGCGTTCCCCGGCGTGGCGCTGATCGCGGCGCTGCCCGCCGCCGGCGCGCTGACGAGCTGGGGCCTGCGCCACGTCGGGCGCGTGGTCGCCGTCGTGCTCGCGGCGCTGACGCTCGGCGCGAGCGTCGCGGTCGTGCTCGACGCGCGCGACGCCGGCTGGCTCGGCGCCGACACGCGCGCGCCGTGGGGTCCGCTGCTCAACGTCTTCCCGCACTTCGGCGGCGCGCCGCTGTGGCCGGCGCTCGCGTGCGCGCTGCTCGCCGCCGGGCTCGGCGCGCTCGTGCTGCACGAGCGCCGGACCGCGGGAGAGTGGCGCCGCTCGGTCGCCGCCGCTCGCACGTCGAAGGCGCTGCACTGACCATGCCGCCGGAGTTCCTGTCCGCCGATCCCGCCTCCCACGCCGCGCTGCGCGACGCGGCCGCGGCGGTCGTCGACGCGCTCGTCCGCACGGCCTCGCTGCCCGGCCCGCGCTCGCCGCTCGACCGCGAGGCGATCGTCGCGCTGGACCCGTGCCCCGAGGACGGCGCGCCGCTGCAGCGCGTCCTGCGCGACCTCGCTCCCGTGCTCGACGGCGGCATCCGCGTCGGCGACGCCGGCTACGTCGCGCACCTGCATCCGCCGCCGCTGATCGCTGCGGCCGCCGCCGACTTCGCCGTCGCCGTCACCAACCAGTCCCAGGACGCCTTCGACGCCTCCCCGGCCGGCACGTACGCGGAGGATCGCCTCGTCCGCTGGCTCGCGCAGCTGCACGGGCTCGGCGCGGACGGCTCGGGCGTGATGACGATGGGCGGCACCGGCTCGAACCTGCTCGGGCTGCTGCTCGCGCGCGACCGCGCGGGGCAGCACGTGCGCCGCGACGGCCTGCCGCCCGATCACGGCACGTGGCGTATCGTCGCGTCGGACTCGTCGCATGACAGCGTGCGGCGCTCGGCGGCGGTGCTCGGGCTCGGCCTCGACGCCGTCGCCGAGGTGCGCACCGATGAGCGCGGGTCGATGGACGTGGCCGCGCTCGACGGGACGCTGGCGCTCCTGCGCGACCAGGGCCTGCGCCCGATCGCGTTCGTCGCCACGGCCGGCACGACCGACCTCGGCGCGATCGACCCGATCGAGGCGCTCGCCGACCGCGCCGCCGAGTACGGCGCGTGGCTGCACGTCGACGCCGCCGTCGGCTCCGGGCTGATGCTCTCGCGCGCGCTGCGCGAGCGCCTGCGCGGCATCGAGCGAGCGGACTCGGTCACGTGCGACCTGCACAAGCTCTGGTGGCAGCCGTTCCCGGCCAGCGCGCTGCTCGTGCCCTCGGTCGAGGCACTGCGCGCCGTGCACTACGCGAGCGTGTACCTCAACCGGCCGGAGGACGAGGCCGAGGGGCAGCTGAACCTCGTCGGCCGCTCGCTCGACACCTCGCGCCGGTTCGACGCGCTGAAGGTCCTGATCGCGCTGCGCACGACCGGCCGCCGCCGGCTCGCGGAGCTGGTCGAGCGCTGCGTCGCCCTGGCCGAGCACGGCGCCGCGGCGGTGCGCGCGCGGCCCGCGCTCGAGCTCGTCGCGGAGCCGTCGACGGTGATGGTCTGCTTCCGCGTGCGCGGCGACGACGCGCTCAACACGCGCGTGCAGCGCGCGCTGTTCGCGTCCGGAGAGGCGGTGCTGGGCCGCACGCGCGTGCGCGGCGCCGTCGTGCTCAAGCTGACGCTGGTCAACCCGCTGATCACGCCCGAGCGGATCGACGCGCTGCTCGACCGCGTGGTCAGCGCTTCAGCTTCAGCGTGAAGGGGCGCCGGCTGCCGGCGCCGCTCACCGTGCCGACGATGCGGGCGCTCGCGACGCGCCGGGCCTTCGGCGCCGGGAGCCGCAGACGGAACGAGGTTCCCTTCGCCGTGACCGTCCTTCCGTGCGCCACGTGCCCGTGGGCGAGCCGCACGCTCACGCGCAGCCTGACCGTGCAGGCGATGTCGCAGCGCGCCCGCAGGAGGACCCGCCGGGCGAGCCGCGGCGTGGCGGACGGCGTCAGCGTCGGATGGCTCACGACCCGGATCGTCAGCCACCCGGGGACGCTGTCCAGGCCCTTCCACGCGCGGAACGCGACTTGGTCGGGGCCGCGGCGCTTCGCCCCCGGGCGGATCGTGAGCCGGCCGCCGGCGGCGAGCGTGACCAAGCCGTTGGACCAGCCGCCGCTCACGTCGAGGCGATCCGCGCTCGGGCACAGCGGCGGCGTGAGCGTCGGGCGGCCGGCGACGACGGTCATCGGCGCCGGCGCGGGACACGTGAACAAAGGGGGCGACACGCAGCTCACCGTCACGCCCGCGATGCACGGCTGCCAGTCGGGTTCCCAGATGTTCCCTTGGGGCTGGACCGCCACGTCGACCGTCGACCCGTCGGCGATCGTCGTGACCTGCAAGGTGCTCGAATGGACGTACTGCGCGACGTACGCGATCCGGTTTCCGTCCGGTGAGAACTCCGGCTCGCTGACGGTCGTATGGGCGACCGGCGACGTCACCGGCGTGCCGGGCCAGGCGTCCGGCGAGGTGATCCACAGGGCGTCGAACGACGAGTAGACGATCCGGCTGCCGTCCGGCGACCAGGACACGCCGTCAGCCGCGCGCCCGAGGACCCGCTCCTCGCCGTTGAGCGTCCCGACCGCGAGCTCGCGGACGCCGTTCTTGGTGCGCGCGTAGCGGCCGCCGGAGGCCCAGTCGATGTCCGTCGTGTCGTGCGGGAGCGTGCCGAGCAGCGCCGGCTCGCCGCCGCCGTCGGCCGCGATCGACATCACCTGGTCCGGGGTGCTCGAGTCCACCACGGACGCCCCGCGCAGGAACACGATGCGCGCCCCGTCCGGCGTCCAGCTCGGGAAGAGGTCCGACTCCGAGGGCGGGCTCGCGGTCAGGACGCGGGTTCCGCCGGAGGCGAGGTCGAGGACCGCGATGCCGCCCGATGCAGCCATCGCGATGCGGTTCCCGTCCGGCGACCAGGACGGCTGGAACGCGGGGGTGGAGATCACGTGGTAGCGGAAGCCGGGACCGGCGCTCGCGTTGACCGTGAACACGTCACCATCGGTCCACGCCGCGATCTGGCCGTTGCCGGCCGCGAGCGCCGTTCCCGGCAGGCCGAGCGCAACGGCGATGCCGAGCGCGACGATTCTCCTTCGCATACCGGAGATCAACGCGGCGCCGCCCGCGAAGTCGCGCTCATCGGAGGTCCACGGGGATCCGGACCGCCCGGTGCAGGCCCGCCGCGTCGCGCACGGTGCCCGTCACCCAGGCGCTGCGGATCCGCCGGCGGGCGGGCCCGCGCAGCCGCAGCCGCAGGACCTCGCCGGCGGGCAGCCGGCGCTCGAGCACGGTCCCCTCGATCCTGTGCCCGGGCACGCGCACGACGAGCCGGAGCGAGAACGCGCAGCTCAGGTCGCAGCGAACGCGCAGCCAGCCGCGCCCGTTGCGGTCCAGCTTCGGCGGGGCGACCGCGCTCAGGTACGGCGCCCGCGGCGCCGGCGCCGGAGTGGTCACGACCGGGGGCCGTGTGACCGCGACGCAGCACGGCGGCGCAGGAGTCGGCGACGCGCAGTTGTACGTGACGCCGGCCACGCACGGCTGCCAGTCCGGCTCGGCGAGCATCGTCTGGCTCGACACCGTTCGCGTGGCGGCGCCGTCGGCGGTCGTCGCGCGCAGGTCGGCACCGTAGGCGTAGACGATCTCGCGCCCGTCCGGCGACCAGTCGGGCTCGACGCCGCCCGTGTGCGTGAGGTCGACGGGATCGCCACCGTCGGCCGGCACCACGCGCAGGCGGCCGTCGTCGCGGTAGACGATGCGGGTCGAGTCGGGCGACCACGCGGGGTCGCCGAGCGACGTCGCGGTCACGAGCCCGCGGTCGTCGCGGCCGTCGAGCGAGATCGTGCGCAGCATGCCCGACGTGCCGTACGCGAGCCGGGCCCCGTCGGGCGACCAGCTGAGCCAGCTGATCTGGCCGAAGAACGGCACCGGCAGCAGCGTCGCGCCGGTGCCGTCCGCGCCCAGCAGGAGCACGTCAGGCCCGCGCAGCAGCGCGAGCCGCTGCCCGTCCGGCGCCCACGTCGGCCCGGCCGCGCCCGGCTCGTCGATGACGGTGTGGACCGCGCCCGTGGCGACGTCGAGGATCAGCACGCGGTGACTGTCGACGACGGCGATCCGGTTGCCGTCGGGCGACCAGCCGGGGCTCGAGAGCCGCTGCCCGGTCAGCAGCGTGCGCAGGCCGGTGCCGTCGGCGTTGAGCGCGACGAGGCGGTCGCCGGACGCGGTCCGGGCGATCGCCGCGATCTGCCCGTCCGTCGCCGCCGACGCGGGCGCGCACAGCAATGCGAAGGCACAGCAGAGCGCGCCGATGACCCTCGACATGGCGCGGAATTAGACCCTCCCGCCGCGCTCGACGCAACGAGAACTGGACCTTCGGCTATGCGGTCCGCGCGGCCTCGGCGCGGGCGAGCACTTCCGTCGCCGCGCTCGACGGGTCCAGCCGGCGCGCGACGACCTCGTCGAGCAGCGACTGGATCTCCGGATCCTCGGCCAGCGCCGCCTCCAGCGTGCGCCGCATCCGCATCGTGGCGATCCCGAGCACCTCGCTCATCAGGTTGCGCCGGCGGCGCTCGGACAGCGTGCCCTCGCTCTCGACGTGCGCGCGGTGCTCGGCCAGCTTCTCGGCCAGCGTGTCGAGGCCCTCGCCACGCAGCGCCTCCGTCTTGACGATCGGCACGCGCCACCCGTGCTGCGGCGCGAGCGACAGCACGCCGCGGATCTCGCGGATCATCGTGTCCGTCAGCGGGTGGTCGGACTTGTTGACGACGATGATGTCGGGGATCTCCATCACGCCCGCCTTGAGCGCCTGGATCGAGTCGCCCGAGCCCGGGATCAGCACGAGCACGACCGAGTCCGCGTGGTCGATCACGTCGACCTCGGCCTGGCCCACGCCGACGGTCTCCAGGAACACGTCGTCCTTGCCGGCCGCGTCCATCAGCAGCGCGGTCTGCAGCGCCGCCTCGGCGAGCCCGCCGAGCGCCCCGCGCGTCGCCATCGAGCGGATGAAGACGCCGGGGTCGAGGAAGTGCTCCGACAGCCGGATCCGGTCGCCGAGCAGGGCGCCGCCGCGGAACGGCGACGACGGGTCGATCGAGAGCACGCCGACGGTCCGGTCCAGCGCGCGCCGCTGGCGGATCAGCGCGCCGATCAGCGTCGACTTGCCGGCGCCGGGCGGGCCGGTGAAGCCGACCACGGCGGCCGCGCCGGTGTGCGGGTAGACCTCCTTCACGAGCGCCCAGCCTTCGGGGTCGTCGTCCTCGACGAGCGAGATGCCGCGCGCCAGCGCACGCTTGTCGCCCGCCATCAGGCGCTGGGCCAGGGAGTCCGGCATGAGGCGTGGCAGGATAGGAGGCGATGGCGACGGTGTCCCGTCCAGCACCCCCGCCGCCTGTCCAAGGCGTTCCCGAGCCGCTGCACGGCGGCCCGCTGGCGCTGCTGCGCTTCCTCCGCCGCAACGGCATGCTCAACGCCAAGTACGGGCGCCTGCTCGCGCGCTGGTTGTGGCTGAAGGCGCGCTGGGGCAAGCGCCTGCAGACCGACGGGATCTGCTTCGTCGGCCCCGGCGTGAAGCTCGAGCTCGGCCGCGACGCGGTCCTGCGGCTCGGCCGCTGGTCGTGGATCGGCCACGGCACGAAGATCCGCGTGCACGAGGGCCGCTGCGAGATCGGCGCGAAGACCGTGCTCGGCCAGGAGTGCACGATCTCCGCCTTCCAGCACATCTCGATCGGGCGCGAGTGCATCGTCGCCGACCGCGCGATGCTGATCGACTTCGACCACGGCATCGTCGAGGTCGAGCGCGCGATCCGCCATCAGGGGATCTACAAGCGCGACGTGCGCGTCGGCAGCAACTGCTGGATCGGCTACGGCGCGTGCATCCTGCGCGGCGCGACGATCGGCGACAACACGGTGATCGGCTCCAACAGCGTCGTCGCCAAGGCCGTCCCCGCCAACGCAGTCGCCGCCGGCGCCCCGGTGCGCGTGCTGCGCATGCGCGAGGAGCCGGCGACGTTGCGCTGGAGCTAAGCGTCCACCTCGACCGGCGGGGCGAGTTCAGCGCTAGTCCCGCTAAGGCAGTCGACGGCGTCGGCAAACATGCGACCGTCCTTGACATCTGAGCCAGGTTCTAGTCTGGTTCGCTACAAGTTCGCGATATGCCCCTCGACCCTGACCGCGAGATCTATCCGAACGCGCCGCTTCGTCTCGTCGCGTTTGAGGTTCGCTACCCCCCGGTCCCGCAGTTCGAATCGGCGACTGGACAGGAGCGGATCTACGAAGCGCTACGAGATGACTTCCCGATCTACGGGCCGCCGCCGATCACGCAATTCGAGCTAGGAGCGGGCGGCACTCGCCAGAGCCAACGTGGGGTGACGTTCATGAATCGCCAGCGGACGCTGAGTGTCGCGATCACGAATGAATCCCTCGCGATCGAGACGTCTGCTTACGAGCGATTCGAGCACTTCTCCGCGCTCATTCAAAGAGTTGTCCGAGTAGCTGAGGAGCTTGGTCGCATTCCAGCAATGCTGCGGCTTGGTCTCCGGTACATCGACGAGATCGTCGTGCCGGGGGTCGAGGGCGTCGAAGCATGGCGCGAGTACATCGCGGATGACCTGATCGCGGCCGGCCAGTTCCACGGGTACCCAACACTCGACTATCGAGTGTCGCTTGCCATTCGAATAGGTGATGACCATGTAGTCAACGTTCGTGGTGGCATGGTGCGAGATCGGATTCTCAACCCAGACGGTGCCCTGCGGATCGCCCAGGCGCCTCAAGGCGAGTATTTCCTGCTCGACTTGGACAGCTACTGGAGCTCCCCGGGTGACGAGTATCCGGAATTCTCGAGCCAAGCCGTACTCGAAACCTGCGAGCGGCTTCACGACCCGATTCGCACGGTGTTCGAGCGTGCGATCAAACCCAAGCTCCGCGATGAGGTTCTGCGACACGAGCGGCCGACGGAGGACCACCATGGCTAATCGAGGGAGAACCACAATCCTCTCTCTTCCGGAGCCGGATGCGACGCGTGCACCGCAAATCACAACCGATTTCTTCGAATTGCGCGCCAGGACGGCCGAAGTCCGCGACGGCGCCGATCGGCTCTCCGAGCGCGCCGGCGAACTCCACGCGCAAGTGCAACGCGCGGATCTCGATCATCGAGCGAGTCAACTTGCACAGTCCGACCCGTCGGACCTGATCAATCAACTTGGAATGGATTTGGCGATGTCATGGTCGCTCGTCGCGGAATTGGTCGGCGTTACGCCGACGGCCGTCCGCAAGTGGCGTCGCGACGGTTCACTGACGCCCGAAAACCGACTCCGGCTTGGCCATGTCCTCGCTTTCTGCGAGGCGGTCACCGAATCGAACCCGCGGATCGTTGATCCTGGCTTGTGGCTTGACACGCCGTTGACGACGACGACCGTCCTTCGACCGGCTGACCTGTACGCGCGAGGACAGGCCGAATCTCTTCTTGACCTTGCGGCAGAACGACTAAGTCCAGTCGCAGCGTTGGATGCCTTCGCGTCCGATTGGCGTACGAGATTTGCTGCCGACGACCAGTTCCAAGTGGTCACCGCGGCCGACGGACATCCATCGATCATTCCCAGGACCTGATGCGTGGCGGATCTGCCGCTTGCCATACCGCGCAACGCGGATGACTTGTTTCTCGCCCGTGAGGGGGATGTGCCGATCGCTCGACCCGTGCTCCCCGGCGACGTGTTTGAGGACGTCCGGATCGGTCCTGCTGACGACGGCTTCATCATGATCGTGGCTCATCCGTGCTCAATGAGGGGCGCGCAAGGACGACTTCGACCTCGCTTGGCGGCGGCCCCGATTCGGCGTTACCAACGTGTGGCGTACGAGGACTGGCCGTCTGGCCATTTCAACTGGTTCCCCATTCCGGAGCTGACCGATTCCGCTTCAAGAGCAGCCAGTCTCCTGGAGCTCGGCACCGCTGAAAGCCATGATCTCGACCGCATCCGCCGCGTCGCGTGCCTTACTGATCGAGGCGTCTACATGCTTCAACAGCGGTTCATTCATAGCCTCACGCGCGTCGTCGTCGGTCTTGACGTCCTTGAACGCGCTTCTGGACATGTGCTTGCCGAGGCGGAACTCGAAGAGGAATGGGTCGAGCAACTCGCCGATCTGCAATCCACGGACGAGATCAGTGCTCAGAGTGCCCGTTTCGCTTCGTTTATGGACGAGGGCCTTCGGGTCCGGCTTGAGCCGCCGGAATCCCGAGGCGATGTCCGTCGAATTGTTCGCAACGAGATAGCTCGCCGCGTGAACTCCTAGCTGCCCGCGCCGCAGACCGGCCAGGGGGCCGTGCCGCGCTGCGCGTAGAGCTTGGCCGCGAGCGCGTCCTGCGTGGCCTCGTCGGCCTGGGCGGGATCGCCGGTGCCGCCGAGCGAGCGCCAGGTGGCGCGCGTGAACTGGTACTTGCCGCGGTAGCGGCGGTCGGGCGAGACGATCGTCGGATCGCCGCCGGACTCGCACTGCGCGATCTTGGCGAGCACGGTCGCGGCGTCGGTCGCCGCCGCGGGCGCGGCGTCCGTCGACTGCAGCGAGCGGGCGCCGCCGTCGGCGTTCGCGCCGAGGCCGAGCGCGGCGAGCGTCGCGGGCCCGGCGACGCCGTCGGCCGTGAGGCCGTGGGCGCGCTGGAAGCGCTTCAGCGCGCGGCGCGTCTGCGGGCCGGCGATGCCGTCGGCGGGGATGTGGAGCGCGGTCTGGATCTGGGCCACGCTCGCGGTCCCAGTCGCCGCGCTCTGGTCCTGCGCGAGCGCGCCGCCGGCGGCGAGCGTCAGCGAGGCCAGCAGGACGCCGGCGCCGGTGCGGCCGGACCAGCGTCTGCGGCGGGCGCGGTTGGCCGCGAAGCGGCGCGCGCGAGAGGCGCGCGACGACTCCAGCCACGGGGCGTGGGACGACAGATCGGTTGGTGGCACGGCGTGGAACTCCCTTTGGTCTCATCACGCCTACGGGGTTAGCTGTCGGGCTCGCGCGATGACCTGCGCTACGCCGTCGCTTGACGGCGATTCGCCCCGGGAGCCTTGACCTGTGGCTCCATCGGTTCCCCCGCTCCCCGCCGCCTGAACGGCAAGGACTCGGCTCCTTGAAGGCGGCTACCTTACACGCCGCCCCACCGGAACGATCGGCCGGTGTTATGTCGACCTTTAGGCGGCTAGGGCTGCACGAACGCCCAGCGCGCCAGGTGCGGAGCCAGATTTCGCAGCTCAGGGGCTGTTTCCTGCGTCAACGCCGCGAGGTGGCCCTCGAAGCGTTCGCGCGGGTACTCGCCGGCGCTGCCGGCGTCGATCAGGAACGCCCAGTCGGAGCTCTGCAGCGCCAGCAGCTCGCGCAGCGCGCGCGGCGAGGTGGCGCCGAGCGCCGACAGCTCGGCGGCCCGCTGCTTCCACGCGAGGTCGCCCCGGCTCCACGTGCGCAGGTCGCGCCCCGCGCCCCAGCTCGTCGGAGGCGTGACCGGCGCCGGCGGCGCGTCGGCGTGCTCGTCGACCGGGCCGACCTCCACGCCGGCCGCGTCCGCGTGCTCCAGCACGGCCCGCAGCCACGCGACGCCCTCGTGCCAGTGGTGCCCGAGCAGCTCGGTGTCGAACGCGACGACGGCGTCGCCGTCGAGCCGCGCGAGGAAGTCGCGCGCGTCGGCGTCGGCGCGCTCGGCGGCGCGATCGGGGTCGTAGGGCGCGCCGTCGTTGGCCCAGGCCTGATGCGCGCGCGGCGTGAGCCGGTGCGTGTCGCGGTACGCGGCGTGCGACGGATAGCCGTCGCGCGCCCACACGCGGTCGATCGCCGGGCGGTCGAACGGCACGAGCAGGATCCCGGCCTCCGAGCGCCGCGGCGCGCGGTCGTCGAGCAGCTCGGACCAGTCGACGCACGTCATGTGCACGCCGGCCTCCTCGAGCAGCTCGTCCAGCCACGGCGCGTGCGCGCACTCGGGCAGCCAGAAGCCGCCGCCCCACGCCCCGAAGCGCGCGCGGAACGCCTCGACGCCGGTCTCGACCTGCAGCCGCACGGCGGCGTCGGTCGCGAGCAGCGGGAGCACGGGATGCGTCGCCGCCGAGGTCCAGCTCACGTGCGGCGCGAAGGCGCGCAGCAGGTCGCCGCGCCGCTCGAGCGCAGCGGCCGCCTCCACGTAGCGCGCCGCGGAGTACTCCAGCGCGGGCGACGGGTCCTCCGCCAGGTCGAGCGCGTGCGAGGCCGGCCGGACCTCGCGCAGGAACGCCAGGCACCGCTCCAGCGCCCCGGGCGCCTCGAGCTGGTCGGCGAGCACGGGCGTGATCGAGAGCGTGACGCGCCCGGGCTCGGCGTCGAGCACGTCCAGCAGCGGCAGGTAGGACGTCGCGATCGCCTCCCACAGCCACTCCTCGCCGAACGGCCACGTGCCGAACCCTTCGACGTACGGCATGTGGGTGTGCAGGACGAGCGAGAGCTTCTTCACGGGCGCAGCACCGCGAGCAGGTCCAGCGAGCGGTCGAGGCCGCCGCGCCGGAGCGCGAAGTCGCGCGTCGAGATGGCCGGCGTGAAGCGGTCGTAGAACGGCTTCGTGAGGTGCAGCGCGGGATGGACGCGATCCCAGCCGAGGCGCCGGATCGCGACCTCGTGGGCACGCAGCATGCGCGCGTGGAAGAGCCCGAGCAGGTCGACGCGGCCGAAGTGGCGCTCGCACAGCGCGCGGTACTCCGCCGGCCGGTACTCGTGCACGTGCCACGGGTTGCCGGAGCGCTCGGCGCCCTTCGGCGCGAGCGTGAGCACGTTCGGCGTCGAGACGTAGGCGACGCCGCCGGGCCCGATCAGCGCCTTGACGTGCTCGAGCACGGCGTCCGCGTCCTGCACGTGCTCGATGGTCTGCAGGAACACGACGCAGTCGACGTCGCCTTGCCACAGCTCGATCATGTTGCGCTCGAAGCGGACGGTCGCGCTCGTGTACTTGGCGCCGGCGTGCTCGAACGCCTCCGGATTGGCGTCGACGCCGACGACCGACGCCGCCGTGCGGCCGAGCTCGGCGCTGCCGTAGCCCTCGCCGCACGCGAGGTCGACGACGCGCCGCCCGTGGACGCGCTCGGCGATCCAGCGGTACACGACCAGGTGGCGCTGGAACCAGTAGTTCTCCTCCGGGACGTCCGGCAGCGTCCGCTCGCCCGTCAGGTGCAGCGGCGGGACGCCTGGCGGCTGGTCGCGCTGGAGGTACAGCTCTGAGCTCCCCACGGCGAGGGAGCTTACGGTCAGTCGATGCGGGGAGCGCTGAGCGAGCGGATCAGGATCCGGATCGTCTGCGCGGGCGCGCCGCGGCGCGTGAGCGTGATCGCGATCACCGTGCCGGGCCGCAACCGGCGCCCGGTCAGGCCCGTGAGCGCGACCGCGCCGTCCTTGGTCGCGGTGACGCGCAGCGCGCGCTTCGGGCAGCCGCCGCCCTTGCCCTTGCAGGTCGCCTTGATCGCGGTGCCGGCGAGCACGTCGCGGACGGTCAGCGAGTTCAGCCGCGTCCAGCCGCGCGTGCGCTTGGCCGTCAGGCTCGCGCTGGGCTTGCTCGCGCTGGCCGACAGGACGCCGCCCTGCGGCGCCGGGGTCGCCTTCGGGCCGGGGTCGACGATCAGCGTCGGCCGCACGACCGTGAAGCTGCGCGTGATCTCGGACACGTTGCCGGCCTTGTCGTACGCGCGCACGGTGACGGTGTGCGCGCCGAAGGGCAGCAGCGGCAAGGCGAACGTGTCCGTGCACGGAATGACGTAGTCGCTCTCGGTGCACTCGATCCGGTCCGCGTGCGCGTCGGAGCTGACGAACTTGAAGGTCGCGTCGCGGGAGAGCTGCGAGCTCCCGTCCGCCGGCCCGTCCGTGAACGCGAGCAGCGGGGGCGTGCGGTCGAGCGTGAACGAGCCGCCGAACGTGTAGCCCGAGACCAGCACGTCGTACGTGTAGACACCGTCCGCGCCGACCGTCGGCTTCCACGGGCTCCCGCAGGGCGCGAACGCGTCGCCGGTCAGCCGGCACTGCATCGCGGTGCCTGCGGGCTGGACCTGGATCGCGATCGCCGGATCGCTGGTCAACACGCCGACGGGCAGCGCGACCGTCACGCCGTCGGCCCGCGCCGGCGGGGCGAAGACGAGCAGGACCGACGCGACAGCGAGGATCAGACGGGACACGGAGGCTCCTTGATGACCGGGCGGCGCGTCCTGCGCCGCCGGCGGAAGCCTACTTGCCGCCGAGCTTCGGATCCTTCCCCGTTCGGACAGTCAGTGTGATCGTGCGCCCCGTCATCCCGGACTTGGCGACGGTCACGGTGATCGTCGCGCCGGACTTGAGCGAGCGGCCCGCCAGCGGCTTGATCGCGAGGCTGTCGGACTTGGCCACGCCCGCGAACGCCTGCTTGGGGCAGCCGCCGCCCTTGCACGTCGCCTTCACCGACGCGCCGGCGGGGAGATGGCGCACGAGCAGCGAGGTGAACTTCGCCGACGTCCGGGTGCGGACGAACGCGTAGCGCAGCGTGGCGCCGATCTTGACGGGCGCGACCGGCGGCTTGACGAGGACGAGCGGCGCGGGCGCGGGCGCCGGAAGCGCGACGGCGCCCTGGCCGACGTCGACCGTCTGGGTCGCCACGGCAGCGGCGCCGTTGTCGTCGATCACCTGCAGCGAGACGGCGTGCGGGCCGGGCGTCGCGAACGTGAACGCGGCCGTAGGCGAGGAGCCGTCGTCGAACTGGCCGTCGCCGTCGAGGTCCCAGGCGCGGGCGACGATCGTGCCGTCGGGGTCGAGCGAAGCGCTCGAGTCGAACGCGACCGCAGCGCCGGTCAGCGGCGCGCCCGGGGCGATCGTGAAGCTCGGGACCGGCAGCCGGTTCGCGACCGGGATCGAGACCGTCGTCGTGTCGGTGTCGTGGCCGTCGCTCACGCGCAGGCCGACCGTGAAGCTGCCCGCCTTGGCGTAGCTCTGCGACGCGGTGCAGCCGGGCGTCTCGAACGTCCCGTCGCCGTCGAGGTCCCAGGCGCACGTCAGCGGGTCGCCGTCGCCGTCGGTCGACGCGGAGCTGAGCGCGATCGCGTCGCCCGTCGACGGCGCGCCGGGGTCGACCGCGATCGCCGCCTTGGGCGGCGCGTTGGCGACCACGACGGTCGTCGTCGCCAGCACGGGGGTCTTCCCGGTGGTCGAGTCGGTCACACCCACCGTGATCGTGTGCGCGCCGAGCGTCGCGAAGCTCGTCGTGATCTCCGTCACCGGGTCGCCGAGCCGCGTCTCCAGCGTCTTGCCGTCGACCTGCCAGCCGATCGTGACCGTGCCGACCGCGCCCCTGATGCCGACGGCGGCGTTCACCGTCTCGTCGCGGTGGGCCGGGTTCGGGCCGACCTTCATGGCCAGCGTGGGGGCGGCGGACGCGACGGCGGGCAGCGCCATGACGGCGAGCACCGGGAGCGACGCGATGATGGCTCGGGCGTTCACGCGGGTCACGTTCCCAGCCGCTGGTTGGTGCGCGCTTGGTCAGAGCTTGGCGGCCCGGTACGCCTCGATCGTGCGGACGCGCTCGACGGCGTGGTCGACGATCGGGCCGGGGTAGTCCGGCGCAAGCCCCCACGGCTCGGCGAGCTGCTCCGGCGGCACGTCGCGCAGCTCCGGCACCCAGCGGTGCACGTAGACGCCGTCGGGATCGTGGCGGCGCTGCTGCAGCATCGGGTTGTAGAGCCGGCGCTGGAGCGGCGCCGGGTCGACGCCGACGGACGAGATCCACTGCCAGTTGCCGTTGTTCTGGGCGACGTCGCCGTCGAGCAGCAGGCGCATGAAGTGCGCCTCGCCGCGCCGCCAGTCGACGTGCAGGTCCTTGACGAGGAAGCTCGCGACGATCAGCCGCGCGCGGTTGTGCATCCAGCCCGTCGCCGCGAGCTGGCGCATGCCGGCGTCGACGATCGGATAGCCGGTCCGGCCGCGCGCCCACGCCTCGAGCTCCGCCTCGCCGCCGCTCCACTCGATCCCGTCGAGCGCGCGCTGGTACGCATGGCGCGCGTTGGCCGGGTGGTGCAGCAGCACGTGCGCGTAGAAGTCGCGCCACGCGAGCTGGCGCCGGTAGGCGGGCGAGCCTTCGGCGCGCAGCTCGAGCTCGCGCGCGCTGAGGCAGCCGAAGTGCAGGTAGGGCGAGAGCGCCGAGGTCCCGCCCTCGACCCGGTCGTGGCGGTCGCCGTAGCCGGCGAGGCCTGCGCGCAGCCACGCGTGCATCCGCGCGCGCCCCTCCTTCTCGCCCGCCGGCAGCGGGTCCGGCAGCTCGCCGGCGACGGCCGGGATGCGGCCGGCGGCCGGCGCCGGCGGGACCGCGACCTTGCGCGGGGCGCCGTGCACCTCGCGCCGCGCGACCCGCTCCCACGCGCGCCAGAACGGCGTGAAGACGACGTACGGCCGGTCGACGCCGGCGATGTAGTTGCCCGGCGTGCGGCGCGGCTCGACGCCGGCCTCGCGCAGCGCCTGCGCGACGCCGCGGTCGCGGGCGACGGCGAACGGCGACACGTCGGAGGCGAAGTAGACGGCCTCGGCGCTCGTCTCGCGCGCGAGCTGGACCAGCTCGCGCCGCGGCTCCCCGCGCCGCACGAACAGCTCGCCGCCGCGCTCGCGCAGCGCCGTGCGCAGCTCGCGCAGGCAGTCGAGCATGAAGCTCGTGCGCGAGGGCGACGCGCCGAGCAGCCGGTCGTCGAGCACGAACACCGGCACGACGCGGTCGTGCGCCGCGAGCGCCTCGTGCAGCGGCGGGTGGTCGTGCACGCGCAGGTCGCGGCGGAACCAGACCAGGGCGGTCGACATGCCACGGTTACGGATGGCGTCCGCGCGCGGATCGCGGGCCTAGACTCCGTCGTCAGTGGAGCTTGTGAAGGACTTCCCCCTGTTCCCGCTCGGCCTCGTCGCCCTGCCGTCGGAGCTGGTGCCGCTCCACATCTTCGAGGACCGCTACAAGGCGATGATCGCCCGCTGCCTCGAGGAGGAGTCGGAGTTCGGGATCGTCTGGCTCGCCGACGACGGCCTGCGCCCGATCGGCTGCGCATGCGAGGTCGCCGAGGTGCTCGAGCGGATGGAGGACGGCCGGCTGAACCTGATCGCCCGCGGCACGCGCCCGTTCCGGATCGAGGCGCGCCAGGATCAGCTCGCGTATCCGGCCGGCACCGTCGAGTTCCTCGCCGACCGCCCGGAGGAGATCGATCCGGACGCGTCCGACGAGGCCCACTCGGCCTACGCGGACCTCGTCGAGCAGGCGACGGACAAGATCCCCGACCCCGACGGCATCGCGGGCATGACGGCCTACGAGATGGCGGCGACGGTCGAGTTCGGGCTCGACGCCAAGCAGGGGCTGCTCGACCTGCGCTCCGAGGCGGCGCGGCTGAAGCTCGTCACGCGGCTGTTCCGGGCGGCGATCAAGCGGCTCGACTTCATCGACCGCGCGCAGGCGCGGGCGCGCTCGAACGGCAAGGTCCACTTCACGGCGTGAGCGCCGCGGCGGCGGCGCCCGTCGCCAGCGCGCGGGCGTCCTTGCCGTCGTCGGTCTCCAGCGCGGGGTCTGCGCCGTGGTCGAGCAGCATCCGCACCAGCTCCGCGTCGCCGGCGTGCGCGGCGCCGTGCAGCGGCGTGAAGCCGCCCTGCTGGCGCACGTTCGGGTCCGCTCCGGCCTCGAGCAGCGCGCGCACCGACTCGGCGTCGCGCGACGCGACGGCCGAGTGCAGCGGCCGCACCCGCAGCGGGTTCTCGGCGTCGGCGTCCGCGGGCGCGCCGGCCGCGAGCAGCGCCTTGACCGCGTCGGCGCCGCCGAAGAACGCGGCGAGGTGCAGCGCCGTGAAGCCGTCCGCGCCGCGCGCGCCGGGGTCGAGACCGTCCAGCTCGCCGAGCGCCGCCGCCTCCAGCGGGCCGACCTGCGCCCCCGCGGCGAGCAGCGCGGCGCGCGCGCCGTCCTGGCGGTGGTAGAGCGAGACGAGCACCGCCGACACGCCATCCTCGGTCGCCGACACCAGCCCGGGATCGCCGGCGAGCAGCCTGTCCAGCGTCTCCACGTCGCCGGCCTTGACGGCGGCGAACAGCGCTTCGCTCATGCGCGGGAAGCTACGCCACCGCGTCGAGCCGCGCAGCGATCGCGACCGCCGCGCGCTCGTGCGCCGCGTACAGCTCGGCCAGCGGCACGTCGCGCTCGGCGACGAGCCCGCGGACGTCGTCCTCGAGCGCCTCGCCGCCGACGTGTCGTGCGAGCCGCGCGAGCGCCTCGGCGCGCACGCGCGCGCCGTAGGGTCTTATGCGTGCCGCGCCGTCATCCCCGCCCCGTCAACCCGCGCCCCGCGCCGCTGCGCGCCGGCGCCGATCCCCAGCGGGCGCGGGCGGCGTGCACGGCGAAGGACCGCTACGAGAGCGAGAGCGAGGCGCGCGCGTTCGCGCTGATGCACGTGCCCGGCCGGGGGAACCGCTCGGTGCCGTACCGCTGCGCCGTCTGCGACGGCTGGCACCTCACGTCGAAGCGCTCCTGAGCACGCGGTCGAGCCAGGCGTTGCGGAACGCGCCGCGCGGGTCGAGCGTCGCCGTCAGCGCGGCGAAGTCGGCGGCGCGCTCGTAGCGCGGCGCGGTGAGGAAGAGCTTGCCCCAGTGGGGGCGCGGGGCGAACGGGGCGAGCGCGGCCTCGACGTCGACGAGCGCGCGCTCGACCGCGGCCTGGTCGCGCTTCCACGTGAAGTGCAGGCCGATCGCGTCCTGGCCGTACTGCGGGCTCATCCACAGCCGGTCGGCCGCGACCGCACGGATCTCGGAGACGAGCAGCAGCGGCCGGATCGCGTCGCCGATCTCCAGCAGCGCGCGGATCGCGGCGACGGCGTCGCCGCGCGCGACGAAGTACTCGGACTGGATCTCCTCCCCCGCGCTCGGGGTGAACTCGATCCGGAAGTGCGGCAGCCGCGCATACCACGGGCCGGGCACGCCGAGCTGCGCCGTCGCGCCGGCGGGGTCGAGCGCGAAGATCGGATGCCGCGCGACCGTGGCCGGCCGCGCGCCGTAGAGCTCGCCGCGGCCCTCGTCGCGGCTCTTGAGCCACACCTGCTCGGTCGCGTCGCCGTAGCGCGAGAACACGCTGACGCTGTACTCGCTCTCCATGATCGCGTCGAAGTGCTCGAGCAGCGCGTCCCAGCCGAGCCCCTCGAACACGCGCTGGCGCACCTCGTAGGCCGGCTCGACGTCGAGCGTGACGCGCGTGACGGCGCCGAGCGCGCCCAGGCCCACGACCATCCCGTCGAAGCCGTCGTCGCCACGCGCGGCGCGCACGACGTCGCCGGACGACGTCACGAGCTCGAGCCCCGCGACCGCCGTCGCCAGGTTGCCGCTGGCCGCGCCCGAGCCGTGCGTCGCCGTCGCGATCGCCCCGGCCACCGAGATGTGCGGCAGCGACGCGAGGTTGTGCAGCGCGACGCCGTCGAGCAGCCCGGCCAGCTGCGCGTACGTCAGGCCGGCGTTGAACGAGACGGTCCCGTCCCCGGCCTCCACGTCGGCCGGCAGCCCCGCCAGGCTCAGCAGCTCCGCCGAGTCGCCGATGCCGGTGAACGAGTGGCGCGAGCCGACGACGCGCACGCGCTCGGCGCCGGCCACGATCGCGCGGACCTCGTCGAGCGAAGCGGGCTCGTGCACGCGCGTCGCGCCGTAGGTGTAGTTGCCGGCCCAGTTCTTCATCGGCGGACGATCCCGCAGACCTGCTCGCTGATGTCCTTGGCGAACACCTCGAGCTGGGTGAACGCGAGCGGCAGCGGGCGCGACGTGTCGCTGAAGGAGAGCGTGCCGGCCTGCATGCGCACGTTATAGGCCAGCACGGAGCCGGGGCGCGGCGGGAGGACCAGGTGCAGCTCGGCCTGCTTGGACAGGTCGCGCGTGAGCTTGCGCGCGTCGAGCAGCTGCTGGTTGGAGATCGGGTGATGCTTGCCGTTGCAGGTGACCGAGCCGTCGTCGGACACGAGCAGCGTCAGGTTCGCGTTGCGGTCGGCGCCGGTGCGGTGGACGACGAACAGGTCGGCGGCGGGCGAGCCGCAGCCCGACAGCAGCAGGGCGGCGAGCGCGACGGCGGCGCGCTTCACACGACCACCAGCTGCGCGTCCGCGACCTCGCGCAGGAACTGCGGCGTCGAGATGACGCCCGCGAGCCGCTCGTCGACGGTCGCCCAGTCGGCGCCGGTCGCCTGCACCGCGGCGGCGCACGCCCAGATCTGCCCCGCGGCGGCGGCGCGCAGCTCCACGAGCGTGCGCGCGAACGCCTCGCGCTCGGAGGCGATCACGTTCGCCGAGGCGAGCGCGTGCGCCTCCAGCTCCGGGTCGAGCAGGAGCGGGAGCGCGCCGAACGTGGCCAGCGCGCGGACCGGGCGGCCGGCGGACGCGGCGGAGACGAGCAGCGAGAGCCCCGTGTAGAGGCGCTCGAGCTGACCGGACTCGAGGATGGCGGCAAGCACCCCTCCATCGTGTCAGAGCCGGATTCGGGCTCGCAGGCGCGACTCGTCGAGGTCGAGCTCGCGCTCGATCTCGCGCAGCGTGTCGGTCGGGTACGCGCGGTCGCGCCGCATCTCGCGCAGGACGTCGCGCTCGGCCTCGATCATCTCGGCCATCAGCCGGGCGACGACCTGGACGTCGGTGCCGCGGTCGTGCTCGGCGTCGTCGATGCGCGCCTCGAGGCGCTCGATCCGCGACTGGTAGCGGTCGCGCAGGCGGTCGACGAGGTGCTCGGGCACGTCCTCGCGCTCGGCGACGTCCTCCAGCCGCTCGAGCGCGGCGTGCGTCAGCTTCAGGCGCGCCTCGGCGTCGCTGCGGCGGTGCTCGGCGTCCTCCCCCAGCCCGAGCCGCTCGATCAGCGGCGCGAGCGTCAGCCCCGGCACCACGAGCGTGATCACGACCACCGCGTAGGCGATGAAGATGACGAGGTCGCGGTCGGGAAAGCGGGTGCCGTCGACGGCGACCGGGATCGCCAGCGCAGCGGCCAGCGAGACGCCGCCGCGCATGCCGCTCCAGGCGATCGCGACGCGCTCGGCGGGCGTCGTGTCGGAGTGCAGGATCGACGGCACCAGCGCCATCCACACGATCCTCACGCCCATCACCACCCCGGTCACGAGCAGCGCGTCGAAGATCAGCGCGAGCACGTGCGCGTCCTCGATCCGGTGCAGGATCGAGGGCACCTGCACGCCGATCAGCAGGAACAGCAGGCCGTCGAGCAGGAAGGTCGACGACTGCCAGAACGCCAGCGTGCGCAGGCGCGTGCCGGCCTCGACCACATCGAGCGAGCGCAGGCCGACGAAGACGCCGGCGGTGACGGTGGCGAGCACGCCCGAGGCGCCGATCTCCTCGGCCGGGATGTAGGCCACGAACGGCGTGATCACCGACAGCGTCACGTCGAGCGACGGGTCGGTCACGAAGGCGCGCAGGCGGGTGGCCACCCAGCCGGCGGCGAGCCCGATCGCAATCCCGCCCGCGGCGGCGGCGACGAAGCTCGTGCCGATGTGCAGCGCCGTCGTCGACCCCGCGCCGATCGCGGCGAGCGCGACCTTGTAGGCGGTCAGGCCGGTGCCGTCGTTGACCAGCGACTCGCCCTCGACGATCGTCTGCAGCCGGCCGCGCACGCCGAGCCGCTGGAACACGGCGTTCGCCGACACCGGGTCGGTCGGCCCCAACACCGCCCCGAGCACGAAGGCCGCCGTCCACGGGATGCCGATCGCCGCGTGCGCGACCGCCGCGACGGCCGCGATCGTCACCAGCACCAGCCCGGTGGCGAGCCACAGGATCGGCCGGGCGTTGGCGCGCAGCTCGTACGCGGAGGCCGAGACGCCGGCGGAGTACAGCAGCGGCGGCAGGAACACGAAGAAGACCAGGTCCGGGTTCAGCCGCGGCGACGGGAGGCCCGGCACGAGCCCGATCACGAGGCCGCCGAGCACGAGCACGACCGGGTACGGCACGTTCAGGCGCAGGCCGAGGCCCGCGAGGATGGCGACCGCGAGCAACAGGAAGACGAACAGCTCGATCGCGTGCACTCGCCATCATCATCTACCCCGTGGCCGACGTGCTCGACCTCCGCGGGCTGCGCTGCCCGCTCGTGCTGGCGCGAACGCGCCAGGCGCTGGGAGCGGAAGGGCTCGTCGTGCTCGCCACCGACCGCGAGGCGCCGATCGACCTCGCCGCGCTCGCCGACGAGCGCGGGATGGCGTTCGCCGCGTCCGCGCAGGACGGCGGCTGGCGCATCGTGCTCGAGCCGCGCTTCACCGCCGCCGCGAAGGCGATCGAGCTCGGCGACCTGGAGCGCCTGCGCGCGCTGCTCGACGCGGACCCCTCGCTCGTCCACGCGCGCTCGGCCGAGCCGCACCACGCGACGCTGCTGCACTACGTCTCCGTCAACGGGGTCGACCTGGAGCGCGAGATCCCGTCGACGCCGAACGCGGTCGAGGTCGCGCGCCTGCTGCTGCGGCGCGGCGCCGAGCCGGACGCGCTCGGCGACATGTACGGCGGCGGCCCGGCGCAGACGACGCTGTGCCTCGTCGCCTCATCCGCGCCGCCGGCCAAGGCGGGCGTGCAGGCCGGGCTGATCGAGGCGCTGTGCGCCGCTGGCGCGAACCCGAACGGCGTCGAGGACGACGGGCTGCCGCTGTGGACGGCGATCCGCTTCGGCTACACGGCCGCCGCCGAGGCGCTGGCCCGCTGCGGCGCGCGCGTGGACAACGGCGTCTTCGCGGCGGTACTCGGCGACGCGTCGCGCGTCGACGACGACTCGCTCGACGTCGCGCTGATCTACGCCGCGGGCCACGGCCGCCGCGACGTCGTGGAGGCGCTGCTGCGGCGCGGGCCGGACCTCGGCGCGCGCGAGCCGGCCTGGGGCGCGACCGCGGCCGGCATGGCCCGCTACCACGGACACGACGACATCGCGCGACTGCTGGAGGGTTGACATGGACGTGTGGATCGAGGACCGCCCGGAGATCGCCACCGCAGTGATCGCGGACACGCCGTGGAAGGAGGCGCTGGACGAGATCTGGGCGTTCGTGCGCGCGCAGGGCCTCGCGGCCGGGCGCAACGTGATGCGCTACGGCGAGCGCACGGAGGCCGGCGTCGAGCTCGACTCGTTCACGCCGTCAGGGCGCATCTTCGCGTCCTCCCTCCCCGCCGGCCAGGCCGCGGTCGGCGTCCGCCGCGGCCCGCCGACGCCCGAGGGCATCGCGCAGGCGCATGCCGACGTCCGTGCGTGGGCCGAACGTGAGGACCACGCGCTCACCGGCGCGAGCTGGGAGATCTACGGCCACTGGCGCGACGACCCGGACAACTACGAGATCCTCGTCGGCTGGCCGCTCAGTGCAGAACGCACTGCAGAGCGCCCCTGACGGTGCACTCTGGACAGTGCGCCGCGTGACGGGTCTTCGTACCTTCCGTCACCTGCCATTGAGGCAGGGGTCGAGGTCTAAGGAGACACGATGGGTCATGCGGTGATGGCCGACGTGCATGTCGGCAGTGACGACCACGCGCTCGAGCGCGTTCCGCGCGACGAGCGGTATCCCTGGCTGAGCGTCGCGATGCAGCGCTTCGGCCAGATCGCGTGCATGTCGCAGTTCCTGCTGGGCGCGACGCTGGGCTTCGGGATGACGCTCGGCAACGCGATCCTCGCGATCACGCTCGGGTGCGTGCTGCTCGAGATCGTCGCGATCGCCGTCGGCATCGCCGGCATGCGCGAAGGGCTCTCCACCAGCGTGCTCGCGCGCTGGACGGGCTTCGGCAGCCTCGGCTCGAGCCTGATCGGGCTCGTCGTCGCGGTCAGCCTGATCGGCTGGTTCGGGATCCAGAACGCCGTCTTCGCCGACGGCCTGCACTCGATCGTCGGCGGGCTGCCGACGTGGATGTGGACGATCCTGTGCGGTGCCGGGGTCACCGCCATCGTCGTCTACGGCTTCGGCTCGATGGCGTGGACGGCGTACATCACCGTGCCCGCGTTCCTGCTGCTCGCGGGCTGGTCGATCGCGAACGAGCTGACCAAGCACTCGCTCTCGGACCTCGCCTCCTCGTCCGCTCCGGGCCCCGCGATCTCGCTCGCCACCGGCACCACGCTCGTCGCCGGCGGCTTCATAGTCGGCATGGTGATCACGCCGGACATGACGCGCTACAACCGCTCCGCCGCCGACGTGGTCAAGCAGACGCTGATCTCCGTCACGCTCGGGGAGTACCTGATCGGGATCATCGCCGTGCTGCTCGCGCACGCGATCAAGAGCGCCGACATCGTCGCGATCGTGACGTCGACGACCGGCTCGGTCGGCGTGCTGGTGCTGATCGCCGCGACGATCAAGATCAACGACTGGAACCTCTACTCGTCCAGCCTCGGGATCGTGAACTTCGCCGACCAGGTGTTCAACGCGCGCCTCAACCGCGCGGTCGTGACGATCGCGGTCGGCGTGCTCGGGACGGGCCTGGCCGCCGCCGGCATCCTCGATCACTTCACGACCTTCCTCACCACGCTCGGCGTCGCCGTCCCGCCGATCGCGGGCATCATGGCCGCCGAGTACTGGGTCGTGCGCACGCACCGGGCCGAGCTCGAGGCGTCGCTCGAGCTGGGCACGCTGCCCGAGAGCGCGCCGCGCTGGGTGCCGTCGTCGCTGGTGATCTGGCTCGCCGCGTTCCTGATCGGCAAGTACCTGGAATGGGGCATCCCGTCGCTGAACTCGCTGGCGGTCGCGTTCGTCGGCTACGTGATCGTGGGCCGGCTCGCGCAGGCGCGCCGCGTCGCCCCCGCGCGGATGACGACGGCGGCGTGAGCATGCGCATCGGCATCGACGTCGGCGGGACCAACACCGACGCCGTCCTGATGGACGGCGAGCGGGTGCTGGCCGCCGTCAAGACGTCCACCACCGCCGACGTCACCGAGGGCATCGTCGGCGCCCTGGCCGGGCTGGCCGAGCAGCGCCGCTTCGAGCCCGCCGAGGTCGCGGCCGTGATGATCGGCACGACGCACTTCACGAACGCGATCGTCGAGGCGCGCCGGATCGCGCCCACGGCGGCGATCCGGCTCGGGCTGCCGGCCACGCGGGCGCTGCCGCCGATGGTCGACTGGCCGGAGCGGCTCGCGCAGGCGCTCGGCCGGCACGTCTACCTGTGCCATGGCGGCCACGAGTTCGACGGGCGCGTGATCGCGCCGCTGGACCGCGACGAGCTGCTGGCCGCGGTCGAGGACATCGCCGCCAAGGGGATCGCGTCGGTCGCGATCTCGTCCGTGTTCAGCCCCGTCAGCTCGGAGTTCGAGACCGAGGCGGCGGCGATCGTGCGCGAGCGGCTGCCCGGCGCCGACATCTCGCTCTCGCACGAGGTCGGCCGCATGGGCCTGCTCGAGCGCGAGAACGCGACGATCGTCAACGCGTGCCTGCGGCCGCTGGCGGCCGACATCACGGCCGCGTTCGAGCGCTCGATCGCCGACGCGGGAATCGACGCGCCGCTGTTCCTCTCGCAGAACGACGGCACGCTGATGGACGTCGAGTATGCGCGCAGCTACCCCGTCGCGACGTTCGCGTCCGGGCCGACGAACTCGATGCGCGGCGCCGCGTTCCTGTCGGGGCTGCAGGCCTGCGCGGTCGTCGACGTCGGCGGCACGACGACCGACGTCGGCATGCTCCAGCGCGGCTTCCCGCGCGAGGCGTCGGCCGAGGTCGACATCGGCGGCGTGCGGACGAACTTCCGCATGCCCGACGTGCTCAGCGTCGGCATCGGCGGCGGCTCGTACGTGCGCGACGGCGAGGTCGGGCCCGACAGCGTCGGCTACGAGCTCACGCGGCGGGCGCTCGTCTTCGGTGGCGACGTGCTGACCGCGACGGACCTGGCGGTGGCGGCCGGGATCGCCGAGATCGGCGACCCGTCGCTCGTGCGCGATCTCGATCCCGCGCTGGTGCGGGCCGGGCTCGACCGGATCGCGCAGGACATCGCGACGATCGTCGACCGCATGCGCACGAGCGCGACGCCGCTGCCGGTGGTGGCCGTCGGCGGCGGCTCGATCCTCGTGCCGGAGACGCTCGAGAGCGCCTCCGAGGTCCGCTGGCCGGAGCACTTCGCGGTCGCCAACGCGATCGGCGCGGCGATCGCGCAGGTCGGCGGCGAGGTCGACCGGATCTTCGCCGTCGACGCCGGCAGCCGCGACTCCGTGCTCGACACGGCCAAGCAGGAGGCGGTCGACAAGGCGATCGCGGCCGGCGCGCGGCCCGGCACCGTCGAGATCTTCGACGTCGACGAGGTGCCGATCGCCTACCTGCCCGGCAACGCCACGCGGATCCGCGTCAAGGCGGTCGGCGAGCTGCAGCTGGCGGAGCGCGTCCATGCGTGAGATCGGCGTGCCCCAGCTGCGCGACATCGCGCGCGGCGCGGCCGTGCTCGGCACGGGAGGCGGCGGCGACCCGTACATCGGGCGGCTGCTCGCCGAGCAGGCGATCCGCGCGCACGGGCCGGTGACGCTCGTCGACGTGGACGAGGTCCCCGGCGACGCGCTCGTCGTGCCGTCGGCGATGATCGGGGCGCCGACGGTGATGCTCGAGAAGCTGCCCGCCGGCGGCGAGGCGGCGGCCGCGCTGCGCGCGCTCGAGGACGTGCTCGGGCGGCGCGTGACGCACACCGTCTCGATCGAGGCGGGCGGGCTGAACTCGACCGTGCCGTTCGTGACGGGCGCCGAGCTCGGGCTGCCGGTCGTCGACGCCGACGGCATGGGCCGCGCGTTCCCGGAGGTCCAGATGGTGCTCTGCACGCTCGCCGGCGTGCAGGCGGCCCCGCTCGCGCTCGCCGACGAGAAGGGCAACAGCCTCGTCATGCGCACGATCGACAACACCTGGGCGGAGCGCTTCGCGCGCACCGCGACGGTCGAGATGGGCGCCTCGGCGATGATGGCCGTCTACGCACTCTCGGGCGCGCAGCTGGAGGACGCGATGGTGCCGGGCACGATCACGCTGTGCGAGGAGCTGGGCGCGCTGATCCGCGCCGAGCGGGCCGCGCACGGCGACGCCGCCGGCGCGGTGATCGAGCGGCTGCGCGGGCGCGAGCTGATCCGCGGCAAGGTCGCCGACGTCGCGCGCCGCACCGAAGGCGGCTTCGCCCGCGGCGAGGCGCTGATCGAAGGCGAAGCCGGGTCGCTGCGGCTGCAGTTCCAGAACGAGCACCTGCTCGCCGTGCTCGACGGCGAGGTGCTGGCGTCCACGCCCGACCTGATCGTCGTGCTCGACGCCGAGACCGGTGAGCCGGTGACGACCGAGGGCCTGCGCTACGGCCAGCGCGTCGTCGCGCTCGGCGCGCCGTGCGACCCGCGCTGGCGCTCGCCCGGCGGGCTGGAGCTGGCGGGGCCGCGCGTGTTCGGCTACGACCACGACTTCGTGCCGGTGGAGGCGCTCGCGCATGTTTGAGCTCTCGCTGCCGGATCTGCGCGATCTCGCGCGCGGCGCCGCGCTGCTCGGTACGGGCGGCGGCGGCGATCCGACCATCGGGCGGCTGCTGGTCGAGGCGGCGCTGGCCGACGGCGGCCGCGTGCGGGTACTCGACCCGGACGAGCTCGACGACGGCGCCTTCGTCCTCCCCACCGCGATGATGGGCGCGCCGACGGTGTTCGTCGAGAAGATCCCGGCGGGCGACGAGGGCGTCGCCGCGTTGCGGGCGCTGGAGGCGCACCTCGGGCGGCGCGCGGACGCGACGATGCCGATCGAGTGCGGCGGGATCAACTCGATGATCCCGCTGGTGGTGGCCGCGCGGACCGGGCTGCCGGTGGTCGACGCCGACGGCATGGGGCGCGCGTTCCCGGAGCTGCAGATGGAGACGTTCGGCGTCTACGGCGTGTCGGCCTGTCCGATGGCGATCACGGACGAGCGCGGCAACACGTCGATCCTCGACACCGCCGGCGACAACGCGCGCATGGAGTGGTACGCGCGCGGCCTGACGATCCGCATGGGCGGGGCGTCGCACATCTGCGAGTACCCGATGTCCGGGGCCGACGTCAAGCGCACCGCCGTCCCGCGCACGCTCACGCTGGGCATCCGGCTGGGACGCACGATCCGCGAGGCGCGCGAGGCGCATCGCGACCCGTTCGCGGCGTTGCGCGACGCGCTGGCCGACACGCTCTACTCGCACGGCGAGGTGATCTACGAGGGCAAGGTCGTGGACGTGATGCGGCGGACGGTCGACGGGTTCGCGCGCGGCGGCGCGTGGATCGCGCCGTTCGACGACGGCCCGCGGCTGGAGCTGCACTTCCAGAACGAGCACCTGATCGCGCGGGTCGGCGACCGCGTGCGCGCGATCGTGCCCGACCTGATCTGCGTGCTCGACGCCGAGACGGCCGAGCCGATCACCACCGAGCAGCTTCGCTACGGTCAGCGCGTGCGCGTGTTCGCGATCTCGACGCCGGCCGTGATGCGCACCCCGGAGGCGCTCGCCGTCTTCGGGCCGGCGGCGTTCGGCCTCGAGGATGCATACCGGCCGGTCGAGTCGCTCGCGTGAGCTGACCGCCGCGGATCTGCCCGCGCTCACGCGCGGTGCCGAGCTGCTGGGCGGCGGGGGCGGCGGCGACCCGCCGCTGTGGTCGCTGCTGACCGCCCGCGTGCTCGCGGACGGCGCCGTGTCGCTGGTGGAGCCGGAGTCGCTGCCGGACGACGGGCGCGTGATCGCCTCGGCGATGATCGGCGCGCCCGCGATCATGGCCGAGTACCTGCCGGGCGGCGGCGAGTTCGTGCGCGCGTTCCAGGCGCTCGAGCGGGCGATCGGCGAGCCGGCCGTCGCCGTGATGGGGCTCGAGCACGCCGGCGTGAACGTGTTCCCGCCGATCATGGTCGCCGCCGTCCTCGGCCTGCCGCTGCTCGACCTCGACGGCATGGGCCGCGCGTTCCCGCGGCTCGATCACACCCTGCTGCACGCGCGCGGAGCGCGCTGCGGGCCGCTCGTGAGCACCGGCGTGGGCGGCGAGCTCGTGCTGATCGACGTCGACGACGCGGTCCGCGGCGAAGCGCTGGCGCGCGCCTGCCTGCCCGCGCTGGGCGGCTGGGCGGCGCACGCGTGCTACCCGGTGTCGGTCGCGGAGGCGCGCCGCTGCGCGCTGCGCGGGACGCTCTCGCGCGCGCTGTCGCTCGGCGCGGCGGCGGCCGGCGCGGACGGCCCGGAGGACCTGGCCGAGCGGCTCGGCGCCCGCCTGCTCGGCCGCGGGCGCGTGATCGCGGTCGAGCGCCACGACGCGGGCGGGCCGTTCGGCACGGTGCTGATCGAGCCGGCGGAGCACGCCGGCTCGACGCTGCGGATCGAGCTGCAGACGGAGTACCTGCTGGCGACGCTCGACGGGGCGCTGGTCGCCGCGACGCCCGACCCGATCGTCGTCCTCGACGGGCACAGCCTGGCGGCGATCAACTGCGAGCAGGTGCGGCGCGGCAACGACGTCGCGGTGCTGGTGCTGCCCGCCGACCCGGCCTGGCGCGAGCCGGCCGCGCTCGCGCTGGTGGGGCCGGAGGCGTTCGGGTACGCGGTGACGTGATGACCGACGCGGCGGCCCCGACGGTGCGCGACCTGCTCGCCGACGCGGCGCTGGCCGCCGCGCGGCTCGTCGGCGGCGCGGCCGGGCTCGATCGCGCGGTCGGATCGGTGATCGTCGCCGAGCGCGTCGATCGCGCCGCGCCGGAGGCCGGCGCCGCCGTCGTGCTGGTGGCGCGCCGCGGCGCGACGAGCCTCGACGCCGACGTGGCGCTGCGTCACGCCGCCGATCGCGGCGCCGCCCTGGTGCTGCTGCCCGAAGGCCTCGCCGGGCCGAGCACGCCGCGGATCGCCGACCGGCTCGCGATCGCCACGGTCGTGCACGCGGCCGCCGACGCGCACGCCCTCGCGCACGCGCTCGACGCCGCCGTCCGGGCGCCGCGGCTCGCCGCCGCCGAGCTCGGCCTCGCCGCCGCCCGCGCGGTCCGCTCGGCGGCGGCCGACCCGCAGCGCGCCGTGCCGGCACTCGCGACCGCGCTCGGCCTCGACGTCGCGATCGTCGACGCCGAGGGCGCGGAGATCGCGGGCCCGGCGCCGCTGCTCCCCGACGGGCTGCTCGCCGACGTGCCGCGGACGCTGCCGGACGCCGGCACCGGCGGCCTGTTCGTCTCCGCGCCGATCGTGCTCGTCGCCGCGCCCGAGGCATGGCTGATCGCCGGGCCGGCGCGCCTCGGGCCGGGGCGCGCGGCCGCGGTCGGGGCGGCGCTCGAGGTCGCATGCGCCGGCCTGGCCGGCGCGTTCTCGCGGCGGCGGCTCGCGCTCGAGCGCGACGCCCGCTTCCGCGCGAACCTGCTCGCCGAGCTGCTGGCGCTGAGCGGCCCGCCGCCGCCGCAGCTCGCGGAGCGCGTCGTGGCGGCGGGCTGGCGGACCGCGGGCTGGCACGTCGCGCTGCACCTCAGCGCGCCGGGCGCGACGGAGGCGCGGATCGCCGCCGCGACCGCGCGGGTCGAGCGGCTGCTCGCCGAGCACAGCTTCGACGGGCCGCTCGCGCCGGCCTCCGACGGCTGGTCGACGTGGGTCACGAGCGACGCGGAGCCGGCGCCGGCCGGCTATCGCGCCGTCGTGCGGGCCGCACGCGCGCTCGTCGGCGCCGCGGCGCCCGAGCTCGTCCTGCACGGCGGCGTCGGCGCGCCGCGCGCCGGCGTGCGCGGCCTCGGCCAGACCGTCGCCGAGGCGCGCCACGCGAGCGTCCTCGCCGGCGCCGCCGGCGATCGCCCGGCCGTCGAGCACGTCGGCGAGCAGGACGGCCGGCGGCTGCTGCTCGGCTCGATCGGCTCACCCTCGTTCCGCGCCTACGCGGAGTCGCTGCTGGCGCCGCTCGGCGACGGCGCCGATCCGGTGCTGCTGCCGACCCTGGAGGCCTACCTGGACCACGAGTCCTCGGCCGCCAGCACGGCGGCCGCGCTCGGCGTGCACCGCAACACGATCGCCCAGCGGATCCGCCGCGCCGAGTCGCTGCTCGGCGTCAGCCTCGGGCAGGTCGACGAGCGGCTGACGCTCCACCTCGCCTGCCGCGTGCTGCGCGCCGGGTCGTGACCTATCCGAGCCCGAGCAGGCCGCCGAGGTTGCGCGGGTCGACGCCGTACTTGGCCTGATAATCCTTCGCGCGCGCCGGGTCGGCGATCGCGAGCACGAGCTCCTCGCGCGAGGAGCCGTACTTGCACGCCGCGCGGTCGAGCCCCTTGAGCACCTGGTCCTGCAGGAACCCGGTGAGGCCGCCGGTCTGCGGCAGCGCGCGCGGCTTGCAGGGGTCCTGCAGCACGACCTCCGGCGGCGCGTGGCGGCCCGCCTCGACCGCGTAGACGGCGACGCACCCGCCGGCGACGAGCGCGGCCGCGGCGGCGGCCGCCCACGCGCGGCGGACGAGCAGCAGCGCGGCGAGCAGCCCGAGCGCGGCGGCGATCGCGTACGCGATCTTGAACGCGTCCTGGACGGAGCGGACGACGAGTCCGTCGAGCCGGTCGGCGAGCCCGGGGTCGCTCTCCAGCTGCGCGCTGTGGCCCGCCAGCGCCGTCTTGAGCCCTTCGCGCGGGCGCTCGGCGTTGACGCCGTCGAACAGCGCCGGCGCGAGGTCGAGCTTGTCCTGCGGCGGCAGGCGCGCGTCGAGCACGAGCGCGGTGCCCTTCAGCACCGCCGTGTCGGTGAGGTCGTCGAGCTTGTGGCTCACGACCGGCGCCAGCAGCGCGAGCACGAGCACGATGCCGGCGTGGCGCGCGAGCAGCCCGTGCGCGGCGTCGGTCGACGTCCGCTCGGGCAGCAGCTCGCCGGCGAACGCGGGCAGCGCCAGCCCCATCCCGGCGCCCGCGAGGATCTGCGGCACGACCGCCCAGCCGAGCTCCGGCGCGGGCAGGAACGCGAGCGACGCGGCACCGCCCGCGAGCAGCACGGCGCCGCCGGCGGCGCGCGCGAGCGGCGGACCTCCGACGAGGCTGGCGGCGAGCGCGGCGAGCGGGAGCACGATCACGCCGGCGGCCGCCTTCAGCGGCGAGAACGCGAAGCCGGCGACCAGCTCGAGCACGAGCAGGAACAGCACCGCCGTGAACGCGGCGGACGTCAACCCGAGCGCGACGCCGGCCCGGGACGCGAACCCGGCGGTCGGCGGCGCCGCGACCTCGCCTCCCTCCCACACCGGCCCGAACCCGGCCTCACCCGTGGTCTCCGGCTCGACGCGCATCTTCGCCGCCAGGCAGCCGAACGCCGCCGCCGCGCAGACCGGCGCCTGGACCGCGAAGATCGCGCGCCAGTCGAGCGCCTGGGTCAGCGCGCCGCCCAGTGCCGGGCCGGCGGCCGTCCCGGCCAGCGCGGCTCCGAGCCAGAGGCGGCGGCCGTGGGCCGAGGCGCCCGCGTCGAGGATGTCGAACGCCGCGAGCAGGCCCGCGGCTCCGCCCGCCGCCTGGAACGCGCGGAAGACGAGCAGCGGTCCCAGCGCCGAGGCGATCGCGCACCCGACCGACGCCGCCGCGAACAGCGCGAGCCCGACCGCGCCGACCAGCGACGGGCCGAAGCGCCGCACGAGCCGCTCCGCGGGCAGGATCGCGATCGCGAGGACGAGCGCGTAGACGCCGACGATCGCGGCCACGCCGGTGACGGTCGTGTGCATCTCCACCAGGATCGGCGGGAGCGCGAGCGCGACGATCGACGCGTCGGCGAGCGCCAGCGCCGCCGCGGTCGCGACCAGCGCCCGCACGGCGGGACTCGGCGTGTGCATGGCGGCGAGCCTACGAGGTGCGCTCGAAGTGCAGCAGCGCGAGCTCGGTCGTGACGCCGTCGGCGCCCGCGCGGCGGTCCGCCGACTCGGCGTTGATCTGGTTCACGCGCTCGGTCGCCGAGGCGATCACCTGCGAGACCTCCTCCAGCCCGCGCTCGTCGAGCACGAGCGGGGTGCGCGTGACCTGGCTCGTCGGCCCGTCGAAGCCGCCGGCGTCGACCGCCGCGGTGACGTCGGAGAAGATCCGCTGCAGGCTCTGGCCCACGATCCCGCGGCGGGCCGTGCGCGGCAGGCGCGCCCAGTCGTCGTCGCTGAACCAGCCGCGCGTGACCGCGCGGTAGAAGTGCTCCAGCGCGCCGCGCCGCGGCTCCGTCCGGACGAGCTCGATCGCGCCGAGGTCCGCGAGCAGGCGGATGTGGTAGCTGACGCGCCCCAGCGGGAGCCCGAGCTCGCGCGCGAGCTCATTCGGACTGGCGATGCGGTTGTCGAGCAGCCCGAGAAGCCGGTGGCGGAGCGGGTGCGAGATCGCCTTCAGAAGCGCCTCGTCCAGCTCGCCGGCTCGCTCCGGATCTCGCTTGTCGTCCAGCTCAGCCATGGGGGGCCTGCGGGCAATCTACGCCTGCTGAGGGAGAAAGTCATCATTCGAGCATGTCCGGACCGCTCAGAGGCACCATTCCGGCGGCCATCACTCCGCTGAAAGGCGGGGGATCGCGGCTCGACGAGGACGCGATCGCGCCATATCTCGACTTCCTGATCGGCCACGGCGCGACCGGCGTCCTGGCCATGGGCACGACCGGCGAGGGGATCCTGCTGAGCCTTCAGGAGCGGCGCGCGGTGATGGAGCGCTACGTCGAGGCGGCGCGCGGGCGCGTCCCGGTCGCCGTGCACGCCGGCGCCCAGACGACCGCCGACAGCATCGCGCTCGCGACCCACGCCGCCGAGATCGGCGCCGCGGCGATCGCCGTGATCGGGCCGCCGTACTTCCAGCTCGACGCCGAGGGGCAGTACCGCCACCTGCGCGCCGTCGCCGACGCCTGCGCGCCGACGCCGTTCTACGTCTACGAGCTGGCCGCGGCCGCCGGCTACGCGTTCGACCCCGCGATGCTCCTGCGCCTGCGCGACGACTGCGGCAACGTCGTCGGGATGAAGGTCTCCGACGCGCCGTGGGAGCGGTTCGAGCGCTACATCCTCGAGGGCTACGACATCCTCGTCGGCCCCGAGGCGCTGATCCACCGCGGCATGCAGGCCGGCGCGGTCGGCGCCGTCTCCGCGCTCGCCTCGGCCTTCCCGGACCGCGTCGCGGCCGTCGTCGACGACCCGTCCGAGGAGGGCGCGGCGGGTGTGCGCGACCTGCGCGCCGCGATCGACGCGCTCCAGCGCCACGCCGCGCTCAAGCGCGTGCTGATCCGCCGCGGCGTCCCGATCGAGCCTGACGTGCGTGCCCCGCTGCGCGACCTCGACGCGTCAGAGCTGGACGCGCTCGCGGAGCTCGAGTAGCGACGCGTCGAGGATCTCGGCCGCGAGGTCGACGTCGTCGTCGGAGATGTTCAGCGGCGGCGCCATGCGGATGCAGTTCGCGCCGCCCGTGCTCGCGCCGCGGACGAGGTTGATCGACAGCCCGCGCGTCTCGCACGCGTCGGTCAGCGCCGCGCCCATCGCATCGGCGGGCCGCCGCGAGTCGCGGTCCTCGACCAGCTCGATCCCGCACAGCAGGCCCATCCCGCGCACGTCGCCGATCGACTCGTGGCGCGTCTGCAGCTCGCGCAGGTGCTCGAGCAGCCGCGCGCCCTGGCGTGCCGCGCGGCCGGCGAGGTCCTCCTCGAGCACGACGTCGAGCACGGCCCGCGCCGCCGCCGCGGGCAGCGGGTCCGACACGTGCGAGGTGATGTGCATGAAGCCGCGCGCGTGGCATTCGGCCTCGATCGCCGCGCTCGTCAGCACCGCCCCGATCGGGATCCCGCCGCCGAGCGTCTTGGACAGCACGAGGAAGTCCGGCACGACGCCGTAGGCCTCGAAGCCGTACATCGTCCCCAGCCGCCCGAGGCCGGTCTGGCACTCGTCGAGCACGAGCAGCATCTCGCGCTCATCGCACAGCTCCAGCATCCGCGCGAAGTAGCCCGGCGGCGGCACGATCACGCCGCCCGCCGACAGCACCGGCTCCGCCACCACGGCGGCGGGCGCGCCGACCGACGCCTGGTCGAACAGCTCGAAGCCCGCCTCCAGGCACGTGCAGTCGCACGCGTTGGCGCCGTCGCAGTGCTTGATCGGACAGCGGTACGCGTACGGCGCGGGCATCGCGAAGCCGCCGGGCAGCGTCGGCCCGTAACCGCGCCGGCCGCCGGCCAGCGTGAGCGCGGCGGCGCCGCCCGTCAGCCCGTGCCACGAGCGCGTCAGCGACACCACCTCGAAGCCGCCGGTCTGCAGCTTGGCCATCTTCACGGCCGCCTCGATCGACTCGCCGCCCGTCGACAGGAACATCGCCTTGGCCAGCGGCGGCGGGACGGTCGCCAGCAGCGCGCGCGCGAGCTCCAGCACCGGCGGGGAGAGCATCCACGAGTTGAGGTGGATGACGTCGTCGAGCGCCTGCCGCACGGCGGCGGCGACGCGCGGGTGGTTGTGGCCGATCGTCGCGCAGATCTGGCCCGCGGTGAAGTCGAGCACGCGCCGGCCCGAGGCGGTCTCCACGTAGGAGCCGCTCGCCCGCACGACCGTCTCGCCCCAGAACGCCCCGCCGTAGCGGATCAGACCGTCCATGACGCGATCATGCCAACAGCGCGAGGATCGCGCGAGCCGAGAGCGTCTCGACGACCGCGTCCGCCGCGCTCAGATCCGCGTGCGGCGTGCGCTGGACGCCCAGCGTCGGCATCCTCGCGGCCACGCCCGCGGCCACGCCGGGCGCCGAGTCCTCGACGACCACGCAGCGCTCCGGCGCGACGGCGAGCCGCGCGGCGGCGGCGAGGAACATGTCGGGCGCCGGCTTGCCGTGCTCGACCTCGTCGCCGGCCACGGTCACGCCGAACGCCAGGCCGGCGCGCGCCAGCGTGCGGTCGAGCCGCTCGCGCGGCGAGGACGATGCGACCGCGAGCCGCACGCCGCGCTCGCGCAGCTCCGCCGCTGCCCCGACCGCGTCGGCGAACGGCGTCAGCTCGGCGTCGATCAGCGCGAACAGCGCGTCGCGCAGTCCAGGCCAGAACGCGTCCGCGTCCGGCAGGACCGCGCGCGCGGACAGGTATGCGTGGGTGCGGGCGTACGGGATCCCCATGCACGCCTCGAGGTCGGCGTCGGTGACCTCGTAGCCGTACGGCCGGACGGTCGCCTTCCACGCGCGGCCGGCCAGCGGCTCGGAGTCCACCAGCGTCCCGTCGCAGTCGAAGATCACCGCGTCCACGGCGCGCGAGCTTAGGTGATGGTCACCGGGACCCCGGGCCCGATGTGCGCCGCGAGCCACGCGATGTCGGCGTCGCCCAGGCGGACGCAGCCGTGGGAGACGGCCGTCCCGGGCACGCCGGCGAGGTTCCGCAGGCCGTGCAGGGCGATCTGACCCGGGCCGCCCTCGAACTCCTGCAGCACCCGCGAGCGGGCGTTGGTCGCCAAGGCGAACGGCGCGCCGGGCGCGCCGGGCGCGAGCCGCACGCCCTCCTCGACGAAGAACTCGCCGCGCGGCGTGGGCGTCGACGGCTTGCCGACGACCGCCGGGTACCGATGCACCCTGCGCCCGTAGTGATAGACCGCCACGCGGTGCGCGCGGGTGTCGGCGACGATGTGCCACGCGGTGTTCGAGCGGTGCGTGTGCGCGGCGCTGATCCAGCCCGTGCCGGGCGGGCGCTGCGTGAGCGTGCGGCCGGGGAGGCGCACGCGCAGCCAGGTCCGCCCGCGGGCGTCGGTCGACTCCGCGAGCACCGGGAGCACGGTGCGCACGCCGGTGATCGGGCGCCGCGAGTTGACGCGCGTCGTGACCGGCGCCGCGAAGTGCGGCGACCGGCGGACGTCATGCGGGCCGAAGAGCGCGGCGACAGGCTGGACCCGGGGCACCGCCGCCTGCGCGCTCGCGGGCGCGATCGCCAGCGCGGCGACGACCGCCGCTGCGCACCCGCCGAGGAGCGGCCTGCCTCCGCCCCTCGGCGTGCGCGCGGTACTCAACCGGTGAACCCTGGGGGCCGGATCACGGACGGCCGGCGCGGCGTGACGACCTGGGCGGACGTCGACGCGCACGTCCGGAAGCGCAGGTTGAGCGTCGCCGCCGGCGTGCCGTCGGTGAACGTCACGCGCGCCTTCAGGGTGTGGACGCCGCGGTCCGGCGCGACGAGCGCCGAGAACGGCGAGCGCTTGACGGTCGCGATCACGTGGCCGGCCATCGAGAACACGACCTGCTTGATGAAGAGGCCGTGGACGACGGTGCGGAACGAGCTCTGCACGCAGCGCGTGATGCCGGTCTGGCCGATGCGCGTGACGACCGCGCGCGGCGTGGTCGTCAGCAGCGCCGTGCCGTTCCCGGCCCCACCCGCGCCGGTCCCGCCGCTGCCGCCGCTGCCACCGCTGCCGCCGCTGCCACCGCTGCCACCGCTCGAGCAGCCTCCGGCCGTGATCGTGTCGTTGATCAGCGTGACGGCGCCGTTGCGCGCCAGCGCGCGGCCGCTGACCGTGACGGCGTTGTTCATCGAGATCGACGTCAGCGCGAGGATGTTGCCGACGAAGACCGAGGCCGTCCCGAGCGTCGCGGAGCTGCCGACCTGCCAGTAGACGTTGCACGGCTGCGCACCGTTGATCAGGCTCACGTGGCTGCCGGACGCGGTGATCAGCGTGGACGCGGACTGGAAGATGAACACGGCGTCGGCGTTGCCCTGCGCGTCGAGCGTGAGCGTCCCGGTGAGCTCCTGCGGCGCCGCCGAGCGGTACACCCCGGAGGTGAGCGTGAGGCCGCCGAGGTCGGACGGCACCGGCAGCGGGGGCGTGCGGCCCGCGGCGTCGTTGTACGCGACGGTGAGATCCGACTGCGCCTGGGCGGCGACGGCGTCGGCCGCGTGGACGGTGCCGTTGACCGTCGCGGGCGGAACGCCCGTCACGGCGGTGCCGGGGCTGACCCCGAGATCGCCGTTGATCGTCGAAGGCCCGGTGTTCGTCACCGTCGATCCCGCGAGGACCGCGAAGCTGCCTGCCACGCCGAGGCCGACCGGCGGCTGCGCGGCGAACGCGCTGCCGGTGAGCAGTCCGAGCGACAGCACGAGCGAGACCGCGATCGCGCGGAGCGCGAGGGGGATGCGTGCGTGAACCAGCATGTGAAGCCTCTCCGGGGATGCGGGGCTCCTTCACGCTCGGGGGAGGCGTGTCAGCGCATCTCAGCCTGACCGATGTACCCAATTACATGCATTCAAATTCATGAAATATAATTCTGTAATTTGGTAGGATGGGGATGTGACAGCCGAGAACGGCCCCGGCTGGGGCTTTCTGACCAACCACGCGCTGGTCCTCGTCTGCGTGGCGCGCGATCCGGGCGTGCGGCTGCGCGAGATCGGCGAGCGCGTCGGGATCACCGAGCGCGCCGCGCACCGGATCGTCGCCGAGCTCGCCGACGCCGGGTACATCACGCGCGAGCGCGAAGGCCGGCGCAACCGCTACACCGTCAACGCCGACCTCGCGCTGCCGGATCCGATCGCGCGCCAGCACGCCGTCGGGAGGCTGCTGGAGGTCCTCGCCGGGACCAGCCCGTAGCGCGCGCGGTCAGGTCAGCGCAGCGTCGATGCGCGGCGCGAACCAGTCCGCGTCGCCGTCGAGCGGTGCGGCGAAGTAGTAGCCCTGGCCGAGATCGCAGCCGATCTCGAGCAGCAGGTCGAGCTGCGCGCGCGTCTCGATGCCCTCGGCGACGACCTTGAGGCCGACCGCCTTGGCCAGGCCGACGATCAGGCGCACGAACGCCGCGTCGTGCTCGGAGAACGCGAGTCCCTCGACGAACTCGCGTGCGATCTTCAACGAGTCGAGCGGCAGGTTGCGCAGGTAGCTGAGCGACGAGTAGCCGGTGCCGAAGTCGTCGAGCGCGAGCTGCAGGCCGAGGTCGCGCAGCCGCTGCAGCGTCTCGGCGCCGTGGACGGCGTCCTTGACCAGCAGCGTCTCGGTCACCTCGAGCACGAGCCGGCCGGGATCGATGCCGGTGCGGCGGATCACGTCCGCGATCGCCTCGACCACGTCCGGCTGCTCGAGCTCGATCGCCGACAGGTTCACCTGCACCTGGAGCTCGGGGTGGCGCGCGCCGACGTGCGCGCACGCCTCCTCCAGCACGTAGCGCCCGAGCGGCACGATCAGGCCCGTGTTCTCCGCGAGCGGGATGAACTGGCCGGGCGGGATGCGCCCGCGGACCGGGTGGTTCCAGCGCACGAGCGCCTCGACGGAGACGGTGCGGCCGGTGCTGAGGTCGACGATCGGCTGGTACTGGACGAGCAGCTCGCGCCGTGCCATCGCGAGCTCCAGCTCGGCCCGGAGGTCATGGCGGCGGACGATCGAGTCGCGCATCGCGGGCGTGAAGACCGCGTAGCGGCGGCGACCGCCCTCCTTCGCCTCGTACATGGCGACGTCGGCGTCGCGCAGCAGCTCGTCGGCGTGCGTGCGCGCGTGCCGGCAGAAGGAGATGCCGATGCTGAGGCTGACGTGGAGCAGCTCGTCGGCGGCGCTGACCGGGAGGGCGAACGTCTCCAGCGTCCGCTCGGCGAGCTCGACGGCGCCGCGGTCGACCGCGGACGGGCGGCGCACGAGCACGGCGAACTCGTCGCCGCCGAGCCGCGCGACGACGTCATCGGCATGGGCGGTGCGCAACAGCCGGGTGGCGACGCCGCGCAGCAGCTCGTCGCCGACCGCCGGCCCGAGGGTGTCGTTGACGCCCTTGAAGTCGTCGAGGTCGATGAACATCACGGCCACCTCGCCGGGGACGCCAGGCTCGAGCGCCTCGCGCACCTGCTGGACGAACAGCGAGCGGTTCGCGAGGCCTGTCAGCGGGTCGTGCCGCGCCTGGTGCTGGAGCTGGTCCTGGAGCTCGTGCAGCTCGGAGACCGTCTGCTCGAGCCGGTCGTACTGCAGCGCGGCGCTCGCGTTGGCGGCCAGCGTCGCGAACAGGACGCGGTCGCCGTCGCTGAAGCCGCGCGACAGGCCGAAACGGTTCGCGAGCATGATCGTCCCGATCACGCGGTCCACTCCGTGCAGCACGCCGAGCATGCCGTGCCGGACCCCGCGCTGGAGCAGGTAGTCCTCGAGCGCTCCCGGGAACGGCGCGGTAAGCGCCACGGCGCAGCCGGAGTCCCCGGCGCACGCGCGCAGCGCGGTGGCCACGGCCAGCTCGACCGGTGCCATCGACTCGCGGGCCGCGGCTGGGCCGAGGCTCGTGCGCAGCGGCGCGCCGCCGTGGGCCGCGAAGAGGATGACCTCGGCCTGCTCGGCATGGAAGGCCTCGAGCGCCCGCTCGAGCAGGCCGTCGAGCGCGACGGCCACCTCGGGCGACTCGGTCAGGGTCCGGTTGGCCTCGTAGAGGGTCGTGACCTTCTCGCGGCCCTGGCGCTCCTGCACGTACGCGCGGTAGCCGATGACGGCGATCAGGACCGGGATCAGCAGCAGCGGCGTCGCCTCGGGCCGCTCGATCCAGAGGATGCTGCAGACGAGCGCCATCGCCGTGCCCAGGAGCGTGACCACGAGGTCCAGGCCGAACATCTCGTTCACCTGGGTGCGCGAGACGCGGCCCTCGGTCAGCGCGATCGCGGCGAGGATCTGCAGGATCGTCAGCACGCCGCCGAGCTGGGACGCGACGAGGACCGCACCCCAGGTGATCCAGCCGAAGCCCGGGTCGGCCGAGTTGGCCGCGTGGACGACGACGATCAGCACCGAGGACACGAGCGAGAACTGCGCGAGGTTGAAGGCGAACTTGACCGGCGGCAGCCGGCGGAACGCCATCGCGAGCGCGACGCCGGCGAGCACGGCGAAGAACGCGTGCGTGCCCGTCGCGAAGATCAGCGCGAGCGTCATCGGGATGTCGAACAGCGAGAACGAGTGCCGGCTGCGCCGCAGCTCGAGCTCGACCGGCCAGCGCTCGGCGGCGAGCACCAGGAGGGCGAGCACCCACCAGGCGATCTCAGGGCTCTGGATCGGCCCGAGGCGGTGGATCCAACCGGCGTAGAGCGCCAAGGAGGCCGTTCCGATGGCGGCGGACAGCCACCACACCCGATCGATCGAGCCCAGCCGGCGAAACGCTGCGCGTATGTTCATCCAGGCCTTGCACCGGCCCCACGGGTCAAGACCAGTGAGGGGCCGATGTCCAGTTCACGATATCGCAGAGATCACCCAGGGTCGACGCTTGTGCAGGTGGCGCACGTCCAGGTCGCGTGCGCCCACGACGCCGCGATGCCGTCGCCGGCGGACCAGCTGGACTTGCTCCATGACGACTTGCTCCATGACGACTTGCTCCAGGAGGACTTGCTCCAGGACGACTTCGTCCAGTCCGAGCGCGTCGGGTCGATGCCGGCCGCGACGAGCGCCTGCCCGACCGCGTGGTTCGGCACCAGGCCCTGGTTGGCGCTGACGCCTGCATCGGCGGGCAGCGCGCGGGCGACGTTCAACTCGCGCGCGCAGCGCGGGGCGGCGATCGTGTCGTTGATCAGGGTGACGGCGCCGTTGCGGGCCAGCGCGCGACCGCTGAACTGGACGCCGTCGTTCATCGTGATCGACGTGAGGGCGAGGATCGAGCCGGCGAAGTGCGTCGTCGTGCCGAGCGTGGCCGAGCTGCCGACCTGCCAGAACACGTTGCAGGCCTGGGCGCCGTTGACGAGGTTCACGCGGCTCGCCGACGCGGTGATCAGCGTCGAGCCGGCCTGGAACACGAAGACCGCGTCGGGATCGCCGCCCGCGTCGAGCGTGACCGCGCCGGTCAGGCCGATCGACGACCCGGACCGGTAGGAGCCGGGGCCGAACGTGTGCCCGCCGAGGTCCGCCGGCGCCGGCGCGGATGCCGTGCCCGCGGCGGCGGCGTCATAGGCGCTCGTGAGGTCGGACTTCGCGTGCTGGGCGGCCGCGGCGGTGACGTTGCCGGTCGTCAGGCCGGTGACCGCCGTGCCGGGGTAGAGCCCGAGATCGCCGTTGAGGTTCGAAGGACCGGTGTTGGTCACCGTCGAGCCCGCGAGCACGTCGTAGCTCTCGGCGGAGCCGAGGCTCACGGCGCCCGTGCGCGCGCTGGTGTTCGCCGTCAGGAGCGCCTTGACCTCGTCGGGGTTGAGGTCGGGGCGGGCCTGGAGCAGCAGCGCCGCGGCGCCGGCGACGACCGGGGCGGCCATCGACGTGCCGCCGATGCGCATGTACTGGCCGCCGACGACGCAGTCCGGGCACAGGCGCTGGAACGCGCTGCCCATGGCCATCGGCGCCACGATGTGCGCGCCGGGGGCGAGCAGCTCAGGCTTGGCGTAGCCGTCCTGGGTGATGCCGCGGCTCGAGAACGCGGCCGTGACGTCGTCGCCGGGGTCGGCGGTGCCGGCCTCGTCCGAGGCGCCCACGGTGATCGCGTACGGGTCGTTGCCCGGCGCGTAGTCGACCGCGCCGGCCGACTCGCCGAGGTTGCCCGCGGCGGCGACGACGACGATGCCGGAGTGCCAGGCGAACTCGACGGCGGCGTCGAGCGGGTCGTCGAGGTAGGAGCCGGGGGTGTCGGAGCTGACCGAGAGGTTGACGACGCGGATGTTGAGGTCGTCCTTGTGCTCCAGGACGAACTGCAGCGCCGTGATGACGTCGAGCACGGTGGAGTCGCCGGCGTCGTCGGCGGTCTTGACCGCGATCACGCTCGCGTCGGGCGCGATGCCGACGTAGGCGCCGCGCTCCGGGTCGCCGGCGGCGCGGTTGAAGGAGTTGCCGGCGAGGATGCCGGCGACGTGCGTGCCGTGGCCCACGTCGTCACCCGGACGCGTGGCACCCGGGTGGGCGATCACGTTGGCCGCGATGCGCGAGCTGCCGTCGGCGTTCATGAAGTCCGGCATGTCGCCGCTGATGCCGGAGTCGATGACCGCGACGCCGACGCCCTTGCCGGTGATCCCCGCGGCCCACAGCGCGTCCGCGCCGATCGACTTCGGGTACGTCGTGGCCAGGGTTCCGCCGTCGACGCCGGTCGTGTGCACGCGCGCGTTGAGCGTGACGTTGAGGACGTGCCGGTCACGCCGGAGCGCGGCCGCCTGACGGGCGGGGAGCCGGAGCGCGAAGCCGTTGATGGCCTCCAGGCGGGCGGTCACGCGGCCGTGGTGGGAGCGGACGAGCGCGCGGGCGGTGCGCTCGGACACGCCGTGCTGGAACTGCGCGATCGCGACGACCTTGCGGTTCGGCGTGCTCTTGGCGACCGACGCGAGGCGCGCGGTGGCCGTCGGGGGTGCCGCCTGGGCGGCCGACCAGTTCGCGGTCAGCGATACCGCGGTCGCGAGCAGGACCGCAATGGTCCGGCCGCGCCGGCGGCGCTTCGGGGAACTGGGCAATTTCAGGGCACCTCCGTGCACCTCATCAACAAAGTTGCAAATCGCAACCTGTGCTCTTGCCATCGGCAGACGGGGGTCCGGCCATGAGCCGTGGACGCATTTCGCTAGTTCGGCGCGTGTACGCCCGGGCCTCCGTTGTCGCGGTTGCGCCCGAACACCTGCGGTTGCACGTCGCCGCGATCGGGCGTGTCGACCGAGCCGACGAGCTGGCAGATCCCGCCCGGGAACGGCGTGGCGGACGCGTTCCCTCCGTACGGGTCCGTCCACCACAGCCTCGGGCCGGACGTGTTGGCGATCGTCGTGCCCGACAGGTACGTGTCGCGGTGCGTGCCGTTGAACGGCGACTGGACATCGTCGAACGCGAACACCCGGTGCAGCCGCCGCCGGCGGCGCGGTCGCCGGACGGCTCGACCTCGCCGCACAGGTCGATCGTGCGGCGGATGCCGGTCCCGCTCGCGTAGCGGCTCGGGTTGAAGACGCCGAAGCCGGTGGCGTAGCTCGCGAGCGTGCGGCCGTCCGCCGTCGTCAGCGCGCTCCTGGCCCGCCACAGCTCGTACGCCGCCCAGACCGAGGTCGTGCGGCCCGCCGGCACGAGGAAGTCGGACTCCATGCAGGCGCGGTCGGGGATCAGCCGCGCGCCGTCCCCGGCGGGGTACGCGCTCGGCGTGGTCGCGACGGTCGTCGCGGGGTCGCAGCCGCGCGTGTAGGCGCCGGGGGCGCCGAAGCGGCCGACGATGTTGGAGATGATCTCGGTGCCGTCCGTGCAGCGCGAGGCGTACAGCAGCTCGTGCACGTTGTTCGACAGCGCGTCCGCCGAGTGCGAGCCCTGGTGGACGCGCACGAGGTAGTCGCAGGTGACGCCATGCGCGCCGGCGGCGGTCGTCAGCGGCACGTCGTTGGCGTAGTCGATCTTGTAGCCGACGTGGTCCTCGCTGCGCTTGGCGGCGCCCGGGTAGTCCTCGAGCGCCTCCGTCGCGGCGCCGAACGGGATCCCCGCGTAGGCCTCCTCGCCGGGCGCGGCGAAGTGCGCCGCGACCCAGTCGTAGATGTCCGAGCCGCGCGGGTCGCGGCCGTGCTCGTGGCCGAACGTGCACTCCTTGCCGGTCGCGGGATCGGTCACGACCGCCGGATGCCAGGTCGGGTAGAGCTTGCCGCCGGGCCCGATCACCGAGTACCGCTCGTGCAGCGAGCGCGGGCAGGTGTCCTGGGCCGTCGGCTGCCAGTTGCGCTGCGCGAACGCGACCGAGGGCGGCGCGGGCGGGAGCCCGCCGGCGGCGGGGGCCGCGGGCGCCGGCACGACGAGCGGCGCCGCGGGAGCCGGCTTCGCCGCCGCGACGAGGATCACGATCCGCCCGGCGAGCCGCCGCCCGCTCGCGAGCCGGACGCGGAACTCCAGCACCTCGCGGCCGCTGAACCCGGCCTTCGGCCGGTAGCGGACGGTCCCGCGGCGCGCATCGAACGAGGCGAGGCGGCCGGACTTGGGGCGCACGGCGAGCGAGCGGCGAGCACCCACCCGCGCCCCGCGAATCAGCACCGCACGCCTGCCGCCGCGCCGGACCGAGCAGTCGAGCCGGAGCACCACCGACCCGCCGGCGGGCACGGTCACGGTCGCGGCGAGACAGCGCGTGGCCGCGGCGGCCGACCGCGCAGGGGCGGCCGGCGACGCGCCGGAGGCGGCCGCCGGCGACGGCGTCTCGGCGGTCGCCGCCCCGGCGGTCATCGCCGCGGCCGCGAGTGCGGCCGCGGCGGTGAGCGTGGCGCGGGTCACCGGTGGGCGCCGCGGATCGTGATCTTCAACGTGCGCTTCACGGTGCCGGCATGGCCGTCGGCGGTGACCGTCAAGGCGGCCGTCGCGTGCAGCGTGCGGTGGCGCAGGCGCGCCGGCAGCTTCACCCGCACCGTCTTCGCCGCGTCGAACCGGACGCTGCCGATCGTCCTGCCCGCGTAGCGCAGGGCGACCGTGCCGCGGCAGCGCGCCGCGACGCCCGGGCAGCGGACCGCGAAGGCGACGCGGCCGCGGCCGTCGACGCGCAACGTCCGCCTGGCCAGCGTGGGGATCGCGGTGTTGCGCGGCGCCGCCGGCGCGGCGAGCGGGGCGGGCGACACCGGCGCGATCGCCGCCGGCGGCTCGGGCTCGGCGGCCCGTGCCGGCCCGGGCAGGAGCGCGACCGCGACCTCGCCGGCCTCCGAGCGGCCGAGCCGGAACGCGAAGTCCGACCCGAACGCGACGTCACTCGCGCCGTTGCCGTCCACGTCGCCCACCGACGCGACCGCGCGCCCGAAGCGCTCGCCTCCGGTCTGGCCGTCGATCCGCACGCCGCGCGCGCCGAGCCCGTCGAGCGCGATCGTGCGCGTGGTGTCGGCCGGGTTGACCGGGACGAGGCCGGCGTCCGCCGAGAGCACGGACGGATCCGCGACGCCGTACACGATCCAGCCCGCGCCCGCCGCGCCGGCGCCGTACGCGCCCACCGCGAGGTCGTCGCGGCCGTCGCCGTCGGCGTCGCCGATCCCGGCGACGCCGAAGCCGGCCGAGCTGCCGGTCGCGCCGCGGATCCGGTACCCGCCGGCGCCCAGCGAGGCCGAGTCGAGCAGCGTTCCGGCGCGCCGCGCGCGCGACCCGAACACGACATAGGCGGCGTCCGAGCTCGCCGACGCGGTGCTGTCCGCGCCGATCGCGAGGTCGCCGACGCCGTCGCCGTTCACGTCGCCCGCGCCGTCGATCGCGATGCCGAGCCGGTGGCCGGCGAACGCGCCGCCGACGGCGAACAGGTACGACGCCGGGTTCGCGAGATCGACCCGCCCGCGGGTCGTGCCGCTGACCGCGAACGCGGCGCCGGAGGCGGAGCTGCGACCGAACGCGGTGGCGGTGTAGGTGCCGATCCCGATGTCGCCGACGCCGTCGCCGTCGACGTCGCCGATCCCGTCGAGCCCGATCATCTGCCCGAACGGCGCCGCGCTCGAGCCCGGCGACGCGCCGTCGATCCGGGCCAGCGCCGCGCCGGGCCGGCTGAGGTCGACCTGCGCCGTGCCGGCCTGGCCGCGCACGATCCAGACGATCCCGTTGTTGGTGCGGGCGGGCGTCGCGTCGGTCGCGTCGCCGACGTTGGCCATCACCGCGAGCTCCTCGCGGCCGTCGCCGTCGAGGTCGCCGACGCCCGTGACCGCGTAGCCGAGGTGGTCGTACTCCGGCGCGTCGATCCCCACGATCGTGAAGCCGCGCGGCCCGAGCGCGCCGAGGTCGAGCGTCGGCTCGTCGCGCAGCGCGGGCGAGCCGAAGACCACGTACGCGCGTCCCCGCGCCGCCGCGATGCCGGACGGGCGGCCCGGGTACTCGTACGCCCACGCGCCGACGAGCACGTCGTCGACGCCGTCGCCGTCGACGTCGGCGCAACCCACGCCGGTGCCCGCGAACGCGCCCTCGGCGGAGCCTTCGAGCCGGATCGACCGCCCCAGCCCGGCGAGGTCGTCGCCGCCGAACGCGGGCCCGCCGAACGTCACGTAGGCGGCGCCCTCCCAGGAGTTCGACGCCGGCAGACGGCTCCACTGCGACGCGCCGCTGATGACGTCGTCGTAGCCGTCGCCGTCGACGTCGCACGGGCCGCTCGCGAACGCGCCGCCCGCGCCGTCGCCGCCGTCGCCCTGCAGGCGCGCGAGCGGGAGCGGGAGCGCCGGATCGAGCGCCGTGTCGGCGCCGGTCCCGCGCCCGCGGCCTTCGAGCCGCGCGACGACCCGCCCCGCGGCGTCGGTCGCGATGCTCAGCGCCGCGCGGCGGTAGCCGGCCGCGTCCGGCGCGAACGCGACCGCCACCGTGCACGTCCGCCCCGCCGCGAGCGTCGTGCCGGAGCAGCCGTCCGCGGACGTCGCGAACGCGCCGGCGCCGGCGCCGGTGAGCGTGACGGCCCCGACCGCCGGCGGGCCGGCGCCCGTGTTCGTGAGCGTGAAGGCCTGCGGCGCCGACAGCGCCCCCGGCGCGGCGTCGGCGAACCGGCGCGTGACGGGCGCCAGCGACGTCGCCGGCTGGCGCGCGTCGCCCGACAGGCTCACCAGCGCAGGCCCGTAGCCCGCGATCGCGAGCGTCGCCGCTTTCGGGCCGGGCGCCGTCGGCGCGAACGCGATCGTGACCGTGCACGTCGCCGCCGGCGCCAGCGTGGCGGCGCTGCACGAGTCCTGCGTCTTGGCGAACTGGTTCGCGTTGGTCCCGGCCGGCGTCACGTTGCCGAGCGTGTATGGGGCCGTGTCGCGGTTGGCGATCGTGATCGTCCTGCCCGCGCCCGCACCCGCGCCGACGCGACCGGAGAACGCCGGCGCGGTCTCGGACGCGGCGAGGTCGCGCCCGCTGCCGGTGATCGCCGCGCTCGTCAGCGCCGGGCCGTCGGTCGCGATCGCGAGCGTCGTCGCGCGCGCTCCCGTCACGGCCGGCGAGAACGCGACCGTCACCGTGCACGTCCGGCCCTGCGCGAGCACCGTGCCGGCGGCACAGGTGGCCGCCGTCGTCGCGAACTGCCCGGCGTCGGCGCCGGTGAGCCCCACGGACTGGACCGTCAGCGGGTCCGAGCCGGTGCTGGTGAGCGTGTACGTGCGGGCGCTGCCCGGGCCCGCGCCGATCTGGCGATCGCCCGCGGAGAAGGCGGCCGCGGGCGTGAGCGTGGCGGTGACGGCGGCCTTCGCGGGCGCCGGAGCGGCGGCCGCGAAGGCGACGATGGCGAACGGCAGGAGTCGGCGCAGGGTCGTTTGTCAAGGTACCCTAACGCAGAAGGTGAATACCGCCGACTGCGATCATCGCGACACCGTGTCGACTCGCGTGCCGAGCGCCGAGGCACATCGCCGGATCGTCGCGGCGGCCGGCCGCCTGCTCGAGGATCGGCGCTTCCGCGAGCTGACCGTCGAATCGGTGATGGCCGAGGCCGGGCTCGCGCGGACCGTCTTCTACCGCCACTTCGACTCGCTCGCCGACGTCGTCGTCTGCCTGCTCGACGAGGAGGTCGAGGCGTCGGTCCAGACGGCCCCGGACGGGCTGCACGCGATGCTCGCCCGCAGCGTCGACCTGTACGCGCGTCACGGCCACCTGCTCGCCGCGGTGGAGGAGGCCTCGCACCACGACGCCGGGGTCGAGCGCGTGTACCGCGACGCGTTCGAGGCCTCGGTCCAGGCCACCGTCGCGCTGGTCGGCGACCGCTCGACCGCGCGCGCGCTGATGCACCTCAACGCCGGCTACCTGACCGACGCGCTCGCCCGCGACCCGCACGGCGACCGCGAGGAGGCGCTGCGCACGCTGTGGGCGATCTGGTCGCGGGTGCTGTCCACCTGAGGTCGTACGCGGACGCGCTGCGAAGATCAGCCCCGCGGGCGTTGTGCGCGACGGAGCGTCGCTCGTAGCTTGGCGAGCGATGATCCAAGCCACCGGCCTGACCAAGCGCTACGGCGCGAAGACCGCCGTCGACGGGCTCTCGTTCAGCGTCCGCCCCGGCGTCGTCACCGGGTTCCTCGGCCCGAACGGCGCCGGGAAGTCGACCACGATGCGCCTGATCCTCGGGCTCGACGCGCCGTCGGCGGGCGACGTGACCGTCAACGGCCGCCACTACCGCGACCTCGCCGCCCCGCTGCACGAGGTCGGCGCGCTGCTGGAGGCGCGCGCGATCCACACCGGCCGCTCGGCCGCCAACCACCTGCTCGCGCTCGCGCAGACGCACGGCATCCCGCGCACCCGAGTCGACGAGGTGATCGACCTCGTCGGCCTGCGCCCGGTCGCGCGCAAGCGCGCCGGGACGTTCTCGCTCGGCATGGGCCAGCGGCTCGGGATCGCGTCGGCGCTGCTCGGCGACCCGGCCACGATCGTGCTCGACGAGCCGGTCAACGGGCTCGACCCCGAGGGCATCCGCTGGGTCCGCGAGCTGCTGCGCGGGCTCGCCGCCGAAGGCCGCACGGTGTTCGTCTCCTCGCACCTGATGAGCGAGATGGCGCTGACCGCCGACCACCTGATCGTCGTCGGCCGCGGCCGGCTGATCGCCGACATGCCGATGCAGGAGTTCATCGAGCAGGCGTCGCCCTCACTCGTGCGCGTGCGCTCGCCGCACGCGGCGCAGCTGCGCGAGCTGCTGCTGGGCGACGGCGTGACGGTCCGCAGCGATGGGCCGGGCGTGCTCGAGGTCGGCGGCTTGGCGACCGACGCGATCGGCGAGCGCGCCGCCGCCGAAGGGCTGACCCTGCACGAGCTGTCCACCCACCAGGCTTCGCTGGAGGCCGCCTTCATGGAGATGACCCGCGACGCGCTCGAGTACGAGGCCGCGTCATGAGCGAGGTGACCCAACCCCGCGTGGTCCTGTCGGAGTGGACGAAGCTGCGCTCGCTGCGCTCCAGCCGCGTGACGCTGGTCGTCGCCGTCGGGCTCGTCGTGAGCCTCGGCCTGCTGATCCCGCTCGTGAACGTGTCCGACTGGCGGCCGGGCACGCCGACCGCCGGCTACGACTCGGTCGCCCGCAGCCTCGGCGGGATCTACCTCGCGCAGCTCGCGTTCGGCGTGCTCGGCGTGATGCTCGTGACCGGCGAGTACTCGACCGGGATGATCCGCGCGACGTTCGGCGCCGTCCCGCGCCGCCTGCCGGTGCTGTGGGGCAAGCTGGTCGTCTTCCTCGGCGTCACCGTCGTGCTCGGGACGCTCTCGTGCGTGGTCGCCTTCCTCGGCGGCCAGGCGATCTTCGCGAGCAAGCACGTCGACGCGTCCTTCGGCGACCCGCACGTCGCGCGCGCCGTGCTCGGCGCGGGGCTGTTCCTCGCCGCGATCGGCGTGCTCGGCGTCGCGCTCGGCGCGCTGCTGCGCAACACGGCGGCGGCGATCGCGACGCTGACCGGGCTGCTGTTCGTGCTGCCGGTGATCGTCAGCGTGCTGCCGCGTACGTGGTCGGACGCGGTCGGCAGGTACCTTCCGGGCGAAGCGGGCACCTCGATCATCCAGATCCACCACGACCCGGCGCAGCTCGCCCCGTGGACCGGCCTCGGCGTGCTGTGTGCCTACGCTGCGGTCGTGACCGCGGCGGCCGCGGTCATGCTGATCCGACGCGACGTGTGAGCACGAACCTCCAACGCTTCCGGCGCCACCCCCTGGTGGCCGACACCCTGCTCGCGCTGGTCGTCCTCGCGATCAGCGCGACGACGGCGCGCGGGCGGCCGGAGAGCTGGCTGTTGACGATCGCGCTCGTGGCGCCGCTGGTCTGGCGGCGCCGCGCGCCGTTCGCCGTCTTCCTGGCGATCGCCGGCGTCGCGTTCGTGCAGTGGCTGATCGACCAGGCGCTGCTGGCCGACATCGCGCTGCTGGTGGCGATCTACACGGTCGCGGCGCACGAGCCGCGGCGCCGCTTCGTGATCGCGGCCGCGATCCTCGAGCTCGGGATCGTGCTCGCGACCGCCCGCTGGGCGATCAACTCGAACCTGCCGGTGCTCGTCTTCCTCACCGGCATGGGCACGGCGGCGGCCGTGCTCGGGATCAACGTCGGCACGCGCCGCGCCCACCTCGCGACGCTGGAGGAGCGCGCCGCGCAGCTCGAGCGCGAGCGCGACCAGCAGGGCCGGCTCGCGGCCGCCGCCGAGCGTGCCCGGATCGCGCGCGAGATGCACGACATCGTCGCCCACAACCTGTCGGTGATGGTCGCGCTCGCCGACGGCGCCGGCTACATGGCCTCCAGCGACCCGGCGCGCTCGGCCGGCGCGATGGAGCAGGTCTCGCGCACCGGCCGCAACGCGCTCGGCGAGATGCGCCGGCTGCTCGGCGTGCTCAACGACGGCGAGGCCGCCGCGCTCGCGCCCGTCCCCGGCCTGCAGGAGCTCGACGGGCTGCTCGAGCAGGTGCGCGCCGCCGGGCTGCCGGTGGCGCTGGAGACCTCCGGCACGCCGCTCGAGCTCGGCCCGGGCGCGGAGCTGACCGTCTACCGGCTCGTGCAGGAGGCGCTCACGAACACGCTCAAGCACGCGGGTGCCGGAGCGCGGGCGACCGTCCGGCTGCGCTACTTCGACGACGGCGTCGAGGTCGAGGTGACCGACGACGGCCGCGGGCTCGGGCGGATCGGCGCGGGCGGCCAGGGGCTGTCCGGGATGCGCGAGCGCGCCGCCGTCTACGGCGGCTCGATCGAGGCCGGGCCGGTGCCGGCCGGCGGCTGGCGCGTGCACACGCGGCTCGGGAGCTCGGCGTGAGCATCGCCGTCCTGCTCGCCGACGACCAGCCGCTGCTGCGGATGGGCTTCCGCATGATCCTCGAGGCGCAGCCCGACATGACCGTCGCCGGCGAGGCCGCCGACGGCGACGAGGCGATCGAGCACACCGCCGCGCTGGAGCCCGACGTCGTGCTGATGGACGTCCGCATGCCGAACACCGACGGGATCGAGGCGACGCGCCGGATCGTCGCCTCCGGCGCCGGCGCGCGCGTGCTGATCCTGACGACCTTCGACCTCGACGAGTACGCGTTCGCCGCGCTGCGCGCGGGCGCCAGCGGCTTCCTGCTCAAGGACGCGCCGCCCGACGACCTGCTGTCCGGCATCCGCGCAGTCGCCAGCGGCGACGCCGTCGTGGCGCCGAGCATCACGCGCCGGCTGCTCGACGCCTACGCGCACCGGCTCCCCGACGGCCGGGCGCCGGAGTCGCGCTCGGCCCGGCTGGACCCGCTGACCGAGCGCGAGCGCGAGGTCCTGCTCGCCGTCGCCGGCGGGTTGTCGAACGGCGAGATCGCCGCCCGCCTGGTCGTCTCGGAGGCGACCGTGAAGACGCACGTCGGCCGCATCCTCACCAAGCTCGGCCTGCGCGACCGCGTGCAGGCGGTCATCCTCGCGTACGAGACCGGGCTGGTGCAGGCGTCACAGCGCTGAGCGCGTGGCGGCGTAGCGCGCCTGCGGCGGCCGGTGCGTCGTCCAGGTCAGGCGCGGGCGCCCGCTCGCGTCGAAGCCGGCCCGCAGCGCGAAGGCGCGGTCGGCGTCGGAGACCGGCTCGGCGCGGCCGAGCAGCGCGCCCGGGCGCGCCACCGCCGCGTACGCGCGATAGTCCTGCGTCCAGCTGACGAGCGCGGCGCCGTCGGGGCGCAGCGCGACGGCGCCCGGCGTGCCCTCGCCGAGCGCGACCGGCTCGCCGAAGCGGCCGCGGGCGCCGGCGCGCGCGGCGCGGACGGTTGCGTGGCCGCGGCGCGCGACCACGTTCCAGTCGAGCAGCGCGGAGCCCGGCGTGACCGCGAGCGCGAGGTGCGGCGTGGCGCGCGTGGGGATGCGGCCGCGGTCGAGCTCCAGCGCCGGCGCGAAGCCCGCCGCGCCGCCGTCGCGCGTCGCCGCGAGGATGCGGTTCGGCTGGTTGAGCTCCTCGCCGCCGTCGTGCGTGCCCCACGCGACGACCGCGTGGCCGCCCGGCGCGAAGCCGGCGGCGAGCGTGCTCACGCCGTCGGCGCGTCCCAGCGTGTGCGCGACGCCGAAGCTCCCGTCGCGGCGGATGAACAGCGCGCGCACGCGGTGCTCCTCGGCCCACGCCACCAGCGTGCGGCCGCGGCCGTCGGCGGCGATCGCGACGTCCTGCAGCGGCGGGTAATTGCTCTCGCTCGGCACCTCCACGAGCGTGATCGTCCGGTCGCGCACTGCGACGCGGACGCGGTAGCGGTCGGCGACGTCGGTCTCGATCGCGGCGGCCGCGCCCGGCACGGCGTCCGACGCCCACGTGAACCAGCCCTGCTCGCGCCGGAGGGTGGCCGCGGGCCGGACGGCCGCGGCGCCCGCGACGGGGCGCGACCACGCGCCGTGGGCGTGCTCGGCGACCGCGGTCGCGCGCGGCGAGGGCGGGCGGTGGTGATGCCCCCCGCACCCCGCGAGCGCGATGGCCGCCGTCAACCAGAGCGGACGCATGGACCCACCGTCGCGCACCCGGTTACCAGCGCGAAGTCCCCCTGGGTGGAGAGGTAGCTCCACCATGCCTTTAGGGCTTCCCCCGATGCGCTCGCGTGTCGCGGCGAGGACGATCCACCGTCTCCCCAGACTCACCTCCCTCCCCAGGAGCTTCACGGACGATGCTGATCACGAACCGCCCCGACGCCGAGGTCGCAGCCCTCCGCGCACGCCTCGACGGCGCCGTCTTCGGGCCCGCCGACGCCGGCTGGGACCAGGCGCGCAAGGCCTGGAACCTGGCCGTCGACCAGCGCCCCGCCGCCGTCGCCTTCCCGGTCACCGACGCCGACGTCGCCGCCACCGTCGCCTTCGCGGCCGAGCGCGGCCTGCGCGTGGCGCCGCAGGGCACCGGCCACGGGGCGTCCGCGCTGGCGCCCAACCTCGCGGACGCGATCCTGCTCAACACGGGGCGCATGCGCGGCGTGCTGATCGACCCGCGCGCCGCTCGCGCCCGCGTCCGCGCCGGCGCCCAGTGGGGCGACGTCACGCTCCCCGCCTCCGCCTACGGCCTCGCGCCGCTGGCCGGCTCCGCCGCCGACGTCGGCGTCGTCGGCTACACGCTCGGCGGCGGCCTCAGCTGGCTCGCGCGCAAGCGCGGCCTGGCCTGCAACAGCGTGGTGGCGTTCGAGCTCGCGACGGCCGAGCGCGGCATCGTGCGCGTCGACGCCGAGCACGAGCCGGACCTGTTCTGGGCGCTGCGCGGCGGCGGTGGCAGCTTCGGCGTCGTGACCGCGCTGGAGCTCGAGCTGTACCCGGTCGACGACGTCTACGCCGGCGCGATGCTGTGGCCGTGGGAGCGCGCGGACGAGATCTTCGACGCGTTCCGCGACTGGTGCGGGACGGTGCCCGACGAGGTCACCTCGCTGTGCCGCGTGCTGCAGGTCCCGGATCTGCCCGACGTCCCGGTGCCGCTGCGCGGCCGCCAGCTCGTCGCGTTCGAGGCCGCGATCGAGGGTCACCCGTCCCACCGGCAGGACATCGTCGAGCCGATGCGCGCGCTCGGGCCGGAGCTCGACATGTTCGCCACGATGCCGCCCGGCGGCCTGGTCGAGGTCCACAACGACCCCAGGCACCCGGTCCCCGCGATGGGAGACCACCGCCTCATCGGCGACCTCTCCGACGCTGCGCTCGACACGCTGCTGGAGCTCGCCGGCCCCGGCTCGGGCTCGCCGCTGCTGTCGGTCGAGCTGCGCCAGCTCGGCGGCGCGCTCGCGCGCCGTGAGCCCGCCCACGGCGCGCTGGCCGCGCTCGACGGCGACTACTCGCTGTTCGCCGTCGGCATGGTCACGGGCGCCGAGGCCGCGATGGCGATCGACTCCGCGCTGTCGGAGCTGCTCGACGCGATGGCGCCGTGGGACGCCGGCACCGGCTACCTGAACTTCGTCGAGTCCTCGGACCACGCGCGCCGCTTCTTCGACAGCGGGACCTACAACCGGCTGCGCACGATCAAGGCGACCGTCGACCCCGACGGGATCTTCCTGGCCAACCACCCCATCTAGGGGTCAGATCCCCCCGCGGGCCGCCCGACGGGCGGCCCGCGGGGCTCGGGCCTACGGCGTCTGCGTCGACAGCGTGAACGTCAGCGTCGCGCTGTAGCTCCCCGTCCGCAGCGGGTCGTTGGCGGCGATCGGCTGCGTGAACGCGATCGCGAACGCGTCGCCCGTCACCGGCCCGGTCCAGGCCGACTTCTCCGGCGTCACGACGACCGGCTGCGCGAGGCTGAACACGCCGTTCTTCAGCGTGCCCGAGGACACGGCCAGCGCCGCGTCGCCGGCCGTCGACGTGACGGAGGCCGTCGTCGACGCCGTGTAGTCCTTCGCGACGCCCGGCGTGAACGCGCCGAACGAGGTGGGCGCGCCCAGGGTCAGCGCGAGCGTCGCCGGCACGGTGCCGCCGACCGGCGCGTCCGCGCCGACGTGCGTCACCTGCAGGTGGATCGTCGACTCAGCGACGATCGGGGCGAGCGAGTCCGGCCCCGTGTACTCGCGCATCGAGTCGTTGGTCACCCGTACCGTCACGTCGCCCGAGTGCAGCGCCTTCAGCCTGCCGGTGGCCGGATCGAGCACCGCGTCCTTGCCGGCGCCGTCGCCGCCGATGGCGAGGTTGTCCGAGCCGCTCCAGTGGACCGACATCGGGTAGCGCAGCGGCACGACGCGCGTGCCGTTGCTGACGCCCTGCGGCTGCACGATCGAGCCGCCCAGCTGCGCGGAGTCGCCGACCTCGAGCGTGTCGGGCGCGTCGAGCGTGATCGACTGCGCGAACGCGCGCACGTCGGCCGTCAGCCACTGCTGCCCGGCGCTCGCGCCCTGGTCGACGTGCCAGTCGAGCCAGCCGGTGAAGCCGCCGCGGTCCGGCGTGCCGTACGGGTCCTTGCCGGAGGACGGCAGGACCGTGTACGGGACGCCCTCGATCCGGTGGACGTCGGCGATCTGCGCGTGCGAGCCGACCATCGCCACGCCCTTGTTCGAGTGCTCGCGGAAGTCCGTGAGCAGCTTCTCCACGAGCGCGACCTCGGTGCGGTCGCCGAGCTGGCTCGCGTCGACCTCGGCCGGGTCGTCGACGGGATGGTGGGCGAAGACCATCACGTTCTTGACCGCCGGGTTCGTCTCGGCGTCCTTGAGCGCCGCCTGGAGCATCGGCATCTGCGCCCAGCTCGTGCCGTGCAGCGTCCCGTAGGAGCTGGCCAGCAGGATGAACCGCGTGCCGGCGTGGTCGAACGTGCCGTAGGGCTGGCCGAACTCGGCCGTGAACGGCGCGAGGTCGCCCTGACCGTTGGTCCGGTAGGACTCGTGGTTGCCCGGGACGTAGTAGCACGGCGTCGTGCCGGCGGTCGGCGCCGGCGTGCTGTCGGTGCCGATCGCCGACGTGAGCGGGATCAGCTTGCAGCCGCCCTGCTCGAGCGTCTGGCGCGCGAGCGTCATGTCGTCGGCCGCGCCGAGGTCGGTGACGTCGCCGTTGAGCACGATCAGGTCCGGGTGCGTCGCGCGCATGCGCTCCAGCGCGGCCACGCCGACCTTGGCGAGCGTCGGGTTGGCCGCCGTGAACTGGATGTCCGACAGCGTGCCGAACGACCAGTCGTCCTTGCCGTTCGTCCTGCCGTCGGTCGAGAACAGCGCGTCCGGCCTGAGCGGGTCGAGCGGCGGGCTCGCCACCGTCGCCGAGACGTCCTCGTCGATGCTCTCGTACTTGACGACGCCGTCCTTCTGGTTGGCGACGTTGGTCTCGATCACCTGCGTCGAGGAGATCGTGACCGGGAACGTCGTCGAGGCCGGGAACGCGAACACGAGGTCGTTCTCGCCGGCCTTGACCGGCGAGCCGAGCGGGCCGCTGGTGACGCCCTTCGCATCCTTGTAGGAGATGTAGGAGAACTGCAGCGCCTGCGTCGAGTTCAGCTTCAGGTGCACGCGCAGCGGCGCGCCCGGGAGCGTGATCGCGAAGCCGGTCTTGGCGCTCAGGCCCGAGTTGCGCTCGGCCTTGTACGTCAGCGTCAGGTAGCCGTCGTCGGACAGCGCGAGCTTCTGGTTGGCCGCGACCGTGCCGTTGACGCCCCAGCGCGAGACCTCGTCGGCGTGGTTGAACCGGTAGACGTTCTGCTGGACGACGCCGATCGTGATCGCGACCTGCTCGTCCTGCCCGCCGGCCTTGATGTCGAGCGTCGTGCCGCCGGCCTTCAGCGGCGTCACCTTCAGCTGCCCGGCGGCGGTCTCCTCGACCTTGACGAGGTCGTGGTCGTAGCCGAGCGTCATGTCCTGCAGCTCGACCGGCGCGGAGTAGCCCTGGTCGTCGCGCCCGTTGACGGTGAGCGTCTGCGCGAGGTCGGCGGTCGCGTCGGCGAACGAGAGGCGGTTGGTGGAGAGCTCCAGCGTGCGCAGCGGGTGCAGCACGCGGACCTTCGCGTCGGCGGCCGCGGAGCCGGCGGCCGCGTGGACGGCGATGTCGCCGGTCGCGTCGCTCGGCGCGTGTACGACGCCGCCGTCCGCGCCGGTCCACGTCACGTCGGCCTTGACCGGCGTGTCGTGGTCGTCGACCGCGGCGGCGGCCAGCGTGCGGTGCAGGCCGGGGAAGACGCGCGCGTCGTCGGGGAGGATCAGCTTGTCGGCCTTGCCGTCGCCGGGCGCGACGAACAGGCCGATGCCGGCCGGGTCGGCGCGCTCGTGACCGTCGGAGGGCGTGTTGCGCACGGTCGCCCCGGTGCCGCCGAGCGGGCGCGCGACGAGCGTCGTCGAGCCGCCGCCGTCGAGGTTGAGGCCCGTGTCGGCGCCGAGCGCGATCAGCATGTTCGCGGTCTGCGTCAGCGTCGTGCCCGGCACGACGGCCTGGCGGCCGTCGGTGATCAGCAGGAACATCGTCTTCCCGCCGTCCTTGAAGCCGATCGCGGTGCGCGGCGCGACCGACGTGTCGCCCTGGGCGACGGCGACGCCGTTGGTCACGAGCGGCTTGTTCGTGCCGAGCCCCCACTGCAGCTGCCGCGCGACGGCGTCCTTGAGGCCGTACGTGAGCGTGACCGCGTCACCGGGCTGGAGCGCCTTGAGCGCGGTCGCGGCCGCGTCGCGGCCGACGAGGTAGAAGCTGTCGGCGGGGATCGCGCCGGAGCCCACGGTCGTGTTGACCTGGACGACCTTGTCGCCGGTGACGAGGACCTCGGCGGCGTTCGCGACGCCGGCCACGCCGCGCGCGCGGGTCGCGGTGCCCCACGCCGGCGTGTAGGCGACCAGGCCGTTGGCGGGGATGCCGCCCGCGTCGGCGGCGTTCAGCGACAGGACCGGCGTGTCGGTGCCCTTGAGCGAGGCGGTGGCCTGCAGCGTCAGGTCGGCGAGCCTGCCGATGCCGTCCTTGCCCACGCCGACGTGCGACCAGCCGCCGATGTCGGCGCTCTTGACCAGCGCGCCGCCCTGCACCTCGCCGCCCGTCGACGCCTGCGTGCCGTCGATGTCGAAGAAGTCGCCGTTGACGCCGGCGGCCGCGCCGGCGCGGTTGGCCATCGTCGACAGCGGCTCGCCCTGCGCGACGCTCGGCGCGGTCAGGAGGTCGGACTTGAGCGCGGAGTTGGCGAGATCGACGGTCAGGACCTGCTCGTCGTACCAGCCCGACGAGTCGAGGAACTTCATGTGCTTGAGCGAGATGCCGGGGCCTACCGGCTCAGTGGTGTCGACCAGCGAGAGCTGGTCGGCCGCGTACGCGGCAGGCGCGAGGGAGAGCGCCAGCGCAGCGGCGAGCGTCGCGCCGAGGGCGCGAGTCCTGGGGAGCAGCATGGCGGCGATCCAAGCGGCTCAGAACGATTTTCCAGTTGTCAGTCAGTGAACCCGACAACGATGTCAGCCGACGCACATGTGGCGAGGGCGCGAGCGAGGTCGCTCTCATCGACGCCCGAGAGGCGCGGGTGCTCGCGATCGATCTCGATCGTGCCCGCACCGTCGATCCCGAGGCTCTTGGCTCCCGCGCCCGCCACCGCCGCCCACAGGTCGCCGTGGTGCGAGAGCAGCGCGTCGCGCGTCCTGCCCTCGCGGCGGGCGAGCGTCTCCAGCTCGCGCACCTCCTCGAACGGGTCGAGCACGAGGTTCTCGTCGGTGCCGATCGCGAGCGGGACGCCGGCGTCGCGGTACGCGAGCGCGGGTGGGAAGCCGTCGCCGAGGTTGCCCTCGGTCGTCGGGCACGAGACGACGGTGGTGCCGGTGTCGGCCAGCAGGGCGATGTCGCGCTCGCTCACGTGGATGGCGTGGACGACGCTCGCGCGCGGGCCGAGGAAGCCCGTGCGGTGCAGCAGCTCGATCGGCGAGCAGCCGTACTCGGCCTGGCATTCCGCCAGCTCGCGCGGCTGCTCGGACGCGTGCACGTGGCGGACGATGCCGCGGGCGTCGCTGTAGGCCGCGATCTCGCGCAGCCAGCTCTCCGGCACCGCGCGGACGCTGTGCGCGGCGACGCCGTGGCCATCGGGCAGCGCGTCGACGCGCGCGAGGAACGTGTCGACGTCGGCGTCGCAGAAGCGCGGGCGGCCGCCGCGCGTGTAGGCGGCGGGCAGCAGGACGATCCGCAGGCCGGCGTCGCGCGCCGCGCGGGCGACCGCGTGCGCCATCGCGTTCGGGTCGTCGTACGGCGTGCCGTCGGGGTTGTGGTGGACGTAGTGGAACTCCCCGACGGCGCCGTAGCCGGCCGCGCGCATCTCCGTGTAGGTGCGCAGCGCCACCGCGTACATCGAGTCGGGGTCGAGCGCGTCCGCGAGCGCGTACATCGCCTCGCGCCAGCCCCAGAAGTCGTCGTCGTTGCGCTCGCCGATCCCGCGCAGGTCGCGCTGGAACGCGTGCGAGTGCGCGCTGACCATCGCCGGGATCGTCACGGGCGACGCCATGCCAGCTCCCCCTCGGCGATGACGGCGGCGACCGGGTCGCGCCCGAAGCGGTACGGGATGTGCTCGACCGGCCCGTCCAGGACGACCAGGTCGGCGCGCTTGCCCAGCTCCAGCGAGCCGCGCGTCTCGTGCAGGCCGAGCACCCAGGCGGCGTTGAGCGTGCAGGCCGCGAGCGCCTCGCGCACGCTCCAGCCGTAGCGGCGCACGGCGAGCCCGACGATCACCGGCATCGAGGCGATCGGCGACGTGCCCGGGTTGCAGTCGGTCGCGAGCACGCAGATCGCGTGCGCATCCGCGAGCGCGCGCGCCGGCGGCGTGTGCTCGGCGCCCAGGAACTCGGCGCCGGGCAGCAGGACCGCGGCGCACTCGGCGCGCGCCAGCGGCAGCAGGTCGTCCGGGTGCAGGCAGGCGAGGTGGTCGACCGAGCGGGCGCCGGCGGCGAGCGCGACCGGGACGGAGCGGTTCGCGTTGAACTGCTCGACGTGCGCGCGCAGCGGCACGCCCTCGCGCGCGGCGATCTCCCCCAGCCGCTCCAGGTCCTCGTTGCGGAACGCGACGGACTCTACGTAGATGTCGAGCGCGTCGACGTCGGCCTCGGCGGCGATCGCGTCGACGACGTCCATCCACGCGCCCGGCTCGTAGCCCTTCGGCACGCTGTGGGCGAACAGGCCGGTGAGACGGTCGAGCCCGAGCTCCCGGCCGAGGCGCGCGAGGCGCAGCTCGCCTTCGGCCGAGAGCCCGTAGCCCGTCTTGCCCTCCAAGGTCGTCGTGCCTAGCCGCAGCATCTCGGCGCGGATCGCGCGCGCCTGCGCGAGCACCTCGGCGTCGCTGCTCTCCGCCAGCGCGCGGGCGCTCGACGCGATCCCGCCGCCCGAGCGCGCGATCTGCTCGTACGGGACGCCTGTCACCTTCATCTCGTACTCGTTCGCGCGCCAGCCGGCGAACGGCAGGTGCGTGTGGCAGTCGACGAAGCCGGGGATGACGGCGCCGCCGGCGGCGTCGATCACGAGGTCGGCGCCGGGGTCGTCCTCGAACGCGGCGATCACGCCGTCGCGCACGGTGATCGAGCCGGCGTGCAGCGTGAGCTCCGGTCGGCGCAGGTACGGCCGGCCGTCCTCGGCCGGGCGCAGGAGCTGACCCGCGTTGCGGATGCTGATGCTGGTCATCGCATCGGGATTCTCACGCCGAGCCGGTCGGCCGCTTCGAGCGCCTCGGGGTAGCCGGCGTCGGCGTGGCGCACGATCCCCATCCCCGGATCGGCGAGCAGCGTGCGGCGGATCCGCTCGCCCGCCAGCGGCGTCCCGTCGGCGACGCAGACCTGGCCGGCGTGCAGGGACTTGCCCATGCCGACGCCGCCGCCGTGGTGGAAGGAGACCCAGCTCGCGCCGGTCGCGACGTTGATCATCGCGTTCAGCAGCGGCCAGTCGGCGACCGCGTCGGAGGTGTCGAGCATCGACTCCGTCTCGCGCTGCGGCGACGCGACCGAGCCCGCGTCGAGGTGGTCGCGCCCGATCACGACCGGGCCCTTCAGCTCACCCGAGGCGACCATGTCGTTGAAGCGCACGCCCGCGACGTGGCGCTCGCCGTAGCCGAGCCAGCAGATCCGCGCCGGCAGGCCCTGGAACTTCACGCGCTCGCTCGCGAGCTCGATCCAGCGGCGGATGTGGTCCTGCTCGCCGAACAGCTCGAGGATCGCCGCGTCGGTGGCCTCGATGTCGGCCGGGTCGCCCGACAGCGCGACCCAGCGGAACGGCCCCTTGCCCTCGCAGAACAGCGGGCGGATGTAGGCCGGCACGAAGCCCGGGTAGGCGAACGCGTCCTCGTCGCCGTGCTCGGACGCGACGCCGCGCAGCGCGTTGCCGTAGTCGAACGCCTCGGCGCCGTTCTCACCCAGCCGGCGGATCGCGGCGACGTGCGCGACGACGCTCTCCCCCACCTGGCGCAGGTACTCGCCCGGGTCGCTCTGGCGCAGCGCGTCGGCCTGCTCGAGCGTGAGCCCGGCCGGGATGTAGCCGTTGAGCGGGTCGTGCGCGCTCGTCTGGTCGGTCACGACGTCGATCTCGGCGTCGCGGCGCGCGAGCTCCGGCAGCACCTCGGCGGCGTTGCCGAGCAGGCCGATCGACAGCGCGCGGCCTTCGGCCTGGGCGGTCTCGAGGCGCGCGAGCGCGTCGTCGAGCGAGCCGGCGCGCTCGTCGAGGTAGCCCTCGCGGATGCGCCGCTCGATCCGCGTCAGGTCGACCTCGATGCAGAGGGCGCAGCCCTCGTTCATCGTCACCGCGAGCGGCTGCGCGCCGCCCATGCCGCCGAGCCCGGCGGTCACCACCAGGCGGCCCTTGAGGCTGCCGCCGAAGCGCTTGCGGCCGATCGCGGCGAACGTCTCGTAGGTGCCCTGCAGGATGCCCTGGGTCCCGATGTAGATCCAGGACCCGGCCGTCATCTGGCCGTACATCATCAGCCCGGCGGCGTCGAGCCGGCGGAACTCGTCCCAGGTGGCCCAGTCGGGCACGAGGTTGGAGTTCGCGATCAGCACGCGCGGCGCCGCCTCGTGCGTCTCGAACACGCCGACCGGCTTGCCCGACTGCACGAGCAGCGTCTCGTAGGACTCCAGCCGCGTTAGCTCGGCCTTGATCGCGGCCAGGCTCGCGGGGTTGCGCGCCGCCTTGCCGATGCCGCCGTAGACGACGAGCTCCTCCGGCTTCTCGGCGACGTCCGGATGGAGGTTGTTCTCCAGCATCAGGAGCGCCGCCTCCTGCTGCCAGCCCTTGGTCCTCATGCCGCCCCCAGTTCGCTCGAGAGTGCCTTCGCGTGCTCGACGAGCGCGCGGCCGTGCGCAGCGGCGTCGTCGTCGGAAGTCCGGTACGTCGGGGCGGTGACGCTGAGCGCGCCGGCGATCCGCCCGTGGTGGTCGCGGAACGGCGACGCGATCGCCGTCACGTCGGGCTCGACGGCCGCGCGCGTGACCGCGTACCCGTCGCTGCCGACCTCGCCGCGCAGCGCCGCGCCCATCGCGGTGCCCTGGAGCGGGATCGTGCGCCCGACCCAGCTCTCCGCCCGAATCGTGCGCGGGCTGACCGACTGGCGCAGGTACAGCACGCGGTCGCCGTCGGCGAGCACGCCCAGGTTGGCGGTCTCGCCGGTGGCGAGCGTGAGCGCGGCCAGGTGCGGCTCGGCCAGCTCGTACGCCGGCTCAGCGCGCAGCGTGGACGCCGCCAACCGGACGAGCGCGGGGCCGGAGCGGAAGCGCCCGTCCTCGCCCCGGCGCACGAACCCGTGCCGCTGCAGCGCGCTCAACAGCCGCGACGCGGTGCTCGGCGCGAGCTCGACCTCGCGCGCCAGCTCGCTCAGCGTCAGCGGCGCCTCGGCGGCCGCCGCGAGCAGCCCGAGCGCGCGGTCCACGGCGCGGGTGGGAGCGAGAGACTCTGTCATCGCGGCGACCATATCGTGGAAGTCAATCCCACACAATGGAAAGAAATCGTGACTTGACAATCTCGTATCCATGTATCCAAACTGTCGGTCATGGGCCAGATCACACCCGGTCGCCTAGCGCCGCGCGCGCCCCGCGGCCGGGACATGACGTGCAAAGGCTGGGAGCAGGAGGGCGCCCTGCGCTGCCTGCTCAACAACCTCGACCCCGATGTCGCGGAACGGCCGGACGAGCTCGTGGTCTACGGCGGGCACGGCCGCGCCGCCCGCAGCTGGCCCGCCTTCGACGCGATGGTCGCGGCGCTCGAGCGGCTCGACTCCGACCAGACGCTGATCGTGCAGTCGGGCAAGCCGGTCGCGATCCTGCCGACGCATCCGGACGCGCCGCGCGTGCTGATCTCCAGCAGCATGCTGGTGCCCGCGTGGTCGTCGTGGGACGACTTCTGGACGCTCGAGGCCGCCGGCCTGACCATGTACGGCCAGATGACCGCGGGGGGATGGTTCTACATCGGCACGCAGGGCATCCTCGGCTTCACGTACGAGACGTTCCGCGCCGTCGCGGAGCGGCACTTCGGCGGGACGCTCGAGGGTCGCCGCGTGCTCACCGCCGGGCTCGGCGGGATGGGCGGCGCGCAGGGCCTCGGCGTGACGCTCAACGGCGGCCGAGTGCTGATCGTCGAGGTCGACGCGCGGCGCGCGCGGCGGCGCGCCGAGGCCGGCTGGGTCGACTTCGTCACGGACGACCACCGCAGCGCCCTCTCCGCGCTCGACGACCCCGACGGCCCCGGCTCGATCGCGCTCGTGGCCAACGCGGCCGACGTCGTGCCCCGGCTCGTCCGCGAAGCGGTGCCGTTCGACGTGGTGACCGATCAGACGGCCGCGCACGACCTGCTGCGCGGCTACATCCCCTCCGGCTACACGCCCGTGCAGGCCGAGCGGGTGGACGCCTCCGACACGGCGTACCTGCAGGCGGTGCGCGACTCGCTGGCGCGCCATGTCGAGGGGCTGCTGACGCTGCGCGAGCGCGGAGCGGTGGCGTTCGAGTACGGCAACAACCTGCGTGCGCAGGCGCGTGACGCCGGCGTCGACGCGGCGATGACGATCCCCGGGTTCGTCTCCGCCTACGTCCGCGACATCCTCGCCCGCGGCGTCGGTCCGTACCGCTGGATCGCGCTGTCGGGCGACCCGGAGGACCTGCATCGCTCCGAGGACGCGCTGATGGACGTGATCGGCACCCGCTCGCTGCGCAAGTGGATCATGCTGGCGCGCGAGCGGCTGCCGCAGCAAGGGCTGCCGGCCCGCATCTGCTGGCTCGGCCTCGGCGAGCGCGACGCCGTCAGCCGGCGGATGAACGAGCTCGTCGCCGCGGGCGACGATCGGCCCGCTGGCGCTCGGTCGCGATCACATGGATCCGGCCTCGGTCGCCTCCCCTTCGCGTGAGACCGAGGGCATGCTGGACGGCAGCGACGCGATCGCCGACTGGCCGATCCTGTCGGCGCTGCTGAACGCCGCCCAAGGCGCGAGCTGGGTCGCCGTCGGCAACGGCGGAGGCGTCGGCATCGGACAGAGCATCCACAGCGGGATGGTCGTCGTCGCCGACGGCAGCGAGCTGGCGGCGCGCAAGATCGACCGGGTCTTCTGGTCGGATCCCGCGCTCGGCATCGCACGCTACGCCGACGCGGGCTACGCGCCGGCGATTCGACAGGCCCAGGAGAGCAGGCTCGACCTTCCGAGCCGGAACGGCAACGAGGAGCAGAGATGACGGCGAACCCCACAACGCTGGAGGAGCGGGGAGCGGCCGTCCCCGCGGGCGCCCCCGCGCGCCGGTACACGCTCAGCATCGACACCGGCGGGACGTTCACCGACGGCTTCGTCTCCGATGCCGAGCGCAGCGCGCAGGTCAAGGTCGACACCACGCCGCACGACCTCACGCTCGGCTTCCGCGCGTGCGTCGAGGCGGCCGCGGAGGCCGTCGGAGAGGACGTGCCCACGTTCCTGTCCGCGCTCGGCACGCTGCACTTCAGCTCCACGATCGCGACCAACACGATCGTCGAGCGCCGCGGCGCGCCGGTCGGGCTGATCGTCACGCAAGGCGCAGAGGCGGATCTCTACGGCGCGCCGGGGGCGCTGTCCGCGTTCCTGGACCCGGAGCTCGTGCGCGGCGTCCCCGAGCGGGTCGGCGACGGCGGGGCCGTCGAGGCGGCGCCGGACGAGGCGGCGCTGGAGACCGCCGTGCGCGAGCTGCTCGAGCGCGGCATCCGGCTGCTCGTCGTGAGCTTCGCCAACGCGCACGTGAATCCGGCCAACGAGCTCGCGGCCCGCGCGATCATCGACCGCTCGTACCCGCGCCACTACCTCGGGGCCGTGCCGCTGATGATCTCGTCGCGGATCTCGCTGGCGCCGGACGATCACGGGCGCACGGCGATCGCGCTGATCAACGCCTACCTGCACCCCAACCTCGTGCAGACGCTCTACCGGGCCGAGGACCAGGCGCGCGAGCGCGGCCTGCGGCGGCCGCTGCTGATCGTCAACACCGACGGCTCGAGCAGCCGCGTCGCCAAGACGCGCGCGATCGACACCTACAACTCCGGCCCGAGCGCGGGCGTGCTCGGCGCCGGCTACGTCGCGCGCGCGCTCGGCGCCCGGCACGTCTGCACGTTCGACGTCGGCGGCACGACCACCGACGTCGCCTACCTGCGCGACGGCGAGGTGCCGCGCGACGCCGCCACCGACGTCGGCCCGGTGTCGGTGCCCCACCCGTCGGTGTCGCTGTGGTCGTTCGGCCTCGGCGGCGGCTCGATCGTCGCGGGGGACCGCGTCGGGCCGGAGAGCGCGGGCTCGGCGCCCGGGCCGGCCTGCTTCGGTCTCGGCGGCTCCGCGCTGACGCCGACCGACGTCTGGGTGCTGCTCGGCTACCTCGAGCCGGGCCGGTTCCTCGGAGGCCGGCGGCTGCTGGACCGCGCTAAGGCGCAGGCAGCGCTCGGCGACCGCGACCCGCTCGCGGCGCTCGACGCGATCCACGCGACTCTGCAGCGCGAGCTGGAGGCATGGGCGCGGCGCCATCCCGCGCTGGCCGCCGCCGACCCGTCCGAGCGCTGGCTGTTCTCCTACGGCGGCGGCGGCGGGCTGCTGTGCGCGGCCGCCGCGGCGGCGCTCTCGATCCCGCGCGTGGTCGTTTTCCCGCACAGCTCGGTCTTCTCGGCGTTCGGCGGCGGGCTGCTTCCGATCGCGCATAGTTACGAGGCGATCGGCGACCTCGCACGGCTCGCCGACAACGCCCGCCGCGACCTGCGCTCGGAGGGCATCACCGACCTCGCGCGGGTGCACGCCGAGTGGGACGGGGGGAGCGCCTCGCTGCGCGACCTGATCGACCGGCCGCCCGCCGTCGGGCCCGGCCGCGTCCGGCTGCACGTCTCGGTCCCGCGCGACGTGCGCCTGGACGTCGTCGCCCCCGGTCCGGCGCCGGAGCCGCGCACGCGCACCGTGCTGACCGCGGGCGGGCCTGTCGAGGTCCCCGTGATCGGCGGCCTCGGACGGCCAGGCGCCGCGCCGGCCCAAGGCCCCGCCTTCCTGGAGGCGCCTGACACCACGATCTTCGTGCCGGCCGGCTGGTCGGTGCGCTTCACCGAGCAGGGCTACGGCGTGCTGGAGGCGCCTTCGGCATGAGACGGCAGATCACGGAGTACCTCGAGATCGACCTCGAGCACGAGCGCTGGCACTGCACCCGCTGCGGCGAGGATCTCGGCGCCGCGCGCGCGAACTACAAGCACGGCTGCCTCGTGTGGGAGCGCGACCCGCGCGAGATCCACCGGCCGATGATCGAGGGCGACTACACGTTCGCGCCCGACCCCGAGTGGTGCCGCGTGCTCGAGTTCATCTGCCCCGGGTGCGCCGCGCTGCTGGAGGTCGAGTACCTCCCGCCCGGGCATCCGGTCACGCATGACATCGAGCTCGACATCGACGCCCTGAAGGCGGCCGGGACGTGAGCGGCTCGATCGAGATCGACATCGGCGGGACGTTCACCGACTGCTACGTGCGCGTCGACGGCCGCGAGACCTGGTGCAAGACGCGCACGACGCCGTTCGACCTCTCGCAGGGCATGGGGCAGGCGATCGAGCAGGCCGCGCACCAGCTCGAGCTCGGCACGGGCGACCTGCTCGAGCACACGGAGATCATCCGCTACTCGACGACGCTGGCGATGAACAAGCTGATCGAGCGCAAGGGCCCGCGCCTCGGGCTGATCGCGACCGAAGGCTTCGAGGACACGCTGCTCGTCGGGCGCGGCAGCCAGTGGTCCGACGGCGTGCCGTTCAAGGAGCAGCGCAACATCGCGGCCTCGGTCAAGCCCGAGCCGCTGATCCCCAAGCACCTGACGGTCGGCGTCAAAGAACGCATCGACTACCGCGGCGAGGTCCTGCGGCCGCTCGACGAGGATCACTTCCTCGCTCAGCTCGACCGCCTCGTCGATCAGGGCGTGCGCGGGTTCGTCGTCTCGCTGCTGTGGTCGTTCCTGAACCCGGAGCACGAGCAGCGGATCCGCGAGCTGATCGAGCGCGAGTACAACGAGTCCTACCTCGGCAGTATGCCGGTCTTCCTCTCGAGCGAGGTCTCGCCGCGCAAGTTCGAGTACACGCGCACGACGATGACGGTGCTCAACGCGTACCTGCACCAGTCGATGTACGAGGAGCTGATCGGCATCGGCCAGCAGCTGCGCGGCGGCGGCTACCGCAAGCCGCTGATGATGGTCCACAACACCGGCGGGATGGCGAGCGTGTTCCGCTCGGCCGCCGTCCACACGTACAACGGCGGGCCGGTCGCCGGCCTGATGGGCAGCGCCGCGCTGGGACGCGCCGACGGGCACCGCAACGTCGTCATCACCGACATGGGCGGGACGAGCTTCGACATCGCGATGGTGGTCGAGGGCAGCACGCGCTTCTACAAGTTCGCCCCGACGATCGACCGCTGGACCGTCGACGCGACGATCCTCGACACGCGCTCCATCGGCTCCGGCGGCGGCTCCATCGCGCGTGTCAACGCATTGCTCGACAACCGCCTCGAGGTCGGCCCGGAGAGCGCCGGCTCGATGCCCGGACCCGCCTGTTACGACCAGGGCGGACGCGAGCCGACGGTGACGGACGCCGACCTGGTGCTCGGCTACCTCAGCCCCGAGCGCTTCCACGGCGGCCAGCTGACGCTCAGCCGGCGGCGGGCGGAGCGCGCGATCCGCGACCGCGTCGCCGTCCCGCTCGGCGTCGAGGTCGACGAGGCGTCGCTGCTGATCAAGCGGATCATCGACGCCAAGATGGGCGCGGAGATCTACAAGGAGACCGTGCTCAAGGGCTATGACCCGCGCGACTTCGTGATCTACGCCGCGGGCGGCGCGGGGCCGGCGCACGCCTGCGGCTACGCCGAGGCGGCGCGCATGAGCCGCGTGGTCGTCTACCCGTTCGCCTCGACCTTCTGCGCCTACGGCTCCTCGACCATGGACGTCCTGCACGTGTACGAGCGGTCGCGCCGCTTCACGCTGCTGACACCTGGGACGAAGGCGTGGCTGGATTCCTACGAGGAGTTCAACGCCATCGTCGAAGGGCTCGAGGAGCTGGCCGTGCGCGACTTCGCCGGCGAAGGCTTCGACCCGGCGAAGATCCGCTACGACCTCGAGCTCGATATGAAGTTCGGCGGTCAGCTGAACGTCAAGCGCGTCGCGGCGCCGTTGCTGCGGGTCGGCTCGCAGGCCGACATGGAGGCGCTGTACGCGGCCTTCGAGCGCGAGTTCAGCGAGGCCTACAGCCCGCTCGGGCTGCATCCGGAGGCGGGCGTCGAGATCGAGGCGTTCGTGCTCAAGGCGCGCCTGCCGCAGCCCTCGGCCGAGCGCATCGCCTCCGCCGGCGCGGGCACCGACGTGTCGGCCGCGCGGACCGGGTCCCGCGACGCGCTGTGGGACGACGGCTGGGCCGATACGCCGGTCTACGACCTCGAGCGGCTGGAGCCCGGGCACCGGGTCTCCGGGCCGGCCTTGGTCGAGTCCGGCGACACCACCGTCGTCGTCGCGCCCCGCTGGGAGCTGGAGGTCGACCCCCGGTGCGCGCTCGTGCTCACCCTGGCCAGCGAGGAGTCCGACCATGTTTGACCCGTCGATCGTGGACCGGGCGATGCGGTCCGAGCCGCCGTCCGAGCAGGAGCTCGCCGACGCGGCGGGCCTGGGCCCGGGCGACTACGAGATCTTCTCCGAGAACCTCCTGCTGATGCTCCAGGAGGGCAAGGAGGTCATGACGAAGATGGGCATCTCGAGCATGCTGCACTCCGGCGACACGCTCGTGGCCATCTTCACCGCGCGCGGCGACCTCGTGTCGGCCGTGCTCGGCACGTACCTGCACGCCGTCACAGGCCAGGTGCCGATCAAGTTCATCCTCGAGGAGTTCGCCGGCGATCCCTCGGTCGGTGTGCGCGAGGGCGACGTCTACTACTGCAACGAGGCGCTCTACGGCGGCATCCACAACCCGGACCAGTTCGCGCTGATGCCGATCTTCCACGCCGGCGAGCTGATCGCGTGGGTCGTGTCCGGCGCGCACCAGTCCGAGACCGGCGGGAGCGAGCCGGGCGGCGAGATCACGCAGGCGCACACGCGCCACGACGAGGGAATGAAGCTGACGCCGATCAAGATCGGCGAGGACTACCGGCTCAAGAACGACCTCCTGCGGATGATGGAGAACTTCATCTCGCGCGCGCCGCGCATGCAGGTGACCGACGTGAAGGCGCGCGTCGCGGCCTGCGACCGGGTGCGGATCCGGTTGCAGGAGCTCGCCGGCCGGCGCGGCAACGGGCTGCTGCGGGGCCTGTTCCGGCGCATGATCCAGCAGACGTCGGCGGGCGTGCGGCGACGGATCGACTCGTGGCCGGACGGGACCTACCGGCACGTGGTGTTCATGGACACGACCGGGCACGAGGCGGCTCTGCTGCGCGCGTCCGTGACCGTGACGGTCTCCGGGGACAAGCTGACGATCGACTTCGAGGGCACCTCACCCGAGCACGAGGGCTCATACAACGCGTTCACGAACGTCATCCGCGGCCACTGCGCGGTCAACCTGTTCCAGTTCCCGTTCCACGACTTCCCGCTGTCGTCCGGCATGCTGGAGCACATCGACATCCAGGTTCCGCACGGCTCGTTCTTCGACGCCGATCCCGAGGCGGCGATCAGCTGCTCGCCGCTGGTCGGCGCGATGGTGTTCCCGCTGCTCGGCGTGGCGCTGTCGAAGGCGATGTTCCCGACCGAGCAGCGCGACCTCGTGTGCGGCTTCTGCTCGTCGAGCGCCTCGGCGGTGATGGTGGCGGGCACCAACCAGCACGGCGTGCGCGTGACGGACTTCATGGGTTACCCGCTGAACGCCTACGGGCTCGCCGCGCGCCACGACAAGGACGGCGTCGACGTCTTCGGCTTCCCGCACGGGCCGTGGGGCAAGGCGCCCGACGTCGAGGACATCGAGGCCGAGTTCCCGCTGCTGCACCTCTACCAGCACCAGCAGCGCGACACGTGCGGCTTCGGGCGCTGGCGCGGCGGCGTCGGCGCGGCGGTCTGCTACGTCGTGCACCAGGTGCCGTACCTCGCCTTCACTTCCAGCCAGAAGGAGGCGAAGTTCCCGGCCCACAACGGCCTCTACGGCGGCTACTCGATGACCGTCGTCCCCGGCATCCGCGTGCTCGAGAGCTCGCTGCTGGAGCAGATGGCCGCGGGCGAGCCCGACCTGCCGGTCGACGACTACTCGCTCGCGAACGGCTCGACGGCGCTGCGCGGCGAGGTGATCGTCGAGCACCAGACGCGCGGGATCCGCGTCCTCAAGCGCGGCGAGATCCTCGCGGCGTCGACCCAGGGGTCGGGCGGCTACGGCGACGTGCTCGAGCGCGAGCCGGAGGCGGTGATGGCCGACGTCCGCGCGGACGCCATCAGCGACTGGACGGCGGCGAACGTCTACCGCGTCGTCTACGACGCCGAGACGCTGATGCCCGACGCCGAGGGCACGCGGCGGGCGCGCGAGGAGCAGCGCGCGCGCCGGCTCGAGCATGGCCGCCCGTTCGCGGAGTTCGCGGCCGACTGGGAGCGGCGGCGGCCGCCGGCCGAGGCGCTGAAGTACTTCGGCGAGTGGCCGTCGGGCGCCCCGAACCGGGACGTGGTGCGGATTTGACGGGCCGCGAGCGCTTCGCGCACGCGCTGGCGGGTCAGGGCGTCGCGTGGGCTCCCCTGCTGTGGGACGGCCTGCCGGAGCTCGTCCGCCAGCCCGCGGCCGAGTGGTGGGCCGATCCGACCGTCGCGCAGCGGCTGCTGGCCGACGCCGCCGGGATCGCGGGCGCCGACGCGCTGTTCGTCGTCGCCCAGACCGGCGGCAGCGGGCTCGCGGCGCTCGAGTCGGCTGCGGACAGCGGCGCGGTGCGCGCCGCATGCGAGCTGGTGGCGCGGCTGCGGCAGTCCGCGCCGTTCGCCGTGATCGCCGCGGTGCCCGACGCGGAGCGGCTGCAGCGCGACTTCGCGGTCGACGATCCCGACGCCGCCGACGACGCGCTGACCGACCTCGCCCGCGCGTTCCTGGAGGCGGGCGCCGACGCCGTCGCCGCCATCGGCCCGGACGCCGCGGCCGGCGCGCGCCGGCTCGCTTCCCTCGGCACGTTCTTCGGGCGCCCTGTGCTCGCGATCGCGCCGGACGGTGCGGCATTCACGGCCGGGTCGGACGCGCCGGTGGCCCTGCTCGCGGCGGACGGCGCGTGGCCGCGCCTGGACGCGGGCCTCGTCGTCACCGCTCAGGACGTGAGCGCGGCCTGGGATGCCGACCGGCTGCGCGCCGTGGCCGAGGCGCGGCCGTGAAGGTCGCGCTGCTCGGCGCCGGCGTCATGGGGCGCAACATCGCGCGCGTCTTCCTGCGTGCGGACGCCTCGGTCTCGCTGTACTCCCGCAGCCAGGCGACGCTGGACGGCGCCCGCGCCGCGCTCGCGGGCGAGCCGCTGGAGCGCCTGGAGACCACGACCGGCCTCCCCGCCGCGGTGCGCGGCGCGGGGCTCGTGATCGAGTCGGTGCCGGAGCGCCTGGAGCTCAAGCGCACGCTGCTCGCGGAGGCCGAGGCCGCGATGGACGCGGACGCGGTGTTGGCGACGAACACGTCCTCGCTGCCGCTCGACGAGCTGACGGGAGCGCTCGCGCGCCCGCAGCGCTTCCTCGGCCTGCACTGGTTCAACCCGGCGCACCTGATCCCGCTCGTCGAGGTCGTGCCGGCCGCCGCGACCGACCCGGCGCTGGTCGCGTGGTCGGCGGAGCGGTTGGCCGCCGCCGGGAAGCGCCCGCTGACGTTGAGCCGGGCGGTGCCGGGCTTCATCGTCAACCGGCTGCAGTACGCGCTGATCCGGGAGGCGCTGCAGCTGCTCCAGGACGGCGTCGCCGACGCCGACGGGATCGACCTGGCGCTCACGGAGTGCCTCGGTCCGCGCTGGGCCGTGATCGGCCCGCTGCGCTCGACCGACCTCGCCGGCGTCGAGACCGCCATCGCGGTCGCGCGCGAGCTGTTCCCGCAGCTCGCGGGCGCCGACGCGCCGCAGCGCCCGCTGCTGGAGCTGGCCGAGCAGGGGCGGCTCGGCGTCCGCAGCGGCGCGGGCTTCCACGCCTATCCGGACCCGGAGGCGGCTGCGGCCGACCGCGACGCGGGCCTGCGCGCCGTCCTCGGCGCTAGTCCCAGAAGCCGAGCGAGCGCAGATAGCCGCTGAGCAGCGTCCACGCGTGCATCACGTGGTCGCGCATCAGCCGGCGCGCGGACTCGGCGTCGCCGGCGGCGATCGCGTCGCGGATCGCGACGTGCTCGTCGACGTTGAGCGCGAGCATCTCCGCCTCGCTCGTCAGCGAACGCCAGACGTAGTCCTTCGGGAAGGCGTCCTCGAGCGAGCGCACGACCTCGCCGAGCCGCTGGTTGGCCGCCGCTGAGCGGATCGTCGCGTGGAACTCGGTGTTCCCGCGTGTGATGCGGTCGTTCAGCGACGCGGGCGCGTCGGCGGCGCCGGTCCGGCGCAGCTCGTCGATCGCGTGGCTGAGGCGCTCCTGCGCGGCATCCATCTGGGCCAGCAGCTCGGGGTCGGCGTGGCGCGCCGCCAGGTCGGCCGCGAAGCCCTCGAGCTCCGCGCGCACCTCGTAGATCTCGCGCAGCTCGCGCTCGCTGAGCTGGCGCACGACGACGCCGCGATTCGGCAGCTTCGTCACGAGGCCCTGCGCCTCGAGCCGGTGGATCGCCTCGCGCAGCGGCGTTCGGCTGACGCCGTAGAGCTCGCTCAGCTGCTCCTGGAACAGCCTTGTCCCAGGGGCGAGCCTGCCGCGCAGGATGTCCTCCTGGATGCGGAACGCGAGCTCATTGGTGAGCGAACTACCAACGACTTGACGATCGGCCATCACCGGCCGACGCATTGTCTCAGACGACGCGGCCACGGTCTCAACCTCCCCGGCTCGACGGGCTTCAGAAGCGCCCTGAACCGACTTGACGGATACTTGGATACATGGATACAGTACCCGAGTCACCGAGGAGGGTGGGAAATGAGCGAGCAGTCAGCGGCCGGCTTCGAGGTCGACCAGACGGATGCCGGAGAGCTCAGCGACGCTGAGCGCACGGGCAAGGCCGGCGACATGTTCTGGGTCTGGGGCGGCGTCAACGTCGCCGTCACGAACCTGGCCGTCGGCGGACTCGGGATCGTCGTAGGGCTCAGCCTCGTCGACGTCCTGATCGTCTACCTCATCGGCGGCGTGGTCGGCGCCGCGCTGATGGGCCTGTGCGTGGTGAAGGGCAAGCTGACCGGCGCGGCCGTGATGGTCAACGCGCGTCCGTCGTTCGGCTACTCGGGCGCCGCGTTGATCGCCGCGATCCTGTTCCTCATGTCGGCCGGCTGGTTCGGCATCAACAGCTACTTCGGGATGACGGCGGCGCGCAGCATCATCGGGCAGATCGGCCTGCCGGAGACGAACGCCGCCGAGATCGTCGTGCTGCTCGTGATCGTCGCCGTGCAGATCGTGATCACGCTGTTCGGCTTTCGCCTGATCCGCAGCTACGAGAAGCTCGCCGTCCGCGTCCTGCTGGTCACGCTGGTGATCCTCGCCGCGCTCGCGATCCCGGACTTCAAGTGGCAGGCGGCGAAGCCGCTCGAGGGCGGCCAGCACTTCGGCATGATGGTCTTCCTGTTCACGGCGCTGGGCGCCGGCTGGGCGATCTCATGGACGCCGTGGGCGCACGACTTCGGCCGCTTCGTCGCGCGCACCGAATCCGATCGCAAGACGTTCTGGGCGACGTTCGCGGGCATGTACGTCGTGAACTTCTGCGTGATGATGCTCGGCGCCGGCGTCGCGTCCTACGGCGCCTCCGCGCTCGACGTCGGCGCGATGGTCAACCAGGTCGTCGGGGACGGCTGGTCGATCCCGTTCCTGCTCGTGCTGACGCTCGGGCTGCTCACGGCCAACGTCGTGCCGCTGTTCAGCGGCGGGTTCGCGCTGCAGACGGCCGGGCTGAGGATCCCGCGCGTGACGGGCACGGTGCTGACCGGCATCGTCGGGCTTCCCGTGCCGATCATCGGCGTCTTCAACGACAATTTCGCCAACGTGTTCGACCAGTGGATGCTCGTGCTCCTGATCTGGATCGCGCCGTGGCTGACGATCACGCTGGTCGACTTCTTCGTGATCCACAAGCGCCGCTACACGCGCGAGCAACTGTACGAGACGTGGCGCACACCGAGCGGGCGCGTGTTCGCTCCGGGCCTGATCGCCTATGTGGTCGGTTTCGCGGTCTCGCTTCCGTTCGTGAACACCCAGCTGTGGGACAACTCGTTCGTCAGCGGCACGCTCGGCGGCGCGGACCTCTCCTTCTGGATCGGGGGCCTGGTCGCGGGCGCGATCTACTACCCGCTCGCGAAGGCGCGCAAGGCGACCATTTCCGAGCCGGTCCAGGCCGAGCGCCAGCTCGCCTAGACCGCGGCGGGCATGGCGAGCTGCGCGAGCTTGTCGGCGTCGGGCGAGCCGGGCACGGCGGTGTAGACGATCAGCCGCAGGTCGCTCCCGCGGACGGTGAGGATGTCGCAGTCGAGCGTGATCGGGCCGACCTCGGGGTGCGCGAACGTCTTGCGATCCGCCCGCCGCGGGGCGACCGGGCGCTGTTCCCACAGCTCGGCGAAGACCGGGCTGACGGCGCGCAGGCCGGCGATCAGGTCGCGCAGCGGCTCGTCCTGCGGGTAGCGGCCGAGCGCGTCGTGCAGGTCGGCGACGGTCTCGCGCTTGAAGCGCTCGACGCCCTCGGCATCGCGCTCGAGCCGCGACATCTCACCCGTGAAGTGGCGCCAGACGATGTTGCCCTCCGCCTCGCCCAGCAGCGCGTGCGCGAGCGGGTTGGCGGTCAGGATGGTCCAGGCGGCGTCGGCGACGACCACCGGCACGTCGCCGAGGCCGTCGAGCACGCGCTGCACGGCGGGCGTGATGCGGCGGTCGATCCGGCCGGCGGTCGGCGCGGCGTACCCGGCGACGCGGTACAGGTGCGCGCGCTCGTCCTGGCTCAGGCGCAGGGCGTCCGCGAGCGGGCCGAGCACGGAGGCGGACGGGTTGTGCGCGCGGCCCTGCTCGAGCCGGGCGAGGTAGTCGACCGACACGCCCGCGAGCTGCGCGAGCTCGGCGCGGCGCAGGCCGGGCGCCCGGCGGCGGCCGCCGTTGGGGAGCCCGGCGTCGGCGGGGGTCATGCGGTCGCGCCACGTGCGCAGGCAGCGGGCGAGCTCGTCCATGCCGTTCATGGTGGCACTGAGAGTCCTCTGGTAAGTCGCGCGATCGCGGCCAGCATGGATCCCATGAGCACGATCCTGATCACCGGAGCCAACAAGGGGCTCGGATACGAAGCGGCGCGGAGGCTGATCGAAGCGGGCCACGACGTCTGGATGGGCGCGCGCGACGCGGAGCGCGGGCAGGCGGCGGCGGACGCGCTCGGCGCGCGCTTCGTGCAGCTCGACGTGACCGACGACGCGAGCGTGGCGGCGGCCGCCGAGACGGTCGGCGCGCTCGACGTCCTCGTCAACAACGCGGGCATCGGCGGCGCGCGCAAGCCGGTGCCGGAGACGACCGCCGACGACGTCGCGGGCGTGTACGCGACCAACGTGCTCGGCGTGGTCCGCGTGACGCAGGCGTTCCTTCCGCTGCTCGAGCGCTCGGCGAACCCCGTGATCGTCAACGTCTCCAGCGGCATGGGCTCGTTCGCGGTCACGACCGACACGACGCGCGTGGAGTCGACGGTCGTCGGGCTCGCCTACCCGTCCTCGAAGTCGGCGCTGACGATGCTGACGACGATGTACGCGAAGGCGCTGCCGGGCATGCGCGTGAATGCCGTGGACCCGGGCTACACGGCGACCGACCTCAACGGCCACAGCGGGCCGCAGTCGGTCACCGAGGGCACTGACGCGATCGTCGCGATGGCGCAACTCGGCGCCGAGGGGCCGACCGGCACCTTCGTCGACCGCGAAGGCGCCGTACCCTGGTAGGCCCATGGCCTACATCACCGCGGAAGCCCGGCAGCAGCTGCTCGACGACCTCGCCGTCGCGATCGAGTCGCTCGGCGATGCGCTCGCCGCGCTCGGCGCCGCGTACGAAGTTCTCGACGAGCAGACCGCCGACCGGATGGAGGAGCAGCTCTTCCGCCCGGTGCAGCAGGCCTACGGGCGCGCCCAGCGGACGCACAGCGCCTTCGCGGAGCGCTACGGGCTGCCGCTGCGCACCTTCCCGCCCGGCAAGTCGGGCCTCGTCTCGCAGACCGCGCGCGCCCTGCTGGTCCGCGCGGTCGAGGGCGTCGACGAGGCCGACGAGGCGCTCGTCGAGCTGCAGGACTCGATGATGCCGGTCGAGGTCGGCGACCCTGAGCTGCGCGCCGGCCTGGCGGCCGTGCGCGGGCTCGTCGAGGACGTGCGCGGCCGCGCCCGCGAAGTGCTGCGCACGCTCGGCCGCTAGTCGTACGACCAATTGCCGATGGTCGTCCGGCGCCGCGCGGACGACGCTAACGGCATGACTGCGAGCGAAGAGATCACGGCGGAGGTGACCGCCTGGCCGGGCGTCACCGCCGGCCGCGGGCGGCGCGGCGAGTTCGCCTTCAAGGTCGGCCGGCGCGAGATCGGCCATCTGCACGGCGACCACGCGGCGCACTTCGGCTTCCCGCGCGAGGTCTTCGACGACCTCTACGCGCAAGGCCGCGTCACGTTCCACCCCGTGTTCCCGGAGAAGCACGGCCCCGCCGCGCGCCGGATAGCCGGCGAGGACGACGTGCGCGACGTGATCGCGCTGCTGCGGCTGAACTACGAGCGCGTCGCGACGACGTAGCGGAACGTGTTCTCGAAGCGGTAGGACCCGTCGTCGCGGCGGTAGGGCGCCGCGACGCCCTCCACGTCGCCTTCGATCCCCGAGGCCTCGCGCAGCGCGGTCACGAACGTGGCGAGGTCGGGCGTCTCGTAGGGCGTGGCCACATCGGCCACGGTCTCGAGCGAGAGCCCGGCCGCGCGCACCGCCGGCTCGAGGTCCAGCAGCGGCGAGGACGCGCCGGAGAGCGCCGCGAACACGAGCCGAAGCTCGCTGCCGTCGGCCCAGACGCAGATCGCCACGCGCGGCGCGACGCGGGCGAGCTCGGCGATCGTGGCGGGCACGTCATCGGTGAACTGGACGGCGTTGAACGCCGTGACGAGATCGAAGGCATCGTCGTCCCAGGGGAGCGCCGCGATGTCGCCGACGCGCAGGTCGGCCTCGGGAGCGCGCCGGCGCGCGACCGCGAGCATGCCGGGCGAGGCGTCGATCCCGCTCACCGTCGCGCCGTGCGAGACGGCCAGCGCGGCGAACTCGCCGCTGCCGCAGCCGGCGTCGAGCAGTCGCATCCCCGCGCCGACGCCCGCGGCGTCCGCGACGGCGCGGCGCGCGGGCTCGGAGAGGCGCGGCCAGTGCTCGGCCCATGCCTCGGCGCGGTCGTTCCACGAGTCTTCTGCCATCGCTTGGTCCTACCAGAACGTCAGCGTCAACTGCCGGCCTAGCCCGCCAACCGCAACTCGCCGGAGTGCAGAGCCCCCGCCAGCGCCTCGAGCTCCGCCGACAGCGACCGATCCTCGCCGAGCGTGGCCACATACCCGCGCACGCCCTCGAGCGCGCCCTCGAGCGTGTCGGTCGAGCGCAGCGGGCGGTGGAACTCGAGCCCCTGGCACGCGCACACGAGCTCGGTCGCGACGACGTGCGAGGCGTACTTGACCGCCGTCGTCGCCTTCAGCGCGGCGAGCGCGCCCATCGAGTTGAAGTCCTCCTGCCCCGCGCTGGTCGGGATCGAGCCGGCGCCCGCCGGGTGGGCGAGCATCTGGCACTCGTTCACGAGCGCGGCGGCCGCGTACTGGGCGATCATCAGGCCGCTCGACAGCCCCGGGTGCGGCGTCAGGAACGGCGGCAGCCCGGCGTAGGACGGCGACAGCAGCGCGAACGTGCGCCGCTCCGCGAACGAGGCCAGCTCGCACATCGCGAGCGCGAGATGGTCGAGTGGGAGCGAGAGCGGCTGGCCGTGGAAGTTGCCGCCCGAGAGCACGTCGCCGTCGTCGGGGAAGATCAGCGGGTTGTCGGTGACCGCGTCGAGCTCGCGCTCCAGCGCGCCTGCGATGTAGTCGAGCGCGTCCGAGACGGCGCCGAGCACCTGCGGCGCGCAGCGCATCGTGTACGGGTCCTGGACGCGCCCGCAGTCGGCGTGCGACTCGACGACGGGCGAGCCCTCGAGCAGCCCGCGCAGCGTCGCGGCCACGCGCGACTGCCCCGGCTGCGGGCGCAGGTCGTGCAGGCGCGCGTCGAACGGGACGGTCGAGCCCTTGAACGCCTCCAGCGAGAGCGCGACGGCGACGATCGCGGCGTCGAGCACGCGCTGCGCGGCGCGGACCGCCAGCCCGCCGGCGGCCGCCATCAGGTGCGTCCCGTTGATCAGCGCGAGGCCCTCCTTGGCGCTCAGCACGACGGGCTCCAGACCGGCACGCGAGAGCGCGTCCGCGCCCGGCATCCGCTCGCCGAGATACGTCGCCTCGCCCTCGCCGACGAGCACGAGCGCGAGGTGCGCGAGCGGCGCGAGGTCGCCCGAGGAGCCGACCGACCCGCGCGAGGGCACCACCGGCGTGACGCCGCGCTCGAGCAGCGCGAGCAGCAGCTCGACGAGCTCGACGCGGACGCCGGAGCGCCCGCGCCGGAGCGAGTTGGTGAGCAGCAGCACCATCCCGCGCACGATCTCCTCGTCGAGCGGCGGGCCTGAGCCGACCGCGTGCGAGCGGATCAGGTTGAGCTGCAGCTGCGCCGTGTCGGACGCCGCGATCGAGACCGTGACGAGGTCGCCGAAGCCGGTGTTGACGCCGTAGACGGTCCGGCCGCTGGCCAGCGCATCCTCGACGACGCCGCGCGCGGCGGCGATGCGCGCGCGGTCGCCGTCATCCAGGGGCGGCGGCGCGGCGCCGCGCGCGACCGCCTCGAGATCGTCCAGGGTGGGCATGGCGCGAGACGGTAGCCGACGCGCCGCGTCCGTTTCGGCGACTAGGGAGCGGGCCGCTGCGCCACATCGACCTCGCCCGGCGCGCCGTTGGTGATGGCGGCGGCGCTCCACGCGGTGACGATCGTGTTGGTCTTGGCGTCGAACGCCGCCGTCGGCCGGCTCACGAACCGGTCCGTGCCCGACAGCGTCTCGACCGGACCGAACGCGCTGCCGCCGGTCGGCCAGACCGAGGCCTGGTTCTGCTCCTGCGCGCCCGCGGGCGCGGTCCAGGTCACGACCGCGCGGTCGGAGTCGGCCGAGGTCGCAAGGTCGCCGAGCCCGAACTGGCCGCTGCCGGCGGGCACGGGCGCGAGATCCTGCGGCGTGCGGATCAGGCGGCTGTCGACGCGCGCGGCGCGCACGGCGCTGTTGCCGCTCCAGGCGATCAGGCCCATGCCGTTGCCGGTGTAGGCGGCCTTGATGCCGATCCCGCCGGCGAGCTGGTTGACGCCGTAGGTGTCGAGCTGCTTGGCTCCCAGCAGGAAGCCGCGGCTGGAGCTGCGCGCGGTGGCCATGACCTTGCCCTTCGCGGCGCCGCCTTCGCTGACGCGCTGGTCGACCCAGGCGACGATCGCGCGCCGCCCCGAGCCGAGCGCCACGCTCAGGTGCGAGGCCACGTCGGTCGTGCCGAGCTCCTGCACGGCGGTCAGGCGCCGGGAGGAGGCGATCCAGAAGCGCGCCTCGAGCTTGCCGCTGCGATCCCACGCCGCGAGAACATCACCTGCGGAGTTCACGGCGACGGCGACGGAGCGGATCGCCCCGCGGCCGGAGAGCGTCTGCGTCGGCTGCAGCCCCGACGTCCCGGGCTGGCGGACGAGGTAGACCGAGCCGCCGCCGGACTGGAAGGTGCCGAACACGGCGGCGGCGCCGCCGTGCGGCGTGGCGGCGGTCGCGATGTGCGAGCCGGCGGTCGTCGGGCCGCGCAGCGAGGTCGTCCAGCCGCTCTGGGGGCCGGCCGCGGTCGCGATCAGCACGCGCTTGGCGCCGTTGGAGCCGGCATAGATCAGCCGGTCGCCGGTCGCGAAGGAGCCGAACGAGCTGTCGACGTTGGTCCCGTTCGGCCACTGCGCGGCCGGCTGCGGCGCGAGCGCGCCGTCGAGCAGGCTGCGGTCGAGCGTGGTGCCCGGGAACGACGGCCCGACGCTGAACGCGACGGCGCCGCCGCGGGTGCGCGTGAGCAGCACGTCGGCGGCGCCGTTGGGCTGGCCCTGGCTGCCGGGGACGGCGACGGGATCCGACCACGGCGCGGCGGCGTGGGCGGCGGACGGAAGTGTCAGCGCGGCCAGTACGGCGACCGCGGGAAGGAATCTGCGAAACGTCATATACACAGCATGGGAACCCGTTCAAGGGTCTCAGGCCACCTAGGGGTGGGCCTGGGTCCCCCTGAGGGACCTGCTGACGAATTCCGATACGCCTCCCGCGGCACACCCGCGGCGCCTCGCGCCCCCCGCGATGCTCACGTGGCAGAGCCACGCATCACTATCGCCTGCGGCCCGAGGCATCCACGGCTGCACCACGTCAGGCGGACCGACCATTCGTCAACAGGCCCCTAGACTCGCCCGCTCGTGATCGCCGACATCCTGCTCGAACCGCTGCTCGGCGGCTTCTTCCACGACGACCAGGCGGCGCTGCGGGTCGGCTCGCGCACGCCGCTGACGCCCGGCTTCGACGCCGTGCGGGTGCCGGCGCGCGGGCTCGGCATCGGGCTCGTGCTCGACGGCGGGCAGGTCGTCTGGGGCGACGCGGTCAGCGTGCAGTACGCGGGCGCCGGCGGGCGCGATCCGATCCTGCGCGCGGACGCGCTCGACGGCTGGGACGTGCGCGGGCTGGACGTGTCGTCGTGGGTCGAGGCGACCGAGGCGGCCTGCGCGGGCGTCGAGCACGCCGGCCTGCGCTACGGCATCAGCCAGGCGGTCCTCGCGGCGACCGCCGCCGAGCGCGGCGTGACGATGGCCGAGGTCGTCGCGGACGCGCTCGGCCTGCCGTTGATCGCCGAGCCGGTGCCGGTGTTCGCGCAGAGCGGCGAGCTACGCCGCGAGGCCGTCGAGCGGATGGTCGCCAAGCGCGTCGACGCGCTCCCGCACGGGCTCTTCAGCACGCCGGAGGCGTTCGCGGGGATGCTCGACTTCGCGCGCTGGGTGACGTCCCGCGTCGCGGCGCAGCCCGGCTACGCGCCGACGCTGCACTTCGACCTCTACGGGCAGGCCGGGCTCGCCTACGACGGCGTCGACGCGGTCGCAGACTTCCTGCTCGAGATCGAGCGCGCGTGCGCGCCGTACGCGGTGCGCGTCGAGAGCCCGGTCGATTTCGGCTCGCGCGCCGCGCAGATCGCCGGCGGCGTCGAGCTGCGGCGGGCCGTCGCCGAGCGCGGCGGGCGCGTCGGCATCGTCGCCGACGAGTGGTGCAACACGCTCGCCGACGTCGAGGCCTTCGCCGCCGCCGGCGCATGCGACATGGCGCAGATCAAGACGCCCGACGTCGGCTCGCTGGTCGACTCCGCGCGCGCCGTGCTCGCCTGCCGCGCGCACGGGATCGGCGCGTACCTCGGCGGGAGCTGCTCGGAGACCGAGGTGTCCGCGCGCGCCTGCGTGCACGTCGCCGTCGCCACGCGCCCGGAGGTGCAACTCGCCAAGCCCGGCATGGGCGTCGACGAGGGCATCATGCTTGCCGCCAACGAGCAGCGCCGCCTGCTCGCGCTCTTGAGGAGGAATCGATGATCGACCTGACCAACCGCGTCGCGCTCGTGACCGGCGCCGCCGGCGGGATCGGCGCCGCGACCGTGCACAGGCTCACCACGCTCGGCGCCGCCGTGGTCGCACACGACCTGCAGTCGCCCGAGGGCGGCGAGGACGTCTACGCGCTGTCGGGCGACCTGCGCGAGCCGGAGGCGGCGCGGGCACTATGGGCCGACGCGTGGGCGTGGAAGGGCCGCATCGACGTGCTCGTCAACTGCGCCGGGATCTACTCCGCCGCGCCGGTGGAGGCGGACTTCGGCGACTGGGTGGAGTCGTGGCGCCGGACGCTCGACGTCAACCTGCTCGCACCGGCGGTGCTGTGCCGCGAGGCGATCGTCTCCTTCCGCGGGCAGGGCGGCGGGATCATCGTCAACTTCGCCAGCCGCGCCGCGTGGCGCGGCGACGACGCGGAGTACCAGGGCTACGCCGCCTCGAAGGCCGGCGTCGTCGCGATGACCAAGACGATCGCGCGCCACCACGGGCGCGAGGGCATCACCGCGTTCGCGATCGCGCCGGGCTGGGTCCGCACCGCGTTCAACCAGGACTTCTTCGACGAGTTCGGCGTGCAGGCGGCGGCCGACACGATCCCGCTGGGCGAGGTCGCCGAGCCGGAGGACATCGCCAACACCGTCGCGTTCCTCGCGTCGGGGCTGGCCAGGCACGCGACGGGCGCGACGATCGACATCAACGGGGCGAGCTATGTCCGGTGACGTCCTGCTGCGCATCGGCGGCGAGACCCGCGAGGGCGGCGCCGGCGCGCAGGACGTCATCGATCCGCGGACGGGCGCGGCCGTGTTCCGCGTCGCGCTCGCCGCCGACGCCGACCTCGACGACGCGCTGGCGGCGGCGGACGCCTCGAGCTGGTCGCGCGTTCCCGCGCTCGAGCGCGGCGCGATCCTGAAGGCTGGCGCCGCGCTGCTGGCCGAGCGCGCCGGCGCGATCGCCGAAGGGCTGGTCCTCGAGTCCGGCAAGCTGCTGCCGGAGGCGGCGGGCGAGCTCGCCCGCGCCGTCGAGACGCTCGCGTGGAACGGCGAGGAGGCCGGGCGCATCGCCGGCCGCCTGATCGAGGGCCGCGCGGACGGCGCCCGCCGCGAGGTGCTGGCGGTCCCGATCGGCGTCGTCGCCGCGTTCACCGCCTGGAACTTCCCCGCCGTGCTGGCGGCGCGCAAGCTCGGCGGCGCGCTGGCGGCCGGCTGCCCGGTCGTGCTGAAGGCGTCGGAGGAGACGCCGCGCACGGCGGCCGCGATCGTCGAGGCGCTCGAGGACGCGGGCCTGCCGCCCGGCGTCGTGAACCTCGTCTTCGGCGACCCGCCGCGCGTGTCGCGCCACCTGCTCGCCTCGCCGGTCGTGAAGGCGCTCACGTTCACCGGCTCGACCGCCGTCGGCACGCGGCTCGCGGAGCTCGCCGGCCTGCGCCCGGCCGTGCTCGAGCTCGGCGGCCACGCCCCCGCGATCGTGTGCGCGGACGCCGACGTCGACGCCGCGATCACGGCGCTGCTGCCGGCCAAGTACGGCTCCGCGGGGCAGTCGTGCGTGGCGCCGAGCCGCTTCTACGTGCACGAGTCGCTCTACGAGCGCTTCGCGGAGGCGTTCGCCGGGCGCTCGGCGCGGACGGAGATCGGCCCGCTGATCGGCGAGCGCCGCGTGCAGGCGATGGAGCGGCTCACGGCCGACGCGGTCGATCGCGGCGCGCGCGTGCTGACCGGCGGCGAGCGCACCGCCGGCCCCGGCTTCCACTTCCCGCCGACCGTGCTCGCCGGTGTGCCGGACGACGCCGAGATCATGCGCGAGGAGCCGTTCGGCCCGCTCGCCCCGATCGCGCCGTTCTCCGGCTGGGACGACGCGCTCGCGCGCGCCAACGCGCTTCCCTACGGGCTCGCCGCCTACGTGTTCACCGACTCCCAGCGCATCGCCGAGTCGGCCGTGCGCGACCTCAAGGCCGGCAACATCGGCATCAACCAGATGGCGCCCTCGCTCCCGGACGCGCCGCTCGGCGGGATCGACCAGAGCGGTCTCGGCTATGAGGGTGGGAGCGAGGGCGTGCGCGCGTTCCTGCAGATGAAGCTGGTGAACCGGACGAGCTAGTGCACGTGGATGCGCACCGAGCGCCCCGCGTTGGAGACGAAGTTGCCGTCCACGATCCCGACCAGCACCCGGAACGTCCCGCCGCGACGGATCCGCACGCGCCTGGCGTAGCGCGAGAAGTTGGCGTTGCCGTGGTGCGTGATCGTGCCGCCGATCGTCACCCAGTTCGTGCCGCGCAGCTTCTGGAACGCGACCTGCGCGCCGTCGCGCGCCGGCCGCACCGTGCCTGAGAAGCGCACGAGCACGCCGCGCGAGGCCCGCGTCTTGCGCACGTGCGTGCTCACGCGCACGGCCACGCCGACGTTGACGACCGGGCTCAGCACGCCCGGCTTGTCCTGCACGAAGACGCGGTACTGCGTGTTCAGCGGCACCGACAGCAGCGGGAACGCGAACGCGCCGAGCGCGTTCGTCAGCTGCGCGTTGGCGACGGTGGCGAAGCCCTGCGTGTACGGGAACGGATTGGCCTGCAGCACGACGGGGCGATTCGCGTTGCCCGTGCCGCTGAGCGTGCCGCCCAGCACCGTGGCGCCGCCGAACGGCACCGGGTTGGGCGTCGCCGCCAGGCTCAGGCCGAGCGGCTGCGGCTTGGTCGTGAACGTCCGGTCGGCGCCGCTGACGACGCCGTGCACGTTCTCCGCGACGAGCCGGTAGTGGTACCGCGTCTTGACGCCGAGCCCGCCGACGTCGGCGACCACGCGCTTGGCCGTGTTCCCCGCTCCGACCGGCACCGACGCCGTCTGCGCGCCGTAGCGATTGGTCGTGCCGTACTGGAAGTAGATCGTCGTGGCGGCCTGATGCGGGTTCACGGACCCGATCAGCCGCACGGTCTGGGGCGTGACGTTCGTCACGCCGCCGGTCGCGGCGGCGGGCTTGGATGCCGCCAGCGCGCTCGCGGGCACCGCCAGGACGGCCAGTACCGCCACTGCCATCGCACGCAACATGAACTCCTCCGATCGGTTGACGCCCTCACCAACACGGCATACGCGCGAACGTCGCGGGGGATTCACACGCGTCTCTTCATCCGCCCGCGCCAGACTCGGGACGTGCGCCACCGGATTGCACTCGCGGCGCTGCTCGCGGCGGGCGTCGGGCTGCGGGCGTGGGCGCTGTGGTCGTGGCGCCCGGCGTTCATCGGCTACTACGACACCTCCCCCTACGTGGCCGCGGCGCGCTCCGGCCTGTTCGCGGACCCGTTCCGCCCGGCCGGCTATCCCGCGTTCCTGCGCGCCCTGCACGCGCTCAGCGACCACGTCGTCGCCGTCACGGCGCTCCAGCACGCGCTCGGGATCGCGACCGCGCTGCTGCTCTACGCCGCTGTGCGGCCGTACTCGCGCTGGGCCGCGCTGCTCGCGCCCGCCGTCGTGCTGCTGGACGGGTTCGAGGTGCTGGTCGAGCACGCCGTGCTGTCGGACTCGCTGTTCGTGTTCCTGCTCGCCGCGGCGCTGCTGGCGGCCGTGCGGCGGATGGGGCTCGCGGCGGGCGCGCTGATCGCGCTGGCCGCGAGCGTCCGCACGGTCGGGCTGTTCGTCGTGCCGCTCGTCCTGCTCGCGCTGCTGTGGCCGCGGCGGTGGCGCACCGCCGCGCTCGGCACGGTCGCGGCCGTCGCGGTCCTCGGCGGCTACTACGCCGCCGAGCACGCGCAGGTCGGCGCCACCGGGCTCTCGCGCGCCCCCGGCTGGAGCCTGTACGCGCGGGTCGGGCAGTTCGCCGACTGCACGCGGTTCACGCCGCCTGCGGGGACGCGGGCGCTGTGCGAGACGGTCGACCCGGCGCGCCGCCCGAGCACCGACTTCTACTACTGGGCCAAGCAGTCGCCCGCCCAGCGGGCCTTCGGCGCCCCGCCCGCGAGCGATGCGACGGTCGGCCGCTTCGCCCGCGCAGCGCTGCTCGCCCAGCCCGGCGACTACCTGCTCACCGTCGCGCGCGACTTCGCCCGCTACGTCTGGCCGGAGCACTTCCGGCGCGCGCGGGCGGGAGAGACGCAGGCGCAGTACCTCGACCAGGCCCGGCGGCCGAAGGAGCTGCTCTTCGTCGGCGGCGAGCTCGCCGGCTACTACGCCGGCGTGCCGGCGGCGCGCCAGACCGCGTCGGAGCTCACGCTCGCCTACGTGCGCGGCACCGAGGTGTCGGGCGTGCTGCTGCTGATCCTGCTCGCGCTCGCGGCCGCGGCGCCGTTCCTCGCGCGCGGCGAGGCCCGCCGCCCGGCGGCCCTGTTCGCCGCCACGGCGTTCGCGCTCCTGATCGTCCCCGTCGCGACCCAGGTCTACGACGCCCGCTACGCCGTCGCCGCGCTCGGCCCGCTCGCCGCCGCCGCCGGCCTCGCGCTCGACGGCGCCGTCAGCCGTCGCGCAGCTCGAGCGCCCGCGCTGCGACGTCGGTGATCACGCCCGCGACGCGGTCGTCGCGCAGGAAAGCGGCGATGTCCGCGTCTCGGTTGACGGTCCAGACGAGCGCCGGGAAGCCGGCCGCGTGCGCGCGGCGCAGGACGCCGAGCCGGGCGAGACGGAGCTCCGGCGCGAGGTAGTCGGCACCGCAGCGCCGCGCGCGCGTGACCGGGAAGAGCTCGGACGCGCGCGTGCGGACCGGGTTGCGCGGGCGGTCCATGCCGACCAGCAGGCCGGTGCGGACCGCCGGCAGCCAGCGCCCGACCTGCGCGACCACGGCGTCGAGGAACGAGGTGACGACGACCGCGTCGAGGTCGAAGCCGGAGCGCAGCGCGTGCACGACGTCCTCGACGTAGCCGTCCTCCTTGAGCTCGACGTCGATCGCCACGCGCCCGCGGGCGAGCGCGAGGACCTCGCTCAGCCGCGGCGCTCCGCCGCGCTCGACGACCGGATCGTGGCTGGCGATCAGCTCACCGGCGCGCGTGCGGCGGACGTCGAACTCGAGCATGTCGGCGCCGGCCTCGATCGCGCGCTCGAACGCCTCGAGGCTGTTGTCCGGGCCGCCGAGCCCGCGATGGGCGATCACCCACGTCATGTGCGACCGCCGCCGCTCGCACTGAGGGCGCGGTTGCCGGTCGCTTTGAGCATCGCTTCGCGGATGCTCATGCCGCGACGACCGCCCCGCCGCGGCGCGGGTCGCCGCCGCCCGTGAAGCCGCGGCGCGCGACCGCCTGGCAGCCGCCGAAGAACAGGTTGCGCTCGCGGAACCAGGCCACGGTGGACTCCAGGCCCGCCGTGTCGACGCCCGGCTCGGCGTACACGACGCCGTGCTCGGAGTGCACGCGCGGCGCCTCGACGGCCGCCTGCGCGTCCATCCCGCGGTCGAGCACGTTGACGATCACCTGCAGGATCGCGGAGCGGATCCGGTTCGAGCCGGCCGAGCCGAGCACCAGCTCCGGCGCGCCGCCGGCGAGCACGATCGTCGGCGCCATCATCGACGGCAGCCGCCGCCCGGGCGGATGCGTGAACCAGCCGAGCGGCGACAGGTCCTGCTCGCCCATCATGTTGTTGGCGTGGATGCCGGTGCCCGGCACCGCGACGCCCGAGCCCTCGCCGTTGGTCGACGTGACCGCGCACGCCCAGCCGTCCGCGTCGAGCACGGACACGTGCGTCGTCGAGCCGAGCCGCGAGGCCATGAAGCGCTCGAGGAAGCCGGGCGCCGCCAGCCCTTCGAGGAACTCCGGCGTCCGCTCGGCCTGCGCCGCCTCCATCGCGGCGACGAGCTCGGCCACCGACGGCGGGCCGGCCGCGCGGTCCAGCAGCGCGAGCGCGTACGCGAGCAGGATCCCGCCCGCGCTCGGCGGCGGGTTGGTCAGCACCTCGCGCCCGCGGTAGGCCACGCGCACCGGCTCGCGCGGCACCGTCGCGTACGCGGCGAGGTCGTCGCGCGTGAGCGCCCCGCCGCGCGCCAGGATCCAGTCCGACACGGCCGCGCCGACGTCGCCGGCGTAGAACGGCGCCGCGCCGTCGGTCGCGAGCCGGGCGATCCCGTCGGCCAGCTCCGGGTCGCGCAGCCAGTCGCCCTCGCGCGGGACGCGCCCTTCGGGGCAGTAGCGCGCGCGGGCCTCGGGCGTGGCGAGGACGATCGGCGCCAGCAGCTGCCACAGGTACGCCTGCTGGGGGTTGACCTGCACGCCGTCGCGCGCGAGCGCGAGCGCCGGCGCCGCGAGGTCGCCCAGCGGCAGGCTCGCGAACCGCTCCGCGGCGGCGGCCACGCCCGCCGGCATCCCGTAGACCCCGCACGACGAGGGCCCGATGTGGAAGTGCTGCACGGCGTCGCCGAAGTCGATCACGATCTCGTCCAGCGGCGCCCGCGCCGCCGGGTCGGCGCCGTGCCCGGGCGCCTCGACCATGAAGTCGAGCAGCACCGGGTCGCCGCCGGGCGGCGCGACGAGCATGTAGCCGCCGGCGCCGAGGCCGGTCAGCAGCGGCTCGGTCATGAACGACGCCAACAGCGCGGCGAGCGCGGCGTCGACGGCGTTGCCGCCGGCGCGCAGGATGCCGGCGCCGGCCTGCGCGGTCAGAGGGTGGCCGGCCGCGACGATGCCACGGCCGCCCACCCCCGCCGCTCTCCCACTCGTCAGAACTTGGGGATGAACTCGGGCACGTCGACGTCGACGCCGCGGGAGGCGGTGCGCGCCGGCTCGCGGTTGCGCGTCACGCGCGGCTCGCCTAGCGGCTCGCGAAAGGGCTCGCGCTCCCGCGCCGACGGCTTCTCGTCGCCGTAGCCGGTCGCCACGACCGTGATCCAGACCTCGTCCTCGAGCTTCTCGTCGATCATCGCGCCGAAGATGATGTTGGCGTCGGGGTGCGCCGCCTCCTGCACCGTCTTCGCGGCCTCGTTGACCTCCCACAGGGAGAGGTCGCGCCCGGCCGTGATCGACAGCAGGATCGCCTTCGCGCCCTCGAGCGTCGTCTCCAGCAGCGGCGACGACGTCGCCTGCGCGGCGGCGTCGACGGCGCGCTTGTCGCCCGTGCCCATGCCGATGCCGAGCAGGGCGTTGCCGGCGTCGGCCATGATCGTCCGGACGTCGGCGAAGTCGAGGTTGATCAGGCCCGGGAGCACGATCAGGTCGGAGATCCCCTGCACGCCCTGGCGCAGCACGTCGTCGGCGACGCGGAACGCCTCGACCATCGACGTCTGCTTGTCGAGCACCGACAGCAGCTTGTTGTTCGGCACCACGATCAGCGTGTCGACCTCTTCGGCGAGCGCGTGGATCCCGGCCTCGGCCGCCTGCAGGCGGCGCGAGCCCTCGAAGCCGAACGGCTTGGTGACGATCCCGACGGTGAGCGCGCCCAGCTCCTGCGCGATCCGCGCGACGATCGGCGCGGCGCCGGTGCCGGTGCCGCCGCCCTCGCCGGCCGTGATGAAGACCATGTCGGAGCCCTTGAGCAGCGACTTGATGCGGTCGTAGTCCTCCATCGCGGCGCTGCGCCCGCGGTCGGGGTCGGAGCCCGAGCCGAGCCCGCGCGTGATGTCGGCGCCGATCTGCAGCGTCACGTGCGCGGCCGACTGCTGCAGCGACTGCGCGTCCGTGTTGAGCGCAATGAACTCGACGCCCGTGATCTCGGCCTCGATCATGCGGTTGACGGCGTTCACGCCGCCGCCGCCGACGCCTATGACGCGGATCTGCGGCGTGCCGACCTGCTCCTCGCGCGGCGGCGCCCACTGGTAGTCGGACGCGGAGGGCGGGGGGATCTGTCGGTTCGGCTCGTCGTCGACGGGGGCCATCATGTCTCCGGGGACGTCGGTCGAGAACGCGTGGCGCAGGCGCTCCTCAGGGGTCGGTGTCGTGCGCTCGGGGGGCTGTTCGGCGACGGGCGGCTGCGCATCCTCCAGCCCCTCGGTCTCCGTCTTGCGGAACAGGGCGGCCAGTGGGCCTTCCCGCATGCTCGCCCGCTTGCCGCTACCCATTCGAGAGCACCTCCTTCGCCAGACGGCGATACGAATCAGCCGCCGCACCCGTCGGGTCGTACTTGAGCACGGACATGCCCTTCACGGGCGCCTCCGCGAAACGGACGGTCTTCTTGATGCGCGCGCCGAACACGCGATCCCCGAAGTTCTCCTCGAGGATCTCGATCGCCTCCTTGGCGTGGAGCGTCCGCGTATCCACCATCGTCGGGAGGATCCCGGTGATGTGGACGTTCGGATTCAGGTTCTCCCGGATCATTGAGAGCGTGTGCTGGAGCTGCAGGAGCCCGCGCATCGACAGATACTCGCACTGCACGGGGACGATCACCTTGTCGGCCGCCGTAAGTGCGTTCACCGTCAAGAGTCCCAGAGACGGCGGCGTATCGATGCACACGAAGTCGTAATCACCGCGAACCACGTGCAGCGCCTTGGCCAGCGAGCGCTCGCGGCCGATCTTCATCGCCATCGCGATCTCGGCGCCGGCGAGGTCGATCGAGGCCACCGCGACGTCGATCTCGCAGTGCCGGATGACCTCGCGGATGGGGAGGTCGTTGACGAGCACGTCGAACATCGAGCGATCGAGCGTCTCCGGGTCGATCCCCTGCGACATCGTCAGATTGCCCTGCGGGTCCATGTCGATGCAGAGGACCCGGAACCCCTCCTCGGCGAAGGCGGCGGCGAGGTTCAGGGTGGTCGTCGTCTTGGCGACGCCGCCCTTCTGGTTGGCGAAGGCGATCACCTTGGCCTGGCCGGTCACGTCACGCTCCGTTCGGGGTCGCGGAAGCCTCATCGGAGGACCTCGTTCGCCCTGGCGGCGGGGATTCCTCCCCGCCGGGCCTACGCCGCCAAGGCCGTATCGACCACGACGACCCGCATGTCGTCGCGATCGCGAAGCGTCGTCGGGCCTCCGACGACGAGCGTGTCGGCGCCCACCTCGCCCGCGTGATCGAGCACCGCCTGCACCGCATCGGCGTGGTCGCCGTACGTGTGCAGCACCGCGCCGCCCGCAACGACGCCCGCCTCGCGCAGCTGCGCCAGCCGCAGGTGGAGCACCGCCGACGCCATCTCGCGGCTCTCGCGGTCGGCCGCCTCGTCGTCGAAGACGTCGGTCTCGTGCACGTGCACGACCTCGACCGCGGCTCCGCGCGAGCGCGCGAGCTGCGCCGCGGCGGCGGTGACCGCGGCCGCGGCGGGCGTCGCGTCGACGGCGAGCAGGAGGGGCGCGACGGCCTGCGGCGCGTCGGCGACCTCGACCTCGGGCGCCGCGGCCAGGTGGCGGCGGCCGGCGATCAGCACGACGAGCGCGATCGCGACGGCGCCCGCGCCGACGTAGAACGGCGTCGACGGCGAGATCCACTCGGCCAGCTTGCCGGCGAGGTACGGCGCGACCGCGCCGCCCGCGAAGCGCACGAACGAGTACGACGCCGAGGCGACCGGGCGCTCCACCGGCGAGACGCGCATGACCGTCTCGGTCAGCACGGTGTTGATCACGCCGAGGAACGCGCCGGCGGAGATCACGGCGAGCGCGAGCACGGCCGGCGTCGACTCGAACACGCCCATCGCGACCAGGATCAGCGCGATCGCGGCGTACATCGCGGCCAGCGTCGGGACGACGCCGAAGCGGCGCTTGAGCGGCGGCGCGACGAACACCGACGTGATCGCCAGCAGCAGGCCCCAGCCGAAGAACACGAACCCGAGGCCGTGCGCGCTCATGTGCAGCGGGAACGGCGTGTAGGCCAGCAGCGTGAAGAAGCCGAAGTTGTAGAACAGCGCGATCAGGCCGGTGATCAGCAGCCCGCGGTGGCGCAGCGCGCGCAGCGGATCGAGCAGCCCGACCTTGCGCGCGGGCTTGGGCAGCGGCTCCAGCAGCAGGACGATCGCGACGAAGCCGACCGCCATCAGCGCGGCGGTGCCGAAGAACGGCCCGCGCCAGGAGATGCCGCCGAGCAGGCCGCCGAGCAGCGGCCCGGACGCGATGCCGAGCCCGAGCGCGGCCTCGTAGAGGATGATCGCGCCGGAGACGCCGCCCGAGGCGGCGCCGATGATGACCGCCAGCGCGGTGGCGATGAAGAGCGCGTTGCCCAGGCCCCAGCCGGCGCGGAAGCCGACGATCTCGCCGATCGAGCCCGACGCGCCCGCCAGCGCGCTGAAGGCCACGACCAGCGCGAGGCCGACGAGCAGCGTCGGCCGGGGCCCGATGCGGCTGGAGACGAAGCCGGTGACCAGCATCGAGATGCCGGTGATCGCGAAGTAGCTCGTGAACAGCAACTCGACCTGGCTCGGCGTCGCGTCGAGTTGGGTGGCCAGCGCCGGGAGGATCGGATCGACCAGCCCGATGCCCATGAACGCGACGACCGACGCGAACGCGACCGCCCACACGGCCTTGGGTTGCTCGAGGATGCTCGACGACGTCATGACTTCCCTTCCTTCAGCTTGTCCAGCGCCGGCAGCGCGGCCTCGATGGCGGCGCGCTCTCCGGGCTCGAGCCGCGCGAGCGCCGCGTCCAGGTGCGCCGCGCGCTGCGCGCGCATGCGCGCCAGGCGCTCGAGGCCCTCGGCGGTGATGGCGACGCGCACGGCGCGCGCGTCGCCGGGATCGGCTCCCCGGGTGACCAGGCCGTCGCGCTCGAGCCGGCCGACGAGCGTGGTCATCGTCGGCTGCGCGACCGCCTCGGCGGCCGCCAGCTCGGTCACGCGGCTCGGCCCGGTGTCGCGCAGGTGCGCGAGCACGGAGGCGGCGGAGCGGCTCATATCGCGACGGCTGTCGCGCCCTAGGAGCCGGTAGAGCGCCAGCAGGCGGGCGTCCAGCTCGGCGCCCAGCGTGGTGGCGGTGATTTCCATAGCCCTGCAATATAGCAGGGCTATGTATCTCCCTTGGCGGCGTCGGCGGGCGTCCGGCAGGCGGCAGGGAGCTGCACCACCAGGCGCGGGTCCGGGATCAGCTTCTCACCCGGGAACTGCTCGGTCTTGCACCACGTGTAGGAGTACTTGCGGAAGTCCACGACCGCGCGGAACGGGTAGCCGATCGTGCCCGCGGCGGTGCGCGCGGTGCTCTGGATCGTGCGCGAGACGGTGAAGCAGTCGTAGACGCCGATCGGGCCGCCGGCCTTCGTCCCCGGCGTGATCGCGCACGTCGTCGGGCCGGAGATCTTGCGCATCTCGCCCGCGCGCGAGCGCGCCCGCGCGTCGGCCAGGATCGCCGTCTCGACGCTGCCGACGAGCCGCGCGCGCGACGCCTGGACGTCCGCCGCGGTCGCGCCGGCGGCCGGCTTCAGCGCGGGGTCAGCGCCGTGACGCGGGCGCTGCTCGTGGATGATGCGCGCGCGGTTGACCGCGATCGCGTGGTCCTGGAACGCGCGCGCCTGTGCCGAGCGCACGTTCTTGCCGTGGTCGATCCGCGGGATCATCACGGCCAGCGCGGCGGCGATCACGACGGCCCCGATGCCGGCCCCGATCGCGAGCTTGCGCCACGGCACGGGCGGGATGTCGGTGTCGCGCGGCGCCGTCCAGACATGCAGCCAGACGCCGACCACCTCGAGCGGGTTGGCACGCCGCGAAGTCTCACCACCGGTCGCCATGCGGTGGTGAAGATACACCCGGCGTGGCGGACCGTCCAGAGCCGATGGTCGCGTTAGCCGCACTTGCGCGCGTGCGTGCGGCGACCGTATCCTCGACGCGTGGACCCAGAACGCATCCACGATCACGAGAAGCCGCGGGCGCCCGAGCACCAGCAGGAGCCCGCGGAGGATCCCGCCGCCCCGCTGCGCGAGCTCGTCTCCGGCGTGGGCAACCACGCCTTCGGCGGCGCCGTCGCGCGCCAGGGCCACGGGATCATGCCCACCGGCGAGGTCGCGTCCGACGTGCAGTCGACGATCAACTCCACGCGCGGGAGCGGGACGACGCTCGATTCCAGCGTCAGCGAGAAGCTCTCGCCGTCGCTCGGCGACCTGTCCGACGTGCGCGTGCACACGGACTCGACGGCGCACGACCTCAACCACGCGGTGTCCGCGCGCGCGTTCGCGACGGGCACCGACGTCTACTTCGCGCACGGCGAGTACAAGCCGAACACGAGCGACGGCGACAAGCTGATCGCCCACGAGCTCGCCCACGTCGTGCAGCAGCGCGGCGCGCCGACCAGCGGCCCGCTGACCGTCTCCCAGCCTGGCGACTCCATGGAGCGCGAGGCGGACTCGGTCGCCGACCAGATCGCGTAGTAGTGCCCCCGCCGCGCGGGTACGACGCATTCCGACGGGCCCGGCACGCCATGTCTCGGCCTGCGGCCTCGTCACAGCTTCGCGTCTGCCGGCACCCGGCAGGCACACACGTGCCACCAGCATGCGAGCGCCTGCCGGTCACCGGCAGACACGACCCGGACTGCGCCGGCGATGCGCCGTACCCCCACGACGGAGGCACGGAGCGCTTTGACTGACACCGCGCCGGTCGCGATGTCGTTCGGCTTCATCGACCGCCGCGTGATGGCGGCCGTCGAGCGCGTCGCGGGCACCGATCCCGACCCGGGCGATCCGTTCCGCGGGCTGTACATCTCCGACGAGGTCGCGCTGCGGCTGACGCAGGGCGACTCGGCCTCCGACGCCGACGCGCGCCTGCAGGCCGTCGTCGACGCGCTCGGGCTGGACCTGCTGGAGGCGGCCGTGCTCGCCGTCTGCTCGGCGGCGGAGCTGAACCCGCGCTACGGGCGTCTGTATGCGTACCTGCAGGACGACGTCACGCGCAAGCTCCCGAGCCCGCGGCTGGTCGGGCAGCTGCTGGAGGGCGAAGGGCTCTCGAGCGCGGACGTGATGGCGGCGTTCGACGCGAGCGGGCGGCTGCGCCACCTCGGCGCGCTCAAGCTGCTCGGCGACGCGCAGACGCCGCTGGCGGAGCGGCCCGTGAAGGTCGCCGACCGGCTCGCCGCGGCGCTGCTCGGCGGGCGCATGGACGAGTCGGCGCAGCCGACGCGGCTGCGCTTCATCCCGCTTCCCGCGCACGCACCCGGGCGCGAGGAGGCGGTCCGGATCGTCTCCGCGCTGCTGTCGCGCCCGAGCCACCTGCCGATCGTGCTCGCCGGGCCCGACGCCGACTCGCTGCTGGCGACCGCGTTCGGGCGCCCGCTGATCGCCCTGCACGTGCGCGACCTCGACCAGCGCGACGTGCTCGGCGAGGCCACGCTCGCGTCGGTGCTGGAGGGCCGGCCGCTGGTCTTCGAAGGGCTCGAGGACATCGAGCCGGCCGAGCGCGGCCGGCTGCTGCGCGCGATCGAGCAACGGCCGGAGCGCACGATCCTCGCCGCGCCGACGCGCACCGCCGCGCTCGCGCTGGGCGAGCGGACCGTGCTGCTGGTCGAGTCCGCGGCGCCCTCGTTCGCCGAGCGCCGGCAGGCGTGGGCGGACCTCACGGGCGCGGAGTCGACCGGCGACGTCGCCGCCAAGTTCCGCCTCTCGATGACGCAGATCGTCGAGGCCGCCGAGGTCGCGCGGCTCGCCGCGACCGCGCGCGGCGCCGAGCAGCCCGAGCCCCCCGATCTCGACCTCGGCGCGCGCCAGGCGTCGTCGTCGCGGCTCGGCGAGCTGGCCGCCCGGCTCCCGCCCGGGTTCCGCTGGGAGGACCTCGTGGTGCCCGAGCGCCAGCGCGAGCTGCTGCAGTCGATCTCGGCCTACCTGCGCCACCGCGACCGCGTGCTGTCGGACTGGGGCTACGAGAAGACCGTCGCGCGCACGCAGGGCCTGAAGGTGCTGTTCGCCGGCGAGTCCGGCACCGGCAAGACGATGGCCGCGCAGGTGCTCGCCGCCGAGCTCGGCCTCGAGATCTTCCGCGTCGACCTCGCGACCACGGTGTCGAAGTACATCGGCGAGACCGAGAAGAACCTCGACCGCATCTTCGGCGCCGCCGAGGGCTCGAACGCGATCCTCTTCTTCGACGAGGCCGACGCGCTGTTCGGCAAGCGCTCCGAGGTCGGCGACTCGCACGACCGCTACGCGAACATCGAGGTCGCGTACCTGCTGCAGAAGATGGAGGGCTACCCGGGCGCGGTGATCCTCGCGACGAACTTCCGCCGCAACATCGACGACGCGTTCGTGCGCCGGCTGGACTTCGTGATCGACTTCCCGTTCCCCGAGGCCGAGGACCGCCGCCGGATCTGGGACCGCGTGCTGCCCGAGGAGGCGCCGCGGGCGGCCGACGTCGACCTCGACTTCCTGGCCGAGAAGTTCAAGCTCTCGGGCGGCGCGATCCGCAACTGCTCGCTCGCCGCCGCGTTCCAGGCCGCCGACGGCGACGGGCCGATCGAGATGCGCCACCTCGTCCGCGCCGTCGCGCAGGAGTACGGCAAGCAGGGACGGCTCACGCTCGAAGCCGACTTCGAGCGCTTCCACGACATCATCAAGGTCAAGCCTGCGAAGGCGACGGCGGGATCGGGCGGAACGTGAAGGAGGCGTGCGGCGGCACGTAGCCGCCGACCTCGAGCACGACCTGGTCGTGGTCGCGCAGGACGAGGCTCGCCGGATCGCCCTGCCGCGCTTCGCCGTTGACGTACGCGCGGACGGCGCCCGCGAAGCCCACGAGCCTGTCCGCGCCGAGCGGCTGGCCCCAGATCGCGAACACGTCGCCGAGCCGCATGCCGGGGCGCGCGAGGTGGATCACGCCGCCGGGCTCGAGCGTCCACGCCGGCGCGTGCCAGAGCGCGTCGGTGATGAAGCCGTACAGCGTCGTGCGGCCGCCCGAGACGCCGATCCCGCCCGGGACGACGACCACGCGGCGGCCGGCGAACAGCTCGAGGTGGACGCGCAGCTCCGATTGGACGCCGCCGCCGAGGCCGCCGAAGCTCGCGTTGCCGGCCAGCGGCCAGCGCGCCGGCGGCTGGTACCGCGGGCCCGCGCCGATCGGCACCGGGATCAGCGAGCCCTGGCTCGCGTACGCGCTCCCCGGCGCGGCGAGCGCGAGCAGCGCGACGGCGGCGGCGGTGGCGCGGAGCATCCGCTGGAACCGTACCGCAATCGTTTGCAATACTCTCGCATCTTCTCCGTGAGCCAAGGGAGCCGGTATGAGCACCGCGCGCACGCAGCGCACTTCAACAGAGCCGCATGAGCTCGCGATGCCCCGCCTGTCGGACTCGATGGAGGAGGGCACGGTCGTCGAATGGCTCGTCGCGGTCGGCGACGAGGTGCGCGAGGGCGACGAGATCGCCACGATCGAGACCGACAAGGCGACGGTCCCGCTCGAGGCGACCGGCAGCGGCGTGCTGAGCGAGATCCTCGTGGCGGCCGGCGAGACCGCCGCGCTCGGCGCCGTGCTCGCGCGCCTCGGCGGCGCGCCCGCGCGTCCGGAGGTCGTCACCACACGCGCCAAGGCCTCCCCCGTCGCGCGCCGGATCGCCGGCGAGCACGGCATCGACCTGCTGTCCATCACCGGCCGCGGGCCGCATGGGCGGATTGTCAAGGCCGACGTCGAGGCGCTCCTGGCGACCGCCGACCCGGCCAACGGCGGAAGCGCGGCCCCGGCGCCCGCCGCCGCGCCGGCCCCCGTCGACGGCCTCAAGGGCGACATCACGCACCAGGATCTCTCGCGGCTCCAGCAGACCGTGGCACGGCGGATGGCGGAGTCGAAGTCGACCGTGCCGGACTTCGTCGTGCGCACGGAGGTCGCGATGGACGCGTGCGCCGAGCTGCGCGACCAGCTCAAGCCGCTCACGCCGGTCGCACCGTCGTTCAACGACATGATCGTCAAGGCCTGCGCGCTGGCGCTGTGCGAGCTCCCCGTCGCCAACGGCAGCTACCGCGACGGGCGCTTCGAGCTGCACGAGCGCGTGAACATCGGCGTCGCGGTCGCCGGCGAGGGCACGCTCGTGGTCCCCACCGTGTTCGACGCCGACACGCGCTCGCTCGGCGACATCGCGCGCACGACCCGCGCGCTGGCGGCGAAGGTGCGCGACGGCTCGGTGACGCCGCCCGAGCTGGCCGGCGGCACGTTCACCGTCTCCAACCTCGGCATGTTCGGCGTCACCGGCTTCACGGCCGTGATCAACCCGCCGCAGGCGGCGATCCTCGCCGTCGGCGCCGTCCGCGACGTCCCCGTGATCTCCGACGGCGAGCTCGCCGCCGGAAAGCGGATGGAGATCGCGCTCACGTGCGACCACCGCATCCTCTACGGCGCCGACGCCGCCCGCTTCGTGGCCCGCGTGCGCGAGCTGCTCGAGCAGCCGCTGCGGCTGCTCATGTAGCGGCTTGACACGCCAAACACCCCCCTGTACGCTCGCGTCGTCTTGTTTGCAATCGTTTGCACTGCAAACGATTGCAGCAGTCCGGAGCCGGGTATCCACTGAGGGAATGCCCACCGGTTGCGTGTCCCAGGCGCGCCGGGGGCCGGAGGAGAGGAGCTGTTCATGCTCGATGGGTCGAGGAGGACGTCCAGGGTGCGCGACGGAGAGCCGCCTGGACGCCGGAAGTGGCGTGCCGCGACGGTGATCGCCGCAGCGGTGGCGGCCGCCGCGTCGACGGCCGTGCTGGCCAACGCGGTGCCATTCGCGGGCGGCGCCCCCGCGGTCGTCGACGTCAATCCGAGCGGCAGCCCGGACCTGATCCTCTACAACGGCAAGATCACGACCGAGGATACGGCCAACCCCGAGGTCCAGGCGGTCGCGATCCGCGGCGGCGACATCGTCGCCACCGGCAACGACGCGCCGATCCGCGCGATGGCCGCGCAGCGCACGCAGGTCATCAACCTCGGCGGCCGGCGCGTGATCCCGGGCATGATCGACTCGCACATCCACGCGCTGCGCGCCGGCTACCACTGCTGGACGCGCGACGTCCGGCTCGACCTCGTCACCAAGCGCGCGGACGCGCTGCAGATGTACAAGGACCGCGCGGCGTCGACGCCCGCGAACACGTGGATCTGGACCGAGTCCGGCGGCTGGAGCGTGACGCAGCTCGACGATCCGCGCGTGTTCACGTTCGACGAGCTGACCGCGGCGGCGCCGAACAACCCGCTGTGGGTCGCCGGCGGCGGCATCTCCGGCGCGCGCGTCAATCAGAAGGCGCTCGACGTGCTCGGCCTGACGCCCACCTCGCCCGGCGTCGCCGTCGACGCCAACGGGCACCCGACCGGCGCGATCACCGGCGCGGCCGCGACCGCCGCCAACGCCGCGATCATCGCCCAGCTCGACGCGATGTCGATCGATCAGACGGCGACCTGCCTGGCCGCCTTCATCAAGGACGCCAACAGCGACGGCCTTACCGCATGGGCCGACGCCGTCGGCAACACCGCCCCGTGGGGCACGGACGGCTCGATCAACTCGAGCTGGGCCGACGAGGCGCTCGAGCAGCTCTACCGCGACGGCGGGCTGCACGCGCGCGTCGCCTACCACGAGATGGCCAACGCCTACGGCGCCAACGCGCTGCCGCACGAGCTCGCCTCGCTGGAGAACGCCGTCGGCTTCGTCGGCGACGACATGGTCCGCTACCTGGGCCCGGGCGAGGACATGATGGCCACGCAGGGCCAGGACTACGTCGACTACGCCAAGTTCGCCGCGAAGAAGCGGCTGAGCGTGGAGACGCACGTCGGCGGCGACATCGGCGCCATCCTCACCGGGATGGAGGCGGCCAACGCCGTCGAGCCGCTCGCGCCGCTCAAGTGGCGTATCGCGCACCCGGACCAGACGCTCGCAGGAGCCAATGGCACGTCGTGGCTGAACCGCGCGAAGGCGCTCAACGTCGGCTGGGCGCTGACGTTCTCGGCGGCCCGCACGGGTGGCGGCACCCCGCCGTACAAGGACGTGATGAACAACAGCGCCCACATGTGCCTGGGCACCGACGCCATGAACGTGGCGGCGTGGGATCCGTTCCAGATGCTGTGGATGGTCACGACCGGCCATGCGCTGATCCCGGGCGTCACGAGCGTGCCCGCCGCCCAGCGGCTCACGCGCGCCGAGGCGCTGCAGCACTACACCGCCGACTGCGCCTGGTTCATCGACCAGGACGGCCGGCTGGGCCAGATCAAGCCGGGCTATCACGCCGACATGTCCGTCCTCTCGGACGACTACTTCTCGGTGCCCGACGACTCGATCAAGGACCTCAAGTCCCTGCTCACGGTCGTCGCCGGCAAGGTCGTCTACACCACCGGCGCGGTCGAGAACGCGTCGGCCAACGCGCCGTCGACGCAGCTCGGCGACGTGGGCGGCACCGTCAACCCGACGCTGGCGCTGTCGCTCGGCTCGCCGGCCTCGTTCGGCGCGTTCACGCCGGGCGTCGCCAAGCCGTACACGGCCCAGACGACGGCCACCGTGGTCGAGACCGCCGGCAACGCCGCGCTGAGCGTCGCCGATCCGAGCGCCAACGTCCCCGGCCATCTCGTCAACGGGGCGTTCTCGCTGGCGCAGCCGCTGCAGGCGTCGGCGACGTCGAGCAACGGCACCGGGTCTGCGGCGGGCGCCGTCAGCGGCTCGCCGCTGACGCTGCTCACCTACACCGGGCCCGTCAGCAACGACGCGGTCACGATCGCCTTCAGCCAGGCGATCGGCGCCAACGAGGCGCTGCGCACAGGGTCCTACGGCAAGACCCTGACGTTCACGCTCTCGACGACCAGCCCATAGGGGGTCAGGGCCGGGCGGCGCTCCGCGCCGCCCGGCCCGCCGCCTTCACCATCCCCTCGTAGCCCGTGCAGCGGCAGAGGGTGCCGGCGAGGGCCTCGCGGATCTCCTCCTCGGTCGCCGTCTCGCGGTCGCGCAGGAACGCCTCCAGCGACATCAGCACGCCCGCCGTGCAGAAGCCGCACTGGAGCGCGTGCGCCTCATGGAACGCCTGCTTGAGCGGATGGTCGAGTCCCTCGATCGTCTTCACCGCCCGCCCGCGAGCCTGGACGGCGAGCATCAGGCACGAGCGCACCGGCTCGCCGTCGACCTGCACGGTGCAGGCGCCGCAGACGCCGTGCTCGCAGCCGACCTTGGTGCCGGTGAGGCGCAGCTCGTGGCGCAGGAGATCGGCCAGCGACATGCGCGGCTCGACGTCGGCGGCGTACGCCCGCCCGTTGACGGTCAGCTCGATGTGCATCGCGCGATCGCTCGCTTGACGAGCGCGGTCATCAGCGCGCGCCGGTAGGGGTCCTCGATCCGGTCCAGCTCGCTCGGGTGGCGAGCGAGCACGGGCACCGGCCCGGCGCCGAGCAGGGCAACGGCCTCGTAGCCGGGCGCGAGCACGACGGCGGCGCCCGCGAGCGCGAAGTCGCCGTGCGTACGGGCGTGCTCGACGAACGCCGTGCGCGCGCCGCGCGGGAGCGGCGGGACCTCGATCTCGACCAGCAGCTCGTCCGGCTCCAGCGCCGTGGTGTACGGCCCGGCGAACAGCTCGGCGGCGGTCAGCGTGCGCGCGCCGCCGGCCGAGCGCACGTGGAAGCGGGCGTCGAGCACGGTGAGGGCGACCGGCAGCTCGGCCTTCGGATCGGCGTGCGCGACCGAGCCGCCGACGGTGCCGCGCGAGCGGATCTGGGCGTGGCCGACGAGCTCGACCGCCTGTCGCAGCAGCGGCCAGCGCTCGGCCACCACGGCCGAGCGCTCGAGCCCGGCGTGGCGGGTCATCGCGCCGATCCGCAGCGTCTCGCCCGCCTCGATGTACGCGAGCCCCGCGACCCGCTCGAGGTCGACGAGCCGCGCGGGCCGCGCGAGCCGGAAGTTCAGCATCGGCACGAGGCTCTGCCCGCCCGCGAGCGGCCGCGACTCGTCGCCGACCAGCGCCAGCGCCTCGGCGAGCGTCTCCGGCGCGACGTAGTCGAACGGCGCCGGCTTCACCGCAGCGCCTTCCACAGCTTCTCCGGCGTGTACGGCGGGTCGACGTGGCGGCCGCCGAGCGCGTCGGCGATCGCGTTGCCGAGCGCCGCCGGCACCCCGATCGCGCCGCCTTCGCCGATCCCCTTGGCGCCGAGCGGGTTGCGCGGCGACGGCGACGCGACGAACGCGGCACGGATCTCGGGGACCTCGGCGGCGGTGAGCAGCGAGTAGTCGAGGAACGAGGCGGTCGTCGGCTGGCCGTCCTCGTCGTGCCCGGCCTCCTCGACGAGCGCGACGCCGAGCCCGTGCACGGCGCCGCCGAGCACCTGGCCCTCGGCGAGTAGCGGGTTGACGATCGTGCCGGCGTCGTCGACGGCGGCGATCCGCAGCACGCGCAGCTCGCCGGTGGCGCGCTCGATCTCGACCACCGCCGCGTACGCGCCCGACCCGAACACGAGGTCGGACTCGAAGCGCGCGTGCGCCTCGGTCCCGCCGTCCTCGCCGAGCTTGCGCGCGGCGAGCAGCAGCGCGGAGCCGGCCATCGCCGTCGAGCGGCTGGCGAACGTGCCGACCCCGGCGACGCCGCCGAAGCGCAGCTCGACGTCGTCGGGATCGATGTCGAGCGCGTCCGCCACGATCTGCGCCCACGTCGTGGCATGCCCCTGGCCGTGCGGCCCGGAGCCGGAGTAGGCGATCACGCGGCCGTCCGGCGCCCGGGTCACGCGCGCCTCCTCGAACTGGCCGCCGGCGCGCTCGACGTAGAGCGCGACGCCGGTGCCGACGACGCGCTCGCCGTCGCTCGCGTGCTCGCGCCCGACCAGCTCGTCGGCGAGGTCCATGCAGCGCGCGTAGTCGCCGGAGTCGTAGCTCCAGCCGAGCGGCGTCGCGTGCGGGAAGGAGCGCACGAGGTTGCGCCGGCGCAGCTCCAGCGGATCCAGGCCGAGCTCGCGGGCGGCCTTGTCGACTGTCAGCTCCAGGAACGCGGCCGCCTCCGGGCGGCCCGCGCCGCGGCACGGGCCGGTCGGCACCTTGTCGCTGCGCGCGCCGACGACGGTGACCGCCGCGGCGGGGATGTCGTAGACGCCGCACATCAGCATCGCGCAGGTGTGCGGCGGCGCCGCGGTGTTGACGAACAGGTACGCGCCGAGGTCGGCGACGATGTGCGCGCGGACGGCGAGCATGCGCGCGCCGGCGTCGAAGGCCAGCTCGACCTCGGCCTCCATCCCGCGGCCCTGGTAGGCGGCGAGGAAGTTCTCGTAGCGATCCTCGGCCCACTTGACCGGGCGGCCGAGCTTCAGCGCCGCGGCGGCGACGGCGGCGACCTCCGGCCCGGGCGTGCCCTTGGAGCCGAACGCGCCGCCGACGTCGGGCAAGACCACGCGCAGCCTGGACGGATCGACGCCGAGCGCGTGGGCGAGGCCGGCGAGCGTGCGATGCGTGTCCTGCGCCGAGGCGTAGACGGTCAGCCCGTCCCCGCTCGGCTCCGCCTGGACGCCGCGCGTCTCCATCGGCGCGGCGACCGTGCGCGGGATCGCGTGGCGCGCGCGGACGACGTGGGCGGCGCGCGCGAACGCGCCGTCGACGTCGCCGCCGGAGCGCTCGAAGCGCAGCAGCGGCGCCTGCGGCGCGGGCTCGAGCGGCGCGTAGTCGACCTCGACGAGCGCGGCGGCGTCCTCGGCGAGCGCGCGCGACGCGGCGAGCACGAGCGCGACCGGCTGGCCGGCGTAGCGGGCCTCCTCGCCGGCGAGGATGGGGTGCGGCGCGTCGGCGATCTCCACGCCCGGCGGCGCCTGCACCGGAAGGAAGCCGGGCAGGTCGGCCGCGCAGAGCAGCGTCACCTCGGGCGGCGCGGCGATCCCGCGGATCTCCGCGCGGGCGTACGGGGAGCGGACGAACGCGGCGTGCAGCAGGCCGGCGGGCGGGTCGAGGTCGTCGAGGAAGCGCGACTCGCCGGCGAGGATCCGCGCATCCTCGCGCCGCGGCAGCGCGCGCCCGATCCAGCCGGGCGTCATCCCAACTGCTCGCGCAACCAGTCCGCGACCAGCGGGCGCGCGATGTACGGCACGTTGGCGCACACGTGATTGCCGTCCTCGAGGCCGACGAAGGTCCCGTTCGGCGCGAGCCGCGCCTGCCGCTCGGTCGACTCCCACGGGATCAGGCGGTCGAGCTTGCCGGTGACGAACAGCGCCGGCGCCTGGAGCCGCTCGAGCACGCCGTCGAGGTCGAGCGCGAGCGCCCGCTCGCGGCCGTCCTCGTCACTGGTGGCGCCGGACTTGTGCACGAACGTCTCGCGCGTGAGCTCCGGGATGTGATCCCACAGCGCGCCGAAGTTGAACGGGCCGCTGATGCCGGCGACGGCGCGGATGCGCGGCTCGAAGGCGGCGGCGCGCGGCGCGTGGTAGCCGCCGAGGCTCACGCCCAACGCCCCCACGTTGCCGAACTCGTCGCCGAGCGCGTCGAGCATCGCGCTGACCGCGACCTCATAGTCGTGCCGGATCGGCAGCGTGTAGCCGCCCTCGCCCTGTCCCGGGCCGTCGAGCGACAGCGCCGCCATGCCGCGGCTGAGGAACACGCCCTCGAGCCGGAAGAACTCCTCCTTCGTCGAGTCCAGCCCCGGGATGAGCAGGACCAGCGGCGGGCGCTCGACGCCGGCGGGGCGGCGCAGGTTGCCGACGATCAGCCCGTCCTCGAGCGGCACCTCGATCCGCTCGGCGCCGACGCCGAGCGCGGCGTGCGCGAAGTAGATCGCCTCCACGGCGCGGTCGGCCACCGCCCGCGCGCGCGCCGCGTCGAGCACCCAGACGAAGCGCGCGAAGTGATACGCGACGGCGGCGTGCAGCCACGCCTCGCCGGCCGTCACGTCGTGGCCGTCGGCGGCCGCCTCGCGGGCGCGCGCGGCGTGCATGTCGCCCAGCGCGGCGAACGCGTCGAGCCAGTCCTCCCAGCGCTCCACGCCCTTGACGGTGCGGATGAAGTCGCTGTAGTCCATCCCCGCCTGCAGGAAGCGCGGGGCCCAGTGGTCAATGGCCGATTGCACGCGCGCGTCCGGCACCGCGCACCACCTCCCCGAGGTCGAGTCCGAGATCCTGCAGCAGCACCCACGCCGCGTTGCGGCCCGGCGCGCCCGTGATCGAGCCGCCGGGATGCGTCGTTCCGCCCGTCTGGTAGAGCCCGGCGATCGGCGTCCGGTGCGAGGCCCAGCCCGGTGCGGGGCGCAGCGCGCCGCTCTGCGGGTACGTGCGGTTGCCGCCGTGGAACGTCCCGCGGATCATGTGCAGGTTGGCCGCCTCGATGTCCTCCGGCGCCTTCACGAGCCGGCCGAGCACCTCCTCGGCGAACCCGGGCGCGACGGCGCGCACGCGCTCGATCTGGCGGTCGGCCTGCGCGTTCTTGCGCTCCGGGAAGCCGTACGTCTGGGCCGACAGCAGCTTGACCGTGTGATGTCCAGCGGGCGCGCGCGACGGATCGGCGAGCGTCGGGCACGCGACGAGCACCCACGCCGGGTCCTCGACGTAGCGGCCGTCGCGCAGCGCGCGCCCGTAGGCGATCACGTCGCGCGGGAAGCCGGCCAGCCCGGCCGAGACGGCGCTGCGCGGCCCGTCGTCCGTCTCGAACACCGGCGGCGCCGTCGTCGCCAGGTACACGGCCATCGCCGAGACGCCGACGTCGAACGTGTCGATCCCGTAGCGCCAGCCCTCGTCCCACGCCTCCGCGGGCGCCATGTCGAGCAGGTGCTTGACGTGGATCGTGGAGACGACGGCCTCGCTCGCGGTGAAGCGCGAGCCGTCGGCGGTCTCGACGCCGGTGCAGCGGTCGCCCGAGAGCAGCAGGCGCGTCACGCGCTGGCCGCACACGACGGCGCCGCCGTGGTCGGAGATGCAGCGCACGAGCGCGTCGGTCAGCGCGCCCGAGCCGCCGCGCGGGAGCGTCCACGACCGGCGCTGGCGGCCGAACACGAGCGAGTACGCGAGCTGGCCGGAGCCGTCGGCGTCGACCGGCACGAGCGTCTGGTAGGCCTGCCACAGCAGGAACGCCTGGATGTGCTCGTCCTCGAACTCGTGCCGGATCACGTCCCACGCGCTGAGCGCGCGGCGGCGCAGCCAGACCGACCCGCGCGGGTGCTCGGCGAGCTGCGCCTCCACCGACGGGCCGAAGCCGATCGGGGTGAACTGGCCGGAGGCGAAGATGTGCTTGACCTCGTCGTATTCGTCGAGCATCCGCCCGTAGGCGAGCGCGTCGTGCGTGGAGAAGCGCGCGATCTCCTCGACCGTGCGCTCGCGGTCCATCCACGCCGTCAGGTGCTCGCCGTCCGGGAAGGCGACGTGCGCGAACGGGTCGGGCTCGAGGTACTCGAGCCCGTAGCGCCCGCGCAGGCCGAGCTCGTCGTCGAGCAGCAGCGGGTTGGTCTGGATCAGCGTGTGCCCGGTCGAGCACGAGTCGATCGTGTAGCCCGGGCCGAGCAGCTCCTCCGACGCGGCGCCGCCGCCGGGGATGGCGCGGGCGTCGAGCACGAGCACCTCGTAGCCCGCGCGCGCGAGGTAGGCGGCCGTGATCAGGCTGTTGTGGCCGGCGCCGGCCACGACGATCTCGGCGTGCGCGCTCACAGCAACCGCTCCGCGTTGCCCTGCAAGATCAGTGCCTCGTCGGCGGCGCTCAGCCCGGCCGCGCGGACGGTCGCCTCCGGATCCGGGTCCGCCATGTCGAACGGATGGTCCGATCCGGCCAGCACGTGGTCGGCGCCCGCGAACTCCACGAGCGCGCGCAGCACGGCGGGGTCGAAGACGACGCTGTCGTAGTACAAGCGCCGCAGCGACGCGTACACGTCGACCTGCCCCGCCGCGGCGATGTGCTCGGACGCGTGCCGCAGCCGCCCGCGCAGCCACGGGAGCGCGCCGCCGCCGTGGGCGAGCAGCAGCTTCAGCCCCGGATGGCGCTCGAGCACGCCCGACATCACGAGGTGCGCGGCGAAGACCGTCGTCTCCACCGGGTTGCCGACCGTGTTCCACAGGTAGTGCTCGGCCGGGCCGGCGAACCCGCGCGTGCTCGGGTGGACGAAGACCAGCGCGCCGGTCTCCTCGGCGGCGGCCCAGAACGCGTCGCCGGGGAGCGCGGTCGCGGCGATCTCGACGCCGGCGAACGGGCCGCTCATCACGTCGCGCAGCTGCGCCGCGTCGGCGGCCGTCCCGAGCACCGCGACGCGGTCGCCCGCGAGCGTCGCGAGCGACTCGTTCTGGTCGAGCCCGAGCAGCGCGACCCAGGGGGCCAGCACGACACGGTCGGCGCGCGTCTGCTCGAGGATCCGGTCGACGTCGACGAACTCGCCGCGGACGCTGCGGCCGCCGAACTCCGCCACGCCGTCGCGCACCCGGGGACCGCCCTCGGCACGCAGCAGCGCCGGAGCGATCACATGCACATGGGCGTCGATCACCCGGCCGGCGCGGTCGCGTGCTTGACCGAGCCGCCGAAGTACAGGTCGGCCATCTCGGGGTTGTTGAGCACGTCCTGGGCGGCGCCCTCGAGCAGCACGCGCCCGCTCTCCATCACGACGCCGTGGGTCGCCATCCGCAGGCCGAAGCGCACGTTCTGCTCGACCAGCAGGATCGTCTTGCCGGCCGCGACCATGCGCGCCACGCTCTCGCCGACGTGGCGCAGCGCCTTCGGATCGAGGCCGAGCGACGGCTCGTCGAGCAGCACGAGCCTGGGGTCGAGCATCAGCGCGCGGGCGAACTCGACCATCCGCCGCTGGCCGCCCGAGAGGTTGCCCGCCTTGTCGTGCGCGCGCTCGGCCACGACGGGAAACAGCTCCGCGACCTCGGCGTAGCGGCGCTTCACGAGCGCGCGGTCGCGGCGGATGATGTAGCCGCCCATCAGCACGTTCTCGCGCACCGTGATGTTCCCGAACAGCGCGTCCGACTGCGGGACCTGCGACACGCCGGCGGCGAGGATCTGGGCCGGGCTGAGCCGGTGCAGGTCGTGGCCGTCCATCACGACGGTCCCCTCGCGCGGGCGCAGCAGGCCGCTGACCGTGCGCAGGACCGTCGACTTGCCGGCGCCGTTGGGGCCGACGATGCAGGCGATCGAGCCGGGGGCGATCTCGAGGTCGACGCCCTGCAGCACGTCGCCGCCGCCGTAGCCGGCGATCACGCCTTCCAGCCGCAGCAGCATCAGACCTTCACCGCCTCGGTCTGCTCGAGCGCGAAGTCGTCGCCGAGATAGGCGTCGAGCACGCGCGGGTCGCGCTGGATCGCGTCCGGGTGGCCGCTGGCGATCGTCTGGCCGCGCGCGAGCACGAGCACCGGGTCGCACAGCCCGAGCACGAACGGCATGTTGTGCTCGACGATCAGGAACGTCTTCCCCTGGGCGTTGAGCTCGCGGATCATGTCCCCCATCCGTTCGATCAAGGTCGGGTTGATGCCGCCGGCCGGCTCGTCGAGCAGGATCAGCTTCGGGTCGAGCATCAGGATCTGCGCGAGCTCGACCAGCTTCTGCTGGCCGTAGGACAGCGCCGCGGCCCGCTGGCTCGCGAACCGCTTCATGCCGACGAAGTCGAGCAGCGCCTCGGCGCGCTCGGCCTCGGCGCCGCTGACGCCGTCGGCGTTGAGCTGGGAGACGCGGAAGCCGCGCAGCGGCGCGACGACGTTCTCCAGCACGGTCATCTCGCGGAACAGCCGCGTGATCTGGAACGTCCGGCCGATCCCCGCGTACGCGCGCTGCCACGGCTTCAGGCCGTCGATGCGCTCGCCGTCGAACCACACCTCGCCGGCCGACGCGGCCATCGTCCCGCCGATCAGGTTGAAGGCCGTCGTCTTGCCGGAGCCGTTCGGCCCGATCAGCGCCGTGATCGACCCCTCGGGGACCGTGAACGACGCGCCGTCGACCGCCTTGACGCCGCCGAAGCGCTTCTCCAGCCCGCGCACCTCGAGCAGCGCGCGGCCCGTGGCCGCCGGCTTGGCGGTGACCGCCGGGCGGTCGCGCAGCTCCAGCCGGGCGCCGACGAGGCCGGCCTTGCCGCGCTTGCGGCGCTCCTCGATCAGGCGCCGCAGCGCCGGGATGATGCCGCGCGGCAGGAACATCACCACGAGCGCCATCAGCCCGCCGAAGACGATCAGCCGCGCGTTGCCGCCGCCGAGGTGGTTGTTCGACCACTCGTTGACCGGCTCGAGGATGAACGCGCCGAGGACCGGCCCGAACAGCGTGCCGCGGCCGCCGAGCAGCATCGAGAGCAGGATCTGGACGCTGAGCAGGATGTTGAACATCCCGATCGGGTCCACGAAGGCGATGTAGTAGCCGTAGACCGCGCCGGCCATGCCGACGAACACGGCGCTGGCAACGAACCCGAGCAGCTTGTAGACCGGCGTGTTGACGCCGACCGTGGCGGCCTTGTCCTCGTCCTCGCGCATGGCCACGAGGCCCATGCCGAACTTGGTGCGCCGGATCCGCCAGCTCATCAGCAGCGACAACGCGAGCAGCCCGGCGAGCGAGTAGTAGAACGGCCAGTCCTGGATGTCCAGGCTCCACATCGGCAGCGGCAGCGTGATGCCGGAGGTGCCGTGCGTCAGCGACTTCCAATTCGTCGCCACGATCTGCAGCAGGAACAGGAAGGCGATCGTCATGATCACGAACGACGGGCCGCGCGTGCGCAGCGCGATCGCCCCGAGCGCCGCCGCGAAGACACCGGCCACGACGCCCGCGAGCGGGACCCAGACCCACACCGACACGTCGACGTGCTGGGACATGATCGCCAGCGTGTACGCGCCGATGCCGAGGAACGCTCCCTGGCCGAGCGAGACGTAGCCGCCGTAGCCGGAGATCACGTTCAGCCCGACCGCCCCGATCGCGAAGACCAGGGACAGGATGATCATGTTCTGGTAGTAGAGGTTGTCCGAGACGATGGGGTAGAGCAGCAGGGCGGCGGCGGCGATCACCACCACGGCCCGGCTCGGAGTCACCAGTTGCCTCATCGAGGCCTCCAATTGGTCGCGCCGCGGGAGCGAGCCCCCAGGCGAGTTCCCGCCGAAGCATGCGAGCGCGCAGCGCGAGTCATGCGACTGCCACGTCCTCTCGCAGGCGCGCGCCGAGCAGTCCCTGGGGACGCACCAGCAGCACGACGAAGATCACCACGTACGGGACGGCGGTCGCCCACGAGGGCGAGATGTAGGTCACCGTCATCGTCTCCGCCACCCCGAGGATGAGCGCGCCGATGGCGGCGCCCGGCAGGCTGCCGAGACCGCCGAGCACCACGATGCTCAGCACGCGCGCGATCCACTCGTAGTGCGAGCCCGGCAGGAACGGGTACAGCACGCTGGCGATCGACCCGCCGGCGCCCGTCGCCGAGACGCCGACCGCGAACGTCATCGCCGCGACGGCGCCCACGTTCACGCCGACGAGCTCGGCGCCCTGCGGGTTGATCGCGCTCGCGCGGATCGCGCGGCCCAGCCACGTGCGCGTGAGGATCGCGTACAGCGACGCGAGCACGAGCACGGCGAGCACGAAGCCGTAGACCTGCGCCTTGGGCAGGAAGATCGAGCCCACGTGGAACGACTGGTTGAAGTAGGACGGCTGCACCGAGTGCGACGTGTTGCCCCAGATCACGCCCATCAGCCCCTCGAGCACGAGCGCGAGCCCGAACGTCAGCAGCACCGAGGACGACATGTGCGCGCCGCGGATCCGCCGCACGGCCGTGAGGTACAGCACCCACCCGAACGCGAACATCGCCGGCGTGGTGAAGACGATCGAGACGAGCGGGTCGAGCCCCGTCCACGTCCAGATCGAGTAGGTCAGGAAGGCGGCGAGGATCAGGAACGCGCCGTGCGCGATGTTGATCACGCGCATCACGCCGAAGATGAGCGTCAGGCCCGACGCCAGCAGCGCGTACACGCCGCCCACGAGGAGCCCGAGGATCAGTGTCTGGATGAACTGGGTCATGACGGCCAGGCGACCGGCGGCGCCCGCGCGGGGGGCGCCGCCGGAGTATCTCGCCTAGTGGGTCCCCCCGGGCTTGTAGCCCTCGATGATGTTGCTGGTCGTGGCGGCAGCCTCGGGCAGCACGATCTCCGGCTTGCCGCTCTGCCACTGGCCGATCAGGAACTCACCCTTGGGGCTGCCGTTCTCGTTCCAGCTGAGCGGGCCGAGGATCGTCGGCACCTCGTTGGAGCGCAGCCAGTCGGCGAGCTTGAGCTGGTCGGCCTTCGCGATCGTCTTGTTGGCCTCGACCGTCGCCTGCAGGACGGAGGCCGCGGCGAACGCGTCGGCCGCGTCCTCCGGCACCTCGGTGCCGCCGAACTGCTTCTGGTACTCGGCGACGAACTCCGGATTGCCCGGCGTCTTGGACTCCTGGCTGAAGCTGACGGCGTAGAACACGCCCTCGGTGTTCGCCGCGCCGACGCCCTTGGCGTACTGGTCGCCGAACGACGGCGCGTTGCTCTGGTAGAGCCACTTCGGCGTGAAGCCGACCTTCCCGAGCGAGCGCAGGAAGCCGACGCCGTCTTCGAACTGCGCGCCCGAGACCACGAGGTCGGGGTTCTTGGCCTTGACCGCGTTGGCGATGGCGTCGAAGTTCTTCGTGTCGGCCGAGTAGGTCTTCTTGTACACGGTCTTGATTCCGGCGCCCGAGAGGATCTTCTCGATGCCCGCCGACGTCGGGCCAGCGAACGGGTCGTCGAGCGTCGGGTAGGCGGCCGTCTTGGGCCGCTTGTCGGCCGGCAGCTGCGTGACCCAGTTCGACCACACGTCGGCCTGCTTGTCGGCCGTCGCCTGCTGGGCGAAGAAGATCATCTTGAACCCGCGCTGGAAGATCGCCGGGTTGCCGCCCGCGGGCTCGACGTAGAGCATCTTCGCGCGCTCGGCGACCGCCGAGGCGGGCAGGTTGAGCAGGGACGAGAACGTCCCGAGCAACAGGTCGACCTTGTCGCCCGAGATCAGCGCGTTGTAGTCCGACACCACCGTGTTCTGGTTGGAGGCGTCGTCCTTGATCACGAGCTCCACCTTGCGGCCGAGCAGGCCGCCCTTGGCGTTGATCATCGACGCCCACACCTGGTAGCCCTGCTGGGCCGCCTTGCCCGGCTCCGAGAAGTCGCCGGTGAGCGGCAGCGACGCGCCGATCTTGATCGGCTTCTGGTCGGCCGTCTTCGCAGCCGAGCTGGTGCTGCTGCTCTTGCTCGAGCTGCTGTCGTCGTTACTGCTTCCGCAGCCGCCGACCACGAGCGCGAGTGCGCCTGCGATCAGCCATATCGAGCCGCGTGTGCTGCTGAGCCCCATCCGCGTTCCTCCTCCTCCACTGCTGCTTGCAAACGTTTGCAGCAAACGTCTGCACCGTACCGTCAGCCCGGCGGGATTGTCAAGACCGAGCGGGCGCGGATGAGCTGCGGACGACGAGCTGCGGCGTCAGGACCACCTGGGGGCGCTCCGCGGAGTCCGGCTGCTGCAGCTGATCGAGCAGGAGCTCGGCGGCGCGCGAGCCGATCTCGTAGTGCGGGATCCGGATCGTGCTGAGCGGCGGGCTGAAGCGCTCGGAGAACGGCATGTCGTTGAAGCCGACGACCGAGATCTCGCCCGGGCAGTCGATGCCGCTCGCGGCGAAGACGTCGTAGCAGCCGAGCGCCATCAGGTCGTTGCCGGCGACGATCGCCGTCGGCCGCGCGCCGCTCTCGAGCAGCTCGTGGCACAGGCGCTCGCCCTCGCGCTCGGTGAACGCGCGGCCGAAGCGCACGAGCGCGTCGTCGACCTCCAGCCCCGCCTGCCCCATGGCGTCGACGAAGCCCTCGTAGCGGGAGTGGCCCGTGGAGACCTCCTGCGGGCCGCCGACGTGGGCGATCGCCGTGTGCCCGAGCGCCGCGAGGTGCTCGACGGCGAGCCGCGCGCCCTCGTGGTCGTCGACCGTCGCCGACGCCAGCGCGCCGTCCTCCAGGCGCCGGTTGACGAGCACGATCGGCAGACCGGCCGCCGCCATCTCGTCGAGCACGCCGTGGTCGAGCCGCGCGGTGGCGGTGATCACGCCGTCGACCTGACGCGCGCGCATCGCCTCGAAGTCGTTGCGCTCGCGCTCGCGGTTGTTGTCGGTGTTCGCGATCAGCGGCGTGTAGCCGGCCTGCTCCAGGCGGTCCTGGATCCCGCGCACGATCGGCGGGAACAGCGGGTTCATCAGGTCCGGCACCAGCACGCCGATCGTGTAGGAGCGGTTGGTCTTCAGCCCCCGGGCGATCGGGTTCGGGCGGTAGTCGAGTGCGGCGGCGGCCTCCATCACGCGCCGCGCCGTCTCCTCGTTGACCAGCCGGCGCGTCTCCGGGTTCAGCGCGCGCGACACGGTTCCCGGATGCACCTCGGCCAGCCGCGCCACATCGCGCAGGGTTGCCGCCACGCCGGGCATTATGACTGCGGCTGCAGTCGTCCCTTTACCGCGCCGTTGCTGTGGGGCGTCGCCTCGAGCGCGGCGGTGTCGAGGTCGGTGTTGCGGTCCGACGTGACCTCGCGCTCGAGCGGGAGCGAGCCGCCCACCGTGTAGTACGGCTTGCCCGCGATCACGAGGTCCTCGGCCGGGAAGCGCGTGATCACCTGCGCGCCGTCGGCGGTCACGACCAGCTGCTCCTCGATGCGGGCCGCCGACCAGCCGTCGGTGGCGGGCCAGAACGTCTCCAGCGCGAAGACCATGCCCTCCTTGATCTCCTCCGGATGGTCGAGCGAGACGAGCCGGCTGAACACGGGCTTCTCCCAGATCGAGAGCCCCACGCCGTGGCCGAACTGGAGCGCGAAGGCGGCCTCCTCGTCGGGGAAGCCGAACTCCTGCGCCGTGGGCCAGACCTCGACCACCTCGGCCGTCGTGACGCCGGGGCGGATGCGGGCGATCGCCGCGTCGAGGTAGTAGCGGCAGCGCTTGTAGGCGTCGACCAGCGCCGGCGACGCGCTCGACACCGCGAACGTGCGGTAGTAGCACGTGCGGTAGCCGTTGAACGAGTGCAGGATGTCGAAGTAGGCGGGGTCGCCGTGGCGCAGCGCGCGGTCGGTGAAGACGTGCGGATGCGGCGAGCAGCGCTCGCCCGAGATCGCGTTGACGCCTTCGACGAACTCCGAGCCGGCCTCGTAGAGCACCTTGTTGACGAGCGCGACGCAGTCGTTCTCGCGGATGCCCGGGCGCATCGCGCGGTAGAGCTCCTCGTACGCCGCGTCGACCATCGAGCACGCCTGGTTGAGCAGCAGGACCTCGTCGCGCGTCTTGATCACGCGCGCCTGCTGCATCAGCTGCTGGCCGTCCACGATCTGCACGCCTTCGGCCTGCAGCGCGAACAGCACGGCGGGCTCGATCGCGTCGACGCCGACCGGGTCGCCGAGCAGCCCGCGCTCCTCGAGCTCGACGCGGATCTTGCGCGCCACGCTCTCGGCGCGGCCGGACTCCGGCGACATCGCGCCGCGCAGCGTCGAGATGCCCGAGCGCGAGCGCTCCTCGCCGAGCCACGGGCAGTACAGCGCGTGGTGCCGGGCGGCCGAGCCGAAGTCCCACATGATCGGCTCGTCGCCGCGCGCCAGCAGGCAGAAGCGGTTGAGCTTGTCCTGCGCCCAGGTGCCGATGTGGGTCGCCGTGATGTAGCGGATGTTCGTCATGTCGAAGCACAGCAGCGCGCCCATGTCGGACGCGTCGAGCTCCGCCTTGATGCGAACCAGGCGCTCCTCGCGCAGCCGGTCGAAGCGCACGCGCTCCTCCCAATCCACGCCCATCGTGCCGTATGTGTGCAGCGCCATCGCTCGAGCCCTCCGCCGTGTGGTGCAAACGTTTGCACCGTAGCTCATCTCCGCCCTTGACAGCAAGTTGTGCGGCTTGGTACTAGTGCAAACGTTTGCACATCCGAGGAGGAGGGTTGCCATGACTGAGCCTGAACGGCCTGGTCTGACTCGTCGCGGGCTCGCGAAGGGCGCGCTGCTGACCGCCGGGGCGATCGCGGTGAAGGCGGAGCCGGCATCGGCGCACTTCCACGGCGGCGGGATGGGCATGCACCACTCCCCCTGGCGCCCGGACGACGACGACGACATCGCGCTCGTCAACGGCAACATCCTCACGCTCGACGGCCGCAACACGGTCGCCAACTCGGTCGCGATCCGCGGCGACCGGATCGTCGACGTCGGCCGCGGGCGCGGCCAGGTGCGCTCGTGCAAGCAGACGATCGACCTGCGCGGCGCGACGGTCATCCCCGGGCTGATCGATTCGCACCAGCACTTCATCCGCGCGTGCCACAACCCGGGCTACGAGACGCGCGGGGTCGAGGCCGCGACCTCGATCGCCGAGCTGCAGGGCGCGCTCTACGCCCGCTCGCGCAGCGTCCCGGTCGGCGGCTTCCTGACCTGCATCGGCGGCTGGAACCGCAACGGGCTGACCGAGAAGCGCCTGCCGACGCCGGCCGAGCTCGACGCCGCCGCGCCGCTGCACGCCGTCTACCTGTCGGAGACCAGCGGCGGCGGCCAGGCAGTCACCAACACCGCCGGCAAGGCGTTCTTCACGGCCGCCGGCGTGGCCGTCGACGCGACGACCGGCGTGCTCAACGCGACGGCCGCGCGCAACGCGCTCGTCGCCGTCCAGACGCCCGCCGACCGCGCCCGCGGCACGGCCGAGGGCATCGCCTGGGTCGCCGGCCTCGGGCTGACGAACATCGCCGACCAGGGCGGCATCCCGTTCACCGACTGGAAGGACGCCACCGACCTGTGGCGCGCCGGGAACCTCGACATCCGCCTGCGCCAGTACCTCAACGGCAACGACGTGGCGCTGCCCACGGGGTACCAGACGTTCGTCCTCAACAACCACAACAAGATCGGCGACGACGCGTTCCGCGTGCTCGGCGTCGGCGAGCGCGTGCCGGGCGACCTCAACGCGGCCTGCGCGTTCCTCGGCGCCCAGGGCTGGACGTTGACGCTGCACTCGCTCGCGCTGAGCGAGAACCAGGCGCAGGTGGCCGCGTTCCAGCTCGCCGCGCAGACCTACGACGTCGCGGCGCTGCGCTGGCAGCTGCACCACGTCAACGACATCACGCCGGACCTGCTGGCGACCGTCAAGTCGCTCGGCGTCGCGCTCGGCCTGCAGGGCTGGCGCTACCTGTCGACCGGCGGCGCGCCGTTCCGCGCCGCGCTCGACCTCGGGATCCCGTGCGGCGCCGGCACCGACGCGACCAACGTCGCCGCCCAGAACCCGTGGCTGAACGTCTACCACATGGTCACGGGCCGCAACAACGCCGGCACCGTGACGAACGCGGGCCAGCAGATCACGCGGCTGGAGGCGCTGAAGATGTACACGTCGGGCAGCGCGTACCTGACGTGGGACGACGACGACCTCGGCACGATCGAGGAGGGCAAGCTGGCCGACCTCGTCGTGCTCAGCGACAACGTCCTGAAGGTGCCCGACGAGAAGCTCAAGAAGCTGAGCTCGGACCTGACGCTCGTCGGCGGCAAAGTCGTGCACGCCAACGGCCGCTTCGCGTCGCTGGCGAGCGCCTAGGTCAGCGAGACCGTGACGGAGCCCAGCGGCGGCAGCTGGGCTTCGTAGCGCTCCCCCGGCCGGACCGCGAGCGGCGGGAAGACCGACCCGGTGATGACGATGTCGCCGGGTCGCAGCCGCTCGCCGCAGGCCTCGAGCAGCTCGGCGGTCGCGCGCACGACGTCGGCGAGCTCGCCCGTGAGCGCGGACGGCGTGCCGGTCGACGCGATCTCGTCGCCGTCGCGCAACAGCCGCGCCGTGATGCCGGACGCCTCGGAGACCGGGCCGACGAGGAAGTGCCGGTGGTAGATGTTGCCCGCCAGGATCTGCTCCGGATCCTCGGGCGGCGGGTGCAGGTCGGCGAGCTCGATCGCCGGAGCGAGGCCCTGCCCGACGACGACCGCGATCTCGGCCTCGAGCATCGGGTTGCGCCAGCCCGCGAGCGAGACCGCCGCGCCGTCGTCGAGCCGGCCGGCGTCGGTGAGGAAGCCGACCAGCGGGCGGTCGGTGCCGAGCTTGGCCAGCGCCGCCGGCGCGCCGAACCCGACCTTCCAGCCGAGCGGCCGCTCGCCCGCCGCCAGCCGCGCGCGGCGCAGGTCGAGCATCGCACGCGTGCCGCGCTCGACCCGCGCCTGGATCATCGGGCGGCCCCAGGGAGTTTCGCCCCCTGGGCGAACACTCCCAGCGAAACGAGCCCGCAGGGCGAGGCTTCGCCGATCATGGGAGCTCGTAGCCGGCGGCGTCGAGCGAGCCGGCGCCGCTCCAGCCCCAGATCAGCAGCACGTCCTCGTCGGAGGTGTTGTCGAAGCCGTGCAGGTTCCCGCGCGGCGTGAAGATCACGTCGCCGGCCTTGGACGGCTCGCGGCCCTCGTTCGTGTAGACCTCGCCGTGCCCGCTCATGACGACGAGGAACTCGTCGCAGTTGGGGTGCGCGTGCGCTTCGTGGCGGGCGCCGGGCGGGAGCACGGTGCGGCCGACCACGAGCTGGTCGGAGCTCGCCGCCCGCGCGTCGATCAGGAACTGGACCTGCATGTCGATCCAGCCGTCGTCGCGGCTCAGGCCCGACTCGAGCGGGACGTCCTCGATCCGCGTGCGGTACGGCGGCTTCACGACGCGAGCCGCCGGTAGGCCTCGTGGACGCTGACGATGAAGTCGCGCTCGCGCTTGCCGCCGGCGCGGCCCGCGCTGAGCATCTCGCTCGCCGCCGAGCACGTGGGCACGGAGGCGCCGAGCCGGCGCGCGAGGTCCTGCGCGAGCACGAGGTCCTTCTGCTGCAGGTCGACGTCGGCGAAGACGGCGGTGTCATCCACCAGCAGCGGCGCGCGGTAGCCGAGCACGGGCGACGCGATCACGCTCTTGAGCGCGGCGTCGACGACCGCCTCGCGGTTCACGCCGGCCGCCTCGGCCAGCGCCACGCCCTCGGCGAACGCGGTGATCGAGACGACGAGCGCGAGGTTGATCGCGACCTTGGTCAGGATCGCGTGGCCGTTGGCGCCGATGTAGGTGACCTTCGGCCCGATCGCGTGCAGTACGTCCTCGACGCGCTCGAACGCCTCGCGGTCGCCGCCGGCCATGACCGACATCTGCCCCGCGGCGAGCGTGGCCGGGCTGCCGGAGACCGGGCAGTCGAGGAAGAAGGCGCCCGACTCGCGCACGCGCTCCGCCAGCGCGACGCTCGCGTCCGGCGCGATCGTCGACAGGTCGGCCCAGACCGCGCCCGGCCGCAGGCCCGCGATGACCTCGTCCGCGATCCCCTCGATCGCGGCCGTGTTGGTGAGCATCGTGAACAGCACGTCGCTCGACGCCGCGAGCTCGCGCGGCGTGGCGGCCCAGCCGAGGCCGGCGTCGAGCAGCGGCCGCGCGCGCTCGGCGGTGCGGTTCCAGACCGTGACGGGATGCCCGGCATCGGCGATCCGGCGGGCGATGCCCGCGCCCATCGCCCCGAGGCCGGCGAAGCCGACCTGCTTCACGTGGCGATGGCGACGTACTTCATGGCCAGGTACTCGTCGATCCCCTCGCGGCCGCCTTCGCGCCCGAAGCCGGACGCCTTCACGCCGCCGAACGGAGCCGCGGCGTTGGAGACGATGCCCTGGTTGAGGCCGAGCATGCCGACGTCGAGCCGCTCCGCGACGCGGAACGCGCGCTTGAGGTCCTGCGTGTAGACGTAGGCCACGAGGCCGTACTCGGTCGCGTTGGCGGCCGCGATCGCCTCGTCCTCGGCCTCGAACGTGCGCAGCGGCGCGACGGGGCCGAAGATCTCCTCGCCGAGCACGCGCGCGCCGTCCGGGATCGAGGCGAGCACGGTCGGCATGTAGAACGCCCCCGGGCCGTCGACCGGCTCGCCGCCGACCAGCGCGCTGGCGCCGAGGTTGACGGCGTCGGCGACCAGCTCACCCACCTTGTCGCGCTCGCCCGGGGTGATCAGCGGCCCGACGTCCACGCCCGGCTCGGTCCCGCGCCCGACGGTCAGCGCGCCCATGCGCGCCGCCAGCCGGCGGCCGAACTCCTCCGCGACGCCGGCCTGCACGAGGAAGCGGTTGGCGGCCGTGCAGGCCTCGCCGCCGTTGCGCATCTTGGCCAGCATCGCGCCGTCGACGGCGGCGTCGAGGTCGGCGTCGTCGAACACCACGAACGGCGCGTTGCCGCCCAGCTCCATCGACACGCGAAGCAGCTGGGCGGCACTCTGTTCGACGAGCCTGCGCCCCACCTCCGTGGACCCGGTGAATGACAGCTTGCGCATGCGCGGGTCGGCGATCAGCGGGCCGATCACGCGGCTCGCGGACGACGCCGTGACGATGTTCAGCACGCCGGCGGGCAGCCCGGCGCGCTCGAGGATCTCCGCGAGCGCGAGCATCGAGAGCGGCGTGTACTGCGCCGGCTTGACGACCATCGTGCAGCCGGCCGCGACGGCCGGGCCGATCTTGCGCGTGCCCATCGCCATCGGGAAGTTCCACGGCGTGATCAGCAGGCATGGGCCGACGGGCTGCTTCATCGTCAGCAGCCGGCCCACGCCGGTGGGCGCGACGCCGAAGCGGCCGTCGATCCGCACCGACTCCTCCGCGAACCAGCGGAAGAACTCGGCCGCGTAGGCGATCTCGCCGCGCGACTCGGCCAGCGGCTTGCCCATCTCGAGCGTCATCAGCAGCGCCAGCTCGTCCTGGCGCGCCATCAGCTCCTCGTAGGACCGGCGCAGGATCTCGCCGCGCTCGCGCGGCGCCCATGCCGCCCACTCCTCCTGCGCCGCGACGGCGGCGTCGAGCGCGGCGACGGCATCCTCGGCCGTCGCGTCGGCGACCTCGGTCAGCACCTCGCCGGTGGCGGGGTCCTCGACCGCCAGCGTGGCGTCGGTCTCGCGCCACTCGCCGCCGATCCAGAGCCCGGTCGGGACCGACGCGACGACGTCGTGCTCGGCGAGCGCGGTCATGCCGTCACGCCCAGCCGCGAGCGCACCCCGGCGACGATCTTCTCGGTGTCCGGCATGTAGGCGTCCTCGAGCGTCGGCGAGTACGGGACCGGCGTCTCCGCCGTGGCGACGACCCAGGCGTCGTCGAGGTCGTGCAGCACGGCCTCGGTGACGGCGCCGAGCACGCCGGTGGCCCAGCCGCCGGTGCGCGGACCCTCCTCGACGGCGAGCAGGCGGTTGGTCTTCGCGACCGACTCGCACACCGTCTCGACGTCGAGCGGGCGCAGCGTGCGCAGGTCCACGACCTCGACGGCGAAGCCGTCCGTCGCCAGCTCGTCGGCGGCGGCGAGCGCGTCGCGCACGCCCTTGCCGATCGAGACGATCGTGAGGTCGTCGCCGGAGCGCGCGATCCGCGCGCGCCCGAGCGGGATCGCCTCGACCGGGTCGTCGACCTCGTCCTTGAGCGAGTACAGGCGCTTGTGCTCGAGGAAGACGACCGGGTTGTCGTCGCGGATCGCGCCCTTGAGCAGGCCCTTGGCCTCCCCGGACGTCGACGGCATCGCGATCTTGATGCCGGGGATGCCCTGGAACCACGTGCCGTGGATCTGCGAGTGCATGGCGCCGAAGCGCCCGCCGCCGCCGACCGCCGAGCGCACCACGAGCGGGATCGAGCCCTGCTCGTTGGAGATGTACCAGTACTTGGCCGCCTGGTTGACGAGCGCGTCCATCGGCAGCGCCATGAAGTCGCCGAACATGATCTCGAAGATCGGGCGCAGGCCGGTCGCGGCGGCGCCGAACGCGGCGCCCGCCAGCGCGAGCTCGGAGATCGGCGTGTCGATCACGCGCTCGGGGCCGAAGCGCTCGAGCAGCCCGGGCGTGGCCTTGAACACGCCGCCCGCGGCGCCGACGTCCTCGCCCATGAAGATGACGCTCGGGTCGCGCTCGAGCTCCTCCGCGATCGCGTCGCGGATGGCGGTGCGGAACTCCAGGACGCTCATGGCGCGAACTCCGTCGCGGCGTCCTCGACGGGGTCGGGATACGGCGCGGCCAGCGCGGCCTCGACGGCGCGGTCGAGCTGCTCGCGGATCTCGTCCTCGGCGGCGACGATGTCCTCCTCGGGGACGCCGAGCGCGACGAGCTTCGCGCGCGCGTGATTGAGCGGGTCGCGCTCGAGCCACGCGGCGACCTCCTCCTTGGGCCGGTAGGCCCCGGGATCGGACTTCGAGTGGCCGTAGCGGCGGTAGGTCTTGGCCTCGATCAGCGTCGGGCCGGCGCCCGCGCGTGCGCGCGAGACCGCCTCGTGCGCCGCCTCGCTGACTGCCCACAGGTCGTTGCCGTCGATCACGATCGCGGGCATGTGGTACGCCTGAGCGCGGCCGGCGATGTCGGCTCCCGCCGTCACCTGCGCCATCGGCGTGAACTCGCCGTAGAGGTTGTTCTCGCACACGAACACGGCCGGCAGCGAGAGCGCGCCGGCGAAGTTCAGGCACTCGTGGAAGTACGCCTGGTTGGTCGCGCCGTCGCCGAAGAACGCGACGGCGACGTTGCCGGTGCGATGGGCCGACATCGCCGCGCCCGTAGCGCAGCCGATCGACCCGCCGACGATCCCGAAGCAGCCGACCAGCCCGTTGGCCTTGTCGACGACGTTCATCGAGCCGGCGCGGCCGCCGCAGACCCCCGTCACGCGGCCGAGCATCTCGGCCACCAGCGCCTCGGGATCGGTGCCCGACGCGAGCGCGTGACCGTGCCCGCGATAGGTGCCGGCGACCCAGTCGCCGTCCGTCAGCGCGCTGCAGATCCCGACGGCGACCGCCTCCTGCCCCGCGTACAGGTGCGTCGTCCCGTGCACCTCGCCGCGCAGGAACAGGCGGTGGATCTCGTCCTCGAACTGCCGGATCAGGAGCATGCGGCCGTAGCGGGCGAGCAGCGTGTGCTGGTCGACCGCGTCCGCCACCGTCACGTCGCTCACCGGGCCGGCTCGGCGATCCGCAGGCCGTCGTTGATCTGCGCGTCCTCGGTGACCAGCTCCAGGCCGGAGGCGCGCGCCTGCAGCTCGAGCAGGGCGGCGAAGTCGATGTCGTGGTAGCCGTTGCCGATCAGCGCCTGCACGACCTGCTGGGCCGCCGCCGCCACGGGCATCGGGACCTCGTGCTCGCGCGCGGCGTCGGCGCCGAGGCTGAAGTCCTTCAGCAGCAGCGCGGGCGTGAACGTGGCCTTGAAGTCGAGGTTCACGTACGCGGGCGTCTTGTAGCGCGTGAACATCGAGCCCATCACGCTGTCGTTGAGGAAGTCGAAGAAGTCGGCCCGCGAGACGCCGCCCTTCTCGGCCAGCACCGTGATCTCGGCCAGCGTCTGGGCGACGACGCCGAGCATCAGGTTGTGGCAGATCTTGACGAGCCGGGCGCGGTCGCCGTCGCCGACGTAGGTGACGCGCGTGGCGAGCGCCTCGAGCAGCTCGCGCGCCTCGTTGAACGCGGTCTCGGGGCCGGAGACGACCATCGTCAGCCGGCCCGCGGCGACGACCTTCGCGTTCCCGCTGACCGGCGCGGCGAGCACCGCCGTCCCACGCTCGGACGCGACGGCGCGCACGTCGTCGGACGCCGCCTGGGCGATCGTCGTGGAGTCGATCAGCATGCGCGGCGAGACGTCGGGGCGCGACAGGATGCCGTTCGCGCCGATCGCGACCTCCTTGAAGTCGTCGGAGCCGCCGACCATCGTGAACACGACGTCGCGGTCGGCGAGCTCGGCCGGCGAGTCGACCACGGTGGCGCCGTGCTCGAGCAGCGCCTCGGCCTTGCTGCGAGTGCGGTTGAACACCGCCACGTCGTATCCGGCGTCGAGGAGCCGCCTCACGAGCGCGGCGCCCATCCGGCCAGTCCCGACCCAGCCGATTCGCATGCCGTTGACCTTGCTCATATGCTCCTCTGCAGTGCTTGCAAACGTTTGCACGAGGCTAGCCAACAGGCGACCGACCGTCAAGCGGTCAGCCTCTCCAGCGTCTAGGCTCGCGGCGGTCATGCCGTTCCGCGCCCTGCTCGCCGCGGTCGTCCTGCTGCTGCTTGCGGCGGTGCCGCCGGCGCGCGCCGACGGCGACCCGGCGAGCGACGTGCTCCCGAGCCAGCCGGTCTTCTACGGCAGCGCGGTCGACCTCAAGTCCAAGCCCGCCGCGCAGCTCGACGCGCTCGTGAAGGAGGCCAAGCAGCGCGGCTACCTCGTCAACGTCGCCGTCATCTCGCGGCTCGAGGACATGGGCAGCGCGAGCCAGTTCTGGAACGACATGGACAACTACGGCGACTTCCTCGCCGGGGAGATCGCCTGCTGCGTCAAGGGGCGCCTGCTGATCGTCATGCCGAGCGGCTTCGGCGTGACGTATCTCGGCCACTCCTCGCTGGCCGACCGCAAGATCGTCGACGGCCTGGCGGCGCCGGGCGCCGTGCCGAACCTGCTGCCCGGGGCGATCGACGGCGTGGTCAAGCTCGCGGCGGCGTCGGGCGTCAAGCTCACCGTCCCGGACGTACCGGCGCAGCCCAACGGCGTCGACCAGCCGATCACGCACGCCTCGGCGCCCGAGGTCGGCACCAAGCGCGGCGGCTCCGGCACCGGCAACGACGGCGTCTGGCGGTACGCGCTGCCGATCCTCGCCGTCGTCGTGGCCGCGGTGGCGATCATCGGCCGCCGCAAGCTCCGGGAGCGGCGATGAAGGCGTGGCGGCTGGCGCTGCTCGTCCCGCTGCTCGCCGCGTGCGGCGGCGGCGGCGCCTCCGGCAGCTACGCCGGCACGGCCGGCAACTCGGCCGTGTACGTCACCTGGAAGCGCTCCGACAAGGCGCTGACCGGGCAGCTGACGCGCGCGTCGGTCCCTGGCGGCACCGAGCAGGTCGAGTTCACCGGCACGGCAAACGGCAGCTCGGTCACGCTCCTGCTCGCCCACGCGCTCGGGGCGCGCACGACGCTCAGCGGTGCGCTGGTCGGCGACACGCTGACGCTCGACTACCCCGGCGAGGGCGACGTCAGCACGATCCGCCTGCGCCCCGCCGATCGCGCGGCGTTCGAGCGCGCCACCGCCTCGCTGCGGACCCGCGTCGCGCGGGCCACGCCGACGCCGCCGCCGGCCGCCACCGTGGACCCCGGCAGCCCCGAGGCGCTGATGAAGGCCGTGCGCGCGGCCGCCGCGGCGGTGCGCTCCGACGAGTCGTTCAACTACACCGACACGATCTGCGACGACGTGTCCGCGCTGACCGCGGCCGTCAAGGCGCTGCGGGCTGCCGACGGCGTCCCGCGCGCGTCGCTCGCCGAGGCGAAGGCGCTCGAGGCCAAGGCCGAAGCCGCCTGCCGGCGCGCCAACGGCGGCCGCTAACGGGCGAGCCAGCCGCCGTCGACCACGAGCACGGCGCCGTGGACGTAGTCCGAGGCCGCCGAGGCGAGGAAGACGACGGCGCCGGCGAAGTCCTCCGGGCGCGCCCAGCGCCCGGCGGGGATGCGCGCGAGGATCGCCGCCCGGCGCTCGGGATCGTCGCGCAGCGCCTGCGTGTTGTCGGTCTCGACGTAGCCGGGCGCGATCGCGTTGACGTTGACGCCGTGCGGCGCCCACTCGTTGGCGAGCGCGCGCGTGAGGCCGGCGATCGCGTGCTTGGCGGCGGCGTAGCCGGGCACCGTCACGCCGCCCTGGAACGCGAGCACCGAGGCGGTGAAGACGATCTTGCCGCCCCCGCGCTCGACCATCCGCGCGCCGACCTCGCGGGCGAGCACGAACGGGGCATCGAGGTCGACGGCCAGCACGCGGTCCCACGCCTCGTCGGGATGCTCGGCGGCGGGCGCGCGGTGGATCGTCCCGGCGTTGTTGACGAGGATGTCGACGGGCAGCTCGCGCAGCCGCCGCGCGAGCGCCGTCACCTCGCCGCGATCCGCGAGGTCCGCCTGGATCGCCGTGAACGCGCGGCCGTGCGCCTCGACGCGGCGCCGCGCCTCGTCCTGCTCGCCCGACGCGCTCACCCCGACGACGTCCGCCCCCGCGGCCGCGAGCGCGTCGGCGAACGCGAGGCCGATGCCCCGGCGCGCGCCGGTGACGACCGCGAGCCGGCCGGTGAGGTCGAACAGGTCGATGGCCGCGGATGCTACGGGCCGGCGGGAACACGCCCGCCGGACCGGCGTCTAGGCAGGGGTGACGCTACGGCGCGATCAGGAACAGGCGGGTCAGCTCGACCAGGTTCGTCTCGAGGTCCTCGCGGCTCAGCTCCAGGCCGGTGCGGGCGAGCAGGTCGGCGCGGATCGCGTCGCGGTCGCGCGTGCCGTCGAGCAGCTTGATCAGCTCGCGCGCCGCGGGCTCCTCCATGCGCACCGTCTGATAGGCGAGCGACGTCATGTCCGGGCCCTGCCCGGCCTGCCAGCGGGCGAGCCGCGACACGGTCGGGAGCTCCCCGGGCTCGACGGCGGCGTGCAGCGGGCCGGCGTGCGGCATCAGCCGCTCGCGCCGGAAGCCGTCCAACAGCGCCGCGCCGAGCGCGCCGGCGTCGGCGCCGAGCGCGGCGCGCAGCGTCTCGAACGCAACCGCCCGCGGACGCGAGCGATCCAACTCTGCGAATGCGTCCGCCACGAGCCCGACCTCCAGCGGCTTGGCGTTCGGCCGGGCGGCCCAGTGCACGCTGGCGGCGTTCGCGGGCGCCGGCTCGATCAGCACCTCGGCGCCGGCCCGGCACAAGATGGTCTGACGGAAGACGCGCGGGAGCATCAGGTCGCTGTACTGCTCGAACGCGATCCGGTCGCCCTTGGCGAAGCGCCATACCTCGGGCTCGACCTCGTCGGGCAGGACGTCGCTGCGCAGCCCGCTCAGGTCGGCCTCGCCGACGTACGCCAGCCCGTGCCGCGCCGCATGCGCGGCGAAGTCGGAGAACCAGACGGGATCCCAGTCGTCGCTGAGGTCGTCATGGACGAGCCGGTACACGGGCGCGTTGGCCAGCGCGGGCAGCATCCGCGCCATCAGCCGGCCGTAGGCGTCGGTCTCCCCCGCCCGCTGCTCCTGCAGGAAGACGTACAGCTCCTGGGCCTTGGTCACGCGCTCGGTCGCGTCCTCGATCCCGCGCGCGTGCCACAGCCCCGCGTCGCGCAGCATGCGCCGGAAGTAGCCGCCGGGGTTGGCGTTGTAGGAGACGTACGCGAGCCCGTTGGGCGACAGGTGCGACTCGATCAGCGCCATCAGGGCCTCGCGCGCGTCGAGCGGAACCCACGTGTAGACGCCGTGCGCGACGATGAAGTCGAACTCGCCGAGCTCGCCGTTCGTCAGCGCGCGTACGTCGCCCTGGCGCAGCTCGAGGTTCTCGAGGCCGACCGCGGCCACCGACGCGCGGCCTTCCTCGATCGCCGACGCCGCGAGGTCCACGCCGACCGCGCGGATGCCCGGCGTCGCCGCCGTCATCGCCAGCAGGTTGCCGCCGGCGCCGCAGCCGATCTCCAACACGCGCGCGTGGAACGGATCGGGTGGCTCGAGGCCGTGCAGCATCGCGACCGTCGCGAGCCGATCCGGATGGGTCTGCCCATACGGATAATTGGAGTAGCGGACCTCGTCGTAGACGGTGGTCGTCATGGGTCATGCATTTTTCGTCATGGGCCATGCATTTTTCACACTGGGCGCGCGCAGGCGGTTAGGGTCGGCGTCGCATGCTGACCGTCCAAGTCCCGCTCAACACCATGCTGGCGGATCTCGACGAGACCCTCCGCAGCCTCTTGAAGGCGGAGCTCGAGGTCCACGGCTTCGAAGGCGTCGACATCGCCTTCGACGCGCCGTCGCGCGAATGGTCGGGCCAGCTCTCCAAGCCGACGGTCAACGTCTTCCTCTACGACCTGCGCGAGGCGGAGTCGCTGCGCTCGAGCGAGTGGTCGCGCGTGCAGCGCGACGGCCGCGTATTCGAAGGGCGCCCGCCGATGGTGATGGAGGCCTCCTACGCGGTGACCGCGTGGACGCAGGCCGTCGAGGACGAGCACCGCCTGCTCTCGCAGGTGCTCGCGATCTTCTTCGCCTATCCCGAGATCCCGCAGACGATGCTCAACGGACGGCTCGCGAACGGCTCGCAGGCGTGGCCGATCAAGGCCCGCATCGGCCAGGGCAAGGGCGAGAAGTCCGACTTCTGGAGCGCAGTCGGCGGCCAGTACAAGGTGTCGCTGGACTACGTCGTCCGGCTCAGCGTCGAGTCCGGCGCCGCGCTCGAGCGCGGGCCTGAGGTCCGCACGCAAACGATCCGCACGAACATGACCGACGCGCCGCCGCGCGCGGTGCTCGAGCTGCACCGCAGCTCCGGGCACGTCAAGAACAAGAAGGGCGAGCCGCTCGCGAACGTGTGGGTCACGCTCCCCGACGTGGGCAGCTGGGCGACCAGCGACGCCCGCGGCGATTTCCGCTTCAACCGCCTGCCGCCCGGCCGCCACCGGCTGATCGCGCGCACGGCGGACGGCCGCGAGGCCGATTCTCACATCGAGGTTCCCGGTGCCGGCGTCGACCTGGTGATCGACGGCAAGGGATGACCGAACGGGTAGGCACGGATTGCCCGAATGGCTGCCTTGCAGCCCCTGGCCTCCGGCAACGGGGACCGGGAAGGTGGGGACATGGCCAGTGAGCCCGGTCCCCGCGTCCTGCTCGGAAACCTCGGGCCGATCATGCGTCTCGGCATGAATCGCGTCCTGAGCGAGCAGGGCTGCCATGTGGTCGGTCAGGAAGACCGGCCCAGCGCCATCATCGGGGCGGCCCATCGGCTGCGCCCCGACATCGTGGTGCTCGACCTCGACGGAGGGTCGTCGCACGAGCTGGGCCAGCTCGTACGAGGAGCCTCGCCCGAGACCACCGTCGTGCTCTGGGCCCGCGAGGAGGACTACATGGAAGTCCTCGCGCCCGCCTCGAGCACATCGCGCCTCGTCTCCGCTCCTGTACTCGAGCGGCTCCGCGGCGAACTGAGCAGTCAGCAGCACGTCCACGAGTGAAGGAGTGACATGCCCACGTACCTGACTCCCGGCGTCTACGTCGAGGAGGTTCCGTCCGCGAACAAGCCGATCGAGGGCGTGAGCACGTCGATCGCTGCGTTCGTGGGCCTGGCGCCGGGCGGACCGGTGAACACGCCGATGCGGATCTCGAACTGGACACAGTTCGCGAAGATCTACGGCGACCCGAACGAGCCCGACAACGGCCCGTTCATGGAGGGCGCGTACCTCGCCCACAGCGTCTACGGCTTCTTCCAGAACGGCGGCTCGCTGTGCTGGATCGTGCGCGTAGGCGATGACGGCGGGAGCAACGGCTCCGTTCCGCAGGCGCGTGCTGCGCTGCCCGCGGCGTCCGACGCCGGCATCGAGGCGTTCGCGGCCGTGGCGCTGGAGTCCGGCAAGGACGACGTCAAGGTCGAGATCGTCGACGAGCCCGCTGCGGGCGAGGGCGCCGATCAGACCTACACGGTCCGCGTGACGTCCGGCGCCGACAAGGAGGAGTTCACCGGACTCAGCCTCAAGAAGGGCCGCAACAACCTGGCCACCAAGGTCAACGCGCAGTCGAAGCTGATCAAGATCGAGGAGACCGGCGCGTCGCTGCCCGAGGCAGCCCGCATCCCGGCCGCCGGCACGTACTCGCTGTCGGCGCCGTCGATCGATCCCGCCAAGGTCAAGCCGACGCACTTCGAGGGCGACGTCGCCCGCCGCAAGGGCATGGGCGGGCTCGCCGCGGTCGACGAGATCACGATGGTCGTGATGCCGGACATCATGACCCTCGCCTCCGAGAACGGCGACGACGTGCAGCTGCGCGATCTGCAGGGCAAGATGATCGCCCACTGCGAGAACGCCGGCGACCGCATGGCGATCCTCGACGCGCCGCCGGACCTCCTCCCGCAGGAGATCCTCGAGTGGCGCATGAACACGGCCGGCTACGACTCGAAGTTCGCGGCGCTCTACTACCCGTGGATCGAGGTCCAGAACCCGCTGACCAACCAGCCGATGATGATCCCCCCGTCGGGGCACGTCGCCGGTCTGTGGTGCCGCACGGACGCCACGCGCGGCGTGCACAAGGCGCCCGCCAACGAGGTCGTCATGGGCGCCAACGGCCTGGGCTTCCAGGTCACCCAGGCGGAGCAGGGCGGCCTGAACAAGGTCGGCATCAACTGCATCCGCGCGTTCCCGGGCCGCGGCATCCGCGTCTGGGGCGCCCGCACGATGTCGAGCGACCCCGAGTGGCGCTACATCAACGTCCGGAGGCTCTTCAACTTCGTCTCCGAGTCGATCATGGAGGGCACGCAGTGGAGCGTGTTCGAGCCCAACGACGAGAAGCTGTGGATCCAGCTCCGGATCGCGGCCTCGAACTTCCTCAAGCGCGTGTGGAGCGACGGCGCGCTGTTCGGCTCCACGCCGGACCAGGCGTACTACGTCAAGTGCGACTCCGAGACGAACCCGCCCGAGGTCATCGAGGCAGGCCAGGTCATCTGCGAGATCGGCATCGCGCCCGTGAAGCCGGCCGAGTTCGTGATCTTCCGGCTGAGCCAGTTCAGCGGCGGCGAAGGTGCCGCCGTGGCCGAGTAGTCGACCGTCAACGCCTAATCGAAAGGAACGACCGGGATGCCGGCCAATGACAAGGAAGCACACGTCCCAATTTGGTTCACCTTGAAGATCGGCGGCGCTGAGACCGCGGGCTTCTTCAAGGAGGCGACGGGCTTCGACTCCGAGAGCGAGGTCACCGAGATCAAGCGGTCGCTGCCCAACGGGCGGACCGACGTGATCAAGGCGATGGGCAACACCAAGTGGGGCGACATCGAGCTCAAGCGCGGTATCGACCAGGACAAGACGCTCTGGAACTGGCGCAAGCTGATCGTCGACGGCAAGCTCAAGGACGCGCGCAAGGACTGCACGGTCACGATGCTCGACTACGAGGGCCAGACCGTGGTCACGTACTCGATCGTGAACGCGTGGCCCAAGAAGTACACGGGCGTCGGCCTCAAGGCCGACTCGAACGAGGTGGCCGTGGAGGGCATCACGCTCTGCCACGAGGGCTTCGAGATCCAGTAGGAGCCTGACGGACATCGCCATGAAGTCGGAGTACGCGTTCACCCTTCCCCGGGGACTCGTCGACAGCGAGGGCAACGTGCACCGCGAGGGCACGATGCGGCTGGCGACGGCCCGGGACGAGATCGAGCCGCTGCGCTCGGCCGAGGTCCGCGCCAACGAGGCGTACCTCGCCGTGCTGCTGCTGGCCCGGACCGTGACCCGAATCGGGGGCTTCACCGAGATCTCCCCCGAGTTGGTGGAAGGGCTCTACGCGGCCGACTTCGACCACCTCCAGCGTCTCTACGAGCGGATCAACACCGACGGAGAGGCGGTGGGGGTGGTGGCGTGCCCGGCGTGCGCCCAGCAGTTCGAGGTGGACCTCACGGAGATAGAGGACGGGCGCCTGGGGGAATGACGCGGCCGTCTCCCGACGAGTTGTTGGGGGAGGCGGCCAGGCTCGCGTATCACCTCCACTGGCAGCTCGACACCATCCTCGACCTCGAGCACGCCGACCGTCGCCGGTTCCTGCGCGAGGCAGACGCACTCGCATATCCGCACGACGAGTACTAGACCTTCTTCGACATGGCCGACGAGACTCCACCCGACTCCACTCCGCACCGCCCGCCGGTGCACATGGGGCTGCGCGTCGTGGCCCGCCACTCGGCGGGTCGCCACGGCGGCCGCGCGCTCGCGCACGAGGTCGTCGAGTCGCACCGGCCCAAGCACCTGGCGGCCTCGACCCGGCTCTCGCCGGTCGCCGCGCGGTCGGTCGCGCCGCCGCCTCCGCCTCCGCCGCCGGGTTCGGCGGCGCCCGCGGGCTACGCGCCTGAGCCGGCGGCGGCCGCGGGCTACGCGCCCACGCCGGCCGCCGCGCACCGCGCGGGGCCCGACGAGCTGCCGCGCGGCATGAGCGAGTTCGCGGCGCAGTGGCTGTTCGGCGACCAGCAGGACGCGTCGGGCGCGCTGCTGTCGATGGCAGAGGCCGAGAAGATGCCGGAGCCGACCAAGGAGGAGCGCGTCGCGCGCTTCATCGCCCGCGGCGGCCTCGAGCGCTCGCGCGGCGCCCGCATCGTCGAGGGCGCGGGCAGCGGCCCGATCGCCTCGTCGGAGCTCGGGATGGACGAGTCGGGAGTGGAGTCCGAGGCGCCGGCGAAGAAGCTCTCCCGAACGCCCGCGGAGGGAGTGCCCGCGGCGCCGGTCGTCACGAGCGGCGAGCCGGCCCCGGAGCCCGCCCCGGCCCGCGAAGAAGGCCCCCGTCGCCGCCTGTCGGCCAAGCCGGTCACCGGAGCCCCGTCCGTCGCCCGCACGCCCGCGTCATCGCCCGCGGAGACGCCGGCGGCGCCGGCCACCGCCGGAGGCTCGCCCGCGACAGTTGCGCGCACGCCTGCATCATCGCCGCCCGCCGACACGACCACCCCATCTTCCCCGGCCGCCACCGGCGGATCGCCCGCGACCGTCGCCCGCACCCCCGCATCGTCATCGCCGGCCGACACGCCCGCGTCACCTGCCACCGCCGGCGACTCACCCGCGACCGTCGCGCGCACCCCCGCGTCATCGGCACCGGAGACGCCGGCGTCACCGCCCACGCCGCCGTCGTCGTCGCCCGCGACCGTCGCCCGCACCCCCGCATCGACACCGCCGGCCGACACCCCCACGCCATCGTCGCCCGCGACCGTCGCGCGCACCCCCGCTTCGTCGTCGCCGGAGACGCCCACGCCGTCGTCGCCGGCGACCGTCGCCCGCACCCCCGCGTCACCGCCGGCCGACACGCCCACGCCATCGTCGCCCGCGACCGTCGCCCGCACCCCCGCGTCACCGCCGGCCGACACGCCCACGCCATCGTCGCCCGCGACCGTCGCCCGCACCCCCGCGTCACCGCCGGCCGACACGCCCACGCCATCGTCGCCCGCGACCGTCGCCCGCACCCCCGCGTCACCGCCGGCCGACACGCCCACGCCATCGTCGCCCGCGACCGTCGCCCGCACCCCCGAAACGTCACCGCCGGCCGACACGCCCACGCAATCGTCGCCCGCGACCTTCGCCCGCACCCCCGCGTCACCGCCGGCCGACACGCCCGCGTCGTCGTCGCCGGCGACCGTCGCGCGCACCCCCGCGTCATCGCCGGCCGACTCGTCCGCGTCCTCCTCGTCGGCCAGCGTCGCTCGCGCAGCGGTGTCGTCGCCGGCCGACGCGCCGTCTCCGGCCTCCGCCGGGCCGGTTCGGGTCTCGCGCAAGGCCGCCGAAGCGAAGCCGGACCGTCCGGTCGTGCGCTGGGTCGCACGCGCGGAGGCGCCGCCCGTGACTCCGGTCGAGGACGAGCCGGTCGTTGCCGCCGAGCCGGAGGCGCCCGCGTTCGAGGCGCCGGCCGAAGAGCCCGAGCGCCGTGGCCTGTTCCGGCGCGTGCTCGACAACTTCCGCGGGCGCGAAGAGGACGAGCCGGTCGAGGAGCCCCCGACGATCGCGCGCAGCGCCGCCGTCTCGGCTCCGGCCGGCGCCCCGACGATCGCGCGCAGTGCCGCGCGGGCGACCGGCGATTCACGCAGCGCGACGACATCGCGCGCGAGCGCGGGACCGGCGAGCGCGACGAGCGACTCGGCCCAGCCGGCGACGTCCCGCGGGAGCCGCGCCGGGTCGACGATCGCGCGCCGCGTCGCCGACGCCTCCGCGACCGGAGCGGCCGGGGAGACCACGGCGATCGCGCGCAGCGCCGGCGAAGAAGCCGGCGATTCCTCGGGGCCCGCGATGTCCGGCGGCAGCGGCGCCGGACCGACTCTCGCTCGCAGCGCCGCCGATTCGCCGGCGGGTGGGGCCACCGCCGGACCGACGCTCGCGCGCACCGCCGCCTCGCCCTCGACCCGTTCCGGCGCGGCGACCGGCGACTCGCCGACGAGCGGCGCCGGGGCGACGCTCGCTCGCAGCGCCTCCGACTCGCCGGCCGCGGGAACCACCGCGGCGCCGACGCTCGCGCGGAGCGCCTCCGATTCGCCGGCCGCGGCGACCGGCGACTCGCCGACCTCGCGTGGCAGCGACGCCGGACCGACCCTCGCTCGCAGCGCCTCCGACTCGCCGGCCGGGGCAACCGCCGCCGGGCCGACGCTCGCTCGCAGCGCCTCCGACTCGCCGGCCGCGGCGACCGGCGGCTCGCCGACCTCGCGAGGCAGCGGCGCCGGCCCGACGATCGCGCGCACCGCGACCGATTCGCCGGCCGGCACGACCGCCGCCGGACCGACCCTCGCACGCAGCGCCTCCGATTCGCCCGCCGGGACCACCACCGCCGGACCGACCCTCGCACGCAGCGCCTCCGATTCGCCCGCCGGGACCACCACCGCCGGACCGACCCTCGCACGCAGCGCCTCCGATTCGCCCGCCGGGACCACCACCGCCGGACCGACGCTCGCGCGCAGCGGCGAGGGCGCGCCGGCGACCGGCGACTCGCCGACCTCGAGCGGCGCCGGACCGACACTCGCCCGCAGCGCCGACTCGCCGGCCGGGGCAACCGCCGCCGGGCCGTCGCTCGCTCGCAGCGCCGCCGACTCGCCCGCCGCCGGCCCGGCGGTCGCGACCTCGGCCGGGCGTGGGATCGGGCCTCGGCTCTCCGCCGGGTCCGGCCGGTTCGCGCGCGCGGCGGCTCCCGCGGTCGCTCGTGCCGCCGCCGACCCCGACGCTCCCGTGCGGCCGCATCTGTCGCTCGTCCAGTCCGAGCCCGCGCCCACCCCGCCCGCGCCCGGCGCCGCCGCGCGGCAGGTCGCGCGGTCGAGCGCGGAACGGCTCGCCGAAGTCACCGGCGGCTCGGTCGACTCCCCCGAGAGCGGGCTCCGCAGCGTGAGCTTCCCCGCTCCCGGCCAGCCGCCCCGCATCCCCGCGTTCTCGACCGAGCCCGTCACCGTCGCGCGCGTGCTCGACGAGGCGCCGGCGCAGACGACGCCCTCGACGCCCTCATCCGCCGTCGACCACCCGCCGGGCGAGTCGGGGAAGGTCGACGTGGACGCGCTCTACGACGAGTTCCTCGAGCGCTTCAAGCGCGATCTGCTGGTCGAGCGCGAGCAGTCCGGACACCTCCTGATCGACAACCCCTGAGCCCAAGAGAGCCCCGATGGACCCTGACCAGAAGAACCAGCTCGCGGCGACCCGCGACGTTCCATACCCACAGAACCGGTTCAAGCTCAAGGTCGACGCCCTGGGCGACATCGGTCACTACACGTCGGTGCAGGGACTGAGCGGGACCGTCGACGTGCTCGAGTACCCCGAGGGCGGCCGCAACGACTACGTGCACAAGCTCCCGAGCCGGATCAAGTACGGCAACATCACGCTCAAGCGCGGCCTGACGCACGAGCAGAACCTGCTCGCGTGGTTCCAGACGACGATCGTCGAGGCCAAGCCGACCTCCGTCTCGCTCGTCGCGCTCGACGGCGAGGGCCAGCCGATCAAGACCTGGGCGTTCGCGAGCGCGTTCCCGGTCAAGTGGACCGGGCCGGACGCCAATGCCGGCGGCACCGAGATCATGACCGAGTCGCTCGAGATCGCCCATCACGGGATCGAGGTGCACGCCTGATGGCCGACTCGAGCGTCACCAACTTCGAGACCGCGTATCTCGAGATCGACGGCGGCGTGCAGATCGACTGCTACTTCAACCCGACCGAGTACTCGATCTCGAAGTCGAACGAGTGGACCTACGAGAAGGTCACCGGCACCAGCCTCCCGCCCGCGCAGTTCAGCGGCGGCGCACCGCGCCAGATGGAGCTGAGCCTGCTGCTCGACCAGACCCTGTTCAAGGGCAAGATGACGGTCCAGGCCGCGACCGACGCGCTCTTCAAGATGATGGAGGTCCCGGCGGGCAAGAGCGGCGGCGGGACCACGGCCGCGCCGCCGATGGTCAAGTTCGTCTGGGGCAACGTCGTCGGCTTCAAGGCCGTCTGCACGTCGCTGACGATCGGCTACAAGCTCTTCCGCCCGACCGGCGAGCCGATCCGCGCCGACGTCAAGATGACGCTCAAGCAGGCCGAGACCGCCTCGACGAAGTCGTCCAACGGCGCCAACAAGGGCACGAACCCGACGACGCGCGCGAACGCCGGCTTCGGCGTCCACACCGTGCGCGACGGAGACACGCTCCCGTCGATCTCCTACCAGGCATACGGCGACGCCACCCGCTGGCGCGCGATCGCCGAGGCCAACGGCGTCGACAACCCGCTCCACCTGCGACGCGGCAGCGCGCTCTCGCTGCCCAAGCTGGAGACCTGATGACGGCGCTCGCCACCCAGCACGTCGCCGGCCTCGACGTCCTCGTCTCGGGAGCGCCGATGGACCCGATGTGGCGCGACGCGACGACCGAGGTCAAGGTCGTCGGCTCGCTCACGCTGCCCGACATGGCCGTGATCAAGCTGACCGACGCCCGCGGCGAGCATGTGGACAGCCACCCGTTGCAGATCGGCAAGGACGTCGAGATCAAGGCGGGCGCCATGGGCGACCAGTCGACCGCGTCGATCTTCAAGGGCCAGATCGCGGCCGTCGAGCCCGAGTTCACGCAGACGGGCTGCGTGATCGTCGCCCGCGCCTACGACAAGGCGCACAAGCTCAACCGCGAGCGTAAGACGCGTACCTTCCAGCAGACGTCCGCCGGCGACATGATCAGGAAGCTCGCGACGGACTCCGGCCTGCGGGCGGATGTGACCGCGACCAACGTCGTCCACGAGTTCTTCCAGCAGAGCAACGAGACCGACTGGGACTTCGCCTGGCGGCTCGCGCTGATGCACGACTACGAGGTGGTCGTCGAGGACAGCACGCTGCACTTCCGGCCCGCCAACGTCGCCCAAGGCGCCGCCGTCGCGCTCAAGTGGCAGCAGGACCTGATCTCCTTCCGGCCGCGCATGAGCGGCGTCCAGCAGCCGCAGACGGTCAACGTGCGCGCGTGGGACCCGAAGGGCAAGCAGAACGTGGCCGGCACCGCGAACGGCGCGCAGACGAGCTCGCAGCCGGGCATCGCCCGCGCCAAGGTCTCCAACGACCTCGGCGGCGGCACGACGGCGGTGACCGACCGCGTGGCCTTCAACACCAGCGAGGCGAACGCGCTCGCCAAGAGCACGCTCGGACGCCTGGCCGACAGCTTCTACGAGGCCGACGGGGTCGCCTTCGGCAACCCGAAGATCAAGGCCGGCGGCAAGGTCCAGATCCAGGGCGTGGGCACGAACTTCGGCGGCACCTTCACCGTCTCCTCCGCCACGCACACGTACCGCGGCGGCAGCGGCTACCGCACCAGCTTCCAGATCTCCGGCCGCTCCTCGCGCACGCTGCTCGAGCTGATGCGCCCGCCGAAGGAGCGCGACTGGTCCACCCAGCTCGTGGTCGGCGTGGTGACCAACAACAAGGACACCGAGTCGATGGGTCGCGTGCGCGTCAAGTACCCGTCGCTGTCGGACAACGAGGAGAGCGCCTGGGCCCGGATCGCCAGCCCCAGCGCCGGCAACGCGCGCGGGATCATGATGCTCCCGCAGCCGGGCGAGGAGGTGATCGTCGGCTTCGAGCACGGCGACACGCGCCGCCCGATCGTCGTCGGCTCGCTCTTCAACGGCCGCGACAAGCCCGGCCCGGAGCTCCTCCAGAACAACGACGGCTCGTTGAGCGTCATGTCCAACGAGAAGATCCACCAGCATTCGAAGAAGGACTTCGAGATCAAGAGCGATCAGAACATGACCGTCGAGGTCCAGAGCAACAAGACCGAGACGATCAAGGGCAACTTCAAGAACGAGGCGACCGGCAACGGCAACCTCAAGGCCCAGCAGTACGTGATCGAGGCGGGCTCGAGCCTCACGGTCAAGGGCGTCTCGGTCACGGTCGAGGCGTCGGCATCGCTCACCCTCAAGGGCGCCACGGTGGACATCCAGGGCTCCGGCCCGGTGAACATCAAGGGCGCGATCATCAACCTCGGATAGGGTTCTGACGTGACGGAGATCATCGGCTCAGGACTCGCCTTCCCGCTCCAGGTCGACCGCCGCGGCGGCATCGCCCTGGCACGCGACGAGCAGGACATCGACCAGGCGATCCAGCTCATCCTCGGCACCGCCCCCGGCGAGCGCCCGATGCGGCCGGAGTTCGGCTGCGGCGTCCACGACTTCGTCTTCGACTCGATCGACGCCAACACGGTCGGCAAGATGGAGGACGCCATCCGCGAGGCGCTCGACCGCTGGGAGCCCCGCATCCAGGTGCAGACCGTCGAGTTCGACCTGTCCGGCGCCGACAACGGCCTGCTGACGATCGACATCGGCTACACCGTGCGCGCGACCAACAACGAGCGCAACCTCGTCTACCCGTTCTACGTCATCCCCGCGGAGGAGATGGAGTGAGGCTCCCCGAGATCGAGCTGGACGACCGCCGCTTCCAGGACCTCGTCTCCGAGGCGCGGATGCGCATCTCGCGCGCGTGCCCGGAGTGGACCGAGCACAACGTCTCCGACCCCGGCATCACGCTGATCGAGCTGTTCGCGTGGATGACCGAGATGACGATCTACCGGCTCAACCGCGTGCCGGACAAGCTCCACGTGGCGCTGCTGGACCTGCTCGGGATCCGGCTCGACGGCCCGAGCGCCGCGACCACGAGCCTGCGCTTCCGGCTCGCCGAGACGCCGACCGAGCCGATCCTGATCGGGGGCGGCGCGACCGAGGTGGGCACCCCGCGCACGGCCAGCGAGGAGTCGGTGATCTTTCAGGTCGACGAGGACTTCACGATCCAGCCGACGCGGCCGGCGGCCTACGTGCTCCAGCGCGGCGGCCAGGTCAAGGACGTCGCGCTGGCCGACGGCGAGGCGCGTCCCCAGGGCTCCGACCAGCTCGCGTTCGGCTCGCCGCCGCAGATCGGCGACGCGCTGTACCTGGGCTTCGAGGACCCGCTCGACCGCCTGCTGATGCAGATCGACGTCGACGCCTCGCAGGCGCGCGGCGCGGGCGTGAACCCGGAGGACCCGCCGCTGCGCTGGGAGGTCTCCCAGGCCGACGGCGGCTGGGCCGACGCGCTCGTGCTCGAGGACCTCACAGGCGGCTTCAACTACGGCTCCGGCACGGTCGAGCTCGAGCTGCCGCCGCGCTCGGTCGTGCAGCCGCTCGGCGGCCACCGCCTGCACTGGCTGCGCTGCCGGATCACCGAGACGACGGCCGCCGGACGCACCGGCGCGACCTACTCGCACCCGCCCGAGATCTACTCGATCACGGCCGCGCCGATGGGCGCGCGGCTGCCGTCGACGCACGCGTCGCGGATCGAGCGCGAGATCGTCGGGGTGTCCGACGGCACGCCGGGCCAGGTCCACCCGCTGCGCAACCAGCCGGTGCTCAAGCCCGCCGTCGGCGAGACGCTGGAGGTCCAGGATCCCGAGTCGGGCGACTGGGCGCGCTGGGAGGTCCGCAACGACTTCGTCGGCTCGACCGAGTTCGACCGCCACTTCGTGCTCGACCTCGTCTCCGGCGAGGTGGAGTTCGGCCCGGCGATCCGCGAGACCGACGGCGGCTGGACGCAGTACGGCGCGGTGCCGCCGAAGGGCGCCGTGATGCGCTTCACGCGCTACCGCCACGGCGGCGGGCGCGACGGCAACGTGACCGCCGACACGCTGACCGTGCTCAAGAGCACGATCCCGGGCGTCGACACGGTGACGAACCCCGAGGCCGCCACCGGCGGCGTCGACGCCGAGATCATCCAGCACGCGCGCCAGCGCGCGTCGATGGAGATCCGCTCCCGCTACCGCGCGGTGACCGCCGAGGACTTCGAGTTCCTGGCGGGCGAGGCGAGCCCGCGCGTCGCGCGCGCCGTCTGCATCCCGCCGTCGGCCGGCGGGGCCGTCCCGCTGCACCTCGTGCCGCGCATCTATCCGGCAGATCGCAAGCTCTCCTACGAGGAGCTCATGCCGGACGAGGACCTTCTGCAAGAGGTGGCCGACTACCTCGACGAGCGGCGCCTGATCGGCACCGACGTCGAGCTCAAGCCGTGCCGCTACCGCGGCCTCTCGGTCGTCGTGAACCTGCAGGCGCGCCCGCTCGCCGACACGGCGCGCGTCGAGGAGGACGTCGCGCACGCGCTCTACACGTACCTGAACCCGCTCGTCGGCGGCAACCCGACCGGCCCCGGCGCGGGCTGGGGCTTCGGCCGCGCGCTCAACCAGGGCGAGCTGTACGGCGTCGTGCACGCCGTCGACGGCGTCGAGTTCGTGCGCATCCTGCGCATCTACGAGACGAACCTCGAGACCGGCGAGCAGTCGGCCAAGCCGGGCGGGACGCACATCGTCCTGGAGCCGGACGAGCTGCTCGCCTCCGGCCAGCACATCGTCAAGGCCACGCATCGCGAGGACTAGGTGGCGGACGGCAACGGACACGGGACGAACGGCGCGCACGGCTCGGCCGACGGCGACGACACCGATCACGGCGGCGGGAACGGGCACTACAAGACGTTCGGCGGCTCCGGCTTCGGCACGCTCATGCTGCGCATGGCGACCGCCGGGCCGAAGGAGACGCCGCCGGTCGCGTCCACGCGCGCGTACCTGCGCAACGGGCTGCCGTCGCTGTACCAGGACGGCGATTTCGGCATGCGCTTCGTCGGCGCGCTGGAGGAGCTGCTGGACCCGATCGTGGCCGTGCTCGACGCGCTGCCCGCGCACTTCGATCCCAACCACGCGCCGCACGACGTGCTCGAGCTGCTGGCCGCCTGGCTGGGCGTCGACCTCGACGAGGCCCAGGAGCTGCGCCACCAGCGCGAGATGGTGCGCCGGTCGGCCGAGCTCGGCCGCCGCCGCGGGACCGTGAAGGGGCTCGAGCTGGCGCTCGCCCTGCACTTCCCCGGCGTGCCGCTGCGCGTCGAGGACAACGGCGGCGTCCACTGGGCCGGGAAGCCGGCGCCCGCGGACCGGCCGCCGCAGAACTTCATCGTCTATTGCGACAAGCCGGTGGAAGAGAACGTCCAGGCCGGGATCGCTCGGTGCATCGAGCAGTACAAGCCGGTGCACGCGACGTACCGTCTGCGCGTGAAGGCAGCGAAGAAGAAGGTTGAGTCATGAGGACGTGCCAGAGCTGCGGCAAGGAGAACCCGGCCGACCAGGACTTCTGCAGCTGCGGCGAGTACCTGCGCTGGGAGCCGACCGGGATCGTGCAGGCGATCACGCCCGAGATGGTCGCCCAGGCGCAGGCCGAGGCCGCGCCGCCCAAGACCGATGAGCCGCCTTCGCCGCCGCCGGTCGTCCCCGCCGTGCCGCCGCAGCCCGAGTCCGGCAACGGGCAGGGGAACGGCCACGCCGCCACGCCCGCTCCTCCCCCGCCGCCGCCCGCGCCGCCTCGTTCCACCGCGCCGGTGAAGGCCGCGCCGCCGCCTCCGTCGCAGGCTCCGGCGCCGATCCCCTCGATCCCGAAGACGATGGTGCACGGCGCCGTGCCGCAGCCGCCGGCGGCCACCGCGCCCGAGGGCGCGACGATCGTCCTGCGCCTGCGCGACGGCGACCCCGCCAAGGGCGAGACGCTGCACCAGGCCGTCGAGCCGGGCCAGCGCTCGCAGGTGCTCGCGCTCGTGCGCAACCAGAGCGGGATCGTCGACAACTATGACCTGCGCGTCGAGGGGATCCCGGACGACTGGTGGTCGATCTACCCGGCCACCGTGTACCTCGTCCCGTTCGGCTCGGGCGGCACGTACGAGCAGGAGGTCGAGGTCCACCTGCACCCGCCGCGCGGCCCCGAGGCCGAGGCGCGGATGTGGGACCTGAAGATCACGGCGCAGTCGAAGGCGCACGGGATCGAGGCGGCCGCCGCGCCGCTCGCGCTGCACATCGCGCCCTACATCGAGACGGCCACGACGCTGCGCCCGCAGCGCAAGAAGGGCCGCCGCAAGGCCGACTTCGACGTCACGGTCTCCAACAAGGCCAACGCGCCGGTGCTGATCGCGCTCGAGGGCCTGGACCCCGACGGGGAGATGCAGTTCGGCTTCAACCGGCCGCCGCAGGAGATCCCGCCCGGCGCCTCCGTCGTCTCGAAGATGCGGGTCAAGCCGCCGAAGCAGATCTGGATCGGGCGCCCGGTCGACCGCCGGCTCGAGGTCGTCACAGTCACCGGCGACGAGGCCGCCGAGCGCGCCGCCGCCGAGCCGCTGCCGGCCGAGGTGCTCTCGCAGGGCGGCGGCACGGTCCGCCGCGGCCTGCTGCGCCGCCGCCAGCCGGAGATCCCCGGCGTCTACGGCCCGCGCGTGTACAAGCCGCAGATCTACCCGCCCGACATGCAGATCGGGCCGGGCGGCATCAGCATCCGCAAGCCGACGTTCCAGAAGCCGCAGCTTCAGGGCCCGCAGATGAAGTCCGTCAACGCGTCGCAGCTCGCGCAGGGCGGCATCAAGATGCCGGGCCGCGGCGGCGGCACGCCGACGCCGCAGGCGCCGCTGCTGCCGACGCAGGGCGTCTTCCGCCAGAAGTCGTGGCTGCCGTGGTGGCTGATCCCCGTGCTGCTCCTGCTGGCGCTGCTCCTGTTGCTGCTCTACAAGCTCTTCCCGTCCGACATCGTCGTCCCGAACGTGGTCGGCCAGAAGTCCTCGTTCGAGGCGGAGAAGAAGCTCACCACCGCCAAGCTCAAGCTCGACCCCAACCAGAAGGTCAAGACCGACGACAAGGCCACGGCCGGCAGCGTGGTCGGCCAGACGCCGGCGCCGGGGACGAAGGTCTCCAAGAACTCGCCGGTGACGATCCTCGTCGCCGTCGGCTCGGGCAAGGTGAACGTGCCGAACATCGTCGGCCAGACCGCCGGCGACGCCGAGAAGACGCTGCGCGCGAAGAACCTCACGCTCGGCCAGGCCTCGCCGCAACCGGTCGATCCGAAGGGCAAGATCTCCAGCCAGATCCCGGCCGCCGGCGAGGTCGTCAAGGCCGGCACGCCGGTCAACATCTTCTACCCGGACCCGGCCGACGCCGCCAACAAGAAGAAGGACAAGAAGAAGGGCGGCGCGGGTGCCGCGGCCGCCGGAGCCGGCGGGGCCGGCGGCGCCGCCGGCGCGGGAGCGGGCGCGAAGGACATCATCGTCCCGGCCATCACGAGCCCGGACGTCGCCACCTACGCCAAGAAGGTGGCCGACCTCGGCATCGTGCCGCAGACCAAGAAGCAGTTCGACGACTCGAAGGTCGGCACGCTGTTCGCGACCGTCCCGCCCGGCGGCACGAAGGTCGCCAACGGCGCGAAGGTGACGCTGCTCGTGTCGGCGGGCCAACCCGACGTCGTCTACAGCAACGACAAGGACATCCTGCGCATCAACGGCGCCAGCGGGGCCAAGTTCGACCCCGTGGCGGCGAGCCCGCAGCAGGAGACCGACCCGACGTGGAGCGGCGACGGCACGCACGTCGCCTACACCGCCGAGGGGCGCATCTTCCTCAAGGACATCACCAAGAAGGACGCGCCGGCGATCCCGCTCTCGCCCGCCGCCGACAAGTACTCCAACCTCGCATGGGCGCCGTCGGCCGACGTGAACCTGCTCGCCATGACGAAGACGATCAGCGACACGGACACCGACCTGTGCCTCGGCGTGATCAACAAGGACCCGCTCGATCCCAAGTGCTTCACGGAGCCGGGCTTCGCGGTCATCCGCGCGCTGCACTGGGCGCCGGACGGGCGCTCCCTGCTGGGCTTCGGCGTCAAGAACGGCCTCCAGTCCGGCATCTTCGGCATGGTGCGCTGGAAGGTCAAGGACGGCAAGCCGGCGTTCTCGGCCGATCCGGCGGACTGGAGCAAGGGCCACTTCGTGACCGACATCGGCACGACCGACAAGGGCGCGATCGACGCCGCCATCTCGCCCGACGGCCAGCAGCTCGCGATCATCTCCAACCAGGGCTCGTCGTTCTTCCGCCTGTGGATCGCCAAGAAGGGCGACTTCCTGCTCACGAGCGCGAAGCCGACGCCCGTGCGCGCGTGCAAGGTGACCTGGCGCGGTGACGGGCAGGTGCTGCTCGTGATCGAGGCCGACGCGACGTGCCAGCAGGAGACGGGCACGCTCGCGCGCGTCGACGCCAAGGATCCGCGGATCTCCAAGACGCTGAGCCCGACGGCGAACGACCCGCAGTTCAGGCCGTTCAACTTGGGAGGCTAGAACGGGTGCTGTGCCCCAGCTGTCGCCGCCAGCTCGAGCGCGGAGCGAGCTACTGCGGCAGCTGCGGCACGCCTCTGAACGGCGGCGGCGCACAGCTGGAGCTGGTGCTGTCGGACGCCACGCGCGTCGCGGTGGTGAGCGAGATGACGATCGGGCGGGCGCCGGGGGCGACGCTGGTGCTCTCCGATCCGTCGGTGTCGCGCGTGCACGCGCGGATCTCCGCGGGCGCGGTGCTGGAGGACGCCGGCTCCTCGCACGGCACGTTCCTCGACGGTGAGCGCGTGACCGCGCCGAGCCCGCTGCACGACGGCGCGCGGATCCGGCTCGGCGACGCGGAGCTGCGCGTGGAGCGCCGCCGCGACGCGGCCGAGGCGGGCCGGACGATCGTCGTGCAGGCCGGCGCGTCGCTGCTGGTGCCGGCGATCGCGCCCGCCGAGAGCTCGTCGCCCTCGTTCGGCATGCGGCCGCGGGTGCGCTCGGGCTACGCGCTCAAGCGGCTCGAGGCGGCCGAGGGCTCCAAGCGCTGGGTGCTCAAGGACCTCAACAGCGGCAGCTTCCTGCGGCTGAGCGACAACGACGCGGCGCTGTTCGAGCAGCTCGACGGGTCGCGCTCGCTGGTCGAGCTCGTCGGCGACGCCGAGGCGCGCTTCGGCACGCGCGGGCCGGCGCGGCTGGCGCGGCTGCTGTCGGACCTCGGCGAGCGCGGGTTCCTCAGCGGCGTGGCGGGCGCGCAGGCGGCGCCGAGCGCGCCGGCGGGGCGGCTTGCGCGCATGTTCAAGCCGCGCGAGAAGATCGTCAAGGGCTTCGGCGCGTGGATCGAGCGCGTCTACAAGGCGGCCGGCTGGGTGCTGTTCACGCGGCCGGTGCTGATCTTCCTCGCGGTGCTGATCGCGGCGGGGATCGCGGCGTTCGTCGGGCTGATCGTAGGCCGCTACGGGACGCCGTTCGTGGTCGCGAGCAAGTTCGGCCTCGGCGGCCTCGTGTTCCTGGCCGGGCGCTTCGCGGTCGTCGCCGTGCACGAGCTCGCGCACGGGCTGACGATGGCGTCGTTCGGGCGCCGTGTGCAGCGCGCGGGCTTCAAGCTGATCGCGATCTTCCCGTACGCGTTCGTGGACACGTCGGAGGCGTGGTTCGAGCCGCGCCGGCGGCGGATCGCGATCTCGGCGGCCGGGCCGGTGTCGGACTTCTCGGTCGGCGCCGTGTTCGCGCTGCTGTGCCTGTTCCTGCAGCCCGGCACGGTGCGCGACATCCTCTTCAACCTCGCGTTCGCGGCCTACGTCGGCGGGTTCTTCAACCTGAACCCGTTCATCGAGCGCGACGGCTACCACATCCTCGTCGACGCGCTGCGCGAGCCGGGGCTGCGGCGGCGGGCGAAGGAGCAGCTCGCGCGCAAGCTCGGCGGCGGCGGCGCCTCGACCGACTCGCCGGTGCTCGCGCGCTACAGCCTGTTCGGCCTCGGCTGGTCGGTGCTGGCGGCGTGCTTCGCGATCGGCATGTCGCTGCGCTACGAGAAGATCTTCAACGAGCTGCTGCCCAAGCCGGTCGTCTACGGCGTGATGGGGACGCTGTGGGTGGCGTTCTTCCTGCCGGTCATCTTCGTCCTCGGCAAGCCGCTGTGGCAGCGGGTGCGGGGCGGTTGACGTGGCGAGCGCGCAGGCCGACGTCGCCGCGCGGCTGATCGAGCAGCTGCTCGTGGACCCGGCGTTCCGCGCGCGCTTCCGGCGCGACCCGGCCGGCGCGTGCCGCGAGGCGGGGCTCGACGAGCTGGCCGACGAGATGTCGATCGGCGCCGGCAAGGCGATGTACACGCTCGACGTGCGCGAATCGAAGTCCAGCCTGGCCGGCGTGATGATGGCCGCCGCCATGGAGGGCGTCGGGATCTACGAGTTCAGCGAGAACGTGCTGCCGCATCTCGAGGAGATCCCCGGGCACGTCGCGGACGTGCTGTCGCGCGTCGATCTGCCCGCGATCAAGCTGCCGAACTTCGGCGGCGCGGGAGGCGGGGGCGGGGGCGGGGGCGGCGCGGCGGCGGCCGCGGCGGTCCCGGCACCGTCGGGCGACGGGCTCGTGTCCGGAGCGGACGCCGCCGGCGGCGGCGGCGGCGGCGCCGCCGCGGCCGCTCCTCCGGTCGTCCCCGTGGCGCCGGTGGTGGCGCCCGAGACTTCGAAGGAGGTCGCCGCCGACGCGGCGGCGAAGGCCGGCAAGGGCGCGGACAAGGCGGCCGCGGTGCCGGCGGCGCCGTCGCCCGCGGAGGAGGCCGCCAAGAAGATCGCGGCCGAGAGCTCGCCGGAGGCGGCCAAGCAGGCGGCGGTCGACAAGGCGGCGGCCGACCTCGACGCGCAGGGGAGCCTGCCGTCCGCCGACCAGCTGCCGAGCGCGCCGGTCGCCGACGCGCCGCCGGCCGGCGCGGCGCCCGCCGCAGACGCCGCCGCGGCCGCGCCTCCCCCGGGCGCGTCGCAGCTGCCGACCGCCGCACTCGCCGACGCGGCGTCCGCCGACCTGCCGACGGCACCGCCGCCGGCCGACAACGCGCTCCCGACCGCGCCCGCTCCGGGCGTGGACGTCAGCGACGCCGCGGCGGCGCCCGTCAAGGCCGCCGCCGAGGCGGTCGCGCCTGACCCGAAGTACGTCCCCGACCCGGCGATGTACGGGATGAACGGAACCGGCGGGCCGCCGTCGCCGGAGGCGCTGGCGGTGCTCAAGGACGACAACATCATCCTCGACGCCAACGGCAAGCAGGACTTCCAGAGCGGCCGGATGGACCCGCGGATGGCCGCGATCCTGCTCAAGCTCGCCGAGAAGCACAAGATCACGGTGTCGTGCACGGAGTCCGACCACCCGGTCGACACCGTCGGCGGGTCGGTGTCCAACCACAACCTCGGGCGCGGGTTCGACATCGCCGCGATCGACGGGCAGACGGTCAACTCCGACAACCCGGTCGCGCGCGACATCGCGGGCGAGCTGGCGGAGCTGGACCCGTCGATCCGGCCGACCGAGGTCGGCACGCCGTGGCCGATCTCCGAGCCCGGGTACTTCTCCGACGCCGACCACCAGGACCACATCCACGTCGCCTTCGACGACCCGATCACGAAGGACTGGCAGCCGCCCGCGGGGCTGCTCGCCGGCGACGCCCCCGCGCCGGCGGCCGAGGCGGTCGCCGTGCCGCCGGCGCCGGTCGCGGCCGCGGCTCCGGTCGCGGCTCCGGTCGCGGCTCCGGCTCCGGCCGCGGCCGGCGCCGCCGTGGAGCCGCCCAAGCCGAGGCAGGGCTCGGAGGCGTTCCTCAAGGCCGTCACGGCCCAGGAGGCGTCGTCGCACAAGAAGGGCGCTTCGCAGGCGTTCCTGAAGGCGGTCGAGCCGCCGAAGGCCGCCGCCGCCAGCGCGCCTCCCGCGGCCGCGGCCGCGGATGCACCGCCCGGGGCGCCGGCGGCCGCGCTCGCCGCCGACCTCTCCGGCGCGCCGACGACCTACCCGGGCGACAACGCCTCGCAGGACCAGATCGCGGCATGGATGGCCGCCGAGGCACAGAAGCGCGGCCTCCCGCCGCAGCTGCCCGTGATGGCCTCGCTGGTCGAGTCGGGCATGAAGAACCTCAACTTCGGCGACGCCGACTCGGTCGGGTTCTTCCAGATGCGCGTGGGAACCTGGAACCAGGGCGACTACGCGGGCTTCCCGGACAAGCCGGAGCTCCAGCTCAAGTGGTTCCTCGACACCGCCGAGGCGGTCAAGAAACAGCGGGTCGCGGCCGGGCAGTCGATCGACGACCCGAAGCAGTTCGGCAACTGGATCGCCGACGTCGAGCGCCCCGCGGAGCAGTACCGCGGCCGCTACCAGCTCAAGCTCGACCAGGCCAACGGGCTGCTGAGCCAGCACGCCGCGGCGCCCGCGGCCGTCGCCGCGGCAGCGCCCTCGGCGCCCGCCGCCGCCGCAGTGGACGCAGCCGCGCCGGCCGCTCCGGCCGCCGCCGACGGCTCGCTCGGCGCCGCCGCGCTGCGCATCGCCGAGACCCAGCGCGGCGTGCGCGAGATCGGGAGCACGAACACGGGGCCGCAGGTGGACCACTTCCTCGCCGCGGCCGGGGTGGCGCCGGGGAACCCGTGGTGCGCGTCGTTCGTCACGTGGTCGCTGGAGCAGGCCGGTCACAAGATGCCGGGCGGCGGCTGGGCCGCGGTCTCGACCTGGGTCAACAACGCCAAGCAGGGCAACAACGGGCTCCAGATCGTGAGCGCCGCGGACGCGCGGCCCGGCGACATCGTGGCCTACGACTGGGGCGGCCAGGACGACTTCGGCGCGGACGGCCACATCGGGTTCCTCGCCAGCGGCGTCAAGGACGGGCAGTTCAACGCGCTGGAGGGCAACAACGGCGACGCCGTGAACCTCGTCCCGCGGCACCTCGGCAGCGCGAACATCGTCTTCATCCGGGCCGCGGGCGATGCGCCGGCGGGTGCCGCACCCGCGGCCGTCGCGTCGGCGGCCTCCGCCGCTCCGGGGGCGCCCGCCGCCGCGGCGGCCGCCGCGGCTCCGGGCGCGCCCGCCGCGGCCGCGGCCGACGGGCCGCCGCCCCCGCCCAAGCGCGCGTCGCAGGGCTTCCTGCGCGCGGTCACGGCCGAGGCGGCCGCCAAGGACCGGGCCAAGCGCAGCGAGTCGATGGGGTTCCTGAAGGCGGTCGAGCCGCCGAAGGCCGCCGCCGCCTCCGCCCCGCCCGCTGCGGCACCGGCCGCGCCCGCGCCGGCCGTCGCCGAAGCCGCCGCGGCGGCCTTCGGCGGGCCCGCGGGCGCGGTTCCCCCATACCCGGGCGACAACGCGCCACAGGAGCAGATCGCCGCCTGGATGGCCGCGCAGGCGCAGGCGCGCGGGCTCCCGCCGCAGCTGCCGATCATGGCCTCGCTCGTCGAGTCGGGGATGAAGAACCTCAACTTCGGCGACGCCGACTCGGTCGGCTTCTTCCAGATGCGCGTGGGCATCTGGAACCAGGGCGACTACGCCGGGTTCCCGGACAAGCCGGAGCTGCAGGTGAAGTGGTTCCTCGACCAGGCCGAGGCGGTCAAGAAGCAGCGCATCGCGGCCGGCAAGTCCGTCGACGACCCGAACCAGTTCGGCGACTGGATCGCGGACGTCGAGCGGCCGGCCGAGCAGTACCGCGGCCGCTACCAGCTCAAGCTCGCGGAGGCCCAGGATCTCCTGAAGACGGCGCCCGCGCCGGCCGCGGCGCCGGTGGCGGCCGCCGTCGATCCCGGCGCGGCCGCGGCGAGCGCGGCGGCGGTCGCGGACGGTGGGCTCCCGCCCGAGGTCGCCAAGCCGCTCGCGGACGCGATCGCCGCCGGCGCGGCGCCGGGCCCGCAGGCGTTGAAGGCCGTCGAAGAGGCCTCGAAGTACATCGGGACCCAGTACCACTGGGGCGGCTCGACGCCGCAGACCGGGTTCGACTGCTCGGGCCTGATGCAGTGGGCCTACGCGCAGGCGGGGATCTCGACGCCGCGCGTGACATACGACCAGATCGACGCGGCCAACGCGATCGCCGTCCCGAGCGTGGACGACCTCAAGCCGGGCGACCTGGTCTTCTTCTCCAACGCGGGCGACGTGCACCACGTCGGCATGTACCTCGGCGACCACCAGTTCCTGCACGCGCCGCACACGGGCGACGTGGTCAAGGTCTCCAGCCTCGACGAGCCGTACTACAAGCAGCAGTTCGCCGGCGGGCGGCGCTTCGACCAGGGCGCGGCCGTCGCGGCCGCACCTCCGGCCGCCGCGCCGGTCGCGGTCGCCGCCGCAGCGCCCGCCGCCCCGCTTCCCGCCGCGCCTGCGCCGGACCCGACCGCGGTCGCCACCGCGCAGGCGCACGTGGCGCGCGACGCGGCGGAGGTGCGGCGCAACGACTCGCACCTGTTCATGGCGGTGACGGCCGAGGAGGCGCGCAAGAACAAGCACGCGTCGGTGATGTTCCTCAAGGCGGTCAAGCCCGAGCAGGTCACGCCCCAGCCGCCGCCGGTCGCGGCCGCCGCGGCGGTGCCGCCGCCGCCCGCGCCGCCCGTCGAGCCGGTTCCCGCCGCGCCGGTCGAGCCGGCTCCGGCGGCGCCGGTCGAGCCCGCGCCCGCCGCGCCGGCGGACTCCGCCGACCTGTCCGCGAGCGCGTCCGTGGACCTGACGGACGCGGCGTCCGCCTACCCCGGCAACGACGCGACGCAGGCCGAGCTCGCCAAGTGGCTCGCCGGCCAGGCCCAGAAGGCCGGCCTCCCGCCGGAGCTGCCGGTGATGGCGTCGCTGGTCGAGTCGGGCGTCAAGAACCTCAACTTCGGCGACGCCGACTCGGTCGGGTTCTTCCAGATGCGCGTCGGCATCTGGAACAAGGGCGCCTACGCCGGCTTCCCGGAGAAGCCCGAGCTGCAGGCGAAGTGGTTCATCGACCAGGCGCTCGCGGTCAAGCGCCAGGCGATCGCGTCCGGTGACGCGAACTTCGGCAAGGATCCGTCGAAGTTCGGCGAGTGGATCGCGAACGTCGAGCGCCCCGCCGAGCAGTTCCGCGGCCGTTACCAGCTGCGGCTCGGCGAGGCGCGCAAGCTGCTGTCCTAGTCCTCGTCGAGCGCCTTGCCGCCGGGGGCGACGACGTACCAGTCGGCGCCGAAGGCCTTGCTGCCCTGGCCGTTGGTCTGCCCGGCGCCGGTGTCGCCGGAGAAGAGGTACAGCGGGTGGCCGTCGTAGGTCACCTGCATCGTGCCGTCGGAGCGCTTGGTGGTCCCGAGCAGGCTCGCCTTGGCGCCGGAGGCGACCTTCGGCGTGCCCGAGGTCGTCAGCGGCGGCCAGGCCTGGGCGCAGGCGCCCGAGCACGTGCTCTGCGTGCTCTTGTCGGCCTGCCACAGGTACAGCGCGCGGCCCTGCGAGTCGACCAGGAAGGTGCCGGGCTTGCCGGAGCCGGTCTTGATCGAGACGGCGCCGGAGGCGGCCGGGGCGGGCGTGCTCGCGGTCTTGCCGTAGGCGCCGCCGGAGGACGCGGGCGTGCTGGCGGTCGACGTGTCCGAGGAGTTCGAGCTCGAGGAGCCGCAGGCGGTCGCGAGGCCGACGGCGATCAGGGCGATGGTGGGGAGGATCGGAAGCTTCATGCCACCTAAGACTCCGGTTGGGGCCTGAACCTTCCCGAGATCGGTGCGTAGGCCTGGGAGATGACCCGGCTCGATCCTCACGCGCTCGTCCGCCACCTGGATGACCTGCACCGGGCGGCATGGGCGCTGACCGGGTCGCGCGAGGACGCCGAGGATCTCGTGCAGGAGCTGTGCGCGCGCGTCCTCGCCAAGCCGCGCCGGGTGACGGGCGACGAGCGCGCGTACCTGATGCGCGCGCTGCACAACACGTTCTTCACCTCGCGCCGGGCGGCCTCGCGGCGCCCGCGCGCGGACGTCGACATCGAGGCCGTCGCCGCCGTCGACCCGCGCTCGGAGCACGCGACCGAGACGCACGAGGTCTTCGACGCGATCGCGGCGCTGCCGGAGGACTTCCGGGTCGCGCTCGTCGCCGTGGACGTCGCCGGGCTCTCCTACGCCGAGGCCGCCGAGCTCGCGCACACGCGCGAAGCCACGATCGCGTCCCGCCTGTTCCGCGCACGCCGGCAGGTCGCCCGCGCGCTGCGGGAAGTTCCGGCCCCCTCGCGGAGTGTTAAGTGAGCATGGACGAGGCGACTCGACGAGCGCTCGCCGCACTGGCCGACGGGAGCCTCCAACCAGGCGCCCGCGACGAGCTGCTGCGCCGCATCGACGCCTCCCCCGAGCTCGAGGACGCCCTCGCCGGCCAGCACGCCGCGCGAGCGGAGGTCCTCGCCGCCGAAGGCTCCGCATCCGCGTCCCTGCGCGCCACCGTCGCCGCGATGGCCGCCGAGGCGTCCCGCCGGCACGGCGCCGCCGGCGACCCGCGTCTCAACCGTGGCCGCCCCAGCGGGCGTCGGCGACGGACGGCCGGGGGCGCTCGGGGGCGGAGCGCGCTCGCGCGTCTTCGCCCCGCGTTCGTCGCCCTGAGCGCCGGCGCGGCGGCGTGCGCCGCGGCCGCCGTCCTCCTCTTCGCGGGCGGTGGGCCGAGCGTGGCGGACGCGGCGCAGGTCGCGCTCGCGCCCGCCAGCGGCGCGGCGCCCGGCGTCAGGCCCGGCGAGCGCCTGCTGACCGCGTCGGTCGACGGCGTCGCCTACCCGTATTGGGCCGACAGCACGGGCTGGCAGGCCGTCGGCTCGCGCCGCGACGCCGTCGACGGCCGCCCCATCACGACCGTGTACTACGCGAACGCCCGCGGGCAGCGGCTCGGCTACGCGATCGCGGCCGGCTCGCCTCTCGCGGTCCACGACGGAGCGACCGTCGTCCGAGGCGGCATCCGCTACCGCGTACTCGACGACAACGGCGCCGCGGTCGTGACCTGGCTGCGCGACGGCCACACCTGCATCCTCGCCGCCCGCGGCGTCGACGCGAGCGTGCTCCTCATGCTCGCGTCGTGGCAGAGCCACTAGGCCGCCGCGGCGATCACGAGCACGCACGCTCGCCGGAGGTGGATGACTCGATGCGACCAGGCCCGCGGACGATCGATCCCCATCCGGGTCCCTTCCGTACCGCGCAGTTGCCGCGAGTGGCGCCGCCGCGGAGCGGCGGCGCCGTGTGCCGCTAGCCCTCGCCGCCGCCGGAGACGCTGCCGCCGCCGCCACCGCCGCCACCGCCGCCGCCGGTGCTACCGCCACCGCCGCCGCCGGTGCTGCCACCGCCGCCGGTGCTGCCACCACCCGTGGTGCCGCCGCCGGTGGTGCCGCCGCCGCCGGTGGTGCCGCCGCCGCCGGTGGTGCCACCGCCGCCGGTGCTGCCGCCACCGCCGCCGCCGGTGCTGCCGCCGCCGGTGACCGTGGTGCCGCCTCCGCCTCCGCCCGAGCTGGGCGTCGGAGTCGACTTGGGCTTCGGCTTCTTCTTCGCCGGGTCCTTCTTGAGCGTCGGGAGTGCCGCGGGTGCGGAGGCCGAGGCCGTGACGGCCGCGGACGCGACGTGGACCGTCGCCGGCGCGGCGAGCTTGACCGCCGCGGGTGCCGCGGGGGACTCGCCGGCCGAGGCTTTGCTGACCCCGAAGGCGGCGGCGAACGCGACGAGCGCGATGCCGGCGGTGATTGCGATCTGACGGGGGTTCATGGTTCTCCTCTAGGACTGCACGTCGTAGCCGGCCGCCTTCAGGTTCGCGAGGGCCTCGCTGACGCCCTTCTGCGCCGCGAGCGCCTTACCGCTCTCGCGCTTGTAGCCGGCGCGATCCTTGGAGCGCGCCTCCTTCGCCGCCTGCTTGTACGCCGCGCCGGTGGACTTCAGCGCGGTCACAAGGTTGGTGTTGCCCAGCGTGTCGGCCGGGCTGAGCGAGAGGCCGCCGAGCGTCTTGGCCGCGCCCGCGTAGGCGGCGGCGAGACGGTCGGTCGCCTGCGCCTGGGCGAGCCGCTTCTTCGCCTTCGCCAGCGCGCTCAGCGCCGCCTTCTGCTGCTGGTCGAGCTTGCCGAGCGCGCCTGAGAGCTGGCCGGCGTAGTCCTTGCTCGGACCGACCGGGAACGGCTTGCCGTCCTTGACGCGGAACGTCGTGGCGACGGCGTCGCAGGTCGAGGCGAACGCGTCCTCGCCGCCCTTGGCGGGCACGCACGCGAGCGTCGCGACGCCGGCCGTGGTCGGCACGGTGAAGAGCGTGGCCGTGCGCCCGCCGCCGAGCTTGACGTTCGCGTAGCGGTAGGCCTGGACGCCACCGCCGAGATCGACCGCGCCGCCCTTCGGCACGCCGCCGGCGGCCTTCAGGAGATCCTGCGAGAGCAGCGCCGGGTTCGCGGCGCTGTCGTCGGCCTTGCCGAACTCGACCGTTCCGCCGCTCGGGCCTGCCAGCGCCGTCGCGTTCGCGAGGCCAGGCACGGCCGGCGGCGTCGCGGGCGAGGACCAGCCGCTCGGGACCTTCAGCGAGAGCCCCGCGGTCGACGCGGCGACCGAGGGCGCCGGGTTCGACGGCGGCGGCGTGGCCTTGTCGCCGCCACTGCCGCCGGCCAGCACGCCGATGACCGCCGCGACGACGACGCCGCCGGCGATCGCGGCCGGGAAGATCCACGTGCGCGGCTTCGCCTCGCGCTCGACCTTCGGCGCCTTCGGCTTCGGCGGCTCGGTGACGACCGCCTGCGGCATCATCGTCGGCGCGACCTCTTCGCGCTCCGGCGGCGCGATGACCCACTCCGGCTCAGGAGCGGGCGCGGCCTCGACGGGCGGGGGCGTGACGACGGGCGGCTCGCTCGTCGGCGGGCGCGAAGGCGGCGGCGCGATGTAGGTGTCGAAGCCCGCGCGATGGACGACGCCGTCGGCGTCGGGCTCGGGAGCGGCCTCGACCGTCGGCGGCGTGGCGACGGCGGGGGGCTCGGGCGCGGCTTCGACCGGCGGCGGCGTCGCCGCGGCCGGCGGCTCAGGCGCGGGCTCCACCGCGGGCTCCGGCTCCGGCTCGCGACCGGCGCGGGCGCCACGAGAGCATCCGTCGGCGGCGCGGGCGCCGGCTGACCGAACGTGACGAAGCCCGTCTCGGCGACGGGCTCGTCGATCGGCACCGCCTGCGACGGCATCGGCGTCGGCGGGCCGACGACCGGCTCGGGGATCGACGGCGTCGACTCCGACGGCGGCGGCGTGTACATCGGCGGCGCCGTCTGCGCGCCGGTGTCGCCGGTCGGCGCGCCCCACGCGAAGGACTTGAACTCCTCCGACGCGGTGCCCTCCATGTGCGTGCTCTGGAACGGCGCCGGCGTCAGCGGCTTGGAGCCGGTCGACGCCTCGACGCGCTCCACCAGCCGCGCCTCGCGCCGCCAGCGCGGGCCGAGCAGGTTGAGCAGGACCTCCTCGAAGTCGTCCCACGCGTCCTGCGCGTTCTGCGTGCGCTTCTCCGGCTCCTTGACGAGCAGCGCCTCGATCCAGTCCGAGATGCGCTGGTCGACCTCGGGAACGATCGACTTCACCGGCGCGATCGGCTCGTTGACGTGGCGCAGCAGGATCGCCATCGGCGCGTCGGAGTCGTGGAACGGGACGTTGCCGGTGAACAGCTCGAACGCCATGCAGCCGACCGAGTAGAGGTCCGTCCACGGCCCGATGTCCTGCGCCATCGCCTGCTCGGGCGCCATGTAGGTCGGGGTGCCGACGGTCGTGCCCGTCGCGGTCAGGAACGCGCCCGTCTGCATCTTCGTCGTCGCCTTGGCGATGCCGAAGTCGGCGATCTTCACGCGCCCGTCGGCCGTCACCATCAGGTTCTCGGGCTTCAGGTCGCGGTGGACGATGCCGTGCGACTCCGCGTTCGTGAGCCCGGCCAGCAGGCCCTCGAGCACGCCGCCGATCTGCGCCAGCGTCAGCTTGCCCACGTAGGGGCGCAGCGAGCCGCGCTCGACGTACTCCATGGCGATGTACGGCGTGCCGTCGTGCTCGAAGTAGTCGTGGACCGTGACGATGTTCGGGTGCGAGAGCGAGCCCGCGACGCGCGACTCGCGCAGGAAGCGCTGGGCGAACGACGGGTCGGAGGCGTGGAACGCCCCCAGCTCCTTGAGCGCCACGAAGCGGTCGAGGTCCGTCTGGCGGGCGAGGTAGACCATGGCCATGCCGCCGCGACCCACCTCGCGGAGGATCTCGTACCGGCCGACCGTCTTCATCACGTCAGGCATCCCTGCGTTCCCCTTGTTGCCCTGACCCGGGCCCTAGCTCGTTGCGATCACTTGGACTTGACCCGGGAAGATCACCATCAGCGTCGGGCACGGCACCGGCGCTCCGTCGGTGATCCCGGGAACCGACGGGTTGCCGAGCATCACCGGCTTGCCACCGACCATCACCTTGGTCGAGATCGACGCTCCTGGCACCGGAAGAACGGTGCTGGTCGTGCAGGGCTTGCTCGCCGGCGATGGCGGGACCGGGCACGTCGTCGGGTTGCCGGCGATGTCGCCCGCGCAGATCGCGGGCGCGCCACCGATCATCACCTTGACCTGCTTCGGCATCACGACCACCGGCCCGGCGTGGCAGCAGGTGATCTGAGCGGAGCTGTTTACGATCGGCGGCAATGCCCTTTCCTTGTGCGATGGCTCCGCGTAGTATCGCCTCACCCTCATCGCTCGACAACCACCCCTTCGGGTGAAGCTCTTCGTCCTCGACAGCCACACGATCTACCGACGAGGCCTTGTGGCCTGCTTGGACCTGATCGACGGCGTCGAGGTCGTGACCGGTGCGGACAGCGTGCGGGAGGCGTGGGAGCACCCTGGGCTATTCGCAGCGGAGCTCGTAATCGTTGACCCGTCGCTGCCCGGCGGGAGCGACTTCGTCGGCGCCGTGCGCGAGGCGACCGGCGCGCGCGTGATCGTGTGCTCCTCCGACTGCGGCCCTGAGGCCGTGCTCGCGGCGCTGCAGGCCGGGGCGGTCGGATACCTGCGCAAGGACGAGCTGACGCCGGAGTCGCTGTCGGCGGCGGTCACCGCGGCGTCCAGCGGGACCGGCGTCGTGACGTCGGAGCTGCTCGGCCACCTGTTCGAGGTCGCCGCCTCCAACGGCGCCGAGTCGCGCCCCGTGGCGGCCCGCCTGACCGATCGCGAGCAGCAGGTGCTGACGCTGATCGCGGCCGGCCACCCGACGCGCGAGGTCGCCCAGGAGCTGTCGTACTCGGAGCGCACCGTGAAGAACGTGCTGCACGACGTGGTGACCAAGCTGAACGCGCGCAGCCGCTCCCAGGCGGTCGCGTTCGCGGTCCGCGAAGGCCTGATCTGACGTTCGCCGCTCTGTGCGCATGCTGACTTCGCTGCTCGAGGGCAAGCGGATGGTGATCTGCGCGGGCTCTGGCGGCGTCGGCAAGACGACGGTCGCCGCGGCCGTCGCGCTGGGCATGGCCGAGCGCGGCCTGCGTGTCGCGGTGGTGACGATCGACCCGGCCCGCAGGCTCGCGAACTCGCTCGGCCTGGACGAGCTCGACAACGAGCCGCAGCGGATCGACCTCGAGCTGCCCGGCGAGCTGTGGGCGATGATGCTCGACGCCAAGCGCACGTTCGACGAGCTGATCGAGCACCTCGCGCCCGACGCGCGCACGCGCGATGAGGTGCTGGCGAACCGGATCTACCAGCAGCTCTCGACCGCGGTCGCGGGCTCGCAGGAGTTCACCGCGATCGCGAAGCTGTACGAGCTCGACCAGGATCGCCGCTTCGACCTCGTCGTGCTCGACACGCCGCCGTCGCGCAACGCGCTCGACTTCCTCGACGCGCCGGGGCGCCTGACGCGTTTCTTCCAGGGTCGGGCGCTGCGCCTGTTCCTGCGCCCCGCGGGGCTCGGCGGGAGGATCATCGGCCGCGGCACCGGCGTCGTGTTCTCGGTGCTCCAGCGCGTCACCGGCGTCGACCTGCTGCGCGACCTGTCGGTCTTCTTCCGCTCGCTCGGCGGGATGGTCGACGGCTTCACCGAGCGCGCGCGGCGCGTCGGCGCACTGCTGGAGGACCCGGCGACGACGTTCCTGATCGTCACGGCGCCCCGCCACGACCCGGTCGAGGAGGCGATCTTCTTCCGCCGCAAGCTGCGCGAGGCGGGGATGCCGTTCGGCGGGCTCGTCGTCAACCGCGTCCACACGGCGCCGGAGGGCGAGATCCCCGAGGAGCTCGGCGCCGCGCTGGGCGAGCGCGTGGCCGGCGCGCTGCACGAGCTGACGGCGCTCGCCGAGCGCGACGCCGCGAGCATCGAGCGGCTACGCGACGAGCTGGGCGACCCGGCCGTGATCGTGCCCGAGCTCGACGACGACGTCCACGACGTCGAGGGTCTCGAGCGCATGCGCGAGCACCTGTTCAGCTAGGCGAGCTGCTCGCTCTCCTCGAGCAGGCCGTCCGCGAGCCGGCGCAGGCCGGGGTCGAGGTGGCCGCAGAGGACGTCGCGCAGCACGGCCCGCAGGCAGCCGCCGAGCTCGGACACGAGCAGCTCGACCTCCGGGCTCTGGCGCACGAAGCCGGCCATCGCGGCGCGCTCGAGCGAGATCGCCTCGCGCACGCGCTGCTCCAGCCGGTGGCGCGTCTCGCGCTCGGCGCAGATCGCCGCCAGGCGCTCGGCGAGGTGCTCGTAGCCGGCGCAGTCGACGTCGGCGAGCAGCGCGCGGCCGGTCAGCAGCCAGTCGGTCAGCGCCTCGACGGCGCTGCCGCGCTCGCAGCCGAGCTCGAACCGGCGCAGCGCCCACGCGAGCTCGCCCGCGCGCGGGGTGCGGCGGGAGACGAGCGCGCAGAACGCACGCAGCGGGTCCTCCTCCTCGGCGGTCAGCAGGCAGTCGCCGGCCGGGCGGCGGACGCCGCTGGCGAGCGCGATCGCCATCCAGGCGCTGCCGTCGGTGCGCGCCCAGGCGGTCGGGCCGAGCGCGGGCTCGGCGTCGTCCCACAGGCGCAGCGCGGTCTGCAGCCGGCGCAGCCGGCGGCCGGCGGTCTCCAGCGCGTCGGCGTCCTCGAGCGCGAGCACGGCGATCGTCGCGTGCATGTCCTCCGCGAGGCTCGCGGGCACGTCGGAGAGCGTCTGGGCGCGCACGAGCGAGAGGCCGTCGCCGAGCGGCACCTCGTCGGACTCGATCACGAGCCCGTCGACGGGCGTCAGCACGACCGAAAGCGAGCAGCCCGCGTAGCCGACCTCCTCGAGCTCCTCGAATGCGGTGCGGAAGCGCTCGGGCTCGAAGACGAAGTCGGTGACGTCCGCCCAGACGGCGGCGAGGAACGCCTGCAGCGCGGCGTCCGGCGTGCCCGCGCGCGTCGCCCTTGGGGACGCGCCGGCCGCGCCGGGTCAGGTAGGCGGGGATGTCAGGGAGCTGCGAGAGCGCATGCGCGGCGGCGGGATAGGAGGGCAGCCGCGCGAGCACGCCGATGCGCTCGGCGATGAAGCGCCCGGTCAGCGGGCGATAGCAGTACAGCGGTGCGGTCGCCCGGCCCTGCTCGATGAGCTCGAACGGCACCTCCGCGCCACCCGAGACCTCCTCGGCGAGCTGCCAGGCGGCCTCCTCGACGAAGGCGGCGAGGGAGTCGTGGAGCGCGCGGTTGTGCATGCGCGGCGGGTTCGCCGCGCCGGTGAACGCTCCTGCCGCGCGCACGCGGCATTGCAGCAGAGCTGTCGGACGGGACTACGCGGCGACCGGCTCGGGCGCCTCGGCGCACGTGCCCGCCGCGCCCAGCCACTCGGTGCCGTAGGTGCGCATGCTGTCGATGATCGGCACCAGCGCGCGGCCCTTCTCGGTCAGCGCGTACTCGACCCGCGGCGGGACCTCGGGGTACGTGCGGCGCCGGACGATGCCCTCCTCCTCGAGCGCGCGCAGGCGCAGCGAGAGGGTGCGCGGCGAGATGCCGCCGAGGGAGCGCTCGAGCTCGCAGAAGCGCGAGCGGCCCTCTGCCAGGTCGCGAACGATCAGGAGCGTCCACTTCCCGCAGACGATGTCGGCGGTGCGGCAGACCGGGCAGTCGGGATCAGGCATCTAGCGCCCATTCTACCGCAACGCTTTACGAACTGAAGTGAGCGGCTAGGACAGCGCGACCTCGACGTCGCGCTCCTCGGTGCCGCGCACGACCCGCAGCGTGATCGTCGCGGGGGCGCCGTCGAGCGCGTCGAACAGGGCGTCGGCGCCGGTCAGCTCCTTGCCGCCGGCCGCGACGAGCAGGTCGCCGCGCTCGATCCCCGCCCGGCCCGCGGGCGAGTCCTCGACGACGCCGCGCACGAGCAGCCCGTCGCGCTCCGGGAGCCCGACGGCCGCGCGCAGCTTGCGCGCCGCGCGCGGGTGCGCGAGCGCGACGCCGAGCCGCGGCCGCTCCGCGCTCTCGCCGCGGGCGAGCGCGTCGACGCGGCGGCGCAGCGCGTCGTCGGCCGGCACCGCGAGGATCAGGCCGCCCTCGCGGCGGACCGCGTTGAGCCCGAGCAGGCGCCCGTCGGGATCGACCAGCGGGCCGCCCGAGGAGCCGCGGGGCAGCGGAGCGGAGTGCTCGATCGAGCCCGGGATCCGGCGCCCGCGCGGGCCGCGGAACGAGCGGCCGGTTGCGGTCACGAGCCCGAACGTGGTCCTGAGCCCGTGCCCGCCCGGGTTCGCGAGCGCGAGCACCGGCGCGCCGACCGACAGCTGCGCGACCGCGTCGGCGTCCCACTCGACCGGCGCGACGTCGCCCGTGTCCGCCTCCACCACGGCGATGTCGAGGTCGGCGTCGACGCCGAGGACGCGCCCCGCGACCGTGCGTCCGTCGGCGAACGTCACCGCCACGTCCTCGCCGCGCAGCACGTGCGCGGCGGTCAGGACGCGGCCGGCGTCGAGCACCACGCCCGACCCGCGAGCCCACCCGCGGCCGAGCCCGACGACCCCGGGCCCGACGCGCTCGGCGACGCCGGCGACGGTCTCCTGGATGGCTTCGAGTACTGGGTTCATGGTGCGTGCTCCGTGGTCACTTGCGATTTGCAAGTGACCGTATCAGAGTCGCTGTGGCGGGACCGGCGAACGGCAGCAGGTAAGGGAGTGCGAGTCCAATCGCGCGGTCTCCGAGGGGGTGACCTACGAACCTCAAGCAGGAGTTGAGTTTTGTAGCGCACCCCCGCGGATGCCCGTCGCCAACCGCGCTCCCCCTCCTCACCCGCGCCTTTGACGTTCGCCCCGGGGCGCGCGGGATACGCTCCATGCCACGATGAAGCGCGCCCCCGCCACCCCCCTCGCGGACGCGCTTGCCCGTGTCGGGGACCGTTGGACCCTGCTCGTCGTCGCGGCGCTGCTCGAAGGCCCGAAGCGGTTCAACGAGCTCCAGGACGAGCTGGAGCCGATCGCGCCCAACGTGCTCTCCGCGCGCCTGAAGGCGCTGACCGAGCAGGCGCTCGTCGTCGCGCAGCCGTACTCGGAGCGCCCGCCGCGGTTCGCGTACGAGCTCTCGGAGGCCGGCCGCGAGCTCGCCGGGGCGCTGCGGCTGCTCGCCGACTGGGGCGCTCGCACCGGGGGCGGCGGCGAGCCGTATCGCCATGAGGCGTGCGGGTCGGCGCTGGAGGCGCGCTGGTGGTGCCCGTCGTGCGGGGTCGTCGTCGACGACCCCGAGCACGACGACCTCGTGCACGTCTAGCCGCCGAGCAGCGACCCCAGCCCGCCGCCGGAGGACGACGAGTTGCCCGGCTCCGCCGCCTCCACGCGGCCTTCGGACGGCTGCACGAGCACCCAGCCCTGGCCGGCGAAGGACATCTGCACCGACTCGCCGGACCCGCGCCCGACGAGGTTCTTCATCTTGAAGTCGGTCTTGATCCCGGTCGTGACGCCGGAGGACCACGTGATCGCGGCCTGCGCGTCGGCGTACGTCGGCGCGGCCGCGACGTTGAGCAGCACGGGCGGGCCGTCGGAGAGGATCGAGACCCAGCCGGTCCCGTGCAGCGCCATGTTGTAGAGCCCGCCGCCCATCATCCCGCTGGCGCCCTCGACGCGCTTGATGTCCCAGTCGATCCCGGAGTCGAACGCGAGCAGGTTCGGCCCGTTGACCGTGATCATGTCGTTCTCGAGGTAGAGCAGGTGGATGTCCTGCGCCGTGTCGGCCAGGAAGACCTCGCCCGAGCCGGTGATCTTCATCAGCTGGATGCCCTCGCCGGTCACCGCCTTCTTCAGCATGCGCCCGAGGCCGCCGGAGCCGGCGTGCTCGAACGTCACGTCGCCCTGGTAGGCGACCATCGACCCCAGCTTCGCCTGGACCGTCACAGCGTCCAGGCGTACCTTCAACAGCTTCGAGTTCTGAAGGGCGAAAGCATCCTGCGACTTCGTCTCATTGAACTGCGCGAGCGTGGTCTGCATGGCGCGGAAGACTCTCCGGCGCCATGCGCGTCGTCAAGCTCTCAGGAGAACATGCCCGGCGGCGGAGCCGACGGGGGCGGGGGCGCTGAGCCGAAGGACGGAGCCGGCGTGGGCGTGGGAGCCGGAGCCGGCGCCGGAGCGCCCTCGGACACGGTGGCCGTGTAGTCGGGCTCCTGCGCGGGCGCGGCGGCGGCGGCGGCCGGGTCGGGCAGCTTGCCCTCGGCGGCGACCATCAGCTTGAAGTCGTGCGGCGACGTCGCGGAGCGCATCGCCTCGTCGAACGTGATCCGGCCCGAGCGCAGGTGCTTGAGCAGGTGCTGATCGAAGGTCTGCATGCCGTAGTAGGCGCCCTCGGCGACGACCTCCGGCAGCTGGCCGGTGAGCTTCGGGTCGAGGATCATGTCGTGCACGCGGCCGGTCATGACCATGATCTCGCAGCACGCGACGCGGCCGTGGCCGTCGGTCGTGCGCACGAGCCGCTGGGAGACGATCCCCTTCAGCGTGCCGGCGATCATCGCGCGCGCCTGCTGCTGTTGGTGCGGCGGGAAGAAGTCGATGATGCGGTTGACCGTCTCAGGCGCGTCGACCGTGTGCAGCGTCGAGAGGACGAGATGCCCCGTCTCGGCGGCGGACAGCGCCGTATGGACCGTCTCCTCGTCGCGCATCTCGCCGACCAGGATCACGTCCGGGTCCTGGCGCAGGACGCGCCGCAGGGCGCGCTTGAAGGACGCCGTGTCCTGACCGACCTCGCGCTGGTTGATGATCGAGTTGCGGTCGCGGTGCAGGAACTCGATCGGGTCCTCGATCGTGACGATGTGCTTGTGCATCGTCCGGTTCATGTGGTCGATCATCGCCGCGAGCGTGGTCGACTTGCCGGAGCCGGTCGTGCCGGTGAGCAGGATGATCCCGCGCTCCTGCTCGGCCAGCTGGGTGACGGCCTCGGGCAGCCCGAGCTCGTCGACGGACTTGATCACGACCGGGATCGCGCGCATGACGACCGAGACCGAGCCGCGCTGCAGGAAGGCGTTGACGCGGAAGCGGCCGAGGCCCTCGACCGAGTAGGAGAAGTCGACCTCGTTCTCGGCCTCGAACTCGGCGAGCTTGTCCTGGTCGTCGAGCATCTGGCTCAGCGCGACGCGCGTGTCCTCGGGGAACAGCCGCTCGGTGCCCGGGATCGGCTCCAGGTGGCCGTGCAGGCGGATCAGCGGATAGGACGGAACCTTGAGGTGGAGATCGGAGCCCTCGGCGGCGATGAGATAGCGCAGGGCATGGTCGAGATCGAAAGCCATGTCGGGGTAATCATCGGCTCTGAGGCGTGAGCCCTTGAGCCGGTTGGACGCGTCGCCCGCGAACCGCGTCGAGCGCTCCGGATTCCCCCATCGCGGCCGCCAGCGTCGCCGCGGCCGCCTCGACACGCTCCGCGCCGGGCGCCTCCGCGAAGCGCGCGTTGAAGCCGTGCGAGTAGCGCAGGTCCGGGTGCCCGCGCGAGCGCAGCGCCTCCAGCATCGACGCGTTCAGCGTCTCGGCCAGCAGCTGCGTCCAGAGCACGATGGTGCATCCCGACGTGCGCATCGCAGAGATGCCGAACGCGATCAACCAGGGCGGGACCGAGCGCGACCTCCCGACGGCGCCGGCCGCCTTCAGGCGCGGGCGCGAACTGCTCGCCGAGCAGAGCTACGACGTCCACGAGGTCGTGCGGTCCGGAGATCGCATCGCGGCGCGCGCGACCTGGCGCGGCCGGCTCAACGACGGGCCCGAGCTGACCGCCCACATCGCGACGTTCACAGAGGTACGTGACGGGCGGATCCACCGCCACGCCACGTACGACTGCTATGAGGCGACCCGTTAAGGTCGGATGATCGGGGTGGGGCGGAGGGGCTGCACCCTTACGCCACGTCGCGCAGCTTCTGAGCCTCGGCGAGGCTCTGGAGCTTCTTGAGCGACTGGTTCTCGATCTGGCGGATGCGCTCGCGCGTGACGTTGAACGTCCGCCCGACCTCGTCGAGCGTGCGCGGGTGCTCCCCGCCGAGGCCGTACCGGAGCTCCAGCACGCGGCGCTCGCGGTAGGAGAGGTTCTCCAGCGCCTCGCGGAGGGCTTCCTTGGTGAGGATCTCCGCGGCGCGCTCGTACGGCGACTCGGCCCGCTCGTCGGCGATGAACTGGCCGAACTCGGACTCCTCCTCGTCGCCGACCGGCTTCTCGAGCGAGACCGGCGCCTGCGCGGAGCGCTTGATCGAGTCGACCTCCTCCGGATCGATGCCGGTCACTTCGGCGATCTCCTCGGGGGTGGGCTCACGGCCGAGCTCCGTCACGAGCTTGCGCTCGGCGCGGCCGATCTTGTTGAGCTTCTCCACCACGTGCACCGGAATGCGGATGGTCCGCGCCTTGTCGGCGAGCGCGCGAGCGATCGCCTGGCGGATCCACCACGTGGCGTAGGTCGAGAACTTGAAACCCTTGCGGTAGTCGAACTTCTCCGCCGCGCGAACGAGACCGAGCGTCCCCTCCTGGATCAGATCCAGGAACGGCAGGCCTTGGTTTCGGTAGTTCTTCGCGATGGAGACGACGAGCCGCAGGTTGGACTCGACCATCTTCTGCTTGGCGTCCAGGTCCCCGCGCTCGATCCGGCGCGCGAGGTCGACCTCCTCCTGGGCGGTGAGGAGCCGGACCTTCCCGATGTCCTTCAGGAACAGCTGAAGGGAATCGGTGGTCATGTCGGGCTTCAGGTCGATCGTCGTCTTCGCCTTGCGGCGCCCGCGCTTGTCAGGCGCACGATCTTCCTGCCCTGCCGCCAGTGCGGGATCGATCTCCTCGACAAGCTCGATCTCGGAGCGCTCGAGGAACGCGTGCAGCTCCTCGATGTCGGTCTCGTCGATATCGACCTCCGCGAGGGCGGACGTGATCTCGGCGAACGTGAGGACGCCCACCTGCTGACCCTTGAGGATCAGGCCCTTGACTTCTTCGAGTTCCTGCAGATCCACAACTGACATGGATGTCCCGTTCTAGCGAGGCTCCCTGAGAGCCGGCCTTTCTGGATGGATTGACCTGCGCGACGATAGTCGTCGCGGCTGAGTCTAGGCGCTGAATTGGTCGAGTTCCACCCGCGGGCTCGGCCGATCTCTGATCGGCCAGTCGCAGACGTTGCGCGTGCGGTGGGTCGGTCCTCGAATTGACATGATAGGCGCCTAGACTCAGGCGGTCATGGCGAACGACGACACGACGACCACGGGCGCGCCTGAAAGCGTGCTCGGCAGCCTTCCGGCGACGCGCACGGAGCGCTTCGGACGTGCGCGGCGCGAAGTCACCGTCGCCAAGACGCAGGCCCGCGGCCCGCGGCCCGCGAAGGCCAAGCCGGCGCGCGCCAAGGCGCCCGCCCCGGCGCGGGCGAAGACGGCGCGTGCGAAGTCATCGCACAAGCCCGTCGCGGTCCGCGCGGGCTGCCCGCCGCTCGAGCGCCCGAAGGTCGCGACGCCCCCGCCGCGCCCGATCGGCGCGCCGACGGGCACCGAGCTGGTGACGACCGCGATCCGGGCGACGGGCGAGCTCGCGCGGATCGGCCTCACCGTCGGCGGCCAGGTGCTCAAGCGCGCCGTCGACAGGCTGCCCCGCCCCTGATAGGTTTTCGCGCGCCGAATCGTCGCCGGGTCAGCGGTGGCGAGCGGGAGACCCGTGGCGGCCGTGTGGCCGCGGGGGCGAATCGGTTCAAGCCGTAGCGCTGCTTCCTCAGCGCGAGCCCGTCAGCTAATCCCGTAGGCGTCAGAGGAAGACGATGAACGCCCGCGTATCCACGAGCCTGGTCGGTGCCGTCATGGCGCTGGCCTTCGCCACCCCCGCCCGCGCACAGGTCGCGGCGCCGGTGATGGCGCCGGTCGCGCAGGCGGTCACGGCCTCCAGCGGCGGCCTCACGGTCACGGCGATGCCCGACCAGACGCTCGGACAGGTCGCCCGCTTCAGCGGCAGCGGCCCGGCCGGCCGGCTCGTGCACCTGCAGCGGCTCGACCTCAAGACGCAGCGCTGGCGCCAGGTGGCGGCCGCTCGCGCCGACGCGAGCGGCGCGTTCGTCGCGCATTGGCGGCCGGACCACATCGGCCGCACGGCGCTGCGCGCGATCCTCCACAGCACCGCCGCGCCGCTGAGCATCATGGTCTACAAGCCCGCGCTGGCGACCTGGTACGGCCCCGGCTTCTTCGGCAAGCAGACCGCGTGCGGCATGCCGCTCACGCCCGACCTGCAGGGCGTCGCGCATCGCTCGCTGCCGTGCGGGACGCAGGTCGCGATCACCTACGGCGGGCGCTCGATCGTCGTGCCGGTGATCGACCGCGGGCCCTACGGCGTCGCCGGCGCCGACTGGGACCTGACGCAGGCCACGGCGCTGACGCTCGGCATCACGGAGACGACGCGCCTCGGCGCGGTCCGCCTGCGCGATCAGCCGGCCGCGACGGCGTCCAGGTAGCCGACGATCCGGTTCGTCAAGGCGGTCAGGCCCGGAGCCGGCGCCTCGACCGCGAGCGGGCGGTCGACGAGCAGCCCCTCGACGCGGGCGCCGAGGACCGGGCACGCGCGGCTCGCCAGCGTCGCGCCGACCTGGATCGCCTGGCGCACGATCGTCGCGTCCATCGTCCAGATCGCCTCGAACACGCGCTCGCCGCGCGGGGTGCGCGGCGTCTCCCAGCCGACGAGGCAGGCGGCGAAGCCGGGCGCGTCGACGACGACGGCCCACTCCTCCCCGAGCGCGTCGGCCGGCTCGACGGGGATCTCGACCGGCTCGTCGTCGCCGTCGAGCCGCAGCGCCGGGAAGCGGGCGAACACGGCGACGGCGTCGGCGATCCGCGCCAGCCGCCGGTAGCGGTGCTCGACGGCGCGGTAGTTGGACTCGCTCTGGAAGGAGGCGACGACGATCGGCCCGGCGGCGCGCGCCATCGCCTCGTCCTCGATCGCCTGCGAGAGCGCGAGCATCGTGGCGCGCCGGAGCCGCTGCGGGCGCACGGGCGCGTCGCCGGAGGCGAGCACGCCGAACAGCGACGGGCGGTCGGTCGCGTCCTCCATCGCGCGCGCCCGCTCGAGCGCGGCCGGGACCGACAGGCCGCGGCCGCGGAACGCGACGACGCGGCGCAGCGTCAGCACGTCATGCGGCGTGTAGACGCGATAGCCCGCCGGTGTGCGGGCCGGTTCGGGGAAGCCGTAGCGCTGCTCCCACATGCGGATCGTGCCCGCTGCGAGCCCGGTCTGCTCGGCGACCTCCTTTATGGCAAACGATTTCACGCGCGGAAAGCCTCGCACCCCATACGGCGCCGCGGGTCATCCGGATTCCCACGCCGCCCGTTGGGTAGGCATGAAGACTTCGATGCGCGACCCGGGCACCACCCTCGTGACCGGCGCGACCGGCTACATCGGCTCGCACCTGGTGAAGGAGCTGCGCTCGCGCGGGCGCTCCGTGCGCGAGCTCTCGCGCCGCACCGGCGGCGACGTCATCACCGGCAAGGGCCTGCCCGAGGCGCTGGAGGGCGTCGAGACGGCGTACTACCTCGTCCACTCGATGGGCGGCAAGGGCGACTTCGCCCGCCAGGACCGCCAGGGCGCCGTCAACTTCGGCGAGGCCGCCGCACAGGCGGGCGTGACCCGCGTGATCTACCTCGGCGGGCTGGGCGCGGAGGGCTCGGAGCACCTGCGCTCGCGCCACGAGGTCGCGGAGCTGCTGCGCGCCCGCGTGCCGGAGCTCGTCTACGTGCGCGCGGCGATGATCATCGGCCCGGGCAGCGCGTCGTACGAGATCGTCCGTCATCTCGTGACGCGGCTGCCGGTGATGGTCGTGCCGCGCTGGCTGGACACACGCACGCAGCCGATCGCGCTGGCCGACGTCGTGCGCGCGCTCGCCGACGTGGCCGAGCTGGACGCGGCGCCGGAGGAGGTCCAGCTCGGCGGCGCGGACGTCCTGACCTATCGTGAGATGATGCGTCTGGCCGCCCCGCTGATGGGCCGGCGCCCACCGATCGTGGTCCGCGTCCCTGTGCTCACGCCGCGCCTGTCGTCTTACTGGGTCGCCCTCGTGACCCCGGTTCCGTACGCCCTCGTGCGGCCGCTCGTCGACGGTCTCGGCGCCGAGATGGTCGTCGAGCAGCCCCCGCCCGCCGGCATCAACGACGACCCGCTCGGCTTCGAGGACGCCGTGCGCGCGGCGCTGTGAAGCTGCGCCACCGCATCCCCGACGAGGAGCGGATCGCGCACGCGACGATCGCCGATCCCGAGCAGCACACGGTCATGGACGCCAACGGCGCCGTCCGCTCGATCCAGGCGGCGAACGTCGACATGCCGCTGGACGAACTCGTGCAGATCTGGACGCCGGAGCACCTCGAGCGGCTCGCCCGCACGTACTGGAAGTACCTATCGCGCGTGACGCTGGGGCTGATCCGCGTCGTCTACACCTCCGACGAGCGCCTCGTCGTGCTCCTGCGCCGCCCGTTCGTGCTCCTGCGCTTCCACGCGCCCGAGTACGAGCTGTCGTCCGGCCGCGGGATCGTGCGCTGGAACATCCAGGACGGGCTGCTCGTGGCGCAGCGCAACCAGGGCTTCCTGGAGATCGACGTGCGACGGATGGAGTCCGACCGGCCCGGCTACGGGCGCGCGCACGTCGAGGTCGAGGTGTCGAACTTCTACCCGGCGATCGCGACCTGGATCGCGCGCTGGTTCTACGTCCAGACGCAGTCGCGCATCCACGTGCTGGTCACGCACGGGTTCCTGCGCTCGCTCGCGCGGCGCGAGCTCGAGCAGTCCGCGGTCGGACGGTACGCGCGCGGACCGGTGCGGCCGGTCAACGTCGGCGACACGCCGTGGGCGGCGGTCGGCGCGCTGCTGGCGGGCATCGCCGCGGCCGCGTTCGCGCTGCTGCGCCTCCGCCGCTGAGCCGACCCGCTAGGCTCACTGCGTCGGACAGCGATGGCGCCCGGAGGGCTGAGACTTTCTCAGTTTGATCGTCCCCCTGCCACATAAGCCTGATCTTCCGATGGCCGAGACCCGCCCATATGCTGCGGGTTTCCGCCTTTAAAGGCGCGCGCGGAGCATCCCCGCGACCTCGGTCACCGCCCCGCGGCACGCGGGGCTGACGCCGCCGGAGTTGATGAAGCCGTGGAACATGCCGCGGAAGCGATGCGCGAGCACGGGCACGCCGGCCTGGCGTAGCCGCTCGGCGTAGTCCTCGCCCTCGTCGCGCAGCGGATCGAAGCCGCACGTGATCACGATCGCGGGCGCGAGGTCGGAGAGGTCCGGCGCCAGCAGGGGCGAGCGGCGCGGGTCGCTCGCGTCCGAGCCGTCCGGCAGGAAGTACCGGGCGTACCAGTCGATCAGCGCGCTCGTGAGGAAGAAGCCCTCGGCGAACAGCTCGTGCGAGCGGCGCGGGCCGGTGACGTCGACCGACGGGTAGATCAGCAGCTGCAGCGCCGGTGGGGCGTCGCGGCGCTCCTGCGCCACCACGGTCGCGAGGCTGCCGCCCGCGCTGTCGCCGCCGACGGCGACGCGCGCGGGATCGGCGCCGAGCTCGGCGGCATGCGCCCGCGCCCAGTCGTACGCGGCCAGCGCGTCCTCGACCCAGGCGGGGAACGGATGCTCGGGCGCCAGCCGGTAGTCGATCGAGAGCACGCGCGCGCCGCCGTGGCGGCACAGCACACGGCAGGGCGCGTCGTGGGTGTCCAGGTCGCCCGCGACGAAGCCGCCGCCGTGGAAGTAGACGAGCAGCGGCCGCGGGCCCGGCTCGTCGGGCACGTAGAGCCGCGCCGGGCGCCCCGCGGCGACGAGGTCGCGCACCTCGGCGACCTCGATCGGGCGCGGCCCGGCGGCGATCCACGCCTCCTCGCGCGTGATCTCGCGGCCGCGCTCGACCGTCATCGTCCCGTCCCACACGTGCGGCTCGATCCGCTCGCGCAGCGCCAGCAGCAGCTGCACCTCAGGATCCAGCCGCTGGCCGTCGATGACGATCGGCGTGCGGCCGGACAGCCGCAGCTGCGCGCGCGGCGGGAGCCGGCCGAGCCACGGGCCGGTCCGCCTCGCGATCCGGTCGCGCGGCTTCACCCGAACCGGTAGCCGGTCAGGTCGCGCAGCTTGGAGCGGTCGTGGCGGGACTGGATCCGCCGCACGGTGCCGGAGCGGCTGCGCATCACGAGCGACTCCGTCGTGGCGCCGCGCGCGCCCTCGTAGCGGACGCCGGCGAGCACGTCGCCGTCGGTCACGCCGGTGGCCGAGAAGAAGCAGTTGCGGCTCTTGACCAGGTCGTCGTGGGTGAGCACCTTGCCGACGTCGTACCCGGCATCGACCGCGCGCTGACGCTCGTCGTCGTCGCGCGGCCACAGGCGCCCGACCAGGCCGCCGCCGTAGCACTTCAGCGCGGCGGCGGAGATCACGCCCTCGGGCGTGCCGCCGATGCCCCACAGCAGGTCGACGGGGCGGTCCGGGGAGGCGGCCAGCAGCGCGCCCGCGACGTCGCCGTCGGTGATCAGCCGCACGCGCGCGCCGGCGGCGCGGATCGCCTCGATCCCCTCCTTGTGGCGCGGGCGGTCGAGCACGACGACCAGCACGTCGCGCACGTCGGTGCCCTTGCGCTCGGCCACCAGCTCGACGGTCTTACCGAGCGGCCGGTCGAGGTCGAGCAGGTCGGCGATCTCGTCGCGGCCGGCCATCTTCTCCATGTAGAAGACCGGGCCGGGGTCGAACATCGTGCCGCGCTCGGACAGCGCGATCACCGACAGCGCGTTCGGGCGCCCGTCGGCGGCCAGCCGCGTGCCCTCCAGCGGGTCGACCGCGATGTCGACGTGCGGCGGCGTGCCGTCGCCGACCTCCTCGCCGTTGGCGAGCATCGGCGCCTCGTCCTTCTCGCCCTCGCCGATCACGACGACGCCGTTCATGTGGATCGTGTGCAGCACGGCGTGCATGCCGTCCACGGCGGCCTGGTCGGCCGCCTCCTTGTCGCCCATGCCGACCATGCGCGCCGCCTGCAGCGCGGCGGCCTCGGTCACGCGCACGAGCTCGAGCGCGAGGTTGCGGTCGGGGGGGATGTCATCGAGGCTCATAGGACTCCCGGTGGCTTGCGTGGTCGTTCCGTGCCGCCGGCGCGCATCGCGCCGCCGGTGATCTCCAGCAGGGTTCCCAATACCGACAGGTACCAGCCGATCGCCAGCCGGATCTGGCCGGACGGCTCGCCGGGACGGTCGACGATCCCGACGTACAGCACCAGCACCAGCGCGATCATGGCCACGACCGCGGTCAGCTCACCGCGCGGCCACGACAGCTGGTGGTCGCGCACGATGACCCAGGCCAGGATCAGCGGCGCCGCGGCGGCGGCGAGCAGCGGCCAGCACAGGATCGGATGCGCCGAGAAGCCCGTCACCGAGCCGCGCACGCCGTCGATCAGCGCGTTCGCGTTGTCCGGGTTCGTGCGGTACCACGGAAGGAAGATTCCGAGCGCGAGCAGGATTCCGCCGACCACGGCGAGGATCTCTCCGCGTCCCAGGCGGCCGAGCTGCATTCGCCGCTGAGCCTATAGGGTGCGCGCGGTGAACCCCGGCCTCGCGATCGGGCCGGACGGCCTCGTGCGCTGCGCGTGGGGCGCGTCCTCGGAGGAATACGCCCGCTACCACGACGAGGAGTGGGGCGTGCCGGTGCGCGACGACCGCGGGCTGTACGAGAAGCTCTGCCTCGAGGCGTTCCAGTCCGGGCTCGCGTGGATCACGATCCTGCGCAAGCGCGAGAGCTTCCGCGCCGCGTTCGCGGGCTTCGAGATCGAGCGCGTGGCGGCGTTCGGCGACGACGACGTCGCGCGGCTGATGGCCGACGCCGGGATCGTCCGCAACCGCGCGAAGATCGAGGCGGCGATCGCCAACGCGCGCGCCGCGCTGGAGGTCGACCTGACCGAGCTGCTGTGGTCGTTCGCCCCGCCGCCGCGGCCGCGGCCGCGCTCAGGCGCCGACGTGCCCGCGACGACGCCGGAGTCGACCGCGATGGCGAAGGCGCTGAAGAAGCGCGGCTTCCGCTTCGTCGGGCCGACGACGGCGTACGCGCTGATGCAGGCGTGCGGCCTGGTCGACGATCACATCGAAGGCTGCGTCGCCGGCGGCTCGGCCACGTAGCGGCGCGATTCGCGCAATACCAGCGCGACGGCGCCGAGCACCTCGGCGCGCTCGCCCAGCACGCCGGCGAGCACGGGCGTCGAGCGCAGCGAGGCGATCGCCGAGCGCTGGACGACGACGCGCAGCGGGTCGAGCAGCAGCGGGCCGGCCGACGCGAGCTCGCCGCCCACGATCACGCGCTCGGGCGCGAGCAGGTTGCAGGTGCCGGCGATCGCCAGGCCGAGGCTGCGGCCGGCGTCGGCGATCACGCGCCGGCAGCCGAGGTCGCCCGCCGTCGCGAGCGCGATCACCTCGCGCAGCGTGATGTGCGGGCCGTGGCGGCGGCGCAGCGGCTCCAGCACGGCCTCGGCGCCGGCGTAGACCTCGAGGCAGCCGCGGTTGCCGCAGCGGCAGACCTGGCCGGTCTCGTCGACCGTGACGTGGCCGATCTCCCCCGCCGTGCCGGCGTGCCCCTCGTACAGGCGGCCGTTGAGGATCAGCCCGGCGCCGACACCGGACGCGACCTTGACGTAGACGAGGTCCGAGCAGCCGCGGCCCGCGCCCCACACGATCTCCGCCAGCGCGCCGAGGTTCGCGTCGTTCTCGACGCGCACGGGCAGGCCGAGCTCCTCGCTCATCATCGCCTCCGGCCGCGCGCCGATCCAGCCGGGCAGGATCGCCGAGTCGCCGATCTCGCCGGTGTCGCGCCGCAGCGGCCCGGGCAGGCCCATGCCGACGCCGGTCACGCGGTCGTGGCTGACGCCGATGTCGTGCAGCAGGTCGCGCACCAGCTTGCCGGCGAGCCCGATGCCCTCCTCGGCCTCGTGGTCGACGTCGAGCGGCTCGCTCGCCTCGTCGAGGATGTTGTGCGCGAGGTCGGCGATCGCGACGCGCACGTGCGAGTGGTCGAAGTCGATCCCGACCGCGACGCCGGCGCTGCGGCTGACCGACAGGACCGTGCGCTTGCCGCCGGTGCCGACGTCGTCGACCCAGCCGTCGTCACGCAGGTCGCGCGCGATGCTCGAGACCGTCGCGGGCGACAGTCCGCTCGCCCGCGCCAGCTGCGCCTGCGACATCGCGCCCTGCGTCCGGAGCACGTGCAGCAGCCGCTCGCGGTTGGACGCGCGCAGGTCGCTCGGCGAGGTCGGGTCGCTCACTCCCGCAGGCTACTCCGGCCACCATTCGAGCGGGCAGGCGTCGAGCGCCTCGCGCCGCGCCTCGCCCGTGAGGACGGCGGCCAGCCCGCACCAGCCGACGTCGATGCCGCCCTCGACCGCCGCGCGGTAGGCGGTCTCGGCGTCGGCCTCGCGCCCGGGCTCGTCGCTCAGCAGCGCGCCGAGCAGCAGCCACGCCTCCGCGTGCCCGCCGACCGCGGCGAGGCGGAACGTGCGCTCGGCGTCGCGCTTGCGGCCGCTCTGCGCGCCGATCACCATCGCGACGGCGACGAGCGCGTCGATGTCGCCGGCCTGCACGACGTCCTGGAGCACGTCCTCGGCCTCGGCCATGCGGCCCTGCAACAGCAGCAGCTGGACGAGGTCGGCGCGCGCGCTGTCGTCGCCCGCCTCGATCGCGTCGCGGAACGACTGCTCGAGCTCCGGCGGCACGTCGGTGATCCCGGGCACGACGTTGAAGTCCTCCAGGCCCTCGTCGTCGCGCACGCTGGCGGCGAGCGTCGCGCCGAGCACCATCCAGGCGCGGTCGTGGCCGGCGGCGACGGCCGCGCGGTAGGCGCCGAGCGCGTCGGGCCGGCGGCCGGGAGCGCGGGCGAGCAGCAGGCCCAGGTTGATGCGGGCGTCGCCGTTGCCGGCCCCGATCGCCTCGTTGAAGGCGGCCTCGGCGTCCGCCTCGCGCTCAGGCCGGCGCGAGAGCATGGCGGCGAGCGCGTTCCAGCCGTTGCTGTGGCCGGCGTCGATCGCGGCGTGGTAGGCCATCTCCGCCTCGTCCTCGCGCCCGGACTGGCGGCCGAGCAGTCCCGCGAGGTCGTAGGCGGCGTAGCGGCTGCCGGCCGCGATCCCCTCGCGGAAGGCGGCCTCGGCCTCGGCGTCGCGGCCCTGGCGCGCGAGCACGTAGCCGAGGTAGTCCCAGCCGTCGCTGCCGCCGGCCGCGATCGCCTCGCGCGCGGCGCCCTCGGCCTCGACCTCGCGGCCGGGCTGGGAGACCAGCAGCCGCGCGAGGTAGGTCCACGCCCCCTCGTCGCCCGCCGCGATCGCCTCGCGGTAGGCGGCCTCGGCCTCCTGCAGGCGGCCGGGCCGGCGTCCGAGGAACCAGCCGAAGTTGAACCACGCGTGGCCGGTCCCGGCCGCGACCGCCGCGCGGTACGCCGCTTCGGCGTCCTCCTCGCGCCCCGGCTGGTCGGCGAGCAGCGAGGCGAGCGATAACCACGCGTCGAGGACGCCGACGGCGATCGCCTCGCGGTACGCCGTCTCGGCGTCGGCCTGGCGGCCGGGCCGCTCCGACAGCAGCGCGCCCAACCTCCACCACGCGTCGGTGTCGCCCGTGGCGATCGCGTCGCGGTAGGCGGCCTCGGCCTCGTCTTCGCGCCCCGGCTGCTTGGCCAGCAGCTGGCCGAGGTTGTACCGCGCGTCCGGCCAGCCGCCCGCGATCGCCTCGCGGTACGCGGCCTCCGCCTCGGCCTCGCGCCCCGGCTCCTCGGCGAGCGCGTTGCCGCGCTCGTTGGCGGCTTGAGCGTCGGATTCGGGCACGCATCCATCGTGGCACGACTTCCGGCTCGCTCAGCGCTTCGTCGCCACGCCCTTGAAGAACGTGTAACAGAACACGTCGGTCGCGAGCAGCGCGCGGATGCCGGCGTCGAAGCGCGCCGGTTCGATCATCCCGGCGGCGATCGCGGTCTCGCGCGTGCCGTCGACCATCGCGGTGAAGGTCCGGCGCGTGAAGCCGTCGACGAGGTCCGGGCGGCTCGCGTCGACATAGACCATCCGCGGGGAGACCCGCGCGTCGCCGAAGCCGGCCTCGACCAGCAGCGGGTAGACCTGGCGCCCGATCAGCGCGTCGCCGCCGGCCGCGTGCTGGAGCTCGACCTGGCACGCGATCGCGGCGTGCGCGTCGGCGTCGTCGGGGTGGAAGTAGGTCGAGCCGTGGTCGCCCTCGATCACGGTGATCGTGCCGCCGGGCTTCAGCACGCGCCGCAGGTGCAGCAGCGCCTCGACGGGCTCCGCGAGGTGCTCGAGCACGAAGCAGACGAAGACGTGGTCGAACGAGTCCGGCGCGAAGGGCAGGTTGAAGATGTCGGCCCGGCGGAACTCGACGCCGCCGACCTTCGCGGCCGCCTCGGCGAGCGAGTCGTCGGAGACGTCGATCGACGTGATCCGCGCGCCGGGGCTGTTGCGGACCAGCGTGACGGTCTGGGCGCCGACGCCGCAGCCGGCCTCGAGCACGGTGCTGCCGGCGGGGTAGGCGGTGTCGTGGTGCAGCAACTCGACGAGCGTCCCGGCCTGGTCCTGCAGCCGCTCGCTCTCGCGCTCGTGGTAGCCGTGGACGTACGTCATCCCCTTGAGCCTAAGCTGATTCGCATGGTGCGCACCGCCGGACTCGACGATGCGGACGCCGTCGCGCGGCTGCTCTACGACTTCAACCGCGAGTTCGACTCGCCGACGCTCGAGCCCGGGCCGCTGGCGGAGCGGATCCGGCTGCTGCTGACCGAGGGCCACAACCGGATCCTGCTGGCGGGCGACGGGCCGGACGGCGTCGCCGTGCTGCGCCTGCGCCCGTCGATCTGGAGCGTCGCGCTGGAGTGCTACCTCGCCGAGCTCTACGTCGTGCCGGCGCGGCGCGGCCAGGGGCTCGGCCGCGCGCTGATGGAGGCCGCGATCGCGCTCGCCCGCGAGGAGGGCGCCAACTACATGGACCTCGGGACGAGCGAGGACGACGTCGCCGCGCGGGCGCTGTACGAGAGCCTCGGGTTCGTCAACCGCGAGGGCCCCGGCGGCCCGATCGCGTTCTACTACGAGCGCGAGCTGTGACGTTCACCGCCTCGCACCGCGGCGGCGCGGGCCCGCCGCTCGTCTGCCTGCACGGGTTCACCGACACGTGGCGCACGTGGGAGCTGGTCCTGCCGGCGCTCGAGCGCCGCCACGACGTGCTCGCGCCGACGCTGCCGGGCCACGCGGGCGGGCCGCCGCTGCCGGACGAGGTGAGCGAGGCGCTGTTCGTCGAGGCCGTCGAGCGCGCGATGGACGAGGCCGGCTTCGCGACGGCGCACCTGGTCGGCAACTCGCTCGGCGGCTACCTCGCGCTGCTGCTCGCGGCGCGCGGGCGGGCCGAGTCGGTCGTCGCGCTGGCGCCCGCTGGCGGCTGGGCGCGCGGCGACGGGTCCTACCGGCGCACGCTGGAGCACTTCCCGAAGATGCAGCGCCAGCTGGCGGCCGCCGCGCCGCACGCGGACGCGATCGTCGCGACCGCGGACGGCCGCCGTCAGGCGACGCTCTACACGACGGTCGCGTTCGAGCACATCCCCGCCGAGCTGCTCGCGCACCAGATGCTTGGCGCGGCCCGCTGCACCGCGGTGGACCCGCTGACCGAGCTCGCGCTGCGCGACGGCTGGAGCGTCGACGCGGAGCGGATCGAGTGCCCGGTGCGGATCGTGTGGGGCACCGAGGACCGGCTCGTGCCGTGGCCGTCGGCGGCCGAGCGCTACCGCCGCGACTGGCTGCCGCACGCCGACTGGGTCGAGCTCGACGGCGTCGGCCACTGCCCGCAGCTCGACGTCCCGCTCGCGACGGCGCAGCTGATCCTCGGCTTCGCGGGCCGATGACCGATCGCCTCCCGTGGGCGCGCGAGCGCGTCGCGCGCTTGCTCGCGCGCGGCGAGGGCGACCGGGTCGTCGCGGTCCTGGTGATGTCGCGCGACGGCGTCGCCGCGGTCGAGGGGACGTCGGCGCGGCTCGCCTCCGCCGCCGACCGCGCGCTGCTGCGCGCATGGCGCGAGGTCGCGGACGCCCTGCTGGTGGGCACCGGCACGCTGATGGCGGAGAAGTACGGCGCGTCGCTCGTCGGCGAGGAGGCGCGGGCGCTGCGGGTCGAGCGCGGCCAGCCGGCGCTGCCGCCCGTGCTCACGCTCGATCGCACCGGCTCGCTCGATCTCGACCTGGCGCTGCGGGCGCGCACCCCGCTGCCGCTGACGGTCTACGCGCGTGAGGCGCGCGACGACCCGCGGGTCGCGTGGGTCGAGCTCGCCGAGCCGACGCTCGCGGCGCTGCTGGATCACGCGCGTGCGCGCGTCGTGGTGCTCGAAGCCGGCCCGCGGCTGCTGGCCGCCGCGCTCGCAGCCGGGTTGGTCACCGACCTCAGCCTCACGATCGCGCCCGTCACGATCGGCGGCGGGCCGCGCTACGACCCGTCGCTGTGGGCCGGCGCGCCGGTGGTCGACGCCGAGGAGGTCGACGGAAACGTGTTCCGGCACCACCTCATTCGAGCCAGCGGCCGTCGCGCATGATCGTCCGGCCGGGGACCTCGCCCGTCTCCCGCCACGCCTGGATCCGCACGGGCTCCAGGACGAAGTACGCGGTCGGCACGTCGGTGCCCCCGCGCGGGTCCCAGTCCGACTGGGCCGCGTAGGCGTCCGCGAGCGCGGGCGGCGCCTGCTCGACCGCGACGATCTCGGCCACGCGCACGTCGATCATCACGACGTCGTCGGTGGGACCGACGGCGAGGCGCGCGACCTTCGAACGCTGGAGGTTACGCCCGGTCACCGTGCCGAGGCCGGTTGCGACGATCAGCGCGCTCCCGGTCCACGCGAAGCTGACGGGCACAAGCCGCGGCGCCGGGTCCTCGGGCGACGCGGTCGCGACGAACAGCTGGTACGTGCTCCGCAGGCGCTCCAGCGTGTCCTCGCGACGCTCGCGGCGGTTCCTTTGCGGCATGTGACGGGCATTGTCGCCCACGGTAGGGTCCGGCGCATGATGCGCCGGATTCTCGTCGTCACCGCCCTGCTCCTCGCCGTGCCCGCGAGCGCGCACGCCGCGACGCTGACCAAGTCGGGCTCGACGCTGACCTACGTCGGCGGCGCCGGAGTGAACCAGGTGACGTTCACCGAGAGCTCGCCCGGCAACGTGATCGTGCAGCGCGTCGGCCTGGACGCCGACCCGATCGCCGCGACCGGGTGCTCGACGCCCGAGATCACGCCCGGGACGACGATCCAGTGCGTGGGGATCGCGACGCTCGTGGCCGACGGCGGCGCCGGCGACGACCGGCTCGACGGGACCGCGCTGACGGCCGTCAACGCCACCCTCAAGGGCGGCGCCGGCGCCGACCTGCTCAGCGACGGCGGCGGCAACGACACGCTCGACGGCGGCGCGGGCGACGACATCGTCGACGACGGCCCAGGCAACGACACGCTGACCGGCGGCGACGGCGACGACGAGCTCGAGGACGCGGCGGGCGCCGATTCGCTCAGCGGCGGGAACGGGATCGACTACGCCGCCGTCAGCGGCAACGTCTCGCTCGACGACGTCGCCGACGACGGAGCGCCCGGCGAGGGCGACAACGTGCACAGCGACATCGAGGACGCCTCCGCGAGCGCCCCGAGCCCGGCGGCCGCGGTCACGATCGCCGGCAGCCCGGCGAGCAACGTCCTCAGCGTGGGCGTCGGCAAGGGGACCATCATCGGCGGCGCAGGCGCCGACACGCTCTCCGGCGGGGCGGGTGATGACACGTTCGACGCGCGCGACGGCTGGCCCGACCGCGTGACCTGCGGCGGCGGGGTCGACACGGTGACGGCCGACACGCTCGATCAGATCGCCGCCGACTGCGAGAACGTCACCGCCACGGCGTTCGTCGGCGGCGCCGACGACCGGCCGCCCGCGGTGACATGGTCGGCGCCCGCGTCCGGCGCGACGCTCTCGGCCGACGGCACGACCACGCTCGCGGTCGCCGCGAGCGACGACCGCGGCATCGCACGCGTGCAGTTCTACGACGACGACCGGCTCGTCTGCGAGGACACGGCGGCGCCGTACACGTGCGCGTACGCGCCGCGCGGCGGCGACGTCGGCCGCGACACGCTGATCGCCCGCGCCGTCGACACCGGCGACCAGTCGACCAGCGTCGTGCAGTCCGTCACCGTCGGCCGCTTCACGCCGAAGGCCTTCACGCTCAAGCTCGCCCCCGCACGCGACAAATTCGCGCCCTACCGCTTCGTCACGAGCGGCAAGCTCACGCTGCCGGCGCCCGTCTCGCCGTCGCAGGGCTGCGGCGGCGGCCGCGTCACGATCACCGCCAAGGCGGCGGGCAAGGCGATCGCGACCCGCCACGTGACGCTCTCGCGCCACTGCGAGTACCAGCTCCAGCTCTCCTTCGCCCACCGCCGCGGCTCGAAGCTGCGCATCTCCGCGCGCTTCGACGGCGATGACGTGATGAAGGCCAGGACGGCCGCGACCCGGACCGTGAGGACCGGCTAGCCCCAGACCTCCTCGGCCGTCTCGACGATCAGGCGCAGCTTCGCGGCCTCCTCGGCGATCGTCAGCTTGTTGCCCTCCTCGGTGGAGGAGAAGCCGCACTGGCCGGAGAGGCACAGCTGGTCGGCGTCGACGTACTTCGCGGCCTCGTCGATCCGGCGCTTGAGCAGGTCCTTGTCCTCCAGCTTGGGCCGCTTGGTCGTCACGAGCCCGAGCACGACCTGCTTGCCCTTGGGCACGAAGCGCAGCGGCTCGAACGTGCCGGAGCGCTCGTCGTCGTACTCGAGGAAGTAGCCGTCGACCTCGAGGTCGTTGAAGAGCGCCTCGGCGACGAAGTCGTAGCCGCCCTCGGCCGCCCACATCGACTGGTTGTTGCCGCGGCACAGGTGCGTCGTGACCCGCAGATCGTCCGGGCGGCCGGCGAGGGCGCGGTTGATGTTGCCGATGTACTGCTCGTGCAGGTGGGCCGGGTCGCCGCCGATCGCCTCGATGTGCTCGCGCTGGGCCGGGTCGTTGATGTAGGCGAGGCTGGTGTCGTCGAGCTGCAGGTAGCGGCAGCCGAGCTCGTAGACGCCGCGCATCTGCGCGTTGTAGGCGGCCGTCAGGTCGGCCCAGAACGCCTCCATGTCCGGATAGACGTCGTGGTCGATCGAGGAGTTGCCGCCGCGGTAGTGGACCATGCTCGGCGACGGGATCGTGAGCTTGGGCGTCTGGCCCTCGAACGCGTTGTCGCGCAGGAACGTGAACGCGTCGGCGAAGATCGTCTCGTCCAGCGTGACCTTGCCGGACACCTTCATCGCCGGCGGCGCGTAGTCGTACTCGCCGGCCTCGTCGCGGAAGTGCACGTGCAGCGACTCGCCCTCGACCTGCGTGATCCCGCCGAGCGAGTAGATGAAGTCCATGTGCCAGGACGTGCGCCGCTGCTCGCCGTCGGTGACGCTCTGCAGGCCGGCGTCGCGCTGGAGCGCGATCACCTCGCGGACGGCGTCGTCCTCGACCTCGCGGAGGGCGTCCTTGTCAATCGTGCCCGCCTTGAACTCGGCCCGCGCCTTGTGCAGGCGCTCCGGTCGCAGGAGGCTGCCGACGTGATCGGCGCGGAACGGGGGCTTCGTGCGCTGAGCCATGTGCACACTCATACCGCGTACGGTCCCGGTCATGAACATCGATGGAGTCAAAGCCCTCGTGGCGGGAGGCGCATCGGGACTCGGCGCCGCCACCGCGCGCGAGCTGAACGCCGCCGGGGCCCACGTCACGATCGCCGACCTCAACGAGGAGCGCGGGACCGCGCTGGCCGCGGAGCTCGGCGCCGCGTTCGTCCCGACCGACGTGACCGACCCCGCCGAGGTCGAGGCGGCCGTCGCCGCCGCGGGCGACATCCGCATCTCGGTCTGCTGCGCCGGCATCGGCTGGGCCGAGAAGGTCGCCGGGCGCCGCGGACCGCACGCGTACGAGCCGTTCGAGACCGTCATCCGCGTCAACCTGATCGGCACGTTCAACGTGCTGCGGCTGGCGACGGCGAAGATGCTCGCCAACGAGCCCGACGCGGGCGGCGAGCGCGGCGTCTGCATCAACACGGCGTCGATCGCCGCCTACGACGGGCAGATCGGCCAGATCGCCTACGCGGCCTCCAAGGGCGGGATCGTCGGCATGACGCTGCCCGCGGCACGCGACCTCGCCCAGTCCGGCATCCGCGTCTGCGCGATCGCTCCCGGCCTGTTCGACACGCCGCTGCTCGCCGGCCTGCCGGAGGAGGCGCGCACCTCGCTCGGCGCGTCGGTCCCGTTCCCCGCCCGCCTCGGCCGCCCGGACGAGTACTCGCAGCTCGCGCGCCAGATCGTCGAGAACTCGATGTTGAACGGCGAAGTGATCAGACTCGATGGAGCCCTTCGCATGGCGCCACGTTGAGTCCCCTAGACTGAGATCTGTTGCGTGGTGGCTTGCGCACTGCTAGCCTGTCGGCACGTACTAATAGTTAGTTCCTATCGAAAGTGAAGCCGCACACGCCATGACCTCTCTTCTGCTCGTCCCGCTGGACGACACAGTGGTCTTCCCCACGATGGACGTGACGCTTCCCGTCAACGTGGGCGACGAGGAGCGCGTGCTCCTCATCCCGCGCCACGACGGTGATTTCGCCAAGGTCGGGACCATCGCCGAGGTGACCGATCACATCCGCCTTCCCGGCGGTGGGCGCGCCGTGTCCCTTTCCGGCGTCACGCGCGGCGTCGCCGGCGCGGCGCACACCGACGCGCTCGGCCGCCTCATGGTCGAGGTCACCGAGCACCGCGACGACGTCCCCGTCGACGGGCGCACCCGCAACCTCGAGCGCGAGTACCGCGCGATCATCGAGGAGATCCTCGAGCTGCGCGGCGCCGACGAGCGCATCGCCCAGTTCCTGCGCGCGATCGCGGAGCCCGGCCCGCTGGCCGACACGCTCGGCTACGCGCCCGACGTCTCGTTCGAGGACAAGCTGAAGGCGCTCGAGACGCTCGACGTCTCCGACCGCCTCGAGCTCGCCGTCAAGCTCCAGCGCGAGCGCCTGACCGAGCTGCAGCTGCGCAAGAAGATCCGCGAGGACGTCCAGTCCGGCGCGGACAAGCAGCAGCGCGAGTACATCCTGCGCAAGCAGATGGAGTCGATCCAGCGCGAGCTGGGCGAGGACGGCGCGTCGGTCGCGGAGGAGTACCGCAAGAAGATCGCCGACGCCGGCATGCCCGACGACGTCAAGGAGCAGGCCGACAAGGAGCTCGGGCGCCTGGAGCGCATGGGCGAGCAGTCCGGCGAGGCGTCGATGATCCGCACCTACCTCGACTGGCTGATCTCCGTGCCGTGGTCGAAGACCTCCGACGAGAAGCTCGATCCGGTCAGCGCCCGCGAGGTGCTCGACTCAGACCACGAGGGCCTCGAGGACGTCAAGGACCGCATCACCGAGTACCTGGCTGTGCGCAAGCTGCGCCAGGACCGCGGGATCAAGGAGGACAAGCGCTCCGGCGCCATCCTCACCCTGATCGGCCCGCCCGGCACCGGCAAGACCTCGATCGGCGAGTCGATCGCCCGTGCGACCGGACGCGAGTTCGTGCGCATGAGCCTCGGCGGCGTCCGTGACGAGGCCGAGATCCGCGGCCACCGGCGCACGTACATCGGCGCGCTCCCGGGCCGCCTGGTCCGCGCGCTGCGCGACGCCGGCACGATGAACCCCGTGATCATGCTCGACGAGGTCGACAAGGTCGGCGCCGACTGGCGCGGCGACCCCAGCGCGGCCCTGCTCGAGGTGCTCGACCCGGCCCAGAACCACAGCTTCCGCGACCACTACCTGGACGTGGAGCTGGACCTGAGCCAGGTGCTGTTCATCGCGACGGCCAACGTGGCTGAGACGATCCCCGGTCCGTTGCTGGACCGTATGGAGGTCATCCGCTTCGACGGCTACACCACCGCCGAGAAGACCGCGATCGCCCGCGGCTACCTGTGGCCGCGCCAGCGCGAGCGCAACGGCCTGCTCGCCGACGAGGTGACGGTCTCCGACGACACGCTGCGACTGGTCGTCGCGGAGTACACGCGTGAGGCCGGCGTCCGCAACCTCGAGCGCGAGCTCGGGACGATCCTGCGCAAGACCGCGACGCAGATCGCGTCGGGGAAGGCGATGGCGCCCGTCGAGGTGACGGTCGACATCGTCCGCGACGCGCTCGGCCGCCAGAAGGTCTTCCAGGAGGCCGCGCTGCGCACCGCCGTGCCCGGCGTCGCGACCGGCCTGGCCGTGACCGGCACCGGCGGCGACGTGCTGTTCGTCGAGGCGACGGCGATGAAGGGCAAGGGCGAGGGCTCGCTCGTGCTCACCGGCCAGCTGGGCGACGTGATGAAGGAGTCGACGCGGATCGCGCTCTCCTACATCCGCGGCCACGCGGAGGAGCTCGGCATCGCCGAGGACGCCTTCGCCGACCGCGAGTTCCACGTCCACGTGCCGGCCGGCGCGATCCCGAAGGACGGCCCGAGCGCCGGCGTCACGATGACGACCGCCCTCGCGTCGCTGCTCACGGGGCGTGCCGTCAAGCACACGGTCGGCATGACCGGCGAGGTCACGCTGCAGGGCCGCGTGCTCCCGATCGGCGGCCTCAAGCAGAAGGTCCTGGCGGCGCACGCCGCGGGCCTGACGACGGTGATCCTGCCGGAGCGCAACCGCGGCGACCTGGACGACGTCCCGGCCGACGTGCGCGAGCAGATGTCCTTCCACCCCGTCATGAGCATCGGCGAGGTCCTCGACCTCGCCCTGGAGCCTGCGCCGAACTCGGTGGCCGTGTGACGGCGGCCTCCCGGCGCTATGGGGAAGGCGGTGGTGGCCTGGGAGGGCGCCACCGCCAGTCTCCCCCACCGCCCCTGGATCCCAACCGGGAGCGTCCCGCCGGGATGAACAAGCGCATCTTCGCGCTCTTCCGGCCGTACCGCGGGCGGCTCTTCGTGGTCCTCGTCCTGATCGCGATCTCGGCGGGGATCTCGATGATCTCGCCGTTCCTGCTGCGCGACATCCTCGACCACGCGATCCCGGAGAACCGGGATGGCCTGCTGATCGGGCTCGTGGCCGGGATGATCGCGATCTCGGTCTTCAGCGGCGTCCTCGGCGTCGGGCAGACGTGGCTGACGAACGTCGTCGGCCAGCGCGTCATGCACGACCTGCGCACGCAGGTCTACCGGCACCTGCAGCGGCTCTCGCTCGCCTTCTTCACGCGCACGCGCACCGGCGAGATCCAGTCGCGCATCGCCAACGACATCGGCGGCGTGCAGAACGTCGTCACCTCCACCGCGGCGTCGATCGTCTCCAACGTGACGACGGTGCTGGCGAGCGTGGTCGCGATGGCGCTGCTCGACTGGCGCCTGGCGTTGTTCTCGCTCGCGCTGCTGCCGTTCTTCGTCGCGCTCGCGCGCCGCGTCGGCAACGAGCGGCGCAAGATCACGACGGTCAAGCAGGGCGCGATGGCCGACATCTCCTCGCTCGTACAGGAGTCGCTGTCGGTCTCGGGCATCCTGCTCGGCAAGACGATGGGCCGCGGCGCCGAGCTCGCCGACCGCTTCGACCGCGAGTCGGAGAACCTCGCCGAGCTCGAGGTCCGCTCGCGCATGGCGGGGCGCTGGATGATGGCGGCGATCCAGACGTCGTTCGCGGTCATGCCGGCGCTCGTGTACCTGTTCGCCGGGCTCGCGCCCAACGCCGCGTCGATCGGCACGATCGTCGCCTTCACCACGCTGCAGACGCGGCTCTTCTTCCCGGTCCAGTCGCTGCTCAGCGTCGGCGTGGACATCCAGACCTCGACCGCCCTGTTCGACCGCGTGTTCGAGTACCTCGACCTGCCCGTCGACATCGAGCCGGGCCAGGGGACGCTGCACGACGTGCGCGGCGAGGTGAGCTTCGACGGCGTCTGGTTCCGCTACGGCGAGGAATGGACGCTGCAGGACGTCGACGTGACCGTACCCGCAGGTACGCGGACCGCGTTCGTGGGCGAGACCGGCGCGGGCAAGACGACGCTGGGCTATCTCGCGGCGCGCCTGTACGACCCCGAGCGCGGCGCAGTGCGGATCGACGGCACCGACCTGCGCGAGCTGAGCTTCGACGCGCTGGCCGACGCGGTCGGCGTCGTCTCGCAGGAGACGTACCTGTTCCACGCCTCCGTGCGCGAGAACCTGCGCTTCGCCAAGCCCGAGGCGTCCGACGAGGAGATCGAGGAGGCGGCCCGCGCGGCCCAGATCCACGACACGATCGCCGGGCTGCCCGAGGGCTACGACACCGTCGTCGGAGAGCGCGGATTCCGCTTCTCAGGCGGCGAGAAGCAGCGGATCGCGATCGCGCGCACGATCCTGCGCAACCCGCCGGTGCTCGTGCTCGACGAGGCGACGTCGGCGCTGGACGTGCAGACCGAGCGCGCCGTCGGCGTCGCGCTGGAGCGGCTGGCCGAAGGCCGCACCACGCTCGTGATCGCGCACCGCCTGTCGACGGTCCGCGAGGCCGACCAGATCGTGGTCCTCGACCGCGGGGAGGTCGTCGAGCGCGGCACGCATGAGGGACTTCTGGCGCTCGGCGGGCGCTACGCGGCCCTGGTCGCGCGCGACGAGGGCGCCGAGATCACCGCGTAGGGGTTCGGCAGGCATCCGACGGGGCAGAAGGGCTCGAACGTACGCTGAGTGCCCTTGCAGCGTCGTCAAGTCCTCATACGGTGATAGGCCCCACCTCGATGCGCCGCCCCTCCCCCGCAATGCTCGTCGCGCTGCTCGCGCTCTTCCTCGCCCTCGGCGGGCCGGCTCAGGCACGGCGCCTGATCAACGGCTCCGACATCAAGAAGGGCTCGATCCGCAGTACGCAGATCAAGGACCACACGATCCAGACGCGCGACATCAACGCGACGCTCGTGCGTCAGTTCCAGCTGACGCCGGACGGCTCGATCACGGAGCCGAAGATCGCCAACGCGGCGGTCACGGCCACCAAGCTCGCCCCGTTCGCGGTGACCGCGGGCAAGCTCGCCCCCGGCGCGGTGACGGCGGGCGCGATCGCCGATGGGCAGGTCACGGGAGCCAAGATCGCCGACGGCTCGCTCACCACGCTCGACGTCGCGCGCTTCGCGGGCCGCTTCCGGATCGCCAACACGACGATCGGGACGGTCCTGCCGCACGCGTGCTGGTCGGGCGAGCCGCAACTGCTCGCGCCGGAGCAGGCGACCGCGGACATCTCGATGGACGCGCTGCTGGTGACGCCGCTGAGCGGCAACTACGACGACCACCTGACGCTGACCGCGCGCATGTCGGGGTCCGCGCAGCCGAGCCGCTTCGTGCTCGCGCTGTGCAACGGGACGGATAGCCCCGTCACGATCACGCCGCCCGGGATCACGTTCAGCTACGTCGTCCTCGACGTTCCCTAGAGGTACTGCCGGGCGACGCGCTCCGCGCTCGCCGCGTAGCCGCCGCCGAACAGCGCGGCGTGGACGAGCAGCGGGAACAGCTGCCACAGGCCGACACGCTCGGCGTGGCCGTCGGCGAGCGGGACGACGTCCTCGTAGGCGGCCAGGAACGCCGCGCCGGGCGAGCCGAACAGCCGCAGCATCGCGAGGTCGACCTCGCGGTGGCCGCCGTAAGCGGCGGGGTCGATGAGCCACGGGCGCCCGTCGGCGCCCCACAGGACGTTGCCGGTCCACAGGTCGCCGTGCAGGCGCGCGGGCGGCTCGGCCTCGCCGATGAACTCCGGCAGGCGCTCGCAGACGCGCTCCAGCACGCGCGCGCCGGAGGCCGGGAGCGCGTGCAGGAGCGGGCGCAGCCGGCGCTCCGCGTAGAACGTCGCCCAGTCGGGCGCGGGGTCGTTGGGCAGCTCGAGCGCGCCGATCCGCAGCGGCCGCGGACCGCCGAACGCGTGCGCGCCGGCGCCGTGCACGAGCGCCAGGCCGTGCCCGAGCTGCGCCTCGTCGCCGCGCCGGCCGGGCTCGACCCACTCGAGCACGAGCACGTCGTCGGCGACGCCGAGCACGTCCGGCACCGGCAGCCCGCCGGTCTCGGCGAGCCAGCGGAGGCCCTCCGCCTCGGTCTCGTACTCGCCCGCCGCGGCGCCGGGGCGCGTCTTGACGAAGGCCCGCACGCCGCCCTCGAGCTCGACGCGGAACGCCTGATTGATGTCGCCCCCGCCGACCCGCTCGACGCCCGCCACAGCGCGGCCGGTGGCCGCCCGGACGGCGTCGCTCAGAGCTCGTCCAGCAGAGCCCGGCACGAGGCCTGCACCATGTCGAGCACGTCCTCGAAGCCGTCGCCGTCGCCGTAGTACGGATCGGGCACGTCGAGGTCGCCGGCGCCGGGCTCCCACTCGCGCAGCAGCCGCACCTTCGCCGCCGCCTCCGCGTCGGGCGCCAGCGCCAGCAGGTCGCGCTGGTTGGAGCGGTCCATCGCGATCAGCAGGTCGAAGTCGTCGAAGTCGCTCGCGCGCACCTGCCGCGCCGCCCCCTCGAGCACGATCCCGCGCCGCCTCGCCGCGTCCGCCGAGCGCCGGTCGGGCGGATCGCCGAGGTGCCAGCCGCCGATCCCCGCGCTGTCGACCTCGACGCCGTCGACGCCCTGCTCGCGCAGCAGCGCGCGCATCACGCCCTCCGCGGTCGGGGAGCGGCAGATGTTGCCCATGCAGACGAACAGGATCCGGGTCGGAGTCACGAGCGCTTGATCCGGCGCCAGCCTCCGGCGCGGTTGTTGGCGATGATCTGTTCGAACATGGTGCGCAGCGCCGCGGCGGGGACCGTCTCGCCCTCGTAGACCGCGACCGTCCGCGCCGTCGTGTTGTCGTGGCCGCCGGTGATGATCCCCTCGGGGTCGGGGACGATCGCGCCGTCGTAGAGGAAGACGTTGACGTGGTCCTTGGTCGCGAGCAGCGCGCAGACGTTGCCCTGCAGCACGAAGTACGGCTGGACGCGGCGCTTGATCGTCTCCTCGACGTCCGGGTCCGCGGCGTGCACGAGCTCGCGGACCTCGCGGCAGACGGCCTGCTGCCACTCGGGCAGCAGGCCGATGTACTCGTCGACTCGCGGGTCCGGGCTCAGTTCAGGCGCTCCACGATCATCGCCTGGCCCATGCCGCCGGCGACGCACATGGTCTCCAGGCCGAAGGTGCCGTCGAGCGTATCGAGCCCGTTGAGCAGCGTCGTCATGATCCGCGCGCCGGTCATCCCGAACGGGTGGCCGAGGGCGATCGCCCCGCCGAACGGGTTGAGCTTGTCGGCGTCGATGCCGAGCTCGTCGCGGCACGGGACGACCTGGGCGGCGAACGCCTCGTTGAGCTCGACGATGTCGATGTCGGCGATCGTCATCCCGGCCTGCTCGAGCACGGCCTTGACGGCGGGGATCGGGCCGAGGCCCATCATCTCGGGGCGGATCGCGACGACGCTCGACGCGATGATCCGCGCGCGCGGCTTCAGGCCGAGGGCGGACGCCTTCTCGGCCGACATCACCAGCACGGCGGCGGCGCCGTCGTTGAGCGGGCAGGAGTTGCCGGCCGTGACCGTGCCGGTCGGGCTGAACGCGGGCTTGAGCTCGGCGAGCTTCTCCAGCGTGGTGCCGGGGCGCGGGCCGTCGTCGCGCGTGACGTCGCCGACGGCGACGATCTCGGCGTCGAAGTGGCCCGAGTCGCGCGCCGCCACGGCGCGGTTCTGTGACAGCACCGCCCACTCATCCTGCGCCTCGCGGCTGACGTTGCAGCGCTCGGCCACGTTCTCCGCCGTCAGCCCCATCGGGATGTAGACGTTGTACGGCGCGCCCTCGGACCCGTCGAGCTGCGGGTGCGGGACGAACGGCGGGTGCGCGGGGAAGCGCGAGACGGCCTCGACGCCGGCGGCGATGTACTGGTCGCCCTCGCCCGCCTTGATCGCGTGGAACGCCATCCGCAGCGTCTGCAGCGAGGACGCGCAGAAGCGGTTGACGGTCGTCGCCGGGATGTGATGATCGAGGCCCGCGAGCAGCCCGGCGTTGCGGCCGACGTTGTAGCCGGCCTCGCCCAGGCCGAAGCCGCAGCCCATCATCAGGTCGACGGTCTCGGAGAAGTCGACGCCCGGGTTGCGCTCGACGAGCGCCCGCAGTGGGATGGCCGCGAGGTCGTCCGCGCGGACGTCCTTCAGCGATCCCTTGGCGGCGCGCCCGATCGGGGTGCGGATCGCATCGACGATGACGGCTTCAGGCATGTGGTCTCCTCATTGACTGACGAGTCAATCATAGGGACGGCCGCCGGCAAGCTGCACCGCTTCGGCGGCCAGCTTGGCTCCCGCCGCGAGCGCGGCGGCCGCGGGGCCAGGCCAGGCGCTGAGGAAGCCGGCCGCGAACGCGTCGCCCGCGCCGGTGGTGTCGAGCGCATCGACGGGCAGCGCGCGGCCGCGCACGGTGTCGAACCCGTCCGTCCACGTGGCGCCCTGCGCGCCGCGCGTGATCACGACCTCGGGGACGTTGAGCTGGCGCCCGAGCACGGCCGCCTCGTCCTCGTTGGGCAGCAGCAGGTCGATCGGCGTGATCCGGTCGAGGAAGATCGGGTCGTTGGTCAGCGGCGCGGCCGAGGCCGGATCGACGCTGATCTTCATCCCCGCGTCGCGCGCGCGGTCGATCGCCGTCAGCGCCGCTGGGCGCGAGCCGTGGCGCAGCAGCGCGTAGCCCGAGACGTGCAGGATCGCGCCGGCCTGGAACACGTCGTCGGGCAGGTGCTCGGGCGACAGCCCGTCGTTGGCGCCGGCGTCCGGGAGCATCGTGCGCTCGCCGCCGGGGGCGACGAGCACCACGCACGTGCCCGTCGGGCGCTCGCGATCGCGCGTGACGCGCTGTTCGACGCCGTCGAGGCCGGCGAGCGCGACCGCCGCCGCGGCGTCATCGCCGACGCGGCCGATCAGCGTCACCTCGGCGCCCGCGCGCGCGAGCCAAGCGGCAACATTGCCGGCCGCGCCGCCGGGGCGCAGCGCGATCTTGGCGGGCGTGTCGCTGCCGGGCGCGATCGGGCCGTCGTGCGCGGCGACGACGTCGCACATCAGGTCGCCGAGGACGACGACGCGGCTCATGCGCCCGCGATCTGCGCGGCCAGCGCCGCGTTGCGCAGCACGAGCCGGACGTTCGCGCGCAGGCTCTCGCCGCCGGTCTCGCGATGGAAGCGCTCGAGCAGGAACGGCGTCACGTCGCGCCCCGCGACGCCCTGGTTGCCGGCCGCCTCGATCCCCTCGCGCAGCACGCGCGCGTGCAGCTCGGGGTCGACCTGCTCGTCGAACGGCAGCGGGTTGGCGACGACGACGGCGCCGGGCACGGCGAGCGCCTCGCGCTCGCGCAGCACCGCGGCGGCCTGCTCGGGCGTCTCCACCCGCCACGTCACCGGATGCCCCGAGTCGTTGAGGTAGAACGCCGGGAACGTGCTCGTGCGGTAGCCGAGCACGGTCACGTTGAGCGTCTCCAGCCGCTCGAGCGTGGCCGCGATGTCGAGGATCGACTTCACGCCCGCGCAGACGACGCAGATGCCGACGCGCGCGAGCGTGGAGAGGTCGGCCGACTCGTCGAAGCTGTCGCGCGCGCCGCGATGGACGCCGCCGAGCCCGCCGGTGGCGAACACGCGGATCCCGGCGAGCGCCGCCAGATGCGAAGTGGCGGCCACCGTGGTCGCCCCGTGCACCCCGGCCGCAACGGCGGGGGCGAGGTCGCGCACGCCGCACTTGGCCACGCCGTCGGCGCTCGCCAGCGTGGTCAGCGCCTCGTCGTCGAGCCCGATCGTGACCTCGCCGCCGATGACGGCGATCGTGGCCGGCACCGCGCCGTGCTCGCGCACGACGCCCTCGATCTCGCGCGCCACGCGCAGGTTGTCGGGCCGCGGCAGCCCGTGGGCGATGATCGTGCTCTCGAGCGCGACGACCGGACGCCCCGATGCGATCGCGGCTTCGACCTCGGGGTGGACCCGCACGGCGGTCACCCTAGCGGCGCGGGGTCGTCTTACGGGCGTGTGCGGGGTCGCCGCGACGGCGGGGCCTCCCAGCGCAGCGCTCGCACGCTCGCGCTCGAGCGCGCTTGGAAGGCCCCGCCGCGCAGCGCCCGTGAGCCTGGTCCGCGTGTCGGCGCCCGGACGCGCCGCGGCGCGGGAGGCAGCCACAGACAACGCGCCGTCGCAGCGCGGTCTCCGCGTGACGTCGCGATCTTCGCCAACGGCCGCCCACGGCCGCATTGCGCCTAGCCCGGGCGCCCCTTGGCGGCCTGCTCAACGATCGCTGCGCCTAGCGGCGCACGGGCGGGCTGGGCGGCGTGGGCGTTTGGGGGCAAGGACCACCCAATACCAAGATGGATGCTGGTCCGCCGTGACGAACGCGCTACCCCGGGATCAGGATGAGCACGGCGAGCAGCACGCCGACGATCCCGCCGGCGATCAGGCCCTTCCCGATCCCCGGCGTGTGCGTGTGAAGGTACGCCTCCTTGGGCGCGGCGGGGTCGTAGTGGACCTCGACCTCGTCGGGGACCGCCGCGGCCTCCTGCTCGGCGAGGCTTTTCTTCAGCCCGCGGTACGCGTAGCTCGAGCGGGACGAGGTGTAGTCGACGCCGCCGACCGCGTAGGTGTAGGTGATCTTCGGCTGGAAGCCGCCGCCCTTGCCCCACCTGCCCTCGCGCGAGCCGCCCGGCACCGCCTCGATCCCGCGCTCCAGCACGCGGCCGCGCGTCGTCGCGAACGACCGCATGCGGCGCGCCGTCTTGACGTAGCCCCGGCCGGCCACGATCGCTCCGAGCGAGATCACCATGAGCGCGATCGCGGCGGCCACGGGCGCGAGTGTAATCGCGGCCGGCTCAGAGCGGATGGGAGCGCGCGAGCGGTGGCCCGACCACGGTCATCTCGACCTCGGCGGCGAACGCTCCGGCCTCGCCGGCGTGGAGCTCGTCGCCGAGCCTGAAGCGAACAAGGCCATCGATGACGAACAGCATCTCGTCCCCGTTCGCGTGCATGTGCAGCGGAGGCCCGTCGCCCTTGGCTGGAACAGCGGTTGCGTCATCGCCGGGTCCACGGCCGCGAGTCTCTCAGCCGTCGCCCGCCCACGTCCAGTGCGGGACCTCGCACAGCGGGTTCAGCTCGGCGTCGGTGGCGGCGTTGGAGTTCTGCATCGCGACGCGGCTGCCGAACTCGACGTGCTCGCGGACCGCGTCGCGGAACGGCGGGTCGGCGGGCATCTCGGCGGCGTCCAGCGCGGCCAGGTAGAGCTCGACGAAGCGCTCGCGCTGGGCCTCGGTGATGTGCAGGCCGCGATGGACGTCGATCAGGTGCCGGAACCCGAGCTCGCGCGTGAAGCGGTCCGGGCCGCCGAACGACTCGGCGGTGAACATCGTCAGGTGCTCGACGTGCTCCGGCCGGCCTTCGCCGAACAGCGGCCGCAGGAGCGGATCGCGCAGGACGCTGTCGTAGAAGATCCGCTCGAGCCTATGAAGGCCGGCCTCGCCGCCGGCGTGCTCGTACAACGAGGGCATACCCGCGACGCTAGTCACAGTCGCTAGCGATCCGCAAGCGACTCGACCAGCATCCATCTTCGTATTGGGTGGTCCTTGCCCCCAAACGCCCACGCCGCCCAGCCCGCCCGTGCGCCGCTAGGCGCAGCGATCGTTGAGCAGGCCGCCAAGGGGCGCCCGGGCTAGGCGCAATGCGGCCGTGGGCGGCCGTTGGCGAAGATCGCGACGTCACGCGGAGACCGCGCTGCGACGGCGCGTTGTCTGTGGCTGCCTCCCGCGCCGCGGCGCGTCCGGGCGCCGACACGCGGACCAGGCTCACGGGCGCTGCGCGGCGGGGCCTTCCAAGCGCGCTCGAGCGCGAGCGCGCGAGCGCTGCGCTGGGAGGCCCCGTCGTCGCGGCGACCCCACACACGCCCGTCAGAAACAACGCGACCCCCGCCGCCGGCATACGCCGACGACGGGGTGGGAGCGTCGCGCTAGACCTCGGTGGGCGGCTCGTCCTCGGCGAGGACCTTGTAGAGCTTGCGCCGGGTCTCGGCGAGGATCTCGCGCGCCTTGTCGGTGTGACCGGCGGCGGCCACCTGCATGACGGCGGCGCCGACCTGCATCATGACCTGGCGCAGGTCCATCACGCCCTCGTCGATGCCGCCCGTGGCGGCCTTGAACGGGTCGCCGAGCTCGTCGGCGTTGGACTCGACGTACGCGCGTCCCTCGTCGGTCAGCGTGTACTCGCGGCGCCCGTCGCGCTCCTGCGCCCGGACGAGACCCTCGTCCTCGAGCTGCTGGAGCGAGGGGTAGACCGAGCCGGGGCTCGGCTTCCAGAAGCCGTCGGTCCGGCGCTCGATCTCCTGGATCAGCTGGTAGCCGTTCTGCGGCGTCTCGGCCAGCAGCAGGAGCAGGGCCGCGCGGACGTCGCCGCGCCGGGCCTTCGGCCCGCGCCCTCCCCAGGGGCCGCCGCGGCCCGGGCCGCCGGGCCCGAACGCGAACTCCTTGAAGAAGCGCGGGTCGAACCCGCCGCCTCCGTGGCGGCCCTGCATCATCGCGATCCAGCCTTCCCAGCCGCGCGGACCCCGATGGTGATGATGGTGATGGTGGTGGCGGCGAGGGCCGCCCCACTCGGCAGCGTGTGCTGCGTCCATGTCGTCTTCTCCTTGTTCTTCGATGTGTAACGACTGTTCAACGATATATCGCGATAGTCATTCTGTCAAGTGGTCCCGCGATCCTTCGAATCCGTACGATCGAAGCGTGGCCGATACGCCTCCCACCTCCCGGATCGCCCGCACGCGCCGCTTCGGCGGCCTCGTGGCGGGGCAGGGCCTGCGCTGGGCCGGCACGCAGGCCGCCAACGTGCTGCGCTCGGACGAGAAGGCCGACGCGGCCACGGGGGAGCGCGCGGGAGCGATCGCGCGCGAGCTCGTCAAGCAGCTCGGCCAGATGCGCGGCGCGGCGATGAAGATCGGCCAGGTGCTCTCCACCGTCGACTTCACGGCGCTGCCGGAGGCCGATCGCGAGGAGTTCAAGGCGACGCTGTCGGCGCTGCGCGACGACGTCCCGCCGCTGCCGTTCAAGCGCGTCGAGAAGCTCCTGCGCGAGGAGCTCGACATCCCGCTCGAGGACGCGTTCCAGGAGTTCGAGCACGAGGCGTTCGCGGCCGCCTCGATCGGCCAGGTCCACCGCGCCGTGACCGCCGACGGCCGCCGCGTGGCCGTCAAGATCCAGTACCCCGGCATCGCCGAGGCGGTCGACACCGACCTGCGCAACCTGCAGATGCTGCTCCCGCTCGTCAAGCGGCTGGCGCCGGGGCTCGACGTCAAGGCGCTGGCGGCGGAGCTGACCGAGCGCATCGGCGAGGAGCTCGACTACGAGATCGAGGCGCAGAACCACCGGGCGATGGCGCGCGCGTGGGCCGGCCACCCGTTCGTCTTCGTGCCGCCGGTCGACACGCGCCTTTCGTCCCGCCGCGTGCTCGTCACCGAGCTGCTCGTCGGCCAGCGCTTCGAGGCGATCAAGGCGATGGACGAGGCCACGCGCGACCGCGTCGGCGAGATCCTGTTCCGCTTCTTCTTCGGCACGCTCACGCACCTGCGGCGCGCGTCCGGCGACCCGCACCCGGGCAACTACCTGCTGCTGGACGACGGCCGCGTCGGCTTCATCGACTTCGGGCTGATGCGGATCGTCGACGCCGACTACCTGGCCGGCGAGCGCGCCCTCGCGCGCGCCGTGGTCGCCGGCGACGCGGCGGAGGTGCACGCGCGGCTGGCCGCGCTCGGCTACCTCCCGGACCCGGACGGCTTCGACCCGGAGCGCCTGCTCGGGCAGCTGCGCACCGCGGGCGAGTGGTACTTCGAGCCCGGCTTCCGCCGCCTGGAGCCCGGCTACATCTCCGAGCTGCTGGAGCGCGGCGGCTCGCCGCGCTCGGACTACTTCGAGGAGATGCGGCGCGAGACGATCCCGCCGCAGGCGCTGCTGATCCGGCGGATGGAGGGTCTGGTCTTCTCGACGCTCGGGGAGCTGCGCGCGGGCGCCGACTGGAACGCGCTGGCCGACGAGCTGTGGAGCGGCACCGCGCCGGTGACGCCGCTCGGCGAGCAGGACGCCGAGTTCTGGGCGACGCGGCGGTAGCCTCGCGCCCATGCTCGCCCCGCTGCTCGCCGCCTTCGCCGTCGCCACGACCCCGACCGCCGACCTCAACGCGCTGTTCGCCGGCACGCTGCCCGCGGTCAAGGCCAAGACGTCGATCCCGATCCTGCTGCCGGACACGATGCCGTCGGACTTCGACGCGCTCTACGCGAGCGGTACCGGCAGCCGGCGCGAGTACTCGCTCGGCCTGGCCGCCGCGCCCGACTGCGGCGGCGCGAACGCGTGCTTCGTCGCCGACTTCAGCGCCCGCAAGGGCGGGACGCCGTTCGGCCGCGGCAAGGTCACGCTGACCGGCGGCCGCCACGGGCGCTACCAGCCGCTCTCCTGCGGCGCGTCGTGCTCGCCGCCGTCGATCTCGTGGAAGCAGGGCGGCGTCACCTACACGATCCAGGCCAACGTCGAGGCGTCGAAGTCCACCGACCGGCAGGCGCTCATGAAGATGGCCGACCAGGCCATTCGCCACGGCTCCCGCTAACGGTCGATCGCCGCGCCCTTTTCGCGCATTTTGCAGCCTCCCCTGAGTGGACCTATCCTCGCCCGGAGATGCACCGGAGGGTCCAGGGTCCGGAGGGCGAGGAGTCCGGCGCGCCCGCACGCGCTCGCATGCCGCAGCCGCCGCGCCGCGACATCGAGCGGGTGCTCGCGCTCCAGCGCGGCGCCGGCAACCACGCGGTCTCGGCGATGCTCGCGCGCCTGCCGATCGAGCCGCTGAAGGTCGACACCGAGAAGGACCCGAAGGAGAAGGTCTACAAGGCGCTGATGGGCGCCTGGAACAAGACCTTCGGCCTCAAGGTGACGCTGTCGGAGGCCGAGGCCAAGGCACTGCTGGACCTCTTCGAGGGCGAGCTCGACGAGCTGCTGGTCGACGAGCTGAAGGAGTTCGCCGGCATCAGCAGCGAGGACGACGACAAGGGGCCGAGCAAGTCCAAGCAGGAGAAGGAGGACTCCTCATCCGAGGACGACGACGACTTCTTCGCCAAGAAGCCGGCCAAGAAGGCGGCCCCCAAGCTGATCCCCAAGCCCGAGCTCGGCCTGCGCTTCGCCGGCGTGATGCGCGGCCTCGGCCACCCGGTGTTCCTGTCCGGCGGCGGCGCGGTCACGATGATGGGGAGCCCGCGCGAGATCAAGGACCTCGACTTCCGCATCGAGCTGCCGTTCTCCTGGGTCGAGGAGGACTCCGAGGAGGAGTCCGAGAGCGAGGGGCCGGGCGACGCGCTGCGGCGCAGGATCAACGAGGCGATGTCCAAGGAGTTCGACTGCCGCGTGCTCTTCAACGTCAGCGACGAGACGGGCCACACGATCAAGACGACGTTCCTCGGCGTCGAGGTGAGCGTCACGCGCACGCCGAAGGTCGCCTACCTGGCGCACGGCGCGCCCAAGCCCGGCGAGCTGCCGAGGCTCAGCGGCTTCGACCTGATCCTCGACAAGGCGTACTCGCTGATCATGCGGACCGAGCCCGAGAAGATGTGCTCGGACCTGTTCGACCTGCTGTTCGCGCTGCGGGCGACGCGCGGCGGGTTCAAGGCCGGCTGCTCGGTCCTGCAGTTCCTCGGCATGCAGCGCGGCGAGGCCTACCGGCAGCAGCGCGGCCGCCGCAAGCTCGACGCGAACCTCATCAAGCAGCTGCACGCCACGATCACCGTCCTGCTCAAGGAGGACCGCGAGGAGCTCGAGCGGTACTTCAAGAAGACCGGCGACGCGGGCCTGCTCGACTTCGCCGTGGTGCTGCTCTCCGAGCTCGAGCGGATGCTCACGTCCGAGCCGAAGAAGCTCGCCGTATTGTGAGCGCGGTCAGGCGGGCGCGCCCTTGACCGACTCGATGTAGCCGCGGACGTCCGCCGCCGGCTCGCTGTAGGCGTCGCCGAGCGTCTCCTCCATCGCGGTCATGTAGCGCTCCGCCCAGTCCGGCAGCGCGTAGTCGATCGCGCGCAGGAACTCGAGCGTGGCGGCGAGCCGGATGTCGGCGATCGACGGCTGGTCGCCGCCGATGAAGCGCCGGCCTTCGAGGAAGAACGCGCGGTATGCGTCGAGCGGCTCCGCGAGCGCGGCCTCCGCGTCCCTCTGCGCCTGCGCCTTCATGTCGGCGCCGGCGGCCGAGGTGCCGACCTCGCCGGGGTATTGCGCGAAGCCGAGCGCCGGGTAGGTGGCGCGCGCCAGCAGCGGGTACAGCGTCCCGATCAGGTAGAACATCGCGCTGTCGATCATCGCCCGCTCGCCCGGATCGGCCGGGTAGAACCGGTCGAGCCCGTGCTTGTTGCACAGGTACTGCATGATCGCGCAGCTCTCCCACAGCGAGCCGCGCGGCAGCCCGGCCTCCTCGAGCATCGGCGTCAGGTGCGCAGGGTCCTTGGCGAGGAACTCGGGCGTGGTCGTCTTGCCCCACACGTCGAGCTCCTCGAAGTCCAGCCCGGCGGCGCGCACGAAGATCCGCGCGGTCAGGTTGTTCACGCTGGGCTTGAGGACGTTGAGCGTGTTCTCGGCCATCTGCTCTCCTCCTTCTATGTGTACGGATCCGCGGGGTCGCGGTGCTCCGACAGCGACTCGCGCGAGCGCCGGACCAGCTGCTCGATCGCGTCGGCGACGTGGATGGGCGCGATGTTGTAGTCGCCGCGGTCGACCCTGAGCCGGTGGGCGGCGAGCAGGACGTCGGCGTGCGTGAAGCCGTGCGGCGGCTCGAAGCGGTAGGACGCGAGCTCGATCAGCAGCCCCAGCGGGTCCTCGAAGTAGATCGAGTCCATGAACCCGCGGTCCTTGACGCCGCTGTGGTGGATCCCGCGCTCGTCGAGGCGCTCGACGGCCTGCCGGAACGTCGCCTGCGAGATCGCGAACGCGATGTGGTGCACGCAGCCGGGGTCGGTCGGCGTGCGGGTGGGGTCGCCGATGCGCTCCTCGTTGGTGAAGACCGTGATCAGCCGGCCGTCGCCCGGGTCGAAGTACAGGTGGCTCTCGGACGCGTTGTCGAGATTGGGCTGCTCGAACACGAGCGGCATCCCGAGCACGCCCTCCCAGAAGTCGATCGACGTCTGTCGGCCGGCGCCGACGAGGGTGATGTGGTGGACGCCCTGACTCTGGAGCTTTCGCATCGGCCTTCCTAGCGCTGGACCAGCTTCGATTTGTACTCGCTGCGCAGCAGTGTCCCCCACGGCACCAGCTCGACCCGCGTCTGCACGATCAGCGCGGCGCGCAGCCGTTCGCGGATCGCGTCGGCGAGCGGCTCGGCGCCGCCGGCGCCGCGCGCGAGCTCGACGCTGACCGGCAGCGGCGGCTCCTGCTTGACGCCGGGCGCGGGCGGGCGGACGAGGATGTGCCCGCTGACCGCGGGCGCGAACGTGCTCACGACCTCGCGCACGGCGGCGGGGAAGACGTTGACGCCGCGCACGATCAGCATGTCGTCGGTGCGCCCCAGGCAGCGCACGCGCGGGCCGGTGCGCCCGCACGGGCACGGGCTCATGCGGACCTGCACGTGGTCGCGCGTGCGGAAGCGCAGCAGCGGGGCGGCGCGGTGGCGCAGGTGCGTGAGCACCAGCTCGCCGGTCGCGCCGTCCGCGAGCTCGACGGCGGCGCCGGTCGCCGGGTCGATCAGCTCCGCGTGGACGAACCCGCGCGCGCCGAGGTGCATGCCGTCCTGCGCCTCGCACTCGCCCCACAGCGAGACGCCGATGTCGCCGATGCCCATCGCCTCGGTCACCTTCGCACCCCAGCCCTGCTCGAGCAGCGCGCGGAACGCGGGCTCGCCGCCGCCGGGCTCGCCGGCCACGAGCACGCGCACGACGCTCGAGCCGCGCAGGTCGTGCTGCTCGGCGAGGTGCGCGGCGTACGACGGCGTCAGGACCGCCGCCTCGGGCTTCAGGAGCTCGATCGCACGGATCAGCCGGTCGCTGTTGCCGGTGCCGACCGGGATGTGGCAGAGGCCGATGCGCTCGAACGAGGCGAGCGCGGCGCCGGCGGCGAACGGGCCGGCGTTGTAGGTCGAGACGATCCGCTGTCCGGGCGCGATCCCGGACGCCGCGTAGCTGCGCGCGGAGCCCGTGACCCAGTTCTCGAGGTCGCCCGCCGTCAGCGGGATGTAGCTCGGCATGCCGGTCGTGCCGCTGGTGGAGTAGATGCGCACGATCTCCTCCGGCGCGGCGCACAGGTGCGCGCCGAACGGCTGCTCAGGCGTGCACGTCGCCCGCAGCTCGTCCTTGGTGGTCAGCGGCAGCCGCGCGATCTCGGCGAGCCCGCCGGGATCGGCGTCGCCGAGCTTGGCGCGGTAGAACGCCGAGCGCTGGAGGAGGTACGCCACCTGGGTCCGGTAGCTCGCGTCGTCGAGCGCGAGCTGCTCCTCCCAGGCGAGCGTCTCCGTCATCGCTCGTACTCGATCGAGTGCTCGGCGCCGGCGGCGAGCCGGAAGCCGAGCGGTTGCTCCTGCTCCTCGGCCAGGTGCGCGAGCAGGCTCGCCGTGCGCGCGAGGATCGGAACCGACTTCACGGCGCTCGGCGGGAAGCCGAGGTCGAGCATCACGGCCGCGATCGGCATCGAGACGTTCATCGTCAGCGGCCGGCCCCACACCTGCTCGGCGGCGTCGCGGAACGCGCGCGCGAGCACGACGTGCGGGCCGCTCGCGGCGCGCGCGTCGGCGAGCTCGAGGATGCGCTCGGCGCGCGGGTCGAGCGGCTTGTGCAGGTGGTGACCGAAGCCCGGCAGCTTGCCGCCCGAGTCGCGGATCTCCTGCGCCGCCTGCCGCGGCGGCGTGCCGGACGCGTGCGTCGCGGCCAGCAGCCGCGCGCACTCCTCCGCCGTGCCGAGGATCACCGGCCCGCAGCCGAGGATCCCGGCCGCGACGGCGCCCTGCAGCGAGCCCGGATCGGCGGCCAGCGTCATCCGCGCCGCGACGTTGGTCGGCATCATCCCGTGCTCGGCGATCGCGACCAGCAGCAGGTCGAGGAAGTAGCGCTGCTCGGCCGTCGGCTCGGAGCCCGTGAGCAGCAGGTGGAAGTACTCGGTGAAGCTCAGCCGGCCCATCAGGTCGCCGGTCAGGTCGCGGCCGCGGACCTCGACCCGGTCCGGATAGGCCTGGCTGATGCGGCTCACCGGGCTGGCGGACTTCCCGATCTGCATCGCGACGCGAAGCTATCAGGGCTGTGGTGTGATCTGCCGATGATCACCGGCCTCGACCTCATAGGGATCCCGACGCAGGACCCGGAGCGCTCGCGCGCGTTCTACGTCGACACGCTCGGCCTGCGCCCCGACGACCGCGCCCGCTTCGAGTTCTGGGCGGGCGGCACCTGCTTCGGCATCTGGGAGCCGTCGCGCCTCGGCATCCCGTTCGCGCCGCAGAAGCTCGCCCATCCCGGGTTCCACGTCGACGACGTCGCCGCCGAGCGCGCCCGCCTGGAGGCGCTCGGCGTCGAGTTCAACGGCGAGACCTACGACACCGGCGTCTGCCACATGGCGTTCTTCACCGATCCCGACGGCAACGACCTGATGCTGCACTCGCGCTACGCGCCGTACACGTAGGCGGCGCCGCCGACGCGCGTCCCGGTGACGCTCCCGCCCTCGCGCAGCGCCTGGGCGGTGATCAGCGACGGCCGCCCCATGGCGCGCCCCTGGGCGATCGTCCACTCGTGCCGGCCGTCGGCGTCGAGCCGCCGCGCGAGATACGCGCCGAGCGCGCACGCGGCGACGCCGGTGGCCGGGTCCTCGTCGTAGCCGGCGTCGACCGGGAACTGCCGCGCGGCGGCGTCCGCGCCTTCGGCGGCGAGCGTGAACGGGTACGCGCCGGTCACGCCGAGCCGCCGGCACTGCTCCCACAGGGCGGGGATGTCCGGACGCAGGCCGTCGAGCGCGGCCTCATCGGCGAGCGGCACCAACAACTTCGCGCGCGCCGTCGAGACCGGCAGCACGGGCCCGGCGAGCTGCTCGGGCCGCGTGCCGAGCGCGGCGAGCAGCTCGGCGGGATCGCCGACCGGCGCGCCGAACTCCGGCGCGAACTGCTCGACCATCGCCGTGTCGCCGTCGGCCCACACGCGCCGGATGCCGAGCGGCGTCTCCACCCGCGCGGCGGCGCGTCCGAGCAGGACCGCGACGGCGACCGTCGCGTGCACGCACATCTCCAGCTCGTGGCGCGGGACGAAGTAGCGAAGGCGCACGTCCCCGCCCTCCCGCGGCGGGAGCACGAACACGGTCTCATGGCCGAGCTCGGCGGCGAGCGCCTGCATCCGCGCCGTGTCCCAGCCGCCGGCGCCGTAGACGACCGGGCACGGGTTCCCGCCGCCGTCGCCGTCGGCGAACACGACGGTGGACCGGATGTCACCCATTGTTGACCAGCCTAACCTCGCGCGCAGTTTGGACCGAACCGCGGGCGGGGAGCTACGAAACCGTGATGGGTCTCTACGCGCGAGCGATCGTAAGCCTGCGGTTGCTGGTCCCCTTGGCGTGGATCGCGGCCGCCGTCATCGCCACGATCTCGCTGCCGGCGCTCGGCGAGACCGGCAGCGCGCCGCTCGACGACCTCGTGGCGCAGGGCGGGAGCGCGGAGCTGCAGCAGCAGAGCGCGACGCAGCGGTTCGGCTTCCCGCTCTACACCGACACCGTCGTCGTCGCGCGCGACCCGCGCGGGCTGCCGCAGGGCACGCAGGAGCGGACCGCGCGCGCGGCGCTGGCCGTGCGCGACCGGCGCACGCCGGATCTCCCGAACCTGCGCGCCGCGCTGCCGGTCAGCGACGCCGCGGGCTCGCCGCTCGCGCCGGGGGCGAAGGCGACGACCGCGCTGTCGTATCTGTTCTTCAACGACGCCGCGAACCTCGACGAGCGCACCCACGTGGCGGACCGCTACGGGCAGAAGTACCTCGGCGGGCGCGCCGGCGCGGTCGTCGGGACCACCGGCGCGGCGCCCGCGCGGCTCGCGCAGTACCAGGAGATCGAGGACGCGCTGCCGATCGTCGAGGCGGCCAGCGTCGGGCTGATCCTGATCATCGTCGGGCTGGCGTTCCGCTCGATCGGCGCGCCGCTCGCGACGCTGTTCACCGCCGCGATCGCGTACCTGATCGCGATCCGCGTCCTGCCGTGGATCGGCGAGCGCGCGGGCGCGAGCGTCCCGGCCGAGGTCGAGCCGATCATCGTCGTGCTGCTGCTCGGGTTGGTCACGGACTACTCGGTGTTCTTCCTGTCGGAGACGCGCCGGCGCCTGCGCGCCGGGCAGGAACGGCTGGACGCGGCGCGCTCCGCCACGCGCCGGACGGCGCCGATCGTCTTCACCGCGGGCCTGATCGTCGCCGCCGGGACGGGCGCGCTCGTGGTCGGCAAGCTCGGCTTCTTCCGCGCGTTCGGCCCCGGGTTGGCGATCACGACCCTGATCGCCCTGCTCGTGTCCGCCACGCTGATGCCGGCGCTGCTGGCGCTGTTCGGCGCGCGCCTGTTCGGCGACGCGGCGCCGCTCGACGTGACCGACACGCGGGCGATCGAGAGCGCGCGCCGCGACGTCCACGGCGGCGCCAACCCGCACGTGCTGTGGATCACGCGCCCGTTCACGGCGCTGCGGCGGACGCGGCAGCTCGCGGCGATCGCGCAGACGAGCCGCTGGCGGCTCGTGATCGCCCGCATCGCCTCCGCGCGGATCATCGCGCTGCCGATCGCGATCGCGTGCATCGTCGGGCTCGGCGTGCTCGCCACCGGGATGCGCGACACCCAGCTCGGGCTCGGGTTCGTCAGCGCGCTCCCGGCCGGCAACGACGTCCACAAGGCCGCGACGGCGGCGGGCGAGGGCTTCGCTCCCGGCGTCCTCTCGCCGACCGAGATCGACCTCTCCGCGCCCGGGATCGGCGCGCGCGGCGACGCGCTCGCGCGGCTCGAGGACGCGATCCGCCGCGAGCCCGGCGTGGCGGCCGTGATCGGCCCGCACGAGCAGCCGCCGCCGCCCGCCCCGCAGGTGATGGTCACGCGCGACGCCAACGCCGCCCGGCTCGCCGTGATCTTCGACAGCGACCCGCTCGGCGCGCCGGCGATCCACCGGCTCGACGCGCTGCGCACGCGCCTGCCCGCGCTGCTGCGCTCCAGCGGCGTCGGCGCGGCGCGGACCGCCGTCGGCGGCGAGACCGCCGTCGCCCACGAGACGGTTCAGGCCGTCCTGCACGACCTGCGCCGGATCGGGATCGTCGCGCTGCTGGTCAACCTGCTGCTGCTGATGTTGTTCCTGCGCGCCGTGATCGCGCCGCTGTACCTCGTCGCGGTCAGCGTGCTCGGGCTCGCCGCGAGCCTCGGCGTCACGACGTACTTCTTCCAGGACGTGCTCGGCCACGACGACCTCACGTACTACGTGCCGTTCGCCGCCGCGGTGCTGCTCGTGGCGCTCGGCTCGGACTACAACGTCTTCGTCGCGGGCCGGATCTGGGAGGAGGCGCGCTGGCTGCGCGTGCGCGAGGCGATCGCGGTCGCGACGCCGGCCGCCGCCAAGGCGGTCACGGTCGCCGGGATCGCGCTGGCGGCGAGCTTCGCGCTGCTGTGGACCGTGCCGCTGCGCTCGTTCCACGAGTTCGCGTTCGTGATGGCGGTCGGGGTGCTGATCGACACGTTCATCGTGCGGTCGATGCTGGTGCCGGCGTTGACGTCGCTGTTCGGCGAGACGGCGTGGTGGCCGGGGCGTAGGCTGCGCGGCATGTCCGCCGACGAGCTGATCGAGCGCGTGGCCGGCCGCGCCCACATCCCGTGGGAGGAGGCGGAGCTGCTCACCGAGGGCACGCTCGCCGCGCTCGGCGACCGCATCACCGAGCGCGAGCGGCGCGTGCTCTCGCACCACCTGCCGGGCGAGCTGCGCGTCGCGCTGAACCGCTCGGACGCGAAGACCGAGGTCTTCTCCGTCGAGGAGTTCCTGTCCCGCGCGCGGGCGCGCTCCGGCGGCGACGACGTGTCCGAGGCCGAGATGGCCGACTACGCCGCCGCCGTGATGACGACGCTCGAGGAGGCCGCGCCCGACGATCTCGCGTACGTGCGGGCGCAGCTCTCGGACGACTACGACACGCTGTTCCGCGAGCCGCTGACGGGTGCTCGGGGAGCGCCGTAGCGGCCGCCTCGTCGCCGGCGGCCTGATCGTCGCGGCGGCGATCGCGCTCGGGGCGGCGCTGCTGCTGACCCGCGGCGGCGGGAGCGGCGTGCGGCCGCCGCCGCGCGCGCCGACGGGCATCGAGCCGCTCGCGTTCATGCCCGCCGGGCAGCAGACGGTGCTGGACCTCGACACCGACGTGCCCGCGATCGCGATCGTCGCGGCCGAGCTGATCCCGCGCCTGCCCGGCTCGACGCTGACCGCCGAGCAGGTGCGGCCGCTCGTCGGCGGCCGGATGGCGGTGGCGTTCGGCGACGGGCGGATGTGGCTCGCGGCGGTGACGCGCGCCGCGGTGCCGCGGCCGAGCGGCGGCGCGGCGGCGGGCGAGCGCGGCGGGACGGTGGTCGTCGCGCCGAGCGCGGCCGCGCTGCAGGCCTCGCTGGCGGGCGCGCCGGCCGCGGCGCCGAGCGTGCGGGCCACGTTCGACCGCCGCTTCGCCGGCCTGCCGCCAGCGAGCGCGCGCGTCGCGTTCGACGCCGGCACGCTGCTCGCGACGCGCGCGCCGCAGATCGCGGCCACGGCCTGGGGACGCTCGCTGCACGCCGGCGCGGCCGTGCTCGTGTTCCGCGGGTCGCGCGTGGTGGCCCCGTTCCACGTCACCGGCGACCCGGCGGGGCTGACCACGGGCGAGCTGCCGGTCGGCGCGGGCGCCGCCGTCCCGCGCATGCAGGGCAGCGCGCCGGTCGTCGCGGCGGTGCGGTCGCCGGGGCAGACGCTCGCGTTCCTGCGCAGCGCCGGCCTGGAGCCCGCGCTGGACACGCTCGCGCGCGCGCCGGACTTCCTGCGCCCGGACCTGTCGAACCTGGGACCGGACGCCACCATCACCACCGCCGACCTCAAGCGACTGACCGTCCGCACGACGCCGCCCGACCCGGGCGACTGGGCGACGAAGCTCTCGCGCCTGGACGCGCTGTCGGGGCTGATCCGCTTCGCCGGCATCGCCGACGTGCGGATCGACCGCCAGTCCGACGGCGCGTACTCGATCGAGGAGGACGGCAAGCTCGTCGGCCGCGCCGGCGTCTACGGCCGCGTCGTCGTCTTCAGCACCGACCCGGCCGCGGACCTCCGCGCCGCGGCGCGCGCGCCGGTCACGCCCGCGCCCGAGCGCGCGGCCGGCGGGCTCACGCTGCGGCTCGCGCCCGCGCTGTTCGGCGCCCTGCTGCCCGCGCTCGTGCGCGATCGGGTCGGCGACGTGAGCGGCTGGGCGCGCGTCGAGCTGACCGGCGTGCGCGGCGAGCTCGGCGTCGCGGTGCGGTAGCGATGCTGCGGCTGCCGGACGACTGGGTGTGGGACAGCTGGATCGCCGACGACGGCGAGCGCTACCACCTGTTCTTCCTCAAGGCCCCGCGCGCGCTCGAGCTCCCGGCGCGGCGGCACACCCGGGCGACGATCGGGCACGCGACCTCGACCGACCTCGCGCACTGGGCGGTCGAGGCCGACGCGCTGGGGCCCGACGCGGCCGGCTGGGACGACCTCGCGCTGTGGACCGGCTCGGTCGCGCGCGGCGACGACGGCGTCTGGCGGATGTACTACACGGGGCTCTCGACGACGCCCGGCCACGGCGTCCGCGACCAGCGGATCGGGATGGCCGAGTCCGCCGACCTCTTCAGCTGGCGGCGCGCGGCGGAGCGGCCGCTGGTGGCGCCCGACCCGCGCCGCTACCGCACGCTCGCGGAGGATCCGGCCGCGAGCGAGACGTGGCGCGACCCGTTCGTGTTCCGCGACGGCGGCGACGGCTGGCACATGCTCATCACCGCCCGCGCTCCGGACGCGCCGCGGCTGCGCGACGGCGTGCTCGCGCACGCCCGCAGCGCCGACATGGTCAGCTGGGAGCTGCGGCCGCCGCTGACCGAGCCGGCCGGCTTCGGGCAGATCGAGGTCCCGCAGGTGCGCGTCCTCGACGGGCAGCCGCTGCTCGTGTTCAGCTGCCATCCCGAGGAGCAGAGCCCGGAGCAGATCGCGCGCTTCGGCCCGTTCACCATGTGGTACGTGCTCGGCGCGTCGACGACGGGGCCGTGGGACATCGCGGGCGCGCGCCCGTTCGAGGGCGACGCGGCGCTGTTCGCCGCCCCGCTCGTCCAGCGCCGCGACGGCACGTGGGCGTTCGTCGGGTTCCACAACCGCGAGCCCGAGGGGATCGTCACGTTCGAGCTGCTCGACCCGATCGCGGTCGAGCTGCGCGACGGCGAGCTGCGGCGCGCCTAGCTGACCTAGCCGCCGAACACCGCGGCGGCGAGGTAGCGCATGCCGTTGGGGTCCTGCGACGTGATCAGCACCGCGCGGCAGCCGCGCGAGCCGATCGCGATGCTGGCGCCGTTGGCGAGCGAGATCACGTCGAAGCCCGCGCTCGGCTGGACCTTGGCGCCGCTCGACTGCGCGCGCTGCACGACCTGGCCGACGTAGCCGTCGGGATCCTGGCTCGGCACGCCGACGAGGCTGCCGAGCGTGATCCCGGCGCGCCGCGCGAGCCGCATGTCGACCTTGCCGCCGGACTCGTCGAGGCCGAGCGCCTTCACGGTCTTCGCCCGCGTCGCCTCGTCGGCATGCTCGTAGGCGAAGCCGCCCGGGGCCGTGCCGTACGGCGTCCTCGCCGGCTGACACGGCGCCGCCGTGGTCGCCGTCGCCGTCGCGGGCGCGACGGCCTCGGTCTGCGGTGCGGGCTCGTCGCCGCCGCGCACGAGCAGGAACACGACGACCGCGACCGCGATGACGCCCGCGACGCCGGCGATGACGATGCGCCGCGGGGTCACCCTCAGGAAGCCTCGACGGCGGCCTTGATCGCCTTCCCGAAGTCGTCGGCGCCCTTGCGGGCGGAGCGCAGCGCGAGCGGCGCTATCAGCTTGCCGAGCCCGTGGCCCTCGAGCACGTTGAACAGCGTCACGCGGGTACCGGCGCCGTCCGGCACGAGGTCGTAGCCGCCTTCGCTCGCGGTCACGCTGTTCTTCGACTGCTCGGCCCAGCGGATCCGCGTCGGCGGGACGAACTCGGTCAGCTTGAACTCGCGCTGGGTCGTCATCCCCGCGTCCTTGACCGTGCTCGCGTAGACGGTCCCGGCGCCGGGAGGGCCGTCGGTGGTCTTGGCGATCTTCTGCACGCGCGGGCTGAACTTCGGGTCGTTCTCGCCGTCCGCGAGGAACGCGAACACTTCATCGATCGGGCGATCGATCACCACCGTCACATCGAACCGGCCTGCCATGAGGCTTCCTCTTCCAGGTTGGAGTGGCCGCGCACGTTAGCCGTCCCGCCGAGCTCGATCGTGCGATCCAGCGCGACCGCCTCGAGCAGCTGGCGGTCGTGGGTCACGAGCAGCAGCGTCCCGTCGTAGGCGTCCAGCGCGGTCTCGAGCTGCTCGATCGCGGGCAGGTCGAGGTGGTTGGTGGGCTCGTCGAGCACGAGCCAGTTGGCCCCGGACGCCATCAGCTGCGCGAGGCTCGCGCGCGTGCGCTCCCCTGGCGAGAGGCTGTGGGCCGGGCGCGCCACCGCGTCGCTCTCGAGACCGAACTTGGCCAGCAGCGACCGCGCCTCCTGCTGCGACATGCCGCTATGTGCGACGAAGGCGTCGATCAGCGCGGCCGCGCCCTCGAAGCCGAGGCGCGCCTGGTCGAGCATGCCGATGCGCACGCCGGGTCCGATCCAGCGCGTGCCCGAGGCGAGCGGGAGCCGCCCCACCAGCGCGTCGACCAGCGTCGTCTTGCCGCTGCCGTTCGGGCCGACGAGCGCGACCCGCTCGCCCCAGGCCAGCTCGACGTCGAGCGGGCCGAGCTCGAAGCTGCCGCGCCGCAGCGTCGCGTGGTCCAGCCGCACGGTGACGTCGCCGGAGCGCTCGCCGCCGCCGAAGCGCAGCTGCAGCTCCCAGCGCCGCCACGGCTTGTCGACGGCCTCCAGCCGCTCGATCGCCCGCTCCGTCGCGCGCACCTTGCCGGCCTGCTTCTCGGAGCGCTCGGCGCGGTGGGCGCGGACGCTCTTGTCGGGCTCGTCGTTGCCGGAGGACTTGGCCTTCTTGACGCCGGTCTCCGACCACTGGCGCTGGCGGCGGGCGCGATCGGTCAGCCGCTCGCGCTGCGTCGAGTACGTGTCGTAGCTCTCCTCCGCGTGGCGGGCCGCGGTCGCGCGCAGGTCGAGGTAGCCGGCCCAGCCGCCGCCGTACTCCGACGCGGTGTGGGCGATCTCGTCGAGCTCGAGCACGCGCGTGACGGTGCGGGCGAGGAACGCGCGGTCGTGCGAGACGATCACGGCGCCGCCGGGGCGCTCGGACACGAACCGCTCCAGCCGCGCCAGGCCGTCGAAGTCGAGGTCGTTGGTCGGCTCGTCGAGCAGCAGGACGTCGAAGCGCGAGAGCAGGATCGCGGCCAGCGAGGCGCGCGCGGCCTGGCCGCCCGAGAGCGCGGCGGTCTCCAGGTCGAGCAGCGCGGGGTCGAGCCCGAGGTCGCGCAGGACGGTCTCGGCCCGCTGCTCGAGGTCCGCCCCGCCGAGCGCGAGCCACGCCTCGAACGCCTCCGCGTAGCGATCCGCGGAGCCCGCGACGTCGTGCGCCAGCTCGGTCGTGGCGGCCTGCACCTCCGCATCGGCGGCGGCGACGCCGGAGCGCCGCGCGAGGTAGTCGTGCAGGCGCTCGCCGGGCGCGCGGTCGGGCTCCTGCGGCAGATAGCCGGCCGTCCCCGCGGTCAGCCGCACGCTCCCGCGGTCGGGCGCGTCGAGCCCGGCGAGGAGCCGCAGCAGCGTCGACTTGCCCGCCCCGTTGGGGCCGACCACGCCGAGCACGTCGCCGGGAGCGACGGTCACGGAGACGCCCGCGAGGATCGTCGCGGCGCCATGCGCCTTGTGCAGCTCTCGCGCGATCAGGGTCCCGGCCACGCGATCCAGCGTACGAGGCGGGCGGATCGTGTCCCTTAACGTTGGAGCCCACGAGCGACCAGACCCATGCTGCAAGAGGAGCGGAGACGATGTGGGGCTTTATAGGCGCCGCTGTGGCAGCCGCGGTAGCGCTGATCGGGGCGTTGTTCACGCGCGCGCAGGCTGCCCGCGCCGATCGGCGCCTCGCGTTGGAGACAACGGTCAACGGCCTGAAGCTGATGACGGTGGCGGACGGGACCCGCTATGCGCCGGAGGGTGTCGTCGCGGGCGCGATCGCCGCGCTCGTGCATCTCCAGCACCCGGTGATCGCGATGCGCGCGCTCGGGGCGTGCTGGGGCGACAAGGGGATCGACATCGCCAGCGCGACCTGGGTGATCAGCGAGATCTTCGACGGCGACGACCCGCAGGCGCAGCTCGAGGCGGCCGCGATGCTCGACGCTCACGCGACCGAGCTCTGCGGCAGCGACCCCGGCGCGCTGTCGTGGCCGGCCGCGATCGAGTTCTGCTGGATCCCGAAGGCGCCGTTGCCCGCGCGTCTACGCGTCCTGCGGGCGATCCTGCGGACGCTGCTGTCGAAACCGCCGTCATGGTGGCGGGAGGGCGGCCGCCAGGGATGGGCGGTCGCGTTGCTTCACGAGGCCGTTCGGACCGACGCCGACAAGGACCTCAAGCAGCACGCGGCGACGGCGCTCGACACGCTGCTGCCACTGCTGCAGGCATCGAACCTCGTGGAGATCCAGTCCGCGAAAGGCTGGATCGAGGTGCGCGACGTCCGGCGAGATGTCGATCAGGCGCAAGGACCGGGTACGGACGGCGCGCCGGCGAAGCGCATCGTGATGCTCGAGCAGGAGCTCGGCAAGCTCACGCCGTGGGCGTCGGCCGAGGCTTAGGCCAGGACCGCGGCTTCGCGGTCGGCGGCCGTGAGCACGGCTTCGAGCAGGCCCGGGAAGCGGCCGTCGACGTCGTCGCGGCGCAGGGAGATGTGGCGGTGGGTGCCTTCGCTGCGCGTGTGCGTGAGGCCGGCCTCGCGCAGCACCTTGAAGTGATGCGAGCGCGTGGCCTTCGAGATGCCCAGGTCGAACATCCCGCACGTCCGCTCGCCCTGCGCGGCCAGCGCGCGCACGATCTGCACGCGCACGGGGTCGCTGAGCGCCGCCATCACGGCGGCGAGGGTCATCGCTTCGGCGTCAGGCTCTTCGGGATGCATGTTCGACGTTCATCGTACCAAGTGCTGCGCCCGACACACCATGTTCGACAACAATCGAACCAAGCTGCTTCCGTCCGTCGTACGGGATCGCGACGCTCGTCTTCCTCGCCGTGCTCGCGGCGGTCGAGGGGCTCGCGGCGCTCAAGCCCGACGGCCGCGCGCTCGAGCTGTTCGTGCTCGGCTCGCTGGGCTTCGCCGGCTTCAACCTCCTCACCTACGCGTGCTGCTGGTGATCACGAAGGGCCACCCGGCCGCGCTGCTGCACGCCGACGGCCGCGGCGGCGACCTGATGATCCCGGGCGGCGTCGCCGGCTTCGTGGCCTACACGCTCGGCGCGCGCCGCTTCACCGGCTTCTCCACGCCGGCCGTGCACGACATCACCGCGATCGCGCCCCAGCTCGCGTTCATCGCCGGCGCCGGCGCCATCGTCGCCGTCTTCGCCTGGAACGAGGGGATCCGCCGCCTCGGCCCCGCCGACGGCTCGCTGTTCATCAACCTCGTGCCGCTCGTCGGCGCGAACCTCGCGGCCCGCGATCGTCAGGCGATCGTGCGGCCGTCGAGGCTCGCGTGCGCCGCGACGCGCGTCGCGAACGCCGCGAAGTCGCTCCCGTAGAGCGCCTGCGGGCCGTCGCACAGCGCGGCGGCGGGGTCCTGGTGGACCTCGACGATGATCCCGTCCGCGCCGACCGCGGCCGCGGCGCGGGCCAGCGGCTCGACGAGCCGCCGGTCGCCGGAGGCGTGCGAGGGATCGACGATCACCGGCAGATGCGAGTGCAGCTTCAGCCACGGCACCGCCGACAGGTCCAGGGTGAAGCGCGTCGCCGTCTCGAACGTGCGGATGCCGCGCTCGCACAGCATCACGCGCTCGTTGCCCTCTTTGAGGATGTAGTCCGCCGCCATCAGCAGCTCGTCCATCGAGGACGACAGCCCGCGCTTGAGCAGCACGGGCTTGCCGAGCTTGCCGGCGACCTCCAGCAGCGCGTAGTTCTGCATGTTGCGCGCGCCGATCTGGATCACGTCGGCGTAGGACTCGATCGCGTCGGCGTGCTGCGTGTCGAGGAACTCGGTGACGATCGGCAGGCCGGTCTCCTCGCGCGCCTCGGCGAGGATCTCCAGCGCCGGGATGCCGAGGCCCTTGAACGCGAACGGCGACGTGCGCGGCTTGAACGCGCCGCCGCGCAGCATCGACGCGCCGCCCGCCTCGACCACGCGCGCGACCTCGAGCGTCTGCTCGCGCGTCTCGACCGTGCACGGCCCCGCGATCAGGCAGAACGTGGCGTTGCCGCCGACCACGCGGCCGTTGACGGTGAACGTGCTCGGCTCGTGGTGGTTGAGCTCGAGCGAGGCGAGCTTGTACGGACGCGAGATCGGCACCACGCGATCGACGCCCGGCATGCCCTCGAGGCCGAGCTCGCGCACGCCCTCCGGATCGCCGATCGCCCCGATCGCGGTCGTCAGCTCGCCCGGCATCACGAGCACGTGCACGCCGGTGGTCTCCAGGCGTGCCCGGACGGCCGCCACCTCCGCCTCACCGGCGTCGGGTGTCATCACGATCATCAAAGCCAGCGGGACGCTAGCGCAGCGCGGGAACGATGACCCACATCACGCGCGCCGGGTGGACCGGCGAGGGGTTGTTCCAGCGCCGCGGCACGCCCGCGTCGAACGTGACCGAGTCGCCCGTCGCGAGCCGATAGGCCTCGCCGTCGACCTCGATGTCCAGCGTCCCCGCCAGCACGTGCACGAACTCGGCGTCGCCGGTCAGCGCGTAGGCCTCCTCGCCGCTGCCGCCGCCGGGCGCGATGTCGGACTGGATCACCTGCAGCCGCGTCTCGCCCGCGGGCGTGAGTTGGAACTCGTCCACGCCGGCGCCGCCGAACGCGATCGGCGGGCGGTCGGCGGACCGCACCAGCGGCCCGGGCGCCGGCTCGAACAGATCGCCCACGCCGACGCCGAGCGCGTCGCACACGCGCAGCAGCGAGCCGACGGACGGCGACACGAGGTCGCGCTCGACCTGCGAGAGGAACCCCTTGGTCAAGCCTGCCCGCGTTGCCAGGTCGGCCAGCGACAGCCCTCGCGCCAGCCTGGCGGCGCGCAGCCGCGGACCGATGCCGGCGGGTCGCTCCCGCTGCTCCGACGCCTCCACCCGGAGCAGGTTAGAGGCCCAGTTCGCGAACTCCCAGCTCGTCGGCCCCCAGATGGTGCGCCAGCTCGTGCCGCACGGTGCGCGTGACCTGGTCGCGCAGGAGGTCCGGATCGTGCCCGAAATCGCGCAGCAGCGTGTCGCGGAAGATGACGATCCGGTCGTGGTAGTTGTCGCGCGCGACCGTGTCGCCCTGGTAGAGCCCGTAGGCGCGCACGCTGCGGCCCTTGTCGGAGATCACCACCGGCACCCGGTCCAGCGCCTTGATCAGCAGGTCCGGCAGATCGTCGAGCGCCTCGCGCACGAGCGTCTCGAAGTCCTCGGGGTTGTACGGATCGAGCTCCATGAACTCGCCCTCGTCGGGCTCGGCCGCGAGGTTCTCGCGCGCGAGCTCCTCCGAGCGGACGACCAGCCGGTCGAACTCCGCCTCGTCCTCAGGGTCGTGGTAGTCGCCGAGCTTGGCGACGGCGAGCCCGAAGACGAGGCCGACGGCGCCGACCCCGATCACGATCAGGCCCGCGATCTCCAGCTGCCGCATCGGCCAGCGGGGCGCGAGGCCCTGCGTCAGCGCGGCGATCGTCAGCGCCAGCGCGAGGCACAGGACCGTCGTGAAGGCGACGCGCCGGCCGGACGGCCACTTCGAGAGCATGTAACGAGCCTAACGGAGCGTGCGCGCGATCACGAGGCGCTGGATCTCGTTGGTGCCCTCGTAGATCTGCGTGATCTTGGCGTCGCGCATGTAGCGCTCGACCGGGTACTCGTTCACGTAGCCGTAGCCGCCGAGCACCTGGACCGCCTCGACCGTCACCGCCATCGCCGTGTCGGACGCGAACAGCTTGGCCATCGCGGAGTACTTGCCGCGGTCGGGCTCATGGCGGTCGATCTTCGCGCAGGCGCGGTAGAGCAGCTCGCGCGCGGCGGCCGTGCGCGTCTCCATGTCGGCGAGCTTGAACTGCATGCCCTGGAACTCCGAGATCGGCTTGCCGAACTGCTTGCGCTCGTTCGCGTAGGCGACCGCGTGGTCGATCGCGCCCTGTGCGATGCCGACCGCCTGGGCGGCGACGCCGAGGCGGGAGTGGTCGAGCGTCCCCAGGGCGACGTTCATGCCCTTGCCCTCCTCGCCGATCAGGTTCGCGGCGGGGATGCGGACGTCGTCGAAGATCGGCTGACCGGTCGGCGAGCCCTTGATCCCGAGCTTGTGCTCGAGCTTGCCGACGCTGAAGCCGGGGCGGTCGGCCTCGACGACGAACGCGCTGATGCCGCGCGAGCGGCCGGCGGTCCGGTCGGTCTTCGCGAACACGATGTAGAAGTCCGCGATGCCGAGGTTGGAGATCCAGTTCTTGGTGCCGGTGACGATCCACTCGTCGCCGTCGCGGATCGCGTTGGTGATCATGCCGCCGGGATCGCTGCCCGCCTCGGGCTCCGACAGCGCGAAGGCCGGCGACCACTCGCCGGACGCGCACCTCGGCAGGAAGCGCTGCTTGAGCTCCTCGGTGCCGAACAGCTTGATCGGGAGCGTGCCGAGCTCCTGCAGCATCAGGATCAGGGCGGTGGAGGCGCAGGCGCGGGCGATCTCCTCCACCGCGACGTTGAGCATCAGCGTCCCGGTGCCGGTGCCGCCGTGCTCGACGTCGAACGGGAGGCCGAGCAGGTCCTGCTCCGCGAACAGCTTGCGCAGGTCCCACGGGTACTCCGCCTTGGCGTCGATCTCGGCGGCGCGCGGCGCGACCCGCTCGCGGACGATCTGGCGGATCGTGTCGCGGAACTCGACCTGCTCGGGAGTCAGCGCGTACGTGTCAACGTCGGTTGTCGGCATTGCGTTGAGCTTAGTTTGCACGCCGACGCGGGTGGGGATCCGGATTCCGTGGAAACTGGAACCTCACTCTTCTTGATCGCCGTAGGCGCGATCCTCTACTTCGCCGTCAATGCCACGATCTCTGGCATCTCGATCGCGACCGTGGGCATCATCCTGATGGTCATCGGCGTGATCGGCCTCGTCATCTCGCTCTTCTTCCTCGCCAGCTGGCGTGGACGGCGGGGCGCCACCGTGGTGGAAGAGCGCCCCGTCGCTCGCCGCGAGTACTACTGATCGTCCGATCGTCGCCCAGAGGGCGACGTCGGTCCGATCACAGGGCGATCACGCCGCGGGCGAAGGTTGGCTGACCAACGGGCTAGAGGCCGTCGGGGTGGCGCACGGTGTACCCGTCCGACGGGCGCATCTTCGTGTTCCACTTCGGGCCGCTGCTCGAGCTGTCGTTGTAGCCCGTATCGAAGCGCAGGCCGGCGACCACGAGGAACGAGTGGCCGGAGTTGGCGTAGCTCGTGATCCACGTGCCCGGGCCGGGCTCGCCGAACGACATGAACTCGGTCGAGTCCATCGGCCGCGAGATCAGGTTGGCGCCGTGCAGCGCGTAGGACTCCGAGCCCGAGCAGTCGTAGCCCGTGTCCTCCCACTTGCCGTGCCCGCCGCCGTAGCGGTAGGGCTTGCCGACGATCGCGTTCGCGGCGGCGATCACCTGCTGGACCTCGGGCGGCGCCGACGCCGGCGCGACGGCGAGGCCGTCGGGGCCGAGCGTGGCGTCCTCGCCCGCGGGTGCCGAGACCGGCGACTGCTCGACGCCGGCGCCGCCGGTGCCCTGGAGCGCGCCGTCGCCTGAAGTGACCTGGCCGCGCAGGATGGCGGCGTTCTTGCGCGTCATCCGGCCGTCGACCTTCAGCGAGGACTTGCGCTCCCACGTGCGCACATGGCGCGTGGTGGTCGGGCCGTACTGACCATCGACCGACGTGCGCACGCCAACCTTCGTGAGGAAGCCCTGCAGGACGCGGACATCGGTCCCATGCATCCCCTGCCTCAGGTCCCGGTCACCCAGGCTAATGCGTGCGGCACTGGCGCTGGCCGGAGCCACGTGTACTGCGACCCCACAGACCAGCAAGCCCGCAACGAGCGTGCGACGGCGTAACAAGACGATCTCCTCTTTCCGACCGCCTACGGGGTTAGCTGTCGGGCTCGCGCGGAAAGCGTCGCGCTACACCGCATACTGCGGCGATTCGCCCCCGAGGCAGTGACCTCCTGCCTCAACCTTGGTTCCCCCGTTCCCCTCAGGCATGGCCAGAGGGGACTCGGCGTTATGTCCCGTATCGAGGCGCGCACTCTAGCGGACACCTCAGCGGATAGCTTCCCCCAAACCGGTGATTCTCGACTCTGAGGCGTTGAGCGCCCTCGATCCGCCCTTTGCCGTGGTGGATCTGGACGCGTTCGACGCAAATCTGGAAGATCTCTTGCGGCGCGCGAATGGCGTGCCTTTGCGGCTCGCATCGAAGTCCCTGCGCGTGCGCGCTCTGGCGGATCGCGCGCTGCGCGGCGGCTTCCGCGGGACGCTCTGCTTCACGCTCCCGGAGGCGCTCTGGCTGGCCTCGCTGGGCGGCGAGGACCTCGTCGTGGGTTACCCGTCGGTCGACCGAGCGGCGACGCGCCAGCTTTGCGCGACGGACGCGCGCGAGCGCGTGACGGTGATGGTCGACTGCGTCGAGCACCTCGACCTGCTCGAGCCCGGGATCAAGGTCTGCCTCGACGTCGACGCCGGGTTCTGGGCGCTCGGCGGGCGCGTCCGGATCGGCGCCAAGCGCTCGCCGCTGCGCACGCCGGAGGCGGTCGCCGCGCTCGCGCGCGAGGTGCTCGCGCGCGGTCTCGTGCTCGACGGCGTGATGGCCTACGAGGGCCAGATCGCCGGCGTCGGCGACCGGCCGCCCGGCAGGCCGCTGATGGCGCTGGCGGTGCGCGCGATGCAGGCGCTGTCGGCGCGCGAGCTCGCGGCGCGCCGGGCGGCGATCATCGCCGCGGTCCGCGACGTGGCGGCGCCGCGCTTCGTCAACGGCGGCGGCACGGGCTCGATCGAGCGCACGGCCGCCGAGGCCGCCGTGACCGAGGTCGCCGCCGGCTCCGGGCTGTTCGGCCCGACGCTGTTCGACGCCTACCGCGCGTTCTCGCCGCGGCCGGCCGCCCTGTTCGCGCTCCCGGTCGTGCGCGCGCCGTCGCCCGGCGTCGTCACCGTGCTCGGCGGCGGCTACCCGGCCTCCGGCGCCGCGGGCCGCGACCGCCTCCCGCGCCCCGTCGTCCCCACGGGGTTGACGCTCGACCGCGCCGAGGGCGCCGGCGAGGTCCAGACCCCGCTGCACGGCGCCGGCGGCCTGCGCGTCGGCGACCGCGTCTGGTTCCGCCACGCCAAGGCCGGCGAGCTGTGCGAGCGCTTCCCCGCGGTCCATCTCGTGCGCGCGGGCGAGATCGTCGACACCGTCCCCACCTACCGCGGCGAGGGCAAGACGTTCCTGTGATCGGGTAGCGTCCCCGTGCGATGGAGACGTGGGACGCCATCACCTCGAGGCGCAACGTCCGCAGCTTCCAACCGCGCCCGCTTCCAAACGCCGATCTCGACCGCATCCTCGAAGCGGGCCGGCGTGCGCCGTCCTCGCGCAACTGGCAGCCGTGGGACTTCGTCGTCGTCACCGATCGCGCGCAGCTCGGGCGGCTGGCCGGCGTGTGGCAGTTCGGCGCGCACATCGCCGGCTCGGCCGCGGCGATTGCGCTGATCGTGCCGGCGGGCCTCGACGCCCGCGACCGCGAGATCGCCGAGTACGACCTCGGCCAGGCGACGATGGCGATGATGATCGCCGCCGCCGACCTCGGGATCGGCAGCGGTCACTCGGCGGTGGGCGACCAGGACGTCGCGCGCGCGGTGCTCGGGCTCCCGGCGGACCGCGTCGCCGCCTACGTGCTCGACCTCGGGTATCCCGCCGACCGGCCGCTGAAGCCGATCCGGCACCCGCGCCGCCGCGAGTTCGACGACGTCGTGCACCGCGGCGCCTGGTGAGAGCTCAGACGAGCTCGAAGTGCATGTAGTCCTTCGAGCCCGTGTAGTTGCCGCCCCAGCGCAGGCCGGTGGCCTTCAGGGCCTCGACCATCTGCTTGTCGAGGTCGAGGAAGCCGGTGTCGGCGAGCTTGCGCATCGGGTCGTCGTCGCGTGCCTTGGTCGCGGCCGTGAGCTGGCGCTGCTTGGCCTTGAGCTTCGCCGTCTTGGCGGCGATCGCCTTGGCGTCCTTGGTCACGTCGAGCGCGTCGATCTCGAGCTGCAGGCTGTCGATCGCCTTCTCGAGGTCGTCGACCGCCTTCTCGAGCGCGATCACGCGGTCGCGCTCGCCGCTGATCGCCTTCTGCGCCGCCAGGTTGGCCCGGATCTCCGCCTGGTTGGCCTTCAGGTCGGCGCGCAGCGCCTTGGCCTCCTGCTTCTGATCCGCCGTCGGCTTGGCGACCTTGCCGAGCACGCCGAGCTTGTCGGCGATCTCCTTCTGCTCGGCCTCGAGCACGTGCTCGTCGTCGTAGATCTCCTCCGAGCGCTCGGCCAGCCCGACCGCCGAGTAGCGCGCCTGGAAGTTCAGCGACGCCTCCGCGCTGGCGTCGTAGCTGTCGGTCATGCCCTGCTTGGCGCCCGGGTTGGCGGCGTTGATGTCGAACTCCGTCAGCGCGCTGATGATCGCGTTCTGCTTGGCGTTCAGCAGTCGCGGGTTGGTGTCCTCGTCGAAGTCGATCGCCTTGCCGTCGGCGTGGTTGCTCCACTGCCCGCCGGACTGCGTGCGCGGGTTGAAGGCCCACAGCTTCGTGAACGGCGCATCCGTGACGCCCGCGTCGTTGAGCGCCTTCTGCGCGGCGAGCAGCTTCGTGCGCAGGTCCTTGTGCATCGGCGAGCTGTGGCCGAAGAACGTGCCGGTGACGATGTTGTCGTGCACGTACTGCAGCGGCCGCAGGATGCCCTGGTCGCGGTACTTCGGGCACAGCCCGTCGTAGCGCTGCTTGGGCGTGCCGACGGGACGGTCGGGCCCTGCGAAGTGGGCTCGCGCGCTCGCGAGCGCGGGGTCGTTCCAGTCGTCCTCCCACTGCTGCTCGACGGTCTTCGGCGGCGCCACCACGCCCGGCGCCGGCTGGCGCAGCATCTGGCCGACGGCCTGGTTGCCGGCGGAGCGCTGGAGCCGCAGCAGCTCGGCGTACGGCGGCGCCGGAGCCGCCTCCTCGCGCACCGCGACGACGGCCTCGTCGTGCGGTTGCTCGCGCCGTCGCTTCACGACGCGATCCTACGCCCGGTAGTGTCGGGCCGTGAAGGAGCTGCGCCGGCGCAGGCCCCACACGACGGATGAGGCGCCCCGCACCCAGGCGGTGCGCGAGGACCCCGGCGGCGTGCTCGCGCTCCAGCGCAGCGCGGGCAACGCGGCGGTCGCGCGCGCCCTGCTCCAGCGCGTCGGCGGCTGGAAGGGCGCCGCGCCGAAGACGCCCAACGCGGGCGAGATGACGGTCACCGACAAGACCTCGAGCAAGAGCGCCCGGCGGATCCCGATCGACGGCATCCCGCAGGGCAACGTCAACGAGGACTTCGACGAGGTCGCGCTCACGACGACGCCCGACAAGACCAAGCCGAAGGAGACCGTCGACCACAAGGTCTCCGAGTTCACGTCGGAGTCGGCCGCCGGGGGCAAGGCGATCGTCGTCATCCCGACGGGCATGAAGCTCGACAAGGACACGAGCGTCGACGTGCTGCTGCACCTGCACGGCCACACGACCGGCTACCGCCGCACCGGGCGCTCCACGCGCGACCTCGGCGTCGAGCACATCGAGGAGCAGGTCGCGGCCGCCAGCCACCCGCTGATCGCCGTCCTGCCGCAGGGCGGCTTCCACTCCTGGTTCGGGAAGACGGGCAAGTCGTTCGACCCCACCGCGTACCTCGACTCGGTGTGGAAGATCCTGACCGACATCGGCGCGTGGCCGGAGGCGCCCAAGCGCGGCGGCCTGATCCTCTCCAGCCACAGCGGCGGCGACAATCCGCTCGAGGACATGCTGGCCAAGGGCCAGGCGGCCGGCAAGGGCCCGGTCGCCGGCCTGAAGGCGCTGTTCCTGCTCGACACCATGTACGGGTCCGGCGACGCCGACCGGGTGATCAAGTTCGTCAGGTTCCGGCTCGGCCAGGACCTCGAGCAGATCGCCGCGCTGGCGTCGGACAAGGACAAGATCGACTGGGCGCACGCGCACGGCTTCCGCCTCGTCGGCAAGCACTCGGGCGGCCACTACAAGCCGCAGATGAAGCAGCTCGCGGACGCCGTCACGGCGTGGCTGGCGGACTCCGAGACGGTCAAGGTGCTCGGCGCGCCCGGGACACCGCTCAACGACGCGGTGGCGGCCAACGTGACGATCGACCCGCCGGGCGGGAGCGGCAAGGACCACGACGCGTTCGTGGGCGACCAGGAGCACCTGCGCAAGGCGCTCGACACGCTCCCGTGAGCAGGCGCGCTCAGGCCTCGCCGTCGTAGTAGTCGCGGTTGTCGCTGCGGCGGACGAGGATGCGCTCGCCGCCCGGGGCCGCGATCGCGCCGATCTTGTCGCTGTCGGGATAGACGGTCACGGCGGGCCACTTCATCGTCGAGATCATCAGCACGCGGATCGTCTCGTCCGTGCGGTTGGTGACCTTGTGCGCGCCGTCCGGGCCGGTGTCGAAGCACACGAGGTCGCCCGCGCCGAGCTCGTGCTCGCCCTCCGGGTCGCGCACGGTCGCGCGCCCCGTGAGCACGAGCAGCCACTCCTCCTCGGCGTACTCGTAGTGGTACGGGCACACGCTCTGCCCCGGCGGCAGCTCGTAGATCGAGCCGCCGAGCTGGCTCGCGCCGATCTTGGGCCCGAAGCGGTCCATGCCGGCGCTGTAGGGCTCAGGATCGGCGGGGTCGTACTCGAACTTCGGCTCGTTGATGTTGAACACGCGCATGGGCTCATCCCAGCACGTGACGCACCCACGCGCTCGCGAAGCGCCCGCCGGGGTCGAGCTCGGCGCGGATCGACGCGAAGGCGTCCCAGCCCGGATAGCGCGGGGCGAGGTCGGCGGCGCCGAGGAACGAGCGCTTGCCCCAGTGCGGCCGGCCGCCGAGCGACGACAGGTGCGCCTCGACCTCGCGGAACGGCGCCTCGTACGGCATCCCCTCGAACAGGTGGACGGCGATGTAGGCGCTGTCGCGCCGATACGCGGGAGAGAGCAGCGCGTCGTCGGCGCGCACGAAGCGCAGCTCGATCGGGAACGAGACCGGATGTCGCTCGAGGATCGCCTTCACCTCCCGCACCGCGCCGGCGGCATGCTCGCGGGGGATCGAGTACTCCATCTCCTCGAAGCGCACCAGCCGCGGCGAGGCGAAGACGGCGTGCGACCAGTCGACGCGCTCGCGCGTGGACGCCGCCGACGAGGCGAAGCGGTTGAGCGCCGGGATCGCGCGCGGGAACGCCCGCGCGGCGCGGCTGACGAGGTACAGCGCGCGGTTGTCGAGCAGGATGTCGCTCGTGTACGCCTTCACGCGGCCGGGCCGCCGCGGCGGGTCGTCGGTGCGGTCGTTGGTGCGCGTGAGCGCGATGCCGGAGTGCGGGAACGTCCAGAACTCGAAGTGGGCGTGCGCGTCGGCCCGCGCGCCGAGGTCGGCGAGCACGTCCTCGAGCGGCTGCGGCGCGTCGATCCCGCGCAGCCGGAACGCGGGGACGCAGCGCAGCGTCACCGCGACGACGACGCCGAGCGCGCCCAGCGAGACCTGCGCGGCGGCGAGCAGCTCGCCGTGGTCGAGCGTCCGCTCGCTGCCGTCGGCGAGCACGAGCTCGACCGCCTCCACCTGGGCCGAGAGGATCGGCAGGCGCGCGCCGGTGCCGTGCGTGCCGGTGCAGATCGCGCCCGCGAGCGACTGGACGTCGATGTCGCCGAGGTTCGGCATCGCGAGCCCGCGCGCGAGCAGCTCGCGCGACAGCGCGTGCAGGCGGATGCCGGCCTCGACGCGGACGCGCTCGCCGTCGACCTCGAGCACGCGGTCGAGCGCGTCGAGCGACAGCAGCGTCCCGCCGGTCGCGGCGCCGCCGCTGAACGAGTGGCCGGCGCCCGCCACGCGCACCGGGGCGGGGCCTTCGACGACCGCCCGCGCGACCTCGGCGCGCGTGCGCGGAGCGAGCCTGCGCGCCGGCGTGCAGCGCTGGGAACCGGACCAGTTGACCCACTCCATGCCCGCCGCACGGTAGCGTCCGGCCGATGGACATCGCGCCCGAGCAGGTCGCCGAGCTTCAGCGCGAAGGGACGATCCAGCTGATCGACGTGCGCGAGCCGTACGAGTGGGAGACCGGCCGCATCCCGGGCTCTCGCCACGTCACGCTGGGCGCCGTCGCGAGCGAGGCAGAGACGATCGACCGCGACACGCCGGTGGTGTTCATCTGCCGCGTGGGCGGGCGCTCGACGATGGCGGCCAACGCGTTCCGGCGCGCCGGCTTCGACGCGTACTCGCTGGCCGGCGGCGTGCTGGCGTGGGAGGCGCTCGGGCTGCCGTTCGACGGGCGGGTCGCGGAGCACTAGCGCATGAGGCTCCCCGGGCTCGCGATCCTGCTCCTGCTCGCGCTCGCCGCGCCCGCGCAGGCCGCGCCGGCGCTGAGCAAGCTCGGCGACTTCACCGAGCCGACGTACGCGACCTCGCCGCCGGGCGACGCGGCGCGCGTCTTCGTCACCGAGCGCGCCGGCGTCGTGCGGATCGCCGGCCAGGCCGCGCCGTTCCTCGACCTGCGCTCGATCACGCAGACCGACTACACCGAGCGCGGGCTGCTGTCCGTCGCGTTCGCGCCCGACTACGCGACCAGCGGGCGCTTCTACGTCTACCTGACCGCCGCGCCGGACGGGCAGATCCAGGTCCGCGAGTACCGCCGCTCGGCCGCCGACCCGAACGTCGCGGACCCGAACAGCGGGCGGTTGCTGCTCGCGATCGCGCACCCGGACGCCCAGAACCACAACGGCGGGCAGCTGCAGTTCGGGCCTGACGGGAAGCTGTGGCTCGGCACGGGCGACGGCGGGGGCGCCGACAACCAGTTCGGCCACTCGCAGGACCCCGCGTCGCTGCTCGGCAAGCTGATCCGGCTCGATCCCGCGCAGCCGGCGCCGGAGGTGATGGCGCGCGGGCTGCGCAACCCGTGGCGCTTCTCGTTCGCGCCGGACGGCCGGATCGTCATCGGCGACGTCGGCCAGAACACGACCGAGGAGGTCGACGTCGGCCTCGCCGCGAACTACGGCTGGCCGTGCAAGGAGGGCAAGGCGGCGTACAAGACCGATCCCGGCTGCGACGGCGTCGCGACGGCCGACCCCGTGCTCGAGCGCCCGCACAGCGCCGGCGTCTGCTCGATCACCGGCGGCTACGTCGTGCGCGATCCCGGCCTGCCGACCCTGCTCGGCCGCTACCTGTACGGCGACTACTGCGCGCCCGCGCTGCGCTCGGCCGACCTCGCGAACCCGGCGAGCGACGCGCCGGTGGGCGTCGACGTGGCGCAGCTGAGCTCGTTCGGCGAGGACGCCTGCGGGCGCATCCTCGCGGTCTCGCTCGCCGGCCCCGTCTACCGGCTCGTCGACGGCGCGCCGTCGCCGTGCGCCTCCGCCCCGCCCGCCGCGACGCCCGCGCCGGTCGACACGCACGCCTGCAAGGTGTCGCTGAAGGTCGGCGGCCTGCGCAGCGTCGTCCGCCGCCATCGCGTCACCGCCACGCTGCGCAGCGACGAGCCGTGCCGCGCGACGCTGCGGGCGCGCATCGCGGGCGTCGCGAGCTTCCGCGCCGCCTCCCGCTCCCTGCGCGCCGGCCAGGCCACCACGCTCACGCTGCGGCTCACGGCCCGCGGCACCCGCGCGGTCCGCCGCGCGCTGCGCAGGCATCGCTTCCTGCGCGCGACGTTCACGCTCGAGGCGATCGACGCGACGAAGAACATCCGCGCCGTCACCCGTCACGCCAGAGTTCGCCGTTAACGGAAAACGGCCGCGTGGTGTGCACCCACACGGCCGTCCCTGCGAATCCTTCCGCTGCCTCCTCCGTGAGACCGATGACGCCCTCCGAAGCGTGATGTCAGACTCGCATCACACCGGAGAAAGGCCAATCGGACATACGTCTAGCGATCAGGCAGCGGCTTCCTCGGCCGTGTGGAGCGGCTCGCGCTCGTAGACCGTGCTCGGCACCCGCTTGTACGGCTGCTCGGGCTCCTGATGCTCCTCGTGGTAGGCGGAATCGGCGTTGACGGCCCACAGGTCGTGGCTCGTGCCCTTGGTGATGTTCTCCACCGCGCGCATCGCCGTCAGCATCGAGTGATCGGAGTTGTTGTAACGATGCAGACCGTTGCGGCCGACCTGCTGGAGGTTCGAGAGGCCCTCGAGCCAGCCCTTGATCGTCTCGACGCGCTCGCTGTAGTCGGCGTCGTACATCGGATAGGCGAGCGGGACGCGTGTGACGAAGCCGCGCTCGACGTCGGCGGCCTTCGCGAGGCCGAGCTTCTCGATCTCGCCCTTGGCGAGCTCGACGAGGTCGTCGTCGTCGGACTCCCACAGCTTGTCGCCCTTGAAGCAGAAGTACTCCATGCCGATCGAGGCCTTCGACTGGTCGGGCACCATCCACGGGCTCCACGAGCGGAAGTTCTGGATCCGGCCGACCTGCACGCCGGGCTCGTGGATGTAGATCCAGTTGTCCGGGAACAGGTCCTCGCCGTCGATCACGAGCGCGATCGTCAGGAAGTCGCGGTAGCGCAGGCCCTGGGCCGCCGCCTGGACGGCGCCGGTCGCGGCCGCGCCGGACATGCCGACCGTCGCGCGCAGCGGCAGCGAGGAGATCACCTGCGAAGGCTCGATCCGCTCGCCGCCGGCCTCGAGCGCGACGACGCGGCCGTCGCGCACCTCGAGCTTGGTGACGGGCGTGTTGAGCCGGACCTCGCCGCCGTTGGCGATGATCTCGTCGGCCATCGTCTCCCACATCTGGCCCGGGCCGAAGCGCGGGTAGTGGAACTCGCTGATCAGCGACTTGATCTTGTTGTCCTTGTTGCCCATGAACGCCGACTTGGCGGCCGACATGAACGACAGGCCCTTGATCCGCTGGGCGGCCCACTCGGCGCGGACCTCGTTGGCGGGCACGCCCCACACCTTCTCGGTGTAGGACATGAAGAAGTGCTGGTAGAGCCGCTTGCCGAAGCGGTTGGACACCCACTGCTCGAGGTTGTCCTCACGACCCTTCGGCTTGACCGCGGCCCACAGGTAGGAGGCCAGGCAGCGCGTGAGCTCGACGGGGCCGAGCTTCTTGATCACGTCGGTGCCGTTGAGCGGGTAGTCGAGGAACTTGCCGTTCCAGTAGATCCGCGACATGCGCGGGCGCTTGAGGAACTCCTCCTTCATCACCTCGTGCCAGAGGTCGTCGACCTCCTTGGACTTGGTGAAGAAGCGGTGGCCGCCCAGGTCGAAGCGGAAGCCGTCGCGAACCTCGGTCTTCGCGATGCCGCCAACCTGGTCCTCCGCCTCGAACACGATGACGGGACGCCCCTCTTTCGCGAGCAGGTACCCGGCCGTGAGGCCGGCGGGGCCGCCGCCGAGGACAGCGACCGGCTTCTCGGACCGGAACCGACGGGGGACGTCGGCCGGCGTGTAGTCAACGGTGGACATGCAGTCACCTTGCCCACTCCGCGGGCATTTCCCGCGCGTTGCTAAACCCCGCTAACAGCCCCTAACCCGCGTCCGAGCACTAACCTCAGGCCGGTGCAGGCCGTGACAGCACTGGACATCCTGCTCGTCGACGACGACCGGCCACTGCGCGAGATGCTGACCCGCTCGTTCGAGCGCGAAGGCCATCGGGTGACCGCCGTACCGGACGGCGACACCGCCCTGGCGGCCGCCTCTGAGCGCGCGTACGACGTCGTCCTGCTCGACGTCGCGCTCGGCGCCGGACCCACCGGCTACGACGTCGCGCGCATGCTGCGCGCCCGCCGCGACGTGGTCCCGATCATCATGCTGACGGCGCTGGACTCCGAGGCCGACGCCGTCCAGGGCCTCGAGGCCGGGGCCGACGACTACGTCACCAAGCCGTTCGGGCTCGCCGAGCTGCGCTCGCGCATCCGCGCCGTGCTGCGGCGCGCCCAGGGCCGCGTCGTCGAGGGCAGCCTGCAGGTCGGCCCGGTGATGCTCGACCGCGACCTGCGCCGCGTGACCGTCGAGGGCACCGCGGTCAAGCTCACGTTCAGCGAGTTCGAGCTGCTCGCGTGCCTGATGTCGCGTCCCGGCTACGCGTTCAACCGGCAGGAGCTGCTGCGCGCGATCTGGGGCGACTCGGCCTACCGCGACCCGCGCGCGATCGACGTCCACATCCGCCACCTGCGCGAGAAGCTCGAGGCCAAGCCGGAGGAGCCGAGCCTGATCTTGACCGTCCCCGGCCAGGGCTACCGCTTCAGGGAGTCATGATCCCGCGCGCGCTCCGAGGCCTGCGGGGGAGGCTGCTGCTCTCCCTCGTGGCGACGAGCGCGGTCACGCTCGCCGTCGCCGCCGCCGTCACGCTCAGCCCGCTGCGCGAGCGGCTGCGCACGCAGAGCGTCAACAACCTCGCGACCGCCGTCAACGAGGCGTCGCTGAAGTTCACCACCGCCATGCGCGCGGTCGACGACCCGATCAAGCCGGCCCCGGCGCCGCGCGGTCGCAAGCAGAGCGCCGCCGACCGCCGGCAGGCCTACGACGACGCGGTCGCGGCGCGGCTGTCGGGCATCGCGAGCGCCGTCTACGACCCGGCCAATGACGTGCGCGAGCGGACCGACGCGCGCGTGATGGTGCTCGTGCCGTCGCTCAGCGGGCCGCCGCCCGACGAGACGAGGCCGGCGTTCCTGTACGACAACAACGCCGGCTCGCCGCAGGACGGCAGCGCGATGCGGCTCGCCCTGCAGGTGCTCAACAGCGAGGAGCAGGCGATCTCCACGACCGGCGACGACCTGCAGATCGCGACGCCGATCTTCGACGGCGTCAAGCTGAGCGGCGTCGTCGTCACCGAGCGGCGGCTGACCGAGGTGACGACCGCGGTCGGGCTGGTGCGCAACGCGCTGCTGGCGGCGGCCGCGATCGGCCTCGCGGTGGCGATCGGGCTCGGGCTCGCGCTCTCGGGCACGCTCACGCGCCGGCTCGGGCGGCTGCGGCGCGCCGCCCTGCGGATCACCCGCGAGGGACCGGAGGCGCCGTCTCCGCGCGACGACGGCCGCGACGAGGTCGGCGACCTCGCGCGCGCCCTGGCGCGCATGCAGGAGGAGCTGCGCCGCCAGGAGGCGGCCAGGCGCTCGTTCGTCGCGACCGCGTCGCACGAGCTGCGCACGCCGCTGACGATGCTGCAGGGCACGATGGAGCTGCTCGACGAGGACCTGCGCGACGGGCTCGACCTCGACGACGCGCAGCAGCAGGTGACCAACGCGCGGCGCGAGCTGCGCCGGCTGTCGGCGCTGGCGAGCGAGCTGCTCGACCTCTCGCGCCTCGACGCCGCCGTCCAGCTGCGGTCCGAGCCGGTCGAGCTGGGCGAGCTGGCGCGCGCCGTGGCGGCCGAGTTCTCCCTGCGCGCGGCCGAGCGCGGCGTGCCGATCGAGGTCGTCCCGCCGCCGGAGCCGTGCTGGGCGAAGGCCGACCCGGCCGCCTGCGCCCGCGTCGTGCGGATCCTGATCGACAACGCGCTGCGCTACGCGCCTGACGGCGAGCCGATCGTCGTGCTCCCGGAGCGGATCGGCAACCGCGTCGTCGTCGAGGTCGCCGACCGCGGCCCGGGCGTGCCGGAGGACGAGCGCGACCGCATCTTCGAGCGCTTCCACCGCGGCCGCGCGGCCGGCGTGGAGAGCGGCTTCGGGCTCGGGCTGGCGATCGGGCGCGAGCTCGCCGAGCGCATGGGCGGCGCGCTGCTGCTGGAGGACTCCGACGTCGGCGCGTGCTTCCAGCTCGCGCTGCCGGCGACTACCGGGTCTTCACCAGCACCGTCGCCTGCACCGGATTCGGCCGCGGCGGCGTGAACTCCTGCGGCTGGATCGCCGTCACCTTCAGATTCGGGAAGTTGCTCAGGTACTGCCCCCACTCCTGGGAGCGGATCCGGACGAGCTTCGTCCACGGCGCGCTCCAGCGGCTCAGCGTGTACGTGATCGGCTCCACCAGCGCGACGCGATGGCCGACCGGCAGCGCGTCGATCAGCGGCTTGAGGTCCTTCTCCGGCGTCGTCGCATCCAGGCGCGTGACGCCGTCGCGCCAGTCCCACACGCCGGTGTCCGTGACGCCGCCGGTGAGCGTCGCGTACTTCAGGCCCTCGGGCAGGTAGTAGTGGAGCACCGGGATCGTCTCGGGCTGCGTCGAGATCACGAGGTCGCCCGGCGCCAGGCTCGGGCCGATCGCGTTCGACACGGCGCGCACGTTGCTCTTCTCCACCGGCGCCTCGTCCTGCGCCCACATGACGACGACGAGCAGCAGCCCGACGAGGCCGAGCCGGCCGGCGTTGGCCAGGCCGCCGACCGCCAGCAGGATGAACGGGCCGACGGCGATCGCGTAGTAGCGCGACGCCCAGGCGGGCGAGACCTGCGACGTCAGCCACGCGAACAGCACCGTCAGCACGGCCATCAGCCCCAGCGCGACGAGCGCGCGCGCCTTCGGCGTCAGGCGCCCGCCGTCCTCGCGCCGCCACAGCGCGAGCAGGCCGGTTCCCGCGCAGATCAGCAGCACGATCTGCGGGATCCGCCCGAGCAGCGTGCCGGGCACGCCGAGCACGGCGTCGAACGTCGGCGCGTCCGACCACGGCGCGCCCGTGTGGGCGGCCTGGTAGAGCGTCGTCGGGATCCACGGCAGGTAGAGCACGAAGGCGCCGCCGAAGCCGAGCAGCCCGTCCTGAAGGAGCCGCTCGCGCGGCGCGATCTTGAGCATCACGGCGAACGACACGAGGCACGCGAGCGTGAGGAAGATGGCCCAGTTGTGCGTGTACAGGCACGCCGCCAGCGACAGCGCGAAGCCGGCGATCCACGGGCGCCGCGCGCGGTCGGACTCGGCGTCCAGCACGTAGGCGCGCAGGAAGCACGTGATCGCCGGGATCGCCAGCAGGGCGATCAGCGTGTACATCCGCGCCTCTTGCGCGTACTGGCTCAGGAACGGGTTGAACGCCGCCAGCACGGCCGCCATCCACGCCGCCCGCGACGTGTCCCAGATCGCGCGCGCGGCCCACCACGAGACCGGTATCGCGAGCAGCGCGAACAGCAGCGAGAGCGAGCGCACGCCGGCCTCGGAGTCGCCCGCGATCGCGAGCCAGAAGTGCAGCAGCATGTAGTACAGCGGCGGCGCGCCATCCTCTCGCAGCGCGTGCGGAATCGCCCCGAGCGAGCGGTCGGCGATCCCCGTCGAGATGCCTTCGTCGATCCAGAAGCCGATCGAGATCTCGCGCGTGCGGAGCACCAGCGAGACCGCCATCAAGGCCGCCAGACCCGCCGGGATCGCGAAGCGCGCACCCTTCAGCGCCTGCGCACGCAAGCCCGACGCCGGTCGCGAGGCGACGGTGGCCATGGGCATCAGCTTAGTCATGGGCGCATGACGAGCCGATGACCCAGCGCGCCGTGTGGGCGATCTCCGGGAAGCGCGGGTCGTGGGACAGGGCGGTGAACCAGGGCGTGATGGTGGTACCCGGAGGGAACGCGAAGATCTCGGTGTCCATCTCGTGCATGTGCATGTACCAGGCCACCGTCTGGGTCTGGAAGGCCCCCGTGTACACCGTGCCGCACGACTTCAGCTTGGCCCGGCCGCCGCCCGCGGCGATCGCCTCGGGCACCGAGCCGTACAGGTCGGCCTCGGCCTGGACGGTGTCGGCGCCCTGCCGCAGCTCGCCGATGTCCTCGCGCACGAACGGGTACGCGAACACGGCGACCGCGAGCACCAGGACCCCGGCCGCGACCAGCCCGAAGCGGCCGCGCGCGGCCCGGACCATGCCGACCCAGCCGGCGCCCGCGAGCACGCACACGAGCGCGGCCGGCAGCGCCACGTAGCGCAGGTTGCCGGCGAAGCCGAACTGCGTCATCGCCGCGACGGCGACCATCAGCACGGTGGCGATCCCCACCATCGTCACGTACAGCCGCCGGCGCGAGCGCAGCGCGGCGATCACCGCGATCACGGCGCCGAGGTAGACCGGCGGGGTGAGCACGGACGCCGAGCGCCGGAACACCTCCAGGAACGGGTGGGCGGCGAACGCCGCCGAGTCCGGGTTCGGCTGGCGGGCGCGCGCCGCGGCGCGCAGGAAGTCGCCCGAGCCGAGGTACTCGGGCACGAACCACAGCACGCCGAGCCCGACGCCGCTGCCGAGCACGAGCAGCAGCGTCGAGCGGCGCCGGTCGGTCCAGATCAGGAACAGGCCGTAGAGCGCGATGAACGGCCACACCTCGGGCCGCAGCAGCGCCGCCGCCAGCCCGAGCAGGAACGCGTCGCGGCGGCGCCCGTCGAGGTGGCGCTCGATCGCCCACAGGCAGACCGCGACGAGGATGCCCTCAGAGTTGCCGCGCGCGAAGTTGAAGATGAAGTCGTCGGCGAGGAACAGCGCCCCGGCCGCGATCGCGCCGGCGACCGGGCCGGCCAGGCGCGAGCCGAGCCGGTAGGCCATCGCGAACGCGAGGATCCCGCCGGCGCGCGCGATCGCCAGCCACGCCAGCGGCGCGCCGTCGTCGCCGAGCAGCGAGAACGGCGTCGTGAAGATCACCGGCAGCGGCTTCCACGACGGTCCGGTCGTGGTCACGAGGTCGCCGTGCAGGACCTCGCGGCCCCAGATGATCCACGCCCACGGGTCGTAGGTCGGAACCGACGGCAGCAGCAGCGAGAGCGTCGCGAGCGCGAGGCAGCAGAGCAGCAGCAGGCGCCACGGCCGTGCGCGCGTGGAGACCTCGTCGGCCGCCGCCGGCGGGGGCGGAGCGAAGCGCTCGAGCACGCGGGCGGCGCCGGGCGCGAACATGGTGGATGGCATCAGGCGCACGTTCGGAACGCGAATCTAGACGGGCAAGGGGCGTTCCACCCCTACCCGCTCACGGCGCTTAATGGCTCATCGGAGCCCGAGCGCGGCCGCGATGCCGCCGTCGGCATCCGCGCTCAGGTCGATGTGCACCCCGGGCGTACCCCAGCGCGCGAGCCCGCGATCGAACGCGCCGATGGGCAGCGCGGCGGCCTCGGCGAGGTCGCGCGCGCGGCGCTCGAGCAGCATGCTGTCGCCGGAGACGAGGATGCGCTTGGCGGCCAGCGTCGTGGCGTCGTCCTCGACGAAGTGGACCGCGTCGGGGGTCAGCTCGTAGCGGCCGGCGGCGCCGAGCGAGGCGAGCATGTCGTAGCGCGCGGCGCGGCTGAAGCCCGGCAGCGCGAGGCGCTCGAACACGCGGCCGAAGCGGCGCTCGGGCGTCCAGCTCTGCTCGCCCGTGATCGCGGCCTCCTGGGAGCCGGCGCGCTCGACCCACGCCTGGTAGGCGTCGATCGTGCGCTGATGCTCTCCCTCGCCGAGCGCGTGCTGGAACGCGAGCCAGGTCGCCGCGTCGAGATCGGGCTCCTCGGCGACGTCGGGATACGGGCCGGGGAACTCGAGCAGCGCCGCCGCGTCGGTCAGCGCGATCGCGAGGCGCTCCGCGTCGGCGGTCGCGCGCAGGCCCGGGACGAGCGGGTTGCGGTAGCCGTCGTCGGCGGCGCGCGCGAGCTTGCGCGTCACGACGCCGGAGCGCGAGGAGGACGAGCGGGTGCGGCTCCCGCCCGAGGTCGCCCGCGGGCGCGTGGCGCGCGCGGGCGCCGCCTTGCGCAACGTCTCTTCCTGCTCGCGTGAGCAGATCGGGCACTTGGTGGTGAGACGGTTGTGGCGGCAGAACATCCCGGGCATCGCGCCGCTTCACGCTAGCGGGTTCGGAATGAAAACCCCGCCCCGCGCGGGCGCCAGGGTGACCGATCGCCGCCGCATGCGCTCGCCCGGCTCGCGATCGGGTCTGAGCGTGAACCTCGCGGCGACCGCGCGCAGCACCTCGCGCATCTCCAGCGTGGCGAACGCGGCGCCTAGGCAGCGGCGCGTCCCGCCGCCGAACGGGACCCAGCTGTACGGCTCCGGCGCGCCCTCCACGAAGCGCTCGGGCCGGAAGCTCGTGGGGTCCTTCCACAGCTCGGGGCGCCGGTGCGCGAGGTACAGGCACGGGCTCACGTAGACGCCGGGCGGGAGCGTGTAGCCGCCGACGTCCCACGGCTGCAGGACGCGGCGCGAGGTGATGCTGAGGACCGGGCGGACGCGCAGCACCTCCTTCACCGTCGCGTCGAGGTACGCGTCGTCGCCCTGCAGCGCGGCCATCGCCGCGGGGTGGCGCGCGAGCCGCTCCAGCGCCCACGCCAGCGCGGTCGCCGTCGTCTCGTGGCCGGCCGCGAGCAGCGTCACGAGCTGGTCGCGCAGCTCGCGCGGGGACGCCTCGGTGGCGGCGAGCAGGGCGAGGATCGAGCCCTCCCCCGGGTCGGCGATGCGGGCGTAGATCAGCTCGTCGATCCGGGCCACGGCGCGCGTGAACGCCTTCGTCGGGCCGCGCAGCGACATCGCGATCAGCTTCGGCGTCGAGTTGGTCATGTCGAGCGCGGCGCGCAGGGCGTCGCGCAGCTCGTCGTCGCGGCTGCCGAACACGACGCGCTGGATCACCTCGAGCGTCAGCCGCTGCATCCGCTCGCGGGCGCGCAGCGGACGCCCCGGCACCCACGTGTCGAGCTCGGCGTGCGCGATCTCGGCCATCGTCTGCGTCCAGCGCTTGAGCGCCTCGCCGTGGAACGGCGGCAGCACGAGCCGGCGCTGGCGAAGGTGCTCGTCGCCGTGCAGGATCAGGATCGAGCTCGGGCCCGTGAACGGCTCCAGGAACGCCGCGCTCTCGCCGCCCTGCAGCACGTCGGGCGGCGCGGCGTAGACGCGCTTGATCTCGGCCGGGTCCGACACGAGCACCATCGGCGCGTCGGCCCACGCCGTGCGCAGCGTGAACGGCTCCCCGTGGCGCGCCTGCGCGCGCCGCAGCAGCGCGGTCGGGCGGACGACCCACTCGACGGTCTGCAGCGCCGCGGGCTCGCGCGGGCCGGGAGGAAAATGGTTTCGCCGTCCACAACGCCTGCGGCCGGCCTCGGCTGTCGTCACGTCACGATTGTCGCGCCTCCGGCGCCGTTCCCGGCGACGTTACGCGGTAATTGCTGGAGGCTCGGCCGGCTCCACCGCCTCCTCCGCCTCGACGGGCGCGGCCGGGAGCGCGAGCGCGAAGCGGCCGCCCGGGCCGTCCTCGAGCGCCAGCTCGCCGCCCATCCGGCGCGCGAGCTCGCGCCCGATCGCGAGGCCGAGCCCGAAGCCCGGCGTGACGCTCGCCTCGCCGCGGCGGAAGCGCTCGAACACCGCCTCGCGCTCCTCGTCCGGCACGCCCGGGCCGCCGTCGAGCACACGCACGACGGCGAGGTCGCCGCGCTGCTCGGTCCGCACCTCGACCTGCCCGCCGCCGTGGCGGAAGCCGTTGTCGACGAGCAGGCGCACGATCCGCGCGACGCTGTCGGGATCGCCGAGCGCCCAGCACGGGCCGCTGTCGCCATGGTCCGGCGGCGGGCGGAACTCCGCCGCGACGGCGCGGACCAGCTCGCCGAGCTCGATCGGCTCGCGCCGCGGCCGGACGTCGGCGTCCAGCCGCGACAGGTCGAGCAGACCGTGCGAGAGGCCGCCGAGCCGACGCGCCTGCGCGAGCGCGGTGGCGATGTCGGCCCGCACCGCCTCCATGTCGGGCTCGTCGTCGCCGACCTCGTCGGCGACGAGCTCGAGCAGCGTCTGCAGCGAGGCGACCGGCGTGCGCAGCTCGTGCGAGGCGGTCGCGACGAACGTGCGCCGCGCGGTCTCCTGGCTCGCCACGCGCCCGCGCAGCGCGGCGAACGCGCGCCCGAGCTCGCCGATCTCGTCGCGGTGCGCGTCCTCGGGCACGGGCGCGTCGCTGCTGACGGCGTCGCGCAGCGCGCGCAGCCGGCGCAGCATCCGGCCGCTCAGCAGCAGGCCGCCCGCGAGCGCGAGCAGCAGCCCGGCGCCCGCCGCGACCGCGAACGCCGCCTCGACGACGGCGACGGTGCGCTCGACGTCGCCGAGCCGGCGGCGGAGCGCGAGCGCGTACATGTGCCCGTGGATCTCGATCGGCACCGCGGCGCGCGCGACGTCGCCTTGGACGGTGTGCTCGGACCGGCGCGAGGTCAGCGCGCGGTGCGCGTCGACGAGGTCGCCCGGCGCGTCCGGGTCGGTGTCGTCGACGACGCCGCGGCGCGAGATCAGCACGACCTCGGCGCCGGTGGACCGGGCGAGCTCGCGCACCAGGAGCCGCGTGCGCGGATGCTCCTCCTCGAACTCGGCGCGCGTGGCCTCGGCGCGCAGCACGAGCGAGCGGGCGGCGTCGCCGCGCAGGCGCGTCTGCAGCGGCGGGAGCAGGCCGAGCGCCGCGACCGCCAGCGACGCGGCGGCGGTCGCGAACAGCGTGAGGACGAGGCGAGCCCGAAGCCTCACGAGTCATCGCCACCCGGGAGAATCGCCCCCTGGGCGATTCTCCCAGCGATGCGAGCGCCGAGCGAAGCGGTGACGAGGCCGCAGGCCGAGGCAGCTGCGAATCATCGCCGGCCTCACGGCGCGAGCCGGTACCCCGCTCCTCGCACGGTCAGGATCAGCTCGGGCCGCTCCGGCTTCGTCTCGAGCTTCTCGCGCAGATGGCGGACGTGCACGTCGATCCCGCGCGGGTCGCGGTAGGCGCTGTCGCCCCAGATCGCGCGCATCAGCTCCTGCCGGTTGAACAGCCGCCCCGGCGCCGACATCAGCGTCGCCATCACCTCGAACTCGCTGAACGTGACCTGCACGGCCTGATGGTCGCGGCGCAGCTCGCGCGCGCCGCGGTCGAGCTCGAGCGGGCCGGAGCGCAGGATGTCGTGCTCCGCGCGCGGGCCCGCGCGACGCAGGACGGCGCGGATGCGGCTGCGCAGCTCGGCGAGGCCGACGGGCTTGGCGACATAGTCGTCGGCGCCCGCCTCGAGCCCGAGCACGGTGTCGGCCTCGGTGTCGAGCGCGGTCAGCATGATGATCGGGACGGTGTTGCGGCGCTCGCGCAGCGTGCGGCAGACCTGGAAGCCGTCAGGCCCGGCGCCGAGCGCGGCGTCGAGCAGGACGACGTCGAACGTGCCGGTGCTCGCGCGGTCGATCGCGGCGCGGCCGTCGGGCACGGCGAGCGTCGCGTGGCCTTCGCGGCGGAACGAGCGCGTCAGCGCCTCCCGCAGCGTGGACTCGTCGTCGACGATCAGGATCGAGAGCTGGCGGTCGTGGGTCATCTCTGTCTGGGGTACCGGCGCGGCATGGGCGGGGGATGAACCTCGTACAACGTGACGCCCGCCTGCGCGCTCACGTCGGTGCCGTGCACGCGCGCCCAGCGGGCGGCGGGGCCGCACCCGCCGGGGCCGAGCGCGCTGCGCGGGCCGCAGCGGCCGGCGATCAGCACGTAGGACACCTCGCCATGGCGGACGTCGGCGAGGAAGCGGCGGATCGGCGTGATCGGGTGGCCGGCGAGCGTGCCGAGCATCAGCACGGGGCGGTCGTCCTTGGCGATCAGCGGCGTCGCCTTCACGGCCGTCGCGCTCGCGACCTCGTAGCGCTGCCCGGCGGTGTGCGCCTGCAGGAACGAGGACAGCCGGTCGAGCGCCGGTGCGGGGAGCGTGCCGATGTGGCCCGAGTCCGACGACGCGTCGCGCACGACGCCGAGCGCGCGGGCGGCGGGACTGGCGAGCAGCGCGACGACCGCGAGCGCCGTCACCCACGCGGGCAGCCGCGCCCAGCGCGCGAGCATGGTCACGCCGCCGCCGAGCGCGAGCGCCACGGCCGGCGCGAGCGCGTCGAGGTAGCGGACCTGGAGCTGGCCGAGGAACGAGAACAGCGCGAGCCCGGTGACGAGCCAGGCGGCGACGCCCAGCGCGCCGGCGGCCGCGAGGCGCTCGTCGTCGCCGCCGGCGACGGCGCGACGCGCGCCCGCCGCGACCCGCCGCCGACGGGCCTCCGCCACCGCCGCCGCGGCGGCCGCGACACCCCCCAGGATCAGGGCCGGCATCAGCTCGCTGCCCAGCAGCGCGTCGAGGTCGCCGCCGCCGCCGACCAGGCGCGTGGCGCCCGGCGGGCCAGGTCGCAGCGCGAGCGCGGCGGCGGCGTGGTGGCCGGCGCGGCTCGTGCTGCCGAGCCGGTCGAGGCCGTTGTAGGCGAACGCGGCGCTCAGCGCGCTGCCGTTGCCGGAGCCGAACGCGAAGGGCTGCTCGCGCCCGGGCGCCGTGCTCACCACCGCGAGCCAGCTCAGCCCGACCGCGAGCCCGACGGAGCCGAACAGCGCGAGCCGCGAGAGGCGCTCGCCGAGCCGCAGCGGGCTCGCGGCGAAGTACATCAGCGCGAGCGCCGGGACCGGCACCAGCGCCTGGAAGAGCTTGACGTTGAACGCGAGCCCGATCGCGACGCCCGCGCCGGCGACCGGCCACGTCCCGCCGGTCCGCGCCGCCTGGACGAGCGCGACCGCGGCGAGCAGCGCGAGCGTCGTCGCGAGCGAGTCCATCGTGTCGCTGCGCGCCGTCAGCACCGCGACCGGCAGCACCGCGAGCGCGGCCGCCGAAGCGAGCCCGGCCGGCCGGCCCCAGAGCATCCGCGCGAGCACGAACACGAGCCCGACGCCGGCGGCGCCGGCCAGCGCCTCCGGCACCAGCAGCGCGCTCGTGTGGAACCCGAGCAGCTTCGTCGCCGCCACCTGCGGCCACAGCGCCACCGCCGGCTTGTCGATCGCGACGCTGCCGCCGGGCTCGAGCGCACCGAACAGGAAGCCGTGCCAGGACGTCCCCATGCTGCGCACGGCGGCGTCGTAGAACGGATCGGGCGCGACGCGCCCGAGGCCCGTCAGCCGCAGCGCGAGCGCCACGACCGCGACGGCCGCGCCGGCGGCGAGCGCCGCCGACGCCGACAGCGCCGCGACGAGCGGCCGGACCGAGAGCGCCGTCCCGCGGCTCGTGCGCCCCGGGCCTCCGATCACGCGGCCCGCCGCGCGTCGGCGCCAGGCTCCGACGGCGGGAGCCACGCGCTGCCGAACGCCACCGGGGCGCCGGCGTCCGTGCGGGACTCGCCGGGCGGCTCGCTCGCGCGTGCGGGCTCCGGCGGCCCGAGCCGGCGGCGCAGCGCCACCAGCTCGCGCAGCGCGCGCGCCACCACGCGCGGGTTCAGCCCGCTCTGGCGGCCCGCCGTGCGGGGCTGGTGGAGGACGCCGACCTCGGCCATGCGGGCGTCGCGGCGCAGCAGGCCGGCGAGCAGCTCGGTCGAGATCGTCGCGCCCTCGGACTCCAGCTCGAGCTCGTACATGAGCTTGCGGCGCACGAGCTTGAACGCGCAGTCGACGTCGCGCACGGGCAGCTGGAAGAGGGCGTGCACGAGCCGGTTCCAGGCCGCGGCGGCGACGATCCGGCGGTACGGATCCTGGCGCTCGACGCGGTAGCCGACGATCACGTCGTGGTCGGCCGACAGCGGCACGAAGGCCGACAGCTGCGCGAGGTCGAACTGCAGGTCGGCGTCGGTCAGCAGCACCCACGGCTGCCGCGCGGCGGCGATGCCCGACCGCAGCGCGGCGCCGTAGCCGCGGTTGACCGGATGCACGACGACGCGCACGGCGGGGTCCGACGCGGCGAGTGAGGTGGCGAGCGAGAGCGTCAGGTCCTCGCTGCCGTCGTCGACGACGATCACCTCGTGATCGAACGCCCAGCGGCGCCCGACCTCCGACGCCATGCGGACGGCGGCGACGAGGTTGGGCGCCTCGTTGTGGCAGGGGAGGACGATGGAGACGCCCGCCAGCGCGAGGACCGGCGGGGCTTCGAGCGTGGCTGCGGCGGTCATGTCTTCGAGCCTGCCCGCGGCGCGGTTGCGGACGGTTGCCCGCCGATGAGGATCCGGTTAGCGCCGAATCGCCCAGAGGGCGATTCTCTGGCGAGTTCCGCCCGCGGCCCCGCGAAGCGGGATCGCGGGTGAACTCGCTAACGCAGGAGCGCGTGCATGAAGCGGGCGTTCTCGCGCCCGACCGCGGTCGCGCCGGGGCGCGCGCCCATCCGGTGCAGCAGCGGCGCCGTGGCCGGCGCCCACACCGCGAGCAGGAAGACGGTCAGCGCGATCGCCGCCGCGCGCGGCCCCGCGCGCCGCGAGAGCGCCGCGAACGGCAGCAGCCACAGCACGTACCACGGCATCGCCCAGCCGAGCGTGACGATCAGCAGCGCCATCGCCCACGCCGTGGCGGTGACCCAGTCGCGCGTGCGCCACGTCCACGCCACCAGCCCGATGCTGATGAGCACCAGCGCAACGTCGAGCTGCCCGCGCAGCTGCGCGGTCAGGCCGCCGTCGCCCGCGGCCAGCCCGAGCAGGTTCGGCAGGCTCAGGCTGGCCACCAGGCGCGCCTGCACCCCGTCGTTCGGCACGTGCCCGGCGAACGCGAACCACGTCATCGCCAGCATCGCGGCGCCGCCGAGCGCGACGCCGAGGGCGAGCCGGCGGCGGCGCGCGGCGCCGGCCACCAGCACGGGGATCGCGAGCCCCGCGGTCAGCTTGATCGCCGCGGCCGCGGCGAGCGCGCTCCCGCCGGACAGCTCGCGCCGGCGCAGCATCAGCAGCGCACCGCCGAGCAGCAGCGCCATGAACAGCACGTCGTTGTGCACGCCGCCGATCCCGTACACGAGCACCAGCGGGTTCAGCGCGACGAACGCGACCGCACGCGCCGGCTCGCGGCCCAACGCCCGAGCCAGCGCGGCGGTCAGCGCCGCGACGGCGAGCGCCGCAAGCCCGATCACGATCTTCAGCACCCAGTACGCGGTCGCCAGCCCGAGCGGCGCGACGGCCTCCGTCAGCAGCGTGAACAGCGGCCCGTACGGGCTCGGGAGGTGGTGCCAGGTGCTGTACACGTAGGCCGGGTCGGCCGACGCCTGCAGCGGCAGCGCCGTGTACGGGTTGAGCCCGTACAGCGGCAGCATCCGGCCGTAGTGCAGGTAGTTGAACGTGTCGGTGAGCGAGAACGGCGGCGAGAGCGTCAGCAGCACGTCCGACAGCACGACCGCGCCGAGCACGGCCGGGAGCCGCACGCGCGGCGCGCACGCCACCGCGAGCACCCAGCACGCGGTCATCGCCAGCAGCGTCAGCGTCACGTCCCAGCGCAGCGAGCCGACCGTGTCCGTCAGCGACGGCCACAAGCCCGCGAGCGGCCCGGCGAGCCACGGCGCGTCGCCGTGCAGCCGCGGCGGAGCGAGGAAGGAAGGACGCTCCGCCGCGGCGAGCGCGACGCCGAGGGCGCCCGTCACGACACCCAGGAGCGCGATCACCCCAGCGGCGCCCTCGGCCCGAGGGCCGAGAGCGCCGCGGGCGCGCGTCGCGACCGCGGGGAGGGGGGTCGCAGGCTGGGTCTGCCTGCTGGAGGGTTCCGCGGTTCGCGTCATCACCGAACGCTAGGCCCGCCGTGTTGGAATCGGGTTGGGAGCCAGACAGCGTCCAGTTGGGGGTTGGGCGCCGGTTGGGAGCCCGTGAGGATCGGCTTTTCGCCGCCCCGAAACGGCCCTCGCGAGCCGTAGCTTCGGACGAATGCGCACCCAACTGCTCCGCTTCGTCGTCGTCGGCGCGAGCAACACCGCGATCACCCTCGCGGCCTACGCCGTGCTGGTCGCTGCCGGGGTGCGCTACCTCCCAGCAGGTGCGGTCGCCTACGCCCTCGGCGGCGTAAACGGGTTCGTCCTCAATCGAACCTGGACCTTCGCTCACCGCGGCCACATCCTCCCCGCTGCGGCCCGCTATGCGGTCATCACCGCGGGCGGCATCGCCATCAACCTGGCGCTGCTGCGCGCCGCGATCGCGCTCGGCGTGCCGCGCGCCGCCGGCGAGGTCGTGGCCGTCGCGCCGGTTACGCTGATCTCGTTCGCCCTCAATCGCGCGTGGGCGTTCGCCGTCATCGATGTCTCGCCGCTTCCGCCTGCTCTGGTCCCTGACCGCGCTCGTCGCCGTGTCCGTCACGGCGCTCGCGCTCGCGTCGCCGATCCGGCAGCCGCGGGCGATCGCGGCGGTTGATTGCCGGCCCGCGGCGGGCGACCGGATGCTCGGCACCGCGCTGCTGCACGTGCCCAAGGGCGCGAAGACGCCGCTGCCGCTCGTGATCGCGCTGCACGGCGCCGGCGGCGACGGACCCGGCATGGCGTCCTACAGCGGCCTGTCGGTGACGGCCGACCGCCACGGCTTCGCGGTGCTCTATCCCACCGCCGGCTCCTCGCATCACTTCTGGAGCCTCAACGCGAAGATGTACCCCGACGACGTCGCGAGCATCCGGACCCTGCTCCCGCAGGCGATGGAGGCCTCGTGCGCCGACGCCACGCGGATCTACGCCACCGGCGTCTCCAACGGCGGCGGCTTCGCCGCGCGGCTCGGGTGCGAGCTGGCGGGCACGATCGCCGCCGTCGCGCCGGTCGCGGGCGGCTACCGCGCGCTGGACCCCTGCCCGGACGGCCACCGCACGTCGATCCTGGAGATCCACGGCACGAGCGACCACGTCGTGCCCTACAACGGCAAGCCGCCCGACTACAAGGGCGCCGTCTCGGGCTTCCTCGCCGGCTGGGTCGAGCGCGACGGCTGCGACGACGCCGCCGTCACGACACGGCCCGAGAAGGGCGTCGTGCGCTTCGTCCACCGGCACTGCGCCGCGGGCCTCGACGTCGAGCACATGCGGCTGACGGGGACCGACCACGGCTGGCCCGGCGCGTCGCCCCCGTTCCCGCGCCACAACCCCTCGCAGGTGGAGGCCAACGAGGAGGTGTGGCGCTTCTTCGCCGCGCATCAGCTCGTCCGCAGCGCGTCCGTCGGCGACAGCCGCGCCGCGCGCAGCGCCGGATAGAGCCCGGCCACCGCGCCGACGGCGACCGCCACGCCCACGCCGCCGGCGAGCGCGACGGCCGGCACCGTCGCCGTCCAGCCCTCCGACCTCGCGTAGCCGATCGTCACCGCCGCGCCGAGCAGCGTGCCGGCCAGCCCGCCCGCCGCCGCCAGCAGCAGCGACTCGGCCAGGAACTGCACGCCGACGTGCCGGCGCGTCGCGCCGAGCGCGCGCCGCAGCCCGATCTCCGAGCGCCGCTCGAGCACCGAGATCACCATCACGTTGGCGATCCCGACGCCGCCGACCAGCAGCGCGACCGCGCCCAGGCCGAGGAACAGCGATGTGAACGCGGTCTTGGCCGCCGCCTTGGCCTCCAGCGCGTCCGACGGGCGGCTGACGTCGACCTCCTCCGGGTGCTCGGGGTTGGCGGTGCGGCCGAGCACGTCGCGCACCTGCGGGACGCGGTCCGGATCGGTGCGGACGTAGACGGTCGACGCGTTGCGGTCGGCCGAGAACAGCGAGACGGCGGCGTCGAACCCGATCAGCGCGGCGCTGTCGAGCCCGTCGGCGAGCGCCACCGGGTCCAGGATGCCGACCACGCTGAACCAGCGGCCGCCGAGCCAGACGCGGCTGCCGGCGTCGTGGATGCCGAGCGTCGCCGCCGCGTCGGCGCCGAGCACGACGGCCGGGTAGCGGGCCGTCGCGGCGTTCAGGAAGCGGCCGTGCGCGAGCGTCGCGCCGACGGTCGCGAGCAGCGACGGATCCGCAGCGGCCACGCCGATGCCCCCCGTCTCGGCCTCGTCGATGTACGGCGAGCGGCGGACCGTTGCGCCGCTGATCGACTCCGTGGCGGCGACGTCCTCCACGCCGGTCGCGCGCCGCAGCATCGCGCCGGCGGACTCCGGCAGCACGGCGTCGTCACCGAGGAACGACTGCCCCGGCGCGACGCGCAGCAGGTTCGTCCCCAGCCGGTCCAGCTGGGCCAGCAGATCGGCCTTCGAGGAGTCCGAGATGCCGAGGACGGCGACCATCGACGCGACGCCGATCGCGATCCCGAGCGCCGACAGCGCCGCGCGGGCGCGCCGTACGCGCAGGCCGAGCGAGCCGGTCCGCAGGACGTCGGCCGCCGACAGGCGGCTCGGGGCGAGCGCGGTCACGCCAGCCTCCCGTCGCGCAGTTCGACGCGCCGCGGCAGCGAGGCGGCGATCGCGTGGTCGTGCGTGATGATCACGATCGTCGAGCCCTCGCCGTTGAGCTCGCGCAGCAGCGCGAGGATGTCCGCGCCGGAGCGGCTGTCGAGGTTGCCGGTCGGCTCGTCGGCGAACACGATCGCCGGCCGGCCGAGCAGCGCGCGGGCGATCGCCACGCGCTGGCGCTCACCGCCCGAGAGCTTCGCGGGCGAGTGCGAGAGCCGGTGGCCGAGGCCGACGCGCTCCAGCGTCTCCTTCGCGCGGGTTCGGCGTACGGTCGCATTGGCACCGGTGTACAGCAGCCCGGTCGCGACGTTGTCCAGCGCGCTCATCCCGTCGAGAAGAAAGAACTGCTGGAACACGAAGCCGATCAATCTCGCGCGGATCGCCGCCAGCTCGCGGTCGCCGACCGTCCCGGCGTCGTGCCCGTCGACGCGGACCACGCCGGACGACGGGCGCTCCAGCGTCCCCATCACGTGCAGCAGCGTCGACTTGCCCGAGCCCGACGGCCCCACGACGGCGACCAGCTCGCCGGGGTGCACGGCGAGCGAGACGCCGCCCAGCGCCTCGACGCCGCCCGGGTAGGCCTTGCGCACGTCGACCAGCTCCAGGACGGGCGTCATTCGGCCGTCACCACGCGCATGCCCTCGCGCAGGCCGCTGCCGGACACCTCGACCCAGTCGTCGGCGTACAGGCCCGGCTCGACGGCGATGAAGCGGCCGTCCGCGGTCTCGACCGCGTAGCCCTCGCCCTGGCGCGCCACGAGCGCCTTGACGGGCACCGCGAGCACGTCGCGCCGCTGCTCGACGGCGAAGCCGACGTCGACCGGCGCCTGGTCGAGCCGGGTGCCGCGCGCGCCGCGCCCGCGCAGCGCGATCGTCACCTCGATCGTCGGGCCGGAGTCCCGCGACGCCGCCGTCGCGACGGTCCCGACGTCGCTGATGCGTCCGTTCGCGGTGCCGCCCTCGGGCATGTCGACGGTCACCTTGCCGCCGACCTTCGCGATCCGCTGGCGGCGGGCGTCGAGGTTGACGGTGATGACGCGGCGGGTGGAGGACACCTGGGCCAGCGGGCGCCCCGGGCCGACGGTGTCGCCGACCGCGGCCTTGGCCGCGGCCATCCGCGTCGCCTCGTGGCGGAAGACGATCGTGCCCAGCTTCAGCGTGCCGGTGTCGTCGAGCCCGCGGTCGGCCTGGAAGTCCTCGACCGCCTGGGTCGTGTCGGAGTCCCAGTCGTCGTCGACGTCGCCCGGGTCGTAGCCGAGCGCCCGCAGGTTGCGCTCCAGCTGGCGGACGTCCTCGCCGTCGGTCATGCCCGGCGTGAAGTCGCGCCAGGCGGGGAGGTCGCCGTAGAGCAGGAACGCGGCCGGCTTGTCGGCGACGTCGTAGAGCGAGTGGCCGCGCGTGATGACGGATCCGGGATCCGGGATGCGCGTGAGCACGCCCGCGGCGCCCGCGTTCAGCGTGGTCTCGTCGGCGTAGCCGAGCGTGCCGTCGAGGCTGTCGCGGTCGACGAGGTCGCGCCGCTCGACGGCGGCGGTGGGACCGGTCGGGCTGGCCGCGGCGGCGGCGAGCCGCGCGGGCCCGGAGCCGGCGAGCAGCACGCCCCCCGCCGCCAGCGCGCCGGCGGCGGCGACGCCGCCGGCCGCGATCCGCCGGCGCCTCACTTCTCGCCTCCCGCGGCCGACATGATCCCGCCCGGCGCGTCCTTCATGCACGCCTTCTGCGCCGCCTGGAACTTCGGGTCGCGCGGGTCGACGCCGGAGCTGCGGTCGAGCCGCATCGTCATGCGGCCGTCGGCGTCGAACTGCGGGTCGGGCATGTTGATGCCGTGCTCGCGCATGCAGCGCGAGTTGGCGAGCCCGCGCTTGCGGGCCTCGGCCTTGTCGGCCTCGGACATCGGCGGCGGCTTGACCTGGTCCTGGAAGTGCTGGCACGCCTGCTGGGCGGCGCGCGCCTTCTCCGGATCCATCCCGCCCTCCTGCACCATCTGGACGCCGCCGCCGTCGAACTTGGGGTCGGGCATGTCGATCCCGTGCTCGCGCATGCACCTGGCGAAGTTCAGCATCGCCTTCTTGGACTTCGCGTCGATGCCTCGCCCCTGGGGCGAGGTGGCGGTGTTGGAGGCCTTCGGGGCGGCGCCGCAGGCGGCGACGGCGAGCGAGGCGGTCGCCGCGAGGACGGCGAGCAGCAAGCGGATGGTCATGGCCCCAATGGAGCCCGCCCCCGCTGAGAGCCGCGTTTCCCGAACCTAGGGAATTGATGAGAGACGCAGGCGCAGCAAGGCGCCGCCGCCGTCCGCCGCCTCGGCGGTGACGGTGCCGCCGTGGCTCTCGGCGACCTGCCGGACGATCGCGAGGCCGAGCCCGGAGCCCGGCCTTCCGCGCGCCTCGGCGGAGCGGAAGAAGCGGTCGAACACGCGCGGGCGGTCGCCGGCCTCGATGCCGGGACCGTGGTCGCGCACGGTCAGCTCGCCGCCGGCGAGCCGCACCTCGACGGTCCCTCCGGGCGGGCTCCACTTCGCGGCGTTGTCGAGCAGGTTCGCGACCGCGCGGTCCAGCCGCGCCGGCACGCCGAGCACGAGCGCCGGCTCGAGCTCGGCCTCGAAGCGCACCTCGGGCGCGTGTCGGCGCGCGCGCTCGATCGCCTGGCCGACCAGCCGGTCGAGGTCGACGTGCTCGGCCTGGGGCGGGTCCGGCTCGTCCTCGCGCGCGAGCTCGACGAGGTCGCCGACGAGCTCGGTCAGCTCCTCCAGCTGGACGATCACGTCGCGCCGCAGGCGCGTGCGGTCGTCCGCGTCCGGCGGGCCGCCGCGCGCCATCACCTCCATGTTCGTGCGCAGCGACGTGAGCGGCGTGCGCAGCTCGTGCGAGGCGTCGGCGACGAGCCGCCGCTGCGCCCGCTGCGAGCGCTCCAGCGCCTCGAGCATCGTGTTGAACGCACGCGCCAGGCGCGACACCTCGTCGTCCCCGTCGGCCTCGATCCGCCTCGAGAGGTCGCGCGTGCTGGCGACGTGCTCGGCCGTGGCCGTGAGCTGGGCGACGGGCCGCACGGCGGTGCGCGTGGCGAGGCGCGAGAGGAACAGCGCGAGCCCGATCCCGGCGAGCGCGAGCACGCCGAGCGCCATGCGCAGCTTCGACAGCGCGCTGTCGACCTCGGTCAGCGGCCGCGCCGTCTGGATCGCCAGCCCGGGCCCGGCAAGCGCCGTGTAGACGCGCACGTGCACGCCGTTGAAGGTGCTGTCGGAGAAGAACGGCGGGCGCCTGCCCTCGGCGACCGCCTGGAGCTCCTCCGGCTTCGCGAGCTGCGCGGTGACCATGCCGGCGGTGCCTGGTCCCCCGACGAACTGGGTGAAGACCGGCGGCGCGCCGCTGAGCAGGAACACGGTGTTGCCGGCCTCCTTCGGCAACGCCGGCCCCTGGGAGTCGTCCACGCGGCCCACCTGCTCGCGCAGCGCGGAATCGATCTGCCCGCGCAGCGTGTCGCGGACGATCAGGTAGGCGAGGATCGAGCCGAGGATCACGGCGACCGCGACGGCGGCGGCGCACGAGAGCGCGAGGCGGCGGCGGAAGCTCATTGCTCGCGCAGCACGTAGCCGACGCCGCGGACCGTGTGCACCAGCCGCGGCTCGCCTCCCGCCTCGAGCTTGCGCCGCAGGTAGCCGACGTAGACCTCGAGCGAGTTGGAGCTCGAGCCGAAGTCGTAGCCCCACACGTGCTCGAAGATCTGCGAGCGCGTCAGCACCTGGCGCGGGTGGCGCAGCAGCAGCTCGAGCAGCAGGTACTCGGTGCGGGTGAGCTCGACCGAGCGGCCGCCGCGCGCGACCGTGTGGCCGGCGGGGTCGAGCACGACGTCGGCGTGGCGGAGCTTCTCCTGCGCCGGGCCGCCGCTGCGGCGCAGCAGCGCGCGCAGGCGGGCGGACAGCTCCTCCAGCGCGAACGGCTTGACGAGGTAGTCGTCGGCGCCGGCGTCGAGGCCGCGCACGCGGTCCGGGACGGCGTCGCGGGCCGTCAGCATCAGCACGGGGATGCGGTCGCCGGCCGCGCGCAGGCGGCGGCAGACCTCCAGCCCGTCGAGCTCCGGCATCAGCACGTCGAGCACGACGGCGTCAGGCGCCTGCTGCGCCAGCGCGTCGAGCGCCTCGCGCCCTCCGGCGGCCAGCTCGACCTTGTAGCCGTCCATCCGCAGCGCGCGGTCGAGCGCGTCGCGTACGGACGGCTCGTCGTCGACTACCAGTATGCGCATCGACGGGATCGTCGACGCGCAACCTGAGAGGGCGCTAAGAAGAGGATTACAGCCAGGGCTCGCCCGGGGGCTGCCCCGGGTAGGAGCTGCTCTCGGCGGCGTGCCAGTGCCCGACCTCGGGCTCGTCCACCTGCCAGCAGAGGTAGACCTCGCGACCGTCGCGCAGGGCGGGGAAGTCGATCAGGCCGGCCTCCAGGTCGCGGACGAGCAGGTCCAGCTCCTCCAGGCGCTCGAAGCCGAGCGTGGCGATGACCGCCGCGCGGGCCCGGGTACGGCCGGCGAAGGCGCCGCCGGCGACGTCCGCGAGCGTCGCGAACCCCGCGTCGAAGCCCTCGTCCTGGAGGAGGCGCTTGGCGTCCTGCAACTGGTGCACGGTCGCCCGGACGAGGGGGAGAACCTCGTTGGCGGAGTCTGTCGTGTAGTGGCGCTGGTGCAGCATCGCAGTGTTACTGGTACCCGTTATCGGCGCGGTCACGCCCTCCTTCTGAAGGACTACGCAAAGGTCCAGCTCATCGGTTCACGGATGGCGCGCCAGCAGTCCACCGATGCGTCCGCGGCGCTTGGTCGCGAGCTGCCGGCGGCGCGTCTGCAGCAGCGAGATCAGGGCGTTGGTGCGGTGGAACGGGTCCGAGACGAGCAGGCCGTCGCGCAGCGACAGCGCGGCCACGATCTCGTTGTCGGACTCGGCCACCAGGACCTCCTCGCCGCGCGCCAGGCCCGGAAGCTCGGAGGCGGCCGCGAGCGCCGAGTCGAGCTGTGCGAGGCGGACGAGCGCCGGCGCGTCGCAGGCCTCCGCGAGGCGGATCTCGATCGGCGCGGTGTCGCGCTTTAGGGCACTCAGGCCGTCGGCCTGGGTGAATGCGGGATGTGGAAGCATGTCGTCACCACCTATTCGTTTACAGTGGTGATGATACCACCGTTCTTCGTTTGGTGGTTACCGGGATATAGTGATGGGGGATGCACGACTACGACCGCCCCGCTCCCGGCGATCTGCTGCTCGTCCAGCGGCTCGTCAACACGCTCGATCTCGAGGAGGAGACCGACGCGCTGGACTCGGCGTGGCTGGAGTCGGCCGGGCTGGCGTCCGCGCCGCTCGCGGACGGCGACCTGGCGCGCGTGGCGCGGTTTCGCGAGGCGCTGCGGCGGATGCTGCTCGCCCACAACGGGGCCGACGTGGACGCGGGCGCGATCGCGGAGCTCGGCGCGTTCGCGCGTCAAGCCGCCGTGGTGGTCGAGTTCGGCGCCGACGGCGCGCCGCGCCTGGGGGCTTCGGGCTCAGGCGGCGACGCGGTCATGGCGCGGCTGCTCGCGATCGTCGCGCAGGCGGAGGCCGAGGGCACGTGGGAGCGGCTGAAGGTGTGCCCGGCCAGCGACTGCCTGTGGGCGTTCTACGACTTCTCCCGCAACCACTCGCGCACGTGGTGCGACATGAAGGTGTGCGGCAACCGGGCCAAGGCGCGCTCGTACCGCAGCCGGCGCGGCTAGCCCGGGAGCTCGAACTGCTCGCCGCCGGCCTCCAGGACCGGCGGCTCGCCTTCGCGCGCGGCGATCGTGATCGGCTGCTCGGAGTCGCGCGTGGGGAACTCGGCGGTGGCGACGCTGCGGCCGCCGAATGTGCTCGCGAGCGCCTTGACGGCGCGGGCGAGGTGGTCGATCGCGCCGATCGGCGCGGCCAGCTCGCCGGTCTCGGGGTCGAGCGTGATCGCGGTCGGCGGGACAGGGTGCATGTGCGGCAGCGCGCGCGGCTCGGCCGGGACGAGCGCCTGCCGCGGGATCGCGGCGAGGAGCTCGTCGTCGGTGACCTCGGTGTCGCCCTCGGCGTCGACGTCGACCATCAGCGCGGGCGCGTCGTCGCCGCGGTCGATCAGGAGCACGACGCGCGTCGCGCCCGTGTGGTGGGCGAAGTTGCGCGCCGTCGCCACCGCCTCGCCGTGGCGGGCGAGCGCCGTCAGGGCAGCTGGATCCACGCTGGTGATGCTACGAGACGGCCGCGGCGCCCGCCTGCCGCGCCTCGACCTCGTGCGGGTTCTCGGCGTAGCCGCCGCGGACGTAGCTCCACCACATCCTGAGCCGGTGGTCCTGGTCCTGCCAGACGTGGCACAGTTCGTGGGTCAGGAGCGCGTCCGAGGTCTCGCCGAGCGGCTGCCGGAGGAGGATCAGCGGGCCCATCTCGTAGCCGTCGAAGCGCCGGAACCAGGGCAGCCGGAACAGGAGCGGCACATGCAGGATCCGCACGTGGGCGATGTCGATCGGCTTCGGGTAGAACCCGAGTCCGTCGAGCGTCGCCTTCGCTCTCCTGAGTGCCTCGAGCTCTTGTTCGGTGCGCTTGAGCCCCACTTCGGTCAGCCGTCGCCGAGGAGCTCGCGGACGCGCTGCTCGGCGTCGTCGTCGAGGTCGCCGAGGAGCGGGGCGACGTACGCCGTGTACGCCTCGCGCGCGAGCGTCGCCTCGTCGGCCTGCACCGCCGCGTTGCGCGCGGCGGCGTGGCGGGCGGCGTCGAGGAAGACGCCGGCGCCGAGCGGCGCGAGTTGAGCGAGCGGCAGCAGCCGCCCGATCGCGGCCGCCGCCGTCTCGTCGCCGCCGGCCGCGGCGTGCAGCGACTCCACGAGCGCCTGGCCGGCCGGCTGCGGGACGTCGAGCACGGCGAAGCGCCGCAGCAGGGCGGCCGACGCGTGCGGCACGCGGGCCGCGGTGGCGACGATCCGCCAGCCGGCGGCCGGCTCCGCCTCCTCGCCGCCGGCGAGCACGACGGGCAGCCCGGCGAGGAACGTCGACAGCTCCCCCAGCGCACGGTCCAGCCGAGCCCGGTCGAGCTCGTCGACGATCACCCAGCGGCCCTGCTTGGCGGACTCGACGAGCATGGCCTGCTCGGCCCAGCGGTGCCGGGCCGTCACGAGCGTCGCGCCGTTCGCGCGCCCGGCCTGGGCCGCCGCGCGCGCGACCGCGAGCGCCAGCGACGTCTTCCCCGCCCCGGGGGCGCCGGTCAGCAGGACGTGCTTGCCGGCCCCGAGCGCCGCGGCGATGCTCGCGTAGATCGCGTCGGGAAGCCGCAGGCCACCGGCCTCCCCCGCGGCCCGGATCGCCACGGGGTCCAGGAACGCCCCGGGCTCGCTCCGCAGACCGCCGCCGGAGGGGATCGAGGCCGCGGGCGCAGCCGCCGCGGCGACATCGGCGACGGCGCCGCCGAGCGCGGCGACATCGGCAGCCGCGGGCGCCGCGGCGCGGGCCGCCGCGACGTCGGCGGGCGAGGCGCCCGCGGCGAGACCGCCGGCCCGAGCGGCCTCGGCCGCCGCATCGCCGAGCGCCGTGACATCTCCGGGGGACGGCGGATGCGCGCGCGCCGCCTCGGCCGCCGCCGCACCGAGCGAGGCGACATCGCCGGCCGGCCGCGCGGCGACCTCGGACTCGTCGCCGCGCTCCGCGATCTCCGCCGGGCCGCCCGCAGCCGCGTCATCGCCGCGGGGAACGACGTCGCCGGCCGCCGGGGCCCCGTGCAGCGCCGCGCCGGCCGCGACACCGCCGAGCGCCGCGACGTCGCGCGCCACCGGCACATCCTCGACCGCGTCGCCCGTGACCGGCACGTCGCCGGCCGCCGGGGCGCCCTCGATCGCCGCGCCGGCCGCGACGCCGCCGAGCGCCGCGACATCGGGCGCCGCGGGGCGCGCCACCTCGGTGACGGCGCCGCCCAACGCGTCGTCGCCCGCGAACGCCTCGTCAGCGGGCGCCGCGGCCGGGCTCTCCGCCACCACCTCGCCGCCGGGCGCCACGGCCGGGCTCTCCGCCACCACCTCGCCGCCGGGCGCCACGGCCGGGCTCTCCGCCACCACCTCGCCGCCGGGCGCCGCGGCCGGGCTCTCCGCCACCACCTCGCCGCCGGGCGCCGCGGCCGGGCTCTCCGCCACCACCTCGCCGCCGGGCGCCGCGGCCGGGCTCTCCGCCACCGGCTCGCCGGCGCTCGCCGCGGCGTCCTCGGCCGGCGCGAGCGGGTCTCCTGCGGTCGTTGCGGGCTCTGCCGCGCGGGGGACGACGGGTGGGCGGGCGGCGGGGATCGCCTTCGTCGCGTCCTCCGGCCCTGACGTCTCCCAGATGTCGGCGGGCGGCACCGGCGGGCCGGCCGCCGGCGGCGTGGACGGGAGCGCGCCTTCGCCGTTCTCGGAGGAGGGCTCGGGCGGGGGGGCCCAGGTCCCCGGCCCGACGTCCTGGTACTCGCCCGTCGCGGTGGCCGGGGCCGGCGGCGCGACCGACCACTCCGCGGCGGCGTCCACGCGGACCCCTTCGGCGCCGCCAGGGTTCAGCTGCGCGGCGATGTCGAGCAACGACATGTGGACGGGCAGGGTCAGCTCGCCGCGCACCTGCTCGCCGGTCTCGGTCAGCCGGTGCTCGCCGTCGAGCAGCTCGACGTCGGTCAGCAGCGCGAGGTAGCGCTCGCCCTGGATCTGGAACGTGTTCTCGTTGTCCCACCCGGCGCGGCCGAGGTAGGCGAGCGAGCGGCCGAAGTCGAGCGTCGAGACGCGCGTGCCGGGCGGGATCGAGGCCAGCAGGCTGAGGCCGATCGCCATCCCGTGGAAGATCGAGTCCGTCATGTGCTTCTCGCGCAGCTGGCGACGGAGCCACTCCGCCTGCAGCGCCGAGACGTCGAACGGCGCGCTCGCGTCCCCGGCGCGCACGTAGCGCTTCCCCACCTCCGTGAGCTCGACGACGCCGCGGTCCTCTTTGACGAGGCCGGCGGACCGCGCGTAGGAGATGAAGTGCCGCATCCGGCCGAGCGCGTTCTCGAGGTCGGGCGGGAACAGCTGCTCGAGGCTGAACTCGGTCACGAACTCGTCCGTGCGCAGCCGCCCGCGCTGCTCGATCGCGCGCAGGAGGCCGTGGGAGTCGCCGATGCGGGGCGCGGGGATGGGGCGCATGGCCCCGACCTTAACCACGCACGGCGGCGCGCGCGACCCGCCCGGGGCCGCGCACGCCGCGTCGCATGGGCTAGGAGCGCGTACCGGCGGGCTTCGCGGCGCGACCCGCGCCTTCGCCGCCGCTCGTCTCCGAGGTGACCTCGGACGCCTTCCCCGTCGGCACGGCACCGGGCTCATCGGTCGCCCCGGCACCGTTCGCCGTCGACGCCGGCTCGGCCGAGCCGGGCTTCGACTCCGGCGGCTTGGCCGGCGAGGCGGCCGCGGGCTTCGACGCGGCGGGAGCCGGCGAGGCGGGCTTCGCCGTGGCGGGCTTGGACGCGGCCGGCTTCGCGGCCGCCGGTGACGACGCGGCCGGCTTCGCCGTCGCGGGCTTCGCCGTCGCGGGCTTCGCGGCGGCCGGCTTCGCAGCGGCCGGCTTCGACGCGGCAGGCTTCGCGACGGCGGGCTTTGACGCCGCAGGCTTCGCCGTGGCGGGCTTCGCGGCGGCCGGCTTTGCCGCGGTGGGCTTGGCGACCGCAGGCTTTGACGCCGCAGGCTTCGCGGCAGCCGGCTTCGCCGTCGCCGGCTTCGCGGCAGCCGGCTTCGCCGTCGCCGGCTTCGCGACCGCGGCCTTGGCCGCGGTCGGCTTCACGGCCGCCGGCGCGGACGCGCTCGACGACCTCGCCGGACCTGGCCTCCGCGCCGCGCCCCGGCGGGAGGCAGCGGGCTTCTTCGCCGTCGCGCCGCGGGTCCGGGCCGTGCCGGACTTCGGGCCGCCCGCCTCGCCCGGCTTGGGCGGCGGGCTGGTTCCGGCGGATTCGCGCGACGGCGGCACCGTCGCGTCGTCCTCGCCGCCGCGGATTCGACCGGCGAGGTCCGCGCCTGCCGAGACGGCCTTGCGGCCGAGGTCGACGAGCGGGTCGATCAGGTTTCGTGGTGTAAGAGGCATACGGGCAGTCTGCCCGCAGCGCCTCGGACTATGCGGCGAGCGCGCGGTCCGTGTGGGCGGAGCTGATCTCGACGTCGCCGCAGGCGATCGCCAGCGCTTCGGTCGCCGAGAGGCGTTCCCAGACCGGGCCGCCGCCGGGGAGGCGGAGCGAGCCGGTGATCGTGCAGGTCAGCGAATCCACGTCGAAGCTCAGCTCGAGCTCGTCCGCGAAGAGGTCCTGAGCCCGCTCCCAGGCAGCGTCCACCTCGGCCAGAACTTCAGGGGGAGGGCCGTTGAGGAGGTCGTGGACGGTGTGGGAGCGGGTCATCAGGTGGAGGTCAGCAGGGGGTTCGGAGAAGGTCCTTGCTTACAACCGGAATGATCGTCGCGGTCCGCCGATCGACCCATGGGGTGGGGACCCCAAGCCGTGGAAGTTCCCTCAGCGGGGCTACAGGCCGGCGGGGTGACGGGCGACGAAACCCGCCGTGGAGCGCCCGTCGGAGGCCCAGCGGGACCCGGTGACGCGCTGCGCGCCCGTGTCGAAGCGGATCCCGGCGACCTCCATGAAGACATGGCCGTCGCTCGCGTAGATCGTGACCCACTTGCCCTTCCCGGGCTCGCCCCAGGACATCAGCTGTCCTGACGTCATCGTGGAGCTCAGCAGCCCCGCGGAGGCCAGCGCGAACGACACCGAGCCGGAGCAGTCGTAGCCCTTGTCGAGCCACTTGCCGTGCCCGCCGCCCCAGATGTACGGGGTGCGCGCGATGCCGTTGCCGGCCTCGATGATCTGCTTGACCGCGTCCGGGGCCTCCAGCGGAGGCAGCGCCACGCCGTTGCCGAGCGCGATCGCCTGGGAGACCGCGTTCGAGCCCCCGGAAGCCTTGTAGTTGCCCTGCACGGCCTTCGAGGCGGCCTTCGTCGGCGCGTCGCCGGCGTCGGTCAGCCCGGGATCGGGCACCGAGTCGGCGGCCGACGTCGTCGGCTCACCCGCGACCGGCTGCACGGCGTGCCCGCCGGCGGTCGTGGGCAGGGGCGGGAGCTGCACGTCCTCGACCTTCTTGGCCGCGACGATCCTCGGCCGCACCGGCTGGTCCTTGCCCGCCGCGCCCAGCGCGAACCAGCCCGCGACCAGCGCGGCAAGCCCGGCGAACGTCGCGGTCAAGTAGATGCGGCGCATCCAACGAGGATGACGCGTCCTGGACGTAACTAAACGCACTGCGTTCACATCGGCCGTGCCGCTAGATGGCTTGAGCCAGGTCCTCGATCAGATCCTGGGGGTCCTCGATCCCGCATGAGAGGCGCACGAGATCGGGCGGCACGGCCGCCGCGGAGTCCTCGACCGACTGGTGCGTCATCGCCTGCGGAACCTCGATCAGCGCCTCCACGCCGCCGAGCGACTCGGCGAGCGAGAACACCTTCGTCGCCGCCGCGATCCGGACCGCGTGGTCGTGCTGGAACGAGACCATGCCGGAGAAGCCCGGCCAGCGCACCTCGCGCACGCCCTCGACGCCGCGCAGCCACTCGCTCACCAGGCGCGCGTTCTCCGTGTGCGCCGCCATCCGCAGCGCCAGCGTCCGCAGGCCGCGATGCACGAGGAAGCAGTCGAGCGGCCCAGGCACGGCGCCGACCGAGTTCTGCACGAAGCGCACCTCGGCGTGGCGCGCCTCGTCGCGTACGACGATCGCGCCGCCGAGCGTGTCGGAGTGCCCGCCGAGGTACTTCGTCGTCGAGTGCATGACGGCGTCCGCGCCGTCCTCCAGCGGCCGCTGGTAGACCGGCGTGGCGAACGTGTTGTCGACCGCGACGAACGCGCTCTTCTTGCGCGCGATGATCTCCGCGAGGTCGATCACCTTCAGCGTCGGGTTCGTCGGCGTCTCGACCCAGATCAGGCACGTGTCGTCGCGCACCGCGCGCTCGACCGCGTCGAGGTCGGTCTGGTCGACCATCGTGTACTCGAGCCCCCAGCGCGTCAGGACCTTGTCGACCAGCCGGTAGGTGCCGCCGTAGAGGTCGTCGGGGAGCACGACATGGGCGCCCGCGGAGGCCACGGTGGTGATCAGCGCGTGCGTGGCCGCCATGCCCGACGAGAAGGCGCTCGCGTAGCCGCCCTCGAGGTCGCCCAGACCGCGCTCCAGCGCGCTCCGCGTCGGATTGGCCGAGCGCGAGTAGTCGTACTGCTCGCGGAACTCGCCCGGCGCCTGCTGCACGTACGTCGACGCCATGTGGATCGCGGGGACGATGTCCCCGAAGCTCGGGTCCGGCTCCAGCCCGGCATGCACTGCGCGCGTCGCGAACCTCATGAGATCAGGGACTCCAGCAGGTCGGTACGGGTGACGATGCCCAGCGGGCGGCCGCGCTCGGCGACGATCAGCGCCTGGCCCTCGCCGGTCAGCAGCTCGACCGCCTCGCGCACCGGATCCGCCGTCTCGACGATCGGGAACGGCGGCTCCATCACCTCGGAGATCGCCGCCGCCATCAGGTGCGGGCCTTCCAGCGCGCGCTTGAGCAGCCCGCGCTCGCCGACCGAGCCGACGACGCGGTCGGGGTCGTCGGCGGCGACGACCGGCAGCTGCGAGACGCGGTGCTCGTGCAGCAGGCCGATCGCGTCCTTGACCTTGTGGCCGGTCTGGACGACGACGAACGGCGGGATCTCGCCCGCCGCCGTCTTGGCCCGCAGCACGTCGCCGACGGTGCGGTCCTCGCTGCGATCGAGGAAGCCGTACTGCGTCATCCACTCGTCGCTGAAGATCTTCGACAGGTAGCCGCGCCCGCCGTCGGGCAGGATCACCGCGACCATCGCCTCCGGGTCCGAGATGCCGCGCGCGACCTCCAGCGCGGCGTGCATCGCGAGCCCGCACGAGCCGCCCACGAGCAGCCCCTCGGTCTCCGCCAGCCGGCGCGTCGTGAGGAACGAGTCGCGATCGGAGACGGTCACGTAGCGATCGACGACGGTGGGGTCGTAGGTCTCCGGCCAGAAGTCCTCCCCCACGCCCTCGACGAGGTAGGGGTGGACGGTCTCGTTGGAGTAGATCGAGCCGACGGGATCGGCGCCGATCACCTCGATCGCCGGGTTCTGCTCCTTCAGGTAGCGCGCGACGCCGGTGATCGTCCCGCCCGTGCCGACGCCGACCACGAGGTGCGTGATGGCGCCGCCGGACTGGCGCCACAGCTCCGGCCCGGTGCCGAGGTAGTGCGCCTCCGGATTGGCCGGGTTCTTGTACTGGTTGGGCTGGAACGCGCCGGGGATCTCGCGCTCGAGCCGGTCGGCGACGCGGTAGTACGACCGCGGCGACTCGGGATCGACGTCGGTCGGCGTGACCACGACCTCGGCGCCGTACGCGCGCAGCAGGTCGATCTTCTCCTGCGACATCTTGTCCGGCATGACCGCGATCACGCGGTAGCCCTTCAGGCGCGCGGCGATCGCGAGCCCGGTGCCGGTGTTGCCCGAGGTCGGCTCGATGATCGTGCCGCCGGGACGCAGGTGGCCGTCGCGCTCGGCGGCCTCGATCATGCGGATCGCGACGCGGTCCTTGATGGACCCGCCCGGGTTGAAGTACTCGACCTTCGCCACGATCTGTGGCGCGAGCCCCTGGCCGATCCGGCTCAGGCGGATCAGCGGGGTCTCGCCGACGGTCTCGAGGATCGAGTCCTTGATCTCGGAGGGAGTCGCGGGCATGCGAGCGACTATAGGGTCGGTGCGGCGGTCTTGTAGCCCGTCTGACCGCCCGGCAGCTCGGTCTTCTCGAGCTTGCCCTGGTCGACCAGCTTCGCGAGCGTGTTGTACGTCACCGCGCGCGAGATCTTCGTCACGTCGGCGATCGTCGTCGCCGTCACGCCGGGGCGCTGGCCGACCGCGGTCAGCACGGCCTCGAGGTTCGCGCCGCGCGGCGCGCGCGGGCGCGTGCTCTTGCGCGCGGGAGCCCGCCGCGGAGCTCGCGCGGCGGGAGCCGGGCCGTTGGTGGCGAACGGCGGCTGCGCCAGCGCCGCCCGGATCCGCTCACGCTCGCTCACGAGGCCCTCCATCCCGTGCAGCTCGCGCTCGATCTCGCTCAACCGGTTCTGCAGCTCACGGCGCAGGTCGGCGATCACGTCGGTCATTCATGCCTCCCGTTGGTCCAAAACGCGCGAGAGGGTAGCCGTGCCCGACGAAAAGGCCGCAAATTGCGCACGGATCTCCCGCCGGAAGGGGCGAGCCGGCGCGTGTATGGGCTAAATGCGCAGACAGCACTGAGCGGAGAGGGACGAGGGTGGACGGAGGGACGAGCGCGCGGCGGGTGGAGGCGATGGTGGCCCACCACGGGCCTGCGCTGCTGCGCGTCGCCAACCAGTTCTCACTCTGCCACGACGACGCGCTGGACGCCTACCAGCGCTCGCTGGAGATCTACCTGCGGCGGCTGGACACCGTCGAGCTCGCGACCGAGGGCGCCTGGATGCGCGTCGTGGTCAAGCACGAGGCGATGGCGATCCGGCGCGCCCGCGCGCAGTCGGTCGACCGCGACGACGTCGACCTCGACGCGGCCATCCACACGGGCGTGCGCGACGTCGACGAGCAGGTCGCGGGCGGCGAGCGCGTCGAACGCTCGGTCGAGGCGCTGCGGGCGCTCAAGCCCGACGAGGCGAAGGCGCTGATGCTGAAGGCGCAGGGGCTCTCCTACCAGGAGATCGGGCGCCGCTTCGGCTGGACGTACACGAAGGTCAACCGCTCGATCACCGAGGGCCGCGCGCGCTTCCTGAAGGAGTTCAAGGGGATCGAGGCGGGCGAGGCGTGCGAGCGCCACGCTGACGTGATCTCCGCGCTCGCGGACGGGCGCGCGACGAGCGCCCAGGTGGTCTCGATCCGCCCGCACCTGCGCCACTGCGCGGCGTGCCGCGCGGCGGTGCGCGACCTGCGCCTGTCGCGCCGCCAGCGCATCGCTCTGGTCCTGCCGGGCGTGCCGTGGGTGCTGCTCACGCGCGCCGCGGCGTCGGACATGAGCACGAGCGTGCAGTACGCGAGCGCGACCGGCGGCGGGCGGCTCGGCGCGGCGGCGGCGCTGGCCGGGCTGTGCCTGACGGGCGCCGGCGCGGGCGCGATGTGCATGGTGTCCGGCGCGCTCCCGGCGCCGCCGCTGCTCGCCCACGCGGCGGGCAGGCCGGCCGCCGCGCACACAGCGCGCGCCCACCGGCGCAGGCTGCCGGCACGGCACGCGACCCCGACCGCGACCCCGGTCGTCGCCGCCGTGCCGACGCCGCGCGCGACCGCCGTGCCCGCGAAGCGACACACGACCACACGCAAGCTCGTCGCGAAGAAGAGCCGCAAGACGACCGGCGAGTTCTCGTTCGAGGACAAGGCCGCCTCGGCGCCCAGCGCGCCCTCGCACGTCACCGCGAGCGCGGCGAGCGCGGGAGGCGGTTCGTCGCACCCGTCCTCCGGCGGAGGCGGCGGCAGGAGCGCGAAGTCGACCTCGGAGTTCGGCTTCGAAGGCGGCTGACGCCATCATGCAGGCATGGACCTGGACGAATACCTCGCCCGCCACGCGGGCCAGGACGAGGTGCTGGCGCGCGTCGAGCGCGAGACCAACGCGATGCCGATGGCCGGGATGCTCACGCGGCCCGACCAGGCGGCGCTGCTGACGCTGCTCGTCCGGCTCACGGGCGCCAGGACCGCGATCGAGGTCGGGACGTTCACCGGCTACGGCGCGATCTGCATCGCGCGCGGGCTGCCCGCCGGCGGGCGCCTGACGATCTACGAGTACTCCGACGAGTACGCGGCGATCGCGCGCGCCAACCTCGAGGCCGCCGGTCAGCTCGACAAGGTCACGTTCGTGATGGGCCCGGCCGACCTGTCCGGGCTGGGCGCGGTCGACTTCGCCTACGTCGACGCCGACAAGGACGGCTACCCCGCGTACTACGAGGCGATCGTGCCGAAGCTGACGGCCCGCGGCCTGCTGCTGCTCGACAACACGCTGCGCGGCGACCGCGTGCTCGACCTCGCCGACGACTCGGTCCGCGTCACGCGCGAGCTCAACGACCGCATCGCCTCCGACGCGCGCGTCGACTCCGTGCTGCTCGGGATCCGCGACGGCCTGACGCTCGTCACTCCGAAGGCGGCTTGATCTCGCGCTTGAGGATCTTCCCGGTCGGGCCCTTGGGCAGCTCGTCCAGGAACCAGACCTGGCGCGGGTACTTGTACGCCGCGACGCGCTCCTTGACGAACGCGCGGATGTCGTCCGCGCCCGCCTCGGACTTCAGCACCACCGCCGCGCCGACCTCCTCGCCCATCGCGTCGTCGGGGATGCCGACGACGGCGGCCTCCGAGATCGCGGGATGCTCGTAGAGCACCTCCTCGATCTCGCGCGGGTAGACGTTGTAGCCGCCGCGGATGATCATGTCCTTCTTGCGGTCGACGATGAAGAAGTAGCCGTCCTCGTCGACCGTCGCCATGTCGCCCGTGCGGAACCAGCCGTCGCCGTCCAGCACCTCGGCCGTCGCGTCGGGCCGGTTCCAGTAGCCCTTCATGACGTTGTGGCCGCGGATCGCGATCTCGCCGACGCCGCCCTGCTCGACCTCGGCGCCGTCGTCGTCGAGCGCGCGCATCTCGACGCCCTCGATCGGCGTGCCGATCGAGCCCGGCTTGCGGTCGCGGTCGGGGTGGTTGAACGACGCGACCGGCGACGTCTCTGAGAGCCCGTAGCCCTCGAGCACCTTGCAGTCGAACGCCTTCTCGAAGCCGCGCATGACCTCGACCGGCATCGCCGAGCCGCCGGAGATGCACAGCCGCAGGCTGGACACGTCGTAGTCGTCGCGCCTGTGGACGTTGAGGATCGCGTGGTACATCGTCGGCACGCCCTCGAACACCGTGACCTTGTCGCGCTGGACGATCTCGAGCGCCTTGACCGGGTCGAAGCGCGGGATCATCGACAGGCACGCGCCGGCGCTGATCGCGGCGTTGAGCCCGCACGTCTGCCCGAACGAGTGGAACAGCGGCAGCGCGCCGAGGACCACGTCGTCCTCCGTGAGCTGCGCCAGTGTCTTGGCGGTCACCTCGCAGTTCGTGCGCAGGTTGTCGTGTGTCAGCTCCGCGCCCTTCGGCGTGCCGGTGGTGCCGCTGGTGTAGAGGATCACGGCGGTGTCGTCGCCGGCGCGGTCGACGTTCTCGCGCGACGGCTCGGCGGCGATCACGAGCTGCTCGAACTCGCCCGGCGCGACGAGGATCACCTCGGCGGGCGCGTCCTCGGTGGCCTCGGCGAAGCCGTGCCAGGCGAACAGCACCTTGGCGCCCGAGTCGGAGAGGTAGAACTCGACCTCGCGGCCCTTCAGCAGCACGTTCATCGGCACCACGACCCCGCCCGCGCGCAGGATGCCGTAGTAGACGACGGCGAAGTACGGGACGTTCGGGAGCATGATCCCGACGCGGTCGCCCGGCTCGAGCCCCTTCGCCTTCAGCAGCCCCGCGACCCGCGACGCGGCCTCCTCGAGGAACGCGTAGTTGACCTCTTGATCGTCCAGCTTGAGCGCGATGCGATCGCCGTGGCGCTCGGCCGCGAGCGTCAGGAGGTCCGCGAGATTGGGCATGGGGCTAATCCAACAGGACTGAGAGCCGGCGCTCAAGCGCGCCGGCCATGGCCTCGCGGATCGGGCCCTCTTCGAAGCGCTGCACCAGCTCCGACATGAACCCTTCGATCACGAGCCGCTTCGAGCGCGCTTCCGGCAGCCCGCGCGACTCGAGGTAGAAGAGCTGGTCCTTGTCGATCTGCGCGATCGCGGCCGCGTGCGTGCAGCGGACGTCGTTGGCGAGGATCTCGAGGCCCGGGATCGCGTCCGCGTGCGCCTTCTTGGACAGCAGCAGGTTGCGGCACTCCTGGAACGCGTCGGTCTGCTGGGCGCCCGGGTCGACCTTGATCATCCCGCGCCACACGGCCGACGAGCGGTCGCCGAGCAGCCCGCGGAACGCGAGGTCCGACGTCGTGTTCGGCGCGCCGTGCTCCTGCGTGGTGTGGAAGTCGACGTGCTGGCGCGCGTGCGGGGCGTACGCGCCGGTGACCTTCGCGTGCGAGCCCTCGCCCGCCAGCAGCGTCTCCGTGCGCACCTTGCCGTTGCCGGAGCCGAAGCCGACCACGACCCAGTCCAGCTGCCCGTCGCGCGACACCTCGGCGCGCTGGCTGCCGAACACCCACGAGCGCTCGTTCATGTCCTGGGCGCCGACGAAGCGCAGCTTCGCGTTCTGGCCGACGCGCAGCTCGATCACCGAGTTCAGCAGCGTCTCGTTGTCCGCCGTGCCGGACAGGTGCTGCTCCCACACCTCGGCCTCCGCGCCCTCCTCGAGCACGACCAGCACGCGCCGGTGCAGCGCGACGCCGGCCGCGTCGGAGATCGCGGTCAGCACGATCGGGGCCTCGACCTTCACGCCGCGCGCGACGTGGACGAACGCGCCGCCGGTCCAGCTCGCGTCGTTGAGCTCGGTGAACACGTCCTGGCCCGCCGCGACGACCTGGCCGAAGTGCTCCTCGACGAGCTCGGGGTGGTGCTCGCAGGCGAGCGTCAGCGGCAGCACGATCACCCCGTCCTCGGCATCGCCGCCGTCGATCACGCGCCCGTCGACCTGGCCCAGGTGCAGGGCGCCCTCAGGCGCCTCGAGCAGCGTCTGCACGCGGCCGGCCGCGCTCGCGTCGCCCTCGCCGGCGACGGCGGGGGCGAACGAGGCCAGATCGAGCTTGGAGAGATCGGTGAACTCCCAACCCGGCCTTCCCTTGAAGGTCGGGAGCGCCGGCACCGTCACATCAGCCAATGGAGCCCTCCATCTGGAGCTCGATGAGGCGGTTCATCTCCACCGCGTACTCCATCGGGAGCTCCTTGACGATCGGCTCGATGAAGCCGTTCACGATCAACTTGCCCGCCTCGTCCTCCGGGAGGCCGCGGGCCATCAGGTAGAACAGCTGCTCCTCGCCGATCTTCGAGACCGACGCCTCGTGGCCGACGTCCACGTCGTCCTCGCCGATCCGGATCGTCGGGTAGGTGTCCGAGCGCGAGTGCTCGTCGAGCAGCAGCGCATCGCAGACGACCTTCGACTTCGAGCCGTGGGCGCCCTTGGCGACCTCCAGCAACCCGCGGTAAGAGGAGCGCCCGCCGTCCTTGGAGATCGACTTCGCGAAGATGTTCGAGGTCGTGTTCGGCGCGGCGTGGACGATCTTGGCGCCCGCGTCCTGGTGCTGGCCCTTGCCGGCGAACGCGATCGACAGCACCTCGCCGTGGGCGCGCTCGCCCATCAGGTAGACCGACGGGTACTTCATCGTGAGCTTCGAGCCGAGGTTGCAGTCGACCCACTCGACCGTCGCGTCGGTCTCGGCGATCGCGCGCTTGGTGACGAGGTTGTAGACGTTCTGCGACCAGTTCTGCACCGTCGTATAACGAATTCGCGCGCCCGGCTTCGCTATGAGCTCTACGACGGCGGAATGCAGCGAGTCCGAGCTCCACACCGGCGCGGTGCAGCCCTCGACGTAGTGCACGTAGGAGCCCTCGTCGGCGATGATCAGCGTCCGCTCGAACTGGCCCATGTTCTCGGTGTTGATGCGGAAGTAGGCCTGCAGCGGCATCTCCACGTGCACGCCCGGCGGCACGTAGACGAACGAGCCGCCCGACCAGACCGCGGAGTTCAGCGCCGCGAGCTTGTTGTCGTTGGCCGGGATGATCGAGGCGAAGTACTCGCGGACCAGGTCCTCGTGCTCGCGCAGCCCCGAGTCCATGTCCATGAAGATGACGCCCTGCTTCTCGAGGTCCTCGCGCACCTGGTGGTAGACGACCTCGGACTCGTACTGGGCGCCGACGCCGGAGAGGAACTTGCGCTCCGCCTCCGGGATGCCCAGCCGGTCGAACGTGTTCTTGATGTCGTCCGGGACGTCATCCCACGTGCGCGACGACTTCTCGGAGGCGCGCACGAAGTAGTGGATGTTGTCGTAGTCGACCTCGGCGAGCATCGGCGAGCCCCACGTCGGCTGCGGGCGCGACAGGAAGTGGTCCAGCGCCTTCAGGCGGAACTCGCGCATCCACGCGGGCTCGTTCTTGAACTCGGAGATCTGCTCCACGAGACCCTTCGTCAGCCCCTTGGGGGCCTTGAACGCGTAGCCGGTCTCCGGGTCGTGGAACCCGAACTTCTCCTTGTAGTCGGCGTTGATTCCGACCAGCGCCTGCTGCTCGGCGATCACTTCGGGAGTAGCCATCAGGTCACTCGACTTCCACTCGAATCACGCCGTCCTCGACGACCACCGGAAAGGTGTCGACGGGGACGTACGCAGGCAGGTTCACGGGCTTGCCGGTGCGCAGGTCGAAGCGCGAGCCGTGGCGCGGGCACTCGACCGTGCAGTCCCCCTGATCCCATTCGCCGTAGACCAGCTCGCCGTCGTCATGCGAGCAGCGGTCCTCGATCGCGAGCACCGTGCCGTTGCAGTTGAAGACGCCGATCTCGAGGTCTTCGACCTCGAACAGGCGCTTCTCGCCGGGCGGCAGCTCGTCGATTTGGCAGATGTCGTACAGGGGGCTCATCAAATTCCGATTCCGGAGGTACGGATTCTATCGACCGGGGCTGTGGGTAGCCTGCGGCGCGTGAACCCGTTGATCGGTGTCACGACGTCGGAGGTCCGGCGGGCGGAGCGCACCATCCCGCTCGCCGAAGGCGAGCCGCCGCAGCACGAGATGGCGCTGGGCATGCCCTATGTCCGCGCGATCGCGCGCGCCGGCGGCGTGCCCGTGGTCCTGCCGCCGCTGCCGGAGTCCGCCGTCGCCACGCTGCTGGCGCCGCTGGCCGGCGTCTGCCTGTCCGGCGGCCCGGATCTCGATCCGGCCGCCTACGGCGCGTCGCCGTCGCAGGACCTCGGGCCGATCGAGCCGGCGCTGGACCACTTCGAGCTCGCCGTGGCGCGTCACGCCGACGCGCTCGGCCTGCCGATCCTCGGCATCTGCCGTGGCGCGCAGGCGCTCAACGTCGCCCGCGGCGGGACGCTGTACCAGCACCTGCCGGCCGTCACCAACGGCTCGGTCAGCCACCGCCAGACCGCCCCGGGCTGGACGGAGACGCATCACGTCGACGTCGCGCCCGCGTCGCGGCTCGCGCAGGTGCTCGGCACGCAGACGCTCGGCGCCAACTCGTTCCACCACCAGGCCGTGGACCGGCTCGGCGAAGGCCTGTGCGCGGTCGCGTGGGCCAACGACGGCACGGTCGAGGGGATCGAGGCCGAGGGCGAGCGCTTCGTGCTCGGCGTGCAATGGCACGCGGAGACGCTGGACCAGCCGGAAGGCCCGCACGTGCGGCTGTTCGAGGCGCTCGTGCGCGCCGCCGGTGAGCGGCAGCGGCTGCGGCTCGCGGCCTGACGCATGTGCGGCTTCGGGGTCCAGGTCGGGCGCGTCGATCGCGCCGCGCTGGAGCGGATGGGCGCCTCGCTGGCGCCGCGCGGGCCTGACGGGTCGGGCTTGTGGGTGGGCGAGGGCGTCGGGCTGGTGCACCGGCGGCTGGCGATCATCGACCTCAGCGACGCGGGCGCCCAGCCGATGCACGCGGACGGGCTGAGCATCGTCTTCAACGGCTGCATCTACAACCACCACGAGCTGCGCGCCGAGCTGCGTGCCCGCGGGCACTCGTTCGCCTCGACCAGCGACACCGAGGTGCTGCTGAAGGGCTGGCGCGAGTGGGGCGAGGACCTGCCGCGCCACCTGCACGGCATGTTCGCGTTCTGCATCGTCGACGGCGAGCGCGTCGTGCTCTGCCGCGACCGGCTGGGCGTGAAGCCGCTGTACCTGACGCCCGACGGCACGCGCGCGGCGTCGACGCTGCCGGCGCTGCTCGCTGGCGGCGGGATCGACACGCGCGTGGACCCGGTCGCGCTGCACCACTACCTCAGCTGGCATTCGGTCGTCCCGGCGCCGCGCACGATCCTGCGCGGCGTGGTCAAGCTCCCGCCGGCGACGCTGCGGATCGTCGAGAACGGCCGCTCGCGCGACATCCGTTATTGGGACCCGCCGTTCGAGCGCGCGGCCGGAGCCGACTGGCCGGACGCGATCCGGGAGGCGCTGCGCGTCGCCGTCCGCCGCCGCATGGTCGCCGACGTGCCCGTCGGCATCCTGCTCTCCGGCGGGCTGGACTCGTCGCTGATCGTCGCGCTGCTGGCGCAGGAGGGCCAGACCGGGCTGGCGACGTTCTCGATCGGCTTCCCCGCGACGGGCGGGCGCGAGGGCGACGAGTTCGAGTTCTCCGACCTGATCGCCGCCGAGTTCGGCACCGACCACCACCGCATGATGATCCCGGCGGCGCGGCTGGTCGACGCGCTGCCCGAGGCGATCGCGGCGATGAGCGAGCCGATGGTCTCGCACGACTGCGTCGCGTTCTGGCTGCTGTCGGAGGCGGTGCGCAAGGAGCGCAAGGTCGTGCAGTCGGGCCAGGGCGCCGACGAGGTGCTCGGCGGCTACGACTGGTACCCGCCGCTGCTCTCGGCGCCCGGCTCGGGCCTCGACACGTATGCCGCGAGCTTCTTCGACCGCGACGACGCGGGCGTGCGCGCGCTGCTCGCCGGCGCGCCCGACGACGACGTCAGCCGCGCCTTCGCGGCGGAGTGGTTCGCGCGCGCGGGAGCCGACACGCCCGTCGACCGCGCGCTGCGGCTCGACACCGAGGTGATGCTCGTCGAGGACCCGGTCAAGCGCGTCGACAACATGACCATGGCGCACGGGCTGGAGGCGCGCACGCCGTTCCTCGACCACGAGCTCGTCGAGCTCGCGGCCGCCTGCCCGCCCGAGCTCAAGCTCGCCGACGGCGGCAAGGGCGTGCTGAAGGCGGCCGCCCGCGGCGTCGTTCCCGACGCCGTCATCGACCGCCCGAAGGGCTACTTCCCCGTCCCCGCGCTCACCCACCTCGAGGAGCCGGTGCTGACACTGGTCCGCGAGGCGCTCAACGCGCCCGAGGCGCGCGAGCGCGGCCTCTTCAGGCGCGACGCCGTCGACGCGATGCTGGCCGATCCGAACGCGGATCGCACGAACCTCGACGGCTCCTCGCTGTGGCAGCTCGGGCTGCTGGAGCTGTGGCTCCAGCGCCACGTCCGCTGATCGCGGCGGTATCGTCGGTCGGGTGCGGACGCTGCGCTTCGAGACGGCCATCGGCGACTGTGCCGTCCGCTGGAGCGAGGCGGGGATCACCGGCGTCCTCCTGCCCGGGATGCGGGTGCGCGGCGACGTCGCCTCCGACGCGCCCGGGCCGGTGCTGGCGGCGGTCGCCGGCATGCGCGCCGTGCTCGCAGGCGAGCGCCGCGATCTGCGCGAGGTCGTGCTCGACGAGGAGGGCGTGGACGACTTCCGCCGCGCCGTCTACGCCGCCACGCGGGCCGTCCGGCCGGGCGAGACCGCGACCTACGGCGAGATCGCGCGCGCGATCGGCGCGCCCGACGCCGCGCGGGCCGTCGGCTCCGCGCTCGGATCCAACCCGTACCCGATCGTCGTGCCGTGCCACCGCGTGCTCGCCTCGACGGGCGCGCTGCACGGCTTCTCCGCCCCGGGCGGGATCGCCACGAAGCGGCGGATGCTCGAGATCGAGGGGGCGCCCGGCTTCCTCCAGGCGCCCCTGTTCGTCTAGCTAGTTGCCGTTCGGCGCCGGGACGATCCGGATGTACGGGCGGGGGGACTCCCAGCCGTCCGGGTAGATCTCCTTGGCGGCCTCGTCGGAGACCGAGCCGGCGATGATGACGTCCTCGCCGGGCTGCCACTGGGCCGGCGTCGCGACCTTGTGGTTGGCGGTCAGCTGCAGCGAGTCGATCACGCGCAGGACCTCGTCGAAGTTGCGGCCCGTCGTCATCGGATAGACGAGCAGCAGCTTGATCTTCTTGTCCGGGCCGATCACGAACACGTTGCGCACGGTCTGGTTCTGGGCCGGGGTGCGCGCCGTCGGGTCGCCGTCGACGTCGGCCGGCAGCATCCCGTACAGCTTGGACACGTTGAAGTCCGAGTCGCTGATGATCGGGTAGTTGGGCGCCGCGCCCTGGGTCTCCTCGATGTCGGCCGCCCACGCCTCGTGGTTGTCGAGCTTGTCGACGGACAGCCCGATGATCTTCACGTCGCGGCTGTCGAAGTCCGGCTTGATCTTCGCCATGTAGCCGAGCTCGGTCGTGCAGACCGGCGTGAAGTCGCGCGGGTGCGAGAACAGGACGGCCCACGAATCGCCGATCCAGTCGTGGAAGTTGATCTTGCCTTCAGTCGTCTCGGCCTCGAAGTCCGGGGCCTCAGAACCGATGGTCAGCGCCATGTCGGTCGCTCCTCTACTTGCTTAGAACCGGGATACCCGCTCAGGTTTTACAGGATATCGGGCGGCCGATACGTTTCTCTCATGGCGTGGGACCTCCAGGGACGCACCGCCCTCATCACCGGCGCCGCTTCGGGCATCGGGGCCGCTCTGGCCGGCGCGCTCGCCGGGCGCGGCATGCGGCTCGGGCTGATCGACGTCGACGGCGACCGGCTCGCGCGCGTCGCCGAGACGCTGCCGGGCGCGGTCACCGAGGTGGCCGACGTGCGCGACCGCGGCGCGCTCGACACGGCGATCGAGGACATCGTGGAGCGCCTCGGCGGGCTCGACGTCGCCGTCGCCAACGCCGGCATCGCCACCGGCGGGCCGGCGCGCATGGTCGGGCCCGACACGTTCGAGGACACGATCGACATCAACCTGCTCGGCGTCTGGCGGACGGCGCGCGGCGCGCTGCCGTACGTGCTCGAGCGGCGCGGCTACGTGCTGCTCGTCTCCTCCGCCTCGGCGATCCTGCCCGCCGCCGGGCTCGCCGCCTACAGCGCGTCGAAGGCGGGCGTCGAGGGCCTCGGCCGCGCGCTTCGCGGCGAGCTGCTCCCACACGGCGTGCGCGTGGGCGTCGCGTACTACCTCTTCCTCGACACGCCGATGGTGCGCGACGGCGAGAAGATGGCGACGTTCAACGGGATGCGGGGCACCATGCCGAACCCGATCTCGCGCACCTACCCGCTCGAGCCGGCGATCGACGCGACCGTGCGCGGGATCGAGCGCCGCGCACGCCGGATCGCCCACCCGCGCTTCCTGCACGGCGTGCTGGCGGCGCGCGGGCTGCTCGACTCGGCGCTCGGCGACCGCCTTCAGGCGCGCGGGATCGCGTCGATGGAGACGGCCTTCGCCGAGGAGGCGCAGCGGATCGGGCCGGACGCCGCGGCGCGCCCGCCGCGGCGCTGACGGTCAGCGCAGCCGCGGCGTGCGGATCGGCGGCGCGAGCACGTGCGGGCCCGCGTCCGGGCGCGTCACCTTGCCGGTGCCGGGGTCGAAGTAGCGGATCGGGAACGCGTTGAGCGCGATCCCCCGCCGCGTCGTCACGGTGCGGCGCGTCGGGTCCGCGCCCTGCTTGCCGATGTTCAGCGGGTGGCCGTCGGCGCCGTACAGGCGGACGTCGTGCAGGAGCCTGCCGTAGCGGTCGTAGGGGTAGATGTTCTCGACCGCGGCGCCGTAGTAGGAGAGCCCGTCGGTCACCGGCGCCTGGCCGACCTGGCCCACCGCGTAGCTGTACTGCGGCGTGCCGTGCGTGCCGAGGTGCGCGGCAACCGGGACGAGCGCGACGGCGAGCACGAGGTTCGCGGCGATCGCCAGGCTCCGCGGCCCGCGCGCGAACAGGCCGAGCGCGATCGAGGCGAGGATCGCCGCCCCGACCACGGCGGCGCTGAGCTCCGGGCCGTCGCCGAGCTTCGGCAGCGCCCGCTGCGACGGGAACCACGCGTGATCGGTGGCCAGCGCGAACGCGGCGACGACGACGGAGCCGCGCACCACCCACCAGATCGGCGCGAGCACGCGCAGCTGCGCGAGCGCCGCCGCCCAGTCGAGCCGCGGCCTGCGCGGCGCCTTCGCCGCCGGCGCGGGCGGCAGCCCCGCGGACGCGCGCAGGTCGGCGGCGAACGCGGCCGGCGGCCCGAACTGCGCGTCCAGCGGCTCCTCCCCCGCGCTCTCCAGCAGCGACGCCTCGACCTCGGCGAGCAGGTCGTCGCGCTCGTCGGGCGCGAGGTCGGCCAGCTCCGCCCGCAGCTGCGCGAGGTAGGCGTTGACGTTGGCGGGCAGCCCAGCGGTCGCGGACGTCATGCGGTCACCTCGGTTCGGTCGGCGTCGAGCAGCTCGGTGAGGGCGGCGCTGAACTCGGTCCACGCCGTGCGCGCGGCGTCCAGCTGCTCGCGCCCGCGGTCGGTGATCCCGTAGTAGCGCCGGTGCGGCCCTTCGTCAGAGGGCACGACGTAGGACGTCAGCGCGCCGCCGCGGTAGAGGCGGCGCAGCGTCCCGTACACCGAGGCGTCGCCGACCTCGGCGAGCCCCGAGCCGCGCAGCCGGCGGACCACGTCATAGCCGTAGCCGTCCTGGCGCTGCACGGTCGCGAGCACGGCGGCGTCGAGGACGCCGCGCAGCAGCTGGCTCCGATCCATGCGCGGCACACTACTGCGCACCGCGCACTACTGCAACCGGCGGACTAGGCGGCGGTCTCGGTCTCCCAGGAGGCGGCCGAGCCGAGGCTGGCCGACTTGAGGACCTTCAGGGACAGCAGCGCGCACTTGATGCGCGTGGCGGAGATGTCGATCCCCAGCAGGTCGAGCACGAACGAGCGGTCGAGCTTGAGCACCTCGTCGACCTTCATGCCGACGATCTCCTCCGACGCCATCGACGCCGACGCCTGCGAGATCGCGCAGCCGTGGCCGGAGAAGCGGACCTCGGTGATCACGCCGTCCTCGCCCACCTGCAGCTGGACCTTCAGCTCGTCGCCGCACAGCGGGTTGGAGTCGAAGAACTCGAGGTCCGGGGAGTCGAGCTCGCCCCAATTCGACGGGTTCTTGTAGTGCTGGAGGATGTTCTCGCGATAGAGGTCGTCCATCAGGCGAACACCCCCTGGACCGTCGCGAGCCCTTCGACCAGGCGGTCGACGTCCTCGCGCGTGTTGTGGACGGCGACCGAGGCGCGCGTCGAGGCCGGGGCGCCGAGGCGGCGCATCAGCGGCTGCGCGCAGTGGTGCCCGGCGCGCACGCAGATGTCCTCGCGGCCGAGGATCTCCGCCACGTCGTGCGGGTGGATCCCGTCCAGCGCGAACGAGACGAGCGAGCCGCGGACGTCGGGGTCGGTCGTGCCGTGGATCGTCAGGCCGTCGATCTCCGACAGGCGTTCCAGGGCGTAGCCGGTGACGTCGCGCCCGTGCTCGCGCACCGCGTCCATGCCGATGCCCGACAGCCAGTCGACGGCGGCGCCGAGGCCGATCGCCTCGGCGATCGGCATCGTGCCGGCCTCGAACTTCGCGGGCACGTCGGCCCAGGTCGACTCGAGCTCGCCGACGCGGGCGATCATGTGCCCGCCGCCGAGGAACGGCGGCATCGCCTCCAGCAGCTCGCGGCGCGCGTGCAGCACGCCGATGCCCGTCGGCCCGTAGGCCTTGTGGCCGGTCCAGGCGTAGAAGTCCACGCCCAGGCCGGCGAAGTCGACCGGCATCGACGGCGCGGCCTGCGCGCCGTCGACGAGCACGAGCGCGCCGGCGGCGTGCGCGCGCTCGGCGATCTCGGCGAGCGGGTTGATCGTGCCGAGCACGTTGGAGACGTGCCCGACGCAGACGAGCTTCGGCCCGCGGGCGAGCAGCTCGTCGAGCCCGTCGAGGTCGAGCAGGCCCTCGTCGGTCACCGGCACGTAGGCCAGCTTGGACGGCATGATCTGCCACGGGACGATGTTGGAGTGGTGCTCCATCACCGTCGTCACCACGAGGTCCTCAGGACGCACGTTCGCGCGCCCCCACGTGTAGGCGACGAGGTTGATCGCCTCGGTCGCGTTCTTCGTGAACACGGTCTCCGCCGGCGCGGCGCCGGCGAACGCGGCGACCTTGTCGCGCGCGGCCTCGTATGCCTCGGTCGCCTCGTTGGCGATCGAGTAGACGGAGCGGTGGACGGTGGCGCGGTAGGCCTCGTAGTAGCGGTCCATCGCCTCGATCGCCGGCCGCACGGTCTGCGCCGTCGCGGCCGTGTCGAGGTAGACGAGCCCCTCGCGCGCGAGTGTCGGGAACTCCGACGAGGTGCGAGGCGAAGCCGGTGACGACGCTTCGCCGCCGCGAAGCGGCCCGCGAGCGGAGGCAGACGCCAGAGACATCAGGCGGCCGCCGCGACCTCGTCGCGGATCCAGCCGTAGCCCTTCTCCTCGAGCACGGTGACGAGCTCCGGGCCGCCCTCCTTGACGATCCGGCCCTCGAACATGATGTGCACGAACTGGGGCTGGATGATGTGGAGGATGCGCTGGTAGTGGGTGATGATCAGCACGCCCATGTCCGAACCCTGGGCGACGTGGTTGACGCCGGCCGCGACCGTGTTGAGCGCGTCGATGTCGAGGCCCGAGTCGGTCTCGTCGAGCACCGCCAGCGTGGGATTGAGCAGCGCCAGCTGGAGGATCTCCATGCGCTTCTTCTCGCCGCCCGAGAAGCCGTCGTTGAGGTAGCGGTTGGAGAACTCGCGCGGGACGCGCGTGAGCTCCATCGCGGCCTCGACGGTCTTGCGGAACTCCTTCAGCGAGATCGCGGGCTCGCCGCGGCCCTCGCGGTGCGCGTTCATCACCATGCGCAGGTACTTGGCGACCGTCACGCCGGGGATCGCGACCGGGTACTGGAAGGCCATGAAGAGGCCGGAGCGCGCGCGCTCGTCCGGGTCGGCCTCCGTGATGTCGGAGCCGTTGAAGAGGATCTGGCCCTCGGTCACCTCGAAGTTCGGGTGGCCCATGATCGCGTTCGCGAGCGTGGACTTGCCGGAGCCGTTCGGGCCCATCAGCGCGTGGAACTCACCGGGCCGGACGTGGAGGTCGACCCCCTTGAGGATCTGCTTGTCCGCCGCGTTGACGTGCAGGTTCTTGATCTGGAGCTCGGCCATGTGTCCTTACGAAGCAGTCGTTATCGGGGTGGCGACGGAGGGGCGAGCGTCGAACTCGACGAGCTCGGCCAGCGTCGTCCGCTGCAGCGAGGTGATGACGCCCATCTGCACGCGCGTCCACAGCAGCTTGGTGGCGCAGGCGCCGCCGTCTTCGCCGTGCGAGCACAGTACGCGCCCGTCGTGGTCGTCGAGGAAGCAGTCCATCGGAGCGATCGCGCCCTCGAGCGCGAGCACCGCCTGGTCCATCGTGATCTCCGTCGCCGGCCGGGCGAGCACGTACCCGCCATGCGCGCCGCGCGTGGCGGCGACAAGACCCGCCTTCTTGAGCAGGGCGGCGATGCGCTCGCAGTACGCGAGCGGGAGGTTCTCGGCCTCCGCGATCGCCTTCAGCGAAACCGGCTGACCGCTCTCCTGGCGACCGAGCTGGATCAGCAGCCTGACCCCGTACTCCGCCTTGGTCGTGAAGATCATCGGCCTCAAAGCCTACCAACGCGGTCGGAGTTGCCGGCGGCGGGGGCGCCAGGTAAGGCGTCCGAGGGCGGCCGGCGTGCGCATGACCCGGCATGAAGACACGCATCCTTCCGCTCCTGGCCGCCTCCGCCGCCCTCGGACTCGCCGCTTGTGGCTCGAGCGACAGCACGACGAGCAGTCCCCCGAAGCCGGCCGCGCAGATCGACTCGCTCTCCGGCAAGTCGACCGCGGTGACGCTCGACCCGGGCTTCGTGCAGGCGCTCGGGACGCTCAAGCTGACGCCCGCGCCGGTCGGCGACGGCACGATCTCGAAGGCCGGCGTCGCCTCGTTCCCGATCACGGGCGGGAACGTGACCTACTACACGCCCGGCACCGTGTCCCCGTACGTGCAGGGCACGATCGACCACTCGGGCAGCGGCCTGAGCCTGACCGGCGGCGGCAAGGAGGTCGAGCTGACGGACTTCGTCATCGATCCCGGCAAGTCGGTCCTGACCGGCAAGGTCACCGTCGACGGCAAGGTCGCGGCCGACAGCGCGCCGCTGTTCTTCCTCGACGGGCGCACGCTGAAGCCGCTCGAGACGCAGGGCAGCACCGCGGTGCTCGAGGGCACGACGGTCAAGCTCAAGCAAGAGGCCGCCGACCTGCTCGACCAGACGTTCGGCACGCAGGCGCTCAAGGCCGGGCTCGTGATCGGCGTCGCGAAGATCACCGTCAACACCGCCTAGGCATGCGCCACCGCGGCGCGGCGCCCGCCGCGGCGCGGTGACGTGAGCGCGTAGAGCGCCGGGACGGCCGCGACGGCGACGAGCGCGCCCGGCAGTCCGAGCGTGGCGGCCAGCGCGGGCGCGGCGAGCGAGCCCGCGGCGATCGCGGCGATCGTGAGCGCGAAGTAGACGCCGTAGGCGCGGGCGAGGAGGTCCGGGTCGAGCTCGCGCTGGAGGCCCGTCTCGACCCGCACCTCGACCGCGACGGCGCCCGCGCCGGCGACGAGCGCCAGCAGCGCCGCGACCGGCAGGGCGGGCGCGAGCGCGAGCAGCGCGACGGCCGCCGCGACGAGCGGGAGGCCTCCGCGCCCTACGCGGCCGGACGCGGCCGCGCCGACCACGCCGCCGAGGCCGAGCGCGGCGATCAGCCAGCCGTAGCCGTGCTCGCCGCCGAGCGAGAGCAGCAGCACGGTCTGGGCGCCGTAGACGAAGCTGCAGGCCATGTCGGCGCCCGCGAGCCGCCGTGCGGCCGGGTGCGACGCGAGCGCGTCGAAGCCGGCCCGCAGCCCGTGCGCCGGGCGTGCCGGCGAGGCCGACCACGACCCCGCCGGGATGCCGGCCACGAGCAGCGCCGACACCGCGAACGTGGCCGCGTTGACCGCGAACGCGGCCGCCGGCGAGCCGGCGAGCAGCAGCACCGCGCCGATCGCCGGCCCCGCGACCACGCAGGCGGCGCCGACCGCCGAGCGCGCGGCGTTCGCGGCCGGCAGCTCGGCGTCGTCGACGAGCCGCGGGAGCGCCGCCGCGACGCAGGCGGGATACGGCGCCGCGGCGAGGGTGGCCGCGGCCGCCAGCAGCGGCGCGAGCACGATCGGCGCGGCCGTCGCGGCGACCAGCGCGAGCAGGGCCATCAGCGCCACCCGCAGCCAGTCGGAGACGAGCATCACGCGCCGCCGGTCCCAGCGATCGGCGACCACGCCGCCCAGCGGCGCGGCCACGACGATCGGGATCACCCGCGCGGCGGTCGCCGCGCCCGCCCACGCCGCCGAGCCGGTGCGCTCGAACACGAGCGCGAGCAGCGCGACGTTGTAGAGCCAGTCGCCGGCCTGCGAGACCGCGAGCGCGGCGAGCAGGCGCCGGAAGCGGGGATGGCGGCGCAGCGCGCTCATGACAACTTGGCGCAGATCGCGTAGACGGCGAACTCCTGCTCCGCGGGCGACGTGTTCAAGGCGATCGCCTTCCACCCGACCGGCTTGCCGCTGCCGTCGACGACCGGGATGCTGTGCGTGAGCGCGGTGCTCGCGACGCCGCCGGCGCCGATCCGCGCGCCGCCGCCGGTCGCGACCTCGCCGTCCGCGCAGTCGGCCTCGCCCTGCTTGAGCACGAACGACGGGATCCTGCCGTTGTCGGTCCTCACGGTCACGCCCGCGATCCCGGCCGGGCCGGTGTCGCCCTTCGCCCCCGCGGGGCCGGCGTCGCCCTTCGGCCCCGTGTCCCCCTTCGCTCCTGCCGGGAGCTGGCCGGGCGCGAAGTCGGAAGCGAGCAGCGAGCGGTCCTTGACGGCGACCGAGGTCACCGCGTCGGCGCGCAGCTGCCGCGCGCCGACGCTGTGGGCGGGCAGGTACGTGGACGCGTACGCGCCGCCGCCGAGGGTGACGAACAGCGACGCCGAGGCCACGAGCATGGCGGGCGACGGGCGGCGGAAGAACCGGCGGGGAGGGGTGGTGTGCATGCCGCCGAAGCTACGTCTGAGGCGGCTCCCTCCGCATCGGGCGACCGGCGTATCCGCCCTCCTCAGATTTCGCCGCGCGCCCCGCCCGGACGCGCCTAAGGTGCCTAGAGCAGGCCCTCGCGGTGCGCGACCGCGGCCGCCTCGCCGCGCCCCGACACGCCGAGCTTGGCGAGGATGTTCGAGACGTGCACGCTCGCGGTCTTGGGGCTGATGAACAGCGCCTGCGCGATCTGGGAGTTCGAGCGGCCCTCGGCGACGAGCGCGAGCACCTCCGTCTCGCGCTCGGTCAGCGCGACGCCGTCCGCGGGCCGCGGCGCCGGGGAGAGCCGGGCGCGGCGGCGCAGCGCCGCGATCTCCCCGGCCAGCGGCAGCGCGCCGAGCCGCTGCGCGATCTCGTCCGCCTCGGCGAGCGCGGCCGCGGCCGCCTCGCGGTCGCCCGCCGCGGCGGCCTCCCCGGCGACGCGCAGGAGCGCGTACGCCAGCGGCCACGGCTCGCCGCTCGCGCGCCACGCGGCCGCGGCCTCCGTCCAGCCGCCGCCGGCGCCTTCGAAGCGGCGACGCTCGGCCTCGGCCACGAGGCGGTGCGCACGCGCCTGCGGCGTGCCGGCCGCGAGGCCGGCGGCGACCTCGGCGAGCGTTCCCGCGCGCTCGCCCGACGCCGCGCCGCGGAGCGCCGCGTCGGCCTCGATCCGGAGCCCGAGCGAGACGAGCGGCCACGCGTAGCGCGGGAGCCAGCGCTCGACGTCTCCGGTGAGCTCGCGGGCGACGCTCTCGCGCGCCCCGGCGAGGTCGCCGCGCGCGTGCGCCACCGAGGCGTCGATGTACGCCAGCGGCTGCGTGTACTGCGGCTCGCTCGTGCCGCCCAGCACGCGCCGCGCCTCGCGCGAGGCGCGCAGCGCGTCCTCGAAGCGCCCCTGCAGCGCCGTCAGGCGCGCGAGCATCTCCAGGAACGAGCCGCTGAAGTCGCCCGCCTCGCCTTCGAGCCCCTCCGCGAGCACGCGCTCGGCCTCCTGCCAGCGTCCCAGGCTGATGAGCGACTCGGCGAGGTTGCCGCTCAAGTACGCCCCGATGCTGCGCGCGAGACCTTCCTCGCGCGCGAGGACGAGCCCCGTCGACGCGGCCTCGGCCGCCTCCGCGTGGCGGCCGAGCAGCTCGAGCACGTCGGACAGGTTGCTGTACGCGCGCACGGTGAGCCGGTGGTCGGCGAGCTCCAGCCCGCGGTCGCGCGAGCGGATCAGGTCGTCGACGGCCGCGTCCGCGTCGCCCAGATACGCGCGCACGACGCCGAGCGTCGACAGCACCTGCCCCTCCTGGAGCGCCGCGCCGGCCGCGCGGGCGGCGGCCAGGCCCTCCTCCGCGGCGATGCGCGCCCCGGCCATGTCGCCGCCGCGGCCGAGCGCGATCGCCAGCCCGCCGAGCACGATCGCGCGCGCCTCGCTGGGCGGTTCCGGCGGCACCAGCGCGGCGGCCTCGCGCAGCGCGGCGATGCCGTCCTCGGTGCGTCCGTACTCGCGCAGCGTCTCCGCCCGGCGCTCGAGCAGCAGCGCCCGCCGGACCGGGTCCGCGCCCGTCTGGGCGAGCGCCTCCTGCGAGAGCGACAGCGCCCGCTCCAGCGCGTGCGCGTAGAACGCGGACTGCGCCGCGAGCCGCAGCACGTCGACCTGGTCGAGCCCGCAGCGCTCGGCGGCGTCCGGCACCTGCGGCCAGATCTCGAGCGCGCGCTCGAGATGGCGCTGCGCGTCGGCCGGCGCGTACGCGGCGGTGTCCTGCCCCGCCTCGACCGAGGCCGTCAGCGCGCGCGGCAGATCGTGCGCCGCGTACCAGTGGCGCGCGAGCATCGCGGCGCGCTCGCCGGACGCGAGCGAGGGATCGGCCTCGAGCGCCGCGCCGTACGCGGCGTGGAGCCGCACGCGCTCGCCCGGCAGCATGTCGTCGTAGATCGCGTCGCGCGCGAGCACGTGGCGGAACGCGTAGCCGCGGCCGCTCTCGTCGACGACCAGCAGGTGGTGCTCGACCGCCTCGCGCAGGGCGGTGTGGAGCGTCTCGGCGTCGAGCGTGGCGACGGCCGAGAGCAGCCCGTCGGCGACCCAGCGCCCGGCCGCCGAGACGGTGCGCAGCACACGTTGCGCCGGCTCCGACAGACGCTCCGCGCGCGCCAGCAGCACGTCGCGCAGGGAGGGCGGCAGGTACTGCGGATCGGCCCCGGCGCGCAGCGCGTCGAGCATCTCCTCGGCCAGGAACGCGTTCCCCTCCGAGCGCTCGAAGACGAGGTCGACGAGCCGCGGCTCGGGCGGCGCGCGCAGGATCGCCTCGAGCTGCCCGGCGACCTCGGCGCGCGTGAAGCGCGCGAGCGCGATCCGCTGCATCGAGCGATCGCGCTCCCAGCCAGCGACGAGCGCGCGCAGCGGGTGCGCGCGGTGGAGCTCGTCGGAGCGGTAGGTCAGCACGAGCGCGACGCGCAGGCCGCGCAGCGAGCGGCCGAGCAGCGCGACCAGGTCGAGCGTCGACCGGTCGGCCCAGTGCAGGTCCTCGATCACGAGCAGGACGGGACGCTGGGCGCTGAGGCGCGCGAGCAGGCCGAGCACCGGGTCGAGCAGCTGCGCGGGCGCGCCCTCGTGCACCGTGAGCTCGCCCGCCTCCGGATCCAGCTCGGGCACGAGCCGTGCCAGCGCCCGGCGCGCCGGCCCGAGCAGCGCCTCGAGCTGGCCGGGGGGCGTCGAGCGCGCCAGCGAGCGCAGCGCGTCGACCAGCGGCGCGAGCGGGAGCACGTCTCCGCCCACCTCGACGCAGGCGCCGCTGAGCACGCGCCCGGTCCGGGCCGCGCGCGCGGCGGCCTCCTCCACGAGCCGCGTCTTGCCCACGCCGGCCTCACCGCCCACGACCACGACGGCGCCCTCCCCTCCGGCCGCCCGCTCGAGCGCCGCGAGCAGGATCGACAGCTCCGGCTCGCGCCCCACCAGCACGGGGCTGATCAGCGTCGCGCTCATGCCTCCTATCCTCCCGCAGCGGATGCAACGCCGCGAGGACCTCAGAAACGTCGCCATCATCGCCCACGTCGACCACGGCAAGACCACGCTCGTCGACGCGATGCTGTGGCAGTCGGGCGCCTTCCGCGAGAACCAGGACGTGAACGACCGCGTCATGGACTCGATGGATCTCGAGCGCGAGAAGGGCATCACGATCCTCGCGAAGAACACCGCCGTGCAGTACGGCGATGTGAAGCTGAACATCGTCGACACGCCCGGGCACGCCGATTTCGGCGGCGAGGTCGAGCGCGGCCTGACGATGGTCGACGGCGTGCTGCTGCTCGTCGACGCGTCGGAGGGCCCGCTGCCGCAGACGCGCTTCGTGCTGCGCAAGGCGCTCGAGGGCAAGCTGCCGGTGATCCTCGTCGTCAACAAGGTCGACCGCCCGGACGCGCGCATCGCCGAGGTCGTCGACGAGGTCTACGAGCTGTTCATCGACCTCGGCGCGACCGAGCACCAGATCGAGTTCCCGATCGTCTACACGAACGCGCGCGCCGGCTGCGCCTCGCTCACGCCGACGGACCCGGGCACGACGCTGAAGCCGCTGATGGACCTGCTGGTGGAGACGATCCCCGCGCCCGAGTACGAAGAGGGCCACCCGCTGCAGGCGCACGTGACCAACCTCGACGCGTCGCCGTACGTCGGGCGGCTGGCGATCTGCCGCGTCCGCAACGGCACGATCGAGAAGGGCAAGCCGATCGCCTGGTGCCACGCCGACGGCACGATCACCAGCGCGCGCGTGGCCGAGCTCTACATCACCGAGGCGCTCGACCGCGTCGACGCCGCCTCAGCCGGCCCAGGCGAGATCATCGCCGTCGCCGGGCTGGCGGGCGTCACGATCGGCGAGACGCTGGCCGACCCCGACGACCCGCGCCCGCTGCCGGTCATCACCGTCGACGAGCCGTCGATCAGCGTCACGATCGGCATCAACCTCTCGCCGCTGGCCGGCAAGGACGGCGACAAGCTGACCGCCCGCCAGATCCAGAACCGGCTCGAGGCGGAGACGATCGGCAACGTCTCGGTCCGCGTCCTCGACACCGAGCGCCCCGACACCTGGGAGGTCCAGGGCCGCGGCGAGCTGCAGCTCGCGATCCTCGTCGAGCTGATGCGCCGCGAGGGCTTCGAGATGACGGTCGGCAAGCCGCAGGTCGTCATCCGCGAGATCGACGGCAAGCGCCACGAGCCCGTCGAGCGCCTGACGATCGACGTGCCGGAGGACTACGTCGGCGTCGTCACGCAGCTGCTCGCCCTGCGCAAGGGGCGGATGGAGCAGATGATCAACCACGGCACGGGCTGGGTCCGGATGGACTACCTCGTCCCCGCGCGCGGCCTGATCGGCTTCCGCACCGAGTTCCTCACCGAGACGCGCGGCACCGGCCTGCTGCACCACGTGTTCGAGCGCTGGGAGCCGTGGGCGGGCGACATGCGCCTGCGCCCGACCGGCAGCCTCGTCGCCGACCGCACGGGCAAGACGGCGAGCTTCGCCCTGTTCAACCTGCAGGAGCGCGGCACAATGTTCGTCGAGCCGGGCGAGGACGTCTACGAGGGCATGATCGTCGGCGAGAACTCGCGCCAGGAGGACCTCGACGTCAACGCGGTCAAGGAGAAGCACCTGACCAACGTGCGCTCCTCGACGTCCGACGTGCTGGTCCGGCTGGTGCCCGCGCGCAAGCTCTCGCTCGACCAGGCGCTGGAGTTCGTGCGCGAGGACGAGTGCGTCGAGGTGACGCCCCACTCGGTGCGTCTGCGCAAGGTCGCGCTGAGCGCCGTCGACCGCGTCAAGGCGGCTCGGCGCATGCGCGTCTGATTCGGCCCTACACTCGGCGTACCCGTTGCGCTTCGAGGACCTACTGGAAGCCGTACCGGACGCCATGGTCGGCGTCGACGCGGCGGGCACCGCCGTGTTCGCCAACGACCGCGCTCGCGAGTTGCTGCGGCGCGACCCCGTGGGGGCGCCGCTGGGCGCGCTGCCCGAGGGCGTGGAGACGATCCGCAGCCCGCTGGGCGAGCTCGAGCTGATCGTGCTGCGCGCGGCCGAGCCGACGGTCGCGCAGCTGCGCGCCGCGCTCGACAACAGCCCGTCGGTGATCTACCTCAAGGACGCCGACGGCCGCTACCTGCTCGTCAACCGCGCGTTCGCCCGCCTGCACGGGCGGCCGGCCGAGGAGCTGGTCGGGCGCCTCGACCGCGACGAGCTGCTGCCGGAGGTCGCCGAGCGCATGCGCGTCGACGACCTGCGCGTGATGAGCAGCCGCGAGCCGATCGAGATCCAGGAGGACGTCACGCACGGCGAGGAGACGCGCACGTACTTCGCGGTCAAGTTCCCGCTCGTCGACGCCGAGGACCGCGTCTACGGCGTCGGCGGCGTCGCCACCGACATCACGCACCACCGGCGGCTGGAGGCGCGCCTGCGCGACGCGCAGCGCCTGGAGGCGGTCGGCCAGCTGGCGGGCGGCATCGCGCACGACTTCAACAACCTGATCGCCGTGATCGCCAACTACGCCGCGTTCGTGCGCAAGGATCTGCCCGAGGACAGCCGCGCCGCGGGCGACGCGGACCAGATCCTCGCCGCGAGCAAGCGCGCGTCGGACCTCACGCGCCGCCTGCTGCTCTTCTCCCGCCGCCAGACCGGCACGCCGGAGGTGCTCTCTATGCGGCGCGTCCTGGAGGGCGTGGAGCGGGTGCTGCGCCAGTCGCTCGGCGACGACGTCGCGCTGACGGTCACCTGCGACGACCGCCTGTGGGAGGTCGAGGCCGACCGCGGCCAGCTCGAGCAGGTGCTGATGAACCTCGCGCTCAACGGGCGCGAGGCGATGCCCGGCGGCGGCGAGCTGCGGATCAGCGCGCACAACGACGTGATGCGCGATACCGAAGGCCCGTCCGCCCGCGCCGTGCGGCTCGAGGTCGCCGACAACGGGCGCGGGATGCCGCGCGACGTCACCGCGCACGCGTTCGAGCCGTTCTTCACGACCAAGCCGACCGGCGCGATCGGCCTCGGCCTGGCCACCGTGCACGGGATCGTGATCAAGGCCGGCGGGCGGGTGGAGCTGGACTCCGAGCCCGGCCGCGGCACGACGGTGACGGTCTGGCTTCCCGCGGTGCGCCGCGGCGCCGCCGCCCAGACGCCGACCGGCGCCCCGCGCGGCCGCGGCGAGACGGCGCTCGTGGTCGAGGACGCCGACGCCGTGCGCGTGCTCACCGGCCGCATCCTCTACGCCGCCGGCTACCAGGTGATCCCGGCGGAGAGCGGCGCGGCGGCGCTGGAGAAGCTCGACGCCGCCGACGTGCTCGTGACCGACGTCGTGATGCCCGGGATGTCGGGCGTCGAGCTCGCGGCCGAGGCGCGCGAGCGCCGCCCCGACCTGCCGGTCGTGTTCGTCTCGGGCTACACGGCCAACGAGCGGATCGCCCCTGAGGGCGATCCGGCGACCGCGTTCCTGGCGAAGCCGTTCGACGGCGACGACCTGCTGCGCGCGGTGCGGGCGACGCTCGACGGCGCCGCCCGCACGCGCGCGCCTCACTCGTAGGCGAGCGCGTTCAGGACGTTCACCCGGGCCGCCCGGCGCGCGGGCAGCGCGGCGGCGAGCATGCCGGCCAGGCCGGCGATGACCGCCACGGCGAGCAGGATGCCGGCGGGGACGGCGAACGCGAACCCGTACCTGCCGAGCCAGGCCACGAGGCCGGCGGCCAGCGCGAGCCCGGAGGCGATCCCGAGCACGGCGCCGATCAGCGCCGTGATCACGCTCTCGTGGCGCACCATCCGGCGCACCTGGCGCCGGTGCATGCCGAGCGCCCGCAGCGTCCCGAGCTCGCGCATGCGCTCGAACGTCGAGAGCACGAGCGTGTTGACGATCCCGAACAGCGACACGATCACGGCGAGCGCCAGCAGGACCCACAGGATCGCGAGGATCTGGCCGATCCAGGCGGTCTGGCCGTCGATGAAGTCGCGCTTGGTGTCGACCTTCGCGTCCGGGAAGCCGGTCAGCGCGCGGCGCACGGAGTCGACCGGCCCGTCGACGAACGTGAGCTTGTCGCGGCGCTGCTCGAACGCGCGCTCGAACGTGGAGCCCGAGATCGTGATCGGCCCGAGGCCGAGCACGTCGAGCTTCGGCGCCGGCTCGATGGCGCGGACGACGAGCGCCAGCTCGGCGCCCTTGATCGACGTCAGCGTGAAGCGGTCGCCGATCGCGAGCGAGTGCTTCTTCGCGTAGCGCTCGGCGACCACCGCGCCGTCGCCGCGTGCGGAGGCGAGCGAGCCGTCGCCGTACAGCCGCGCGATCGCGTCCGGGTCGACGCCGTTGATGCTCTCCTGCCGGCCGAACACGAGCGCGCCGTCCTGGCGGATGCTCGCGACGGCCTTCACGCCCGGCGCGGCCGCGGCCGCCTGCTCGGCCTTCGGGTCGATCGGCGACCAGCCGTCGGCGCCGGTGATCACCGCCGTCGCGTGGACGCGGTCCGACAGCGAGCCGCGGCTGGAGCTGTCGAGGCCCTTGGCCACGACGGTCACCGCGGTCACGAGCGCGACGCCGATCATCAGCGCGGACGCCGTCGCCGCCGTCCGCCCCGGGTTGCGCATCGCGTTGCGGCGCGCGAGCGCGCCCGCGCTGCCGCCGACCCACGCCGCCGGGCGGCCGACGACGGAGGCCACTCCCCGCACGAGCCGCGCGAAGCGGCCCACGCGGCCGCCGTCGGCGGCGCCGTCGCGCAGCGCCGCCACGGGCGCGATCCGGGTCGCGCGCCGCGCCGGCAGCCAGGCCGCGGCCAGCGTCGCCAGCATGCCGACCGCGAGCGAGGCGGCGATCGTGCGGCCGGAGAGCACGAGCCCGACCTGCGGCAGGTCGAGCCCGACCGCCGCGAACAGCGCGTTCAGGCCCTCGGCGAGCGCGACGCCGACGCCGATCCCGGCCGCGGACGCCAGCCCGCCGACGGCGAACGCCTCGACGAGCACGCCGCGGCGGACCTGCCGCCGCGACGCGCCGACCATCCGCAGCAGCCCGAACTCGCGCGTGCGCTGGGCGACGGTGATCGAGAGCGAGTTGAAGATCGTGAAGGCGCCCACGACCACGGCCACGCCGGCGAACACGAGCAGGATCGTGCGGATGATCTTGATGAACGACTTCAGCCCGTCGAAGCTGAAGCGGTCGTCGGCGGCCGCGGACCGGATCTGGGCGTGCGGGCCGATCGCGCCGGCCAGCGAGCGCCCGACGACGTGGCCGCCGACGAGGATGCGGTCGTAGCCGTCCTTGTCGAACAGCCGCTGCGCGGCGCCGAGGTCGAAGATCGCGACCGTCGCGGTGCCGAGCGACTTCACGCCGGCGAAGCTGGCGACGCCGGCGAGTTTGAACTGGGCAGCGGCCCCGCGGGTTGTCACGCGTACGGTGTCACCGATTTCGTACTTCTGCTTCGACGCCGTCGCCTGGTCGATCACGACCTGGCCCGGCCCGGTGGCCCAGCGGCCGGCGCGCAGGCGGAACGGCGTCAGCCGCTCCGCGCCCGGCGTGCGGGCGTCGAAGCCGATGCCGAAGTACGGGCCGGAGCCGGCGGGCTTGCCGTTGCGGCCGATCACCTCGGCGGTGTCGGTGATGTCGCCCGCCGCCACGTCCACGCCCGCGACGGCGCGCACGCGCTCGAGCGTCGACGCGGGAAGCGTCGGCGCCTGGGCCTGCACGTCCGACATCTGCGAGGCGCGGAACGTGGTGCGGGCGGTGACGACGGCGTCCGTGCCGTCATATGCGGCCGCGGACAGCTTGTCCGCGGCGCCGCGCATCGTGTCGGTGAGCGTGTAGGCCGCGCTGACGAACGCGACCCCGATCACGATGGCGAGCGTGGTCAGCGCCGTGCGCACCGGGCGCGCGGCGAGGCCCTTCCAGGCGACCTTGATCATGCCCGGGTGGCGTCCTTGAGCGCGGCGAGGACGTCCTCCTCGGTCGGCGCCTCGAGGTCGGCCACGATGCGGCCGTCGGCGAGGAACAGCACGCGGTCGGCGGTCGCGGCGGCGCGCGAGTCGTGCGTGACCATCACGGTCGTCTGGCCGTCGATGTCGACGGCGTCGCGCAGCAGGCCGAGCACCTCGGCGCCGGCCGCCGAGTCGAGGTTGCCGGTCGGCTCGTCGGCGAACAGGACGGTCGGGCGCGCGATCAGCGCGCGCGCCACCGCGACGCGCTGCTGCTGGCCGCCGGACAGCTGCGCCGGCTTGTGGTCGCGTCGCTCGGCGAGGCCCATGCGCTCCATCAGCCCGTCCACGACCTCGGGATCGGGCTTGCGTCCGGCGATCGCCAGCGGCAGCAGCACGTTCTCCTGCGCCGACAGGGTCGGCAGCAGGTTGAAGGACTGGAAGACGAAGCCGATGTGGCGGCGGCGCAGGCGCGTGAGGTCGCGGTCGGACATGCGCGTGATGTCCTCGCCGGCGATCCGGACCGTGCCCGCGTCGGGCGTGTCGAGCCCGGCGAGCAGGTGCATCAGCGTCGACTTGCCGGAGCCCGACGGCCCCATGACCGCGGTGAACTGGCCCGCGGGGACCTGCAGCGTGACGCCGCGGAGGGCGTGCACGGCCGAGCCGCCTTCGCCGTATGTGCGCGTGAGCGCGACGGCCGTGACGGCGTCGCCGGTGGAGTCGGGCAGGTCGACGGGGGCGTACGCGAGTGCGGTCATGGGAGCCTTCCTGGGGAGGGTCAAGCGGCGAGCGCGGCCTCGCGCGTCAGACGCGCGAGGGCCTGGTCGAGCGCGCCTGCGGCCAGCAGGGCGCCGGTCGCTTCGGCGAGCAGGCGGCCGACGAGGCCGCGGCGGGGGCGGACGGAGACGGACGCGAGGACCTGGGCGCCGTCGTCGTGGGGCGCGAGGCGGTAGTCGACGTCGAAGCCGACGGGACCGTCGGCGGACAGGGCGAGGCCGTGCTCGTCGGCCTGGCGGACCTCCACGTCGAAGCCGACGCGCTGCCCGGCCAGGCGGCCGGAGATGCGCGCGCGGCTGCCCGTGGCGAGCCGCCGCGTGTCGTCCTCCACGTCGAACGGCACCGGTGCCCAGCGAGCGCAGGCGTCGGGGTCCGTCAGGACGTGCAGGACGGCCGCGGGGTGCGCCTCGGCGACGGCGGTGGCGGTCCAGGTCTTCATGCCGACAACCGTCCCAGCCCGCGGCGCCCGCGTCGTCGCCCGCCGTGACGATCCTGCGCCGGCGCGAGGAGGACCCCGGGTCATCCTCGAGGATGACCCAGGGATCGTCCATCCAGACGAGGACACGCGCCTCTCGCGGCGTCAGACTGCGGCGATGCGCGCGCTCAGCCCGTTCCGGCTCGACCTGCTCGTCGGCGCGCTGCTGCTGGTCGAGGCGCAGCTCGAGCTCGCGCTGCTGGTCCCGTCGCCCTCTCCCCACCGCGCGCTCGCCGCCGCCACGCTGGTCGCGGTCGCGACGGGTCTGGCGCTGCGCCGGCGCGCGCCGCTCGCCGGCGTGCTGCTCGTGTTCGGCGCGGGAACGATCCTGCAGTCGCTCTACCACCCGTACACCGACCACCTGTTCCTGCCGTTCTTCACCGTCTTCGTCGCGAGCTTCTCGCTCGGCATGTACGCGGAGCGCCGCAGCTTCCTCGCCGGCCTCGTGCTCGGCACGGCACTGGCGGCCGCGATGACGATCGTCGACCGGGAGGCCGACGTCTCCAGCTACGTCTTCTCGGTCGCGGTCACGATGGTCGGGCCTGCGCTGATCGGCCGCCAGCTGCGCGACCGCGCGCGGCTGAACCGGACCCTGCGCGAGCGCGCCGCCTCGCTCGAGCGTCATCGCGCGGGCGCGGCCGAGCGCGCGGTGACCGACGAGCGCACGCGCATCGCGGGCGAGCTCGACGACGTCGTCGCCCACGCGCTGAGCGCGATGACGGTGCAGGCGGCGGGCGCGCGGCGGCTCGTCACGACCGACCCGGCCAGGGCGCGCGAGGCGTTCGCCGCCGTCGAGGAGACCGGGCGCGACGCGCTCGACGAGCTGCGGCGCCTGCTCGGCGTCCTGCGCCGCGCCGACGAGGAGATCGCGCTGGCGCCGCAGCCGAGCCTGCGCCACGCCGCCTCGCTCGTCCGTCGCGCCGGCCTCCCGGTCGACCTGAGGACCGACGGCGACGTCAGCGCGCTGCCCGCCGGGCTCGACCTGACCGCGTACCGCGTCCTGCAGGAGGCGCTCGCCGCGGCCGAGCGCAGCCACGCGGGCCGCGCCGCCGTGCGCGTCCGCCGCGCCGGCGACGCCGTCGAGCTCGAAGTGCTCGACGACGGGCCGGAGGGCGAGGCGCGGACGCTGATCGGCGTGGGCGAGCGCGTCGCGCTGTACGGCGGCCGGCTCACGAGCGGCCCGCGCGAGAGCGGCGGCCACGCCGTCCGCGCGCGCCTGCCGCTGGGGGCGGCATGACGCTCCCGGACCGCCGCACCGTCGACCGCATCGCCGCCGCCGGGCTTGGCGTGGCGGGCGTCGTCGAGGTGCTCGTCACCTCGAACCGCCAGGGGCCGCTCGCCGCCAACGTCGCGTTCGCGCTGCTCTACACGCTGCCGTTCGCGTTCCGCCGCTCGCACCCGCTGCTCGTGGTCGCGTGCATCCTCGCCGGCGCGCTCGCGATCGCGCACCTGCTGACGCCGATCCAGGACCTGTTCGTGCCGCTGCTGGTGATCCTGCTCGCGGCGTACTCGTGCGGCGCCTACCAGGAGAGCCGGCGCGCGTGGGCCTCCCTGGTGCTGATCGCCGGCGGGATGGTCGTCGTCATCACGTCGATGCCGAGCCAGTCGGTCGGCGACTTCTTCTACCCGACCATGTTCATGTCGCTCGCGTGGCTCACCGGCCGCGCCGTGCGCTCGCGCACGCAGCTGACCGAGGCGCTGCACGAGGCCGCGGCGCGCGCCGCGGAGGCGCACCACGAGACGCTGCGGCTCGCCGCCGCCGAGGAGCGCCGCCGGATCGCGCGCGAGATGCACGACCTGGTCGCGCACTCGATGAGCGTGATGGTCGTGCAGGCCGGCGGCGCGCGCCGGATCCTCGATCGCGACCCCGGCCGCGCGCTCGCCGCCGCCGTGCAGATCGAGCGCACCGGCCGCGAGGCGCTGGCCGAGATGCGCCACCTGCTCGGCGTCCTGCATCCCGGCGAGCAGGAGCGCGCGCTGGCGCCGCAGCCGACGCTCGCCGAGCTCGACGCGCTGATCGCCCGCGCCCGCGCCGCCGGGCTCGCCGCGGTGCTGTACGAGCACGGGCCGCGACGCCCGCTGCCGGCCGGGATCGACCTGGCCGCGTACCGGATCGTGCAGGAGGCGCTGACCAACGCGATCAAGCACGCCGGCGGCGCGGCGACCGAGGTGACGCTCACGTGGGGCGAGGACGAGCTCGGCCTCGAGATCCGCGACCACGGCCGCGGCGGCCGCTCCGCGCGCGAGGGCGGCCATGGCCTGGTCGGTATGCAGGAGCGCGTGCGCCTCTACGGCGGCGAGCTCGAGACGGGAAGGCCGCGCGGCGGCGGCTGGCGCGTGCGTGCGACGCTCCCCCTGGTGAGAGAGACGGTCCTGGCATGAGTGTGCGGCTGCTGATCGCGGACGACCAGGCGCTCGTGCGGGCCGGGTTCCGCATGATCCTCGACGCCGAGGACGACCTTGAGGTCGTCGGCGAGGCGAACGACGGGCTCGACGCCGTCGCGCAGGCGCGCCGGCTGAAGCCGGACGTCGTGCTGATGGACATCCGGATGCCCGAGCTCGACGGGATCGAGGCGACGCGGCGCGTGCTCGCCGAGGCCGGCGACCACCCGGTGCGCGTGCTGATGCTGACGACGTTCGACCTCAACGAGTACGTCTACGAGGCGCTGCGCGCGGGCGCGTCCGGGTTCCTGCTCAAGGACGTGCCGCCGGAGCAGCTGGCGGCCGGGATCCGCGTCGTCGCGCAGGGCGAGGCGCTGCTGGCGCCCTCGATCACGCGCCGCCTGATCCAGGAGTTCGCCGCCGCCGCGCCCGCCGCGCCCGCGCCGCCGCCCGGGCTCGACGAGCTGACCGCGCGCGAGCTGGAGGTCTTCCGCTGCGTGGCGCGCGGCCTGTCGAACGCGGAGATCGCCGCCGAGCTGATCGTGAGCGAGACGACCGTCAAGACGCACGTGGCCCGGATGCTGATGAAGCTCGGGATCCGCGACCGCGTCCAGGCGGTCGTGCTCGCGTACGAGTCGGGGATCGCGATCCCGGGTCGCGCCACCTGAGGAATCCGCGAAGCGATTCTTAAGCGACCGCTGGTCGGTCCCTCGTGTCGAGTGGCAGTAGTCGCCAAACTCGACCGGGGAAGTCGACTTTGCTATAAACCCGAACTCATGTCGGGTTTGAGATATTTCGCGCTGGCCACCACGCTCGCGGTCCTCGCAGGCTGCGGCGGCGCCGCCGACACCAAGGACGCCGCCGCGCCGGCGTCCTCCGGCGGGGGCGCGAAGCTCGCGCTCGTCGCGTACTCCACGCCTCAGGTCGTCTACGACGAGGTGATCCCGGCGTTCGCGAAGACGACGGCCGGCAAGGGCGTCTCGTTCACGCAGTCCTACGGCGCGTCCGGCGACCAGTCGCGCGCCGTGCTCGCGGGCCAGCCGGCCGACGTCGTGGCGTTCTCGCTCGCGCCGGACGTCGACAAGCTCGTCAAGCCCGGGCTCGTCGCCGACGACTGGGCGAGCAACCCGACCAAGGGGTTCGTGTCGAACTCGGTCGTCGTGCTGATGGTGCGCAAGGGCAACCCCAAGGGCATCCACACGTGGGCCGACCTGCTCAAGCCGGGCGTGCAGGTGCTGACGCCGAACCCGTTCACCTCGGGCGGCGCGAAGTGGAACCTGATGGGCGCCTACGGCGCGCAGCTGAAGCTCGGCAAGACGCCCGCACAGGCGACCGACTACATCCGCGAGCTGCTCACCAAGCACGTCAAGGTGCAGGACAAGAGCGGCCGCGAGTCGGTGCAGAACTTCCTCGGCGGCAACGGCGACGTCTGCATCTCCTACGAGAACGAGGCGATCACCGCGCAGCAGAAGGGCTCGGACATCGAGTACGTGATCCCGGACCAGACGCTGCTGATCCAGAACCCGATCGCGGTCACCGCGAAGGCCAGGCCGCAGGCGAAGGCGTTCGTCGACTACGCGCTGTCCAAGCCGGCGCAGGAGATCTTCGCCAAGCACGGCTACCGCCCCGTGATCGACGGCATCAAGCCGACGTTCCCGACGCCGAAGCAGCTGTTCACGATCGACGACCTCGGCGGTTGGACGAAGGTCAACGACACGTTCTTCGACCCGGACAACGGGACGTTCGCCAAGATCGAGGCGGACGCGGGAGTCTCCACTGACAAGTAGCGCCCTCGCATTGCCGCGCCGGCGCGCGGCGGGCCGGGGTACGAACCTCGGGCTCGGGATCGCCACGACCTGGCTCAGCCTGATCGTGCTGATCCCGCTCGCCGCCGTGGTCGCGAAGTCCACGCAGGCGGACTTCTGGGCGGTCGTGACCTCGCCGCGAGCGCGCGCCGCGTTCGAGCTGACGATCGGGCTCTCGATCGCCGTCGCCGCGATCAACGCGGTGGCGGGGACGCTGATCGCGTGGGTGCTGGTGCGCGACCAGTTCCGCGGCAAGAGCGTGATCAACGCGCTCGTGGACCTGCCGTTCGCGCTGCCGACGATCGTGGCCGGCCTGACGCTGCTGGCCCTGTACGGGAAGTCGTCCCCGTTCGGGATCGACATCTCCTACACGCGCTGGGCGATCCTGCTCGCGCTGCTGTTCGTGACGCTGCCGTTCGTCGTGCGCGCCGTGCAGCCGGTGCTGATCGAGCTCGATCCCGAGATGGAGCAGGCGGCGGCATCGCTCGGCGCCACCGACGCGCAGACGTTCCGGCGCATCGTGCTGCCGAACCTCGTGCCGGCGATCGTGTCCGGCGCCGCGCTGGCGTTCGCCCGCGCCGTCGGGGAGTTCGGCTCGGTCGTGCTGATCAGCGGCAACATCCCGCGCAGGACCGAGGTCGTCTCGGTGCTCGCGTTCGGCCAGATCGAGAGCGACGCGACCGCGAGCGCGGCGGCGATCTCCGTCGTGCTGCTGGCGCTGTCGCTGCTCGTGCTGATCGCGATCCGGCGGATCGGGCGGCGCCCGTGAGGGCGACGACTCGCGCTGCGCGCTCGCGTCGCTTGGAGAATCGCCCAGGGGGCGATTCTCCTGGTCGGATTGTGCTTCGCATCGCCGCGCTCGGCTACCTGGCGGCGCTGCTGCTGTTCCCGGTCTCGCTGATCTTCTACCGCACGTTCGAGCACGGCATCGGCGCGGTCTTCGACTCGATCACGACGCCCGCGGCGATCAGCGCGTTCTGGCTGACGATCGAGGTGGCGGCGATCGCGGTGACGCTGAACACGGCGTTCGGCGTCGTGATGGCGCTCGCGCTCGCGCGCGGGCGCTTCCGCGGCAAGTGGCTGCTGGACGCGCTGATCGACCTCCCGTTCGCGGTCTCGCCGATCGTGATCGGCCTCTCGCTCGTGCTCGTGTACGGCCGCGGCGGCTGGATCCAGCTGCCGTTCCAGGTGATCTTCTCGCTCCCGGGGATCGTGCTGGCGACCATCTTCGTGTCGCTCCCGTTCGTCGTGCGCGAGGTCACGCCCGTGCTGCGCGAGGTCGGCGACGAGCAGGAGCAGGCCGCCGCGACGCTCGGCGCCGGCGGCTGGCAGACGTTCTGGCGGATCACGCTCCCGGCGATCCGCTACGGGATCGCGTACGGCGTCGTGCTCTCGGTCGCGCGCGCGATCGGCGAGTTCGGCGCGGTCAGCGTCGTGTCGGGCAAGATCGCCGGCCAGACGATGACGCTCACGCTGCTCGTCGAGCAGCGCTTCACCAACTACGACCTGGCCGGCGCCTACGCCGCCTCGGCGCTGCTCGCGGTCATCGCGCTGGCGACGCTGCTGGTCATGACCCGCCTCAAGCCCCGGAGGTCCGCAGGATGATCGCCGCCACTTCAGTGACCAAGCGCTTCGGCGACTTCGTCGCGCTCGACGACGTGTCGGTCGAGGTGCCCGACGGGTCGCTCGTGGCGCTGCTCGGTCCGTCCGGCTCGGGCAAGTCGACGCTGCTGCGGATCGTCGCCGGGCTCGAGGATCCCGACGCCGGCGCGGTCGTGATCGGCGGCGAGGACGTCACGTCGGTGTCGCCGCAGAAGCGCGGGATCGGGTTCGTGTTCCAGCACTACGCGGCGTTCAAGCACATGAGCGTGCGCGACAACGTCGCGTTCGGGCTCACGATCCGGCGCGAGAAGAAGCCGGTCGTGCGGGCGCGCGTCGACGAGCTGCTGGAGATCGTCGGGCTGACCGGCTGGGCGGATCGCTACCCGGCGCAGCTCAGCGGCGGCCAGCGCCAGCGGATGGCGCTCGCGCGTGCGCTGGCCGTGCAGCCGAAGGTGCTGCTGCTCGACGAGCCGTTCGGCGCGCTCGACGCGAACGTGCGCCAGGAGCTGCGCGAGTGGCTGCGGCGGCTGCACGACGAGGTGCACGTGACGACCGTCCTGGTCACGCACGACCAGGAGGAGGCGATGGCGATCGCGGACCGGATCGTCGTGCTCGATCACGGCCGCGTGCAGCAGGTCGGGCCGCCGCGCGAGCTCTACGAGCGGCCGGCCAACGCGTTCGTGATGAAGTTCCTCGGCCCGGTGTCGACGCTGCACGACCGGCTCGTGCGGCCACACGACCTGATGCTCTCCAGCGAGCCCGGCGACGGCTCGGTGGAGGCGATGGTCATGCGCGTGGTGTACCTCGGGTTCGAGGTGCGCGTGGAGCTCGAGCTGGCGCACTCGGGCGCCGTGTCGGTGCAGCTGACGAAGGCCGAGGCGGACGAGCTCGAGGTGCGCGCGGGCGACATCGTCCACGTGCGCGCGACGGCCGCGCCCGCGTTCAGCGCGTGACCCAGGAGTCGGGGTCCTCGGCGAGGGCCTCGATCCTGTCCGGCAGCTCGCCGGCCGCGAGGTCGGCGAGCGTGACGTGCTCGACGACGTCGCGCAGGTTCTTGCGCACGGCGATCCAGACGCGCTGCAGCGGCTCCGCCGGCCCGGTGTAGGCGACCGACTCCGGCCGCTCGCCGCGAACCGCCGCGAGCGGGCCGTCGACGGCGCGGACGATGTCGGCGACCGTGATCTCCGCGGGCGGCTTCGCGAGCCGGTGCCCGCCCTCGGCGCCGCGCTGGCTGGTCACCAGGCCGGCGTGGCGCAGGTCGGACAGGATGTTCTCCAGGAAGCGCTGCGGGATCCCCTGCGAGGTCGCGATCGCCTCGGCGCGGACCGGCCCGGAGTCCGGCGGCGCGGCGGCCAGCTCGGCGGCCGCGCGGACGGCGTAATCGGCCTTGGCTGACACCTTCACCCGAGCATTGTGCCTCAGGCCGTGTGCGCGCTGCCGTGCAGGTGCACGACCGTGTAGCGCGCCAGCGCGCCGTCACCGTCCTCGCGGCGCAGCGTGAGGACGGCGAACGTGGTGACGGGGAGCACGTCGCGGCCCGCGGGGAAGCGGAACGGCGGCACCGCGAGCGTGAGCGTCAGCGTGTGCGACTCGGCCTGGTGCACGGTGGCGACGAGGACGCTGCCGAGCTCGTTCTCGGTCTGGCGCACGTCGCCGGTCTCGACGTCGTGCGACGGGTCGCGGTAGTGGATCGAGGGGTCGGGTCCCCAGCGGACGGTCAGCTCGGTGCGCGCTCCCTCGAGCACGAGGAGTCTCATCGCAGCTCGAATACCACACGAGCGCCGTGCAGCGGGGAGTCGGTCGCGTAGGCGCGGCCGCCGTGCAGCGCCGCCTGCTGGGCGACGACGGCGAGCCCGAGGCCGGAGCCGGCCGTGTCGGCGCGACGGCCGCGGGCGAAGCGCTCGAACACGCGCTCGCGCTCCTCGGGCGCGATCCCGGGGCCGTCGTCGTCGACGATGACGCGCGCGCCGTCGACCGCGATCCGGACGCGGCGGGCGCCGTGGCGGGCGGCGTTCTCGAGCAGGTTGTCGACGGCGGCGCGCACGCCGGCGGGGTCGCCCTCGACGGGCGCGGGCGTCGCGTCGCCGAACTCGAAGTCGACGTGCGGGTGGCGGCGCTTGGCGTCGGCGAGCGCGGCGTCGGCGAGGTCGGCGAGGTCGAGCGGCTCGCGGCGGCCGGGCAGCGCGGCGTCGCCGCGCGCGAGCGCCTGGAGCGCGTCGAGCAGGGCGGCGAGGCGGAGCTGGCCCGCGTCGAGCTCCGCGAGCACGCGCTCGCGCTCGTCGGGCTCGAGGTCGTCGCGCGCGAGCACGGCGAGGTTGGCGCGCTGGCTCGTCAGCGGCGTGCGCAGCTCGTGACCGGCGTCGGCGGTGAAGCGGCGCGCCGCCTCGAGCGCGCGCTCGGTCGCCGCCGCCGACGCCTCCAGCCGCGCGAGCATCGCGTTCAGCGAGCCGGCGACGTCGGCGACCTCGGGCGGGCCGCCCGCGTCGAGCCGGGTGGTGAGGTCGCGCGTCGTGCTCACCCGCGCCGCGCTCTCGCGCAGGCCGCTGAGGGGCTCCAGCGCGCGGGCGGCGAGGATGCGGACGGCGAGCGCGCACGCGAGCAGGCCGAGGATGGCGGCGACGAGCACGTCGCGGCGGAGCGATGCGATCCGGTCCTCGACGGGCGCCAGCGGCGCCGCGACCTCGAGCGATCCGCCCCGGACGCGGCGGACGAGCACGCGCCAGCCGCTCGCGGTCGCCAGGCCCGGCGAGGCCGGCAGCGCCGGGGCGCGGCCGTCGTCGTACACGAGCTCGCCGCCGCTCAGTACCCGTACCGCGACGCCTCCCGCCGCGGTGCGCAGCGCGGCCGGCGGCAGGCGCGGCGCGGCGATCGCGCGCCTTGCCGGCTGCGCGAGGCGCGTCGCCGCCGCTCGCAGCTGGCGGTCGGTCGCGTCGTGCTCGCGCGCGTCGACGGCGGCGACGAGGGCGGCGCCGACCGCGGCGAGGACGACCGCGACGGCGGCGATGACGACGAGCGTGACGCGTCCGGCGAGCGTCAACGCAGGACGAAGCCGACGCCGCGGACGGTCTGGATCAGCCGCGGCTCGCCGAGCTTGCGCCGCAGGTAGCCGACGAACACGTCGACGACGTTCCCGTCGGCCTCCCAGTCATACCCCCACACGAGCTCGAGCAGCTGCCCGCGCGTGAGCACGATCGCGGGGTGGCGCAGGAACGCCTCGAGCAGGTCGAACTCGCGCCGGGTCAGCTCGATCGCGGCGCCGTCACGGGTCACGGAGCGGCCCGCGGGGTCGAGCCGCACGCCCGCGTACGCGAGCTCGGCCGTCGGCCCGGGCGCGCGCCGGCGCAGCAGCGCGTGCAGGCGCGCGACCAGCTCCTCGACCGCGAACGGCTTGACGAGGTAGTCGTCCGCGCCGGCCTGCAGGCCGGCGACGCGGTCGGCGACCTCGTCGCGCGCCGACAGGATGCAGATCGGCGTCTCGACGCCGCCGGCGCGCAGGCGGCGGGTGACCTCGCGCCCGTCGAGATCGGGCAGCACGACGTCGAGGACGATCGCGGCGGGCGCCTCGCTCGCGGCGGCCTCGAGCGCCTGCGCGCCGTCGGCCGCCAGCCGCACGGCGAAGCCCTCGAGGCGCAGGGCGCGCTCGAGGGCCGTCCGGATCGATGCCTCGTCGTCGACGACGAGGACGAGCGGTGCGATCACCCCACCCGCAGGAACGCCAGGCCGGGGCCGGCGCCGCCCTTGCAGCTGGAGGCGCCGTCGTAGCAGGCGAGCTTCGCGTCGCGCTGGGCCGTCGTCAGCCAGCCGTCGCTCACGAGCGAGTTCAGGCGCTCGGCGATCAGCGCGCGCAGCGCCGCCGTCACCTTGGCGCCGTCGAGCCCGAGCGGCTTGGCCACCGCCGCCGCCCACGCGTCGCGCGCGGCTCGCACCTTCGCGGGATCGGCCTTCTTGCCGCCCTTGAGCCTGGCCTCGATGCGCTGGCGGCGCGCGGCCTGGCGCTGCGCCTTGTCGCCGGCCGGCCGGTTCGCGTTGGCGGCGCTCTTGAGCGCGGCGGCGACCTGGTCGGCGGGCTTGTCGAGCTGGGCGCCGAGCTTGGTCGCGAGCGCCTGGCGGAACGTCGACTTGACGGGCTTGGTCGCGGCGCTGGCGCCGCCGCCGGCCGCGACGAGCGCGCCGACGACCGCGGCGACGACGAGCGCGGCGATCATGGGGAGGATGCGGGTCATCTAGGTCCTTCCTGCGAGGGTCCGGGACAGGCACTAGGGTGCTGGCCGTCCTTGTGGAAACCCTGTGGGATGCCGTGAAGATCGCTACCTGGAACGTCAATTCGCTCAAGGCCCGCCTGCCGCGGGTCCTGGAGTTCCTCGAGCTGCACCGGCCCGACGTGCTGCTGATGCAGGAGACCAAGACCGAGCCGGACGCGTTCCCGGACGCCGAGCTCGCCGCCGCCGGCTACCACGCGGTGCATCACTCCGCGGGCCGCTGGGCGGGCGTCGCGATCGCCGCGCCGAGCGACGTGGCGCTCTCTGACGCGGTTTCCGGGCTTCCGGGCGAGCCGGCCGCCGACGAGGCGCGCTGGCTCGAGGTCACCGCGGGCGGCGTGCGCCTCGCGGCGGTCTATGTCCCCAACGGCCGCACGGTCGACTCACCGTTCTACGAGGACAAGCTGCGCTTCCTCGACGCGATGGCGGAGCGGATCGGCGCGCTGCGCGGGTCCGACTTCCTCGTCGCGGGCGACTTCAACGTGTGCCCGACCGACCTTGACGTCTACGACCCCGCCGCGTTCGCCGGCGAGACGCACGTGACGCCCGCGGAGCGCGAGCGCTTCGCGGCGCTGGTCTCCGCCGGCACGGTCGACGCGTTCCGCGCCGTGCACCCGGACGAGCCCGGGTTCACGTGGTGGGACTACCGCGCCGGGCACTTCCACAAGAAGATGGGGCTGCGGATCGACGCGATCCTGCTCTCACCGGGCCTCGCGTCGCGCCTGCAGGAGTGCGGGATCGACCGCAACTTCCGCAAGGGCCCGAAGCCCTCCGATCACGCGCCCTTGCTGGCCGAGCTGCGGTAGCGCAGCTCCAGCGAGTCGGTCCGTCCGGACCACTTCAGCGTCATCCGCCAGCACCCGGCGACGGGCATCTCGATGCCCGACGGCCCCGGGCCGCCGACGACGGTCCGCCGCACCGTGTGCCCGACGGCACGGCCCTTCACGATCCTGCGAGCGCTGATCTTCAGGTCCGACAGCGGCTTCACCGGGTCCTTCGCGACCCACAGGACCTTGTTCCCGCTGTCCTTGGTCGGAGGCGCCTCGAGACCTCCGAACAGGATCGCCACGATCCGGCCGTGCGTACCGAGCACGTGCGGGACCTTCGGCCTGGAATCGGAGAACCCGGTGCGCGCCCATGTCGGGAGCACACCGCGGTCGGGGACGGTGCAGCTGGGCGGAGGATGAGCGATCACGGGCCTTTTACACCTTATGCGCCGTTCCGGTTCCGAAAAGACACATTGAGAGACAGATACGTATGGGCTCGAGTGCGAGATTTGGGGGGTGGCCCGAGAACGCGAACCTATTGGACGGGAAATCAGGCCACCCCCCGATTCGGGCACCCTCCTTACTGCGCAGTTGGCCACGCTCGCCGCGCGCCAACACGGAGTCGTGACCGCCGCGCAACTGAACGTGTCGAGCAGCGCGATCTCCAAGCGCGTGCGAACGGGCTCGTTGCACCGGGTCCACCGCGGCGTCTACGCCGTCGGCCACAGGCGCCTGTCGGAGAAGGGCCGATACATGGCCGCCGTGCTCGCCGCCGGCGACGGAGCCGTGCTCGCGGGACTCAGCGCCGCCTCGCTCTGGAAAGCCTGGCGCCGCGTGGTCCGCGAGATCCACGTGCTCGCGCCCCGCACCCGAGCGCCACAGTCCGGATTCCGGCTCCACACGACCCGCCGCCTCGACCCGCGCGACGTCACGATCCACGACGGCATCCCGGTCACGACCATGGCCCGCACGCTCGTCGACCTCACCGACGTCCTGACCGGGCCGCAGATCGCGAACGTGATCCATGAGGCCGCGTTCCGGAACCGCTTTCACGTCACGGCGACACGCGACGCGATGCAGCGCGCCAACGGCCGCCCGAACCTGACCCGCATCGTCCACGCGCTCGCCCTCAACGCCGCCGGCAGCGCGGGCACGCGCAGCGAGCCCGAGGACCGATTCCTCGAGCGGCTCGCCAACCTGCCGCCGCCGGCGATCAACACCAAGGTCGAAGGGATCGAGGTCGACTTCGCGTGGCCCGGCCTGGTGATCGAGATCGACGGCTGCGGCCACGCGCGCCCGCGAACCCAGGCCGAGGACCGCGATCGCGACGCGGTCCTCGAGGCGGCCGGCTACGAGGTGGTGCGAATCAGGACGGACTGACCTCGTTCCAGCGCCACAGCACGCGGGCCTCGCGCTCGAAGCCGAGCTCGGACACCGACGCCGTGTCGAGCGCGAGATCGCGCGCCGTCCGCGGGCGGCAGGTCGAGCCAGCGCGCGCCGAGCACGCGCAGCACGTGCCCGTGGGCGAACAGGGCCACGTCGCCGCCGGCGGCGAGCGCCCGCGCGATCACGCGGTCGACGCGCGCGCCGACCTGCTCGACCGTCTCGCCGCCCGGCGCGCCGTCGGTCCACAGCGACCAGTCGGGCTGCCGGGCGCGGATCTCCGTCGTGGTCAGCCCCTCGTAGGAGCCGTAGTCGAACTCGGCCAGGTCGTCGTCGACCTCGCCGCTGAACCCGGCCAGCGCGCAGGTATCGCGCGCGCGGCGGCGCGGCGAGGTGAGCACGAGCGCGAACTCGCGCCCGCGCAGCGGCAGCGCGGCGGCCGCGCGGCGGCCCTCCTCGGTGAGCGGGAGGTCGGTCGTGGAGGTGTGCCTCCCGGACGCGCTCCACTCGGTCTGGCCGTGGCGGACGAGGACGATCCTCACGGCCCGTCACGGTACCGCGCGCGCGAGCGCGAGCACCGCGCCGGCGTGCAGCGCGGCATCGGCCGGCCCGGCGCGCAGCTCGACGACGAACGCGCTGCCGTCGTGCAGCAGGTGGTTCTCCCACCCGCTCGCGGTGCCGCGGTAGGCGGGCAGCGAGCGCAGCGGGAGCCCGGTCCGGCGCGCGTAGATGCGCTGGACCGAGGAGTCGGCGCCGGGCGCCCGGACCGTGATGCCCATGTGCTGGTGGTAGTAGATCGCGAGCTGCGGGCGCACCTGCCGGACGAGCCGCATCAGCGCGCGGGTCTCGGGCTCCGACCCCGCCTTCGGGCCCGGGAAGTACGTGCCCCGCGGACCCGTCCGCCAGCGCCACGGGAAGTTCCGGTTGAGGTCGACGCCGCGGGCGTTCTGGCGCGTACCGAGCACGCGGCCGTCCGGGTTCGCCGTGCGGACGAGATACAGCGCGACCCCGTCGAGCCGCGCCCGCCGAAGCCGCGCCACGATCGCCTCGCCGGCCGGCTCGTTCCCGTGCACGTCGCCGACGACGAGCACGCGCACCGCCGCATCGGCCGCGCCCACCCGCGTCGCCACGATCGCACGGCCGCGCACGGAGTGGCCGGCAACGATCCGCGCGGGCGCGGGGACACGCGTCGCCGGGGCGAGACGCCCAGGCGCGGCGACGCGCGGCGCCGGGGTCGCCGGCGCCGCCCACGCGAGCGTCGCCGGCACGGCCAGCGCGATCGCGGCGGCTCGCCTCATGCCCGGCGTTGTAGCGTCTTGGCCATGGAGCGCGTCGTGATCGTGGGGGCGGGGACGTTCGGGGCGTCGCTCGCGTGGTGGTGCGCGCGGCGCGGCGACGAAGTGGTCCTGGTCGACCAGTTCGAGCCCGGCGACGTGCGCGCGACCTCGGGCGGGGAGACGCGACTGATCCGCTGCACCCACGGCGCCGACGCCGACTACGCCACCATGGCGCGCCGCGCGCGCACGCTGTGGCGGGAGCTGGAGGCCGAGTCCAAGGCCGACCTGATGAGCGAGTGCGGCGTGAGCTGGTTCGCGCACCGCGAGGACGGCTGGGAGGCCGAGTCGCTGCGCACCCTCACCGACCTGAGGATCCCCGCGCAGCGGCTCACCGTGGCAGAGGCCCAGGCCCTGTTCCCCAGCCTCGAAGGCGACGACCTCGCCTGGGTCCTGCACGAGCCCGAGGCCGGCGTCCTGCGCGCCCAGAAGGCGATCCAGACGCTCGCGCGGCAGGCGCACGTACACGGCGCGCGGATCGTCAGAGGCCGCGCCGCGCCCGCCGGCGCGAACGTGCGAGTCGGCGACGAGACGCTCGAGGCCGACCGCGTCGTCTGGAGCTGCGGCGGCTGGCTCGCCGGCCTCTTCCCCGAGCACGTCACGCTCCGCGTCACCCGCCAGGAGCTGTTCTTCTTCGACGGCGGCCCGGCCTGGGCCACGGCGCCCGGCTGGGTCGACTACGACCGCGCCTTCTACGGGACCGGTGACATCGACGCGCTCGGCGTCAAGGTGGCATGGGATCAGGAAGGCCCGCCGCTGGACCCGGACGCCGACCTCCCGGGCCCGACCGAGGAGGTCGAGCGCGAGTCGCGCGCCTACGCCGCCGAGCGGTTCCCCGCGCTCAAGGACGCGCCGATCATCGGCACGAAGCGCTGCCGCTACGAGATCTCGCCCGACTCGCACTTCATCGCCGCCCCGCACCCGGAGCACGACGGCGTCTGGCTCGTCGGCGGCGGCTCCGGCCACGGCTTCAAGCACGGCCCCGCGATGGCCGAGCGCCTGACCGGCGCGTGGCATGACGGCACCGCCCTCCCACCCCGCTTCGCGCTCGGCGAGCGCGCATACGGCGCCTCCCTGCGCAGCGCGGGCTCGAACCTCGTCTGATGCCCGCCCTGATCTTCGACCTCGACGGCACGCTGATCGACAGCGTCTATGCCCACGTGTTCTCGTGGCAGCGCGCGCTCGCCGACCACGGGATGGACATCCCCGGCTGGCGCATCCACCGCCGGATCGGCATGAGCGGCGGCCTGTTCACGCGCGCCGTCGGCCGCGAGCTCGGCCACGACCTCTCCGACGAGCAGGCCGAGGAGCTGCAGGACCGCCACGACGAGCTGTTCCAGGAGCTGCTCCCGCCCGAGGCGCGCCGCCCGCTCCCGGGCGCCAAGGCGCTGCTCGAGTACCTGCGCGACACCAACGTCACGCACGGCATCGCGACGTCCGGCCGCCGCCCCGGCATCAACGCCTCGCTCGCGGCGCTCGACGTGCCCGACGACATGGTCGTCGTCGAGCGCGGCGACGTCGCCCGCGCCAAGCCGGAGCCGGACCTCTTCATCGAGTGCGCGCGCCGGCTGAGCACCGAGCCGGAGGAGTGCTACGTCGTCGGCGACGCCGTCTGGGACCTGCTCGCCGCCCGCCGCGCGCGCATGCTCTCGATCGGCCTGCTCTCCGGCGGCTACGGCGCCGACGAGCTCTACCGCGCCGGCGCCTTCCTCGTCTACCGCGACGCCGCCGAGCTGCTCGAGTCGCTCGACGAGCTCGGCGTCTAGTCGCCCGTCGGCGAGACGCCCTCCTTCTCGACCATCACGATCGCCGTGCGCACCGGCGCGCGCGTGCGATGCACGACGCCGCGCGGGATCGTGTAGCCCTGCTGGGGCTTGAGCGAGACCGTCTCGCGATCCTCGAAGTCGAGCAGCAGCTCGCCCTCGAGCACGAGGAAGAACTCGTCGGTGTCGTCGTGCTTGTGCCAGTGGAAGTCGCCGTCGATCACGCCGAGCCGGACGACCGAGTCATTGACCGTCGTCAGCGTCTGGTTGAACCACGGCTCGTTCGCCGCCGCCTCGGCGCCGATGTCGATCAGCGTCAGCGAGCCGTACTTGTCGTCGAGGTGGATGTCGTAATCCGGGGTCATGATCCGAGCGTAGTTCGAAGCGCGAGCGCGGCGTCGAGCGCGTGCTCGCCGTTGGAGAGGATGCAGACGACGCGCTCCGCGCCCTCGGCGAGCGTGCGGGCGCGCGTCGCGAGCTCCTTCAGCTCGGCCTTCGTGTAGCGGTGGTCGAACCGCTCGGCGGCCGAACGGCCGTGCAGGTAGCCCTTCGCGTTGCGGCCGTGCGCGCGCAGGTAGGCGACGTCGGAGCGCGTCACCGCGTCGATCGCCGGCATCGCGACGGGCGCGTCGACGTCCGGGGCGTCGACGCTCACCCACGCGGCGCCGGCGCGCTCGAACCACGCGAGCGTGGCGTCGAGGTCGCCGAGCCACGCGGTCTGGCGCAGCTCGATCGCGACCGGCACCGGCGCGAGCGCCTGGATCACCGGCTCGAGCTCGTCGAGCTCGTGCTCGGGCGGCTTGAACGCGGGCGTGAGCTGGAGCAGGAACGCCGTCACGTCGAGCGGCTTGAACACCTCCAGCGTGCGTTCGCACAGCGCCTGCTGCAGCGCGTCGGTCAGCACCACGCGGCCGCGCTCGGTGACCTCGACATCGTCGCGCAGGTCGGTCGGGAGCGACTTCAGCGGCGCCGCGTGGCGCGACAGCGCGCGGTGCAGCTTGACCGTGAACGAGAACCCGTCGGGCGTCAGCTTCGCCCAGCGCTCGACCGTGCGCCGCGCCGGCAGCGCGTAGAACGACGAGTCGACCTCGACGGCGTCCAGGCGCTCGGCAAGCCAGCCGAGCCGGTCGCGCGCCTCGAGGCCGTCCGGGTACCACGCCGGAACCGACCAGCCTCCGGTGCCGATCACGAACTTCCCGGGCACGGGGCCAGGATAGGCTGCCGCGCGTGCCGGCCCGCCGCGGGATCTTCATAGCGCCGTTCGAGGAGCTGTCGGAGCCGGGGCTCGTGGCCGAGCTCGCGGCGCGCGCCGAGGCGCGCGGGTGGGACGGGTTCTTCGTCTGGGACCACGTCGCGTACGCGCCACCGGTGCGCGAGCTCGCCGATCCGTGGATCACGCTCGCCGCCGTCGCGGTCGCGACCAAGCGCCTGATCATCGGCCCGCTCGTGACGCCGGTCGCGCGCCGGCGGCCGCACCAACTCGCGCGCGAGACGGTCACGCTGGACCGGCTGAGCGGCGGTCGGCTCGTGTTCGGCGTCGGCCTCGGCGGCACCCGCACCGGCGAGTTCGACCCGGAGCGCTTCGGCGAGGAGGGCGACGCCCGCGCCCGCGCGCGGCTGCTCGACGACGGGCTCGAGCGCCTGGTGTCGTACTGGGACGGCGAGTTCGAGCCGCGCCCCGTGCACGGCCGGATCCCGATCTGGGTCGCCGTGCGCTGGCCGAACCAGAAGCCGCTCGCGCGCGCCGCGCGCTACGAGGGCGTGTTCCCGATCGAGCTGCCCGGGCCGGAGGCGCTCGCGGAGCTCGCGGCGGGCTTCGAGAAGCCGATCGAGATCGTGGTGACCAACGCCGCCGGCACCGATCCGGCGCCGTGGGCGGCCGCCGGCGCGACCTGGTGCCTGACCGGCTTCGGCCCGCAGCCGACCGAGGCCGAGGTCCGGGCGGCGATCGATGCCGGTTGAGCTCGAGACGAGCCGGCTGCGGCTGCGGCCGCTGGCGCCGGAGGACCTCGCGGCGGTGTACGCGTTCCACTCGCGCGCGGACACGACGCGCTGGCTCTACTGGGGCCCGCGCGACGAGGACGAGACGCGCGCCGCGCTCGCCTCGCTGATCGCGCACCCGCCGGAGAAGGGCTTCACGCTCGGCGTCGAGATCAAGGCGACCGGCGAGCTGATCGGGCACGTGAACCTGAGCCTCGGCCAGGACGAGCACCGCCACGGCGAGATCGGCTTCATCCTGCACCCCGACCACCACGGCCGCGGCTACGCGACCGAAGCCGGCGCGGCGCTGCTGGCGCTCGCCTTCGAGCGCTACGACCGCCACCGCGTGGTCGGCCGCATCGAGGCGCGCAACGACGCCTCCGCGCGCGTGCTCGAGAAGCTCGGCATGCGTCGGGAGGCGCATCTGGTCGAGAACGAGTGGGTCAAGGGCGAATGGCAGAGCGAGGTGGTCTACGCGCTGCTCGCGCGCGAGTGGGATCGCGCTACCTTTGCCGATCTACTCGAAGGAGGTTCGACGTGAGGACACGGATCATCGTCTCCGCCGCGGTCGTGCTCGCCCTTGCCCTGCCGGGCATGGCGCATGCGTCGACCGGGCCGAAACGCCTGCAGCTGCTCGCCGCCGGACAGACCGAGCTGATGTTCGCCTACCTGACCGGAACGCAGGCCGCGTCGCCGTCGCGCTGCGACCAGGGGCAGCCGCCGTCGGGGATCTTCGGCGAGTACTTCCTGCCGACGCTCAGCTTCGGCTCCGGCGACGCGTCGTTCGACTGCCGGATCACGGCCCGCAACGTCGTGCTCGACCTCGGCGGCGCGATCGCGTCCGAGGACGCGAGCGGCGACTCGTGGACGACCGCCGACGGGACGAAGCTGCCGTTCACGCGCCGCAACCTCGAGCGCATCTGCGACGACGTGCTGCGCGTCTTCCCCGCCTCCGCGCCGGCGACGCTCGACGGGAAGCCGATCGCCGGCACGCAGGTGAGCACGCCCGCGATCCCGGTGCTGGTGCACAAGGGCGCGCCCGCGCCGCTGTACCAGGACTCGGTCGACCTGCATCACCCCGGGCTGCTCGCCGTCAGCTCGTGCGGCTGGAAGGCGGAGCTGCGCCTGACGCCGGGCCGCCACGTGATCGTCACCGACCTCACGGACGCGGCGGGTGCGCCAACGCACTTCACGTACACCCTCACCGTGCGCTGACGGGGTGTACCGTCGGTGCGGTGAGCACCGGAATGCCGCGGGAGGACGCCAGGGCCGCTTTCGACCGGGAGCGGCGCCGGCGGACGCTCGGACGGATCGCCTCGCGGCTGCGGATGGAGCCGGGCGACGTGTCCGACATGCTCCCGTTCGAGGAGGTCGTGGCCGCGCTCGGCGCCACGAGCCGGACCGACCTCGGCGTCAAGACGATCCCGCTGGACTCGATCGTGGGCTCGGTGGGCCGCCGCCACGGCGAGTTCGACCGCTCGTTCCGGCCCGCGTCCGAGACCCGCGCGCGCTGGGAGCGGATCGCGGCGGCGCGCAAGCGCGGCGAGGACATGCCGCCGATCGACGTCTTCCGGATCGGCGACCTGCACTTCGTCCAGGACGGCCACCACCGCGTCTCGGTGGCGCGCGCGATGGGCGACACGGAGATCGACGCGCGCGTCGTCGACGTGCGCACGAAGCTCGGCGCCGGGCCCGAGTTGCTGGCCCGCGACCTGCCGCTCAAGCGCCATGAGCGCGTGTTCCACGAGCGCGTGCCGCTGCCGCCCGCGGCGCGCGAGCGGATCCAGCTCTCCGACGAGTGGCGCTACGCGCAGCTCGCGACGCTGATCGAGTCCTGGGGCTACCGCGTCAGCCTCGAGCGGGGGCAGCTGCTCTCACGCGAGGAGCTCGGGCAGGCGTGGCTGCGCGACGAGTACGAGCCGGTCGTCGAGATGCTGCGCGAGGCCGGCCTCGGCGGCGGCGGCACCGAGACCGAGCGCTACCTGCGGATCGCCATGCTGCGCTACCTGCTGCTGGGCACGTTCGACTGGAACGCCGAGGTGATGGAGCGCCTGGCCGGTGAGATGCGCACGCCGAGCGCCGCGGCCGAGAAGGACACGATGACGCACCAGATCCTCAAGGAGACGCGCGACTCCAGCTAGCGGGCGCGTGCGCAAGTACGGCGCATCGCCGGCGAATGCACGGGTCGTCGCTGCCGGCTGCGGCAGTCGCTCGCATACTGGTGGTACGTGTGCGACTGCCGCGGCCCGGCAGCGGCGAGAGCCAAGTGACGAGCCCCAAGGGCGAGACAGATGGCGGTCCGGGCCCGCCGGAATGCGTCGTACTTCCGGACGCGTCCACTAGGCGCAGAGGAGTGCGATGCGCATCTCGCTGCCGGAGATCGAGCCCTTGGTCGGGCCGGCGAAGCGGTTCGCGCCGTCGTCGGTGGAGACCAGCGCGGTGGTCTGGGCGGCGAGGTCGCGGACGAAGATCCCGCGCGCCGGGTTGCACTTGGCGGCGGAGAGGTTCCAGGCGTCGGACGTGAACGCGACGCGGCGGCCGTCGGCCGACATCGAGGGCCGCGCCGAGGCGCCTGAGGCGGGCGCGCCGGCCGCGCCCGACGCGCGCGAGACGAGCGTGGTCGCGCGCGTGGCGCGGTCGTAGACGTAGACGCCGGTGTCGGTCTCGCCGTAGCCGCGCGAGGTGAACGCGACGCGCATGCCGTCGGCCGACAGCGACGGCTCGAACGCGGCCGTGTCGCCCGCCGGCGCGGCGATCGTGACCGTCTCGCCGGTGCGCATGTCGCGCACGACGACGTGCGTGCCCGACGTGTACGCGACGGCGCTGCCGTCGCGCGCGACGACAGGCTCCCACGCCTCCGCGCCGCCGGAGACGAGCTGCGTGCGGCCTGTCCGCAGGTCGCGCAGCTGGACGGCGGACGCACTCGTCGTGTACGCCAGGTGGCGCCCGTCGGGCGAGAGCGCGGGCTCGTAGATGTTGCGGCCGATCCGCTGCGCGCGGCCGGTGCGCAGGTTCGCGACCCAGACGTCGAGCTCGCCGCGCTTGGACTCCGACGTCTCGTACGCGACCACCTGCCCGTCGGCCGAGAGCGACGGGTTGTAGGCGGAGTGCGGATCGGACTTGTAGTCGATCCCCGGCGCCAGCTTCGTCACGCCGCGCCTGGTGTCCTTGACGTAGACGCGCATCTGCCCGTAGCGCTTGGCGAAGTTGAGGTTGCCCTCGGCCGACTCGAACGCGACGTAGCGGCCGTCGGCCGAGACCGCCGGGTTGTAGGCCGAGCGCGGCGTGTGGCGCACGGCGCCGGGATCCGGCGCGCTGGCGACGAACGGCGCGCCGGTCAGCGAGCGCGACATCACCGCGATCTCGCCGGCCGTCTTGGCGGCCGCGAGCTTCGCGTCGTAGCTCTCGTACACGAGGTGCTCGCCGTCGCCCGCGAACGCCGCGTTGTTGGAGTAGTTGGAGGCCGTCGCGATCGAGCCGCGCGGCTGTTTGAGCGGCGGCGGGCCGTTGTAGCGCGTCTGCTGCAGCCAGCGGGGAAGCTGGCGCAGCTGGCGCGCGAGCAGGCGCTCGCCCTGCGCCGCCGGCATCGCCTGGCCCTTGACGGCGCGTTCCTCCATCGCGCGCAGCGTGTCGGCCGCGGACGTCTGCGCGTGCGAGCCCGAGAGCCCGTTGAGCCGGCAGATCATCAGCGGCGACAGCTCCGACCGGCGCAGGTAGCGGAACTGCGACGTGCTGGTGCCGAAGATCTTCGCCGCCGCGTCCGGGATCGCGTTCTGGTGCAGCGAGTGGAAGAACATGTGCTGCGACAGGTGGCCCTGCGTCAGCGTCCGCAGCGCGCGCGACTGCAGCACCGCGAGCCGCCCCGGCTCGCGCAGGTGCCCGCGCCACGGCTCCACCAGCGCGCGCGCCAGCGCCGCGGGCTCCCACCCGTGCCGCTGCGCGAGCTGCGAAAGCGTGCGCGTGTCGTCGCGCAGCCAGCGCCACACGTCGCCGCGGTCGATCCCGAGCAGCGCGTACAGCCGCGTCTCGTCGTACGGCAGCCAGTGCTGCATCACCCACGTCTCGTTCGGCAGCCAGTGCGGCGGCGCGCCGGCCGGGGCCTCGGAGTCCAGCGACTTCGTCTGCGGCTTGGCCGGGACCTGCGTCTGCGCGGAGGCCGGCGCGACGAGCACCGCCAGGCCCAGCCCGATCGCGGCCGCGAGCACGCGCATCGCGCGAGCCTACTCCTGCCGGCGGACCGCCTCGCCGAGCGCGCGGGCGTCGTCGAACAGCGTGGCGCGCAGCGACTGGTTGTACATCGCGGCGGCGGGGTGGTAGAGCGGGAACAGGCGCTCGTGGATCAGCTTCCCGTGGACGTCGGCGATCGTCGCCTCGGGCGCGAAGTGCTTCAGCGCGTGGCGGCCCAGCGGCACGATCACGCGCGGGCGGATCAGCTCCACCTCGGCCTCCAGCCACGGCATGCAGTGCGCGACCTCGGGCGCCCGCGGGTCGCGGTTCTTCGGCGGCCGCGCCTTGACCACGTTGGTGATCCAGACCTCGTCGCGCGTCAGCCCCGCCGCCGCCAGCAGCTCCTCGAGCAGCATCCCCGCGCGACCGACGAACGGCCGCCCGAGCCGGTCCTCGTTCGCCCCCGGCGCCTCGCCGACGAGCATCACGGCCGCTGCTGGGTTCCCCTCGCCCGGGACCATCCGCGTCGCCGTCTCGCACGGCTCGAAGCCGCAGCCGGTGTGGGCGACGATCTCGTCGTGCAGGGCGGCCAGGTCCATCTCGCGCGGACGACCCTACGACAGGCGCTGCGACCATGCCGGACGTGGAGCCTGAGGTGCGCACGTCGGCCGGCACGGTGCGGGGACGCTGGGAGGACGGCGTGGCCGTGTTCCGCGGCATCCCCTTCGCCGCCCCGCCGGTCGGGCCGTGCCGGTTCGCCGCTCCCCGGCCCGCCGAGCCGTGGGACGGGGTCCGGGACGCGAGCCGCTTCGGGCCGCCTCCGCCGCAACCGGGCCGGAAGATCGACGGCGACGACTGGCTGAACCTCGCCGTCTGGACGGCCGACCCCGGCCGGGCCGGCCTTCCGGTCGTGGTGTGGATCAGCGGCGGCGGATACCTCCGGTGCGACTCCGCCGACCCGTACCTGACGGGCGCGGCGGTGGCCGCGGCCGGCGCGGTGCTGGTCAGCGCGCACTACCGGACCGGGTTCGAGGGTCTCGCGCACATCGGCGGAGCGCCGGACAACCGGGCCCTCCTCGATCAGCTCGCCGCGCTGCGCTGGGTGCAGGAGAACATCGCCGGCTTCGGGGGTGACGCGGGCAACGTCACGGTGCTCGGCCAGTCGGCGGGAGCCGGCCTGATCGCCGCCATGCTGACGCTGCGGCCGGCCGCCAGGCCGTTCCGCCGAGCGATCCTGCAGAGCATCCCGGGGACGTACTTCACGCCCGGCCTGGCGGCCGGGATCTCCGCCGAGATCTGCGCTGCGCTCGGCCGGAGCTCCAGCGTGGCCGAGCTCGCCGGCGTCGCTCCTGACGACCTGGTCGCGGCGAGCCGGACGGTGACGCGCAGCCTCGTGGAGCGCTTCGGCCGATGGGGCGCGGTGGCCTACTCCTCCACGCCGTTCGCTCCAGTGGTCGACGGCGACGTGCTTCCCTCGGCGCCGTGGTCCGCGCTCGCCGCCGGCGCGACCCGGGACGTCGAGCTGCTGATCGGCCACAGCCGCGACGAGTACAGCCTGCTCGCCGCCGAGCTTCCCGACGCCGGCGACGCGCAGGTGGACGTCGTGATCGACGGTCTCTCACCCACGCCAGGGGCGCCGCGCTACCGGGCGGCCTACCCGGCGGCCACGCCCGCGCAGCTGCGCGAGACGGCGCTGTCGGACTGGCTGTACCGGATGCCGGCCCTGCACCTCGCCGAAGCCGCCGACGCCGGCGGAGCCCGGGTATGGCTCTACGAGCTGTGCTGGGGATTCGGGCCGCATGGAGCGTCCCACGGCCTCGACACGCTGCTGCTGTTCGGGACCGCGGACAGCGAAGGCGAGGTGACGGCGGCGGGTCCTGCGGCGGTCGCGGCGACCGAGCGGCTGTCGCGGCGCATCCGCGCCGAGCACCTGGCGTTCGCGGCCACGGGCGACCCCGGCTGGACCCGTTTCCGGGCACCGCAGCGGCGTACGCGCGTCTACCGCCCCGAGCCGGTGCTCGCCGCGTATCCGGAGGAGCGCTCGCGCGCGCTCTGGCGCGATCAGCGCTTCGGGTCGATGGACTGATCGGGCGGCGGCTCGGGCGGCTCGGGCTTGTCCTCGAACGCGTCGCGGAACCCGCGCAGCCCGGAGCCGAGCGACCGCCCGACCTCGGGGAGCCGCTTCGGGCCGAGCACGATCAGCGCGATGATGCCGACGACGATCCAGTGGACGGGGCTCTCGAGGCCGGAGAACATGCCGACCCACGGTAGGCGCCCCGACCCGCGCTTCCGATGAGCCGCTCATCGATGCCGCTGCATGCCGACGTCGTAGGCCTCGCGCAGCCAGGCCTCGACCTGCGCGTCGACCTCGCCCGGGTCGCTGAGCCGGAACGCGTGCAGGTGGTTGCGCGGCGAGAACGTCTCGATCCGCGTGAAGCGCGGGTCCTCGAGCCGCGGGCGAGCACGACGTGCCCGTCGACCCAGCGGCGGCGCGGCATCAGCGCCGCGAAGCTCATCCGCGCGGCGAGCGCGATGCGCGTCTTCTCCGGCAGCACCGTCACCGGCCCGCAGGCCTCCGCCGCCGCCACGAAGCGCGCGACGATCTCGGCGATCGCGGGCGGCTTGCCGTCGAGATGGAACGCCAGATCGTGCAGCGGCGCGCACGTGCGGACCTGGCCGCGCGCCGCGAACGAGCGCCCGCACGCGGGGCAGGTCCACATCAGTCGACGAGCCGGCGCTGCACCGCCCAGCGCGACAGCTCGTGGCGCGAGGAGAGCTGGAGCTTGCGCAGCACCGCCGAGACGTGGGCCTCGACGGTCTTGGTCGAGATCCCGAGCCGCGCCGCGATCTCCTTGTACAGGTAGCCGCGCGCGATGTGGCGCAGCACCTCGCGCTCGCGCGCGGTCAGCTGGTCGAGCTCCGGGTCCACCTCGGCCGGCGCCAGCGAGGCGAACGCGTCGAGCACGAAGCCGGCCAGCCGCGGCGAGAAGACCGCGTCGCCGTCGGCCACGCGCCGGATCGCGTCGGCCAGCTCGTCGCCCGAGATCGTCTTGGTCACGTAGCCGCGGGCGCCCGCGCGGATGATCGCGATCACGTCCTCCGGCGCGTCGGAGACCGACAGCGCGAGGAAGCGCTGCGCGGGCCGCCGTTCGGCGACCTGGCGGATCACCTCCAGCCCGCCGCCGCCGGGCATGTGCACGTCGAGCACGACCACGTCGGGCTCGGTCTCGACGATCAGCCGGATCGCGTCCTCGACGGTGGCGGCGTCGCCGAGCACGTCGACGAGCCCGTCGAGCTCGGCGCGCACGCCGGAGCGGAAGAGCTGGTGGTCGTCGACGAGGACCGCGGTCGTCACGGCTCGATCACCAGCTCGACCTCGGTCCCCTGGCCGGGGAGCGAGTGCACCGACGCGCGGCCTCCGTGACGCTCCATCCGCCCCATGATGGACTCCCGCAGCCCGCGCCGGTCGTCCGGGACGGCGGCCGGCTCGAAGCCGGGCCCGCGGTCGCGCACGAAGACCTCCACGCGGTCGCCGGCCACCTCGGCGTAGAGCCGGATCGCCTCCGGCCCGGCGAACTTCGACGCGTTCACGAGCGCCTCGCGCGTGGCCGCCACCAGCGCGCCGGTGCGGTCGTCGAGCGGCGCGTCGCCGACCAGCACCACCTCGATCGGCACGCCGTGGTCGGTCTCGACCTCCGACGCCGCCTGCTCGAGCGCGGACGCGAGCATCCCTGACGGGCGGCTGTCGTTCAGCCACGCGCGCAGCTCGCGCTCCTGCCGGCGCGCGAGCGCGGCCACCTCGCGCGGGTCGTCGGCGCGCTTCTGCACGAGCGCGAGCGTCTGGAGCACGGAGTCGTGCAGGTGGGCGGCGACCTCGGCGCGCTCCTGCGAGCGGATCCGCGCCGCGCGCTCCGTCGCGAGCCCGCGCACGAGCCGGATCCACCACGGCGCGAGGATGATCGCGCCGGCGAGCACGACGACGGCGACCGGCAGGAGCGCGTCGCGCGCAGGCGCAAGGGCGTCGTTGAGCCAGAGGAAGATCAGCGCGCCGCCGACGACGAGCGCGATGCCCACGCCCGCGCGCCCGGCGGCGGGCGCGGGGAGCTTCAGGACGGCCTGGCGCTCGGCGGGGTCCTCCGCCTGCGACTGTCGCCAGATCAGCGCGCCGCCGGCCGCGACGAGCGCCGCCGGCCAGGCGATGCTGTCGCTGAACCACAGGCCCCACTGGCGCAGGAGCAGCATCAGCGCCAGAACGAGGCAGCCCATGCCGGCCGCCACCAGCCACGCGTCGCGGCGCGAGAGCAGCCGCGCGACGACCGGCTTCTCCGGCCCCTCGGCCGGGATCAGCATCCAGGCGATGATGTAGATCGGGACGCCGATGCCGCCGGCGAACAGCGTCGCGCCGAAGCCGATCCGGATCAGCAGCGGGTCGATCCCGAGCTGTGCCGCGAAGCCGGAGCAGACGCCGCCGAGGTAGCCGTTCGCGGGATCACGTTTCATGGCGCCACGCCTGCCACGAGCAGCACGATGCCGACGCCCGCGAGGACCGCCGGGAGCGTGTAGCCGAAGCGGATGTCGATCACCCCGAGGCGGTCGAGCAGGAACAGCGCGCCGAGCGCGATCGTCACCAGGCCGGTGGCGATCAGCGTGCGGTCGGCGCGCCGCGAGCTCACGCGCAGGCCGGCGCGCGGCCGCCGTCGCGCTCGATCAGCAGGTGGCCGACGCCGACGTCGGCCTTGACGTGCACGACCGCGGTCCCGGTCGCGGGACTCCAGACGTCGACGTCGAGCCCGCTGTGGCCCGGGCTGTCGGGCAGGTCCGCCTGGCCGGCGCCGACGTGCGCGTCGGTCGACACGCACGCGCCGTCGGGCACGCGCACGACCGCCTCGCCCAGGCCGACGCGCACCTTCACGTTCGCGCTCTCGAGCGCGCGCAGGTCGACCGTCATCCGGCCGGCGCCGATGCGGTACTCGGGCTGCAGCGCGGCGACGCTGCTCGGGCGGTAGTCGCGGTCGCCCACGCCGCCGCGCAGGTCGATGCCCGCGGCGGAGACGACGGCGAGCGGGAGCACGAGCACGATGACCGGGAGGATGAGCCATCGCGGCCCGCCGAGCAGCCCCGCCGCGATCAGCGCCACGCCGGCGACGATCGCGATGATCGCGACGGCCACGCCGCCGCCGAGCGCCGCGATCAGGCCGACGCCCGTCGCGGCCCCGAGCGCCGCGATCAGCACCAGCAGCACGAGCGTCCCGCGGGCGATCATCTGGGCGGCGTCGTCGTCGCGCTCGCCGCCGAAGGCGCGGTAGAGCAGCACGGCGAGCAGCCCGAGGACCGCCAGCGCGAGCAAACCCGGCCCGAGGACGAACGCCGGCGGTCCGAGGAACGAGATCGCGGCGATCGCGAGCGCGACGGTCGCCACGATCGTCGTGGTGCGTGAACGGCCGTCGATCCACGACGGCGTGCCGTCGTCGGAGGGCAGGAACGCGACGAGCGCGATGTACGCGAGCAGGCCGATGCCGCCGAAGAAGACCGAGACGCCGAAGGCGATCCGGAACAGCATCGGGTCGAGGCCGAAGTAGCGCCCAAGACCGCCCGCGACGCCGGCGATCATGTGCTCGGAGGTCGAGCGCGTGAGCCGGCGCGGCTCTTCGCTCGGTGGGATGACGGGGGTCGAGGTCATGTCGGACAGGCTGCCGCGGCGGGGCTCCAGCCACCATTGGGGATGACCCTTAGGGACCCCGCGACGGACCCGGGGACTCGAACACTTGTGGAGGTATCGCACAGACCCGTCGGCAACGGGCCTTCAGAACGTTGTCTAGCTGACGACTACCTCGTCCAGGAGACCTTGTGTCATGACCAACAACCGCACTCATGCCTACGGGCGCGTTGTAAAGACACTCGACGAGCTGGGGCCCAGCAAGCTCCTGGCCGGCGAGCAGGCTCGCATCCGCGACGCCGCAGACACTCTCATCTTCGCCTCCGACGTGGAGGAGACGCGTGATGCGCTGCGCGACATCGGGAAGCTCGCCGAGGCGCTCGTCGCCTCCGGCCGCTGGCTCGAGGAGACCGTAGACCGGCTGATCGAGGACCTGCTGGGCTGCGGCCCGGTCCAGGTGCCCGAGTCCGCCGCGGCGTAGCTCACGTCGCGGACAACGGCTCCGCGACCTCTTCAAGCGATTGCTGCTCGGCGTCCACGCCGAGCACGATCTCCGTCACCGCCGCGATCGCCATCAGGCCCGCCGCGATCCAGTAGCCGACGGCGACCCCCGTCGGATCGTCGCCGCCCAGCAGCTTGCCGAACAGCAGCGGTCCGACCGCGCCGCCGATGCCCGTCGCGATCGCGTAGAACAGCGCGATCGCCATCGCGCGGATCTCGATCGGGAACGTCTCGGACACCGTCAGGTAGCCGGCCGACGCCGCCGCCGAGGCGACGAAGAACGCGGCGCACAGGATCGCCATGTAGCCGGTCAGCCCGAGCGAGCCGCCGCTCAGCAGCGCCGCGAGCACGGCGAGGATCACGGCCGCGAGCATGTACGTGCCGGAGATCATCGCCCGCCGCCCGACGGTGTCGAACAGGCGGCCCAGCGCCAGCGCGCCGAGGAAGTTGGCGATCCCGAACGGGATCAGGTACAGGCCGGCGACGCTCGAGCCGACGTGGAAGACCGACGTCAGCACGGTCGAGAACGTGAAGATCACGGCGTTGTAGACGAACGCCTGCGTGGCGAGCAGCGTGAAGCCGAGGACCGAGCGCTTCGGGTAGCGGCTGAACAGCGTGCGCGCGATCTCGCCGAAGCCGGTCGACTCGCGCTGCTGGATCTCGATCGAGTCGTCGGGCTCCTCGAGGTCCTCCCCCGTGCGGTCCTCGACCTCACGCTCGATGCCGCCGACCAATCGCTCGGCCTCCTCGTGGCGGCCGTGGATCATCAGCCAGCGCGGGCTCTCCGGGACGTGGCGGCGGACGAGCATGATCCCGATCGCGAGGATCGCGCCGAGGAAGAACGAGAGCCGCCAGCCGACGTCGGGACCGAAGATCGATGTGTCGAGCAGGACGCCCGACAGGGCGGCTCCGGCCGCGGCGCCGAGCCAGTAGGAGCCATTGATCGAGAGGTCGACCCAGCCGCGGGCGCGCGCGGGGATCAGCTCGTCGACGGCGGAGTTGATCGCCGAGTACTCGCCGCCGATCGCGAATCCCGTGACGAAGCGGAAGGCCCAGAACGAGCCGGCGCTCCACGAGAAGCCGGTGGCGACCGTGGCGACGAGGTAGAGGCCGAGGCTGACCATGAACAGCTTCTTGCGCCCGAACCGGTCGGTCAGGTAGCCGAAGAACAGCGCGCCGAGCGCGGCGCCGACGATGTAGAACGTGCCGCCGACCGCGACCTGGTAGGTGCTGATGCCGAGCGCGTCCTTCTCGCTCAGTCGGCTCCCGATCGCGCCGACGATCGTCACCTCGAGGCCGTCGAGGACCCAGACGGTCCCGAGGCCGAGGATCACCAGCCAGTGCCAGCCGCTCCACGGGAGCCGGTCCATGCGGGCCGGGATCCGGGTCTCGACGCTCTCCTCGTCGCTCATGCCGCGGTGCTCTCCGGTTCGCGGCGCGGCGAAACGGAGCTACGGTGCGGCGCATGCGGCGAGCGTGGATCGGCGCGGCGGTGATCGTGGCCGGGTGCGGCGGGTCGCACCGGGCGAAGGCCACGCCGACGCCGACGCCCACGCCGGCGCCCGTGCGGCTCAGCGCGTGCGCGGACGTCCCGCACGCGCGCTGCGGGACGCTGCGCGTCCCGCTCGACTGGAGCGGCCGCACGCGCGGAGCGCTCTCGCTGCCGTTCGCCGTGTCCGGGCCGTCCGGCGCGCCGGTGCTGGTGCTGCTGAGCGGCGGCCCGGGCCAGCCGGGGCTGCCGTTCCTCGCCACCGAGCGCCGCCATCTCGGCGCCGCGGGGCGCCGCTTCCGGCTCGTCGTGATCGACCAGCGCGGCACCGGCCGGGCCGCGCTGCGGTGCCCGGCGCTGCAGCGGGCGATGGGCGCGTCGGACCTCACGCCGCCGTCCGCGGCCGCGGTGCGCGAATGCGCCTCCGCGCTGGGCGATCGCCGCCGCTTCTTCGCCACGACCGACACGGTCGCCGACCTCGAGCGGCTGCGGCAGGCGCTGGGCGTCGCGAAGCTGGCGCTCGACGGCGTCTCCTACGGCACCTACGTGGCCGAGCGCTACGCACTCGCGCACCCGGACCGGGTCGATCGGCTCGTGCTCGACTCGGTCGTCCCGCACGCGGGCGCGACGCTGACGTCGGAGGTCTCGCTGCAGGCGACGGCGCGCGTGCTCGGCCCGGCGGCGGCGCGCGATCTCGCCCGCGTGGTCGCGCGCGAGCACGACGGGCCGCAGCTGCTGGACATGCTCACGGCGCTCTCGATCGGGCGCCCGCACCTGACGGGCGCGACGCGCGCGCTGCGCCGCGCGGCCGGCGGGGATATGGCCCCGCTGCGGCGGCTCGCCGGGGCGGTGCGGCGTTACGAGGGCTCGTACACGGCCACGCAGCTCAGCCAGGGGCTGCACGCGAGCACGCTGTGCGCGGACACGCGCGCGCCGTGGGGCGGTGAGTCGGCGCCGCTCGCGGGGCGCGAGGCGGCGCTGCGGGCGGCGGCCGCGGCGGTCGACCCGGGTCCCTACGACGCGGCGACGGCGAGCGGCAACGGGATCGCGCTGCAGTGCCTGTACTGGCCGCCCACGCCGGTCGCGCCGCCGGACGTGGCGGCGGACCTGCCGGACGTGCCCACGCTCCTGCTCGCGGGCGACAAGGACCTCTCGACGCCGCTCGAGTGGGCGCGCGCGGAGCGCGAGCACGCGCCGGGCGGGAGGCTGATCGTCGTGCCCGGCGCCGGCCACTCGGTGCAGTCGCAGGACCGCGCGCAGGCCGTGCGCGAGCTCGCGCGCTTCCTCTCCTCCTAACGTCTCGGGTCTTCATGACCATCGATGACCTGATCCGCTCGCGCCGCACGCACAAGGCCTACGGCGCCGAGCCTGTCGAGGAGGGGGTCCTGCGCGAGCTGTTCGAGCTCGCGCGCTGGGCGCCCAACCACCACGTCACCAACCCCTGGCGCTTCCGCGTGCTCGGGCCGTCGTCGCGCGAGCGGCTGAAGGCGGCCGCCGAAGAGGCCAAGCCCGGCTCCGGCGGCAAGCTCGACCGCGCCCCGACGCTGATCGTCGTGAGCGCGAAGCAGACCGGCGAGGCCGAGCAGGACCACGAGGACGTGCTCGCGACCGCCGTCGCCGCCTACATCGTCCTGCTGGGAGCGCACGCTCGCGGCCTCGCGGGCTACTGGCGCTCGCTCGCCGTGCTCGACGACCTCGCCGGGCGCGTGGCCGTGGGACTGCCCGACGACGAGACGCCGATCGGGCTCCTGCACCTCGGCGAGCCGCGGCAGGAGCAGCGCGTGCCGGAGCGCGCGCCGGTGTCCGAGATCGCGCTGTTCCTGGACTAGGCGGCGGAGTCGACTTCGACCGCAGGCGGCTCGCCGTGCAGGACCCAGCCGCGGCCGTCGCGATCGACGCGGCCGCCGCCAGCGAGCCGGGTCAGCGCTCCGGAGACCGAGGGCCGCCTCGCTCCCGCGAGGTGGCTCAACACCTCGTGCGTGAGCGGCAGGTCGAGGTGCACGCCGTCGGAGTGCACGCGCCCGTAGCGGTCCGCGAGCTCCCAGAAGAGCATCCACAGCCGCTCCTCGAGCTTCGGCTGCTGCGCGATCGCCATCGCGACCGCCATCCGGATCGAGCGGGCGAACGCGCGGCCGGCGAGCTCGGCCCCGAGCTGCGGCCACGCCGCGGCGCGGGCCGTCCAGCGCGAGTCGAGGATCGCGAGGCGGGCCGGGGCGACCGTGCGCCACGTCCATTCGACGCCGAGGACGCTGCCTTCGCTCTGCCACGGGCGCAGGAGGTCGCCTGGGCCGAGCAGCTCGGCGCCGTAGCGGCCGTCGATCCCGACGCGCCGGATCATCAGGCCCTCGACCAGCAGCAGGCCGAACCCGCCGCGGCCGCGCTCGGGGTTGCGCGCCCGCTTCCAGGGGCCGGTGGCAAGGGTGAGTGTCGCGGCGGCCGTCGCCCGCCGGGCGTCCGGCCGGTGCGCCTGCGGTACCAGCTCGGCCAGGCCCGCGTCGACGTCCAGCACGCTGACAAGGTCGTTCATCGGTACCTGAGAAATAGCACTCGAACCCGCCGAAGCTGGCACATCGGCGCGTTCCGGTCAGGAATGTCCGACTTGCGACCAGCTGCGTCGAGGAGGAGAGGAGGGGCCGCCGCGTGGGTCAGACGCGGCGGCCCTAAGCTTGCGGCCGGCGGGCGTCGGTGGGGAGAATTGACGAACCGGGGGCCGGGCGATGTGTATGTCGTGGTCAGCGACAGGGGCAACTGTGCCAGCCGACCCTTAGCGGAACCTTGGCGGAACCTTGCGGCTTCCTGAGGGCGCTACCGTTCCGCGGATGCGTCGTTGTGTACTTCTTGGGATCCTGCTCGCCGCGCTCGCCGCGGCTCCGGCCTCCGCCGAGGTCCGAAAGGGCCCGGCCGGACTGGCCTTCTACACCCCGCCCGCCCCGCTCCCGTCGGGCGCGCACGGGAAGCTGATCTGGGCGAGGAAGGCGACCGGACAGGCGACGCTGAAGGGCGCCAAGAGCAACAGCCTGCTGCTGTACCGGTCCACGAGCGTCGGCGGCGCGCCGGTCGCCGTGTCGGGCGTGCTCGACCTGCCGAAGGGCAAGGCGCCCAAGGGCGGCTGGCCCGTGATCACGTGGGCGCACGGGACGACGGGCATCGCCGACACCTGCGCGCCGTCGATCACGCCGAACAACGCCAACTACGACCACGCGCTGATGCAGCGCTGGATCAAGGCCGGCTACGCGGTCGTGCGCACCGACTACGAAGGCCTCGGCACGCCCGGGCCGCACCCGTACCTGATCGGCGTCTCCGAAGGCCGCAGCGTGCTCGACGCCGTGCTCGCCGCGCGCGAGCTCGAGCCGAAGCTGAGCAAGGACGTCGTGATCTCCGGCCACTCCCAGGGCGGCCAGGCCGCGCTGTTCGCGGCCGCGCTCGCGTCGAAGTGGACGCCGTCGCTGAAGATCAAGGGCACGGTCGCCTTCGCGCCCGTCTCGCACCTGTCCGAGCAGGGCGCGCTGCTGCGCAACCTCAACACGACCTCGCTGACGGGCCTCGCCGCCCTGATCGTGCGCGGGATCGACGTCGCCGACCCGGCCCTCGGGATCGCGGGGCTGCTCTCGCCTCAGGCCGCCGCGCTGTACCCGCAGACCGACACGAAGTGCCTGCCGGACCTCGGCAAGCCGGACTCCTTCGGCAGCCTCCCGGCCTCGCAGCTGTTCCGCGCCGACGCCGACGTCAACCCGATCGTCGCCGCGCTCGCCGCGAACGACGACCCGGAGGGCCTGAAGATCAAGACGCCGGTGCTGATCGAGCAGGGCAGCGCCGACACGACCGTCTTCCCGACGTTCACCCAGCAGATGGTCGCCGAGTACACCAAGGCCCACGTGAAGGTGACCTACAAGACCTACGGCGGCCTCACCCACGGCACGGTCGTGACCTCGGGCAAGCCGCAGACCGACGCCACGGCCTACATCAAGGGCAGGCTGGGCTAGATACCGGCCGCGCGCGCGATCGACTGCACGTAGGCGGTCGCGCTCGCGGGGCGGTCCTCCGCCTCCTTCTCCATGGCGCGATTCACCGCCTTCGCCGTCGCCGCGCTCACGTCGCCGCGCAACTCGGAGATGTCCGGCGGCGGCTCCTGCAGATGCGCGAACAGCACGCGCATGCTCGGGCGCCCGCCGAACGGCGGCGTGCCCGTGAGGCACTCGATGAAGACGCAGCCGAGCGCGTAGATGTCCGTGGCGGGGCTGACGTCCTCGCCGCGGATCTGCTCCGGCGCCATGTAGTCGAGCGAGCCGAGCGCCTGTCCGGGCCGCGTCAAGTTCGACGCCTGGCTGTCCTTGGCAAGTCCGAAGTCCGACACATAGGCCGTGTCGCCGTCGAGCAGGATGTTGGCCGGCTTGATGTCGCGGTGGACCAGCCCGCTGCCGTGCAGCGCGTCGATCCCGGCCGCCGGGCCGGTGAGCAGGCGCACGGTCGTCCCGACGTCCAGCCGGCCCTTCGCGACGCGGTCGGCGAGCGACCCGCCGGGAATCAGCTTCTGGACGAGGTACGGCAGCCCGTGCTCCTCGCCGGAGGCGAGCACCTCGACGACGTTGGGATGAGAGATCCGCTGCGCAGCGGCCACTTCGCGCTTGAAGCGGCGGACGAAGACCTCGTCCTGCGAGAGCTCGGTCGTGACGACCTTGATGGCGACCGGCTCGCCGCCGTCCTCGACGCCCTCGAAGACCACGCCCATGCGCCCGCGACCGATCACCCGAGTGATCCGGTAAGGCCCTACGTTGTCGCCCGGCCTGGGCTCGATAGCAATCTCAGGCATCCGAGCGGCGCAAGCATATCCGACCGCCGGTCCAGTGCGGCGCCCCCAACTTCCGGCGGGGAGCAACTTGCGTCCAGCGGTTCAAGCGGCGAGACTTGGGGCCGATCTCGCTATGGACAGGCCAATGCTCGGTGACTACAGGATCGAGGGGATCGTCGGTGTGGGACGCATGGGCGTCGTATACCTCGCGATCGACCGAATCACAGGACGCGCTATCGCGTTGAAGGTCCTACGTGAAGACGTGGCGATCGATCCCGTGTACCGCGAGCGCTTCCGGCGCGAGGGCAGCCTGCTCGCGCAGCTCAACCATCCGCACGTGCTCCCGATCTACGGCATGGGCGAGATCGACGGCGACCTGTACATCGCGACGCGGCTCGTCTCGGCGACGCTGCGCAACGCGATCATCGCCGGCCCGATCCGCGTGGACCACGCCATGACGGTGCTCTCCTGCGTCGCCAGCGCGCTCGACGTCGCCCACGCCCACGGCGTGGTGCACCGCGACGTCAAGCCCGCCAACGTCCTGATGGACCCCGGTCCCCAGGTCTACCTGGGCGATTTCGGGCTCGCCCGCGACCCTGAAGGCGAGGCGTTGACCGCCCCAGGTCAAGTGTTAGGCACAATCGACTACATGGCTCCCGAGCTCCTCGACGGCGAAGGCGTCGGTCCCGCGACCGACATCTACGGCCTTGCGTGCCTCGCGGTCGAGACGCTGACGGGCTCCGTCCCCTACGCGCGCGACACTGACGCGGCGACCATGTACGCCCATATCGTCGAACCCGCACCGAGCGTGCACGAGCGCCGGCCGTCGCTCCCTGTCGCGCTCGACGACGTGATCGCGGCCGGGATGGCCAAGGATCCCGACGAGCGCCCGCCCAGCGCGGGTGCGCTGGTCATCGACATGCTGCGCGCGCTGGACATGCCCGCGCCGGCGTGTCTGACCGCGGCGGGCTAGGGTGACGCGGCCCGACCAGCAGGCGACGGCGGTCGGGGGGGAAGCCCTCAACGGCCGCTACGAGATCATCGCCCCGATCTCCAGCGGCGCCATGGGCGCGGTCTACCGTGCGCGCGACCGCGAGACCGGGACCGACGTCGCCGTCAAGCGGCTGCTCGACGTCCGCCACGCGGCGCGCTTCGAGATCGAGGCGCGCCTGCTCGCCAGCCTCAGCCACCCGCGCGTGGTCAAGGTCATCGACCACTCCAGCGACGAGCAGGGCCTCTACATCGTCATGGACCTCGTGCACGGCACCGACCTCGGCGTCGTGCTCAAGAACGACGGCGACCCGGGCCTGATCCTCGGCGACGCGATCGAGTACGCCCGCCACGCCTGCGAGGCGCTGCAGTACGTACACGGACAGCAGATCGTCCATCGCGACGTCAAGCCGCAGAACATGATCCTGAGCGACGACGGCGTGATCCTCGTCGACTTCGGCGTCGCCCGCATGCTCGGGTCCGAGGAGGATCAGGGCACGGTCGCGGTCGGCACGCCGCGCTACATGGCGCCCGAGGTGTTCGCCGGCGGCACCGTGTCGGCGGCGAGCGACATCTTCAGCCTCGCGGCGACGCTGTGGACGATGGTGATCGGCAGCCCGCCGCGCTACGGCGACACGCTGAAGCTCGACCGCATCGCGCCCGGCCTGAACCCGGAGCTCAAGGCGGCGCTGGTCGGCGGCCTCGAGATGCTGCCCGAGCAGCGGATCTCCTCGGCGGCGTCGTTTGCTGAGGCGATCGGCGTCCCGCTCACGGCCGACCGTGGCCAGTCGCTGGCCCAGAGCCTGGGCCGCCCCTCGACGCGCCGGCGCGTGATGGAGGCGATCGTGCGCACCGCCGCCGGCATGTTCGAGGCGGCCGCGTGCTCGATCGCGCTGACCGACCCGGCGTCGGGCGAGCTGATCTACGAGGCCGCCTGGGGCGCGGGCGCGGCCGAGGTCGTCGGCATGCGGCTCCCGCCGGGCGTCGGCCTGGCCGGCAACGTCGTCGCCACCGGCGAGGGCGTGTTCGTGCCCGAGTGCCGCACCGACCCGCGCTTCGCCCGCCAGGTCGCCGCGGGGACCGGCTACGTGCCGTACACGATGGTCGTCGCGCCGCTGGTGCGCGACGGCAAGACGATCGGCGTCCTGTCGGTGCTCGACCGCCGCGACGGCGGGCCGTACCTGCGCGAGGACCTCGGCAAGGTCGGCCTGTTCGCTGACCTGGCGGTCGTCGCGCTGGACCTCGACAGCTTCCCGCTCAGCACCGCGGGCGGTCGCACGCTGCTGGGATAAGGCGTGCATCCCCTCCGCCCCACCCCGATCATCCGACCTTAGTCGGTCGCCGACTTGCTCATTGCCTCGCGCCGCCGTTACGGTTGGCGCCAATGACCTCGGACCACTACGACGCGATCGTCGTCGGCTCGGGCTTCGGTGGGTCGGTCACGGCCTATCGACTGGCCAAGGCGGACATGCGCGTGCTCGTGCTCGAGCGCGGGCGGCCCTACCCCCCGGGCTCCTTCACGCGCAGCCCCTACCGGGCCCGCGAGAGCTTCTGGGACCCGCCGCGCGGCCTGACCGGGATGTACCACTACTGGTCCTTCCGCGGGATCGACTCGCTCGTGTCGGCCGGCCTGGGCGGCGGCTCGCTGATCTACGCGAACGTCTTCATCCGCAAGGACGAGAAGTGGTTCGTCAAGGAGGACGTCAACGACGGCGGCTACGAGTACTGGCCCGTCACGCGCGAGGACCTCAACCCGCACTACGACGAGGTCGAGAAGGTCATCCCGCTGCAGCGGTTCCCGTTCGACCACGAGCCCTACAAGTCGACGCCGAAGACGAACGCCTTCAAGGAGGCGGCCGAGGCCAACGGGCTGGAGTGGTTCCTGCCCAAGCTCGCGATCACGTTCGGCAACGAGGGGCGCGCGCCGGTCACCGGCGAGAAGATCGAGGAGAAGCGCCGCAACCTGCACGACCGCGACCGCACGACCTGCCAGATGTGCGGCGAGTGCGACGTCGGCTGCAACTACGGCGCCAAGAACACGCTCGACTACACGTACCTGACGGCCGCCAAGGACGAGGGCGCCGAGATCCGCACGCTGTGCGACGTGCACCGCTTCGCGCCGCGCGAGGGCGGCGGCTACGAGGTCGAGTACGGCGACCTCAACGAGGATCCGTCGCGCCCGCTGCCGGTCACGCTCACCTGCGACCACCTGATCCTCAGCGCCGGGACGCTCGGCACGACCGAGCTGCTGCTGCGCAACCGCGGCGCCTTCCCGCGCATCTCGCGCAAGCTCGGCACGCGCTTCAGCGGCAACGGCGACCTGCTGACGCTGGCGCTGAACACGAGCCGGGTGACCGACGGCGTCAAGACGCCGCGGATCATCGACTCCGGCTACGGGCCGGTGATCACCTCGACGGCGCGCATGCCGGGCGCCGAGGACGGCGGCACCGGCCGCGGCTTCTACCTGCAGGACGCGGGCTACCCGCAGCACCTCGCGTGGGTGCTGCACGTGATCTCGGCGCCCCAGCAGATCTGGCGCTGGCGCAAGGCGGGCATGTACCTGGTCAAGAACTGGCTGAAGGGCACGCCGGACACCGACGTGACGGCCGAGATCGCCGACCTGATGCTGCCCGGCGCGCTGTCCTCGGGCGGGCTGCCGCTGCTCGGCATGGGCCGCGACGTCCCGGACGGGAAGCTGTTCCTGCGCAACGGCAGGCTCGACACCACGTGGAAGCGCAAGGAGTCCGACGCGTACTTCGAGCGCCTGCGCAACACCTCCAAGGGCTTCGCGGAGTCGCTCGGCGGCCGCTTCGCCGACAACCCGCTGTGGTTCCTGCGCCGCGTCATCACCGTGCACCCGCTCGGCGGGGCGCCGATGGGCCGCGACCCGGGCGAGGGCGTCGTGGACCCGTGGGGCAACGTGTTCGGCTATCCCGGCCTGCACATCGCCGACGGCTCCGTGATGCCGGGCCCGACCGGGCCGAACCCAAGCTTCACGATCGCGGCCCTCGCGGACCGCTTCGCCGACCAGATCATCGAACCCGACCGCCGTGCCGCGGAGGCGGCCGCCTCATGACAAGCGTTCGCTTCACCGAGGAGATGCTCGGCCATGTCACCTTCGGGGAGACCGACTTCACACGCGGTGCGGCCACCGGCCGTGACGGGTCGGAGTTCCTGAAGTTCCACCTCACGATCGAGGTGGCGGACATGGACAAGTTCTCCGACGACCCGATGCGCCAGGCCGGCGCGATCGGCTACCTGCAATGCGACGCGCTGGGCGGCCGGCTGCCGGTCGAGCGCGGCGTGTTCAACCTGTTCGTCGACAGCGGCCCCGGCGTCAAGCGGATGCTCTACCGGCTGTGGTTCCGCGACGGCGTCGGCAACCCGATGACGATGACGGGCTACAAGCTGGTCGAGAACGACGCCGGCTTCGACCTCTGGAAGGACACGACGACGCTGTTCACGCGCGTCCTCCAAGGCCACGTCGAGGAGGGCGGCGAGGCGACGGCGGAGCTCGTCGCGTCAGGCATACTGCGAATCCGGGTGCAGGATTTCGCGAAGCAGATGACGACCTTCCGGGCCGGCGGCGACGGCGGCGTCGGGGCCAAGCTCGGCGGGCTGATCAAGTTCGGCGTGATCTTCGTCGGCCAGCTGGCCGAGGTCTACCTGCGCAAGGGGCGGCGCAATGGCCAGCCAGCGCAAGGATAAACGGCTCAAGGCCGCCGCCGAGGCGGGCCGCAAGCCGTCCGGGCGCACCCACGTCCTCGGCGTCCTCGCGGGCGGCGCGGTGATCACCGTGTTCGGCGCCGAGGTCGCGCGCATCTGGCGGCTCGGCATGCTCCCGCGCAGCCGCCAGATCAACTCGCCCGAGGATCGCAAGGCGAGGCCGCTGGAGGCGATCGCGGTCATCCGCGAGGGCTACGGCGTGTCGCGGACGCGCGAGAACTCGCTCTTCAACATGCTCGCGTCGTTCACCGTCGCGTTCGGCGTCACGCGCTGGATCACGTGGACGATCCGGACCAAGGGCGGGATCGGGCCGATCAAGGACGTCGTCGTCGGCGACCGCCACATCCACCACTTCATGCCCGGCGGCATCCTCGCGCTGACGGCGGGCGGCGTGGCGATCGGCACCAACGGCAGCAAGCTCGACAAGTACCTCGCGTTCCCGTTCGGCGTCGGCGTCGCGCTCGTGCTCGACGAGTCGGCGCTGCTGCTGGAGCTCGACGACGTCTACTGGACCGAGGAGGGCGTGCTCAGCGTCCAGATCGCGTTCGCCGCGATCGCGATGCTGTCGGCGCTGGCCTATCTGATCCGGATGCTCCGCCACGCGGAGCAGCAGGACTCCGAGGCCGACTGGGAGGTCGCCGCCAAGGCGTGGGACGACCTCCAGATGAGCTCGGGGGGCATCCCCGGCATCGGGCTCTGACCCGGGTAGAGGGCCGCGGAGGCGGTCAAGGCCGGTCCGCGGCGCGCCGATGTCCGGATAGGGCGTGCAATCGCGCGCCCGACCTCCAGCAGACGGGGCACCAATGCCGTTCAGTCTCCGCACGGCCATCGTCGGCGTCTCTAAGAAGACGCTGATCCTCGGCGCGGTCGCCGCTATCGCGGTTCCGGCCGCCGGCGCCGCCACGTACAACGTCATCGACGGCTCCAGCATCAAGGACGACACGGTCGGGATCGCCAAGCTCACTCCCGGCGCCCGGCGGGTCCTCAGCGGCGCCGACGGCCAGGACGGCGCGCGCGGCTTCAAGGGCCCCACCGGCGCGAAGGGCGCGACGGGCGCCGCCGGGGCCACCGGACCGGCCGGCGATCCCGGCGCGGCGGGCGCCAAGGGCGACACGGGCGCCGCCGGCGCCAAGGGCGACACGGGCGCCGCCGGCGCCAAGGGCGACGCCGGCACGGCCGGCGCCAAGGGCGACACGGGCGACACGGGCGACAAAGGCGACACGGGCGACACGGGCGCCGCCGGCATCGGTGCGCCGATGATCCTGCGGGCCGACGCGACCGGCGCCGTCCAGCGCTCCAGGAACGTCAACATCGTCGCCCACGGCGGCGGCGGCCAGTACACGGTCTACGCCGCCGACGGGACGAACTTCAACCCCTGCGTCGCGACCGTCGACGCGATGGCCGACGGCGCCAGCGGATACGGCATCACCGCCAACGACACCGTCGAGGTGCACATGGCCGGCCCGAGCGGCGCGCCCGCCGACGAGCCGTTCACGGTGGCCGTCGCCTGCTGACCTTCCGCCGCCCCTGATGCGAACATACGTTCGTGTCGGAGGCGAACATCCTGCATGCGGACGTGGACTCGTTCTTCGCGTCGGTCGAGCAGCGCGACGACGCCTCGCTGCGCGGGCGGCCGGTGGCCGTCGGCGGGGGCGTCGTGCTGGCGGCGTCGTACGAGGCGAAGGCGTTCGGCGTGCGGACCGCGATGGGCGGCCGCGCGGCGCGGCGGCTGTGCCCCGGCCTGGTCGTCGTCCCGCCGCGGTTCAAGGCGTACACGGACGCCAGCCGCGCGATGTTCGACGTCTTCGACGACACGTCGCCGCTGGTCGAGGGGCTGTCGATCGACGAGGCGTTCCTCGACGTCCGCGGCATGCGGCGGATCGCCGGCGCGCCGGAGGAGATCGCCGTGCGGCTGCGGCAGCGCCTGCGCGAGGAGGTCGGGCTCCCGGTCACGGTCGGCGTGGCGCGGACGAAGTTCCTCGCCAAGGTCGCGTCGGGCGTCGCGAAGCCGGACGGGCTGCTGGTGGTCCCGGTCGAGGGCGAGCTCGCGTTCCTGCACCCGCTGGCGGTCGAGCGGCTGTGGGGCGTCGGCGCGGCGACCGCGCAGCGGCTGCACGCGCACGGGCTGACGACGGTCGGGCAGGTCGCGGCGCTGGAGGAGAACGTGCTGGTCGCGATGCTGGGGCGGGCGCTCGGGCGCCAGCTGCACGCGCTGGCGCACAACCGCGACCCGCGGCGCGTGCGGCCTGGGCGCCGGCGGGGCTCGATCGGCGCGCAGCGCGCGCTGGGCTCGCGGCCGCGCTCGCCGGCGGAGCTCGACGCGACGCTCGTCGCGCTGATCGACCGCGTGGCGCGGCGGATGCGCCACGCCCGGCGCGTCTGCCGGACGGTCGTGCTGCGGCTGCGCTTCTCGGACTACACGCGCGCCACGCGGTCGCACACGCTGACCGAGGCGACGGCGCAGACCGGGCCGCTGCTCGGCGTCGCGCGCGACCTGCTGGCGGCCGCGCGGCCGCTGATCCGCGAGCGCGGCCTGACGCTGGTCGGCGTCGCGCTCACGAACCTGGCCGGCGCCGGCGAGGTCCAGCTCGCGCTCCCGCTCGAGCGCCATCACCCGACCGCGCTCGACGAGGCGCTCGACAGCGTGCGCGACCGGTACGGCTCCGACGCGATCGTCCGCGCCGTCCTCCTGCACCGCGACCGCGGGATCGCGATGCCGCACCTACCGGACTAGGTCCCGAGCGATGAGCGTTGCGGCGGGCACGGCGCCGCGGACGAAGCCGAAGAACGGGCCGAAGGCCCGCGTCGCGGCGAAGCCCGGGATGTAGAGGCCGGGGATGCTGGTGCCGAAGTGCTCGTCGAGGTCGGGGAACCCGTCCGTCGCCGCCAGCTCCGGCAGGTACGGGACGCGCGCAATGTCGGCTCGGTAGCCGCACGCGAACACGATCCGGTCGGCGTGCAGGCGCGTGCCGTCGGACAGGCGCACGTCGCCCCGCTCGGAGGCCGACACGACCTCCACGCCCGCGCGGCGGCGGACGGGCAGCCGCTCGAGCCGCGGCTCGAGCCAGTGCTCGAGCGTGAGCCGCCCGACCTCCCAGAAGCGGCGCGCGATCGCCTCGCGCTCGGACGCCGGCAGGCGCCGCCACCAGCCCGGCACGGCGAGCGTGGATTCGAGGTGCGCGTCGGCGAAGCGCCAGCTCACGCGGTCGAAGCGCGGCTCGGCGTGGCGGTGGACGACGTCGACGCGCTCGGCGCCGTGCTCGCCGATCAGCGCCGCCCACTCGTACGCGCTCTGGCGCCCGCCGACGATCAGCACGCGCGCGCCGGACAGCGACGCGAAGTCGACGAGGTCGCACGTGTGCTCGCCCAGTCCCGCGCCCCACTCGGGGACGACGGCGAAGCGCGAGATCCCGGGCGCGGCGACGACCGCGCGCGCCGAGACGGTCGCGCCGCTCGCGAGCGTGGCGACGAAGCCCGGCTCGAGCCGGACGACCTCCTCGTCGCGGATCTCGAGCCCCGTCTGCGCCGTGAACCAGTCGGTGTACTCGAGGAAGAGGCCGATCGGGAGCGGGTCGACGTCGGCCGGGGCGATCCCGCAGTCGGCCAGGTAGCGCTCGCACGTGAGCTCGCCGGCGGCGTCGAGGTGCCAGTCGGGCCCCGAGCGCAGGTACATCTCGGCGGGCATGTGCTCGCGCCAGAAGCTCATCGGGCGCCCGAGCACGGTGACGTCGAGCCCGCGCAGGCGCGCGGCGTGGGCGGTCGCGAGGCCGTAGGGGCCGGCGCCGATGACGAGCAGGTCCGTCAAGCGCGCAGGAGGATCGCCTCGCCCTGCCCGCCCCCGCCGCACAGCGTCGCGACGCCGAGGCCGCCGCCGCGCCGGCGCAGCTCGTAGGCGAGCGTGAGGACGAGCCGCAGGCCCGAGGCCGCGAGCGGGTGGCCGAGCGCGACGGCGCCGCCGTTGACGTTCACGCGCTCCTCGTCGATCTCCAGCGCCGCGATCGAGGCGAGCACGACGCCCGCGAACGCCTCGTTGATCTCCCACAGCGCGATCTCGGACGCCGCCAGCCCGTGGCGCTCGAGCAGCTTCGCCGACGCCTCGGCCGGCCGCAGGTGCAGCGTCGAGTCCGGGCCGGCCACGACGGCCCGCCCGAGGATCTCCGCCAGCGGCTCGATCCCCGCCGCCCGCGCGCTGTCCGCGCTCGTCACGACGGCCGCCGCGGCCCCGTCGGAGACCTGCGACGCGTTCCCGGCCGTGATCGTGCCCTCGCGCGTGAATGCGGCCGGCAGCGCCGCCAGGCGCTCGTACGTGCTGTCGGAGCGGACGCCCTCGTCGGTCGCGAACTCGCCCACGGGCACGATCTCGTCCGCCAGCCGCTCGCGCCCCGCGGCCGCCAGCGCGTGCGAGCGCGCGGCGAAGCGGTCCTGCTCGGCGCGCGAGATCTTCAGCCGTGCGTTCTCGGCGTCCGACATCGGGCCCATCCCCGCGTCGGCGATCGAGCAGTAGAGCCCGTCGTGGATCATCACGTCGACCAGGGACCGGTCGCCCATCCGCACCGTGGGCCGCATGCGGACCGCGTGCGGCGCACGCGTCATCGAGTCGAAGCCGCCCACCAGCACGCACGACGCCTCTTCGGAGCGCAGCATCGCCGCCGCCAGCGCGACGGCGCTCATGCTCGCGAGGCAGACGTCGTTGAGCGTGATCCCCGGCACCGTCCGCCCCACGCCCCCGGCCAGCGCCGCCCGCCGCCCAGGGTTCTGCCCGTTGGCCGCCTGCAGCACGTTGCCGATCGCGACGTAGTCCGGCTCCAGGCCGCCGGCGCGGGCCAGCGCCGCGGCGACCGCCTGCGCCCCGAGGTCGACCGCGTCGACGCCCGCCAGCGCGCCCTGGAAGCGGCCGATCGGCGTCCGCGCGCCCGCGACCAGGACGGCGGTCATGCGCGGAAGTGGATCCGGATGCGCGTCCCGCCGTCGTCCGGCCGCTCGATGTTCATCTCGTTCGCGACCGCCCCGATCACCGACAGGCCGAGGCCGAGGCCCGGGCTGTCCGGATTCGGCTGCATCCCGCAGCCGTAGTCGCGCACGACGACGAGCAGCCCGTCAGGGCGGGCGCAGGCCACGACGCGCATCCAGCCGGGCTCGCCGTCGCGGTACGCGTGGATGACCGCGTTGGTGGCCGCCTCGGTGATCGCGAGCGCGACGTCGCCGAGATCCGCGAGCGCGTGGCGCTCGGCGAAGGAGACCACCTCCCGGCGTACCTGCCCGATGGAGGCTGGAATGGCCTCGAGCCGCAGCTCGAGGCGCTCGAGTTCTGCCCGGGTCGACGTTCGCCCAACGATAGCTACAAGGGGGCCGCGAGCCACCGCAGCGCGCGCAGGCCCGGCCGCACGAGGTACTCGCCGCCGCGGATGGTGGTGAACGTCGGCAGCCCGGCCAGCACGACCGGCGGGTGGCCTTGGATGACCATCCGGCCATGGCCCTTGTGGTGCACGCCGATCAGCGGGTCGCGGTCGTCGCCGACGCCGAACGGGTCGCCGTCGTCGATCCAGCGCGACTGGATGACCTCGAACTGGCGCTCGATGTCGGCCTGGTAGCACTTGAACACGAGCCCGCGCTCGGCGCCGTCGTCCTCGAGCGAGCCGTCGGCGAGCGGCTCGCCGTAGGCGCGGCCGCGGCGGATGATCCGGTGGCGATCCGACAGCTTGCCGCCGAAGAAGCCGTCGTGGTCGCGCGGGTTGGCGCGCCGCACGTGCGCGCCGATCGGGCAGGCGAGGCCGTCCTCGTCGTCGCTGTAACGGAAGTCGTTGACGCGCCGCGGATCGCCGGCGACGGCCGGGTCCGGGCCGTCGGGCGACGTGACCAGCGGCGTGCCGTCCTGCCAGCGGCCGACCATCTTCGCCGCGATCCGGTGCGGATCGTCGAACCCCCCCAGGTAGCCGCGCATCCGCTCCGGGTGCATCTGCATCTTGCGGTAGACGACGAACGTCGAGTGGCGGTCGAACGGCGGCGCGGGAGCGATCGGGTAGCCGCCGTCCTGGTCGCGGCAGCCGAGCACGAACTCGCCGGGCGCGAGCGAGCGCCAGCCGCCGCCCTGGTTCGGCAGCCCGTCGCCGGGCCGCGGCTCGGTGCCCGAGTCCGCGATCGCCGGCTGCGCGATGCCGTCCTTGAAGCCGAAGTGGTCGCGCCCCTCGGGCAGCACCTTCGAGCGCTGCTCGTTGACCACCGCGACCGCGTCGCCGGCGGCGTCCAGCGACGCCTGCAGCCGCTCGCGCGCCCGCTCCAGCGCCGCGTCGTCGACGCCGTAGAGCGTCACCAGCACGTGCGCGTCGCCGGTGCCGAGGCCCGGCTCCCAGTTCGACGGCGCGCTGTGGTCGCGATCGCCGAGCAGGTCGGCGCGCGCCGCCATGCCTTCGCGGAAGTCCTGCGGGAACGTCGCCAGCATCGACGGCTCGACGCCGAGCGCCGCCAGGCCCGCGTAGGTGAACGCGACGTTCAGCGTGTCCGGGGGCATCGCGTCCCACGGCTCCGCCGTCGTGACGCCGCGCACCACGCCGTGCAGCCACTCGCGCCCGCGCCGGGCGTCGGCGATGCGCACGAAGACGTACGCGCCCGATTCGTGCGTGTAGCCGCGCAGGAGGTTGCCCTGGAGATCGGCGACGTCGATGCCCGCGCGCGCGTTGCCGCGCCGCGGCAGCGCCTCCGGCCGTGCGCGCCTCATCGCACGACCTCGCCCGGGAGAATCGCCCTCTGGGCGATTGCTCCCAGCGACGCGAGCGCGCAGCGCGAGTCGTCGCCCCTCACTTGCCGCCCGCCATCAGGGCCCGGAAGGCGGCCTGCAGCTCGGCGTCGTCCAGCCTGCCCGAGCGCTCCACGAGCCCGGCGAATCCGTCCTGCACGCGCAATGCCTCCTGGATGTCCTCGACGCGCTTGAACGGCCACGGCGTGAGCAGATAGCCGTTCGCCTTGCGGTGCGTCGTGATCCAGGCGGCGAACGCGCCGGGGTCGGCGACGCCGGGGTAGCCCACGCAGTGGCCGAAGATCGCGTCGGCCTCGCCGCCGAGCAGCGTGGCGATGTCGCGCAGCAGCGGCTCCAGCTCGCCGTCATGGCTGGTGGTGAAGATCAGGTACGCCGAGTCCAGCGACTCCGGGACCTGCGGCGGCCCCTGGTAGACGAGGTCGCGGATCACGTTCAGGCGCGAGAAGTGCAGCTGCGACAGGCGCTTGAGCGGCGAGTCCAGCGGGTCCAGGCTCTTCAGGTGCGCCTCGAGCGCGTCCTCCTGGCCGGCCACGATCGGGATCATCGACGTCAGCCCGTAGGCGGTGCCGTACTTGTTCGGGTCGGTCTGGGTCACCAGCGCGAGGGTCTCGCGCAGAGTCCGCAGGGGTGAGCGGGCCATTACAGGTGCCGTTGCAGGTCGCCGACGGCGGCGTCGAACGCCGAGCGGAACTCGGCCGGGCTCATGCCGGCGGACGTCCGCTCGAGCTCCGCGAGGCGCTCCTGCGCCTCGATCGCCGACAGCGTCATCTTCACGCTGGCGCCGGGATAGGCGGAGTGGTAGTGGCCCCCCTCGAGGCTGTTCATCGCGATCCAGCGCTTCAGCGGCTCCGCCGGAGGCGGCCCGGGGAACGCGAACCCGCGGCCCCAGATGACGCTGATGTCCTTTGGAATGACATACGCGAATGCGTCGATGTACTGCTGCCACGGGATGTCGAAGTTGCTCTCGAAGAACAGGTACGAGTAGCGCTTCTTCTCGGTCGGGGAGAACTCTCTATAGATCGCCCAGCGCACGTAATAGATGAACTTGAACTGCAGGCTGTGGTTGCGGAAGTACGTGTGGTAGCGCGCGCTGCGCATCACGAACCACAGGAAGGGGACCCAGAAGGGCCGGATCGGCGTCAGGAGGGTCAGGCAGCGGGCTCGGCCCGCGACGTTGCCTCCGCTGGGCGCGGCGTCAAGTGCGGCTGGTGCGGTATCGACGGCCATTCTCATTTGAAGCTAATGGGCCCTGCAGCCCCGCGTCAAGCGTGATCTTCCGCAGACCCTACAGTCCTGGTACGTTCGGCGGAATGAGCACGAGCACGCTGCCCGCGGATGCCGCGGCTTCCAAGTCCGCCCCTCCTCCGGCCGGCCGCTCGCGAGATAACGGCGTCATCGAACTCGCCCGCTTCCTCTCGAATCCGCTGACGTACCTCGACAAGCTGCGCGAGGATCCGCGCGACGTCGTGCCCTTCAAGCTCGGCAACCTGCCGGCTCACCTCGTGACCAAGCCTGAATACCTCAAGCAGGCGATGTTCAATGAGGACTGGCCCCCGATCTCCCGCGGACGCCTCATGGGGCTCTCGCGCTGGTACACCGAAGGCCTCTTCCTCACCTACGGTCCTGACCACCATCGTCAGCGTGACGACCTGTGGAAGCCGCTCTTCAAGGACCCGCTGATTACTGACATCGCGGTCGAGCGCACGCGGCGCAAGGTCGACTCGTGGGTCGAGGGCCAGCCGATCGAGCTCTACAAGGAGCTGCGCTCGCACTGCTGGGCGATCGACTGGGAGGCGCTGACCGGCACCGACCTCGACGCGGCGCCGGACATCCTGGAGGCGCTGGAGCTCGGCGTCGAGGCGCTCGCCTGGCTCGTGCTCCCGTTCGGCCCGGCGCGCTGGAACTGGCCGCTGCCGCAGAGCCGCAAGACGCGCGAGGCCCGGCGCAAGCTCGACTCGCTGATCACGCTGATGATGGCCGAGCGGCGCTCGCGCATCGGCGCGAACGGCGCGGGCTCCGGCGAGCGCGAGGACTTCCTGACCCAGCTCGTCCGGCTCGCCGACGCCGACGGCTCGATCACGTCCGACGAGCAGGTCCGCGCCACGTTCAAGATGTGGTTCGGCGCCGACCAGCTGCACGCGCTGTTCACCTGGACGCTGTGGCTGCTCGCGCAGAACCCGGACGTCGAGGGCAAGTGGCACGCCGAGCTGGACTCGGTGATCGGCGACCGCCCGGTGACCGAGGCCGACATCCCGAAGCTCGGCTACACCGTCAAGGTGCTGCACGAGTCGATGCGCGTGTACCCGCCGGTGTGGGGCTTCTTCCGGATGATGACCGAGGACTACAAGCTCGGCGACACGGTCATCCCCCGCGGCCACCTGATGGGCATGAGCCCGTGGGCGACGCACCGCGACCCGCGCTACTGGCCCGACCCCCTGCGCTTCGATCCCGAGCGCTGGTCGCAGGGCGCCGAGCGTCCGCCGGAGCTGTCGTTCTTCCCGTTCTCGGCCGGGCCGTACGAGTGCCACGGCCGCGGGCTGGCGATGAAGGAGGCGATCCTGATCCTGGCCACGATCGGCCAGCGCTGGGCGCTGCGCCCGGCCGGGCCGGAGCCCAAGCCGAGCGCCACGTGGGCCACCGAGCCCAAGCGCGGCGCGCGGATGAAGCCGGTCCCGCGGGCCTGATGGCGACCGCCGCGCCAGCCGGCGCGCGGCGCCGCGGAGCGGTCCAGCTCGCGCGCTTCGGCGCAGGCCCGCTCGCCTATCTCGACGCCGCCCGGTCGCTGGAAGGGGACATCCTCTCGACGCGGTTGGGCAGCGAGACCGTCCACCTCGTGCGCAAGCCGGAGCTGATCCAGGCCGCGCTCGTCAACGACGACTGGCCGCCGATCTCGCGCGGGCGCCTGATGGGGCTCGACAAGTGGTACTCGGGCGGCCTGATCCTCACCGAGGGCGCCGAGCACCAGCGCCAGCGCGACGACCTGTGGAAGCCGCTGCTCGGCGACCCGCGGATCCTCGAGATCGCCGCCGCGCGCACCGAGCGGCTGGGCGACGGCTGGACCGGCGACCCGATCGAGCTGTTCTCGACCTTCCGCTCGCACGTCTGGAGCATCGACTGGGAGGCGCTGACCGGCGAGGAGATGGGGCCGCGCCTGCTGAGCGCCCAGGAGGCCGGCGTCGCCGCGCTGGTGTGGCTGATCGGCCCGATGGGCCCGCGGCGCTGGGGCACGCCGGCCGGCGCGCGCACGCGCGCGGCGCGCAAGCGGCTCGACACGGCGATCGACGCCGCGATCGCCGCGCGCCGCGCGCAGCCGCGCGAGGACGTGCTGAGCCGGCTGGTCGCGCTCGAGAGCGACGACCAGGTGGTGCAGGCGACGTTCAAGCAGTGGCTCGGCGCCGACCAGCTGATGGGCATCTTCACGTGGGGCCTGTACCTGCTCACGCGGCACCCGGAGATCGAGGCGCGCTGGCACGCCGAGCTCGACTCGGGCGCCACCGAGCTCCCGTACACGGTCCGCGTGATCAAGGAGACGCTGCGCCTGTACCCGCCGGTGTGGAGCTTCTTCCGCGAGCTCACGGCCGACTACCAGCTCGGCGACCACGTGATCCCGAAGGGTCACCTGATGGTCCTGAGCCCGTACTTCACGCACCGCGACGAGACCGTGTGGGAGGACCCGCTGCGCTTCGACCCGGACCGCTGGGCGCAGCGCCCGCCTGAGGGCGCCTACTTCCCGTTCTCGGCCGGCCCGTACGAGTGCCACGCCCGCGGGCTGGCGATGAACGAGGCCGTCCTGATCATCGCCGCGATCGGCCGCCGCTTCCGCTTCAAGCCGATGAGCGAGGACCCGCCCCGGCCGGCGGCGACCGGGGCGATCATCCCCAAGGGCGGGCTGCGGATGCGCCCGCTAGCGCGCGGCTAGGGCCGGCTCCTCCGACGGCTCGGCGGGCGGCTTCGGCGCGCCCGAGGACTCGAAGTCCATGTCGGGCAGGATCCGGTCCAGCGACTTCGGCAGCCACCAGTTCCACTTGCCCATCAGCTCCATCGTGGAGGGCACGAGGACCAGGCGCACGACCGTCGCGTCGAGGAAGATCGCGGCGGCCAGGCCGACGCCGATCTCCTTCACCTGCGGCAGGCCCGCGAGCGCGAAGATCAGGAAGACCAGCACCATGATGATCGCGGCGCTGGAGATCGTCTTCGCCGAGTCCGACAGGCCGCCCGCGACGGCGGCGCGGTTGTCGTGCGTCGCGTGGTAGCGCTCCTTGATGCGGCTGAGCAGGAACACCTCGTAGTCCATCGACAGGCCGAACACGATCGCCAGGATCAGCGGTGGTGTGAGCGAGTTGACGTACCCGAGGTGGTCGAAGCCGATCACGCTGTCGAACCAGCCGTACTGGAAGACCACCACCAGCACGCCGTAGGCCGCGCCGACCGACAGCAGGTTCATCACGACGGCCTTCAGCGGCAGCACGACCGAGCGCATCAGCAGCAGCAGCACGAGGTAGCTGAAGATCATCACGAACAGCGCGACCTTCCAGAGCGAGCCGGAGATCAGGTTCGTGAAGTCGTGGTCCTGGGCCGCCGCGCCGCCGACGTTGACCGTCGCGCCCTTCAGCAGCCCCGCCGGGCCGGCCGGGTCGCGCAGGCGCTGGACGAGCTGGTAGGTCGGGTCGCTCTCCGGGCCCGTGCGCGGCGTCACCTCGAGCAGCACCAGGTGCCCGTCGCTCGACGTGACGGCCTTGCCGACGGCGGCGACGTTCGGGAGCTTCTGCACGGCGGAGCCGAACGCCTCGACCTGCTGCAGGTTCACGGTGCCGGTGCCGTAGTCGGCGACGATCTGGACCGGGCCGCCGGCGCCGGGGCCGGCCGCCTTGGCGGCGAGCTGGATGCCCTTCGCGGTCTCGAAGCTGGCCGGCAGCTGCGCGGTCGCGCCGGTGCCCCACTTCAGCGAGATCGCGGGGTACGCGATCACCAGCATCAGCAGCGTCGCGCCCGTGGCGTAGAGGATCGGGCGGTTCATCAGCCGGTTGGTCCAGCGCGTCCAGAACGGGTCGACGTCGTCGCGCGGCGGGCGGCTGAACTTCGCCACGACCTTGCCGACGACCTTGCCGGGCTCGTACGCGCGGTGCCCGAGCGTCTTGATCAGCGCCGGCAGCAGCGAGATGGCGGCCAGGATGGCGACCGCGACGACGACGATCGCGCCGATCGCCATCGAGTGCATCGTCTTGGAGTTGATCAGGAACAGCCCGGCCAGGGCGATGATCACCGTCACGCCGGAGAACGCGACCGCGAGGCCCGACGTGCGCATGGCGGTCTGGCGCGCCTCGTCCTCGGACGAGCCCGAGCGGATCTCCTCCCGGTAGCGCGACAGAACGAAGAGCGAGTAGTCGACCGCCACGCCGATGCCGAGCATCGAGGCGATGTTGGTCACGAAGATCGACATCTGCAGCACTTGCGAGAGGAAGAAGACGATCGCGCCGGTGACCGCGACGGCGACGAAGCCGAGGCTCAGCGGCAGCAGCGCCGCCGCGACGCTGCCGAAGATCAGCAGCAGCACGATGAAGACGATCGGGAAGCCGACGAACTCGGCCTTCTCGAGATCGGTCTTGGAGAGGTCCTGCATGCCGGCCCAGAGCGCCTGCTGGCCGACGAGGTGGATCGGCACCGCGGCGCCGTCGCCCTTGAGGATGTCGGCGTTCTTGCGGATCTCCGCCGCCGCGTCGGCGGTCGTGTCGGCCGAGCCGGTCACCTTCAGCGCCATCAGCACGATCGGCTTGTCGGAGGCCGCGCGCGCGGCCTGCTCGAACTGCGGCACCACCTGCACGCCGTCGACGCCCTTGGCGGCGGCGACCGCCTTGGTGATCGACGCGTCCAGGCCGGCCTTGTCGAGCTTCGTGTTGTCGAAGACGAACACGAGCTTCTCGGCCTCGACGCCCGGGAACTTCTTGATCGAGCTCGCCACGAACGTCGACTGCGAGCCTGGGACCTCGAAACCACCTGCCGTGAGGTGCTTCGTCTGCATCGCGAAGAAGGGCAGTGACACCACCAGGAGCGCGATCCAGGTGCCCAGGACGAGTCGGCGGCGGCGCGAGATGAAGCTCCCGAGCCGATCCATGGCTGCTTGCATTCACGCTTTGTAGCCGACATCCGCGGGGTCGTGGGAATTTCTCCTGACCCTTCGGCCTTGCAATCCTGGTCGAACCGCCGGTAGAACAGGCGCCTCTTGCCCATGTTGAGGAGGAAGTGATGGAGTCCGCCACCGCCGTACGGAGCGAGCTGCCGCGCGGAGAGGTGCATTCCGTTGTCACCTCCGACGGCACCGAAGTCCGGCTGACGCGCTACCGGATGGGCACCAAGGGTCCGATCGTGATGGCGCCGGGCTACGGCAACGCCGCGCGCGCGTTCGCGGTCGACACCGTGCCGAAGAACTTCGTCCAGTACCTGGGCGAGCACGACTACGACGTCTGGCTGCTCGACTACCGCGCCAGCCCCGACCTGCCGTCGAGCTGGACGCAGTTCACCGTCGACGACATCGCCACGCGCGACTGGCCGGCGGCGATCGCACATGTCCGTGAGCAGACCGGGTCCGACACCGTGCAGGCGCTCGGCCACTGCGTCGGCGGGCTCTCGCTGTTCATGGCGATGGGCGCCGGGCTGGAAGGTCTGCGCTCGGCCATGTTCTCCGCGCTCGCCGGCCACCCGATCCCGACCGTGGGCAACCAGGTCCGCGCGGGGATCCGCATGGCCTCGGTGTTCAAGACGCTCGGCATCGACGGTCTCAACACCGACTACGACGGGCACACGCTGCAGGACAAAGCCGTCGAGGCGCTGATGAAGGTGCTCCCGTTCCGGCACGTCTACGACTCGCCGGTCGCGCGCCGGATCTACTTCGTCTACGGCGACGTGTTCCAGTACGAGAACATCAACAAGGCCACGATGGACGAGGCCGTGCCGGGCTTCTTCGGCAACGGCAACATCACGTTCTTCGAGCACATCTCGCTGATGATCCGGGCCAGCGCGGCCCGCGACGCGCACGGCAAGGACGTCTATCTGTCCAACCTGGACGCCTTCAAGCTCCCGATCGCCTTCCTGACCGGCGAGAATAACCGCATGTTCGTCCCGAAGGGCCTGCAGCGCACCTACGACACCGTGCGCAAGGCCAACGACCCGGGGCTCTACAGCCACCACGTGTTCAAGGACTACGCGCATCTGGACATCTGGCTCGGGACGAACGCGGAGCGCGACACCTTCCCGACCGCCCTTGCCGAGCTGGAGCGCCACAACTGATATGAGCACCACAGCCGACGAAAGCGCCGCGCAGGCCGCCGAGCACGCGGGCCTGCGGGACTTCCTGAACTACTCCTTCGCCGACTGCATCCAGGACCGGCGCACGCGTCGCGTGGCGCAGGGGGTCTCGCTCCCCGGCGGTCCGCTGAGCTACGAGAGCGGCAACGCCCCGTCGCCGCTGACGGAGCTCGAGGAGGCGATCCTGATCGCCTCGACGAGCATCACCGGCGCGGTCATGCACGACGGGCCGCTCGACAAGCCCAACGGCTCCAAGGAGCTCGGGACGATGTTCCTGGAGGTCGCCGGCCGGGCGGCCTCGAGCGCCGACAACGCCCAGGCGACGTCGTTCTTCATGATCAATGACGAGGGCGTCTGGCTGATCAGACGTCCCCGCGGCCGCGAGGCGCTCGACCTGATGAAGTCGATCCCGCCGCGCTGGGAGGACCGCACGGAGGACGACTGGCTGTCGTTCGCCAAGGCGGTCAAGCGCAAGGTCTACGACGGGCGCTTCGAGTTCCCGCGCGAGTGGCCGTACTACCTGGGCTGGAACGCGCAGCACTCGAACCGCCCGGGCACGACCTGTTTCCTGCCGGTCGTCGACAACACGCGCCAGACGATCAACGTGCTGCTGATCCTGCTGGCGGAGCCGCACGGCAAGGTGCCGCTGTTCATGGACGACTGGAGCGCGTTCAAGCCCAAGACGCTGATGGACTGGGCGGCCTGGGCGGCGTCCAAGCTCGGCCTCGTGGACGCGATCCCGTACCACCCGATCGGCGGCATCAAGCGCGTGCGCGGCGGCTTCGCGACGCCGAACACGCCGGCGCCGCTGGGCTCGCTGACGAACATGCGCACCGACTACGAGGCGCATTTCCTGCTGCAGAACCTGATGCTCACGGGCGAGGCGCTGCGGCTCGGCGGCTGGGTCCACGGCGCGCCGATGATCCCGTACGTGTGGAAGCGCGACCCGGCCAAGGGCGAGCTCGGGCTCGGCTTCCGCGAGCACAGCGCCAAGACGTTCGACTCGCGCTGGAAGCGCTGGCCGCCGGTGCCCGCGTCACAGCCCAACTACGTCGGCATCGACGGCGTTCTCGAGGGCCTGTGCCCGCCGTACGTGACCGACATGGACGCCGCGGTCGACCAGGTGCTCGAGGAGAAGTTCGGCCCCGAGGGGGTCTACAGCGACGCCGAGGTGTTCGCGCAGGCGTACAAGGACAAGGCGACGGCCGAGACCTACATGCGCAACGCCGGCCATCCCTCCAAGGAGGCCGTCGACTACGCCAAGGAGATCTGCCGCTACCTGGTCGACACCTACGGGCGGTTCCCGGCGCACTCGGACGCGTTCCACCTGCCGGGCATCTGGGTGCAGTTCTCGCACCTGGAGATCGAGTACTACGAGCGCTTCGGGAATCCGGCGCACGCGCGCCGGCAGGCTGAGGGCAAGGAGATCTGGAAGAGGTAGCCATGGCCGGTATCCATGTCGCGGCGGCGCCCGTCCAGGCGCCGCCCAAGCCGGGCAACACGATCGGCCGGATGACCGGCCTCACGCTCTTCACGCCGGTCCGCCGCCAGTGGCTGCCCGTCGCCAAGAGCGCCTTCTGGCTGGGGAAATGGGTCCCCCTGGCGCAGAAGCACATCCTGCAGTTCAACTTCATCCACTTCGTGCGCTGGACGCACGTCGACAAGCTCCCCGACGGGCAGAAGCTGAAGTACACGCACCTGTTCTTCGAGAGCAACTTCGACGGGCCGTGGCAGCACTACATCGACGCGTTCGCGTACTGCATCCCGAAGGACATCCGGCTCGTCTGGGGCCGCGGGATCGAGTTCCCGGCCCCGCCGCCGGCCGAGCCGCTGAAGGCGTGGATCGCGCACAACTCCATGGAGGGCGGGACGTACTACTGCGCCTACCCGCAGGCCAGCACGCGGATGGTCAAGGGCGCGCTCGAGGTGCACGGCCGCTTCCAGGCGCTGCGGGCGGCGGCGGCGAAGATGACGCCCGAGCAGTTCGAGGAGGCCTACCGGGAGTTCCTGACCGACGCGCAGGCGCACCTCTGATGTCGGAGTACCGCAACCGCGTCGGCGGCGCGTACGGGCTGACGACGTTCGCGTCGATCCTGCCGGGGCACGTGGACGAGGTCGAGGCGTACATCGAGTCGATGCCGGTCGGCGCCGACAGCCCGCTGGCGCGGCTGGATCAGCTGCATCTGTCGCGGATCCAGATCTTCCGCGAGCTCGTCCACCAGGGCGGCGCGCACGACATCGACGTGCTCGACGCGCCACAGCTGGTGTTCACGAGCAGCTTCGACGGCGAGCTGGACCCGTACCTGGACGCGATCTGCGACCGCGTGCCGGAGGCCGACAAGTGGTGGGGCTTCTGCGTCGGCTACCCGGGCCGCTCCGACAAGGCCGCGTTCCGCGCGTGGATCCGGGCGCACAAGATCGACGCGCAGCTGTTCGCGTCGGCCTACCCCAACTCGACGGTGCAGCAGGTGCGCGAGGCGCTGGCGCTGCGCGAGCAGGTCGTCGAGTTCGCCGCCGAGTCCCAGGGGCTCGACGCCGCGGCACTGCAGGAGCGGTTCCTGGCGACGTTCGCGAGCGCCGGCTGATGGCGGCGAAGACGCGCTCGATCATCCGGCGCCCCACGATCCTGCCGCAGCGCAGGACCGAGAAGCCCGACTTCGCGCTGGCCGACATCCAGGGCAACGTCCTGCGCGGGTACACGTATCCGTGCGCGGCGTACCTGTTCCTGCGGATCGACGACCCGGACAAGGCGCGCGCGCTGATGGCGCGCATGCTGCCGTTCGTCGCGAGCGCGGAGCCGTGGACCGACGGCCAGCCGCCGACGGCGATGCACGTCGCGCTCACGTACGCGGGCCTGGCGGCGCTGGGGCTGCGCGAGGAGCTGCTGGCCTCGTTCCCGGACGACTTCCGCGAGGGCATGGCGGCGCGCGCCGAGCGCCTGGGCGACCGCGGGCCGAGCGCCCCGGCCAACTGGGAGCCGGGCCTGGGCACCGGCGAGGCGCACGTGCTCGTGACGATGTACGCGGTCGACAACGAGACGCTCGACAACGGGCGGATGGCGCTGAAGACCGTCGGTGCCGAGGGCGCCGTGACGGTCGTGCACGAGCAGCGCGCGGAGGCGATCGAGGGCGGCCGCGACCACTTCGGCTTCTTCGACGGGATCGCCCAGCCGGCGATCGACGGCAGCGGCGTCGAGGGGCGCCCGGGCGACGGCCAGCCGGCCGGTCGCGGGCGCTGGCGCGACGTCGCGCCGGGCGAGTTCCTGCTGGGGCATCGCGACGAGGACGGCGCGCTCCCGGACGCGCCCGCGGCGCCGTTCGACTGCAACGGCACGTTCATGGTCTACCGCAAGCTCGCGATGGACGTGGCCGCGTTCCGGCGCTGCATGGCCGAGCACGGCGCGCGCTACCCGGGCGGGCCTGAGGCGCTGGGCGCGAAGGTCGTCGGCCGCTGGTCGGACGGCACGCCGGTGTCGGTCTCCCCCGGCGGGCCGGACCCGGAGGTGGTGGGCGATCCGCAGCGGATCAACGACTTCATCTACGGCGACGACCCGCAGGGGCTCAAGTGCCCGCTCGGCGCGCACATCCGGCGCGCCAACCCGCGCGACACGGACGGGTTCTTCGGCGGCAAGCTGTCGGACCGCCACCGCATCATCCGCCGCGGGCGCCCGTACGGGCCGGTGATGGACGACGGCATGATGGAGGACGACGGCGTCGAGCGCGGGCTCGTCTTCGTGTGCTTCCAGGCGAACATCTGGCGCCAGTTCGAGACGATCCAGGCGCTCTGGGTCGACGACGGCGACCCATTCGGCCTCGGCGCCGACAAGGACTTCCTGATCGGCGAGCCGCACGGCAACGGCGCGGGCAAGATGACGATCCCGGGCAGCCCGCCGTACATCATGCGCCCACAGCCGCGCTTCGTGACGCTGCGCGGCGGCGAGTACCTGTTCCGGCCGTCGATCAGCGCGCTGCGCTGGCTCGCCGAGGGCGGAACCTGAGGTTGACAGCCGCTCGCGGGCGGGGGTAGCGTCGGCTCGGCTGAGTCGAGATGCCGAGCCGGCTCGAAGAGCAGCGCAGCGAGCGCAGGCGCGCGGAGCAGGAGGCGCGCCGCGCCGCCGCACGCCGCGCGGAGATCCTCGCCCGCCGGCGCGAGGAGGAGCGCCGCGCGAACGCCGCCGCCGCCCGCCGAGACGAGGCGGCGGCGATCGTCGCGCGGCGAGGCGGAGCCGACGTCCGTCGCTCCGCGGCGCTCGCCGCCCGCCGCGACGACCTCGCCGCGGCACGACGCGCCGAGCAGGCGCGCGTCGCCGCCCTCGCGTCACGCCGCGATGATCTCGCGGCCTCGGGCCGCGCCGAGCAGGCGCGTATCGCCGCCCTCGCCGCGCGCCAGGGCGATGCCGCCGCCGCGCGTCGAGCCGAAGAGATCCGGGTCGCGGCCGTCGCCGCCCGGCGAGATGACCTCGCGACGGCGCAGCGAGCCGAGGCGGCGCGCGTCGCCGCCCTCGCCGCGCGGCAAGGCGACGCCGCCGCCGCGCGGCGAGCCGAAGAGCTCCGCGTCGCCGCCGTCGCCGCCCGGCGAGATGACCTCGCGACGGCGCAGCGAGCCGAGGCAGCGCGCGTCGCCGCCCTCGCCGGGCGCCAAGGCGACGCCGCCGCCGCGCGGCGAGCCGAGGATCTCCGCGTCGCGGCCGTCGCCGCCCGCCGCGACAGCCTCGCGACGGCGCAGCGAGCCGAACAGGCGCGCGTCGCCGCCCTCGCCGCACGGCAGGACGACGCCGCCGCCGTGCGGCGCGCCGAAGATCTCCGCGTCGCCGCGCTCGCCGCGCGGCAGGACGACGCCGCCGCGGCGCGCCGTGCTGAGGAGCTCCGTGTCGCCGCCGTTGCCGCCCGGCGAGACGACCTCGCCGCCGCGCAGCGAGCCGAGCAGGCGCGCGTCGCCGCGCTCGCCGCGCGGCAGGACGACGCCGCCGCGGCGCGGCGTGCCGAGGAGCTCCGCGTCGCCGCCGTCGCCGCCCGACGAGACGATCTTGCCGCCGCGCAGCGAGCCGAGCAGGCCCGCGTCGCCGCCCTCGCCGCGCGGCAGGACGATGCCGCCGCAGCGCGGCGTGCCGAGGAGCTCCGCGTCGCGGCCGTCGCCGCGCGACGAGACGATGTCGCCGTGGCGCAGCGGGCCGAGGCGGCGCGTGTCGCCGCCCTCGCCGCGCGCCGCGGGGAGAACGGGCGGCTGTCCGCGCGGGTGCGGCGCCGTGGGGTCGCCGGGGCCGACGGCGGCACGCCGGCGCCGCCGCGTCGCCGGCGCCGTGCGGCGGCGCCGGTCACGCCTCCGCCTCCCAGGCCGCCGAACGTCGAGGAGTTCCTGGTGCTCGGGATCTCGGGGCCGGCCGACGAGGTCTCGGCGCCCGACCGGATCCGGCTGCCGGACCTGCTCTACGCCGAGACGGGCATCGCGATGGCGGCCGCGCTCGACGACGGGCTCGAGCACGGCGGCGTGTTCGGCCGCGGCGGCCGCAGACAGCCGCGCTTCGCGGTCGCGCGCGCCGACGGGGAAGTCCACCAGATCGACTTCACCAAGGCGCGCGAGCGCTGGCCGGGCCTGCGGCCGGCGGGCGTGTTCCACACCCACCTGCACGAGTTCATCGACACCGGCGACCCGGACGACCCGCGCTGGGCCGGCGGCGGCCACAGCGACGGCGACGTCGTCAACTTCCTCACGCGCGGCGAGCACATGTCGCTCGTCGTCGCCCAGACGAGCACCGGCGGGACCAAGCTGTACCTGCTGATCCGCCCGCAGACCTTCAACGCCCGCGAAAGCACGCCGGAGGCCCTCGCGGCCCGCTACAAGCGGCGCGTGCTGAGCCTCGTCGCGGACGGGAACGACCAGATCGACGCGTCCGAGACCGCGCTGACCGAGCTCAGCCACGCGGCCGGGCTCGCGCTCTACACCAGCCTCGACGACCCGGAGCTCGCGCGCCGCTGACCGCCATGCACGTCGTGCTGGTGGCGGTCGCCTACAACCAGGCGCAGGGCATCGCGGCGCTGATCGACTCGGCGGCCAGCCGCCGGCACGACGTCGCCGTCGAGCTGTTCCTGCACTCCGCCGAGCCCGCCACCGCCGCCGCCTGCGAGACGCTCGCGGCCCGGCCGCACGTCCGCCTGCACGCGTATGGGTTCAACCGCGGCCTCAGCCTCAGCTGGAACGACGGCATCCTCGCCGGCTACGGCGGCGGCGCCGACGTGGTCGTCGTCGCCAACGACGACATCCGGTTCGGCCCCGGGGACCTCGACCAGCTCGCGGAGACCGCGGCGGACGAGCGCGACCGCCACATCGTCTCGTGCGCCGGCCCGCACCTGCGCTACAGCGCCCGGCTCCCGAGCCACGGCTACGCGTGCTTCGCGATCAACCCCGTCGCGCTGGAGACGATCGGCTGCTTCGACGAGAACCTCTTCCCCGCCTACTGCGAGGATCAGGACTACAGCCGCCGCGCGCACCTCGCCGGGCTCACGGAAGGCAACTGCGCCGACACGGAGGTCGAGCACGCCGGCAGCTCGGCGATCCTCAGCTCGCCCGAGCTGATGCGCGCGAACGCGCTCACCCAGGCCGCGAACCAGGCCTACTACCGGGCGAAGTGGGGCGGCGACGGCGACCACGAGCGGTTCGGCGCGCCGTGGGACGACCCCGCGATCCCGCTCAAGATCGCGCCGGAGCACCGGCACGCGCCGTACGGCCCCGCGCACGACCGCTAGATCAGCGCCGCCGCGGCCCGCGTCGTCGCGTCCAGCCGCGCGCTCAGCCCCGGCACGTCGCCGGCCACGCCGGCCACCGCGCCCGCGAAGCGCATCAGCTCCGAGGCCCGCGTGCCCAGCTCCTCCGACCCCGCCGCGCGCGCCAGCTCGGCCTCGCGCCGCCCGATCGACCCCGCCGCCTCCGCGAGCAGCGGGAGCGTCCAGCCGCCGGCCCCCGCGAGCAGCTGCGCCACCTCCGCGAGCAGCTCGCCCGCCGGGGCGATCCGCTCCCACGCCGCCGACTCGTACAGCGCCGCCTTCTCTTCCAGCACGCTGTAGAGCACCGGCGGCGCCGGCGCGGCGGCGCCGGGCACGCGCGCGAGATCGAACGTGAGCGAGCTCGCCGTCCCGCTCGTCACGTCCGGAAGCCGCAGCCCGAGCTCGCCGCCCGCCGGCAGGATGAACGCCTGGACCGTCGCGCCGAGCGTCGCGAGCGTCCGCCCGGGCATCGTCGCCTCCCCCAGCTCGGCGGCGATGCCGAGCCCGCCGATCAGCCCCGCGACCGGCGTGTCGGCGCGGCTCGCGGTGAGCGTCTCGACCCGGTCGCGCGCGGCGGCGAGGTCCGACTCGAGGTCGAGCACCCGCTGGCGCAGCACGACCAGCTCGCGCTCCGCTTCGGCTGCCGCCGCGGCGCCGCGCTCGGCCGCCTCCGCCCGCGCCACCGTCGCGCCGAGGCGGCGCTCCAGCGTCGCGTAGGCGCGGCGCGCGGCGTCCGGATCGCGCACGTAGAGCGGCAACTCACTCCTCACGCACGGTCGGCACCGCGCCGAACGACAGGCGCAGCGTCGACAGCAGCGCGGGGTCGACCGCCGCCTGCGCGCTCGGAAGCACGAGCGACGTCGTCTTCTCGCCCGCCTCGACGAGCCCCTTGATCTCCAGGTCCATCGTGCGGATCGTGATCCCGATCTCGTCGGCGTCGCGCGCCTCGGCCTGGATCGTCTGGATCACCTCGCGGAACGAGCGGGCCAGGTCCAGCGGCGCCGCCGAGGTGACCGGCACGTCCTGGTCGAGCCGCGCCTGCAGGTCCTTCAGCAGCCGAGCCTGCTCGGAGGTCTGCGCCTGCAGCGTCGCGTTCGTCGCCTGCAGCTGCGACAGCGCCGACCGCGTCTCGTCCAGCTGCTGGCCGAGCGTCACGGTCTGCTTGTCGAGCGCCTGCAGCGCCTCGCGCAGGTCGGCGTCGATCTGATCGAGCAGCTTGCGGACGTCGGCGTCCTTCACCCGCCCCCGGGCGTCCGCGAAGCGCTTGAGGATGTCGTCGATGCTCGCCATCAGGCGCCGATCTCCCTGGCCGCGCCGGTGGCGTCGTCGACGGCCACCACGACCGACGCGCCGGCCGGGTCGGCCGCGTCGTACTGGAGCACGTACCACGAGCGCGACACGGCGTTGAAGTTGACGTCGAAGCGCAGCGCCGGGTCGGGATCGCCCTTGACGAGCTTGAACGGCGCCTTGCTCTTCAGCGCCGCCTCCCGCACCTCGTCCGGCGCCAACCGGGGCGGCACCGTGACCGCGTCGCCCGCGCGCGGCGCCGGCACCGGCACGATGCTCAGCCGCACCAGGCTCGACGCCTCGGTCCTGTAGTCGAAGTGGTTCTGGAACTTGGCGCTGACAGGCTGGGCGACGAGCCGCATCGGGCTCGCCGCCACCAGCCGTCCGGGCCCCACCGCAAGCTGCTTCGCGGGCGCCTCCTGCACCACGGTCATCGAGACCTTCAGCTCGAGCTCCACGCGTGGCAGCTGGAACCAGGTCGCCTGCGCCCCGATGCGCGACAGCTCGGGGTCGCTGTCGAGCTCCTCCTGGGCGCGGGCGGACGAGCGGTCGAGGGCGGCCTGCGCCTCGGCCACACCGCGCCCCAGGGCGGCGATCACGCTCTCGATCGGCGCGGAGAACGTCTCGGCGGCGGAAGGTGCCATGCGCTCAGGTGCTCGTCGTGACGGTGGGCGTGGCGCCGAGCGCGTTGACGCTGACGACGGCCGGCACGAGCCGCGCCGGCGCCGGCACCGGCCGCAGCACCGCGGTGACGCTGCTCGACGCCTCGGCCGTGTAGTCGAACGTGTTCTTGCTGCGGAAGTTCACATGCGAGCCGAACGGCAGGATCCGCGTGCTCTTGGTGCCGTCGGTCTCGGTCTCCTCCACCTCGCGCAGCTGGATCGACATCTTCAGCTGGATCGTCGCCTCCGCGAACTGGTAGAAGGACGGCACCAGGCCCGCCTGCAGCGCCGACATGCTCACCGGCGCGGCGGGCGTGGCCGTGACGCGAGCGCCCGTCACCTCGATCGGCGGGTGCCCGGAGACCGGCACGCTGAACGGCTCCGGGCTGATGACCTCCGTGACCTCCGGGATCAGCTCGACCGGCGTGTTGGAGAGCGCGATCAGCGTCCTCGCCGACGCGAGGTCGAGCGCCGACTGCCCGTCGGCGATCCCCTGGGCGACGTTGCGGATGAAGTCGCCGAACGGGACCTCCGCCAGCTCGGTGCCGACGTTGGTGATCTTGGGCACGCGCCCTCCTACTCGCTGAAGGTGACCGTCGGCGGCTGGACCAGCGCGTTGACCGTGATGAAGCGCGGCATCATGCGCGCGGGCGGCGGCGTCGGCTTGAGCGTGGTGCGCAGCAGGCTCGAGCCCTCGGCGGAGTACGAGTACGTGTTCGACGTCTTGAAGTTCACGTGCGAGGAGACCGAGCCGGAGGCGAACAGGAACCCGGCCGACGCCTCGGTCTCGAGCCCGAACTCGAACTCGCTCTGGGACTCGACCTTGCTGGAGATCGCCATCTTGACCTCGATGACCGACTCCGTGAACTGGTAGAAGGTCGGCACGATGCCGGCCTGCAGCATCGTCATCTTGAGCGCGCGCGGCGCGATCAGCTCGACGTCGACGCCCGTCACCGTGACGCCGCCGGCGTTGATGTTGGCCGAGGGCGTGAGCACCTCGGTCAGCTCAGGGATGTAGTCGAACTTCGTCTTCGCCAGCACCTTGAGCGTGTTCAGCGAGGCCTGGTCGAGCGCGGTCTGGCCCTTCGCGATGGCCTGGGCGAGGCTCAGGACCATCTTCGGGAACGGCACGGCCAGGAGGTCGGCTCCGACGGTTGCTCCGAGTCCCATCAGTCACATCTCCCTAGGTGGGGGGTTGCTCTCCGGCCGCTTGCAGGCGGGCAAGCGCGTCGGGGTCGATCTGCCGGCTCAGGTTCTCCGCGAAGATCCGCTCGAGGCGGTCGGCGGCCAGGCCGCGGGGGTTCAGCATCACCGGGCCCATGAACTCGACGAGCGGGTGCTGCTCGAGCTGGGCCGCCACGGTGTCGTCCAGCGCGACGACGGGCCCCGTGCGGGTCACCATCAGGATGAATCCGTCCAGCGCCTTGACGGCGTGCTGGAGTCGGCGCGAAGTGTCGTCGGTGACCTCGCCGCGCTGGACGACCATCCACATCTGCATGCTCATGCCGGCACCGCCTCGCGCCGCGCGGCGCGCGCCAGCCGGACCGGGTCGGTGAGCAGCGCGCGCGCCTCGGCGACGCCGCGCGCGTGCGCCAGACCGGGCACCTCCGGCCCGCCGAGCGCGAGCACGGCCTCGTCGGGCGGCGCCGGCTCGAGCGCCGGGAAGATCGCGCGCAGCCGCTCGAACGCCGCCTCCTCGCCGGGCGCGACGCAGATGCCGGCGCGGCCCGGCAGCGTCGCCGGCAGCCGCAGGTCCTGGCCGACGGCGTCGGAGGCGATCGCCGCCTCGAGCCGGCCGAACTCGTGCTCGACCATCCGCACCGTGACCGTGGCGCCGCCGCCGATCGGCACGCTGCGCTCGATCGCGGTGCCGGACGCCGCGGGCCGCGGCCGCGCGGCGCGCAGCAGCGCGTCCCACCGGTCCACGATCCCGTCCCAGCCGTAGCCGAGCGCGAACCGGCGCGACCGCGCGGAGCGCTCGCCCAGGAGCTCCCGGTCCTCGTAGAGGCTCGCCAGCCGCGCGGCGGCGTCGTCGACGTCGAGCAGCGCGCGGCGGATGCCGAACTGCGTGTGCGCCCAGCTCTCGATCGCGATCGCCTCGCCGTGGCCTTCGACCAGCTCGCGGCTGGCGCTGTAGGCGCCGGCCAGCGGCACCACCCCGGCCGCGGCGGCCTGCAGCGTCGGCAGGCCGAAGCCCTCGCCCGTCGAGGCGAGCAGGTGCACGTCGGCGGCCTGGTAGAGCTCGCCGAGGCGCGCCAGCGGCAGGCTGCGGTCCATGCTGAAGCCCGGGGTGAAGCGCACGCGCCCGGTCAGCCCGGCGGCCTCGATGTCCGCCCGCACGTCGTAGGAGTACGTCGGCGAGCGCGTGAACTCGTCGTCGGGGTCGGTGTGCAGCGCGAGCACCGCGTCCGGCCGGCCGGCGGCGAAGCGCCCGAACACGTCGAGCAGCCGCGGGAGCAGCTTGCGCGGCTGGTTGCGGCTGTCGGACAGCACCACGAACGCGCCCTCCAGCCCGAGCGCGCGCTTGGCGGCGGCGCGATCGGCCGGCGGCGCGAACACGTCGAGGTCGACGCCGTGCGGGATGTACTCGCACGCGATCCCGCAGCGCTCGGCGACGTCCTGCCCGTAGCGGCTCATCGCCACCGGCACGTCGACCTCGCGCAGCAGATCGACCCAGCTCGGCGGCAGCCGCTCGTCGTCGGTGTCGCCGTCGATCGGGAAGTACAGGACCCACGGCGTGCGCGTCAGCTCGCGCTGGCGGCGCACGTGCGGCGACGCGAGCCACGGCAGCCACCAGACGTCGGCGAGCGCGACGACCACGTCGGGGCGGTGCCGGAGCAGGTACGCGTAGAGCGCGTCGGCGCCCATCGCGTCGCGCGCCGTGGCGTGCACGCGGCAGCCGTTCCACTCCGCTGGCTCGCGCGTCTGCCAGCCGAGGATGTGCACGTCGTGCCCGCGCCGGGCGAGGCCTTCGCAGACGAAGCGCGTGACGTTCCCGAAACCCGACGGGGTGGTCGGGCTGTCGGAGATCCACAGGACGTGCGGCCGCACCCTGCCGCGCCCGGGAATGGCGGGCGGCGGGGCGCCAACGACGGGCAAAGGGCCCTCCTCGTCGGGTTCACCATTCGTAGTCCGGGTGGGAGGTCCCTGTCAATCGGATGAGCGCGACGCCGCAGCCCGGCTAAGGCCGCCTGTCAGCGCCGCGACAAACCGCTATGCGGCGTCATGGAAGATCACGCCGAGGCCGAGACGCTCGCCGCGGGTGAGCGTGGAGACGCCGTGCCGGACGGTGGCGCGGTAGTGGCCGCGGCTGCCCCGCGCCGGGCGGTGGCGGGTCGGGAACAGCAGCAGCTCGCCCTGGCCGAGCGAGATCACGTGCGCCCGCGACTGCGCCCGCGGCCGCTGCTCGACCAGCACCGACTCGCCGCCGTCGAAGTCCTCGCCCTTGCGGCTGAGCACGGTCAGCGCCTGGAACGGGAACGCGACCTCGCCGTAGAGGTCCTGGTGCAGCGCGTTGTAGCCGCCGGCGCCGTAGCGCAGGATCAGCGGCGTCGGCTTCGTCTGGCCGGCGGCGTGGCAGATCGCGAGGAAGTCCTCCAGCGTCGCCGGGTAGCGCGCGTCGTCGCCTAGGAAGCCCGCCCAGCGGTTGGCGGCCTGCGCGAGGTGCGGGTAGAGCGCGCGGCGGAGCTCGGCGATCGGATCCGGCAGCGGGTGGCCGAAGTACTTGTACTCGCCCTCGCCGAAGCGATGGCGGGCCATTCCGACGGTGCTGCGGAAGCGGTCCGCGTCGTAGAGCGCGGCGAGCGCCTCACACTCCTCGCGCGTCAGGACCGGCGGCGTGGCGGCGAATCCCGTGCGATCGAGCTCCTCATGGAGCGCGTCCCACGGCAGGGTGTCGATATCCAGCATCGCCCGTTCAACGGGCTCAGGCCTCCGGTTGTGAGACGACCTCGACCGGCACGCCCGGATCGCGCGGCGGCTCGGGCTGGTCGGCCAGCGACCACAGCATCACCTTCGCCACGCGGCCGCGGACCTCGGCCTCGCCGACCTGGATCAGGTCCTCGACCGGGCGCTGGAGCATCGAGCGCGTGGTGTCGGCGACGAACAGCTGGTGCGGCGTGCCCTTGGTCATGCCCTCCAGCCGCGCCGCCGTGTTCGTCGTGTCGCCGAGGGCGGTGTACTCGAGCCGCCGCTCGGAGCCCACGTTGCCGGACATCACGGGGCCGCTGTTGAGCCCGATGCCCATCTTGAAGCCGCCCTCGCTGAGGCCCTTGTCCTTCAGGTAGGAGTTGAACTTCTCCATCCGGCTGAGCATGTCGCGCGCGGCGTCCAGCGCGCGGTCGGCGTGGTCGGGCTGCTGCAGCGGCGCGCCGAAGACGGCCATGATGCCGTCGCCCATGTAGGCGACCAGCGTCCCGCCGTGATCGAGGATCGCCTCGCTCATCTCGGTCAGGTAGGTGTTCAGCGACTCGATCACCTGCTCCGGCTCGAGCGACTCGCTGAAGCTCGTGAACCCGCGCAGGTCGGAGAACATGACCGTGCCCTCGCGCCGGACGCCGCCGAGCCGGACGCCGTCGGCGTTGCGCAGCACCTCGTCGACGACGGACTCCGGCACGAAGCGCGCGAACGCGTCGCGCGCCTGCTCGCGCTCGAACGCGACCGTGAGGCCGTGGATCGCCGCCGTGGCCAGGATCCCCACGAGCGCGGCGGCGACCGGGTAGACGACGTAGATCACCTTCCCGGCGTTGAACGCCAGCTGCGCGGCGACGAGCAGCCCGGCGATCGCGACCAGGCCGAGGCCGACGGCGCTCACCACGCCCAGGCGCAGCGCCGCGAGCGGCGTGATCGCGGCGACGATGACCAGCAGCAGGATGTTCAGCAGCGTCGAGCCGTTGCGCAGCGGGAACCCGGCCAGCGCGGTGGCGATCGCGTTCGCGTGGATCTCCGGCCCCGGCATCGGCGAGTCGTGCGACGTCGACGTCGGGAAGAAGTCGTGCAGCGTCGGCGCGACCGCGCCGACGACGACGACCTTGCCGCGTACGGCCGAGGCCGGGAACTTGTTGTTGCGGACGTCGACGAAGCTGAGCTGGCTGACGGTCTGCGGCGGCCCGGCGTAGTCGATCCACGCGTCGTTGCCCGGCGGCGGCGTGACGGGGTGGCCGAGCATCTTCGCGGCGGCGACCATCGGGAACGTGTCGAGCCGGTTGAGCACGAACTGCATGTGCCGGATCCGGCCGTCGGAGTCGTTGGAGTAGTTCGAGTTCGCCGGCGTGCCGCGGCTGTACTGGAGCACGTAGGAGTTGCCGAAGATGCCCGAGCTGCCGCTGCCGTCGACCTCGGTCGTGGCGAGCACGACGTTGCCGGCCTTGCGCGTGGACTCGATCAGCGCGTTGTCGGAGTCGATGTTCTTCTGCTCGTCCGCGTACTTCTGGCTCTGCTCCGTGAACTGGATGTCGAACGCGATCACCTTCGCGCCGGCCTTCTTGAGGTTGTCGATCACCTTCGCGTGGTCGCGGCGATCGAACGGCCACTGCGGGCGCGGCGGCTCGCTGAACGTCTTGTCGTCGACGCCGACGACGACGACGTCGGAGGGCGCGGGCTGCGTCCCGCGGACGCTGAAGCGGGCGTTGACGGTCGAGTACTCGAGGTTGCGCAGCGCGTGCGTCGCCTCCAGCAGCAGCCCGCCGAGGACGACCGAGCAGGCGGCGCCGAGCAGCATCAGCGCCCGCAGGCGGCGCGTGCGCTGGTTGAGCCCGCCGCGGCTGACGCGCGCCACGACGCGGTCGACCCACGCGCCCCGCAGCGGATGCGAGAGCGCGACGGTGCCGATCAGCCCGACCGTCAGCGCGGCCAGCGGCGGGACGACGCTCACGACCGTCCCGTGGGCGAACTCGACCTGCGCGAAGATCACGAACGCGACGCCGGCCAGCACGCCGGCGAGGCACGCGAGCCACGGCCGCAGCACCAGCGCGAGCAGCGGCACCAGCGCGCCGAAGAAGAGCGCGAGCAGCACGCCGATCGCGCCGGACTGGTCGCGCAGCGGGAAGCCCTCGAGCGCGGTGGAGACCGCCGCCGCCTGCACCTCGGCCTCCGACATCTGCTCGTCGCCGCTCGTCGTCGGCGTCGGGAACGAGTCGCGCAGCGAGTCCGCCGTGCGCCCGACGACGACGGTCTTGCCGCGCACCGCGTCCGCGGGGAACGTGTTCTTCTCGACGTCGGCGAAGCTCAGCTGCCGGATCGTGCGCGGCGGCCCGGGATAGTCGATCCACGCCTGTGTCCCGCCCGGCGTGGCGACGGGATGCCCGAGCTGCAGGCGCGCGGCGGCGAGCGCGAGCGACTCGATGCCCTGGGCCTTGAAGTGCAGCTTGCGCACGCGACCGTCGCCGTCCGGGTACAGGACCGAGCTCGCGGGCGTCGCGCCGCTCTGCTTCAGCGCGTCGCCGCCGCCGAGGATCTTGGTCTGGCCGTGGTCGACCGTCGTCGTCGCCAGCACGATCGACTTGTTCGCGCCCTGGACGGCGCTGTAGAGCGCGTTGTCGGCGTTCTCGTCCGGACTCTGCTCAGTGAACTCGACGTCGTAGGCGATCACCTTCGCCCCGGCCTTGACGAGGTTGTCGATCACCTTGGCGTGCCGCTTGCGGTTGAACGGCAGGCTCGTCGCCGGCGGCCCGGCCAGCGTCTTGTCGTCGATCCCGACGACGACGACGTCCGCCGGCGCGGCCTGCGTGCCGCGCACGGCGAAGCGGGAGTGGACGGAGGCGCGCTCGATCCCCTTCAGCCCGCCGGTCGCGTGCAGGAGCAGGCCCACGCCCGCCGCGAGCACCGCGACCGCCAGCAGCAGCAGCGACCGGCGCAGGCGGGACCGCTCCTTCACGACACGCCGACCACGATCGCGACGAGACAGAGCGACAGCACGTGGAACGACTGGTCGACGGAGGCCGCCAGGCCGACGTCGAAGCCGTCGGCGCGCTTGACGCGTGCGAGGTAGAAGCGCACGAGCCGCCCATCGTCCACGATCAGGTGCGGGATGAAGATGAGGATCCCGGCGACGACGGCGACGACCGCGTCGGTGTTGGCGCCGATCCAGATCAGCGCCGGCACGAACGCGAACGTGTAGGTCGAGACGTGCGAGACGAGCGCGCGGAACGCCACTGGGTCGCCGGTGAGCCCTCCGCGCTTGTGGCGCGCCTGCCAGTCGGTCTGGAACAGGTAGTCACCCACCATGTGGGCGACGAGGAACCCGGCGAACGCGGAGACCCAGCTCACTTGCTCTTGCGCCGGGCCAGGTACTGCTTGCCGGCCCGCAGGATGATCGTCTTGCGCTTGGAGAAATCGCGCACGGCCACGACGCCGCGCACGACGCGCGTGAGCGTGCCATCGCAGCGGTCGATCACGACCCACTTCGTGCCGCGGACCGTCGCGGAGCTGAACTGGCCGCGCGTGCGGAACTGCCCGGTGCCGTCGCCCCACAGCTTGCGCGTCTTGGGCTTCTTCGCCGCCGCCGACGCCGACGCGCCGCACGCCGGCTTGGCGCCGGTCAGCGCCAGCTCGGTGATCGGCTTCTTGGCGAGCGCCTGGGAGACCTTGAACACGCCGTCGTAGAACCACGTCTTGTTCGTGCCGCCGACGAGGTCGCTCGCGGCGTTGATCGAGACGCGGCCCTTGAGCGTGTCGAGCGTGGTGCCGACCGGCACCTGCACGTCCTCGGTGAGCTTCGCGAACTTCTTCGCGCCCGGCGGCTTGTAGAGCACGGTCCCGCTGATCAGCTTGAGGTTGACGGTCTTGCCGGCGACCGGCGGCGGGAGCGGAGCCGCCTGGCCGGGGAGCGACCCCGCCAGGAGGCCGGGAGGCGCCCCGAGCAGCCAGCGCGCGTGGATCGTCGCCGGCGCGTCAGGGGCCAGGGCCGGGTAGTCCCACTCCGCCGCGACCATGTTGTCGACGTAGCTCGCGTTGATCGTGTTGAGCAGGCCGTCGCCGCGCTCGAAGACGTCGAAGACGTCGTCGGCGCCCTCGAACTGGCCCTCCTGGTAGGAGCTCCACGGCGTGAGCTCGCTGATCCCGGTCTCCACCCCGGCCGCGCTGCGGCCGCCGACAAAGCGGTTCGGGGCCGTCCCGGCGAGTACGCCCGTGCCCTCGTCCTTCTGGGACACGTAGAGGTCGGCGAGCAGCGCGGCGTGGACGTCGAGCGTGCCGGAGGTGAGGTCCGAGATCGAGTACGTGACATCCGCGCTGCGCGACCCGTTCGCGTAGGCGACCTCCTCGTCGACGCGCAGGAAGTCGCCGAAGTCGTACGTCGACTTCAGCGAGCGGCTGCCGTCGGGGTTGGTCGTGAGCGTCGGCCCGCTGACCGGGCGGGCGGTCCCGAGTGGGAACGAGCCGCCGTTGACCGTCACCTCCAGCCCGGCGCTGGGCGCGTTGAGCGTCGGCTTGAAGAAGACGCCCTCGGCCACGCCGTCGTAGCGGAACTGCACGCGTGCGCGCCCGTCGGTCCAGACGTCGATCGGGCTCCCGTCGAGCCGCGTCTCGGCCGCGTGGGCGACCGGCGCGCCGAGGCCGGCCGCAAGCGCAACGGCGATCGCGACCTTGCGCGCGCGTCTGGGGCCCGACGAGCGGGGGCTCTTACCGTCAGCTCTTGCGCGCAAACCAGCACCGATCGTCTTGCAGGGCCCCACCGGTGTCAAGTGAGGCCTGAACCGTTGCAGGGGCGGCTCAGGCGGCGAACCGGCGCAGCAGCTCTCGGCCGCCGGTCGCCACCGGCGCGCCGTGGGCCATCAGCAGGGTGTCGAACTCGACGTCGTCCGCCAGTGCGAGGAAGCGCGCGCGTAGGCCGGTGCGGACCGCCTCAGGCTCGTCGCCGAGCAGGTGGCCCGGGACGAACGCGAGCTCGCCGCGCCGCGTGCGGACGACCGCGTCCGCGAACAGCAGCGCGCCGTCGATCTGCACGGCGGTCTCCTCCGGGCACAGGACGCCGACCTCGTGCGCGGTCACGCCCGGCGCGAGCGTGTCGCCCCAGGCGAAGCCCTCGACGTCGCCCGGGAGGTCGTAGAGGCCCGCCTCGTGGCACAGGATCGGGATGCCGAACTCCGAGCGGAAGCGCGGGATATGGCGCCAGTGGTGGCGGTTGGACATCACGATCCGCTCGGGCGGCCGCGGCAGCGCGTGCGGGCCGCCGTAGGGCTCCATCGGGTCGAACAGCGTCGCCGAGGGCGCGTGGAAGTGCGAGTGCACGTCCTGGCCGATCCCTTCGTGGAAGGCGGTCCAGTGGAACAGCCCCGGTGCGATCTCGTCCATGGTCGCCGCGTACCCTGCCAGGACGTGAGCTGCTACGTCGAACCGAGCCCGGCCGGCGGGTACTTCGTGCGCCTGCGCGGCGAGCCGGCGCCGCTCTCGCGCCACGACACCGAGGAGGAGGCCGAGGCCGCGGCGGCCGCGTACCGGCGCGGCCTGGCGCGGGTCGAGCAGCCGCCCGAGCTGGTCGTGCTCGACGACGGCGCCGAGGTGCTGCTGCGCGCGTCGGAGGACACGGTTCGCGCGCTGGCCGCGGACGCCGAGGTCGGCGTCGCGTCGTTCACGCCGGATCGCGAGCACCCGCACATCGCCGTGGCGACCGTCTCGGTCGACGCGGCGTGGGAGGCGAGCGGCCTGCGCGACCGCCTGCTGCGGCGCCTGCGCGTGCTGGCGGACGACGCCCTCATCCGCGAGCTGCGACTAGGCTGACGCGCCGTGTTCGGACCGGACAACCTGCCCTATGGCGTCGCCGCGCCGCTCGGCGGCGCGCCGCGCTGCGTCGCGCGGCTGCACGACGACGCGATCGACCTCGACGCGCTGCAGCGACAGGGGCGGCTCGGCGACCTGCCGGAGCACACGTTCGCGGGCGCCGCGCTGAACCCGTTCCTCGCGCTCGGGCGGGCGACGTGGGAGGCGACCCGCGCGCACCTGCAGGCCGCGCTGGACGACGCGCCGCGGTTCCCGCTGGCCGGCGCCGACGTCCTGCTGCCGGTCCAGATCGGCGACTACGTCGACTTCTACTCCTCGCTCGAGCACGCGACCAACCTCGGCCGGCTGTTCCGGCCCGGCGGCGACCCGCTGCTGCCGAACTGGCGCCACCTGCCGGTCGGCTACCACGGCCGCGCCAGCAGCGTCGTCGTCTCCGGCACGGCGATCCAGCGCCCGTACGGCCAGCGGCCGGAGTTCGGTCCGACCGAGCGGCTCGACATCGAGCTCGAGCTCGGCTTCATCACCGGCCCCGGCAACGCGCTCGGCACGCGGATCGCGACCGCCGCGGCGCGAGAGCACGTGTTCGGCTTCGTGCTCGTCAACGACTGGAGCGCGCGCGACCTGCAGCGCTGGGAGTACCAGCCGCTCGGCCCGTTCCTCGGCAAGTCGTTCGCGACCAGCATCAGCCCCTGGGTCGTCCCGCTGCAGGCGCTGGAGCCGTACCTCGTGCCGGCGCGCGAGCAGGACCCGGAGCCGCTGCCGTATCTGCGGACCGAGGGGAACTGGGCGCTCGACATCGACCTCAGCGTCGAGCTCAACGGCGAGACGATCAGCCGCACGAGCGCCGCCGGCCTCTACTGGACGTTCCCGCAGCAGCTCGCGCACGCGACCGTCAACGGCACCAACGTGCGCCCCGGCGACCTCTACGCGTCGGGCACGATCTCCGGCCCGGAGCCCGGGAGCGAGGGCTCGCTGATCGAGCTCGGGCGGCCGTTCCTGCAGGACGGCGACACCGTCGTCCTGCGCGGCGCCGCCGGCGGCGTCAGTCTGGGCGCGGTGTCGGGGACGATCCGCGGTTAGCGGTCCACGCCTGGCGCGCGAAGATCACCACGACGAGCGCGATCGTCGCGTACAGCGCGTAGTGCGAGACGCCCTTGGCGATGTCGACGGCGCTCTGCCCGATCGCGTACCCGAGGCCGACGCACAGCCCGATCCACAGCAGCGAGCCGATCAGGTCGAGCAGCAGGAACGTCGTCAGCCGCATGCCCGTCCAGCCCGCGGCCGCGTAGATCAGCACGTTCGGCACCGGCTGGAAGTACGCGATCACGATCGCGATCCAGCCGTAGCGGAGGATCAGGCGCTCGAGCTTCTCGGTCCGCTTGGCGGCCTTCGGGTGGTTGCCGAGGAACAGGCCGATCACGTTGCGGCCCCAGCGCCTGCCCGCCCACCAGTACACCCAGTCGAACATCATCAGGCCGGGGATCGCGGCGACGACGGCGACCAGCAGGGACGCGTCGCCGACGCGCGACATCGCCCCCATCGTCACCATCGCCGTCGTCGAGCCGCGGAACAGCTCCAGCAGCACCGGGTGCGTCCCGACCAGCGACGGCACGAGCGGCAGCAGCGCCAAGGCGTAGATGCCGCTCAGCGAGATCGCGGCCAGCAGGAAGTAATCCAGCCGCTCCGGCTTGCCGTCCCACGGGACCGCGGCGTTCCGCGGCGTCGCGGCCCCGTCGTCACTCACATGACCCAGGCTACTGGCCCCCCAACGGGGGCGCCACCAACACGCCGGCGAAGCCGGCCTCGCTGGGCGCGTCGGAGCGCGTGCCGAGGAACGCGGCGGTCGCCCGCCAGCGGCCCTCGGCCGGCGGCGTGAAGGCGTAGCGCGCCGAGCCGCCGGAGGCCGTCGCGTTGACGAGCCGGAAGAACTGCCAGCCGGCCAGCGGATCGAAGCGCTGGATCGTGATCTGCACCGGCCCGGAGGCGTCCGGGCTGACCTTCACGGTCACCGGAGTCGCCTCGCCCGGCGCGGCGCGGTTGGGCATGTTCACCGACGTGTGCGTGATCGTCCGCGCGGCGCGCACGATCGTGTACCTGCCGGCGTCGCGGCCCAGGGCGCGGATCGCGATGAAGTAGCGGCCGGGCTGGATCCGCTGCTCGAGCACGCCCTCCTCGCCGGTGCCGAGCCGCTTGCCCTTGTCGCTGAGCAGCTGCAGGTCGAACGCGTGGCCGCGCAGCGTGAGCTTGAGGTCGCTGCGCCTGGTGACCGAGAAGCGGTACAGGTCGACGACGTCGATCGTGACGGCCGACAGCGACCCGCTCGCCTTCTCGTAGTTGGCCAGCGGCAGGCCCGGCGACGTGTCGTCGGCGCCCGCGGCGGCGAAGTCGAGCCGGTACGGCTGTGGCCCGCGCTTGCCGGTCTGGGCGGAAACATAGAGCGAGAAGCGCCCGCCCTCGCCCGCCCGCGGCGTGTACAGCAGATAGCCGCCGCAGCGCAGCCGCTTGACGGCGGTGGCGGAGTCGAAGTCGCCGCGCGTGCCCGCGGGGTAGAGCGCGAGCGAGACGCAGCCGCCATCGGGCTGGGACAGGTTGATGCGGTAGCTGTGGCCGGCGCTCATGCTCACCGCATACGCGTCGGCGGTGTCCTGCACGCGGTCGAGCGTGTGGGTCGCGCCGCCGGCCGGCAGCGCCGCGCCGGGCGCGGTCGGCGCCGGGACGGGCGCGGCGACGTCGAGCCGGAAGTCGCCGGGGACGGAGTTCGCGCGCTGGCCCACGCGGATCAGGTAGGTGGCGCCCTTGATCGGCTTGAACGTCGCCTCGGCCTGGCCGGCGGCGTCGCCGACCTCGCACGTGACGCCGGTCAGCTGCGAGCGGGTGCGCTGGAAGACGTCGACGGTCGCGTCGAGGTCGCCGGCGGCGGCCAGCCGGACGACGATCCGCGTCGTGTCGGCGGCCGTCAGCGAGTACCAGACCGACGCCCCGAGCGGGGCGCAGCTCGAGGGCTCGTCGGCCTCGAGCGTGGCCTCGCGGGTCGTGCCGGCGACGCTGGCCGGGAGCGTGACGGCCGCGGCCGCGGTACGGGCGTCATTGGCGGGTGGAGCGGCGTGGGCGGCGGCGGGGAGCAACAGCAGCGCGGCCGCGGCGGCAAGCAGGATCCTCATGGCGATCCGCACAAACGTCCGCTCGCCGAGCCTTGTTGCGAGGATCGGATTCAGACGGCGAGATGCTGACGCCACGCGTCCGGCGCGGAGCCAACCTCGATCTCTTTCGCCCCGCGCCACGTTGCCAGCCGCTCCAGCTCGCGCCGGATCGCCTTCGGCAGCCGGGCGCCCGCGCGCAGCCCGGGCTCGGCGTAGACGGCGCGGACGATCAGGCGTGAGGCCTTGCGGTCGATCGAGAGGTCGCAGCGGGCGACGAGCCGGTCGCCGTCGAGCACCGGCAGCACGAAGTAGCCCCAGCGGCGCTTGGCGGCCGGCGTGTAGATCTCGAGCCGGTGGCTGAAGCCGAACAGCGCCTCGGTGCGCGCGCGGTCGCACAGCAGGTTGTCGAACGGCGACAGCAGCGTCGTGCGCCCGCGGAAGCCGTCGTCGCGCAGCGCCTCGACGTCGGAGGCGAGCACCCACCAGTCGTCGCCGAGCCCGTCGACCTCGATCCGCTCGACGACGCCCTCGGCCTCCAGCGCCACCAGCACCTCCTGCAGGCCGGGGTAGCGGCTGCGCGTGAAGTGGGCGCGGATATGCGGGACCCGGCCGGCGCCGAGCGCGCGGATCGCCAGCACCGCCGCCCGGCGCGTGACCTCGACGTCGGGGATCTCCTGCTCGGGCGCGTGCGCGGGCAGGCAGCGCTCCATCAGATCCCACACGCGCTGGGCGCCGTCGCGGCGGGAGATGCCGACGATCCCGCGCACCCACATCACGTCGAGCATGCGCGCGACGTTGCGCCCGTTGCTCCAGCCGTCGGACTCCCACGGGCGGGCCGCGATGTCGTCGATGTCGCGCGCGCGCAGCGGCCCGTCGTCGCGCAGTCGCTCGAGGATGTGGGTGCGGAAGCCGGTCTCGTGCTCCCACCAGTCCGACAGCTTGCGCGGCCACGCGCCGCCGCCGGGGCGCGGCCAGGTGCGCATCTCGTAGCGGTGGATCGGGAGGTCCTCGCTGAGCACGTAGGACGCCTCGTGGGCCCAGTACTCGAACAGCTCGCGGCGCTCGTAGGCGAGCTCCTCGAACGTCGCCTCGTCGAACGCGCCGTGGCGCGAGAACAGGACCAGCAGGTGCGAGCGCGCGACGACCGCGGTCGGGTCCAGCTGCAGGCAGCGCAGCGCGCGCGCCGTCTCCAGCAGGGCGGCGGCGTCCGGCTTGCCGCGCGGCAGCGCGCCGGCGAGCCGCTGGTTGCGGATCGCGAGGCGGCGGACGGCGGCAGGCGCGACGCGGAGCATCGCGGGAAGATACGGGCCGCCGCGCGAGTTCGCGTACGCGTTCACGGCGCTCGCGATCATCATCGCGCTGCTGGTGATCGTCGAGGCGCTGTAAGCCCCTCGAGCAGGGTCCGCACGACGAGGTCGGCGGCGGCCCCCGGCTCCAGCGCCGTCCGGTGCGCGGCGACGCCGGGCAGCGTGCGACATGGCCACGCTGCCCGGGATGGATCGCTCGCCGTCGTAGGCTCATCGCCGTGCGCGTCGTGGTCGTCGGATCCGTCAACGCCGACCTGGTGGTGGCGGTCGAAACGCTGCCGGCCGCCGGCGAGACCGTCGCGGGCGGCCGCTTCGCGCAGTGGGGCGGCGGCAAGGGCGCCAACCAGGCGGTCGCGGCCGCGCGGCTCGGCGCGCGCGTGGCGCTGGCCGGCGCGGTCGGCGACGACGACTTCGGCGCCGACGCGCTGCGCAAGCTGCAGGACGAGGGCGTCGACGTGTCCGGCGTGACGCGGCTCGACGGCGTGCCGACGGGCGTGGCGCTGATCGTGGTCGACGCGGCGGGCGAGAACCAGATCGCCGTCGCCTCCGGCGCGAACGCGGAGCTTGGGCACGTCGACCTCGACCTCGACGGCGACGGCGTCGTGCTGCTCGGGCACGAGGTGCCCGACGCCGCGGTGATCGCCGGCGCCGAGGCGGCGGCCGCGGCGGGCTGGCGCGTGATCCTCAACCCGGCGCCGGCGCGCGCGATCGACCCGCGCGTGCTCGCCGTGCACCCGATCCTGACGCCGAACGCGTCCGAGGCCGAGCAGCTCACGGGCGAGCGCGACCCGATCGAGGCGGCGCGGGTGCTGCACGAGCGCACCGGCGCGGCGGTGATCGTCACGCTCGGCGGCGAGGGCGCGCTGCTCTACGACGGCGGCGAGGGCGAGCGCCTGCCCGCGCCCGAGGTCGACGTCGTCGACACGACCGGCGCCGGCGACACCGTCAACGGCGCGCTCGCCGCCGAGCTGGCGGCGGGACGCCCGCTGCACGATGCGGTCCGCTTCGCGCTCGCCGCCGCGGCGCTGTCGACGCGCGCCGAGGGCGCGCGCGAGGGGATGCCGCGGCGTGAAGATCTGGCCTGAGCTGGCCGCCGGCGCCGTCGCCGGGCTCGGGCTGTGGGCGGGCTGGATCGAGCCGCGCCGGCTCGCGGTGCGCGAGTTCGAGCTCGAGCTGCCGCACTGGCCGGCGCAGCTCGACGGCGTCCGCGCGGGCGTGCTCTGCGACGTCCACGCGGGCGTCCCGCACATGGGGCTCGACAAGATCCAGCGCGCCGTCGACGCGCTCAACGAGCGCGCGCCCGACGTCCACCTGCTGCTGGGCGACCTGCTCGACTCGAGCCAGCCGTGGCGGGCGCGGCTCCGGCCCGAGGCGGTGGCCGCCGTGCTCGGGCGCCTGCGCGCGCCGCTCGGCACGCTGAGCGTGATCGGCAACCACGACTGGCGCAACTCCGGCGACCGCATGTGGCGCGCGCTCGAGGCGGAGGGGATCACCGTGCTCGAGGACCGCGCGGTCGAGCTCGAGCGCGGCTTCTGGGTCGCCGGGCTCGGCGATCTGCGCCACCGCCGCCCGAACGTGGCCGAGGCGCTGAGCGAGGTGCCGGCCGGCGCGCCCGTGATCGTGCTCACGCACGACCCGGACATGTTCCCGGCCGTGCCCGAGCACGTCGCGCTCACGCTCGCCGGCCACACCCACGGCGGCCAGGTCGCGATCCCGTTCCTGCGCCGGCCGATGCTCCCGTCGTACTACGGCGAGCGCTACGCCCGCGGGCACGTCGTCGAGCACGGCCGGCACCTGTTCGTCTCCTCGGGGCTCGGCACGAGCGGGCTGCCCATCCGCCTGCTCGCGCCGCCCGAGGTCCTCGTCATCACCCTGCGGTCCGGCTCACCGCCACGACCCGGCGGCCCTGCGTGGCCAGGACCGTCAGCTGCGCGCCCGGACGCAGCTTGACGCCGCCGACGGTGACGGTCTTCACCGACGCCGCGAGCGGGAGCGTCGCGCCGTGACGGACCTTCGCCGTCCCGACCCGGCGCGTGCCTGACAGCAGCGAGAGCAGCACCCGCTTGCCGGCGGCCACGCGCACGACGCGCACGCTCGGCCGGCCGTTGCGCGCGGTCACGACGAGCGCGCCGAGCTCGCGCGGGGCGAGCGTGAGCTTCACCTTCGCCGTGCGCTTGCCGTACGCGATCGTGACCGTGTGCGCGCCCGCGGCGACCGGCACCGAGGCGCCCACGCCGCGCACCGAGCTCGCGCGCCCGCCGTCGACGGCGGCCGTGATCGCGCGGCCCGTGTCGTCGAGCACCGTCAGCGCGGCCTTCGCGCGCGCGGCCGGGGTGGTCGGCGGCGCCGGGGTGGAGCCCGGCGGCTGCGGCGTCGCGGCGGGCGGCGCCGTCACCGGCGGCTGGTCGGCCACCGCCTGGTCGACCACGGCCACGCTGGTCGTCGCCGAGTCCTGGTCGGTCAGGTCGTCCGAGCCCGCGTCGATCTCGAAGAACGCCGCCGCGTCCGCGTCGCCGGCCTTCAGGATCACGCGCAGCGTGCGCGTCTCGCCGGCGGCGAGCGTGACGTGCTCGGGCAGGCTCTCGACCTCGACGCCGCGCGCGATCGCCGACAGGTCGTACGTCCGCGACTGCGAGCGCCGGTTGGCCAGCGTCAGCTCCACCGGGGCCGACGTGTGCGACTGGATCGAGAGCGAGCCCGGGCCGGACAGCTGCACCGTCTCGAGGTCGCCCGCGACCTTGCGCAGGTCCGCGACCGGCACCTCCTGGTCGACCGCCGTCTTGGCCGGGGCGGCGCCCGCCGCGTCGCCCGCGCCGCCGATCGCGCCGCCGCCGTCGAAGATCAGCGACGTCCAGTCGTCGTTGTCGCGCAGCACGCCGAGGTCCGGCGTGTCGTGGTCGATGTCGTTGACGTTCGCGCTCACCGCGGCGTCGTTGATGCGGCCGCTGCAGTTCCAGTCGACGTTCGCGTCGGACGCGTCCTGCACGCGGGCGGCGGCGCCGCCCGGGCACGCCCAGCGCGTGCCGATGTGCTTGGCGGCGTCGTCGGGGCCGAGGCCGTCCTGCTCGCTCAGGCTGGTCTCGTCGATCGAGTCCAGCGTGCCGAGCGAGTAGTCCAGGTGGCCGAGCGTGCCGTCGCGCGAGACGCCCGAGAACTGCCAGCTGTAGTTCATGACCGACGGGTAGTTGGGCTTGTAGTTGATGCCCTGGTCGCTCAGCGTGCCGCCGTGCGTGAGCCCGAGGTTGTGCCCGAGCTCGTGCATGAACGTGCCGGCCTCCTCGAGCCGCGACGGACCCGCCGCGCCGAAGATGTCGTAGGCGAAGATCAGGTCGCGCCCCGCGAACGAGGTGCTCTGGTCGACGCGCGCCAGGCCGCTGTTGCCGTTGGCGTTGAAGTCGCCGACGTAGAGCGCGAAGTGGAACAGGCGCGAGCGCTCGGCCGGGAGCAGCTTGTCGCGGTAGCCGTCGAACGCGGCCGTCCAGTCGAAGCCGCCCGAGCCGTCGCCGGCGATCCGCGAGTCGCCGCCGACGCCGCCGCCGCCGTGCGCCAGCGCGCCCCACTTGGCGCCGGTGTCGGGGTTCATCACGCTGTCGGGGCCGGCGTCGATGTGCAGCCGCACGCCGCGCGCCTTGAAGGCGTTCTCAACGTCGCGCAGCGCCGCCAGCGACGGGCGCCGGCTCGGCGTCGTGTGGCAGAAGAAGATCAGGAAGCACGACTTGTCGTAGACCGAGTCGACCTGCACGAACACGTCCGGCTTGTCCGGCGTGGCGCCGTAGTCGGCGAGCTTGACGTCCGGCTTGCCGTCGCCGTCGGTGTCGACGCCGCCGTCGGGCGTCTCCCACGTGTCGGGGAAGCCGTCGCCGTCGGAGTCGGAGACGTTGGCGGTGCCCGTCGGCGAGAACGCCGTCAGGTGCGAGAACGACTGCGTCGTCCCGGGCGAGATGGTCACCGTCCATGAGAGGCCCGCGCCGTCGTCGTGGCGCTCGTCGTCGGCGCCGCACAGGCACGTGTCCGGGAACGGCGACTGGGTTCCGACGGCCGCCCACACGCTGCCGTAGTAGGACTCGATGAAGTGCGAGCCGGCGGTCAGCGGCGCCCACTGCTCGATCCGGCTGCCGGCCTCGCGGCCGTTCACGCACGAGACCGAGCCGGCGTCGTGGTCGGTCGCGCCGTAGCCGGTGTCGTCGTTGAAGAGGTAGCAGTCGCCGGCGCGGTAGAGCGTCACCGTCTTGGCGCTGTCGCTGTCGTTGGTGATCGCGACGCGCGTGGCGTAGCTCTCGGAGCCGACGACATACGTGTCGGTCTGCGCGAGCTTCAGCGGCCCGCCGCTGACGTTGGTGACGATCCGGTACGGGTTGATCGCCGTGCCGGCGCCGGAGCTGGTCTGGGCGACCTGCGTCCAGGTCGTCCGCGGCGCGGCGTTGCCGCCTGCCGGGATGTTCGCGGGCCCGTACAGCGTGCCGTCGACCGCCGCGAGCGTGGCGCACGCCGTGTCGCCGTAGAACTCGCCGTCGACGTCGCCGACCCGGTTGACCGAGCAGTTGAGATCGGCGCTGGTGCGGATGACCGTCAGCGGCCCGTCCGAGGTGATGGTGTCGCCCGCGGCATCCGCCCGGGCGCTCTGAGGTGCGGTTGCGACCAGAGCCGTCACGGCAGCCAGCAGCACGGCACGCCGCCTCCCGCGGCAGGTGAATCCGTTCACCGGAGGAGGTTTACGGTCTTCCCATCTCCCGTGTCAATGCGGCCTGGCGCCAATGCGTCCACCGTGACGGTGCAATCCGGGCGTCCTGACGGCACCTTCGCGCGGACCACGACGTCCGCTTCACCGGCCTTCACGGGCACCACGATCCGGTGCTTGCCGCCGGGCAGCGAGGCCTCGCAGTCGCCGGAGAGATCCGCCTGCACCTGAGCGGTTTTCGTGGCCGCCGGAACGGCGATCCGGAACCTGATCTCGGCGGGCGAGCGCGCCTCGTCCGGAGCGCTCACCTGGACGGCGTCGGCGCGGGTCAGACCACGCCGTTTCGCGTTCTCGTAGGACTGCTCCTGAGGACTGGCCGAACGGCTAGGCCGCTCGGATCCGCATGCGGACACCGCCACGATCGCCGCGAGGCACCAGATGGTCCGCATCCCGACGAAGGTAGCCGGATCACTCGACCAGCACGACGCAGCCCGGGAGCTCCGGGGCGGCGGGCGGGTCGTCGAAGTCGTTCCAGCGCAGGTCGAGCTTCTCCAGCCGGGGGAGCTCGGCCAGCCAGCCCGGCAGCGCGCCCGCGAGCCGGTTGGCGCGCAGGTCGAGCACGCGCAGCTCGGGCAGCGCGCGCACCGCCTCGGGCACGCGCTCGCAGGCGTTGCCGCGCAGGTGCAGCTCGCGCAGCGAGGGCGGCAGCGGCGGGACGTCGCGCAGCTCGTTGTGCATCAGCCGCAGCTCGATCAGCTTCGACAACCCCGCCAGCGGCGGCAGCTCCGCGAGCCCGTTCTCGGCGGCGTTGAGGTACGTCAGCGAGCCGAGCGCGCCGATCCAGTCGGGCAGCTCGCCGAGCGCGTTGTCGTGGATGTAGAGGATCTCCAGCGCCTGCAAGGAGGCGAGCGACGGCAGCGCCGTCAGCCGGTTGTGGCCGAGGTCGAGCGTCCGCAGCCGCGTGAGCGAGTCGACCCACGGCGGCACCGACTCGAGCTCGCACTCGGCGACGTAGAGGCGCTCGACCTCGCACGGGATCGCGTCCGGGAACGCGCGCAGCCTAAGCCGCGTAGATGCCTTCAAGGTTCAGGATCCGGCGCATGATCGCCACCGACGAGGCGTACGTCGAGTCCATCCCGTAGTAGCTCAGCCCGCGCGCGCCGAGCGTGCGCGCCTGCGTGTACGGCGTGTCAGAGGCGTAGTGGATGATCCCGAGGTCGATCGGGAGCTTGGCGAAGTTGACCGCCTCGCCCTGCGGGTAGCGGTCGGCGTCGGCGATCTCGTAGACGGCGTTGCAGAACGGCCCCGCCTCCATCTCCACCACCGTGTAGGCCTCGCGGTAGTAGAAGTCGAGGTACTGGCGGTTCTGCAGGAACGTCGACTTGACCGTCACCGCGCGCTGGTTGTCGAGCCCGGAGCCGAACATCAGGTACGGCGCGATGTCGTCGAAGCTGAACGCGTTGTCGAGCCAGTACGTCGAGCCCGAGTGCTCGTCGTGGATCACGCCGGAGATCAGCACGTCGCCGACGTCGGCGTTCAGCGTCGCCGCCTTGCCGAGCACGTAGACCCCGCGCAGCGTGTCGTGCGCGACGGCGATCTCGCGCAGGATGTTGTAGGCGGCCAGGCCGAGCGGGTACTCGATGTTGACGATCACGGCCGGGCAGCGCGCGAGCCGCTCGCCGTCGATCGGGCCGAGGCGCGAGTCGAGCCCCGCCGGGTCGAGCTTGTTGACCTGGATCACCTGCGCGCTGACGCGCAGGCCGGTGCGCGAGGAGAGGTGCGTCACGCCGAGCTCGCGCTCGTGGTGGCGGCGCCGCTCCCACTGCGGCCCGTCCTCGGCCTGCGCCTCGTAGAACAGGCGCGCGCCGTAGTAGAGGAAGTTCTCCCACGAGCCCTCGGTGCGCCCGGAGCGGAAGCGGTCGAGCTCCTCGACGAGGTAGTCGGGCCCGTTGGCCTCCACGAACGACACGATCTCGTCCTCGCTCGCGCCCGCGTTGGTGGTCACGAGGTTCACGAGCGAGTGCGGGTTGGAGGAGACGAAGTAGATCGGCCGGTCGACCAGCCCCTGGTCGGTCAGCGTGGCGCGCACCGGCGCCCACCAGCGCCGCGTCAGCCGCGCGTAGCCGAGCTGGGAGCCGCCGAGCATGCGGATGCGCAGGTCGAGCTTGCGCTCGCGCACTTCGCTGACGAAACCGGCCAGGCCGTCCGGCCACGAGTCGCGCAGCCGCGTCCAGTCGGACTCGGCGCCGCCGACGGACTCCGCCAGGTCGGCGGGGTCGGCCTCGTCGGGCATGCCCGCGCCGCGCAGCAGGTAGTGCAGCTTGTTCCACTCGAGCTGGTAGGCGACGAGCGTCGGGATCGCGTCGTCGAGGTCCGACGTCGAGGCCAGCAGCACGGCCAGCGTGCCGGTGCCGGAGTCGTACCAGCGCCGCCGCCGCGCGGGCGCCTCGACCGCCTCCCAGTCCTCGATCCGGCCTACGCCGGCGCGCGAGAACTGCTCGGCCTCCTGCCCCATCACGATCACGCGCGCCTGCCACACCGACGCCGGCAGCCGCCGCAGCGAGTACAGGAACGCGCCGAGGTCGGGCTCCTCGATCGAGTACGCGAGCGTGTGCAGGCTCGAGTTCATCGCCGCGTGCGACGGCTCGAGCACGCGCAGGCGGGTCTCCCCCGACGAGCGCAGCAGCGTCGTGTACGTGCGGTGGTAGAGCTCCACCTCCTCCGAGCCCACGGCCTGGCGCGGCGTGCTGCCACTGGATTGGACGGGTGGGACGCGCAGGCGGGGGACGGCCATGGAGTGACGCTAGCGCACGCGTGCCATCAGTCGGTCCAGAAATCGTGAACGCGCACGCCGTCGCCGCCCTCGGGCTTGGCGCCGCCGATCGCGATCAGCTCCAGTCCGTCGGGGCCGCCCTCGAACGCGCGGACGGTCTCCGGGGCGACGCGCACGACGTCCCACTTGGACAGCTCGATCACCTCGTCGCCGAGCTTGATCCGGCCCGAGCCGCCGACGACGACGTAGGCCTCCTCCTGTTCGGTGTGGTGGTGGCCGGTGGTGGCGCGGAAGCCCGGGCCGTAGCGCACGTAGGTGACGCCGAGATCGCGCGAGTCGAGGTGCTTGCGCGCGAAGCGCAGCTCCATCTCGTCGGTCGCGACCGAGGGCTCGACGTCCATCAGGTTCTTGCGGCTGTATGCGGACATGGGCGCGCGAGACTACGTGAACAGGCCCGAGCCGACCCAGTCGCTCAGGCCGCTCGCGCCGGGCGGCACGTAGAAGTAGCCACCGCCGACCGGCGTGACGTAGTCGGTCATCGGCTCCCCCGCCAGCCGCTTCTGGACCGTCGCGAACTGGCGCTCGATGTCCTGGTTGAAGGCGATGAAGATCAGCCCCTGGTCGAGCTGGCCGGCCGCGTCGAAGCCGCGGTGGTAGTTGAAGCCGCGGCGCAGGATGCGCTGGCCGTCGGTCACCGGCGTGCGCGGGTTGGCGAGCCGGATGTGCGCGTCGAGCGCGATCCGGTCGCCGTGGGGATCGAGGTCCAGGCGCGGGTCCTGGTACTCGTCGGTGCCGCCCAGCGGCGCGCCCGAGGCGCGCGCGCGGCCGATCATCGTCTCCTGCTCGCGCAGGCCGACGCGGTCCCAGAACTCGACGTGCATGCGGATCACGCGCACGACCTGGAAGGTCCCGCCCTCGGGCGTCCAGATCAGCCGCTCCATCAGCTGCGCGTCGTGGATGTCCGGGTTCGCGGTGCCGTCGCGGAAGCCGAACAGGTTGCGCCGCGAGCTGCGGACGCCCGGCCCGCGGTCGGCGCTCTGGAAGCCGTCGGTCGTCCAGCGCAGCGCAAACGCGTCGCGCACCGGCCGCAGCAGCTCGCGCAGCGTGTGCACGACGGTGTCGCGGCGGTTGGCGCAGATCTGCAGCAGCACGTCGCCGTGCGTGCGCCTCGGGTCGAGGTCGTCGCCGGCGAACGCCGGCATCGTCGTCAGGCCGTCCGGCCGGCGCAGGCCGTAGCGGTGGTCGTACAGCGAGGCGCCGAAGCCGATCGTGACCGTGAGCCGATCGGGCGCGATCTTCGGCCCGAGCGTGCCGGAGTCGGCGGGCGGGGCGTCGACCTCGCCGACCCGCTCGACCGTGCCCTGCGACAGCTCGCGGGCGCGGGCGGTGAGCGCCTGCAGCGCGGCCGCGAGCTCCCCGCGGGTGTTCGCGATCGAGTCGAGCGCGGCGAGCGTGACCTCGTTGTCGCCGGGCGTGACCACGCCGGCCTGGTGCGGGCCGTCGAACGGGACGCGCGCGTCGAGCCCGCTCCCGCCGGCCGCCCGCGCCGGCGTGCCGGCCGCGAGGCCGTCGCCGCCGCCGAGCGCGCCGGCGCCGATGGCGGCGGCCGAGCCGGCGAGGAAGGAGCGGCGCGAGACCTTCTTCACTTCAGCTTGGGGGTCGCGGGGGGCAGTGACGTCTCGAGCGCGCCGGGGACGCCGGCGAGCGCCTCCAGGGCGGCACCCAGGCGGCCGGTCAGCAGCTCGCGCTGCGCACGCGGCAGCGCCGCGGGCGCCGGCCACGCTCCCTGCCGGCGGCGGATGCCGGCGAGCGTGTCCGACAGCCGCGCCAGGCGCGTGTCGACCTGCTGGAGCACGTCGCCGCGGCCGGAGAGGACGCCGCGCAGCGTGCCGATCACCGTCCGCGTGGCCGCGAGGCCGTCGGCCGTGGCGCGCACGCCGGCGGGGTCGCCGAGCCGGTCGCGCTGCACGTCCTCGAGGATCTCGTGGGCGCGGGTCGCGTAGTCGAGCGGCGCCAGGTCGGCCCGCCGCACGGCCCTGGGCAGCCGGCGGGCCGCGGCCGCCAGGCGGGCGGCGTCGGGCCTCGAGAGCGGCGCGCGCTGGAGCGCGTCGAGCGCGCCGGTGATCCGCGCGTCGAGGTCGCCGAGCGCGCCGTAGGCGGCGCCGGCGAGCAGCCAGCGGTCGAACGCCTCGCTCCACGCGCGCTGGGCGGCGGCGCGATCGCCGCGCCGCGCGGCGCGCTGGAGCGCCGCGGCGGCGCGGCCCATGCGGACCGCCTGGCCGGAGGCGTACGCGCGGTAGCGCGCGATCGGGGCGTCGAACGCCCGCTCGGGCAGCGGCACCAGATCCGGGTGCACGCCGTCCTCGATGGCGGCGTCGGCGGCCTGCTGCGCCGTCATCGTCGTGCCGGCGACCTTCCCCTGCGGGCCTGGCGTGGACGCGCCGGGCGCGATCGCGACGTGCGGGCGCACCGCCGGCGCGGACGCCGGGTCGCGGTTGATCAGCGCGAGCGCGCCGGCGACGAGCACGGCGGCCGTGACGACCGCGATCAGGAGGCGGGAGAGAGACACGAGGGCGTGAATTTAGGTGGCCCGAAGTATCCACCCGTCAACGCGGTGTTATCGATCATGAGAGGAGATCGGGTCGCTCTCATGCATTGGTCACAGTAACGGCCAGGTCACACGGGAAAGCAGTGGGCGGGCGAAGGATGGCGGCCATGCGCACACCCACGATCTTCGTCGGCGGCCTCGCCGCGGCGGCAGCCGCGGTCGCGGTGGGTCTCTCGATGGCCCATGCCGACCCGCTGCCACTTGCTCCGACGAGCACGCCGATCAAGCATGTCGTCGTCATCTTTGACGAGAACATCTCGTTCGACCACTACTTCGGGACCTACCCGAACGCGACGAACCCTCCAGGCCAGCCGCGATTCACGCCGAAGGACGGCACGCCGTCGGTCAACGGCCTGGATCCGACGCTGCTGACGAACAACCCGAACTCGGCGCCTCCGCAGCGGCTCGACCGCTCCGAGGCGGTCACCTGCTCGCAGAACCACGGCTACGGCGCCGAGCAGGCGGCGTTCGACGGCGGCCTGATGGACCGCTTCGTCGAGTTCACGGCCGGCGGCTCCTGCACCACCCAGAATCCCACGCGCGGCAAGTCGATCGTGATGGACTACTACGACGGCAACACCGTGACGGGCCTGTGGAACCTCGCTCAGAACTTCTCGCTGAGCGACAACTCGTTCGGCACGAACTTCGGCCCGTCGACGGTCGGCGCGGTCAACCTGATCAGCGGCCAGACGCACGGGACCGACCTCGCCACCGGCAGCGGCGTCGAGAACAACACCGTGATCGGCGATCCGCAGCCGTCGACCGCCAATGACGACTGCGCCAACCCCGGCGGCGTCGTGCTCTCAGGCAAGAACGTCGGTGACCTGATGAACGCGCACAAGGTCAGTTGGGGCTGGTTCCAGGGCGGCTTCAAGCCGACCTCGGTCGACGCCTCCGGCAAGGCGACGTGCAACGCCTCGCACAACAACGTCGCCAACGCCAGCATCCGCGACTACGTCCAGCACCACGAGCCGTTCCAGTACTACCGGTCGACGGCCAACCCGCACCACCTGCCGCCGACGTCGACGGCGATGATCGGGTCCGGCGACCAGGCCAACCACCAGTACGACCTGACGGACTTCGACAATGCGCTGGCGGCGGGCAACCTGCCGTCGGTGTCGTTCCTGAAGGCGGCCGCGTTCGAGGACGGGCATCCGTCGAACTCGGACCCGCTCGACGAGCAGCACTTCATCGCGCGCACGCTCAACGCGCTCGAGCAGTCCTCGGCCTGGTCGAGCACCGCCGTGATCATCGCCTACGACGACTCCGACGGCTGGTACGACCACGTGATGTCGCCGATCACCAGCCCGTCGGCCGCCACGAGCGACGCGCTCAACGGCCCCGGCAAGTGCGGCAACGTCCCGGTCGGCTCGACCGCCTACACCGACCGCTGCGGCTACGGCCCGCGCCAGCCGCTGCTGGTCATCTCGCCGTGGGCGAAGTCCAACTACGTCGACCACGCGCTGACCGACCAGACCTCGGTCCTGAAGTTCATCGAGGACAACTGGCAGCTCGGCCGCATCGGCGACCAGTCGTTCGACGCCCGCGCCGGCTCGATCGGCAACATGTTCGACTTCAACCCCGACGCCAAGCGGGCCCCGAAGGTCTTCCTTGACCCCGAGACCGGCCTGGTCGTCAAGACGCCGCCGGACGGCACGCCTTCGGGCAGCCCTACGCCGACGCCCACGCCGGGCGGCTCGACCTCGGTCACCACGACCGTGGGCGGCACGGTCGAGCACGGCAACGCCGACGACCTGACGGTCGCCGCGGAGCCCAAGCCGGGCGCCACGACCTTCTCCGGCACGCCGGCGAAGCTCAAGCTGGCGTGCACGACCAAGGGCGGCGGCAGGAAGGTCACCGTCTCGTGCACCGCCACGGGCGCCGACGCCAAGGCGCGCGGCATCGCCGTGCGCTTCCGCATCGCAAAGGGCGCCTCGATCCTCGCGACGTCGCGCACGACGCTCGCGAAGGGCCGCGCGAAGGTGACGCTGCGCTCCAAGAAGGCGCTCAAGGGCAAGTACACGCTGCGCATCGCGATCACGCACAACGGCGGCGTGACCGGTCTCACACAGACGATCCGGTTGACCTAGCAACTACTCGCTAATCTAAGTGGGCCTCACTGAGATTTGGAGCCCACTGTGAACGAGACACCAAGCACATTCCCCCGAGCGGGGCTTCCCACGTGCCCGGCCTGCGGTCTGCGGCCGGGCACGGTGCGGATGGTCTTCGCGAACGGCAGGGGCAGCGCGATCCTGTGCCAGGAGTGCGCGGCGCAGGTCGCCGCCGGCCAGGAGCCGTCCCAGCAGCCGCAGTCGAAGACCCCGTCGCTTGACTCCTTCGGCCGTGACCTGACCGCCGACGCCGCTTCCGGGCGGATCGACCCCGTCATCGGCCGCGGCGACGAGATCGAGCAGACCGTCGAGATCCTCGCGCGCCGGCGCAAGAACAACGCCGTGCTGATCGGCGAGGCCGGCGTCGGCAAGACCGCGATCGCGGAGGGCCTGGCCCTGCGCATCCACACCGGCGACGTCCCGGAGACGCTCCAGGGCGCCCGCCTGGTCGCGCTGGACCTGTCCGGCATGATCGCCGGCGCTCAGTTCCGCGGCCAGTTCGAGAAGCGGTTCAAGGCCGCGCTCGAGGAGGTCGTCGCGGCCGAGGGCAAGATCGTGCTGTTCATCGACGAGCTGCACACCGTGCTCGGCGCCGGCGGCGCCGAGGGCGCGATGGACGCCGCCAACATGCTCAAGCCGCTGCTCGCACGCGGCGAGCTGCGCGTGATCGGCGCCACGACGCTGGCCGAGTACCGCGCGATCGAGCGCGATTCGGCGCTGGCGCGGCGGTTCTCGGCCGTGACCGTCGAGGAGCCCTCGGTGGACGACACCGTGGCGATCCTGCGCGGCCTGCGCGGCGCGTATGAGGACCACCACGGCGTCTTCATCAACGACGAGGCGATCGCGGCCGCGGCGCGGCTGTCGGATCGCTACATCAGCGAGTACCGGCTGCCCGACAAGGCGCTCGACCTGATCGACCAGGCCGCGGCCAAGCTGCGGCTGAAGTCGGGCGGGGGCGAGAGCCTGCGCTCGCAGCTCGAGGCCGCGGTCTCCGCCGAGGACTACGAGAAGGCGGCGTGGCTCAAGCAGCGCATCGAGGCGGCGGGCTCGGAGGAGTCCGGCCCGTCCGAGGTCGGCGAGCCCGAGGTCGCGGCGGTCGTCGCCGCGCGCACCGGGATCCCGGTCGGCGAGCTGGTGGCCGGCGAGCTCGAGCGGCTCAACGACCTCGAGTCCGACCTGCACGAGCGCGTGGTCGGCCAGGAGCAGGCCGTCGAGATCGTCGCGGACACGATCCGCCGCGCCCGCGTCGGGCTCTCCGAGGGCGACCGCCCGCTGGGCTCGTTCCTGTTCCTCGGCCCGACGGGCGTCGGCAAGACCGAGCTCGTCAAGGCGCTGTCGGAGCGGCTGTTCGCGACCGAGAAGGCGCTCGTCCGGATCGACATGTCCGAGTACCGCGCGCCGCACACCGTCGCGCGGCTGATCGGCTCGCCCCCCGGCTACGTCGGCTACGGCGACGGCGGCCAGCTGACCGAGCCGGTGCGCCGGCGCCCGTACAGCGTGATCCTGCTCGACGAGATCGAGAAGGCCCACCCCGAGGTCTGGAACGTGCTGCTGCAGGTGATGGACGACGGGCGGCTGACCGACGGCGAGGGCCGCACGGTCGACTTCACGAACACCGTGATCGTGATGACGTCCAACCTCGGCGCCGGCAAGGCCAAGCGCGGCATCGGCTTCACGGCCTCGGAGCCGTCGGCCGAGGCCGGCCGCATGGAGGCGGCCGCCAAGGAGGCGTTCCTGCCGGAGTTCATCAACCGGATCGACGAGATCGTCACCTTCCGGGCGCTCGAGCCCGCGCAGGTGAAGGAGATCGCCGGCCTGATGGTCGAGCGGGTCGCCGAGCGCCTGAAGACCGAGCGCGGAATCGAGCTGGATATCGCGCCGGAGCTGGTCGAGCGGCTGGCCGAGGAGGGCTTCGACGCCGAGCTCGGCGCCCGCCCGCTGCAGCGGCACGTCCGCCGCACGCTCGAGAAGGCGCTCACGCGGGCGATCCTCGCGGGCGAGCTGGACGACGCGTCGCACGTGACGGCGTCGCTGGACGAGCACGGCGAGATCGCGCTCGAGCTGCAGGCGCTGCAGGTCGCCGCGTAAGTCCGCGAACCGGCATCGTCGACGAACGAACGTCAACTGCGCAGTAAGGAGGGTGAGTGCCTTTCGCGCGGTAGGAGTTCAGCGCCACGAAACGCGGATCGTTCCTTTCGAGCGCCTACGCGCCATCGGCCTGGGGGGTGGCCCGACTTTGTTCACCTATACGACGCAAAGTCAGGCCACCCCCCTCGACGCATCGAACGATTCGCCCGATTCGGCCCGATTTCGTATAGCCGGACTAAACATCGGTGGCGAGGTAACTCCTCGCCTCCCTTAATGCTGAAGTTGACTTTCGATCACCGACGGGCCGGGGCGAACCGCTCGCGCAGCGTCTTCTTCGAGAACTTGCCGACCGACGTCTTCGGCACCTCCTCGATGATCTCCATGTCGTTCGGGATCCACCACTTCGGCACGCGATCCGAGAGGAACTCCCGAAGCTCGTCCAGCTCCAGCGACTCGCCCTCGGCCAGCACGACGCACGCGAGCGGCCGCTCGCTCCACTTCTCGTCCGGGATCCCGATGACCGCGGCCTCGGCGACCTTCGGCGACGCCATGATCGCGTTCTCGAGCTCGACCGAGGAGATCCACTCGCCGCCTGACTTCACGAGGTCCTTCGTGCGGTCGACGAGGCGGACGTAGCCGTCCGGGCTGATCGTCGCGACGTCGCCCGTGCGCAGCCAGCCGTCCTCGGTGAAGGAGTCTCCCGAGCGGTCGTCGTTGTAGTAGCCGGCCGCGACCCAGGGGCCGGTGGCCTGCAGCTCGCCGCGCGCCTCGCCGTCCCAGGGCATCACCTCGTCGGTGCCGGGATCGACGATCCGCAGGTCCACGAGCGGGATCGGCAGCCCCTGCGCGGCGCGCAGGTCGGCCAGCTCCTCGTCCGTGCCGCCGGCGAGCGTGGACTTGATCCGCCCCGTCGTCGCGACGGGCGAGGTCTCGGTCATCCCCCACGCCTGCAGGATCGGGAGCCCGACCTGCTTGCGGTAGGCCTCCGAGAGCGACTTCGGCACCGCCGAGCCGCCGCACAGGATCTCGCGCAGCGACGACAGGTCGCGGCCCTCGAGCTCCGGCAGGACGCCCATCCAGATCGTCGGCACGCCGGCGGCGAGCGTCACGCGCTCGGACTCCATCAGCTCCGCCAGCGCCTTCGGCGTCAGGTCCGGCCCGGGCATCACGAGCGAGGCGCCGGCCATGACCGCCGCCTGACACAGACCCCAGGCGTTGGCGTGGAACATCGGCACGACGGGCATGACCCGGTCGCGCTCGGAGACCGCGGCGGCGTCGGCGACCAGCGACCCCATCGAATGCAGCACGACCGAGCGATGCGAGTAGACGACGCCCTTCGGATGGCCCGTGGTGCCGCTCGTGTAACACATCGCGGCGGCCTGGTTCTCGTCGTCGATCTTGAACTCCTCGACCGGCTCCGCGGCCTCGAGCAGCTCCTCGTAGAGGCGCACGCGCGGGTCGTCGGGGATCTCGGCGTCGTCGCCGTCGTCCATCACGACGACGTGCCGGACCGTCTTGAACGAGTCCACCAGCGGCCACAGCAGCTTCAGCAGCGAGCGGTCGCAGAAGACGATCTCGTCCTCCGCGTGGTCGGCGATGTAGGTGATGTCGTCGGGGAAGAGGCGGATGTTGAGCGTGTGCAGGACGCGCCCGCTGCACGGCGCGGCGAAGTACAGCTCCAGGTGGCGCGCGCTGTTCCACGCGAACGTGCCGACGCGGCCGTCGGCGGAGACGCCGAGCGCGTCGAGCGCACCGGCCAGCCGGCGCGTGCGCCCGGCCCATTCGCCGTACGTCGTGCGCTCGATCCCGTTGCGCGTCGACGTCGCGATCTCCTTGTCGGCGAACAGCCGCTCGGCACGGCCGAACAGGTGCGGCAGCGTGAGCTGGTACGGCGACATCAGGCCCTGCATGCGCTCTCCAATCCCCGGAACGGGTCAAGCGTAGGCGATAGTCCAGTGTCCGGTCACCATTTCGGTGCCAAGGTTGGAAGGTGCTCAAGGCGCCGGGATCCCACGCCGATCACGCGGGCGTGAGGAGACTCGCCCTGGTGGCCCTCGCGCTGCTCGCCGGCTGCGGCTCCAGCGCCAGGCCGGCGGCCACGCCGGCGCCGACTCCGCTCGCCGTCATCCCCGCCGCGCCGGACGACCACGGGCCCAAGTCGCAGGCGTACGAGAACGCGGTGACGGCGCAGGCCGAGGCCGCGGCGCGGCTGCGCGCGGCGATCGCCGCCGCGCGCCGGTCGCCCTCCGTCTTCGCGTCGCTGCGCGTCGCGCGGCTGACGGGGCGGATCACGCCGGCCGCCGAAGCGCGGCTGCGGCACGACTGGACGGCCGCCAACGCGATGCTCGGCCGGCTCGGCGGCACGCGCTGGAGCGAGCTCGCCTACGTCGTCAACACGGTCTCCACGCTCGCCTCCGAGCACGCGCTGACGGCCGACCGGATCGACCCGACGTTCCTCGTCCTGCGCAACAACACGAGCTTCTGGGCGCGCGCGCCGATGCCCGCGAGCGGCTTCCGCACGACGTTCGGCCGCGACCCCGCGATCTTCCAGTACTACCCGGGCCACGGGATGCAGCTGCAGCCGCTGGCGAGCTGGGGGCGGGCGAACGCGCTCGCCGGCGCGTGCCTGACGGCGCTGCGCACCGGCAGCCGCAGGCACCCCTGCCGCAAGGCGGCGCTGACGGCGAGCCTCGACCGGCTCGCGGGCCTGGCGGCGCAGCGCGACGGCTACGTCGCGTGGGAGTACTACTTCGCCTACGGCAGCGGGACGCCGCCGTGGGTGAGCGGGATGACGCAGGCGACCGCGATGCAGGCGCTCGCGCGCGGCTACCGCGCGCTCGGCGTCCAACGCTGGCGGCGCACCGCGCTGCGCGCCCTCGGCGCGTTCGAGCAGGCGCCGCCGGCCGGGATCCGGGTCCCGGCGCCCGGCGGGAGCCACTACCTCCTGTACTCGTTCGCGCCCGGCTACCGCGTCATCAACGCCGACCTGCAGGCCGTCCTCGGGCTGCGCGACACCGCGGCGCTGACGCACTCGGCGCTCGCCAAGCGGCTGTTCAAGCGCGGCGACTCGGCCGCGCGCGAGGCCGTGTCCGCCTTCGACACCGGCGCCTGGTCGCTGTACTCCGCGCGCGGCACCGAGTCGACGCTCAACTACCACGACCTCACGGCCGGCTTCCTCGAAGGCCTGTGCAGCCGGCTGAAGGCGCGGATCTACTGCCGCACCGGCGAGCGCTTCAAGCGCTACGAGAAGGAGCCGACCAAGATCGGCGTCGCCGCGGTGGCCAAGCCGCGGGCGTTCAGGCCGACGCAGCTCGCCTTCACGCTGTCGAAGGTCTCGGCGGTCAAGGTGACCGTGTGGGGCACGCGCGGCCTGAGCCTGTCACGCGACCTGCAGCTCCCGCGCGGGCGCCACGCGCTGAGCTGGAGCCCGCCGGGCCGCGGCCGCTACCGGCTGCGGATCGAGGCGCGCGGGCCGAGCGGCCCGGCCGGCGTGGCGCTGAAGACGATCAAGGTCACGCAGCCGAAGCCCAAGCAGAAGAAGCACCACAAGAAGAAGAAGCCGCACCGCGACGACGCGCAGGGACACGTCGCCGCGGTGCGCTAACCCCTGCCCGGGGTCTCAGTCGACCGCGTCCGGCGCCTCGGACGCGATCCAGTTGCGAAGCGCGGTGTCCGCCACGCGGGCGTAGACGCCGGGCTTGCCGGCGCGGGCGCAGCCCTCGCCGAAGCTCGTCGCGCCGACGACCTTCAGCGCGCCGGCGGCGTCGCGGGCGAACAGCGGGCCGCCGGAGTCGCCCTGGCACGTGTCCACGCCGCCCTGCGGGAAGCCGGCGCACAGCATCGTGGCGGCGTCGAAGTCCGAGTACGCGCCGGCGCAGTAGGCGTCGGTCGTGACCGGCACCTGCGCCTCCTGCAGCGTGTCGGGCGTGTCGCCGCCCTCGGAGGTGGTGCCCCAGCCGGCGATCGTCTCGAGCGTGCCCGGCGCCCACAGCGCGCCGTCGTTCGCGATCCTCGTCGGCGTCGCGCTCGACGGGCCCGCGAGCTTCAGCAGCGTGACGTCGTAGCCGCTCGTGTTCAGATACGACGGCTCGACGATCGCCTGCGAGACGGTCGCGGGCGTGCCCTGGCCGGCCTTGTTGGAGCCGATGTAGACGTCGATCAGCGGCGCGGGCCAGCCGGCCGGCGTCGCGACCGCGGCGCCTGTGATCGAGCCGCAGTGACCCGCCGTCAGCACCCAGCTCGGGGCGATCAGCGTGCCGGTGCAGAGGAAGCTCTTGCCCAGGTGGACCTCGGCGATCGACGGGTACGCGCCCGCCGCCGCGTCGTGGCCGCCGACGATCGCGAGCGAAGGCGAGGCGGTCAGCGCCAGCGTGGCGGCCGCCAGTGCCGGTGCGAGGAGGAGTCTGCGCATGGTCACTTCAAACGAGCGACGTGTCGCGAACTTGCGCCTTCGTGCGAGACTTGCCCCCATGGCCGCCACCGCGACAGAGCGCGACGACGTCCAACCCGTCGCCAACGAGAACCTCGATCGCTTCCTCACCGGGATGGCGACGGTCCTGCCGATCCTCTGCCTGGGCGTCGTCGGCTGGCAGCTGTGGTCCAGCCTGCTCGGCTGGAGCGACGTGATCGTGTTCGCGATCATGTACGTCGCCACCGGCCTGGGCATCACGGTCGGGTTCCACCGCCTGTTCACGCATCGCGCGTTCAAGACCGGCAAGGCCGTGCGCGCGACGCTCGCGATCCTCGGCTCCGCCGCGATCGAGGGCCCCGTCATCTCGTGGGTGGCCGACCATCGCAAGCACCACGCGTTCTCCGATCAGGAGGGCGACCCGCACTCGCCGCACGTCGACCACGGCGGGGGCCTCAAGGGCGCGCTCAAGGGCCTGCTGCACGCCCACGTGGGCTGGCTGTTCATCCACACGCAGCGTGGGCTGAAGTCGCGCTACGCGCCGGACCTGCTGGCCGACCCGGTCGTGCGCAAGATCTCCGACACCTTCCTGATCTGGGTGCTCGCGGGCCTCGCGGTGCCGTTCGCGCTCGGCTGGGCGATCGGCGGGGGGATCGCGGCGGGCCTGACCGGCGTGCTGTGGGGCGGCGGCGTGCGCATGCTCGTGCTGCACCACTCGACCTACAGCATCAACTCGCTGTGTCACTTCTTCGGCAAGCAGCGCTTCGAGACCGGCGACGAGTCGCGCAACCTGTCGTGGCTGTCGGTCTTCACGTTCGGCGAGGCGTGGCACAACAACCACCACGCGTTCCCCACCTCCGCGCGCCACGGGCTGAAGCCGTGGCAGTTCGACCCGTCCGCGTGGGTCATCTGGGGGCTGGAGAAGACGGGCCTCGCCTGGGACGTCGTCAGGATCGCGCCGGAGCGACAGGCCGCTAAGCTCGCCGCGTGACTCCGTCACCGCGACCGGCAAGGAGCATCTGCAGGCGAAGCCATAATGGTCGCCTGTGAGCGGTACTTCGGACCTGAAAGACGCGCTGGCCTCAGCGCTCCCGGAGCGCCCCTTCCGGCTCGAGCTGTGGGACGGAACGGCGCTCGACTCCACCAACGGGATGGGATCCCCACCCACCCCCACGTTCCGCCTGACCTCCCCGCAGGCGCTCGGCCACGTGCTGCGCGCCCCGAGCCAGCTCGGCGTCGGCCGCGCCTACGTCAGCGGCGGCATCGACGTCGACGACATGGACGCCGCGCTCGCGCTGCTGGCCACCTGGAGCCCGCCGCCGATCGACACGCGCGCGAAGAAGGACATCGCGCTCGCCGCCGTCAAGGCCGGCGCGCTGCGCTCGATCCCGAAGGTGCCGGAGATGGAGCTGCGCCCGAAGGGCAAGCGCCACAGCATCCTGCGCGACAAGCGCGCCGTCACGCACCACTACAACCTCTCCAACGAGTACTTCTCGCTCTTCCTCGACGAGTCGATGACGTACTCGTGCGCGATCTTCTCGCGCGGCGCCGAGACGCTCGAGGAGGCGCAGTACGTCAAGCGCGACCTCGTGTGCACCAAGCTCGCGCTGAAGCCGGGCGACCGCGTGCTCGACGTCGGCTGCGGCTGGGGCTCGTTCGCGATCCACGCGGCGACCAAGTACGGCGCCCACGTCACCGGCATCACGCTGTCGGAGCCGCAGGCGCAGCTCGCGCGCGAGCGCGCGGAGGCCGCCGGCGTCGCCGACAAGGTCGACATCCGCGTCATGGACTACCGCGAGATCAAGGGCGAGACGTTCGACGCGATCGCCTCGATCGGCATGGTCGAGCACGTCGGCAGCGTCAACATCGACCTCTACGCGGCGAACCTCGCGGCGCTGCTGAAGCCGGGCGGGCAGCTGCTCAACCACGGCATCGCGCGCCTGCGCACGACCGACGGCGAGGCGGGCCCGTTCTCGGAGCGCTACGTGTTCCCGGACGCCGCGCCGCTGCACCTGTCGCGGATCCAGCTCGCGCTCGAGCGGGCCGGCTTCCACACCGAGCACGTCGAGGACTTCCCGCAGGACTACGCGCGCACGCTGCTGGAGTGGCAGAAGCGCTTCGAGTCCAACATCGACCGGGCGCGGCAGCTGGGCGGCGACGAGCGGACGCGCGTGTGGCGGATCTACCTGCGCGTCTCGCGTCAGGGCTTCGAGAGCGGATTCATGTCCGTCTATCAGGTGCGCGCATCGCTCCCTGCTACGGTGTGAGGCACGTCGGGCAATCCTGCCTGCCGTGAGGTTGCGCAGTTCTGAGTCCCGCCTTCGCGCGGTTCGGGCCGGCACCAGCCTCCCTTACCGCCGCGGCTCATCGAACGCCGCCCGTTTAGGAGCTTCTTCTTGTCCCAGCAGTCCTTCGCCGATCTCGGCGTATCTGAAGGCGTCGTGCGCGCACTTGCCGCGCGCGGCGTCACCTCTCCCTTCGCCATCCAGTCGCTCGTCATCGCCGACGTGCTCGACGAGCGCGACGTCCTCGCCAAGTCCCCCACGGGCTCCGGCAAGACGATCGCGTTCGGCGCGCCGATCGTCGACCTGCTCGACTCCAATGGCCCGAAGGCGACGGCGCTGATCCTCGCGCCGACGCGCGAGCTCGTCTCGCAGATCGTCGAGGAGCTGCGGCCCCTCGCGCACGCGCGCGCCCTGAAGATCGCCGCGGTCTACGGCGGCGTCGGCTTCGACAAGCAGACGCGCGAGGCGCGCGCCGCGCACATCATCGTCGCCACCCCGGGCCGGCTCGAGGACCTGCTCCAGCGCGGGTCGCTCTCGCTCAAGAACGTCGAGATCCTCGTGCTCGACGAGGCCGACCGGATGCTCGACATGGGCTTCCGCCCGGCCGTCGACCGGCTCGTCTCCAAGTGCCCGGCGGACCGGCAGACGCTGTTCTTCTCGGCCACGCTCGACGGCGAGGCCGGCCGCATCGCCCACGAGTACACCGTCGACCCGGTCCTGCACGAGCACCGCTTCGCGCCCGAGCAGGAGGCCGACATCGAGCACCGCTTCCGCGCCGTCTCGCGCGACACGCGGATCGACGCCCTGGTCGAGGAGCTGCGCGCCGAGCGCGAGCTCGCGCTCGTCTTCGTGCGCACCAAGCGCGGCGCCGACCGGCTCGTCAAGCGCCTGATCAGCGAGGGCGTGCAGGCCGTCGCGATGCACGGCAACAAGTCCCAGAACCAGCGCGAGCGCGCGCTGGCCGCGTTCGGCTCCGGCCGCGTGGACACGCTGGTCGCCACCGACGTCGCCGCCCGCGGCATCGACGTGAGCGGCATCTCGCACGTGATCAACTTCGACGCGCCGGAGGACCGCGAGGGCTACGTCCACCGCGTCGGGCGCACCGGCCGCGCGGGCGCCACCGGCGTCGGCATCACGTTCGTCGAGGCCGACCAGGTCAAGGACATGAGCCGGATCGCGGCCGACCTGCGCCTGCACGCCGAGTTCGAGCGCGCCGGCCTCGCCGCCGCCCGCCCGCACGTCGACCGCGGCCGCCCGTCCGGCGGCCGGCCGCGCCAGAACGAGGGGCAGCGCCGCCCGCGGCCCCAGAGCGGCTCGCGCCCGCACGCCGACGGAGCGCCCTCGGGCCGCCCGCGCCGGCGCCGCCGTCCGCGCACCGCCAGCTAGCGGCTACGTACCGGCGTTCGCGGACACGTAGTCCGCGACGGCCGTGATCTGCGCGGCGGTGAGGGTGCCCTTGAACGAGGGCATCCCGCCGCCGCCGTCGGTCACCTGACGCTCGACCACGGCCTCGGCGGGCTTGAGGTCGTCGAGGCTCGGGCCGACGCGGCCGTTCGCGCCCGCCGCTTTGAGGGTGTGGCAGTTCGCGCAGCCGGCGGTCGAGAAGACGTCGGCACCGGAGGAGGCGGACTTCGTGTTCTTGCTCCCGCAGCCGGCTAGTGCGGCTGAGAGCAGCGCGATGGTGAGGATCTTTGAACGCAAGGCGAACGGACTGTACCGGCGAGACGTATCCGTCTACGCTGTGCCGCTGATGCGCTCCCCACGGGCCCTCCTGCTGTCGCTGGGCTTCGCCGCACTCGCGATCGCCGCGGTGCAGGGGCTCACCGGTCTCACGGAGCTGGCCTTCTACGCCGGCCCGTTCCTGCTCGTGCTCGGCCTGCTGCTGAGCGGACGCTTCATCGGCGAGGACGCGATCCTCGCCCGCCGCGCCGTCGCCGCCGCGCCGCGGCCGCGCCCCGCGCGCCGCCGCTGGCTCGCCGACCGCGAGCGTCCACTCGTCTCGTTGCTGGATCGAAGCGCCCGCCTGCTGCGCGGGCCGCCTGCGTCGTCGCCCGTCGCCTCGTAGCGGCGGACAACGCCCGCATCCAACTTCGACGACCCATAGGAGGTCCCCCTTGCGGACCCTCGCCTCAGTCGTCGCGGCGGCCGCGCTGACGCTCGGCGCGCCCGCGGCGGCGCTCGCCCACCAGGGCAACCCCAACTACCGCTCCGTGGTGAAGGCCGTCACGCCCGCGACCGGCGGCGTGAAGGTCTCCGTCCTCAACTACGACGACCGCCTGCTGCTGCAGAACACGTCCGGCAAGCAGGTGCTGGTGCTGGACTACAAGCAGCAGCCGTACATCCGCTCGGATCCGAACGGCACCGTCGCGGTCAACACGAACTCCGAGGCGTACTACCTCAACGAGGACCGCACCGGCGACATCACCGTGCCCAAGGGCCTCGGCACGACGCCCGCCTGGAAGGTCGTCTCGCGCAACGGCCGCTACGACTGGCATGACCACCGGATCCACTGGATGGGCACCGGTGACCCGCCGAACCTGAAGGACAAGGGCGTCCAGACGAAGATCGACGACTGGACCGTGCCGGTGCAGGTCGCCGGCTCCCCCGGGAACATCAGCGGCACGCTGACGTGGGTGCCGAAGCCGAGCGAGCCGCTCCCGCTCGGCGCGATCTTCGCGTTCGCAGGGCTGCTGATCCTGCTCTCGATCGGGGTGATCGTGATCCGGCGGCGCCGCTCCGGCACGGCGTCGGCGGCGGAGGCGTGGTGATCCGCCGCGCGGCGCTGCTCGCGCTGCTCGCGCTCGCCGTCCTGCCCGCGGCGGCGTCCGCGCACGCCACGCTCGAAGGCACCGTGCCCGCGCGCGGGGCCGACCTCGAGCGGGCGCCCGGGCAGGTCGAGTTCCGCTTCGACGAGTCGGTCGAGGCGACGTTCGGCGCGCTGCGGGTGTTCGACGGCAAGGGGCGCCAGGTGCAGACCGGGAACGCGTTCCATCCGGGCGGCAAGGGCGACGTCGTGGCGGTCCGGCTCAAGCCGGGCCTGCCGGACGGCACGTTCACGGCGACCTACCGCGTCATCTCCGCCGACGGCCACCCGGTCTCGAGCGGCTTCGTGTACTCGGTCGGCGCCGCCGGCACGGCGAGCAAGACCGTCGACCAGCTGCTGGCGGGCGACAGCACTGGCCGCGTCACCGACTCCGCCTTCGCGGTCGTGCGCGCCGTCCAGTACGGCGCGATCGCGCTCGGCCTCGGCGCGCTCGCCTTCCTGTTGATCTGCTGGCTCCCGGCGCTGCGGCTGGTCGCCGGCGGCGGCAGCGACTGGCAGGCCGCGTCGGACGCGTTCGCGTTCCGCGTCCAGCGGCTGCTCGTGCTCGCGGCCGTGGCGGGGATGCTGTCCGGGCTCGCCGCGCTCGTGCTCCAGGGCGCCGTCGGCCAGGGCTCGACGTTCTGGGTCGCGGCGAAGCCCGACGTCGTCGACGAGGTCCTCGGCACGCGCTTCGGCACGGCCTGGGGGCTCGCCGCGCTCGCGTGGGCGGCGGCGCTGCTGGCGCTCGCGGTCCAGCGCCCGCTGCCGCGGCTGCAGCCGGCGTCGGTCGGCGCCACCGGGCTCGCGCTGCCCGGCGCGCGCGTGATCGCGCTGGCCGTGCCGCTGCTCGCGCTCGCGCTGCTGCCCGCGCTCGGCGGCCACGCGAGCGTGCAGTCGCCGGTCGCCGTGCTGTTCCCGGCCAACGTCCTGCACGTGCTCGCGATGAGCGCTTGGCTCGGCGGCATCGCCGTGCTCGTGCTCGCGCTGCGCGCGGCCACGACGCAGCTGGACCCGGGGGATCGCGGGCGCGTGCTGGCGGCGGTCGTCGGCCGCTTCTCGACGCTCGCAGGCGTCGCGATCGCGACGCTGATCGCGACCGGCGTGATCCAGGGCCTGGTCGAGGTGCGGACGTTCCCGCACCTGCTCGACACCGCGTTCGGGCGCGCCGTGCTGATCAAGATCGCGGTCGCGCTCGGCATCGTCGGGCTCGGCTACGTCAACCGGCGGCGCCTGCTGCCGCGGCTGCGCAGCGCCACCTCGCCCGGCCGCACCGGGGTGCTGCTGCGGCGGACGCTGCGGGCCGAGCTGCTGCTCGGGCTCGTGGCGCTCGGCGCGACCGGCGCGCTGTCGACCTACGCGCCCTCGATCGCGGTCTCCTCAGGCCCCTACGCCACGAGCGCGATCGTCGGCCCGGCGCGCCTGGAGGTCACGGTCGACCCCGCGAAGGTCGGGCCGAACCAGCTGCACCTGTACCTGTTCGACCGTAGGACCGGCGCGCCGTTCGAGGCGACCAAGGAGCTGCGCGTGACCGCCGCGCTGCCCGCCAAGGGCATCGCGCCGATCGCCATGTCCGCCCATGTCGCCGGCCCCGGCCACTTCGTGGTCGACGGGGCGACGCTCGGCGTGAAGGGGAAGTGGACGATCACCGTGGTCGACCGCGTCTCCGACTTCGACGAGTACCAGACCCATTTCACCGCTCCCATCGAATGACCAGGAGGACCCCAATGCGCGGATCCTTGATCGCCGCGGCCCTCACGGCCGCGCTCATCCTCCCCGCGGCCGCCCAGGCCCACGTGACGCTGCAGCCGGCCTCGGTGCCGGCCGGCGGCGACGACACGCTGCTGTCCGTGCGCGTGCCGAACGAGCGCGACGACGCGTCGACCGTCAAGGTCGACGTGCAGCTTCCGGACGGGTTCGCGTCGGCGTCGGTCGAGCCCGTCGCGGGCTGGACCTTCAAGATCACGAAGGCCAAGCTGGCCAAGCCGGTGCAGACCGACGACGGCGAGATCACCGAGGGCGTCTCTCGCATCACCTGGACCGGCGGGAGGATCCCGCCCGGCGGGTTCCAGGACTTCCCGCTGTCGGTCGTGGTGCCCGGCAAGGCCGGCGACACGCTGACGTTCAAGGCGCTGCAGACCTACAGCAACGGCGAGGTCGTGCGCTGGATCGGCGCCAAGGACTCCGACAACCCGGCCCCGACGGTCGCGGTCGCCGGCAGCGAGGCGAAGGCGGCGCCGGCCGCGACCGCCACCGCCACGCCCGCCAAGACGGACGGGAGCTCCAGCGGGCTGGCGGTCGCCGCGCTGATCGTCGGCGCGCTGGGCCTGCTGACCGGCGTCGCGGCGCTCACGGCCGCGCGGCGCAAGGCCGCGGTGGGTTAGTTGACGGTCCGGCGCAGCAGCCAGAAGCAGACCGCGGCGAGGACGAGTGCGAGGATCGGCAGGCCGGCGCCGAAGGACGTCAGGATCGCCAGCACGAGGCCGATGGCGCCGAGCACGCCGAGCGTGCCGCCCGCGAGCACGAGGCGGTACGCGCGCTGCTCGCGCTGCTTGCGGGAGGGCCGGGATCCCCGGCGCCGCTCGAGATCGCTCATAGCTTGATCATGCCACGCCGTCAGCCGACCTCGACGTGGACGCGCGCCCATGAGTTGTTGACGTAGCCCTTCGGGTTCCACAGCGAGGCCGCCGTCTCGGGCTGCGTCGCTGCCGCGCTGTCCCACGCGCGGGCCACGATCTCGAGCGGGCCGGGGCGCGCGTCGAGCACCGTCCGCCACTGCCGCCAGGCCCACGGCGCCGGCTCGCCGAGCAGCTCGGCCTCGCGCCAGTGGCGCCCGCCGTCGGTGGAGACGTCGACGCGCACGATCAGCCGGTCGTCGCCGGCGAACGCGTAGCCGAGCACCTCGAGCGGGCCAGGCGCGACGGCGGCGCCGGGCGCGGGGACGATCACGTCGGCGTTGACGGCGACCGCGCCGAGCGCGACGCCCTCGCCGCCGGGATCGTCGGCCGGGATGAGCCGGTATGCGACGGCGTAGAAGTGGTTGCGCGACGGCTCGGCGAGCGCCGTCACGTGCGTGAGCCACTTGACGCTGCGCGCGCCGATATAGCCCGGCACGATCGCGCGCAGGGGCGCGCCGTGCTCCGGCGTCAGCGGCGCGCCGTTCATCTCCCACGCGAGCAGGACATCCCCGGCCAGCGCCTTCTGGCGCGGGATCGAGCCGCCGAACGGCGCGCCGGACTCCACCGCCGGCTCGGCGCCGACGAGCTCCACGTGCGCCGCCGCGTCGCGCAGTCCCGCGGCCGCCAGCACGTCGGCGAGGCCGGCGCCGCGCCACGTCGCGGTGCCGGTCGCGCCGGGGCCCCACGGCATCTCGCCCGGGATGTCGCGCACCGCCATCAGGCCCTCGCGGCGGTTGCCCGCGCACTGGAGCGTGACGACGAGCTCGCGCGCCGCGAACCGCGCGCGCAGGTCGGCGACGGTCAGCTCCAGCTCGCGCTCCACCAGGCCGCCCACGCGGAACCGCTCGGGCGGCGGCGGGATCGGTCCGTGGTTGCGGACGTAGAAGTCGGTCGCCGGCGTCAGCGGCGCGAGGAGCCCCGCGCGCGGCGTCTCGGCGTTGAGCGGGTCGCGCGAGTGCACGATCATGTCCCCTAGTGTCCTACGCCGCCGCCTTCCTCGACTGGCTCGCGTGCGCCGAGGGCGGTTGGGACGAGCCGGCTCCGCGCGCCGCGCGCGCCGCCGGCGACGCGGTCGCCGCGCTCGGCGCCGCCGGCCACGTGCTCGACTTCGACGACACGTTCCTGCCCGGCATCGCCCATCTGAGCGCGCCGGTCGCGCCCGCGGCGCTGTGCGTCGCCGCCGAGACCGGCGCGACCGTCGGCGAGCTGCTCGACGCCTACGCCGCCGGGTTCGAGGCGATGGGCGCGCTCGCGCGCGCGTCGCATCCGGCGCTCTACGACCGCGGCTTCCACCCGACGGCGGTCTGCGGCTCGGTCGGCGCGGCGGTCGCGGCCGCGCGGCTGCTCGGCGCGCCGCAGGACGCCGCCGTCGCGCTCGCGGCGTTGCGGGCGGCGGGGCTGCGCGCCGCGTTCGGCTCCGACGGCAAGTCGCTGCAGGTCGGGCTCGCGGCGTCCTCCGGCGTCGCCGCCGCGCGGCTGGCGTCGCACGGCGCGACCGCGTCGCGCGAGCGCGTCGCCGCCGCCTGGCACGACGCCTACGGCGGCCGCTGGGCCGAGCCCGACCCGGCCTCGCCGGCGATCGACGCCAACTGGATCAAGCCGTGGCCGTGCTGCCTGCAGACGCACGGCGCGATCGAGTGCGCGGCGGCGCTGGACGGCGTCCCCGACGGCCCGCTGACGGTGCTCGCGCACCCGATCTCGCGCCAGGCCGCCGCCTACGACGGCGTCGAGACGCCGCTCCAGGCGAAGTTCTCGATCCCCTATACGACCGCCTACACGCTGCTGCACGGCCCGCCCGACGTGCGCGCGTTCGCCGCGCTCGACCGTGCGGCGCAGGCGCTGTCGGAGCGGATCGCGGTGCGCACCGACGCGGACCTGCGCGAGTCGGAGTTCCTGCTGCTCGCGGGCGGCGAGCGGCTCGCGCACACGACCGCCGCGCAGGGATCGCCCGAGCATCCGCTGAGCGCCGAGGCCTTGGCGGCGAAGGTCCGCGGGCTGGCGCCCCGGCTCGACGGCGCGCTGGACGACGCGCGCCGTCCCGCCGCGGAGCTGATGCCCCGATGAGGCGCCCGCAAAATCATTAGGATCGCCTGAATGCTCGTAGGCGACGCCGACGCCCTGCGCTCGCTCGCCGTCGCCGCGCGGGCGGTGACGGCCGCGGCCACGGTCGACACGGTGCTCGACATCGTCGCCGACGCGGCCCGCTCGGCGATCGGCACCCGGTACGGCGTCGCCCGCCGCGGCGCCGAGGACCCGCCGCCCGGGCCGCGCCTGGCGGCGCCGCTGGTCGCCCGCGACGGCTCCAGCCTCGGGTTGATCGAGCTGACCGACAAGCTCGACGGGACGCCCTTCAACGAGGCCGACGAGGCGATCCTCGTGCAGCTCGCCCAGATGGCGGCCAACGCGATCGAGACGCTGGAGCTGCTCGCGCGCGAGCACGCCGCGCGCGTGGAGGCCGAGGAGACCGGCCGGCGGCTGCTGCGCGAGAAGCAGCGCGCGGAGGCGCTGCAGCGCGTCGGCTCGGCGCTGACGGCGCGGCTCGAGCTGCGCGAGATCGTCCAGCTCGCGACCGACGCGGCGCGCGAGCTGACGCCGGCCTCGTTCGGCGCGTTCTTCTACAACGTGATCGCCGCCGCGGGCGAGTCCTACATGCTCTACACGCTGTCGGGCGTCGAGCGCTCGGCGTTCGAGCGCTTCCCGATGCCGCGCAACACGGAGATCTTCGCGCCGACGTTCAACGGCGAGGGCAACGTCCGCCTCGACGACGTGCTGGCCGACCCGCGCTACGGCCACATGGAGCCCTACCACGGCATGCCGGAAGGTCACCTGCCGGTCCGCAGCTACCTCGCGGTGCCGGTCATGACCTCGACCGGTGACGTGCTCGGCGGGCTGTTCTTCGGCCATCCGGAGCCGGGCGTGTTCTCCGAGGAGGACGAGCGGATGGTCGTCGGCATCGCCGCGCAGTCGGCGATCGCGATCGAGAACGCGCGCCTGTACGACGAGCGCACGCGCACGGCGCAGACGCTCCAGCGCGCGCTGCTGCCGCCGAGCCTGCCGGAGCCCGACGGCCTGCTGTTCGCCGCCGGCTACCGCGCGGCCGGCGCCGGGAACGAGGTCGGCGGCGACTTCTACGACGTCTTCGAGCAGTCCGACGGCAGCTTCGCCGTCGTGATCGGCGACGTCTGCGGCAAGGGCCCGCAGGCGGCCGCCGTGACGGCGCTCGCGCGCTACACGCTGCGCGCCCACGCGGTCGCCGCGCTGCGCCCGAGCTTCCTGCTCGCGCGCCTCAACGACGCCCTGCTGCGCCAGCACGCGCCGGGCTTCGTGACCGTCGCCCTCGCTCGCGTGGAGCTGACCCCGACCGGCGCGCGGATGGAGCTGACGACCGCCGGCCACCCGGCGCCGATCCTCGCGCGCGACGGCGTCGCGGCGCCGGTCGGCGAGATCGGGACGCCGCTGGGGATCGTGCACGACCCGGAGCTGCCGGAGATCGCGATCGACCTCGTGCCCGGCGACGTCGTCGCGTTCTACACCGACGGCGTGACCGAGGCGGCGGCGCCGCGCGTGCTGCTCGACGAGACCGACCTGTGCCGGCTCGTCGCCGACCGCGCCGCCTCGGGGCCCGCCGCCGTCGTCGAGCGGCTCGAGCGGACGGCGGTCGAGATCGCCCAAGGCGCGCCGCGCGACGACATCGCCGCGCTCGCGCTGATGCTGCCGCGCACCGCCCCGGCGGTCGCGCGCCAGTTCCCGGCGACGCTGCACGCCGCGCGCGACGTCGCCGAGGTGCTCGCTCCGCTGTCGGACCAGCTGGGGCCGGAGCTGTCGGCCGACCTGCGGCTGCTGGCGACCGAGCTCGTCGCCAACGCGGTCCGCCACACCGGCGTCGCCGAGGGCTCGCTCGAGGTCCGCGTGCGGCTGACCGGCGACGTCGTGCACCTGAGCGTCGCCGACGACGGCCCGGGCTTCGCGGTGCCGGAGAAGCCGGTCACGGCGCCCGGCGGCCCCGGCGGCTGGGGGCTGTACCTGGTCGACCAGTGCGCCGCGCGCTGGGGCACCGAGCGCGGCGAGCGCCACCTCGTCTGGCTCGAGCTGGAGCGCCGCGATGCCGCCTGAGCCCGGAGCGATGAGCGTGCGCGCCGGCGCCGTCGACGAGCGGACGACGGTCGTCGAGATCGCCGGCGAGATCACGTTCTCCAACGTCAACGGGCTCGGCCGCGAGCTGGCCGGCGCACTGAAGGCGGGCGCGCGCAACCTCGTGATCGACCTGACCGAGGTCGCGTTCATCGACTCCTCGGGCCTGTCGGCGCTGCTGACGGCGAGCGCGAACGCGCGCGAGCGCGGCGGCGCCGTCGCGCTCGTCCACGGCGCCGACCCGCCGTCGATCTTCCGCTTCCGCGGCGTCGAGCGGCTGCTCTCGCTCTACGACTGCCGCGACGCCGCGGTCGCCGCGCTGTCCAGCCCGTAGGCGCGGATCCTGGACCGCCGTCCGTGCGTAGGCGGCCGCCGATGCGGCAGCCTCTGACGCGTGGAGATCGGGCTGGTACTGCCCGGCGGGGGCGCTCGCGGCGCGTACGAGGTCGGTGCGCTGTCGGTGCTGCTGCCGGCCCTGGAGGCGCGCGGGGAGCGCGTGACGATCGTCTGCGGCACGAGCGTCGGGGGCATCAACGCGGCGTTCGCGGGCGCGCTGGCGGAGCTGCCGGCGGCCGAGCAGGCGGCGCGGATGCTCGAGCGCTGGCGGACGCTGCGCAAGGGCGACGTGATCTCGCCCGTGGTCGGCCCGGGCTCGGCGCTGGCGCTGCTGCGGCTCGCCGGCGAGGTGCTCGAGCTGCCCGGCCTGCGTGCCGCGTCGCTGATGGACCCGTCGCCGCTGGCGCGCAACCTCGACCGCTGGATCGACTGGGACCGCCTGCACGGCAACGTCCGCTCGGGCCTTCTGCGCGCCGTCTGCGTGATCGCGACCTCGCTCGATCGCGGCATCCCGGTCGGGTTCGTCGAGTCCGAGCGGCCGGTCCCGCGCTCGGACGCGTCGATCGAGTACGTGCCGACGCTGCTGGCGAGCGAGCACGTGCGCGCGTCGGCGGCGATCCCGATGCTGTTCCCGCCCGTGCACGTCGCCGCCCCGGACGCGGCGGCGGGCCACTACGTCGACGGCGCCACGCGGTTGAACGCCCCGATCTCGCCGGCGCTGTCGCTCGGCGCCGAGCGCATCATCGTGATCGGCAACGAGCCGTGGGAGGCGCGCGCGCCGCGGCCGGCCGACGGCGGCCCGCGGCTGGCCGATGTCGCCGCCAACATGCTCGACGGCCTGCTGCTCGACCAGATCGGGCACGACGTGCGCCGGATGCTCGCGATCAACGCGTTCTTCGCCGAGCACGCGTCGACCGGCCCGTCGGGCGCGGCGCGCGCGTACCGCGAGACGCGCGGCCGCCCGCCGTACCGGCGCATCTCCTACGCGCTCGTCGCGCCGCAGCGGCGGGGCGAGATCGGCGCGCTGGCCGAGGCCGTGTTCCGCGAGCGCTACGGCGGCCTGCGCGGGCTGCGCTCGCCCGACTTCCTCGTCCTGTCGCGGCTGCTGGGCGGCGGCCGCGCGCGCTCGCGCGGCGAGCTGCTCTCGTTCATGCTCTTCGACGAGGTGTTCATCGAGCGGCTGCTGGAGGCGGGGCGCCGCGACGCGTCGCGCTGGCTCGCCGAGCATCCCGGCTTCTGGACCTCCGAGTCGGCCGGCGAGCCGCTGGAGACGATCGCGCTCGACGAGTTCCGGGCGCTGCGCCGGCGCTAGTGGACGCGTCCGGGAGTACGACCCTGTCTCGCTAGCGCTCGCCACCGCTTCGCTCGCCGGCGGGCCCGGACCGCCATCTGTCTCGCCCTAGGGGCTCGTCACTTGGCTCTCGCCGCTGCATTCGCCGGCGATACGCCGTACTCACGGACGCGCCCACTAGCCGACCTTCGCGACCTTGCGTCCGGACGCGCTCGCGTGGAAGTGCAGGCCGTCGGTCTTGAAGAACAGCTCCCAGCCGTCGCCCGAGCGCACGAGGTAGTCGACGCTGTTGACCGAGCGCCCGGCGCGGCGGGCGGCGGTGCGCGCGATGCGCTGCGGCGCCGCCGCGTCGACGGTGATGCGGGCGTGCTCCCCGCTCCCGCCGGACGGCACCTTGACGTCGGCGGTCGAGCCGTCCGCGCGCACCTGGGCGACGTGGAGCGTCGGGCCGCTGAGGACCTGCGCGACGATGCGGTCGGCGGCGACGCGCAGCGAGACGAGCTTGCCGGCGGGCAGCTTGGCCAGGGCGGCGCGCAGCGGGGCGGGGCGCAGCAGCGACTGCGCCGCGCTCGGCGCGACCGGCTCCGGCGTCGCGATCCCGTTCAGCTTGCCGCGCAGGTCGCTGATGCCGTGGCGGCCGGCGTCGACGGCCTTGTTGACGCCGATCCAGCCGGCCGCGACGATCGCCACGAGGATCAGCAGCCGTGCCAGGCTCGGCCCGCGGCGGCGCGGCGCGCGCGTGAACGTGGGACGCGCGGGCTGCGGCTTCGGCGGTGGCGGTGGAGCCGTCTCGGGCGCGGGAAGCACCGCCGTGGGCGGCTCGACGGGGCGCGGCTTGGGCTTCGCGAACGGCGCGCTCGCCTCGCCCGCCGAGAACGCCGACGTCGCGGGCTCGGCCGGCGGCGGCGGATCCGGAGAGGCCCGCCAGCCCATCGCCGCGAGCGTGTCCTCGTCCTTCTCGCGCCCGAAGGCGTCGCGCTCACCCATGCCGCGCACATCCTCGGTGCGCGCGCGGGGCGCTGTCAACCGACGTCAGGACAGGCTCATGTGCAGGCGCAGCGTGGTGCCGCCGGCGCTGGGGCGCAGCTCGACGAGGTCGCAGAGCTGGTTGATCATCCACAGCCCGCGGCCGTTCGCCTGGTCCACCGGCGGCCGGCGGCGGCCGATCAGCGGGTCGCTGATGAGCCCGCCGTCGGTTATCTCGCACACCAGCTCGTCCACTTCGCGCCACATGCTCAGGACGCCGAGGCCGTCGCCGTGCAGGAGCGTGTTGACCGCGGCCTCGTTGACCGCGAACTGGAGGTCGAAGCTCCGTTCGTCGGAGAGCGCCGCCAGCAGCGCGTACTCGGCCACGAACCGGCGCACCTCGGCGACGTCGGAGGTGACCGTCATCCGGCTCACCGGCGACGTCGGCGTGGGAAGCAGGCGGTCGGCGGCGGCGTAGACGACCTCGGGGTCGGCGTAGCGCGCGCTGTCGGTCATGTGGCCGCAGAACCCGACGACAGGGTGGGTGAGCTCGGTGTCGGAGACGACGCCGGCGTCGAGCGCGTTCACGTCGTACGGGCACAGGATCGCCACCTGGTCGTCCGCGAACGCGAGGTTCAGCAGCGCCTCGTGGCGCAGCCCCTCCGCGGCCTCGGACGCGCTCCGGCCGGGCCAGATCGGCTCGCCGACGAAGCGGGCGTCGCCCGCGCCGTGCCCCTCCAGCCAGTCGCGCACCGCCGGGATGATGCGGCCGGGGTTGCGCCCCAGCTCGGTCATGTCGACGTAGCGGACGGCCTCGCCGAAGCGCTCGCGCAGGAGCTCGAGCCGCGGGCCGGGGACGGCGGCCATGACGGTCTCCCCGGCGACGAGGCCCTCTTCGAGGAACGCACATACGCCCGAGAGGAACTCACCGGCGTCGCTGTAGAAGAGGGCTTCGTGGCGCAGCACGCCGCGGGCATCGTACCCCGTGCCCGGGCCCCTTACGCTACGGACTCGTGGCCGCCACCGTCGGAGAGCTCTCGGGTCGTCAGCGCGAGATCCTCGACACGGCTCGCGAGCTGCTCGCTCGCGACGGCCTCGAGGCGCTCTCGCTCGGCACGGTCGCGAAGGCGATCGGGATCAAGACGCCGTCGCTGTACAAGCACTTCGGCAGCCGCGCCGACCTCGAGGCGGCGCTGATCGCGACCGGCCTGCAGGAGCTGGCCGAGACGCTCGAGGCGTCCGCCGAGGACCTGCATTCGCTCGGCGCCGCGTACCGCGCCTACGCACTCGCCAACCCGGAGCTGTACCGCCTGATGACCGCCGGGCCGCTCCCGCGCGGGCGGCTGCCGGAGGGCCTGGAGGCGCGCGCGGCGCTGCCGATGCAGAAGGCGCTGCCGGATTCCGCACCTGGCGCGCGCGGCCGCCGCGCTCGCACACGGGCTCGTCTCGCTCGAGATCGCGCAGCGCTTCCCGCCGTGGTCGAAGCTCGAGAAGTCGTGGGCGCGGGCGCTCGACGCGCTGCTCGCCGCTCGGCCCCCCGGATGAGCTAACGTCCCGTTTCGATGCTGCCGCTGCTCGCCGACAAGGCCCTCACCACGACCATCGTCGACATCGTCGTCTGGGTGATCGTGTTCCCGGTGCTGGTCCAGGGCCTCGTCATCTACGCCGTCATCCAGGCGCGTGGCGAGAAGCGCGCGAACCTGGAGGCGCAGCGCAGGCGCGAGGCCTAGCCGCGGCGCTGGCCATCTTCGCCGCGCTGTGCGCGCCCGCGGGCGCGGCGCTCCCTGGCGCGCGGATCTCCGCGTCCGACGTCATCCCGGCGGCCACGTACCCCGGCGTGCAGCACCTGCACTACCGCTACGGGCCGATCGCGATCGAGCCCGGGCAGAACAGCATCGAGGCGGGGTTCGACCTGCCCAAGCCGGCCGTGCCGGGGTTCATCACGCGCTTCGCGCCCAACCTCGTCTACGCCGGCAGCGGCGCCGTCCCGCGCGTGGACGTGCTGCACCTGCACCACGGCGTCTGGCTGATCAACGGCTACCCGACGTTCGCGGCCGGCGAGGAGAAGACGATCGTCCAGCTGCCGCAGGGCTTCGGGCTGCGCTACGCGCCGTCGGACGACTGGTGGCTCAGCTACATGATCCACAACCTCACGCAGGATCCGGCCAGCGTCTACCTCACCTACGACATCGACTTCGTGCCCGACGGGTCCGGGCCGGCGCTGACGCCGGTCGACCGCATGTGGATGGACGTCGCCGGGCTGCGCGCGTACCCGGTGTTCGACGCGCTCAAGGGCTCGGGCGGGCGCTACACGTTCCCGGCCGAGGCGGGGAAGGCGCAGCGATCGAAGATCGGCGCCGCCGCGACCTGGACGGTGCCGCGCGACGAGACGCTCGTCGCGACCGCCGGGCACCTGCATCCCGGCGGGCTCTACGACGACCTGAAGGTGACGCGGGGCGGGCGGACGAAGCTGATCTTCCGCTCGGAGGCGAAGTACTTCGAGCCGGCCGGCGCCGTCTCGTGGGACGTATCGATGACGGCGACCAAGCCGACCTGGCGGGTCGCGCTGAAGGCGGGCGACGTCGTCAGCCTCTCGACCACCTATGACACGCGTCACGCGTCCTGGTACGAGGCGATGGGGATCATGCCGCTGTTCTTCGCCACCGGCGTGCCGGGCGTCGACCCGTTCGCCCAGGACGTCGACTGGCACGGGATCCTCACGCACGGGCACCTGCCCGAGAACGACCACCACGGCGGCGGCCCGTTCGACTTCCCGGACGCCCGCACGCTGGCATCCGGCCCGGTGACCGCGGCGGTCGCGATCCGCGGCTACGTCTACGGCCGAGGCGACCTCTCGGCCACCAGCGCTACGGGTCGCCCGCCGGTCGTGCGCGCCGGGCACTCGCTGACGTTCACGAACTTCGACGCGATGCCGGACATGCCGGCGCGCACGTCGGCCTACCACACGATCACGGCCTGCCGCGCGCCGTGCAACCGCACGACGGGGATCGCGTACCCGCTCGCCGACGGGTCGGTCACGTTCGACTCGGGCGAGCTCGGCTACGGGCCGTCCATCGCCACGCCGGCCGCGAACCGCAACACGTGGAAGACGCCCAAGAGCCTCAAGCCCGGCACGTACACGTATTTCTGCCGCATCCACCCGTTCATGCGCGGCGCCTTCCGCGTCGTCCGCTGAGCGGGCGGGCTAGATCACCCTGCGGGGCGGGAACGCGCTGAGGAGGCGCACCGGCCGGAGGATTCGCAGGCGGCGATTCGCCTTGACGAGATCAATGTGGACAGTCCCGTTCTTCTGTCCGGCGGCCCCGCGCAGCGTCCACCGCTCGGTGCGCGCGGCTCCAGGCGCGAGCTCCGCGACCGCCGTGGTGCAGCGGGATCGCGGGCGGAACGGCAGCTTCGCCACGCCCGAGATCCAGGCGATGTCGTGTCCGCTCACGCCCGCCGGAACCACCAGCGTCGCGATCGTCGCGCGGCCACAACGGTCCGCGGTCAGCCGGACCGGGACATCGCGCAGGTTGAGGATCTTCACCTCGGCGTAGAGCGTGCTGCCGTTCGCATCGAGGCGAGCGGTGACGACGATCCCACGGTTGCGCTTGATGCTCGAGAGGCCTGGCGGGTGGGACGCCGGACGGGCGGCGGGCGCCGGCTCCGGCGGCGCTCCCGCGCGCAGCGCCAGATCCGTCGCGATGCACGTCGCGATCAGGAGGACCGCCCACCAGGCCGTGCGTCGCATCAAGCGTGCATCGACCTTTGCGGAGCCCTTCTTGAGCGCACATCGCCGTGTGGCGAGCCCGGGTCTCAGCAGCCCATGTGGCGGATCGGGTCGCAGATGCGCCCGTCGCTCATGATGAAGCCCGGGGCGGTGGGGCCCGACGCCGAGCTCTGACCGGGAACGGAGGGCGACGGGGCGCCGGCGCCCGAGGTGATCGCCGCGGCGGCCGGCCCGGCGATCGCGATCGTGGCGAGGAGGGCGGCGGCGGTCGTCGCCGCGGCGCGGCGGCGGCGGAGCGGAACGTACGGCATGAGGTCTCCCCTTCGTGGGATGGCTGAGCGTCCTTCTGCATGCCAGGACGCCCGGGAGACCTCGGGTATTCCGTTCGATAGACGCAAAAAAGCCGCCCGGAGAGGCGGCTTCGGTGAAATAGCGGGGGCAGGATTCGAACCTGCGACCTTCGGGTTATGAGCCCGACGAGCTACCTGACTGCTCCACCCCGCGTCGCTTGGACAGTGAATCCTAGCACCGCATCAGGAGGCGCAATCGGGTCGCGTTCTCGACCGCGAATCCCTCCCAGTCGTTGTTGAAGTAGGCGAAGACCTCGGCCTGCTCGCGCACGCCGGAGAGGCGCTCGGCCCACTCGCGCAGCTCCGTCTCGGAGTAGTTGCCGCGCCGGCCGCGGCGGCCGTAGTGGAAGCGGACGAAGGTCCAGCCGGCCGTCAGCTCGAGCGGCTGCCAGGGGCGTTCGGGGTGGTCGCCGTAAGCGAGCGCGGCGTCGTAGGCGCGCAGGAGCTCGTAGACGTCGTCGGTGAACCAGGAGCGGTCGCGGAACTCGAACGCGTGCCGCCCGGGCGGCAGCAGCGCGAGCGCGTTCGGCGAGCCGGTCCTCGTCGCGCTTGAAGCTCGCCGGGAACTGCCACAGGACCGGGCCGAGCTTGACGGACGCGACGAGCGGCTCGATCGCGGCGTAGAAGCGCTCCAGCGCCGGCTCGAGGTCGGTCAGGCGCTTCATGTGCGTCATGTAGCGGCTCGCCTTGACCGCGAAGACGAAGTCCGGCGGTGTCTCCGCGACCCAGCGCGCGACCGCGTCGGGCTTGGCGAGCTGGTAGAAGGTCGTGTTGACCTCGACGGTCTCGAACCGCGTCGCGTAGTGCTCGAGCCAGCGCCGCGCCGGCAGCCCCTTCGGATAGACGACCTCGCGCCAGTGCGGGTAGTTCCAGCCGGAGCAGCCGATGTGCGCGGCGTGCGCGCTCACACGATCGTGAACTTGACGATCTGGCCCTCCTTGTTGCAGTCGCTGCCGCCGGCGTCGCAGGAGATGCGGAACGCCTGCCAGTAGTACGTGCCCGGCGTCACGGCCCAGAAGCCCGGATACGTGTACTTCTTCGGCTTGTAGGAGTAGACGCCGCCCTTCTTCTTCGCCTGGCCGATCGACTCCGTCGAGCAGATCACGCCGTCGGCGTCCTTCTTCTTGGACTTGCAGACGTGCACCCACACCGGCCCGGAGCCGGTCGAGCGGACCTTGAAGGTCGGCGGCGTCCCGGCGTGGATCTTCGCGCCGTTCTTCGGCGACACGGGCGTGATGCCGTTCGACGCGAGGGCGCCGGCCGGGGTGAGCAGGACGAGCAGCGCGGAGGCGGCGAGGAGTCGGCCTGGGGAGATCATCGGAGAAGGCTAACCGCGATGATGCACGCCGTGGGACGGATCTTCGTCACGCGCGACCTCCCGTTCGACGCGCTCGAGCGCCTGCGCGCGGAGCACGACGTCGACGTCTGGGAGCACCCCGCGCCGCCGCCCCCGGAGGCGCTGCGCGAGCGCGCGAGCCGGGCCGAGGCGCTGCTGACGATGCTGACCGAGCGCGTCGACGCCGAGCTGTTCGACGCCGCCCCCGGCCTGCGCGCGATCGCGAACATGGCGGTCGGGACCGACAACATCGACCTCGAGGCCGCCGCTGCGCGCGGCATCCCCGTCGGCAACACGCCCGGCGTGCTGACCGACACCACCGCCGACCTCGCGTTCGCGCTGCTGCTCGCCGTCGCCCGCCGCCTGCCCGAAGGGGCGGCCGAGGTGCGCGCCGGCGAGTGGGGGCCGTGGCAGCCCGCGCACGGGCTGGGCACCGATGTCGCCGGCGCGACGCTCGGGATCGTCGGCTGGGGCCGCATCGGCCAGGCGATGGCGCGCCGCGGCGAGGGCTTCGGGATGGAGATCGTGCACAGCTCGCGCTCGTCGGGACTCGAGCTGGGCGAGCTGCTCGGGCGCGCCGACTTCGTCTCCCTCCACACGCCGCTGTCGCCCGCCACGCGCCACCTGATCGACGCGGCCGCGCTGGAGCGGATGAAGCCGACCGCGTTCCTGATCAACACCGCGCGCGGCGGCGTCGTCGACCAGGCCGCGCTGCGCACCGCGCTGATCGAGGGCCGGATCGCGGGCGCCGGGCTCGACGTCACCGACCCCGAGCCGCTGCCGCCCGACGATCCGCTGCTCGACGCGCCGAACCTGCTCGTCGTCCCGCACATCGGCTCCGCCACCACCCGGACCCGGGCGCGGATGGCGGCGATGGCGGCCGACAACCTGCTCGCGGCGCTCGCCGGGCGGCCGATGCCGCACGCCGCGTCATGACGCGCGTCGCCGTCGTCGACATCGGCACCAACTCGACTCGCCTGCTCGTCGCCGAGGTCGGCGACGGCGTGCGCGAGCTCGACCGGCGCACGATCGTCACGCGCCTCGGCGAGGGCGTCGACCGCACGGGCCGGCTGGGCGCCGAGCCGCAGGCGCGCGTGCTCGCGGCGCTGGAGACGTTCCGCGAGGCGATCGCGGGCGCCGACGTGCGCACCGCGGTGATGACGTCGGCCGTGCGCGACGCGGCCAACGGCGCCGAGCTCGTCGAGCGCGTGGAGCGCGAGCACGGGCTCCCGGCGCGCACGCTCAGCGGCGAGGAGGAGGCGCGGCTGACCTACCGCGGCGCGACCGCGCTGCGCGACGACGCCGAGCCGCTGCTGGTGATCGATGTCGGCGGCGGCTCGACCGAGCTCGTGGTGGGCACGCGCGGCGAGGTCTCGTTCCACGCGTCGACGCAGAACGGCGTCGTGCGCCACACCGAGCGCCACCTCCACCACGACCCGCCGACGCCGGAGGAGCTGCGCGAGCTGGCGGACGACGTGCAGGTCCCGGTCGCGCCCGCCGCGGCGGCCGTCGCCGTGGCCGGAACGGCGACCTCATGCGCCGCGATCGACCTCGCGCTGGTGCCCTACGACGCCGCCCGGGTCGAGGGTCACGTGCTCGGCATCGACCGTCTGCGCGCCATTCGCGACCAGCTCGCGGTGCTCACGCTGCCGCAGCGCGAAGCGGTGCCCGGGCTGCACCCCGACCGCGCGCCGGTGATCGTCGCGGGCGTCGTCATCCTGCTGCGCGTGCTGGAGGCTTACGGGCTGGATCGCGTCGAGGTCTCCGAGCGCGACATCCTCTGGGGCGTTGCCCTGCAATGCACAACATTTCGCTGAAGTCAAGACCCCAGATGTCCGCGAGTGGACATCTGTTCGATTGCCCGTGAGATTGCCGGAGGTGGAGAATCCCCCCGTCGGAAGGGCGGTCGTGCCTCCCGCCGCCGTCCCGCCGGCACATAGGTCCGGGCGATGCCGCATCATCGGCGCCTCCCGCCGCCTGGACCACTCAATAGGCCCCTCAAGGCACGTACCCCTGCCCGTCCTGACGGGGCCACTTTGAAGCCGCCCGCCCCCGCCGCGGGCGGCTTCTTATTTAAGTAACGTCGCCGAAGGCCAGGGACGGCGAAGCCTCCCTGGCCTGGCAGGCGAAACCCTTCTTATGCGAGGTTCGCGGACCTTGGGTAGGCGATATCCGGGTCGGTGAGCACGTTGACGAGCGCCGGCTTCCCGGCGCTGAACGCGCGCTCCAGCGCCCCGCGCAGCTCGCCCGGCGCGCGCACCAGCTCGCCGTGCCCGCCGAGCGCCTCGACGACCTGGTCGTAGCGCGTCTCCGGCCGCAGGTCGGCGGCCACCGACCAGCCGTTGTAGAGGAACTCCATCGGATGCTTCTCGAGCGCCCAGATCCCGTTGTTGCCCATCACGCCGACGACGTTGACGCCGTGGCGCGCGAGCGTGTCGTACTCGAGCCCGCTGAAGCCGAACGCGCCGTCGCCGAGCAGCAGCACGACCTGGCGGGCCGGGTGCGCGAGCTTGGCCGCGAGCGCGTAGCCGGGGCCGCTGCCGAGGCAGCCGTACGGGCCCGGATCCAGCCAGCAGCCCGGGTTGTAGGAGTCGACGACGCGGCCCGCGAAGGAGACGAAGTCGCCGCCGTCGCCGATCACGATCGCGTCGCGGTCGAGCATCTGGGCGAGCTCGCCGTAGATCCGCATCGGGTGCAGCGGCGCGCGGTCGTCGGAGAGCTGCTCGCGCTCGCTCTCGCGCCTCTCGGTCTCGATCCCGCGCAGGCGCATGACCCACTTGCTCGTGTCATGGCCGCGCCCGGCCAAGGCGGCGAGGGTCTCCGGCAGGCCGCCGTAGAGCTCCGCGGCGACCTTGCGCGGGTGCTCGCGCGGCGGCTCGGCGACGTCGATCGCGACGATCTCGGTCTCATCGCCGAACGCGCCGCCGAAGCCGAGCCGGAAGTCCATCGGCACGCCGATCACGAGCGCGAGGTCCGCGCCCTTGAGCGCGGACGAGCGGGCGCGCGCGAACGCGAGCTCGTGGTCGGCGGGCAGGCAGCCGCGCGCGAGGCCGTTGAGGAAGACCGGGATGCCGCGCGACTCCGCGAGCGTGCGCAGCCCGTGCTCGCCGTGCCCCCAGTAGAGGTTCGTGCCGGCCATGATCACGGGCCGCTCGGCGTCGCCGAGCAGCGCCACCGCGCGATCGATCGCGGCCTGGTCGGCGCGCCCCGCGCGCGGGATCCGGGCCTGGGCGCCCTCGTCGGCCTCGGCCTCCGAGAAGACGACGTCGAGCGGGAAGTCGATGAACACCGGCCCGCTGTGCGGGCGCTGGGCGATCTCGAACGCCTCGTCGACGAGGCCGGGGATCTCCGGCGTCGCGCCGGCCGTCGCGGCGAGCTTGACGACGGGCCGCACGAACGGGACGTGGTCGATCTCCTGCAGCGAGCCCTGGCCCCAGCGGAACGAGGGCGCGCGGCCGCCGAGGACGACCATCGGCGAGTGGTTCTGCAGGGCCGAGGCCATCGCGCTCATGCCGTTCGTCACGCCCGGGCCGGCGGTCAGCGCGCACACGCCCGGCTCGCGCGTGACCTTCGCCCAGCCCTCGGCGGCGAAGCCGGCCGTCGCTTCATGGCGGGTGTCGACGATCTCGATGCCCTCGTCCTTGCAGCCTTCGTAGAGCGAGAACAGATGGCCGCCGGACAGGGTGAAGATCCGGCTGACGCCGTGTGCCTTCAGCCGCCGGGCGATCAGGCGGCCGCCATGCATCCGCGTCGTTTCCTGCGCCTCGGTCGTCATGGCGGGGCAATCTATCCCCCCGCCTGGGGGGATCGCGCCGCCCCGCCCGCGACCGGGGCGGTTCGGGGGTCTAGGGTCGGTACCGAGCGAGGAAAGGACTCGACTGTGAGCGAGCCGAAGGTCAACATCACCGACGCCGATCTCGAGCTGCTGCTGGTAGAGGGCGACCGCGAAGACCCGTTCCTGGCGGTGCCGCGCGAGCCGGAAGGCGAGCCGCGCGAGTCGTTCGACTCGCAGATCCTCGCCGGGCTCGTCTCCCCCTAGGCCCTGCTCAACGCCGCGGCGTGCGCACGCGCCGTCGCGGCCGCGTCACCGACGCGCTCCTCGCCCCAGACGACGCGCCGGTCCACCATCAAGGCGGGCAGGCGGTCGACGCCCGCGCCGAGCAGCCGCCGCGCGGCCGCCTCGATCGCGCCGTCGCGGCGATCCTCGCGCGCCGCGCTCAGGCACGCGTCGAGCGGCAGGCCCGCCGCCGCCGCCGCCTCCGTGAGGATGTCGATGTCCTCCAGGTCGAAGCCGCCCGCGAACGCCAGTCGCGTCGCGGCCATCACGAACGCCGCGCCGCGGCCCTCCTGCGCCGCGTGATGCGCGACGCGCATCGCCGCCGGCACCCGGGCCGGCCAGCGCTCAGGCCACTCCAGTGGCAGCCGCAGGGCGGCCGCGCGGGTCTCGGCCCGCCCGGCTACCTCCTCGGCCTCACGCTCCCCCACCGGTAGATCACGGCAGCGCAGGGTCGATGCGCCCGCCGCGGTCCACGTCACCTCGTCGAAGGCGCGATCGACGCGCTCCGCCGCCAGGTAGGTGAATGGGGACGCGAGGTCGAAGAAGAACTCCGCGCGCACCGTCTGCCCCGCAGTCGCATCCGGCCGGCGCCGTGCTCGGCGGTCCTCCAGCCTGATGAGATCACCCATACCGTCCATCCTCGTCTTCTCGTGTCAGTCCAGACGCGAGAGCTCCCGCCCCCGTCTCAGCCATACAACGTGCGAAGACGGTTGAACTTGCGCTCTCGCTCACATCCATGTGATCGGCCGCAGATGTCGATATCACCAACCTTTAGTCCGCCGGACCGGTTATTCTGCCCGCACTTCAAGGCCGCACCTCAGGGAGCCTCCAATACCACCCGTTCCGCCGCCCAAACGTCATCCCTACGATCAGTGGTCGCCGGACGCTCGCGCTCTGGACCTGGTCGGGGACAAGTGGACGCTGTTGATCATCCGCGATCTCGCCGCCGGTCCGCGTCGATTCGTCGAGCTCCAGCGGGTGCTTCCCGGCATCTCCACAGAGCAGCTGCGCTCGCGGCTGAACCGCATGGTGGCCGACGGCCTGCTCACCCGCCAGCGCTATCGCGAGGTCCCGCCACGCGTGGACTATGAGCTGACGGAGCGCTCGCGCGAGCTGATTCCGGTGCTCGGCGCGCTCGCGCGCTGGGGCTATGACTGGACCTGGAGCGCGCCGCGCCCGGGCGAGGACGTCAACGTGGGCGCCATCTTCCGCCTGGCGCCGGGGCTGCTGGAGCCGCCGGCCGGGCTGGAGGGGACCGTCGAGCTGATCGTCGAGGCCGAGGGCGACTCGCCCGAGCGCCAGTACCTGGTCGCGCTCGCGGGCGGGAGGGCGGAGATCTCCGAGGTCGGCGGCGAGCAGCCGGCGGCGACGGTACGCGGCACGGTCGCGGCCTGGGTGCGCGCGCTCGGGCCCGAGGGCTCGTCCGACGCGCTCGCGATCAGCGGCCGCGACGGACTCGCCGGTGCGGTGCTCGACGGGTTCACCCGCGCCCGCACGCGCGGCGCTGTCGCCGCGGCGTAGTCCGACCGCGAACACCGGCGCAACGCTCCTTTTCATTGCATAACACCCTTCACGGGTCAGTGCGCTGACCTAGGAGGGCGCGCCGCAGCGCCATCTGTTCGGCGCCTTCCACGCGGACGACCTTGTCGCGCCCGGTGTGCCCGCGCACGACGCTCACGCGCGACGGCGCGACGCCCGCCGCGCGCGCGATGAGCGCGCACAGCGCGGCGTTCGCCTTGCCGTCGACCGGCGGGGCGGTGACGCGGATCACGATCGCACCTGAACGCTCGCCGACGACTTCCTCGCGGCGGGCGCGCGGCTGCAACCTGACATGCAGATCGGTGCTCACGGGCATGCCCGGGGTGGGACTCGAACCCACACGCCCCATAGGACAATCGGGTTTAAACCGATCGCGTCTGACCTGTTCCGCCACCCGGGCCGACATCGGATCGTAGTGACGAGCCCGCTAGCCTGGTTTCGGCGCAACTTCCCCGCTCGCCATCGGTTCTGCGAGTGGGCCACACCGTTCGTCCCGTCTTTTTCCAGTTGGAAGCCTCAGCCCTTCAGCACGCCGGCGTCGCCGGCCTCCACGGTCGCTCGCCGCTGTTGCGGTTGCAGTCCGACGAGCGCCTGGTCGCCCTGATCCGGCGCGGGAACCACCACGCCTTCGAGGCGCTCGTGGCCCGCTACCAGTCGCGCCTGCTGGCGTTCTGCCGCCACATGCTCGGCTCGCGCGAGGACGCCGAGGACGTGCTGCAGGAGGTCTTCGCCGCCGCGTTCAACGCGATGCTCGCCGACGAGCGCGAGATCAACGTGCGGCCGTGGCTGTACCGGATCGCGCGCAACCGCTCGCTCAACCACCTGCGCCGCGCGCAGGCGGTCGGGATGGACTCGATGGACGTCCACCTGTCCGAGGGCGGCCTCACGACGGCGGACAAGGTGCACAAGCGCGAGGAGTTCCGGCTCCTGATCGCCGACGTGCAGGACCTGCCGGAGACGCAGAAGACCGCGCTGCTGCTGCGCGAGATCGACGCGCTCTCCTACGACCAGATCGCCGACGTGATGGAGACCACGGTTCCGTCGGTGAAGTCGCTGCTCGTCCGCGCGCGCGTCTCGCTGGCGGAGGCCGCCGAGGCGCGGCTGCTCTCCTGCGATGAGGTCCGGATCGAGCTCGGCGAGGTCGCCGAGGGCCTCAAGCGCACGACGGCGCCGGCGCGCCGGCACCTGCGCACGTGCGAGCGCTGCACGACCTTCCGCAAGCAGCTGCGGGCGAACAACCGCGCGCTCGCGGCGCTGTACCCCGTCGGCCCGCTGCTGCTGCTCAAGAAGACGCTGCTCGCCCACCTCGGCACCACCGCGGCCGCGAGCGGCGCGTCGGCCGCCTCGGCCGGCGGCGCCGTGGCCGGCGCCGGCGGTGCGGGCGCCGCGCTGCAGGTCGGCTTCGGCACCGTCGCCTCCAAGGCGGTCGCGGGCCTCGCCGCGGCGGCGATCGTCACGGCCGGCGTCGCGGAGGTCAACCACGCGTCGCGCCCGCGCACGCACTCGCGCGGCGTGACCGTCGCCGCGCTCGCTCCGGCGCCCGCCGCCACCGCCGCGCCGACGACCGCGCCCGTGCCGGTCGGCTCCTCGCCGCAGCCGACGGCGCACCGCCGCTTCGTGCGCAACGAGAAGCCGGCGACGACGCGCAAGCAGGACAAGCCGGAGGCGAAGGCCTCGGCCACGCCGACCCCCTCGGCCACCGGCACGCCGGTCCCGACCGAGGTGCGCGACGGCGACACCACGGTGCTCCCGACCGACACGCAGGGCGCCGCCCAGCCGGGCGTCGGCAGCCTCAACACCTCCCCGCCGCCGCAGACCGGCCAGCCTGGCCCGGTGCTCGCGGGCATCCCCGCGGAGCCGCAGCCCGAGCCGGCGCCGACCGAGACGCCCACGCCGACGCCGACGCCGACCGCGACGCCGACCCCCACCGCGACGCCGACTCCGACGCCGACCGCCACGCCTTCGCCGACGGCCACCCCGTCGGTGACCCCCAGCCCGACTCCGTAAAGCGAAGCGGTCTCCGTAACCACCGTGAGCGAACCGGAGTCGCCCGGAGGGCGAGGGCCGGGCGCTCAGTGGACGCGGGCTCCGAGGGGGACCTCGGAGCCGGGCCCGAGCAGGATCACGCGGCCCTCGTCGTCGGTGGCGCCGAGCACGAGCACCTCCGAGCGCACGGGACCGATCTGGCGCGGCGGGAAGTTCGTCACCGCGACGATCAGGCGGCCTTCCAGCTCCTCGCGGCCGTAGTTCGTGATCTGCGCCGACGAGCGCTTCGTCCCGAGCTCGGCGCCGAAGTCGATCGTCAGCTTCCAGGCGGGCTTGCGCGCCTCCGGGAAGTCCTCGACGGCCGTGATCCGGCCGACGCGCAGCTCGACCTTGGCGAAGTCGTCGTACTCGATCACGGGCCCTCGGTCCCGAACCGGAACGTGCGGTACGGCGTCTTGAGCATGCCGCGCGCGGCGACATCGCCGGCCTTGTCGGCGCCGCCCGCGGGGTTCGCGAGCATCACGATCCGGAAGCCGTCGCGCGCGCCCGGCTGGGGCGCGGCGAGCAGCACGACGCGTCCGTACAGGCGCGCCTTGCGGTCGGCGCGGAACGTCGAGCTGTAGGCCGGCACCTGGTTGACCCGCGCCTTGCCCTCCTCGACCGGCTCGAGGCCCGGGAAACGGGCCTTCAAGGCCTCCTGGTCGCGTGTCGCGACGATCGGCAGGATGCCGCCGATGTCGCCCGAGTACGCGGGCAGGCGCAGCGGCTCGACGACGAACGAGGCGATCACCTTGCCGCCGTTGCGCGCCTCGAGGTGCAGCAGCTCGCCCGGGCCGGCCGCGACGCGCTTCAGCGGCCCGGTGTAGCGCAGGTTGAAGGAGACGGGGCCGCGGTGGACGACGTGCGTCCCGGGCTGCTCGGACTTGCGCACCAGCAGCGCCAGCGCGATCACGACGATCAGCACCAGCAGGCCGATCACGGGCCAGCGCGCGCGCGGCTTCAGGCGCGCGAGCTCGTCGCGCAGCGTGGGGCGGAACTCGGGGAGGACGACGCCGCTCAAGCGGGTGATTCTACGGCGAGCCCGATCGCCTTCAGGCGGCGCGTCAGCGCCTGCATGGCGAACGAGCGCGTCTCGGTCACCGAGCGGCCGAACAGCACGGGGTCGTCGTCGGAGCCGTCGAACCACTTCGGGCGGAGCACGCCGTCGGCCGCGGGCGCGACCTCGGAGAGCGTGCGCTGGATCGTCCCGGCGAAGCGCGGCTCGCGCGCGACCATGTCGCGCAGGAAGCGCGCGCCGAACGCGACGTGGCGGTGCTCGTCGCGCGCGACGAGCGTGAAGCCCTTGACGAAGCCCGGCAGCGTCCCGACGCGCTCGTTGTAGTCGATGATGAAGTGCTGGCCGGTCAGGGCCAGCATCCCCTCGACCACCATGTGGTAGATCGTGATCGCCTCGACGAGCGCCTCGAGGTCCTCCGGCTCGCGCGCGAGCCGATCGACGCGCCGGCGCAGCAGCACGTCGAAGAGCTCGGTGAACTCCGGGTTGAGGTGGCCGCTGGTCTCCTGCAGGCGACCGTCGAGCGTGTCGGCCTCGAGCACGCCGACCTCGGAGTAGAAGCGGTCGAAGAACGCGACGTGGCGCGCCTCGTCGGCGATCTGCGTGCACAGGAACAGGCGCATGTCCTCGTCCGGGACGGCGCGCATCATCGGCCCGAGCTCGGCGGCGACGCGCTGCTCGCCGCAGAAGAACGCGCTCAGCCCGTACATGCGCTGGAAGCGCTCGTCGGGCGGGATCCGCTCGTGCCAGTCGGCGTGGTCCTGCGTGAAGTCGATGTCCTGTACGGCCCAGTGCTGGCGCTCCCAGAGCTCGTACAGCTCGCCGTAGCCGAGCAGCTTCGCTTCGCCCGCGTGCAGGGCGGGGTCGCTCGTCGCCTGGAAGTCAGTCCGCTCCGTACGTTCTGACATCGCGTCATTATATTGTGATCGAACCGGGCCCGCAGGGCGAGAGCCGGGCGATCAGTTGCCGATGCTGAACAGCGCCTCGAGGTCGTGCTGGGAGAACACCTCGAACGCGACCAGCGTGTGCGTGCGCTTGATCCCGTCGAGCTCGGCGAAGCGGTGCGTGACCACCTGCGCGACCTCCTCGGGGTTGCGCACGCGCAGGATCGCGACGAAGTCCCACTCGCCCGTCACCGAGTACGCCTCCGCGACGCCCTCGATGTCCGCGAGGGAGCCGCCGAGCGACCCGATCGCCGTCCGCTCGGCCTCGATCAGGACGACCGCGTGCGTCATCGGATCGTGTGCGTGGCGCCGGGGTCGAGCACGAGCACCTCGGAGAAGCCGGCCTGCTGGACGTCCTGCTTGAAGGCCTGGGCGTCGGTCTCGATCGGCGGGAACGTGCCGTAGTGGATCGGGATCACCTGCTGCGGGTTGATCAGCTCGACCGCGGTGACGGCGTCGTAGCGGTCCATCGTGTAGTGGCCGCCGATCGGCACCAGCGCGAGGTCGACCTTGTCGCCGCGCTGTGCGATCAGCTTCAGGTCGCCGAACAGCGCGGTGTCGCCGAGGTGGTAGATCAGGTGATCGCCGTAGTGGATCAGCAGGCCGGCGGGCATGTGCGGCGTGCCCTTGGCCGACAGCGCGGTGTGCCAGGCGGGGACGAGCTTGACCCAGCCCCAGTCGAACTGGACGGTGCCGCCGAGGTTCGGGTCGACGACGTTCTCGACGCCGTCGCCGCGGATCTCGGCGGCGAGCTCGACGATCGCGAGCACCGTCGCGCCGGTGCGCTTGGCGATCGCCACGGTGTCGCCGAGGTGGTCGCCGTGGCCGTGCGTGACCAGGATCGCGTCGGCGGGAAGCTCGTCGGCGGTCGCGGCCGCCTTCGGGTTGCCGGTCAGGAACGGGTCGACGAGCACGTCGGCGCCCCCTCCGGAGAGGTGGAACGCCGAGTGCCCCAGGTACCGGACGTCAACGGCCATCAGCTCTTCTCCTTGTCGATCAGCTCGTGGGCCAGCTCGTATCCCACCGCGACCCCGATCAGCATGCTCACCTGGGTCTCCTCCGTCAGCAGCGTGCGCACGGCGCGCAGGCGCTCTTCGATGTCCGCCGTGCCGGCCGCCTCGAGCACCTGCTGCTGGTGCGCGGAGCCGAACCAGTCGGCGTCGTTGAGCACATGGTTGAGGATCCGCTGCAGCGCGGGGGCGTTGGAGGCGACGACGCGCTGGGCCTCTTCCAGCCGGTCGGGATCCGACAGCGCCTGTACGGCGGCCTCGACCTCGTCATCGGTGTAGGCGCGGCGAGCGGCCACTGGCCAGCCATCATACGAACGTGTGACCGTCCCCCTGACCTCGCTCTCACACGGCGCCGGCTGCGGGTGCAAGTTGCCGGCCGCTTCGCTGCGCCCGATCGTCGCCGGCCTGGCGCGGCCGACCGACCCGCGCGTGCTCGTCGCGACCGAGGGCTCCGACGACGCCGGCGTCGTGCAGCTGACCGACGATCTCGCGATCGTGCAGACGGCCGACTTCTTCACGCCGATCGTCGACGACCCGTACGCGTTCGGCCGGATCGCGGCGACCAACGCGCTGTCGGACATCTACGCGATGGGCGGGACGCCGGTCAGCGCGCTGAACCTGGTCGCGTTCCCCTTGGAGACGCTGGGTGCCGACGTGCTGCGCGAGATCCTGCGCGGCGGCGCCGACGCGGTGGCGGCGGCGGGCGCCTCGATCGTCGGCGGGCACTCGATCGACGACCCGGAGCCGAAGTACGGCCTCGCAGTCACGGGCACCGTGCACCCGCGCGCGGTGCTGACGAACGCGGGAGGTCGGGCCGGCGACGCGCTCGTCCTGACGAAGCCGGTGGGCGCGGGCGCGGTGGCCACGGCGCTCAAGCGCGGGCTGGCGTCGGCATCGCTGGTGGCGCGGGCGGTCGAGGTGATGACGACGCTCAACGACGTCGCGGCCGTGCAGGCGCGCGCCGCGGGCGCCTCGGCCTTGACCGACGTGACGGGCTTCGGCCTGCTCGGGCACGTGCACGAGCTCGCGGCGGCCAGCGGCGTGGCGGCGGAGATCGAGGCGTTGGCGATCCCGGCGATCGACGGCGTGCTCGAGCTGCTCGACGGCGAGCGCGCCGTCGCCGGCGGGTCGCGCCGCAACCGCGCCGACGCGGACACGTTCACGAGCTGGGGCTCGGGTGTCGCGGATCCGCTGCGGCGACTCGCATGCGACGCCATGACCTCGGGAGGCCTGCTCGCCGCCGTCGCGCCGTCGCGTGCTCACGAGATCGACGGTTGGGTCGTGGGCCGGCTGATCGACGGTCCCGCCGGCACGATCCGTGTGACGTAGCGGTCGCGCCGGCGAACGGCGGGCATCGAGGAGCCGGGTCAGGTCGGCCAGGCGGCTCGCGAGGCGTCGCGGTCGTGCCGGCGAACGGCGGGCATCGAGGAGGCGGGTCAGGCCGGCCAGGCGGCTCGCGAGGCGGGGGTGTGGCGGCTGACTCGCGGTATTCGCGAGTTTCGCGACACGCCGGAAATCGGTGTGGCGGCTAGCGGTCGATATGCGACCGTAAACCGCCACACCGGATTTCGGTGCGAGTAGCTGGGCACGCGATCAGGCCCGCCGCCTTCGATGCCCGCCGTTCTCGCCGCCCCGCGACCCGGGCAGGCGATCGCGCGCTCTCCGCGCGATTTGACGCCTAGATACTCGGTATGTATAACGAGTATGTAGATGCGATTCCCGCTGCTCGCACTGCTCGCCACGGGGCCTGCGCATGGCTACGAGCTCAAGCTGCAGCTCGAGCAGCGGTTCGGGTCGGTGCTGCCGCCGCTGAACGCCGGGCAGATCTACACGACGCTCGGCCGGCTCCAGCGCGACGGGCTGGTCGACGACGACGCGGTCGCGCAGGATGGGCGCCCGAACAAGCGCGTGTACCGGCTCACGACGGACGGGCAGCACGAGCTGGACCGCTGGGTCGAGGACGCGACGCCGACGCCGCGGCTGAAGGACGACTTCTTCATGAAGCTCGTGCTCGCGCGGGCGGCGGGGATCGCCGACCCGCTCGCGCTGATCGACCGCCAGCGCGGCGCCTACCTGCAGGCGCTGCGGGAGCTCGACGACGTCGCCGCCGCGCTCGACGGCGACGACACGGCCGCGCTGCTCGTGGAAGGCGCGGCGCTGCACCTCGAGGCCGACCTGAAGTGGCTCGACCTCTGCGAACGACGGATGACCGATGGGAGCTGACCCGATGGAGCCGGTGATCGTCACGCGCGACCTCACGAAGGACTACGACGGCGGGGTCCGGGCGCTCGACGGCGTCGGCGTCGCGGTCGCCGACGGCGAGTTCGTCGCCGTCACGGGGCCGAGCGGCTGCGGGAAGTCGACGCTGCTGAACCTGCTCGGCGGGCTGGACCGCCCGACGAGCGGGGAGATCGAGCTCGCCGGCCGGCGCGTCGACGGCTACAGCGAGGCGCGCTGGGCGCTCGCGCGCCGGCGTGAGATCGGGTTCGTGTTCCAGTTCTTCAACCTGATCGCCAACCTCAGCGTCGCCGACAACGTCGAGCTCCCCGGGCTGCTCGCCGGCCTCTCCGCCAAGGAGGCGAGGACGCGCCGCACCGAGCTGCTCGCCTCGCTCGGCATCGCCGAGTACGCCGGCGCCGCGCCTGGGCGCCTGTCCGGCGGGCAGCAGCAGCGCGTCGCGATCGCCCGCGCGCTCGTCAACCGCCCGCGCGTGCTGCTGGCCGACGAGCCGACCGGCAACCTCGACTCCGCCAGCGCGCGCGACGTGATCGCGCTGCTGCGCGCCGCGCACGACGAGCGCGGGCAGACGATCGTGCTCGTCACGCACGACGCGCGCGTCGCCTCCCGCGCGGACCGCGTGATCGCGATGCGCGACGGCGCGGTCGTCCACGAGACACGCCTCGACGAGGGGCGCGGCGACATCCGCAACGCCGTCTCGCGCCTGATGGAACTGGAGGCGTGAGATGGGCGCGTTCCTACGCGTAGCGCGGGCCGACCTGCTCGCCCGCCGCGCCCAGACGGCGCTGACCGGGGTCGCGATCTTCGCCGCCGCCACGGCGCTCGTGGTCACCCTCGCGCTGCGCTCCGGCCTCGACGACCCGTTCGCCCAGGCCCAGGCCGCGACGCGCGGCGCCGACGTCGGCGTGACCGCCCACGGCCCGCTGGACGCGATCGAGCGGCTGCCCGGCGTCGTCGCCGCCGACGAGCGCACGTTCGCCGACGGGTTCGCCACGCTCCAGGGCCGGTCCGTCGACGTCAGCCTCGAGGCGCAGCCCGCGCCGGTCGCGGCCGTCGACCGCCCGCGCCTGACCGCCGGCCGGCGCGCCGCGGGTACCGGCGAGGTGGTGGCGGAGCGCAGCTTCGCCAAGGAGACCGGCCTGCGGATCGGCGACGCGCTCCACCTCAGCACGGCCGGCCGCGCCATCGACCTCACCGTGACCGGCATCGCCGTCACGACGGAGCAGGCCAGCTACCCGCACTGGCGCCCCGCGCTCGCCTGGGGCGACCCGCGCGCCGTCGCGGCGCTCGCCGGCGGCGCGCCGTCGCACCGCGTCGGCGTGCGCCTGCGCGACCCCGAGGCCGTGGATGCCTTCCAGGCCGCCGCGCAGCGCGCGGCGCCGGGCCAGCGGCTCGGCTTCACCGACTGGCACGACGTGCGCGCGACGATCACCGACCAGGCGCGCACGAACGTGATCATCATCGGCGTCAACACGCTGCTCGCGCTGCTCGCCGTCGGCTTCACCGTGGCGACCGTGATCAGCGGCCGCGTGCTCGCGCAGCGGCGCGAGATCGGGCTGCTGAAGGCGATCGGCCTGACGCCGCGCGGGATCGTCGGGCTGCTCGTCGGCGAGTACCTGATCATCGGCCTCGCCGCCGGAGTCCTGGGCCTCGTCGCGGGCACGCTGATCGCCCCCACGCTGCTCGAGCCGATGTCGAGCCTGCTCGCGACGCCGACGCCGAGCGCGCTGCAGCCCGGCCCGCTGCTCGCCGCGCTCGTCCTGATCCTGCTCGCCGTCGCGCTCTTCACCGCCATCCCGGCGCTGCGGGCCGGGCGCCTGAACACGGTCGACGCGCTCGCGCTCGGGCGCGTCGCCGGCCGCGGCCGCACGTCGCGCAGCGCCCGCCTCGCCGCCGCCCTGCACCTCCCCACGGCCGCCCGGCTCGGCGTCAAGGACGCGTTCGCCGCCCGCACCCGCGCGACGCTGACCGTCGGCGCGCTCGCGATGATGGTGGTCACGCTCGTCGCCGCGCTGTCGATGGAGGCGACCTACGACAAGGTGATCGGCGACCCGGCGCTGCGCGCGAAGCCGTGGGACGTGCGCGTGGCGCCCGGCCGGCTCGGCGAGCCGGCCGCGCTCGCGCTCGTCGCCTCCCAGCCCGGCGTGGACCGCACCACGACCATCCAGGGTCTTCCGCTGCAGGCCTTCGGCGGGCAGGAGATCCAGGCCCGCGCGCTGGGCGCCGGCTACGAGCGCTTCCCCTACGCCGTACCCGACGGGCGGATGTTCGCGCGCCCCGGCGAGGCGATCGCCGGCCGCGGCCTGTTCGACGCCCTGCACGTGAAGATCGGCGACACGATCACGCTGCGGGCCGGCGCGACGCCGATCCGCGTGCGGCTCGTCGGCCGCCACGTCGAGCCCGACAGCGACGGCAAGGTAGTGATCTTCAGCCGCGCCACGCTGCCCGCCGCCGTGCGCGACCGGATCGGGGCGGGCGACGTGATCGCCGGCTTCGCCCCCGGCGCCGACGGGCAGGCGATCGCCCGCCGCATCCAGGCGCGGTCCGGCGATCGCGTCTCGGCCGAGCTGGTCAGCGACGAGGTGCGCCAGGAGCGCGCCGACGTGCGCCCGATCGTCTACGGCTCGAGCGCGCTGCTCGTCGCCGTCGCGCTCGTCAACCTGCTCACGACGCTGCTGCTCGTGACGCGGGAGCGGGCGCGCGACTTCGGCGTGCTGAAGGCGATCGGGCTGACGCCGCGCGGCGTGCTGGCGGTCGTCAACGCCGGCGGCGCCGTGCTGGGGCTGATCGCGATCGTCGCCGGGATCCCGCTCGGGATCCTCATCTTCCGCGCGCTGATGGCGGCAATGAGCCCGAGCGAGGGCACCGACATCGTCGGCACCCCGGGCGTCGCGGCGCTCGCGCTGGTGATCCCGGCCGTGCTCGCGGTCACCGCGCTCGCCAGCTCGCTGCCGGCGCGGCGGGCGGCGGCGACGCGAACCGCGGTGGTGCTCAGAGCAGAGTGAGTCGCATCGCCCAGGGGGCGATGCTTCGGGAGTTCGACGGTCGCCGGTCTGGGCCTGCGGCGCCTCGCGAACTCCCGCCTAGCGCTCGGGCAGGCGCGCGAGCGCGGCGCCGAGGATGACGCCGATGCCGCCGCCGACCAGCCCGGCGACGCCGCCGGCCTCGTCGGACGCCAGCGGGAGCAGGACGAGCAGCGCCGCGATGGCGAGCACGCCGAGCAGGTCGCTCTCGTCCTCGCGGCCGGCGCGGCGGCCGAGCACGTCGCGCATCGACCACGCGGCGAGCATGCCGAGCGCGGCGCCGTTGGCGCCGAGCACGACGTCGCCGTTGGCGACCGCGATGTCGACGTAGGCGCCGCCCGCTCCCGCGAGCAGGAACACGAACAGCGGCGCCCAGGCGCCGTGCCGGCGCTCGAGCAGCCAGCCGAACAGCGCGACGGAGCCGACGACCGCGACCTCGTAGCCCGTGTGGGTGTAGGCGAACAGCGACGTGAACGCGCGCCACGGCTCGTCGAAGCCGATCGCGTAGATGAAGTCGGACAGGTGCAGCAGGCCGGACTTCAGCCCGACGGTGACGATCACCGACGCCAAGACGATCAGCCAGGTGGCCCACGCGCGCCGGTCGGCGCGGATGCCGGGGATCTCGCCGGGCTTCAGCCGCGGCAGCTGCGGGCGCGAGCGCGCCCGCTTCGGCGGCCGTGGAACACCGCCGCGATCGAGCTTCGGGGCGCGCTTCTGCACGCGCGCGCCGCAGTACGGGCATTCCGTGATGTACGGGGACACCTCGGCGCCGCAGCTCTTGCAGACCAGGGAGAGGTCAGGACCGCTGGACATGAGGGACAATCAGTCTACGCGCCGGACGGGGCCGTCTCGACACCTTTATGGAACTACGGCGCGGATGCCTCCACGATGTCGCGCATGAGCTCGCTGAAGTCGTGGTTCGCCTCGAACACCTTGCGCTGCCGGTAGGCCCCGCTGCCGCCCTCGATCAGGTCGACGATGCCCTCCAGCGCGTCCCCTCCGCCGAGGTCCTGCGCGTGCTCGCGAAGCCGGTCGTAGAGCCGCCGCGCGAGCTGCTTGGCGGGCACGGTGCGCCGCTCCGGCAGGTCGACCAGATCGCCCTCGAGCCCGTGGCGCGACGCGAGCCACTTGTTCTCGTCGAGCATCTCGTACGGGTAGTCCGCGAGCCGCTTGCCGGCCTCGTAGTGCTCGGAGAGCTCCTTCACCATCGCCTGGATCAGCGCCGCGAGGCCGAGCGTGTGCTCGACGTGCGTCTGCCCGTCCATCGCGCGGACCTCGACGGTGCCGAAGTTCGGATGCGGACGCACGTCGTACCAGAGCCAGGTGTAGTCCTCCATCACGCCCGCCTCGACCATGAAGGCGATGCGGCGCTCGAAGTCCGCCCAGCCGTCGTAGAAGGGCGGGATCCCCACCCGCGGGAACGCGCGGAAGATCGGCATCCGCGTGGAGGCCAGGCCGGTCGCGTCGCCGCGCCAGAACGGCGAGTTGGCCGACAGCGCGAGCAGGACCGGGACATGCACGCGCATGCCGTTGGCGACGTGGATCGCCTTGTCGGGGTCGTCGACGGCGACGTGCACGTGCAGCCCGAAGATGATCTCCTGGCGCGCGACGAAGCGCAGCTGGTCGACGAGGTCGCGGTAGCGCGGCGCGGCGGTGACGCGCTGGTCCTCCCACTTCGCGAACGGGTGCGTGCCGGCCGACCCGATCGCCAGCCCGTGCCTGGCCGCCGTGTCGCGAACCTGACGCCGCAGACCGCGCAGCTGCTCGCCGGCCTCGCGCACGTCGGCCGCCGGATTGGTCGAGATCTCCAGCACCGACTCCAGCAGCTCCGGCTTGATCTCGCCGTGGGGCGACTCCTCGACGAGGTCGTCGATCGCGTTGACGAGCGCGTACGACGACGCATCGAGGATCATCAGCTCCTCCTCGATGCCGACCGTGTACGCGGGCCCGTTGAACTTCGACTCCATGAGTGGCCGCGTAGAGTACGAGGCAAACACACGACGACGCGAGGTAACGCGAGATGGCCCTTGGCTACGACGGCAAGCTCTACATCCTGGCCTTCGATCACCGGGGGTCGTTCCAGAAGAAGATGTTCGGCATCGAGGGGGACCCGACGCCTGAGCAGACCGACACGATCTCCGACGCGAAGAAGCTGATCTTCGAGGGGATGGAGCTCGCGGTCGAGCGCGGCCTCGACCCGTCCTCCGCCGGCGTACTTGTCGACGAGCAGTTCGGCTCCGACATCCCCGTGCTCGCGCGCGAGCACGGCCTGTCGCTGGCGATGCCGGCCGAGAAGTCCGGCGTCGACGAGTTCGAGTTCGAGTACGGCGACGACTTCCCGGCGCACATCGAGAAGTACGACCTGCTCGCCACCAAGGTGCTCGTCCGCTTCAACCCCGACGGCGACGCCGAGATGAACGAGCGCCAGACGAAGCGGCTCAAGCAGCTCGCGGACTGGCTGCACGACAACGACCGCAAGTTCCTCTTCGAGCTGCTGGTGCCGGCCGAGAAGGACCAGCTGGAGTCCGTCGGCGGCGACACCGACCGCTACGACGCCGAGCTGCGCCCCGAGCTGATGCGGCGCGCGATCGAGCACCTCCAGGAGGCCGGCGTCGAGGTCGACATCTGGAAGATCGAGGGCGTCGACTCCCGCGACGACGCCGAGATGCTGGCCGAGCAGACGCGCAAGGGCGAGGGCCGCGAGCACGTCAAGAGCGTGCTCCTCGGCCGCGGCGCCAGCGACGAGAAGGTCGACCACTGGCTGCGTCAGGCCGCGCCCGTGGAGGGCTTCATCGGCTTCGCGATCGGCCGCTCGATCTGGTGGGACGCGCTGAAGTCCTTCCTCGGCGGCGGCGACCGCCGCGCGTCGGCCGAGCTGATCGCCGACAACTACCTGCGCTTCATCAAGGTCTACGACGAGGCCGCGTCAGGCGCCGCCGTCTAGCGACGGCTCGCGGCGTGGCGCGCGCTCACGGCGCGCCACGCCGGAGGCGATCGCCGCCTGCGCGACGGCGTCGGCGACCGCGATCGAGACCCGCCGGTTGAAGACGCTTGGGACGATGTACTCCGGCCCGAGGTCCTCCGCGGGGATCACGCTCGCGATCGCGCGGGCGGCGGCGAGCTTCATGCCCTCGTCGATCGCGCGCGCCCGCACCTCCAGCGCGCCCTTGAACACGCCGGGGAACGCGAGCACGTTGTTGATCTGGTTCGGGTAGTCCGAGCGCCCGGTGGCCATGATCGCCACGTCGTTCCAGACGGACTCGGGCATCACCTCGGGCGTCGGGTTCGCCATCGCGAACACGATCGCGTCCTTGGCCATCGTGCGCACGCCCTCGGCGGTGAACGCGCCCGGCGCCGACACGCCGATCACGACGTCGGCGTCCTTGAGCGCGTCGTCGGCGGTCCCGTGCAGGCCGCGCGGGTTCGTGCGCTGCGCGATCGCCGCCAGCTCGCCCTCGATGCCGGGCCGGTCGCGGTGCACGATGCCGTCGATGTCGCACACCACGAGGTCCTGCACGCCCTCGTGGAGGATGATCTTCGCGCACGCCATCCCGGCCGCGCCGGCGCCGACCATGACCACGCGCACGTCCTCGATGCGCTTGCCGACGACGCGCAGCGCGTTCAGCAGCGCCGCCAGGACGATGATCGCGGTGCCGTGCTGGTCGTCGTGGAAGACCGGGATGTCGAGGATCTCCTTCAGCCGCCGCTCGACCTCGAAGCAGCGCGGCGCGGCGATGTCCTCGAGGTTGATGCCGCCGAACGTCGGCGCGATGCCCTTGACGATCGCGACGATCTCGTCGACGTCGGTCGTGTCCAGGCACAGCGGGAACGCGTCGACGCCGCCGAGCTCCTTGAAGAGCATCGCCTTGCCCTCCATCACCGGCATCGCGGCGCCCGGGCCGATGTTCCCGAGCCCGAGCACGGCGCTCCCGTCGGACACGACCGCGACCGTGTTGCCCTTGATCGTCAGCGTCCAGGCCGCCTCGGGGTCCTCGGCGATCGCCGCCGAGACGCGCGCGACGCCCGGCGTGTAGGCCATCGAGAGGTCGTCGCGCGTCTTGATCGCGACCTTCGGCGTGATCTCGATCTTGCCGCCCTTGTGCATCAGGAACGTGCGATCCGACACGCTCGTGACCGACACGCCCTCCAGCGCGCGCACGGCGTTGACGACGCGCTCGCCGTGGGCGGCGTCGATGCAGGCCACCGTCACGTCGCGCACGACGCCGCCTTTGTCGACGCGCACGAGGTCGATCGCGCCGAGGATCGCGCCTTCGGCGCCGATCGCCGCGGCGACCTGCGCGAACGCGCCCGGCAGCTGGCGCAGCTCGATCCGCATCGTGAACGAGTAGGACGCGGACGGCTGAAGCCCCGACGGGGCCTGCAGACTGGACATCGCCTAAGCGTAAGGGGGGCGAGGCCGTCCGCCCCGGCACCTAGCGTCGGCATGGTGAGAAACCGGTTGGTGATGATCGCGATCGCGATCGCCGTGGTGGCGATCGGGGGCGGGAAGGTCGTGGGCTCGACGCGCTCCGACGACGCGCGCGTGGTGCGGGTCGTCGACGGCGACACGGTCGTCGTGGAGACCGGCGGCGAGCAGGAGAAGGTGCGCTACATCGGCGTCGACACGCCGGAGTCGGTCAAGCCGGGCACGCCGGTGCAGTGCTTCGCGAAGGCGGCGTCGGCCGCCAACAAGCGGCTGATCGAGGGCCGCGCCGTGAAGATCGTGCAGGACCGCGAGGCGCGCGACCGCTACGGGCGCCTGCTTGCTTATGTCTACCGCGCGAGCGACGGGCTGTTCGTCAACGCCGAGCTCGTGCGCGGCGGCTACGCCCGCCCACTGACCATCAGGCCGAACATCGCGCATGCCGCGGAGTTCAGCCGGCTGGCCCTCTCGGCGAGGCGCGCGGGCAAGGGGTTATGGAGCCGCTGTTAGGCTTCGAACCCTATGCGGATGCGCCAGAGCGTGGCGGATATCGAACAGGCCTTCTTCGAGGAGATCGAGGAGGACCGCGAGCGGCGCGAGCGGCTGCGCCGGCGCGCGGAGCAGCGCCAGAAGGCGCGCCACCGTCAGCGCACGCACCGCCACGGCTCGATGCGCTTCTTCGCGCTCGTGCTGATCCTGCTCGGAACGGCGGTCGCCGTCACGATCGCGATGTTCCAAACGCTCTATTACCTGCTCGGCTGAATCTAGGTCGTCCCTAGCCCGGAGGGATGACTGGGGTGGGGCGGAGGGGCTGCCTACCTGGTTCAGCGCGGATTGTTCGCGCTGAGACGCTTCAGCGCGTCGTCCACCTCGGCGCGGGCGGACGCGCCGGCGGCGACGTTCTCCTGCTGGATCTCCAGGTAGACCTCCTTGCGGAACACCGGAATGTCCCGAGGCGCCTGAATGCCGATACGAACCTTCTCGCCCATGATCGACAGCACCGAGACCTCGATGTCGTCGCCGATCATGATCGACTGGTTGGACTTGCGTGTCAGTACCAGCATGACGCCGCCTCCCTGGCGATTTCGGACTCGGCCTCCAGGACAGTCCCGCTCCTGTCCACGAAGTGAGCACGGGTGAGGCTAGTTGATGTCGACGGTGTATGGAATGGGGCGCGCACCCGAAGCCCCCGACCTGTTTTCGCTAGTCTCCGGCCCTCCTATGAGCCGCCGGTCCCTGCGTCCCCAGCTTAACCAGATCCGCGGGTGGGTGCGACAGGGTCGCACCGACGCGTGGATCGCGCACCAGCTCGAAGTCACCGTCCAGCAGATCCAGGCCTTCAAGAGAGAGCAAGGCCTGGAGCCGGACGAGGACGACGCTGGCGCCGCCACCGAAGAGGTCGACCTGCGCGCGGAGGACGACGCGCAGATCGCCGCAGAGCTAGAAGCCGAAGCCGCGCGCAAGGCCGAAGAAGAGGCCGCGCGCAAGGCCGAGGATGAAGCACGTGCCGCCGAGGAGGCCGCCCGCAAGGCGGCCGAGGCCGAAGAGGCCGCCGACGGCGACGCGCCCAAGCGCCCGGCTCGCCGCCGGGGAGGCCGCACACGGCGCCGTACGGCGCCTGTAGGGCCCTTGGAGGGCACGTTCGACCACGGTGAGGAGGGCTACGGTCTGTGGCTCGATCCCGCCGTCCAGGACGATCCTGTGTACGCCGAGCACTGGGCGGGCCACCGCCCCGTCGAGATCACGATCGAGGAAGACCAGATCGTGATCCGCCGCGCAGGCGGCGAGGACGACGCCGAAGAGTGACGCCGGTGCCAGGGCCGTCGCCTGGCACCGCGCACAGCAGGAGCTGATGGTCGGCTCCCGCGCGCGCTGGGCGCACGGGACCGTCCTGAGCACTCCGCTGGCGCCTGACTACTGGGACGTCAACACGATCCGCGTGGAGGGCCCCGACACGGGGCTCACCGCCGCGGAGCTGATGGACATGGCCGACGTTCTGCAAGACGGCTTGCGCCATCGCCGCATCGAAGTCGAGGACGAAGCCGCCGGCACGCGCCTGCGGCCGGCGTTCCACGAGGCGCTGTGGCGCGACGAGCGGCTCGTGATGATGCTGCGCGACGGCCCGCCTCCGGAGTGGCCCCCGGACGTCGAGGAGGTCCCGTTCCCCGAGACCCGCGCGCTGCGGCTGGAGTGGCACCACTCGGAGTCCTGGGGCGACGAGGAGGCGCTGCACATGGACTCCGCCGAGGCGGTCGCCGCGCGCAACGGCAACCGCGCGTTCGTCGTGCGCGAAGCCGGCCATTCGATCGGCTTCTGCTCGCTGTTCTCGCCGCCGCGGCTCGACGCCGCCGAGATCGACCAGGCGTACGTGTCACCCCCGCATCGCGGCACGGGCATCGGCGGGCGCCTGATCGCGGCTGCGCTGGCCGCCGGCGGGCACGACACCAACTGGATCGTCGCCGACGACGACGGGCGCCCGAAGCTGCTCTACCAGCGGCTCGGCTTCGAGCCCGTCTGGCACTGGCACATCTACACGCGTCTGCCGCCGGCGAAATCCGTCGCCGCGCGCTGGTAGCGGCCGAACGCGGCGTCGGCCACGATCCGCGCGTCCCAGGCGAACGGCTCGTCGGGCGCGACCTCGACCGCGAGGTCGGTGCACCAGCCCGTCCCCTCGTCGTAGAGGTCGACCAGCTCGTCGAGCGTGAAGACGCCGCCGAGGCGCCGGCGCAGCTCCGCCTGCACCGCCCGCGTCACCCGCTCGAGCGTCGGCGCCTGCTCCGGATACGCCTCGTCGAGGCGCCGCAGTCCTGCTTCCCACTGGTCCCGTGCGAGCTCGTACGGCACGCTTCTATCGTCGCACGGAGGCTCGGCCGCCCGGTGCGGCACCCGTGCGGTTGGGCCTGCGAAGGCAGACGGCCGGAGGGCGAAACACCTTGTCCCGAGCCCTAGCGCAGGCCGGGGATGCCTTCCACGATGTACGCCCGCTCACCGGCCTTGACCATGCCGAGCTTGCGCGCCTCGCGCTCCAGCGCGCCGTTCTCGGTCAGCGTCCGGCGCCGCTCGCGCAGCTTGACGTTCTCCGCGCGCAGCGCCGCGACGTCGGCGCGCTGGCGCCCGGCCTCGCGGTAGGTCTGGACCCAGCTGATCGCCGGCCCGACGTAGAGGTAGAGCACGAGCGCGAAGACACCGATCAGTGCCCAGCGCCCGAGGCGATCCCAGCGGATCCGGGTACGGCCGTCCATGCCTGACGCGTTCGTTCGACGCGCCAGGCACCCTTCCTGTGAATGCGATCTCTCAGGAGCGGAAGACGGCGCGCCCGGGGTACTCGGCGTCGCCGCCCAGCGCCTCCTCGATCCGCAGCAGCTGGTTGTACTTCGCGACGCGGTCCGACCGCGACGGCGCACCGGTCTTGATCTGCCCGCAGCCGGTCGCCACGGCCAGGTCGGCGATCGTCGTGTCCTCGGTCTCGCCCGAGCGGTGGCTCATAACGGCCGTGTAGCCGGCCGAGCGCGCCAGCGCGATCGCCGCGAGCGTCTCGGTCAGGGTCCCGATCTGGTTGACCTTGATCAGGATCGAGTTCGCGACGCCGAGGTCGATGCCGCGCTGCAGCCGCTCGACGTTGGTGACGAACAGGTCGTCGCCGACGAGCTGCAGGTGCTCGCCGACGGCCCCGGTCAGCTGCTTCCAGCCGTCCCAGTCCTCCTCGTCCATCCCGTCCTCGAGCGAGACGATCGGATAGCGCGCCGCGAGGTCGGCCCAGTACGCCGACAGCTCGGACGCCGACAGCGTGCGGTGCTCGTGCTCGAGGTCGTAGGCGCCGTTCTTGAAGATCTCGCTGACGGCCGGGTCGAGCGCGATCGCGACGTCGTCCCCCGGCTTGTAGCCGGCCGCCTCGATCCCCTCGAGCAGCGCGCCGAGCGCCGCCTCGTTGGACTCGAGGTCCGGCGCGAAGCCGCCCTCGTCGCCGACGGAGGTGTTGAGCCCGCGCTTCTTGAGCGTGCCCTTGAGCGCGTGGAAGACCTCGGCGCCCATGCGCAGGCCCTCGGAGAACGTCGGCGCCCCGACCGGGACGACCATGAACTCCTGGAAGTCGACCGAGTTGTCCGCGTGCGCACCGCCGTTGAGCACGTTCATCATCGGCACCGGCAGGATGTGCGCCGCCTCGCCGCCGAGATAGCGCCACAGCGGCAGCGACTCCTCCGCCGCGGCCGCGCGCGCGGACGCGAGCGAGACGCCGAGGATCGCGTTCGCGCCGAGGCGCGACTTGTTCGGCGTGCCGTCGAGGTCGATCATCGCCTGGTCGAGCGCGGGCTGATCGGCCGCGTCGAGGCCGGCGACCGTCTCGGCGAGCTCGCCGTTGACGTTCGCCACCGCCTTGGTCACGCCCTTGCCGCCGTAGGCCTCGCCGCCGTCGCGCAGCTCCGTGGCCTCGAACTCGCCCGTCGAGGCGCCTGAGGGCACCGCAGCGCGCCCGTGGGCGCCCGAGCGCAGCTGTACCTCGACCTCCACCGTGGGATTGCCGCGCGAGTCGAGGATCTGCCGCGCGTGCACGTTTTCGATCTGGCTCATCGGCCGGGCAGGTTATCCCCTCGACAGACGCGCCCGCGCGTAGTACTGCAGCTGCGCGTCAGGGCCGAGCGCGTCCCACTCGGCGCCCTCGCTCGCCGCCAGCGCCGCGGCGCCCTCCACGCGGCCGCGGAAGCGGTCGGAGGCGGCCCGCAGGGCGAGCTCGGGGTCGACCTTCAGCTTGCGCGCGACGTTGACGGCCGCGAACAGCACGTCGCCGACCTCGTGGAAGCGCTCCTCGCGCGTCTGGGCGGCCTCGAGCTCCTCGAGCTCGCCGCTGACGCCGTCGTAGGGCACGTGGTCGAAGTCGAAGCCCGTCGAGGCCGCCCGCCGCTGCACCTTGCGCGCGTACAGCGGCCCGGGCAGGTTCTCCGGCACCTCGCCGAAGATGCCGGGCTCGCGCCCTTCCTCGGTCCTCTTGATCGCGTCCCAGTTGCGCAGCACCTCGCCGGCCGAGTCGACCTCGACCGAGCCGAAGATGTGCGGGTGCCGGCGCACGAGCTTCGCGTGCACGTGGTCGGCGACCGCGGCCAGCGAGCCGGCGCCGCGCTCCTCGAGCAGCAGCGAGAGGAAGTGGACCTGGAAGAGCACGTCGCCGAGCTCGTCGAGCAGCTTGGCGTCGTCGCCGCCGTGCGCGGCGGCGGCGAGCTCGTACGCCTCCTCGACCGTGTGCGGCACGATCGAGCGCTCGTCCTGCTCACGGTCCCACGGGCACTCGCGCCGCAGGCGGCGCGTCAGCTCGTCGAGGCGCCGGAGCGCCTCGGCGTCCTCCTCGGGGCTACTGCCCACTGGGCGGCGTGGCCGGCGCCGCGGGTGCGGCCGCGGTCGGCGTCGGCGTCGGCTTCGGACCGTTGCTGCAGTCCGACGTCCGGTAGCCCGCCGAGCACTGCGTCTTGCCGCGCCAGCGCGCCGTGAAGTCCTTCACGAAGCTGTCCAGCTTCTTCTGCTGGTTCTGGGACTGGAGCGTCTTGGTGATCGTCGGCTTGGCCTGGTCGAGCGTCTGCGTGCTGCCCGGCGTGACGCCCGTGACCGTGAAGACGAAGTAGCCGTACTGCGTCTTGACCGGCCCGACGAGCGCGTTCTGCTTGGCCGAGAACACGGCGGCGTCGAGATCCTTGTCGAGCGAGCCCTTGGCCTGCGCGGGCAGCTTGCCCGCCTGCGCCTTGGTCTGGTCGTCGATCGAGTACTTCGCGGTGACGGCCTTCCACGAGCCGCCGGAGTCCAGCGCGCCGCGCGCCTGCTTGGCGTGCGCCTCGTCCTTGGTCAGCACGACCCGCAGCTCGCGCTGCTCGGGCTTGACGAACTGCGCGCGGTTCTTCGCGTAGAAGTCCGAGACGGCCTGGTCGCTGATCGTGCCGCCCTTGCCCGCCACCTTGGTCGAGAGCTTGCTCGACAGCAGCGACACGCGGAAGCGCGTGAAGACGTCCTGCTCGCTCTGGCCCGAGGTCTTCAGGAACGTCTGGAAGTCGCCGGGCTTCGGGAAGCTCTGCTTCTTCTGCGCCTCGAGCTCCTTCTTGACCTCGGCGTCGGTGATCTTGATCCCCTGCTTGGAGGCCTCGCCGTCGAGCCAGCGCGCGGACAGCAGGAACTGCAGCGTCGTCTGGCGCAGCTGCGTGGCCGTCGGCTTCGCCGGGGTGCTCCCGTCCTGCGCCGGCTGCGCGGCGGCCTTCGTGAAGACCGTCAGCCAGTGCTGGTAGTCGGTCCGCGGGATCGAGGCGCCGTCAACCGTCGCGACGGCGTTGCCCGGAACGCCGCCGCAGCCGGCTACGACCGCGCCCCCGCCCACCAGGGCGGAGGCGCAGAGCGCGACGCGGGCGATCTGTGGTGCCCGCATCGCGGACCTCCTCTACTGGCCCGCGACGGTGGCCGTCGGGGTCGGAGTGGCCTTCGGGCCGTTCTTGCAGTCCGAGGTCTTGTAGTCCGCGGAGCACTCGGTCTTGGCCTTCCAGCGCTTCGTGAAGTCCTTCACGAAGGCGTCGAGGGCCTTCTGCTGGTTCTGCGACTGCAGCGTCTGCTTGATCGTGGCCTTGGCCTGGTCGAGCGTCTGCTGGCTGGCCGGCGTGACGCCCGTCACGGCGAAGTCGTAGTAGCCGTACTGGGTCTTGATCGGGCCCGTGAGCGTGTTCTTCTTGGCCGAGAACACGGCGTCGTCGAGCTGCTTGTCGAGCGTGCCCTTGGCCTGCGCGGGCAGCTTGCCGCCGGCGGCCTTGGACGTGTCGTCGATCGAGTACTTCTTCGCGACGGCCTTCCACGAGTCGCCGGCCTTGATGGCGTCGTACGCCTTCTGGGCGTCGCCCTTGGTCTTCGTCAGCACGACGCGCAGGTCGCGCTTCTCAGGCTGGGCGAAGCGGGCCTTGTTCTTGTTGTAGAAGTCCTGGACCGCGGCGTCGGAGACGTTGTCCTTGCCCTTGATGACCTTGTCGCGGATCTTGTTCGACAGCAGGTCGAGGCGGACGCGCTGCAGGATGTCGCTCTCGGACTGGCCCGACGTCTTGAGGAACTTCTGGTAGTCGGCGTCCTTCGGGAAGCTCTGCTTCTTCTGCTCGGCGAAGGACTTCTTGACGTCGGCGTCGCTCACCTTGATCGACATCGAGTCGGCCTCGCCCTGGATCCACTTGAAGGAGATCAGCAGCTGCAGGACCTGGTCGCGCAGCTGGGTGTACTCCTGCTTGCACTGCGTCTTGAGCGAGGCGTCGGTGACCTTCGGCTGGCCCTTGGCGGGCGCCGGGGTGGTCTTGCGCTTCGTCGCGACGCACTGCGTGTAGTCCGGCGGATCGGGCACCGCCGCATTCGCCTGCCCCGAGGACTTGGCGGCCACGGTGAGCCAGTGGCTGAAGTCGGACTTGGCGATCGAGTCGCCGTCGACGGTGGCCACGGAGTTGCCCGGCACGCCGCCGCAGGCTGCGACGGTCGCGCTGACGCCCAGGAGGGCGCAGGCACTGAGGATGAGTCGTGACGCCTTATTCATAGAGTGCTGAGAAGGGGACGTGGACGAGTGGCCGGCGCTCGGGGACCGGCGCAGGAAGATGACCTTCTCCCAGGTGCGCATGGTAGCGGCGCCCTGCGGGTACCCCTCCATCTTTTCACTGGACCTTTAGGCAGCGGTCTGCACAGCCAGCAATGCGTCCGCCGCCCGCACCACCGCGGGGAAGCGCTGCGCCGGGTCGTCGGGTACGCGCAATGACAACTGCGAGCGCCCCGCCTCGTAGTTCGCGCCGGGCAGGAGCTCGCGCAGACGGCGCGCCGTGGCGGCGTCGAGCTCGATCGGCGTGACGGCGAGCCGGCCCTGGCGGAAGCTCACGTTCTGCGCGCCGGCGCGGCCGAGCTTGATCCGCACCTGTTGGAGCGTGAGGAGGTTCTCGAGCGGCTGCGGCGGCTCGCCGAAGCGGTCCTCGAGCTCGTGCCGCAGCTCGACCAGCTCGGACACCTCGCGCGCGCCCGCGATCCGCCGGTGCACGTCGACCTTGGCCTGCTCGTACGGGATGTAGTCGGCCGGCACGTACGCGTCGACGTTGACGTCCATGCGCACGGGCTCGGGCGGCTCGTCGCGGTCGGCCTCGGGATCGAGCTCGCGCACGGCCTCGTCGAGCATCTGCATGTAGAGCTCGAAGCCGAGCGCCGCGACGTGGCCGGACTGCTCGTCGCCGAGCAGGTTGCCGGCGCCGCGCAGCTCGAGGTCGCGCATCGCGACCTTGAAGCCGGCGCCGAGCTCGGTGTAGTCGCTCAGCGCGCTGAGCCGGTCCGCCGCCTCGGCCGTCAGCGCCGCCGCGCTCGGGTACAGCAGGTACGCATAGGCGCGCTCGCGCGAGCGCCCGACGCGGCCGCGGATCTGGTACAGCTGGCTCAGCCCGAAGCGGTCGGCGCGGTCGACGATCAGCGTGTTGGCCTGCGGGATGTCGATGCCCGACTCGATGATCGAGGTCGAGACGAGCACGTCGGCGTCGCCGCGCAGGAAGTGCATCATCCGGTCCTCGAGCTGCTTCTCGTCCATCTGGCCGTGGGCGACGCTGAACGTCATGCCGGGGCACAGCGCGCGCAGGCGCTCGGCCGTCTCCTCGATGTCGTCGACGCGGTTGTGCAGGAAGAACGCCTGGCCCTTGCGCGCCTTCTCGCGCTCCAGCGCCTGCTTGACCAGCTGCTCGTCGTACTCGCCGACGTAGGTCTTGACCGGGCGCCGGCCCTCCGGCGGCGTCTCGATCACGGAGATGTCGCGCATGCCGGCGAGCGACATCTGGAGCGTGCGCGGGATCGGCGTCGCCGACATCGAGATCACGTCGACGCGCAGCTTGAGCTGGCGCAGCAGCTCCTTCTGCTTGACGCCGAAGCGCTGCTCCTCGTCGACGATCAGCAGGCCGAGCTCCTTCGCGCGCACGTCGCGGCTGAGCAGGCGGTGCGTGCCGATCAGGATGTCGACCGAGCCCTCGGTGAAGCGCTTGACGGCGTCGCGCTGCTCGGCCGCCGGGCGGAAGCGGCTGACGTGCTCGATCATGAACGGCTGGTCGCGCAGGCGCTCGGCGAACGTGCCGTAGTGCTGCTGGGCGAGGATCGTCGTCGGAACGAGCATCATCACCTGCTTGCCGTCGGCCGCCGACTTGACCGCGGCGCGCAGCGCGACCTCGGTCTTGCCGTAGCCGACGTCGCCGCAGATCAGGCGGTCCATCGGGCGCTCGGACTCCATGTCGCCCATCACCGCGTCGATCGCGTCGCGCTGGTCGGGAGTCTCGCGGAACGGGAACGCCGCCTCGACGTCGCGCAGCTCCTCGGAGAACTCGGGGAACGGATGGCCGCGCCGGCGCTTGCGCTCGGCGTACAGGTTCAGCAGCTCGCCGGCGAGCTCCTGCGCGGCCTTGCGGGCGCGCGCCTTGAGCGTGTCCCAGCGCGTGCCGCCCAGCTTCGACAGCGGCGGGTGCGCGCCGTCGGCGCCGACGTAGCGCGAGATCTTCGCCAGCTGGTCGACCGGCAGGAAGACCTTGTCGTCGCCCTGGTACTCGAGATTGAGGTAGTCGCGCGTGACGCCGGCGACGGTCTTGGTGTCGAACCCGGCGAAGCGGGCGATCCCGTGGTCCTCGTGGACGATGATGTCGCCGGTGCGCAGGTCGGTGAAGCTGCGCAGCAGGCCGCGGCCTTTGCGCGTGGGGCGAGTGCTCGCCTTGCGCCGGTGGATCAGCCGGTGCTCGGGGAAGGCGGCGAGCTTGAAGGACGGCGCGATGAAGCCGTCGCGCAGCGTGGCCTCGGTGAAGACGAGCCCGTGCGTGGCGCCGTTGAGCGAGGCCTTGATGCGCGCGAGGTTGTACGCGGCGCGCTCGGCGGCGCCCTGCTGCGGCCAGGTGACGACGGTCGTGTAGCCGGAGCGCGTGAGCTTCTCCAGCTCCGCCTCGGCCTCGTTGAGCGAGCGCGCGGCGAAGTCGGCGGCCTGCGCGCGGATCTCGATCGGCTGGTCGTGGCTGATGCTCGACAGGCGCACCTCGGCGCGCGCGGCCAGCGCCTCGTGGATGCGCTTCGGGTTGACGTAGAGATGGCGCGCGTCCTGGTCCTTGAACGCGACGCAGACGTCCTCCCAGTGGTCGCGCAGCACGGGCTCGACGTCCTCGGCGGCCGCGACGATCACCTGCACGCGCTCGGGCAGCAGGTCGAGCAGCTCGCGGAACTGGTCGACCGGCAGCAGCTCGGCGATGTCCGGCCGGTCCTCCTCGGTCGCCGCGATCTCGGCCAGCTCGCGGTGCTCGGGCGCGAGCTCGGCGGCGGGCGAGATCTCGACGCAGTCGGTCTCCCCCAGGCTGCGCTGGGTGAAGGTGGAGAACCAGCGCAGCGCCTCGATCTCGATGTCGAACAGGTCGACGCGGACGGCGCGCTCCTCGGTCGCCGGGTAGACGTCGAGCAGGCCGCCGCGGATCGCGAACTGGCCGCGGTCGTCGACCTGGTCGACGCGCTGGTAGCCGGCGGCGACGAGCTGCAGCGCGGTCTCGTCGAGGTCGAGCAGGTCGCCGACGCGCAGCATGAAGCCGTGCGGGCGCAGCGCCGGGTCGGGGACCTTCTCGCTCAGGGCGGTCGCCGAGATCACGACGACCGGCTGCTCGGAGCCCTCGGGCGTGTCGGTCAAGGCGTCCAGCGCGCCGACCCTGAGCCCGACGAGGTGCGGCGGCGGCGTCAGGTGCGACTCGTAGGCGACGCCGCGGCTCGGGTAGTAGCGGACCGGCCGCGGGTGCAGCCAGGCGCGCAGGTCGGCGGCGAGGTCGCGCGCGCCGCGGTCGTCGCCGACGACCACGACGGTCGGGCGGCGGGCGTCCTGATCGGCCAGCCCCGCGACGACGAAGGCGCGCAGCGACTGCGACACGAACGCGTCGCCGCCGCGCGCCGCCAGCTGGGCGGCGCCGGGGTCGTTCTCGAGATGGCCGAGGAAGGTTCTGAGCATGCGAAACGCCCGCGCTGGACGCGCGGCGGGGCGTACATCCCAGTCTACGAACGGGCGAGCATGTTCAGGCGCACGTAGTCGATCGTCAGCGGCCGCCCCAATTCGGCGAGCACGGCGTCGACGAACGCGTCGCCGTCGGGCACGCGCTCCAGGTGCGAGCCGAGCATCACGGTCGCGAGGTACTCGCGCGGATCCTCGGGGGTGACCGGGACGGTCGTGAGCCAGGTCCACACGTCGGTGAAGCCCGCTCGCCGGAGCCGCTCGGCGGTCTCCGCGGTGGTGGCGAAGTTCCACGGCCCGGGCCACCCGCGCAGCGCCGGATGGTCGACGCGGGCGATCGCCTCGCGCACGGCCTCGACGTTGCCGGCGCCGCCGCACTGGGCCACGAGCCGGCCGCCCGGCTTCAGCGCCGCGTGCAGGCGCGCGAACAGGCGGTCGTGGTCGGGGATCCAGTGGAACGTCGCGGTCGAGAGGATCGCGTCCACGGGGCGGTCGAGCTCGAGCTCGGCGAGATCGGCGGCGTAGGCCTCGACGCGGTCGCCGAGGCGGGCCTTGACCTCGTCGATCATGGCCACCGATCCGTCGACGGCCACGACCTCGCCGAGCGGCAGGCGCTCGACCAGCGCGGCGGTCACGCGGCCGGTCCCGCAGCCGGCGTCGAGCACGCGCTCGTCGCCGCTCAGGTCGAGCCGGTCCAGCACGTCGCGCCCCATCGCCTCGAGCGGAGCGGAGACCCGCTCGTAGGAGGGCGCGTTCCATTCTCTTGGCGACATACACCTGTACGTTATCGCATACGGAGCACCACGACGACGTCGGCCCGCACCGGCTCGCCGGGCGGCGCGCCGCTGGCGACCGTGCCGCCCGTGATCTTCGCGACGTCGCGCGCGAAGGCCTCGGACTCCGGCGTCGCGGCGTAGACGACCGACTCGCCCGGCTCGACCCGGCGCGCGTCGGCCGCCGTCGCGGCGATGCCGAGCCGCGAGCGGAGCCGCTGCACGGCTTCGCTCGCCGAGCCCGACCGCGTCGTCGCGTTGAGCACCGCGACGCTGCCGGGGTGCGCGGCGAGCGTGAAGCGCAGCCGGTCGCCCGGATGTAGGAAGCGGAAGTACTTCTCCACGGTGTTGCCTCGCACCACCAGGCCGCGGCTCTTGCCGGCGGCGTTCACCCACGCCCACTCGCGGCCGTCCGGCACGAGCCCGACGAGCCGCGCGTAGGACCGCGTGACATCGAGCAGGCCGAAGGCGCGGCCCGCGCGGATCTCGGCGACCGTGAAGCAGACGGCCTGGTACATGCCGCCGCCGGTCAGGCACGCGCCGGGGCCGCGGCCCTTGCCGCGCCCGCACGGCGCGGCGCGCGTGCGGATGTCGTTGGTGGGCACGATCCGCAGCTGCACGGCGCCGCCCGGCGCGAGCCGCACCGCGTTCGGGTCGTAGTCGCCGACCGGCAGCCAGCGCGCGAGCTTCGCGATCGGGAGCCGGTCGGCGGCGGCCTGCGGCCGGCGAAGCTCGCCGAGCAGCTGCTTCACCTCGGCCGGCGCCGCCTTGGCCGGGATCGGGGGCGCGCTCGCCGGCGGGATCGCCGCGCCCCCGTCGCAGGTCGTCGCCGGCACGGGGGCGCGCAGCGCGAGCGTGTCGGTCGGGCCGGGGGCGGCGGCGTGCTCGCCCGCCGAGGGACGCAGGGCGAGAGCGCCCGCCGCGACCGCGGCGGCGGCCGCGAGCGCGATCACCGGGCGCCACGCGAGCCGTGGGCGCGGGCGGCGGGCGGCGCGGCGATGGGCCGCCGCGAGCAGCTCGTGCTCGAGGTCGCCGATGAAGTCGGTCATGTCCCGTTCCCCTCGAGTCGCGAGCGCAGCCCGGCCAGGCCGCGCGAGACGCGCTTGCGCACGACCGACTCCGACGTGCGCGCCGCGATCGCGATGTCCGCGTACTCGCGCTCGTCGAGCACGCGCGCGAGCACGGCCTGGCGCTGGTCGTCGGGCAGCGCGGCCAGCCCGTCGCGCAGGACGGCGGCGGACGCGTCGGCGGCGGCGAGCGCCTCGACCCGCTCGATCGCCTCGTCGGTCAGGTGGATCGGCGCCATCCCGAGCCGCCGCCGCGCGCGGTCCTCGACGGCGCCGCGCTTCTGGGCGTGCGACAGCTGGCGGCGCGCGATCCCGTACAGCCACGCCGCCGCCTCGCCGCGATCCGGCCGGAAGCGGTGCGCGCCGTCGAGCGCGGCGGCGAACGTCTCCGCCGTCAGGTCGGCGGCGAGCTCGGCATCGCGCGTGCGGCGGACGAAGTACGCGAGCAGCGCGGTGACATGGCGCCGGTAGAGGATCGCGAACGCGTCGGCATCGGCCCGGGTCGCGGCGAGCAGCTCGTCGTCGGAGCGCGCATCCATCTCGCTCCCACTTAGTCTCGCGCGCGCCGCGTGTGACCGCCGGCTTACCCCAGCGCGCGCGGGAGCTGGGAGCGGGAGGCGATGTCGAGCTTGCGGTACGTGCTCGTGAGGTGGACCTCGATCGTCTTCTCGGTCAGGAACAGCGCCTGGGCGATCTCGCGGTTCGTCATCCCCTCGGCGGCCATCCGCGCGACGCGGCTCTCGGACGCCGTCAGCCGGCTGCGGCTCTCGATCGGGTCGCGGCGCGGACGGGCGCCGGCGGCGACGAGCTCGTCGTGCGCGCGGGCGGCGACGGCGGTCGCGCCGCAGGTCCCGGCCAGCGCCACCGCCTCGCGCAGCGGCTCGCGCGCGTCGGTGCGGCGGCCGCCCCGGCGGTGGGCGGCGCCGAGCTCGAGCAGCGACAGCGCGAGCTCGAGCCGCGCCGGCGAGGGGCGCAGGACGGCGACGGACTCCTCGAGCAGGCCGGGCTGCGCGAGCGCGAGGCCGGCCGCGCGCAGCGAGATGCCGAGCGCGCGCGGGTCGCCGAAGGCGCGCGAGCGGTCGACGTCCTCGGACGCGAGCGCGACGGCCTCGTCGCCGCGGCCGAGCGTCGCGAGCAGCGTGACCGCGTCCGCGCGCCAGCTGCAGTACGCGGGCGTGCTGACGCGCCAGTCGTCCTCCATCCGGCCGCACGCGAGCAGGTCCGCGAGCGCGTCCTCGCCGCGGCCCTGCGCCGCCAGCAGGCGCGCGCGGACGTTGCGCGTGGCGACCGACGCGCGCCCCGTCAGCGGCTCCGCGTCCATGCCGGCGTCGCGCCAGACGGCGGCGGCGCCGTCGACGTCGCCCTGGACGAGGCGGATGTCGACGAGCGCGAGCACGCCGGGGCGGAGCATGAAGCTCGGGTGCGCGAGCGCGTTCTCGGCGTCCGCCTCGGCCTCGGCGAGGTTGCCGCGCCGCCACCACGCGCCGGCGCGCAGGTGCGACGCGTTGGCGAAGCCGAGCTGCGAGCCGGTCCGCCGCGCGTGGTCGAGCACGGCGGTGAACGCCTCCGTCGCCTCCTCGAGCGCGCCGGCGAAGAAGAGCGTGAGCGGGGCGACGTACACGGCCGGGACGCCCGGCCCGGGATCCTGAAGGAGACCGTTGCCGGCGAGCGACAGGCGGGCGAGCTCGATCGCCCGCGCGGCGCTGCCGCCGGTCGCCTCGCGGTAGCCCATGCCGGCGGTGAACAGCCGCTCGCCCGGCGTGGTGGGAGCGTCCACGTCGGCGACGAAGCGCACGCCGCGGGCGAGCGCGAACGCGAAGAGGTTGCCCTGCGACGCGCCGCCGCGGACCGCCTGCAGCAGCAGGCCGAGCTCGCGCTCGGACTCGGGCAGCGCCGCGATCGCGTCGCTCAGCACCGCGACGGCGTCCTCCGGCCGGTCGCTCATCTGCAGCGCGAGCCCGAGCCGGGAGGCGGCGTGCGCGCGCTCGACCGGGTCGGCCAGGCCGGCGACGGCCGCGTGCAGCTGCTCGGCCGCCTCGGCGGTGCGGCCGCGCTCGAGCTCGGCGGCGCCGAGCTCGTGGCGGACGCGCGCCTCCTCCGCGGCCGGCGGCGGCTCGCGCAGCGCGCGGCGCAGATGGCTGGCGGCGACCTCGGTGTCGCCGCGGCGGCGCGCGCCGGCGGCGGCCTCGCGCAGGATCCGCACCGCATCGGCGTCGCCGGCGGGATCGCACTTGTGCCGGTGCACCGCGACGCGCTCGGCCGACGCGCCGGTCTCGGCCAGCAGCGCGGCGGCGCGGGCGTGCGCCTGCGAGCGCTCGCCGGGGCCGAGCTCCGCGTACACGCTGGCCCGCACGAGCGGATGCGCGAACTCGAACGCGGCGAGCGGGTCGGCCGGCGCGAAGATCGCGGCGCTCACGAGCGCGTCGGCGGCCACGGCCGCCGCCCCGACCTCCAGCTCCGCGAAGCGCGCCGCGACCCGCAGCTCGGCGCACTCGCCGAGGATCACGGCGGCGCGGGCGAGCGCGGTCGCGGCCGGCGGCAGCCGGCGCAGGCGGGCCAGCGCGGCGCGGCTGACCGTGCGCGACGTCTGGCGCGCGACGAGCCGCGCGTTGTCGCTCGACGGCGCGACGCCGTCGAGCTCGCGCACGAGCTCGCCGAGCAGGAACGGGTTGCCGCCCGTGACCTCGCGGCAGGCGGCGACGAACGGCGGGTCGGCCGGGCCGAGCGCGCGCTCGACCATGCGGGCGACCGCCGCCTCGCTCAGCCCGCCGGGATGCAGGAGCTTGACGGCCGGGTGGGTGGCGAGGACGTCGAGCACGTCCTGCCCGTGGCCGGCCTCCGCCGGGCGGGCGGCGGCGACCAGCGCGGCCGGCAGGCCGTCGAGCCGCTGGACGAGATAGGCGATCCAGCGCAGCGAGGCCAGGTCGGCCCAGTGCAGGTCGTCGACGAGCACGAGCAGCGGCGCGCGCGCCGCGAGGTTGGCGGTCAGCCAGTAGAGCCCGTGCAGCGCGCCCGGCCCGGCCTCGACCGCGGCGGCGCCGTCCTCGAGCACGGGCGCGGCGAGCGCGGCGGCGCCGGACAGCAGCTCGTCGCGATCGGCGGCCGCGAGCGCGGGCTCGAGCAGCTGGCGCACGACGGCGAACGGGAAGTCGCGCTCGAGCTCGGAGCCGCGGGCGGAGAGCACACGCAGGCGCTCGCCCGCCGCCGCGCGTGCGCCGGCGAGCAGCCGCGTCTTGCCGATCCCGGGCGGCCCCTCGACGAGCAGCGCGCCTCCGGCGCCGGCCCGTGCCGCCTCGAGCGCGCGCCCGACGGCTTCGAGCTCGCGGTCGCGTTCCTCGAGCGGGGCGTCGGCGGTGGCGGTCACGCGGGCAGGCTATTTCCCCCGCCGCGGGGGATCTAGGGAAGAAGCTCGGGGGTCCCCCCGATGTGCGGGGGCACGGGCGCGACGATCATCGCCGCCATGAAGATCGGACACGTCCACCTCAAGGTCGCGGACCTCGAGCGCTCGCTCGGGTTCTATCGCGATGCTCTGGGTTTTGAAGTCCAGGGCCGGATCGGCGATCAGGCCGCGTTCCTGTCGGCCGACGACTACCACCACCAGATCGGGCTCAACACGTTCGAGTCGGCCGGCGGGGCGCCGCCCGCGCCGGGCACGACCGGGCTCTACCACGTCGCGATCGTGTACCCCGACCGCGCGGCGCTGGCGCGCGCGGCGCGGCGGGTGCGCGACCTGATCAGTCACGGCTCGGACCACGGCGCCAGCGAGGCGGTGTACCTGCGCGACCCGGACGGCAACGGGATCGAGCTCTACTGGGACCGGCCGAGGCTCCAGTGGCCGCGCACGCCGGATGGCGCGCTCGCGCTCGTCAACCTGCCGCTCGACGTCGACGCGCTGCTCAGCGAAGCGTGACGGTCGCTTCGCCCTCGCCGATCTCGACCAGCTCCACGGCGTCGCCGCGCCTGATCTCGACCTCGACGACCCGCGGCGGCGCGACGTATCCGCCCTCCGGGGCCGAGACGCGGACCGCCGCGTCGTCGACGGTCACCGTGCGCCGCGCCGACGGCCCGAAGCCGTCGCCGGCGTCCTCGTAGAGCGAGCGCGTGACGGGCTCGCCCGGCACCGCGTGCACGCGCAGCGTGAGCCGGCCGGCCGGCTCGCCGGTGTGCATGCGTTCAGGCCACAGCGGGATCGCGGCGTTCGCCCGCGCGTACAGCGCGGGCCGGCCCAGCGGCGCGTGCGCGAGCGTGTGCACGGGTCCGGTGGCGACCTCGCCCGTCCACCACTGCACCCACGTCCCCGCCGGCAGGTAGACGTGCCGGTGCTCGACGCCCGGGCGCGTGACCGGCGCGACGAGCAGCGCGTCGCCGAGCATGAACTCGTCGTCGGCCGTGTAGGTGACGGCGTCGCCGGGATGCTCGAACAGCAGCGGCCGCATGACCGGCGCGCCCGTGCGGTGCGCCTCCTCGAACAGGCCGTAGAGGTATGGCAGCAGCCGCATCCGCAGCCGCAGCATGGCGCCGATCATGCCTTCCCACGGCTCGCCGAACGCCCACGGCTCCTGGCGCACCGAGCCCATCTGCGAGTGGTTGCGCAGGAACGGCTGGAAGATCGCGGCCTCGGTCCAGCGCGCCAGCAGCTCGCCGTCGCAGTCGCCGAAGAAGCCGCCGCAGTCGACGCCGCAGAACGCCATCCCCGAGAGGCCGAGGTTCTGCAGCTGGGGCATGCTCATCCACAGGTGCTCCCACCAGGACGAGTTGTCGCCCGTCCACTGCAGCGCGTGCCGCTGCAGGCCCGCGAACCCGGCGCGCGAGATCACGAACGGGCGGCGCTCGGGCCGCAGGCGCGCCAGGCCGTCGCGCGTCGCCTGCGCCATCTGCGAGCCGTAGAGGTTGTGGACCTGCGCGTGCAGGCGCGGCTCGCCGCCGCCGGGGTGCACGACGTCCTCGGGCATCGTCGACTGCTGCGGGACGAACAGCGCCGGCTCGTTCATGTCGCACCAGATCCCCGCCACGCCGAGGTCCAGCAGCGCCGCGTGGTTGTCGCCCCACCACTCGCGCGTCGCCGGGTTGGTGAAGTCCGGGAACGCGCACGTGCCCGGCCAGACGACGTTGCGGTACTCCTCGTCGCGGAACGTGCGGCAGTAGTAGCCGCGGTCGCGCCCCTCGACGTAGACCGGGTAGGCATCGTCGACCTTGACGCCGGGGTCGACGATCGTGACCACGCGGAAGCCGTCGGCGGCGAGCTCGGCGATGAACGCCGCCGGGTCGGGGAAGCGCTCCTCGTCGACGGTGAAGACGCGGTAGCCGTCCATGTAGTCGATGTCGAGGTAGAGCACGTCGCACGGGATCGCGCGCTCGCGGAACCCGCGCGCCACGGCGCGCAGCTCGTCGGCGGACATGTAGCTCCAGCGCGACTGCTGGTTGCCGAGCGCCCACAGCGGCGGCATGCCGATCCGGCCCGTCAGCTCGGTGTAGCGCTCGAGCACGTCGCGCGGCGTGGGGCCGTCGAAGACGTAGTAGACGAGGTTGCCGGTCGCCGTCTGGAGCACAACCTGGTCCGGATCGGCCTTCGCGAGGTCGATCTCGACGCGCCCCGGGTTGTCGACGAACAGCCCGCGCGCCCGGCCTTCGTGCAGCGAGAGCACGAACGGGATCGACGTGTAGAGGTTGTTGAACGACGCCGTGTGCCCTTCGGGCGGGTCGTAGTTCCAGAACAGCTGGTGCGAGCCGGTCTTCTCGAGCCCCGCGGTGCGCTCGCCGCAGCCGAAGAATCGCTCGCCCGGACGGCGCGGGATGACCGCCTTCAGCAGCGGCCCGAGCAGGTCGCCGATGCCCGGCGCCGCCTCCCCGGCCTCGAACCGCACGCCCTCAGGCGGATCGAGCCGCGCGATCGGCTCCCATTCGCCCACGACGGCGGCGGAGCGGTAGTCGGGCGGGCGGCCCGGCGGGAAGAAGCCGACGCGGTGGAGGTCCGTGGCGAGTTGCGCGACCTCGACGGTCAAGCGGCGGAGCCTACGACACGCTCCGCCTCGTCCGCCGCGCGATCGATCAGCGAAGCGACGTCGGCGGCGCTCTGGCGCCACTTGCCCAGCACGTAGGCGGCGACGATGTCCGGATCGGTCGAATCCGGCCGCCCGACGCCGATGCGGACGCGGTGGAAGTCCGCCCCGCCGAGCTCGCGCTTGAGCGACTTCAGGCCGTTGTGGCCCGCGAGCCCGCCGCCGAGCCGGACGCGGATCTCGCCGAACGGCAGGTCGATCTCGTCGTGCAGCACGAGCAGGCGGTCGAGATCGAGGTGGTAGGCGCCGCGGGCGGGGCCGGCCGAGCGCCCCGCCTCGTTCATGTACGTCTGCGGCTTCAGCAGCGCGATCCTCGGGCCGCCCGGGCCGGTACGGCCCTCCGCCAGCTCGCCGGCGTACTTCTTCTTCGGCTTCGGCAGGTCCCAGCGGCGCGCGAGGGCGTCCGCGACCTTGAACCCGACGTTGTGCGGCGTCTCGGCGTAGCCGGGGCCCGGGTTCCCGAGCCCCACGACCAGCCAGTCGACCGGCGTCGAGGCGAAGAGCTTCAGGAGTCTTCGCCCGAGTCGGCCGCGGGCGCGTCGGCGCCCTCGCCCTCCTCGGCCGCGCCCTCGGCCGCGACGGGCTCGCCGTCCTCGCCGACCAGCGCGGTCTCGGTCTCGATCTCGTCTGCGACGGGCTCGAGCGTCGGCGGGGTGATCGTCGCCACCACGCTCTCGATGTCGTCGAGCAGCGTCACGCCCGCGGGCACGGTGATCGCGTCGAGCGTCAGCGTGGCGTTCATCTCCAGCTTCGACGCGTCGAACTTGATCGAGTCCGGGATGTCGCCCGGCAGCGCCTCGATGTTGAGCTCGCGCAGCTCCTGCGAGAGCACGCCGCCCTCGTTGACGCCGGGGCCCTCGTCGGAGCCGGTGAGCTCGAGCGTGACGGTCGTGTGGATCGTCTCGTTCATGTTCACGCGCAGGAAGTCCACGTGCACGGCCTCGCCGCGGACGGGATGACGCTGCACGTCCTTGACGAGCACCGGCGCCGTGCTGCCGCCGTCGACGGAGATCTCGAGGATCGCCCCCGAACGCGCCAACGTGTTGCGGAGGATCCGGGCGTCGACGGCGAAGTGCGCGGGCTCGCCGTCGCCTCCGTAGATGACGCCGGGAACGAGGCCGTCACGGCGCAGGCGCCGGGCGGAACGCGAGCCCTCGGGGTCGCGAGCGGTGAGTGAAAGCGTGGAAGAGTCGGCCATGGTCGTTGGGTCCGCCGCGGTGCAGGGGAGATCAAGGCGCGACGAGCGGCAGCCGATGGTAGCGAAAGGCGTCTGGCGCCTCCCCGACAGGGGTAATTATGGTGAGTACATGTCCCCCGACGCGGAGCTGCTTGTGATCTTCGGCGTGCTGCACTTTGTCGCCTTGGCCCTTGGCGGCGTCTTGTTCGTGATGTTCCTGCGTTCCGATGGCGCTTCTTCTTGGCCCCAGGACGATGAAGACGACGGCGGAGGAGGCGGCAACGACCGCATCTCCGACAAGCCCAAGACCTCTCCCTCAGGCGGGATCCCGCTGCCCAGCGCGGTGCAGTCGAACAAGCGGCTGCGCTCGGCGTCGGACAAGATGGCCGACCCGAGCCGGCGCCGCGTGCGCCATCGCGAGCACCCGCCGATCCGGATCCGGCCGCGCGTCCCGGTGCGTTAGGGGTCGGCTGAGGAATGGTCGGTCCGGCTGATGTGGTGCAGCCGTGGATGCCTCGGGCCACAGGCGATAGTGATGCGTGGCTCTGCCACGTGAGCATCGCGGGTGGCGCGAGGCGCCGCGGATGTGCCGCAGCAGACGTACCGGAATTCCTCAGCAGGCCCCTCAGGGGCCGCTAGGTTCCCGGCGCCGCCGGTACCAGCTGCTGGGTCTGCGTGTACCAGCGCTGGACGTCGGCCCACGCCGGCTTCTTGACGCCGTCGTACGTGATCAGGCCCTTCTGGAACACGGGCGGCTGGGGCCGCGGATCGCCGCCGTCCCAGCCCGGCCGGACCCAGAACTCGTTCAGCGCCCAGTAGATCGCGCCGCTCAGCCACGGCTTGGTGGCGAACACGCCCAGCTGGTAGTTGATCCAGTCCTGCTGGAACCCCCACGTGCCCTTCTCCTCGACGGGACCGTCGCGGTTGGCCTCGGCGCCGAACTCCGTCACGACGAGCGCCTGCTTCGGGTAGCACGCGTGCGCGGCGTCGAGGTAGGCGCTGAGCTTCGTGCGGTCGAAGATCTGCCCGTTCGGGCCGGGGTACCAGCCGAAGTAGTCGTTGAGGCCGAGCACGTCCAGCGGCTCGTAGGAGCCGAGCTGGCACAGCGACGACGGGTACGCGGCGACGGCGAGCCCGACCGGCCGGGTCGGGTCCAGCTCGTGCGCGAACTTCACGCCCGCCTTGATGTAGGCGTCCTGGACCGGGCCAGGCTGCGAGGAGAGCTCGTTGCCGAGCGACCACAGCATCACCGACGGGTGGTTCTGGTTGGTCGCGATGTTCTTGCCGAGCTCCTTGATGGCGAGATCGCGGACCTTCTGCTCCTTCAGGTACTGCGTCTTGACGCTGTAGACCGGGATCTCCGACCAGATCAGGATCCCGAGCCTGTCGGCCAGCTCGTGCGTGTAGGGATGCAGCGGGTAGTGCGTGCGGATCACGGTCGCGCCGAGCTCCTTGACCTGCTGCATCAGCTGCAGGCGGCGCGCGTCGTCGATCGCGAAGCCGTCGGCCTTGGAGTCCTCATGCAGGCCGACGCCGCGGAAGTCGAGCGCCTGGCCGTTGAGGATCAGGCGGCCGTTGGAGACCTTGATCGACCGGACCCCGCTGTGGAGGTCGTAGCCGGAGACCTTCTTGCCGTCCGCCGTGACCGTGAAGTGGACCGTGTAGAGGTTCGGGTCCTGCGGGCTCCACAGCTGCGGCTTGTCGATCCGGATCGTGTCCGAGAACGCCGCGACGGCGCCCGGCCCCATGTTCTTGGCGCCGAGGTTGACCTTGCGCGAGCCGAACCTGCCGGTGATCGCGATGCGCTTGCCGCTCGAGGCGACATTGCGCAGCGTGATCTTCATGTCCACGTCGGCCGCGCAGGTCCCGCACGGCAGGTCCGGGCGGACCTGGACCTGCTTGTAGTCGACGTCGTCGAGCTTCTGCAGGTAGACCTCGCGCTGGATCCCGCTGTAGTTCCACCAGCCGCCGGTCGGCACGCCGTCGGTGTTCAGCCCGCTGGGCGGGAAGTCGGTCGGCAGCCGGCGCGAGTCGACCCGGATCACCAGCCGGTTCGTGCCGGTGCGCTTGAGGCCGGAGAGCTGGAACTGGAACGGGATGTAGGCGCCCGTGTTCTCCCCGACCGGCTTGCCGTTGAGCCACACCTTCGAGCGGTAGTTGACCGACTCGAAGCGCACCGCCCAGTCGAGCGCCGCGCTGGCGCTGGGCAGCTTGAAGTCCTTGCGGTACCAGCCGATGCCGCCCGCCATCGACTCGTTCGACGGGTCGCCGAGGTTCCACACGTTCGGGACCTTGACGGTCTTCCAGCCGGCGGCCGACGTCGAGCGCATGAAGCGCTGCTTGACCCCTTGGTCTTCGTTGTCGAGCCGGAAGAGCCAGTCCCCATCCATCAGGTACCGCCCCTCCGGGCCGTCCGCGTAGAGGGTCTTGTTGGAGGGCGTGTCGACGGCGTGCGCCTGGGCGGGAACCAGCGCCAGCAGCGCGATCGACGGGACGAGGAGTCGGAGAAGGGCGCGCATCACGGGCAATGTCAACACAGCCTCCGGCGGGAAAGAGCGGTGGTCATCCGCGAAGCGATGGCCAAAGCGAGGGTGAGGCGGGCGCGAATCCCGCGGACGAAGTCCGCTGCCGCGTTGGTTCGCCGGTCATGGGCAGCTGGACTGCCCCTTGATGGGAGCCGAGATCGAGAGCAGCTCGACGCCGTTGCCGGTCAGCGGGCCGTCGCGGCGCACGCGCACGCACTGGACGACGGGCAGGCCGGTGCGGCCGGCGCGCCAGGCGATCCGGCCGGTGCCGGTGGTGCGCGTGAACGTGACCTGCACCGACGGCTGGTACTGCAGCACCTCGACCGCCCCGGGGCGCTTGAGCCGGGCGACGAACGCCCGTGTGGTGGCGGCGCAGGCCGGCTGGGCGGCGCAGGCGGGCGTCAGCGCGAGCACGCGGCCGGCGTCGCCGCGCGCCTGCGCCCGCGCGACGTCGACCACCCGCGCCCGCTCCGTCCCCGCCCCCGACAGCGCGCGCGCCAGCAGCGCGGACATGCCGAGGAAGACGAAGACGAGAAACGCGACTACGAGGAGGACCTTGGGCCGGCGCAAGCGCCGGGCAGGATAATCAGCCTGTCTGAGGGAAGTCGTCGCCGGAGAGCTCGAGGAAGCGCTGCACGGACGCCTCCTGGCGGCCGAGCTGCTCCGCCATCGCGTGGGCGTGCTCGGCGGCGAGCGCGAGGAAGTCGTCGAGCGAGCGCTCAGGGTCGTCGGACAGCGGATACACGCGTGCGATGTCCTGCTGAGCGCAGGCGATGCCCATCGGCGGCCGGCCGGCGGCCAGCGCGCGGGCGCTGCAGACCGCGGTCACGACGATCTGCTTGTCCGGCGCCAGCAGCGCCGTCGGCATCAGCCGGTGGGCGGGCAGGCGGACGCTCAGCTGCAGCCGGTGGTCGACGATCACGCGGGCGTGCAGGAGGTCCTCGAGCGGCTCGCGCCAGATGTCGAGCACGGTGTCGGCGCCGACCAGCGCGTCGCGCAGGGCGCCGGCCTGCTCGGCGAACATGTGCTCGGCCTCCTCGCGGTCCTCGGCGCCGGCGAGGTCGAGGTCGCACGGGACGCGCATCAGCTCGTCGCGGCCGACCGCGTCGCCCGCGCCGTGGCCGCCGTTGGCGACGTAGGTCTGGATCGTCCCGAGATCGCGCCGGCCGTGGAAGACGACGGTCAGCGTCTCGCTGAGCGCGAGCGGCGTGACGCGCAGGGCGACCGAAGCGGCGGCTTCAGCGTCGATCAGAGCCCTTCTCAGCAGGTCGTCCGCGTGCTCTTCGTCCATAGCGATCTCCTGGTAGAGATCATCGTCACTTGTCCGGACAATGTTTACCTCCCGACGGTCGAATTCACACCCCCGTACGGGTGGCCTGTCGGTCCGAAGAGGTATGGTCGGCGCGTGTTCAAGCTGCTCTATAAGCCGTTCGGCTTCGCGCTGGGCATCGTCGCCGGCCTGCTCGGGCGCAAGGGGTTCGACTACGCGTGGTCCAAGCTCGACCACGAGGAGCCGCCGAAGGGGACGACGCTCGAGGCCCACTGGCCGAAGATCCTCGGCGCGGCGGCGCTGCAGGGCGTGATCTTCCAGACGACGCGCGTGGTGGTCGACCGCTATGGCGCCAAGGGCTGGTACTACCTCACGGGTTCGTGGCCGGGCGAGACGCGTCCGGACCCGGACGATTAGCGGCTGCCACCACGGAGGATGAAGCCGCGCTCGGCCAGTTCGCCGAGCGCGTCCTCGAAGCCGGCGAAGTCGTGCGCCAGCAGCAGCTGCACCGGCCGGCCGCCGTTCGCGCGCACCCAGCGGCGCAGCGTCGCCTCGCCGGCGCGCTCCTCGGCCTCCGCGAGGAGCGCGAGCAGGATCGCGACCTCCGGCCGCGCGTCCTCCTCCCCGGTGATCAGCGCGATCGGATCGGAGTCCAGGATCCGCAGCAGCTCCTCGTCGGAGAGGCCGAGCAGGGACTGCAGGCGGGCGGCGCTCATCGCTGCGGACACGGTACCCCGCACGATCGTGAAGCTCAGCGCCACCGGCGCGGAGCGGTTGCCGGCGGCGTCGGTGGCCAGCAGCAGCATCCGGTAGCGGCCCGGCCGCAGCTTGGTCCGGCTGGTCCGGCCCGTGAACCCGATCACGTTCTCGCCGCCGATCGTGTGCGGTCGCATGAGCGTCAGGACCGTGCGCCCGCCGCGCTGGATCGCGATCGTCGTCGCGGCGGTCTCGGAGAGCGTGAAGCGGATGCCGGTGCCGCTGGCGACGACGGCCGTCCTGCGCGAGGACACGGCGAAGCGGCGGCTGGTGAGCTTCGCGCCGCCGATCCGCGGCGCCGTCGTGTCGCCCGGCGGCGTGCCGGCCGGACCGGCGCCGCCCGTCCCGGTGCCGGTGCCGGTGCCCGTCCCGCCGCCGTTGCCCGTGGTGACGGCGACGGCGGTGAAGCTCGCGGTCACCGCCGCGGCCTTGTGCAGCGCGATCGTGCAGGTGGCGCCGGTCGCGGCGCAGCCCGTCCAGCCGGTGAAGCGCGAGCCGGGCGCCGGCGTCGCCTTCAGCGTCACCGTCGCGCCGACGTCGAAGCTCGCCGTGCACTTGACGCCGCAGTCGATCCCGGCGGGAGCGGAGGTCACGCTGCCCTTGCCGCTGCCGGCCGTGTCGACCGTGAGCGGGAGCGGGTCGCCGAGGATGCGCATGACGATCCCGTCGCCCGAAGACGCGCCGACCGCGACGACGTCGCCGTCGGGCTGCAGCGCGGCGTCGGACGTGGTGTCCGTGCCGCCTCCGTCGAACGTCTTCAGCCCGTCGCCGTCGAAGCTGTCGTCAGGCGTGCCGTCGGTGAGCAGCCGGAAGAACGAGGCGTCGGCGTTGAGATCGGTCGCGGCGACGATCACGAGCTTGCCGTCGGGCTGCAGCAGCAGGCGCGTCGGGGAGTCGAACAGGCCGGTGTCGAGGAACTGCGTGCCGTTGCCGTTGAACGCGGGGTCGGGATCGCCGCCCACCGTGAGCCGGGTGACCATGATCCGGGTCAGGACGCTGGCCGAGCCGAGCACGACGATCTTGCCGTCGGGCTGGAGGACGAGCGACTGCGCGGACTCCACCGCGCCGGCGTCGAGCGTCACGGCCCCGCCGTGGAACGTCGCGTCCGGCCCGAGGTTCGCGTTCATGCGCGCGACGAACCCGTCGTTGCGGAGGTTGGTCTTGCCGGCCACCAGGATCCGGCCGTCCGGCTGGATCGCGACCGAGCCGGCGACATCGTTGTCGCCGATGGCGATCGTGCGCGAGCCGTCCGCCGAGCCGTCGGCGACGTTGCGCTTCCACACCGCCGCCTTGGTCGTGTTCCCGACCGTCTGGCCGACGGCCACGAGCTTGCCGTCGCGCTCGGCGAGGTCGAGCACGAGCTCGGCGTTGGCGCTCGCGGCGGGCGTCAGCGTCACGCGTCCGCCGTCGCCGAAGCCCTGGTCGGGCGATCCGGCCGCGGTGAAGCGGTAGAGCACGGCGTTGCGGCCGGAGGAGCCGCCGACGAGCAGCTTGCCGTCGGACTGCACGAGCACGGCGAGCAGGTGCTCGGTGCCCGGGGTGTCGATCGTCACGAGGCCGCGGTCGCCGAAGTCCAGGTCCGGCGTGCCGTCCGGGTTCAGCCGGCGGATCCGGTCGAAGTCGGAGTTCGTGCCCTCGCCGACGACGACGAGCTTGCCGTCGGGCTGGACGGCGACGCCGGTCTCGATGCTCATGCCGACCTGGTCGAGGTGCAGCAGGCCGGTGCCGTTGAAGGTCGGGTCAGGGTCGGCCGTCGCGGCCAGCGCAGGCGCGCTGAGCGCGAGCGACAGGACGGCGGCGGCGAAGAGGATGCGGGGAGTCATGGGGACGGGCGAGTGAACCTCACCCGTCCGGCCCCCGCAATCCGTGGGCGCCCCTCAGATTTCGCTCAGAACAGCTGGTTCTCGCCGCCGAACACCTCGGCGACGGAGTCGTCGGTGAAGATGCGGCGGATGCTGTCGGTCAGCAGGTCCGCGACCGACAGGACGGTGATGTTCGCGGGCGAGCCCGGCTGCAGCGGGATCGTGTCGGTGACGACGATCCGCTCGAACGGCGAGGCGGCGAGGTTCTCGAACGCGTTGCCCGACAGGACCGGGTGCGTGGCGGCGGCGAAGACCTGGCGCGCGCCCTCGTCCTTGACGGTCTCCCCCGCGGCGCGCAGCGTGCCCGCGGTGTCGATGATGTCGTCGACGATCACGGCGGTCTTGTCCTTGACGTTGCCGATCACGTAGGCGATCTCGGCGACCTGCTGCGCGGGGCGCTCCTTGTTGAGGATCGCCAGCTCGGCGCCGACCTTCTCGGCGAACTTCTTCGCCAGCTTCACGCGGCCGGCGTCCGGCGACACGACGACGAGGTCCTCGAGCTGCTGGTCGCGGAAGTACTGCGTGAGGATGAACATCGCCGTCATGTGGTCCACCGGCTTGGCGAAGAAGCCCTGCACCTGGCCGGCGTGGAGGTCCATCGTGAGCACGCGGTCGGCCCCCGCGGCCTCGAGCATGTGGGCGACGAGGCGGGCGCTGATCGGCTCGCGTGGAGCGGACTTCTTGTCCTGCCGGCTGTAGCCGTACCACGGCGTCACGGCGATCACGCGATGGGCCGAGGCGCCGACGGCCGCCTCGATCATGATCAGCAGCTCCATCAGCGCGTCGTTGGCGTTGATGCCCGTCGCCGGGTTGCCGCACGTCGGCTGGACGATGAACACGTCCGCGCCGCGGATCGACTCCTCGTAGCGGCAGTAGACCTCGCCGTTGGAGAACGTCTTGAGCGTGACGCCGCCGAGCTCGACGCCCAGCTTGTCGGCGATCTTGCTCGCCAGCTCCGGGTTCGCGCGGCCGCTGAAGAGCATCAGGCGCTTCTCGCTCCCCAGCGGGAGCGAGGAGGCCGGAACCGGACGGGGCGACAGGGCGCTCACGGCCTTGTGGAGTGTAGGCGTCGGAGCGGTCATCACTTCCTCCGGTCGGCGTAACCCTCGATGTTGCTCTGCCTGGCCCGGGCGATCCCGAGCGCTCCCGGGGGAACGTCCTTGGTGATCACGCTGCCGGCGCCCGTGAGGGCGCCGTCGCCGACCTCGACCGGTGCCACGAACGCAGTGTCCACGCTCGTGCGGACGTTCGCGCCGATCTTCGTCCGGTGTTTGCGGACTCCGTCGTAATTGGCCGTGATGTTCGACGCGCCGATGTTCGTGTTCTCCCCGATATCGGCATCCCCGATGTAACTCAGGTGCGGCACCTTGGTGCCGCGGCCGATGTCCGAGTTCTTGATCTCCACGAACGCGCCGGCCTTCGCGTTGGGGTGCAGGTGGGTATCCGGGCGCAGGTACGCGAACGGGCCGATCGTCCCGAAGTCGTCGACGGTGGCCTGGACGACGTAGGAGTGCGGCACGCTGACGCCATCGCCGAGCGTGGCGTCGATCAGCGTGGAGTGCGGGCCGATCACGCAGTCGGCGCCGATCTCGGTCGCGCCCTTGATCGTGCTGCCGGGCTCGATCGTCGTGTCGCGGCCGATCGAGACGGCGACGTCGATGGTGGTCGTGGCGGGGCTGACGATCGTGACGCCGTTGCGCTGGTGCGTCTGCTGGATCCGCGTCTGCGCGAGGGCCTGGACGCGCGCGAGCTCGACGCGGTCGTTGACGCCGAGCGTGAGCGTGGGATCGGTGACCGGGTGGCCGAAGACGCCCTTGCCCTGCTCGCGCAGCTTCGGCAGCACGTCGGGGAGGTAGAGCTCGCCCTGGGCGTTGGCGGCGTCGATCTGGGCGAGCGCGGCGAGCAGGCTGCCGCCGTCGAACGCGTAGACGCCGGTGTTGACCTCGCGGATCGCGAGCTCGGCGTCGGAGGCGTCGCCCTCGACCTTGGTCTCGACGATCCGCTCCACGTTGCCCTCGCGGTCGCGCACGACGCGGCCGTAGCCCGCGGGGTCGTCGAGCTCCATCGTCGCGACCGTCCCGGCCGCGCCGCTCTCCTCGTGCGCCGCGACGAGCGCGGCGATCGCGTCGGCGGTGATCAGCGGGACGTCGCCGTTGATCACCACGACCGTCGACGTCGCGTCGATGTGCGAGCCCGCCGCCGCGACCGCGTCGCCGGTCCCGTTCGGGTGCTCCTGCACGGCGACCTCGACGCCGTCCGGCAGGTGGTCGGCGAGCCGGCGCTTCGGGTTGTCGACCACGACCACCTTCCCGGCGCCGGCCTCCAGCGCGGCCGAGACCGGCCAGTTGATCAGCGGGCGCCCGCACAGCGGGTGCAGGACCTTCGGGAGGGACGAGCGCATGCGCGTTCCCTCGCCGGCGGCGATGATGACGACCGTGGGCGCGGGCACGGCTCGCATCGTAGTATCGAGTGCGACCGCGGACTCGATCTCCGGTCCTTTTGGGGAGTGGTGTAATCGGATAGCACGGAGCACTTTGGCTGCTCAGGATCGGGTTCGACTCCTGGCTCCCCAGCCTCAGTCCGTCTGCCGTGGTTGCGAACATACGTTCGTGCCGCGGTATGACGAATCCAGCCTCCGGCAGCTCGTAGCGGAGTCTTCGTCGCTGTCGGAGGTCCTGCGGCGAGTCGGGCTCAGGCCGACCGGCGGCAACCATCGCCGCCTGCGTCACTGGCTTGGCACGTGGGGCATCTCCACGGACCACTTCCCGCGGCGCGCGCCGCCTCCGCGCGAGGCCACGCCGCTCGCCGCGGTCATGGTCGAAGGCTCGACCTACCACCGCGGCCACCTCAAGCGCCGGCTGTACGCCGAGGGCCTCAAGCAGCGCCGGTGCGAGCTGTACGGCCAGGGCGAGGAGTGGCGCGGGCGCCCGATGGCGCTGATCCTCGACCACATCAACGGTGTCGGAGACGACCACCGGCTCGAGAACCTGCGCATCGTCTGCCCCAACTGCGCCGCGACGCTGGACACCCACCGCGGGCGCAACCTGGCGAACCGGCGTGCGTGCGCGACGTGCGGCAGCGTGTTCTCCGCGGCCGATCGCGCGCAGCGGCACTGCTCGCGTGCGTGCGGCGGGCGCTCGGAGAGCGCGCGTGCCGCGCAGGCGGCCCGGCGGCGGGTCGAGCGGCCTCCGCACGAGCAGCTGGTCGCCGAGGTGGCGGCGACGAGCTGGTCTGCCGTGGCACGCAAGTACGGCGTGAGCGACAACGCCATCCGGAAATGGGTGCGCGAGCGTCCGTGCGCCGACTCGTGTGGCTCGGATGACTAAGAAGTGCATGAGAGGCGGAACGTTGGGCCGGGTGAGCGCCTAGGCTGGCGCCCACATGCGCATCAGCTCGTTCGCCGCCGCGGTCGCGGCTCTGCTCGTGCCCGCCGCGCCGGCGTTCGCCGCCGGCGACCCGATCATGCCGCTGTGGCAGGTGCACGCGGGAATGCGCTGCACGGCGTACTCGGTCGTTCGCGGGACGGACATCGCGTCGTTCGACGTCGATGTGCTCGACGTGGTGTCCGACGACGTGGAGGGCAACACGGCGGACGGGACGCGGATCCTCGTGCAGGCCTCCGGGCCGGCAGTTGACGCGACCGGCATCGGTCCCGGGTTCTCGGGCTCGCCGATCTACTGCGCGGACGACGCGGGCGTGATGCGCAACATCGGCGCGATCTCGCAGTCGATCGGCGAGTACGGCGGCAAGGTCGTGCTCGCGACGCCGATCGAGCAGATCCTCGGGACGCCCGTCGACCCGCCGTCGAAGCCCGCCGCGGCCCAGGATGCCGGGCACGCGAGCACCGCTCGGGCAGGCTGGGCGCACACGCTGCTCGCGCGGGCGAAGCCGCTGGCGGCGCCGCTGAGCGTCAGCGGCGTGAGCGCGCCGATCGCGAGCGCGCTCGCGGCCGCCGGGCAGAAGGCCGGCCGGATGGTGCTCGCCGCGCCCGCCGGCCCGATCGGGAACTTCCCCGTGCAGACGCTGCGCCCCGGCTCGGCCGTCGGCACCGGCTACTCCAGCGGCGACGTCCGCGTCGGCGCGATCGGCACCGTCTCCTACGTCGACGGCACGAGCGTGTGGGCGTTCGGCCATTCGCTCGAGGACGCCGGCGCCCGCGCGCTGCTGCTGCAGGACGCCTACGTCTTCCGCGTCGTCAACAACCCGGTGCAGCTCTCGTCGGCGACGACCTACAAGCTCGCGGCCGTCGGCCACGACGTCGGCACGCTCAGCAACGACACCGCGTCGGCCGTCGCCGGGCGCACCGGCGCGCTGCCGCACACCGTCCCGGTCACCGTGCTCGCGCGCGACACCGGGCCCGGCGGCAAGCAGGAGACGCTGCGCGCGCGGGTGGCCGACGAGGAGGCCATGGACCTGCCGAGCGGCGGCTCGTGGCTGACCTCGGTCGCGCCGCTCACGCTCGTCCAGGCGGCGTCGGATGTGCTGGGCTCCACGCCCGGCCGCGTGACCGGGCAGATGTGCGCGCGGATCGGCCTCGCCGAGCTCGAGCGCCCGCTGCGCTTCTGCAACCGCTACGTCTCGCTCGCGCAGGAGCAGGCCGACGACGGCAGCCTCGGCAACGCCGTCACCACCGGCGCGGGCGGCGACCTCGCCGGTGCGCTCGCGAGCATCGACGCGTACACGGGCAAGCCGCCGCGGATCACCGGCGTCTCGGTCCAGCTCGAGCTGCACCGGTCCGCCGACCAGGCGTTCATCCGCCACGTCAGCGCGCCGAGCCAGGTCCGCGCCGGCGCGAGGATCAGCGTGCGGCTCACGCTCCAGCGCGTGCGCGGCGCCGAGTTCAAGCGCAGCTACAGCCTGCGCGTCCCCAGCGGTCTGCACAGCGGCCGGATGAAGCTGCGGCTGATCGGCCGCGACGCCGACACCGGCGACAGCGGGCTCGGCACCACGATCGTGATCGGCGACAGCTCCGCCGACGACGGCGCGGGCAACGCCGGCCCCGGGTCGCTGAGCGAGCTCGCCGATCAGGTGGCCGCGACCGCGCGCTACGACGGCGTGACGCTGCGCATCGGCAACGCCCGCGCCCGCGCGTTCCGCGACGACGGCCTGCGCATCTCGGGCCGCGGCGAGGCGACCGTGCGCGTCGTCCGCTGACGCAGGGCTACTCGGACGCGAACCGGTAGACGACGCCCGGCGGGCGCGGCGCGCCCGCGGCCGCGAGCGGCACGGCGGCGGCGAGCACGCGCGCGAAGGCGGCCGTCGACGCGGCCATCATCTCGATCAGCGTCTCGACCGGCGTCGCCTCGTCGACGACGCCGTTGGCGTAGTCGGTCAGGAACCCGAGCAGCGCGTAGGGCAGCTCCGCCTCGGCCGACAGCACCGTCTCCGGCCCCGCCGTCTGCGACACCGCCGTCACCCCGCAGGCCGCGAGCCCGCGGATCTCGGCGCGCGTGTTGAAGCGTGGCCCGTCGACGTGGCCGTACACGCCGCCGTCGCGCACGGCGACGCCCGCGGCGGCCGCGCCGTCGAGCAGCGTGCGGCGCAGGTCCTCCGAGAACGGGCCCTCGTAGATCCAATGGCCGCGCTCGCGCGCACCAGGCTCCGTGAAGAACGTGCACAGGCTGCCGTCGGGCAGGCGGTTGGAGACGAAGTGGAGGTCGTCGAAGCACACCAGCGACCCGAGCTCGCCCGCCGGATCGACGGCGCCGCAGACCGTCACCGCCAGCACCGCCGTCGCGCCGAGCGCCTTCAGCGCCGCGATGTTGGCGCGGTGCGTGACGTGGTTGGAGAGCCGCGGGTGGCCGGCGCCGTGGCGCGAGACGTGCAGGACGTCGGCGCCCGCGAAGCTGCCGACGGACACGTGCGCCTCGCCCCAGGGCGTGACGATCGGCTCCGGCGGCGAGCCTTCGAAGCCCGGCAGCGCGTACGTCCCGGAGCCGGTGAGGATCCCGATCGGCATGGCGGCGGCAGCCTATACAGTCGATCGGTGATCGCGGCGATCATCGACATCCCGCCGAATGTCGGCTACGCGGCCGTGTTCGCGCTGGTGGCGATCGAGACGATGGGCATCCCGGTGCCGGCCGAGGCGGCGCTGATCACGGCCGCGCTGCTCGCCCACAAGGGCGGGATGGACGTCGTGACGCTGATCGCGGTCGCGTCGGCGGCCGCGATCATCGGCGACAACGTCGGCTTCGCGATCGGCCGCCGCTACGGCCGCCGGCTGTTCCTGTTCCGCGGCCCGTTCCTGCACCACCGCCGGCTGGCGCTGGAATACGGCGAGCCGTTCTTCGCGAAGCACGGGCCGAAGGCCGTCTTCCTCGGGCGCTGGGTCTCGCTGCTGCGGATCGCGTCCGCCTGGCTGGCGGGGATGAACCGCATGCACTGGCCGACGTTCCTGTTCTGGAACGCGCTCGGCGGGATCGCCTGGGCGGCGAGCGTCACGCTCTCGATCTACTTCCTCGGCCACTTCGCCGTCCGCGTCGTCGAGATCATGGGGCCGGTGGCCGCCGGCGTGCTCGCGCTCGCGCTGGCGGTCTTCCTCGTCTGGCGCTGGCGTCAGCGCCGCGCGGTGGCGGTCGAGGCGCGCACGACGAGCTCCGGCGACGACGGCGAGTAGGCCGGCGGCGGCTCGCCGCCGATCGCGGCCAGCAGCGCGCCGGCCGCGGCGGCGCCGAAGTCGGCGTAGTCGACGCGCACGGACGTCAGCGCCGGCGAGGAGAGCGCCGCCAGCGGCGAGTCGTCGAAGCCGACCACCGAGACGTCGTCCGGCACCCTGAGCCCGGCGTCGCGCGCCGCGGCGGTGGCGGCGAGCGCGAGCGCGTCGCTCGTGCAGACGACGGCGGTCGCGTCGGGCAAGGCGGGCATCGGCTCGCCCGAGCGCACGTGCACGACCGGCCCCGCGTGCGGCCCGGCCGCCTCGCGCCAGCGCGCGAGCCGGACCTGCACGTGCTCGTACTCGGCCGGGCCGCCGAGGAAGCCGATCCGGCGGTGGCCGAGCCCGAGCAGGTGCGCGACGGCGGCGGCCATCCCCTCCTCATGGCGGGTCTCGACCCACGGGAACGGGCACTCGCCGACCGGGCGGCCGGCGAGCACGACCGGCAGGCCGGCGTCCTCCAGCAGCGCGAAGCGCGGGTCGTCGACCTCGACGTCGGTGAGCAGGAAGCCGTCCACGCGCCCCGCCGCCGCGAGCCGCTCGTACGCGCCGAGCGCGGGGCCCTCCGGCACGAGCTGCAGCAGCAGCGCGTAGTCGGCCGGGGCGAGCGTCCGCTCCAGCCCCGACAGGAAGCGCACGAAGAACGAGTCGACCTCCAGCCGCGCCGGATCGCGGGCCAGCACGAGCCCGATCGCGCGCGTGCGCGCCTCGGTCAGCGCGCGGGCGCTGGCGGACGGCCGCCAGCCGAGCTCGCGCGCCACGGCGAGCACGCGCTCGCGCGTCTCCTCCGACACCCCGGGCCGGTCGTTGATCGCGAACGAGACCGCCGCCGAGGAGACGCCGGCGCGACGCGCCACGTCCGCGATCGTGGGCCGGCGCCGTGGTTCGAACTCGCTCAAGGAGGGGTACCGTACCTGAGACTGAAGCGCTTTAGCGAATTGGGAGGTGCACGAGATGCGTTGGAGGAACGCGCTCGTACTCGGGGTCGGCATGACCCTGTTGTCGGGGACCGCGGCGAAGGCCGCGACGAACGAGCTGTCGACCGGCGACCGGCTCCAGGACCGGCGTGAGGTGGCGAGCGGCACGCGGGCCTACTCGGTCGGCTTCGAGGACGGCCGCTTCTACGCCAACGGCTGGCATATCACCGGCGAGATGGGCGGCGTCTGGACGCCGCCGATGAAGATGCTCGACGGCGTCTGGTTCGGCGTCGACGACCAGTGGGCCGGGCAGGCCACGAAGTTCACGAGCGGCCACGGCTACACCCGCTTCGACCTGCCGTCGATCAGCGGCCTGAACCTGCAGCGGACCGACTTCGCGCCCGACGGCAAGCGCGCCGCGCTGTTCGGCCTGACGCTGTCGAACCCGGGCGCTGCGGCCAAGACCGCGACCGTCAAGGTCGACGCGCACTCTGAGCTGATGGGCGCGTACCCGTGGGGCTTCAGCACGACGCCCAACGCGGCCGACAACCTCGCCGACCACGGCGCCTACGCCGGCGGCGCGCTGCAGTTCACCGACGACGGCGCCCTGACGGCGGGGCCGGAGCACCACTACGCCGCGCTCGTGGCCTCCGACCAGACGCCCATCTCGGGCGAGGCCGCCGCGACCGGCGGCTCCTACCGCGGGCCGCAGCCGGGCAAGGTCTGCGCCGCCGCCGACGGCACGTCGATGCCGAGCGCGTGCGACGACGGGCCGTTCGGCAAGGGCACCGGCGGCGAGCTGCGCTACTCGGTGACCGTGCCGAAGGGCGGCAGCACGACCCTGTGGGTCGCCGCCGCCGGCTCCGACCAGGGGCTCGACGCCGCGCGCAAGGAGCTGCAGGGCGCGCTGCGCGACCCCGGCCGCCAGTTCGCGGCCAAGCTCGCCTCGCGCGCGGCGCTGGACAGCCGCTCGAAGGTGACGCTGCCGGGCGACCCGCTGCTGCAGCAGGCGATCGACTGGGGCAAGCAGAACCTCGCCGACCTGACGCAGACCCCGCAGAACCTGCAGATCCGCTGGACCAACCAGGGCAAGAACTTCGACGCGCCGCTGGGGTCGGTGCCGAGCGCGACGTTCTACGGCGCCGGCTTCCCGGACTACCCGTGGCTGTTCGCGACCGACGGCGAGTACACCGCGTTCGCGGGCCTCGCGGTGGGCCAGTTCGAGACCGTCGAGGGTCACCTGCGCGCGCTGCGCGACGTATCGGACATCCTCAACAACCACTCCGGCCTCGTCGTCCACGAGACCGTCAGCGACGGGTCGGTCTGGTACGGCCACGACTCGCAGACCGCGGGCGTGAACGACTTCAACACCGACGAGACGGTCAAGTTCCCGAGCATCGTCGCCACCGTCTGGCGCTGGACGGGCGACAACCGCTTCCGCGACGAGATGTACGACTTCGCCAAGCGCAACCTGCTGTACGTGCGCGACCGCCTCGACGCCGACCATGACGGCTGGCCCGAAGGCTCCGGCAACGTCGAGCGTCCCGGCATGGGTCCGGAGAAGCTCGACAACGCCGTCTACTACATCCGCGGCCTGCTCGACCTCGCCGACATGGCGCGCTCCAAGCACGACATGGCGACCGTCGCGTGGACGACGCGCACCGCGAACGACCTGCGGCAGCGCTTCGAGTCGACGTGGTGGAACGCGGAGAACAACCAGTACGCGGACTCGCTCGGCGACGGCAACAAGCAGATCTTCCAGAAGCACTGGATCGGCGTGGTGCCGATGGAGGCCGAGCTGTCGGACGGCTCCGCGCTCGCGAGCCTGATGCACGGGACGACGGCGCTGGGCGTGCGCGAGACCGACTGCTACAGCAGCACGCGGCCGCTCAACCGCGGCCTGTTCCACACCGGCTGCGGCGGCGGCGCCGACGGCAAGGGCGACCTGGAGGTCTTCTCGCTCAACACCGCCATCCAGGCGGTCGGCGAGGGCAACTACGGGCGCATGGGTCCCGATCAGCAGCGGCGCTACACCGACGCCGACGCCGAGACGATGATCAGCGAGCCGGCCGCCAACGGCGAGCCCGACGAGCAGCCCGGCGCGATGCCGGAGATCCTGCCGTCGGCGGGCTTCGGCAAGAACATCGACCGCTGCTGGACGTGCCGCTCGATGGTCATGCAGGCGTGGGGCAACTACGGCACCGCGTGGCCGGTCATCCACCAGCAGCTCGGCGTCGAGCCGCGGCTGGATCAGGACGCGCTGGCCGTGATCCCGCAGGTGCCGGACTCCCAGCCGTGGGTCAAGGGCGACGACATCCGCCTCGGCGACGGCGACGTCTCGGTGCTGGCCGGCCACAACGGCCGCACGTACGGGACGCACGTGGACCTCGACCACCTGCACGTCCGGCTGACTCTCGGCGCGGTGCTCCCGCGTGGGGCGAAGGTCGCGAGCGTGACGGTCGACGGGCGCCGCGTGAAGCACTACGACGCCCGGCAGACCAACCGGGGTCTCGAAGTCTCGGCGGCGGGAGGCCGCTCCATCGAGGTGAAGACCCGCTAGCTAGCGGTCCTTCGCCTCACGTCGAACGCGCCCGCCGCCGGCTCCGGCCTCGGCGGCGGGCCCGCTCGGCGCCGCGATGCCGAGCACGCGCATCGCCTTCAGCCCGAGCCCGAGCTTCTCGCGCCCGTCGGTGGACGCGACGTCGAGCCCGGACAGGTCCTTCACGCGCTCGAGCCGGTAGCGGACGGTGTGGCGGTGCGTGAACAGGCGCGCGGCGGTGCCGGCGACGTTGCCGTCGGCGTCGAGGAACGTCTCCAGCGTCTGCACCAGGTCGGTCTCGTACTGGTCGTCGTAGGCGGCCAGCGGCGCGACGGTCTCCTCGTAGAAGCGCTGCAGCTCCGCCGGATCCTCGCTCATCGCGGGCAGCAGCAGCCGGTAGGCGCCGGTGTCCTCGAACGCGAGCACGGCGGCCGCCTCGCCGCCGGCGGTCGCGACGTTGGCGGCCAGCAGCGCCTCGTTGCCGGCGCGGTAGAGGTCGGCCGGGTCGAGCGCGACGCGCGAGTGGCCGACCGCGAACGTGAAGCCGTGGACGGAGGCGTGCAGCTCGCGTGCGATGCCGTCCGCGACGCGCCGCAGCCCGGCGTCGTCGGCGGTCGGGAGCAGCACGACGACGTGGCCGGCGGCGGGTCCGTCGACGGCGGCGGCGAGCGCGCCCGGCGCGCCCGCGCGGGCCGCGCGCTCGGCGGCGGCGAGCACGCGCACGCGCCAGTCGTCGTCGGCGGGGGCGAAGTGCTGCGCGCGCACGACGACAACGGCGCCGCCGTCCGAGAGGTCGGCGCCGAGCTCGCCGCCGCGGGCGACGATGTCGCCGCGATCGGTCACGCGGCGCTGGAGCAGCGCGGTCAGGAACGCCGCCTGCGCGGCCTCGGAGGCGCGGTCCGGCGCGCGCAAGCGCTCGACCTCGGACGCGATCATCGTCGTGGCGATCCGCAGCATCCCAGGCGCGAGCGCTCCTCCGCGGGCGCGCACGCGCAGGCTCCCGACGACCGCGTCGCCCACGCGCAGCTCCTGCGTCTCGACGCCCGGGGCGTCGCGCATCAGGGCGCGCTCGTCCGCGGTCGAGCGCGCCGCGACGGCGAGCACCGCGCTGGAGCGGTCGATCAGGACGAGCGACGCGTCGAGCGCGCGAGCGGCTGCGCGTACGACCTCAGGGAGCCCGAGGCCTGCCTCGACGGCGTCTGAGATCGCCTCGAGTGAGCCGAGGTCGGGCGCCGCCGCGTCCTTGCGAGCGGGCTGTGACACCCGTCCAGCTTAGTGATGACTACGGCGAGACGGTCGCTGAAGTACCACAGCGCCGCGGCGCCGACGCCCGCGCCGGCCAGCACGAACGCGGCCAGGATGTAGACGCTCAGCAGCGTCGCGACCACGCGATCGCGCAGCCGCCAGTAGGACTTCCAGGCCGGCACGACGACGAGCGTGAGCCAGGCGATCAGCGACACCGCTCCCGCGGCGCCGGCGATGATGTAGGTCTTCTGGTCGTCGCTCAGCGTCATGACTCGACGGCCCCATTGTGACGCATGCGCCCGGCGAACAGCGCGAGCACGCCGACGAGCGACCACACCGAGACCCCGAGCGCGAGTCCGCCGAGCACGTCGGTGAGGTAGTGCGCGCGCAGGTAGACGCGCGTCGCGGCGACCACCACGACGATCACCAGCGCGACCGTGACGGCGGCGACGCGCGTGGCCCAGCCGACCCCGCCGCGCACGAGGACCGTCGCGCACGCGACGAGCGTCACGACGTAGCACGCGTGGCCCGACGGGTAGGACGACAGCGCCGTGTCCACGAGCGCGCCCGCGGGGCGCGGGCGGTCGTACGCGGCCTTGGCGAGGTGCACGCCGGCGTAGCTCGCCGCGACGCCCGCGACGAGCGCGGCCGCTTCGACGAAGCGCCGGCGCATCAGCGCCCAGCCGGCCGTGAGCGCCGCGGCGGCGATCGCCACGGCGAGCGTGCCGAGCTGGGTCAGCGTCTTCGCGACGCTGACGAGCATGTCGTTGGACAGCCGCGCGACGACGTCGTCGGCCCAGCGGTCGATGCGCGGCGCGCCGGAGGCGAGCACGGCCTCGCCGAGCAGGAAGAACGTGAACGTGCCGACGGCCAGCAGGGCGAGCAGCGTCGTCAGCTCCAGCCCGAGGTTGCCGGGCGTGAGCCGGTCGGCGGAGAAGCGCGCGGTCATGTCGGCGATCGCCGCGGCCGGGCGCAGGACGAAGTGCCAGGCGGGGCGGGCGACCTTGGCGACGAGGCGCCAGCCGGGCTGGTCCTCGCGCTCGTCGATGAACGCGCGGACCTTGGCGCGCGCCTCGGGATCGCGGCGCAGGCGGATCAGGGCGACGATCCCGCCGATCACGACGACGAGCGTCCCGAACGCGAACAGCCCGCGGCTGACGTACGTCGTGAGCTGGTCGATCGAGCGCCAGAACAGATAGCCGAGCACGCTGAACGTGGTCGCCCACGCGCCGGCCGCGAGCACGTCGTAGGGCAGGAAGCGCCGCAGCGGCATCTTCGAGGCGCCCGCCGTGAACGGCATGATCGGGCGCACGAAGCCGAGGAAGCGGCCGACGAGGATCGTCGTGCCGCCGCGGCGGTCGAAGAAGTGCTGGACCTGGTCGAGCCGCTCCTCGGTGACCTTCAGCCGCTCGCCGTGGCGCAGCAGCCACTTGCGGCCGAGCCGGCGCCCGAGCTCGTAGGACGTGACGTCGCCGAGCACGGCGCAGGCCCACACGATCGCGATCAGCGCGAACAGCGAGATCTGGCCCTGGCCCGCGACCAGGCCGCCGACGATCACGGCGGTCTCCCCCGGAGCGATGAAGCCGATGAAGGCGCCGGTCTCGGCGAACGCGAGGACGCCGACGACGAGGTACGTCCACGGCCCGAGCGTCTTCCCCGCGTCCTCGAGCACCTTCTCGAAGTTCGGCAGCTCGATCACGCCGAAGCCGATCAGCAGGAACCCGGCGATCGCGACCAGCTCGGCGATCTGGAACCAGCGCGCCTGCTTGTGGCGGCGCGTGATCAGCCAGCCCGCGAGCGCGACGGCGGCGAGCAGCCAGGTGAACTTGATCGCGGCGGTGAGGATCATGCCGGCACGGCGCGGTCATACCCCAGCGCGTGCAGCTCCGCCACCACGCGACCGGGATCGGAGGCGCGGCCGAACACGGTCGGGCCGGAGCCGGTCACCATCGGGGACTCGGCGCCGGCCTGCGCGAGCGCCTCCAGCGCCGGATCGATCGCCCGGCACAGGCGGCGGGCGGCGGGCTCGAGGTCGTTGACGGCCGGCGGCGGGGCGCCCGCGCGCAGCTCAGCGGCGAGGCGCTCGAGCTCGCCGTCCTCGCGGGCGAGCGCGAGCACGTCGAACGCGCGGTAGACCTCGCCGGCGCCGAGCGCGGCGTCGAGCGGGACGACGACGAGGCGCGGCGCGTCGCCGGGGAGCGGCTCGACGTGCTCGCCGGCGCCGGTCACCAGCGCGCGGGCGTCCGCGAGCAGTGCGGGGACGTCGGCGCCGAGGCGCATCGCGACGCCGTCGGGCACCGGGACGCCGGAGGCCTCCGCGGCCAGGCGCAGCACGGCGGCGGCGTCGGCCGAGCCGCCGCCCATGCCGGCGGCGACGGGGATCCGCTTCGTGATCGCGATCCGCTGGGGCGGGCCGTCCCAGCCGGTCGCGGCGCGGAACTCGGTCAGCGCGCGCAGCGCGATGTTCTCGCCCTCCACGCCGGGGCAGTCGACGCTGTCGCGGCCGGCGTGCCGGACGATGTCGGCGGGCGCGGCCGCGGCCATGGTCACGTCGTCGGCGAGCGCGGTGGGCTGGAAGATCGAGACGAGCGGGTGCAGGGCGTCGATCCGCGGCGCGCCGACGAACAGGCACAGGTTGACCTTGCCGTGCGCCTTCACAGGCGCTCCCACAGCGCGCGCCACTCGGCCGGGGAGAGCGTCTCGGCGCGCGCGTCGGCGGGGTGGCCGAGCGCCTCGAGCGCGGCGCGCGTGCGGTCGCGCAGGTCCGCGCTCCCGCCGGGCGCGAGCGAGAGCGAGCGCGCGAGCGCCTTGCGCCGGTGCGCGAAGCCGTGCTGCACGAGCGTGCGCAGCGCCTTCGGCGGCGCAGGCCCGCGGCGGCGCAGGCCGACCAGGACGGAGTCGACGTTCGGCACCGGCGAGAAGACGGTGCGGCTGATCGGGCGGATCACGCGCACGTCGCACGCGAGCTGCGCGAGCACCGACGGGACGCCGTAGGCGGCCGAGCGCGGCGAGGCGGCGAACCGCTCGCCGACCTCCTTCTGCACCATCGCGACCCACAGCTGGACCGATTCGAGCTCGATCGTGCGCAGGATCACGGTCGCGGCGACGCCGTAGGGCAGGTTGGCGACGACCTTCGTCGGCGCCGGGTCGAGCGCCTCGAGGTCGAGCTTGACGGCGTCGGCGAAGTGCAGCGTCGTGTTCGGATGCGGGTCGAGCGCGTCCTGGAGGGCCGGCTCGAGCCGGCGGTCGAGCTCGACGACATGCACGTGCGCGGTCCGCTCGGCGAGGTACTCCGACAGCACGCCGAGGCCGCCGCCGACCTCGAGCACGACGTCATCGGGGCCGAGCTCGGCCGCGCGGCCGATCACGTCGAGGATGTTGGAGTCGACCAGGAAGTTCTGGCCGAGCTCGCGGTTGGGACGGATGCCGAACTGCTTCAGGCGGCGCAGGCTGGGCTGCGCGGGGAGCTCGCTCACCAGCCGAACAGGGCCGCCGCGTTGGCGTCGACCGCGGCCTCCAGCTCGTCGTAGGCGATCCCGCGGCGCTCGGCGATGAAGCGCGCCGTGTGGGCGACGTACGCGGGCCGGTTGCGCTCCTTGCGCACGACCTGCGGCGTCAGGTAGGGCGCGTCGGTCTCGACCAGGATGCGGTCGAGCGGGACCTTGGCCGCCGCGTCCGCGAGGTCGGTCGCCTTCGGGTAGGTGACGTTGCCGGCGAACGAGATCCACCAGCCGTGGCCGAGGCACTCCTCGAGGCGGTCGGGCATCGAGAAGCAGTGCAGCACGACCTGGAGGTCGCCGGCCTCGCGGGTGAGCGTGGCGATCGTGTCGTCCTCGGCCGCGCGGGTGTGGATGATCAGCGGCTTCTTCAGCTCGCGCGCGATCTCGATCTGGGCCGCGAACGCGCGGTGCTGATCCTCCTGCGGCGCGTAGTCGCGGAAGTAGTCCAGGCCGGTCTCTCCGATCGCGAGGCAGCTCGGGTGCCGCGCCAGCTCGCGCAGCTCGGCCGTGACCGCGTCGTCGTAGCCGGTCGCCTCGTTCGGGTGGCGGCCGATTGCGGCGAACACCTCGGGGTAGGTGCCGGTCGCGGCGAGCGCGTTGCGGCAGGACTCGGAGTCCATGCCGATCGTGAGGATCCGCGTGAGGCCGGCTTCGCGCGCCTCGGCCACGAGCTCGGCCTCGGGGGCGGCCCCGCGATCGAGGTGGGTGTGGCTGTCGTTCACTCGGGCTTGGGGAACAGCGGCGGCAGCTTCTCCACGGCCTGCCCGCCGGGATGGGTGCCGAACACCGCCGCGCCGAGCTCGGTCTCGGGCGCGCCGAGGGCGGCGAGCAGCTTCGTCGTCGACTCGGGGATGTACGGGTACAGGAACACCGCGATCACGCGCAGGCCCTCGGCGAGGCTGCGCAGCGTCACGTCGAGCTCATCGGCCTTCTCGGGATCCTTGGCGAGCACCCACGGCGCGCGCTCCTCGACGAACCGGTTCAGGCGCCGGACGCGCTGCCAGATGCGGTCGAGCGCCTGCGTGATCTCGGCCTCGTCGAGCAGCCCGGTGACATCCTCGTGGAGGCCGGCGAAGTCGCCCACGAGCTCGTCGTCGAGCCCGACCTCGGGCACGATGCCGTCGCGGTAGCGGGCGATCATCGCCAGCGTGCGGCTGGCGAGGTTGCCGAACTCGTTCGCGAGCTCGGACTCGTAGCGCTCGCCGAACGTGGCGGTCGAGACGCCGCCGTCCTGCCCGAAGCTGACCTCGCGGAAGCAGTAGTAGCGCAGCGCGTCGGTCCCGAAGCGGTCCATCACCTCGAACGGGTCGAGCACGTTGCCGAGCGACTTGGACATCTTGTGCTCGGAGCCGCTGGCGTCGCGCATCAGCAGGTAGCCGTGGCTGAAGACCTGCTGGGGCAGCTCGATCCCGGCCGCCATCAGCGTGGCGGGCCAGTAGATCGTGTGGAACTTGAGGATGTCCTTGCCGATGATGTGGAAGTTCGCGGGCCAGAACTTCTCGGTCAGGTCCTGCTCGTCGTCGGCGAACGAGAGCGCCGTGTAGTAGTTCAGGAGCGCGTCGAACCAGACGTAGAAGACGTGGCCGGGCGCCCACGGCACGTCGATGCCCCAGCTGATCTTCGAGCGGCTCAGGCTGATGTCGTTGAGGCCGCCCTTGATGAAGCTCAGCGCCTCGTTGTAGCGCTGGCGCGGCCGGACGAACTCGGGGTTGTCGGCGAACAGCCGCTCGAGCTTGTCCTGGAACGCCGAGAGCTGGAAGAACCAGTTCTCCTCCTGCTCGCGGTCGAGCGGGATCTTGTGGATCGGGCACGTCTGCTCGGGCCCGACCTCGTTCTCGGTCTTGAAGTCGGCGCAGCGGGGGCAGTACCAGCCCTCGTACATGCCCTTGTAGGCGTAGCCGTTGTCGTAGACCTTCTGCATCACGTCCTGGACGCGGCGCTTGTGGCGCGGGTCGCTCGTGCGGATGAAGAAGTCGTTGGAGGCGTTGATGCGGGGCATCAGCGCCTCGAAGCGGGCGGCGTTGCGGTCGGCCAGCTCCTTCGGCGTGACGCCCTCGCGCTCGGCCGCCTGGGCGACGGGCTCGCCGTGCTCGTCGGTGCCGGTGAGGAAGAACACCTCCTCGCCGCGCTGGCGCATATGGCGGGCGAGGATGTCCGCGCCGATGGTGGAGTACGCGTGCCCGAGGTGGGGCGCGGCGTTGACGTAGTAGATCGGCGTGGTGACGTAGAAGCTCATGCGCGGCGTGAAAGGTTAGGCGGTTGGCGAGGACTCGCCCCGCGGGCTCGCGTCAGTCGCGGAGCGTGCGGAAGGCGAGCAGGCCGCCGAACGCGACCAGGCCGGCGCCGGCCACGCCGTCGACGGCGCGCAGCAGGCGGTCGCCGACGAAGCGCCCCGCGATCGAGACGCCGCCGGTCAGCACGACCATCCACGTGAGGCTGCCGAGCCCGACGCCGGCCAGCAGCGTGAGCACCGCCGCGCCCTTGGCGGCGCCGGCCGTCGAGGCGGCGGCGAAGATCGCGGCCCACGAGATGATCGTCAGCGGGTTCGAGGCGGTCGCGCCGAGCGTGACGACGAACGCGCGTCCGGGCGTGGCCAGCTCGTTCAGCGCCTCGCCGCCCATCCGGATCCGGAACGCCGACCACAGCGTCTTGACGCCGAGGTAGAGCAGCACGGCGGCGCCGACCAGGCCGGCGCCGAGGCGCACGGGCTCGATCGACATCACGCCGGCCGCGCCCGCGGCGCCGGCGGCGGCGTACATGGTGTCGATCACCGCCACTCCCGCGCCGATCGCGAGCCCGACCGCGAGCCCGTTGCGCAGCGTCGACCGGATGGCCAGCAGCGAGATGGGGCCGAGCTGGGCCGCCACCGAGGCGCCGAGCCCGAAGCCGATGACGAGCGCCGCGATCATGCCGACGAAGGTACCGGCTCCTGCAAGGCGCGCCGCTTGCGCGCGCGCACGCGGGTCCCGCCGCCGATCGCGCCGGAGAGGACGAGCGCGAGTCCGATCCACACCGGCCACGGCGCCGGCGACCGCGCCGGCGGGACTCGAACCCGCGCCACCGGCCGCGGAGCTGCGGGCGCGCGGAGAGGGGCGGAGAGAGGCGCACGCCGCGGACCGCCGCGCGGCCCGGGATCGCCGCGCGGCCCCACGACGGTCACCGGCGGGCGCGCGCCGTGGCCGAGCAGCGGCACGGGATCGACGTACGCGAAGCGGTCTCCGGCCCGCCGTACGCCGAGGTGCAGGCCGGCGTGCTCGCGGCTCGCCGCGAGCGTGCCGAGCCGGGCGCCCTCGCGCACGGGCTCGCCCGCGTGGACGCGCAGCGTCGCGAGCGGGAGGTGGGTGACGCGCCAGGCGCCGCATCGCAACGTGACGACGCCGCGACCCGCGAACGCGACCCGCCCGGCGCACGCCGCCCGTACGACCGCCCCCGGCGGCGCGGCGAAGTCGGCGCCGCGGTGGAGGCCCGCGGCGAACGGCGTCGCCCGCGAGTACGCGAACGGCCGCGACACCGCGCCCGCCACCGGCCGCCGCCACGCCGCTGCCGCGGGCGGAGACGCCGCGAGCAGCACGACCACCGCGATGACTGCCGCGCCGGCGACGACGGCGGCGGCCGGTAGGCCTCGGCGGGCGGTGGGCATGGTCATCGGGCGACGGTATGGCCCGGACGGACGGGTGGGGCGAGAAGTCACACACTCTCCTCACTCTCGTTACGCTTCCGCCACCTTCCCCGACTCCCCAGGAGGAGGCTCCTTGAGCCAACGCCGCCGCTCCCGCGACGTCGCCCTCGTCGTGGTGCCGCTGCTGGCCGCCGCCGTCACCGGCTGCGGCGGCAACGACACCGCCTACTGCGTCGACCAGAACGATCAGGTCGTCGAGAACCGCAACTGCGACGGCCTGGGGAACCCCGGCTTCTTCTGGTACTACGGCGCCGGCGCGGCCGGCACCCGGATCGGCACGAAGCTGACGGGCGGCGACAAGGTCGTCTCCACCGACATCGGCGAGAACGTCAAGCGCGGCGGGTTCGGCTCGAGCTCGCGGTCGGGCGGCGTCGGACGCACCGTCTCCTCCCACAGCAGCGGCGGCGGATGAACCGCATCGAGGTCGAGCCGAGGCCGGGCTGGCCGGCGATCATCGAGGAGCAGGGGCTCGTCTACTGGAAGACCGAGCTCCCGGACGGCTCGATCATGCCCTACTGGCACGAGTCGAACGCGTACACGCTGACCGGCGCCGAGGTGTACGAGATGGAGGGCGCCGCCAAGGTCCTGCTCGAGATGCTCGTCGAGGCCGGCGACTACATCATCGAGGAGAACCTGTTCAGCCGGATGGGCATCCCCGGCTGGGCGGTCCCGCGGATCAAGGAGACCTGGGAGTCCGAGCCGCCGATGCTCTACGGCCGCTTCGACTTCTCCTACGGCCCCGAGGGCCTGAAGCTGCTCGAGTACAACGCCGACACGCCGACGGCGCTCGTCGAGACCGCCGTCCAGTGGCACTGGGTGCAGGACGTCTACGGCCAGGGCGGCGACCAGTGGAACATGGTCCACGAGTCGCTCGTGACGCGCTGGAAGGAGCTCATCCACCGGCTCCCCGGCAGCCGCCTGTACTTCATGCACACGACGGCGGAGCACTCGGGCGAGGACTTCATGACCGTCGCGTACCTGATCGAGACCGCGCGCGAGGCGGGGCTCAACTGCGAGCTGTTCCCGATCGAGCAGCTCGGCTACGACGCCGAGCGCGGCTTCGTCGACGACCAGTCGCGCCCGATCCGGTGCGCCTTCAAGCTCTACCCGTGGGAGTGGATGGTCCACGAGGAGTTCGCCGACGAGGCGCTCGAGCGCATGGGCGACGGCCAGGGCGAGACCACCTGGATCGAGCCGATCTGGAAGATGCTGTGGTCCAACAAGGGCATCCTGCCGGTGCTCTGGCGCCTGTACCCGGACCACCCGAACCTCCTCCCGGCGTACTTCGAGGACGAGCCCCACAGCCTCGCCAGCTTCGTCCGCAAGCCGCTGCTCGCCCGCGAAGGAGCCAACTCGCTGATCGTGATCGACGGCGAGGAGGCCGACCGCGGCCCCGACCAGGGCTACGGCGAGGAGGGCTTCGTCGTCCAGCGCTTCACCGACCTCGGCGACTACGGCGGCAACCACCCCGTGCTCGGGGTCTGGACCGTCGACATGGAGCCCGCCGGCCTGGGCATCCGCGAGTCCGATGGGCTCGTGACCAACAACCTCTCGCGATTCGTGCCCCACGTCATCGCTGACTAACGGAGCCAGCCAATGTTCGAGCTCGTCCTGCAGGTCCTCGCGTACACCGGTGTCGGCCTCGTCGTGCTGACCGCCGGGTTCTACGTGCTGGACCTCCTCACTCCCGGCAAGCTCGGCGACGAGGTGATGAACGGCAACCCCGGCGCGGCGCTGCTGTCACTCACGACGCTCGTGTCGCTGGGGATCGTGCTGTGGTTCGCGATCTTCTTCACCGGCGCCGGCTGGGACGGGCTCGACGATGCGCTCGTGTTCGGCGCCGTCGGCGTCGCCGCGCAGGCCGCCGGCTACTTCATCCTCGACCTGCTGATCCCGGGCAAGCTCGCGCAGCACTGCTTCAACCCGACGTTGCACCCGGCGGCGTGGGTGATGGCGGGCAACCAGCTCGCGGTCGCGCTGATCGTGTCGGCGAGCCTTACGTAGCGACGGCGCGGTACAGCGCGTTCGACGGCGCGCCGGTGAGGTCCGCCACGACCGCCGCGGCGACCTTCGCCCGCGCGCCGGACTCGACCAGGCGGCGCACCGCTTCGACCGCCGCGGGATCGACGCCGTCGAACGCGGGCGCGCCGCCGATGACGAGCACGACCTCGCCGCGCGGGTCCTCCTCCGCGTAGCGCGCCGCCAGCACTGAAGCCGGGCCGCGCACGATCTCCTCGTGCAGCTTCGTCAGCTCGCGGCAGACCGCGACCGGGCGCTCGGGATCGAGCGCGGCCAGCACCGCCAGCGACGCCCCCACGCGGCGCGGCGACTCGAACGCCACCACGGTCTCAGGCGAGCGCAGCACGTCCTCCAAGGCGCCCCGCTTGCGCGGGAGGAACCCGGCGAAGCGCCACACGTCCGACCGCAGCCCGCTCGCCACCAGCGCGGTCAGCGCCGCGCTCGGACCCGGCAGCACCTCGACGGACAGCCCCGCGGCGATGCAGCCCTGCACGAGCGCGTAGCCGGGGTCGCTCACCAGCGGCATCCCGGCGTCGCTCACGAGCGCGACGACCGCGCCGTCCTGCATGCGCGCGACCAGCTCCGACGCGCGCTCGCGCTCGTTGTGCTCGTGGTAGCTGACGAGCGAGGCGGAGACGCCGTAGCGCTCCAGCAGCACGCGCGTGCGGCGCGTGTCCTCGCACGCGACCACGTCGGCCTCGCGCAGCGCCGCGAGCACGCGCAGCGTGACGTCCTCGAGGTTGCCGATCGGCGTCGGGCAGACGACGAGGCGGCCGCTCAAGGCCGTGACTCGATCGCGCCGGTGGAGCGCCCCGCGGCGACCTCGCGCGCGAGCAGGGCGGCGCCGAGCATGCCCGCGTCGGGCCCGAAGCGAGCCGCCTCCACGCGCACGACGTCCTTCCCCGGCGACAGCGCGCGCTCCATCATCACCTCGCGGGCGGGGGCGAGCAGCAGCTCGCCCGCGGCGATCACGCCGCCGCCGATCACGACCACCTGCGGGTTGAAGATGTTCAGCAGGTTCGCGATGCCGACGCCGAGCGCGCTCCCGATCGTCTCGATCGCGCCGCGCGCGACGGGATCGCCGGCGTTGGCGAGCTCGGTGATCAGCGGCCCGGTCAGCTCGCGCCCGGCCTCGAGCGCGTGGCCGAGCGCGGTGTCCGGCTGCCGCGCGACGGCCAGCGACGCCTCGCGCACGAGCGCGGAGCCGGAGGCGACCGACTCCAGGCAGCCCCAGTTCGGGCAGTTGCCCTGGCACGGGCGGCCGTTCATCTCGACGACCATGTGGCCCATCTCGGCGCCGCCGCCGATCCAGCCGCGGTAGACCTCGCCGCGCAGGAACAGCCCGCCGCCGATGCCCGTGCCCAGGGTGAGCAGCACCACCTCGGTCGCGCCCTGGGCGATCCCGATCGTCGCCTCGCAGAAGATGTGGCAGTTGGCGTCGTTGTCGACCACGACCGGGACGCCCAGCCGCTCGGACATGACCTCGGCGAACGCGATGTCCTTCAGCGGCACGTTGACCGCCTGGACCGCCATTCCCGTGCGCGTGTCGAACGTGCAGGGGATGCCGAAGCCGACCGCCTCGATCGGCCCTTCGACGGCGTTGCGGATCTCCGCGACGGCGTCCGCGACCATCTGCACGAGCTGATCCTGCGTGAGACCGAGCACCGGGCGGTTGGTACGGTGGATCACAGACAAGTCGGATCCGACCGCACCGGCCAGCAGCTTGGTGCCGCCGAGATCGACGCCGATGACGTGTCCCTCGGCCATGTGCCGGCCACGATACCGCGAGCCGCCATGGCCGACCCAAGCGACGAAGAACAGCCTCAGTACACGCTCTACCGCAGCCGCCCGCGGTTGTTCCGCCGGCGTGACGCCGACGCACCCCTGACGCCGGTCGAGCCGCGCGAGACGCCGCCCTCCGAGCCGGGCCGCGCGCCGCGCCGCCGGCGGCGCGTCAGCCCGGGCCGGATCGTCAAGTACCTCGCGCTCGCGCTGGCCGGCTGGCTGCTGATCTCGCTCGTGCTGTTCCTCGTCTCCGCGCAGATCGAGCAGTCGAAGGTCTCCAGCGCCGCGGGCGCCCAGCTCGGCGGCGGCGGGTTCCCGCTGACGTCGCCGAACACGATCCTCGTGCTCGGCTCCGACGCGCGCCCGAAGGGGACCAAGGAGGCGGGAGCGCAGACGATCGGGCAGCCGGGCTCGCGCTCGGACTCGATCCTGCTGATGCGGATCGGCGGCGGCAGGAACGCGACGCTCTCGATCCCGCGCGACACGATCGTGAACATCCCCGGCCACGGTCAGGACAAGATCAACGCCGCGTACGCGTACGGCGGGCCGGCGCTCGCGATCCGCACGGTCGAGCAGTTCCTCGGCATCGACGTCAACCACCTCGTCGAGGTCAACTTCGACAACTTCCCGCAGCTGATCGACGCGCTCGGCGGCATCACGTACAAGGGCGGCTGCGTGATCTCCAAGCTCAACGGCGGCTTCAAGAACGGCGGCTACACGCTGCGGCTGCCCGCGGGCGAGCACCGGATCAACGGCAAGCAGGCGCTCGCGCTCGCCCGCACGCGCAAGAACGAGTGCAACCCGCGCGAGAACGACTTCTCGCGCGCGCGCCGCCAGCAGAAGATCCTCGCGTCGATCAAGGACCAGGTGACCTCGGTGTCGACCTTCGTCCGCCTGCCGTGGGTGTCGTGGGCCGCGCCCAAGGCGATCCGCACCGACATGGCCGGCCCGTCGCTGCTCGGGCTCGTGGGCGCCGAGCTGACCAGCGGCTCGCAGTCGCCGCAGGTGCTCAAGCCGACCGGCGTCTCCGGCGTGAGCGGCCTGACGGTCGACGACGCGAGCAAGCGCCGCGCCGTCGCCAAGTTCCTCGCCGGCTAGCGCCGGATCGTCAGCGTCTTCGTCACGGTCGCCGCGCCCGGCGCGCTGATCCTCAGCGTCAGACTGCGCGCATGGCTGCGCTGGAGCAGCCGGCGGGCCTTGGCGGAGAACCTCACCGTGATCGCGCCGCCCTTCCCGCTCGCGCGCCCGAGCTCGTGCGAGCCGAGCTTCACAACGACCGTCGCGCGGCACGCCGCCGAGCACGCGACCTTGACGCTGAGCGAGCGCGCCGAGCGCCTCGGCGCCTTCACGCTCGCGCTGAGCCGCAGCGCCGGCGTGACGATCGGCAGCGCCTTCGCCACGGGCGTGGGCGTGGGCGTCGCGGCCGGCGTCAGCACCGGGGCCGCGGCGACCGCCAGCTTCACGTAGCGGATGCCCACGTCGCCGTCGGCGTCGCGGACCTTCAGCCCGATCAGATGGTCGCCCGCGTCCGCGAACGCGACCGTCGCCGTCGCGCCTGAGCCATCGTCGAACGCGCCGTCGTCGTCGAGATCCCACTGCTGCGACGCGAGCGCGCCGCCGTCGGGATCGCTCGCCGTCGAGCTCAGCGTGACCGCCGTACCCGCGATCGGCGCGGCTTCGGAGACGCCGAACGAGGCGACCGGCGCGCGGCTGCCGACGGTGAACGTGCGGCGGACGTCCGTGCTCGCGCCGTCGCCGTCGGTCGCGCGCAGGCCGACCGTGTAGGTGCCGGGCACGGCGAAGGTGTGCAGCACCTGCAGAGACGCGCCGTCGTCGTAGTCGCCGTCGCCGTCCGCGTCCCACGCGTACGTCAGCGCGGCGCCGTCGGCGTCGGTGGCGCCCGCGAAGAAGCGCGCCGTCTGGCCGGCCACGATCGCCGCCGGGGCCGCGATCGACGCCGCCGGCGGGACGTTCGCGGCGGTCGGATGCACCTCGAGCGTCGCCACCGCCGTGCGGCCCGTGACGTCGCGGGCGCGCACCGCGATCTTCACCGGCGCGCCGGTCGGGAACGTCCACGTGTACGTCGGGACCGGCGCTCCGGGTACGTCGAACGGCACGTCGTCGAAGTCGCCGTCCCCGTTGAGGTCGAACGAGAGCGTCACCCCGCGCGGGCCGACGCCGCCGATCGAGACGTCCGGGTCGTACGCCCACACGCTGAACGTCGTCGCGCGCCCGGCGCGGACCACGGTCGGCATGACGATCGAGCCGAACCCCGGCGCGAGGCCCGCGTCGGCGACCACGTTCACCGTCCGCGTCAGCGTCCGGCTCGCACCGCCCGCGTCGCTCGCGCGCACGCGGACGACGTAGGCGCCCGCGTCGGGGTAGACGTGCTGGACGGCGGCGCCGGTCGCGTCGTCGAACGCGCCGTCGCCGTCGAGGTCCCACGCCAGCGTGATCGGATCGTCCTCCGCGTCGACCGCGAAGGCGGAGAAGGAGGCCGCGGCGCCCGGGCGCACGATGCCCTGGGGCACGGTCAGCGACAGCGCCGGCGCGTGCTCGGCGCCGGCCGGCCGCACGTCGACGAGCAGCGTCGCGACGTCGTCCAGCGCGGCGGCGTCGGTCACGCGCAGGCGGACGCGGTGGAAGCCGGCGGTCGCGAAGCTCACCGGCAGGGTCGCGGCGGCGCCGTCGTCGAACGCGCCGTCGTCGTCGGCGTCCCACGCGTACGTGACGGCGTCGTCGCCGCCCGCCGCGGCGGAGCCGTGCAGCGTCGCCGCCTCCCCCGCCCGCAGCACCAGCGAGTCCCCGGCGATCGCCGCGCGCGGCGCCAGGTTGCCGTCGTGGACCTGGAGCGTCCGGCGCTGGACCGAGGTCGCGCCCGTGTCGTCGGTGACGCGCAGCGCGACGGTCCGGTCGCCGGCGGTCGCGAAGCTGCGCGTCGCCGTCGCGTCGGTACCGTCGTCGAACGCGCCGTCGCCGTCGAGGTCCCATGCGCGCGACGCGATCGCGCCGTCGGCGTCGGTGCTCGCGTCCGTGAACGTGACGGCCGCGCCGGTCTGCGGCCAGCCGGTCGAGGCCGTGAAGCCGGCGCCGGGCGTCAGGTTGCCGGGGCGGAGACGTCGACCTCCACGCGCGCGGTCGCGCTGCGGCCCTGGCGGTCGACGACTTTGACCTGCACGGTCCGCGGCCCCGCGGTCGCGTAGCTCGTCGTCTGATGCAGGCAGTCGTCGGAGACGGCGCCGGAGAACGTCCCGTCGCCGTCGAGGTCCCACGAGACGCTGGTGAGGTCGTCCGACAGCGTCGCGGCGCCGAAGCTGACCGTCTGCCCGACGCGCGGCTGCGCGGGCGAGACGGCGATCGACGGCACCGTGGCGGGCAGGTCGTGGATCGTCACGGCGCGCCGGGCGACCGACGTGGCGCCCTCGCCGTCGGCGATCCGCACGCCGACGTCGAACGTCCCCGTGCCGGTCCCGGGGATCGCGACGTAGTTGAGGATGAACCCGCTCGCGTCGTCGAACGCGCCGTCGCCGTCGAGGTCCCAGTCGTAGGTGCCGGCGCCGCCGTCGGCGTCGAAACCGGACGCGAACAGCGTGCGCGTGGCCGCCGTGCGCTGGAGCGAGGCGACCGGCGGCTCGTTGCCGTCGCGGACGGCGACGGACGCCTTCGCGATCGCGGTGGCGCCGCCGTCGTCGGTCACGCGCACGCCGATCTCGCGCGTGCCCGCGGTCGCGTACGTGGTCGTGTCGCCGAACGCGGCGCCGCGGGTCTCGAACGTCCCGTCGCCGTCGAGGTCGTAGTCGTAGCGGGCGATGGAGCCGTCCGCGTCGCTCGCCGGCGCGCCCACGGTGACCGCCTGGCCGACCTTCGGCGAGGCGGGCTGCACCTCGAGCGTGGTGACCGGCGGCACGTTGGCGAGGTGCACGTCGATCGCGTCGGCGAGGGTCGTGACGTTGCCGCCGTCGTCGATCAGCCGCGCGCGCAGCGTGCGCGTGCCCGGAGTGGCGAAGCGCGCCACGGCGTCGCCGCCGGCCGCCTCGTAGGTCCCGTCGCCGTCGGCGTCGACCTCGATCCGGGCCAGCGTGCCGTCCGGGTCGGTCCCCGACGCGATCACGTGCACGTCGGTCCCGGCGCGCGGCGCGGCCGGAGACGTCGAGAGCGTGCCGGTGGGCGCGAGGTCCGCCGCGTGCACCATCAGCGTGCGGGTCTCGGTCGCCGCGCGGCCGTCCTCGTCGGTGGCGCGCACGCCGACCGTCGTCGACGCGGCGAACGCGCGCGTCACCTGGGCGCCGGTCGCGTCGTCGAACTGGCCGTCGCCGTCGAGGTCCTACGCGAACTGCAGCCCGCGCCCGATCCCGCCGGCCGTCAGCGTCACGCTCGCGCCCGCGTGCGGCGTGGCCGGCAGCGCCGTGATCCCCACCGACGGCCGGTGGGTCTCGCAGCGCCCGCCGTCGCCGTTGTCGGACGCGCACGGGTCCGCCGCGCGCGCAAAGGCCGGGAATGTCGCAACCACGGCGACGACGATGAGCCCTGCGACCCGCATTCCAGCCTCCATGCCGAATTGACCGTCGCCGACGCTACTGGCGCGCCGCCCCTCGCGCAAGCAGGATCGAGTGGAGAAGGATCAGCGCCTGATCGTCAGCGTCGTCGTGACCGTCTCCGCGCCGGGGGCGGTGATCTTCAGCGTCAGCCGGCGCGCGTGCGTGTGCTCGAGCAGGCGGCGTGCCGTGGTCGAGAACCTGACCGTCACGCGGCCGCCCCGGCCCGTGCCGCGCCCGAGCACGCGCGTGCCGAGCTCGACCACGACCGCGGTCCGGCAGCTCGCCGAGCAGCGCACGGTCAGCGACAGCGAGCGCGCGGACGCTGCCGCCCGCGGCGTCATCGAACGCGCGGTCGCCGTCGAGGTCCCACTCGGCCGCCGCGATGGCGTCGCCGTCGGGGTCCGTCGCCGTCGAGGTGAGCAGGCCGCCCGCGAGCGAGAACGCGGCCTTCGGCGGCTTGCCGCCGAGCGAGAACGTGCGCACCGCGGTCGCCGTCCCGCCGTCGCCGTCGGCAGCCTCGACGCCGAGCGCGTAGTCGCCCGCTTTCGTGTAGAGGCCCGGCTGGGCGTCGTCGTATTCGCCGTCGCCGTCGGTGTCCCATCCGGTCGGCGGGCAGCAGACGCTGCCGTCGATGTCCTCCCACTCGGCGCCGTAGTACGCGAGGCCGGGCGTGGGGAACGGCGCCGAGTAGTTCGGATCGAGCCAGACGCGCGGCGCCAGGTTGCCTTCGCGCGGCTCGATGTCGATGGTCCGGACCGCGGAGCGCGCGCCATCGCTCGCCTTGACGGCGATCGTCGTCCGCGCGGCCGGCACCGTGAACGAGAAGCGGTTGAAGCCGTCGCTGGTGGGGACGTCGTCGAAGGCGCCGTCGCCGTCAAGTTCGAAGCTGAGCGCGGCGGGCATCCCGTCCGCGGTCCGGCCGGTCGCGTACAGCTGTGCCGTGCGGCCGGCGCGCAGGACGGCCGGAGACATCGTCAAGTCGCTCACCACCGGCGCGACGGCGGGATCGGCTGTCGCCGTGAGCGTGGCGCGAGCCACCTGCATCGCTCCGTGCCCGTCGTCGCCCTTCACGGCAAGCTCGAGGACGCCGGCCGCGCCAGGCGTGAACGCGAGCGAGGTGCCCGTCCCGTCGTCGAACTGGCTGTCGCCGTCGGTGTCCCACGTCAGCGTGACCGGATCGCGCTCCGGATCGGCCGCGGACGCCCGCAGCGTCGCGGGCGCGCCGACGCGGGCGATCGGCGGGAGGGTGAGCGAGACCGACGGCTCCTGGTCGGCGCGGACGTCGACGGGCAGCACCGCGACGCCGGTCAGGCCGAGGCCGTCGGTCATCCGCACGCGCACGTGGTGCAGACCCGGCGTGGCGAAGCTCGCGTCGGCGAACACCGTCGCGCCGTCGTCGAACTCGCCGTCCTCGTCGGTGTCCCACGCCCATTGCTCGACCGGGTCGTCGCTGCCGGCGCCGAGCGCGCTGAGGCTCAGGGACTGCCCGGGGCGCGTGACGAGCGAGTCGTAGACCGGGCCGGCGGCCGTGATCGCGCTCCGCGGCGGCCGGTTGTCCGCGTCGCGACCGAGCTCACGCCCGCGTCGTCGGTCAGCCGCTCTCGCAGCACGCGCATCCCGGCCGTCGCGAACGTGACCGTGCGCGCCACCCGCGGCGCTCCGCCGGCCACGACCTCGTAGGCGCCGTCGCCGTCGAGATCGAGCTCGACCTTCGCGATCCGGCCGTCCGGGTCCGAGCCGCCGGCCGTGACGGTCACCGGCCTGCCCACCCGCGCGGACAGCGGAGCGACGGCGATCCCGCCCGTCGGCGCGAGGTCGCCGCCGTGGACCGGCACGCTCTGGCGCAGCGTCGCGCTGCGGCCGGCGTCGTCGGTCGCCCGCACGCCCACGACGGGCGTGCCGGCGGCGAGCACGGCATCCACGTGCGCCCCGGCGGCGTCGTCGTAGTCGCCGTCGCCGTCCAGGTCCCACGCGAACGCGATGCCGCGGCCCGGGCTGCTCGCCGTGAAGCCGATGGCCGCACCGGCGCGCGGCGCGCGGGGCGTCATGGCGATGTCCGGCAGCGGCCGCGCGCCGTCGCACAGGGCGGCGTCGTCCGCGCACGGATCGTCCGCGCGCGCCGCCGCCGGCAGCGCTGCGAGTGCTCCCAGCACGACGATGAGCGCTGCGACCGAACGCATGAGGCCTCCTTGCCCAACCCTTGACCGCGCCGGACCGTACCCGCGCGCCGCCGCTGCCGTCAAGCGGAACTGACTAAAGGAGGATGTCCGCGAGCTGGTCGCGGTGCCAGCGGGCGTCGCCGAACGCGTGCGCGCCGGCCTCGGCGCGCTTGAGGAACAGGTGCAGGTCGTGTTCCCACGTGAAGCCGATGCCGCCGTGCAGCTGCAGCGCGGCGCGCGTGACGTTGACCGCGGCGTCGGACGCGTAGGCCTTGGCGGAGTACGCGGCGGTGCTCGCGGCCTCGGGGTCGTGGTCGAGCGCCCAGGCCGCCCAGTAGGTGACCGAGCGCGCGCCCTCGCTCTCGAGGAACATCTGCGCGCAGGCGTGCGAGACGGCCTGGTAGGAGCCGATCGCGCGGCCGAACTGCTTGCGCTCCTTGGCGTAGGCGACGGTCATCTCCGTCACGCGCGCGGCGACGCCGACCGCCTCCGCGGCCGCGGCGACGTAGACGGGATACCACGGGCGGGCGGGGATCTCGTCGGCCGGCGTGGAGTCGAAGCGCACGGTGAACAGCGGGCGCGTCGCGTCGAGCGAGCGCGCGGGCTCGATCTCGGCGCCCGTGCAGACGAACAGGCGCCCGTCCTCGCCGCGGACCACGATCGCGTCGGCGACGTCGGCGTTCGGGACGGCGATCTTGGCGCCGGTCAGGCGCCCGCCGGCCTCGACCAGCGGCCCGTCCTCGTCCCACATCGCGACCGTCCCGCGGCCTTCGAGCTCCGGGTGCAGCAGCGACGCCGCCCAGGTCGAGGCCAGCGGCGAGGGCGCGAGCGCGTAGCCGAGCTCCTCGGCCACGACCGCGAGCTCGACGAACCCGAACTCCGCGATCTGCGGCCAGCCCAGCTCGACGATCTCGTCCCAGTGCGGGTCCGGCTCGCCGTCGAGCGCGATCCGCCGGATCGTCTCGGACGGGTAGCGGGCGGCGAGGAACTCGCGCGCCGTGCGCTTGATCTCGCGCTGGTCGTCGGTCAGGTCGAAGTTCATGCGCGCGGGAGCCCGAGGACGCGCTCGGCGACGATGTTCTTGAGGATCTCGGTCGTGCCGCCCTCGATCGAGTTGGCGCGGGCGCGCAGGAAGCGGTAGGTCCAGGTGTCGTCGACGAGCGCGGCGCGGGGGCCCTTGGCGTCCTGCGCGAGCTCGGTCAGCCCCTGGTTGACGTCGGCCCACAGCCACTTGCCGAGCGAGCCCTCCGGGCCCGGCTCGCCGGACTTCATCGTCGACGTCAGGCCGCGGTACGCGAGCAGCCGCAGCACATGCGCCTCGATCGCCAGCTGCGCGAGCCGCTGGCGCACGAGCGGGTCCTCGTGCGCGCCGCGCGCCTTGAGCTCGTCGACCAGCTCGCCGAGCGCGATCTGCACGCGCGCCTGGAGCGCGAACGCGAGCCCGGCGCGCTCGTGCATCAGCGTCGTGATCGCGACGCGCCAGCCGTTGTCGACGCCGCCGACGACGTTGTCGGCGGGGATGTGCGCCTCCTCGATGAACAGCTCGTTGAACTCCGCCTCGCCCGTGATCTGCACGAGCGGGCGGACGTCGACGCCGTCCTGCTCCATGTCCATCAGGAAGTACGTCAGGCCGCGGTGCTTGGGCGCGTCCTGGTTGGTGCGGGCGAGCAGCATGCACCACTTCGACTGGTGCGCGAACGTCGTCCAGACCTTCTGGCCGGTGACGACGTAGCCGTCGCCGCTCGGCACGGCGCGCGTCTTCAAGGACGCCAGATCCGAGCCCGACTCGGGCTCCGAGAAGCCCTGGCACCAGATCTCGTCGGCGCTCAGGATCGGCGTGAGGAAGCGCTCCTTCTGCTCGCTCGTGCCGTGCGCGATCACGGTCGGCCCGCCCATCGTGAGGCCGAGCACGTTGGCCATCTGCGGCGCGCGGGCGCGCGCGATCTCCTCGAAGAAGATCGCCTGCTCGATCATCGTCGCGCCGGCGCCGCCGAACTCCTCCGGCCATGTCAGGCCCGCCCAGCCGCGGTCGTTGAGCTTGCGCTGCCACTCGCGCCGGAACACGAACGACTCCTCGTCGCCGTCCGGCTCGCGACCGGGGTGGTTGTCCGCGATCCAGGCGCGCAGCCCGTCGCGGAACTCCTCTTCGGCGGGCGAGAGCGTCAGGTCCACAGATTCGGCACGCTACTACGCCCGCGCCGGAGCGGGCGCAGCTGCGACGCGCGGCGCGGCCCGCTTGCGCGAGGCGATGTAGACGCCGGCGAGGATCAGCACGAGGCCGCCGACGGCCGCGAGCGTGATCGCCTCGTCACGGAAGATGGCGCCGTAGAACAAGGCGACGCCAGGCGCGAGGTAGGACACGAGCGACGCGCGGCCGGCGCCGATCTCGTTGATCAGCTTGTAGAAGATCACGAACGCGAGCGCGGTCCCGACGACGCCGAGCGCGAGCAGCGCGGCCGTCGCGCCGAGCGTCGGCGTGTGGCCGGGCGTCGTGGCGAGCGCGACCGGCAGCGTGAGGACGCCGGCGACGGTGACCGAGATCCACGACGTCTGCATCGACGCGAAGTGGCCGAACTTCCCCTTCACGACGAACGTCGAGAGCCCGTAGAACGCGGCCGCGCCGATCATCGCCAGCGCGCCGAGGAACTCGCCGACCGTGTGGACGGACTCGACGCCGACGACCATCGCCACGCCGAGCAGGCCGAGGCCCATGCCGAGCCCTTGGCGGCGGTTGATGCGCTCGCTCGGGTCGATCATCGGCGCGAACAGCGCCACGAACAGCGACGCCGGCGAGATCAGCACCGCCGTCAGCCCGCTCGGCACGACGTGCTCGCCGAACGTGATCAGCAGGAACGGGGCCGCGACCGCGACGGTGCCGAGGATCAGCGCCCACTTGCGGCTGACGCCCTTCGGCATGCCCGCCCCGGTGGCGCGCAGCGCGACGAACAGGACGCCCGACGCGAGCAGACAGCGGAACGACACGATCGCTCCCGCGCTGTAGCCGTCCAGGGCGTACTTGATCAGCAGGTAGGAGCCGCCCCAGATGGCGGACAAAGCGGCGAGGAGGCTGATCTGGCGTGCGGACACGCCGTCGAGTCTGGCAACGGCAGCGCGTTAGCGCCAATGAAGTTCCGTACAGGTCCCTATCAGGAGGACTTATCGGAGCTCGTCGTCGACGAGGACGACGAGTCGCTCGACGATGACGAGGACGACGACGACGAGTCCGACTTGCTCTCGGACTGCTTGGCGTCGCGCTTGTCGGCGCCCGAGGACGCGGAGTCGGCGTTCTCGCGCCGGCGCTTGGCGGTGCCGTAGTCGGTGTTGTAGAAGCCCGAGCCCTTGAAGTGCACCGCGACCGGGTGGAACACCCGCTGCACGGGCGCTCCGCAGACCTCGCACTGCGTCACGGGCTCGGACGTGATCTTCTGCATCACCTCGAAGAGGTGCCCGTTCTCGCAGCGGTACTCGTAGATCGGCATGCCGGCGGCCGAGTATAGGCCCCTAGACTGCGCGGTCATGCCCGCCACCACCATGGACGAGGTCGTCGCGCTGGCCAAGCGCCGCGGCCTCATCTTCCCCGCCTCGGAGATCTACGGCGGCATCGCCAACACGTACGACTACGGGCACTACGGCGTGCTGCTCAAGCGCAACGTGATCGACGAGTGGTGGCGCGCGATGGTCTTCGAGCGCGACGACATCGTCGCGCTGGACTCCGCGATCATCCAGCACCCGAAGACCTGGGAGGCGTCCGGGCACCTCGCCGGCTTCACCGATCCGCTGGTCGACTGCAAGACCTGCAAGCAGCGCTTCCGCGCCGATCACATCAACGAGCTGGCGTGCCCGCGCAAGCCGTCCGTGCACCCGGGCGAGTACAAGGACTGCGACCTCACCGAGGCGCGCGAGTTCAACCTGATGTTCGAGACGACGATCGGGCCCGTGCAGGAGGCCGGCCAGACCGTCTACCTGCGGCCCGAGACGGCGCAGGGCATCTTCCTCGACTTCAAGCAGACGCTCCAGTACGCGCGCAAGAAGCCGCCGTTCGGGATCGCGCAGGTCGGCAAGTCGTTCCGCAACGAGATCACGCCGGGCAACTTCATCTTCCGCACGCTCGAGTTCGAGCAGATGGAGATGGAGTTCTTCGTCCCGCCCGACGAGGCCCAGCAGTGGTACGACTACTGGCGCGCCGAGCGGCTCGACTGGTACACCCGGCTCGGGATCGCGCCGGAGCGCCTGCGGCTGCGCGAGCACGACCCCGAGGAGCTCTCGCACTACTCCTCCGGCACCGCCGACGTCGAGTACCTGTACCCGATCGGCTGGTCGGAGCTCGAGGGCGTCGCCAACCGCGGCGACTTCGACCTCACGCAGCACGCGCGCGTCTCGGGCGAGAAGCTCGAGTGGAAGGACCCGCAGACGGGCCAGGGCTACGTCCCGCACGTGATCGAGCCGGCCGCCGGCGTCGGGCGCACGATCCTCGCCCTGCTGTGCGAGGCATACGACACCGACGACCTCGGCGGCGAGACGCGCACGGTGCTGCGGCTGCATCCGGCGGTCGCGCCGGTCAAGGTCGCCGTGCTGCCGCTGCTGCGCAAGGGCGGGCACCCGGAGGCCGCGCGCGAGGTCTACGAGACGCTGCGCCGGCGCATGAGCGCCGAGTACGACGACGGCGGCGCGATCGGCCGGCGCTACCGGCGCCAGGACGAGATCGGGACGCCGTTCGCGGTCACGATCGACCATCAGACGATCGAGGACCAGACCGTCACGCTGCGCGAGCGCGACTCGCTCACGCAGGAGCGCGTGCCGATCGCCGAGCTCGCCGACGAGCTCGAGCGGCGTGTGACGAATCGCACCTCCTGACGCCGGGCGCGGAGTAGCTTCCGGCTTGTGCCGGCTGTCACGCAGGTGTCCTACGAAGATCTCTACGCGCGCTGGGAGCGGGGCAACTGGCGCGCGACCGAGATCGACTTCTCGGCCGACCACGAGCACTGGGCGGCGCTCTCGGACCTCGAGCGGCGCGCGGCGCTGTGGAACTACGCGCTGTTCTTCCACGGCGAGGACGCGGTCGCGGACGACCTCGCGCCGTTCATCGACGCCGCGCCGCGCGAGGAGCAGAAGTACTTCCTCGCCACCCAGCAGGTCGACGAGGCGCGCCACGCGGTCTTCTTCAAGCGCTTCATGCACGAGGTCGCGGGCCTCGGCGACGGCTCGCTGGCCGGCGGCCTGGCGGCGACCGAGCCGGAGCTGACGTGGGGCTTCCGGCAGACGTTCGCGCTGCTGGACCGGGTGACGGACGAGCTGCGGCGCGACCGCTCGCGCGTGGCGCTGGCGCGCGCCGTGACGATGTACCACCTCGTCGTCGAGGCGACGCTCGCGCAGCCGGGGCAGCACTTCATCTCCGACTACCTCGAGCGGCGCGGCCTGCTGCCGGGGTTCCGCGCCGGCATGAAGCTCGTCGCACTCGACGAGCAGCGCCACATCGCGTTCGGCGTGCGGCTGCTGCACGACCTCGTGGCCGAGGACCCGGCCGTGATCGACGCGGTCGCGGACCTGATCCGGGTCGCGACGCCGTACTCGGTCGCGGTGTTCGTCCCGCCCGGCTGGAATCGCTCCTACACCGAGGTGTTCGGCTTCACGCTGGAGCAGATCTACGCGGAGGCGGCGCGCTCGTTCGAGGCCAAGATGCGCGCCGCCGGGCTGCCGCTGGACGCGCTGCCGGGCCCGCAGGTGTTCCCGGTCGACATGACGCCCGAGCAGCGCGGCGAGCGAGCGCTGGCGCTGCTCGGCGCCGGCTTCATCGGCCCGCCCAACGGGCCGCCGCCGCGCGATCCGGACGCGATGGCGCTGCTGTTCGACGCGATGCGCCGCGCCGTCGACCACCGCACCGCGCCCGCCGGGCCGTTCACCGTCCAGTGGGAGTTCTCCGACGCCGAGCCATGGCACCTGTACGTCGACAACGGCGCGACGGCGGCCGTCGCGGGCCGCGCCGCCGACGTCGACGTCGAGCTGCGCTGCCGCTACGGCGACTGGGTCGACATCGTGGCCGGGCGGCTCGACTCCCGCCGCGCGCTGGCGACCGGCCGGCTGCGCCCGCGCGGCGCCCCGCGGGCGATCTGGGCCGCGCGCGGGCTGTTCTAGGGGTTTCCCTGATGTACCCGGGGCGCCGCCGCCGCAGGATGGCGGGCGACCCGTGACTCAAGGAGGACAAGGATGATCCGTCGCACCCCGGTGGCGCTCGCCGCCGTGGCCGCGCTCGCCGTCGCCGCGCCGGCCCTGGCCGCCCCCAAGGCCAACCACATCGAGACCCAGGGCAGGACCACGGTCAAGATCAACGAGTACATCCAGGACGGGCAGAAGTTCGTCCCGGGCGACATCACCGTGAAGTCCGGCGCGACCGTGACGCTGACGAACAAGAGCTCCGACGGCGCGCCGCACTCGCTCTCGCTGCTCGCCAAGTCCGCGCTGCCGAAGACGGCGGCCGCGATCCAGGCGTGCCCGGCCTGCGGCCCGCTGCTGGCCGCCCACCAGGCCGACCCGACCACCGGCGAGGTGAAGGTCCCGGTCGTCGACGCCGGCGGCACGGGCTTCGACACGATGGGCACCAAGACGACCGCCGGCGACTCGATCTACCTGCCGCCGAAGGGCAAGGTCAGCTTCAAGGTGACCGCCAAGAAGGGCAGCAAGCTGACCTACTTCTGCGCCGTCCACCCCTGGATGCAGGGCACCATCACCGTCAAGTGAAGCGCGCGCTGATCGTCGCCGCTCTCGTCTTCCCGGCGACGGCGCACGCCGAGACGGCGACGATCTCGATGCCCGGCAAGTCGTTCTCGCCCGCGCGGCTGACGGTCTTCGCGGGCGACTCGGTGCTGTGGCGCAACGGCGACCTGACGGCGCATGACGTCAAGGGCGGCGACTTCCGGTCCGGGGCGCTGGCGTCGTCGTCGTTCTTCACGCACGAGTTCGGCGCCGTCGGCCCGCAGCCGTTCCTGTGCACGATCCACCCGTTCACGACGGGCGAGGTCGACGTCGTGGCGGCGACGCTGAGCGCCGCGTCCGTGTTCGCCGGCGAGGCCGCGACGCTGTCGGGCCGGGCGCCCGCCGGCACGCCGGCCGTGCAGATCGTGCGCGCCGACGGCGCCGTGGAGGCGCGCGCGACGCCCGCCGCCGACGGCACGTTCAGCGCCACGGTCAAGCCGGCCGCGACGGCCGTCTACGTCGCGCGGACCGGGTCGGGCGACAGCCCGGCCGCAACCGTGACGGTGACCGAGACGTTCGACCTGCGCGTGCGGCAGTCGGGGCGCACGGTCCGCGTCAGCGCCCGCCCGCGACTGATCGCGACGCTGCAGGTCTACGACCGCTGGCACTTCGACTGGCGCGGCGCCGGGCACGTGAGGCTCGACGGCAAGGGCCGCGGCACGATCGTGCACCGCGGGGCCGGGCGCGCCCGGATCGTGATCTCACGCACGCCGCGCGGCGCGCCGATCAAGGTCGGCGCGGCGTTCCGGCTGAAGTAGCGTCGCGGCGATCGCGCGGGCGTCGCGCGCGGCGGTCGGGTCGCCGCGGACGAACGCGACGGTCGTCGCGCCCTCGACGAGCACCAGCAGCTGCCGGGCCAGCGCCTCGCTGTCGCCGGTCAGCTCGCGCAGGAGGCCGAGGTGGCGCTCGAGGTGCGCCGCCGCGATCTCGCGCGCGGCGGCGTGCGCGCCGCGCGCCTCGACGGCGCCGTTGACGAGCGCGCAGCCCTTGAACGCGGGCTCGCGGAACCACTGCTCGAGCGCGTCGAACAGCGCGAGCACGCGCTCGGGTCCTTCGGCCTCGTCAGCCACGCCGCGCAGCCACGCCGACACGCGGTCGCTGCGGCGGCGCAGGAACTCGGCCACGAGGTCGTCCTTGGTGCCGAAGTGGCGGTAGAGCGTGACCTTCGACACGCCGGCCGCCTCGGCGACCTCGTTGACGCCGACGGCCGGCGTCCCGCGCTCGTAGAACAGCCGCGTCGCGGCGTCGAGGATCTTCGCGCGCGTGGCGGCCGGGTCGAGCGTCTCTCCCTTCGCGACCGGCATCAGATGGATCCCAGCACGACGTCCGGCCGGTCGCGATGGAGCGAGTGCCCGGTGCCGGGCACGCTGCGGTACTCGACGTTGCCCGAGCATGGCGCGTGCATCGGCCCGGCGAACACCAGCGCCGGGATCGTCAGCGCGTCGAGCAGGTGGACGTGCGCCCAGGGCGCGTTGTCGCGCATGGTCGCCACGATCGCTCCCGGGTCGGCCTGGCGCGCGGCCAGCGCCTTCAGGCGCGCGTGCTCGGGGTGCCAGCGCGGATTGGCCGCCGCGATGTCGGCGGCCGTCTCGGCGCGCTCGGCCAGGATCTCCACGGTCACCGCCTCGTGGTCGTCGAGCGCGAGCACCGGGTCGAGCAGGACGAGGCGGCGCGCGAAGCCGGGGTCGTCGACCGCGGCGCGGACGGCGATCAGGCCGCCGAGCGAGTGGCCGACGACGACGTCCCAGCCGCGGCCCAGGTCGGACGCGTAGTCGGCGGCGCGGTAGCGCTCCGCGCGCGGGGCCGTTCCGTGGCCGCGCAGGTCGGGCGCGGCGACGTCGGCGTCCCGGAGGCCTTGCGCGATCTCCCACCAGGTCGCGCCGGAGGAGCAGATGCCGTGGATGAGCAGCACGCGTCTCGGGGTCATGGAGCGTAGATGGTACCGTTCGGTTCCATGTCGATCAAGCGCCTGTGGATCGCCGTCTTCTGCGGCTACCTCGCCCTCGGCGCGACGATCCAGGCGCTCCCCGGCCTCCACCTCGGAAGCCCCGCCGTCACCGGAGCGCTCGTGACCGTCGCGGCCGCCGCCACCGCGATCGCGCGCCCGTTCGCGGGCCGCCTCGCCGACCGCGGCGTCCCCGTCGCCCGCGCGGGAGCCGCGCTGGTCGCGCTGGGGATGGCCGGCCACGTGCTCGCCCGGTCGGTGCCGGAGATGGCGGCCGCCCGGCTCGTCCTCGGCGCCGGCGAGGGAGCGCTGTTCACGGGCGCGCTGGCGGCGGTCCTGCGCGACGCGCCGGCGGCGCGGCGCGGCCGCCTGATCGGCCACTTCGGCCTCTCGATGTGGGGCGGCCTGGCGATCGGGCCGGTCGCCGCCGCGGCGATCGGCGGGCACGCGCTCTGGCTCGCGGCGGCGATGTCGGTCATTGCGCTCGGGCTGGCGAAGACGCGCGCCGCACCGGTCGCCCCGGCGCCGGCTCGCGCCCGGATCCTCCCGCCGGTCGCGCTTCGGCTCGGGCTCCTGCTCGGCCTGTCCTCGTTCGGCTACGGCACGCTCAACGCGTTCATCTCCACGCGCACCGAGGACGCCGGCGTCGCGCTCGGCGTCTTCGCCGGCGCCTTCGTCGTCACGCGCGCGCTCGGCAGCCGGCTGGTCGACGAGGTCGGGCCGCAGCGGGTCGCGCGGGTGTCGATCGCCGTCGAGGCGGTGGCGCTGCTCGGCGTGCCGCACCTCGTCGCGCTCGTCCTGCTCGGCGCCGGGCTCGCGCTCGTGCTCCCCGCGCTGATGCTGTGGCTCGTCGAGCTCGCGCCGGCGCACGAGCGCGGCGCCGCCGTCGGCGCGATCACGTCGTGCTGGGACGTCGGGATCGCGCTCGCGGGGCCGCTGGGCGGTCTCGATGTGCGCCAGGCCTTCGCGTTCGCGGCGGTGGCCGCCGGGGCGGGCGCGCTGGCGCCCGCCCCGCGACCGGCTAGCGTGATGAGACGCGCCGGTACTTCAGCACTGAAAGAGGTGCGAAAACGAACACCAGCCCGACGCCCCAGGCCGTCGCGCCCCAGACCGAGTCGCCCGCCGGCGTGCCGAGGAACAGCGCGCGCATCGCGTCGACCGTCACGGTGATCGGGTTCACCTCCGCGAACGCCTGCAGTGAATCCGGCATCGAGTCGACCGGCACGAACGCCGACGAGATGAAGGTCAGCGGGAAGATCGCGGTGAACCCGAACTGCTGCGCCGCCTCGGCCGAGCTCACCGACAGCCCGATCAGCGCGAACACCCACGAGAACGCGTAGCCGAACAGCAGCAGCAGGAACACGCCGTAGATCACCTTCGGCGCCGTCGAGCTGAACGAGAACCCGACGATCAGGCCGACGGCGAGCATGATCGCGATCGAGCCGCAGTTGACCACCACGTCGGACGCCGTCCGGCCCGCCAGCACCGCCGAGCGCGCCATCGGCAGCGAGCGGAAGCGGTCGATCAGGCCCTTCTTCAGATCCTCGCTGAGCCCGACGGCGGTCAGCGCGCCGCCGAAGCAGATCGTCTGCACGAGGATCCCGGGGATCAGGAAGTCGACGTAGTCGAAGCCGGGCGTCGAGATCGCGCCGCCGAAGACGTACACGAACAGCAGCACGAACATGATCGGCTGGATCGTGTAGCCGATCAGCATCTCCGGCTGGCGCGTGAACGCGCGCAGGTTGCGCTTGGAGATCACGAGCGCGTCTGCGACCGCCTCAGGCATCCGCGGCCACCTCCTCCGCGGCATGGCCGGTCAGCGTCAGGAACACGTCGTCGAGCGTCGGGCGCCGCGTCGCCAGGTCGTCGATCCGCACGCCCGCGGCGTCGAGCCGCCGCACCGCCTCCGGGACCGTCCCGTCCTTGAGCGTCGGCACGATCACCAGCGGCCCGTCGGCGCGCGGCCGGTCGCCGTCGGCGAGGACGGCCAGCGCCTCGACGGCGCGCACGGCGTCGCCGGGGTCGTGCAGGCGGACCTCCAGGCGCTCGCCGCCGACCTTCGACTTCAGCTCGTCGGAGGTCCCTTCGGCGATCACCAGCCCGTGGTCGATCACCGCGATGCGGTCGGCCAGCCGGTCGGCCTCCTCGAGGTACTGCGTCGTCAGCAGCACGGTCGTCCCGCCGGCCGCGCGCGCCTCGATCGTCTCCCACAGCGCCAGCCGGCTGCGAGGGTCGAGCCCGGTCGTCGGCTCGTCGAGGAACAGCACGGCGGGCCGCGCGACGAGCGCCGCCGCGAGGTCCAGCCGCCGGCGCATGCCGCCCGAGTAGGTCTTGGCGGGCCGGTCGGCGGCGTCGGAGAGGTCGAAGCGCTCCAGCAGCTCCCGCGCGCGCTCGCGCGACGGCCCGCGCCCGAGGTGATAGAGCCGCCCGACCATCTCGAGGTTCTCGAAGCCGGTCAGGCCTTCGTCGATCGCCGCGTACTGGCCGGCGAGCCCGATCCTCGCGCGCAGCGCCTTCGCGTCGCGCACGACGTCGAGCCCGGCGACGCGCGCGGTCCCCGCGTCGGCGAGCAGCAGCGTGGTCAGGATCCGCACGATGGTCGTCTTGCCGGCCCCGTTGGGACCCAGCAGCCCGAGCACCGTCCCGGCCTGGACGTGCAGGTCGACGCCGCGCAGCGCGCGCACGTCTCCGTAGGACTTCTCGAGCCCCGCCGCGGTGATGGCCTCCTCCGGCACGAGCGCGCAAAGCTAGTCGAGCCGCGTCTGGATGAGAGTACGGTTTGGCACACTCTTGGGGTGAGGTTCCGTGTCCCCGGCGTGCTCGCCGCCACCGCGGCGGTCGCGGCGATCCTCGCGTCCGCGTCTCCCGCCGAGGCCCCGCCCAGCGCGAAGGCCAGCGCCGCCGTCGTGAGCGGCACGCTGGGCACCGTGGCGCCCGTGACGGCGTCCGGCGACGAGGACACGAGCCGCAGCGCGCCGTCGAAGACGCCGAAGGGGATCGGGCTCGGAAGCGGCTCGGCCTTCGCGTCGGCGTCGCGCGGCGGCGGCGACGCGCAGGCGTCCGCGAACGCCGAGGGGCAGGACGTCGACCTGCTCGGCGGCGCGGTGACGGCCGGCGACGTGAGCCGCAGCGCGCAGGCCGACGGGAAGGGCCACGTCCGCTACTCCGGCGGCGTCAGCGACCTCCAGATCGGCGACACGAAGATCGGCGACGTCAAGTCCGACAAGCGCTACGACCTGCCCGACGGCGCCGGCTTCGTCGAGGTCAACCACGCCGGCGCGGGACTGCGCGTGGAGCTGACCGAGGCGCTCGGCGCCTACGACGCCGGGACGATCGTCGTCGTGGCGGCGGTGAGCGCGAGCGCGCGCGACGGCAAGGCGGCCGCGACGCCGACGCCCACCCCGACGCAGACCGCGCAGCCGACCGCGACGCCGACGCCGAAGCCGCACGTCAAGCACGCGCCCGCGTACAAGAAGCGGCTGATGGGCGCGCGGTGGGTCTTCCCCGTCGCGGGCAGGACGACGATCGGCGGACCGTTCGGCGCGTTCCGGGCCGACACCGGCTTCCACGAGGGCAACGACCTGTTCGCCGGCTTCGGCACCCCGGTCGTCGCGGTCGCCGACGGCACCGTGGAGAACGTCGGCTCGCTGAAGATCTCCGGCAACCGCCTGTGGGTCTACGCCGACACCGGCGACCAGTTCTTCTACGCCCACCTGTCGGCCTTCAGCCCGGCGGCGGTCGACCACGCGAAGGTCAAGGCGGGCACGGTGCTGGGCTACGTCGGCAACACGGGCGATGCCGAGCCGACGCCGCCGCACCTGCATTTCGAGATCCACCCCGACGGCGGCAAGGCCGTCGATCCGCACCCGTTCCTCGTCTCGTGGCTGGCGCGCGCCGGCAACGCGTCGTCGGACACCGCCGAGCGCCCCGGCGCGCTCGTCGAGGTGCGCGACCTGATCGGCGACGGATGAGCGAGCGGCCGCGCATCATCGAGCGCCTGATGGCGCGTCAGGCGACGCACCGCCGCCGCCATCCGGCGTTCCGCGTCGCGTGGGGCGCGGCGGGCTTCCTCGTGCTGCTCGCCGGCGTGGTCATGCTCGTCACGCCCGGGCCCGCGTTCGTGCTGATCCCGGTCGGCCTCGCCATGCTCGCGCTCGAGTTCGAGTGGGCCGAGCGGCTGCTGGAGAAGGCGCTGCAGCAGGCCGAGAAGGCGCGCGTGAAGGCGACCGAGACCACGACGGCGCAGAAGCTCGGCGGCGCGATCCTCGCCGCCGGCGCGGTGGCCGGCGCGGTCATCGTCGCCGTCGTGGTGCTCTAACGGGACTTCACGATCAGCAGGACGCCGGCGCCGACGGTCACGAGCGTGCTCGTGACGCGCGCGTCGCCGTAGACGAGCTCGGAGAACTCGACCAGCTGGTTCGCGTGCGAGAGCGTGTTGTCGACGACGAGCAGGCCGTTCGGGCGCAGCACGCGCACGAGGTCGGGCCAGTAGCCGACGTAGGCGGGCCGCTCGGCGTCGAGGAACACGAGGTCGTAGGCGTCGTCGGCGAACCCCGCCAGCGCCTCGCCGGCGTCCTCGGTGCGCAGCTCGACGAGCGAGTCCAGCGCCGCCTGGGCGAGGTTGTCGCGCGCGAGCGCGGTGCGCTCGGCCTCGACCTCGAGGCTGACCACGCTGCCGCCGACCGCCTCGGCGGCGTCCGCGAGCCAGATCGTCGAGTAGCCGTTGGACGTCCCGAGCTCGAGCACGCGCGTGGCCTGCATCGCGCGTACGAGCACGCCGAGCAGCTCGGCGGTCTCGGGCTCGACGTTGCGGAACCGCTGCAGGCGGTCCTCGAGCGCCTCGTCGTGGGCGCGCGAGGTGGCGTAGAGGTCGTCGAGGAAGCTCTGGCGCTCGGCGTCCATCAGTCCGACGCCTCCGTCAGCGCGGCCAGCTCTTCGTCGGTCAGCTTCAGCCCGACGGCGGGGAGCAGCTCCTCGAGCTGCTCGACGCTGCGCGCGCTGGCGATCGGGGCCGCGACGCCCGGCTGCGCCGACAGCCACGCGAGCGCGACGGCGGCGACCGGTGCGGCGCGCCCGGCGGCGACCGTGTCGAGGGCGGCGAGCACGCGCTCGCCGCGCGCGTCGAGGTACTCCAGCGCGCCCTTGGCGCGCGGGCTGTCCACCTCTGGGCCGCCCGGCCGGTACTTCCCGGTCAGGAACCCCTTGGCAAGGCCGTAGTACGGCAGGCAGGCGAGGTCGTGCTCGGCGACGATCGGAGCGTACTCGCGCTCGTAGCGCTCGCGCTCCACCAGGTTGTAGTGCGGCTGCAGCGCGACGTACTCGGCCAGCCCCTCGCGCCACGACAGCTCGAGCGACTCGCGCAGCCGCTCGCCCGACAGGTTCGACGCGGCGATGTGGCGCACCTTGCCCGCGCGCACGAGCGCGTCGAACGCGCGCAGCGTCTCCGCCACCGGCGTGTCGAGGTCGTCCTTGTGGGCGTAGTAGAGATCGATGCGGTCGGTCTGCAGGCGCCGCAGCGACGCCTCGGCGTGCTCGCGCACGTTCTCGGCGCCGAGTCCGCCATCGGACCCCACCTTGGTCGCCAGCACGATGTCGTCGCGGTTGCCGCGCTCGGCCATCCAGCGGCCGATGATCGACTCGGAGATGCCCATGTTCGGGCGCATGTACGTGTCGGCGGTGTCGATGAAGTTCCCGCCGGCCGCCGCGTAGGCGTCGAGGACGGCGAACGACGTCGCCTCGTCGGCGGTCCAGCCGAACACGTTGCCGCCGAGGCAGAGGCGGGAGACGTCGAGCTCCGTCTTGCCGAGGTGAGCCATGCCTCGAACCTAGCAACGAAGAGGGCGCCCGGTGGGCGCCCTCTGTGAAGCGATCAGGCGGGCGTGCCCGCCGGTGCCGGTGACGAGGTCGTCGAGGTGTACTCGAACTCCTCCTCGGCCCCGAACAACGTGTCGAGGACCTTCTTGCGCAGGCCCTCCGACAGCGCCAGCGCGACGCCCGTGCCGACGATGGCGACCAGCACCAGGCGCTTGAACCCGCCGCCGGACTTCTGCTTCTTCGGCGCCTCGCGCAGCGAGACGGAGACGTCGCGCACGCTGCCCGCGGCCTCCTTGACGTGCTTCTGCAGCTTCTTGTCGTCGAAGATCTGCGTCGCCGGGCTCTTTCCGTTGCTCAGCCGGCCATACGCGTCACGCGCCGACTCGTAGGCCTGCACGATGTTCTTGCGCAGGTCCTCGTCCTCGATGAGCCGCTGGACGTACGGGTTCGCGCGGACGCTGTCCGCCGCCTTTCCGGCCTTGGCCACCTTCTTGTTCGCCATCGCGCCTCCTCGAAGTTCGGTTCGCAGTCGCTAGCTTTGGCGAGCATACCCGGGCCGGCCGTTCTGAAGTGCGGCGTCGAACGCGTCGCCGATCTCCCGCACCCAGACGAACTCCATCCCCTCGCGCAGCGCCTCGGGGAAGTCCTCGAGATCGCCCTCGTTGCGACTGGGCGCAAGGATGCGCTTGACACCCGCCCGCTGGGCGGCCAGCGCCTTCTCCTTCAGCCCGCCGATCGGCAGCACCTGGCCGGTCAGCGTGAGCTCGCCCGTCATCGCCACGTCGTCGCGCACCGGGCGCCCCGTGACCAGCGACATCAGCGCCGTCGCCATCGTGATCCCGGCGCTCGGGCCGTCCTTCGGGATCGCCCCGGCCGGCACGTGGATGTGCAGGTCGTGCGTGGCGAACCAGTCCTCGGGCAGCTCGGCGTGCCCGCGCACGTAGGAGACCGCGGCCTGGGCGGACTCCTTCATGACGTCTCCGAGCTGACCGGTGATCGTCAGCTTGCCCGTGCCGGGCATCGCCGTCGCCTCGATGAACAGGACGTCGCCGCCGACCGGCGTCCACGCGAGCCCGGTCGCCACGCCCGCCTGCGCCGTGCGCCGCTTGGTGTCGGTCTGGAAGCGCGCGCGGCCGAGCAGTTCGCGCACCTTCGGCGCCGTCACGGCCAGCTTGCGCTCGAGCGTCCCCTCGGCGACCTGCAGCGCCACCTTGCGGCAGACGGCGCCGATCTCGCGCTCGAGGTTGCGGACGCCGGCCTCGCGCGTGTAGTCGGACACGATCGCCTTCAGCCCCGTGTCGCTGAAGCTCACCTGCGAGCGCTTCAGGCCTGAGCGCTCGATCTGGCGCGGGACCAGGTAGCGCTTGGCGATCTGGAGCTTCTCCTCCTCCGTGTAGCCGGCCAGCTGGATGATCTCCATGCGGTCGCGCAGCGGCGGCGGGATCGTGTCGAGCGTGTTCGCGGTGGTGATGAACAGCACGCGCGAGAGGTCGAACGGGACGTCGAGGTAGTGGTCGCGGAACGTCGCGTTCTGCTCGGGGTCGAGCACCTCGAGCATCGCGCTGGCCGGGTCGCCGCGGTAGTCGGCGCCCATCTTGTCGATCTCGTCGATCATGAACAGCGGGTTGCTGGCGCCCGCGTCGCGCAGCGCGCGGATGATCGTGCCGGGCATCGCCCCGATGTAGGTGCGGCGGTGGCCGCGGATCTCGGCCTCGTCGCGCACGCCGCCCGCCGAGATGCGCTCGAACTTGCGCCCCATGGCGCGCGCGATCGAGCGCCCGAGCGAGGTCTTGCCGACGCCGGGCGGGCCGACGAAGCACATGATCGAGGAGCCGCCCGCGTCCGGCTTGAGCTTGCGCACGGCCAGGAACTCGAGGATCCGGCCCTTGACCTTGTCGATGTCGTAGTGGTCGGCGTCGAGCACCTCGCGGGCGTGCTTGAGGTCGAGGTTGTCCTCGGTCATCGCGCCCCACGGGAGCGAGGCCATCCACTCCAGGTAGGTGCGGATGACGCCGTGCTCGGCCGCCGCCTGCGGGAGCTTCTCCAGCCGCGACAGCTCGCGGTCGGCCTGCTTGCGCGCCGTCTCGGGCAGCTCGAGCGCGGCCAGCTGGGAGCGCAGCTCGTCGACCTCGGCCTCGGCCGGGTCCTTCTCCCCCAGCTCGGCCTGGATCGCCTTCAGCTGCTGGCGCAGCACGTACTCGCGCTGGGCGCCCTCCATCTCCGACTGGACCTGCGACTGGATCTTGGAGCCGATCGCGACGATGTCGAGCTCGCGCGCGAGGATCTCCGACAGCCGCCGCAGCCGCTTGGCGACGTCGACCTCCTCCAGCAGCGCCTGGCGCTCCTCGATCTTGATCCGCAGCGCGCCGGCGATCAGGTGCGCGAGCGCGGACGGGTCCTCGAGGTTGGCGACCGCCATCTGCAGCTCCTCGGGGAGGTACGGGACCTCCTCGATGATGTGCGTGAACGTCTGCTGGACGTTGCGCATCAGCGCCGTCAGCTCGGGCCCCTCGTCGACCTCGTCGGGAAGCTCCGAGACGCGCGCGACGAGGTACGGCTCGCCCTCGATCCACTCCTCGATCTTCACGCGCTGGCCGCCCTGGACGAGGATCCGCAGGCTGCCGTCGGGCACCTTGAGCATGCGCGCGACGACGCCGGCGACGCCGATCGTGTGCAGCTCGTCCGGCCCCGGCGTCTCGAGATCGGGGTCCTTGGAGCCGAGCATCACGAGCATCCGGTTGCCGACCAGCGCGTCGTTGACGAGCTGGATCGAGCGCTCCTGGCCGACCGCCAGCGGCGTCAGCGTGTCGGGGTACGTGACGGTGTCGCGCAGCGGCAGGACCGGGAGCCGGTCGGGCAGTCCGAGCGGGAGCTCGTCAAGTGACATCGCAAATCACCCCACCCGGGAGAATCGCCCCCTGGGCGATTGCTCCCAGCGACGCGAGCCCGCAGGGCGAGCCGTCGCCGCTCAACGGTCGGACCCGCGGATCGGGACCGAGCGCGCGCGTTCAGGGCGCGTCAGCGGGAGCTGGACCGTCAGCACGCCGTCCTCGTAGGAGGCGTCCGCGGCGTCCGCGTCGACGTCGGCGCCGAGCGCGACGACGCGCCGGAACGGGCCGTGCTCGATCTCGAGCTGCTGGTACACGCGGTCCTCGCCGGCGTGCGGGTCGCGGTGGCCGGAGAGGATCAGCTCGCGGCCGGAGATCTCCAGCGAGACGGCGTCCGGGTCGATCCCGGCGAGATCGGCGCGCACGACCGCGCGCGGGGGGTCGCTCGTGTAATAGACGTCGACGGCGGGCGAGAAGCCGCCGCGCCGGCGCGGCGACAGGCCGCGATCGAGGACGTCGCCGAACAGCACGTCCATCTCCCGCCGCATCCGCTCGAAGTTGGCGAAGAGGTCCCGCTCTTGGGCCATTGCGGCCCGATGCTACGACATGCTGGGCCGCACGAGGCGGGTGTCGACCGCCATCGGCTTGTCGGTCGGCTGGCCGAAGTAGAAGCCCTGGCCGAGGTCGACGCCGAGCTCGGCCATCGCGCGGAACTCGTCGACGCGCTCGACGCCCTCGGCGACGACGCGCGCGCCCAGCTCGTGCGCGCACTCGACGAGCGCCTGCACGAGCTTGCGGCGGGCCGGCGAGTGGTGGATGCCTGCGGTCAGCGCGGTGTCGATCTTGGCGATGTCGGGGCGCAGCATCTCCAGGCAGGCGAGCGAGTCGGGGCCGCCGGAGAGGTCGTCGAGCGCGATCTTGGCGCCGCGCTTGCGGTGCGCCTGGGCCATCGCCTGCAGCAGGTCGCGGTCCGGGCAGCGCTCGGGCTTGACGAACTCGAGGCAGATCCGCGACGGGTCGGCGCCGAGGCGGGCGACGATCGGCCACGTGGTGCGCAGCGAGCTCTCGACGTCCAGCGACGCGCGCGGGTCGAGGTTGACGAACAGGACCTCGCCCTCCGGCAGCAACGGCAGCCCGACCTCGAGCGCGGCGGTGCGCGCGCGGTAGTCGAACGAGAAGATCGCGTCGTGCGCCTCGGCGGCGGCCATCAGCTCCGCGCCGCGCAGCTCGACGGCGCCGAGCTTGCCGCGCATCAGCGCCTCGCGGCCGAACGCGCGGCCGCTGGCGAGATCGACGATCGGCTGGAAGTGCGGGTGCATGCGCCCGTGCGAGAGGAACTCGGGGAACCAGTCGGTGCGCGTGCGGTCGAGCAGCGTCTCGGCCGGGACGGGCAGCATCTGCTCGTCGGACAGGCGGACGGCGAACAGGCAGGCGCGCTCGGACAGCGACAGCGCCTTGATGACCGACTTGAGCTTGTCGTCCCAGCCGGGGCCGGCCAGCAGCAGCCCTTCCACGGCGATATCGCCCTCGGCGGGCTCCGTGGCGAGGTGCTCGACCTTGTAGAGCACGGACGGGCGATGCGAGAGGAGTCGCACGCCATCCATGGCGGCGGTGGCTGGGGTCACGCCCCGGTGATCGGCCGAATGGGGTCTTCCCTTGATAGAGGACGGCCTACTCGTCCAATCGGTAGACCGCGCCCTCATGCGCGAGATCCACCGGCGCGCCGAATCCGCGCTCCGCCTCGGAGCGCACCCAGCCGGCGTCCAGCTCGTCGGAGAAGTGCGTCAGCACGAGCCGCCGCGCGCCCGCGCGCGCCGCGTGCTCGCCCGCCTCGAACGGCGTGAGATGGCCCTCGTCGGGCGCCGGCAGCGTCGCCTCGGCGAGCAAGAGGCCGGTGCCGGACGCGAATTCCACGAGCTCCAGGTTGGGGCCGCAGTCGGCCGAGAACGTGAAGCGCGCGCCGTCGCCGGCGAGCTCGACGGCGTTGCACGGGATGAAGTGCGGCACGGGCTGGAAGCGCGCCGTCAGCCCGCCGAGCGCGACGGTGTCGGACGGGTCGTAGACCGTCAGATCGAAGACGCCCTCGATGTGGTCGGCGCGCATCGAGCCGCCGCGGCAGAGGTGCTCGAACACATCCGGCGCGCCGGGCGGCGCGACCAGGCGCGGTCGCGTTCCCGCGGCCCGCGGCGAGTAGCGCAGCGCCGACGCGAACGGCACGAGGTCCGCCACGTGGTCGGCGTGCAGGTGCGAGATCACCACGGCGTCGACGTCCACGTAGTCCGCGACCGTGCGCAGCTTCGCGAACACGCCCGGCCCGCAGTCGAGCAGGATCCGGATTCCTTGGGCTTCGACGAGGTAGCCGGAGCAGGCGCCCCCGGCGTCCTGCCAGGCCGGCGACTTGCCGAGGACCGTGATCCGCATCCCCGGGAGTGAATCAGGCGTGCTGCCTAGCAGCGGTTTCGCGTGTACGTCAACGGCGGGCATCGAGGAGGCGGGTCGGGGGGTGGCCGGAGAACCCGTCCCTATCGGACGGGAAGTCGGGCCACCCCCTCGCGGGGAGTGATCGTTTGGCGAGGCAGACTGACCCTCCCCCTTACCAGCGCAGTTGACTTTGAAGTTCAGCCGTGGAGCGCGGCCTGCTCCTGCGCCGACGGGAACGCCCAGGCGGACTGCCGCCGGCGCTCCTGGCGGAAGACGAAGCGCAGCTGGCGCGGCGGGCGCAGGCCGTCGGGATGGTCGGGCCGGAACGTCGCGCAGGGCTCGGAGAGGTCGAGCGCGCAGAGGCCGTTGCGGGCGAAGAAGCACTCCTCGCATGTGACCTTGCGGCTCTTGGCGCTGCGTGGTGCGACGACTGCGGCTGACACCCTTCGTTGACCCCTTCGTTCACGACTCCGTCACAGGACGGGCGGGACTCAAGCGCAGCCGCGCCGGTGCCGCAAGTCCTCTCCACGCGCCGACTCCGCAAAACGCAGGGTTCTCGCGATCCCCCCGCAAATACGGGGAAACGGGGCCCTTTAAGTGCTGCTTGCGCGAACGCGGTGCCGCTCTGCGCGGGTTTTTCGCCTGTCACCCTCAGCGCCCCGTGCAGACCCTCGTCACCGGCGCGTCCGGATATGTCGGCGCGGCGCTCGCGCCGCGCCTCGCCCGCGACGGCCACGCCGTCCGCGGCTTCGGCCGCTCGGCCGCGCGCGTGGCGGCCGCCGGCGCCGCGTTCGACGAGCTCGTGCTCGGCGACGCGGACTCCGGAGAGGGGCTCGACCTGGCGCTCGACGGCGTCGAGGTCGCGTACTACCTGATCCACTCGATGGAGGGCCCGGCGGCCGGCGGCTTCGCCCAGGCCGAGCGCCGCCAGGCGGAGCGCTTCGCCGCCGCCGCGGCACGCGCCGGCGTGCGCCGGATCGTCTACCTCGGCGGCCTCGTGCCGCAGGACGGCGCGACGTCGCGCCACCTCGCGTCGCGCCTCGCCGTCGAGCAGGCGCTCCTCCATGCCGTGCCGGGGTCCGTCGCGCTGCGCGCCTCGATCGTGATCGGCGCACGCTCGCGCTCGTTCCGCTTCCTCGTGCGCCTGATCGAGCGGCTGCCCGTCCTGGCGCTGCCGGCCTGGCGCGAGAACCGCACCCAGCCCATCGACGGGCGCGACGTGCTGGAGTTCCTCACCGCCGCCGCCACGCTGCCGGCGGCTTCCGCGGGACGCTCCTGGGACATCGCAGGGCCGGATGCGATGAGCTACGCGGAGATGCTGCAGCGGATCGCCGACCTCATGATGATCAGCCGACCGAGCCTCGGACTCAACTTCAACCTCACACCTGTCGCCTCGGTGGTGGCCGCCGCGGTCGCGGGTGAGGACGTGGGTCTGATCGAGCCGCTGATGGAATCGCTCGAGCACGACCTGCTTCCACGCGACGACGGCGCCGCGGCGGCGTTCGGCGTGCGCCTTCACCGCTTCGCGCCGGCGGTCGAGCGGGCGCTGCGTGACCTGGAGGCGCTGGAGGAGGTGGCGGCGCGATGAGCGAGGTGCGTGCGCTGATCGAGATCGACGCTCCCCCGGCGTCGGTGTATGACGTGATGCTCGACCCCGAGCGCCTGCACGAGTGGGTGACCATCCACCGCAAGGTCAACCGGGTGGATGACGGCACTCCGCAGAAGGGCTACAAGATGGATCAGACCCTGTGCCTGCGGCACGCCAACTTCAAGGTGCACTGGACGCTCACCGAAGCCGAGCGCCCGTACGCGGCGACGTGGGAGGGACACGGCCCGGCGGGCTCTTACGCACGCACCAGCTACAGGCTCAAGGAGCTCGACGGCGGGCGCACGCGGTTCGAGTACGAGAACGAGTTCAAGGCGCCCGGAGGCTTCCTCGGCACGGCCGCCAGCCGCGTGATCGTCGGCGGCGTCCCGGAGCGGGAGGCCAACCGATCACTGGAGAATCTCAAGGCGTTGTTGGAACAGTGAGGTAATGCATTCCGGCAAGCGCGCATGCAGACCGCCGCGCGCCGGGATGTTGGGATACCGTGTGAGTGACATCGTTCACACACTCCCGCGGAGTCACAACTCAGATGGCCGAGTTCCTCGACGAGAAGCACAAGGAGATCCAGGCGCGGTTGAAGGAGCTCAAGCCGCTCGTGGAGGAGTACCGGTTGCTCGAAGCGGCTGACGCCGCCCTCGCCGGCCTCGCCTCGGGCGCCGCGAGCGTCGCCTCCACCGTGGCCGCCGCTCCGGCCGCCGCACGCCGCGCCACCCGTCGCGGAGGCGGGGCCGCCAAGGCCGCCGCGCCGCGCCGCGCCTCCACCAGCCGCCGCGGCCGCCCTCGCGGGTCGGGCACGCGCGCCACCCAGGCGCTCGACCTGGTGAAGGAGCGTCCCGGCATCACCATCCCCGAGATGGCGCAGGCGATGGGGATCCAGCAGAACTACCTGTACCGCGTCCTGCCCGGCCTCGCCGAGGAGGGCAAGGTCGTCAAGTCAGGGCGCGGCTGGCACGTGCGCGAGGGCGCGGCCTCATAGGCCGCGCCCCTCGGGGCGATTAACCGTCAGATCAGGCCGAGGCCTGACACGGCGTCGCGCTCGCCGACGAGCTCCTCGACGGTCTTGTCGATCCGCTGCTGGGAGAACTCGGGCACGTCGAGGCCCTGCACGATCTCGTACTCACCGTTCGCGGTGCGCACCGGGAACGAGGAGATGATCCCCTCGGCCACGCCGTAGGAGCCGTCGCTCGGCACCGCCATCGAGACCCAGTCTCCCTCGGCGGTGCCGTGCACCCAGTCGTACACGTGGTCGATCGCCGCGCTGGCGGCGCTGGCGGCGCTGGAGGCACCGCGCGCCTCGATGATCTCCGCGCCGCGCTTGCCGACGCGCGGGATGAACTCGTCCGCCACCCACGTCTCGTCGGACACGGCGTCCCACGCGCGCTGACCGTTCACCTTCGCGTTGAACAGGTCGGGGTACATGGTGGGCGAGTGGTTGCCCCAGATCGCCATGTTGGTGATCTGCGACACATCCGCGCCCGTCTTGGTGGCGAGCTGCGCGACGGCGCGGTTGTGATCCAGCCGCGTCATCGCCGTGAAGCGCTGCGCGGGGACGCCGTCGGCGTTGCGCTGCGCGATCAGCGCGTTGGTGTTGGCGGGGTTGCCCACCACCAGCACCTTGATGTCAGACGCGGCGCCGGCCGCGATCGCCTCGCCCTGCGGCTTGAAGATGCCGCCGTTGGCCTCCAGCAGGTCGGCGCGCTCCATGCCCTTGGTGCGCGGGCGGGCGCCGACGAGCAGCGCGATGTTCGCGCCGTCGAACGCCTGCTTGGCGTCGTCGTAGATGTCGATGCCCGCGAGCAGCGGGAAGGCGGCGTCGAACAGCTCGAGCGCGGTGCCTTCGGCGGCCTTGACGGCCTGCGGGATCTCGAGCAGGTTCAGATGCACTTTGGTGTCGGGGCCGAGCAGCTGCCCGGACGCGATGCGGAACAGCAGCGCATATCCGATCTGACCGGCCGCGCCGGTGACGGTGACTTTCGTGGCCATGCAGCCAAGGCTACGAGAATCCGCGAAGCGATTCTCAAGCGACCGAAACGGCGGACGAAGTCCGCTCGTAAGGATCGCCGGCCACCTGCCACCATCTACCCACGGTGCTAGGTGGCGGCTCGTCATTCCAGCTGTTCAAGATCGCCGGCATCCGCGTCGGCGCGAACGGGTCCTGGTTCCTCGTCCTGTTCCTGTGGATCTACTGGCTCGAGGACCGCTTCAGCAACACGATCATCACGCCCGGGCAGGGGTTCATCGCCGCCGTCATCGCGGCCTTCCTGTTCTTCGGCTCGATCATCCTGCACGAGCTCGGGCACGCCTTCGCCGCCCGCCGCGAGGGCATCGGCGTGGCCGGCGTGGACCTGTTCTTCTTCGGCGGCTTCATGAAGTCCACGCGCGAGAGCGCGACGCCCGGCGAGGAGTTCCGCGTCAGCGCGGCCGGGCCCGCCGTGACGTTCGTGATCGCCGCGGTCGCCAGCGGCATCGGCGTGCTGACGCAGGGCGGGCAGGAGTTCTGGGACCGCGCGACGCTGAGCGGGACCGGCACGATCGTCGACGTCCTGCTCGCGTTCATCGGCTCGATCAACGCGATCCTGCTGATCTTCAACCTGATCCCGGCCTTCCCGCTCGACGGCGGCCGGATCGCGCGCGCCGCCGTCTGGCAGCTGACCGGCGACCGCCACCGCGCGACCCGCTTCTCGGCCTTCACCGGCCAGGGCTTCGCGGTGCTGCTGTTCGGCTACGGCCTCTACGTCGGCTTCGGCGGCGACTGGGCGGGCGGCCTCTGGTACGTCGTGCTCGGCTGGATCCTCGGCGGCGCCGCGCGCCAGGAGATCGCCCGCAGCACGTTCATGACGCGTCTGGAGGGCGTCACGGCCGCCGACATCATGGACGCCGAGCCGGTGACGATCCCGGCGTCGCTGCCCATCTCACGCGCATGGGAGGAGTTCTTCCTGCGCTACCAGGGCTGGCCGTGGTTCGCCGTGATCGAGGACGACGGCCGCTTCATCGGGCTCGCCCACCGCGACGCGGTCGAGCACGCCGCGGACTCCGGAACCGCCATGTTGGCGGTGCGCTCGCTGGTCGCCGCGGGGGAGCAGGTGCGGACCGACACGCCGCTGGAGGCGCTGATCGGCTCCGAGCCGCTGAGCCGCCTCGGTGCCCTGATGGCGGTCGACGGCGAGGGCCGCCTGCGCGGCGTCGTGACGCTCGAGCAGGTCTCGCGCGCGCTCCAGGCGCGGCTCGCCCCCTCCTGACGGAAAGCTATTGTGCGGCGCATGCCCGCACACGACGTCCTGATCATCGGCGCCGGTCTCGCCGGTCAGCGCGCCGCCCTGGCGGCGGCCCGCGCAGGGGCGACCGTGGCAATCATGAGCAAGGTCCATCCGGTCCGCTCGCACTCCAACGCGGCGGCCGGCGGCATCAACGCCGCGCTGAACCCCGACGACTCCTGGGAGTCCCACGCCTTCGACACCGTGAAGGGCTCGGACTACCTCGGCGATCAGGACGCGATCGAGATCATGTGCCGCGAGGCCCCGAACGAGGTGCTCTGGCTCGAGCACTCGGGTGTGACCTTCCACCGCAGCCCGGAGGGCAAGCTCGGCACGCGCGCCTTCGGCGGCGCCTCCGCGGCGCGCACCTACTACGTGGCCGACATCACCGGCCAGGCGCTGCTGCACGTGCTCTACGAGCAGCTGATGAAGCACCACGAGCAGATCGACCGCTACGAGGAGTGGTTCGTCACCGGCCTCGTGCAGGACGACGACGGCAACTGCTGCGGCGCGGTCGCGCGCAACATCCGCGACGGCGCGATGGAGCTGTTCTCCGCCAAGGGCACGATCCTCGCGTCCGGCGGCGCCGGCCAGTGCTTCAAGCCGACCACCAACGCGCTCATCTGCACGGGCGACGGGATCGCCCAGGCCTACCGCCTCGGCGCGCCGCTGATGGACATGGAGATGATCCAGTACCACCCGACCACGCTGGCGGGCAACGGGATCCTGATCACCGAGGGCGCGCGCGGCGAGGGCGCGCATCTCTACAACGCCCAGGGCGAGCGCTTCATGGAGAAGTACGCGCCGAACAAGATGGAGCTCGCGTCGCGCGACGTCGTCAGCCGCGCCGAGCAGACCGAGATCAACGAGGGCCGCGGCTTCCCCGACGGCACCGTCGCGCTCGACATCACGAAGGTCCCGCGCAAGCGCACGCTCGAGGCGCTGCGCGAGATCGTCAACATCGGCAAGGACTTCGCCGGCGTCGACATCACGCGCGAGCCGATCCACATCAAGCCCGGCTGCCACTACATCATGGGCGGCGTCAAGACCGACGTCGACGGCGCGACGTCGATCCCCGGCCTGTACGCGGCCGGCGAGGTCGCGTGCGTGTCGGTCCACGGCGGCAACCGCCTGGGCGCGAACTCGCTGCTGGACACGCTGATCTTCGGCCGCCGCTCCGGCGAGCACGCGGCGCTGCGCGCGCTGTCGATGCCGATGCCGGCGGCCAGCCGCGCCTCGCTGAAGGCCGAGCAGGACATGATCGACGCGATCCTGCGGCCGCGAAGGCGGCCGCCGCGTCTCGGAGATCAAGGACGAGCTCGGGACCGAGATGAACCAGAAGTGCGCCGTCTTCCGCGACGCAGGAGGGGCTGACGGAGATGCACGCGATCATCCGGCGCCTGAAGGAGGAGGCCAAGACGGCGGCGATCGACGATCGCGGCACGGTCTTCAACCAGGACGTCCTGGGCGCGATCGAGCTCGAGTACATGCTCGACTGCGCGGAGTGCATCGTCGTCGGCGCGCTGGAGCGCAAGGAGTCGCGCGGGGCCCAGTTCCGGCTGGACTTCCCGAAGCGCAACGACGACGAGTGGCTCAAGCACATCGACCTCTCGCTCAACGGCGCCGACGCCCCGACGGTCACCTACTCGCCGGTGACCATCACCAAGTGGGAGCCGCAGGAGCGGACCTACTAGGGTTCGGAACGGTCATATGCCCGAGTACACGCTTCGCATCCGCCGCTACACACCGGAAACCGGTGAGGCAGCCCACTGGCAGGACTTCACCATCGACCTCGACGGCCACCGCTCGGTGCTGGACGGGATCCTGCAGGCCAAGGACCGCGAGGACGGCTCGATCGGCATCCGCTGCTCGTGCCGCGCCGCGATCTGCGGGTCCTGCGGCGTGCGCATCAACGGCAAGCCGAACCTGGCCTGCCACACGCACCTCGACAAGGCGTTCGCGAACGCCGCCGACGGCGTCATCACGGTCGAGCCGATGGGCAACATGCCCGTCCTCAAGGACCTGATCGTCGACATGGACGCGGTGCACTGGAAGAAGATCCAGCGCGTCACGCCGTGGCTGATCCCCGAGGGCGACCCGCCGGAGCGCGAGTACATCGTCCCGCCGGAGTCGATGATCGACATCACGCAGACGATGGCGTGCATCCAGTGCGGCGCCTGCGTGTCGGACTGCCTGTCGATGGAGGTCGACCCGCTGTTCGTCGGGCCGGCCGCGCTCGCGAAGGCGTACCGCTTCGTCGGCGACCCGCGCGACGGCCAGCACTTCGAGCGGCTCAAGAGCCTGTCGGAGGACCCGCACGGGATCTACGACTGCACGCACTGCTTCAACTGCATCGAGGCATGCCCCAAGGGCGTCGCCCCGATGAGCCAGATCATGCGCCTGCGCCGCCTGTCGGGCAAGCAGGGGATCGAGGACCGCAACAACGGTCACCGGCACGAGATGGCGTTCGTGAAGAACATCGAGCGCAACGGCCTGCTGCACGAGGCGGACCTGCTGCCGGACTCCTACGGCGGCAAGTTCCACCCGCGCGCGCTGCCGGAGCTGCTCGACTCGCTGCCCGTGATCCTCCGCGCCGTCGCGCGCCGCAAGGTGACGCCCGCGGGCGCCCTGCTGCACTCGCACAAGGCGTCCAAGGAGGTCAAGCGGATCTTCCAGGGCGTGCACGACAAGGAAGAGACCTACGAGCTCAACCTCTACGTGGTGGGCGTGGAAGAGGAGGACGACGAGTGAAGGTCGCCTACTGGCCGGGCTGTGTGAGCCGCGGCTTCACCCCCGAGCTGCACGGCTCGATGGCGCTTGTCGCCCCGCTGCTCGACATCGAGCTGGTCACGCTCGACCGCGCGGCGTGCTGCGGCGCGGGCGTGATCGCCGAGCACGACCAGGAGCTGGCGGACACGCTCAACGCGCGCACCTTCGCGCTCGCGCAGAAGGAGATCGCCAACGGCGCGGAGCTGATGATGAACATCTGCTCGACGTGCCAGGGCGCCCAGAGCGAGTGCCAGGAGCGCCTGGACGCGAACACGCCCGTACCGCGACCACGTCAACGAGACGCTGTCGGCCGAGGGGCTCACGTACGAGCGCGGGATCTCCAACAAGCACTTCCTCTGGCTGCTGGTCGAGGAGATCGGGCTCGACGCCGTCAAGGCGAAGGTCAAGCGGCCGCTGTCGAACCTGCGCGTCGGGCCGTTCTACGGCTGCTACATCGTCCGCCCGACCGACCGGTTGGGGATCGACGCCGAGCATCCGCGCGACACGTACCTGCAGCTGCTGATCGAGGCGCTGGGCGGCACGGTGGTCGACTACGCCGGCCAGTACAAGTGCTGCGGCTTCCCGATCATCACCATGAACAAGGAGGCCTCGCTCAGGCAGGCGGGCCGCCATCTCGGTGACGCGATCGACGCCGAGGCCGACTGCCTCGTCACGCCGTGCCCGCTGTGCCACCTGAACCTGGACCTCCAGCAGCCGCTCGCGCAGCGCTACGCGGGCCGCGAGCTCGGCATGCCGGTGCTGCACCTGCCGCAGCTGCTCGGCCTCGCGCTCGGCCTGAGCCCGAAGGAGCTCGGGTTCGGCAAGCACGTCGTCAAGCCGACGTCCGTGATCGACTGGTCGACGTCGGTCGTCGCCAGCGCCGCCTGAACACGAAAGGAGGGCCCTCGCGGGCCCTCCGATTTCGTCACGTACCCCGGATCGAGCTTGGCGGCAACGTACCCGCTCAGGCGGCGGCCGGAACCTTGATCAGGCCGCGCTCGTGCAGCACCTCGGCGATCTGGATCGCGTTGGTGGCGGCGCCCTTGAGCAGGTTGTCGCTGACCACCCACATCTGTAGCCCGCGCGGATGCGTGGGGTCGCGGCGCAGGCGCCCGACGAACACCTCGTCGCGGCCGGCGGAGTCCAGCGGCGTCGGATACGGGTCGGCGAGCTCGAGCCCGGGCATGGCGGCGAGGAGCCGCCGCGCCTCGTCGACCGAGAGGTCCTCGCGCGTCTCGACGTTGACCGCCATCGAGTGCCCGACCCGCACCGGTACGCGCGCGCAGGTGACCGACACGCGGATCGCCTCGTCGCCGAGGATCTTGCACGTCTCGAACATCATCTTGCGCTCTTCGTCGGTGTGGTCGTCGCCGTCGGCGAAGGTGCCGGCGCCGCCGAGCACGTTGAAGGCGATCGGCTGCGGGTAGACCTCCGCGACCGTGGGCTCGCCGTCCAGCGACGCGCGCGACTGCGCCTCGAGCTCCTTGATCGCCTTCACACCGGTGCCGGAGACCGACTGGTAGGTCGAGACGATCAGGCGCTCGACCCCCGCCGCCTCGTGGATCGGCTTCAGCGCGACCATCAGCTGCATCGTCGAGCAGTTCGGGTTCGCGATCAGGCCCTTGTGGCCTTCCAGCGCCTCCGGGTTGACCTCGGCGACGACGAGCGGGACCTCCGGGTCGCGGCGCCACTTGGAGGAGTTGTCGACGACGACCGCCCCCGCCTCGACGAAGCGCGGCGCCCACTCGCCTGACGTGGCGCCGCCGGCGGAGAAGATCGCCAGGTCGAAGCCCTGGATCGACTCGTCGCTCAGCGCGCGGACGGTCTCGCCGTCGAGCTGCTTGCCGGCGCTCCGCTCCGACGCGAACGGCACGATCGCGGAGGCGGGGAAGCCGCGCTCGCGCAGCTTGGCGCGCATCACGGTGCCCACGGCGCCGGTGGCGCCGACGACGGCGACGCGGTAGCTCATAGGGACGCTCCCTGGGGGCCGAAGGGATGCTCGGCCTCGACCTGGTCGGCGCCGAGCTCGAACGCCTCGTGCAGCGCGCGCACCGCGCGGTCGACGACGTCGGCGGTGACGACGCACGAGATCTTGATCGGGGACGTGGAGATCATCTCGATGTTGATCCCCTGGTCGCCGAGCGTGGAGAAGACGCGCGCGGCGACGCCCGGGTGCGACTTCATCCCGGCGCCGACGACCGACACCTTGCCCATCTCGGGGTCCTCGGCGACGGACTTGATGCCGACCTCGGCCACGATCGGGTCCAGCGCCGCGCGCGCCGTGCGCAGGTCGGCGCGCGGGACCGTGAACGACATGTGCGCCTCGGCGCCGTCGAACTCGGGCTCGTTCTGGATGATCATGTCGACATTGACGTTCGCGTCGGCGAGCGCCGTGAAGATGCGGCCGGCGACGCCCGGGTGGTCCGGGACGCCGAGCAGCGTGAGCCGGGCCTCGTCGCGGGAATGCGTGACGGCGGTGATCAGGGGGCGTTCCATCGTCTCCTCTTCTCCGACCACGAAGGTCCCCGGCGCCTCCGTGAACGAGGACCGGCAGTGGATTCGAACCGCGTGGTTGCGGGCGTACTCGACGCTGCGCAGTTGCAGCACGCCGGCGCCGGAGGCCGACATCTCGAGCATCTCCTCGAAGGAGACCACGGGCAGCTTGCGCGCGTCCGGGACGATCCGCGGGTCGGCGCTGAAGACGCCCGCCACGTCGGTGTAGATCTCGCACACCTCGGCGCCGATCGCGGCGGCCAGCGCGACGGCCGTCGTATCGCTGCCGCCGCGCCCGAGCGTCGTGACGTCCTTGGACGTGCTGACGCCCTGGAAGCCGGCGACGAGCACGATCAGGTCGTCGTCGAGCGCCGAGCGGATGCGGTCCGCGCGCACGTCGAGGATGCGCGCCTTGGTGTGCGTCGTGTCGGTGACGATGCCGGCCTGCGAGCCCGTGAGGCTGATCGCGCGGTGGCCGAGGTCGTTGATCGCCATCGCGCACAGCGCGCAGCTGATCCGCTCGCCCGTGGACAGCAGCATGTCCATCTCGCGCGGATCCGGGGAGGTCGAGACCTCCTCGGCCATCCCGATCAGCTCGTCGGTCGTCTTCCCGCGCGCGGACAGGACGGCGACCACGCGCCGGCCCTGCTCCCGCGCGGCGACGATCCGCCGCGCCGCCCGCTTGATGCGCTCAGCGTCGCCGACGGACGTACCGCCGAACTTCATCACCACGGTCCCGGGCACCCGTGGCAGTCTAGGGCGACGCTCGCCCGGGGGCTCGCGTCGCTTGGAGTATCGCCCAGGGGGCGATACTCCCGCGGTATTGAGGGACAACCCGTTACGGTAGCCTCCCCTTCACACGCGCCTATACCGCGGTCCAGTCGGCTCTGGACAATCGGACGAGTTGACGGTATGCGCCTTCAAGCCCACCATGGTGTCCGCACGGGTACAGCCGCAGGAGGCGGGAGTGGCTCTGATTACGAACAGGATCCGCGGGCGCCGGGCGGCGATGGTCGCTCTGCTCGCGACCGGCTTCGCGCTTGGTGGGAGCGCGGTCGGCAATAGCGCGACAGGGCCGGACGTCACTCAGGCGCCGACGATCACGGGCACGTACCGGGTCGGGCAGACGCTGACGGCCACGGGCGGCCACTGGACCGGCCCGTACGGGACGACGGCGAGCTACCAGTGGATGCGCTGCACGGACGCGACGAACGTCTACAGCTGCTCGATCCTCAACGGGGCGACGGCGCAGACGTACCGGCTCGTCACCGACGACTACAACAAGCGCATGCGAGTGGCGCTGATCGCGCGCGACCGCGACAACCACTACGACTACGAGATCTCCAACGCGGTCGGCCCGATCGCCGCCGCGACGCCGGTCCCGACGCCGACTCCGACGCCCACGCGGACGCCGACGCCGACGCCCACGAAGACGCCGACGCCGCCGAAGGTGACCCCCACGCCGACCGCCACCCCGACGCCGACGCCGGCCCCGACCGTGACGCCCGCGCCGACGCCGGCCCCGTCGTTCGACGTGGCGCTGACGCCCGTGGCGACGCCGGTGCCGACCTCCGGCGGGGTGCTGCACCAGACGGCGACGAGCAAGCGGGCGAAGATGCTCAAGCCGTTCCCGACCGTGCGCGTGCGCGGGCGGCTGACGGCCGACGGCGCGAACGTGACCTCGCTGACGGTGAAGGCGCCGAAGGGCGTGCAGATCACCGTCACGTGCGCCGGCTCGGGCTGCCCGGTGCGCAGGCAGTCGCCGCACGTCAAGCGCGTCACGCACCTGTCCTCGTTCCAGCGCGTGCTGAAGTCGGGCACGCGGCTGACGATCAAGATCTCCAAGTCCGGCTACGTCACGAAGGTGACGGTGCTGAAGATCAGGCGCGGGGCGGCGCCCCTGCGGTCGGACGGCTGCCTGTATCCGGGTCACAAGAAGACGCAGCGATGCCCGGGGGACTGAGCGTCAAGCTCGCCGGCGTGCTCGCCGCGTTCGCGTTCGCCGGCGCGTTCCGCGTCGAGGCGTCGCGCAGCGACCCGGCGCAGCCGCAGGCCCCGATCCAGGGCCCGCGCACGCAGGCCGCGCTGGCGTCCGACGTCGCGCAGCCGCTCGGGGCCGGGCTGCCGCGGCTGAGCCGCGTCGCGGCGCTCCCGGCGCTGGGCAAGGCGCCCGCGCGCCGGCACCACCCCGCGAAGACGCACGCAGCGGTGGTCCACGCCGTCGCGACGCCCGTCGCGACCGCGCCGCCCGCCGTCCACACCGCCGCCCCGCCGGCCGCGCCGCGGACCAAGAGGTCCTATGTCGGCAAGTCGTTCGACACCTCCGGCTGAGCCGTGAACCGCCTCCACCGGATGCGCAGCCGGCCGTACGGCGCCAGCTGGCTGCCCGGACCCGCGGTCTGGCTCGGGGCGCTCGCGGTCGTCCTCGTGGCCGGCGCGGCCGGCTGGGGGCTCGCCACGCACCTGACCGCCAAGCCGTCCGCCGCGCCCGCCGAGCCGCCCGTGAACGTCCCGGTCGGCGATGCGCGCGTGACGCTGCGCGCCGGCTGGAGCCCGGTCGAGCGCGGCCCGGCGCTGGCGGGGCTCGACCGTCCCGGTGCGCGCGCGTTCCAGCCGTCCGACGGCGGCGGCGGGCGGCTCGTGCTCGCGCCGCTCGACGGCGAGGGGACGGCGCTGCCCGCGGCGACGCTCGCGGCGCTGCGGGTGCCCGCGGGCGCCGCGAAGAAGGCAACCGTCGGCGGCGTGCCCGGCTCGAGCTACGTCGGGCTCGCCGTGCGCGGGATCGACGGCCTCGCCGACGTCTATGTCGTGCCGACGGCGGCCGGCCCGATCGGCGTCGCGTGCGTCGCGCCGATCGCGGACCCGCTGCCCGCCGGCGTCTGCCCGGAGGACGTCGTCTCGGTCTCGGCCGACCATCCGCGCGTCGACCCCGCCGCGGCGCTGCTGGCGCGCGCCCCGAAGCTGCTGCAGGCGCTCGACCGGCAGCGCGTCCAAGGCCGGCGCGCGCTGCGCCGGGCCCACACCGCGGCCGCCCAGGCACGCGCGGCCAAGCGCCTGGAGCGCGCCTACACGGCGGCGGCGGCGGCCGCGAAGCCGCTCGCGCCGGCCAGCGGCCCGTCGGCCGCGCTCCCCGGCGGCCTCACCGGCGCGGCCGCGGCGTACCGGCGGCTCGAGGTCGCCGCCGGCAGGCACGACCGCCGCGCCTGGCGGCGCGCCCGCGCCGCCGTCGACGCCGCCGAGCGCACGCTGGCGGCGCGGCTGGACGCCGTGCGGAAGGCCTGAGCCAGGGCCCTAGCCCGCGCGGCGGGCGTGGAACTGCCAGAACCCGTCGCCCTTGTCCTCGCGCAGGTCCAGCTCGAAGCCGTCCAGCAGGGCGCGGAACGCCGCCTCGTTGCGCTCGGGGTCGGCGGGCAGGAGCAGGATCTCGCCGGTGATCGCCTCCACCCGGCCGAGGTCGCCGAGCGAGCGCAGCGCGCGGAACTCGGAGCCCTCGACGACGAGCTTGAGGATGTCCACCCGATCGACGCCGGCGTCGGCGAGCAGGCGCTCCAGCGTGTGGATCGGCACCTCGACGGGCTGCTGCGCGTCGTGCGTGCGCTCGAGCGAGGACGCGACCGCGCCGGGCGCCGACCAGAACGTCGCCGTGCCGTCGCGGTCGCCCACGGCGACGTGGCGCACCGTCACCGACGGCAGCCGCGCGACGTTGCGCTCGAGCAGCTCGTAGGCGCCCGGGTCGGGCTCGAACCCGAGGATCCGCGCCTGCGGGAAGCGCAGGCGGAAGTAGATCAGCGACAGGCCGACGTTGCTGCCGAGGTCGACGATCGTCGCCGGCGGCGTGCGCGGGTCGATCGCGTAGTCGCCGTCGAGGAAGATCGCGTCGAGCAGCAGCAGGTGCGAGAAGTCGGTGATCGTGCAGCGCGCCTGCTCGCCGAACGCGCTCAGCGTCACCACGACGTCGCGGCCGGGACGCCGCTGCAGCCGCGCGCGCACGAGCAGGACGAAGGTCGCCGCCGCGAGCCGCGCGCGGTCGGCCGGGCTCGCGCCGAGCGACGAGACGCGGCCGGCGAGCTTGGCGACGGCCAGCAGCTTGCCGGCGAAGCTCTCCGGCTCCTTGCGGCTGCGGACGACGGTGAAGCCCACTCAGACCGCCCGCCGGCCGGAGAACGCGCGGCCGAGCGTGACCTCGTCGGCGTACTCGAGATCGCCGCCGACGGGCAGGCCGGACGCGAGGCGCGTGACGGCGACGCCGGGCGCGCGCTCGTGCAGCGCGGCGGCGATGTGCAGCGCGGTCGCCTCGCCGGTCGTCGTCGGGTTCGTGGCGAGGATCACCTCGCGGGCGCCGTCCGCGACGCGCGAGTACAGCTGGACGATCCGCAGGTCCTCCGGCTCGACGCCGTCGATCGGCGAGAGCGCGCCGCCGAGCACGTGGTAGCGGCCGCGGAACTCGTGCGTGCGCTCGATCGGGATCACGTCGCCGGGCTCTTCGACCACGCACAGCACGCTCGCGTCACGGCGCTCGTCGAGGCAGATCGTGCAGCGCGGGCCTTCGGCGAGGTTGAAGCAGACCTCGCACAGCGTGATCTTGTCCTTGACGTCGCGAATCGCCTGCGCGAGCGCCTCCGCGTCCTCGCCGGACGCGCGCAGCACGTGGAACGCGAGCCGCTGGGCCGTGCGATTGCCGATCCCCGGCAGCTTCGAGAGCTCGGTGACGAGCCGCTGGAGGGGCGGGGCGAGCAATCGCTACTTCTTCTTCGCGCGGCGCGCGGCGCGGTTGGGCGCGCCGCCGGGCAGGGCGCCGCCTCCGCCGCCGCCCCCGAGCCCGCCGAGGCCGCCGAGGCCGAGCGACTCGAGCGCGCTCATCGGATCGAAGCCCGCCGCGTCGCCGGGCGAGCCGAGCTTGCTCTGCTGCAGCTCCTCGGCCATCCGGATGCCCTCGTTGACGGCCGCGACCACGAGGTCCTGCAGCATCTCGACGTCCTCAGGGTCGACCGCGTCGGGGTCGATCGTCAGCGCCTCGATCCGCAGGTCGCCGGTCAGCGTGACCTTGACCATGCCGCCTCCGGCGCTGGCCTCGACGCGCTCGTCCTTCAGCGCCTCCTGGGCCTCCTGCTGGGCGGCCATCATCGCCTGCGCCTCGGCAAGCATCTTCTGCAGGTTGGGTGGCTGGGGCATCAGGTCTGCTCCTCTGGCTCCGGTGGGAGCTCCTCGGCTTCGAACTCGTCCATGAAGCGCTGCACGAGCTCCTCCTCCGACAGCGCCGGCGTGGCCGCGGCGGCCGCGGCCACGACCTCGTGATCGGCACGCAGCTCGTACGCGAGCCGCAGCGAGGAGCCGGTCACCGCCCGGATCGCGTTCGCGATCAGGTCGCGGTTGCTCGGGTCCTCGGCCTTGCGCTTGAGGAACGCCGACGACTCCGGCCACGCGAGCGTGAGCCCCTGGTCGGCGAGCGCCGCCGGCTGCGCGTCCTCGAGCAGGCTCGCGAGCATCGGCGCCTCGGCGCGCAGCGAGTCGACCACGGCGGGCCACACCCCGCCGAACTCCTCCAGCGACAGCTCTACGCCCGCGGAGAACGAGGGCGCGGCGCCCGGCGCGGCCGGGTCCACCACCGCGACGGCGGCGACGGCCGGCGAAGGATCGGCGTCGGTCGCGAGCTCGGCGGCGACCTGCGCGGCGGCCTGGTCGGCGACGCGCTGGGCCTGCTCGGCACCGACGGCCGGCGCGCCGGGAAGCGTCGTCGAGGCCGCCACGGGCGGCTGGCCCTCGATCTGCGCCGTCACCGCGACGGCCGTGCGGCCGGCGGGGACCGGCGGAGAGCCGTACGGCGCGGGCGGGGCGTCGGCGGCCGGGGCCGGCGGCGGCGGCGTCTCGGCCGGCTCCGAAGGCGGCGGCGGCGTCGCGGCGCGGCCCGCGGCGGTCTCCGGCGCGAGCGCGTGGCGGGGCGGGGCGGTGGACGGCGCGCGGTTCTCGAGCCGCTCGACGCGGGCGAGCAGCGCCTTGACCGACGGCTCCAGGTCGGGCGTGGCGGCCTTGACGAGCGCGAGCTCGAGCTGCGTTCGGGCGTCGGCGCCGTCCTTGAGCGCCCGCAGCGCGGACGCGATCAGCTCGAGCAGCCGCACGACGTCGGCGGCGCCGACGCGGCCGGCCTGCTCGGCCAGGCGCGCGTCCTGCTCGGGCGTGACCGACAGCTCGCCCGGCACCTCGCCGAGCACCTGCGTGACCATCAGGCCGCGCGCGTGCGCCTCGAGGTCGCCGAAGAAGCGCCCGAGGTCGCGCCCCGAGTCGGCGAGCCGGGCGGCGGAGCGCAGCGCCGAGGCCGCGTCGCCGGAGGCCACCGCGTCGACGGCGCCGAACAGCAGGTCGGCGTCCGCCGCGCCCAGCACGGCCAGCACGTCGTCGAGCGCGATCGAGGCGCCCGAGTACGCCACGAGCTGCTCGAGCGTCCCCAGCGCGTCGCGGAACGAGCCCGTCGCGGCCCGCGCGACCAGCGCGATCGCCTCGTCCGGGATCACGATCGACTCCGACTCCGCGACCCGCCGCAGCACGGCGGCGATCTGCGGCACGCCGGGGCGCGCGAAGTCGAACCGGTGGCAGCGGTCGACGACCGTCGGCAGCACCTTGTTCGCCTCGGTCGTCGCGAGCACGAAGATCGTGTGCGGCGGCGGCTCCTCGAGCGTCTTGAGGAACGCGTTCCACGCCGCCGTGGTCAGCATGTGCGCCTCGTCGAGGATGTAGACCTTGTGGCGCCCGCCGACCGGCGCGTAGCCCACGCGCTCGCGCAGGTCGCGGATGTCGTCGACGGAGTTGTTGGAGGCGGCGTCCATCTCGACGACGTCCAGCGAGGTCGCAGAGGCGATCGAGACGCACGACTCGCACTTGCCGCACGGCGTCGTCGTCGGGCCGCCGTCGCCGGACCCGCCGCCGGCCGCGCCCTGGCAGTTCAGCGACGCCGCGAGGATCTTCGCCATCGACGTCTTGCCCGTGCCGCGGGAGCCGACGAACAGGTAGGCGTGATGGACGCGGCCCTGCTCGACCGCGTTGGAGAGCGTGCGGACCACGTGCTCCTGCCCGACGACGTCGGCGAAGGTACGCGGTCGGTGACGGCGATACAGGGAGGCCACGAGGACAAGAAGGGTAACGTCGCGCGAAGTCCGATCCCCGGCATGACCGGCCAACGGCGGCATGCCGCCGGGGAGCGGCCGTAGCGCGAAACCTTTTACCGTCTTCCCCGTGACCGCCGTCGCCGCGAAGCCGCGTATTGCGCCGAGTCTCGCGGCCCGCGCGGCGGCGGCGATCCCGCTCGGAGCGCTCTTCTGCTGGGCGCTCGTGCGCGCCGGCTTCCTCAACTACGACACCGCGTACGCCCTGCTGTGGGGCGGCGACCTCGCGCACGGCCGGCTGCCGGACTACGACGTCACGCTCGCGCCGACCGCGCATCCGCTGGCGACGCTGCTCGGCGTCGTCCTGACGCCGTTGGGCGACGCGGCCCAGCCCGTCTGGGTCGTGATCGCGTTCCTCGCGCTCGGCGCCGTCGGCTGGCTCGCGTACGAGCTCGCGGCGCACTGGTTCGGGCCCGCGGCGGGAATCGTGGCGGCGCTGCTGATCCTCACGCGCGTCCCGCTGTTGTCGTTCGGCGTGCGCGCGTACGTGGACATCCCGTACGTCGCGCTCGCGCTCGGCGCGATCCTCGCGGAGGCGCGCGGCCCGCATCCGCGGACCACGCTCGTGCTGCTCGGCCTCGCCGGCCTGCTGCGACCCGAGGCGTGGCTGCTCTCGCTCGCCTACGTCGCCTATCGCCGCGACGCCGGGCTGCTGCCGCTCGCGCTCGCCGCGCCCGTCCTGTGGGCGGGCTACGACCTCGTCATCACCGGCGACCCGCTGCACTCGCTGACCGGCACGCGCCACGGCGCCGAGGTGCTCGAGCGCACGACCGGGCTGACCGCGGTGCCGACCGTGATGCCGCGCCGGCTCGGCGAGATCCTGCGCGCCGACGGCCTGCTCGCCGCGGCGGCCGGCGGGATCCTGGTGCTCGCGTTCATGCGCAAGGCCGCGAAGCTCCCGATCGCGGCCGGCTTCGCCTCCGTGGCCGCGTTCTGCGTGCTCGCCGTCGCCGGCCTGCCGATCCTCGGCCGCTACCTGCTGCTGCCCGCCGCGCTGCTCGCGGTCTTCGCCGGCGCCGGCGTGTTCGGCTGGACGCAGCTGCCGCGCGAGCACCCGTGGCGCACCCGCTGGATCGCGATCGGCGCCGTCTGCCTGCTCGCCGTGCTCGCGCTCACGCCGTCCCAGATCCGCCGGATCGACAGCCTGCACCACGCGATGGCGATCCAGAGCGACATCCTCGCCGACCTCCACGACATCACCCAGACGCCGGCGTTCGCGCGCGGCTGCCGCCCGGTCGCGGTCCCCAACCACCGCCCCGTGCCGCACATCGCGCTGTGGACCGGCATCCCGCCGGCGGCGATCGTGTCCGCCCAGCTCGAGCGCCCGGTCCGCGGTCTCTACATCGCGCCCGCGACGGCGAAGGTCGAGCGCAACTTCACGCTCGACCCGCACGACCCGCGCCGCCTCACGGCCGCGGTGCCGCCGGGCTTCACGCGCGTGGCGGCGAACAGATCCTGGATCCTCTACGCGCGCTGCTGAAAAACGGACCGGGAAAATTCGCGCCAGCGAATTCTTCCCAAGTCCATTTTGCTCTGCAAAATGGACCGTGCACCTACCGTCGTTGCCGGCCTCCGGGGACTGCTCGTCCTGCTAGCTCCGGCCGGGCGATCCCGCAGCGCCCGTCGATGATCGCTTAAGGCTGCTTCCTTCCGGACCTGACCTGGTTCACGAGTCGACGTCGCGCGGGACCCGGCCATCGACGCCGCAAGCGCGAGCGCTGGCCCGGAGCCGTAACCCCTAAGGAAGGAATTCAGCCCCGCTAGAGCGGATTGCGGATACAGGGCGCCGCTACTGCCCCGCCTAGCACGGTCCGCTCACGATGCTAGCGCCTCGCGGAGCTTGCGCAGCGCGCGGTAGACGCGCCCCTCGACGGTCGTCAGCGGCTCGCCGAGCACGTGCGCGATCTCCGGCACGGTCAGGTCGGCGCCGAAGCGCAGCGCGATCGCCTCGCGCTCCTCGGCGCTCAGGGTCGACAGGCCGCGGCCCAGCTCGTCGCGCGCCTCGACGCCGGCGTACGGGTCGGCCGTCTCCCCCGGGACCGTCACGCGCTCCAGCGCGCGCCCCTCCGCCGCCGCCCGGCGCGCGTGGTCGCGCAGCAGGTTGAGCGCGATCGCGTACAGCCACGTCTTCTGCGATCCGCGCTTGCGGTCGTACTTCAGCTTCGACCGCAGCGCGCGCTCGAACGCGTCCGCCAGCAGGTCCTCGGCCAGCGACCGATCCCCCGTCCGGTAGGCGAGGAAGGCGAACAGGCCCTGGGCCTCCGCGGCATACAGCCGCTCGAACTCGTCGTCTTTCACGAAGTCTCAGTCAGGAATCGCGCGGCTGGTTCGTATCAGTGTGTGATGACCGAGTTCGACGACGTCATTCAGCTTCTCCAGGAAGGCCGCCCGCAGGCCACGGAGATCGAGCTGGACAAGATCAAGCAGCGCGCCCGTCGGCAGGCGGCGGACCATTCACGGAGGAACCAGACAATGAAGTCACGAATCGCAATCGTCGCGATGGTGGCGTTCGGCATGCTCTTCAGCACCGCCGGCGCCGGCCTCGCAGTCTCGGGCATCACGTCCAACACCGACAACGCTTCGGTGGCGCAGTACGGCACGGTCACGCCGACTCCCACGCCGGCCGAAACGCCCGAAGGCGGCGTCCTGCCCGCGGAGGAGACGCACAACGCCCCCACTCCGACTCCTACGGGCGGCGCGCTGCCGGCCGAGGAGGAGAACACCACGCAGCCGACGCGCCAGGTCGAGGCGACGACGGCCAGCCAGCTGCCGTTCACCGGGTTCGCGGCCATCCCCGTCATGCTCGGTGGCGTCGCTCTGCTGTCCGGCGGCCTTTGGCTCCGCCGGCGCACGCGCTCCGAGTAGGTCCGCTCACCCGAACGGTATCCCGGCCCGCACGGCGATCGCTCGCCGGCGGGCCGGGTCAGTAGCCCGGTCCAGCTCGGCGACGAGCGTCCGCGTCAGCGGCTCGAGCGGGTTGAGTCGCAGCGCCTCGCGCGCCGCCGGGCGCGGATCGCGTCCTGAGATGCCGTCGATGATCGCCTGCCCGTAGGCGTACTGCCAGTTGCGCGGGTCGCGGGCATGCGCCGCGTTCATCGCCCGCGTCGCCAGCGCGTACTGCCCGGCGCGCCCGTCGCAGTAGCCGAGCACCTCCCAGGGCTCCGGGCGGACGCCGAAGCGCCCGATCGCGGTCAGCGCCTGATCGATCCCGGTCGTGCAGTCGTTGCGCGAGAGCGCGGCCTGCGACGCCTCCAGCGGCGCCTGCGAGCGCCACATCAACACGGGCGTGAGCGCGAGCACGAGCACCGCGAGCGCGGCGACGATCCGCGGCGTGCGCCCGATCTCGCCGAGGCGCCCGCTGCCCTCCCGCGCCGCCAGCGCGATCCCGCCCGCGCCGAACAGCCACACGAACAGCGCCGGCATCTCCCAGTCCCAGTCGACGCCGGCGTGCACGGCGAGCATCGCGCCCGCCGCGACGAACGCGCCGTGGGCATGGCGCTCAGGGCCGGCGAGCCGGCGCAGGCCGCCCACCAGCAGCGTCCCGAGCGTGACGAGCACGAGGATCAGGCCGGGTACGCCGAGCTCCGACAGCGTCTCGATGTAGAGCGAGTGCCCGTCGTTCATCTGCACGGGCGGCGGCGGGCGGTGGCGCTCCCAGGTGAGCCGGAAGGTGCCGGCGCCGGTGCCGTGCAGCGGGCTCGCCGTGAACGCGTCGAGCGCGACGCGCCAGTTGTCGATCCGGCCGTTGTCGACCGCCGACGTCAGCCGCGCGCGCAGGTCGGTGGTGCCCGAGTAGTAGCTGCCCTGGCTGAACGTGCGCCGCGCGTCGGCGATCCGGTGCGGCGCCCCCGCGACCAGCGCGCCGCCGAGCAGCGCGAGGATCAGGCCGCCGGCCAGCAGCTCGCGCGCGTGGCGGGGCAGCGGGATCCGCTCCAGCCGCGTGTCGAGCGGCAGAGCGGCCGCCCGCGCCGCCGCGGCGGCGAGCGTGCACACGATCACGACGAGCCCGACGTGGCGGCCCTGGCTCGCGGCCGCCGAGGACGCGTCGTAGTTCGCCTTCGCCAGCAGGTCGGCGCCGTAGGCGACCTTGACGGCGATCAGCGCCGGGATCACGGCCGCGAGCGACGTCAGCAGCCCGCGCGGCTGCGCCAGCAGCGCGTACAGGACCAGCCCGAGCGGCAGCACCCAGATCGCCCCGCGCGAGAACGTGAAGTACAGCGTCACCGCGACCGGCACGAGCGCGGCGGCGGCCAGGACCTTGACGACACGAGGCTCCGCGCCGCTCGCCGTCAGATGCAGCGTGAGCACGACGCCGAGCGCGCATGCGATCCCCATGGCATTCCAATAGGTGAGCGGGAACGCGACGCGTTCGGGCAGCACGCCGCCGGAGATCGGGAACGTCGCGGGCCACAGGCGCGTGACCAGGCCGGCGATCGCGAACGCGACGAAGGCGGCGGCTGTCCACCGCAGCAACACCGCCAGGTCGCCGCGCCGGGTCGCGACGGTACCGGTCAGTATCAGAACCAGCCCGTACAAGACGGCGCGATCGCATTCGGACAACGCGCGGGCCGGAGCGTCGGACCACGCCGCGGAGGCGAGGATCCAGGCCGCGAAGGCAGCCAACGCGCCGGAAGCCAGTGCTAGAGCGGGACTCCAGCCCGAGAACGGCCGCCGCGCCGTCGTGATGCGCGCGACCAGCGTGAGCGACAGAACGGTCGCGACGAGTCCGACGGTGCCGGGAAAGAAGCCGCCCGCGTGAAATCCCAGCCATGCCGTCGCCAGGCCAGGTACCGTTGTGTGCCAGCGATCGAGAAGATCGCGTGCTTGGGCAGCCGGACGGGGTGAGCTCAAGCGGAGCACCTAGCAGGCCGATTCAAGGACCAAAGCGCGGCGCCAAGGCCGGACGACGGGATGTCGCGCTGAAATGCCAAAGGACGGCGATTGATACTCAGGAATTCGGGGCATGGTTCTTGTGCCCTGGCAGGGACGCGCATTTGAGCACGAACGCGACATCGGCAGAAACCGCTGCAAGTCTGAGCGTCTCCACGGACGTCCTCGGTGAGGCGTTCGTCGGCCTCCAACCGGAGGCCGGGCGTCGCAACGCGCAGCTGCGCCGCCAGCTGCTCAGCGCCGACATCATCTCGGGTTCGGTCACCGGCGCGTTCGTCGCGCTCGTCGCCGGCCTCGGGTGGGACAAGGTTCCGGTCGTCGCGCTTGCCATCGGTCTCGGCTGGCCCGTGCTCGCGTACATCTGCGGCCTCTACGCGGCCGACGACCTGCGCACGTGGGCGTCCGGCGTCGGCGAGGCGCCGCGCCTGGCCGTCACCGCCCTGCTCGTCTCCTGGCCCGTGTTCGCCGCGCTGAGCGCGCTCGACGCGCCGCATCCGGTCCCGGGCGCCCTGCTCGCCGGCGCCGTCACCGGCGCGGGCGCCGGCTTGGGCCGCGCCGCCGCACGGATCGGGTTGCATCGAGTCCCGGGCCTGCGTCAGCGCACGCTGATCCTCGGCTCGGGCGATGTGGCCAAGCAGCTCGTCGACCGGCTCCAGCGCCATCAGGAGCTCGGCCTGGACGCCGTCGGCTTCATCGACGACGACGTGCACCATCCCGGCGAGCTCGGGATCCCGCGCCTCGGCACGCTGGACTCGCTCGCGGACCTGATCACCTTCGGCCGCGTCGATCGCGTCATGATCGCGTTCTCGCGCGCCAGCCATGAGGACCTGCTGCGCTGCATCCGGATCTGCCGCGACAGGGGCGTCACGGTCGACATCGTGCCGCGGCTGTTCGAGTTCATGGACGGCGCCCGCACGATCGAGCTCGTCGGCGGCATGCCGCTGCTCTCGATCCAGCAGCCGTCGCTGACGTCGCTGTCGCGCCTGACCAAGCGCGGGCTCGACATCGTCGGCGCCTCCGTCGTGCTGCTCGTGCTCTCGCCGCTGCTGCTCGCCGTCGCCGCCGCGATCAAGCTCAACTCGCGCGGCGGGATCTTCTTCGTCCAGCAGCGCTCCGGCCGCGGCGGCCGCTTCTTCCGGCTGTACAAGTTCCGCTCGATGAAGGTCGACTCGACCGTGCTGGTGCGCGACGACGGCGCGATCGTCAAGCGCCCGGACGACGATCGCATCACCGCCGTCGGCCGCTTCATCCGCCGCTTCTCGCTCGACGAGGCGCCGCAGCTGATCAACGTCCTCAAGGGCGACATGAGCCTCGTCGGCCCGCGCCCGCTCGTGCTCGCCGAGCACGCCGCGCTGAGCGAGGAATGGCAGACGCGGCGCGCCGACCTGCGCCCGGGCCTGACCGGCCCGTGGCAGATCTCGGGGCGCTCGCACATCCCGTTCCAGGACATGATCAAGTTCGATTACCAGTACGTCGCCGGCTGGTCGCTGGCCCGCGACATCGAGATCCTTCTCGCTACGCTCCCGGCCGTGATCTCGGGCCGCGGCGCGTATTGAGTGATCGATCTCCACTGCCACGCGCTGCCGGGCATCGACGACGGGCCTGAGCGCCAGGCCGACGCGCTCGCGCTGCTGCGCGTCGCGGCGGAGGACGGCACGCGCACCGTCGTCGCCACGCCGCACGTGTCGCCGCATTACCCGAACGACCCGGCGACGATCGCCGAGGGCGTGATCACGATGCGCGCGGCGCTCGCGGCCGCCGGCCTCGAGCTGGAGCTGCTCGCCGGCGCCGAGGTCGCGATGGAGCCCGCGCTGGCGCTGCCCGACGAGACGCTGCGGCAGCTGACGCTGGGCGAGTCCTCGTGCCTGCTGCTGGAGTCGCCGCTCGCGCCGGTCGTCGGCCCGACGTTCGAGCGCTGCGTGGCCGGCCTGCAGGAGCGCGGCTACCGGATCCTGCTCGCGCATCCTGAGCGCGCGCCGGCGTTCCTGGACCGCCCGCAGCGGCTGCGCGCGCTCGTCGAAGGCGGCGCGCTGTGCTCGATCACGGCGGCGTCGCTGGAAGGCGGCTTCGGCGACGCGGCGCGCTGGTTCGCGCTCGAGCTGCTGCGCGACGGCCTCGTGCACAGCGTCGACTCCGACGCGCACCACGCGTCGCTGCGCCCGCCGGGCCTGGTCCGCGGGCTGGAGGCGGCGATCACGGTCCTGCCGATGATCGCCCGCAGCGCCGGCTGGCTCAGCCAGGACGTGCCGGCGGCCCTGCTCGCCGACGCCCCGCTCCCGCCCGTGCCGTGAGCACGGCGTCGTAGACGGCCGCCGCGCCCGCGACCATCCGCTCGGTCGTGAAGCGCGCGGCGTGGCGCTCGCGCGAGGCCGCGGCCATCCGCGTCCGGCGCTCGCCGTCGCGCAGCAGCTCGACGATCGCCGCCGCCAGCGCCGCGGGGTCGCGCGGCGCGACCACGAGCCCGGTCTCCGGCACGACCGCCTCGCGCGTCCCGCCGACGGCGGTGACCACCTGCGGCACGCCGCACGCCTGCGCCTCGAGCACGCCGATCGGGAACGACTCCCACGCCGAGCACAGCACGTAGACGTCCAGCGGCCGCAGCGAGGCGCTGGAGGGCGCCTGGAACGGCAGGAAGACGAACCGCGACTCCAGGCCGAGCCGCCGCGCCTGCGCCTTCAGCTCGGCCTCCAGCGGCCCGTCGCCGACGATCGCGAAGCGCGCGTCCGCGACGGCGGCGAGCACGGCCGGCGCCGCGTCGACGAGCACGTCGAGCGCCTTGGCGGGGCGCAGCGTGCTGACCGTTCCGACGAGCGGGCCGTGCGCGCGCAGCGCCGCCACGCGGGCGTCGCCGCCGCCGTCGCACTCCGGGCAGCCGTTGTAGACGACCGCGGCGGCGCGCGGGCGCAGGCCGGTCGCGCGCGCCAGGTCGCGCTCGAACTCGCACACGCACACCAGCGTCGAGGTCAGCGGCGCGAGCGCGCGCTCGACGACGACCCCGAAGCGCCGGCGGGCGGGCGACATCTCGCCGACGAACGGCAGCCCGTGCGGCGTGTAGACGACCGGGCGGCCGGCGAGCCGCGCGCCCAGGCGGCCGAGCACGCCGGCCTTCGCGGAGTGCGCGTGGACCATGTCGACGCCGCGGGCGGCGCGCACGATCCGCCCCAGCGACTGCGCATCCAGCCACGGGTGGCCGTAGTCGCGCCGGAACGGCAGCTCGCGCACCGCGCAGCCCGCCTCGGCGAGCCGGCGCGTGTGGACGAACTCGGGCGGGACCAGGACGACCGGCTCGTAGCCGTGGCGCGGGAGCCCGAGCGCCAGCCGCAGCACGTGCTCGGCGACGCCCCCGTCAGGCGGCTCGCAGACGAGGGCGACGCGGGCCGGCACGGCCGCGATTCTAGGTCGTCACGCGGAACCGGTGATACGGCGAGTGCGAGGGGCGCGCGCCGGAGGCGCCGAGGTAGGACGCGCGGACGCGGTAGCTGCCGGCCGCCAGGCCCTTGACGTCGCGCGCGTAGGTGGCGGCGCGGGCGGCGACCGTGGAGGTGAAGTGGCGCACGGTGACCCAGCGGGCGCCGCTGCGGCGCTGCACGACGACCGACACGCGGCCGGACTTGGCGCCGCGGACGGCGCCGTGGACCTGGACCGTGCTCGCGCTGGCCTTCACCTTGGCGCAGTGGCGCCTGCACTTCGGCTTCGGCGTGGGCGTCGGCGTCGCCTTCGGCGGGACCGGCGTGGCCGTTGCGACCGGCGGCGCCGGCGTCGGCGTGGCGACCGGCGGGGCCGGCGTCGGCGTGGCGGTCGGCACCGGAGTCGGCGTCGGGGTCGGCGTCGGGGTCGGGCGTGGGCGTCGTGCCGATCGTCGTCTGCGTCGGGGCGTCCTTGGTCAGGACGATCCCCGAGGCGGCCGTCAGCGTCACCGAGGAGCGCGCCGCGCCGGCGAGATCGTGGAAGCCGCTGCCGACGGAGACGGTGCGCGACGGCGAGCCGGGCTCGTTGACCAGCACGGTGCCGCCCGCGAAGTCGCGGCGCCAGACGCCGCCGGAGAGGTAGCGCGGGCCGTCCGCGGCGCCGAGCGAGACGTCGTAGCCGCTCCACCAGTCCGTCGGCTTGCCGCCGGCGTCGTTGCCGACCGCGTCGCGCCCCTGCGAGAGCAGGAAGTACGCCGCGAGCCCGTACATGCGGTCCGCCGCGGTGGTCGCGTAGGAGTCGAAGATCACGCCCTGGCCGGCCGCGTGGCGGCGGTCGACGAAGTCGAACAGCGCACGCAGCGAGAACTGGCCGGTGCCGCCGGTGATGCCGCCGTCGTTGACGCCGCGCTCGACCTCGATCAGGTCGGCCGCCGCCAGCTGGCGCTGGATGTAGGGATCGGTGGCCGAGCCGCCGGTGAACCAGAGCGAGTTGTGCACGATCTCGGCGCCGGGGAGCGCGGCGCGGATCTGCTCCATGAACTCGGCCATGTAGCGGCGCCAGACGGCTTCGGTCATCGGCGTGCCGGTGCGCGGGTCGATCGGGTTGACCTGCGTGCCGTTGCCGTCGGAGACCTTGACCTCCATGTTGACGTCGTCGACGAACAGGCCGCGGTAGCCCATCGCGTACGTCGCCTTCGCCTCGGCGATCCACTGGGCGCGGTAGGCCGGCGAGCCGATGTCGCCCGCGAACTGCGGGCACGTGCCGCCGCTGCAGCCGTACTGGATGTAGAGCTTGTTGCCGGACGCGTCGCGCAGGATCCACTCGGGGTGGGCGGCCGCCGTCGGCTGGCCGGGGTAGATCGCGTACGAGTCCTTGTAGAACCACGCGCTCGAGTACCACGACAGGCGCGTGTCGAAGTACGGCGAATAGGCGCGCATGCGCCAGTAGTGGTCACGCATCCACTGCGCCTGGTCGGCGCTCGGGGCCGCGACGAAGTCGATGAACGACGTGTCGGCGGGCCGGACGAAGCGCACCGTCCCGGGCGAGCCGGCCGCGGGGGCCGACGCGCTGGCGACGGCGGGAACGAGGGCGATGGCGACCGCCATGGCGGACGCCGTGAGAAGCCTCAGGGCTCCTCGGGCGGGTGCGGACAACGATGCTCCTTCGGTGACCGGGCGGTCTCGGCTCGGGCCGAGATCCCTGGCTTTGCGTCCCCGCCTCACGACGGGTTTGCCTTTATCGGGATTGGAGGCGCTGACTGGCGCCTAGTACCTCATCGGCATCCGCGGGCCTGCGCTGAAGTCCCACGACCGGGCTTGGTGCGAGGATGCGCGGGTGGGCGGCCCCCTTCCGATCCTGTTCATCGCCCCGTACGGGGGCATGGGCGGATCCGAGAACGTCCTCGTCAACCTGCTGGCGCGCCTCGGCGACGACGTCGATCCGAGCGTGCTGGTGATGGAGGCGGGCCCGCTCGCCGAGCGCGTCGCGTCGCTGGATCTGGCCGTCGCGGTCGAGCACCTGCCCGGCCGCCGGTCGCTGTGGCGCTTCCCGGCCGTGCAGGCGCGGCTGATCCGGCAGCTGCGCGCGGCGCCGCCGGCGCTGATCCACGCCAACGGCGGCAAGGCCGCCGTGCTGGCCGTCCCGATCGCCCGCGCGCTCGGCGTCCCGCTCGTGTGGATGAAGCACGACCACAGCTACGACGGCCTGTGGAGCCGGCTGCTGGCGGCCCGCTGCGACCACGTGGTGTGCGTCTCGCACGCGATGGCGGAGCAGTTCACGCGCCGCCGCTCGCACATCTCGGTGATCTACCCGGGCGTGGAGCTGCGCGACGTCGGCCCCGTCGAGGGCACCGGGCCGCTGATCGCGTCGATCGGCCGGCTGGACCCCCACAAGGGCTTCGACCAGGTGCTGCGGGCCGCGGCGGAGCTGCGCGACCGCGGCGTCGAGGTCGACGTGCGGATCGCCGGGCCGCAGGACCGCATCCACCGCGGCCACGAGGCGAAGCTGAAGGCGCTGGCCGACGAGCTCGGCTTCGGCGCCGGCGCGGTCGGCTGGGCCGACGATCTCGACGACGTCTTCGCCAAGGCGCGCGTGGTCGTGCTCGCGAGCAAGGAGCGCGGCGGCGGCGCGCCCGGCGAGGGCGCCCCGCTCGTGCTGATGGAGGGCATGGGCGCGGGGCGGCCCGTCGTCGGCACCAACCTCCCGGGCATCGCCGAGGTGGTCGGCGACGCCGGCGCGCTCGTCGCCCCGCCGGAGGGCCCGCAACTCGCGCAGGCGATGCGCCCGTACCTCGAGGATCCGCAGCTGGCGGCGCGGATCGGCGCCATCGGCAAGGCCCGCGTGAGCGCGCGGATGACGCTCGATCGCACCGTGGCCGACCTCTCGGAGCTGTATCTAAAGCTCACCGCTGCCGATACACATGAGCAGGAGCTACCGTAGGCCTGTCGAGATGGCACAACGCGTCGAGCCCAGAACACCACCGTCGCGTCCGCGCCGCCCCGGCTCCGAGGAGACCATCGAGGTCAGGCGCTACCTCGAGGCGCTCCGCCGCAGCCGCGGCCTGATCGCGACGATCGCGATCGTCCTCACCGTCGTCGTCGCCGCGGTCTCCGCCAGCCTCCCCGCCCGCTATGAGGCGACCGCGAGCGTCGTCAAGCAGGTCAACACGCAGCCGTTCGACAACACGAGCGTCGACGTCGTCACGCGCGACCTCGCCACGATCGGCCAGCTGATCACGACCAGCAGCGTGCTCGACGCCGCCGCCCGCCAGGTCCAAGGCGAGACCGGCCGCACCCTGCGCGACAAGGTCAGCGCGGCCGTCGACCCGAACGCGAACCTCATCTTCGTCACGGCCAAGGCCGGGACCGCGGACGGCGCGGCGGCGATCGCCAACGCCGTCGCCAAGACGTTCGTCGACGAGCAGGCGACGATCGAGAAGCGCCAGATCGAGGCGGCGCGGGCCGGCCTTCTCGAGGAGGAGGCGCGCCTGAAGGGCCAGGCCGGCTCCGCCGACCAGGTGCAGGCGATTCAGCAGCGCCTGAGCGAGCTCGGCGTCAGCCTCGCCGCCGCCGGCACCGACCTGACGATCGCCCAGCGCGCCGAGGCGCCCGAGTCGCCGGCCTCGCCCAAGCCCGTCCGCAACGCCGTGCTCGCGTTCTTCGTCGGCCTCTTCATCGGCATCCTCGTCGCGCTCGGGCGCGACCAGCTCGTCCCGCGGATCACCAACCAGCGCGAGCTCAGCCGCCTGATCGACATGCCCGTCCTGGCGGCGGTGCCGCACGTCTCGCGGCGGCTCGGGCGGCGCCCGAAGGTGCTGTCGGGGATCGAGTACGAGACCTACCAGTCGCTCGCCGCCTCGGTGCGGTTCGCGCTCCCGCCCGACCATGATCCGCGCCTGGTGCTCGTCACCAGCGCGCTGCACGGCGAGGGCAAGAGCACCGTCAGCGCGCGCCTCGGCGCCGCGCTCGCGCAGGCCGGGCACCGGACGCTGCTCGTCTCCGCCGACCTGCGCTGGCCGACGCTGCACGAGATCCTCGAGACGCCGGTCGGCCCCGGGCTGTCGGACGTGCTCAAGCGCATCGACGAGGGCGCCGACGCCGACACCGTGCGCCGCACGCTGCAGGAGTCGATCGTGCCGGTCCACGACCGCGCGCGCCGCGGCACGCTGCACCTGCTGCCCAGCGGCCAGAAGCTCTCGGACCCGACGCGCCTGCTGACCGGCCCGGCGATGACGACGCTGTCGGACGCGCTGTCGGATCTCGACTACGTCTACGTGCTCGTCGACTCGGCGCCGATCCTCGGCATCGCCGACAGCCTCGCGCTCGCGCGCGCGCTGCACCACGTGATCTTCGTCGCGCGGCTGGACCGGCTGACGCTCGACACCGTCTTCGACGCGCGCGAGGTGCTCGACCGGATCGACACCGAGACGCTCGGCATGGTCGTGGTCGGCTCGCGCGGCGAGTCGTCGCCGTACTACATGACCGCGCGCGCGCCGTCTCTGGACGAGACCTGATCGCTGACGGCCCCAGCCCAGACGAGGCCGGCCAGCAGCCACAGGTGGCGCCAGTGGATGGTGTCGACGACGACGGAGTTGACCAGCAGGCCGCACCACGCGGCGAGCAGGGCGGTCGACCCGAGCCCGTAGGTGTCGCGCGCCAGCACGGCGTTGCGGGCGGCGAGCAGCAGGGTGCCGAACAGCAGGGCGAGCAGGATCGCGGCGCCGAGGATGCCCTGCTCGGCGAGCGAGCGGACGTAGGTGGAGTGGGCCGAGACGGCCGAGTAGTCCTCGAACTGCCCGGGCCCGATGCCGAGCGGGTGCGTCTGGGCGAGCTGGAGCCCGGTGCGCTGGGCGCTGAACCGCTGCGTGTCGTAGCTCTGGAAGCGCGCCCGCTGCTCGAGGAACCCGATCGAGTGCGAGACGGCGATCGTCCAGCCGAGGGCGCCGAGCGCCACGACGACGACGGCCACGAGCGCGGCCGCGCGCTTCCCGCCTCCGCGCCGCAGGGCGAAGACGACGGTCATGACGATGATGCCGACGACCAGGTTCAGCCACGCGGCGCGCGAGTAGGAGAACAGGATGCCGGCGGAGAGCGCGGCGAAGCAGAGCGCCTTGGCGAACCGGTTGAGCCGCAGCAGGCGCGGGCTGAGGCTCTCCTGCACGAGCAGCAGCGCGGCCGGGACCAGGAACGGCCCGAAGACGTTCGGATCCTTGAACAGGCCGACGGCGCGCTCGCCGATGATCGTCAGCGACGCCGAGCCGGGGAAGGCGACGAACAGCGCCAGCGAGGCGAGCACCGCCCAGACGACGGCGACGAACAGGTACAGGCGCAGGATCATGCGGGCGCGCGACTCGCGGTCGACGTAGCAGCAGGTCCAGATCGCGAAGATGACCAGGTAGACGGTCACCGACAGCCACTCGGCGGCGCGGCGGCCGTCGACGGCGTTCATCGCCGAGATGACGTAGAGGCTGATGAACGCGCCGCACAGCGCGGCCATCGACAGCGGGACGCGGCGCAGCTCGATCCGGCCGGTGACCGCGGCCACGGCGATCACGATCGCGAACACCGCGTCGACAGGCGCGGGCTCGACGCGCACGATCGGCAGCAGCAGGATCCCGACCGCGACGGCGAGGTCGTAGCGGACGACGGCGAGCAGCGTCATCGCGACGAGGCCGACGCCCGCGGCGATCATCAGCGGAGCGGAGACCGGGCGCTGGCTCAGGCCGACGCCGAGCGCGAGTCCGAGCAGGACCAGCAGCCCGAAGCCGACGATGCCGCCGAACGCCCCGCGCCGCAGCCCGCCGGGAGCCGCGGGTCCGGCCGCGAAGACGCTCTGTCGCACGCGTCCAGCCTAGAGGGCCCCGTCCATACTGCAACCATGGCGGAGGCGACCCACGACTCCGGACTCGGCCGCGTCGCCGGGAACACCGTCGTGCGCGCGGGTGGCGAGGCGATCGCCAAGCTCGGCTCGCTCGCGTTCTTCGTCGTGCTGGCGCGCGAGCTCGGCGCGCAGGCGTACGGCACCTTCGCCTTCGCGCTCGCGCTCACCAGCGCGCTGCTGATCGCGTCGGGCTTCGGCACCGACGACCTCGTCGCGCGGCGCGTCTCGCGCGACCGCGGCGTGGCCGGCATCGACCTCTCCAACGTCACCGCGCTGAAGGTCGTCCTCTCCTTCGTCCTGCTCGGCGTGGCGGTCGCCGTGGTCGTGATCGGCGGCTACTCGGTCGAGACCGTGTGGGCCACGCTCGTGCTCGGCATCGGCGTGGCGATCGAGGTGATGGCCAAGAGCTGGGCGTCGGTCTTCCAGGGCAACGAGCGGCTCGAGATCGTGTCCGCCTGCCTGATCCTGCAGCGGATGGTGATGGCGGTCCTCGGCGTCACCATCCTGCTCTCGGGCGGCGGGCTGATCGCCGCGTGCGCGGTCTACACGTTCAGCGCGGCGCTCGGCCTGCTGGCCGCCGAGATCGCGCTGCGCCGCTACACGCCGGTCGAGCGCGTGCAGCCGACGGCGCCGGACGCGTGGCGGCTGCTGCGCGACGGGATCCCGATCGGGGTCGCCTCGCTTCTGCTCGTCGTGCTGCTGCGCGTCGACGTGGTGATGCTGTCCTTCCTCGGCGACCAGGTCGAGGTCGGCCTGTACTCGGCGGGCTACCGGCTCGTGGACGGGCTCCAGTTCCTGACCTGGTCGTTCTCGGCCGCGATGCTGCCGTGGTTCGCGCGCACGACGTCCGGGCCGCGGCTCGCCCGCACCTACATGCTCGCGCTCAAGCTCGAGGCGGGGGTGCTGCTGCCGATCGGGCTCGTGCTGGTCTGCTTCGCGCCGTCGATCGTGCACGTGCTCTACGGCGACGGCTACGCGGGCGCGGCGCAGCCGCTGCGGCTGCTGGGCGGCACGGTCGCGCTCTACGGCGTCCAGTCGTTCTCGGCGACCGTGCTGATCGCGCGCGACTCGGCCGGCACGATCGCCCGCGTGGCCGGCTTCGTCGCGATCCAGAACATCCTCTGCAACCTCTTCGCGATCCCGCTCTGGGGCGCGTCCGGCGCCGCCGGGGTGGCGCTGCTGTCGAGCTTCCTGCTCGCCGTGCTGAACATCCGCAACGCGAGCCGGCGCACCAGCGGGCTGAATGCGGTGCGCGCGTTCTCCGGGCCGATCCTGGCCGGCGCGGCGATGGCGGCGGTGGCGGTCGCGCTGCCGATCCCGGCGATCCCCGCCGGGATCATCGCGGTCGCGGTCTTCTACGCCCTCCTGGCCGTATTCGAGCTGACGCTGCACCGCGACGACGTGCGCAGCTACGTGCGCGCGCTGCCGGCGCCGCTGCGCGTGCGGTTCGCCGTCCGCTGAGCCTCAGCGGCGCTGCGTCCAGATGCCGGCGCGGTCCAGCAGCGGCTTCAGCGCGCGGGCGCGGCCGGACCAGCGGCGGTCGCCGTACACGACCGGGTACAGCAGCCTGCGCGCCGGCGACAGGTCCGAGCGCCGGCGGTGGGCGCCGAGCTCGGCGAACAGCCGCGGGTGGCCGGCGCGCAGCGCGCGGTAGAGCTCGGCGTGGCGCGCGCGGGCGGTCGCGTTGAGGCCGGTGGCGACGAGGCGGCGGCGGTACATCGTGCCGCCGAGGTGCACGATCGCCGCTCCCTCCTGCGCGAGGTCCATCCACAGGTTCCAGTCCTCGTAGCCGCGGTGGGCGGGGAACGGGTCGCGCCAGCCGCCGAGCCGCTCCAGCGCCGTGCGGCGGAACAGCGACAGGACCGGGTACTCGTTCGTGTAGGCGACGCGGTACGGGTCCAGCCGCGCGGGCACCGCGCGCGTGACCGAGGAGCCGCCGAACTCCTGGTAGTCGCCCACGCAGGCGACGGCCGCCGGCGCCGCGTCGAGGCGGTCGGCGGCCTTCGTGAGCACGCCCGGCAGCAGCAGGTCGTCGGCGTCGAGCGGGAACACGTACGGCGCCGCCGTGGCGGCCACGCCGGCGTTGCGCGCGCCGGCGAGGCCGGCGTTGGCTGCCAGCCGCAGCACGCGCGTCCCGGCCTGCTCCAGCGCGGCCAGCGCGGCGAGCGTGACGGGGTCCGTCGAGGCGTCGTCGACCACGACCAGCTCGACCGGCTCAGGCTCGGCGATCGAGGCGACCGCCTCCGAGACCAGCGCCCCGCCGTTGAAGCACGGGACGACGACGGCGACGCGGGCGCTGGGCACGCCCGCGAGGATACGGGCGCGCGCGCTCAGGTCGGGGCGGGTACCGGTCGATGAAATGGGCGATGATGACCGTGTGGCAGGCCGAACCCCACCGCGAGGCCGGCGCGTGAGCCGCGCCGTCGTCCTGGCCGGCGGCGAGGGAACGCGCCTGCGGCCCTACACCACCGTGCTCCCCAAGCCGTTGATGCCGGTCGTCGACCGGCCGGTGATCGACATCGTGCTGCGCCAGCTGCACCGCGCGGGGTTCGACCGCGTGACGATCGCCACGGGCTATCTCGCCCAGCTGATCGAGACGTTCTGCGGCGACGGGTCCTCTTACGGACTCCGGATCGACTACTTCCGCGAGGACGTGCCGCTCGGCACCGTCGGCTCGCTCGCGCTGATCGAGGACCTCGACGAGCCGTTCCTGGTCATGAACGGCGACGTCCTGACCGACATGCGCTACGACGAGCTGTTCGCCGAGCACGTCGCCTCGGGCGCCGCGGCGACGATCGCGACCACGACGCGCAGCGTCGACGTCACGCTCGGCGTCATGCGCTTCCACGACGAGGACGACCGCGGCCGCGTGACCGACTACGTCGAGAAGCCGTCGCTCTCCTACGAGGTCTCGATGGGCGTGTACGCCTTCGACCCGCGCGTCATCCGCTTCATCGAGCCGGGCGTGCGGCTGGACTTCCCGGACCTGATCCTGCGGCTGCTGGCCGCGGGCGAGCAGGTCCGCGCGCACCGTCCCGACGCCTACTGGCTCGACATCGGGCGCCACGAGGACTACGAGCAGGCGATGGCCGAGTTCGAGTCGATGCGCGACCGGCTGCTGCCGGTCGAGCTCGCGCCCTGGATGCGCTAACGCGCCACGGTCCGCTCGAGGCCGTCGTGCAGGCTCGTCGCCGCGGTCCAGCCGAGCACGCGCGCGGCCGCCGACGGATCCAGGCATGAGCGGCTGACCTCGCCGCTGCGCGCCGGCAGCTGCTCGGCCTCGAGCCCGAGCGCCTCGACGAGCGCGCGCAGCGACGTCTCGCGCCCGGTCGAGACGTTCAGCACGCCGATCGCCTCCGAGCGCCCGGCGGCGACGAACGCCGCCACGACGTCGCCGACGTAGACGAAGTCGCGCGTCTGCGACCCGTCGCCGAACATCGCCACGGGCGCGCCGGTGGCGGCCGCCTCGGAGAAGATCGAGACGACGCCCGCCTCGCCGTGCGGGTCCTGGCGCGGTCCGAAGACGTTGGCCATCCGCAGCGCGAGCGTGGAGATCCCGCGGGTGCGCGAGAACAGCTCGAGGTAGCGCTCGGCGGCGGCCTTGCTCGCACCGTACGGCGACAGCGGCCGCAACGGCGCCCGCTCGGGCGTCGGCAGCGTGTCCGGATCGCCGTAGACGGCCGCGGTCGAGGCGAGGACCAGGCGCCGCGCGCCCGCGCGGCAGGCGGCCTCGAGCACCGCGGCGGTGCCGCCGACGTTGATCAGCGCGTCGTTCGCGGGGTCCTCGACGGAGTGCCGCACGTCGATCTGGGCGGCCAGGTGGTAGACGGCGTCGGCGCGGCCGAACGCGTGCACGAGCGCATCCAGGTCGGTCACGTCGGCGGGCTCCACGCGCGCGCCCAGCGCCTCGGCCCCGACCAGGTTCCCGCGGTGCCCGCGGCGCAGGTGGTCGACGACCGTGACCTCGTCGCCTTCGGCGAGCAGCGCATCCACCAGATGCGAGCCGATGAACCCGGCGCCGCCCGTGACGATCGCGTGCACCGCCTCAGTCCCCGCGACGGCGCAGGACGACGCAGCCGTAGCTCGTCAGCGCGGGGATGGGATGGCGGATCAAGGCGTGCGCCAGGCGCTGCTCGAGCCGGTCTGCCGGCGCGAACGCGCGGAAGTAGCCGTGGCCGAAGTAGCCGGTGTAGTCGACGATCTCGAAGCCCGCCGACTCCAGGCGCGCGAGCTGGCGCCGCGACGGGCCGCGGCACCAGCGGTAGTAGGGCCGGAACTTGGCGTGCGCCCCCTCCGGCTCGCGTCCCGGCTGCACCAGTTGCAGCACGCGGTCGGTCACGCGCTCCGGGATCAGCAGGTTCACGAGGAACGCGGGCTCGTAGAGCGTCGGGAACAGGTGGACGGCGAGGCCGCCGGGCCGCAGCAGCGCGCGCACGGTCGCGTGGAACCCGGCGGGGCGGGCGATGTGCTCGGCGACGAAGCCGGAGGCGATCAGGTCGAACGGCTCGAGCCGGGCGGCGACCCCGGGATCGGTCGCGTCGGCGACGACCGTCGTGTATCCCGCCGGCGCCTTCGCGAGCTCCTCGGCGGACGCGTCGAGGACGGCGTAGTCGAGCCCGCGCTCGGCGATGAAGCCGAGGTCGAGGATCGGGTTCGCGCCGCCGCCGAGATCGCCGACGCGCGTGACGTCCTCGCGCGCGGCCAGCCGGCGCACGGTGTCGGGCAGGTCGCTCCACGCCTGCTCCCAGTGCGCGTAGCCGATCATCTCGCCGCCAGCGCCTCGACGACCTGGTCGACCTGCTCGAGCGTGGTGTGCGCCGACAGCGGGAGCGCGAGGTGGCGATCGGCGGCCGCCTCCGCCGCGGGCAGCGAGCCGGGCGCGGCGTAGCGGGCGAACTCGGTGAGCGAGTGCAGCACCGGATAGCGCGTCGTCTGCACGCCGCGGTCGGCGAGCGCCACGCGGGCGCGGCGGCGCGCGTCGCCGGACTCGAAGCCGACGGCGAACGCGAAGTGCGAGCCGGCCTCGACGGCCGCGTCGTCGTCCCACAGCGGCGTGATCGCGGGCAGCGGCGCGATCCGCTCGCGGTAGGCGCGCACGACGGCCCGGCGCGCGTCGATCTCCTCGCTCACGCGCCGCAGGCGCGAGAGCCCGAGCGCCGCGCGCGGCTCGTCGAGGCGGAAGTTGAACCCGACGCCGACGACGTCGTAGGAGTCCTCGTGCCCGCGGTGGCGGTCCCAGGTGCCCGACGTCATCGCGTGCGAGCGCAGCAGGCGCACGTTCGCCGCCAGCTCGGCGTCGCCGGTCAGCACCATCCCGCCCTCCCCCAGGCACAGCTGCTTCTTGGAGAAGAACGACAGGCAGCCGATCTTCCCGGCGGCGCCCGCGACGCGGTCGCCGTCGACGCGCGCGCCGAACGCCTGCGCGGCGTCCTCGACCAGCGTCAGCCCGTGCGCGTCGCACAGCTGCTGCAGCGCCGCGAGCTCCGCGGGGTAGCCGCACATGTGGACCGCGATCACGGCGCGGGTGCGGGGGGTGATCCGCCGCTCGACGTCGGCGGGGTCCAGGTTGGGCGCCAGCGGCGAGGTCACGTCGGCCAGGACCGGCTCGGCGCCGACGTAGCGGGGCGCGTTCGCGGTGGCCAGGAACGTGAACGCCGGCACGATCACCTCGTCGCCCGGCCCGAGGCCGAGCGAGGCGCACGTCAGGTGCAGCGCGGCGGTGCCGCTGGAGACGGCGACGGCGTGCTCGGCGCCGGTCCACTGCGCGACGGCGGCCTCGAACGCCTGCGTGCGCGGGCCCATCGTCAACCAGCCGGAGCGCAGGCACTCGGCGACGGCCTCGAGGTCGTCGTCGGTCATCACCACGTCGGTGAGCGGGATCGCCCAGCTCATGCGAGCGCCTCGGCCAGCGCGTCGACGACGCGGTCCTGCCGCGCCTCGCCCATGCCGGGGAACAGCGGCAGCGTGATCTCCGCGCGCGCGACGTGCTCGGTGTGCTCGAGCCGCTGCGTCCCGAAGCGCTCGCGGTAGGCGGTGAACTCGTGCACGGCGGGATAGAAGATCGAGGTCTGCACGCCGTGGCGGTCGCGCAGCGAGCGGCGCACGCCGTCGCGCCGCTCGGGGTCCTCGACCAGCACCGGCATCACGTAGCACGTGGATCGCTCGACGGCGTCGTCGGCGTACGGCACGGTGAGCCCGTCGATCTGCGCGAGCTTGCGCCGGTAGACGCGGGTGAGCTCGCGCCGCTCGGCGACGTTCTCGGTGAGCCGGTCGAGGCGCGAGAGGAGCAGCGCGGCGCGCGGCTCGTCGAGGCGGTAGTTGTAGCCGAGGCCGTTCACGTCGTAGGAGTCGGTCTCGCCGGTGTGGCGGCTCCACGTGCCCGAGCTCATCGCCTGGCTGCGCAGGCTGCGGGCGAGCGCGGCGACGTCGTCGTCGTCGGTCGCGAGCAGGCCGCCCTCGCCGCACGCGAGCACCTTGTTGGAGAAGAAGCTGAACGCGCCGGCGCGGCCCCAGGTGCCGAGCATCTTCCCGTTCACGTGCGCGTCGGGCGCGTGGGCGACGTCCTCGATCAGCGCGATGCCGTGCTCGTCGCAGAGGGCTTTGAGCTGTTCGACCGGCGCGGGGTAGCCGGCGAAGTGCACGACGCAGACGGCCTTCGTGCGCGGGCTGATCTTCTCCGCGACCTTCGCGGGATCGAGGCTGAGGTCATGCGGGCCGAGGATGTCGGCGAACACGGGCGTGGCGCCGCAGTAGATCGCCGCCGCGGCGGTGGCGGCGAACGTCATCGCCGGGACGATCACCTCGTCGCCCGGGCCGGCGCCGGCCGCGAGGTAGGCGAGGTGCAGCGCGGCCGTGCAGCTGGAGACGGCGACCGCGTGCTTGACGCCCAGGTGGGCCGCGAACGCCTGCTCGAACGCCTGCGTGCGCGGGCCCATCGTCAGCCAGCCCGACCGGAGCACCTCCATCACCGCGTCGATGTCCTCCGGCTCGAGCCGGAGGTCGAACAGCGGGATCTCAGGGAATGTTCCGGTATCGGCCATCGAAGGCATCCGGGAAGTCGCCGGCGTCGAGGGCGGCCAGGATCTCGGCGATGCCGGTTCCGACCGTCATCGTGACCTCGTAGCCGAGCTGGGCGCGGATCTTGTCGAACGAGACCTTGTAGTCGCGCGGGTCCTCCGTGCGACTGACGTATTCGACCTCGCCGCGGTCGGTCTGGAGGCGGATCTGCTCGACGAGGTCGAGCTTGCGGTAGTTCTCGTTCGAGTCGCCGACGTTGAAGACCTGGCCGGCCGTCTTGTCCTTGGGCGCCTCGAGCACGGTGCGGATGCCGCGGGCCGCGTCGCGCACGTGCACGTACGGGCGCCAGAACTGCTCGCCGAACACCTCGAGCTTGCGGTCCGCCCACAGGTCGCGCGTGAACTCGTTGACGGTGAGGTCGAAGCGCATCCGCGGCGCGACGCCGTAGACGGTCGCGAAGCGCAGGCAGGTGACGGCGAACGGGGCCGGGTCCAGCCCGAGCAGGTGCTGCTCGACGGCGACCTTCTGCTCGGCGTAGAGCGAGACGGGGGCGAGCTCGCCGGTTTCGGTGATCGGGACCGTCGGATCGGCCATGCGGCCGTAGTTCGAGCACGTCGAGGCCATCACGAAGTGCTCGATGCCGGCTTGCGAGGCTTCGGTGGCGAGCGCTTTCGACGCGTCGACGTTGACCGCCTGCGCCAGCTCGGGGTCGCGCGCGCAGGCGGGATCGCCCACGATCGCGGCGAGGTGGACGAGCTCCGTCGCGTCTTCGAGCGCCTTGGCGCGCGCCTCGGGGTCGCGGACGTCGCCCACGATGACCTTGACGCCGTTGTCGCGCAGGCCGTTCGCGAGCTCGGTCTGGCCGTGCGCGAGGACGTCCAGCACCGTGACCTCGCGTCCGGTCTTGAGCAGCTCGTCGGCCAGCAGCAGGCCGATGTAGCCCGCTCCCCCGGTCACCAGTGTCCTCGCCATATGCGTGAACCGTAGCGGCGGCCCTCAGGCTCTCGCGGCGCCGGTCGATTAACCGGGCCGTGGCAACCCGCTACGTCATCTTCGATCTCGACGACACGCTCGTGCACTCCGACGCGGTGCGGGCGGCGTTCGCGACGATGGCCGGCGAGCTCGGCGTGCCGGTGTCGCTGATGTCGGAGACGCTGGATTCGCTGCCGGGGCGGCCCGCGTTCGAGATCTTCGAGGCCCTCGGGATGCGACGGGTGGCCGCGCGCGCCGCCGCCGGGCGCTTCATGAGCCTGCTGCACGAGCTCAACGACCGCGTGCCCACGGTCGCCTACCCGGACGCCGACGAGACGCTGCGCGCCTTGGCCGCGTCCGGCACGACGCTGATGCTCTCGACCGGCTCCTCGCCCCGGCGGGCGCAGATGGTGCTCGAGCAGGAGGGCTGGGACACGTTCTCGCTCGTGCTCGGCTCCGACCGGTCGTGCGCGAAGGGCTTCGCGCACTACGAGCAGATGGACGCGTCGACGGTCGACGACTCGTGGGCTTCGAATGCCGTGACGGTCGGCGACAGCCCGCGCGACATGCGGCTCGGGGCGGAGTTCGGCGTGCCGGTGCGGATCGGCATCGCCCGCGGCGGCGACGCCATGGCATTGCGCGACGCGGGCGCGACGCACGTCGTCTCGACGCTCGCCGACATCCTGCCGATCCTCGCGCTCGCGGCTTAGGTCTCGCGCGCGAGCACGCTGCGGCCGCCGTCCACGGGGACGGTCGCGCCGCTGATGAACGTCGCGGCCTGGAGCAGATACGCGATCGTGTCGGCGACCTCGGTCGCGTAGCCGATGCGGTTGAGCGCGTGCAGCGCGGCGAGGTGCTCGTTCTGCACGTCGTCGCGGCCGGTGTCGATCGAGCCGGGCGCGACGGCGTTCACGCGGATGCCGTAGGGGCCGTAGTCGACGGCCAGCGCCCGCGTCAGGCCCTCGATGGCCGCCTTCGCGGTCGCGTACGGCAGGGAGCCGGGGACGGGGCGGAGCGCCTGGTGCGAGGTCACGTTCACGATCGCGCCGGGCGTGCGGTCGGCGATGAAGTGGCGGATCGCGGTGGCGCAGCCGGTCAGCGCGAGGTCGAGGTTGAGCGCGATCGTCTGCTTGACCTGCGCGGGGTCTTCGTGCAGGAGCGCGTCGCGGAAGACGGCGGCGTTGTTCACCCAGCCCTGGAGCGGTGTCGCGCTCTGCGCCGCGCGTTCTGTGGCTGTCGGGTCGGCGGCGCTGCCTTCGACCGCGATCGCGTTGGCGTAGTCCGCGGTCCACCGCAGCGCGGTTGCGTCGGTGTCGAGCGCGACGACCGTCCCGCCCTCCTTGAGCAGCCGCTCCGCCGTCGCACGCCCGATGCCCTTCCCGGCACCCGTCACGACCACGTTCACGGGAGCGCCCAGAACGGCCCGGTCAGGCCGGCGTCGTCCAGCAGCCGCTGGTTGTGCTGGCGGGAGTGCGGCTCCCAATCCGGGTCCAGTCGGTCGCCGTACCACGGGATCGCGAGGCGCCACAGGGTGTGCAGGTCGGTCACGTAGTCGTTCGGCGTCCTCGTCACGTGCGCCTCCGAGCAGTAGGCCCGGATGTCCGTGCACGTCGCGACGACGTCATCCCACCACTCCGCCGCGGGCCGCGGGAGCCGCACGACGACGTTTCTTGCTTCGGGGGCGGTGGTGTCCGACGCGGAATACCGAAGCTCCGTCCCGCAGTCCGGGCACACGGTCGTGATCTCCATCGGCTCCTTCAGCGCGGCCACGATCCCGAAGCTGTCCCACGCACAGCCGCCCCACCAGAACCGCTCCCCGCTGCGAAGCACGAACCCCATGGGCCAGGCGGAGAACGGATGCGCCATCCGGATCCCGTCGCCCGCCCGCGTCAGCACCAGCGCATGCATCCCATGAAGCTCCCGCAGCGCCTTTCCGACCGCCTCGCCGCTCAGCTCCAGCGTCTCCGCCAGCTCAACCGGCGAAGCCGCACGCCCCTCCCGGGCAAACGTCGCATACACAGCCGCCCGAACCACACGAGCTTCCGAGGTCACGCCCAAAACCGTATCGGTAGACTGACCAGCCCCTGAGGGCGCGTAGCTCAGTGGGAGAGCGCTCGCTTCACACGCGAGAGGTCGCAGGTTCGAAACCCGCCGCGCCCATGACTCGGAAACCGCGCTGCACCGCGGTTCTGCCGGTCCCGCAGTCGCCCGTCCCTCCTCGCGCAGACGGCCTATGGAAACGATCTGGAAACACCGGGGCGTCCGGTGGTCGTCGACGTGCCGCCTGGTCGACCTCGGTCGGCAGACTCCTTCCTGCCCTCCTACCCGGTGCATCAGCGGAGGCGGCGGCTGTCAAGGGCCGCAGGCCCGACCCCGAGCGAAGCGAGCGGGTTGACAGCCGGCCGTCCGGCGGAGCTAGCTGTCTGCGGCTGGCGCGCGAGGTCGCGGGTCGAGCGATGGTCGCGCCGGGCGGAAGCTCGGATAGCGTCTCGGTCGTGGATGCGGGTGGTGCGTCATCGGAGTCCGTGCGAGCGATGGAACGCTTCGTCGCCTCAGTCCCTGGTGCCGATGCGGTGCTGGCCGAGCACCTGCGGGACAACGACGAGGTGCTTCCGCACGTGCTGATGGCGGACCTTCGGCGCTTCTTCGTCGGGCTGGTCGAGTCTGGCGACCGCCGGCGCATGATCGCGTTCCTGGTCGCGGTCGAGGCGCTCGCGTCGAGTCCACACGACGAAGTGCGGAACGTCGTGGAGGTCTCCTTCATCGAGGACCTTGTGCAAGGAGCCGATGATCGCGAACGCGCGGCCATCGAGGCGGCGCGCCCGCAGATGGGAAGGGCGACCGCGAGCGCGCTTGCGGAAACCGAGCGGTTCGCCTGAGAGGCGATCGGCGAGCGAGGTCCGAGCAGCGGAGCAATCGCAGCGTGTCGTCGCGGACGAGCTACTGCGTCCCGTGGCCAAGCGCAGTGCTCGTGTACGGCGCCGGCGAGGACGCGAGCGAAGCGAGCGCCCGCAGCCGGCGCGGCGGCGAGCGAAGCGAGCCGCCCTTGATGTCGTAGAGAACCTAGTTGCGAAAGAGCCTGTGCGGTCATGGCAAATCCGCGCGATGGCGACCTGGAGCGTGTTGACCTTCACCCTGGATTCACCGGCGGGACGCGCGCTGCGGCTGTCGAGGCGCATCGGGATGACCACGAGCGCAAGCGTCGCGCCGGCTGTGGCGCGTCTCGCCCCGCATGTGAACCAGGAGCTGCGAAGAGCGACCGGATGAGCCGGCGCGGCGGGGGTGCGTGGCTAGCGTCGGCGCGCCGCCGGTTCGAGTGCTGGGTTGGCGAAGGAGTTGTCGACGGGGTTGACGGTCGTGCCGGGCGGGACGATCTCGTCGATGCGGTCCAGCACGGCTTGATCGAGCGTCACGTCCGCGGCGGCGATCTGGCCCTCGAATTGCTCCATGGTGCGCGGCCCGATGATCGCTGCGGTGATCGCCGGGTGGCTGAGCACGAAGCCGATCGCGAGTTGGATGAGCGTGATCCCGGTGTCGTCGGCGAGTTGGGCGAGCTGTTCGACGGCGTCGAGCTTGCGCTGGTTACCTGGCTGGGAGAGGTCGAAGCGTTCGGGCAGGCGGCTCGCGCGGGAGGAGGATTGCTGGCCGCTGTCTTTGCGCCAGCGGCCGGAGAGCCAGCCGCCGGTGAGCGGGCTGTAAGTGAGCACGCCCATGCCGTGGCGCCGGCAGGTGGGCAGGACGTCGGCTTCGATCGCGCGGACGAGGATGGAGTAGGCGGGCTGCTCGGTGACGAAGCGCTGCAGGCGACGCTCCCGGGCGGTCCACTGGGCTTCGACGATCTGGCTGGCCGGGAACGTCGAGTGGCCGATGTACCGGATCTTGCCCTGGTGGACGAGGTCGGTGAGCGCCGACAGCGTTTCCTCGATGTCGGTGTCCGGGTCGGAGCGGTGGATCTGGTAGAGGTCGATCCAGTCGGAATTCAGTCGTCGCAGGGAGTCTTCGACGGCCTGGATGATCCAGCGGCGCGATCCGCCGCGGCGGTTGGGGTCCTCGCCGAGCGGGTTGAAGAACTTGGTGGCGAGGATGACGTCGTCGCGGCGGCCGCCGGCGAGCGCTTTGCCGACGATCTCCTCCGACTCGCCGGCGCCGTAGACGTCGGCGGTGTCGATGAAGGTGATGCCGGCGTCCAGGGCGGCGTGGATGATGCGGATCGACTCGTCGTGGTCGGGGTTGCCCCACGCTCCGAACATCATCGCGCCGAGGCACAGGTTCGAGACCGAGACGCCGGTCCGCCCAAGTTGATGGTGCTCCATGAGGTGCTCCTAATCGAGCGTCGCGGCCGTGGATTGGTCGAGCGTCGCGGCCCAGCTGCCGAGCAGGCGCAGCGCCTCGTCGTCGCGCGAGCCGGGATCGGCGGCGTAGGTGAAGATCGTCAGGCCGGGGTCGGCCGCGATGTCCATGCGCTCGAAGTTGAGGCTGAGCTCCCCGACAACCGGGTGATGAAAGCGCTTCACGCCGTTGAGCAGAAAGCGGACGTTGTGCGCGGCCCAGTAGGAGCGGAACGTCTCGCTCCGCGTCGAGAGCTCGCCGACGAGGTCTGAGAGGGCGCGGTCGCGGGGATCGCGGCCTGCCGTGGAGCGCAGCACGGCCACGGCATTGGTCGCGGCATTCTCCCACTCGGCGTAGAACTCACGGGCGCGCGGGTCCAGGAACACGAAGCGCGCCGTGTTGACCGGGCGAGCCGGCTCGATGAACATCACCGAGTACAGGGCGTAGCCGAGCTGGTTGCCGCCGAGGATGCCCAGCCGGTCATTGCGCACGAACGCGGCCACGCCGGTCAGCGCGTCGAGGATCTGCTGCACCGCCGGGCGAACGCGCTGCCTGGTCTGCCGCCGGGGCCGCGGTGCCCCGGTCGGGTGCGCGGCACGCGCGAGGTCGAACAGATGCGCGCGCTCGGGCTCGCCGAGTTTCAGCGCGCGAGCCAGGGCCTCCAGCACGCTCTCGGACGCGCCGCTCAGGTCGCCACGCTCCAGCCGGGTGTAATACGGGACGCTGACGCCGGCCAGAACGGCGACCTCCTCACGCCGCAGCCCCGGGACTCGGCGGCCGCCGAAGACGGGCAGCCCGGCCTGCTCGGGGGTGACCCGCGCCCGACGGGAGGTCAGGAACTCACGAATCTCGCTGCGGGTGTCCACGCGCGCAACCTACTGCGGTTCAGCCGCTTCTGGGAGACCCTGCCAGTACCCCTCTCACAGGGACTCCCAGTCCCGCGCGCGTGGTGCTTTGTTGGGAGGGCGATGGCCGCCCCGAATGTGCTGCCCCGTGCGACGAGCGACGGCACCGTCAGTGGTGTGCGGCACGCCGGCGCGATCCTCGATCTGTTCACGCCGCACGCGCCCGAGTGGGGCGCCAGGGGTACCGCCCGGGAACTCGGGATCTCGAAGTCGCACGCGCAGCGGCTGCTGTCGAGCCTCGCCGGGCTCGGGCTGTTGGAGCGCCAGACCAGCACCGGACGCTACCGCGTCGGCGTGCGCTCGCTCGCATTGGCTGCGGTCATGCTCGAGAGCAGTCCGCTCATCTCCGGCGCGCTCCCGATCATGCGCTCGCTCCAGGCGCGGCTCGACGCGGACGTCACGCTCGCGGTCTGGGACCGCAGCGCGATTCTGTGCCTGCGGCCGGGCGCCGATCCGTCGATCGTCCGGCTCGAGCCCGGCGACTGCGTCGCACTCAGCACGGTACTGCTCGCGGGACGCCCCGACGAAGAGGTCGATCCGCTGTCGCACATCGCTCAACAGGCGGCGATCGCACCCGGCGGGGGTGCGATCGACCAGTTGCGCGGACGGCTGGAGTACGTGCGCGCGGGAGGTGTCATCGGAGACTTCCGCGGGGACCTCTGCGTTGCCGCTGCGCCGATCGCGGACGCTGTCGGCTCGGTGATGGCCGCGCTCTCGGTGGCGGCGACCCGCGCTCGCTGGCAGGTCCACAAGCGGGAGTTCGTCAGCGGACTGCGCGGTGCCGCGCTCCACCTGACCGCCGTCACCCAGGAGGCGGCCGCGCCGCGCGTCGGGCAGGCCCCGTCCCGCATACCGGGACACTGACAGCACATCCGCTTGAGGGAGGGATGAGCCGGGTGTTCGATCCGGCCACGCGGGCCAGGCGGCCCGCGGACACCCTCAAGGGGAGGAGAACCTGATGCGTCGATCGATGGTGCGACGGCGGGTCGTCCACGGCTGGACGGTGAGCGCGTGCCTGGCGTTGTGCACGTTGATCTATCCGTCGTTCGCGGGCGCACAGAGCCGGCCGTGGATGGATACGTCGCTGTCGCCCGACCAGCGGACTTCGCTGCTGTTGCCGCAGATGACGCTGGAGGAGAAGGTCGACCTGATGACCGGCGATCCCCCAGGGCCGGCGGGGACGGGCGCCTATTTCAACGCCGCGATCCCGCGCCTGGGGATCCCCGAGTTGCGCTCGGCGGACATCGGCCCGGGCGTCCGGTTCGATGGCACCCCGACGACCGCGTTCCCGATGGGCATCGCGACCGCGGCCACGTGGAACCCCGACCTGACCCAGCCGCTGGGTGAAGCGGTCGCCGTCGAGGCCCGCGACACACGGCACAACATGGTGCTGGGTCCCAACGTCGACACACCGCGTCAACCCTGGTGGTCGAGGATCGGTGAGACGTTCGGCGAGGACCCGCTGCTGTCGGGCCGGATGGCTGCCGGTTTCGTACGCGGCGCCCAGGCCAAGCGCGACGTGGCCGTGGATCTCAAGCACTACAACGTCTACACCCAGGAGACCAACCGCCGCCGCGGGGAATCGACCACGAACTCGGTCCTGGACGAGCGAACGCTGCAAGAGATCTACACCCGACCGTGGGCGACCGTGGTGAGCGAGGGCCTGGCGTCGGCGATGTGTGCGTACAACCGGGTCAATGGCGAGCACGCGTGCGAGAACGGCTACCTGATGGAGCAGGTTCTGCGGCGCCAGCTCGGCTTCGACGGGCTCGTGCTGACCGACTTCGGCGCGTCCTATCCGCACACCGTCGACACGATCCAGGACGGAGTGGACCTCGAGACCGGAAGCATCGTCGCGTACGGGCCCGCTCTGCTGGCCGCGGTGCGGGACGGCCGGGTGAGCGAAGCGCTGGTCGATCAGCGGGTCCGCAACCTCCTGCGGGTCTACTTCAAGTTCGGTTTCTTCGACAAGCCGTTGCCGGCGACGGTCCAGCCGGTGCCCGTCCAGGAGCACGGCGGGATGGCGCGCGAGATCGAGCAGCAGGCGATCACGTTGCTCAAGAACCGCAACGCCGCGCTTCCGCTGCAGCGTCCCAAGCTGCCGCAGTCGATCGCGGTGATCGGCGAGGGCGCGACGTGGGCGGCGCAGCAATGCTGTGCCGGCGCGATCACCCGCCCGACGTACACGATCTCGCCGCTGGACGGCATCCGCCGGCGCGCCCCGAGCGGCGTCGACGTGGAATATGAGCGCGGTGCCGATGCGCCGGGGCCGGCCGATCTGGTCCAGGGTCCGGACGCGGTCCCCTCATCGGTGCTGTCGCCGCCTGGCGTGCCCGGCCAGACCGGGGTCCGCGCGGAGTTCTGGGACAACACGACGTTCAACGGTGCGCCGTTCGCGACGCGCATCGACCTGCGCCCGCAGTTCGATACGGGCCCGATCCAGTACTTCGCGATCAACCCCGAGGTGCCGCGCCCGCCGGCCGGCGCGCGCGCCGTCCGCTACACCGGGACCATCACCGCGCCGCGAAGCGGCTCCTACCAGCTGTCGCTGTCGGGCTTTGGTACCGGACGGCTGCTCTTCGAAGGGCGCGAGATCGTCTCGTTCGCGAACCAGATCGCGCCCCAGGCGTATGTGTCCGACCCGCTGCAACTGCAGGCCGGCAAGTCCTACTCGTTCGAGCTGGACTACGCCGAGACCAACCCGAGAGACTCGCTCGACCCCGGTCCGATCCGATTGGGCTGGCTGCCGCCGGACGGCACGCTGTCACCGGACATGCAGGCAGCCGTCGACCTGGCGAAGAAGTCCGACGTGGCCGTGGTGGTCGCCGGACTCTATGAGGCGGAAGCGCGCGACCGAGGCCAGCTGTCTCTGCCGACCTTCCAGAACGACCTCATCGACGCGGTGTCCCGGGCGAACCCCCGCACGATCGTCGTGCTGCAGAGCGGCGGGCCGGTGCCGATGCCGTGGATCAACCAGGTCGACGGCATCGTGCAGCTCTACTACGGCGGCGGCGAGCAAGGCCGGGCGCTCGCCGACGTGCTGTTCGGCGACGTCAACCCATCCGGCAAGCTGCCGATCTCCTATCCGCGATACGACGGCCAGCCGATGGGGCTCGGAATCCAGAACCCGCTGCTCACGTCGGAGGTCTTCGACGTCCCGTTCAACGAGGGCGTGTTCGTCGGCTACCGCGGCTATGAGCGCGCCGGCACGCCGATGCAATTCCCGTTCGGGTATGGCCTGTCCTACACCAAGTTCGCCTACGGCGACCCGGCCGCGGAGAACCGCGACGGGCAGGTCAGCGTCAGCTTCACGCTCACGAACACCGGCGACCGCACCGGCGCCGAGGTGGCGCAGGTGTACGCCGGGACGCTGCCCACCGGCGTGCCCACGCCACCGAAGCAGCTCGCCGGCTTCGCCAAGGTGTTCCTGGAGCCGGGCGAGAGCCGACGCGTCACCGTGCCACTGGCCTGCAAGTCCCTGTCCTATTGGGATCCGGGGGCCAACACCGACGCCGGCAACAGCGAGGGCCGGGCGGCTGCCGCCGACCCGAACTCGACGGATCCCGTCAGTCAGAACACCGACGGCGGGTGGGTCACCCCGAACGGGCGGGTCGCGCTCTACGTCGGCTCGTCGGTGCAGGACGTCCGCCTCAACAGCGCGGTGTCGCTGCGGGGCGGCACCTGCGCCCAAGGGAGCGACGCCGAAGGCTCCGCCAACACGGGCGGTGGTGGCGGCGACACCGGTGCTGGCGGCGGCACTCAGGGTCCCGCTGGTCCGGCCGGTCCTCAAGGTCCCGCAGGCCAGCAGGGTGCGACCGGCGCGCAGGGGCCCGCAGGGCCGCAGGGACCGCCCGGTCCCGCCGGGAAGGTGGTGTGCCGCAACACCGCGGCGGCCGAGGTGCTCTGCAGCCTGCTGTTCCCGGACGGCACCTGGGATAGCGCGCCAGCCGCCGCTCGCACCGCCACCCTGCGGCTGGTCAAGGGCAGCCGGACCTTCGCCAGGGGAAAGGCCGTGCTCAGCTCCGGACACATGCGCGTGCGACTGAAGGACGCACGTACGGTCAAGCCGGGGCGCTACCGGCTCGTGATCCGGGTCGCGGGCAAGACCACCACCGTCAAGGTGGACCTCCGAGCCGCGCTGAACCCGGCGGCACGGCTGTAGCGATTCGCGTATGGGCGTCCGCCACTCGCGGGCGCCCGTACTCGGCTGGTGAATCACGTTCGCCGAGAACGGAGGCCGCGAGACCCGCCCGACGTGCTCCTCGAGTCGACGACCGCCGCGATCACTCCCCTGATGCGCGCAGCGACATGTAGGCACGCCGCATGGAGCCCAGTGAGGCCGGCCAGTCGATGGGCCACGGGGCCATCGGCGTCGTCGAGGACCGGCTGTCCTCCGTCCACGTCTTCTGGATCAGCAGCCGGGCGGCCGGCATCGTCGCGCTGCTGGGCGACTCTCCTACTACGCCCGGCTAAGGGCGCGACTTCAATGCTTCCCCAGCGGTCCCTGGGAGATCGCTGGAAAGTCGGCCGGCAGGCCGACGTAGTTCTCGGCCAGCGAGGCCGCCGCGGCCGGCGAGCGGCACGTGTAGTCGAGCTGCGAGAGCTGCAGCCGCTCGCCGAAGCGGTCGCGCTCGGGGAAGCGGTGCAGCATCGAGGTCATCCACCACGAGAAGTGCTCGGCCCGCCAGACGCGCCACAGCGCCGCGTCGGAGTACGCGTCCAGCAGCCCGGCGTCGCCGCGCTTGAAGAAGGCGGCGAACGCCTCGGCCAGCAGCCGCACGTCCGCGACCGCGAGGTTGAGCCCCTTGGCGCCGGTGGGCGGCACGATGTGCGCCGCGTCGCCGGCCAGGAACAGCTTGCCGTGGCGCATCGGCTCGGCGACGAAGCTGCGCATCGGGATGATGCCCTTGTCGAGCACAGGGCCCTCCTGCAGCGACCAGCCGTCCAGCGCCAGCCGCGCGTGCAGCTCGTCCCAGATGCGCGTGTCGGGCCAGTTGGCGATGTCGTCGTCGGGGTCGCACTGCACGTACAGGCGGCTGAGCTCCGGCGAGCGCATGCTGTGCAGCGCGAAGCCGCGCTCGGAGTGCGCGTAGATCAGCTCGTCGCACGACGGCGGCACCTCGGCGAGGATCCCGAGCCAGCCGAACGGGTACTCGCGCTCCCACACCGTCAGGTCCGGGATCGCCGGGCGCGAGACGCCGTGGAAGCCGTCGCAGCCCGCGATCGCGTCGCAGCGCAGGTGGCGCTCCTCCCCACCGCTGGTGTACGAGATCGACGGCGACCCCTGCACGTCGTGCAGGGCGACGTCCTCGGCCTCGAACACGAGCGGCGCGCCGGACTCCAGCCGTGCGGCGATGAGGTCCTTGACCACCTCGGTCTGCCCGTACAGGACGACGTGTCGGCCGGTGAGGGCCTGGAAGTCGATCCGATGGCCGACGCCGCCGAAGCGCAGCTCGACGCCATCGTGGACGAGGCCCTCGGCGCACAGGCGCTCGCCCACGCCGGCCTCCACGAGCAGCTCCGCGGTGTCGTGCTCGAGCACCCCGGCGCGGATCCGGTGCTGCACGTAGTCGCGGCTGCGCGCCTCCAGGATCACGCTCTCGATCCCCTCCAACTCGAGCAGCCGGCCGAGCACGAGCCCTGCCGGACCGGCCCCGACGATGCCGACCTGCGTGCGCTCCTCCGTCGCCACGGCGGGAACCTACCAGAGTAAAAGTCGGACTTGATCCTAAGAATTGACATTTTGGAAAGGTCGGGCATATAGTCGCCTCCGTCCGCGAGGCGGAGGAGGAGATGAGATGGAGACGCGCCGGTCGTTTCTGATCAGTGCCGCAGGCGCCGGGCTCACGCTCGGCCTGGCCGCGTGCGGGGGCGTCAAGAAGAGCTCGGGCTCGGCGGCGGGCGGCGAGCTCACGATCGGGCTCGTCACGCCGCGCACCGGGCAGGCCGCCGGCTTCGGCGAGGTCGATCCCTACATCCTCGGGCTCGTGGAGGCGGCGGCGAAGGACGGCGTCAAGGGCGGCGACGGCAAGACCTACAAGGTCAAGATCGTCCCGAAGGACAGCCAGTCGAGCCCCGAGCACGCGGCGTCGGTGGCCAAGGACCTGATCAACGGGACCAAGGTCGACCTGATGCTCGCCTCCTCCACCCCCGAGGTCGTCAACCCGGTCTCGGACGCCTGCGAGGCGGCCGGCGTGCCGTGCATCTCGACGGTGCTGCCGTGGCAGGCGTGGTACTTCGGGCGCGGCGCCAAGGAGGGCGACAAGGCCGCGTTCAAGTTCACCTACCACTTCTCCTTCGGCGTCGAGGACTTCGCGGCCGCCTACTTCCCGTCCTGGAAGGCGATGAAGACCAACAACGTCGTCGGCCTGCTGTATCCGAACGACGCCGACGGCAACGCACTGCGCGCGGCGCTGCCGCCGATGATGGAGAAGGAGGGCTTCAAGGTCGTCGACGCCGGCCCGTACAACGACGGCCTGAACGACTTCTCCGCCCAGATCTCGAAGTTCAAGAAGAACAAGTGTGAGATCTTCAACACGTTCCCGCTGCCGCCCGACTTCGCGACGTTCTGGAAGCAGGCCGCGCAGCAGGGCTATAAGCCGATCCTGCCGCAGATCGCCAAGACCGGCCTGTTCCCGTCGCAGGTCGAGGCGCTCGGCGACCTCGGCCCGGGCCTGATCGGCACCGCGTTCTGGACGCCGGTGTTCCCGTATCAGTCCTCGTTCCTGAAGAAGAGCAGCCAGGAGCTCGCCGACGGCTACGAGGCGACCGGCAAGCAGTGGACGCAGATGGTCGGCTCGACCGCGGCGCTGTTCGACGCGGGCATGGCGGCGATCGCCGCCGCGCCGAACCCGAAGGACAAGGCCGGGATGGCCGACGCGATCTCCAAGCTTCAGGTCGACACCCCGCTCGGGCACCTCGACTGGACCTCGGGGCCGGTCAAGAACGTCTGCCGGACGCCGCTCGTCAACTGCCAATGGGTGGCGGGCGACAAGCACCCGCTCGACCTGATCGTCTGCGACAACGCCGACGACCCGAAGGTTCCGACCGCGGCGAAGCTGAAGCCCTATCCCGACTTCTGATCCCCTCATCCTCGTGGCGGAGGGCCTGCGCAAGCGCTACGGCGCGCTGGTGGTGCTCGACGACGTCGGGCTGGAGCTGCGCGCGGGCGAGGCGGTCGGCGTGGTCGGCCCCAACGGCGCGGGCAAGACCACGCTGCTCGACGTGCTGGCCGGCGCCCTGCGCCCGAACGCCGGCAGCGTCGCGCTGCGCGACGCCGACGTCACGCGGCTGGGAGCGGCCGCGCGCTGCACGCTCGGCATCGGCCGCACGCACCAGATCCCGCGCCCGTTCGTCGACATGACGGTGTTCGAGAACGTGCTCGTCGGCGCGCGCGGGAGCGACAGGCAGGACCGGGCGCTCGCCGCGCTCGAGACCACGGAGCTGGTCGGCGTAGCGAACCGGCGCGCCGGCGCACTCGGCCTGCTCGACCGCAAGCGGCTGGAGATGGCGCGGGCGCTCGCCACCGATCCGGCCGTGCTCCTGCTCGACGAGGTCGCCGGCGGTCTGACCGAGGAGGAGACGCACGCGCTGGTCGGCTCGATCCAGGCGCTGGTCGACGCCGGCATCGGCGTCGTCTGGATCGAGCACGTCGTGCAGGCGCTGCTGCGCGTGGCGACGCGGCTGGTCTGCATGTCGGCGGGCCGCGTGATCGCCGAGGGCGAGCCCGAGGCCGTGATGAGCGACAAGGCCGTGATGGCCGCCTACCTCGGCACGTGAGCTTCCTCGAGGTCCACGAGCTCGACGTCCGCCACGGCCTGCTGCAGGCCGTGCGCGGGGTGTCGCTGGCTGTCGAGCAGGGCGAGACCCTGGCACTGGTGGGCGCCAACGGCGCCGGCAAGTCGACGTTCCTGCGCGCGATCGCCGGCGCGCCCCCCAGCCCCGCGGCCGGCCGGATCGTGCTCGGCGGCGAGGACATCACGCGCATGCGCCCGCACGCGCGCGTGGCGAAGGGGGTCGCACTGGTCCCCGAGGGGCGGCACCTGTTCCCGAGCCTGACCGTCGAGGAGAACCTCCAGGTCGCGGCGCGGCCCGGGCCGTGGACGGCGGCGAGCGTGGTCGAGGCGTTCCCGATCCTGCGCGAGCGCCTGCGCCATCGCGCCGTCACGCTGTCCGGCGGCGAGCGCCAGGCGACGGCGATCGGCCGCGCGCTGATGGCCAACCCGCGCCTGCTGCTGCTTGACGAGGTCTCGCTCGGGCTGGCGCCGGTCGCCGTCGAGGACGTCTACCGCTCGCTGCGGACCGTGATCGAGTCCGGCGCGACGGTCGTGCTCGTCGAGCAGGATCTCAGGCGCGCGCTGAGCGTCGCCGACCGCGTCGCCTGCATGCTCGAGGGGCGGATCGTGCTCGAGGGCGCCGGCCTCACCCGCGAGCAGGTGACGAAGGCGTACTTCGGCCTGGAGGCGGCCGCGTGACCTGGGTCAACGCCGTCGTCCAGGGCATCCTGCTCGGTGGGCTCTACGCGCTGTTCGCCTGCGGCCTGTCGCTGCTGTTCGGCGTGATGAAGATCATCAACCTCGCGCACGGCGACCTCGCGCTGCTCGGCACGTTCGGAGTGCTCGTGGTCGTCGAGCACAGCGGCCTGTCGGCGTTCGCGTCGCTGCTGATCGTGCTGCCGCTCGCGGCCGTGCTCGGCTGGGCGCTGCAGCGGATGATCTTCGACCGCAGCCTCAGCGGCGGCGAGCTCGCTCCGCTGCTGTCGACGTTCGGGCTCTCGGTGGTGATCGGCAACCTGCTGCTCGAGGGCTTCTCGGCCGACACGCACGGGCTCAGCGCGGGGGCGCTGGAGACGTCGGCCTGGCACATCAACGACGAGCTCTCCGTCTCCGCGCTCGGCGCGACGATCTTCGCGGTCGCGCTGCTCGTGCTCGGCGGCCTGCAGCTGTTCCTGTCGCGCACGACGCCCGGCAAGCGGATGCGGGCGACCGCCGACGACGTGATCACCGCCGAGCTCGTCGGGATCGACGCGCGCGCCGTCTACGCGACGGCGTCGGCGATCGCGATCGCCACCGCGGCGCTGGCCGGCACGTTCGCGGGCATGCGCTCGTCGTTCGACCCGACGCTCGGCCCGACGCAGCTGATCTTCGCGTTCGAGGCGGTGATCATCGGCGGCATCGGCTCGATCTGGGGGACGTTCGTCGGCGGGATCGTCCTCGGCGTCGCGCAGACCGTCGGCGCGCAGATCGACCCGTCGTGGTCGATCCTTGCCGGCCACATCGTGTTCCTGACCGTGCTCACGATCCGGCCGGGAGGGATCCTCCGGCAATGAAGGTCGAGCGTTGGACGCCTGTCTCGCGCGTCGCCGCCGGCACGTCCGTCGCGGTGCTCGTGCTGCTCGCGCTCGTGCCGTACATGTTCACCGAGCAGGTCACGTCGAAGCTCAGCGAGTTGTTCGTGCTGATCATCCTGGCCGGGATGTGGAACGCGCTTGCGGGGTATGGCGGCATGGTCTCCGTCGGCCAGCAGGCGTTCATCGGCGTGGGGGCGTACACGACGATCGTGCTCGCCGAGCACGGCGTCAACGCATACGCGGCGTGCGTGCTGGCGGCGCTGTTCGCCGGCGTCGTCTCGCTGCCCGTGTCGCTGCTCGTGTTCCGGCTGCGCGGCGGTCAGTTCGCGATCGGCATGTGGGTGGTTGCCGAGGTGTTCCGGCTGTTGGTCACCAACAACTCGTCGGTCGGCGGCGGCACCGGCCGCTCGCTGACCGCGTTGAACGTCTACGACCCGGCCACCCGGCAGGCCTACACGTACTGGCTCGCGCTGGCGTTCGTGGCCGTCCTGCTCGGGCTGAGCTTCGTGCTTCTGCGCAGCCGGCTCGGCGCGTCGCTGCAGGCGATCCGCGACGACGAGCCGGCCGCCGAGTCGCTCGGCGTGCGGGTCACGCGCTCGAAGCGGCTCGTGTTCCTGCTCGCCGGCGCCGGGTGCGGCGCGGCCGGCGCGATCACGATCGCCAACACGCTGCGCGTGCAGCCGGACTCGATCTTCGGCATCCAGTGGACGGCCTACATGATCTTCATGGTCCTGCTCGGCGGGCTCGGGACGTTCGAGGGGCCGATCCTCGGCGCGCTGGTGCTGTTCGGGCTCCAGCAGCAGTTCCAGGACCAGGGCAGCTGGTACCTGGTCGGGCTCGGGCTGGTCGCGATCGTCGTCACGCTGATCCTGCCGCGCGGCCTGTGGGGCTCGGTCGTGGACCGCTTCGGCATCCGCCTGCTGCCGGTCGGCTATCACGTACGGCGATGATCGACAGGCTCAACGAGCTGCTGACTTTCGCGGCCGAGCGGGCGCCGTTCCAGCGCTCGCGCCTGACCGGCCTGCCGCTCGCCTCGCTCGAGGAGCTGTCGCTGCTGCCCGCGTGCAGCAAGGACGATCTGCTCGCCGACCAGGCGGCGAACCCGCCGTACGGCACCAACCTGACCGAGCCGCCCGAGCGCTTCACGCACGTGCACCAGACGAGCGGGACGTCAGGCGCGACGCTGCGCATCCTCTCGACCGACGAGGACTGGGCCTGGTGGCGGCGCTGCTTCGGCGGCGTGCTCGAGGCGGCCGGGGTCGGCGCCGGCGACCGCGTCGCGCTGGCGTACTCGTTCGGCCCGTACGTCCTCTTCTGGGCGGCCTACGAGGGCGTGCTGGAGCGCGGCGCGCGCGTGATCGCGCTCGGCGGCATGGACTCCATGCAGCGCCTGCTGGCGATCCGCGACTACGCGGCGACGACGCTGCTGGCCACACCGACCTACGCGCTGCACCTCGCGCAGGTGGCGGGCCAGCAAGGGCTCTACGACGCGCTCTCCACCGTCGAACGGATCGTCTGCGCGGGCGAGCCGGGCGCCTCGATCCCCGCCACCCGGGAGCGGATCGAGGCGGTCTGGGACGCGCGCTGCCTCGACCACGCGGGACTGACCGAGGTCGGCGCGTTCACGTACCCGTGCATGGCGGCCGGCGGGCTGCACCTGCGCGAGGACGAATTCATCGTCGAGCTGCTGCAGCCGGACTCGTGCAGGCCGGCGCCTGACGGCGAGCCGGGCGAGCTCGTGGTCACGGCGTTGGGTCGCCGTGGCTTCCCGGTGATCCGCTACCGCACCGGCGACATGGGCGTCCGCGCCGCGGGCGGCTGCCCGGCCGGCCATCCCGGCGCTTGGCTGCCGCGTGGCATCCTCGGCCGCACCGACGACATGGTCGTGATCCGCGGGATGAACGTCTTCCCGTCGGCGATCGAGCAGTTGCTGCGCGAGAGCGACGGCGTCGGCGAGTTCCGGATCACGTTCTACAGCGAGCCGGCGGCGATGGATGAGGTCAAGGTCGAGGTCGAGCTCGCCGACGCGCTGGACGCGCGGGCCATCCAGGCGCGTATGCGCCAGCGGCTCGGCCTTAGGGTGCGGATCGTGCCGGTAAAGCCGGGCATCCTGGTCACGCAGACGGGCAAGGCGCGGCGCGTGGTCGACCTGCGCCCCGTCGCACGCTCATGACCGCCCGCCGCGCGAGCGACGAGATCGCAGACCGGCTGCGCGCGCAGATCCGGAGCGAGGGCCTGGAGCCGGGCGACCGGCTCGGCCGCGAGGAGGATCTGGCGCGCCGCTTCGGCGTCTCGCGGCCGACCTTGCGCGAGGCGATCCGCGCGCTGGCCAGCGCGCACCTGGTCGTCTCCTCCAAGGGCCGCGGCGGCGGGATCTTCGTCGCCGCCACGCCCGAGCAGGGCATCGGCCGCAGCCTCGCCGCCGCGGTCGCGAGCATGCTCGAGACCGACGCGCTCTCGATCGAGGAGCTGCTTGAGACGCGCGTGCTGCTCGAGGTGCCGCTCGCCGGCCTCGCCGCGCAGCGCGCCGGCGCCGAGCAGGTCGCCGAGCTGCAGGCGCTGATCCGCGAGGCCGACACGTCGGACGTGCTCGGCTTCGACGCGCGCGTGCACCGCGCGGTCGCCGGGATCGCCGGCAACCGGCTCGCCGCGGCGCTGACCGAGTGGATCGCCGACGTGCTGCTCCCGCCGCTGCACGAGCTCGTCGAGCCGGCCGTCGTGGACGCCGTCGTGGTCGAGCAGCACCGAGACCTGCTGCGCGCGATCGAGCGCGGCGCTCCGGCGGACGCCGAGCGCGCGATGCGCGAGCACCTGACCTACCTGCGCGACCTCGTCGAGGTGGTCCGCCGCTAGACGGTGGATTCGGCGGCCGTCGCGCGCGGCTCGATCGCGCGGCCGCCGGCGACGACCTCGGCGATCGTGAACGGCTTGTCGATCACGGCGCTGACCATCGCGCGCAGGTCGGCAGATCCGAACGGGTCCCGTTGTCGGCCTCGGCCTGCCTGACGCGCTTGCGCAACACCTCAGACGAGACGCCGAGATCACGCGCGACATGCGCGATCGGACGGGCTGAAGGCGCTCTTCCGGCCGTTCGGGGGCTCGCTTCCCGAGGAGACGATCGCCGCGCGAAAGTCCGACCTCGGCGTATCGCCAGGCGCTCGGGAGCTGGACGAACACTGGCATTTCAGTACAGCCGCGGTGCAGTCGCGCTCACGCACCTCGCAAACACCTCGCAGGTCGTGTCGGACATGATGTTTGGGGTGCATTTCGAGGACCCGGTCGCATCTCGAGAGGTCTATCGCGAGGCGATCTCAGAGGACGCTGACGACACGGAAATCGAACGCATGCGCCGGTACACGGTCCTGGAACCGCGCTACGGCGCGGTTTCGCCGTCTCGGGGAAGCGCGAATCCCCCCACTCGATGACTTTGGCTGCGGATCGGAGTCTCTCCCTGTGGGGCCGTGACTGCGCCGCAACCAACCGATCGGAGAGAGATGGCCAAGCTGATCTATTCGGCGATCGCCTCGCTTGACGGGTACGTCGAGGACGAGGGAGGCAAGTTCGACTGGGCGATGCCGGACGAGGAGGTGCATGCGTTCGTCAACGATCTCGAGCGGCCGATCGGCACCTACCTCTACGGGCGCCGGATGTACGAGACGATGGTGTTCTGGGAGACCGCCGGCAACGACGCCGATGAGCCGCCGGTGTTCCACGACTACGCCGCGATCTGGCAGGCGGCCGAGAAGGTCGTGTACTCCCGGACGCTCGACGCGGTATCCGCCGCGCGGACCCGGATAGAGCGCGAGTTCGAGCCGGACGCCATCCGGGCGCTCAAGGAGTCCTCGCGAACCGACATCTCGGTCGGGGGTGCCGAGCTCGCCGGCCAGGCCCTCGGCGCGGGGCTGGTCGACGAGTGCCATCTGCTCCTGTTCCCGATCGTGGTGGGAGGCGGCAAGCGCGCCCTGCCGGACAACGTCCGCGCGCCGCTCGAGCTTCTCGACGAGCGTCGATTCGGCAACGGCGCCGTTCACCTCCACTACCGCGTAGGCGCCTGATGCTGACTCCGGTCGACGCGCGTCTTGATGCGGACTGGCTCTCCGGCGCCCACCAGTCGAACCTGGAGCAGGCCCGAGGACGGTAAGACGCAACCGCACGGGGTCGGGCGGTGTGCAGCGCGTCGCGGAGTACGGCGATCGCCTGAGCGATCGCGGCGCGCGCCGCGTGCGTGTCGCTGAGCGCGTTGAGCATCATGAAGTCGTGCGTGATGCCGTCGTAGCGGACGGCGGTGACCGCGGTCCCGGCCGCGCGGAGTCGTGCGGCGTAGGCCTCACCCTCGTCGCGCAGCACGTCGGCCTCGCCGACGATCAGGAAGGCGGGCGGGAGGCCGGCGAGCTGCTCATCGCCGGCGCGGAGAGGCGATAGGAGCGGCTTCAGGCGCCGTTCGACATTGGGCTCGTAGGCGTCCCAGAACCACTCCATCATCTTCGCGGTGAGGAAGTAGCCCTCGGCGAACTGATCGTAGGAACCGGTGTCCATGGCGGCGTCGGTGACCGGGTAGTACATCGACTGGTGCAGGAAGCGCACGTCGCCGCGCTCCTTCGCCATCAGCGTGAGCGCGGCGGTCATGTTGCCGCCGAGTCGCCGGCAACTGCGATGCGGTTGGGGTCGAGCTGGTTGGCGGCGCCCTCGCGCACGATCCATTGGGCGCTCGCGTACCCCTGCTCGATGGCGACCGGATAGCGCGCTTCGGGCGAGCAGTCGTACTCGACGAACACGACCGCGGCGCCGGTGCCGACAGCGAGCTCCCGAACGAGCCGGTCGTGCGTTCCGGCGTTGCGGTCATCCACAACGGTGATCCACACGGGCTCGCGCTCCAGAAGGCGCGTCAGCGTTGGGAGGTTCGCTTTGCCGATGGGCCGCGACTCAGCGCCGCGCGCACCGGCGTCTCGGTGTCCGGCGCGTCGATGACGACGGTGCGCGCCAAGCGGTCATGCAGCCCACGGCGGCGGTCGTCGAACAGCACCATGAAGTAGCCCGCCAGAAGCGGAATCGCGGCGACGATCATGGCGAGCAGGCGCACGAGCGCACGCTTCGGGCCGATGTGGCCGCGCTCGACACCGGGGGCGACCACGCGGAAGCGCATGACGCGCGCGCCCGGCGTCTGGCCGGTCGTGGACCAGAAGGTCACGAAGTACCCCGCGGCCCAGACGATGAACACGACGGCGCCGAGCGCCGCAAGCGCTGTGTCGATCTTCGACGGGACTTTGAACAAGCTCAACGCAAGGGCGACGATCGCGACGACGAGGATCGCGGCGAGGTCGACGATCACCGCGTCGACACCGAACCCGATCGCGCGCGTCACCAGCCCGGTGTAATCCGGCGCCGCCCGCTCCGCCGCGCCGCTGCGCGCGTGGACGCGCGCGGCGGAAGCGGCCTCGGCCTGCGCCTGCGCCTCGGCGATCGCGCGCGCCGCGGCGTCCGGGCCGCCTGCGTCGCTCCCCGCCGTCGCGGCGGGCAAGGGCGGCAGGTACTCCCCGTGCGACGGTCCGGTCATGACGTGCCCACCGGCGGTGGTGGCGGCTCGACGCGCGGGCGGCGACGCAGGAGCCGCCGCGCGACGCGCTCGGTGACCGCGTCGGCCCGCCGCGTCCGCTGATTGACCTGGTCTGCGACCTCGTCGGCGAACCCGAGGCTCTGCTGCGTGATCGCCTCGGTCACCGCCGGGCTCTGAGCGATCTCGTCGACGAGGAGCCAGAGCTCCTCGCTCGCTAGGAGCTGTGCCACCACGTGGTCGATCAGAGGGCTCTCGATGACCTGCCCGACCGTGCGCTCCATCGCGGGACTCTCCACGACCCGCAGGACCAACCGCTCGACCGCCGGGCTCTCGACGACATCGCCGATGAGCTGATCGACGCCCGGGCTGTCGAGGACTTGTGCGACCAGCCGTCGGGCGCCGGGGCTCTCGACCAGCCGGTCGGCGAGTCGCCCGAGCTCGGGACCCTCGAGAATGCGCTCGACGACGTGCTCGACGCTCCCGCCGACGAGAATGCGGTCGGCGAGCCGGTCGGCCACGCCGCCGCGCAGCAGCTGCTCGGCGACCCGCTCGACGACCGCGTTGCCCGCCATGTCGCGCGCGATGGCGTCGACCAGCGGCCCGGTCACCGCACGCCCGATGGCGTGCTCGGCGAGCGGGCTCTCCAACACGCGATCAACGGCCCGCTCCGTGTACGGGGAGGCGAGCAAGGCATCCACGACGGCCAGCGCGGCACGGCCGGCGAGCTCGCCGGCGGCCGCCCTTCCGCGCCGCTCGAGGCGCTCGGCAGTCGCGACGGACTCTGTGACCGGCCATACAGCCAAGCGGACGGCATCCGACGCCAGCCGCGCGGCCGTGGTGAACGGCGACGCGAATCCGCCATCGTCGTGCGGGGGTGGGTGAGGGGGTGTGGACACGGACATCGCTCGCTGTCGGCGGGTCGCTTTCCATCGTCCCGCGCAAGCCGAGTCGCCGCAAGGGTCACGCGAATGGGTGAAGCACCCCCGCGCCTGTGCGCGGATCGCCGCCGTCGATCAGGAGTCGATGGCTCCGACGGACTACATCGCTTCCATCGCCTTGGCCACGCCGGCCTGCATCTCCTGCGCGTTCATCACCGGCGCGAACGTGATGTTCGCCTGCATGCCGATGAACAACGGCTCAGCCGCCGAAGGGATCTCGCTCGAGTCGCTCATCTCGAAGAAGATGAGTGCGGTTCGCATCCCGTCCTCCGCGGTGAAGTAGGCCGCCTCGGCCTTCAGCGCTTCGAGCGCCGAGCCCACGATCCGCGGCAGGCTGCCGTCCTTGATCGCGTCGTTGCCCGACGCGGTCGGGATCTGGACCTTCATCAACATCCGCATGCCTGCGCTCCTCACCTTGAGGCCGCACCGGCGCGAGGGGAATGGGGACGAGTGCCGACTCTTTGCGTCCCGACTCGCGACCGGAACGCGACCCGGACTCCAGCTGGCGCCACGAGGCACCCGCATCGGCGAACCTACGCTCCCCGCGCGACCCGCGTCAAGCGGAACCGCGTCCACCGGGCTTGCGCGGCCGGGAGATGTGGCGCACGGTCAACCGGATGGTCTTCTTCGTCGTCCAGTGATGATCTTGCTGGATCTGGACGAGGATCTGCACCGGCCCGGCAGGGATCAGGTGTCCGTGCCAGGGTCCGGCGATCCGGTCCTGGTTGAAGCCCTGGTGGCCGTGCAGGATCGTGGTCGCGACCTGCCTGTAGTGCCCGTGCGCGCGGGTGCGCAGCACGAGCCGGACGCCGGCGGCGCGGTTGAGCGAGAACCGCAGACGCGTGGCGGGGTACCGGCAGCCGGTGCCGTAGCACCACACGATCGTGGTGCCGGTCGCCGAGATCCTCGTGATCCGCGCCTGGACCGGCGGAGCCGGCGGCGGTGGGATGGTCGTCGTCGGTGGCGTGGGCGTGACGGGCGGTGGTGGAGCGGTAACGGTGTAATGGATCGTGGTGCCGGCCGTCAGGGTGTCGTTGCTGGTCGCGGTCACGGTGTAGGCGTGCGTTCCCAGGGTCGACGTGTCCAGCGTCCCGGAAGGGCCTGCGGCGCCGTTCGAGTCGGTGCACGAGCTGATCCCGGGTGCTCCCGAGGGGTCGGTGCACGCGAAGCTGGCCGCGACCGCCTCGTTCGGCAGGTAGATCTGCCCGTCGGCCGGAGCGGTGATCCGCGCAGATGGGACGCCGCCGGCGAACACCGACACCGTGTTGGCGCTGTAGTTGGCGGTCGCGAGCCGCGTCCCGTCCCGGCTGAACGCCACCAACACCGGACCGACGTCGACCGGGGTCGGGGTGCCGAGCTGGGTCAGCGCCCCTCCGGCGGACACGGAGAACACCGACATCGTGTTGTCGTTGCCGTTGGCGCTCGCGAGCAGCCCCCCGCCCGGACTGAACGCCACCGAGTCCGGGTGGCTGCCGGGCGCGGTCGAGGTCGTACCGACCGGGGTCAGCGCACCCGCGGCGGAGACCGAGAACATCCACAGCGTGTCGGTGTCGTAGCCGGCGGCCGCGAGCAGCCCCCCATCCGGACTGAACGCCACCGAGACCGTGTTAGGGCCGGTCGGGGTCGTACCGACCTGGGTCAGCGCACCCCCGGCGGAGACTGAGAACACGGACACCGCGCCGGTGGCGCTGTTGGCGGTCGCGATCAGCTTGCCGTCCGGACTGAACGCCACGGTCTGCGGGCCGGCTGGGGCGCCGGTCCCGGGCGTCCCCGCGCCGACCTGGGTCAGCGCACCCCCTCCGGACACCGAGAACATCGAGACCGTGTCGGTGCCGATGTTGGCGGTCGCGAGCAGCTCACCGTTCGGACTGAACGCCACCGAGAGCGGGTCGGTGCCGGACCCGGTGGAGGTCGGAGAGCCGACCGCGGTCAGCGCACCCCCGGCGGCAACCGAGAACACCGACACCGAATTGCCGTTGCCGTTGGCGGTCGCGAGCAGACTCCCGTCCGGACTGAACTCCATCCCCCACGGCTGAGGGCCGACCGGGCGCGGGGTGCCGACCGCGGTCAGCGCACCCCCGGCGGCAACCGAGAACGCCGACACGGTGTTGGTGCCGTGGTAGACGGCCGCGAGCAGCCCACCGTCCGGCCTGAACGCCACCGAGCGGGGATTACTGCCGGCCCCGGTGGTGGTGCTGCCGACCAGCGTGAACGCCGGCGGCGCTGCCAACGCCACAGGTGCGCCGGCCAGGAACACCACACCGACCACCACCCCGAGCACCCACGCCCGAAGGTCCAACGGCCCAGCGCCACGGTCAGACATCCTGTCTCCCAACTCGATCCGGCCCGCAGCACACGACCGCGACACGTTCCCCTACCCAGCGCGGGGCCGGTTCAGGCGGCGGTAGCCTCGGCGGGATGTTCGATCACGTCGGCATCGCCGTCTCGGACCTGCCCGCGTCCGAGCGCTTCTACCGCACTGTTCTGTCCGCGATGGGCATCGAGCCCGGCCACGCGGACGCCGGGCTGGTCGAGTGGGAGGACTGGTGCATCGGGCCCACGGACCGCGCGCACCCGGTGACGAGCGGCCTGCACGTCGGCTTCCGCGCGCCGACCCGCGAGGCCGTGCACGCGTTCTGGCAGGCGGGGATCGACGCCGGGTACCGCGACGACGGCGCGCCCGGGCCGCGCGCGAACTACGGACCCGACTACTACGGCGGCTTCCTGCTCGACCCGGACGGCAACAGCGCCGAGGCCGTGTTCGGCGAGCGGTCGGGCCTGGCGTCCCCCGGCTGCATCGACCACCTGTGGATCCGCGTCGCCGACCTCGCGGCGTCCAAGCGCTTCTACGCGACGATCGCGCCGCACGCGGGGATCCGCCTGGGCGACGACGAGCCCGGGCGCGTGCAGTTCACCGGCGGCGACTTCAGCTTCTCGCTGATCGACGACGAGCGGCCGCTCACCGAGCACGTCCACCTCGCCTTCCCCGCCGGGGACGACGCGACGGTGCGGTCCTTCCACGCCGCCGCGCTCGCCGCCGGATACGAGGACCACGGCGGGCCCGGCGAGCGCTCCGTGTACCACCCCGGCTACTACGGCGCGTTCGTCCTCGACCCCGACGGGCACAACGTCGAGGTCGTCAACCACAACCTCTGAGCCCCACCCGCGCCGTCATCCCGATCGGATGACGACGGGCCGCACGCCCAGGGCCAGACTGCGGCTGAACCCCTTGAAGAGGAGCCGACATGGCCGTGCAGCCCGACGAGACACCTGTCCTCGACCTGATCGCGAACATGACCGCGAGCTCGGTCGAGGCATCGAGCCTGGACCCCGCAACGCTCATGCTGGTGCGGATCGCCGCGCTCGTGGCGGTCGACGCACCGCCGGCGTCGTATCTGCTGAACCTCGGCGCCGCCGCCGACACCGGCCTCGAGCTCGAACAGGTCCGAGGCGTCCTCGCCGCCGTCGCGCCGATCGTCGGCACCGCCCGCGTGGTCTCCGCGACCGGGAACATCGTGCGAGCGCTCGGCCTCGCGCTGGAGTCCGCCGAGCTCGAGGAATAGGCCGCCAATTGTCGTCGCCGGACGAGCCCGACCGCACAACAGACGCCGCGAACCCGGTCCTCGGCCAGGACGCGGCCGCCAAGCCTCACGGCCGTCGGAACATCTGGATCTGGATCAGCGCGGCGGTCACGCTCGTCGCCGCCGGCTTCCTGATCTGGGCGTTGATGCTCCGCTCGGACCTCGACAGCTCCAAGCAGGACAACGCACAGCTGCAGTCCCAGATCGACCAGGCCGCCAAGTCCGGCAGCGCAGCGGTCGACGAGGCCAAGACGCTCTACAACGACGTCGCGCAGGAGCTCGGGTCCACGAGCGAGGCGCTGGCCACGAGCCAACAGGACCTCGAGAAGGCCAAGAAGATCGGCGCGGGCGCCGTCGCCGCCGTGGCGGCCGCCGCGGCGGCGGCCGTCAAAGCCAGCAAGGACTCCGACCAGGCGGACAAGAAGGCCGCCGAGGCCGACAAGAACGCCGCAGACGCGACGAAGCAAGCCGAGCAGGCCACGAGCGATGCCGAGAAGGCCAAGGCCGAGGCCGACAAGGCCAAGGCCGAGACCGAGAAGGCCAATGCGGAGGCCGAGAAGGCCAAGGCCGAGGCCGACAAGGCCAAGGCCGACGGCGACAAGGCGACCGCCGAGGCGGACCTCGTCAAGTCGAAGGCGGCGATCGTCGCCGACTGCGCCAAGGCCTACGTGTCCGCCTTCGGCGCGCTGTTCGAGGGCGAAAGCGCCAAGGACCAGGCGCCGGCCGTGCGCGAGAGCCTCAAGCCGATCACCGCCGACTGCAAGGCGGCGCTGAGCGGGACCTGACCGGATGCCGAGCACCCCCGACGACCCCTTCTCCGCACCGGCTCGCGAAATCGGGGCGAGCGGCAAGCCGCCGCACCGCCGGCCGTGGGGCTGGATCGTGGTCTGCAGCCTGCTGGTGCTGATCGCCGTCGGCCTCGGCATCTGGGCGCTCAACCTGAACTCCGACCTCGATCACCAGCAGGACCAGACCGCCGCGGCGCAGCAGCAGGCGGCAGATGCCAGCAAGCAGGCCGACGACCTGACCAAGACGGTCAACGATGCCGCAGACCAGGTCGCCCAGGCCGGCGACAACGCCCAGCAGGAGGCTGAGAGCGCGCTCGAGGGCGTCAAGAGCAAGCTTGCCGCACTGGGCGAGAAGCTCAAGCAGGCGGCGGAAGGCTCGGGGTCCGCGGAGGCGGCTCCGACCGCCACCCCGTAAGCGGTCTCCTACGGCTGATCGGTCGACACGCTTAGAGGAGCGACGGCTCGTCGCCTGTGACCGCGACGCCCGTCTCCATCAGCTCGACGACGTGATCGTCCGGATCGGTGACGAAGGCGCGCCGCACGCCGTCACCGCGCGCGAGCGGGGCGCTCGGCTCGACGCCGTGTGCGCGGACGCGCTCGAGCGTGTCGTCGAGCGAAGCGACCAGCAACGCGATGTGGTTGCCGTAGCCGATCGAGACCTCTGCCGCCGTGTACGGCCGGTTCATCGCGCCGGCGCGTCCGGCCTCCGTCTCGCCGATCAGGTGCAGCTCGTGGCCTCCCGCGCGCAGCCAGGCGCCGGGGTTGTTGAGGGTCGCGGGGCGAGGCACCTCTTCGAGCCCGAGCACGTCGCGATAGAACGCCAGCGCGCGCTCGACGTCGGCGACGAGCAGGCCCGCGTGGTCGATGCCGAGCGGGGCCGTCATCGGACCGCCGCGCGCGGCACGTCGGCGTGATCGAGGATGAGGTCGCGGACCTCTGTCGCCGCAAGGCGGTCGCGCGCGTGACCGCGCTCGCTGGACAGCAGGACGGGCGCGTCCTCAGCCGTCGCGCGGGAGCAGGCCATGGGTGCCCTTGACGTGGCGTGAATCGAGCGGCACGACCTGCATGGTGTAGCGCAGGCCGAGCTTCTTGCGCGCCAGTGCGAGCGCCGCCTTGGCCTTCACGGCGCGGTCGGCCGGATCCCAGAGCAGCTCATTGGGGTCATAGCCGGGCTTGCGGTGGATCTCGACGGTGCGCGCGAAGTCGGGCGCGCGCGCGTCGTCGAGCCAGTAGTGGTAGGCGAACCAGGCGTCCGGCTCGGCGAGCGCGACGAGCTCGCCTGCGCGCGCGTGGCCGAGCCCGAGCTCGCCCGGCTCGGCGAGCTGCGCGATCCCGGGGACGCCGTCGAGCGCGGCGCGGGCCGCGGCGACGTCCTGCGCGTAGACGTGCGCGATCTGGTGATCGGCCACGGCGAACGCGCGCGAGGTCCAGGGGTCGAGGTACTCCATCCCGGCCTGCGTATAGACCTCGAGCAGGCCCGCGGCGCGGAGGACGCGGTTGATCGCGACCGGACGACGGGCCGGCGTGATCCCGTATTCGGAGAGCACGATCACGCGGTCGCCGCGCCCGCGCGCGTGCTCGACCAGTCCGCCGGCGACCTCGTCGAGCTCGCGCGCCGCTCGCGCCGCCTCGGGCGATTGCGGCCCGAACCGCTGCAGGTCGTAGTCGAGGTGCGGGAGGTAGGCGAGCAGCAGGTCCAGCCGCTCGTGGTCGAGCAGCAGGCGCGCGGCGTCGGCGATCCAGCGCGACGAGCGCAGGCCGGCGGTGGGACCCCAGTAGTGGAAGAGCGGGAACTCGCCGAGCGCGCCCGTGAGCTGGTCGTGGAGCGACGGCGGCCACGTGTAGCAGTCCGGGTCCTTGCGGCCGTCGGCGTGGTAGATCGGCCGCGGCGTCACGGTCAGGTCGGTGGTCGCGCCCATCGCGTACCACCAGCACACGTTCGCCGTGCGAAAGCCCGGGCGGGCGCGCCGCGCCGTCTCCCACACCTTCTCGCCCTCCACCAGCCGGTTGTGCTGGCGCCAGAGGAGGACCTCGCCGAGGTCGCGGAAGTACCAGCCGTTGCCCACGATCCCGTGCCCGCTGACGTCCAGCCCCGTGAGGAAGCTCGCCTGGACCGAGCAGGTGACGGCGGGCAGGACGGGGTCCAGCCGCGCCTGGAACCCGTCCGCGGCCAGCCGCGACAGCCGCGGCATGTGCGTCAGCGCGCGCGGCGTCAATCCGACCGCGTCGATCACCAGGAGCGTCACCCGATCACCTCCATCCCGAGCGCGACCAGCCGGTCGCGCGTCCACTCCAGCTCGCTCGCGAGGCCTTCGACGAGGTCCTCCTCGTCCGCCAGCACGCTCCACGTGTACGTCTCGACCTCGAGGTGACGGGTCAGCGGAGCCGGGCCGCCGACCAGCTCGCCGAGCGTGTCGACGAGCACCGCCTGCGTGCTGTGCGGCGCGCGGTGCACGGGCACGTGGAAGTGCACGCGCCACTCGCCCGTGCCCGGCAGGAACGCGACGTCGGGAAGGTCGTCGACGCCGACCACGCGCCCGTCGACGCACTCGCGCACCTGATGCAGGAAGCGCGGCTCGTCGTAGCGCGAGAGCAGCTCACGCTCGTCCGGCCCCACCCGCAGCGCGCTCGAGACCTGGGCCTTGACGATGGCGAGCCCGGCCTGCCGGATCGTCGCGACGGCATCGGCGGGCGTCTCGAACTGCACGGCGAGATGGCATGCGTCGAGGCACACCCCGATCCACTCGGGGGCCACGCCGGCGAGCGCGTCGCATGCCTGGCTGACCGTCTCCACCGCGCACCCGGGCTCCGGCTCCAGCGCGAGCCGGAATCCGGCGCCCGGTCGACGCCTCGATGCGCTCCAGGCCTTCGGCGATGTCGTGCAGCGCCGCGATCGCCGCGCCCTGGTCGGCCTCGCTCCAGCCGTCGCGCCAGCCCAGCGGCAGCGTCGAGATGCTGCCCTCCTGCACGTCGTCGGGCAGCAGCGCCGCCAGCAGGCGCGCGAGCGCCAGCGTGTAGTCGCGCCGCGCGGGATCGGTCCAGTCCGGCCGGTACACGCCGAGCTTGACGACCGGCGCGTGGAACGCGCGATACGGGAAGCCGTTGAGCGTCACGACCTCCAGCCCGAGCCGGCGCAGCCGGTCCGACAGCAGCGGTGCGGCATCCACGTCCGCGAGCGCCGGCGCCGCCACCCACAGCCCGACGCCGAGCGTCGGGGCGTCGAGCCGGGCCCGCACGGGCGCCGCGTAGCGCTCCAGCTGCGCGGCCACGCCGTCGAGGTCGTCGGCGGGGTGCACGTTCGAGCAGTAGGCGAGATGGACGACGCTGCCGTCGGGGTGGCGGAGCCGCATCAGCTCCCCCGCTCCGCGGCGCTGAGATGCGAGATGGCGGCCGGCACCGCCGTGTGCGCGGTGTGCGCGTGCCGCGAGAGCTCGACCGCGACCATCCCCGTGTAGCCGATCTCCGCGAGCGCGGCGAGCGCCGACCGCGTGTCGAGCTCGCCTTCGCCGAACATCAGGTGCTCGTGCACGCCGCGGACCATGTCCTCGATGTGCACGTGCAGCAGCCGGTGCCCGGCGCGGCGGACGCACGCGTCGGCCGGATCGCGCTCGAGGCAGACGCAGTGCCCGACATCGAGCGTCAGCCCGAGGCCGGACGGGAACTCCAAGGCCCGCTCGAGCCGGTCATAGTCGTCCACGCGCTCGACCAGCATCCCGGGCTCAGGCTCGAAGCCGACGCTCACGCCCGCACGCGACGCGTGGGCCAGGACGCGCTCGCATCCGTCGAGCAGCCGCAGCCACGCAAGCTCGATCTCCATGCCGGCGGGCGCCGCGCCGGACCACATCGACACGACGGGCGCCTCGAGCTCGGCGGCCACGTCGACCGCCCGGCGCAGCAGGTCGATCCGCCGCTCGCGCCCCTCGGACATCAACGTCGGGAAGTGCTTGCGCCGGGGGTCGAGCGCGAAGCGGGCGCCGGTCTCGACGACGCACGTCAGTCCGAGCGCGGCGAGCCGCTTGCGCAGGAGCCGCAGGCGCCCGACCGGCATCAGCGGATCGAGGTGCACGTGATCGAGCGTGAGCCCGATCCCGGAGTAGCCGTTGGCGGCGAGCAACTCGAGCGCGTCGTCCAGCCGGTGGTCGGTCAGACCGCTGGAGACGTAGCCGTAGCGCAGGCTCACGTGACCGACCTCCTGCGCGCGAGCCGGCGCGCCAGCGGCCAGGCCGTGGCGACGGCGGCGGCCGGCGCGATCGCGCCGGTGCCCGCGAGCAGGCCGGCCTCGAGCGGCATGAGGCCGAGCACGCCCGCACCGACGGCACGTTGGAGGCGCGACGGCGAAGGGTCGCGCACCGCGCCCGCCATGCGGTGCCCGACCGCGCCGCCGTAGGCGGAGACGAGGCCGAGGACGAGCGCGCGCCGCCCGGGACGGTGGGAGGCCCGGGCCGGACCCGCGGCGGCGATGGCGGCGATCGCGCCGGTGGCCGCCGCGGCGCCCCACGCGGCGCGGCGCGCGGCACGGTCGTCGGACGCGATCTCGCCCGCGGGCAGGCTCGCCGCCGCCGCCGGCGCGCCGCCGAGCGCCTCGTAGCGCGAGAGCGTCGTGACGGCGGCGGTGTGGGCGCCGACCAGGACGGCGGCCGGCAGCGCCGCCCTGACGCTCGTGCCGCCCGCGCCGACCAGCACGTCGAGCATCCGGCACGCGGACATGGCCGCGGGTCCGGCGGGCGTCGACTTCAGCAGCAGGTCGTACCCGTAGATCGCCGCGACCAGCGGGGCCACCACCGCGAGCGCGCGCGGACCGTCGGCGGCGACCGCGATCGCCGTGCCCGTCAGCGTCAGCCCGGACGCCAGCCCCAGCGCGAACGACGGCGCGATGCGGCCGGACGGAATCGGCCGCCCCGGGCGCTCGCGCGCGTCGACGTCGCGGTCGGCGTAGTCGTTGAGGGCCATGCCCGCCAGGTACAGGCAGCACGACGAGGCGACGAGACCGCACGCTCGGCGAGCCTCGCCGAGCCGCCCCGCGGCCGCGGCTCCGAGCAGCACGTCGCCGGGCACGCTCAACACGGCCGGAAGCCGCACGAGCTCCGCGACGGCGGCCGGCGACGGCGCGGCGGCGCGGCGGCGCTCAGGCACCGCCGGCACGTCGAAGGCGATCATGCGGCGACCCGCTCAGGCAGCGGTCCGGTCTGCAGCGCCTGCCGCGGCAGCAGCAGCGCGGGCAGGAGGCTGAGCGCCGTCAGCGCGAGGGCCCAGGCGAACGCCGTCGCCGCGGAGGCCGTGAACGGCGCCTGCAGCCGCTCCCGGGCCGCCGGCCCGAGCCGGTCCACGGCGGCGAGCCCCGAGAACCCGGGGACGCGGCTCGTCACACCGTGCTCCAACAACCCTGCCAGGAGCGCGATGCCGAGCGAGGCGCCCGCCCGCTGGACGATCTCGAGAGCCGTGGCCGCGCGCGCGACCGCCGCCGGCGGCAGGGCCTGGTAGGCCGCCGCCGTCGCCGGCATGAGCGTCGCGCCCATGCCGACGCCGCGGAGGAACATGCCCGCCGCCAGCAGCGGCGCAGACACGCCGTCGCCGACGAACGCGAACGGCAGCGTGCCGAGAACGACGAGCCCGACGCCCGCGAGCACGATCGCACCCGGTCCGGCGCGATCGGTGACCTTGCCCGCGACCGGCATCGTGAGCATCGCCCCGACGCCCTGCGGGATCAGCAGCAGCCCGGCCGCCAGCGCCGAATGGCCGCGCCCCGCCTGGAGGTAGAGGGCGAGCAGCAGCAGGGACCCGAAGAACGCCGCGCCGAACAGCAGGATGGTTCCGGCGGCGGCGGCGACCGCGCGCCCGCGGAAGATCCGCAGGTCGATCAGGGGCGCCGGCGCCCGGAGGGCGTGCACCGCGAACCCGGCGATGAGCAGCAGCCCCGCCGTGCCGAGCGCCGCGTGCACGGCGAGGCCACCCGCGCGTGACGACAGTCCCGCGACCAGCGCCGTCAGCCCCGGCGACAGCAGCGCGAGGCCCACGACGTCGAGGCGCGCACCGCCGGCCGGATACGAGCGCGGGAGCACCCGCATCGCCAGCGCCAGCGTCGCGGCGCCGAGCGGCACGTTGACGAGGAAGATCCACCGCCACGACCCGGCGTCGACCAGCGCGCCGCCCAGCACCGGTCCGGCGATCGGCGCCAGCAGCATCGGGATCCCGACGACGCTCATCACGCGTCCCATCCGCTCCGGGCCGGCGGCGCGCGCGAGGATCGTCATGCCGACCGGCATCACGAGCCCGCCGCCGAGCCCTTGAAGCACGCGGAACGCGATCAGCGAATCCGCCGACCACGCTGCGGCGCACAGGGCGGACGCCGCGATGAACACCGACAACGCGGCGAGCATGACGCGCCGCGCGCCGAAGCGCTCGACCGCCCATCCGCTCAGCGGGATGACGGCCGCGACCGCGAGCAGGTAGCCCGTGGCGACCCACTGGATCGCTCCCAGCTCCGCTCCGAACGACACCGCCAGGCGGTCGAGCGCCACATTGACGATCGTGCTGTCGAGGATGGTCATGGCCGCCCCGGCGGCGACCACCGCGGCGGCACCCCGCAGCGCCGCTCCGTGCTCTCCGGGGTGCGCCACCTCAGTCCGCGTTCGCGTCGGGCTCCGGCGGGAGCGATTCGGCGACGGCGAGCTTCACGCCCGCGCGCCGGCACTCGGCCTGCGCGACGGCGTCCAGGCCGGAGTCCGTGACCACGAGATCGGGGGCCTGCGCTCGCATCACCGTCAGCAGCGCCGTGCGCCGGAACTTCGTCGAATCGATCAGCGCGACCGTCCGCGCGGCGACCGCCGACGCGGCGTTGAGCGTGTCCGCGACCGCCTTGCGCGACGTCGTGAGCCCTCGCTCGAGCGTGAACCCGCCGGCCGAGATGAACGCCGTCGCGATGTTCAGCTGCGAGAGGAACTCGACCGTCCAGCGCCCGCACAGCACCCTCAGGTGCTGATCGAGCTCGCCGGGCGCGACGATCACATGGATCGACTCCGCCGTCGCGCCTTGGGCGATCGCCGGCGAGTTGGTGACCAGGGTCAGCTCCACCGGCGGCGAGAGCTCGAGCCGGTGCATGAGCGCCAGCCCCGTGGACGACGCGTCGACGAACACCGTCGAGCCTTCGGCGACGAGCCCGCAGGCGTGCGCGGCGATCGCGTCCTTCTCGCGAGCGGCCGCGCGCAGCCGAGCGCTCCAGCTCGTCTCGATCCGCGAGCGCGATCCGGGAATCGCCCGCGCGCCGCCGTGCACCCGCTCCAGCAGTCCCTCGCCCGACAGCAGCTCCAGGTCGCGATGGACCGTGACCGGGGAGACCGAGTACGCGACGGCGAGATCCGCGAGCGAGACGATCCCTTCGCGCTGGACGCGCTCGAGGATCCTCGCGCGCCGGAGCACAGGCGGCAGCGGAGCTTCGATCATCGCCGAGCGATCGCCAGCCCGGAGTCGGCGTCGAAGAGATGGACGCGATCGAGATCGACCGCGGCGCGGACGGGCTCGCCGACGCGGTAGGAGGCGGACCGTGGCGCCTTGACGACGACCCTCGCGCGGCCGACCTCGATGTCGACCAGCGTCCGGTCGCCGAGCGGCTCGACGGCGTAGACGGTGCCGTCGAGCGACGCGGACTCGTCGCGGCGGTCGAGCGAGAGGTCCTCCGCCCGGATTCCGAGCAGGGCGTCCCGGCCTCGTTCGATCGCGAAGCCCGGATCGGGAAGCGTCCACCCGCCTTCGCCGTCGAACCGGTCGCCGGACGCGCGGCAGTCGAGCAGGTTGATCCGCGGGCTGCCCACGAACGTGCCGACCCACCGGTTGGCCGGCCGGCTGTAGACCTCGGCGGGCGTGCCGACCTGCTGGACCTTGCCGGCCCGCAGCACCGCGACGCGGTCCGCCATCGACATCGCCTCGACCTGGTCGTTCGTGACGTACAGGAACGTCTGCCCCAGTGACCGGTGGATGCGGGTGAGCTCGGTGCGCATCTCGACTCTCAGCTTGAGATCGAGGTTGGTCAGCGGCTCGTCCATCAGGAACGCGCGCGGCTCGCGCACGAGCGCGCGCCCGAGCGCGACCCGCTGCTGCTCGCCGCCGGACATCTGCGCGGGCCGCCGGTCGAGCAGCCGCCCGATCCGCAGCAGCTCGGCCACCTGGTCGACGCGGCCCGCGATCTCCGCCTTGCTCAACCTGCGCGCCCGCAGCGGCGACGCGATGTTCTCGCGCGCCGTCTGCTTGGGGTAGAGCGCGTAGCTCTGGAACACCATCGCGACGTCGCGCGCGGCCGGCGGGGCCGCCGTCGCGTCGAGCCCGTTCAGATGGACGGTTCCGGCGTCGGGGCGCTCCAGCCCCGCGATCACGCGCAGCGTCGTCGTCTTGCCCGCGCCCGAGGGGCCGAGCAGCACGAAGAACGCGCCCTCCGGCACATCGAGCTCGAGCCCGTCCAGCGCCTGCACATCGCCGAACGCCTTGGAGACTCCGGCCGCCACGACCGCGCTCGTCACCAGCTCACCGCCTTCCCGCTCTCGGGGTCATAGACCGGCGGAGGCGGCCCTTGATGGCGCAGCGCGACCGCCTGCTCCTCGCCGAACGGCGTCGTCGGCGGCATGCGGACGTGCAGCTCGCCGGCCTCGCAGTCGACGACGAGGATCGTCTCGTCACCGAGGGCCTCGCGCGAGACGATCCGCCCTCGCGTTCCAGCCTCCTCGGCCGCCGCGACCGTCAGCCGCTCCGGCCGCACCCCGGCGATCATCCGGTCGCCTCGCACCAGCCCCGACGGCGCGGGAAGCGTGAGGCCGCCCGCCGCGGTCAGCGTCCCGTTGGTCACCTCGACGTCGATGAGGTTCATCGGCGGGCTCCCGATGAAGCGCGCGGCGAACAGCGTCGCCGGATGGTCGTAGACCTCCATCGGCGTGCCGAGCTGCTCCAGGCGGCCCTGGTTGAGGATCGCGATCCGGTCGCCGAGCGCCATCGCCTCGATCTGGTCGTGGGTGACGTAGACCATGGTGGTCCCGAGCCGCTTCTGGAGATGCTTGATCTCGGCGCGCATGTCCGCGCGCAGCTCCGCGTCGAGGTTCGTCAGCGGCTCGTCCATCAGGAACGCCTTGGGATGGCGGACCATCGCCCGGCCGAGCGCGACGCGCTGCTGCTCGCCGCCGGAGAGCCGGCTCGGGCGCCGGTCGAGCAGCGGCTCGAGCCGCAACACGCGGGCGGCCTCGTCGACGGCCTCGCGCACCTCGCTCTCGGGCCTGCCCGCCGCGCGCAGCGGGAACGACATGTTGTCGCGGCACGTCAGATGCGGATACAGCGCGTAGAACTGGAACACCATCGCGATGTCGCGCTCTGCCGGCCGCAGGTCGCTGACGACGTCGCCGCCGATCCGCACGTCGCCGGACGTCTGGCGCTCGAGTCCCGCGATGCAGCGCAGCGTCGTCGTCTTGCCGCAGCCCGAAGGGCCGAGCATCACGAAGAGCTCGCCGTCGGCGATCTGCAGATCGAGCTCCTGGACGGCCACCGTGCCGTCGGGGAACGCCTTGTGCAGGCGGTCGACCAGTACCTCGGCCATGCCTACCTCCTCACCGCGCCGAGCGTCACGCCGGCGACCAGGTGCTTGCGGACGAAGAAGGCGAACGCCAGCACGGGGACGGCGAACACCATCGCCGACGCGGCGACCAGGCCCCAGTCGATCGTCGACCCGCCGATCAGCCCCGCGATCGCGGGAGGCGCGGTCCGCGCCGCGTCGCTCGACGTCAGGAACACGGCGAACACGAACTCGTTCCAGGAGAAGATCAGGGCGAACACCGCGGTCGCCGCGATCCCCGGGATCAGCAGCGGCAGCGTCACGCGCCAGAACGCCTCCAGGCGCGAATAGCCGTCGAGCATCGCCGCGTCCTCGTACTCGCCCGGCACCTCGTCGACGAACCCCTTCATCATCCAGATCGTGAAGGGCAGGTTGAACGCGGCGTAGATCAGGATCAGCCCGGTCGTCGTGTCGATCAGGTTGAGATCGCGATACATCAGGAAGATCGGGATCACGACCACCACGGGCGGCATGAAGCGCGTTGAAAGGATGAAGAAGAGCTGGTCCTTCTTGGCCTTCACGTCGAAGCGCGAATAGGCCCACGCCGCCGGCACGCCGAGCACCGTGGCGATCACCGTCGAGACGCTCGCCACGACGACGGAGTTGCGGAAGCCGGCGACGACCGGCGAGCCGGAGCGGAACACGTCGCGGAAGTGATCCAGCGTGACGTGGAAGCTGAAGATCTTGGCCGGAACCGCGTAGATGTCCCGCTGCTCCTTGAGCGCGGTCTCGAGCATCCACAGGACGGGGAACAGCATCAATACCGCGAACAGTGCGAGCACCGCGAGCTCCAGCGCCCCGGCGACATTCAGGCGGCGCGGCATGTCAGCGCTCCTTGATGCGGTTGAGGTAGCGCAGGTAGAACTGCGCGAGGATCGTCACCACGATCACCATCAGGATCCCGTAGGCGGAGGCGCGCCCGGTGTCGAAGCCGAAGAACGCGACCTTGTAGATCTGGAACGACAGCGTCTCCGTCGACGTACCCGGTCCGCCGCCGGTGAGGATGTAGACGAGGTCGAAGAGCCGGAACGCCTCGATCGCGCGGAACAGGATCGCGATCAACACGAGCGGCCACACGAGCGGCAGCGTGATGTTGCGGAACTTGAACCACTCCGACGCGCGGTCGATCTCGGCGGCCTCGTACAGGTACTTCGGCACCGCCGTCAGGCCGGCCAGCGCGATCAGCATGATGAACGGCGTCCACTGCCATGTGTCGACGATGATCAGCGAGAGCAGCGCCAGCCGCTCGTTGGTGAGCCATTGCTCGCCGCGCAGCCCGAAGGTGCCGAAGAGCGAGTTCACGACACCGAACTGCACATCGAGCATGAACTTCCAGAAGAGGCCCACCACGACAGGTGAGAGCATCATCGGCATCAGGAACAGCGTGGTCAGCGCCCCGCGGCCGCGCACGCGGCGTGAGATCAGATAGGCGATGGTGAATCCGAGCAGCGTCTCGAGCACCACCGCCCCGAGGACGAAGACCAGTGTCGTCACCGCGCGCTGGCGCGTCTCCGACGAGCCGAGGATGTCGAGGTAGTTGTGCAGCCCGACCCAGTTCGCGCCCAGCTCGCGCGTCGCCGAGTAGTCGGTGAAGGACAGGTACAGCGCCCACACCAGCGGGAACACCGCGAGGAACAGCAGCAGCGCCAGCGCCGGCGTGATGAACGCCACCGCGAGCCGGCGATCGGTCAGCCGCCTCAGCCGGGCTGCCGCCGGGGGTGCCTGCAGCGGCCGCGCGGGCGGAGCGTCAGGGGGGATGTGCAGTGTCTGCGTCATAGGTAACGGCAGCCCGGTGGGCGCGACCGGGCCGCGATCCGCGGCCCGGTCTGCGCCACAGGAGCTAGTGGCCCGAGTCGAGCACCTGCTGCTGGTCCTTGGCGATCTTGTCGAGCGCCGAATCGGGCGACTCCGTGCCGCTCAACGCCGCGTTGACGTTGGTGGACTCGATGTTCACGAGCTTGGCGTACTGGGGCAGGTTCCAGAAGTCCTTCACACGCGCCACCGAGTCGGCGAAGACCTTGTTGTAGGGCGTCGCGTTCAGGAAGTCAGGCGAGCTGAGCACGTCCTTGCGGCCGGGCACGCCGCCGAGCTTGGCCCATTCCTTCTGGACGTCGGCGGACTGGAACCACTTGATGAAGTTCAGCGCCTCCGCCTGGTGCTCCGGATCGGCGAAGCGCGACACGTGCATGCCCATGCCGCCGAGCGGGACCCAGTTGGTGTCCTGCGTGGGAAGCGGCGCGAAGGCGAGCTTCTGCAGGATCTCTTCCTTGGTCTTGCCGAGCTTGGAGCTCTTCGGATCGAGCACGCCGATGCCGCCGATCCACTGCAGGCCGATGCAGACCTTGCCCTGGTTGATCGCCGCGTTGACCTCGTCGATGAACCAGTTGCTCGAGCCCTTCGGCGTCAGCGGCTTCATCTGGTGCACGAGCACGTCCATCGCCTTCTTGCCGGCGGCGCTATTGACGACGCCGTCGATCTTCTTGGACTTCGCATCCCACAGCTCGCCCCCGTAGAGCCAGTCGACGGTGTTGAACGTGACCGCTGCGGCGTCACCGGCGCCGGACTGGTGGAACGCCAGGCCGCTCATGCCCGGGTTGTCCTGCTGGCACTTCTTGGCGGCCTGGATCATCCCGTCCCAGGTCGTGGGCGCCTGCGGGATCAGGTCCTTGCGATAGATCATCGTCCAGGTGTCGCCCATCAGCGGCACGCCGTACGTGCGCGCGCCCGCGCTCGGCTGGCCCGTCTGCGCCTGCGGGTACTGGCCGTAGGCGGCGAAGAAGTACGGGTAGTACGCGCTCTTGTCGACGTACTTGTTCGTGAAGTTGGTCAGATCGACGATGTCGCCGTTGGTGACCGCCTCGCCGATGTTCTGCGAGTCGAGGACCGGGATGTCGAAGTTCGTCCGGCGCGCCGCGAACTGCGTGAAGATCGCGTCATGCCAGTTGGCGATCGGCACGGTGTTGACCTTGACCGTGACGTTGGGACGGGTCTTCGAGTACTCCTTGCCGAGCGCCTCGAGCGCGTGCGCGGGCGGCCACTCGAACCACAGGAACGACAGCGTCAGCGGCTTCTTGCTGAGCTTGCTCTGGAAGTCCGCGGACGCTTTCGCCGCGCCTCCTCCTCCTCCGCCGCCTCCACAGGCCGCCACCACCGCGGCCATCCCGAGTGTGGCGACCGCGATCACCCAGGCATGGGCGAGCTTTCGCTTCATCTCTGCTCCTCCTCCAACGCACCGTGCCGTGCCGGACTCCATTGAGCGGCACTCCAGAACCTTGCAGACCGACTGCAGGGATTCACGCACTCCTTGCATCATTTGTCAATAGCTGTCGTCAAACCTTGCATTCGTTGTCATGGAGCCGCTAGTCTGCTCGCCCATGAGCACCGCTGAGGTCTTGGTGGGCGGCGCATGGCGCCCTGGCACCGGCGAGCGCAGGTTCGACGTCATCGATCCCGCGGACGGGTCCGTCATCGACACCGTCGCGTCGGCTTCGGAGGCCGACGGGCTGGCCGCCGTCGACGCCGCCCACGCCGCCGCCGCCGAGTGGGCGGCGCGAGCGCCGCGCGAGCGCGGCGAGGTCCTGCGGGACGCCTTCCTGCTGCTGATCGCGCATCAGGACGAGATCGGGCGGCTGATCGTGCGCGAGATGGGCAAGCCGCTGGCGGAGGCGCGCGGCGAGGCCGCCTACGCAGCGGAGTTCCTGCGCTGGTTCTCCGAGGAGGCCGTGCGCGCGAACGGCGACTTCGCGATCGCGCCCGGCGGCGCCAACCGGATGCTGGTGGCGCACCAGCCGATCGGCGTGTCGGTGCTCGTGACGCCGTGGAACTTCCCGGCCGCGATGGCCACGCGCAAGATCGGCCCGGCGCTCGCCGCGGGGTGCACGGTCGTGCTCAAGCCCGCCGAGGAGACCCCGCTGACCGCGCTGCTGATCGCACGGCTGCTCGAGGAGGCCGGTGTGCCGCCCGGCGTCGTGAACGTGCTGCCGACCGACGAGCCGCGCGCGCTGGTGCGCGCCATGGTCGGCGACCCGCGCGTGCGCAAGCTCTCCTTCACCGGCTCGACGGCGGTCGGCCGCGAGCTGCTCGCGCTCGCGGCGATGCGCGTCGTCAGCACGTCGATGGAGCTCGGGGGCAACGCGCCGTTCCTCGTCCTCGAGGACGCCGACCTCGACGCGGCGGTCGAGGGTGCGATGGCCGCCAAGCTGCGCAACGGCGGCGAGGCCTGCACGGCGGCGAACCGCTTCCTCGTGCACGAGGCCGTCGCGGAGCCGTTCGCGGCGCGGCTGACGGATGCGATGCGCGCGGTCCGCATGGCCCCCGGGCTGGAGCCCGGCGCGCAGCTCGGCCCGCTGATCAACGAGCCGGCCCGCGAGAAGGTCGAACGGCTCGTGGCCGACGCCGTCGACCGCGGCGCGCGCGTGCGGACCGGCGGCGAGCGGCCGGCCGGGCCCGGCTACTTCTACCCGCCGACGGTGCTCGATCGCGTGGCGGCCGGGAGCGAGCTGCTGACCGAGGAGGTGTTCGGCCCCGTGGCGCCGATCATGACGTTCGCCGACGAGCAGGAGGCAGTAGCGCTCGCCAACGACACCGAGCACGGGCTCGTCGCGTACGTCTACAGCCGCGACCTGCGCCGCGCCATGGCGGTCGGCGAGGCGATCGAGACCGGCATGGTCGGACTCAACCGCGGCGTCGTGTCCGACCCCGCGGCGCCGTTCGGCGGCGTCAAGCAGAGCGGCATCGGCCGCGAGGGCGGCCACCACGGCCTGCTCGAGTTCATGGAGCCGAAGTACTTCGCCTTCGACTGACCCACGACCACCATCGAGGAGGAGAGCATGCAGCAACGAGTGCTCGTGCTCGTCGGCGACGCCGCCGAGGAGCTCGACGCGATGTACCCCATCTTCCGGCTGCGGGAGGCCGGCTACGCGGTTGACGCCGCGGCGCTCACGCGCCGCGACGTGCAGCTCGTGATCCACGACTTCGACCCGGAGTCGGACGCGTACACGGAGAAGAACGGGCGCAAGCTTCCGGTCGACATCACGTTCGCGGAAGTCGACCCGTCCGACTATGCGGCCCTCGTGATCCCTGGCGGACGTGCGCCGGAGTACATCCGCACCGATCCGGACGTGCGCCGGATCACGGAGTACTTCTTCGAGCACGAGCTGCCCGTCGGCACGGTCTGCCATGGGCCCCAGGTGCCGGCGGTCTACGGCCTGCTGCGCGGGCGCCGCACCGCCGCGTTCCCGCCGCTGACCGGCGACATGGAGAACGCCGGGGCGACGGTGGTGGACGCGCCGGACGTGGTCGACGTCAACATGGTCTCCTGCCGTGGCTGGCCGGACCTGCCGGAGTGGTCGCGCGCGTTCATGGGCGTCCTCGAGCGCGCCGGCGTTCCGGCCTGAGCGACGCCATGGCGGGGGTCGGGATCGGGCCGGCGGCGCTCGCCGAGCGTGACGTCATGGTCGGCGGGCGGCGAGTTCACGTGCTGGAGGCGGGCGACGGCCCGGCCGTCGTGCTGTTGCACGGCTCCGGCGCCGGGACGACCGCCGCAGCCGCCTGGGCTCCGCTCGCGAGCGCCCTCGCCCACCGGTACCGCGTGATCGCGCCCGACCTCGCCGGCTTCGGTCGCAGCGAGGCGCTCCCCCGCTATGGGCGCGGTCCGTGGACGGTGCACGTGCAGGAGCTGCTCGACGTCCTGGGCGTCGAGCGCTTCGCCGCGGTCGGGAACTCGGCGGGCGGCGCGATCGCGCTCTCGCTCGCGAGCTCCCGGCCGGGCACCGTCACCTGCCTCGTCGCCGTCGGCACGCTCGGCCGCGCGATGCCGCTGCCGCCCGGATTGGACGCCCTGTGGGGCTACGAGCCGAGCCGCGGCGCCGCGCGCGCGCTGCTCGAGCTGCTGTTCCACGACCCGGCGGCCGTCACGGACGCGGCCGTCGAAGCCCGGCTGCGGGCCTCGCTCGAGCCGGCGCCGCGCGCCGCCTATCCCACCATGTTTCCGCCGCCCCGCGAGCGCTGGGTTCGCGAGCTTGCGCTCTCCGACGCAGAGCTTGCGCGCATCGCCGCGCCCGTCCTGCTCGTCCACGGCGCGCAGGATCGAGTCGTGCCGCTGCGCGACAGCGCGCTGCCGCTGCTCGAGCTGCTCCCCGACGTGCGCCTGCACGTGTTCGGCGCGAGCGGCCACGCGACGCCGGTCGAGCGCCGGGCCGAGTTCAACCGCATCGTGACCACGTTCCTGGAGGACCATGTCTGACTTCGCTGTTATGCGCGCGCCGGCGCAGGTGCTCTTCGGCACCGGGATGGCGGCCGCCGCCGGGCCCGTCGCGGCCGGTCACGGGAGACGCTGCATGGTCTGCACCGACCCGACGATCGCCACGACGGACGGCTTCGCGACCGTGCGCGCGGCGCTCGAGCGCGAAGGGCTGGACGTCACGGTCTTCGACGCCGCCGCCGTCGACGTGCCGACGACCACGATCGAGGCTGCCGTCGCGGCCGGGCGCGAGGCGTCGCCGGACGTGATCGTCGCCGTCGGCGGCGGGAGCGTGATGGACCTCGCCAAGGTGACGGCGCTGCTGCTGACGCACGGGGGGCCGCTCGAGCGCTACTACCCCGTCGGCTCGGTGCCGGGCGCGGTGCTGCCGCTCGTCGCGCTGCCGACGACGGCCGGGACCGGCTCGGAGGTGACGCCGGTCTCGGTCATAACCGACGCCAAGACCGAGATGAAGGTCGGGGTCGCCAGCCCGTGGCTCGTGCCGCGTCACGCGATCTGCGACCCGCTGCTCACGATCGGGGCGCCGCCCACCGTGACGGCGCACGCCGGCATCGACGCGCTCTCGCACGCCGTCGAGGCGCTGATGGCCGCGAGCTCGGACGCGTCGCCGGAGCTCGTCCTCGAACGCCCGCAGGTCGGCAAGAACCTGCTCTCGGACGGCTTCGCGGCGATGGCCGCCGGCCACCTGTCGCGCAACCTCGTGCGCGCGGTCGAGGACGGCACCGACGTCGAGGCGCGCGCGGGCATGCTCTACGGCAGCCTGCTGGCGGGCCTGGCCTTCGCGAACTCCGGCGTGTCCGCGGCGCACGCGCTGCAGTTCGCCGTCGGCGCCGCCACGCACACTTCCCACGGCCTCGGCACCGGGCTGCTGCTGCCCTACGTGATGGAGTACAACCGCCCGGCGCGGCCACGCGAGCTCTCGGATCTGGCGGAGATCATGGGCAGCGAGGACGCCGTCGAGCACGTGCACGCGCTCGGGCGCAGGATCGGCCTCCCGGCCTCGCTGGCCGAGCTCGGGATCGGGCGCGAGGACCTGCGCGGGCTCGCGGAGCAGTCCGTCGGGATCCGCCGTCTGATCGACAACAACCCGCGCCCGCTCGACGTCGACGCGCTCGAGGAGATCCTCGCCGCGGCCTGGTACGGCGAGCCGTCGAGGCTCAGCGCGTCCGTACTGTGAGATCGCGGACCGCGCGCTCGAGGTGCTCGGTCATCCGCTCGACGGCGTCCTCGACGTCGCCCGATTCGATCACGTCGAGCACCGCCCGGTGCTCGGCGGCCATCTCGGCGGGCGACGACCACGCCGGTCGCAGCTGCGCCACGCAGAGCTTGATCTCGCCCGCGAGCGAGAGGTAGAGGCGCTCGAGCCGCGGGCTGTTCGTCGCGCGCACGAGCGCCCGGTGGAACGCGTGGTCGGCGTTGACCACGCTGCTCCAGGACGAGCGCGGCGTGAGCCTCGCGAGCTCCGCGATCGCCACCTCGATGCCGTCCAGCGCCGCGTCGCGCTCGAGCACCTCGCGCACGATCAGGCACTCCAGCGGGATGCGGACCGAGAACAGGTCGAGCACGTCCTCGTCGGTCAGCTTGGGCACGAACGCGCTGCGGTTGCGCTCGCGCTGGAGCAGCCCTTCGTGGCACAGCGTCTGCATCGCCGCGCGCACGGTCGGCCGCGCCACGCCGAAGTCGGCCGCGAGCTCGAGCTCCGGCAGCCGGGCGCCGGGCTCGATCAGCCCGTTGAAGATCCGGTCGCGCAGGGTCGCCGCCACGGCTTCGGTCGCCGAGATCGGCTTGACGATCATGCCCGTCATCATGCGGCCGCCGCGGGGGCGAGCTCGCCGAGCGCCTCCGGCAACTCGGCCAGCGAGCGCCACGTGCGCGCGGAGCGCGGCGCGTCGCGCTGCAGCCTGGCCGTTCGCACGCCCTGCCCGCGCGCGGCGCGCAGCCGCGCCGGCGACGCGCTGACGTAGAGCACGCGCGGTCCGACCGGCAGCTCGCTCGGAGCGATGACGGCCTCGAACGCGCCGTCGAAGGGGCGGAGCGCGATGTCGAGCAGGCCGGGGTCGAGCGTCGAGACCGCAAGCAGCCTCCGGCCCAGTCCGCACGCGACGGCTACGGCCGCCACGGCGTCCGGATACGGCCGCGTGAGGAAGCCCACGCGCGCCAGCGACTCCTCCCCGCTCTCCTCGCCCATCCAGCCGCGCTCGAAGGCGAGCCGCTCGAACGCGAGCGCCAAGCCGTCCTCGGCCAACGTCTCGATCCGCCGGCGCAGCGCGGCGCCGCGGTCGAGCGGACTCTCGCCGTTGCGGCGCGCCAGCTCATAGGCCACGGCCTCGATCGCCGGGCGGGCGTCGAGCAGCGTGCCTTGGCACGCCAGCGCGACGACCTCGATGTCGCGGTATTTGGTCATGTTGTCTGACAGTCTTACATAACTGGCCGAATTTCAATAGACTCCGGCCGTGGAATCCGATGCGTTCAATGCGCGCCTCGCGACGATCGTGGGGCCCGGCCACGTGCTCGCCGATCCGGCCCTGCGCGAGCCGTTCGAGCACGATCTCACCGGCCGCTACGGCGCCCCCGCAAGCGTCGTCGTGCGACCCGGGTCGACCGACGAAGTGGCCGCCGTCGTGCGCGTGTGCGCGGAGACGCGGACACCCGTGGTGCCGCAGGGAGGGAACACCGGCCTGGTCGGCGGAGGCGTGCCGCGCGGCGGGGAGGTCGTCCTGTCGCTCAGCCGCCTCGACGAGCTCGGCCCCGTGGACACGGTCGCCAACCAGGTGACGGCGGGCGCCGGGGCGACGCTCGAGTCCCTCCAGACGCACGCGCGCGCGGCCGGCCTTGCCTTCGGCGTCGATCACGGCGCGCGCAGCGGCGCGTCGATCGGGGGCATGGTCTCCACCGACGCGGGCGGCGCCCAGGTGCTGCGCTACGGCACCATGCGAGCGCAGGTGATGGGCATGGAGGCGGTGTTCGCGAACGGCCGCGTGATGCGGCGGCTCGCCGGCCTGCTGAAGGACACGGCCGGCTACAACCTGCCGCAGCTCATGATCGGCAGCGAGGGCACGCTCGGGGTCGTGACCGCGGCGCGGCTGCGCCTCGTCCCCGCCCTGCCGCGCGCGGTCGCCGCCCTCGTGGCCGTGCGCGACACCGCCGCGGCGGTGCAGCTGATGCGCGACCTGCGGGCGCGCGCGGCGACACTGCAGGCCGTCGAGGTGTTCTACGCGGACGGCATGCGCCTGGTCTGCGAGCGGCGTGAATTGACGCCGCCGTTCCGCGAGGACCACCCTGTCTTCGTGCTGGCGGAGTGTGCCGCTCGAGAGGATCCGCTCGAGGACCTCGCCGGCGCGATCGACGACACGCTCGTGCTCGACGTCGCGGTCGCCGACGACAGCACGCGGCGCGAGGCGTTGTGGGCCTTCCGCGACTTCCACAACGAGGCGATCGCCGCGGCGGGCGTCCCGCACAAGCTCGACGTGACGGTGCCGCTGGGCGCGCTGGCGGAGTTCGAGGCGCGCGTGCGCGCGCTCGTGAGCGAGCTGGCGCCGCGCGCCCGCACGATCGTCTACGGCCACCTCGGCGACGGCAACCTGCACGTCAACGTGCTCGGCCTCGATCCGGCCGACGAGCGCTGTGACGAGGCGATCCTTCACCTCGTCGCGGAGCTGGACGGATCGATCAGCGCCGAGCACGGCGTCGGCGTCCTGAAGCGGCGCTGGCTCGGGCTGACCCGCACCGTCGAGGAGATCGACATGATGCGGACGCTCAAGCAGACCCTCGATCCGCACGGCATCCTCAATCCAGGCGCGGTCCTGCCCGACGCGGCGTAGGGCCGGGGAGGGCCCGACGCCGGCCGGACAAGCCTTTCGTCAGACCCGCACGTGGGTCCAGCGAGCCTTCGACTGAAGCTGAGCGCGATCGGTGGCCTGCATCCACAGCGCGTAGCGGCCCGCGCGCACGCCGGACAGCGTCACGCTGCGGGTGCCCGCGCGCAGCCGCAGCTTGCGCGTCTTGACCGCCTTGTCGCGGCGCGACAGGCGGATCGTGAGCATCACCGGCTCCGACACGGTCACGCGCGCGCGCACGCCGCGGCGCACGCGCGAGACGCCGTCGAGCTGCAGGCTCGGCGGCTTGATGTCGCCGCTCTCGTACGTCTGCGGCGCGAGCGTCGGGTTGAGCAGCGGCAGCGGACCCGCCGGGGCCCCGCCGCCTCCCCCATCCGGGCTCGTCCACGGTGTTCCGGGGTCGGCCGCCGGCCCCGGATCGTCGGCGCCGACCTCGATCTGGCCGTGCATGCCGCCCGGCGCCAGGCCGCCGTGGACCGAGCAGTAGAACAGGTACGTGCCGGTCTGGTCCACGGTCGCGCTGGCGACCGGCGTCGAGTCGGTGGTGCCGAGCTGCGTCGCCGTGCTCGGATCCGCTCCTGGCTTGACGATCCAGATGTCGTGGTGGCCCGCGATCGGGTTGCCCGGCTGCGTGAGGCGCCACTGGATCGTGTCGCCCTGCTGCGCCGGGAGGTCGCTCGGGGTCCAGTAGGTGCCGGCGGTGCGGCTGTCGACGGCCTGCACGGCACGGGTGGCGGCGGCGTGCGCGCCCGCCGGGAATGCGAGCAGCACGGCGGTCGCGGCGACGAGGCTTCTCATGCGACGACCTCCATCTGTCCCATCATCGCCATGTCCCCGTGCTCGGCCGCGTGGCAGTGGAAGACGTAGCGGCCGGTGAAGTACTCGAAGTCGGGCCGGATGACGACGCGCTGCCCGGGCCAGACGGCCACGGTGTCCTTCCAGCCCGCGTCGCCCGCGTGCGGCGGCTTCCCGCTCATCGACACCACCTTGAAGTGGTAGCCGTGCAGGTGCATCGGGTGCAGGCGGGCCGAGAAGTTCTCGAACGTCCACAGCTCGGACGAGCCGAAGCGCGGCCGGCAGTCGACGCGGTTGGGGTCGAAGCCCGCTCCGTCGATCTGCCACTGGGCGCCGCCCAGCCCTTGGAACATCAGCGGGAATCCGCGCTGCGCGTTGACCGGAGGCAACCGCGGCTCATCGGCCATCACGGCGGGGACGCGCGCCTCTTCGGCGCCGCCGCGCACGACGTCGAAGCGCAGCACGGACGTCGTGCTGGGCTCGCCCGCCGTGTTGCGCAGGACCACCTGCGAGCCGGCGCCGAACTGGCGGAAGTCGACCAGGACGTCGACCCGCTCGGCCGGCTGCAACGGGATCAACGGCCGCACCACCGGCTTGGGAAGCAGGCCGCCGTCGCTCGCGATCTGGATCATCTCGCGCCCGTTGCCGAGCACGAGCGCGTACGGGCGCGCGTTGGAGGCGTTGAGGAAGCGAAGCCGGTACAGGCGCCGCTCGACCCGCACCCGCGGAGAGATCGCCCCGTTGACGAGGATCGTGTCGCCGCGGAAGCCGGCGTCGATGTCGACCCTGTAGCGGAACGAGCCATCGGCGTTGAAGCTGCGATCGGTGAGCATCAACGGCAGGTCGTAGTCTCCCTGCGGCAGCTCGAGCGCGTCCTCCGCGGGATCGCGCAGGATGTAGAAGCCCGCCAGGCCCGCGAACAGCGTGCGGGACGTCTCGCCGTGCGAGTGGTCGTGGTACCAGAGCGTCGCGGAGCGCTGGACGCTCGCGTAGTGATACATCCGCTCCTGCCCGTTGGGGATGACGTCGAGCGGATGGCCGTCCGACTGGGGCTCCGTCACCCCTCCGTGCAGGTGGACGTCCAGGTCGCGTCCAGAGGCGTTGATCTGCCGCACCGCGACCGGGCGGCCGCGGGAGGCGTGGATGGTCGGCCCCGGGAAGCTGCCGTCGTAGCCGAGGATCGGCGTCTCGAGCCCCTTGAGGATGTGCGCCGTGCCGGGCTTCATGGTGATGGCATAGCTGTCGAGCGCCGGCGTGGAGCTGACCGGACGCGCGACGGGCGGCAGCGGCAGGTCGACCTGGAACGGGTCGAACACACCTGGCGCCTGCCGCGCGCTTCGTGCCACGCCGTGCACGTGCGGCACGGGCCGGACACGGTGGTTGAGCGTGCACACGAAGGCGATCCCCGCCACGCCGCGATGCAGCACGGCGCGGCGGGTCAGCCGCTCATCGCTCATCGGCCCGCCCCCAGGGTCAGCCCGCGCTTGTCGCTCGCGCGTCCACGCGGCCCGGAGAGCGCCAGGCGGGCGGTCACCGCGAGCGGGCGGCGATAGTGCGCCAGGACACGCTTCGCCGCGGCCGTGGGCTTGACCGTCACCGTGAACTCGCCGTCGCCGAGGCAGCGGGCCTTGGCGGACGCGATCGTCGTGCTCTTGAGCTTCAGCCGGCGCGCGAGCGGCTTCGAGACGCTGAGCGTGAGCGTGCCGGAGCTCACGGCGGCGCAGCGCGCGGACAGGCGGAGCTTGCCACGCACGAACGAGGCGACGGTGGTCGACGCAGGCCGCTCGACGCTCGCCCAGGGCGAGGGCGACGGGGCCGGAAGCGCCGGCGGCCGCACGCTGGGTACGGCGGTGGCCGCGGGCGTCGCCGCCGGCTGCACGACGACGGTCCCGGTCATGTACCGGTGCGCCTGGCACACGAACGTGTAGGTGCCGGCCGAGTCGAACCGGCACTGCCCCTTCCATCCCGCCGGCAACGCGGCCGGGGGCAGCGGCGGGACGGAGCCGAGGACGGTGCCCGCGGTCTGGATGCACGAGGCCGGCTGCGCGCCGTCGAACTCGACGTTGTGCGTGTTGCTCCCGGCGGGGTAGGCGAAGCTGACCGACTGCCCGGGCGCGATCGTGACCGAGTTGTCGTCCGGGCTCGCCTGCGAGCTGTCCTGGAAGTAGAAGTCGTGCGCGTCCACGGCCGCCGACGTCGGCTCCGGTGAGGCCGTCGCCGTCGGGGTCGCGGTCGCGGTCGGCGTGGGTGTCGCGGTCGGCGTGGGCGTGGGCGTGGGCGTGGCCGTGCCGGTCGGCGTCGGCGTCGGCGTCGCCGCGTCGACGACGACCGTGCCGGTCATGACCGCTGGATGCGCGAAGCAGTAGAACGTGTACGTCCCCGGCGTGTCGAACCGGCAGGAGCCCGCCCATCCGGCCGTGAGCGGGTAGGTCGGCAGCGGAGGCACGGCACCGAGCACAGGCCCGGCGGACTGCGTGCACGAGCTCGGCTGGGCCGCGTCGAACACGACGTTGTGCGTCGTCGAGCCGCTCGGGTAGCTGAAGCTCACTTCCTGCCCGGCCTGGATCTCCACCGTCGAGTCCGCGGCGTCGGAGCCGGAGGCGTCCTTGAATCCGTTGTCGTAGGCGACGATGCCTGCCGCCGGTGCCGAGCTGGCGCCCTCACCGCGCGCCAGCGCCGGAAAGCCGATCGCCATCGCCGCACAGGCCAGCCATGGCCAATGCCTCCTGCTTACCTTCACGGAGTCCCCCTCTTGACTTGGATTGCGGCCACCAATTGCGCTCCCCGAGCAGGAGCGCGATCGACGGCACCAGGAACGTGCGCACGAGGAACGCGTCCACGAGCAGCCCGAGCGTCACCGTGAAGCCGACCTGGAAGAGCGCCTCCAGGTCGAGCGCCATCAGCGACGCGAACGTGCCGGCGAGGATCAGCCCGGCCGACGTGATCACGCCGCCCGTCCGCTCCAGCCCGGCGATCACGGCGTCCTCGGTCGAGAGGCCGCCGGCGCGCTCCTCGCGGATGCGAGTGAGCAGGAAGATGTTGTCGTCGACGCCGAGCGCGACGAGGAAGATGAACGCGAAGATCGAGAGGTTCGGGTCCGAGTCCGGCTGCCCGAACAGATGCGTGAACGCGAGCGAGGACGCGCCCAGCGCGAACGCGAAGGACAGGATGACCGTCCCGATCACGTACAGCGGTGCGACCACGCTGCGCAGAAGCGCCACCAGGATCAGCAGGATCAGCCCGAGCACCAGCGGCACGATCAGCTTCGCGTCGCGCGCGAGCGCGCGCAGGTTGTCGTGCTGCTCGGCGGTCGCGCCGCCGATCAGCGCGAGCTGGCCGTGCGCGGCCTGCCGCGCGACGGCCCGCAGCCGCGGGACGAGGTCCATCGCGCGCCGGGAGAACGGGTCGACGTTCAGCAGCACCTGGAGCGAGACGAGCGGGTCGCCGCCGGTGGTCCCGGAGTCGGTGTTCGCGTCGGACACCCAGCGGGTGCGGCGCAGCGCGTCGCGGACGGGGAGGCTGGCGGCCGAGCTCGTGACGACGTCCATGGGCGCCGCGCGCCCGGCGGGAAAGCGCCGGCGGACGAGCGCCTGCCCCTGCACCGACTCCGGCGGCTTGCGGTACTGCTCGGACAGGTCGAGATAGCCGCGGCCGCCGAGGGTGCCGAGCGCGCCGGCGGCGAGGACGGCGATCGACGCTCCCGCCAGCAGGCGCGGGTGCCGTCGCACGAGCCGCCCGATCCGGCTCCAGCCGTGCCCGGCCCGGGGCGCCACTCGCGCCGCGTCCGGGATGACCGGCCAGAAGGCGCGCCTTCCGAAGGCGGCGAGAAGCGCAGGCAGGAGCGTGAGGCCGGCGGCCAGCATCACGGCGATGCCGAGCGCGAGGATCGGACCCATCTCGCGGGTGGCGTTGAAGTCGGCGAGGCCGAGCACGAGCATCGCCGCGACCACGATCGCGCCGGAGGCCAGGATCGCCGGTCCCGTGCGCGCGGTGGCGCGCGCGATCGCTTCATCGGTCGCGTAGCCGTGGCGCAGCTCGTCGCGGTAGCGGGACACGATGAGCAGCGCGTAGTCCGTGCCCGCGCCGAACATCAGCACGATCAGGATCGCCGCCGACTGCCCGCTGACGGTCGTCGCCCCCGCCGCCACGAGCAGGTACACGAGCCCCGTCGCGATCAGGTACGCGATCGTGACCACCCCGAGCATCAGCCCCGCGATCAGTGGGGAGCGGTAGATCGCGAGCATCAGCACCAGGACGAGGACGCCGGTGATGGCCAGCAGCGTCCCGTCGATGCCCTCGACGGCGGCGCTGCGGTCCGCATCGAACCCCGCCTGGCCCGTCACGTAGCTGCTGAGCGGGTATCCGTGGGGCCCGGGCGTGAGCTTGCGCAGCGCGGCGACGTCGCGGACGACGGACTCCGTGTCGTCCTTCTTGTCGACGACCGCGACGAGCGCCATCGTCGACGGGGTGTCGCTCGACAGCGACGACGGCGGATGCTCGGGCTGGCCCTCATGCCCGATGTCGCCGCATGCCGGGCGGTCCGGGGCGCCTACGCCGCGCAGGTCGGGCACCGTCGCCGAGGCGCAGATGTTCTGCACGTCGTCGCCGATCTCCGGCGTCTGCGCGTCGATCGAGCCTCGCCGGGCGACGTACGCGATCACGGCAGTCGAGGTGCCGCCCTCGGGGAAGCGCCGATCGAGCAGGTCGTGGACCTTCGTCGACTCGGCCGAGCGCGCCCGGAACGTCTTGCTCTCATCCTGAGCGCGCTGCTGCAGCTTCGGCTGCAGCCCGCCGAGCGCGACGGCCAAGAGGAGCCAGGCGCCGATGACGACCCAGCGCGAGCGGCGTCCCAAGGCGGCCGCCGCGGCGCGCGCGGGGAGCCTGCCGGGCGCGAGCGTCATGCCCGGCTCCGCGCAGCGGCCATCGCCTCTTGGCCCGCGCACGCAGCCGCGCGGGCGTCGACCGTCTCGATCCTCACGTCTCCTCCGGAGCCCAGCGGCTCACCTACGCGCCGGCTGCACCGCCGGCAGCGCCTTCGCCACGATTCCGGCATCATAGCAAAACCTGTCAAAACTTTTCAACCGTCGTCATCAACGACGCAGGCCGCGGCGGCGCAGGATGCGCCGCCGCGGCCCGTGGACCCCCGTGGAGGAGGAGGATTACGGCGTGACGCTCGTGAGCGTGAACGTGAGCGTCTTGGCGTACGTCCCGGCTCGCAGCACCTCCGCGGCGCCGACCGTCTGCTTGAACCCGATCGTGACCGCGTCGCCGTTCACCGGGTCGGCGAACGTCAACAGCTGCAACGGGCTCGCCGCGCCGGTGATCGGCGCGAACGCCGACGCCGGATGGGTGGCGTCGCCGGCCTGGGCCTGCAGCGCCGAGGCCAGCGCATACTGGCCGTTGACCAGATGCCCCGTGGCATTTGCGCTCGCGTCGTGGACCGTCAGCTTCGTGCCCGTGTCCGTGCTCGTCACGGAGCCCGTGATATTCACCGTGTAGTCACGCGTGACGCCCGGAACCACAGGCCCGAGGTTCGTTGAGGACGCGAGCGTGAGGCCGAGGAACGAGGCGACCGAGGCGTTGACCGATCCGGACGCATCGGTCGAGGCCTGCGTGCCGCTGGTGACCGTGATGTTCACGGTGGCGCTGGCGGTTCCGCCCTTGCCGTCGCTCACGGTCACCTTGGCCGCGTAGGTCCCAGGCGCGGCGTAGGTGTGCGACGGATTCTGCTGCGTCGACGTACCCGTGTCGCCGAAGTCCCACGAGTAGGTCAACGTGTCGTTGTCGGGATCGGAGCCCGTCGCCGTGAAGGAGACGGCCGTGCCCACCGGGACGTTGCCGGTGGGTGTCCGCCCGGCCGTCACGGTCGGCGCCTGGTTGGTCGGGGCCACGCCGCACGCGGCCGAAGCCAGCGTTCCAGCGGCGATCTGGATGCCCGCGGAGATGTGCGAGAGGAACAACGCCTCCGTGTACGACGCCTGCGTGTGACCCAGCGCCGTGTACCACGCGCGGCCGCCGTCGTAGCGGTGACACCACGCGATCGGATGGTCCGCCCCGGTGGGTGCCGCCCCCGTGTACGTCGACGTGTCAGTCGTCAACAGGATGTGGAGGTCGGTGTTGTTGCGCGGGTTGTACGGCGTCGCGCCGGTCCCACCGCTGACCACCGGGTTGTCGTAGGTCTGGAAGTTGTACCACTCGTCCACCCGCGTCCAGCGGGCCGGCAGGCCGGCCGTCGACGGGTCGGTGGTGTCCTCCACCTGCACGGTCGCCGTCGGGGTCCCGTTCGGGTGATCGCGGAAGTACGCCCCGACGAGACGGCCGTACCACGGCCACGTGTACTCCGTGTCGGCCGCCGAGTGGATCCCGACGTAGCCCTTGCCCGCTTCGATGAACCGCTGGAAGGCGGCCTGCTGGTCGTCGGTCAGCACATCGCCCGTGGTGGACAGGAAGATCACGACCTTGTAGTGCGACAGCACGTCGTCGCGGAACAGCGTCCCGTCCTCGGTCGCGTCGACCTGCCAGTTGTTCTGCTGGCCGAGCGTCTGGATCGCGGTGATCCCGTTGGGGATGCTGTCGTGCCTGAAGGCCGCGGTCTTGGAGAACACCAGCGCGCGGAACTTCGCGCCGGCCGCGTCGGGCGGCAGCACGGTCACGGCGACCGTGCGGCTCGCCGACCCGCCCTTGCCGTCCGACACCGTCACCTTGGCGTTGAAGGTGCCGCCGGTGGTGTACGTGTGGGAGGGATTCTGCGAGGTGGACGTGCCGCCGTCGCCGAAGTCCCACGCGTACGTCAGGGTGTCGTTGTCAGGGTCGCTGGCCGCCGAGGTGAAGCTGACCGGCAGCGACGCCACGCCGTTGGTGGGGTTGGCCGCCGCGGCCGAGACCACCGGGCTCTGGTTGCCTCCGCCGCCGCCGCCGCAGTCGCCCTGCACGTTCGGCCCGTCCATCTGGAACCAGTCGAACGTCGGTGTCACGGTCGTCGTCGCACCGTTCGAGAGCGCGAGCATGCCCACCTTCGGATTCGCCGGCACGTTCGCGGACTGGCCCACGTTCGTCCAGGTCGTCCCGTCGGTCGAGTAGGCACCGGTCATCGTGGTGCCGTCGGTGGACGTGATCCGCAGGTAGAAGTCCTGCGGGAACGTCGACTGATCGAGGTTGGGGGTGTAGTCCGAGCTCGTGTTGCGTGCCACGGCGGCCACTTCGTTGATGAACTCGAACTTCTCGACGGCGGTCCCGCCGTTGTTCGTCGCGGTGCGGTCGAGCTTGGTGTAGTTGTCATCGTCGCCATAGACGATGATCCCGCCCTGCTGATAGCGCGTCAGGCCGTGGTGGTTGATCCTGGCCGTGATCGTGAAGGCGCCGGTGGGAGCCGATCGCAGCACGATGTTCGTGGCGGTGTTCGTCGTCTGATAGATGTCGCCCGACTCGGTCGGGATCGACAGGACCCCGTTGCCCACCGAGAGCGTGCCGCTGGGGCGCATCACGGTCCATGACGACGCGAGGGCGGTCCCGTTGAAGTCGTCCCGGAACGTGCCCGGCGGGCAGCTCGAGCCGGTGACCGTCACCGCCGAGGTGTCGTTCGCCGTCCCGCCCTTGCCGTCGGACACCGTCACCTTCGCGGAGTAGGTGCCGGCCGTCGCGTACGTGTGCGTCGGGTTCTGCTGCGTCGACGAGCCGCCGTCGCCGAAGTCCCACGCGTAGGTGAGGGTGTCGTTGTCGGGGTCGGCCGCCGTCGCCGTGAACGAGATCGCCGTGCCCGCGGCCACGTCGCCCGTCGGCGTCCGGCCGGCGGTCACCGTCGGCGGGCGGTTCGGCTGCGTCACCGTGATGCTCACGGTGTCGTTCGCGGTCCCGCCGTGTCCGTCGTCGACGGTCACCTTGGCCGTGTACGTCCCCGGATTGGCGAACGTGTGCGTCGGGTTCTGCGCCGTCGAAGTCCCGGTGTCGCCGAAGTCCCACGTGTACGTCAGCGTGTCATTGTCGGGATCGGAGCCCGTCGCGCTGAAGCTGACCGCCGTTCCCGCGGCGACGTCCCCGGTCGGGGTGCGCGCCGCGTGCACGGTCGGCGGCTGGTCGGCCGCCTGGACGACGACCGTGCCGGTCATGAACGGGTGCGCCTCGCAGTAGAACGTGTACGTGCCCGCCGTGTTGAACGTGCAGTTGCCGGCCCATCCCTGCGGCAGCGTGTAGGCGGGCAGGGGCGGGACGGCGGCGAGGTTCGGCCCGGCCGTCTGCGTGCACGACGTGGGCTGCGGGCCGAGGCCCGTGCCCGAGTCCCCGAAGTGGACGTTGTGCACGCTCGAGCCCGTCGGGAAGCTGAAGTCGACCGTGCTCCCCGGAGCGACCGTGACCTTCGTCGCGGTGGGGTCGTCGGCCGTCTTCGTCGCGTCGCGGAAGCCGAAGTCGTACGTGATGAAGCTGGCCGCCGACGCAGGCGCCGGCTCAGCCTTGGCGAGCGCTCGCGGCGGGGCGACGAGCGCCCCGACGATCGCACAGGCCAACCATGGCAGGTACCTCTTCCTGAGACCGAACACTGCGCTCCTCCGGTGAACGTCGTTTCTCATCGCCACCACGCTCACGGGGTGGTCGTGGAGAGGGTGAATGTGAGCGTCTTGCTGTAGCCGCCCGACTTCAGCGTGTCGGTCGCGCCGACGTGCTGCTGGAACGTCAGGACCACCGCGTCGCTGTTGGTGGGACCTGGGTAGGTCAGCAGCGTCGTCGGATTGGCCGCGCCGCCGACGTCGGCCAGCGGGCCGCCGACGCCTGCCGTGCTCGACGTCGCGTTGGCCTGCAGCGCCGACGGCAGCGAGTACGTGCCGTTGACGAGGTGGCCGGTCGCCGTCGAGCTCGGATCGCTGACGGTGAGCTTGGCGTCGCCGCTGGTCGCCAGCACCGTCGCCGTCGTCGAGGCCGTGTAGTCCCTCGACACGGTCGGCGCCAGCGCACCGAACGTCGCCGGCGAGCCGAGCGTCAGCGACAGCAGCGACGGCACCGAGGTGCCGACGTCCGTCGTCTGCGTCACGCTCGTCGGCGCCGCGACGTCGACCGAGACGGACTTGCTCGCGGTCGTCCCATCGGCGTAGTTCACCGTCAACTGCGCGGTCTTCGTGCCCGCCGACGCGTACGCGTGCGATGCCGTCGGGTCGGTGGTCGTCGTGGTCACCCCGTCTCCGAAGTCCCACTTGTACGACACGCCGCCGGACTTGCCGATCGAGAACTGCGCGACGCTCGTCGTCGTGCTGCCCGTCGCCTGCGGGTCGGGACCCGGGGTGTCCGGTCCGCCGGTGTAGGCGAACCGCCAGATGCCCATGTTGGTGTTGTTGAACCCGTAGTAGCTGCCGGCGTAGGAGCCGACGTACAGCGCGCCGTCAGGCCCGAAGTTCATGCTGATGAAGCGCGTGCCGCCGATCACCGTCGACGGAACGATCGCCAGCAGTGAGTCCGCGGACACGGGCTGCCCGCCGTTGAACTGCGTCGCCGGGTCCATCAGCATGGCGTGCCGGATCGCGTTGCTCGCGAAGTCGCCGACGAACCAGCGACCGTCCCAATACGCGGGCCAGGCGTCCGGCTTGTCACCCGCGGGCTTGCGGTAGATGCCGCCGTCGATCGGCGCTTGGCTCTGGCCGCCCGCGCTGCCGTTGCCGCCGACGAACGGGCAGGTGCGCCAGATCTGCGGCGACGGGCTCGAGTTGCTGGTGGTGTAGAGCCCGACGCCGTTGGCGTTGAGCGGGTAGTTGTAACAGCCGCCCTGCGGTCCGTACCAGAGGTTGACCGGCTTCGGCGCGGGAGTGAACTGCAGGCCCGTGTTGTACGGGGAGTCGTTCTCCAGCTGCCCGCGGCAGTCCCAGAACGCGCCGGTCTGACCGTCGGTGCCGCCGCCGACCGTACCGGGCACGGCCCCGAACGGCGCCGCGATGCCGGGGGCCGTGCCGGGCTGCTTGGCACGGTAGTCCCAGCGATTGCCCGCCTGGCAGAACGGCCAGCCGAAGTTGCCGGCCCCGTTCATCATCGTCACGTTCTCGGTCTTGGCCTCGCCCCAGGTGGTGCTGTCGACGCTCTGGTCGGGCCCGACCCATGCGGTCGTGATCGCGTCGGTCTTCGGGTCGATGTGGATCGTGTAGTCGTTGCGCACGCCCATCGCGAAGATCTCGGGCTTGGCCTTGCCGTCCAGCACGCCCTGGCTGCCCGGCGGGAAGAGGTTCGCCCCGTTCGGCGCGCTGGCGTCCGGGATGGTGTACGTCGTGCCGATCCCCGGCGTGTCACCCGGATTCGCCAGCGGGTGGATCCGGATGATCTTGCCGTCGTAGATGTTGGTGTTGCCGGACGTCGACCGGGAGTCGGCGTAGCTGGTGACGATCGCTCCGGCGGGACGGTCGGCCGGGGCGACCTGCCCGCAGTGCGTCGTCGCGGCTGCGCCCGGGCACGGCGGCGTGTACTGCGGGTCGCCGTTCGTGTAGCCGCCCATGTTCCCGTTCGGCCCGTTGCCGACGTTGTCGCCGTTGGTGACGTACAGGTTCCCCTGCGAGTCGAACGCCGCGGACGCGCCCTCGTGGCAGCACGAGTAGACCGACTGCGTCCAGGACATGATCACCTTCTCGGAGCCCGGCACGAGCGAGTGCGTCGCGTCGTCGTAGGTGAAGCGCGAGAGCCGTCGCTCGCCGCGGTAGGAATTGCGGTCGAAGCCCGTGCCGAGCTTCGGCTGGGTGTCCTTGCCCTGCTCGCCGCCGTAGTACGGGAAGTACTGGAGGTAGATGTAGGGACGGCCGGTGGTGAACGCGGGGTCGAGCGCGATCGCCAGCAGGCCCTCCTCCGAGGTCGAGGTCTGCCCCGCCTCCGGGGTGGTGCCCATGTTGCCGAACACCGACAGGTTGGCGACCATGTTGACCTTCGAGCCGTCCTGGTTGAACGAGCCGCCGCCGCGCGGGTCCCAGACGTGCAGGGTGCCGCAGCCGAGGCCGACGTTCGCCGAGTCCCAGTTGCCGTTGCGCGCGGCGCTCTGGCTGCAGATCGCGCGGCCGGTGTAGAAGACGCGGCCGTCGGAGGCGATCGACATGTTCGTCAGCTCGCCGTTGTACTGGTTCGACGAGGTGTTGGGGTTCGGCGGGGTGATCCGCGTCGCGGTGTAGTTGGAGCTGATCGTCGCCTTGCAGTTGCCGCGGACCATGCCGGCGGCCCACTCGATCGCGCCCAGCATGTGCTTGCGGATGTTGTCCTGCGCCCAGCCCGCGGTCGTGCTGCCGAGCTCGGTGTAGAAGGAACGGCCCTGCTGGACGTCACGGCACCACGCGGCCGCGCGCTCGAGCTGCGGCTGGATCGTGGTGGAGACCCCCGAGCGCGTGAGCGTGTCGTTGGTGACCGACGATCCGTCAGGGATGGTGTTGAAGCGCACGCGCGCGACGGTGTGAACCGTCCCCGTCGGGTTGCTCGTCCACGAGTACCAGTTCTCGGTGTCGCCCTTCCACAGCAGAGGGTCGTTGCTCGTCGCGGGATGCACGCGGTCGAGGAACTCGACGTCCTGCGCGCTCGAGACCGGGGCGCCCGACGTGCGCGCCGCGCCGGTGAGGCCGATCAGCGTGTCGAAGAAGGCTGCGCCGCCCTGCTCGAGCAGGGCCGTGTCGCCGATGCCGACGAAGCCGCCGCCGCCCTGGACGTAGTTCTGCAGGTCGGTCTCCTGGGTCGCGTTGAGCACGTCACCTGAGGAGTCGACGAACACCACCGAGCGATAGCCCGCGAGGTTCGCGGCGTTGATGCGGGTCGCGTCCGACGTGACGTCGACGGAGAAGTCGTTGGCCGCGCCGAGCGCCTGGATGCCCGACGCCGCATCGGCGCTGACCGGGTTCGGCGTTCCCGCCGTGCCCGTGAACACCAGCACCTTGCCGGCGTCCGCCAGCGCGGGCGCGGCGCCCAGCGCCACGGCCGCCAGCAGCGCGCCCAGGAATGCGAGCGCCGCGCGCAGGACGCGTGCGCGACGAGCCGGGTAGGCCGTCGCCACCCCGATACAGGTTCCCATCCTGAGTCCCTCCTCCGAACCGAACGATTCGCGCGCAAGGGCGCGCGACGACATAGACGAACGAAACGTAGCGATAGTTTGGTGGGTCTGTCAACTAATTTTCCACGCAAAATTCATGACAACGAGATAGCGTGTATTTACGAGCAAAAGACCGCTCGTAAGTGTCCGAAGATGGCATGCGAAGCTGGCCGATAGTTCGGATTTAACGGGGCACGCAACTAACTAAAGGAGAGCGGATGCGACCGGGGCGGATCTCACTTATGGCGGCGTTCTCTCTGACGCTTGCCGGGTGCGGCGGCGCGAGCGGCACGCCGACTGCGCCGGAAGGACGGACGGTTCACGGGGTGACCGAGACCGGGATGAAGCTCGACGTCGAGACGTTCGTGCGCCCGAAGGGCGATCGCGACCTCGCCGAGCTCGACGCCTACCGCGCCGCTGCCCACTACGCCGCCGTCGACTACCACCGGGTCGTCGCCGACAACACCAACGGCAGCCGGCCCGACAGTGGACGGGTCGTCACCTTCGCGCCCGACGCGCAGGCGATCGCGTCCGGCCAGGGCGTCCCCGCGCAGTTCAGCTGCGACGTCCTGCGCTTCCAATGGGCTCCCCCGACGCCGGCGCTCGCCGGGCGCTACCAGGCGCTGCGGCGCAGCCTCTGCGCCGACGGGCCGCCGAAGCGCGACGGGATCGAGCCCGGACGTCGCGACGTCTACTACCTCGTCACGCCGCGCGGCTTCGAGCAGCGCGGACTCAACCGGCTGCGGGTGTTCGGTCCCGAGAGCGCGGAGCTGAGGTAGCGCCACCTCACCCCTTTCCGGAGTCGCCATGCTGGACCGGCGCGGCGGTGCCGCGCCGGTCCGCGAAGACCGTGAGGGCGGCCGTGTCCACGCCGTCGCACGTCAGCCGGCGGTTGGCGGTGAAGGCCTCGACGGGCGCAGCGGAGCGAACGCTCGTCGGCACAACGACCAGCGCGGCGCGCGTGCCGGCCCAGGCCCGCAGCTGCGTCCGCGCCGCCGCGGGAGCGTCCGCGCGGTAGCGCACGACCGCGGCGTTGTCCATCAGCAGCAGGTGACGCAGGTCGGAGTCGGTGGGTACCCGGCCACCGGGCGCGTAGTAGCTCTGTTGCGGGTGGGCCCACGCGCCCGGAGCGCGCGGCGTGTAGGCGATCTCGTTGCACATCACGCTGCCGTGGGCGAACGTGGGCGCGGGCGGCGGCGGGGATCCCGCCGCCGCCGCGCAGCCGGTCAGAGCGGCGGCAAGCCCACCCAGCGCCGCCGCTCGACCGGCTCCGTTCATGGCGTCGTGGTCGACAGCGTGAACGTCAGCGTCTTGCTGTAGCTGCCCGTCCGCAGCGCGTCGGTCGCCCCGATCGCCTGCCGGAACGTGACGGTCACCGGGTCGTTGGACACCGGTGCGGTGTAGGTGAGCAGCGACGTCGGCGCCGCCGATCCTCCTACGGGCGCGAACGCTCCGCCGGCGCCGAGCGGGCTGAGGGCCTTCGCCTGCAAGGCCTGTGGCAGCGAGAACGAGCCGTTGACCAGGCGGCCCGTGGCGGTGCTGCTCGGATCAGCCACGCTCAGCGCCGCGTCACCTGCCGTGGAGATGACGTTCGCCGTGGTGCTCGCGTCGTAGCTCGAAGCCAGCCCCGGGGTGAAGGCGCCGAACGAGGCCGGCGTGCCCAGCGCCAGCGACAGGGTCGCCGGCACCGTCCCGCCGGCGTCCTGGGACACCGACTTGGCGCCGAGCAGGACCAGCATCCAGTCCTTGAGCTCCTGTGCCTTCGCGAGCAGCTTCGCGCGCGAGGCCGCGTCGCCGCTGGCCGGGTCCTGCGCCAGCGCTCGCAACGCGTCGATGTCGGTCAGCGACGAGCTGTAGCCGGACGTCGTGAGCGTCGCGTACTTGGTGTAGGCGCTCTGCACCAGGCCGGTCGCCGCCGTCGCCGCGTCGGCGGTGATGCCGCCGGATCCGGCGAGGCCCGAGATCAGGGTCTTGACCTCGGCGTGGGTGACGCAGTTGGCCTTCTCGAACCCGCCGGCGGTGAGGATGCCATGGAGGACGGCGTTCTGGAACCACGGCGTGTTCGCCCACAGGTCCCAGTTGTGTCCGAGCACCTGCGCGTAGAGCCGGCCGCCGTCATAGTTCGCGCACCACGAGATCGGGTGGTCGCCGTTCTCCAGCGCGCCCGACGCGTTCACCCCGATCGCCGTCGCGTACGTCGCCTCGTTGAGGTCGAGGATGGGGTGCACGTACGGCCGCGGCTTGCGGTCGAAGTGGTACAGCTCGTCGGCCACCGAGAAGCGCGAGGGCTGGCCGGCCACCGTCGGGTGCGACGGATCCTCGTTGATCACCTCGGCCCAGTAGCAGCTGCCGCAGTTGGTGCCGAAGCCGTTCGCGTTCGACGGATGGCTGACGAACAGGCCGCCGAGCATGTTCTGGTACCACGGCCAGTTGTGCATCGAGTCGTCGGCGCCGTGCATCGCCACGAACCCGCCGCCGTTCTCGATGAAGCCCTGGAACGCCGCCTGCTCGTTGACGACCGTCCCGTCCTTCATGGTGTAGTTCGTCTTGAAGGTGTTGTTGCCGACGGACGAGTCGCCGACGATCACCTTGTACTGCGCGAGGTTCGCGGCGCTCGTGAACGGCGTGTCCGGCAGTGACTCGTTGGGGTGCAGGTAGTCCCAGATGTCGACGTCGAAGCCGTACTGCTGGCCGAGCTTCTGGATCAGCACCTCCCCGTCCTCGATCGACTCGTGGCGGAAGCCGTCCGAGCGATTGGAGATCACCAGCACCTTGTACTTCGCGTTCGCGTTGTGCGAGGGCGGCGCGGGAGTCACGAGCGGATGCCGCTTGGCCCCGGTCGAGGCCTCGCTGGTCACGCCCAGGCCGCTCGCGTCGGGACCGGGCAGTCCGCGCTCCTGGCGGATCAGGTCCTGGACGTCGCCGGCCAGCAGATCGCGCACGTCGGCCACCGCGACGCCGCTGCCCGCCTGGTCGACGAACGCCTGCAAGCTGGTGATCGCCGCGACCTTGTCGCCCGCGGCGTCGGCGTTCTTGGCATCCGTCAGCTTGGCTCGGAGTGCCGTCGTCGTGTCGGGGGTCACGCTGCCGGCCGTCTGGTAGCGCGTGAGCAGGGCGTCGACGTCGGCGAACGAGGTGGTGACGAGGAAGGTCAGCGTCACCTTGGAGCCGAGTCCGGCCGCATCGCCGACGCGGATCGCCCACGTGTGCCTGCCGAGCGACAGCTTCGACGCGTCGAGCGGCAGCGGATAGGTCCAGGTGCCGTCGATCCACGTCTCGAGCACGGCCGTCCCGCCGGAGCCGGGCGTCGGGTCCGTGCGGGTGGGCGTGACCGACGCGCTGTGGCCGACGCGGTTGTTGACGACGACGTTCGAGGGGAAGGTGGCCGTAGGCGGCTGCGTGTCGATCTGCACCGCCACCGTGCGGTACATCGCCGTCGCGACGACGGCCGCCCCGGCCGCGTGCGCCTTGGTCAGCGGGGCGGCGAGCAGGACGTTCGGGTTCGGCGACGCCGGGGCCGGCGACGGGATGCTCGCGATGGTCACCGTCTCCTGGCTGGCGCCGGTGTCGATCGTGAGCAGGTCGCCGGCCGAGCGGCCGTTGGTGCTGCTGAGCCGCACGCCGGTGGCGCCGGCCGCTGCCGCCTGGTTGAGCGTCGTGTTCGCGGTGGCCCCCGCGGACACGTTGCCGGAGGTGTCGACCGCGCGGTAGCGCACGGTCGTGTTGCCCTCCTGCGTGATCTCCGCCGTCGCGGTCGCCGACGGCGCCGGCGTCGCGACCGGCACGTCGACGTACGTCGCGCCTCCGTTGACCGAGTACTGGAACTTCGCGACCGCGACGTCGTCGGTCGCGCTCATGCTCAGCATCACCGAGCCGTGCGGCGGCGACCCCGCGGTGTTCGTGTACCAGCCGCTGTTGCCCGTCGACGTCGCGCCGCCGTACTGCGCGGCCGAAGCCGGGAGCGTCGCGGCGGCAAGCACCGGCGCGGTCGTGTCGACGCCCTGCGCGAGCGCCGAGCTCGCGGTCATTCCCAGCACGAGTCCGGCCACGGCGGCAAGCGCCGCCGGCGAAGACCTTCGCATCCTGCTCTCCTCTCTCGATCCCTCAGCGATACGGCCCGACGTGTTTTGCAAAGATGCTTGACAGCAATTGAAGGGTAATGCAAGCTCCGCTGTCAAGTGCCGACTTTGAACACGCAACCGCGCTGACATGACCGTCGCGCTTCCAGCCGCCGGCCTGAGCGAGGTGGCGGCCGCGCTGAGCGCGGTGCTGGGCGCGGACGCGGTGCACGTCGACGCCGCGACGCTCGACGCGTACACCGCGGACACGCACTGGCCGGCGCTCGCCGCCGCCGCGGCGGGCCTGCCGCTGGGCCGCCCGGACGTCGTGGCGACGCCGCGCAGCGAGGATGCGGTCGCGCTCGCGGTCAAGGTCGCGGCGGAGCACGGCATCCCCGTCGTCCCTTGGGGCGGAGGCTCAGGCACGCAGGGCGGCGCGGTGCCCGTGCACGGCGGCGTGACCGTCGACACGCGCGGGCTGAACCGGATCGTCGACATCGACGAGCGGTCGCTGCTCGTGACCGCCCAGGCCGGGGTCAACGGGCACGTGCTCGAGCAGGCGCTCAACGAGCGCGGCCTGATGCTGCCCCACTACCCGGCATCGGCCGCGCGCGCGACGGTCGGCGGCTACGTCGCCGCTCGCGGCGCCGGCGTGCTCTCCACGCGCTACGGGAAGATCGAGGACATGGTGATGTCGCTGCGGGTGGCGACGCCCGCCGGCGGGCTGATCGACACGCTCGGCGTCCCGCGACACGCCGCCGGTCCGGACTTGACGCAGCTGTTCGTCGGCTCGGAGGGCACGCTCGGGATCATCACGCGAGCGACCCTGCAGATCGCGCCACTGCCCGCGGAGCGCCGGTTCGCCGCGCTCCGCTTCTCGAGCATCGGCGAAGGCATCGACGTCTTCCGCCGCCTGCTCGCGCTCGGCCACCGGCCGTCGGTGATCCGCATGTACGACGAGGTGGCGACGCAGCGGACGCTCTCCCCCGTCGTCGGCGAGTCGCTCACCGGCGTCTGCGCCGTCGTCTGCTGCGAAGGCGATCCGCCCGCGGTGGCGGCCGAGGCCTCACGGGTGCTCCAGCTGGCGCGCGAGGCGGGCGCCGAGGAGCTCGACCCGGTCCTGGCGGAACGCTGGTGGGACCGCCGGTACGAGTTCTACGCGCCGCCCCATCACCCCGAGCTGCCCGCGATCTGGGGCACCGTCGACGTCGTCGCCACCTACTCGCGGATCGCCGGCGTGTACGCGGCGCTCCAGGAGGCCGTCGCCCGCCGGTACGCGAACATCGGGCTCCAGCTGCGGATGCACTTCTCGCATTGGTACCGGTGGGGCACGATGGTCTACGCGCGCTTCCTGATCCCCGACGGCCCGGAAGGCGACGAGGCGGTCGCCCTGCACGACCGCATCTGGGAGGACGCGATGGGCGCCGTGCTCGCGGCGGGCGGCGTGATCAGCCACCACCACGGCATCGGGCTCAAGCTCGCGCCCTATATGGAGGCGCAGCACGGCGCCGCTCTGGAGACGCTGAGCGCGATCAAGAGCGCGATTGACCCGCAGGGGATCATGAACCCCGGAAAGCTCGGCATCTAGGCGTCGGGCGTGAGGAGAGGGGGTCCCCGCATGTCCATCAAGGTGTCCATGCACAATTGGATGCGGCCAGAGCCCATCGAGCGGGCCATCGCCCGGCTCGCCCGGCTCGGCTACGACGGGATCGAGATCTCGGGCGAGCCGGCGCTGTACGACGCCGATCACGTGCGCGAGCTCCTCGACGAGCACGGCCTGGAGTGCTGGGGCGGCGTGACGCTGATGACCGGCGGCCGCGACCTGCTGCACGAGGACGTCTACGTCCGCGACGGGACGATCAGATACGTGCGCGACTGCCTGAGCTTCGTCGCCGCGCTCGGCGGCCGCGTCCTCACCGTCGTGCCCTCCACCGTCGGCAAGGTCACGCCGATGGCGTCGCCGGCCGAGGAGTGGCGGTGGTGCGTGGAGTCGCTGCGCGCCTGCCAGGAGCACGCCGAGTCGGTCGGCGTGCGGATCGGGCTCGAGCCCCTCAACCGCTTCGAGACGTACTTCCTCAACCGCTGCGAGCAGGGCCTCGCGCTCGCCGACGAGGTCGGTGGCGACTGCGGGGTCGCGCTCGACGTGTTCCACATGAACATCGAGGAGCCCGACTGGGCCGGCGCGCTTCGCGCGGCCGGCGACCGGCTGGTGAACCTGCACGTGGCCGACAACACGCGCATGCCCCCGGGGTATGGGGCCTTCGACTGGGATGCGCTTGTGCGCGAGCTGATCGGCATCGGCTACGAAGGGCACGTCAGCGTCGAGTTCGTGCCCTCGGCGGATCGCAGCATCGTGTCCGAGCGCGCCGACGTCGGCGACGTCTCCGAGACCGGCGCGTCCTCGGGCATGGAGCAATTCCTTCGCGACCACGTCGCCGGCCCGGTGCCGGAGGCGCGCTACGACCGCTACGCCGCGGCGTCCATCGACTGCCTGCGCGCGGCGCTGGCAGAGATCTCGGCGCGCGCATGAGCGCCGTCGCCCTGATCGGGACGCTGGACACCAAGGCCGACGAGATCGCCTACACGCGCGCACGGCTGCACGACCTGGGCGTCGACGCGATCGTCATCGACTCGGGCATCCTGGGCGAGGCGCACGCCCCGGCGGACATCGCCCGGGCGGAGGTCGCGCGCGCGGCGGGGCACGATCTCGACGCGATCCGCTCGGCGGGTTCGCGGGGCGCCGCCGTCTCGCTGATGCGCGAAGGCGTTCGCGAGGTGGTGGTGCGCCTCTACGCCGGCGGCCGCATCAGCGGCGTGCTCTCCCTCGGCGGCGCGGAGGGCGCGCTCCTGAGCGCGCCGGCGATGCAGGCGCTGCCAGTCGGGGTGCCGAAGCTGATCGTCTCGCCGTGCGCGTCAGGCCGCCGGCGCTTCGGCGACCTCGTCGGGGAGAGCGACGTGTCGGTCATGCACTCGGTCGTCGACATCCTCGGGCTGAACGCGATCGCGCGCAGCGTGTTCGACAACGCCGCGGCCGCGATGGCGGGGATGGTGCGCTTCGCCGGCGCGCCGGTCTCCGAGCTCGGCGAGCGCTGCGTGGGTATCACGATGCTCGGTCAGACGACGCCGGCCGTCATGCGCGTACGCGAGCGCCTCGAGCGCGCCGGGCACGTCCCCGTGATCTTCCACGCCAACGGCGTCGGCGGCCCGGCGATGGAAGCGCTCTGCGAGGCCGGAGCGCTGTCGGGCGTGATCGACTACACGCTGTCCGAGCTCGCCAACACGCTGCTCGACGGGATCCACGCGACCGGGCCCGAGCGCCTGCGGGTCGCGGGCCGCTGCGGCCTTCCGCAGGTCGTCGTGCCGGGCTGCGTCGATTTCTTCAACCAGGGTCCGCGCGACACCGTCCCGCCTCGCTACGCGGGCCGCAAGCGCTACTTCCACAACCCGGTCGCGACGCTCGTGCGGCTGGAGCGCGAGGAGGAGCGCGCGCTCGGCCACCTCGTCGCCGAGCGGCTGAACGAGGCCACCGGGCCGGTGCGCGTGGTCGCTCCCCTGCGCGGCTTCTCGCTGGCGGACTCTGAAGGCGGGGACCTCTGGGATCCGGAGGCCGACCAGGAGTTCCTGGCCGCCCTCGAGGCTAGTCTGCGGCCCGACATCGCGTACGAGGCGGTGGACGCTCATGTGGACGACCCGCAGTTCGCCGACCTCGTCGCGGACCGCTATCTCGCCCTGGTCACGGAGCCCGCTCGTGCCTGATGACGCTCGCCCCCATTCCCACTGCCTGCTGGACCTCGCGCCGCCGGACATCGCGTGGTTCCAGGAACGCTCGGACATCGTGCTGGTGCCGATCGGCTCCTGCGAGCAGCACGGCGCCCATCTGCCGCTCGGGACCGACACGATCACCGCGTTGGAGGTCGCCCGCCGCGCCGCGCACAAGGCCGACGTTCCCTACGCCCCGCCGCTCTGGGCGGGCTACTCGCCTCAGCACATGCGCGAGACGGAGTCGGCCGTGGGCACGATCACGCTGCGCGCGAGCACGCTCGTCGAGGTGCTCTACGACATCGCCCGCTCGCTCGTCCACCACGGTTGGAACAAGCTCGTGATCGTCAACGGGCACGGGTCCAACACGAAGGTCCTGGACCCGCTGCTGCGGCGCGTCCGCTACGAGACCGGCGCGCTCGTCGCGCTCTACAAGCCGTACGCCGAGCGATACATCGGGATCCTCGAGGGGCTGCTCGAGAACCCGCCCGAGGAGACGCCCGGCTGGCACGCCTCCGAGCTGGAGACGTCGCAGGTGCTGGCGCACGATCCGGGCCTCGTCCGCATGGACCGCGCGGCCGCCGATCGCGCCCAGGCGCCGGAGTGGCTGCCGCCCGCGTTCCTCAAGCGCGACGGCGCACCTGACGTCGAGTTCGACGGCTACCAGTACTTCGCGTTCCCGATGGACCATGCCGAGTTCTCGCGCACCGGCGTGATCGGCAACCCGCTGCGAGCCACCGCGGAGAAGGGCGAAGCGGCGCTGGAGCGCTTCGCCGATCACCTCGTCAAGGCGATCGACGAGTTCCGGCCGCTCGAGGTCCGCGTCACCCGGCGGGCATTCGAGGGGCGCGCATGACGACGCTCCCTCCGGCGATGCGCCGGGCCCAGATCCTCGAGCGCATCCAGCGCGAGGGCGGCGTCTCGATCGCCGACCTCGCACGCGATCTCACCGTGTCCTCGATCACGGTCCACCGCGATCTCGAGCGGCTCTCCCGGGACGGCCTCGTGGAGCGCGTCCATGGCGGCGCGCGCGCCCTCGACGTCGCGCCGGAGCCGACCAGCATCCCACCGACGGGATGGGACCATCGCGTCGCGCAGGCGAGCGGCGCGAAGGGCGCGATCGCGCGGCACGCGATGCGCGAGGTCCGGTCGGGGTCGACGATCTTCCTGGACTCGTCGTCGACGTGCCTCGCGCTCGCACGCGCGCTCGCGCGCCAGTCGACGACCGACGTGACGATCGTGACCAACTCGCCGGCGATCGCCTACGAGCTGGTCGACGAGCGGATCCTCGTGATCGTCCCTCCCGGCGAGCTCGACCAGCACATGCGTCTGCTGGCGGGCCGCTGGACGACGGACTTCATCGCCGGGCTCAACTTCGAGCTCGCGTTCTGCTCGGCGGCGGGAGTGACGCTCGAGGCCGGTCTGACCACCTCGCGCCGCGGGCTGGCCGACGTGATCAACGCGGCCCGCGCCAGCGCCGAGCGCACGATCGGGCTGATCGACTCGACGAAGTTCGGGCGCGCGTCGCTGCTGACGATCGCGCGCGCCGAGGAGCTCGACGCGATCGTGACCGACACGGACCTCGACGAGGGCACGGCCGAGGAGTTCCGCAAGGCCGGCGTGCGGCTCGAGATCGCCAGTAACTAGGAGGAGGAGCGATGGCACGTCCCATCACGTTGTTCACCGGCCAATGGGCCGATCTCTCGCTCGAGAGCCTCGCCGCCAAGGCCGGCGAGTGGGAGTTCGACGGTCTCGAGCTGGCGTGCTGGGGCGATCACTTCGACGTGGCGCAGGCGCTGTCGGACTCCTCGTACTGCGCCGAGCGGCGCGAGCTTCTCGAGCGGCACGGGCTGAACTGCTGGGCGATCGGCGCGCACCTAGTCGGCCAGGCCGTGTGCGACCGGATCGACGCACGGCACGCGACCGTGCTGCCGGAGGAGGTGTGGGGCGACGGGGATCCCGAGGGCGTGCGGGCGCGCGCCGCCGAGCGGATGAAGGACACGGCGCGCGCCGCCGCCGCCCTCGGCGTCGAGGTCGTCACCGGCTTCACCGGCTCGCCGATCTGGCACCTCGTGTACTCCTTCCCGCCCAACGACTTCGCCGACGTCGAGCGCGGCTACGAGGAGTTCGCCGAGCGATGGGGGCCCATCGTCGACGTGTTCGACGCCGAGGGCGTCCGCTTCGCGCTCGAGGTCCATCCCACCGAGATCGCCTACGACTTCGTCACCACGCGCAAGGCGCTCGCCGCGATCGACCACCGCGCCGGCTTCGGGATCAACTTCGACCCGAGCCACTTCGAGCACCAGTTCCTCGACTCGGCCGCCTTCGTCACCGAGTTCTCCGACCGCATCTACCACGTGCACGTCAAGGACTCCAAGCGCCGGCTCGACGGTCGCTCCTCGATCCTCGGCGGGCACCTCGACTTCGGGCAGCCCGGCCGCGGATGGGACTTCGTGTCGCCCGGTCACGGAGACGTCGACTTCGAGTCGCTCGTCCGAGCGCTGAACCGGATCGGCTACCAGGGACCGCTGTCGATCGAGTGGGAGGACTCCGGCATGGATCGCGACTGGGGCGCGCCGGACGCGCTGGCGTTCGTCCGCCGTACGGACTTCGCGCCGTCCGAGCTGGCCTTCGACGCCGCGTTCGCGCGGGAGGCGTGATGAGCAAGGTCGGCTTCGTCACCATGGCCGGCTCCGCCGGCGGGGAGGACATCCCCACGATCGGCGTCGGCATGCTCGGCTACGGCTTCATGGGCAAGGCGCACTCCAACGCGTACAAGACGCTGTCCTACATGACATGGCCGCCGCCGCTGATGCCGCGGCTGGTCGCGATCGCCGGGCGCAACGAGCAGGGCGTCGCAGGCGCCGCGCGCCGCTACGGGTTCGAGGACCACGTGACCGATTGGCGCGCGCTGGTGGCCGACGAGCGGATCGGCCTGTTCGACAACGCGAGCACGAACGACCTGCATGCCGAGCCGACGGTCGCGGCGGCGCGCGCGGGCAAGCACGTGATCTGCGAGAAGCCGCTCGGGCGCACCGCCGAGGAGGCCTACGACACCTGGCAGCAGGTGGCCGCCGCCGGCGTCAAGCACCTGTGCGCCTTCAACTACCGCTTCGTCCCCGCGGTCCGCCTCGCGCGCACCCTGATCGAGGCCGGCGAGCTCGGCGAGATCACGCACTTCCGCGGCGCCTACCTGCAGGAGTGGGGCGCGGCGGAGATCGACGCCTGGCGCTTCGACAAGGCCGCCGCGGGGTCGGGCGCGCTCGGCGACCTCGGCGCGCACGTCATCGACCTCGCCCGCTACCTCGTCGGCGAGATCGCCCAGGTCGCCGCGCTCACGACGACGTTCTGGCCAGGGCGCGAGGTCGACGACGCCGTCGAGGCCGCGGTCGCGTTCGAGAGCGGCGCGGTCGGCACGATCGAGGCCACGCGGTTCGCGGCAGGGCGCAAGAACGCGCTCACGTTCGAGATCAACGGCTCCAAGGGCTCGCTCGCGTTCGACCTCGAGCGGCTCAACGAGCTTCGGCACAGCGACGGGACGCGCGGCTTCCGCGACATCCTCGTGACCGAGGCCGACGACCCGTTCTGGGAGCACTGGTGGCCGCACGGCCACATCATCGGGTGGGAGCACACCTTCGTGCACGAGCTGCATCACTTCCTCACCGCGATCCGCGACGACGGCGAGATCGGCCCGCACGGTGCGACGTTCGAGGACGGCTATCGCGCCGCCGAGGTCTGCGACTCGATGCTGCGCTCGGCTTCGAGCGGCCGCCGCGAGCCCGTCGCCTACCGCTAGCCATGCAGGCTCGAGGCACCGTGATGGTGGCGAATCCGCATGGCTTCTGCGCAGGCGTCGAGCGCGCGATCGGCGCGGTCGAGGCCGCGCTCGCGCGCTTCGGCGCGCCGGTCTACGTGCGCGGCGAGATCGTCCACAGCGGACAGGTGGTGCGCGGCCTCGAGCGGCTCGGGGCGCGCTTCGTCGCCTCCGAGGAGGACGTCCCGGCCGGCGCCGTCTGCGTCCTGTCGGCGCACGGCGTGACGCCGGCGGTCCGCGAGCGCGCCTACGCTCGCGGCCTGCGCGTCGTCGACGCGACCTGCCCGCTCGTCGCCAAGGTCCACGTCGAGGTCCGCCGCTACGCGAGCGCGGGGCGCTTCGTCGTGATCATCGGGCGCCGCGGTCACGAGGAGGTCGAAGGCGTGGCCGGCGAGGCCCCGCCCGGGCGCGTCTTCGTCGTGGCCCGCGCGGCCGACGTCGACGCGCTGCCGATCCCGCCCGGAGCGCCGGTCGCGTACGTGACGCAGACGACGCTCGCGCTCGACGACGTCATGCCGCTGGTCGCGCGCCTGCGCCGCCGCTTCGCCGACGTGGTCGGTCCCGCCAAGGACGACGTCTGCTACGCGTCGCAGAACCGCCAGGCGGCCGTGAGGGCGATCGCACCGGGATGCGACGTCGTGCTGATCGCGGGCGCGCGCAACTCGTCGAACTCGAACCGCCTCGTCGAGGTCGCGCGCGCGGCCGGGACGCCGGCGCACCTGGTGCCCGATGCTCCCGCGCTTCGGCCGGCGTGGCTCGACGGAGCGCGCGTGGTCGGGCTCGGTGCGGGCGCGAGCGCACCGCGCGAGCTCGTCGACGCCATCCTCGCCCGGCTGGCCGAGCTCGGCTACGACGCGGCGCCGCCCACGTCTCCGGTCGCCGCCGAGACCGTCCGCTTCCCCGCGCCGAGGCTGCCGGCATGACCCGCGCGGGCATGTGGCTGGTCGGCGCGCGCGGCTCCGTGGCGACGACGGCGATCGCCGGCGCCGCGGCGGTGGCGCACGGGCTTGCCGAGCCGACCGGGCTCGTGACGTTCCGCACGCCGTTCGCCGCGGCCGGCCTGCCCGAGCTCGGCGAGCTCGTGATCGGCGGGCACGACGTGACCGAGACGCCGCTCGGGATGCGCGCCGCGGCGCTTGCCGACGCCGGTGTGCTCCCGCCCGGCATCCCGCGCGCCGTGGCAGCGGCGCTCGACGCCGCGGAGCGCGAGCTGCGCTTCGGGATCACCGGCCCCGAGGCACGCCGGGACCCGCGCGCGTGCGTCGATCGCATCGCCGCGGATCTCCGCGCCTTCCGCGCGCGTCACGACCTGTCCGCGGTCGTCGTCGTCAACGTGGCATCGACCGAGCCGCCGTTCGCGCACGACGAGGACGCCGGGCTCGAGGAGCTGCTCGGGCACCTGCCGGCGAGCTCGCTCTACGCGCTGGCCGCGATCGAGGAAGGCTGCGCGTTCGTCGACTTCACGCCGTCGACCGGCGCGCGGCTGCCCGCGCTGGAGACGCTGGCGAAGTCGCTGGGCGCGCCGCTGGCCGGGCGCGACGGCAAGACCGGCGAGACGTTCCTCAAGAGCGCGCTCGCGCCCGCGCTCGCCGCCCGCGCGCTGCGCGTGCGCTCGTGGGCCGGCGTCAACCTGCTCGGCGGAGGCGACGGGGAATCGCTCGCCGACCCGGAGCGCGCGGCGTCCAAGCTCGCGTCGAAGGGCCGCTGCCTGGAGGAGATCCTCGGCTACCCGGTCGAGGCACCCGTGCGGATCGAGAACGTGCACGACCTCGGCGAGTGGAAGACCGCCTGGGACCACGTGTCGTTCGAGGGCTTCCTCGGCGTGCGCATGCGCCTGCAGCTGACCTGGGAGGGATGCGACTCGGCGCTCGCGGCGCCGCTCGTGCTCGACCTCGCGCGGCTCGGGGCGCTGGCGCTCGAGCGCGGCGAGGCCGGCGTGGTGCCCGAGCTGGCGTTCTTCTTCAAGGACCCGGCCGGCACCAACGAGCACGCGCTCGACCGCCAGTACGAGCTGCTGCGGCAATGGGTCGGCTGCGAGGTGGTCGCGTGACCCGGATCGCGCACTCGCACTCGTACGCGTCGCGGGGACGGGAGGAGTCGTTGAGCGTCCTGATCGAGCCGGTCGGCATGTGGTCGCAGGTCGCCGCGAGCGCGACGCCCGAGGGGCTCGAGTGGCTGCGCGAGACGACCAGCGAGCTGTGGTCGCGGCCGGCGGCCATCCACCTGCGGTTCCCGATGGTCTCGCGCAAGCTCGGGCGGGCGCCGCTGGACCCGGACGCGGTGCCGGGCGACGTCCACGCGTGGACGCTGGACGACACGGCGCGCACGCTGCTGCTGCGCGCGCTCGGCGAGGGCGTGCGCGACGAGCTCGACGACCTCTACCGCTACGGCGACGCCGAGGAGCGGCGCGGCATCCTTCGCGCGCTGCCCCATCTCCCACTGGGCGATCGGGCGGTCTGGGTCGTGGAGGACGCGATCCGCAGCAACGACACGCGCCTGATCGCCGCCGCGCTCGGCCCGTATGCGACCGTGCATCTCTCGCAGGCGGCCTACGACCAGGCCGTGCTCAAGTGCGCCTTCGTGGGCGTCCCGCTCCTCCCGCTGCACGGCCTCGCGCGCGTCACGCCCAACGGCGCGCGCATGCTGGCCGCCCTCGTGCACGAGCGGATCGCCGCGGGCCGCGACGTCTCGCCGGAGCTGTGGGATGTGATCGATCGTCATCGGCCGGCGGCGGAGCTGGCGGCGATCGAGGCGGAGCTGGACAGTCCGTTCGCCGACCGGCGGGCGGCGGCAGAGCGAGCCCTGGAGGGGCGGCGATGAGGATCTTCGACGCGCACGCGCACATGACGTCACGCACGACCGACGACTACGAACGGATGGCGGCCGCGGGCGTCGCCGCCGTGGTGGAGCCCGCGTTCTGGCTCGGGCAGCCGCGCACGTCGGTGGGGTCGTTCGTCGACTACTTCAGCTCGCTCGTGGGCTGGGAGCGCTTCCGCGCCGCGCAGTTCGGGATCCGCCATCACTGCACGATCGGGCTGAACCCCAAGGAGGCCAACGACGAGGCGCTGCGCGACGCCGTGCTCGCGATCCTGCCCCGGTTCCTGGTCAAGGACGGCGTGGTCGCGATCGGCGAGATCGGCTTCGACGCGATGACCGCGTCCGAGGAGGTCGCGCTGGTCGAGCAGCTCGCGCTCGCCGGCGAGCACGAGCTGCCCGTGCTGGTGCACACGCCGCATCGCGACAAGCAGGCGGGGACGCAGCGCACGCTCGAGCTCGTCGGTGCGTCGGGCTTGGACCCCGGATCCGTGCTGATCGACCACAACAACGAGCTGACCGCGGCCGGCGTGCTCGACAGCGGCTGCTGGGCCGGCTTCTCCATCTACCCGCACACGAAGATGGACGAGCACCGGATGGTCAGGGTGCTCGAGGAGCACGGACCGGAGCGCATCATCGTCAACTCGGCCTGCGACTGGGGCATCTCCGATCCCCTCAAGGTGGCCAAGACGGTCGACGCGATGCGCGCCGCCGGGTTCGAGGAGGACTCGATCGAGCGCGTGGTCTGGCACAACCCGGTCGAGTTCTTCCGCCAGAGCGGCCGTCTGATCCTCGACGAGCTCGACAGCGCCGACCTCGCGGCGACCTATAACGGCAGCGGGCTGCTGCGCGGCGAGCGCTGAGTCAGGCGGCGACGAGCGTCGGATCCGCGAGGATGCGGCGCAGCTGCGTCGCCGCGGCGCCGCGCAGCGCGGCCTCCGGTCCGAGGCTCGAGGCCATCACGGGCGGCACCGCGCGGCCGCCGCCGAGAACGCGCGCGTCGAGCTCGCGCTCGATCGCGGGCTTCAGCCACTCCGCGATCGGCGCGAAGTCGCCGCCCAGCACGATCGCCTGCGGGCTCAGGAGATTGACGACGCTGGCGAGCGCGATGCCGAGCCACGAGCCGCAGTCGGCAAGGGCCGCCAGGACGAGCGCGTCGCCCGCGCCCGCGCGCCTCACGAGCTCGGCCGCCGGCTGCCCCGAGCCGGTGGCCGTGATCTGCTCGCCGTCGAGCCCTGCCGCGGAGAGCAGCGACTCGAGGCCGGCGCGCGTCTCCAGGCAGCCGCGGCTGCCACACGCGCATGGCCGTCCTTGCGGCTCGACGGTCGTATGCCCGAATTCGCCGCCGAAGCCGCGGTAGCCCCGGAACAACTCGCCGCCGAGCACGATGCCGCCGCCCACCCCCACCTGGCCGGACGCGTACATGAAGTCGCTGAGCCCGGTGGCCGCGCCCTCCCAGAGCTCGGCCAGCGCGGCGAGGTTCGCCTCGTTGTCCGCGTCGAGCGGAAGCGCCTCGTCTTCGAGGCGCTCGCTCAGCTGCTCGACGACGGGGACGTCGTGCCACCCGAGATTGGGCGCCGTCACCAGCTCGCCGCGCCTGACGTCGACCAGGCCGGGCAGCGCGACCGTCGCGCCGATCGGGCGCAGCCCCTGCCGGCCCGCCTCGCGAAGCGCGGCAGCCGCCAGCGCGGCGAGCCGGCGGAGCACGACATCGACGCTGCGGCGGCGGTTGTCGGCGACTTCGATCGCCCGATAGCGCGACCCGCCGGCGAGATCCGTCGCCTGGACACCGAGGTAGTCGACGTTGATCTCCAGCCCCAGCGCGACCGCCCCCTCGCGCGCCACGTCGAGAACGAGCGCGGGGCGTCCGGCCGTCCCTCTCGCCTCCGCGCCCCGCTCCACCAGCAGCCCGAGGTCGACCAGCTCGCTCACGAGACTCGAGACCGTGGTCTTGTTGAGCCCGGTGTCGAGCGCGATCGTCGCCCGCGACCTCGGCCCGCGCTCGACCACCTGTCTCAGCACGAGGCCGAGGTTGTGACGCCGCACAGCGCGCTGGCTGGAGAGCTCGATGGCCGGTTTCGGTGTCCACATCGCCGAATCAGACGTTATCTGCGACATCCGAGGCGGCAACACTACGTGACTGCGCGAACGCGCATATGGAGGGCCGCTCGACGGTCCGCGCGCGCAGCCGGCCGCGCCGGAGTGGACCCGCGAGGTCCCGTTATGAAGAGGATCTGGGTTCCGACCCTCCCGAAAGGCGTTTCAGGCGAACCAATTCCGGAATGCCTGACGCTTGGGTGCCCCTTTGCATAGGCAGATGGAATTGGTATTTCCAATGATTGACAGAAGTGCCGGCTGGCTCCTAAGATCGTGCGGTCTCACGAAGGGGGAGAGGGAATGGGAATGCGCTGGTCGGCGAGCGTCGCCGTGGGCGCGCACGCGCCGTTTGCCGAACGCCACGCTCGGGTCGATTGCGCGGTCAGGACGAGCTGCTGCGAACCCCATGCGCGGGTGAGCCACATCGGCGGCGTCAACCGCGACGGCACGTCCTGGCTCCTGCGTCAAGCCGACGCGATCGCCGCGATCAAGCATGGGTGCTGGCGCTTCTACGTGGAGAACGGACGTGGGCAGAGGTTCGGCCTGACGGTCGCGACGCATCTCGGCCGCGAGTACCTCAAGGCCGAAGGCGACGACGTGCAGCCCACTGCCCTGCTCTCGCTCGCTGAGCACCGAGTGAGCGTCCGCGCGTGAGGGCTCAGGTCGTGCGCCGCTCGATCAGCCCGACCGCGGGCCTCCAGCGGCTGCCGCACCGTGGTCAGGCCGGCGATATCCGGCGCGGTGGCCAGACCACGACGTCCTGCGGCTCGGCGAAGTGCAGGAGCGGCTCGGTGGACGGCAGCTCGATACCCGCGGGACGAGTCATCGTGTTCTCGAGGATCGAGGCGGCGGCAGTGCGCAATGACCAGGCCGGGTGGTGGATCTCGGCGCGCCGGACTCGCCCGCCGGACACGGAGTAGAGGCAGTAGCGCTCGATCAGGAAGTGGTCGAGCGTGCCCGGAGCGGCGGTGAAGTGCTCGCCCGTGGGCTCGTACTCGGCCCGGAACCGGGCCGCCGGCCCTCGTGCGCGACGGCTCTCGTAGGCGATGCGCGCGCCGCGCCGCTCGAGCGACATGTCCGCGTGGAAGTACGGCAGGCGGTATGTGAGGCGCGCGCCGGCGACGGCGAGCAGGCTGGCGGCGTCGAGGCTGAAGAAGTAGACCCCGGGTCGGTCGCCGAGCGTGACGTACGTGCGCACGTTGAGCTCGAGGAAGCGCGATCCGGCGGGCATGGGCGGAAGGCCTCGTGCGCGCAGCGCCCGCACCTCGAACGGCACGACGCCCAGCCACGCCATGCCGTCGAACGTGTCGATCGGGAGCGCGTCCGGCACCACGCGCCGCATCGCCGCGGGCTCGATCGGCCAGTGCGCGAAGAGCAGGCTCTCCCACGTCTGGCCCATCACCCACGGGCCGCGCGGCAGCGGCCACGGGCGGTGCGCGGTCCACCGCGTCGAGCGCGCCTGCTCCCGCATCGCGCTCAACGTACGCGGCGCGCGGTCGCGATCACGTAGCGCGAGGTGATCCGGAACGCGTCCGGGTCCTCGTTGGCCGCCTCATAGATCGCGAGCATCCGCTGCTCCAGCGCGGCGCCCTCGCCGCGCGGCTCGAGGACCGCGCGGCCGGCGATCGCGAGCGGGTGGTCGCCCCCGTCGGCGAGATAGGCCTGCGGGGACTCGGCCGTGAAGGACAGGCGGTCCTCTTCGAGGGTGACCTCGAATCCGTGCGGAGCGAACAGCCCGGCGAGCGCGTCGCGATCGTGCCAGGGAAACGGCGGCGGCCCGGCCGGCGCGCCGAGCGCCTCGCGGATCGCCTCGCCGGCGGCCTGCACCGCCTCCGAGACCGCGCCCTGCGGGATCCAGGCGCTGAGCACGATGCGGCCGCCGGGCGCGGTCACGCGCGCCAGCTCGGCCGCCGCGGCCTGCGGGTCGGAGGCGAAGATCACGCCGAACACCGACAGGACCAGATCGGCCTCGCCGCCGGCCAGCGGCAGCGCCGCGGCCTCGCCGAGCACGAACGTCGCATCGAGGCCGCGGGCCGCGGCTTCCGCGCGGGCGACGTCGAGCAGCCGCGGCGCCGGGTCGACGCCCGTCACCCGGGCCCCGCGGGCGGCGGCGAGGAGCGCGGCGTTGCCGGTGCCGGTGCCGACGTCGACGACGTGCTCGCCGGCCACCGGCGCGGCGCGCTCGACGACGACGCGCGCGGCCGGCTCGAGCCGCTCGGCCGTGCCCTCGTAGCGGCCGAGACTCCAGTCGAGTCCGGTCATGAGCGCGCTCCGAACGCGGTCAGGCAGCCAAGGGGTGAGTGCAGCGAGGTCGTGGGCATCAAGACTTCCTTATCGATTTCGTGACGGCGTACCGTAACAGCGTTGCGGTATGCTGGCAAGCGGATGGGTCGCCCACGCGAGCACGACGAGCGCACCGCCGCGGCGCTGCTCGCGGCGGCCGAGCGCGCCGTGGAGGCGGGCGGCCCCGACGCGCTCTCGGTGCGCGGCCTCGCGAACGAGGTCGGAACCACGACGCGCGCCGTCTACAGCCTGTTCGGCTCCAAGGACGGCCTGATCGCCGCGCTCGGAGCGCAGGCATTCGACTTCCTGCGCGCCGGCCTCGACGCGCTCCCGCAGACCGAGGACCCGGCCGCCGACCTGGTCGAGACGGGGCTCGCGTTCCGCCGCCTGGCGATCGAGCGCCCCGCGCTGTACGCGATCGGCGTGAAACGCGATCTGCGCGAGCTCCCGGCATGGGAGGCCGTCTGCGCCGCCGCCGACGCGGCCTTCGCCGTGCTCCTGCAGAAGGTCGTGCGGCTCGGCGACGCCGGGCTGCTCGGCGAGCAGAGCGCGATGGACGCGACGCTCGAGTTCCATGCGCTGTGCGAGGGCCTCGCGACGCTCGAGCGACGGGGCGCGCCCGGCGCATCGTTCGACGCCGGGCGCGTGTGGCGCGCCGGGCTGAGCGCGCTGATCGCCGGATTCTCCCAATCTCAGGGTGCGCCCCCGATTGCGCCGCCGACTCCGGCAGCGTGAGGATCGGCCTCCATGCTGCTCGCCGCGCTCACCGCCGCCCTCACCCTCGCCGCCGCCCCGGTGAGCATCCCCCTGCCCGCCGACGGCGTCGACTCGATCGCGTACAGCCAGGGCCACCTGCTGTGGGCGACCGACGACGGCGGCCCGATCGCGATCCACACGCCGCAGGGCATCCTCGCGACGCTCCCGCGCAAAGAGACGGACACCGTCGCGCTCGCACAGCTCGCGGCGAACGCGAACGGCTACATCGCGAGCGTCGAGGAGGAGCACCACGACCTCGTCGTGCGCGGCGGCTACGACGGCTCGGTGCAGACGCTGCTCGACTGCGTCCCGAGCGGCCCGAACGATCAGCTCGGCGTCACCGCCGGGACGTCCGGCTACGCGTTCTTCGCACCCGCCTGCGGGCACCAGCTCGACACCGTGACCGCCGCCGGCGCGATCACGCCGATCCCGGGCATCACGCTGAACGGCTTCGCCTCGATCGCCTACAACGAGCCGTACCTCGCCGCCGAGCTCAGCAGTCCCAAGGGCACGGTGCGGATCCTGAACCTCGCCGACGGCACGCAGCGCGACTTCCCGCGCGCGTTCAACGACGACAGCAGCCGCTTCAGCCTGCGCCCCGACGGCGGGCTCGCGATCGGCCCGGGAGTCGACATCGGGCGATCCGAGACGGAGCCGCCGGGCGCCTACGCCTGGCCGCCGAACGCCGCCAAGCCGACCTTCCTGAGCTCGAACGTGCTCTCGCTCGGCGACGTGTTCACCTCACAGGACCGCGTGCTGCTGAGCACCAACCTGCCCGTGGGCGGGCAGGCGGCGCTCGGGATCGTCCCGTTCGCGGGCGGCGACGTCACGCCCGTCGGCGCGCCCGGCGCCGGCTTCCCGCGGATCCCGGTCGCGCTCGAGGGCGACACGGCCGTGTTCCGCAGCTTCGGCTGCGACGGCCGCGACCAGGTGACGCTGGTCGACGTGACGGCACGCCGCGACGCGGACACCCAGTACGGCTGCCCGGTCAGCCTCGACAACCGCGACATCGGGCGCAGGACGATCGGCGTCCGCTGCCCCAACGGCTGCCACGCCGACCTGCGGCTGGCCGACCTCACGCACGACCGCCCGGTGTGCCTGAAGCACCCCGACATCGTCTACGTCAAGCCGCCGCTGTGCCCGGTCGTCGCGCGCGTGAAGCTCCGGCTGCCGCCGTCGCCGAACGTGCAGCACGCCCGGATCGAGCTGACCGGCTCCGGCCTGAAGGCCCGCCGCCATCACCGCTCGATCCCCGTCTACGCCCGCCTCACGACGGGCCACAACGGCCCCCAGCTGATCGCGCTGCAGGTCCGGACGCTGCAGCTCAGGCGTCGCTAGCCGCGAGCGCCGGCGCGGCGACGGCCGCCTCGCGGCGGCCGGGGATCGCCGTCGACGCGAGCAGCCCGAGCACGAGCGCGCCCGCGCAGAACCAGAACGCGGCGGTGAAGCCCGCCTCTGACGGGAAGCCGTCCGCCGCGACGCTGTTGACGAGGATCGTCGCCGCCACCTGCCCGCCGACGGCGCCGCCGAGCGTGCGCAGGACGGTGTTCATCCCGGTCGCGACGCCGGTCTGCTCGCGCGAGACGTTCTGCACGATCAGGTTCGCCATCGACGCGAACGCGAGGCCGATGCCGACGCCGAGCAGCGCGGACGCGACATAGAAGTCGATCGGCGCGCCGTGCGAGACCGCCAGCAGCACGAAGCACGCGGCCGCGAACGCGGTGCCGGCCATCAGCGGCGGCTTGGAGCCGTAGCGGCGCTCGAGGCGCCCCGTGAACGCGCCGGCGACCAGCATCGCGGCCGCCGACGGCAGCAGGATCAGCCCGGCGCCGGTGACCGACGCGCCGAAGCCGAACCCGCTGCTCTCGGGCAGTTGCACGAACTGCGGCATCAGGATGAACGACGAGTACATCCCGACGCCGAGCATGAACGCGACGACGTTCGTCGTCCACACGCCCTTGATCCGCATCATCCGCATGTCGACCAGCGGCTCGCGGGCGGCGAGCTCGACGCGCACCCACAGCACGAGCAGGACCGCGCCGACCGCGAACAGGCCGAGCGTCCGCGGCGAGCCCCAGCCCCAGCTGTTGCCCTGACTGATCGACAGCAGCACGCCGGCGAGGCCGAAGGACATCAATGCGGCGCCGAGCCAGTTGACGTCGCCGGGCGCCTTGACCGGCGACTCGGGCACGTAGAAGTGCGTCGCCACGGCCGCGATCAGGATGCCGATCAGCGGGAACCAGAACAGCCAGTGGTAGCTCATGTGGTCGACGATCAGGCCGGCGAACACGACGCCGAGGCCGCCGCCGATCCCGAGCAGCGCCGAGACGATGCCGATGCTGCCGGCGACCTTGTCGCGCGGGAACTCGTCGCGGATGATCCCGAAGGCGAGCGGGAAGATGCCGCCGCCCGCGCCCTGGATCACGCGCGCGAGCACGAGCACCGCGATCGACGGGGCGACCGCGGCCAGGAACGTCCCGCCCGCGAGCACCACCAGGACGATCATCAGCACGTGCTCCTTGCCGAACATGTCGCCGAGGCGGCCGATGATCGGCGTCGCCACGGAGGCGCTCAGCAGGTACGCGGTGAGCACCCACGAGATCGCGGACTCGCTCGTGTGCAGCGCGTGCTGCATCTCGGGCAGCGCCGGCGCGACGAGCGACTGCAGCAGCGCGTAGGCGACGCCGCCGAGCGCGAGCACGGCGAGCGTCAGGTTCGGGTTCTGGCGTTCCGCGGCGATCGTGTCCAAAGCGCGCTGTACCATAGCGGAATGGCCATTCCGGCCCAATCGCCCTGGACCGATCTGAGCGCCGACGAGAAGCGCGCGCGGACGCTCGCGGTCGCCGACGAGCTGTTCGCGCGCGGTGGTGTCGAGCTGCCGATGCCCGCGCTCGCCGACGCGATCGGCGTCGGCGTGGGGAGCATCTACCGGCTCTTCGACGGCAAGGAGGACGTGCTCGCCGCGCTGGTGATCGCGCGCATCGACGCCGCCCGCGAGCGCTTCGAGGCGGCGCTGCTCGCCCCCGACGCGTTCGCCGGCCTGTGCGACGCGACGCTCGCGAGCGTCGACGCGGCGGCGTCCGACCACCTCGCCCAGCGCGCGTGGGAGCTGTCCGAGCGCGCCGACGTGCAGCCGTCGCGGACCGCCGCCCGCGCCGCGATCGCGGCGGTGGTCGAGCGCGCCCGCGCCGCGGGAGCGCTGCGCGAGGACGTCACGGTCGACGACGTCGGCCTCATCTTCACCGCCGTCAAGCGCGCCGAGGGCCTCGAGCCCGGCGGCGCGCGCAGGCTCGCCGAGCTCGTGCTCCGCGGACTCGCCGCATAAGTCGCGGGAACATTCCGCCCGCCACCGGCGTCTTGCATACGTGCAGAGGTCCAACCACGTGAAGGAGTGAGTGCACACATGCTTCGCAAGCTGGCCGCCGTCGCCGCCGCCGCTTCCATCGCCGCCGTCGTGGCGGTCGTCCCGGCGCAGGCCGGTTCGTCGAAGACCGTCTCGGTCAAGAACAACTCGTTCTCCCCGGGCTCGGTCAGCATCAAGAAGGGCGGCAAGGTCACCTGGAAGTGGACCCAGGGCGGCGTGCCGCACAACGTCACGCCCGCGAGCGGGGGCTCCGGCTCGCAGACGTCGAGCAAGAAGGGCTTCACGTTCTCCAAGACGTTCTCGAAGGCCGGGACCTTCAAGTACGTGTGCACGATCCACTCGAACATGAAGGTGACCGTCAAGGTCAGCTGATGAAGATCGTCGTCGCCGCCCTGCTGCTCGCAAGTGCCGCACTGGCGCCGCAGGCGCGGGCGGCGACGTCGATCCGGCTGCCGAACACCATCGTGGCGGACACCTACGGCGGCGGGCGCGTGCTGTGGGCCGAGCACCAGGGCAACACGCCGGTCGTCATCCGCGCGACGCCCGGCGGCGTCCTCGCGACGCTGCCCCCGTTCTCCGGCGACGTCACGATCTCGCTCGCGGCGAACGCGACCGGCTACATCGTGGGCCTGCGCGACCAAGGCCGCGACGTCGTCCTCCGCGGCGGCTTCGACGGCACGCTGCGCACGGTGCTCGACTGCAGCGGGAAGGGCGGCGACGCCGCCCTCGCGGTCGCCGCCGGCACCGCCGGCTTCGCGTTCGAGGGCGCCCGCTGCGGCGTCGCGGCCCCCGTCGACCTCGTCGCCGCCGACGCGACCATCACGCCCGTCCCCGGCCTGGCGCTGAACCCGCTGGCCGACCTGTCCTACCGCGAGCCCTTCGTGGCCGGCGGGGCGCTGCGCGTGCTCGATCTCGCCGACGGCACCCACCGCGACATCCCGGGCGAGGTGAAGCACAGCGCGCTGGTCGCCGACGGGACGCTCGTGATCGGGGCCGGCTCGGTGGACAGCGGCATCTCGGTCTGGCGCCCGGGCACCGCGAGCCCTGACGTGGTGTCGACCGACGCGTTCCCCGAGGGCGGCGTGATCGCGTCGGAGATCGGCGTGGTCTTCGAGGCCGTGCCCCGCGCGATCCATGGCCAGCTCGCGCTGGCGCGCGTGCCCCTCGCCGGCGGCGGCCTGCAGCCCGCCGGCGCGCCCGGCGTCGGGTATCCGCGCTTCCCGCTCGCGATGGAGGGCAACCTGGCCGCGATCGCCAACTACGCGTGCGACGGCCCCGCCCAGATCACGGTCGTCGACGTCACGCAGCCGCCCGCGCCCGGGGTGCAGTACGGCTGCCCGGTCCGGCTCGGCCGCGGCGCGATCGGCGCCAAGGCCGGCGTGATCTGCCCGAACGGCTGCAAGGCGCAGCTGCGCTTCACCCGCGCGTCGTCGGGACGCCATCGGTGCGACCACGGGATCCCGACCGGCGACGACGGACCCGCGCTCCCGCGCTGCCCGCTGGTCGCCACGGCCAAGCTCGCCCTGCGCCCCTCGCGGCGCGTGCAGCGCGTGCCGCTGCGCTTCACGCACACGCGCGCGACGCGCGTCGACGCGAGCCTGTCCACCAGCGGAGGCTCCGAGCTGGTCGGGACGACGCACTTCGCGCTGAAGACGCACAACAGATAGTTCACGGGTCACTCACGGTCGCGTCACATTTGCGCGCGGGCATCAACGCGGCGTGGGTCGCCGCCGCGCACGCGCTGTGCCTGAACGTGCACCCCTACACCGTCAACGACCCGGTCGCGATGCAGCGGCTGCTCGACTACGGCGTCGACGGCATGTTCACCAACTTCGTCGACCGCCTCAACGCCCTGCTGCCGGGCGGCGGCGCGGTGGGCCGCCAGGGCGCGCTCGACGCCAAGGCCGCCGACGACGCCTGCCACGCGCGGATCAAGTCCGGCCCGGTCGGCGGCACCGTCGGCACCGTCCTCGACCTCACGCTCGGCGCCGCGCCGAGCTTCGGCACGTTCACGCCGGGCGTCGCGCTCGACTACGCCGCCACCACGACGGCGACCGTGATGAGCACCGCCGCCAACGCCGCGCTGTCGGTCTCGAACCCGGGTCACCTGGTCAACGGCGCCTACAGCCTGCCGCAGCCGCTGTCGGTCACGATCACGCCGAACGCGTGGTCGGGGCCGGTCTCCAACGGGGTCGCGACGATCCTGTTCAAGCAGCCGATCGCCGCGACCGACGCGCTGCGCTCCGGCGTCTACAGCACGTCGCTGACGTTCACGCTGTCGACCACGACTCCGTGAGCATCCACGAGCCGCCCACGCACGCGACGTTTCCCAGCGCGAGATAGCCGGGCGCCTTTGCCGCGTCGATCCCGCCGGTCGGGCAGAAGCTGACCTGCGGGAACGGCCCGGCGAAGGCTCGTAGCGCCGCGACCCCGCCGCTCGCCTCCGCCGGGAAGAACTTCGCCGCCGTGATGCCGCGCTCGAGCAGGGCGATGATGTCCGACGCGGTGGCGACGCCGGGCAGGAACGGCACGCCGGAGTCCTCGAGCGCGTCGAGCAGGCGCGGCGTCGTGCCGGGCGAGACGAGGAACTGCGCGCCGGCCGCGAGCGCGTCGTCGGCATGGCTCGGCGACGTGACGGTGCCGGCGCCGACCCACGCCTCCGGCACTTCGGCGGCGATCAGCTCGATCGCCTCCAGCGCGGCGGGGGTGCGCAGCGTGATCTCGATCACCGGCATGCCGGCGTCGACCAGCGAGCGTGCGAGCGGGACCGCGCGCTCGGCGTCGTCGAGCACGACGACGGGGATCACGGGCGCGCGCGCGAGCAGAGCCTCGGTGCTCATGCGAACACCGACGCGCCGTCGTCCGGGCGCCCGACGAGGTGCCGGAACGCGCCGAACAGCTCGCGGCCCGTGCCGAGCGTGCCGTCCGCCGACGGGCCCGCCGCCTCGCGGCCGCTGAGGTCGGCGGCGACGTCAAGCGTCCCCGCCTCGGCGTCGACGCGCACGACGTCGCCGTCGCGCAGGAGCGCGAGCGGACCGCCGGCGGCCGCCTCGGGCGTGCAGTGGATCGCCGCCGGCACCTTGCCGGAGGCGCCCGACATGCGCCCGTCGGTGACGAGCGCGACGCGGTGGCCGCGGTCGACGAGCACGCCGAGCGCGGGCGTGAGCTTGTGCAGCTCGGGCATCCCGTTCGCGCGCGGGCCCTGGTGGCGCATGACCGCCACGAAGTCGCGGTCGAGCTCGCCCGCCGAGAACGCGGCGAGGAACTGCGCCTGGTCGTCGAAGACGCGCGCGGGCGCCTCGACGACGCGCAGCTCCGGCCCGACGGTGGAGACCTTGATGACCGCACGCCCGAGCGAGCCGTCGAGCACGCGGATCCCGCCGTCGGGCGCGAACGGCGCGCGCGCGGGCCGCAGCACGGCGTGGTCGCTCGAGTCGGCGCCGACGCGGCGCCATACGAGCTCGCCGCCGACCAGCTCCGGCGCCTCGCGGTAGCGCTCCAGGCCGTCGCCCGCGACGGTGCGCACGTCGGCGTGCACGAGCCCCGCGTCGAGCAGCTCGCCGAGCAGGAACTGCACGCCGCCGGCCGCGTGGAACTGGTTGATGTCGGACGCGCCGTTGGGGTAGACGGTCGCCAGCTGCGGCACCACCGGCGAGAGCTCGGCGAAGTCGTCCCACGTGAGCGCGATGCCCGCCGCGGCGGCGATCGCGACCAGGTGCATGGTGTGGTTGGTCGAGCCGCCGGTGGCGAGCAGGGCGACGACGGCGTTGACGATCGCGCGCTCGTCGACGAGCTCGCCGATGCCGTGCTCCTGCGCCACCACGCGCCGCCCGGCCTCGCGCGTGAGCGCCTCGCGCAGCGGCGTGCCCGGGTTGACGAAGCTGGCGCCGGGCAGGTGCAGGCCCATCGCCTCGACCACGAGCTGGTTGGAGTTCGCGGTGCCGTAGAACGTGCACGTGCCGGGCGAGTGGTAGGACCGCAGCTCGGCGTCGAGCAGCTCCTCGCGGCCGATCTCGCCGGTCGCGTGCAGCTGGCGGATGCGGCTCTTCTCGCGGTTCGGCAGGCCCGACGGCATCGGGCCGGCGGGCACGAGGATGGCCGGCAGCTGGCCGAAGGAGAGCGCGCCGATCAGCAGCCCGGGCACGATCTTGTCGCACACGCCGAGCAGCAGCGCGCCGTCGAACATGTCGTGCGCGAGCGCGACCGCGGTGGACATCGCCACGACGTCGCGGCTGAACAGCGACAGCTCCATCCCCGCGCGGCCCTGCGTGATGCCGTCGCACATCGCCGGCACGCCGCCGGCGAACTGCGCGACGCCGCCGGCGTCCTTGACCGCGCGCTTGAGCAGCGCCGGGTAGCGCTCCAGCGGCTGGTGCGCCGAGAGCATGTCGTTGTAGGCCGAGACGATCGCGATGTTGCGGCGCTCGCCCGCCTTGAGCATGAGCTTCTCGTCGGCGCCGCAGGCGGCGACGCCGTGCGCCAGGTTCGCGCAGCCGTGCGCCTCGCGCGCCGGCCCGACGCGGGCGGCGGCGGCGATACGAGCGAGGTAGGCCGAGCGGGTCGCAGCGCTTCGCGACTGGATGCGCGCGGTGACTTCTGAGACGACGGGGTGCAGGGTCACAGGGCGCGAAGCTACGGGCGCAAGCGCTTGCCCGCAAGCGCTTGCGGAAATCGCACCCCCCGATCGGGCGGTCGCTACGATCGGTCCTTGGTCACCATGGCCGACGTAGCGCGCCTGGCCGGCGTCTCCGTGACGACGGTCTCGCACGTCATCAACGGGACGCGCCCCGCGAGCGAGCGCACCACGCGCGCCGTGCGCGCGGCGATCGAGCGCACCGGCTACAGCCAGAACGTGCTCGCCCGCGCGCTCGCGCGCCAGCGCACGCAGTCGCTCGGACTCGCCATCAGCGGCCTCTCGAACCCGTACTTCACGGACGTGATCGCGTCCGTCGAGGCGGCCGCCACGGCCGCCGGCCACACGCTGCTGCTGGCCGAGACGCGCGACGACCCCGACCAGGAGCTGCGCGTCGTGCGCGCGCTCGTCGAGCGGCGCGTCGACGGGCTGCTGCTCGCGCCCTCGCCCGGGGCGGCGCGGCTCGCGCTGCCGTACCTCGCTTCGCAGGACGTGCCCGCGGTGCTGGTCGACCGCTTCGCCGGCGAGGGGCTCGACCAGGTCTCCAGCGAGAACGAGGCGCCGACGCAGGCGCTCGTCGCCCATCTCGCGGGCCGCGGGCACACGCGGATCGGGATGGTGGTCGGGATCCCCGGGCTCTCGACGACCGTCGAGCGCGTGCGCGGGTACCGCGCCGGGCTGCGCGCCGCCGGCCTCGAGGACGACGGCGCGCTGATCGCCGACGGCGGCTCGCACGCCGACCGCGCGCAGGCGGCGACCGCCGCCCTGCTCGACCTCGACGACCCGCCGACCGCGCTCGTGAGCGGCAACAACCACATGACGATCGGCGTGCTGCGCGCGCTGAAGGCGCGCGGGCTCGGCGTCCCCGACGACATCGCGCTCGTCGCGTTCGACGACTTCGAGTGGGCCGACCTGTTCGCGCCGCGCCTCACCGTGATCGCGCAGCCGACGGCGCGGCTCGGCGAGCGCGCGGTCGAGCTGCTGCTCTCGCGCCTGGCCGACCCGTCGCTGCCGCCGCGCACGGAGCGCCTGGAGGCGACGTTCGTGCACCGCGACTCATGTGGGTGCGGCGACACTCGCCCAGGGGGCGAGGTCGCTGGGAGAGCCTCGCCTTGAGGGCTCGTTCTCCCGCGCGCTAATGGTCGGGTTGCCACCGGCCCGCGTTGTCCTGCCATGACGGCGGCGGGCCGGGCAGCGGCGCGCCGCCCGACCGCATCGCCGCCAGCGTCAGCGCCAGGTAGCGGCGCCGCAGCTCGAGCGTGCGCTCGCGATCGGTCAGGCGCACGGACGCGATCTGCTCGAGCAGGAACGAGAGGTCGTTGACCTCGAGGTCGTCGCGGATCACGCCGCGCAGGCGCTCGAACAGCCGCGCGTTGAGCGCGCCCGCGCGCATGCCCGCCTGCGTCAGCGCCTCGGTCGGCGCGAACGTGCCGGCCAGCCGCTGCGTCATCGAGTGCAGGTCCGCGTCGACCACCCGGCGCATGAACGCCGCGAACGCCTCCCACGCGTCGCCCTCGTCCGCGAGCGCGTCCTCGACCGCCGCGATGTAGCGCGACAGCCCCTCGCCGACGATCGCGCGGACGAGGTCCTCCTTGCTCTCGTAGCGCCGGTACAGGGCGCTGATCCCGACGCCCGCGCGCGCCGCGACGGCGGCGATCGGCGCGCCCGGATCGGCCACGAACACCTCGCGCGCGGCCGCCAGGATGCGCTCGTCGTTGGCCGCCGCCTGCGCCCGGCGGCCACTAAGGCCCGTAGGGCCCGAACCCGCTGCGTTCTCCTGATGTGGCATCTCCGTCTCAGCAAGATACTGGAACGGAATGATTCGTTCCGCAAGCAAGGGAGATGCCATGAGCAAGCGCTGGCTCGCGTTCTCGACCGTCGTCGCCGCGTCGATGATGGACCTGATCGACTCCACCGTGGCGCAGGTCGCCGGCCCGGTGATCCGCACCGACCTCGGCGGCTCGCTCGCCGACCTGCAGTGGATGACGGCCGCCTACACGCTCGCGATGGCCGTGATGCTGCTGACCGGCGGGCGCCTGGGCGACATCTTCGGCCGCCGCCGCATGCTGCTGGTCGGCGCCGCCGGCTTCACGCTCGCGTCCGTCGCCGTCGCGTTCGCCCCCTCGATGGGCTTCCTGATCGCCGCGCGCACGCTCCAGGGCGGGCTCGGGGCCGTCATGCTGCCGCAGGTCTTCGGCCTGATCCGCGAGCTGTTCGCGCCGGAGGAGATGGGCAAGGCGTGGGGCATCTTCGGCCCGATCGCCGGCCTGTCGGCGATCCTCGGCCCGGTCCTCGCCGGCCTGCTGATCGACGTCGCCGACTGGCGCGTGATCTTCCTCGTCAACGTCCCGATCGGCGCGTTCGTGATCCTCGCCGGCGGCCGCCTGCTGCCCGAGGGCGCGCCGACCGCGACCTCGCGCCGGATCGACGTGCGCGGGTTCCTGCTGGCCGGCGCCGGAATGGGCCTGCTCGTCTACCCGCTGGTGCAGGGCCGCGAGCTGGGCTGGCCGCTGTGGAGCAAGCTGATGCTCGTCGCGTCGCTGCCGGTGCTGGCCCTGTTCGCCGCCACGCAGGTCGCGCGCAAGCGCGCCGGGCGCACGCCGCTGCTGGAGCCGAGCGTGTTCACCAAGCGCTCGTACGTCTCGGGGGTCGTCTTCGCGATGGTCTTCCTCGGGACGATGGGCGGGCTCACGCTGACGCTGACCGTGCTGCTGCAGCTCGGCCTCGGCTACACGCCGATCCACGCGAGCCTGACGACGGCGCCGTACGCGCTCGGCGGGTTCATCGGCTCCGCCGCGGGCGGGATCCTGCTGGCCAGGCTCGGCCGCACGATCCTGCAGGCCGGCCTGGTCGTGAAGGCCGCCGGGCTCGTCGGCCTGTACGTCGCGCTCCACGACTCGAGCCTCGGCAGCTGGGACTTCGTCGCGCCGCTGCTGGTCGCCGGCATCGGCATGGGCATGGTCTTCGTGCCGCTGTTCGACATCGTGCTCGGCGGCGTCGACGACCACGAGGTCGGCTCGGCGTCAGGCGTCCTGCAGGCGATGCAGCAGCTCGGGATGTCGCTCGGCATCGCGGGCATCGGGACGCTCATGTTCAACCTCGCCGGCAGCGGCGACTACGCCGGGGCGGCGCAGCGCACCACGCTGGTCGTCGCGCTGCTGATCGCCGCCGCGTTCGTGCTCAGCTACCTGCTCCCGCACGCGCCGCGCGAGCAGCAACTGCCGGCGTCGGCCGAGCCGGTCGCGGCCTAGCCCTGGGCGGGCGCCGGCTCGAGCTCCCCGTCCAGCGAGATCCGCGGCAGCGCGCGATCGAGCCAGGCGGGGAGCGCCCAGGCGCGGTCGCCGAGCAGGGTCACGACCGCCGGCGCGAGGACCATCCGGACGACGAGCACGTCGATCAGGATCGCGCTCGCCAGCCCGAGACCGATCGTCTTGACCACCACGTCGGGGTCTGAGACGAACCCGAGGAAGACGCTGGTCATGATCGCCCCGGCGGCCAGGATGATGCGGCCGACGCGCGACAGGGCGCGGACGACCGACTCCTCGGGACCGGCGCCGCGCTGGTACTCCTCGCGGATCCGCGACTGCAGGAAGACGTTGTAGTCCATGCTGAGCCCGAACAGGATCGCGAACATGAACAGCGGCACGAACGAGACGATCGGGACGTTGCCGTCGACCCCCAGCAGCGAGGCGCCCCAGCCCTTCTGGAAGACCGCGACCACGACGCCGTACGCCGCGCCGATCGACAGCAGGTTGAAGGCGGCCGACACCAGCGGCACCCAGATCGAGCGGAAGACGGCCATCAGCAGCAGCACGCTGAGGCCGATCACGAGCGCGATGAAGATCGGCAGCCGGGTCGCGATCTTCGCCGCCAGGTCGTCGAGCGTCGCGGTCGCGCCGCCGACGTAGACGCGTGCGCCCGTGGCCGGCAGCGTCGTGTCGCGCAACCGCTTGACGAGGTCGCTCGTGCGCGGGTCCTGCGGCGACGTCTTCGGGATCACGGTCAGCGTCGCGGCGTCGCCGCCAGGCGAGCGCACCGGTTCCGACACGAACGCGACGTCGCGCGTCCGCTGGACCGCGTCGCGCACGCGCTCGAGCGAGCCGGTGCCGGAGACCGCGAGCACGAGCGGCCCGTTGAAGCCGACGCCGAAGCCTTCGGCGAGCCGGTCGTAGGCGACGCGCGTCGTCGTACCCGCGCGGTCGTTGCCGTCGTCCGGCTGACCCAGCCGCAGGCTAAGCACCGGCAGCGCGAGCAGGAGGAGCACGAGCGTGCCGGCGATGGCGGAGATCCAGGGGCGGCGGACGATGCGCTCGCCCCAGCGGGCGAAGGCCTGCGAGGGCGCCACCGACTCCGGCCGCTTCGGACGCAGCCGGCGCGCGAACGCGCCCATCAGCGTCGGCAGGACGGTGACCGCGCCGACGGCCACGCTCGCGACCACGATCGCCGAGCCGAGACCCATGCGGCCGACGAACGGGATGCCGGTGGCCAGCAGGCCCGCGATCGCCACGACGACGATCGAGCCCGCCGCGACCACCGACGTGCCGGCCGTCGCGTTCGCCACGCGAGCCGCGTGCGGCACGTCGTCGCCGGCCGCGAGCTGCTCGCGGTAGCGGCCGACGATCAGCAGCGCGTAGTCGATCCCCGCGCCGAGCCCGAGCATCACGCCCAGCGTCGGCGCGAAGCTCGGGAAGTCGGTGAACGCCGCGCCGAAGCGCAACAGCAGGATGCCGCCGGCGAGCGCGATCAGGGACGCGATCAGCGTCAGCAGCATCGCGGCGACCGAGCGGAACACGAGCGTCAGCACGATCATCGCGACGGCGAGGCCGATCAGCTCGCCGACGGGCGCAGTCGCCTGCTCGGCCTGGTCGACGATGTTGCCGCGGCGCGAGACCTCGATGCCCGCGCGCTCGCCGATCGCCGAGACGCCGGCGAGGCGCTGGCCGGGCGCGCGCTGCAGGTCCTGCGCCGGCCGGTCGTACTGCACGGTCAGGAAGCCGATGCGCTTGTCGCGCGACAGCTGCAGCGGCGCGACGGCCGTCACGTGCGGCTGGCGCGAGATCGCACTGGCGGTCCGGCTGATGGCCGCCGCCTTCGGCCCGTCCTGGAGGCTGCCGCGCTCGACCGCGAAGACCATCGTCGCGGTGTCGCCGGACTGCGCCGGGAAGCGCTGCGTGAGCAGGTCGAGCGCCTGCTGGGATTCGGTGCCGGGCGTGCGGAAGTTGTCGACGAAGGCTCCACCGCCGGCCGCCGACGCCGCCCCGATGGCGACGAGGACCACGGCCACGATGGCGAGGGAGCGCTTCCAATGCCCCGCGGCAGCGGCGGCGAGACGTCCGAGGAGGTGAGCCATGCCCTTGAGAGAACCACATCGGCTGCAAAAATGCAACGGGTGCATTTTTGCGCTGAAGCTACAATCCCCGCCGTGACGATCGGACATCGCGAGCGCAAGAAGCAGCGGACGCGCGAGCAGATCGTCGAGGCGGCGTACCGGCTCTTCGGCGAGCGCGGGTACCACGCGACGACGGTCGCCGACATCGCCTTCGCCGCGGACATCGCGCCGCGCACGTTCTTCGCCTACTTCCCGTCCAAGGAGGCGGTCGTCTTCCACGAGGCCGACGCGTTCTGCGACGCCATGGCGGCAGCGGTCGGCGGGCGCCCGGAGGGCCAGACGGCGTTCGAGGCGCTGCGGCTGTGGATCGAGCAGATGCTGCCCTCAGAGGCCGTCGAGAGCGAAGAGGCGGTCCTGCGCAAGCGCATGTGCGCCGAGGACCCGAGCCTGGCGGCGCAGCAGCGCCGGATCCTCGGCCGCCTGGAGGACGTGCTGCGCGAAGGCGTCGCGCGCGACCTCGGCGAGCCGCCGGACGGGCTGCGCCCGAAGCTGGTCGCCGCGGCGGCCGTCGCGGCGCTCGACGCGATCAGCAACGACGGCGCGGGCAAGCAGCACGGCATGGCGATGCTCGACGAGACGCTCGCCTTCCTGCGCGGCGGCGTCGACGCGCTCAGGAAGACCGACTGACGCCCAGCACGGCGCGCATCGCGGTCGAGCTCCAGGCCGCCGCGGAGGTGTCGCCGTAGAGCTGGCGGGCCGGGTTCATCCCGGCCGCGAGCGCCTCGAGGCTGAACGCGGCCTGCTCCGGATCGAGACCGGCGGGCAGGTCGCCGTCGGCAATCGCCCGGGCGATGTCCTTCACGAGCGTCTTGCGCCAGCGGCCGACCTGGAGCTTGAGCGCGTCGTGCACGCGCCCCTCGCGGCCGTCGAACTCGAACGAGACGGCGGCGATGAAGCAGCCGCCGTCGAGCAGCGGCTCGTCGGCGTAGCTGACCCACGCGTCGCAGATGCCGAGCAGCCGCTCCAGCCCCGGCTCCAGGTGCTCGACGGGCTTCCAGACCTGCTCGGCGAACAGCTCGCCGGCCAGCTCGAGCGTGGCGAGCTGGAGCTCCTCCTTGGACCCGAAGTGGCCGATCACGCCGGCCTTGCTCATCTCGAGGTCGGCGGCCAGGCGGCCGATCGTGATGCCCTCGAGCCCTTCGACGGAGCCGATGTCGGCGGCGCGGCGGATGATCGCGTCGCGCGTGCCTTGGGCCGCGATGGCGGAGCGGCGGGGCATGGTCTGCATGTTAACGAACGTTCGGTCGCGTATTTGCCTTTACGAACGTTCGGTCGCTAATTTCGAGAGCATGACCTCCTCTCGCGCGCCGCTGCTGCTCGCCTGCGGCGCCTCCTTCCTCGCCTTCCTCGACGTCACGATCACGAACCTGGCGATCCCCGACCTCGCCGGCGATTTCAGCGTCGGCGTGTCCTCGCTGTCGTGGGTCGTGACGCTCTACACGATCCTGTTCGCGGCGCTGCTGGCTCCCGCCGGGCGGCTCGCGGACCTGATCGGCCGCCGCCGCCTGTTCGCCGCCGGCGTCAGCGTCTTCACCGCCGCGTCGCTGCTGGCGGCGATCGCCCCGACGTTCGGCCTGCTGCTCGCCGCGCGCGGCGTGCAGGGCGTCGGCGCCGCGATGCTGCTCCCCGCGTCGCTCGCGTTCGTGCTCGCCGACACGCCGCCGGAGCGGCGGCCGGGCGCGATCGGCCTGTGGGCCGCGTCGGCGTCGGTCGCGGCGGTCGCCGGGCCGGCGCTCGGCGGCGTCCTGGTCGACGCGTTCGGCTGGCGCGCGCTGTTCTGCATCAACGTGCCGCTCGGCATCTGGCTCGTGTGGGCCGCGGTCCGGCTTCCGGCGGTCCCTGCGCGAGGCGGGCGGCGGCCGGACGTGCTCGGCGGCGCGCTGCTCGCCGGCGGCATCGCCGCGCTCGTGCTCGCGGTCACGGAGGCCGACGCGTGGGGCTGGGGCGACCCGCGCACGCTCGGCGCCTTCGCGGGAGCGTTCGCCGGCCTGGCGCTGGCGCTGATCCGGGCGGCGCGGGTGCCCGCGCCGGCGATCGAGATCTCGCTCTGGCGCAACCGCACGTACGCGTCCGCGAACCTCGTCTCGCTGCTGTTCGGCGCCGGGCTGTACGCGACGCTGCTGCTCGGCGTGCTCTACGTGACCGAGATCTGGGGCTACTCGGAGCTGCAGGCGGGGTTCTCGGTCACGCCGGGCGCGATCGCCTCCGCCGCCGTCGGGATCGCGATCGGGCGCGCACAGCGGCGGCCGTCGCCGCGCGCCCTGGTGATCGGCGGTGGGCTCCTGCTCGCCGCCACGACCGCGGCGATCGGCGTCTGGCTGCCGCAGACGCCGCACTTCCTCACGTTCTGGCTCCCGCTCGGGATCGCGATGGGCGCCGCCATGGGCGCGGTCAGCGTCGGCGTCTCCAGCGCCGCGGCGCTGTCGGTCACGCCCGAGCGCTTCGCCGCCGCGACGGGCCTGAACATCGCCGCCCGCCAGGTCGGCGGCGCACTCGGCATCGCCTTCCTCGCGCTCGCGCTGCGCGGCCGGACGGCGGGCGACACCGACCCGTTCTCGGTCGTCTACGCGATGACGGCGGCGGTCAGCGTCGCGGCGGCGCTGTGCGCCATCCGCCTCGCCCCGCGGCCGGCGCGGGCGCCTCAGGGGGTGGCGGCGGCGCGGGCCTGAAACGCCTCGTGCTGGGTGGAGGCGAGCGTCCACAGGCGCTCGATCCGCCCGGCGTCGAGCGTGAGCGCGAAGTCCTCGCGCAACACGGCCTCGAACTCCTCGCGGTCGAGCACGCGCTTGAGATCGACCGACGGCCCCTGCTCGGAGTACGTGCGCGAGCGCAGCGTGACGACGCGGTCGTCGGTCGGCCGCTGGACGACGAGCGTCTGCACGAACGAGGACGCCGGATCGGTCGACAGGCGGCGGTGGTGGGGCGCGAAGGCCGAGTGCCCGGACGGCTCCGCCTGCATGCGGAAGCCGCTGACGGAGCCCCACTCGTGCTGGCCCAGCCACCACGTGCCGCCCGGCTCGCGCTCGAGCGTCCAGGCGAGCGGGCCGGGACCGGCGTGGCGGCCCTCGCGCAGCGGCAGCGGGTCGAGGAAGCCCTGGCCGAGCCCGGCGTCGGCCATCCACTCGCCGTCGACCACGAGCACCATGTGGTTCGTCGGCCCTTCGCCGTCGACGACGGCCTCGTGGTAGGCGACACCGAAGCCGAGCCCGCGCAGCAGGTAGGCGAGCACGGTGTTGAGCTCGAAGCAGTAGCCGCCGCGGCCGGACAGGACGCGCCGCGCGAGCGCCTCCTCGTCGAGCGGCCCCGACTCGCCCAGCTGCACCGCGACGTCCTCGTAGGTCACGTGCTCGAGGTACGCGCGGTGCACGGCGTGCAGACCGGCGTCGCGGGAGTCAGGCCGATCCGGCGCAGGAGGTCGTCGAGCACCTCCCGAGCTTAGGCGGCGACGTTCGCGGCCCGGCGGCGGCGCTCCTCGAGCGTGGCGAGCACGGCCTGGGCGCCGCAGCCGAGCGAGCGGGCCGCGTCGGTCATCGCGCGCAGGTGGCGGCGCGAGACGCGCAGGCCGGCGACGGCGTCGAGCTGCTCGCAGCTGTGCAGGGCGGAGGCGAGCGCGATCGCGGCGGGCGGGGCCTGACGGCCCGTGAGCACGTCGGCGAGTCGCTCGCGCGCGGCCGCCTCGATCTCCGGGTGCACGCGCAGCGTCGTGTGCCGGAACAGCCGGAACATCGGGTCGGGCAGCGCGCGTTCGGCGACGCCGGCGCCGATCAGCTCGTCGCTCGCGCGCTTGCCGGCGTACACGGCCGCGCGCTCGAACCACCCCCACGGAGTGTCGCCGGCGACCGCGATCGCCTGCTCGCGCAGGTGGGCCATCAGCGCCGGCGCGCCCGCGATGGCAGGGCCTGGCGCGATCCGGCGCCGCTCCAGCCCGAGCCGCCGGTTGCCGGTCACGTCGATGTGGCCGCCCAGGACGCCGTCGAGGATCACGGCGGAGGAGATCAGCAGCAGGTCCTCGGCGGCGCCGGTCCTGCCGTGCGTGAGCAGCAGCGCGTCGCCGCGCACGCTAGGGACGTAGGTGCTCATGCCTCGGAGGACGCCCGCCGACGGAGTGTGTTCCGTCACGCCCGAATCCGCGGATCCAGCGCTGCCAGCGTGACGTCGACGACCGCGTTGGCGACGACCACGAAGACCGCGCCGACGATCACGATCCCCTGCAGCATCGGGTAGTTGCCGGTGTCGATCGCGCTCGGGATCAGCCGGTAGACGCCGGGGATCCCGAACACCGCCTCGACGAGGATGACGTTGCCGACGAGCAGCGGCAGCGACGCGCCCGCGAGCGAGAGCGTCGGCGCGAGCGCGACCGGCAGCGCGTGGCGGCGCGTCACCTGGCCCGGCGAGAGGCCCTTGGCGGTCGCCGTGCGGACGAAGTCGGCGTCGACGGCCTCCGGCAGCGAGGCGCGCGTCATGCGCAGGCACATCGCCGCCAGCGGCGCGCCCGCGACCAGCCACGGGACGAGCAGCGCGTTGAGCCAGTTGAGCGGGTCGTCGGTCAGCGCCGTGTAGCTGTTGGGCGCCACGATCGGCAGCGGGATCGGCGCGCCGACCGACTTGCCGAACACGAGGATCAGCGTCATCCCGATGAAGTACACGGGCGCGCACAGCATCACCGTCGCGAGCCCCTGGAGCGCGCGCGAGAGCAGCGTCCCGGGCCGCTGCGCGCAGACCGCGCCCGCGCTCACGCCGGCCACCACGCCGAACGCCAGCGCGCCGACCAGCAGCGAGATGTCGGCGGGCAGCGACTCGCCGATCAGCCCGAGCACCGGGCGCACCGGCCGGCCGCGCGAGATGCCGAGGTCGGCGTGCAGGAACGCGCGCTGCAGGTAGTCGGCGAGGTCGCCGACGTCCAGCCCGTTGAGCGTCACGAACACGAGCGCGGTGACCGCGACCGAGACCGCCACGGCGGCGGCGCCGCGCCGCAGCAGGAACACACCGAACGATCCCGACATCAGACGAACCGTGAGGCTAGTCATCGATGAGAAATCTCCACAGCGGCCGATGCGTCGGGTAGCGTCGGCGGCCATGCGGCGCGCGGCCCTCCTGCTCGTTCCACTGGTGGGCCTCGGGGCCGGAGCGACGGCGCTGGCGCAGGGCGGCGGCGGCTCGCACGATCCTCTGCAGCTGCCCGGCGGCTGCCTGCGCGGCGTGCGCGTGATCGTGCGCTTCGATCCGCCGTCCGGCAAGACGCTGAACGTGCACGTGCGCAGCGGCGGCCACGAGGTCGTGCACCTGACCGGCGTGACGCGCAACGCGAGCGTGACGCTGCGGCTCCCGCGCACCGGCGGCCGCGTCGACGTCAGCGGGAGCACGTCGGACGGCGATCAGATCGGCGCCGGCCGGACGTACCGGCGCTGCGCGCCCGAGCCGCAGGTCCGGCCGCGGCCGACCGAGCGGCCCGAGACGCCCGCGGTCAGCGGCGGCGGCGAAGGCTGACGCTAGGCGTCCGCTTCCTCGCGCGTCGGATGCGGCGCGTTCGGGAGGGCGGGCAGCGGCACGTCGGGCGTGCGGGCGATCGTCAGCGCGCCGACGATGAAGCGGCCGGCGACCGGGAACGGCCGCCCGGGCGGGGGCGGCGCGAGGTGCTTGCGGAAGAGGTCGAGCTGCTCGAGCACGGCCGCGTGGACGTCGGCGTGCGGACCATCGTCGCCGACCGCGCACGCGAGCCGCGCGAGCGCGAGCGGCTCGTCGGGATCGCCGCCGCCGAACGCGCGGCCGATCGCCGACACGAGGTGCGACACGACGCGCTCCAGCAGCGGGTCCAGCGGAGCGGTCGGCGGCCCCGGGGGCGGCCCGATCCACTCCGGGTCCTGCCCGAGCACGAGCCGCTCGGTCTGCCTGCCGGCGATCGACCGCAGCGCGTCGTCGCCGAGCCCCGCCTGCAGCGCGCAGCGCGCGTGCAGCACGAAGGAGCTCAGCGGCAGCCCGTACGGCGAGTCGCTCGCCCACAGGATCTGCGACGGCGCCACCAGCGCGAACAGCGCGATCAGGTCGGCCGGGTTCCACCACGCGGTGTCGATGAACACGTTCGGGTGGTCGGGCAGCACCTTCCACAGCCACGCGAGGTCGGAGATCGCCGCGTGGGCGAGGATCAGCCGCGCGTCGTGGAACTCGCCCGACAGCTTCACGGTGTCCTCGCCGAGCGCCGGGATCCCGCGGCCCGCGTGGATCAGGACCGGCACCTTGCGCTCGTGCGCGAGCGCGATCACCTCGCGCACGCCCGGCTCCGACAGCGCGAAGCGCTCGGCGCGGGGATGGAACTTCAGCCCGCGCGCGCCGGCGTCCAGGCAGCGGCGCGCCTCGCCCACCGGGTCCGGCGCCTTCGGGTCGATCCGGGCGAACGCGAACAGGCGCCCGCCGGACGCCTCGGCGGCGGCGATCGCGACGTCGTTGGGGCCTGAATAGCCGTCGGGCTCGTGCATGGGGAACACGGCCGCGCGGGCGCTGGCGGACTCCATCACCTGCATCAGCTCGGCAGGCGACTGCTTGAAGCCGTCGGGGTCGTTGGAGCCGATGTGCGTGTGCACGTCGAAGAGTTCGAGCGGGCCGTGCTGGGCGACCAGGTGGTCCCAGAACGGGCGGTTGAGGGCGTCGATGTCCACCATGGGTCGCGGAACCCTACAGCGCCCGCCGCCGAACGCCGATACTGGACGGATGCATTTCCGACGGGAGCGCGTCCGTGTCGAAACGGCGCGCCACGAGATCGAAGGCACGCTCCAGCTGCCCAACGAGGGCTTCCGCTCTCGCACGACCGACTTCCTCAACGCGACCGGGGACGAGTTCCTGGCGCTCACGGACGCCGAGGTGACCTGGGTCGACGGCACGCGCCCGCCCGAGGTCCACGAGTTCCTCGCCGTCGCGGCGCGCCATGTGATCCTCGTCGTCGAGCTCGAGACGATCGGCGTCTTCGACGTCTCCGGCGAGACGCCGGCCGCCGAGACGTTCAGCGCGTCGTCGCCGCCGCCATCCGTGTGACGGCCTCGGCGACCAGCTCCGGCTCGGTCCCGATGTTCAGCCGCGCGTAGCCGGCGCCCGGGGCGCCGAAGTCCAGCCCGCGGCTGAGCGCCACGCGGCCCCGCTCCAGGAACGCCCGCGCGGGGTCGTCGCCGAGGCCGAGCGCACGGCAGTCCAGCCATGCGAGGAAGCCCGCCTGCGGGGGTTCGTAGCCGACCTCGGGCAGGTGCTCGGCGAGCAGGCCGGCGAGCAGGCGGCGGTTGCCGTCCAGCGTGGCGAGCACGCCGTCGAGCCACTCGTCGCCGTCGCGGAACGCCGCCACGGCGGCGACGGCGCCGAGGTAGCCGGTGCGCCAATACAGGTCCAGCGGCAGCTTCGCGATCCGGTCGCGTGCCTCGCCGCCCGCCGTGACGATCAGGCCGAGCTTCAGCCCCGCGAGGTTGAACGCCTTCGACGCCGACGTCAGCGCGACGCCGCGGTCGGAGACCTCCAGGAACGGCGTGTAGGCGCCCTCGTGCGCGAGCGGCCCGTGGATCTCGTCGGAGACCACCCACGCCCCGTGCTCGGCGGCGAGGTCGGCGAGCGCGCCGAGCTCGCCGCGCGTCCACACGCGCCCGAGCGGGTTGTGCGGGTTGCAGAGCAGGATCGCCTGCGCACCGGCCTCGAACGCGCGCTCGATCGCGCCGATGTCGAGCGCGCCGCCGGCGAGCGGCGCCTCGACGACGGTACGCCCCGCGTGGCGGACGTCGGCGAAGAACGGCGGGTACACCGGCGGCGTGATCACGACGCCGGCGCCCGGGTCGGTCAGCACCTGCAGGCACTCCTCGGCGCCGACCATAACGTCGGTCGCCACGCCGACCTGCTCGGGGTCCACGCTCCAGCCGAGCCGGCGCGCGGCGAAGTCCGCGAACGCCTCGGGCACGCCCGCCAGGTCAGGCCCGAGGTAGCCGGTGTCGTCGCGCTCGATCGCCGCGTGCAGCGCCGCCTTGACCGGGCCGGCGAGCTCGAAGTCCATCTCCGCCACCCACGCGGGCAGCACGTCCGGGCCGTAGACGGCCCACTTCGCGCTCCCGCGCTGCCTCAGCCCGCGATCGTCCACGTGTCGCCGGCGCCGAGCAGCGCGTCGAGCTGGGACTCGTCGAGCTGGCGCGCGGGCGCGAGGTCGCGGTTCCACACCGGGCGCTCGACCGAGCGGAAGATGCCGATCGGCGTCGGCCCGTCGGGCGTGAGCGAGAGGCGGCTGAGCGCGAACGCGAGGCTCGGGTCCTCGCAGTGCGCGTCGTGGACGATGAAGTCGCCCTCGTCGGCGATCCGCAGGCTGCCGTCGGCGTCGCGCACGACGCCGCGCTCGCCCTCGGCGCCGAACCGGATCGGCTCGCCGTGGACCAGCGGGATCCGGTTCACGGCGCCCTGCTTCTTGTCGCGCAGCGCGTCGAACGCGCCGTCGTTGAAGACCGGGCAGTTCTGGTAGATCTCGACGAGCGCCGCGCCGTCGTGCTCGGCCGCCGCGCGCAACATCGCGGGCAGGTGCTGCTTGTCGGTGTCGATCGTGCGCGCGACGAAGCTCGCCTCGGCGCCGAGCGCGAGCGAGACCGGGTTGAACGGCGTGTCGATCGAGCCGAACGGCGTCGACTTCGTCACCTTGCCGAGCTCCGACGTCGGCGACGCCTGGCCCTTGGTGAGCCCGTAGATCTGGTTGTTGAAGAGCAGGATCTTCACCGGCACGTTGCGGCGCAGCGCGTGGATCAGGTGGTTGCCGCCGATCGACAGCGCGTCGCCGTCGCCGGTCACGACCCAGATCGACAGGTCCTCGCGCGCGGCGGCGAGCCCGGTCGCGAGCGCGGGGCCGCGGCCGTGGATGCCGTGCATCCCGTACGTGTCCATGTAGTACGCGAAGCGCCCGGCGCAGCCGATGCCGGACACGAACACGATCCGCTCGGGCGGGATCCCGAGCTCCGGGAAGAACGCCTGCACGGCGGCGAGCACGGCGTAGTCGCCGCAGCCCGGGCACCAGCGGGTCTCCTGGTCGGACTGGAAGTCCGCCTTGGTCAGCCCAGCCGTTGCCATATCTCGCGCTCCATCTCGGACGGCAGCAGCGGCTGCCCCTGCACCTTCGCGTACGTCTCGACGTCGACCAGATAGCGGGCCCGCAGCTCGTGCGCGAGCTGGCCGGAGTTCATCTCGGGTACGAGCACGCGCTCGTAGGAGCGCAGCACCTCCCCGAGGTTGGCGGGGAACGGGTGCAGGTGCCGCAGGTGCGCCGTGGCGACGCGACCGCCGCGCTCGCGCACGCGGCGCGCCCCCGCCCGGATCGTGCCGTAGCTGGAGCCCCAGCCGAGCACCAGCAGGTCCGCGCCGGCGTCGTCGGCGATCTCGATGTCCGGCACCTCGACGCCGTCGATCTTCGCCGCGCGCAGGTCGGTCATGCGCTGGTGGTTGGCGCCGTCGTAGGAGATCGCGCCGGTGCCGTCCTGCTTCTCGAGCCCGCCGATCCGGTGCTGCAGGCCGGGCGTGCCGGGGATCGCCCATGGGCGGGCGAGGTTGTCGTCGCGGGAATAGGGAAGGAAGGCGGCAACGGCAGAGGGCTCGGCCTTGCGCAGGCGGGCGTCGATCGGCGCCAGGTCGGCCGCGCGCGGGATCCGCCACGGCTCGCTCGAGTTGGCGAGGAAGAGGTCGCTCAGCAGGATGACGGGCGTGCGGTACGTGACCGCGATCCGCACCGCCTCGTAGACCGCGTCGAAGCACTGGCCCGGGCTCTGCGCGGCGACGACCGGCAGCGGCGACTCGCCGTGGCGGCCGTGCAGCGCCTGCAGCAGGTCCGACTGCTCGGTCTTGGTCGGCATGCCCGTCGACGGGCCGGCGCGCTGGACGTCGATCACGATCATCGGCAGCTCGAGCGTGACGGCGAGGCCGATCGTCTCGGTCTTGAGGTCCAGCCCCGGGCCGCTCGTGCAGGTGACGCCGAGCGCGCCGCCGAACGCCGCGCCGAGCGCGATGCTCGCCGCCGCGATCTCGTCCTCGGCCTGCACGGTGCGCACGCCGTCGTGGCCGTGGCGCGAGAGCGAGTGCAGCAAGTCCGACGCGGGCGTGATCGGGTATGCGCCGAAGACGAGCTGCAGCCCGCTCTTGGCGCTCGCGGCGATCAGGCCGAGCGCCGTCGCCTCGGTGCCGTTGATGTTGCGGTAGGTGCCCGGCGCGACGTCGAGGTTCGCCTTCACGGTGACCTGCACGTCGATCAGCTCCGACGTCTCGCCGAAGCTCCAGCCGGCGCGGAACGCGGCGAGGTTCGCCTCCGCCACGTGCCCCTCGCCGAACTTGGCGCGCACCCAGCGCTCCGTCACGTCCGTGGGCCGGTCGTAGAGCCAGCTGAGGACGCCGAGCGCGAACAGGTTCTTCGCCTTCTGCGCGTCGCGCGAGGTGACGCCCTCCATCCCCTCGACGGCGCGCTGCGTGAGCGAGCTCATCGGGATCCGCTTGACGGTGTACGGCTCCAGCGTGCCGTCCTCGAGCGGATTGGTCTCGTAGCCGGCCTTCTGCACGGCGCGGACCGTGAACGCGTCCTCGTTGACGATGATCGTCGACGCGCGCTGCATCAGCGCGAGGTTCGCCTTCAGCGCGGCCGGGTTCATCGCCACCAGCACGTCCGGCGCATCGCCGGGCGTGAGGATGTCGCGCGAGGCGAAGTGGATCTGGAAGGCCGACACGCCGGCGACGGTGCCGGCCGGGGCGCGGATCTCGGCCGGGAAGTCCGGCAGCGTCGCGAGGTCGTTGCCGAGCACGGCCGTCGCGTCGGTGAAGCGGCTGCCGGCCAGCTGCATTCCGTCGCCGGAATCTCCGGCGAGGCGAACGACGACCCGCTCGCGCGTCTCGCTGCCCTTCACAGGCTTCACTCTATGCATAACGCGTCGTTGATTTCCCTCCACGGCGTAGGGCTACCCACACATACAAGCGCGACAAGCGGACGTCAGTCCGAATATGCGTCGCACCTTCGCCATCACCGCCGTCGCGCTGTTCATGTTCAGCCTCGACCGGACGGTCGTGCTGACCGCGCTGCCGGACATCGGCGCCGACCTCGGCGCGGGCCTGCGGGGGCTGCAGTGGACGCTGAACGCGTACACGCTGACGTTCGCCGTCCTCGTGGTCACGGGCGCGGCGCTGGGCGACCGCTTCGGCCGCCGGCGGATGCTGATCGCCGGGCTCGAGCTGTTCACCGCCGGCTCGGCGGGCGCGGCGCTGTCGCAGTCGATCGGGATGCTCGTGGCGGCGCGCGGGCTGCAGGGCATCGGCGGCTCCTGCTGACGCCGCTGACGCTGACGATCCTCGTCGCCGCCGTCCCGGCCGAGCGCCGCGGCCGCGTGCTCGGCGCGTGCGGCGGGATCGCGGGCATCGCCGCGGCGCTCGGCCCGGTCGTCGGCGGCGCGCTCGCGGGCAGCGCCGGCTGGCAGGCGATCTTCTGGCTCAACGTCCCGATCGGGATCGCGCTGATGCCGCTCGCGCACGCCGGGCTGGCCGAGAGCCGCGGGCCGCGCGTGCGCCTGGACGTGCCCGGCGTGGCGCTCGCGACAAAGGCGCTGTTCGCGCTCGTGTGGGGCCTGGTCGAGAGCGACACGGCGGCGCTCGCCGGCGGCGCGCTCGGGCTGGCCGCGTTCGTGTGGTGGGAGCGCCGCGCGCCCGCGCCGATGCTGCCGCCGCGGTTCTTCGCGTCGCGCACGTTCTCGCTCGCCAACGCCGCGTCGCTGCTCGGGTACTCCGCGATCTTCGGCACGCTGTTCCTGCTCACGCAGCTGATGCAGACGGGCCTCGGGTACGGCGCGTTGTAAACCCCTTTCAGTTGGGACGAAGCTTCTGGAGTCCGGCCTGCGGCTGCTGCCGTGGGCGGGCGTGCCGATGTTCGTGGTGCCGCTCGGCGGCGCGCTGACCGACCGCTTCGGCGCCCGCGCGATGATCGTCTTCGGGCTGGGCTGCGCGTCGGTCGCGCTCGGCTGGCTCGCGGCCGTGGCGGCGCCCGGCGTCGCGTACGCGGAGCTGGTGCCCGGGATGGTGCTCGGCGGGATCGGCGGCGCGTGCCTGTTCGCGCCGATCACGAGCGCCGCGCTCGGGACGGTGGCGCCGGTCGAGCAGGGCCAGGCCTCGGGCGCGACGGTCGCGATCCGCGAGCTCGCGATCGTGCTCGGCATCGCCGCCGCCGGCTCCGTGTTCGCCGCCCACGGCGGGCTCGGCTCGCCGGCCGCGTTCGCCGCCGGGTTCCGCGCGGCGGTGGCGCTGATGGCGGGCGCCGGCGCGCTCGGCGCGGTCGTCGCGCTAGCGCTGCCGAAGCTCCGCGCGGCCGCGGATGCCGAGCTTGCGATAGACGTTGCCGAGGTGCCACTCGACCGACTTGGCGCTGATGCCGAGCTCGCCGGCGACCTCGCGGTTGGTGCGGCCGGCCGCGGCCAGCGCGGCCACGCGGCGCTCGGCGGGCGTGAGCCCGCCGTCGCGCGCGGCGGGACGTAGCGCCTCGCGCGCGAGCCGGGCGATCCGCGTCGAGCCGACCGCGTCGGCGACGGCGATCGCGTGCTGCTCCGCGCCCGCGGCCAGCAGCGCCTCCGCGTACTCCACGCGCGCCGCTGCGCTCGAGGATCTCCACCGCCGCGCGCAGCTGCGCCTCGTCGCCGGTGACGACGCCGAGCGCGCGCCGCGCGATGCCGATCGCGCGCGGGCCGCCGAAGCGCTCGGCGAGGGCGAGCTCCTCCTCGATCAGGGCCGCGTCGCCCGCCGCGAGGCCCGCGCCCGAGCGCCACGGCCAGATCGCGCTTGTCGAGCGCCTCCATGCCGACGCGGATGACCTCCTCGGCCATCGCGAAGTCGTCGCCGATGCCGAGGCCGCCGGCGACGTGCGCGAGCGCCTGCGACTCGGCCCCGCCCTCCTGCAGCAGGCGCCCGCCGCCCCACAGCTCGCGCGCGGTCGCGACGAGCCCGTCGCGGTCCTCGCCCGCGACCATCCGGCCCATCAGCACCTTGCTCGCGAGCGCGCGCTCGGCGGGCGTGCTCGCGCCGACCATCAGCTCACCGAGCCGCTCGTGCGACTCCGCGGCGCGGTCGGGGAACAGCAGTGCGGTCGTGAGGAAGCCGGCCTCGAGCTGGAGCGCGAGGTCGTCACGCTCGGCGAGCTCCGCGCGGCCGCGCGTGAACGCGCCGGCCGCCGCCTCGAGGCTGCCGCGCTGGTGCAGCGAGTGCCCGAGCTCGCACAGCAGCTGCGCCCGCGCGTGCGGGTCGTCCATCAGCGCCAGCGCCGCCTCCATGTGGTCGGCGGCATCGGCGCGCCCGAGCATCGCGGCGGTGCGCCCGAGGTCGGCGAGCGTGTCGCGCGGGTCGGCGGAAGGCTCGGCGAGCGCGCGCTCGAGGTAGCGGTGCGCGGACGCGGGCGCGCCGCGGCCCATCGCCCGCCGGGCCGCCGCATAGAGCGTGGCGGCCACGGCGGGATCGCCGGCCGGCGGCGCCTCGAGCAGGTGCGCGCTGACGCGCTCCGGCGAGGCACCCGCGGCGGAGAGCAGCTCCGCCGCGCGGGCGTGCGCCGCTGCCGGCTCGGGGACGCCCGCGTAGACGGCGGCGCGGATCAGCGGGTGCGTGAAGCCGAGCGGCTCGCCCGCGCGCAGCACGTCGGCGCGCCGCAGCTCCTCGGCCGCCTGCGCGCCGGCGATCCCGGCCGCGCCCCACGCGCCGGCCAGCGCGCCCGCGACCGCGAGCGGCGCGTCGTCCTCCAGCACCGCGACCGCGCCGGCCAGCGCGCGGGCGGCCGGCGAGAGCCCGGCCAGGCGGCGCTCGAGCGCGTGGGCGAGCGAGGCGTCGACCTCGCCGCCGTGCTCCAGGCTCGCGAGCAGCTCGCGCAGCCGCAGCGGGTTGCCGCCGGTCAGCCCGAGGCAGCGGCGCGTCAGCTCGGCGTCGGCGCGCTCGACGCGGCCCCGGACGAGCGCGTCGACGGCCCCAGGCCCGAGCGGCGCCGGCTCGCGCACGGTGACGGCCGGGTCGCCGGCGAGCTGCGCGAGCAGCGGGCCGCCCCCCGGCCGCGCCGCGGCGAGCACGCCGAGCGGCGCGTCCTCGAGCCGGCCGAGCAGGTAGAGCAGGAAGCGCAGCGAGGGCTCGTCAGCCCACTGCGCGTCGTCGACCACGAGCAGCAGCGGCGCGCGCGCCGCCAGCCGCGCGGCGACCCAGTAGAGCCCGTGCAGGATCGCGAAGCTCGTATCCGAGCCGTCGTCGGCACCGAGCAGCCGTCCCGCCGGCGCCGCCGGGCCCTCGAACAGCGTCGGGTCGGCGCCCTCGAACAGCGAGTCGCGCCACGCCCCACGCGATCTCGCGCTCGAGCTCGTGCGCCCGCGCCTGCAATATGGCCACGCCGCGCGCGCCCGCGAGCTCGACGGCGCCCGCGAGCAGCGTCGACTTGCCGAGCCCGGCCGCGGCCTCCATCAGCAGCGTCGCGCCGCGACCGCGCGCGACGGCGTCGACCAAGGCGGCGAGGTCCGCCAGCTCCGATTCGCGCTCGAGCAGCACGTCGCGAGGTTAGACTCGCGCGCCGTGAGCGCCCTCGCCGACCTTCCCGCGCTCGAGCTGCGCGCGCGCTTCGCGGCGCGCGAGCTGTCGCCCGTCGAGGCGCTCGACGCCGTCGCCGAGCGGATCGCCGAGCGCGAGCCGCGGCTGAACGCGTTCATCACGCTCACGCTCGACAGCGCCCGCGACGAGGCGCTGGCCGCAGAGCGCGCCTACGCCGACGGGACCGCCGGCCCGCTCGCCGGGATCCCGACCGGCGTCAAGGACCTGTTCGACACCGCCGGCGTGCGCACCACCTACGGCTCGCGCATCTTCGCCGGCCACGTCCCGGACACGGACGCCGACGCGGTCCGGCAGCTGCGCGCCGCCGGCGCCGTGATCGTCGGCAAGACGCTCACGCACGAGTTCGCGTGGGGGATCACGAGCGCGAACCCGCACTTCGGCCCGTGCCGCAACCCGTATGACCCCGAGCGCGTGCCGGGCGGCTCCAGCGGCGGGTCCGGCGCCGCGCTCGCCGCGGGCATGTGCGCGCTCGCGCTCGGCAGCGACACCGGCGGCTCGATCCGGATCCCCGCCGCGTTCTGCGGCGTCTCCGGCCTGAAGCCGACCTACGGCCGCGTCTCGACCACCGGCGTCTGGCCGCTCGCGCCGTCGCTCGACCACGCGGGTCCGATGGCGCGCACGCCGGCCGACGTGCGGCTGCTCTACGGCGTGCTGGCCGCGTCACCGCCCGCCGGCGAGGTGCGCCGCGTCGCCGTCTGCCCCGACCTGCACATCCACGCGCTGGAGCCCGCGATCCAGCGGCGCTTCGACGCGGCGGTCGCTGCGCTCGACGCCGAGATCGTCGAGGTCCCGTTCCCCGACGCGAACGACATCCACCCCGCGTTCCAGACGCTGCAGGGCGCCGAGGCCGCGCACACGCACCGCGACCTGTTCCCCGCCCACGCCGACCAGTACGGCCCCGACGTCCGCGCCCGGCTCGCGCGGCCCGCGATCGCGCTGGACGACTACCTCGCCGCCGAGGTGACGCGCGTCGCCGTCCACGCCGCCTTCGCGCGCGCGTTCGAGCACGCCGACCTGCTGATCACGCCGATCCACGCGACCGCGGCGGAGCGGATCGGCGACGCGTCGGAGGACTTCCGCAACCGCGTGCTGACCTACACGGTCCCGCAGGACATGGCCGGCCTGCCCGCGTGCGCCGTGCCCGTGGGCTTCGACGACCTCGGCCTGCCGGTCGGGATCCAGCTCACCGGCCCCGCCGGTTCCGAGCTGACCGTGCTGGCGACCGCCGAGGCGCTGCACGGCCGCGTGCCAAACTGACCGCATGAGCCGTTCCCTCATCCCCGTCAGCCGGGTCGGGGTGGAAGAGCGGGCCGCGGCGCTCGGGCGCCGGTCGATCAAGACCACGGCCAAGCGCCAGGGCATCCGCATCGCGACGTCGATGATCGACCTGACGACGCTCGAGGGGTCCGACACGGCCGGCAAGGTCCGCCACCTGTGCGCCAAGGGCGTCTGCCCGGACCCGACCCGGCCGGAGATCCCGTCCGTCGCCGCCATCTGCGTCTACCCGGCGCTCGTGCCCGTCGCCGCCCAGGCGCTGCGCGGCACCGGCGTCCAGGTCGCCTCCGTCGCCACCGGCTTCCCGGCCGGTCAGACGTCGCTCGCGATCAAGGTCGAGGAGACGCGCGAGGCCGTCGAGGCGGGCGCGACCGAGATCGACATGGTGATCTCGCGCGAGGCCTACCTGGCCGGCGACGACGCGCGCGTGGCGCGCGAGATCGCGGCCGTCAAGGAGGCGTGCGGCGCGGCGCATCTGAAGGTGATCCTCGAGACCGCCGAGCTGCCGACCTACGCGCACGTGCGCCATGCCTCCCAGCTCGCGATCGACGCCGGCGCCGACGTGATCAAGACGTCGACCGGCAAGGCCAGCTCCGGCGCCACGCCCGGCGTCGTGCTGGTGATGCTCGAGACGGTGCGCGACCACTTCCAGCGCACGGGCGAGGTCGTCGGCGTCAAGGCGGCCGGCGGCGTCAGCACGACCAAGCAGGCGCTGCACATGCTCGTGCTGGTCAAGGAGACGCTGGGCGACGAGTGGCTGACGCCGGAGCGCTTCCGGATCGGCGCGTCGTCGCTGCTGAACGACCTGCTGCTGCAGTACGCCAAGCTGGACGGCGGCCATTACGGGCGCCCCGAGGACTTCTCGAAGGAGTGACGATGGCCACGGTGACGCGCACAGCGCTCAAGTGGGACTACGCGCCGGCGCCCGAGTCGCGCGACGCGGCGTCGCTGAAGCCGAGCTACGACCTGTTCATCGGCGGCGAGTTCAGCGCGCCCTCCGACGGCACGCGCGTGCAGACGATCAACCCGGCGAACGAGGAGCCGCTCGCCGAGATCGCGTTCGCGGGCCCGAAGGACGTCGAGCGGGCGGTGGCCGCCGCGCGCGCGGCGGCGCCGAAGTGGCAGGCGCTGCCGCCGCTCGAGCGCGGCAAGTACCTGTTCCGGATCGCGCGCCTGATCCAGGAGCGCGCGCGCGAGCTGGCGATCGTCGAGTCGCTCGACGGCGGCAAGCCGATCCGCGAGTCGCGCGACGTCGACGTCCCGCTCGCCGCGGCGCACTTCTTCTCCTACGCGGGCTGGGCGGACAAGCTGCAGTACGCGCTCGCCGGCCGCGCCTTCGCCCCCCGCGGCGTCGTCGGCCAGGTCGTGCCGTGGAACTTCCCGCTGCTGATGGCCGCCTGGAAGCTCGCTCCCGCGCTCGCGACCGGCAACACGGCGGTGCTCAAGCCGGCCGAGACGACGCCGCTGACGGCGCTGCTGCTGGCCGAGATCTGCCAGGAGGCGGAGCTGCCGCCCGGCGTGGTGAACATCGTCACGGGCGACGGGAGCGCGGGCGCGGCGCTGGTGCGGAGCGACGTCGACAAGATCGCGTTCACCGGCTCGACCGCCGTCGGCAAGGAGATCCAGCGCGCGCTCGCCGGCCGCGACGTCGGGCTCACGCTCGAGCTCGGCGGCAAGTCGGCCAACATCGTCTTCGAGGACGCCGCGCTCGACCAGGCGGTCGAGGGCATCATCGAGGGGATCTTCTTCAACCAGGGCCACGTCTGCTGCGCCGGCTCGCGCCTGCTGCTGCAGGAGAGCGTCGCCGAGGAGGTCACGCGCAAGCTGTGGGCGCGGATGGAGCGCCTGCGCGTCGGCGACCCGCTCGACAAGAACACCGACGTGGGCGCGATCAACAGCGCCGCCCAGCTCGCGCGGATCGAGGCGTTGGTCGGCGAGGGCGAGCGCGAGGGGGCGACGCGGCGCTCGGTCGCCTGCGCGCTGCCCGAGACCGGCTACTGGTTCCCGCCCACGCTGTTCGAGAACGTCGCCCCCGCGAACCGGATCGCCGTCGATGAGATCTTCGGCCCCGTCGTCTCGGTGACGACGTTCCGCACGCCGAAGGAGGCCGTCGAGCGCGCGAACAACTCGGCGTACGGGCTGGCCGCGGGCGTCTGGACCGACAACGGCGCCAAGGCGTTCGAGGTCACCAGCGCGCTGCGGGCGGGCGTGGTCTGGCAGAACACGTACAACAAGTTCGATCCGACGGCCGCGTTCGGCGGCTACAAGGAGAGCGGCTTCGGGCGCGAGGGCGGCCCCGCCGGCCTGCTGCCGTACGTGAGGCTGACGTGACGCGCCGCTCGCTCGTCGCCAAGACCTACAAGCTCTACCTGGGAGGCGCGTTCGTGCGCTCGGAGTCCGGCCGCAGCGATCCGGCGACCGACCACGCCGGCGGCCACGTGGCCAACATCCCGCGCGCGTCGCGCAAGGACGTGCGCGACGCCGTCAAGGCGGCCCGCGGAGCGCAGGCCGGCTGGGCCAAGCGCACCGCGTACAACCGCGGCCAGGTGCTGTACCGCTTCGCCGAGGCGCTCGAGTCGCGCAGCGACGAGCTCGCGCGCGCCGCCGTGGCGCAGCAGGACGTCGCGCTCCCGGCCGCGCGCGCGGAGGTCGGCGCCGCGGTGGATCTGCTCGTGCACTACGCGGGCTGGACGGACAAGCTGGCGGCCGTGATGGGCGGCGTCAATCCGGTCGCCGCGCCGTACCTGTCGTTCTCGGTCCCCGAGCCGACCGGCGTCGTTGCCGTGCTCGCGCCGGACGAGCCCGACCTGCTCGGGCTGGTGCGCGAGGTCGCGCCGGCGCTGGCGGCCGGCAACACCGTCGTCGCGGTCGTCTCGCGGAAGTGGCCGCTGCGCGCGCTGGACCTCGGCGAGATCGCGGGCGTCTCCGACGTGCCCGCGGGCGTGCTCAACCTGCTCTCCGGGCGCTTCGACGAGCTGCTCGCGCCGCTGTGCGGCCACCGCGACGTCAACGCGATCGTCGACGCCGTGGGGGCGGAGATCGACGAGCTCGCGGCCGAGACGGTCAAGCGCGTCTCACGCCCGTCGGGCGACGACACGCTCGCGCGCCTGGAGGCGCTGACCGAGCTCAAGACCGCCTGGCACCCGATCGGGTCCTGACCAGGCGTTGATCCGCGTCCATGGCCGCGTGCTTGACGGGCACGCGCTCCCATGGAAGCCTCGGACGCTTGTAGGCGGGTCTTTTCCGAGAGGGGTCTAAATGGAGGGTTGCAAGCGGCGCGCCTTGGGCGCGTTGGTAGCCGTGGCCGCGGTGCTGGGGCTGGCGCCCGCGGCGCATGCCGCCGTCAACGTGAGCCAGATCAGCTCGCTCGCCGCCGGCGCGAAGGCCGGAAACCTGAGCGGCCTGGTGCGCAACGACGGCGATCGCGCGATGAAGGCGACGGTCAGCGTCCGCGCCATGCGGCTCACGTCCGGCGGCGCGCTCGTCGGCCGCACGACGGTCACCGTCGCGGCGCACGGCTCGACGTCGTTCCTGGTGGACGTGAAGCTCCCGTCCACGCTCGAGAAGGGCACGTACTACCTCGCCGCGTGCACGCCGCAGGGCGGCGGCGACGCCGGCAAGCTCGGCTGCGCGACCTCCGAGAAGGAGGTCCGGGTCAAGGGCGGCGACGCCCTGCGCGGGGCACTCGCCCAGAAGCAGTTCGACGCCCAGGGCGCGGTCAAGGCGCGCGCCGCCCAGGCGGCGCAGTGCACGCCGGGCCCGCGCACGCTCTCCTCGCCGGGCAACAAGGTCTGGCCGGAGCTCGGCAACAGCGGCTACCAGAGCATCCACTCCGACGTCTTCACCGTCTACGACGCGCCCACGGACAAGTTCCTTCCGGGCACCCACGTCGACCTGACCCAGAAGTCGACGCAGTGCCTGTCGAACTTCGCGGTCGACTTCGACACGCACAACAACATCTCGCCGACGGCGACCACGCCGGGCCCGGACATGACGGTCCAGTCGATCACGATCGACGGCGTCCCGGCCACGTGGCAGTTCAAGCAGCCGACCTACGCGGGCGACCCGAACGGCGACGACGATCCCGATCCGCTCGCGCACCAGGCGTCGAACACGAACCCGGTCTCGGCGACGAACCCGAACCCGCCGGCCTGCGCGCCGACGGGCAACGGTGCGGGCGCGCAGGGCGTCCCGTGCTTGACGACCAAGCTCGTGATCACGCCGGCGCAGCCGATCCCGGCCGGTACGACCTACAAGGTCTCGATCGCGTATGTCGGCCAGCCCGGCATCCGCTCGAACCCGTCGCTCGGCAACGAGGGCTGGTTCAAGAACAACACGCCCGCCGGCGAGGGCGCGATGGTCACGGACGAGCCCTCGGGAACGATGGCCTGGATGCCGCTCAACAACCAGGCGTCGGTCAAGCCCACCTACGACATCCACACGACGACCAACTACGACCCGGCGCTGCCGGACGCCCAGAACCGCGTCGCCATCGGCAACGGCCGCCTCGTCTCGACCGTCGTCAACGCGCCGGACGCCAACTTCCCGGCCGGCGGCTCGCGCACGTTCAACTGGCATTCGACGGAGCCGATCGCGTCGTATCTGGTCGAGAACAGCGTCGGGCACTTCGACGCGTCCGCGCGCATGGCCAACCAGGGCGACGTCCTCTACTACGAGTACCAGAGCGCGAACATCTCCACGACCATGAAGGCCACCAACAAGGCCATCATGGACATGCAGGAGGACATCACCCACTTCCAGGAGCAGCAGGTCAACGGGCCGTTCCAGTTCAACGCGAACGGCATCATCGTGGCCTCGCCGTCGGCCTCCTTCGAGGAGGAGATGCAGACGAAGATCGTGTTCGTCGGCGGCCGCATCGCGGCGCAGACCTTCAGCCACGAGAACATGCACCAGTGGTGGGGCGACGCGGTGTCCTACGCCGAGCCGAAGTACACGTTCTTCAAGGAGGGCTACGCGGACATGTCCGAGTGGCTCTACCTGGCCGACATCGCCGGCAAGGCGGCCGGAGCGGTCGGAACGCCCGCGTACAAGTCGGCGTTCGAGGGCGCGATCATGACGCGCTGGGCGACGACGCAGAAGTACAACACGACCAGCACGACGTTCTGGAGCGTCGCGCCGGACAACCCGACCACGGGCAACCTGTTCAGCAACCCGAACACGTACAACCGCCCGGGCATGAGCTACATCGCGCTCCGCTCGATCCTCGGCCCGGACAACTTCAAGGCCGCGAGCACGGAGATCCAGACGTCCTACCGCTACGGCTCGATCTCGCCGCCGGAGCAGATCGCGATCTACAAGAAGTACATGCCGAACCAGTCGCAGGCCTGCATGGACAAGCTCGACATGTTCTTCAAGCAGTGGTGGGAGACGAGCTACACCGGCTCCCCGCAGGCGGGCAACCGCCCGTCGCTCACGGGCCCGGGCCTGGCCGGCGGCGGCTTCTATGACGCCTCCTGCCCGGAGATCACGAGCACCACGTCGACCGCGGGCGGCACCGTCGGGGCGACGCTCTCGCTCTCGCTCGGCGGGCCGGCCACGTTCGGCGGCGGCTTCGCGCCCGGCGTCCCGAAGGACTACACGGCCGCCACCACGGCCAACGTGATCTCCACGGCCGGCGACGCGGCGCTGTCGGTCACCGACCCGAGCACCACCGCTCCGGGCCATCTGGTCAACGGCGCGTTCTCGCTCCCGACGGCGCTGAAGGCCGTCGGCACCAGCCCGGCCGGCACGTCCGCCGGCACCGGCTCGCTCGGCGGCTCGCCGCTGGCGCTCCTCAGCTGGAGCAACCCGGTCTCCAACGACCCGGTCCAGGTGCTCTTCACGCAGTCGATCGCGGCCAACGACGCGCTCCGCACCGGCAGCTACGCGAAGACGCTCACCTTCACGCTGAGCACCACCACGCCGTAAGGCTCGCTGAACGACCGACGCCGCCCTTCGAGGCCGCGTCGGTCAGCAGCGGAGAGAGGGGGATTCGAACCCCCGGACGAGTTTCCCCGTCACACGATTTCCAGTCGTGCCCGTTCAGCCGCTCCGGCACCTCTCCAGGACGCGCGAAAGGCTAGCGCGAAGTCAAATTTGCCACGTGCCGTCGACGAGCACGGGCACGCGCTCGCCGTCCTTGGTGACGCCCGTGACGCTCAGCTCCGGACGGCCGATCATGAAGTCGATGTGGATGTCGGACTCGTTCATGCGCGCGGCCGTCTCGGCGTCCGGCGCGAGGAACGGGAACGCGCGGCCGAGCGCGAGGTGCGAGGCGGCGTTCTCGTCGATCAGCGTGTCGTAGAAGACGGTGTCGAGCGCGCCGATCCGGCCCTCGCGATCGACCAGCGCGACCTCGCCGAGGCGGGCGGCGCCCTCGTCGCGGGCGATGATCGTGCGCATCGTCTCCTGCGCGGTCGAGGAGTCGAGCTGGACCACGCTGCCGCCCTCGAAGCGCACGCGCAGGTCGCGCACGACGGTGCCGTCGACCAGCACGAGCGGCTTGCTCGACGCGACGTGGCCGTCCACGCGCGCGGGGTCGGGCGACGTGAACACCTCCTCGGTCGGGAGGTTCGGCATGTGCGTGACGCCCTCGATCGTCTCGAAGCGCGCGGCCATCCAGGTCGCGCCCGGCAGCAGGCCGACCGTGAGATCGGTGTCCGGGCCCTCGTAGTGGAGGGCGTCGAAGCCGCGCTCGGTCAGCCGCGCGGCCGCGCCGATGAGCGTCTTGGCGCGCTGCTTCCAGACCGCGACCGGGTCGGGCTCGTCGAGCCGCAGCACGTGCATCAGCTGCTCCTCGAGCTTCGCCACCGCGGCGTCGTCGTCGAGGTCGGGGTGGACCATCTTCGCCCACGCCAGCGTCGGGCACGGCAGGATCGTCCAGTTGAGCTCGCGGCGGCTGACGACCTCGCCGCTCTCGCGCACGGCGGGCAGCCGGTCGCGGCCCGCGCGCACGGGGTCGAGGTCGTCGAGCAGGGCCGGCGCGACGGGGCCGGAGAGCGTGATCGCGGCGGCGCGCTCGCGCCCGAGCGCGAGCAGCCGCTCGCCGTACCAGGCGGGGACGAACTCGAGCGAGTCGTCGGGCGCGTGCTCGATCCGCGCGCGCTTCACCCACGGGTCGAACCACGAGACGTCGACGAACTTCGCTCCGCTCCGGTACGCCTGCTCGGCGATCGCGCGGACGAGGTACTCCTTGCCCGGCGCCCCGGAGATCGAGACGATCTGGCCTGGCTGGACGTTCGCTCCGAAGTCGACGGCGAGCTCGGCCCAGCGTGCGAGTGTGACGTCATCCATGGGCCTGCGAGCGTAGTACACGCGTGCGAGGATGCTCGCCGTGCTGCGCTACCGCAATCTGCTCGTCGCCTACGACGGCTCCTCTGACTCAGACCTCGCGCTCGCCCACGCCGTCGGCCTCGCTCAGGCGTTCCACGCACGGCTGGCGCTGGTCGCCGTCGTGCCCCCGGTGCCGGCGTTCTCCTGGCAGGCGCCGGGCGGCGTGCGCGGCGCGCACGACGCCTCCCAGCAGGATCTCGACCAGCGCCTGCGGGCCGCCGCGGACGCGGTCCCGGATGACCTGCCGCTCACCACGCGCCTGCTCGACGGCGATCCCGCGCATGAGATCCTGCGCGCCGCGCGCGACGGCGAGCACGACCTGATCGTGATGGGCTCGCGCGGGCGCGGGCGCGTCACCGCCGCGCTGCTCGGGAGCGTGTCCAACCACGTCATGCACGACGCGACGGTGCCGGTGATGATCGTGCACCAGCCGGTCGACGGCCCCGACCTTGCGGCATAGCGCCGTCCTCGACGCGCCCTCCAACCTCGGCCTGCGGCCGCCGGCGCCGGGCCGCGAGCCGGGCGTGCGCGGGCTCGCGGACGCGCTGCGCGCGTGCGGGATCGTGGAGCGCCTCGGCGCGCGCGACGCCGGCCGCGTCGAGGCGCCGCCGTACTCGTTCGAGATGGACTCCAACCGGGCGGCGATCGCGCGCTACACGCCGCTGCTCGCCGACCGGATCGGGGCGCTGCTCGACGACGGCTCGTTCGCGCTCGTGCTCGGCGGCGACTGCAGCATCCTGCTCGCCGCCGGCGTCGCGCTGCGGCGGCGCGGGCGCTTCGGGCTCGCGTTCGTCGACGGCCACCTCGACTTCCGCAACCTCGAGTGGGCGCCCGCCGTCGGCGCGGTGGCCGGCGAGGACCTCGCGGTGGTGACGGGGCACGCCGAGCCCGCGCTCGCGGACATCGAGGGGCGGGCGCCCTACTTCGCGGAGCGTGACGTGGTCGCGCTGGGCGAGCGCGAGGGCGATGCCGGCGAGCACGCCGCGCTGTCTGCGACCGCGATCACCGTGCGTCCGCTCGCCGCGCTGCGGGCGGAGGGAGTCGTCGCTCCCGCGGTGCCGTACTGGATCCACATCGACGCCGACGTGCTCGACCTCGCCGCGGTCGACTCGCCCGCGCCCGGCGGGCTCTCGTTCGCCGAGCTCACGGCGCTCCTGCGCGAGCTGCTCGCCGGCGACGCCGTCGGCCTCCAGGTCACGGTCTACGACCCGGACCTCGATCCCGGCGGCGCCCAGGCGCGCGCGTTGACGGACTGCCTGGTCGCGGCGTTCGCCGGCTGAGCTTCCGCTTAGGGCCGTCTCATTAGCGTGAGGTGCCCCGACGGCGCGAGCCGCCGTCCTTCCCATGCAAGGAACCGATATGCGAAAGACGACCACGATCGTCCTGACCGTGGCCGCCACGGCCATGGCCGCCCCGAGTACCACCTCGGCCGCCACCCCGGCCGAGCACCAGCACGCGATGGTGCGCCAGCACAAGATCCGCGATGCCACGCGGCTCGCCCGCCGCGTCGCGCACGCGCGCGGCCGCACGTTCTCCGCGCACCGCTACCGCGTCTCGCTGCGCGGCGCCTCGATCAAGCACCTCGCACGCCGCATCCGCACGCTGCGGCGGGCGCTGCGCCCACAGGTCTCCCCCGCGCTGGCGGCGATCGCCGGCTGCGAGTCCAGCGGCAACCCGCGCGCGATCGGCGGCGGCGGCGCGTTCCGCGGCAAGTATCAGTTCTCGCCCTCGACCTGGCGCGCGGTCGGCGGCAGCGGCGACCCGGCCGCGGCGAGCGAGGCCGAGCAGGACCGCCGCGCCGCGCTGCTCTACGCGCGTGCGGGCGCGTCGCCCTGGCCGGTCTGCGGGCGCTGACCGCCGGCGTCCAGCTCGCGAACCAGCTCGTCGACGTGGCGTGCGATCTCATCGCGCGTGGCGCGGACCTCGTCCACCGGCCGGCCTTTGGGGTCGGGGAGGTCCCAGTCGATGTAGCGCTTGCCGGGGATGTACGGGCACGTGTCGCCGCAGCCCATCGTCACGACGACGTCGGCGCGCTTGGCCAGCTCATCCGTGAGCCGCTGCGGGCGGCGATCCGCGAGATCGATGCCGACCTCGCGCATGACGGCGACGACCTCGGGATGGACGCGGCCGCCGGGCTCGGCGACGCTGCCCGCGGATTCGGCGGTGTGGCGGCCGTGCGCGGCGCGCTCGAACAGGGCCTGGCTCATCTGGGAGCGGCCGGCGTTGTGGAGGCAGACGAACAGGACGTGGCTCATGCGGTCGGGTCTCGTGGGGGATGATGACGTGTGCGGCCGGGCCGCCCGCTGAGGCTCATCGAGCTTCATCTATTTGCATCTATCAATGTAACGCCTCATGCTGTGCACGTCGCCGAAGCGAGGTGTCCCGATGAGGTACGTGCTGTTCGTGTGCAACCACAACGCGGGCCGGTCGCAGATGGCGCAGGCGTTCTTCGAGCGCCACGCGCCCGCCGACATCCGCGCGGAGTCGGCCGGCTCCACACCGGCGCAGCGGATCTGGCCGACGGTCGTGGAGGCGATGGCCGAGGTCGGGATCGACGTGTCCGACCGCAAGCCGCGCAAGCTGCTGCGCGAGATGCAGCTGCACGCCGACTGGGCGGTCACGATGGGCTGCGGCGACGCGTGCCCGTACGTGCCGACGACGGTCGAGGGCTGGGACATCCCCGATCCGGCGGGTTGCACGCTGGGGCAGGTGCGCGTGATCCGCGACGCGATCGAGCAGCGCGTGCTGGACCTGTGCGGCGCGAAGCTCGAGACGATCCGCTCGGACCCGACCGCGCACCGGCTGCGGTTGCAGCAACTGCTGCCGTCGCTGGCGGAGGAGTTCGAGGGCCGCCGTTCGCCGGACGAGATCCGCGCGTGCGCCGACGCGATCCTGGCGCGCTACGACGACATGCCGATCCGATCGTTCGCGGCCGTGCTCGCGAAGCGCTACGCCCGCGAGTGCCTGCAGCACGAGACCTGCGACGCGCTCGCCGGCGTGTGAGCGTGGCGTGCGCCGCATCCGCCAGGACATCGCCGACCACATCCTCGACCTGCTCGAGGAGCTGCTCTAAGTGACCCCCGCCGCCGACGCGGTCGCCGTGATCACCGACATCCACGCCAACCTCCCCGCCCTGCAGGCCGCGCTGGAACGGATCGACGAGCTCGGGATCGAGCAGATCTACTGCGGCGGCGACCTGGTCGGCTACGGGCCGCACCCCGACGAGGTGTGCGCGCTGATCGCCGAACGCGCGATCCCGACGATCTACGGCAACTACGACTACGCGATCGCGCGCGACCTCGAGGACTGCGGCTGCGCGTACATCACTCCGCACGACCGCGAGCTCGGGCAGCGTTCGGTCGATTGGACGCTGGCGCACACCGGTCAGGCCGCCAAGGACTTCATGCGCGAGCTGCCGTTCGATCTGCGCTTCGCGGTCGGCGCGACCGGCGTCCACCTCGTCCACGGGTCGCCGCGAAAGGTCAACGAGTACCTCTTCGAGGACAAGCCCGCCAGCCTCTACGAGCGGCTCGCCGCCGCCGAGACCGACCAGGTCCTCGCCTTCGGACACACCCACAAGCCGTGGATCCACTCCTACGGCGGCGTGCTGTTCGTCAACTGCGGCTCGGTCGGCAAGCCCAAGGACGGCGACCCGCGCGGCGCGTTCGCCATCCTCACCGCGACCGCGAGCGGCGTCGAGGTCACGATCGAGCGCGTCGACTACGACGCGGAGGCGGTTGCACGCGAGGTCGCCGCGTCCGGGCTGCCGGCGGAGTTCGCGGACAAGCTCCTCGCCGCGGCCTGAAGTGCCGCGAGGACCGGCTGAGCCCGGTCAGCGCGAACCGGCGTGCCGGGCCTCCGGCTCCGCTCGGCGGCCGTCGTGGGGCACGACCACGTCGGCGGCCATCGCCGGCCCGACCTCGGGATAGAGCGCGCGGATCACGCCGAACGCGACGACGCCTCCGACCAGCTGCGCGACCACGAACGGCGGGACGGACGCCGGCGCGATCCCCGCGAACGTGTCGGAGAAGATCCGCCCGATGCTGATCGCCGGGTTGGCGAAGCTCGTCGAGCTGGTGAACCAGTACGCGGCGCCGATGTACGCGCCGACCGCGGCCGGCGCGGTCGACAAGCGACCGGTCCGGGCCAGGGCGAAGATCACCAGCAGCAGCCCCAGCGTCGCGATCACCTCGGCGAACAGGTGCGCCGGGCTCGCGCGATGGTGGGTGGAGATGCTGACGGCGCTCAAGGCGAACATGCCATTGGCCGCGATCGCTCCGACGATGCAGCCGCCGATCTGGGCCGGGATGTACGCCAGCGCGTCGCGGCGGCTGAGCCCGCCGAACGCGGCGTCGACGAGCGACACGACGGGATTGAAGTGCCCGCCGGAGACCGGACCGAACATCAGGATGATCGCGAACAGTCCCGCGGCCGTTGCGGCGGAGTTCTCGAGCAGCCGCAGCCCGACGTCGTCGGAGAGCTGCTGGGCCGCGATCCCCGAGCCGATCACCAGCGCGGCGAGGAACGCGCTGCCGAGGAACTCTGCGAACAGGCGCCGTGGCAGGGGCGGACTCACGGTCGCGCAGGCTACTCCATTGACAAGTGTGATTTCAATCGGTAGAAGTGAATAGATGGCCGTCGATATGGAGCTCACCCCCAAGACCAAGCGCCCCGCCGGCGAACCCTGCTGCGAGCCCGTCGTCTACCCCGACGTCGACCGCGAGCACGCCGTCCGCCTCGCCGACGTCGCCAAGGCGCTCGGCGACCCCGTGCGGCTGCAGCTCGTCGACGTGCTGCGCAAGCACGCCGGCAAGGTCTGCGTCTGCGAGCTCGTGCCGCTCTTCGACATCTCCCAGCCGACGCTCTCGCATCACCTCAAGAAGCTCCGCGACGCCGGGATCGTCGACAGCGAGCGCCGCGGCCTGTGGGCCTACTACTACGTCCTCCCCGACGCACTCCAGGAGCTGACCACATGGCTGAGCTGAGCGAACCGACCACCGCCCGCGCCATGTCCGGCTGCTGCGCGCCGGAGGCGCAGGAGACCTGCTGCGAGCCGAGCGACAAGGCCGCGTGTTGCGACACCGGCGCCGCGGGAGGCACGTGCGGCTGCTCGGCCGCGGACACGCTGCGCGAGACCGTGCGCGAGCGCTACGCCGCCGCCGCGCTCGCCACCACCGACGGCGGCTGCTGCTCGAGCGACCCCGCGCTCATCACCGACGAGCAGGCCGAGCTGTTCGGCGCCGGCCTCTACGGCGACGAGCGCGAGGAGCTGCCCGACACCGCGCTGCTCGCCTCGCTCGGCTGCGGCAACCCGACCGCGATGGCCGAGTTGCACGACGGCATGACCGTGCTCGACCTCGGCTCGGGCGGCGGCATCGACGTCCTCCTCTCCGCCCGCCGCGTCGGCCCCACCGGCACCGCGTACGGCCTCGACATGACCGACGAGATGCTCGACCTCGCGCGCGCCAACCAGGCCAAGGCCGGCGTCGAGAACGTGGTCTGGCTCAAGGGCCAGATCGAAGCCATCCCGCTCCCGTCCGACACGGTCGACGTCGTGCTCTCGAACTGCGTCATCAACCTCTCCACCGACAAGCCCCAGGTCCTCCGCGAAGCCGCGCGAGTGCTCAAGCCCGGCGGTACGTTCGCCGTCTCCGACGTGATCGCCGACCCCGGCATGGACGACGCCACGCGCGCCTCTCTCGCCGAGTACGTCGGCTGCATCGCCGGCGCCCTCACCCGCGACGAGTACACCGCGTACCTCGCCGACGCCGGCCTGACCGGCATCGAGATCACCGAGACCCACCGCGTCCACGAGCACGCCGGCTCCGCGATCATCCGCGCCCGCAAGCCGTAGTCCCGCGATCCCGCCGGATAGGCGGAACGCGCGGGGCCTGAGGCGGAGGGGGAGGGATTCGAACCCTCGGTACCCTTGCGGGCACAACGGTTTTCGAGACCGCCCGATTCAACCACTCTCGCACCCCTCCGGATGCGGGTTGTGAGGGTAGCGAGAGTCAGCGCCGGGCGGCGAAGAAGTCTCTCAGCAGTGCGGCGCACTCGAGCTGCAGGACGCCGCCGGTGACCTCGGGACGATGGTTCAGGCGCGGCTCGGCGAGGATGTCGAGCACGGAGCCGGCCGCGCCGGCCTTGGGGTCGGCGGTGCCGTAGACGACGCGCGGGACGCGGCCGAGCACGATCGCGCCGGCGCACATCGCGCACGGCTCGAGCGTGACGTACAGGGTCGTGCCGAGCAGGCGCCAGTGGCCGATCGCGGCCGCGGCGGCGCGCAGGGCGATCATCTCGGCGTGCGCGCTGGGGTCCTGGCGCAGCTCGCGCTCGTTGTGGCCGGTCGCGATCACCTCGCCGCGCTCGTCGACGACGAGCGCGCCGACGGGGACGTCGTCGTGCGCGAGCGCCAGCTTGGCCTCTTCGATTGCGAGGCGCATGTAGCGCTCGTCTTGTGGGAATTGATGCGGTTCCGTCACAGTTTTGGAACAGACGTGCCTTGTCGCGTAACTCTGGGCTGCCGATGATGTTCTAGACCTCGCCACCGGCACATCCCGCCGGCACCGCTCCCCCGCCCCTCCCCATGCTTCGCTCCCGCCTGCTCCCAACCCTGCTGCTCGCGCCTGCACTCGCGGCCTTCGCGCCCGCGGTCGCGTCCGCGGACGGCCCGCCGGATGCGCCGTATCGCCCCGGCGAGGTCGTGGTGCGCTCCGCGCCGGCCGGCGCGCAGGCGGCGCAGGCGGGCGGCGACGCCGTCCGCACGCGCGTGATCAAGCTGGGCCGCGGCGAGAGCCTGCAGGCGGCCGAGCGTCGCCTACGTGCCGAGCCGGGCGTCCTCAGCGCGACGCCGAACATGGTCGCCCACGCCTCGGGCTGGTTTCCGCCCGATCCGGGCAACGTCAACACGCCCGCCGGCTGGCAGCAGCTGCAGTGGAACTTCCTGCCGGGCGCCGGCGTCAACGCGCCCGACGCGTGGCAGCACCTGATGGCGGCCGGGCACCCCGGCGGCCGCGGCGTGACCGTGGCGGTGCTCGACACCGGCATCGCGTACTCGGATCGCGGCCGCTTCAAGCGCTCGCCCGACTTCCCGATCGGGCGCTTCGTGAGGGGCTACGACTTCGTCGACCGCGACGGCTACCCCAACGACGAGAACGGCCACGGCACGCACGTCGCGGGCACGATCGCCGAGGGCACGGGCAACGCGATCGGCGTCACCGGGCTCGCGTACGGCGTGAAGCTGATGCCGGTGCGCGTGCTGGACCGCAACGGCGAGGGCGACTCGATGGCGATCTCGTCCGGCATCCGCTGGGCGGCCGACCACGGGGCGAAGGTGATCAACCTGTCGTTCGAGTTCGGCTCCGGCGTCACGCGCCAGCAGATCCCGGACATCCTGAGCGCGCTGCGTCACGCGCACCAGAAGGGCGTGCTGGTGGTCGGCGCGTCCGGCAACGCGGCGGCCCAGGCCGTCGCGTACCCGGCGCGCTCGAGCGACGTGCTGTCGGTCGGCGCGACGACCCAGCACGCCTGCCAGGCCGACTACTCCAACGAGGGCGCCGACCTCGACGTCGTGGCGCCCGGCGGCGGGCCTGACGCGCCGCTCGAGGGCGACCCGGCGTGCCATCCGAGCGACCCGGTGGGCGCCGACGTCTACCAGATGACCTTCAGCTCCGACACGACCGTGCGGCGCTTCGGGCTGCCGAGCGGCTACATCGGCACGTCGATGGCCACGCCGCACGTCGCCGCGACGGCCGCGCTCGTGATCGCGTCGGGCCTGCTCGGGCCCAACCCGACGCCGGCCGCGATCGAGCGCCGGCTGGAGACGACGGCGCACGACCTCGGGACGCCGGGGCGCGACGCCCACTACGGCTGGGGCCTGATCGACGCCGCGGCCGCGACCGACCCGGCGATCCCCGTCGCGTAGCCCGCGCGGCGGCTACGTCGTGCGCACGATCAGCACCGAGCACGGCGCGTGGTGGGAGACCTTGTTCGGCACCGAGCCGAGCAGGAAGCGCCGCGCGCCGGTCATGCCCTTGTTGCCGACCACGATCAGGTCGGCGTCGCGCTCCTCGGCCACGTCGAGGATCGCGTCGGCCGGGTCGCCTTCGCGGGCGAACGTCTCGACGTCGACGCCCGCCTCGCGGACGAGCTCGGCGGCCTCGCTGAGCGTCGCGTCGACGTCCTCGCGCGGGTTGATCATCCACTGCAGGTCCTCAGGCGTCTGCCGCGCCTCCTCGCGCAGCCGCCCCTGCGGCACGGGCTCGTAGGCGGAGACCACCACCAAGGCGGCGCCGACCGACTTGGCGAGGTCGATCGCCTCCTGTACGGCCTTGCCCGCCGTGTCGGAACCGTCAGTGCCCACCACGATCGACCGGAACATGCCGGCGATCATAAACAGGCTCGCCGCCGCTGCTCGCCGGTTCCTCAGAGCTTCACGATCGCGATGACCGCGCTGATGATCACCAGCACGACGATCGCGACCTGCATCCAGATCCAGAAGGGGTTCAAGACCTCCGAAGCCTAGACCGCCGCCTCCGTCCGGCCACCGGCCGTCACCGTCGTGAGCGGCAGGCCGAGCCCGGCGACCTTGCTCGGGAGGTCGAGCTTCAGCCAGCGCGAGACGCGCGACGGGAGCGTCGAGATGATGATCTCGTCGAAGCCGTGGATGTTGATCGCGTCCTGGATCGCCGCGAGCGGCTCCGGGTCGCCGACCATCCCCTCGACCGGGCCGCCGGCCGCCTGCTCGAGCAGCGGCAGCGCGAGCTCGAGCGTCTCCTCGGCCTCGTTCGACGACTGGTCCTCCGGGTCGACGAGCTTGTGCAGCCCGTGCGCCGAGTTCGGCACCAGCAGCGTGAACGTCGCCGGCCCGCGCGCGGCCCGCTCGCGGACCGCCTCCAGCAGCGCCGGCGTGGCGGCCGTGCGATTGGCGACGACCAGGACTCTGGCTTGCGAGGATTCCATTGACCGGCTCCCTTCTCGCTTTGTGTCCATTGTCGCAAGCGATCGCGAAGCGTCAACCGCCGCGGTCACCCGATCGCGGCACGCAGCCGCTTCGCCGCCTCGGCGAGCGCCGGCTCGGGCAGGCGCGAGTAGCCGAGGATCAGCGCCGGCGGGCGGGCGCCGCCGAGGTCGTGCGGGCCGAGCGGCTCGACGGCCACGCCGCGCGCGGCGGCGGCCGCCGCCACGTCCGCCTCGTCGCTGCCCGCGGGCAGGCCGACGAGCACGTGCAGCCCGGCCGCCGCGCCGGCGGCCGCCAGGCCGGGGAGGCCCTGCAGCAGCGCGTCGCGCCGGCGGCGATAGAGCGGGCGCGTCTGGCGCAGGTGGCGGTCGAGCTCGCCGCGTGCCAGGAAGGCGGCGAGCGTGAGCTGCTCGAGCACCGGCGTGCCGAGGTCCGACAGCGCCTTCTCGGCCGCGACGGCGGCGGCCAGGCGCGACGGCAGCACCGCCCATCCGAGCCGCAGTCCGGGCGCGAGCGTCTTGGACACCGAGTGCGCGTGGACGACGTGCTCCGGCGCGAGTCCCTGCACCGCGCCGACCGGCGCGCGGTCGTAGCGGTACTCGGCGTCGTAGTCGTCCTCGATCACCAGCGCACCGCTGCGCCGCGCCCACGCCGCGAGCGCCGCCCGCCGCGCCGCCGACAGCACGACGCCCGTCGGGAACTGGTGCGCGGGGGTGACGAGCACGGCGTCGGGCGCGGCCGCCGCCAGCGCGTCCACGTCGATCCCCTCGCCGTCGACCTCGATCGGCACGATCCGCATGCCGTGGTGCGCGAGCAGCGCGCGGGTGGCGTGGTGCGACGGGCTCTCGACGCCGAGCCGCACCGCCCCCTCCGCGCACAGCACGCGCGCGACGAGCGCGAGCACCTCGGCGACGCCGCCGCACACGACGATCCGCGCGGGGTCGGCGTCGACGCCGCGGACGCGGCCCAGGTACTCGGCCAGCGCCGCCCGCAGCCGGGGATGGCCGGCCGGGTCCGGGTAGCCGAGGTCGGCGTCGGCCGCGTCCTGCAGTGCGCGCCGCTGCGCCGCCGCCCACGCCCGGCGCGGGAAGTGCGCCAGGTCCGGCGTGCCCGGCCGCAGGTCGTAGCGCGGCGCCGCCGGCTCCGCGCCCGGCGCCGGCCCGGGCCGCCGCTCCCCGCCCGCGACGACGACGGGCGCCGACCCGCGCCGGACCGCCAGGTACCCCTCGGCGACGAGCTGCGCGTACGCCTCCACCACGACGCCGCGCGAGACGCCGAGCTCGGCGGCCAGCGAGCGCGACGACGGCAGCCGCACGCCGCCCGCGAGCCGTCCCGACCCGACCGCCTCGCGCACCTGCGCCTCCAGCTGCGCCCGCAGCGGCGCGCCGGCGTTGCGCGACAGCGCCAGCAGCAGCTCAGGCGCCGGAGTGGTCCTGTTCACAGGCATCGATGTGGTACTGGCGATCGGACCACCGGAGACCTATCGTCGCAGCCGTGTCCACCGCGGTCGCACAGAGAACAGGAGTGGGAGCGGCGCTCGCCGCGTGCGGCGCGATGGCGGCGGTGGGGTCGTCGTTCGCCGTGCTCGACGGGCTGCACGGCTACCCGGCCGCGGGTGGGCAGGCGCTTCGGTACGCGCTCGGGGCGGGGCTGCTGGTCGCGCTCGGGCGCGGCCGGATCGGGCGGCCGGCGGCGCGGCAGCTCGCGCGCCTCGCGCTGCTCGCCGCGACCGGGCTCGCCGCCTTCAACCTGCTCGTGCTCGCCGCCGAGGCCTCGATGGACCCCGGCAGCGTCGGCGTCGTCGTGGCGACCGTGCCGGTGCTGCTCGCGCTCGCCGGCCCGCTGCAGAAGGGCGAGCGGCCGAAGGCGCGGCTCGTCCTCGCCGGCGCGATCGTGGCCGCCGGGGCGGCCGCGGTCCAAGGACTTGGCGGCGACGTCACCGCCGCCGGGCTCGCGGCCGCGCTCGGGGCGCTCGCGTGCGAGGCGGCGTTCAGCCTGCTCGCGGCGCCGCTGCTCGCTCCCCTCGGCCCGGTCGCGGTCTCCGCCTGGGCGACGATCCTCGCGATCCCTCTGCTCGCCGCCGCGGCACTCGCGACCGACGGCTTCGCGATCCCGACGCCCGCGCAGGCGGCGAGCCTGACCTGGCTCGCCGTCGTCGTGACGGCCACGGCGTTCGTGCTCTGGTACTCCGCCGTTGGCGCGCTCGGCGTCGAGACGGCGGGGCTGTTCTCCGGCGTCCTGCCCGTCGCGGCGCTGCTGTGCGCCGCGGCGCTCGGGGATTCGCAGCTGACCGCCGGGCGCGTCGCCGGCGTGCTCGCGGTCGCCGCGGGGATCGCGGCGGGCCTGCGGCTCAGAGCTTGACGGTGCCCGCCGCGTAGGAGAGCCAGCGCTTGCCGGAGCGCTTCCGGACCGTCAGCGTCACCTTCACGTCGACCGCGCCGCCGGCCGTGACCTTGATCAGCGGCGAGTACCCCGACCGGGTCGAGTACGTCTTCGCCGACGACTTGCTCTTCTTGTCGGCCGTCACCTTGATCGAGATCCGGAACGTGCCCTTGCCGAGCGCCAGCGGGCGCAGCGTGGCGGTCGTCGAGGACGGCAGCGCGGAGATCTCGAGCTGACCCAGCGCGCGCTTCGCGATCGTGCCCTTGCCCCTGCGCAGGACGGCCTCGCTGGCCGTGCGCGGCGTGACCTTCGGCGTCGTCTTCGGCGGCGTGGCCGTCGGCGCCGGCGCGACCGTGCGCGCCTTCAGGGTGACGGGCGCGGACGTGCCGATGTTGCCGGCCTTGTCGCTCGCGCTGACGGTCACGGTGCCCTTGGCGACGGTGAACGTCGCGCCGCTGGTGACCGCCGTGGGCGCCGACCCGTCGACCGACCACGAGAGGCCCGCGAGCCCGGACAGCGCGTCGCTGCCGGTCGCGGCGCAGACGTACGTCGTCCCCTGGCCCGCCGTGCACGAGACCGTCGCGGCGGGCGGCGTGAGGTCGATCTTGACCTGCGCCAGCGCGAGCTTCTCGTTGCCGGCGCCGTCGACCGCGCGGAAGGTGAGCGAGTGCGAGCCGTCGCTGCCGACGGTGTAGCTGCCGCCGGAGATCGCGTCGGCCGCGCCGCCCTCGACGGAGGCCGTCAGCGCCGACAGCCCGGACGCGCCGCCGTCGCCCACGACCGAGCACGTCGCGGGCGTCGAGCGCCAGTCGACCGAGCCGCAGTTGACCGTCAGCGTCGGGACGACCTTGTCGATGCCGACGCTGTCGCTGCGCCAGGCGGAGTAGTTGCCCGCGTTGTCGCGGATGCGCGAGAGCAGGGTGTGCGCGCCGCTCGTCGCGATCGACACGCTCGGTGTCGTCACGGTGGCGCCGCCGTCGAGCTTCCACTCGACGCCCGCCACGCCCGAGGTCGCGTCGCTGCCGGCCACGCTCGCGCTGTAGTTGGTGTTCTGCCAGCCGCCCGCGGGCACCGGCGTCGTGTTCACGGGCGCCGTGCGGTCGATCTTGACGGTCTCGCCGCGCCACGCCGAGGCGTTGCCGGCGCGGTCGACGATGCGCGTCTCGAGCAGCTGGATGCCGTCGGCGGAGACGACCGCCGGAGAGCCGCTCGTGACGGTCCCGCCGTCCACGCGCCACTCGGCATGATCGACGCCCGACAGCGCGTCGGTGCCGGTGAGCGCCAGTGAGACGCCGGAGGCGGTCTGCCACGCCGTCGGCGCCGCCGCGCTCGTGTTGACCGGGAGCACGGTGTCGATCTGGACGCTCGAGAGCACCCACGGCGTCGCCTGCCCGGCCGCGTCGAGCACGCGGTGGTTGATCGTGTGCGCGCCGTCGCTGGGGAGCGTGACGGAGCCGCCGTTGGTGGTCGTGAGCGTCCCGCCGCCGTCGAGCTGGTACTCGATCGTGGCGACGCCGGACGTCGCGTCGGTGCCGCTGAGGACGAAGCTGCGCGTGTTGCTCCAGGCGCCGGCCGCCGGCATCGCCGACGTGTCGGACGGGACCGCCGAGTCGATCCGGACGGTCTGCGAGCGCCAGGCGGAGAGGTTGCCGGCGAGGTCGGCCGCGCGCGTCTCGAGCGTGTGCGAGCCGTCGCCCGAGATCGTCACGACCGTGCCGGTCGGACGCTTGGTCGAGAGCACGCCGTCGAGCCGCCACTGCACGTAGTCGACGCCGACGCCCGCGTCGGTCGCCTTGACCGTCATGTCGACGGAGGCCGGCGACCAGCCCGCCGGAGCGGTCGTCGTCGTGTCGGTCGGCGCCGTCGTGTCGGGCGAGAGGCTGATGTCGACGGTGATCGTGATCGTCTTCCAGCCGCTGTCGTTGCCGGCGTTGTCGACGACCATCGTCTCGAGCGTGTGCGGGCCGTTGCCGGCGATGTCGACGACCGAGCCCGGGGCGCCGGTCTGCACCGCGCCGCCGTCGAGCTTCCACTTGACGACGTTGACGCCGGAGTGCGCGTCGGAGCCGTTGATCGTGACCGGGTAGTGGTTGGTGACCGGCGTGCCGGGAGCCGTCGTCGTGTCGCTCGGGGCGACGCCGTCGATGTTGATCGTCTCGTTGCGCAGGCCCGACGTGTTGCCGGCCTGATCGACGGCCCACGTCGTCAGCGTGTGCGAGCCGGTGCCCGTCACCGTCGCCGTGAGGAAGCCGGAGGGCCCCGCGTGCACTACGCCGCCGTCGATCGTGTAGCGCATCTCGCGCATGCCGGAGACGTCGTCGTCGCCGCTGAGGAGCACCTGATACTGCGTCTGCCGCCACGCCGTGGTGGTCGTCGGCGTCGTGTTGTGCGGCGCCGAGGCATCGATCGCGACCGTCGTCGTGCGCCAGCCGGACACGTTGCCCGCGACGTCGACGACGCGCGTGAGCAGCGTGTGCTGGCCATCGCCGGAGACGTGCACGGAATGCGGGTTGCCGACCGCGGTCTGGGTGCCGCTGCCGTCGAGCTGCCACTCGACGTGGTCGACGCCCGAGTTCGCGTCGGAGCCGGCCACGTCGACGTCGACCGGCTGCGTCTGCCAGCCCGCCGAGGTGGTCGTCAAGTCGGCCGGGAGGACGGTGTCGATCTTGACGTGGCGGACGCTCCAGCCGGAGGCGTCGCCGCCGTTGTCGATCACGCGCGTCGTGAGGATGTGGTCGCCGTCGCCGGTCACGGACACGACGTGGCTCGCGCCGATCGCGCTGCCGGGCACGGTGTCGAGCTCCCACTCGACGTGGTCGATGCCGGAGCCGTTCGGATCGGAGCCGATGACCGTGACGTTGACGGTCCCGGTCGTCTGCCACGTCGCGGGCACGACCGTGTCGTCATGCGGGCCGGTGGTGTCGACCATCACGGTCGCGGAGGTCCAGGCGGAGCGGTTGCCGGCGCCGTCGACGATCGCGGTCTCGAACGAGTGCGAGCCCTCGGGCATGTGCACGCTGGCGCCGTTGCCGCCCGTGGCGAGCACGCCGTCGATCTTCCACTCGACGTGGCTGACGCCCGACGTCGCGTCGGTGCCCTGCACGGTGATGTAGGTGTCGGCGTACTGCCAGCCGCTCGGGACGACGGTGGTGTCGACCGGCACGGTGGCGTCGATCCCGACGGTGTCGGTGCGCGGCGTCGACTGGTTGCCCGCGGCGTCCTCGACCCAGGTCTGGAGGGAATGCGAGCCGTCGCCGGAGACGACGACGCTCGAGTTCGAGGGGCCGGAGTTCCAGCCCGCGCCGTCGAGGTTCCAGTGGACGAGCGGGATGCTGGAGACGGCGTCGCTGCCGGTCACGTGCACGGTCACCGGGGTCGTCGACCAGCTCGACGGCACCGCGGTGGTGTTCGACGGGACGCCCTTGTCGAGCTGGATCGTGGTGTCCGACCAGTCCGTCCACAGCCCGCTGCCGTCGTGGGCGCGGTGGCTGATGATGTGCGTGCCGTTGCCGTTGATGATCACCGACGTGCCCGCGGGGCCGGACTGGACCGGGCTGCAGTCGACCATCCACTCCCAGCCGGTCACGCCGGTGCCGGTGAGATTGAGCGTGATGTCGGCGTTCTGCCAGCCCGAGGGTCCTGCCGTGGTGTCCGTCGCCCCCGTCAGCGCGTCGCCCGGCGTGGAGCTGCAGGCGCTGGCGGCCGCGAAGCCAGGAGCCGCGAAGGCCTGGCCCGGAAGGGCCAGGAGCAGGAGCGTCAGGAGGCACGGCAGGAACAACCGTGTGCGATACCGAGGGTGCACATACCCTTCATCGGCCGCCAACGCAGCGGTTTTAGGCGGGTTCGCTCCAGCCCGCCGGCCCGAGGGCGGTGAACGCGCCAACTGCCTCGGGATCGAACTGCGTCCCGGCGCCGCCGGCGATCTCGCGCGCGGCGTCCTCGACCGTCCACGACTCCTTGTACGGGCGCTCGTGCACGAGCACGTCGAACACGTCGGCGACGTGCACGAGCCGCGCCACCAGCGGGATCGCCTCGCCGGCCAGCCCTTCCGGGTAGCCGCCGCCGTCCCAGCGCTCGTGGTGGTGGCGGGCGATCGCCTCGGCCGTCTCCAGCAGGTCCGAGCCGCTGCCGCCGAGCACGCGCGCGCCGAGCACGGCGTGCGTCTTGACGACCTCGAACTCCTCGTCGGAGAGCTTGCCGGGCTTGAGCAGGATCGAGTCCGGGACCGCGATCTTGCCGATGTCGTGCAGCGGCGCGGCGCGGCGCACCAGCCACACCTCGCGGTCGCCCAGGCCGAGCCCGCGCGCGAGCCGCGCCGCCAGGTGCCCGACGCGCTGGGTGTGCTCGTACGTGTTGTCGTCGCGGTAGCCGGCGGCGGTGATCAGCCGCTGCAGCGTGTCCACGCGCGCCGCCTCGACCTCGCGCCGGCGCGTCACCGCCTGCGCGGCGAGCACGCCCTCCAGCTCCGACTGGCGCGCGCGCAGCAGGGCGCGCTCGACGAGCGCGCGCAGCCGCCGCGCGGCGAGCGGGCCGACGCCTTCCTCTGCGGCGGCGACGGCGTCGAGCCCGACGACGGGCGGCCCCGCCTCGAGCCCGAACGGGTCCAGCCGGGCGCGCAGCGCCGCCTCCGTGCCGCCGATCGCGAGCACCGCCGCGGGCGGGTCGGCGGCCGCCGCGCGCGCGATCGCCTCGGCGTCGCCGGCCAGCGCGGTGGCGTCCGCGCCGAGCGCCACCAGGCGGGCGCGCACGGCCTGCACGGCACCCAGATCCTCGCCCGCGACCAGCACGGTCATGCCTCCGAGGGTGTCGGCGTCCTCCATACTGCCGCATCATGGCGGACGCGTCCGACGACCGGCGGATCGGCAGCACCATCGCCGGCTACCGGCTCGAGTCCCGCATCGGGCGCGGTGGGATGGGCGTCGTCTACCGCGCCCACCACATCAACCTCGAGCGCCGCGCGGCGGTCAAGATCATCGCCCCGGATCTCGCCGAGTCCTCCGGCTTCCGCGAGCGCTTCTCGCGCGAGGCGCGCATCGCGGCCGGCCTGCAGCACCCGAACATCGTCACCGTCTACGACGCCGGCGAGGTCGACGGGACGCTGTATCTGGCCATGCAGCTGGTCGACGGCGCCGATCTCGCCGCGATGCTGCGCGCCGAGGGGCGCCTGCGGCCGTACCGCGCGATCGACGTCTGCCGCCAGATCGCCTCCGCGCTCGACGCCGCGCACGCGCAGGGCCTGATCCACCGCGACGTCAAGCCCGCCAACGTCCTGATCGAGGGCCGCGTCGCGTACCTGACGGACTTCGGCCTGACCAAGCGCCTGGAGGGCACGCACGCGCCGCTGACGCGCGCCGGCGACGTCGTCGGCACGATCCACTACGTCGCGCCCGAGCAGATCGAGGGCGGGACCGTCTCCGCGCGGACCGACGTCTACTCGCTCGGCTGCCTGCTCTACCACTGCCTGACGGGGCAGGTGCCGTTCGCGCGCGACACCGACGTCGGCGTCATCTACGCGCACCTATCCGAGGATCCGCCGCGCCCGTCGCGCGTCCGCGCCGACCTGCCCGAGGGTCTCGACGCGGTGATCGCCAAGGCGCTCGACAAGGCGCCGGAGCGGCGCTTCGCCTCGTGCGGCGACCTGATGGCGGCGGCGCGCACGGCCGTCGACCAGGCCGGCCCGCTCGCCGAGACGACGCCGCCGCGCCGCACCGGCAGCATGGAGTCCGACGTCGGCGGCGCGGTCCCGGGGATGCGCGACGCCGCCGCGGCCGCCCGCCGCGCGCGCGTGCTGCTGGCGGGGATGGATGCCTCCACGCGCGCGATCGCGCGGGTCGCGCTCGGCGACCGCGTCGACGTGCGCGAGGCGGCGACGCTCGGGATGGCGCTCGACGTCGCCCGCGACGCGCGGCCGGACCTCGTGATCCTGGCGTGGAAGACGTCCGGCTCCGACGTCGTCGGCGCGCTGCGCGCGGACCCGCTGACGCGCGAGTCCAAGGTGCTGCTCGTCGTCGACGACAGTGACAGCGCCGACCGCGACGTGCTCGCCGCCGGCGTCGACGAGCGGCTCGCGGCGCCGTTCTCGCCGCTCCAGCTGCAGGTCAAGCTGCGCCGGCTGCTGGGCGCCGACGCCATCGGCACGTGATCGCCGCGATCCTCGCGGGCGGGCGCAGCCGCCGGATGGGAACGCCGAAGGCGCTCGTGCCGTTCGCCGGCGAGCCGCTGATCATGCGCCCGATCGCGGCGGCCCGCGCGGCCGGGCTGGAGCCGGTCGTGGTCGCCAAGGCGGCGTTCGACGTCGGCGTGCCCGTGTGGCTGGACCGCTTCGCGACCTCGCACCCGCTAGCGGGCCTGGTGACCGCGCTCGAGCACGGCCCATGCGTGGCGATCGCCTGCGACCAGCCGTTCGTGACGCCGGAGCTGCTTGCCGCGCTGGCCGCGCACGAGGGCTTCGCGATCCCCGCGGGCGAGCCGTTCCCGGGCCGCTACGAGCCGAGCGAGATCCTCGTCACGGCGCTGCGCGAGGAGGCGTCGCTGCGCGCGACGCTGGCGAAGCTGCGCCCCGCCGAGCTCGACGTGGACCCGGCGCTCGTGATCAGCCTCAACACGCCGCAGGAGCTCGCCCGGTGGACGTAGCCGTGATCGGCGGCGGGATCGTCGGCTGCTCGCTCGCGGCGTTCCTCGCCGAAGCCGGCGCGCGCGTGCGCCTGTACGAGCGCGAGGCGATCGCCGCCGGCGCGTCGGGGCGCAACTCCGGCGTGATCCAGCACCCGTTCGACGAGGCGCTCGTGCACCTCTACGACGAGTCGCTGCGCCACTACGGCGAGCTCGAGGGCTTCGCGCTCCCGCCCGAGCCGAGCGGGCTGCTGATCGTCTCGCGCGGGCCGCTGACGGCCGAGCGCTTCCCGGAGCTGCGGCCCGAGCTGCTCGCCGACGCGCGGGCGGCCGAGCCCGGCCTGGCGGAGGGCCTTTTCGCCGTCCGCTACGAGACCGGCCGCCCCGTCCCGCCTGCCGCAGCGACGCTCGCGTTCGCCGCCCGCGCGGCCGCCGCGGGCGCCGAGCTGCGGATCGGCGAGGCGGCCACGGTCGCGATCGAGCGCGGCCGCGCGACCGGCGTGACCGTCGCCGGCGAGCACCGGCCCGCCGACGCCGTCGCGCTCGCCGCGGGCCCCTGGTCGCCGGAGGCGCTGGGGACCGGCTGGGCGCCGATCGCGCCGCTGTGGGGCGTCGTCGCGGAGATCGAGCTCGCCGAGGCGCCGCGGCACACGATCGAGGAGTCCGGGATCGACGCGCTCACCGAGGGCGCGACCGGGACGCTGTTCTCGATCATCACCGCGGGCGGGATCTCGTCGGTCGGCTCGACATTCCTCACCGACCGCCCGGATCCGCACGAGTGGGCGCCGGGCCTGCTCGAGCGGGGGAGCGCGTTCCTGCCCGCGCTGGCGGGCGCGTCGCTGCGCGGCGTGCGCGCGTGCGCGCGGCCGCTCTCGTTCGACGGGCGGCCGCTGCTGGGCCCGCATCCGGAGATCGAAGGGCTCGCCGTGGCGAGCGGCCACGGGCCGTGGGGCGTCTCGCTCGGGCCGGCGTCGGCGCGACTGGTCGCGGACGGGCTGCTGGGGCGCGAGGCGGAGGTGCCGGCGGCGCTGGCCGCTAGGCGCCGGTCGACGAGTCGGTGGTGATCTTGCCGGTGTCGGTCGTGCCGGTCGGCGCGGTCGACGTGTCGCTCGTCGAGGTGCTGGTGTCGGTCGTCGGGACCGCGTCGCTCTTCTTCTCTTCGGCGGTCTTGAGACCGATCACGCGGCGGTTCTCGCCGGTGCCGTAGATGTGGTACTCGCGGCCGTTCTTGCGGACGAGCACGAACGCCTCGCCGGCGCGCGCGTTCGAGCCGGTGTTGAGGAACAGGCCCTTGCGCGGCCCGGCCGTGATGTCGGCGTACTTGTGACCCTCGACCACCTTCGTCTTCTCCCCCGACGGCGCCTTCTTGGCGGTCGTCGTGGTGCCGGTCTCGGTGCTCGCGTCCTTCAGCGCCGCCGAGAACGACGTGCCGGTGGACTTCTTGTGCTCGCTCGTGGACTTCAGCGAAGCCGTAGCCACGCCCGCGCCGGCGATCTGGGACGACGAATGCAGGGTCATCAGATGTCCCGGCTATCGGCGGTGTGCGGGAAGAACTTGAGCCGGCGTCGGCATCCGGACCGGCTAGCGTCAGCGCCGATGCGCTGGCTGGTCGACGCGAGCAATGTGATCGGAAGCCGCCCGGACGGCTGGTGGCGCGACCGCGCGGACACGACCGTGGCGACGTCCGACGCGGCGCTCGCCGCGCGTGCCCGCGCGCTCGGCGCGCGCGTCGAGGGAGCGGGGGCGTTCCGCCGACGGCTAGCATCCCCGCCGTGAGCGACGAGGGGCTGCTCGCCGGCGTCGAGAAGATGCGGCAAGAAGGCGTGGCGGAGGCGGCGATCCGCGCGTTCGAGCATTACTACCGGCAACTCGAGGCGGGCGAGACCGGGCTGATGCCCGAGCGCTCGATCGAGCCCGTCACCGACGTCCGCTCGCTCGACGAGCTGGCGAGCGACCCCGAGGCCGAGCGCGAGGCGCTGCAGAAGGCGATCGTGCTGCGGCTCAACGGCGGGCTCGGCACGAGCATGGGCCTGAAGGCGGCCAAGTCGCTGCTGGAGGTCAAGGACGGGCTCAGCTTCCTCGACGTGATCGCGCGCCAGGTGCTCGCGCTGCGCAAGGAGCACGACGCCCGGCTCCCGCTCGTGCTGATGGACTCATACAGCACGCGCGCCGACTCGCTCGCCGCGCTGGAGGCCTACGACGGCCTGCGCTCCGACGTCCCGCAGGATTTCTTGCAGAACAAGGAGCCGAAGATCCGGGTCGACGACCTGACGCCGGTCGAGTGGCCGCCCGATCCGCGGCTCGAGTGGTGCCCGCCCGGGCACGGCGACCTCTACACCGCGCTCGTCACGTCGGGCATGCTCGGCGAGCTGCTCGAGCGCGGCTACGAGCACGCGTTCGTCGCGAACTCCGACAACCTCGGCGCGGTGCTCGAGCCGCGCATCCTGGCGTGGCTGCGGGCGGAGCGGATCCCGTTCCTGATGGAGGTCACCGACCGCACGGAGGCCGACCGCAAGGGCGGCCACCTCGCGCGCCGCAGCGAGGACGGGCGGCTCGTGCTGCGCGAGACGGCGCAGACGCCCGAGGAGGACCTCGAGGCGCTGCAGGACATCACGCGCCACCGCTACGTCAACACGAACAACCTGTGGCTCGACCTGCGCGCGCTCGACGCCGTGATGCGCGAGCGCAACGACGTGCTCGGCCTGCCGATGATCCGCAACGAGAAGACCGTCGACCCGTCCGACAAGTCGTCGCCGCCCGTCTACCAGCTCGAGACCGCGATGGGCGCGGCGATCGAGGTGTTCGAAGGCGCCCGCGCGCTGCGCGTGCCGCGCACGCGCTTCGCCCCCGTCAAGACGACCGACGACCTGCTGGCGCTGCGCTCGGACGCCTACCTGCTCGACGACGCGGCGAAGGTGTCGCTCGCGCCGGAGCGCGAGGGCCGCGTCCCGTTCGTCGCGCTCGACCCGGACCACTTCAAGCTGATGCCCGACTTCGAGGACCACTTCCCGGGCGGGCCGCCGTCGCTGATCGGCTGCGACCGCCTCGTCGTCGAGGGCGACGTGCACTTCGGCAGCGGCGTCGTCGTGCGCGGCGACGTGACGGTGCGCGAGGACGTGCCCGACGGCGCGGTCCTCGAGGGCTAACTGGACCCTCGGCCAGCTTTCATCGTGGCCCCACACCTGTACGGTTCGGCGGTGGTCGTCCTCGCGGTGGCGCAGTGGGTCTGGATCGGCGTCATCTTCGCCGTCGTCGCGCTGGGCGTGATCGCCCTCGCCCGCCGCGCCTGACTAACAGGCGGCCGGCGCGGGATGCGCCTTGAGCAGCTTCTCGAACGCGACCGGCTTGGCGGTCATCACGCCGTCGACGCACCAGTCGATCAGCTTGCTCCAGGTCGCGCGCGACTCGCCGTCGTCGCTCAGCCACGTGTGCCACGCGAAGCCCTGTGCATGGGCGCGCGCGACGTTGGCGGCCGTCGTGACGTCGAAGACCTGGCCGTTGACCGTGTAGGTGATCGGGAGCTGGAACGCGACGACGCCGTCGCCCGGCGGCTTGTCGGACAGGATCCAGCCGGCGGCGCCGTCGATGCCCGGCGCGACGGCGACCTTCGGGTCGAGCGCGTGGAAGCGGTCCACCGCCGCCTGCTGGAAGGAGACGACGATCAGGTTCGGCCACGCCTTGCTGCCGAGCAGCTTCGCGAGGACCTCCGCGTTCTCGAGGTACTCCGCCGTCGCCTCGGCCTTCGTGCGGCCCTTGATCTCGACGTTGATCGGCGTGTGCGGGAACGCCTTCAGGACTTCGCTCAGCGTGGGCACCGTGAGGCCCTTGCCGCGGAAGGGGTGGACCTTGGCCTTGTGGTCGTACGGGTCGCCGCCGCGCGCGAACCAGTAGCCGGCGTCGAGCTTGCGGATCTGCTTGAGCGTGTGCGACGCGATCGTGCCGTGGCCGTTCGTCGTGCGGTCGAGCGTCGTGTCGTGCATCACCACGACCTGGCCGTCCTTGGTCACGCCGACGTCGAGCTCGAGCATGTCCGCGCCCGCGGCCAGCGCGTGGCGGAACGCGTACATCGTGTTCGACGGGAACTCCGCCTCGCCGCCCTGGTGGGCGATGTTCAGGACGCGCTTGTGCAGCCAGGGGTTGCCGGCGGCGAACGCCGGGCTAGGCAGCAGGAGTACGAGCGCCAGCGCTACGCGAAGCAAGGTTCGCGCACTCTACGCAAACCGTCTCGGGCACGAGCCCGATCCGCATCAATGCGTTGAAGATGTGGCAGCCGAGACAGATCGCGAAGACCGACTCGAGCGTCGCGGCGACCACGAGCAGCGCGAGGAACACGTCCGCCGCGGTCGTCGAGCCCGCCAGCCACGCGATCGATCCCGCCGTCGTCATCGTCGCCCCCAGCGCCTGCGCGAACCGCTTCGGCGGCCCGGCGACGTCCTTCGGCGCGCCGAGCCGCGGCGCCGCCACGCGCGTGGCGAACTGCGCGAGCGGGCTCAGCGTCGGCCCGGACAGCACGCGCGCCCAGAACCCGTAGGCGAGCGGGAGCAGCAGCCACTCGGCCCCGAACGCCAGCGCGACGATGCCGGTGAGGGCGACGACGCCCGCCACGGTGCGGGCCGCCTTCTCGTTCACGGTGCGCGGGAACTCGAATACGGACATCCCGACCAAGTTTAGGGCATTAGTGCTGCGTCGAGGCGAACACGATCCCCAGGGGCGACGGCGCGGCGATGCGATCCTCGTGCCACACGAGGGTGGCCCGGCGCGTGACCGGGTCGATCGCGAGCGCCTCGCCCACGACCTGACCGCCGCCCTCCCCGACCGGCTCGAGCGGGCCGAAGGCGGCGCTGCCGACCGCGACCAGCGCCCGCGCGGTGCCGTCGGCCGGGCGCGACGTCACCGCGATCGCGCGCCGCCCGGCGCGCAGCGCGAGGTCGCCGAGGACGTAGCTCCCGCCCGCCGGCGTGAGCTGGGCCGGCGGCTCGAGCGGGTCGTCGCCGCGGGCGAGCGCGACCATGACGCGCAGGTGCAGGCCATCCGAGCTCGTCCACGCGGCGGTCGCGCCGGTCCCGCGGTCGGGCGTCGCGATCCGCAGGCGCCAGCGCTCAGGGCTGTCGCGCAGCTCGTCCGGCATGGCGCCGCGCTCGAGGACGCGCACCGAGCCGAAGCTCGCCGTGCGCGGGCGGCGGACCGCCGCGCTCACGCTGTGGACGCCGCTGGACCCGCTCGACCACAGCAGCCACGCGGCGCCGTCGGGGCCGATCGCGGCCCGCACGACATCGACGCGCTGGTCGGCGATCGCGAGCCTGCGCGCCGCGCTCCAGTGACCGGAGACGCCGCGCGAGCGGGTCTCGAGCGCGCCCTTGCGGCGGATCGCGACAAGCATGTCGCCGCGTTCGCCGACCGCCACCGCGACGGTCGGCGAGACGACGCCGCGGAGCAGCGTCACGGGTGCGCCGAATCCGGTCCCCGGCCGGTAGATGGCCGCTTTGAGCACCTCCTGCCGGGTCCTGACGCAGCGCCCGCGGGCATCGTGCGGGTACTCGATCCAGGCGGCCAGTGCGGTGCCGTCGCGGTTGCCGGCGAGCGCGAGCGGCGGCGGCTGCTGGTGCGAGAAGATCGTCGCCAGGTGGCGGGCGCCGGCGAGCTGTGCGCCGGTGCGGGCGGCGAGCGCGTAGCGGGTGGCGAATCCGCCGCAGGTCGAGCGCCCCTTCTGCTGCTCGACCGCGACGGCCTGGCCGGAGCCGTACACGAGCGGCGCCGGGGGGTCGGCTTCGACGACCTGGTCGCCGAGGTAGGGTGCCGCGCGCTCAGGCCCGAACCGGGCCGCACCGGCCGGCTTGCGCGCGAGCCGCCAGCCGCCCTCGAAGCGCCGCGGCCAGGTCGCCAGCGCGTTGCCGCGCGCGTCGATGCCCAGCGTCGGCGTTCCGCTCGGCTGGTGCATGCCGTCCGTGGACGTGGAGGAGAGCCGCTCCGGAGGCGACCACGACGCGAGCGCCGCCGGGGCGCAGGCCAGCAGCAGCACGATCCCGGTGGCCGCCGCGCGGGAAAGGCCGCGCCGGCTCTTCGTTCGCCGCTGCGGCGCATGGACGGTGACGGCCTTCGCGTCGCGCGACTGCGCCGTGGTCACGCGCGCCACGGCCCGGATCGCGCCGATGCGCCGGAGTAGCGCGAGGTGCTGCGGCGAGAGCCGCAGGATCAGCTCGCTGCGGCCTTCGGCGGGAAGCGTGAACCGGCGTCTGGCGAGCGTGACGACGCGCGGGCGGCCGCGCTCGAGCCAGCGGCCCGCGATCCTGCGCTCGGACTTCAGCGTCACGATCCCGCGGCTGCCGCCGGGGCCGCTCAGCGCCAGCGCGATCTCGCCTTCGGCTGTCGCGCCGACATGCTGGCTGGTGGCGATGCGCACGGCCGGACCGGATCGCATGACTCAAGCCTGACGCCGCGCGCCGCGCGCGAAAACCGGAGAAGCCCGCCGAGTTCTGCTCGAAGCTACGGGTGCGGCCGGGCCGTCACACGCCCAGCTCGGCCTTGATCGCGGCGATCTCCTCGCGCAGCGCAGCCACCTCGGCCTCGAGGCGGTCCATCCGCTCGTCGCGCCGCGGCGGCGGTGGGACGACCGCGGCGGGAGCGGAGAACGAGCCCGCGGCCTCGATCTCCTCGCCGTCGAGGTCCTCGGACAGGCGGTGCTGGTAGCGCTCCTCCTTCTGGCCCGGGCGCCGCGCGAGCTCGTAGACGAAATCCTTGCCGATCAGCCGCGTGAGGACCTCGTGGACCTCGGCGATGTCGGCGAAGCCCTGCATCCGCTCGGTCCGCTGCTTGAGCTCGCCGGGCGTCTGCGGCCCGCGCAGCATCAGCACGGCCAGCACGGCCTGCTCGGCCGCGTCGAGGTGCAGCTCGTCGTCGAGCAGGTGGCGGTACTTGGAGGCGCGGCTCGAGTGGCCGCTCGCGAGCCGCGTGTAGCGGCGGCGGCCGAGGTGGTGCAGGCCGGTGCGGATCGTGTCCTCGTCGTAGTGCACGACGGGGTCGCGGTTCGTCGTCTGGTTGCAGGCGAGCCGCAGCGCGTTGAGGCTCAGCGGGTACTGATCGGGCGTGGTGCGCTGCTTCTCGATGAGGCAGCCGAGGATGCGCACCTCAACGTGGTCGAGGTCCATCCCCGCTGTCTATCGGATTTGCACGCCGGAGATCGCGCGGGCGATGACGAGGCGCTGGATCTCCGAGGTGCCCTCGAAGATCGTGTAGATCTTCGCGTCGCGGTGCATCCGCTCGACGGGGTACTCGCGCGTGTAGCCGTTGCCGCCCAGGATCTGGATCGCGCGCTCGGTCGCCCACACGGCGACCTCGCCGGCCTTGAGCTTGCTCATCGAGCCTTCGGCGGACGTGAACGGGCGGCCGGTGCGGCCCATCCACGACGCGCGCCAGACGAGCAGCCGCGCGGCGTCGATCTCCATCTTCATGTCGGCGAGCGTGAACGCGATCGCCTGGTTCTCGATGATCGGGCGGCCGAACTGGGAGCGCTCCTTGGCGTAGCCGAGCGCGTACTCGTACGCCGCGCGGGCGATGCCGATCGCCTGCGCGCCGACGCTCGGGCGCGTCGCCTCGAACGTCTGCATCGCGGCCTGCTTCTTGCCGCCCGTGCCCTCGCGGGCGCGCGCCAGGCGCTCGTCGAGCTTCTCCTTCGGGCCGAGCAGGCAGCGGCCGGGGATGCGGCAGTCCTCGAGGAAGACGTCGGCGGTGTGCGAGGCGCGCAGGCCGTGCTTCTTGACCTTCGTGCCCATCACGAGCCCCGGCGTCTTCGGCGGGATGATGAACGCGGCCTGGCCGCGCGCGCCGAGCTCGGGCTCGACGGACGCGACGACGATGTGGATGTTGGCGATGCCGCCGTTGGTCGCCCACGCCTTCTGGCCGTTGAGGACCCACTCGTCCTTCGCCTCGTCGTAGCGCGCGCGGGTGCGCAGCGAGGAGACGTCGGAGCCGGCGTCCGGCTCGGAGACGCAGAACGCGCCGACCTGCGGCTCGTCGACGGTGCCGTAGCACTGCGGCACCCACTCGCCGAGCTGCTCAGGCGTGCCGGCCGAGAAGATCCCGGCGACGGCCAGCGTCGTGCCCATGATCGACATGCCGATGCCGGCGTCGCCCCAGAACAGCTCCTCGTTGACCATCGGCAGCAGCAGGCCGGTCTCGTCGGCGTAGAACTGCGCGATCGCCTCGAACGAGTAGAGCCCGATCTTGGCCGCCTCCTGGATCAGCGGCCACGGCGTCTCCTCGCGCTCGTCCCACTCCGAGGCGGCAGGGCGGACGACGTTGGCGGCGAAGCCGTGGACCCATTCGACGACGTCCTTCTGGTCCTGGCTGAGCTCGAGCGAGAAGGCGCTGGCGGCCAGCGGCTCGGTGACGGCTTCCATGCGCGCCACGATAGAGGGCACAATCCCTGAATGCCCTACGTCGCCGCCGAGGACCGCTACGACCACATGCCCTACCGCCGCTGCGGGCGCAGCGGGCTGAAGCTGCCGGCGATCTCGCTCGGCCTCTGGAACAACTTCGGCGACGACCGGCCGCTGCAGACGCAGCGCGACATCATCCACCGCGCGTTCGACCTCGGCATCACGCACATCGACCTGGCGAACAACTACGGGCCGCCGCCCGGCTCGGCCGAGCTGAACTTCGGCAAGATCTTCGCCCAGGACCTGCTGCCCTATCGCGACGAGCTGATCGTCTCCTCGAAGGCCGGCTACGACATGTGGCCCGGCCCGTACGGGGAGTGGGGCTCGCGCAAGTACGTGCTCGCGAGCCTGGACCAGAGCCTGAAGCGCACCGGCCTGGACTACTTCGACATCTTCTACTCGCACCGCTTCGACCCCGACACGCCGCTGGAGGAGACGATCGGCGCGCTCGAGACGGCCGTGCACTCGGGCAAGGCGATCTACGCCGGCATCTCGTCCTACTCGGCCGAGCGCACGGCCGAGGCGGTCCAGCTCGCCCGCACGGCGCGCTTCCCGCTCGTGATCCACCAGCCGTCGTACTCGATGCTCAACCGCTGGATCGAGCCGGAGGTGCTCGACATCTGTGGCAAGGAGGGGCTCGGGATCATCGCGTTCTCGCCGCTCGGGCAGGGGATGCTGACCGACCGCTACCTCAACGGCATCCCGGAGGACTCGCGGGCGGCCAAGGACGGCTTCCTCAAGCGCGACTTCATCAACGAGGAGAACCTCGCCCGCGTGCGCGGGCTGAACGCGATCGCGCAGCGGCGCGGGCAGACGCTCGCGGCGATGGCGCTCGCGTGGGTGCTGCGCGACGAGCGCGTGACGTCGGCGCTGATCGGCGCGTCGTCGGTCGCGCAGCTGGAGGCCAACGTCGCGGCGCTGCAGGGGCTCGACTTCACGCCCGAGGAGCTGGCCGAGATCGACACCTTTGCCGTCGACGCGGGTATCAACATCTGGGCCCGATCCAGCGATGCCTGAAGGACACTTCCAATTCGCGGTCTACAACCGCACCGTCAACCACGCGGTCAAGGCGATCCTGCGCTCGCCGCTGCACGGCAGGCTCAGCCGCAAGCTCGTGATCATGACCGTGACGGGCCGCCGCAGCGGCACGCGGCACTCGTTCCCGGTCGCGTACTCCGAGGACGGCCCCGATCATCTGCGGATCCACATCGACTGGCCGGAGAAGAAGGTCTGGTGGCGCAATCTGAAGGCGCCGGCGCCCGTCGGCGTGCGGCTGCGCGGGCGCGACCGCACGGGCACCGGCCATGCGCAGGGCGATCCGAAGACGGACTTGTGGGTGGACGTCACTCTTGACCCGTGATGCCGAAAGAGAGGCGCTCGCGGAGCTGTTGAGCGACGAGGTCGCCGGCATGCCCGGCGGGATCAGGAACGTGCACGGCGCGATCGCGGGGCGCGTGTTCTCCGCGCTCGGCCCGAAGGCGGCGCCGGTACGCGTCCTGCACGACGAGATCGCCCGCGGCAGCTACTTCGGCGTGCGGGCCGGGCTGTTCCTGGCCGGCCGCGCGGCCGGCGCGGCGTGGCAGGGCGAGCGGCAGTTGTCGACCACGGCGGGCGGCGCGGCCGTGATCGCGGCCGTCAACGGCCTGCGCGGCGACGTGCTCGAGCGCGAGGGCAGCCCGCTGGCGCTGCCGATGTCCGCCCGCCGCCGGGGTGCGCCGGTGCCGCCGTCGGCGTTCGCGGGAGCGTCGCGCCTGGCGGTCTTCGTGCACGGCCTCGGCGAGACGGAGTTCGCCTGGGGGCGCGACCCCTACGGCGACCGCCTGCCCGGCTGGACGCCGCTGTACCTGCGCTACAACACCGGCCGCCACGTGTCCGAGAACGGCGCGTCGCTGGCCGCGCTGCTGGACGAGATCGACGCGCCCGAGATCGCGCTGATCGGCCACTCGATGGGCGGCCTGGTCGCGCGCAGCGCGTGCCATCTCGGCGGCGACTGGACCTCGCGCGTGCGCGTGACGGCGTCGCTCGGCACGCCGCACTCCGGCGCGCCGCTGGAGCAGGCGGTCCACGTCGCCAGCGCGGGGCTGCACGCGCTGCCCGAGACGCGCCCGCTGGCCCGCTTCCTGCGCCGCCGCAGCGCGGGGATCCGCGACCTGCGGCGCGGCTCGCTCGTCGACGAGGACTGGCGCGACCAGGACCCCGACGCGCTGCGCGCCCGCGCGTGCGCCGAGGTGCCGCTGCACGACGGCCCGACGCACTGCTTCGTCGCCGCCACCGTCACGCGCTCGCCGGAACATCCGGTCGGCCGGCTGCTCGGCGACACGCTCGTGCTGACGGGCAGCGCGTCAGGCCGCGGCCGGCTCGAGTTCCAAGACGGCCTCGAGCTCGGCGGCACGCACCACCTCGCGCTGCTCAATCACCCCGCGGTGCACGAGCAGCTGCTGCGCTGGCTCGCTTGAGGAACGGCACCACCGTCTTGAGGAAGTCGTTGCGGTTCGGGAGCGCGAACAGCGGGTCGCAGTGCGAGTACGCGGCGCTGCGGTCGACGAGCTCGAGCTCCGGCGCGTGCGATCGCCTGGCGAGCGCGCGCGCCGCCTTCAGCACGCGGCCCTTGCCGAGCCGCGTCTCGAGCGCGTAGATCGGGAGCCTGAGGTCGGCGCCGTGCGTGGCGCGCACGTCGAGCGTGCGCTGCGCCGGGTTCTTCACGCCCCCGTCGACCGCGCCGGCGTCGATCGACAGCCGGCGCGGGTGGTACCACGCCGTGCCGTCGATCCGCCTGATGCCCGACAGCGCCTGCGCGGCGCGCTGGACGGTCCCGAACCCGCCGTTGACCCACCTGCCGCCGGCGATGCGGCCGATGTGCGCCTGCACCAGGGCGAGGTCCTGCGGCCCCGTGCTCGCGTCGATCGCGTATCCGAACGCAGCGCGGTTGCCGACCGGGACGGGCGGCTTCAGGCTCGCCGGCAGCAGCGGCCAGGCCGCCAGTTGCGCGGGCTCGTCCGGAGCCCGGATCGCCAGCGTGGAGCCGACCGCGGCGAGCACGCCGGTCGCCCACGGCAGATTCAGCCCGACGAGGTCGAGGAACGGCGAGCCGGTCTTCAGCGCGTCGAGCTGGCCCTGCGCGTCCTTCGGGGTCGGCGGTGAGCCGGCCGAGCTGCCGCCGTCGATCAGCACGAGCCCCGCGAGATCCTTCGCTCCCGCGCGCCCATTGAAGTCCCAGCTCGCGTACGCGACCGCGATCGTCGCCCCGAGCGAGTGCCCGCCGAGCACCACCGTCCGCCCGCCCTTGCGCGCCTCGCGGATCACGCGCCTGAGGTCCTCGACCGCGACCTTCATCCCCCAGTCGCGAGCGAAAGGCGCGTCCGCGGGAGTGAAGTGCCGCGCGATCGACTGGTTGCCGATCCAGCCCAGGTAGTAGTCGAACAGCTCCTGCGGGCTCGCGGTCCCGTCGAGCGCGCTGTGGTCCTCGAGCAGGTTCTCCCGCCGGTCGACGGCCCACACCTGCCACCCGGGCATCCGAGCGACCATGTCCCGCGCCACCGGCAGCAGATACCCCGCACCGGCCTGCGTCCCGGGCGCGAGCACCAGCACGTTCCGCGCCGAGCCCGGCCCCTCCTTGACCACCGTGACCTTGTTGTCAGCGGCGGGCGTGCCGGGCGCGCGGTAGCCGGGCAGCGACACGACGGACTCGGCGTGAGCCGCCGGCGCGGCGGCGAGCAGCAGGACGAGGGCGAGCATTGCGACGCGCATCTCGCGCATGATGCCGTGCGGCGCGACAATCTCTCGCACATGCCGACCCGACGAGAGACGATCGCGGCGTTTATCCCGGCGTCGCCGCTTGTGCGGCACCTGGGCATCGCCGTCCATGCGCTGGAGGCCGACCGGGCGCTGCTCGCGCTGCCGTACCGGTCGGAGCTGGCGACGATCGGGGACGTCGTGCACGGCGGGGCGATCGCGTCGCTGATCGACACCGCCGGTATGGCGGCCGCGTGGGCCGACGACGCGCCGGCGGAGCAGCTCGCCGGCGCGACGGTGAGCATGACCGTCGACTACGTCGCTCCCGCGCGCGGGAGCGACCTGCTCGCCACCGCGACCGTCGCGCGGCGCGGGCGCAGCCTGTGCTTCGTCGACGTCCGCGTGACCGAGCCCGGCGACCGGCTGGTCGCCAAGGGCTCGCTCGTGTACCGCTTCGGCCCCTAGCCTGCGGGAGCGGCGGGCGAGCGTGACGAACGGACCCTGGCCTCGATGTCGCGCGCCGTCAGTGGCTCGTGGCAGTGCCCGCAGGCCAGATACGGCTCGGCGGGGCTGCCGCAGGAACGGTGGACCAGCTCGAGCGCGACGACATCCTCGTCCTCCTCGGCGCCCAGGTGCCGCTGGGCCCAGCGCATGAGCCCGACGATCACCGGATAGAGGTCGAGCGCGCGCTCGGTCAGGCGGTACTCGTACCAGTCGGGGTCGGTGCGGTAGCGCACGCGCTCGAACATCCCGTCGGCCACCAGTTGCTTCAGCCGCTGGGCGAGGATGTTGCGCGCGATGCCGAGGTTGCGCTGCAGCTCGCCGTAGCGGCGCACGCCGAAGAACGCCTCGCGCAGGATCAGGAACGTCCAGCGGTCGCTGAGGACGTCCATGGCCAGCTCGACCGCGTCGCGCGGAGGCTGGACCGGGGTGTGGTTTCCCTTGGGCAACTAGTTCGTGGCCTCCTGGATCGGGATTGAAACTAGATCGTGATCGAAACTAGTTTCGCTACGCAACTATGACGAACACACGGATGACCAACCGGATCGAGCTGTCCGCCGGCACGATCGAGTACCTCGACACCGGCGGCGAAGGACCGGCGATCGTGCTGCTGGCCGGCCTGTTGATGGACGCCTCGCTGTGGGACGAGGTGATCGACGATCTGGCGGCCCACGGCCGGTGCATCGCACCCACGTTGCCGCTGGGCGCTCATCGCCACGCGATGCTGCCCGCTGCCGATCTCTCGCCACGCGGCGTCGCGCGACTCGTCGCGGAGTTGCTCGACCGCCTCGATCTCGACGACGTGACGCTCGTGGGCAACGACACGGGCGGAGCGCTGGTTCAGCTGATCGCCTGTGATCACCCCGCCCGGGTCGGCCGGATCGCGCTCGTCTCGTGCGACGCCTTCGACAACTTCCCTCCGGGCCTGACCGGCAAGACGCTGGTGCTGACCGGCAAGCTGCCGCCCGCCGTATTCGGGATCTTCATGCAGCAGATGCGGATCAAGCCGCTGAGGCGGCTCCCGCTCGCCTTCGGCCGGCTGACGATGCGAGGCGACGCCGCCACCGCCCGGTGGCTCGAGCCGGTGCTCGAGCAGCGCGAGATCCGGCGCGACACGGTGCGCGTGCTGCGGGCGATCGCGGCCGACCGGCGTCTGCTGCTCGACGCGGCCGAGCGCCTACCGGGCTTCGACCGTCCCGCCCTCGTCGTCTGGGCGACCGGGGACCGCGTCATGCCGCCCGAGCATGGACGCCGGCTCGCCGCCCTGCTCCCGCAGGGACGGCTGGTCGAGATCGCCGACAGCTACACGCTCATCCCACTCGACCAGCCCGCGCGGCTCGCTCGCGCCATCCGCGACTTCACCCCGTCGCTCGCGCCCGCCGCCGAGCCTCGGCGGCGGGCGCGTGGCGCCTCTACGGAGCGGTCGTCGAGAGCGTGAACGTCAGGGTCTTCGAGTAGGACCCCGTCCGCAGCGCGTCGGTGGCCCCGATCGCCTGCGTGAACGCGATCGCGACCGCCGCGTTGGACACCGGCGCCGTCCACGACGCGGGCGCGATCGTCACCGACAAGGGCTGCGGCAGCGAGAACGCCCCGTTCGTCAGGTGGCCGGGATCGGCGACGCTGAGCGCCGCGTTGCCCGCCGACGAGATCACGTTGGCGGTCGTCGACGCCGTGTAGGTGTGCTCCAGCCCCGGCGTGAACGCGCCGAAACTCGCCGGCGCGCCGAGCGTGAGCGAGAGCGTGGCCGGCACCGTCCCCGACACGGTCCCGTCCGCGGTCGACTCCGCGTACGGGTCGCCGTCCGCCGCCGCCAGCGCCGGGGCGCCGCCGACGATCGACAGCTGCACGGTGCTGGCCGCGGTGTCGAGCGTCAGCTGCGTCCCGGGTGCCGGCCGCAGCGTGTGCTCGTTGTCGCTCGACAGGATCATGAACGCGAGCCGCCGGCCGGCGGTGATGACCATGTCCTTCGGCTGCAGGTCGAACCGCAGGTCGTAGAACGTGCCGGGGACGACCGGCTCGCTGACGCGGTCGGAGTCGCGGTTCTCCGGGTCCAGCCAGCCGCGCGAGAGGATCGTGCCGTTGCCGCCCGCCGCCGGGTAGCTGATCAGGATGCCGGTCAGGTTCGCCTTCGGCTTGCTGAACGCCATCCGCAGGTTCATCCACGGCGTGCCGCTGATCCGGACCGACTGCGTCAGCGGCGCGGTCTGGTAGACGAGCCGGGTCCCGGACGTGGCGACGTTCATCGACGTCGTGGCCGGGATCGACGCGTTGTCGGTCAGCGTCTCGAGCGTGCCGGCGGCGGTGGTGCTGGAGAACCCGAGCGCGCCGCGCCCCGGCGACGCGGCGGTCAGCTTCTGGGTGACCGGCTTGGCGGCCGGGTCGGGCCACTCGCTGTACGGCGTCGGGTTGGCGTTGCCGCACACCAGGTTCACGACCGCGCCGCCCGCGACCTTCTGACCGGCCGTCGTCGCGACGGCGCTCGCGAGCGTGAGGTGCGTCGCGTCGGGGATGTCCGTGATCACGCGCGTCGTGCTCGTGATCGAGCCGCTCGCGTTCGTCTGCGGGATCGTGAGGGTGAAGCCGAGCGGGAACGGGCTCGTGTCGGCCACCGTCAGCGTCGCCGTGTTCGACTGGTCGCCCGCGACCGTCGTCTGGCGCGGCGGGCACGCGTTGGTCTCCGAGCGCACGACCCACGAGTGCGGCTGGCTCTCGGCGCCGTTCTGCACGCCGTAGAGGAAGCGGCTGAACCAGCGGTTCACCATCACGTCCGGCGGCGCGCCGCCGTGACCGCCCTGGTGGAAGTAGAACTGATGCGGGAGTCCCTGCTGCTTGACCGCCTCATAGAACGCCGACGCGTTCTTGGTCTGCACGTTGTCGTCGTTGTTACCGTGAGCGAGCAGCACGGCGGCGTGCATGTTCGGCACCAGCGCGTTGAGGTTGCGCTCGTCCCAGAACGCGTTGCGGTCACCGGTCACGCGGTCCTCGTCGCGCCCGATCTGGTCGATCAGCGAGCGGCACTTCATCCGCGGGTACGTCTCGTCCTGACGCGTGTACACCACGTCGGCGAGCACGTCGGAGTCCTCGCCCTGCCAGCCGCCCGGGCCTCGCACCATGCCGTTGGCGCGGTAGTACTCGTAGTAGTCGGAGACAGGTGAGATCGGGACGATCGCGTCCAGTCCCTGGACGCCCGTGACCGCCGCCGCGATCGCGAGCGACGCGTTGTAGGACGTGCCCATCATCCCGACCTTGCCCGTCGCCCAGTCCGCGTACATCTGCGTGTCGCCGGTGCGCGTGGTGAACGCCGGAGCGCGCCCGTTGAGCCAGTCGATGACCGCCTTCATGGCGTCGTTCTCGTTCGGCGCGCCGTCGGTCGGGCAGCCGTCGGAGTAGCCCGTGCCGGGGTTCTCGGCGTGCACGACCGCGAACCCGCGCGGCAGCCACTGCGCCTCGAACGTGTTGGTGATCTTCGGGCTCGTGCTCTTGGTCGCGAAGTCCGGCTGGAACGGCCGCGGCGGCGGCTGCGCGCCGATCTCGACGTCGACCGACCAGTTGCTGTTCGGCCCGAGGTTGGCGTAGTAGGGGCTCGCCTCCATGATCGTCGGCACCTTCAGGCCGCTCGCGGTCTCCTTCGGCCGCGTCACGTCGAAGTGAATCCGGTCCAGCTTGCCGTCGTGGTCGGAGTCATACGTGGACTGCACCCAGCCCTCGCCGCGGATCCAGTCCGCCGTGTTCGTCGAGAACACACTCTGTGACAGGCCGTTGACGAACGTCGGCTCAGCCGCCCGGGCCGCGCTGGTCGCGACCACGGCGGCCACCACCGCGGTGACGATCCCTACCCCCACACGCCTCATACGAGATCCCCCTCTGAACTGTTAGTCACTGCGCAGCGGCAGCCGCCCGGAATGCGGCTCGATCCATCCCGACGTGCCCGGCTCGCTCGCGAGGCGCAGGTCCGGCAGCCGCTCGGCGAGCCGGCGGAACATGATCCGGCCCTCCAGGCGGCCGAGCCCGGCACCCAGGCAGAAGTGGATGCCGTGCCCGAAGCCGAGCTGGCGGTTGACGTCCTTGCGCCGGATGTCGAAGACGTCGGGCTCGTCGAAGGCCTCCGGATCGCGGTTGGCGCCGAGCAGCGACAGGCCCACCTTCTCGAACGCCGGGATCGTCCCGCCGCCGAGCTCGACGGGCTCGAAGGTGAACCGCGGCGGCGCGATCTCCACGGGCCCGTCGAAGCGCACGACCTCCTCGACGGCGGCGGCCGCGAGCCCCGGGTCCTCGCACAGCGCCCGCCACTGCTCGCGCCACGTCAGCAGCGCCCGCAGCCCGTTGACGATCACGTACACCGCCGTCTCCTGCCCTGCGATCAGCAGCAGCTGCACCATCGCGACCAGCTCGTCGCGCTCCAGCAGCGCCACCAGCCGTGAGATCAGATCGTCCTCGGGCCGCGCCGCGCGGGCCGCCGCGAGCGCGTCGACGTAGTCCGTGAACGCCTGGGTCGCCGCCACGCGCGCGTCAGGGTCGCCGGACATGATCGCCGCCGACCAGCCCCGGAAGACCGGGCGATCGGCCTCCGGGACGCCGATCAGCTCGGCGATCACCGCGACCGGGACCGGCTCGCCGAGATCGGCGACGCCGTCGACCGCGCCGCGCTCCGCCGCCTCGTCGACGAGGGCGTCCACGAGCGCGGCGATGCGCGGCTCGAGCCCGGCCACCGTCCGCGGCGTGAACGCGCGGCTCACGAGCTTGCGCAGCCGCGTGTGATCGGGCGGGTCGAGGTTGATCAGCTGGCGGGCGTCGATCCGGTCGAGCTCGCCGGCCGGCCGGTGGCGATGGAGCTCGTGGCCGATATCGGGATGCCCGAGACCCGCGAGGACATCCCGATGCCGGGCCACGAGCCAGATGCGCTCGCCGCGCGCCGGGTCGACCTGCGGCACGGGCTCGCCGGCGGCGCGCACGCGCGCGTAGAACGCGTGCCGGTCCGCGCGGGTCGCGGGGTCCCACAGCTCCGCCGGCGAGAAGGCGAGCGCGGTCATGGACGCAGCTCCTCTTCGGCCGACACGGCGCCCGCCACGACCGCGTCGCGCGCGCTCTGGGTGAACGTGCCGGCCGCCGCGAACGCGTCGGCCGCCGAGGTGACGGCAGCCACGAACGACGCGTGATCGGCGAACGGCGCCTGGTCCCACACGATGTCCAGGAATGTCAGGCCGTCCGTTCCCGGCGACGTGATCCCGCTGACGGGGACGTCGTAGTCGGGCAGGTGGTCGTCGCGCTTGGCGTTCGCCACGCCAGTCTCGATGGAGCCGAACACGACGTTCGGCTCGACGCGCCGGAAGTACGGCGAGTGCGCCTGCGTGTCACCGACGTAGTGCGGGCGCAGCGTCAGGCCGCCGGCGGTGAAGTTCACCCCGGTCGACTTGGTGATCGCCACGCGCGAGTAGTCGCCGTCGCGCTTGAGATAGCGGTACAGCGTGAGCTGCTGGTAGCCGCCCTGGCTCGCCGGCGGCGTGCCCAGGATCGGGTACAGCAGCGGCCCGTACATCACCGACTGCGTGTCCGGCCGGTCGATCGCCCGCTCGATGTGGATGCTGAACGGCATGTCGATGTCGATCGTGTCGCCGGAGCTCCACTCGCGCGAAAGACTCACATACGTCCGCGGCTTCGCGTCGAGCGTCTGGACCTGGCCGTTGAGCTTGACGACATAGCGCTTCGTCGCCCACGCCGGGACGCGCAGCTTGAGCTCGAGCGGCCCGCTCCCGTTCACCGTCAACTGCGTCGACTGCTGGCGCGGGAAGTCGGTCGCCTGCACGATGGTGAAGCCGCGCTGCGGCCAGTTCAGCGTGCTCGGGACGAACAGGTTCACCCACAGCGCCGAGTCGTCGGACGAGCGGAAGTACACCGACTCCTGGTGCTTGGTGTGATTCTCCATCCCCGTGCCGCCGCAGCAGGTGCCGGTGTTACCGTAACTGCGGCGGTTGCCCGGCGTCAGCGGCTGGAAGTAGGTGACGTTCGGGTTGGAGTTGGTGTTGGTGTCCTGCCGCGAGCCCGCGATCGTGTTGAACAGCCCGCGCTCGACGTAGTCCATGTACTTCGGGTCGGACTCGTGGAAGAACAGGTTGCGCGCCAGCTTCATCACGTTGTACGTCGAGCACGTCTCCGCGCCGCCCGCCGCGATCGCGTTCGCGATGTTGTCGCGGTTCTGGAACATCTCGATGTTGTCGTTGGAGCCGGGGAAGTTGCCGCTCGTCCCGCCGTGGGAGAACATGCGATGCGGGACGACCATGCCCCAGAAGTTCTTCGCCACCTGCAGGTACTGCGGATCCTCGCTCTGCTCGTAGATCCGCATGTAACCGGTGAAGTTCGGGATGTGCTGGTTGGCGTGCAGGCGCGCCTGGCGCCGGCGCCCCGGCTGGGTCCCGCTCGCGCACACGAGGATGTCGTGGTTCTGCAGGCAGGCGTCGAACAGCGACTCGCGGTTGTCGAAGCAGCGTGCGGCCTCCAGGAACCTGCGGTCCTCGGTCAGCGCGGCGATCTCCGCCATCACCTCGTTGATCCCGCCGTACTCGCCGGCGATGTAGGTGTCCCACATGTAGTTGAAGTCGCGCCGCGTCGGCGGCCCGGCGTAGCTCGGGTGCATGACGTCGCCGACCGTGAGCGCCAGGAACGCCCACTCCGCCATCTTCAGCACGATCTCGAACGCCCGGTCGTTGCCCGCCAGCGTGTACGCGTCGAGCATCCCGCGCATGATCTTGTGCTGCGTGTACCAGGGCGCCCAGCTGTTGGTGTCCTGATTGGAGCCGTAGACCGCGAAGCGCGGCGGCCCGATCCGCAGCACCGTGTCCTCGGGCTTGCAGCCCAGGTAGCCGGGGTGCACGGTGAGCCCCTTGTCGGCGAGCGCGTCCTGGCACTCGCCGAGCTCGTCGACGACCCAGCCGAGCTTGTCCTGGAGGTCCGTGTAGCCGGCCGCGGAGGCCTGCGCCAGCATCGTCATGTAGTGGCCGGTCCAGTGGCCGCTCAGGAGCCCGCCGTCCTCCCAGCCGCCGGGCGCGGTCACGCCGGACGGGTTCGGCCGGCCGGCGAGCTGGTTGAAGAGCACGAGGAACTTGCGCTCGTCATAGCCGCGCGCGAAGGAGATCATGCGGTCCTGCTTCTCCTTCAGCAGGCCCGGACCCAGCGTCACGCTGTTGATCTGGAACGGCTGGATCGGCGCCGTCGATCCGGCGCCGACGTACGGCGCCAGGCTGCCTGGTCCGCCGGCGGCACCACCCGGCGCGGCCACCGCCGCCGAGGCCTTGAACAGCCCTCCGGCGGTCATGGCGGTCAGCGACGCCCCTGCCGAAGCGCGCATGAAGTCCCGTCGCCGCATCCCTCGACCCGGCGTCCGGCTGTGCGAGTGGTCCACGTCGACTCTCCCTCGAACTCGCGTGAAAGCGCCCCGCCCTGGGCCCCGGCCCGCGGATCACCGCGAATCCCGTCCTAGAGCCAATGATAACGCTCACATCGGGAGCGTCTTCCGACGTGTGTCGCAAGAACGGCGGAGCAGATTCGAATGCGCCCGCCTAGGGCTGAGTGGCGCGTGAAGTCAGGCGCCTCGGAGGATCGCCGACCACGACGGTGTCCTCAATCCGGATCCCGAAGTGGCCATCCAGATAGACGCCCGGCTCGATCGTGATGACCATCCCGGCCTCCAGCACCGTGTCGTCGCCGGCGACGATCGAGGGTGCCTCGTGGACGTCGAGCCCGATGCCGTGGCCCGTGCGGCCGCTCGCCCACTGCCTGTAGCCGCCGCCGTGCAGGACCGACAACGTCGCCGCGTCGACCTCGCTCGCCGTCGCGCCCGGCCGCGATGCGGCGACGCCCGCGGCGTGCGCCGCGGCGACAAGCGCGTACACGCGGGCGTACTCCTCGGGTGGCTCGCCGAGGACGACCTGGCGCGTGATGTCCGACCAATAGCCGCCGACGCTCGCGGAGATGTCGACGAGCATCGACTCGCCGGCCTGCACGGCGGCGGGGCCGGGACTCTGGTGGTGAAGCGCGGCTCGCGGACCGGCGGCGACGAGCACGTGCGAGTGGCGGTCGGCGCCGCGGCGCCAGAGCGCGCGGGCGATCTCGCCCGCCAGCTCCTGCTCGGTCGTGCCACCACCACGCCGGCGAGCACCTCGTCGGCGACCGCCGCGACGACTTCCCCGCAACGGCCATCCGCGCGAGCTCCGAGGGGGACTTCACCAGCCGCGGCCGCGCGAGGATCGCGCCCGCCGTCCGCGCCGCCGCGAGCGGCACATGGGCGGCCAGCGCCGCCACCGCGGAGAACGGCAGACCCTCGTCGATCGCGACGGATGACACCGGCCCCAGCCGCTCGAACGCTTCAGCCAGCGCTGCGCCAGGACCGTCGCGATCCTCCCAGCCGATCAGCACCTCCGAGCGCGCACGCGGGGCGACCGCCGAGACCTCCATCGCCGGGAGGACGATCACGGCCGCGGCGCGCGTCACCAGTAGCGCGAACAGCCGGTCAACGGCGAGCGAGTCGTACCCGATGAGGTACTTCAGGTTCGCCGTCGGCCCGACGACCAGCAGGTCGACGCCGGCGGCCGACATCTCCCGGCGCACCGTCTCGTACGGATCCGTCTCAGGGCGAGCGATGATCGCGCGCGCTACTTCGTGGCGTCGATCGCCGGGTGGCGATCCGTTCCACCCGCGGGTGGCCTCGTGGGCGTTTGGGGGTCGGCGGCTGAATGCCGCAGTCAGGGCGCCCTGAGCGCGACGACGAGCGTACGAGGGAGATGCGCCCGGGATGCGAGGCCGCAGACCAGTGGCAGGGCGCCCGGCGCGCGGGTCTCAGTTCAGTCGTCGACCCGGGTCCCGCGAGGACAGGACCCGCGGCCGAGCGGCCGGCCCCGAGCCCTCGGCTAGTTCAGATCGGCGCGCTTGACCGCCGCGTCGACGGCCTCGACCACCTGCGAGACGCGCTCGCAGACGTCGAGCCCCGAGCGCGGGCGCACGCGCGGCGTGAGGCCGCGGCCGCCGACGACGAACGCGACCGCGGGCGCCTGCTGCTGCACCGCGTGGATCGAGAGCAGCACCTGGTCCCCCGCGTCCATCGTCGTGCTCAGGCAGATCACGTCCGGCTGCAGACGCTTCGCCGCCGCGGCGAGCGCGTGCGCGGGCACGTCGGCGCCGAGCATCACGACGTCGTTGCCGGCTTCGCGCAGCAGGTTGCCGGCCATCCGCAGCGCGATGACGTGCAGCTCGCCGGCGGGCGTCGCCAGCAGCACGCGGTGCTCGGCGCCCGCGTCCATCGCGTCGCGGACCGCGAGCTCGGCCGCGATCTCGTCGCCGGACAGCACTGCCACGGCGTACGCGCGCCCGAGCTCGCCGAGCTTCGCCTTGTGCGTGTCACTCGAGTGGTTCTCGGGGCCGTGGCCCATCGCCAGACGACCATACGCCTCCGCGTCACCCCCGAGTGACGGCCTGAGCACTACCGCATGGCCACCCCGATCGACCCGAACAGGCCGTTCGCCTCGTCATTCGGTCCCGCGGTGAAGAACAGCGTGTTCGTGGGACCGTTGTTGGGCGCGCCGAGGCCGAACTCGAGCGCCCACAGGCCGTCGATCGCGACCCGGCCGCCCGACGCCGCCCGCAGCTGCCCGGCCGGCACGAAGAACCGGTGGAACAGCTCGTGGTACGCGTTGATCCGGCCGTCGCCGAAGTTGCCCACGAGCAGGTCGCCGCCGAAGCGGCCGAATCCGTTCGGCGCCCAGGCCAGGCCCCACGGGGCGTTGAGGCCGCCGAACTGCGCCACGCGCTGGCGCAGGCGGCCCTGCGTGTCGTAGGCGTCCACGATCCCGAGGCCCCGGCCGTGCGCCTCGTCGTCGCTGCCGGCCTGCTGCTTCGCGTACGTCACGAAGATCCGGTCGCCGATCGTCTGGATCCCGAACGGCGCGAAGTGCCGCGGCAGGAAGGGGTCGACGAAGCCGGAGTGGGGCACGAGGTGCCACGCCGAGTCGAAGACGTCGACGACGCCGTTGTGGAAGTCGGTCGCGTAGATCCGCGGCCCGGACTGGGACTGCGCGATGGCGAGCCCCTTGAAGACGGCGCCGGCCGGCGACATGTCGGCCTCCACCGTGGCCGCGGGACCGCCGTTCCAGCCGAGGATCGTGCCGCCTTCGGTGTCGAAGATGAACGCCGCGTTGGACGCGCCCACGAGGAAGCTCCCCGCCGTGCCGTTGAAGACGTTCCCGGTCGGCGCGCCGGGCACGCTCACGACGAGCGGCAACGGCGTGCCCGTCGCGTTGTAGAGCGTCGACAGGTCGCTGCCGTTGTCCGACACCCACCACGGCGACGTCGGGCCGGCGGACAGCCCCCACGCGTTGACGAGGTTCGGATCGACATGGTCGGCGGCGCCGGGGACGTTGGAGACGAGGTTGTGCACCCGGTAGGCGCCGCCCCCATCGTGCGCCACCGCCGGCGCGGCCGCCACCAGGCAGGCCGAGATCACCGCCGCACCGCACAGCAGGCGAGACGACACACGTGCAGACATGGATTCCTCCTTCGGCCGGTGAGGCGCCGAGCAGGCGGCCGGGACGGTCCCGGCGGCCCGCATCGGGGTACGCTCGCGGCGCGAAGGAGGTTCGGGCTCTCATGAGAGCCCGCCGGTTTCCCTACTCGGTCCCAAGGCGGCGCGAGGACTTCGATACCGTCCGGCAGATGACCGCGCAGTCCGCTCCCACCGCCGAGGCCGAGCCGGAAGCGCGGCGGCGGCGCCCGGCGATCGTGGCCGTCGACGACGAGCCCGCCGTGCTCGCCGCGGTCGCGCGCGACCTGCGGCGCAAGTTCGGCGAGCAGTACCGGATCGTGCGCGCGCACTCCGGCGACGAGGCGCTCGGAGTGCTGAAGGAGCTGGTCGCGCGCGGCGAGCAGGTCGCCCTGCTGGTCGCCGACCAGCGCATGCCCGGGATGGCGGGGACCGAGTACCTCGTGCAGGCGCGCAGGATCGTCCCGACCGCCAAGCGCGTGCTGCTGACCGCCTACGCCGACACCGAGGCCGCGATCCAGGCGATCAACGACGTCGCGCTCGACTACTACCTGCTCAAGCCGTGGGACCCGCCCGAGGAGGGCCTGTACCCGGTCGTCGAGGACCTGCTGACCACCTGGGCGGCGGGCGCGGCGCTCGAGGCCGGCGGCGTGCGCCTGATCGGCCACCGCTTCTCGCGCGACTCGCACGACCTGCGCGACTTCCTCGCGCGCAACCGCGTGCCCGGCCGCTTCCTCGACATCGAGCGCGACGGCGAGGCGCGCGAGCTGCTCGTCGTGGCGGGCGTGAGCGAGGAAGGGCTGCCGGTCGCCCTGCTGGAGGACGGCACGGTGCTCGAGCGCCCGACCGTGCTCGAGCTCGCCGAGCGCCTCGGCGTCTCCGCGCGGCCGTCGGTCGACCACTACGACCTCGTGATCGTCGGCGGCGGGCCCGCCGGCCTCGCGGCCGCCGTCTACGGCGCCAGCGAAGGCCTCCGGACCGTGATGATCGAGCGCGACGCGCCCGGCGGCCAGGCCGGCCAGTCGAGCCTGATCGAGAACTACCTCGGCTTCCCCGCCGGCCTCTCAGGCTCCGACCTCGCGCGACGCGCGACCGACCAGGCGCGCCGGCTCGGCGCCGAGCTGCTGTCGGTCCAGGACGCCGTCAAGCTGCACGTCGAGGGCGCCGGCCGGCTGATCGAGCTCTCGCGCGGCGCGACGCTGAGCGCCAACTGCGTGCTCGTCGCGTCCGGCGTCTCCTACAACCAGCTGACGTCGCCCGGCTTCCAGGAGCTCAACGGCAAGGGCATCTACTACGGCGCGGCGCTGAGCGAGGCGCGCGCGTGCGAGGACCAGCACGTCGTCGTGATCGGCGGCGCGAACTCGGCCGGCCAGGCGGCCGTGCACTTCAGCGCGTTCGCGCAGCGCGTCACGGTGCTCGTGCGCGCCGACTCGCTCGCCAAGTCGATGTCGCACTACCTGATCGAGCAGATCGCCGAGATCGGCAACATCACGGTGCGCACCGGCGCCACCGCGATCGAGGCCTTCGGCGCCGACGACCACCTGCGCGCGCTGCGCATCCGCGACGCGAACGGCGAGAGCGAGGAGGACGTCGACGCCTGCTTCGTCTTCATCGGCGCGACGCCGCGCACCGACTGGCTCGACGGCGTCGTCGCGCGCGACGAGCGCGGCTTCATCCTCGCCGGCTCCGACGCCAAGGCGGCCGGCTGGCCGCTGCAGCGCGACCCCTACGTGCTGGAGACGAGCGTGCCCGGCGTGTTCGTCGCGGGCGACGTCCGCTCGCGCTCGATCAAGCGCGTCGCCAGCGCCGTCGGCGAGGGCTCGATGGCGGTGTCGCTGATCCACGAGTACCTCGCCTCGCCGTGACGACCGCCGTCGCCACGCTCGAGGAGCTGCGGGCGATCGACCTGTTCGACGGCGTCGAGGACGCCGCGCTGCAGGCGTGGGTCGACGCGTGCGAGCCGTACCCGGCCGCCAAGGGCGAGCTCGTGATCGACGAGGCGTCCGAGATCCGCGGGCTGTACCTGCTGCTCGAGGGCACGCTCGCCACCTCGATCGTGACCGACGGCCGGATCGAGCCGCTCGGGCACCAGCGGCCGCCGACCTGGATCGGCGCGATCGCGGCGATGACCGACCGGCCGCTCGGCGTGCGGATGGTGGCCGAGACCGACTGCCGGATGGTGCTGATCCCGGCCGACGCGTTCATCGACCTCACGCTCGCCAACAAGCTCGTGCACCAGCGGATCATGGCCAAGGTCTCGCCGGTGATGACGCGCCTGACGACGATGGAGACCAACCGCGAGCGGCTCGCCTCGCTCGGCACGATGGCCGCCGGGCTCGCGCACGAGCTCAACAACCCGGCCGCCGCCGCGACGCGCGCCGCGAGCGAGCTGGTCGAGGCGCTGGAGACCGTCAACCGTGCGCTGGCGCAGTTCGTCGAGGGCGGGATCGAGCGCGCGCAAGCCGAGGAGCTGCTGGCGCTCCAGCGCGAGGCGATGCGGCGTGCGCTCGAGCGCGAGCCGCTCGACGGCGTCGCGGCCAGCGACGCCGAGGACGAGATGCTCGACGTGCTCGAGGATCTGGGCATCCCGGACGCCTGGCAGCTCGCCGAGCCGCTCTCCTTCCTCGACCGCGAGTGGGTCGAGCGCGTGCAGGCGCTCGCCGGCCCGGTGGCGCCGAAGGCGCTGCGCTGGGTCGCCGCGTCGGTCACCTCGCGCGGGCTGGCCGAGGAGCTGCTGGACTCCACGAGCCGTATGAGCAAGCTCGTCGCCGCGGTGAAGACCTACGCCTACATGGACCGCGGCGGCGTCGTCACGGTCGACGTGCACGAGGGCCTGGAGTCGACGCTCGTGATGATGGGCCACAAGCTCAAGCACACGAAGATCCAGATCAAGCGCGACTACGACAAGTCGCTGCCGAAGCTGACCGTGCACGGCTCCGAGATCAACCAGGTGTGGACGAACCTGATCCACAACGCGATCCAGGCGCTCGGCGAGACCGGCACGATCACGATCCGCACGAGCCTCGACGGGCCGTGCGTGAAGGTCGACGTGATCGACGACGGCCCCGGCATCCCCGAGGCGTCGCGCCACGCAGATCTTCGACCCGTTCTTCACCACCAAGCCGGTCGGCAGCGGCACCGGGCTCGGGCTCGACACCGCGCGGCGGATCGTCGAGGACCGCCACCGCGGCTCGATCGGCTTCGACACGGGGCCTGAGGGCACCGTCTTCCACGTCTGGCTTCCGATCGAGGACACAACGCGCTGATGGCTTCCTGCTCCCACCTGGACACGATCGAGATCACCGAGCTGCCGGAGAGCACCGACGGCTGCGAGGACTGCCTGCGCATGGGCACGGAGTGGCTGCACCTGCGCATCTGCCTGGAGTGCGGGCATGTCGGCTGCTGCGACGACTCGCCGGAGCGTCACGCGACGGCGCATGCGACCGGCAGCGCGCACCCGATCATCCGCTCGCTCGAGCCGGGCGAGGACTGGTGCTGGTGCTTCGAGGACAAGCTCGGGATGCGGATCCCCGAGATCACCGGGCACACCCGCATCCCGCCCTCGCCGCTCGGCGGTTAGGCCGGGCTCAGCACGACCTGCGGGCGCTGGCGGTACGCCTCCAGCGCGACGACCAGCGCGAGCGCGGCGACGATGCTGCCGAAGATCTCGAACGTCGACTGCAGCCCGAGCGGCGTGACGGCGACGCCGGCGAGCACCGCCGGGATCGAGATCGCGCCGTAGGCGACGATGTAGAACGCCGACATCACCTGCGCGCGGTGCGTGGGCGGGATCGCCGCCGACAGCACGCGCAGGCCGCCGAGGAACGCGACGCCGAAGCCGCCGCCGCCGATCACGGCGCCGAGCAGGTACAGCGCGCCGGACTCGCTCCCGGCCGCCAGCACGATCAGCACCATCCCGGCCGCCAGCGCGACCGAGCCCAGCGACGCGCACAGCCACGGCGCGGCGCGGCCGAACAGCAGCTGCGCGAGCGCGCCGGAGCCGGCCAGCAGGAACACGCCGATGCCGGTCACGAAGTGGTCGGTGGAGTGGAAGACGGTCGCCGACAGCGACGGGCCGAGCGACAGGAACAGGCCGCCGATCGACCACGAGGAGACGACGCCGAGGGCGGCCAGCAGGAACGGCCGGCGCACGCTGGCGGGCACGCCCGGGCGCTGCGGCGTCAGGCGCGGGCGGGTGCGGTGCTGCACCGGCTCCGGCATCGCCAGCGCGCCGGCGAACGCGATCGCGAACAGGACGAGCAGGGCGACGTACGGCAGCACGCGCGGGGCGGGCGCGAGCTCGACGAGCGCGGAGGAGACGAGCACGCCGAGGCCCATCCCGCCGGCGCTGACGATGCCGTTGGTCAGGCCGACGCCGGCGGGGTCCTTGCGCGGGTGCAGGTCCAGCAGCGCGGCGCTGGCGGCGCCGAGCGCGAGCCCGGTGGCGATGCCCTGGACGCCGCGCGCGACGAACAGCCACACGACGGAGTCGGCCAGCATGAACAGGATCGTGGCGCCCATCAGCGTGCCCAGCGCGGTCAGCAGCACGGGCCGGCGGCCGACCTCGTCGGAGATTCGGCCGGCCAGGATCAGCGAGGCGAGCACGCCGAACGCGTAGGTCGCGTAGACCAGCGTCAGCACGGCGGGCGAGAAGCCCCACAGCTCGCGATAGGTGCTGTAGAGCGGCGACGGCGTGCCGGAGGCGAACAGCGCCAGGCCGATCACGGCCGCCACGAGCGCATAGGCGGTGGCGGGCTTGAGAGTGCGGTTCGTCATTTCGATAGTTCCAAAGTTGTGGAAGTTTCAAAGCAAGGTATCATGGATCGCGGTGACCACAACCCGCGAGAAGATCCCCCACCCCGCGCTCGAGGCCCTGGACCTCGCGACGATCATGCGCACGCTCGGGGATCCGGTGCGGCTGGACATCGTGCGGCTGCTGTCCGACGACGTGCCGCGCATGTGCAGCGACATCTCGTCGCTGATGGGGCAGCCGAACTCGACCTGCTCCTACCACCTCAAGCTGCTGCGCGAGGCGGGCGTGACCCGCACCCGCGCGGAGGGCACGCACCGGCTCATCTCGCTGCGCCGCGAGGACCTCGAGACCCGCTTCCCGGGCCTGGTCGCCGTACTCACGCGATGAATTCGGCGCCCGCGGGGAGTCTGTAGGTCATGACACTCCCCCAGGTCGCCTCGCAAGAGGAGTGGCTGGCCGCGCGCAAGGCGCTGCTGGTCAAGGAGAAGGAACTCACCCGCAGCCGCGACGCGCTCAACGCCGAGCGGCGCCGGCTGCCGATGGTCGAGATCACGAAGGAGTACGAGCTCGAAGGCCCGGACGGGCGCGCGTCGCTGCTGGACATGTTCGAGGGCCGGCTGCAGCTGATCCTCGGCCACTTCATGTTCGACCCGCGCTGGGACGACGGCTGCCCGAGCTGCTCGGCCGGCGCCGACGAGATGTCGCCCGGGCTGCTCGAGCACCTGCACACGCGCGACACCACGCTCGTCTACGTCTCGCGCGCGCCGCTGGCGAAGATCGAGGACTACAAGGCGCGCAGGGGCTGGACGTTCCCGTGGTACTCGTCGTTCGGCAGCGACTTCAACTACGACTTCCACGTGACGATGGACGCGTCGGTCACGCCGCCCGAGTACAACTACCGGCCCTTCGAGCTCGACTGGGAGCAGCCGGTCGAGATGCCCGGCACGAGCTACTTCCTGCGCGAGGGCGAGCGCGTGTTCCACACGTACTCGACGTACGCGCGCGGCGCCGAGCAGACCGGCGGCTCGTACTACTTCCTCGACCTCACCGCGCTCGGGCGCCAGGAGGACTGGGAGGAGCCGAAGGGCCGCGCCGCCTCGGCGCGCGCCGCGCAGCCGGACTTCGCCAGTTAGGCCGGGCTCATTCCGGCAGGTGCTCGCTCGCCCAGAGCGAGATCTGCGCCAGCGCCGGGATCAGCGCCTCGCCGCGCGGCGTGAGCGCGTAGGCGACCGACAGCGGCGGCCCCTCGTCGACCGTGCGGGAGACGAGCCCGGCCGCCGTCAGGTCGCTCAGCCGGTCCGACAGCACCGAGTCGCTGATGCCGCCGATCGCGCGTGAGAGCTCGCTGAAGCCGGCGGGCCCGTAGCGCAGGTTGCCGAGCACGACGCCGCTCCAGCGCTTGCCGAGGAACGCGAACGCGCGGGCGAGCGCCTCGTCGCCCCGCTCGCAGGCCGCTCGCTCGGTCGTCGCCATGCGCCTGATGCTAGCGCCTGCTAGTCGCTAGGAAAATCGAAGTTGCTACCGTCGAAGAGGTCACTTCGATCCTAGGGGTCTGGTCATGGACAGTGTTGTGGTGCTGGGCGGCGGCTACGCCGGCGTGAAGCTCGCGAAGGCACTCGACGACGTCGCCGACGTCACGCTCGTGGACCCGACCGACGCCTTCGTGCACAACCTGGCGGCGTGGCGCGCGCTGGTCGAGCCGGAGTGGCTCGAGCGCATCTTCATGCCCTACGACCGGCTGCTCGCGCGCGGGCGCTTCGTGCGCGACCGCGCCGTGGCGGTCGACGGCGAGGAGGTCACGCTCGCCTCCGGCCGGCGGCTGCGGCCGGACCACCTGATCCTCGCGACCGGCTCGTCGTACCCGTTCCCCGCCAAGTCGTCCGAGCCCGACATGGCGACGGCGCGGACGCACTACCTCGCCGCCCACGAGGCGCTGCTCGGCGCGGAGCGCGTGCTGATCGTCGGCGCCGGCCCGTCCGGGCTCGAGCTCGCCGGCGAGATCAAGGCGATCTTCCCCCGCAAGCACGTCACGATCGCCGACCTCGGCGCCGACATCCTGCCCGGCCCGTTCGTGCCGGAGCTGCGCGCCGAGCTGCGCCGCCAGCTCGCGGAGCTCGGCGTCGAGCTGCGGCTCGGCAGCACGCTGCGCGCGCTCCCGGACGCGCCGCCGGCCGAGCGCGCCGAGATCGCGATCGAGACGGAGGCGGGCGAGCCGCTGCGCGCCGACGTCTGGTACCGCGCGTTCGGCGTCGCGCCCGTGACCGGCTACCTGCGCGGCTCGCTCGCCGAGGCGCGCGACGAGCGCGGGTACGTGCGCGTCGACGACCGGCTGCGCGTGCTCGGCCACGACCGCGTGTACGCGATCGGCGACATCTCCGACGCCGACCGCGACATGGCGGCCCTGGCCGGAGCGCAGGCGGAGCTGCTGGCGGGCAACCTGCGCGCACAGCTGACGGGCGAGGGCGAGCTCGCGACCTACACGGCGCGGCCGCCGGTGATCGCGATCCCGCTCGGCCCCGAGGGCGGCGCCGGCCAGCTCCCCGGCACGGACGGGATCGCGGGCGCCGAGGCGATCTCCGAGATCAAGGGCCGCGCGATGCTCGTCGAGCGCGCCGCGGCGCAGTTCGACGCGCTTGCGCCGGCCGAGGTCGCGTAGGCTGCGGCGGGTGATCCTGGCCCAGCTCTCGGTGCGCCGCGGTCGCGAGGCGATCGCGTTCTACGAGGCGGCGTTCGGCGCCGTCGTCGACTACCTCGTGGGCGACGAGGAGATCGTCGCCCAGCTGAGCGTCGGCGAGGCGACGTTCTGGGTCTCGGACGAGTCGCCGGAGCACGGCAACTTCAGCCCCGAGACCGTCGGCGGCGGCACCGTCCGGCTGCTGCTCCTCACCGACGACCCCGACGCGGCGATCGCGCGCGCGGTCGAGGCGGGCGCGACGCTCGGCTACGCGGCCGCCGACGAGCACGGCTGGCGGCTCGGCCGGATCGAGGACCCGTACGGTCACTCGTGGGAGATCGGCAAGCCGCTCATTCCCTGGCCGCCTCACTGAGCCGGCGCTCGAGGAAGCGGCGCTCCGGCGCGCTGGTGGCGAGCTCGAGCGCGCGCCGGTAGGCGGCGCGCGCCTCCTCGTCGCGGCCGAGCCGCGCGAGCAGCTCCGCACGCGTCGAGTGCAGGTACTGGTAGCCGTCCAGGTCGAGCGCATCGGCGATCGCGAGGCCGGCCTCGGCGCCTTCGGCCTCGGCGACCGCGACGGCGCGGTTGAGCTCGACCACGGGCGATCCGGTCAGGCTCGCGAGCTCGCCGTAGAGCGCGGCGATGCGCGGCCAGTCGAGCTCCGGCTCGGACTGCAGCGCCGCGATCCCGGCCTGCAGCACGTAGGCGCCGCGGCCTCTCAGCGCGAGCGCGCGCCGCAGCAGCGCGCGGCCCTCCGCCATCTGGGCCGGGTGCCAGAGCGAGCGGTCCTGGTCGGCCAGCAGCACGAGCTCCTCGCCGTCGAAGCGCGCGTCGCGGCGGGCGTCGTGCAGCAGCATCAGCGCGAGCAGGCCGAGCGCCTCCGGCTCGTCGGGCATCAGCGAAGCGAGCGCGACGCCGAGCCGGATCGCCTCGGCGGCGAGCGGCGTGCGCCCGCCGTAGCCCTCGTTGAAGATCAGGTAGACGATCGCCAGCACGGCGTCGAGCCGCTCAGGCAGCAGGTGGTCGTCCGGCACCCGGAACGGGATCCCGGCCGCCTTGATCTTCGCCTTGGCGCGCGTCAGGCGCCGCTTCATCGTCTCGGGCGCGACGAGGAACGCGCGCGCGATCTCGTCGGTCTCGAGGCCGCCGAGCGCGCGCAGCGTCAGCGCGACCTGCGCCTCGGTGTTGAGCGCCGGGTGGCAGCACGTGAACAGCAGCTCGAGCCGTTCGTCGGGGATCGCGGTCGCCTCTTCCTCGGTTGCGTGGGGCGGTTCGAGCAGGAGCGTCTTCGCGGCGAGGACCTTCTCGCGCCGCAGGCGGTCGATCGCGCGGTTGCGCGCGGTGGTGACGAGCCACGCGCCGGGGTTCGCCGGCACGCCGTCGCGCTCCCACCGCTCCGCGGCCGCCGCGAAGGCGTCCTGGGCGGCCTCCTCGGCGAGGTCGAAGTCGCCGAGGAAGCCGATCAGCGAGGCCAGCACGCGGCCCCACTCGTCGCGGAAGACCTGCTCGATCAGGACGGCTTCTCCACCAGCGCGCGCACCTCGACCGAGCCGCCCATGCGCGCGGCGGGCACGCGCGCGGCGAGCTCGAGCGCGCGGTCGAGGTCATCCGCCTCGAGCAGGTAGAAGCCGCCGAGGATCTCCTTCGTGTCCGCGAACGGGCCGTCCGTCGTCAGCGTGCGGCCGTCGTTCACGCGCACCGTCGTGGCGGTCTCGATCGGCTGCAGCTGCGCGCCGCCGACCATCCCGCTCTCGGCGCGGACGGCGAAGTACTCGGCGCTGATGGCGGCGTTCTCCTCGTCGGAGAGGCCGTCCGTCGCGTCGGGCGTGGTGTAGATGAGCAGGGCGTATTGCATGTCGTCCTCCGGGGATCGGAACCGCGATGTCGACCCTACGACGAACGAGCTCGGCGTCAGGGGACACGGTGATCGATCGCGCCGTCCGTCGCGATCACGACGTCGCTGACCAGGTCCGGCCCGAACAGCCCGTGCTCGACGACGCCCGGCGTCGCGCTGAGCCGCGCCGCGAGCTCCGCGGGATCCTCGACCGGCCCGGTCCAGTCGGCGATCACGCCGCCGTCGGGGCTCGCGGGGCCGGTGCGCACGACGGCGTGCCCGAGCCGGCGCAGCGTCGCGGCGGTGCCGAACGCGAGCAGCTCGAGCGGCACCGGCGGCCCGATGCGCTCCACGCGCTTGTTGCCGCCCGCGATCACGACGAAGCGCGCCGCCGCGGCGGCGACGAGCTTCTCGCGCGTGTGCGCGCGCCCGCCGCCCTTGACCAGCCACGGCCCCGGCGCGACCTGGTCGGCGCCGTCGATCGCGATGTCCAGCTCGCTCAGGAGCTCGAAGCTCTCGACCTCGAGGCCGAGCCCGCGGGCGCGGGCCTCCGTCGCCGGCGAGGTCGCCACGCAGCGGATGTCCAGCCGGCGGGCGGCGAGGTACTCGAGCAGCGGCGCGACCGTCGTGCCCGTCCCGAGCCCCACGCGCATGCCGTCCTCGACCAGCCCGGCGGCGTACTCCGCCGCCGCGCGCTTATCGGCGTCAGTCGCCGGCGTCGTAGGTCTCCACGGTGCGGTCGTCGAGCAGCGGCACGATGCGGCCCAGCACGAGGTCCTTGAAGTGCGCCGACTCGCGGTGCGCGGCGAACGCGTCGCGCGAGGCGTAGCGCTCGAGCAGGATGACCTGGCGCTCGTCGTCGAGCCGGCGGTAGGGAACGAAGGACACGTTGCCAGGCTCCGCACGGCTGGCCTCGGCGAGCTGGGGCAGCAGCTCGAGCACCTCGTCCTCGTTGCCGGCGGCGATCGTGTAGCGGGCGATCACTTGCAGTTCGCTCATCGACGCGACGTTATCGCCGCGACGGTTCGTTCAGCCTCACATCTTCGCGCCCAGGACCGTTGGACGGTCATGACGCCATGGACGACATACGAGAGCCCGCTCGGCGTGCTGACGCTGCGCGGCGGCCCGCGCGGGCTGTCCGCGCTCGAGTTCCCAGGCGCCGTGTCCGACGAGGCTGCGCGCGACGAGGCGCCGTTCGCGGAGGCGATCGCGCAGCTCGACGAGTACTTCGCCGGCCGGCGGCGCGAGTTCACGCTCGCGCTCGAGATCGGCGGGACCGCGTTCCAGCGGGCGGTGTGGGAGCGGGTGCTGGAGATCCCCTACGCGGAGACGATCACGTACGGCGAGCTGGCGGCGGCGATCGGGCGGCCCGACCGGCTGCGCGCGGCGGCCGCGACGGTCGGCCGGACGCCCGTGCCGATCGTCATGCCCTGCCACCGCGTGCTCGGCGCCGGCGGCGCGCTGACCGGCTACGGCGGCGGGCTGCAGCGCAAGCGCGCGCTGCTCGACCTCGAGCAGGCCGGGTGCCACCAGCTCGCCCTGCTCTAGCCTCGGGCGGGATGAGCGCTTCCATCCCCGCCACCCTGCTGCCGCTGCTCGAGCGCCCGCTGTTCGGCTCGCTCGGCACGATCCGCCCCGACGACACCGTCCAGGTCAACCCGATGTGGTTCGAGTACGACGGCGAGCACGTGCGCTTCACGCACACGAACAAGCGCGGCAAGTTCCGCAACCTGCAGCGTAACCCGACGATGAGCCTGCTGGTGATCGACCCCGAGAACCCGCAGAGCTACCTCGAGGTCCGCGGCAAGCTCGTCGAGGCGATCGAGGATCCGACGGGCGAGTTCTACGTCCGGCTCGGCCACCGCTACGGCAACCCCGACCAGCAGCCGCCGCCCGACAAGGCCGACCGCGTCGTGCTCGTCATGAGCATCGAGAAGGCCAACGGGCGCTGAGCGGTGGCGGATCTCAGCGGCACGCGCGCGCTGGTCACCGGAGGCTCCGACGGCCTCGGCCGCGCGATGGCGGAGGCGCTCGCGCAGGCCGGCGCGACCGTCATCCTGACCAGCCGCGACCGGGCGCGCGCCGAGCGCGTCGCCGCCGAGATCGGCGGCCACGGGATCGCCCTCGACGTCCGCGACGAGAACGCGGTCGCCGCCGCGGTCGAGGACGTCTTCGCCCGGCTCGGCGGCCTCGACCTGCTGGTCAACAACGCCGGCATCGGCATGCGCACCGTCAACCCGCGCTTCCTGACCGAGCCGATGCCGTTCTGGGAGGTCTCCCCGGACGGGTTCCGCGACGTGCTGGAGACGAAGGCGACCGGGTGCTTCCTGGTCGCCCGCGAAGTGGTCCCGCGGATGCTCGCGGCGGGCCGCGGCCAGGTGGTCACGATCTCGATGAGCGAGCAGACGATGACGCGCAAGGGCTTCGTGCCGTACGGGCCGTCGGGCGCCGCGGTCGAGGCGCTCGGACGTGTCATCGCCGCCGACCTCGAGGGCACGCCGGTGACGGCCAACCTGCTCCTGCCGGGCGGCGCGACCGCCACGGGGATGATCCCCGACGGGACGACCGACGAGACGCGCGCGAGGCTGCTCGATCCCGCGATCATGGGCCCGCCGATCGTCTGGCTCGCCTCGCCCGCGGCCACCGGCCTGCACGATCAGCGGATCGTCGCCAGCGAGTTCCAGGACTGGCTCGCGGCGCGCTAGCTTCACGCATCCCAGACCGGTACCATTGTGGTATGAGCAAGCAGATCGCCGTGCGCTTGCCGGACGAGCTCGTCGCGTTCGTGGACGAGGTGGTGGAGGCCGGCTCCGAGCGAAGCCGCGCCGCGGTGGTCAGCCGAGCACTCCAGCGCGAGCGCCGGCGCATGATCGCGGAGCGGGACGCCGAGATCCTCGCTCGCACGGGCCCGGACCCGGAGCTCGACGGACTGGCCGCGCATGCGCTCGGCCACACGCCCACGCTCGATTGATGCGCCCGATCCACCTCGCGCGACTGGACAAGACGCGGCCGGTGCTCGTTCTCACCCGTGAGCTCGTGCGCCCACACCTCAACACCGTCACCGTTGCGCCGATCACGACGACGATCCGCGGACTGTCGACGGAAGTGCCGCTGGGCCTCGCGAACGGCCTCGCGAGCGCCTCGGCCGCGAGCTGCGACAACATCACCACGATCCCGAAGGCCGCTCTAGGCGACCAGATCGGGAGCTTGCTCGACCGTCAGGAGGCAGCCCTCAGCGAAGCGATCCGGGCCGCCTTCGACCTCGACTGACCTCCAGGTCAGGCGCTGCGGGTGGGCGGCCGCCCGCGCCTGGGCATCGGCTCCGCGTGATGGGGCATCCGGCCCGCGTCGTCGAGCGCGCGCCGCAGCAGCATCTCGATGTGCGCGTTGAGGCTGCGGAACTCGTCGGCGGCCCACCGCGCCAGCGCGTCATGCACCGCCGGGTCGAGCCGCAGCGGCACCTGCTTGCGCTCGCGGCTCACGTATAGAGCGTGCCCGCATTGACGACCGGCGAGGCCGGCTGATCCGCGCACAGCACGACCAGCAGGTTGCTCACCATCGCCGCCTTGCGCTCGTCGTCGAGCTGGACGATGCCGCGCTCGTCCAGGCGGGCGAGAGCCATCTCGACCATCCCGACGGAGCCCTCGACGATGCGGGAGCGCGCCGCGACGACGGCGCTGGCCTGCTGCCTGCGCAGCATCGCCTGCGCGATCTCGGAGGCGTAGGCGAGATGGCTGATGCGCACCTCGACGATCTCGATCCCGGCGATGGTCACCCGCTGCGCCACCTCGTGGGCGAGCTCTTCGGCGACGACGTCCACCGAGCCGCGCAGCGACGTGCCCTCGCCCGCGGGGTCGTCGTAGGGATGGGAGGTCGCGACGTGGCGCAGCGCCGACTCGGCCTGGACGCGGACGAAGTTGACGTAGTCGTCGACGGCGTACACCGCCCGCGAGGTGTCGGCCACCTGCCACACGACGATCGCGGCGATCTCGACCGGGTTGCCGTCCGCGTCGTTGACCTTCAGGTGGTTGGTCTCGAAGTTGCGGACCCGGATGCTCAGGCTGCGGCGGTCCGCCAGCGGCAGGATCCACCACAGACCCGTCCGGCGGACCGTGCCGACATAGCTGCCGAAGAAGCGCACGACCTTGGTATGGCCGGGCTGGACGATCACCAGCGAGGTGGCGATCAGGGCGCCGGCGACGAGCGGCGCCGCGATCCAGCCCGAGCCGGCGAGCAGGAAGGCGCCCGCGATGCAGAGGGCGACGGCGAGCACGCCGAACCAGCCGTTGATCGCCCACGCGGGGCGCTCACGGATGTCGACGCGGGTTCCCGAGTGCCCGACGGGCGTCGCTTCGGGCTCTCGATACGGCTGAACGGCTTGGGTCATGATCGCGCCCTCCAATGGGGTGCCATCTCGAAAAAGTGATTTCTATTAGATATCACTTTTCCCGCGACGGCACAAACACCGCGTCAGTCGCCGTACTCGTCCGGGAGCCGCCACCACTCGGGGTGCGTCGCCGTCTGCGGGTAGCCCGCAGGTGAGTCCTCCCAGTCCTCCTGGCGGCCGAGCGCGGTGATGTCGAGGTAGCTGAACGTGCTCCCGAGCGCCTCGTCGCCGCGCCCGTCGACGAAGTACGTGCGGAAGATGCGGTCGCCGTCGCGGAAGAAGACGTTGGTGCCGTGCCACTCGCCCACGCCGAAATCCGCGTCGAAGTCGTCGGAGAGCGTGTACCACGGGACCCGCCAGCCCGTGTGCGCCTTCAGGCGCTCGATGTCCGCCTGCGGCGCGCGCGAGACGTACGCGAGCGTGGTGTCGCGGGCGTTCAGGTGCGCGGGGTGGGCGTCCTGGGCGGCCATCATCGAGCAGCCGCGGCAGCCGCGCTCGGGCCAGCCGTGCACGCCCGGCTCGTAGAAGAAGCGGTAGACGATCAGCTGGCGGCGCCCGCCGAACAGGTCGAGCAGGCTCGCCGGCCCGTCCGGGCCCTCGAAGCGGTAGGCCTTCTCGACCGCCATCCGCGGCATCCGCCGGCGCTCGGCGGCCAGCGCGTCGCGCGCGTGGGTCAGCGCCTTCTCCTTGACCAGCATGGCCTCACGGGCGGCGGTCCAGTCCTGCGGCGAGACGATCGGTGGCATCTGCATCGGGTTCTCCTTTGTGGTCATGCGACGGCCGGCTCGGCCGCGGTCGTGGATTCGCGGCGCCCGCCGAGCAGCAGGCCCGCGGCCAGCGCGCCGGCGGCCGCGACCGCGATCGCCGCGGCGAACGCGGATTGGCAGCCGCTGGTCAGCGCGGTCAGCGTCGCGGCGCCGTGCGCGCCGGACACGGCGGCCGTGGACAGGATCGCGACGCCGACCGCGCCGCCGATCTGGAACGAGGCGTTGTTGAGGCCGGAGGCCAGCCCCGCTTCGGTCTCGGCCACGCCGGCGAGCGACGCGATCGAGCCGGCGACGTAGGCCGCGCCGATGCCGGGGCCGAGCAGCACGAGGGCAAAGAAGAGATCGCCGAGGTAGCTGCCGCCGACCGACACCTGCGTCAGCAGCAGGCTGCCCAGGCCGGTGAGCGCCATCGCGACGACCGCGACCCGCCTGACGCCGCCCCTGGAGGCGATCGCCTGCGCGGTGATGGTTCCGGCCACCGCGGTGACCGGCATCACGACCGAGGCGAGCCCGAACTGGATCGGCGACCAGCCGAGGACATCCTGGGCGTACTGGGTGAGGATGAACGGCACGCCGAAGGCCATCGTGCCCAGCGCGAACAGCACGAGGTTGCCGCCCACGAGCGACCGCGAGCGGAACACGCGCAGCGGCGCCAGCGGGGCGGGCGAGCGCGACTCGATGCCGGCGAAGGCGGCGATCAGGACGGCCGCCAGCGCCAGCAGGCCCAGCGTCCGCGGGTCGCCCCAGCCGGTCTTCGGCGCCTCGACCACCGCGTAGACGAGCGCCACCAGCGCGGCCGTGCTCGTCACCGCGCCGGCGACGTCGAACCGCCGCCGCCCCGCCGCCGCGCGGCTCTCGCGCAGCAGCACCGGGCTCAGCGCGGCCACGGCGGCGGCGACCGGCACGTTGAGGAAGAAGATCCACTGCCAGCCGAGGCCGTCGGTGATCGGGCCGCCGATCAGCCACGCCGCCGTCCCGCCGATGGCGCCGGTCGAGCCCCAGATGCCCAGCGCCTTGTTGCGCTCGGCGCCCTCCGGGAACGTCGTCATCACGATCGACAGCGCGGTCGGGGTCATGATCGCGGCCGCGACGCCCTGGACGACGCGCGCGCCGAGCAGCGCCGCGCTCGTGCCGGACAGCCCGGCGCCGAGCGATGCGAGCGCGAACAGGCCGGTGCCGAGGATGAAGACCCGGCGCCGCCCCAACAGGTCGGCGGCGCGCCCGCCCAGCAGCAGCAGGCCGCCGAAGCTGAGCAGGTACGCGCTCATCACCCACTGCAGGTTCCCGGCCGAGAACGCCAGGTCCGCGTCGATCGAGGGCAGCGCCACCACGACGATCGCGGAGTCGAGGATGACCATGAAGAAGGCGGTGCAGAGCAGCGCCAGCGCCTTCCAGCGGCGCGGGTCGGGTGGTCTGGGCATCGTGGGCTCCCTTCGAAAGTGGATGGCTTCGAAAGGACGTCGCGGCCCGGAGGGCGATTTGGACAGCCCTAGCGCAACTCGCCCAGGCGCCGTTCGAGCTCGGCCTGCTCGACGGCGTTGGCGGTCAGCTCGATCGCGCGCGCGTAGGCGCTCGCGGCGCCCTCGGCGTCGCCCGCGCGGCTGAGCAGCTCGGCGTGCGCCGCGTACAGCGGCTGGTAGCGCTCGAGCGCGGGATCGGCGAGCAGCGGCTCGAGCAGCTCCAGGCCGGCCGCCGCACCGGCGGCCAGGCCGACGGCGACCGCCCGGTTGAGCTCGATCACCGGCGACGGGTTGAGCATGCCCAGCGCGCCGTAGAGCTCGGCGACCTGCGCCCAGTCGGTGGTCTCCTGGATCTGCAGGGCGGTGATCGCGGCCTGCAGCTGGTACTCGCCCGGCCGCCGCAGGCGGACCGCGCGCTCGAGCCTCGCGAGCCCCTCGCCGATCCGGTCGCGATCCCACAGCGACCGGTCCTGCTCGTCGAGCGCGACGTACCGCCCGCTCGGATCCACGCGCGCGGCCCGGCGCGCGTCGTGCAGCAGCATCAGCGCCGAGAGCCCCAAGAGCTCGGCGTCGTCGGGCATCGACCGCGTCAGCAGCTCGGCGAGCCGGATGGCCTCGTCGCACAGCTCCTCGCGGACGAGCCGATCGCCTTCGGTGGCCGCGTAGCCCTCGTTGAAGATCAGGTAGACCACGCGCATGACGCCGCGCAGGCGGTCGGGCAGCTCGTCGTCGGCCGGCACGCGGTACGGGATGTGCGCGTCGGCGATCTTGCGCTTGGCGCGCACGATCCGCTTGCCCATCGTCGGCTCGGCGACGAGGAAGGCGCGGGCGATCTCGCCGGTGGTCAGACCGCCGAGCGCGCGCAGCGTGAGCGCCACGCGCGCGGGCATCTCGAGCGCCGGGTGGCAGCAGGTGAAGATCAGGCGCAGGCGGTCGTCGACGATCGTGCTCTCGTCGTCCATGGATGGCTCCTCGGTGTCCAGGCGCATCAGCTCGGCCAGCCGCTCGGCGCGATCGGCCACCGACCGGTTCCGGCGCAGGCGATCGATCGCGCGCCGGCGCGCGGCGGTGGTGATCCACGCGCCCGGCTTGTCCGGGACGCCGTCGCGCCGCCAGACCGTGACCGCGGCCTCGAACGCGTCCTGCACGGCGTCCTCGGCCAGCTGGAAGTCGCCGGCCTGCCGGATCAGGGTGGCCAGCACGATCGCCCGCTCGTCGCGAAACGCGCGCGCGACCGCGGCCGACACCGGGTCGGCGCTCACGTCCAGTGTTCGACCGCCTCGCCGGACACGTCGGCGCCGGCCTCCCGCGCCACCCTCAGCCAGTCGTCAGGCGGGATGACCGGGCGCACCTCGACCGTGCCCCAGCGCGCCATCGGGAGCCGCGCGGCCTGCTTGAGCGCCTCGTCGAGATCGGCGCACTCCAGCACGTAGTAGCCGGCGAGCACCTCCTTGGTCACCGCGAACGGGCCGTCGGTGATCTCCGTGTCGCCGGCGCGCACGCGGACCGACGTCGCGGTCTCGGTCGACTTCAGCGCCTGGACGCGGACCAGCAGGCCGGCCTCGCGCAGGCCGGCGTGCAGCTCCAGCAGCAGCGGCAGCGTCCGCTCGCGCTCGGCCTGCCCGGCCCGGTCGAGCTCCTCCTCGTACACCAGCAGCATGTACTGGGACATCACGGCTCCGATCCTCGTGCTCTGCGGGCCGCACCTTATGCGGCCCCTCATCACCACGTCGCACGTCGCGCGTCGATTTGGACACGCGCGTCCGCTATCACTTCGCGGCGTGCTCGAGGGGTCGCGGCGCGGGCAGGTCTATGTCGCGCTCGCCGCGGTGGCCTGGTCGACCGCCGGTGTGCTCCAGCGCCAGCTCACGCTCGACACACCGACGCAGGTGTTCGGCCGGGCCGTCTTCGCGGGCGTGGCGCTGCTCGTCTACGTCGCGGTCGCCGACCGCGGCCGGGTGCTGCAGGCGTTCAGGTCCGTCGGGGTCGCGGGCATCGCCGTGGCGGTCTGCGTCGCGACCGCGTCGGCGAGCTTCATCGCCGCGCTCAACCACTCGAGCGTGGCGCGCGTCCTGTTCATCCTGGCCATCTCGCCCGTGCTCGCCGCGCTGCTCGCGCGGGTGACGCTCGGCGAGCCGATCACGCGCCGCGCCGTGGTGGCGATGGCGCTCGCGCTGGTGGGCGTCTCGCTGATGCTCGGCTCGCCGGGCGAAGGCAGCCTCGCGGGCGACGGCCTCGCGTTCCTGGCCGCGCTCGCGTTCGCGGTGATGGTCGTGATCACGCGCTGGCGCCACGACGTCTCGATGACGCCGGCCGCCGTGCTCTCGCAGGCGATCCTCGTCGCCGCCTTCCTCCCGTTCGCGAGCCCGGGGGAGATCGGCGGCGGCGACGTCGGCTGGCTGGCCGCGCTCGGCGTCGGCCAGATCGGGCTCGGCTTCGTGCTGCTGACGATCGGCGCGCGGCTGATCCCGGCCGCGCAGGTCGGCCTGATCACGCTGCTCGAGGTCGTGCTCGGCCCCTTGTGGGTGTGGCTCGCGCTCGACGAGCAGCCGAGCACGCTCACGCTCGCCGGCGGAGCGATCGTGATCGCCGCGATCGTGTTCCAGACGAGCGCCTCGCCGCCCGAGCTCCCCGCCCCGCACTAGGGCCTAACTTCCAGCCGCACCTCCCCCGCGGGGCAGGCGTAGCTGCTGCCGCACGATGTGCGCCGGGTCATCTGCTCGTGATAGGCACCCCTCGACCCGCCAGGCAATCGACCTGTTCGCACGCGCACGCGAGATGCCGGTTGGCTGCACCCCACGGTGCGGCCAGCCGCACGCTTCGCCAGGTCACGCGAGCGAGGCGTAGAGCTCCGGGCGGCGATCGGCGAACGCGTCGGCGTGCTCGGTGAGCCGCTTCTCCAGCGCCTCTTCGAGGTCGACATCCGCGGTCAGCATGCCCGTGTCGCGGCGCTCGGCGGCGACCCAGCCGTCGACGCCGACGATCGTCGCGCCGCCGGTCCACTCCACGCCGCGCTCGGTCCCGAGCCGGTCGGCGCACGCCACCGCCATGCGGTTCACGCGCGCCGCCGCCATCGCGATCACCACCTCGGCCGGGCGCTCGGCCGCCGGGCGCGGCATGAGCGGCCAGTTGGTCGGCACCGCCAGCAGCTGCGCGCCCGCCAGCGCGATCCAGCGCGTCAGCTCCGGGAACTCGAGGTCGTAGCAGATGACCACGCCGACCCGGCCGACGCGCGTGTCCAGCACCGGCGGCGGCGCGCTGCCCGGCTCGAAGAGCAGCTTCTCGCGATCCCACAGGTGGAGCTTGCGGTAGACGGCGCGCAGGCCGCTCGCGTCGACCGCCGCGGCGCTGTTGTAGAGGCGGCCGTCCTCGCCGCGCTCGCAGAACCCGCCGACGATCACGGCGTCCGCGCGGCGGGCCTCCTCCCCCCACTCGCGCAGCAGCTCGTGGCCGGGCTCGATCGCCGCGCGACCGGCCTCCTCGGGCGACTCGAAGACGTAGCCGGAGGTGATCAGCTCCGGCAGCACGACCACCTCGGCCCCCGCCTCGAGCGCCTCGCGGATGGCGCCGAGCGCGAGCGCGCGGTTGTGGTCGAGGTCCCCGAGCACCGGGGCGAGCTGCTGGACGGCGATCCGGGTCATGCCGACGAGGTTGCCAGGCCGGAGCGCACGCGGGTCGCAAGGCCGGGCGTGATCGCCACGATCGCGGCGCCGAGGACCAGCCACGCGAGCACGAGCCAGCCGAAGTACGAGTACGGCGAGGCGACGTGGACGACGTTCTTGTAGATCGTGTAGATGACGAACGCGCCGCCCAGCGTCGGGATCACCATCTGCCAGCGCGGCGCCTTGGCCTCGCCCTCGAAGAACAGGAAGCGGATCGCGCCGGCGGTGGCCAGCACGTACGCGACGAGCAGCGAGATCGTGCCGAGGGTGAGCGCGTAGAACGTCGCGTCGAGTACCGAGGAGCCGGCGATCCGCTGGCCCACGAGCCCGGCGGTGATCAGCCCCAGCACCGTGATCAGCGCGCGCGCCGGCTGCCCGTGGCGGGAGAGCACGGCCAGGCCGCGGCCCGGGCCGGCGGCGTCGCGCGAGAGCGCGAACAGGATCCGCGCCGCGCCGCTGGCGGTGCCGAGGGTGATCGCGAGCAGGCTGATGATCGCCATCAGGATCAGCACGTCGGCGTAGACGGACCCGATGTAGGCCTTGCCGAGGTCGCCGAACGGGAAGCCGCCCGCGAAGGCCTTCACGCCGGCGTCCGACGTGCCGTAGCCGAGCGACTGGGCGGCCGCCGTGAACAGATAGAACGCGCCCACCACGATGATCGCGACCGTGATCGCGCGCGGGATCTCATGCTTGGGGTTGTCGGTCTCCTCGCCGAGCGCGGCGGCGCCCTCGAAGCCCGCGAAGGCCAGGAACCCGTAGACCGCGGCCGACGCGATCGTGCCGATGTCGGTGCCCTTCGGCAGCGCCAGGAAGTCCCAGGTGAACGTCTGCCCCTGCGGCCCGTGGCTGAAGATCAGCGTGAGCAGCGTGACGACGCTGAGGATCGTCACCAGCACCACGCCGGTCAGCTCCGACGCGAGCAGCGTCCGGGTGATCAGCCGGATCTCGTTGAAGGCCAGCGCACACACGATCGCCAGCCCGATCAGCGCCACCCAGACCCACTCGCTGACGTGCGCGATCCCCGTGTCGGAGAGGAACTGGTCGCCGAACAGGCCGATCTCGATCGTCGAGCCCGTGCCGATCGCCGTGTAGGCGCCGAACAGCGCCCAGCCGGCGAAGAAGCCGGCGCGCGGGCCGAGCGTGACGCCGACGAGCGCGTAGACCGAGCCGGTGTGCGAGATGTGCTGGGAGAGCTTGACGAACGCGTAGCCGACGAGCGCGACGCCGATCACGGCGAAGATGAACGAGAGCGTGACGGCGCGGCCGATGATCCCGGCCGCCCCGGTCCCGAGCAGCGCGATCGCGCCGACCGGCCCGATCAGGCCGACCGAGAAGGCCGCCGCGTCGACCACCGACAGCTCCCGATGCATGCCCCCGGTGGGTGTCTCCGGCGCGATCGTCATCGCAGGGTCTCCTCTCTGTGCAGTCGCGCCAGCCGCCGGGTGGCGGTGGCACCGTGGGCCGGCAGCCCCTCGGCCGCCGAGATGCCCGCGACGGCCTCGGCCAGCGGCCGCGACGCCTCGGGATCGGTGATGCGCTGGTAGGTCAGCGTCTTGATGAAGCGCAGCGCCGAGAGCCCGCCCGAGTAGGTGGCGGCGCGCCCGGTCGGCAGCACGTGGTTGGTGCCGGTCGTGCCCTTGTCGGAGAACGCGACCGTGGTCAGCGCGCCGAGGAACAGCGAGCCGTAGTTGCGCAGCCGGTCCAGCCACCAGTCCTCGTCGGCGGCATGCACCTCGAGGTGCTCAGGCGCGACCGCGTCGGACACCTGCGCGGCCTCCTCGCGATCGGCGGCGACGATCACCGAGCCGTAGTCGGTCCACGCGGCGCGCGCGGTCTCGTCGCCGAGCTCGATCAGCTGGCGCTCGGCCTCGTCGATCGCCCGCCGCCCGAACGCCTCCGAGAGGCAGATCAGCACGACAGGGGAGGTCGGGCCGTGCTCGGCCTGGCCGAGCAGGTCGGCGGCGACCAGCTCCACGTCGGCCGCGTCGTCGGCGATCACGGTGATCTCCGACGGCCCGGCCAGCAGGTCGATCCCGACGCGGCCGAAGAGCTGGCGCTTGGCCTCCGTGACGTAGGCGTTGCCGGCGCCGACGAGCATGTCCACCGGCGCCTCGCCGTCGAGTCCGAACGCCATCGCGGCCAGCGCCTGCACGCCGCCGAGCGAGTGCACGCCGTCGGCTCCGCACAGGTCGGCGGTGTAGAGCATCGCCGGGTGGCCCGCGCCGCCCCCGCGCGGGGGCGTGCAGGCCAGCACCGTCTCCACGCCCGCGACCTTCGGGACGAGCACGGTCATGAACGCGCTCGCCATCAGCGGGCGATGCCCGGCCGGCAGGTACGCGCCGACGCAGCCGACGGGCACCTTGCGGTGGCCGACGAACAGCCCGGGGCTCACCTCGCGCTCGGCGTCGCCGGCGGTGCCGAGCTGCAGCTCGGCGAACGCCCGCACGCGCTCCAGCCCGAGCGCGAGGTGCTCTCGCACGCTCGGATCGACGGCGTCGCGGGCGGCGTCGAGCTCCGCCCGAGTGGCGCGGAAGCGCTCGGGCGCCCAGCCGTCCAGCTCACCCGAGTAGCGGCGCACGGCGTCCATCCCGTGGCGGTCGATGTCGAGCAGCATCGTCGAGACGCGCTCGACGATCGCGGGGTCGCGCAATTGCTGCCCCGAGGCGATCCCGGCCTTCAGGTAGCGCGCCTCGCCCGGCAGCGGCAGCACCTGGCCGTGTGACCCAGTCATTTCACGGCAACGTATCCAAACGAAATACTTCAGTCAAGCCGCGTGTCGTGATTGACTCATGTCATGGCCCTCTCGCTGCGCCAGGAGCTCGACGTCCGCGTCGCGGACGCGCGCCGCGGGCTGTCGCGCAACGACGAGCGCATCCTCGCGTTCCTGCGCGACCATCTCGATGAGCTCGCGTTCCACACCGCCGAGTCGCTCGCCCAGGGCACGGGCGTCAGCGCCGCCGCGGTGGTGCGCTTCGCGCGCCGCCTCGGCTTCGAGAGCTTCCGCGAGCTGCGCGACCGGGCGCGCGAGGACCTCCAGGCCGTGCCCGCGGAGCCGGCGGGCGCGCCGTCGGAATCCACGCTCGCGCGCAAGGTGCGGCGCGACATGGAGAACCTCGAGCTGCTCGGGCGGACGCTCGAGGCGCCGCTCGCCGCCGCGGCCGCCGCCGTCTCGCAGGCGGGCACGACGTGGCTGCTGGCCAATCGCGAGACCTACGGGCTGGCGGTCTACGCGCACCGGCTGCTGCACCAGGTGCACGACAACGTCCGGCTCGTCGACCCCTCGTTCACCGATCCATTGCGCTCGATCGGCGCCGGCGACGCGCTGATCGCCTGCACGTTCCGGCCGTACGCGCGCCAGACGCTCGACCTGGCCGCGCACGCACGCGCGGCGGGCGCGCGCGTGGTGATGGTCACCGACGGACGCGGGCACGACTTCCTCGAGGGCGCCGACGTGGTGCTCGCGGTCCCGGTGGAGAGCCCGACGCTCCTGCTCAGCTTCACGTCCGTGGTGTGCGTGCTGGAGGCGCTGATCGCACAGGTGGCGATGCTCGACGCCGACCACACGCACGACATGCTCGCCGCCACCGCGCGCTTCGTCGCCGACCAGCACCTGCTGGTCGAGCGGCTGCCGGTACCGCGCGCCCCGCGGTCCAGCTAGCGGTTGAACATTTGCTACGCGTTTGCTATCCTTTTGCTAGCACTAGCTAATAGTACAGCGAACCGAAGAGGCGACTTTGGAAATCACGCAGCAACAGGCCGACCGGCTCAGGCGTTCCTACTCGCAGCTCGGCACCGTGCTCCTTGATCTCGGGGTGATCGAGCCGCCGGAGGAGCGACCTGCAGAGCCGCAATGGGTCATGGCGACCAAGAAGCAGTGGCACCTCCTGAATGACTTCCGGGAGAACCACGACGCTGATCTCGGGTCCGAGGCTTGGTCTCGCCTCGGCGTCGAACATGGCTACGACCCGCGCGGGCTCGGCGGGTTCTTTGTCGGCTCGACTCCCCTCATGGCGAGTCAAGGCGCGCGTCGCGTTCTCACGTCGCACGGACACCGATTCATCGACCGCTGGAAGGCCGACTTCGCCAGGCAGCCTTCGTCGGGCTAAGGCAAGCCGAGACGCCCCTTCTCGCTCGCGCGGAGGACGTCTCGGCGCCTACCGACGCTCGGACTTGTCGTTCGGCAGGATCGCTGCGTCGTGCGGAGTGTCGTCCCCGTGGGCGTAGCACTCGCTCGAGAGGCGCGTTCCAGTGGCGGGCTGCCCGCGCTGGCAGGCGGCTGACCACGATGCGGCGCCGAAGGAGCCACCTCTCGGCGATCTCCGAGTCTTCAGATTCCGGCCTGACTTGCGCTTGACGGGCGGCGTCAGAGCGGTCGAGAGGACGACGCGACGGCGTTTCGTCGCGCCTGTTCGTAGAGCGGCTCTCGAGCCATATCGGCGCCATTCGGCCAGGCGATAGTGCCGGACTCTTCATCAACCGCGACGCGCGCGAAGTACGCGGGATCTTGGAGTGGCTCGAACACGCCGCGCCACTCGCGTCCCACGAAATCGGCATCGCCGACCATGCCATCCGCGAATGTGAGGCGCAAGCGGAAGTCGTCCACAACCTCGACTGCGGTGATGTCGACGAGCGGCTCCACAAGACCGATGCTAGGAGAGCGACTCGATCGGCTCAAGAGCCTGGTTGCGCCTCGCCCGGTGCCAGTTCGCGAGAAGCTCGTCGCGGTGGAGGCTCGCCCGCTCGGACACGAGCGATTGGGCGCATGGCGGAAGTGAGCCTGGCGGGGAGCAGTCCAGCCGGCGCCCAGCTCACTTCTCGGCGTCACGGCCGAAGTTGATCTGCACGTAACCGGGAGTCCTGCTCGGGTCGCCGCCCGAGTCGGCCCTGGCCGCCGGCAGGCCCTCGGCACGCAGGATCTCCGCGAGCTTCTCGGCTCGGGGTCTGTCGTACTCACTCCAATAGATGACGCGGGTCTGCGTCCCGCCGCCACCGCCCGTCGCCTCGCCGGTGAACCGGAAGATCGGGTTGGCCTTCAGCTTCTCCCTCACCTGGACCGCCGCCTTGTATTGGACCACATTTTCGGTGAGCAGCTCGACACGGGTCGGCGCCTCGGCCAGCTTCTTGGCCGTCTCCTCATCCAGCTTGGGCTCGGGTCTCGGCGGCGGAGCCGCGGCCTGCGGGGTCTCCTTGACGGTCTTGAGCGCGTCGACGATCTGCGGCATGAACGTCTGGCTCTGCCTTCTGACCTGATGCGTGGGGTGAATCGGCTTATCCTTCCCCGTCGCATCGGGATCGCCCATCTGCACGCGGATCTGTTGATCGAGCGTGTACTCGTGCGGATCGTCCCAGCGCCGGGGGTTGCCGTATTTCTCGTCCACTTCACCAACGGCGTGAAACGCCGCCGGCTCGTGCTCATCGGGACCCTTCTTGGGCAGAATCGGAAGCGCCCGATCGATGTACATGTTGCGGAAGTACACGATCATGGATGGATCCGACTGAGTGACGACACCGGCGATGTTCACCGTCTTCGGGACTTCCACTTCGACCGTGATCGTCACGGAGAAGTTCGCGTCCAGCAGCCGTCCGATCTCCGGGCTCAGCTCCGCGAACCTCGCCAGCGCCTTGTCCTTCTCGGCGGACTGCATGTTCGAGATCTGCTTGGCCAGCAGCGCCTGGGCTCCCCACGACAGGAGCGCGCCCTTCGCCTGCGCTCGGGGCGAGATGATCGGCGCGTCCTCGACTCCGCCGGCCGGCCCGCCGCCTCCCGAGCCGCCAGGTAGTCCCTCCTCAACGGCGCCGCGAAGCAGGGCCGCTTCCGCATCCGCCGCGCTCACGTTGCCGCCCCGCGCCAGCAGCGCATTCAGATTGGAGAGCTGCGCTGCGGTCAGCTTGGGGTTCCATGCCACGACCAGCTTGGCCATCTCCGCGGTGGTGAGCTGGTACCTCGTACCTTCGGACGGGGCGCCTTCGCGGCCCGCGACAGCGAAGACCTGGGCGTGGAACTCCGCGGTTCTCTCCGTGGTGTAGACCTCGAGGTTCATGCCACTCGCCCGGTTCAGGAGCGCGCGCGTGACGCGATCCGCGAACAACGCTCGACCGACACCGCTCGTGGTCCCTCGTTCGGACTCGACGAAGCCGGAGTGAACGTCGCCTCCCGGTTCACCTCGCGACAGGTCGTAACCGACGAACCGGAAGTCGCTGCCGACTTTGGCCATGGCGATGCGGATGTTCATCTTGGCGCCGCCCTTGCGCGAGAAGTTCACCATATCGCCGACAGTCAGCTCACCTGCATTCTCCAGGCGCTCGAGCTCGCGTTGAAAGCTGACGTTGTTCATCCGGCCTTCGTTGCGCCACTGGTACGCCTTCCCGGCCTCCATGATCTGGTCGTGATACTCCTTCGGGATCTCACCCGGGGAGTAGATCTCATACGGCGCGTTCACCCACGAGGCCTTCCCGTCCTGCCCTGCGATCGTCTGGACGCGCACCGTGCCGGGCGCAGCCGGGGCGCCCGGTGCCGCCGGGGTCGACGCCTTCCCTTCGAAGTCGGACTTGAAGTCGCGCTGCAACAGCCGGCCGCCGCGCGGCTGAGCCGGCCGCGCTGCCAGCAATCGCTGGACGGCCTGGTTGCCGATCGTCTGCTGCAGCGGGTGAAGCGGGTGAGCCAGGGCTGCGGCCGACGCGCTCGCCGCCGCCAGTGCCGGCGTTCGCCGGTCACCTTCCGATTCCCGGGTCAGGGCACGCCTCATCGCGCGATCGTGCACGCTCGCCGCAAGCGGCGCAATCGGGAGCAGACCCTGAACTTCGGCGTCCTCGAAACCCGTCAGCCGATCTTCTCCGCCAGCTCGACGATGATCCCCGCCGGGCCCCGCACGTAGCACAGCCAGTAGCTGTTCTCGTAGTTGACCAGCTCGCCGACGAGTTCGCCGCCGTGCGCTTGCAGACCCGCGAGGGACGCCTGGATGTCGTCGACGACGAACAGGACGTGGCGGATGCCAGGAGCGTTGGCCGGGGCCGGCTCGTCGTCGCCCTCGTACGCGGGCGAGCGGTACTTGGCGAGCTCGAGCGCGCTGCCGCCATCCGGGGCCCGCAGCATCACGATGTTCGCGCGCACGCCTTCGAGCCCGTTGATGCGGTCCACCAAGCGGCCCTCGACGGAGGGCTCGCCCTCCACCTCGAGCCCGAGGGCGACGAAGAACGACTTCGCCCCCTCGAGGTCGTCGACGACGATGCCGACGTGCTCCAGTCGCTGAACGCCCATGAGTGATCTCCTGATGTCGCGGGCCACGCCGCTCGCGGCCCTCACCCGGTGAGCGGAGCCGATCAGCAGTTCTCGACACCGATGATTTCCGGCGTGCGCCAGAGTCTCTCCCACATGGCGAATCGAAAGGTAGTTCTCAAGATGGTGTTGTCCCTCGACGGCTTCGCGACGAGCCTCGACGGGACGCACGACTGGATGTTCGAGTTCTTCGGCGACGACAGCGGCGAGTGGAACCTCCGCGCGCTGGACGAGGCCGGGACCCACGCGATGGGCCGGCGAAGCTACGAGATCATGGGCCCGCACTGGATGGCCTCGCAGGGCCCGATAGCGACCTCCATGAACGACAAGCCGAAGGCGGTCTTCTCGAACACCTTGGCGAGCGCGGACTGGGGCCCGGCCGAGGTCTTCGGCGGCGACCTCGCCGCCGCGGTCGCCGAACTGAAGGCTCGCGACGACGACGGCACGATCCTCGTCCACGGCGGCCCGAACCTCGCCAAGTCGATGGTCAGGCTCGGCCTCGTCGACGAATACCAGCTCACCTGGGTCCCCGTCGCCATCGGCACCGGCCACAGCCCCTTCGCGGATCTCGACGAGCACCTGAAGCTGGACCTGGTGCGCGAGCAGCGGTTCGCGAGCGGCGCCCACGCGCAGATTCTCGTCCCCAAGCCGCGCGAGGCTTCCTAGCGCGGCCGAGAGGATTCGAACCGCTGACCTTCGGTCCCTACGAGAACGCCGCGGCGTGGTCTGTCGCGAACTGCTCGAAGGTCCGCGCCGGTCGCGCGAGGATCTGTGGCACGTCCTCAGACAGCCACGCCGCGTCGGCTTCTGCGATCAGGCTGACCGCATGAGCGTTCATGGCTGCGATCGGCTCGGGCACGCCGGCGCTCACCATCGCCTCGGTGTCCTGTTCGACCGTCCGCTCGTTGAAGGTGATCGGTCGGCCGAGGACCTCGGAGAGCACCGTTGCGACGTCGGCGTAGGAGAGCAGCGCAGGCCCGGTGAGCAGGTGCGTCTTCCCAGCGTGATCGGCGGGGGAGGACGCGATCTTCGCGGCCACGGCGCCGACGTCGCGGGCATCGATGAGACCCACCTGCCCCGTGCCGGCGCAGGAGCCGAACGCGTTCGTCTGCGCGATCGCAGGAGCGAGCATGAGGAAGTTCTGCATGTAGAAGTTGTTGCGCAGCGGGCTGTAGCGCAGGCCGGAGGCGATCAACGCCGCTTCGATCTCAGCCTGCCCGCGTTGGCGAGCGATCGGGGAGTCTGCCGACGCCTTGCTCGTGATCTTCACGACGTGCCCCACGCCTGCGCGGGAGGCGCTGTCGATCACGTTGAGCTCTTGGGCGGGCACGGCGGGGCTGACGAGCACGACGCTCTCGACGTCGCGCATGGCCGCGTCGATGGTCGCCGCGTCGTCGAGGTCGCCCTCGACGACCTCCACCCCCGCCTGCCTGAGCGAGATCGCCTTGTCCGGGTTGCGGACCAGCACCCGCACGGGCGCGCCTTGTTGGACGAGCACGCGCGCCGCCTCGGATCCCACCTTCCCCGCTGTGGTGACGAGGATCATCCAAGCCCGATCTGCTGAGCCATCAGCGCGGAGTCCCAGAAGACGTACTCCTCCGCGAGGAGGTCGCCTTCCCACCTCGCGGTGGTCGCGAAGTCCAGCTCGAAGGACTTGCCCGTGCCAGCGATCACGTTGCCGTCGGGCAGGACCATCTCGCCGCTGAACGTCCCGGTGGCCTTCGTGACCACCGTCATCCAGTCGCCCTGACCGAACTGGACGGGGTAGGGATCGTTCTCGACGTGAACGTCGGGAAACGCCCGAAACATCGTGTCCATCGCGGCCGCGTGCGCAGCCCGGCCGTGGATCGGCTCGGCGCTGCCCGTGAGGTGCGCGACGATGCCGGGATGGTGCACGGCATCCATCGCCGCCCGGTCGCGACGGTTGAACGCGTCATCGCCTTGCTTCATGAGCGCAAGGACATGCGCGACGCGCTCGTCCGTGTGGGTTTGGTCTCCATCAGGGTTCCTTTCTCGCAGGCTGACCGTCCTCGATGTCGAGCTGGACGGTCGATCGCTCGTCAGCGCTGTGGCGCGATCTTCGACCACGCCGATCCGGTCGAGGCCGACCAGTAGTTGTTGTTCATGCGTGTCAGCACGTCTTCGCTCGGCAACTCGAGGTCGTCGGGCGGAAGCTCGCGGCGCTCTGCCGGAACGGCGAGGCCGACGATGATCTGCTCGACACCACCAATCGAGTCGCCGGGCCGGGCCGTGACGTCACGGCCGTCAACCTGCATCTCCATCGACCCCTCCACGGGCCGATGCCGCCACGCATCCACTGCTCCATGACCGTGTACGAGCCACCGGTCTGGTGGACGTCGGCAAGGATCACCTAGAGCGTCCCGTAGAACCAGAATGCCGCCGCGGCCTCGCGGCTGGCGACAAACGCGCCGCGGCCGCCCGGCTTAGACGCCGGCGCTGCCGCCTCGTTGAAGTGTTCGGCCAAGGGATCTCCTCCGGAGATAAATGTGGACTCGAAACTAAACTTAGGGTGCACTGTATCATTGGGGTCGACAGTACCCACGACTACGATTGGCGCCCCATGTCCAGCCCAGGACTTCGAGACCTCAAGAAGGCGCGCACGCGTCAGCTGATCGCCGAGGTCGCGGCTCGGCTGTTCGCCCAACGCGGCTATGAGCACGTCGCGGTCAGCGACGTCGCCCGCGAAGCCGAGGTCTCCGAACAGACGGTCTACAACTACTTTCGGACCAAGGAGCAACTGGTCATCGACCGTGACCAGCAGGTCCAGGACCAGCTGAGCGAGCTCATACGAGCTCGCGCGCCTGGCGTCAGCGCAGCCGCCGCGATCCGCGATCTCGTACTCGCCTCCGTCGACGGGATACCCAACATCCCGCCCGACAGTTGGCGTGGCGAGCTGGGCCACCTGGCCTTCATCAGCCCCGCCATCCACCGGCTCTCATTGGAAATGACCGACCGCCAAGCGGACGTCATCGCGGCCGCGATCAGCGACACGACGCCAGTCTCAAAGGAGGTGGCGAAGCTCCAAGGGATCGCCCTCGCCAGCGTGTTCCAGATCATCTTCGGCCATGCCGGCCGCGACACCCACGCAGGGCGCTCCCAGACTGAGATAGCCGACGAGCTCCGACCGATCGTCGAGACCGTTCTCCACGAACTCGACCGCTGGCTGAGCCTCTCCGAGACAACCAGATAAGCCAGCCGGGGGAGCAGGTGCTCTATCCGAAGCTTCCCGCGCCCGAGCGTCCAGCGATGAACGCGCCGGCGCCTGGCTTCGGCTGAACGACCCATCGCCGACCTCGAGGAGGGCTACTACTTCACAGCCGCCTGAACAGGTCGAAGGGCGCGGTCGACGAGCCGCACGGCGTCATCGACGAGCGGGTCCAGCGCGATGAACTCCGGAGCCAGTTGCAGCTGCAGCGCGATGCCGCGCAGCTGCCCGACGATCACCGCAGCCGTCGCCGCAGGATCGAGGTCCGCGCGAACCGACTGATCGCGCAGCGGCGTGCCGGCCGCCGGCTCGAGCCGCGGCGTCGTTGCGCGGGAGCGGGCTCAGATCGATGACGCGCCGACTCCGCTTCGCGTATGACGCCGGAGAGGCCGGTGCGACGGCGTCTGGTCGCGCGGGAGCATTCGTATGCGGGCCTGGATGAGCTCGGGACGAACCTTAGAAGTTCTGAGGGGATGCGAACCGGTGGTAGACGAGCCCTTCGCCGCGGTCCTTGACGATTCCCATGAGCATCACGGCGAACGCCTCCTGTATGGACGCAAGCTCGAGCGGACCGCCGTGCAACGGCTCCATGCCGATGTCACGCGTCAGCGTCTCGACAGCCGCGCGCGCTTCCTCGTCGCCAACCCAGATGTTGCCTGGCTTCGGGGAGGTTTCGGCGGCCTGCTCCAGCAGTGCCCCGAAGTTCAGGTTGAAGACCTTTGCTGTCGGACCGCCTGTCTGGGCTTTTATGTACTCGGCGATCGACGGGTAGCCGGCGGGTGGTGCCGCAGCCATTCGGTTGGTGGCGTCGAGCACGATCTTGCCGCCCAGGCCGGTGACGCGTGTGAGAGCGTCGGGCACGGCTTCGAACAGCACGGCCATCAGGACGACGTCAGCGTCGCTGACGTCCCCGCCGTCACGCCCGAACATGGTCACTTCGTGCCCGGCTTTCGTCCACAGCCGCGCGAGCGTCCCGCCGATATTGCCACGGCCAAGTGTCGTGATCTTCATTGTGGTCCTCTCCTTCTGAAATTGGTTGATCGTTGCTCTCGTGCACAGGGCCGTCGTGGTCCTCGGGGGCGAGCGGCAACGACGCCTTATTGAGAGGCCAGATGCGGCTGGCTCCGGGGGTCGGCGGTACTCATCAGATCACCGTGGTGCCGCCGTCGACGACCAACTCCTGGCCGTTGACGTAGCTCGAGTCGTCGGAGGCGAGGAACAACGCGACGGATGCGATCTCCGCAGGGCGGCCCATCTCCCCCCGCGGGATCACGGATTCGAACTGCGCCTTGATCTCGTCGGTCATCACTGCCTCCATCATCGGCGTTTCGACCTGGCCGGGGGTCAGCACGTTCACCCGGATCTTCCGGTGTCTCAGCTCGGCCACCCACGCCCGCGCGTAGACGGCCAGCACGGCCTTGCTCGCCGCGTACACACCCCAGCCGGGGTAGCCCCTGAGCGAAGCGTTTGACCCGGTCATGAAGATCGAGCCTCCGTCCTTGATGAGCGGCAGCGCCTTCTGGACCGTGAACAGCGTGCCGCGCGCGTTCAGCGAGAAGGCGGCATCGAAGTGCTCCTCGGTGATCTCGCCGAGGGGGCGTGCATGGCCCACCCCGGCACTTGCCCACAACACGTCAACTAGGCCCTGTTCCTCCTTGACGGTCTCGAACAAACGGTCCAGATCGTCGAGGTCGGCCGCATCGCCCTGCACGCCGGTCACGTTCCGGCCGATCAGCTTGACGGCTTCGTCCAGCGCGTCCTTGTGTCGGCCCGAGATGAAGACGTGAGCTCCTTCATCCACAAACAACTTGGCACCGGCCAGCGCCATGCCGCTTGTCGCGCCTGTGATCACCGCGACCTTGCCATCGAGCTTTCCCATGACTTACTCCGTCCAGTTGGCTTCGCGTCGATGCTATGTACACCGATCTGAGTGCCTACCGTAGCAGGCTATGCACACCGGTCGGTACCAGGTGGGGTATACTGATGCGTATGACGGAGTTGGAGAAGGGGCCGCTAGGCCTGCGCCGCGGCAGGGGCGCACGAGAGCGCATCCTCAGCGCTTCACAGCAGCTGTTCCGCGATCAGGGCATCAACGGCACCGGCATGGACCAGCTCTGCGCGGTGGCCAAGGTGTCCAAGCGCACGCTCTACCAGCACTTCGCCGGCAAGGACGAGCTGATCGCCGAGCACCTCCGCCGATTCGATCCCGACGTCCTACCCGAGATCTTCGACCGCGCCGATCTCGCACCCCGCGACCGACTCCTCGCGGTCTTCGACATCCACTCGCCCTTGTGCCCGTTCATCGCAGCGGCCGTGGAGATCCAGGACCCGGGCCACCCGGCACGCGTGCTCGCCCGCGACTACAAGCGGGCCTTTGCGGCGCGGCTCACCGAAGCCGCCCGCGAGGCCGGCGCCGCCGACCCCGAGCGACTCGGCGAGCAGCTGGCGCTGCTCCTGGATGGCGCATCGGCCCGCAGCCGAGTCCTCGACGCCGACACCTTCGCCACCGCCGCCGCCATCGCAGCCGTCCTCGTTGACAACGCCATCCCCACGGCGGCGGCGCCTCCCGGCGCAGGCCGGGACCTGCCCGCCGGGACGACGCAGCGCGCGAGATCCGCCGAGCTCAGCCGAGGCTGACGCTACTTGCCGATCGCCTGATGGACCGAGCGGATCGCGCTCGAACCTTCACCCACGGCAGCCGCGATCCGCTTCATCGAGCCGTGACGCACATCGCCGGCGGCGAAGAGTCCTGGGATGCTGGTCTCGAACGCCAGAGGCTGACGGCCGAGTAGCCCGAACGAGTCGCGCGGTTGCGTCTCCGGTAGGTCGGTGTCGGTGAGGATGAAGCCGCTTCGGTCAAGCAGGACGCCCTCGAGCCAAGACGTCGCGGGCACGGCGCCGATGAAGCAGAAGAGTCCCGCGCAGGGCACGCGCTCGCGCGTGCCTCCGATCTTGTTCGCGAGCACGATCGAGTCCAGATGCTCGCCACCGTCGACGCCGACGACTTCGGTGCCTAGGTGCAACTCGATACGACTGTCGGCGAGGATGCGGGTCGCGAGGTAGCTCGACATCTCGATTCCCAGATCGTCGGCGCGCACGACGAGCCGGACCCGCGACCCGCGACCCGCGAGAAACAGGGCCGCCTGCCCGGCGGAGTTGGCCCCGCCGATCACGGCCACCGGAGGGCCGTGAATCCCGTACGCACGGGCTTCAAGCTCGGTCGCCGCGTAGTAGATGCCGTTGCCCTCGAAGTCCGCCCACCGCTCGAGGCTCAGTTTCCGGTAGCGGGCGCCGCTCGCGACCACGATCGAGCGGGCCGAGACCTCGCTCCCGTCCGACAGGGTCACCACAAGGTCATCCGCCATCCGCAGTGACGTGACCTCGAACGGGGTCTTTATCTCGGCCCCGAACTTTTGGGCCTGTACCAGCGCCTTGGCCGTAAGTTCCGCGCCGGCGAGGCCGGACGGAAAGCCCAGGTAGTTCTCGATACGTGCGCTCGCGCCGGCCTGCCCGCCTGCGGCAACCCCTTCCAGCACCAGCGTGTCCAGGCCTTCAGAGGCGCCGTAGACGGCAGTCGCCAGTCCGGCGGGTCCACCACCGACGACAACAAGGTCATAGACCTTCCCTGGTACCGAGCGATACGCCAGCCCGAGCTGGTCCGCCAGCACACTCGGGATCGCATTGCGGAGGATCGCGGTCGGGGTGAACACGACCGGGAGCTCTGTCACGTCGAGCCCGAAGGACTTCAGGATCCGGTACCCGTCGTCGGTTTCGACGTCGAGCCAGACGTGCGGCACGCTTAGGCGCGTGGCCCAGTTGCGGAGCTCCAGCGTCTCGGCCGACAGCGCACCGCCGACGATCTGGACACTGCGCGCCGCTTCACCGCTGCGCAGGAACTCGCGCCTCGCCATAAACGCCTTCAGGATGATGTCCGACAGCTCCGGCGACTCGGACATAAGCTGCCGGAAGACCGGACGCGGCATCCGTTGGATCACGCCGCCGGCGGGCATACGCGCCGAAAACATCGCCGCCTGCCCAGTCAGCATGTCCAACTCGCCCAGGAACGAGCCCGGACCGAAGATCGCCATGACCTGCTCCGGCAGCCCGAACGCCGCGAGCCTCACGACTTCCACATCGCCGGCCTCGACCAGCATGAAGTCAAAGTCGACATCCCCGGCGTCGCCCAGAGACGCGCCCGGATCGACGACCGTCTCCGTGGAACGCTCGCGGATGACGTCGAGCTGCGACGCGGTGAGGACCGGATATCCGCCCGGGATTTCCGGCGTGGCCACGGCCGCTGTCTCGGCGTTCGCTCGCTCCACACTCACGTGGGGTTCTCTCTCATTGCTCATACCCCCACCTCTCCTCTTTCGGTCCCCTCAGGTTCCAGCCCGGTGACGCTGGGGTTGAAGGGGTTGGTGATGGAGCTGCTCACCTCTCGCGAGGTCGCCGAGCTGCTGCGGATGAAGCGCACCACGATCGAGGACTACGCGCGGCGCGGGATCCTGCCATCCCTCAAGCTCGGTCGGCATCGGCGGTTCGTGCGCTCGGACGTCGAGGCGGCGCTGATGAAGCTGCGCGACGCGTCGCGCCGGTAGGCCCAGTCCAGGCGGCGCTAAGCCGCGACCTGGACGTACGACGTCGTCAGATCGGACGGCTCTGGAATCGGCTCGCCCGCTTCGCGAAGTCCTTCGAGATGGAACGTGATGGCTTCCTGCATCTCGCGCTCGACCTCTGCCACCGTCGCTCCAGTCGCCACGCAGCCCGGAAGGTCAGGCGCATACGCCGAGTAGTTATCGCCCTCGGCGCCTTCGATCACGATCAGGTAGCGGCGTTCGGTCATGCGTCTTCCTCGAGTCCGGCCTGCCTCATGATGGACGCCCAGGTCTTCGGGTGCAAGGTGTCGGAGGGCTTGCCCGCGATGGTGACGGCGCCAGGCCGACTCGGATGCCGATACTGGCGATGGCTGCCGCGAGTTCGGGCGAGCTCCCAGCCGGCGGCCTCGATCCGCCTCATGGCCTCCCGGACCTTGACGGTGGGCATGTCGAGACCCTACGGCCACGCGCGGACCCTTCGCCACGCTACGGACGTAGCGCCAAGGCGCCACGTCCGGGACGAGCTCGAATCGACCCCCGTAAGGCCCGCGCCAAGCCGATAGTCGGCGGAAGTTCGGGACATATCCGGGACACGTTCGCCTCCCGTCGAACCTCCAGAAACGCGAAAACCCCGCCGATAGCAGGGTCTCCGTAGCGCGCCCGAGAGGATTCGAACCTCTGACCTTCGGTTCCGTAGACGCACTGCAACTCGGCCGCAAGCCCTTGTCTGTGGTCAAGAACGCACTCGTGCGCTGCAACCAGCGCTGCAACGCCGTCAAACGGGACGCTGCGGTCGACGTCTCATACGAACTGTTTCACGATGCAGTCCGACCCGCACCGTAAGACTGCAAGGGCAGTGCACGATTCGCACGCCGCTACGCTCCAAGCCAGGCGGGAGCAGGAGTCCATGCAGGCGCGAGGCCGGGACCTAGCTGGTGGAGAGGAGCCGCGCCGCCATCTCGCTCTCGCTTACTACAAAGGCCGCGAACTCGGCCCGGGTCATGGTCATAGGTTCGGCGTCATGGCGGAGGAACTCGTCCCTGAGCTCGGGGGTGGCTACCGCGGTCCCGATGTCACGGGCAAGTGTGTCGATGATCTGTGCGGGCGTTCCAGCGGGCGTCCAGATCCCGTACCAGATCGGGAAGTCGAAGCCGGGAGCGCCCGCCTGCCCGATCGTGGGCACGTCGGGGAGCAGGCGCGAGCGCCGCGAGCCGCTAACGCCCAGGGCGACGAGCTCACCGGCGGCCACGAGCGGTCCAGCCATCGAAATCGGTGACATGGCGTAGTCCCCGCCGCCCGCTGCGACGCGGGCACCGGTGTCGGCTCCCGCCTCGGTCGGTCTGGCAGGTGTGTGCGTAGCCGAGATCCCCAGGTCGGCGTTGAGCTGCTCGACGCCCAGGTGCGTGGCCGTCCCGAGACCGGAGGAGGCGAACCTGAGCCTGCGGGGCCGTGCCTGTCCTGCGCTGACGAGGTCGGCGAGCGTGCGCAGGCCCGAGCTCGGAGAGGCAACGAGCACGTACGACTGGTGTTGACGAGCAGCGTGCAGCCATCCGGCGGGGCGGCTGCAACAAACGCCGGCGCCGCGGTCGCGCCCGCACCTGCGCGATTGTCCACGCTGACCGGGACATTCCAAACCTGTGACAGCCGTGCGGCCGGCGCGCGAGCGATCAGGTCGGGGCCACCGCCAGCCCCGAACGGCTCGACGAGCCGCACTTCTCGGCTCGGAAAGGTCGGACCTCGGCTCACGCGAAGCAGGCTAACGGTGCGGCTTCCCGCCGCCGCTTCGCGGCAGCATCAGCAGCGCGGCGGGACTTTCACGCGGAGTGCTGAGTTGAACGAGCAACACCACTGCTGGTCGCGCACCCGAGGATTCGCGCCGGGGCTTCGTCTCGCCGATCGCGAAGATGCGCTGACGGCGGCCGTTCCGGCTATGTTGGGATAGCCCGGGTGCGCGCGCGAGGACAACGCCAACGGCGCCCTCGGCAAGCGCGGCCGCGGCTGAGTGCCGATCACGTCCGAGCTGGTGCGGCTGCACTCGGACTACATGCACCTCGAGTACGGCGATCTGGGCAGCGACTGGTGTTCGTGAACCTGTCAGCCGGGCTTCCGTCGCGGCGCAGGCGCTCACGGGCCGCTCACCGCGGCTCGGCGTACGACGATCTCGCCCGAACCGATCTTCCCCCATTCCCGTACCGTCTACAGACAACCTCCGCCGCGTCGCCCTCAGAAGTGATGCCGTACGAATTCGAGACATAGGACGTGCTCGACGACGCGCACGCGTTTTGGCTCCGCGCTCCAGGACGCGGGGAGATCGGGCCGGTCGCGCTGGCTGAGCCGCGGCGCGGCGATGTCGTGGTCCGTACGTTGCGGTCCGGCGTCAGCCGCGGCACCGAGACGCTCGTGTTCCGCGGCGGCGTGCCGCCGAGCCAGCACGCCGCGATGCGCGCGCCGTTCCAGGAGGGGGACTTCCCGGGCCCGGTCAAGTACGGCTACCTCAACGTCGGCGCCGTCGAGCAGGGGCCGCCGGAGCTGCGCGGCCGCACCGTCTTCTGTCTGTACCCGCACCAGACGCGGTACGTGGTGCCGGCCAGTGCCGTGACCGTCGTGCCCGACGACGTCCCGCCCGCGCGCGCCGTGCTCGCCGGGACCGTCGAGACCGCCGTCAACGCCCTCTGGGACGCGCCTCCGCTGATCGGCGACCGCGCCGCCGTCGTCGGGGCCGGGATGCTGGGCTGCTGCGTCGCCCGCCTGCTCGCCGGAGTCCCGGGGGTCGAGGTCACGCTGGTCGACGTGGACGCGTCACGGGCCGAGGTCGCGGCCACCCTCGGCGCCGATTTCGCGCAGCCGCAGGACGCCGCCGGCGGCTGCGACCTGGTCGTGCACACGAGCGCGACGTCGGCGGGGCTGCAGCGCTCGCTCGACCTGCTCGCGCCCGAGGGCACGGTGCTCGAACTCAGCTGGTACGGCGACGCCGAGGTCCGGCTCTCGCTGGGCGGCGCGTTCCACGCGGGCCGCCTCGGGGTGCGCGCCAGCCAGGTCGGGACGGTGTCCCCGGCCCGCAGCGCGCGGCGCACGACGGCCGACCGGTTGGCCCTGGCGCTCGACCTGTTGCGCGACCCCGCGTTCGACGCGATCGTGACCGGCGAGTCGCGCTTTCGCGAGCTGCCAGGCGTGATGGCGCGCCTGGCCGACGGCAGCCTCCCGGCGCTCTGCCACACCATCACCTATGACGGGGTCTAGCGCGTGTTCAGCGTGACCGTGCGCGACCACATGATGATCGCCCACAGCCTGCGGGGCGAGGTGTTCGGGCCCGCGCAGCGCCTGCATGGCGTCACCTACGTCGTCGACGCCACCTTCCGCCGGGCGAGCCTCGACGAAGACGGCATCGTGGTCGACATCGGCCGCGCGGCCGAAGTGCTGCGCGCGGTGGTGGCGGAGCTCAGCTACCGCAACCTCGACGACGAAGCGGACCTCGCGGACGTCAACACCACCACCGAAGCGCTCGCTCGGGTCGTCGCGGACCGGATCGCCGACCGCGCGCAGGCCGGTGCCCTGGGCGACGGTGCCCGGGAGCTCGATGGGCTCGTCGTCACGCTGCACGAGTCCCACGTCGCGTGGGCGAGCTACGAGCGGCGGCTGTGAGCGAGGTCCACGTAATCGTGCCCGACGGCATCGACGATCGCAGGCGGCCGAGCGGTGGCAACACGTACGATCGCCGGCTCTGTCAAGAGCTCGCGGCGCTCGGCTGGGCGGTGCACGAGCACACCGTGCCCGGCGCCTGGCCGCGGCGCGGCGCGGCGGGCCACGTCGCCCTCGCGTCTGCGGTCCGGCGCATCCCCGACGGCGCCGTGGTGCTGCTCGACGGGCTGATCGCGTCCGCCGCCCCAGAGGCGCTCGTGCCGCACGCGTCCCGGTTGCGGCAGGTCGTCCTCGTGCACATGCCGCTGGGTCATCGCCCGCCGGACGATGAGGCTGACGCCGTTCGCACTCGCGAGCGCGAGGTCCTCGTGGCAGCCGCGGCCGTGATCACGACCAGCGCGTGGTCCCGGCGCCGGCTGGCGGAGCTCTACCCGCTGGCGCCCGACCGCGTGCACGTGGCCGAGCCCGGCGTCGACGCCGCCGGCCTCGTGCCGGGAAGCGCGGCCGGCCACGCGCTGCTGTGCGTCGCGGCGGTGACGCCCGACAAAGGGCACGACCTGCTGCTCGACGGCCTCGCGACGGCGACGGATCTGCCCTGGCGCTGCGCGTGCGTGGGCAGCCTGGATCGGGATCCGGTGTTCGCCGACCGCGTGCGCCGCCGCGCGGTGGTCAGCGGTCTCGGCGACCGGGTGCGCTTCGCGGGAGCGCGCACCGGACCCGAGCTTGACCGCGCGTACGCCGACGCGGACTTGCTCGTGCTCGCCTCGCGCGCCGAGACGTACGGCATGGTCGTTACCGAGGCGCTGGCCCGCGGCTTGCCGGTCCTCGCCACCCAGGTCGGTGGTCTGACCGAAGCCCTCGGGCACGGCGATGACGGCGCGCGGCCCGGGCTGCTCGTCGCGCCCGGCGACCCGACCGCCCTCGGCGCCGCGCTGCGGGTCTGGCTCGGCGACGCCGAGCTGCGCGGACGCCTGCGCCGGGCCGCGCGGCAGCGACGCGCGTCGCTGCGCAGGTGGTCGGCCACCGCGTCGAGCGTCGCCGGCGTGCTCGCGGGAGCGGCGTGGTGAGCGCGGGCAGCGTTGAGGCGAGCCGCCGGGATGCATGGCGGTGGGTCCGCGTCGCCGTCGCCGCCGGGACGCTCGCCGTCCTGGTCTGGCGCGTCGGCACAGGTCCGTTCCTCGACGGCCTGCGCCGGGTCGACACCGGCGCGCTGGCGGCCGCCTGCGCCCTCGCAGTGCTGACCACCGTGTGCTGCGCCTGGCGCTGGAGGATCGTGGCCCGCGGTCTCGGCGTCGACCTGCCGCTCGGGACGGCGGTGGCCGCGTACTACCGCTCGCTCTTCCTCAACGTCACGGTGCCCGGCGGGGTGGTGGGCGACATCCACCGCGGGATCAGCCACGGCCGCGACACCAGCGACGTCGGCCGTGGGCTGCGCGCCGTGGCGTGGGAGCGCGCCGCCGGTCAGGTCGTGCAGGTCACCATCACCGTCGCGGTGCTCCTCGTGCTGCCGTCGCCCGTACAGGCGGCCATGCCGCTCGTCGCGCCCGCGCTCCTCGCGGCGGCGGTCGGCGTCGCGCTGGCGGCGCGCGCGCCCATACCCGCCGGCCGGTCGAGGTGGGCCAGACTGCGCGCCGGCGCGGCGCGCGAGCTGCGCGACGGCCTGCTCGCCCGGCGGGCGTGGCCAGCCATCGCAATCGCGTCGGCGCTGGTGGTCGCGGGCCAGGCGGTCACGTTCCTGATCGCCGCGCGGGCCGCAGGGACGAGCGCGCCGCCCTCCAGGATGCTTCCGCTAGCACTGCTCGTGCTGATGGCCGGTGTCCTGCCCAACGTCGGCGGCTGGGGGGCGCGCGAGGGCGTGACGGCGTGGGCGTTCGCCGCCGCCGGCCTGGGTGCGGCGCGCGGGGTCGCCGCCGCGGTCGTCTATGGCGTGATGGTGTTCACCGCGACGCTGCCGGGCGCCGCCGTTCTCGTTGCGGCCTGGAGGGACAGAGCCTCAAGTGCCTGACCGCCCGTACACCATGTTGAGTTGTGCCGTCTCGCTCGACGGCTACCTCGGCGACCAGACGCCGCGCCTCGCGCTGTCGAACGAGGACGACTTCGAGCGAGTCGACGAGCTGCGCGCATCCTGCGACGCGATCATGGTCGGCGCGGTCACCGTGCGCACCGACAACCCGCGGCTGCTCGTCCGCTCGCACGCCCGCCGCGCGGAGCGCGAGGCGCGCGGGCGCGCCTCGTCGCCGATGAAGATCACCGTGACCGAGCGGGCCGACCTGGACGCGCACTCCAACTTCTTCAGGGCCGGCGACGTCGAGAAGCTCGTCTATACACCGAGGGCGCGGGTGGCCGACGCCCGCGCACGGCTCGGGCCGGTGGCCACGGTCGTGGACGGCGGCCCTCGCGTACGGATGCGCCGGCTGAGCGAGGACCTCGCCGACCGTGGCGTGGAGCGGCTGATGGTCGAGGGCGGCGGCATCGTGCACACCCAGTTCCTGGCCGATGACCTCGTCGACGAGCTGCAGCTCGTCGTCGCGCCCCTCTTCGTCGGCGACTCGAGCGCCCCGCGCTTCGTGAGCGACGCGCGCTTCCCGTGGAACGTAGGGCGGCGCGCGACGCTCGCCGGCGTGCGCCAGATCGGCGACGTCGTGCTCCTGCGCTACGCGCTCTCACCCCGGTTCCGGGACCAATGAGTCGAACCGCCGGGCGAGCACGATTCACGGCTCCGGCCGCCGGAATGATCGGCCAGGTCCTGCTGCTCGCGGTCCTGGCCGCGACGGCCGGGCTCGGGGCGATGGGCTGGAGCATCGGCGTCGCGTGCGCCGTAGTCATGACAGCGGCGCTGATGCGCGGCCTCGCGCGTGATCCCCATGGCCGGTTGGGCCCGGCGTCCCGGGTGACGATCGCCCGCGCCACGCTCGCCGTCGGCGTCGCGGCGCTGGCCGCGGACTCGTTCACGCGCGACACGCCGGTGGCGCTGCTCGTCACGCTCGCCGCCGTCGCGCTCGCGCTCGACGCGGTCGACGGATGGGTGGCGCGGCGGACCGGGACGGCGACCGCGCTGGGCGCGCGATTCGACGGCGAGACCGACGCCTTCCTGATCCTCGCCCTGAGCGTCTACGTCGCGCCCGCGTACGGCGCGTGGGTCCTCGCGATCGGCGCCATGCGGTACCTGTTCCTGGCAGGCGAGTGGCTGGCGCCGTGGCTGCGCCCGGTCGTGCCGCGGCGCCTCTGGCGCAGGGCCGTCGCGGCGGCGGCGGGGATCGTGCTGACGGTCGCAGCCGCCGGCGTCCTCCCCCGCACGCTCACTCAGGTCGTGCTGGTCGCGGTGCTCGCCCTGCTCGCGGCATCGATGAGCCAGTGCCTGTGGTGGCTGTGGCGGCGGCGAGCCGAAGAGCCCGAGCGGCAACGACCGGGCCTCGCCGTGGCGCTCTCGGTCGTCGCCCTGGCGGTCGTCTGGGTCGCCCTCGTCGCGCCGGACCAGCCGAGCCGCTTCAGACCCGCCGCATTCGCGCGACTCCCGCTCGAGCTCCTCGTCCTCGTCGCCGTCGCCGTCCTGCTGCCCCCCGCGCCGCGCCGCGTGCTGGTCGTCGTCGCGGGAGCGGTATTGAGCGTGCTCGTGCTCGCGAAGCTCCTCGACATCGGGTTCTTCACGGCGTACGACCGGCCGTTCAAGCCGGTCGACGACGCCGGCTACGCGGGGTTCGGCATCGAGACGCTGCGGGACGCGGTCGGCCACTCGACCGCGGACCTCATCGTCGCGGCGGTGGTCGCGCTCATCGTGGCGCTCCTCGCCGTCCCGTTCCTGGCGGTGCTGCGCGTGTCGCGGGTCGCGGCGATCCACCGCGGTCCGGCGCTGCGCGCGGCCGCCGCGATGGGCGTCGTCTGGCTAGCCCTCCACGTCGCCGGCGCGCCGGCCGCCTCGACGAGCGCCGCCGCCTTGGCCGTCGACGAGGTACAGGGCGTCGCGGCCGGCCTGCGGGAGCACTCGGTGCTCGCGCGCGAGATCGCCCGCGACCCGTTTCGCGACACGCTCGGCAGCCGGCTGCTCACCGGTCTGCGCGGCAAGGACGTCCTGCTCGTGTTCGTCGAGAGCTACGGGAGGGTCGCGGTCCAGGACTCGTCCTTCTCGCGCGGTATCGACGCCGTCCTGCGCAAGGGCACCGCGCAACTGCAGGCGGCCGGCTTCTCCTCGCGCAGCGCGTTCCTCACCTCGCCGACCTTCGGCGGCCTCAGCTGGCTGGCGCATTCCACCTTCCAGTCGGGGATCCGCGTCGACGGCGAGCGGTCGTACGACCAGCTCGTCGCGAACGACCGCCTCACCCTCACCGGAGCGTTCAAGCGCGCCGGCTGGCGGGCCGTCGGCGTCATGCCCGCGAACCGCCGCACGTGGCGGCAGGGCTTCAGCTACTACCACTACGACGCGATCTACGACCGCCGCAACCTCAGCTACCGCGGCCCAGGCTTCGGCCTGCCCCCGATGCCGGACCAGTACACCATGCAGGCGCTGCGGAATCTCGAGCTGGCCAAGCGCCACCGCAGGGCGCTGTTCGCCGAGGTCGACCTGATCTCGAGCCACGCGCCATGGACGCGCATCCCCCGGCTCATCCCCTGGGACGAGGTCGGTGACGGCTCGGTCTTCGACAGCGTCCCGCTAGAGGAGTCCACGCAGGCATCGCTGTTCGGCGACTCCGCGCGGGCCCGCAAGGCGTACGGACTTTCGATCGAGTACTCGCTGAACACGCTCTTCTCGTTCGTGCAGCACTACGGCGACGACAACCTCGTTCTCGTCGTCCTGGGCGACCATCAGCCCGCGACCACGGTCAGCGGCCAGGGCGCCGACCACGACGTGCCGATCTCGGTGATCGCCCACGACCCGAAGGTGATCGACCGGATCGCCGGATGGGACTGGCAGGAGGGCATGTTGCCGAGCCCGCGGGCGCCGGTCTGGCCGATGGCGGCGTTCCGTGACCGCTTCCTGACCGCGTTCGGCTCGCAGGCGCAGCCATGAGGCAGGACGAGCGCGCGCCGTTCGACCGGGCGCTGCATCGCGCGCGCGAGTCGGCGTACGCTCCCGGGGAGTTCGTGGGGCAAGAGGGCTTCATGACCGCCGGCGAGATCCGGGCGCTGGCAGTGCTGGTCGGCATCGGCGCCGGCGTCACGCTGCTGGACCTGTGTTGTGGCGTCGCCGGGCCGGGGCGTTTCCTCACGCGGGAGCTGGGCTGCACGTACGTGGGCGTGGACGCCAGCGCGAGCGCCGTCGCCCTCGCCCGTCTGCGAGCGGGCGACCTGCCGTGCCGCTTCGCGATCGCGCGGGTCCCGCCCCTCCCACCCGGCTCGTTCGACGTCGTGCTCCTGCTCGAAACGATGCTCGAGTTCGAGGACAAGGACGCACTGGTGCGCGAGATCGCTGCGGCGCTGGAGCCCGGCGGGCGCTTCGCCTTCACGCTCGAGGACGGGCTCCCGCTCACGCCCGCCGAGCGGTCAGCGATGCCCGACGCCGACACGGTCTGGCTCACCCCGCTCGACGAGATGGTCGCGGCCCTGGAGCGGTCTGCGCTCGTCGTCACGCGGCAAGAGGACCACAGCCAGGCGCACCGCGCGATGGCACAGGCGCTCGTCGGCGCGTTCGCCGCGGACGCCGCGGACATCGCCGCGCAGATCGGCAGCCGCGCGCTGAACGACCTGCTCGCCGCCCACCGGCTGTGGGTCGAGTGGCTCGACGCCGGGCGGGTCCGGAAGCTCACACTGGTGGCGGAGCGAGCGTAAGGACGCCCTCATGCGCGACATCGAGCCCGAGCACACCATGAGCCAGATCGACAGTGCGCGAGAGCACCTCGTCGAAACCTACCGCAAGAGGGCCCGGCACTACGACATCACCTCCCCTCTCTTCTCCCCGTTCGGCCCGCAACGGGCCCACCGCCGCAGGGCCGTACGAGCGCTTCGGCTTCGCCCGGGTGACAGCGTGGTCGAGATCGCTTGCGGCACGGGACTCAGCTTCCCATTGATCGAGCGGGAAATCGGTCCCGAGGGCCGGATCGTCGGCGTTGACCTGACAGACGCGATGCTCGCCCAAGCTCAGCGTCGGATCGAGAGCAACGGCTGGAGCAACATCAGCCTCGTGCAAGCCGACGCGGCCGAGTTCGAGTTCCCGACCGGGGTCGACGCGATCCTCGCGACCTACGCGCACTCGCTGCTGCCGGAGTCCGGCCAGGTCATCGCCCGCGGCGCCGCGTCCCTCTGCGCTGGTGGGCGCTGGGTCGTGCTGGATCTCAAGATTCCCGACAACACGCCTCGCTGGCTCACGCAGCTCGGAATCGCAACTGCGGGGCGGTCCGGCTCTCTAGAGAAGTGGCTCGTGCGCCGTCCCTGGGAGGCGATTCGCGTCGCGATGCAGGAAACGCTGGACGATCTCTCCTGGACCGAATTGTTCTTCGGGATCGCATACCTCGCTGCCGGTTCCGCCGGCGCTGAGGAATCCCGGCCGCGACCACCCTCTACTACAGCGCCGGCGGTCGTCTACGGCCAGCTGGGCGCGCACGACGAACGCTAGGCGGCCATCGCTTGCGTCTCGTCCGGCGCGCGCAGAACCTCCATGACTCGAAGCTCCGCGCCGGATCACATCGATGGTGCGCTTGACTCTCCACCCGCTGGAGGCCGCATCTTGCGCGACAAGACGATTGGCCAGCTCGCGGCGCGCTCGGGGCTCTCGGTGCGCACGCTGCGCTTCTACGCCGACGCCGGCGTGCTGCCCGAGACAGCGCGGAGCGAGTCGGGTTACCGACTGTTCGGGTCCGACGCGGTCCCCCGGGCGCAACTCGTGCGCACGCTACGCGAGCTCGGTGTCGAGATAGTCCTCGAGGATGCGGCGGCGCTCCTCGGCGGTCAGGGTGGTCAGGTCGGTCATGCGCGATGGCGCGCACGTCGCGATCGAGGCGGTCAACGAGCACGCGGGCGCCGCCATCCGCGCCAACATCGACCCCGGCTCGCCCGAGGCGCTGGCCATGATCGAGCGCGTCGAAGCGATGACCCCAGACGGTGGCTCAGACCGAGCGCACGTCGCCAAGCGCATCGGCGCGTTCACCGACCGCCGCGTCTTTCGCTACTGGGACACTGGTGGGCATCGTCAACGGCTGGTCCCCGGGGTCCCATCCCCGAAGACGCCGTCGATGCCTGGCAGTGGTACGCGAAGGCACTACGCGCACACGCCGGCTAACGCTAACCGCCCGCCGCCGATCCGCTGCGAGCCAGCGACATGTCGCCGACGACCAACAGCTGCACTGACGCGATCACGACATCACGACACCGCTCCCGCAGCCCGCGTCGGCCCACCCGCAGATTCGCCACCGACGGCCCGGGCCGCTCCGCCAACGACACCACAACCTGCGAATACGCGTCCACCTCGGTAGTCACTTGCAAGATGCTAGTCACTAGCAAATTCGGACTGGCCTCGATAGCTGGCCTTTAGGTCAGGCGCTAAGCGGACCGGTCAGGTACCTTCGGCCTTCGCGCGGTTGGCAAGGAGGCTGAGACGTGGTTTCGAGAGCGTGCCGTACCTGGACTGTGCTGGCTGTTCTGCTCCTCGCGCTCCTCGCCGCCGAGCCCGCCTCGGCTTCCGTGCTGGTGCGTGGCGCCGTTCCGCCAGGGGTCAGCCGCGCCGTGAGGGTCGGCGGCGCACCCGCGGAGCCTCTGAACATCACCCTCACGCTCAAGCGCGACGATCAAGCGGGCTTTGACCGCTTCGTCAAGGCGGTCACCGACCCGAACAGCCTGCGCTACCGCCATTTCCTGAGTCAGAAGCAGCTCGCTGACCGCTTCGGCCCGAGCGCGCACGCCTACCAGAGCGTGCTTCGGTGGTTGCGTGCCCGCGGCCTCACGCCGACCCAGGACTCGCAGAGCAGGCTGACCATCAGCGCCGCCGGCAGCCGGGCGAACGTCGAGCACGCGTTCCACACGACGATCGGCAACTACCGGCTCGGCCAGCGCAGGTTCTACGCCAACGCGAAGGATCCGACGGTCCCGAATCGCGTCCAGAGCGTCTCCGGCCTCTCCAACGCGGCACTGCCGAGCGCGACGCCAAGCGACCAGTACACGTGCTCGTACCGGTTCGACAACAGCGACGCGAACGCGAAGGCCGGCAAGCTGCACTGCGAGAACCTCTGCCTCTACGACCAGATCTCGAGTTCGTCCGGTGCCGCCGGGATGGACGCCACGCTCTCGCTCGTCGCGGCGTTCGCCAAGTCGCTCGGCAGCGTCTACGGCGCGATCTCGAACTACCTGTACTGCATCGGGGTCGCGGGCGCCGCGGCCGCTCCCGGCCTCGGGTCCAACGTGTATCCACCGGGGAAGCACGCGCCCACGAGACGCGCGCTTGCCACAGCGGCGCCCGGCCAGAAGATCGGGCTGCTCGAGTACGACACGTTCCGTCCGAGCGATGTCGCCGACTGGCTGACGGTCAACGGCTTCAACGGGATCTCGCCGGACACGGTCCATCAGGTGCACGTCAACGGCGGCGTCGCCTCGCCCGGCCCAGGGGAGGCCGAGGTGCTCGTTGACGTCGACACCGTGCTTGGGATGACGGCGATCGCCGAGCCATCCGTCGTCGTCTATGACGCGCCCCCGAGCACGAGCTTCGCGCAGATGTTCCAGGCGATGATCGACGATGGCGACACGGTGATCAGCAACTCGTGGTCGCAGTGCGAGGACCAGACGTCCTCCGCCGAGGCCCACGCGATCGACGCGGTGCTCGCGAACGCAGCCGCGAGCGGCATCACCGTCCTGAACGCCACCGGCGACGACGGTCCGGACTGCCTCGACGGCGCCGCCAACACGATCGGCGTCCCCGCCGACTCCCCGCACGCGACCGCGGTCGGCGGCACCACGCCCTACTTCGGCCCAGCGTTGACCGCGGGCGAGGAGCGCTACTGGGACAGCCGCGGCGACACGCCCGCGGGTGGCGCCTCCGGCTACGGCGTGAGCCGCTACTTCGACCGCCCCGCCTACCAAGACGGCCACACCACGGCCGCCGGTCGCTCGATCCCCGACCTCGCGCTGCCCGCCGACCCGCACGCCGGCCTGCAGCTCTGCCGCGCCGACGACGGCGGCTGCCCGGACAATCGCCAGTGGGGCGGGACGAGCATGGCCGCACCCGTGGCGGCCGCGCTCGTCGCCGACCTCAACGTCGCGACCGGCCACAACGTCGGCGACCTCAACGGGACGCTCTATCCGCTGGCCAACACCAGCGCCTTCCGTTCCGCCGCGAAGCTGGAGAGCAACTTCGCGCACGTCGGCCTCGGCTCGCCCGACTTCGGGGCGGTCGCGCAAAAGCTCAACGGGCTGACGACCGGGCCTGTAAGCGCCGGGGACTCGCTGATCGGCGCGACCGATCAGCCGCAGGCCGACGGCAAGCAGGTCTCGATCGTGCGGGTCGTGCTGCACGACACGCGCGGCTACCCGGTCACCGGCAAGGCCGTGACGCTGACCGCCACCGGCGGCGCGCAGGTCAAGCCCGCGAGCGCCACGAGCGGCTCCGACGGTGCGGCGGCCTTCACCATCACGAACACGACGGCGCAGGTCGTGACACTCAGCGCGACGGGGGACTCCGTCGCGCTCGACGCGCACCCGACGGTGACCTTCGTCACGCCGGCCGCGACGGGCGCCACGCTGATCGCCAACCCGACCTCGGTCGTCAACGACGGCGCCGCCACGACCACGGTCAGTGTCTACCTGCAGGACTCCCAAGGGCGTCCGGCGGTCGGCAAGACCGTCTCGCTCAGCTCCACCGGGAGCGGGATCATTGCGCCCGCCTCGCACCAGACCACGACGGCGGCCAACGGCGTCGCGACGTTCACCGTGCGCGACTTCGCGAACGAATCCGTCTCGCTGAAGGCCGTCGATGCAACCGACGGCAACCTGCCCGTGCCCGGCACGGCCACCGTGAACTTCGACCCCGCGGGCACGGCCGCGTGCAACGACACGCCGCCGACCCCCGTGGCCGGCTCAGGCCTGACGCTCTCCCCGTTCGCGACCGGCGTGCCCAACAACGACCACCCGATCGTCGGCGTCTACGGCGGGATCACGTTCACCACCGGGGCGTGCGTGGGCGTCTCGACGCCCGCGTACGACGGCTCCGGCAACGTCTTCGTGCCCAGCCCCGTCGCGAGCCAGATCTACGAGTTCGGCCCGGGTGGCGGCGTCGCGGGCGCCGCCACGGCGCTCCCGGGCAGCACGTTCGGGCCGGGCGAGCTCGTCGGCGGGCTCGCGTTCGGCAAGGACGGCCGGCTCTACGCGTCGCGCTACAACGGCGGCGACTACACCAAGCCCGAGATCGTCGAGGTCAACCCGGCCAGCGGAGGCGTCGTGCGCGTCGTCGCCACCAGGGCTGACGGCCTGCCGTACTTCCCGAACTATCTGGCGGTCGACCCGATCAGCGGCGATCTCTTCAGCGTCGACGACGGCAGCGGCGCCGGGACCGGCAACGACAACGTGACCCGGATCGCGCACCCGGAGAGCGCGCACCCGACGCTGACCCCGTACGCGAACGTCGGCGGCGTGCAGACCGGCATCACCTTCGCGCCCGACGGGACGATGTACGTGGGCGTCGTGACGGGCCAGTACACGAACGCCATCGTGGCCGCGACCGCCACCAATTCGGCGACGCCCGGCACGGTCACGAAAGCCGCGGATATCCCGGGCTCGCCGTTCGGCGTCAACGTCTCCAAGACCAACGCCTCCGGCCACGCCACCGAACTGATCGTCAGCGAGGCGGGTGGGAACATCGACCGCGCGGACCTCACCGCGCAGCCCGCGACGGTCACGGCGCTGGCCACGCGCCCCTACAGCTTCTCGACCGGCAGCTCGCTCGGGCCCGACGGCTGCCTGTACTTCAACGACCAGGACCAGGTACTGCGCGTCCGTGGCATCAGCCCACGCTGCGCCGCCCAGCAGGACGCCGGGCCACGGCTGACGCTCAGCGCCGACGGCGCGACGACCCCGGCGACCGGGGATTCCGTCGGCTTCACCGCGACGCTCAGCGGCGTCAGCGGCCCGCAGGGCACGCCGCTGTTCTTCGAGGTCTCGGGACCGAACGTCAAGCGCTCGCTCGTGCGCGCCGGCGCCGACGGCACGGCCAAGTTCAGCTACACCGGCGCCGTCCCCGGGATCGACCGCGTGCGCGCGGTCACGACCGTGGGCGACCAGACGATCAGCTCGGCGCCGATCGCGGTCACCTGGAGCGCCGGCAAGCACGTGAGCTTCATGTCCGCGCGCGCCTCCGGCGCCGGAACCAGCGTGAACCTCAGCGCGAGCCTGGCCGACGTCAGCGTGAACCCCGCCGAGGCCGTCGCCGGCGCGAACGTCACGCTCAGCCTCGGCGGGCAGTCCTGCACCGCGGTCACCGACAGCGCCGGGAAGGCCGCGTGCGCGGTCCCCGCCCCTGCCGGCGCGGGACTCGCCACCGTCACCGCGACCTTCGACGGCAGTCCGACGCTCACCGCCGCGCGCGCCGGCAACGTCTTCGCCACCGCGGCGGCGCCCACGACGTCGCCTCCGCCCGCGGTCGTGCAGTCCTCGCCGCCGCCGACGGCGACGACCCCCGCTCCGCTTGCGCCCTCGCCCGCGCTGGCGTGCACGAGCGCGTCGATCGTGCTCATCAACGTCTATGAGCACGGCGCACGCGTGGTGATCTCCGGCGCGGCGAAGCTCGCACTGGCCGGCAAGAAGGTCCAGATCTTCCTCGCTCAGACCAGGAAGGCGGTCGCGACGGCGATGATCGCCAAGGACGGGACGTTCGCGACGACCGCGCCGCTGCCGGCCAAGAAGATCCGCAACACGTCCAAGGCGCGCTACATCGCCACGGTCGCGTCAGCGCATTCGGCCGCGCTGAAGTTGACACGCCGGATGGTCGTGACGCAGGCGACGGCCAAGGCGGGCCGCGTGCGGCTCGCCGGGACGGTCGCCAAGCCGCTGCTGAAGGGAGCCAAGGTGACGATCCGGCGGCGGACGAGCTGCCACGGCTACGAGACCGTGGCGACGGTCAAGGTCAACGCCTCCGGCACCTGGTCGGCGAGCCTGCCGGCGGGCGCCGCGGCGGTCTACCGGGCGCAGCTGAAGGTCAAGGCGGGCCACAAGACGCAGACGACGTACTCGCTGCCGATTGCCGTATAGCTTCTAAGCGGTGACGACCGAGCGCTTGCGCATCTCCGAAGACAATCGCCGCTGGTGAACGGTCGCGGCGCTGTGCTTCGCCCTGACGCGCGGAGGGGCGCGGTATCCGCCGCGCCCCTCCCTCTCAGTCGGCCCTGACGGCGCACTGGGGGAACCGGCGGAACACTGCGCGATGCCCCGCGGGAGTGGCGCCCGCCGCTCCCTCTGGCGACCGCCGACCTGACCGCGGTCAATAGGCTGCTCCGAAGGTCGCCCGGGGCAGGATCCCGAGCACTTGGTCCTGGTAGTAGACGAGTCCGCCACCGTCGGCCTTCGTCGGCGAGGGGTAGTGGGTGGAGACGCCGAAGGTGTAGATGGCGCCGCTCGAGATCGCCAGACCGAAGTAGTCGCCGATGAATCCCCTTCCCACGGGACACGGGTCGGTGTGGGCGGCGCATGGATACTGCGTGATTCCGCCGACCTTCTGTTGCGGCTGGTCCGGGTCCCAGGTGAACTGCGACACGCGGACGTTGCCGCCGACCGGCACGGCGCCGGCCCCGTGGTCCTTGTAGGCCTGCAGCGAGATGTCGATGCACGTGTTGGCCGCGCCGCGGTGCTCGGGCAGGATGCTCGGGTCGTTGGGGCAGGTCGCGCGGCGGTCGTAGAAGGCGATCGCCACCGCTCCCTGAGGTCCGGCCGCGACGGACGGCTGGAACTGGTCGGTCGTCAGCGCATTGGGCGCGTCGTCGACCGTGACAGGAGCGCTCCACGTCAGACCGCCGTCGGTGGACTGCGTGAACTTGACGTCGGACTGGCCGTGCGCCACGTCCCAGTCCTCGTAGGTGAGGTAGAGGTGGCCGGCGTAGGTCGGGCTTGACGTGAAGCTCTCGATGATCCCGTCGCGGAAGCTTGTGTTGGGGAACGAGCCGTTGGGGTTCTCGCTCGGCGTCGCGGCCGCCACGAAAGGCCCGAAGGTCACGCCGTCGTCGGTCGACTTCGTCACGTAGACGTGGCCGACGCGGTTCTTGTTGGTGGTGTCGAAGCCGCCGACGAAGGCGACGTACAGTGTCCCGTCGCGCCCGACCGACGGGTAGACGTAGGTCGTCGCCGGCGTCGTGACGCCGGGCGGCGTGAGCGTCACGGCCTTGGCGAAGGTCTGTCCGCGGTCACGTGAGACGGCGAGCCGGATCTTGCCGTTGCCGGCCGCGCCGTTGAAGGTCGTCCACATCGCGTAGACGTGGTCGCGGTAGGCCGTGTCGGGGAAGTGGTTGACCGCCACCCACTGCTTGTCCTCGACGTGCCCGAGCGTGAGGCTGGTCTGGTTGTTGTTGTTCTCCAGGTCCTGGCCGCCGTTGCCCTTGATCCAGGTGCGGCCGAGGTCGTCGGAGTAGGAGAGGTCGATGGCGCCGTTCGGGTGCAGGCCGCCGCCCCAGAACGCGTTGAAGGGGAGCGTCGTCTGGTACGCGCGGCCCTGGGTGTCGAAGTCGACGTTCGGGTCGGTGTCGTTCGTCCAGCTCGGCGGCATCGCCTGCGTGCCGGTCGAGACGCAGTCGTAGCCCTGCACCTGGCTCTGCCCGGCGATCGCGCCGTCATTGATGGCGTAGGCGCCGAGGTGGAAGTCGTAGAAGGTGCTGAAGGTCTCGAAGAACAGCTTCGACGTGCCGACGAGCGACTCGGTGCCCGGCTCGACGGCGATCCAGGACTCCGAGCGGTTGGAGTTGTACAGGCCGGGCCGGCAGGTGCCAGGATCGGGCCGCGTCGAGCCCGGCGACACGGGGTATCCGCCGCCGGCGATCGGCGCGTTCGCCACGACGTTGCTACCTACCGGGGTGGCCCAGTCGGCCGACGCCGGAGCGGCCACCGCGAAGGTGGCCGCGACGACGGCGCCGGCGAGGATGCGCGCGCTCATGGCGTGGCGTTGGCGGAGAAGACGTCGGTCGGGTTGACGCCGGTGTCGGCGTTGTGCGTCTGGACGAAGAAGGCCTTGAACGTGCTCCCCGCGTGGTCGAGGCCCTCGTAGTCGCCGACGAAGAACCCGCGCGCGATCGGCGCCTTCTTCATGTCGAACGACGCCGGCGTGAGGCGCTGCGACGGCGCCCACGTCGCGCCGCCGTTCGTCGACGTCCGGATCCAGTAGTCGGTCAAGGCGGTCGCGGTGCTCGGCGTGTCGTTGCGGAAGTCATAGAAGGTGACGCCGACGGCGCCGGAGGCGTTGACGTCGACCGACCCGGTGAAGGCGGCCACGCCGGCCGGCGAGTCGCTGACGGCCTGAGGCGCGCTCCACGTGCGGCCGCCGTCCGCCGACTTCGACTCGCGGATCGTGGCAGTGCCCGAGCTCGCGTCCTGCCAGACGACGTAGATCGCGCCGGTGCTGTGGTCGATCGCGATGTCCGGCGCGATGTCGCCGGTGCGCAGCGGCAGGTTGTCGCCCGGCGTCAGGACCGTGGCGTCGACGAGCTTGCTGACCACCACGGGCTTCGACCACGAGGCGCCGTGATCGCTGGAGCGCATCACCGAGACGCTGAAGCCGCGGCTGCCATGGGCGTTCTTGAAGTTGTTGATCTGAAGGAAGACGTCGACGAGCGTCCCGTCCGGCGCGATCGCGATCTGGTTGGCGATCGTCTGGTTGACCTCGCCCGGGTCGTAGATCATGCGCGCCGGCGACCAGGACTCGCCGTTGTTGGAGCTCGACGCGAACCACGTCGGACCGCGGTAGCCGATCGCGTTCTCGGTCGCTTCCAGGTTCGCGTGCGCGTTGGGCGCCACGAGGCGGTCCCAGATGGCGTAGACGTAGCCGCCGGCCGGGTCGGCCGTGAGTGACTCCTTGTCGTCGAGCACGTTGCCGCCGTGGTCCTCCTTGATCACCGTCGGCTGCGACCAGGTGGCACCGAAGTCATCGGAGTGCGACACGAGGATGCCGGCGTTGAGGCCGAGGCCGACGGAGGGCTGGCTGACGGTCAGCGCGATCTGGTGCAGGCGGCTCCCGGAGCCCCAAGAGACCCACGGATCGCTGCCGCGGTCGAATTCGCGACCCGGGTCCTGCGCGTCGGGGTCGCCATAGTGGGCGAACAACGGGCAGCGGCTGAAGTCGGCGAACGTGTCGCCGCCCCACGCGCTCCCGCCATTCAGGGAGGCGCTCGCGACGAGACCGTGCGAGCCGCCGTCGCTCCAGCGGTCCTGCTGCCAGCTGCCGGCGATGTGCGACGGGTTCGCCGGATCCACGGCGACCCAGGGCTCGACCTCGCCGTTCTCGGAGACGGCGCCGGTGGGATCGTGCCCGGGGCCGGCGCAGCCGATGGGGAACGGCGACGCCCCGGTCACCTGCACGGGCGGCGTCACCGCGCCGAGTGCAGGCGCGGCGGCGAGTAGCCCGGCGCCGCACGCCATTGCGAGGGACCAACCGCGGACGCGATGCATAACGAACCCTCCTCGACTCGAGGCCTGTCGGGAAGACAACGCGGCAGTGGTTCGGCGGTCGGATGCAAGTCGGCGAAGATGGCGCGGCGGCGCTTCAGTCGCCGCCGTTGCCGTGCATCGACTTGCCGTCCTGGCCAGGAACCGGATTGCCCTGATCGACCTTGCCCGCTTGGCCGGGAGGAGCCGCGGTGCCGCCGTGTCTGCGGACCCGGTGTTCTTGGCCTGCCCTGGCGCGGTCGCGTTCCCGGACCCGGTCTTCTTGGCCTGCCCGGGCGCCGTCGCGTTCGCCGCGCCCGTCTCGCGGACCCGCTCCGTGTCTGATCCGGTCCGCGCGGGCGTGCTGTGGGCAGTGGCGGGGGTAGAGGCGGTAGCGAGGCGGCGCCGCGCGGCGATCCCGTCGTCAGTAGCGGTTGACGCCCGAGAGTCCGCCACGAGCCCCGTTTGCAGGCGATTGTGGTGACCGACGAGTCTCCCCAGCGGCGTTTGGGTAGCAGAAGGCCCAACCCAACGGGCAGCGCCAGCCCCCCGTAGAGAGCAGGCCCCTACCGCCTGACCAGGTACACGCCAGGTGACTCCAGCTCTCAGCGGACGCGCTGCCTTCGGCCCTTGCGGCCGGTTCATCCCAGCAACCCAGGAGGAGCCGTGATCTGGCTACTGGTGGTCGTCGTCGTTGCGCTGCTCTGCGTGGTGGCGCTCCTCGTCATGCGACAACGACGCACGGCGCAGCTGCGCGAGGGCTTCGGTCCCGAGTACGACCGCGTCCTGCGCGAGCGCGGCGATCAGCGCGCAGCGGAGGACGAGCTCCGCGAGCGGCGCGATCGACGCCGCAGCTATGACATCCGCCCGCTCGACCCGGCCGCGCGCGAGCGCTACGCCGAGCGCTGGCGGGCCACGCAAGCGCGCTTCGTCGACCAGCCCGCGTCCGCGCTGAACGAGGCGGATGCCCTCTTGCGCAGGGTCATGCGCGACCGCGGCTACCCCACCGAGGACTTCGAGCAGCAGGCCGCCGACGTCTCGGTCGACCACCCCGGAGTGGTCGAGCACTACCGCCAGGCGCACGCGATCCAGCGCGACGACAGCACGAGCACCGAGGACCTGCGCCAAGCGCTTGTCCACTACCGCGCGCTCTTCTCAGAGCTGCTCGGAGACGAACAACCGACGACACGACCCGACCGGGTCGAGGAGGTCAAGTGATGCAGACCCCGCAGAGCACACGCGAGATCGCCGGCGACACCGGGCGCGACCAAGCCGTCACGCCCACGGAGACCGACCGCGAACCGAACCCGCCCGACGCCCGGTTCGCACGCGAACCGGACACCGAGCGCGCCGACGACCAGAGTGTGCGCGACTCCGCGACAACGACCCAGGAGCCCGGGCGCGCCTCGACCGATCAGGTCGCATCGGACGCTCCCGAACTCCTACCGCAAGAGGCGAACACGGAGTTCCGCAGTCGATGGGAGACGATCCAGACCGGATTCGTCGACGAGCCGCGGCAAACCGTCGAGCAGGCCGACGAGCTCGTCGCCAATGTGATGCAGCGCCTCGCGGAGGGCTTCGCCGCCGAGCGCGAGCGACTCGAGCAGCAGTGGGGACGCGGCGAGGACGTCTCCACCGAGGACCTGCGAATCGCGCTCCAGCGCTACCGCAGCTTCTTCGAGCGCCTGCTCGCCGCGTAGCAACAGGACCGAAGCCCGGGTCGTTGGAGACGACGGCCCGGGCACGCGCGGGGTTCGGACGGCTCCTGCCGCCGTGAAGCAACACGACGCGATTTGGGTAACGCGCCGCCCTCCATTGCCCGAATCGAGACGGAACTCGCGGGAATTGCGGGAATCCGGGCTCAAGCGTGGTCTGGCCCGAGATCGCATATTTCCAGGGATTCCGCGGCTAGCCGACGTCCAAGTCTGCGTTCCTGAAAAACGAGGTCGGATGAGTTCGAGTAGCGCTGACGGCCGAGCCCGACGACGATGCATCGTGCCGCTCGGATTGCTTGCGGGACCTCGGCTGAAACGCATCCTGGGGCGAGACGGGCCGAGGCCCGTCGACGCCGCGATTCGGCCGGGTGCCGGCGGCGGCCGGAGCGTACGTTGCGCTGCATCAGCGCTGCAACGACGCCCCAGAGCGGCGGTGCGAGGCGGGGCGATGCGGACGGCGACACGATCACCAAAGCCCCTGCTCAGAGGAAGTCTTGGCTTGAAGAGGAGCGCGCCCGAGAGGATTCGAACCTCTGACCTTCGGTTCCGTAGCCTCTCGGTGATTCGAGGCGTGGAGCGCGGTTTCGGCGTGTCTGCGACCACGATGCGACCACGCGCTTTCAGCCGATGACCCCGCGCACCTGGTCGAAGGACTTCCCGAGCGCGTGCGTGTAGTGGGTCACCATCGTCAGCACGGTGTGGCCGGCGATCGCCGCCAAGTCGGCGTCGTCGACGCCCGCGGCTCGAAGGTGAGAGACGTAGCTGTGCCGCATCTCGTGCGGCCGAACGTCGAGCCCGGAGCGCTCCTGCGCGGGGTACCAGACGTCGCGGTAGAAGTTCCGCTCGCGCCACAGCAGGCCGCGCGGCGTCGGGAACAGCAGGTCGGTGTCGATGCGCGCCGGCATCGCGCGCAGCATCGCGAGTAGCCCGGCCGGGCAAGGAACCATGCGGCCGGGCGAGGCCTCGCCGTGGTCGGTCTTCGTGCCTTCGAGGATCTCGCCCTCGTGCACCGTCCTCACCACGTGCAGGACGCCATCGTGCAGGTCTGACCGCCGCAGCGGCAAGACCTCGCCGAGTCGGAGCCCAGTGTCGGCGAAGGTGCGAACCATCGGTTCGAAGCGCGCCGCGGCGGCCGCGAAGCCGTGCATCTGCTCGAACGAGAACACGCGTGTCGGCCGCGGACCCTTGGTCAGGCGCGGATCGTTGCCGCGCACGCGCACGCCGCGAAACGGGTTGACGTCCACGACCTCGTCCGTGATCGCATCCTCGGCCATCAAGCCGAGCGCGCGCACGATGTGCATCGCCCCTCGCGCCGAGCGCCGCTGCTCGCGGAGGAGCGCATCGAGGACCACCAGGACGTGGCGGCGCCGCAGCTCGCGCAGGGGCCAGTCGCGAAGCAGCCGGCCCTCGACCTCGATGTCAAGTGCGCGCGACACGCGGTGCTCGTTCGTCTCCTGCGTGCGCTTGCCGCGCGGATGACGGCGCGGCCACTCCGCGAAGTAGCCGCCGACCGTTTCGTCGCTGGGTGCCAGGCCGTACGCGACGTCGATTGCCTCCTGCGCCTCGCGCTTGGTCTTGAAGGTCCCCGCGCTGCGGCGCCGACCGCGAGCGTCGGTGTAGCGGGCGTACCAGACGACCTTGCCCGAGGGATTGACCCGCTTGACCGGCCGCTCGTGCCGCTGCTTGCTCACGCCGCTCTCCCCTCGCGTCGGCGCCCCGCCAGCCACGCGTCGACGTCGTCAGGATCGATCCGTCGAGCACCGCCACCTTGTAGGACGGCAGCTCGCCGGTGCGCAGCAGCTCGCGTACCGTGCGCTCCGACAACGACAGGTACTCCGCCAGCCCGCGCGGCGTGAGCAATGCACGCCGCCCCGCTGCCCCAATCGCGGTCGGCCGTTCGTCGGCGCCAGCCGCCGGCACTGAATGCACTCCCATCACGACGCCTCCCCGTGCTTGTGGTTCGCCCTACTCGCCTCGTCCATCGCCGCCTCCCGCGCCAGACGCCGGCGCTCACGCGCTCTCGCGTGGCTCGACGCCGCTAGGAGCGCGTCTCCGGCCTTTGGATAGTCGCGTCCGGCGTACCGCCAGGCGCTGACGTGAATCAAGTTGTGGTCACTTTTCGCGACGGCCTCGGCGCCGCCCGCGGCGTGGATCGCACGGGCTTCGCGCAGGGCCTTGAACGTCGTCGAGAAGCGGCGGCTCTTGGTGAAGCAGTGCCCGCCGAAGCCGAACTGGTGCGCCCAGCGGTGCAGGCGCTTCTCGTCGACGTTCTCGCGCTTGCCCGCCTGCCACGCGCCCGCGATCAGGAGACGCGCGTGCTCGCGGCAACGCAGGTCACGCAGCTCGCGCTCCTTCTCGATCCGATAGCGGACGCCGCCCGCGTCCTGCGTCTACTTGGTCGCGTACTTGGCGATGTAGCCCGCCACCCGCGCGGCCTCGCGTGCGTCTCCGGCGAGCTCGAGCGCGCGCACCTCGAACTGATTGCCCCAGCCATACGGATCGGCGTGTTCGTCCTCGGCGGGCACCGTCGACTTCGGCAGCGCGGCCGTGATCGCGTCGGCGAGCAGCTGCGCGTCGAACGGAGCCGGCGGCGGAGCGAGCTCGTCGCCGACGCCGTCGAGGCGCCAGAGGAGGTGGAAGTGCACGACGCCCCGGCGCTGGAACTCGGCGACCTTGACGTACGAGAGGCGCACAAGCGCGCGGGCGGCCTTCTGCGTAAGGCCGACCTGGCGAGCGATCTCACGCTCCACGTACGTCCGCGTGCGTCGGAACAAGCGGCCCACGTTGTGGTTCCACAGCGCGGTGCGCTCGTAGTCGAAGCAGTCACGGCAGATCGCCTCGCCGAGACAAGGATCGTCGTCGCCGTGACGCTGTCCGCAGGCCACCGAGCGGCCGTGCGGGCACGTCTCACCGCGGCTGCGCGGACGGCACGGCAGCCGCTTGCCACCAACCTCGCGGATCGTGTGCACAGGGCCGTAGCTCGGCGCCGTGAAGGTGGCCAAGACGAGCGAGTGCTCGGCGACCGTCTCGGGCACGCCCTTGCCGCCCCGCAGCCCGGAGATGACGAGCTGCCAGGCGTCGCCGCGATAGACGTCCGAGCACGGCCCGCAGACGCTCGCGCGCCGGTTCCCGCACGGCTTCAGGATCACGCCGTCGGGCTCGCCCTCGGTCGTGAACTGGCGCGCCAACTCGCCTGTCGCCGGGTCCATGTCGCCCGACATGCCTGAAAGGCGCACCGGATGCTCACACCCGCGCGCGCGCTCAGCCCAGCGCTCGTAGCGGCCGCCCGTCTCGGGATCGTTGAGCCGCACGACAACATCGCGCGTCGCGCGCAACGTCTGGCTGTCGCTCAGCGCCGCCACCGACCCACCTTGCGTCGGTCAGGCCTCGATGACGCCGAACATGCACCAGCACGGCTGCAGCGTCTCGGTCCACTCCTCGCCGCCGCATTCCGGGCAGACCATCCAGCACGACTCCGCGTGCCAGGCGACGCACCCCAGGGCGACGCAGCCCCGCTCGCCGCAGTGCAGGCAGATGCCCGCGAAGTTCAGCCGTGGAGGCTTGACACAATCACCCGCCACCAGGGCGGGCGACTCGGGGACCGACAGCACAGCTCCCATCCTCTGACCACCTATCTAGCGCATTGGCCAACTGATCTGTAGTGATCATAGACTGCTCTAGATCAGATTGTCAAGACCTTCCTCTCTAGAAGTTGCGCCACCTCTATAGATAAGCTGTTGCGCCATGCAGCCGATCGACGCCGCCGACAAGCGGCCGCCGTTCAAGAAGATCGCCAACTCCATCCGCGCCGCGATCCTCACCGGCGAGTTCGAACCTGGCGCCCAGCTGCCCCCGGGCCGCGAGCTGGCCGAGTTCTTCGGCGTCGCGCCGATGACCGTCCATCAGGCCATCCGCGTGCTACGCGACGAGGGCTTTGTCACCAGCCGCGCAGGTAGCGGCGTGTTCGTCAGCAAGCAGCCCGCCGCACCCGAGTCGGAGCTCCGCGAGCACCCGCTCTCCGGCCTCGGCGACTTCCTGCACGAGATGGGACAGCTCAAGCGCCTGCCTAGAGCTGGCTGGCAGTTCGCCGGCATCCCGAACCCCGAGTCCGTCGCCGAGCACTCCTTCCGCGTCGCCATCGTCGGAATCGCCCTGGCCGCCCTCGAAGGCGCCGACGTCGGCCGGACCGCCGCGTTGTGCATCACGCACGACTCACCAGAGACACGGATCGGCGACGTCCCCGCCGTCGGCCGCGCTTACGTGACCACCGCCTCACCGGAGGCCGTCAGCGTCCACCAGACCTCCGGTATGCCCGACGAGCTCGCCGCCGTGTTCCAGGAGCTCGTGCACGCTTACGAGGAGGAGGACTCGGTCGAGGCCCGCCTGGCGCACGACGCGGACAAGCTCGAAACACTCCTCCAGGCCCGCGAATACGAGGCCCACGGCCACCACGACACGCTCCAGTGGCAGGACTCCTCCACCGCCGCACTCCGCACCGACGCCGGCAAGCAGCTCGCCGATGCCATCCTCGCGACTACTCCGACGACCTGGTGGTCGGCGTTCGGCCGGTCCTACACCGAGCTCCGCAAGCAGACTCGCGGAACCCGCGACGCCCGCCCGCGATCGTCAGACACCCCTGGCGTCGCGTAGCCGCCAGCGTCGCTGCCCCGGCGGTTCCAACCTCTTACTCCGGCTGGCATGACCCAACAGCCGCCGCTCCCTTCAGGCGATAGCGATAGCGCGGCCGGCGGTAGCTCGGCCGTGATCGCGGCCGTTCAGATGCATGGAATGTCATGAAGGAGGGCGCGCCGTAGGCGGGCCTCCCCGCAGACTGAGGTTGTCTGCTTCTCAACCTGCGAACGGGAGGCCCTGGCGTGGAGTATCTCGGGATCGATTGGTCGTATCGCCGGGCGGCGTGGTGCTCGCTCAGCGAGGCCGGCGCGATCGTCGGCGAGGGGGCGGTGGCGGCCGACGCTGACGGCCTGGCCAGGCTGGTGATCGAGCGCGGCATCGACGTGCGCGCGGTGGTGGAGATGATGAGCGGCGCGATCTGGGTGCGCGACCAGCTCGCCGCAGCGGGCTGGCGGGTGCAGATCGCGCATGCCCGCAAGGTCCGTGACGTCGCGCCGCTGGCGTGCAAGACCGACAAGGTCGACGCGCGTGTGCTGGCCGAGCTCGCGCGCCGTGATCTGGTGCCGGAGCTGTGGGTCCCGTCGCTGGATGACCGGGCGTTGCGTGAACGGCTGCGGCGGCGGATGCATCTGGTCCGCATGCGCGCGTCGGCGATGAACCGCATCTTCGGGCTGCAGACACAGTGGGGCCTGCGCGTTTCGCTGCAGCGACTGCGGGCCCCGGATGCGATGAGCCTGCTCGAGCAGCTGGGCATGCCCTCGGTCTGGCGACGCTCGATCATCGAAGCGCTCGACGTGATCGACCTGCTCGACGCGCGCATCACCCCGATTGACCACGAGTTGCACCCGCTCGCGCGCGCGGACGCGCGGGTCGTCTTGCTGGACACAATCCCCGGCATCGGCGACCTGCTCGGGCTCACGCTCGCGTCCGAGATCGGCGATGTCGCGCGCTTCAGCTCCCCGCGCAAGCTGATCGGCTACGCCGGCCTGGCCCCGAAGATCAGCCAATCCGGCGATCGGTCGCGCACCGGCGCGCTCTCCAAGGCCGGATCGCGGACCCTGCGCTGGGCCGCCGTCGAAGCCGCCCAACACGCCTGGCGGCCATCGAACCCCTGGCACCCGCTCTACAGCGACCTCGCCCAGCGCGCCGGCAAGAACCCGGCCAAGGCCGCCGTCGCCCGGAAGATCCTGATCGCCGCCTGGCACGTCCTCTCACTCCAGTAACCCTTCAAGCCCGCCGCCCCGCGCCGGCCCGATCCTGCCTCGGCAAGCTCCCGCTGCTTTCTGGCCGCCTGACGGCCCTGCATGGAATTGAGAAGCCGAGACAGCTCCCACGAACACTCTGCGCAGACCCAAGCGCCGAAAGAGAAATGAGCCCACCTCACACCCAGGGAGCACCCGACCCCGAAGGAGCCGCTTGACAACCCGCGCGTGATCAAAGAGAAAGCAGCAGAGGAGTGGCGATCAGCGGGTGTCGGGTGTAGCTTGGCTCGTGGTAGTAGTCAAAAGCGCCGCTGGCGGCTGCCGGGCACCATCCACTTCCGACGCACAAGGTCGCACCTTGCGTGCGGACTGGATGACTGACCATGGCCCCGCTACCCGCCTCCAGCCACGCAACCTCCCCGCAGGTCGTTCGCACCGACTCCAGCGTCCGTCGGACCGCCCGAATCGTTGGGGTCCTTTTCCTTGCGGGCTACTTGGCATACGGCCTAGGCAGCGTCATCGCGACGGGCAACGCTGACCGCAGCGGCTCCACCGCGTTGCTCGTCACCGGCGCCGCGCTGATGCTGCTCAACTCGGCAATCGTCATCGGCATCGGTGTCCTGATGCTCCCGATCCTGCGACCCCACAGCGAGGCCGTAGCTGCGGGCTACCTGGGCACCCGGATCTTTGAGGGCGTCGTCCTGGCCATCGGTGTCGTGACCCTCATCGTCCTCACCGGCTCCGCCGCTACCGACGCGAATTCCGTCTGCTACAACGTCGCCGAGGCCGGGCTCGGTATCGGAAGCCTCTTCTTCTGCGCTCTGCTCTTCCGCACCGGACTCGTTCCACGTTGGCTAGCTGCCTGGGGCTTCATCGGCTACGCATGCTTCGCCGCGGGCAACCTGCTGGCGCTGTTCGGCGTCGCGGGCGCCGGGGTTGTCGGCGCCATCCCCGGTGGATTGTTTGAGCTGACGTTCGCCGTCTGGCTGATCGCCCGCGGGTTCGCCTCCACCGCGACCGTCACCTCGCGCGCGGGGACTGCCGTCGCACCGGCCTAGACCGACACGCTGCCGCTTCGGGCGAAAAGGAGAAGGGCGCGGGAAGGGACGTTCTGAACGCTCGCCTCTGTCAGCGTTTGCGCCCGGGAGCCCGGCTTTGCGCCTACGCCCTCGCCGGTTCCCCTGACAGCACGTGCGACGGCCGGAACCCCTTCACGATCAGGTAGATCGCGAACGACGCCTCGAAGACGAACACTGGGATCGCGAAGACCCCTGCCGCGCTGCTGTAGATGTCAAAGACACCGAATACCACCAGGATCTTCGAGACGAAGATCAGCGGACCGCCGACAACACCAACCATCGCAAGACGTGGCGGCATCAGGGCGGTTGCGTACATGAGGTAGCCCAGCAGGAGGTCATCGACGCCGACGCAGAATCCTGGGCCCATCACGAATGCCAGTCATGGATCGCAACGGCTGTACGACCGGCGATCAGGAGCGACCCGCTACCGGCGCCAATCGACGCCGCGAGGTCGTCGCGCAGGGTGAGAATCGACAGGAGGGCAACCAGGCCGACGGCGATCATCGTTCCTTCAACGATGCGAGAGGCGACGTAGCCCAGGGCAAGGCGCTCACTTTGGCGCTTGAGTATCGGAAACATCACCACCGCCACGCCGATGTTGGCGATGATCACGAGGACCTCCAGGATGGCGCCGAGTTCGACCTTCCCGTCGGTGCCCGATCGGAGGATGAAGTTGTGATCGTGAAGGATCGAGTGGTACAGAAGCAATGCCGGGATCGACCCGAAGAACGTAATCGCCATGAACCACCCAGCCCACGATGCAGCCCTGCTCTCGCCGGGCGTCGGGAGCCGAACGGTCTGATCTGCCGCCGCTGCAGGCACGACTTCCTTCCTTTCAGTTCCTCCCGAGCAAGGCGCCGCCTGGCCCGTGGGAGGGACAGTTCGGGCGACGGCGTTTGCCACGTCCTTCTGGCGCGCCAACGCTATACATCGAGAGCGCGGCCGTGCAAGGCGCCCAGGCCGAGACGAAGCGAGCGGCCCGCCGCACCGCGCTGCCCCTTTGGACGGAGGCTGTCGGGTAAATCCGGCGGGCGGTCCGATCGGCGCGGCGCGGCAGTGAATGTCGGGGGCGCCGTCGGCGGGCGGGCCGCCGCCGCGGTCAGGGTGTCGCGGCGGCGAGTCGGTGGTTGTGGAGCTTGAGCAGGTTGTGGGTCGCGGCGATCAGCCTCCATTCGCTGCGGCAGGCGGTTCTGCCGCGGCGGTGGAAGCGTTTGATCGCGCGGTTGAACTTGATCTGGCCGAAGACGGGCTCGATCGTGATCTGGCGTTGGCGGTAGAGCTCGTGGCCGTGTGGTGTCGCGAGCACGCGGCGCATGAACGTGTACATGCCGCCGGTCCAACCCGGCCGCTCGCCTCGCCGCAGGCCGGCGTCAGGTGGCACGAGCACTGGGATGCCCTCGCCGGCGAGCTGCTGCATCTGGCGCCGGTGCCAGTAGCCGGCGTCGGCGAGCACGACGTCGGGATCGCCGAGACCGAGCGCGGCGAGTTCGCGCTGGGTGGCGCGAACCATCGGTTCGAGGTGCCCGAAGTCCGGTGACTCCGTCGTAATCTCGGCGGCCACGATCACGTGGCGGTCATTGACCGCGAGTTGGGCGTTGTAGCCCTGCATTCCCGGCTGGCCCTGCGTGCGCACCACGCGCGAGTCGTGATCGGTGACATTCATCAAGCCGGTCGGCAGCTCGGGCAGCTCGAACGGCTTGACCACGCCGGGCGCCATCCGCCGTGACCCATCTGCGGCGACGCCGTGCGCCCGCCAGTGCTCATAGGCGGCGTTGGCGGCGCGGTCGGCATCGAGCTCCTGCTCCAAGCGCCGACACGCCTCAAACAGCCGCTCGGCGCGGTCGCCGGCGACCGGGCGGCGCTCGCGTTCGCGCTGCGCTTCGAGCGCCCGGCGACCCTCGCGCAACCATGCGCGGCGACCCTGCGGACGGGTCACGAATTGCTGCGGATCAAGTTCCAGCTCAACTGGCTTTTCGCCGTGTTCCTCGGTCTCGGCGGCTGGGTCGCGCTCGCGGTTCAGGCGCTCCTTCGCCTCGCGCAACGCCCGGCGGCGACCCTCGCGGGTGCGCAACTGCTCGGGCAACTCGTCGCCGCGCGCGTCGCCGTAGAGCTCGTCCTCGCGCTCGTCGATCTCGCCCGCCTCACGCAGGATCACCCGCGCGATCTGCAGGTAGTCGCGGTTGGCGTTCATCGACGCGTTCGCCGACATCTTCGTGCCATCGATCGACACCACCCCAACCGACGCCAGACCAACCCGCGCGCACAGCCCGAGCACGCCCGAGAACACCTCACCCAGCGCATGTTCGTGGCGGCAGCGGAAGTCCGCGATCGTCGAGTGATCCGGCACCAAATTGCCGGCCACCACGCGATAGGCAACGTCCTCCACGCACGCCCGCTCGATCCCCCGCGCCGAGCGATTCCCGCGCGCGTACGCGTACATCAACAACGCCACCATCATCGACGGCTCATAGGCCGGACGGCCGTGGCCGTCCGCGCGATAGACGGCATAAAACGCCGACAGATCCAGCTCGCCGACGGCATCGAGCACCGTCCACACCAGATGCCCCTCCGGCACCCAATCGCGCACCGACGGCGGCATCAAGAACACCTGCTCACGGTCAACACCGATGAACCTCGCGCCCATGCCCGCAGGATCCCGACCCGACCGGACGGCACCCCCTTTACCCGACAGCCTCGACGATTAGGAGCAGCGCGGCGCGAGAGTCGCAGCTGCAGCACCCGCTGTCGCAATGAGGCGAGGCTGTCGCTTAAGTCTGGTCAGCGCGCCGCCGCCGCGAACGGCGCGTTGAGGCGTGAGTTTTTTGGCCGGCGCGGCGGCGGCTGCGGGCGCCGCCGCCGCCCTCAGGCGGTGCTGAGGGCGTGTCGGTGGAGCTTGAGGAGGTTGTGGGTCGCGGTGATCAGCCGCCATTCGGTGCGGACGGCGGCGCGTGCCTCGTCGTCTGAAGCGGTCGATGCCGCGGTTGAACTTGGTGTTGGCGAAGACCGGCTCGATGATCGCTTGGCGTTGGCCGTAGAGCTCGCCGCCGCGCTCGCTCGCCAGGACCCGTGCGCATGAACGCGTAAAGGCCGCCGTCCCAGCCCGGCCGCGTGCCGTTGCGGCTCTTGGCGTCGGGCGGGATCAGCACCGCGATCCCGCGATCGACGATGCGCTCCATCTGCTGCTGGTGCCAGTAGCCGGCGTCGCCGAGCAACACCTGCGGGACATCCGTGACGTCCGGCCGCCGCCAGTTCGCGTTGCGCGGCGTCGAGCATCGGTTCCAGGTGCCCGAAGTCCGGCGCGACCGTCATCACCTCGGCGGCGATCACGATCTGGTGCTCGTTGGCGACGGCCTGCGCGTTATAGCCCTGCAAGAACCCGCGCCCGCGCGAGCCCTTGACGACGTGCGAGTCGGGATCGGTGAGGTTGATCTGGCCCTGCGGCGTCGCCGGCGGCGTGTAAGGGTCGGGCGGGCGGCCGAAGCGGCGCCCGTCCTTCATGCGCCCGGTGCGGTAGTGCTCGTAGGCGCGGTTGGCGCGCAGCTCCGTCCAGAGCTCCTCATCCAGCCGGCGCTTGGCTTCCTTGAGCCGCTTGCCGCGGCTGCGCGGCACCGGCCGCGCCTCCTTCGCGCGCTGCTCTTCGAGCTGGCGCTTGGCCTCGCGCAACCACGCGCGGCGGCCCTCGCCGGTGCGCAGTTGCTCGGGCAGCTCGTCGCCGCGGGCGTCGCCGTAGAGCTCGTCCTCGGCCGCGTCGACGGCCTGGGCTTCTTCGAGGATCTCGCGCGCGAGCTGCTCGTAGTCGACGTTCGCGTTGCGGCTCGCGTTGCCCGCCAGCTTGGTCCCGTCGACGGCGATCACCCCGACGCTCGCCAGGCCCTGCTTCGGCGCACAGCGAGAGCACCTCGCCGAACAGGCCGGCGATCGCGTCCTGGTGGCGCTCGACGAACCGCGCGATCGTCGCGTGATCGGGCGCGCTGCTGCGCCGCCAGCACGCGGAACGCGACGTCCTCCTCGCAGCGCCCGCTCGATCTGCCGCGACGACCGCGTCCCGCGCGCGTACGCGTAGAGCAAAGCGCGACCATCATCGCCGGGTCATAGCGCCGGCCGCGCCCGGCCATCCTGGCGATAGGCGGCATAGAAGCCCTCGAGATCCATCTCGCCGACGGCGTCGATCACGAACCACGCAAGGTGATCCTCCGGCAGCCAATCGCGAACGTCCGGCGGCATCACAAACGACTGCTCGCGATCACACGCGACAAAGCGCTGGCCCATCATCAGATCCTCTTAAACGCACCGGACGTTCCGGCGCCCACCAGCACGCCGACGGCGACGCGCAAATGCCGAAGTCTCAGCCGCAGGCGCATGCTGGCAAGCGGGCCCGGCGCCAGACCTCCAGGGGTCCCCGCTCCTTACCGGCTGGGACGGCCAGCAACCGCAAACTACCCGCGCTCCACCCCGACTTACGCGACGGCCTCAGGCAAAGGCAGAAGCCGACGCGCGATCACCCCGTCAGCGGAGACGAATTTCCTCACATGCTCAAGGCGGCCTTCGGCCGCGCCGGCTGCGGGCGGCTCGCTTCGCTCGCCGTCCTCGCCGGCCACCGCGACGACGACGAGGCGCAGGAACTCGCCGACTCCCGGCGTCTGCGCTGACGTTGCCCATCGCAGCCTGAGCACGGGATCGCGCCCACGTCAACGGCGGGCATCGAGGGGGGCGGGGTCGCGGGGCGCGCCACCCGAGACTGACCTCGGGCGACCACGCACTATCGGCGGTCACGAACGACAGTTACGGGCGTGGTTCGGTCCTCGCCGGCCGGGACGACCGTTCAGCGCGCTCCCGTGCAACGCACCATGAACTCAGCCGGGGCCGCTCGCATCATGCGACCAATCTGCGACCACGACGGGCGGGAAAGTCCGCAGGACGTCGCACATCGTCGCCGCGATCCGTCGAGAGGGTGAGGCAACCACGAGAGGCGTTTTCCGCGCAGTGCCGCGGTTCTCGCCGCTTCTCGCAGCCTCCTGCCTAACGCGCCCGAGAGGATTCGAACCTCTGACCTTCGGTTCCGTAGACGCACCGCAATACGCTCGCCAGCACTGCCCTACAGTCAAGTCTGGCGACCTGCGCTGCAACCGGCGCTGCAACGACGCCGAACACGGAGTTCTGAATCCGCCGCCCGGGCTCGGTAGACAGCCTTCGTGCGAGGTGTCCGGCTCGCTCACCTCGGCGGGCTGGATCGCCTGCGACACGCCCGGACGCGCAGGCGAGCTCTTTCGGCGCCGTCGAGATGCCGGATACCGACCTCCGCGTTGCCGGCAACGCCGGCGCCGAGCCGACGGGCGACTACGCTCGTGGGGGCCGGCCGAGCCGGCTGCGCTCCACCACATCGGGGTCTGGTCGCTGCCGCTCGTCGCGTTCGCGTCAGCCGTCGTTGCCAGCGGGCCTTGGCCGCCGCGATCCCGTATTCTCCGTTCAAAATTTTGGAAAAGGGGGAGGCCGTGGGGAACGACGGCGAGCCGTATGACGTGTTTCTCGCCATGCGCAGGCGACGGATGCACCGCGAGTACGGTCCGGACCCCGTCGACGAGGCGCTCCTCGAGCGCCTGATCTACGCCGCGGGACGCGGCCCGAGCGCGCGGGCCGGCATACGCCATCTGGTGCTCACGACCGACCCGCGGCTGATCAAGTCGATCGGGCAGGTGTGCCCCGGCTGGCTCAACAACGCGCCGGCGATGATGGCCGTGTGCACCGACACGCGGCTCGCCGCTGAGGTCCTGGGCGCGTCCGCGGACGAGGCGACGATCCTCGACTCGGGCGCCGCCGCGGGCTACGTGTCGCTCGCCGCGCCCGCGTTGGGCCTCGGGATCTGCTTCGTGACGAGCTGGTCGACCGAGGCGGTCCAGGGCGTGCTCGCGCTCCCAGAGCACATCCGGCCCGACGTCCTGCTGGCGATCGGGCATCCCGTCCCGCACCCGCCGAAGCCCGCGCCGCGCTTCGTGCCGCGCGTCCATCGCGAGCGATTCCAACCGGAGGTGGCGGCGTGACCGAGCGCGAGTCGCTGTTCGAGATCGTCAGCTACCTGATCTCCGCCGCCCGGCTGACGCTCGACGAGCCGCCCCGGCACGGGTCGGCGCGACTGCTCGTCGGCGCCGTGCGCCTGATCGCGGCCGCCGAGGAACGCGGCGAAGCCGACGACACGATGCTCGCCTGGAAGGCGTCGATGGACGACAACGTGATGAAGGTGATGAACCTCTACCCCGAGTACGCGCAGTGGCTCGGCGACCTCACGCGCGAGGTAGCCGAGGAAGTCACCCGGCGCAATCTCGGTCTCACTGAGTGAGTCCCAACCGCTCCTAGACTCCCAAGCCGAATGCCGCCCGAGATGCTCGGCAAGAACCTGCGCACGCTCCGGCAGAAGCTCGGGCGCTCGCTGACCGACGTGGCCGAGGCGACCGGGCTATCGCCGTCGTTCCTCTCGATGGTCGAGAACGGCAACTCGGACATCGCGCTCGGCCGCCTGCTGCGGGTGACGCAGTACTACGACGTGGAGATCGCCGACGTCGTGCCGGGCCAGAGACCGCCTGACCACCAGGTCATCCACGCCGACGAGCGTCAGCACCTCGAGTTCGCCGAGGAGGGGCTGGACGTCCAGTTCCTGTCGGAGCCGCACCACCTGATGCGCCCGCTGCTCGTGCGCATCCGCCCGGGCGGCGGGATGATCGAGCCCGTCCGCGACGCCGGCGACGCGTTCCTCTACATGCTGACCGGCGAGGTCGTGGTGAGCGTCGACGGCACGCCGATCACGCTCAAGGCCGGCGACAGCACCTACCTGCCCGCCGAGCAGGGCCGGCTCTATCGCAACCAGTGCGATGAGCCCGCCGTGCTACTCAGCGTCGTGGTGCGCCTGGAAGCGCTCGAACGGCTCAAGGCCGTCTGACACGCCTTCAAAATTCTGCAAGAGTTACGGGCATGAGCTACGTGCAGATGTCGGCCTTGACCTGGCCGGACGCCGAGGCGCTCGCCCAGCAGGATGCGATCGGGCTGATCCCCGCGGGCGCCATCGAGCAGCACGGCCCCGCCCTGCCGCTCGCCACCGACTGCCTGATCGCCGAGGAGCTGGCGCGCCGGATCGCGGACAAGCTCGACGACCCGGTGGTCGTCGCGCCGTCCCTCCCCGGCGGGCTATCGACGCACCACATCGCCTTCCCGGGCACGGTTACGCTCCCCGAGGCGGTCTTCGGAGGCGTGCTCGACGCCTACGTCGAAGCGTTCGAGCGGATGGGCGTCCGCCGCATCGCCATCATCAGCGGCCACGGCGGCAACCTCGGCTTCCTCGGCCGCTACGAGGCCGCGCACGCCGAGAAGGGCACGGACACGCGCCTGATCGCGCACCACGACCTCGACGGCTATATCGAGGCGATGTTCGCCGGCGCGCGCAGCGAGGGCTTCGACCCGCCGCCGACCGACGTCCACGCCGGCGGCGTCGAGACCAGCCAGGGCCTCGCGCTGTTCCCGGACCTCGTCCGGGAGCATTTCAAGGACGTCGAGGGCTACACCGCCGACGAGGACGGCTGGATGCGGCGGATGTTCGAGGACGGCATGAAGGCGGTGAGCCCCACCGGCGTGCTCGGCGACCCGAGCGGTGCGTCCGCGGCCGCCGGTGAGGCGATCTTCGCTCACATCGCCGACTACCTCGCGGACTGGATCGCGGCCGAGTTGAGCTCCTCGATCGGCGCCCACTCGAAGTCGTAGTGGAAATGGCCGGGGCCGCCGAGCGCGACCCCGGCCGGCGTCCGCCACTTCTCGTCGCACGGCATCCCGAGCACGATCACACGGGCGCCGTAGCGCAGGCGCTCGGTGGTGATCGCCGTACCCGAGTCCGAGTCGATGATCGTGATCAGGTCCGGCACCGCCGCCACCACGTCGCCGTCACGCCACGCGACGAGGTTCTCGTTCTGGAACGAGACGGTCATGGACGAGCCGGAGAACGTCTCGGTGCCCTCCATCTCGGCCTCGCCGACCGACCAGCCGTGCATCGTGCGCCGCTGGACGTCGACGATCTGCCCTCGAAGAGCGCGAAGCCGTTCGTGATCCGCACGACTTCGGCGATCGCGTCGCCGTGTGAGGCGCGCGCCTCGCGGATCGCGGCGCCGATCCGCTCCGCGTAGGTCAGCGTTCCGAGGATCGCCGCCTCGCGCAGTTGCGCGCCCGTCATCGGGAAGCCCATCCCCGCGCAGATCGCCCCGAACTCCCCACCGCGGCCCGCGCGATCCGCTCCACCCAGCGGTTGGTCACGCCCTTGATGACGATGCTGTTGCCGTGCTCGTCGGCCAAGGCGAACGGCGAGGCGTCGATGCCGTAGAGCGTCAACGTCGTGAGGTCGATCTCCGGATAGGCGCGGCCCATCGAGTCGGCATCCACCACCGGGATGCCGAGCCGGGCGCCGAGAAGGATCGGGACGACCGAGTTGACGCCTCCCATCTCGGGGGACATGAGCGCGACCAACCGCCCGTCGAGATAGCTGTCGAGCGCGTGGTAGACCGTGTCCAGCTCGGCCCCGAACGACAGCTTCTCGATCAGCGGCACGGGCGCGCCGACCATCACCGGCATCGCGATCAGCGCGTCGTCGTCGAGCTCGTCGGCGGTCAGCACCGTCGGCGGCCCGTACTCCTCGAGCACCCGCAACGCGGCGAGCGTGCCCAGGTACGGGTCGCCCCCGCCGCCCGTCCCGAGGATGCCCGCGCCGCGAGCGATGTCCTTGACCTGCTCAGCGTCCAGCGTCCGCACTCACTTGCTCCCGTCGATCCCGAACTTCTGCAGCACGCCCGCCTTGAGCAGGTAGCGGTCCACGTCGGCCAGCGGGGGCGAGACGATCGCCAGATTCCCGTCGCCGTAGTACTTGGCCACGTTGTCCTTCGACAGCACGGTCTGCGGGGCGAGCGTCAGCGGCGGCGTCTTCTCGCCGTTGAGCACCGAGACCGCCATCGCGGTCAGATACTGCGACCACAGCTCGAAGAACACGCTGCCCTCGGCGACCCAGGACGGGTTCGTGCGGCAGGTTCTTCAGCCCGTCCGCGTTCGCGCCCTGGCCGATGATCATCGTGTCGTCCTCGCGCTTGGCCTGCGTGATCGCCCGCCACGCGCCGAGCGCCGAGTCGTCGTTCTGGGTGAAGACGACCAGGTGACGGTCCTTGGGCAGCACCGTCAGCTCCTGCTTCATCGCCTGATAGCTCGGCTCGAGCGCGTCCTTGCCGTTGATCTGCACGAGGTTCGGCCCGTCGCCGTCGAACGTGGTGACCTTGTCGGTGATCTCGTCCGGCGCGGCCTGCTTCATCTCCGGGAATCGTTTCGCGAGGTCCGAGTAGAAGTAACGCCCATTGGAGTTGACCTCGGCGCCCGCGCCCGGGTTGAACAGGAACACGGTCGTCGTGTCGGCCGCGGTCCAGCCCTTCTCCTTCATCGCGGGCGCGACGATCTCCGCCGCGCCGGAGCCCAGGAGCTTGTTCTGCAGGTTGAAGTACGGGCAGCCTTCGATCGTCTGGTTGACCGCGATGCAGGGGATCTTCGCGCGCGAGAAGACCGCGCCCACCGACTTACCGATGCTCTCGGTGCCCGTCCAGTCGACGATCAGGTCCGGCTTCTGCTGCACCATCAGCTGGGCGTTGGACAGCGCCTTAGACGGGTCGAAGTTGTTGTCGAAGCGCTTGACGGTGATGCCGACCTTCTTCCCGTCGGAGACCATCTTGTCGCCGACGAGCTTGAACAGCGGGCTGCTGTCGGCGACGTTGGCGTAGGTGATCGTGTAGTGCTTCTGCTGCTTGGAGGCGCCGCCGGAGCTCGCGCCCGAGCTGGATTTCGACGACGAGTCGTCGCCGCCGCACGCCGCGACGAACGCCGCCAGCGCCGCCACCGCGCACAGGTTGACCGTGAGTCGAGTCACATTGCCCTCTCTCCTTTTCAGCCGGTACCGGCGAGAACGGACCGCAGCCGCCCGAGCCCGACGGCGATCAGCAGGACGCAGCCGGTGGCGATCTGCTGGTAGAACGTCTGGACCTGCATCAGGGCCATCCCGTTGACGATCGTCCCGAGCAGCAGGACGCCGAGCATCGTGCCCGGGATTCCGCCGACGCCGCCGGTCAGCGCGGCGCCCCCGAGGATGACCGCGGTGATCGAGCGCAGGTTGGCGTCGATCCCGACCGACGCCGACCCCGCGAGCAGCTGGCTGGCGGTGACGATCCCCGCGAACGCGGCGAACGCGCCGCAGAGCACATAGACCGACGCCGTCACCGCGCCGGTGCGGATGCCGGCCAGCCGGCTCGCCTCCGGGTTGCCGCCGAGCGCGTACAGCGAGCGCCCGTAGATCGTGTAGCGAAGCAGGAGCGCGCCCAGGATCGCGAGCACGAGGAACGCGATCACGCCCCACTGGATGTCGCCGAACGCCGTGTTCCCCCACACGCCGGCGGCCGGGTCCTCGAACGAGATCGTGACCCCGTTGGTGAAGGTGAACGCGAGGCCGCCGGCGATCGACAGGGTGCCGAGCGTGGTGATCAGCGGGTTGATCTTGAGCTGGGCGACGATGAAGCCGTTGACCAGCCCGACCACGGCGCCGATCAGCACGACCAGGGTCGTCGCCAGCGGCCAGCCGACGTCGTGGTTGACGAAGTAGGCGAACGCGACGGCGCCGAGCGGCAGCGTCCCGCTCACCGAGAGGTCGAAGCCGCCGGCGATGATCGCCAGCGCCTGGCCGATCGAGACGATGCCGAGCACCGCGACGGCGGCGAGGATCGCGGTGAAGTTGACCACTCGAGGAAGTGCTCGGCCTCGATCGCGAAGAAGACGAAGACGATCAGGTAGAAGACGCCGATCCCGAACGCCTGGATGCCCACCTCGCGCAGGGTCTGGCGCTTGCGCTGGGCGAGGGTGCGGTCGATGACGACGTCTTCGACGATCGGCTCGGGCTGGCTCACGGTCACGCTGCCTCTCCCGCGGCAAGGGCGATCGCCCGCCCCTGCGTCTTGTCGTTGCCGGTCAGCTCCTCGACGATCGCGCCGTCGCGCATCACGAGCACCCGGTCGCAGATGAGCACGGCCTCCTCCACGTCGGTGGTGACGACGAGCAGCCCGAGCCCGCGGGCGGCGGCGTCGCGGATGAAGCGGTGGAGCTCGACGCGCGCGCCGATGTCGACGCCGCGCGTGGGCTCCTGCAGGGCGAAGAACACCGGCTCGGTGGCCAAGCGGGCGGC
>CAVTOZ010000002.1:0-358891 GCA_963736505.1 uncultured Solirubrobacteraceae bacterium
GGGCCCTTCTCTTCGCGGTGCTTATTCGGCCGAAGCAGTATCTGTCGCAGCGCCTCCGCGGTTCGTCACGTCTCTCCCGCTGCTCGGCGAGGTGAGTCTCTGCTCCTGACCGCATCCGCGGCCGTCGGCGACTGCTTCAGACTGATCGAGCTCACCCTCAAGGCTCGCGTGCGCCCGATCGATGTGATCGCTGCTCTTCCGCGTGTTCTGGATGCCGTTGGGGACGCCATGTCAGTCGATCCGCAACCCGGTATTCGGCGGGACCGCGAACGCCCAGGGCTCGGGGCGAGCACCGCGCCCACGATCCTGTGGGTCTGATCGCCGCTCAGCTCGATGCGTCGGACGAAGCGCAGAGGTTCCTCGGCGAATTCCTTATCTCCAGGAGCCGAGTCGTGCCGTTCGGCTCCGAGGGCTCCGGCAGACGGCCCCGGCGGTCCACAAGCTCGACGATGATCGCACCGTTGTCGCGTGCGCCCTGGATCGCAAGTCGATCGCTGACATCGATCACCGACAGAGGTCCCGAACCGTTCGGTAGTGCTCGAGCGAAAGCCGCGGCGATCAATGTTGCGCGAATCGATTTGCTGTTGCGGCGCCTCGGTGACTTGGGTGCCCACCGGCGTCGTCACTTCGGCGTCATCGACACGGTTGGGTGAGACCGCGGTTGAATCCGCCGGTACGAGCTGGTCGATGACCTCATCCAGCACGGAGTTCGAACGCGGTGCTGAGGGAGACGTCGGTCTCCAGCAGGTCATAAGCGATGAATGTACTGCTGGGCGGAGAAGGTGCCATCAGCCAAGCCCTGAGCAGCGGGCGGCGGGCCACCATGTTGTCGGCGATCGGCGCGCTCTGGTAGACTTGTTCGTCCAGATCCTCGAGAATCGCGCGTACGGTTTCCGGAACTGCCGCTGAAGGCTCCGTGGCGGGCGAAACACCTGATCCATCCGCCTCCGGGACATCGTACCGAGTATGTCCATCATGTGCGGCGTCTGCGCCCTCGTGAGCATGCAGTCGTCCGCCACCAGAGTCGCGCGTACGCGCGGCGGTCGATCTTCCTCGCCCGGGGACGAATCGATCCTTGAGCGGCAGTCGCGCGGAGCTCGCAGGCGGCCACCGCCACAAGGTGACGTCCGGGAGGACTACGAGCGCGTGGCGCGCCCAGATCGATCCGATCGCTGCTTCGGCCGGGAACAGCTCGGCGCGGGCGAGATACCCTCTCGCGGCCTGCGTGTCGAAGGGGAGCCCGCTCAGTCGCACTCGGGAACATCGCCGGGGTCAGCCTCATTCCCGGGGCGATCGCGACGATCTCGCTTCCGAAGTAGCTCGAGCTCCGAACGCATCGACCCGCGGTGGCCCGGTTGCGGCAAAGACACAGCCTCGCGTCTCACACGTCGCTTCAACGGCGAGATCGTCAACGCTGCGATCCCCGTCAACGTACACGGCCGCTGCATACTCCTGAAGAGGGTCGAGGCGCGATGAGGCAGAATCTGCGGACGCACCGGGTCCGGGTCATTTGTACATAGAGGGTCGAAGTGCCGCGATGATCTCGCCCGAATACCTCGATGGATCGGTCGTCCGCATGTCCCGGACCGCGGAGATCGAGGCGCCCCGGAACACACGTCTCAACAATGCCTGCAGCGTTCCTGCCGAGGTCTCCTGCGGGAACTCGCGATCCTCGTCGAGCTCGTCGTGCCCTACCGCGAGATCGACGTAGCGTTCGTTCGACGTCGTAATGGATCGACGAGAGCAGGAGCTGGGCGACCTCATCGTCTGAACTGGCTGCCGTGATCCTGCACGAACAGCGATGGCGTCGTCCTCGTTCACCAACAGGTGCAACGTCCCCGAGGAACGTGGCTCGTGAAGATCGGCATTCACGTCGAGGTATCGAAGGCGACCCGGCCGGATACCCCTGCGCACCGATGTCGACGACGCCCTCCACCGGAAATCGAGGTACGTCGCCCTGAAGCTTCGTGCGCTTGTCGTTGTCCCACAGGATGGTACCGCTTGTGCCAGGTCCACCGGACCGGTCGTCGGAATGCCGTCCCCGAGCCACGGCGCGAGACCGAGTGCAGACTGAGAGTCCCTGCCCAAAGCTCCCAGCCGCGAAGATCGACGCTCAGCTCGACGGCGTAGAGCCTCGAGCCGGGTACGGCGCCGACCTCTTCCAGCACTTCCCGTTCCACGCAGGCGGCCTGCTGACCAGTACACGCCCACTTGGAGCGTGGCGTCCCCGAGGCCGGCATCCTCCAGGAGGCGGGTCACGTCGATTCGGTACGGTGCGGCTCAACGACAGGTTGGTGCCGAAGTCCCAGGCAGGCAGCAGTGCGGGCAAGGGCTCGTCCCCTCGGGCTGTGTGCATCGACCCCCACTGTCGTGCGCGTACCACGTCCTGGACGGGCCGCCCATAGGGGAAGCCGCGGCTCCTGACAGCGCGGCCTCGGTGGACAGCGTCACAGGTTGCGACGGTTTCCGCCACCGGGCGAATGAGCAGCTGCCGCACCTGCCCACGTCCCCGGCATCGAATGCACATGCGGTGACTCCATAGAACGCATCGTCCGGGCCGCGCGAGCCGATCACCTCGTTTTACGGTTTTTTTTCCGAGCTGTCATTCGACGGCTCGTCGTCTATCTTGAATGCTGTTGTTCGAGATCCTAGCCGCCGCCCCATGCCGCAATCGCGAGGCGAGGTTCCGCTGGATGACCGGCTGCCGTGGCTCGATGTCTCATGTCTTGGACGAGGGACATTGTCCCCGTGTCGGCTCCCACCCGAAGTTCGCCGACCAGGCGGAGCGGTCTTCCGCGCATCCTCTGCCCGGATTGGACGCAGACATCTTGTGGAGCCTTCCCCGCCGACGTCACCGAGGAGATCGGCGAAGTAGCGACTTGCCGCACCCAGGGCGACGAACGGGCTGTCGGGCTCAGCTCGCTGAGCGCCGGCCGCACGAACTCGCGCATCCGCCGCCTTCAACTCGCGCATGGTCGCGTTGACCAGTGTCTTCTCGTCGCCCTCCAGCCGGAGATCCCGACCGATTTCGTCGACGCAGTTGGGCGGTTCCGAACCGACGAAGATCCTGTCGACGTCGGCGTCCGCCTCGAAGACTCCCGCGTACCACACGCTCGGATCCCGCGGGAACGTCACCCGCGATGTATCTTGGACCACAAAGTCCTCGGCGTGCGGAGCAGGCATGTGTGGTGCACCGCATCGCGGAACCCGACTTCGAGGGCGACGCCTGACGGCGGCGGGATTGCGACGAAGTTCCGGCGAAGCGCGAGAATCCGGCGCGGAGGCCGATCGAGCGCGCCTCGACCATCTCCGCCGGGTCTCTTGTCACTTCCACGCGGTGGAGCGCATCGACAAATGAGCGCAGCACCTCATGGTCCGTTGGATGCGAGTCGGATGACTCTCGCCCTCCAACGAGGCACTGAAGACCATGTCCGCGCGGCCGTCCGCGCCGGGGAGCATCTCGGCCAGAGATGCCAGAGGATCACTTCTCGCATCCAATCCAGCGCTGCTTCGGGCGACCGATCGCCCAAGTTCGGGCAAGCAAGCGCGATCGTGGTACCTCGCTCTGCTCCGAGAAGCCGGGCAGGCCGAGTTGCTCGGCCCACGCGTCTGCTTCCACGTGTGGAGGGGGTCGGCCCCGTCGTCGCTCGCGCGTCCCACCAGTGCCGCCCCGTGTAGTTGACCCCGTCCTGCGTGTGGCTGCGGCCCAGGGCGATGCCGACCAGCCGAGATTCGTCGCCGCCGTCGGCGGCGCGACAACGCGTATGGGCCACGACCGCACCGGTGCGCGACGCGGCGAACAAGCTCGACTGCCGAAACCGTAGGTGCCGCCACGAGCCCTTCGCCCGTGTCGCCGCTGTTGAGCACGAAGGAGTGTCGGCGCGGAAGGTCCTCGCGCTCCTGATCACCCCTGGTCGGACCTGCGAGCCCCACCGTGCCACGGTCCGAGATGAACAACACCCACGGTCCGGCTCCGACAGCGCCGCGGCGACCCGGACGCCTGGCATAACAGCCGACTCTCGCAACAGCTCACGCCAGATCTCGCCGCGCCGCGCTCCGAGGCGCACCAGGTCGATGCTGAAGCGGACCGGTTGGACCGATGCCGCGTCCCGGCCATCCCAGCTGTTCTGCGCGGTCTGACGGACGAGCACGGTCAACCGATCAAGTGTGGGCCGACCCAACTGATTTCTGATTCCTTCGGCCTTGGTCGCACCAAGGGCTCCCACCTTTGCGACACCCAGCTGGGTTCGAACTTCATCGGCTGGTGAGCAAGTTGCGGATGTGTATATCGACTGCCCCCTCGGACATGACGACATCTGTAGGTGCGGCCGCGAGGTTCAATTCGTACTCCAGCGCGCCTATCGCATCGGTCACGCTGGCGGGTAGGTGGTGTGCGCTGAGTCTCGAAAAGCGTCTGCTACGCGATACCAGCTCTCGCCATCACACGGAAGGAGATGCGCCGATAAGCCTCCGCATGCGCAGGCCGGTAGCCCAGCGCGTGGAGACGACCGGCCAGCACGTCGTCCGTCGCGACTTCCTGCGCGCGCTCGATGAGGTCGATGACACTCGGTCCTCCGGCGGACGCCTCTGCGACGCGAACGTGGTACAGCGCGAGCTCTCCTCCAGGGGGCGCGTCGAGCTGGTCGAGTCCATGCACGCGCACACAAAGCCCGTCTTCAGTCAAGCTTGTCTTTACCTCTATTGCCAGTGGCCCCGCGAGGAAGTCGTCGCGCCCCGAGAGGTCCGATCCATGCGGACGTAGCGCCCGCATCGCGTTCGAGCATCTGCACCAGGAGCCGGAGCTCGCCGAACAGACCAGCGAGTTGACGCGTCGTGAAAAGTCGCTCCCCCGATGCCAACAGCGCCCGCCAGTCCGCGAGGCACCTCCGCAGTGGGCGATCGGCTGGAGCGTCGTCATCCATCGCGTCGAGCCGGACGACTGCGTCCGCGAGGAGGGATGCGAACACCGGGAACAATCGCGGCTGAAGGCAGACTAAGTCGGCGTACCAGCGAAGTACCCCGTCTCGCTCGAGCGGGCGAAGTACCAGGTGGACGCCTGCGCTCCGACGATCGTCCTTGAACGTCCGATGCTCCTCCGCCGCCAACGGGACGAGTAGGTGTGAGCCAGTGAAATCGCGTCCGACAAGGACAGGAATGCCACCGATCGTGATCGGCAGGTCGATCGTGCTGACCTGCTCGTCTCGTGGTGGGGATTCGCCTCGCAGGCGGTCGAAGCGCTCGACGAGCGCGGCTCGCAGTTGGTCGGCGGCGAACGTCATTCCAGTTCCATCAGGGCGTCGACGTCTTCCTGTTCCACGTCGCCCGTGGCGGCGGGCGCGACTCGCGACAGGTCCGCGGACCATCGTGCGACCGAGTCGCGCTCCGGCTGCGGAAACACGAGCCCGACGCCGATGGGCGTCGTGACGGCTGCGAGGGGCCGACGCGACTTGACGTTGCGCGGATCAGGGCGCGACATCGCGTCGATGGCATAGAGCACGAGCAATCCGTGATCGGGCAGCTGCTTCTGGCGCGAGTCGCGGATGACGGCCTCAGACGCGGACGCCGGCGGCAGATCCGGAAGGTCGAGCGCCGCGTCCGCACGGCTCATCAATGTCTTTATGTCGGCCGCGTCGTCGGGGCTGTCCCGAAGCCGGGCGCGGATGGAGCTCGGCACGACGACTCCCGAGCCGAAATCAAGGGCTCACCGAACCCCTTGTCCATCACGGCCACGTTCCAGAGTTCGAGCGTTCCGGCGTCCCGTCGCTGATTGATGTAGTCGACGAGAAGCTGCGACCGACCGTCGATCGAGATGTTGTGGAAGCGGTAGGCGCCCAGAAACGCGAGAATGGCGTCCGCATCGACATTCCGCCATAGCGCAGTTCCGTCGCGACGGCCAGCCGCCGACGCTGTCGCGACCAAAGATCTCGCTGCTTCCTGATTGCAGTTCAGCCAGTCCTCGTCGACGACCTTGAAGTAGCGCGTCTGCACGCGGATGCCGCCGTATGCCGCCGAGACCTTGACTGCATCGCGCATTTTGGCGGCCGCGGTGATCGCCAACGCAGGGTGCGAGCGAATGCGCACCGCAAACGTGAGCGGTGTTCGTCCTCCACCATGTATCGCGCGATGTCCTGTCGCATCTCGGCCTCCACGCCGGCGAGATGGCGGAACCACTCCTCAAGTTCCCGCGTCATCCAGATTCGAGGGAGATCTGCGTACCCGTCTCGGTAGCCGAACCATCTGCCCATCTGCAAGAGGGTGTCGTAGGCGGTCGAGGAGCGTACAAAGAAGCTGGAGACGAGCCCCTCGAGGGTAAGTCCTCTCGACAGCGTGTTCCCGCCGATCGCGATGGCGACGACAGGTTCGTCACCGTAATCGAGGCGTTCCTCGCTCATGGAGTTGTCGAGAACCACGCGCGTCTGCTCCACAACGTCGATGAGGTGTCCGACTAGATCGTCGAATCGAACTGGTGACTCGCCGGCATCCCCTGACGGCACAGCCTCCGTTTCTCGGTCCCACTGCGCACGCAGCTCGGCGAGCAGATCGACGTCGCGGCCGCGTAGCCGCTGCGTGATCCTCTCCCCGAAGCTTTCGAACGGTCCTTCGAACGACTGATGCACAGAGACGCGGAGGCTGGTGTGAACGAGCATCGTCGAATGCTGCACGCCAGTCCCCCGGTGCCGACGAGCGGCGGTGGCCAGCCAGAACCAGAGCACCGCTTCTCGCAGGGCGCCGGACAGCCGCGGCGAGAAGCCGTCCACGTCAAGGCTCGTCAGTGGGCGCACGTCTCCGACCTCGTCGTCGGGAACCGTGCGGATCATGTCCCATCCGTCGTCCAGGTGCTCGGGATCCTCGCCGTCCAGCGGCTCTCGACCGAACAGCACTTCCGGTCCGTAGTGACCCTTTGACTTCGGAAGGTCGACGATGAAGTCGCGCGGATAGAGGTCGTCCGCGGCCGGGTCGATCAGCAGGTTGGCGAACGGCGTCGCCGTATAGCCGACGTACGCGCAGCGCGGCAGCAGGCCGAGCATTCGGCGGATAAGCGGATTGATGGTGGCTGTCGCGACGGCCGCCTGGTCGGCCTCGTCGTCGATGACCAGCGCCGGAATGCCTTCGAGTGTCGCGCCCGCTTCTTCGAGCCACGCGATGAGCTTCCGTAGGACTGCGCCGTTCTTCTTGACTACGCATAGCACTGGCTGTTGCGAGTGTCGTCCGAAAAACGCCGGAGCGTTATGTATCGGCTGAAAATCGTGTTCAGGACCGGTCAGCTGATGCCAGAACTCCGGATTGGCGTCGATCAACTGGCGGATGAGCCGCTTCTGCGTCTGTCGTCGGAGCTCGTTGTGCACCCCCGCCAGCACGATGAAGAGGCGATATCCCCTGTCCGCCGCCTTCGCGGCGACCGAGGTGAAGTTGGTGGTCTTGCCCGACTGCACGTGACCCAGGACGAGCCCTTTCGTTGAGAATGCGTGCGTTCGGGGATGGTCGAGCAGGCTGAGGATCAGCGACGACGAGTCGTCGAGTGCCTCCAAGTTGTCCGGGTCCCACGCTTGCGCACGGAGTGAGTCCGCAAGCGGTGGCCAGCACCTGTCTTCCAGTTGCGGCCCCCGATACCACGTGATGCGATGTCCGCTTTGGACGTACTGCGGAGCGCCGGCCTTGCGGATCTGGCCGGCATGGTGCTCGAAACGTCGGACCACGTCCTCCAGGACCTCGGCGGGCACACGCAGCCGACGCAGCATCGCCTCGGCCTGCTGGACGCCCATAGCGTCCGCGGCCTGCTCGAACGCCGCGTACTCCTGACTGGCGCTCTCGCGCGTTCCGTTGTCCCGCTCCGATTCCCCCACGGTGCCGTCGATCGAGATACTAAGCACTGGCCGAGTTCGAGAGAACAGCTATTCGTCCAGCATCAAGAAGACCCAGGTCGGTGAAGGGAACCTTCGGTGTCGTCTGCGGCGGCAGCGCGCGCTCTGGCGAGCAGCGTTGCTGCCACGTCGCAGATCGTGCGCTTCAGTGGTTGCGCGGGCCTTGGGTTGCCCTCCGGCGAGGCAACTCGCGCGTGCAGCTATGCGGGCGCAGCAACCGAGCTTTCGATCGTCGAAGCTTCGAATGAGTCGACCTCTGGACCGAGGCGTGGTCGGCACCGAGGTTTCGCGATTGACCTCGCGCCACGCGATCGCGACATGCTCGTGGACGCTCCGGCAGAGAGACGTGAGCACGCAGGATTGGCTGATCAAAGCACCCCGGGCGCTTCACACGGCTAGCTCGTGGATTCGGCTGTAAGGAGACTCTCGATCAGCCGATCAAGCTCTTCGTCCATGGCGCTCGCGTCGAGTCCTGGGAATGGTGCTCGGGCCATCGCCTCGACCGGGCGTCGGAGAGGTCGAGTGCGTTCAGCCACATCGGCGACGCGCAGGGTGCTGGTCCAGCCCGCCGCGACGAGGCTAGCCCGACCCCGATCACGACCCTCAAACCCGCGCCGCAGGGGGTCCAGCACAAAGAGTGTGCAAGTGCGTGCCGCTTTGGGGAAGTTCGGTTCCGCGTCGCGTCGCAGTCTGCTCGTACGGGCGCTCTGGCCGGTGCCTGGGCGATCGACGGCGGACTCGTGGCCGTGAGCGGAGTCTCGTCGGCTTATCGAGTAGAGGCCCATGCTCTCGCTCGAGGATCTGGATCTGCTCGATGTGGCGGCCGCGTTGCTGCGGACGGCGTCGCGCGGCGCCAGCGGATCGCTGTCATCCGCCCGACAGAGCCCTCCGAGCACGTTTCGTCACCGCGCTGACAGCGCTCTCCAATTCGTCTGCCCGATCGGGCGTCTCGGCGGCCTGGGTCTCTGAGGAACCCATGCTGTCGATCGGAAAGCTCGCTGTCGGCCAGGCCGACTACTACCTGGAGCAGGCGCACGGCGCCGTCACGCGCGCCGGTGTCGGTGCGCTCGGGTGTCGAGGACTACTACCTCGGCGGCCCAGAGGCGGCCGGCGTGTGGATCGGCGTCGGAGCGCCTGCGCTCGGTCTCGCCGGCGCGGTCGATGCCGCTCGGCTCGATCGCGTGCTCGCCGGCGAGCATCCGGCGAGTGGGGAGCCGCTCGGGCGCGTCGTGCGCGGCCGGGTGCCTGGGTTCGACCTGACGTTCTCGGCGCCGAAGAGCGTGAGCGTGCTGTTCGGGATCGGTGACGACGCGTTGCGGCGGGCGATCCGGGATGCGCACGACGATGCCGTGGGCGAGGCGCTCGGGTATCTCGAGCGCGAGGCGGCGGTGACGCGGCGTGGGCCGGGTGGTGTGCACGTGATCGCCGGGCGTGGGCTGATCGGGGCGGCGTTCCGGCATCGGACGTCGCGGGCCGGTGATCCGCAGCTCCATACGCACGTGCTCGTCGCCAACCTCGTGCTCGGTGCCGATGGGCGCTGGTCGACGCTCGACGGGCGCCGGATCTACGCGCACGCGAAGACGGCGGGCTACCTGTACGAGGCGCGGCTGCGGTCGCTGCTGACGCGCGAGCTCGGTGTGTCGTGGGGTCCGGTGCGCAACGGGATCGCCGACGTGGACGGCGTCCCGGCCGGCGTGCTTCGCGCGTTCAGCCGGCGGCGAGCGGACATCGAGGCCGAGCTCGAGCGGCGTGGCGCGTCGAGCGCCGGGGCGGCGCAGATCGCGGCGCTGGCGACCCGGCGCGCGAAGGACTACGGCGTCACGCCGGAGCAGCTCGTTCCCGAGTGGCGGCGGCGGGCGAGCGAGCTGGGATTGGACGCCGATGTGGTGCGCGGGCTCATGGCGCGCGAGCGGCCGGCACCGCTGCAGGCCGATCAGCTTGAGGAGATCGCCGATCGCCTCGCGGGGCCGAACGGGCTGACGGCGCGCCGCTCGTCGTTCACGCGCCGGGACGTGCTGCAGGCGTGGAGCGAGGCGCTGCCCGCCGGCGCCGATGTCTCGGTTGCCGACGCTCGAGCGCCTGGCGGATGACTTCCTGCACTCGCATCGCGCCGTCGTCCTCGCCACTGGCGATGCGAGCGAGCAGGTGGGCCATGTGCTTACGGCGGACGCCCGCGCGGTGGCGACCGTCGAGCGGGAGCGGTCGTACTCGACGCCCGAGTTGCTCGCGCTGGAGCGGCAGATCATCGATCACGCGGTGACGGCGCGGCGATCGGCGTGCGCACGCCCACACCGCCAACGCGGTCGAGCGTGCGCTTCGGAGGCGGCCGTCGATCGCCGACGAGCAGGCGGCGATGGTGCGCCGGCTGGTGCTCGAGCCGGCCGGTGTCGCGGTCGTTGTCGGGCAGGCGGGTACCGGCAAGACGTTCGCGCTCGGCGCGGCGCGCGAGGCGTGGGAGGCGAGCGGTCGCCGGGTGCTCGGTGCGGCGCTCGCGCGGCGGGCGGCGCGGGAGCTCGAGGAGGGTGCCGGCATTCCGAGCACGAGCGTGACGGCGCTGCTGGAGGAGCTGCGTCGCCGGCCGCTGAGCACGCTCGGCCGCGGTGCGGTGCTCGTGATCGACGAGGCGGCGCATGGTGCCGACGCGCGAGCTCGCGGAGGTGGTCGAGCGGGTCCGTGCGGCGGAGGCGAAGCTCGTGCTGGTCGGCGACCATCGGCAGCTGCCGGAGCTCGGAGCGGGTGGCGCGTTCCGCGGGCTGCTGACGCGCGTGCCGGTGATCGAGCTGACCGAGAACCGCCGGCAGGCGGCCGAGTGGGAGCGCGAGGCGCTCGCGCTGGTCCGCTCCGGCGCGGCCGGCGACGCGGTCCGCTCGTACGAGCGGCACGAGCGGGTCGTGAGCGGCGAGGACGCTGCCGCGCTTCGCCAGCGTCTGGTCGCCGACTGGTGGGCGGCGAACGATCCCGACGGCGCGTTGATGATCGCCCACCGGCGCGTCGACGTCGCCGATCTCAACGGCCGCGCGCACGCGCTCATGCGTGCGGCGGGCGCGCTCGGAGCGGACGAGCTGCGCGTCGGCGGCGCCGGCTTCTCCGTCGGCGACCGCGTCGTGCTGCGGCGCAACGAGCGCGTCGCTGAACGTGGTCAACGGCGATCGCGGAACGGTCGTGGCGATCGATCCGGCGGCCGGCGAGCTGACGGTGGAGCTGGGCGCGCGCCGCGTCACGCTCGGCGCCGAGCTACCTCGAGCGCGCCGACCGGCATGGTCGACCCGCGCTCGAGCACGGCTACGCGATCACCGGCCACCTCGCGCAGGGCCTCACGTGCCGGCGGACGTTCGTGCTGGCGACCGATCAGATCTCGCGCGAGTGGGGCTACGTCGCGCTCAGCCGCGGGGTCGAGTCCAACCGGCTCTACGTCGTCGCGGGCGATGCTCCGGAGCGGCTCGAGTACGCGCCCGGCGCGCCGCCGTCCCGCGATGCGCGGGCGGCGCTGGTCGCGGGCCTCGGTCGTTCGGACGCGCAGCGGATGGCGAGCGATCATGCGCCGGCCTCCGCGGATCTGATCCGCGCCGCGAAGGAGCTCGCGGAGGTCGAGCGTGCGCGCTCGGATGCGGTCGCCGAGCGGTGGCGCCTGGAGCGACAGCGCGTGCCGTGGTTCCGGCCGGCGGCTCGGCGCGAGCACGCCGCAGGCGCTCGTGCGGGCGCAATCATCGACCGAGGAGCTGGGCGAGCGCGTCGCCCGGCTGCGTGAGCGGCAGGCCGCGCTGCTCCAGGCGCGTCGCGAGCCCGTGGTTGCGCGTCGAGTGGAGCGCGCACGCTCGATCGGGCGGGAGCTGTGAGATGAGCGACGAGACGCTGCTCAAGCCCGTCGACGTCGCCAAGCGCTGCCAGGTCAACACGAAGACCGTGCTGCGCGCGATCCACGCCGGGCGGCTGCGTGCGAGCCGGCTCGGCGAGAGCGGGGCGCTGCGCGTCCGGCCCGAGGACGTGGAGGCGTGGATCGACGCGACGGTGGTCGAGCCGCCGGCTCGTGCCGAGGCGCCGCCGTTGCGGGTGGTCGGCCGCGCGAGCGCGCTCGGGCGCCTGGTGGTCACGCCCGAGATGGGACGTCCTTCTCGCTGACGGGGGCGAGTTTCGCGCCGGCCGTCCTACACGTTGGACGATGCTCGGCGAGCAGGTCCACCCCTGGTCATGATCGAGCGGCGCGAGCGGCGGCGCCGCGACGGCACGGTGTACACGGTCTGGCGGGCGCGCTGGCGCGACGAGACCGGCGCCGAGCGGTCCAAGACGTTCGACCGCGCCGCCGACGCGCGCGTGTGGGAGGCGAAGGTCCGCACGATGAAGCGCGCGGGCGCGCTGGCCGAGCTCGACGCCGGCACGGAGACGCTGGCCGAGTTCGTCGAGGAGTGGTGGCTCGTCTACGCCGGCCCGAACCTCGAGCGCTCGACGCTGCGGACGTACGCGCAGCTGTGGAACGGGCACGCGCTCGCGCGCCTCGGCCACCTGCAGCTGCGTCAGCTCACGCCGCAGACGATCGCCCGCTTCCGCGCCGAGCTCGAGGGCGCGGGCGTCGGCAACGAGGCGATCCGCAAGACGATGACGATGCTCCAGGGCGTGCTGCAGCGCGCGGTCGAGTGGGGCCGCGTGTCGTCGAACGCCGTGAAGATCACGCGCAAGCCGCCGAAGAAGTACCGGCCCGCGGTGCAGGCGATCCCGCCGTCGGTGATCGAGGTGATGCGCGCGCGGCTGCTCGCCGACGGCAAGCTGCGCGACGCGACGCTGCTCGTCGTGCTCGCCTATGCGGGGCTGCGGCCGCAGGAGGCGCTCGCGCTCGAGTGGCGACACGTGCGCGAGCGCACGCTGCTGGTCGAGCGGGCGGTCTCCGACGGTCAGCTGAAGGTGCTCAAGAACCGGCGGCAGCCGCGCACCGTCGCGCTGCTGACGCCGCTGCGCGAGGACCTCGCCGACTGGCGCCGCGCGTGCGGCTCGCCGTCGCCGACCGCGCCGGTCTTCCCCGCCGCGTCCGGCAGCTTCTGGCGCGCGACGGACTGGCGCAACTGGCGCAAGCGCGCGTACAAGCCCGTCGCCGAGGCGGTCGGCATCCCCGGCGCGCGGCCGTACGACATGCGGCACGCGTTCGCGTCGCTGCTGATCCACGAGGGCCGGCTGTCGGTCGTCGAGATCGCGGCGCAGCTCGGGCACAACCCGACCGTCTGTCTCGACACGTACGCGCACGTGATGGCCGAGGAGCGCGACGGCGAGCACGTGAGCGCGGAGCAGCAGATCGTCCTCGCCCGCGCGCGCCTCGTGGTCGCCGAGTCCGATGAAGTGCAGCTGGCGTTCGAGGGGCTCGACTCCGGGGACGCGTCTAGCTGGCCGGCTCGAAGCTGAAGTCTTCGACCGCCTGGGCCTCGACGTAGGTCCGTACCCAGGCGGACACGGCGTCCGCACCGCTGGTGAGTCGGTCGCGTGCCTCTGCGTCGTGGCGCGTCGTCGCGAGCATCAGCTCGGCCGAGCGCCTCGACCGCGTGGCGCATGGCGCCGCCGACCATCGTGCCGATCGGTCCGGCCGGGCCGATGACGACGAACGAAGCCGGCGGCGGATCCGCCGGAAGCTGGTCGCGCAGCGATTCGACCAAGCGCAACTCGGCCTCCATGGCCTCCACCTGGTCCGCGCCGCGCCGGTCGCCTGGGACGCTCGCCGCGGTTCGCTGCTCGATCTCGTCGCGGAGCGCCGCGGCGGCCGCGCCGATCTGCTCGACCAGCCCTGGGAGCTGCGCGGCCACCAGCTCGAGCCGCAGCGCGTCGCAGACCCCAAGCCCGCGCACGCTGCCCGACAACGCCGACGCTTCGGCGATACGTTCCGACTGCATAGGAGCTACTATCTCCTGTGCCGGCCCCGGGGCGTTGGCGCGCCGCCGGGGCACTTTTTCATTGTCTCCGCGACCGTAGCGCTCCGAGCGGCGAACGACCTCGGATTGCGCAGAGTCGTTGCAGAGTCAGCGCGGCGAATCCGCGATACCGTCGGCGCATGGCGATCCCGGCGCCGGTCCGCGACGAGGCGATCCGCCTCATCGACCTGTTCTGCCAGATCCACAGCAGCGACGAGATCCGGCTGGAGCACGCGATCCGCGGCGGTTCGATCACGCTCGTGGAGCGACGTCCGCCGTGGAGCGAGCTCGCCGGCCCGGAGTGGACGAGCATGAAGATCGCGCAGCTGCGCTACGACGAGCGATCGCGGACGTGGTCGCTCTACGCCTGCGACCGCAACGAGCGCTGGTTCCTCTACGACGGCATCCACCCCGCGCGGGACGTCGGGCCGCTGCTCGCTGAGATCGGCGACGACCCGACCGGCATCTTCTGGGGCTGACGCACGCGTCGTGGGTATGCGGCGGGCTTAGAGCCGGTCGGCGCCGATCCACAGGGTCCAGCGCTCGACGGTGTCGATCCGCAGGATCGATCCCATCCACGGGTCCGCGTCGAACAGCGCCCGCGCCGCGGCCTCGTCCTCGGCGCGCACGACCAACACGACGAACTCGCCGTCGACGTCGCCGATCGGGCCGCCGATCACCACGCGGTCGCCGAGCCCGTCGACGAACGCGACATGCCGGTCCCACCCGGCCTGCTCGCGCCGCCTCTTCGACGGGTCCCACTCAGGCCCACGGCCCTGGCGCACGAGGAAGTAGCCGCTCATCCGGGTTACCCTACGCGCCGAGCCAGCGGCGAGATTCGAACCTCACGGGCGGCCTGGACGGCTGCAGGCGTGCGGCATCCTTGATCGTCCGTGACGATGATCGTCTGCACCTCCGATCTGCACGAGCACCTCGTCGACATCCCCGCGTGCGACCTCTTGCTCATCGCCGGCGACGTGTCGTTCGCCTTCAAGGGCGACCTCGTCGCCAAGCAGGCCTTCCTCGCCGGCGCGTTCAAGCACTGGCTCGACCGCGTACCGGCTGAGGAGGTCGTGCTGGTGGCCGGCAACCACGATCAGTCGATCGAGGCCTGGGGTCTGCCGGACGGGCTCCGGTGCCACTACCTCCAGGACGCGGAGGTCGAGCTGTTCGGGCTGCGGATCTGGGGCACGCCCTGGCAGCCGTGGTTCTACGACTGGGCGTTCAACGCGCCGCGCCGTGACGGGGAGGCGTTCCTCGCATCCAGGTTCGGCGCGATCCCGTCGGGCGTCGACATCGTGGTGGCGCACGGTCCGCCGCGCGGCTATGGCGATCTCACGCGCGGGGGCGAGCACGTCGGCTCGACGGCGATGACGAGGACGCTCGAACGCGTCCGGCCACGGCTCATGGTCTGCGGGCACATCCACCCCGCCTACGGGCGCTACCGACTCGGCGAGACGGAGATCGTCAACGCGGCGCTCGTCGACGAGGACTACCGGCTCGTCAATCCGCTCGTCACGCTCGAGCTCTGATCGTCGCGGTCAGACACCGCCGAGGTCCGGAATTCCGCCGCCACCGTCGGGAACGTGATATCGAGCCCCCGCCCAAGCGCGTCCGCAATGTTCGCGAGCTGGCCGAGCGTGAGATTCCGCGTGCCCGCTTCAACACCGGCGACATACGGCGGCTTGACGCCCATCCGCCGCGCCAGCTCCGCCTGGCTCAGGCCGAGCTCGGCGCGAGTGCGACGGACCTCGAGCCCAACACGGGCCGAGGTCGCATCCGACATGTGCGTCCGGGGCATCAGGCGTGCGTTGTCGCGACGTCCCGCGAGGACGCGCTCTGCGTTGCGTCGTCAAGCACCTCGCAGACCAGATCGCCACCGCGGAACGCCTGCGGCAGGTTGCGGGCCCAGCGTTCTGGGCCCGCGTCAAACGTGACCGACTGTCCGGTCTCGACGTCGAGGACCTCGATGTCACGCACATCGGCGAAGTCCTGGTCGCCGTCCACCTCGAAGTGCGTGCCGTCGATACGGATGACGGCGACGCGATCCCACTCCAGCTCACCATCCCGTCGGCGAGGGCTCTTGAAGCTGATCTCGATCATCCGTCTCCTCCTCTCCTTCAGTCGACTGGGACTCCAGACCGTACCATAACCCAATGGGTTATGATCTACCCGTCTGGTCGGCAGCTCATACGACGCCCTTGAGCAAGACGACGCCGAGATCGAGCATCCGCTGTGCCCGCCATCGGAGACGCTCCGCTCGATCAGGCTCCAGGAAGCCGGCAAGACCGAACAACTCGGGATCGCTCACAAGCCGGGCGAGCGTGTCTCGCTCATCCTCCGTGATGACCGCCTGTTCTCGCCGACGGAACTGCTGGAAGTAGGCGCCACGACACAAAGCGCCCTCGACCGGGAAGCTGAAGCCGTGGTCGATGAGCCCTAGCGTCGCGCTCGTCTCGTCGTAGCGGAACTGGCCGACGTGCCGGTCCTGGTTGCCGATCAAAGCGTCGAAGAACCCGGCGGCAAGCGCGTCCTCCCGGGCATCGCGACATGCCGCGTGACCCTTCATCGCCGCACCCTCGTGGCGCAACGCGAGCGAGCCATACAACCACGAATCCTCATCGTCTTCTGTGGGTCCGACGGGCCGATAGACCGTCACCGCCACGAGGCGGTCATACGGCGCGCCGAGCCGCTTGGCGAGTTGCCATGCCGCGCATTCAGAGATCGGCGGTGTGTCGAGCGAATGCCCGTAGTCGCGCGCCACCCGCGGGACGATGCCCTCGTGGGGCTTGTGGAACGCGACCAGGTCCGGCTCGAGTTCGACATAGAACGTGCTGTTGACCCCGGCCGCCGCTGTCGAGTGAGGTTCGTAGGCAATGACCTGCGCGTGCAGCAACTCGTGCTCGACCGGGTGCGAGCCCTGCAGGGTGAGGAGCCGACGAACGCGATCGTGATGAGCCATCGCTCGCCGACGCTACCGCGGCCGGTGGACGTTCCCTCAGCGCGAGTGAGCTCCTTGACGACGTCACGCAGCGGCGACGTTCCGAGCAACTTCAAAGAGCGCCTCCGGCATCGGCGTCTCGAGCCGCCACGTGAATGCGACCGGTCGATCTCCGGTCGAGCTCACGAACTGCGCTGGACCGAGAAAGACGTAGGGCGACACGACGGCGTTTTCAAGAGCCCGGCGGTCGCGTACGAACAACGCGATCGTGTGCTCCAGGCGCGCGTGCTCCTCATAGCGCCGGATCGTTGGCGACCTCGCGCTTTGCGTCGATTGCGACTCCCAGTGGAAGAGCGTCGGGGAGATCGCATAGTCGCGATACATCGTCGTCGGCGAGTAGTCGCGCTCGGCCTTCTTCAAGGTGACGAGCAGCAAGTCGGTGGCTGCAGATTCGACGTACCGGACGCCTTCACGGAATACCGGTGGTTGCGCCGGTGAGCCCTCCCCGTACGCGCCGAGGATCTCGTCGCGCGTGTACCGCGCGTGGACGTGTAGCGGGATCTCGGCACGAAGCCGTGCCGGGCGTGCGAGCGTCTGGCTGACGGCATCGAGGACGCCGAGCATCTCGGCGAGTTCAGCGCGGACCGAGGCGTGCGACCACAGCGCCCGGAATGACGCGTCGAGGCTCGCGAACGTTCTGCGCGTCCCCCAGAGGTCGTAGTGCAGCATCAGCAACAGACGACGCTCTCGCTCGTTGAGCCGAGATTCGACGGGTGCGCGGCTTCGACCGAGCAGGTCGCGGTAGAAGCCGACGCGCTCGGGATCGTCGATACCAGAACGGCCCGACCTAGCAGCCGTTTGTGGCAGCTTCAAGCCTACAGATTCGGCAGCACGAAACGAGCATCTGCGGCGTGTCAGTGACGGAACTGGGCCTCGTCGAGGCCGGGGCGCTGCGCCAAGCTGGTCGCCGTGGAGCGCGACCTCGAGCACGACATCAAGCCGCTCGCCGACCGGGCTCGTGGCGACGGTGGGTTTTCCGTTGAGCTATACGGCGCTCTCTGCAACGCGTCGTGGCGACACGACGACGGGACGGATTGGCTCGGCGCCACGTGGCGCGCCGTCGCCGGCATGGTCGCGGATCTGCGCGGTCGCGGCGAGGACTATGTGGATTTCTACTGCTCAGGTGGCGAGGGCGAGATCACCGGTCGCGTCGCGGCAGCGATGGATGCGCTCGGGTGGCATGGCGACGGTCACGGCGTGCGACTGCGCAGGACCGACTTCGCGACGGGGATCACCGAGGTGCTCGGAGACGACGGCGAGTGGGCCATCGAGTCTCGCGGCATCAGCGATTGAGCGGTGGCGACGGCAACCCCGGAGCCGGGTCACCCAATCGGCGGCGGCGTCATTTGAACGCGGCAACGAGGGGTGACTTCAGGCATTGCCATGTCAGAAAGACCCCCTCTCTTTGAAATTGCGGCGGTGCCGTGCCAGGCCCTGGCGTGCCTGGGAACTGCTCGCCGCGCCGAGGTCCGCTGCACCCTCGCCTTCGCACGGTTCGTCGGACACCCTCTGGTCGCCGCCGACCACCCCGCAAACGCAAGGAGGTCCTCGACCTCGCACTCGCCCACCTGCGGCGCTGACGGGCACCAAGCGCGTCGCAATGGGCAGCTCGGTCGACTCATCAATGCCTCGCTCGTGGACGGGCAGTTCCGGCCGGTCGAGGCCGAGCTCAAGCGCCGAGCAGCACCGGCGCGGGCCCCGGGACGCCTCGCGCCGCCGCCGGGGCGCTCGCGTCGTCACACCCGCGCCGTCTCGAGCCGCCGCGCAGCTGCCGCCGGCTGCGCCTCGCCATAGCCGCAGACCGGGCATGCGACGAGCCGCTCCCGGTGCCAGCGGGCGATCGGCAGGAAGAACAGCGACACGTAGCGGTGGCTCTCGAGCCGCTGCCAGCGCGTCGTGTTGTGGCAGCGCGGGCAGGTGCGCTCGCCCGCCTCGCCCGCCTGCTTGAGCTTCGTGCCGAAGCCGAAGAAGAGGAACAGCATCTCGATCACCTCCCTTCGAGCAGGCCGTGCGCCGCGGCCCGCTCGATCGTGTCGTGGATGTGGCGGGTGCCGAGCTTGACGGCGGCGTCGAGCAGGTGCCGGTCGATCTCGTCGGCGTCGAGGCCGGTCAGCGCGGGCAGCTCTTCGACGCCCCAGCCGTCGCGCAGCAGCTGCAGCAGGGCGCGTTCGGCCCGCTCGAGTGGAGGCCATCCGTGAGCGTGGCCGGTCGCCGTCTCCTGCACGCGGCCGCCCAGGGCGGCGAGCTCGAGCGCGTCGAGGATCTCGTCGCGCGGGGCGTCCTTGGAGAGGTAGCCGGCGGCGCCGGCGTCCATGACGCGCTCGACGATCTCCTGCTGGGTGAAGGCCGTCAGCAGCAGCACCGGCACGTCGATGTGCTGCTCGCGCAGCCGCCGCAGCACGCCGAGCGCGTCGAGCCCGGGCATGCGCATGTCCAGCAGCGCGACGTCCGGGCGCAGCTCGGCGATCACGCGGGCCGCGGTGGCCCCGTCCGCGGCCTCGCCGGCGACTTCGAAGCGACCGCTGGTCTCGAGCGCGCGGACGATCCCGTCGCGGTAGACGGGGTGATCGTCGGCGACGACGATGCGCAGCAGTTCGGTGGCGGTGATCGGCATCTCGGCTTCTTTCGGTCGAGGGAGAGCAGTGCCATGACGATGCCGCTGCAGGGCCTCGACTCCCATCGGTCGAACGGCGCGCGGAGCGGATGAGCCGGAGGGCATCCGATCGAACTAGGGGAACCGCACCGTGACGGTCGTCCCCTCGCCCGGCGCCGAGGCGACGTCGAACGCCGCGCCTGCCGCGACCGCGCGCTCTGCGGCCGTGGCGATCCCGATGTGGCCCTCGGCCAGCGCCTCAGAGCGGCGCTGGGGCGTGAAGCCGCGGCCGTCGTCGGCCACCACCAGCTGGTTCTCGGTCAGGCTCAACCGGATCGTGCTGGCCTGCGAATGACGGGCCGCGTTGGCGAGCAGCTCGCGTGCCAGCGAGAGGACGAGCTGCTGGCGCTCCTCGCCGAGCTCGCGCTCGTCGACTTCGACGATCGCCCGTGCGCCGGCGCGGCGTGCGGCGCTCTGCGCCTGCGCCGTGAGGGCGGCGCGCAGGCCGGCGTGGTCGAGCACGTACGGGTGCAGCTCGAAGATCTCGCCGCGCAGTTGGTCGACGGTCGTCGCGAGCGCGTCATCGGCGCGCCGGTAGGAATCCTCGTCATGGTGGCGGTGATGGTCGCGCAGCTCGTGGCGGGCGAGCAGCAGGTTCTGGATCGCCTCGTCGTGCAGCAGCTCGGCGAGGCGGCGGCGCTCGCGGTCCTCGGCGCCGAGCGCCTGCGCGACCAGGCGCCCGCGCTCATCGGCGTGGGCGCGGATGCGGCGCTCGCGCTCGCCGAGCAGCGCGGACAGCACGACCGCGCCGGCTCCCGCCCACGCGAGGAACAGCGCGTGCACGAAGATCGCGTCGAGGTCGGCGCGCGTGTGCGGATGCGCGAGCGAGACGAGCACGTAGGCCCCCATCGCCGCGCCGGTCCATGCGGCCGTGAGCCCGGGGCGCAGCCGGAACGCGGCCACCAGCGGCAGCGCGAAGAACGCGAGCCGGGCCTCCGAGTAGGGACCTCCCGACGTGTAGGTCAGGCCGGCGATGAACAGCAGATCGACGACCGGCTCCGCGCGGCCGAGCCGGGCCTGACCTGAGGCGTGCGCGACCAGCAGCGCGAGTGCCCAGATGCCGAAGGCGATGACGACCGGGACGAAGGCCGGGCTGTTCGCCCCCGGATGGTCGACCGTGGTCCCGATCACGACCAGCGGGACAAGCGCGAGCCGCACGAGCGCCATCCCGAGCTCGGCGCGCATCCGTCACTCCATCAGGCCGCGGCGCATCGCCTCGGCGACCGCCGCGGCGCGGTCGGAGACGCCGAGCTTCTCGTAGATCCGGCCCTGATGGGACTTCACGGTCGCCGTCGCCAGGAACAGCTGCCTGCCGATCGCCGGCGCCGACAGCCCGTCGGCCATCAGCCGCAGGATCTCTCCCTCGCGGTCGGTCAGGGCGGGGCGATCGTCGTCGCGCGCCCGGTCGCGCAGCTCCGCGAACAGCCCGGTCTGCAGCCCCGGGTCCACGCGCGACTCGCCGCGGGCCACGGCGGAGATCGCATCCAGCACGGACTCGCGATCGGCGTCCTTGGAGAAGTAGCCGGCCGCGCCGGCCGTCATCGCCTCGTAGACGAGCCGCGGCTCGGTGAACGCGGACAGCACGAGCACACGCGTCGGCAGGTGGTCCCGCGCGACCGCCTTGGCCACGGCGATCCCGTCGAGCTCCGGCAGCCGCAGGTCGAGCACCGCCACCGCCGGCTCGCGCTCCCGGATCGCGGCCAGCGCAGCGCGGCCGTCGCCGACCTCGGCCACGAGCTCGAGCTCCGGCCGCTCCCGCACGGCGCGTGCGACGCCCTCGCGGAACAGCGGATGGTCGTCGGCGACGAGCACGGTGACGCGCAGGAGGGCCATCGGCGGTCCTCAGGTCCTTCGATCGACCAGGTCGCAGTTGCGCCGGGATGGACGCCGATCGCCGGATGGGCAGCGGGGCGTCCGGGGTCCACGCTGCGAAGCATGATGCTCGCCACCGACACCCTCCGCGTCATCGTCGCCGATGACCATCCCTTGTATCGCGACGGAATCGCCCGCGCGCTCGCCGCCGGCGGCGAGTTCGACGTCGTCGCCGAGGCCGGCGACGGGGCGGCCGCGCTGAAGGCGATCCGCGAACTGGAGCCCGACGTCGCCGTGCTCGACGTGCGGATGCCCGGCATGGACGGCATCGAGGTGCTCGCGGCGCTCGTCCGCCACGGGCCGCGCGTCCCCGTCGTGCTGCTCTCCGCGTTCGAGGACGCGGCCCTCGCACGGGCGGGCATCGAAGCCGGCGCAGCCGCCTACCTCGCCAAGAGCGCCGACCGTGACACGATCCGGCACGAGGTCGTCGCCGCCGCACGCGCCGGCTGCGCGGGCGCCTTCACCGATCTGGGCCGTCCGCGACTGTCCGGCTGGGCGCCGCGGCTCACCGTGCGCGAGTACGAGCTGCTCGCGCTCGCACGCGCAGGCTGGGAGAAGCCGGAGCTCGCGCTGTTGTGCGGCCTCGACGAGCCCGCGCTGCGGCGACGGCTCGAGGGCCTGCTCGCGAAGCTCGGTGCGGACGATCTCCGCGAGGCGATCGAACGCGCCGTCGCGCTGGAGATCATCCGCTGAGCGTGCGGTCACTCCCCCAGGCTCGCGCGCGGGTCCGCCGTAGGCATCCGTACAGCGTGCGGATCGTCGCGCGGATGACCCGCACGGTTGCTCGCGGTCGAGGCTGCGGACGCCGCGAGCGTGGGCGGCGCCTGCCGGTGCGTGACGATGCCGAGGGCCAGGATGGCCGCGAGGAAGAGCGCGGTCACCCCGGCCCCGAGCCTGGTACGCGATCTCTTGCTCATGAGATCCAGGCTGGGCGCCGACGGTGAATCGCCGGTAAGCGCAAGGTCAGGATCCGCTCATCGACGCGTGCGCTCGACGAGGCATTCATGGAACGGCTCAGGGCACCATGCCCGTCTACGAGCCGTGCGAAGCCGGCGCTTCAGGCGGCGTCGCCGCCCCCGCTCGGCTTCTTCGGGTTTCGCTCCGCCGCGGCCTCGTCGCGCCTGCGCGTCTGCTCCGCCTTCTGCGCCGGGGAATCACCGGTGCGCGCCGCCTTCTCGCGTTCGCGCTGCTCCCGATTCTCCCGTCGGCGCTGCTTGGCTGCCTGCTTCTCGGCCAAAGGAGTCCGCCCTCTCTCTCTTGTGTGAACCCTACGTTAGGGCGCCCCGCACCCCGGCGCGAGCGCGCGTTGACGATGTGATCGACGCCGGTCTCAGCAGCCGGTCGCTGAACGGAGCGCTGCGCAGAGCTCGGGAAGCTTTGCCTCGGGTAGCGCGACGATGCGAGCGGTCAGCCACGCCTTTGGCACGGTCGTGAGGCTGTCAAAGCTCAGCGCGCATTCGTCGGGCATGCCATCGGCGCGACCCAGGGCGACCTCGGTGGGGATGCCGCGGATGGTGCGGGCGGCCGGGGCGACGAGCACGGAATTCAGGACCGGGATCGCCGCCTGGCGCGTGAGCACACACGCCGGCCGACGACCCGCGTCGGGATGCTCGACCCACCAGACCTCGCCGCGGTTCACCAGGGCTCCGCCGCGATCATGCGCTTCGCCGCCTCGTCGCCCCAGACGTCCGCGGGCGGCCGGCGCGTGTATGTCTCGACGATCAGCCGGTCGATCTCGGCTTCGCGGTCGGCGGCCAGATACCGCTCGATCGCCTCGCGAACGACCGCCGAGCGCGAGCGGCCCTCTCGGGCGCGGTGGGCGTCGAGCCGCTCCAGCAGCTCGTCGGACAGCTGCACCAACGTTTGAGTGCGCGCCATGAGCATATGGTAACCATATGGTCGCGTCTCACGACATCAGCCGCACGTTGCGAACGACCGTTCCCGTCATGACCGGAGCTCGTTTTACGCTCCCGGGATGAGCGAGAAGCGGCGACGCCAGCAGGCGCGGCGCCAGCGGCGACAGGCCCACGGCGCAGCTCGGACGCGGCGGTCGGAGACGGACCGCCTGCTGGAGGAGCTGGCGCGGCTCGCCGCGGACGACGCGCCCGAGGTGGCCGACGCGCTCGAGGCTGAGCAGTGGGCGTCGCATCTGATCGGCACGTGGCACCGGGCGGCGGTGCCCGGCGACGACATCGATGCCGTGTTCCTGCCCGGCTTCGTGGCGGCGCTGGAGGCGCTCCACACGGCATCAGCGCTCGCCGCGCTCGTGCCGGCGCAGCCGACCGGCGCGCTGCTCATCTATGAGGAGACGTTCGACGACGGCGTGAGCGTGCTCGTCGAGTTCGGGTCGCACACGCTCGGCGTCTACATCGACCACAACCTCGGCGGGCTGGTCAAGGACGCCTTCATCGCCGGACCGCTGCCCGAGGTCCGGGAGCTGCTCACCGCGCCGCAGGTCTCCGTCCGCGAGCTCGATCTGGCCGAGGCACGGGCTCGCATCGAGGCCGCGTTCAGCGAGCTCGACCACACGCTCGACCCGCCGGTCGGCGAGGACGTCGCCGGCCTGGGCGCGCTGGTCGAGGCGCGGATGCGGGTGCTGCCGGCCGGCTTCGCGTTGCCGGACGCCGATCGCGAGATGACGCCGGAGGAGCGCGAGCAGCTGCTCGCCGGCTTCCTCGCGTCACCGGAGGGGCTGCGCTGGCGCGGCGACGAGGACGCCGAGGACGCCGCGATGCTCGCGATCGACTTCGGCGCCGGTTACAACCACGGCGGTCCGCTGCGCTGGAGCCCGGTCGTGGTCGAGCTCTTCATGCTCGACTGGCTCGCCTGCAAGGTCACGCGCGAGCCGGACTTCTTCGAGCGCCTCGCGGACGTCCTGCAGGACTGGGTGCGCTACGCCGGCCGCCGGCGCGCGCTGCCCGCCGAAGCGGTTATCCAGGTGGCCGACGCCGTCGCGGAGCATCGGAGCGAGATGCTCGAGACGGTGAGCGATCCGGCCGCGTGGGGACCCGCGAAGGTCTTGGCCACCGCCGCGCTCGAGGCCGAAGTCGATATGTGAGCGACCGCGAGCAGGTCGACGCGTTCATCGAGCGCTACAACAACGAGCTGGCGAGCTGAAGCGCGATCGGTCAGTGGATGTCGAGGCGTTCGAACGCTCGGGTCGACGCGATGGCGAGCGCGACGGCGATGCCGATCAGCACGGCCGCCGCGCCGGCGCTGAGCCCGCGCGCGAGTTGGCCGTCGCCGACGGCGTAGAAGAACGGCGACGCGTACCGGAACGGGTGGATGAAGTGCACGACGGGGGCGAGCGAGCTGATGACGTACGAGGCGGCGGCGATGGTCGAGGTGATGCCGAGGGCGGTGCCGCGGCTGCCGGTGGCGGCGCCGATGAGCATCGCCAGCGCGCCGAAGTCGATCGCGAGCAGCAGCACGCCGAGCGTGGCGGCGATCAGGTTGCCGACGTCGATGTGCAGCTCGAAGCCGGGGCCGGCGAGCACGCACAGCATCGTGACCAGCGCGACCGGGACCGGTTGCAGGCACATGGCGGCGAATTTCTCGGCGATCAGCCGCCGGCGCGACAGCGGCAGCGTGGCGAGCAGGCCGAGCGTGCCGTCCTCGTCTTGCCCGGCGATGCTGGAGGCTCCGTAGCCGATCGCCAGCAGCAGCGCGATCAGCGGCACGAAGTTGGCGTACAGGTTCGCGCTGAGCCAGCCGGACGGGCTGCTCAGCGAGCCGGTCGCGCCGAACAGCGCCGCGACCGTGTTGCCGTTCTCGGTCAGCTTGTCCAGGCTGGCGTCGTGCTTGAACGACGGATACAGCGCCACGATGATCAACGCGTAGATCGCCATGCCCAGCGCGTAGCCGATCAGCGAACGGCGGCGCAGCCGCAGGTCCAGCCTTGCGGTGTCGGCTCGCATCGTCGCTCAGGCGGAGCGGTAGTAGGTCAAAAACAGCTCGTCGAGATCGGCCCGGCGGGCCGTCAGGTCCACGGCGTCGAGCTCGGCCGCCTCGCGCAGCAGCGGCGCGACCGGCCCGGTGACCGAGAGCACCAGCCGGGTGGTGTCATGGCTCAGGACGTGCACGCCGGGCAGCTCGGCGAAGCGCGCCGGGTCGACCGCCTCGGGGAAGCGGAGCTCGACGGTCCGTGGTGCCGCCTTGCGCAGACCCTCGACGGTGTCGGTGAGCACGATCCGCCCTTCCTTGATGATCGAGAGCCGATCGACGACGCGCTGCACCTCGTCGAGCTCGTGCGAGGAGAGAAACACCGTGCGCCCGGCGGCCACCGTCTCGCGGACCAGCTGCGCGAACTCGTCCTGCAGCAACGGGTCCAGGCCCGACGTCGGCTCGTCGAGGACGAGCAGGTCCGGGTGGTGCATGAACGCGAGCACGAGGCCGATCTTCTGCCGGTTGCCCTTCGACAGCGCGTGCACCGGGCGGTCCAGCTCGGCCTGGAAGCGCTCGACCAGCTCGTCGCGGTAGGCGTGATCGGTCAGGCCCCGCACGCGGGCCACGTGGTCGAGGTGCTGCCGGCCGGTCAGCCGCGGGTACAGCGCCAGCTCGCCCGGCAGGTAGCCGACGCGGCGGTGGATCTCCACGCCGGCTTCGGCCGGGTCCAGGTCGAACACCCGCATGCGTCCGGCCGTCGCGCGATACAGCCCGAGCAGCAGCCGGATCGTCGTCGACTTGCCGGCCCCGTTCGGGCCGAGGAACCCGAACACCTCGCCGGCCTTGACCTCGAAGGCCACGTCGACGACCCCGCGCCGCGAGCCGAACGACCGCGTGAGCCCGTCCACCGCGATCACCGCCGTCATGGGCCCGCCTCCGGCGTGAACAGGCCGGGCCCGTAGAGCTCCATCGCCGTCCGCGCCCAGCGCGTCAAGCCGTCGCCGCCGAGCGGGTCGACGCCGAGCACGCCGGCGATCTGCTCGCGCATCACGATCACCGCCAGATCGGCCACCATCACGAACGCGGCCCGCGCCGGCCCGTCCTCGGACGGGCGCACGACCCCGGCCTGCTCCAGCGCATCCAGCGTCTGCACCGACGCGTCGAACAGCATCCGGAACAGCGCCTCGCCGGCCGGCCCGCCGTCGACCAGCATCCGCCGGATGTAGGCGGGCAACACCGGCTCGGCGTCGAGGTTCGCGGCGAACGTCGCGGCCAGCGACGCCGACGCCTCGGCAACCGGACCGCCCTCACCCAGCGCCGCCACCGCGTCGATCACCGCCGCCGTCGCCCACTCGTCGACCGCGGCCTTCAACCCGTCCTTGGACTTGTAGTGGTGGATCACCAGCGACGGCGACACGCCGGCGGCCTCGGCGACGTCGCGCACGCTGACCGCCGCGACCCCGCGTCCGGCGAACAGCCGCATCGCCGCTTCGCGGATCCGGGCCGCCGCGGTCAGGTCGGCTGAACGCATGTACAGATTCTGGCACAGTCGTGCAGCCATTCGCGGCGATCGCCGTCGACGGTAAGAACCCGGCCGGCGACGTCACGTACCCCGCAAACGACCTGGAGGACGAGATGACGCATTCGCTCGCGTGGGACCAGGTGACCCACGCTGACGTCGTGCGGGCGATTCACGAATACGACGAGCTCGGGCCGGCGCGGTTCTACTCGGTCCATGGGTTCGGCCCCACCACGACGTACGACCTGCTGTGGAACGGGCGCCTCTACCCCCCGAAGGCGATCCTGGGTACCGCCCATGAGCTCGCGACGGGCCGGCGGCTCGCCTCGGGCGACTTCGAGGGCGGCAAGAGCGGCGCCGTCAAGGTGCTCGGAGCGCTCGGCTTCACCGTGAAGCCGCGGCGGGAGCCGACATGACCGAGCGAGCTGTCCGAGTGGTCCTGGCCCACGGTGCGTGGGCCGATGGATCGAGCCCTGCGGTCCGAGCGGGTCAAGGCGGTGGCGGCGCCGCTGCCGTTGACCTCGCTGGCGGATGACGTGGCGGCGCTCGATCAGACGCTGGAGCGGGTCGAGGGACCGGTCGTGGTGGTGGGAAACGCCTACGCGGGCGCGGTCATCGCGGCGACCAGGTGGCGTCGCTGGTGTACGTCGCCGCGCTCGCCCCCGACGAGGGCGAGACGGTCGGTGAGATCTACTACCGGGCCGAACCGCATCCGTGGGCCCCGAACCTGAGCCCCGATCGACACGGATGATCTGGCTTCCCGAAGACGCATTCGGCACGGCGTTCGCCCAGCACCTCTCGGGACTCGAGCAGGCGCTGCTGGCCGCCGCTCAGCGGCCGCTGGCGGCGGCGGCGCTCGCCGTCCCGGTGGCGCGTCCGGCGTGGAAGGAGCGGCCGAGCTGGTTCCTCGTCGCCGAGGAGGACCGCATGATCCGTCCCGAGAACCAGCGGTTCATGGCCGAGCGGATGAAGGCGCCGGTTCGAACGGCTCCTGCCGACCACATGCCGATGGGCACGGCCCGCCACGGCGTCGAAGTCGTGCTGGAAGCTGTGCGCGACGTCGAGTCGGGGGCTTGACGGCTCGACGAAGCATCGAGTCGACGTCTTTCGTGGCCATCGAGAGATCGTGGCGTGCCGAGGCCGCCGGGTCTGCACCCTCAGCGCCCATCTGCGCGTACCCCTTAGCTGGTAGGCGCGGCGAGACCCGAGGCTCGATCTCCTCGACGGCGGGCGTACGATCGGCGCGAGCACCTCCAGAGCTGCCCGGGATGCCGCGCCGACCACGACGGCCTGCTCGAAGCAGCCCGCCGATTCGCCGGCCTCGGGCCCGAGTAGCCGGGCGCGGGGACGCGAGGCGCTTCCCGCCGCGCTCGCCGGCCACACCGCCGTCGTCCTGCTCTACCGCGGCAACTGGTGCCCGTACTGCAACGCCCAGCTGCGCGCCTTCGCCCGCGCCCGCGACAGAGCCGCCGTCATCGCCGAGGGCGGCCGGTAAAGAACCGCCGCCGCCGGCGCACTGACCTTCCAAACGGCCGCGGACAGGCGGCCCCGCGGAAAGCGAGCCACGCATGACCACCTATCTCACGATCGACGCCGGCGGGACCGAGCTCTTCTACAGGGAGGCCGGGGACCCGTCGGCGCCGACCCTGCTGCTGCTGCACGGCTTCCCCAGCTCGTCAGCGCAGTACCAGCAGCTCATGGAGCTCCTCCAGGACCGCTATCACGCGATCGCACCCGACTACCCGGCTTCGGGCAGAGCCCGCCGCTCCAGGGCGCCGCCACGTTCGACCGTGTCGCCGATTCGGTCGACGCGTTCTGTAAGGCGAAGGAGCTCGACCGGTTCAGCCTCTACCTCTTCGACTTCGGCGCCCCGGTCGGGTTCAGGATCGCCACGCGGCACCCCGGCCGCGTGCAGGGACTGGTCCTGCAAAACGGCAACGCGTACGAGGCCGGCCTGGGACCCGGCATGCAGGCGCTGAAGCCCTACTGGGCCGACCGGGCCGGCAACGAGGCCGCGATCCGGGGCTTCCTGCGGCTGGAGGCGACCCGCTCGCAATACGTCGACGGGGTCGCCGACCCGGCGATCGTCAACCCCGACCTGTGGGAGCTCGATCAGCGCTACCTCGAGCTGCCGGGTCGCGACCAGGTGATGCTCGACCTGCTCTACGACTACCAGAGCAACGTCGAGCTGTATCCGCGCTGGCAGGAGTACCTGCGGACCCACCAGCCGCCCGCGTTGCTGCCGTGGGGGCGCAACGACGCCTTCTTCCCTCCCGCCGGCGCGCGCGCTTACCTCGAGCACCTGCCCGACGCCGAGCTGCAGCTGCTCGACACCGGCCATTTCGCGACCGCGACACACGCCCACGAGATCGCGGGGCTGATCCGCGGGTTCCTGGACGCGCATGTGGGGCGAGCCGTGAGGACCTGAGCCGCCTGGCGGTTCGGCGTCGCTATGCGCCCAGCTCTTCGAGATCCACAAGATCCTGCGGGCGGCCGGCTGCGCGCTTCATCGCGATGAGATCGTCGCGAGAGCAGACGCAGACTCAGGCCGCCGAGCGCCGTCTCGACTGCGCTGCGCACCAGATGTTCATAGGCGAGCTCGCCCGGCACGCCGGGCACCCACTGCATGATGTCGAGGCGTCCGAGCTGCGTGTCCAGGACGAAGTTTCCGCCCGCCGCCAGCTCCGCGGGATCGAGCGGATCGAACGGGAACTCGGAAGCATCGAAGTCGCTCAGCCCTTGGTGCTGTGCCCCGATGCGACGAAGCAACGCAGCGAGTCGCTCGAGGTTCGCGCTGTCCGGCGCGGGGACGATGTCGAGATCCTTCGTCGCGCGCGGGAATCCGTGCGCGCCCACCGCGAGGCCGCCGATCAGGACATAGTCGACGCCGGCGGCGTCGAGTACCGCGATCAGCTCATCCGGGGCGAACATCGGGCGAGCGGCCCATGTTCTCAGCGAGCTCGGACGCGGTGCGGCTCAATCGCACCGCCTGCTCGAGGCGTTCGGACATCGACCGCTCCGCGTCCCGCCGGCGATCTTCGGTGCGCGCCGCTTCGTTGCGGCGGATCCACGCGCTGATCGCTTCGCTGTCGGGCATGCCCCGATCGTACTGCGGGATGAGGCGAATCGAGGCCGAATCGGCACTTACCTTCGGTATGCGGCCCAAACGCGGCCCAGGTAGCGGCAACGCGCCAGCGCCCTCGAAGCCGCCCACGAAAAAGGCCCCGCTTCCGGGACCTTCGCAAGAGCCCTCTGACGGACTCGAACCGTCGACCCCTTCCTTACCGTTTCGACCTGTTCTGCGAAGAACCACAGCAGCGACGAGATCCGGCTGGAGCACGCGACCCGCGGCGGTTCGATCACGCTCGTGGAGCGAACGCCCGCCGTGGAGCGAGCTCGCCGGCCCGGACTGGACGAGCATGAAGATCGCGCAGCTTCGCTACGACGAGCGATCGCGGACGTGGTCGCTCTACGCCTGCGACCGCAACGAGCGCTGGTTCCTCTACGACGGCATCCACCCCGCGCCGGACATCGCGCCGCTGCTCGCTGAGATCGGCGACGACCCCGACCGGCATCTTCTGGGGCTGACGCACGGCGGGGTCCTCGACGGCGACAGGGACGTGGCCGACCGACGAAGCCATGACCCGACTACTCGTGACTTGGCCGATCTACGGATGGGTGGCCCAGCCGCGTGTCGTGATGGTGCTCTCCGCCATCGAGCTGGAGCGGCGTCGTCGCAGCAACAAGATCGAGAACGTCTTCACGCTGCCGCCGAAGCTCACGCTCGAGCACCTTATTCCGCAGAAGTGGCGCGATCACTGGCCGCCGGAAGACCCCACGGGGCAACGTTCGGTTGACGAGCTTGAAGTGGCGCGAGACGCCGTGCTGCACCGGATCGGAAATCTCACTCTCACCAGCGGAGCGCTGAACTCGTCGCTGTCTAACAACGCCTGGGTCGTCAAAGGGCCTGCGCTCCACGCCCACAGCTTGCTCGTGCTGAACTCCGAGGTCTCCGCTTACTCGCAGTGGGACGTGGACGACATCAACCGGCGTGGATTCGCTCTCGCGCTGGAGATCTGCAAGATCTGGCCGTCGGCGTGCGGAGTCGCCCAGGCGGAGGCGGTCCCGTGCCTAGAAGAGATCCTGGCGGATGCTCCCGCGGCCGCGACAACCCCGACTACAGGCACCGCAGGCGGAGTCTCGATCGCCACGCTCGTGGCCGCGAACTTCGTCGAGGAGGGGGAGACGCTCGTCCCGGTACGAGCCGGCGTGTCAGCCACCGCGGTGGTGCTCGCCGACGGTCGACTGGAGTGCTTGGGTCAAACGTTCGACACACCGTCAGCGGCAGCAAAGCACTGCGCGGGGACCGGCGCCGAGAACGGGTGGACATTTTGGCTCGCTGAGCGGGATGGCGAGCTCATTTCCCTCCGCGACCTTCGCACGCAGTACCTGAGCGCAAACGCCTCCGCCAGAGAGACCGCGCGACACGAGACGAAGTATCGCTTCTGGACTGGGCTCCTCGAGGTCGCCCGAGAGCGAGACCACGCTCGGTTCGGGCGTGCGTCACCCAGCTCCGACGGCTGGCTCAGTGTCGGAGCCGGCTTTTCGGGAGTCCATTACGCCCTCTCGATCAGACAAGTTGAAGGCGGAGTTCATCTTTGGATCGAACGACCGTCGGCCGACGCGAATCGCCGGATTCTCGAGGCATTGCGAAGTCAACAGGAAGCGATTGAGCTCAGCTTCGGCGCGCCGCTCGACTGGGACGCCAAGGACGGGCGCAAGCGCTACTGGATCAGTGCTGCCGTCACGGGTGGGTATGCCGACGAGGAGGCTACGTGGCGCGCCTCTCAATGAACGCATGGTGGACGCCATGGCGCGGCTTGATGCCGCGCTCTCGAACCACCTCGACCAAGCCGTTTCCTCAGCGCGCCCTTCGCAGGGGTGACCGGGAGGGCGCGCACGATTCGTATGCGGCCCAACCCGGCCCTCGTAGCGGCGACGCGCCACCCCCCTCAAGGCCACCCAGTAGAAACAGGCCCCGCACGCGGGACCTCGCAAGAGCCCACTGACGGACTCGAACCGTCGACCTCTCTCTTGCTCGTCCCGCTATTTGCGCGAATTTCCCTTTTGGTGCATAGTGCCAATTTGCAGGGAGTGTCGTACTAAGCGACTGGCGGCTCAGAACCATGTGGCCCAAGAGCGGCCCGCAAAGCGGCGGCTCGTCGGTGCGATCAGTCCGGGACGAGCAACCCCGCCGCCAGCAGAGCTGCTCCGATGGTGACTTCGCGGCGGCGCTCCAAGTCGCGACGGCGTCCTTCATGCTCGACTTGACGGTTGCGCAACTGTCCCTGGCGGAGACGCCGAATACGTTCGTCGGTTGCCTCCTGCGCAAGCCGCCGCACGTGGCGCTCAAAGCGATCGTGAGACAGATCGAGACTTGCGATCCGCGCGTCTACGCTCTCGGCGGTGACCCGGCGGAGCCCCTGTTCCCGTCGCAATACCTCGGCGTCAAGCCAGGTCGTGGCGATCCGGTACGCGTCGTTGATGGCGCTCTCAGCCAACACCTCGATGTCGGAAGACGGAGCGCGCGCCTGCGCGATCAGCTCGGGTAGCTGCTGCATCGTCGCGACGTCCACCTCCCCGCCGACGCGAACGACGACGTTGACGTGTTCGAGGCGATCGCGCAGCGCTCGCTCCCGCAGCTCGAACGCGAAGAACAGCGAGAGGGCGTCCAGTTGGTCTCTCGGAACGCCGAGAATGCCGGCTGACATCAGTGGCACTCCGCGCTCCGCATGTCCCGCGATCCCCCTCACCAGCGGGTGATGCAGCGAGATGAACTCGAGCGTTGCATCCCGCATTGCCACGGCCGCGTCGAAGGTGACAGTAAGTGATTCGGTTCCTGTCGCACGCGCGAGGAACGCCAGCAGCGCCCGCCGCTCGTCGGGCGCTTCGGTGCCGCCGGCGACAAGGTCCGGGCCAAACCGGTCATCCCCTGACGCGACGCGGAGCTCGAACGTGCCACCACTTCCTCCACGCAGAGTGCCGCGTGGCGTGCGGCCTTCGAGCCAGCGCGTAACGAGTCGCTGAATCTCTTCGGGCGTGACATAGCGCCGGCTCGCCTCGATGTCGCTGAAACGGTCGATGAACACGTCGTCCATGCCGACGATGCGCCGGCTGTCGTCGTCGAATTCGTCGTCCTCCTTCTGGCGCCGAACGATCACATCGGCCACCTGTCGGACCCTGATTTCTTCCTCTGCCCTGGTGAGTTGCCGTGTGAGCACCTCCCGCTGGAGGCTCTCGAGCGCGTGCTGCTCCTCGCCGAGAATCGCCTCGAGGTCGCCTATCGAGCGCTCGAAGATCCCGATGCGTTCGTAGAGACGGTGGAAGATGCGATCCTCGATCGTGTCGTTGACCACCATGTTCAGCACGTGGATTACCTTCGTGTCCTGGCCGTAACGGTCCAAGCGCCCGATGCGCTGCTCGACGCGCATGGGATTCCACGGAAGGTCGTAATTGACCATCGCCGAGCAGAACTGGAAGTCGAGGCCCTCAGAGCCGACTTCTGACGACAGCAGCACCGTTGGCCCGGCAGCGTCTTGAAACGCCTTCACCGCCTCCTGGCGCTGCGTGCGATCCATCGGTCCGTAGAGCTTGAGCACCCGCAGGCGGTGGCCGCCTACGGTGCGCTCCGCGAGACGCTCGGCGAGACTTTCGATCGTCCTAACGAAGAACGAGAACACGAGCACCCGATCGGTGCCCTCGGCCAGCAGGAGCTCGAGCGCCTCGACGAATCGCTCGAACTTCGTGTCCAGTCGCGGGCGCCTGATCGTTCCCGCGAGACGACTGGCGTCGAAGTGCGCGGACATCTCATCGGAGTCCACGTCGCTCGCCTCGTCGAACGCGAGGTCGATGCCGCGCTGCTCCACCAGTTCCGGAACACGATCGATCATCGCCGGCAGGCACGAGATCGCCTGGCGCTGGAGCATGGAGAGAACGAAGCCAACGCCCGACCCCAGGTGGCTGTACTCGGCGGCAACCCAAGTCCGCGACGGCGTCGTACGCGGACTGCTCAGGAGGGCTCAGTTCGACGCGGATAGTTCTCGCGCGCCTTGTGGGGAAGAGATGCTGGACCTCGCGCTTGCGCGTGCGCGTGAACACGTGAGCGAGGGTGTTGAGCGCGACGAGGTCGAGCTGCGAGCTGATGCCGTCCTCGCGCTCGAACGGCCCTCCGGCCTGCCCCGCCTGCAACCGCGAACGCAGCTCTTCGAAGCGCGCCGAGCGGGCGAGCCGGCGGCCGTGGGCTGTACGTGTCACGCGGGACATTCCTTCGAGCACCTGATCGAAGTTCGGCGGCCACGTCCGGCGCAGCGCACGCAGAGCGTCGTTCAGATACTCGTTTGGAGCGATCAACTGTTCCGCCGCGTGGAAGTCGCCGAACTCGTCGGGGAGGAGCAGCCGTAGCAACTCGAAGAAATCCTCCCGGCGCAAATTGAGGGGGGTGGCCGTCAGGAAGAGCGCGTGCTCAGCGCGCTCGCACAGCGCCTCGCCAGTCGGTTCGTAAGCGTCCCATGATTCCGGAGATGGTGCGCCTCGTCGATGACCACGACGTCAAAGCGCGGCTGCAGCTCATCGAGTAGCGCGAGATTCTGCGCATTCCTCAGCAGCTCGAGAGAGCCGATCATCCAGCGCGGCGCCGCTCCCTCGGCAACCTCGCGGATCTGGCGGCGCCACTGTGGACCGTCGAGCCTTGGAACTCGAGGTCGAATCGCTGCTGGAGTTCCAGGTGCCACTTGATCAACAGGCTCGAGGGCAGGCCACCAGCGCCGTGTCGAGCTGCCTGCGGGCGCGCAACTCTGAGAGCACAATGCCCGCCTCGATCGTCTTGCCGAGGCCGACCTCGTCGGCGACCAGCAGGCGACCGGCAGGTCCGTCGAGCAGCTTGAGTACCGGCTTAAAATTGGTAGGGCAGGCGCTCCGTCCGCGAGGCGGCGAACGCGAGCAGGTTGTCGGCGAGTCGGCGGTCTTCAGCTTGCGCAGCGTGAAGTAGGTCTGCAACGCGGGAGCGTCGGCGAGGCGCCATGCACGTAGCAATGCCAGCGCGTCACTCGGGTCGGGCGCGTCCGCCTCCTCGCCCTGCGCCGGGACCAGGCTCCGCTCGGGATACCAGCGCTTCTCGTGCGGCCCGAGGAACAGCTGATACCGCGGCTCGGCCCCGTCCTCGTCGATCCCGATGACCGGTCCGTTGATGTCCGGTGTGCCCCGGAGGGCAACGATCTCCCCGATCGAGAACCGCGCGCTCATCGCGCCCACTTCTGCGCTAGCCGAATGCCGCCGTATCGAACCTGCATGCGACGTATCTCCGCGACTCGCGGCGCGATCTCGAAGCGCACGTCGGGAAGGCAGTCGAAGTCCGGCATCGCTTCGTAGCGTTCTGCTGACGGGATGTGGCGCATGCGTTTCACCTCGCCGTGAAAAGACCTGCCGTCGACGTCGACGCCCTCGACGACGTCGCCGACGTGCAGCAGCCGGTCGAGCGGCACCGAGCGCAGGTCGGCCGAGTTGACGAGCGGGAGTGCGCCGACGTCCTGCTCGAACCACTCGTTCAGGTCCTGCTCCGAGAACGCGGTCTGGATCTCGCCGTCGGCGAGTTTGCGCCCCGTCTTGTCCATCACACGCAGTCCGGGCACCGCCGCCTCCGGCCGCAGGATCAACTCCAGCGACGCTCCAGCCGGGTGACGCTCGACGTTCGCGAGACCGGAGACGAAGCGATGCCCCAGCTGGTCTTCGAAGATGCCTAGCGAGGTCTTCTCGCGCGAAGGGGCGAGCGGCACGATTCGCCGAACCTCGAGCCGCCCGTCCTTGCCACGCGCGAACGGCGTCCCGCGCTCGACGAGGCGACGAAAGCCGTCCGTATCGCTGGTGAGCAGATCCACGTCCCAGAGCACGACCTGCTCAAACGCATCTTCGACCTCTTCGGCGAAGCTCACGAGACCCCGAGCGACGTCTGTGATGGCGGCCTCGACACCGTCTGAGCGATCGGCGCCGACACCCGAGTCGAACCGAGATGCCCGAAGAGTCCGCGGACACGATCCTGCACGCAGGGGACGCACGAGAAGCCACTGGACATGACGACGCGGTCCACGTCGTTGATCGTCCGCCCCGCCCGGTCGAGCAGCCTGCGCACGATCTGCTCGATCCCGTCGATCACGCCTACGACCCCGAGCTCGAACTCCTCGCGCATAACCGGGATTCCAAGTAGCTCAGCCGTCGAGTGCGTCGAGAGCTGGATCTTGCACTCCTCGACCAAGCCCGCGGCGACCTGCGGATGCTGGCGGCGGAGCTGCACATTCGCTGCGTGGCCGCCGCGCACCAGGGCATCGTGGAGCGCCGCATCAATCGCCCTACCGGCGACTTGATCCGAACCCATCGCGGCCAGCTGCCGAACCGGCGTCGGGCGCCCCAATCCCGGCAGGCGTTCGTACTCGGCGAGCGTCAGGTCGAGCGTGCCGCCGCCGTGGTCGAAGATCAGCACAGTCTCCCGGTCGGCGACGTCGAAGGCGTGGCAACGGTCCCGCTGCGACAGCGACCGGCTCCAGAACGAACGTCACTCGCTCGATCAGGTCCCTCCACGACGAGAAGAACGCCCGCCCGTCGCGATCGCAGGTATGCCTGAGACCGCAGAGAAGCCGTTTCCGTGCGGTGCTGGAGAAGGTGATCGGAATCCCGACCAGCACGCGATCGACGTCGCCGGCTGCCACCGCCTCCTGCAACAGGTGCTGCGCAAGCAGCTGGATCGACGTGACGAGCTCGAGCCGCGACCACGAGCGCCCGACCTCCTCGATCCGCCAGCCGTTCCTGGCGATCATCGCCTGCTCGGACGGGTCGTCATCAGCAGCCCATGATCCTCCCGCAGCACTCTGGTGCGGAGACGCTGCTCCTCCAGCTCCGGCTTGAACGTGATCAGGTACGGCGCGCTGCCCGGCGCGCGATCGAAGCGTCGAATGGCCTTGCCCCCGATCGCGGGAGTTGCGCCACACGGGTCGAACACTGCGCTCCTCAGCACCGTGTCGTACGGCCGGTCTGGCCCGACAGCGACGCCGCGGACGGACTCGGCGCCGCCGAACGGGCCCTGTATGGCGACGCAGGAGTTGGTCGTCCCGAGGTCGAGGCCGATCATCGCGGCGTGTCCATGTCGCCTGGAGAGTCGACGGGAACCAGCAGCGCCTGACGAACGGTTCCTCCGCGGACGCGCAGGCCGTGGGTCCGCACCCAGTACGCGTCGGCGTCGCTGTCCACGACATGGCGGTGGAGGTCCACCTCGAGCGCGCCGCACGGCGCCGAAGGGCCAGCTTCACGCGTTTCCAGACCAACTGCGTCGAGCTGTTCGCGCAACCGGAAGTAGCCCGCCAGCAGATCGTCGATAGCGGCGAGTGAGGGCGCAAGCCGGTCGGCGAGCTGCTCGAGCGCGGTCAGGTCCGCATGCGCAGACTTGGCCTGAAGCTCCTCGACCCGTCGCCTGCGAAAGCTGAGCAGCCGCTGCACCGCGGACAGCGCGGCCGAGACGGCGTCTGCCGGCAACTCCGAGGCCACACCGTCGAATCCGTCCAGCGGCTGCATCGCGACGAGCGCGTCGACCCGCATCAGTGCCGACCGCGCGTCGCGCCCCGCGATATCGAGGAGCGCCCCGGTCAGCTCAAGACGAGCGTCTGTCACGGTCCGCTCCGCCCACCTCGACCACACGCGCTGTTCGACTTCAGGCGGCATGCGGCCGAGCGACTTCCCGGGATCCTTTTCGACCGCGTCGACGATCGCGTCCACGACCAGTGACAGATCTGGCTCCAGCGCCGAGCGGACTCCGGCCGCCACCCCGCGAGGAGAGAGGATCAGCTGCCCGAGCTCGCTGCCGATCCGTCCGATCACGTCGACCGGCGGATTGGCGCTCAGTGATATGCGAGCATCGGGATCGTCGGCCTGCACGAACTCAGGGAATCGCTCGACCAGCGACATCCGGAAGGCTCGCGCTTCCTCGTTGGACTCGACCTCGGCCGGCAGCCCTGCGCTCTCGATCGCACGACGGATTGCGTCGAGCTGCTCGACCAGCACGTCGTTGCCGGCGGCAGATGCTAGTGCCTCGTCAATCGCGCCCGTCACGCGGCCCCGCTGGCGCGTGAGCTGCTCCGTTCCGTCGACCGCCCCTAGCCGCTCGAGTTCAGCGTGAGTCGAGCGCAGACCCGCGAGCGTCGCGTCCAGCAACTCTCGCGCCGGCCCGTCCCCCGCGGTGGAGCCGACCGCTGCGACGAGCCGAGGATCTTCCACCACCAAGCGCGCGATAGCCTCACGGCGCGCCTGTACGAGCGTCGTGGGCGCCGCGGCAAGAAGGAGCGCATGCAGCCGGGGGACTCGCGCGGCCGGCTCGGCATGCAGCGCGACAAGAGCGTCACGGGCATCCTCCGGGCCGAGATCCGCTACGACGTCGAGGTGTGCGATGAGTGCCTGAGCGGCGACCGGATGCGTCGCGAGCGCAGCCGCCGCGGCGACTAGCTCCCCTGCGGCTGCGCTCGCACGCAGCATCGCCCCCACCGCCACCGCCAACGTCTCGCTGTCAGCCCCGAGGCCCGCGGCCGCCGTCTCGAGCCACTGCGGCAACTCGGAAACCGGCGCTTCGGGAGCCGGCTCAGCACTGTGGCACGGCGCTCCTGCGCATCCTCCGAACCTGCCGCGGCCCATTCGAGCAGGCGGTCGCCGGACACGAGCCGGTCGACCGGCTGGCCTGGAGGCAGCGCCAGGTAGATCGATCGCCGGTGCGACGGGGCGATGTCGTGGGCCGCGGCAAGAATTCGGCGAACGGTCGATGCGTCGAGCCCGGCCTCGAGCAGCGTGAGCGCGGCAACGACCCTGATCTCGCCGGCCGACGCCGTGAGGCAGTTCTCGATCACTCTGCGGCGCTCGGCACGCGCATCCGGCTCGCCCGCGCGAAGGGCACCGAGCGCCAAGACGACCCGGTCGACACGAGTCTCCCGGTGCTCGGGCCGCAGCACGCGGTCGACGTAGCGGAGCCGCACGTCATCGTCGACCGCTAGGAGAACCGGCTCGATGTCGGCTGCAGGCCGACGCATCAACAGCTCCTCGGCGCGCTCGCGCATCGCTGGGTGGACCAGCACGCCCGACACGAGCAGCGTGTCGTACACGGTGTTTCGTACGACGATGTCGTGCTCGCTCTGAGAGTTCGCCTGCAGCGCGTCACGCGCCTCGCCGTCGAGCTGCTCCAGCGCCTGCGCGACTGCCACCGCCGCAGGGTCACCCTTCTCAGCGCCGCGCATCGGTTCCAGCTGCGGAGCGTCTGCGAGCAGCACAGAGAAACCGAGCTCGCGCGTCTCGAAGCGCCGGCCACAGTTCTCGCTTGCCTTCGCGCACGACGGCGCAGCCCTCGTCGACTGCCGCGACCAGCGCGCCCGCCGCACGCGCTGCGACGCCCACGTCGTCGTCGCGAGCTCCAAGCGAGCGTCCCAGCGCGAACGCCGCCTCGGGTCCCCCAAGCCGCGCGAGCAGCTCCACGGTGGGCGACGCGACGCGTGGGCGCTGCCGCCGGGTAACCCGCGCGAGCGCCGCGATGTCTGCGCGGTTGGCACGCTCCACGACCGCGTCGAGCACTGCCAGCCGCGCGGCGTCGTTGAGCTCCGTGCTTCCCAGCAGCGGCACGAGTTCGGCGACCGCGCGCTGCTCGAGGGCCGCCCTCGCCCGCGGAGGCCCGGTCCGACCCTCTTCGAGGCCGCGCAGCGCTGCGATGATCTCGTCGGTCATGCTCGATCGCTCGTGCGTGACCCTGCGACCTGGAACACGAGCCGCGCCAACTGCTCGATCGCGAGCGCATCGATCCCGCCGCGATCGTGACGCTCGGTCGAACAGACGAGCACGCCGTCGGAGCCTCCGCCGTCCTCGAACGGGAGGATGCCGTGCTCCGCGTACCAGCGCTGCTTCGAATCCCAGTCGGCGCGATACCCGGCGAGGTCCAGCATGCCGAGGTGCTCCCAGTACACCGGCGGACGACCCGGCCGGCGAATCGTGAAGTCCGGCAGTCGCGACGTGCCGTCCGGCATCTTCAGCGCGCATTCGTAGCCGTAGCTGATCCCGAGCGACCGCAGCGTGTTCGCGACGATCACCTCGGACTTCGAGCGCACGAGCTCGTCGCCCGCCGTCCGGTGCACGTGCGACCCGTCGACGACGTCGCCCTCCGGAGTGGTGAACGGGTCGGCCGGCCGGAACAGGCACGTCAGGCGTCGGGCCGTCTCCGACCGCGACGGCGAGGCGAATAGGCGAAGGTTCGCCGCGTCGCCCTGCTTGAGCACGACGATCCGTTCGCGGTGGCGCGTCAGCGCGGTGTACAGCAGTTCAGGGGACAGCAGCGGGCAGGGGTCGGGAACGACGACGAACGTGATGCCGAACTGCGAGCCTTGCGCCTTGTGCACCGTGACCGCATAGGCAACCTCCAGCAGCTCCCCTCGATCGTTCTCGGAATTGAGATCCGACTCCCAGAACGTGAACTGGACGCCTGGCTGGCTTGAGAACTCGATCTTCAGGCCCTTGGGAGGCTTGCCGGCCGAGAACACCGCGATTCCGATCTCCCCGTTGGCCACTTCCCCGTCACGCTTCTTGCGATCGTCGACGATCCACGCCTCGCGCCGGTGATTGGAGAGACACATGACTTTGTCGTTGAACAGCACCTCGTCAGCGCCCATCGGCGACGGCAGCTTCCGCGAGCGGCGGGCGGCGGTCGCGTCGCCGGCCCTCCATGTCTGACGAACCCTGCGATTGAGACCGACGACGCCGCCCGGCCGCGAACGGACAGGACTGAGGATCTGCCAGCGCTCTGCACCCGCTCCGGCGCGTCCCCAGTCAAAGCGCGGTCGGCCCTCATGCGTCCCCGGCAGCTCCGAGCGAGCACATCAGCGCTGCGGCGTCGCGGGGGTGAAGTCCGAGCTCGTCGCACGAGCACAGGTAGTCGAGAGCTTGCGATGCAGATCCTCCTCGTCCTCCCAGGTCACCAGATCGAGGGTGTGATCGCCTGAGCCTTGGATCACGCGCGCGAGGGCCTCGTCGGCCGCTGGAAGCGCGGCGTCGATCGAGAACAGCGACGCCACGGCGATGTCGTCCCGGACTACGTCGGCGTCGGCCCCGCGAGGAAGCAGACGCCGACCGATCGTCAGCTCCGCGACGTTCCCTCCGCCGCCACCGGAGTCGCGCAGGTACGCGACAAGGTCGGCGAACGGGCGGCCCGGCGCCGATCGGAGGTAGCTGCCGCGGATCACCGCAGAGGACAAGCCGGTCGACATCGGCGACCGCATCGATAACTGCGGCGAGCATCTCCTCGGTCAGCATCGACGCCTCGTCGATCACGACCGTCCGGGCGCCCCGCTCGACAGGGGATCCCGGAGCCATGCAGTAGCCCGTCTCCCAGTGCCACCGATGCGGGCGTAGGAACTGCGCGAGGGTCTGAGCCCTGGCTCCGACCTTGTCGCCGAGCTGGACCCTGGCCTTGCCGGTCGGCGCGAGCAGGATCACGCCGCCCGCGTTCACCTCCGGGTTCGACGCACAACGCCTCGAGCATCGTCGTCTTGCCGGTGCCCGCCGGACCGACCAGCGCGGCGACACGCGAGGTCGCGAGAACCTGAACGGCCGCGGTCTTCTCAGCGCGCGCACGTTCCTCCTCTGCGCGTTCCCGCGTCCCGCCCGGCATCGGCCGGTCGATCGCGCGATCGATCGCATCGCGCCAATTCCAGGCGGCCGGGAGCGGCCCCTCATCGATCCGCCGGCGAACCTCAGCCGCGATCCGGTCGGTCGCAGCGGCCAGCCGGTCGAGCTGCCAGCCACGACCTCGATCGCGCGCGAGCGGCGCTCGATCAGCAGTGGCGAGAACTCGTCAATGGCGATCTCGAACACGTCGGTCGGCGGGTCGCAACGGGGCGTGACGTCGAGGTCTGCCAGGCGCTTGCGCAGCCCGGGCTCATCGAGAATCGTGTGCCCTGACGCTCGGCGGCGCGCTCAAGAACATGCACGCACGCCGCGCGCACGCGGCGATCGTCGCCGGCTTCCGTGATCGGCCCAGGGAGCGGATCGGCGGCGAGCGCGTTCCGCGACGCTGCATCCTGCGAGAACAGGCCGCGGTCGATCGTCGTGAAGCTGACCGCGTCGATGTGGCCTCGATCGGCCTCGAACAGACGGTACGGGTTCTCGATCACGTCGCCCGGTGCGAGCCGGTCACGATCGAAGAGACGGCGGGCTTGGTCGACGCTCAGTGCGAAACGAGACATCACCCGCAGTTGCTGGTAGGCGCTCGGGGTCGGCTACAAGGCGGGTCCAGGCTTTGCCCGCCGTCCGCCCAACCAGCCCCGCGGCGGGACCCTGCAAGGCTACGCCAGCCTCGATCGCTCGCCCGATCGCCGGCCAGGGATTGCACTGCTCCTCGCCGAGGCCCTCCATCACGCGATGGGCGATCACGGGGCCGCGCTCGAGCCCTGCTGCCGCGAGCATCGCGCCAAGACCGGGGTACGGTCCTCTCGCCTCCCACGCGTCGGCCAGCCGGTCGGCGACCCATGCTGAGGCGGCCTCCCAGGGGCCGTCGATCACTCTCGGCAGGAGGTCCAGAACGCGCGCCAGCTCGACCAGCGCCCCGATTGCTCCGTCGTGACCGACTAGCTCGGTGACATAGGAGAAATCGTCGAAGTGCTCACCGGGGGCGAGTGCGACGAACGGCTGCAGGTCGGCGCCCCGGAGCTCGGGACTCGCCAAGAGCTGCTGGTACGGAAGCAGGAACCCGTCCTGGAACGAGGGTCGGATCGAGTGCAGGACAGCGCGCTCCCACATGATCGACCGAAGCGGCCCGTCGGCCTTGTAGTTCCACTCGACGACTGGCCGCACCGTCGTCCACGAACCCGGCGCCGACAAGGATCCGCGCTCCCGGAGCGCGGCTCCTCAAGCAGCGGGACGTCCTTGGCGTAGAGAAAGACGAGCGACTTCCGCGCGTGCAGCGACGAGAAGAACGAATCCAATAGGGCGAGCTGGTTCTCGCGATCCTGGATCCAGTCGCTCTCGAACTCCATTAGCGCGTCGGCGCGCTCCTCGAGTGCGTCATCGATCTCGATGCCCCAGGTCCGGGCAAGCCGGGCGTGCGCCATCCGCGCCGCGCATCACCCAGCGAAACGGCGTCGCCTCGAGGCTGTAGGCCGGCATCCGCTGCGTCGTCGTGTCGAAATGACCGTGCGATGGGCTGTTGAAGCGCGCATACGCGTGATCGCGGCTGAGGCTAAACGGCTTCGGGCGCATGAAACCGGCCCGCTCGAGCGCGCAGGGCGGGATCCTGTCCTCGTCCTCGAGCTCGTCCCAGCGACGGCCGGCGTCCTCCGACTCGAGCTCCGCGAGCTTGTTCTCCTTGATGTTCTTCAGCACCGTGCAGGCGTGGTTCTCGGCCGGTGCGCGGCAGATCCGCCCGGTCCAGTCCGTGTCGTGCCACGGAACGCGAACCGAAAGGTGTGAGAACGGGAGGCGGACGGCTCCGGGAGACAGGCTCACGAGTCGGCTCCTAACTCGGGCGGCGAGGACGTGAGGGATGGTCGGTTCGCATCAGTAGGTCCTGACATCCGTGCTCTAGCGAGCGCGCGCCCGACCCTCTCGGCTGGGCGCCCACGCCGGTGAGAGGTCGGGCGTCGCGCGGCGGCGATCCTCGTCGCTTCCTCGAAGAGTCGATCGCGGCGTGAACGAAAGGGCATCCATGTTCGATAAGCGCTCCGTATTTGCCGTCCGTGGGTGCTTCGTGGACCATAGAGGCTATGCCGCATCCGCGGACTATCGGCATACCGATGCCTGCGATCAGCAACGGGACCGGCGGAGCAAACGGGCAGCGCTCAAGTCGTCTGGACACGGCACTGGCGCTCCGGCAGACCAGGCGCGTTCCGCTATTCAGGAGGTGCCCTCCGGGGCACAATCCTGAACCCTAGGACTTCCGAGACTTGAGCACTGGACGGTTCTGACTGATGTGGCGCAAGCGCCCCGGTCACGACAGTGTCCGGAGCGCTGACGTTGTTCGCGGTCCAACAGCCTTGCTCTACATAGAGGGCAAAGCCAGAATCCTCAGGCGTCGATGAGCGTACCGGCTGCGTGTCGGATGCATGATCCATTCTGACTCAGGGCCGGGTGAAGCGGAGTGATCCGCGCTGGAGGCTACGGTCGGGACCGTTGCGAGGAGCCTCCGATCAAGCTGTGGCAAGACGATGCGCCAGGGCTTTGCGCGCGTCGGCAGCCGATGAACTCATCGGCGTCAGCGTCGCGGTCCGCGCCCCTCGCTCGGCGTTCCCGAGCCGGACGAAGATGGGCCTCCCCGAGGATGGACAGCTGCGCCAAGCTGGTCGCCGTGGGGCGCGACCTCGAGCACGACATCAAGGCGCTCGCCGAGCGGGTTCGTGCCGACCGTGCGCTTGCCATCGAGCTGTACGGCGGTCTCTGCAACGGGTCGTGGCGACACGACGACGGCACGAACTGGCTCGGTGGCACGTGGCGCGCCGTCGCCGGCGTAGTCGCGGATCTGCGTGGTCGCGGCGAGGACTATTTGGACTTCTACTGCTCGGGTGGTGAGGGCGAGATCACCCGTCGCGTAGCGGCAGCGATGGACGCGCTCGGGTGGCATGGCGAGGGTCACGGCGCGCGATTGCGCAAGGTCGACTTCGCGACGGGGATCGTCGAGGTGCTCGGAGACGACGGCGGGTGGGCCGTCGAGTCTCGCGGCACAACTAGCTGATGATCGCTCAGGCGCCGGCGAGCGCGGGGCCGAGCACGGCCGCGGTGATCGTTTCGGGCAGCGTGATCCGGATCGATCCGTTCTCGTCCAGCAGGCGGCGCGCATTGACGATCGTGATCCCGACGAGTTCGCCGTCGGCGTCGTAGCGGACGGCGTGCCCCTCGGGCGTCTCGTCGAAGTCGACCGCGCGCGCAGGGTCCCCTGCGGCCATGTAGAGCACGTCGGCGTCGGCGTCGTAGTCGACGCGGTCGAAGTCGGTGTTGGCGACGCGGATGGTCATGGCATCGAGCGGCGGGCGAACGCAGTAATGATGAACCCGCGACCTCCATCGTAGGCCACGACGACCTTGAGAAACCGGCTAGGTCCGGCGCCCTCGAGGTAGAACCATTCCTCGCCCTGACGTCGACCCGCCAGCCGATGCGAAGGCCGACGAGTCGCGTCCATGATCGCCAGGAGGTGCGGCGCCAGTTCCGGATGACCGCTGATGATGTGCGCCCACCGCTCGTCCGAGAGCTCCACCAGGCGACCATCAACGTCGAGATTCTTCGCGACCGTGGCCATCACTGTCGAAGCTATCGCGGCCGGTGGACGAATCCCCTGCAAACGAGCACTTACATTCGTATGCGGCCCAAACGCGGCCCAGGTAGCGGCAACGCGCCACCGCCCCCGAGCCCGCCCATCAAAAAAGGCCCCGTTTCCGGGACCTTCGCAAGAGCCCTCTGCCGGACTCGAACCGGAGACCCCTTCCTTACCATGGAAGTGCTCTACCAACTGAGCTAAGAGGGCGCGTCGCCGCCTAAAGGGCGGTGGGCCATCGTAACAGCCGCCTTCTGGATCAGGTGCCGTGCAGGGCGACCGTTCCGTGGGCGGTCGTGGTCTTCGTTCCGGTGTCGTAGGACGCCGTCGCCGTGGCCGTGAGGCGGCCGTGGGCGTGGTGGAGGAGCTTCAGGGCGGCGCTGTTGAGCGTGAGCGTGACGTGGCTGGTGCCGACGTCGATGTACGAGAACGGGGCCGTACCGAGCACAGTCGTCGTCTTGCGGGTCTTGCGCTTGCTCCCGTGGCCGGTCGTCCGGGACACCGTCGCGGTCAGCTTGAGCGTGCCGCTGCAGGGGTTCTTGGCGCACGCGACCTTGATCGAGACCGTGTGCTTCTTCGAGACCTTGATGGTCTGGCGGGCGATCGTCATGGCGCTCGAGTAGTCCGTCGAGGTCGATCCGTAGTCGCCGTAGCCGTAGGAACCGTAGGAGCCGTAGTCGTAGCCGCCGTAGCCGCCGTCGCTCGGGGAGCCGCCGCCGGCGACCCCGCCGGCCGGGACAGCAGTGGTGAACGTGTACGGGCGCATCGGCAGCTCGAAGTCGCGCCCGGAGCCGGTGCGGATCGACCGGCAGTCGCCGGTCGTGCCGTGCGGCTCGCAGACGGCGAGCACGTAGGTGCCGGCCGTGGGCGGGTGGAGCGTGACGGTTCCCGCGCTTCCGGGTGACACCGTCCCGCTGTCGACCGGCGCCGCCTGCGTGAAGGTCGTGTCAGTCGTTCCGGCCGCATAGATGTCGAACTCCACGCCGACGCTGTCCGGCGGCGTGACGGTGAACTGGAGGCCGGCGGCGCCGAGGCTCACGTTCCAGAAATCGGTCGCGTTGCCGCCGCCGGCCTCGCACGCGCCTGGGGTCAGGCCCGGCGCCGCCGCGATCGTGACACCGGCGCGGGTCTCGCCCGCCGCGCAGTCGGCACCGACACCGATCAGAGAGGAGGAGAACGCGTACGGCGGCATCGGCACCACGAAGCGGCGCGCGCCCCCGGTCTGGATCTCGCGGCAGTCGGGCGGATCGACGTCGTCGGCCGGCGCGCACGCTGCGAGCACGAACGTGCCGGTGTACGGGGCCTGGAGCGTGACCACCTGACCGGCTCCGCCGCTGCCGCTCCAAGCCGCAAGCGTCGTGTCGACGGGAGGCGCCTGGGTGAACGTCGCGTCGCTGGTCCCCGGGGCGTAGAGGTTGAGCTCGATCGTCCCGTCCGACGGCGGATAGACGGTGAACTGGAGCTGGTCGCCGCCGTTCAACCCGACGGTCCAGAAGTCGATCGGGTTCGCCCCGCCGGAGCCGCATCCGCCCATCGCCAACGCCGCGGCCGAGGCGATGGTCCGCGAAGCGCGGACCTCGGACGCCGCGCAGTCCTGCGTGATGCCGCCGCCCACGAGCGAGGGCGTGAGTGCGTACGCGCCCATCGGCTTCACCATGTTGCTCGGGGTGGTGACAGTCTGGCGGCAGTCGCCGCGGTCGTCGAGGAAGTCCGTCGGCTCGCAGGCCGCCAGCACGTACGTGCCGGTGTACGGCGCCTGCACCGTGATCGCCTGCGGCGAACCTCCGTACGGCGGCGTCGTCGTCGCCATGTCCACGGGTGGCGTGCGAGTGAACGACGCGTCGGTCGTCCCCGGCGCGTAGAGATCGAACTCGTAGTCGGAGCAGCCGCTGCTGCAGGCCGCCGGGTCCACGCTGAGCTGCAGCTTCTCGCCGCCGCGCAGTGCGACCGAGTAGAAGTCGGCCGCGTTGGAACCGCCGCCGCTGACGCGGGCGCCCATGCTGAGCGCAGGCGCCCCGGCGATCGTCGGCGAGGCCGCGAAGGATGCGGGGGCGATCGCCAGCCACATGAGGATCGTCGCCGCGACGGCCCACATGCTCCTCGCAACGCGTTGCACGGCGAAATCACTCCCGTCGAAAGCCGACCACTGCCCGGGCGATCATCCCAGCATCGGCGTGAGAGCAGGGTTAGCCGGCGGCGTCGAGGCGATCGGCGATGACGCGGGCGATGGCCAGCGACGACGTGGCCGCCGGGGAGGGCGCGTTGCGCACGTGCAACGCGCCCGCCGCGTCCGCGAACGCGAAGTCGTCGAGCAGCTTGCCGTCCCGGGCGACGGCCTGGGCGCGGATGCCGGCCGGGCCGTCGATGACGTCGGAGGCCTCCAGCGACGGGACGTAGGCGGCGCAGGCGCGGACGAAGGCGCGGCGGTTGGCGGCGAGATAGAGCTCGGAGACCCCCGTCCTCCACCACTTGCGCGCCATCCGCCACGTTCCCGGATAGCGGAGCGTGTCCCCGAGGTCCCGGCGGGAGACCGAAGACAACTTGTACGCCGTGCGGGAGGGCGCCAGCAACGCGGAAGGGCCAAGCCAGATCTCGCCATCCCAGCGCTTCGTCAGATGCACGCCCAAGAACGGCAGCGACGGGTCCGGGACCGGGTAGATGAGCGAGCGCACGAGGTGGCGGGCGGACTCGCGCAGCTGCAGGTACCCGCCCCGGAACGGGACGATCCGGGGATCGGCGGGCTCCCCCGAGGCTTCGGCCAACCGGTCCGACCAGGCGCCCGCGCATGCCACGACCTGTCGCGCCGGGATGTCGCCTCCCGACGTGTGCACGATCGTCACCCCGCCCGAGCGCGACAGCGAGCGGACCGCGACGCCGGTCTGCACCTCGGCCCCGGCCGCCGTGATCTCGGAGGCCATCGCGCGGGCGACGGCCGTGAAGTCGACGATCCCCGTCGCGGGCGAGTGCAATGCGGCGACGCCGGTCGCGTACGGCTCGATCTCGCGCAGCTCGCCCGCGTTCAGGCGGCGCAGCCCGGGAACGCCGTTGGCCACCCCTCGGCGCTCCAGCTCATCGAGCCCGGCGAGCTCCGACGGATCGAGCGCGATGATCAGCTTCCCGCAGCGCTCGTACGCGATCGAGTGGCGATCGCAGAACTCGTACAGGTCTCGCGCGCCCTCGACGCACAGCCGCGCCTTCAACGACCCCGGCGTGTAGTAGATCCCCGCGTGGATGACGCCGGAGTTGTGGCCGGTCTGGTGCGCGGCGATCGCGGGCTCGCGCTCGAGCACGAGCAGCCGGGCGTCGGGCGAGCGGCGCAGCAGCTCGCGCGCCGTTGCGAGCCCGAGGATGCCGGCCCCCACGATGACGGTGTCCCACATCAGTGGATCGCGGGCTCGGGGACGCCGCCGGCGCCGTGGAGGAAGTCGAAGTCGCAGCCCTCGTTGGCCTGCGTGACGTGATCGGCGAACAACCGCTCGTAGCCGCGCGACGCGGGCCGCTCGCGCGGGACCCACGCCTCGCGACGCGACGCGAGCTCCCCGTCATCGACAAGCAGCTCGAGCGAGCGCGCCTCGACGTCGAGCGCGATCCGGTCGCCCGTGCGCACCAGCGCCAACGGCCCCCCGACGAACGACTCGGGGGCGACGTGCAGCACGCACGTCCCGTAGGCCGTGCCGCTCATGCGGGCGTCGGAGATTCGCACCATGTCATCAACGCCTGCCTGGAGCAGTTTCTTCGGGATCGGCAGCATCCCCCACTCCGGCATGCCCGGACCGCCGAGCGGGCCGGCGTTGCGCAGGACCAGGACCGAGTCGGGCGTGACGTCCAATGACGGGTCGTCGAGCCGCGCGTTCATGTCGTCGTAGTCCTCGAACACGACCGCGGGGCCGACGTGCGAGAGCAGCGACGCGGACGCCGCCGAGTGCTTGATGACCGCGCCGTCAGGGGCCAAGGAACCGCGCAGGATCGCGAGCCCGCCGGACGCCAGCAGCGGGTTCGAGAGCGGCCGGATGACGTCGTCGTCGTAGACCTCGGCGCCGCGCAGGTTCTCCAGCACCGTCATCCCCGACACCGTCATGACGTCGTGCAGCGACAGCCGCGACATCAGGCCCCGCAGGCCGCCGGCCTCGAAGAAGTCCTGCATCAGGTACTTGCCGGACGGCCGCAGGTTCGCCAGCACGGGGACGGACCGCGACAGCGAATCGAAGCGATCGAGCGACAAGGGCACGCCCGCGCGCCCGGCCATGGCGATCAGATGGATCACCGCGTTCGTAGAGCCTCCGATGGCGAGAACGGTCGAAACGGCGTTCTCGAAATGCTCCGCGGAGAGCGACAGCGGAGACGAGATCAGCTCGACGATCCGGCGGCCCGAGGCGACCGCCATGCGCGGATGCGCGGAGTCCGCGGCGGGAATCGACGCGGCGCCCGGCAGCGAGACGCCCAACGCCTCGGCGGCGGACGTCATCGTCGACGCCGTGCCCATGGTCATGCAGTGCCCGGGCGACGAGGCGATCCGCGTCTCCATCTCGTCCCACTCGTCCCGCGTCAGACGCCCGGCCCGCAGCTCGGCCCAGTACTTCCACACGTCCGAGCCGGAGCCGAGCACGCCGCCGCGGTACGAGGCGCGCAGCATCGGACCGGCCGGCACGTAGATGAACGGCAGCCCGCACGAGACCGCGCCCATGATCAGCGCCGGCGTCGTCTTGTCGCACCCGCCCAACAGCACCGCGCCGTCGAACGGATACGACCGCAGCAGCTCCTCGGTCTCCATCGCCAGCAGGTTGCGGTAGAGCATCGTGGTCGGCTTCATGAACGGCTCGCTCAGCGAGATCGCCGGGATCTCCAGCGGGAACCCGCCCGCCTGCAGGACGCCGCGCTTGACGTCCTCCGCCCGCGCCCGCAGGTGCGTGTGGCACGGGTTGATGTCGCTCCACGTGTTGACGATCGCGACGACCGGCTTGCCGGCGAAGTCCTCGCGGTCGTAGCCCATCTGGAACGTCCGCGAGCGATGCCCGAACGACCGCAGGTCGTCGACGCCGTACCAGCGGTGGCTGCGCAGGTCTCCCACACCCACAATCTACGCATGGACCCTCGCACGCGGGAGCTGCTCTCCCAGGTCAGCACCGCCACGATCACCACGCAGCTGCTCGCGCGCGGGCTGCGGAACACGTTCCTGCACGGCATCAAGCCGCTCAACCCGAGCAACGCGAGACTCGTCGGTGAAGCCTTCACGCTGAGATACATCCCCGCCCGCGAGGACCTCGACGTGCTCGCCGTCTTCAAGGACTACGACCACCCGCAGCGCAAGGCGGTCGAGTCCGTCCCGCCCGGGCACGTGCTCGTGATGGACTGCCGCGGCCAGGGCCGCGCGGCCTCCGCCGGCAACATCCTCGCGACGCGCCTGCAGACCAGGGGCGCCGCCGGCCTCGTGACCGACGGCACGCTGCGCGACACGCCGGAGATCGGCCAGCTCCAGATGCCCGCGTTCAGCGCGGGAGCGAGCCCGCTCACCAACCTCGCCCAGCACCACGCCGTCGACATGCAGGTCCCGATCGGCTGCGCGGAGGTCGCCGTCTACCCCGGCGACGTCGTCGTCGGCGACGAGGAGGGCGTCGTCTGCATCCCGGCCCACCTCGCGGACGAGATCGCGCAACCGGCCAAGGAGCAGGAGGATCTCGAGCGATTCATCCTCGAGGAGATCCAGGGCGGCCGCCCGCTGCGGGGGACCTACCCGCCCGACGAGGCGACCCTTACGCGCTACCACGAGTGGGCACGTAGAGATATCCACACCTGAAGACGCCTGCCAGCCCTCGCGAGCCGCTCGCACCGAAGCGGGAAGCTTCCAATCGTGCTCCAGCGACTCTCCTCCCCGCAAAGGCACACCGCCTCTTCCGCCAATGCGCTTACACCGGCGGTAGACGCGCGCATCCTCGGCAGCGCAGCCGCAGGTGCCCTTCGCGTCGGCTCTGACCCAGCTGACGCAAGCATCTTCAATTGACAGACCCCCACGACGAAGCCGAGCCCACTGACCCCGGGCTCGGCTTCGCCGCGTGGCGGCCCATTACTCTCCCGCCGAATGGACGACGTGGTCTTGCGCCGGCGGCTATGGGAGGGATTCGCCGCCCTGCAGACCATGTTGGGCGGAAGCTCGCGCGGCGGCTCGGTGCTCGAGCGCGAGGAGCTCGTGGCCTCGGTCGTTCCCAGCGCGCCGGATTCGCCCGCGCTGAACGCCGCCGTGGCGCTCGTGCCCGAGGCGGCGCTGGACGCGCTCGAGGACCTCGCGGACTGCTACGCGGAGGCCGGCGTGCGCCGCTGGGCGGTGTGGGTCGACGGCGGCGCGCGCCCCGTCACGACCGCGCTACGCCGCGCCGGGCTCACGGTCGCGTCCGCCAGCCCCGGCATGGGCGCCGAGCTGCACGCGCTCAAGCTCGACCTGACGCTCGCCAACCCGGAGCCGACCGCCGACCTGCGCACCGTCGGGCGCGTGAACGACCTCGCCTACGGCAACGTCGACGCGCGGCTGGAGCGCACGCTGACCAACCTCTCCGAGGGCGACCTGCGCGCCTACCGGGCCGACCTCAACGGCGCCCCCGCGGCCGTCGCGCTCGCGCTGCACCACTCCTACGACTGCGGCGTCAGCTTCGTGGCCACGCTGCCGCAGGCCCGCCGCCGCGGCCTCGCGACGCAGGTCATGCGAGCCGTCCTCGCCGACGCCCAGCGCAGCGGCATGACCACGATCACGCTGCAGGCGACCGAGCAGGGGGAGCGCCTGTACGCCCAGCTCGGCCTGCACCGGCTCGGGAACATGGAGCTGTGGGAGCACCGCCGTTGAGTCTGAACCCGGCACTCGAGGACGTCCATCACTGCCCGCGCTGCGGCAAGCCGCCGGAGATCGAGTTCCCGCGCAGCATCACGTGCCCGCACTGCGGCTACGGCGCCTACTACAACCCGAAGCCGGTCGCGTGCGCGATCGCACACGACGAGCGCGACCGCGTCCTCCTGCTCCGGCGGGCCTTCTCCCCGAGCGTCGGGAAATGGTCGATGCCAGGCGGGTTCGTGGACCTCGGCGAGAGCGTCGAGGACGCCGCCAGGCGCGAGGTGATGGAGGAGATGGCGATCGAGATCGAGCTGACCGGGCTCGTCGGCGTCTACTCGCGGGCGGAGGATCGTACGCTGGTAGTGGTCTACTCGGCCACCGCGGGGGGCACACCGTCCCGGACGGAGGAGGCGCTGGAGGTTCGCGCTTTCGCGCCGATCGACATCCCATGGCCTCAACTGGCGTTCTGGAGCGACACGCGGGCACTCCGCGACCACCTGAACCGCCTCCCCGGCGGGCCAGACGGGCGATCCTGATCGCGCGCCGCGCGCTGACGCTCCTGCTCGTCCTCGTCGCGACCTTCACCGGCGGCTACATGGCGCTCGTCGCCGTCACGCAGACGCGCGAGCTGTCGGTCGGCGAGATCCGCCTGTCGGTCTCCCCCGGCCACCGCGGCGCGATCGACGTCTACGTGCCGCTCGTGGACTGGGGCGCGCGCTTCGAGGCGATCCGGCTCCCGGTCCGCCTGCGCGTCGACCTGCAGACCGTCAACCGCACGGTCGCGGCGAGCGTCGCCCAGGGCGCGCCGCTGAACCTCGCGCAGGTGCGCTCCCAGGCGCGCGACGCGATCGCCGACTACCTGAAGACGCTGATCGCGCTCGTCGTGCTCGCGGGCGCCGCGCTGGGGCTGCTGGTCGCGTTCGCGATCCGCTCGCGCGCCGGCCCGCGCCTGCGCTGGACCGCGAGCCTCGCCGTCGTCGGCGCGCTCGGCATGGGCGCCGCGATGGTTGTGCTGATCCCGCCGCGCGGGGAGATCAAGAGCCCGCAGTACTACGCCCACGGGCCGGACATCCCGCGCGCGCTGGAGGCGGTCGAAGCGGTCCAGCGCACGCCGGGCGCGCTCGACCAGGAGCTCGACGCGCAGCTCGTCGGCCTCGCGCGGCTGGTCGTCGACCCCGGCCGCCGGCGCTCGCTGGCCGGCCAGCCCGTGGTCACGGTCGCGTCCGACCTCCACAACAACCCGTTCGGGCTGACGGTGCTCCAGAGCGCCGCGCACGGCGGCCCGGTGTTCTTCGTCGGCGACCTGACCGATCGCGGGACGCCGCTGGAGACGCGCGTGGTGAGCCAGGCCGCGCACCTCGGCAAGCCGTTCGTGTTCGTCACCGGCAACCACGACTCCGACTTCCTCGCGCACGAGCTGGCGACCGACGGCGCCGTCGTGCTCACGCGCCACGGGCGGCTACGGGCCGACGGCCGCTTCGGGCCGATGGTCGCGCGCGTCGCGGGCCTGCGCGTGGCCGGCTACGACGACCCGTTCGAGCGCCTGACCGACCAGGACTTCAAGGACCGCTACGACAACACGCCCGACCCGCTGCAGCAGGACGAGTTCACGCGCTGGCTGCAGCCGCTGATCGGCAAGGTCGACGTGGTGATGGTGCACGAGCCGGCGCTGATCGCCCCGGCGCTCGAGATCCTGCGCGACAAGCCGCCTTCGCGGCCGCTCGTGTTCCTGGTCGGGCACACGCACATCGCCGCGCTCGGGCAGCAGCCCGGCGTGACGGTGATCAACGGCGGCAGCGTCGGCGCGGGCGGGACGGGCAACCTGACCGAGAAGACGAACATCGGCATCGCGCGCTTCACGTACACGCTCAAGCCCGCGTTCCAGCCGCTCGCCGCCGACCTCGTGACGATCGATCCCGGGACCGGCTCCTCCTCCGCCCGGCGTACCCGGCTGGATCCGAACGGGTAGTAGGTTGGGCGGCCAATGGTCGCCGCCGACGAGCTCCTGCAGCTGGATCGCCGCCTGGTCTGGCACCCGTACGGCCCGATGCCCGCGGAGCTGGCGCCGCTCCCGGTCGCGTCGGCCGAGGGCGTCCGGATCCGGCTCGAGGACGGGCGCGAGCTGATCGACGGCATGGCGTCCTGGTGGTGCGCGATCCACGGCTACCGCCACCCGGCGCTCGACGCCGCCGTGCGCGACCAGCTGGAGCGGATGGCGCACGTGATGTTCGGCGGGCTCACGCACGAGGGCGCGGTCCGGCTGGCCGACCGGCTGGCGCGCTGGACGGGGATGGACCACGTGTTCTTCGCCGACTCCGGCAGCGTCTCGGTCGAGGTCGCGATCAAGCTCGCGCTGCAGTACTGGCACGGCGAGCGCACGCGCCTGATGACCGTCCGCGGCGGCTACCACGGCGACACGTTCGGCGCGATGGCGATCTGCGACCCGGACGGCGGGATGCACTCGATGTGGCGCGGCACGATCCCCGAGCACGTCTTCGCCCCGCTGCCGGAGTGGACGCCCGAGTGGGAGGCCGCCACGCGGGCGCTGGCCGCGCGCCACGCCCACGAGCTCGCGGCGATCGTGGTCGAGCCGATCGTCCAGGGCGCCGGCGGGATGCACTTCTACGCGCCCGAGTGCCTCCGACTGCTGCGCGAGCTGTGCGACGAGCACGGGATGCTGCTCGTCTTCGACGAGATCGCGACCGGCTTCGGGCGCACCGGCACGCTGTTCGCCGGGACCGACTTCGGGCCGGACGTGATGTGCGTCGGCAAGGCGCTCACGGGCGGCTACATGACGCTCGCGGCGACGCTCTGCAAGGCGCACGTCGCCGAGCGCGTGGACGGGCCGCTGATGCACGGGCCGACGTTCATGGCGAACCCGCTCGCGGTCGCGTGCGCGCTCGCCTCCACGCAGCTGCTCGAGGACGGAACCTGGCGCGAGGACGTCGCGCGGATCGAGCGCGGGCTGAAGGCCGGCCTCCCCCCCGATGCGCGGGTTCTGGGCGCGATCGGCGTGATCGAGCTCGGCGAACCCGTGAACATGGCCCGGGCCACGCGGATCGCCGTCGAGCACGGCGTCTGGCTGCGCCCGTTCCGCAACCTCATCTACTGCATGCCGCCCTACATCACCTCAGACGAGGACCTGGCCCGGATCACGGAGGCGATGGTCGCGTGCGCGTGATCGTCGTGACCGGGACCGACACGGGCGTCGGCAAGACGATCGTGTCCGCGGCGCTGGCCGCGCTGACCCCCGGTTCCGTGTACGTCAAGCCGGCGCAGACCGGCGGCGACGACGACGCGGCGACCGTCGCGCGGCTGTCGGGCGCGGAGACGCACGTGCTCGCGCGGTATCGAGACCCCCTGGCTCCGGCGACGGCGGCGCGGCGAGAAGGTCGCGTGGCGGTGCGGCCGAGCGACGTGGCCGCGTTCGTACGCGAGCTGGATGCCCCCCAGGTCATCGTCGAGGGCGCGGGCGGCCTGCTCGTGCGCTTCGACGACGAGGGCGGGACGCTGGCCGACGTGGCGGAGCTGCTGGACGCGCCCGTCCTCGTCGTCGCGCGCGCGGGCCTCGGCACGCTCAACCACACCGCGCTGACGCTGGAGGCGCTGCAGGCGCGCAACCTCGAGTGCGCCGGCGTCGTGATCGGCTCGTGGCCGCGCGAGCCGGACCTGGCGGCGCGCTGCAACCTCGAAGACCTCGGGCCGATCCTCGGCCGCATCCCGGAAGGCGCGGGAACCCTGAACCGCGAGGAGTTCCTCGCGACCGTACGAGCGAACATGGAGGCGTATGAGCATTCTCGAGATCGCGCGCGAGCAGGTACTTGAGCGCGGCGTCGGCCTCGACGAGGCGCAGACGCTGCAGGTCCTGCAGCTTCCGGACGAGTCCGTCGACGGCGCGCTCGCGCTCGCCCACGAGGTGCGGATGCGCCACTGCGGCCCCGAGGTCGAGGTCGAGGGCATCATCAGCCTCAAGACCGGCGGCTGCCCCGAGGACTGCCACTTCTGCTCGCAGTCGGGCCGCTTCGAGACGCCCGTGCGCTCCGTCCGGCTCGACATCCCGTCGCTCGTCGAGGCGGCGCGCGAGACGGCCGCCACCGGCGCGACCGAGTTCTGCATCGTCGCCGCCGTCCGCGGCCCCGACGAGCGCCTGATGGAGGAGGTCCGCAAGGGCGTCAAGGCGATCACCGACGCGGTCGAGATCAACGTCGCGTGCTCGCTCGGCATCCTCACGCGGGCGCAGGGCGAGGAGCTGGCCGAGCTCGGCGTGCACCGCTACAACCACAACCTCGAGACGGCGCGCTCGCACTTCGGCAACGTCGTCACGACGCACACGTGGGAGGAGCGCTGGGAGACGCTGCAGCTCGTGCGCGAGCTGGGGATGGAGGTCTGCTGCGGCGGCATCATCGGCATGGGCGAGTCGCTCGCGCAGCGCGCCGAGCTGGCCGCGCAGTTCGCGTCGCTCGATCCCGACGAGGTGCCGCTGAACTTCCTCGACCCGCGCCCGGGCACGCCGTTCGCGGACCTCGAGCCGGTGCCCGCCACCGACGCGCTGCGCACGATCGCGGCGTTCCGGCTCGCGCTGCCGCGCACGATCCTGCGCTTCGCCGGCGGGCGCGAGCTGACGCTCGGCGACCTCGGCGCGCGCCAGGGGATGACCGGCGGGATCAACGCGATGATCGTCGGCAACTACCTGACCACGCTCGGACGCAGCCCGCAGGAGGACCTCGACCTGCTCGCGGAGCTGTCGATGCCGGTCAAGGAGCTGTCCAAGTCCCTGTGATCACCGAGGCCGAGAGGACCGCGCTCGCGCCGTACTGCAGCGGCTGCGGCAAGCCGGGCGGCGAGCACCCCGGGTGCCGGCGCGCGCTCGACCCGCCGCGCTACTGCGTCGACTGCGGGCGCAAGCTCGCCGTGCAGGTCTTCCCGACCGGGTACCGCGCCACATGCGTTCGCTGCGGCTGATCCTCGACGAGCTGCGCGAGGCGGGCCTGTACCGCGAGCTGCGCACGATCGAGAGCGCCCAGGGGCCGAACGTGCGGCTCGACGGCCGCGACGTGCTGCTGCTGTGCTCGAACGACTACCTCGGTCTGGCGGGGGATCCGCGGCTGCGCGACGCGGCCGCGGAGGCGGCCGAGCGCTGGGGCGCCGGCGCCGGGTCCTCGCGGCTGGTGTCCGGCAACATGACGCCGCACGCCGAGCTCGAGCGGCGGCTCGCCGAGCTCAAGGGCACGGAGGCGTGCGTGCTGTTCGGCTCCGGCTACCTCGCCAACACGGGCGTGATCTCAGCGCTCGCGGGAGCGGGCGAGATCGTCGTCTCGGACTCGCTCAACCACGCCTCGATCATCGACGGCTGCCGGCTCGCGCGCGCCGAGACGAAGGTCTACGCGCACCGCGACCTCGACCAGCTCGCCGCCGCGCTCGACGACCCGCGTCCCGCGACGGTCGTGACCGACGCCGTCTTCTCGATGGACGGCGACCTCGCGCCGCTGCGCGAGATCGCCGAGCTCGCCCACCGGCACGGCGCGCGCGTGGTGATCGACGAGGCGCACGCGACCGGCGTGGTCGGGCCGGAGGGCCGCGGCCTCGCGCACGAGCTCGGCATCGAGGTCGACGTCGTGATCGGCACGCTCGGCAAGGCGCTCGGCAGCTACGGCGCGTTCGCGTGCTGCAGCGCCGAGACGGCCGAGTTCCTCGTCAACCGCGCGCGCACGCTGATCTACTCGACCGCGCTCCCGCCGCCGTCGGTCGGCGCCGCGCTGAAGGCGCTCGAGCTGATGGATCGCGCGCTCGTCGGCCGGCTGCACGCGAACGCGCGCACGCTGCGGCGCGCGCTCGGCGTGGCCGAGAGCGGCATGCCGATCGTCCCGCTGCTCGCCGGCGAACCCGAGACCGCGCTGGCGCAGTGCGCCGCGGCGCTCGACCGCGGCGTGTTCGTGCAGGCGATCCGCCCGCCGACCGTCCCGCCCGGCACGTCGCGGCTCCGCGCGGTCGCGACCGCGGCTCACCAGGAGAGCGAGCTGCTCGAGGCGGCCGAGGTGCTCAGCTCGACCTCGACGTGGGGCGTCCTGCATGGCTGACCCGCCGCGACGTGCAGCCGCTTCGCCTCGAGGTCCATGATCACCGAGGCGAGCGTCGCGGTCCGCTCCTCCCACGGCTCGGACTCGTCGACGTGGCGGCAGACGCCCTTCGGATGCCCGGCGTGGGAGCGCAGCGCCTCCAGCAGCGGCAGCGTGCGGATGATCTCCAGCCGCTCGACGGTGCTGGACGACTCCTCCAGGCCGACGTCGCGGCCGGCCGGCGGCGGCTCGAGGAAGTGGTTGGTGTGCGCGCCGCCCGCGACGACGTTCGCGCCGCCGGGCGACAGCTCGACGGTCAGCACGTTGCCGGGCTCCGCCACGGTCACCGCCGAGGACGCGGACACGCGCGCCGCGGTCAGCAGCGCGACCGCCTCCTCGACCGACCGGCACGTCATCACGCGCCGCAGCAGCAGGTGGATCGGCACGCCGTCGAGGCCGCCGTCCTCGCTCGTCCTCAGCAGGTTCAGGCACACGCCCAGGCCCGCGTCGTTGAGCCCGATCTTGGCGAGCATCCCGGCCTCGGTGACGGTCGCGAACCAGCGCCCGTCCTCGTGCACGATCCACACAAGCGTCGAGTCCTGCAGGTCCGGATGCCAGTCCCAGTTCTGCGCGAGCGTGGCGCCCGTGCCGACGACCGAGCACTCGCCGGCGCTCGCGAGCAGCTCCGTGCGCGCGTTGACGGCCAGCAGCTCGCGCGCGTCGACGCCGGCGCCGAGCGCGATCCCGTGGAGCTCGTCGTGCTCGTCGTCGGACGCCCGCACGCGCCCGCCGGCGGACAGGTCGCAGCCGAGCCGGCGGTAGACGTCGATCGTGTGCCGCACGCGCTCGCCGTGCGCCTGGCCGAACGCCTCGCCGCGCATCCGCGCCGTCGGCTCGGCGGAGACGTGGACCGGCAGCGTCACGCGAGCTTGGCCTTGGTGACCTTGCCCATCGCGTTGCGCGGCAGCTCGTCGAGGTAGCGGACCTCGCGCGGGCGCTTGTGCGGCGTGAGCAGGCGCGCGACGTGATCGGCCAGCTCCTGCTCGCTCGGGCGCTCGCCCTCGCTCACGACCCAGGCGACGATCTTCTCGCCGAGGTCGTCGTCGGGCTCGCCGGTGACGGCCGCCTCGGCCACGTTCGGATGCTCGGCGAGCGCGTTCTCGATCTCGCCCGCGCCGATCTTGTAGCCGCCGCTCTTGATGATGTCGGTCGCCAGCCGGCCGACGATCCGCACGTAGCCGTCGTCGTCGCGCGCGCCCATGTCGCCGGTCGCGAACCAGCCGTCGCGGAACGCCGTCTCGGTCGCGTCCGGGCGGTTGAGGTACTCGGTGAACAGGCTCGCGCCGCGGATCTGGATCTCGTCGTCGACGAGCCGCAGGTCCACGCCCGGCAGCGGCGGCCCGACGGTGCCGGGACGGCGGTCGCCGTCGGCGCGCACGGCGGTGATCATCAGCGTCTCGGTCATGCCGTAGCGCTCGACGATCTCCTGCCCCGTCGCCGCCTTGATGCGGTCGTGGTCGGCGGCCGGGAGCGCGGCGGAGCCGGAGACGAGCAGGCGCGCCTCGCCGATCCTGGCCGCCAGCCCGGCGTCCGCCTCCACGTCGGCGGCGAGCCGGTGGTACATCGTCGGGACGCCGAAGAGCATCGTCGCGCGCGTCGAGAGCGCCTCGGCGGCGGCCTGCGCCGAGAAGCGGCCGAGGTGCCAGACGCCGCCGCCGCGGCGCAGCGGGCCGAGCACGCCGAGGATCAGGCCGTGCACGTGGAAGAGCGGGAGCGCGTGCGCGACGACGTCGTCGCCGGTCCACTCCCACGCGGCCGCGAGCGCGTCGAGGTTGGCGGCGATCGCGCGGCGCGGGAGCACGACGCCCTTCGGCGGCCCGGTCGTGCCGGACGTGTAGACGACGATCGCGGGCGCCTCGGGGTCGGGCTCGTCCGGCCATTCGCCGGTGGCGTCGAGGTCGACGTCCTCCAGCATCGCGTCGGGCGCGCTGTCGGAGAGGATGTGCTCGAGCTCGCGCTCGCCGGCCTTCGGGTTGATCGGCGTGATCGGGACGCCGGCGGCCAGCGCGCCGACGACGGCGACGACGGTCTGCAGCGAGCTCGTCGCGGTGACGGCGACGCGGTCCATGCCCTCGATCCGCTCCGCCACGGCGCCGGCGGCGGCGCGCAGCCGCGCGTAGCTCAGGGCGTCGTCGCCGACGCGGATCGCCTCACGGCCGTCAGGCGTTGACAGTCCTTCGAGCAGCTCCACGATGCCGGGTTGTATACCCGACGCCCAGCAGGCAGACCCCTCCTCCGGCGATCGAGGCGACGGTCGGGAGCTCGCCGAGCCACACGAACGCGACCGCGATCGCGACGACCGGCACGGCGTACAGCGAGGCGCTGACGCGGGCGACGGGCAGCCGGGCGCACGCGTACGCCCAGGCGAAGAAGCCGACCGCGGAGGAGCCCAGGCCGAGGATCGCGACCGCGATCCAGGGCTCGAGGCCGGCGTGCGGGACGCCGCCCAGCGGCAGCAGCAGCAGCGTGCCCGACCACATCGCGTAGGCGGTCACCTCGAACGGCGTGTAGCGGTTGAGCAGCGGCTTCTGGAGCACGAAGAACGCGGCCTGGGAGAGCGCGGCGGCGAGCACGATCAGCGCGCCGGCGGAGAGCGAGAGCCCGCCGTCCTGCCCGAGGGCGATGATCAGCGCGCCTGTGAACCCGATCGCGAGGCCGATCGGCTCGATCCGCTCGTGCAGCGCCGCCGACGCCAGCAGCGCGACGAAGATCGGGCCGGTGCTGACGAGCAGGCTGGCGGTGCCGGCGGTGACGCTGCGCTCGCCGGCGTTGAGCAGCAGCTGGTAGGCCGCCATGCCGGTCGCGCCGCACGCGACCAGCGCGGGGAGGTCCCTCGCCCGCGGCCGCCGCAGGCCCATGAACGGCGCGACGGCGGCCAGCGCGAGGCTCGCGACGGCGAGCCGGACGACCGAGAGCTCGACCGCGCTGAACCCCTCGAGCGCCGCGCGGATGGCCGCGAAGGCGGAGGCCCAGAGGACGACGGTGAGGGCGGCGGCGGCCCAGGCGCGGGACATGCTTCCCATCGTCGGGCGTTCGTGGTTGAAGCACAAGCGAAACCTGCTTGCCTGATTGTGTAGCATTGCTTCATGCTCGACACCCGCCGCCTGCTCGTCCTGCGCGAGGTCGCCGCCCACGGCAGCGTGTCCGGCGCCGCCGACGCGCTCGGCTACACGCCGTCGGCGGTGTCGCAGCAGCTGGCGGCGCTCGAGCGCGAGGCGGGCAGCGCGCTGGTCGAGCGCCACGGCCGCGGGATCCGGCTCACGGAGACGGCGCGGATGCTGCTCCCGCACGCGCACGACGTGCTCGCGGCGCTCGAGCGCGCGGACGCGACGCTCGCGCGCAGCGCGTCGGAGCTGACCGGCACGGTCCGGCTCGCCTCCTTCCCGACCGCGACGCGCGCGCTGCTGCCGGCCGCGCTCGCCCGGCTGCGCGCGGAGCACCCGCGGCTGCGCGTCGAGCTGAGCGAGCTGGAGCCGCACGAGAGCCTGCCCGCGCTCGGCGTCGCCAAGATCGATGTGGCGGTGGCCCACGAGTACGACCTCGTCGGCCGCGATGCGGCGCGCGACCTGCGGCGAGCCGAGATCCTGCGCGAGCCGGTGATGCTGGTGGAGCGCGGCGATTCCGAGGCGCCGGCGCGGCTGGCGGATTACGCCGAGCGCGACTGGATCGCGCCGCCCGCGTCGACGTCGTGCGGCGAGCTGGTGCGGCGGGCGTGCGCCGCCGCCGGGTTCACGCCCCGGATCGTGGCCGAGACCGGGGACTTCTCCGTCGCGTGCGCGCTGGCCGAGAGCGGACTGGGCGTGGCGCTGGTGCCGCGGCTGGGCGGCTCGGGGCGGCCGCTGGACCCGCCGCTGGAGCGGCGGATCTTCGTCGCGTCACGCGCCGGCTCGGAGGATCACCCGCGGATCCGCGCCGTCGTCGAGGCGATCGCCTCGCCGTAGGGCGCGCGCAGCACGCCGGCCTCGGTGATCAGGGCGGTGATCAGCGCCGCCGGCGTGACGTCGAAGGCGGGGTTCCAGACCGCGGCGCCGGGCGCCGCGGCGACCTCGTCGGCGGAGCGCAGCTCGATCTCGATCCCGGCGCCCGAGGCGGTCGCCGGATCGAGCGTGGAGGTCGGGCCGGCGACGTAGAACGGGATGCCGTGATGATGCGCGGCCAGCGCGAGCGCGAACGTCCCGACCTTGTTGGCGACGTCGCCGTTGGCCGCCACGCGGTCGCAGCCGACGATCACCGCGTCGACGCGGCCCGACGCGAGCAGGGCCGCCGCCGCGCCGTCGGGCAGCACCGTCACCGCGATGCCGGCGTCGGCCAGCTCCCACGCGGTCAGCCGCGCGCCCTGGCGCAGCGGGCGCGTCTCGCACGCGAACACCTCGACCGGCTCGCCCGCCGCCGCCTTCGCGTACACCGGCGCCAGCGCGGTCCCGATCCCGGACGTCGCGAGCCGGCCCGCGTTGCAGATCGTCAGCAGCCGCGCCGCGCCGCGCAGCTCTTCGCGCCCGGCCTCGCCGATCGCGCGGCAGGCGGCCTGGTCCTCGCGCCAGATCGCGATCGCCTCGGCCTCGCGGTCGGGCGCCGCGAGCACGCGCTCGACCGCCCAGCGCAGGTTGACGGCGGTCGGCCGGGCGGACGCGATCCGCTCCGCCGCCTCGGGCGCCAGCACGACGCCGAACGCGCCCGCCACGCCGAGCGCCGGCGCGCCCCGCACCGCGAGCCGCCGGATCGCGTCGACGACCTGGTCGGCGGTCGTCAGCCGGAGCACGATCTCCTCGTCCGGCAGGCGCGTCTGATCGAGGATCTCGATCGCGCCGCCGGTCCAGGCGATGGTCTCGATCACCCCACGAACTCTCGCACCAGCGCGTGGTACTCGGGGAGGTCCATCAGGAACGAGTCGTGCCCCCACGGCGAGCGGACCTCGTGCCGGACGACGTCCGCCCCGCGCTCGAGCAGCCGCGCCTCGATGTACTCGGAGTGCTCGGTCCCGAAGCGCCAGTCGCTGTCGAAGGAGACCACCAGATAGCGCGTGGACGGGGTGCCGGCATGCTCGGCGAACGGCTCGTAGTAGTCCATCACGCGCGACAGGTAGAGGTACGTGTGCTTGTCGAAGCGCGCGAGGAAGATGCGCGCCTGGTAGTCGAGGTAGTGCTCGACCTCGAAGTCGGACTCCATCGTCATCGGGCCGGGTGGGTGGGGTCCCCTTCGCGCGCGATCGAACTTCAGCGCCATCGACTCGTTCGACAGGTACGTGATGTGGGCCATCATGCGCGCGACGTCCATCGCGTCGTGGTGCAGGATCGCCTCGCGCGCGACCTTCGTGAACGCGATGTTCTGCGCCGTCAGCCGCGCGGTGCAGCAGATCAGGACGGCGCGCTCGACCTCGTCGGGGTGGTCGAGCGACCACTGCAGCGCCTGCATCCCGCCCAGCGAGCCGCCGACGGCCGCATGCACGCGCTCGATGCCGAGCTCGCGCAGCAGCGCGCGGTGGACGGTCACGAGGTCGCGGATCGTGAACAGCGGGAACGTCATCCCGTACGGCTCGCCCGTCGCGGGGTCGATCGACGACGGCCCGGTCGTGCCCTTGCAGCCGCCGAGCAGGTTCGCGCAGATGACGCGGAAGCGGTCGGTGTCCACCGCGCGCCCAGGCCCGACGAGCGTGTCCCACCACTCGGTCGCCTCGGCGTCGCCCGTCAGCGCGTGGTGGATGTAGACGACCGGCGCGTCGCGCGGGCCGTAGTCCGCGTACGCGACGTCGACCGGCGCGAGCGTCGCGCCGGACTCGAGCGCGACCGACTCCAGCGTCAGCGACTCAGCCACGCGTGCGCCGCGACGAGATGACGCCCGTGTCGAACCCGGCCAGGTGCAGCCCGCCGGCGAAGCGGGCGTGCTCGATCTTCACGCAGCGGTTGCTGACGACCTTCAAGCCGGCCGCATCCGCGATCTCGACCGCCTCGTCGCTGTGCAGCCCGAGCTGCATCCAGAACACCTTCGCGCCCGCGTCGACCGCCTCGCGCGCGACGCCGGGCAGCGCGTCCGGGCGGCGGAAGACGTCGACGATGTCGGGCTCGCCGGGCAGCTCGGCCAGCGACGGGTACGTGTCGACGCCGAGGATCGTGTCCTCGTTCGGCGTGACCGGCCAGACCTCGTAATCGGCGCTCGACGACAGCAGGTACGTGAGCACGAAGTTGCTCGCCCGTGCCGGGTTCGACGACGCGCCGACGACGGCGATCGCGCGCGCGGCGCGGAGGATCCGGCGGCGCTCCGCGGCGCCCGGCGGCTCCCAGCTCATGAAAGTGCCCGGTCGAGGTCGTAGATCACGTCGTCGGCGTCCTCGAGCCCGACGCTGATGCGCACCAGCTCCGGCAGCACGCCGGCCTTGGCGAGCGCCTCCTCGGAGAGCTGGCGGTGCGTCGTCGAGCCCGGGTGGATGACGAGCGTCTTGGTGTCGCCGACGTTGGCCAGGTGCGAGCACAGCTCGACCGCGCCGATGAACCTCTCGCCCGCCTCGCGGCCCCCGCGCAGGCCGAACGAGAAGACCGAGCCGGGCCCGCGCGGCAGGTACTTCTTCGCGAGCGCGTGGTTCGGATCGTCGGGCAGGCCGCCGTAGCGGACCCAGCTCACGCGCGGGTCGTCGCGCAGCCACTCCGCGATCCGCTGCGCGTTGGCGACGTGCGCCTCCATCCGCAGCGGCAGCGTCTCCATCCCCTGCAGGATCAGGAACGCGTTGAACGGCGACAGCACGCCGCCGAGGTTGCGCAGGCCCTCGACGCGCAGCTTCGTCGCGAAGCCGTACTCGCCGAAGTTGTCCACGAAGCGCAGGTTGCCGTACGTCGCGACCGGCTCGGTCATGACGGGGAAGTTGCCGTTGTCCCACGGGAAGCGGCCGGAGTCGACCACGACGCCGGCGATCGACGTGCCGTGGCCGCCGAGGAACTTCGTCGCGGAGTGGATCACGACGTCGGCGCCGAAGTCCATCGGGCGGCACAGGTAGGGCGAGGCCAGCGTGCTGTCGACCACCAGCGGGACGCCCGCGGCATGCGCGATGGCGGCCAGCGCCTCGAGGTCGGCGACGGTGCCGGCCGGGTTGGCGACGATCTCGGTGTAGAGCAGCTTCGTGCGGCCGGGGACGATCGCGGCCTCGAACGCGGCGGGATCGTCGGGCGCGACGAACGTCGTCTCGATGCCCAGCCGGCGCAGCGTCACGTTGAGCAGCGTGTAGGTCCCGCCGTAGAGCGCCGAGCTCGCGACGACGTGGTCGCCGGCGTCGCACAGCTGCGTCAGCAGCAGCGTCTCCGCCGCCTGCCCGCTGCTGGTCGCGACGGAGCCGATCCCGCCCTCCAGCGATGCCACGCGCTCCTCCAGCGCGGCGACGGTCGGGTTCCCGAGCCGGCTGTAGATGTTGCCGTACTTCTGCAGCGCGAACAGGTCCGCGGCGTCCTCGACGTCCTCGAACACGAACGAGGTCGTCTGGTAGATCGGCACGGCTCGCGCGCCGGTCGTCGGGTCCGGACGCGCGCCGGCGTGGATCGCCCGCGTGCGCATTCCCCACCGGCGGTCCTCGGGGTCGCTCATGTTGCGGACGATAGCCTGACTGCCGTGGCAACCACCCAAATCTCGATCGGCGATCCGGTGCCGCCCTTTTCGCTCCCGGACACCGATGGCGCGCAACACCGCGCGCCGCTCGACGACGCGCCGCCCGCGACGGTGCTCGTCGTCACCTGCAACCACTGCCCCTACGTGATCGCCTGGAACCCGCGTCTGAAGGCGGTCGCCGGGGACTACCCGGACGTCCGCTTCCTGGGCATCAACGCGAACGACGCGACGCGCTTCCCCGCCGACTCGCCGGAGCGGATGCGGCAGTTCGTCGCCGACCAGTCGTGGCCGTATCCGTACCTGATCGACGAGACGCAGGAGGTCGCCGCCGCGCTCGGCGCGGAGGTGACGCCGCACGTGTTCGTCTTCGACGGCGACCAGCGGCTCGTCTACCGCGGCGCGCCCGACGGCGACCACCAGGACCCCTCGCGCAACGCCGAGTGGCTGCGCGGCGCGCTCGACGCGGTGCTCGCCGGCGAGCCCGTCGCCGAGCCGCAGCGCCACGCGCGCGGCTGCAGCGTCAAGTGGCGCTGATGGACCAGCTCGTCGACGGCGCCTGGCTGGAGTCCCAGCTCGGCGCCCCCGATCTGCGCGTGCTCGAGTGCACGTCGTACCTCGTGCCGGCCGAGGGCCGGCCGTACGACGTGATCAGCGGGCGCGCCGACTGGGAGGCCGGCCACATCCCCGGCTCCGCGTACGCCGACGTCAACGGCGAGCTCGCGCAGCCGCACCCGACGCTCAACTTCACGTTCCCGTCGCCGGAGCGGTTCGCCGCCGCGATGTCGGCGCTGGGCGTCGAGGACGGCACGCGCGTCGTGCTCTACGACCGCGGCGGGCCGATGTGGGCGACGCGCGCGTGGTGGCTGCTGCGCGCGTACGGCTTCGACGACGCCGCCGTGCTCGACGGCGGCTGGGAGTCCTGGACCGGGCCGGTCGGCACCGACCCGGCGCCGGTGTACGAGGCGACGTTCGTCCCCCGCCCGCGCCCGCGGCTGATCGCCGGCCGCGACGAGGTCCTCGGCGAGGTCGAGAGCGGCTCCGCGTGCCTGCTCAACGCGCTCTCGCCCGCGGTCCACGCCGGCACGGAGGTGCGCTACGGCCGCGCCGGGCGGATCCCGGGCAGCATCAACGTCTACGCGCAGCACCTGGTCGATGGCGGGACGCGTCGCTTCCTGCCGGTCGAGCAGCTGCGCGAGCGGCTGGCGCCGGTTGCCGGCGGGCGCGTGATCGCGTACTGCGGCGGCGGCATCTCCGCGACCGTCGACGCGTTCGCGCTGACGCTGCTCGGGAAGGATGACGTCGCGGTGTACGACGGCTCGATGAGCGAATGGCTGAGCGACCCGGCCCTGCCGGTGGAGGTGGACTAGATGCTGATCTCGACCATGAACGACCTGCCGGGCTACGCGATCGACGAGGTCTACGGCGAGGTGTTCGGCCTCACCGTGCGCTCCCGCAACGTCGGCTCGCAGATCGGCGCGTCGTTCAAGTCGCTGGTCGGCGGCGAGCTGAAGGGCATGACGCGGATGCTCGCCGACGGGCGCAAGCACGCGACCGAGCGGCTGATCGAGGAGGCCGAGGGCAAGGGCGCCAATGCGGTCCTCGCGTTCCGCTTCGACACCTCCGAGCTGGGCAGTACCTGGACGGAGATCTGCGCGTACGGCACCGCCGTGCGGGCTACAAAGCGCTGAACCGGCGCGCGGGGTCGACCTCGCGCTTGATCCGCCGCAGCCGCGCGAGGTTCATCCCGTAGTACGCGTGCAGCGGCCCGGGCTGATGTGCGTCGCGGTAGTTCTGGTAGGCCTGCCCGTTGCCGAACGGGGCGATCAGCCGGCGCGCCGCGCGCACGTCCGGCTGCGCGGAGTAGCGCACGATCTGCACGCTGAAGCGAGCGTGCCGGTGGACGAACGCGGTGGCGCCGGCCGGCACCTCGTTGATCGCGCCGCCATAGGCGTCGCAGATCAGCGTCGCGCCGGTGTCGGCCGCCCGCACGAACGCGGCCCGGCCGGCGGCCGTCAGCGGCTTGGAGACGTAGACCGACGCCGCGTCGAACGTCGCCGGCTTGAACTGCAGGCACGCCGGCAGCCCGCCGTCGGCGCAGCCCGCCCAGCGGCGCTGCAGGTTCAGGTACGTGTCGGTGCCGGTCGTGACGGAGCCGAGCGGCGCGACGAGCCGGCGCAGCGCGGCCTCGGAGCCGAGGTACTGCCCGAACGCGCTCGCCCCGCTGGCGTCGAGCGTGAGGATCGCCGTCAGCTCGCGCGGCGCATGCGGCGCGAGCGCGTCCCACTTCGCCAGCGCCTCGGCGCGCGCGGCCCGCGGGTAGCTGATCCGGAACCAGCACGCGTGCGGCACGGCGACCGTGCGCAGCCGCACCGCGGTGACGATCGCGAAGCTCGCGCCGCCGCCGCGCAGCGCCCAGAACAGGTCGCCGTGGTCGACCCGCCGGTGCTTCCCGTCGGCTGTGACGACGTCGAAGCTGCGCACGCGGTCGAGCGTGAGCCCGTACGCGCGCCCGGCCAGCCCCATCCCGCCGCCGAGCACGAGCCCGCCGACGGCGACCGTCGGGCACGAGCCGCTCGGGATCGTGCGCCCGCGCGCCGCGAGCGCCGCGTACACGCTGAGGTTGCGCGCGCCCGGCCCGAGCGTCGCCGTCGTGCCGGAGAGCGAGATGCGGTCGAGGCCGCCGAGGTCGACCACGACGGCCTTGCCGGAGGTCGAGTTGCCGGTGTACCCGTGGCCGCCGGAGCGCGCCACGAGCGGCACGCCGAAGCGCTCCGCCCAGCGCACGACGGCGACCACGTCGGCGGTGTCGCGCACGCGCACCACGGCGGGCGGGCGGACGCCGTCGAAGCGGCGGTTGAAGACCTTGCGCGCGGCGTCGTAGCCGGCGCCGCCGGGGACGTAGACGTGGCCGCGCACCGCGTGGCGCAGCGCGCTGAGCTGCGTCTTCGGCAGCGCCAGCGCGGCCGTCGCGAGCAGGAACTCGCGCCGGTTCACCGCTCGTCCAGGACGCGCACGGCCTTGCCCTCGCTGCGCGGCACGTCGCCGGGCGCGACCAGCTCGACCGCGATCGCCACGCCGATGCGCTCGCGCAGCGCGTGCCGCACGCGCTCGCTCAGCGCCGCCCGGTCGGCGCCGCCGTCGGCCGGCTCGCAGCGCACGGTCACCTCGTCGAGCCGCTCGGGCCGCGTCACCACGAGCTGCCAGTGCGGCGCGACCCCGTCGACCGCGAGCAGGACGTGCTCGACCTGCGACGGGTACAGGTTCACCCCGCGCACGATCAGCATGTCGTCGCGGCGGCCGAGCACCGGCCCCATCCGCACCGTCGTGCGGCCGCACACGCAGCGCTCGCCGGACACGGTGCCGATGTCGCCCGTGCGGTAGCGGATCAGCGGCAGCGCCTCCTTGGTCAGCGTCGTGAAGACGAGCTCGCCCGGCTCCCCGGCGGCGACCGCCGCGCCGGTCTCCGGATCGATCACCTCGACGAGGAAGTGGTCCTCCTGCACGTGCGAGCCGTCGCGCCCCTCGCGGCACTCGGCCGCGACGCCCGGCCCGACGATCTCCGACAGGCCGTAGACGTTGAGCGCGTCCAGCCCGAGCCCGGCCTCCAGCTGCTCGCGCATGCTCGCCGTCCACGGCTCGGCGCCGAACAGCCCGACCTCGAGCGCCAGCCCGGAGACGCCCTCCTCGGCGATGTGCAGGGCGTACGACGGGGTGCAGCACAGCACCTGGGCCTTGAGGTCGCGCAGGAGCACCGCCTGGCGCGCCGTCATGCCGCCGGAGACCGGCACGACCGTCGCGCCGAGCCGCTCCGCGCCCTGGTGGAACCCGAGCCCGCCGGTGAACAGGCCGTAGCCGTACGCGTTGTGGACGACCATCCCCGCCCGCACGCCGGCACCCGCGAGCGCGCGCGCCATCACCGTGGTCCAGACGTCGAGGTCGGCGCGCGTGTAGCCGACGACGGTCGCCTTCCCGCCCGTACCGCTGGACGCGTGGATCCGCACGAGCTGCTCGTGCGGCACCGCGATCAGGCCGAGCGGGTACGCGTCGCGCAGGTCGTCCTTGACGGTGAACGGGAGGTCGCGCAGCTCGGTGCCCGGATCCAACCCGCGGCGCTGGGCCGTCTCGCGCAGGCGCGCCCGCTGCAGCGTCTCGAGCTCGTCGCGCGACGCGCTCTCGATCGCCTCGAGGATCACGCCGCCCTCTCGTGCGCGCGCCAGTTCGCCTCCAGGTTGCGGATCAGCGCCGGCGAGAAGTGGCAGAACGCCTGCTCGCGGGCGTAGACGGCCATGTACTGCCGGAACACGTCGAGCGGCTCCTGGCCGACCCGGAACGCCGCCCGGTTGGCGCCACCGCTGACCGCGCCGGCGCTCGCCAGCGCCGCCGCGCGCGCCTCGATCGCGGCGTCCATCTCCTCGGCGGGCACGATCTCGTCGGCCATCGCGTGCAGGTCGAGCTCCTCGCCCGAGAGGATCGCGCGGCGCGCAGCGCGATCGCCGACGAAGCGCGGCAGCCGCAGGTTGGCGGCGCCGGGGATGATCCCCTCGTTGCGCGCGGGCAGCGTGAGCTTGCAGCCCGGCTCGGCGAGGATGTGGTCGACGCACAGCAGCAGCTGGCACGCGCCGCCGATCGCGTACGTCTCGGCGGCGGCGATCCAGAGCTTCGGGCCGCGGTAGATCTTGTTCACGAACCCGAGGTCGCGGACCGGGAAGAAGAGGTAGGAGATCTGCCCGCGGTACAGATGCGTGAGGTTCAGGCCCGCCCCGAGGATCCGCCGCCCGGCGTAGCGCGGGTGCTCGACGACGCCGCCGCGCAGCACGCAGATCTCGACCGCGGGGTCGGCGTGCAGCAGGTCCACCGCGGCCTCGCAGGCCGGCAGCGTCGTGTCGTCCTCGGCGTTGAGATGGCGCGCGTTGCGCAGCTCCAGGTGGCCGACGTTCCCGCGCCGCTCGACGACGGCGGCGCCGAGGTCGACGCGGCCGGTCGCCTCGAGCTCGTCGAGCCGTTCGAGCCCGATCGGCGCGAGCATCGTCTCGACCAGGTGCATGCCCGTGTCGGGGCGGTCGAGCACGAGGCCGAGGAAGACGCCCTGCGCGATCTCCAGGCCGGCCTTGTCCTTCTGCAGCAGCTCGCGCTCGGCGGCGACCTGCTCGCGGGTCGGGAGGCCCGGCACGCCCGCGTAGACGAGCTCCTCGGCGCGGAGCGGGCCGTCGCGCGTCAGGTCCTCGTAGACGCCCTTGACGTCCAGATCCTCCCCGAACGGCATGGGCGCAGCGTACGGCATCGCCGCTAGCGTCTCGGGCATGAGCTACCGCCGTTACGTCGCGCTCGGCGACAGCACGACGGAGGGACTGGAGGACCGCTACCCCAGCGGCGAGTACCGGGGCTGGGCGGACCGCCTCGCCGAGCGCCTCGCCGAAGTGGAACCCGGCTTCCGCTACGCCAACCTCGCCGTGCGCGGGCGCCAGGCGCGGCAGATCCTCGAGGGGCAGCTCGAGGACGCGCTCGCGCTCGGGCCCGACCTCGCCAGCATCCTCGCCGGGCTCAACGACGTGCTGCGCCGCCGCGTCGACATCGACGCCGTCGCGGCGGACATCGAGACGATGGTGGGCCGGCTGCGCGGCGCGGGCGCCGACGTGATCCTGCTCGGCCTGCCCGACCCGGTGCCGATCAACCCGCTCGCGCGCATCGCCGCGCCGCACGTGGTCGGGCTCAACGTGCTGCTGCGCGAGATCGCGGCGCGCCACGGCGCGTTCCTGATCGATCTCGAGGCGCACGCGGTCGCGTCGGACCCGCGGCTGTGGGACCGCGACCGCCTGCACGGCAATCCCGAGGGCCACCGGCGGGTCGCCGCCGCCGCGGCGGAGCTGATCGGCCTGCCCGGCGCCGACCACACGTGGGCGCAGGACTACCCGACGGCGCTCCAGCACCGCCGCCACCAGCGCATCGTCGCCCACGCGGTGTGGGCTCATGTGTACTTCAGACCGTGGCTCATGCGCCGCGTGAGAGGCCGCTCATCGGGCGATGGGCGGGTCGCGAAGCGCCCGCAACTCGCACCGATGCGCTGATTCTCACCGTGCACGAATACGCTCTTGGCGTGCGCACGTCCATTCTCGTGACCGGGGGCTCGGGTTTCATCGGGTCCCACGTCGTCGACAGCCTGCTCGCGACGGGCCGCAAGCCGCGGATCTATGACCTGCGGCCGTCGCCGTTCCACGCCGATGTGAAGTGCATCCTCGGCGACCTCGGCGACCTCGAGCGGCTGTGCGACGCGATGAAGGGCTGCCAAGCCGTCATCCATCTCGCGGCGTCCGCCGACGTCAACGAGGTGCTCGCCGATCCTGTGGAGGCCGAGCGGCGCAACGCGCGCGGCACGCTGCAGGTGCTCGAGGCCGCGCGGCTGACGGGCGTCGGCCGCGTCGTCTACGCCTCGACGATCTGGGCCTACTCCGACACTCCGGCCGAATGCCATGAGGAGTCGCTGCCGCTGTGCCCGCCTGCGCACCTCTACACGGCGACCAAGCTCGCGGGCGAGCTGTATTGCCACTCCTACGGCGAGCTGTACGGCGTCGAGCACACGATCCTGCGCTTCGGCATCCCGTACGGCCCGCGCGCGCGGCCGGCGGCCGTGATCCCGGCCTTCACGGCGCGGGCGCTGGCGGGCGAGCCGCTGACGATCGCCGGCGACGGCTCGCAGTCGCGCCGCTTCGTCTACGTCGAGGACCTCGCCGACGGCGTCGTGGCCGCGCTGGCGCCGGTCGCGGCGAACCGCACGTACAACCTGGTCGGCTCCGAGGACACGAGCGTGCGCGAGATCGCGCTCGCGGTCCGCGACGCGGTCGGCGACGTCGAGATCGTCCACGGGCCGGGACGCAACGGCGACTTCGCCGGCGCGCCGGTGAGCGGCGAGCGGGCCGCGAGCGAGCTCGGCTGGCGGGCGACGACGCCGTTCGCCGAAGGCGTCCGGCGCTACATCGAGTGGCATCGCTCGGCGGTGCCCGCGCCGGTGGCCCGCCCGCGCTTCGCGGGCGCGCTCGCGCGCCGCGGCGCGATCTCGCTCGCGTGGGCGGTCGGGGTCGCGGTGATGCTGATCGGGCTCGTGACGCTGATGCCGATGGACTCCAACTTCGAGCGCTACGACACGTTCGCCGACGCGCTCGTGCTGATGCTCCCGCTCGTGCTGGCCGGCGGCTTCCACTGGGAAGGCGCCCCGGGCACGCGGTTGCGGACCGGGCTGTGGGTGGCGGCCGGCGCCTGCCTGGTGCTCGCGCTGTCGCCGTGGCCCGACCCGCTGCTCGACATCCGCCACGGTCATGCGGCGCTGCTGGTGCTGCTCGCGCTCGCGGCGGGCGTGGCGGCGCGGCTCACGACGCTCCGCCTGGCGCTGCCCGCCTGGCTGGGCGCGTCCGGCGAATGATCGACCGCTTCGCGATCGGCTTCGACGAGCGCGACCGGCAGCGGTTGCACGCGCTGTGGGACGAGACGATCGACTCCCAGCGCTGGTCCGAAGGCCCGCTGACCGAGCGCTTCGAGGCGCTCTGGAGCGACTGGAACGGCGCCGGCGCGGTCGCGTTCGGCGGCTGGACGGGCGCGGCGCTGTGCGCGCTCGAGTACGCCGGCGTGCGCGGCGAGACCGTGCTCGTCCCCTCCAACACGTTCATGGCGACGCCGCTGGCGGCGGTGCACGCGGGCGCGAAGGTCGAGTTCGTCGACTGCAACCGCGAGGACCTCTGCATGTCGCTGGAGTCGCTGGAGGCGGCGATCGCGCGGCACCGGCCGCGCGCCGTGATCCTCGTCCACATCGGCGGCCACATCGCGTTCGACGTCGAGGCGATCGCGGCGCTGTGCAAGGCCGAGGGCGTCTTCCTGCTCGAGGACTGCGCGCACGCGCACGGCGCCTCGTGGGACGGCCGCCGGGCCGGGACCTACGGCGACGCGGGCGTGTGGTCGTTCTACGCGACCAAGACGGTCTCGACCGGCGAGGGCGGGATGCTCGTCTCCGGCGACGCGGACCTCGTGTCGTTCGCGCGCGCGTTCCGCAACTACGGCAAGCCCGACCACGCGCAGACGGGGCTGAACTTCCGCCTGAGCGAGTTCACGGCCGCCCTCGGCGTCGTCCAGACCGAACGGATGGAGGAGATCGTCGCGTGGAAGAACGCGGCGGCCCGCGAGCAGCTCGACCCGCTGCATCCGGGCCGGCTGCGGCTGCCGGACGGGATGGTCTCAGGCCTCTACAAGTACATCGTGTTCGACCCCGTGGAGCGCTCGACGGGGAAGGTCTACGACCAGCCCTGCCACCGGATCATGGGGCACTCGGTCGATCTCCCGAACGCGGACTGGGTCGCCGAGCACCACTGGTGCGTGCCGCTGTACTACAGGCCGTGAGGATCTCCGGCAGCGCCGCGACGGTGCGGCGCCAGCTGCCCGGCGCGCTGTAGTCGTCGCCGTCGTGCAGCAGCAGGACGTCGCCCGGGCCCAGGTCGCGCGTGACCTCCGCCGCGATCCTGCCCGGCGTCGTGCGGGCGCGCCAGTCGTGGCCCCAGCGCGACCACAGCAGCGGCGTCCAGCCGCGCCTGCGCACCGCCGCGAGCGCGGGCCAGGAGTAGATGCCGTACGGCGGCCGGTGCAGCGTCGGCGCGGTTCCGGTGTGCTCGGCGATCGTCGCGTAGGCGGCGTCGAGGTCGCGCGCGATCGCGGCGGGCGTGAGCCGGAGCAGGTTGCGGTGGCGGTGCCCGTGGATCGCGATCGCGTGGCCGCGGGCGGCGACCTCGCGGGCGACGGCGGGCGCGGCGAGGACGCGCTCGCCGACCATGAAGAACGTCGCGGTGGCGCCGTGGCGGTCCAGCAGGTCGAGCACCGCGGGCGTGCCCTCGGGGTGCGGGCCGTCGTCGAACGTCAGCGTGACGCCGGGCGCGTCGAGCGTGCGCGCGAGCCGCAGCGCGCGCGCCACGGCCGGCACGATCGGCGCGAGCGCGGGGACCGACCAGGCGGCTGAGGCGGCGGCGATCGCGCGCATGCAGGGATGATGGCGGGCATGAGCGCGGCAGCGATCGCCGGGGGCATCGCGCTGGGCGCGGCGGCGGCCTGCTGCTTCGACGGCGCGATCGCGCTGCAGGCGCTCGAGGCGCGCGCGGTCGAGGATCGCTCGATGAGCCTGATCGTGCGGCTCGTCCGGCGCCCGCGCTGGCTCGCCGCCACCGGGCTCGCGATCGCGGGCTGGCCGCTGCAGATCGCGGCGCTGGCGCTGGCTCCACTGACGGTCGTGCAGCCGTCGCTGGCCGTCGGGCTCGTGCTGCTGCTCGCGCTCGGCGTGCGCATGCTCGGAGAGCCCGCGCGGCCGCGCGACCTCGTCGCGGTGGGCGCGATCGCCGCCGGGCTGGGGCTGCTCGCGTGGGCGGCGCCGGAGCAGGAGCACGTGCACGCGGGCGCGGCGACGCTCGCCGTCGTGCTCGGCGGCCTCGCCGTGATCGCGCTGGCGCCATGGCTGCTGCGCGCCCGCGGCCCCGCGCTGGTCGTCGCCGCGGGCTGCGGCTACGCCGCCTCGGGCCTGACCACGAAGCTGCTCGTCGACGCGGGCTTCACCACCGGCGGCCTCGCCTGGGCGGCCGTCACCGCCGGCGTCGCCGGCCTGGCGCTGGTCGACGAGATGGGCGCGCTCCAGCGTGTCGGCGCCGCGCGGGTCGCGGCGGGCGCGTTCGCGCTCCAGACCGCCGTCCCGGTGATGTTCGCGCCGCTGCTGACCGGCGAGCACTGGTCGCGCCCGGTCGTGATCCTCTGCGGGCTCGCGCTCGTGGTCGGCGCCTCGCTCGTCCTCGGCGTGGCCGCGCCGGTCAGCCGCGTGATCGCAGGGGCGCACGAGGCGCCGTGACGAGCTCGAGCACGGCGTCCGCGGCCTGCTCGCGCGGCACCGTCCCGCGCGGTCGCGGCCCGGCGAGGGCGCGGCGCAGCTCCGCTTCGAGCTGTTCGCCCGTCTCCGCCACCGCGGCGAGGCCGAAGCGGCGGTAGGCCGCGTTGTTGACGCGGATGTGGCCGTGGCCCCAGCCGTAGGAGATCGCCCACGTGCCGCACAGCTCGGCTTCGAGCATCGTCAGCCCCGCGGTCGAGTGGACCAGCACGTCGGCGGCCGCCAGCCATTCGCACATCCGGCTCGTGAAGCCCTCGGCACGCACGCCTGAGCGGGCCAGACGCGCGCGCAGCGCCTCGTTGGTCCCGCACAGGCAGACCGGCGTGGCGCCGGCCGCGTGCGCCGCGCGGACGCCGCGCTCGAAGTCGCCCACGCCCCAGCCGCCGCCGCTGATCACGACCAGCGGGCCGTCCGGCAGCCCGAGCGCGGCGCGTGCGGTGGCGCGCGACGGCGGGTCGTCGAACTCCGGCCGCGAGAACCCGCGCACGTGGCGGATGTCGGCCCCCGCGCCCGCGATCGCCTCGACTTCCGCGCGCGACTCCGCGTGGATCATCAGGTGCAGATCGACGCCGGGATGCGCCCAGAACCCCAGCGCGGCCAGGTCGGTGATCGCGGCGACGACCGGGATCGGCGGCCGGATCCGGCCGAGCACGTCGGTCGTGCCGGGGTAGGCCGAGACGACGACGTCCGGCTTGACGCGCGCGATCAGCCGCAGCAGCCCGGGGCCGCCGACGAGCGCGAGCAGCCACGCCGCCAGTCGCCGCGTCGGCCCGATCCGCTGCAGCAGCAGGTACTGGACGTCGAACACGAACGGCACGCGGTGCACGATCGTCTCGATGCCGGTGCGGCCGAGGAACGTCGTGATCCGGCCCATCTCGATCAGGCCGTCGGCGAGCGTGACCTCGCACCCGCGCTCGCGCAGCGCGGCCGCGAGCAGCTCAGCCGGCAGGTCGTGCCCGGCGCCGATGTCGACGGAGAGGATCAGGACGCGTGTCACGAGCGTGCACTATGCCCATCCGGCGTCGCCCGGCGATGAACGCCGCCGCCAGCAGGATCAGGAACGGGTCGAGCGGGGCGCGGAAGCGCGGCGTCTCCGCGTTCACCAGCAGCGTGACGGCGAGCAGCGCCGCCGGGCCGAGCCACAGCGCCGGCAAGCCGCCGCACGGCGCCCAGCCCGGCGAGCGCCAGCGCCGCGAGCGCCCACGCGAACGGCAGCGAGGCGTCGGCCCAGCCGGGCGTGATGTCGGCCGTCTGGGCCTCGAAGCGGGCTCGGCGGAAGCCCGCGAGGTCGAGCCAGCGGCGCGTGTTCTGCGCCGCGACCTCGAGCGGGTAGGCCGGATGCGCGGCGATGAAGGCGAACGCCGAGCGCCGCAGCGCGCGATCCTGCGCGACCGGCGAGAGGTTGTGCAGCACGACCTTCAGGTCCGGCGTGTGCCGCAGCAGCACCCACGAGCCGGGCGCGAAGTGATCGTGCATCGACGCGGCGTTGTAGGTGCCGGCGAGCGTCGCCCCGGTCTCCGTGCTCACCGGCACGAACGCGTGCAGGCGGATCGCGTTGCGGACGGTCCACGGCGCGATCACGAGCACGCAGGCGGCCAGCGCGAGCGCCGAGCGCCGCGGGCCGAGGAGCGGGAGCACGCCGGCGAGCAGGACGAGGCCATCGACGCGCGCGAGCGCCGCCAGCCCGACGGCCGCCCCGGTGGCCGCGGCCCAGCGCGGCGCGCCACGGCGCCGCGCCTCGAGCGCGCAGCCGACCGCGACGAGCTCGCACAGGACGAACAGCGTCTCGGACTCGAGCACGCTCGCCATCAGCGCCAGCGGCAGGTAGACGGCGCCGATCGCTCCCGCCCACCACGCCGCGCGCGGGCCGAAGACGCGCAACGCGACCCACGTGAGCGCGAGCACGCCCAGGGCGCCGAGCAGCGCGTTCTCGACCCTGGCGGCGAGCAGCCGGTGCCCCGTCACGGCGTAGACGGCGCCGAGCGCCGCCGGCCACAGCGGCGGCCGGTACGCGACCGCGTAGCTGCGGCCGCGGATGTGGACGGGCGGGTAGTCGTCGCCGCTGGCCATCGTCCAGCCGAGCCGGTCGTAGTCGCGGTCGTCGTGGCGCGGGACGTAGCCGGGCGTCGCCGCGATCACCCCGAGGCGGACGAAGAGCGCGATGGCGAAGAGGACGGCGAGGCCCGCGCGGCTCACGCGCCGGACTGTGCCACGGGGTTCCTGAACGGCGCCTGAAGGCGTTCGCCCGGCGCCATCCGCGTGCGCACCACGAGCTCGGCGATCAGCACGGCGGAGAGCAGCTCGACGGCGAGCAGCGTGAGCAGGACGGTGAGCTGGACGCGCGCCGCCTCGGCCGGCGAGGCGCCGCCGAGCACGAGGCCGACGAACGTGCCCGGGAGCGTGACGAGCCCGACGTTGCGCGTCTGGTCGATCGCCGGCACGAGCCCGGTCGTGATCGCCTGGCGGACCGTCGGCGCGAGCGCCTCGCGCAGGCGGTCGCCGAGCGCGAGCCGCGTCTCGATCGCGTCCTCGTCGGCCTCGAGCCCTTCGAGCAGGCGCCGCCCGGTGAGCGTCGTCGCGGTCATCGCGCCGCCGATCAGGATCCCGGCCGTCGGGATGGCGCCGCGCGGCGTGGCGGCGAAGGCGCCGACGGCGATCAGGATCCCGGCAGCGCCGACCGCGGGCACGCCGATCGCCACGATCGCGCGCAGCCGGCCGCGCGGGACGCCCTTCAGCCGCCCGCCCGAGGTGAACGCGGCGGTGCCGACCATCGCGGCCACGAACAGGATCGCGAGCGGGGTGACGCGGAAGACGAGCGCGATCAGGACGCCGACGGCCGCGAGCTGGACGCTCGCCCGCACCGCCGCGATCAGCAGCTCGCGCGAGAGGCCGAGCTTCAGCCGCCACGCCAGCAGCGCCGCGAACGCGACGAAGCCTGCGCCGCAGGCGACCTGGAGGACGCCGTCGCTCATCCGTCGCGCCCGAGCGCGGGGACCGCGGCGACGAGGTCGGCGAGCTCGCCGGAGATCGCGGCGCCGCCGGACAGCGCGACGGCGCGCGTGGCGACGTCGGCGGCCAGCACGAGGTCGTGCGTGGCGACGATCACGGCGAGGTCGCGCCGCGCCAGCGCGGCCACGGTGCGCGCGACGAGCTGAGCGGTGCGCGGGTCCAGCGCGGCGGTCGGCTCGTCGAGCAGGATCGCGTCGGGGTCGCGCGTGAGCGCGCGGGCGAGCGCGACCCGCGCCCGCTCGCCGCCGGACAGCTCGCGGGCGGGGCGCGGCAGGAACGCGTCGTCCAGTCCCGCCGCCGCCAGCGCCTCGGTCATCGCGGCGCGCGCCAGCCCCGGCACGCCGTAGGCGAGGTTGTCCGCCACCGTGCCCGGGAGCATGACCGGCGTCTGCGACACGAGCGCGACGCGCCGGCGCAGCCGCGGCGGGTCGAGCGCGCGGATGTCCTGCCCGTCGAGCAGCACGATCCCGGCGTCGGGCTCCGCGAGCCGGTTCAGGCAGCGCAGCAGCGTGCTCTTGCCGGCGCCCGACCCGCCGACGAGCGCGGTTGCGGCCCCGCGCGGGGCGGAGAACGACACGCCGTCGAGCACGCGGCGCCCCGCGCGCGACACGCGCAGCCCCGAGACCTCGATCCCACCACCCATTCGTCGATTGTCCCGGGTGGCGCAGTGCGTGTAGCGTCCCGCGCCGTGACCTACGAGGAAGCCCAGCAACTGGCGCGCTCACGCGGCGTGTCGCGTCCCGTCTACGAGACGATCCGATTCCTGATCCTGCCGCTGGTCAAGCTGATCTGGCGCTTCCGGATCACCGGCAAGGACCACATCCCGGCTGAAGGGCCGGTCGTGATCGCCCCGAACCACAAGAGCTTCTACGACTCCTTCTTCGTCGGGCTCGCGACGCCGCGGCCGGTGCGCTTCATGGCCAAGCAGGAGCTGTTCGAGGGCAAGTCGGCGCGCTTCCTGTCCGCGCTCGGCGCGTTCCCGGTCAAGCGCGGTGAGGCCGACCCCGAGGCGCTCGAGACGGCGCGGATGGTGCTGCGCGAGGACGGCGTGCTCGCGCTGTTCCCGGAGGGCACCCGCCACCGCGACCCGCACGAGCTGCGTGCGCCCCATCGCGGCGCCGGCCGGCTCGCGATCGAGGCGGGAGCGCCGATCGTGCCGTGCGCGATCGTCGGCACCGAGAAGCTCTTCAAGGGCTTCCTGCCGCGCCCGGTCCGCGTCCAGATCTCGTTCGCGGCGGCGATCCCCGCGGCCGACCTCGAGGCGACGCCGGAGGCCGCGGCCGACCTGATCCAGAACCAGGTCTGGCCCGAGGTCGAGCGCGAGTTCAACGCGCTGCGCTCCAAGCCCGGGCTGATCGCGGCCGCGCTGGCGGCGCTGGCCGCGGGCGGCGGCGTCGCCCTGCGCGCCCAGCAGCGCAAGCCGAAGACGCGCGCGCAGAAGGTCAAGGCGAAGCTGCCGGCGCGCAAGAAGAAGAAGTGAGCGCCGCGCGGTCGTCGATCTCCGCGAAGAGGTCGACGCTCACGCGCCCCGCGCGCAGGCTCCACGTGCCCTTCGCGACGCCGTCCTCGACCACGACCGGCCGCAGCATCCCGCCGCCCGGGTAGACGCGCCGCTCGAACTCGGCCGCGACGGTCGGCGTGCGGTCGACCCAGCCGAGCAGCAGCTCGTCGAACGCCGGCAGCAGGCGGACGCCGAGGTCCCCGCGCCGCGGCCGCGGCTCCGGCGCGTCGCGCAGCGCTTCGCGCGCGGCCGACAGCGGCAGGCCCGACCAGCGCGCGAGGTCGGCGGGCGCCGCGCCCGGGCGCGAGGCGCGGTAGCGGGCGCCCAGCCGCGCGAGGTCGGGCGCGTCGCCGCCGCGCGGCGCGAGGTCGTCGAGCAGCGCGAGCTCGCGCTCCGGGGTCAGCGCGATCACGCCGTCGAGCGCGGCGCGGTGCACCAGGTGCGCGATCCGCTGGCCGTCTACGGGGATGTCGCCGAGCCGGGCCGCCAGCTCGCGACGCGGCAGCGGCCCGTCCGCCAGCACGCGCGCGATCGCACGCACGGCGCGCTCGGCCACGCCGTCGATCCCGAGCTGCTTCAGCCGCCGCGCGTTGGCCGTCCGCTGGCGCGGCCCGGTCAGCGCCAGCAGCCAGCGCACGTCCTGGGCGCGCACGAGATGCAGCGTCGAGCGCATCAGCCACGTGATCACGCAGCCGTCGGCGGTGCCGCCGCGCGCCTTCAGCGCCCACGGCAGCATCCGCGCGTCCTGCGCCTGCAGCGCCAGCAGATGCTCCACCACGTCGACCCCGCCGGGCCGGTGGAGCAGCTGCGCGCGGGCGCGCTCAGCCGCCTTCGAGCTCGGCGACGAGCTTCTTGGAGGCACGGATCCGCCAGGCGTCCTCGATCAGCTCCGCGAGCTGCTCCAGCTCGACCGCGTCAATGTTCACGAGCACGTACGGCCAGCCGTCGTAATGCGGCGTCGTGAAGAAGACCTCGGGCTGCCCGCGCAGGAGCGCCTGCTGGTCGGGCACGTCGAGCACGCGGAACACGAACGCGTCCGGATTCTGGCGCAGCGAGCACATGAACTTGCCCGCCACCTTCAGCGCCGGCCGCCCGTAGGAGGTCGTCTCCACGACGCCTGGGAAGCGCGCCCCGATCGCGATCACGTCGTCCCAGCCGGCCACCTCATGAGCTTACGCACGCCGAGGACCAGCAGCACAGGCGAGGCCAGCACGGCGGCGACGGCCGCCAGCGCCACGGCGGCGACGATCAGCGGGCCGACGAGCAGCACGAAGGAGGGGACGGCGAGGATGAACGCGGGAAGCAGGACGGCGGTGCCTCCGGCGACCAGGCCGAGGACTTCGTCGATCATGTCGAGGGTCGTCATGGCACACCGACGCGGCGCGGCGCCGGAATGTGACATGCGGCGATATGGTCGCGCCCGTCATGGATTTGAAGACGGCCCGCGACCTCCTGATGGACCGTCGCGACGACTACGAAGGCGCGTGCGCCGCGTTCGAGTGGCCGGCGCCCGCCGAGTTCAACTGGGCGCTGGAGTGGTTCGACGCGTTCGCCCGCGGCAACGACGCGCCCGGCCTCTGGATCGTCGACGCGAGCGGCGGCGAGGACAAGCTCAGCTTCGACGAGCTGCACCGGCGCTCGAACCAGGTCGCGAACTGGCTGCGCGCCAACGGCGTCCAGCGCGGCGACCGGATCGTGCTGATGCTCGCCAACCAGGTCGAGCTGTGGGAGAGCATGCTCGCGGCGATGAAGCTCGGCGCGGTCGTCATCCCCGCGACGACGCTGCTCGCCGAGTCCGACATCCGCGACCGCGTCGAGCGCGGCAACGCGCGCCACCTGATCGCCCGCTCGGCCGACACCGCCAAGGTGCCGAAGGGCGACTTCACGCCGATCGCGGTCGGCGAGCCGGTGGACGACTGGCGCTCCTACGCCGACGCGTACACGGCCGGCGAGGCGTTCGAGCCCGACGGAGTCACGCAGGCGAGCGACACGCTGCTGCTGTACTTCACGTCCGGCACGACGGCGCGCCCGAAGCTGGTCGAGCACACGCACGCGAGCTACCCGATCGGCCACCTGAGCACGATGTACTGGCTCGGGCTCGAGCGCGGCGACGTGCACCTGAACCTGTCGAGCCCCGGCTGGGCCAAGCACGCGTGGAGCAACCTCTTCGCGCCGTGGCTCGCCGAGGCGTGCGTCGCGATCTACAACTACGAGCGCTTCGACGCCGCCGGGCTGCTCGGCGTCCTCGAGCGGATCGGCGTGACGACGTTCTGCGCCCCGCCGACCGTCTGGCGGATGCTGATCCAGGCCGATCTCGGCTCCGCGAAGACGAAGCTGCGCGAGGTCGTCGGCGCCGGCGAGCCGCTCAACCCCGAGGTGATCGACCGCGTCCAGAAGGCCTGGGGCCTGACGCTGCGCGACGGCTACGGCCAGACCGAGACGACGCTGCAGATCGGCAACACGCCGGGCCAGTCGCTCAAGCCGGGCTCGATGGGCCGCCCGCTGCCCGGGTACGAGGTCGCGCTGATCGACCCGCTGACCGGCGCGGCCGCCGACGAGGGCGAGATCTGCCTCGACCTGTCCAAGCGCCCGCTCGGCCTGATGGTCGGCTACCGCGACGACGACGAGCGCACGTCGGAGGCGATGCGGGACGGCTATTACCACACGGGCGACGTCGCCTCGCGCGACGGCGACGGCTACATCACCTACGTCGGGCGCACCGACGACGTGTTCAAGGCGTCCGACTACCGGATCTCGCCGTTCGAGCTCGAGAGCGTGCTGATCGAGCACGACGCCGTCGCCGAGGCGGCGGTCGTGCCGTCGCCCGATCCGCTGCGGCTCGCGGTGCCGAAGGCCTACGTCGTGCTCGCCGCGGGGTGGGAGCCGGACCGCGACACCGCGCTCGCGATCCTGCGCCACGCACGCGAGAACCTCGCGCCGTACAAGCGCATCCGCCGGCTCGAGTTCGCCGCGCTGCCGAAGACGATCTCAGGCAAGATCCGGCGCGTCGAGCTGCGCGCGAGCGAGCACACCAAGCACCACGACCCCGACTCCGCCGTGCACGGCGAGTGGGCCGACCGCGACTTCCCGGAGCTGCGCGAAGGCTAGGTCTCGTCCGGCCAGTGGCCGTGCTTGCCGAAGTAGTCGCGCGCCGCGAGCTCGTCGTCGCGCTCGCGGTCGCCGGTCTTGCCGAAGCGGAACAGCCAGTTGAGCAGCAGCACCGCGAGGCCTGAGCCGACGCACATCGCCCAGCCGTCCCAGCGCGTCGAGCCGTCGGCCGTGAACAGGATCACGAAGCCGGCGAGCACGAGCACCGCGGGAAGGCCGTAGCGGAAGAACGAGACCATCACGTACAGGCTAGGCCGCCCGGCGGGGTGCGACCTCGGGTATACCCACGGATTCGTGCCCGAGTTGCTCGACACGCTGCTCGACAGCATCGCCGACGGCGTCTACCTCGTCGGCGCGGGCGGCGAGGTCCGCTTCGTCAACCCGGCCGGGCTGGCGCTGCTCGGCTACCGCGAGGACGAGCTGCTCGGCCGCGACAGCCACGCCACGATCCACTTCAAGCGCCCGGACGGCACGCCGTTCCCCGAGGATGAGTGTCCCCTGCTCGCGCCGCGCCGCACCGGCGAGGTCGTGCGCGTCGACCGCGACTGGTTCGTGCGCCGCGACGGCTCGCTGCTCGAGGTCGGCTACGTCTCGGCGCCGGTCGAGACCGGCGACGGCCGCGGCGCCGTCGTCGTGTTCCGCGACGTCACGCAGCAGCGCGCGCAGGAGATCGCGGCCTCCCGCGCGCGCATCGTCGCCGCCGCCGCGCAGGAGCGCCGGCGGCTCGGACGCGACCTGCACGACGGCGCCCAGCAGCGGCTCGTCTCGCTGCTGCTGCGGCTCGAGCGCGGCGAGACCGCCGAGGCGGCCGAGGAGGCGCGCAAGGCGATCGACGAGCTGCGCTCGCTGGCGGCCGGCATCCACCCGGCGGTGCTGACCGACCGCGGCCTGGCGGCGGCGATCGAGGACCTGACCGCCGACGCGCCGTTGCCGGTCGAGCTCGACCTCGAGGACCGCCGCTACCCGCCCGACGTCGAGGCGGCCGCGTACTTCGTCGTCAGCGAAGCGCTCGCGAACGTGGCCAAGCACGCGGGCGCCACGCACGCCCGCGTGCGAGTGCGCGACGGCACGATCACCGTCGCCGACGACGGCCGCGGCGGCGCCGATCCCGCGAAGGGCAGCGGGCTGCGCGGGCTCGCGGACCGCGTGGCCGCTCTCGGCGGGACGTTGGAGGTCGAGTCCGGCGACGGCACCGCCGTCACGGCGACCTTCCCGATATGACCTTCAGCACCGCCAGCACGCGGCGGTGCTCGGCCTTGTCGTGCCCCAGGTCCAGCTTGTTGAAGATGCTCGTCACATGCTTCTCGACGGCCGGCTCGCCGACCACCAGCCGCTCGGCGATGCCGCGGTTGGAGAGCCCCTCGGCCATCAGCGCCAGCACCTCGCGCTCGCGCGGCGTCAGCGCCGCCAGCGGATCGTCGCGCCGGCGCCGCCCGAGCATGCGCGCGACGACCTCGGGATCGATCGCCGTCCCGCCCGCGGCGACCGTCCGCACCGCGCCCACGAAGCCGTCGAGGTCGGCCACGCGGTGCTTGAGCAGGTACCCGACGCCGCGCGCGTCGCCGCCCAGCAGGTCCAGCGCGTAGCGCTCGGCCAGGTGCTGGGAGAGCACGAGCACGCCGACGTCCGGCAGCTCGCGCCGGATCTCCAGGGCCGCGCGCAGCCCGTCGTCGGTGCGGTCGGGCGGCATCGCCACATCGACGATCGCGACGTCGGGCCGGTGCGCGCGCACGCGCCGCAGCAGCTCCGGCGCGTCGGCGGCCTGCGCGACGACCTCGATCCCCGCGTCCTGCAGCAGCCGCGCGACGCCCTCGCGCAGCAACAGCTCGTCGTCGGCGACGACCGCCCTCAGGGCTTCGGCGGCCGCCACGGCTGCCCCGGCTCGCGCGGCGGCGGCGTCCAGCCGGAGGCGGTCATCTTCAGCGTGTCCATCGCCTGCCGCTTGACCGTCCACGGCAGGCGCCGGAACAGCGGGACGAAGACCAGCCGCCAGAAGCGGCCCTCCGGCCCGCGGTAGGGCGCGACCGTCGACGGCGCGCCCTTGCCGAGCCGTTCGGTCGCGTCGAGCAGCAGGTAGTGCTCGGACCGCTCGCGCAGGCGCTGCTTGAGCTCCGCGATCATGCCGGGACGGGGTCGGACTTCTTCGCCGCGTCGCGCAGCGCCGCGAGCCCGTTCTGCGCCGCGATCGCGATCGGCTCGAACAGCGCGCCGATCGGCGGCGAGTAGATGTTCTCCATCCACGCCAGGTCCTCGAGCGTCGCGCCGCGCTTGGCCGCGAAGGCGAGGAAGTCCGAGCGCTCCTTGACGCCCTCGCCGCCGTGGATCTGGGCGCCGATGATCTTCAGCGTGCCCGGCTCGGCGAGCAGCTTCACGTGCGTGCGCGTCGCGCCGGGGAAGTAGCGCGCCCGCGAGACGCCGACGCCCTTGGCGACGACGTACGGCACGCCCATCGCGGTCGCCAGCGTCTCGCCGATCGAGAAGCCGCCGATCACATAGTCGCCGGCGACCATCCCCCACGGCACCCACACCGGGTCGTAGACGAGGTCGCGGCCGGCGGCGTTGAACGCGGCGGTGCGGCCCTGCGCGTACGCGTGCGAGCCCGTCAGCCCGCGGATCGGGAGCATCGAGAGCCCGTGCGGGACCTCGACGACGTCGCCCGCCGCCCACACGCCCTCGCGCGAGGTGTGCATGCGCTCGTCGACCATGATCCCGCCGGTCGTGCCGAGCTTGAGCCCCGCGGCCGCCGCCAGCCCGGCCGACGGCTGCTTGTGCAGGCAGACGATCACGGCGTCGCACGGCAGCTCGCCGGCCGACGTCGCCACGGCGGTGACGCGATCGGTGCCGACGAAGCCCTCGACGCGCGTCCCCATCCGCATCGTCACGCCGCGCTTCTCGAGCGACTCGTGGACGGGCTCCGCGACGTCCGGGTCGAGCACCTCGCTCAAAGCCCACGGGCCCTCGTCGACGAAGTCGACCTGCAGCCCGCGGTGGCCGAGGTTGCCGGCCATCTCGACGCCCAGCGGACCGGCGCCGATCACGACGACGCGCTTGAAGTCGTCGAGCAGCTTGTCGAACTCCATCGCGGCGCGGATGTCCTTGACGTAGTGCAGGCCCGGCAGGTTGGCGCCGGGCACGTCGGGCTTCTCCCACACGAACCCGGTGCAGACGACGAGCTTGTCGAAGCCCTCGTGCGTGTTGCGCGCCGTGACCGTGCGGCGGTCGAGGTCGAGGTCGGTGACCGTCGTCTCCATCCGCATGTCGAGCCCGTCCTCGACGTAGCGCTCGACCGTGGAGAGGAACAGGTCCTCGAACTTGGGGATCTCGCGCCCGTGCACGAACGGGATCCCGCACGGCGAGTACGCGATGTCCGGGAACTCGGTGAACAGCGTCACCTTCATGTCCGGGTTCAGGCGCTTGGCGATGGTGGCGGCGGCGGTTCCGGCGCCCCCGCCGCCGATGACGATCAATCGCTCGGTCATGGGACCTCCGTAGTGGCTCGGTATTCGATCTCAGGCGGCGTGGCGAACGTGTTCGACACCCAGCAGAAGCGCTCGGCCTTGCGCACCAGCTCGGCCAGCTGCTCGCTCGGCAGGTCGGCCGACGCGCTGACGACGACGCGGTCGTAGCGCAGCTCGCTGCCGGGGCGCTCGGCGGTGACCTCGACGCGCAGGTCGTTGAGCTCGATCTCGCGCTTGCGCGCGGCGTGGCCCATGGCGAGCGCGAAGCAGCTCGCGAGGCCGGCGAAGAGCAGCTCGGTCGGCATGAAGCCCTCGTCGGCGCCGCCGACGTGCTCGGGCTCGTCGACCTGCACCGTGTGCCCGCGCGCCTCGACGGTCGCCGCGTAGCCGCCGTGGTAGGTCGCGGTCACCTTCATCGCGCCACCGCGGCCCGCTCGTAGGCGCGCTCGTGCGCGAGCGCCGCCGCCTCCCACGTGTGGCGCGCGACGACCGCGCGGCCGCCCTTGCGCAAGCGCGTCCGCAGCGGCTTGTCGTGCGCGACGCGGTACAGCGCCTCGGCCAGCGCGCGCGCGTCGCCGGCCGGCGTGAGCAGCGCGCTCTCGCCGTCGGTCAGGAAGCCGCGGAAGACGTCGAGGTCGGACGCCACGAGCGGCAGCTCGGCGGCGACCGCCTCGAGCGCGGCGAGCCCGAAGCCCTCCTTGACCGACGGGAACGCGAACGCGTCGGCGGCGCGGAACAGCCGCTCGAGCTCGGAGGAGTCCAGCGCCCCGAGCCGCCACACGTGCTCGGTCACGCCGAGCTCGTCCGCCCGCGCGGCGAAGCGCTCGAGCTCGTGGCGGTAGTCGAACAGCGTCGTCCCGCCGGCGATCAGCAGCAGCGCGTCCGGCACGCGCTCGCGCAGCAGCGCGAACCCCTCGAGCAGCGTGAGCGAGCCCTTGCGCGGCTCGATCCCGCCGACCGTCAGGACCGCGAAGCGGTCGCCGAGACCCGCGAGCCGCCGCGCGCTCGCGCGCTCGGCGCGATCGCGCGGCGGCCGGAAGCGGCGCGGGTCGACCCCGTTGGCGACGAGCCCGGCGCGAACGCCGAAGTCGCGCGCGAGCCGCTCGACCCAGGGCTGCGAGACGCACAGCACGTGGTCGGGGGCGAGGATGGAGCGGTCCTGGCACTCGACCAGCGACGGCGACGTGAAGTCGTCGACGTGGTGGACGGTCCGGATCACGTGGTCGATCGAGCCCTCGTCGCGCAGCGCCAGCGCGGCGTTGGCCGACAGGCAGTCCTGCGAGTGGATCACGTCGTAGCCGGTCAGCAGCGGCCGCAGGCCCTCGGTGTAGGCCTCGAGCATCGCCTGGATCTTCTCGTCGAACGGCGCGTCGAGCGGGACGTGGCGGACGAGGTTCAGCGGCACGCGCGTCGGCCGGTACAGCGTCTCGCCTTCGCGGGCGAGCGCGAACAGCTCGACCTCGTGGCCGCGGCGCGTAAGCGCCTCGCTCACCTCCACCGCGTGGACGACGCCGCCGCGCGGCTTGACCGAGTAGGTGAGCATCGCGATCCTCATGCGTCCGCTCCGCGTGGCCGTGCCGCGCAAGCGGTCCGATCGAGCCGATCGGTCATGTCACGCCAACGCCTTGGCGGCGAGCCGCGCCGCGGTCGCGTTCGTCGGCGCGACGATCACGCCCGCCTCGCGCAGGGTCCGCTCCTGGCGGCCGGCGTCCTGCGGGTCGCCGGCGGTCCCGCACACGTGCGCGATCACCGGGCGCTCGCGCGCGAGCCGTGCCAGCGCGGGAGCCAGCCCGCCCGCCGGATCGGCGTGCGAGCCGTGCCCGATCACGACGTCGAGTAGCACGCAGCCGACGTCGTCGCCGGCGTCCTCGAGCATGCGCGTGCGCACTTCCAGGTCGACCATCGGGTGCGGGCGCCCCTGCGTGTACTCCTCCTCGCCGAGGTCGTAGATGACGTGGCCCGAGTCGGACCCGTCGCCGGCGTTGCCGCCAATGCCGCCCAGCGCGGGCTTGAGCACGGTCATCGCCTCGTAGGCGAGCGAGCCGCCGGAGAACAGGCCGAGCAGCCGCCCGCGACGCCGGGGGACCTCGTCGTCGAAGGCCGGCGCCTCGACCTCCGCGGCCGCGAACGCGCCGGCGTCGAGCGTCGGATGCACCTCGAACGGCGCGGCCGCGCCGTCCCAGCCGACGAACGCGGCGACGACGCGCTTGCCGTTCACGTCGACGTCGCCCAGCTTCTTCACCGCCTCGCGGTCAGGCGGCTTGGAGACGAGCAGCAGCGTCTCGGTCCCGTCGTCGGCCGCCAGCATCCGCATCGCCTCGCCGAACATGATGCCGCCGACCTCGGCCGACAGGTCGCGGCCGCCGACGCCGATGATCTGCGACACGCCCGACGCCCGCGCCGTCGAGCAGGATCGCCGCCTCCTGCGCGCCGGTGCCCGCGGCCGCGACGATGCCCACGGAGCCGGAGCGCACGACGTTGGCGAAGCCGAGCCCCACCTCCCCGAGCATCGCCGTGCCGCAGCCCGGGCCCATGACCAGCAATCCGCGCGCCGCGCCGCGGCGCTTGAGCTCGACCTCGTCGGCGGCCGAGACGTGGTCGGAGAAGAGGAAGACGTGCATGCCCTCGGTCAGCGCGCGGTGCGCCTCGAGCACGGCGTACTCGCCGGGGAGCGAGATCAGCGCGACGTTGGCGCCCGAGCCCAGCAGCGAGCGCGGCGGGTCGGCCACCACGCCGCCGTCCGAGGCCGGCGGCGCCGCCAGCTCCGCCTCCGCGGCGTCCAGCGCGCCGTCGCCGCCGCCCTGCACGGCGATCACGACATCCGTCGGCGTAGCGTCGACGTCGACGCCCAGCGCGGCGAGGTTCGCGGCGGTCCCCATCGCCACCTCGGCGCGCGTCACGCCGTCGTGCGAGCGCACGACCTGCGCGACCTTCATCAGCCGCACGCTGTCGACGTAGCGGTTGCGGATGACGCGGACGGCCCAACTCACTGCGTTACCTCGCCCGGGAGAATCGCCCCCTGGGCGATTGCTCTCTGCGACGCGAGCGCGCAGCGCGAGTCGTCGCCCGGGACGATCCAGGTACCGTCGGAGCCCGTCAGCGCCGCCACCAGGTGGTCGGCGGACGTGACCAGCGCGCGCCCGCCGGACTCGGTCACGAAGCGCTCCGCGGACTCGATCTTCGGCCCCATGCTGCCGGCCGGGAAGTCGCCCTCCCGCAGCCCGCGCACGGCGTCCGCGACCGTCAGCGAGGACAGCTCGCGCTCCCAGCGCGTCCCGTAGTCGAGCGCGACGCGCGGCACGCCGGTCAGCAGCACGAGCACGTCGGCGCCGATGTCGGCGGCCAGCCGCGCCGAGCAGCGGTCCTTGTCGATCACGCCCGCGACGCCGACGACCTCGTTGTCCTGCTCGGCGACCGGGATCCCGCCGCCGCCGCACGCGATCACGACCGAGCCCTGCTCCAGCAGCGCGCGCACGTGCTGCTCGCCGAGCACCTCCAGCGGATGCGGGCTCGGCACCACGCGGCGCCAGCCGCGGCCGGCGTCCGGGGCGACGTCCCAGCCGAGCACGTCGGCACGGCGGCGCGCCTCGGCCTCGCTGTAGAACGGGCCGACCGGCTTGTCGGGCGCGCCGAACGCGGCGTCCTCGAGATCGACCAGCACGCGCGTGAGCAGCACGGCGGTCGGGACGCTCGGGTCGAGCTCGGCGAAGCTGCTCTCCAGCAGGTAGCCGATCCAGCCCTGCGTCATCGCGATCAGCGCGTCGAGCGGGAGCGGCTCCGCCTCGGCCTCGCCGAGCTTGTTCTGCAGCAGCAGCGCGCCGACGTGCGGGCCGTTGCCGTGCGTGAGCACGACCTCGTGGCCCAGCCCGCGCAGCGCCAGCACGGCCGCCACGATCTCGCGCACGTTGGCCAGCTGCTCCGGCCAGGTGCCCGCCTGCCCGGCGCGGATCAGCGCGTTGCCGCCGACCGCGACGACGATCCGCATGTCAGGAGGACCGCACCACGAGCCAGATCGCCCGCGCCGGCTTATCGGACGGATTCGCCCACGAGTGCGGGAGCCGTGTCCGAAAGTGGATGGAGTCGCCGGCGCCGAGCACGTGGCGCTCGCCGTCGATCGTGAACACCATCTCGCCCTCGGTGACGATCACCAGTTCCTCGCCGGGATGGTTCATCGGCGTCGGCCCGCTGTCGGCGTACGGCTCGGCCACGGCCTCCGCGCCGGCGATCTGGAACGGGCCGTAGCGGCCGGAGATGTTGCGCAGGTCGAGGCCCTGCTTGGACGTGTAGACGCCGGCCCGCTCGTCGGCACGAACCACGTTCACATCAGGCGTCGCGGGCTCTTCGACGAAGAACGCGACGCTCTTGCCGAGCGCGGCGGCGATCTTCATCAGGCTCGCGATCGTCGGCGTCATGCCGCTCTTCTCGATCTTGTGCACGGCGGCCGGCGAGATGCCGGCGCGCTGCGCGAGCTGGGCGAGCGACCAGCCGCGTTCGGCCCGCGCGGCAGCCACCTTGGCCCCGAGGGCCGAGACGGTGCGCTCGATGTCTGGGAGCATCGCCGAGGTCTCGGTTCGTGTCACGTTTCCTATGGTATACGCTTCGTCCACGATCCGATATGGGATCGATCCTGAGCGAAGGGGGACCGGTGGCGAAGTCCGACAGCATCCAGCTTCCCGAGAAGGGCACTGAGCTCTTCGACACGTCTGAGAAGGTCTTCCCCGACGTGAAGGCCGAGCCAGGCGAGAGCGCCTACACGTTCATGCACACGGTCCCCTACGAGGGCTCCGTCGGCCTGGTCAACCTCCTGACGACCACGCGCGTGCTGCGCAAGGGCTTCAAGACGAGCCTGGTCCTGTACGGGCCCGGCGTCCTGATGGCGTCCGGCTCGCGCGGCTTCCCGAAGGTCGGCGACGAGGCCTTCCCGGGCCACATGGCGATCAACAACCAGCTGCGCACGTTCCTCGACGAGGGCGGCACCGTCTACGCGTGCCGCTTCGCCTCGGGCGCGCTGTACGGGTTCCCCGAGAACCTGCTGATGGAGGGCGTCAAGCCGTTCCACCCGCTCGACGTGCTCGACTCGGCGCTGACCGCGTGGCGCGACCGCGCGTTCCAGCTGAACACCTGGACCGTCTGAGCCGATGCTCGTGCTGGACCGCGAGGACGCGATCGCAGCCTGGCGGCGCGCGGAGGCGCGCGTGTACCCGTCCGTGATGGTCAACGCCGAGCTCTACCAGCAGTACATCGGCGTGGTGCGGGCGGTCGCCGAGGAGCTGCACGACGTGCACACGGAGGACGACCTCGTGCTCGCGTGGCACGAGCGCCGCGACTTGGTTCGCGCGGTCGTCTCGCGGTCCGCCCCGCCGATGCTGGCGCTGATGGACCAGGCGTCGATCCGCGACGCCGCGTTCTGCCACCGCCATCGCGAGATCACGCGCGAGCAGGGCAAGGCGATCGCGGCCGAGCGGCTCGAGCGTGCGCGCGTGGAAGGAGCCGAGTGGGTCGTCCTGTTCGAGGACGTCACGCCGCTCGGCTCCCACCGGCTGGAGATGCACGTGGCGAGCGGGCGGGCGCTGCACGCCGCGACCGAGCTCCCGCTCGACGCCACCCGCCCGAAGTTCACCCTGGAGGTCGTCCACCTGGATCCGCGCGACGGCGCGTGGCTGCTGGACAAGCCGCCGGCGATGCCGCAGCAGACCTTCGACACCCGCGAGGAATGGGAGGCGCGCACCGAGCAGGCGCGCACCCTGTTCGGCAGGAGCTGACCCGATGGCCACGCACCCGCAGAAGATCATCGATGCGCACTGCCACATCGGCGAGATCCCGCCGTGGAAGTTCTACGACCTCGAGCACCCGGTGAAGCCGACGGTCTACGACTACCCGGACACCAAGACGTTCCTCAAGCGCCACATGGACTACTTCAAGGTCGAGCGGGCGCTCGCGATCTCCAACTACGGCGTGCCGATCCACGAGCTGTCGTTCGATCTCAACGACGTCGTGATGGACGCGGCGACGTCCAACGACCGCATCCTCGCGGCGATCTGGGTCTCGTTCCTGCCGCGCAACGCGGAGCTGACGCGCAAGGCGCTCAAGCTCGCGAGCGAGTCGCGAGTGGTGGCGCTGAAGACGACGTTCCTGCTCGGTGGGAATCCTGACCCCGGCACGTGGGACGCGGAGACGCTCGCGCTCGCCGACGAATGCATGGACGTGTGCGAGAAGCACGACCTGATGTTCCACTTCCACACCTCGCCCGGCGGCAACTCGGACATCAACAACTTCATCCCGCTGGTCGAGAAGTACGGCAAGCGGTGCAAGATCTACCTCGTGCACTTCGGCGGCGGCGTCTCCGGCCACATCAAGCTCGTGCCCAAGTTCCTGCAGTGGGTGCGCGACGGCTACAAGGTCTACACCGACACCTCGTGGGCGGTCGGGTTCGGCGCGCGCTGGCTGCTGACCGAGATCGAGAAGCAGGGCGTCGGCGGCGACCGCGTGTTCTTCGGCTCCGACGAGCCGTGGTCGGACTTCGACAGCGAGTACTGGAAGCTCAACGGCGTGCGCGACATCTCGCAAGAGCTCAAGGAACGGGTCTTCTGGCGCAACTACGAAGAAGCCTTTGGGACGCATGCCTGAGCCGCGGTTGACGCTCGACGACCGGCAGCTGCTGGTCGAGCTGCAGTCGCTCGGCGTACGCGTCGTGGACGAGACGGACGGGACGCTGCCCGGGCGCCGCGGCGGCGCGGGCCCGTCGGACGCGATGTTCCTGTGGGTGCGCGGGCTGCCGCTGACGGTGCCCTCGCACGCCGCGTTCGTCGACGCCTCGCCCTACACGGTGCGCGTCGACGGCCGCCGCGCCTCGCTCTACCGCGACCACGAGCTCGTCGGCCCGGTCACGCTCCCGCCGCGCCCGCGGATCTACGACATGGCGACCGCGGACGGCATCCCGTACTGGAAGATCGCGCTGCTGCACCTGGACTCGATCGCGTCCACGGTGGTGCAGAAGTGCATCTACTGGGACACGCCGGAGCAGTGCGGCTTCTGCGGGATCGAGCTCACGCGCGGCGAGCAGACCGTGCCGGTCAAGACGCCGGCGATGCTCGCGGAGGTGTGCACGGCGGCGCGCGACCTCGACCACGCGGTCGACGTCACGCTCACCACCGGCTCCTTGAACCGGCGCGATCGCGGCGCGATCTACATCTCGCGCTGCGCGCACGCGATCAAAGAGGCGAGCGGGATGCCGATCCAGGTCCAGTTCGAGCCGCCGGACGATCTGCGCGTTCTCGCCGAGGTCGCCCGCGCGGGCGTCGACGCGGTCGGCATCCACGCCGAGACGTTCGATCCCGAGGTGCTCGCGCGCGTCGCGCCGGGCAAGGCGCAGTGCGGCATCGAGGGCTACTTCCGCACGTGGGAAGCGGCCGTCGACGTGTTCGGCCGCGGCTCGGTGACGACGTACGTGCTGCTCGGCATGGGCGAGCGGCCGGAGCTGATCGTCGAGGGCTGCCGGCGCGCGATCGCGATGGGCGTGTACCCGTTCGTCGTGCCGCTGCGGCCGGTGCCGGGGACGCTGATGGCCGACGTGCCGCCGCCGTCGCCCGACTACGTGGCGGGGATCTACGCCGAGGTGTCGGCGATGCTCGCCGACGCGGGCTTCGACCACCTCGACGCGAAGGCCGGCTGCGCGCGCTGCCAGGCGTGCTCGGGCCTGTCGGCGTGGGAGCGGGTGCTCCGGCGCGAGGACGGAAGCGATGTCCACGACGTTCTCGCCGGCGCGCGTCGTTAGCGCGCGGCTGGCGTCGGGCTCGGCGGAGCTCGAGGCCCACTTCGCCGTGCGGCGTGAGGTGTTCGTGGTCGCCCAGGCGCTCTTCTCCGACGACCGCGACGCGTGCGACGACGATCCGGCCACGCTGCACGTCGTCGCCGGCCCCGGCGACGAGATCCTCGGCACCGTCCGGCTCTACCCGCTCGGCGGCGGGCTGTGGAAGGGCGACCGGCTGGCGGTCCTGCCGTCGGCCCGGATCCACCGGCTCGGCGGCATGCTGGTGCAGTTCGCGGTGACCACCGCGGGCGCGCGCGGAGGCGAGCGCATGGTCGCCCAGGTGCAGGTGCCCAACGTGCGCTTCTTCGAGCGGCTCGACTGGTCGTGCGACGGCCCCGCGGCGCTCTACCGCGGCGTCATGCACCAGCCGATGGCGATAGCCCTGTGAGGGGGTCGGCGGCGAGGTCCCAGGCCGGCCGGCCGTCGAGCCGCAGGACCCGCGTGTCGTCGAAGCCGCCGCAGACGGCCGCCGCGAGCCCGCGCCGCGCGAACGCCTCGCAGGTCGCCTCGGGCTGCGTCGTCGCGAGCAGGAAGCCGAAGCTCGGGAACGTCAGCAGCCAGCGCTCGAGCGGGGCGCCCGCCGGCCGCGGGATGTCGGCCAGGCTCAGCCAGGCGCCGCAGCCGGCGCCCTCGATCATCTGCAGCAGGCTGCCGGCGATGCCGGGCATCGAGATGTCGCGCGCCGCGTGCGCGAGGCCGCGCTCGGCGACCTCGACGAGCGCGTCGCCGTCCGTGCGCAGGCGCTCCGGGTCGCGGTCGCGCAGCGAGGTCCAGAACGGCGCGGTCTCGCTCATCCAGCGGCCGTCGAGTGCGAACGCGGCGACGAGCGCGTCGCCGGGCTTCGCGGCGCTCGCCCGCAGCGGCGCCGTGGCGAAGCCGGTGCAGGAGGCCGCCAGCGACGGCTCGTGGCCGAGCGTCAGGTGGCCGCCGACGACGGGCACGCCGAGCTTCTCCGACGCCCACGCGATGCCGTCGAGCACCGTCTCGGCGTGGGCCTTGTCCGGGCTCACGAGCATGTCGACGATCGCCAGCGGGCGCCCGCCCATCGCGCGCACGTCGGACACGTTGGTCACGACGGCGGCCGCTCCGGCGCCGAACGGGTCGGCGTTCAGGAACGGCGGCGACATCGCCTCGCCGCAGACGACAAGGAAGCCGTCCTGGTGCGGGACGAGCGCGGCGTCGTCGCCGTCGACGCCGAGCCGTCGCACCAGCTGCAGGTCGCGCTTGCCCAGGAGCCCGGGGGCGTTGCGGACCGCGGCGACGAGGGCGTCGAGATCGGGCATGGGAGGCATTCAAGCGTGAATGTGCTGCGGCAGGTCGAGGCGGTCAACCTCGGGCTCTCGACGTTCGCCGACGCGCTGCGCGACCAGGGCGCGTCCGTCGTCGACGTCGACTGGCGCCCGCCCGCCGGCGGCGACGCGTCCGCGGTGGCGCTGCTGACGCCGCTGTGGGGCCGCCACGGGGACGCGATCGCGGCCGCCAACGCGCGCGCGGTCGACGCGATCGAAGGCTCGACGCCGCGCGCCGTGACGGTCGCGCCGGCCGGCGAGGTGGTGCCGGGGCTGCGCGACGGGCTGCTCCTGCACTCCGGCCCGCCGATCGCGTGGGAGCGCGTCTGCGACCCGCAGCGGCGCGCGCTGGTCGCGGCCGCGCTGTTCGAGGGCTGGGTGGGCGATCGCGACGAGGCGGCGGCGCGGCTCGCGAGCGGCGAGATCGCGCTCGAGCCGGGCAACGAGCACGACCACGTCGGGCCGATGACCGGCGTCTGCTCGCCGTCGATGCCCGTGTGGGTCGTCGAGGACGGCGAGCGCCGCGCGTTCTCGACCTTGAACGAGGGACCGGGCCGCACGCTCTGGTTCGGCGTCGGCGACGACGAGGCGGTCGAGCGGCTGCGCTTCTTCCGCGACGAGCTCGGCCCGCGGCTGGCCGCGCTGCTCGCGCGGCGCGGGCCGGTCGACGTGTTCGACCTCGCGGCGCAGGGGCTGAACATGGGCGACGAGCTGCACATGCGCAGCCAGGCGACCGGCAACCTGCTGATCCGCGACCTCGCCGCGGCGTTCGCGGCGCTCGGCGGAGAGGACTCCGCGCGCTTCGTCGCGGGCAACCACCACTTCTTCCTCAACCTCACGATGGCCGCCGCCAAGTGCGCCTCGCTGGCGACGGCCGGCTGCACCGGCTCGAGCGTCGTCTCGCTGATCTCGCGCAACGGGACCGACGTCGGCGTCCAGCTCGCAGGCATGCCCGGCCGCTGGTTCGTGGCCGAGGCCGCGGCGGTCGGCGACGTGCTCCTGCGCGAGGGCTTCGGCGAGGACGACGCGGCGCGCGACATCGGCGACTCGGCCGTGATCGAGTGCGTCGGCCTCGGCGGGATGGCGCTGGCCGCCGCGCCGGCGGTGGCGGCGTTCTTCGGCGGCGACGCGGCCGCCGCGGCGCGCCGGACGGAGCTGATGGCGCAGATCTGCGCCGCGCGCTCGTCGCGCTTCACGATCACCGCGCGCGACTACGCGGGCACGCCCGTCGGGATCGACGCGCGCCTCGTGGTCGAGCTGGAGGTCACGCCGCAGATCACCACCGGCGTGCTGCACGCGTCGGCCGGCATCGGGCAGATCGGCGCGGGCGTCGCGCACCAGCCCGTCGAGCCGTTCCGCGCCGCGCTCGCCGCGCTGGCCGAGTCCTATGGCTGAGCCGGGATCCACCGATTCCCGCGGCGCCTCGCCGCCGTGGGCAGCGCACCTGGCCGATCGGCCGGGCTCCAAAGGACCCGCCCTGAGGTTGCCCGTCCGATCGACCATCTACGGAACCCACGACAACGAGGCATCCACGGATGATCGGCGGATCACGACTAGAGCACTCTGGGCCGGCGCGGGCGTGACGCTGCGCGGCGAGGGCAGCGTCGAGATCGCGCTGCACCCGGGCGGCTACGTGCGGCTCGGCGACGCGTACGTGCTCGTCGCCGCCCCGCGGGCGCCGCGCGGGCCGCTGTCGCTGCTCGTCGCCGGCCTCGAGGAGCGCCCGCTGGCGCCCGGCGATCGCGCGTGGGTCGACGACGAGCTGCACGTCGGCGGCCACGACGTCGCGCTCGTCGAGGCCTCGAAGCCGTCGCCGGCAGGACCCCTGCGCCCGGGCTGGAGAGCGGCGTTGAACGCCGCGCTCGAGTCGGTGCCGGGACCGCCGGCGGAGATCGCCGGCGGGATCGCGGCGCTGCGAGCGCGCGACGTCGAGCGCGCCGTCGCCGAGCTGGCCGGGCGCGGCGAAGGCCTGACGCCCGCGGGCGACGACGTGCTGGCCGGCTACGCCGCGTGGCGCTGCGCGGCGGGCGACGACCCGGCGCTCGCTGCGCTCGCCGCCGGCCGCGCCTCCCCCATCGGCCTCGCGTATCTGCGCTGCGCCGAGCGCGGCGAGCTTCCCGACGTCGCCGCCCGCGTCGTCGCCGCGATCCGCGCGGGCGACTCGGAGCTCGCCCGGCGGCGGGCGCGGGCGCTGTCGGCGTGGGGCGCGAGCTCGGGCGCTGCCATGCTCTGGGGCGTCGCGAGCGCAACGTGAACGAGATCGGACCGAACTTCATCGCCCGGCCCTACCGGGGCGTGAGCGTGCAGGACGTGGAGACGCTCGACGACGACGCGCTGCTCGCGCACGTGCGCTCGCGCCGCGTCTACCGCCGCACCGAGTTCATCGTCGCCACGCGCGGCGACGAGCGCGCGCTGGTCCAGGTCGAGCGCGAGGACGCGGACGGGATCCTCGTCGGCGTGCGCGACGCGCGCATCCTCGCCCGCCCCGATGAAGTCGCGTTCGTCGCCGACGAGTCCGTCGACACGGGCAACGCGAGCCAGCTCGCCCGGGTCGCGGGCGATGCGCGCGTCACAGTTGTCCAGGGCCGCTTCCAGCACGTCAACTTCATCGTCGCGCCCGCGCCGCTGCGCATCCGCGTGCTCGAGGTCGTCCCGCCGCACCCGCCGAAGCTGCTCGAGATGGCGCAGGCGGTGCTCGACTACGACGAGGACCTGCCGCCGATCCGGCTCGACTTCGAGGCGATCGACATGCGCGACCTCGCCCACGGCGCGACCCACTACCTGTTCCCGTGCCGCTGCTCCGGGCTCGAGCTCGAGGACGCCGAGGTCGACTTCCTCGACGCCGGTCCGCCTCGCGCGGACTGGACGCTCGTGGGCTGCGAGCGCTCGCGCCAGATCCATGAGGCCATGTACGGCTCCGATCCGGGCGCGCGGATCGACTTCTGCCCACGGCTCGCGCCGGCGGGCGACGGGCCGACGCTGCTGAAGTGCTGCCTGCTCGAGCGCGGGATCGAGCGCGACGGGGCGCGGCTCGTCGTGCCGTGGGGCGCGAAGCTGGAAGAGGTCCGCTCGGCGATCCACATGCTCGTATGAAGGACTCCGTCGTCTACGGGCACCTGTGGAGCACGCCGGAGACGCGCGCGCTGTTCTCCGACGCGGGCCGCACGCGGATCTGGCTGGAGATCGTCAAGGCGCTCGCGCTCGAGCAGGCGCAGCTCGGGATCATCCCCGCCGAGGCCGCGCGGCAGATCGAGGCGCTGCCGCAGCCCGACCTCGAGGCCGTCGGCGAACAGACCCGCGCGACCGGCCACTCGACGCTCGGCCTGATCCACGTGCTGCGCGAGTCGCTCGGGCCCGAGGGCGGCGAGTGGGTCTACTACGGCGCGACCGTCCAGGACGTCACCGACACCTGGTTCGGGCTCGTGATGCAGCGCATGCTCGCGATCGCGCGCCGCGACCTGCGCGCGATCGAGGGCTCGCTCCTGCGGCTCGCGCGCGACCACCGCGACACGGTGATGCTCGGCCGCACCCACGGCCAGCCCGGCCTGCCGATCACGTTCGGCTTCAAGGCGTCCGGGTGGGCGGCGGAGGTGCGGCGCCACCTGCAGCGCGTCGACGAGGCCGAGCCGCGGCTTGCGGTCGGTCAGCTCGCCGGCGCGGTCGGGACGCTGTCGGCGTTCGAGCAGGGGATCGAGCTCCAGCGCCGCGTGCTCACGCGCCTCGGCCTCGGCGTCCCGGACACCAGCTGGCTCACCGCGCGCGACCGGATCGCCGAGTTCACGACCCTGCTCGCGCTCGTCACCGGCACGCTCGCGAAGATCGGCAACGAGGTCTACAACCTCCAGCGCCCGGAGCTCGGCGAGGTCTCCGAGGCGCCGACCCAGGGCGTCGTCGGCAGCATCACGATGCCGCAGAAGCGCAACCCGGAGCGCTCCGAGCACCTGTCCACGCTCGCGCGTGTCGTGCGCGCGGGCGCCGGGCTCGCGCTCGAAGGGCTCGTGGGCGAGCATGAGCGCGACGGCGCCGCGTGGAAGACCGAGTGGGCGTTCCTGCCCGAGGCGTGCTCGGCCGCCGCGGTGTCCTTGAGCCTCGGCGCCGAGCTCGTCGCCGGCCTGCGCGTCGACGCGGAGCGGATGCGCGCGAACCTCGACGCTCAGCACGGCTACGTCCTCGCCGAGCCGGTCATGCTCGCCCTCGCGGAGCGCGTCGGCAAGCACCGCGCGCACGAGCTCGTCCACCGCGCGGCGCTGGCCGGGCAGGAGCAAGGCAAGACGTTCGCCGAGGCGCTGGCGGGCGACGCCGAGATCATGCGGGCGCTGCCGGAGGCGGAGACGCTGCTGCGCGCCGAGAACGCGCTGGGCGCGACGGGCGAGCTGATCGACGCGGTGCTCGATGGCTGAGCCCCCGCCCGGGTACCTCGGCGCCGAAGGCCGGAATCCGGCGCGGGCCGGCGCCGGAGCTCGTCGCCGCCGGGTACGAGCTCGAGCTCGCGGACGCGGCGCTGCTCGAGCGCGGCCTCACGCTCGCCGACCTCGCCCACGTCATCGCGCTCCCGACGATCCCGGACGCGCACCGGCGCGCGCTGCTCGAGGCGCTCCCGAACCTCGAGCTCGGCACGATCGACAGCCGCTACGGCGACATCGTGAACGTGCGCGAGAAGGCGCTGCAGGAGCGGATCGGCGACGCCGCCGGGTGGCTGAACGCGGGGCGCCCGCGCCGCGAGGCGGGGCGGATCGCGTTCCGGATCGCGCTGCGCGCGCGCCTGCTCGACCTCGCTCAGGCGATCGCGCGCTTCGCGAGCGCGCTGACCGAGAACGCCGCGCGCGAGCGCGACACGCCGATGCCTGACTACACGTACCTGCAGGCGGCCCAGCCGACGACCGCCGGCCACTGGCTGCTCTCGCACGCCTACCCCGCGCTGCGCGACCTCGACCGCGTTCTCGCCGACTTCGCCGCCACCAACCGCAGCCCCGCCGGCGCGGGCGGCGTCAACGGCTCGCGCTTCCCGCTCGACCGCGAGCGCCTCGCCCGGCTGCTCGGCTTCGCCGGCCCCATCCCGCACACGCGCGACGCGATGTGGCAGGCCGACGGCTTCGCGGATACCGCCTGGCACGCCGCGCTGGCCGCCACGACCGCCAGCCGGTTCGCCGAGGACGTCGAGATCTTCGGCAGCGACGAGTTCCATCTGCTCGCCATCGGCGACGAGCTGTGCCGCGCGAGCGCGCTGATGCCGCAGAAGCGCAACCCGTACGCGCTCGTCGTCCTGCGCGGCGGCGCCCGCACGCTGCTCGGCCGCGCGACCGGCGTGCTCGCGACCCAGATGACCCCGTCGGGCCGGACCGACAACCTGCTCTACGCGTACGGCGAGGTCGCCGGCGCCGTCGAGCTCGCGACCCGCCTGCTCGACCTCGCGGCCGCGACCGCGGCCTCGCTCACGATCGACCGCGACCGCGCGGAGCGCGCCCTACGCGAGAGCGACGCTTTCGCGACCGACGCCGCCGAGCGGCTCAGCCTCGACACGGGCGTCGACTACCGCTCCGCGTACACGCGGATCGGCCGCGCCGTCGCGGACGGCGAGCGCCGGCAGGCCGACCCGCACGAGGCGATCGCCACGCGCACCGTCACCGGCGGCGCCGCGCCGCAACCCATGGACGCGATGCTCGCCGAGACCCGCGCGACGATCGCGGACCGGCAGCGGCGGATCGGGGCGCAGCGCGCCGCGATCGCCGAGGCCGAGGACGCGCTGCTCAGTTGAGCGCCATCGCGGCGTCGGTCGTCCAGTCGAGCGCCTCGCGGTACGCGCGGGCGATCTCGAGCAGGCCGATGCCGCGCTGGGCGCAGCCGTCGAAGTCGCCGACCTCGTAGTCGAGCACGCCCGCGAGGATGCGACCCTCAGGGCCGATCTGTCGCGTCAACGCGTGCTTGGTGCGGTCGTCGAACGGGAGCTCCTCGAGCAGCTGCGTCATCGGCATCCGCAGCAGCGCGTCGACGACCGAGAACAGGCCGATGGTGAACGCGCGCTCGGGGTCGGCGCCTTCGGTGCGGGTCGCGATCAGCTCGCACAGGCGAGCGCGCGTGAGGCCGAGCTCGAGCAGGTGGTTGGGGCGGTCGGTGACGCCGGCGAGGACGAGCAGCGTCGCCCAGCGGCGCACGGCGACCGAGCCGAGCATCATCAGCGCCTGGCGGATCGAGCCGACCGGATGGCGGGCGCCGAAGAACGCCGAGTTCGCGAGCCGGACGAGCTTGTGCGACAGGCCCGGGTCCTCCACGATCACGCGCTCGAGCGACTCGAACGAGCTGAGGTCGCCGCGCGCGGAGAGCATCGAGAGCGCGCGCAGGCGGTAGGTCGGGGCGGAGCTGCCGATCAGGCGCGCGGGCTCGGCGAAGAAGCGGCCCTGGAAGCCGTCGAAGCCGAGCGCGCGGCAGTCGTCGTACTGCGCCCGCGTCTCGACGTTCTTGGCGAACAGCGCGACGCCGTGGCCGCGCAGGCTCGCGACCGTGGCGGTCAGCGACTCGCCGTCGAGCGTGCCGATGTCGAGCATGACGATGTTCGAGAGCGCGAGCAGCGCCTCGGTGCCGGCGGTGTGGCGGAAGTCGTCGAGCGCGACGCGGAAGCCCTCGGCGACGGCGTCGCGGACGATCGCGACGAGCACGTCGTCGGCGCCGCCGCTGGCGTCGACCTTCAGGACGACGCTGCGCGGGGACATCGGCAGCGGGCGGACGGAGAGCAGGAACTCGCGCGTGACGGTCACGTAGGCGGGGTGGGCGCCGACCAGCCGGTCGAGGCCGATGTCGGCGAAGGCCTGCACGAGGACGCTCGCGGGGGCGCCGCGCGGGTCGCTGACGTGATCGCCGGTGGGCGAGAGCAGCTCGAATCCGATGACGTTCTCGGCGCGATCGAGGATCGGCTGGCGTGCGACCACAACGGGGTCGGCGGCCGTGGCGCTCGTGGGCCTGCCAAAGCGTGCAGTCGTGGACATAGCCCCCTTATCGGAAGCCGGGCCGCGAAGGATGAGCCCTAGGCGCGCGCGGTCTCGGTGTTGGGCAACAGGTCGAGCGTGTCGAAGCGCAGCCCGCGCCGGAGCGTCTCCAGCGCGATCACGTCCTCCGCGCCGATGTTGCCGAGGTTGACATTGGGTCCGACGTGCCGCAGCAGCCACGCCTGCTGGGCGCGCTGCGGTGCCTCGAAGATCACCGTCTCGTGCCCGACCGCGCGCAGGATCGACTCGACCAGGTCCTTGTGCACGGCGCCGGTCGCGTCGAACAGGCCGACGGTCCCGCTCTCGCGCCCCTCGGCGATCACGAGCACCGCGCCGGCCGCGAGGTCGCGCAGCATCTCGTCGCACCAGTCGCGCGCGACGGCGTCCTGCCCGCTCTTGGAGCCGACCTCGGAGATGACGGTGAAGTCGACGGCCAGCCGGGCGATCAGCTCCGCCTTGCGCTCCGGCGCCATCGGCAGCGAGCCGTTGGAGACCTCGACGTGCTCGATCCCGAGCTCGTGCAGCCACTCGACGTACGGCTCGACCTTGCCCTGCGCGACGGCGATCTCCAGCAGCGTCCCGCCCGGGCACAGCGCGATCCCGGAGTCGCGGCAGATCGCGACCTTGTCGGCGACGGCGCCGCTGACGTACGCGGTGCCCCAGCCCAGCTTGATCAGGTCGATGTGCTCGCCGGCGGTGATCAGCAGCGACTCGAGCGCCAGCGGCGACAGCCCGCGGTCGAGCACGTGCGTGATCCCGGCCCGGCGCGGCTTGGCCGTCCGCTCGGGCAGCTCGAGGAAGCGCGGGACGTGACGCTCGCTGCGCCTCGGAGGCTCTCCGTCAAGTCGCAGCGATCGATACTGCATTCGCTCTCCATGGTACGGGCGTGATCTCCGACCTGGAGAATGCGCTGCGATGAGGATCGTCAACGACACCGCCCGCGACCGCTACGAGATCTTCGACGGCGACGAGCTCGCCGGGTTCACGCAGTACCGCACGAGTCCCGGCCTGATCGCGTTCCTGCACACCGAGATCGACCCGCGCTTCGAGGGCCGCGGCGTGGCGTCGGAGCTGATCCGGCACGTCCTCGCGGAGGCCCGCGCCAACGGGCTCGAGGTGCTGCCGTTCTGCCCCTTCGTCAACGGCTACATCCAGCGCCACGACGAGTGGGCGGACGTCATTCCGGCTGCGTACCGGCGGGGCTTCGCAGGCGCCGACTCGTGACCACGGTCAGCGCGGCGAGCGCCGCCATGACGGCGAGCGCGACCCACAGCAGCGGGTCCGACGCCGACAGGTCGCCGAGCGCGTGCCCGAGGTACGTCGCGGCGGCCGTGATCGGGGCGATCCCGACGAAGCCGGTCCAGACGAAGCGCCAGAACGGCACCCGCGCCGCGCCGGCCACGTAGCCGACGAGGCTGTAGGGCACGAACGGGACGAGCCGGGCGAGCAGCAGCGCGGGGATGCCGCCGCGGTCGATCGCGTGCTCGGCCTTCGTCACGCGCTCCTCGCCCATCAGCCGCAGCGCCAGCGGGCGCCCGGCGGCGACGCCGAGCGCGTAGGCGAGCATCCCCGACAGCGCCCACGAGACGAGCACGAGCGGGAACGCGACGCCGAACCCGTAGACGAGCCCGGCCGTCGCGTTGACGATCTCGGCGGGGAAGAACAGCACCGCGTGCGCGAGGATCAGCGCCACGACGACGACGGCGCCCCACGCGCCGAGCCCGCGCAGCTGCGCCCGCAGCCCGTGGACGTCGCCGTGCAGGACGTAGCCGACCGCCTCGCGCAGCGGCGGCACGGCGAGCACGATCAGTGCGGCCGCCGCGAGCGCGAGGAGGGCGAGCAGGGCGCGGCGCACCCTGCCTACGGTACTCAGCCGCTGCTGCGCGCCTGCCGGCCCTGCCACTGGTCGAAGGCCACCGCCACCAGGATCAGCGCGCCGATGATGATCTGCAGGTAGAAGGAGTTGACCGCCAGCAGGTTGCCACCGTTGTTGAGCGTGCCCACGATCAGCGCTCCCGCCGCCGCGCCGAACGCGCCGCCCTTGGCGCCGAACAGGCTCGCGCCGCCGATCACGCAGGCCGCGATCGCGTTCAGCTCGTAGCCGGTGCCGGCGGTCGGGATGCCCGCGTTCAGGCGCGAGGTGAACAGCACGCCGCCGACCGCGGCGAGCAGGCCGCCGATCGCGTAGACGGCGATCAGCACGCGCGTGACCGGGACGCCGGCCAGTCGCGCGGACTCGGGGTTGGAGCCGACGGCGTAGACGTAGCGGCCGAACACGGTCCGGCGCAGGACGAACGCGGCGATCAACACGACCGCGGCGAAGATCCACAGCAGGTTCGGCACGCCGAGGAAGTTGCCGTTGGCGATGTTGCCGAACGCGTCCGGCAGCGGCTGCACCGTGCTCGCGTCGGTCAGCACCAGCACGACGCCGCGCGCGATCCCGAGCATGCCGAGCGTGACGATGAACGGCGGCAGCTTCGCGTGCGCCACGAGGACGCCGTTGAAGACGCCGATCGCCGTGCCCGCCGCCATGCCGATCAGGATCGCCGGCACGATGCCCGTGCCGTGCACGAGCAGCTCGGCGGTGACGCAGCCGGTGAGGCCGAGCACGGAGCCGACCGAGAGGTCGATGCCCGCGGTCAGGATGATCAGCAGCTGGCCGACGGCGATGATGCCGAACACCGCGACCTGGCGCGCGAGGTTGGCGAGGTTGTCGCCGGTGAGGAACTCGTTCGAGCTGAGCGTGAGCGCCCCGAACAGGATCAGCAGGACGATCAGGCCGCCCGCGTCGCGCCCGAAGACGTCGCCGAAGGTCAGCACGCGCTCGGGGCGCTCGGCCTTCGCGACGGTGCCGGCGGTGGTCGGGCCCGCGATGGCGGGCTGGTGGCTGCGCAACTTCATCGGTCCGCTCCCTTGATCTCCGTGCTGGCGATGCGCAGCACGTCCTCCTCAGTCGTCCCGCGCGCCGGCAGCTCGCCGGCGACGGTCCCTTCGCGCATGACCAGCACGCGGTCCGCCAGCCCGAGCACCTCGGGCAGGTACGACGACACCACGACCACGCCGAGGCCTTCCGCCGCGAGGTCGCCGATCACCTTGTAGATCTCCGCCTTGGCGCCGACGTCGACGCCCTTGGTCGGCTCGTCGAACATCAGCACCTTCGCCTTCGTCGCCAGCCAGCGGGCGAGCAGCACCTTCTGCTGGTTGCCGCCCGACAGCGAGGAGACGGGCTGCTCCCAGGAGCCGGCGCGCAGCTTGAGCCCGCCGAGGTACTGGTCGACGACGCTGCGCTCGCGCTTCTTGTCCACGAGCCAGAAGCGCGAGATCTCGTCGAGGTTGGCCAGCGACGCGTTCTCGCGGATCGACAGCTCGAGCAGCAGCCCGAGCCGCTTGCGGTCCTCCGTCAGCAGCCCCATGCCCGCCTGCACGGCGGCGCGCGGATCGCCCGTCGGCACCTTCTTGCCGTCGACCGAGACGTGCCCGGCCTCGACGCCGTCGGCGCCGAAGATCGCGCGCAGCAGCTCGCTGCGCCCGGAGCCGAGCAGCCCGGCGACGCCGACGATCTCGCCCGCGCGGACGACGAAGTCCATCGGCGCCGCGGAGCCGCGCGGGCGCAGCCCCTCGACCACCAGCCGGGCTTCGCCGATCGTGCGCGACGACGCCGGGTACAGCGACTCGATCTTGCGTCCCACCATCGACGCGATCAGGCTGTCGTGGTCGAAGTCCGACATCGGCGCGGACGTCACGAGCCCGCCGTCGCGCAGGATCGTCACGCGGTCGCCGATCTCGAACATCTCCTCGAGGTGGTGCGTGACGTACATCACCGCGTGGCCTTCGTCGCGCAGCCCGTGGATGCGCGCGAGCAGCGCCTTGGTCTCGGCCTCCGACAGCGCCGTCGTCGGCTCGTCGAAGATCAGCACGCGCGGGTTCTCGCCGAGCACCTTGGCGATCTCGACGAGCTGCTGCAGCGCGAGCGACAGCGTGCCCACCTGCGTGTCGGGGTCGAGCGCCTCCAGGCCCACGCGCTCGAGCATCGCGCGCGCCTGCTTGCGCAGCTCGCGCGGGCGCGTGATCCCCCGCCGCGACGGGAGCCGCCCCATCAGCAGGTTCTCCGCGACCGACAGGTCGCCGAGCAGGCTCAGCTCCTGGTAGACGACGCCGATGCCGGCCTCCTTCGCCTGCGACGGCGAGGGGTTGCCGACGTCGGCGCCGTCGATCACGTACTCGCCGGCGTCGCGCCGGATCGCGCCGGTGAGGATCTTGATCAGCGTGCTCTTGCCGGCGCCGTTCTCGCCGGCGAGGCACATGACCTCGCCGGCGCGGAGCTCGAGGTCGACGCCGTGCAGCGCCGTGATCGGCCCGTAGGTCTTCCCCGCGCCGCGCAGCGCGACGACGGGCTCGGTCGCCGGTTCGGCGATCAGCGTGGCCATCTCAGCTGGCCTTCGCCGTCGGCGGGTTCAGCAGCGGCTTGACGGCGGGCGAGTTGAGGTTGCCCTTGTCGGCGACGACGGCGCCCGGGTCGAGCACCAGCGGCGGCTGCGAGCCGACCGCGGCCATGCCGGCCTCGACCACGCCCTGGTAGCCGAAGAAGTACGGGTTCTGGACGACGAGCGCGTCGATCGAGCCGTCGGCGAGCGCCGCGTTCTCCTGCGGGTCGGTGTCGAACGCGACGACCGGGATCTTCGCGGCCGCCTGGTTGTCCTTGATCGCCCGCGCCGTGCCGGTGCCCGAGGTGTTGTTGTCGGCGAAGATGCCGATCAGGTTCGGGTTGGCGGTGAGGGCGTCGTTGACCTGGCTGGCGGCGGTGTTGAGGTCGTTGTTGTTGAAGCGGGTGGCGGCGACGGTCACGCCGGGGCAGGCCTTCAGGCCCAGCTTGAAGCCGGCGTCGCGGTCCTTGAGCGTCTGGATGCCGGCCACCGAGGACTCGATCAGGACCTGGCCGGACGTCTTGCCCGCGGCCTTGGTCAGCTCGCACATGCGCGCGCCGGCCTGCTCGCCAGCCTTCTTGTTGTCGGTGCCGATGAAGCCCTCCGTCGGCGACGTCACCTGCGTGTCGGCGGTGATGACCTTGATGCCGGCCGAGCGCGCGCGCTTGATCACGCTGTTGAGCGCGTCGGAGGAGTTGGAGGCGAGCACGATCGCGTCGACGCCGCGCGAGATCGAGTTCTCGACGAGCTGCACCTGCTGGTTGACGTCGGTCTCCGAGGTCGGGCCGAACAGGCCGATCTTGAGCCCGTAGTCGGTGCCGGCCTTGCGGGCGCCGGCGAGCATCGTCTGCCAGAACGACGAGTCGCTGGCCTTGATGATGACGTCGACCTTCTTGCCGGCGGCCGCGCCGCCGGCGCCGCCGCCGCTACTGGACGACGTGCCGCCGGCGGCACGACCGGCGACGACGCCGAGGACGATGGCGATCAGCACGATCACCGCCACCAGCGATAGCGAGAACTTGATGCGGACGTTGCTCATGGTCTGGGCTCTCCTCCCGAGAAAACGTTTACTGCGACGCCGGGGAATGTACGCCGCCGACTCCGGATTGTCAAGAGAGAACGTTTACCCGATGTCTGATACCGTTCCGCTGGATGCCAGCAAGGAAGCCGAGCAACGGCGAGAATGGCGCCGGGGAAACGTTCTCCAGGCGCCCCACCATGAAGGAGGTCGCGGCCGTCGCGGGCGTGAGCCTCGCGACCGTCTCGCGCGTCGTCAACGACGGCCCGAGCGTGAACCCGGAGCTGGCCGAGCGCGTCCATAGCGCGGTCGCCCTGCTCGGCTACCGCCACAACGCGGCGGCCAGCTCGCTGCGCCGCAACGACGGCCAGTCGGCGAGCATCGGGCTGATCTTCGACGACGTCGCGAACCCGTTCTTCGCGGCGGTCCACCGCGGCGCCGAGGAGGTCGCGCGGCAGCGCCGCGTGCTGATGTTCGCCGGCAGCTCCGACGAGGCCCCCGCACGCGAGCGCGAGCTGGCCGAGGCGTTCACCGCGCGCCGCGCCGACGGGCTGCTGATCGTGCCCGCCGTCGGCGCCGACCACAGCTACCTGCTGCGCGACCAGGCGGCCGGGGTCGCGCTCGTGTTCGTCGACCGCCCGCCGAGCTTCCTCGACGCCGACCTCGTGCTGACCGACAACGCAGGCGGCGCCGCGCAGGCCGTCGACCACCTCGTCGCGCACGGCCATCGCCGGATCGCCTACATCGGCGACCGCGCGACGATCTACACCGCGACCGAGCGGCTGCGCGGCTACCGCGACGCGCTCGCGGCGCACGGGCTCGTCGCCGACCCTGACCTGATCCGGCTCGTCGCGCCCGAGGACGCGGCGGCGACCACGCGCGCGCTGCTGGCGTCGGCGAACCCGCCGACGGCGCTGTTCAGCGCTCAGAACCTCGTGTCGGTCGAGGTGCTGCGGGAGCTGCACCGCGCCGGCGCCCAGGGCGCGATCGCGCAGGTCGCGTTCGACGACCTGCTGCTGGCCGACGTCGTCCGGCCCGGGCTGACCGTCGTCGCCCAGGACCCGGCGGGGCTGGGGCGCCGCGCCGCCGAGCTGCTGTTCGAGCGGCTCGACGGCTACGTCGGGCCCGCGCGCCGCGTGGTGCTGGAGACGACGCTGATCGCGCGCGGGTCGGGAGAGCTGGCGCCCGGCTAGGGCAGCGCGGCGCGGTAGAGCTGGAACGTGGCGTGCACCGGCGCCGCGACGTCGAGCTCGTGCGCGGTCAGCGTGCCCGACACGTAGGCGTCCGAGCGCAGCCGCCAGCCGCGGTTGGCGTAGCCGTACATGTGCTTCGCGCGGATGTCGTAGAGGCCGACGTGCCGCGGCTCGCTCCAGGCCGCGAAGCGCCGCGTGAGGCCGATCGAGTCGCACTCCGCCGGGCCGCACCCCGGCAGCCGGACGGTCACGTGGCGCGTCACGCGCAGCTCGACGCGGTCGCCCGGCGTGGTCCAGAACGTCGGGAACCGCGGCGGGTTCGGCTCGGGCGCCGGCGCGGTGCCCGGCGCGTCGACGTCGGGCGGGCGGAAGTGCACCGCGTCCGCCTGGATCCGCTGTCCGGTGTGCCAGTTGACGGCCGCGAACTGCGCGTCGCCGGCGGCGCCGCCCCACACCCACTGGGCGCCGACGTCGAGGAAGTCGTCGCCGGGCCGCGACGGCACCGGTGTGGAGGTCCCGGCCGCGGCGGCGATCACCGCGAATGTGTCGTCGGCGCACTTGACCAGCCCGTACCCGCCGTGCGCGCTCACGGGCTCGCACCCCGGCGGCTCGGCGACGTCGCGCGCGACGCCGCTCGCCGTGTCGCGCGCGGTCACGCCGGCGGCGCCGGTCACGCGGTAGAGGACGAAGCGGCCGTCAGTGACCGGCTCGGCGTCGATCGCGGCGACGTGCTGCAGGCGCAGCGGTGCGACGGGTGCGGGCGCGGCGGAGAGGATGGCCCATGCTAACCGCCGCCCGGCTGCACGGGAACCGCGTCGCGCTCGCGCGTGAACCGGCCGGTGCGTGCCTCGGCGGCGGCGCCGAACTCGATCCCGCGCGCCTCCTTGCCGAGCGCCGTCAGGGCGATCACCGCGACGAGCACGGGCACGATCACGACGAACAGCGCGAAGTGGCCGTCGTGGCTCTCGGCCAGCGACGTCTGGATCGGCAGGTTGACGGCCGCCAGCAGGTTGCCGAGCTGGTACGTCACGCCCGGGTAGAAGCCGCGGATCTCGTCCGGCGACATCTCGGTCAGGTGTGCGGGGATCACGCCCCACGCGCCCTGGACGAAGAACTGCATCACGAACGCGGCGACCGCGAACGTGGCGAGCGTGGCCGAGAACGCGAACAGCGGCGAGACGAGCAGCGCGAAGGCGGCGCACACGACGATCGTCCTGCGACGCCCGAAGCCCTGCGACAGTGCGCCGAAGTACGCGCCGCCGGCGATCGCGCCGAGGTTGTAGACGATCGCGACCAGCACAGTCGTGTCGTGGCCGGCGCCGAAGGCGTCCTCGAGATGGGTCGGGATGTAGTCCTGCGTTCCGTGGCTCATGAAGTTGAACGCGGTCATCAGCAGCACGAGGTAGCCGAAGCGGCGCGCCACGGCCGGGTTGAGCAGCACCTGGCGGAAGCCGACGCGCGTCTGGCGCTCGCGCTCCTTCGTCGCCACCCAGACCTCGGACTCCTCGACGCGCAGGCGGATGAACAGCGCCAGCAGCGCCGGGATCGCGGCGCACACGAACAGGCCGCGCCAGCCCGCGATCGGCTCGACCACGAAGAACGCGATCGCGGCCAGCAGGTAGCCGATCGGGTAGCCCTGCTGCAGCACGCCGGAGTAGAAGCCGCGCTTCGCCGTGGGGATCTTCTCCATCGCCAGCGAGGCGCCGAGGCCCCACTCGCCGCCCATGCCGATGCCGTACAGCGCGCGCAGCACGAGCAGCATCGTCAGTGAGGTCGAGAACGCCGTCGCGAGCCCGACGGTGCTGTAGAAGAGCACACACGCGAGCAGCGCCGGGCGCCGCCCGCGCTTGTCGGCCCAGAAGCCGAACAGCGCCGCGCCCACCGGCCGCGCGGCCAGCGTCAGCGTCGTCGCCACCGCCACGTGCGTCTTGCTCGCGTGGAACGTGTCCGCGACGTCGGTGATGACGAAGACGAGCAGGAAGTAGTCGAACGCGTCCATCGCCCAGCCCAGCCAGGCGGCGAGAAACGCGTTGCGCTGGTCGCGCGTCAGGCCACCGGCCTGCTCGCGCAGCATCCTCGGACCCATGTCTCCTCCCTTGGTCTGGGCCGGGGATACCCAGTGACGCTCAGGAGCGAACGAGCGGTCCCGGGCTGGGCAGCCAGGACGCCGCGCGCCTGCGGCCGCGAGGGCTGGCGAGCTCGTCGATCAGCCGCAGCCAGTCGCGCACGAGGCGGTGCAGGAGCAGGTCCCGCTCGACGCGGCGGCGCCCGGCACGGCCGAGCTTCGCGGCGCGTCGCGGGTGCGCGAGCAGGTCGATCGCCCACGCGACGGAGTCGCCGGGCGAGTCGGTGAGATAGCCGGTGAGGCCGTACTCGACGACGTTGTCGGCGGAGCCGCCGCGGCGGGCGATCACGGGCTTGCCGCGGTAGGCGGCCTCGGCGGCCCCGGGCCCGAAGGCGGGCCGGGTCACGCCGGCGAGCACCACGCCGGCGCAGGTGCGGACAGCATTGACGTGCTCGGGCCGGCCGGAGCTGAGCAGATGCACGTCGGGATCCTCGGACGCCTGCGCCTGCAGCCGGCGCCACTGCCCGCGCGCGGCGTCCGTCTCCGGCGGGAGCGGGCAGGCCAGCGCGAGCTGGACCGCGGGCAGCGCCTCCTTGACACTCCAGTACGCGGCCAGGGCGCCGCCGGCGCGGTCGAGCTCGCCGGGACCGCTGACCTGGCACAGCAGCCCGCGGTCGGGATCGATGCCGAGCGCGCGGCACTCGCGCCGGGCGCGCTTGACCGGCAGCTCGACGTTCGCCGCCGCGGCGGGATCGATCGCGGCGCGGTCGAGCACGAAGCGCGCGAACGCCGGCAGGCACCAGGACGGCCACGCGGCGCCGAGGTCCGTGTCGGCCTCGCCCCACGCCATCACCCAGGCGCCGGCCCGCTCGCTCGCGACCGCGGCGATGCCGGCCAGCTCGCGGCCGGCGACCACGCCGACGTCCCACGTGCCGGGGATGTCGCACGCGATCCGGAAGCTCGTGGCCATCCACTCCCGCTGGTCCTCGACCTCGGCAAGCGCGGCGCGGTCGGCCGCGGACTCGACCACGAGCCACTGCGCGTCGACGCCGAGGTGGCGCAGCACGCGCACGCAGGCGCCGGTCGTCCCGCCGTCGCGGTCGAGCGTGAGGAACAACACGCGCCGCCCGGCGAGCCGCCGCGCGAGCGTGCGCAGCTCGCGCAGCTCCCCCGCCCCGGCCGGCGCAAGCGCCGCCTCGTCCGGGCGCGGGATGATCGGTCCGTACCCGAGCGACGTCATCGGCGGCGATCGTGTCCCCGACCGCGCGGCGGCGCAATCGGGGACCGACCCTGGACTTCCGGATAGGGCGCTAGGGCGTCGTCGTCGACAGCGTGAACGTCAGCGTCGCCGCGTACCCGCCGGTGCGCAGCGCATCCGCCGCGCCGACGTGCTGGCTGAACGCGATCGCGACCGCGCCGTTGGAGACCGGCGCGCTCCAGCTCGACGGCGTGAGCGAGACCTGCAGCGCCTCGGGCAGCGAGAACGCGCCGTTGGTCAGATGACCGGGATCGGACACCGCGAGCGCGGCGCCGCCCGCCGTCGAGATCACGTTCGCCGTCGTGGACGCCGTGTACGTGTGGTCGAGCCCCGGCGTGAACGCGCCGAACGACGCCGCCGCGCCCAGCGTGAGCGAGAGCGTCGCGGGCACGCTCCCGCCCGCCGTCCCGGACTGCTGGTCCAGCGGCAGCCCGGCGAGGCTGAACACGTCGGTGCGCGAGGTCCGGTACGCAGGCGCGCCCAGGTCCTTCGCGGCCGTCGTCCCGCCGAAGATGAACGCGTCGCCGCGGTCGCCGATCAGCCGGATGCTGCCGCTCGGCGAGAGCGTGTCGGGCACGCTCGCGAAGCCCTCCCAGCCGCTCCCCTCGGAGCCGGCCGGCAGGTCCGGACCCTTGACCGGCGCGTGCGTCGGGTCGCCGTCCCACGCGTACAGGGCGAACTTCGCCGCGTCGCCGGCGGAGCCGGCGATGATCAGGTACCGGCCCGCGCCGCTGGCGCGGATCTCGCGCACGCCGAGCCCTCCGAGGTCCCACAGCAGCGGCGCGCCGAACGTGGCGTGGACCGCGGTCTGCGGGTTGCCCAGCACGAGCTGGTCGAGGTTCGTGACCGGCACCACGAGCGCGAGATGGCGGCTGGTCTTCGGCTCCAGCGGCGCGCGCAGCGCGCCGTAGGCGCTGCTCGTGCTGCCGTGGACGAACTCCAGGCCCTCGATCGAGAAGCCCGAGCCGTCGGCCGCCTTCGGGTCGACGTTCTTGGCGACCGACGCGGCCAGGCCGAAGTGATCCGCGCCGAGGCCGTGGGCGTTGCCGTGATCCCACGCCACGAGGTCGGCCTGCAGCCCGAGGTATTGGCCGACGTACCTCAGTTGCGTGCCGGCGCCGCTGCCGGTGATGTCGGTCGCGTAGAGCGAGTTGCGCTCTGGCGCCGCCTTGCCGCCCTTGCCGTTGCCGTTGGAGCCGACCCAGTAGGCGCGGTCGCCGGCGCGTGCCGAGGCCTCGATGTCGCGCTCCTTCATCTTGTTGCCGCCGACCCACAGGTCCTGGTCCTTGACGGCGGTGAAGTCCCAGCTGCGCAACGGCAGGCCGCTGCGGTCGGTCGGGTACAGGCCGATCGTGTTGAACTCGTCGTCGCCGACGAGCATGTAGCCGCCGCCGGCGTCGAGGCCGGTCGAGGCGTCGGAGCCGCCCGCGAGGTAGCGCGAGGTGGCGTCGGTCGCGGCGCTGGCCGCGTAGCCCACGGTGTCGGTGACCCAGCGCCCGTCCGGCGCGGTCGCGGTCATGTAGAGCGTCTGGTTGCCGACGCCGTGCGGCTGGAAGGTCAACTGGAAGTGATTGGCGTCGGTCGCGGCGGTCGTGAACGCGTCGGCCGCGAGCATCGACGCATCGATGCCGAAGTCGCCGAGCGCGACCTCGCTGAGGGTGAACGGGCCGCTCGGGGAGATCGGGTCGCTGACCGTGACCGGCAGCGGCGGGTTCGTCGGGTCGCCGACGGCGTTGGCCAGGCCCGACACGCCGAAGGAGATCCGCGGCGCGGGCTTCGAGCCCGGCGGCATCGCGGCGATGCCGCGGAACTGCATCCCGGGCGGCGGGCTTGCGATGAATTGCGACTGGCCGTACGTGAAGGCGTTGCTGTTCGGCGTGGTGTCGTCCTGCTCGGTCACGCCGTAGCCGTTGACGGTGTAGATGCGGGCGACGCCGTCGCTCACGACGACCGCGATGGCACCGCCGTTGAGTCCGGTCTCGCCCGCGTACGTCCACTGCCCGGTGCTCGGGTCGTAGCGCCGCTTGTAGAGCCCTGCGGCGCCGGACATGTACGCGGTGTCGACGCCCGGCGTGCCGTCGAGGTCGAGGAACGCGACCTGGCCCGGGATCGAGGAGTCGCTGTTCGGGTTCGTGGTCGCGACCTGCGTCGCGGTCTGCGTGCCGCTCGCCGGCAGGCCGGTGCCGATCCGGTACAGGTGGGCGTCGTACGGGTACGTGCCGCCGACGAAGCTCGGGCCGGCGTACAGGCCGAGGCCAGGGACCGGCTCGACGGCGCTGACCGCGGTCAGCGGGTTGGGGACCGGCGTCGAGCTCGTCGCGCCGAGCGTGGTCGTGACGATCGACGCGCCCGACTGCTTGCCGTCGCCCGACAGCCATAGGCGCCGGCCGTCATCCGTCGCGACCGACGTGACGCGCCCACCGGTGAAGGCGTCACCCAACCGCGTGGCGATGCTCGAGGTCCCGTCGGCCGAGACCGCGGCGACGACGCGCGGGACCTCGGTCGCGGCCGTGGTCGCGACGGCCGGCGTGCCCGCCGTCGCGCCGTAGCCCGCGAACAGCAGCGAGCCGTCCGGGGCGACCGTGAGGTGCCCCTCGTCCTTCGCGGTCCCGGTCAGCGTGACGCCCGGCACGGTCGCGAACGAGCCGTAGCCGGTCCGGTCCGAGCTCACCTGCAGGATCGACACCGGCGCCGCGGCGTCGGTCAGATCGGGCCCGTCGGGCGTGCCGATCGTCAGCACGGCCAGCCGATCGGCGTCGGCGAGGGCCGGCCCGGCGGTCGCCGCGAGCAGGGCTGCGGACAGCAGCGGCACGGCGAGGCGTGTCAGGGTCAAGGAGCGCTCCTGGAAGTGCGAAGGGACCGCCGGACCGTATGGTCCAGATCGCCGCGCCCGGTGACGGAGCTGTGATCAGCGGGACTTCGGCGTGATCCAGAGCGTCTCGGCGAGCGCCACGCGACGGCCGTCGCGCTCGTATAGCGCGGAGCCCGCGCGGTGCTTGCGCCCCTCGCTCGCGATCGGCCACGCCGCGACGATGTAGTCGCGGCCCGCGTGCACCGGGGCCTCGAGCGCGGCCGTCATCGTCGCCAGCACGGTGAGCGTGCCCGGCGGTATGCACGCGAACCCCGACGGGCAGTCGAGCGCCGCCCACACGAGCCGCGGGTCCGCGTCCTCCGGGCGCCACGTCCCGGCGACCAGGCCGCCGTCGCCGGCCGGGCCGACGAACACGCGCAGGCCGTCGGCCTCGCGCAGCGGGCCGCAGACGAAGCAGCTCGGGTAGGGATGGTGCTCCGGCGGCTCCGCCCGCGCGGCCGCGGCCCACGAGGGCGGCTCGCGCCCTTCGTCCGGCGGGCGGGCGGGACGGCCTTCGGCGACCGTGATGTCACCGTGGAGCAGCAGGACCGCGCCGTCCTCGCCGCGCCGGCGCGTCAGCGGGACGCCGAGCGGCGGCGGCGCGGACAAGCGCACCGTCGCGCACGGGCCGATCGCCTCGGCGACGAGGCCGCACGCGTAACCGCCGTTGGCCGACGCGGGCGGGCCGTTGAAGCGCGCCGGGATGGTGACCTGCTCGGTCACCGCACGCCGGCCGCCACGGCTCCCGCGGCGACCTCGACGATCGCGGCCAGCTCCTCCTCGGGGCGCCCGGGCGGGAGCACGAGCTGCACGCTGTCGGCGCCGGCGGCGAGCCATTCCGCGATCAGCGCCTCCGCCTGGTCGTAGGTGCCGAGCAGCGTGACGTCGCGCGCGAGCGTCTCCGCGATGGCAGGCAGGTCGGGCTTGCGCTCGGGGTCGGTCAGCGCGTGGACGGCGGCGGCCGCTCCGAAGCGCTCGGCGAGCATGCGCGGGTACAGCGGGCCCATGCGGGTCGCGTAGGTCGTCAGCCACCAGGCCGCGAGCCGGCGCGCGCTCTCGTCGTCGGGGGCTAGCGCGACCGGGACGGCGGCCGCGACGCGCGTCTCGCTCGCCTGGCCCAGCAGCTCACGGCCGTCGCCGAGCCGCGACCGCGCCCACAGGAACGGCGCCCATGCGTCGGCGAGCTCGCCGGCCAGCCGGATCGAGCCCGTCGACAGCGCCGCCAGCACGATCGGGACCGGCTGCTCCGGGACGACGCCGAGGCGCAGCGGGCGGGCGTCGCGCGCCGGCTCCGGCAGCCGCTCGCCGGCGAGCAGCGCGCGCACCGCGACCAGCGTTTCGCGCAGGCGCGCGAGCGGCCGCTCCCACGCGATCCCGTGGAAGCCCTCGGTCAGCGGCGGGCTGCCCGCGCCGATCCCGAGCGAGAACCGGCCGTCCGAGCAGCGCTGCAGTCCGGCGGCGCCGAGCGCGATCGTCGCCGGCGTCCGCCCCCAGGCCGAGATCACCGCCGTGCCGAGCCCGATCCGCGTGGTCTTCAGCGCGAGCTCCGCCACCAGGATCATGGCGTCGTGCGTCCACGCCTCGGCCACGTCGACGCGATCGAGGCCGAGCTCGTCGGCCATCACGGCCAGGCGCACGATCGTGTCGGTGCGCGTCTCGAACGGGGTGAAGGCGATGCCGACGCGCACGGGCTCAGCGATAGCCGTTGCGGTGCAGGAGCGTGAGCAGCTTGGCGCGGAACCTCTTCGACGCCTTCGGGCTGCCGACGACATGGCGGGCGAGCTGCTTGTCCATCTCCTTCAGCCCGACCGAGCCGCGGCCGAGCAGGTACTCGTCCGCCACGTAAGCGCCGATCACGTGGGGCGCCGAGAAGTCGTTGTGGGTGAGCAGCTTGAAGACCCCCTTCTGCTCCGCCGCGTCCTCGCGGATCAGCTTCTTGAACGACCGCGTGGCGTCGCGCAGGCGGCCGACGCCGCCGGGCCGCTCGAACTTGAAGACCCTGACCGGCAGGAACACGGTGCCGAGCAGGCTCTTGAGCCGCGCGTCGGTGGTGACGATCTCCTGGTGCCCGTCGCCGTCGGCGTCCTCGATCTGGAAGCTCGAGCCTGAGGCCTGCGTCAGCTCGCCGTAGGTCCCGGTCGCCGGACGGAAGTCGAAGATGCCCATCGTGGCGCAGCAGTCGAGCGAGTTGTCGGTCTGGAGCAGAACCTCCGGCTCGCCGTCGCGGTCGAGATCGACCACCTGGAACGAGCTGCCGTCCGCGGCGCTGAGCGAGCAGTCGGACCCGCACACCTCCGGGATCTGACGCTGGAACGCGACGGCCCCGGCGCGCGAGATCGTCAGCGTCGTGTTCTGGGGGCCGAGCTCACCGTGGTCCCAGCTCAACGTCGCCGTCGTCGTCCCGGACACGGCGGTCTCCGTGCCGGCGTTGAAGCCATCGGCCTGCGCCGACGCGATGGGGAGGAGCGCCGCCGCCGCGAGCGCCAGGAGGCCTTTGGGGATCATCGGACGCGAGTGTCTCCGGATGCGCGCGCCGGCGCAATCGGGAGGCGACCCTGGAGTTGCAAGTTCAGGGTGCTCCACCGATTGCCAGAGCCTGACCCGGGTGCCGAGATTCCGCCGATGATCAGGACCCGCCGCACCGCCGTGATCCCCGCCCGGCCCTCCGAGATCTACGCGCTGCTGACCGACCCCGCCCGGCTGGTCAAGCTCTCGCGCCACCCGGTCGAGGTCGTCACCGCCGGCGAGCTGCCGGACGGGCGCCGCACATCGCACACGCGCACGCGCCTGCCCAGCGGCGCGACCGTCGACGCGCGCAACGTCGTCGTCGAGGCGATGACGAACCGGCGCATCGTCGTGGTCAGCGAGGTCCGCCCGTACGGCTTCGCGCCGACCCGGCGCGGGCGCTTCGGCCGGCTGGTGACGCGCCTGGAGCGCACGCTCGAGCCGCACCCGGCGGGCACGCTCGTGACCGCGCAGGCCGAGTTCCGCATCACGCCGGTGCCGCTGCGCTGGTACTTCGCCGTCGTCAAGCGCGACCAGTGGCAGCGCGCGCTCGACGAAGGGCTCGCGCTGCTGCGCGCCGCGTTCTAGCGCGCCTGCCAGCTCGCCTGCGCCGGCTCGACGGCGGCGACCGTGGCGGGGCCGGACAGCAGCTCGGGTTGCAGCCGGACGGCGGTCGGCCGCCGGCTCGCGGGTATCGCCGCGGTCAGCCAGCGCGTCGCGCTGTGGCCGGGAGCGATCCCGCGCGTCTCGCCGTCGCTCCAGTCGGGCGTGCGCCCGACGTGCCGGACGACAGGCCACTCGCGGCCGCCTCCCAGCACCGAGCCCGAGAACGTGCCGCGGAACGGCGCCGGCCCGTCGTTCGAGACGCGCACGCGGACGTTGACGAGGCGGTAGCGCACCCTGGGGTTCGTCACCTTGCCGAAGTCGTCGGTGAGCGCCGCATGGCCGCTGCGGACGCCGTGGCGCGCGAAGCCGGACGCGACCATACGCAGCACCGTGACGGAGAAGCCCGTGTGCGGGCCGACCCCGGCGATCTCGGCGAACCGGGCGGAGCGTCCGAGCGGGAGCGGCGTGTCGGCCTGGGCGCGCTCGGCCGCGGCCGCGCGCGAGCGCTGGAGGTTGGCCTTGGCGCTTCCCTGCGCGCCCACGGTGTCGTCGACCTGCCATTGCTTGCCGGTGAGCACCAGCTTCACGGTCATGTCGTTGTCGTCGACGCGGATCCGCGCATCCGCGACGGGTCCCTCGCGGTGGACCGCGATCACGCGGACGGTGCGCGGCGGCAGCTTCGCGAGCTGGCGCAGATGCGTGCGGCAGCCGGAGACGCCGCCCCACGCCGTGCGGATGAACGCGGCCGTGAACACGCGCCCGCAGTCGCGCGCGTCGGTGCTCGTGTACGAGCGCATGACGGCATCGCGGATCGCGCCGTCGCCGGCGGCTCCGCCGCCGCAGCCCGCCAGCACCAGCGCGGCGAGCACGATCGAAGTCTGCCTGGAGGACATGCGCGCCAGCCAACCTCGCGGCGGCCGCGGCGACAATCGGGGTGGTGCCTTGAACTTACGCGGCGGCGACGATCGCGTCGCGCAACTGCTGCAGCGCCGTCTCGCGCGCCGCGGCGAGCGCCGGCTCGTCGTCGACGGCGGCGGCCTGCACCGCGACGTGGCGTGGCGCGCCGGCGAGCTCGCGTGCGACGGCGGGCAGGATGCTCGGGCCCCATGGGCCGCCGATCAGCACGACGGCCGGGTCGGTCAGCGCGATCACGGCGGAGAGCACGCCGGCGACGGCGCGGGCCAGCGCGTCCCGCACCTCGGCGGTCGCGTGCAGCAGCGCGGGCACGTCGATCGCGGTCGAGCCGGGGCGGCGCAGGCCGAGCGCGGCGAAGACGTCGGTCAGCCGCATCGCGGTCCCGTCGGGGCCGGTCGTGAGCGTGTGCGCGATCTCGCCGGCCAGGCCGGCGTGGCCGCGGCGGACCTCGCCGTCTGAGACGACGGCGCAGCCGAGCCCTTCGCCGAGGAACAGGTAGACGAAGTCGCGCGCGCCGGTGCCGTGGCCGTGCTCGGCGCGGGCCGCCCAGTTGACGTCGTTGTCGACGCTGACGGGACCGTCGACGAGCTCGGCGAGCACCGCGGGCGCGTCGAGCGCGCCGAGCAGGAACGGCGCGTCGGGCAGCTCGACGAGCCTGCCGCTGTCGCGGTCGACCGGGTCGGCGGCGCTGACCACGGCCAGCCGGAACCGGCCGCCCAGCTCGCCGGCGACGTGTCGCAGCGTGCGCGCGACCTGCCCCGCGCCGGGCGCGCGGCTCACCGGCGCCTGCGAGCGCGCGACGACCTCGCCGTAGACGTCGAGCGCCTCGGCCACGATCCCCTCCGGCGCGAGGCTCGCGACCAGCGCGCGCCCGGTCGTGGCGGGCAGCGCGTAGTAGCTGCCGACCCGGCCGCGCCCGCTCGTGCGCTCGCCCGTGTCGACCACCGCGCCGCTCGCGCTCAACCGCCGCACGCTCTCTGACACCGTCGGCTTCGACAGCCCCGACGCGGCGGCGATCTCCGCGCGCGTCGCATGCCGCCGCGCCATCAGCACGCGCAGCACGTGCTCGTCCGACAACGAGCGCAGCAGCTCGAGCGTCGGTTTCGAGACGGCCACGCGCCGCAGTCTAGTAAGGACCCTTGCCTAGAGTCGGCCTGAGTGCTACCTTGCCCTCCTAGTAAGGAGTCCTTCCTAGAGGAGAGCCATGTCCGGCGCCGCCACATCGACCACGCTCCCGCATTGGGAGAGCACCCCGGGGGACCTCAAGGCCGCCACGCGGGAGATCAAGGCGGCGATCCGTGCTCGGATCGAGGCGTCGGGCCGCACGGTCGAGGAGGTCTGGTCGATCGTCACCGCGCAGCTGACCGAGCGGGTGGAGGAGATCGAGGACGCCAAGCGGCGCGGCGAGCCGATCTGGCCGGTCATCGACTACGCCGACATCGAGGCCGGCACCGTCTCCCCGGAGGCGATCGAGCACCTGCGCCGCCGCGGCTGCGTCGTCATCCGCGGCCACTTCGAGCGCGAGCAGGCGCTCGCCTGGGACCGGGGCATCCTCGACTACGTCGAGGGCAACGGCTTCTTCGACGCCTACAGCGGGCCCGCCGACGACTTCTTCGGCAGCGTCGGCTCGCGCCCGGAGATCTACCCCGTGTACTGGTCGGCGGCGCAGATGGAGGCGCGCCAGAGCGACCGCATGGCGCGCGTCCAGTCGTTCCTCAACCACCGCTGGACCTACGAGTCCGGCGGCGTGCGGTGGTTCGACCCCGACCAGGACTCGCTCTACCCCGATCGCATCCGCCGTCGCCCGCCGGGCGCGAGCTCGGACGGCCTGGGCGCCCACCTCGACCCCGGCACGCTCGACCTGTGGATGACGAGCGCCTACCAGCAGGCGTTCCGTCACCTGTTCGACGGCTCGGTCGAGGAGTACGACCCGTGGGACGCGTCGCACCGCACCGCCGGCCCGACGTACCCCGGCACGACCATGACCTCCGTGTTCCGCACCTTCCAGGGCTGGACCGCGCTGTCGGACATGGCCAGCGACCAGGGCGTGCTCCACACGGTGCCGATCCCCGAGGCGATGGCGTACCTGATGCTGCGCCCGCTGCTGTCCGACGTGGCGCCCGACGACATGTGCGGCACGACCGTCAACCAGGTCTTCCCGGCCGTCGAGAAGTGGCATCCGCTGCTGATGCGCGCGCTCAGCGGCATCCCGGACGTGCAGGCCGGCGACTCCGTCTGGTGGCACTGCGACATGATCCACAGCGTCGCGCCGGTCCGCGACCAGCAGGGCTGGGGCAACGTCATGTACATCCCGGCCGCCCCCTGGTGCCCGCGCAACGAGAACTACGCCGCGAGCGTGCGCGAGGCGTTCCTCGCCGGCGACAGCCCGAGCGACTTCCCCGAGGAGCACTACGAGCGCAGCTGGCCCGACCGCTTCCAGCCCGAGCAGCTCAACGAGACGGGACGGCGCGGCCTCGGGATGCGCTGATCCGGGTCGCACGAGGCCCTCGGGTACGATCCGTCGTGCGAGGCAATGGATCGTGACGCGGACATCCGGGATCGGATCCAGCAGCACTGGGAGGCCTCCGAGACCGGGGACATCGACGCCGAGCACGCGATCTACGCGGAAGACGCGATCCTCGACTACCCGCAGTCCGGCGAGCGCTTCAGAGGCCGGTCGCGGATCCAGGCGCAACGCGGCGGGCATCCGGCCGAACGCCACTTCAGCATCCGCCGGATCCAGGGCGGCGGCGACCTGTGGGTGAGCGAGTGCGTGATCAGCTATGACGGCGTGCCGACATACTCGGTCAGCATCATGGAGATCGCCGACGGTCGCGTGACACACGAGACCCAGTACTTCGCCGACCCGTTCGACGCGGCTCCCGGGCGCGCTGCGCTGGCGGAGCCGATTCCGGCCGGCGATCACTAGCGAGAGGAAGAGCGCGATGAGCGACAACACCGAGACCGCCATCCTCGCCGGAGGCTGCTTCTGGGGCGTCCAGGAGCTGCTGCGCCGGCGCGACGGAGTCATCTCCACGCGCGTCGGATACACCGGCGGGGACAACGACCATCCGACCTACCGGAACCATCCTGGCCACGCGGAGGCGGTCGAGATCGTCTTCGACCCCGAGCGCATCTCCTACCGGGACATCCTCGAGTTCTTCTTCCAGATCCACGACCCGACGACCAAGGACCGGCAGGGCAACGACATCGGCTCCAGCTACCGCTCGGAGATCTTCTACACGAGCGACGAGCAGCGCCAGGTCGCCGAGGACACGATCGCCGACGTCGAGGCCTCAGGCCTGTGGCCCGGCAAGGTCGTGACCGAGATCAGCGAGGCCGTCCCGTTCTGGGAGGCCGAGCCCGAGCACCAGGACTACCTCCAGCACTACCCGAACGGCTACACCTGCCACTTCCCGCGGCCCGGCTGGAAGCTGCCGCACCGCGAGACCGCCGCCTAGGCCGGCGATGAGTCTCCTACGCAAGCGGCATGACGGACCTGAGGGCGAGCGGTTCCTGATGCGCGAGAAGCTGCTATCGATCGGCGACGACTTCTGGATCGAGAACGCCGAGGGCGAGCGCGCCTACAAGGTCGACGGCAAGGCGTTCCGCGTGCGGCAGACGTTCGTGCTCGAGAACGCGGCCGGAGACGAGGTCGCCCGCATCCAGGAGCGCAAGCTGAGCATCCGCGACACGGTGGCGATCGAGCGCGGCGGCGACACCGCCGCGACGGTCAAGAAGGCGCTGGTCGGGATCCGGGATCGCTTCTCCATCGACGTCGCGCACGGTGCCGACATGAAGGCGCACGGGAACGTCGTCGACCACGAGTACGAGATCGAGCGCGACGGCGACACCGTCGCCACGATCTCGAAGAAGTGGTTCCGCGTGCGCGAGTCCTACGGGGTCGACGTCGCGCCGGACGAGGACGTCGCGCTGATCCTCGCGATCACCGTCGCGATCGATTCGCTGACGACCCGCGGCTAGCCCTCGAGTCTCCGGCTGAAGAACTCGAGCGCGCGGCGGGTCTTCGGCTCTTGATCGCCTGAGAGGTCGATCCCGTTCCGCGCGAGGTAGGCGCGGGTCTCGGCCGCGGTCTGGAAGGCGTCCACGGGCAGGCACTTGGTCGAGAGCTCCAGGATCCGGGATTCGTCTGGGTACAGCCACATCTCGGCGACGAGCTTGCGCGAGAAGCCCACGGGCGTGTACTTGAGCTTGAGCACGAAGATCGGGCCGAGGACGGCGAGGTCGTCGAGCTCGATCCCGGCCGGCGCGTGCGCCGTGAAGAACGCGCGCTGCTCCTTGGAGAACAGCTTCCGCAGCGGCCGGCCGGCCGCCATCGCGTCCTTGACCGCGCCCGCCGGGAGGGCCTCCTTGAGCGTCGCCGAGCAGACGTATCCGCCCGGCATCGCGTCGACCTCGACACCGAACGCGGGCGATCGGCGCAGCTTGGCGGGCAGCTCGGCGGGGATGACCGGGCGCAGCTTGATCACGGCGTCGTCGCCCTTGCCCTGCACGCGGCGGGCGCGGACCACGACGCCCGCCTGATTGAGCGCGAGATCCGGCGTGTCGAAGAAGAACACCTGGCGGATCTGCGCGTCGATGGGGTCCATGCCGAGTGCCGCGACCGCCGAGCGGTGGCCGGATTCCGGCACGGTGAGCTTGAGCTCGACGCTGTCGGCGCCGCGGATCAGCTCAAGCAGCTCGGCGAGATCGTCATCGGCGATCATGGGGCGCGCGGCGAGAGGGCTCATCGTCCAATCCTCGGGCCGCCGCGAGCCGACGGCAATGAGGCGCTCCGGTGTTCCAACGGGGTGGCGTGCACCCTTGCCGGACGTCGCGTAGCCGGGTCAGCCGAGCGGGATGGTCGCGATGACCCGTGTCCCGTGGCCGTGACTGGAGACGATCGTGAGCTCGCCGCCCACGGCGGCCAGCCGGTCGCGCATGCTGGTGAAGCCGACGCCGCCGATCACCTCGTCCGGGTCGAAGCCGGCGCCGTCGTCGCGGACCTCGAACCGAAGGACGTCGTCCTCGGAGATCTCGATCACGGTCGCGCTGGCGCCCGTCGCGTGCTTGGCCGCGTTCTGGAGCGCCTCCAGGCAGCAGAAGTACGCGGCGCTCTCGATCTCGCGCGGGTGGCGCTGCACGCCGGCCGCGAGGACCGTGGTGGGCAGCGCGTTGCGCAGCGCCGCCGCGCGCAGTCCCTCGACGAGACCTCGATCGGCGAGCGACGCGGGGTAGATGCCGCGCGCCAGCGACCGGACCTCCTCGAGCGCCTCGTCGACGTCGTCGCCGAGCCGGCGCAGCACAGCTGCGCCGTTGCGGTTGCCGTTGCCCGTCTGCTCGGCGGCGAGCTCGAGCTTGATCCGCAGCGCGACGAGCCGCTGCTGCGCGCCGTCATGGAGGTCGCGCTCGATCCGGCGGCGCTCGTCGTCCGCGGCGGCCTGGATCCGCGCGCGCGACTCGCGCACCGCGCGGACCAGCGACGACGTCTGTGCCGTCAGGCGCTGGTTCTCGAGCGTCATCAACGCATACGACGTCGCGATGTCGATGAACGCGCGGTCGTCCTCCAGCGCAGCGTCGTGCACGATCGCCGCGACCACGCGGTCGCCGTCGGCGATCCGCGTCACCGCGCGCCCGGGCGCCGCCGACGGCGGATCGAGCCGGTGGCCGCCCGCGTCACCCCAGTGCCCCTGACCGTTGCCGAGCCAGTACACGATCGTGAGCGACGGATCGTCGAACGCCTCGGCGAGGGCGACCCGCAGATCCTCCGGCGTCGTGTGCGCGTGGAGCTTCGCGGCGAGCTGCTGGGTCGAGTCCGCGATGAACATCCACCAGCGCACGAGGCCGACGAGGAACGCGATCGCCGTCAGCGGCACCGCCAGGGTGAGCAGCCAGACCGACGTGTCGATCACCGACGACTCGGGCGCGAGCACCCGCCCGAGCAACACCAGGCCGAAGGCCGCGCAGCGGAAGCAGGCCACGGCGAGCACCGGACCGAGGGTGCGGCGCGTGAGGTGCGGCGCGCTGCGTATGCGCTGCGCGAGCCGCAGCGCGACGACGACGAACAGCGCGATCGTCATCAGCTCCCGCAGCGGGCGCACGATGCCCTCGATGAACGCCGGCTCCGATCCGCTCACCATGAACGCGTTCGCCGGGCAGCCGTCGCCGCAGCTCGCCAACGGCGTCGGCACCGGATAGCGCTCGACCAGCAGCGCCGCCGGCAGGTAGAGCGTGAACGCGATGCCGACGGCGATCCACACCAGCGTCCGGTCCAGGCGGCTGTCGAGGCGCCCGGTCGGGAACGCGAGCAGCAGGTACAACAGCAGCGGCTCGAACGCGTACTGCGAGTTCCGGCCGATGCTGTACAGCACCGGCTCCTCGGCGTTGGCCAGGGTCGTGAGGAACCACACGAACCCGGCGCCGATGAGCAGTGCGCCGAAGCGCTCGAAGGGCGGCCTGCGGAGCGCGAAGAGCCCGACCGCGATCGGCGCCGCGACCGTCAGCAGGCGAACGGCGCCCTCCAGCCAGGCGTAGTCCGACGAAGAGCCCGTCACGGTCAGGACGCCGGTGATCGCACACATCGCCAGACCCGCGGTCAACACCGCGGCCGATCCGACCCGTGGAGCCACGTTGACGCGCATCTCACCCTTCAAGCAGCGGCCCGCCGGACGGCGAGGCGTTCTCTGCTCGGACCCTAACCGCTCGTCACGACGTGCTCGCGCCAGATGCGCGTCAACAGCCGCGGGCCGAAGTCCTGCTTGCGCAGGAGCGGGACGCTGTCGGCGAGCTGGGCCGCCGCCGGGAGGTCCATCGACTCCTCGATCGAGATCAGCACGACGAACGTGTCGGGGTGCGTCACGCACAGCCGCTGCGCGACGTCGATGCCGTCGAGGCCGGGCATCCGCACATCGAGCAGCACCAGCTCCGGGTCGAGCCGGTCGACCGCGGCGAGGGCCTCCTCGCCACTCGCGGCCTCCCCGACCCAGTCGAACCCGGGGGTGGTGTCGACGACCTCGCGGGCGAGGCCGCGGAAGATGGCCTGGTCGTCGACGGTAAGGACCCGGACGCCCACGAGCCGACTCTAGGTCGCGCATCCCGAGCCCGACAGGGCGCGCGCCAGCCGATCCTCGGGGGTGTGGGCCTCTCTTCCTCCACAGGCACACATCCTTGCCGGGGCGGCCCTCGCGCGACGACGATGACGGCTCGGAGGTCAACTCAAGAGGAGCCAGACATGCTGTTCGCGGCCGACTACCCCTTCCTCGACATCTTCTGGACGATGATCCTCTTCTTCACCTGGGTGATCTGGATCTGGATGATGATCGCCATCCTGAGCGACGTCTTCCGCCGTCACGACCTCTCGGGCTGGACCAAGGCGCTGTGGACGATCTTCCTGATCGTCCTGCCGTTCCTCGGCGCGTTGATCTACCTCATCGCCAACGGCAGCGGGATGGCGAGCCGCAACGTCCGCCAGGCCCAGGCCCAGCGGGCCGAGCTCGACGACCAGATCAAGTCCGTCGCGGGCAACGGCGCCGGAACGGCAGCCGAGATCGAGAAGGCGAAGAGCCTGCTCGACAGCGGCGCGATCAACCAGTCCGAGTTCGAGGTGCTCAAGGCCAAGGCGCTGGCCTAGCCGCGATGACCGCGGAGCATCGGCGGCTCGAGGCCAACCGCAAGGGCGACGCGGCGTGGCTCGCATGGGGCCCGTACCTGAGCGAGCGCCAGTGGGGCACCGTGCGCGAGGACTACAGCGCCGGCGGCGACGCGTGGGACTACTTCCCACATGACCAGGCGCGCTCGCGCGCGTACCGCTGGGGAGAGGACGGGATCGCGGGGATCAGCGACGACCGTCAGCGGCTGTGCTTCTCGCTCGCCATGTGGAACGGGGTCGACCCGATCCTCAAGGAGCGCATGTTCGGACTGACGAACGGCGAGGGCAACCACGGCGAGGACGCCAAGGAGTACTGGTTCTACCTCGACAGCACGCCTACGCATTCGTATCTGAAGTCGCTCTACAAGTACCCGCAGCGGGAGTTCCCGTACGGCGACCTCGTGGCGACGAACGGCCGGCGCAGCCGCGACGAGTTCGAGTACGAGCTGATCGACACCGGGATCTTCGACGAGGACCGCTACTTCGACGTCTTCGCCGAGTACGCCAAGGCCGGGCCGGACGACATCCTGGTGGAGCTGACGGTCCACAACCGCGGACCCGACGCGGCGACCCTGCGCCTGCTGCCGACGCTGTGGTTTCGCAACACGTGGGCGTGGGAGCCCGGCGGCGAGGCGCCTTCGCTCCAGCGCACCGGCGCCGGCGTGCGCGCCTCGCATCCGCAGCTGGGCGACTGGCTGCTGTCGTGCGAGGACTCGGCCGAGCTGCTGTTCTGCGACAACGAGACCAATACCGCCCGCCTCTTCGGCGTGGCGAACGCGACCCGCTACGTGAAGGACGGCATCAACGACTACGTCGTCCACGGCGACGCCGGCGCCGTCAACCTCGCCGGCACGGGGACGAAGATGGCGGCGCTCCACACGCTCGCGCTGGAGCCGGGCGCGAGCGCCCGCGTGCGCCTGCGGCTGACCTCGGCCGCGGCCCGTGCGGACGCGAAGCCGCTCGGCGCCGGGTTCGAGCGCGTGCTCGGCGCGCGGCGCAAGGAGGCCGACGAGTTCTACGCCACCGTGATCGACCCCTCGCTCGACGAGGACGCCGCGAACGTGATGCGGCAGGCGCTCGCCGGCATGTTGTGGGGCAAGCAGTACTACGAGTACGACGTCCACACGTGGCTGCGCGAGCACGGCGTCAACCCGTGGTCGCAGGCCGGGCATGCCGGCGCGATCCGCAATACGCCGTGGTTCCACCTGTCCGCCGGCGACGTGATCTCGATGCCCGACAAGTGGGAGTACCCGTGGTTCGCGGCGTGGGACCTGGCGCTCCAGACGGTGCCGCTGGCGCTCGTCGACGTCGACTTCGCCAAAGGCCAGATGGAGCTGCTGCTGCAGGACCGCTACCTGCACCCCAACGGGCAGATCCCGGCGTACGAGTGGAACTTCAGCGACGTCAACCCGCCGCTCCACGCCTGGTCGGCGCTGATGCTCTACGAGCAGGAGCGCGCGATCCGCGGCGAGGGCGACGCCGAGTTCCTCAAGCGCGTCTTCGCGCGGCTGCTGATGAACTTCACCTGGTGGGTCAATCGCAAGGACCCTGACGACAACAACCTGTTCCAAGGCGGCTTCCTCGGACTCGACAACATCGGCGTGTTCGACCGCTCGGCGCCGCTCCCCGGCGGCGGCTCGCTCGAGCAGGCCGACGGCACGGCGTGGATGGCGCTCTACTGCCAGGCGATACTCCAGATGGCGCTCGAGCTGACCAAGCACGACCCGAGCTATGCGAGCGTGGCCGCGCGGTTCGGCATGCACTTCGTCTGGATCGCGGCGGCGATGAACCCGCCCGACGGCGAATCGATGTGGTCCGAGGAGGACGGCTTCTACTACGACGTGATGCGGCTGCCGGACGGCAGCGCGCAGCAGCTGCGCGTGCGCTCGCTCGTCGGCCTGCTGCCGCTGTGCGCGGCGACGGTGATCGAGCCCGAGTCGCTGACGCGGGTCCCCGAGCTCGTGGCGCAATGGCAGGCGTTCGTCGAGGAGTACGAGGGTTCGATCCCCGCGCTGGCGCAGCGGTCCGGACCGAGCGCTTCCGGCAAGCGGCTCGCGTCGCTCGCCGGCGCCGACCGGATCCGGCGGATCCTGGCCGTCATGCTCGACGAGTCGGAGTTCCTCGGCCCGTACGGGGTCCGGTCGATCTCCCGCCACCACGCCGACCATCCGTTCGTGTTCGACATCGCCGGGAGCGAGTTCCGCGTGGGCTACGAGCCCGCGGAGTCGCACACGGGGATGTTCGGCGGGAACTCGAACTGGCGCGGACCCGTGTGGTTCCCGATGAACGCCGTGATCCTGCGCGGGCTGCGGCAGCTGCACGCCTACTACGGCGACGACCTCAAGGTGGAGTGCCCGACGGGCTCGGGCAACGAGCTGAACCTGCTCGAGGTCGCCGAGGAGATCGGCCGCCGCCTGATCTCGATCTTCCTCCGCGACGAGCACGGTCGGCGGCCCGCGTTCGGCGGGGTCGAGCCGTTCCAGTCGGATCCGCACTGGCGTGAGCTGCTGCAGTTCCACGAGTACTTCCACGGCGACAACGGCGCCGGCCTCGGCGCGAGCCACCAGACCGGCTGGACGGGCCTGGTCGCGCTGCTGATGGCGCAGGCGTCCGCGTAGCCATGCGCCTGCCCGCGCGCCCCACGATCTACGAGATCAACACCGCCGTCTGGCTCGGCGAGCTCGGCCGCGGCGTCGACCTGTCGACGGTTCCCGCGCGGGAATGGGACCGGCTCGCGGCCCTGCGGGTCGACGCCGTCTGGCTGATGGGCGTCTGGGAGCGCAGCCCGGCCGGGCTCGCGATCGCCGAACGCGACCCCGGGCTGCAGGCGAGCTTCCGCCAGACGCTCCCCGACCTGCGCGCCGGCGACGTGATCGGCTCGCCGTACTGCGTGCGCGCCTACGAGCTCGAGCCGCGCTTCGGCGGCGCCGGCGCCCTGGCGGCGGCGCGTGACGCGCTGGCGACGCGGGGGCTCGGCCTGATCCTCGACTACGTGCCGAACCACGTCGCGCCCGACCACCCCTGGACCGGCGAGCACGCCGAGTACTTCATCCGCGGGACGACGGCCGACCTCGCGGCGAGTCCGGGGAGCTTCCTCGCCACCGCCGGAGGCGTGCTCGCCAACGGCAAGGACCCCTACTTCGCGCCGTGGCCCGACGTGGTCCAGCTGAACGCGTTCTCGCCCGGCCTGCGCGCGGCGGCGACCGAGACCTTGATCTCGATCGCGTCGCAGTGCGACGGCGTCCGCTGCGACATGGCGATGCTGGTGACCAACGAGGTGTTCGCCCGCACCTGGGACCTCGACCCGCCGGCCGAGGACTACTGGCCGTCGATCATCCCCGCGGTCCGGGCGGCGCATCCCGGGTTCGCGTTCATCGCGGAGGCGTACTGGGACATGGAGTGGACGCTGCAGCAGCAGGGCTTCGACTTCTGTTACGACAAGCGCCTCTACGATCGCCTCGTCAGCGGGCCCGCGGACGCGGTGCGGGGCCACCTGCACGCCGATGCCGGCTACCAGGAGCGACTGGTCCGGTTCATCGAGAACCACGACGAGCCACGCGCGGCGGACACCTTCGGGCCGGAGCAGGCGCGTGCGGCGGCGGTCGCGATGTCCACGCTCCAAGGCGCCCGCCTCTACCACGCCGGCCAGCTCGAGGGGCTGCACACGCACATCCCCGTGTTCCTCGCCCGCGGACCGCAGCAGCCGGCCGACGAAGCGCTGCGCGCGTTCTACGAGACGCTGCTGGCCGCGGTCGCCGACTCCGGCCTGCGCGGCGGCGACTGGCAGCTCTGCGAGTGCACCGGCTGGCCGGACAACGGCAGCGCCGGCCAGCTCGTCGCCTGGTGCTGGCGCACGGACCGGCGGCGACGCCTGATCGTCGTCAACCTCGCCGGCCAGGACGCGCAGGCCCGCGTCCGGCTCCCGTGGAGCGACCTCGGCGGGCGGACGTGGCAGCTGCGCGACGAGCTCGGCGGCGACCCGTTCGAGCGCGACGGCGACGAGCTCCAGGCGCAGGGGCTCTACGTCGGGATGCGACCGTGGGAGCCCTACTTCCTCAACGTCAGCGAGAGCGGGGCCTAGACGACGACGGCTCGCGCCTCGTCCTCGGCGAGCGATCTCGTCGGGAGCCGGAGCGTGAGCGAGAGCGACAGGAGCGCGGCGATCGCGACGGCGCCGAGCGAGAGCCGCAGCGCGTCGAGTTGCGCCTCGCCGTAGGCGGCGGCGACGACGCGGGCCTGTTCCGGTGGGAGCCCGCCCTTCACCGCGGCCTGCTCGGCGGCGTCGACGGAGACGATGTCGATCCCATCCTCGGCGGAGGCGACGATCGCCTCGCGCGCGGGCGCCGGGATCTCGGGGTTGGTGCTGATCCGTTCGCTGAAGCCGGTGGCAAGCGACCCGAGCAGGACCGCGCCGATGATCGCGGTGCCGAGCGAGGAGCCGAGGTTCTGCGCGGTGCCCTGGAGCCCGCCGGCCTCGCTGGTCTGCGTCGGCCCGACCGAGGACATGATGATGTTCCCGAGTTGCGATGCGAGCAGCCCGGCGCCGGCGCCGGTGAGCGCGAGCGCGATCTTGAAGCCGGTCTCGTTGAGCTTCACGTCGAGCGTCGCGAGCATCACGATCGCGCCGATGCTGAACGCGACCAGGCCGATCTGCGCGACGATGCGCGGCGAGCGCCGGGCCGAGATCCGCGGGCCGAGCAGAGCGAAGACGAGCATCGCCACCGACAGCGGAAGCAGGCGCTTGCCGGTCTCGAACGCGTCGAGTCCCAGCACGACCTGCAGATACACGGGGATGATGAAGAACGTCCCCATCAGGACGAGCTGCTGCCCGACCAGCGTCGAGAGGCCGGCGCGCAGCTGCGCGATGCCCAGCAGCGCCGTGTCGAGGAGGACGTCCTTGCCGAGCCCGGCGCGGCGCCGCTCCCACTCGACGAACGCCCACAGCAGCGCGAGCCCGCCGAGCACCATGAACGGCACCACGGAGAAGCCCAGGGGCGTGATCTCGGTGCCGTTGATGGTCAGGGCGTCGCGCGGCTGCACGAAGCCCCACACGCTGCTGCGCAGGATCGCGAAGACGACCAGTCCCAGCCCGGCCGAGGACAGCGCCACGCCGACGACGTCGAGCTGCGGGCGGTGCGCGGCCCCGGCCGCTCGGGCGATCTGCCCGCGCAGGAGCAGGATCACGATCACGACCACCGTCTCGGCGGCGAACACGTAGCGCCAGCTGAACTCCGTCGTCACCCAGCCGCCGATCAGCGGGCCGGCGGCGACCGCGATCGCCGCGATCCCGCCGAGCAGCGCGTACGCCAGCGCGCGATCGCGGCCCTCGTAGTTGGCGGCGGTCAGCGCCGCGATCGCCGGCACCACGAGCACCGCGCCGAATCCCTCGACCCCGGACCACCCGACCAGCAGCACGGCCAGGTTCGGGCTCAGCGCCGTCGTGAGCGACCCGACGCCGTAGATCGCCAGCCCGATCGCGAACGCCCGGTTGCGGCCGAGGATGTCGCCGAGCTTGGCCCCGAGCAGCATGAACGCCGCCATCACCAGCGTGTACAGCGTGATCGCCGTCTGCACGCCCTGGATCGTCGTGTCGAGGTCCGCGACGATCTGCGAGATCGCCACGTTCATCACGCTCGAGTCGAGCACCATCACGAACTGGGCCGAAGCCAGGATGATCATCGGGATCCACTTGCGCATGCTGGGCGGATCATCCGTGAGCGCGCCGCGGCACTCAAGGTGGCGGGCATGCCGGTCTCAGGGGTGGCCGCTCCCTTCTCGGCGACCGGACCGCGCGACGCGATGTAAGGCTGCGGGGCCGCGCGCGCAGATAAGGTCATGTTGAGATCGATATCGACCGGGTCGTGCTGCTTGCTGCGGCGACAACGGCCACGGAACGAGCGGGTCGTCGACGAGCCCTACGGCATCGACGACCCCGGGGCACGGCGACATCTCGATGATCGCCGTCACCTTGTGGCTGGACCCGAAGACCGCCAAGCCGACGCGCATCCAGTGGGGCAAGACCGCCAAACGTCTGGTCGCAGAGCGCGCGCGTGGAGCGCTTCCAGCGGCTGCCTGACGACGCCGAGCATCGGGCGCTGCTGAAGTTCGGCGGCTAACGGGCACGGGCACGTGGCAGTCGGCGCCGCTCTCGTGATCGCGACGCTGGTCCGGGAGAATGTCGGCGTGCGGCGACGGAGCCGGGCCGGAGCGATCATCGGGCGGACGTTCAAGTCGTTCTACGACGACCAGATGACCCATCACGCGGCGGCGCTCACCTACTACTCGCTGATGTCCCTGTTCCCGGCGGTGTTGCTCGCGCTGTCGCTGCTCGGTCTTGTCGGCCAGTACCCGAGCACCTACGACGCGATCCTCGGCTATCTCCGCAAGGTGGCGCCGCCGTCGGTGCTCGTGCCGCTGGACAGCTCCTTGCGCGGCGCGTTGCAGGCCAAGAGCAGTGCCGCGACCGCGCTGGTCGTCAGCGTCGCCCTGGCGCTGTACGGGACGACGGGTGTGCTCGAGGCCGCCCGCCGCGCGCTGAACGTCGTGTTCGAGGTGCCGGGAGGGCGCAGCTTCCTGCGCCGCAAGGCGATCGACGTGGCCTCGACGTTCGTGCTGATGAGCCTCATCCTCGTCAGCTTGGTCATGGTCTTCGTCGGCGGTGGCTTCGCGAAGGACCTGCTGGGCTTCATCGGGCTCGGCCCGACGGCCGCGCGCGTCTGGAACATCGTCCGCTGGCCGGCGGCGCTGGTCGTCGCGATGCTGGTCTTCTCGTTCGTCTACTACGTCACTCCCGATGTGCGACAACGCGCGTTTCGGTGGGTCACGCCGGGCGCGATCGTCGCGGTGCTGCTCTGGCTGATCGTCTCCTACGGCTTCGCGATCTACCTCTCGAACGTCGCCGTGGGCGCGATCTACGGGGCGTTCGCAGGCGCGATCGTGCTCGTCGGCTGGCTCTGGCTGACCAACGTCGCACTGCTGTTTGGCGCCGAGCTCAACGCCGAGATCGAGCGGCAGAAGGAGCTCGGCGAGGGCGTCCCCGAGCGGCATACGCTCAATCGGCCGCAACGGGGCACGTAGGCCGCCACATCTCCGCCGCCGCTGGAGCTGCGGTCCCCGGGGTAGACCCGTGCAGATGACGATGCACGAGCCCATCACGCAGGAGATCGGGCGATCGCCTGAGCCCGCTCCGCCCGAGGCCGGCTCGAGTCCGGGTCGCGTGGTCGTGGTCTTCCATCCGCGGTCGATCCTCGTCGCCCTCGGCGTCGTCTTGGCCGTGATCGCGGCCGTCGAGTTCATGCTGCTCGCCCAGGCCGGCCTTACGCTCGTCGTGATCGCGCTGTTCCTGGCGCTCGCGCTCAACCCGGCCGTCGAGTTCGTCCAGCGGCGCGGACTACGACGCGGGTCGGCGGTCGGCGTCGTGTACGTCCTGGCGCTCGCCGTCCTCGCCCTCCTGGGATCCGTCTTCATCCCGCCGCTCGTCGAGCAGATCACGAAGCTCGTCAACGCGCTGCCCAACCTCGTCGACGAGCTCACGAAGGGGCACGGGCCACTTGGCTTCCTCGAGCGCAAGTATCAGGTAGTCGAGCGCGTGCGCAGCGCGACGACGGGCCGCGACGCCAACGGCGTGCTCGGCCAGGCGGGCTCCGCGCTCGCGGCCATCGAGGGCATTGCCGCAACGGTCGTCGGCTCCATCATCATCGCGTTCCTGACCTTCTTCATGCTGCTGGAAGGACCCGAATGGCGGCGCCGATGCACTGAGCTGATCCCCGAGCGCAACCGCAGCACCGTCGACCGCATCGGCGCCGGCGTCTATCGCTCGGTCGGCGGTTTCGTGAGCGGGAATCTCGTCGCCAGCCTGCTCGCCGGGCTCTTCGCGACGATCATCATGCTGATCGCGGGCGTCCCCTACGCCGTGCCGCTCGGTCTTTTCGTCGCGATCATCGAGCTCGTGCCGTACGTCGGCCCGCTCGTGGCGACGATCGTCGTGACGGCTGTGGCGCTCACCGTGGGGACCGTGCCGGCGCTCGTCGCACTCGGACTACTGGCCGCCTACCACGTGGTCGAGGGCCACACGCTGCGTCCGTACCTGTACGGGCGCGCGGTGAAGCTCTCGCCGCTCGCGGTCCTCATCGCGATCCTCCTCGGGACGGAGATCGCCGGCATCCTCGGGGCGCTGGTCGCCATCCCGGTCGCGGGGTCGATCCAGGTCATCATCGGGGAGCTGCTCCAGCGGCGGGACGAGCGTCGGCGATCGCTCGTGATCCGCTAGGGCGGGACCGATCGGTTACGGTCTCGGCGTGGCTGATCGGCGGCATTCGTCGCTTGACCTCGGTGTGTTGCTGACCGCGGTGGAGGCCGCGCCACCGATCGCGGCCGCAGAGGTGTTCGCCGCCGCGCTGGCTGAGACCCTCGAAGCCCGGGACGTGAGCTTCTTGATCGCCGATTTCAGCGGTCGATCGCTTGTCCGCCTCAGCCACGTGGACCGCGTGGAGTCCGACGGCACGCTGGGGCGTGAGCGCACGCAAGCAGTGCCGCTGGACGGGACTCCACACAGACGCGCGGTGGCCGAGCAAAGCGTCGAGGTTCTCGCGGAGAACGGCGGTAGCCGGTTGTTCGCGCCGGTGTCGAGCCGCGGCGAGGCGGTCGGCCTGCTGGAGCTCGGGCTCGATCATCCGCCCGATGAGCGGACTGTTGCCGTTGTTGCCGGTGCGGCGCACGCGCTGGCGTACGTCGTGATCGCCAATCGCCGTTTCACCGACCTCTTCGAGTGGGGCCAGCGCTCGCTGCCGCTCTCGCTGGAGGCGGAGATCCAGCATCGCCTGCTGCCCGGCTCCTACACCTGCGAGGCCGGCCAGTTCACGCTCGCCGGCTGGCTCGAGCCCGCCGGCGACGTCGGCGGCGACACCTTCGACTTCAGCCTCGAGCGGGACACGCTGCACCTGTCGATGACCGACGCCATGGGCCACACGCTCGACGCGGCGTTGCTGGCCACCGTGCTCGTCAGCGCGCTGCGCAACGCCCGGCGCCGCGGCGTCGGGCTCGCGGAGCAGGCGGCGCTCGCCCACCGCGCCCTGGCCGACTACGCCGTCGGCGGAGGGTTCGTGACCGGCCAGCTCGTGCGAGTGGACCTGCCCTCGGGCAGGGCTCGCATCGTCAACGCCGGCCACCCGCCGCCGCTTCGTATTCGCGCGGGGAAAGTGGAGGAGATCAAGCTGCACGCCGACCCGCCGTTCCCGTTCGCGCCACGCGGTGATTACGAGGTTCAGGACCTGGCGTTGGAGGCCGGCGACCGGCTGTTGTTCGTGACCGACGGCATCCTCGAACGGAACGCGTCAGACGTGGACGTCCGTTCTCTCATGATTTCCTGCCGGCACTTGCATGCTCGCGAAGCGGTTCAGGAATTGACCCGAGCCGTCGTGAGTGCCTGCGGCGGAGAACTACGCGACGATGCCACCGTCTTGTGCTTCGACTGGCACGGCGGACCCCCACGGGATCGCGACAGTAGCTCGGGAGCGGATCGCTGAATCCGGTGAAGCGCGCCGCGCCGGCGCCGAACTGCTAAGGGTCGCGTTTGAAGCGGGGTCTCACGAAGCGTGCGACAGACGGCGCGACCGCGCCTACGCGGCCAGCTTGACTGTGTCGTCAGGATCGCCGCCCGCCTCCTCGCGCGAGCGGTCGATCAGATCCCAGAACTCATCCTTTCGCATGATGCTTAGGGCTGCACCAGACCCGCGGCCACGAGCTCGGCGAATTGGTCCGGCCACAAGGATCGCTGCATCAGACGATCGTTGTGCGAAGAAGGCGACCACGCGACAAAGACGAACGGCTCGACGACATCGAACTCCTGCCACTTCATCGCGTTGAGCGTGCGGCACGCGTCCGCCGCGAACTCGTCGAGCGTCGACATCCACGGGTCGTCGTCTGGCCGTGGGGCGTCGTCAGCGGTCTCGAGGAAGCCGGCCACCGCCTCAGCCCTCTCCACGAATCCCGGAGGCAGGTCGTGATCGAGCAGAGCCTCCCACTCTGGCTCTCCAGCCCAGTCGATGCGGGGCGGATTGAACGGGTCCCACCGGTACTGGTCGGCGCTGAGTCCCGCCGCGCGGCAGTAGTCGAGCTTCCTCGTCTCGACGGGCGTGAGCCGGGGAAGGAGGCCGTACCACGAATCGTCGCCGCCCGCGAGCACGAGAAAGACGCAATAGACCCCGTCGAGTGTCTCCCGGCGCAGCCGCTTGCGGACGATCTCGGCCAGCTCGTCGATGACTTTCGTCCGAATGGCGATGAAGCCTTGCTCGTCAAGCACTTGCGCTTCCTTGACGCTCGATGCCGATCTCGCCGTCAGCCAGCTGGCAGCCGCAGGCTCTTCCGGCTGCCGTTGTCGGACCAACAGCTCTGCGTGCCTGCATAGCTCGATCGGCCGGGGTCGGAGTCGAGCGTGAACTCGCAGGTCCAGTTCTCCGCCTTCGGCAGAGCCTGTTCCACGAGTGCCTGACATCGCGTGAGCGACCCGCTCCGCGCACAGCGGATGTTCGTCGCGTCGGGCAGCAGCTGCCGCACCTGCGCTTGCTCTGACCGGCTCGCGGCATCAGCCGAGCGTTCCCCGCCGCACGCGCCAACCGCCACGCACCCGCCGACCAGCACCGCTCAGGTGCGTCCACTCATGTCCCCGATGCCTCCCGCACGTTGCGGCTTTCGACCTCCGGCGGGGCGGCGGAGGGGATGGTGGGAGAAGGATTCGAACCTTCGAAGGCTGAGCCAACGGGTTTACAGCCCGTCCCCTTTGACCGCTCGGGAATCCCACCGGGCGGCGCGGATAATAGCGCTGGCAGAATCACCGGATCGAGCGACCGGTTCTGATCGCAGGGGACGACGGCGTGCCCGTGCGCGTGCGTGAGGAGCTGGCGGCGGCCGGCGTGGAGACGGTGTCGATCTGCTCGACCGCGGACTCGCAGGCGGCGCTCGCCGCGCAGGCCGCCGGGGCGCGGGTGGTGGTCGGCGATCCGGGCGAGGCGGAGACGTGGGCGGAGGCCGGGATCGGCCACGCCCGGTCGGTCGGGGTGCTCGGGCCGAGCGACCTGCAGAATCTCGGCGCGGCGCTGCTCGTCGCCGATCAGAGCCCGGCGACGCCGATCGTGGTGCGGCTGTTCTCGTCCGACCTCGGCGCGGGCGTCGAGCGGATGCTCGGCGGCCGCGGGATCGCGCTGTCGGAGATCGAGGTCGGCGGACCGCTGCTAGTGCAGGCGGCGCTGTCGGGCAACTCGGGCCAGCGGGTGACGATCGCCGGGCGCGTGCTCGAGGTCGCCGAGGTCGACCGCGACGACCCCGCGATGGTGGTCGCCCTGTGCGACGCCGACGACCCGGCCGACGTGCTCCCGCCGCACGAGCGCATCGGCAGGGCCGCGCTCGCGCTGGTCGACCAGACCTCCGTCGTCAGCGGCGCGCGCGGCGCGCTGCCGTCGGCCGTCGCGCATCACCATGCGACGACGACGCGGCGCAGAACCCGCCGCCGCCGCATCGCCGGCCTGCTGCGGACCGTGCCGCGGCGCGCGTACTACCTGCTGGCGATCATCGCCGCCGTCTTCAGCGCCAGCGTCGCGGTCTTCGCCCTCAGCGACCACCTGCAGCTGATCGACGCCGTCTACTTCACCGCCACCACGATGGCCACCGTCGGCTACGGCGACGTCAACCTGCTCGGGGCGCCCGACTGGCTGAAGCTCTACGACGTCGGCCTGATGGCGATCTCCGCCGTCCTGCTCGCCGCCGTGCTGGCGTTCGCGACCGACATGCTCGTCAGCTCGCGGATCGACCGCGCGCTCGGCCGCTTCCCGCGCCCGCGCGCCGACCACGTGATCGTGTGCGGTCTCGGGAAGGCGGGCTCGCGCGTGCTCGCCGGCCTGTACGACCTGGGCGTCCCGTGCGTCGGCGTCGAGCACTCGCAGGACGCGGTCGGCGTCGCCGTCGCGCGGCGGCTGGAGATCCCGGTCGTGTTCGCCGACGCGCGCTCGCCGGGGACGCTCCAGAGCGTGCACGTCAACACCGCCCGCGCCGTGATGGCCGTCACCAGCGACGACCTCGTGAACCTCGAGTGCGCGCTCACCGCGCGCGGGCACAACCCCGAGGTCCCGGTCGTGATGCGGATCTTCGACCCCAAGCTCGCCGACCGGCTCGACCGCGGCGTGGAGCTCGACATCACGCGCTCGATGTCGGCGCTCGCGGCGCCCGTGTTCAGCGCCGCGCTGCTCGGCCGCGCGCTCGCGCAGCCGATCTCGCTCCCGAACGTCCCGCTGCGTGTGCTGGAGACGACGCTCCCTGCCGGCTCCTCGCTCGCCGGCCGCCCGATCCGCGACGTGCAGGAGGAGGGCGAGCTGCGCGTGCTCGCCGCCGGCGGGCGCTGGCGTCCGCGCGATGACCTCGTGCTCGAGCCGGGGATGGCCATCTCCGTCGTCGCGACCCGAAGCGCGTGCGACGCGCTCCTGGAAGCGCGACAATCGGCCTGAGCCATGCCCGCCATCGCCAGCGCCATCGCGGCCGCCGCCCTCCTCACCCCCTCGAGCACGACGCTGTCGGACGAGTGGGCGACGAGCGCGTGGGCGCACCCGCTCGCGAACGCGCCCGTGCACGTCGCGCCCGGCGACACGCGGACGGTCGCGCACCTGCACGCGAAGACCGAGATGGGCAGCCCCGAGGTCTACCTGATGCTGAGCCAGCGGTCCGACGCCCGCGGGCGCATGTGGGTGCGGATCCGGCTCCCCGGCCAGCCCAACGGCCGCACCGGCTGGGTCCGCCGCGCGACGCTCGGCCGCACCCACGTGACGCACGTCGCGCTGCTGATCGACAAGCGCAGGCTCACCGCGACGCTGCTGCGCGACGGCAAGCCCGCGTGGCGCGTCCCGGTCGGCATCGGCGCCGCCGCCACGCCGACGCCCGCCGGCCGCTTCTACGTCCGCGAGCTGCTGCAGATGCACCCCACGACGACGTCATACGGCCCGTACATCTTCGGCACCAGCGGCTACGCGAAGCTGAGCGAGTTCCCCGGCGGCGGGATCATCGGCGTGCACGGGACCTCGCAGCCGGCCCTGATCCCGGGCAGGCCGTCGCACGGCTGCGTGCGCCTGCGCAACGCCGACATCAAGCAGCTCACGAAGCGGCTGCCGATCGGCGCCGCCGTCCGCATCCGCAACTAGCGGTCGCGACCGGAGCTACGGCGGATCGCTGGCGAATGCACCGGTCGTCGCTGCCCGCTGCGGTCGTCGCTCGCATACTGGTGGTACGAGTGCGACGGCCGCGGCCCGGCAGCGGCGGGCGGGGCCCGCCAGAATCCGTCGTAGCTTCGGGACCGGCCGCCTAGCGGATGATCGCCAGCTCGGTCTCCGGATCGAACAGGTGCGCGCGTTCCATGTCGATGCGCAGGCGCACGACCGTGCCGGGCGGCGGGCGCAGGTCGGGCGGCACGCGCGCGATGAAGCGGTGCTCCTCCATCATGTCGCCGGTCAGCACCGACGGCGCCTCGGAGTGCAGGTGCAGGAGCACGTCGGAGCCGAGCATCTCCGCGAGCACGACGCGCAGCTCGATCACGTCGTCGCCCAGCTCGTCCGCCGGCGAGACCGCCTCCGGCCGGATGCCGAACACGACGTCGCCGGAGTGCAGCGTGGGCCGCGGCAGCCGCAGCCGCTGGGAGCCGAGCTCGACCCAGCCGTCCACGATGCGGCCGCGCACCAGGTTCATCGCCGGCGAGCCGATGAAGCCCGCGACGAACAGGTTGACCGGATGCTCGTACAGCCGCTGCGGCGAGTCGACCTGCTCGAGCCGGCCGTCGCGCATGACCGCGACGCGGTCGCCCATCGTCATCGCCTCGGTCTGGTCGTGCGTGACGTACAGCGTCGTCGTCCCGAGCTCGTGGTGCAGGCGCGCGATGTACGCGCGCATCTCGACGCGCAGCTTGGCGTCGAGGTTGCTCAGCGGCTCGTCCATCAGGAACGCCTCGGGCGAGCGCACGATCGCCCGTCCCAGCGCGACCCGCTGGCGCTGGCCGCCGGAGAGCGCCCGCGGCCGGCGCTCCAGCAGCGTGTCGATCCCCAGGCGCGACGCGGCCTTGCCGACGCGCGAGCGGATCGAGCCCTTCTCGATGTGCGCCATCTTCAGCGCGAAGCCCATGTTGTCGTCGACCGACATGTGCGGGTACAGCGCGTAGCTCTGGAACACCATCGCGATGTCGCGGTCCTTCGGCGCGATGTCGTTGACGACCCGGTCGCCGATCGAGATCTCGCCCGACGACGCGTCCTCGAGCCCGGCGACCATGCGCAGCGCCGTCGACTTCCCGGAGCCCGACGGGCCGACCAGGATCGTGAACTCGCCGTCGGCGATCTCCAGGTCGAGCCCGTCCACGGCGCGCGTGCCGTCGGGGAAGACCTTCGAGACGTCCTCGAACGTGATCTGCGCCATCAGCGCCGCACCCCCGCGATGTAGTCGCGATACCAGAGCCCGCTGCGCTTGACCGTGCGGACCTGCGTGTCGAAGTCCACCCCGACGATCCCGAAGCGCTTGTCGTAGCCGTGCTCCCACTCGAAGTTGTCGAGCAGCGACCACGCGTAGTAGCGCCGGATGTCGACGCCGTCGGCGATCGATTGCCGCACGGCGGCGACGTGATCGGCCAGGTACGCCACGCGCGCCGGGTCGTCGATCGTGCCGTCCACCGCCTGCTCGTCGTCGAACGCGGCGCCGTTCTCGGTGATGTAGATGACGAGGTCGCCGTAGTCGCGCCGCAGGCGCGTGAGCACCTCGTGCAGCCCGCCGGCGTCGACCGTCCACCCCATGGCGGTCGTCGGCGGTCGCGCGGTGACCGCCTCGGCCCCGAGCGGCGCGATCTTCGGCGCCGCCCGCACCGCCGTCGGGTTGTAGTAGTTGACGCCGAGGAAGTCGATCGGGCGCGAGATCACGTCGAGCTCGTCGAGGCCCAGCGGCCCGTACAGGCGCTCGTAGTGCTCGACCATGTCCGCGGGGTAGGACCCGCGCAGGACAGGATCCAGGAACCAGCGGTTCTGGTAGCCGTCCATCCGCCGCGCGGCCGCCTCGTCGGCCGCAGACACCGGCCGCATCGGCGTGAGGTTCAAGGTGATCCCGACCGGCGCGCTCGTGGCTGCGCGCAGCGCGTCGACCGCGAGGCCGTGCGAGAGCAGCAGGTTGTGCGAGACCGTCAGCGCCGTCTTCCAGTCGCGCACGCCCGGCGCCTTGACGCCCATCGCGTGCCCGAGGAAGGCGACCACCCACGGCTCGTTGTGCGTGACCCAGCCCTCGACGACGTCGCCGAGCGCGTCGGCCATCGCCGCCGCGTACTCCGCGAAGTACGACGCCGTCTCGCGCACCGCCCAGCCGCCGGCCAGCTGCCGCGCCTGCGGCAGGTCCCAGTGATAGAGCGTCGCGACCGGCTCGATCCCGCGCTCGAGCAGCGACTCGACCAGGCGCCGGTAGAACCCGATGCCCTTGTGGTTCAGCGGCCCGCGCCCGTCCGGCTGCACGCGCGGCCAGGCGATCGAGAAGCGGTAGCTCTCCAGCCGCAGCGCCGCCATCAGGTCGAGGTCCTCGGCCCAGCGGTGGTAGTGGTCGCACGCGACGTCGCCGGTGTCGCCGTTGACGACGGCGCCGGGGATCGTGCAGAAGCGGTCCCAGATCGACTCGCCGCGGCCGTCCTCGCGTGTGGCGCCCTCGATCTGGAACGCCGCCGTCGCGGCCCCGAAGCGGAAGCCCGTCGGGTACGCGTCCGACAGCGCGGGCTCCGGCGCGGTCGCCGTCATCCCTTCACCGCCCCGGCGGTGATGCCCTTCACGAGCCAGCGCTGCGTGGCGAAGAAGGCGATGAGTACGGGGAGGGTCGAAACTACGCCGGCTGCCATGAGCTGTGCCGTCTTCTCCTGATAGTTGCCGATGAAGTTGCGGATGCCGATCGGGATCGTCTCCGCATGCGTCTGCGTCAGCGACGCGACGAACAGCAGCTCGTCCCACGCGAACAGGAACGCGTAGACGAACGTGGCGACCAGGCCGGGCGCGGCGGCGGGGATCACTATCCGGATGAACGCGCCGAACGGGGAGCAGCCGTCGACCATCGCCGCCTCCTCGAGATCCTTGGGGATCGCCGTGAAGAAGTAGCGCATGAAGTAGATCGCCACCGGCGTGAAGAACGCCGTGTAGACGAGGATCATCCCGGTCCGCGTGTCGAACAGGTGGATCGGGGTGTGCTGCTTGAGCCAGATGAACCCGATGAACGTCGGCAGCAGGAACATCGAGCCGGGGATCAGCTGCGTGCCGATCACGCCGAGCGACAGCGGGCGCGCGCCCTTGAACTTGAAGCGCGCGAGCGCGTAGCCGCCGAAGCTCGCCAGCCCCGTGGCCGCGGCCGCCGCGACCGTGCAGATGATCATGCTGTTGATCAGGTACTTCTTGAAGTCGACCGTCGACCACATCCGGGTGAACGCCGTGAACGTGGGCTTGAGCAGGTTCATCGCGCCGGTCGAGAGCTGGCCGTCGGTCTGCAGCGAGGACGCCACGAGCCACAGCACGGGCGCGAGCATCACCAGCAGCACGAGCCAGGTGAGGACGTCGAGTCCCCGGTTGACGAGTCGAGCGCTCACGCGGAGACCTCCAGATCGCGCTTGAACGTCTGGTACCACACGAACACCCAGACGGCCATGATCAGCATCAGCAGCGTCGACGCCGCCGCGCCGAAGCCGAACAGGTTGTTGGAGAACGACTGCCGGTAGATGAGGGTCATCATCAGGTCGGCGTCCGGCCCCGGGTTGGTCCCGAGCATGATGTTCGGGATCGCGAACTGGTAGGCCGCGTAGATGACGCTGAACAGCAGCTGGATGGCGATCAGCGGCCGCAGCAGCGGCAGCGTGATGTAACGGAAGCGGCGGATCGGGCCGGCGCCGTCGATCGCCGCCGCCTCGTGCAGCTCCTGCGGCATCGCCTGCAGGCCGGCGAGGAAGATCAGCATCGCGAAGGGCAGCCCGCGCCACACGCTGGGGATCACGATCGCCCACATCGTGTTCGGCCCGAGCAGCCAGATCGGCCGGTGGTTCAGGATGCCCGTGTAGTCGACGAGCACCTTGTTGACGATCCCGACGTCGCTCTGCCACATGAACTGGAACAGCACGGCGACGACGAAGCTGGGCACGATCCACGGCGTCAGCATCAGCGTGCGCACGATCCGCATGCCCTTCATCGGGCGGTTCAGCAGCAGAGCCACGGCGAGGCCGCCGGTGAGCGTCAGGCCGACGGTCCAGAACGTGTAGACGGCGGTGTTCTCGACGGCCCCGAAGAAGCCCTCGCGCAGCGGGTTGTTCGCGTCGAAGAGGATCGACCGGTAGTTGTCGAACCCGGCCCACGGCGCGTCGAACAGGCGCGCGAACGTGAACGTGTTCAGGCGCTTGAAGCTGAGCACGAAGCCGCCGACCGTCGGCAGCAGGTGCACGAGCACCATGAACGTCACGGCGGGCGCGACCAGCCAGTAGGCAAGTCGCGTGCGCGCACGCGAGGCGGACCGCCGGGGCGGCCGCCCGCGCGAGGGGAGCTCACGCGGGCGGGCCGTCTCGGGGGCCGGTTCCAGGGCCTGGCTCACTACCCCGCCGATTGGGCGAGCAGCCCGTCGGCTTCCTTCGCGGCCGCGTCCAGCTGGGACTTCACGGTCGCGTTGCTGTAGTCGGCGCCGACGCCGGCCGCGCTGTCGAGGATGTTCCCGAAGCGCGTCTTGTAGGCGTTCTCGATCTGGCCCCACTGCGGGATCGGCGCATACGTCCGCCCGTTCTGGATCGCCTCGAAGAACGCCTTGTGGTTGGCGTCGGAGTCACCGACCTGCTGCTGCGGCTCCAGGCGCGCGGGGAACATGCCGAGCAGAGCGGCGTAGTCCTTCTGCGTCTGGTCCTGGGAGAGGAACTTCATCAGCGCCCAGGCTTCGTTCGGATGCTTGCTCGACTTGAGCATCATCAGGTCCGAGCCGCCCACGAACGTGTACGCCTTGCCGCCGGGGCCGGTCGGCATCGGCGCCACGCCGACGTTCTTGCGCGCCGTCGCGTCCCACGTGTCGTCGTCGGTGCGGGTCATCGAGCCGAGCACCCACGGGCCGCCGATCCAGACGGCCAGCTTGCCGCCCTTGAACTGGTTCTCGACCTGCGTGCCGTCGCGCTCGAGCTGGCTCTTGTCGTACAGCCCGTCCGTGATCAGCCCGGCCATGAACTCGACGCCGGTCTGCGCCTCGGCCGAGTTGATCGTCGACGACTTCGCGTCCGAGGACAGCTCGGCGCCGCCGTTGTCCCACACGAACGGCATCACGTTGTGGACGAGGTCGAACGCCTTCTTGCCGGGCGCGCCGAACGGCTGGATCCCGGGGACCTTGTTCTTGATCGCCTGCAGCGTGGTCTTGAAGGCCGCGAGGTCCTTGAACGCCGTCGTGGGATCCACGCCGGCCTTCTCGAGCACGTCCTTGCGGTAGTAGATCGAGCGGGCCTCGGTGAACCACGGGATCGCCCAGGTGCCGTCCTGGCCCTCGACCTTGGTCGTGTTCCAGATCCCCGGGGCGTAGGCGCCCGACCCGCCGATGTCGCCGACCTTGTCGGACAGGTTCGAGAACCCGCCAAGTGCCGCGAAGAACGGCACCTGCGTGGTGCCCGCCTGCGTGATGTCGGGGCCTTCGCCGGAGACGGCGGCGTTGCGGATGCGGTCGAACTGGACGTCCCAGCCGACCTCCTGCACGTCGACCTTCACGCCCGTCTTGGCCGTGAACGGCTCGACCATCTTCTGCAGGTCCTCCTTCGGCTTGGGCGAGTTGGGCATCGTCCAGAGCGTCAGGGTCACGCCCTTCTGGAGCTGATCGCCCTTGGCGGCCTGGGCGCTGCTGCTCGGCTTGGAGCCGGAGTTGTTGTCGCCCCCGCAGGCCACGATGGCCGCTGGGGCGAGCACGAACGCGATCGCCGACGCGACGACCGCAAGCCTATTGCGCACGAGAGTGTTCCTCCTCCGATTGGACAAAAACGGTTTTGGTACTACTGCTGAAACGACGACCTGGCTTGGATCTCGGCGTGCACCTCCTAGCTCGTGAGAGGAGCGGTGGAGCCGCGGACGACGAGCTCGACTGGGAGCTGGTGCAGCGGCGGGCGGCCGGCGTCGCCGGCGATCCGCGCCACGAGCGCATCGCCCGCGGCTCCGCCGAGGCCGAGCTTGTCCTGGCGGATGGTGGTGAGAGGGGGATTGACGTGGGGGGCGAGCTGGATGTCGTCGAAGCCCACGATCGAGATGTCTTCAGGGACCCGCAGCCCGGCTTCCGCGACCGCGCGGATGGCGCCGATGGCCATCATGTCGGCGGCCGCGAAGATCGCCGTCGGGGGCTCCGGCAGCGTCAGCAGGCGGGCGGTCTGCTCGCGCCCGGACTCCGCGTAGAAGTCGCCGTAGGCCACGTACTCGTCGCGGTAGCCGAGACCGAGCGCCTGCGCGGCGGCACGGTAGCCGCGCAGGCGGTCGATCCCCGGACGCGACTCGAGCATCCCGGTGATCGTGGCGATCCGCCGGTGCCCGAGGCCGTGGAGATGGCGTACGGCCGCCTCCGCCCCCGCGACGTTGTCGGACATGACGACCTCGACGTTGGTGCCCTCGAGGTCCATGTCGATGCCCACGCACGGCACCTCGGCGCGCGTGAGCCGGCGCACCTCCGAGTCCTCAGGGTCGAGGCCGATCAGCACGACGCCGTCGACCGAGTGGTGGCGGGCGCGCTTGAGGTAGGAGTGCGGGCCATAGCCGTTGCCGGGCCGCTCGGACGCGAACAGCAGCAGGTCGAAGCCCTGCGCGCCGGCGCGCTGCTTGAGGCCGCCGAGGACCTCGTGGAAGAAGGGGTGCTGGAGGTCCGGATGACCCTCGCCGGTCTCCATGAACACGCCGATCACGTGCGAGCGCTGGGTGACCAGGCTGCGCGCCGCCGCGGCGGGCGTGTAGTCGAGCTCCTGGGCCAGCCGCATGATCCGCTCACGGGTCTCGTCGCGCACGTCGGCATAGCCGTTCAGTGCGCGAGATACCGTGCCGACCGACACGCCGCTGAGCCTTGCGAGCTCTCGAATGGTGATTCGCTCGTCCATCTCCGAAAACGGTTTTGGAGCCGTTGCGCGGCAGTATGCACACGCTCAGCGGTCGCGTCAAGTCCGAAGCCCGGAGAAATTCAGCCGCGGATCCGCACGGGTGTTCCGCGCGGCGCCAGCCGGAGCAGCCGCCGGAGCGTCGCCTCGGCCATCCGGACGCAGCCGTGCGAAGACGCGCTGCCAAGCGGCGCGCCGAGCTTCTCGTACGCGTGGAACGCGACCTGCGGGAGGCCGCCCTGGTAGCGGGCCAGCGCCCGCGAGTACGCCGAGATGGCGAGGATCCGCGGGCCGAGCTCGCTCCCGCGGGGCTGGTCGACCGGTGCGTCGATCGCGAACTGCCCGCGCGGCGTCGGCGTGCTCGGCTTGCCGACCACGACGCGCGCGCTGAAGCGGGTGCGACCGCCGTCCTGGACGGCGATCGTGCGGGCCGACAGGTCGACGACGATCCGTCGCGTCGTGCGCGAAAGTCGCGCGCGATCGGCGCGGATCCAGCCGGCGGTCCCGGCCGGCATGCGCTTGAGCAGGACCTTGACGTAGTCGATCCCGCCGACCGTCCTGGCGTCGAGTACGAGCAGCACGTTCGGACCGCCCCAGAACGGGGCGCGGACGCCCGCCAGCTGCAGCACCGGCCCGCGGCCGGGATGCTGCCGCGCCTCGGCCGGCGCCAGCACGCGCGCCGTCCACGCCGAGCGCGCGGACGGCACGGGATCCGCGGGCAGGGCGGCCGCGCTCGCCGGAGCCGGCGCCGCGAGCGCGGCGCCGGCGAGTGCGAGCGTGATCGCCTGCCGGATCATCAGCCGGTGAAGCGCGGGCGCAGCTTCGGCGCCGCCTGCTTCTTGGCCGCCTTCGGCAGCAGCACGGTCACACGCTGATGCGTCGTGATCCGCCGGCCGCTGCCGAGCACGGTGTTGATCGTCAGCATGGCGCGGATCCGGCGGATGCCCGCCTTCTGCGCGCGCTTGATGAACGCGCGCGAGAGCTCGAGCTTGATCGTCTTGACCTTGCCGGCCGCGATGTGGACCTTCGAGAAGCGCGCCACGGTCGTGGTCGACGCGGCCGAGGCGTGCGCCGCCTTGGCGAACGCCGAGGTCTCGATCGTCACGGTGCCGTCCAGGTCGCACGTCTCGCTCGCGGGGCAGCTCAGCGGCACGGCGACCGTGGTGGTCGGCGTCCCGCCGCTGCTCGGCGTGGTGGTGGTGACCGTCAGCGTCGTCTTGGCGCCGGGAGCGAACACGCCGCCCTTGGGCGCGACGGGGGCCGGGCCCGGGACGGCGACGCCGGTGCCGGAGAGCGCCGCGCCGTGGCTCGCGCCCGCGTCGTCCGTGAGCGACAGCGTGCCGGCGTAGGCGCCCGCGGCGGCCGGGCTGAAGCGCAGCTGCACGTCGCACGACGCGCCCGGGGCGAGCGTCGCCTCGGCGCAGCCGTCGGCGACGATCGCGAAGCCGGGGCCGGCGAGCGTGGCACTGCCGGGGGCCACGGCCTGCGCGTCGTCGTTGGTGACGGTCACGGTCCGGGCCGCGGTGGAGCCGGCCGTCACCCTGCCGAAGCCGGCGGCGGGCACGGAGAGCGCCGGCGCCGCCACCTCGAACGCGGCGTGGCCGCTCGCGGCGGTGTTGAACGTGCTGCCGGTGTAGCTCACGTCGAGCGAATGCGTGCCGCTGACCGGCGGCGCGGTGCTCACGCAGCTGGCGAGGCCCGACTGGGAGATCGTGACGCTGCCGCAGCCGGCGACCGCGGTGCCGTCGACGCTGAAGGCCGCGGTCCCGGTGCTGTAGGTCTCCGAATGCCCGATCGAGGAGACGATGTACGGCGTCGGGGAGATCGTCACACGGTAGGTGACCGCCGCGCGGCGCGCGACCGGGTTCGGGTCGGCGACGGGAGTGACGACGGTGGGCGCGACGACGCGGAGGTTGGTCACGCCGGTCGAGCCGGCGTAGTCGGAGTCGCCCGAGTAGGTCGCCTGGATCGTATGCCCGCCGCGCGGAGCCGGGGCCACGGCGCTGCACGCGGCGGCGCCCTGGGTGACGGTGGCGGCCTGGCAGCCGGCGATCGGCGTGCCGTCGCTCGTGAGCGAGACGGTGCCGCCGATGGCGGCGCCGCAGCCGCCGCAGCCGGCGATCTGGGTCTCGGTGACCTGGATCGCGTAGTTGACGGTCCCGCCGAGCAGGACCGGGTTCGGCGCGGCCGTCACGGTCGTGTCGGTCGCCGGCAGCGACGCGGAGGCGGTCGTGGTGGTCGCGGTCGACGCCAGCAGCGCCGTCGCGAGGAGGATCGCGGCGCGTCGTGCGCCTCGAGGGAAGTTCATGCGTCTCCGTCCTGGATCACAGGCGACCGGGGGGCTCGCCTTCCGCCCTGTAGTCGGGCGGGCGAAGCGGACCTGTAGGTCCGCCCGCTAGCGTCCGGACACGTGGCCGGGATCGGGATGCTGCGCGAGGGACCGCTGCACGCCGCGCTGAAGACGTGGCTGGCGCGGCCGGGCGACCGGGTCGAGGTCCCCGTCGGCGGCTACGTGATCGACCTCGTGCGCGCCGGCGGCGAGCTGGTCGAGATCCAGACCGGCTCGTTCTCGCCGCTGCGCGCCAAGATGGACGCGCTGCTGGACCTGTACCGCGTGCGCGTCGTGCACCCGATCCCCGCCCGGCGGCGGATCGTCCGCGTCGACGAGGACGGGACCGTGCTCTCCACGCGGCCGTCGCCGAAGCGTCCGGGCTTCACCGCGATCTTCGAGGGCCTGGTCTCCTTCCCCACGCTGCTCGGCCATCCGAACCTGACGATCGAGCTGCTGCTGTGCTCCGAGGACCACGTCCGCGCGCCCTCGCCCGTGCGCGGGCGCCGCTATCTGCGCGACCCGGGCGAGCGGCGGCTGATCGAGGTGCTCGAGCGCGTCGAGCTGTCGTCGGGCGCCGACGCCGCCGCGCTGCTGCCCGCGCTGGAGGGCGAGTTCACGACGCGCGAGCTGGCGACGGCCATGCGCGCGCCGCTGCCGCTGGCCCAGAAGGCGGCGGCATGCCTGCGGGCGCTGGAGGTGTTCGAGCCGGCCGGGATGCGCGGGCGCGCGCCGCTGTACCGGCGGGCTATCGCGCCTTGAAGGCGGCCTCGATCCGGGCGAGCGTCGCGGCCGGGTACACGCGTCCGCCGCAGTTCGGGCAGCTGCCCTGGGCGACCTCGGAGAGCACCACGACGCGGTCGCCGGCGGTGAACGTCACCGGCAGCCGCTTCTCTTCGTAGCCGCCCCCGCAGGGGCATGCGAGGTGGACGATCATGGGGCGGCTCCTTCCAGGGCGATGCGCGCGATCGGCTGGACGTTGACCGTGCTCGGCAGGTCGTCGTAGCTGAGCACGGCCAGGCGCGGGAACTCGTCGCGCACCGCGTCGCGCAGGCGCGGGCGCACTTCGGCGGTCGTGAGCAGGCAGGGCAGGCCGACCGTCGGCGGGAGCAGCGCCAGCTCGCCGCGGATCGCGCGCAGCACCTCGTCGACGGCCGCGTCGGTGGGCCGGCCGTCCGCGACGAGCAGCTCCTCCGCGCGCTGGTCGAACAGATACGCCACGACGGTGCCGGTGCCCTGGGCGCGCCGCGTCGCGATCGCCGGGGCCAGCCCCGCGCGGACCCACTCCCCCACCTCGGCGGCCGCCGCCTCGTCGGCGTCCAGCAGGCGCTCGACGATCGCCGCCAGGTCGCGCGCGCTCTCGCGCTCGGCGACCAGCACGCGGATGACGCCGGTCAGATGCGCGGTCGAGATCCGGGCGTCCTTCTGGCGAACGAGCGCGGGCGCGAGCCACTCGAGCAGCCGCTCGGTCGCCTCGGTGTCGACGAGGCAGCGCGCGTAGCGGCCGAGATCCTCGGCCAGCGCCAGGTAGACGTACTCCGCCGCGGTCCACGTCGTCAGCCCCGCCTCCCCCGCGGCCGTCGCGTCGTCGCCCGCGATGCGCGCGTTCGCGAGCGCCGAGCCCGGGTTGTCCATCAGCCCGAGCACTTGCACCCCGGGCAGCGCCGTGTTCACGAGGCACTCGCCCGGCGGCAGGCCGGCGCGCGCGAGCAGCGGGAGGTGGTTGACGTCGAGCGCGAAGCAGGAGCCCGGCAGCGGCGCGCGCGCCGCGCGCAGCACCGGCACCTCGATGCCGAGGTCGTAGAGCACGCCGCTGCGCAGCACGTCGAGCAGGCCGGCGAACTGGCCTCCGGTCAGCTCGCGCAGCAGGCGCTCGGAGAGCCGCAGCTCGAGCTCGCGCGGCCGCAGCGCCGACAGCAGCGCCTCCGCGCACTCCAGCGGCCCCTCCGCCCGGTGCTCGTCGAGCACGCCCGCGACGACGTCGGTCGCCGCCACCGAGACGCGCAGATCCACGACGTGCCGCAGGCACATCTCGAGACGCTCGGCGTCGGCCGGCCGGCCGAGCGCGCCGGCGTACGCGGCCGCGACGGCGGGCCTGACGAGCGCGGCGGCGTGGTCGGAGACGACCGCGCCGACCGCGTGGCGGAGGAACTCGACGGCGAGCGCCGGATCGCCCTCGACCGCCCGCTCCAGCCACGCGAGCACGTCGGAATCGCTCTCCGCGTCGTGGCTCCCGAGCGCGGCGACCCGCGCGCCGCGGCCGGTCTCGGCGCCGTAGCGGCACACGCTGCCGTTGACGGCGATCGCGCCCCACTGCGGGGGATCGTCGGCGACGACGATCTCGACCTGCGGCGCGCCCGGCAGGCCCAGCGCCGCGAGCCGCTCGCCGAGCGCCTCGCCCAGCGCGTCGCGCGCGTCACGGTGCAGCGCGTCCTCCGGGTCGGCCACGCGTGCCAGCCGGGGATGGACGGCGAGCCGCAGCTCGGCGGCCGGGGCTTCACGCGCCAACGCCGCTCCGATCCGCGAGCGTGAGCTCGGCGAGCTCCTCGCCGGGCTCGGCGAGCTCCTCCACGGCCAGCACCGGGACCGCCGGGAGCTCCGGCGCGATCAGCTCCCGCAGCCGCGGCCGCAGCGCCGGGTCGCGGGTCACCAGCGCCACCGGCCGCTTCTCCGCCGCGACGTAGGCCCGGATCGCGGCGAGCTGCTCGAACGCCGCGCCGGGGTCGGGCGGCCACGCCTGCTCCCACGCCTCGGGCACCTGCACGCGATGCGCGACGTCGTTGCCGGGGAGCCGCTCGCGCAGCCGCCGCCGCAGCGTGCGGATCGCCTCGTCGAGGCTCGGCTCGCGCAGCGCCCCCTCGGCGACGGCGACCAGCAGCTCGTGCAGGTCGGGCGCGTAGTGCCCGCTCTCGGCGTCGCGCGTCCCGATCGGCACGCCCTCGCGCGCCAGCTCGCGGATCAGGCGCGCGAAGCGCAGGCGCGCGGTCGTGTCGGGCAGCAGGATCAGCTGCTGCGCGTAGTCCTCCACGCGATCGCTCGGGCGCTCGAGCAGGTCCTCCACCGCCTCGACGTCGAGATAGACGTGGAGCTGGTCGCGCAGCACGGCGCGGAAGTGGCGGGCGACGAACTCCTGCGGGCGCACGAGCGAGGCCTGCGCGGAGGGTCCGAGCGCGGCGGCGCGCTCGGAGGAGATCCAGGCGCCGGGGGCCCCGCTCAGCGGGTCGCGCCACGCGTACGTCAGATCGTCCGGGTCCTCCTGCGTGAGCAGGCCGCGCGGGCAGAAGACGCCGCCGGGATCGACCCGCCCGGAGGCCGCCAGCGCCTCGTGCACGAGCACGCGGTAGCCGCCGGCGCCGATCCGCCCGATCTCGATCGTCGGCGGCGGCGGGCGGAAGCCGGTCGTGCTCGCCGTCCGCACTGCCTGCTCGTCGAGCAGCCTGCGGAACGCGTCCTCGCCGGACGGCTCGAGGACATCCTCCGACACCTGCACGTACAGCGGCAGCACCGTCGTTCCCAGGGCCGGTGCCTGGTCCCCGCCGAACGCCGCCTGGAGGCCGTCCAGCAGCCGCTCGCGCGCGGCTGGATCCCCCCAGCCGTCGGCGAGCGTCCAGCGGTGGGCCGAGTCGCGCACCACCGGCTCGACGGCGTCGGCGATCGCGGCGCCGTCGCCGTCGCCGAGCGCCTCGGCGAACCGCGCTTCGGCGCCCGCGCGGTCGCCCGCCTCGAGCAGGGCCGCGCTCGCCCGGCAGCGCAGCGCGAAGCGCGCCTCGTCCGCGAGCGGGCCCGGCGCGTCGAGCGCGGCGGCGTACTCCTGCGCCGCGCCGGCGGCGTCGCCGGCCAGCAGGCGCGCATCGCCGGCGTACCGGAGGGCGTCGATCGCGGCGACGTGACCGCGCGCCGCGCCCGGGAAGCGGGCGTGCTCGGTGTCCGCGAGCCGGGCGTAGCGCTCCGCCGCTTCGCGGTGGTTGCCCTCGGTGGCGGCGACGCGCGCGAGGCCGGCCAGCGCGCCCACCCACGCCCAGCCCGTCTCGGGCGTGGCGTCCGCCAGCGCTTCGGTGAGGTCCTGCGACGCGCCCGCGTGGCGCTCGAGCTCCTCGATGCGCGCCTGCGCCCATTCGCGCGCCTTCGCGCAGACGGCGTCCCCCACCCCTTCCGCGCGCGCCTCGGCGTCGGCCAGGTCGTGCTCGATGAACTCGCCGAGCGTGCGCATGCCGGTCGAGCGGCCGATGCCGTCCCGCAGGTGCGTCGCGGCGGCCTCGGGCCGGCCCAGCACGAGCTCGCACAGCCCGGTGATGCGCAGCGCCTCGGCGCGATCGATCGGGTCGTCGCACAGGGGCTCGGCCATGGCGAGCGTCTCGGGCGCGTTCCCGAGGCTCCAGCCCGCCCACGCGTATCCCAGGCGATCGTCGGGCGCCGGGTCGTGCCGCTGCGACCAGATCGCCTCCCATTCGCGCTCCGCCTCCTCGCGGCGGCCGAGCTCGCGCAGGCAGTACGCCACCAGCTCCTGCTGCCAGACGCTCGGCCGCTCGGTCTTGGCCACGGCGTGCTGGAGCAGCTCGAGCGCCTGCTCGGGCGCGCCCGTCCGCGACAGCAGAAAGGCGCGCACGCTGTCGAGCCAGGGTGACGGCGGCAGCCGATCCACGACCTCCTCCGCCTCCTCGTAGCGGCCCGTGTTCGCGAGCAGCGTGAGGCGCTCCTCGAGCGCGAGCGCATTGCCCTCGTCGTGCAACAGCGCCTGCTCGGACGCCTGGAGCGCGGCCGGCCAGCGGTTCAGCTGGCGCAACAGGCCCGCCAGCGCGGCGTAGGTCGGCGCGCTGCTGCCTTCCAGGAGCAGGCCGCGCTCGGACAGCGTCACGGCCTGCCAGAGCCGCTCCGCCCGGTCCTCGCCGGGCAGCCGCGAGCGCCCGTCCTCGATCGACGCGCGGACCCACAGCGCCCACTCGGGCACGTCGGCGGGATCGCCCTCGGCCGACTCCCAGGCCGCGATGCCGTCGTCGAGCCGGGCGCGATCCACGTACGGCGGCTCCGTCAGCGTCGCGGCGACGCGCAGCGCGTCCGCGAGCAGCCAGCGGGCGCGTCCCAGGTGGGGGTCGCGCTCCGTCGCCTCGCGCGCGAGCGCGACCGCCTGCTCGGTCTCGCCCGCCCAGTTGAGCCGGTCGATCGCGTCGCACAGCGCCTCCGCGGCGAGCGCGTCGCGCCCGAGCGCGTGCAGCACCTCGGCGTGCAGCTTGTGCTCCCCCGCCTCGCGGCGCCACTGGACCTCGCGCTCCTCGTCGGACGCCCACGGCGCGAGCGCCTGCTCGATCAGGTCCAGCGCGAGCTCGTGGCGGCCCAGCTCCGACGCATGGCGCGCGAGCATCACGAGCAGCGTGTGCGGGATCTCCCCGGCGAACAGCGCGAGCCCGGGGCGAGGGTCGCCGTCGGCGTGCAGGACGCGCTCGACGACCTGGGCGTAGTAGCCGGCCGCGTGCGGCGCGAGCTGCGCCTCGGCGCACAGCGCGAGCGCGAGATAGCCCTCAGGGCGCTCCGGCGAGAGCCGCACGGCGCGCTGCGCGCGCGTCATCGCGCTCCCGTACTCGGCGCGCCGCTCGAAGCGGAGCGCCCGCGCCGCCTCCGGCAGCCCGCTGTCGGGCGCGATCGCGCGGGCGCGATTGAACAGCAGCTTCGCCCGCCGCTCGGCATCCGGGTCGCCGTACTCCTGCAGCTCCAGCCGCGCGAGCACGACCAACACGGCCGCGAGCGTGTGGCGCTCCTCCTTCTCCGACGGCTCGCCGGCGGCCAGCGTGCCGGCCAGGAAGCGCAGCAGCCCGCGCGCCTCCTCCGGACGCCCCGCCAGCAGCGCCTCCGTCTCCTCGCCGATCAGGCGGTCCAGGATCGGGAGCGCGGACCTGAACGCGAACGCCTCGGCGGCCAGCGCCCCGCACAGCTCGAAATCGGCGTGCGCCAGCGCGCGGGCGTACGACAACGCCCAGCGGCCGCGCTGCCGCGCCGGATCCGTCTCGGCGCGGATGGCGTCGAGCTCGGCCTCGCGGGGCGCGGGCGCCGGCGCGGCGGACGCGAGGCTCTTCAGCGCCGCCCTGAGCGTGCGGGCGACGGCCAGGTCGCGCTTGAGCGCGGCGATGTGGCGCTCCGTGGCGTCCTGAGCGGCGTCCAGATCGCCCGCCGCGGCGGCGGCGACGACGTCGCCGAGCGCCGCCGGGAGCGCCGACGGCAGGCCGCTCGTGTCGGCGCGAATCGCGTCCAGCACCTGGTCGACGCTCTCGCGCACCCGCTCGGCGGAGGCGTCGGTGGCCTGGCTCATCGCCTAGTACCCGAGGTCCGCACGCGGCCGCGGTCGGAGATGGTCGGAGAGCTGCTCCCACAGCAGCGCGCTCTCGCCTGGCGAGCCGAGCTTCGCGCGGTCGTGCGCGGCCCGGGCCAGTACGGCCGGATCGAGCGTGCCGTCCTCGTCGCCGCGCACGTCCACGTACAGCCCCGCGCTCTGCTCCTTGAAGCGGTCCGCGTCCTGGTTCGCGCGCCGCGCGATCTCCTCGGCCTTCAGCTGCAGGTCGGCGAACGACACGCGCGTCGCGCCCGGCAGCACCCCCTGCTTGGTCGGGACCGGCGGCGCCTTGGGAGGCTCCGGCTCGGCCCGCCCGGGCTGGGCCGGGACGGTGCGCGTGACCTCCTGGCCGCGCTCGGTGACGCTGCGCTCCTTGCGGTGGGCCGACTCGTCGGCGATCGCGTGTGCGCCGTTGACGGTCGCGAGCGAGGCGTCGTCGTGCAGGTACAGGACGGCCGCTCCGAGCCGGTAGAACGACGAGGCCTGCCGGCGGGCGTTGTGGACCGCCTCCTCCGGCGACTGGATCCCGGCGTAGAAGCTCTTGGTGAACTCGAGCCCGACGTCGGGGCTCATCGGGTACTGCATCGCGACGACGAGCTGGACGCCGTGCCTGAGCAGCAGACCGGCCAGCTCGGTGAAGCTGGCGCGCGCGAAGTCGTAGCTGTAGCCCTCGCGCGGCCCTTCGCACAGGTGCAGGAAGACGATGCTGGGCGGGGCCAGGCGGAACAGGCGCGCGAACGGGTCGCTGAGGGGCCAGACCGCGCGTCCGTCCTCGTCGAGCAGCGCGACCAGGCGGCGCTGGCTCGCGTCGACGCTGCCGTAGCCGAGGTAGTGCACGATGTCCGCGGGCTCGTCCAGCGCCTCCACGACGGCGGACAGCGTCGGCTCGTCCACGACGCGCACCTGCGTCACCACGTCGTGGGTCTTGTCGAGCGAGGCCAGATGCCTGGTGATCTCGTCCATCCGCTCGTCGTACGCGCGCGCCCTGACGGGATCCCACTGGAAGCGCGCGGCCTCGAGCACGTCCGCGGGCTGGGCCTTGATGACCAGCACGCGCAGCTTCCCGCGCGCGGCGCTCACGGTCCCCTGGTCGCCGTGCAGCGCGCGGAACAGCGTCAGGCTCCGGTTCTGCGCCAGCCAGGCGTCTTCCGGGCTGTGCAAGAGCTCCCAGGGGAGCTCGGTGAGGTCGACGTCCGGGCCGCCGTCGAGCGAGGGCACGCGCACCCGGTCCACCTTCAGGACGAGTGCGAGCCGGTCGTCGGAGCCGGCGGCCCGGGCGTCCTTGAGCTCCTCGACGAGCAGCTCGCGGACGTCGCCGTGGAAGATCGCCTGGTAGAGGATCCGGCCGAGCAGCTTCGCCTCCTCCGGCTCGCTCTCGAGCAGCGCCCCCTGCGGGTCGAACGCGTCCGGCTCGCGGCGCCTGAGCCAGCCCTCGAGCATCTGCGTCATCGACACGAGCAGATCGTCGAGGTGCAGCGGCTCCTCGGCCGTCTTGCCGGTCCGCCGCGCCTTCGCCTTGACCCCGTCGCGCTCGATCCGCAGCTCGAGGATGCGCGGCTTGCGCACGGCGACCGGGACCCTGCGCTCCACCCCGGCGGGCGGCTCCGGCGCGATCCGGCGCAGGAAGCCCTCGAGGTCGTCGTAGCGGTCTCCGTACTCGATCAGCTCGATCCGCTCGGCCGGATCCTGGTCGACCTCCTCGCCCTTGCGCACCAGCCGGTAGTGGGCGTACATCGAGTCGGGCGTGACGCGCCGCAGCCATTCCCGCAGGGCGCCGAAGTTCGGGTCGTCGAGACCCGCGCCGATGCCGACGAACAGCAGCGTCTTGCTCTGGCCGAGCGCCTGCAGCATCGCCTGGACCGGCTCGTTGTTGCGGATGTCGGCATAGGAGCTGACGCCGAGGATGACCGAGCTGGGCACCCGGTAGTGGCCGTGGATGTGGAGCACGGCGCGCTCGTCCCCGCGGATGACGGCCTGCCAGCGCGCCCCGTCCTCCCACGTCAGGCGGTCCATCGCCGTGACCTGCTCGATCAGGTGGTCGTAGTTGGTGGTCGCGATCGGCGCGCGCAGGAGCTCCAGCGCCTCGATCAGGCCGCGGTTCCTCGGCTCCAGGGCCCCGATCGTGTCGTTCAGCCACTTCGCGTACGCGCCGCCCTGCGGACCTTGCAGCTCGCGCGTGATGCTCCCCGCCACGTTGACCATCTCGCCGACGTCGCCGGAGTCGACGTCGGCGCGCCGGCGCTCGCGCCACTCCTCGGTCTTGTTCGGCGCGCGATCGATGCCGTGGCGGAGCAGGCCCGTCCACGACGCCACCGGGTGGTCGTCGACCGTCTGGTCGCCGACCACGCTCATCGACACGCCGGCGCCCGCGACCACGACCACCTCGCCCTTCGCGAGCAGGTGCCTGAGCTCTTCCTCGCCGGTCGCCATTCAGATCCCCGCCACCGCCGTCAGCACGGCGTACGCGACCTCGGGGCCGCAGATGTCGGAGTGGTCGGCGATGAACTCGTCGGCGATCAGGTTGCGCAGGCGCCCGGGCTGGAACCCGTAATCGCCGCCCACCGGGAGCAGGCGGCCGGGGTCGGCCTCGGGCGTCTTCAGCGCGCCGTTGCTGCCGAGTCCTCCGTAGCGGTCGGCAGCATCGCCGACCTCGGCCGCCACCTGGCCGGCGATCCGCGAGGCGATCGCGTACGCCTCGCCCACGGCCGTGTCGTTGCGGGTGTGCGTGATCAGCGTCGGGCCGGCGACGATCCCGCCGGTCACCATCGGGCGGAACAGCCCGTCGGCGGCGCCGTCCCAGTGCTGCGCGAAGCCGTAGTGCGAGAACGCGGCCTGCAGCAGCGAGACCGAGTCCACGCGCACGCCGCCCGCGCTCGCCGCCGCCGTCACGAGCCGCGCGCCGAAGCTGTGCCCGACCAGGTGCAGCCGCAACTGCGGGCGCTTGTCCTGGACGGCCTTCAGGACGGGGTGCAGCCCGCTGCGTCCCACGAGGCCCGCGCGCGCCTTCATCTCGTAGTAGGTCCCGAAGTTGGCGAGCCGCGCGGCGGCGGCCTTGGCGTCGGCGAGCAGGTCGCCGAGGCCGGCCGCGCCACCGCCACCGCCCGGCGGCGCGAGCACGTCGGGCGCCCGCAGGCGGGTCATCAGCTGCTCGCCGGACGCGTCGAACAGCTCGCGCGACGCGTCCTCGCCGTCGGCCGCCTCGCGCGTCAGGCGCGAGCGCACCAGGTCGGCGAAGCGCGCGCGTGCCGTCGCCTCGTCCTCCAGCCGGGGGATGAGCGCGCGGGCCTCCTCCAGCGCCACCGCGGCGGCGGGGTCGTCGAGCGCGGCCGCGAGCCGGTCGAGCGCCGCGCGCACGTGCCCGTCGCCGGCCGCGCTCGCGGCGCCTCCCGCGATCAGCTCGTGCGCCGTGAAGCGCTTGGACGGCCACAGCACGCCCAGCACGGCGATGCCGCGATCGCCGGCGCCGGCGACGGCGCGCAGCGACGCGAGGAAGCGCGCGTAGAGGCTGCGTGCCTCGTCCATGTCGTTGTTCCAGCCGTGCGAGATGACCAGCAGGTCGGCCGGCGTGCGCGCCTCGAGCAGCGCGTCCAGGGTCGCCACCTGCGCGGGGTCGGCGACGGCGCCCTGCTTGGTGAACTCGAGCTCGGCGTACGGGAATCCGGAGAGGTCGGCCATCGTCCGCTCACACCGATTGGATCGCCCGCATCAGGTCGACGAGCCCGCTGCCTTGGAAGTTGCGATCGCGCCCGAGGTCGGTCGCGGTGTCCATGAAGATCGCCTTCACGCGCTCCGGTTGGCCGATGAACTCGCGCCGGATCGAGAGGAACGCGGCGATCACGCCGGAGACGTGCGGCGCCGCCATGCTCGTGCCGCTGTCCTCCAGGTAGTCGCAGTCGGCGCCGCCGGCCTTGGCCTTCTGCTGCGTGCTCCCCGCGGCGCACGACAGGATCTTCTCGCCCGGGGCGACGAGATCGGGCTTGAGCCGGCCGTCGCCCGTCGGCCCCTTGGACGAGAAGTAGGAGACCCCGTACGTGTGCGGCTCGTCGCGATGCGTCGAGCCGACGGTGATCGCGAGCGCGGCGTTGCCCGGGTCGTTGATCGTCAGGGCCTGCCCTGCCGCGACGGTGCCGCGCGAGGTGCCCGGGATCCAGCCGTACCCGGTGTTCCCGGCGGCGACGACCACGACGACGCCGGAGCGCACCAGGCGATCGACCTCGACGCACAGCGGGCTCTGCCCGCACGCGAACCACTCCGGCTCGAAGTCGTAGCCGACGCTCAGGTTGACGCCGTGCACGCGCAGCCGCCGGCCGTAGCCGTTGAGCTTCTGGACGTACTCCAGGCCGGTGATCAGGCTGCTCGTCTCGCCGCCGCCGTTGCCGTCGAGCACCTTCAGGCTGAGCAGCCTGCAGCGCGGCGCCATGCCCGAGATGTGCTTCAGCGCGACCCTGTCGTACGTGACGTCGCCGTGCTCGTCGCGGTGGCGCCCGAACGCGCGCACGCCGGCGGTGTCGCGCAGCTCGCCGGCGATGATGCCCGCGACGTGGGTGCCGTGGCCGAGCTCGTCCTTCTCGGGGTCGCCGGTGCCGATGCCGGTGAAGTCCTTCGGCGCGAGGGCGCCGTCGAGGTCGAGGTTCTTGTGGAGGCCGAAATGCGGATGCCTGCGGTCGATCCCCGAGTCCAGCACGGCCCACACGATGCCGTCGCCGAGGGCCGTGAACGCGGCCCGCGCGGCGTCGGCCTTGACCGTGCTGAGCGACTTGACGATCAGCGTCTTGATCGGGAAGTCCGGCCAGATGCGGTAGATCGAGCGGCGCGCGATGTCCTTGTCGCTGTCCCTGCGGACGAGCTCGCGGATCGCGCCCGTCGCGAGCGTCGCGAAGACGTACTGGTCGCTGACGTCGGTCTTGATCGCGTTGACGCCCTGGGCGTCGCCGGCGACCGCCTCGATCAGCTCGCGTGCGTGCTCGCGCGCCTTGTCGCGTCCTTCGAAGTAATCCAGATTGAGGTCGATCACGACCTTGTGGATCTCGCCGTCGTCCCGCATCTGATGCAGGAGCGGAATCGAGATCACCGTCTTATCGAGGACCTCGGGCGTGAACCCGGGTTGGTCGGGATCGCTCTCGGGGAGGTCTGCATTCATCGCAGCCGGCTTCTTCCGTTCGGCCGAACCTACCGGGCCTAGTGCGATCAAGCAACGTTGATCGCCGTGGCCTCGACAAGCGGGCCGGGAGAGACGAGGATGCCGGGTCCGTGGAACAAGCCCATGTGTCGCAGGCGGCCTTCCTGAGCCGGCTCCAGGATCTGCTCGCCGCGAACGTGGCCGGCGCCGACGCCGCCGCGCGGGCGGAGATGGTGCGGCGCGCGGCAGCCGCGCTCGCTCGCGACGGGCGGCCGCTGGAGTGCCGGATCGTGCCGTTCGTCCCCGGCCGCCGCGCGGCGGCGGAGGCGGCGCATCCCGGGCTCGGGTCGAGCGAGCAGGTCGCGCTGATCCTGCCCGGCGAGCAGGAGGACCCCGCGTGGCTGCTGTACGCGCTGTCGGGCGACGCCTCGGTGCGCTCGCGCGTGTCGTTCGTCGCCGCCGACGGCGCGCCCGCGCCCGTGCCGGGGTGGGAGGACCGCCCCGTCCCGCCGCTGACGTTCGGCGATGACGGGCTCGTGGACGCGGGCGACGACATCACCCGTCGCCGCGTGCTGGCGGTCTCGCCGGCGCGCGACCTGCTGCCGGGCGCGCGCTGGGCGTGGGACGAGCTGGACCCGCGCGTGCGCGCCGGCGCCACCGACGCCGAGGACCCGTTCACGTTCGGCCACCTGTTCTCGCAGCGGCTGCTGGTCGAGCTGCGCGCGCTGGTGGACGGCGTGGCCGTCGCGGGCTCGGAGGCCGAGCTGCTCGTGTGCGACCTGCGGCGCTGCGGCTCGCTGTACGCGCGCCTGCTGGAGCGCCTCGTCGGGCCGGACACCGAGCGCCAGGCCGAGGCGGCCGGCGTCGCGAGCCCCGGCCGCGCGTACCACCCGTGGTTCCCGGTGCTCCAGATCGGCTCCGACAAGGCGGCGCTCTACACGCGCGCGCTGATCCAGGACATCGCCGGCGCGGGCGAGCACCTCGCCGACCCGAGCTGGCTCGTGCGCGTCGGCCTGTACCTGGAGTTCCTCACGTTCCTCGGCATCGTCGAGGCGGTCCGCGACGACGTCGGCGACCTGCTCTCCCCCGCCGAGCGCGCCGCGTTCGATCACGGCGAGGCGTTCGCCGAGCTGCGCGCGAGCATCGATCCGGTGCGCTGGCGCGAGGTGTGGGAGCTGCGCCGGATCCAGCTCCCGCGCCGCGGCGCGCCGCGGACCGGGCCGGTGTCGGCGCTGAACCTGCTGGCCAAGAAGAAGGCCACGCTCGCGTTCCTGCACGTCCACCACGCCGACCTCCAGCACGCGATCCGGCTCGCCGGGGCCAACCACCACAACGCGCAGGAGACGTGGCAGCGCGTGTTCCGCGACGCCGAGCGGGCCGTGCTGCGCAACGTCGCGGCGGCGTTCCCGGAGCTCGACCACGTCCCCGCCCCGGCGCGCGAGTTCGTCCTCTGGCATCGCCGCGGGCGCTTCGAGGGCGTGCGCGTGCCGGGCGCCGTCAGCGGGCTGTTCGCCGACCAGGACGGCCTCTTCGCCTCGGCCTGCGCGCAGTACCGCGACTCGATGAACCACGTCGCCGACTGGGCCAAGCGCGAAGGGCTGATGGACCACACCGGCGTCGAGTGCGTCCCGCGCCAGGTGAGCCTGCTCGAGGCGCACGTCAACCAGCCGGCGCGCGTCGCGCTGCTGCAGCGCCATGACGGCTACGGGCCGGAGCTCGAGGTCGGCGCCGAGCTGCCGGAGACCTACCGGCGCCCGGCGCAGGAGATCGAGGCGCTGCTCGCCGGCGTGGAGATCTTCGCGCCGCTGGCGCCGGCCGAGCGCGCCGCGCTCGCCCGCGCCGCGCGCCCGCTCACGCTCGGCCCGACCGAGCGCCTCGTGGTCCAGGACCAGGAGGGCGACTCGCTGTTCGTGCTCGCCGAGGGCGACCTCGAGGTGATGCTGCGCCGCGACGGCGGCGAGGACGTCGTCGTCGGCGTGATGGCCAAGGGCGCGGTCGTGGGCGAGATGTCGCTGCTCACGGGCGCGCCGCGGACCGCCACGGTGCGCGCGCTCGAGGGCGCGGTCGTCTACGAGATCGGCACGCGGCAGTACCAGCCGCTGCTGCGCGACCACCCGGAGCTCGTCGACGTCCTGACCGACCTGATGGTCGAGCGGATGCGCGACCGCAGCGAGCGGCTGGGCGCGCGCGACACGCGCGAGTCGCTGGCGCGGCGGATCCGCTCCACGCTGCTACGCGGCTCGGGCGTGTGACCTGATCGCGCCCGTGATCCGCTCGGCGTCGGGGCTGCGCAGCCGGACCTCGAAGCGGCCCGACTGATCGTCGTGGAAGGCTGAGAGGTCGAGCGCGATCAGGACGCGGTCCGGCGGCTCGACGCTGATCTCGAGCGCGTCGAAGTGCGGGTCGGCGAACGCGACGTCGACGTGCCTGCCGCGCGCCCAGACCACGAGGCGCTTCTGGGTGACCGCGATCGCGCCGGTGAACCACCGGCGGCGGAAGCCGGCGCGGCGGCGCGGCGAGCGGAAGTGGCGCCAGGTCACCGACACGGGAAGCCCCTCTTCGAGCAGCTGCACGCCCTCGGCACGCAGCTCGCGCGAGAGGTCCTCAGGGATGCGGCCGCTGCCGGAGAAGATGCGTCGCAGGAATCCCATGGCGGCGGAGCCGACCACGATCGGCCGCGCGCCGCAATCGGGGAGGCCCCCTGAGCTTTCCCGGATCTTCACATGCCGTCCGGCCAGAGGGGGAATGTACGGGGGTGATGCTGGAAGTCGTGATCGCGGACGTGCACGCGCGCGCCGAGGCGTTGCGCGCCGTCCTCGAGGCGGCGGGGGTGCTCGACGCCCGCGGGCGCCGGCGCGAGGACGCGTGGGTCGTGCAGGTCGGCGACCTGCTGGACCGGCATGCGTCCGACGGCGAGAACCTCGCGGCCGCGCGGCTCGCGGCCGAGACGGTCGACGTCGTGCTCGCGGGCAACCACGAGGCGCAGCTGCTGCGCTCCGGCGACCACGCGGCCGCGCTCGCCCTGCTCGCCACGCGCGGCTGGCCGCACGCGGCGGCCGCCGCCGGCGACTGGCTGCTCACGCACGCGGGCGTGCACCCGTGGCTGGCCTCCGACCTGCCCGGCGTGGCGGACGAGTGCGCGGCGGAGATCAACGACCGCTGGCACCGCGGCCGCGCCGGCGATCCGCTGTTCGACTGGGTCGGCCCGGAGCGCGGCGGCACCGCCCCGCACGGCGGCATCCTGTGGCTGCACGAGGGCGAGTGGCCGCGCGACCTCGCGTCACCGTGGGCGCAGATCTCCGGCCACGTCCCCCAGCGGGCGCCGCGGCTCTTGGCGCCGGGACGCTGGAGCATCGACGTCGGCGGCCGCGGGGGACGAATCGCCGCGCTCGTGCGCGAGCGGCCTCTCGATGCCTGGCGGCCTGTGGTGGCCACCGCGCGGCATGCGATCGCGGCCTAGCTGTTGCGCGAACGTCATCTGCGCGGGTGAGGGCGGCAGTCTTCCCAGATCCGCTTGCCCGGGTCCGGCTATTCGATCAGAATCGCCCATCGTCGATACCGCGCAATTGTTCAGGCCGGCGCGGGCACGGCGCCGAGCTGCACGAGCAGCCCGAGCATGTCGGCCTGGGAGTGGCGCTCGACAACGCGGTCGCCTTCGAAGCGCAGGGTCGTGATCCCGTTCAGCGCGATCTCGGTGCCGGTGGCGGGCACGCCCATGAACTCGCCCACGTGGCGGCCGCCCATGGTGAACCGGATCGTGGCGGTGTCGCCGTCCCACAGCACCTCGTGGAACTCCAGCGGCGGGGGTCCCGAAGGCGGCGAAGACCGCCTCGTAGAACGCGCGCACCTCGGCCTTCCCCAGCGGCTCCGGCGCGTAGCCGTAGAGCGTGATGCCGTCGTCGTAGAGCTGCAGGTAGCCGTCGAGGTCGCCGGCGTTCCAGCGCGCGTGGGCGGCGGCGAGTGCGTCCTGGGGCGTGGTCATGGTTCCTCCTGGGTCGGGGAGGCGCCTCCGGAGCATCTCTTCGCACGCGGGTCAGTCCTGGATCACCACGTCGGCTAGGGCACCCAGGTCCAGAGCCTGCGCCGGGTCGCGCGCTCGTACGCCTGCGGGAGCGCAGCCTGCGCCCGCGCGGCGCGAGCCGACTGCTCGCCGGCCAGCAGGCCCGCCGCCCACGCGTGCTCCGGCGCGCGGGTCGCCAGCGCGTGCAGCCCGTCGACGGCCTGCAGCGCGCGCCGCCGCTCGCGCAGCGCGTCGCGCAGGACGCCGAGCGCCCGCGCCGCCTTGCGCGCGTCGACGTACGGGACGGCCGCGGACGTGACGGCCGCGAGCTGCTCGGCCGGCTTGGGCGCGAGCTCCCGCCGGAGCCGTCCCAGCGGCTCGCGCGCGAGCCGGGGAAGCGCGTCGGCCGCGGGCCGCGAGGCCTTGGCCACCGGCCGCGGCTCCTCGGCGAGGACCTTCAGCAGCGCGGCGTACCGGGGACTCCGAAGCGCCTCCCGCGCGACCTCCAGCGCCGCCGCCCGATCCGCGTGCAGGCGGGCGCGAAGACGCGCCCGCTCATCGGCGCCGCCGCGCCGCGCATCGCCGCCGCCTGGCGCCTCGCCGCCTCGCCGCCGCAGAACGCCGCCGTCGCCACGCCGCGACCCGCCGCCGCGGTCGCCGGCCTCGCCCGCCGCGGCCGCGTCTCCGCGCTCCCCCTCGTCGCCGGCCAGCGCGAGCAGCTCGTCGAGCCGTCGCACCGGCGTGAGCGCGTCGATCAGCCACCCGACCTTGGGCGCGTCGCCGAGCAGCGGCGCGAAGGCGCGCGCGTCGCGGCGAAGGGCGCGGGCGCCGGCTCGCAGCGCGCGGATGCTGTCCGCGTCGCCGTCGAGCACGACCGCCGCGTGGGCGCCGGACAAGCGCGCCGCCGCCCGGGCGCGGCGCGCGCGGATCACGTCGGCTGCGCTCGCGCCCGGGCCTGCCTCGACCACCGGCAGCCGCGCGAACGCGGCCGGGCCGAGCGCGCGCACGAGCTTCGGGACCTGGTCGACCGGCTGCGCGCCCGCGTCGCGCAACCGCCCGGCGAGCCGCTCCAGCGCCCGCGGGGTCGCGGCGGTCAGCTCGAGCTCGCGGAAGCGCGCGGCCACGCGCTTGCCGCGCAGAACGGAGACGTCGTCGTCGCCGATCGTCGCCACCTCGCGCCCGCGCGAGTCACGCAGGACCAGCATGCGACGCACTGTCGCAAGGCGCGCGACCGGCGCCAGCGGCGCCCCGAACGCCCAGCCGAGCGTGAGCTCGGCGAGCTCGGCCGGCAGCCCCCCGCCGCCGCCCTCCACGCGCACGTCGCGCGACGGCAGCCGCGCGACCCACACGCCGTCCCCGTTGCGGACCGTCACGCCGTGACGCAGCAGCCGCAGATCGGGCGTGTCGTAGTAGACGGCCTCCAGCCGCCGCTCCGGCTCGGGAGCCGCGGCGAGGCCGACGTCGGGAAGCGCGAAGCCCGCCCACACGCCGAGCTTGAGCTCCCGTTCGTTCGCCGCCATTGGAACAGGCGGGACGCTAGTACATGCGGGCGTGAGTACCGCGCATCACCGGCTTCGCCTCGGCGGCAGCGGCGAGAGGCAGGTGGCGAAACCCCAGGGCGAGACAGGGGGACTTGCGGCCGCTTGTACTCGCGGCTCTGCGACACTCCCGCGCGCAGATGTGCGCCTTCCTGCTGCCCGACGGGCTCGACCTCTATGACGCGCTCTCGTCCCACTTCCCGGTCCGCGCCGAACCCGCCGTCACCACGCGCTGGACGTTCTACGACACCTTCGACGGGCGCCTGCACAATGCGGGGGTGACGCTTCGTCACGGCGACGGGCGGCTCGTGCTGCTCGACCGCGACACCGGCAAGGAGTCCGCGCACGCCGAGCTCGCCGAGGCACCGCCGCGCCAGCTCCTGCAGGACCTGCCCGAGCCGCTGCGCGCGCCGCTCGCGCCGCTGATCGAGATGCGCGCGCTGACGCCGCTCGCGCGCGTCGAGAGCCGCAGCCGCCGGCTCGCGATCCTCAACGAGGACGACAAGATCGTCGTGCGCCTGAGCGAGGAGGCGCCCGAGGGGCTCCGCGCCCGCGTGCACGCGACGCCGGTGCGCGGCTACGACAAGGACCTCGCGCGCGTCCGGCAAGTGCTCACGGTCTCACTCGGCCTGACCGAGACCGAGGAGCCGCTCGCCGACGAGGCGATCGCCGCCGCCGGCGCGCCGCCGGGCGGCGTGAGCTCCAAGCTCGACCTCGACCTGCACTCCGGCCAGAGCGCCGGCAGCGCCGCCGAGGCCGTGCTCGCCCGCACCCACGCGATCGTGGAGGCGAACCTGCCGGGGACGCTCGCCGACGTCGACAGCGAGTTCCTGCACGACCTGCGCGTCGCCAACCGGCGCGCCCGCTCGCTGCTGCGCCAGCTCAGCCACGTGTTCGCGGAAGCCCCGCTCGAGCACCTGCGCGAGGAGCTCAAGTGGATCCAGCTGATCACCAGCGACATGCGCGACCTGGACGTGCAGCTGCTCGACTTCGAGGAGTACGAGGACCGCGAGGCGCTCGCCCCGCTGCACGCCGTGCTCGAGCAGCACCGCGCCCGCGCGTTCGCCGCCATGAAGCGCGCGTTCGCGACGAAGCGCGCGCAGAACGCGCTCACCGCCTGGGCCGAACTGCGCGCGTTCGAGGACACGCCGCCGATCGAGGCCGTCGCCGGCGAGCGGATCGCCAAGGTCTACCGGCGCATGGTCAAGATGGGCAACGCGATCACCGACGAGACGGAGCCTGAGGCGCTGCACGAGCTGCGCAAGAAGGGCAAGGAGCTGCGCTACCTGCTCGAGTTCTTCGGCGGCCTCTTCCCGGCCGACGTCGTCAAGCCGATGATCAAGGCGCTGAAGGCGCTGCAGGACGTGCTCGGCCGCCACCAGGACTTCGAGGTCCAGGCCGACACCCTGCGCGCGCTGACCGGCGCCGTCGCCGCCCAGCCCGGCGGCGCCGAGGGCCTGCTCGCGATGGGCGCGCTGATCGACCGCCTCGCGCGCGAGCAGCACCGCGCGCGGACCGAGTTCTCCGCCCAGTTCGCCGAGTTCGCGGCCGAGCCGCGGCGCGACTCCATCAAGGCGACGTTCGGATGAGCACGGTCCTCGCCACGTACAACGTCAAGGGCGGCGTCGGGAAGACGTCCGCCGCCGTCAACCTCGCGACGCTCGCGGCGGCAGGCGGCGCCGCCACGCTGCTGTGGGACCTCGACCCGCAGGGCGCGAGCACGTACCTGTTCCGCGTCAAGCCGAAGATCAAGGGCGGCGGCAAGGCGCTCGTGCGCGGCAGGAGCGACGTCGACGCGCTGATCAAGGGCACCGACCACGAGGGCCTGGACCTGCTCCCGGCGGACTTCTCCTACCGCCACATGGACCTCGCGCTCGACGGCACCAAGCGGCCCACGGCACGGCTCGCGCGCGTGCTCGCGCCGCTGCAGGACGATTACGAGTACACGTTCCTGGACTGCCCGCCGAGCGTCTCGCTCGTGTCCGAGAGCATCTTCGAGGCCGCCGACGTGCTGCTCGTCCCGATCATCCCGGCGACGCTCTCCTCGCGCACGTTCGAGCAGATCGAGCGGCTGCTCTCGGCGGAGGACGGCCCGCGCGTGATGGCGTTCTTCAGCATGGTCGACGGGCGCAAGCACCTGCACCGCGACGTGATGGCACAGCTCAAGGACGAGCAGCCGGGCGCGCTGCTGGAGACCTCGATCCCGATGGCGGCGGACGTCGAGCGGATGGGCTCCAAGCGGCGCCCGATCGTCGATTTCGCCCCGCGCAGCAGGGCGGCGCAGGCATATGCGCAGCTGTGGGATGAGATCCGCGCTCGTTTGCGCAATACTGCGCAGTAACATGCAGAAAGACAACTCGCTCCTGGTGCTCGTCGCCGGGCCGTACCGCTCCGGCACCGACGGCGAGCCGGAGAAGCTCCAGGCCAACGTCGACGCGATGAACCGCGCCGCGCTCGACGTCTTCCGCAAGGGCCACCTGCCCGTCACCGGCGAAGCCCTCGCGCTCCCGCTGATCGAGCTCGGCGGCGACTTCGACGAGGTCTTCCACCCGATCGCGCGCCGGCTCGTCAAGCGCTGCGACGCCGTGCTCCGGATCGGCGGCGCCTCGGTCGGAGCCGACGAGATGGTCCAGATCGCGCGCGACCACGACAAGCGCATCTTCACGCACCTCGACGAGCTGCCGTAGATGCTCAAGGAGGAGCGCCAGCGCCGCATCCTCGACATCGTCGAGACCGAGGGGCGCGTCGTCGCGACGCGCCTGCAGGAGGTGCTCGGCGTCTCCGGCTACACCGTCCGCCGCGACCTCGACGAGCTCGCGCAGGCCCGCCGGCTCGAGCGCGTGCACGGCGGCGCGCTCGCGCGCTCGAGCGTGCCCGTCAGCTACGACGAGCGGCAGACCCACGCACTCACGGGCAAGAGCGCAACCGCGCGCGCGGCGGCGCGCATGCTGCGTCCCGGCATGACGGCGATCCTCGACGGCGGCAGCACCGCGCTGCAGCTCGTCGAGCACGTCGAGAGCGGCACCTTCATCACGCACAGCCCGCCGGTCGCGACCGCGCTGGCCGCCAAGGGCGTCGAGACGATCCTGATCGGCGGCACGCTCGACGCGCGCGCCATGGTCGCGACCGGCGCCGAGACGATCCGCGCGTACCGCAACATCTCCGCCGACGTCTGCTTCCTCGGCGTCTGGGCGCTGCACGCCGAGCACGGGCTCAGCGGCGGCTACTACGAGGAGTCCGAGGTCCGGCGCACGATGCTCGAGCGCGCGGAGCGCGTGGTAGGACTCGTGTCAAAGGAGAAGCTCGGCACCGTGGCGCCGTTCAAGTACGGCCCCGCGAGCGCGCTCACGCACCTCGCCACCGACGGGGACGCCCGCGCCACGCGGCCGTTCGCGCAGCTCAACATCGAGATCCTCCACTAGCAATCGCGGGGCCACGTGTGGTAGGCGTTGCCACCACTGGTCATGTCCGCACCGCTGGAGGATCGCGAGCTCCGCCTCGCCGTCGTCATGACCGGCGGGGTCAGCCTCGCGATCTGGATGGGCGGCGTCGCGCTCGAGCTCGACCGGCTGCTGCGCTCCGGCGACGAGGTCTACGCCGGCCTGTGCGCGCTCGCCCGCTACCGCCCCCGCGTCGACGTCGTCTCCGGCACGAGCGCCGGCGGGCTCAACGGCGCCCTGCTCGCCGCGGCGGTCGCGCGCGGCGTGCCGCTGCAGGGCCTGCGCGAGGTGTGGCAGCGCACGGCGGCGTTCGAGCTGCTGCTGCGCGACGCCGACACAAGCGATCCGCGCTCGCTGATGAAGGGCGACGAGTACTTCGGCGAGCACCTGAAGGAGACGTTCGCGCACCAGTTCGAAGCGGAGCCGCACCCGCCGCGCCACGGCGTCGACCTGTTCGTGACCACGACGCTGCTGCGCGGAGAGGACTCGCGCCTCGTCGACAGCTTCGGCACGCTGATCCCGGACACCGACCACCACGGGCTCTTCCACTTCCACCGCGACGAGATGCAGCCGCCCGAGGCCGCGGGGCAGCTCGCGCTGGCCGCCCGCTCGAGCGCGTCGTTCCCCGTCGCGTTCGAGCCGAGCTGGGTGCCGAAGGCGGTCATGGGCACGCTCGCGAGCTTCCGGTCCGACCACTACCTCGTCGACGGCGGCGTCCTCGTCAACCGCCCGCTCGGCCCGGCGCTCGACGCCGTCTACGCGAAGTCCGCCGCCAGGGAGGAGGTCGAGCGCGTCCTGCTCTACGTCGTCCCCGACCCCGGCCGCGTCGAGCCGGGCATCGACCAGCGAGAGCCGGGATACACCATCACCGAGGCCGGGCTCGACAGCCTGATCGCGATCCCGCGCAACGAGTCGGTCAAGCGCGAGCTGACCGAGCTGCGCGACCACAACCGCGACGTCGACCGCCAGCGCGGCGCGCGCGAGCTGATCCTGCGCACCTGGTTCGCCGGTCCGGACCCGTGCCCGTTCCCGGAGCCGGACCCGGTCCCCGCGCTGGACGCGGCGCTGCGGCGGCGGCTGGCCGACGCGCTGCTGCAGGACCTCCTGCGCCGCTGGCCCGACGACGTCGAGCTGCGCTTCCGGCCGGACCGCTACCTGGAGGTGCTCGACGACATCCGCGGGCAGGTCGGCGCCGCGCAGCTGCCCGACGTCGTCGAGCAGTCGGCGACGATCGCGCTCGGCTTCGCGCGCTACGCGTTCGCCTTCACGCAGGGCGACGCGCGTGAGCGCCTCGGCGAGGTCCGCCGGCGCCTGCACGAGGTGCTGCGCGAGCTGCGCCTCGGCCATGACGCCCGCGTCGCCGCGATCCAGCCGCCCGAGGGCGACTTCATCGCGTGGGCGCCCGCGCAGGCGCGCCGCTACCTCGCCCACGAGCTCGACCTCGAGCGGCTCCAGGACACGATCGCCGAGCAGACGGCGATCGCCGCGGGCATCGTGCGCGGGATCGAGCGCTTCGCCCCCTACGCCGAAGGCCTCGCTCCCGAGGGCGCGGACGTTCGCGACCGGCTGCGCCGCCTGCAGGCGATCGAGCACGCGCTCGGCGTCGAGCGCCCGCGGATCGAGCAGACCGTGCGGCTGCTGCAGGTCAGCGCCGTCACGCGCGACGCGTTCGGCGTGGCGGAGGACTCGAGCAAGCTCGCCGGCATGCAGCTGGCGCACTTCGGCGCGTTCTACAAGCCGTCATGGCGCGCCAACGACTGGCTGTGGGGCCGCCTCGACGCCGCCGGCTGGCTCGCCCAGCTGCTGCTCGACCCCGAGCGGCTCCGCGGCATCCCGGATCTCGCCGACCGGATCGAGGCGCTCGCCGCCGGCGGCCGCCACCGCGACTGGCTGGACGCGAGGCTGGACCGGGCCGCGATCGCGCAGGAGCTGAGCGGCATCGACACGGCCGCCGCGCTGCCCGAATGCAGCCTCGCCGTCGCCCGGCGGATTCAGCTCGAGATCCTCGACGAGGACCTCGAGTACGTCGCCGCGGCCGTCGAGGCCGACCGTCGACTCGGCGCCATGAGCCCGAAGGGCGAAGCGTTCCTGCGCGCCTGGGGCGCGCCGCCGGGCCCGGATCGCCTCGTCGCCGCGCTCAAGGCATGCAAGCTGGGCGAGGAGAAGCTCGACGCGGGCGCGCCGCTGGCGCTGCGCGACGCCGCCCAGGCGGCGTCGGTCGGGACGGCCGCGCTGTCCGGGAAGCACTCGGGCCTGCCGCGCTTCCTGCGCGACTCGTTCGCGTTCCGGGTCCTGCACGCCGCGGCGCTGTGGTTCTACCGCTTCCTGCCGTCCCGGTAGGCGGCCGGGCCGCGCGAACGCGCGGCCGGCCGGCACCGATTCGACTCAGGTCGCGTCGCGCAGCCGCTGCGCCTCGGGCAGCGACTCGAGCTTCTTGAGCGTGTGGTTCTCGATCTGCCGGATGCGCTCGCGCGTGACGTTGAACGCCCGCCCGACCTCTTCCAGCGTGTAGGGACGCGCGCCGGTGAGGCCGAAGCGCATCTCGATCACTTCGCGTTCGCGCTGCGGCAGCGCATCCAGCGCCCGCCTCACGTTCTCGCGTCGCAGGTTCTCCGAGGCCACCTCGAACGGCGACTCGGCGGCCTCGTCCTCGACGAAGTCGCCCAGCTCGGACTCTTCCTCTTCGCCGATCGGCTTCTCGAGCGAGACCGGCTGCTGCGCCATGCGCAGGATGTCGCGCACCTCGCGCACCGTGCACTCCAGCTCGGTGGCGATCTCCTCGGGCAGCGGCTCGCGACCGAGCTGCTGCACGAGCTGGCGCTCGACGTGCACGACCTTGTTCAGCTTCTCCACCATGTGGACGGGGATGCGGATCGTGCGGCCCTTGTCCGCGATCGCCCGCGTCACCGCCTGGCGGATCCACCAGGTCGCGTACGTGGAGAACTTGTAGCCGCGCCGGTAGTCGAACTTCTCGACGGCGCGGATCAGGCCGAGCGAGCCCTCCTGGATCAGGTCCAGGAACGACAGGCCGCGGCCGAGATAGCCCTTGGCGATCGACACGACGAGGCGCAGATTGGCCTCGACCATCTCCTGCTTGGCCATCAGGTCGCCGCGCTCGATCCGCTGGGCCAGCGCGACCTCGCGGTCGGCGGTCAGCAGCTGTACGCGGCCGATCGAGCGCAGGTAGAGCCGCAGCGAGTCCAGGCTGGGCTCGACCGTGAGGTCGATCTCAGGCTTGCGCGGGCCGTCGGCGTCCTTGGAACGGCCTGCGGCCGGCTCGAAGCGCCCGCCTTCGGACACCGCGGGCTTGCCGTCGGCATTGACGATGTCGATGCCTTCGCCTTCCAGGTACGCGTGGAGCTCCGCAACCTGCTCCTTGGTGACCTCCACCTCTTCCAGCGAGGCAGCGATCTGCTCGATGGTCAGGAACCCCCTTTCCTGGCCTTCGGCAATCAGCGGGCGCAGTTCGTCGATCTCCGTGATCGGCGCCTCGTCCACCAGCAGTGCTTCAGTCTTGGTGCCCAACCCCTCAAATCCTTCGGGTCGTGACTGCGAGCGAGACCCCCGCCCCCGGGAGCCGCTCCTTCCGTGCCTATCCGTTATGTGTGCCGCCCGAGCAGCGGCGTCGCGAAGTCATCCGCGATGAGGCTGAGCGAGTTCAACGCTCATCTGTTGCCTGTCGCCGCGGTTTGTAGCACGGGATACGCGCTATGTCCTTGGTGAAACCTTGGTCCTTTCGTCCAGTCCCTAGCCTTGTTGTCATGACTCTGCCCATGGAGGACGTTCAGAGCCAGCTCCCCACGCTGTCGCTGTCGCTGTCGCGCGTAGGCGTCACGAACGTCGAAAAGGTCATACGGATCCGCGTCAACGGGACCGAGCAGCTGTACTCGGCGCGCCTGGACTGCTTCGTCGATCTCGGTCCTGATCAGAAGGGCGCGCACATGAGCCGCTTCGAGGACGTCGTCAACGACGCGATCGGCGAAGTGGTGCTCGGCGAGAGCGCGCTGCGCGCCGAGACGCTGGCGCAGCACATCGCCGAGAAGGTGCGCGAACGTCAAGGTGCGCGCTCCGCGGAGGTCCACATCGAGGCCCGCTACCCGGAGTACAAGGCCGCGCCGGTGTCCGGCATCGCGACGCAGGAGATCTACTCGCTGCTCGGCGCCGCCGTCGCGTCGGAGGCCGGCACGCGCCGGCTGATCGGCGTGCGCGCGCAAGGCATCACCGCGTGCCCGTGCGCGCAGACGCTGGTGCAGGGGCGCTCGCGCGAGCGGCTGCTCGCGGACGGCTTCGACGAGCACGAGATCGAGCGGATCTTCGAGGCGGTGCCGGTCGCCACGCACAACCAGCGCGGGCTCGGCACGCTGCACATCGGCTGCCCTGAGGACTGCGACACCGACATCGACGCCCAGCTGCTGCTGGAGATCGTCGAGGACTCGATGTCGTCGGAGATCTACGAGCTGATGAAGCGCAGCGACGAGGCCGCCGTGGTCGAGAAGGCGCACCGGCGCCCGCGCTTCGTCGAGGACTGCGTGCGCGAGATGGTGCGCGGCGTGCTCGAGCGGCTCGACTTCCTCGGCGACCGCCACTTCGTCTCGGCCCGCCAGGAGAACCTCGAGACGATCCACCAGCACAACGTGCAGGCCGAGCGCTTCGGGCTGCTCGGCGAGCTGCGCGCGGAGATCGCCACGGGCGAGCGCTCAGGCCACCACGCCTCGATGCGCGAGTGGCTCGACGGCCGCGCCTGAGGCGCGGCCGAGCAGCGGGCGGGCCGCCGCGGCGATGCCGGCGGCCACGAGCACGGCGAAGCCGAGCAGCGTGACCTTGGCGCTGAGCTCCTGCAGCGCCACGCCGAGCCCGATCACGGGCACCGACAGCCCGACGTAGCCGGCGAGGAACAGCCCGGCCAGCGCCTCGGCGCGGCTCTCGGGCTCCGACACGGCGATCACCGTGCCGAGCGCGCCCTTGAACATCGCGCCGGCGCCGGCGCCCGTGATCGCGCCGCCGATCACGAACAGCGCCAGGTCGGGGATCCACGCCGCCACCGCGACGAGCGCGAGGCCCGCGATCACCGACGCCATCCCGGACGCGAGCTGGCGCCGCGCCGGCCACGACGGCGTCGCGAGCTGGACCGCGACGCCCGCGCCGAAGACGACGAAGACGACCGAACCTGCGAGTGCGCGCGATGCGTGATGCAGCGTGCCGGCCAGCAGCGTGCCGGCGAGGCCGGTGAACAGCCCGAGCGCGGCGAACGCGAGCAGGGCGGCGGCCGAGGCGGCGTAGAACGACGCGCGCCCCTCGGCCGGGATCGAGACGCGCTGGGGGCGATAGGCCGGGCGCGGATCGGCCTTCGCGCGCGTCTCGGGCGTGAGCAGGACGCCGATCAGGCCGAGGATCAGCAGGCCGAGGAAGATCGCGAACGGGACGCGCAGCGGATGGCCGACGTACTGGGCGAGGAAGCCGGCCAGCAGCGGTCCGGCGCCGAGGCCGCCGACGTTGATCGAGGACGCCGCGAGCTGCGCGCGGCGCGGGTTCGAGTGCAGCTCGGCGAGCCACACCGTCGCGGTCGCAGTCACGACGCCGACCGCGAGGCCGTTGAGCACGCGCGCGAGGAACAGGCCCGGGAGCTGCGGCCACAGCAGGAAGACGGCGGCGCTGAGCGCGGCCAGCGCGACCGCCGGGGCGAGCAGCCGGCGGCGGCCGTGCCAGTCCGACAGGTGGCCGGCGAGGAACAGGCTCGCGACGACGCCGACCGCGTACGCGGCGTAGACGAGCGTGATCGTGAAGGTCGAGAAGCCGTCGGCGCGCTGGTAGATCGGGTACAGCGGCGACGGCGCGGCGGACAGCGCCATCACGACGAGGTACGCGAAGGCGATCGCGAGGAAGCCGCGGCGGTGGCGTGTCATGAGCATGCGAGGGATAGTGAACCACGCAACCATCGCGTTCAACGCACATCCGTGCTGACGGTTATCGTTGGCAGCGATAACCATGGAGCTGCGCCAGCTCGCCACGTTCACCGCCGTCGCCGAGGAGGGAAGTTTCACGCGCGCGGCCGGGCGCCTGCACGTGGTCCAGTCCGCGGTCTCGGCGGGCGTGCGCGCGCTCGAGCGCGAGCTCGGCGTGACGCTGTTCGACCGCACGACCCATCGGGTGGAGCTGAGCGACGCGGGGCGCGTGCTGCTGCCCGAGGCGCGCCGGACGCTCGCCGCCGCGGCGGCCGCGCGCGACGCGATCGACCAGCTGCACGGCGGGCTGCGCGGCACCGTCCGGCTCGGCGTGATGCTCTCCCAGCGCGCGCCGGCGGTGAGCGTGCCGCGGCTGCTCGCCGCCCTGCGCGCCGAGCACCCCGGGATCGACGTCCAGCTCAAGATCGGCGGCAGCGCGACGCACGCCGAGGACGTCCGCCGCGGCCGGCTCGACCTCGCGGTGATCGGGCTCCCGCGCGGCACCACGCGCGGGCTGGAGCTGGTCACGCTGGGCGAGCAGGAGATGCGGCTCGTCGTGCCCGCGGGGCACCGGCTCGCGGAGCGCGCGTCGGTCGCGCTCGCCGAGCTCGAGGACGAGCCGTTCGTCGACGGGCCGCCCGACTGGGGCTCGCGGATCGCGACCGACCGCGCGTTCGCGGCGGCGGGGCGCTCCCGCGCGATCGCCTACGAGGTCGCCGACATGGCCGGGCTGGCCGAGTTCGTCCACTACGGGCTGGCCGTCGCGATCATCCCGCCGGCGATGGTCGACCCCGGCGCGGAGGTGCGCGTCGTGCCGATCCGCCCGGACCCGCCGTACTTCACGACCTCGCTCGCCGCCCCGGCCGGGCGCGAGGTCGGCGCCGCGGCGCGCGCGCTGCTCGAGCTGGCTACGTCTGCGGATCGCCGCGCAGGCGCGCCTGGCGCGCCTGCACCAGCGCCCTGAACCCGAAGAAGTAGTCCGCGCCCGAGACGACGGTGATCGCGGTGGTGACCCAGACGAGCACGTCGACCCAGGCGGGCGACCCGTCGACGATGATCAGGACCAGCACCATCGCGACCTGGGCGACCGTCTTGACCTTGCCCCAGACGCTCGCGGCGATCACGTCGCCGTGCTCCATCGCGAGCTGGCGCAGCCCGGTGACCGCGAACTCGCGCGCGATGATCACCATCGCCACCCACGCCGACACCCGCTGCAGCGACACGAGCGAGACCAGCGCGGACGTCACCAGCAGCTTGTCGGCCAGCGGGTCCATCAGCTTGCCGAACGTGCTGACCTTCTTCTGCCGGCGCGCGATCCAGCCGTCGAGGGCGTCGGTGATCGAGGCGATGATGAACACCGCCGCGGCCAGCGACTCCCCCGGTCCCGCCTCCTGCAGCAGCGCGGCCACCAGCACGGGGACCAGCAGGATGCGAATGACGGTGAGGGCGTTCGGCAGATTGAGCTCGAACACTCGGGGACTAACGTTAGGGCGTGGGAGACCTGCTCCGCATCCTCGCCGTACTCGGGCTCGTGCTCGCGAACGCGTTCTTCGTGATCTGCGAGTACTCGATCATCACCGCCCGCCGCGGCCCGCTGCAGCAGCGCGACAGCGCGGGGGCGCGCGCCGCGCTGCGGCTGATGGACGATCCCGTGCGCGTGATCTCCACGGTGCAAGTGGGGATCACGGGCGTGAGCATCCTCACCGGCGCCGTCGGCGAGCCGGTCGTGCGCGACCTGCTCGGCGGCAGCGTGCCGCAGTGGGCGGCGTTCGTGATCGCGGTCTCCGTCATCACGTACGTGTCGGTCGTGCTCGGCGAGCTGGCGCCGAAGGCGCTCACGCTCGACCGCGCGGAGACGCTCGCGGCGATCGTCTCGCGCCCCGTCGAGTGGATGGCGGTCGCGCTCGCGCCCGTCGTCTGGCTGCTCGACCGCTCCGCCGCGCTGCTGCTGCTGCCGTTCGGCGTGCACGACATCGTCGCGGGCGAGGGCGTGCGCAGCGTGGCGGAGCTGCGCGCCGTCGTCGACGACGCGGAGGGCGCGGGCGTGATCCCGCGCGCGCAGGAGGAGCTGCTGCACAACGTGTTCGACTTCGCCACGCTCGAGGTCCGCGACATCATGCTCCCGGCGCCCGACGTCGCGTGGCTGGACGCGTCGCTGACACCCGCCCAGGCGCTCGACGCGGTGGTCGAGATCCCGCACGAGCGCTATCCGGTCGGCGAGGGGAGCCTGGACGCGCTGGTCGGCGTCGTGCACGTCCAGGCGCTGATCGCGGAGGAACGGCGCGGTGAGGCGACGACGCTGCGCGAGCTCGCGCGGCCGGTGCCGATCGTGCCGGAGACGAAGGACCTCGGCGCGCTCCTGCGCGAGCTGCGGGAGCAGCGCCAGCAGCTCGCGATCGTCGTCGACGAGTACGGCGGGACGGCCGGCATCGTCGCGCTGGAGGACATCCTCGAGGAGCTGGTGGGCGAGATCGAGAGCGAGTACGACCTGCCGGACTCGACGATCACGTGGCTCGACGACCGCACGCTCGAGGTCGCCGGCTCGATGACGATCGACGATTTCAACGAGACCGTCGGGACCTCGCTGCCCCAGCGCGGCCAGCGGACGCTCGCCGGGCTGGCGTTCGACGCGCTCGGCCGCCGGCCGGGGCCTGGCGACGCGGTGTCGGTCGACGGGGTCCGGATGCGGATCGAGCAGGTGGATGGCCTGCGCATCACGAAGCTTCGCATTGAGTTGTCATGAGCCCTTTACTTCGATTTCAGGGCCGCTTGGGAGTCTCCCTGCCATGACGCGGATCGTGGTCATCGACCCCCAGCCGGCCGTTCGCGCGGGCCTGGCGATGATGCTGCGAACGGAGCCCGGGCTCGTCCCGGTCGGCTCTGCCGTCGGTGCCGCCGACGGGTTGGAGCTCGTCGAGCGCCAGCGCCCGGACGTGGTGCTGCTCGATCCGCACCTGCTCGACGGCGACGGCCTCGGCGTCTGCCGCCGGCTGCGCTCGATCGAGCATCCCCCTCGCGTCGTCCTCTACACGTCCGAGCCGGACGCGGCGCTGCACGTCACCGCGCGCGTCGCGGGCGCCGACGGCCTGGTGGAGAAGTCCGCGGCGCCGGCCGTGCTGTTCGAGGCGATCCGCGTCGTCGCGCGCGGCGGCGTGTCGCTGCCGCCGATCGGGCGCAAGGAGCTCGACGCGGCGGCGAACTCGGTCGACCCTGACGACCTCGCGCTGCTGGCGATGCTGATGGACCACACGTCGCCGGCCGAGGTCGCCGAGACGCTGCACCTCGACGGCCGCAAGCTGGGGCGCCGGATCGAGCGCCTGCTCGGGCGCCTGCGCGGAGGGCGCGGACCGCGCCCGCGCGCCCGCACGATCTAGTTCTCTTCTACAGTCCCCGGGACACATGCCTCTCGTCCCGATGGTCATCGAGCGCACCGCGCGTGGCGAGCGCGAGTTCGACATCTTCTCCCGCCTGCTCAACGAGCGGATCATCTTCCTCGGATCGCCCGTGGACGACCAGGTCGCCAACCTGATCGTGGCCCAGATGCTGCACCTGGAGTCGCAGGACCCGGACAAGGACATCTCGCTCTACATCAACTCGCCCGGCGGCTCGATCTACGCCGGCCTCGCGATCTACGACACGATGAACTTCATCAAGCCCGACGTGGCGACGATGTGCGTCGGGATCGCGATGTCGATGGGCTCGCTGCTGCTCGCCGGCGGCACCCACGGCAAGCGGATGGCGCTGCCCAACTCGCGCATCCTGATCCACCAGCCGTCGGCCGGCTTCGAGGGCCAGTCGACGGACATCGAGATCCACGCCAACGAGATCCTCAAGACGCGCAAGCGGATCGACGAGATCTACGCGAAGCACACGCGCCAGCCGGAGGAGCAGGTCCACCGCGACATGGAGCGCGACCGCTTCTTCAAGGCCGACCAGGCCGCCGAGTACGGCCTGATCGATCGCGTGATCCACACGCACTAGGTCATTCGACCGGGTGCTCGATCGCGCCTAGGCCCTCGATCTCGATCCGGACGGTGTCGCCGGGCTGCAGGAAGCGCGGCGGCTTCATCCCGGCGCCGACGCCGTCCGGGGTACCCGTGAGGACGATCGCGCCCGGCTCGAGCGTGCAGGTCTCGGCGATGAAGGCGACGAGCTCGGCGGGCCTGAAGATCAGGTCGCTCGTGTTGCCGTCCTGGCGGCGCTCGCCGTTGACGTCGGTCGTGACGCGCAGGGCGGAGTCGTCGACCTCGTCGGCCGTGGTGATCCACGGGCCCCACGGGCATGAGCTGTCGAAGCCCTTGGCGCGCGACCACTGGCTCTCCGTGTTCTGCAGGTCGCGCGCGGAGACGTCGTCGGCGACGGCGTAGCCGGCGATCTCGTTGCCGGAGCCCATGACGAACACGAGCTCCGCCTCGTAGTCGAGCTGCTCGGTCACGGCGGGCTTCTTGACGGGCCCGCCCGGCGGGACGCTGGAGAGCGGGAGCTTGAGGAACACGAGCGGCTTGGCCGGCCGCTCGCCGCCCATCTCGGCGATGTGGGCGGCGTAGTTGCGCCCGATGCAGAAGATCGCCGGGGGCCGTGGAACCGGCTCCAGCAGCGTCACGTCGTCGAGTCGGTAGGTCTCGCCATCGGCGGGCGTGCGGTCGCCGGAGGCGAGGCGGTCGAGGACGGTGCCGGACGCGAACGCCACGATCTCATCCCCCCGCACCTCGCCGGCCTGCGGCTCCGAACCGCCGGGTGCGATGAAGGTCGCGAGCTTCATAGAGCCGGGAAACTAGCCCAACTCGACGGATGACCGGCTTCAAGCGCGCCGCTCTATCGCCGATCATGTTCCTGGATGGACACGAGCGCGATCCAGGCGGCCGCCGCCGCGACCTCGGCGACGTACCGCTCCTTCGCGGACGCCACACGCTCCGTACTGGACCTGCTGGAGCGGCACATGCCGTCCGCGGGCCTGTATCTCGCCCACCTCGATCGCGGGCAGTTCATCCACCGGATCGTCGATGCGCGCAACGGCCTGGAGTACGGGCTGCGCTCCAATAACGCGATGCCGCTCGGGGACGCGTTCGACTCGCATATGGCCGAGGACCGCGCCGTGCGGCGCACCGGCAACGTGGACGCGGACCCGACCTACGGCGGCCTGCCGATGCAGCAGCGCGTCACCGCGCGGTCCTACATCGGCGTGCCGCTGGAGCTCTCCGACGGGACGCGCGTCGGCTCGCTCGCCGCGCTCTCGCGCGACCGCGACGCCTTCACGGCGGCCGACGAGCAGCTGTTCACGATGCTCGCCCGCGTGCTGGCGAGCGAGCTGGAGCGCGAGTCCAACGAGCGCGACCTGCGCCGCTTCAACGACCTGCTGCGCGACCAGGCGCGCGGGATGGGCGCGATCGGGCGCGTCGCCAAGGCCCTCGCCGGCACCGGCGACTCGCGCCAGGCGATCTGCGAGGCGGCCTGCGAGGTCATGGACGCGCCGGTGTCCTTCCTGCTCGAGCCGTCGGGGCGCGACTTCGCGTCGACCGCGATGGCGGGCATCTCCGTGCAGCCGGTGACGATCCAGCCGCGCGGCGACGGCACGTCCGGCGGGCGGGCGTTCACCGCCAAGGAGGCGTACTTCGTCGCCGACGCGCGCAACCACCCGGCGCTGGCCTCGCCGCTGGTGGAGGCCACGAGCGCGCGCTCGGCCGTGTTCGAGCCGGTGCTGCGCGACGGCGAGGTCGCCGGCGTGCTGATCGTGATCTGGCAGGCGCCCGTCGAGGCGCTCCCCGAGGCGCCGTCGTCGGTGCTGCGGCTGGTGGCCGCGCAGGCGGCGGTGGCGATCGAGCACGCGGGGCTGCGGGCCAAGATGCAGGCGCTCGCACTGAGCGATCCCCTGACCGGCCTGGTCACCAAGCGCGTGTTCGAGGAGGAGCTCCCGCGCGAGCTCGCCCGCGCGCGCCGCTCCGAGTCGCCGCTGGCGGTCGCGGTCGTCGACCTCGACCACATGAGCGCGTTCAACATGCTGCGCGGGGAGCGCGAGGGCGACCGGCTGGTCAAGGAGACCGCCGCGCGCTGGCGCGGCGAGCTGCGCGAGGTCGACTCGCTGGCGCGCCTGGAAGGCGTCGAGTTCGCGTTGATCCTGCCGAGCTGCGGGCTGGGCGAGGCGGTCGACGTCGTCGACCGCGTGCGCGCCGCGACGCCGCGCGGGCAGACGGCATCCGCGGGCGTGGCCCGCTGGGACGGCGAGGAGCCGGCCGAGCTGCTGCTCGCCCGCGCCCAGGACGCGCTGGCCGCGGCCAAGTCGTCTGGTCGCAACGTGACGATCGCGGCCGAGTAACGTCGCACGCAGGTTCGGCGGCCGGACGAGGGCGCCTGGCGAGGCCGCGCCGCGACGGCCGACGACCGGAGGGCGAAACGGGTTCTCCCGTCGTGTAGGCTCTCGCGCTTCGTTGTAAGTGAAGCCGAGTTCTCCCGTCTCCTGGCGGGAGGAGCGGGGGACCCATTGCGGCCGGTGGCCGCGGGGGCGAATCGTCGTCTGTATGGCGGCGTAGCGCAGGCCAGCGCGAGCCCGACAGCTAACCCCGTAGGCGTGAAGGCCAACGAGGAGCTGTTGCGTTGTCGTTCCCGATCGATCCGTCGTACACGCGCGATCTCAGCGATCCTGAGCTCTGGGCGCGTTCGCAGGCACGTGCGATCCACCATCGCCGTGTGGCCGAGGTCGGCCGCAGGCAGTCGTCGCGCCGCAAGGGCGCGGCGCTGGCCGTGAGCGCGTCGATCGCGGCGACCCCGACCGCGCTCCCGCTCGTCGCGGTGGCGAGCGCGGCCTCGGGCAACGCCCCGGCGCCGGCGACGGCGCCCGCCCGGAGCTCGATCCACCTGCCCGCGAACGCGCTCGTGTCCGAGGGCGACACCGGGGGGTCGGTGGTGGCGGTGCAGCGCCAGGTCGGCGTCGACGACGACGGGATCTTCGGCCCGATCACGCGCGCCGCGGTCGAGCGCTTCCAGGCGAAGATGGGGCTGCCGGCGACGGGAGAGGTCGACGCCCGCACCTGGTCGGCGCTGTTCAAGTCCAGCGTCTCGTTCGTGGGTGGCGGCGGCAAGACGGTGATGACGAGCTATCACGCGCCGCCCCCGGACGGCTCGTCGCCGGCGTCGTCCCCCGCCACCGGCACCGCCCCGGCGTCCAGCGGCACGTCGCCTGCGTCGTCCGCGCCCGCGCCCGCACCGGCCGCGTCGACGCCGGCGACCACCAAGCAGGCGCCCACGCCCTCCGTGGGCGGGTGCGGCACGGGCAAGATCGCCACGCCCGTGGCGGGCACGGTGACGGGCTCATTCGGCGACGCCCGCTCCGGCCACGCCCACGCGGGAGAGGACATCGCCGCGCCCACCGGCACCCCGGTCCGAGCCGCGCAGTGCGGCACGGTCAGCGAGGCCGGCACCGAGAGCGGCTACGGCAACCTCGTCTGCATCCAGCACGCCGGGGGCATCTCCACGTGCTACGCCCACCTGTCCGAGATCGGCGTCGCCAAGGGCGCCTACGTGCACGTCGGCGACGTGATCGGCAAGGTCGGCTGCACCGGCACCTGCACCGGACCGCACCTGCACTTCGAGGTGCGCGAGAACGGCACGGCCACGAACCCGGCGCCCTACCTCGCGGGGACCAAGACGATCGCCGGCGGAACGACCGCCAAGGCGACGACGGCGAAGACCACGGCGCCGGCGACGACGACGTCGGCCGGGACGACCCCGGCGGCGACGACGACCGGGACCGCACCCTCGCCGGCCGCGACGACCCCGGCGGCCGAAACCGCCGCCGCGCCGGCCGAGACGACCCCGGCGGCCGCGCCCGCCGAGCCGGCGTCTTCGCCGACCGAGACGGCTCCGGCGGCCTCGCCGGCCGACACGGCGTCCCCGCCGGCCGAGACGACCCCGGCGGCCGCGCCCGCCGAGCCCGCCGCCGCGCCGGCCGAAACCGCCCCGGCGGCCGCGACGACCGAAGCCGCGCCCTCGCCGACCGAGACGGCTCCGGCGGCCGACACGGCGTCCTCGCCGGCCACGACGACCCCGGCGGCCGCGCCCGCCGAAGCCGCGCCCTCGCCGGCCACGACGACCCCGGCGGCCGCGCCCGCCGAAGCCGCGCCCTCGCCGGCCACGACGACCCCCGAGACCGCGCCGGCCACCGCCGCCGCGGCCTGACGCCGATCACGGCCGCCCGGCTTGTGCCGGGCGGCCGCGATCCGGATGCCTATCGCCGCGGGAGCTTGACGACGGTGACGAAGAACTCGTCGATCTGGCGCACGACCTCGATGAAGCGGTCGAAGTCGACGGGCTTGGTCACGTACGCGTTCGCGTGCAGGTCGTAGCTGCGCAGGACGTCCTCTTCGGCCTTGGAGGTGGTGAGCACCACCACGGGGATCGACCGCAGCGCTGGGTCGGACTTGATCTCGGCGAGCACCTCGCGGCCGTCCTTGCGCGGCAGGTTGAGGTCGAGCAGGATCAGGTCCGGGCGCGGCTGGTCGGAGCGCAGGAACCGCATCGCCTCGACGCCGTCGCCGGCCACGAACAGCGAGTTGCGGACCTTGTTGTACTCGAAGGCCTCCTGGGTGAGCACGATGTCGCCCGCGTCGTCTTCGACGAGCAGGACGACGATGGGTTCCAGCTCGAGCCAGGTCATGGGCCACGGAGTGAATCACGCGGACAAGCCGCAGCCGGCGTGCGCCGGAGTGCGGATTCGAAGGGGCGCTCGGCAGGCGACGCTCTCTAGCGATGGCAGGCGTGGACCTCTACTGGATTCCGCTCGGCGCGGATGGCCACTGCGTTCGCTTCAGCGGCCGCATGTACGAGGCGATCGTGGCGGCGCGACAGCGCCGGCGGCGCTCTGCCATCTATCACGCCGCGCTCGTGGTCGAGCTCGACGGCGAGCGCTACACGATCGAGCTGGCACCGGCCGCGGGCGGCGGCGAAAGCCGGGGCGTGGCGGCGACGGGCGCCGTCGGGAGTCGCCATCTCGGCTGGACGCGCCTCTTCCGCTACGAGGTCCGCTGCTGGCGCGACGGAACGATCCCGGATCTCGCCCACGCGGTCGGCGGTCCGCGGCGGCTGACCGAGGACGCCGGAAGCGTCAGCCGCCTCCTGGATATCGTCGGATCCGTCCCGACGCCGGTGTGGGGCCGCGACGAGCTCGGCGCGGGCGAGATGTGGAACTCGAACTCCGTGGCCGCGTGGCTGATCGCCGCCGCGGGCTTGCCGGCGGACTTGCGGCCGCCACCGGGCGGCCGCGCTCCAGGGTGGGACGCCGGTCTCGACGTGGCGCGGCGCGAAGGCGCCGTACCGCCTCAGCGGGTCGGCGTCACCGCACCGGGCGGCAGGATGTAGCGCGCCGGCCCGCGCGGCGCCGTCACGCCGCCGCCGAAGCCGGAGCCGTAGAGCCCCAGCGTGGGCTTCGCGGGCGCCGCGGCCTCGGGCTCGCCGGCGTGGGCGGTGATCCATTCGAAGATCGCCGTGCTCTTGCCGCCCGCGGCGAGGATCGCCGCGCGCTCGATCACGACCCCGCCCGAGCGGTGCGGGCGCGAGAGGCGGGCGACCTCGTCGCGGATCGCGTCTTCGGCGGGCAGATCCTTGGCCGACATGGTCGGGCTCCTCATCGATCGGTTGCCGGCACCCCGGCGGGGCACGGCGTCCTGCGATCCACGATAGACCCCGACGCCGCGGACGGCGCCGCCGGCGCCCACATGCATCGCTTGAGAGGAGTGCGTGCCCATGAACGAGCACGCCGCACCGTCCCCGTATCCGCTTCGGATCGAAGCGGAGCTCGACGATGGCCACCTCAGCCGCTGGTTGTGGCTGGTCAAGTGGGTCCTCGTGATCCCGCACGTCGTCGTGCTCGCGTTCGCGTGGATCGCGTTCGTCGTCCTGACGATCGTCGCGTTCTTCGCGATCCTGTTCACCGGGCGCTACCCGCGCCGGATCTTCGACTTCAACCTCAGCGTGCTGCGCTGGACCTGGCGGGTGGGCTTCTACGTACCCGCTATCCGAAGGCGATCTTCGACTTCGTGCTCGGCATGAACCGCTGGGTGTACCGCGTCGCCGCCTACGCGACGCTGATGACCGACGCCTACCCGCCGTTCCGGCTGGACATGGGCGGCCACGAGACGACGCCCGGCGGCGCGGACGTCACCACCGTAGGCCCGGAGCCGTCGCCCGGGCTCTCGTGACGGGCTGACCTACGACAACGCCCGCAGCGCGCCGCGCAGCTCCGCGTCGGCGCGCTCGGCGTCCGCGTCGGTCCAGCGCCAGCGGACGCCGTCGAGCAGCTCGAACGTCGGCTGCGCATGGTCCTGCACGTGCGAGACGTCGAGCCGCAGCGCGACCACGCGGTCGGAGATCTCGGCGTCGAGCTCCGTGACGCGGCCGATCGCGGTGACCGACACGCCCGCCGCCAGGATCGTCAGCGCGCAGCGCGGGTCGGCACGCAGCCGCTCGAGCGACTCGCGCCGCCGCGCCAGCACGAACACCACCGCGCGATCGCCCGCCCGGACGATCGTCGACACCGGGATGGCGTGCGGCTCGCCGCCGCCGGTCGAGAGCGTCGCGACCGTTCCGTCAGGCCACTCGGGGAGCATCAGGTCCGCTTCAGCGTCCGTTCCAGCAGGCGGATCGAGGCCTCGAGCTGCTCGTCCGTCGCCTTGTCGACCGCCGTCACGCCCGTCTCGCGGTTGATCCGCGCGTTGACGACCCGATGCGGCTCCCCCGTCCGCCGCGCCAAGGAGCCGACCAGCGCCTTGCGCTCTGCCCGCAGCCGCTCGCGGCGCTCGAACGCGCTCTCGGGCTCGGCCGGAGAAGCCGACGCGGGCGTCGTCGTGAACGCGGCCAGCGCCGGGGACGCGGCCGGCGGCCCCGGCTCCGCGAACAGCTGCAGCGCGTCGCCCGGCTGCGTCGTCTGCAGCACGTCGTCGTCGCGCCGCGCGCTCGACCACAGCGCCGCGAAGCCCTCGCCCGCCTCGGCGCGCTCGCCGCGCTCGGCGATCTCCTCCCCCGCGGGCCCGAGGACGAGCGCGTGGTTGCGCTCCTCCTCGATCTGCGTCGCGAGCGTCTTCAGCCGCGGATCCGACGGCAGGAAGACGTGCGACATCTGGTCCTTCGGCGCCGGCGTGCGGCGGATGAAGCGCCCGATCACCTGGCGGAAGAACAGCTCCGTCCGCGCCGTCGTCGCGTAGACGCCGACGCGCAGGCGCGGGATGTCGACGCCCTCGGAGACCATCAGCACCGAGACCAGCCATGGCGCGCTCGAGACGGAGAACCGGGCGATCCGCGCGGAGGCGTCGGCGGCATCCGACGTGACGACGTCCGGCCGCTCGCCGGTGATCCGCGCGAGCCGGTCGGCGAGCTTCTCCGCGTGCTCCTTGTCGCTCGCGACGACGAGCGCGCCGGCGTCGGGATGATCGCCCGCGCGCAGCCCGAGCAGCGTCTCATGCGCATCGCGCAGCACGTGCGTGATCCAGTCGCCGGAGGGATCGAGCGCGGTCCGCAGCCGCCGCGCCGCCTCGACCGCCGGCAGGACGACGCCGAAGTCCGCGCGGCGCACGCGACCGTCGCTGACCCACTCCATGTCGCCGCCGTACGTGTGGAACGTGACCGGGCGGCACACGCCGTCGATCAGCGCCTCGGTGTAGCCGTAGCCGTAGTCCGAGCGCGAGACGCCCTCGTCGTCGTAGCTCACCCACGGGATCGGCGAGTTGTCCGAGCGGAACGGCGTGCCCGACAGCAGCAGCCGGAAGCGGGCGCGCGCGAACGCGTCGACGGTCGAGCGTCCCCACGTCGCGTCCTCGCCCATGTGGTGCGGCTCGTCGGCGATCAGCAGCGTCGGCTTCTCCGCGCAGCGGCGCCGGTGGACCTCGGCGCCTGCGGCGACCGTCGCGTACGTGACCGCGACGCCGTGACGGTCACGCGGCTCCGGCCCCGCCGCGTTGGGGCGGTTCGGCTCCAGCGCGATCCCGTAGCGGGCCGCGTCCGCCGCCCACTGGCGGCAGATGTGCGTGGTCGGCGCGATGACCGCGACCCGCGCGACGCGGCCCTCGGAAAGCATCCGGTGCGCCACGTGCAGCCCGAACGTGGTCTTGCCGGCGGCGGGCGTCGCGGACGCCAGGAACGCGTCGCCGGAATGCGAGAAGACGGCCGCGGCGGCGGACTGCTGCCAGGCGCGGAGGGGGCGGGTGGTGGGCCAGGCGGGGAGGGAGCGGCGCGCGGAAGCGGCGCGCTCTGGAGGAGCGTCGATCGAGTACGTCACGGGACGGGGCAACTTATGAAACGCGCCGGACGACGCGGAGCACTAACCTTTCGTACGTGCCCTCTCTCCATGTCACCCACTACTCCGACCCCCACTGCCCGTGGGCATGGTCGGCATCTCCCGCGCTCGCCGTGCTGCGCTGGCGCTACGGCTCCCAGCTCGAGTGGCGCCACGTCATGATCGGCCTCACCGAGAGCGCCGACGTCTACGCCTCACGCGGGTACTCCCCGACCCGCTCGGCGCTCGGCTACCGCTCCTTCCGCCACCGCGGCATGCCGTTCTCGACCCAGCCGCGCGAGCATCTGAGCGGCACCTGGGCGACGTGCCGCGTCGTCGTCGCGACCCGCCGGCTCGCGCCGGAGCGCGAGCTCGCGGTCTTCCGCGCACTGCAGTTCGCGCAGTTCACGAGCTCGCTCGACCTCGAGGACCCGGCCGGCCAGCGCGAGGCGATCGCCTGGGTGCCGGGGATCGACCCCGACGCGATCATCGCCGCCGCCGGCGACGCCGAGACCGAGGTCCTGTTCGCGGCCGACCGCGAGGAGGCCCGCAGCGCCGCCGGCAGCCCGACCGAGTTCCAGGGCAAGGCCGCGCAGTACTCCAGCGACGCCGACCGCGTCCGCTACACGGCGCCGAGCCTCGAGTTCACGACCTCCGACCAGCGCACGCTCGAGGCGGGCGGCTTCCAGCCGATCGAGGCCTACGACGTCCTGATCGCCAACCTCGACACGAGCCTCAGCCGCCGCGCGCCGGCCGAGAACGCCGCCGAGATCCTGCCGGAGTTCCCCGACGGGCTGACGACGGCCGAGGTCGCGGCGATCATGACGCCGAACAACGGCTCGCCGGACCTCGACGCCGCCGAGGACTCCCTGATCGCCCTCACCGGCGAGGGCGACGCCGTGCGCGTGCCGTTCGGACACGACGCGCTGTGGCTCCCCGCGACGTCGCCCGCCGTGGAGACGCTCCGCGGCGAGGCTGTCGGCGCCACCGCCTGACGAAGCGAAGGGGGCGCGCCGGAACCGGCGCGCCCCCTCAGCTCTACGGGCGGGTGGTGGACAGGGTGAACGTCAGCGTCTTGCTGTACGAGCCCGTCCGCAGCGCGTCCGTGCTGCCGATGTGCTGCCCGAACGTGATCGACACCGGGTCATTGGAGACCGGGTTCGCCCACGCGGCCAGCTGCGTCGGAGCGGCGGAGCCGCCGACGTCCTTCAGCGCGCCGGCGGCACCCGCGGCCGGGCTGGAGGCCTGCGCCTGCAGCGCCGACGGCAGCGAGAACGTGCCGTTGACCAGGTGACCGGTCGCCGTCGAGGACGGATCGGCGACGCTCAGCGCCGCGTCAGCGGCCGACGAGATCACCGTGGCGGTCGTCAGCGCGGTGTAGTCGTGGGCCAGGCCCGGCGTGAACCCGCCGAACGCGGCCGGCGCGCCCAGGGACAGCGACAGCGTCGCCGGCACCGCGCCGCCGACGGTCGAGTCGGCCACCGAGCAGGTCGCCGACGCGGTCTTGGTCGGATCGCTCTCCGACGTCGCCTTCAGCGTGACCGAGCCCGTGCCCGTGCCCTTGGTGAAGTACACCGGCACGCTGACGGTCTGGCCGAACTTCGCCGCCGCGAACGTGTTGCGCAGCGCCGCGCTCCAGCCGGTGCCGCCGGCCGAGGCCGACAGGCGGTAGATGTCGCTCGTCAGGAACGCGCGCTCGTCCTGCGGGTGCAGCGCCGGATCGGTGTCCGCCGCGGCGCCCGTGTTGGTCAGCGGGAACGTGCAGCTCTGCCAGCCGGCGAGCGCGTCGCCGCTCGCGGGCGTGGCCAGAGCGACGCCGCGCGTCTGCGGGCCTGAGCCGTCGAGCGACTTGACGCCCATCTTGTAGTGCAGCACGCCGTCGGCGTCGGTCGAGCGGTCGAGCACGTAGAAGTGCAGCCGGTTCGGCGTGTCCTCCCACTCGGCGAGCGAGCCCGAGCCGGTGCCCGCGTTGAACGAGCCGTCGTTGAGCTGGCGCTCGTCGCCGAGCGTCGCCATCTTCGGCGTGCCGTCCGGCTTGACGAAGTCGACGTGCGCGATGTCCTCGGGATGCGAGTCGATCATCCAGACGAAGCAGCTCGAGGTGCCGCTGATGCCGCTGCCGCAGTTGGAGCTGCCGGTCTTCGTCTTGTTGATGATCACGCCGTGGCCCGGGTCGAAGGAGTCCGAGCCGATCTGCTGGACGACCTCCATCGTGTAGCCCTGGTACTTGCTCGAGGCGGTGGAGGTGACGCCGTCACAGCGCCAGTCGACGGCCACCGAGCAGGTCGGCGACTTGTCGCCCGCGCCGTTGAGCGTGATCTGCACGCCGGCGACGTCGCTCGCCGTGTGCGGGACCTCGCGGGCCGTCACGTCGGCGACGGCCAGGCCGGACTGCGCCAGACCCTCGCGGTTGAGCCGCAGCAGGTCGCCGTCGGCGATGAAGTTCAGGAATCGCTTGTTGCGCAGGTTGTGCTGCGAGCCGAGCGCCGCGCCCTGCGTGGGCGGGATCAGCCAGCGCGTGTGCGGGCCGCCCGGGCCGTTGAACGTGCCGCGGCTCATCATGTCCCACATGCCGGTGAAGCCGCGCTGCTGCACGGTGCCGTACGGGTTGCCGTAGTTGTCCGGGATGTTGAGGTTGTGCGACAGCTCGTGCGCATACGTCGACATGCCGGAGCTCTCGCCCTCGATCGACGTGTTGCCGGAGGCGTTGGGCCAGATGTTCGAGGCCGACGCCCATGACGACCACGGCACGTAGCGCGAGACCGCCCAGTTGGTCTGGTTGAGGTCGCCGTAGGCCTTCGGGCCGAACTCGTCCGGCACCTGGTCCTGCGTCGTCCACTTCATCTCGCCGAACTCCTGCCACGTGGACGACTCGTCCTCGCCGGCGGAGACGTAGAAGATGTTGTCGTAGGAGCCCACCACGGTCGAGCCGACGGCCGCCTGCCACGCCGCGCGGGCGTCGGTGCGGAACTGCGAGCCGGAGCCGTTCGTGAAGCACGGCTGCGCCGGCGTCAGCACCGGGCAGTGCGCCGTCTGCGCCGAGCCGCCGAAGTCGTTCATGAAGTACCGGTACGAGTTGGCCGGCAGCGTGTACGGGCCATAGGCGTCGAGCTGGACGCCGTACTTGCCGAACGAGTCCTCCATCCAGTACCGGTTCATGGTCTGGAAGTGATTGAGCGCCTGCGGCTTGTTGAGGAAGTCGCGGTAGAAGTCGTCGACCTGGTCGTACGGGATGTTGTTGGCCTCGGCCGTCGGCGTCCCGTAGATCGTCGAGCCCGCGGGCTTGGCGATGTAGAACTTCTTGTCCGGGAAGTCGGCCAGCACGAGCGCGACCTTCCACTTCTTCACCGACGGCTGGATGCTCGCGTCGGAGTAGTCCGGCCCGGGCAGCGGCTTGTAGTCCTGCCACCCGAGGTTGTCCTGCCACGACCAGTTCTGCGCGTCCAGCGGCGGCAGCGGATCGGCTGCCTGCGCGACGGCGGGCGCCGCCAAAGCGGCAACCGCGACCACGCCCGCCAGACGGCGAGCACGCGAAACCCTCATCCAAACCCCTCTCGTAGCCCAGCGGCGGCATCATGCCGCCTTCCTCAAATCAGCATAAAGGCTGGTCCTACGCAGGCTAGGAGCGTTGAGGGAAATCCACGACGAACGAACGGGGCGCCGGGCCGTCGGCCCGGCGCCCCGATTCCTTAGGGCTTCGTGGTGCTGAGCGTGAACGTGAGCGTCTTCGCGTACGCGCCGGTGCGAAGCGCGTCGGTGGCGCCGATCGTCTGCTTGAAGCCGATCCGGACCGCGTCGTTGGACACGGGGTTGGCGTAGGTCAGCAGCGTCGTCGGGCTCGAGGAGCCGCCGACGGGGGCGAACGGCGCGCTGTTGCCCTGTGCCTGCAGCGGCTGCGGGAGCGAGAACGCCCCGTTGACCAGGTGCCCGGTGGCGGTGCTGCTCGGGTCGGCGACGCTCAGCGTCGCGTCACCCGCGGTCGAGATCACGTTGGCCGTGGTCGAGGCCGCGTAGTCGATGCCGACGCCTGGCGTGAACGCGCCGAAGCTCGCCGGAGCGCCCAGCGTGAGCGCGAGCGTGGCCGGCACCGCGCCGCCCACGGTCGAGTCCGACGACGAGCACGTCGCCGTGGCGGTCTTGGACGGGTCGCTTACCGACGTCGCGGTCAGGCTGACCGAGCCGGCGCCGGTGCCCTTCGTGTAATAGACCGGCACATTGATCGTGTCGCCGAACTTCGCCGTCGCCAGCGCGTTCTTCAGCTGCGCGCTCCAGCCGGTCCCGGTGGTCGAGGCCGATAGGGAGTAGACGTCGCTCGTCAGGTACGCCGAGGCGTCCTGCGGATGCGCGGTCGGGTCCGTCGCGGCGGCCGCGCCTGTGTTGGTGAGCGGGAACGTGCAGGTCGCGTAGTCGCCCTCGACCGCGCCCGACGTCGGGCCGCCGAGCGCGACGCCGCGCGCCTGCGGGCCCGCGCCGTCGAGCGACTTCACGCCGATCGTGTAGTGCAGGATCCCGTCCGCGTCGGTGCGCTTGTCGATGATGTAGAAGTGCAGCCGGTTGGCCGTGTCCTCGTACTCGTACGTGCTGCCCGAGCCGGTGCCCGCGTTGAACGACGCGTCGGCCAGCTGGCGCTGGTCGCCGATCGAGACCATGGCCGGGGTGCCGTCCGGGCGGATGAAGTCGACCATGTTGATGTCCTGCGGATGTGAGTCGATCAGCCACACGAAGCACGAGAACGTGCCGCACGAGTTGTTCTCGGACGTCTTGGCCTTGGAGATCAGCACGCCGTGGCCGGGGTCGAACGAATCCGAGCCGATCTGCTGCACGACCTCGGCGTCGTAGAAGTTGAACTTGCCGCTGATCGTGCCGTTGGCGGCGCGCGTGACGCCATCGCACAGGGGGTTCGACGCGACGACGCACGGCGGCTCGTTGTCGCCGGTGCCGTCGAGCGTGATGCGCACGCCGGTGAGCCCGTCCTTGGCGTCCGTCTCGCGCGCCGTGACGTCGGCGACCACGAGGCCGGACTTCGCGAGCCCGCCGCGGTTGAGCTGCAGCACCTGGCTCGGCGTGATGAAGCCGAGCTTGAGCTTGTTGCGCATGTTGTGCTGCGAGCCGAGCGCGCCGCCGGTCGTCGGCGGGATGAGGTAGCGCTGGTGGGTGCCGCCCGGGCCACCGAACGAGCCGCGGCTCATCATGTCCCACGGGCCAGTCGCCGAGCGCTGCGGGATGGTGTTGTACGGGTTGTTGTAGTTGTCGAGGATCCCGAGGTTGTGCGTCAGCTCGTGCGTGTACGTCCCCAGGCCGGAGCTCTCGGCCTCGACCGAGCTCAGCGGCTTGGCGCCCGACGTGACCGCGTTGGGCCAGATCGTCGACACCGTCGCCCACGAGGACCACGGCACGTAGCGCGACACGGCCCAGTTGGTCTGGGTCAGGTCGCCGTAGGCCTTCGGCCCGAACGCGTCCGGCACCTGGTCCTGCGACATCCACTTCATCTCGCCGAACTCCTGCCAGGTCGAGGACTCGTCCTCGCCGGCGGACACGTAGAAGACGTTGTCGTACGTGGCCGCCTCGGCGGCCGAGATCTGCCCGGGACCCGTGCCGACCCACGCCGCCTTGGCGTCGGTGCGGAAGTCCAGCGTGCACGGCTTGGCCGGGACCAGCACCGGGCAATGCGCCGTCCGGTTGATCGAGCCGCCCTGATCGGCGATGAAGTACTGGTACGAGTTCCCCGGCAGCATGTACGGGCCGTAGGCGTCCAGCTGCACGCCGTACTTGCCGTGCGAATCCTCCATCCAGTACCGGTTCATCGTCTGGAAGTGATTCAGCGCGGACGGCTTGTTAAGGAAGTCGCGGTAGAACGAGGGCACCTGGTCGCGCGGGACGTTGTGGGCCTCCGCGGTCGGCATGCCGAAGATCGTCGACGCCTGATCCTGCGTGATCGTGAACGGCTTATCGGGGAAGTCGGTCAGGATCAGACCGACCTTCCACTTCTTGACCGACGGCTCGATGCTCGCGTCGGAGTAGTCGAGCCCAGGAAGCGGCTTGTAGTCGTTCCAGCCCATTCGGTCCTGGGTGGACCAGTTCTGCGCGTCGAGCGGCGCAAGCGGCGTCGCGGCCGACGCGGACCCCGTCATGGCGAGCGCCAGGATCGCGCCTATCGGCGCGAGGCGGCCGGCACAGGCAACCCTCATATGTACAACCCCTCATCTAAGACCCGGCGGCATCGTGCCGCCCCCGCACGCATGACACCTGCCGGATTCATGACTGTCAAGGGGTCGTGTCCCAAGGTCTCGACCGTCGTCGAGGTCAGTTCCGACATATGCCGAACCCCGCCGGGTCCCCGGAGGACCCGGCGGGGTCAGGACGGCTACGGCTTCGTCGTGCTCAGCGTGAACGTGAGCGTCTTGGCGTATGTCCCGGTGCGGAGCGCGTCGTTGGAGACCGGGCCGGCGTAGGTCAACACGTCGGGAGCGGCTCGGTGACGGTCACGGCGGTGCCGCCGGCCGGGTCCGCGCCCTGGTTGGCGACGGTCAGCGTCAGCGTCCCGGCGTAGACGGTCGTGCGAGGCGTCGATCGTGAGGCCCGGCGTGGCGGGTGCGGCGAGTGCGAGCGCGGCCGTCAACCTTCGGCACTCACGTCGCGCAACCGGCGCGTGTCATCGTTGGGCGGATGGCCGCCCGCCTCGCCCTGCTGCGCCTGCGCAACCGCGGCCGGCTGGTCGCGGCGGCACGCGTCCAGGCGGGTGCCGGCGCCCGGGTGCACGTCGCCCGGGGCGCGCGCGTCGAGCTCGGCGAGGGCGTCGCGTTAGGTCCCGGCAGCCGCATCGAGGCGCGCGGCGGGGTCGTCCGCTTCGGCGCGGGCGCGCGGCTCGGCGAGCGCGCGGTGATCGTGGCGCTGGCGGGCGTGGAGATCGGGCCGGGCGCGATCGTCGGCGACTGGGCGGCGGTCGCGGACGCGGGCCCGACGTGGGTGGACGCCGAGGCCGCGATCCGGCGCCAGCCGCTCCGCACCACGCCGCTGCGGATCGGCGCGGGCGCGCGCGTCGGCGCGCACGCGGCAGTAGGCGCGTCGGTCCCCGACGGCGCGGAGGTCGCGCCCTACGCCGTCGTCGAGCGCGACGAGCAGAGCTCGTCGTAGACCGCCGCCGTCGAGCGCGCGACGTCCGCCCAATCGAAGCGCAGCACGTGCTCGGACGCCTCGGCGACGAGCCGCTCGCGCAGCTCGTCGTCGGTCAGCAGCTGCTGCGCCATGCGCTCCAGCGAGCGCGTGCTGCGCGCGCGGAAGCGCAGCCCGACGCGGCGGCCGGCGGGCACGACCTCGCGCAGCCCGCCCGTGTCGGCGACGATCGTCGGGCAGCCGGACGCCATCGCCTCCAGCGCGACGAGCCCGAATGGCTCGTACAGCGACGGCACCAGGCACAGGTCGGCGATCCGGTAGAGCGAGTGCAGCACGTCGTCGCCGGTCCAGCCGATGAACGTGCCGTGCTCCATCAGGCCGAGCCGCTCGGCCTGCTCCTTGAGCTCGGCCTCGGCGGTCCCGCTTCCCGCGACGAGGAAGCGGACCCGTCCGACGCGCCGGATCAGCCCGGGCAGCGCGTCGAGCGCGAGGTGGAAGCCCTTCTCGTACACGAGCCGGCCGACCAGCAGGATCAGCTTGTCCTCAGGCTCCGCGAAGCGCGCGCGCAGGCGCGGCAGGTCGGCGACCGGCTGCAGGTCGGTCGGATCGATCCCGTTCGGGATCACCGTCACGCCCTCGACGCCGAAGACGTCGCGCACGTGGCCGCGCATGTAGTGCGAGCACGTGATCACGCGGTCGGCGGCGCGCACCATCCGCTTCTCGACGGCGTGGATGTGCGACTGCGGGTGCTTGTCGACCCAGCCCTGGTGGCGCCCGTACTCGGTCGCGTGCACGGTGACCAGCCACGGCACCCGGCGCCGGCGCGCGAGCCCGCGCGCGGCGGCCGCCACCAGCCAGTCGTGCGAGTGCACGAGGTCGAAGCCGCCGCCGAGCTCGATCCCGGCGGCCAGCATGTCGGCGTTCATGTGCTCGACCCAGGCGATGAAGGCGTCGAGGTCGTCCTTCGGGAAGTCCGGCTCGCGCACGCGGTGCACGGTCACGCCGTGGCGGTCCTCCTCGGCCTCCAGGCGCCCGCCGCCGCGCGTCAGGACGTGCACGTCGTGCCCGTCGCGCACCAGCTGCTCGGACAGCTTGCGCACGTGGCGGGCGAGGCCGCCTTCGACGATCGGCGGGTACTCCCAGGAGAGGATCAGGACGCGCACCGACGCCGCAGCCTATCGGCCGTCAGGCGCCGTGCCCGCCGGTTCGTCGCCGGCCGGGAAGTGCTCGAGGATCCAGTCGGGACCGAGGAGCGGGCGGCGGTACGAGCGGCCGTTGATCAGCACGTAGTCGCGCGTGCGCAGGTCCATCGGCAGGTCGCGCTCGATCGGGTACCAGTCGTTGTGCTGGCCGATCAGCTCGTTGAGCTCGTCGAAGCGGGCGCTCGCGGCGATCGCGCGCCAGCGTTCGGCGAACCCGGCGCGATCGGACCCATACTCCTCGCGCAGCGCCCGGTAGCGCCTCGCGAAGCTCTGCTTCTGGGCGGCGATCGCATGGTCGATCTCGGCGATCCGCTCCATCCAGCGCGGCCTGACGCCCGCCTTCAGGTACGCCTCCACGGTCCGCCGCGTGGTGCGGGCGAGCGACGAGATCGGTCTGCCGATCCCCGCGCTCTCGTCCAGATCCGCGCGCACGACGCGCTCTGCGGCACTGCGGTCCATCACCTACCACTCTAGGCGGTGGAAACGGCGGCTCGGTTGGAGTAGTAATTGCGCTGTTCGCCCCATCAACTTGTCACGGAAGGCAGTGCTCGCGGTCGCGCTGGTCGCATGCGGGATCGCAGCCCCGGCGGCGCGCGCCGGGACGTACGACGTATGGTCCTGCCGCGGGCCGGACGGCGCCGCGCTCGCGGCCGGCGCCTGGACGCTCGCGGGGAGCGCGGCCGACAGCTGCGCGCAGGGCGGCTCGCTGCGCGTCACGCCGGACGGGTCGGCACGGCTCGTGCCGCCGCCGGGGACGCGGATCGCGGGCTACGAGCTGTGGCGCTCGGCCGACGACGGCCCGATCCCGGACGACACGAAGGTGATCGAGACCGTCGCGTCCACGCCGTTCACGGTCTCCTCGGGCACGGTCGGCGACCCGAAGGTGCCGCTCTCGGCCGCGAACCGGATCGTCGCCACGCACGTACCGCTCGACGTGCTGTCGCTCCAGGTCGCGTGCGTCGACGGGTGCGACGGCGCGCGGATCGACCTCTACCGCTCGCGCATCTCGCTCGACGACCCGCTCGCGCCGACCGTGACCGCGTCCGCGGCCGGCGACGACGCCGTGATCGTCAACGCCGCCGACAAGGGCGGCGGCATCGCCAGGCTGACGATGTCGGTCGACGGCGGGCCCGAGCAGGCGCTCGCGGGCGACTGCGCGCCGCCGTACACGGTCGCCGGGCCATGCCCGGCGCAGGCCGCGCACGCGTTCGCGATCGACGCGCCGGACGGCGACCACAGCGTCTCCGGCACCGTCGTCGACGCGGCCGGCAACACGACCGCGTGGGGTCCGCTGAGCGTCGCGATCCATCGCGCGCCGGCGCAGGCCCTGCCGCTGGTGACGACGGTCGCGCCCGCCTCGCCGCCGCAGGTGCTCAAGCTCGCGCGCGCCGCGATCGAGCACGCGCCCGGCGCGACGGCGCGGCTGGGCGGCACGCTGCGGACCGTGGCCGGAGCCCCGGTCGCCGGCGCGCAGCTCACGGTCTCGTCGTTCGACCTCGCGTCCGACGACGCGGAGCCGCGCGTGCTCGCGCCGGTCACCACCGACGCGAGCGGGGCCTTCACGATCGCGCTCAAGCGCGAGGGCGCGCAGCGCGTGACCGTCTCCTCCGCCGCGGGCGCGCAGGCGACCGCGACCGTGCGCACGCAGCTCGCCGTCACGGTCGCGTCAAGCCGCGGGCGGCTCGTCAAGGGCCGGCTGCTGACGCTGCGCGGCAAGCTGCGCGGCGCGGGCGCCTCTGCCGGCGGCACGCTGGTGACGATCGAGTCGGTCGTCAACCGCGCCTGGCAGCCGGTCGGCTCGGCGCGCGCGAAGGCCGACGGCGCGTACGCGTGGCGCTACCGCTTCGTGCACCTCGCCCGGGACACGATCTTCAGCTTCCGCGCCGTCGTCGAGCGCGCGCCCGGGTGGCCGTGGAAGTCCGAGCGCAGCGCGCCGCTGAAGGTGCGCGTCGACGTGCCATGAGCACCGTCGCCGCGCCGAGCCAGGCCGACAGCGTCCTCGCGCGCGACTACGAGCGCCTGAAGCCCGACATCCTGCGCACCGTCCGCGGCAAGCTCGCCGCCGGCGGCGTGCGCTTCGACGACTCCGACCTGGACGGCTTCTACAACCAGGCCTGGCACGGCGTGCACACCAAGCTCGCCGAGGGCGAGCGCGTCGAGAACGTCAACGGCCTGCTGGTCACGATCACGCAGCGGCGCGCGCTGGACGAGTTCCGCGCGCTGCGCGTGGAGAGCCGCGCCGACATCGAGGCGCTGCAGGCGCAGGGCATCGAGCTCGACCTGGCCGCGCGCGTCGACGACCAGGTGCGGCTCAAGCACTTCATCGAGGGCATGCGCGAGCGCCTGAACCGGCGCGAGCGCGAGGCCGCCGCCCTCTGTTACGTGCAGGACTACAGCCGGCCCGAGGCGGCGCAGGCGATGGGCGTCAAGCCGCGCCGGATGGAGAAGATCATGGACGGCGTCTCCAAGAAGGTCGGGGCGTTCGTCGGCGACATCGAGCGCGACGAGTGGTGCGACGCGCGCCACTCGATGATCAAGGCCTACGCGCTCGGGCTGCTCGACCCCGAGGGCGAGCGCTACGCGCTGGCCGCCGAGCATCTCGACAGCTGCTCCGCCTGCCGGCGCGACGTGCTGCGGATCCGAGGGATCGCCGCGCTGACGCCGCCGATCCCGCTGCTGTTCGCCGCGCTCGCGGGCGCGTCGGCGACGGGCGCGGGCGGCGCCGGAGCGGGCCACTTCCTCTTCCACGGCGGCGGGACGGCAGCCAAGGCCGGCGCGGTCGCCGCGGCCGGGACGACGGCGGTCGCCGCCACGTTCGCGGTCGTCGCGCTCACGGGCTCGAGCAAGACGCCCGCGCTCCCCCCGGCGCCCACGCCGACGCCGACCGTCGTCGCCCGCGCGACCCCGACGGCCGCGCCCGCGGTCGTCGTCGCGCCGAAGGCGAAGGCCGTCAAGCGGCGCGTGGTCAAGAGGAAGCACCACGCGGCCGCGCGCAAGCAGGTCGCGGCCGTGCGCACGGCTGTGCCCACGGTCGTTCGGACGCCGGCTCCGACGGTCGCGCCGGTCCGCACCGCCGCGCCTCAGAAGCCGGCCACGGATGGCGCCGGCGAGTTCGAGCTGCGGTAGCAACGTCAACTGCGCTGGTAAGGGAGGTGGTCTCCCAGAACCGATCACCGGGTCCCGCTCGGCGATCACGATCGACCGCGAGTTCGATGCACCACTTTCGCGTGTGGCGGCTAAGGGGCGTATACCGCTACTTTCCAACCACCAGATTCCCTGAGCGGTCCCACGCGGTGATCGTTTCCGCCTCGCGAACCGCGAGGCAATCTGACCCACCCCCTTACCAGCGCAGTTGAAGTTGTTCACGAACTGGGAGGGGGGAGGAACGCGACACCCGGCGACGTCTCCACATGAACCCGCCGAGCCTGTTCGCCGATATCGCCCTCACCGATGACGATGACGTCCGCGCGGCCCACCGCCGCGCGATCGCTCACGGTCTCGAGATCACGCGCACCGAGGCGCAGTTCGAGTGCCACGCGCTGATGTGCATCGCGATCGAGCACCTGCTCACGGTCGCGCTCACGGGCGAGAGCTTCCACGGCCAGGCGGCGATGCTCGGCGATCCTTCCAATCCTGTGCTCGTGTCGCAGCTGCGGAGGCTGCGCGACGCGAGCGCAAGCTCCGTCCTGCTGCTCTCACGCGCGCTCGACGCCCACGCGTCCGACACCGGTCGCGAGCCGGGTGCGTGGCAGGACGACGTCGCGCGCGCCGCCTCTTCAGTGCTCACCGGACGGGGCCGGCCGAGCATCGGCGAGGTGGCGCGCTCGGCGATGCTCGAGGTCTCCTCGGCGCTGCTGCGGATCGCGCATAGCCGGATGGTCGTGCCGCGGCACCTGGCGACCGCGATCGGCCGCGTGACGGCGATCTTCGTCCTCTGCGAGGATCTGCTGGCGCGCTCTGAGGGACGCGGCCGCGTGGTCGACGCGCCGCGCGGCTGGGAGGGCCTCGTGCCCGCCGGGACGTGGCCCCAGCTGATGGTCGCGCTGCGCCCGCGCGAGCGCGCCGAGCTGCACGGCGTGCTGCTCGGCCTCGCGCCCGAGACGCGCCACCGCGTCGTCGACGAGCTGCTGTCCCAGATCGAGTGGATGTCGTTCGGCACCGCGATGCTGGTCGCCCTGTTCCGCTCGGCCGGCCCGTCGGCCGCGGCCCAGGGGCGCTACAGCGTCTAGATCAGAGAGCGGCGGAGGTACGAGCCGCCAGGCGAGTACCTCCACCGACGTGAGCGTCAGCGAACGTCGGCCCGTTCCAGCAATGCGATCCCGAGCTCGCCGGTGAGGTCGGCGATGCTGAGGCGGCCGGACAGCTCGCGGCGGGCGAGCACGTCGTGCCAGGAACCTTCGGGCAGGGAAATGGATCGGGCGCCGTCGCCGCGCAGCCGCGCCGCCGCGACGACCCCCCCGCCGCGTGCGAACGCGACGGCGTCCGGTCCCGCCTCGAGCGGCTCGTAAGAGCCGGTGAACGCGTCAGGGCGGCGGGCCCTGAGCGCGAGCGCGCGGTGGATCAGCCACAGCTTGCGCGGTTCCTCGGCGCCGTTGGTCACGGCGTCGAGGGCCGCGCGGCGCGCGTCCCAGTCGACCGGGCGGCGGTTGTCGGGATCGACGAGCGAGAGCGAGAGCAGCTCGTCGCCCTGGTAGATGTCGGGCACGCCGGGCACCGTGAGCTTGAGCAGCAGCTGCCCGAGCGCGGCGCGCTCGCCGGCCTCGGCCAGCTCGGCGGCGAAGCCGTCGAACTCGCGCCGGAAGTCCCGGTGCTCGTACAGCGCGCGGCAGAAGCGCCGGACGGCCTCCTCGTGCTCGGCGTTCGGCTCGATCCAGCTGGTGTTGCGCTTGGCCTCGCGCAGCGCCTTCTCCATGTACGCCTCGAGCCGCTCGAGCTCGATCGGCCAGGCGGCCGCCAGCGTCTGGAAGATCAGGTACTGCTCGGCGCGGTCCGGCGCGCCGCGGGAGGTGAGCACGCGCGAGGTCGCCAACCAGCGGCGCACGAGCGCGGCCCAGCGGTCCGGCACCGACGCCAGCGCGCCGAGCCGCGCGCGCACGTCGCCCGAGCGCTTGGTGTCGTGCGTCTGCGTCGCGAGCAGGTTGAGCGGGAAGCGCTCCGCCCGCTCGGCGTTCGCGGCGTGGAACTGCGCCACGGAGATCGAGAAGCGGCTGGGATCGCCGCCGACGTCGTTGAGCGCGAGCAGCCGCAGGTAGCGGTAGAACGCGGTGTCCTCGACGCCCTTGGCCATCACCGGCGGCGTCGTCTGCTGGAAGCGCGTGACGAACGCGTCCCAGCCGGCGGTGTCGAGCGTGAGCACGCGCGCGAGCGACTCGGGCAGCCCGGCCTCGGCGACGGCCTCGCGGTCGGCGTCCTCGACCAGGCCGCTCCACGGCTCCACGTAGGTCCGGTACACCGGCAGCGAGGCGAGCGCGCGCTCGAGGCCGGTCAGCGGCGCCGGCGCCTCGTGGCGCAGGCGATCGACCTCGGGCGCGAACGCGGTGCGGGCCTGCTCGAGCTTGGCCTCGAACGCGTGCTCGCCGAAGCGCCGGTGGTCGTGCGCGACCTCCTCCCACAGGTCCGTCAGCGGCGCCTCGCCCGCGGGATCGACGTGCAGCGCCGCGACGTCGTTGAGGAACTCGTAGCCGACCGTGCCGGCGACCGGCCAATCGCGCATGCGCTCGCCGGGATCGAGGATCTTCTCGACCCAGACGTGGCGCGCGCCGCCTTCCTGCAGCCGCCGCAGGTAGCCGGCGGGGTCCGCGAGCCCGTCCGGGTGGTCGATCCGCAGCCCGTCGACGGCGCCCTCGCGCACGAGCCGCAGCGCCAGCTCGTGGGTGGCCGCGAACACCTCCGGGTCCTCCTGGCGGACGCCGGCGAGGTGGTCGATGTCGAAGAAGCGCCGGTGGCGGCCGGTGCGCTCGTCGAGGTCGAAGAACTTCCTCCGCAGCGCAGGATCGCTCCAGTACGCGTTCGCGTCGTCGACCGCCATGTGGTTCGGGACGATGTCGAGCACGATCCCCATCCCGGCCTCGCGCACCGCGTCGACGAGCGCACGGAACTCGTCCTCGCCGCCGCGCTCCTCGGAGATCGCGTTCGGATCGACGACGTCGTAGCCGTGCGTGGAGCCGGCGCGCGCCTGGAACGACGGCGGCAGGTAGACGTGCGAGACCCCGAGGTCGCGCAGGTAGGGGACGAGCGCGCGCGCCGCCGCGAAGCCGAACTCGCCCGCGAGCTGCAGCCGGTACGTCGCGCGCGGCTCGGTCATCCCCGCCGGAGCAGCACGATCGAGCGGGACACCAGGTCCGTCTCACCGCCCGCGGGCAGCTCGACCGAGTTCGGTACGAGCTCCGGACGCGCCGTGTCGAGCACGAGCTTCCACGTGGCGCCGAACTCCTCGCCCGGCAGCGTGAACTCGCAGTCGTCGTGGTGCCCGTTGAACAGCATCAGGAACGACTCGTCGAGCACCTGGCGGCCGCGCGCGTCGGGCGTCGCGATCTCCTCGCCGTTGAGGAACACGCCGAGCACCGGCGCCACCTCGTCCCAGTCGGAGTCCTGCATGCGCGTGCCGTCGGAGCGGAACCAGCCGACGTCGGGCAGCCCCGAGCCCTCGACCTCGCGCCCGAGCAGGAACTGGCGCCGGCGGAAGACGGCGTGCGCGCGCCGCAGCGCGATCAGCTGCTGCGTGAACGCGTGCAGGCCGGAGTTCTTCTCCGCCAGGCCCCAGTCGAACCACGAGATCTCGGAGTCCTGGCACCACGCGTTGTTGTTGCCGCCCTGCGTGCGGCCGAACTCGTCGCCGCCGAGCAGCATCGGCGTGCCCTGGGAGAGCAGCAGCGTGGTGAGGAAGTTGCGCTGCTGGCGCTCGCGCAGGTCGTTGATCGCCGGGTCGCGCGTCTCGCCCTCGTGCCCGCAGTTCCAGGACCGGTTGTCGTCGGTCCCGTCGCGGTTGCCCTCCTTGTTGGCCTCGTTGTGCTTGTCGTTGTAGGAGACGAGGTCGCGCAACGTGAAGCCGTCGTGGGCGGTGATGAAGTTGATCGACGCGAACGGATGGCGGCCGTCGTCCTGGTAGAGGTCGCTGGAGCCGGTCAGGCGCGAGGCGAACTCGCCGACCTCCGCCTGGCCGCGCCAGAAGTCGCGCATCGTGTCGCGGTAGATGCCGTTCCACTCAGACCACAGGACCGGGAAATTCCCCACCTGATATCCGCCCGGGCCGACGTCCCACGGCTCGGCGATCAGCTTGACCTGGCTGAGCACCGGGTCCTGATGGATGACGTCGAAGAACGCGCTCAGGCGATCGACGTCGTACAGCTCGCGGGCGAGGGCGGACGCGAGGTCGAAGCGGAAGCCGTCGACGTGGCAGTCGATCACCCAGTAGCGCAGCGAGTCCATGATCATCCGCAGGACGCTCGGGTGCATCACGTTGAGCGTGTTGCCGGTGCCCGTGTAGTCCATGTAATGGCGCGGATCGTCGGGCACGAGCCGGTAGTAGGCCTCGTTGTCGACGCCGCGGAACGAGAGCATCGGGCCGAGGTGGTTGCCCTCGGCGGTGTGGTTGTAGACCACGTCGAGGATCACCTCGATGCCCGCCTTGTGCAGCGCCTTGACCATGCCCTTGAACTCGCGCACCTCCTGGCCGGCCTTGCCGGTCGCCGCGTAGGGCGAGTGGGGGGCGAAGAAGCCGATCGTCGAGTAGCCCCAGTAGTTCGTCAGCCCGCGGTCGACGAGGAACGACTCGTCGGCGATGTGGTGCACCGGCAGCAGCTCGACCGCGGTCACGCCGAGGTCCTTCAGGTAGCCGACGGCGGGGTCGGAGGCCATGCCCGCGTAGGTGCCGCGCAGGTCCTCGCGCACGTCCGGGTGCAGCATCGTGAAGCCCTTGACGTGCGTCTCGTAGATCACCGAGTCGGCCAGCGGCGTGTTCGGCGGGCGGTCGTCCTGCCAGTCGAAGCGCGGGTCGATCACGACGCACTTCGGGATCGCGGCGGCGTCGTCGGAGTCGTCGGGCGTCAGGTCGTCGTCCTCGCCGCCCTCCGGCGTGTACGGCAGGACGTTGCCCTTGCCGAACTGGATCGGCCCCTCGATCGACTTCGCGTACGGGTCGAGCAGCAGCTTCGACGGGTTGAAGCGGCGCCCGGACGGCGGGTCGTAGGCGCCGTGCACGCGGAAGCCGTAGCGCTGGCCGGCGTGCACGCCCGGCAGGTAGCAGTGCCAGTTGAACGCCGTCCGCTCGGACATCTCGATGCACGTCTCGCGGTCGTCGTCGTCGAACAGGCACAGCTCGACCTTCTCGGCGTGCTCGGAGAAGACGGCGAAGTTCGTGCCCTCGCCGTCCCACGTGGCGCCGAGGGGGAACGGGGATCCGGGCCAGACGTCCATCAGCGGACCAGCGCCCCCGACAGCGGCGCGAGCGCGACGAAGCCGGGCTCGAGCGTCGGCTCGTGCGTGGCGAGGACGACCTCCTCGACCTGCTCGAACGGCACGTGGACCGGCTCGCGCGAGAAGTTCGCCAGCAGCGTGTGCTCGCCGCGGCGGACCGCGAGCCAGCCGCTGCGCTCGTCGAACGTCGTCTCGGCGTCGGCCGGCGCCAGCTCGCGGCGGGTGCGCAGCAGCGCCTGGTGCAGCTCGAGCATGCCCGCGGGCTCGCCCTCGCGCGTCAGCTTGGAGCGCTCGAACGTCGCCGGGTCCTGCGGATCGGGCACCTCGGCGCCGGAGAACTCCGCGAACGTCGCGAACTCGCGCCGGCGGCCTTCGCGCGTCGCGTCGGCGAACTCCCCGTCGATGTGGTCGCTGAAGAACTGGAACGGCGCCCGCTCGCCGTGTTCCTCGCCTTGGAAGATCATCGGCGTGAAGGGTGACAAAAGCGTCAGGAACGCCGCGAGCGGGCGCGTCTCCGGCGGCAGGCGGTCGCCGAGCGCGCGATTGCCGACCTGATCGTGGTTGGCGGAGAAGACGACGAAGCGGTCGACCGGCACGTCCTGCGCGGGTGCCCCGAAGCGGCGCCCGCGGAACGTGGAGTAGGTCCCGTCGTGCACATGCGGGCGCCGGAACGCCTTCGCGAGCAGCGCCAGCGAGTCGAACTCGCCGTACCAGCCCTCGGTCTCGCCGGTCAGCAGGACGCGCAGTGCGTGGTGGAAGTCGTCGGCCCAGGCGGCGTCGCAGCCCCAGCCGCCCAGCTCGGGCGCGCGCATCACCTTCGGGTCGTTGAGGCCGGACTCGGCGATCACCAGCGCGCCCGGACGGGCGGCGTGGACGCGGCGGGCGATCTCGGCGACGAGGTGCTCGGGGCTGGAGTCGACGATCGCGTGGATCGCGTCCAGGCGCAGGCCGTCGACGTGGAAGTCGCGTACCCAGCCCTCGGCGCTCTGGCAGACCCATTCGCGCACGGCGTCGGCGCCGTCGTCGTCGACGTTGAGCCCGTCGCCCCACGGCGTGCGGTGCTTGCCGGAGAAGTACGGCCCGAACGCCGCGAGCGCCTGCGTCCCCGACGCGCCGACGTGGTTGTAGACGACGTCGAGGATCACGCCGAGGCCCTCGGCGTGGGCCGCGTCGACGAGCCGCTGGAACCCTTCCGGCCCGCCGTAGGCGGACTGCGCGGCGCTCAGATAGACGCCGTCGTAGCCCCAGCCGTGGCGGCCGGGGAACTCCGCCACGGGCATCACCTCGATCAGGGTGACGCCGAGCGCGGCGAGGTCCTTGAGGAACGGGATCGCGGCGTCGAATGTACCGGCAGGGCTGAACGTCCCGACGTGCAGCTCGTACAGCACCGCGTCCTGCAGCCCGGGGACGCGGAACTGGGCGTCGGTCCACTCGAACGCGCCGGGATCGAGGATCCGCGACGGGCCGCGCAGCGCCTCGGGCTGCCAGCGCGAGCATGGGTCGGGCCAGGCGGTCCCGTCGACCACGAAGCGGTAGTCGGCGCCGGGCTCGGCGGCGACCGTCGCCTCGTGGATCCCATAGCCGGCGTGGGTCAGCGGCGTGTCGACGTCGCCGATCCGTACGGCCACGGCCTGCGCGCGCGGGGCCCATACGCGCAGCTCCGCGCGGCCGCCGCGCAGGGGGAAGGCGCCGAGGCGGCGCTCGAAGGGGTACCCGTCCATCGGCGCTGCATCCTGAACGATGCGCCTACTCTGGCGCGGTGCGCCGCTTTCTGATCGTCCTCGCATTCGCCCTTGCCATGCCCGCTCCGGCGCTCGCCGACGCGCCGACCCAGCTCGGGCCTGGCGCGCTGCAGCGCTACTTCAACTCGACTACCGCCACGCACTGGGTCACGACGGGCGTCACGGGCGCCGGCTACGCGTTCGAGTTCAACCTCGGCTACCTGCAGACGGGCGGCGACGCGGGCCGCAGCGCCCTCTACTCGTGCCTGCACGGCGCCGACGACCACTTCCTGTCCAAGGACCCCGCGTGCGAGGGGCAGGTCTCGCTCGGGCGCATCGGGTTCCTGTTCGACTCCGCGCCGGGGGATCGCGAGAGCGTGCCGGTCTACCGCTGCATCGTGCCGGGCCGCGCCGACCACTTCGCGTCCAACGACCCCGGCTGCGAAGGCCAGACCGTCGAGGGCCTGCTCGGCTACGCGGCGCGCCGCGGCGAGGCGCTGCTGCGCTTCTTCAACGGCTCCCACGTCGTCACCGCGGGCGGCGGGGTGCCGGCGGGCGCGACGTACGAGTTCGGGCTCGGGTTCCTGCTCTCCGGCGCCGGCGACGGGCGCCACGCGATCTACGACTGCCTGAACGCGGGCGCGGACCGCTTCCTCTCGCTCGACCCCGGCTGCGAGGGGCGCACGACGCTCGGGCGCGAGGGCTTCGCGTACGACGCGCCGCCCACGACCGAGCCGACCTCCGCCGTCTACCGCTGCAACTGGGTCGGGCACGACCACTTCGCCTCCGCGTCCTCGGACTGCGAGGGCCAGCTGACCGAGGGGCTGCTCGGCTACCTGCGCACCTACGGCGATGGGCTGCACCTGTACGGGACCGCCGGCGGCGCCCAGTGGGCGACGCCGGGCTCGGTGCCGGCCGGCTGGCAGTACGAGCGCACGCTCGGCTTCCTGCTCCCGAGCGGCGGGCCGAACCTGCAGGCGCTGTACGGCTGCCGCAACGGCGGCGGCGACAACTTCCTCTCGCTCGACGGCGCCTGCGAGGGCACCAGCGTGCTCGGCCGCTACGGCTTCCTGTACTCGTCGCCGCCGTTCAACCAGGAGACCGTCGCGCTCTATCGCTGCCTGCGGGGGGGAACGAACCACTTCGCCTCGCTCGACGCGGGCTGCGAGGGCGCGACGACCGAGGCGCGGCTGGGCTACCTGCGCACGGCGGAGTCCGGCCCGCCCGCCCCGCCGGCGTGCTCGCCCTCGGCAGCGCGCGTGACGGCCGTCTTCGGCAAGGCGCGCTCGCGGACCGTGTCCTACGGGAAGGCGGCGACGCTGAGCGGCCAGGTGCTCGCGCCGTCCGGGGCGGCGGCCGCCGGAGTGCACGTGAGCATCCTCGAGGGCACGGGCAGCGCGCTGGTCGAGGTCGGCGGCACGACGACGGGAGCGAACGGCGGCTTCGTCTTTCGCGTGCCGCCGGGCGTCAACCGCACGCTGCGCGCGGGGTACCGGGCGTCGGCCGACGACGTCGCGCTGGCGTGCAGCGGGACGGTGTCGCTGCACACGCGCGCCGGCGTGACGATCAACGCGTCGCCGCGGCATGTGCGAGCGGGCCGCACCGCGCGGTTCTACGGGCGCGTGAAGGGCGCGGGGCTGCCGCCGCGCGGGAAGCTCGTGGACCTGCAGGCGTTCGAGGCGCACAAATGGCGCACGTTCAAGACGGTGCGCACGAACGCCTCCGGCCGCTACAGCGCCCGGTACCGGTTCCGGGTCAACGCGACGCGGTCGTTCAGGTTCCGGGCCCGGGCGCGGCGCGAGGCGCGGTTCCCGTATGTGCTGGGCTCGTCGAGGACGACCTCGGTTCGCGTGCGGGCCCGCTAGCGGAAGCGCTCGCCAGCGCGCGCGATCGCTGCGCCGGGGCGTGATCGCCGCGCCGGGATCGGAACTGCGCGATAAGGAGGCGGGTCCGATTGGGTCCGGGCCCGACCGGCCGCACGCGGGCTCGATCGCCGGGGGTGTGTGACGTTTGTTCGCTATGAGCGAACTAAGGTGACGCACCCCTCGGGGGGTGACCTACGTTTGCGGCTCGTGAGGCCGTAAACGTAGGTCACCCCCTCCCGCGTTCGGCCCGCGGTCGTGTTCGACCGTCCGTACGCGGTTTCCGCGCGCGTTCGACCGCCTCCACTCGCCGGGCTCGGGGGGGTGCACTACGAAACTCAACTCATAGTTGAGGTTCGTAGATCACCCCCTGCGAACCGGTGATCGGTTTCGCTCCCTCGCTCCCTTTACCAGCGCAGTTGACGTTCGCTCAGCCCAAAGAGGCGATCCGCGCGCACAGCAGATCGACGAACGAAGCACCGTTCACCTCGACCGCGACCGAAGCGTTCGGCTCCAGCCCCGTCCGCCGCCACCGGTCGACGACCGTGCGCCCGCGGCAGATCCCCGTCGAGGAGTCGATCTCCACGTGGAGCCGCTCGGTCCGAACCAGCGCCGGCCGGATCAGGGTCGCGAGCGCGAGCGCGTCGTGGACCGGGACCGCCGGGTCGGCGTAGATGTCCTCGTGGAAGCGGCTGTAGAAGCGGTGCAGGTCGGCGACGACGGCGCCTGCGCGGCCGCTGGTCCGCAGGCCCTCGGCGCGCTCGCGGCTCAGGAGCGCGCGGTGGGTGACGTCGAGGCCGACCATGGTGACCTCGATGCCGGAGCTGAAGACGCGGTGGGCGGCCTCGGGGTCGCACCAGATGTTGAACTCGGCCGCGGGCGTGACGTTGCCCTCGGCGATCGCGCCGCCCATCAGCACGATCCGCTCGATCCGGGAGGCCAACCCAGGATGCAGGGCGAGCAGCAGCGCGACGTTGGTCAGCGGGCCGATCGCGACGAGCGTCAGCGGCCGCTCGCGCAGCATCCGCGCCATCAGCTCGACCGCGTGAAGCTCCGATGGCGCCCGCGACGGCGGCAGCAGCTCCGGCCCGTCGAGCCCGGTCTCGCCGTGCACCTCCGCCGCGACGCGCGCCGGGTGCACCAGAGGCCGGTCGGCGCCCGCCGCGACCGGGATCGATGACGCTCCCGCGACGTCGAGCACGCGGATCGCGTTGGCCGTCACCTTCTCCAGCGTCTGGTTGCCGGCCACCGTCGTGACGGCGGCGAGCTCGAGCTCGGGGCTGCCGAGCGCGAGCAGCAGCGCCATCGCGTCGTCGTGGCCGGGGTCGCAGTCGATGATCACGGGCGTCGGCATCGGCGCATCTTCGCGCGCCGAGGCGTGTTGGAGCCGTGACATGCTTCTCGCCGCCCTGCTCGCCGCCGCCGTCGCCACGACCGGCGCGGCCGATTCCATCACCACGTCCAGCGCGACGGTCACCGGAACCGTGAACCCGGGCGGCGCCGCGACGACCTACCACTTCGACTACGGGACGACCGGCTCGTACGGGCTCACGACGCCCGACACGGACGCCGGCTCCGGCTCCTCGGCCGTCTCGGTCAGCGCCGGCCTCACGGGCCTGACCGCCGACACGACGTACCACTACCGGCTCGTCGCGAGCAACGCGGACGGCAACTCCCAGGGCGCCGACCGCACGTTCCGGACCGCCGCCAACGCGCGCCCGCCGTCGGTCACCTCCGTGTCCGCCACGAGCGTCAGCGCCGCCGGTGCGACCGTGCGCGCGTCCGTCACGCCGAACGCGCTCACCACCACTGTGCGCTTCGAGTACGGGACCGGCACCTCCTACGGCACGAGCACGGCCGACCAGGCGATCGGCGCCGGCACGTCACGGATCACCGTCGCCGCCGCGGTCGGCGGCCTGAAGCCGAACACGCGCTACCACTACCGCGCGATCGCGACGAACGCCGCCGGCGTCACGCGCGGCGGCGACCGCACGTTCACGACCTCGCGCACCCCGACCGCCGTGGCGATCACGCCGTCGACGACGCGCCCCGTCTGGGGCAGCGGCCTCACGATCACGGGGACCGTCAGCGGCCAGGGCTCGATCCCGGTCGCGCTCGAGCGCCAGGACTTCCCGTTCAGCGGCGTCTACTACCAGGCCGCGACGGCGACGGCGAACAGCAGCGGCCGCTTCACGCTGACCGTCCCGCCGCTGTTCGCGACCACGCACCTGCGCGTCGTCACGCGCACCCCGTTCCCCGTCATCAGCCCGGTCGCGACGGCCTCGGTCGCCGTCAAGGTCGGGCTGCGCGCCCGGCGCCTGACCCACCGGCGCGTGCGGCTCACCGGCACGCTGTGGCCCGCGGTGCCGAAGGCCCGCGTCTCGCTCCAGCGCCAGACGCGGACCGGCCGCTGGATCCTCGTCACGCACGCCACGCCGCGGGCGCTGGCGAACAACCGCTCGAGCTACCGCGTCACGGTGTCGCGCCACTCGCGGCCGCTGTCGTACCGCGTCGTCGTCGTCGCGCACAACGGCGGCGCCAACGTGCCCGGGACGAGCCGGACCGTGACCGTGCCGAAGCGGTAGGCCCGCCTACGCGCGGCCGGAGCCGGCGCGGCGCGCGGCCTTGCCGTCGTGCAGCTCGCGGTCGAGCGCGCGCATCAGCGCGGCCCGATCGGTGCCGTCCTGGGGGAAGATCGCGTGCGAGACGGTGATCGAGACCGGCTCGGCGCCGTGGCCCGGGAGGACCTGCGAGGCGGCGATGCGCAGCCCGCCCGCGAGCCGCTCCGCCGCGTCGCGGCCGGCGCCCGGCGCGACCAGCGCGAGCTCGTCGCCGCCGATGCGCGCGAGGCAGTCGGCGGTGCGGACCTCGGCGGACGCGAACGCCGCGAGCTCGCGCAGCACGCGGTCGCCCGTGCTGTGGCCGAAGCGGTCGTTGATCTGCTTGAAGTCGTCGACGTCGATCAGCAGCAGCGCGAAGCGCGCCTCGTCGGCCAGCGCCTCGTCGAACGCGGCGTCGAACGCGCGCCGGTTGGCGAGCCCGGTGAGCGGGTCCTGGTGGGCCATCCGATGCTGGTGGCGCTCGGCGGCGACCATGCGGCGCTTGAGGAACTGGATCGTCGCGCCCAGCCCGGCGTAGGCCACGGCGTAGCCGAACGCGCGCTGCACCAGCAGGTGCGAGCCCGACCCGTACAGCAACGGCGAGGCATAGGTCGCGATCTCCAGCGCGGCCAGGGGCCACGCGTAGCGCGGCGGGAAGAAGTACGCGACGTAGAGCATCGGCAGCACGAGCACCGGACCCATGTACGCGTCCGCGCCGCCGGTCAGCCACAGGCTCGCGGCCACGAGCGGCTGCAGCAGCGTCACGGCGATCGCGTGCCCGCCGAGCGAGACCCGCCACCACGGGATCGCGCCCGTGACGCAGCCCATGCCGTAGGCGACGGTCAGCGCGACGAGCGCCCAGAACCAGCCCGCGTGCGCGTGCGGGGATCCGGGCATGGCCCAGCCGGCCACGGCCGTGGCGGCGCCGGCCAGCCACAGCACACCGGAAACCGGACCCATGAGGCGTCGCTCGTCGGCGAGAGGCATCGGCCTCTACATCGACTGCAGCTGCGCCAGCTTTATCTCACGCGTCAGGCACCAGCCAGACCACCCCGAGCGGCGGCAGCGTGAACTCCGCGCTGAACGGCTGGCCGTGCCACGCGAGCCCCTCGGCCTCGACGCCGCCGAGGTTGCCCTGGTCGGAGCCGCCGTAGTAGCTCGAGTCGGTGTTGAGCGCCTCGCGCCAGCGGCCCGAGCGCGGGAGCCCGATGCGGTAGCCGTGGCGGACGACCGGCGACAGGTTGGCGGCGAACACGACCACGCGCTCGGAGTCCTTCGTGCGGCGCGCGAACGCGAACACGTTGTCCTCGGCCGCGTTGGCCTCGATCCACCAGAAGCCCGTGCCGTCGAAGTCCATCTCCCACAGCGCCGGCTCGGCCTTGTAGACGCGGTTGAGGTCGCGCACGAGCGACTGGATGCCGCCATGCTCGGGGTTCTCCAGCAGGTGCCAGTCGAGCGAGCGCTCGTGGCTCCACTCGGCCTCCTGCGCGAACTCCTGGCCCATGAACAGCAGCTTCTTGCCGGGATGCGCCCACATGTACGCGTACAGCGCGCGCAGGTTCGCGAGCTTCTGCCAGCGGTCGCCCGGCATCTTGTTCAGCAGCGAGCCCTTGCCGTGCACGACCTCGTCGTGCGAGAGCGGCAGAATGAAGTTCTCCGTGAACGCGTACACGAGGCTGAAGGTCAGCTCGTGGTGATGCCAGCGCCGGTACACGGGGTCCTGCTGGAAGTACGCCAGGGTGTCGTGCATCCAGCCCATGTTCCACTTGAAGCCGAAGCCGAGCCCGCCGAGGTACGTCGGCCGCGAGACGCCCGGCCACGCCGTCGACTCCTCCGCGGCGGAGATGATCCCCGGCTCGCGCGCGTAGGCGACCTCGTTGAACTCCTTCAGGAACTCGACCGCCTCGAGATCCTCGTTGCCGCCGAACTGGTTCGGCACCCACTGGCCGTCTTCGCGCGAGTAGTCGAGGTAGAGCATCGACGCCACGGCGTCCACGCGGATGCCGTCGGCGTGGTAGTCGCGCAACCAGAACAGCGCGTTGGAGACGAGGAAGTTGCGGACCTCGTGGCGGCCGAAGTTGAAGACCAGCGTGCCCCAGTCCGGGTGCGCGCCGCGGCGCGGATCGGCGTGCTCGTACAGCGCCGTGCCGTCGAAGCGGGCGAGCGCGAAGTCGTCGCGCGGGAAGTGCGCCGGGACCCAGTCGAGGATCACGCCGACGCCGTTGGCGTGCAGGCGGTCGACGAAGCGCCGGAAGTCGTCCGGCGTGCCGAAGCGCGGCGTCGGCGCGAAGTAGCCGGTGACCTGGTAGCCCCACGAGCCGGTGAACGGGTGCGCCATCACCGGCAGCAGCTCGATGTGCGTGAAGCCCATGTCGAGCGCGTACGCCGACAGCTCGTCGGCCAGCTCGAGGTAGCTCAGCGAGCGGTTGCCCTCGAGCGGGTTCAGCCGCCACGAGCCGAGGTGGACCTCGTAGATCGACATCGGGCCGTCGAGCGAGTTGCTCGCGCGCCGCGCCTCGAGCCACTCGGCGTCCGCCCACTCGTACGAGGAGTCGTGCACCACCGACGCCGTCTTGGGCGGGAGCTCGGTGGCGAACGCGACCGGGTCGGCCTTCAGCCGCACCTCGCCGTCGGGCGCGATGATCTCGTACTTGTAGACCGCGCCGTGGCCGACGCCGGGCAGGAACAGCTCCCACACGCCGGAGGAGCCGAGCGAGCGCATCGGGTGGATGCGCCCGTCCCAGAAGTTGAAGTCGCCGACCACCGAGACGGCCTGCGCGGCGGGCGCCCAGACCGCGAACGACGTGCCGGCGACGCCGTCGATCTCGCGCACGTGGGCGCCGAGCCGCTCCCACATCTGCTCGTGGCGGCCCTCGCCGAGCAGGTGCACGTCGAGCTCGCCGATCGTCGGCAGGAAGCGGTACGGGTCGTCGATCGTGACGGTCCCGGAGTCGCCGTAGTCGACCTCCAGCCGGTAGTCGAGCGGGAGCTTGGCGCCGGCGATGCGCCCCTCGAAGACGCCGCCAGGATGGACCTGCACGAGCTCCGTGTGCGCGTCGCCGGCGGCGACCGTCACGTGCGCGGCGGCGGGCCGGAACGCGCGCACGATGACGGCTCCGTTGTCGGGATGGGCGCCGAGGTACGCGTGCGGGTCTGCGTGCTGGCGGGAGAGGAGACGGTCTGCGTCGCTCATGTCGTTGTCTACGCCTTCCCTCGAACCGTCAATCCGAATCGAGCAGCCGCGCGATGCCGGCGACCGGTATGGAGACCCAGTCAGGCCGGTTGTTGAGCTCGTAGCGGAGCTCGTACACGGCCTTCTCGAGCTCGAACACTGACAGCAATTGCTGCGTCGCCTGTTGACCCGGCGGCAGCAGGTTGCGATCGACCGCCTCGTGGTAGCCCTCGAGGAAGCGCGAGCGCGCCTGGTCCTCCCAGTCGGGCGGCGGCTCGTGCCCGCGCAGCAGGCGCGACCCGGCCGTCGCGTAGGAGAAGGAGCGCAGCATCCCGGCGACGTCGCGCAGCGGCGAGCGCTTGAGCCGGCGCTCGGGCAGCGGGCGGGCGGGCTCGCCCTCGAAGTCGAGGATCACCCAGCCGCGCTCGGTCAGCATCGTCTGGCCGAGGTGCAGGTCGCCGTGGGTGCGGATCACGCGCCCGCCGACGCCGACGTTCGAGAGCGCCGCGAGCCGCTCGCGCACGTCCTGGCCGCGGCCCGCGATCGGCGCCACCGCCTCGGTGTCGGGCAGGTCGAGGAACACGCGCTCGATCTGCTCGTCGACGTTCGCGGTCAGGATCGACAACGCCTCGGTCGACGGCTCGTCGGGCGCGAAGGCCGGGTTGGAGGAGTCCGAGCCCAGCGCGGTGTGCAACTCGCCGACGACGTGGCCGAGCGCCTGCAGGCGGTCGAGCAGGCCGTCCGGGTCGGTCTGCAGCTCGTCGAGCGCGAGCTCCCAGCCGTCCAGGGCGCCCGCGAGGTACTCCTGCAGGATCCCGAGCGTGGCGTCGATCAGGCGCCCCTCGACCTCGTACCACCCCGCCAGCGGCGCGATGTGCGGGAAGCCGCGGGCCGACAGGAAGCGCAGCAGCTCGAGCTCCGGGTTCACGCCCGGCTCGACGCGCCGGAACGCCTTCAAGATCAGGTCCTCGCCGAACACGATCGACGAGTTGGACTGCTCGACGCCGACCGGGCGCACGTCGACCGTGCCGCCCAGGCCCGCCCCGGCGGACTCCGCCCAGCGGAAGATGAACTCGTCCTGGCCGGACTGCAGCTCGCCGTTGGAGCGCATGCGGTGCAGCAGCTCGCGCCCCGCGGCCGGATCCGAGAGCGCGTCGTAGACGACCCAGCCGTCGGTCTCGAGGATCACGCGGTCGGCCCAGCCCTCGGCCACCGGCCGCAGCCCGAGCGGCACCTGGTAGGTCTCGTGCGTCCCCGCCGGGAAGCGCGCCTCGACGAGGCACAGCACGAACAGCGGCGACTCGCTCCGCAGCGCGACCGCGTCGACGACCTCGATGTGCGCCACCTCGCGCGTCTTGGACGCGAACCAGCGCTGCGCGACGATCCACTCGTTCAGCTGCCGCTCGTCGAGGAAGCTGAGGTCGCCGGCCGCGACCATGGCCTGTACGTCTCTCATTCCGACTCGTCCTTGACGAGCTGGAACCAATAGAAACCTCGCGGCGCCAGCGTGAGCAGGTACGGCAGCTCGCCGATGCGCGGGAAGCGCGAGCGCCCGAACACCTCGATCGGCGACCAGCCCTCGTACGACGACAGGTCGAGCTCGACCGCCTGGGCGGAGCGCGCGAGGTTGTGCACGCACAGCATCACGTCGCCCTCGTACGTGCGCACGTGGGCGAAGACCCGCGGGTTCGACGGCTCCAGCGGCTCGTAGGTGCCGAGGCCGAACACGGGGTGCTCCTTGCGCAGCGACACGAACCGCCGCAGCCAGCGCAGCAGCGAGTACGGCGTGCGCATCTGCGCCTCGACGTTGACCGCCTGGAAGCCGTAGACCGGGTCCATCAGCGGCGGCGCGTACAGCTGCGCGAAGTCGGCGCGGCTGAAGCCGCCGTTGCGGTCGCCGTTCCACTGCATCGGCGTGCGCACGCCGTCGCGGTCGCCGAGGTAGACGTTGTCGCCCATCATGATCTCGTCGCCGTAGTAGAGGACCGGCGAGCCCGGCAGGCTGAAGAGGATCGCGTGCAGCAGCTCGATCTCGTCGCGGCCCGCGTCCAGCAGCGGCGCCAGCCGCCGGCGGATGCCGACGTTGATCTTCATCCGCGGGTCCTTGGCGTACTCCGAGTACATGTAGTCGCGTTCCTCGTCGGTCACCATCTCGAGCGTCAGCTCGTCGTGGTTGCGCAGGAACAGGCCCCACTGGCAGTTGTCGGGGATGTCGGGCGTCTGGCGCAGGATCTCGTAGATCGGGTTGGCCTCCTCGCGCCGCACGGCCATGAACATGCGCGGCATGACCGGGAAGTGGAACGCCATGTGGCACTCGTCGCCGTCGCCGAAGTACTCGACGACGTCGGCCGGCCACTGGTTGGCCTCGGCCAGCAGCACGCGGTCGGGGTAGTTGGCGTCGACCTCGGCGCGCACCTTCTTCAGGTAGGCGTGCGTCTCGGGCAGGTTCTCGCCGTTGGTCCCCTCGCGCTCGTACAGGTACGGCACGGCGTCCAGGCGGAAGCCGTCCATGCCGAGGTCCAGCCAGAAGCGCAGCGCCTCGAGCATCGCCTCCTGGACCTCGGGGTTGTCGAAGTTGAGGTCGGGCTGGTGGGAGAAGAAGCGGTGCCAGTAGTAGGCCTGCGCCTGGTCGTCCCAGGTCCAGTTCGAGGTCTCGGTGTCGGTGAAGATGATCCGGGCTTCCTCGTACTTGTGCACCGTGTCCGACCACACGTACCAGTCGCGCTTCGGGCTGTCCGGGCTCGAGCGCGCCTCCTGGAACCACGGATGGTCGGAGGACGTGTGGTTCATGACGAGGTCGGCGATCACGCGGATGCCGCGCTGGTGGGCGGCCTCGATGAAGTCGCGCACGTCGTCGACGGTGCCGTAGTCGGGCTGGATCTGGAAGAAGTCCGAGATGTCGTAGCCGCCGTCGCGCAGCGGCGACTGGAAGAACGGCAGCAGCCAGATGCAGTCGACGCCGAGCCACTGCAGGTAGTCGAGCTTCTCCGTCAGCCCGCGGAAGTCGCCTGACCCGTCGCCGTTGGCGTCGAAGAACGCGCGCGTGTGGATCTCGTAGAAGACCGCCGTCTTGAACCACAGCGGCTGGGCCTCGAACCAGTGGCCCGGGTCGTTGCGGGTGCCGGCCGCCATCAGAGGACCTTGAACAGGTGGACCTTGTTCCAGGTCGGGTCGAGGCGGACGTAGTTGCCGCCGATCCGCCAGTCGAAGTGCTCGCCCGTGAACTGGTCCTCGACGGTGAAGACTGGCGGGAGCCCGAGCTGCGCGGGGATCACGACGAGGCCCTCCTGGGCGTTGTGCGGGTCGACGTTGGCGACGACGATGACCGTGTTGCCGGGCTCGTGCTTGGCATAGGCGATCAGCGAGTCGTTCTGGGCCTGCAGGAACTTCACGTTGGAGAGGTGCTGCAGCGCCGGGTTCTCGCGCCGGATCTCGTTCAACCGGCGGATCATCGGCAGCAGCGGCCCGTCGAGGCTGCGCTCGCGGATCTCGTACTTCTCGGAGTTCAGGTACTCCTCCGAGCCCTCCCGCACCGGCACGTTCTCGAAGTTCTCGTAGCCCGAGTAGATGCCGTAGCTGGGGCTCAGCGTGCCCGCCAGCACGAGCCGGGTGACGAACGCCGGCTCGCCGCCGTGCACGAGGTACGCGTGCAGGATGTCCGGCGTGACGGGGAAGAAGTTCGGCCGGAAGTACTCCTTCTCCTCGGAGTTGGCCAGCTCCTCCACGTACTCGGTCAGCTCGTGGCGGGAGTTCTTCCACGTGAAGTACGTGTAGGACTGCGTGAAGCCGAGCTTGCCGAGCTCCTGCATGACCGCGCGCTTGGTGAAGGCCTCGGCGAGGAAGACCACGTCGCGGTCGACCTTGTGGACCTCCTTGATCAGCCACTCCCAGAACGGGAACGGCTTCGTGTGCGGGTTGTCGACGCGGAAGCACTTCACGCCCGCGCCGACCCAGTGCAGGATCACGTCCAGCCACGCCTGCCAGAGCGACTCCCAGGCCTCCGTGTCCCAGTTGAAGTTGTAGATGTCCTGGTAGCGCTTGGGCGGGTTCTCGGCGTACTTGAGCGTGCCGTCGGGGCGCTGCTGGAACCACTCCGGGTGCTCGGTCAGCCACGGGTGGTCGGCGGACGCGTTGAGCGCGAGGTCGAAGCAGACGTCCATGCCCTGGTGATGCGCCGTGGCGCACAGGTCGCGGACGTCCTGCTGGGTCCCGAGCTCCGGGTGGACGGCGTCGTGGCCGCCCTCCTCGGCGCCGATCGCGTACGGGCTGCCGGGGTCGTCGCGGCCGGCGACCAGCGTGTTGTTGCGGCCCTTGCGCTTGTTGCGGCCGATCGGGTGGATCGGGAGCAGGTAGAGCACGTCGAAGCCGAGGTCGGCGATGTCGGGCACGAGCGCCTCGACGGCCTTCAGGCCGCCCCAGGAGCGCGGGAAGAGCTCGTACCAGCTGCCGAAGCGCGCCTTCACGCGGTCGACCTCGAGCGGAAGCGGCTTGTCGAGCGCCGTCTTGCCGTGGCGCGCCTGGACGGCCTCCATCGCCGCGAACAGCTCGGGGCCGAGCGCGGCGGCGAACTTGGCCTGGTCGGTCGCGCCGGGGTCGGTGAGGACCTCGAGCGCCTCGCCGATCGCGGGCTGGCCGTCGTCGAGCGCCTTCTGGAGCAGCACGACGCCCTCGGAGAGCTCGCCGGAGAGATCCTCGTCGAGGTCGGCCTCGACCTTGCGCCGCAGCTCGTCGTGCCAGGTCGCGAACACGTCCGACCACGCCTCGATCGTGAACTGCCAGCTGCCGGCCGTCTCGACGGGGAAGCTCCCGCCCCAGCGCACGCCGTTGACGTGCGGGTCGAGGTGGGTCATCGGCGCCTCGAGCCAGCGGCGGCCGCCGGGCGCTTTGTACTTCACGACGGCGCGCAGCTTCTCGTGGCCGTCGCGGAAGATGTCGGCTTCGACGGCGACCGTGTCGCCGACAGTGCGCTTGGGTGCGTACCGGCCGCCGTCGATGACGGGGGCCGGATGCGCGATCCTGATGCGCCGAGGAGGTTCGTTGCGCTTGGCGGCGGGCATCCCGGCACGGAGTATCCGACTTCTCGACTCTATGAACCTCTCTCGTAGCTCAGGCGTGCAACTGCACCCCACCTCGCTTCCGGGCGGACGCCTCGGTGCAGAGGCGTACGCGTGGATCGACTGGCTGGCCGAGGCCGGCCAGACGTGGTGGCAGATGCTGCCGCTCGGGCCGCCGGATCGCTACGGCTCGCCGTACAAGGCGAAGTCCGCGTTCGCCGCCTCGCCGGCGCTGCTGGAATCGCCGTCCGCGCCGGTGGCGGCCGCGGAGGCGCTCGACTTCCGCGAGCGCTCGGCGGACTGGATCGAGCCGTGGATCCGGTACGGGGGACGTCATGCGCTGGAGGACCAGGTGCGGTTCGACCGCGAGTGGGCCGCCCTGCGCCGCTACGGGCTCGACCGCGGCGTGCACCTGATCGGCGACATCCCGATCTACGTCGCGCCCGGCTCGCCCGAGCAGAAGGCGCATCCGGGGCTGTTCATCGACGGCGCGGTCGCCGGCGTGCCGCCGGACGCGTTCACCGACAAGGGCCAGCTGTGGGGCAACCCGCTGTACGACTGGCCGGCGATGCGGCGCGACGGCTACACGTGGTGGACGGCGCGCTTCCGGCGCGTGTTCGAGCTCTTCGACCTGGCGCGGATCGACCACTTCCGCGGGTTCGTGGCCTACTGGGCCGTGCCGTCCTCGGCCAAGTACGCGCTCTCGGGCAAGTGGCGGCGCGGCCCGGGGCGGGCGCCGTTCGACGCCGCCACCGCGAGACTCGGCGCGTTGCCGCTGATCGCGGAGGACCTCGGCGTCATCACGCCGCCGGTCGAGCGGCTGCGCGCCGCGCTCGGCTACCCGGGCATGGTCGTCCTGCAGTTCGGGTTCACGCCGTCGGAGCCGGACTCGCCGCACATCCCCGAGCACCACGCCGAGAACAAGGTCGTCTACACGGGCACCCACGACCACGACACGGTGCGTGGCTGGTACGAGTCCGTCCCGCCGCAGATCCGCGCGACGATCGACGCGACGATCGACCGCTGGGACGTCCGCGACCCGGAGCCGTGGTGGTCGCTGATCCGGCTCGCCTTCGCCTCCCCCGCGCGGCTGGCGATGATCCAGGCGCAGGACGTGCTCGGGCTCGGCTCCGAGGGCCGGATGAACCAGCCGGGCACGCCGAAGGGCGCGTGGAAGTGGAAGCTCGCCGAGCTCCCGCCGCGCGACCTCGCCGTCCGCCTGCGGGCGGTCACCGAGGCCGCGGGGCGGCTGGCTAGCGGATGATCAGCCGGCCGACCGCCGGCGTGGACATGTCGAAGCCGCCGCTGGCGTTGGTCGCCTTGATCAGGCAGCCGACGGAGCGGCCGACCATGTCCTTGGTCGCCGTCGTCGTCTGCCTGGTCGAGATCGTCTTGTTGTCGAAGACCCACTTGTAGTGCAGCGTCGACGGGCTGCCGCCCATCCGCGGCGGGTTGCAGGTCAGCGTCGCGCCGACCTTGGCCTCGCCCGTGACCGTGGGGAAGTCGTCGGGACCGAGCGGGAACGGCAGGATCACCGGGTTCGGGTCGGTGATGAAGGACGCGAACGACGAGACGCGCATGTACACGCCGGGCAGGCGCCGGGTGCCGCAGGCGGCGTCCTTGACCTCGGGCCCCCAGCTGGTGATGCCGATCTGCACCGGTCCGGAGGCGGTCTGGCGGATGAACGGGCCGCCGCTGTCGCCGGCGCACGCTTGGATCAGCGGCGAGTGCCGCTTGAGATCCTGGCCGCAGATCTCCGACGCGAGGATCGCGTGCGGGTAGGCCTTCGCGCAGGTCTTGGCGGAGATCACCGTCATGGCGCCGGTCTGGAGCGCCTTCGGGGACGACATGAAGCTCGGGCCGGTGAGCCCGTAGCCGAAGAGGGACGCCGTCTCGCCGGTCTTCTCATCCGCCGCGCCGGTGGAGAGCTTGACGGGCGCGACCCCGGTGACCGGCTGGGCGAGCAGGATGATGCCGACGTCGTCGAGCGCGATCGCGTTCGCCAGCTTCTTCTTCGCGAACGGGAACGACTCCCGGAACTTCGGGTGGATCGCGAAGCCGCGGGCGGGGATGCCGCCGTGCGCGATCGCGCCTGTGAACTTGTTGTCGCCGAAGCCGACGAGCGCGTTGCCGTCGGTGCCGACGAGCACCGAGTACCCGACCGGCGAGAAGCCCTGGAGGCAGTGGCCGGCCGTGAGCACGCGGTCGGGCGCGATCAGCGTCCCGGTGCAGCCGCTCGGCAGCCACGCGACGTACGGCGCCTTCGCGATGTCCTGCTTCTTGCCGCCGGACACCGCGCCGGCGGGCACGGCGACGGAGGCGAGCGCGAGGCCCACCGCCAGCAGGACGAGTGGCGATCGCGTTCGCATGGGCCCGAGGCTAGTCGCGCGAACGGCCCACGCGGCCCCTGGACTTTCGTGCCGCCGACCCTGAGCTAGACGGCGTAGCTCATGCCGGTGGCGAGCGAGCTGAGGTCGTCGTGCAGGCCGTGCACCTGGTCGATCACCCAGTCGCGATCCGGGACCTCCGGGTCCTCGAGCACGGTGTCGCGCAGCGCGTCGAGCCCGGCGACGGTGCGCTCCATCTCGTCGTGGAAGCGGCTCAGCTGCATCTGCATCCGCCGCTGGACCGCGAGCCGCCCGCTGAGCGCGTCGAGCACCGCCGGCTCGCCGAAGGCGCCGACCTCGCCGATCCGCGCCTCGACCCTCGCGACCGGGATGTCCTTCAGCGCCTGGTGCAGCCGCTGCGCGCGTTCCGCCGAGCGGCCGATCAGCGCCATCAGCGCGTCGATCTCGCGCCCGATCCGGTACTCCGGGACGCCCGAGACGTGGATCGCGTCGCGAAGGCGCTGCTGCGCCGCGCGCGCCGCGGACACGTGGACCTGGATGACCGGCGAGAGCCCCGGGTCGGCCTCGGACTCGAACGGGCGCGCCGGGAAGCGGGTGCCGCCCGCCGGCGGGTGCCGCGCGACGTACACGAAGCCGATGCCCGCGGCGCGGCGCGCCCACAGATAGGCGGCGCCCACCAGCGCGGACGCCACCAGCCAGTGGCGATCGACGCCGTCGGCCGATCGCCACGAGCTGCCCGTGAGCTTGAACGCGAGCGCCGCGGCGGCCGCGAGCAGCCACACGACCGCCACGTCGAGTACGGCGGTGGCGGCCGTCACCTGCCATCTGGCCCAGCGTCTGTCTTCGATCCGTCTCTCGAGCATCACCAGCACCCTATGGCCCGCATTAGCGAGAGATAACCCCACTGGACAGGCATACGAGTAACGCGAAAGACCAAGGTTCAGGGTGCGCCCCCGATTGCGGCGGCCGGGCGGATCGGCCAGCCTCCGGCTGATGGACGCGTTGCTCGACGAGCTGGAGGCCGCCGTCGCCGAGCACCGGCCGGACGCGCGCGACGACGTGGCGTGCGGCCAGGAGCACGTGCTCTCGTGCATGCGCCTCGCCGGCGCGCTTGACGACGCGGGCCGGCCGGAGGAGGCGCTGGAGCGCCTCGGCGAAGGGCTGGCAACCGGCCGCTGGCTGGTGCAGCGCGACCGCAAGGCGCACGCGCAGCACCTGGCCGGCTGCCTCGAGGCGTACGCCGGGCTCCTGCGCGAGCTCGGGCGCCGCGCGGACGCGCTGGAGGCGATGCAGGAGGCGGTCGTGCTCCGCCGCATCGGCGCGCTGCGCCGCGGCGACCCGCTGCACGCCGTGAATCTCGGAGCCTGTCTGTGGGACCTCGCGGACGATCTGGCGGCCGAAGGGCGCCGCGAGGACGTCGTCCCGATCGCGCGCGAGGCGCTGAGCATCTGGCGCTTCGTCGCGTCGGCGGGGCCGGAGTACGAGCGGGGGCTGGCGCTCAGCTACGACCGGCTGTCCGTCGCGCTCGCCGCGGTGCGCCGCCGGAGGGCGGCGCTGAAGATGAGCAAGCGCGCCTTCGCGCTGCTGGTGCGCAGCGAGCCGGGGTCGCACCTCGTCGCCTGCGTCACGCACATGGCCGACGCGCTGGACGCGCTCGGGCGCTCCGACGACGCGCGCACCGCGCGCGAGCTGGTGGAGGCGACCGAGGCGCTGCTCGTCCCGGTCGAACAAGGCTCGCAGTAGGCTGGGGCCATGGAGCCTCAGGTAGGAGATCTCGTCACCGTCGCCGGCACGGGGCCGGATCTCGCGGGAATCGTGTTCGACCTCCCGAGTGACGCGAAGGCCGTCGTCGCCGTGGTCGATCCCAAGCGTGGGCCGGTGTTCCGCAGCGTCAACGTGGGCACGCTGAGCGAGCGGGCCGACGAGGTTCCCTCCGACCGCGCGCTGCGGCTGCTCGTCAAGCGCACGCCGCCGCCGACCCACGGCGCCGGCCGCGGCAGCCAGGGCGCGATCCGCGGCGGTGCCGCGGGGCACGCGCGCGGCGCCTCGCACCGCACCACCGGCAAGTAAGGAGAAGTGGGCCGCCGCGCTGGTCAGGCGCAGCGGCCCTGTGCTGCATCAGGCTGGCGAGCGTCGGGAGAGAGAGGGACTACCCGGGGGCCTTGGTGAAGCGAGGGGGTCAACCTCGTAATGACGATTCTGCTCGTCCTACGCACCCGCTCCTATCGCTCGTGGGGGTGAACCGGATCACCCGCCGCACCAAATGAAAGAGCCGCCGCGCTGGTCAGGCGCGACGGCTCGGAAGTGCTTCAGGCTGGCGAGCGTCGGGAGAGAAGGGACTGCCCGGGGGCCTTGGCGAAGCGAGGTGGTCAGCCTCTGTGCCAAGGAATATCGCCGACCGCGCGCGCCCCTGGTATCGCTCCTAGGGGTGAACCGGACCACACCCCGGCACCCCGCCGGGCCGAAGCCCGGCGAGGCGCCGGAAGCGCGTTACGGCGTCGTCGTGGACAGCGTGAACGTCAGCGTCTTCGAGTAGCTGCCGGTGCGCAGCGCGTCGGTGCCGCCGATGTGCTGCCCGAACGTGATCGTCGCGACGTCGTTGGACACCGGCACCGACCACGTCTTCAGCTGCGTCGGCGCGGCGCTGCCGCCGACGTCCGCGAGCGGGCCGCCGGCGCTCGCCTGCAGCGTGCTCGGCAGCGAGAACGCGCCGTTGACCAGGTGGCCCGTCGCCGTCGAGGAAGGATCCGCGACGCTCAGCGCCGCGTCGGCCGCCGTCGAGATCACCGTCGCGGTCATGAACGCCGAGTAGTCCTTCGCCAGGCCCGGCGTGAACGCGCCGAACGAGGCCGGGACGCCGAGCGTCAGCGCGAGCGTCGCCGGCACCGTGCCGCCGACCGTGCCCTGCGTGCAGAGCGCCGCGTTGACCGTCTGGCCGCGATCGATCGTGATGTGGTTGGTCTCCAGCAGCGTGCCGTCGGCCGCGGTGCAGGTGACCGTGTAGCTCTCGTTGAGGAACCCGTTCGGCCCGGCGTGCTCGCCGTCGGCCTGGAAGGCCGGCGTCGGGCGGATCGACGGGTTGACGTCCCACGTGAACTGGCCGTTGGCGGGCACCACCATCGAGGACTCGAGGTGCGTCGGGATCGCCTGCGGCGGCGACGTCGTCACCGGCGTCGTGAGGCTCTTGATCGGCGCGGTGTAGAGGTTGAAGTCCTTCGTGATCTTCAGCGTCGCGCCGGCCGGCGCCGTGCCCTTGATGACCGAGTGGCCCGACGGGAACGTGGCGTAGACGAGCGCCTGCCAGAAGGCGTCGCGCGACGCGTGGCCCTTGAACGTGTTCGTCTGCGCCGTGCTCGACGTCGGGCCGGGCGTGCCGGTGAAGTCGGCCGTGGTGCAGTTGAGGTAGTTCGGCAGCGCCTGCGGGCAGCCGGAGACGGGGCCGATCAGCTCCATCGTGAAGCCGAAGCCGCGCGTGGCGTAGTAGGACCAGTCGATCGTCTCGCCGCTCGTCTCGTAGTCGTGCGCCGAGTCGCGCGTGTTCGTGTAGCCGTCGTTGGTCGCGTGCAGCAGCGACAGCGCGAGGTCCTTGTAGCCGGTGTTCAGCTCAGGCGTGTCGCCGGCGAAGACGTCCAGCGGCGGGTAGAAGATCGCGCGCTCGTTCGTGTGCGTCGTGATCAGGTCGACCACCTGGTGGTTGGCGATGATCGACATCGTGTTCTTCATCTCGGGCTCGGAGCCGGGCCCGGACCCGCGCTGCGTGGGGGGATTGACGCCGACGTTGGAGCCCCAGCCGAAGGGGTAGTTGCGGTTCATGTCGACGCCCTGCGAGGAGGACGTCGGACACGTCAGCGGCGGCGTCAGCGGCGTCGCGGGGTTGCAGTTGAGGCGCCGGTTGTGCACCAGGCCGTCGACGTTGACGACCGGCTGGATGATCACGCGGACCTTGTCGAAGAGCGCGTTGACGGCCGGGTTCGCCTTCGACTGGTTGATGATGTCGTACGCGAACTCCATGTCGTCCTCGGCCGCCGCGGTCTCGTTCCCGTGGATCGCGCCCATCAGGTAGAAGACGGGCTTGCCGTCGGACGCCGTGACGTTGTTGGTGAGCTCGACGTACTTGATCGTCCGCCCCTCGATGCTGAGGTACGGCGCGGTCTTGACCGCCACGAACGTCGGGTTGGCCGCGGCCAGCGCGTCCATCTCGGAGTTGTAGTCGGCGTAGGCGCGGTACGTGGTGCGCCCGCTCGGCATCGCCGTCAGCTGCGGGATGCCGAGGTTGTGGAACGCCGCGACGGCGGCGTCGACGGTGGGATCGGCGGACGCGACCCCCGGTGCGGCAAGCGCCGCCAGCGCCGCGGCCGTGGCGGCGGCGGCATACAGCTTCTTCATCCTTGAAACACCCTCCTGAGGCATCGAGACCCTCTCCCCCAGCTACGCAGACCCGGCAGGCACGGCGGACCCCCTCCGGGCCGGCCGCCGACTCTAGGCGCCGGGAACCGGCAAGTCAATCGAGCGTCATGCCCTGTGCGTGTACGTCCACCAACACCTCGAGCAGCGGCCGCCGGAGGCGCCGCGCACGGCTCCCGAGCCCGCCGCCGCGCCGCTGCCGCTGGCCTGGCTCGCGCGCCGGCCGGCGGCCCAGCGCGCGAGCGTCCTGCACGCGCTCTCGCGCACCGCCGGCAACCAGGCGGTCGCCCGCGCCGTGGCGCCGCCGAGCACCGGCGGCGGCGGCGGAGAGACCGAGGCGCACGTCGACGCCGCCTCGGCGACGCCCGAGGAGCGGCTGCAGGAGATCCCGAAGGCGCTGGCCTCCGGCGAGACGGCCTACCTGGTCGCCCTGTGGGACGGCTTCGGCAGCGTCCCGGACGCCGCGCGCGAGCGCGAGGCGCTGTTCCTTCAGTCCGCCGCCGCCGCGCCTTCGCTGTGGGACCGCTTCACCGCCGAGCAGGACGCGTTCAAGCGCGCCGTCGAGGCCACGGCGCTCGAGCACCTGTCGGCCAACCGCGACTACGTCGCGGCCGAGATGGCGCGGCTCAGCGTCGCCGGCGGCCCGGTGGCGGAGCCCGGCCACGAGCAGGCGCTCGAACGGACGCAGGCGCTGGCCAAGCGGGCCGAGTCCGCGCTGCAGGTCAAGCAGCGGCTGCTCGCGATCACGGTCGGGCTGGTCCCGGTCAACGAGGACGTCTACACGATGATCCCGGTCCCGTTCGACCCCAAGCACCCGACGCCGAGCGTGCTGCAGGAGCCCGGAGACAAGACCTGGGACGAGGTCAACGCGCAGTACGAGGACAACGAGCGCCTGCTCGGCAACATCCAGGCCTCCAGCCCGGGCGTGTTCGCGCTGATCCAGGGCGACGTCGCGCACGCCGCGACCGCCGCGAGCGACCTCGCCCATGCGGACCCGAACTCGGCGGCCGCGTACCTGGAGGCGTCGCTCAGCGGGCTGATGAAGTCACTCGAGGACACGGCGGCCGGCGTCAGGGAGCGCTACTCGTGGGAGCAGCTCTCGCTGCTGCACCCGCAGGTGCTCGCACAGGCGCCGTTCACCGAGCCGCTGGCGGCCGGCGCCGCCCAGCACGCCAAGGGCGACCACGGCGCCGAGGGCGCGGTGATGGCGGCCGGCCTGCTCGCCGCGATGCTCGGCGTGTTCGCCACCGGCGGCCTGGCCGCGGCGCTCGCGGTCGTCGGCGCGGCGGCGAGCGGCGCGCAGGCGGTCACGAGCATCGGCGAGTACGAGCGGCTCGCGGAGCTGCGAGGCGCGCGCACCGGCGACTCCGCCCACGACCTCGTCTCCAGCGAGACCGTCGACGAGTCCCAGGCGCAGGCGATCCTCGACACGCTGTTCGCGTTCCTCGACGGCGTCTCTGCCGTCCACGCGCTCAAGGGCCTCGGCGGCGCCGAGGCGGTCGCCGAGAAGCTCGCCGACTTCGGCGGGCTCGCCACGGCCGAGAAGGCCGAGGTGCTCGGGGCCGCGATGGAGAGCATGGGCGAGGCGCAGGCGCTCGACCGCGTCGGCGGCATCGCCGCCGTCCGCGGCGAGCTGGCGGGAACGTCGCCCGCGCGGCGCGCGGAGGCGCTGTCGACGCGGCTCGAGGGCGAGCTGGCCGCCGAACTCGGCGGCAAGGAGGCGCGCGCCGCGGCGGCGAGCGAGATCGCCACCGGCGTGCCGGTCGCGCCGCCGCCGTCGCCCGCGCTCACGGCGGACGAGCTGCTGCAGAAGGCGCGCCAGTACGCGGCCGAGCGGACCGGCCTGCCGCCGGAGCGCGCTCGAGGTCGTCGCGCCGCACCTCGCCGACGGCGACGCGCTGGCCGAGCTCGCCGCCCGCGCGGCGCGGACGGCGAACGAGTGGTCGTCCGCCTACGAGCGGCTCGGCACCGCCGAGGAGCGCATCCGCTTCGTGCACCAGGGCACGAGCGACTGGGGGCGCGGGCGCAACCTGCCCGTCCCCGAGCTCGAGATCGGCGACCGGACCCACTTCGACGGCGTCAAGTGGTCGATCATCTACGACCGCAACCTGTTGAGCGCCGACCGCGCGACCAATGCGTTCTGGGAGCAGCTGCGCAGCCTCGGGGTGCACGAGCTGCAGCACTCCGAGCAGTACATCGAGCTGGCCCGCTACATGCTCGGCCAGGGCCGCCCGATGGCGGAGGTCGAGGCGCTCGCGGACATCAGCGGCAAGGGCGCGGCGGAGGTGGCCCGCCTCGGCCCGCTGGCCGAGGGCATGGACGGCTTCGAGGACGCGAAGACCTGGTACGAGTCGATCCTGGGCTCCGGCCGCCCGCACCGCGACGCCGTGCTGGCCAGGCTGGACGCGTTCAAGGAGCTGAGGGCCGCGCAGAAGCGCGCGCACGAGGCGCTGGTGCTGGCGCAGAACCGGCTGATCGACTCGGCCGCCCTCTCGGCCGAGGAGAAGGTCCTCGCCCGCGCCAAGGCAGCCGAGGCGTCCGCGGCGGCCAACAGATCGACGAGGTCGTGCGGCGGCGCGCGCCGGAGATCGAGGCCAACCACGGCGACTACCTGAATCTGCCGGAGGAGCGCGACGCCTACCGCGCGCAGGCCGGCTACGCGGACGCGCTCGCCGCGCGGCGCGAGACGGAGGCGATGCGGCGCGCCGAGGCCGAGCTGCGCGGCATGCTCCGCGCCGACCCGCCGGCGCCGGTGCCGGCGGGCTCGCCCGCGCCGTGGGAGATCCACGACGCCGACGGCGTCTGGCAGTAGCTAGGCGCCGCCGCGCGCCTGGTCGACGAGCGACTTGGGCGCCACCGCCGCGTACGCGTCCTCGATCGCGCCCGCGATCTCGTTCCAGTCGAGCCCGCGGTTCAGATGCACGCCGATCCAGCCGCGGTGGCCCACGTAGGGCGGGCGGAAGTAGTGCTCCGGCTCGCCCGCCACGAGCGCCTCCTGCATCCCGTCGGGCGCCGCGCACCAGAGCGCGAGCCGGCCGTCGCCGTGATGGTCGTCGAGGTACATGACGAACGTCTTCTTGCCGCGCACGAACCAGGCCGGCGAGCCGTGGCTCGGCCGCTCGACCACCTCGGGCAGCCCCATACAGACGGCACGCACGCGCTCGAGCGGGTCCATCGCGCCATTGTCGGGGATCCAGCGCTCGCGCGATCGGCTCCGCAGGCCGACAGGTCCAGTAATGCACACATTTCTCAAGCGGGCCGTCCTGCTCGGCGCCGCGGCCGCCCTGCTTCTCGCCGCCCCCGCGCGCGCGGACAACGTCGTGCCCGACGACGAGATCGTCCAGGGCAGCCTGTGCGCCGGCCCGGACTGCGTGAACGGCGAGTCCTTCGGCTTCGACACGGTCCGCCTGAAGGGTCCGGTGCTGCGGCTCGCGTTCTCCGACACCAGCACATCGCCCGGCTTCCCGACCACCGACTGGGCGCTCGTCGCCAACGACGCGGACGGCGCCGGAACCGAGGGCTACCTCGCGTTCCAGGACACCAGCGCGAGCACCACGCCGCTGCGGATCCTCGCCGGCGCCCCGACCGACACGCTCCGGGTCGAGCGCGACGGGAGCGTCCGGCTGCTCGACGGCGCGCTGCTGCAGCGCGTCGACGCGACCACGACAGAGAACCCCGCCGCGGTCGACGCCGCCGCGCTGACGACGGCGCTGAGCACGTTGCCGCTGTCGCGGTTCGAGTACACCGCCGACACCGCCGACACGCGCCATCTCGGCCCGACGGCGTCCGCGTTCAACGCCGCGTTCGCGCTCGGCTCCGGCACCGACGACCTCGCGCCCGCCGACGAGGCGGGCGTCGCGCTCGCCGTGAGCAAGGCGCTGGCGGCGCGGCTCGACGACCTCGCCGGCCCGCAGGGGCCGCGCGGACCCGACGGCCCGCAGGGCCCGCCCGGCGCCGACGCCAAGCCGTCGGACGGGCTCGCCGCCGCGCTCAAGCGGCTCGACGCGCTCGAGCGCGCGCAGACGCTGCTGCGCGCGCGCAACCTCGCGCTGCGGCAGACCGTGCGCGCGCTGCGCGCCGGGAGCCACCGATGAGGCTGCGCAGCGCGCTGCTCGGCGCGGGCCTGTCGCTGGCGCTCGCCGCCCCCGCGCACGCCGACCAGGTCATCCCGGACGACCAGATCGTCCAAGGCGACCAGTGCGTCGGCCTGGACTGCATCAACGGCGAGGCGTTCGGATCCGACACGCTGCGGCTGAAGGAGAACAACACGCGCCTCGCGTTCGACGACACGTCGACGGCGCCGGGCGATCCGGCCAACGACTGGGAGCTGACGGCCAACGACACGGCCAACGGCGGCCAGAGCTACCTCGGCGTGACCGACCGCACCGCGGGCACGTTGCCGCTGCGCGTGCTGGAGGGAGGTCCCGCGGACGTGCTCGCGCTCGCCCCCGGCGGGCTCGCGCGACTCGCGCACGGCACGCTGGTCCAGCGCGTGAACGGCAGCGCGACCGAGAACCCGTCCGGCTTCGACGCGGGCGCCCTGCTGACCGCGCTCGGCACGCTCCCGGTGTCCACCTACCACCTCGCCGGCGACCCGTCGCCGGCGCGTCACATCGGGCCCACGGGCGCGGCGTTCAACGCCGCCTTCGGGCTCGGCAGCGGTGCCGACGTGGCGCTCGGCGACCTGACGGGGGTCGCGCTTGCCGCGGCGAAGGAGCTGGCGCAGCGCGTCGCCGCGTCGCCGCCCGGTCAGGCCGGACCGGCCGGCGAGCGCGGCTCGACCGGGCCCGCGGGCGCCCCGGCGGCCGCCGACGCCGACCACGCGCCGCCGGCCGCCGCGCTGGCCGCGTTCCGGGCGCGCCTGGATCGCCTCGCCCGCGGGGAGACGGAGGTACGCCGGCGCACCGCCGCGCTGCGCAAGCGGATCGAGGCGATGCGGTAGCGGTCAGGGCGCCGCGAAGCGCAGCGCGAAGATCCGCGGCATCGCGGCGGGCACGACGCGCTGCAGCGCCGGCGCGAGCAGCCCGAAGACGGGGTCGCCGGCCCGGTCGGGCCGCAGCGCGTGGACGTCGGCGATCGCGGGCGTGAGCGCCGCGATCCGCTCGCGCTCGGAGCCGCCGGAGCCCCACGGCATCGGCGGCGGCTCGTAGCCCTCGCGCGTGCGCGCCTTGCCCGTCAGGGTCGCCTTGCTCGCCCACGACGGCACGGTGTCGAAGACCATCGCGCCGCCGGGCAGCCGCTCCGCGACGCTTACGATCAGGCGGTCGGCCTGGTCGCGCTCGAAGTACATCAGCAGGCCCTGCGCGGTGACCATCACGTCAGGGGCGGCGACCTCGTCCAGCCACGCGAGGTCGAGCGCCGAGCGGGCGATCGTGCGCCGCCGCGGCGAGTCCGGCAGCAGCTTGCGCTGCACCTCGACGACCTCCGGCAGCTCGACCGTGACCCATCTCACACGGCCGTCGTCGACCCGCCAGAACTGCGTCTCCAGCCCTTCGCCGAGCGCGACCACGGTGGCTCCCGGCCTTGCGGCCATGAAGCGGCGCACCTCGGTGTCGAACCGGCGCGCGCGCAGCGCCTGCCAGCGGGCTCGCCAGCCGCTGGCGCCGAAGCGCTCGGCGAACGGGTAGTCGATCCGGTCCACCACCTCGACGGCGAGCGGATCGGGGAGGACGCTGTCGGGCCGGCGGGACTCGTCCGCGCGCGTGTAGAGGGTCCACAACATCGTCTCGGGCACACCTGTGAGATCGACGGCTACGCTCATGGCCCCTTATGGTCGCACCGCCCTCCGAGCACGAGATCCTCGACGTCAATCGCCGCTATCACGACGTCGCGGCCTCCTCCTACGACGCCAAGTGGGGTATCTCGTTCGGCGAGATCGGCCACCGCCAGGTGCTCGGCAAGCTGACCAAGCTGCTGGGCCCGAGGCCCGGCCCGTTCGAGCGCTCGCTGGAGATCGGCGCGGGCACCGGCTACTTCTCGCTGAACCTGCTGCAGACCGGCGTCGTGCGCGAGGCGACCTGCACCGACATCAGCCCCGGGATGCTGGAGGCGCTCGAGCACAACGCGGAGACGCTCGGCCTGGAGGTCACGACGGCCGCGTGCGACGCGACCGAGCTGCCGTTCGAGGACGAGAGCTTCGACCTCGTGCTCGGCCACGCCGTGCTGCACCACCTGCCCGACCTGCCGCGCGCGTTCGCCGAGTTCGCGCGCGTGCTGCGCCCGGGCGGGACGCTGTTCTTCGCCGGCGAGCCGTCGCACTCCGGCGACCGCCTGGCCGCCGTCCCCAAGGGGGCCGCGCTCCGGCTCGCTCCCCTGTGGCGGCGCGCGCTGCGCGCCCGGCCCGCGCCGCAGGGCCACCAGCAGGGCGCGCCCGACGACCACGCGCTGGAGGCCGTCGTCGACGTCCACGCCTTCGTGCCGGCCGACCTCGAGCGCGCCGCCGCCGTCTCCGGCTTCGGCGACGTGCGCGTCCAAGGCGAGGAGCTGCTGGCGAACTGGTTCGGCTGGTTCAACCGCACGCTCGAGTCCAGCGCCGAGCCCAAGGACATCCCGATGGGCTGGATCCAGTACGCCTACCGGGGCTACATCGCGCTGCAGGGCGTGGACCGGCGGCTGCTGGAGCCACATCTGCCGCCGCGGATCTTCTACAACCTGATGATCGCGGCCCGCAAGCCCGGGTGACCGAGCCGGACCCTCCGAGCCCGCTGGATCTGCTGCGCGACAAGCGCGCGATCGTGGATACGGGGCTCGGGCCCGTCGCCTTCGTCCTCGTCTACGCGCTTGCGGGGGTGAACACGGCCGCCGCGGTCGCGGTCGGCCTCTCGGTCGTGCTGATGATCGAGCGGCTGCTGCGCGGCAAGTCGGCGATCAACGCCGTCGGCGGGCTGATCGGCACCGGGATCGCGGCGTTCATCGCGGTCAAGAGCGGCCGGCCCGAGGGCTACTTCGTCCCGCGCATGCTCTACCAGCTCGCGCTGGCGGTCGTGTTCGCGGGCTCGGTGCTGATCCGCCGGCCGATCGGCATGTTCATCGGCGCCGCCGTCTTCCGCGCCGAGCCGGGCTGGACCGACGACCGGCGCGTGCGGCGCGTGTTCTCCGGCGTCACGCTGTGGTGGGCGGCGCTGTTCGCGTTCCGCGCCGCCGTGTACGCCGTGCTGATCGCGGCGCACAAGCCGGGCGGGCTGGCGGCCGCGTCGATCGCGATCGGCTGGCCGCCGTTCCTCGCGCTCGCCTGGGCTAGCTACCGCTACGTGCCCTGGCGGCTCGAGCGGCTCGGCGCGCCCCCGCCCAGACCTTCATAGCCCGGTACGCGTAGGTCCAGTCGCCCTGCAGCGCCCGCACGCGGCTGCGCTCGCCCGGGGAGATCAGCGTCGCGGGCCAGACGCGCACCTGCATGCCGTCGGCCGCCAGCACGGCGAGCGCGCGCTCGGCGATCGCGACCTGGCCGAACGCCGTCGGGTGCACGCGATCGGTCATCACGTGGTTGCGCGCCCCGAAGCCGCGCAGGTCGAGCACGAGCGCGCCGTGGCGCGCCGCGGCCGCCTCGATCAGCGCGTTGGCCTCGGCCACGCCCGGCGCGAGCGGGCGGCCGAGGTCGAGCGGGAGCGTGACCGCGAGCACGCGCTCGCAGCGCTCCGCCAGCGCGGCGAGCGCGGCGTCGTGAGCGGCCGCGAACGCGGCCGGGCTCCAGTCGCCGGCGCGCACGTCGTTGACGCCGACGTAGAGGCAGCCGAGCTCGTAGCGCGCGCCGGGATCGGCGGCGTGGGCGCGGAACGCGGGCAGCTGGGCGCCGACGACGCCGGCCGCGCGGGCGCCGTCGACGGCGTAGGTCGTGAACGGCAGGCCGAGCCCGCGCGCGACCCACAGCGCCCACGACTGCAGCGCGACGCCCCACTGCAGCTCGCCGCCGCCGTTGGTGATCGAGTCCCCGAACGCGAGGACCCCGAGGCGACAGGGCGGGCTCAGCGGACCCGGAACGTCTTGGTCGCCGGTCGGCCGGCGCCGGCCCGGGTCGACAGCACCGCGACGACGCGGTACGTGCCCTTGGGCAGGCTCGCCGCGCGCTTGCCGCGCACGACGACCGACTTGCCGCGCGTGCTCGCGCTGTACGCCTTGGTCGTGTAGCGCGACCAGTGGCAGCGCTTGCGCTTGTCGCACACCTGGCGGTCCACGCGCAGGTTGACCTGCGCCGTGCGGTCCGGCGTGAGCTTGACCGTCGCCGACTTCCTGCAGCTGTGGCCGACCTTGCAGCGCGTGACCTTGGCGGAGAGCGAGCGCACCTGCGGCAGCGGCTCGGGTTGCGGCGTGGCGGTGGGCTCCGGCGTCGGCACGACGGTCGGAACGACGACCGGCGGCGTGGGCGTGGGCGTCGGGGTGCGGCGGCTGCATGACGGCCGCGCAGCCGTCGGCGGTACGGCGTACGGCCGTCGGGCAGCGGTCGTCGACGTCGGCAGGCCGCGCCGTCGCCGTCGTCTCTCGCGGCGTCGGATCCAGGCGTCGCCGGCGCCTGGCCATACGCGTCGGCCGGCCGGGGTTCGACAGCGACGGGCAGTTGTGACCGCGTCGAACGCGCCGTCGACCGTCGCGTTCGGCCGGGGCGTGGTAGGCGGCGTACGCATCGCCGCTCCGTCGTCACGGCCGGGGCGTTGTCGCGCGGATCACGTGGCAAGGATGATCGCCTTGATCGAGACCGCGTTCAGCGACGAATGCGACGCCGCCACGACGCTGCCACGCCGCTGACAGTGCGGCCGCCATGGACGTACCGCTGCGCCCACGGTCGGATCGGCGTAGATCGTGAACACGAAGCGCCGCGGAGCCAGGACAAGTCGACGCTCGTCGCGCCGTAATTCGTCTCGTCCCACGCCTTGTGCGCGGGCGTGTACGCGCCGACGCACAGCACGTTGCTCGCCTCCGCGTTGCACGGGAGCGTCGGGAACTGGTCGTTGCCGTTGGCGTCGTTGCCGGCGGCGGTCACGAACAGCGTGCCGGGGTGGGCGGCGAACACGGCCTCGACCGCGTGGAAGTCGTCCGGGATGGGGCGCCGGTAGGGCTCCGTGCCGAACGAGGCGTTGACGATCGGCGCGCCCGGCATAGTAAGGCGGCGGCGCGGTCGAGCCCCTCGACGATGCGAGATCCGGATTCGGCGAGCTGTCGTCGGCGAACGCGCGGAACGGGACCGATCTTGGCGTCCGGCGCGACGGCCGGCGATCGCCCGTTCCGTTGTCCGGATCGGCGGCGATCACGCCGGCGGCCGCGGTCCCGTGGCCGAACGTGTCGTCGGTCCGGTCCCGTCGAAGCCCCAGCCGCCGGGGGCGATGCGTCCCAGGCAGCGCCTCGTGGGTCGCCATCGCGCCGGTGTCGACGCGGCGACGTTGACGCCCGCGCCGGTGGAGAGCGACCACGCCTCGGACGCGTTGATGTCCCCGGCGCCCCAGTGCTCGAGATCCACGGCGCCGGCGTCGGCGGCGTCGGCGAACGAGAGGCGACACGCACGCGAGCGCGACAGCCAGCAGCCCCCTGCGCGCGCGTGTCACCCTCGTATCATCCGCCATTCGGTGGGACCTTCGGTTAAGACATTCGGGAAGTCGCTTGCCTGACGTGACGCATACGGCCATCGGAACCTGGAGCGGTGGCCGCTTCATGCACTTCGGCGAGCCGCTCGATGACGACCGTCTCTCCGCCCTCCTTCGTCCGGGGGACGATATCGCGACGGTCATAACGGCCGACGCCTATGGCGCCGGAGAGGCCGACGCGCTGCTGGGCCGCGCGCTCGCGGGCGTGCCGCGCGACGACTACGCGCTGGTGGGCGCGATCGGGCACGACTTCTACACGGGCGAGCGCGAAGGCGCCAAGGGCTTCCCGCGCTTCACCGACCCGCGCCTGCGCGGCCCGGAGGCCTATGGCGACTACGTCCGGATGGCGACCGAGCGCAGCCTCGAGCGGCTCGGGGTCGACTCGCTCGACCTGCTGCTGCTGCACAACCCGGACCGCACGGGCTACACGAGCGAGGCGGTCTGGGACGCGCTGGCGGCGGTGCGCGACGACGGCCTCGCGCGCCGGCTCGGCGTCGCCCCCGGCCCCGCGAACGGCTTCACGCTCGACGTGATCGACTGCCTGGAGCGCTTCGGCGACCGGATCGACTGGGCGATGGTGATCCTCAACCCGCTCGAGCCGTGGCCGGGCGAGCTCGTCCTGCCCGCCGCCGCGCGCCACGGCGTGCAGCTGATCACGCGCGTCGTCGACTACGGCGGGCTGTTCCACGACGACGTCCTGCCCGGACACGCGTTCCCGCGCCACGACCACCGCGGCTTCCGGCCGCAGGGCTGGGTCGAGGCGGGCCGCGCGAGGCTCGAGCGGATGCGCCCGATCGCCGAACGCCACGGCCTCACGCTGCTGCAGCTCGCTTGCCACTGGAACCTCCAACACCAGCAGGTGGCATGCGTTGCGCCGACGCTGATCCAGGAGGCCGGACCGGACGCCAAGCCGGTCGAGGCCAAGCGCGCGGAGCTCGCCGCCGTGCACCCGGGCAGCGTGCTGAGCGACGACGAGATCGACGAGCTGCGGGTGATCGGCGACAACACCGGCTCGATGACGCTGAAAGGCGCGGCCCCGGACCACGAGGGGGATGCGCTGCCGGATCGCTGGCAGATCACGCCGCAGCTAGCGGACCTGGCGGTCCGCTGGGGCATCGAACCGACCCAGGATCTGACCAGAGCGGCTTAAGCGCGGGCCGAATGGGGCCGACAACGGATGTAGATGATCCGTCTGCCCGCCGCTGGTGCCCTCGTCTTCTCCCTCGCCGCCCTGGCACTGCCGACGTTCGCGCTGCCGCATAAGGATCCGAACCTGCTGACGCACCGCGACACGCGCGGTCAGCTGCAGGAGGTCAACCTCGCCGACGTGGTCAGCACCGCGCAGGCGCAGGGCGACGGCGCCGACGGCCTCCCGGTCCAGTGGTGCGGCGACGAGACGGGCGTCAACAACACCGCCAACGCCGCCACCCCGCCGGCCAAGGCGCAGTTCAAGGTCGTCTACGCCTACGCCGCCGACCGCCCCGACCGCTTCTCCGGCTGGATGCACGCGCTGCAGGCCAACGTCGCGGTCGTCGAGCGCTTCCTGTCCGCGCAGGACGGCGGCACGAAGGCGATCCGCTTCGACATGGGCACGCGCTGCGGCCCGCAGTACGTGGACATCCAGGTCGTCCAGCTGCCCGGCCCGCGCTCGAGCTACGTCGACAACTTCAGCGCCATCTCCGGCGCCGTCTCCCGCGCCCTCGGCACCGCCGGCGGCCCGCGCGACGCGGTCGTGCTCGCCGACTCGATGGCCGGCGGCTCGCAGGAGTACGGCCTCGGCGAGACCGTCATGGGCGCCTCCGGCGAGACGCCGGGCGCGGCCAACGTGCACAACCGCGGCGGCTTCACCTCGATCCTGTTCAGCCGCGACGGCGCTGCCGCGCCGGGCGCCGCGAAGTGGGGCTGGTGGCCCGAGGGCTTCCTGCACGAGATGACGCACAACCTCGGCGCCGTGCAGTGGGACGCGCCGCACTCGACCGAGCCGCGCGGCCAGTCGCTGCCGAACTACGGCCACTGCTGGCAGGGCGCCGACGTCATGTGCTACGTCGAGGACGCCGGCGCCGCGCACCCGATGGTGCAGGACTGCGCCGGTCTCCCGGGCGCGATCCCGCAGACCTACGACTGCGGCCGCGACGACTACTTCAACCCCGCCCCGGCCGCCGGCTCCTACCTGGCGACGCACTGGAACACGTACGACTCGGCGTTCCTGGCGCCCTGCGGCGAGCTCGCCCCGGCCTGCGGCGGCGGCCAGCTGTGGGTCCCGACGCCCCCGGCCGCGACCGCCGGCCCGACCGTGACCGGCCCCGCCCGCCGCGGCTCCACGCTCGTTGTCCTGCCCGGCACGTGGTCCAACGCGCCCTCCGGCTACAGCTACCAGTGGCAGCGCCTGCTGCAGGACGGCTGGGAGGACATCGACTCCGCGACCGCCCGCACCTACGTCGCGACGAGCGACGACATCGGCCACCGGCTGCGCGCCAACGTGATCGCCAGCAACGAAGACGGCGCCGGCGCCGCCGGCTCCACGCCGACGGCCCCGATCGGCGCGTCCGGCGTCAGCCGCGCGGCCAGCGCGACGAGCAAGTCCGCGAAGGCGAAGGCGAACGCGTCCAAGAAGCGCAAGGCGAAGGCCTCGGCCAAGAAGAAGAGAAGAAGAAGAAGAAGACCAAGGCCTCCAAGAAGAAGAAGGCGGCGAAGAAGCAGACGCGCCGCTAGGCGGCGTACTGCTCGCGCGCGTAGCCCGCGAGGCCGCGCTCCTCCAGCGCCCGCACGGGCGCGCGGAACGTCACCTGCACCACGCCCGGATGGCGGCCGATCTCGATCGCCCCGGTCACGGTCGCACGGTTCTTGACCTCCGGCACGCTCATCCCGAGCAGCTCGGCGGCGCGCGCGAGCCCGTTGTCGGTCGCGGAGTTGAGGTCAGGCCCGGAGCCGACGACGGACATCGGCAGCGTCTCCTCGAGCTCGGCCACCCCGTGGCGGCGCGCCAGCGTCAGCTCGCGCAGCCGCTCCTCCTCGGTCAGCGGCCGCGCCAGGAACAGCAGGTCCTCCGCGACCGGGAACAGCAGCGGGCCGTCGATCGGGAGGTCCTTGACCACCTCGCCTCGGCCGCGTCCTGGCCGACGGTCCACGTCGGCCGTGTGGCCGGCGATCTCGCCGTCGCCCTGGAGCGCGTGCATGTCGCCGAGGTAGACGCCGCCGCCGGCGACCTTGACCGGGCCGTCGTTGCCGGAGGCGGTGGCGAGCGAGGTGACCTCGATCGCCTTGATCCGGATCGCGATCGCGTCGCCGACCTCGGCGCCCTCGACGGCGACGGGCTGCGCGACCTCGTGGCCGCCGCGGATCGACGGCGTGATCATGGGGGTGGGTGGGATTCGTATCCCGGGGCGGTGTTGACCACGATGTGGCCGCCGTTCGCGACGGGCCTGAGCATCGGCACGTCGGGGCCGAGCAGCCCGTCCGTGAACGTGTCGACGAAGACGGTCTGACGGGCGGTGCGGATCTCGATGGCCATGGCTCAGCCTCCGGCGCAGGGGAAGATGCGAAGCCGCCCCCGGCGACGAGCGAAGCGAGGCCGAGGATCAATAGGGCGACTTCGTCGCCGTCGTGCAGGACATCTTCGCGCGCGGCGTGCGATCCCGCCACGACGGGCAAGGCCGACGGGAGCGCGGGCACGAGCGCGGGGTGCGCGGCGCCGAGCGCCTCGAGCAGGTGCGCCACCGTCGCGCCCTCCGGCAGCGCCTGCGAGAGCAGCGGCGAGTCCGCGAAGCGGCTCAAGCCGGCACCCAGGCGGACGCGGACGCGCACTACCGCCACAATAGGTGCATGGCCGACTCGCTGCGCGGCAAGCTGATCCTCGCGTCGCCCGTGCTGCGCGACCCGAACTTCGTGCGCACCGTGGTCCTGATCGCCGAGCACACCGACGAGGGCGCGATGGGGCTGGTGCTCAATCGCCCGGCCGCCGCGACCGTCGGCGAGGCGGTGCCGGACCTCACGTGGCTGGCCGGCGACGAGGAGCCCGTCTACGTCGGCGGCCCCGTCGCCGAGACGGCCGTGATCGTGCTGGCCGAGTTCGACCGGCCGGAGCTCGCGGGCGCGATCGTGGAGGACGACCTCGGCTTCATCGGCGCCGACGCCGACGACGCGGACCACCTCGAGGGGGCGATCCGGCGCGCGCGCGTGTTCGCCGGCCACGCCGGCTGGGGCCCGGGGCAGCTCGAGGACGAGCTCGGCGAGGACGCGTGGATCATCGAGCCGCCGCTGCGCGAGGAGATCTTCACCGACGACCCGGGCGACCTGTGGGCGGCGGTGCTGCGGCGCAAGGGCAACCGCTACGCGCTGCTCGCCACGATGCCGCTCGACCCCTCACTTAACTGACAGGGCAACCTTGACGGCCGCGTCGCGAGTCAGCGGCCCCTCGATCCGGAGCAGCTTGCCGCCCTGCTCGACCAGCAGCGTGTGGTCGGCGAGCCGCTGCGGCACGAACGCGCCGCCGCTGGGCGTGGCGTACTGGAAGCCGTGCGGCTCGCCGGAGATCCAGTACGCGGGGTGGCCGCCGACGGTCATGAACTCGACGTCGCCGGTCATCGAGACCTTCTTCAGGATCGCCTGGTCGACCGACGCGCGGAACGTCTGCACGATCAGCGCCACGCCGGTCACCTTCGACGGCGGCAGGCCGGCCCGCGGGGCGTAGACGAGCGCGACCGGCTGCTGGCCGCCGACGCGCGGCCCGAGGTAGGCGGCGTCCGGCGCCGGCAGCGAGCGCGGGAACAGCGCGCCGGCGCGCCGCGCCTGGACCGGCGCGATCGGGATCCCGAGGTCGAGCGACTCGCCGAGCGGGGATGACGGCGCGGGCGTCGCCCGCGGCGGCTCGCGCCGGATCTCGACGCCGTGGAGCCCGAGCCAGCGCGACACCGTCGAGCGCGCGGACGGCGATGCGGCCAGCGTCCCGCCGCCGAGCACGAGCAGCGACGCCAGCGCGATCGCGAGCCGCCGGCGCCAGGGCGTCCGGCGAGCCGGCGCGGGCCGGTCGAGCTCCACCCGCACCGCGGCGGCGATGTCGGGCGTCCCGGGCCACTCGACCTCCAGCTCCAGCAGCGCGCGTTCGAGCTCGGTCATGCCTGCACCTCCCCGCGCAGCCGGGCGAGCGCGCGCGAGGTGCGCGACTTCACGGTCCCCTGCGCGACGCCGAGCGCCGCGGCGGTCTCGGCCTCGCTCAGCTCGAGCAGGTAGCGGCAGCCGAGCACGAGCCGGTCGTCGGGCCGCATGCGCGACAGCGCGTCGAGCAGCGCCTCGCGCGACTCGTGCGCGAGCGCCTCTGACTCGGCCGAGCCGCTGACGCCCTCGTCGCGCGCCACCCGCAGCGCCAGCGCCGCGCGCCGCCCGGCCGAGCGCCGCCGGTTGCGCGCCTCGTTGGCGACGATCGTCAGCAGCCACGGGCGCAGCGGCTCGCCGGTGCGGAAGCGCGCCAGCGCGCGCCACGCCTTGACGAAGCCCTCCTGCGCCGCGTCCTCGGCGTCGGCGGCGTTCTGCGTGATCAGCAGCGCCGTGCGGAAGGCGACGTCCTGATGCGCGCGGACCAGCGCGGCGTACGCATCCGCGTCGCCGGACTGGGCGCGAGCAAGGAGCTCGCCCTCCGTCTGGGCTTGAGCCACCACCCCCTCATACAGCAGAGGGGGTGGTGGGGTTCCCAGATGTCAGGGAGTCGTCGTCGAGAGCGTGAACACCAGCGCCTTCGAGTAGGTGCCGGTGCGCAGCGGCTCGCCCGCCCCGATCGACTGGCGCAGCTCGATCGCGAGCGCGGCGTTGCTGACCGGCGCGCCGTGGCTCGTCAGCGTCAGCGGCGCCGCGCCGACGGGAGCGAACGCCCCCGCGCCCACGCGTGCCTGCACCGGCTGCGCGAGCGCGAACGCGCCGTTGACCAGCCGCCCGGGCGCGGTCGTGCCCGGGTCGGCGACGCTCAGCGCCGCGTCGCCGGCCGTCGAGATCACGCTCGCGGTCGTGCTCGCCGCGTAGTCGTGCGCAAGGCCAGGCGTGAACGCGCCGAACGACGCCGGCGCGCCGAGCGAGAGCGACAGCGTCGCCGGCACCGACCCGCCCACGCCCGCCGCGGCCAGGTTCGGCACCGTCAGCGTGAAATGGTCGCTGCGCGACTTCTTCAGCCCCTCCCACGGCATGTCCTTCGCCGCGCCGAGGCCGTAGTAGTCGGTCGTGCCATCGTCCATCACCAGTTGCACGTCGGCGCCCGAGACCAGCGGCGTCGGGACGCTGACGATCGACTCCCATGCCCCCGGGTCCTGGCCGGTGATGTAGTCCGCCGGCAGCGCCGTCGGCAGCCGCACCGGCGCGTGCGCGGGCACGCCGTCCCAGTCGAACAGCCCGTAGCCGCCGCCGTCCGTGTACGAGCCGCCGATCACCAGGTACTGATCGGCGGCGTTCTTGCGGATCTCGCGCACGCTGAGGCCGCCGAGATCCCACCGGACCGGCGCACCGAACGTCGCATGCGTGTCCGTGCACGCCGGATCGCTGCCGTCGCAGCGATCGTTCGCGCCGGGCGCCACCAGCGCCGCGATGTCGGTCAGCGGGACCACGAGCGCCTCGCCGCCTTCCTCCGGCGGCACGAGCGGGGCGCGGAACCCGAGGTACGCCGTGGTCGTGCTCCCGGGCGCGAACTCGAGCCCTTCGACGTTGAAGCCGCCGACCCGCTTGGGCACGCCACCGGTCGCGTCGGCGAGCTGGAGCGCGTCGCCGTTGGCCTGGTCCCACGCGACGAGATCCTCGCGCAGGTGGCTGTAGACGCCGCCGAACGCGAGCCGCGTGTCCGCGCCGCTCCCCTGGATCGTGGTCGTGAACAGCAGCTGCCGGCTGCCCTGCACCTTGCCGTTCTTGTTGTTGCCCATCGAGCCCATCCAGTAGATCGTGTCGCCGACCCGCGCCGAGGACTCCATGTCGAACTCGTCGTCGGTCCGCACCTGCGCGCGGAAGTCCCACGACCGCAGCGGCTCCCCGGACGCGTCCCGCCGGTAGAGGCGGATCGACGCCGTCTCGTCGTCGGCGAGCAGCATGTAGCCGCCGCCGGCGTCGATCGCCGTCGAGGCGTCAGACGCGCCGAGGTGGAAGCGGCTCGTCGCGGGCGTCGACGTCGCGTCAGACACGCCGTAGGCGAAATCGGCGGTCGCGGTCCTGCCGTCCGGCCCGGACACCTGCAGCGTGATGTTGACGAAGCCGCGCACGCTCGGCGCCACCGACACGGTCCGCGTCGCGCCCGACCCCGACACGGTCACGTCCGCGGGCGTGACGACGCCCGGCCGGTCCACCGCCGTCGCGCGCACGCTCAGCGCCGAGGGGTCCACGCCGCGCTGGCCGACGGTCACGTCCAGCGTCGGGTTGGCCGGATCGCCGAGCGACGCCGCCAGCGCGTCATGGGCGAGCGTGATCGTCGGGTCGGCCGCGCCCGTGCCGAGCGGCCCCTGCACCGGCGAGACGGCGATGTCGTAGGACCAGCCCGCACCGCTGTCGAACTCCCGCGTGACGGTGCGAGTGGCGACGTCGATGATCCCCATCCGGCTGCCGCCGCCGACGTACGCGGTCTTGCCGTCCGGCGCGAACGCGACGGTCTGCGGGTTCTGGCCGTTGAGCACGTCGATCGCCGCCCCGGACGTGTTCGTCGCGACGTCGATCGGCGTCACGTAGTCCGGGCCGAGGCAGACGACGTAGGCCGTCTTGCCGTCCGGCGAGATGGCGACGTCCTCCGCCGAGGAGCCGACCGGGATGCGCGCCCGAACGCTGTTGGTGGCGACGTCGATCACGGTCGCGAAGCCCGGCCCGCGCGAGTTGCCGACGACGTAGACCGACTTGCCGTCCGGCGTGATCGCGAGGTCGTAGGTGCCGGCCTCGACGGGGATCTCGTCCTTCGCCGTCCCGGTCGCCAGATCGACGGGCGTCACCGACTGCCCGCCGGTCGTGGCGACGTAGGCGGTCGCGCCGTCGGGGGTCACGACGACGCCGTGCGCCGCGCTGGGCAGCGGGATCGCCGGCTTGACGGCGCCCGCGACGAGGTCGACGGGCTTCAGCGAGCCGCCGTCGGTCACGTACGCGGTCCTGCCGTCGGGTGCCAGCGCGATGCCCAGCGGCGTGCCGCCGACGGCGATCGGCGTGCCGGCGGCGCCGCTCGCGACGTCGACCGTTGTGACGGTCCCCTGGCCGTTGTTCTGGCTCACGACGTACGCCGTGTTGCCGTCCGGCGACAGCGCGAGGCTCGGCGCCGACGAGGGCACCGGGATCTGGGCGCCGACCGCGCCGGTGCCGCCGTCGATCGGGGCGACCGAGTTGCCGACCCATGACGCGACGTAGATCGTCCCCGGGGTTCCCGTCCAGCCCGGGACCGCCACGACGGTCGCCGTCGCCGGGTCGCTCGCCGGTCCCGCGCCCTGCACGGTGACGGCGGCGACGGTGAACGTGTACGTGGTCCCGCCGTGCAGTCCCGTCACGGCGTGGCGCGTGGCAGGTGTCGCGGTCGCGATCGCCGGCTGCGCGACTCCGCCGATGCTCGGCGTGATCACGTAGCCGAGGATGTCGCGGCCGCCGTCGTCGGTCGGTGCGGTCCACGTCAGCGTCACCTGCCCGTCGACCCGCTTCGCCGACAGCGCCGACGGCGCGCCCGGCACGGTCGCGGCGTGGGCGGCGACCGGGGCGCTCGGCGTGCCGGCGCCGCGCATGTTGACCGCGGCGACGGTGAAGCTGTAGGTCGACCAGTCCGACAGGCCGCTCAACGGGGTCATGAGGAACTTCGTCGCCGCCGTCGAGGTCGCGATCGGCGCCTGCGCGACGCCGCCGACCGACGGCGTGATGACGTAGCCGCTGATCGGCCGGTTGCCGGTGTCGGCCGGCGGCGTCCAGCTCAGCCCGACGTTGCCGTCGGCGCCCAGCGCGGCCGAGACGCCGGTCGGCGCGCTCGGGAGGTGCGACGGCGTCACGACCGTCAGCGTCGAGAACGCCACGTCGCGCGGAGCCCTGCCCACCGCGATCGGATTCCCGGCGACGCCCGAGACGACGCTGCTCGGGATCACGGAGTCACCGCCCGTGTCGACCGAGTAGAGGGTGGTCCCGTCCGGCGTGACCGTGAGGCCGGCCGTGCCGGCGACGAACGGCGCGTGGCCGCCCGGCGTGACGACGATGTTGGTCGGGTTGCGGACGGTGGCGACCGGCGTCCCGAGCGCGTGCGTGGACACGTTGATCGGGGTCACCGTGCCGTTCTTGACGCTGTTCGTGACGTACAGGGTCGAGCCGTCCGGCGTGATCGCCAGCCCATACGGCGTCGAGCCGGCCGGGAACGGCGTCCCCGGCTTGCGGGTCGCGACGTCGATCGGCGTGATCGTCCCCGAGCCCGAGTTGGCGACGTAGGCGGTCTTGCCGTCCGGGGCCACCACGACCCCGCGCGGCGTGGTGCCGACCGTGACCGTGCCGAGGAAGCCGTTCGTCGTGACGTCGATCATGCCGACGTAGTTGGTGCTCTGGCCGGAGTTGGTCACGAACGCGAGCTTGCTGTCGGGCGTGAACGCGACGTCATACGCCTGGTTGCCGCCGGCGAACACCGGCGCCCCCGCCTTCAGCGTCGCGACGTCGATCGGCGTCACCGTGCCGTTCCCGGTGCCGCCGACGGCGTACGCGGTCCTGCCGTCCGGCGCGACGTCGATGCCCACCGGGCTGGTCGCGACCTCGATCGGGACCCCCGGGTCGCCGGTGGCGACGTCGATCGGCGTGACGGTGTTCGCGCCCTGGTTGGTCACGAACGCGGTCGACGCGAGCGCGGGAGCGCCGTGCGCGGCGAACGCGACGATCAGGGCGAGCGCGGCGGCGCGCGCAGACGGTACGGACGGCACGGCCACGACCGAGTGCTTGCGCACGATGAACGACCCCCAGGTCTGAAAGCGGACAGCCCGGGATGCTGATGGGACGCAGAGGTCCGGTTGTCACCAGCCCGTCGTCGGGCGGTGACGATCGTGTGATCGCCTAGCGGCTCAGCCTTAATCTCTCAGGCGGTAGCCCGCGCCGCGCACGGTCTCGAGCTGCGAGACGCCGAACGGGCGGTCGATCTTGTCGCGCAGGTATCGAACATAGACGTCGACGATGTTCGAGCGGTTCTCGTAGTCGTAGTCCCACGCGTGCTCGAGCAGCTGATAGCGCGAGAGCACCTCGCCGGGGTGACGCATGAACGTCTCCAGCAGCTGGAACTCCTTGGCCGACAGGTTCACCTCGTGGTCGCCGCGCCAGACGCGGCGGGAGGCGGGATCGAGCCGGAGGTCGCCGACCTCGAGCACCGCGGGGCGCTCGACGGGGCCGCGACGGGCGAGCGCGCGCAGGCGCGCGAGCAGCTCGGCGAAGGAGAAGGGCTTGGCGAGATAGTCGTCCGCGCCGCCGTCGAGGCCCGCCACGCGGTCCTCCACCGAGTCGCGCGCGGTGAGCATGATGACGGGCGACCAGACGCCCTCTTCACGCAGCCGCTTGCACGTCTCGAAGCCGTCGATGCCAGGTAGCATCACGTCCAGGACGATCGCGTCGTAGCCGGTCGAGTTCGCCATCCAGAGGGCGTCCTCGCCCTTGATCGCCACGTCGGCCGCCAGCCCCTCCGAGCGCAGGCCGCGCCGGATGAGGCTTGCCATCTTGATCTCGTCCTCGACCACAAGCACTCTCATACACACCATCGTCATCGGCATCGATGAGGCAAAGATGAGAGCCTCTCATGTTTCTCATGAAGGCAGCGCGATCCACACGTCGGCGCCCGATTCGCGGTTCGCGGCGTGCGCGGTGCCGCCGTGCGCGACCGCGATCGCCGACGCGATCGCGAGCCCCAGCCCGGTGCCGCCGCGGGTGCGCGCCTCGTCGGCGCGCGTGAAGCGCTCGAACGCGCGCGGCAGGAAGGCGGGCGGGAAGCCGGGGCCCTCGTCGCGCACGTGGATCTCGACGCTCCCGTTGTGCGCCAGCGCCGTCAGCTCGACGGTGCCGTCGCCGTAGCTGAGCGCGTTGTCGACGAGGTTCGCGAGCGCCTGCTCGAGCCGCGCCGGGTCCGCGCGGACGATCACGCCCGGCGCCGGATCGGGGCGCAGCGGGCGGCCTTCGACGCGGGCGCGCGTCTGGAAGCGCCCCGCCACGCGCGCGAGCACGGGGCCCGCGTCGAGGTCCTCGATCCGCACCGGCAGCCGGCCCTGGTCGGAGCGCGCGATCACGAGCAGGTCCTCGGCGAGGTTCGACAGCCGGTCGGTCTCCTCGGCGGCCGACTGCAGCGCGTCCTCGAGCTCCTGGCGCGTGTGCTCGCCGCGCAGGGCGAGCTCGAGCTCGGTGCGCAGGATCGCCAGCGGCGTGCGCAGCTCGTGCGAGGCGTCGGAGACGAACGAGCGCTCGCGGCCGAACGCGGCCTCGAGGCGCGACAGCATCTCGTTCAGCGTGCGCCCGAGCCGCCCGATCTCGTCGTTGGCGGGCGGGACCGGCAGCCGCTCGCCGGTCTCGGCGGCGCTGATCGCCGCGGCGCGGCGGCGCATCCGCTCGACCGGCCGCAGCGCCGCGGCGGCCATCGCGTAGCCGACGAGCGACGCGAGCAGCAGCGCCAGCGGGCCGCCGACCGCCAGCAGCGCGCGCAGCGAGTCCAGCGCCTTCTCGCGCTGGGCCAGCGACTCGCCGACGACGACGACGAAGCGCCCGGCGGGACGCGCGTACAGCCGCAGCTGCGCCGTCCGCACCTCGCGCTGGGTGATCACCGGCTGGGTCGCGGCCCGGTCGAGCTCGGCCGGCGACAGCAGCGGCCCCGCTTCGGCGCCCTGCGTCGTCGCGATCCGCTTGCGGCCCTCGAACACCTGCGCGAACGCCTCGCCGCTGCGCTCGAGCCGGCGGTTCCCGCTGCCGCCGGTCGCGATCGCGACGGCGGCCGCGTCGCCGGCGCGCGCCTTCAGGCCGTCGTCGATCGTGGAATCGAGGTTCTCCGCGACCAGCACGCTGAGCGCGATCCCGGCGGCGGCCAGGAGCACCGCCATGACCCCGGTGAACGCGAGCGTGAGCTTCAGCCGGATCGGGATCCTGCGCATGGACCTATCTCATAGCGCGCGGGCGCCCTCAGCCGACCCAGCGGCCGGCGTCGTCGGCCCACTTGAGCGCTGCGAGGTAGGTCTCGGCGAGCTCCACCGGGTCGCCGTCGATCTCGGGGAAGTGCCCCTGCTCGTAGCGCAGCGTGGTCGCCAGGATGCGGCCCTTGCGGCCTTCGTAGCGCAGCAGCGCCGACGTCATGTCGTCGCTGAACGGGAGCTCGGCGAGGATCTTCTCCATCGGCGCGTCCAGCAGCGCGTCGGCGACGGAGAACAGGCCGACGGTGAACAGCTTGTCGCGGTCGTCCTCGCTCGAGCCGCCGCCGAGCAGCTCGCACATGCGGGCGCGCAGGAGCGCGAGCGCGACGAGCTGGTCCGGCACGTCCGGCACGGCCGACAGCGCCACCACCGTCGCCCAGCGGCGGACCGCGCGGGTGCCCAGCAGCGTCAGCGCCTCGCGCACCGAGTCGATCTCGCGCGGGAGCGCGAAGAAGGCCGAGTTGACATAGCGCAGGAGCGCGATCGACAGCCCGACGTCGGCGCCGATGGTGCGCTCGAGCTCCTCGAAGGAGGACTCGTCGCCGGTCAGCTCGGCGAGCGTCTGCAGCGACGCGAGCGCGCCCGTCGGCTCCCCGCCCGCGCCGCGCGGGCGGGCGAAGAACTCGCCCTGGAAGTGCGAGAAGCCGAGCACGCGGCAGCGCGTGAACTCCTCCGTCGAGGCGACGCCGGTGGCGACGAGCACGAGCCCGCGCTCGGCGGGCTGCGCGATCAGCGCGCGCAGCTCCTCGTCCTCGCGGTCGCGCGTCTGCACCTTGACGATGCCGCACTGCTCGAGCAGCGCGGGGTTCTCGCCGTTGAGCCCGTCCAGCGCGAGGCCGAAGCCGGCCAGGCGCAGCTCCTGCGCGCGCTCCACCGGCGTGTCGGGGCGGACCTGCAGCACGGTGCGGTCGGGCGCGAGGCCCGCGAGCCGGGTCAGGTCCGCGGGCGCCGCGATCCAGACCGGGCGCCCGCCGCCGAGCTCCTGCAGCTCGTCCGTGGCGAAGCCGTCGAGCACGTCGCCGTCGCCGACGAGCTCGTAGCCGACGACCTCGCGCCGGCCGTCGACGACGGGCCAGCGGACGATCGCGACGCCGGGCCGCTCCGGCGCGGGAGCCGGGAGCGGCGGGGCCGGGGCGGTCAGGTCGCGGTCGATGCCGCGCCAGCCGCCGCCGGGCAGCGCCATCGAGCGCGTGTCGAGCGTGCGCCAGCTCCCGTCGGCGTGCCGGCGCCGGAGCACGCCGGAGAAGCCCTCGGGCGCGGTGACGGCGGGCTGGTCGTCGGGATGCGTGAGCTCGACCGCCGAGCGGCCGACGAGCTCCTCCACCCCGAGCAGCAGCGACCCGGCGGGGTTGGAGAACGTCAGCACGCCGTCCGCGTCGGTCTCCCACACCCAGTCGCCGGCGCCGTCGACGAGCGTGCGGTAGCGCGCGGCCTCGTCGCGCGAGGCCACGAGGTCGCCCTCCAGCGCGGCGACGCGCTCGCGCAGCCGGTCGCCCTCCTCCGCCAGCCGCACGCGCGTGGCCTCCAGCGCGTCCGCGCGCTCGTTCGTCGCCCGCAGCCGCGTGAGCAGGACCACGGCGACCCCCGCCAGCACCGCCGCGATCACGACCGCCACCACCATGCGGCGGCAAGTTACCGGTACGCCAGGCGGGTGACGGTGTTGGCCCCCAGTCCCGTGAGCCAGACGCCGTGCTCGTCGGCGGCGAGCGCGTACGGATTGAACGGCACGGGGATCGGGTCGCCGCGGGGCTCGAGCGACACCGCATCGAGCACGACGAGCCGGCGATCGGCGTAGCTCGCGACGAAGACGCTCCCATGCGCGACGACGAGCTGCTTCGGGATCTGCCCTCCGTGGTTCGCGATCGGGCCGCCGGGCCCGCGCGGGCGCGTCCGGGCGATCAGGCCGAGCGTCTGCATCGACGCCCATACGTTTCCGCGGCCGAACGACAGGTAGTTCACCGGCGCCATGAACGAGTGCCAGGGAATGATCTCGCCGGTCGCGAGACTGAGGCGGTCGACCTTGGTGTTCGCCGTCGCCGCGAGCCACAGCGCGCCGGCGCCGAGCGTCATTGCGGTCACGCCGTCCTGGATCGTGCGGGAGTCGATCAGCCGCGCGCCCGTTCGCGTGTAGTGGAGCAGCTGGTCGAGGCCCTGCTTAGGGTGCGTGGCGACCCACAACCCGCTCGGACCGGCGGCGAGGTAGACCGGCGGAGTGGACGTGTGGATGCGGTGCGTGATCTTCCCGCTCTTCGCGTCGATCCGGTCCACCTCGCCGGCGTCGGTCACCGCCACCCAGACCGAGTCACCGTCGGCGACGATGCTCGTGCTCCCTACGCCGACCTTGGTGTGCTTGCCGCGTTCGCGACCGGTCGCGCGGCTCAGGCGCGTGACCCAGTCCGAGTCGTGGCTGATGACCCAGGCGTCGTCGCCGGCGAGCACGATCCCGTTCGGCCGCATCCCGACGCGACGCGTCGTCCCGAGCACCCGCACAGGGCTCGTAGGCGTGGCCGTCGCGGCCGGCGTGGCGGTCGGCGTGGACGACGCAGTGCCCGCGACAACCGCGCCGCGCGTCGGGTTGTCGTCGTGCAACACGTACGCCGCGATTCCGGCGCCCGCGAGCGCGGTCGCGACGGCGAGGGCGGCGGGGCGCCATGAGCGAGGGCGGCGGAGCACCGCGGTCGGGCGGACGGCCGAGACGGTCGGCGTCTCGGCGGCGATCCCGGGCTCGAGCGGCGCGTCGCCGGGCGCGGCGGCGCCGCGGGCGACCATCCGCTCGGGCTCCGAGGGCGCGGTGCCGGCCGCGGCCGCGCGCACCGCGCGGCCGAGGTCGCCGGCGGACGGGTAGCGCTCCTCCGGGTCCTTGGCCATCGCGCGGGCGACGATCGCGTCGAGCTCGGGCGGGAGCCCGGGCACGAGCGCGGACGGCACCGGCGGCGGGTCGCTCAGTTGCGCCCACAGCTTCGCCTCCTGCCCTTCGCGCTCGAACGGCACCCGGCCCGTGAGCACGAAGTGGAGCACGCCGCCGAGCGCGTAGACGTCCGCGCGCGCGTCGATCCGGCCGCCGCGGATCTGCTCCGGCGAGATGTAGTCGAGCGTGCCGACCCAGCCGCCGCTCCCGGTCGCGCCGCTGCGCGTGATCACCTGCTTGGCGAGGCCGAAGTCGGTCAGGTAGAGATGGCCGCCGGCGGCTACCAGCAGGTTCGCCGGCTTGACGTCGCGGTGCACGAAGCCGGCGCCGTGGATCGCGTCGAGCGCCGCCGCGGCCTGGCCCGCGAAGCCGGCGGCGGCCGCGACCGAGAGCGGACCCTCGCGACGCACCAGCGTGCGCAGGTCGTCGCCCTCGACGAACCGCATCGCGATGTAGGCGACGCCGCCGTCCTCGCCGGCGCCGTGCACGGGGATCACGTTCGGGTGGTCGATCCCCGCCGCGGCGCGCGCCTCGTGCAGGAAGCGCTCGCGGATCCCGGCGTCCTCGAGCAGCTCGGGCGCGATCACCTTCAGCGCCACGATCCGGTCGAGCGCGATCTGGCGCGCGCGATAGACGACGCCCATCCCGCCGCGGCCCACAAAGGACTCGATGCGGTGACCGGCGATGACGGTCCCGCGGGCGAGCACGGCCATGAGGTCTTATACACCGCTCAAGGAGCCCAGGGTGTCCGTGGGGAGCACCCTTGGTGTGATGCCGCCGCGGCGCGCGCGGCCTACGGTCCTCGTATGACCTCCGCCGACCAGCGCGAGCGGCTCCTCGCCGAGGCGCGCGAGCAGCCGTTCCTGCTGTTCACCGACGGCGCCGGACGGCTGCGCGTCGTCGAGCTCGCCGGCGAGCGCCTGACGATCGGCCGCCGGCCGTCGGCCGACGTCGCGCTCGGCTGGGACGAGGAGGTCTCGCGCCTGCACGCCGAGCTGGTGTTCATGGGCTCCGACTGGGTCGCCTGCGACGAGGGCCTCTCGCGCAACGGCACGTTCGTCAACGGCGAGCGCCTGCGCGGCCGCCGCCGGCTGCGCGAGGGCGACGTGCTCGCGATCGGCGCGACCCGGATCGAGTTCTGCATCCCGGCGGGACGCTCGACCGCGTCGCCGACGCGGATCGCGCGCGACGCGACGCCGCCGATCCCGCTCACGCCCGCGCAGCGGCGCGTGCTCGAGGTGCTCGCGCGCCCGCTGCGCGGCTCCGGCTACGCGGCCCCGGCCTCCAACCGCGAGATCGCGGCGGAGCTGTACCTCTCGATCGACACCGTCAAGGGCACCCTCTCGGCCCTGTTCGAGCTGTTCGGGCTCCAGGCCCTGCCGCAGAACCAGAAGCGCGCGATGCTCGCGGCCCGCTCGCTCGAGCTGCTCGATCGCCGGTGAACCGGCGGTCGATCCGTTGCGTATGTCAGCGTGAGGACCGGACCGAGCGCTCGCCAACCGACCCCCCTCCGGCGGGCGCTTGCCTCTTCCAGCGCGACTCGGTCAAGGTGGGCCGGGCCGCGCTGGAGGCTGCCATGAGCCATGATCCGGTGACGTGACGCTCCCGCGGATCTACGTCACCGGGCATCGGAACCCCGACACGGACTCGATCGCGTCGGCGATCGCGTACGCGGAGCTGATGCGCCGCGTCGATCCCAACCACGAGTACCTGCCCGTGCGGCTGGGCGACGTGAACACGCAGACGCGCTGGGTGCTCGACCGCGCCGGGGTGCCGGAGCCGGAGTTCCTCCCGCACGTGATGCTGCGCGTGCAGGACGTGATGCGCCGGCAGTTCCCGCTGGCCGAGCACACCGAGCCGGTGCGCGAGGTCGGGCGCGTGATGGCGCGTGAGGACCTCGACCTCGTGCCGATCGTCAAGGACGGCGTGCTCGCCGGCGTGATGAGCGAGCGCGCGCTGGCGCGGCGCTACATCCGCGAGTCGCGCGACGCGTCGCAGCTCGACGCGCCGACGAAGGTCTCGGCGATCGTGAGCGTGCTGGAGGGCAGGCTGGTCTCGGGCGACGATCACGAGATCTCGGGTCGCGTGTGGGTGATGGCGATGGACATCGGCTCGCTGCCGACCGAGATCGGGCCAGGCGACGTCGCCGTCGTCGGCAACCGGCCGGACGCGCACCGGGCGGCGATCGAGCTCGGCGTCGGCCTGCTGGTGACGTCCAACGGCACGGTGCCCGACGACGCGGCGCTCGTGCTGGCCGAGGAGCACGGCGTCCCGGTGGTGTCCTCGCCGCTCGACAGCTACGTCACGAGCCGCATGATCACGCTGTCGTCGCCGTGCCGCGCGCTGATGGACCCCGAGCCGCTGACCGTGCGCCCGGACGAGCTGCTCTCCGACGTCGCCGACGAGGTCAAGGACATCCACTACCGCGCGGCCGTCGCCGTCGACAGCCGCCGCCGCCCGATCGGGCTGGTCACGCGCACCGACCTCGTCAACCCGAGCCCGCGCCGCGTGCTGCTCGTCGACCACGCGGAGGCCGCGCAGAGCGTGCCCGGCGTCGAGCAGGCCGAGATCGTCGAGATCCTCGACCACCACCACATCGGCTCGATCGAGACCAAGGTCCCGGTGCGCGCGACCTTCGACCCCGTCGGCAGCACCGCGACGCTCGTGATCGAGCGCTTCCGCCAGAACGGCATGGAGCCGGGCCGGGCGACGGCGATCCTGCTGCTCGGCGCTGTCATGTCCGACACCGTGATCCTCAACTCCCCGACCGTGACCGAGCGCGACCGCGCCGCGGTCGAGTACCTCGAGCGCGTGCTCGCGCTCGACGCGCTCCAGTTCGGGCGCGAGATGTTCACCGAGACGTCGGACCTCTCGAGCGTCCCCGCGTCCCAGATCGTCGCGCGCGACGCCAAGGTCTACGACGCCGGCGCGGGCCAGACCGTCACGATCGCGCAGGTGGAGACCGTCGGGCAGCGGCTCGGCGAGCGCCGCGAGGAGCTGCTGGACGCCATGCGCGAGGCGCGCGACCGCCGCGGCCACGCGCTCTACGCGCTGATGGTCACCGACATCCTCGCCAAGGACACCGAGCTCTACGTCGACGGCGACACCGGCCCGCTGGAGTCGGCGTTCGGCAAGGAGGTCAAGGACGGCGTGATCGATCTGCCCGGCGTGATGAGCCGCAAGAAGCAGGTGGCGCCGAAAGTGCTCGCGGCGTTCTGATTCTGGGTAGGTTCAGCTCATGGCCTCACTCAGACGACACGAGAGCAAGAAGCAGCGCACCGCCAAGGCGGCGAAGAAGGCCGCCAAGGGCGCGAAGAAGACCGCGAAGGGCACGGCCGTTCAGGTCTCCAAGCGCGCGCCGCTGGGCAAGCGGCTCCCGATCGTGATCGGTGCCGCGGTGGCGGCGCTCGTCGCCATCAAGCTCGTCACCGGCCGCGGCGGGGACCCGCAGACCGCCTGACCGCATCCGGCACCCGGCCATCGATAGCCTCGGCCGGGTGCCGAATCTGATCCCCGCCCCGGCGTCGATCGAGACGCTCGACGGCGAGCCCTACCGCGGCGAGCTGCCCGCCGGCGAGCTGAACGGCTCCGGCCGGCCCGAGTCCTACGCGCTCGAGGTCACGAGCGACCGCGTCACGCTGACCGCCGCCGACGAGGCCGGCCTGTTCCGCGGCCGCCAGACGCTCGAGCAGCTGCGCGAGCCCGGCGGCGCGATCGCGCCCGTCCGGATCGCGGACGCCCCGCGCTACGCACACCGCGGCGTGATGCTCGACGTCGCGCGCCACTTCTTCGGCGTCGCCGACGTCAGGCGCTACATCGACCTCGCGGCCGGCTACAAGCTCAACATCCTGCACCTGCACCTGACCGACGACCAGGGCTGGCGGCTGCAGAGCCCGAAGTGGCCGCGCCTGACCGAGGCCGGCGCCACGTCGCAGGTCGGCGGCGGCGCGGGCGGCTTCTACACGCGCGACGACTACGCCGAGATCGTCCGCTACGCCGCCGAGCGCTTCATCACCGTGATCCCGGAGCTCGACGTGCCCGGCCACACCAACGCCGCGCTGCTCGCCTACCCGGAGCTCGGCCCCGACGGCGTCGCGCCGCCGCCCGAGACCGGCATCCACAGCCCGGGCCGCTCGATCGCGGTGTCGGACCCGGCGGTGCTGGCGTTCCTCGACGACGTCGTCGGCGAGCTCGCCGAGCTCACCCCCGGCCCGTACATCCACCTCGGCGCCGACGAGGTCGAGGGGATGGCCCCCGAGGAGTACGCCGCCTTCGTCAAGGCCGCCGCGGAGATCGTCACCCGCCACGGCAAACGCATGATCGGCTGGGAGGAGATGGCCGGCGCCGAGCTGCCGAAGGGCGTGATCGTCCAGTTCTGGACCGACCCGAAGCTCCGGGACGCCGCCGCCGAGCAGGGCGCGACGCTGATCATGTCGCCCGCCCCGCACACGTACCTGGACCAGAAGTACGACGACTCGACCGAGCTCGGCCTGTCATGGGCCGGCAACGTCGAGGTCCGCGACGCCTACGACTGGGACCCCGGCGACGCGCTCGGCGTTGAGGCCGCGCTGTGGACCGAGACCGTCGAGGACTTCGACGCAATCGCCTACATGACGCTCCCGCGCCTGCCCGCCGTCGCCGAGGTCGGCTGGTCGGAGCGGCGCGACTGGGAGGACTTCAAGCTGCGCTTGGCGGCCCACGGACCGAGATGGGAGGCGCTGGGCCTGAACTTCCACCGCTCTCCGCAGGTGCCGTGGACCGCCACTTGAGTGCCGCTAGCCGTTCCGCAGCGCGCGCATGCGCCGGAACTCGGCGATGTCCGGCGCATCGCCGAACTGCTCGCGCACGGTCAGCCGGCGCGCGGCGACGGGCGCCTCTGCGCCCGGCTCCACGCGCAGCGCCCGTGCGCGCGAGCGTGAGCTGACGACCTCCTGCAGCGTGTCGCCGCGGAACAGCAGCCCGGCGCCGTCGTCGGCCGCGTAGCCCGAGGGCATCGCGCCGGAGCGCACGGCGTGGCGGAACACCGGCAGCCGCGCGGGCTCGCCGTCGCAGTGCACCGACAGCGAGCCCGACAGCAGGCCGAGCCCGCGCGCCGGCGCGGGCGCGCCCAGCGACGTCGAGATGCCCCACTCGAACCAGCACATCGCGCCGGCCGACAGGCCCGCGAGCACGACGCCGGACTCCCAGCACTCGCGCAGGATCGAGTCGAGCCCGAGCGCGCGCCAGACCGCCAGCAGCCCGAGCATCGACCCGCCGCCGACGTAGATCACGTCCTGCGCGAGCAGCGTCTCGCGCAGCGGCAGCGGATGGCTGCCGAGCCGGAACAGCGCGATGTGCATCGGCTCGCACGCGCGCGCGCCGAAGGTCGCGTGGAACTGGCGGATCTGCGCCTCGCCGTCCCCGCTGGCCGTCGGCAGCAGGCAGACCTTCGGCACCGTCGAGCGGGCCAGCCCCAGGATGTAATCGTCCAGCGCGGGGTTCTGGGGCTCCATGCAGAACCCGCCCCCGCCCATGGCGAAGATCGTCGGCTCAGGCGGCAAGGGCGATCTTCGGGCGCTCACCGAGGTACGTCGCCTCCAACGGGAGCTCGACGACCTGGTCGCCCACCGCCTCCACGCGGTAGGCGCGCCCGGCAGGGCGCGACAGGACGACACGGTGCAGGTCCGTGCCGACGAAGTGCAGTGCCGATCCGTCCGAGGCGGCGTAGCCCGCCGGGAGCGTGCCGTCCAGCAGCGACGCGTGATACGCCGGGCGCCGGTCGGACTCCTCCTCGTAGTGGACCGCGTTGGAGAACGGCAGCAGGCCGATCCCCTCGTACGGCTTCGGATCGTGGTGGTAGGCCGTCAGGCCTGAGGCGAACCAGCACAGCGAGCCCGCGGACACGCCGCACATGATGACGCCCGCCTCCCAGGCCGCACGCAGGTCCTCGTCGATCCCGTGCGCCCGCCAGACCCCGAGCAGCGAGAGGATCGAACCGCCGCCGACGTACACGAGGTCCTGGGCCATCAGGTGCTCGCGCACCTTCCCGGGCCCGCAGTCGCGGCGGAACAGCGAGATGTGCGAGGGCTCGCAGATCCCGCTGTGGAAGTGCCGGTAGAAGCGCACGACGTAGTGGTCGGCGTCACCCGACGCCGACGGGATGAAGCACACGCGCGGCCGCTTTCGCCTGCACAGCGAGAGCACGTACTCGTCCAGGAGCGGGTTGCCCGGCTCCATCGAGAAGCCGCCGCCTCCGTACGCGACGACCTGTGGCACACGACCGCGTGGCATATCGCCACGGTACGGCGGGATGCGAGGAACGCGCCAGGACCGGCTGTACAACTCGCGACGACCGCCGGTCGACCGTTCGACCGCGGGGCGACGATCGCCCTGCAAGTGTGGACCGCGGGGAGGTGCGAAGCCCCGCCGGGGGCCGCCAGGCTCTCCCGATGACGATCGAACGGATGCTGCCCGCGTGGGCGCGCTGGAAGGGCGGCGAGCCGTGGACCGTCGGCCTCGAGGAGGAGGTCATGCTGCTCGAGCGCGACGGCTCGCCGGCGTGGCGCTCGGAGGACGTGCTCGCCCGGCTGGACGACGAGCTCGCCCACCACGCCCGCGGCGAGACGCACGGGCTCGCCCTGGAGCTGGCGACCGATCCGCACGCGACCGTCGGCGCCGCCGCGTCGGAGCTGCGCCACCTGCGCGCCGGCCTGGCCGAGAGCGTCCGCGCGCTGGGGCTGCAGGCCGCGGTGGCGGGCACGCACCCGCTCGCCAAGCCCGAGGACGTCGAGGTCTCCCCCGGCGCGCGCTACCAGTACCTGCACTCGACGATGCGCGAACTGGCCCGGCGCGAGCCGACGTTCGCGCTGCACGTGCACGTCGCGATCCCGGACCCGGAGCTGGCCGTGCGCGCGTTCGACGGCATGCGCCACCACATCCCGGTGCTGCTGGCGCTGTCGGCGAACTCGCCGTTCACGCGCGGGCAGGACTCGGGCCTGGCCTCCGCCCGCACGCCGGTCTTCCAGGCGTTCCCGCGCACCGGCCTTCCGCGCGCGTTCGGCACCTACGCGAACTACGTCGAGTCGATCGACGTGCTGCTGCGTTGCGGCGCGATCCCGGAGCCGACGTTCATCTGGTGGGACCTGCGGCTGCAGCCGCGCTACGGCACGCTCGAGGTGCGCGTGATGGACGCGCAGACGCGGATCCGCGACACGGCGGCGCTCGCCGCGCTCGTCCAGTGCCTGGTCCGGCTCGAGGCGCTCGACGGCTTCGCCGAGCCGGAGGACACGCCCGAGGCGATGGCCGAGAACCGCTTCCTCGCCGCGCGCGACGGCATCGACGCGCAGCTGCTCGACCCGAGCCGCGGGCGGCGGGTGCCGGCCGCGGGCCGCCTGGCGACGCTCGTCGACGCGTGCTGGCCGCACGCCCGCGCGCTGCACTGCGAGCGCGAGATCGCGCTGCTGGCCCACCTGGCCGGTGACCCCGGCGCGGTCCGCCAGCGCGCGATCGCGGGCGAGCCCGCCGGCCTGCCGGGCCTGCTGCACGCGCTGCAGTCGGACTTCTCGCCGCCGCGGCCCCGGTTGGCCGCGGCGGCCTGACTGACCCACTCCCTCCGGTCCCTCAACCGAAGCCCTCACTTAACGGCTTCGGCCGGGGCTGTCCAGACCCCGGCCGAATACCACTTCCGAACCAGGCCGCTGTGGGAGGAGATTCCGGGCGGCCCCGGGGAGCGCAGCTCCCTTCTCCTCCACGCAGTCTTCAGGATCGTGTGACAGTCCTGCATCGACCGTCGGTAGGAAGTGATTCGACAGTCAGGCGAGGCGGTCGCCGAGGCGGGAATGGCGGCGCGAGGTGTCGGCCGTCGCGGCGGCGCGGGCGACGATCCCGCGCAGGCCGACGATCAGCGTCGCGGTGCGGGCGCGGGTCATCGCCGTGTAGAGCATCTCGCGGCGCAGGAAGCGCGGCCCGGCGGCCGGGTGGGCGATCACGATCGCGACCGGCAGCTCGATCCCCTGGCCCTTGTGGATCGAGCACGCGTAGGCGAGCTGGAGCCGCGGCGCCTCGTCCTCGGGCAGCTCGACGAGCATCCCGTCGGCCGCGACGGACAGCTTCCCGGCCTCCGAGTCGTACGCGAGCAGGCGCAGGATCGTGCCGTTCATCAGCCCCAGCTCGTGCAGGTTGCGGCCCGAGAGCATCAGCTTGTCGCCCAGCCGCAGGCGCCCGCCGAGGACCGGCCTGCCGCGCGGGTTGAGCGCGTCGCGCAGGCGTGCGTTGATCGCGTCGATGCCGAGCGCGCCCTTGTAGACCGGCGCGAACACCTGGATGTCGGTCAGCGGATCGGCGTCGTAATGCTTCGGCAGCCGGTCGCGCACGAGCGAGACGATCTCGTCGAGCGCGGCGCGCGGGTCCTCGCGCTCGATCAGGAACAGGTCGCGGCGCAGGCCCGGCTCCGGCTCGAACGACGGCGGCTCGCCCTGGCGCACCGCGTGCGCGCCGCGCACGATCATGCTCCCCGCGGCCTGGCGGAAGATGTGCGTCAGCCGCGCGACCGGCACGGCGCCGGACTCGACGAGCTCCGCGAACGGCTTGCCCGCGCCGACCGGCGCGAGCTGGTCGGCGTCGCCGACCAGGACCACGTGCATGCCGTCCCCGACGGCGCGCAGCAGCGTCACCAGCAGCTCGAGGTTGGCCATCGACGTCTCGTCGACGACCAGCAGGTCGTCGGTCAGCTCCTCCTTCGTCGGCCCGAGGCCGGGCACCCAGCCGAGCGCGGCGTGCACCGTCGACGCCGCGAATCCGGTCGCCTCGGTGATGCGGCGGGCGGCGCGGCCGGTCGGCGCGACGAGCGTGATCCCGGCCTTCTGCGCCTTCGCGGCCGCGCAGATCAGCCGGATCGTGGCCGTCTTGCCGGTGCCGGGGCCGCCGGTAACGATCGACAGGCGCGACGCGAACGCGGCCTCCACGGCGGCGCTCTGCTCAGGCGCCGGGACGAGGTCGCCGGCCGGCACCACGGCCGCGTCGAGCCGCGGCTCGGCGGCCGTCAGCGAGCGCACCAGGTCGGCCAGCTCGGCCTCCAGCGCCGCGATCTCGGGCCGGTAGGCCCAGCGCTGCTCCTCGACCACGATCTCGCCGGCGGCCTCCATCTGCCCGAGCAGCTCGTCGTCGATCCGGGCGCCGAGCAGCGCGGCCGCGCGCGCGGCGAGCTCGCCGAGCGACAGGCACGTCGAGCCGTCGCGCTCGGCTTCGGCGAGCGAGTGGATCACGCCGGCGCGCGAGCGCGCCGGCGAGTCGACGCGGCCCGCGATCGTGTCGGCGGTGTGGAAGCCGACGCCGAACACGCTCGTGAGGTCGTACGGGCGCCGGCGCACGACGTCGTGCGCGCGGTCGCCGTAGTGGTTGGCGATCCGCGGCACCAGCCACGAGAGCCCGTGCGGCGCCAGCATCAGGTGCAGCGCGCGCGTGGAGCGCAGCGCGTTCCAGGACTTGATCGCCTCGTTCGTGCGCTTCGGATTCAGGCCGGCGACGCGGAACGCGGCGTGCGGATCGCGGTCGATCGCGTCGAGCACGCCGTCGCCGTAGCGCGTCAGCAGCACCTCGGCCCGGCCCGCGCCGATGTGCTTGACGCGCCTGAGGTAGGCCGAGAGCGCCTTGTCCCCGGTCGGCGCGACGGGCTCGGCGAGCGCGACCTTGATCTGCAGCCCGAAGCGCTTGTCGTCGTGCCAGACGCCCTTGACGCGCACGTGCTCGCGCTCCTCCAGGTGCGCGAGCACGCCGACGAGGACGACGTCGTCGCCGTCGCGATCCGCGTCGATCACCGCGAACCCGGTCTGGTCGTTCGCGAAGCGGCGGCGGCGGATCCGCACCTCGCCTTCGAACGGGGTGCCGGGGACTCCTTCGATCTCGCTCAGGCGCGCCAGCGTAGCCGCCGCCGCGGCGACTCGGGCATGGCCGGATCGGCGCCCGACAGCAGCGTCGCGGCCTGGATCAGATCGGCCTCCAGCACCTCGAAGTACGTCCGCTCCGGCCGGGCCGGCCCGCGCACCACGCCCTTGGAGCGCTTCAGCGGCCCGACCGCGATGTCCCGCTCGAGCACGCCCTTGACGACGGCGTCGCGGTGGGCCGGGGGGACGCCGTCGACGAGCGCGATCGCGAGGCCGCCGGGGCGCCCGATGTCGGCCAGCGCGACGACGCCGTCGAGGTCGCCGTCGGTCAGCACGCGCGCGGGCATCCGCAGCCGCAGCCGGGCGGCGTCCTGCACGCGCCCGCGCCGGCCGCTCTCCTCCAGCGCGCCGTGGGCGATGCCGAACAGCCAGCCGCGGGCCGGCGCCTCGGCGTCGCGGGCCCCTTCGAGCGCGCCGGCGAACACCTCGGCGGCCAGGTCCGCCGTCGTCTCGCGCCCGCGCGTGCGATGCAGCAGCAGCGCCAGCACGGCGCCGAGATGGCGCCGATAGAACGCCGCGTAGGCGTCCGGCCGGCCCGGCGTGGCGGCCAGCAGCTCCTCGTCGGTGGCGACTCCTCGTGCTCCCCTCACGAGGGACTACTTGTCCGCGGGAGGGCATTCTGTGACCGCGGATGTCACAAGACCCGGTCCTCCGGACAAGTTAAGGGTGTGGGCCAACGATTCAGCGTCCGCGACGCGTCCTCCGAGCGCGCCGCCCGCCGCCGCCTGATCTACCTGCTGCTGCGCAACGGCGACATCGGCTCACTGGCGGGGCAGCGTGAGCTGCGCGATCACGGCCCGGTGGTCGCTCCCGGGCAGGCGCTCGACGTGGACGGCATCGACCTTCACGCGGCGATCGACGAGCACGTGGTCGAGCGTGATCGGCAGCGACCGGCGCGGGAGCGCGGGCCAGGTCGCCCGGAGGCCGGCGCCGGCCCGCGCGGCGGCGTCGGCGTAGCCGCGGTCGAGCACGCCGCGTAGCGCACGGTGGTCGAGGGTGGCGTTGAAGTCGCCCGCCAGGATCCGGATCTCGCCGCCGGTCGCGCTCGGCAGCGCGGCCAGCACCTGCTCCCACTGCGCCTCCGCGGCGCGCCCGAGCGGCGGCGCCGGGTGCACGGCCTTGAGGAACAGCGGCGGCGCGCCGGGCACCCTCAGGCGGGCTTCCGGTTGCGCGTGCGGCCCGGGATCGTCGTACGGCACGGGCTCCAGCCGCATCCCCTCGCGCGCCAGCAGCGCCGAGCCGGCCGCATGCTCGTGCGCCTCCTCCGCGCGCTCGGGCAGCCGCGTGGACGCGCCCGCCGCGTCGATCGCCGCCAGCTCCTCCGGCGTCAGCTCCTGCAGGCTCAGCACGTCGACGTCGTAGCGCTCCACCAGCGCCATCACCGCGCTCGCGTCGCCGCGGCCGAGGAACAGGTTCACCGTCATCACCGTCAGCTTCGGCCCGCCGGCCGCGGCTCGGAGTCCGCCACCGCCCGCGGCGCGATCGCGACCGCCAGCGCGAGCGCCCGGCGGATCACCCGCCCGAGGCTAGCCGCGGGCGGCGAGGTTCAGACCGACGCGATCAGGTCGCGCCCGAAGTCGATCTCCTCGTCGTTGACGAGGTGGTCCATCCCTGTGTAGACGCGCAACTGCGCGACCGCGCCGAGCGCCTCGAGCGCCGCCGCCGTCTGGCGCACGCGCTCGGCCGGCACCCAGCCGTCCGGGTCGGCGGTGCCGAGGAACGCCGGCATTCCCTCGAACGAGCCCGTACGCCGAGGGAGCAGGCCCGGCGGCCCGATGAACCCGCCGGTGTAGAGCAGCAGGCCGCCGTAGCGGCGCGGGTGGCGCAGCGCGTACTCCGCGGCCAGGCACGCGCCCTGCGAGAAGCCGCCGAGCACGAGCCGGCGCGGGTCCTCGACCGCGCGCACGAGCGCGTCGACGGTGTCGAGCGCCTGCGTCAGCCACGGCTCGTTGTCGCTCAGCGGCGCGAGGAACGACTGCGGGTACCACGTGTTGCCGGGCGCGTCCGGAGCGATCCACTCGACCCCGTCGAGCCCGATCCGATCGGCCAGCGTCAGGACGTCGGCGGAGTCGCGACCGCGCCCATGGAGCAGGATGACGGTCGTCACCCCGCGGAGGTTATGCGCTTCGAACGTCCGCGGCGAGCGCGTCGAGCACCTGGGCGTTGTAGTGGTCCGACGCCTGCGCGAACGCGACGCGCTGCTGCGGATGCGCGCCGAAGCGGCGCTTCTCCAGCCCCGCGCCCATCCCGAGCAGCACGCGCCGGGAGCCGAGCGCGCGGGCGCGCAGCATCGCCTGGCGCAGCGCCTGGCGGTAGGAGTGATGCGAGCGCACGTACGCGTAGTCGAGCCCGACGATCATCGGCGCGTAGTGGCGCGCGCCGGCGAAGTGCGCGCCGAAGGCGACGACGGCGCCGTCCAGCCGCAGCAGCACGAGCTCCCACACCGGCGAGTCGAGCATCGAGCGGAAGATGTCGCGCGGGAGCGGGAACGTGTTCAGCTCGAGGCTGCGCTCTCTGACCGCCGCGTAGAGCGAGTAGAGGTGGTCGAAGTCGAGGTCCTCGCGCGGTCCGCGCACGATCTCGACGTCGAACGCGTCGTCCCACGGCAGCACGTCGCGGCGCTGGTGCACGCGCGCCTTGGGCGACAGCCGCTCCATCCAGGCGTCGTCGTCGGCCTCGACCGGCTCGAGCACGAACGCGTCGGGCATCGTCAGCTTCACGTAGCCGCGCTCGCGCAGCGCCTCCGACAGCGCGCGGTCGGCGGCGTGCAGGTCGCGCAGCACGATCGTGCCGGCGCCGGCCTCGGCGGCGTGCCCGGAGACCGCCCCCAGCAGCAGGTCCAGCGCGCCCTTCCAGTCGGCGTTGCCGTCGAGGTAGAGATGGTCGCCCTCGGTCAGCAGCGCGCCCATGGCGAACGTCATCGAGGTCAGGTAGTACGGATCGTGCGCGCGCCGCTCCTCGACCAGCCGCGACACGTCGGCGGAGGCGAGCATGTCGTCCTTCCACAGCGCGGCGGTGAAGAACGTGGCGAGCACCGGCTTGCCGTCGCGGTCGCGGACGACGTAGTAGTGGAACGCCCACTCGTCCTCCGGCCGCCCTTCGCCGGCGAACGCGCGCTCGAGGAAGCGCAGGCCCTCGACGCTGAACGTGCCGCGGTCGCCCAGCAGCCCGTCCCACTCCTCGGCGTCGACCGTCTCGATGCTGCGGTGGTGCTCGAGCCGCAGCGCCGGCGTGCCGGCGAGCGTCGCGGCCTTGCGCCTGGCCGAGTCGCCCGCGCGCTCCAGCGCCTCGGGGACGCGCCGGGCGAGCGCGGACACGAGCGCGCGGATGTCCTCCGGCCGGTGGTGCAGCGTGAGCGTCGTGCGCACGCCGGCGTGCTTCATCGGCACCGCCGGGAACGCGCCGTAGTTCGTGTAGAAGCCGTCGTCCATCAGCCCCTCGACGACGTCGAGGACGACGCGCGGGAGCCCGAGCGGGACGTAGCGGATCGGCGTCGCGTCGCGCGTCGCGAGCGGCAGGCAGAACTCCTCGGCCAGCTCGTCGAACAGCGCGATCCGCTCCTGCAGGGCCGCCTGGCGCACAGGCAGCTCGTCGGACAGGTGGATCCGCGCCGACGCGAGCGCGGCGCCGAGCATCGGCGGCTGCACGGGGCCGGAGAAGATCATCGGGCCGCCGGTCGTGCGCACGCGCCGGCGCAGCTCGGGGTCGGGGAAGACGATCGCGCCGCCGGCGGCGGCGAAGGACTTGTTCAGCGACGCGGCGACGACGAGCCGCTCGTGCATGCCGAGCGCCTCCAGCGCCGGCCCGCGGCCGTGCGTGCCCGACCAGCCGACGCCGTGCGAGTCGTCGATGTAGAGGTGCAGCTGCTCGTGGCGGTCGAGCAGCTCGCGCAGCTCGGCGAAGGGCGCGAAGTCGGCGAACATGCTGTAGACGCCGTCGGCGAGGAACCAGATCCGCTTGTGGCGGGGCGCGAGGCGCTCGATCATCCGCTCCAGGCGGTCGATCCGGTTGTGGCGGATCATCTCGACGGTCGTGCCCTGCAGCCGCAGCTGGCCGGCCGCCATCTGCACGCTCGCGTGGACCTGCTGGTCGAGCACGGCCGCGTCGCCGGAGCCGACCAGCACCGGCAGCGTCGCGAGGTGGCCGAGCGTCGTCGTCGGCATCAGCAGCGCGTGGCCGCCGAACATCGCGTCCAGCTGCGCCTCGAGCTCGAGGTACGGCGGCGCGGACACGTAGGCCCGCGAAGAGGAGAACTGCGTGCCGTAGCGCGCGGTGGCCGCGTACACGCCCTCGCGCATGCGCGGGTCGAGCTCGAGCCCGAGGTAGCTGCAGGAACCGAAGTTGATGCGCTCGCGGCCCGCCAGCGAGATGACCCGTCCGTCGAGCGGGGCGTCGTCCGCCGTCTGCATCGCCAGGCCGCGGCCCGCGGCCTCGCTCACGACTTCGTCCAGCAGCGCCAGGCGCTCTTCGATCGATCCCATCAAAAGTAGGCGTCGGCACGCTCGCCGGATGCCTTGAGCGCCGCTGGACTCAAGCAATCGCGCACTTGACCGACTCTTGTCAACAGAGTGTCCAGGTTGCGTCATCCGCTGGGGCTGGCACCGTCGCCGTTCGAGGGCGTGCGCCTCCTCTTCCTCGTGATCGCCGTCGTCGACGCGGTGGTGACGCTCGGCACCCTCGACGCCGGCTCCGCGCCCGCGCTCGAGCGCGCCGCCGGCTCGCTCGTCGTCGTGTTGCTGGCCGGCCACTGGGTGCTCGGCTTCCGCCGCGGCAGCTTCCCGCTGTGGGCCGAGCCGCTCGAGGCCGCCGCGCTGTTCGTCATCCTGCGCTACACGCCGGGCGAGCCGTTCCTGCCGCTCTTCGGCCTCGTCTTCCGCAGCCTCTACGGCGGGCCGCGCACCGCGCTGCTGCGCTACGTGCTGTGGATGCTGATGCTGATCGCCGCCCACTGGCACCGCGGCCCCGTCCACGTGCACGGCGACCTCGCCCGGGCGCTCGGCACCGCGCTGGTGCCGACGATCATGCAGGCCCTGGGCGGCGCGCTGCGCAGCTCGGAGGCCAGCCAGCGGCGCCTGCGCTCACTCGTCCAGAACTCCACCGACGTCATGACCGTCGTCGGCGCCGACCTGCGCGTGCGCTGGCAGGCGGAGTCGATCCGCGGCGCCCTCGGCCTCGACGCCGGCGCGATCATCGACCGGCCGATCCTCGAGCTCGTGCACCCGGACGACCGCGCCGAGCTCGACCGCTACTTCGGCGAGGCCGACGCCGCGGGCGAGCACGACTTCACGCGCGTCATGTCGCTGCGGATGCGCCACAGCGACGGCCGCTATAGCCCGTTCGACGTCGTCGCGTCCGACCGCCGCCACGACGCCAGCGTCGAGGGCTTCGTCCTGAACCTGCGCGACGCGACCGAGCGGGTCGAGCTCGAGCACGAGCTGCGCGCGCTGGCCGCCCAGCGCGAGCACGACGCCAACCACGACCCGCTGACCGGGCTGGCGAACCGCCGCAAGCTGTTCGGCCGCCTCGAGGCCGCGATCGCCGAGGCCAAGGCCGGCCGCCTGAAGCTGCCGCTGCTGCTGATCGACCTCGACCACTTCAAGGAGCTCAACGACACGCTCGGCCACCAGGCCGGCGACCGGCTGCTGCAGGAGATCCGCCCGCGCCTGATGGCCGGCGTCCCCGAGGCCGACCTGATCGCCCGCGTCGGCGGCGACGAGTTCGCGCTGCTGCTCCCGCCCGGCTCGACCGCCGAGCAGGCCCAGCGCGCCGCCGAGCGCCTGCTGCGCGAGCTCGAGCAGCCGTTCCGCTTCCAGGGCCTGACGCTGCTCGTGCGCGCCAGCGCCGGCATCGCCGTCTTCCCCGAGCACGGCCGCGACGTCGAGACGCTGATGCAGCGCGCCGACATCGCGATGTACTCGGCCAAGGCCCGCGGGATCGACCACGAGGTCTACAGCGCGTCGCGCGACGGCCACTCGCGCGCCCGGCTCGCACTGATCGGCGAGCTGCCGGACGCGATCACCAACGGCCAGATCGTCACCTTCTACCAGCCCAAGTTCGACCTCAAGACCGGCGCGATCGCCGGCGCCGAGGCGCTCGTGCGCTGGGATCACCCGCAGTTCGGCCTGCTCGGCCCGGGCGCGTTCCTGCCGCTCGCCGAGCAGACCGGGCTGATGCGCCCGCTGACGCTGCGCGTGCTCGACGACGCGCTCGGCCAGTGCGCCCGCTGGGCCGCCGAAGGGCTCGACATGACCGTGTCGGTCAACCTCAGCGCGCCGAACCTGCTCGACCTCGGGCTTCCCGGCGACGTCGCCGCGCTGCTGGACAAGCGCGGCGTCGACCCGACCCGGCTCGTGCTCGAGATCACCGAGACGATCGTCGCCGCCGACCCGGTCCGCGTGATCGAGATCATGCACGAGATCGGCAAGCTCGGCGTCGCTCTCTCGCTCGACGACTTCGGCACCGGCTCGTCCTCGTTCGCCTACCTGCGCGAGCTGCCGGTGCAGGAGCTCAAGATCGACAAGTCCTTCATCCTCGGCATGGACGGCGACGCCCAGGCCGCCACGATCGTGCAGACGATCGTCGAGCTCTCGCGCAACCTCGGGCTGCGATCCGTGGGCGAGGGGATCGAGACCGAGGAGGCGCGCGACCTGCTCCACTCCTGCGGCTGCGACTACGGCCAGGGCTTCCTGCTGGCGCGCCCGATGGCGCCCGACGCGATCGTCGAGCTGGCGCTGGAGCGCCGGCGCGAGCTGCGCAAGATCACGCGCCGCGTCACATCCGCTCCGGCGCGCTGATCCCCAGCAGGTCGAGGCCCGTGCGCAGCGTGCGCGCGGTCAGCTCGGTGAGCCCGAGCCGCGACGGGTCGCCGAGGATCGGGCACGCCTCGTAGAACGTCGTGAAGTCGCTCGCGAGCTCGTACAGGTAGCCGCACATGCGATGCGGCTCCAGGCGCGCGACGACCTCGTCGACGGCGTCGGAGAAGCCGGCGAGGCGCAGGACGAGCGCGCGCTCGGCCGGTTCGGCGAGCTGCGTCACCGCACGCTCCGGGCCGCCCTGCGCGAGCACGTTGGCGGCCCGCACGTACGCGTACTGCACGTACGGCGCGGTGTTGCCGCGCAGCGCCAGCATGCGGTCGAAGCTGAAGACGTAGTCGTTCTGGCGCCCGGAGGACAGGTCGGCCCACTTGACGGCGCCGATGCCGATCGTCCGGGCGAGGCCGGGGTCCTCGATGCCGCGCTCGGCGAGGATCGCCTGCGCCCTGACCACGGCCTCCTCGAGCAGGCCGGCGAGCGCGACGGTGCCGCCGTCGCGCGTGCGGTACGGCCGCTTGTCCTCCCCCAGCACGGTGCCGAACGGCACGTGCTCGAGCCGCACACCGCCGGTCCAGCCGGCGCGCTCGGAGACCTCGAAGACGATCGCGAAGTGCTGCGCCTGGCGGGCGTCGGTGACGTAGACGAGGCGATCGCCGCCGAGGTCGGAGATCGAGTGCCGCAGCGTCGCGAAGTCGGTCGCCGCGTAGCCGTAGCCGCCGTCGGACTTGCGCACGACGAGCACGGCGGGATCGCCGCCCTTGCCCTTGATGCGCTCGGACGCGACGATCACGGCGCCCTGGTCGGTGTAGGCGACGCCCGCGGCCTCGAGCGCGTCGACGGTCGGCCCCAGGAGGTCGTTGTAGAAGCTCTCGCCGCGGATGTCGGCGTCGGTCAGCGTCACGCCGAGCGCGGCGTAGACCTCGTCGATGTGCGCGATCGAGACGTCGACGAGCCCCTGCCACAGCTGCGTGGTGCGCGGCTCGTGGGCCTGCAGCGCGACGACGCGCTCGCGCGCCCGCACGGCGAACGCGGGGTCGTCATCGTAGTGGCGCTTGGACTCGCGATAGAGGTCGCCGAGCTCGTCGAACCCGGTCAAGTGCTCCTGGCCGGTCTCGACCATCTGCTCGACGAGCATGCCGAACTGGGTGCCCCAGTCGCCGAGGTGGTTCTGGCGGATCACGCGGTGGCCGGCGAACTCGAGCGTGCGCGCGAGCGCGTCGCCGATCGCCGTCGAGCGCAGGTGGCCGACGTGCAGCTCCTTCGCGACGTTCGGCGACGAGTAGTCGATCACCACCGTGTCCGGCGCGGCGGTCGCTTCGGCGAGGTCGCCCGCCAGCGTCTCGGTCGCCCAGCGCGCGAGCGCGGGCGCCGCGACGGTCAGGTTGACGAAGCCCGGGCCGGCGACCTCGGCGCCCGCGATCGCGTCGTCGTGGAGCGCGTCCGCGACGCGCTGCGCGATCGCGCGCGGCGGCTCGCCCAGGCGCTTGGCGAGCCCCATCGCAAAGTTGGCCTGGTAGTCGGCCTGCGCCGACGGCATCACGAGCGGATCCGCGGCTGGCAGCCCGGCGCGCGCGAGTGCGGCCTCGACGGCCGCCGCGATCCGCTCGCGCGGCGTCACGGCTTGGTGATCATCAGGAACATCGCGATCACGATCAGCACGCCGGTGACCGTGCCGAACACGCCTTCGCGGCGGACGGCCGCGAGATAGTCCTGCGACAGCTCGCCGCCGTCGGCGAGCTCCTTGGTGACCTGGTCGAAGAGCTTGCGGTCGGTCGGGATGAAGTAGCCGCCGAGCAGGCCGCCGAGGATGATCACGATCAGGAACGTGAGGCTGATCCACGCGTCGCCGAAGCTCCAGTTGCCCTCGCTCACCTGGTAGAAGCCGGTGATCAGGATCACGACCAGCGCGGGCGTCGCGAGCCGCTGGTTGATGAACAGCTGCAGCTTGTGGACGTACGGCAGGTGCCGCTTGTCGAGCTTCATCGCGACCGGGAAGGTGACGGCCTCGGCGAACGTGGCACCGAAGCCGACCAGCGCGGCGGTGACGTGGATCCAGACGGAGATGGACAGCGCGGTTATCGACGCGAGCATGGGCCTCAGTTCAGCACGATCGTGAAGTCGTCCTCCACCGGCGGGTCGTGCTCGGCCTCGCGGCAGCCGCTGACGCCGAAGCAGCGCACGCGCAGCGCGTCGCCGGTGACGTCGAGCCGCAGGAACGACTTGAACATCGGCGGATCGTTCCAGTCGAAGGCCTCCGACACGAAGCGCTGGAAGCCCTTGCCAGCGGGCAGCGGCTGGATCGCGGTGCCCGCCGCCCGCGCGCGGCGCGAGAGCGCGACCGGCTTGCCGGGGCGCGTCGTGTCGAGCCCGAGCTGGCGCGCCATGTAGGAGGAGGCCTCCTCGGGCGCGAGCTTGAGCCACTTCATGTGCAGGCGCTTCGCGTACAGGTCCGAGTAGCGCGCCAGCGAGTCGCCGCGCAGCGGGTAGCAGCGGAAGTCGGCCTCCGTGACGCCCGGGAGGTCGATCTTCGGGATCTGGTGCGTCGCGTGCATGAACGCGCCGCCGCCGCCGGACACGATGTACTCGATCGTGCGCCCGTCGCCGAGCTTGACGGGGTAGCGCTGGTAGTTGTGGATGTCGCCGCCGATCGCGGCGACGTAGTTGGCGGCGGGGTCGCGCACGACCTCGTCGACCTCGAGCTGCTTGTGCTCGCCGTCGACGTAGATCGGCTTGCCGGTCAGCAGGATCTTCGGGCGCGGGTCCTCGAGCGAGACGCGCCGCAGCCAGGCGGCCTGCTCGGCGTCGATCGTGCCCTGGATGCCGGTGTCGATCGTGACGATCCGCAGCGGGCCCGCGTCGATCGCGATGTACGGCCCCGGCTGGGCGTGCGGCTCGCGGCCGCCGCGCATCTCGGCGAGCACGTCGTCGGAGGGCCGCGGCGAGTGGCGCCAGGTGCGCTCGGCGATCCAGCGCCGCACGCCGGTGCCGAAGTCCAGCGGCGCGTCGGGCTCGTCGATCCCGCAGATGTGGTGCATGAAGCCGTGCAGGCCGTCGTACCAGTCGTGGTTGCCGGGCACGCCGTAGATCGGCACGCGCAGGTTGCGGTACGGGTGGTAGAAGCGCTCGCCGTAGTCGGAGATGTCGCCGGTCGGGTAGATCAGGTCGCTGCAGATGACGGCGAAGTCGATTCCGTCCGCCTGGGACAGCAGCCCGGGGACGACGGCGTACTGCGAGTCGTCGCCCTCGCCGGGGTCGCCGACGACGAGGAAGCTGACGTCGCCGCCCGCCCGCTTGACGATGAAGTCGTTGTCGTCGCGCTCGCGCGCGAGCCGCGCCCAGCGCATGCGCGCGGCGTCGACCGGGTCGTGGAAGCGGCGCGCGATCACGTCGTTGCGCGAGCGCCACAGCGTCGCCGGACGCAGCCACGACAGCGGCTTGGCGTCCGGGGGCACGTCGTCCTTCCAGGCGCCGCAGCCGGAGCACTGCCAGCCGGCGCCGGACGCCGACGTCCGAGATGAGGGTGCCATTAGAGGACCCTACGGGATCAGCACGGTCTTGCCGATCGTGGCGCGGGCCTCGATCGCGGCGTGCGCGGCGGCGGCCTCGGCGAGCGGGAAGCGCTGGCCGACCGCGGGCACCAGACGGCCTTCGGCGGCGGCCGCGAGCGCCGCGGTCTCGAGCTCGCGCAGGCCGCCGGGGCGCCCGAGCATGCGCGGGCCGACGGCGGCGTCGGCGCGGATGCCGAGCCGGAGCAGGTCGCCGGACGTGATCTCGGTCGGGCTGCCGGACGCGAAGCCGAACAGGACGATGCGGCCGCCGGGCCTCAGCGTCTCCAGCGCGGCGCGGCCGAGCGCGCCGCCGACGCCGTCGAGCACGACGGTGACGCCGTGCTCGCGCAGCGGCTCCGACCAGCCGGGCCGCGAGTAGTCGACCGCGACATCCGCGGCCAGGCGCGCGACCTTCGCGTCGCCGCCGGCGGCGCCGATCGAGATCGCGCCGGCGTTGCGCGCGCCCTGCAACAGCAGCGTGCCGAGGCCTCCGGCCGCGGCCAGCACGAGGACGACGTCGTCGGCCCCGAGCTCGGCGACCTCGAGGATGCCGACCGCCGTGCGGCCGGTGCCGATCGCCGCGACGGCGACGTCGGCTCCGAGGCCCTCCGGGATGTCGTGCAGCGCCGTCTCGGCCGTCACCGCCAGCTCGGCGTAGCCGCCGCTGGCCATGCCGAGGTGCGCGACCACGCGGCGCCCGTCGCCGAGCGTGCCGGCGACCTCGCGGCCCGGGACCATCGGCAGCGCGGGCAGCGGGAACGGGCCGCCCGCCCGGCCGGCGCGGATGCTCGTGTCGATCAGGTGCACGCCGGCGGCCTCGACCGCGATCCGCACCTGCCCCGCTCCCGGCGCCGGGTCGGGCACCTCCTCGTAGCGGAGGTTCTCGGCCGGGCCGAACTCGTGCAGCCGGATCGCATACATGGACCGAGCCTAGGCAGGCAGGCCGGAAACGGCGAGCGCGCGGTTCGCGTAGCGCTTGTCGCCGGTGACCTCGGTCCCGAGCCAGTCCGGCGTGTCGAACGCGGCGCTCGCCGGTTCGTCGGCGAACTCGACCTCGGCCGTCACGAGGCCGTCGAGGGCGCCCTCGTAGAGGTCGACCTCGGCGGTCAGCCCGCCGTCGAGCGGCACCTCGTAGCGGGTCTTGACCACGCGCCGGCCGTCGGTGAGCGGCCACAGCGCGTCGAAGCGCTCCGGCTCGAGCTCCCACTCCTCCTCGGTGCGCACGAGGCCGGAGCCGGCCTTGAGCGTGAGGATGCGCTTGTCCGCCTTGCGGCGCACGCGCAGCTCGGTGCCGTTGTCGTCGATCGCGACGTAGCCCTGCTCGATCCGGGCGTGCGGGTGCTCGCCGAGCCCGGGCGGGGGCCCGGGAAGGACGAACTTGCGCTCGATCTCCACGCCGCTCAGGCTACGCGCAGCCGCTCGGCGACGTAGTCCGGCAGCCGCGAGGCGCGGCCGGCGTCGTAGTCGTAGCCCACGAGCGTGCCCCAGCCTTCGGCCACGAGCCGCCCGTCGCCATCGCAGACGATCTTGAAGCCGATCCGCACGCTGGAGCGCTCGAGCGCCTCGACGCGCACGTGCGTGCGCAGCCGGTCCTCGTAGAAGCCGGGCGAGCGGAAGCGCACGTGCGTCTCGGCGAAGATCATCCCGAACACGTTGTCCTCGCGCCCGAGCGGGTCGAGCTCGGGGAACAGCTCGCGCATGTACGCCACGCGCGCGCTCTCGAAGAACTGGTGCACCGCGACGTTGTTGAGGTGGCGGTTGGTGTCGAGGTCGCCGTAGCGGACGCGGTCGAGGAACGAGTACGGCCAGTCGTCGGTCACCGCTGGCAGGCTACGGGGACGTGCCCGGCAAGGACACCAACATCGGCGCCAAGCGGGCGCGCGACACGCGCGCGGCGCTCGGCCTGCCGGCGGACGCGCCGCTCGACGTGCTCGCGCTCGTGGAGGAGGTCGCGGCGGTGCCGGTGATCGTCGCGTCGCTGCCGGAGGACGTCGCGGGCTGCTGCTTCCGCTCCGGCGCCGCCGCCGTGCTGTGGGTCAACGGCGACCAGCCGTTCGTGCGCCAGCGGTTCACGCTCGCGCACGAGCTCGGGCACGTGCGCATGGGGCACGCGGTCGAGATGAACGTGGACAAGGTGTCGGTGCTGGCGGGCGAGACGCACGACCCGCGCGAGGTGCAGGCGAACGCGTTCGCGGCCGAGCTGCTCGCGCCGCGGGCCGGCGTGGCCGCGCTCGTGGACGGCGAGCCGGGGCTGGAGACGGTCGTCGATGTCGCCGCGCGCTTCGGCATCTCCGCGCTGGCGGCGCTCTACCGGCTCAACACGCTCGGGCTCACGCGCCGCGTCGAGCGGCTGCGGCGCGAGCTCGACGAGGGCCTGGCGGCGCACTTCGAGCGGCCGGCGTACGAGGACGGGCTCTCGCGCATCGGCACGCTGCCGCGGCTCTCGCCGGCGCTGGCCGGCTCGCGGCTGGCGGCGATGCTCGACGGGTCGGCGCCGGGTCCCGGTCTCCTAGGCCTCCGGGCCGCCGAGGAATAGGCGGTCGAGCGCGTCCAGCGGCGGCGGCGCGGGCTCCAGCGCCGCGCGCGACAGCGCCTCGAACTCGTGCGCGAGCGACTCGCCGGCGCCGCGGAAGAGCATCGCGGGGGCGGGTGCCGCGGGCTGCAGCGGCTGTCCGAGGGCGGTGGCGAGGACGGCCAGCAGGCGGCGCGAGAGGCGCGTCTCGTCGAGCTCGCCGTGCTCCAGCCGGGCCAGGTAGACGACCGTGCGCTCCTGCTGTCCCGCGAGGCCGAAGGCGCTGACGACGCGCTGGGCGAGCTCGTCGAGCCCGAGGCCGGCGCGGCGGCGCAGCGCGAGCAGCGCGCCGGGCTCGCGCCTGGTCTCGGCCAATGCGGCGCGCAGGCGCGGGTCGGCCCGGATCGTCTCGCGCGCGGCGGCCGGGTAGGCGGGCGCGGGCGCGACGGTGAGCCACTCCGCGAGGCGCTCCGCAAGGCCGTCGCGCTCGGCGGCGGGCACGCGCTCCAGGTAGGCGTCGACGTCCGGCCGGCGGCCGGCGTTCCACGCGTCGATGTAGTCGCTGAGGACCTGGTCGATCATGCGTCATACAGCTCCTTGAGCGTGGCGAGGTCCTTGAGGCCGCGCGAGCGCAGCTGGTAGAGGTTGGGAAGGCTGACTGCGAGCTCGGCCGCGATCTCCTCGGCGGGCACGCCGTCGAGCGAGCGCTCGATCACGGTGCGCTGACGGGAGTTCTGCATCCGCGGCAGGCCCCACGCGACGAAGTCGCGCGCGCCGGCGCGCTCGTCCTCGCGCCGGTGCTCCTGGTGGGCGACCGCGCTCCATCGGTACTCGGCCGCCTCGTCGAGCGCGGTCTCCCGCGCCGAGCGGCGCGCCGCCTCGCGCTGCACGTCGGTGACGGCGAAGCCGGCGCACGTGCGGACCGCGTTGACCCACTCGCCCATGCTCACGCCGTCGAACGTCGAGACCATGTTGCGCCAGACCTTCACGATCGCCCGCTGGACGGCGTCGTCGCGCTCCTGCGGCGAGAGGCGGCCGCGGGCCTGGAGCGCGACGAACCCGGCGATCCGGTCGAAGTTGGACTCCACCAACCGCTCCCACTCGCGGTGCGCGGCCGCGACGTCGCCCGCGTCACGGGACGCGACGAACCGCCTCAGACGCTCCTCGTCGTGCTTGGTCACCGTCATCGGGTCGCTCGCCGGCGCCACGATCTGACATGGTCGTCCATTGCGGCAGGTCGCACCCGCACAGCGGGCACGCCGCCGGGAACCGCCCGCCGCGGCGGACCATCAGCCAGAAGCCCGCGCTCCCGTCGGTCAGCCGAGCGCGGCAGCCCGTGCACGTCGTGGTCGCGGTGCCGCCGGGCGACGGCTCGAGCTCACGCACGTCACCGGGGAGCCAGATGCGGCGGTAGCCGACGGCGGCGGCCCAGTCGGTCAGCGCGTCCCGGTGCGACGGAGCGTCGCCCGCGACCACGTCCACGATCACCTCGCCGGCGACGTCGTCGTCACGCAGCACGGTCAGGTCCGCGATGGCGAAGCCCGCGCGACCCCGCGCCTGCAGCAGCGTCTGAAGCGGCCCGGAGGACGCGAGCCACGGCGTCCAGTCGACGAGGCGGACACCGTGGGCGCGGACGGTGGCACGGAAGTCGGGCACGGTGTTCTCTGGGTCGGGCGTTCATGCGCCGGCCTGACGGCGGGACCGGCGAACTGCGCGATAAGGAGGAGCACGAGCGGGGCGGCCTCCGAGAGACGATCACCGGGTCCGGGGGGTGGGTGACATTTGTTCGCCAGGAGCGAGGAAACGTGGGGAACCCCCACTCCGCCGGGCGAAGATGATCGCGCGACCGTCGCGCACCGCGATCGGCTCGCGAGATCGCGGGGGTGTGTGACATTTGTTCGCCAGGAGCGAACAAACGTGACGCACCCCCCGAGGGTGACCTACATTTGCGGCCTGTGAGGCCCCTTTCGTAGGGCACCCCCCTTGCGACGGCCGACTCCAAACGGACCCGCCTCCTTACCAGCGCAGTTCGCCGGCGCAACGAGGCGCGACGAAGACGCGCCCTCGGCGTTCGCCGGCGCAACAAGGCGCGCCGCCGGCGCGGGCGCAACAAGGTGCGCCGCGGGCGCCCGCGCAACAAGGCGCGCCGCGGGCGCGCCGAAGACGCGCGCGAAGTCCTAGAGCCCCGGCGGGTGCCGGGCCACGAAGCCCGCGGTCGAGCGCATCGCGCTCGTCCACCGGGTCCCGCCGCCTGACAGGGCGCTGGTGTCGTAGCGCCGGCCGTCGACGATCATGAAGGCGTGGCCCGCGTTCGCGTAGACCGTGATCCGGCGCCCGGGGCCCGGCTCGCCCCAGCTCTCGAAGCCCGTGGAGTCCAGCGGGCTCGACAGCAGCCCGCCCGCGGCGAGCGCGTAGCTGACCGAGCCCGAGCAGTCGTAGCCGCCGACCGCGCCGCCGTGACCGCCGCCCCACACGTACGGCGTGGTCGCGATCTGGTTCGCGGCCGCGACCACGCGCCCGACGACGTCGCCGCCTGAGCCCGTGAACGTGCGCGGGGCCGCCGTGGTGACGGTCGAGGCGTTCATCGCCGCGCGCGCGGCGGCCGCCTGCGCGCGCTCGACCTTCGCGATCTTCGCGCGCACGGCGACGAGCCTGGCCGCGACGCCGTCGCGCACCCGGAGCTGCGACTCCTCGCGGCGCAGCAGCGCGGTGCGCACCACGTACGCCTCGTTCGCGTCGGCGACCGCGGCCTTGGCGAGCACGCTGTAGCGGTCGCGCAGCCCGTTGAGCTGCTTCGCCTGCGTCTGCGTCTGCACGCGCGCGTCGCGCGTGATGTCGAGGATGCTCGCGTTGCGGCGCGCGACACGGCGGAAGAACTCGACGCGCTCGATCAGGTCGGCGAACCCGTCCGCGTTCATCACGACCCCGACGAAGCTCGGCGTGCCGTCCTTGTAGCTGGAGACGAGGTTCTGGGCGAGCAGCTTTTCGGCCTTCGCCTCCTTGCGCTCGAGCTTGGTCAGGTGGACCCGCGCGCGAACGAGCTCGGTCTGCGTGTCGTCGAGCTGCGTCTGGCGCGTGTTCGCGCGCGCCTGCAGCACGTTCAGCCGCGCCTGCGCGCTCGCGAGGCCCTCGCGCGTGGCGGCGATCTTGCTCTCCTCGGCGGCGACCGCGGCCTTCAGCCTCGCCGCCGCGGCGCGCTGGCCGGACAGGCCCTGGCCCTGCGCCGTCGCGCCCGCGCCGCCGGCGAGCAGCGCGACGAGGGCGAGCGGAAGCAGACGGCGGATCACCACGACGGCGGCCGACCCTAGTAGCTCTCGCCCGGATCCCCTCCAGCTGCAATCGATCGTGCAGAACGGCTCGCGCGAAGTTCCCGCCCTGTACAAGAGGGGGCATGGAGTTCGGCATCCTCGGCCCGCTGCGGGTGGTCGGACCCGACGGGCCCGTGCCCCTGAAGGCGCCCAAGCAGCGCGCGCTGCTCGGGATGCTGCTGCTCAACCACCGCGAGGACGTCAGCGCCACCCGGCTCGTCGACGCGCTGTGGGACCACGATCCGCCGGCCACCGCGACCAAGGTGATCCAGGTCTACGTCTCCCAGCTGCGCCGCGCGCTCGGCGATGCGAGTCCGATCGTCACACGCCCGTCCGGCTACGGCGTCGAGCTCGGGCCGGGGCAGCTGGACCTCGAGCGCTTCGAGACGCTGCTCGCGCGCGCGCGCGACGCGAAGGACCGTCCCGCGGAGGCCGCCGCCCTGCTCGACGAGGCGCTGGCGCTGTTCCGCGGCGACCCGCTCGCCGACGCCCAGCTCTACGGGCCGGCCGCGGTCGAGGCCGACCGGCTCGCGAGCCTGCGGCTCGCGGCGCTGGAGGACCGGATCGAAGCCGACCTCGCGCTCGGGCGCCACGCGGCCGCCGTCGCCGAGCTCCAGGCGCTGGCGCAGGAGCACCCGTACCGCGAGCGCCTGCACTCCCAGCTCGTGCTCGCGCTCTACCGCTCCGGTCGCCAGGCCGACGCGCTCGAGGCCTACCGGCGCGTGCGCACCGCGCTGGTCGAGGAGCTGGGGCTCGACCCCGGGCGCGAGCTGCGCCAGCTCGAGGCGGCGATCCTCACGCAGGACCCCTCGCTCGACCTCGCGCCCGCGCCGCGCGCCGCGCAGCTGCCCGTGCCCGCTACGCCGCTGCTCGGCCGCGAGGACGACCTGGAGGCCGCCGCCGCGATGCTGGCCGAGCCGGGCGTCCGGCTGCTGACGCTCACGGGCCCCGGCGGGATCGGCAAGTCGCGCTTCGCGCTCGAGCTCGCCCGCCGGCACGCCGGCGCCCGCTTCGCCGCGCTCGCCGCCGTCGAGGAGCCCGAGCGCGTGATCTCCACGCTCGCCCAGGCGCTCGGCGCGCTGGAGACCGAGGACGCGCCGCCGTTCGAGGCGCTCGCGGCGCTGCTGGCGAGCGATCCGTCGCTGGTCGTGATCGACAACTTCGAGCAGGTGCTCGACGCGGCGCCGGAGCTCTCGCGCCTGCTCGCCGCCGCGCCCGGCCTGCAGCTCGTCGTGACCAGCCGCGCGCCGCTGCGGATCGGCGGCGAGCACGAGCTGGCGATCCCGCCGCTTGCGCGCGCCGACGCGATCGAGCTGTTCGTCCGCCGCGCCCGCGCGCTCGACCCGCGCGCGGAGATCGATCGCGAGCCCGTCGCCGAGATCTGCGAGCGGCTCGACCGCCTCCCGCTCGCGATCGAGCTCGCCGCCGCGCGCACCAAGGTGCTCTCGCCCGCGGCGATCCTGGAGCGGCTCGGCCGCCGCCTGGACCTGCTCACCAGCGCCCCCCGTGACGCACCGCAGCGTCAGCGCACGCTGCGCGCCGCGATCGGCTGGAGCTACGACCTGCTCGACGCGCCCGGGCAGGAGCTGTTCCCGCGCCTGGGCGTGTTCGCCGGCGGCTGGACGATCGAGGCCGCCGAGGTCGCGTTCGGCGCCGACGCGCTCGACGGCATCGCCGCGCTCGCCGACCAGAGCCTGCTCACGCACGTCGACGGGCGCTTCGGGATGCTCGAGACGGTGCGCGAGTACGCGCTCGAGCAGCTCGGCGAGCGCGGCGCGATCGAGGACGCGCGCCGCCGCCACGCGCGCGCCTTCGCGACGCTGCTGGCGGGGGCGCACGACAGCATCCGCGGGCCTGAGGCGCCGGTCTGGCTCGCGCGGCTCGACGCCGAGCGCGACAACGTCCACGCCGCGATCGAGTTCGCCGTCGCCGACGGCGACGCCGACACCGCGCTCCGGCTCGTCGCCGGCGTCTGGCGCCACTGGCTCGAGCGCGGCGCGCTGACGGAGGGCCGGGCACTGGCGGCGAGCGCGCTCGCGCTCGCGGGCGGCCCGCCCGAGGAGCGCCAGCGCGCGCTCAACGGCGCCGGCGCACTCGCCGGCGAGCAGGGCGACTTCGACGCCGCGCGCGAGCTGCTCGAGCAGGCGCTCGAGACGGGCACGCCGGCGGGCGCGGCCCGCGCGCGCGGCAACCTCGGCAATCTCGCGCTCTTCGCCGGCGACCACGCGACCGCGGCGCGCCACTACGAGCACGCGCTGGCGTTCTGGCGCGACTATGGCGACGACTGGGGTGTGAGCCTGATGCTCGAGAACCTCGCGATCACGCACAACGCGCTCGGCGATCGCGAGCGGGCGCTGACGCTGCTGCGCGAGGGCCTCACGTACGCGCGCGTGCTCGGCGACCCGCTCCATATCGCCTCGACGCTGCGCACGCTGGCGCGCGTCGAGCTCGGCGGCGACGGCAACCGAGCGGAGCCGCTGGCGCTGCTGCACGAGTGCCTCGCGCTGGTTCGCGACCTGGACAATCGGCGAGGCATCGCGGAGACGCTCGAGACGCTCGCGGCGGTCGCGGAGCCTGAAGTGGGCGCGCGGCTGCTCGGCGCCGCCGAGGCGGCGCGCGCCCCGATCGGCGCGGTCCGCCATCGCGACGAGGACGCCTGGGTGGAGCGCACGCGCGCCCGGCTGCGCGCTGCGCTCGGTGACGACGGGTTCGCCGCCGCCCTCGCGCGCGGTCACCGGATGAGCCTCACCGACGCGATCGCCGCGGCGCTCGCGCTGCAAGATCCGACAGCATCCTGACGAGGAACCGACGGATGTCTTAGTTGACGCGCACGGCAGCTTCTGCCATGTTCAACCCAGGTGTCCCTCACGGACGCCTGTCGGTCGTCGGGTCGTTGTACCAGTTAGAGGGCCACCAAGGAGGGGGAGGGCATGCGAGTCAAGACTCGTGTGGCGGTCGTCGCGGCCGTCACCATATTCGGGGTCCCGCTGGGGACTTCGGGGGCGGCGTTCGCCGCCGATCCGCCGATCCCGCTCGGGCCTGTGACCGCGCAGACGGTCGCCACGCTGCAGGCCGCCGCGACCACCGCGGCCACGGCATCCACGGACGCCGCGCGCGACGCGGCGACGGCCGGAGTCGCGCTCGACGCGGCCAAGGCCGCCGCGACCGCCGCCGCCCAGGCCGCCGCCGCTGCCGCCGCCAAGGCCGCGCAGACCAACGACCCGGCCGACATCGCCGCCGCGGCCGCCGCCCAGGCCGCCGCCGCGAACGCCGCCGCCGCGCAGGCCACCGCGCAGACGACCTTCGACGCCAAGACCGCCGCCGCCGCCGCGGCCGCCGCCGCCGCCACCGCCGCGGCCGACACGGCGTCGAAAGAGGCCACCTCCTTCGCCCGTAAGAACGGCGGCACCTCGGCCGAGGGCACGCCGACCGTCCTGGCGGACACCGACCCGTTCCCGGACAACGCGCTGCACAGCGACAACATCAGCGTCGTCAGCCACGTGCGCGGCGGCTTCAGCACCAGCGCGGCCGGCAAGACCTGCCCGGCGTTCAACCCGACCAAGTGCCCGGGCTTCTCGTCGCTGAACTTCGTCCACTTCGAGAACCTCGGCTACGACGTGATGGTCGCCAACGGCACCGCGGGCCTGTCGATCTGGTCGCTCAAGGACCCGGCCCACCCGACCGTACATCTCGCAGGTCGGCATCGGCGCGCTCGGCACCGCCGCCAACACGACGCTGTCCCAGTTCTGGGAGGGCGAGAACATGACGACCGACAGCCGTCGCAAGCTCGTGTTCCTCTCGCGCGACCAGGGCACGAAGGGCCAGTTCATCGTCGACATCAAGGATCCGTGGAACCCGCAGGTCCTCACGTACTCGACGAACCGTCAGGGCCACACCTCGACGTGCATCAACGACTGCCGCTTCCTCTGGTCGGTCGGCGGCGTGACCACGAGCCAGACCCTTCCGGCTCCCCCGCCCTCGTCCGTGTCGATCACCGACGTCCGCGACCCGCTGCACCCGTTCGTCTACCCGCTGTTCGGCGCCAACCTGCGCCGCACCGGCACGACCGGCGGCTCCACCCACTCCGTCGACGTCGACTTCGACGGCATCGCGTGGGTCTCGGGCAGCTTCGGCGTCCGCGGCTTCTACACCGAGGGCCTGCACAAGGACCCGGCCACCGGCCAGGACCGCTACGCCACGCCGTACGCGCCGATCGCCTTCGCGGGCGGCCCGATCCTGGGCAACGACACGTTCTCCGGGCCAGGGTCCGCGTACTCGTTCATGCACAACGCCTACCGCTTCCCGAACCCGCTCGGCGGCAAGCCGGGCGGCGACGTGATGCTGGTCACGAACGAGTCCAACGACACCAACTGCGCCACCGCGGGCCAGTTCGTCATCGCCTCGCTCGCGGGCACCTACGACGCGACCGACAACCCGACCGCGGCCACCCGGCTGACGCGCCTCGCCGCGTACCGCACGTCGGGCCAGCCCGGCGAGTTCCACGGCACGGACCCGACGATCGACCCGCGGACCGGCCAGCCGACCGTCATCGGCGACTGCTCGGCGCACTGGTTCACCGTCAAGGGCAACCTCGTCGCGCTCGGCAACTACGAGCAGGGCACGCGGATCCTGGACATCTCGGATCCGACCAACCCGCAGCAGGTCGGCTGGTACCGCGTCCCGGTCCGCAAGGCTGACCCGAGCGGCGCGCCGGACATCATCTCCAGCGACACCGCCGGCGCCTATTGGCACGACAGCTACCTGTACGTCGCCGACTACCAGCGCGGCGTCGACGTGCTCAAGTTCACCGGCAGCCCCAAGGGCGAGCCCACGTCGAAGACCTGCTGGAACTCGTGCGCCGACAACCAGACGATCGAGACGTGGAAGACGAGCACGAACGGCAGCGCCGGCGGCTCGGTCCCGGCGACGCTGGCGCTGACGCTGGGCGCTCCGGCGAGCTTCGGCACCTTCACGCCGGGCATCGCCGGCAGCTACACGGCCTCGACGACCGCGAACGTGATCAGCACCGCAGGTGACGCCGCGCTGACCTACAGCGATCCCGGCCACCTGACCAACGGCGCGTTCTCGCTGCCCGAGGCGCTGACGGTGTCGCTGTCGAAGGCGGCGTGGACCGGCCCGGTCTCCAACGACCCGGTCGCCGTCACGTTCGGCCAGCACATCGGCGCCAACGACGCGCTGCGCACGGGGTCGTACAGCAAGACCCTGACGTTCACGCTGTCCACCACCAACCCGTAGGCCATTGCAGGGCAGGACGACGAGACTTCTGCTGGGCGCGCTCGTCGTCCTGCTCGCCGGCTGCGGCGGGTCCGGCAACGGCTCCAAGCCGGCTGTGACCACGGCGCAGATCTGGACCCGTGGGGACGTCTCGTTCGGCGTCCTCGCCCCGCTGTCCGGGCCGCAGGACGCGCGCGGGAAGGATCTCGTCGACGGCGCGACGCTCGCCGCCGAGGACCTCAACATCCGCGGCGGCGTGCTCGGCAAGCGCGTCAAGCTCGTCACGCGCGACGACGGCTGCGCTCCGGCGCCCAGCCGCGCGAGCGCCGAGCAGCTCGAGTCCCAGCCGCTCGGCGGCGTGCTCGGCGGCGTCTGCACGGACGCCGCGAGCGCGGCGGCGCACACGCTCGGCTCCGGGCTGCCGTTCCTCGTCACCTCGGCGAACTCGCCGCGGATCGTCAGCGCCAAGCGCACGCCGACCGCCTACCTCACCAACGGCACGCCGTACCAGGCGGCGCTCGCCACGATCCACTTCCTCGTCTTCCGGCAGGCGTCGGCGCTCGCGACGGTCAGCGCGCGCGACAAGGCGTCCAAGGCGCTCGCCGAGCAGGTGCTCGGCCTCGCCTCGCCGGCGCCCAAGGCGGTGAGCGAGCAGACGCTCGACCCGGCGTCCGCCGACTACGCGCAGATCGCCCGCACGGCGCTCGCCGCCAAGCCCGACACCGTCTACTTCGCCGGCCCGGCGGACGCGTCCGGCAAGCTCGCCGCCGCGCTGCACGACGCGGGCTTCGACGGCAGCTTCATCGCCTCGGCCGAGTCGGAGAGCCCCGCCTTCATCGCCGCCGCCGGCGCCGGCGCCGAGGGCGCGTTCGTGATCGCGCCCGCCAGCCCGCAGAACCTGCCCGACGCGGCGGCCTGGACGAAGCGCTTCACGCAGCGCTTCAAGCGCGCGCCCGGCCGTGACGCGATGCTCGCCTACGACGCGCTGCGCGCGCTCGCGCAGGCGGTGACGCAGACCGGCAAGGTCGACCCGAAGCTCAACAGCGCCGAGCTGCCGAAGCTCGAGGACGGCTACGGCGGCTTCCTCGGCGGCCTGCGGTTCGCCGCCGACCACACGGTCCTGTTCGACAGCAACATCGCGCTGAAGGTCAGCGGCGGCTCGTTCGCGCTCGCCAGCACGCTGCGCTCGGCGGGCTGATGCGCCGGCTGGTGCTCGCGCTGGGGTGCGTCGCCGTGCTCGCCGGCTGCGGCTCCTCGGGCAAGGCCGGTTACAGCGTCGCCGACGTCAAGGCCGCGTACTACAAGCAGCACGACGCCGGCGCCGGGATGTTCGGCTCCTGGGTCGACCCGGACGACCACTCGCACACGAACTACGTCCCGCCCGGCGCCGTCGAGGTGTGCCCGCTGGCGCAGCGGGCGAACTACAACGGGACGAGCGTCCCGCACGTGATCGAGCCGACGGCCGCCCAGCCGGTGCCGCAGTTCGCGGTCGTGCCGCAGTCGCCGGACGACCTGCGCACGCCGAGCGTCACGCAGGGCGCGCTCGTGTTCGGCACGAGCAAGATCGCCTCCACGGACATGGACCGCGTCACCGCCGCCATGGCCAAGTGCCCGGCGAACTACGAGGTCCGCGGCGGTCCGTCGACGATCCTCGGCACCTACAACGCCACCAGCCGGCCGCTCGACGCGGACGGGTGGAAGGGCGTCGCCCAGCAGATCGCGCACACGTTCCCGGACGACGACGTCTACTACGAGGACCTCACGCACGTCGTAGTCCAGCGCGCCAACGTCATCCTCTATCTCGACGTGACGCACCGGAAGATCATCGGCGAGCGCTCGGACTCCGCGGCCACGGCCGAGGGCGTCCTCAAGACGGTGCTCAAGCGCCTCGGATGATCAAGGTCATCGCGCGCCTGGCGCTGGCGGCGTTGGTCGCCGGCGCGATCGTTCCCGCGTCCGCGGCGGCGCACGCGACGATCGTCTCCACCACGCCGGCCGACACGGCGGTCCTGAGGACCCAGCCGCGCACCGTGACGATGAAGTGGAGCGAGGCGGTCGATCTCGGCTCGCACGCCGTGCGGCTGCTCGACGGCACCGGCAAGGAGATCAGGACCGGGGCGCCGCGGCACGGCCCGGGCGGCGCCTCGACCGCCGTGCTGACGCTGCCGCCCGGCCTCGCACACGGGACCTACGTCGTCTCCTGGCGCGTCGTCTCGTCGGACTCGCACCCCGTGTCCGGCGCGTTCTCGTTCAGCATCGGCGCCGCCAGCGCGGTGCTGTTCACCGCCGGCGGGTCCTCGAGCGCGACCGTGCGCGTGCTCGACGCGGTCGCCCGCGGCGTCGCGTTCCTCGGCCTCGCCGTCACGATCGGCGGCGCCGTCGTGCTGCTGCTGCTCTGGCCCGAGGGACCGGCGAGCCCGCGCGCGCGGCGGCTGCTGTGGAGCGGCATCGGCGCGCTGCTGGCCGGCAGCGTCCTCGTGCTGCTGCTGCAGGGGCCGTACGCGTCCGGCGGCTCGCCGGCGGACATCTTCAAGCCGTCGCTGTTCTCGTTCAGCCTCTCGACGCGGTTCGGGCACGCGCTCGTCGCGCGGATCCTGCTCGCGGGCGCGTTCGCGGCGCTCGTACGGCTGGCGCTCAGGCGCGGCAACGCCCGCGATCCGGCGATCGCGATCCCGGCGGGAGCGTGCATCGTCGGCCTGATCGCGACGTGGACGCTGACCGACCACTCGCGCACCGGCGTCCAGACGTGGCTCGGCGTGCCGGCCGCGAGCCTGCACCTGCTGGCCATGGCGCTGTGGTTCGGCGGGCTGGTGCTGCTGCTCGGCTGCGTGCTCGGGCGCGCGCACGTCACGCTCGCGCCCGTCGTGCCGCGCTTCTCGCGCATGGCGCTCGGCTGCTTCCTCGCGCTCGGCGCGAGCGGGCTCTACCTCGCGTGGCGCCAGGTCGGCGAGTTCCCGGCGCTGCCGGCCACCGACTTCGGCAAGCTGCTGCTGCTCAAGACCGGGATCGTGGTCGCGATCATCGGGCTGGCGTTCTTCTCGCGCCGGGCGGTCCAGCGCGGCGGCGACGACCTCGGCCGGCAGCTGCGCCGCTCGGTCGGCGGCGAGGCGTTCCTGGGCATCGCCGCGCTCGGCGTGACCGCCGTGCTCGTCAACACGGCGCCCGCGCGCGTGAGCTACGTCGACCCGATCGCCACTACCGTCGCCGGTCCGGCCGGCGCGCGGATCCAGCTGAAGATCAACCCGGCCAAGCAGGGCCAGAACGTCGCCGACGTCTTCCTCGTCCGGCGCGACGGCACGCTGCTGCAGGTGCCGGAGCTGACCGCGCGGCTGCTGCCGCCGGGCGGGCGCTCGGGCCCGCTGAACGTCGCGTTCGGCGTCGCGGAGCCGGGCCACTACGTCGCCGACCGCATGATGGTGCCGTACCCGGGCCGCTGGACGCTGCGGCTGCAGATCCGCACGTCGGACATCGACGAGTCCGACGTCGAGATCCCGGTGCGGGTCCGGTGAGGCGCGCACTTGTCACGGTGCTGCTGTTCGGGCTGCTGGCGCCGGCCGCCTCGGCGCACGTCACCGTCATCCCCGCGACGGCGCGTCCCGGCGAGACGCGCGCGCTGACGTTCCGGGTGCTGAACGAGCGCGACGACGCCGAGACCGTGCGCGTGGAGCTCTTCATCCCCGCCGGCGTGCACGCGACGGCCGCCGACCGGCCCGGCTGGACGCGTGTCGAGTCGCCGGGCAAGGTCGATTGGACGGCCGGCCCGGGCGCGGCCATCGGCGGCGCCGGCGCGAAGGACTTCGAGGTCCGCGCCGGGCCGTTCCCGCACGCCGCCCGGGTCGTCTTCAAGGTGCTCCAGCACTACTCCGACGGGCAGATCGTGCGCTGGATCCAGGACCCGGATCCGGGCGCCGACCGCCCCGCCCCGTACGTGCAGCTGACAGCCACGGGCCGCCCGGAGCCGAGCGGCGGCGGCTCCTCGGCGACCGGCTTCGCAATCCTCGCGGCGCTGCTCGCGCTCGCGGCGGGCGCCGCCGCCGTGCTGCTTCGGCGCCGCCGCCGCTAGCCACGCTTCGAGCGCCGGCGAAGCGTCCCGGACCTACCGTGTCCAGGTGACTGCTTCGCGCTTCACGCTGCTGGCGATGAGGCTCGGCTTCGCGCTGTTCACGGCGGCGTCGGCCGCGTGCGGGCTGGCGCCGGGACTCGGCGTCCTGATCGAGGCGCTCGGCTGGCGCGCGATCTTCTTCATCAACGTCCCGATCGGGATCGCCGGGATCCGGCTGACGCGCCGCTATGCCCACGAGACGCCGCGCGCGCACGACCGCGGGTTCGACCTGGCCGGCCAGGCGGCCGCCGTGCTCGCGCTCGCGACGCTGGCCGCCGCGACGATCGAAGGGCTGCCCGCGGGCCTCGCCGTCGCGGCCGCCGCGCTGCTCGCCTTCGTGTGGATCGAGGCGCGCAGCGCGCGGCCCGATGCTCCCGCTCGGACTGTTCCGCGACCGCACGTTCAGCGCCGCGTCGGCGATCGGGCTGCACCCGGCGCTGCGGATCTCGGTCGCCGCGCTGCTGGCGGTCGCCGGACTCGCGCTCAGCCCGTCTCGCGCGTGAGCGCGACGCAGCAGCGGCCGGGGGCGGGCTCGAGCGAGGCGCGGACGCCCGGCCTTCCCGCCACGACGCCGCGCAGCAGCGCGAGGTTCATGTCGCACACGATCTCCGGGTGGCGCTGGGCGACCGCGTGGAACGGGCAGTTGCGCAGGCGCGTGACGCCGTCGTCGTCGTACGGCTCGTAGCCGCGCTCGCGCAGCAGCGGCTCGAGCTCGGCCGCGCCGGCCTCCGCGGCGATCTCGTGCCCGAGGCGCTCGGCGGCCGCCGTCAGCGCTCGCCGGGTGCCGCCGTCAGGATCGGCCGCGGCCGCGTCGGCGAGCAGCCGCGCGGCGAGGTGGTAGTCGCGCGGCGGGACGCTCACCGCGACCTCGCGGTCCGCGCGCGCGTAGAGCTTCGCGGGCCGGCCGGCGCCGGGGCCGCTGCGGCCTGAGCGGCGCTCGTAGGCGACGGTCAGCAGGCCCTCGGCCGCGAGCCGGTCGAGGTGGTACGCGGCGAGCGTGCGGCCGATGCCGGCGGCGCTCGCCGCCTCGTCGCGGCTGACGAGGCCGGCCGCGCTCGCCACGTGCTCGTAGACGCGGCGGCGGGTCGCGTCCCCGAGAGCGCTCAGCGCGGCGAGCGGATCCATTCCCGGAAGTCTATCGCCAATCGTCGTTGACAAATGCGGGGACCGGCGCGTAGTCTCGTCAACAGTCATTGTTTTTAGAAGGAGGTCGCAGGATGTCCGCCACCGCAGTCGCCACCCCGGCGCGTACCGGGTCCGCTGTACCGCTCGCCCGCCGCGAGGCCGGCTACCACGCCTACCTGATGCTGCGGATCGCGTTCTCGGTCGCGCCGATCGCGTTCGGGCTCGACAAGTTCTTCAACGTCCTGACCGACTGGCCGCAGTACCTCGCCGGCTGGGTCGACGACCTGATGCCCGGCAGCGCGCAGGACTTCATGTACGCCGTCGGCGGCATCGAGATCCTCGCCGGCGTGCTCGTCGCCCTGCGCCCGCGCTACGGCGCCCCGGTCGTCGTGCTGTGGCTCGGCGGGATCATCTTCAATCTGCTCACCGGCCCCGGCTACTACGACGTCGCGCTGCGCGACTTCGGCCTGATGCTCGGCGCCCTGACGCTCACGCGGCTCGCGTTCGCCTACGACCGGCCGCGATGACCGACACCTTCATCGTCGCCGGCGGCGGGCTCGCGGGCGCCAAGGCGGTCGAGTCCCTGCGCGAGCAGGGCTTCGAGGGCCGCCTGATCCTGATCGGCGACGAGCCCGAGCGCCCGTACGAGCGGCCGCCGCTGTCGAAGGACTACCTGCGCGGCGAAGCCGAGCGCGAGACGATCTACGTCCACCCCGAGCCCTACTACGCCGAGCACGACGTCGAGCTGCGGCTCGGCCGCCGCGCGACCGCGCTCGACGCGGCCGCAGGCGAGCTGGAGCTCGACGACGGCGAGCGGCTGTCCTACGACCGGCTGCTGCTCGCCACCGGCGCCGAGCCGCGACGGCTCGAGCTCCCAGGCGCCGGGCTCGACGGCGTCCTGCACCTGCGCACCGTGGCCGACTCCGACGCGCTGCGCGCGCGGCTGGAGCGCGGCGGCTCGCTCGTCGTGATCGGCGCCGGCTGGATCGGCTCCGAGGTCGCCGCCTCGGCCCGCATGCGCGGGCTCGAGGTCACCGTGGTCGAGCCCCGCCTGCTCCCGCTGGAGACCGTGCTGGGGCCCGAGCTCGGCGCCGTCTACCGCGACATCCACCTCGACCACGGCGTGACGATGCGCCTCGGGACCGGCGTCGAGGCGTTCGAGGGCGCCGGCGCGGTCGAGCGCGTGCGCACGAGCGACGGCGGGGCGATCGACTGCGACTTCGTCGTCGTGGGCGTCGGCGTGCGCCCGCGCATCGAGCTCGCGGAGCGCGCCGGGCTCGTCACCGGCGGTGGGATCCACACCGACGACCGGCTGCGGACGAGCGCGCCCGGCGTGTTCGCCGCCGGCGACGTCGCCGCCGCCGAGCACCCGTTCTACGGGCAGCGGATCCGCGTCGAGCACTGGTCCAACGCGCTCGAGCAGGGCTCGCTCGTGGCTCACAACATGCTCGGCGCCAGTCACGCCTACGAGCGGCTGCCGTACTTCTTCTCCGACCAGTACGACGTCGGGATGGAGTACAGCGGCTACGCGCGCGGGTGGGACCAGGTCGTGTTCCGCGGCGACCCCGCGGGACGCGAGTTCATCGCGTTCTGGCTCGACGAGAACCGCGTCGTGGCCGGGATGAACGTCAACGTGTGGGACGTCGTGGAGCCGATCCGGCGGCTGATCGAGCAGCGCGTCGTGGTCGACGTCCGCCGGCTCGCCGATCCGGACGTTCCGCTGGACGAGTTGACACATATGCCGATATAGGCATATTATCTTCGCCATGGCACGCGCGGCGACCACGGCAGATGCGTTCAACGCGGTGGCCGAGCCGCGGCGGCGGGAGATCCTCGACGTCCTCGCGGGCGGCGAGCGGCCGGTGAACGACCTCGTGCGCGTGCTCGGCCTCGCCCAGCCGCAGGTGTCCAAGCACCTGCGCGTCCTGCGCGAGGTGGGCGCGGTCGACGTGCGCGACGAGGGCCGCCGGCGGCTGTACCGCCTCAACGGCCACGCGCTGAAGCCGATCCACGACTGGGTGAGCGGCTACGAGCGCAGCTGGTCGGAGCGGTTCGAGGCGCTCGACGTCGTGCTCGAGGAACTCAAGGCGAAGGAGTCAGGAGATGACGGTGGCGAGTAGCGGTACGGCGGCGGTCACACTCCCCACGGATGAGCAGATCCTCATCACGCGGGAGTTCGACGCGCCGAGGCACCTGGTCTACAAGGCCTACACGACGCCCGAGCTGGTCAAGCGCTGGTGGTCGGGGCAGCGGGGCGAGACGACGCTGGCCGAGATCGACCTGCGCGTGGGCGGCGCGTGGCGCTACGTGATGACCGCCAACGGCGGCTTCGAGGTCGCCTTCCACGGCGAGTACCGCGAGATCGTGCCGAACGAGCGGATCGTCTCGACCGAGGCCTTCGAGGGCGCGCCCGACGCGCCGCCCGCGATCGTCACGGTGACGTTCGAGGAGGCCGGCGGGCGCACGCGGCTGACGCTGCTGATGCAGCTGGACAGCCGCGAGCTGCGCGACACGATCATCGCCACCGGCATGGAGGGCGGCGTGCAGGAGGGCATGGACCTGCTGGAGCAGATCGCGATCGAGCTGGGCTGAGCGCGCTACGGGGCGGCCGTCGCGCGGGCGGCCGTCACCGGCTCGCCGCGGCGGCGCGGGCGCTTGACCTTGACGTACTCGGCGGCGTAGTAGGAGCCGACGACGAACGCGACGGCGAGCACCTGCGCGGCGAGCGTCTCCCAGACCGAGTAGATCTCGAACCACGCGCCGAGCCAGGTGGGCACGGTGAACGGCGTGTCGTGGCGCGGCAGCCAGCCGAGCTCGACGAAGCTCAGCGCGGTGCCGCCGATCATCACCACGAGCACGGCGCCGACCAGCACGCCGGTCAGGATCAGCATCCGCCGGTACGGCAGCTTGGCGTGCAGGAAGAACGTGAGCACGCCGACCACCGCGGTGGCCGCGAGCCCGATCGCGACGCCCTCGAGCACCGTGCCGGAGCCGTCCTGCAGCTGCAGGTTCTGCAGGAACAGCACGACCTCGAAGCCTTCGCGGTAGACGCTGGTGAAGCCGAGCGCGACGAGGCCGATCGTGGCGCCCAGCCCGGCGCGGGCGAGCAGCTTGCGGCGCTGGCGATGATGGCGCGCGATCCACTGCGACCAGTAGACCTTGTGCACGAACCAGTTGAGGACCAGCAGCAGCACGAGGATCGCGAGGAACCCGGTGATCGCCTCCAGCCGCGGGCCGAGGCCCGAAGCGGCGTCGAGCACCGCCTGGACGACGAACCACGTCAGCACGGCGGCCGCGAACGCGAACAGCGCGCCGAGGATCACCGGCCGCCGGCGCCCGGCGTTGGCGCCGCGGAAGCTCGCGGTCACGGCCGCGAAGATCAGCACCGCCTCGAGCCCTTCGCGGAACACGATCATGCCCGCGTTGAAGACGATCGTACCCTTGCTCTGCGCGTGCTGGACCTCGGTCGGATCGACCGGGCCGGTGCTCGCGGTGGCCATCAGGTAGACGAGGCCGACGACGGCCACGGCGGCGGCGGACCACACGAGCGTGCGACGGCGGATGACGGTGCGCGAGGTCGGAGCGGCGACGGCAGTCACGTTAGGTCACCCTAACGCATGCCGCGTTACCGGAGCGTTTCAGGCCGGCAGCCGCAGCTCGAAGCGCCCGCCGGCCTGCGCCACCGCGACGACGTCGCCGCCGGCCGCGCGCGCGAGCCGGCGCGCGAGCGGGAGGCCGAGGCCGGCGCCGCCGGCCTGGCTGACGCCCGGGCTCGAAGATCCGCTCGGCGTCGCCGGCGGCGATGCCCCCGCCGTCGTCGTCGACGGCGATCAGGACGCCGCCGTTCTCGCGCGCGAGCGTGACGTGGACCTCGTGCGCCGCGTGGCGGACGGCGTTCTCCATCAGCGGGTGCAGCGCGCCCGCGACGACGTCCTCGGCCGCGCCCACGATCAGCGGCGAGCCGGCGGCGTGGACGACGATCCGGCGGTCGTGGGCGGTCGCGGCCGGGCGCACGAGCCGCTCGACCGTATAGGCGGCCGCCACGGCGTCCGAGGACCCGCGGGCGGCGTCGCTGCGCGCGGCGGCCAGCAGCGTGTCGATCACCGCCGCCATCCGGTCGGTGCCGGCGAGCACGGTCTCCAGCGCGGCGCGCAGCTCGGCGTCGGAGCGGTTCGCGCGCAGCGCGAGCTCCGCCTCGCCGCGGACGCCGCTGAGCGGCGTGCGCAGCTCGTGCGCCATCTCGGCGGAGAAGCGCTGCTCGTGGCGCAGCGCGGCGTCGATCCGCCCGAGCAGCCCGTCGAGCGTGGCGGCCAGCGCGGTCAGCTCGTCGCGCGGCGGCCCGAGCGCGAAGCGGCGGTGCAGGTCGTGCTCGCTCCAGTCGGCCGCGCGCGCGGTCATGTCCGCGACGGGACGCAGCGCCAGGCCGACGGCGCGGCGCGCGACCAGCGCGCCCGCCACGATCACGAACAGGTCGAGCACGAGCGTCCCGACGGCGGCGAGCCGCTCGGTGTGCCGGTACGGGTCCATCGAGACGCCGACGACCACGACGCCCGAGCGTCCGATCGGGCGCGCCAGCAGGCGCATGTGCTCGGTCGGGTCGCGGACCGTCGGCCGGTCGACGCGCGCGAGCGCCTCGACCGCGGCGGCGAGCTGGCCCGCGGCAGGCGAGCGCTCGATCGCGCGGCCGCCGGTGTCGAAGATCCACGCGTGCTCGTCGAGCGCGGCGTCGTTGGGCGACTCGCGCACGCGCAGCGTGCCGCCGCCGGCGTCGAGCGTCGCGATCTGCGCCTCGGCGCGGTTGGCCAGCACCGCCGACGCGTCGGCGCTGAGGCGGTTGACGAGCAGCAGGTTGAGGGCGATGGAGAGGATCGCCAGGCCGCCGCCGAGGACGGCGACGGTGCCGATCGTGACGCGGTTGCGCAGGCTCACCGCAGCGTGTATCCGACGCCGCGCGCCGTGGTGATCTCGGCCTCGGCGCCGAGCGCGCGCAGCTTGCGCCGCAGCCGGACGATGTACGCGTCGAGCGTGTTGGCGTGCACGATCGCGCCGTCCGGCCAGGCGGCGGCGACCAGCTCGTGCCGGCGCACCACCTGCTCCGGGCGCGCCGCCAGGGCGGCCAGCAGCCGGAACTCCGTCGGCGTCAACGACTCGCCGCGGTCGCCCACGCGGACGCCGTGCGCGGCGGGGTCCAGCCGCAGGCCGCCGACGCCCGGCTCCGGCTCCGGCCGCACGCGCTTGAGCAGCGCGCGCACACGCGCGATCAGCTCGGCGAGCGCGAACGGCTTGGCCAGGTAGTCGTCGCCGCCGGCGCTGAATCCGGCCAGCCGGTCGGTCAGGTCGGCCCGCGCGGTGAGGAAGATCACGGGCGCGTCGACGCCGTGCGCGCGCAGCGCCTGGCACACATCGCGTCCGTCGGCGTCGGGCAGCCCGACGTCGAGCACGAGCAGGTCGGGCCGCGACGCCGAGAACTCCTGCACGGCGAGCCGGCCGCCGGCGACGGCGCGGACCTCGAAGCCCTCGTCGATCAGCGCGCGCGTGAGCACCGACCGCAGGCCGGCGTCGTCCTCGCAGATCCCGATTCGGGTCACGCCCTCTGATGGTGGCGCATCGACGCACATGCGGCTGAGCGTGCCGCGAGGCGCCTGAACGTCGCCTGACTACGCGGTGAAGTGGCGGACCGTGCGCTCGAGCCCCTCGCGCAGCCGCACGAGCGGCTCGTAGGCGAGCTCGCTGCGGGCGCGCGAGAGGTCGGCGAGCGTGTGGCGCACGTCGGCCGGGCGCGGCGGCGCGTGCACCGGCTCGACGTCTGAGCCGAGCAGCTCGCGCAGCTCCCCCAGCAGCCGGTTGAGGCTCACGCGCTCGCCGCACGCGACGTTGTAGATGCGCCCGGCGGCGTGCGGAGCGTCCATCGCGAGCATGTTCGCGTGCACGGCGTTGGTCACGTACGTGAAGTCGCGCGTCTGCTCGCCGTCGCCGAAGATCACCGGCCGGCGGCGCGCCAGCAGCGCGCCGATGAAGTGCGGGACGACGGCCGAGGTCGGGTCCTGGCGCGGCCCGAAGACGTTGAAGTAGCGCAGCGCGACGGTCTCCAGCCCGTGGACGCCGTGCATGAAGCGCGCGTAGCCCTCGCCCGCGAGCTTGGTCGTCGCGTAGGGGGAGATCGGCAGCGCGGGGCCGTCCTCGCACGTCGGCAGCTCGGTCGCCGCGCCGTAGACCGACGACGAGGACGCGCAGATGACGCGGCGCGCGCCGTGATCGCGCGCGGCCAGCAGCACGTTGAGCGTCCCGGCCGTGTTCGTCGCGTCGGTGGCGCGCGGGTCCGCGACCGAGCGCGGGACCGACGGCAGCGCGGCCTGGTGGAAGACGACCTCGCAGCCGGCGACGGCCGTGTGCACGGCGTCGTGGTCCTGGATGTCGCCGTCGATCAGCTCGGCGTCCGCGGGCAGGTTCTCGCGCCGGCCGGTCGCGAAGTTGTCGAGCACGCGCACGCGGTGCCCGCGCCGCAGCAGCTCCGCGGCGAGGTGCGAGCCGATGAACCCCGCGCCGCCGGTGACGAGCACCTGCGTCATGCGCGCGCGAACTGGTCGTCGAGCGCGCGCGGGAACGGGACGGCGATGTGGCGCTCGCGCAGGTGCGCCGTCTCCCGCATCAGGTTGAACCCGGCGGCGGTCACGATCCGCTCGGCGTGCGCGAGGTGCGGCGTGACGGGATACACGTCGACCCAGCGCGCGTTGGCCGGGAGCCGCGACGGCCGCCGCGGGCTGACGACGATCACCAGCGGCGCGGCGGCGGCGTGCTCGAGCAGGCGCATCAGCTCCGCGTCCGGCCCGGAGTGCACGACGAGCCAATGCGGCTCGTCGGCCAGCGGCGCGCCCGCGGGCACCGGCGCGAGCGTCAGCGCCTCCACGCGGCGCGCGCAGCCGGCCAGCGCCTGCGCGTGGCCGGCGGCGAGCGGCTCGAGCGCGTACGCGACCTCATAGCGCGGCAGCGGCCCGTCCAGCCGCCGCGCGTACTCCGGCCAGCGCAGCCGGCGGGCGACGTGCCGGGCCGGCGGCAGCGTCATCCCGCACAGCTCGCCGAGGATCCCGCCGGGGAAGCTGTCGACGATCAGCTCGTCCGCTTCGGCGAGCGCGCCCTTCAGCCACGCCCGGAACGCCTCGCGATCGCGCCCCAGCCGGGCCGGCACCGGCAGGACGGGCAGCTCGCCGGTCACGCGCGGGTCGCGCGCGAAGCGCGAGGCGCTGAGCAGCGTCGCGCTCAGCTCGAGCGCCTCCAGCACCCGGCGCGCGCGCGTGAGGTGGCCGAGCCCGCCGCCGAGCGCGTAGTAGACGATCACGCCGGCCGCATGCCGGCGCGGGTCTGCGCGAGCGCCTCGACGTAGCGCGACAGCTCGAGCTCGCCGTCGAGCTCGGCCTCCGCCAGCGCCCGGCACGCCTCGCCCAGGCTCCGGCGCTCGTTCTCGGCGAGGTCGGCGGCGCGCCGCAGCGCCGCCGCGCAGCCGGCCTCGTCGCCGGGCTCGAACAGCAACGCGGTGCGGCCGTCGGTGAGCACGTCGGCCATCCCGCCGGCGCGCGCGGCGACCAGCGGGATGCCGAGCGCGGCCGCCTCGACGAGCACGTTCGGCAGCCCGTCGTAGAACGACGGCAGCGCGAGCCAGTCGCACGCCGCGTACCACGGCAGCAGCTCGAAGCGGTCCAGGAACGGGAGCGCGGTGTACGCCAGCTCGCCCGCGTGCGCGTCGAGCCACGCCTCCAGCTCGGGCTCCATCCAGCCCGCCAGCAGTACGTGGAACGCGTCGGCGGCGCCGGAGCGCAGCAGCGCGTCGAGCAGTAGCACGCCGCCCTTCTTCGCCTTCAGCTGGCCGAACAGCCCGAGCACGCGCCGGCCGCCGATCCCGGCGCGCCACGCGGCCGCCCGCTCGCGGTCGCTCGGCGCCAGCTCCCAGCCGGAGAAGTCGATCCCGTTCGGGATCCAGCGCGCCTGCACGCCCGGGTGCAGCGCGGTGATCTTCTCGACCTTGTCGCGCGAGACCGCGCACACGAGCGCCGAGCGCGCCAGCGCGTCGTCGAGCACCGGCCGGCGGCGGGTGGAGAACACGGCGGCGTCGAAGTCGTTGCCGCGGATCAGCGTGATCAGCGGGACGCCGAGCCAGGCGGCGTACACGGGCGCGGCGACGATCGGGCGCGAACCGCCGAACGCCACCACGTGCGTGACCGCGCGCGTGGCCGGATCGGCGGCGAGCGCACTCCAGGCGCGGTTGAGCGCGTGCGCCGGATCGCCCTCGATCGGGCACGCGAGGTAGCGCCCGCCCGCCTGCGTCTCGATCGCCCACGGCCGGCCGCGCTCGTGCGGCGTGAAGTGCAGCACGTCGACGGCGACGCCGCGCCGGCGCAGGCCGCGCACGATCCGGTCGCACGACTGCGCCATCCCGCCGCGGCTCGGCGGGTAGGTCTCCGTCAGCCACAGCGCGCGCAGCCCGGCGGCCGCGCGCGGCAGCTCAGGAGTCGTTGAAGCCGCCGCCGTCGTCATCGTCGACGCCGTCGCCGAACCAGCGGTAGTCGGTGTCGCCCCAGTAGGGGTCCGACGTCGCCCACCACATCGGGGCGTAGTCATACGAGCGGTACCAGCGGGTGCGGTAGCGGACCGGCTCGCGCGCCGGATCGACGTCCGGCCCGAGCACGGTCGACTCCTCCTGCTTGGCCGCGCACTCGACGCACACGCGCGTGTCGACGCGCGGGGCGAGGTGCTCGTCGCACACGCGCCGCGTGCACAGCGAGCAGCTGGTGGTTGCCGCGGCGCCGCAGTCGCGCAGCGTGAAGAAGCCGCGCTTGCACGCGCACTGGTCGATGCTCACAGCTTCTTCCTGCGTGAGGGATCGACGCGCTCGTACGCGACCGCCAGCAGCCCGAGCAGCAGTTCGAGGTCGGGCGCGTCGTCGAGCCGCGCCGCGTCCACGATCCGGCTGAGCCGCACGACGGTGCGGTCCTCTCCGGCCTTGACCGACTCCTTGCTGACACCGCGCGTGCCCGGCGGCCGGCCGGCCAGCGCGTAGTTGCGCGCCGGCAGCGACACCGTGACGGTCAGCTCGATCTTCTTCTTGGCCTTCGTCTTGCGCTTGGTCTTGCCGCTGGCGCTGCGCTTGGTCTTACGCGACGAGCGCACGTGGTCGATCACGGCGAAGCGGACGTCGGCGCCGTCGACGAAGCGCGCGCGGCCCTCGATCCACGGATCGTCGTAGAACGTGTCGACGACCTTGTGGTAGGCGCCCTTGCGGTACGGCTCGCTCGCGCCGATCCGCTTGGCGCCGTGCTCGGCGCCGGTGAGGTCGATCGTCAGCGCGAGCGGCGTCTCAGGATCGTGGTCCTCGCGCAGGATCCCCAGCAGCGGCAGCGCCAGCTCGCGGAGCCCGTCCGGCACGTCGTGCTTGCGCGCGAAGCGGCGGGCGAAGAAGCCGCCCGCGCCACCGCGCACGGCCTCGACCTCGCGGTCGAACGCGGCGACCGGGCCGAGCAGCTCCAGCCATTCGCCGGGGCTGTGCTCGCCGCTGACGCGGCGCCGCTCGACGATCGCCTGCTGCTCGGCGGAGAGCGCCTTGAACTGCGCGCGGATGCTGCTCACGCGATCGCCTCCATCGGCGGGATCCAATCAGCTTTCAGCCCCTGCGCGGCGTAGAGATCGCGCAGCTGCGCGACGCTCGCGTCCCAGCTCAGGTGCCCGGCCACGCGCGCCCGAGCCGCGGCCCCCATCCGCGCGCGCCGTTCAGGGAAGTCGAGCAGCACCCGGATCGCCCGCGCGAGCTCGCCGGGGCGGTCGGGCGCGACGAGGCGGCCGTGCTCGCCGTCGGTCATCAGCTCGCGCACGGCGGGGAGGTCGGAGGCGACGACGGGCACGCCCGCGGCCATCGACTCGAGGATCTTCAGCGGCGCGCAGCCCTGGACGGCGTTGCGCGAGCAGTCGCGCAGCGGCGCGAGCGACAGCAGCGCGTGCTCGCGCCACGGGGCGAGCTCGTCCTCCGACAGCGCGGCGTGCCAGCGCACGCGGTGGTCGATCGCGAGCTTCTCGGCGAGCCGGCGGTAGGGCTTGGCGCGCCGCTGGTGGACCGAGGCGCAGATCACCAGCTCGAGCCCTTCGAGGTCCTGCAGGCGCGCGAACGCGCGCAGCGCGGTGTCGACGCCCTGCCACGGCTGCAGCGCGCCGAAGTAGAGGAGGTAGCGCTCGGGGGCGTCCGGCGGCGGCGGGGCCGGCGCGGCCGGGACGTCGGCGCCGTTGCGCACCACGACGGGCTCGATCCCGCGCGCGCGCAGCCGGCGCGCCGTCACCTCCGAGGGGGTGATCACGAGCTCGGCGGCGTCGAGGCAGCGCTGCTCGAGCGCCGCGACGCGCTCGAGGATCGCGGCCGGGACCGCCGGGTACAGGAACGGCAGCTCGATCGACGGCAGGCCGTTGACCTCGTAGACCGCGGCGTACGAGCGGCCGGCGCGCTCGACGATCGGCACGCCGCTCCACGGATCGCGGAAGTGGGCGAGCTCGAGCGAGGGCGCCAGCCGGTCCAGCAGCGCCGCCAGGCGCGCGCCGAACCCGGCCGCGCGCTCGAGCACGTGCTCGGCCTCGCGCATGTAGCGGACGATCTCCACCTCGCCCTCGCGCTGGTAGGCGGGCAGCCCGTCGCCGCCGAGCACGTACAGCAGCCCGCCGCCGGCCTGCTCGAACAGCGCCCGCGCGAAGCGGTCGATGTGCACCGCGCTGCCCTTGCGCGACGGGAACCGGTCGAACGACGCGTACAGCGCGCGGTGAGGGAGCGCTCCGGGCAGGCCGCCGATCCTACGCACCGGTCAATTGATCCATTGCGTCGTGCCGGCGGCGGCCCCGGTGCTGCCGGCCGCCGAGAGCGTCAGGCCGGCGGGCTGGGGCGACGTGGACACCACCACGACCACACCGCCGCCGCCGCCCGCGGCATCCCCGGCGGCGGGACTGCCCCCGTTGGCGGTGATCGACGCGGTCCCGTTCACCTTCACGACGCGTGCCGCGACGACGATCACGCCGCCGCCGCCGCCCCCGCCGCTGAAGTTGCCCCCGCGGCCGCCGGCGCCGCCGGTCACGACCGCGCCGTCGAGCGTGCGGCCGAGGACCGCCGAGGTCGCGGAGCGCAGGATCTGCGTCCCGCCGACGGCGGCCGCCGGCGCCGTGGCGGTGCCACCGCCGCCGCACGCGGCGCTGGCGCCGCCGCTGCCGCCGAGCGAGTTCGTGGTCGACTGCGCGAGCGGGCCGCACGCGTTGCCGCCGCCGCCACCCGAGCCGCCGAGCGTTCCGGCCGCGAGCGGCAGGCCGCCGAAGCCCGCGACGCCGGTGTTGCCGTCGCGCTCGATCCGCGCGCCCGTGCCGAGCGTCAGCGTGCCCGAGACGAACACGCGGAAGCCGTTGGTGAAGAGCACCACGCCGGGCGCGAGCGTCATATCGCGCGCGTAGCTGTCGGCGCTCAGGATCGTCGGCGTGTCGATCGTGACGTCGCTCGTGGACACACCGAAGAAGCCCTCGAGGCCGATGCCGTCGGCGCCGTTCGCCCCGGGCGCGCCCGCGTCGCCCTTCTGCCCCGTGTCGCCCTTCGGACCCGGAGCGCCCGTGTCCCCCGCGGGACCCTGCGGCCCGGGCAGCGCGCGCACGCTGCCCTGGACGGTCGGGAGCGAGCCGGAGTTGAAGTCCTTCGCGGTCAGCGACCCGTCCTTGACCTTGGCCGACGTGACCGCGTTCGGCTTCAGCTGCGCCGTGCCGACGCTGTTACGGGGGAACGTGGCCGCCGCGTAGGCGCCTCCGCCTAGCGCCATGAACACCGCGAGGGAGGACATGACGTTCGCGAACGTGAGATGGCGCCGCATGGCTGCTCCGATCCAGGCCGGGCGAGTGAACGTACCTTCACCTTGGGGGATCGCGCAAGCGCCCGCGGCTCAGCCGACGACGGACGGGGAGTAGACGGTCCAGCTGCCGCTCGCGTTCGTCGCCGTCACCGCGCACGCGAGCATCGGGATCTCGCGCGGAGCGTGCCCGCCCCGCAGGTAGTGCCGCGTCGTCGCGCCCTTCAGCGGCCGCATCGGATGCGAGATCCCCTGCACCAGCTGGCCGCTCACGCGCGGGACGCCCCAGGCGTACGTCAGCTTCGCCTTCGAGCCCCGGAAGGCCGGCGCGACGCAGGTGAGCCGGCTCGTGCCCCTGAGCTTCACCTTGCCGGTGGTGTACGGGGCCAGGACCGGGCTCGGATCGGTCAGGAACGGGCGCAGGCGCGAGACGCGCATCCACACCGACGGCGCCGCGTGGAGCCCGCAGTCGTTGCCCTCGCCCCCAGGCCCCCAGCTCGTCACGCCGATCTGGACGGGGCCGTTGGGTCCCTGGGCCAGCAGCGGCCCGCCCGCGTCGCCGGCGCACGGCTGCGTGAGCGTGGCGTCGCCGTCGAGATCCTGCGCGCAGATGTCCTGCGTCGTCGCGCACGCCGGCGGGCCGACGAGCGTGAGGACGCCGCCCTGCAGCGGCGTGGACGCCGGGAAGTCGCTGCCGCGGATCGGCGCCGAGATGCCGTAGCCGAGCACGCGCACCGACGTGCCCGGGAGCTCCAGCGCCGCGTCGCCCGGCCCAGCGATCGCCACCGGCGCGATGCCGGCGACCGGCTTCGTGAGCACGACCAGCCCGACGTCGTCGGCCGCGGTGGCGGCCTCCGGATTGCGCGGGCCGGACGGGAGCGTGTACCTGCGGCCTGGAGCCGAGGCGAAACCTTTGACGTTGTGGTAGGCGGTGTCCGGGAGCGGGCCCGCGCCACCGCCGTCCACGCCGATGACGACCTCGAAGCTGCGCGGATCGGCGCCGTCGAGGCAGTGCGCCGCGTTCAGCACGCGGTCGGGCGCGATCAGCCGCGGCGGCGAGGACTCCGAGCAGTCGCATCGGGCGACGCTGCGGCCGGCCGTCGTCGCCGGGCAATCGGTCATGCACCCTGAACTTTGCGGTGAGCCTGCAGATGTCGCGCGCCCGCAGGCGAAAGCGAGATCATCGGCTCGCTGCCGGGCGCGCGGCGACGCGCGATGAAGCCGCGGTCGTTCGCGTCCTCCCACACCGGCAGCCGCGGGCACGAGGTCTTCCAGACGTCGAGGACCTCGCTATAGGGCCGGGGCTCGCGGCCGACCCACTCGAGCAGATCGAGGATCAGCGTGTCGAGCACGGTCTCGGATGGCGAGGGCGGAAGGCTCACGGTCGTTGCCTGGAACGCTACGCCGCCCCGGCCAGGCGCGCCGAAACTCCAGGGTGGCGCGCGCGAAAGACCGGGCCGAGGCCTTACGACGCGCCCGAGAACCCGATCGGCTCAGGGCGGCTCGGCGAACGCGATCGCGTTCCCGTCCGGATCGGGGATCTTGACGTGGCGGACGCCGTTCGAGTAGGTCTCGATCGGTTCGTCGTCGATGCGCTCCGCGGCGAGGTGTTCGAGGAGCCGGCGGTCGCCCGAAGAACGGCGTGTACCACTCGATGCCGGCGTCGAGATCGGATACCGGGACACCGGCGTAGAGATGCGTGATCGCGCTCATGCCAGGTTCGACCATCGCAGCGCGCGAAACTCATCAGTCGCAGGCGACGGGCATCCGCCGGAGGAACCTCGCACGGCTGCCGGCGGAGCCGCTTGCCGTGATCGAGAACCCGGCGCAGCGGGACTCGGCGTTCGTGTCGAACCTCGCGTTGAACGTCCCGTCGGCGCGCGCGTGTGTGTTCTCGCGGGATCGGCCGCGGGGTCCGCGAAGGACGAGCTCGATCCGCTCGCCGGCGTTGAAGCCGGTGCCGTCGACCGTGACCGGGCGGGTCTTGACGAGCGTCAGGTGCGCCCCGCCGAGCGACGTCGAGGCCACCGCCGGAACCGCGCAGAGACCGAGTACCGCGACCGCGAGCAGACATCGCCACACGACACTGTCGATTCTACGCGTCGGTTCACTCTCACACTGTGTGAGATCGGGAAGCGCGGGCAGCCGGGAGCTGCCCGCGCAGCAGGCTCACCTCGTCGGGATGTTGAGCGCCTCCGTGTAGGTGTTCTCGTCGTTGGCCAGGGCCGCGTTGGTCGCGGCCGCCGTGCAGACGCTCGGCGGCTGGGTCACGATCCCGGCCGAGTCGCGGCACGTGAACAGGTCGGGGTCGCGCGTGTCCATCCACGCCGGGTGCGCGACGTCGCCGGCCGACAGACCGCTGTAGTCGCCGAAGAACAGGCCGCCGAACTGCGTCGCGGGCGCCATCGACGCGGTGGTCACGCGCGTGGTGCCGAAGCTCGTACCGTCGCGGGTGCCGGACAGGCTGAGGTCCGAGAAGCCGGTCTGCTCGTCGTTGCCGTAGGCGCGGTCGTAGAAGGAGACCGCGAGCCGGCCCTTCGGGTCGAACGCCGCCCACTGCCAGTACTGGTCGGCCTGCGGGTCGCCGTCGCGGGTGGCGGGCAGGCTGCGGACGTCGGCCGACCCGCCGGTGAACGACTTGCCGCCGTTGGTCGAGCGGCTGATGAGGATGTCGTTGTTGCACGCCCCCGGCGTCTTGACGCCGGTGTAGAGCGGCTGCAGCGTGTCCCCGTTGGTGCCTTGCGGGACGCACGGGTTGCGCTGCTGCTCGTTGGAGTGGCGGTTGATGTACGACGCGAACGTCACGTCGATCTCGCGCGGGTCGCGCGGGTTGACCGCGGCCGACGGGTAGTTGGCCGCGCGGAAGATCGAGTTCTGCGTCTCGCCCTTCTCGGGCACGCAGCCGACGCCCGGATCCTGGCCCTGGTAGGTCTCGCAGTCGGGCAGGTCGTAGTAGTCGGCGACCTTGACGGGCGCGGAGAAGCTGTTGCCGCCGTCGGTCGACTTGGCGAGCAGGACCTGGTCGCGGTTGTCGATGCTCGCGGGCGCCGCGGAACGGTTGTTGTCGTCGCCCTCGCCCGGCTGTGCCGCGGTCACGTTGTAGTTGTCCCACACGACGTACAGCGCACCGTCAGGGCCTGTGAACGGCTGCGAGAACTGGTTGTTGTTGCACGCGCCCTGGGGCGTGGCCACGTCGTGGGTGTTCACGCACAGCGCGCTGTCGGCGCTGACGAGCTTCGGCGCGCTGAAGCTCTCGCCGTGATCGCGCGAGTTCGCCTCGTAGATATACGCGGTACCGTCGGCCGCGAACAGCGTCCAGGTCACGTAGATCCGGTCCTGGAACGGGCTGCCCTTGGTGTCGTCGATCGTCATGTACTGCTTGTCGAGCAGCGCCGCGCCGGTGCCGGCGACGTCGTTGAGCTCGGCGACGGGACGGGCCGGGAAGTTCCACGACGCACCGTCGGTGCCGGTCGAGCGGAAGACGTAGAACGCGCTCGACTGATCGGGGTTGTTCGAGACCGCCGGACCGCGCAGGAACATCTGGCACGAGAGGTACGCGTTCCCCTTCGTGTCCCAGGCGACCGACGTGTCGCCGCCCGCCTGCCAGTACTGGCGCGGCACGCCGCCGAAGTTCGTCCCGCGCGTGAAGCCCATCGGCGGCGTCGAGTCCTGCCAGCTGCGGCCGCCGTCGCTGGAGTGGTAGGAGTAGCAGTTGCCGTCACCGCGCCGGTAGTCATTCGCCGACGACACCATGTGCTGCGGGTTGTTGGGGTCCTGCGCGATCGCGGTCTCGTTCTGCGCCTGGCCGCGACCCTGCAGGTCCGGGTCGGTCAGGTTCAGGCAGTCCTGGTTCATCCGCACGTTCGCCCCGCGGTTGACGGGGCATCCGTTGACCGTGCTCGGCTGGGGCCCCTGCTGCTGCGGGCGCGCGTTGGGCGCCAGGCCCGCGCGCTGCGCGGCCTCGCTGCGCGCGAAACCGGACACCAGCCGTTGCTGGATCGGCTTCAGTGCAGCGAGCGGTACCGCCTGCGCCGAGGTGGTCGAGTGGCCGGAACCGAGTCCGACCGAGGCCGCAGCCACTCCCGAGACGGCCAGCGCGATCGCCGGCACCAGGAAACGCCGCATGCACTCCTCCTCCATAGAAACGGCACCCACCACCGACCCGGAGGTGGGCCTACGACATGGCGATCGAACGTTACGCCATCGCGTCGAGGCAAGGAGCGAATGCGTCACCGTGAACTGACACCGCGCGGAGTGTGAGCTCAGGTCCGTCTCATCGGACCTTTACTGTCACGTCGTCAATCCACGCTTGACGGCGTGCCGCGTCAAGCGTAAGTTGACGATATGGACGTCGACCGCCTCGCCGCGGTTGTCGCGGCACGCGCCCGCGGCGGCGACGAGCTCGAGCAGCTCGCCGTCGCGGTGGCGGTCGCCGACGAAGTCCGCGACGAGGCCGATGAGCTCGTCGATCGGTTCGTCTCGTCGGCACGCGAAGCCGGGCGCTCGTGGACGGAGATCGGGGCCTCACTCGGCGTGACCAAGCAAGCCGCGCAGCAACGCTTCGTCGCCGCTCCCGCCGAGCTCGACCACGACGCGAGCGCGATCGTCGCCGCCGCCCAAGGCCATGCACGCTCCTTCCACCATCGCTATGTCGGCACCGAGCACCTCCTGCTCGCGCTGTCCGCCGACACCGGCCTCGCCGGAACGACGCTCGCACGGCTTGGCGTCGACGAAGGCGAGCTCGCACGGCGCATTCGCGAGGAGGTCGGTGCCGGGCACTCGAGCGAGACCGCCACGCTCGGGATCTCCCCGCGTGCCAAGCGCGTCCTCGACGCCGCCGGCCACGAGGCGCGCAGGCTCGGGCATCGCTGCCGGACCGCATCGCCCGAGCACGTCCTGCTCGCCCTCAGCGCCCGACGGCGACGCGGTCGGCGCGCGGATCCTCCGCGACCTGGACATCTCCGACGACCAGCTGCGCGCGCAACTCGCCGAGCTGCTCGCCGGCGAGGCCCCCGAGCTGGCGCGGATGATCCGCCGGCCGGCGAAGCGACGGCTGCGCCGGCGACCGCGAGCACGCCAGACGAGCTGACGGGCCATGACCCTCACGATCCGCAACGACGACCCGGTGGCGATCGCCTTGATCGCGGCGATCCGCTCCGGCGACCTGGATGCGCTCGCCGAGCTGCTGGGCGCGAATCCCGGACTCGCGGCCGCGCGTCTGCGGGACCGATGCGGATCCCGGACGCCGCTGCACGTCGTGACCGACTGGCCCGGCTATTTCCCGAACGGGCCCGAGGTGGCGCGCGCCCTGCTCGCGGCCGGCGCCGATCCCAACGCGGCCGGCGAAGGCGGGCAGTTCGCCGAGACGCCGCTGCACTGGGCGGCGAGCAGCGACGACGCCGACGTCGCCGAGGTCCTGATCGACGGCGGCGCCGACATCGAGGCGCCGGGCGGATCGATCGCCGGCACGCCGCTGTCGAACGCGGTCGGCTACGGCTGCTGGCACGTCGCGCGGCTGCTGCTCGCGCGCGGCGCGCGCGTGGAATGGCTGTGGCAGGCCGCCGCGCTCGGCGTCCTCGCGCGCGTCGAAGAGCTCTGCGCCGACGGCCCGGGCGCCGGCGAGATCAACGACGCGTTCTGGCAGGCCTGCCACGGTGGACAGCGGCGCGTCGCCGAGTACCTCCTCGGCCGCGGAGCGGACATCAACGCGCATCCGGACTACGCGGACCAGACGCCGCTGGAGATCGCACAGGCGCCCGGCACCCGCGAGGAGAACCTGATCGGATGGCTGCGCGAGCAGGGCGCGAAAGGGCCGGCCTAGGAGTGCACCCGGCGCACGACGAGCGCGGGACGGTTCGCGTGGTGGACGACCGCGCCGGACACGCTGCCCAGCAGCACCCCTTTGATGCCGCTGAGGCCGCGCGAGCCGAGCACGATCGCGCTTGCGTCGCGCTTGTCGGCGACCTCGACGATCGCCTCCCACACGGGGCCGCGTGCCTCCACGACCAGCGGCGAGGCCTTCAAGCCGGCCGCCTCGGCCAGCTCGACGCCCTCGGCGGCGATCCCCTCCGTGCTTTCTCGCGCCGCGTCCATCAGCTCATCGAGGTTGGTCGCGGCGCCGACCCACGCGAACGACGGGATCGCCGCGGCGTCCTGCCAGACCGAGACCACGAGCGCGGGCCGCGACCCCATCAGGCTCGCCGCCTCGGCGATCGCGTGCTTGGCGTCGTCGGAGCCGTCGTAGCAGAGCAGGAGTGGCCGATCGGGCATGCGGGACCTCGGTTCAGTCGATGGTGTGAGTGAGCTCGTGCCGGTGCGGGTCGCTCGCGGGGACCCACGTCGACCCGACGGGCACGGTGTGCAGTGCGACGCCGCCCGCGTGGTCGCGTAGAGCGGCGACGGTGTCGCGGTCATCGTCCGCGCGCGTGACGAGCGACCAGCACCAGAGCGGGCACGGATCGACCACCGGCCGCGTCTGCAGGCGCGCGGGCAGCGTGTCGGTGGAGCGCTTCGGCGACATCAACACCGGTGCGTCGAGACGGAGGGCGCGCTCGTGCAGCGCCGGGCCGGCGATGCCGCCGTCATCGATCTGCACGACACGCGCGCCGGTGGCGTCGGCGAACTCGGTCGCGAAGTCGTTCCACGCTTGCCAGGACGTCAGGTCGGCGTCGACGAGCACGCGCAGCCTGCGCGCCGGAACGGACTTGTCGCTTCGCCCGGCATGCGTGAGGGCGACGAGCGGTTCGGGCCATAGCAGGCGGAGGTCCAGCCGATCATGACGCGAGGCGGCCCACGCGACGGCCGCGTCGAGACCGCCGTCGAGGACGCGCGTGATCTGGACGTGACTGGGCATGACCCATGCGTCGACGCGGAGCTGGAATGCCGTGGAAGCGGTGAGCTGATCGGGGAACCAGCTGACGTAGCCGATCCGGAGAGGACCGCTGATTCCCGCGAGCCGACGCCGCGCGCTCGCGGCGAGCTCGAGGATCTCGCGCGCGTCGGGCAGCAGCATCCTCCCGGCCGACGTCAGCTCGACGTGCCGGCGATCGCGGACGAACAGCGACGTGCCGACGCTCGCCTCGAGTGACTTGATCTGCTGGGAGAGCGACGGCGGCGCGATGTGCAGCCGCTCGGCGGCGCGGCCGAAGTGCAGCTCTTCGGCGACGGCGACGAAGTACCGAAGGAGCCTCAACTCCATTCGCCGAACGATACGCGGCGTGTGTGAGGCGGCGCCTAACAGCGTGAGCCAACCGGTCCTGGCCGAACGCGCACGCCGCGTGCACCCTTGCTGCATGAGCATCACCGAAGCGCACACAGCGAGCTAGGACATGGACTTCCTGGTTGAGTTCGAGATCGACGTTCCGGCGGAGACGCCGGAGGCCGAGGTCGAAGATCGCGATAGGGCGGAGGCGGTTGCCGTGACGAAGCTGGCGGATGAAGGCCATCTCCTGCGGGCGAGTGGATGACCGTCACCGTCACCGGGCTCGAGCCTCATCCCAACGACCCGGCGCCGGATCATGAGTGACCGCCTGCCCGAGCCGCGACTGCGGCTCGTCTACCGCTTGGAGGCACGGCTCGGCGAGCCGCTCGATCTGGGTGAGACCGCGCCCGGCCGGCGCCGCATCGTGCCCCTGACCGACGGCACGTTCGAAGGTCCCGAGATCTCCGGGCGCCTGGTGCCGGGCGCGAGCGCCGACTGGCAGACCGTCCTCCCCGACGGGACCGCGCTGGGGGATATCCGCTACACGCTGCAGACCGACGCCGGCACGCTGCTCTACGTCCGGTCGCGCAGCATCCGCCACGGGAGCCCAGAGGTCCTCGCCCGGCTCGCCCGGGGCGAGGACGTCGACGCCGCGGAGTACACCTTCCGCACCACGACCCGGATCGAGACCGCCGCACCGGAGCTCGACTGGCTGAACAAGGGCGTCTTCATCGGCGTCGGCGGCCGTCAGCCCGGCCTCGTGATCTACGAGACCTACCTGGTCGAATGAGACCGCCTGAGCGACGGATCGCTAGGCTCGCGCGGCGTCGATGCCTCGCCTGCTCGCCCGCACGACACTGTCGGTGACCGTCATGGGCGCGTTCGTCGCGCCGGGGGCGTCGGCCGCTGTGTCGCCGGTCGCGGTACCTCCGGCCGCGCGGGCGGTCGACACCTCGCATCCGGATCGGTGGGTCGGCACCGGGACGCCGGGAAGCTGCACGTCGCGCGCGGTCGTGCGGGCCGTCGCCAAGGGCGGCGTGATCAGGTTCCGGTGCGGATCGCGCCCGGTCCGGATCGTGCTGCGACAGACCGCCAAGGTCGTCAACACCAGCCGCCGCGTGGTGCTCGACGGCGGCGGGCTGGTCACGCTCAGCGGCGGCGGCACGCGCCGGATCCTCTACCAGGACACGTGCGACCGGCGCCAGCGCTGGACGACCTCGCATTGCGACGACCAGGCGACGCCCGTGCTCGTGGTGCAGAACCTCACCTTCGCCGACGGCAACGCCACAGGTGAGCGCTACGATGGCGGCGGGGGCGGCGCGATCTTCGCCCGCGGTGGACGTCTGAAGATCGTCGGCTCCGCGTTCGCCGGCAATCGCTGCGACGCGACCGGCCCCGACCTCGGCGGCGGGGCGATCCGGGCGCTCTCCCAGTACCACGGCCAGCCCGTGACGGTCGTCGCGAGCACGTTCACCCGCGGACGCTGCAGCAACGGCGCGGCGCTGAGCAGCATCGGCGTGTCGTGGTCGATCTATAACAGCGTCTTCACCGGCAATCGCGCGATCGGCCGCGGCGCCAATCCGGCACACGCCGGCACGCCCGGCGGCGGGTCCGGCGGCGGCATGTACTTCGACGGCAACGACTTCCAGGTCCTGATCGCCGGCACCCGCATGACGGACAACCACGCGCGCGAAGGCGGCGGGGCGGTCTTCTTCGTCAGCAACGACCGCACGGGCGTCCTCACCATCCGCTCCTCGACCCTGCACGACAACCCGAGCGAGGGCTTCCAGACCGACCCCGGCATCTACTTCCTCGGGCGCAACCAGACCGTCGTCGATTCCGACGTGAGCTGACCTCGGTCACGGGTCGCTGATGAGGGTCGCGTGGAGCGTGGTTCCGTTGCTGGGCGGGCTCGAGATCGTGAGCGTGCCGTCGGCGGCTTCGATGCGGTCGAGCAGTCCGGTGAGTCCGCTGCCTCGGGTCGGGTCGGCGCCGCCGGCACCGTCGTCGCGGATCTCGATCGTCAGCTCGCGGCCCTGGAGCGCGATCTCGACGGTCGCATGGGTGGCGTGGGCGTGCTTGACGACGTTGGTGAGGGCTTCGGCGACGATGAAGTAGGCCGTGGTCTCGGTCTGAGCCGTCAGCCGCGGCACGTTCACGCGCAGGTCGATCGGCAGCGGGATGTCGTCGGTGAGCGCCTCGATCCCGGTGCGCAGGCCGCCGCCGGTGAGGGCGGCGGGGAGGATGCCGCGGACGAGGTCGCGGAGCTCGCGGTTCGCGCGTTCGGTGTGGGTCAGCGCCGCGTCGATGAGATCGGCGGTGGGTCGGCCGGCCGCGGCGGCGTCTTTGGCGAGCTCGAGTGTGATCTGGGCGTGGACGAGGCGCTGCTGGGCTCCGTCGTGCAGGTCGCGCTGGAGCCGCCGGCGGGTCTCGTCGGCGGTGGCGACGACGCGTGCGCGGGAGGCCGTCAACTTGGCCTTGTTCTCGGCGTTGGCGATCGCGGCGGCGGCCAGTTCGGCGAACTGCATCAGGCGGTCTTCGGTTCCGGCCGGGAGCGGTGGCCCGGCGGTGCCGGCGGTGAGCGAGCCCCAGACGTGGCCTTCGACGGTGACGGGCACGGCGACGCCGGGTCCGGCCGGGGTCCGGAGCCCGCCGTTGCACTGTGCGACGACGACGGCGACGTCCCCGGGCTCGTAGCGGAGCAGCGCGGTGGCGAGATCGCCGAGCTGCTTCGACGCTTCGGTGGCCACCGCGCTGAAGACGTCGGTGAGGGCGGCGCCGTGCGCGACGAGCTCGGCGACCCGGCGCAGCGCCGCCTGCTCATGCGCGAGGACGTGCAGGTCGCGACGCGTCTGCGCGGCGGCGATGGCGGTGCTGGCGAGCTCGGCGAAGTCGGTCAGGTGCCGCTCGATCGGCAAGGGGAGCGGCTCGCGTCGTGCGACCACGACGAGTGCGCCCCAGAGCCGCCGCTCGAGCAGGATCGGGACCGCGACGCTCGCCGAGAACCCGAACTTATGCGCAACCTGCGGCCAATGCCCTGACATCTGGGCGAGGTCGTCGATGCGGGCGGCGCGGCCGGAGCTCCACACGCGCTGGACCGCGCCGTCGCCACCGGCCGGCGAGCGCATGCCGGTCCGGATGTCTCCGGGCGCACCGTCGAGCGCCACGATCTCGGTTGCGCCGTCCGGCTCGAAGCGCAGCAGCGTCGTGAAGTCGACGCCGGCGAGCTTGGACGCTTGGACGGCGACGGCCTCGAGTACGGCGTCGACCGGCGCCTCCTGGGCGGCGAGCTCGGCCACGCGGCGCAGGGCGGCCTGCTCGTCGGCGAGCGCCTGCAGCTCCGCGCGCGCCTGGCCGTTGGCCAGCGCGGAGGCGATCAGCTTGGCGAACTGCTCCAGGCGCTGCTCGGTGCCGGGCGGGAGCGGCGTGGCGCCGGACGTCGCGGTGAGCATCCCCCAGACGCTGTCCTGGACCGAGATGGGGGCCGCGACGGCGGCCGTGAGGCCGAACCGCGCGGCGAGTCGGGCGTCTCGCTCGCGCGCGTAGTCGTCGACACGGGCGGCGCGACCGTCGCGGCGGACGAAGTCGGGCAGCGTCTCGGCGTCGAAGGCGATGCGCGTGCCGACGGGTGCAGGCCCGCCGCATGTCGCCACGACCATGAGCTCGCGCTCTGAGTCGAAGCGCGTCAGCGTCATCGCCTGCTCGCCGAGCAGCTTCGACGCCTCGGTGGCGACGGCGTCGAAGAGCGCCTCCTGCGGCACGCCGCGCGCGACGAGCTCGGCGACCCGCAGCAGCGCCGCCTGCTCGCGCGCGAGCGCCGCCAGGTTCGTACGGGCCTGCGCGTTGGAGATCGCGGTCGCGGCGAGCTCGGCGAACCTGCGCAGACGGTCCTCGGCACCCACGGGCAGCCGGCTCGAGCCCAGCACGGTGATCGCGCCCCACACCCGACCCTCGGTGAGGATCGGCGCGCCGACGCCGCTGCTCAATCCGAGCTCGTTCGCGATCGCGGCGTTGGGACCGGGCACCCGCTCGTAGTGCTCGATCCTGGCGGCTTGAGCCGTGCGTCGAACCCGCTGGACCACGCCGTCGCCGTCGTCCGAGATGCGCATGCCCACGTGCATGACGTGCCGCACGCCTTCGGCGCCGCCCATCGCGACGATCACGGGCGGCTCGTCCGGCTCGAAGCGCAGCAGCGCGGTGAAGTGGTCGCCGAGGAGCCGGCAGGCCTCCTCGGCCACGGCGTCGAGCACGCTCGACTCGGAGGCGCCGGCCGCGACGAGCTCGGCTACGCGCCGCAGCGCCGCCTGTTCATCGGCGAGGCGCGTCGCGTCGGCGAGATCGCCGGGCACGCGGGGAACGATCGCATGTGACGGACGTCGCCGCCAGCGCCCCGATCAGCCGCGGCGCTGCGCCTCGCGCATGAACAGCAGGACCGCGTGGACGCGGCGATGCTCGGTGTCGGCCGGCGCGATATCGAGCTTGCGCAGGATCGCCGTGACGTGCTTCTCGACGGCGGCCTCGCTGACGAACAGCGACTGCGCGATGCCGAGGTTCGACTTGCCCTCGGCCATCGTCGCGAGCACATCGTGCTCGCGTGGCGTCAGCGCGCTCAGCGGGCCGCTCATCCTGGAGCGTCCAAGCATGCGGGCGACCACCTCCGGGTCGAGTGCGCTCCCTCCTTCCGCCACGCGGCAGACCGCGTCGACGAAGGCGGGGACGTTCCCGACCCGCTCCTTGAGCAGGTACCCGACGCCCTCCGGGCGATCCCCGATCAGCTCGAGCGCGAACGACGGCTCGCAGTGCTGCGAGAGGATCACGACGCCGGTCTTCGGCAGTCGCCGACGCAGCTCGACCGCGGCGAGCAGGCCGTCGTTCTCGTGCCGCGGCGGCATCTGGACGTCGACGATCGCGACATCGGGCCGGTGGGCGACCGCCCGGCGCAGCAGATGCTCGGCGTCGCCGGCCTGCGCGACGACGTCGAGCCCGGCGTCGTCGAGCAGCCGGGCGATGCCCTCGCGCAGCAGCACGTCGTCCTCGCCGATCACGACCCGTAGCGCCGACTCCATCACTCCTCCTCGAACAGCTGCCGAAGCGCGCGGCCGGTGAGCTGGTGCTTGGCCAGGAAGCCGGCTGCGCCGGAGCGCCGAACGGCGGGCTCGCTGGTCGCGCCGGCGTCGGTCGAGATCAACACCACCCGGAGCGGCCATGCGAGTGAGCTCAGTCGCCGGGCCAGCGCGAAGCCGTCGCCGTCGGGCAGGCCGATGTCGACGAGCGCGGCGTCGGGGCGCAGCTCGGCGGCGCGGGCGAGTGCCTCTTCGACGCTGCCGGCTTCGCCGATCACGTGGAAGCCCGAGCCGTTGAGCACCTGCGATGCGAGTTCGCGGAACGTGGCGTCGTCGTCGACGACGAGCACCGAGTGAGACACCGCTTGATCCTCCCAGCTGCGCGTCGGCCCGTGGTAGGGCTAGCCCGACGATGTTTCGGGTCAGCCGTCGTAGCGGGTCGAGCCGGCGTCCTCGATCGTGATCGGCATGGGAACCATCACCGTCGATCAGGTCCAGCTCTACTACGAGGATCACGGCAGCGGCGCGCCGGTCGTGCTGCTGCACGGCTGGCCGCTGGACAGCCGGTCGTGGGAGCCGCAGCTGCACCCGCTGCTGGAGGCAGGGCAACGCGTGATCCTCTACGACCGTCGCGGCTTCGGACGGTCCAGCCGCCCGACCGCGGGCTACGACTTCGACACGCTCGCGGGCGACCTGAACGCAGTCCTGACCGCGCTCGACCTGCGCGACGTCACCGTGATCGGCTTCTCGCTCGGCACCGGCGAGCTGGCGCGCTACGTCGGCACGTACGGGACCGATCGCCTCAAGCGCTGCGTGTTCATCGAGAGCCTCGCGCCGTCGTTCGCCAAGTCGGCCGAGAACCCGTGGGGCGTCGACCCGGCGGGCGTCGCCGCCGTCCAGCAGGCGATCCTCGACGACCGCTTCAAGTGGCTGACCGGGCTGACCGGCGACTTCCTGAACCTCGACGAGTACCTCGGCACCCGAGTGAGCGAGGAGACCGTGCGCGCGATCTGGAACGCCGGCTCCGAGGCCTCGCCGATCGCGACGTGGGCATGCCCGCCCGGCTGGCTGGAGGACTTCGCCGCGGACATCAAGCGGATCGACGTGCCGACGCTGATCCTGCACGGCACGGCCGACCGGATCCTGCCGATCGACGGGCAGGGCCGGCGCCTGCACGCCGCGCTGCCCGACGCCCGCTACGTCGAGATCGACGGCGGCCCGCACGTCCTCTGCGTCACGCACGCCGAGGACGTCAACCGCGAGCTCCTCGCCTTCCTGCGCGAGCCGGCCCCGGTCGGCGCCGCCGCCTGATCCGCTCACAAGGAGACCCCACCATGGCCGTTCAGTCCCGGATCGCGCTCGAGCCGTCCGCCCAGGGCGTCGTCGACGCCACATCCACGCCGCCGTTCATCTACGAGCTGGAGCCGGCCGCCGCGCGCAAGGTGCTCGAGGACCTGCAGTCCGGGCCGGTCGACAAGCTCGCCGTCGTCGAGGAGTGGATCACCGTCCCCGCCGCCGTCGGCGATGCCCGCGTGCGCATGATCAAGCCGGTCGAGCACGCCGCCGTGTTGCCCGTGATCGTCTACATGCACGGCGGCGGATGGATCCTCGGCAACGCGGCGACGCACGACCGCCTCGTCCGCGAGCTCGCCGTCGGCGCCGACGCGGCGCTGCTGTTCGTCGAGTACCCCAACGCACCCGAGGCGCGCTACCCGGTCGCGATCGAGCAGGGCTACGCGACCGCGCAGTGGGTCGTCCGCGAAGGCGCGTCCAAGGGCCTCGACGCAAGCCGGATGGCCGTCGCGGGCGAGTCGGTCGGAGGCAACATGGCCGCCGCCCTCACGCTGATGGCCAAACAGCGCGGCGACGTGAAGTTCGTCCAGACGTCGATGTACTACCCGGTCACCGACGCGGCGATGGACACCGCCTCCTACGACGAGTTCGCCGAGGGCTACTACCTCACCCGCAAGGCGATGGAGTGGTTCTGGGACGCCTACACCACCGACCCGGACGAGCGCGCCGAGATCACCGCGTCACCCAACCGCGCCACGCTCGACCAGCTGCGCGGGCTGCCGCCGACGCTGCTGCTGGTCGACGAGGCCGACCCGCTGCGCGACGAGGGCGAGGCCTACGCCGCCAAGCTCCGGCTCGCGCACGTCGACGTCACGACGGTGCGCTACGACGGCGTCGTGCACGACTTCATGCTGCTCGACGCGATGCGAGACGCGAACGCCACGCGCGCGGCGATCGAGCAGGCCGTCGCCTTCCTGCGCCGGGCGCTCGGGACGGCGTCATGACCGGCCCGGTCGACGAGCTGGCCGGGACGCTCAAGCGGACCGAGCTCCAGCACAGCGCCTCCTCGATCCCCGGCCGCGAGATCGTGCAGGTGCTGACCGAGATCCCCGCCGGCGTCGAATCAGGCTGGCACCAGCACCCCGGGGAGGAGGTCGGCTACATCCTCGCGGGCACGGTCGAGATGCACCTGCGCGACCGGCCCACCCTCACGCTGCACACCGGCGACCCGTTCCTCATCCCGCCCCGCACGCCGCACAACGCGGTCGACCTCGGACCTGAGACCGGGCGCATGCTGTCCACCTACATCGTCGAACCCGACCAAGCGCTCGCGACGTTCGTCCGATGAGTTCGCGCCTGGGATGACGTCATACATCCCATGAGCACCTTCGTCCTGATCCCCGGCGCCGGCGGTGCCGCCTGGTACTGGCACCGGATCGTCCCCGAGCTGGAACGCGCCGGTCACACCGCGATCGCGGTGGACCTGCCCGCAGACGACCCGGCGGCGGGGCTGCCCGAGTACGCCGGGCTCGTGGTAGCGGCCGCCGACGGCCGCGACGACGTCGTGCTGGTCGCCCAGTCGATGGGCGCCTTCACGGCGCCCGGCGTGTGCGGCCGGCTCGCGCCCCGGCGCCTCGTGCTGAACAACGCGATGATCCCGGCGCCGGGCGAGACCGCCGGCGACTGGTGGGAGCACACCGGCTCGGAAGCGGCACGGATCGCCGCCGCCCGGGCCGGCGGGTACGCCGAGGCGCTCGACCTGGAGACGTACTTCCTCCACGACGTGCCCGCGGACGTCGTCGCGGCCGGTGCGCAGTACCAGCGGCCTGAAGCCGAGATCGCGTTCGAGCAGCCGTGCGACTTCGCGCACTGGCCGGACGTGCCCACGACCGTCCTGTGCGGTCGCGCGGACCGCCTGTTCCCGCTCGAGTTCCAGCGCCGTGTGGCGCGCGAGCGGCTCGGGCTCGACGTGCACGAGTTGCCCGGCGGCCACCTCAACGCGCTGAGCGAGCCGCGGGCGCTCGCCGAGGCCCTGATCGGCGCGTAGCCCGTCAGGAGACCCTGTGGGTGATCTTCGTGCGATGCACGTTCGTGAAATCGGTCAGCCGCCAGGTCTCGACGCCGTCCGCGACCGCGTAGCGGCTGACGCGCGCGTCCTTGATCTCGAGCTGGATGCCGCCGCCCACGCTGAGCTCCTCGCCGGCCTTGTTCGCGGGCGAGATCATCACCTTGACGTCCGTCTTGGCGTGCTCGTTCGACAGCTTCTCGAGCTTGGCGGAATGCCTGCCATGCCCGGACGTGACGTCGACCGTCTCCGGCGCTTCCTTCCCGGCCCATTCCTCGAGGTTGCCGCCCTTGACCTTGATGTCGCCCACGCCGTGGATCTGGACGGTCCCGTTCGTGATCGGCGAGCGGGCGAGCACCTGCGCGACGGCGCGATTGCCGATCAAGCGCTGCAGCGCGAGGATCGGGTTGGGGTCGCGGCGCGACGGCGTGGGGAACGGCGCGGCGCGGTCCTGTTCGCGGCGGCGGCGGTCGGTCTCTCGCTCCGGCATCCGCGGCGACGCTATTTCACTCGCCCTGCCGGAACCACCCAGAGATTAGGCCGGCGAGACCCTGACTACGCGGGGACGCTGCTCACGACGTCGCTCTCGAGGAAGGTGGCGCGGCTGATCAGTCCCGGCGCCATGCCCGGGAACTGGTGGCCGGCGCGCAGCAGGATGCGCTGCGTCTCCAGCAAGGTCCCGCTGTGGGGATCGACGACCAGGACGAACCGTGCGTCGCCGAGCACGACCGAGACGGCGGTGCCGGTGCGGCCGGCGGCGTCGGTCACGGCACCGCCGAGCTCGAGTCCGGGCGCCGTCGCCGTGAGCTTGTAGAGCGCGGCGCGCAGCGCGGGGGATGTCGGCGCCTCGAAGCTGTCGCGGACGAGCGTGAACAGCAGGTAGGCGCGCGCCTGGCCGGCGTCGAAGGTGGCCGGGATCTCGCCGCGCCGGCGCTCGACCATGCCGGTGAGCGTGCGTTCCAGGGCACTCGGGTCGGTGGGCAGGCGCTCGAGCTGGTGGTAGCTGAGGCGGTCCGCGCCGAACGCGAATGGGCGGCCGGTGTGGCGCAGCCGCCGGTCCGAAGGCGGTTCGGCCAGGTCGGGCGAGCCGGCCGCGATCCAGGCGCCGCGGTCGGCGCGCGTCCGGAAGTCGACCGCCGCGCCGGGCGCGATGCGCTCGCGACCGGACCCGTCACGCGACTGCCACGTCTCCCACCGTTCGGTCGTCGTGTAGCGGAAGTCGTCCGGGCTCGCTCCGCCGTGGCGCATCGTGACGTCGACGCGCGTGTGCCAGTAGGCGCCCACCGGAAGCGGCGCGCTCGAACCGCCCGAGAGCGCATCCGCCGACACGCGCAGCACCGAAGCGGCCGACGCCTCCGCGGGCGAGCCCGCGCGATTCGCGCCAAGGCCGACCGCCAGCACGCCGGCGACGGCCACGGTGGCTGCCGCGATCGCGATGCGGCGCGGCCGGCGGCTCGCGCGACGACCGCGCATGACCGGCAACGTCCGCGCATGCGATTCGAGCTCGTCACCGAGCGCCGCGGTGAAACGATCGAGCCCGGTGACAGCCGGGGTCGGCTCGACGACATCGTTCATCGGACACCTCGCTCGAGGTCGAGATCTGGAACCGCACTCGATTCGTGCCCGCGTTCATCCGAGATCGACGCGCGGAGCTTGCGGCGGGCGCGGGCGAGACGCATGCGACCCGCGACCGCGCTCACGCCGAGCGAGCGTGCCGCCTCCGCGGGCGTCAGGCCGTCGGCCGCGACCAGCAGGAACAGGTCGCGCTCAGCCGCGGTGAGCGCCGTCTCGAGCGCACGCGCGACGCGTGGGGCGAGTCGCGCGGCGTCCAGCATCTGCTCGACCCGCTCGTACTCGTCCTCGTCGAACCACGGCTGCCTTCCCAGGCGCTGCACGAGATCGTCGCGCCGGTACTGCGCGCGCTGGGCGTCGGCGAGACACCGTGTCGCGATCCCCAGCATCCAGGGCCGCGCATCGCGGTAGCGCGAGTCATAGCTCCGAGCGGCGGAGAACAGCTCGACGAACACGCTCGACACGAGGTCGGCCACGTCCTCGGGACTGCGGCAGCGCCGAACCGCGAAGCGCAGCACTGCGCCGACATGGCGCTCGTACAGCTCGCGCACGGCCTCCGGCGCCGGCACGCGCGCTACGAGCTCTGAATCGGGCAGCACAGTGAGTGACATCACAACGTATTCCGGCGAACGCCCGCGAGCGTAACGCCGTATGCCGGTCAACTCGTCAGCGCCCGCGTGCGGCGTCCCAGACGTCGCGCAGGCGCGGCCGCCCGCCGGTGCGCAGCAGCGCGCCGGAGTAGACGGCGCCGCCGAGCCGGACGAGTCCATAGGTGGCCGTGAGCATGATCGCGACGGCGAGCCCGATCTCCCACGTCGCGACATCGCTGACGGCGATCCGGACGGGCATGACGAACGGCGCGGTCGTGGGGAACACGGACGCGACGCGGATGTACCAGGCGTCGGGGAACTCGGCCGCGACCGGCGCGACGAAGGCGAACAGCATCATCATCCAGCTCAACGGCGCCACCGTGGCCTGCAGATCCTCGACGCGCGAGACGAGCGCGCCGACGGCGGCGAACGCCACGCTCCAGAACGCGTAGCCGAGCGCGAACCACACGACGGCCGAGACCAGCGTGGCGGGCACGGCGGCGGGAACGTCGATCGTGTCGAGCGCGGCGATCGCGACCGCGCCGGCGGTCAGGGCGGTCAGCATCTGGCCGAGGCCGAGCACGCCGATGCCGAGGACCTTTCCCGCGAGCAGATCGCGGGGACGCACGCGGCACACGAGCAGCTCCATGACGCGAGTCCCCTTCTCTTGCGCGACGCCTTCGGCCACAGAGGTGCCGTAGACCAGCAGCATCGTCAGCAGCACGATGAACGAGACGAACGCGATCGCCTCGCGGGCCGCCTGGTCGGCGTCCACGGGATCGAGGCTGCGCGCCGGCAGGGGAGCGGGTGCCAGCAGCGTCGTCGCCTGAGCGGTGGTGAGCCCGAGCGCGGCGGCCCGCTCGGCGAACCGCACCCGCTGCACGGCGCTGGTGACGATCGCGGCGGCGTCGGTGTCAGGCTCGGACTTCCACACGAGGCGGTTCGCGGCCACGATCAGCACGTCCGCGTCGCCGTTGCGGACGGCCTTCTCGCCCGCGGTGAGGGTCGGATAGCGCCGCAGCTCCAGCTGCGTGGCGTCGGCGTGCGCGGCTGCGCGCAACGCGGCCGGGAGCGCGGCCGGCGTCGCGCCGGTGAGGCCGACGTGCACGCGTGTCGTCTGATCGTCGAGGCCCGGGACTACGACGCCGCCGACCACCAGCGCGACGAGCACGACGGTGGAGATCAGGAACGCGCGGCCTCGCGTGCGCTGCGTGATCTCGCGCCAGGCTACGAGGAGGGCCGGCCGGCGGTTCGGCGTCATCGCCCGACCGCCTCGCGGAAGAGGTCCGACAGCGCCGGCGGCTCGAGACTGAACCGGGTCACCTCACCGGCCGAGCGCGCCAGCTGCACGAGCGCCTCCAGGTCAACGCCGGCACGGAGCTCGAGCCGGGTGCGGCCGGGCTCTGCGGCGATCACGCGCGCGTGCGGATAGGCCGGCGTCCAGCGGCCGCCGCCGCGGAATCCGACGGCGAGGAAACGCCGGCTGGACGCGGCGCGCAGGCGCTCGAGCTCGCCGTCGAGCACCACGCGCCCGTGGTCGATCACGACGACGTCCTGGCAGACGTCCTCGACGAGATCGAGCTGATGGCTCGAGAACATCACCGCCGTCCCGTCGGCGGCCAGCTCGGCGATCACGGTGGACAGCGCCTCGACGCCGAGCGGGTCGAGGCCGGCGAACGGCTCGTCGAGGACCAGTGCGACCGGATCGTGCACGAGCGCCGCGGCGAGCTGGACGCGTTGCTGGTTGCCATGCGAAAGCGCGTCCAGCCGCGCTTCGCCGCGTTCCTGCAACCCGAGTCGCACCAGCCAGCGCTCCACGCCGGCGGCGGCCGCGTGCCGATCGAGCCCGGAGAGGCGCGCGAGGTAGACGAGCTGCTCCCGCACGCCCATGTGCGGATACAGGCCGCGCTCCTCGGGCATGTAGCCGAAGCGCAGGCGCGCGTCCCGGTCGACCGCGGCGCCGTTCCAGCGCACCTCCCCGCGATCGGGCGCGACCAGCCCGAAGATGCAGCGCATCGCCGTCGTCTTGCCCGCGCCGTTCGGACCGAGCAGGCCGGCCACGCGGCCGGGGAGAACCGTCAGGCTGCAGCCGTCCAGCGCCACGACGTCGTCGAAGCGCTTGCGCAGACCCACGAGCTCGAGCCCGCCCGCCGCCGCACCCGCGGGATCCCGCGTCGTCGGGTCCGGAGTGGCGAGCGGCGCCGGTGGCATTGCGCGCTCAGCTCCCGCGCGGCCCGCCTGGCTCATTCGCGCGTGCAGCGCGCTCCGCGCGCCGCAGCTGCCGCACGCGAGAGACCGCGGACGGCACGCCGAGGATCGCGCATGCCACGAACAGCCCGCCGACGAACCAGTCGCCGTCAAGCAGGTTCACGATGCCCCACGCGCCGATGGCGAGCAGAGCGGCAGCGGCCAACACGCCCACCGTCACCGCTCGATGCCCATGCGTCACATGGTCGGTCGCCATTCTTCGACTCCGGTCGCTGTCAACTCCAGCGTCCAGGGCGCGGAGCATCCGCGCATCGGCTCAAACCCACACCCGGGCGGCGTAGATCGCCGCAATCGACGTGCCGCCCGGGCGAGGGCACGCGCGTTCAGGCGGTCGCGCGGATCGTGCTCGAGCGCCGGCCGGCCGAGCGGGCGTACCACGCGAGGGTTGCGAGGAAGCCGAGCTCGAGCAGCACCGAGAAGACGCCGGAGAGCTCCCAGTCGGTCGGGTGGAAGCCCGGCAGGCCGGTGCTGCGGCTGAGGATGAAGCCGGCCGCCATGCCGGCGGCGGTCAGCGCGCCGAGCGCCCAGGCGCGCGGGTCGGCCGCCTGCCACAGCCGCGCGGCGACCGCGAGCGCCGTCGCGCCGCCGAGGATGAACAGCACGCCGATGTAGGCCTTCTCGCCCAGGTACTCGGGAGCGAGGACAAGGTGCAGCGCGCCGGTCGCGGCGAGCAGTCCGGCGGCGATGCGGCGCAGCCGCCGCGGGAACGCCCGCCCGGTCGCGCTCGGCGTGTGGTGTGTCGCGCGCTCGCCGCTGGCGAGCTCGGCGCCTTGCTGTGTGTCGAGGTGCATGAGGCCAGCCTCGGCGGGTCCGTGAAGCCGCGAGTAAGGCGCGGGTTAGAGCGCTCTTACCCGGCGGCCGGGACGCCGGATCAAGACGAACGCCGCGGCGAGGATCGCGGCGAGGATGACGCCGGCGACCGCGGCGGTGCTCCACCCGTGGTGGCCGCCCATCGAGCCGCTGGTTCCCATCCATCGCCGTTGCAGGCGCTGCCAGTCCTGGCGGCTCATGCCGCGCCAGGCGTTCCCGGCCATCCAACTCCAGTCGGCCGAGCTCATCATCGAGCCCCAGCCGTCGTTGCCCGAGTACCCGGCCATCATGCCGGGGCCTATGACGGCGCCGCGGCCGCTGGACGCCCCGCTTCCGCAACCGGCGAAGCGCTCGCCCATCAGCTGGTGCATGCGCTCTGCGCCTTGTTCGCCCATGTACAGCCGCATGCGGCTGTCCATCGCCTGGTGCGCGCCGACCGAGCCGAGTGCACGGCCCATCACGTATTCGCCGACGTGGTCGAAGTCGGTGGCCGAGAGATCGCCGCACGACTTCGCGCCGGACTGCAATTGGGCGGCCAGCGTCTGACCCTGGCTCTGCTCGTCCGCCAGCGACCCGAACGCCGGGGCCGGGACGAGGAGCACCACGACCACTGCGGCGAGTGCGACGCGGATCGGCATGACGCGGACGCTAGCCCCGGTCGAACGCGTTGTCCTCAGTCGTAATCCGCACTCGGCTGCGGGCGCCTACGGACACGATCCGCCGAGGCGAGGGGCGGCGGCGGCTCCGGCCCCCGCCACTCCCGTCGCGGTCAGACCCTTCGCGGCACGTTGCCGGTGAGGGTGAGGACCGTGCGCATCGCCTTGTGGCCTCGATCGGCGGTCGCTCCGAACATGCACGGACAGCCGCCGTCGATCACCGCGATGCCGTGCTCGCGGCCGTAGTCGGCCGCCGTCTCGGAGACGCTCCCGTGGCCGGGGCCCCGGTGCATCCAGACGTGCTTGATCCCGAGGTCGGCGCAGTCGTGCATCGTGCCCTCGGCGCGCTCGGGCCGGGTGCCGATGACGACGCCGTCGACACCGCCGGGGATCTCGCTCAGGTGGTGGTAGCAGTGGTCGCCCTCGACCTCGTCAGCGTTCGGGTTGACGGCGAAGACCTCGTAGCCGCGCTCGCGGAGACGCTTGTAGACGACGTTGCTGCCGTGGTCCTTGGCCTCCCTGGAGACGCCGGTGACGGCGACGCGCTTGCCGGCCAGGAACTCCGCTGCCGCGTCCTTGATGCGTTGCATGTGAAGCCTCCTCGTTTCCGCTGACACGAGGGATGCTGAGGCGGGAGGCCTCAACGCGCATCGGGCTGCGCACGGATCGCTGCTGCCGCGAACTACCGATCCTGGGGGCGAGTAAGCGGAAGTTCGCGGCCCGCCGACGAGACGCCCGACGCTCTGCTTGCACGGACGTGGGCGAGGCAGAGCGGGTGAGATTGCGGTCGTCGCCGGCTATCGCGATCTCGAACGTGTAGATCGGCACGCCGACGAAGCTCGAGCGGCTCGGCGTCGGGCGTCTCGATCATCTCCGCTCGGCGGAGCCGGCGGACGTCCGGAGCTGCGCCGTTCTGGTTGGAGCCATCCAGCGGGTTAGGGGTCATTAGACGGACGCGTGGAGGGCGGTTCAGTGAGCGCCTCGATAGAGGGATCCGAGCGAAACCGAGCCATCGGCCGTCGTGGTGCGATCGGAATCGCGCATGAAGAGCCGTGCGCCGTGGAGCACAAGGAGGATCCGCGCATCCGTGCATTCGCCGTCGTCGCGCGCCCGCGAGTTGGTCTCGCTGTAGTAGAACCTGTACCCGCCGCGCGGCGAGCGCCCCAGGTAGCGCAGCGGCCCGTGACAGCTGCTCGGAGCGTCGCGTTCCGGAGGATAGGTCGCGTGACCCCCGATGTGTCCAACTTGGAGCTTGCCGATTCGGAGAATGACTTTGTTCGGGAAGCCGATGTCGCGGCCGGTCTTCTGGTACGTCGTGCCGTGCCAGGTGCCGCGGAGAGGCGGAGCTGCCCACGCGCCGGCGCAAATGACGACCGCAATGACTGCGGCCAGGACGAGTCCGGCGATGCGCGCGCCCGGCATGGGTTCCTCGGCACGAGCCTAACGGCTGTCTGGCCCGTAGTCGATAGCTGCGACTGACTTCGGGCGGCGCAGAGGACGCAGGCTCACGGGGATCCGCCGGCAGCGCCAGGCCCACCTGCGCCCCGGCGGTCCGGCGGTCCGGCGGACCTTCTATCCGGGCAGTGAACGCCGACACCCGCGCGGCGCGCTTCGACTACCAGCGCAGCTCAGCGCCGATCACGGCCGCAAGCCGTGCGATCGCGCGCCGCGCCGGCTCGTCGCCGATCCGCTCCGGCGTCCACGGGCACGCGATGCAGGTCGCCACAGGGGGCGCGACGGCGGCGATCTGCGCCAGACACGCCTCGGCGACGTCGAACGACGGCCCGGGACTGGTGCGCCAGCGCAGGCCCGGCACGTCCTCGCCGTCGATCATGTCGACGTCAACGTGCAGGTACACGTCGCGCGAGGCCAGTTCGGCCAGCGCACGGCGGATCGCGTCTGGTTCCGCGGCGACGCGCCGCACCCGGCTGGCCTCGAGCAGGTCGTGCTCCGCGGGATCGAGATCCCGCGCATCGATCAGGACGACATGTTCGTCGATCACCGGTCGGAGCCCGATCTGCTCGTAGATTGGGGCGGGACCGCGACCCGTCAACAGCGCGAGCGACATGCCCGCGAGGTAGCCGCTGACGGAGATGGCCGGCGTGTTGAAGTCGCCGTGCGCGTCGAGCCAGATCACCGACACATCGCGGTGTCGGCGCTGGAGACCGGCGACGATCCCCAGCGAAGTCAAGCAATCGCCCGCGAGCACGAGCGGCCGCGCGGCTTGCGCGACGGCATCGCCCACCTCGCGGTAGCGACCGGCCAGCAAGTCCAGCTCGTCGCCGTCGTGCTCCGGCCCGGCGAGCGCGAGCGCGAGCGCACCGGCGGGAGCCGGGAACTCATCGATCGCCTCGTGGAGATGCCATGCACTCACGAGCAGATCCCAGGGCTCAGTGCGAGCGGCCACCTCTCCGGCGATCCTACAAACGTGCGCCCGCGAAGCCCGGACTCGAGCCGGGGACACCACGATTTCAGTGGTCCCAGCACCGCTCGTCGGCCGCCTGGTTGTCGCCGTCATCGTGGTCGAGCTCTGCTCGGCAGGGTCCGGGCAACCGGACCTACCCAGCCCATCAGCGGAGCGCGTGCGGCTCCGTCAAGTCCAGCCCGTGGCCGAGCGTGGCGAGCTGCGCCGAGTGGCTTGACAGGTTCGCGCGGCGGAGCTAGCTGTCTGCGGCCGCATGCGCCCGGGCGGACGAGAGGCGTCAGCGTGCTCGGCGACGCCGCGGGGGTGCATCGAATCCGAGCCAGAAGAGGACGCGCACGGTGACTGTGACCGCCACGACGATCGCCGTCGCGATCACAAGTCCCCCGAGGACGTCGATCCACGACTCGTGCACGGTGAACAGACCGTTGAACCGATCGTCGAGCGACTCGAACTCGGGCCGGGGTACCTGAGTGAGGAACCCGAAGATGACTCCTGGGACCGCGAGCACCAACAGCACGCGCATCACGACGCGCATGGGGCGAGTCTAGTGCGGGCGCGGGGCGGCGGAGCGCGTCACGGCCGACGTGGCGCCGGGCTGACGCGACCGGCGAGGTCTGCTCGCGCTGCACTGGACGAGACGCGAGCGCGCGGCACTCAGGCTCGTGCACCAGCGGTGTGCGTAGGCGCCGGCGAGCCACTCGTTCGTGTCGCTGCTGATCGCCGAGGGCCGGACGGTGATCGACGTCGCGGGCCAGGCTGGGCACTCGCCGGAGACGTGCCTGCGCTACTACGCGCACCTGTTCGCGGAATTCGACCCGGATGTGCACGTGTCGGCCGAAAATCTGGCTCTGCGCCCACAGAGCCGACGCCCGGACTCGAACCGGGGACGCTTCATTGCGAGCCCCGCTTAGGCATTCCTGCGTGGTCAGTCGCGCAGCTGATTTGGCTCTGGAGCGTCCTTTGGGCGAGCAGGTCCCGTGCCGGCTCGGGGCGGGTTGGACGGCGTGTCGACGCTGGGCGGACGCATCTGCCGAGCGGCGAGTCAGCCGGCGCGGAGCTCGTAGTTCAACACGACGGCACCGCCGGTGGCGTAGTTCGCGACGTCTGCACGCGTCGCCTGACCCTGGGGTGATCCCATCGCCGCAACATACGCCGCGGCATCGTCGAAGTCGGCCTCGAACACGCAGAAGTACGGCGAGTCGCCCTCGCCGGCAGCGACATCGAAGGCGTAGCGGTAGCCGCGCAGTCCGGGGAGCTCCGCCACCAGTTTGAGGTGGGTCTCCTCGTAGTAGGTCCGGAAGTGATCCGGGTCCGTGGGCGGCGGATAGAGGACAAGCAATCTGTGCACGAGCCAACCCTAGTGGACGCTCAGTGGACGCAGGCGGCGGTGAGGCGGAAGCGGCGTGACCGAGGATCTGGCTCTGCGCCTCCAGAGCCGACGCCCGGACTCGAACCGGGGACCCCTTCATTACGAGTGAAGTGCTCTACCAACTGAGCTACGTCGGCGCGACCGCGCAGTTTAGCCGCCGCGTGGCGGGGCGTCCCGGTAGGGGTGAGTGGGACCGGATTCCGGTCTGAGCGAAGGGTTAGGGTCGCTCGTTGACAGGCAGTTCGGATCGGCAAAGGATCGGATTCCGAGATGCAGGCTCGATCCCGAGCGCTCGCCGTCGCTCTCGCCGTCTGTGCCGTCCTGGTCCTTGCCTGCGGGCTAGGGCGCGCGGCGGGTGCGGCACCGGTTGCGGCCGTCCCGACGGACACGCCCGTTGCGACGTCGACGCCCATCGTGACGCCGACGCCGACGACCACTCCGACCCCGACGCCGACGCCGACCGCGACGCGGACCCCGACGCCGACGCCGACCGCGACGCGGACCCCGACGCCGACGCCGACCGCGACGCGAACCCCGAAGCCCACGGCGACGCCGAAGCCCACGGCCACGCCGAAGCCCTCGCCGACGCCGACGCCGACGCCGACGCCGACACCCACGCCGACTCCCACGGCGACGGCGCCCGTGTCGGTCGAGGTCACTCCCGCGCCGAGTCTCACCTCGACGCTGCTCGGCTCGACCTCGCCGAAGACCTCCGCGCCCCGTCTGCTCACACCGTTCCCCGTAGTCCGGATTCGGGGGCAGATCGGGTCGGCCGGCGCGCGCGTGACGCTGCTGAGCGTGCGGGCGCCGCATGGCTCGCGGATCGTGGTCGGATGCAGCGGGCGCGGCTGTCCGGCGCGCCAGATCGCCTCGACGGCGGCCCTGGCGCGGCTGACCAGGTTCGAGCGCGAGCTGCGTGCAGGCGTGCGGCTGAGGATCGTCGTGTCGAAGCCGGGCTACGTCGGCAAGTGGACCGAGATCGAGATCCGTCGCAACGCGGCTCCGCGACGCAGCGACCGTTGCGTCGCCCCGGGTGCGCGCGTGCCGGAGCGCTGCCCGGCGTGAACCGCTGGACCGTCACCGCGCTCCCGGCCGCCGCCTTCGGCGTCGCGTTCCTGCTGTCCGCCGGCACGCCTCCGGCACAGCCGGTCGCGTCGGCGCCCGCCCTGCACGCGGTCGCGCGGTTGCCCGCGGCGATCGCGGCCGAGCCCGTCGCGGCCACGCCGACGCCGGCGCCGACGGCGACGATTCGGCCGCGTCCGCACCGGGCGCATCACACGCGCAAGCCGCACCGGCGGCCGGCGCGCAAACCGCACCGGCGGCCGGCGCGCAAGGCACCGCGCCTCACGCCCGTGATGGCGGCGACACCCGCGCCGACACCCGCGGCGACGCCGGCGCCGGCGATCGCCCCGAAGCCCGCGAAGCCCAAGTCCCGCAAGGACTTCGACTCCTCCGGCGGATTCGACTCCAAGGGATGACCTTTCGCCCCCTCATCGTCGTCGCCTCCGTCGTGCTCGCGATCGTCGCCGGCGTCTGGGCCGGAGACGCGACGAGCCCCTCACCCGACCGTTCCGCCGCCCCCGCGCTGCACGCGCTCGACGTCGCGCGCGTCAAGGCCCGCGCGCAGCTCTACTCCGCGACCACGATCGACGGGCAGCATGCGGCCGCCCGCGAGCTCGCGCGCGTGCACCGCGGAGCCGCCCGCACGCTGCCCGCCCAGCGCGCCGCCCTGGAGACGGCCGCCCGCGCGTACGACCGGCTCGCGCAGGCGCCGCCCGCCGCGTTCGCCGCCGCCGCCGCGCGCACCGACCGTGCTGAGGCCGCGCTCGCCGCCGACCTGCGCCGTCCCGCGCCCGACCGCGACGGACCGGCCGTCCCGCCCGCCCTGCCGCTGCTCCTGCTCGGCGTCGTCGCCGCGATCGTCGCCGTTGCGACACGCCGTCGCACGCCGCCGCCGCGACCGCCGCCTGCGACCGAGCCCGACGCGCCGCCCCCGCAGCCGCGGCGGCTCGCCTGGGACACACCGCCACCCGGTATCTGACCTATCGGCCAGTCGAACTGAAGCGCTCAATGGTCCAGACTTCTGGCCATGGGTCTCGCGCGTTTGGTCACGCGTCGCAAGGGTGCGTCGGTCGTGCCTGTCGTCGTGCTTGGCGCGGCGGTGTCGCTGGGCGTGGTCGCGCTGACCGCGTCGCGATTCGGGTGGCGGCGGACGAAGCCGGAGGCGGACGCGGACGCGCCGGGGCAGCGGCAACAGGAGGAGACGCGGACCACCGCGCCGGCGCCGCGGTTCAAGCCCGCTCCGCCGCGCGACCCCGACGCGCCGCGGTGGGACACGCCGCCGGCCGCGATCGCCGGTGCCCGGCCGCATCCGCCTTCCCCCTAGGGCGCGCGGCGAATCTCGTATATCCGCCGAACTTCGAGCTCTGACGTTGCTCCCTTAATGCGTCAAAACTAGGCTCGCCCATAACCCCATGGGGCCGACAGGCCCCCAGAACTGAAATCGAGCAGGTGAGGATGAAGGATGCGGTGGCCACGGACGGTCCCCCGCCCCCGGGACACCGGGGGGCGCGCGTGAGCGACCGCTTCCAGCGGTCGCGGGTGCCGATGCTGCCGACGGTGCTCTTCGCCGACGCGAGCGAGGACTACCGCGCGATGGCCAAGGACGCCCTGCTCGAGGGGCGCAGCGCGACCGACATGCGCATGGCCGCCGACGGCGGCGAGCTGCTCGCGTACCTGCGCAACGCGCCGGCCGAGCGCGGCAAGGTCACGCCCGTCCCGAGCCTGATCGTGCTCGACGCGCAGCTGCCCGGCGAGCCGCAGGGACTCGACGCGGTGCGCGCGATCAAGCAGGAGCACGCGCTCCGGCACATCCCCGTCGTCGCGCTCGGCGCCGACGACGATCCCGCCACGGTGTCGGCCGCGTACGAGGCCGGCGCCAACACCTACATCGTCAAGCCCGTCACGTTCCTCGCGCTCGTGCGGCTGATGAAGGTCTTCACGGCCTACTGGCTCGAAGCGGCGGAGCTCCCGCCCGGCGCATGAGCGCACGCCCCCTGCCCGATCCGCTCCGCGTGCTCGCGGTGTCGGCCGACGCCGCACGCCATGCGCCGGTGCGCGCGACGCTGAACCAGATCCCCGACACGCGCGTGCTGATCACGCTCGCGACGGCGCCGCACCACGCGCTGGCGGCGCTCGACGACGTCGACATCGTGCTCGTCGACCGCGAGCTGGGGCCGCCCGGGCCGGACGGCCTCGCCACCGCCGAGCAGTTCGTCGCACGCGCGCCGCACGTGCCCGTGATCCTGCTCAGCCACCGCGCCGACCACGACGCCGACGTCCACGCGGGCGAGGCCGGCGTCGCCGACTTCCTGCTCGTCCCCGGCCTCAGCGCCGACCGGCTCGAGCACGCGATCCGCTACGCGCTGATGCACCAGCGCACACTGCAGCGGCTCGCGCGCTCGGAGGAGCGCCACGCGCTCGCCCTCCGCGGCGCCAATGACGGCATCTGGGACTGGGACGTCGAGACCGACACGGTGTTCTTCAGCGCGCGCTGGAAGTCGATGCTCGGCTACGCCGAGCCGGAGGTCGGCGAAGCGCGCGGCGAGTGGCTCGGCCGTGTCCATCCCGACGACCGCTCGGCGCTCTCTCAGGCGCTGGAGGCGCACCTGACCGGGACGAACGAGCACTTCGAGTTCGAGCACCGTGTCCAGCACCGCGACGGCTCCTACCGCTGGATGCTCACGCGCGGCGTCGCCGTGCGCGACCTCCACGGCCACGCCACGCGCGTCGTCGGCAGCCAGACCGACATCACGGCGCGCAAGGAGGCCGAGCGCCAGCTGCAGCACGACGCGATGCACGACCCGCTCACCGGCCTGCCCAACCGGGTGCTGTTCGTCGACCGCCTCGACCAGGCGATCCGCCGCGCGCGCCGCCACCACCCCGACCGCTGCGCGGCCGTGCTGTTCCTCGACCTCGACCGCTTCAAGGTCGTCAACGACTCGCTCGGCCACCAGGTCGGCGACGAGCTGCTGAAGGCCGTGTCCCTGCGCCTGCAGGCCACGCTGCGCCCGAACGACTCCGTCGCGCGGCTGTCGGGCGACGAGTTCACGCTGCTGCTCGACGACGTCTGCGACGCCCGCGAGGCGACGATGGTCGCCGAGCGCGTGCTGCACAGCCTGAAGGAGCCGTTCCAGCTCGACGGCCGCGAGCTGTTCGTCGACGCCTCGATCGGCATCGCGGTCGCCACCGGCGACTCGGCGCCGCAGGAGGTGCTGCGCGACGCCGACGTCGCCATGTACCGCGCGAAGGCCGAGGGCAAGGGCCGCCACGCCGTCTTCGACGCCGCGATGCACGCGCAGGTGCTGCGCCGGCTCGACATGGAGGGCGACCTGCGGCGGGCGATCGATCTCCAGGAGCTCGAGGTCGTCTACCAGCCGATCGCGCAAACCGCGACGGGCCGGATCGTCGGCTTCGAGGCGCTCTGCCGCTGGCCCGACGGCCGCGGCGGCGCGATCGAGCCGGCCGACTTCCTCGCGCTCGCGGAGGAGACCGGCCTCGTCGTCCCGCTCGGGCTGTGGGTGCTGCAGACGGCGTGCACCGAGCTCGCGCGCTGGCGCCGGCTCCCGCGCGGCGCCGGCCTGACGATGGGCGTCAACGTGTCGCACCGCCAGCTCGCCGAGCCGGGCTTCCTCGCGATGCTGCGCGGCGTCCTGCGCGACACCGGGCTGGACCCGCGCGCGCTGCGCCTGGAGGTCAAGGAGCACGACCTCTCGCGCGGCCGCGGCGACGACGCCACCCGGCGGGTGCTCGAGCAGGTGCTCGACCAGGCCAAGGTGCGCACGCACATCGACGACTTCGGCACCGGCGCGAGCTCGCTGCGCCTGCTGCACCGCTTCCCCGGGGACGCGATCAAGGTCTCGCGCAGCCTCGTGACCGGCATCGGCCACGACGCCGGCGCGTTCGAGATCGTCCGCGCCGTCGTCGGCCTCGCGCACAACCTCGGGCTCGAGGTGATCGCCGAAGGCGTCGAGACGCGCGAGCAGCTCGACTACCTGAAGGTGCTGGGCTGCGAGTTCGCCCAGGGGTTCGAGATCTCGGCGCCGCTGGCGGCCGCCGAGGCGCGGGCGCTGCTCGAGAAGAGCAGCGTGCCCGCGCACTGAGCCGGCGTTACCGAGGCGTCTCCTCGCGCGCCTCGGCGTCTTCCGCGACTGACTCGCGGTGGAAGCGTGCCGGCCGGTCCTCGTCGGCGGCGACGGTGTCGTCGGACATGGCCGACGTGCCGGCGAAGTGCTCGCGCTCGTCGTCGGCGATCAGCTCGTGATCGGCCATGCCGCGCTCGTGCAGCCCGGCCTTCTCGGCGTGCAGCTCGGCCTGCGCGCGCTCGGCCTGGGCCTCGCGCTCGGCGATCCGCGCGCGCTGCTCCGCCTCGGCGGCGTCGCGCTCGCGTACCTCGGCCTCGCGCCTGTGCTCGCCGGCGACGCGCTCGCGCCGCTCGGACAGCTCGCGCTCGCGCTTCTGCACGCGGGCGCGAGCACGCATGCGGGGCATCATGAACGCAAGAAGAGCGACCACGATGAGTGCAACCACGACGATGGCGATGATGGCGCCCGTTGTCATGGGGTACCTCCCTCCAGTTGGGGTTACCTGCAAGGGTTCCCGCCGGTGTCGCGGCAGCAAACGTTCGACCTCCAGTCGCACTCGACCGAGTCCGACGGCTCGCTGCCGCCCCGGGAAGTGGTGAAACGCGCCGCGCAGGCGGGCGTGGAGCTGCTGGCGCTGACCGATCACGACACCGTCGATGGCGTGTCAGCCGCCGTTGACGCGGCGCGCGAACATGGCATCGCGCTCACGCCCGCGATCGAGCTCAGCTCGGTGGGCGCCGGGCACGAGGACCTGCACATCCTCGGCTACGGGATCGACCACACCGACCCGCGGCTGCTCGCGACGCTGGCGGACTTCCGCGCCGACCGCGTCCGCCGCATCCTCGCCATGGCCGACCGGCTGGAGGAGCTCGGCCTGGTGCTCGACCGCACCCGCTTCGAGGGCAAGGACGCGCCCGGGCGCCCGCACCTGGCCGACGCGATCGAGACCGACCTCAGCCGCGACGAGATCTTCGCCCGCTACCTCGTCCCCGGCGCTCCCGCCTACGTGGGACGCGAGCGCCCGACCGTGGCGGAGGCGATCGACGTCATCCACCGCGCCGGCGGCCTCGCCGTCTGGGCGCACCCGTTCTGGGATCTCGACGAGCTCGGCGGCACGCTGGACGAGTTCGCCGGCCTCGACGGCCTCGAGGCGTTCTACGTCACGCACACGGAGGCGCAGACCCGGGAGCTGTGCGAGGAGGCGGCCCGCCGCGGGCTGCTCACGACCGGCTCGAGCGACTTCCATGGTCCGGACCACGACCGCTTCAACCGTTTCCTCGCGTATGACACGTACGGCATGACGCCGAATCTCGGTCGGATCGGGGTACTGGGGTGAGATGTCGTTCAAGGACCCGCGGGCGATCACCTTCGCCGGCGCGGAGGCCGGAGCAGTCAAGGCCTCCCTCTCACCAGCCAAGGCGATCGTGTCCGGCTTCCTCGGCGGTGCCTACATCGCCTTCGGCGGCCTCGTCGCCATCAGCGTCTCGTCCGGCCTGGACCCGAAGACCTGGGGCACGCTGCCCACGCTGTTCACCGGCGCGGTCTTCGCGCTCGGCCTGATCCTCGTCGTGATCGCCGGCTCGGAGCTGCTGACCGGCAACATGGCGCTCGTCCCGCTCGCCGTGTTCCGCCGCCAGGCCAGCGCCGGCGCGCTGGTCGCCAACTTCACGTGGGTGCTGATCGGCAACCTGCTCGGGTCGCTGTTCGTCGCCTACTTCCTGGCGATCAAGACCGGCGTGCTGACGGCGGAGCTGCCGCTGGCCCGGCTCGGCGCGATCGCCGAGGCGAAGGCCCACACCGAGACCGACCTGCAGATCTTCCTGCGCGCGATGGGCTGCAACTGGCTCGTCTGCCTCGCGGTCTGGATGGCGCTCGGCGCCGAGGACATCGGCGGCAAGGTGCTGGCGATCTTCTTCCCGATCATGGCGTTCGTCGCGATCGGCTTCGACCACGTGGTGGCGAACATGTTCTTCATCCCGGCCGCGATCTTCGCGCACGTGCAGGGGATCGGCTGGGACGACGCGCTGAAGAACTGGGTCTTCGCGTTCCTCGGCAACCTGCTCGGCGCCGGGATCTTCGTATCCGGCTTCTACTACTACCTCTACGGGCGCGACGAGCCCGCCGCGGCGGAGCCGACGGGCCGGTTCACCTCAGCCACGGCGCGGTCGTCCAACGCGGACGCGACGCCGGCGCGGACCCAGGCGTAGCGGAACATCAACCCGGCCGCGAGGTAGACGACGGAGGCGGCGTGCGAGAGCGGGGGCCGGCGCGTCGCCTGCAGCGCGAGCCCGGCCCGCACCGCCCACTTCGCGGCCTTCATCAGCTTCGATTCCAGCGGCCGGGAGATCGTGTCGTCCAGCCGCCGCTCGTTGATGACCGACAACAGCAGCTCGGCGCTTATCGCGCCGGCCTGGACGCGGTTGAGCGCGACCCGCGTCGACTCCGTCGACTCCCCGGCCGCGGTGATCGCGAGCCGGCACGCGGCGGCGCCGGTGGCCGTCGCGGTGGAGACGAAGATCGGCCCGAGGAACAGGCGCGAGCGCGACCACACCGGCACGGCGGTCGCCGCCAGCAGGACGCCCGTGTAGGAGCCGAGGTAGCCCGCCACGATCGTGTTGACCGCGCCCACGGCGCGCGCTTCGCGCCGGCGCCCCAGCAGGTCGAGGCCGACCGCGGCGCCGGCGAGGTTGCCGAACACCGTCAGCGCCCACGCGCCCATCGACATCGGCGAGCGCGGCTTGACGACGCGCAGCATGTGCAGGAACCGCTCCGGCCGCCCGAGGTCGAGCACGAGCAGCAGCGGCGACGGCGCCAGCGCGGCGAGCGCGACCTTGCGCGAGAGCGCGGCGGCACGGTGGTCGCCCGCGAGATCGCACGCGAACGCGACGAACGCCGCGCCCGAGGCCATCCCGCCGGTCCAGAAGTAGAGCGGGACCTCCCACGTCCACACCGGCGGCTTCATCATCCCCGGCCCGATGTGGTCGATCGGCGGCGTCTCGCCGGTCGCGTGCTCGGTCCCGGCGTACTCGGTGTCGTCGCCGTACAGGTACGACCACTCGCCGTCGCGCCACTCGCCGATGTGCAGCGCGACCTTCGCGTCGGACTTGGTGCCGAAGTCGGGGCCGCCCGGCGAGCCGAGCGCCGGCGTCATGTCGCGCTCGTCGCTCATCGCTTCGCCTGCAGGAACGCGGCCGCCACGCCCGCCGCCGCCAGCAGCCCGGCGCCGACCGCGGCCAGCGTCGCGGGCACGACGTTGCGCTGCGCCGGCGACTCCGCGGTGGCCGGCAGGCCGTAGGCCTCGGGCGGCTCGGTCAGCAGGAAGAACGCGCCCAGGCCGCCGGCGAGGTCCTTGTACAGGTACGCGCTCTCCACGCCGCGCGAGTGCAGCGTGGCGACGCGCCGCTCGGCGACGTCGACGAGCTCGTCGTAGACGCCGAACTGGATCGAGTCGGTCGGGCACGCCTTCGCGCAGGCCGGCTCCAGCCCCTCCTCCAGCCGGTCGTAACAGAGCGTGCACTTGGCGGCCCGGCCGTCGTCGTGGTCGCGGTCGACGACGCCGAACGGGCACGACGGGATGCAGTAGCCGCAGCCGTTGCAGATGTCGGGCTGGAGCACGACGGTCCCGAACTCCGACCGGATCAGCGCGCCCGTCGGGCACGCGTCCATGCAGCCCGCGTCGCCGCAGTGCTTGCACACGTCGGACATGAACACCCACGAGTCGAAGCCGGCGGCCCAGTCGACCAGGTCGGGCACCTCCTGCCGCGGCTGGTCGAGCTCGATGAAGCGCACGTGCCGCCACGTGCTCGCGCCGAGCTGGCCGGTGCTGTCGTACGAGCCGCCCTTGCGGAACGTGCCGCCGTCGGCCGGCAGGTCGTTCCACTGCTTGCAGGCGACCTCGCAGGCCTTGCACCCGATGCACGTGGTCGTGTCGGTGAAGAAGCCCATCCGCTGCGCGTCCGGGCGTGTGATCGACTGCTCGGTCACTCGTGGTCCATCGTCTCGGCTGGATGATCGCGGTTCGGCGCGGCGTCCGGCGGGCCGTCGTGCTTGCCGGCCAGGACCGAGGTGCCGTGCGAGGAGCGCCCGGCGCGCACGTCGCACACGAACGCCTTGGACTCGTGGATCGAGACGTTCGGGTCGCCCGACAGCCCGATCAGGTCGTTGGCCGAGTCGCCGCGGTCAGGGCCGGCGTAGCCCCAGTGCCACGGCAGCGCGATCTGGTGCACGGTCGCGCGGTCGATCTTCAGCGGGCGCATGCGCTCGGTCACGCGCGCGCGGGCGACGATCTCGGCGCGCGGCGAGACGATCGTCACCCAGCCGCCGTCCTCGATCCCGCGCTCGCGCGCCAGCGCGGGAGAGATCTCGCAGAACATCTCCGGCTGCAGCTCGTCCAGCCACGGCAGCGGGCGCGACATGGCGCCGGCGGTGTGGTGCTCGGTGAGCCGGAACGTCGTGGCCACGACCGGGTAGCGCGGGTCGCCGGGCTCCGCGTGCGGGTTGTCGGCGCGGGTCCACTTCAGCGCCGCCGGATTGGCGTCGATCTCCGGGTAGAGCGCGTTCTTCACCGGCGACTCGAGCGGCTCGTAGTGCGTCGGCATCGGGCCGTCCAGCAGCCCGGCGGGCGCGTACAGCCAGCCGCGGCCGTCGGCCATCATGATGAACGGGTCGTCGCCGGAGATCGCGTCCATGCCGGTCGCGTCGTGCGGCGCGCGGTAGCCCGGCGGCTTGTCGACGGGGAAGTCGGGCACGTCATAGCCGGTCCACTTCTCGCCGTCCCACCAGACGTACTTCTTGCGCTCCGACCACGGGTTGCCTTCGGGATCGGCGGACGCGCGCGAGTAGAGCATGCGGCGGTTGGCCGGCCACGCCCACGCCCACTCCGGCGAGACCCAGCCGCCCTCGGCCTTGATGTCGCCGGGCTCGCGCCGGCGGGCCATGTTGACGCCGCCCGCGAAGACACCGGAGTAGATCCAGCAGCCGCACGCGGTCGAGCCGTCGTCCTTGAGCTGGGCGAACCCTGGCACGGGCTCGCCGCTCGCGACCTCGTAGCCGTTGATCTCGCGCAGCACGTCCTGCGCGCTCGGCTCCGCGTGCGGGCCGTGCTCGGAGTAGTCCCAGCGCAGGTTCACGATCGGCCAGTCGCGGTCGGCCGTCGAGCCCGCGTAGTGCGCGCGCACGCGCTTGAACAGGTGGTGGATGAACCACAGGTCGCTGCGCGCGTCGCCGGGCGGGTCGAGCGCCTTGTCGCGCCACTGGACCATCCGCTGCGTCTGCGTGAACGAGCCCTCCTTCTCGACGTGGCTCGCGGCCGGCATCAGGAAGACCTCGGTCTTGATGTCCTCGGTGCGCAGCTCGCCGTCGCGGACCTCCGGCGAATCGCGCCAGAACGTCGCCGACTCGATCTCGTTGAAGTCGCGCACGACGACCCACTTCATCTGCGCCAGCGCGCGCCGCATCAGCCCGGCGTGCTGGGAGCCGACGGCCGGGTTCTGGCCCATCAGGAAGATGCCGTCGAGGCCGCCGTCGAACGCGCGCAGCATCGTGGCGATGTGCGAGTGGTTGCCGGAGATGCGCGGCAGGTGCTCGAAGCCGTAGCCGTTCTCCTCGGTCGCCGCGTCGCCGTACCAGGCCTTCAGCAGCGACACGATGTACTTCGGGAAGTTCGCCCACCAGCCGCGCGACGAGCCGCTGGTGTCGATGTAGTCCTGCAGCGTGAAGTCGCCCTCGCGCGCGTGCGGCATCGGCAGGTAGCCGGGCAGCAGGTCGTACAGCGTCGGGATGTCGGTCGAGCCCTGGATCGTCGCGTGCCCGCGCAGCGCCATGATCCCGCCGCCGGGGCGCCCGATGTTGCCCAGCAGCAGCTGCAGGATCGAGCCGGCGCGGATCATCTGCACCCCGGCGGTGTGCTGGGTCCAGCCGACGGCGTAACACAGCGCCGTCGTGCGCTCGCGGCCTGAGTTGGCGATCAGCGTCTCGGCGACCTTGTGGAACTGCTCGGGCGAGATCCCGCAGATGCGCTCGACCATCTCCGGCGTGTAGCGGGAGAAGTGGCGCCGCAGCACATTGAGCACGCAGCGCGGGTGCTGGAGCGTCGGGTCGGACTGGACGTCGCCGGTCATCATCCCCACGCCCGTCTGGCGGTCGAACGACTGCGAGGAGTGCTCGCGCCGGCCCGCCGACGAGGCGACGTCGCCGCCCTCGTACATCCACGTCTTCGTGTCGTAGGTGTTGTCGGTCGAGTCGAAGCCGCTGAAGAAGCCGCCGAGGTCCTCGGTGTCCTGGAAGTCCTCGTTGACGAGCGTCGCGGCGTTCGTGTAGTTGAGGACGTACTCCTTGAAGTAGCTCTCGGTCTCCAGCACGTGGCGGATCAGGCCGCCGAGGAACGCGATGTCGCTGCCGGCCCGGATCGGGACGTGCATGTCCGCCATCGCGCTGGTGCGGCCGAAGCGCGGGTCGACGTGGATGACCTTGGCGCCGCGCTCACGCGCCTTCATCACCCAGCGGAAGCCCACCGGGTGCGCCTCCGCCATCGACGAGCCCTGGATCAGGACGCAGTCGGCGTTCTGGAGGTCCTGCAGGTGTGAAGTGGCGCCGCCACGGCCGAACGAGGTCCCCAGACCGGGGACCGTGGAGGAGTGTCATATGCGCGCCTGGTTCTCGACCTGGATCGCGCCCATGGCCGTGTAGGCCTTCTTGAGGAGGTAGTTCTCCTCGTTGTCGAGCGTCGCGCCGCCGAGGTGGGCGAAGCCCAGCGTGCGGTTGACGTGGTGGCCCTCGCCGTTGTAGTCCTGCCAGCCGTCCTCGCGGGCCGCGACCACGCGCTCGGCGATCATCTCCATGGCCGTCTCGAGCTCGAGCTCCTCCCACTCCGTCCCGCCCGCGCGGCGGTAGCGGACCTTCTGCAGGCGGCCGGGCTGCTGGACGAGCTGGCGCGAGGCCGAGCCCTTGGGGCAAAGCGTGCCCTGGTTGATCGGCGAGCGCGGGTTGCCCTCGATCGAGACGAGCTCGCCGCCGCGCGTGTAGACGACCTGGCCGCAGCCGACGGCGCAGTACGGGCACACGCTCTCGGTCGCCTTCAGGCCCGCGGTGCGCGCGCCGACCGTCTTCGTCTTCTTCGAGACGGCGTGCGGGCCCATGCCCCAGTCGGCCGCCCTGCCGACCACGGGGAGCTTGCGCACTTTCTGCCAGGAGTTCATCGCACCCGATCCACGCCCGTGTACACATTGACCCGATCTCCGCGCGCGAAGCCGGCCAGCGTCATCACTTGGTCATTTGCCAGACGTACCGCGAGCGAGCTGGGCGCGCCGACGCCGACCAGGATCGGCGCGCCGGCCATCGCGGCCTTCTGGACGAGCTCGAACGAGAGCCGGCCGGAGACGCAGAGGATGTTCGGATGCAGCGGTGCGACGCCGTGTCGCAACGCCCAGCCGATCACCTTGTCCATCGCGTTGTGGCGGCCGACGTCCTCGCGCACCGCGAGCAGCTCGCCGGCGGGTGTGAAGAGGCCGGTGGCGTGGATCCCGCCGGTGCGGCCGAACGTCGGCTGGCGCAGGCCGTCGGGCAGGCGCGCGAGCTCCTCGCGACCGATCACCGGGCCGGGCCGCGCGCGTGGCGCGTCGACCTCCTCGAGCGCGCCCTTGCCGCACACGCCGCAGCTCGACGTCGTGTAGAAGTTGCGCGCCGCCGGGTCGCGCAGCAGCGGGCCGTCGACCTCGACGGTGTTGATGTCAAGCGTCAGGCGCGCCTCGCGCGGGCCGTCGATCAGCCCCTCGCCGTAGAGGAAGCCGAGCGCCAGCTCCTCGTCGTCGCCGGGCGTCCGCATCGTGATCGCCAGCGGCCTGCCGTCGACGCGGATCTCGAGCGGCTCCTCGACCGCGACCTCGTCCTCGAGACCCGGGGCGAGCACCGTCGCGTACGCCCCGCGGACCTCGACTCGGGTCATGCCGCCAGCGCCTCCTCGAGCCGGTAGGCCAGCGCCTCGCAGGCGAGCTCGAAGCCGACATTGACCTGCAGCCGCGCGCGCGTGTCGTCGACGAGCTCCTGCGCCTTGCGCAGTGCGGCGGGGGAGCGTCCTTGCGCGTCGGTCGCGAGCTCCTGGGCGCGGTCGGCATTGAACGCGAGCTCGGGCGCGCCGGCGGCGACGGCGCCGACGTCGCGGAACCACAGGCCGGCGAGCTGGAACGCGTGGTCGAGCGCGCCGGTCTCGGCGCGCCGCTGGGCGCGGCGGGCGCGCTCGCCGTACTCGGTCTCGCGCCGGCGGTGCTCCTTCTTGGGCAGGTACTGCAGCTCCTCCGCGAGGGCCGCCTCGACCTGCGCGCGCGCCGCCGCGCCGCGCGCCTTCGAGCGCTCCAGCAGCGCCTCCCACGGGCGGCCGCGCTTGCCGTGCAGCGGGCCGCGGGCGAGCCCCTCGGCGGCGGCGCGAAGACCGGGGCCGTCGCCGAGCGCCAGCGCGAGCGCCTTGTCGGCGTCGCCGAGGCTGAGCCGCGCGCACGCTTCCGCGGTGTCCGGCGCGATGCCCTGGGACTGGAGCCGCTGCGCGAGCGCGCCCGGGGGCAGCGGGTCGAAGCGAACCGGCTGGCAGCGGCTGGCGATAGTCGGCAGCACCTGCGTCGGATTGTCGGTCAGCAGCAACAGGACGACGTATGGCGGCGGCTCCTCGAGCGTCTTGAGCAGCGCGTTGGCGGCCTCGTCGTTCATCGTGTCGGCGCGCTCGAGCACGAAGATGCGGTGGCTCGCCTCGAACGGCGTGTGGGAGGCGGCGCCGACGACCGCCTCGGCGACGTCGCGGCGCAGCATCTCGTGCGCGCCGCTCGGCGCGACCCACGTCAGGTCGGGATGCGCGCCGTGGAGCGCGCGGGCCTTGACGTTGTCGGGGTCCTTGGCGTTTCTGGCCAGCAGCTCGCCGGCGAACGCGCGCGCGGTCGCGCGCTTGCCGGCGCCGGCCGGGCCGTGCAGCAGGTAGGCGTGGGCCGGCTGGCCGCTGAGCGCGGAGCCGAGCACGGCGCGGGCGTGCGGGTGGGCGTCGAGCTCGAGCACGTGTGAAGATCCTAGGGAGTGCTGATCACGGTGGAGGGGCTCGACGGGGCCGGCAAGAGCACGCTGGTCGCCGGACTGGCCGCTTCTCTGGACGCCATCGTCCTGCGCGAGCCCGGCGGCGTCGAGCTCTCGGAGCGGATCCGAGCGCTCGTGGCGGACCCGGCGCTGCACGTCGACGCGCGCGCCGAGGCGCTGCTGTTCGCGGCCGCGCGGGCGCAGCTGGTCGCCGAGCGGGTGCGGCCGTTGCTGGCGGCGGGCGCCGTCGTCCTGCTGGATCGCTTCGTCGACTCCTCGCTCGCGTACCAGGGCGGGGGCCGCGGGCTGGGCGTCGAGGCGGTGCGGGCGCTGAACGAGTTCGGCACCGGCGGTCTGGTGCCGGATCGCACCTTGCTCCTGCGGATCGACCCGGCGGCGGGGTTGGCACGGATCGCGGGGCGCTCGCAGGATCGCCTGGAGTCGGCGGGGCTGGAGTTCTTCGCGGCGGTCGCGCGGGTCTACGACGCGCTGGCGGAGGCCGAGCCCGAGCGGTTCGTCGTCCTCGACGCGTCGCTGCCGCCGGGCGAGGTCCTCGAGGCCGCGCTGCGGGCTCTGCGTCCCGCGCGGTAACGAGGCGGGTCCGACCCGGCCGCTCGCCGGGCCGGAAACTGCGCGGTAAGGAGGCGGGTTCGACCCCCGCGCGTCGAGTTTCCCACCGTATAGGTGGTCTTCTCGACTCGGCCCCGCCGCCGGCGCACTCGCCGCCCTCACCCGCGCCGTTGACGTTCGCCGCGCGCCCGGCGCGCGGCTCAGTCGCCGTAGCCCGCGGGGTGCGCCTGGTGCCACTCCCACGCGTCGGCGATCATGGCCTCGAGCGAGCGCTGCGGCGCCCAGCCCAGCTCCGCCCGCGCGCGCTCTCCGCTCGCGACCAGCGCCGGGGGGTCCCCCGGGCGGCGTGCCTCCTCGCGCACCTCGAACTCGCGCCCCGTGACGTGCCGCGCGGCGTCGATCACCTCGCGCACCGTGTACCCCGTGCCCGAGCCGAGGTTGAAGACGTCGTGGCGCCCGGGCACGGCCTTCTCGAGCGCGAGCAGGTGCGCGGCGGCGAGGTCGTCGACGTGGACGTAGTCGCGCAGGGCGGTGCCGTCGCGCGTGTCGTAATCGGTGCCGAGGATCGAGACGTGGTCGCGCGCGCCGGCGGCGGCGCGCAGCACGAGCGGGATCAGGTGCGTCTCGGGATCGTGGTCCTCGCCGAGCGCCCCGCTCGCGCCGCCGACGTTGAAGTAGCGCAGCGAGACGGCGGCCAACCCGTACGCGCGCGCCTCGTCGGCGAGCATCCGGTCGACGGTCAGCTTGGAGCCGCCGTACGCGTTGACCGGCGCCGTCGGCGTGTCCTCGGAGATCGGGACCTCGTCCGGCTCCCCGTACGTCGCGGCGGTCGAGGAGAAGACGATCCGCTTGACGTCCGCCGCGCGCATCGCGTCGAGCAGGTTGAGCGCTCCGACGACGTTGCCGCGGTAGTAGCGCTCCGGCGAGACGACGGACTCGCCGACCAGCGTCAGCGCCGCGAAGTGCAGCACGCCGTCGAAGCCGCCGGCCAGCACGGCGGCGGGCGCCGCGGGGTCCAGCAGGTCGGCCTGGACGAACTCGGCGCCGTCCGGCACGGCGGCGCGGTGGCCGCGGTAGAGCGAGTCCAGGACGGTCACATCGTCGCCCCGGCGCACGAGCTGCTGCGCCACGATCGAACCGATGTACCCCGCCCCGCCGGTGACGAGAAGCCGCATGCGGGCGTGATCGTAGCGTCAGCCCGCGGGTAGACTGGGCTGGGATGCGCATGCGCCCGATCACGGTCCTCGCGGCCGCGCTGGCGCTCCTGATCGCCGCTCCGGTCACCGCGCTGGCGCAGGATCCGACGCCGACGGCGACGGTCTCGGCGTCCAAGGCGAAGCGGCCGAAGGACGTCCAGAGCGTCTACGACGACTACAGCTCCGACAGCGTGATCGACGTGTGCGACCACACGCTCGCCACGCTGCAGAAGACGCTCGACACGATCGAGCCGTCGTTCGACCAGGACTACCCCGACTTCCGCGCGGCGGTCGAGGCGGGGATCGAGCGCCACAAGTCGGGCAAGTGCACCGGCGACGGCACCTCCGGCGCCGGCACGACCACCACGCCCACGCCGACGCCCGCGACCACGCCGACCGCCACCCCGACGACCGGCTCCGGCAGCGGCGACTCCGGCGCCGAGTCCGGCACGCTCCCGCCCACCAAGGGCTCAGGCGGCGACGGCGGCGGCGCGGTCCCGCCCGAGGATCAGATCCCGCCGCAGTCCGGCGCCACGCCCGCCCCGACGGCCGCGCCGCCCGCCCCCGCCGCGGTCCCGCCGGCGGCGGCGCCCGCCGCCGCCACGCCGGTGCCGCAGGTCGTCGTCCATTCAGGCCACTACAGCCTCAGGATCCCGGTGATCCTGATCGCGATCGCCCTGCTCGGGCTCGCCGCGCTGGGTCTCTCCGCGCTGCTCGCGCGACGCAACCCGCGCGTCGCGCACGCGTGGCGCGAGGCGGCGTACAGAACGCGCGGAACGTGGGCTGACTTCTCGGATTGGCTGCGCCTCGGTCGGTAGAATGTAGGCACGGGCCCACTCGGCGGCGAATCTCGGAATTTGCAGGGTCTTCGAGATCGTTCCGTCCGATCCACGAGGCATCATCCGCCGCCCGCAAGATTTGAGTTCCGTGCCGAGCCAGGCACCGGAAGGGAGTTGCCACCCATGGAGCAGACGACGCCGCAAACCACACTCACGCACGATCCCCGGGCGGGTGAGGCTTTGAGTGTGCGACGGCTGTTCACGCGGCCCGGCGTCCATCCGTTCGACGCCGTCGAGTGGGAGACCCGAACGGCCGCGGTCGGCTCGTTCAAGCAGGAGGACGTCGAGTTCCCGAAGTCGTGGTCGCAGAACGCGACGAACATCGTCGCCCAGAAGTACTTCCGCGGGCAGCTGGACTCGCCGACGCGCGAGCGCTCGGTCAAGCAGATGGTCGCCCGAGTGTCGGGGACGATCGCCGACTGGGGGCGTGAGCGCGGGTACTTCGCGTCCGTCGAGGACGGCGACACGTTCGAGGCGGAGCTGACCTACATCCTTCTGAACCAGCTGGCGGCGTTCAACTCGCCGGTGTGGTTCAACGTCGGGTTCGAGGAGAGCCCGCAGTGCTCGGCCTGCTTCATCCTCTCGGTCGAGGACACGATGGACTCGATCCTCGACTGGAACACGCGCGAGGGCCGGATCTTCCGCGGCGGTTCAGGGTCGGGCATCAACCTCTCCAACATCCGCGGGTCGATGGAGCCGCTGGCCAAGGGCGGCACCGCGTCCGGGCCGGTCTCCTTCATGCGCGGGGCGGACTCGTGGGCGGGCACGATCAAGTCGGGCGGCAAGACGCGCCGCGCGGCCAAGATGGTCGTGCTCGACGTCGACCACCCCGACATCCGCGAGTTCATCTGGTGCAAGGCCAAGGAGGAGGACAAGGCCGCCGCGCTGCGCGACGCCGGGTTCGACATGTCGATCGACGGCGACGGCTTCCACTCGATCCAGTACCAGAACGCCAACAACAGCGTTCGCGTCACGGACGAGTTCATGCACGCCGTCGAGGACGACGCCGACTGGCACCTGATCGCCCGCACGACCGGCAAGCCGGTCGGCGAGCCGGTCAGCGCCCGCGCGCTGATGCGCGAGATCGCGGAGGCGGCCTGGCGCTGCGCCGACCCGGGCGTCCAGTACGACACGACGATCAACCAGTGGCACACGTCGCCGAACTCGGGCCGCATCAACGCGTCCAACCCGTGCTCGGAGTACATGCACGTCGACGACTCGGCGTGCAACCTGGCCTCGATCAACCTGATGAAGTTCCGCCGGCCCGACGGGACACTGGACGTCGATCGCTTCCAGCACACGGTCGACATCGTGCTGCTGGCGCAGGAGATCGTGGTCTCGCCGTCGAGCTACCCGACGAAGGAGATCGGCGACAACGCCCGCGCGTTCCGCCAGCTCGGGCTCGGCTACGCGAACCTCGGCGCGTACCTGATGGCCAACGGCTACGCGTACGACTCCGACGAGGGCCGCGGCACCGCCGCCGCCATCACGGCGCTGATGACCGGCCGCGCGTACGCGCAGTCGGCGCGCGTGGCGGGCTCGATGGGCCCGTACGACCGCTACGCGGAGAACCGCGAGGCGCACAACAACGTCATGCGGATGCACCGCGACGCGTCGTACGCGATCCCGGACGCGGCGTGCCTTGACGAGGCGCTGCTCGGCGCCGCGCGCGACACCTGGAACGAGGCCGTGGCGCTCGGCGAGCTCTACGGCTACCGCAACGCGCAGGCGACCGTGCTCGCGCCGACGGGGACGATCTCGTTCCTGATGGACTGCGACACGACCGGCATCGAGCCCGACTTCTCGCTCGTGAAGTACAAGGAGCTCGTCGGCGGCGGCAACATGGTGATCGCCAACCGCACCGTGCCGATGGCGCTGCGGACGCTCGGCTACGACGAGTCCCAGGTCGCCCAGATCGAGTCCTACGTCGCCGAGCACGGCACGATCGTCGGCGCCCCCGGCCTGGCCGCCGAGCACCTGTCGGTGTTCGACGTCGCGGTCGGCGAGCGGGCGATCTCGCACGCCGGCCACATCAAGATGATGGGCGCGGTCCAGCCGTTCCTGTCGGGCGCGATCTCCAAGACGGTCAACATGCCGCAGACCGCGTCGGTCGAGGACATCGCGGAGGCCTACATCGACGCCTGGCGGCTCGGCGTCAAGGCGCTGGCGATCTACCGCGACGGCTCCAAGACGGCGCAGGCGCTGCGCACGGACGCCCACAAGGGCGTCGACGAGAAGATCGCGGCCGCGCTCGAGGTCGGCGAGCCGCTGTTCACGCAGGCCGAGGTCGAGGAGCGGATCGAGGCGGCCGTCGCCGCGTCGGCCAAGAAGGTCGTCGCCCGCACCGGCGAGCCGGCCCGCAACCGGATGCCGCGCGAGCGCAAGTCGCTCACGCACAAGTTCTCGCTCGGCGGCCACGAGGGTTACATCACGGCCGGCATGTACGAGGACGGGACGGTCGGGGAGATCTTCCTGACCGACATCGGCAAGGAGGGCTCGACCCTCCGCGGCATGATGAACTCGTTCGCGACCGCGATCTCGATCTCACTGCAGTACGGCGTGCCGCTCGAGACGCTGGTGCGCAAGTTCGCCTACATGCGCTTCGAGCCGGAAGGGATCACCACCAACCCGGAGATCCCGTTCGCGAAGTCGATGCCCGACTACATCATGCGCTGGCTCGCGTCGCGCTTCCTGGACGCCGACACGCAGGAGGAGCTCGGCATCCTCACGCCCGAGGTCCGCGCCCGCAAGATCGCCCAGGACACGCTGACGGGCGCGTCCGGCGGCTCGGCGGGCCCGACCAACGGCAACGGCGGCGCCAAGGTGGAGACCAAGCCCGCGGCCCCGCAGCCGCCGGCGGCGTCGCTGACCGACAGCCCGCCGGTCCTCCCGGCCCGCCTGATCGGACTGGACCTCGGCCCCGCCTGCAGCCAGTGCGGCGGCATGATGCAGCGCACGGGCTCGTGCTACACGTGCTCCAGCTGCGGCAACAACACCGGCTGCGGCTGATCCGAAGCGGCATAGACGTGGTGCGGAGGGCCCCGGGAGGGGCCCTCCGCTATTGGTAGAGAGGTGCCGTTCCGCTCGTCCGCTCCCACGCCGCTGCGCACGCGCAACTACCGGCTCTACTTCGCCGGGCAGCTCATCTCGGTGCCGGGGACGTGGCTGCAGACGGTCGCGCAGGCGTGGCTGGTGCTCGAGCTCAGCTCGAGCGGGACCGCGCTCGGCGTGACCGTCGCGCTGCAGACGGTGCCGGTGCTCGTGCTCGGCGCGTGGACCGGGTCGGTGGCCGACGCGGTCGACAAGCGCAAGCTGCTGCTGGCGACGCAGGCCTCGCAGTCGGCGCTCGCGCTGGCGCTCGGAATCCTCGCGCTGACCGGCGTGGCGGAGCTGTGGATGGTGTGGATCCTCGCGCTGGGGCTCGGCCTGGCGCGCGCGTTCGACACGCCCACCCGGCAGGCGTTCGTGTCCGAGCTCGTGACCGGCGACGCGCTGCCGCGCGCGATCGGGATCAACTCGACGGTCGTGTCCGCCGCGCGCATGATCGGCCCGGCGGCGGGCGGCGCGATCATCGCCGCCTTCGGCGTCGGCGCGTGCTTCCTGATCAACGCCGCGTCGTTCATGGGACCGCTGTGCGGGCTGCTGGCGATGGACGCGAGCAAGCTCTACCGCCCCGACGTGCGCGCCGCGCGCACGCCCCACGCCGTGCGCGCCGGGCTGCGCTACGTGCAGGGCCGGCGCGACCTGCTCGTGCCGCTGCTGATGATGGCGCTCGTCGGCACGCTGGCGTACGAGTTCCAGGTCACGATCCCGCTGATGGCGCACTCCGAGTTCCACCTCGGCGCGACGGGCTTCGGACTGCTGTACGCGGCGATGGGCGCGGGAGCGGTCGTGTCCGGCGTGACGCTGGCGGGGAAGGTCCCCGGGCGCGTGCGGACGCTGGCGATCGCCGCCGCGGCGTTCGCCGTCACGCTCGGCGCCGCGGCCGCGGCGCCCGGCCCGGTGACGGCGGCGATCTGCCTCGCGTTCGCCGGCGCGGCGAGCGTCGTCTACTCCTCCTCGACCAACGCGACGCTCCAGATCCGCGCCGACCCGGCGATGCGCGGGCGCGTCGTCGCGCTCTACATCATCGCGTTCATGGGCTCGACCGCGATCGGCGGGCCGCTCGTCGGCGTGGTGGGCCAGCTGCTCGGCGCGCGCGCGTCGCTGGCGGTCGGCGCGCTGGGCTGCGTCGCCGCCGTGGTGCTCGCAGTCGCTCTCGGGCATCCGCGCACGCGCGCCGAGGCGCGCGCCGCCGCCGCCGTGGCGCGCTGACCAGCGTCGCCTCCCGCACACCGTCTCTTGACAGCCGCGCGGGAAGAGCGTAAACCGGAGCGGGTCGGGCGTGACAACGTTGTCAGGCAAGGGCGTCCGGCAGGCCTGAAAGGCAGGCTCCAGCCTGCCGTGAGCGCGCTTCGACAGCGCGACAGGGAGGAGATTTCAAATGACAGGGAAGCTCCGCGGGATCGTGTCGTTCGCGGCGATCGCCTTGGTCGCGGCCGCCCCGGCGGCGGCACACGCCTCGCCCGCGTCGCTCGTGAACCCGATCATCGGCACGTCCGGCGCCGTCGACACGTTCCCGGGGCCGGACATGCCCTTCGGCATGATCCAGTTCAGCCCCGACACGTCGCCCGCGCGCCCCGCCGGCGGCGGCTACGAGTACCAGGCGAGCCAGATCCGCGGCTTCAGCCTCACCCACATCAGCGGGCCGGGCTGCGGCGCCTACGGCGACGTCCCGATCCTCCCGACCGTCGGCGCGCTGCCGGCCGACGCGAGCAACGCGACGCAGCCGTTCAGCCACACCGGCGAGACCGCCGCGGCGGGCTACTACAAGGTCACCACCGGCACCGGCGCCGCCGCCGTGACGACCGAGCTGACCGACGCCATGCGCGCCGGCGTGGCGCGCTTCACGTTCCCGGCGTCGGCGCAGTCGAACCTGCTCTTCAAGCTCGCCGGAACCGCCTCGCAGGTCGACGGGACGAGCGCGGCCATCGTCGGCGACGACCGGCTGACCGGCTCGGTCACCGCCGGCCACTTCTGCGGCGCCGGCGACCAGCGCGACTACACGCTGCACTTCGACATCCGCTTCGACCAGCCGTTCACCGCGCACAGCACGTGGGCCGGCGGGCCGAACGGCGATCCGGGCGGCGTCGCGCTCACGTTCGACACGACCTCGCACAAGACGCTGACGGCGAAGGTCGGCATCTCCTTCACGCGCGCGGCCAACGCCTCCAACAACCTCGCCCGCGAGGTCAAGGGCTTCGACTTCGACGGCGTGCGGGCGGCCAACGTGGCGGCCTGGAACGCGCTGCTCGGCAAGGTCGACGTCGGCGGCGGCACGCAGGACCAGCAGGTCCAGTTCTACACCGCGCTCTACCACTCGCTGCTGCACCCGAACGTGTTCAGCGATCAGAACGGCCAGTACACGGGCATGGACGGCAAGGTCCACACGGCGCCCGCCGGCCACGACGAGTACGCCAACTACTCCGGCTGGGACATCTACCGCAGCCAGGTGCAGCTGTCGGCCCTGCTCGCCCCGCATGAGACGAGCGACTCGATCCGCTCGATGCTCGACGACTACGACCAGGGCGGGATGCTGCCCAAGTGGGCGCAGGCCAACGGCGAGAGCTACGTGATGGTCGGCGACCCGGCCGACGCGATCATCGCCGACGCCTACGCGTTCGGCGCGCGCGACTTCAACGCCGCCAAGGCGCTGAAGGCGATGGTCGCCGAGGCGACCAAGCCGAGCAACATCCGCCCCGGCGAGGCGACGCTCGACAAGGACGGCTACCTGCCGTTCGACGCGAGCTACGGCTGCTGCAACTTCTATGGGCCGGTGTCGACGCAGCTCGAGTACGACACGGCCGACTACGCGATCGCGTCGCTCGCGCAGTCGCTGAACGACTCCGCCACCTACGCGCGCTTCGCCACGCGCGCCCAGAGCTGGCAGAACACGTTCAACCCGGACACGGGCTACGTCCAGGCGCGCCAGGCCGACGGCGCGTGGGTCCCCGGGTTCACGCCGTCCACGAGCGACGGCATGGTCGAGGGCACCTCGGCGCAGTACACGCCGATGGTCCCGTTCAACCTCGCCGGGCTGATCGCGGCGCGCGGCGGCGACGACGCGTGGGAGCGGTTCCTCGACAGCCTGTTCACGAGCATCGACCACCCGACGGCGACCAACGCCGACCTCTCCAACGAGCCGAGCGTCGAGATCCCGTGGGAGTACAACTACGTCGGCGCGCCGTGGAAGACGCAGAAGACCGTGCGCGAGGCGCAGCAGAAGCTGTACTTCAACGCGCCGGTCGGGCAGTTCGGCAACGACGACCTCGGCGCCATGAGCTCGTGGTACGTGTGGTCGAACCTCGGCCTGTATCCCGAGACGCCGGGCACCGACACGCTGGTCATCGGCTCGCCCGTCTTCACCCATGCCGCGCTGCACCTGGGCAACGGCAAGGACATCACGATCGACGCGCCGCAGGCGGCGCCGAACGCGCCGTACGTGCAGTCGCTCAAGCTCGGTAAGCGCGCCTACGACAAGACGTACCTGACGGGCGACCAGTACCTCAATGGCGCCGCGCTCGCGTTCACACTCGGCAAGACGCCGAACAAGGCGTGGGGCACGGGCGCCAAGGCGGCACCTCCTTCGGACACGACCGGCCAGGCGCCGGCCATCGCCACGCTCCCGGACGCGTCGGTCACCGTCGCGCCCGGCGGCAAGGGCACGGTCACGCTGACGGCCCGCAACGTCACCGGCAAGCCGCTGACGATCACGGCCGACCCGTCGCCGCCGGCCGGGATCACGATCACGCCGGATCCGGCCTCGCTCGGGCTCGCGCCCGGCGGCAAGGCGAAGCTGACGCTGACCGTGAAGGCCGCAGCCGGCATGAAGCAGACGTTCTACCGCGTGCCGATCGCACTGTCGGCGAGCCACGGTCAGACGCTGCCGACGCTGTCGCTCACCGTGCTGGTCGCCGACGAGGACAGCCTGCTGCGCTTCATGGACAACCGCGGGATCTCGTCCGACGACGACCCCACGGCGGCCCAGTTCGACAGCTCCGGCTACAGCTACTCCGAGCAGGCGCTGGCCGCCGCCGGCTTCACCGCCGGCTCGACGGTGACCGTCGACGGCACGAAGTTCGCGTGGCCGGCCTCACCTCCCGGCTTCCCCGACAACGTCGTCGCCGCCGGGCAGACGATCCCCGTCACGCCGGTCGCCGGCGCCGCGCGGATCGCGTTCCTGGGCGCCGCCACCAACGGGCCCAGCCAGGGCGCGGTGACGCTCAACTACAGCGACGGGACGAGCGCGCGGTTCGAGCTCGGCCTGTCCGACTGGACGCTCGGCGCCAACCACGCCGACCCGTCGTTCGGCAACGACAAGGCGGCCACGACGCCGTACCGCAACTGCGGCTGCGGCACCGACCAGGTCAACGCGTACGTGTTCGGAACGGCGCTGCCGCTGGACACGGCCAAGACGCTCAGCTCGGTCACGCTGCCCAGCGGCGCCGACCGGGGCACGCTGCACGTGTTCGCGATCGGCACCTCGGCCGCCGCGCCGACCGGCGCGGTGGTCAACTCGCTCGATCCGTCGACGGCGGGCGCGGGCGACACGGTCACGATCCACGGCTCGGGCTTCGGCGCGACCCAGGGCTCGGGCTACGTCGCGTTCACCGACGACGGCATCAACTGGGGCCGCCCCGGCAACTCGGCGAGCTTCACGGTGACGAGCTGGAGCGACACGGCGATCACGTTCACGGTGCCGCAGCCGAGCGGGCCGGGCGGCGTGTGGCACGTCTCCCCCGGCACGGCGGCCTCGGTGTCGGTGACGACGGCGGGCGGCGCGACGAGCAACGCCGCGGTGCTGGAGATCACGCCGACGGCGAACCCGGCGGACTACTACGACAACGCGTCCACGTCGCCGGACGACGACCAGGGCTGCGCCGACGCCGACGGCGGCGGCTTCAGCTACTCGGCCAAGGCGCTGGCCGCGGCCGGGGCGACGCCGGGAGCGAGCATCGCGTCCGGCGGGCTGACCTACACGTGGCCCGGCGCCGCGCCGTGCTCGCCCGACAACATCCTCGCGGCGGGCCAGACGCTGCTCGTGCACGGCGGCGCGGGCGCGACGAAGCTCGGGCTGCTCGGGATGTCGACCAACGGCGCGTCGTCGGGGACGCTCGCCGTCCACTACATCGACGGCACGTCCACGAGCGCGCCCGTGACGCTCAACGACTGGGCGGCCGGCGCGAGCGGCGGCGACGTCGCCGCGCTCACGATGCCGTACCGCAACACGCGCGACGGCACCTCGCAGACGATCACGATGTACGTGTTCTCGACGACGGTCGCGCTCGACGCGTCCAAGACCGTCGCCTCGATCACGCTGCCGGACGTGAGCAACTCGGTCGACCGGACGGCGATGCACATCTACGCCGTCGCCACCGGCTGACGCCCTGGGGCGGGCGGCTCCCGCGGAGCCGCCCGCCCGCTGCGCGCGAACTTGAACGAGACCGCGCGCCGCGCGTATCTCGCATCGTGCGCAGCCTCCTCTCGCTCCTGACCGCCGCCGCCGCGGCGCTCGTGATCACCGCCACCGCCGAGGCCTCCGCGGCGGTCAAGGTCCACATGACGATCCACAACGGTCTCACCACGTCGTGGCCCGTCGACACGCTGGACGCCCAGCTCGCGAGCGGGACGCGCGTCGGCCGCGTGACCGGCGGCCGCGCGACGGTCCGCCACGGGCGCGTGACGATCAAGCCGGGCGGCACACGCGCGATGGCGCCCGGGGCCGAGCGCGAGCTGACGATCACGATCCGCGGCACCGCAACGCGCGCATGGAGCTACGCCGCGCAGTCGTGCCGCGTGAAGCGCGCCCGCCGCGTGGTGCGCTGCACCGTGCGCGCGGGCCATGTCCGCGCGAGCGGGGCCTTCTTCGTTACGGCTCCGTCGTCGAGAGCGTGAACGTGAGCGTCGCCGAGTAGCTCCCCGTCCGCAGCGCGTCGTTCGCCCCGATCGCCTGCGTGAACGCGATCGCCACCGCGGCGTTGGAGACCGGGCCTGTCCAGGACGCCGGCGTCAGCGCGACCTGCAGCGGCTGCGGGAGCGTGAACGCCCCGTTCGCCAGATGGCCCTGATCGGAGACCGTCAACGCGGCCGAACCGGCCGTGGAGATGACGTTCGCCGTCGTCGACGCCGCGTACACGTGCGCCAGCCCCGGCGTGAAGGCGCCGAACGAGGCCGGCGCGCCGAGCGTCAGCGCGAGCGTCGCGGGAACGCCGCCGCCCACGTCGAGCGGGTGCGACTCGGGCACCAGCGCGTTCGCGCCGGCCAGCGCGCCGTAGCCGCCGACGACCGGCAGCGAGACCTTGCTCAGCCGCGAGTTCAGCGTCACCGTCGTGCCGGTCGTGCCGTTGCGCTCGAGGTTCGAGAAGTTCGCCATCAGCACGATGCCGATCCGGTGGCCCGCCGGGAACGTGTAGTCCACCGGCAGGATCGGGAACCGGTACTCGTACTCGACACCCGGCGTCGTGACCGAGTCGGTGTACAGCGAGTCGCGGTTCGACGAGTCGAGGATCCCGCGCGAGATCCGCCAGCCCTGCGTCGCCGACACGCTCACGGCCGGCTTCACGGGCTGCTGGTAGCAGGCGTCGTAATCCATCACCGTGCCGTCCGGGCCGACCCGCGTGGAGGACGAGCCCCAGCAGTCGCTCGGCGCGTCGGCCGGCGTGGAGATGCCGTCGGCGGTGCGCGTGATCTGCGTGCTCGGGCCGTAGTCGACGAGCATCGCCGACAGGTTCGACTGCGGCTTGTCGAGCGCGGCGCGCATGTCGATCGACGGCGTGCCGGACACGCGCACGTCCTTGGTCAGCACCGGCGAGAGGAAGACGCGCCGGTTGGCCTGCGTCGTCCCGTCGGCGATGTTCGTCGCCGTCGCCTCGCTCTGATTGGCCAGGTCAATCCACTTCAGCGTGTCCGTCGCGCCGCCGGTCGCTCCGGCGAGCGTGCCCGGCGCGTCCGGCGTCGTGCCCTGCAGGTACACGTCCACCTTCGAGGAGCCCGGCAACGGCCAGTCGGCGTAGGAGTGCCAGTCGTCCTTGGTGTCCTCGATGTCGACGCGCGGCTGGGCCACGATCCCGTTCTGCACGCCCCAGAGCCAGTAGTCGAACCACTGGTGCAGCTGGCTCACCCACTCGGCGCGGCGCGTCATGAACGGGTCGATGTGGCCTTCGCGGCACAGCCACAGCTTGCGCGGGACGTTGTTCGCGGCGAGCCCGTACCACCACTCGGAGAACTGGTCGGGCTTGACGTTGTCGTCCTGCAGGCAGTGCGTTTCGAACACCGACGCCTTGACCTTGCCGACGTTCGGGCGGTAGTTGCGCGCGTCCCAGAACGCGTTCATGTTGCCGTCGGCGTCGCCGTCGGCCGCGTTGAGCAGATCGCGCGCGGGCTGGCACGCGAGCCGCCGCGACGGATCCGTCACGTAGTTGGAGAGGAAGTTGGGGTAGTGCGCCGTCGAGCCGCGCACGCCGCCCATGCGCGAGTAGTCGTACCAGGAGGAGATCGCCGAGATCGGGACGATCGTGGTCAGCCCCTCGACGCCGGTCGCCGCCACCCCGTTCGGCAGCGTGCCGTTGTAGGAGCGGCCGATCATCGCCGCCTTGCCGCTGTGCCAGTCGGCGAGCACCGGGTCGGCCGTGCCGGTGACCGAGCGGTAGCCCGGCGCGCGCCCGTTGAGCCAGTCGATCACGACCTTCTCGCTGATCACGTCGCTCGGCCCGCCGTTGGTCGCGCAGCCGGTCGAGTTCGCGGTCCCGTCCATCTCGGCGAGGATCACCGCGTAGCCGCGCGGGACGAAGTAGTTGTCGTACCAGAGCGGCCAGCGGTCGTTGACGCCGTCGCCGTCGAGGTCGCCGATGCACTCGCCGACGAACTGGCCGCAGTCGGACGTGTAGTACGGGCTCGGCGCGATGATCGCCGGGACCTTGAAGTCCGGCCCGGACTCCTTCGGGCGCATGATCTCGATCGCCGTGCGGTCCTCGACGCCGTCGAGGTCAGCATCCTGGCCGTTCGGGATGTAGACGCGCTCGCGCACCGCCTGTTGGTAATCGAACACCGGCGCGGTCCGGCCGTCGACGACCGAAATCCCCGCGGCCTGCGCCGTTCCGGCCATGCCCAGCACCGCCAGCGCCACGCCGGCGACCACCCATCGCTTCATCGGGACCCCTCCCTCGTTCCGGCGGGAGCATACGGCCGCTTCGCCATACTCGGAAGCATCAGACGACTCCCGTTCTTCAAGCTCGTGGCGATCCTGCAGCTGCTGCTGCTCGCCCGCACCCACCTGCAGGGCCTCAGCCGCGACGACCGCCGCCGCATGGCCGACCTCGTCCGCCGCGGGCACCGGCTCTCCAAGCCGGAGCGCGCCGAGCTGCGCCGGCTCGCGATGAAGCTCGAGCCCGGCGCGTTCGCCAAGGGCGCGGCGAGGCAGGTGTCGCCGCTCTCGCGCGGCAAGAAGAAGTGATCGCCGCCACCGTGCTCGCCGCCGCCTCCGTCTTCCACGGCACGCCCGTGCCGGCGGCGCAGGCGCCGTGGGTGGCGAGCCTGACGCGCGCGTACGTCGCGTGCGGCGGCGCGCTCGTCGCGCCCGACCGGGTGCTGACGGCCGCGCACTGCGTCCAGGGCGCCGACCCCGCCAAGCTGAGCGTGCGCATCGGCGGCAAGCGGCGCGCGTGGACCGGCGCGGCCTTCCCCGCCACGTACCGGCTGATCCCGGCGCCCGCCGCGCCGGACGACGAGAGCGCGTCGGCGACGATCGACGACCTCGCGGTGATCCGCCTGGAGAAGCCGGTGACCGACGTCCCGCCGCTGCCGATCGCCGACCCGGCGCCGGTCGAGGGCGAGGCGACGCTGACCGTCGGCCACGGCGCCACCGGCGACAGCACGCCGCCGCCGCCGTGGTCGCAGCCGCCGCTCGGGACGTCGCAGGTCGTCTCCGGCGCCTGTCCCGGCGCCTACGGCCCAACGCTCTTCCACCCGGCCCTGCACCTGTGCACGAAGGACCCGACGCCGGCCGCCTCTCAGGCGTGCGCCGGCGACAGCGGCAGCCCCGTGATGGTCCGGCGCGACGGCGCCTGGGCGGTCGCTGGCGTCGTGACCTGGGGCGGCGAGACCGAGGGACGCGGGTGCGGCCAAGGGCTGCCCGACGTCTCCGAGCGCGTCGCTCCCCATCGCGCCCTGCTGACCTCCACGACCGCGATCGCGCCCTACGCGCTGCGGCGGGTGCGCGTGCGCCATGCCGGCGGCACGCTGCGCTGCGTCGCCGGCACGTGGGAGCCGAGCACGCGCACGCTCAGCTACCGCTGGTGGCGCCGCAGCGGCGCCAAGCGCGTCACGGTCGCCGGCCACGCGCCGGCGCGCCCGGACCGGCCCGGCCGGCTCGGCTGCTCGGTCACGGCCCGCACCGCCGGCGGCTGGGCGACCGAGGACTCGTACAACCAGCTCTAACGCACGCGGAAGGTCGCCGTGCGCGCAGTGCGGGAGAGCCGCAGCGACAGCGTGTAGGCGCCCCGCTTCAGCGTCCGTCGCGTCGGCAGCCTGCGCTTCAGCGAGAGGACGTTCGTGCCGGCGCCGCCGGAGCGGGTCCACGTCGCGAGCGTCGCGCGCGAGCCGTGGCGCGTGACGGTGAAGCGGACGGCGGCCGGGCGCGTGAGCGAATAGCGCACGCGCAGCTTGCTCGTCTTGGTGCGCAGCGAGCCGGTGATCGTGACGCTCGTGAGCTTCGGCTCGGCGACGGGCGTCGGGACGGGCGTGACGACGGGCGGCACCGGCGTCGCGGTGGCGACCGGCGGCTGCGGGGTCGGCGTCGGCGTCGGGCTCGGCTCCGGCGTCATCGCGGCGGCCGCCGCGACCGCCGCGTTCGCGTTCAGCCGGCCGCCGGTGGCGGACAGGCCGGCGAGCGGCGCGGGCTGGTCGACGGTCGCGAGCAGCGCCGTGCGCAGCTGCGCGGTGGTGACGGCGGGGTTGGCCGCCAGCGCGAGCGCCGCGGCGCCGGCGACGTGCGGCGACGCCATCGAGGTGCCGCTCTCGTCCTGGTAGCGCTGGCCAGGACCCTTCCAGGTCGACACGATGCCGACGCCGGGAGCGAAGAGGTCGACCGAGGCGGCGCCGAAGTTGGAGAAGACCGCGGGCTGGTCGCGGTTGTCGGACGCGCCGACGCAGACGACGTTGGCGAAGGGGTACGCGCACGGGTAGTCGGCGGTCGCCGGGTCGTCGTCGCTGGCGCTCTCGTTGCCCGCGGCGACCACGAACAGCGTGTTCGGGTAGTTGGCGATCGCCTGCCCGAGCACGGTCGAGTCGCCGCCGGCCAGCGACGCGTTGACGATCCGCAGGCCATGCTCGCCGGCGTAGGCGAACGCCGAGGCGACGTCGCTCGTGTAGCCGGAGCCGGACGCGTCGAGCACGCGCAGCGCCACCACCTTCGCGTCCGGCGCGACGCCGGCCACGCCGATGCCGTTGTCGGACTCCGCCGCGATCGTGCCGGCCACGTGGGAGCCGTGGCCGTTGTCGTCGTCGGGCGCGCCGCCGTCGACCCAGTCGTAGCCGATCGAGGTGTCGACCTGGTCGGCGAGGTCGAGGTTGCCGGTGTTGACGCCGGTGTCGACGACGCCGACGGTCACGCCCGCGCCGCGGCTGCGCAGCCAGGCCTCGGGCGCGTCGATGTCGGCGCCGGGCAGGCCCGCCTGGTCGGTGAAGGTGGCGCCGTCGTACGGCCCGTTGATCGTCTGCCCGGTGTTCTCCAGGCCCCACAGGTCGCCCCAGCCCTGGTCGTTCGTGAGCGCGCGGACCGGGAGGTCGGGCTCGGCGGAGACGACATCGGGATCGCGGCGCAGCGCGGCCAGCGCGGCCGCCTGGCTGCCGTCCGGCGTGACCAGCTCGGTCGCGGGCAGCGGCAGCGTCTCGGCGAGCCGGACGTCCGCGCGATCGCGCAGGTCGGCGCGCTCGCTGCGATCCAGGCCGGCTTCGCGCTGGACGATGATGTCGCCCGAGGCGGCGCGCGCCGAGGCCGGCGCCGCGAGGGCGACGAGCAGCGCGAGAGCGAGCGAACGTCGATGCATGGGAGGGATGAAGGCCGAAGGCCCCCACACGTGCATCGGCCAAAGCGCGCGAAACTTGAGCTGTGTGGGGTCGCGCACAGTTACCGGTATAGAAATTTATATGCGGGTAACTTCGTTTCCATGACCACGAAGACCCTGCGCGCGCTGCTCGATGGCGAGTACGCCGAGATCCGTGACCGGGTGCGCTGGTGGCTGTCGCAGCCCGGAAACGAGCCCGTCGTCGACCTTCCGCTCCAGGAGCACCGCGAGAAGGTGCTCGCCTGGGTGCAGGAGCTGACGGCCGAGGGCGACACCGGCCGCGGCTTCCCCGCCGAGTACGGCGGCCAGGACAACGTGGGCGGCTCGGTCGCGAGCTTCGGCGCGCTCGCGTTCGGCGACCTCAGCCTGCTCGTCAAGTGCGGCGTGCAGTTCGGTCTCTTCGGCGGCGCGATCCTGCACCTCGGCACCGAGCACCACCACGAGACCTACCTGCGCGCCGCGACCTCGATGGAGCTGCCCGGCTGCTTCGCGATGACCGAGACGGGGCACGGCTCCAACGTCCAGGCGCTCGGCACGACGGCGACGTACGAGCCGGCGACGGGCGAGTTCGTGATCCACACCCCGCACGAGGACGCGCGCAAGGACTACATCGGCAACGCCGCCCGCGACGGGCGCATGGCGGTCGTGTTCGCGCAGCTGATCGCGGGCGGCGAGGAGCGCGGCGTGCACGCGCTGCTGGTGCCGCTGCGCGACGACGGGGGCGAGACGCTGCCGGGCGTCCGGATCGAGGACTGCGGGCCCAAGCTCGGCCTCGACGGCGTCGACAACGGGCGGATCTGGTTCGAGCACGTGCGCGTGCCGCGCGAGAACCTGCTCAACCGCTACGCCGAGGTCGCCCCCGACGGCACGTACACGAGCCCGATCGAGAACCCGACCAAGCGCTTCTTCACGATGCTCGGCACGCTGATCCAGGGGCGCATCAGCGTCTCCGGCGCGTCGATCTCGGCGACCAAGGTCGCCCTGACGATCGCGATCCGGCGCGGCCTGGAGCGGCGCCAGTTCGGCATCCCGGGCGAGGAGGAGGCGCTGCTGCTGGACTACCGAACGCACCAGCGCCGGCTGCTCGTCCCGCTCGCGACGACGTACGCGCTGTCGTTCGCGCAGGACCGGCTGATCGCCGAGCTGCACGCGGTCTTCTCCGACGACGACGTCGACGACCGCCAGCGGCGCGAGCTGGAGACGCTCGCGGCCGGCGTGAAGTCGATCGCCACGTGGCATGCGACGGACACGATCCAGGCGTGCCGCGAGGCGTGCGGCGGCGCCGGCTACCTGCGCGCGAGCCGCTTCGCGGCGCTGAAGGCCGACACCGACGTGTTCACGACGTTCGAGGGCGACAACACGGTCCTGCTCCAGCTCGCGGCCAAGAACCTGCTGACCGACTATAAGGACCAGTTCGGCGAGCTCGACCCGCTCGGCACGGCGCAGTTCATCGCGGGCCAGGCACTCGGCATGCTGGCCGAGAAGATCGGCATCCCCGGCCGCGACGAGGGCGGCGACCTGCTCGCCCGCAAGACGCAGCTGGACCTCTTCAAGTGGCGCCACGAACACATCCTGGGCGGCGTCGCGCGGCGGCTGAAGAAGGGCATCGGCAGCGGCCGCGACCCGTTCAGCGTGCTGGTCGACTGCCAGGACCACGTGCTCACCGCGGCGCGCTCGTGGGTCGACCTCGTCGTGCTCGAGGCGTTCGCCGCGGTGGCGGACGACGACCCGCTGCTCGGTCGCCTCTGCAGCCTCTATGCGCTGTCGCGGATCGAGGCCGAGCGCGGCTGGTACCAGGAGCACGGCAAGCTCAACGCGGGGCGCTCGAAGGGCGTGATCAAGGCCGTCAACACGCTGCTCGCGGAGCTGCGCCCCGACGCCGGCATGCTCGTCGACGCGTTCGGCGTGCCCGAGTCCTGCCTCGAAAGGGGCGACGCTCGCCTGGCGGCTCGCGTCGCTGGGAGTCCTCGCCCTGCGGGCACGGACTCCCCTCTGGTTGGCAGGTCGACGTGAGAACCCGCTTGCCGCGCGCTGAGCGCGAGGCCCAGATGCTCGAGACCGCGCACGCGCTGTTCGCCGAGCGCGGCTACGCCGACGTGACGATGGACGAGGTGGCGGCGGCGGTCGGCGTGACGAAGCCGCTGCTCTACAACTACTTCGGCAACAAGGAGCGGCTGTACGCGGCGTGCATGGCGCCCGCCGCGGAGGCGCTGGCGGACGCGATCGTTGACGCCGTCAAGGCCGCGGGGTCGCCGGCCGAGGCGCTCAGCAGTGCCATCCACGCCTTCTTCTCGTTCCTGGACTCCGATCGCGAAGGCTGGCGCGTGCTGTTCGACGAGACCCTGCCCGCGCGCGTCGCCGAGTACCGCGACCGCCTCGCCGGGCTGATCGTGCCCTCGCTCAGCGGCGGCCCCGCCGTCGAGCCGCTCACGATCGCCACGCTGGGCGCCGCCGAGGCGCTCGGCCGCTGGTGGCTGCGCACCGAGGCGATGCCGGCCGCGACGGCCGCCGACCTGCTGATCCGCACCCTCGAACCCGGACTGAGGACCTCATGAGCACCGATACCCGCCGCGTCGCCGTCATCGGCGGCAACCGGATCCCCTTCGCGCGGTCCAACGGCGCCTACGCGCACGCGACCGACCTCGACATGCTGACGGCGACGCTCGACGGGCTGGTCGAGCGCTTCGCGCTGGACGGCGAGCGGCTCGACGAGGTCGTGGCCGGCGCCGTGCTCAAGCACCCGCGCGACCGCGACCTCACGCGCGAGGCCGTGCTCGGCTCGCGCCTGGCGCCCGAGACGCCGGCGTACGACATCCAGCGCGCCTGCGGCACGGGGCTGGAGACGGTCATCGCCGTCGCGAACAAGATCGCGCTCGGGCAGATCGACGCCGGCATCGCGGGCGGCGTCGACACCGCGTCCGACGCCCCGATCGGCGTCAACGAGGACCTGCGCCAGATCCTGCTCGACCTCAACCGCGCGAAGTCGCTGCCGGGGCGCGCGAAGCAGCTGACGCGGCTGCGGCCGGGACAGATCGTGCCGGAGGTGCCGGTCAACCGCGAGCCGCGCACCGGCATGTCGATGGGCGAGCACGCCGCGCTGATGGCGGCCGACTGGGGCGTCACGCGCGCCGAGCAGGACGAGCTCGCCGCGGCTTCGCACGTCAAGCTCGCCGCCGCCTATGAGCGCGGGTTCTTCGACGGGCTCGTGCAGCCGTACCTCGGGCTCGAGCGCGACCAGAACCTGCGCGCCGACTCGACGGTCGAGAAGCTCGCGAAGCTCAAGCCGGTCTACGGCGACACGATGACGGCCGGCAACTCGACGCCGCTGTCGGACGGCGCGTCGGCCGTGCTGCTGGCGAGCGAGGAGTGGGCGGCCGCGCGCGGGCTGCCGGTGCTCGCGTACTTCACGGCCGCGCAGACCGCCGCCGTCGACCACGTGCACAAGGGCGAGGGCCTGCTGATGGCGCCCGCCTACGCGATGCCGCGGATGCTCGACCGCGAGGGGCTGACGCTGCAGGACTTCGACCTGTACGAGATCCACGAGGCGTTCGCGTCGCAGGTGC
>CAVTOZ010000003.1:0-2326006 GCA_963736505.1 uncultured Solirubrobacteraceae bacterium
TAATGGTGGCAGACGATCCGATGGGTCCATATCGCTATGATGAGCACAACCCGCTGACCCGGATGGTGTCGGGCTCAGCGCCAGGCGCAGGCCACGGCAGCTTCTTCGTGGACAAGCAGGGTAAGCTCTGGACCATCTGCATGGTGGCGTACACCCAGAACGGCGGTAACGGTAACACGCTCATGTCCCTCTTCCCCACGGCTGTGGACAAGGAGGGGGTGATGCACGCAGATGTCGAATACGGCGACTACCCGCAGTATTTGCCCGGCGTCAAGGCGGATCCCATCACCGATAACTTCACGGGATGGACGCTTTTGTCCCTGAACAAGAAGGTCCTAACATCTTCCACACAGCCCCCCGGTGCCCAGACGGGCAATTACTGGCCGGCATTGGCGGTGGATCAGAACGGGAAGACGTTCTGGAGCGCTCAAACGGGCAATCCGGGCGAATACATGACCGTCGACCTCGGCAAGAAGAGTGATATTCGCGGGATCCAGATTCAGTGGGACAAGGCTGGTGCCACCGGAAACGCGGCACTCACCCGCTATCAGTCATATACTGTCGACGTATCCGACGATAACCAGAACTGGACCCAGGTTATTGACAAGAGCAATAACCCCCAGGACCTGCGGTCCGATTACATCGAGCTCCCCACGGCCGTAACAGGTCGGTATGTGAGGCTGACCAATGTCTTCACGCCCGACAGTGGAAAGTTCGCCGTAAAGGAGTTCCGTGTCTTCGGCAATCCGGATGCGTCAAAGTTCACAGTGGTGTCTCCGGGTCACATGATGGCTGTTCGCAACCAACTGGACCGCCGCCAGGCCGACGTGCTGTGGGAACCGGTGGATGGCGCCGATGGCTACATCGTCCGCTACGGCATTGAACCGAAGAAGCTGTACCAGAGCGAAATGGTTTATGGGAAGAACTCCCTGAACATTGATGCCCTGAACGTCGATCCGGAGTACTACTTCCAAGTTGAGGCTTTCTCCAGCGGCGAACCTCGATACGTGGAAAACCCGTTTGAAACGCGGGGCAGAGGCGCCGAGCTCGATTTGATCAAGCGGCCGACAGGAGGCACGCAAAGTACGTCAAGGCAGATGACGTACGAGACGTACGGTAGGGACGAGAAGTATGTCTTTGACGGCATCACGCCTGGTACTTACACTCTGAATCACACGTACGGTGTTGGAATCTGGGGTCCGCAGCAGCTGACGGCAGATCAACTCATTGGGACAGACACCACCACGCCTACGCTCACTGCGCTGGACCTGACGCAGTTTGGCAATGGTACGACTCAATGGGGTAGCGTCGAAGTCCGGGTGTATCCGGGTGCGACAGCCGGCAGGATTGAGGTGACCTTCCATTACACGGAACACCGGGTGGATCAGGCAATCACCTTTGACCCCCTGACGGCTCCGCCCTACAGGCTGAGTGCGACCTCGAGCTCAGGCCTGCCCGTGCGCTACAGCGCCTTGGGCGCCTGCACCGTCTCCGACGACATCGTCACGGTCACCGGTCCAGGCACTTGCACCATCACCGCCTCGCAGGACGGCGATGCGACCTACTTCCCCGCGCGCGACGTGTCGCGGAGCTTCGAGGTCGGCGCGACGCAGGTGGGCGGCAGCGTGGGCGGCAGCGTGCCCGCGACCCTGGCGCTGACGCTGGGGGCGCCCGCGTCGTTTGGGGCCTTCGCGCCGGGGGTCGGTCGCAGTTATGACACGACCACGACGGCGACGGTGACTTCGACGGCGGGCGACGCGCTGCTGTCCGTCACCGATCCGAGTCCGTCCGCGACCGGGCGGCTCGTGAACGGGTCCTTCGCGCTCGGCCAGCCGTTGCAGATGCGGGCCAACGCAAACGCGTTTGCGCCGCTGAGTGCGACGGCGGGCAGCCCGCTGACGCTGTTGAGCTACGGGGGGCCGGTGAGCAACGACCCGGTGTCGATCGCCTTCCGTCAGGTGATCGGCAGCGGCGAGGCGCTGCGTACGGGCGCCTACGGCAAGTCGCTGACGTTCACACTGTCGACGACCACGCCCTGAGTCAGGTCCCGGGCCGCCCCGAAGGTCGGGGCGGCCCGCGGCGCCTACAGCTGCACTTCGGGGTCTGCGCTCGATCTGGTGGTGAACCGCGTGGCGTGATCGCCGCGTGAGCGGGTCTTTCGCGGCTGGATGGTTTCGCTCGGGGGTTGCGCGAGTTGCAGCGACGCGTCGCCCTCAACGGAAGGCTGCTGGCTGTCGAAGGTGACCGTCAGAGGGCGCGGTGTGCTCGATGATCTGGAGACGACGGATTGCGGAGCCCCGGCGCGCCAAGGCAGCAAGGACCTGACCCCACTGCTCGAGACGTCGCTCATGCTCGGCCGGAGGGAGCAGGCTGACGGCGCCTGCGTGCAAGACGACGACGGCCGTGTACGCGCCCAGCTCTGGGTCGTGGAGCATTCCCAGCTCGCTGCCGTCGGCGAGATGGGCGCTGAGCAGGCGAGTCGCGCAGCACCGGCGGCATCGCCTGCGGTCGCTTGAGGGTCTCGCCGTCCAGGAGCGCTCGTGAAGCCCTGGCTTGCTCGCCGCGCCCGATACCTGTGCTCGCCTCGCAGACGCGCGGTGAACGTGCCGGCGACGACTGGGACCCACTCGTCGGGGGTCCGTCCGGCCGTTGATTGGCAGGATTGCGGCGGCGCCGGCGATCAGCAGCACGAGGACCGCGGCGGGCATGGCCTGTGAGCCGGGGAGGACTCGGAGCAGGAGGACCGAGAGCACGCAGTCTCCACCGATCGTCACCGCTTGTCCGAGGCGAAGACCGCCAACGGTGCCGCGTCGCTCGAGCGGCCCGAAGCGGTAGGCGCGTTCCTCATGCTCATCGGGCACCGGGACGGCTCCGTGGCTGTGGCTTGGGATCAGGGATCACTGCGACCGGCGCGTCAGCGCCAGCATCCGTGCGGCGAGCGACGGATGCCGGTGGCTGCGCCGTCGCGGCTTGGGCGGAGCCGCCGCCCGAGCGTCCAAAGCGGCCAGGACCCTCGCACCACTTTCAGCGCCCGACCCGCCCCTCGTGCGCCAGCGCTCGTGATCTCCACTGCTGAGCCCGACGCCACACTCGCGACGCTCGAGCCGAACCTGTGGACGCCGCAACCTGGACCGGGGACGGCGGATTCGAACGCTGTCGCGGCGTCGGCGCGTCATAAGGCCAATTCCAGGACGAAGGGGCCGTCCGTCGCAGGCTCAGTATCCGCTCGGTCGTGAGCGCTTCACATCGCAACGCCTCGCCAGTCTCTCAATGCAGGAGCCCAACTCGAGGAGATCTCAAGGTGGTCGCGGGCCTGTACGCGAGGGGGTACCCGGAGCTGGACCGCAGATTCCTCCACGCGGGCGAGCTTGGTAAGTAGGCTCCCATCGTTCAGCGAAGACGGAGCGAGACGTGGCGAGCAGCTACTGGGTTCAGCGGCAGCGGGATATCGAACGCCAACGCCGGGAGGCCGAGCGCTTGGCCCGGACAATGGAGCGCGAGCGGCAGCGGCGCGAGCGCGAGGCGCTGCGCGCCGCCGCGCAACTCGACAAGGAGCGCAAGCGCCGCTACCTCGAGAGGCGGGCGCAGGAGGCCGAGCAGTACAACGCCCTGTTGGCCGCGTCGGTCAAGGAGCTCGAAGGTCTTCTGGCCACGACCCTTTCTGTCGATGACTCCCTCGACTTCGAGTCGTTGAAGGAGCAGCCGAAGTTGCCCCGCTTTGCACCGGGACCACTCGGGCAGGCGGCTGACCAACCCGTATTCGACCCGCCGCCGCTATCTGGTCTGCGCGCCCTTGTCCCCGGCGCCAAGGCCAAACACGCGCAGGCAGTAGCGGATGCCACGGCGATACACGCCGCTGCGATGGAGGGGTGGCGTCTCTTTGCCGCTGTAAATTCGTCCGCGGCTGAGGTTCCCGGTTGGTCAGTCTATGCGGCGGTCATCTCCTCGGGGAGTGCGTCGTCGGGTTGGTGATATCTGGCGCGGTTGAGCCGTTGGCGGTCGAGTTCGGTGAAGCGGATGCCGTTGGTCTGGTGAGTGATGAGGAGATCCAGGACAGCCCAGACGAGGGTGAGGCAGCTGTCCTCGCCGGGGAAGCGGCCCATCACCTTGGTGCGTCGTTTGACCTCGCCGAGCGATCGCTCGAGCAGGTTGGTGCTGCGCCACCGGCGGCGGTGGCGCAGTGGGTAGCGCAGGTGCACGACGAGCGCGTCGAGATCGTCGGCCAGGCACTTGGCCGCGGCGGTGAAGCCGCCCTTGTCGAGCTCGTCGACGAGCGCTTGGAGTCGCTGCTTGGCGTCGCGTTCGTTAATCGCGTCGTCGAGCGCTTGCCAGTAAGCGTGCTTGACGCGCTCGCGCTCTCGTTCGGGCAGCTTGGCGTACAGGTTGCGCGCGCGGTGCACGCAGCAGCGTTGGCGATCCGATGCCGGCCAGCAGTGCTCGATCGCCTTGTTGAGCCCGGGAGCGCCGTCGGCGACGATCAGCATCGGCGCGCCGAGGCCGCGGGCGATGAGATCGCGGCCGAGCGCCTGCCAGTCCTCGTAGGACTCGCGCATTCCGAGCATCACGGCGAGCAGCACACGCTCGCCGGCTTCAGTGAATCCCCAGGCGACCAGCACGCCCTCCTTCGGCCCGCTGGGACGCACGGAGATGAAGGTCGCGTCGAGAAACAGCGCGACCAGCTGGATGTCGTAGAGGCTGCGGCGCTTGAACGCATCGAAGCGGTCTCTGAGTTCCTCGCAGATCCGCGAGGCGGTCGACTTCGAGAGCCTCCCCAGCCCGGCCTGCTCGCACAGCGACTCGACATCGCGCATCGACAACCCGCGCACGAACGCGCCGATCACCAACGCCTTCAACGGCTCGGTCCGCAACAGCTTCGGCGTCCGCGGGAACAGCTTGGACGCGAACGTCTCCGCCGCCTCGCGGACCTGCGGGATCTCAATCTGGAGCTCACCCTCGCCGGTCTGCACCCTGCGCGGACGAAACCCGTTGCGCAGCCCGCTCTCATAGTTGCGCAGCCCTCGTTGCGAGTCGGGACGGCGCTCGTAGCGAGAGCGGCCCAACCAGGCCTCGAACTCGTCCTCGACCGCCCGCTGAATGATCAACCGGGCACCGAGCCTCGCGAGCTCCGACAACGACTCGCGCGGGTTCTCACCCACTCCGACCGCGAGCAGCTGATCGATCTGCGCTTCAATCTCCGCCGACGGCGGTACGGTACGTCTCACGGCGTAGGTCCTCCTTCGATGTCTTGCAGGACTTGAGGGAACCTACGCCGTCGTCTTGACGGCACCGGCGGCTATTTACACCAGTTCTGAGACGCGACCGATGGAGGCCTGGCAGTAGGACGAAGACCGACGGGTCGCAGCCCTGGCGGCGAAGAGGTCCGAGCACGACTCCCGGCTGCGAGCGATCAACGACCACGTGGCCCGACAGAACGCCGAGGTCGACGCCTTTCGAGAGGCGTATCACGCGGGTGAGCCCGATGCGGTTCTGAACTACGCATCGATGGTCCTGGCCTCTAGCCGCTACCCGCAGGACTTTCCTCAGCAGCACCGGGTCGCTTACGTCCCCGAGTCACGCCAGTTGGTGATCGAGATGGACTTGCCCGGCTTCGCGGTCGTACCTGAGAACCTCGAGTTTCGCTACGTCAAGAGCAAGGACGAGATTTCCCCGAAGGCCCGACCGACCACCCAGCGCCGCGCGCTATACGCCAGCGTCGTATCGCAAGTCGCCCTACGCACCGTGCACGAGATCTTCGAGTCCGATCGAGCCGAACATCTGGAGTCGGTCGTCTTCAACGGGCACGTCGACACGATTGACCCGCGCACCGGCCGGCCCATCCGGCCGTGTCTCATTACCCTGCGCACGACGCGAGATGTGTTTGACGGGCTCGACCTTGCCCACGTCGAGCCGCAGGCGTGCCTACGGGGCCTGAGTGCATCAGTCTCCAAGAGCCCAGCGGAACTCGCTCCGGTGCGCCCGGTGCTTGAGTTCTCCATGGTCGACAGACGTTTTATCGACGAGATCGACGTGCTGTCGACGATGGACCGGCGTGCCAATCTGATGGACCTTACGCCGGGAGAGTTCGAAGCGCTGATCACCAATCTCTTCGCCAAGATGGGACTTGAGACTCGTCTCACGCAAGCCTCACGCGACGGCGGCGTGGACTGCGTGGCATTTGACCCCCGACCGATCTTCGGCGGCAAGGTCGTCATCCAGGCAAAGCGTTACAAGAACACGGTCGGCGTCAGCGCCGTTCGGGACCTGTTCGGGACGATGCAGAACGAGGGGGCGAGCAAGGGCATCCTGGTCACAACCAGCGGCTATGGCAAGGCCTCGTACGAGTTCGCAGAGAATAAGCCTCTCGAGCTCCTATCCGGAAGCCACCTGCTCGCGCTGCTCGAGGACCATGCCGGCATGGAGGCCAAGATCGAGCCGCCCGAGGACTGGGTCGATCCTGTTGCTGACGTTGGCGCCTGACGGCGAGCTGCGCGCAATGTCACTCGTCTTCCGTCCGGCCGTCACAGCAACGGGGGGTCAGGACTCTTAGAAGTCGAGATGCGCATCGTTCACCTTCGAGTCCGCGGGTTTCGCTGTCTTGACGACCTCGAGACGTCGTTTGAGTCCGTGACTGTGCTGGTGGGGGCGAATAGCGCCGGCAAGTCGACTCTGCTGCATGCCCTTCGGTGGTTCTTTGAAGGTGGACGGCTTGAGCCAGACGACCACGCCCGACAGGCTGTCGAGAACGACGTGAGCGTCGGGGCTACGTTCGATGACCTGAACCAAGCTGACCTAGCCGCTCTCGAAGGGTTTGTCATAGACGGGCGGAGCACGTTGCGGCGGACATGGTCGGCGTCTGGCGGCGAGGCGTTGGTTGCGCGTGGCCGGGCCTACTCGGGGTTCGCGGAGGTTCGGGCGACGGAGGGCGCGATGCCCCGGCGTCAGGCATACGCTGCGCTCCGGGGGGCTCGGCCCGAGCTTCAACTTCCGGCGGCGTCGAGTGTCGCCGCGGTCGATGCAGCCCTCGGCACCTGGGAAGCGGCGCATCCCGGTGAGCTTGAGGAGGCGGACATCGACGCTGGGCGTCTGGCCAATGCCGTTGGCGGAGCATGGCTCAACGGGCGAGTCGATTTCGTGATGGTCCCGGCCGTCGCCGATCCCGAGGCGGAGACTCGCGACGTCCGCGGAACGCTCCTGCGCCAGCTCCTCGACCGTGCTTTGGGAGAGCAGTCGGCGATGCGCGAGCGACTTGGCGAGCTCGAGAGGCGCGTGACCGAGGATATGAGGGAGATCGTGGAGGACGAAGGCGGCCAGGCACTTGTTGACCTCGCGTCTAGCGTCTCGGAGGAGCTCGATCGCCTAGTGCCAGGCGGCCAGGTGCTGCTCGAGCCACGTCCATCGCTGATCCGTCTCCCCGTGTTCGGTGTGGATGTCCGCGTCGCCGACGGCGAGCTCGAGACCGACGTAGGCCACCAAGGACACGGTTTCCAGCGGGCGCTGCTGATCGCAGTAGTCCAGCGTCTTGCCGCGATGCGGCCGCCGCCGAGCGACGAGGTCGGTGCGTCCGGCTGGACTCCGCCGACGCTCTTCTTGGCGGTTGAGGAGCCGGAGCTGTACCAGCATCCTCTGCAGGCACGGCACTTCGCCTCGACGCTGACGGCGCTGGCGGAAGATGAGCATGCATCGGTACAGGTCGCGTACGCGACCCACTCCGAGTACTTCGTCGACGCCGCTAACTATCGTCGCCTTCGGCGGTTCTCGCGCCTGCCCGGCCCATGGCCGCGTTCGATCGTGACTGATGCCAGCATCGCGCGCGTCGCCAGGCGTTTGGCGGGCGTGTACGACGCTCAGCAAATCGCCTTGCGTGTGCAGATGACGCTGCGCAGGCAAGTCGCAGAGGCCGTGTTCGCGAAGGCTGTGTTGTTGGTCGAAGGTCGCAGCGATGCCGGGCTGCTGCATGGGGTCGCCGACCGCAACGGCGGCTTCGATGCCGATGGCATCGCCGTGGTGGCTGGAAACGGCAAGCGCCAGTTGCTGATCCCGTGGGCGATCCTTGCGGAACTAGGGGTGCCTGCATACGTCGTCTTCGATGGGGATGCTGGCCTGGCGGCGCGGCGAGTCGAGCAGGGTTGGGCCCAGGCGAAAGCGCACGCGGCGCTGCGGAAGGAGCAGGCTGAAAACGAGGTCGTCCTGCGCACGCTTGGCGTGATGGCGCAGGCCGCGCCGCCGACGCAGGTCGCGGTCGAATACGCGGTATTCGAGGACAGGCTTGAAGCCGAGACGGCTGGGTGGCCGGGCTTTCCCGAGGCCGCCGAGAAGGCGCGGGAGCAGCTCGGCGACTGGCGCGAGAAGTCCGAGGACGCTTACCGTCAGGCCGCCGTCAGCCTTGAGTCGGACCCTCCGAAGCCACTTTCAGCGATCGTGAGGCGCCTGCGCGAACTCGCCAGCTGACTTGTCGGCAGGCTATTGCAGCAAGCTGAGACGGCGTGCAGCGCTCGCAAGCGCCGTCTTGAAATCGTCCAGCGTCGCCCGGTTGTACAAGCCGTCGATCTGGTTCGATAGCCACAGATCGTGGATACGACGTAGGTCGTTCGAGCGTCGAAGCCAGCCATGGCCGTCAACAATGGCAAAGATGAACTGCCTCGGCTTCCGCACTGTCGCCATCTCTTCGATCTCACGACGGGCGTCGGTTAGCTTGCTGCCGGTTGAGTCATATCCCTTGACGGCGACCGCTATGAGCGTTACCGCACCCTTGTCCGGGATCGCGAAATCGACGGGCGCGATTCGGCTGTTGATGCCTTCGAACTGACCCCGCGAAGCGAACGGCAGGCCGAGCGAGCTAATCGCCGCTTCGACCGCATCCTCAAGGTTGCGTCCCTGCCGCACGGCGTTGCCCGCGCGTTGACGGGATGACATGGTCCGAGCGAGCACGTCGGCCCACGTCCATGCGCGATTCGCCTGAAGCTCGAGCAACTCGATGATGGCGAACTCATCGTCCAGCGATGCGACAAGCTCGGCTGCGCGTTGTCGGGAGAGCGTGACCCAGCCCGCGGTCGCAAACGTGCCCTGAAGCCACGTCTTGAATCGCTCCTGAGACAGGCCGGCGGCGGCGGCGAGAACGGGAACGACGCCGGGGTGTTCCCGCACGATCGCCGCCAACTTGTCTTGGTCGAGAGGCAGCGCCGCGGCGATCAGCGCCGTGGCCCCAGTGCATGCCTCGATCGCCTCGGGCTCCGCACCCGGAACCGCCTGCGACACCGGCGAAAGCGACGCGAGGTACTCGTCGAAGGTGGGGACGACTGGTGCACTCACGTGGCGACGAGAACGTACTCGGTGGCAACACGGCGTTTGGCGGCGCCGTGTGTGCCAAAACCGTATCGGTGCGGGATCTCGATTCGCCGGACGAACCGCTTGTGACGCCTTAGCAGCGCCTCGAGCTCGTCCACCGACAGCGCCGCGTTTGAACCGTACGACAACACAATCGCGGACGATCTGAAGTGCTCGAACGTGCGGTCCAACGCGTCTCCGGCGGATCGCTTATACGCGAACGGCGTGTGCAGCTTCCTCAACTTGCGGGTTCGCGTCTCCCACATGATCTCCTGGCCTCGCCAGTAGGTCGCCAATCCTTCGAGGAAGTGGTAGCGCTTGATGTAGCAGGTGTCGTCCTTGGGGGGCGCGTATGGCGGATCGAGGTATGCAATCGCGTACGGACCCGGGTCGATGTCGAACACGTCCCCGCGGACCGCCCCGCAGGGCGGTCCCGCGAATACGGCACCGTTGAACGCAAGGACGGCTTCGCGGAAAAGTGCCTCCAGCGACATGCGGAGCTGTCGACGACCGTCGTCATACCGTGGCGTCGTGATCGTGAACACTCCGCGCGGCTGCTTCCATGCGGCGGCCAGGCAAAGGGCGCTGATCGTCAGCGCCTGCTTCGCCGTCGAGAGGCATTCAAGTTGAGACCAGACGGCATCGAGAAAGGCGTGGTCGCTGCGTTCGAAGTAGAGGCCGTCGAATGTCGACGCGATGAAATCACGGCCGTCGCGGTTGCCGGAGGTGAGGACGGCGATGTCCTCAGGCTCAAGGCGCTCGTTCTCATTCGCGATCGTCGCCGTCGCGAGCTTTGCGGCGAACGCGAGCTGGTCGTTCGCTAGAACCGGCCGACCGGTGGCTTTGAGCGCGTAAGCCACGACGCCGCTTCCGGAGAAGGCATCCACCGCTGGACCGGGGGGCAACGACGTAAACAGCTCGGCCAGCGTCGGGGCAAGCTTGTATTTCGAGCCCATGAACCGGAGTCGCGGATAGCGAGCCAAGCGCTCGCTGAACGACGGGGGCTCTGGTTCGGAGGGGGAGATCAGCCTCGCGGGTGCGGTCATAACCACCGACACCGTATGCGAGGCCTCGGCTAGTACTTCTGCATCCGGGGAGCCCCGCGCCTCTGCATTGACGATTCGGCCGACGCGTCGCCCGTCTCTTGTCGGCGAATCACCGTCCGTGCGCCGCGCAGCTGGCTCGCGAGAGTCGAGAGCGCCAGACCAACGACTACGTCGACAGACGGTGCTCCCGTCAACTCGTGCTGCCGCCGCAGACGTCGAGCAGAGGTATGTCGAGTCGACGCGAGCCCACGCAGTCTGGTGATCTCGCGACAAGAAGGCCGGGCACACAGTTGCACTGAAGTGCTGTATACAGCGGCGCTACAGTTCGGACGTGGGTCGCAAGAGCCGTGAGAAGCGCGAGCGACAGACGGAGATCGCGAAGGCGCGGCGGGAGTTCGGCCTGGTCGATGACGAGGTCGCGAGCCGATCGGCCGAGCTCACCGTCGCCGCGACGGCCAGCCCTCGCCGGCGCAAGAAGCGAGCTCCCGTTGGCGCTCGGGTTGCTCGCGTGGCGGTGGACGATGCGACGTGGGCCGCGTTCCGAGACCTGTGCGGCGCAACGCCGGCAAGCATTCGGCTCGCGCAGCTTGTCGAGGCCGATGTGCAGCGGGCACGGGAATCGACGTCCGAGTCTGAGGCCGTCGCGGCGCTGCGGGCTATCCGTGCGCACGCCGACCAGCTCGAGGCGTTCATCCGGGATTCGACCTCGCCCGACTGAGTTCAAGCCGCGCGGATCGACACGGTCCCGAGCCGCGTCTCCAACTGAGCAGAAGTGTGGGCAACTCAGAACAACTCAGAGGGTGTAGACTAGGCTCCACGATGCCAAAAAGCCCTGCAAATCGGCCACTTCTAATCCGCAGGTCGCAGGTTCGAATCCTGCCGGGGGCGCCTTCGATTTGCCTGCAAATCGGCGAGTTTGGTGCCCGGCGGGGGCAAAGTCCCCAGGTTCGCGCCTAAGAGGCTGGCGATGGGTCATCCAGTCTCAGGACACGTCTTCCGCGTCGAGGGCAAGCCCGTCCGGCCACGTCTTCCGCGTCGAGGGCAGGCGCGTCGAGCGAAGTAGCGCCTGCCCGAGGGCCGGGCATTTCATGGTCATCGGCACGCGATCAGGGCCTCGGATCGAGCGGCTCTTGGGGCATGTGAGCCCGCGCGGACGAGTTCGCCCAGCAGTCGGCGCAGACGCGCGCTGAGCGTGGGGTCGGCGAGTGATCCGTCGGGCGCGAACGCGCTCGCGGCGGTGCCGACAGGCAGCTCGGCGTCGAGCACGTGCGCGCCACTGGCCGTGAGCGTCTTACGCAGCTCGGCCTGCGCCCAGACCGCGCCGAACGGGCCTGTGCTCGCGCCGATCACCGCGCTCGGCTTGCAACGCAGGACGCTCGATGGGAACGGCCGCGAGGCCCAGTCGAGCGCGTTCTTGAGCGCTCCCGGGAGCGACGCGTTGTACTCGGGCGTCGCGATCAGGAGCGCGTCGGCGCTCTCCATTAGGTCGAGGAACGCGCGTACCGGCTCCCCGCGCGCGTTCTCCTGATCTTCGTCGAACGCCGGCAAGCCGGCGAGCCCGTCCCACTCCACCAGGCTGACTTCGGGCGGGAGCGCGGCGGCCGCGGCCCGGAGCAACTGGCGGTTGTGGGATCCGCGCCGCAGGCTGCCGGAGATTCCCAGGATTCGCATCGAGCTAGGCCCGGTCGACCAGTGAGAGCTCGATCGTCAGCGTGACGGCGTTGGCGAGCGCGTTGCCGCCCGAGGGGAGCGCCATGTTCCAGTTCATGTTCCACTCGGTGCGATCGATGACCGCCTCGAGCTCGAGGTGGGCGCGGGTGTTGCCGAACGCATCGGCTGCCGGTGCGGTCCACTGGCCGGTCGCCACGACGGGCCTTGTGATGCCCTTGATCGTCAGGTCGCCGGTGACGCTCGCCGCGCCGGTGCTGTCGATGGTGACTGCCGTGGAGACGAACCTGACCTCGGGGTGGTTGGCGGCGTCGAAGAACTCGGACGACAGGACGTGTGCGCGGAACTGTTCGGGCGTACGGATCGAGATCGAATCGACCTTCGCGGTTCCCTCGAGGTGGCCATGACGAAGCCCGGCCTCGACCTCGGTCAGGCTCCCGCGGAAGATCGAGACGCCCTGGTAGCGAACAGAGAAGCCGAAGCTGGAGTGAACGGGATCGGCTTCGAACGTGCCGCTGAGAGGGGTGCTGGTGTTCAGCGCTGCGGTGGTGGTGCCCATGTGATGGCCTCCGGGTTTGTCGGTGTGGGCAGCGCCGGTCGGCGAGCCCTTGAGGTGACGAATTCGGTCGCTTGAGGGCCCACTCCGGAGACGCCCTCGGCGTCGGCATTCCGTGTGAGCGCGGTGGCTGGGCTCGGCCGCAGTTGGGCGACGATCACCGAGCCGAGGATGATCACGACGCCGAGCGCCTGGAGCGGCGTGAGGTGCTGGCCGAGCGCGATCCAGCCGAGCGCGGTCGCGACGACGGGGCTCAGCAGCGCCAGGAACGTCACGTTCGTCGGGGAGAGCGCACGGATGCCGCGAAACCAGAGCGCGTAAGCGAGGGCAGCTCCGACGATCGCGAGATAGGCGTAGCCGGCGAGGTTGCCCGCCGTCAGCGTGGCCGGGGGCGGCCCCTCGACGGCGAGCGCGACCGGCGCGGCGACCAGGCCTCCCGCTACGAGTTGCCAGCCCGTCGTCGCCAGCAGCGGCGCGGGCGACGGCCAGCGCTTGCTGAGCACGATCCCGGTGGCCATCACGGCCGCGGCGCCGAGGGCGGCGGCGACGCCGACTGCGTCCAGCGTCGTACCGCCGCGGAGCACGAGCAGGCCCACGCCCACGACACCGGCGGCGCCGGCGATGGCGACGTGGGGCGCGACGCGCTCATCCAGGAACCTCCGGGAAAGCGCCGCGACCAGCAGCGGCTGCACCGCGATGATCGTCGCGGCCACGCCACCGGGAAGCCGATATGCCGCGACGAACAGCAAGGCGAAGAACGCGCCGATATTCAGCGCCCCGAGCACGACCGCGCGCCACCACCAGCTGCCGTGGGGCAGGCAGCGGGTCAGCGCGACGAGCACGAGTCCGGCTGGGAGAGCGCGAACCACGGCAGCCAGCAGCGGGCGTCCCGGCGGGAGCAGCTCGCTGGTCACCAGGTACGTCGTGCCCCAGATCGCGGGAGCTTGAGCGGTCGCTGCGACGATTCTCTGATCTCTTAGCACTAAGCTAAATGTAGTTTAGGGCTAAGCGAATGTCAAGAGACATACTTCGCTTCCAGGCAGTACGCTGGGGCTATGGCCGACCATGTGGACCTCGTCCTGGAGCAGTGGGCGATCGAGCGCCCCGATCTCGACATGGCGCCGATGGGCGTGATCGGGCGACTGCTGCGACTGGCGCGGAGGATCGACGCCGAGCTCGACCGCACCTTCAGCGCGCACGGCCTCGACCGGCCCGCGTTCGACGTGCTCGCGACCTTGCGCCGCGCCGGATCGCCACATCGGCTCACACCGGCCCAGCTCATGCGCGCATCGATGGTCACCTCCGGCGCCATCACCCAGCGCCTTGACCGGCTCGAGCGCCGGGGGCTCGTGACACGCAGCGCGAGCGAGCACGACGGTCGCGGCGTGGATGTCACCCTCACCGCCGAGGGGAAGCGGATGATCGACGCGGCTCTACCCGACCACCTGGCCAACGAGCAGCGGTTGCTCGCGGCACTCACGCCCGCTCAGCGCAAGTCACTCACCGACACGCTGCGCCGGCTCCTGGAATCACTCGGCGACACCGGCGACTGACGCGCAGGAGCCGAGGGTGCACTCGCCGCGCTTGCTCGAACCGCGACGACCTCGATCCCGGCCCGCTCAAAGCGGGTCCCGAGACGCGTCTCGCACTGAGCGGCAGTGTGGGTAACTCACAGGAATTCAGCGGGTGTAAACTCGCCCGAGTGAAGTCCAAAAGCCCTGCAAATCGGTCACTTCTAACCCGCAGTCGCAGGTTCGAATCCTGCCGGGGGCGCTTAGGTCAGGACCGGCCGGCTACTTCACCAAGCGCACCGCCGAAGCGTGGCTGCGCATGTGACGAGTACCTCCGCTGCATCGAGCAGGACCGTCAGCGAAGCCCTCCACGCTCCGCGACGAGTGCCCTGAGAACGAGATCGCGAGCGCGATCCTTCTCTAGGAGACAGCCTTGCTCACGAGGGCGGTGATCTTCCTCTCCTCGGCGGGGCCGATCTTGAGGATCGCGAACGACGTCGGCCACATGTCGCCGTCGTCCAGGTTCGAGATCGGATCGAAGCCGATGGTGCAGTAGCGCACCTTGAACTTGCTCGCCGGCTGCATGAAGACGCAGACCTTGCCGTCGCGCGCCCAGCCGGGCATGCCGTAATACGTCTTCGAGGCGAGCATCGGCGCGTGCTCGCGCACGATCGTGTCGATCTTCTCCGCCATCTTCCGCTCGGCGTCGGGGAGCTTCGCGATGGCCTCCGCGAGGGCCGTGTCGAGGTCCTGTTGCTTCTGCGACGCCTTCCGCTCGGCGGCGGCCGCCTTCATAGCGGCGCGCTCCTCGGCGCTGAACCCGCTCTTCGTGCTCTTCTTGGTCTCAGCCATGCGACCATCGTAAGTGTCGCTTTCCGTGCTCAGCGGCGGCGCGCCCAGCTACGCCAGCGTGGTCATCCAGCGCCGGCACGCTGGGCTTCCGCAATGCGGTCGTCGCCGACGCGAAGGGCGAGGCGCTCTCGATCAGCGAGCCGCGGGTCTGATCGAGAGCCTCTCGCTGCCCACCGTGCCCTTCACGGACGCCTTCGGGTGCTTGGGGTCCCATAGGGTCGCGCTCACGCGCAATGCGCCGGGAAGCGCGCCCGTGACCGCGATATTCCCCGTCACGCGCGACGTGGCGCGCGCGAACGTGACCTTGCCGGTGACCCGCACGTCGCCGGCAAAGCGTGCGCCGTGCAGGACGATCTTGTCCTTGCGCAGCGTGAACGTCCCGCCGCGCAGGCCGCGGCCCCTCTTGCCGGTCAGACGGAACGACTGGTAGACGGCGTCCGCCACGGTGTCCCACGCGAGCGTGGCGACGCGCCGCGGGTCCCTCCCCGCGCTGCGCGGGAAGCCTGGCACGCCCTGGATCTGCAGCTTGCCCAGCGCGGATCCGAACGGCATCCCGGTCTGCCCCTGGGTGTCCGACGCGCACTTGGTGTTGCCGGGCTCGAGCGACTCGAGGAAGTGGACGGCGATTCCCGCCGCGCAGTCGCTCCACAGGGAGGTCACGTGACCGCCGTTCGCGATCGTCACGAACGGCGTCCCGGCGGGGAAGAGCGGCAGCAGCGTGCGCTCGGCGGCGACGTCGAGGTAGTCAAGCTCGCCGCCCATGAGCAGCGCCGGGATGCCTGCGGGCCACGGCTGCTTGGGCGGGAACGGCGGCTCCGGCCGGACCGGGGCCGGCCACGGCGTGCACGCGTCCGCGCCCGGGATCAGCAGCACCGGCTGGGAGGCGACGAAGCCCGTCCAGGCGGCGACGGTGAATGGCTCGGTCGCCGAGTCCGGCACCGCCTTGGCGGCCGCCTCGTATTGCGCGCGGCGCGTCGCCTCCGGCGCGGACTTGTCCCACGGAAAGACCGAGTCCGCGCAGAACACGGCGTAGTCGGCGCCGACCGACGACGAGCCGTCGCTCGGCCCGAAGTCGGTGGGCGCGTTGCTCTCCGCCGCTAGGCGCAGCAGCGGCGTCTTGTCGCCCGCGTCGAGCGCGTGCGCGGCGGCGAACAGCTCGCCCTGGTTGAGGAACGCGGGGTCCCCGAAGTAGTCGTCGTAGAGGATGTTGAGCAGGCCGACCTCGTCGACCTTGACGTGGTGGGCCTTGCCGGCGGCGTCAAAGCCGGTGCCGGTCACGGGATGTGAGCGCACGCGCACGACGAGCGCGGCTAGCGTCTTGGCCGGGTGCTTCTCGCCCGCCGAGCACGCGGGCGAGCGCTGGCACACGCGCACGGTGATCTTGGCCATCGCGCCCGGCAGCGTGCGGAAGAACGCGTCGTCGGAGGAGAAGTCCGGCGAGTCGAGCACCGCGGCGTGCAGGTGGTCGGGATGCCGGTATGCGTAGGCGCGCACGTCGACGGGGCCGTAGGAGACGCCGTAGTAGTCGATCTTGTCGATGCCAAGCGCGGCGCGGACGTCGTCGACGTCGTCCGCCACGTCGCCGGAGCCGTAGCGGTCCGAGGCGGCGCCGAGGCTGTCGCCACACGCGCGCGCCGCGTCGAGCTGGTTGCCCTGCACGTGCTGGAGCGCCGGGCAGTCGATCGCCGCCGACGCACCGATCCCGCGATGGTCGATGGCCAGCATGTCGTGGTCCTCGAGCGCCGGGGCGAGCCGCGCTCGCCACAGCGGATCGGAGCCGATGTTGGAGACGCCCGGGCCGCCGTTGGACATCACGATCGCGCTCACCGCCGGGCCCGGTCCGGTGTGGGGCGTGAATACGAACGCGATCGGGATCGTCGGGCTGCTCAGGTTGGAGCGGTCGAGCGGGACGCCGACCGTCCCGCACTTCGCAGTGGCCGCGGTGCCCGCCGGACATTTCCCGAAAACGGCGGTGGGCGCGGCACTCGCGACTCCGGGGAGCGCAAGCAGAACGACGCTGACAAGCACTGCGAAGCGACCGGACATGCCGCGGAAACTACTCCGCTTCTTCACAGCAACGGCGAGGTCGATCCCAACGACCGTCATCGCGCCAGAATCGCATCCGGCCAACCTTCGCGCGAGCGCGCGGGTCCTCCCCTGACAACGTCAATCCAGGAAGGGACTCCGCCATGTTGCTCCAGACCATCGCCGCGCAGATCGCCGACGGGACATCGAACACGATCATGCACGGGATCATCGCGATCCTGATCGGGCTGTGATCCGGGCTCGGCGGCGCCTTGCTCGCAGCGAGGCGCCGCGGACAGAGCTCGAGGTCGCGTACGGCGGCGTGCTCGCGCTGCAGCGCAGCGCGGGCAACCGTGCGGTCGCGGCAATGCTCGCGCGCTCGAGCACGGCGACCGCACCTACCCCCTCCGCACCCGCGGCGCCTGCCGTGCCGTGCACCGTGCTGCGCGTGCCGCCGTCGAAGCCGGGGCTCGATCCCGCGAACTTCGGCGAGACGGAGCCCGAGAGCGTCGACGTGGCGATCCGCGCGGTCCAGCAGGGCGGCGCGTCGGTGCCGGAGGCGACGGCGGTCACCGGCCGCTACTCGATCGAGACGCGCCTGATGCCCGACCAACAGGACGTGACCGGCCCGTCCGGAAACACGACCGAGGAGAACTTCCGCGCGCAATTGGACAGCCTCGAGGCGCACGGCAAGGACGGCCACGGCGGCGCGGCGCCCTGGTACATGATCGAAGCGGTCGAGGCGCACGAGCACGTCCACGAGCAGCGCCTGCTGCCGGCGCTCGAGCAGGTCGTCCCGTCGATCCTGCGGGAGCTCGCCGCGATCTCGATTCCCGACGACGGCACGCTCGACGCCGCCGCCGCAGACGCTGCGCTCGAGGCCGATGCGCGCTTCCGGAGCGCGCTCCACGACGCCTACGTGAGTTGGATCGCGAACGTCTACGCCTACGTGATTGACGACCACTACGGCGGCCCCGCCGACCAAGCCGAGCAACGGATCGTCGACCCGATGATCGCCGCGATCCGCGCGGAGGCCGCGGCACGCCACTGGCCCGGGCTCGACGACGCGCCGAACATCCCGCCGCGCCCGCGCTTCCCGGAGCCGATCTAGCTATGGCCGTGCGCGGGGCGCTGTGCGCGCCCGCCGTGCCTCCCTCGGGTCGGCGGCGTTCCTCGCCGTGCGCCGCCCGCTGACTTGAACCCGCCCGGTGCCGCCCTAGAGCCGGTGGTGACATGACCCACCGAGCTGTCATCCGAACCGAGCGTCATCACCACCCTGCGACGCAGTTCGCGCTTGCGCTGCGACGACCCTGGGTGCAGACCCTGCTGGGTGGCCTCGCGCTGTGGATCATCCTGGACTGGGCGACGCTCGCGTCCGAGAACATCAACCTCGTCCCGAGCCTGATCCTGCTCGGCGCATGGCTCGGACCGGTGACGTTCGTGACGTATGTCTTCGAGCGCGTGCGGGACGTCCCCTGGCCGTCGCTGCTGCAGTGCTTCGTGGTCGGCGGCATCCTGGGCGTCACCGCGGCCAGCATCCTCGAGTACCGGACGATCATCGAGTACGGCGCGCTTCCGACGACGGCCGTCGGGCTCATCGAGGAGACGTCGAAGCTGATCGTCCCGCTCGTGATCTTCGCCGTCGGCACCCACCGGCGCGAGGCCGACGGGCTGCTCATCGGCGTCGCCTCGGGCATGGGCTTCGCCGCCTTCGAGTCGATGGGCTACGGGCTGACCACGCTGCTGGCGTCCCAGGGCCACATCGGCTCCGTGGAAGAGGTGCTGTTCGCCCGCACCGTGCTCTCGCCCGCGGGCCACGCCGCCTGGACCGGGCTGATCTGCGCGGCGCTGTGGCGTGCGCGCGAACGCGGGACGTGGGCCATCGTGCCGCTGGCCTTCGTCGTGGCGGTCGCGCTGCACGCCCTCTGGGATTCGGTCGCCTCGACCTACTGGCTGGTCCCGTCGCGGTCGTCAGCTACGGACTGCTCGCCTGGCGGCTCCACGCGGTCTCGGCGCGCCCTCGGCCCTAGGAGCTGGAGTCGGTGGCGATGGGGCCTACTGCCGTGGGAATGAGTGGCCCCGTCCTGATCGCTTACGACGCCTTGCCCGCGTCCGAGCTCGCGCTGCGCGAAAGCGCCGAGTTGCTGTCCGGCATGCCGGCCGTCGTCCTCGTGGTCTGGAAGCCGGGGCTCGCGTTGGACGCGATCGCGCTTCCGGCCAGCAGCATCGGCTTGCCGCCGGCGCCGCTGGACATCCGCACGACGCTCGAAGTCGAGGAGCGGCTCTACGAGGCGGCGCGGAGCGCCGCCGAGCATGGCGCGCAGCTCGCCAAGGAGCTCGGCCTCGAGGCCGAGCCGCTCGTGATCGCCGACGAGCCCGACATCCCGATCCAGGAAACGATCGTGGCCGTCGCGCGCGAGCGCGATGCCCGGGCGGTGAGCGTCGGCAGCCACGCCCACGGCCCGATCATCGGCAGCATCGCGCGCGGCGTGATCCGCGACGCGCCGTGCCCGGTGGTCGTGGTGCGCGAGCGCGCTTGATCGGCCTCAACCCACCGCCGCCCGCCCGCTCTCCTCGAGCCGCTGGGCCAGATAGGGCGCCGTCTTACTGCCTTCGGCGCGCGCGACCTCGTCCGGCGGCCCCGCCGCGATGATCCGCCCGCCTTCCTCGCCGGCGCCCGGCCAGAGGTCGATGACCCAGTCCGAGCCGGCGACGACGCCCATGTCGTGCTCGACCACGACGACCGCGCGGTCTCGGATGGTCAGCGAGGGGTCGGGCACGAGCGTCTGCTCGCTCACGCGATGGACCTTGCCGAGCCCGTGGCATTCCCGGCACGCACCGATCGCCGTGTTGGGGGAGAACCAGTCCGAGTCCATCACCTCGGTCGCCTCAGGTGGGTAGGAGCCGGCGCGCGAGAACAGCATCCGCAGCGAGTTCGACAGCGTCGTGATCGTCCCGACCGTCGAGCGCGACGTGGCGCCGCCGCGCCGCTGCTGGAGTGCGACCGCCGGCGGCAGCCCCGTGATGTCGCCGACCTTGGGCACGCCGGCCTGGTTCAGCAGCCGCCGTGCGTAGGGCGCGACCGACTCGAAGTTGCGGCGCTGGGCCTCGGCGTAGATCGTGCCGAAGGCCAGCGACGACTTGCCGGAGCCGGACACGCCGGTGAAGACCGCGAGCACGTCGCGGGGCACGTCGACGTCGACGTCCTTGAGGTTGCTCGCGCGCGCCGCGGACGTGGACGAACGGATCATGGGGCGTCATCGCCTCAACGCCTTACCCAAGCGCGGAGCGCGCGCGTCAATGGACGGCGATCGCTTCGCGGATGCGCCCGTTGCGTCCGTGGATGACCATTTCCCAGTCGCCGTGCTCGCGGGCGTGCTCCTTGGCCGCCTCGATGGCCTGCTTCTGGGTCTTGAAGTGCCCTTCGGCCTGGCCGTGTTCGTGCTCGAACGTCCAGCCGCCGTCGTGGGGGACGACGTGAATCCAGTGGGCGCGCGCGTCGATGCGCTCGACCGTCTTCTCTGCGACCTCGGCGCTGGACGCCGGGTTCTGGCCGGTGACGATGTTGTCGTCGACGACCGAGAACGGCTCCCAGTCGGGTCCGTTCTCCACGTTGGCTCCGCCGTCGCGCAGCCGGTTCTCGAGCAGTCACGGGGCGCGCTCGGCAAGGCCGGCCTGCGTCTCCTCGGCGTTGCTGAAGCCCGACAGGTTGCGCCCGGCGAACGCCCATGTCCCGTCCGGGCGCGTCGCGGACAGCAACCCGGCGGGACCGTGGCAGACGGCCGAGATGACCTTGTCGTCGTCGAGCATCTCGACGAGCAGCGCCCCGAGCTCGGGCGAGTCGGCGAGGTCCTCCATCGGGCCGTGGCCGCCGGGAATGAAGACCCCGGAGTAGTCGTCGGGCGACAGATCCTCGAGCCGCATGGGGGCGTCGAGCTCGTCCCCCAGTGCGTCGAGCTCTTCGCGGAGCTCCGCGCTGCGTTCCTCGCCGCCGACGGCGTCGGCGCTGAGGCTCGCTTCGTCGACGGTCGGCCGGACGCCGCCCGGGGTCGCGAACGTCACGTCCAGGCCGGCGTCACGGAACACCCGCAATGGCGCGAGCAGTTCCTCGGCCCAGAAGCCGGTCGGGTGGCTGTCGCCGTCGTTGAGCGTCCACGCGTCGGCACCCGTCAGCACGATCAGCAACTTCGGCATGACTCTCTCCCTGTGGATGTTCACCGCGGTAGGCCTTCTCGCCCGGAACGCAACGCGGCGCCGCCGAGCAGGTCGATGACGCGCCGCTCGACGTCGCTGCGCAGCGCGTCGCCGTCGACGTCGGTGTAGGACTCGCGCGCGACCTTCGGCGTATTGCCGAGTGCGGTGGAGACGGCGGCGAGCGTCGTCGCCGACCAGGTGCGGAACTCCTTCGCCGAGTAGGCACCCGCTGCCCAGCAGCGCAGCCCGTTGTTGACGTCGGCGGCCTGAAGGCGGCGCCAACCACCGTTGGCGCGGTAGGCGAGCAGCTCCTGCGGGCCGCCGCGGCGGCGTTCGAGCGGTGCGAGCGCGCGCACGGCCTGCGCGTCGCGCACGGTCAGCCGCCGCCGCTTGCCCGCCTTCGCGATGAAGTCGAAGCGCACCGCGAGTTCGAGCAACTGCACCTGGTCCCGGCGCAGCGTCGTCAGTCCGACGTGTCCGTTGTCGCGCGCGTAGCGGTCCCAGCCGACCCGGAAGAAGCCGACGTCGAGCAGCCGGAGCGCGAGTGCGAGGACGCGCTCGCGCGTCTCGCCTTTGCCGCCGAGCCGATCCTTGACCGGCGCCCGCAGCGCCGGCAGGCGTTGCGCGAAGGCGAGCATGTCGGTGAACTTCTCCGCGTCGCGCCGCTCCCGCCAGGCCGGGTGATAGAGGTACTGGCGCCGCCCCTTCGCGTCGAGCCCCGTCGCCTGCAGGTGGGCGTTCTGCGCCGCCGCGATCCACACGTCGGTCCAGGCCGGCGGGATCTTCAACGCGTCGATCCGCGCGAGCGTCTCGGGGTGGGTGACCGGCTCGCCGTCGGCGTCGCGATACGTGAACCGGCCGCCTTGGCGCTCACGCCGGAGCCCGGCCTCGCCGCCATGCACACGCTCGAGCTACATGACGTGCTGGCGCTAGGTCCGGGTCGGGTCGCGTCAAGCGACGGCGTCCTAGATTGGTGGGGGAGACGATGGCGGACACGGCGACGATCGATTCCACTCTGCGGGCGCTGGCGACGCAGCCGTTCCGCGCGAAGTTCCACCTGCGCGGCCGCGACGCCGCCACCGTCTCGCTGCGCGGCATCGACGTCGTCCGCCGGCACGCGGGCGAGCTGCTGGCGAAGAAGCTCGCCCCCGCTGCGCCGCACAAGGACGGCAAGCAGACGCCGTACCGCGGCCACCCCGTCTTCGTCGCCCAGCACGCGACGGCGACGTGCTGCCGCACGTGCCTTGAGCGCTGGCACCGGATCCCAAAGGGCCGCGAGCTGACGAGTGACGAGCAGGCCTACGTCGTCGACGTCATCTGTCGCTGGATCGAGACGGACATGGCCGCGTCCGGACGCCGCGCTCCGCGTTAAGTACGAACGTACGTTCGCAAGGTGGGCTAGACTTGCCCCATGTCGCTCGTCGTTCAACCTTCACTGTTCGGCTTCTCGGGTGAGCCCGGCGTAGCTGAACTCGGTGCTGCCGTCGAGCGCCGCCCGCTGTCCGATGGCGCGTGGATCGATCTGCGGCCGGGTTTCGTCACCTCGGCGGATGAGCTGCTCGACGCGCTGGTCAGCAGCGTCCCGTGGCACGAGGAGCGGATGCGCATGTACGACAGCACCGTGCGGGTCCCACGGCTTCTCGCCCGGTATCGGCAGGGCGAGTCGCTACCCCACCCCATCCTCGAGGAGGCGCGGGCGGCGCTGAACGCGCACTATGGACAGGAGCTCGGAGGTCAGTTCGTCAGTGCTGGGCTGTGCCTCTACCGTGACGGCAACGACAGTGTCGCCTGGCACGGAGACCGGATCGCTCGCGAGAGCCCAAGCGACACGATGGTGGCGATTCTTTCGCTCGGTGCCGTCCGACCGTTTGCGCTGAGGCCGAGGTCGGGCGGCCCGGCGCTGCGGCTCCAGATCGGGCATGGCGACCTTCTCGTGATGGGAGGGAGCTGTCAGCGAACCTGGCTGCACGCGATCCCGAAGACCGCGCGCTGCCTCGGTGCGCGGATAAGCGTCCAGTTCCGCCCGGACTGGGGTAACCACCTCGGCGGCGCCACCGCCGCCTCTCACACGAACTGAGCCGCCGCGTGGCCCGATGCCCAAGCCCACTGGAAGTTGAAACCGCCCAGGTGGCCGCTGACGTCCAGAACCTCGCCGATGAAGTACAGACCCTGGCTTCTCAGCGATTCCATGGTCTTGGACGACACCTCGCGAGTGTCGACGCCGCCCAGCGTCACCTCGGCGGTGCGGTAGCCCTCGGTGCCGGCCGGGATGAGCTGCCAGGCGGCGAGCCGGTCGGCGATGTCGCGTAGCGCGGCAGGGATGTACTGCTTCATCGGCTTGGAAGCGAACCAGTGATCGGCCAGCAAGGCCGCCATCTTCTTGGTGAAGACCTCGCCCAGAACGGTCTTGAGCTCGCTGTTCGGGCGCGCAGCCTGCTCGTCCTGCAGCCAGTCCAAGGCGTCGCGGTCGGCCAAGAGGTTGATTTCCACGACATCGCCGGGGTGCCAGAACGAGGAGATCTGGAGGATCGCCGGGCCGCTGAGGCCGCGATGGGTGAAGAGGATGTTCTCGCGGAAGCTCTCGCCGTTGCAGCTCACCACGCAGTCCTCCACCGACGTGCCGGACAGCTCGGCGCACAGCTCCTTGAGCCGGCCGGAGACCGTGAACGGCACCAGGCCGGCGCGCGTGGGCAGGACGTTGTGGCCGAACTGGCGAGCGATCTCGTAGCCGAAGCCGGTGGCGCCCAGCGTCGGAATCGACAGACCGCCGGTGGCGACCACCAGCGACAACGTGGCGACGTGCCCCAGATCGGTGTGGAGCAGGTACCCGGCCTCGGTCTTGTCGATCTGGTGCACCGAAGTATCGACGTGCAGGTCAACGCCGGCTTGCCGACACTCCTCGAAGAGCATATTGAGGATGTCTTTGGACTTGTTGTCGCAGAACAGCTGGCCCAGCTTCTTCTCGTGGTACGGCACGCCGTGCTTGCTGACCAGGGCGATGAAGTCCCACGGGGCGTAGCGGGCCAAGGCCGACTTGCAGAAATGCGGATTCGCCGAGGCGAAGTTCTCCGGCTCCACGTACAGGTTGGTGAAATTGCAGCGGCCGCCGCCGGACATGAGGATCTTCTTGCCCGCCTTGTTGGCGCGCTCGATGAGCACCACTTGACGGCCGCGCCCGGCGGCGGTCAGGGCACACAACAGCCCCGCGGCACCTGCGCCGATGATCACAACGTCGGTAGAGCGCACACGACCTCGTCTAGCACAGCCAAGGTTGCCGACCGTAACCAGAGTCTCGTTGTTCGACGGTCTCGGCAGCCGAAAAGGGCGCCGCGACCCTCGCTCCGTAGCTTCCGCGGAGCTGACATGTGGAGGAGCACCGTCGCGCCGCGGGGCGGGCGGCGGGACACTCGGGATGTCGCCCGACGGCGGCCGGCGGCGCACACCGACCGCGGGACGGCGCGGTTGCCGACGCAGGATTGGAGGATCGTTCGAAATGTCGAGCCTCTCTCGTTATCCACGGGCGTCGGTGTGGTGGTCTGCCCTTGTCCTGGCGTCGGCGCTTGTGAGCTGGGCGGTGTGCCCGTCGCCCGCCGAGGCGCGGTCACCCGGAACATGGACGGTCACGGGGTCACTCGCCCAATCCCGTTTTGCGCACACGGCGACGCGCCTGCTTGACGGCCGGGTGCTGGTGGCCGGTGGCCGCACCTCCGGTGCCGCCGGCTCGGCGCTGGATAGCGCCGAGCTCTACAACCCGCAGACGGGCGGGTGGTCATCGGCCGGCCACATGACGGTTGCGCGGGCGGATCACCAGGCCACGCTCCTCGCCGACGGGCGCGTGTTGGTCACCGGGGGCGACGACGGGTACTCCTACGACCGCGCGAGCGCCGAGCTCTATGACCCCGCGACCGGCCAGTGGCACTCGGCCGCGAGCATGCACGAGGGCCGCTATCGGCACGCGGCGGTGTTGCTGCGCGATGGCCGGGTCGCCGTGGCCGGTGGCTGGAGCGGGGCCGGGACGCGCCGCAGCGCGGAGATCTATGACCCGGCGCGCGACGCGTGGACACGCGTCGACGACATGCATGTGCCGCGGGCCGACCCGGCGTTCACGCTGCTCCCCGACGGCCGGCTCCTCGTCGCCGGCGGCGAGTCGATCCGAAGCAGCGAGACGCTCGATCCGGACAGCGGCTCCTGGACTGAGGTCGGCGCGATGGCAGAGCCGCGCTGGCAGACCCCGATGGTGACGTTGCATGACGGGCGAGCCTTCGTGGCCGGCGGACGATCCGGCCGTTACACGGCGGCGCTCGCCTCCAGCGAGCGCTTCGACGCGTGCGGGGGGTGGACGCCGGGCGCCGCCCTGGCCACCGCCCGCAGCGACCACTCGATGACGGCTCTGACGTCTGGTCGGGTCCTGGTCGCTGGGGGCGTCGACAGCACCTTCCAACTTCTGAGCTCCAGCGAGCTCTATGACCCGGTCACTGACCGCTGGACGCCGACCGGCGCGCTGCACGAGGCGCGAATCCGCTTCACGGCGACGCCGTTGGCCGACGGACGCGTGCTGGTGGTCGGCGGGCAGGGAATCAGCGGGTACCTAGGATCGGCGGAGATCTACACGCCCGTCGCGGGCCAGCCGCCCGGGCCGACGGCGACGATGACGTGTGTCGGGTCCTCCGATGACACGTCGGTGTGGGGTCAGCCGGTGACGTTCACGGCGACCGTCACCGGTACGCCGACGCCGAGCGGCACGATCGGGTTCGCCATCGACGGCAACGCCGTGGGGAGCCCCGTGACGCTCGATTCCCACGGCCACGCCGCGATCACCGCGAGTTCGCTGACCGTCGGGACGCACGTCATCACCGCGGCCTACGAGCCCGCGGCCGGCACGTCGTCAGAGCCGAGCGCGGCGACGCCCTTGAACCAGATCGTCGGCAACGCGGAAACCGTCACCAGCGTTGCCGTGGCGCCCGATCCGACTGCGGCCGGACAGCTTGCCACCTTCACCGCAAGGGTCAGCGTCGTTGCGCCCGGTGTGGGTACGCCGGGCGGCAGCGTGCAGTTCACCGAGTCCGATGGCACGCCGATCGACGAGCCGCAAGAGCTCGTAGCCGGCAGCGCGACGCTCGTCGTGCCCGCAGGCGCCGGCGTCTACACCGTCTACGCCGACTACAGCGGTGCCACGCATTACAACGCCAGCTCCGGAAGCGTCAGACAGACGGTCAATCGCGCAGACACGACGACCACGATCACCACCAGCGAGAACCCGGTCGTCGCCGGAGGGGAGCTCACGTTGACGGTCATGGTGTCCACGCTCCCGCCGGGTGATGTTCAGCCCGGCGGCTCGATCTCGCTTCTCGTCGATGGCGAAGACGTCTCCGGTGACGTGCCGCTGTTCGACGCCGGACCAGGTACGGCCGGCGTCGCCGTCACGGTCAGGGTGCCCACGACACCGCAATCGGCCACGATCGGCGCCGTCTACTACGGCGACTGGGACACGAACCCGAGTGCGTCGCCCACCTTCGTCCAGCGCGTCATCGCGCCGCCGGCCGCGACGCAGCCCTCCCCGCGTCCGGCTCCGCCCGCCGTCGTCGCAACGACGGCCTCCGCGCTGCGATCCATGACCGCCAAGCTCACAAGCGCCCTGAGGCGCACTGGCCTCGCCGCGCTCACGGATACCCGCCAGGTAGTCACCGTGGCCGCTCCAGGGCGCCTCACACAGAGCGTGTACACACCGAGCGCGCCGCGATCGGCGACAAACAGCAAGGTGCGCGCCGTCCTGATCGCGCAAGCCACCCGTACGTTCAAAGCCGCGGGTACGGGAACCGTCAAGCTGCGGCTCACTGCGGCTGGCCGACGCCAGCTGCGGCGAGCCAAGTCGCTTAAGCTCGACATCGTCACGCGCTTCACACCCACGGCCGGCGAGACGATCAGCGTGCGCGATCGCCTCCTCGTCAAACGGCACCCGGCCAAATCCGTCAAAGCAAGAGCTGACGGCGCGTGGCACGTCACGCGCATCCGGCGCTGAACCGGAGCAGCCGCCACAGCGGGCGGCCCGGCCATCTGCGCGCGCCGCTCGTCGTCGACGCGCGCGAGATGGCCGTCGCTCAGCCGATGATCCCGGTGTAGCCGGCGAAGCAGTCGTGCGCCGGCGAGCCCATCGTCGCGGGCCAGTTGACGCCGTCGTTGTAGATCACATCGACCTCGCGCCCGTCCGCTGCGATCAGGGTCGAGTCGCTCGCACTCGCGACCTGGTCGAACTCGCCCGGGTCCTTGTCGTCGAGCGTGTCGCTGTTGGTGTGGATGTTGACCTTCGTGCCCGCCTGGACGGGCGCGTTGCCGTCGAGCGCGGCGGTGGTGTCGGCGGTGACGTCGAAGGTCGCCACGTTGCCGCCGGCGTCGTCCTTGGCGCAGGTGGCCGTGAACGTGAAGTGCCCGGCGCGGCCGAGCCGCACGGTCTGACCGGCGCGCAGGAACCGCTCGCCGCCGGAGCTCGTCGCCTGGGCCGCGACGTAGCGGCCTCCGCCATGGCCGTAGCCGTAGCCGGAGCCCTTGGCGGCGGCGAACGCCCCGCCGGTGAGGCAGACCGCGACGGCCGAGGCGCCGATCGCCACGACGCGGGCGGTGTGGGGCATGCGGGGCTTCATGAGACGTGAACCTCCTGTGGTCCTACCGGGTGGACGGCCCTCGTGGGGCCTGCTTGGACCGCACTACGAGAGGGTCTGCGCGTTTCGTTCATGCACCGCGAAGAGGCGCATGAACGTCTCTGGGTGCAGCCTCCGTAGTGCGGGGCGAGGTGCCCCGACTGAAGGAGCAGACGAGATGCCCCGACCGCCCGCAACGGGCGTGCGTCGCTCCGTACAGTGATCCGGGAGGCGCACGATGACCGACAAACCCGATCCGGCGGACCTGCCAGAGAGCATCGACGACCTGTTCGCCGCGTTCGAGGCCGGAGAGCTCGACGCCGACCCTGTCGATGACGACGAGCGGCGCCGGATGGCCTCGGCGGCGCGCCTCGTGCACCGCGCCCAGCCTGGTGCCGATCCACCGCCGCACCTGCGCGCGAAGGTCCTCGAGCGGATCCGCGCCGAGGCCGCCGGCGGGCCTGCGGCCACGGCGCCGGTCGCCGATCTCGCGCTCGCCCGTGAGCGCCGCACGCGCTCGCGGCGCCTCGCCGTCGCGGCCGTCGCGGCGGCCGCCGTCGCGGCGGCGGTCGTCGTGGCGATCGTCCTCGGCTCCGGTAAGGGCGCCACCCGCTCGCCGCTGCTGTACGACGCCGAGCTCGCGGCCGTGATCAGCGGGCCGTCCCCGCGCGCCGAGGGCGGCGCCGAGATCACCCGCCTCGGCGTCGACGGCTACCTCGTGACGCTCGAGGCGGAGGGACTGGCGCCGAACCGTGGCAACTCGGCCTACGTGCTCTGGTACGTCGGCAAGCGCGATTCGCGCCGGCACCCGAACCGCGTGTCCATCGGCAGCTTCCGCACGACGACCGGGAAGGTGAAGCTGCAGTGGCCGGCCGCCTTCGACGGCAGGCGCTTCTCGCGCGTGGCCATCACGCTCGAGCCGCCCGACGACGGCGACCCCGGCGTCAACGGTCCGGTGGTCGCCCGCGGGACGTCGGCGCGGGTGCGCGGAAAGGCGGGGTGATGACCCCCGCGCCGGCGGCCGGCGCGCTGACCGACTCGGAGCTGCTCGCCCGCGTGGCCGCCGGCGACGACGGCGATCCGATGGCCGAGCTCTACGACCGCTATGCGCGGCGCGTCTACGGCCTCGGCAGGCGCGTGCTCGGCGACGAGGGACTCGCGGACGAGCTCGTCCAGGAGACGTTCGTCCGCGTGTGGCGATCCGCGGGGCGCTTCGACGCCGCGCGCGGGAACCCCGCCGCGTTCGTGTTCGCGATCGCCAAGAACCTCGCCATCGACCTCCGCCGCCGTCCATCGTCGCGTCCGCTCGACGAGCTGTCCGGCGACCGCGGCGTCGAGGATCGCGTGGACGAGATCGTGCTCGGCCTGACGGTGCGGCAGGCGCTCGACGAGGTGAGCGACCCGCACCGCGAGGTGCTCGAAGCGCTGTACGGCCGCGGCGAGCGCGCGGTCGACGTCGCCGAGCAGCTGGGCGTGCCGTCCGCCACCGTGCGCACGCGCGCCTTCCACGGCCTGCGGTCGTTGGCGGCGTCGTTGGAGCGGATCGGTTACGAGCCGCCCTGAGGCATTCCGCGGTTGCGCCCCGTTCAGGCGATTGCGAGTACGGTACGCGCGTGCCGGCGGAGCGTCGATGGGCGCGAGCTGCGCGCGATGGTGCACCCCCTCTGCTCGCGCTTGCGCTCTCGCCCGTCGTCGGGGCTCTGGCTCCCGGCCCGGAGCGGCCGCTGGCGCGGATGCGCGGCCTGATCGACATGGAACGGCGGCTCGGGCTGTTCTTCGAGCCGACGGTGCACGCCTGGTTCGCCGCCCGGCCGCCGCTCATGCGAGCGCTGCGGCTGACCTACATCGCCGCGCATGTGCCGGGGGCGCTCGGCGTGCTGGTCTGGACCCGGCAGGCTCACCCGCACGCGTTCCCCCTGGCCCGGAATACGTTCGCGGCAACCCAGGCGCTGGCGGCGATCGGGTACGTCATGGCGCCCACGGCACCGCCGCGGATGGTCGCCGGCCTCGGCTATGACGACCGGCCACGACCGGGTGACCACGGACTCGGACGGATCGTCCAGAGCCCATATGCCGCAATGCCCAGCGCCCACACCGCGTTCGCGGTGGTCGCCGCAGGGACCGTATGGGCTCTGGCGCGGTCGCGGCCCGTACGCGCAGCCGCGCTCCTGTACCCGCCGGCGGTCGTCCTCGAGATCATCGCGACCGGCGATCACATCTGGCTCGACGCGATCGGCGGACTGGCGATCGCGGGCCTCGGCTTCGCGAGCGCGCGCGCAACGACAGCCTCACGCCTCGGGCGTGGTCGTCGCGGCCCGGCGCCGCCGGTCAGTACTCGTTCTTGATCACGAAATAGGAACCCCGGATCGTGCCCGCGAGCTTGGACCTCTGCCGTGCGAACTTGAAGCGCGACTCGAGCTCGGCGGGGATGTCCATCCCATCCGACAGCTTGAAGCCCACGGCTCGCTTCTCGGGGCCGTCGATGGTGTACATCACGTTGATCGACAGACCGCTCTCGTAGAACACGTAGGCGATGCGGATGTTCTCGACCTGAAAGGCGGTCGCCTCCAGAGGGCGGGAGGAGATGACGATGTCCCGTTCCTCCTTGAGGATCCGGTGCACCCACTCGACGGTCGACTCGGCTTCGCTCGCAGGCTCCACCGTGAAGTCGTGGTCGTACTTGTTCTTGAAGTAGCGGGCCTCATTCGCCCGCAGACCGGCCAGCGCGTCGGCAAACGGTGACGACTCCAGACCGACCGTCGAGACGGTGACGAAATCCACGGTGTATGGCATGTCGCATTCTCCCCCGCGCTGGGTTGCCTGGGCCAGAGGCTAGTAGTCCGGGGCCCGCTAGCGTCCGCGCGCGATGCGACCGTTCGTGATCCGTGTCGAGGACGCGGTGCTCGCCGACCTGCGGGCGCGGCTGCGCGGCACCCGCTGGCCCGATCAGGTGCAGGACGCCGGGCTGGGAGCAGGGAACCGAGCGCGAGACGCTGCGGTCGCTGGTGGCGTACTGGGCCGACGGATTCGACTGGCGCGCGTACGAGCGCGACCTCAACGCGCTGCCGCAGTTCAAGACGGACGTCCGCGGGCTCGGGATCCACTTCGTGCACCAGCGAGCGGCGCGCGGGCCGGGGCTCCCGATCCTGCTCGTCAACGGCTGGCCGAGCACGTTCGTCGAGGAGCTCCCGCTCGTGCCGCTGCTGACCGATCCCGAGGCCCACGGGATCGCGGGCCCGGCGTTCGACGTGGTTATCCCCTCGCTGCCGGGCTTCGGCTTCTCGGATCGCTCGCCCACCGCGGGAGCGACGCCGAGGGCGACGGCGGAGCTGCTCGTGGAGCTGATGCGCGGGCTCGGCTACGAGCGCTTCGTCGCGCACGGGAGCGACTTCGGCGCCGAGGTCCTGACCCAGCTCGCGCTGCGGTTCCCGCGGCACCTCGCCGGCCTGCACCTCTCGACGTTCGACTGGCGCCCGTATCTCGGCGCCGGGTCCCGCTCGCTCTCGCCGGCCGAGCGCGAGTACCTCGCCGCGCGCGAGGGCTGGGTCGAAGGCGAGTCCGCCTACGACGAGCTTCAGTCGACCAGGCCGCAGAGCCTCGGCTACGCGCTGAACGACTCTCCTGCCGGGCTGGCGGGATGGATGCTCGAGAAGTGGCGGTCCTGGAGCGACTGCGGCGGTGACGTGATCGGGCGCTTCGGCCGTGACTTCCTGCTCGCGATGCTGACGATCTACTGGGCGACCGAGACGGCGACGTCGTCGGCGCGCCTGTACTACGACCACCGCCGCTACCAGCCCCCGCTGGGACCGGGCGACCACGTCGACGTGCCGACCGCCGTCGCGCTCTTCCACCACAACTTCGTGACCGAAGGCGTGCCGCCGCGCGAGTGGGCGCAGCGGCTCTTCAACGTGTGCCGCTGGACCGACATGCCGCGCGGCGGCCATTTCGCCGCGACCGAGGAGCCGCTCCTGCTCGCGACGGACATCGCCGCGTTCTACCGGCCTGACGTTTGACGCGACGCCCGCAGCCCAGTACAGTCTTTAACTAGTTGACTAGGTAAAGGCGGAAATGATCGAGTTCCACGTCGAGGCCCGCTCCGGCGTACCGACCTATCTCCAGATCGTCCAGCAGGTCCGCCAGGCGGTCCGGCTGGGCCTGCTCGCGCCGGGCGATCAGCTGCCCACCGTCAAGGAGGTCGTGACCTCGCTCACGATCAACCCGAACACGGTGCTCAAGGCGTACCGCGAGCTCGACCGCGAGGGGGTGGTCGAGGGCCGGCGCGGCGTCGGGACCTTCGTCGTCGAACACGCCGAGTCGCTGCCCCCGGTCGACGTGAAGGCGCTCCAGGTCTCGCTTCAGCGGTGGGTCGCCCGCGCCCGCGCCGCCGGCCTCGACGACGAGAACCTCGCCGCGCTGTTCGCCGACACGGTCCGTCCCCCGGCCGTCTCGAGGGTGGCGTGAGCGCGCTGCGCACCGACGGGCTCGGCAAGCGCTACGGGTCCAAGTGGGCGCTGCGCGACTGCAGCGTCGACGTGCCCGCCGGCTCCGTCACCGCCCTGCTCGGCCCGAACGGCGCCGGCAAGACGACGCTGCTGCAGCTCGCCATCGGCCTGCTCGCGCCGAGCACCGGCCGGATCGAGGTGCTGGGCCAGTCGCCGCTCGACCACGCGCGCGAGCTGCTCCCGCGGATCGGCTTCGTCGCGCAGGACCATCCGCTCCATCGCGGCTTCACGATCGCCGACACGCTCAAGCTCGGGCGCAAGCTCAACCCGTCGTGGGACGAGCCGGTGGCGCTCGACCGCTTCGACCGCCTCGGGCTGTCGCTGCGCCAGACGGTCGGGAAGCTGTCCGGCGGCCAGCAGGCGCAGGTCGCCCTGACGCTCGCGCTGGCCAAGCGGCCGGAGCTCCTGCTGCTCGACGAGCCGGTCGCCTCGCTCGACCCGCGCGCGCGCCGCGAGTTCCTCAACACGGTGATGGAGGCGGTCGCCGACAGCGGGATGACCGTCGTCCTCTCCTCGCACATCGTCGCCGACCTCGAGCGCGTCTGCGACCACCTCGTGATCCTGTCGGAGGCGCAGCCGCTGCTCGCCGGGTCGATCGAGGAGATCGTCGCGAGCCACCGGCTGCTCACCGGCCCGCGCTGCGATCCGGCGACCGTCGCGCGCGTGCACCAGATCGTCCGCGAGAGTCACACGCCGCGCCAGACGACGCTGCTCGTGCGCGCGAACGGGCACGTCTACGACGCGTGCTGGAGCCTGCATGAGATCGACCTCGAGGAGATCGTGCTCGCCTACCTCGGCTACGGCGACGCGCGCGGCTCGCTGTCGGAGGCGGTAGCGGGATGATCTGGCTCGGCTGGCGCCAGCAGCGCACCGAGACGCTGATGACGGCGGCGATCCTCGTGCTGCTCGCCGCGCTGCTGATCCCGACCGGGATCACGATCGCGTCCGCCTACCACGACGCGGGGCTCCCCGGCTGCGCCGGGCAGGCGTCCTGCGCCGGCGCGATCGACGCCTTCAGCGAGCGCTTCAACAACCTGGGCCAGCTGATCTCGTGGCTGACGATGGTTCCGGGCCTCATCGGCATCCTGCTGGCGGCGCCGTTCATCTCCCAGCTCGAGAACGGGACCTACCGGCTCGACTGGACGCAGAGCATCACGCGCGGGCGCTGGATCGCCGGCAAGCTCGGCCTGGCCGTCGTGACGGCGCTCGTCACCGCGCTGCTCCTGACCGCGCTGGTCACGTGGTGGCGCGCGCCGTTCGTTCACCTGCACGGGCGGATCATCAACGACGTCTTCGACTCCGAGGGCACGGTCGTGTCCGCGTACACGCTGTTCGCGCTCGGCCTCGCCACCGCCGTCGGCGCCGTGTGGCGCCGCGCCGTGCCGTCGCTGGCGGTGGGGTTCGCCGGCTACTTCGCGGCGCGCCTGTTCGTCGACACGGTGCTGCGCCAGCACCTCGCCTCGCCGGTGGTCGCGACCTGGAGCCTGACCGGGCCCACCCCCGACCTCGATCGCGCGTGGATCATCACCCAGTACCCGGTGGACAGCCACGGGCACGCGATCGCGACCTTCTCCTGCGGGCACGGCGGCAGCGGTGCGTGCAAGCCGCCGGGCCTCAAGAGCGGCTTCATGCACGCCGTCTACCAGCCGCCGAGCCACTTCTGGCCGATCCAGGAGGCCGAGACCGCGCTCTTCGCAGGCGCGGCCCTCGCCCTGCTGGCGTTCGCCGCATGGTGGACGCACCGGCGCGGCTAGCCGGCCGGTGCGCCCGACGCCTCACGGGTTCGTGGTGGACAATGTGAACGTCAGCGTCTTCGAGTAGCTGCCGGTGCGCAGCGGGTCGGAGGCGCCGATCGCCTGCTGGAACGCCACCGCCACCGCGTCGTTCGACGTCGGTCCGGCGTACGTGAGCAGGGTCGTCGGGTTCGCCGAGCCGCCGACGGGCGCGAACGCCCCGCCGGCGCCGCCCGCGCTCGACGCCTTGACCGTCAGCGCCTGCGGCAGCGAGAACGAGCCGTTGACGAGGTGCCCGGTCGCCGTCGTGCTCGGGTCGGACACGCTGAGCGCGGCGTCGCCCGCGGTCGAGATCACGTTCGCCGTCGTCGCGGCGTCGTAGACCTTCGCCACGCCCGGGGTGAACGTCCCGAACGAAGCCGGCGTGCCCAGCGACAACGAGAGCGTCGCGGGCACCGTGCCGCTGACGCCGCCGTCCACCGGGACCTCGACCGTCGTGACGAAGTTCGCGGTACCCGGCGTGGGGTCGGTGAAGGTGCCGTTCGCGGTGCGGAAGTCGGTGCAGTTGCTGTCGGCGTCCGCGCCGTCCGGGAAGCGGGCCATGCTGCGCCCGAGCGTCCCCGCCGAGGCGGGCACCCCGGCCTTGCAGCCACTGGCCGAGGATCCGCTGCCGGCCTGGTAGCCCTCGGCGGACCACGGGTCGACGAGCAGGCCGTAGTTGAGGCTGTCGGCGACGTTGCCGGCCGCGTCCCGCAGCACCATGTTCCCGGCGCCGGTGGAGAGCGTGGGGCCGCCGAACCACTGGTTGGGCGCCTTCGCGCCCTGGTAGCCCGCGGTCGTGACCGCGGCGTCGCGCACGACCGTGTTGACCCCGTGACCGCGGCTCAGGGCGCCGTCGAGCGTGAGCCCGGTTCCGAGCGCCTGCACCGGCTCGTTGCTCGAGTGCGCGAACGCCGTCGCCGGCGTGAACGTGATCCCCGTCCCCCGATCGCTGAACGGCAGGTTGTTGGAGTGGTCGAACTGGAGCGGGGCGGTGAGCGTGAGTCCGGTTCCGGTCGCGCCCGAGGTGCCGACCGCGGAGACCGTCACCGACTCGATCCCGTGGCCGGCGCTGGCGATGTCCAGCCGGATCCGGTCACCGACCGAGATGTTGGTCGTGGAGGACACCTTGATGTTGGTGGCGCCCGCCGGCGCCGCCGCCGAGAGGCGTGCCTGCGTGCCCGGCCTGCCGACCGCGGCGACCGTGGCCACCTCCAGGTCGGCGCCGGAGCCGAGGGCGAGCTTCTGGCCGGCCGTGAACCCGGTCGTGCTCGTGACCGGCACGTTGGACGAGCCGGCGGGGATCGTGATGACGGGACCCTCGGGGACCGGTTGCCACAGCGTCGTGTTGCCGGTGGCCGCCGTCCCGACGCTCACGATCTTGTGCGTCTCGACGTTGGCGCCGGTGTCGATGTCGACCGTGTCGCCGGCGGTCATGCCGTTCGTGCTGCGGACGTTGATCGTGGAGTCGCCCGCGCTCGCGGGAGCCGCCAGCCCGGAGTTGGACAGGCCGAGCAGGTAGAACCGGCGGCCGCCGAGCGTGATCCCCGCCGGGACCTTCACCGTCGAGAAGATCGCCTGCTGGGTCTGGTGCTCGGTCAGCGTCCAGCCGGAGATGTCGACCGGATCGGTGCCGGCGTTGTAGAGCTCGATGAACGAGTTGGTCGAGTCGCCGCTGCTGCCGATGCGGAACTCGTTGATCTTGATCGGGCTGACGTTGCGCACGCGCTCGGCCATCGACGCCGATTGCGTCGCGCCGTTCGCGGTCCACGAGGCGTTGGCGACCAGGTCGCCGTTGAAGCTCGCCGGCCCCGAGGTCACCTTGATGGTCGCGCTCACGCTGTCACCGGGCGCGACCGGGCCCGGGATCGTGGCGGTGCCGTCCGTGCTCCACTGCGCGGGCGCGGCGATGCTCAGCTTCACGTTCGTCGCGGGCGCACCGCTGACGTTCGTGAACGTCACCGCCGTGTCCTGGCTCGAGCCCGGCGTGAACGTCTGCAGGCCAGGCGGGCCGGCAGGGACCGAGGGCGGCGTGAGGACCGTCCCGGTGCGGCCGTTGCCCGACGAGTCGAGGACGCTGCCCCCGCTCGCCTCGTCGAACCTGTAGCTCGCGACGTCGCCGGCGCCCGGCGCGGTCTGCAGCGCCGCGATGTCGCTGTCGCTGAGCGCGCGGTCGTAGATCTGGAAGTCGTCGACGGTCGCCTGCAGCAGCGGGTCGTCGTACTGGGACTTGCCGATGTAGTTCTGGGTCGTGTTGCCCATGCTCGACGGGGTGAGCGTCATGCTCGTGTTCTGCGCGACCTGGACGCCGTTGACGTACATCCGCGCCGTCGTGCCGGACAGCGTCACGGCGATGTGCGACCACTGGCCGAGCGGCAGCGGCGACGGCGCGCTGATGACCTGCTCGGCGCCCGCCGCGTTGCCGTTGACCGTGATCGCGAAGCGGGGCGACGTGCCCGCGCTCGTGGCCAGGAACATGTAGACGCCGGTGCCCGAGCCGAAGTCGAAGATGCGCGACCAGGTGGGCGTCGCCTGCGGGTTGACCCAGGCCGAGATGGTGAAGTCGTGCAGTGCGCTGACGATCCCGTTGGGCAACTGCACGGCCTGGGTGGTCGCGCCGTCGAACGGGAGCGCGTTGCCGAACTTGCCGGCCACCCTCGGGATCGTGACCGGCTGCGGCGGGGCCGGCACCGGCGCCAGGCTCACCGGCTGCACGTCGTACTTGGCGGCCGCGATGTTGGACTGCACGAGCTGGTCGACGGAGTTCGGCGGGAATCCGGCCGTCATCACGCCTTCGTAGAAGGTGCCCTGCGAGCTGTTGCTGTTGTCGCCGCCGTTGCCGAGCAGGATCGCGCCCTGCTTGCGCATCGGGTCATAGGTGGAGTCGACGCGCTGCCCGTCGTACATCGTCGACAGCGGGCCGGACTGCGAGTTGCCGCCCAGCGACGCCCAATGATGCGGCTCGCCCTTCGCCACGCCGGTCGCGAACCGCCAGGTGATGCTGGGCAGGTCCGCGCACAGCTTGGACGTGCTGCCCGGGTTGACGCAGCCGACGAGGTTGTTCTCCTGATCGGTCATGATCCACGGGCCGGGCGGGGGGCCGTGGTACCACGCGGTCGCGTTGCCGAAGTACGTGGTCTCCATCGTGCCGTTGCCGTCGTCGCGGCTGTCGATCTCGGCGTTGCCGTAGTCGAAGCAGCAGCCGGAGTTGAAGTGCTGGCCGTTGACGACCCAGTACTGGTCCTCGGGCTGGTCGTCGACCGCCGTGCCGATCGGGTTGTTGTCGCGCAGCCCCATGCCCGGCTCGATGAAGACGCCGTAGGCCTTGTGGCCGCCGACGGTGATCGGCGCCATGTCGGCGATCGGAAGGTTGTTGAACCCACCGAGCGCCGGGCCGCTGAATCCGCCGCGGGGCGCCTGGGTGAGGTCGTTGTGGTTCGGGGACTGGTCGTAGAGGGTGGCGATCCAGCAGACGGTGCCGGCGCAGAACGCGTCCTGCGCGGCCGCGTCGGCGTAGCCGCCCGGATCCGAGGCCGTCGGCGCGACGACGCCGATGTCCTTCACCGCGCCGTCGGACTGCCGCTTCACCTGGTAGAGCGGCCCGTTGTAGGAGGCGTACAGCGCACGCGTGGTGCTGTGCGCGGCCACGCAGGGAGTGCCGGCCGCGGCGTAGATGTCACACGGGCCGGTCGGGGAGCTGGTCTGGGCCGCTGCCGGCAGCGGCAGCGTCAACGTGACGCCGATCAGCGCGAGCACGACCGTCCTGCTCGCGTGGCGCATCGCCGCCGGCTTCCGGCGTCGCACTGGCAAACGACTCATCGCACGTCCTCTCCCTCGAGCAATGACCTTCTTCGCGGAGCGCCGAACGGCGGCGCGGCACCCGCGGTCGCGCTCGCCTGGACTCCGCAAACCCGCATGATCGGCGGCTCGCCGACGACCGCAGCCGTGCGATGTTAGCGCTCACAGTAACCCTGTCAAGCCGCGGCAATCGCCCGTGTCAGCGGGCGTTCGTATACGGACACATTGAATGTGATCGATAACAATCGTCGCCTCGGTGGGACGCGGGTGCATGTCCGGGCGCTGGGCGGGGTAGGCTGGCCATTGCGTCCGCGTGCTGACATTCCAAACCGCCACACCCCCTCCGTGGCGGAGCCCTGGAAGCCGTTGAGGCAGACCCCCTCGTAGGCGACCGGCGCGCGGACGCACCCTCCGCGGGTTCCACGGGAGCCGGCGCTACGGTTACGCGGGTGGCTGGAGCAGCGAACGCCTGGCTCGCGAGTAAGGGCGGCGTCACCCTACGCCGGCGAGCTCCTGCAGGCTCGTGATGGCCTTGCGCAGGATGCGGGAGACCTGCATCTGCGAGAGCCCGAGCCGCTCGCCGATCTCGGTCTGGGTGAGGTCGTCCTCGAAGCGCAGGCGGACGGCCTCGCGCTCGCGCAGTGGCAAGCGATCCAGGAGCGGGTCGAGCGTGGCGGCGTCCTCCGCGCGCGCGAACCCGGGCTCGTGGACGTACGCGGGCTGCGCGTCGTGCTCGGCGTCGTCGTCGGCCAGGGGGTCGAGCCGGTCGGGGTAGTGGGCGCTGGTCGTCGCGAGCGCCTCGAGCACGTGCTCGGTGCTCGTGCCGAGCGCGCCGGCGATCTCGGCGGCGGTCGGCGCGCGGCCGAGCCGGGCGCTCAGCCGCGTGGACGCGGCGGTGACCTCGATCGAGCGCTCCTGCAGCTCGCGCGGGACGCGCACCGCCCAGCCGTGATCGCGGAAGTAGCGCTTCAGCTCGCCGAGGATCGTGGGCACGGCGTATGAGGAGAACGCGATCCCTCGGGCGGGGTCGTAGCGGTCGATCGCCTTCAGCAGGCCGAGCGACGCGACCTGCGTGAGGTCGTCGTGCTCTCCGCCCGCGGGGTAGCGGCGCGCGAGGTGCTGGGCGAGCGGCAGCCAGCGCTCGACGAGCTCCTGCCGCGATGCCGCGTCACCGCTTCGCCGGTGGCGTTCGAAGAGCAGCTGATCATCGCGCGACCGTCGGCGCGCGAGCGTGGTGGGGCCAGGCACTTTTTCACCTCCGGTCCGATGGTCAGTCGATCCAGGAGAACCGTCTGCGAGCGCTCCGATGCGCTCGGTCGGACCTTGTGCGGGCCACCCGCCAGGGTCCGGCGTACGGCCTGTTACCCAGGCCCGGAACCACGTACTCCAGCGCGAACGCGCCAGCCTGCGACAGAGCGAAGCCGGCGCCGTAACGAGAAGATAACTGGCGGGGGAGGGAACGGGCGTATCGATATGGGCGCCCGGCGCGGGCCGGGCGGATCGGTCTCGCACACTTGCTCGGGGCGGGGTAGGGACCCCCCGGGGGAAAGGCACACCCACGTTCATGTTCGCTCGCTCCGCGCGGCGCGTCTCCGCGCGCCCGCGGTTCGTCGCGGTTGGGTCGGCCGCGGCAGTCCTGGCGCTGACGGGCGCCGCCGCCGCCGCGGTCGGCGGCCTCCACGGCGTCAATCGCGTCTTCGGGTTCAGCAGGGTCGGCGACGTCGTCAACGGCCGCGTCCTCTTGCCGGACAACCAGTGGATCTCCCCCTACGGCACGCGCTACACGATCCAGGACCACACGGCCCTGGGCAGCGCGGTCAGTCCCGACGGAAGCAAGCTCGCCGTGTCGGAGTCCGGTGCCGTGCTCGGCATCCTCGACGCGGCCACGGGCGCCTCCGTCCAGCAGGTCGCGGTCGGCGGCGACGGCTCCGAGGGCGCCGACCCGCCGGTCTACTCCCCCGACGGCAAGTCGCTGTGGGTGCCGCAGTCGGCCGACCTGATCCGCTACGCGGTCGCCGCCGACGGCACCGTCACGAAGACGGCCACGATCGCGCTCAGCGGCGGCCTGCCGTCGGGCATGGCGTTCTCGGCCGACGGGTCGCAGCTGTACGTCGCCCTCAACGGCAAGAACACGCTGGGCGTGATCGACACGGCGACCAACGCTCTGACCAAGCAGATCCCGGTCGGCAACGCGCCGCGCGGCGTCGTCATCGTGGGCAACCAGGCGTTCGTGGCCAACGAGGGCGGCCGGCCGGCGACCGCGGGCGACACGACGAACACCTCCTACGGCACGCCGATCGTCTCGGACCCGAGCACGGGCGCCGCGACGACGGGCACCGTGTCCGTCGTCGACCTCGGCCTGCAGGCCGAGACGACGACGATCAAGGTCGGCCTGGAGCCCACGGTCGAGTACCTCAGCGGCGGCACGCTGTTCGTCGCGAACTCCAACAACGACAGCGTGTCGATCATCGACACGCGGCTGCGCAAGGTCACGCAGACCTTCAACGTCAACCCGCTGCCCGGCACGACGGTCGGAAGCAACCCGAACGGCATCACGATGCCCGACCCGCAGCACGTGCTGGTCAGCATCGGCCGCGACAACGCGGTGGCGGTCTACAAGTACAACGGCCCGACCTTCCCGATCCAGTACCAGGGCCTGATCCCGACCGACTCCTACCCGATCGACGTGCAGTACGACGCGCCGCTCGGGCGCGTCGTCGTGACCAACGTCAAGGGCATCGGCGCGCGCGGGACGCCGAACTCGGCCACCACCGGCGGGGGTGGCGCACTCGGCCGCAACACCTACAACTACACCGGCTCCGTGACGACGTTCGCGCTGCCGTCGAACCAGACGCTGGGCGACCTCACCCAGCAGGTCTTCGAGAACAACGACTGGCGCAAGCTGGTCAAGCAGGGCTCCGACCTCGACCGGCACAAGAAGCCCTCGGCGATCCCCGACTTCCTCGGCGGGAGGTCGCCGATCAAGCACGTCTTCCTGATCATCAAGGAGAACCGCACGTACGACCAGGTGCTGGGCGACATCGGCAAGGGCGAGAGCGCCGTGGCCGACGTCCAGTACGGCCAGGCGACCACGCCCAACCAGCACGCGCTCGCCAACCAGTTCACCCTGTTCGACAACTTCTTCGACGAGGGCACGCTGTCCGCCGACGGCCACAACTGGCTGATGCAGGCCGACGCCAACGACTACCTCGAGAAGCAGTTCGGCGCCTTCGTGCGCAGCTACCCGTTCGACGGCGGCGACCCGCTCGCCTACCAGCGTGACGGCTTCCTGTGGAACGCGGCCCAGCGGGCCGGCAACACGGTGCGCAACTACGGCGAGTACGAGAGTCACATCACGCTGCCGTCGCCGACACCCGTGTGGAACGACTGGTGGCACGACGCCCAGGTGATGGAGGGCAAGCTCCACGAGCCGCTGAAGATCAGCTCCTCCAAGAGCTACTCGGACGTCCCGTCGCTCAACGACATCTCCAACCCGGCCTATCCGATGTTCGACACCGACATCCCGGACCAGTACCGGGCCGACATCTGGGAGCAGGACTTCGACGCCGCGCTGAAGTCGGGCAAGCTGCCCAACCTGACGCTGATGTCGCTGCCCGCGGACCACACGGGCGGCGGACCGGGGCCGGTCGAGCAGGTCGCCGACAACGACCTCGCCGTCGGGCGCATCGTCGACGACCTCTCGCACAGCAGGTACTGGAGCAGCAGCGCGGTGTTCGTCCTGGAGGACGACACCCAGGCCGGCACCGATCACATCGACGGCCATCGCGGCCCGCTGTGGGTCGCCAGCCCCTACGTCGACCACGACGCGATCAACAGCGAGTACTTCACCCAGCTCAACGTCGTCAAGACGATCGAGCAGATCCTCGGCATCCAGCCCATGAACCAGGAGGACCGGGCCGCCGAGCCGATGTGGAGCGCGTTCACCGACCAGCCCGACCTGACGCCGTTCAACGCGCTGCCCGTCCCCGCCGCCGCGCCCCCGGCGCCGCCCGCGCCGGTGAGCGCCGCGGCCTGCTCGTCACAGGCCCCGAGCGCGGCGCAGACCAGCGCCACGCCGCCGTGGACCACGATCGCCGGCGCCTCGGCGCTCGACGTGGTCGCCGGCGACAGCTACTACGCCGTCAAGAACGGCTGCGTGCAGGCCGACATCATCACGCGCACGGCCGCCAACGGCGGCCTCGGCACGCTCGGCGCGGGCTGGCTGGCCGACTTCGGCGTCACCGACAGCCTCCACCAGGAGCAGTTCGACTGGAGCGAGCTGGACCTGACCACGAAGGATTACCTGCACCCGATCAACACCTCCGCCATCTGGGGCCTCACCGCGGCGACGCTGCCGCTGCCGAACATCTCGATCGAGAACGGCGACACCGTCGTCGCGTCCGGGACCGGCAAGCAGCAGAACGGCGACACCACCAACAAGATCCAGGCGACGATGAGGACGACGGCGGTCACCGGCATGCCGGCCCTGAAGCTGTCGCTCACGCTGCACAACACCGACGCGGCCGACTATCACGGCTTCGTGCACTACCAGCTGGACCCGGACACCTCCAACGACGTGACGTACGTTCCTGGAGTGAGCGGAGGCAACCCGGACTTCGTCTTCTCCGGGTGGACCTCGAACTACCTCTTCCACGACAACGACAGCTCGATCGTCAACCCCGCCGACGGGCTGGTGTGGGACTCGTCGCAGCCGATCGAGGCGCTCGAGGGCCAGAACCTCAACGGCATCACCTATGGCATCTGGTTCAACGCCGACGTCCCCGCCGGCGGCGACAAGACGATCACCTGGTACCAGGTGCAGGACTATCCCGGGCAGTTCGACAAGCAGTCGAACATCGCCAAGTGGGCGAGCCAGCTGGTGCCCGGCGCGGTGACGGCGACCGCGGCGTCGGCCAAGACCAAGTCCAAGACGACCAACGCGGTCCTGTCGGCCGGCACGCTGGCGGCGACCGGAGCCCCCGGCAAGTACGGGAAGATCGCCGCGGCCTGGGTGACCTGGTCGCACAAGCAGCGGTTCGGCGGCCGCAAGCCGGCCGTCGACCTGGTCAACTCGGCCCAGCTCAACCGGCTGGACTGGTACCTGACCAAGGGCTGGAAGAAGCCGTACCCGGGCGACAAGAAGATCCTCGCGCCCGACGACGTGCCCGGCCACCAGCTCCCGGCCGGCTACCTCGGCGAGGGCTGAACGTCAGGTCGCGGGGAAGCAGCCGTCAACCGCGTAGATCGGGTTGGCGACTGTCTTCCCCGCGCGCGTACGGATGGTCTGACCGCCGAGCTGCACCGGTGTGCCCTCGGCGGTCCAGCATCCGTCGGGCTTCACGGTGAGGTTCCAGTTGAAGCTCACCGGCGTGTCCGCCCCGCTGATGAGGAACGTGATCGTGCAGACCCAGTTGGAGCCGGCGCCCTGGTCGCGAACGCTCGCGTCGCCCTTCACGCAGCTCGCCTTGGCGTCGAGCGGCCTCGCGGTCGAGGCGCCCTCCAGCCGCTGCTGCCAGCGGTACATGCGCTCGAACGTGGGCGCGACGGAGCGGCTCACGCGATCGCTGGTTATCCCCGTCGACGCGCATCCGGCGGCGGCGAGCCCGACGAGGGCGATGGCGGCGCGTCTCATGCGACCGCGTCGCGCCGGCGGATGGTGACGGCGAGCGCGAGCACCGCGAACGCGGTCCAGGCCAGCGCCACGAGCATCGCGCCCACCAGCGGCCCGGCGTGGCTGGGCGACTCGAAGAGCCCGTGCCACGCGTCCAGCGCCGCCGACGGCAGCAGCTCGCGGATCAGCGGCGGGCCGTCGATCAGCCAGAAGAGCTGCAGGACGACGCCGGCCAGCACCGGTCCGGCGATACCGGCCACGGAGTTGCGCGTGCGCGCCGACAGGAGCAGGGCGAAGCCGGTCCACGCCAGCGCCGCCGGCAGCGCCGCGGCCCAGGAGGCGGCGACCAGGCGGAACGCGTGGCCGTTCGACAACAGCGTGCCGGTGAGCCCGGGCAGGTCACCCGTGCCGGCGATCGCGAGGCCGGCGAGGCTCGCCGACACGGCGAGCAGCATCACGTTGAGGACCGCGACGATCACCGAGACGACGATCTTGCCGGCCAGGATCGCGCTCTCGGGCCGCGAGCGCGTGAGCAGCGTCGGCCACGTGCCGAGCCGGTCCTCGCTCGAGAGGATGTCCCCGGCGACGAGGCTGCCGAGCAGCGGGAACGCCCAGGACGCCAGGAAGGTCAGCACCAGCAGCGGCAGCGCTGCTCCCGCCTGCAGCATCCAGCGGCCGTAGAGCGTGTCCGCCGGCAGGCTGCCGGCGCTCTTGACGGCCAGCGCGAACAGCCACGGGGCGACGATGCACGCCGCCACCATCAGCTTGAGCTTGAGCTGGCCGCGCAGCTTGCGCGCCTCGACCGCGCAGACGGCCAGCACGTCGCCGGCCGTCATCCTCGGTCGCCGCTCCGAGGCCGCCGCGGCGGCCACGCGCGGCGGCTGCGCGAGGCCGGGCGGGACCTCGGTGAGCCGCGCGAACAGGACCCGCAGCGGGGACGCGCCGGGCGCGATCGAGCGGATGCCGACGCCGGCCCGCCCGAGCGCGACGGTCAACCCTTCCAGCGCGTCCGTCTCGGCGACGACGCGCAGCCCGCCGGCCTCGCGGACGACCGGCAGCTCGAGCGCCTCGGCGACCTGTGCCGCGGACTCGTCGTCGGCGGTGCGCAGCACGTGCTCAGGCGCCGGCGCCTGGGCGCGCAGGCCGGCGATCGGCCCGCTCCACGCCACTTCGCCCGCGCGCAGCACGGTGATCTCGTCGCAGACGTCGTCGATCGCCACGAGGTCGTGGCTGGACAGCAGCACCGCCGTGCCCTCGCCGGCGAGTGAGCGGACAATCCGCCAGAGCTCGTCGGCGCCCGCCGGGTCCAGGCCGTTGGCGGGCTCGTCGAGCAGCAGGACGCGCGGCCGCCGCATCAGCGCGGCGGCGAGGCCGAGCCGCTGGCGCATGCCGAGCGAGAACCCGCCCACCTTGCGCCCGGCGACCTCCGCGAGCCCGACGCGCTCGAGCACCGCCGCCGGGTCCTCGCCGCGGCGGCCGTCGAGCCGGGCCAGCAGCCGCAGGTTCTCTCGCGCGCTGAGGTACGGGTAGAAGCGCGGGTCGTCCACGAGCCCGGCGAGCCCGCCTTGGGGCCGCGCGGCCGCCGCGGCACGGTCGTCGCCGAGCACCCGGATCGCGCCCGCGTCGGGCCGCACCAGGCCCAGCACGCTGCGCAGCAGCGTGGTCTTGCCCGAGCCGTTGGGGCCGACGAGACCATGGATCGAGCCGGCGCGCACCGCGAGCGTGACGCCCGCCACGGCGGGGCGGTCGCCGTAGCGCTTGGTCAGGCCCTCGATCACCAGCGCGGCGCCGGCCTGCGCCGGCTCATGCTCGCGCGCGCTCGTCGTGGTCTCAGGGCCCGCCATCGCGAAAGCGCCACGAAATCACGCGATCGCGGTTCGGATGTTGCCGTGGCGTGACGCCTGACAGCGCCAAGACGGCCGGCGTTGCGCCACGATGTCCGCGTGATCTCCACCGACGCCACGCCGCTCGCCGTGCTCATCGACTCCGACAACACGACGGCCAGCCTCACGACCGAGCTGCTCGAGGAGATCGCCAAGTACGGCACGCCGACGATCAAGCGCGCGTACGGCGACTGGACGACGCAGCAGCTCGCCGGCTGGAAGGAGGAGCTGCTGCGTCACGCGATCCAGCCGGTGCAGCAGTTCGCCTACACGCGCGGGAAGAACTCGACCGACTCGGCGCTGATCATCGACGCGATGGATCTCCTCTACGCCGGCAACGTCGAGGGCTTCGTGATCGTCTCGAGCGACAGCGACTTCACGCGCCTGGCCACGCGGCTGCGGGAGTCGGGGATGACCGTGTACGGGCTCGGCCGGCGCAACACGCCCGCGCCCTTCGTCGCGGCGTGCGACCGGTTCATCTACCTCGACCTGCTGAGGCAGGACGAGCAGCCGAAGCAGGCGGAAGAGGAGCCGGCACCTGCGCCGCCCGACCTCAAGCGGATCCTGTCCACGGCGATCAGCAGCACGTCCAAGGACGACGGCTGGTCCAGCCTCGGCGAGGTCGGGTCGTATCTGAGCAAGAGCCACGCGGCGTTCGACCCGCGCGACTACGGCCACACCAAGCTCAGCGAGCTGGCCCGCGCGGAGCCATACGTCGAGGTCAAGGACGTGCCCGGCCCGGCCGGGTTGCACCAGCTGTGGGTGCGGCTCAAGCCGGCGGCGCGCAAGGCCGCGCGGGCGCGGCAGGCCGGCTGAGCCCGGCGAGGCGGCGGGTGTTCTCGACGGCCATGATGCGGATCTCGTCCTCGCTGAAGCCGGCCGCGAGGAACTCGTCGGCCATGATCGCGAGCCCGTCCTCGACGGGCGGGTTGAAGACCTGGCCGAGGTCGGAGCCCCAGACGGTGTGGCGCGCGCCGACCGCCCGGGTCGCCTCGAAGACGGCGTCCCACGTGCACTTGCCCGTGTAGGGCGTCGTGAACGCGCGCTCCATCAGCGCGCCCTTCGCCGCGAGCGCCTGCTGGTCGGCCGGCGAGACGCGCTGCGACGGGAACTCGGGGTGCGTGACGACGATGGTCTTGACGCCGGCGCCGACGGCGGCGTCGACCGCCACGAAGATCTCGTCCCGGGAGAGGTGCCCGGTGGCGAGCACGAGGTCGTGGCGAGCGCAGACGCGCAGCACCTCGAGCAGCTCCGGCAGCGGCGCGCCGCCGGCGTCGACGACCGGGACGGGCCGAGGCCGCACGCCCGCCGCGCGCAGCTCGAGCTCGAAGCGGACCCAGACGGGGACCTTGCCGCTGGGGTCGGCGTGCTCGACCTCGCCGAACTCGTTCACCGAGCTGACTGTCGGCAGCCACACGATTCGCGCGCCCTGGCGGGCGGCGACCTCGACCGCGGTCGCGTTGAGCCCGCCGACGGCGTGGTTGAGCGTGATCGTGCCGAGCGCGCGCACGCCCGGCACGGCCGCGGTGACGACCGCGGCGCGCTCGTGCGTGGCGGTGTAGTGCGACTTCAGCCCGAACCCGGCGAGGCCGAGCTCGGCGCAGCGCGCGGCGAGCTCGAGGTCGCTGATCCGGCGCTCCGCGAAATCCGGGGCGACGTGCACGTGCGGGTCGAACCCGCCCCGCACGAGCTCGCGTGCCCGCCCGGAGGGAATCGGGTGCTCTCCTGTCGGCACCGTTCCGACCCTAACAAGATTGTCGACAATCCTTTCTCAATTGACGCCCCAGCCGCGCAGCAGCGCCGTCAGCGAGGCCTTGGCGCCCTGCGGGCCGCGCTCGTGCGACATCGCGAACCAGTACAGGCGCTGGGCCAGCGCGATCGACGCCGGGACGCCGGAGTGCGAGCCGTAGTTGTAGTAGTAGAAGATCAGCGGCGCGCAGCCGACGGCCTTGGTGGACGCGAGCCCGGCGACGCCGTCGGTCGGCCCCGCGCTCTTGCAGGTGTCGAGCACCTTGTCGCGCGTGGCGGGCGTGTAACGGACGTTCTGGAACGTGTAGGACTTCAGGTCGTCGCCATGCGTCTTGTAGAGCGCCGAGACGCGCTGCTGGACGTCCGCGAACGAGGTCGGCTCGACGGGCGCGGCGAGGATCGCCGGTCCGGCCACCGCGGCGGGCGCGGCCGGCTTCTCGGCGCCGCCGCAGCCCGCGGCGATCAGCGCGGCCGACAGGATCAGGTGTCGTGCGGTCATCGGTTGATGCGGCGGGCGCCGGCCGGCGCCCGCCGCTGGACCCCTACGGAGTGGTGGTGGACAGGGTGAACGTGAGCGTCTTGCTGTACGCCCCCGTGCGCAGCGCGTCGGTCGCCCCGATCGTCTGCTTGAACGCGATCGTGACCGCGTCGTTGCTGGTCGGCCCGGCGTAGCTGAGCAGGGCCGTCGGGCTCGCGGACCCGCCGATCGGCGCGAACGGGCCGCCCGTTCCGGCGGCGCTGGAGGCCTGGGCCTGCAGCGCGCTCGGCAGCGAGAACGCTCCGTTGACCAGGTGACCGGTCGCCGTCGCGCTCGGGTCGGCCACGCTCAGCGCGGCGTCGCCCGCGGTCGAGACGACGTTCGCCGTCGCGTTCGCGAGGTAGTCCTTCGCCAGGCCCGGCGTGAACGCGCCGAAGCTCGCCGTCCCGACCGTCAGGCCGAGCGTGGCGGGCACCGTGCCGCCGACCGTGCCCGTCGTGCCGGTCGACGCCAGCGGCGCGGTCGTCGCCGACAGCGGCAGGTGGTCGGCGGAGTCGGCGTCGCCGACCCAGATCGTCCGCTGGCCGTAGTCGGTCGTCCACTTCTGGTTCGGCGAGTCCCAGTACTGGAACGAGCGCACGCCCAGGTTGATCGTCTCGTGCCTGGTCTCACCCGGCGCGAGCGTGATGCGGTCGAACCCGCGCAGCGAGCGAACCGCCTGCTGCACTCCGGCCACGTCCGGACCGGCGCCGACGTAGACCTGCGGGACCTCGTCGCCGGCGACCGAGCCGGTGTTCTTGACGTCGAAGTCGGCGTCGACGGTGCCGTCGAAGCGCGCGGTGAGCTTGAGGTTGGAGAACCCGAAGCTCGTGTACGAGAGGCCGTAGCCGAACGGGTACTGGACCGGCGCGCCCTCCTGGTCGTAGTAGCGGTAGCCGGTGTAGATCCCCTCGGTCTCGTTCGTGGCGCCGCCGGTGAGGCCGCTCAGGCGCTCGGGGTGGGTGCCCGTCGTGTCGCCGGGATACAGCGGCTTGGTCTGGTTGTACATCCACAGCGAGCTGTCGGTGGCCGCCGGCCACGTCACGGCCGTGTGGCCGCTCGGGTTCGCCTGGCCGAGCAGCAGGCGCGCTGTGGCGGTGCCGCCCTCCGAGCCCGCGTTCCACATGTTGATGACGGCCTTGACGTTCGGGTTGTCGATCCACGGCTTCATCACGACCGGGCCGGCCGCGTTGAGCACGACGACCGTGTTCGGGTTGACCGCGGCGACCGCGTTGATGAGGTTGACCTGCGAGGAGGTCAGCTGCGAGATGACGCTCGTCGGGCCGCTCGCCGTCGTCGTGCCGGAGTCGTGCGCGAACACGAGCGCCATCGACTTGCCGCGCGCGGCGTCGGCCGCGTCGGCGATGTCGCCGGAGGTCATGGCGGCGTTCGTCTGGCCGTCGGTCCGCGAGTAGGCGAAGCGGAAGCTCGCGGGCGACGCGGTCGAGTTGTTGAACGTGATCGTGACCGGGTAGTAGCCCGGGCTGAGCTCGCCGGCGGCGAACTGGCGGTTCGCCAGCCCGGCCTCGGTGTAGCCCGCGCGCGTGAAGTTCACCGGCACGGTGCCCTGGTACTGGCCGTTGTAGAACGTCGTGGCGTTGGCCAGCGTGCGCGCCGTCTGGGTCGACGACGGCGAGCCGGCGGCGATGCCCGCGAACGCGACCGTCGCGCCGCTGGCGTGCGCCTTGGCGAGCGCGGCCGTGAACGTGATCTTGGCGGGGTTGCCGCCGCCGGCGGCCGTCAGCGTCGCGATCGTGCCCGACTCCGCGTTGGCGCCTGTGTCGAGCGTCAGCGACTCACCCGCCGCGAGGCCGGTGATGCTGGCGACCGAGACCGTCGTGTCGCCCACCGCCGAAGCGGCGCTGAGCGTCGTGCTGCGCGCCGCGGCGGCGAGCGTGGCGCCGAGCGAGAACGTCACGTTCGCGTTCGGGACGGCCGCGGTCTGCTGCAAGCGGAACGTGTAGTTGTCCGCGGCCGGCACGTAGACGTAGCCGGTCCACGAGTAGCTGCCGGGCGCGAGCTGGCCGCCCGCCGACCTGGTGGTGAAGTCCAGCGACGGCACGGTGGCCGCCGCCGGGCTGGTCTGGCTGAGGTTGCCGGTCGTCGAGCTCGACGAGGTCGACAGCGCCGACGACGGGACCGGCTCGCCGGTCGGGCCGTTGGCGGGGTTGAACGAGAACGCGGCCGCGTTGCCGCTCAGCGCCTGCAGCTGCTGCAGCGGGTTGATCGCGATGCGGTCCGGGAAGCCGGTCGAGGCCTCGCGGCTCGGCGCGGCGACGAGGTACTCGGCGTTCGGGCCGACGACGGCGATGCCGCCGGCGAGGTCCGAGCTCTTGATGGGAAGCGCGCCGCCGTCGTTCTTGAGCAGCACGGAGCCTTCCTCCGCGCCCTTCTCGCTGACGGCCGCGTCGCCGGCCTCGGTGCCGAGGTCGGTCGCCGGGATGGCCCCGCTGGCGGGGCCGGCCGGGATCGGCGCGGTGCCGGTGCGGTCGGAGCCGATGCCGCCGGGGTTGGTGCACGTCGACGCCACCGGGGTGTCGTCGCAGCCGAGCATCCCGAAGCGCTCCTCCTGGTAGAGGATGCGCGCCAGCGACTGCTTGAACAGCGACAGCGGGACGCCGCCGTTGACGACGGCCTGGTTGAGCGTGCAGCCGTTGGCCGGGCAGCCGGTCATGCCGGAGCCCTGGAAGTTGTTCGGCACGCCGCCGACGTGGACCGCGCCCGCCGTGGTGCACGGCTCCCACGTCCCCGTGGCGTCGGCGCAGGTGCTGCCGGTCGGGTCGGTGCCGCCGTTGCCGCCGTTGTAGAAGCCGTTCGTGGTCGGCATCTCCTGGTCGGCGAGGCCCTGGAAGAGGCCGGTCGTGCTGTGGATCGCCGGGTAGTCGGAGCCGATCATCGCGACCGAGCCCCACTGGTCGCGCATGATGTGCGCGAGCAGCGGCTGCTCGCAAGCGAAGTGGGCCTCGTTGAGCGGCCACGTCGTCGGCGCGGTGCCGGACGCGAACGGGCTCGCGCCGTTCATCAGCGCGGACTCAGGCCCGGGCAGGTACGGCGACGTGTCCTTCAGCAGCTGGTAGGAGCACATGCCGGCCGCGGCCTTGCCGTCGGTGAAGCCGCCCTCGTACGGCGTCAGCAGGATCTCGTGCAGCGCCTGGTCCTGGACGTCGGTCTCGGCGTTCTGGTTCTGCGCGTTGTAGCCGGCGAAGTGCTTCATCTGGGCCATCGTGTGCTGGCCCTGGACGCCGTTGATCTGCGAGATCACCATCTGCTGGCTGAGGTACGGATCCTCGCCCGTGGTCTGGTGCCCGCGGCCCCAGTTGGGGTAGATGTCGGGGTCCGTCTGCGGGCCGAACAGGCCGGTGACCATCAGCTCGCGCGACTCGGCGCCGGTGACCTGGCCCCAGGCGTTGCCGAGCTTGGTGTCGAAGGTGGAGGCGAGACCCAGCAGCTCCTGCGGAGCGGTCGTCAGCGTGGTGCCCGACGAGGTCGTGGAAGACGCGACGTTCGGGCCGGATGTCGGCTGGACGCCCTGCGCGTCGGTCCAGCACTCCTTGGTGATGCTCGGCGTCGTGGTGCCCGCCGCCGGCGCGCCGACCGGGCCGACATTGTGGCACGTGCTGTTCGTGCCGTCGTGCATCAGCGTGCTGGCGTTCTGGACCTGCGCGAGCGTCGGCGTGTTGGTGGGGAGCAGCTGCGCGATCAGGCTCAGCACGGCCGGCGTGTACGGCGCGGCCGGATCGATCGGCGGGGACTTCGTCTGCGACGGAAGCTGGACCGGAACCGAGTACGGAACCGTGTCCGACCGGGCCGGCACGGCAAGCGCGAGCCCTCCGAGAGCGGCGACCGACACGGCCAGCAGCGACCGCCTCCAGCGAGTACCGACCATGGCAGAACCTCTCCTCGATTTCCGCTGTATCTATATTCCTTAAGGCGCCTCGAGTCAACGTTCTTACGACAGGCTTCGGCCAAAAATCATCTGGGTCACGTCCAGCTCTCACGGGTGACACATGTGAACGGAGCATTCATTACTGTCACAGCACGGCCCAGGTCGTTGTCAGGGGGTCGTGAGACAACAGATGCAGGACGACGGCGATAGACAGCTCGAGGCGCTGCGGCGCCACGGCTTCGGCGTGGCCTACCGGATGCTGGGCAGCGTCTCGGAGGCCGAGGACATCGCCCAGGAGGCGCTGCTGCGCCTGACGCGCGAGCAAGGTCCGATCGACGAGCCGGCCGCGTGGATCACGACGGTGGCGACGCGACTGTCGATCAACGTGCTCAGGTCGGCGCGGGTCCGCCGCGAGGCGTATGTCGGCCCGTGGCTGCCGGAGCCGCTGGTGGAGGACCCCTCGCCCGGCCCGGCGTCGCGCGCCGAGCTGGCGGATTCGCTCTCGCTGGCGCTGCTGGTGCTGCTGGAGCGGCTGACCCCGGTCGAGCGGGCGGCGTATCTGCTGCGCGAGGTGTTCGGCTACGAGTACGCGGCGATCGCCGGCATCATCGAGCAGACCGAGGTCAACTCGCGGCAGCTGGTGACGCGCGCGCGCAAGCATCTCGAGGCCAGCCGGCCGCGCTTCGATGCCGATGAAGCCGCCCGCGACGCCCTGCTCGAGCGCTTCCTCGCGGCCGCCGAGGAAGGTGAGCTGGAGTCGCTGGAGAAGCTGCTCGCCAAGGACGCCGTCCTGTACGCCGATGGCGGGGGCAAGGCGCTCGCGTCGCTCGAGCCGCTGTTCGGCGCCGCGTCGATCGCGCGCTTCATGGCCGGGGTGGCGGAGGTGCGCCGTGCGTTCGGGGAGTTCGAGCACCGCCGCGTGAAGGTCAACGGGCAGCCCGGGCGCCTGCTGCGCGGCCCGCGCGAGCCGCGGTTGGAGGGGTTCGCGGCCGAGCATTGGATCGCGCGGCTCATGCCTGACAACGCCGACGCCAAGGCGCTCGCCGCGAGCGCGATGGAGACGGTCGCCGCCGAGCTGCGGGCTGGGCGCGAGGTCTGGGAGGTCCTCACCGTGGACGTCGTCGACGGCCGGATCCAGACCGTGCGCATCGTGCGCAACCCGGACAAGCTCGCGCATCTGTGAGCTGTCACAGGGCGGCCGGCTGCGCTGTCAGAGCTGCATGACATCGATCGCAGCCCAGCCCTTCTCGGGCACCTACAACGCCCTGCCGGAGCCGTCGACCTTCGCGTTCGCGGTGCGCCACTCAGGCGTCTTCTGGTTCCGCGGCTCGCTGTCGGACGTCGCGGCCACGCTGCACGCCGACGGCGACGCGCTCGTGCTCGAGGGCGCCGCGCGCGTCGAGTCGATCTCCGTGGTCGAGCCGGCCGCGATGCGGGCGAGCGTGCTCGGGCCGGAGTTCTTCGACGCCGAGCGCCATCCCGAGATCGCGTTCCGCTCGACGGCGCTCCGGCTCGCCGGCGACGGCCGCGTGGACCTCGACGGCGAGCTCACGATCCGGGGCGTCACGCGACCGGTCACCGCCGCCGGGCGCTACGACGCGCCGCGCGCGAGCTCCTTCGGCGAGATCGCGGGCATGCAGCTGCACACGCGCTTCGACCGGCGCGAGTTCGGCTTCGACTGGCAGATGCAGATGCCGGGCGGCGGCGACGCGGTCGGCTGGGACGTGGAGGTCGAGATCGACCTGCTGCTCCGGCGTGAGGTCGCGGATGCCGCGGGCTGAGGTCCTGCTCGTCTCGGGCTCGCTGCGGCGCGCGTCGTACAACACGGCGCTGCTGCGCGAGGCGGCGAAGGCGCTGCCGGGCGGCGTGGGCCACGCGTGGCTCGACGGGCTCGCGGCGCTGCCTCCCTACGGCGAGGACGACGACGGTGACCGCGCACCCGCGCCGGTCGTGCGGCTCCGCCGCACGATCGCCGCGGCGGACGCGGTCCTGATCGCCACGCCCGAGTTCAACGGCGCGATCCCCGGCGGCCTCAAGAACGCGGTCGACTGGGCGTCGCGCCCGTTCCCCGACAACGCCTGGCGCGACAAGCCGGTCGCGGTGATCGGCGCCAGCACGGGGATCTTCGGCGCGGTCTGGGCGCAGGCGCAGCTGCGCAGGTCGCTCGGCATCGCCGGGGCGCGGGTGATCGACGCCGAGCTCGCCGTCGCGAACGCGGCCGACGCGTTCCTGCCGTCCGGCGCGCTGCGCGATCCGTCCCTCGCGGCCGGCCTGCGCGACGTCGCGGCCGCACTCTTTCCCACCAACGAGGAGAACCGAGATGGCAGACGACAAGGTCACCTTCAGACGCTTCCATGAGGCGGTCAACTCCGGCGACGAGGAGCTGATCGCGAACACGATCGACGAGGTCTTCCACCCGGACGCGAAGATCAGCACTCCACTGCGGAGCGAAGCCACGGGCGCGGCGCTCGTGAAGGAGGTGTTCGCCCGGCTCCGCCGGGCGTTCCCCGACCTTCACGTCGCCGTCGAGGACCTGATCGCGGAGGGCGACAAGGTCGTCAGCCGCAACGTGGTCACGGGAACCCACCTGGGCGAGTACATGGGCCACCCGCCGACCGGCAGATCCGTCTCCTACGACGAGATCTTCATCGTCCGCTTCGCGGACGGGCGCGTCGTCGAGACCTGGGGCGTCGTGGACGTGCTCTCGCAGATGCGGCAGCTCGGCCTGATGGCTCCTCCGCCGGTAGGGTCGAGCCGTGATGCCCAGCCTTCCCCCTGAGCTCCGGCGGCTCGTCGAATCCGGCCCGCTGACGCACCTGAGCACGATCAATGCCGACCAGAGCCCGCAGGTCTCCGTGATCTGGCTCGGGCTCGACGGCGACGACCTCGTCAGCGCGCACATGCGGCGCGAGCAGCTGAAGCTGCGCAACATCGAGCGCGACCCGCGGGTCGTGCTCTCCTTCGTGGCGCCGCCGGCGCCCGGCGTGTTCCTGGCCGAGCACGCCGTGCTGCGGGCGCGGGCGGCGATCGAAGGCCCGACCGAGGAAGCGTGGGAGCTGCTCGACCGCCTAGCCAAGGTCTACATGGCTCCGGACGCCGCGTTCCCGGCTCCCCGCGCGGCGGGCTACATCGTCCGCTACGCGGTCGAGCGAGTCGGCGGCGTCGGGTCCTGGGCGCAGGGCTGAATCACGCGGACGCCGAGTGCGCCACCGGGATGCCGGACTCCCACGGGAGCACGTGACCGAACTGGACGAGCTCGCCGTAGAAGGCGGGGTCGAAGCTGGGGGCGAGGGCGAGCTCGACGGGCCATGACGCGGCCTCGGCCGGCGTCTGGGCCTGGCTCATGTCGTCGAACCACGGGCGCGAGGCGTCCGTGTCGATCAGGCCTGGGCAGAGCGCCATGATCAGCCGGCCGGCGGCGAGATCGGCCGCGCGGCGCTCGCGGGCGACGGCGCGGACCGCGGCGACCTGGGCGACCTTCGACGGGATGTTCAGCCACGTGCCGTAGCCCTCGGCCTCGGCACGCCCGTCGAGCACGGCCTGCCGCCAGCCGGCGACGAGCGCGTCGACCGCGTCGAGGCTCTCGGAGGCGGCCGCGGCGAAGCGGCCCGCGACGCGGTCGCCGAGCTTGTCGAGCGTGCCGAGCGCGCTGGCCACGACGATCAGCCGGCCGCCCGGGCGCAGGCGCGGGGCGAACGCGCGCAGGATCGCGCTGGTCGCGACGTTGCTGGTCTCGGCGAGCGCGTCGACCTCGTCGGCGGGATCGGCGTGCGGGCTCATGCGCGACGTGGCGTTGGAGAAGACGATGTCGACCTCGCCCAGCTCGGCGGCCAGGGCGGCGACGGCGTCGGGATCGCGGACGTCGAGCACGCGGCCTTCGACGCCGGCGATCGCGGCCGCGGCGGCCTCGACGCGGTCCGGGTCGCGGCCCGTGAGCAGGATGCGGTCGTGCGGCGCCATCCGGGTAGCGAGCGCTTCCACGAGCGCGCGGCCGAGCCCCTGGTTGGCGCCCGTGACGAGTGCGATGCGGGAACGGGTCATGACCTCAACCTAGCCGTGTGTGACCTATGCTCGAAACGACGATTCGGTATCGCTAGCATGCGTAACACGCATGGCCGCGGACTTCTCGCCTACCGGGCTGCGGGTCCTGCGCGAGGTCGCGCAGGCCGGCTCCTTCTCGGCCGCGGCGCACTCGCTCGGCTACACGCAGTCGGCCGTGTCCCGGCAGGTCGCGGCGCTCGAGGCCGTGGCCGGCCGCCGGCTGTTCGAGCGCGGCCGCAACGGCGTCGTCCTGACGCCGGCGGGCGCGCGCCTGCTGCCGCGGGCGGCCCGCGTCCTCGACGAGCTCGATGCCGCCCTGCGCGAGGCGGCCGGCGAGGAGCTCGCGGCCGGGCCGGTCCGGCTCGGCGCGTTCGCGACGGCGGCCGCGGGGCTCGTCCCGCAGGCGCTGGCGACGCTGCCGCTGGAGGTCTCCGTGCGTGAGGGGACCACGCCCGCGCTGACGCGGTCCCTGCGGGCCGGCACGCTCGATCTGGCGATCCTCGCGCTGACGCCGCCGTTCCGGCCGCTGGACGCCGAGTCGCCGCCGCTGGAGCTGACGACGCTGTCGGAGCGCGACCTGGTCATCGGCGTCTCCTCGCGCCATCCGTTCGCGCGCCTGAAGGCGGTCGAGGTGCGGCAGCTGGAAGGCCAGGTGTGGGTCGCGAGCGCGGGCGACTCGCTGCTCGGCGTGTGGCCGGGGCTGGCCGAGCGCCCCGACGTCCGCTACGTCGTGCGCGACTGGCTCGCGAAGCTGCAGATCGTGGCCGCCGGGCTGGCCATCACGACGCTCGCGCCGATCGTCCTCGACGCCCTGCCCGCCGGCGTCAGCGTCGTCGCCGTGCGCGGCGAGCCGCAGGAGACCCGGCGAGTCGTGCTGGCGCGCCGCCCCGGGCCGCTCGACGGCCCCGCGGCACGGGTCGCCGACGCGCTGATCGCCGCCGCTCAGGCGAAGGCCTGAGCCAGCCGGGCGGCGACGGCGGCCAGCAGGCGGTCCGCCGCGGCGCGCTGCGCCGGCGGCGCCCGGAACGGGTCGGCGAGGTCCAGCGCGTCGACGCGGACGCCGGCCGCTCGCAGCCCGGCGGCGTACGCGCGGGCGGCCGCGTCGTGTCCCACGACGATCGCCGGCGCGGCGGCGGCCGGCGGGGCGGGGGCGGCGGACCGCGGGTGGATGAGGATCTGGCGCGCGACGTCAGGCCAGCCGTGGCGACCCGCCTCGCCCGCCAGCGCCGCGACCACGTCCGCGCCGGCGTGCAGGCCCGCGAGCAGCAGCCCCGCGCCGCCGGCGCCGAGCTGGCCGGCGTGATCGGCGGTCCACTCGATCGCGGTGGCGCCGTCGTCGATCCCTTCGCAGGCGGCGCTCAGCACGATCGCCCCGAGCAGCTCGGAGATGCGGCGGCAGATGTACTCGCCGTGCGCCGCGGCACCCGGCTCGGCGGCGTCGACGAGCAGGATCATCAGCCCCGAGGCGGCCGCGGCCGGCCACACCAGCTGCGCGCCGAGCAGCCGTTCGCCGCCGCGCAGCCGCAGCTGGGCGCTACGCGCCGCCGGACGCATCGAGCGCGCGTCCCGGCCCGGCCGAGACCCGCTCGCGGATGAAGCCGCCGGCCTGCTGGAGCGCGTCGGCGGCCTCGGGCAGGAACGACCAGAAGACGTGGAAGACGTGCGTCTCGGCCGGGTAGAGCTCGAGCCGCGCGTCGACGCCGTGCGCCACGGCATGCTCGACGAGCAGCCGCGACTCGCCCAGGACGAAGTCGCCGGTGGCGGCCTGGACGAGCAGCGGCGGGAGCCCGGTCAGGTCGGCGAGCAAGGGGCTCACGACGGGGTCGTCGATCGGGTGCCCGGCCAGGTAGGCGTCCGTGCTGCGGCGCATCCGGTCGAGCTGCTCCGCGTCGGGCGCGGGGGAGGAGGAGAGCATCGACTCGGCGGTCAGGTCGACGCCGGGGCACAGCAGCACGGCGCCCGCCGGCAGCGGGAGGTCCTGGGCCTGCAGGGCCAGCATCAGCGAGCAGGCGAGCCCGCCGCCGACCGAGTCGCCCGCGAGCACGATCCGCGCGCCGCCGCGCTGCTCGGCGAGCCAGCGGTACGCGCTCAGCGCGTCCTCGAGCGCGGCGGGAAACGGATGCTCGGGCGCGAGCCGGTAGTCGGGGATGAGCGCGCCCACGCCGGCGGCGGCGACGAGCGCGCCGACCAGCGGCCGGTAGCCGTACGCGGAGCCGACGGTGTAGCCGCCGCCGTGCAGGTAGAGCACGGCGATGTCCGGGTCCCCGGCGGGGCTCAGCGCCAGTGACGAGACGCCGCCCGCGTTGACCGGCCGCACCGCGACGCCGTTCGGCACCTCCGCCTGGGCCAGGAAGTCCTCGTAGGCCGTGCGCATGTCCTGGATGTCGCGATCGGCGCCGGAGACCTCCAGCACCGGCGCCCACATGGTGGCCATGCGGTTGGCCAGCTCGCCGCCGACCGACTGCGTGGTGGCGATCGCCTCGTCGAGGTCGCCGAGCAGCCGGCGCGCGCGATCGAGCAGCGCGCTGCCGGCGACGGTCAGCTCCACGCGATGCGTCGAGCGGCGCAGCAGCTCGCAGCCCAGCACGCGCTCGAGGCCGCTGATCTGGCGGCTGAGCGCCGGCTGGGAGAGGTACAGCCGCGCCGCGGCGCGGCTGAAGTTGAGGTCCTCGGCGACGGCGACGAACGCGCGCAGGTGCCGGATCTCGACGCCGTCGGGGGCCTGGGGGAACGCCAGCACCTCACCGGTCATGGCCCCGAGTATGCCGCGGGTGCGCGGGCGCGGTGATGCGGATCGTGCACGAGCGCGATGCAGGATCGGCCTTTCCCTTTCACGCGGTCGCTCGCCAGCATCGGCGGCGTGCCGATCACCCCGTCACTCGACGACCAGGCGTTCACCACGGCGGTGGAGCGCCACCGCGGCGAGCTCCGCAGCCACTGCGTCCGGATGCTCGGATCGCCGGCGGACGGCGAGGACGCGCTGCAGGACACGCTCCTGCGCGCGTGGCGATCGCGCCGCACGCTCGCGTCGAGCTGCCCGCGGGCGTGGCTGTACCGGATCGCCACCCGCGCGTGCTTCGACGCCGTCGCCAGGCGCGACTCGACGCTGACGTCGTTCGACGACGAGACGGCCGAGCCGGTCGCCCCGGTCGAGCAGGAGCCCGACGAGCTGCTGCTCGACCGCGAGGCGCTCGAGCTCGCCCTGCTCACCGCGATCCAGCACCTGCCGCCGCGCCAGCACGCCACCTTCGTGCTGCGCGACGTCCTGAGCTGGTCCGCCAGCGAGGCGGCGACGGCGCTCTCGACCAGCGTGCCGGCCACCAACAGCGCGCTCCAGCGCGCGCGCAGCGGCCTGCGCGCGCAGCTCGCCCACGGGCGGCTGGACTGGAGCTGCGCCGCGCCGTGCGCGTCGCAGCGCGTCACGCTCGACCGCTACCTGTCGGCGATCGACGCGAGCAGCACCGAGACGGCCGCGCAGCTCATGTGCCGGTGAGCGCGGCCGGGTCGACGCGGGCCTCCATCGCGCCCGTCACCGTCACGCACCGGGCCGCGACCGCGCACGCGACGGCGGCCGCGCGTTCCGGCGGCGCTCCGGATTCGAGCGCCGCCAGGAACGCCGCGGCGAACGAGTCGCCGGCGCCCGTCGCGTCGACCTCCTCGACGGCCGGCGCGGCGATCGTCACGGGCGTCTCGAACCCCGGCCCGCTCAGCTCGGCGCCGCCCGGCCCGTGCGTGGTGCAGATCAGCGCGTCGAGGTCGCCGGGCTCGAGCGCGAGCGCGGCGAGCTCGCCCGCCGACGGGAACAGCAGGGCGGCCCGGCGCGCCAGCGCCGCCGTCCGCTCGCGCGCCTCCGCGGCCGCGTCGGGGCGGAGGTTCGGATCCAGCGACAGCCGGGCGCCGGCGCGCAGGCCGGCGTCGACCGTGCGCTCGACGGCCTCGGCGAGCGGATCGCCGAAGCCGATGCTCGACCCGGAGACGTGGATCCACGCGGCCGACCGCGCCGCATCCTCGGCCGCCGCGACGTCGACGGCCTCGGCGGCGGAGCCGCGGACGGAGAAGAAGAAGTCGCGTCCGCCGTCCTCGTCGTAGGCGACCATGGCCAGCGCGGTGGCGCGGCCGGCCGCCGTGCGCAGGGCCTGCCCGCCGACGCCGTCGCCGTGCAGGCGCGCGGTCAGCCGGCGCCCGAACGCGTCGTCTCCGACCGCCGCGGCGAGCACGGCCGGCGCGCCGAGGCGCGCGGCCACGGAGGCGAAGATGGCGGGGGCGCCGCTGCAGAACGGCCCCTGCCAGCTCCCGGGCGTGGCGAGCTCGCCGCCGGTCCCGACGCGCCGCAGCTCCATCAGCGCCTCGCCGACGGCCAGGATCACCGCGCTCGCCTCATCCCTGGATGATCGCGGCTACGCGACCGCGGGCGCCGCGCGGGCGTAGAGCTCGATCGTGCGCCGGTAGTTGGCGGCGATCGCCTCGACCGCGGCGTCGCGGTCGACGCTGCCGGCGAGCCAGCCCTTGATCGCGTCCCAGAAGATCGTGCGCCCGATCGCGAAGCCGATGAACCCCTCGACGCCCGCCGCCTCGCGCAGCCAGTGCGCGACGGTGTCCTCGTCGGCCCCGGCTCCGAGCACGACGCAGCCGACCGAGTCGCGCCCCTCGTCGCGCGCGGCGTCGGCGACGGTCTTGTACTCGGCGGCGCTGTCCAGGCCTTCGACCTTCCACACGTCGGGCTCGACTCCGGCGGCCTGCAGCTGGCCGATCGACGCCGCGATCAGCCGGGCGCGGTCGGCCTCGGCCGGGACGATCAGCTCGAACAGGAACTTCGGCGCGCGCGGCGCCAGCCACGCCGACAGCTGCGCGAGGCGGGCGGCCTGACGCTCGTTCATGGCCCGGTCGCCCTCCGGGTGGTAGCGCACGAGCACCTTGACGAAGTCCGGCTCGAAGGCCTCGATGTGCGCGGCGAAGTCGTCGCCGTACTCGAACTGGAACTCGGCCTGCGAGCTCATCTCGGCCGACATCGCCAGCGTCAGGCCCTGCGCCTTGGCGGCGCGCGCGGCCGTCGCGCCGTACTCCTCGTCGGTGAGGGCGCCGAGGATGTCGTTCGGGGTCGACTCGGCGACGGCGAACAGGCCGTCGAGGATGATCAGCTTGGCCTCGGCCATCCGCTCGCGCTCCGCCGGCGTCGGCGTGCCCGGGATCCCGAACAGCTTCGTCTGGAACGAGGTCCGATGATCGAACGCGAGGATGTACAGGGGACGGTCGTAGCCGAGGCTCATGCGGGATGGCTCCTTGGTGTCGTTTCGGTCGTGGGGGAGAGCGGGGCGGCGGCGATCGCGCCGCCGGCCGAGATGCCGACGAACGCCGAGGCGCCCCTCGACAGCGCGTCGACCGCGGCGCGCCCGGCCGCCTGGCCGAGCGTGCGGTCGAGCGCCGAGGGCGTCGCCGCGCGCTGGGCGTGGCCGAGGATCGTGGGGTGCACGCGGATCCCGGCGAGCTTCGCGAGCGCCTCGGCGGTGCGGACGGCGTCGCCGATCGCCTCCGACATGACGGCGATCGCGGAGCCGACGGCCGCCAGCTCGGCGAGCTCGCGAGCGATCTGCTCGAGGTCGTGCGGGCGCTCGGGCACGAGCACGTGGTCGACGCCGCCGGCCGCCGCCACGGCGTCGGCGAGGTAGCCGTGCGGCGCGCCCAGGGTCTGCAGCAGGAACGCGCGCCCGGGCAGCGAGCGCCCGGTCATCCGCAGCCGGTCGATCGCATCCGCGCCGTAGGCCACGGCCGAGTCCATGCCCACGGTCAGCTCCGTGCCCGGGACGTCGCGGTCGATCGTGGCCGGCACGAACGCGACGGGCCGCTCGCCCGCGAGCGCGCGGGCACCGAGGGCGGAGCCGTGGCCGCCGATCACGAGCAGCCCGTCGAGCTCGAGCGCGTCGAGCGCGTCGCGGCATTCGCGGCGCCCGTCGGGATCTCGCAGGCGGCCCCAGCGGCTGGTGCCCAGCCAGGTGCCCGGCGCGTGCAGGTGAGACCGCGCCTCGAGGGCGCTGATCGGCTCGGCGCGACCCTCGGCGAGGCCCGCGAACCCGAACCGCACGCCCACGGCATGGCCGCCGATCCGCTCGGCGCGCTCGCACGCTCCGGCGATCACCGCGTTCATGCCGGGGGCATCGCCACCGCTCGTCAACACACCTATGCGCACATTCGTCCCGATTCGACAATCGTTTTCTGTCAGTAACGTTATATCGTGCTGAATCGATACCGTCAAGAACTAAACGAATGTAATCGGTTGTAACGTGCGATATGCTCTGGCAATGGGCGACGCGACGAGGGCGGTGACGGTCGGCATCGACGTCGGTGGCACGAAGCTGTGCGCCGCGGCGGTCGACGCGCGCGGCCGCGTGCTCGCCACCGAGCGCCGCCCCGCGCCGGTCGGCGACTACGAGCGCGCGCTGGACGCGATCGCCGAGGTGACGTCCGCGATCCGGCGCGAGTCCGCGGCGCAGGGCGCCGAGGTCACCGCCGTCGGCGTGGCGGCGGCCGCGTTCTTCGACGCCGATCGCGAGCTCGTGCGGCAGGCGACCAACCTCGGCTGGCACCGCCGCGCGCTGCGCGCGGACCTCGCCGAGCGCGTCGGCCTCCCCGTGGTCGTGGACAACGACGCCAACGCCGCCGCCTGGGGCGAGTACGTGCACGGCGCCGCCCAGGGCGAGCCGTGCGTGGTGATGGCGACGCTCGGCACCGGGATCGGCGGCGGCATCGTGATCGGCGGCCGGCTGGTGGCGGGCGGCTACGGGCTGGCCGGCGAGTTCGGGCACGTCCAGGTCGATCCCGGCGGGCGGCCTTGCGGGTGCGGCGCGCGTGGCTGCCTGGAGCAGTACGCGAGCGGGATCGTGCTCGCCGACGTCGCCCGCGCCGCGGCCGCCGCGCAGCCTGGCGCCACCCGGCTCGTGGAGGCGAGCGGAGGCGACCTGCAGGCGATCGACGGGCCGCTGGTGACCCGGCTGGCCGTCGAGGGCGACGCCGTCGCGCGCCAGGCGCTGGCGGACGTCGGCGCGTGGCTCGGGCGCGGGCTCGCGCTCGTCGCCACGGTGCTCGACCCGAGCGTGATCGTGGTCGGCGGCGGCGTCGCGACGGCCGGCGAGGACCTGCTCCTCGATCCCGTCCGCGCCGCCTACCGCGAGACGATCGGCATCCCCGCCGCGCGGCCGCTCGCGCCCATCCGCGCCGCCGCGCTCGGGAACCAGGCCGGCGCGATCGGCGCCGCCGCGCTCGCGCGCGCCGCACGCGACCGCTCTCCCGTTATGGCGCGTTTGCAACCGGATCGCGTCCCCGGATAGGCTCCGCAAAGTGCCGGATACTTCCGAGAATCGCGAGCCCGCCTTCGCTGACGAGCGCCAGGCGCGCATCGCCGAGCTCGTCTCCGTGCGCGGCCGCGCGCGCATCGGCGAGCTGGCGGCCGCCTTCGGCGTCACCGAGCCGACGATCCGCAAGGACCTCAGCGCGCTGCAGGAGCGCGGGCTGCTCAAGCGCACGCACGGCGGGGCGCTCGCGGTCCACGCGAACATCGATCGCGAGCTGGCGGGACGCCAGAGCACGAACAGCGACGCCAAGGACGCGATCGCGCGCGCCTGCCTGCGGCTGCTGCGCGACGGGGACTCCGTCTTCCTCGACAGCGGCACGACCGTCGACGCGATCGCGCGCGCGCTGGCGAAGGACGGCGGCCTGCGGCTGTCGGTCCTGACGAGCAGCCTCGGGGCCGCGAGCACGCTGGCCGAGGTGCCGAGCATCGACTCCGTGCTGCTCGGCGGCCAGATCCGGCGCGTCGACGGATCGGTCGTCGGCGATCTCGCGCTCGAGAACCTGCAGCGCTTCACGTTCAGCACCGCCTTCATCGGCGCCAGCGGCTTCTCCGAGGCCGGCGTCAGCGTCGGGAGCCTCGCGGAGGCCGCGCTGAAGGCGGCGGTGATCGAGCGCGCGCGCCGGGTCGTGCTGGCGATCGATCACACCAAGGTCGGCGCGACCGACTTCGCGCGCGTGTGCGAGCTCGACGCGGTGGACGTCGTCGTGATGGACGAGGCGACGCCGGCCGTCCAGGAGCTGTGCACGGCGTTCGACATCGAGCTGATCCGGACGCGCTGAATCACGTCACGCGCTCGACGCGGACGGTGACCCGCTGACGCTCGTACTCGGCCGGCGCGAAGCTCCCCGCCAGCGGCGCGGCCACCGCGGCCGCCGAGAGGGCGGCCGCGTCGGCGAGCCGCTCAGGCCAGGGGAGGGCCGCGACGAGTCCCGCGGTGAGCGCCGCGACCGCGGCGTCCCCGGCCCCGGTGGGATTGCCGGCGAGTCGCTCCGCGGGGACGGCGCGCCAGCGGCCCTCGGGCGTGACGGCGACGAGCCCGCCGGGGCCGCGCGAGACGACGACGGCGTCCGCGCCGGCGGAGCGCAGGGCCTCCGCGGCCGCGACGACGTCGTCGCCGGCGGCGACGCGCGCCAGCTCGTCGCGGTTGGGCTTGACGAGCGCGGGGCGCCCGGCCAGGCCGTGGCGCAGGGCGTCGCCGTCCGCGTCCAGGACGGCGGGAACGCCCGCCCGGCGCGCGCGCCGGCAGAGCTCGGCGTACGCGTCCGGCGGCAGGCCTCCGGGCAGGCTGCCGGACAGGACGACGGCGGCGGCCGTCTCCAGCAGCGCGTCGTAGCCGGCGAGGAACGCCTCCCACTCGGCGTCGCCGATATCGGGCCCGGGCTCCCAGAACCCGGTGGCGTCGCCGTGCGTCTCGTCGACGACGGCAAGCGTGCGCCGGCTCTCGCCGGCAATCGCCGTCAGCCGGGCCGCGAGACCCGAGGCGGCCAGGTCCGCCCGGATGTCCTCGCCGGCGCCGCCGCCGGCGAACCCTGCGACGGTGACGTCATGCCCGAGGGCGTGGAGGACGCGGGCGACGTTGACGCCCTTGCCGCCGGCCCGCTGCGCGACCGCCGAGACCCGGTGCGTGGCGTGGACCGACACGCGCGGGACGCGGTAGGTGACGTCCAGCGCGAGGTTGAGCGTGACAGTGGCGATCATCGCCCGGGCGCGACGGCGCCGGCTCGTGAGCCGGCGCCGTCGGAGCTTCGGCTGCGGGTCAGCAGCTGGACTTGTAGACCGCGTCCTGGTTGGCGGCCAGGTTCTCCTTGGTCAGCGAGACGAAGCCCGTGCCGATCTTCTTCGTGACGGGCTTGCCGTTGAGCGCGGCGTAGGCCTGCTGCACGCCGTCGGCGCCGATCTGGGCGGGCCGCTGCGCGATCAGGCCCTGGACGACGCCGTCCTTGAGGTCCTGGACCTGCTTCGGGCCGGCGTCGAAGCCGACGATCTTGACCGAGCCCAGCTTGCCGGAGGAGCGCAGGCCGCTGGCCGCGCCCTCGGCGGAGAACAGGTTCGTCGCGAAGATGCCCTTCAGGTCCGGGTTCTTGGCCAGCTCCGCGGTCACGATCGAGGACGCCTTGGCCGGGTCGTCGTTGTCGAACTGCTGGCCGACGTAGGTCAGCCCGAGCTTCTTCGCCTCCTCCTGGAAGCCCTGGGCGCGCAGGTCGGTCGTGGAGATGCCCGGCTTGACGTTGACGACCAGGACCTTGCCCTTGCCGCCGATCAGCTTGGCCAGCGTGTCGGCCGCGGCCTTCCCGCCGCCGAGGTTGTCCGAGGCGATCTGCGACTCGGCGATGCTGGCGTCGTCGAGCGTCGTGTCGACGAGGACGATCTTCGAGCCGTTCGTCTTGAGCTGGTTGATCGGCGCGAACATCGCCTTGCTGTCGGTCGGCGCGATCAGGACCGCGTCCGGCTTCTTGGCCGCGACCGCATTGACGATCGGGGTCTGCAGCGACGGGTCGAACTGGTCCGGCCCCTGGAAGTTCAGCGACACGCCGAGCTTCTTCGCCTCAGCCTGGGCTCCGCAGTTCATGGTGATGTAGAACTCGTCGCCCTTGACCCCGGCGATCAGGGTCATGTTGGACTTCTTGCCGCCGCCGGAGCTCGCCGAGCTCCCGCTGCTGCTGCTGCTGTTGTCGCTGCCGCAGGCGGCGACCGTGGCCGCTGCCGCGAGGCCGAGGGCGAGCGTCACGGTGACGCGCCTGGCCAGACCGGTTGAAGGGTGCATCGTCGTCTCCTCCTTGGTTCGAAGTGGGTTCACTGCCGGTACCGCGCGCGGCGGACCTGGTCGAGGTAGACCGCGGCGATCAGCACGATGCCGACGGCGACCTGCTGCCAGAACGGCTGCACGCCGACGATCACGAAGCCGTTCTGCAGCACCGCCGGGATGAAGACGCCGAAGACGGTGCCGAGGATCGTCCCGACGCCGCCGAACAGACTCGTCCCGCCGATCACGACGGCCGCGATCGTGTTCAGGTTGTCCGTGGTGTGGCCGCTCACCGTGGTCGTGCCGAAGCGCGCCAGCGAGAGGAAGCCGGCCAGCCCGGCCAGCGTGCCCATCAGCGTGTAGACCTTGATCAGGTGCAGGTCGACGCTGACGCCGGCGCGCCGCACGCCCTCGGCGTTGGACCCCGTGGCGTACGTGTAGCGGCCGAACCGGGTCTGCGAGAGCACCACGCCGAAGATCACGACAACCACGACGGCGAACACCGCGAGCCACGGGATCTGGCCGAACAGGCGGCCGGTGCCGATGCCGGTGATCAGCTTCGTCGGCACCTCGCGCTCGTCGACGCCGCCGGTGATCAGCAGCGCCGCGCCGAGCGCGACGCCGAACGTGCCGAGCGTGACGATGAACGCGGGGATCTTCGCCTTGGCGACGAGGAAGCCGTTGATGAACCCCCACGCCATGCCGGCGAGCAGGCCGACGACGAGTCCGACCAAGATCGTGCCCGTCCCGTTGCCGCCGACGGCGGTCATCGCCTTGGCGGCGACGACGCCGGAGAACACGAGCACCGGGCCGACCGAGAGGTCGATGCCGGCCGTGATGATCACGTAGGTCATGCCGGTGCCGAGGATCAGCAGCACGGCGGCGTCGGTGGCGATGTTGCGCGCGTTGGAGGCCGAGAAGAAGTCGGTCGGGTTGATCAGCGAGAACACGACGACCAGCGAGACCAGGATCAGCCCGATCCACGTGCTCGAGCCGGCGACGAGCGCCTGCCACCACGGCCCGCGGGCCTGGTCGGGCGCCTCCTCGGTCAGCGGGACCTCGGAATCCACCTTGGTCATCGTCCGTCCTCCTCCTCATGGAAGGTCGTGGCGCCGGTCATCGCGGACACGACGTCCTCCATCGAGACCTCGCGCGGGCGCAGCCGGGCGACCCGCTGCCCGAGGCGCAGCACCTCGATGCGGTCGGCGACCTCGAAGACCTCCGGCATGTTGTGGCTGATCAGGACGACCGAGAGCCCGTGCTCGCGCACCTTCTTGATCTGCTCGAGCACGTTGCGGGTCTGCACGACGCCGAGCGCGGCCGTCGGCTCGTCCATGAAGACGACCTTGCTGGCCCATGTCACGGCGCGGCAGATCGCGATGCCCTGGCGCTGCCCGCCCGACATGTTCGCGACCGGCGCCGACGTGTCCTGGATGCGCACGCCGAGGTCGCGGAACGCGTCCTCGCTGCGCTTGCGCATCGTCTGCTTGTCGAGGAAGCCGAGCTTGCCGAGCAGGCCCGGCCGCATGATCTCGCGGCCGAGGAACATGTTCGCCGCGGGGTCGATCTCGGCGGCGAGCGCGAGGTCCTGGAAGACGGTCTCGATCCCGAGGTCGCGCGCGTCGTGCGGCGTGTTGATGTTGACCGGCTTGCCGCCGAAGAGGATCTCGCCGCTGTCGGGCGGATGCACCCCGACGAGCGTCTTCACGAGCGTGCTCTTGCCCGCGCCGTTGTCACCGACCAGCGCGACGACCTCCTGCTCGTACACCGTGAAGCTCGCGCCGCGGAGCGCCTGCACGCGACCGAAGCTCTTCACGACGTCGCGCGCTTCAAGCACCGGCTCAGGCATCGCTCCGCCTCCTCTGCCTACTCATGGTCTCTCCTCCTCGCTCGAGCATCATCGCCGGTCTTGTTCACAACCGGCGGCAGATGCTCTTGATTCGAAAGAACGTACTGTCAAGATCGAAAATAGTCAAGTGTGATTCGAAAGAATTCGCGCATGTCTGGCGTCTGCGATCTCCGCTCGCGACGGCAGCCCGGCGAGGGCGCCGCGACGCGTGGTGGCGAGCGCTCCCACCCGCACGGCGACGCGCGCCGCCTCCAGCAGCGGCGTGCCGTGGAGGAGCTCGGCGGCGAGGCTGCCGCAGAACGCGTCGCCCGCCGCCGTGGTGTCGATCGCCTCGACGCGCGGCGCGGGGACCGGCGTCGGCTCGCCGCGCTCGACGACCAGCGCGCCGCGCTCGCCCAGCGTCACGACGACCGCGCGATCGCCGCCCAGCGCACGCGCGCGCGCCGTGGTATCGGCCGTGCCGCCGCCGGTCAGCGCGACCAGCTCGGTGCGGTTGGGCACCAGCACGTCGGCGGCGCCGGCGAGCCCGGCGGGCAACGGCTGCGCGGGCGCGGGATTGAGGATCACGCGCGCGCCGGCGGCGGCCCCCGCCTCGGCGGCGGCGAGCGCCGCGCCGACGGGGATCTCGAGCTGGATCAGGATCACGTCCCCCGGCCCCGCGCGGGAGAGGCCGTCGCGGACGTGCTCGGGCGTCAGGGCGCCGTTCGCGCCGGCCGAGACGACGATGCAGTTCTCGCCCGCGGCCGACACGGTCACGTGCGCGGCGCCCGTCGGACAGCCGGCGGCGACGCGGACGCCGGAGGTGTCCACCCCCTCCGCGGCCAGCGAGCGCACGAGCTCCTCGCCGTCGCGGTCGGCGCCGACGCAGCCGACCATCGCCACGCCGACGGCGTGGCGCACGGCGCTCACCGCCTGGTTGGCTCCCTTGCCGCCCGGACCGCTCGAGGACCGGACGGCCAGCACGGTCTCTCCGGGCTCCGGCAGCGCGAAGACCTCGCTCACGCGATCGAGGTTGAGCGAGCCGACGACCACGACTCGAGGCGACGTCGCGTCAGACACGCGCGGCCTTCTTCCCCGCGACGGGGTCGGCTATGCAGCGCAGCTCGGCCCATGTCTCGATCCTGCCCGCGGCCAGGCCGCCGAGCAGCGCGGCGCCGCGGGCGGTCGCCTCGCTCACCGGCGACCACTGGATCGGGCCGAGCCGCCGCTCCTTGGCCGCGCGCACCGCGTGCCCGCGGCTGCCGCCGCCCACGGCGACGATCCGCTCGCGCGCGCCGGCGACCGCGTCGCTGCGCGCGACCGCGGCCTCGCCGAGCGCGGCCGTGGCCTCGACCGCGGCGCGCCACACATGCGCCGGCGTCGTGCCCGCCCCGATCCCGTGGAGGCTCAGCTCGCCGGTGGCGGCGTCCGCCTCCAGGCGCGGCGCGGGCTCGCCGGCTCCGAGCGCGTCAGCCGCGGCGTCGAGGCGCTCGCGCGCCTGCAGGTCGTCGAGCCCGAGCATGCGGGCGACCGCGCTGAGCGGCACGCTGAGGCCGCCGCCGCTGAGCAGCGCCCAGCGGTCCGGGAGCACATGCCGGCCCACCGACACGCCGCCGGCGACCGCGTCGCGCACGCGCGCGGGAGACAGGTCCGCCGGGCTCGTGCGGACGTACGCCTCGGCCGTCCCGGCGGAGTTCAGGACGTCGTCGTCGCCGGTGGCGCCGGCGCCGATCATCGCGACCACGTGGTCGTGTCCCGCCACCGCGATCGCCGCGCCGCGCGCCGCGGGCAGCGCGTCGCCCACGTGCCCGAGCTGGGTCCCCGACGGGACGGGCTCGGCGAGCAGCCCGGGGGGAAGGTCCAGCCAGGCGAGCGCGGCGGGCCACCACGCCCCGGCGTTGAGGTCGAACAGCCCGGTGCGCGACGCGAGCGAGAGCTCGGCGATCTCCGCACCCCCGAGCCGGCGCGCCACCCACTCCGGCACGCCGAGCCAGCGCCGGGCGCCCCGCGTCGAGGGCAGATGCCGCCGCTGCCACGCGAGCTTGGCCAGCGAGCACAGCGGGTCGAGCGGCAGCCCGGTGCGGGCTGCGAAGGCGTCGCGCCCGAGGTCGCGCGCGGCGTCCTGCCCCTCCGCGGCGCCGCGCCGGTCGTGCCACGCGATCGCGGGCGCGAGCGCGTGCCCGCGCGCGTCGATCAGCACGCCCGTCTCGGCCATGCCGGCGACGCCGACGCCCGCGACGCGTCCCGCGGGCGCCGCCGCCAGCGCCGCCGCGGCGGCGCGCAGGGCGGCGGTGGCGAGCGCCTCGGCGTCGATCTCCGCCCCGGTCGGCACGACCGTCCACGGCGTCGGCTCCCGGGCCTCGGCGACGATGCGGCCCGCGGCGTCGAGCACGACCGCCTTGCAGAGCGTCGTGCCGACGTCGATGCCCAGCAACAGCGCCGGCATCGACTACCCGGCGGACTCGAGGATCGCCAGCATCTCGGCCATCCGGCGGCGGCCGGTGTCCTCGAGGAACCGGCGCCGCTCGGGCACGGGCAGCGCGACGGCCTCCTTCCACAGCGAGCGCCCGGCGATGAAGCCGTTGGCCCCGCCGTGCATGGCCGACCGGAGCTGGCCGCAGAACGCGTCGTGGTCGACGCCGGCGGAGAGCACCGCCCAGGGGACGTCGAGCGCCTCGGTCACGCGCTCGCACTCCGTCGTGCTGCCCGGGTACTCGAGCTTGAGCACCTTCGAGCCGCACTCCTGCAGCAGGACGGCGCCCTCGCGCACGAGATCGGCCTTGCGGGCGGCGAACGTCTCCGGCGCCTCGTCGTCGAGGCGGTAGGTCATCAGCTCGATCACGCACAGCAGGCCGGCCTCGCTGCAGTCCGCGAGCGCGGTCCGCACGAGCTGCGCGGTGTAGCCGTCGAGGTCCTCGCGGTCGGCGCGCAGGAAGACCATCACCTTCGCGGCGGTGGCGCCGAGCGCGCGGGCGCCCGCGGCGCCGAGCCCGTCGATCAGGTTCGACCGGCGCAGGCCGTCGGCGACGTCGTTGCCGTCGGCCTCGATGCGCACGAGCAGGCCGACGTCGCGCGCCAGCGCGCCTTCGTCGACGACGGCCGGGAGCGAGACGTCGGGATCGAGCAGCACGGCGCTGGCGTCGCGCCCGGCGGTGTCGACGAGGTCGAGCTTGAAGGCCCGCTGCGCCGCGGGCGTGCTGGGGAGGCCGAGGCTGTCGAGCATCTCGACGAGCGGGTCGCCGTGATCGGCCGCGATCACGGCGAAGCGGCCGGCCGAGGTGCGCAGCTGCGTGAGCGCACGGCGTTCGGCGGTGGTCGGTTCAGTGGTCGAGCGCGTCGTCAGAGAGGGCGTCATGCAGCGAAGCTACGATCCGCCGGGGACTTTGTCAAGCGCTGACAAAAGAAATTGCCAGGACCTGACAAACTGCTGCCGGACCGATGGCCGCCACCCGCCAGGACCAGCTCGAGTCCCATCGCCGGATCAGCCGCCTGCGCATCGTCGACGCGCTGCGGGCGGGCGATCCGATGTCGCGCGCCGACGTCGCGCGCATCACCGGCCTGTCGCGGCCGATGGTGTCGAACCTCGTCAACGAGCTGCTCTCGAGCCGGCTCCTGCATGAGGACGCCGCGCGCGCGACGGCGAGCCGCGGCCGGCCCCCGATCGTCCTGCGGCTCGACGCGCCGGCGGGGGCCGCGGTCGGGATCGAGTTCGAGCACGCGCACGTGCACGTGGCGGTCTCGGACCTGGCGCTCCGGGTCCAGGCGGAGCGGACGCACCCGCTCGATCCGGGCCAGGAGGCCGCGGTGGGGCTCGACCTGGCCGCCGCGCTGGTCGAGGACGCGCTCGCCGAGGCCGGCGTGGATCGCGGCCGCGTCCTCGGCGCCGGGATGGCGCTCCCCGGCACGACCCGGCTGCCGGACGGGGTCGTCGGCCCGAGCTCGATCCTGCCGCGCTGGACGGGCGTCGCCGCCGCCGCCGAGATGCGGCGCCGGCTCGGCCTCCCTGTGGTGGCCGAGAACGACGCGAACCTCGGCGCCGTCGCGGAGGCGGCGTTCGGCGCCGCGCGCACCGCGCAGGACGTCCTCTACGTCAAGCTCACGTCCGGGATCGGCGCGGGAGTGATCGTCAAGGGCGGGCTCTACCGCGGCACCGCGGGCCGCGCGGGCGAGATCGGGCACGTCCGGGTGCGGACCGACGGCCCCGTCTGCCGCTGCGGCCGGCGCGGCTGCCTGGAGACGGTCGCCTCGACCGACGCGATCCGCGCCGCGCTCCTCGCGCAGCACGGCAAGGACCTCACGCTGACGGAGCTGATCGAGGCCGCCCGTGCCGGCGACCGCGACTGCCGCGGCGCGATCGAGGACGGCGGGCTCGCGCTCGGCGGCGTGGTGGCGATGTTGCTGAACGTGCTCAACCCGGAGCTGGTGGTCATCGGCGGCGACCTCTCCCCGGTCGGCGACATCCTCGTGGACGCCGTCGAGCGCGCGATCGCGTGCGACGCGCTTCCTGAGAGCGCCGCGAGCGCCCGCGTAGTGCCGGGTGAGCTCGGCGACCGCACGCAGCTGCTCGGCGCGCTCGCGCTGGTCATCTCGGAGATCGGTCTGCCGCTGGAGAGGTAGGTTCTCGGCAGCAAGGAGGAGCCATGACCGCAGGCGCGACGCACCGCGACGAGACCTTCCCGCTGCACACGGCGGACGGGGTTCCCTGCTTCCTGACCCACGTGCAGGGGCCGCGGGAGCCGACCAAGGGCCCGGTGATGCTCGTCCACGGCGTCGGCGTGCGCAACGAGATCTGGCGGCCGCCGAACCCGCACACCCTCGTCGACGCGCTGCACGAGGCCGGCTACGACGTGTGGATGGAGAACTGGCGCGCGAGCATGGACGTGCCCAACAACACGTGGACGCTCGACCAGGCCGCGGTGCTCGACCACCCGCTCGCCGTCCGGACCGTGCTCGAGCAGACCGGCGCGAGCTCGCTCAAGGCGATCACGCACTGCCAGGGCTCGACCAGCTTCATGATGTCCGCCTGCGCCGGCCTGATCCCCGAGGTCAGCACGGTCGTGGCCAGCGCGGTGACGCTGCACCCCGTCGTGCCGCGCATCACCAAGCTGAAGCTGGAGTACGTCGTGCCGCTCGTGGCGCGGCTGCTCGGCTACCTCGACCCGCAATGGGGCCGCACGGGTGCGCCATGGGTGCTGCCGAAGCTGCTCACGGCGTACTGCAAGGTCTCGCGGCGCAAGTGCACGAACGGCGTCTGCAAGGTCTCGAGCTTCATGTTCGGCTCCGGCGACCCGACGCTGTGGACGCACGAGCAGCTCACGGCCGAGACGCACGAGTGGACCAAGGGCGAGTTCGGCCCGGCGCCGCTGACGTTCTTCCGCCAGATCTCCGAGTGCGTCCAGCGCGGGCACCTCGTCAGCGTCGAGGGCCGGCCGGAGCTGCCGGCGAGCTTCGTCGCCCAGCGGCCGCAGACCGACGCGCGCTTCTCGTTCATCACCGGCGGCCTGAACAACTGCTTCCTCCCCGTCAGCCAGGAGCGGACGTTCGCGTGGTTCGAGGGCTTCGACCCGGGGCGCCACTCGCTGCACGTCGTGCCCGGCTACGGCCACCTCGACGTGTTCGTCGGCAAGCACGCCGACCGCGACTGGTTCCCGCTGATCGTCGGCGAGCTCAACCGGGCGTGACCACGGGCTTCGTCTCGCCGGACCGGCGGCGGTGCGACTCGGTGTAGGCGTGCGAGCGGAAGTGCAGCAGCGGGTCCGCCGACGGCTCGATGCCGGGCGGCAGGTTGAGCGGATCGAAGACGTAGCCGTCGACCAGCGCCTGGTCCTCGTGCAGCCGGTCGACGGTCAGCCGGCCCGCCACGAGGAGCGGGCGATCCTCCGGCCACAGCTTCGTGACGTCGTCGGTCGGGTCGCCGTCCTCGGCGAGCTGGAACACGAGATCCCAGGCGACCGGCTCGCGCTCGACGCGCAGCTTCAGCTCCGACATGACGTACTGCGGCGGCATCAGCGCGTCGTGCTCGGGCGCCATCGCGACGATCCCGGCGAGCGGCATCCAGCGGAACCGGAACGCCCGGCGGGCGCCGGTGGCGTCGACGGCGAAGAACGCGTGCATGCCGTTGAAGCGCGTCGTCGCGAAGCTCAGCGTCGGCTTCAGCGTCGCCGCGTTCACGACGCCCCTGATCCCGTTCGGGTGGCGGGCCATGAACGCCCCCAGGCTGAGCGGATTCGGGAGGCCGCCGGGCAGCACCGCGCGCTGCGCCTCGATCAGGGCACGGAAGTCATCCGGCGTGCGCGCGGCGAACGCCTTCAGGCTCAGCGCGCCCGACGTGGTGTAGCCGCCGGAGGGCAGCTCGAAGCGCACCGCCATCCCGAGCGTGTTGCCGAGCGTCGCGCTCTTGCGGTCGGCCATGTACGGGCTCACGGCCCCGTTGGAGAACCGCGCGACGGTCTCGATCCGCCCGCCCTGGAGATGCTCCGCCGTCGTCAGCGCGGCGGCCTCGGGCGTCGCCTCGAAGTGCCCGCGAAAGGCGATGCCGCGGGCATGGGCGCGGCGGTACCCGGGCACGCTTCCGCCACGCTTCTCCATCGCGTCGATGACGTTCTTGACGCGCTGCGGGCCGCCTAACTGGTCAGGGTCCTGGCTCATCGTGCTCCGCTCCGCTTGACCCTACGCTCGCGCCGGGCCGTGCGTCAACTCCGGTTTGCGGTTCCTCGGCGGGAGTGCTACCTTCCTGGCCGGGAGCTGTTGACAACGTTGTCAACAGATGTAGACGCAGGGGGTAGGGAATGCGGGGAAGAGTGCTGGTTCGAGCCATCGCGATGGCCGCGTCGTTCGCGGTCCTGGTCGCGCCGCAGGCGCGCGCCGACGCGGGCGACTTCGCCACGTCGTTCGAGGCGGGCGAGCCGCAGCCGGCCTGGACGAGCACGCCTGAGGTCGACGCCCACGGCACCAAGCTCGAGTCGGGCGTGATCGGCAGCTCCGTGCTCGCGCGCAGCCCGAGCACCCCCACCGGCGACGACGTGCTGGGCCACCCGACGGGCGAGCTCGCCTGGGAAGGCCCGTTCCAGAACGGCGTCGGCTCCGTGCCCGGCACGATCGCGCCCCAGGGCTCCGATGCCGAGCACTGGACGATGCAGTCGCACGGCGAGACCTGGATCCAGGTCCCGATGCCGCAGCTCGCGCACGGCACGAGCTATCGCGCGCAGGTCACGCTGCAGGGCTCCGGCAAGCTCTTCCTCAACGCCTACAGCGGCAGCTCGGACGTCGGCGGCGACTACGTGTCCTTGAGCAGCACGCCCCAGACGCTGACCGTCGACTTCACCACGCCGGCGAGCGGCGGCGGCACGCCGCAGTTCCAGATCCGCACGCACGACACCGAGGCGATCGACGCGCTCGTGTCGGGCACGTCGGTGCGCCGCCTGGCGCCCGGCGCGGTCGACTTCCCGGGCGACGTCACGAGCCAGGTCGCGCACGTGACCGCGAGCCTCCAGAACCCGCCGAACGAGGTCGCCGCCAACCTCGCCGACGCCGACGTGAACACGAAGTGGTTCGCCGGCGCGACGACCGGCTGGGTCACCTACGAGCTGCCGCAAGCCGACGACCGTCGTCTCCTACGCGGTCGCCTCGGCCAACGACTCGCCGGGCCGCGACCCGCGCGACTGGCAGCTGCAGGGCTCGAGCGACGGCACGAGCTGGACCACGCTCGACACGCGCGTCAACCAGGGCTTCTCCGACCGCTTCCTCACCCGCGAGTACGCGGTCGACAACCACACCGCCTATCGCTTCTACCGCCTCAACATCACCGCCAACGCCGGCGACCCGGCCATCCAGCTCGCCGAGTGGCTGCTGTCGACCGCGCCGATCCCGCCGTCGGACATGACCGCGGTCGTCGGCTCCGGCCCGAGCAGCGGCTACAACATCCGCCCGAACGTCGGCTGGACCGGCGTCAAGGCGCTGCACTACCAGGGCACGCACACCGCGACCGGCCGCGGCTACGCCTACGACAAGGTGCTCGACGTCAACGTCCCGGTGACGGCCTCGACGGAGCTGTCGTACAAGATCTTCCCCGAGCCGACCGGCAACGACCTGCGCAATCCGAGCACGTACGCGGCGGTCGACCTCGCGTTCACCGACGGGACGTATCTGAGCCGGCTGGAGGCCGCCGATCAGCACGGCAAGCCGCTCAGCCCGTCAGGCCAGGGCGGCTCGAAGATCCTCTACGCGAACCAGTGGAACTCGGAGCGCTCGCGGATCGGCGACGTGGCGGCCGGCAAGACGATCGACCGCATCCTCGTCGGCTACGACAACCCGAACGGGCCGGCCGACTTCGGCGGCTGGATCGACGACGTCGCGATCGCCGCGCATCCGCAGCACAACACGTCGCCGCGCCCGTCCGACCACGTCGTCACGACGCGCGGCACGAACTCCAGCGGCAGCTTCTCGCGCGGGAACAACTTCCCCGCCACCGCCGTCCCGCACGGCTTCAACTTCTGGACGCCGGTGACCAACGCCGGCTCCGACAGCTGGCTCTACGAGTACCAGAAGGCCAACAACGCGGCCAACGAGCCGACGCTGCAGGCGTTCTCGCTCAGCCATGAGCCGAGCCCGTGGATGGGCGACCGCCAGACGTTCCAGGTGATGCCGGAGCAGGGCACGCCGACCCAGGACCGGAACCAGCGCGCGCTGCCGTTCAAGCACGCCAACGAGATCGCCCGAGCGCACTACTACGGCGTCACGTTCGACAACGGCATGAAGACCGAGATCACGCCGACCGACCACGCGGCGATGTTCCGCTTCACGTTCACCGGCACGGACTCGAGCCTCATCTTCGACAACATCAACGGCGACGGCGGCCTGACGCTCGACCCGGCCAACCGCGCGCTCTCTGGCTACACCGACGTGAGCAGCGGGTCCAACAGCGCCGGCATGACGCGCATGTACGTCTACGCGACGTTCGACCAATCGGTCGTCAGGAGCGGCTCGTTCTACCTGAGCTTCGACGCGCGCACGGTCAACATGCGCATCGCGACGTCGCTCATCAGCGTCGAGCAGGCGCAGCGCAACCTCGCGCTGGAGATCTCGCCGCAGGACACGTTCGAGTCCGTCGAGGCCCGCGCGCAGTCGGCGTGGGACAAGGCGCTCGGCGTGATCGAGGTCCAAGGCGCGAGCGAGGACCAGCTGACGACGCTCTACTCGAACCTCTACCGGCTCAACCTGTATCCCAACTCGGCGTTCGAGAACACCGGCACCGCGCAGCACCCGGTGTACATGCACGCCGAGCAGTCCTCGACGTCGTCGACCGTGGCGCCGGGGAAGGTCGTCCCCGGCAAGGTCTACGTCAACAACGGGTTCTGGGACACCTACCGCACGACCTGGCCGGCGTACTCGCTGCTGTATCCCGCGCAGGCGGGGGAGATGGTCGACGGCTTCGTCCAGCAGTACCGCGACGGCGGCTGGGTGTCGCGCTGGTCCTCGCCGGGCTACGCGAACATCATGACCGGCACGAGCTCCGACGTCGCGTTCGCCGACGCGTACCTGAAGGGCGTGCCCGGCATCGACGTGAAGGACATGTACGACGCCGCGATCAAGAACGCGACGGTCGCGCCGCCGAACCAGAACGTCGGCCGCAAGGGGCTCGCGCAGGGCGCGTTCCTCGGCTACACGCCGACGTCGACGCCCGAGAGCGTGTCGTGGTCGCTGGAGGGCTACATCAACGACTACGGCATCGCGAACCTGTCGAAGAAGCTCTACGACCAGACGCACGACAAGCAGTACCTCGACAACTACCGGTACTTCCTCAGCCGCGCCCAGGGCTACGCGAACCTGTTCGACCCGTCGGTGGGCTTCTTCCGCGGGCGCACGGCGACGGGCGCGTGGACGCCGGGCTTCGACCCGCTGTCCTGGGGCGGCGACTACACCGAGAGCGACGCGTGGAACTTCGCGTTCCACGCGCCGCAGGACGGCGCCGGACTGGCCGCGCTGTACGGCGGCGCGGACAAGCTCGGCGCAAAGCTCGACACGTTCTTCTCGACGCCCGAGACGGCGCAGTTCCCCGGCAGCTACGGCGGCACGATCCACGAGATGCTCGAGGCGCGCGACGTCCGGCTCGGCCAGTGGGGGCTGTCGAACCAGCTCTCGCACCACATCCCGTACATGTACGACTACGCCGGGCAGCCGTCCAAGGCCGCGGCGATCGTCCGCGAGGCGCTGTCGCGCACGTTCATCGGCTCCGACATCGGCGAGGGCTACCCGGGCGACGAGGACAACGGCGAGCTGTCGGCGTGGCAGCTGTTCAGCTCGCTCGGCTTCTACCCGCTGCAGATGGGCAACCCGACGTACGCGATCGGCTCGCCGCTGTACACCAAGGCGACGATCCATCTCGCCGGCGGCCGCGACCTCGTGATCGACGCGCCGCGCAACAGCGCCAAGAACGTCTACGTCCGCGGCGTCACGGTCAACGGCCGGCCGCAGTCGAAGACCTACCTCACGCAGGACCAGCTCGCACGCGGCGGGCGGATCGTGTTCGACATGGGCTCGAGCCCGTCCAATTGGGGCACCGGACGCGACGACGCGCCGCCGTCGATCACGCCTGCCGGAGCCAAGCCGGATCCGCTGCGCGACGCGACGGGGACCGGGTCCAGCGCCGCGCTGTTCGACGACGACTCGTCCACGCAGGCGACGGTGAGCTCAGCGCAGCTGAAGCTGACGTCGACGTCGACGCGGGCCCGGATGTACACGCTCACCTCCTCCGACGGCGCCGGCGATCCGTCGGCGTGGGTCGTGAAGGGGTCCAACGACGGGGCGCACTGGAGCACGCTCGACACGCGCTCCGGCGAGCGCTTCGCCTGGCGCCTGCAGACGCGCGCGTTCAGCATCGCCCACCCGGGCATCTACCGCTACTACCGGATCGAGCTCAGCGGCTCCGCGACGCTCTCGGAGGTGGAGTTCCTGGCGGGCACGCCGCGCGTGCAGGAGCTCGCCGACGCGATCTCAGGTGCGCGCGACATCAACCGCGGCACCGCTCGCAACCTGCAGGCGATCGTGGCCCGCGCCGCGCGGGCCGACGACCCCACCGGCGCGCTCGCGCAGCTGCGGGCGGAGCTCGACACGCTCAGCGCCCATGAGGTCGGCGACACGTCGCGGGCGGCGCTCGATCTGCTGCTGTCGCAGTGGCTCGCGCCGCGCGCCGGGCTCGACGAGATCCGCGAGCGCATCGGCGCGTTCACGCGCAGCGGCGACATCCGCGCGCACGGGTTGCAGTACCTCGTCGCCGCGGCGCAGGACGCGCAGGACGGCGGCCACGCCGCGGTGCTCGCGCAGCGCCTGACGGAGCTGCGGGCGGCCGTCGCCGGCAAGGGCGTCAGCGCCCGCGCCCAGGCGGTCCTGCTGCCGTTGATCGACGCGCTGCTGAAGACGCCGCCGTCCGTCTCCCGCGCGAGGACGGCCGCCGACGTGCTGGCGGCGTCGTATGACCCGGTCAAGGCGTGGTGGCCGTCGAGCTGGTGGAACTCGGCCGTCGCGCTGCAGACGCTCGAGGACTACATGCTGCGCACCGGCGACAAGCGCTACGTCTCCCAGCTCGACAACACGTTCGAGAAGGACAAGGGCACGTTCCCCGGCGGCGTGCTGTCCGGCGACCCGCTGCTCGGGAACTTCACGAGCCGCGCGATCGACGACAGCGAGTGGTGGGGCCTCACCTGGGTCGGCGCCTACGACGTCACCGGCGACGCGAAGTACCTCGACATGGCGGTCAAGATCGCCGACTACGTCCAGGGCTACTGGGACCCGTCGACGTGCGGCGGCGGCGTCTGGTGGGACGCCGAGAAGACGTACAAGAACGCGATCACCAACGGGCTCTACGTGCGGCTCACGGCCGAGCTGCACAACCGCATCGCGGGCGACACGACGTGGCTGCAGCGGGCGCGCGCCGGCTGGAGCTGGCTCACCGGAAGCGGCATGATCAACGCCTCCGGGCTCGTCAACGACGGCCTCGGCGCCGACTGCCACAACAACGGCGGCACGGTCTGGAGCTACAACCAGGGGCTCGCGATCGGCGCCGGCCTCGAGCTCGAGCGGGCCACGCACGATCCGGCCGTGCTCACCACCGTGCGCAGGCTCGCGGACGCGGCGATCGGCTCGCCCGCGCTCACCTCCGGCGGCATCCTGACCGAGGCCTGCGACAGCCTCGACAAGACGTGCGACGACAACGCCAAGCAGTTCAAGGGCGTGTTCATGCGCTACCTGATGGACCTCACCGACACGACGCACGACGCGGCCTACCAGCGGTTCGTGGACCGGCAGGCCACGAGCGTCTGGACCGCGGACCGCGATGCGCAGGACCGGCTCGGCGAGCGCTGGTCGGGAGCGGAGAGCGCCGCCCACCCGAACGTGTTCGACTGGCGAACGCAGGCGAGCGCCCTGAGCGCGCTGATCGCGGACGTGGCGGCGGCGGGCGCGTAGGCTCCAGCCATGGATCTGCCCGAGCATCTGCAGCCCTCGTCGGACGCGCGCATCGCCGCGTGGGTCGGCACCTTCGCGGCGCTGACGATCGGCGCCGTCTGGATCAGGCGGTCACGTTCGCGCCGGTAGCCGAGCTCGGCAACCGCGTGCGCGCGGCCCCGCCCGGGTAGGCGGGGCCGCGCGAGGCGTTACGGCGTCGTGGTCGACAGCGTGAACGTGAGGGTCTTGCTGTAGGACCCCGTGCGCAGCGCGTCGGTGGCCGCGATCGGCTGCTTGAACGCGACCGTGACCGGGTCGTTGGAGACCGGCGTCGCCCACGTCAGCAGCGTCCGCGGCGCGCCGCCGACGTCGCCGCCCGCGGCGGCGGTGCCGGCCGGCGAGGTCGCGCTCGCCTGCACCGCCGACGGCAGCGAGAACGCGCCGTTGACGAGATGGCCCGGAGCCGTCGAGCTCGGGTCGGCCACGCTCAGCGCGGCGTCGCCGGCGGTCGAGATGACGTTGGCCGTCGTCTGCGCCGCGTAGGTGCTCGCCACGCCCGGCGTGAACGCGCCGAACGCGGCCGGCGTGCCGAGCGTGAGCGCGAGCGTCGCGCCGACGGTGCCGCCGGCGGTCGTGGTCGCGTTGGTCTGCTCCGGGCAGCTGGCGTCGTAGAAGCCGCCGCCGGCCAGGCCCGGGCCGGTGATCGACGGCTTGTTGCCGGCGCCCGTGTACGGCGTGTCCCACCACTGCTTGAAGAACTCGTCGAGCTTCGCCGAGCAGGCCGCCGACTGGTTCGTCATGTACTTGTGGAACTCGGTCTCCAGCTGCGCCTCGGTGATCGAGCCGCCGCGGTAGGCGTCCTGGATGTGCGTCAGCGCGGCGGCGTAGTTCTTCGGGCCGAGGATCGCGCGCAGGGCGAGGTACGCGGTGCCCGGGCGCACGTACGCGTTCGAGTTGCCGTTCATCGACTGCGACGTGGGGTTCGACGGGGCGACGTTCCAGAACGTCGGCGAGGTCGAGTTGTAGTTGGTGGCGAAGCGGGCCACGAGGCTCGCCTCGAACGCCGCGTCGCCGGCCGACGGTGCCCTGGCCGCCGGCCGCGTTGGCCGCCGCGAGCGCCGTGATGAAGTACTGCGCCGTCGTCGCCTGGCCCTCCTTGAACCACATCAGCTTCGGCGCGCCCTCGGCGACGTTGTCGCCCCACCACTGGTGCATGTTCTCGTGCGCGAACGTGCCGACGTCGGTGCCCTGGGTGCCGCCGATCGTGCCGTTCACGAACACGATCTTGGTCTGCATCTCCTCTTCGAAGCTCGCGCGCGGCAGCGCCACCACGATGCCATCGGCGTTGAACGGGAACGGCCCGCTGAACTGCTCCTCGAAGTGCGTGATCGACTCCTGCTGGTCCATCGCGACCTTGTTGAGCGCCTTGCGCGCCGGGGCGATGGCCGAGTCCTGCGCCTCGAAGTAGACGACGTCGTTGGCGCCGGTGCGGAACGAGTAGTCGAAGTTGCCGACGCTGTTCTCGACCAGGTAGTTCGCGATCGGCTCCGAGGACTTCCAGTGGTAGCTCGTCGAGCCGGCCGGGAAGTTGGCGTCCGCCGCGTTGTCGCCGGAGCTGACCAGGCGCCCGGGGCCGATCGCGACCTTGCCCTTGGTGATCGTGTCGTAGATGTCGTAGGTCGGCTTGACCGACGGGTGGTTGTTGAGCGGCATCCAGCCTTCGGTGCCGGTCGGCTCGGACGTGACCATCGCGCCCTCGCCGCCGACGGTGGCGTTGCGGAACCAGCCCTCGGTGCCGGTGGGCGACGGGCGCACGCCCGGGCGGCCGGTGTAGTTGACGGTGACCGTGAAGTCGGTGCCGCTCGGGATCGGCGCGGACGGCGTGATCACGAGCTTCGTCGCCGGGCACGGCGTGTCGACGCCGGTGCCGGCGATCGTCTGAGGCGCGCAGGCCGGCGGGTTCGGATTGGTCGCGCTGATCGGGGTCACCAGGCCCGCGCGATGCGCGAGCGGGTCGGGATCGTCCTGGCCGGCTGGGTCGCCGGGGTACGTCGGCTGGACGAACTTGAACGTTGCCGGCTGGCCGTTGACGGTGATCGACCCGACCGTGAGGTCAGGGCCGGGCGCCGCGCCGGTGACCCCGTTGTGGATGTCGAAGTCGAGGCTGAAGTCGCTCAGGCACTGCGTCGAGCGCTGCTGCAGGTCGACGTGCGTGCCCGCCAGGAACAGGTTCGTCATCGCGTCGTAGTCGATGAACACGTCGCTGTGGACGCTCGCGTAGCCGCCGTTGCCGATCTCGGGGTACACGCGGTCGCCGGGCGGGGCGAGCGTGTGCGCGCCGGACGTGCAGGTCTCGGCGGCCGCGGCCCTGGCGCCGGAGCGCACGGCGGGCAGTTGCACTGCGGCGCCGCGCACCGGCGTCCCGCCGCCGATGAGCACGTCGGCCTGCGACGTCGCGCAGCCGAGGTCCCCGGCGCCGGTGCCGGACGGCGTGCACGCGGCCAGGTAGTAGGTGCCGCGGCTGAGGCCGGACGGGAGCTCGACCGCGACGCGGTAGCGCGCGGTGGCGTGCGCGGCCACCGGGACCGCCGTGCTCCCCACGAGCTTCGCGGCGACGCCGGTGCGCTGGATCCGCACCGTGACGTCGGCGGCGACGGCGTGCCCGCCGCGGTTGACGACCACGCCCTGCAGCGTGCCCGCGTGCGCGCCCGCCTTGAGCGAGCTCAGCGACCCCACCGTGACCCCGGGCGCCGCCAACGCCGGACCCGCGATCAACCCCGCGAGCGCGACTGAGATGAGTGCGGCCCCTGCGGCGCGCACCTTCAGACCCTCCATAGACACCCCTCTCGTGACCAGACCGGCCCGAGACCCTGTCAGGGGACAGGCGCGGAAGCAAAGGATCGGGCGTGGAGACCTATGAACACGATCGGCGTTTATGAGTATTGCCCGAGCAAACGTTCAGCGCTCGGAGACGCCGATCACCACGCGCCGGTTCTTCTGCCGCCCCGCGGCGGTCGCGTTCGAGACGACCGGCTCGCTCTCGCCGTAGCCGTGCGTGGAGATGCGCCCGGCGGCGATGCCGTGGGCGGTCAGCCAGCGCTTCACCGATTCCGCGCGGCGGTTCGAGAGACCGTCGTTGTAGGCGTCGGAGCCCTTCGAGTCGGTGTGGCCGTCGATCTGGATGGCGCGGCCTCCGAAGCGCTTGTCCAGCGACCGCGCCACCTGGCGCAGCACGGCCTCGGCGTCGGACCGGATGGTGGCCTTGTCGAAGTCGAACAGCACGTCCGAGCAGACGTTGTAGGCCGTCGAACGGCTGCCCTCGAACACCTGCACGCAGCGTGACGTGACCTCCGGCAGCCGCTTGCCCTGCAGCGTGGTGGGCTGGACCGTGACGGGCGCCACGGTCACGGGCTGGACGATGATCGGCGGCACGGTGACCGGCAGCAGGCAGCTGGTGCCGAGGCACACGCGCGGGCGGTAGACGTTCGGCCGGTACACCTGCGCGCGGTAGGCATTCGCCCGGTAGGTGCTCGGCTGGTACACCGACGGGCGGTACTCGCCGGGGCGGACCTTCTGCGCGCACTCGCCGCGCGTCGTGCGCGCCGGCTCCGTCACGGGCGCCTGCGTCACGGCGGGCTGCACGGTCTCGGCCTGCAGCGTCCGGCCGCCGGCCTGGACCGCGGGGATCCGGACCTCGGGGAGCGTCACGCCGGGGATCGTCACGGCGGGGATCGTGATCGCGCCGATGCAGCCGGCGGGCGCGCTCTCGCGCTTCGCGCACTGCGCCGGCAGATGCTGGGCGGGCACGCGCACGCCGGGGATGACGAAGCCGGGAACCGTCTCGCCGCCGAGCTTCTGGCCGGGGACCTTGACCGGAGGCGCATCCACCTCCGGGATGTCGACGGCGGGGATGTCGACGCCCGGCTCGCCGTCGCAGGGCGCGTCCGGCAAGGGCGCGTCGACGGGGACCACGACCACGTCGCCCTCGACCGTGGCGGTGGGCTTGGCGGTCGGCGCCTTCGTGGCCGTGGCCTTGGGCGTGACCGAGGCCGCCGGATTGTCCTTGTGCTCGACGCCGACGTGGACGCCGCATCCCGCCATCAGCGCGGCCGCCACGAGCGCCGCCGCAAGCCTCGTCATCCGCATGGCGCCCAACGTAGCCCCGGCGCGTCGCAGCCATGTCCGGATCGCGTATCGATCTCGCTACGGCGCGTGCCGATCTCGCGACGCGGGCAGCCGCAGGCTGACCACGGTGCCCTGGCCGACGCGGCTGCGGATCCGCTCGGTGCCGTCGTGGCGGGCGACGATCGTGCGCACGAGCGGCAGCCCGAGCCCGGTGCCCGGCACGCCCCGCGCCGCGCGGCCGCGGGCCAGCTCCTCCCAGACCTCGTCGAGCTCGTCCGCCGGGATCCCCGGGCCGGTGTCGGCGACCTCGATCACGACCTCGCCCTCGTCCTCGGCCGCGCGGATCTCGATCGTGTCGCCCGGCCGCGTGAACTTCAGCGCGTTGACCGCCAGGTTGTGGACGGCGAGGAACAGCAGGTCGGCGTCGCCGCGCACGGCCGGGAGCGGCCACGGCGCCTCCGGGAGCGTGAGCCGCAGCCGCCGCTCGCCGGCGCCGGGCTGCTCGCGCACCGAGGCCTCGACCTCGCGCAGCACCGCGTCCAGGTCCACCGGCGCGTGCTCGAGCTCGCGCGTCTCCAGCTCGCTGAGCTTGCGCAGGTCGGTCATCAGGCGGCTGAGCCGCGTGGCCTGCGACCCGACGCCCTCGAGCGCCCGCTCGCGGTCCGCGGGGTCGGCGCCGTCGGCGAGGTTGGCGAGGCCGGCGTGGATCGCGGTGAGCGGGTTCTTGAGCTCGTGGTCGAGCCGCAGCAGCAGCCGCCGGCGATCGCCCGCCGCGGCGGCGGTCGCGGCGGCCGCCGAGCGCCGCCGCTCGCGCGCCACCAGCGCGCGGCCCGCCACGACGGCCGCTCCGGCGAGCGACGCGAGCGCCCCGGCGGCGACGAGCAGGACGCCGAGCGGGGCGCTGAGGTAGATCACCGGGTCGTCGCCCAGGAGCGCGATCGCCGCCGCGGCCAGCGCGCCCGCGAGGGCCGGCGCCGCGATCAGCCCCCAGCGCCTCACCGCGTGCCCTCCACCGCCGCGACGAAGCGGTAGCCGGAGCCCGGGACGGTCTCGATCCAGCGCGGCGCGGCCGCGTCGTCGGCGAGGCTGCGCCGGAGCTCGGCGACGCGGTTGTCGACCGCGCGCGTGCCGCCCGGGTACTCCCAGCCCCACAGCACGTCGAGCAGGCGGTCGCGCGTGAGCAGCTCGTCGGGGTGCGTGAGCAGGTACTCGAGCAGCGCCAGCGCCTTCGGCGTCAGGTGCAGCTCGTCGCCGTCGAGCCAGGCTCGGCGCGCCACGCGGTCGAGCGCGAGCGGGCCGCTCGCGAGCCGGCGCGTGGCGGCCAGCGACGGGCGGCCCGGCTGCGCGCGCCGGAGCACCGCGCGGATCCGGGCGACGAGCTCGGCGGGGTCGAACGGCTTGTTGAGGTAGTCGTCGGCGCCCTCCTCGAGCGCCATCGCACGCTCGCCCGCGGTGCCCACCTGGGTGAGGAGGACGACGGGGTTGAAGCGGCCTCCGGCGCGCAGCCGGCGCAGCACGTCGCGGCCGTCGAGACCGGGCATGAGCACGTCGAGGACGACCAGGTCGGGGTCGCCGTCGAGGATCGCGGCGAGCGCCGCCTCGCCGTCGCGGGCGACGGTGACGGCGAAGCCGGCGCGCTCGAGGAACGGCTGCAGCTCGGTGGTGATGGCCTCCTCGTCGTCGGCCAGCAGGATGGTCGGCCGCGCGCCCATGCCGCAGCGCAGCATAGGCGCGCCGTCATGACGGGACGCCGTTCGACGCCGGGCAATGTTCAGGGCGAGCGCCCGATTGCGGGCGGCGCCGTCGCGGTGGGACGATGGCGCCCAAATGGCCGCTCAGGCGAACACCGCGCCGGCGCTGACGCCGCGCGCCAGGACCGCGGCCGTCGGGTGGGTGCTCGCGGTCGCGCTCGTCGCGTGGATCGTGACCGTGCAGCGGATGCGCGGGATGGACGCCGGCCCGGGCACCGACCTCGGCGGGCTGGGCTGGTTCATCGGGATCTGGGTGACGATGACCGCGGCGATGATGCTCCCTTCGGCGGCGCCCGCCGTGCTGCTCTTCGCGCGCGTGAGCCGCGGCGCGAGGACGGGCTCGTTCGTGCTCGGCTACCTCGTCGCGTGGACCCTGTACGGCCTGGCCGCGTACGCGCTGTACCGCGCGCTGCGGGCGGCGGCGCCGTCGTCGCTGTCGTGGGATCACGGCGGGCCGCTGGTGGCCGGGGGAGCGCTCGTCGCCGCCGGGCTCTACCAGCTGACGCCGCTCAAGCGCGCGTGCCTGCGGCGCTGCCGCTCGCCGCTGCACCTGATCCTGCGCGGCCCGCGCGGGGAGCTCGGCGCCGTCTGGGCCGGCATGCAGTACGGCAGCGTCTGCATCGGCTGCTGCCTCGGCCTGATGCTCGCGCTGTTCGCGCTCGGCGTGATGAGCCTGTTCTGGATGGCGGTCGTCGGCGGCGCGATCCTGGTCGAGAAGGTCCTGCCGCGGGCCGAGCGCCACGCCGCGGTGCTGGCGGTCGCGCTCGTCGCGCTCGGGGTGTGGGTCGCGGTCGCGCCCGCCGGCGTGCCCGGGCTCACGCAGCCCGGGATGGAGATGGAGGCGATGCGATGAGCTGGCACATCCGCGGCAGCTACTTCGAGGCGTGCAACTGCGACGCGATCTGCCCGTGCCGCCGCGTCGACGGCACGCCGGGCGGCCGGTCGACGCACGGCTTCTGCACGGGCGTGCTCTCGTGGGTGATCACGGAGGGCGCCGAGGGCGCCGTCGATCTCGCCGGGCTCTCGACCGCGCTCGCGCTCAGCTACGACGACGACGAGCCAGGCTCGCCGTGGACGTGGATCCTCTACCTCGACGCGCGGGCCTCCGCGAACCAGCGCGCCGCCCTGGAGGCGATCTTCAGCGGTCGGCTCGGCGGCGACGCCGAGAAGCATTTCCCGTGGACCTGGAAGGACGGCCACTGCGTCGCCGTCCGCGCGGTCGACATCGACGTCCAGCACACGCGCCGGCGCCAGCGCCTGCGGATCCGCGACGAGCTCAGCGTCCAGATCCGCGACCGCCACCCCGCCGACGCGGTCGTGAGCTGCGTCATCCCAGGTCACGACCGCGAGGGTGAGGAGCTGATCGCCGAGCGGCTCGACATCGAGAACGGCACGTTCTCGATCAGCTACAGCGGCGTCTGCGGGTACGCGTCGACGTTCGACTACTCCGGCTGACGGCTACGAGAGCTTGTTGAGGTCGTCCTTCAGCTGCTGGAAGCTGAAGCCGTCGGCCGACTTGCCGTTCTTGAGGAACTCCTGCGAGAGCAGGGCCCACGCCTCGTCGCAGTACTTCTCGAAGAACTGCCACGTCATCTTCTGCACCCGGCCCCAGGTGACGCAGTAGAGGTACTGCGCGTCGTAGCCGACCAGCGGGATGTAGTGGCCTTCGGTCGGGTCCGGCCCCGGCACGACCGTCCAGGGCTTGTTCGCGTTGAACTGCGTCATCGCGGAGTCCGGGAAGGCGATCCCGATGCCGACCGCGTCGAAGAGGTGGATCGCCTCCTTGATGTTCGACACGTTCCCGGGCTGGAGCCTCACGTAGCCCGCCAGCTTGTGGCGCGCGCCCTGCTTGTCGGTCAGCCCGGTCCGGCGGCGGTAGTTGAGCGCGGTGCGGACGTTGGTGCCGCGGTCGCTGTTCGGGTCGTTCTCCCGGTAGCCGGTCACCGCCGAGTAGTCCGCGAGCGCGGTCGTGCCGTCGAACTTCCCGACGATCGCGACGCCGGCCTCGGTCAGCCACAGCATCGTCTCGTGGTCGCCGCCGGCGAACACGCAGTCGCCGGCCCCCTCGAAGCTGGGCCCGACCGACGGGTCGGGGCCGTTCCCGAGCATCTCCCACACCTTCACCTTGTTGAGGTTCGTGGTGTCGGTCGGCGGCGGCGTGAGCGTGCCTGTCACGTAGTTCGCGAAGGCGAGGTCGCGTTCGTCATGCGTCGCAGGTGCTTTGCCCAGCTTGAGTGGCATTGCACTACCTCCATGGACGTTGTGTGCGAAGGCTCCAGCGCGAAACGCACATGAGCAATCAACGACTCAGGGATCCTCCAGCCGCCGCGACGGTACGTCTTTCAGCGTGTTCGCGTGCTGACATTTCGGTCCCGAGTGAAGGCCACGAACGCGTCGATCGCCTCGGGCTCGGCGAGCGCGTCCCGGCTCGCGACGGCCTCCGCGGGCTCGCCGCGCAGGATCCGCTTGACCGGCGCCTCGAGCTTCTTGCCGGTCAGCGTGCGCGGGATCGCGGACACGGCGGCGATCGTGTCGGGGACGTGGCGCGGCGAGAGCTGCGAGCGCAGCGCCGCGGCGATCTTCGCGCGCAGGCCGTCGTCGAGCTCGGCGACGACGAACAGCAGCAGCTCACCCGGCCCGCCGTCGGGATCCTCGAGGTGGACGACGAGGCTGTCGGCGACCTCGGGCAGCTCCTCGATGACCGTGTAGAGCTCGCTCGTCCCGAGGCGCACGCCGCCGCGGTTGAGCGTCGCGTCGGAGCGGCCCGTGACGATGCAGGTCCCCTCCTCGGAGAACCGCACCCAGTCGCCCTGGCGCCAGACGCCGGGGAACATGTCGAAGTACGACGCGCGGTAGCGCTCGTCGCCGGGGTCGTTCCAGAAGCGCACCGGCATCGACGGCATCGGCCGCCGGATCACCAGCTCGCCGAGCTCGCCCACCACCTCGCGCCCGTCGAGGTCGAAGGCGGCGGTGTCGACGCCGAGCCAGCGGCCGGCGATCTCGCCGCGGTGGACGGGTTGCAGCGGGCTGCCCGAGACGATCGCGCTGCACACGTCGGTGCCGCCGCTGCCGTTGATCAGCAGCACGTCCGGGCCGAGCTGCTCGTAGACGTAGTCGTAGCCGTCGGCGGGTAGCGGCGAGCCCGCCGTCGCGACGACGCGGATGCTCGAGAGGTCGAAGTCGCGGCCGGGCTGCAGACCCGCCTTGCGGCAGCCCATCAGGAACGTGGGGCTGACGCCCATCAGCGTCGGCCGCGTCTCCTGCGCGAGCCGCCACTGGAACGACAGGTCCGGCCACGCCGGATCGCCGTCGATCAGGACCACCGAGCTGCCCAGGAGCAGCCCGGAGACGAGCGCGTTCCACATCATCCAGGCGGTCGTCGTGAACCACAGGATCCGGCCGCCGGGCTTGAGGTCCCAGCCCAGCCCCATGTTCTTGACGTGCTCGACGAGGATGCCGCCGTGGCCGTGCACGATCGCCTTCGGCAGGCCGGTCGTGCCCGACGAGAACAGCACGTAGAGCGGGTGGTCGAACGGGACCGGCTCGAACGCGAGCGGCCCCGGCTCGCGCAGCAGGTCGTCCCAGCCGGTCGCGTCGTCGCCGTAGCCCACGCGCACCGTGTGCTCGAGCGTCGGCAGCCCGGCGCGGATCGCCTCCACCACGGCGCGGCGATCCACGCGCGCGTCGCGGTACGTGTAGCCGTCGACCGTCAGCAGCAGCTTCGGCTCGATCTGCGCGAAGCGGTCGATCACGCTGCGCGCGCCGAACTCGGGCGACACGCTCGCCCACACCGCGCCGAGGCTCGCGGCGGCGAGGAACGCGACGAGCGTCTCGGGGATGTTCGGCAGGTACGCGACGACGCGGTCGCCGCGGCCGACGCCGAGCCGCTGCAGCCCCGCGCGGGCACGGCCGACCTGCTCGCGCAGCTCGCCGAAGCTGAGCTCGACCGGGCCGCGCGTGTTCGAGCGCGCGACGACGGCGACGGCGCCGTCGTCGCCTCGGAGCATGTGCTCGGCGTAGTTGAGCCGCGCGCCCGGGAACCACTGCGCGCCGGGCATCGCCCGCGAGCCGAGCACGCGCTCGTGCGGCGTCTGCGCGCGCAGCCGGAAGAAGTCCCAGACCGCCTGCCAGAAGCCCTCGAGATCCTCGACCGACCACCGCTGCAGCGCCTCGAAGGAGCCGAAGCCGTAGCGCTCCGCGAAGCGCCCGATCTCCGTGCTCTCGCGCACGTCCGGCGGCGGCCGCCACAGCACGGTCATGGCCGCATCCTGGCGACCGCGGACTGCAGCTCGCGCACAGGCACGTGGCCTGCGAGGTCCTCGGTGTGCGTGATCAGCGCCGCGCTCCCCGGCGGTGCGGCCGCGCCGGGCGCGACGGCGAGCGCGTGCGGGACGTCGGCCGGCGTCTCCAGGCAGGGCAGGAACGGGCCGCGTAGGACCGGCCAGGTCGCCGGCGCCTTCAGCACGCCGGCGGCGCGGAAGAACCGCAGCGAGCCCCACAGCGGCGTGGCCAGGCGCGCGTACCCGTCCGGCGGAGCCGGGACGTCCTCGCGCACGAAGATCACCTCGGCGCCCGCCTCGGCGGCCACGCGCGCCGCCGCCAGCACCGCCTGCGCGTCCCCACGCGTCGCCGGCCCGGTCAGCGTCACGCCGAGCGGCGTCGAGACGACGGCGCGCACCCGCTTCACGAGGTCGGCCATCAGCGCGTGGCCGGCGTCGTCGAGATCCCACCCGCTGCCGGAGTCGACGACCAGCACGTCGACGCGCAGCGAGCGAGCGAGCTCGGCGTAGATGCGCGCGCGGCGCCCCGCGTCGGCCAGGAACGCGCGCTGGTCGAGCTCCTCGACCTCTGCCGCCAGCGCCGCGAACAGCGGCGCCAGCAGCGGGCGGTCGACAGACCGGCCCGAGAGTGCGGCGTCGAGCACGCTCACATCCGCATCACCGGTGCGGCCGCCAGGCCCTCCGGCCACGACCCGAACCAGACGAGCAGGTCCTCGGGCGGCGAGAGCTGCGACCACGCCGCCTCGAACGTCGCCCAGTCCGTGTCGCGCGCCGCGCGCGCCTCGCGCTCGGCCGCGCGCAGCGCCTCGGTCTCGGAGGCGAGCACGCGCTCCTCGACCTCGTCGTAGGCGACCTTGTAGATCTCGCGCACGGTCCAGGCGCTGATCAGGCCGCCGGCGAAGTCGCGCGCGACGTCCTCCGGGTCGGCTTCGAGCGGGTCGCCGTAGCCCGCGCCGCCGGCGCTGAACCCGAACGCCATCACGTCGCCCTCGTCGTACGGGCGGATCGAGCGGCCCATGAACTCGACCTCCCACTGGCCGCCGATCGAGCGCTGCTCGACGATCGTGCGGAAGTCGAGGTCGATGTCGTCGCCCGCCTTCAGCCGCTCGACCAGGCCGGGCGCGCGGATCCCGATCCCCGGCACGGTGCACGGCGCGTAGCCGCCGAACAGCGGCTGCGGCGTCTGCAGCTTCGAGTTGTCGGCGATCGCCATCAGCAGCACCATCGGGACCTGGTGCGCGACCCACAGCTGGACCGCGCCGACGCCGCCGCGGTGCTTGCCCGCCCCGGAGCTGTCCATCCAGTGCTGCGACAGCGGGATCAGCAGCGGGAACTCGTTCTCCATCAGCTCCACGTCGGGCGCGCGGCCGAACGGGCACCAGGGGAATCCGAACGCGTTCATGCCGGCCGACCCCGGCCGGCCGCCCATGCCCTCGGTGTTGATCGAGTAGGCGACCATGTCCGCGAACGGCAGTCCCCACTGCGACTGGCCCGCGATCACCATCGCGTTGCCGGCGTTGGAGGCCGACGCGGCGACGCGATCGTGCTCCTGGCTGCCGAACATCATCTTCGCGAACGTGTTCGCGCACGCGCTCATCACGCCCGTGCAGACCATCACCGAGCACGACGTCGCGGCGCGGTCGTCGGGGTTCAGGACCGTCCCCTTCGGGATCACGAACGTGAACGGCGCGAACGTGGCCGACGAGATCGGCAGGTCGTAGAACACGTACGAGTAGACGTAGTTGGCGACGTGGCCGACGACCGCCTGCACGTGCGCGTGATACGGCGAGAGGTTCTCCGGCGAGGTGCCGGTGAAGTCGAGCGTGACCTCGTCGCCGTCCTTGATCAGCGTCAGGCTCGCGGTGCGCACGAGGCCGTGCTCGGTGCCGAGCGCGTCGGCGAAGTTCACGCAGCGGTACTTGCCGTCCAGCCACGAGGCGATGCGCTTGCGCGCGCCCGCCTCGGCGACCTGGAGCATCCGCTGCATGACGCCGACGACGAAGTCCGCGCCCTCCTTCTCCGCCATCTCGAGGATGCGCGTCCGCACCCGGTCGGCCGCCGTCGCGCGCGCCTTCAGATCCGTCGCGATCATCTGCGGCGCGCGGATCCCGAAGGCGTTGAAGACCTCGAGCATGTCCGCGCGCAGCCGGTGCTCGGAGCCGATCTTGATCGGCGGCAGGTTCAGCCCCTCGTGGAACCGGGTCGTCGCCGACACCGGCATGCCGCCCGGCTCGACGGCGCCCGTCTCGGTCGTGTGGTTGGCCGCGCCGGCCCACGCGATCAGCTCCCCGTCGTGGAAGATCGGGATCACGATCACCTGGTCGGGGTTGTGGATGCCGCCGTACAGCGCGTCGTTGGCGAACCAGATGTCGCCGTCGGCGACGCCCGGGTTCTCGCCGTAGTTCTCGAGGATGTACTTGATCAGGATCGGCTGGATGATCGCGTGCAGGTACGTGCCCGCGGCGGCGTTGACGAGGTCGCCGCTCGCCGAGAACAGCGCGATCATCACGTCGCCGGCGATCCCCATCGAGGAGCGCGACGAGCGCTGGAAGACCTCCAGCGCCTCGTCGAGGATGTCGTTGGTGCGCTGGAAGCCGATCTCGTAGTCGCCCGGGGCGAGCGAGGCGACGGCCGCCAGCTCCGCCTCGGTCGGCTCGGCGAGCCGGATCATGTCCAGCTTCTGGTCCGCGGTCGGGATGCCCATGTCTCAGTCCTCCAGCTCGAGAATCCCGAGGCCGTGCTCGGTGATGCTGAACGTGTGCCCGGGCGGGATCACGGCCGTCGTGTAGGCGGCCTGGACGATCGCCGGGCCGGACAGGCGATGGCCCGGCTCGAGCGCTTCGAGCTCGTAGACCGGCGTCTCGACCCACTCGCCGAAGTACGCCTGCCGGCTGCTCGCGGGCGTCGCCTCGCCGGACGCGGCCGGCAGCGTGGGCAGCGACAGCTCCTGCCCCGGCACCGCGACGCGGAGCACGAACGTGTCGATGTAGACGCCGCCGGGGACGTTCACCGCCAGCGGCGAGAACGCCTCGCTGAACTCCTGCTCGAAGCGCTCGTAGACCGCCCGCACGTCGTCCTCGGACTCCAGGAACAGCAGCGGCGACGACGCGCGCTTGGAGTTGATCTGGCCGCCGTAGAGCATGTCCAGCTCGAGGCTGACCGCCGCGTCGTCCCAGTTCAGGCCCTCCGCCTCGACCTCGCGCCTGGCCTCGTCGAGCATCGACTGCACCATCGCGTTGAACGCGTCGCGGTCGACCGCGGGGGCGCCGCTCAGCGGGGCCAGCAGGATCATCCGCTGCGACCGCTCGTAGAGGTGCACGACGTCCATGATCGAGGAGCCGTAGGCGCAGAACACGGGCGAGAACGGGAACATCACCGCGCGCGGGATCTCGCCCATGTAGCCGGCGACGTGCGTCGGCCCGCCGCCGCCGAAGGCGAACAGCGTGAACTCCGACGGCCGGTAGCCGCGCAGCGTCACCTCCTTGCGGATGGCCGAGGCCATCTTGTCGTCGATGATGCGGCGGATCAGCGCCGCCGCCTCGACGACGGAGATGCCCATCGGCTCGGCGATCGAGACGCGGATCGCCTCCTCGGCCGCCTCGCGGTCGAGCGCCATCCGCCCGCCGAAGAACTCGTCCGGGCTGAGGTAGCCGAGCACGAGGTTGGCGTCGGTCACGGTCGGCTGCGTGCCGCCGAGCTGGTAGGCGACGGGGCCGGGGTAGGAGCCCGCGCTGTGCGGCCCGACCTCGAGCCGGCCGCCGAGCGCGGTGTTGATCCACGCGATCGAGCCGCCGCCGGCGCCGATCGAGAGCGACTGCAGCATGGTCGTCGAGACCATCCACTGGTCGATGATCGGGTTGAACTCGTAGTTGCGCACCGAGTCGCCGACGACGAGCCCGATGTCGAACGACGTGCCGCCGACGTCGGCCGTGACGACGTTGTGCGCGCCGAGCAGCTTGGCGATGTCGCGCGCGCCGATCAGGCCCGCGATCGGCCCGCCGTTGTAGGTCCGCGACGCCGTCGTCTTGAACAGGTCGGCGCAGCCGCCGGTGTTGTGGATCATGAAGAACGGCCCGCGGTAGCCGCGCTCGCGCAGCTTGTCCCACGTGCCGGAGAGCTCGATCTGCATCGAGCGCTGCAGGTAGGCGTCCAGGATCGCCGTGTTCGAGCGCCCGTACTCGCCGAGCCGCGAGACGACCTCCGACGAGAGGATCACCGGCAGGTAGCCGACGTGGTAGTCGCGGTACTCCTCGCGGATGATCCGCTTGACCGCCTTCTCGTGCGCGGGGTTCACGAACGACCACAGCAGCGAGACGACGAAGGCGCGCGCGCCGCGGTCGACGAGGCGGCGGACCTGCTCGCGCACCTGATCCTCGTCGAGCGGCCGGATCACCTCGCCGCGCGCGTCGACGCGCTCCTTGACGCCGGCGATCAGCTCGCGCGGGACGATCGGCAGCGGCTTGTCCATGCGCGGCAGCGCGCGCCGCTCGTCCAGCCGGGTGCCGTCGATCCACTGCGCGCCCTTGCCGATCAGCGTCGCGTCCTCGTGGCCCTCGGTCGTGATCAGCGCCACGCGCGGGCCGCTGCGCTCGAGCAGCCGGTTCATCGCCACCGTGGTCGAGTAGCGCACCGTCTCGACGCGGCCCACGAGCTCGTCGAGCGAGAGCCCCGCCTCGCCGGCGGCCTCCTCGACGACCTGCATGAAGCCGACGCTCAGGTCGTACGGCGTCGTCGGCACCTTGCGGTAGCTCGTCTCGCCGTCGAGCGTGAGCACCATGTCGGTGAACGTCCCTCCGACGTCGACGTCGATCGTGTTCATCACGCCTCCCTCGCGGCCAGCCGCTCGTCGCGGATCTCCAGCTCGCCCGCGTCCAGGCGCTCGCGCAGCCGGTCGAGGTCGATCTCGATGTCGTGCGTCACCGGGTGTCCCGGCGGCAGGTACTCGGTCTCCACCTGCGTGAAGCAGCCGGGACAGTGGAACTCGACGATCCGCACCCAGTCGGGGTCCGGCGCGAAGGTGTACTCCGCGTCGATCAGGGGCTGGTGGATCTCGCGCGGATCGCGCTGGTTGACCTGGCAGGCGTGCTTGTAGTTCTCGCGCGCGGAGCCGAGGTCGTGGCCGCACACGCGGCAGTGCCAGCGCTCGTCGTCGAGCTCGAGGTCGAGGTACTCCGTGACGCGGATGCGCGGCATCAGGCCTCCCGGTGCAGGATCGCGTTGTCGTTGCCGTCGATCCGCACGGCCCAGCCGGCCGGGATCGCGCAGCTGTTGGTCTCGGACTCCAGGCGCGCGGGGCCGCTCGCCGTCGCGCCCGGGCGCAGGTCCTCCCACACGAGCACCTCGCCCTCGACGCGGTGCTCCTCCTCCGCGCGCGGCTGCGGCGCGAAGGTCGGCACGGGGGAGTACCCGCGGACGGTCACGCGGTCGGTGACCTCGACCTCGAAGCGGGCGTCCTCGACGGACAGCCGCTCGCCCTCGAGGTCGCGGCGCACGCGCGCCTTCGCGCGCTCGACGACCGCGTCCACGTCGGCCCCGTCGGCGAGCCACTCCTCCTGGACGTGGCAGATCTCGGCGACCGAGGAGCCGAACGCGCTCAGCACGGGGCCGAGCCCGAACACGTACGCCTGGTCGAGGCCGAGCCGGTCGGCGACGCGGGCCGCGAAGTTCGCGCCGTTGCCGCCGAAGCAGTACAGCTGGAACTCGCCGCCGCCGCCCGCGAGCGCGAGCGTGCTCTCGGCCACGCCGGCGATGATCTCGACGGCGCGGTCGATGACGCGCTCGGCGGCGTCGGCGACGCCGATGCCGAGCGGCTCGGCGACGTCGCGCCGGATCGCCTCCTCGGCGAGGTCCACGCGCAGCGCGCGGCGGCCGCCGAGGAAGCGCGCGGGGTTGAGCATGCCCGCGACCAGGAACGCGTCGGTCAGCGTCGCGGCGCGGCCGCCGAGGTCGTAGCCGGCGGGGCCGGGGAACGCGCCCTGGCTCTCCGGGCCGAGCCGCACCTCGCCGCCGTCGGCGCGCGCGATCGAGCCGCCGCCGACGGCCTCCGAGTGCAGCAGCGTCCACGGCGTCTTCAGCGGCACGCCGAGCAGGTCGCCCTCCGCGACGGTGAGCGGCTTGCCGCCGGCGATCACGCCGAGCTTCGCCGTCGTGCCGCCGACGTCGAGCGCGAGCACCTTGTCGTGGCCGTAGCGGCGCGCCCACCAGGCGCACGCGTTGAGGCCGAAGTACGGGCTCGACTCGGCGGTGTCGACGGCCTTGGTCTTGGCCACCCGCGCGACGCCGCCGTTGACGTGCGCGATGTAGACCGGCCGGCGGTAGCCGTGCTCGGACAGCAGCTGGTCCTCGGCCTTGAACAGCGCGACGGCCAGCGGTGTGTGCACGTAGGCGTTGGCGAGCGCCATGTGCGTGCGCGTCTGGTCGTCCGGGTGGCGGCAGATCTCCGAGCCGAGCACGAGCGGGACGGCGCCGAGGTAGTGGTCGGGGAAGTTCTCGTCCACGAGCCGGCGCACGGCCTGCTCGCCGGCGTCGTCGGCGAACGCGCCGGCCATGCTCACGGCGATCCGGCGGACGCCCTGCTCGAGCAGCCCGCGGATCGCGGTCAGCGTCTCGAGCTCGGAGGCGCCGTCGGGCAGCGCGACGATGTTCTCCTCGGCGATCAGGCGGTCGATCGCGGCGCTCGGCGCGTCGCCGTAGAGCTCGGCGCCGGTGCCCCCGCTCACGAGCAGCCCGATCCGCGGGCCCTTGCGCTCGGCGATGATGTTGGTCGCGATCGTCGCCGACCAGCGGATCACCGCGACCTGCGCCAGCAGCGAGGTCAGGTCGGCGAACCCGAGCTCGCGCGCGCCCTCCTTCAGGCACTCGAAGAAGCAGACCGTGAAGTCGTGCGGCGTGGTGTCGACCTTGACCGGCGTGACCGTCGTGCCGTCGGAGAACAGGCCGTCGGTCAGCGTGCCTCCGATGTCGATGTCGACCGTGTACGGACGCGCGCCGGTGCGCTCCGCACCCACCACCCCCGGCGCCGCGTGGGCTGCCGTTGTCATCGTCTCTCCTCTCGACGGGCTTGGCTGAAGGTCTAAGGCACCGGCTTGCGGAGCGGCTCGTACAGGAGTACGAATCGAGGGCGTGGAGTTGGTGCATCGGTCCGAAGAGCAGCTCGCGCTGACGCGGTCGGCGCTGGAGGCGGCGCGGACCGTGCTGCACGCCGACTACTGCGCGGTCGCCTGGCGCGCGGCGCGCGGCGGCGAGGTCGCCGTCATCGCCACTCAGGGGATCGGCGAGGCGAAGGCCGCCGAGCTCGCCGACGGCTGGCTGGCGGCGGCGCTCGGCGCGGGCTCGCGCGCGTCGCTCAACCACCGCGTCGAGCCCGTGCGCGACGCGGCCGGCGAGGTCCGCGGCGCCCTCGTCGCCGAGCTGCGCAGCGGCGGCGTCCGGCCCGGCGTCGCGCGGGCGACGATGCCCGTGTTCGCCGCCCACCTCGCGCTGCTGGTCGAGAAGGTCGAGGTGCAGTCGCGCCGGACCGCGTCCTACGAGGCGCTGGTGCAGATCGGGATGCGGATCCAGGCCGCCGAGGCCGACGTCGGCCAGACCCTGCAGCTGATCGTCCACCACGCGCGCGAGCTGCTCGGCACCGACCTCGCGTGGATGGGCCTCGTCGACGAGCAGGAGGGGACGCTCGACATGCGCGTCGCCGTCGGCGCGCGGACGGAGCCGTTCATGCGCATGCGGCTGAAGCTGGGCGACGGGGTCGGCGGCGCGGTCGTGGCGAACCGGACGCCGGTCGCGGTCCCCGACTACGCGGCCGAGCGCCCGCCGACGCCCGCCTGGATCAGCGACGCGATCCTCGGCGAGGGGGTCGGCTCGATGCTGTGCTGCCCGATGCTCAGCGGCGAGAAGGTCGTGGGCGCGCTGTACGTCGGCAGCCGCCGCCCGCTCGAGTTCCCGCCGATCGAGATCGCCCTGACGTCGGCGCTCGCGGCGCAGGGCGCGGTGGCGATCGAGAACGGCAGGCTCTACGAGGCGCTGGCGGAGCAGAACCGCCTGCTCGAGGGCTCCTTCGCGGTCCATCGCAGCCTGACCGACGCCGCGCTCACCGGAGCGGGGCGGGCGCACATCTGCACCGAGCTCGCGCGGCTGCTGAACGCGGAGGTCGAGCTCGAGCAGGAGATCTCGCCGCCGTTCCGCGCGCGCTTCTCCCCGGCCGGGGAGGTGCCCGAGGCCGACCGCGGCGCGACGATCGCCATCCCCGTCGAGGACCTCGGCCGGCTGCACGTGTGCGGGCTGGACGCGCTCACGCCGCTGCAGGAGAAGGCGCTCGAGCACGCCGCGACCGTGCTGGCGCTGGAGCTCGTCAAGGAACGCGCCTCGCAGCAGGTCGAGTGGCAGCTCCAGGGCGATCTGCTGAGCGAGCTGCTCGACGCGGCGGCGCCGCTCGCGCCGTCGCTCGTCGCCCGCGCGCGCCGCCACGGCGTGGACCTCGCGCGCGAGCACCGGATCGTCGTGGTGCGCTCGGCGGGCACGGTCGCCGACGACCTGCTCGCGCTCGTGCGGCGCGCGACCGGTCGCAGCCTGCTGCACCGCGACGCGGCGCTGGTGTGCGTCCGCGGAGAGCACGTCGTGCTCGCCGCGCGCGACGCCGAGTCCGTCGTGCAGGCGGTGACCGCCGCCGCCGAGCGCCGCGGACTCGCGCTCGCGCTCGGCGTCAGCGACGTCTGCGCCGAGCTCGCCGGCGGCTACCGCCAGGCCGTCGCGTGCGCCCGGCTCGCGCTCGTGCGCGGCGAGGGCGTGGTGCGGGCCGACCGGCTCGGCCCGCTGCGCTTCATGCTCGACGCGCAGGACGTCTCGCAGGTCCGCGCGGTCGTGCAGGAGCAGCTCGGCCCGCTGCTGGCGCTGCAGGCGGGCCGCACCGACCTGCTCGCCACGCTGCGCGCGTTCGTGGCCGCGGACGGCAACGTCGCCGACACCGCCGCGGCCTGCTTCATCCACAAGAACACGCTGCGCTACCGGCTGCGGCGCCTGACCGAGGTGCTCGGGCGCGACCCGGCCGAGCCCGACGCCAAGTTCCACCTGCGGATGGCGTTCGACCTCGTCGAGCTGTTCGCCGGGATGGGCATCGACCTGCTCCCGGTCACGGCGTCGTCGTCGACAGCGTGAACGTCAGCGTCCTCGAGTAGCTCCCGGTCCGCAGCGCGTCCGTCGCGCCGATGTGCTGGTGGAACGCGATCGCCACCGCGGCGTTGGACACCGGGCCCGTCCACGCGGCCGGCGCGATGTCGACCTGGAGCGCCTCGGGGAGGCTGAAGGCGCCGTTGGTGAGGTGGCCGGGGTCCGAGACGCTCAGCGTCGCGCCGCCGGCGGTCGAGATCACCGACGCGGTCGTCGCGGCCGTGTAGTCGTGCGCGAGGCCTGGCGTGAACGTGCCGAACGACGCCGGCGCTCCCAGGCTCAGCGACAGCGTGGCGGGCACCGCGCCGGCCACCGTCGCGTCCTGGTGCGGCGAGACGGTCCCGGGGGAGCCGGTCGCGAGGCCGGCGAGGAAGGCGCCGTTGCGGCCGGCCACGCTGAGCGTGGACACGACCGGCAGCGGCAGCGTGGCGCTGCCGAGGCGGGCGGCGTTGTCGAACGTGAAGTAGGTCGTCGAGGCGCCGAAGCCGACGCCGGTGATGCGGTTGCCGGCGGCGTCGAACACGTTGACGGCGTCGCCGTCGGTGCTGAGCCCGACGCCCGAGCCGCTGTAGGAGCCGATCGCGAAGCCGGCCGGCACCGCGGCGCCGAACCAGGCGGTCTTGAACGCCGCGGCGGCGTTGCCCTCGATGAAGACGGCCGACTGCCCGGGGGCGATGGCGGTGACGCCGGTGAGCGCGACCGCGTTGGCGAACGAGTTGGAGTTGTCGTCCATCTTCCAGCCCGTCAGGCCGACGGTCTGCGTCCCCACGTTGGTCAGCTCGAACCAGTCGGCGCTGTACGGGCTGTTGCCGCTGCTCCAGGGCGACACCTCGGTGATGACCAGCGGCGCGGGCGAGGAGCCCTCGTTGGCGACGTCGGTGAGGGCGAGCGTGAAGGGCGCGCTGGTCGCGTCGGGAGTGGACCCGACGCTCGGGTCGTCGACGGCGACCGTGACGCTGTAGCTGCGCTTGGTCTCGTAGTCGAGCACGGTCCCGGCCTTGATGTACAGGCCGCTCGCGTCGACCTCGAAGAAGCCGGCGTCCGGCCCGCTGAGCGTCAGGTTGTTCGTGCCCAGCCCGTCGTCGGCGATGGCGACGTCCGCCACCTTCAGGCGCGTCGCCGTGCTGGTGTTCTCGGCGACCGACTGGACCTGGTCGGTCAGCGCCACGGCGGTCGGCGCGCGGTTCGGGGCCGTCGACGGCGCGTAGACCCACAGCTGCGGGTGATCGGCGTCGCCGCCGCCGCCCTCGCTGGCGACGTAGAGCCGGCCGTCGTCGTCCATCGCGACGCCCTCGTGCGACTGGTCGGCGACCGACAGCGGGTTGCCCGGGTCCGAGACGATCGTCAGCGCGCTGGAGACGGCGCCGGCGCGGTCGACGTTGACGATCCGCCCCGCCTCCTGGCTGAGCACCAGCAGGTGGCTCGCGTCGGGGCCGGTCAGCGTCGGCAGGTTCGACAGCGCGAACACGTCGGAGAAGTCGGCGAGGCCCGCCAGCGCCGGGTTGAAGAGGTTGACCGAGTTGTCCGTCGTGGGCGAGCCGTTGGTGGCGGTGCCCGCGGCGAAGTCGATGCCGGTCTGGAAGATGCCCTCGGGGTCGGTCTCCTTGACGGCGACGAAGCCGCCCGTGAGCGGGTCGTTGGTGATGCCCTCGATGCCGACGTTCCCGACCGTCGTGCCGAGCTTGACCGTCTGGACGGCGGCGCGGGTCAGCGTCGTGTTCGGGACGTACGTGAACCGGTTGACCTGCCGGTAGCGCTCCTCGACGAGGACGAACTTCCCGCCGCCGACGTAGGCGATGCCCTCGGTGTCGTAGAACTCGGTCCCCTGCGGGCTGCGTGCCCGGCGCCAGCGTCATCGAGTCGATCAGGTGCCCGGTCTTGTCGACCTGCACGACCGAGGTGCCGCCGTCGCCGACGACGAACAGCGTGCCGGTGTCCCAGTCGTAGGTGACCGCGGAGGCCTCCTGGGCGAGCAGGCTGTTGGGCGGCGCCGGCGTCCGCGTCGGCTCCGGCAGGTCGTAGCGCCCGACGCGCACGTACGTCGACAGGTCGACGCCGGTCAGCGGCGTCGCGGCGTCCGCGGGTCCGGCGAGCGCGAGCGTGCCGGCGATGGCGAAGGCGACCGAGAGGGCGCGCCGCTTGGAGGTCCGTTCCATGGCCCGGACCCTATGAGCGTGGTCAGGGCGAGATGTGAAGGACTTGTTCCGCCGCCTTGCGGCGCTCGGCGGCGCGCAGGAGGACGATGCTGAGCTCGTACAGCGCGAGCAGCGGGACGAGCTCGAGCAGCGTCGTGACGGGGTCGGTCCCCGGCAGGGCGGCGGCGAGCCCGGCGAGCGCGACGATCGCGTAGCGGCGGTTGCTCCGCAGCGTCGTGGAGGCGAGCACGCCGACGCGGCCGAGGACCAGCATCACGACGGGCAGCTGGAAGATCGCGCCGATCGCGACGGTGACCGACGTGGAGAACGGCTCGCCGAGCCCGATCGTGATCGGCTTGCGCGCCGCCGCGCTGCGCCCGAGCGCGGTGCGGACCGGCGGCTGCGACGCGGGATCCAGCGACGCCGACCGGCTCGTGTCCAGCGTCGCCAGCGGCCGGTCGAGCAGGTGCAGCAGCGCCGGGCTCTGCCACAGGCAGACGCCGAACAGGACCGCCAGCGTCGCGGCGCAGACGACCAGCCGCGTCCGCAGCTCGCTCAGATGTCCTGTCAGGGACAGGCGGTCGCCGTACTCGATCGGCGCAGCGGAAGGGTGGCCATCACCGTCTTCCTGCGCGCCGGACCCGGCGCCGGATCACCGGGGGAGCGAGCGGATCGCGGCGGCGAGGCGCTCGGCGCCGCGGCGGATCGCGGGCTCGTCGAGCGTCGCGTAGCCGAAGATCAGCCCGCCGTCCGCGGATGGCGTCAGGCGGTACGGGGACAGCCCCGCGACGGTGACGCCGTGCGCGGCGGCGGCGTCGACGACGGCCGTCTCGTCCAGGCCGTGAGGCAGCCATGCGACGAGGTGCAGGCCGGCCGCGATCCCCGCCGGCTCGAGCTCCGGAAGCTGCTCCGCGAGCGCCGCCAGCAGCGCGTCGCGGCGCGCGCGGTAGACCGGCCGCATGCGGCGCAGGTGGCGGTCGAAGTCGCCGCGCTCGAGGAAGTCCGCGAACGTCAGCTGGTCGATCACGGGCGAGCCGCGATCGGCCTGGATCTTCGCCTCCGCGACCGGCTCGACGAGGTCGGCGGGGAGGACCAGCCAGGCGAGCCGCAGCCCCGGCGCCAGCGTCTTGCTGGCCGTGCCGGCGTAGATCACGCGGTCGGGCGCGAGGCCCTGCATCGCGCCGATCGGCGCGCGGTCGTAGCGGTACTCGGCGTCGTAGTCGTCCTCGATCACGAGCGCGCCGGTGCGCGTGGCCCAGGCCAGCACGGCGGCGCGCGCCTGCGGCGAGAGCACGGCGCCGGTCGGCCACTGGTGCGACGGCGTGAGGATCAGCGCGTCGGCGGCGAGCGAGTCCAGCTCGCCGACGCGCAGCCCGTCGCGCCCGGCCGGCACGCCGACCAGCTCGAGCCCGAGCCGCTCGGCGATCACGCGCGCGTCGTCGCTCGCCGACGGGTCCTCGACCGCCAGCCGCCGCGCGCCGCGCGCGGCGAGCACCTCCAGCACGAGCGCGACGCCCTGGGCGTAGCCCGTCGTGATCAGGACCGACCCGGCGGTGGCGGCCGTGCCGCGCACGCGGTTCAGGTAGCTCGCCAGCGCCTCGCGCAGCTCCGGGACGCCGTGGCCGTCGAGGTAGCCGAGGCGCGCGTTCGGCGCCTGGTTGAACACGCGCCGGATCGAGCGCAGCCAGGCGGCGCGCGGGAACGTCGAGACGTCGGCGCGGCCGTAGCCGAAGTCGACGACGCCGCGCGGCGCCGGCGCCGGCGCGAGCCGCGCGCCCGGCCGCGCGATCGAGCCGGCCGCCTCGGCGACGCGCGTGTAGCCCCCGCTGCGGCTGGTCAGGTACCCCTCGGCGACCAGCTGCGCGTACGCCTCGACGATCACGCCGCGCGACACGTCGAGCTCGCCGGCCAGGACGCGCGTCGGCGGCAGCGCGTCGCCCGGCCGCAGCCGGCCCGAGCGGATCCCGTCGCGCAGCGACGCCTCGACCTGGCGATGCAGCGCGACGCCGTCCTCGCGATCGAGCTCGATCAGCAGCTCGCCGGTGCTCATGCCGGCATCTTCGCACGATTGGTACCCGAAATGGGCACCTGTTCGGTCCTTATCATCCGTACCGATTGCTGGCAGCCTGCGGAGCATGACGACGACCGGCTCACTCCCCCGCACCGTGCTGGCCCCCGGCGACGCCGGCTACGACGACGCGCGCAGCGTCTGGAACGCGATGGTCGACCACCGCCCGCGGCGGATCGTCGCCTGCGCGAGCATCGCCGACGTCGTCGCCGCGGTCCGCCACGCGCGCGAGCACGACCTCGAGATCGGCGTCCGCTGCGGCGGGCACAACATCGCCGGCCTATCGGTCCCGCACGACGGCCTGATGATCGACCTGCGGCCGCTGCGCCGCGTCGTCGTCGACCCCGTCGCGCGCCGCGCCCGCGTCCAGGGCGGCGCGCCGCTCGGCGCGCTCGACCGCGCCGCCCAGGCCTACGGGCTGGCGACCACCGCCGGCAACGTCTCGCACACCGGCGTCGGCGGACTGACGCTCGGCGGCGGCATGGGCTGGCTCGCGCGCCGGTACGGGCTCGCGTGCGACAACGTCGTGGCGTTCACGCTCGTGACGGCCGGCGGCGACGTCGTCCGCGCGACCGCGGACGAGCACCCGGAGCTGTTCTGGGGCCTGCGCGGCGGAGGCGGCAACTTCGGCATCGTGGTCGAGTTCGAGTTCCGCCTGCATCGCGTCGGCACGCGCACGCTGGTGACCGAGCTGACGTTCGCGCCGGACGACGCCGCGGCGGCGCTGCGCGGGTGGCGCGACCTCGCCGCGCAGGCGCCGCGCGAGGCGACCTTCACCGCGGATATCGCGGGCGGGCAGGCCACGCTCGGCTACGTCTGGGTCGGCGACCCCGACCACGGCCGGCGCCTGCTCGGCGACCTGCGCTCGATCGGCCGCGCGCGGCACGAGGACGTGTCCGAGCCGGACTACGTCACGCTCCAGAGCCGCGACGACAGCGTCCAGGGCCACGCCGTGCGGCGCTACTGGAAGGGCCACTACCTGCCCGAGCTGAGCGACGCCGCGATCGGCGCGCTGCTGGCCGGCGGCGGCGTCAACGTGAGCCTGCAGGCGTACGGCGGCGCGATCGCCGACGTGCCCGACGACGCGACCGCGTTCAGCCACCGCGCGACGCGCTTCGAGTACGTCGCCTCGACCAGCTGGACCGACCCGGACGAGGACAGCGCCCGGATGGACGCGGCCCGCCGCCGCGCCGCCGCGATGGACCCGTTCGCCCGCGGCGCGTACGTCAACGCGCTCAGCGACGAGGGCGCCGGCGGCGTCCGCCGCGCCTACACGCCGGCCAAGCTCGCCCGCCTGACCGCGCTCAAGGACGCCTACGACCCCGGCAACGTCTTCCACCTCAACCACAACATCGCGCCGAGCGACTGAGCGTGCTTAAGCATGCCGTTCAGTCACCGCTCCAAGCCAAGGCCGGGCGCTGGGCATAGCGTGCGGTCATGGCCTCTGAGACGCCACTCGCCGATCTGAGCCCGCGGCTGCTGCGGTGCTTCGTGACGCTGGCCGAGGAGCTGCACTTCGGCGCCGCCGCCGACCGCCTGTTCGTCGCGCAGCCGGCGCTGTCGCGCAGCATCCAGCGGTTGGAGTCGATGCTCGACCGGTCGCTGTTCACGCGCACGACGCGCGCGGTGGCGCTGACGCCCGCGGGCGCCGCGCTGGTCGAGCCGGCGCGCGAGGTCCTGCGCCGGCTCGACGGCCTCGCCGAGGATCTCGAGGGCGCCCACCGCCGGCTGCGCGTCGGCCACGTGCCCGGGACCGATACGACCGCGGTGATCCTCGACCGGCTCGTCCGGCTGGAGCCCGCGATCGAGGTCCACGAGTACGCGCTCGACGACGCCGAGCAGCTCGCGGCGCTGCGGGAAGGCCGGCTCGACGTCGCGGTCTGCGCGGGCCCGGAGCCGGCCCCGCCGGACCTGCGCTCGACGCTGGTCCGGCTCGACCCGCTGCTCGTCGCCGTGATCGGGCGCCGGCCGGGCGCGCGCTCGCCGGTCGACGTGACGCGGCGCGCCGTCGCGATCGGCGACGGCGGCGAGCCGCAGGCGCGGCTGATGGCGTTCGTGCGCGAGTACGAGCTGGAGGTGGGCTGCGAGCTGCGGCGGGTGCCGGTGCCGGCCGGCAGCGGGACCGAGGCCTACGCGCTGCGGCGCGCCGGCGCGGCCGCGTTCTTGACGCTCGCGAGCTTCGGCGTGCGGATCGAGGCCGTCGCGCCGACGGCGCCCGCGCTGCCGGTGCAGGCGTACTACCCGTGGTCGGCGGTCCAGCGGCGCGAGTCGCGCTCGCCGGCGGCGCGCGCGTTCCTGCGGGCGGCGCGCGAGGTCGGCCAGGCGCGCCGCTGGCTGGAGACGAGCTCGCTGCCCGGGCGGCCGTTCGTGGGCGAGACGGCCGCATGAGCGCGGACTCCCTCGGCCTGCGCCCGCGTCGCCTCGCCGGCCTCGTCGCGGTCGCCGAGCACGGCGACCTCGACGGCGCCGCGCTCGCGCTGCAGGTCACGCCGCGCGCGCTGCGGCGCGAGCTGCGCGACCTCGAGCGCGACGCGGGCGAGGCGCTGCTCGCCTCCGGCGAGCGCACGCTGCGGCTGACGTCGGCGGGCCGGCGGATCGCGCTCTCGGCGCGCGGGCTGCTCGACGCGCTCGAAGGCTTCCACGCGGCCGCCCGGGCGGACTCGGCCACGCTGCGCGTCGCGCACGTCGCCCACGCCGGGACGCTGTCGTCGATCCTCGACCGCTTCGTCGCGGCGCGCCCGGCCGCCGCCGTATTCGAGCGCGTGATGTCCGACGAGCAGCAGCTCCGCGCGGTCGCCGAGCACGGCCTCGACGTCGCCGTCTGCTGCGGCCGCGCGCCGCTGCCCGCCGCGCTGCGCGCGCAGGCGCTGCGGCGCGACCCGCTCGTGGCGATCGGCGCCGACGCGCCCGTCGACCCGCGCGCGACCGCGGTGCTGGCGCCCGCCTACGGCGCCGGCTGGCCGGCGTTCGACGCCTGTGTGGACGGCTACGGGAGAGCGCTCGGCCGCGCGCTCGATCGCGCCGCGACCCCGACCGGCTGCGGCCGCGAGCTCGCCGCGCTGATCCGCCACGCCGGCGCGCGCCCGGTCGTCGTGGCGTCGAGCACGCTCGACGGCACGGCGCTCGTCCATCAGCCGCTGGCGCGGCTCCAGCCCGCGCTGGACTGGCGCCTGATCTGGCGGCGCGACGACCGCAGCCCGGCCGTCGGCGCGTTCGTCGAGTGCGCGCGGACGACGAGCGCGGCGCTCGGGTGGCTGGACTGATGCTGCTCGGGCGGGCGAACGAGCTGGCGCGGCTGACGTCGGCGCTCGACGCGATCGGGCGGCACGGCGACGCGCTGGTGCTCCGCGGCGAGGCCGGCATCGGCAAGTCGTCGCTGCTGCAGACCGCGCTCCGCGAGGCGCAGGCGCGCGACCTGCGCGTCCTGCGGACGGCGGGCGTCGAGACCGAGTCGGGGCTGGCGTTCGCGGGCCTCCACCGGCTCCTGCACCCGGTCCAGGACGCGCTCGACGCGCTGGAGCCGCTGCACCGGTCGGCGCTGCGCGCCGCGCTCGGCATCGGCGAGGAGCCCGCCGCCGACCCGTACCTGATCGGCTTCGCGACGCTCGCGCTGCTGTCGGCGTGCGCGGCCGAGCGCCCGGTCGTCGTGGTCGCCGACGACCTGCACTGGCTCGACGCGGCCTCGCGCGACGCGATCCTGTTCATGGCACGCCGCGTCGCGGCCGAGCCGATCGTCGTGCTCGCCGCGTTGCGCGACGGCTACGAGGCCGAGGTCGGCGAGACGCAGCTCCCGGAGCTGGCCGTCCGCGGCCTCGCGCCGGGCGCCGCGACCGCGCTGCTGGACGCGCGCGCCGGCGACCTGCAGCCCGCCGCCCGCCGGCGGCTGCTCGACGAGGCCGCCGGCAACCCGCTGGCGCTGATCGAGCTCCCGTCGCTCGCCACCGCCGAGGCGGCGGGCACCTCGGCCGGCGAGGCACCACTGCCGATCACGACTCGGCTCGAGCGCCGGTTCGCCAAGCGCCTCGGCGACGTCCCGCCCGAAACGCGCACGCTGCTGCTGGTGGCCGCGGCGGACGAGGCGAGCACGGTGCGAGAGATCTGCCGCGCCGGTGCGCTCCTGCTCGGCGCGCCGGCCGATGGCACGCAGCTGCAGCCCGCGGTGGACGCCCGGCTGATCGCGCTCGAGCACGGCGGCGTGCGCTTCCGCCACCCGCTCGTGCGCTCCGCGATCTACCAGGCGGCGCCGTTGGAGCGGCGCCAGGCGGCGCACGCCGCGCTCACCGAGGTGATCGACGACCCAGACCGCCACGCGTGGCACCGCTCGGCGGCGACGCTCGGGCGCGACGACGAGGTCGCGCAGGAGGTCGCGGCGATGGCCGGGCGCGCGCAGCGGCGCGGCTCGATCCTGCAGGCGTCGCTCCTGCTGGCCCGCGCCGCCGACCTGAGCGCCGACGTCGCCCTGCGCGGCGAGCGCGTGCTGCGCGCGGGCGAGCTCGCGTTCGAGGTCGGCCGCGTCGACCTCGTCCAGCGCAGCGTCGAGGCCGCGCGCGGGCTGGCGCTGGGCGCGCGTGACGCGGCCCGCACCGAGCTGCTCTCGGAGGCGTTCTCCGACGGCGTCACCGGCGACGTCGAGCGCGTGCGGTCGCTGGTCGCGACGGCGCGCGGCGTCGGCGAGACGGGGCTGGCGCTCGAGCTGCTCAAGGGCGCGTCGGTGCGCTGCTGGTGGTCGGCGATGGACGCGGGCACGCGCGCCGAGGTGGCCGAGGCCGTCGATGGGCTGGAGGTCGGCGAGGCCGATCCGCGGCGGCTCGCGATCCTGGCGATGGTCGCGCCGTTCGAGCGCTGCGCGGAGGTGATCGGCCATCTGCCCGAGGCGGTCGCGGCCTCCGCCGGCGACGCGCCGATGCTGCAGCTGACCGGCCTCGCGTCGCACGCCGTCGGCGATCACGCAGGCGCCCTGAGCACGCTGGCCGGCGTGGCCGACACGCTGCGCGCGCACGGCCGCCTCGGGCTGCTCGCGCAGGTCCAGTCGATGGCGCAATGGGACGCGGTGATGCTCGGCGAGTGGGCGCTCGCCGAGGCGGCGGCGACCGAGGGCGATCGGCTGGCGCGCGAGACCGCCCAGCCCGTCTGGGGCGCCGGCATCACCTGCGGGCTGGCGGTCGTCGCGGCGATCCGCGGCGACGAGGAGCGCGCGGAGGAGCTGCTGGCCGAGGCCGAGAGCGTGATCGTCCCGCACGCCCTCAGCGACATGCACTCCGTCCTGCTCACCGCGCGCGGCATCGCCGCGCTGCGCGCGGGCCGCGACGCGCAGGCATTCGCGCTGCTGGCGCAGGTGTTCGACCCGCGCGCGCCCGCGTTCCACTACCGCGAGCAGTTCGGCGCCGTGACGTACCTGGCCGAGGCCGCGGTCGCGTGCGGGCGCGAGGACGAGGCGCGCGCCGTGATCGACGGGCTCGTCACGCTCGCCGCCGCGTCCACGGCGCCCGCGCTGCGGGCCAACCTCGCCTCCGCGCGCGCGACGCTCGCGCCTGCCGCGGCCAGGCCCTAGCCGCGTGACGCGAAGACCGTGCCGAGCTGGGCGCGGGAGGTGATCCCGAGCTTGGGGAAGATGCGGTAGAGGTGGCTCGCCACCGTGCGGTGCGACAGGTAGAGCTGGAGCCCGATCTCGCGGTTGGACAGCCCGGCGGCCGCGAGCGTGGCGATCTTCAGCTCCTGCGGCGAGAGCATGTCCCAGTTCTCCGGCTGCCGGCCGCGCGTGGTCTCGCCCGCGGCGCGCAGCTCCTCGCGGGCGCGAGCGCCCCACGCCGGCACGCGAGCTGGTCGAACGCGTCGCGCGCCACGCGCAGCGGCTCGCGCGACTCCGTCACGCGGCGCCGGCGCCGCAGCCATGCGCCGTAGGCGAGGTTGAGGCGGCCGTGGTCGAACTGCCAGCGCGGGCCGATGACGTCGAACGCGAACCCGAACTGTGCCTCGGCCCGGTCGTCCTCGGCGAGCAGCGCCTTGCCGTACCAGAGCCCGTGCAGGAGCGCGCGATCGACCGCCGGCGCCGCCTGCGCCTCCAGCCGCGCCAGCAGCTCGCGGCCCTCGGCCTGGCGGCCCGTCAACAGCGCGGCGTCGGAGAAGTTGCCGACCGCGACGTACTTCTCCCGATGGTGGTGGGTGGGATCGTCCGGGTCGAACACGCGTGCCAGGTGTGCGAACGCGTCCTCGTAGCGCCCGGCCGCCAGCGCGAGCACGCCCTTCGCGTTCTGGATGATCGTCAGCACGTCGCTGAGGCTGGCCGTGCTCGAGAGCCGCTGCGCTTCCGCGAGCTGCGACTCGGCGCGCGCGTGGTCGCCGCGCGCCCCGGCCACCGCCGCCTGGGCGACGGCCGCACCGGCGCGCCAGATCGGCTGGTTCGTCTCGCGCGCCAGCAGCGCGAACTCGGCGGCCGCGCCTTCGGCGACCGGCCAGTCGCCGACGAACACGGCTTCCGAGGCGAACATCCCGACCGCGTGCGTGAGGTCGCCGAGGCGGCCCTGCGCGCGCAGCATCTCGATCGCGAGCGGCAGGATCCGCAGCGACTGCTCGAAGTCGCCGACGGCGTGCGCGGCGATGCCGAGCCGCAGCTCCGCCACCGGGTCGCGGTCGACCAGCGGAGCGGCGCGCCGGACGCCGTCCATCACCGATCCGCTGCGCTCGATCGGCTGCGCCATCGCGACGATCGGCAGGATCCGCGCGTCGATCTCGCTGACGTCGATCCGCTCCGCGGCAGCCACGACCTGCTCGCGCGTCTCGGCGCCCGGATCGCCCCACCAGCAGCGCAGCGCCGCCCGCGTGCAGGAGCGTGAGCGCGAGGTCGTCGTCGGACTCCGCACGCGCGTGCTCGGCGAAGTCGACCAGCGACAGCACGCGCGTGCGGTCGCCCGGCGCGCCGTCGTGGAAGATCTCCGACAGCCACTCGGCGCGCGCCCGGTCGCGGATGCCCAGGTCGAGCGTCTGCGCCTCGTCGACGTAGGCGCGCACAAGATCGGCGCGGCCGGCGCTGAACGCCAGCTCGGCGCCCTGCAGCAGGCGGCGGGCGCGCGGGCGGATCGAGTCGCTCAGCTCCGCGGCGCGACCGAGCGAGGTCGCGGCCTGCAGGACGGCGCCGCGCTGCTGCGCGCGCAGCGCCATCTCCTCGACCGCCTGCGCGACGACGTCGTCGCGCCCGAGCGTGGCGGCGGCCAGGTGCACGGCGCGGCGGTCGGGCTCGTCGGCGAACACGCGCGTCAGCGCCTCGTGCGTGGCCATCCGCCGCTCGAGCCCGGCCGCCTGGTGGATCGCGGACCGCACGAGCGGGTGGCGGAACTGGACGCCGGCCGCGGTGACGGCCGCCAGGCGGGCGTCGATCGCCGGCTGGAGCATCGTCACGGCGGCCGGACGGCCGAGCAGGATCCGCCCGGCCGCGAGGATCTCGGCCAGGCCGGCGGTCTCGTCGACGGCGGCGACGAGCAGCAGCGCCGCGGTCTCCTCGGGCATGTCGCCCAGACGCGCGGCGAACGCCTGCTCGAGCCGGGCGCTGAGCGGCAGCGCCGCGTCGGCGCCGGCCGGGCTCGCCGGGAGCTCGACGAGCGCGAGCGGGTTCCCGGCAGCCTCCGCCAGCAGGCGGGCGCGCAGCTGCGGCGCGAGGTCCGGCGCGCGCGCGTCGAGCAGGAGCGCCGCCTCGCCGTCGCCGAGGCGGGGCAGCGCGTGCTCCTCGACGCCCAGCTCGCCGATCTCGTCGTCGTAGCCGTCGCGCAGCGCGAGCAGCATCACCACCGGGTCGGAGTCCACGCGGCGCGCGACGAAGGCGATCGCGTCGCGCGAAGGACCGTCGAGCCAGTGCAGGTCGTCGGCGATCGCCAGCATCGGCTCGCCGTTCGCCGACAGCAGGTCGAGCGTCGCCAGCGCGACCAGGAACGGCTCCGGCTCGCCGCCTTCGCTGAGGCCGAACGCCGACTGCAGGGCCGCTCCGCGAGCGGGCGGCAGCTCGCCGATCCCGCCCATGATCGGGCGCAGCAGGCGGTGCAGGCCGGCGTACGGGACACCGGACTCCGACGCGACGCCGGCGGTGCGCAGCACCCGCACGCCGCGCTCGCCGGCCAGCGTCCGCGCCGCCTCGAGCAGCACCGACTTGCCGATCCCGGCCTCGCCGCGGAACGCGATCGCGGCGCCCCGCTCGGGCAGCCCGCCGAGCGCGGCGGCCAACCGCCGCAGCTCGTCGTCGCGTCCGACGAGCGACGGCCGCTCGCGGTTCACGGCGTCAGACCCCCCGGACACGCGCGAAGCGTATCCGGACGGCATGAATCGGCCGCGTGATGCATTGAGCGGTCGCGCCGCAGGGTGGATCTTCGATCCATCCATTCCACGTCTTCAGGAGGGTCCATGTCCATCATCAGCGAGACCGCGCGGTCGGCGAGCCTGGGCGACAAGCAGGGGCTGCGCGAGGTGCTCGACTTCCTCGTCACCGAGGAGCAGCTCGGCGTGACGTTCGTGACCGCGGCGATCGAGCGCGCGGCCGGCACGCCGTCGGAGGCGTTCGTGCCCGTCCTGCGCAACGCGGTCACGACGGAGTTCCACCACGTCGAGGCGCTCAAGGACGCCGGCGGCACGGCGCTGACGACGTCGTACTGGTTCCCCGACGCCGCGTTCGGCGAGGGCGGCGTGGGCCTGTTCTCGACGCTCGAGATCGTCGAGACGATCGAGATCAGCCTCTATCTGATCGGCGTCAGCGCGTACGCCCGCGCAGGCGAGGAGTACGGCGCGCGGCTGTGCGCCGAGGCGATGGGGACCGAGGCCGTGCACCGCGCGCTCGTGCGCTTCGCCCAGGGCCAGCTCGGCAAGGACGTCGGCGTCCCGAACGACGTCGGGTTCGAGAACTTCGACTGGCCGACCGTCGCCAAGGTGCGCGAGGCCCTGGAGGGGCTCGGCATCGGCTACGGCGTCGAGACCGGCGAGCCCGGCCGGTTCTACGAGTACCCCGGCGACCCGATCGCGCGCGGCGTCGGGACGCCCGTCAGCCACACGGTGGCTATGTGAGCCCGAGGCGGAGCGCGTAGACGAGCGCCCAGTCCTGGTCGTTCGCCAGCGGGTCGGCGACGTGCGCCGGGCGGCCGTTGACGCAGCTCGGGTAGACGAACGCGCAGGTCGCCGAGCCGTCGGCGTTGAAGTTCGCGAGGTTCGCGCGCAGGATCGCGAGCCCGGACTCGCGCAGGTGCGGCCAGGACAGCAGGACGGCGGCGCTCAGCACCGACCAGTAGTGGGGGAAGACGTCGCCCCACAGCCGGTCGGCGCCGAACCAGTAGCCGTCCCAATGGCGGATCGGGACGTGGCGCACGCGCGCGTCCGGCTGGTCGGCGGCGAACGCCGTCAGCCAGCGCAGGCGGCGGTCGAGCTCGGCGTCTGAGACGAGGCCGGGCTCGATCTCGCGCGCGGCGAGCAGCAGCTCCAGCAGCGGCGCGACCATCGACTGCTCGTAGTTCACCTCGTGCGGCGGCAGGTCGTCGCCGTGCTCGAGGAACGCCGTCGCGTGCGCGATCAGGTGGCGCTCCATCCGGGCGGCGCCGGCGCCATTCAACCGGGTCGCGAGGTCGCGCAGCAGCGGGCCCAGGCCGAAGGCGAGGAAGTGGGCGCCGCCGAGCGCGTAGTAGCGGTCGGCGATCCGGACGGCGCGCACGACGTCGCCCTGGTCGAGCAGGAAGCGGGCGAACCCGGGGAAGTCGTACAGCCGCGGCGCCCGCGTGTGGTCGAGGTCGTCGCGGACGGTGCCGTCCTCGGCGACGACGTGCTCGACGACGAAGCGCTCGTACGCGGCCAGCGCCTCGTCGAGCTCGGCCCGGTCGCCCCAGCCGCGCTCGCGCGTCGCCTGCAGCAGCTGCGCGGTCCCGACCCGCTCGCGCACGTCGGACCAGTCGCGCCACGCGCCGGCGAGCACGGTCAGGCCGGCGTCGTTGTCGTAGGGCACGAACGCGGCGCGGCGGCTGCCGGCGCGCTCGACCGGCCGCTGGCGGTCCAGGACGAAGCGGACGCGGCGCTCGACAAGCTCGCGCAGCGGCGGGTGGAACAGCAGCGCGATGCGGGCGCGGCGGCCGCCCACGGTCGCCTCGACGTGCTCGATGCCCGGCGCCGCGCCGCTGACCGGACGCGCGAGCGCGGCACCCGGCGCGAGCGTCAATGCAAGCGGACGCGCGACTTCGCCCGCGAGGGACTCGGCGTCGATCAGCGGCGCGCGCGCCGCGTGCAGCGCGGCGAGGTCCGCGAACCAGTCCAGCCGCCAGCTCCAGCGGTAGCCCGCGCCCGGCGCGAGCGCGATCTCCGGCTGGCCGCCCATGGCGTGCGGCGAGCGCGCGTGGTCGGTCACGTGCACATACAGGTGCCCGCGGACGTTGCTGCCGGTCACGGCGTCGCGCGACTCGACCGAGTACGCCCACAGCTCGCCTTCGGTCAGCCGCAGCCCTAGGCCCGGCCCGGAGCCGTCCATCGGCACGGCCCACACCCACGCGTCCGCGCCGCCGGTCCAGACGTGCGCGTGCACCGCGCGCCGCAGGCTCTCGCGGCTGGGGCCGTAGACGTCGCGCCACGGCGTGCTGACGGCGATCGACCCGACCGTCACGGGCGCGTCCGAGACGTTGCGCAACTCGTAGGTCTCGGTCCAGCTGTCGCCGATCCGGCGCGAGATCCGCAGCTCCAGGTCGCCCAGCGCGTGCACGAGGTCGACGCCGCCGGAGGTCCACGCAAGCTCCGCCGGCGCGTCGAAGCGGCGGCCGCCGGCGCCGGTGATGACGAACCCCTTGCCCCAGCGCCGCGACGGCTCGTGCATCCGCGCCTCGAGCACGCCCGGGTCCTCCTCGAGCAGCATCGAGTGCCCGCGCGTCGGGTGTGGGACGGCGGCGACCGCCCCGTCGGCGGTGACGAGCACGGCTCCGTCGCCGAAGCGGAAGCGGCGGGCATCCATCGCCGCGGGATTCAATCGGATTCCCACCCGGCGCCCGGAGCGATAGCGTGCCGCGATCCGTGACGGCTCGATGGCGCATCCAGCTCTGCGGCGAGCTCCGCGTCGAGTTCGCGGGCGAGCCGCGCGAGGCGGCGCTGCGCGGGCGCCAGGGGCGGCTGCTGCTCGCTTATCTCGTGCTCCACCGCGCGCGCCCGGTCCGCCGCGACGAGCTGGTCGAGGCGCTGTGGTCGCACGACGGTGCGCCCCCGAGCGACACCGCGCTGGCGCCGGTGCTGTCGCGGCTGCGCCGCGCCGTCGAGCCCGCGGCGATCGACGGCCGCGACCGCCTGCAGCTCGTCTTCGAGGAGCCGGTGTGGATCGACGTCGAGGCGGTCGCCGAGCTCGTCGCCACGGCACGCACGGCCGACCCGGCCGGCGCGGTCGCCGCCGCGTCGGAGGCCGCCGCGCTCGCCGCGCCCGGGCTGCTGCCCGGGTTCGACGCGCCGTGGCTGACCGGGCCGCGGACGGAGCTCGAGGAGCTGCGCGCCGAGGGCTGGAGCTGGCCGCGCAAGCCGGGCTGCGCCTCGGCGGCGACGCGCTGCCGGCGGCCGAGCGCGCCGCCCGCGCGGCCGTCGCCGCGGCCCCGTACCGCGAGTCGGCGCGCGCGGCGCTGATCGGCGTGCTCGCCGCGCGCGGCAACACCGCCGAGGCCGTCCGCGCGTTCGACGACATCCGCGTCCTGCTGCGCGAGGAGCTCGGCACCGTCCCGGGCCCGGAGCTGCTCGCGCTCAACGACCGCCTGCTGGCGTCGCCCGCCGCCGCTCCGGCGGCCCCGGCGCCGGCCGACCTCGTCGAGCGCGAGGCGGACCTGCACGCCATCGGCGCCGCGCTCGGGCGGCTCGCGGCGGGCCGCGGCGGCGTGCTCTCGTTCGAAGGCCCGGCCGGGATCGGCAAGACGCGCCTGCTCGGCGTCCTGCGCGAGCGCGCGCTCGCGAGCGGCGCGGCCGTGCTCGACGCGCGCGCGAGCATGCTGGAGCGCGAGTTCGCCTTCGGCGTCGTACGCCAGCTGTTCGAGCCGGTCGCGGCGACCGACCCGCCGGCCGGCCTCGCGGCGTCGGCCGGCGCCGTGTTCGGCGACGCCGAAGCGGGAAGCGGCGACGGCCTGTTCTCGCTGCTGAACGCGCTGTTCCGCTACACCGCCGCGCTCGCCGCGCGCGGACCGCTGGTGCTGTGCGTCGACGACCTGCAGTGGAGCGACCCGGCGTCGCTGCGCTTCGTCGCCTACCTGAGCCGCCGGATCGCCGCGCTGCCGGTGCTCGTCGCCACGACCGTGCGCACGGGCGAGCCCGACGCCGACGAGCTGCTGCTCGGCGAGATCGGGCAGGACCCGGCGACGGCCGCGGTGGCGCCCAAGCCGCTGACCGCCGGCGGCATCGCCGGCCTGGTCGCCACGCATCTCGGCGGCGTGGCCGACGGCGCGTTCGCGTCGGCCTGCCGGGAGGTGACCGCCGGCAACCCGCTGCTGCTGCGCCAGCTGCTGACGGCGCTGGCCGCCGAGCGCGTCGCGCCGAACGACGAGCACGCGGCGTCGGTCCGCGCGATCGGGCCGCGGGCGGTCTCGCGCACGGTCCTGCTGCGGCTCGCCCGCCTGCCCGAGCCCGCCGCCGCCGTCGCGCGCGCCGTCGCGCTGCTCGGCGAGCATCCCAGCCTGACCGCGATCGCCGGCCTCGCCGAGACCGACGAGGACCGCGCCGGCGAGGCGATCGTCGCGCTCGCGCGGGCGGAGATCCTGCGCGCCGACGAGCCGCTCGGGTTCGTCCACCCGCTGATCCGCGACGCCGTCTATCACGAGCTGCCCGCGGCGCGCCGCGGGATCGAGCACGCGCGCGCCGCGCGCCTGCTGGCCGGGCTCGGCGCGAGCCCGGAGCGGATCGCGGCGCAGCTGATGCTCGCGCCGCCGCGCGGCGACGCCTGGGCGGTCGAGCGGCTGCGCGAGGCGGCCGCCGTCGCGATCTCGCGCGGCGCGCCCGACGCCGCGCTCGCGCACCTGCAGCGCGCGCAGGAGGAGCCGCCGTGGCCCGACGTCCGCACGCCGCTCGCGCTCGAGCTCGGCGCCGCGGCGGAGTTCGTGCGCGGCCCCGCCGCGGTCGAGGCGCTGCGCAACGCCTACGCCGGGCTGACCGATCCGCTCGCGCGCGGCGAGGCCGCGGTCATGCTCGCCCGCACGCTGCTGTTCATGGAGACGCCGGCGGACGCGATGGCGGTCGTCGACGCCGCCCGCGCCGAGCTGCCGGCCGAGTACGAGGACCTGCACCAGGCGCTGTGGGCGATCCGGCTCGTCGGCGTCTTCTTCGGCGTCGCCGACCCGTCGGATCTCGCCTCGCTGGAGGCGGTGCGGGCCGGCCCGCGCGGCGCCGGCCCGGGCGCCAAGACACTGACCGCGATCACCGCCTACGCGGTCGCGCTGCAGAGCGGCGACGCGCGCGAGGCGGCCGCGCTCGCGCGCGAGTCGCTCGACGGCGACGAGATGCCCGCGTTCGACCGCGGCACGTTCACCTGCACGCCGGCCGCCGCGCTGGCGCTCGGCGAGCCCGCCGACGCCGAGCCCGAGTGGCGCCGGATCCGCGCGCTGGCGGGACGGCGCGGCTCCGTCCTGGACGCCATCGGCGCCGACCTCTGGGGCGGCCTGGCGAGCATCTGGATGGGCGACCTGGAGCCGGCCATCGCGTCGCTCGAACGCGCGCTGGAGGGCGAGCGGCTGTTCGGCAGCTCGGCTAGCGCGCACATGGCGTACTCGCCCGCGTTCCTCGCGCTCGCCTGGCTCGAGCGCGGCGAGCTCGAGCGCGCGTGGGCGGCGCTGCGCGTGCGCGGCGACCACGCCGGCCCGTCCGACGGCGAGCGCTTCTGGCTGATCAGCCGCGCCGAGCTACTGCTGGCCGGCGGCGAGCACCGCGAGGTGCGCGCGATCGCCGATCAGCTCGCCGCCACCCGTCCCGCCGACACGCATCCGGTGTGGTCGCCGTGGCGCAGCCTGCGCGCCCGCGCGGCTCAGGCGGAAGGCGATCTGGCGGACCGCGTCGCGCCTCGCGGCCGAAGAGCTGGCGCTCGCTCGCCGCGGCGGCGCGCCGTGGGTCGTCGGGCGCGGGCTGCGGCAGCTGGGAGCGATCGACGGCGACGCCGCGGTGCTGCGGGAGGCGGTGGCGCTGCTGGACGGCACGTCGGCGCGGCTGGAGCGCGCGAAGGCGTATGCGGCGCTGGGCGACGTGCTCGAGAGCGCCGACGCGTGGCGCACCGCGCTGGAGCTGGCCGAGCGCTGCGCCGCGGACGGGCTGGCGGCACGGCTGCGCTCACGGCTCGGGTGACGGGTTGACGATGGCGTCCAGCGCGGCGAGCAGCTCGACCCAGCCCGTGAACGCGCGCTCTGCCTGCCCGTGGGCGGCGGCGCGGCCTTCGAGCCCGTCGTCGTGCAGGCGCAGGTCGAGATCGATGTGCAGGGCTCGCTCGCGTTGCTCGTCCATCGCCGCAGATCCTGGCCCGGCGACGTTGCCGGAACGTTGACGCGGGTATGCACGGCGGCATGAGCGTCGAGATCCAGGACGTCGCGGACGGGCTGTGGCTGTGGCGCCAGCCGCATCCGGCGTGGCGCGAGGGCTATGACTGGGAGCCGCAGGTCGCTTCCTTCGCGGTCGCCTCCGGCGGCGCCGCCGTGCTGCTCGACCCGCTCGCGCCGCCGCCGTCGGCGCGCGCGGCGTGGGACCGGATCGAGGCGTTCGGCGCGGACGCGGCCGTGATCCTCAAGCCCGACCACGTGCGCGACGTCGACCTGTTCGTGCGCTGGTACGGCGTGCGCGCGTACGGGCCGTGGCTGTTCTGGCGCGATGACATCCCGCGCACCGAGCTGGTGCCCGTGCGGCCCGGCGACGAGCTCCCGGGCGGTCTGCGCGCGCTCGACGACGGGCGCGGCTCCGGCGAGACGCCGGTCTACCTGCCCGAGCAGCGAGCGCTGGTGTTCGCCGACGGCATGACCGCGCCCGGGGGAGACCTGCGCGTGTGGGCGACGCCGTACCACCGCGAGCGCACGCTGCCGGCGCTGCGGGCGCTGCTGGAGCTGCCGTTCGAGCACGTGCTCGTCTCGCACGGCGAGCCGGTGCACGCGCGCGCGGACTTCGAGGCGGCGCTGGAGCGCGAGCCGTACTCCGATCCCGAGACGTGATCGAGCCGTCGCGGCCGCGCGCGCGTACTCGTCCTAGATGGCAACCGACGCACGCGTGTTCCGGCTCCAGCTCGCGCTCGGCGCGAGCGGCCTCGGCGCCGCCGCGCTGGTGCTCGCGCTCGGCGTGAGCACGGTGCACGTCGCGCCCGCGCAGGCGCACCGGCTCGACATCGGCGGGCTGCGCTTCACGTACCCCGCCGTCAACGCGGCCGCCGTGATCCTGCTCGCCTTCGCCGCGCTCGGCGCCGCCGTGCTGCTCGTCACCGGCCGCGCGGCGTGGCGGCAGCTGCGCGCGCACCGGCGGCTCGTGCGCACGCTGCCCGTCGCCGGCGCGCTGCCGGACCATCCCGCTGTGGCGGTCGTCGCCGCCGAGGCGCCGCTCGCGTTCTGCGCGGGCTGGCTGCGCCCGCGCGTGTACGTCTCGACGGCTGCCGTGGAGCGCCTGTCGGGGCCTGAGTTGCGCGCCGTGCTCGCGCATGAGCACCAGCACCTGCGGCTGCGCGATCCGCTGCGGCTCGCCGTCGGCCGCGTGCTCTGCCAGGCGCTGTTCTTCCTGCCGGTCCTGCGCCCGCTGCACGATCGCTACGGCGAGGTGTCCGAGCTGACCGCCGACGCGGCGGCCGTCGCGGCGGCGGGCGCGACCGCCCCGGTCGCCTCGGCGATGCTCGCGTTCGGCGGCGACGCGGTCGCCATCTCGCCCGGCCGCGTGGACTCGCTGCTCGGCCGGCCGAGCGCGTGGCGGCTACCCTGGACGCTGCTGATCGCCGCGCTGGCGACGATGGCCGTCCTGCTCGCGCTGGTCTGGCGCGCGAGCGGGAGCGCGTCCGTTCAGGCGACGCTGAACCTCCCGATCGCTTCCTCGCAGCCCTGCGTGCTGGTCCTGGCGCTGGTACCCGTCGTGGCCTGCCTCGCCGGGGTCGTCGCTCGCGCTTGACGTGACTACGACAGCTTGTAGTATGACTAGCTGTAGTAATCACCTCGAGAAAGGCCGACGCCATGAGACGCACGCTGATCGCGGCAGCCCTGTGCTGTGCCACCCTCGCCGCCTGGCCGGCCACCGGACAGGCGGCGCGCAACCCGCGTCCCGCCGATCCGGTGATCGCGTGGAACCAGTTCCTGCTCGGCATCCAGGCCACGCCGGGCGACCAGCCGGCGACCGTGCAGCCGACGTACGAGCTCGCGGTCATGCACGCCGCGATCTACGACGCGGTCGTCTCGATCGACCGCAGCGCCGCGCCGTACCTGGGCAGCGTTCCCGCCTTCGGAGGCGCGTCGCTCGCGGCCGCCGCCGACGCCGCCGCGCACGACACGCTCGTCAAGCTCTACCCGGCGCTGAAGGCCTCGATCGACCAGCAGTACGACGGCGCGCTCGCGCAGGTCCCGGGCGGCGTCCGCAAGGCGCAGGGCATCCGCACCGGCCAGCTCGCCGCCGCGCAGCTCCTCAAGCAGCGCGCCAACGACGGCTCCGGCGCGTCGCCGCTGCCGTTCCAGTCGGGCACCAACCCCGGCGACTACCAGCTCACGCCGCCCGCGTTCGGGACGCCGGCCTTCACCCACTGGCCGCTCGTGAAGCCGTTCGTGCTGCGCAAGGCCGCCCAGTTCCGGCCGCCGCCCCCGCCGGCGCTGACGAGCTCGAAGTACGCCGCCGCGATCGACGAGGTCAAGGCGCTCGGCAGCGCCACGGGCTCGACGCGGACCGCCGACCAGACGCAGATCGGGCAGTTCTGGAACCCGCCGATCTGGGCGACCTGGAACCGGATCGCGCAGACCGCCGCGCTCGGCCACGGCGGCGGCATCTCGGAGAGCGCGCGCACGTTCGCCGCGCTCGACCTGACGTTCGCCGACGCCGTGATCGCGTTCTACGACGGCAAGTACGCCTACCGTCTGTGGCGCCCGGTGACAGCGATCCGCGCGACGTCGGATCCCGCCTGGACGCCGCTCTCGAACACCGCGCCCGACCCGTCCTACCCCGGCGCGCACGGCACGATCGGCGCCGCCGGCGCCGACGTCCTGTCGTCGATCTACGGCAACGACTTCGCGTTCACGCTCGACTCGCCGGCGCTGCCCGGCGTGGTGCGGTCGTTCGTCAGCTTCAGCGAGGCGTCGGAGGAGGCGAGCGTGAGCCGCATCTACAACGGCAACCACACGCGCGTCGACCAGGTCGCGGGGGAGAACCTCGGCCACGACGTCGCCGGGTTCGTGCTCGCGCACGTGCTGGTCGCGCGCCGCGGTTGACACAGATCAGCCGGGCAGCGTGAATCAGGGGGCATGAATCGCAGCGACGAGGACCTGCTGCGCGCCGCGCGCCGCACTCGTCCCGGCCCTGCACGGCGACCTTCGGCGCCGGCGCCGGCGCGGGCGCTGGACGGCGGCGCTGACGCTCGCCGCCGCGCTGGCGACGACCGGCGTGGCGGCCACCGGCGGCCTGATCTTCGCGCCGCCCAAGCCCGACGCGGCGGTACCGGCGGTGGCCGAGTGGACCTATTACTCGGCCAACCCGTTCGGCGAGAAGGGGAGCGGGCCGGTGCTGATGCGTAACCGCCCCGAGGCGCTCGCGCGCGCCAACCGCGAGGCCGAGGCCGTGCTCGCCCGCAACGGCGTGACGGCCCGCTGCGGCGGCGACCCTGCGCACCCGCGCGCGTGCTTCCTCCCCAGCGGCGACCCGGTCCCCGCGAGCGCGCTCGGCGCCGTGCTGATCGTCTCCGACGGCCCCGCCGACTACGACATCAGGCCGCTCACCGAGGCCGCGGCGCACGCGTGGCTGTGCGCGCACCCGCAGCAGCGGCCCGGCGCCGACGGCGGCGAGAAGCCGTCGCCGGCCGCCGGCTACGAGGACTGCTGAGGCGCGCCCCTCAGCGGACCGTCAGCGTCACCCCCTTGGCGCCCGTCTGGGCGTTGCCGGCCTTGTCGACCGCGTGGACGTAGGCGACGTACGTGCCCTTGGCGAGCCGGCCGGTCAGCTTCAGCGACCAGCGCGTGGTGCCGTGGGCGACGAGCGTCGCGGGCGGGGTGGCGGCGCAGGCGAGCGGCCTGCTGAGCTTGCCGTTCGCCCGCACCAGCCGGCACAGCTTGCCGGCGCGCGTGGAGAGGACCACGTCGACGGCGCGCACGGCGCTCGTCGCGCAGCCCGTGTCGGCGGCCGAGCCGGCGAGCACGAGCCGGCCCTTGACCAGCTTCCTCGACGCGATCGCCGCGGTCGGGGCCACGGCGTCGGTGCAGGCTCCGCCCGCGCTCGCCCCGCCGTCGTCCCACACGACGTCCGGCAGCGCCGGGCTCGCGGCGGCACGCGGCGTCGCGGCGATCAGCGCCGCGCCGTCGGGACCGCTCGGATTCGTCGTCGTCGCCGGTCCGGTCGCGGTCGGCGAGTCCGCGTACACCGTCGGGCCGCTGACGGCCTCCTGGAAGCGCACGTCGGCGAGCTCGATCGAGCCCGACGCCGGCGTGCCCGCGTCGCCGAAACGCAGCTGGAGGCTGCGCAGGCTGTGCAGGTCGACGCCCTGCGCGGCGAGGTCCGCAAGCGGGATCCGGATCTGGTTGAGGATGATGTGCACGCGCGTCGTGATCGAGCCGATCGTCTGGTGCAGCGCGTTGCCGTAACCCGCGGCGCCCGCGTGCACGGTGCCGGTGTGCCCGGCCGCGTCGGTCACGGCGACGGTGAAGTCCTGCGTCGTCGCCGCCGGGTTCCACAGCGCCTCAGGCGTGCGCGGCGGGTTGCGCGGGTCGAAGTAGTTGACGGCGGCGTCCATCGCCAGCGCCTTGTACTTCGACACGTCGCCGCTCGCCGCGGGGATCCGCGTCTCCAGGTGCGCGGGCTGATCCCACGCGAGCGTGAGCTGGAGGCCGTAGGAGCGCGTGACGGGCGCGTTCTCGCGCGCGCCGTTGCTCTGGCCGCCGAGCGCCGTCGCCCCGGGCAGCGGGCACGGCTTGACGGCCGTCGGCAGCGTCGGCGTGATGCCGAGCTGCGACGGCGTGAACTGGTTCGGCTCCGGGTTGCACCAGTCGTAGCCGCCGGCGGTCGCCGGCGGCGTGACCGTCCCGGCCGAGTTCGCGTACGGCGCGGCGAACCCGCCGCCCGTGAGCGCGGTGCCGAGCTCGGACACCGTGAGCGGCTGGTCGGGATTCGGGCGGATCACGTTCAGCCGCTCCTGCGCCGGCGCGAAGTACGTCGTCAGCAGCCGCTGGTCGCACGCCATGTGCATCCCGGGCGCGCTGGTCGGGCACGCCGACGCCGGCAGCTTGCCGTCGACGCCGGTCATGTAGTCGTCGAACGGCGTCTCGCCGCCGACGTAGCGGCGGAAGAACTCCGACATGAGCGCCAGCCCGGCGCGGGCCTGATCGCCCATCAGCGCCGGGTCGTCGCTGAAGAAGTTCGCGCGCGTGTAGTCGGTCCCCATCGCGGTGCCGTTGAACACGTTGCCGCCGCGGCCGAGCCGGATCGAGTCCGGGTTGGTGCCGATGTTCGGGCCGCAGGCCGCGTCGGCCGAGCTCGCGTCCTCGCCGTCGGCGTCCCACTCGCTGTTGAAGGCGTCGTGGTTGGCGCCGTGGAGCACCAGCTGGATGCGCGGGAACGGATCGTCGGGCTGGATGTAGAGGCTGCGCTCGAACAGCCGCGCGCCCATCACGTCGGACACGTCGCCGTCGCACGCGCCGAACGCGGTCGCGTAGACGACGCCGTACGGCGCGCGCCGCTCGTAGTCGGTCGGCGCGAGCGCGATCACGGCGCGCAGGTTGTAGCGCCGCCCCGGCGCCGGCCGCGTGCGGTTGTAGTCGATGAAGCTCGACACCGCGTCGCCGCCGCGCGAGTGGCCCATCAGGCCGATCCGCGAGAAGTCGATCTTGCCGACCAGCCGCGTCCCGAGGTTGTCGTTGTCGTCGACCGGCAGACCACCCGGTTGGTTGGCCTGGTAGAGGCCGTCGAGCGCGGCGGCGATCAGCAGCCGGCGCTGGTGCATGCCCTTCCCGTAGCTGCCGTCCTGGTAGAAGATCAGCTGGTCCTGGTCGAGCGAGAACACGATGTAGCCCCAGCTCGCCAGGTTGGCGGCAAGGTAGGCGTAGCCGGCGTCGTTGCGGTTGTAGACCGCGCAGCTGCCGCCGAGGCCGGTGCCCGCGGACTGGTTGCAGCTGCCGTGGTTGCCGTGCACGAGCACGATCAGCGGCGACGTCCCGGTGCGGTCGGCCGGGTAGTAGAGCGAGCCGCGCACCTGCAGCTGGACCGCGTTGGCGGCGGCGTTCGGCGTGCCGGTGCCGACCGCGCCGCCGGAGCCGTTGGGCTCCTCGAGGCTGGCCAGGCCGAGCTTGGCCTCGCCGGGGTCGCCCGGCGCGCCGGCGTGCGCCGGGTCGGCCACGCTCATCGTGGTGACGGTGTAGGGGCCGCGCGCGAGCGGATCGGGCAGCGCGGCGCGGGCGGTCGCGGGCGCCAGGACGAACGCGAGCAGCAGCGCGATGGAGAGGCGTGGGATCGTCATGGCGTGGTGGTGGAGAGGGTGAACGTGAGCGTCCTGCTGTAGGCGCCGGTTCGCAGCGCGTCGTTGGCGTTGACGTGCTGGGCGAACCCGATCGCGACCGCCGCGTTGGAGACCGGCGCCGACCACGTGGCCGGGGTGATCGAGACCTGCAGCGGGTCGGGCAGCGCGAACGCGCCGTTGGTCAGATGGCCGGGGTCGGAGACGCTCAGCGTCGCGTCGCCCGCGGTCGAGATGACGTTCGCCGTCGTCGACGCGGTGTAGGTGCGGTCGAAGCCCGGGACGAACGCGCCGAAGCTCGCCGGCGGGCCGAGCGTCAAGCTCAGAGTGGGGGACACGGTTCCCCCGACCGTCCCGGTCGTGCTGGTGACGTTGAAGATCGTCACGTGCAGGCTCGTCGTGGTCGTCTGGCCCGACGAGTCGGTCACGACCGCCGTCAGCGTCAGCGGCCCGTCGGCTGACAGCGGCGTGAAGTCAAACCGGTAGGGCTTGGTGCCGGCGGTCGCGGCCGGCTTGCCGTTGACCAGGAAGGCGACCGACTTGACGCCGAAGTCATCGTTGGCGACGACGACCGGGTCGATCTCGGTGCCGACGTGGATGCGGTCGCCCTCGAGCGGGTCGACGAACGACGCCGTCGGCGGCGCGTCGGCCGTGACGGGCGGCATCGCGAGCGCGGCGGGCGCCGTCGCGAGCGCCGGCGCGGTCTCCCACGTTCCGGTGACGGCGCCCGTCACCCAGTTGCCGGGCGCGCTCGCCGAGGCGCCGGCGTTGGACAGCGTGCCGAGCGCGTTGCCGGTCGCGAAGAAGCCGCGCACCGCCGGGTTGGTCGGGTCGGCGCCGGTCTCGGCGTCGGTGAGCGCGATGCCGTCGGCCTCCGAGCCCGTCACGTGGCCGCGCTGGCCCTCGCGGTAGGTCACGCCGCCTGCGATCCGGCTGCCTTCGACGTAGCCGTACTGGATGATCCCCGAGCGCACGTTGTTGGTCGCCGCGCCGTCGATGCCCGTGGCGTCGTCGAACAGCACGCCGCCGTTGACGAGGCTCCCGGCGATCGTCACCTCGCGGCGGACCGTCCCGGTCCCGCCGCCCTGCAGCGAGTTCGTCTCGACCACGCCGTAGCCGGAGGCGAGCGGCCCGACCACGCTGTTGGTGATCGACCCAGAGGTGTTGAAGAACGCGACGCCCGCCTCGGAGGCGATCGTCGGCGAGGCGACGGTGACGCCCGAGATGTCGACGCGGTTCTCGTCGGCGTCGGTGGAGCCGAGCGACTGGCGCGAGATCGTGATCACGTTGCCGCCGCCGTCGCGCAGGTACGGCGCCGTCCCGGCGAGCGAGCCGGCCACCGCGATCGCGGGCTTCGGCGCGATCAGCACCTTGCTCGCGCCCGCGCCCTTGATCGTCAGGGGCTTGTCGATCGTGAGGCCGTTGTGCGAGCCGGCCTGCGCCGGGCTCGCCGCGGCGGTCGTCGGCGTCGACCCCTCGAGGTACGTGCCGGGGCAGACGATCAGGGTGTCATGGGGCGCGGCCTGGTTGACCGCCGCCTGCAGCGAGGTGAACGCGGCGTTGGGGCAGTCGGCCTTGTCGTCGTCGACGGTGTACGTCGAGGCGCGCGCGCTCGCCGGGAGCGCGGCGCAGATGAGCACGGCGAAGCAACACGCTCGCCGAGCGTTGAAGGGCGTCACGGGGCTTGGGTTCCTCTAGAGCGACATGGAGCCGCCCGGCGTCCGAGTTGCCGGGACCGGCGAGAGCGCGCCCGAAAATAGTTGCGCCGCGCACGTCTCCGGAGGGACCGACGGTCCCGATCGCATCGACCGATTGTTGGAAGCCGCTGGGATAGAGTGGGTCCCTCGGAGGGCAGTCGCGCCGACGTCCGGATCGTGCTCAACGCGATCCCGGCAGCGGCGCATGACTTCCTTGTCTTCGCCACCAGCAGCGCGATACGAGGAAGGACACCCTGCCGATGACCACGATGGATACAGGCGAGGACGCCGGCGGGCTGAATCCTGCAGGCTCGGCTCCGGAGACGATCCGGCGCGGGGAAGAGCTCTACCGCATGCTCGCGCGGCAGCTACCGAACGTCGCCGTCGTGGTCTTCGATCGGGAGCTGCGGGTGTTGGTGGCCGAGGGCGAGGCGCTGATGGGCCACGGGATCCGCGAGCACGCGGTGGAGGGCCGGCCGCTGCGGGAGGTCATGGAGCCCGGGGCCTATCGGGATCTCGAGGATCTGTACCGGGCGGCGTTGGACGGTCAACGACGCGAGCTCGAGCAGGACTCACCTGACGGGGAGCGTTGCTTTCGCGTCTTCGGCAAGCCGATGGTCGACGACGGCGGCGAGGTGTGGGCGGGGTTGGTGCTGGCGCAGGACATCACCACGCTCCGCGCACACGAGCGGGCGTTGCGCGCAAACACCGACCGGCTCACCGAGCTCGCCACTCACGATGACCTGACCGGCCTGCCGAATCGCGCGCTGTTCCGCGACCGGCTCGGGCACGCGCTCGCACGCGCCGAGCGCGAGAAGCGGCTGATGGCGCTCCTCTATCTCGATCTCGACCGCTTCAAGGACATCAACGACACCCTCGGTCACGACGCGGGCGACGAGCTGGTCCGCAGCGTGGCGGGGCTACTGGTGTCCGCGACGCGCGCGGGCGATACCGTCGCCCGGCTCGGCGGAGATGAGTTCGTGGTCCTGGTCGAGGACATCGAGGACGACGAGGGCGCGCTCTCGGCCGTCGAGCGCGTGTTCAGCGCCCTGCATGCTCCGGTGGTGGTCGCGGGCAGCGAGCTTCGCGTCACCACCTCGATCGGCGTCGCGCTCGCGCCCCGCGACGGCGAGACGGGCGAGGCGCTGATGGCGGCCGCCGACCGCGCGATGTACCGCGCCAAGGCCGGGGGCGGCAATCGCCATCGCTTCTTCGATCCCAAGATGCACGACCGCGCGCGCGAGCGCCTTGAGATCGAAACCGCCCTGCACCACGCGCTCGCCCGTCACGAGCTCGTGCTGCACTACCAGCCGGCCGTCGACCTCCGCACGGGGCGGGTCGTCTCCGTCGAGGCGCTGGTCCGCTGGAACCACCCCCAGCGCGGTCTCCTGGGTCCGGCCGAGTTCATCCCGATCGCCGAGCAGACCGGCTTCGCCGCCGAGATCACCGCCTGGGTCCTGGAAGGGGCGTGCCGGCAGGCGCGCGCGTGGCAGGACGCCGGGGTGCCGGCGATGCGCGTCGCGGTCAACAGCTGCTCGCGCGAGCTCGGCGGCGCCCTGATCGAGACCGTGAAGGCCACGCTGCGCGCGACCGAGCTGACGGCCGAGCGGCTCGAGGTCGAGGTGACCGAACGCTTCCTGGGCGAAGACGACGACGCTCGCGACAGGATGCTGGCCGAGCTCAAGCGGCTCGGCGTGTCGATCGCCCTCGACGACTTCGGCACCGGCTACTCCTCACTCGCCCGGCTGCGCTCCTTTCCCGTCGATGTCATCAAGATCGACCGCGTGTTCATCGCCGACCTGGAGAGGACCGGCGCGATCGCCAAGACGATCATCGCGCTGGCCGCCAACCTCGGCCTGCGCGTCATCGCCGAAGGCGTCGAACACGATGCCCAACGGGCATGGCTGATCGACGCGGGCTGTGACGCGGCCTCCGGATTCCTGATCTGCCGCCCGCTGCCGGCGAAGCTCCTGACCGAGTGGCTGCTCTCCGCTGAAGGCCGTGGCAGCGGTGTGGGCGGCCTGCCACGCAGATCAGGGGAAGGCGTGGCAGGCCGGCCACCGTGGGGTCCGTGACGATCGCGCAGCGATCCGCGCTCAACGTCCGGACAAGACTGTGGGGCTCTTGACGCAGGCGGCAACGAGGCGCGAGCGCCGGCGCAGCCGGGACTGGATCGGAACGAGAAGTCAGGCGGCGTTGCCGGGGCCTCCGCCCTTCGGCGGAAGCTCCGTTGACCTCGGCGCGGTGCCCTCTCTGACGGCCCCTATTACCCAACACCCCCGGCAGCTATGCATCGGGGAAGCGCGAGCTCGCCTACCATTGGCCGCAATGGACAACGTCGACTCCCACAGCCTGCAAGGCACGCACGGCGATGTGCTGACCGCGGTCTCGGAGGGCATGGTCGCGCTGCTGAAGGAGTACTACGGCCGCGGCCCGACGCAGGCGAAGACCTACTACCACGACGACCTCGTCGTGTGCGTGATGCGCGGTGGCTTCACGCCCGTCGAGCAGACGCTGCTCGACGGTGGCCACGGCCACGCCGTGATCGCGCAGCGGGTGGAGTTCCAGGAGGTCATGCGCGAGCGCTTCACCGCCGTGATCGAGCACGCCACCGGCCGGCCGGTGATCGGGTTCATGAGCGGCAACCAGCAGGCCCCGGACATGATCTGCGAGGTCTTCGTCCTGAGCCCCAGCGACCTCGTCGAGCCGCACGAGCTGCCCGCGACGAGCACGGCGGCGCCCCGCTGAGGGCGGAGGTCTCGTGAGGCGGCGCCGTCGTCTCAGGCCGAGTGCGGTGTGGCGCGCATCGGGGCGGGCATGAGCGCGGCGCCGCCGACGACGAGGCAGAACGCGAGGAAGCGGCCGGTGATGGCGAGCGCGCCGGAGCCGATCGGCTCGTGGAACACCAGCACGCCCCCGATGACCGCAGCGAGATTGGCGGCGACCGAGGTGAGCGCGATGACCTCCACGCCGTTGCCGAGCTGGAGGCTGCGGGCAGAGGCATAGAAGGCGATCACGCCGGCGATCAGCGCGGTGAGCGCCCACGGGCTCAGCGCCCCCAGCAGCGGCCCGGGAGGCGTTTGGGTGAGGTACTTGATCGCCACGTCGGAGACGCCGAACAGCGCGCCCGCGGCGGCGCCGAGCAGCACGCCCTCGGCGCGATCCTCGACATGGCGACGGGTCGAGATCCGCACGAGCGCGGCTCCGGTCGCGAAGATCAGGCCCTCCACGGCGATCAGTGCCGCGAGCGGGGCACGCTCCGGGTGGGTCGCGCCGCCGCCGGTCAGCCCGATCACGGCGAGTCCGGCCGCCGTGATCGACACGCCGACCCACTGGCGGCGTCCGAGCTGGAAGCCGAAGTAGCGCTCGGCGAGCACGGCGAGGAACACGAGTCCGCCGGAGAGGACGGCCTGCACGATCGACAGCGGCGCGAGCGAGAGCGCGCCGACGTGGAGTCCCCAGGCCAGGATCGCGACCATCCAGCCGACCGCGAACCAGCGTGAGGAGAAGAGATCGCGCGCGCTGTGCAGCGGATGCCGGATCCGGATCGGCGGCGCGAGGACCGCGCCGCGGTGCTTGAACAGGAACGCGACGTTGGTGCCCACCGCCGAAGCGACCGCCAGCAACAGGCCCAGGATCATGGGCCGGCGGGGGCGCCAAAGGGATGGACAGCGGGACCGCCGATGCGACACCATTGCAACCGGCGCGCCACGACGCCTCGCAGCGGCGTGCCGACAATGCCATGAGCAAGCGCCCGACACAGACGACGGGGAGCTTCGGAGGCTCCACTCCGAGATCGACGCCCTCAGGCACGATCTGCATGATCAGGATGATCGCGAGCACGTCCAGGACTCGTTGATCGCCCGGTTGCGCCGGGAGGTCGAGTTGCGCGACGCGGACCTGGGCGCACTCCACGAGCGCCTGGAGGCCGCCGAGCACGAGCTCGAGGACCTGCGCGCGATCCGCGACGCGCTCACCCCGCCGGAACTCCCCGAGCGTCCCGGCCTGGAGCTCGCGGCGGCGTTCCTGCCCGCCACGGCGGAGCAGGTCAGCGGCGACTTCTACCTGGTCGTTCAGGGTCCGCTGGACTCAACCGTGCTGATCGTCGGCGACGTGGTCGGGCACGGCCTGCAATCGGCGCGGCGCGCCGCGTTCGTCCGCACGACGTTCGCCGCCGTCGCGCCCTTCTCCGATGATCCGTGCCGCCTGCTGAGCTGGGCGAACACCGCACTGATCGAACGCGCCGGCATGACCGATGGTTCGTCACCGCCGCGTGCGTCACCTATCTCCCGAGCGAGCGGCTGCTGCGCTGGGCGTATGCCGGCCATCCACCGGCGCTGTGGCTGGACGACGGCCACGAGCTCGTCGCGCCCGCTCATTGACCGAGGCGCGGCATGACGGCCGGTTCCTGGGACTGGAGGCGGTGACCGCCGCGCTCGCCGGCCTGAACCGGCCCTCGCCGAGCGAGGCGATCGCCGTCCTGCGCGCCCGCGCGGCCGCCTTCGCCTACGGCGCCCTGACCGACGACGTCTGCATGCTCGCCGTGCGCATCGACTGACACACTAGGTACCTATTGTGCTAGTCTCCTAGTACAATGGCACCGACGATCGAGTTCCACCTGGACGGCCGGTCGGGCGTGTCGCCGTATCTGCAGCTCGTGCGGCAGGTGCGGCACGCGCTGCGGCTGGGCCTGCTGCGCGAGGGCGATCAGCTCCCCACCGTCAAGGACGTGGTGGCGGGGCTGGCGATCAACCCCAACACCGTGCTGAAGGCCTACCGGGAGCTCGAGCACGACGGCCTCGTGGCCGCGCGCCCGGGGATCGGCACGTTCGTGACGCGGACGCTGGCCGACGCCACGCTCGCGGCGCACGGCCCGCTCCGGCATGACCTCCGGCACTGGCTGATCAAGGCCCGCCGGGCCGGCCTCGACGACGAGAGCATCGAGGCACTGTTCTCCGCCACCTTTCAGTCCACGTTCGAGGAGGAAGTAGCGTGACCGCCGTACTGCGTGCCCACGGACTGGGCAAGCGCTTCCGCAAACGCGACGCGCTGTCGGACTGCACGCTCGACATCCCCGCCGGCCGGATCGTCGGCCTGGTCGGGCCCAACGGGGCCGGGAAGTCGACGCTGCTGAACCTCGCAGCCGGGATGCTGACGCCGACCTCGGGCACGATCGAGGTGCTCGGTGGCCGCCCCGCCGAAGGGCCGGAGCAGCTGGCCAAGGTCGGCTTCGTCCCCCAGGACACGCCGACGTACGCGGGCCTCAGCGTCGCCGACCACCTGCGGCTCGGCGCCCACCTGAACCCCGGCTGGGACGACGTGCTGGCGCAGGGGCGGATCGAGCGGCTCGACCTCGACCCCGAGCAGCGGGCCGGGAAGCTGTCCGGCGGCCAGCGCGCGCAGCTGGCGCTCACGCTCGGCATCGCCAAGCGCCCCGAGCTGCTGCTGCTCGACGAGCCCGTCGCCAGCCTCGACCCGCTCGCCCGGCGCGAGTTCCTGCAGGACCTGATGGAGGCCGTCGCCGAGCACGAGTTCACGGTCGTGCTGTCCTCGCACCTCGTCTCCGACCTCGAGCGCGTGTGCGACCACGTGATCGTCCTGGTCGCCTCGCGCGTGCAGGTGGCCGGCGACATCGACACGCTGCTGGCCACCCACCACCGGCTGACCGGCGCCCGGCGCGACATCTCGACGCTGCCGGCCGACCAGCACGTCATCTCGGCCAGCCACACCGACCGACAGACGACGCTGCTGGTCCGCACCGACGCTCCGGTGATCGACCCGCACTGGACCGTCGGCCGGCTCACCCTCGAGGACCTCGTCCTCGCCTACATGGGTCAGCGCGCCGCCGAGCGCGAGACCCGGACCGCGCTGGAGGTGCTCCGATGACCTGGCTCGCTTGGCGGCAGTTCCGCATCCAGGCCGTGGTGGTCTACGGCGGCCTGGCCCTGCTCGCGCTGGTGCTCGCGCTCACCGGCGCGCAGCTCGCCGATCTCTCGCACACCACCGGGCGCGGGTTCCTCTCGGTGCTCGAGTCGGGCGACACCAAGACGACCGTGTACACGACCGCGACGCTCGCGATGCTCGCGGTGCCGGCCGTGATCGGCGTCTTCTGGGGCGCTCCGCTGGTCGCGCGCGAGCTGGACGCCGGCACGCACCGGCTCGTGTGGTGCCAGAGCGTCACCCGTACGCGCTGGCTGACCACCAAGCTCGGCCTGATCGGCCTGGCCGCCGTGGCCGGCACCGGAGCGCTCAGCCTCGCGCTGACCTGGTGGTCAGGCCCGATCGACGACGCCATCGCCGCCGGGCAGACCGCCAGCGGGGCGGTCGGGACCCCGCGCATGGTGCCGGTGATGTTCGCCTCGCGCGGCATCGTGCCGATCGGCTACGCCGCCTTCGCGCTCACGCTCGGCGTCGCGACCGGGCTGCTGGTCCGCCGCACCGTGCCCGCGATGGCCGTCACGCTCGCCGTCTTCGTCGCGGTGCAGATCGCGGTGCCGCCGCTGCTGCGGGCCCACCTCTCGCCCACCCAGCTGATCACGACGGTCACTGAGTCGAACTTCGACGGCATCCGCGCCCGCGTGGGTCCTAGCGGCCCGATCGGGCCGGTCGGCGGCCTGCAGGTGCGCATCGACAAGCCCGGGGCGTGGGTCCTCGCCAACGAGACGCTCGATCCCTCCGGCAACGTGACCGAGACGGTCCCGACCTGGGTGGCGTCGTGCATCCCGCCGCCGCCGGGCCTCCCGGGGGGCGGCCCGACAGGCAGCCCGAGGGGCAGCCTGAGCGCCTGCTTCGCGCGGCTCGCCAAGGCCGGGTACCGCCAGCGGGTCACCTACCAGCCGAACGGTCGCTACTGGACGCTGCAGGCGATCGAGACAGCGATCTTCCTCGCGCTCGCGGGAGGCCTGGCCGGGTTCAGCGTGTGGTGGACGCGCCGGATCTACTGACGCGCCAGGCGGTCAGTCTCACTGCAGCAGCGCGAAGCGGCTGCGGCTGAGCTCCAGCCAGGCGGCGGCGGCCGCCGCGGGCCACACGTGGTAGTCGTCGCCGGACGCGCGATCGACGTGCAGCGGCGGGTCGGGAGCGGTGAGCGCGGCCCAGCGGTCGGCGCTGTCGTCGAGCTCGGCGACGTCGCTGCCGAGCCGCGCCTTGGCGAGCCGCATCATCAGCGTGCCCTCCATCCACAGCACGTCCGGGCCGCCCGGCCGGGCGAACGGGCGGTAGCCGGTGAACGTCTGCCCGGCCGCTCCGGGCCAGTCGACGGCGCGGCCGTCGACGCGCATCGTCGTGTCGGCCATCCGCTCGACCGCCGCCGCGTCGGCGCGGCGGCCGTGGCCGAGCAGCCAGAGGATCCCGAGCGCCTGCACGTCGAGCGGCCGCGCGTCGTCGCCGAGGCCCTGGCGCAGGTGCGCGCGGCCGTCGCCGTCGCGGACGAGCAGGCTCGCGTCGATCGCGCGGTCGATGCGGCCGGCGGCGGTGCGCGTGCGCGCGGCCAGGCGGCTCGCGTCGTCCGGCGCGAGCCCGTCGAGGCCGGGCTGGCAGCGCTGCCCCGTCCCGCGGTCCACGGGCCCGCCGTCGAGCGTGGCGGCGAGGCCGGCGAAGAACGCGCGCGCCTCGAGGTTGTGCTCCGTCGAGGCCCAGCTGACGTCGGGCCCGCCGCGCACGAGGCCGAAGCCGGGCGCGCCGGGGTCGGCGATCCGGTGCGCGAGCAGCCAGCCGGCGACGCCGGTCAGCAGCCTGTCGTGGCGGCCGGAGCACGTGATCGCGCGCCATTCGAGCGCCGCCAGGCCGACCCACGCCTCGTTGCCCGCTCGGAGCGGTCCGGCGCCAGCTCCTCCGCTCACGTCGTAGGAGCCCTCGAGCGCGCCGTCGGAGCGCTGCAGGTCCTGGAACGTGTCCAGCAACGCGCCCGCGCCGTCGAGGTCGCCGCGCGCGGCGCGGGCGGCCGCGGTGACGGCGGAGTCGTAGGTCCAGGCGCGCCCGCGCAGCCGGTCGCCGAGCGCGTCGCCGCGCGGCGGCACGTAGGACGCCACCAGCGGGCCATGGGCGGTCACGGCGCCGGCCTGGCTGTGCGCGCGCGTGGTCGTGACCATCGTCGCGAGGAGGGCGGCCAGGACGCACGTGATGACCACGCGGAAGCGCATCCGACCTTCATCGTCGCCTCCCACCCGGCGGCCGGGGTGCTCGACGAGTGTTGGACGTAGAGCGGTGGATGTTCACGTGCCTGACATCATGGCCAGGGGAGGCAGTCTGAGGCAGTTGCCGTGACCAAAGCCAGAAGCGCACGAATCCTCCTCGTCGAGGACGACGAGGTCGGAGCCACGCTGCTCGTGGAGCTATTGGGGACGCTCGGCCATGTCCACTGGACGACGACCGCCGAGGAGGCCTCCGAGGTGGTCGGGCGGCGCGACTGGGATCTGATGGTCTCCGACATCGACCTGCCCGGGCTCGACGGCCTCGAGCTCGTGCGCCGCGTCAAGCGCGAGCGCCCGCAGCTGGCCACGCTGATCCTGTCCGGGCACAGCTCGTTCGACCACGCGGTCGCCGCCCTGCGCGCCGGCGCCGACGACTACGTGACGAAGCCGTTCGACCCGGGCCCGCTGATCGAGAAGGCGCGCACGCTGATCGAGCTCACGCGCGAGCGGCGCGCGGCGGGGAGCGAGATCGTGCTGGCCGTCGGCGCGCATCCCGACGACGTCGAGATCGGCATCGGCGGGATCCTGCTCCGCCACGCCGCCCAGGGGCACCGCGTCACGGTGCTCACGCTGACCGGCGGCGAGGCCGGCGGGGTCGCCAGCGACCGCGCGGAGGAGTCCCGGCGAGCGGCGGAGCTGATGTCGGCGCGGCTGATCCACGCGGCGCTGGCCGACACCAGCGTGAGCGAGGGCGGCGCGACGATCGGGACGATCCTCGAGGTCGTCGAGGAGGTCCGCCCGACGACGATCTACACGCACACGATCCACGACGTCCACCAGGACCACCGCAACGCGCACAGCGCGACGCTCGTCGCCGCGCGCGGGATCTCGCGCGTGTTCTGCTACCAGGCGCCGTCGACCAGCGTCGAGTTCATGCCGACGCGGTTCGTGGCCATCGACGAGTTCCTCGAGGCCAAGATCGAGGTCATCCAGGCCTACACGTCGCAGGTCAAGATCCGCGACTACCTCGACGAGGAGCTGCTGCGCGCGACGGCGCGCTACTGGTCGCGCTTCAGCCAGGCGCGCTACGTGGAGCCGCTCGAGGTGGTGCGCGACAGCGACGCGCAGCCGCTCGCGACCGTCGACCGGCGCGACGCGATCGAGCTCCTGCCGGAGCAGATGCTCGATGCCGGCTGACGACCCGCGCGTGCTCGTGACCGGCGCCGGCGGCCCGTCGGGGATCTCGATCCTGCGCGCGCTGGAGGGCGAGCCGGTGACGATGCTCGCCGGCGACATCGACCCGTACGCGGCCGGCCTGTACCTCGTCTCCGCCGAGCGCCGCTCGCTGCTGCCGCGCGGCGACGACCCGCGTCTCGCCGACGACCTGCTGGCGCGCTGCCGGCGCGAGCGCATCGACGTCGTCGTGCCGACCGTCGACAGCGAGCTGCTCCCGCTCGCGCGCCGGCGCGAGGACTTCGCCGCCGCCGGCGTCACGTTGGTGCTCGCGTCGGTCGAGACGCTCGCCGTCTGCCTCGACAAGTGGGCGCTCGCCGAGCGCTGCCGCGACCACGTGCGGGTGCCCGCGACGGTCGTCGCCGACGCCGCGTTCGACCCCGCCGCGGTCGGGCTGCCGGTGATCGTCAAGCCGCGCTCGGGCAGCGGCTCGCGCGGCATCCGGCTGGTCGAGCGGCGCGCCGAATTGGAGGCGCTGGAGCGCGACGGCACGCTGCTCGCGCAGGAGCTGCTGCCGGGCGCGGAGTACTCGCTCGACGTGCTCGCGCGCGCCGACGGGCACGTCGCCGCCGTCGTGCCGCGCGCGCGACTGAAGGTCGACTCCGGGATCGCCGTCACCGGGCGCACGCTGCACGACGACGCGCTGGAGCGGTTCGCCCGCGACGTCGCCGGGCTGATCGGGCTGACCACCGTCGCGAACGTGCAGGTCAAGATCGACACGGCCGGCGAGCCGGCGCTGCTGGAGGTCAACCCGCGCTTCCCGGGCACGATGCCGCTGACGATCGCGTCCGGCGTCGACATGCCGCGGCTGGCGATCGGCGAGGCGCTCGGGACGCCGATCCCGGACGGCCCGCTGCCGTTCGAGGACATCGCGATGGTGCGCTACTTCCAGGAGCGCTTCTTCGCGTTCGACGACATCACCGACCTGCAGCGCCACGCGGCCGAGATCGCGTCGTGAACGAGCGCGCCGACATGCACGTGCACTCGACGTTCTCCGACGGCCGCGACCCGATCGAGGAGAACATCGCCGAGGCGGAGTCGCTCGGGCTGACCGCGTTGGGTTGCGTCGATCATGTCCGCGCCGACACCGACTGGGTGCCGAGGTACGTCGAGGCGGTGCGGCGCCTGCGCGGCGAGACCGCGGTCGAGCTGCGCTGCGGGATCGAGGCGAAGCTGCTCGACACCACGGGTGCGCTCGACCTGCCCGAGGGCATCGACGGCGTCGACGCGATCTACGCGGCCGACCACCAGGTGCCGCTCGCGTCCGGTCCGACGCATCCGCGCGAGGTGCGCGAGCGGATCGCGGCCGGCGACCTCGCCGCCGAGGCCGTGCTCGACGCGATCCTGACGTCGACGGCGCGCGCGCTCGACCGCCCGCAGCGCGTCGTGATCGCGCACTTCGCGAGCATCCTGCCGAAGATCGGGCTGAGCGAGGCCGACCTCCCCGCGGACGGGCTCGAGCGGCTCGCCGCCGAGACCGCGCGGACCGGCCAGGAGATCGAGATCTCCGAGCGCTGGCGCTGCCCGTCCGCGGCGACGCTGCGCCCGTTCGTGCGCCACGGCGTCTCGATCGTGCTGTCGACGGACAGCCACAAGCGCGACACGATCGGCCGCTATGCGCACTGCCTCGCGGTCGTGCGCGAGCTGCGCGAGGGCTGATGGGCGTCCTCGAGTGGATCCTCACGGTCTTCGTGATCGCGGGGGCGCTGCCGCTGCTCGCCGGCTGCTACCAGTTCGCGCTGGCCGGGCTGCACCGCTTCCGGCGCAAGTCGCGCGGCCGGCTCGAGCGCGAGCCGAACGTCGCCGTGATCGTGCCCGCGTGGAACGAGGCGGCGGTGATCGGGCGCACGATCGACACCCTGCTCGCGCTCGACTACCCGCCCGAGGCGCTGCGCGTCTACGTCGTCGACGACGCCAGCACCGACGAGACGCCCGCCGTCGTCGCCGCCAAGGCCGCCGAGCACCCCGGCCGCGTATTCCACCTGCGGCGCGAGCGGGGCGGCGAGGGCAAGGCGCACACGCTCAACCACGGCCTGCGCGTGATCAGCGCCGAGGGCTGGTACGAGGCGGTGCTGATCATCGACGCGGACGTGATCTTCACGGTCCGCTCGCTGCGCCGGATGGTGCGCCACCTGGGCGACCCCGGCGTCGGCGCGGTCACGGGCTACATCAAGGAGGGCAGCCGGCCGGCCAACTTCATGAACCGCTTCGTCTCGTTCGAGTACATCGCCGCGCAGGCGGGCGCCCGCCGCGCGCAGAACGTGCTCGGCGCCCAGGCCTGCCTCGCGGGCGGCGCGCAGCTGCTGCGGCGCGAGAGCCTGGAGGCGATCGGCGGCGCGATCGACACGTCCTCGCTCGCCGAGGACACGTTCACGACGTTCAACGTGCAGCTCGCCGGCCGGCGCGTCGTGTTCGAGCCGCACGCGATCGTGTGGGCCGAGGAGCCGAAGGACATCGCCGGGCTGTGGAAGCAGCGGCTGCGCTGGGGGCGCGGGAACGTGCAGGTGACGCTGCGCTACGGGCAGACGTGGCTGCACCGGAGCGCGGGCAAGCTCGGCGGCGTCAGCTTCGCGCTGATCTGGTTCTCGGTCTTCCTGATGCCCGCGCTGATGGTGCTCTCGTCGGCGTCGCTGGTCCTGCTGTTCGTGCTCGACCGCCAGCTGTCGATCGACGTGTTCCGCTCGCTCTGGGCGCTGAACCTCGTGACCTACCTGTTCATCACCCTGTCGAGCTTCGCGCAGGACGGTCCCGCCGCGCGCCGCAGCTGGTTCGAGGCGATCATGTTCCCGGGGCTGATCAGCCTCGCGATCATCGTCTCCACGGTGCTCGCGGTGGCCGACTCGCTGCCGGAATGGCTGCTGCTGTTCGCCTACGTCTGGCTGTCGGCGTCGATGCTCGCCGCCTACCTCGTGCGCCGCCTGGAGCCGGCCGCGCCCTGGCTCGCGCGCCCGCTGCTGTACGTGGTCGGCTACGGCCCGCTGCTGTGCGCGATCACCGCCGCGGCGTACGTGGCCGAGCTGCGGCACGCCGAGATGGCGTGGGAGAAGACCGAGAAGACCGGCACGGTCGGGGACCTGGCGTGAGCGACGACGAATACGAAGCCGACGAGCGCTTCGAGCGCCGGCTGTTCTGGCGCCAGCTCGCGATCGTGCTCGTGGTCGCGGCGCTCGTCGCGCTGCTGGTGGTGCTGCGCTGATGCGCGAGGCCAGCGGCCGCACGCGCGCCGCGTTCGGGCTCGCCGTCGCGCTCGGCCCCGTCGCGGCGCTGCTGCCGGGCCCAGACCTCGATCCGGCGCTGTTCGGCCTCGCCTGCGGGCTCACGCTCGCGCTGCTGATCGCCGGTGCGATGGGCGCCGGCGCGCGGCCGTCGGCCCAGCTGTCGCTGTCGCTCGCCTATCTGGGGATCGTCGGCCTGATGCGCCAGGCCGGCGACGGCCCGGCGGGCTTCCTCCCGCTCGTGATCCTGCCGATCCTGTGGCTGTCGCTGTACGGGACGCGCCGCCAGCTGCTGGTCGCGCTCGGCGCCGCCGTGCTCGTGCTGCTCGTCCCGTGGGCGGTGATCGGCGGCAAGCAGTACGTCTCCGGCACGCCGCGCAACGCGCTGCTCGTGCTCTCCGTCTCGTCGCTGGCCGGCCTGACGATCCAGAACCTGCTCGCCGAGGTGCGCGCGACGCGCGACCGCCTGTCGGGGATCCTGACGGCGGCCACCGGCACGGCGATCATCGCGACCGACCCTGCGGGTGTGATCACCGTCTTCAACGACGGCGCCGAGCGCATGCTCGGCTACCGCGCCGAGGAGATGATCGGCGTCGAGACCCCGGGCCGCTTCCTCGACCTCGGCGAGCTGAGCGCACTGGCCGCCGAGCTCGGGGTGGAGACGAGCTTCGAGGCGCTGGTCGCGCGCCGTACGCGCGATGGGGCCGACACGCGCGAGCTGACGTTCATCCGCAACGACGGCACGCGCCTGCGCGTGTCGCAGACGCTGACCGCGGAGCATGATTCGGACGGCAGGATCGTCGGCTACCTCAGCGTCGCCACCGACCTGACCGAGCGGGCGCGCGCGGAGGCGGCGCTGACGCAGGAGCGCGACTTCACGGCGGCGATCCTCGACACCGCGGGCACGCTCATGATCGTGACCGACGCCGACGCCCGCATCGAGCGCTTCAACCGCGCCGCCGAGCAGGTCTCCGGGTTCGCCGCGGGCGAGGTGCTCGGGCGCTCGCTGATCGACACGCTGCTGCCGCCCGAGTCGGACGCCGCCGCCCGCCACGCGCTGGCCACCGCGCGCGCCCCCGAGTTCCCGCGCCGCTACGAGGAGGAGATCGTCACGGCCGGCGGCGAGCGCCGCCTGATCGCGTGGTCGGTGACGTGCCTGGTCGACGGCGAGGGCGTGATCGCGCACCTGATCGCGACCGGGACCGACGTCACCGAAGCCCGCCGCGCCGCCGAGGCGCTGCGCATCTCGACCGACCGCCTGGAGGGCATCCTCGAGCACACGACGACGCGCATCGCCGTCAAGGACCGCGACGGCGTCTACCTGCTGGTCAACCGCGCCTGGCGCGAGTCCGCCGGCTTCGACGGGACCGGCCGCACCGACGCCGACCTGTTCGCGGCCGACGTCGCTGCGCGCGCGCGGCGGACGGACACGAAGGTGTGGGAGACGGGCCAGGTGCTCGAGTACGAGCGCCAGGTCGGCGAGGCGACCGCGCTGGTGGTCAAGTTCCCGCTGCGCGACGCCGACGGCGGGATCTACGCGATCGGCTCCGTCGCGACCGACATCTCCGAGCGCAACCGCGCGCTCTCCGAGGCGCGCGCCGCGTCGCGCGCGAAGTCGGAGTTCGTGGCCAACATGAGCCACGAGATCCGCACGCCGCTCAACGGCGTGATCGGGATGCTCGAGCTGCTCGAGGACACGCCGCTGTCGGACGACCAGCGCTCGCTCGTCGGCACCGCCGTCTCGTCCGGCGACGCGCTGCTGGGCGTGATCAACGACGTGCTCGACTTCTCGAAGATCGAGGCGGGCAAGCTCGAGCTGGAGGAGCGCCCGTTCGACCCGCGCGAGGTCGCCGAGTCGACCTGCGCGATGCTGGCGCCCGAGGCGCATGCGAAGGGCGTCGAGCTGACGCTGTTCGTGGCCGACTCGGTGCCGCAGATGCTGCGCGGCGACGAGCACCGGCTGCGGCAGGTGCTCACGAACCTGCTGGCCAACGCGATCAAGTTCACGGCGCTGGGCGAGGTCTCGGTGCGCGTCGAGGCCGATCGCGACGACGACGGCGACGAGGCGCGGCTGCACGTGACGGTGGGCGACACGGGGATCGGCATCTCGCCGCAGCAGCTCGCGAAGCTGTTCGAGCCCTTCACCCAGGCCGACAACTCGACCACGCGGCGGTTCGGCGGCACGGGCCTCGGGCTCGCGATCTCGCGCCGGCTGGTGGCGATCATGGGCGGCGAGCTGGCGGCGGAGTCCGAGCCCGGGCTGGGCAGCGCGTTCCGCTTCCAGATCCCGTTCCCGGTCGCGCCCGTGGGGCGCACGAGCCGGCGCGCGCGCGTCGTGCTCCCGCCGGAGACGCGCGTGCTCGTGGTCGACGACAACGCGACCAACCGCGACATCCTCGTCGCCTACCTGCGCGAGCGGGTGGCCGTCTGCGACGTCGCGCAGAGCGGCGCGGAGGCGCTGGCGCTGCTCGAGGCGGCGGACACGCCGTACGACATCGTGGTGCTCGACTCCGAGATGCCCGAGATGAGCGGCGCCGAGCTCGCGCAGGCGATCCGCTCGACGCCCGACCTGACCTCCAGCCGGCTCGTGATGCTGACGTCGGCCGGGCGCGCCCATCGCGGGCGCGACGTCCAGCGCTTCCTCACCAAGCCGGTCCGCCGCGCCGCGCTGCTGGAGACGCTCGCCGACGTGGTCTCCGACACCGAGCCCGCGAGCCAGGGGCCGGCCGGGCCGGCGCCGGTCGCCGCGCGCGGGCGCGTGCTGGTGGCCGACGACAACCCGGTCAACCAGCTGGTGATCGAGACGCTGCTGGCGCGCCGCGGCTTCACCGTCGACCTCGCGTCCGACGGGCTGGAGGCGGTCGAGCGCCTCGATCGCGACGTGCACGACGCGATCTTCATGGACTGCCAGATGCCGAACCTCGACGGCTACGAGGCGACGGCTCGGATCCGCTCCGCCGAGCCGGCGGGCGTGCACGTCCCGATCGTCGCCATGACGGCGCACGCGTTCGAGGGCGACCGCGAGCGCTGCCTGCGCGCCGGGATGGACGACTACCTCAGCAAGCCGATCCGCGGCGAGGACCTCGACCCTGTGCTCGAGCGCTGGCTCGCCGCGCCGGCGGGCGAGCGCGATACGCGGCTGCTCGATGGCGACCGGCTGCGCAGCCTGCAGGGCGTCGGCGCCGGGCTCTTCGAGCGGCTCGTGGACGTGTTCGCCCGCACGACGCCGCCGCTGCTCGACGAGCTGCTCGCGGCCGTCGCGGCGGGTGACGCGGAGACCGCCGGTCGGCTCGCGCACAAGCTGCGCGGCAGCAGCGAGACGGTCGGCGCCCAGCGGCTGTCGGCGCTCGCCCGCCGCGTCGAGACCGGCGAGGACGCCGAGGCGGCCGCCGGCGAGCTGCTCGCGGCCTACCGCGGCACGCTCGGCGAGCTGCAGCGGCGCGCCGACATCGGGAACCTAGAACTGCGCTAGCGCCCAGGCCGCCGCGTCGCGCAGCCCGGCGTCCGAGCCGCCGGAGGCGGCGTCGCGCAGCGCGGGAAGGGCGGCGGCGTGGCGGGTCGCGCCGAGCGCCGCGGCGAGCATGTGCCGGACGGGCGGCTCCGGCTCGGTCTCGAACGCGGCGAGCAGGGCGGCTCCGGCCGCCTCGCGGCCCGGCGCGTCCGGGTGGGCGAGGTAGACCTTGCCGAGCGCGTCGGCGGCGGCGGAGCGCACGCGCAGCTCGGGGTCGCCCAGCGCGGCGGTCAGCGCCGGCACGCCGGCCGGCGCGGCCTGGAAGCCGAGCAGGTCGGCGAGCAGCTGGCGGGTGTGCGGCGTGGCCGCGTCGCCGAGCGCCGCGGCCAGCGCCTCGGCGGGCGCGTCGTCGCGCAGCTCGGCCATCAGCGGGCGGCGGTCCTCGGTCGGCGCCTCGAGGGCGGCGATGATCTCGTTCGGCTCCATCTCGCCCTAGAAGACTGCCGCACAGACCAGCACGAACGGTCCGCAGGCGGGTGAGAGCAGCTTCGCGCCCCACCAGATCACCGCGCCGGCCCCGATCGCGGCGGTGCCGCCGACGACGATCTTCGTGGTGTTGTCGTTGTTCGAGCCGCCGTCGTTGCCGCCGTCGTTGCCGCTGCCGCCGCGCGACTTGTTGGGGAAGTTGTCGGGGCCGCGGATCGAGCCGTCGGGGTTGACGTTGGTGTGCGAGCCGTCCTTGTGCTCGACGTCCCAGTGCGGGCCGCCGTGCGCCGTCGGGCTGCCGGGCGGGTTCCAGATCCAGATGTTGCCGTCGGCGTCCTCGTAGCCCTTGGCGCCGCCGCGACCGCCGGCCGGGACCTTCTTCGGCTGGCCGCGGCTGCTCTTGGGCGGGACGTACGGGCGGTCGCCGCCCTGCGGCAGGTTGGCCGCCTGACCCGGCCACGCGGCGGCCGGCTGGGGCGGCGCCGGCCCGGGCTGCGGGTTCGGCGTCGGCACGGCGGCCGCCGCGGTCGTCACCGTCGTGGTCGTCGTGGTCGTCGTGGTCGTCGCGGCGGGGGCCGAGGCGGGGCAGCCACCGCCGGCGATGCAGTTGACGAGGTGGGGGAGATGGGAGGCGATCTTCGGGCCGGGGCCCGTCACGATCGCGCCGATGACCACCGAGACCACGAGCAGGACGCCCATGTACTCGGCGGCGGTCTGGCCGGATGCGGAGCGGGCGCGGAGCACGTGTCCAAGTCTGCGGCGGCGACGCTCGCCTGTCATGGGCTGCGAGGCCCAACTTGGGTCCTGGGACGGCCCAGATCGGGTAAGCGTGGGGGGATGCGCAAGCTGATCTACTCGATGGGCGTGTCCGTCGACGGCTTCATCGCCGCTCCCGGCGGGGACATCGGCTGGTCGCGGCCCGACGAGGAGCTGCACCGCTTCCACAACGAGCAGGCGCGTGCGACCGGCGCGCAGCTGTACGGGCGCAACCTGTACGAGGTGATGCGCTTCTGGGAGACGGCGGCCGACGACCCGTCCGCGTCGGAGCCGGTGCTCGAGTTCGCGAGCATCTGGAAGGCCACGCCCAGGCTCGTGTTCTCGCGCACGCTGGAGCGGGTCGAAGGCGGCGCCGAGCTGGCTCGGGACGGCCTTGCCGAGACCGTCGCGAGGCTCAAGGCCGAGCCCGGCGGAGACCTCGCCGTGGGCGGCGCCGGCCTCGCCGCGAGCTGCATCGAGCTGGGGCTCGTCGACGAGTACCGGCTGTTCGTCTACCCGGTCGTGCTCGGCGCCGGCACCCCGTTCTTCCCGCCGCTGGACACGCGTATCCAGCTGCGGCTGCTCGAGACGCGCACGTTCGCCTCCGAGGTCGTCTACTCGCGCTACGAGGTCGTGCGAGAAGAGCTCTAAGCGGCGCTGCGCACGTGGTGCGCGACGTGGCGCTGGAGCGACTCGGGGTCGACGGCGATGCCGCCCGTGCCGCGCTCGACGCAATGCCGGGCGGCGTGGTTGGCGGCGTCGATGCTCCCCTCGAGCGTGACGGCGCCGCCGACGATCGAGGGGTGGCTCTGGGAGCTGAACTCCCAGCGCCCGCCGTAGATGCTGCCTGAGCGATGGTCGATGTCGATCATGACTTCGCGCCGAAGTCGATCGTGTACGTGGCGCCGACGCCGTCGTCGGTGGGCACGCCGAGGCGGATGCCGATGCCGACCTCGCGATAGGCGGACTTGAGGATGTTGGCCCTATGGCCGCTGGAGTTCATCCACGCGTCCTCGATGCCGCGCGCGGTCCCGAGGGAGCCGGTGCCCCAGGCGAGGTTCTCGCCGAGCGTCCAGCTGTCGTTGCGGCGCGTGTAGCCGGCGTGGACGATGCGGTCGACGAAGGTCGAGCCGCCCAGTGAAGTGTGGGCGAAGTAGCCGTCGCTGATCATGTCGGCCGAGTGCGAGACGGCGGCCTTGCGGAGCTTCGCGCTCTCCTTCAGGGCGGACATCCCGCGGTGGGCGCGGTCGGCGTTGTGCAGGCACAGGACGGCGGAGCGGACCTGGTCGACGTTGGCGGCGGTCGGCGTGAGGTCGGCGTTGGCGCAGTCGGCGGCGGACGCCGAGTTCGCGGACGCGGCGAGGCCGAGCGTCCCGATGGCGAGGACGGACACGGTCGCGCGGGCGATTCGGGTGCGGATGGTGGACGGCATGAAGCCTCCAATGACTCGCCGCCCTGAATGCGGCGTGTCGTGAGATAGAGCCCGGTGCTCAGGGCAAGGCGGGACGGCTCGAGAGAGCTGACCCGGTGCGCTCAGGACTGGACGGTGTCTCCATGCGGACCGCCATGTGGCGGTTGTGCATGTCGTGGTGGCCAGTGGGGCGCATTCATCTCATCGGCATCCACGGGCGGGAACGTGAGGGAAAACTCGCAATCCATTGAAGAACTACTAATCGTTGTAATGCAGGACGTGTAGCGTTGAGCCGAATGGCGGCTACATCTGAGGCCAAGGATTGGCCGTCGTCCGGTGCCTTGCAGGAGATCCTCCGCGAGCGGCTCCTCCACTCCGTCTTCCAGCCGATCGTCGATCTCGAGACGCGCGCGGTGTGCGGCTACGAGGCGCTCGTCCGCGGCCCGTCGGGCACCGGCTACGAGTCGCCCGCGTCGCTGTTCGCGGCGGCCGCGACCGAGGGCCGGCTCGTCGAGCTCGACTCGGCGTGCCAGCAGTCCGCCGTCGCGGGCGCGCTCGCGCGCGGGTTCGCCTCGCCGCTGACGCTGTTCGTCAACGTCGAGCCCGACACGATCGGGATCCAGCCGCTGCCGCCGATCGGGCCGGGGCTGCGAACGCTCGTCGAGCTGACCGAGCGGACGCTGACCAGCCGCCTGGCCGATCTGCTGCCCGCCCTGCAGCGCGCGCGCTCGCAGGGCTGGGGCGTCGCGCTCGACGACGTCGGCGCCGACACCCGCTCGCTCGCGCTGATGCCGCTGCTGCGCCCTGACGTGATCAAGCTCGACCTGCGGCTCGTGCAGCAGCATCCGACGCGCGAGATCGCCTCGATCGTCGGCGCCGTCGGCGCGCAGGCCGAGCGCACCGGCGCGACCGTGCTCGCCGAGGGGATCGAGACCGAGGAGCAGGCCGAGTACGCGCGCGCGCTGGGCGCGACGCTCGGGCAGGGCTACCTGTTCGGCCATCCGAGCGCCACGCCGCCGGTGGCGCAGAAGACGATCCGGCCGATGCCGATCCACTCGGCCGCGATGCCGCACGCGTGGCGCACGCCGTTCGAGCTCGCGAGCGCCCTGCACCCGGTGCGGCACGGGGCCACGTCGCTCGTGTCGGAGATCAGCCGCCAGCTCGAGCTGCAGGCCGCGAGCCTGAGCCGCTCCGCGATGCTGATCAGCACGTTCCCCGACGCCGGCGAGTTCACCGCGCACATGAGCGCCAACTACGCCGAGCTGGGCGCGACGTTCGCGTTCGCGGCGGCGCTGGCGATCGACATGCCGCCCGACCCGTCGCCGAACCTGCGCGGCTTCCGGATCGCGCCCGACGATCCACTGCACGGCACGTGGAACGTGATCGTGCTCGGCCCGCACTACGCGTCGATGCTCGCGGGCCGCCAGCGCGTCGAGACCGGGACGTTCGACTACGTGTTCACGTACGACCGCAGCCTGATCATCGAGTGCGCGCAGGCGCTCACGCTGCGCATCGGCCTGCTGTCCGCGCAAAAGGCCTAGCCGCCGCGCGATGAGTTTCGCCGCGACCGCCGGTCTGAGGGTTGTCATTCGATCCAAGGAGGCTGTCGTGAGCAAGACGAAGACCCGCATCGGCAAGGTCGGCACCGTGGTCATCCCCGTCTCCGACCAGGAGCGCGCGATCGCGTTCTACGTCGAGACGCTCGGCTTCGAGAAGCGCGTCGACGTGCCGTTCGGCAACGGCTACCGCTGGGTCGAGGTGGGCCCGGAGGGCGCGGTCACCACGATCGCGATCGTCCCGCCGCCGCCCGGCAAGCCGACCGGCGGCGTCGAGACCGGCATCGCGCTGTCGACCACCGACGTCGACGCCGACCACGCCGACCTCAAGGCGGACGGCGTGGACGTCGACGCCGAGGTCAGCCGCATGGGCGACCCGGTCCCGCCGATGTTCTGGTTCCGCGACCCGGACGGCAACTCGCTGCTGGTCGTCGAGGAGCGCTGAGCGCTCAGCCGCGGGCGATCGCCGTCAACCTGGCGGCGATCACCGCGTCCTCCCACGACATCCCGGTGCTCTTGAACAGCCGCGGGCCCTCGGCCACCGCGGCGCCGGCGACGAGGCCGGACAGCGTCAGCAGCGCGCCGGGATCGACGGCGCCGGAGTCGATCGAGGCGATCACGTCGCCCGCCTCGCGCAGCGCCGACGTGCGCGACTCGACCACCACGGTCGCGCGCGCCGCCAGCGCGTCGTCGGTCTCGCGCGCGCCGGGGTCGTGGCTGCCGATCGCGACGACCGCCGCGTGATCGGCGACGAGCGCGCCGTCGAACAGCGGCGCGCTCGCGGTCGTGCAGCAGCAGATGACGTCGGCGGCGGCGACGAGCGCCTCGACGCCCGCGTGGTCGCGGCCGACGACGTCGACCTGCTCGATCGGCCGAATCGCGCGCATCGCCTCCACGTGCGCGTACGCCTGCGGCCCGCGCCCGAAGACCAGCAGGCGGCGCGCGTCCGCCACGGCGAGGTGGCGGACCGCGAGCGCGGAGACGGCGGACGTGCGGCGGTTGGTGAGCGCGATGCCGTCGATCAGCGCGGCGGGGGCGAGCGTGACGGCGTCGAAGACGACCACGACGCCCTGGATCCGCGGCTCGCCGCCGATCGTCACGAGCTTGACGGCGACGTGGCCGCCGAACTCGGCCGGCATCACGATCAGCTCGCCGTTGGCGAGGTCGACGAACCGCCGCGGCAGATCGGCCTCGGGATCCAGCCCGCCGGCGAGCGCCGCCTCGAGCGCGTCGACGGCGGCGATCGGGCCGAGGTGGCGGTCGATGTCGGCCGCGGAGAGGTACGGGAGCTGCATCTAGCCGGCTTCGCGCTTGGCCTTCTCGCGCTCGCGAGCGGTGCGCAGGCGATCCTCGGCCGCCGTCGCGGCCTTCTCGAGCTCCTCGAGCCGGCCGAGGCTCGTCGCGTGCGGTCCCTGCATGCGCGCGCGGTAGAGCGCGAGCCGGTCGCGGTGGTACTTCGCCTGCGCCTCAAGGTCGCTCAGGTCGGCCATCCTCGACACCCTAGTACCGCGAATGCGCCACGTCGCTCAAGTCGGCGGGGGTAGTGGCCGATGCTGATCTGTACGGGCAGGTTCAAACGCCGAAGGGAAGCCGTGAACGATCGACGACGGATCGAGCAGTTGCAGGTGATGCTCGAGCGTCTCGGGCGCATGCCGGCATCGCGCGATCGCGACCACATGCTGCGCCAGGTCCGCGCCCGCATCGTCGATGTCGAGAGCGGCGAGCAGCCGTCGCCGCTGCTCGCGCTCGCTCCCGAGGTCGAGGTGCTCCCCGCCGCCGAGAAGCCGGCGCCCCGTCCCGCACGGCGCAAGCCCGCGCCGCCCGCGCCGGTCCAGGTCGGCACGGCGAGCCTCTCGCTCGTGCCGCCCGCGCCCCGCGAGGGCCACATCGACCTGCTGCTGAACGGCGGCCGCCTGTCGCTCGAAGACGACGACGAGCCCGGCGACGACGCCGGCTCGCCCTGGGCCCGGGGGCTGCGCGCCTAGGATCAGGGCAGCGACATGCCGCTGTTCTCGCGCACGGAGCCCGATCTCCGCTCCCTGATCGCCTACATGCACGCGCGCGCCGAGGACCGCGGGATCACCTTGCACCGCACGAAGCTCGTCAAGCTGCTCTACCTCGTCGACGTCGAGCGCGCCCGCACCCGCCGGACGCCGCTGACCGGCGTCGAGTGGGTCTTCTCCCACAACGGCCCGCACGCCGAGGCGGTGGTCGAGGCGGTCGCCGCGATCACCGACCGCGAGCTCGCGATGCCGACGTGGAAGGAGAGCCGCCTGCGCCGCGGCGCGCCGGCGGCGCCCGACGGCGAGGAGTGGCCCGCCTCGACCAAGGCCACCGTCGACCGCGTGATGGACGCGTACGCCGCGCTGTCGGTCGACGAGCTGCTCGACCACGTGTACTTCCACACGTCGCCGATGCGCGGCGCCCGGCGCGGCGAGCCGCTCGACCTCGAGCGGGCGCGCGAGGACCCGCTCCCGCGCCGCACCGTCGCGCTCTCCCCGCCGCCGGCGCCTGACGACGACCGCCTGGCGCGCTGGCGCGAGCGCGCGCCGCGGCGGCTCGAGCTCGACCCGCCGGGCGCGTTCCTCGCCGGCGCCGGCGAGGTCGCCGGCGAAGGCGTGCGCGGCCGCATGCGCGTCGGGGAATAGCCGCGTGTACGGCTGGATCGACCCCTTCTACGAGCCCGCGGCCGCCGCCATCGAGCCCGGGCACATCTGGCTCCACCACCCGCTCGAGCTGCCGCCGCGGCAGGCACTGAGGATCGACCGTGTCAACCCGAAGGACGACTCGAAGGTCGACTTCACGCTGTCCGAGCTGACGCCGGAGGCGTTCGAGCACCCGCCCGTCCACAGCCTCGGGCTCGGCACCGGCGACGGCCTCGTGCTCGCCCGCGCCCGGCGCGCCCGGTCGGTCGTCGTGCTCGGCGGCACGACCGCGACGGAGCTCGCGACCGAGCGCGACGCGGGGATCGCGATCGTGATCCCGGTCGTCACGGCCGAGCCCTACGGCGAGCCGACCCGCCGCCGGATCGCCGCGTACGCGTTCACCAACGCGTTCTACCTGCCCGCCTCCAAGGGCCTGCCCGAGAGCGTCGCGCGGCTGGACCAGGCGCAGCCGGTGTCGCGCGCGCAGCTCACCGGGCATCAGGGGCTCAAGCTGTCCTCCGACGCGCTCGACGCGCTCGACGAGTGGTTCGTCGCCTTCACCACCGGCCGGCGGCTCGAGGACTCGCTGATCCTCGAGTACCGCCGCGAGATGCTCGCCGGCCAGGAGGAGGCGTGACGCGCCGCCCGGCGGGCGACGTCGACTACGAGGCCGCCGGTGAGGGGTACGCGCGGCGCCGGCGGGCCGATCCGCGCATCGCGGCGCTCGTGCATGCGGCGCTGGGCGAGGCCGAGACGGTCGTCAACGTCGGCGCCGGCACCGGGTCCTACGAGCCGGACGATCGCCACGTGATCGCCGTCGAGCCGTCCGCGGCGATGCGCGCGCAGCGCCGGACGCCCGCGGTCGACGCGACCGCGGAGCGGCTGCCGTTCGACGACGGCGCGTTCGGCGCCGCGCTGGCGACCGCGACGATCCACCAGTGGGAGGGCCTCGACGCCGGCCTGCGCGAGCTGCGCCGCGTCAGCCGCGGCCCGGTCGTCATCCTCGCGTTCGACGGCGACGCGCTGCCGCGCTTCTGGCTCGCCGAGTACGCGCCGGAGCTGATCGCGGCGGAGCGGCGGCGCCAGCCGGCGATCGCGCACGTCGCCGCCGTGCTCGGCGGCGCGGTCGACGTCAGCGTGGTGCCGATCCCGCTCGACTGCAGCGACGGCTTCGTCGAGGCCTACTACGGCCGGCCCGAGGCGCTGCTCGATCCCGCCGTGCGCGCGTCGCAGTCGGCCTGGGGGTTCGCTCCGGACGACGGCGTGGCGCACCTGCGCACCGCGCTCGCCTCAGGCGAGTGGGACGACCGCCACGGCCACCTGCGCACCCAGTCCGAGTACGCCGGCGCCCTGCGCCTGATCGTCGCGCGGACCGAGTAGGCGAGCGCGCCGAATCCGGCAGCGCCGACGGGTGCGAAGGCCAGCAGCGTCTCCTCGACGGGGACGCCGGCGATGTGGGCGAACAGCGTCACGCCGCGAGCGCCTCGTCATGGATGCGCCCGTGGCCGGCCAGCAGGCGGCCGCCCGAGCGGCCGCGGCGGACGGCGACGATCTCGCCCATGATCGACAGCGCCGTCTCGCCGGCGCTGAGCGCGCCGAGGTCGAGGCCGATCGGGGCGGCGATGCGCTCGAGCTGCGCGGCGTCCACGCCGGCCGCCAGCAGGCGCTCGCGGCGCTGGTCCTGGGCGCGCCGGCTGCCCATCGCGCCGATGTAGCCGGCGTCGGATGCGAGCGCCGCGAGCAGCGCGGCGTCGTCGAGCTTGGGGTCGTGCGTGAGCACGGCGATCGCGGTCGCGCGGTCGATCGGATCCAGCTGCGCCAGAGCCGGCTGCGGCCACGCGGCGATCACGCGCTCGGCGTGCGGGAAGCGCTCGGGCGTCGCGAAGCGCGAGCGCGGGTCGATCACGAACGGGCGCCAGCCGGCGAGGACGGCGGCGGTCGCGAGCTGCGCGGCGAAGTCGACCGCGCCGAACACGAGCAGCCGCGGCGGCGGCGCCGCCACGTCGACGAACAGCGTGCCGCGCCGCTCGCTGCGCTCCGTCCACAGCGCCTCCTGCCCGAGCTTCAGCGCCGCGGCGTCGAGACCGCCTGAGGACCCGTCGAGCGTGACGAGCAGCTTCTCCGCGCCCGCGTCCAGCCGCGTCACCAGCGCGGCGCGCTCGCCGCGGCGGGCGAGCTGCGCGAACTCGGCCGCCAGGCCGCCGTAGGCCTCGACCCAGATCGTGATCTCGCCGCCGCAGGGCAGGCCGACGTCCCACGCCTCGTCGTCGGCGATGCCGTAGTGCAGCAGCCGCGGCTCGCCGCCCGCGAGGACCTGCTCGGCGACCTCGACGACCGCGCCTTCGACGCACCCGCCGGAGACGGCGCCGGCGACGGCGCCGTGCTCGGCGACGGCCATCTTCGTGCCCGCGGGCTGGGGTGCCGACTTCTTGGTCTCCACGACCGTGGCGATCGCCACGCGCGCACCGTCCGAGACCCACGCCTGCACCGTGTCGAGCACGTCGCTCATCCGCTCAGCGCACACAATGCCGGTGTCATGCTCCCGGCGTCAAGACGACCTAAGGGATCGCTTAGGGCACGGTGAGCCGCGGGCTACGACTCCGTGACGCCGCCGACGGCGACGAGGTACTCGAGCTCGAAGCGTGCCTGCTCGTCCGTCCCGCGGTTCCAGTCGGAGCACAGGCGGTCCAGCACCTCGTCGAACTCGTCCTCGCTCCCGGTCCGCACCGCGTTGGCGCGGGCGACGATCGTGGGGCCGTAGCGCGCCTTGAAGTGCTCGGCGAAGTCGCCGGGCCGCTCGAACGCGGTCACGTCGAGCACGTCGCGCTCGAACGTGCGCCAGTCGACGCGCTCGCCGAACAGCCCGCGGACGTGCTCCTCGCCGCCCCATAGCGGCGGGGCCTGGACGCCGGGGGAGGCGGCGGCATGAACGGGCGCATCGTGCGGAACAGCGCGCCGATCATGCCCTCGGGCGTCCAGCTCAGCAGCCCGAGCGTGCCGCCGGGCGCACACACGCGCGCCAGCTCGCCGGCGGTGTCCTCGTGGTGCGGCGCGAACATCGCGCCGATCGCCGAGATCACGACGTCGAAGTCGTCGTCCTCGAACGGCAGGTGCTCGGCGTCCGCGGGGATCCAGTCGAGCACGACGCCGAGCGCCTCGGCACGCCGGCGGCCGGCGTCGAGCAGCTCGGGGGTGAGGTCGCTGGCCGAGACGCGCGCGCCGCGCTGGGCGGCCGGGATCGAGGCGTTGCCGGTGCCGGCCGCGACGTCGAGCACGCGCGCCCCGCGGGCGATCCCGCACGCCTCGACCAGCCGCGGCCCGAGCGGGAGCAGGAACGTCTCGACCATGGACGGGTAGTCGCCGGACGCCCACATCGCGCGATGGCGCGCCTTGAGCTCCGGATCGGTGATCGTTGTCATGATCCGACGCTAGGGAAGCGCCGGACCGCCGACATCGGGAGGTCGCACCCATCTTTGGGCGGCCGCACCCGCATCCCGGCGCGACGACACCCCGAGCTTCGCGAGCACGGAAGAGACGTGGTGATCGACCGTCTTGGGCGAGATCACGAGCGCCCGCGCGATCTCCGCGTTGGTGGCGCCCTGCACGATCAGGTCGAGCACCTCGGTCTCGCGCGGCGTCAGCCCGGCCGGCCCGGCGCGCGACGCGGCGCGCGGCCCGCGCGGGATCCGCCGCACGCCGGCGGCCCGCAACCGCCGCCGCAGGTGCGAGGCGGAGCGCGCGGCGCCGTACTCGTCGAAGCGCGCCAGCGCCTCCAGCCGCGCGGCCTCGTCGTCGGCGTCGGAGAGCGCGTCGGCGCGCTCGTAGGGGAAGCCGAGCGCCGACCACGCCGCCGCGGCGCCGCGCCAGTCGCCGGCGATCGCGCGCGCGTACGGCTCGGGATCGCCGGCGCGCGGGGGCACAGGCTCGCCCGCGCGCCACAGCCAGTACGCCAGCTCGCCGCGCGACCACTCCTCGCCGCGCGCGACGGCGAGCGCGTGGACCTCGCGCGCGGCGGCGGCGGTGCCCGCCAGGTCGCCGTCGAGCCAGGCGTGCTCCGCGCGCGAGGCCGCCGCCGGCCCGAGCCGCTGCAGCTCGCGCGTCGCGACCGCGAGCCGCCACGCCTCCTCCAGCGTCGCGCCCGCCTCGGGGTCGCCGCGGCGCGCCTGCAGGCGCCCGAGCACGATCATCGCCGGGCAGAGGCTGACGCCGAGCTGGTCGCCGAACGCGATCGAGGCGCGCGCGTCGGCCTCCGCCGCGGCCCAGTCGCCGTGCAGCAGGCGCATCGCGGCGCGCGTGCCGAGCAGGTACTGGGCGTACCCGTCGAGCTCGTGGTCGCGCGCGAAGCGCAGCGCGCGCTCGATGTCGCCGGCGATGCGCACGTCGTCGCGCCGGCGCACGATCGTCGACGTCGCGAGGTTCACGAGCGCGCGGGCGGCGTGGTCGTCGTGCCCGGCGGCGGCCGCGAGCGCGAACGCCTCCTCGAGCACCTCGCGGCCGTGCTCGTGCTCGGGGCCGCCGAGCATCGCCGTGCCGACGTTGGTCAGGCCGTGGGCCTCGGTCTCGCGATCGCCGATCCGGCGCGCGAGCGCGACCGCGCGCGTCCCGAGCGCGATCGCCTCCTCGTTGCGCTCGCCGAGCATCGCCAGCTGCGAGCTCCCGCTCAGCGCCATCGCGAGCTCGCGGCTGTCCGGGAACGCCTCGAGCACCGCGATCGCGCGCCCGCCGGCGGCCTCCGCCTCCTCGCCGCTGCCCGTCCACCACAGCACGCGAGCGATCCAGCGCAGGTCGTCGCCCACGCGCAGCGCGTCGCCGGCCGCCTCGTGGCGCTCGAGCAGCGCGCGCCGCGCCTCGAGCGCGCGGTCGCTGCGCCCGCACAGGTAGGCCTCGACCGCGACGCCCTCCAGCGCCTCGTCGCCGGCCTGCGCGGCGAGCGCCGCCTCCCAGTGCTCGAGCGCGTGCCGGTGGCCGCCCGCCGCGCTTGCCGCCCGCGCGGCGGCGGGAGCGAGCCGGCGGATCGCCTGGGCGTCGCCCGCCCGCTGCGCGTGGTGCGCCAGCCGGGCCGGGTCGGCGTCGCCGGCGGCCTCGAGCGCGGCGAGCACGCGGCGCTCGAGCTCGCGCCGGTACAGCGGCGCCAGCGCGTCCGCGACGGCGCGGCGCGCGAGGTCGTGCCGGAACGCGACCGTGTCGCCGTGCAGCTGCAGCAGGCCGGCGGCGACGCCCTCGTCGAGGCCCTCGGCGCCGACCAGCCACAGCTCGGCCGGCCCCGGGACGACGGCGGCGAGCTCGACGGCCGCGCGCGCCTGCGGGCCGATCGCCGCGACCCGCCACGCGACCGCCTCGCGCACGCTCGCGGGAACGCCGCCGGCCGGCGCGGCGAGCAGCTCGGTGACGAAGAACGGGTTCCCGCCCGAGACCGCGTGCAGGTCCGACGGCTCGCGCCCGGCGCGGCGTGCCAGCTGCGCGACGCCGTCCTGCGACAGCGGCTCCGGCTCGACCCGCCGGACGCACTCGCGCGGCAGCGCCCCGAGCGCCTGGCGCACCTCCGGCCGCGCGTCGGGCCGGCATGTGAGGATCAGGCACCCGCGCGTGCGCGGGAGCCGCCGGCCAAGCAGCGTGACGAGGTCGAGCGTCGCGTCGTCGGCCCAGTGGAGGTCCTCGAGCGCGAGCACCGCGCCCGCGGCCAGCTCCTCCAGCGCCGTCGCGAGCACGGCCTCGCGCGACCCGGCCGCCTGCCCGACGACGTCGCGCAGCGGGCCCATCGGGCGCGGCGTGATCAGCGGATCGCACGCGCCCCACAGCACGCGCCGCTCGCGCAGCCCGTCACACGCGGCGGCCACGAGCGCCGTCTTGCCGATCCCGGCCTCGCCGGCGACCACCACGACGCGTCCGGCCGTGCGCGACTCCTCGATCGCGGATTCCAGGATCCCTCGCTCGTGGTCGCGCTCGACGAGCATCGCCGACATCATCTCGGTCATGGCAGAGATCCGCACGACGCTGGACGAGTCAGGACGCGCCTACATCGACCTCGGCGCGGTCGGCGAGGTGCGCGACTCGGTCGCGCTCCACGAGCTCGAGGAGGACGGCATCGCCGCGCTCGGGTCGCTCGTGCTGCACTTCGACTTCTACGGCAGGCTCGCCGCGATCGAGGTGACCGACTCCGCCGCCTCGGTGCTGCCGCCGGCGCTGCTCGACGCCGCCGAGCGCGAGTAGCCGGCTACATCCGCGCGACGAGGTGCTCGAGCGCGGCGGGCGAGCGCACGACCAGGCTCGCGCCGCCGAGCGCGCCGCCGTCGCGGCCCATCTCGGCCGGGAGCACCGCCGTCGCCTCCGCGGTCACGGGCAGCGCGCGCCGGTCCAGGCCCTCGCGCATGCCCGCGAGCAGCGGCGACTCGGTCCCGCCGAGCTCGCCGCCGACGATCAGCGCGTCGGGGTTGAGCGCGAGGCACAGCCCGGCGAGCCCGGCGCCGAGGTCGCGCCCCGCGTCCGACAGCAGGCGGCGGACGCCGGTGTCGCCGGCGGCGGACAGCTCGACGATGTCGCGCAGGGTCACCGGCCCGCCGCGGGCCGGCTCGAGCAGGTCGCGCAGCACGTGCCCGGACGCCAGCCGCCCGAGGCAGCCGACGCGGCCGCAGCGGCAGCGCGGCCCGTCGTCGCGGACCTTGATGTGGCCGAGCTCGCCCGCGTAGCCGAGCGTCCCGCGGTGCAGCCGGCCGTCGATCGCGATCGCGCCGCCGATGCCCCACGAGATCTTCACGTAGACGACCGTGTGGCGCCCGCGGCCGGCGCCCAGGGCGACCTCGGCCAGCGCCTCGAGGTTGGCGTCGTTCTCGAGCGTCACCGGCGCGCCCAGGTGCGCCGCGAGCCGGTCGCGCGCGGCCGGCGCGTCCCAGTCGGCCATGATCCACGGGTTCACGTCGCCGGTGACCGGGTCGATCGGGCTGGGCAGGCCGAGGACGACGCCGACCAGCTCCCCCCGCCGCGTCGACGGATCCGCGAGCGTTTCGTCGGCGAGCGCGGTCGCGATCTCCAGCACGGTCTCCGCGGGCGTGTCGAGCTCGTAGTCCGCCGAGCGGCGCGCGAGCACGTTGAGCGAGAGGTCCATCAGCGCCACGCGCAGCTCCTCGCGCTCGACCGAGATGCCGAGCGCGGCGCCGGCCGACGGGTGCAGCCGCACGAGCCGCGTCGGGCGGCCCGGCGAGCGCCGCGGAGGCGAGTCGTGGTCGACGATCATGCCGCGGCCGTCGAGCTCGTCGACGATCGAGACGATCGTGGTGCGCGAGAGGCCGGTGACGCGCGCGAGCTCGCTGCGGCTGAGGCTGCCGTTGAGCCGCAGGGCGTCGACGAACGCGCGCATGCTGCGGTTGCGGACCTCCTCGAGCGCGCTCATGCGGCGTCCGTGAGCGCGATGAAGCCCGCGTCGCGCAGCCACTCGGTCAGCTCGAGCGCCAGCGTGATCGCGCCCAGCACCTCGGCGCGGTCGGCGAGGACGGCCGCCCGCACCGGCAGCTCGCCCGTCGGCGGCAGCGCCGTCTCGCGCACGCGGGCGGCGATCGTGTCCAGCAGCACGGGGGAGAGCTCGCCGCCGGCGACGATCGCCGCCGGGTTGACCGCCGTGCACAGCGCTGCGAGCGCGTCGCCCACGAGCCCGCCGGCGCGGGCGATCCAGGCGGCGTCGTCAGCGGCGCCCCGGCGGGCGTCGACCGACGCGACGGTCTCCAGGCAGCCGCGGTTCCCGCAGCGGCAGACCACGCCGTTCGGGTCGACGCACAGGTGGCCGACCTCGCCGGCGATGCCGGTGGCGCCGGTGTGCAGCGACCCGCCGAGGATGAGGCCGGCGCCGATCCCGCTGGAGAGCTTGACGAAGATCATGTCCTCGACGTCGCGGCCGGCGCCCCAGCGCGACTCGCCGAGCGCGCCGAGGTCGGAGTCGTTGGCCACGCGGACCGGGAGCCCGAGCCGCCGCGATAGCTCGTCGCCGGGGTTGATGCGCTCCCACTCGACCAGGATCGCCGCCTTCTGGACGATCCCGGTGCGCCGGTCGATCGGCGCGGGGATGCCCATCCCGGCGCCGAGGATGCGGTCGCGGCCGATGCCCGCCTCCATCACCAGCGCCCGCACGAGCGCGGCCGTCGCGTCGAGCGCCGCCGCCGCGCCGGCGTGGACGTCGAGGTCGATGCGCCGCTCGGCAAGCACCGTGGCGGCGAGGTCGGCCACCGCGACGCGCACGTGGCGGTGGCCGAAGTCGACGCCGAGCACCGCGCCCGCGCGCGGATCAAGCCGCAGCCGCGTCGAGGGCCGGCCGGGCGCACCGGTGCCGACCGCGTCCGTCTCCTCGGCGATCGCGCCGCGGGCGATGAAGTCGGCCACGAGCGCCGAGACGGTCGCCCGCGACAGGCCGGTCAGGCGGGTGAGCTCCGCACGATCGGCGACCCCGGCCTCCCGCAGCACCTCGAGGAGCCGGAGGCGGTTCAGCTCGCGGATCTCGGCCAGCGCGCCCACTGCGATCGATTGTCGCAGCGGGCGATGTGATCCTGTGTCGCCATGACACTCGCAGCCAAGACGCTCTTCATCTCCGGCGGGAGCCGCGGCATCGGCCTCCAGATCGCGCTGCGCGCGGCGCGCGACGGCGCCAACGTCGCGCTGATCGCCAAGACCGCCGAGCCGCATCCGAAGCTTCCCGGCACCGTCTTCACCGCGGCCGAGGAGATCGAGGCCGCCGGCGGCCGCGCGCTGCCGATCGTCGGCGACATCCGCGACGAGGCGCAGGTCGAGGCGGCCGTGGCCGCGACGGTCGAGCGCTTCGGCGTGATCGACGTGTGCGTCAACAACGCGTCGGCGATCGACCTGTCCGGCACCGAGGCCTTGGCGATGAAGCGCTACGACCTGATGCAGTCGATCAACACGCGCGGCACGTTCGTCGTCAGCCGCGCGTGCATCCCGCACCTCAAGCAGGGCTCCAACCCGCACATCCTCACGCTGTCGCCGCCGATCTCGCTCGAGCCGCGCTGGCTCGGCCCGCACATCGGCTACACGCTCGCCAAGTACGGCATGAGCCTGTGCGCGCTCGGGTTCGCCGAGGAGCTGCGCGAGGCCGGCGTCGCGTCCAACGCGCTCTGGCCGCGCACGCTGATCGCGACCGCCGCCGTCCAGAACCTGCTCGGCGGCGACGCGGCGATGGCCGTCTCGCGCAAGCCGGAGCTCTACGCCGACGCGGCCTATGCGGTGCTGACGCGGCCGAGCCGCGAGTGCACCGGCAACACGTTCCTGTGCGAGGACGTGCTCGCCGAGGAGGGCGTCACCGACTTCGACGCCTACGCCTACGTGCCGGGCTCAACCCCGCAGGTCGACCTGTTCGTCGACCACGTCTAGGACTCGTCGGCGGGGACCGGCTTGAGCATGTCGAGCGCCGTCACCGGCGGCCGCGGACCGCCGTTGAGGGCCTGTAGCGCGGCCTCGATCTTCGAGGCCTCCTCGACGGCGGGCTGAAGCTCGCTCAGCCGCTTCTCGAGCCGCTCGCGGGTCTCGTCGATGACGCGGTCGTCGCCCATGGCGGAGATCCAATCGGTTGGAGTGGCGGAAGTCGTCAACAAAATGTGAACGCCGCGGTCCGGGGGCCGCTTCAGCGCATATGTTCCGGCGCGTGACCGGGGACATCATCGTCGTTCTCGTGGTTGCCGTCGCGCTCGTGTTCGATTTCACGAACGGCTTCCATGACACCGCCAACGCAATGGCGACCACCATCGCGACCGGCGCCCTAAAGCCGAAGATCGCGGTGGGCGTCGCAGCCGTTCTGAACTTCGTAGGAGCCTTCATCTCGATCTCCGTCGCCGCCACCGTGGCGAAGGGGATCGTGGACGCCGGCTTCGTCACGACGACGACGATCTACGCCGGCCTTGTCGGTGCCATCACCTGGAACCTCGTCACCTGGTGGTTCGGCATCCCGTCATCTTCGTCCCATGCGCTGATCGGCGGCATGCTCGGCGCCACGATCGCCGCCGTCGGGTCCAAGGGCGTCGAATGGGACGGCGTGCTCTCGAAGGTGATCGTGCCGGCGCTGATCGCGCCCGTGCTCGCCGGAGTCGTCGCGCTCGGCGCGACGGTGATCGTCTACCGGTTGATCCGCAACTTCGCCAAGGAGCGAGCCGAACGCGGCTTCCGCTGGGCGCAGGTCGCGTCGTCGTCGATGGTGGCGCTGGCGCACGGCACCAACGACGCGCAGAAGACGATGGGCGTCATCTCGCTGGCGCTGATCGCCAACGGCAACCTCTCCGCGACGAACTTCGACGTCCCGACGTGGGTCGTGGCGTCGTGCGGCATCGCGATCGCCCTCGGCACGTACATGGGCGGCTGGCGCATCATCACGACGCTCGGCACGAAGGTGACCGAGGTCCGGCCGCCGCAGGGCTTCTCCTCCGAGGAGGTCGCGGCGACGGTGATCCTCGCGTCCTCGCACTTCGGCTACCCGCTGTCGACCACGCACGTCGTCTCCGGCGCCGTCACCGGCTCCGGCGTCGGCCGTCCCGGCGCGCAGGTCGACTGGTCGGTCGCGGGCCGGATCGTCAGCGGCTGGGTGCTCACGCTGCCCGCCGCCGGGGCCACCGCCGCCGGCGTCTACGGCGTCTCGCGGATCTTCGGCCACAGCTGGGTCGGTCCCGCCGCGATCACGGTGATCCTCGCGATCGCCTGCTACGCGCTGTGGCAGGCCAACAAGGCGTCCAAGGTCGAGCCTGACGAGGTCGTCGTCCCCCAGCCCACCCCCGAGCTCGAGGCGGTGCACGCATGAGCCTGATCGCAGCTCAGATCGTCGACTGGGGCGCGCTCCTGCAGGTGATCTACATCTCCGCGTTCGCCGGGCTGGCGATCGCGCTGACGCTCGGCATCGGCATCGTCTCCTCGCTGCGCGCGCAGGACGACCAGGGCGGGAGCGCGTTCGCCCTTCACGCCGTCACCGTCGTGAGCGTGCTGCTGGTGGCGGGCGCGATCGCGGTCGGCATCTACTACATCACCGACAAGTAGCTACCTTGGTGGCATGAAGGTCGCGATCGCGGGCGGGCACGGCAAGATCGCGCTCGCCCTTTCGCGCCTGCTGCACGCGCGCGGCGACGAGGCGCTCGGGCTGATCCGCAAGCCCGAGCAGGCCGACGACGTGCGCGCCGCGGGCGCCGAGCCGGTGCTGTGCGACCTCGAGGGCGACGACGACGTCGCCGGCGCGATCGCCGGCTGCGACGCGGTCGTGTTCGCGGCCGGCGCGGGTCCCGGGAGCGGCCCCGAGCGCAAGTGGACCGTCGACTACGGCGGCGCGGTCAAGCTGATCGCGGCGGCGCGCGCGGCCGGCGTCGACCGCTACGTGATCGTCAGCTCGATCGGCGCGGACGCCGGCGCGGAGGACGACGGCGGCTTCGGCACCTACCTGCGCGCGAAGGGCATGGCCGACGCCGAGCTGGCGGCCAGCGGGCTCGCGTACACGATCGTGCGACCCGGCCCGCTGACCGACGATCCGGCCACGGGCCTGATCGCGCTGGACGCCGAACGCGCCGACATCACGCGCGAGGACACGGCCGCCGTGGTCGCCACCGCCCTGGTGACGCCGGCGACGGTCGGCAAGACGTTCGTCGTGGTCGGCGGCGACACGCCGATCGCCGAGGCGCTCGCGGCGCTCTAGGTCACCGGCCGACCCTTGGCCAGGTCGATGTTGGCCTCGGCCGAGTCGCCGAAGCGCCAGATCTCCCGCCGGCCGCCGGCGCCGATCAGCAGCGCGACGGTCCCGAGCGGGCCGATCGCGGCGCCGCCCGCGTCGAGCTCCTGGCTGCCCGTGTAGAGGATCTTCAGGTCGGTGTCGGCGCGGTGGTCGGTGCCCGGCTTCGACGACACCGGGTCAAGGGCCTCGCGCAGCGCGGCCTGCGTGACCTCGTGCGGGAAGTCATAGCGGCCGCCGTCGTGGACGCTCGAGACGATGCTGACGGCGGGCTGGATGCTCTCCACCAGCTCGAGGTTGAGACCGTGCTTGGAGCCGTGGTGGGGGACCTTGAACACCTGCGCGTCGAGCGGCAGCGCGCCGCCGGCGCGCTGCAGCGCCTTCGTGACCGCGGTCGACTCGGGGGCGAGCTGCGGGAAGTCGACCAGCACCTGGCCCCACGACAGCGTCTGCGCGTCGGCGCCGAGGATCAGCGTCTGCGTCGGCGGCGGCGTCTTGACGTAGGCGCGATCGGGGCCGCGCTCGTAGACGCGCGCGACCGGGAACTCGACCTTCAGCGCGATCGACGCGTTGTTGATGTCGACGCCGTAGGAGTCGAAGCGGTTGCGCAGGCCGATGCCCGGCGCGAGCACGGTGAGCTTGACCTGGCCGAGGTAGCGCGTGGTGCCGGACGCGGGCTGCAGGTGCCACATCGTGCCGTCCTCGAGCTCGCGCATCATGCCGAGGTAGGCGGCCGACGGGTGGTAGTAGCCGGGCTCCCACAGCTCGCCGACGTGCCCGTCGCCGAAGCGCTTGAGCAGCGCCTCCATGCCGGCGATGTGGTCGTCGTGCGGGTGCGTCGCGACGACGAGCTGGAGCAGCGGCTTGGTCTCGACGATCAGTTTCGCCGCGACGAGCGCCTCGATCAGGGCGAACAGCTTCGGCGCGCGGATGCAGTCGACGACGACGCACTTGCGCTGGCCGGCCTTGTCGGCGGGGAGGAGCAGCAGCTGCGTGTCGCCGTCGCCGACGTTGACGGTGAAGTAGACGAGGTCGGTCGGCTTGCAGGCGGCGACGAACCCGCCGGGGGCGCCGAAGAGGGCGCTGCCGACGTCGGTGGCGGGCATCAGGCGGGCTCCTCCTGCTCGGCGGCGTCGAGGAAGTCCTCGCTCGCGATGCCGGCCAGGGCCGCGCTCGTCTGCGCCTTCGTCAGCTCGCGCGCGGGCGCGGTGACGTCAAGGACCGGCGGCAGCAGCCACTCGACGGGGTCGCGCGGGGCGCCGTCCGCGGCCGTGTCGTGCACGCGCGCGCCGAACACGTCGCCGACCGCCACGGCGCGCGTGCGCAGCTCCTCGCGCTCGGAGTCGCTTGTCGCGACGAGCGTGACCGGTGTGCGTTGCGCGCTCAGCAGCTCGTGCAGCTCGCGCTCGGGCGCCGCGATCCGCTCGCGCCGCGACTCGTCGGCGAAGTGCGGGCGTCCGTCGCGGTCCAGGCGCGGCCACGGGCTCAGGACGAGGCCGGCGATGCCGTCGTGCAGCTCGTCGACGACGATGTACGTGAGCGTGTCCCACTCGGGCGCGGGCTCGAGCGCGGGGCGCCACGGCTTCATCGCGGCTTCGTCGACCGGCGGGGGATCGGGCGGGAGCCACATGGCGCTAGCCGTACCACAGCGCGCGACGGCGCCGCAAGTCAGGCCAGGCGCGGGCGCGGGACCGGGAGCGCGTCGGACGCCGCGACGATCTCGCGCAGGGCGGCGATCTCGGCCGCGAGCGCTTCGCCGCCCGCGGCGGTGATCGAGATCCAAGTGCGCGGGCGGCGGCCCTCGTACCCCTTCTCGATCGCGACGTAGCCGGCCTCCTCGAGGGTCGTCAGGTGGCGCGAGAGGTTGCCGTCGGTGAGAGCGAGCAGGTCGCGCAGCGAGACGAAGTCGATCCGCTCGACCTCGGCCGCCGCGGACAGGATGCCGAGGCGCGCGGGCTGGTGGATCGCGGGGTCCAGCCGGCGCGTGGGGTGCGTCATCGGCACGCCAGGGCGGCGGCGATCAGCGCGACGCCGGCGGCGACCTCGCCCGCGCCGAGCGCGGCGAGCGCGCCCGCCGCGAGCGCCATCGCGGCGGTCGCGGGAAGGCGAGCGAGGCCGGCGGCCAGCGCGCTCGCCGCCACCGCGGCGGCGACGAGGGGGCTGGCGCCGGCGGCGAGCGCGGCCGCGGCGGCGAGCACGGCGCCGGCCGCGCACGCGGCGCGCAGACGCGGCGCGGGCAGCCCGCGCCGCAGCCGCAGGCGCATCAGCACGAACGCCGGGACGAGCGCGATCCACGCGTGCCGCCCGAGCAGGCCGTGGACGGCGACGATCGCGCCGAGCACCGCCAGCGCGAGCTCCGGCCGCAGGGCCGCGCGCCGCGTGCGGGCACGGACATCGAGTGCGTATTCGAGTCGGGCGGCGGCGTCCATCGGCGTCTTAACTTTCTATCACAAAGTGCTTGCTAGATTGGCTACTTTGCAACGCAAAGGAGATCGATCATGCTGAATCTGCTCGGAGGCCATCCCGCCGGCAAGGCCGCGCTCGGCGTCGTGCTCGTCGCGGTCGGCGTGACCAAGCCGGCCGTCGCGCTCGTGGTGATCGGGGCGCTGGCGCTCGTCTGGGCGGCCGTCGAGAGCGTCGCCCGCGCGCGCGGCTGAGCGCTCGTCCGTCTCAGGGGCGCGCGCGGACCGCGACGACGCCGGAGGCGCCCGCGGAGTACGGGTAGCTCGGCTGGTGCACGACGCGCGCCTGGAAGCGGAAGGTCACGTTCCCGCCGATGCTGCGGAACCGGTAGCGGAGCGCGAACCGCCCGCTCGCGCCGGCCTTGACCGTGTCGACCGGGATGCGCTTGCGGCCGGTGCGCTGGAGCGCGTAGATCGTCACCAGCGTGCCCTCCTGCCCGGGGCCGCCGAGCAACCGGCCGGAGAACCGGATCCGGGTGCCGTTGCGGGCACGGCCCGGGCTGACCGTGAGCGAGACGCGGGCCTTCACGGCGACGGCCGCCTCGGCGGCCGTCGCCTCGGCGTCGTCGAGCGTGTGGGCGCGGTAGCCGAAGCGGTACACCCGGCTCGCGCCGGTGCCGGCGTCGTACACGAACCGCCCGTCCGCGCCGGTCGTCACCACGCCGAGGCCGCGCGCCTGCTCGGCCTGGCGTTGCAGCCGGCTCGTCACGCTCAGCTGCGCCCCGCCGATCGGCACGCCCTCGGGCGTCGTCAACCGCCCCTCGATCGTGCTCCGAGTCCCGTACGCGACCGTCTTCGGGTTGCGCACCCGCACCACCAGCTTCGCCAGCGGCGTCGCGTTCGAGCCGTTCGCCTGCGACCCGTTCCGGACCTCTGCCGTCCACGGCTTCGACAGCGCCCGGTTCCCACCGGCATCGACCACCGCGAGCTGCAGCTGATGCACCCCGTTCGCGATCGCCGCCGTATCGAAGCTCACCGTCGGCGTCGCGCTCAACGGGCACGGCACGATCCGCGTATACGGCTCCTGGCAGTACCCGCCGGCACCGAACAGGTCCTTGGTCATCGTCTCCACCCCGTCCACCAGCAGGGCGGCCCGCGCCAGCCCACCACCCCGGTCGGTCGCCGAGAACGTCACCGACGCATCACCGGCGACGCGAGCCGCGGTGAGGGTGCCCGACGGCTCGGCCTTCAACTCGGGCGAGAACGGGTCGGCGAGGCCGAGCCGAGCCCCGTGGATCAGAATCTGAGCCCAGTGATCGCCGTACGCCTGCTGATTGCAGTTCGTCTGCGCACACTCGACCACGGCGTAGATGGCGCTGGTGCTGAGATTCCGCGCGACGAAGACGTTCTCTGACGCGAGCGGGCTCCCGAGCCGGCCGAGCTCCGTGCACTGGTTCGCCGGCATACATTGCTCCAAGAGCCTCCCGTTCGGCCCCCTGGGGTCGGCATAGAGACGGTATCCGGCACCACCGTAGTCGGTGGTCAGAAAGCCGTTGCGGTGCGACGAAGCTCGATCGAGTCGACGACGGTGTCGGTCGCCGGCCTGAAGACCCAGCCGGTGGCCACGCCAGGCGGGTGATCGCGGACGCCGAGCAGCGCCTGGAAGCTGCGGCTGGCGGTCGGATACGCGGGATCGCACTCGTCGAGGGCATACGGCACGAGCCCATCGCCGTACTTGCGACCAGCCATCAAGTCGTGGTGACGCTATGCCTCCGACCGTGTCCGGATTCGTGCAGCTCTCGACGTAGTAGGTGCCGGCGCGCGCCGGAGCCGCGGCCAACAGCGCGATGATGACGACACAGATCAGCGTGCGCACGGTGGTCATAGGTGCTCCAAAGAAGACTTCGCCCCCGGTTTGATCGTCGCATAGCGGAGGCGAGGTGGCTAGCCTCGAGACCTGGATGTGGAGGATCGTTGGTGCGGCGCTGCTTGCCGCTGTCGTGATGGCCGCTCCGGCGCGAGCGGCCGGTGGTCTGTATACGCACGTTCTGTGCGCTGATCCGAACACCGGGCGGGGTGTCGGCGAGAACGGCCGGATGCCGCCGGGCTTGACGTTACGCCGACAGCCATACCGTCGGCACCGACGCCGCCGGTTTCCGCCGTGTGCTCCGGGCCGTCGCCCTCGGGGATCCTGCTGCACGACGGTGTCGCGTTCACGACGAACACGCCCGGCGACGGCGATCGCCGCGCTCGATCTACCGGCCGCCGAGCGGAGCCACAGCGTCGATCGCCCAGCGCGCTGCTCTACATCGCCGGCTCGATCGGCGATCGCAGCCAGCAGGTGACCTACTCCGTCCACGGCGGCGACGGCCCGACCTACTTCTACGGGCTGCCCGTCGTCTCCGGTGACGTGTTCGTGGTACTCACGCAGTCCGGCTGCGAACGTTCGGCGATCCCGGAACACGCCGTTCGCGCGAGCGAACCGGCATCGAGTGGGTGACGTGCCCTGCCGGTGACCGGCTTCTACCTCGCTATGGGTGCGACATCCCGGACACGGCGGGACGTGCAGCATGGACGGCCGAACACGTTCCTGCGCCTGTTCGGGGGCCGGATCACGCTCCGCGACTCGTCGAACCCGGTCGTCGGCCAGGTCAGCGGGACGCTCGCGACCGCGGATCGGCTGTCGGGGACGCCGACCGTGAACCTGGCCGCGACGGACACGGGGTCCGGCGTGTACCTCGGGAAGGTGCGGATCGATGACGATCCCGCGGTGACCGAGGTGCTCGACGACAACGGCAACCTCTGCCGGGACGTGAACCCGTCCAATGGCGACCCGTACGAGTTCGCGAGCGGGACGCCGTGCAAGTCGTCGGCGGGCGGGGCGCTGGCGCTCGACACGACCAAGCTCGCCGACGGGCCGCACCGGCTGCAGATCCTGGTCGAGGACGCGGCCGGGAACCAGTCGGTCGTGGTCGACAAGACCGTCACGGTCGACAACACCGGCGGGCGGATCGGGCCGGGGACGGCCCTGGCGCTGCGCGGCGCGGCGAACGGGGTGGGCGCGTCGGACGCCGCCCGGATCGCGATCCGGTGGACGCGCACGACGCGCCACACGCTGAACCTGAGCTGGAGCCGTGCCGCCTCGATCCGGGGCCGCCTGCTGGACGAGAACGGGCAGCCGATCACGGGCGCGAAGCTCGACGTGCTCGTGCAGACGACGCTCACGCACGCTCCGGTGCGTCAGCTCAAGAACAGTCCCACCACGACCGCCACCGGCACGTTCAAGCTCACGCTGCCCAGGCACGCCACCTCGCGCACGATCACGATCCGGTACCGCTCCCACGTCAACGACAACGTGCCGATCGCGCAGGCCCGCCTCGCGCTCCGCGTCCGCCCGCGGATCACGCTCGCCGTGAGCCCGCACCGCGCCGTCCGCGGTACGCGGCTGCGCTTCAGCGGCCGCCTCGTCTCGGGCCCGATCCCGCGCGGCGGCAAGCAGATCGTGCTCCAGGCCAGGGCCGGACGCGGCGCCTGGCAGCGCTTCGACGTCGTCCGCACGAACGCGCACGGCCGCTTCCACGCCGCTTACCGCTTCCGCACCGCGGGCGCCGCGCGCTTCACGTTCCGGGCCGTCAGCCGCTACGAGGCGGCGTACCCCTACATCGCCGGCTCTAGCGCCGGGGTGCACGTGGCCAAAGTCAGGTAGTTGCGACAGAAATCGGTTGCGCTACTCTGCGGAGACGTAAACGGACCGTGATCCGTTTACACGTCGAACACACTCCCCCGAGGACCTACGGAGGCCACCGCCATGACCACCGCCGCTGCCACGCTGCCCGGTACGTTCAACGCCGACCCCGTCCACTCGAGCTTCGGCTTCTCCGTCCGTTATCAGAACGTCTCGCTCTTCAAGGGCACGCTCAACGAGGTCACCGCGACGCTGATCGACGGCAAGCTCGAGGGCACCGCCAAGGTCGAGTCGATCTCGATCCGGACGCCTGAGCAGTTCCGCGCCCACGTCCTCTCGGCCGACTTCTTCGACGTCGAGAACCACTCCGACGTGTCGTTCGTCTCGACCGATCTCACGCTCGACGACGACGGCACCGCGACCGCCACGGGGGACCTGACGATCAAGGGCATCACCAAGCCGATCACCGCCACGGGCACGTGGGTCGCGCCGTCCGCCGACGCGTTCGGCAACACGCGCGCCCACCTCACGCTCGAGGCCACGATCGACCGCACCGAGTGGGACATCAACTGGAACATGCCGCTGCCCACGGGCGGCAACGCGCTTGCCAACGACGTCACGCTGACGGTCGAGCTCGCGCTCGTCGCGCAGGCGTAGAGCGATGCGGGTCCTCGGCATCGCCGGCAGCCTGCGCCGAGGATCCCACAACCGCAGGCTGCTCCGGGCGGCGGGCGCTTCGCTCCCGCCCGGGGTGGACCTCGTGGAGTGGGACGGGCTCGCCGGCATCCCCGCGTTCGACGAGGACCAGGAGAACGACCCGCCGGAGGCGGCGAAGGCGTTCCTGGCCGAGATCGAGGCCGCCGACGCGCTGCTGATCGCGACGCCGGAGTACAACGCCTCGCTGCCGGGAGCGCTCAAGAACGCGCTCGACTGGGCCTCGCGCCCCTTCCCGGACAACGTCCTCAGGCACAAGCCGAGCGCCGTGATCGGCGCCAGCACCGGCCTGTTCGGCGCCGTCTGGGCGCAGGCCGAGGTGCGCAAGGCGCTGAAGGCCAGCGGCGCCCACGTGCTCGAGTCCGAGCTGCCCGTCGGTCTCGCCGACGGCGCGTTCGACCCCGACGGCAAGCTCGCCGATCCGGAGCTGACGGCGCGGCTGGCCGACCTGCTCGCCGACCTCGTGCGCGAGGTCGAGGCGCCCGTCGAGTCCGGCTAGGAGGCGGTCCGGAAGCCGATCACGACGCGCGCGGCGGCGCCGATGCCGGCGAGCTGATGCGGCGTGCCGGCGGGCAGGATCGCCTCGGCGCCGATCTCCAGCCGCCGCTCCTCGCCGTCGGTCGTGAGGCGCACCGTCCCGTCGATCACGCGCAGCAGCGTGTCCTCCCACGGGCGCATGCGCACGGGGGCGGGGCGGGTCTCGAAGGCCTCCACCGTCTCGAACGTGAGCACGGCGCCGTGGCGGGCGCTGCTCGAAGCGGCGCGCGGCCGCGATACCGGGTCTGCCATGAGTGAGGCCATCTTCATCCTTGAGTGACGCGAGTCGCCGATGGCTGGATCATCGTTCGTGAAAGCGACGCGCACAGCGGGGGAGATCTCTAGTCCCTAGGTACGGTCAGCACTAACTCCAGGGTCGGACCCGGACCCACGAGGATCGTCAGGCCGGTGCGCGGATCGCGCGGCGAGGCGCGCTGCTCGCGCAGCGCCACGGCGGCGAACGCCTCGCCGCCGTCGATCCGCGGCGCCATTCCGGCGGCCGGCTCGCGCGCCACGAAGCCGAGCCGCTCGCCCGCGGCCGTCTCGACCGCGATCGCGTTGGCGTCGAACTCGTTCCCGGGGTCGCGCGCGAGCACGAGCGGACGTCCGGGCGCGGCGGCGTCCGACTGCAGCGCATCGGCGTGGTGGCGCCCCGCGCCGGCCACGGCTAGCACCATTAGCCCGGCGGCCTCGAGCTGTGGCGCGCCGCGCGCGAGGTAGCGCCCGCCGGCGTCCACGAGCTGGTAGCCGGCGACCCACACCTGCCCGCCGTCGTCGGGGTACCAGTAGCGCTCCTGGAGGACGGCGTCGACCTGCATGCGTGGAGACATCTCATCACGCTCCGGGGCCCGAAACGTTGCCCATCGGGGTCGGACGCACCACCATGGAGGGTCAACTGCTTGGCAAGCATATGCTCGAGAGGGGAGCAGCAACTTGAGGATTCGACTCTTGGCGGGCGCCGCGACGGTGTCCGCCGCCGCCGTGCTCGCGGGGGCGAGCGCAGCGCACGCGTCCGTGCCGACGTTCGTCAACGGCCTTGCGCAGAACGTGTTCTCGTCCAACTCCGCCGACTGGGTGCGCGGCGAGGTCTGGGTGGAGTCGAGCTTCGACTCCGACGGCGACGGCAAGCTGGACCGCATGCACGCGGACTACACGCTGCCGAAGGAGACGGTGACCGACGGCCTGAAGGTCCCGATCGTCTACGAGGACAGCCCGTACTTCGCGGGCACCGCGCGCACGTACTTCAACTGGAACATGACGTATGACTTCGGTCAGACCCCGGCGTCCGACTCGCGCCAACTGGCGACGTTCTTCGCCGGCACGAACACCAGCCCGATCGTCTCCAGCGAGTTCGACGCCCAGTGGCTGCCGCGCGGCTTCGGCGTGATGCACTCCGAGTCGCCCGGCACGGGCTACTCCACGGGTTGCCCGACCTCCGGCGGCCGCAACGAGACGCTCGGCGCCACGGCCATCATCGACTGGCTCAACGGCCGCGCGACGGCGTACACGTCCGAGTTCGGCGACACCGTGGCTGCGCCGCCCACGTGGGCGACCGGCAAGGTCGGCATGATGGGCACGTCGTACAACGGAACGATCCCCGAGGCGGCCGCCACGTCCGGCGTCCAGGGCCTGGAGGCGATCGTCCCGATCTCGGCGATCAGCGACTGGTACAACTACTACCGCGCCAACGGCGCCGTGCGCGCCCCGAACTCGCAGACGGGCGGCACCGGCACCAACTCGTACTACGGCGAGGACCTGGACGTGCTCGTCGACGACGTCTACTCGCGCCGTGACGAGAACGCCGCGGGCGATCGCACGATCTGCCGGTCCAGGCTGCGCCAGATCGGCGCCGACGAGCATCGCGACACCGGCGACCGCAGCGCGTTCTGGGACGAGCGCGACTACATGAAGGACGTCCAGAACGTCCACGCCGCCGCGCTGATCGCGCATGGCAACAACGACTTCAACGTCATGACGAAGAACGCGTCGGACTTCTACAACGCGCTCAAGGCGCAGGGCGTCCCGCACATGTTCTTCTTCCACCAGGGCGGCCACGGCGGCGCGCCGCCGGACGTGCTCGTCAACTACTGGTTCACGCGCTACCTGTACGGCGTCCAGAACGGCGTCGAGAACCTGCCGCGCTCGTGGGTCGTCCGCGAGGGCGCGAGCTGCCCGCCGCGCCAGGCGACGGTCACCGGCGACCAGTCGAACACCACGACGCTGACGGTCTCCGACACCAAGCCGTTCCAGCTCGGCTTCACGCTCACGATCCCGGTCACCAACGCGAACGGCACGATCACCAACGCCACGCAGATCATCACCAACATCCCCGACGCGACGCACCTCGTGCTGACGACGGCGGTTGCGGCGACGGCCGGGCAGAAGGTCGCCAACGGTGCCACGGTGAGCCTGATCTGCGGCCAGGGCAACAACACGGCCAACCAGAACCCGACGCCGTACAGCGAGTGGCCGGACCCGGCCAGCGCGCCCGTCACGGAGCGCCTGCTGCCGCAGACGACGCAGGCCGACAGTGGCACGTCGCGCGGCAACCTGACGCTCGGCACGGCCGGCACGGCGCAGGAGACGCTCACCGACGACTCGTCGATCGCCGACACCTCGCTGATGAACGCGCTCTCGGGCGACAAGGTCGCGACGGGCACGACGGCCGGCAACCTGATCTCGGGCAGCCGGCTCGTCTACCAGTCCAACCCGCTGCTGCAGGACGTCCGTATCAGCGGCACGCCATCGGTGACGCTCAAGATGGCCTTCAGCGCCCCCCAGGACAACCTGGCGGCGGCGCTGGTGAGCTATCCGGCGGGCGCGGGCGCCGGCACGATCCTGACGCGCGGCTGGCTCGATCCGACCAACCGCAACTCCGAGTACGTGACGGACCCGATCACGCCGGGCACGTTCTACACGCTGCACTTCGACATGCAGGCCAAGGACGCCGTCGTCCCGGCCGGCCGCCGGCTGGCCCTGATGGTGTTCTCAACCGACCGCCAGTACACGATCCGCGTCCCCGCGGGCCGCAACCTGACGCTCGACCTGGCGGGCAGCTCGATCACGCTCCCGATCGTCGGCGGGGCGAGCGCGCTCGCCGCGGCGACGGACACCGGCCTGGTCAACGGCGGCGTGAGCGGCACGGTGCCGGCGACGCTGTCGCTGTCGCTCGGCGCGCCGGCGTCGTTCGGCTTCTTCACGCCGGGACTGGCGCATGACTACACGGCGTCGACGTCGGCCAACGTGATCTCGACGGCGGGTGACGCGGCGCTGAGCGTGTCCGATCCTGGTCACCTCACCAACGGCGCGTTCTCGCTGCCGTCGCCGCTGCAGGTCACGATCACGCCGAACGCGTGGTCGGCCCCGGTCTCCAATGGCCCGGTGGCGATCGCGTTCTCGCAGCACATCGGCGCCACCGACGCGCTGCGCACGGGCAGCTACTCGAAGACGCTGACGTTCACGCTGTCGACGACGACACCATAGAACGAGGTTTCGCCTGCCAGGCGAGCGAGCCTTCGGCGTCGCTCGCCTTCGGCGACGTTAGGGGGCGCCGGCTGCGGCCGGCGCCCCCTTCAGCGAGGTAGCGGTCGAGCGCCGGCGCGTCGAGCGGCGGCGCGAACAGGTAGCCCTGCCCGCGCTCGCATCCGATCGCGCACAGGTGGCGCAGCTGCTCCTCGTCCTCGATCCCCTCGGCGATGCTGTTGAGCTTGAGGCTGCGGGCCAGCTGCACGAGCGTGTCCACGAGCGCGTGCTCGCCGGCGACGAACGCGCGGTCGATCTTCAGCGCGTCGACCGGCAGCTGCTGCAGGTAGGCGAGCGACGAGTAGCCGGTGCCGAAGTCGTCGACCGCGACGCGCACGCCGAAGGCCTTCAGGGCGTGCAGCACGGCCGCGGCGCGCTCCGGGTCGCGCATCAGCGCGGTCTCGGTGATCTCCAGCGTCAGCCGGCTCGCCTCCAGGCCGGCGGCGTCGAGCGCCCGCTGGACGCAGTCGAGCAGGTCGGGGTCCTCGAGCTGGCGCGTGGAGACGTTGACGCCGACGCGCAGCGTGTGCCCGTCGTCGCGCCAGCGCGCGGCCTGCACGCACGCCGCGCGCAGGACCCACTCGCCGATCGGGACGATCAGGCCGGTCTCCTCGGCGAGCGCGATGAACTCGGTGGGCGGGACGAGCCCGCGCGTCGGGTGCTGCCAGCGCAGCAGCGCCTCGGCCCCGATCACCTCGAAGTCCTCCAGCTCGACCACGGGCTGGTAGACGAGGAACAGCTCGCCCGCGGCGATCGCGCCGCGCAGGTCGTTGCCGAGCGCCATCCGCTCGCCCGCGGCGATGCGCATCTCGTGGCGGAACTCGGCGGCCCGGTCGCGGCCGGCGCCCTTGGCCTCGTAGAGCGCGATGTCGGCGTCACGGAGCAGGTCCTTGGCGGCCTCGCGCAGCCCGGAGGCGATGCCGATCGAGCCGGTCACCGACACCGGGCCGTCGGCGGCGCGCAGGGCGAACGGGGTGCGCAGCACCTCCAGGACGCGCTCGGCGACCTCGTGCGGGCGGCCTTCGACGAGCACGACGAACTCGTCGCCGCCGAGCCGCCCGACCGTGTCGCTCTCGCGCAGCACCGACGCGATCCGGCCGGCGACCGCGCGCAGCAGCTCGTCGCCGGACTCGTGCCCGAGCGTGTCGTTGACGTCCTTGAAGCCGTCGAGGTCGATGAACATCGCGGCGGGCTCGAAGTGCTCGCGCCGGGCGCGCGCGAGCAGCTGCTCGGCGCGGTCCATGATCAGCGCGCGGTTCGGGAGGCCCGTAAGCGCGTCGTGCAGCGCCTGGTGGCGCAGCTGGCCGGTCTTCTCGTCGACCATCCGCAGCGCGTGCTCGCGCCCGCGGGCGAGCACGAGCACGAGCGAGAACAGCAGCACGCCGATCACGAGCCAGGCGAGGAAGGCGATGCCGGCGACGCCGTCGGGCGAGCTGATGCCGTGCGGCGCGGCGCGCGAGACCGAGACGACCCAGCGGCCGTCGGCGTCGACGACGAACTGCTGCCGCAGCACGGCTCCGGACGGCACGCGCCCGTAGGTCGCCGCGGACGCGTTCTGGAGCGAGTTCAACAGCGTGCGGAAGCCGGCGCCGCCGCCCGCGGGCATGCGCGTGTCGGGCACGGCGGGGTGCTCGCGGCTGAGCGACACCGAGATACCGGGCTGGCCGGCGACCGCCCGCTGGAGGATCGGGCCGGCGTCGAAGAGCCCGACGATCCAGCCCTTGATGCGGGTGCGGCGCTCGGCGAGGTCGGGCGGGACGCTGCCGCCCTCGTAGACGGGCGCGATCACCTCGAACAGCCCGGCGCCGCCGCGCGAGTCGTCGGAGCTGACGACGAACGCGGTGAAGCTGCCGCTGTCGCGCGCGTCGTCGAGCAGCTTCGAGAGCGCGCACAGGTCCACGCCCGAGACGCCGAGCTCGACCATCGTGTGGGCGCTGCCCTTCGCGCTCACGCCGAGGCGCGCGAGGCAGTAGGCGGGGCGCTCGCCCGGCGGGACGAGCTCGAAGGACTCCGACGCGGGGATCGGGTCCGCCGACAGCTCGGCGATGAAGTCGTTCAGGCGCGCCTGCGGGACGAGCTCCGTGTAACCGAAGCCGGCGACGCCGGGGAAGCGGTGGTCGACGCCCATGCCGCGGTACCACTCGGCGAACTTGCGGTTGCTCAGGTTCGGGTTGGCGGCCAGCAGCGTGCGCGCGGCGAGCGTGAGGTCGTCCATCCGCTGCACGGCGGTGGTGACGGACGCGCCGACGCTCGCGGCCTGCGCCGAGAACGCCTGCATGCTGTCGCCGCGCACCTGCTCGCGCACCTTGGCCGTGACGGGGAACGCCAGCAGCGCGAAGGCCGCGAGGATGATCCAGGCGGAGCGGGTCGAGGTGTGGCGGCGCACCTCACCCGGTGATCGGCTGGCGTCAGTGGCCCTGAAGTGCGCGCTCGAGCTTCTCGAGCCGCGCGATGCGCGCCTGCAGCGTGGGATGCGTGGCCGGCAGGTGGAGCTTGTCGTCGCCCACCGGAAGCAGGTGGAACGCGTCGCGCGCGGCCGCCGTGCGCAGGTCGCGCGCCGGGATCGCGCCGATGCCGTCCGAGACCTTCATCAGCGCCGAGGCGAGCGCGGCGGCGCTGCCGGTCAGCGCGACGGCGCCGGCGTCGGCGGCGAACTCGCGGTAGCGCGAGAGCGCGCGCGTGCCGAGGCTCGCGACCCAGCCGATCGCGAAGGCGACGATGCCGCCGAGCGTCATCGGCCAGAAGCCGCCGCCGCCCATCAGCCTCCGGCCGCCGCCCAGCAGGACGGCGCCCGGGCCGCCGACGACGGTCATCACGCCGGCGTCGTGATTGGCCACATGCGCCAGCTCATGCGCGATCACGGCCTCGAGCTCGTGCATGTCCAGACGGTCGAGCAGGCCCTTCGTGAGGTGCAGGCGGTAGCCGCCCGCGCCGATGCCGGCGACCCAGCTGTTGGGCTGCAGCTCGTCCTCGAGCACGAGCTCCGGCTTGGGCAGGTCGGCGAGCACGCACAGCCGCTCGACGATCGCGTGCAGGCCGCGCGCGTCGGCCTCCGTGAGCGTCCTGCCGGTGTGCGCGGCGCGCCGCTCGCGCACGATCCCGGCGGTCCCGACGGCGCCGGCGATCGCGACGAAGGCGATGATCCTCACCGGCGCCTCGGCCACGAGCAGGGCGAGCGCCGCGAGCACGATCAGCGGGGTGACGACGGCCGCGACGACCATGCGGGCCACAAGGCCCAGGTCGGCGGGCAGCATGCGCCGAGGCATACAGACAGTGTGCCATGGTCGAGGGCTAGGCTCACGCCGATGAGCCGCGTCGTCGTCATCGGAGCTACAGGTCACGTCGGCACCTACCTGGTGCCGCGGCTGGTGCGGGCGGGGCACGACGTCGTGGCGATCAGCCGCGGCGAGCGCGAGCCGTACACGCCCGCGCCCGAGTGGGGCGCGGTCGAGCGCGTGCGGGCCGACCGCGAGGCGCCGGGGTTCGAGGAGCGCGTCGCCGCGTTCGGCGCGGACGCCGTGATCGACATGGTCTGCTTCACGCCCGAGTCGGCGCAGACGCTCGTCGACGCGCTGCGCCCGGGCCGGCCGCTGCTGCTGCACTGCGGCACGATCTGGGTCCACGGGCCGGCGCAGGTCGTGCCGGTGACCGAGGACGAGCCGCGCACCGCGTACGGCGAGTACGGCACCGGCAAGGCCGCGATCGAGGCGCTGCTGCGGCGCGAGACGCGCGCGGGCGGCGTGCCGAGCGTCGTCCTGCACCCGGGCCACATCACCGGCCCCGGCTGGCCGGTCATCACGCCGGCGGGGAACCTCGACGGAGACGTCTGGCGGCGGCTCGCGCACGGCGAGCCGGTGGCGCTGCCCGACCTCGGCCTCGGCGTCCTGCACCACGTCCATGCCGACGACGTCGCGCAGGGCTTCGAGCGCGCGCTCGCCCGGCCGGAGGCGATCGGCTCGAGCTTCCACCTCGTCTCCGCGCAGGCGATGACCCTGTACGGGCTCGCGTCCGGCGCCGCGGCCTGGTTCGGGCGCGAGCCCGTGCTCGAGTACGTCGACTGGGCCGAGTACGAGCGCCGCGCCGGCGCCGAGCACGCGCAGGCGACGCGAGAGCACGTCGGCCGCAGCATCGCGGCCTCGATCGCCCGGGCGCGCGCGGTGCTCGGGTACGAGCCGCGCTACAGCTCGCTGCAGGCGCTCCGCGAAGCCGTGCAGTGGCTCGCGGCGCACGGCGATATCGACGTGCCGCCGCTCTGAACGTCAACTGCGCGATAAGGGGAGCCCGAGTCTCCCGGCCGTCCGAGATGCGATCACCGCTGTGAGCGGGGTGGCCCGACTTTGCGTCCTGTACGGACGCGTTCTCGGGCCACCCTCCGAGCCCCGCGGTCGCTCGTGATCGTTCCCGCGCACTCGGAGGCACGCGGATGCGAGAACGTGATCGGTCGTCGCGGCGACGAGCCGGGCGGACCCGCCTCCTTACCAGCGCAGTTCCGAGCCCGGGAGGCGCCGGATCAGCTTGAGGCCTCCAAGGCGGCGAGCCGCTCGCGGCCCAGGACGAGCGCCGCCTCGGCCTCACGCTTGAGCTCGAGCAGCAGGTCACGGCCCTCCATCGACGCCGCCAGCGAGCGCTCCATCAGGCGGGCGAGCTCGGTCGCGCGGGCGTCGTCCAGCCGCCTCTGCGCCTCCGCGACCGCGGCCCGCAGGAGCCGGTCCGAGCCGTCGCCGGTCTCCCCGGTCGCGTACGGCGACGTCTCCCACTGGCGCACCAGGTTGGCGATCGCGTCGGTGTCGCCGGACCCGTAGGCCTGGTTGAGGCGCTTCATGAACGCCTCCGCGTGCATGCGCGCGCCGGGGTCCTGGAGCAGGTCGGGGTGCATGCGCTTGGCCGCGTCGCGGAAGAGCGTCTTGAGGTCCTCGGTCGGCGGCGGCCCGGGCGGGACCGGGATCGAGCGGATCGCGGTGGTCGTCTCCCGCGCGCGCTCGCGCGCCGCGTCCGCGGCCGCGACGTCGTCGGGCGTGCCGGAGCGCACCGCGACGAGCGCGAGGATGCGCGCCTCGAGCTCGTGCAGCTCGGCCATCGCGATCCCGACCGTGCGCAGGTAGTCCGACTGGAACGCCGCGACCTCGGCCCGCAGCGTCGCGTGCTCGGCCTCCAGCTCGGCGAGCTGGTCGCGGAGCGAGCTCAGGCCCGGCCTCGCGCGAGGTCGATCAGGCGGCCGAGGACGCGGGTGCCGTCGGCGCGGACGCCGTTGTGCTCGTACTCGCTCGTCACCCACGGGCGCAGCCCGCGGATCGCCGCGGCGGTCTCCTCGGAGAAGCGGCGCTCGACGTAGACGTCGTCCGCGTAGATCGCGGCGGCGGCCGGGACCTCGTTGACCCGCAGCACGTCCGGGTCGTGCAGCCGCGGCCATGCGTGCTCGGCGAGCCGCTCGGCCGCGTCGCGCAGCGGCACCAGCGCCGAGTAGTCCTCGAACAGCCACGGGAAGACGTGCTCGCCGGTGAGCAGCTCGGGCGTGTCCGCGTACGCGGCCGGCATGACGCGCTCCGCCGACCAGCGCGTCGTGCCGCCGTCGGCGTAACACGCCTCGTGGATCAGCGCGTAGATCGGGTTGCGCGCGAAGCCCATGCCCGGCTCGGCGTCATGCCGGAACGCCGGCGAGTCGGGCGGCAGCTCGAGGATGTAGTGCAGCGCCTCGAAGCCGTCGCTCATGCCGAGGTGGTTGCCGAGCGTGCGCAGCCGGCGCGCCGTCAGGCGGTCGCCGTCGGGGAGGCGGAAGTCCTCCGCCTCCAGCCGCGCCACGAGCTCGCGCACGCGCCGGCGGTCGCACGGGTAGCGCTCGTAGTAGCGGCGGTTGCGCTCGAGCATGCGCGCGAACGTGGCGCTGTAGATCTCGTCGACGTCCCGCGCCAGCGGCGGCAGGCCGCCGGTGATGAACGCCTCCCGCAGCCCGTCCGGCGCGAGCGAGAGGTACGTGGTCACGCAGAAGCCGCCGAAGCTCTGGCCGAGCACGCTCCAGCGCTCGACGCCGAGCGCCTCGCGCACGAGCTCGCAGTCGCGCACGATCGAGTCGGCGCGGAAGTGGGTGAGGTACTCGGCCTGCTCGGCGGCATCGCCGGGCAGCGAGGTCCCCACGGGAGTCGAGCGTCCCGTCCCGCGCTGGTCGAGCATCAGCACGCGGAACTCCTGCAGCGCGCGCTCGAGCCAGCCCGGCGAGCTCGGGTGGCGCGTCGGGCGCGGCGCCTCGAAGCCCGGGCCGCCCTGCAGGTACACGAGGAACGGCTTGTCGAGCCCGTCCGGCTCGGCGACCTCGCGCGCGAACACGGTGATGCGCTCGCCGTCCGGGGCGCCGTGGTCGAGCGGGACGGAGACCTCGTGCTCGTGGAGCACGAGGCCATGCGTGCGGATCGTCATCGCGTCACCGACTCCAGGAAACCGAAGAACACGGCGCTCCAGCGCGCCGCCGAATCGAGGAAGGGCGCGTGGCCGGAGTCGTCGAAGATCTCGATCTCCGCGCGGCCGCCGGCGGCCCGGTAGCGCTCCAGCACCGCGCGGATCTGCGCGACCATCGGCTGCGGCGGGAACGCGTCCGCGCCGGGCCAGCCGGGCACCGCGCCGAGCGAGCCGAGCATGCCCATCTCCCACGGCGAGCCGTCGGCCACCACGATGTCGCGCCCGCCGTGGGTCCACAGCACCGGCGGCTTGTCGGCGAGCTCCACGATCGGAGCCCAGTTGCAGTAGCGCGGCGACAGCGCGTTGAGGATCCCGCGCGTGCCGGGAGCGACGCCGGGCCAGTGCTCCGACGGCGCCGAGTCGCCCGGGTAGCCATCGTCGCCGACGACGCTCTTGAGCACCTCGTCGAGCAGCTCGTCCTCGCGCGGCTCGCGGTGCGCGAGCCGCCAGTACGCGGAGCGCAGGACGCTGCGCGGGGAGGTGGCGGCATCGGCGGAGCGGTCGCCGTCGCGCAGCCGCGCGACGAAGTCCGGGTTCACCGTCCCGCCGCCCGAGCCGGCGTAGTCGCCGAAGCACGGCGCGCCGTCGGCGAACGTCCCGCCGTAGCCGTACGGCGGCACCGGGTCGATGAGCGTGAGCGAGGCGACGGGCCGCGTGAGCGCGAACGCCGCGATCGCCGCGCCGCCCGTCGACCACCCGGCGAGATGCGGCGGGCGCTCGATCTTCAGCGCGCGCAGCAGCGCGGCGGTGTCGTCGGCCCAGTCGGCGAGGCCGCGCGTGGCGTCCAGCGGCGCCGGCTCGCTGTCGCCGAAGCCGCGCATGTCGGGCGCGATCAGCCGGTAGCGGATCGGCGCCCGGTCGAACAGATGCGTGAAGAAGCGGCCGCTGGAGAGGTTGCCGTGCAGCAGCACCACCGGCACGCCGTCCTCCGGCCCGCACTCCAGCACGTGCATCCGGATCCGGTCGGTCTCGACGGTTCGCTCACGCATCGGCGCGAGACTATCTGTATGGCACGGATCATCCTGCGGGCGCCCACGCTCGCCGACGAGAACGACTTCCTTCATGCGATGCGCCGCAGCCGCAAGGACCACCGGCCGTGGCTGTACCCGCCGCAGGACGCCGACGCCTACCGCGCCTACCTGGCGCGCCTGGACGAGCGCAAGTACGGCTATCTCGCCCGCCGCCGCGAAGACGACGCGATCGTCGGCTGGCTGAACGTCTCCGAGATCGTCCGCGGCGCGCTGCAGGGCGCGTTCCTCGGCTACGGCGGCGTCGCCGGGTTCGCCGGCCAGGGCTACATGACCGAGGCGGTGCGGCTCGTCGTGCGCGAGGCGTTCGGGCCGCTCGGCCTGCACCGGCTGGAGGCCAACATCCAGCCGCAGAACCACGCCTCGATCGCGCTCGTCAAGCGCTGCGGGTTCGAGAAGGAGGGCTTCTCCCCGCGCTACCTGAAGATCGCGGGCCGCTGGCGCGATCACGAGCGCTGGGCGATCCGCGCCGATAAGGTTCGCCGCGCAACGGCGAAGGAGAGCCTTACATGACGGGATCGAACGGGTCGGCCGCCGGACACGGCGCCTCAGTCAAGCGCGTCGAGGATCCGCCGCTGCTGCGCGGGACACGGCCGTATACGGACGATCTGCGCAATGCGGGGGCCCTCTACGCGATCTTCGTGCGCAGCGCGTACGCGCACGCGCGCATCAACTCCATCGACGTCTCCGAGGCGGCCGCGATGCCCGGCGTCGTCGGCGTCTACACGGCCGCCGACCTCGCGCTCGAGCCCTTGGCGCCGGCCGGGCCGCCGGTCCCCACGCCGGAGGAGATGCGCCGCCCGATCCTGGCCTCGGACAAGGTCCGCTTCATCGGCGAGGCCGTCGCCGTCGTCGTCGCCGAGACCCGGGCGCAGGCCATCGACGCGTCCGAGCTCGTCGACGTCGACTACGACTCGCTCGACACCCTGATCGACCCGGCGCAGGCGCTCGCCGACGGCGCGCCCGTGCTGTTCGAGGACGCCGCGAACGGCAACCTCGCGGCCCAGGGACCGCCCGGCGAGAACGCGCTCGGCGGCGCCGAGGTCGTCGTCTCCGGGCGCTTCGTCAACCAGCGCATCGCCGCCGTGCCGATGGAGCCCGGCGCCGCGATCGCCGCGCCCGACCCGGACACGCCCGGCGGCTTCATCCTGTGGACGCCGAGCCAGGGCCCGCACGCCTTTCAGGCGGCCATCTGCACGTCGCTCGGGCTCGAAAGGGACAAGCTGCGCGTGATCACGCCGGCCACCGGCGGCGGCTTCGGCGCGCGCATCGCGTGCAACCCGGAGCAGGTCCTCGTCGTGGCGCTGGCGCGCGAGCTCGGCCGCGCGGTGCGCTACGTCGAGACGCGCTCGGAGACGTTCCTGGTGATGCAGCACGGCCGCGCGCAGGTGCAGGACGTCGAGATCGGCGGCACGCGCGACGGCCGCGTCACCGGGCTGAAGGTGCGCGTGATCGCCGACTGCGGCGCCTATCCCCACGACGCGTCGCTGATGCCGATGCTGACCGGCCTGATGTCGTGCGGCGTCTACGACATCCCGAAGGTCGACTTCCAGTTCACGTGCGTCGTCACCAACACGACGCCGGTCGGCGCCTACCGCGGCGCGGGCCGGCCGGAGGCGACCGCGCTCGTCGAGCGCGCGATCGACCTGTTCGCGCGCGAGATCGGGATGGACCCGGCCGAGGTCCGGCGGCGCAACTTCGTCAGGGAGTTCCCGCACCAGACGGTCACGGGCGCCAACTACGACTCGGGCGACTACGAGGCGGCGCTGGACAGGGTGCTGGCCACCGCCGGCTACGAGCGGCTGCGCGCCGAGCAGGCCGCGCGGCGTGAGAGCGGCGGCCCGCTGCAGATCGGCATCGGGTTGTGCAGCTACGTCGAGTGGACCGGCTTCGGCTCCGAGCTCGGCACCTGCGAGATCGAGGACGACGGCACGGTGACGGTGCGCTCGGGCGCGTCGGCCCACGGCCAGGGCCACGAGACCGCGTACGCGCAGCTCGTCTCCGGCACGCTCGGCGTGCCGATGGCCGACGTGCGCGTGATCCAGTCCGACACGGCCAAGGTCGCGCGCGGGATGGGCACGGCCGGCTCGCGCTCGCTGCAGATCGGCGGCAGCGCGATCCTCAACGCGTCCAACGAGGTGCTCGAGAAGGGCCGCCGGCTCGCGGCGCACCTGCTCGAGGCCGACGTCGGCGACGTGGCCGTCTTCCCGGGCGAGGGCCTGGGCGTGACCGGCGCGCCGGGCAGCGCGCTCACCTGGGCCCAGCTCGCCGCCGCCGCGGCCGACGACGGCCGCCGGCCGGAGGGCATGGAGCCCGGCCTGACCGCGTCCAACGACTTCGCGACGCCCGACGCGACGTACCCGTTCGGCGCCCACCTCGCGCTCGTCGAGGTCGACGTCGAGACCGGCTCGACACGGCTGGTCCGCCACGTCACCGTCGACGACGCCGGCACGATGATGAACCCGATGCTGGTCGAGGGCCAGGTCCACGGCGGCATCGCCCAGGGCGTCGCGCAGGCGCTGTACGAGGAGATCGCGTTCGACGAGGACGGCAACAACGTCACCGGCTCGCTCGCCTCCTACGCGATGCCGAGCGCCGGCGACCTGCCGATGTACGAGACCGAGCGGACGCAGACGCCGACGCCGCGCAACCCGCTCGGCGCCAAGGGCATCGGCGAGGCCGGGACCATCGGCTCGACGCCGGCGGTCTGGAACGCCGTCATCGACGCCGTCTCGCATCTCGGGGTCAAGCACGTCGACATGCCCGCCACGCCGCAGCGCGTGTGGGAGGCGATCCGCACCGCCGGCTGACTCAAGGAGCGCGCCGATCGGCCGAATCACCGGGGAAGATGACTTCCAGCCGGTCAGGCGCGCTGCTGCGCCGCAACACGCCTGTCGCCGTGATCCTGCTGACGGCGGCGCTCGTGCCGATCATCGCCTACGTCGCCACCGCGGGCGTGATGGTCCACCTGCCGCCGATCGTGCACCTGATCGCCGTGACCGGCGCGGGCGCGCTCGCGGGCGCCGCGGCGATCGTGCTGTCGGTGATCGCGGTCCGGCTCAACGACGGCCGCGCCGTGATGCTCGGCTTCGCCTTCTCGATCATGGCCGTGATGCTCGTCTTCCACGCGCTCGCCACGCCGGGCGTGCTGCTCGGCGACAACGGCCTCGTGCAGGCGGCCGGCGCGCTGAACATCCCGATCGGCGGGAGCATCCTCGCCGCGACGGCGCTGCCGGGGCTGCGCCGCCCGCGCAGCGCGGGCCGGGTCCTGCGCGTGCAGCTCGTCGCGCTCGTCGCGCTGACCGTGCTCGGCGCGATCGCGCTCGTGCTGCCCCGCCTCGTGCCGGACGCGCCGGAGTACGGCTCCACGCCCGCGCACCTGCTGATCGTGGCCGGCGGCCTGACCCTGGCCGTGCTCGCCGTGCGCGCCTCGCGCACGTTCCTGCTCACGCGCCGCACGGCGGACCTGCTGGTCGCGGTCGGCGTCGTCTTCCTGGCGGGCGCCGAGTACGGGCTGCTGACCTACGACATGATGGACTTGGCCTGGTGGGCCGCGCACGCGGTCGAGGTCGCGGGCATCGGGCTCGTCGGCATCCCCGCCGCGCTCGACCTGCGCCACTCGACGGCCTCGCTGCCGCTCGCCGGCGGCCTGCGCGCCGCCGACCTCGTCGCCGACGAGGAGACGTTCCTCGGCGGCCGCGTCCACGCACTGATGCTGCGGCTGGCGGAGAAGGACGGCTCGACCGAAGGGCACACGCGGCGCGTCGCGCTGCTCGCGGTGCGCGTGGGCGAGAAGCTCGGCCTCCCGGCCGACCGCCTGCGCCTGCTGGCGCTCGGCGGGCTGCTGCACGACATGGGCAAGCTCGCCGTGCCCGACGCGATCCTCAACAAGCCCGGCACGCTGACCGACGAGGAGTTCAACGTCATCCGCGGCCATCCGGTCTGGGGCCGCGAGCTGCTGAACGAGATCGGCGGCTTCCCGCCGCTCGTGCTCGAGCTCGTCGAGAGCCATCACGAGCGCCTCGACGGCCGCGGCTACCCGAACCGGGCCGACGCGGGAAGGCTCGACGTCGAGGTCCGCATCCTCACCGTCGCCGACGTCTACGACGCGCTCACCGCCGATCGCGTGTATCGCGAGGCGTGGCCCGCCGAGCGCGCGCTCGGGCTGCTCGACGAGGACACCGGCAGCGCGTTCGACGCGGCCTGCGTCGCCGCGCTGCGCGACGTGGTGGCGCCCGGCGTGGACGCGCCGGGCTGGCGCGCGTCGCTCGGCGCGGCCGCCGCCGCCGCGCCGCGTCCTGGCGCCCCTCGCGCCGTCTAGACTGCTGCTCGCGGTTGGCGCCCGGCCTCGGCTTGAGGCCGCGACTTCGGATGCCGACAGGTGTCTGTGATGTTCACTGTGCGCCGACTTCCACTCCTGATCCTGCTCGCCCTTTTCGCCCTCCCGGCCGCGCGTGCGCACGCCGCGCCGATGGAGTTCGCCCTGCAGGACGACGACGTGTTCGTGCACCAGATCCGCTACGACCGCGAGCGCGGGCTCGACCACGCGGTCGCCCTGGGCGTGTCGCGGATCCGCGTGAACGTGCTGTGGGCGCGCTCGCTCGCGCCCGGGAGCACGTCGCTGAAGCCGGTCTATGACTTCTCGGCGATCGACGCGCTGCAGGAGGAGGCCGCCGAGCGCGGCATCGACCTGCAGCTGACGATCGCCGGCCCCGCGCCGTCGTGGGCGACGGGCAACCACCGCGTCGGCCCCGACCGGCCGGACCCGGTGAAGTTCGCCCGCTTCGTCCGCACCGTCGCCACGCACTTCGAGGGCCGCGTGGATCGCTACTCGATCTGGAACGAGCCGAACTGGAACACGTGGCTGGCGCCCGCCAGGACGGCCGCGTCGCAGTACCGCACGCTCTACCGCGCCGGCTACGCGGCCGTGAAGTCCGTCGACCCGTCGGCGCAGGTGCTGATCGGCGAGCTCGCCCCGGTCGGCGGCGGCCGCGCGATCGCGCCGCTGCAGTTCCTGCGCGACATGACCCGGCGCGGCAGCTCGCCGCTGAAGGCCGACGGCTTCGCGCTGCATCCGTACCAGCTCACGAGCGCGCCGACCGTCGCCACCGGCAAGCCGGACGACGTCACGATCGGCACGCTCGGCCGGCTCACGAAGGCGCTCGACGCGCTGCAGAAGCGCAAGGCGCTGACGACGCCCAAGGGCAAGCGGCTCAATCTCTACCTGACCGAGTTCGGCTACTTGACGGCCGGCTCGCGCGCCCAGAAGCCGGCCCGCGTGGCGGCGTGGCTGGTCGAGGCGATCAAGATCGCCCAGCGCAACCCGCGTGTGCGCCAGCTGCTGCAGTACCAGCTGATCGACCCGCCCAAGACCGCGCTGTGGCACTCGGCGCTGCTCAACCGCACGGGCCTCCCGCAGCCGGCCTACAAGGCGCTGGTGCGGGCGCTCAACCCGTGAGCACGAGCTTCCCGAACACGTCGCCCTCGTAGAGAGCGCGGAACGCGTCGCGGGCGTCGCGCAGCGGCAGCGTCGCGTCGATCACCGGCCGGATCCCCTTCTCGGCGCAGAAGCGGACGAGCCGGCCGAGCTCGTCGCGGGTGCCCATCGTCGAGCCGATGACGGACAGCTGCAGGAAGAAGATGCGGTTCAGCTCCGCGGGCGGCGCGTGACCGCTGGTGGCGCCGGAGATGACGAGCCGGCCGCCGGGCTTGAGCGCCTTGAGGCTGTGGCTCCAGGTCGCCTCGCCGACGGTCTCCATCACCGCGTCGACGCGCTCCGGCAGGCGCGCGCCGGGCGCGAAGCACTCGTCGGCGCCGAGCTCGACGGCCTTCGCGCGCTTGTCCTCGGAGCGGCTCGTCGCCCACACGCGCACGCCCGCGGCGCTCGCGAGCACGATCAGCGCCGTCGCGACGCCGCCGCCGGCGCCCTGCACGAGCAGCGTCTGGCCGGGCGTCACGGCGCCGCGCGTGAACAGCATCCGGTAGGCGGTCAGCCATGCCGTCGGCAGGCAGGCGGCCTGCTCGAAGGAGAGCTCGGGCGGCTTGGGCACGAGGTTGCGGCGCGGGACCGCGACGCGCTCGGCGAACGTGCCCTGATGGCGCTCGGAGAAGATCGCGCGGCGCGGGTCGAGCGTCTCGTCGCCGCGCCAGTCCGGGTCGGAGATGACCGAGTGCACGACCACCTCGGCGCCGTCCTCGTCGAGGCCGGCGGCGTCGCAGCCGAGGATCATCGGCAGCCGCTCCTCCGGCAGGCCGACGCCCTTCAGCGACCACAGGTCGTGATGGTTCAGCGACGCGGCCTTGACGGTCACGGTGGTCCAGCCCTCGCGCGGCTGGGGCTCGGGCCGCTCGCCCAGCTCGAGCGCGGACAGCGGGTCGTCGGGGGCGATGCGGGCGGCGTAGGCGGCGAACACGCGCCGGACGCTAGTGCAAGGCGCGGGCGAGGTAGCCGGTCGCGTCGTCCGCCGCCGCGCGGACGAGCCCGAAGTGGCCGACGCCGGGGTAGCGGACGTAGCTGACCGGCAGGCCGCGCCGCGCGTACCCGGCGGCGAGCGCGTCGGTGAGCGGCGGGAGCACGACGGTGTCGCTCTCGCCCTGCTCGATCCGCACCGGCACGTGGAACGTGAGCGCGTCCGGGTCGTTGGCGCGCAGGCGGGCCACCAGCGGCCCGAGGTCCGCGTCCGGCCTGAACAGGTCGGCGGGCGCGACGCCGTCGAACGGCCCGGCGGCGAGCGCGGGCAGGCAGCCGTCGTCGGCGAGCGGGTACAGCGTCTTCCCGCGCGGGCTGAGCAGGCGCGCGATGTGCAGCTGCGGATACGCCACCTCGGCGCCGCGGACGATCACGGCGGCCACCGCGCCGAGATCGCCGTGCGGCGTCGTGAGCGCGTGGATGTTCGCCGCCTGCTCGGCCAGGTGGCTCGACGGCGCGAACGCGACGGCGGCGCGGACGTGCAGCGCAGGCGCGTACCTCGGCGCGAGCGCGGCGGACCAGAGGACGGCGTGGCCGCCGACCGAGTGTCCCGCCAGCGCGACGCGGCGGAGGTTCAGGCGCGGCTCGAACGCGTGTGCCGCGAGCACCGCGTCGAGCGTCGCGTGCGCCTCGGAGGCGCCGATCAGGTCGGGGTTGGCGCCCGGCGTGCCGAGGCCTTCGTAGTCGGTGCGCACGACCGCGAAGCCGGCCTTGATCCAGCGCCGCAGCAGCGGCCGCTCGTAGCCGCCGAGGACGTCGGAGCGCGTCGGCGCGCAGCGGTCGCCGAGGCCCACGGTGGCGTGGCCCCACGCGATCACCGGCCAGCCGCCGCGCCGGGGCCGGCCCTTCGGTATCGCGACGGTCCCCGACACCGCGGCGGCTCCGCGCACGCCGTCGGAGCGATACAGCAGCAGCTCGTTGCGGGCGCCGCGCAGGACCGCCGGTCCCGTCAGCGGGCGCGCCCGGATCAGCGCCCCGTGACGGCCCGCGGGGAGCGGATGCGGCGGGGTGTAGAAGCGCGTTCCAGCAGGCCCGGTCGCCACGACGGTCGCGAGGACCAGAATCCGTAGCATCGCGCCGAACGTATTCCTCCGGACACGCGTGGGCAAGCCATGAGGACCGGCCTAGCGCTGACGGATCCTGAGCGTCTCGCTCCCGGGCGGCAGCGTGATGTCGACGTTGCCGATCCCGACGTAGTCGCCCTTGCTCGAGTGGCGCGACTCGGGCGCGCAGGCGACGCCGCGCTCGGCCTCGGGGTGGTCGGTCAGCGGGTCGGGCGCGCTCAGGCACCACTCGTCGCCCTTGCGCGTGAGCAGGACGTGGCCCTTGAGGCCGGGGACCGACCACGCGCGCACGACCCTGTGGCTCGGGTCGAGCAGGCTGAGCGCCTCTTTCAGGCTCGGGTCCTCCGCGGCGACGGGCGTCGCGCTGAGGTCGTCGAGCTTCGGCGTGGCGGGGGTGGCGATCGGGGTCGGGGTCGGGAGCGTGACTGCGGGCGTCGCGGTGGGTGTCGCCGCGACCTCGGGGTCGGGCCGCGTGCCGTCGCGGTCGGCGATCACGAACACGCCGGCGGCGAGCGCGGCCGCCACGACGAGCGCCGGCAGCGCGCGCCGCGGGCGGCGGCGGCGCGCGTAGCGGCGCTCGGCGATCTCGCGCAGGTCGTCGCGCAGGGCGGGCAGCTCGGTCATCGCTCCTCCAGCACGTCGCGCAGCGTCGCGAGCCCGCGGCTGACGCGCTTGCGCGCCACCAGCTCCGAGCAGCGCAGGCGCAGCGCGACGACGTCGTAGGGTTGCTCCTCCAGGACGCGCGCGCGGATCGCCTCCGCCTGGGCGTCCGGCAGCGCGGCCAGCAGCTCGTGCGCGGGCGGCGTCCCGAGCCGGTCGACGCGCGCGAGCTCCTCGTCCTCGAACTCGAGCCGCGCGGCGCCGAGCCGCCGCCGCGCGCGGTCCTCGACGCGCCCGCGGTCGATCGAGTGCAGCAGCTTGTGGCGCGCGATCCCGAGCAGCCAGGCGATCGCCGGCCGCTCGCCGGCACGGAAGCGGCGGACGGACGCGAGCGCCGCGACGAACGTCTCCGCCGTCAGGTCGACGGCGACGTCGGCGCTCGGCGTGCGGCGGCGCAGATACGCGAGCACGAGCCGCTCGTGGCGGACGTAGAACTCGTCGAACGCCGCCGGGCGCCGCGGCGTCAGCCGCAGCAGCTCCTCGTCGGTCAGCGCGCTGAGGTCCCTCACACCCGGATCCTCCGGCTTGGCTCGGATATGTGACCAACCTCGCGCGGAGGGTGCGGGTCCTCTCATGTGACACCCACCACACACGAAGGGATTCACCATGTTCAGCACGAAGCTGGGCGCCGTCCTGGCGGCGGCGCTGGCGGCCTTGGCCGCGAGCTCGAAGGCGGAGGCGAGCCCGTCGCGCTGTCTCGCCGCGGGAGCGCCGTACCACGCGGGCGTCAACTGCCGCCTCGTCGGCGTCCAGGGCTTCCCGCGGCGCTACGAGGTCTACGTCCCGCGCACGGCGCCGGTGACCGGCTCCGAGCGGCCGGTCGTGTTCATGTTCCACGGCAGCTCGGGCACCGGCGAGCAGTTCGGGCGCATCTCGGGCTGGCGCCAGGAGGCCGACGCGACCGGCCTGATCGCCGTCTTCCCGACCGGGCTGCGCTATCGCGTGCTCGACACCGGGCGCCTGAGCACCAAGTGGAACGACTACTCGCTGCAGGACGAGGTCGACCTGTCCGAGAAGCCGCCCGGCTACCCGGCGGGCGCCGACTGGCCGGCCGACGACGTCGGCTTCGTCGACGCGATGCTCGGCGACCTGGGCGCGGGGCTGCCGATCGACCGCTCGCGCATCTACGCGAGCGGGTTCTCCAACGGCGCGTCGTTCACGGCGCGGCTCGCGGTCGAGCGCTCGCGCGTGATCGCCGCGGCGGCGATGTCCGGCGGCGCGCTGCAGGCGCCGCAGCCCGCGCCCGCGCGACCCGTGCCGAGCTACCTGACGGTCGGGACGCTCGACGACCGCGTGCTCGCGCAGACCGGCCCGCCGCCGCTGGCCGAGCTCCCGCTCAACCCGCTGGCGCTGCTCGCCGAGCCGGTCGTCGACCGCACGCTGGACGCGCACCTGCAGACGCTCGGACTGCGCAAGGGCGACGTCGGGATCGTCCGCGCGGCGCACTCGACCTCGTTCCGCTGGCCCGCGGTCGGGACCGGCCCGGGCGGCGCGCTGCTGCGCTTCGGCGTGCTGGAGGGCCTGCGGCACCGGTACGCCAACGGGCGCAACAACCCGTTCGGGTTCGAGGCCGCGCCGGAGTTCTGGGACTTCTTCGCCGCCAACCCGCTCTGACGGGAATATCCCTGCGCGGGCCGTCGTCGTGGGATGCATGAGGCCGTCACGTGAGCAGCTGAGAGAGCAGCCGCCACGCGTGACGGCCGGGGTCAGCCGTTTCGACCCTGGCCGTCACCGTGCACCTGCGCCGGATTGACGACCGGCGCCTCGCCGCTCGCGTCGGCTCCGGCGACGAGGCCGCGTTCGCCGAGCTCTACTCGCGCCATCACGCCGCGCTGCTGGCGTTCTGCCGGCACATGGTCGGCAACCGCGAGGACGGCGAGGACGCGCTGCAGCAGACGTTCCTGCGCGCCCATCGCGCGCTGGCGGCGGGCCAGGTCCCGGACGCCGTCCGCTCGTGGCTGTTCGCGATCGCGCGCAACCGCTGCCTCACGCTGATCGCCGGGCGCCGCGCGGCCGCGGTGCCGGTATCGGAGGTCGAGGTCTGCGTCGACGGCCTCGCCGACGAGGTCCGCGCGCGCGCCGACCTGCGCGAGCTCGTCGCCGACCTCGGCCGGCTGCCCTTCGACCAGCGCGCCGCGCTCGTGCTCTCGGAGCTCGGCGACGTGTCGCACGTCGAGATCGCCGACGCGATCGGCTGCCCGCCGGGGAAGGTGAAGGCGCTCGTCTATCAGGCGCGGTCCACGCTGATCGCCGACCGCGACGCACGCGACACGCCGTGCGAGGACATCCGCCGCGAGCTCGCGGTCGCGGTGGGAGGGGCCCTGCGGCGCGGGCCGCTCAAGCGCCACCTGCGCCATTGCGACCCGTGCCGCGACTTCTCGCTCGCCGTCTCCCGCCAGCGCTCCGGGCTCGCCACGATCCTGCCGGTCACGCCGTCGGCGGGGCTGATGAGCGCGGTGCTGGGCGGCGGCGGCGGCGCGGGTGCGGGCGCGACGGGCCTCGCCGGCGTCGGACCGCTCGGCGCGGCGGGCAGCGTCGCCGCGGGCGGCTTCGCCGTCAAGGCGGTCGTCGCGAAGGTCGCGATCGGCGCCGCCGTCGCCGCCGGAGGCGGAGCGATCGTCGCGGAGGAGAGCGCGTCGCCGCCGCGCCCGCGCGAGGTCGCCGCCGTCGTCAGCCCGACGCCGGTCGCCTCCGCGCCGCCTGCCGCGGTCGTGGCGCGGCCGCGGACCGTCGCGGCGGTCGTCACGCCCGCGCCGGTGTCGCCGCCTCCGCCCGCCGCCTCGGCAACGCCCGAGGCGATCCCGCCGGAGCCCACGCCCGTGACGCCGCCTCCGCGCCGTCGCGTGCGGGCGACGCTCGAAGCGGTCGGCGGGCTCGAGACGGTCGGCCCCGGCCCGCGCCAGCGGCCGCGTGCGAGCGTGACGCCGGCCGCCCCACGCCCGCGCCGCCCGGCGACAGGCGCTCCAGGCCCCGCGCCGCGGCCGCGCGCGAGCGTCACGCCGACGGTGACGCCGTCGCCACGGCCGCGCGCGACGGCCACGCCGACCGCGACTCCGTCGCCACGGCCGCGCCCGCGTGTCACGCCGACGGTGACGCCGTCGCCACGGCCGCGGGCGACAGTCACACCGACCGTGACGCCGTCGCCGCGTCCGCGCGCGACGGTCGTGCCGGCGCCGACCGCGACGCCGGTCCCGTGCCCGAGGCCGCGCGCCACCGTCACTCCGACTCCGACTCCGACCCCGACCCCGACGCCCACCGCGACGCCGGAGGTCACGCCGGCGCCGACCACGGAACCGTGCCCGAGGCCGCGCGCCACGCCGACGCCGACGCCCACGCCGACCCCGACGCCGGCCTAGAACAGGCCCTGGACCCGCTTCTTGCGGAGGTTCTCGCGCACGATCCAGGCGACGTCGCGGTCGTCCGACTCCAGCCAGCGCCCAAGCGCGCGCCGTCCCTCGTCGGGCGACGCCGCGACCGCCACGCTCCAGCCGTAGCCGAGCGCCTTGCGCAGCGCCTTGAAGCCGTCCGAGCGCCGGTCGCTCTCGCGCACGACGCTCTCGGTGATCTGGTCGAGCAGGCCGAGCAGCACGCGGGCGCGCTCGGTGTCGAGCAGCGCCGGCTCGCACAGCCCGCCGACGACGGCGCGGCGCTCGAGCGGCGTGCCGAGCGCCCATTCCCGCATCGCCGGCAGCACCGCGTCGAAGCCGAGCCGCTGGAGCGCCATCGCCACGCCTTCGCGCACGCGCCAGCGCGGGTCGTTCGCCTGGCGGCGCAGCGCGTCGAGGTCGGTCAGCCCGATCGTGCCGACCAGCGCCAGGTACTCCTCGTCCGACGCCGCCCACTCGCGCAGCCTGCCGGCCGGCGCCTCGTCGGCGGCGGCGCGCGCCAGCTCCAGGTTCGCGCGCGGGCCGGGCAGGCCGGAGCGCGCGAGCAGCAGCGGCTCCCAGTCCTCCGTCTCGCGCACGAGCGCGCGGTACTCGTTCAGTCGCCCGACCACCCGGACCACAGTCGGTCGGGGACCGGCGGCGGGTTCGGGACGCGCGGCTCGCGCGGCGGCGGGGGAGGCTCGGGCGGGAGCCAGGTGTCGGTGGCGGGCGTGCGCTCGCGCCGGCCGACGTTGTCGATCAGGGCGAAGACGACGCCGCCGACGAGGGCGGCGAAGAGGATCGAGAGCGCGACGGTCATACCGATCCCAGGGTAGTGGCCCGCGCACGAATACGATCCCCGGCGTGAGCGACGACGAGCGCGAGCTGATCGAGCGCCTGCGCGCAGGCGACGAGCAGGCCTTCATGACGCTCGTGGAGATGTACGGGCCGCTGATGCTGCGCGTCGCGCTGATGTACGTGCGCTCGCGCGCGGTCGCCGAGGATGTCGTGCAGGAGGCCTGGATCGGCGTGCTGCGCGGGATCGACGGCTTCGAGGGCCGCTCGTCGCTGAAGACGTGGATCCTGCGCATCCTCACCAACCAGGCCCGCACGCGCGGGCAGCGGGAGGGCCGCAGCGTGCCGCTCTCCTCGCTCGAGGCGGCCGACGGCGAGCCCGCCGTCGATCCCGAGCGCTTCTTCGGCCCGGAGCACGCCCGCACGCCCGGCGCGTGGGCCGTGCCGCCCGAGCCGTGGCCGGAGGACCAGCTGTTGGCGGACGAGACGCTCGAGCAGGTGAAGGCCGCGATCGCCACCCTGCCGCCGCGCCAGCAGGAGGTCATCCTCCTGCGCGACGTCGAAGGCTGGGACGCCGAGGAGGTGCGCGACGCGCTCGGCCTCAGCGACGGCAACCAGCGCGTGCTCCTGCACCGCGCGCGCTCGAAGGTCCGTACCGAGCTCGAGCGCTATCTGAACGGCGTGGGGGCGAGCACATGAGCGACGCCCCGATCGTCCCCGGCGGCATCAGCTGCCGCGAGGTCGTCGAGATCGTCACCGACTACCTCGAGGGCGCGCTCGCGCCCGACGTGCGCGAGCGGCTGGAGCGCCACCTGGAGCCGTGCGAGCCGTGCCGCACCTATGTCGAGCAGATGCGGGCGACCTCGCGGCTGGCGGCGCTCACGGCGCTGGAGGAGCGGCCGGACGCGGACGCCCTGCTGGCGGCGTTCCGCGCCTTCCGCGACTCCGGCTAGCCGCGCAGCAGCGGCGCGGTCAGGCAGGTCGGCCCGCCGTCGCCCTTGAGCGAGAGCTCGGAGCCGTCGTAGGTGTGCACCTCGATCCCGCGCTTCTCCAGCGCGTCGCGCACCTTCGGCGCCTGGTCGACCATCACGACGACGCCCGGCCGCACGGCGAGGATGTTGCAGCCCATCGCGACGTAGTCGTCGCGGTCGATCGCGATCCAGCCGACGCCGCGCTCGCGGATGTCCTGCAGCAGGCGGACGGGCGCGAGCGGCTCAAAGACGAGGTACAGGTCCTCGGTCACCGCCGACAGGAACGACTGCAGGTGCAGGACGAAGTCAGGACCCTGGTCGTGCGGCATGTCGTAGGTCTCGACGTGGACGCCCTCCGGGGCGAGCAGCTCCTGCAGCGCCTTGCCGCCGGCGCGGTTGGTCCGGTAGCCGAGGCCGAGGGCGATCGTGTGGTCGTCAAGCCAGAAGCGGTCGCCGCCGTCGGCGTAGGCGTCGCCGTCGAGCGTGCCGACGATCGGGATGCCGAGCCGCTCGAGCTCCTCGGCCGCGTGGCCGGGCTCGCGTTGACGGACCGGCTTGGCCATGTTGAGCGGGATGCCGCCCCGCGCGCTCATGATCAGCGGGTCGTGCATGTAGACCGCGTCGACCTGCTCGGCCAGCGAGCCGGCGATCTCGACCTCGGCTCCGAGGTCAGTCAGTAGGGCGATGAACGCTTCGTGCTGAGACGCGAGCCCGCTGGGGTCGGGCACGCGCCAGCCTGCGCCGTCCCAGTCGCCGGCCGTGGCCGGACGCCTGACCAGGACGCGTTGCAGTGGGGCGACCATCGAGGTGACGCCGTAGCGGGCGCCGGGCGTAGTGGCTGCGCTCATACGCGCATACTGCCGCCCCGAGCATCGTCAGTTGCGGATCACGGCGAAATCGAGCGTGTAGGTCGCGCCGGGGAGGGGCGACTGATCGTCGCGCGGCTCGCCGGTCGTGATGCCCACGCCGAGCTCGCGGAAGCCGGCGTCGAGCAGGATGTGGCGGTGCGGCGAGCTCGCGAGCCACTCGTCCACGAGCGCGTTCGGCGTCGCCATGCTGCCGGTGCCCCAGCCGAGCGCCTCGCCGGCGCGCCAGCCCTGGCTGCGGCCGTAGCCGGCGGCGCGGAGACGGTCGCCGAGCGTCCCGCCGCCCGGGCTGACGTGCGAGAAGAACCCGCGGCGGACCATGTCGTTGGAGTGCTTGCGCGCGGCCTGGCCGAGGTCGGCGTCACGCGTCACCGCGCGCATGCCGCGCTTGGTGCGCTCGACGTTGATCAGGCACGTGACCGTGTCGGCGCTCTGGGCGACCGTGGCCGCCGTGGGCTCGTCGAGCGCGCCCGGGCACTGGTCGGCGGCGGCCGCATGGGCCGGTGTAGGAGCCAGCAGGCCGGCAGTCGCGGCGACCGTGACTAGGGTGCAGCATGCACTGCGAAACGGCATAGAGCAGCCTTCCCGCCGGACGCCCTGGTCGGCTCGGATCACGAATCGGGCCCGGTTCCCGGCGGGCGTGTGCGGTTGTCCTCGCTGAGCCCGGACCCCTGCCCGTCCCAACCGACGCGGTGTCACTAACCCGCGTATGAGAGTGCTACCCACAGAACTGGACGCACTCACCCGAAGTTCGACGGCGTCCAGTGGACCGGTCTTTGTGTCCGCGAAGACCGGAAATACGGTGGTTTACGTACGCATGCGGACCTGGGCGTCCGTCAATCCGCCGGGGAAGGCGTCAGAATCGTCAGCCGCGGTCCGTTGAATAGACGACCGTGCGCTTTGCGTGACCCCGGATCGCGCTGGGGGGAACCCCGTCCAGGGACGGGCCCGCGGGCCCGGGGCCACGCAAAGCGCACGCGGCGACTTCGTGCGAGTGCAGCACAAGGTCGAATCCGCTGCAACCGGTGAGGGTGTCCACGGCCTCGACATTGTGCTGATGCACGCTTACTTGCACGCCGGTTATCGGCAGGTTGGGCGCTCGCTTGCAGCCGCGAGCGCGCTCGCCCGCAGGTCTGCGACGCGCCAGCCCTGCCCTTGCGGCACGAGGCGCCAGGTCACGTCGAAGCGGTGCTCGACGGGCGTCGCGCAGGTCGTCTTGTCGCGCGCGACGAGGACGTGCCGCACCGCGGCGGAGCCGTCTCCGGCGCGGGTCACGGTCAGCTTCCCCGGCCGGCTCGCGAGCGTCGTCGCGTAGCCCGCGCGCCACTTGGCGAAGCCGCCGAACCGGACCCGGATCGCGGGGGCGAGACCCTTCCACGCGTCGGCGTACCGGTGCTCGTCGAGCGCGCGATAGTAGGCGCGAACGAACTCGCCGGGCCCGATCGCCGGCGCCTCGGCGGCGGGGACGATGGACGCGGGCGGCGCGGCGGCGGCGGCGGGCGTGGGCGTGGGCGAGGCCGCGGGCGCCGGCGAGGCGGTCGGCGCGGGCGAGGCCGTGGGCGCCGGCGAGGCCGTGGGCGCGGGCGCGGCGGCGGTGGTGGGCGGGGAGCCGTCTTGGGAGGCGGCGACCGCGTCGTGGGCCGGTGTGGCGGTAGGGCCGGCCGTCGGCGCGGCGGGGTCCGGCGCTGGGGAGGTCGTGTCGGCCGCGACGGCGGCGAGGATGACGAGTGCGGCCGCGGCGGCCGCAAAGGCGGCGATCGGGGTCCGGCCCTCGATCCGGGGGCCGCGGCGGATGCGCGTGTCGTGCGCGATCACCAGGCCGGTGATGAGCGTCGCGGGGAGCGCGGCCCAGATGTGCGGCTCGGCGGCCGTCCAGGCGGCGGCGAGCGCGAACACGATCGCGGCCGTCGGGGCCTGCAGGCCGCGGGCGACCGCGAGGATCGTGGCGGTGCTCACGCACGCGAACACGATCGCGAGCAGCGACGCGCCCGTCGCGCCGACCGACAGCGACTGGTCGCCCGACGCGATCAGGACGGCCGCGAGGGGGATGGCGACGGCGGTGGCGCCGGCCAGCAGGCCGAGCACGGCGAAGAGCATGCCGGCCGCCACCGGGGTCACGGCGGCGGCCGGCGGTGGGTGCGAAGGAGCGGCGTCCGCGGCGGACGTCGTGTCCAGGAACGGAGGCCGGTCCTCACGTGCCGCGTCGCCGGTCCGGGGGGGTGAGGCGAAGCCGGTTGGCACCTGCCGACACTCCCAGCCCTACGCGCGTGGATCCATGACCTCTCGCGCAGCCTTGCGCGCCGTCCCGTCTGCCCGAAAGGGCAATCAGCTGCCGCGGTACGTGCTGTACGCCCAGGGGGAGACGAGCAGCGGCACGTGGTAGTGCGCCTGCGCGTCCGACACGCGGAAGCGGACGGGCACGCGATCCAGGAACGCCGCCTCGCCGAAGTAGTCGCCGACCGCGAAGACGAGCTCGTACTCGCCCGCGCGCAGCTCGCCGCGCGCGATCAGCGGCTCGTCGGTGCGGCCGTCGGCGTTGGTGACGAAGTCGAGCCGCCGCTCGCCGTCATGCAGCTCGATCGCCACGCCCGCCGCCGGGCGCCCGCGGGCGGTGTCGAGCACGTGCGTGGTGAGGAACCCGGTCACAGCGCATCCTCCAGCCGCAGCAGCGCGATCTTGGCGATCTCCGCGAGCGCGGTCTCGACCTCGCGCTCGCGCGAGTGGGCGAGGCGGGCGTCGGCGCCGGCGAGGATCGACGCCCGCGTGTGCTCGCGCACGCAGATCACGAACGGGAAGCCGAAGCGCTCGCGGTAGGCGGCGTTGAACGCCATGAACCGGTCGTACTCGGCCTGCGAGAGCCGGTCGAGGCCGGCGCCGGCCTGCTCGGAGCGCGACGCGCCGGTGAGCACGGCCACGCGCTCGCCGAGGTCCGGATGCGCGCGGATCAGCGCGATCCGCCGCTCCTCCGGCGCCGCGTACATCGCGGCGGCGAGCGCGGCGTGGAGCTCGTCGGCGTCGGCGAAGCCGCCGGGGCGCCAGGCGGCGTCGGCGACCCAGGGCGACGCCTCGAAGAGCGCGCCGAAGCGCGCGACGAAGGCGTCGCGCGGGAGGTCGATCCGCCCGTTGGCGGCGTCATCGTCGAGCGCCAGCGGCACGAGCGCGAACGCGTCGACGTCGACCAGCCCGCGGTCGGTGATCTTCAGCGACGGGATCACCGACAGCGCGAGGAACGAGAGCGTCATGAACGGGGCGGGGATCGTCACGCCCTGCCCGGCCAGCAGGTCCTGCAGGCCCTCCAGGCGCTCGGCCACGACCTCGACCGGCTCGTCGGACAGCAGCCCCGCCACCGGCAGCGGCAGCTCACCCACGACCGCGCCGCCGCGCGCGACGACCAGGCCGCCGCCCAGCTCCTGGGCTCGCGCGGCGCACACGCGCATGTCCTCGTCGTCGACGCCGACCACGACGAGGTTGTGCGCGTCGTGCGCGACGGTCGACGCGAACGCGCCAGAGCGAAGCAGGAAGCCGCGCACGAGCCCGAGCCCGACGCGCCCCGTCGCGTGGTGGCGCTCGATCACCGCGATCTTCGCGAGGTCGCGCCCCGGGTCGGCGACGACGTGCCCGTCGACGACCGCGGGCGCCTCGGCGCCGGCGCCCGTGATCAGCTGCCCCGGCTCGATCTCGATCACGCGCACGCGCTCCGGCGCGCCGGCGATCGCGAAGCTCACGGGCACCGCGTGCATGGTGTCCGTCAGCCCGCGCTCGGTCGCGACGCCGTAGTCGGGGACGCGCCCGTCCTTCAACACGAGCGACGCGCGGAAACCGATGAGGTCGTCGAGCAGCACGACGTCGGCGACGAACCCCGGCGCAATCGCTCCGCGGTCGAGCAGCCCGTGCGCCCGGGCGCCGTGCAGCGTCGCCATCGCCAGCACGTCCTCGGGCGCGATCCCCGCGCCGACGGCGAGCCGGCACATCTGGTCGATGTGGCCCTCGCGGTAGAGGAAGTCGGGCTCGCGGTCGTCGGTGCAGAACGCGCAGTACTCCGGCCCGTGCTCGCGCACCAGGTCCAGCAGGTCGAGCAGGTTGCGGGCGTTCGACGCCTCGCGGATCAGCACCCACATGCCGCGCCGGCGCTTCTCGAGCGCCTCCGCGGCGGTCGTCGCCTCGTGGTCGGAGCGGATCCCCGCCGCGACGTACGCGTCCAGCGCCGCGCCGACCACGCCCGGCGCGTGGCCGTCGACATGCGGCGCGACCATCCGCGCCAGCACGTCCGGATCGCCCGCGATGACGCCGGGGAAGTTCATCATCTCGGCCACGCCGAGCGCGCGCGGATGGCGCAGGATCTCGCGCATGTCGTCGGGGCCGAGCGGCCCGCGCGGCGACTCGAAGGCCGACGCCGGCACGCACGACGGCGCCATCACGAACACGTCGAGCGGCAGGCCGGCGGTCGCGTCGAGCAGCCAGCGCACGCCCTCGACGCCCGCCACGTTGGCGATCTCGTGCGGGTCGGTGACGACGGTCGTCGTGCCGCGCGGGACGACGGCGCGGGCGAACTCGCGCGGCGTCAGCTTCGAGGACTCCAGGTGCACGTGGGCGTCGATCAAGCCCGGCACCAGCCACTTGCCGCGGCCGTCGATCCGCTCGCCGCCGGAGTAGGCGCCGACGCCCGCGATCCTCCCGTCGGCGATCGCGACGTCGCCGTCGAGCCATTCCCGGGTGAAGGCGGAGAAGACGCCCGCGCCCTCGATCACGAGATCGGGCGGCGAGTCCCCGCGTGCGACGGCGATCAGCCTCATAGCCCCACCATGTCATCCGGGCGCACCGGCACGCGCGGCAGCTCGCGTCCGGTCGCGTCGCGCAGCGCGGCGACGACGGCCGGCGTGGAGGAGATCGTGGGCGGCTCGCCGATCCCGCGCAGCCCGTACGGCGCGTCGGGATCGCCGAGCTCGAGCACGTCGAGCTCGACCGGCGGCATGTCGAGCACCGTCGGGATCAGGTAGTCGGTGAAGGAGGCGTTGCGGACGAGCCCGTCGACGACCTGGATCTCCTCCATCAGCGCCAGCCCGAGGCCCTGCGCGATCCCGCCCTCGATCTGCCCCTCGACGGCCTGCGGGTTGATCGCCTTGCCGACGTCCTGCGCCGTCGCGATCTCGACTACGCGCACGAGGCCCAGCTCGACGTCGACGTCGACCACGGCGCGGTGGGCGGCGAACGCGAACGTCACATGCGCGTCGCCCTGCCCGCGCGCGTCGAGCGGCTGCGTCGGGCGGTGGTGGTACTCGCGCGTCTCCTCGATCGGGTCGCCGTCGACCAGCTCGGCGATCGTGGCGGGGTCCAGCTCGCGGCCGCCGGCGCGCTCCTCGAGGCGCTCGCGCACGGCGCGGCAGGCCGCCTGCACGGCGCCGCCGGTCATGTGGGTCTGGCGCGAGGCCGAGGACGAGCCGGCCGAGCCGACCTGCGTGTCGGCGGGCAGCACGAGCACGTGCTCGACGCCGAGCTCCGTGCGCGCGATCTGGCCCTGCACCGTCACCAGGCCCTGGCCGACCTCGGCCGCCGCGGTGTGCACCTCGACGACCGGCTCGCCGTGCGCGGCGGAGACCTTCACGCGCGCCGTCGAGTAGTCGTCGAAGCCCTCGGAGAAGCCGACGTTCTTGAACCCGACCGCGTAGCCGACGCCGCGCACGACGCCCTCGCCGCGCGTGACGTTGCCGACGCCGCCAGGCGCCGGCCCGCCGGGCGCGGGCAGCGGGCGCTCGGACACGAGCCGCAGCAGCTCGTCGACCGGCGCCGGGCACTCGATCGGCGCGCCGGTCGGCATGCTCATGCCCGTCTCCATCGCGTTGCGCCGGCGCAGCTCGACCGGGTCCAGGTCGAGCGCCCGCGCGAGCTTGTCCATCTGCGCCTCGTGCGCGAAGCACGTCTGCACCGCGCCGAAGCCGCGCATCGCGCCGCAGGGCGGGTTGTCGGTGTAGACGACGTAGCTGTCGATGCGCGCGCTCGGCACGACGTAGGGCCCGAGCGCGAACGACGCCGCGTTGCTGCACACCGCGGTCGAGGACGAGGCGTAGGCGCCGCCGTCGAGCAGGATCTCGGCGCGGATAAAGGCGAGCTTGCCGTCGCGCGAGGCGCCGTGCTCGTAGCGCATCTTCGCGGGGTGGCGGTGGACGTGGCCGAAGAACGACTCCTCGCGGCCGTAGACCATCTTCACCGGCCGGCCCGTGTGGAGCGCGAGCAGGCACGCGTGGATCTGCATCGAGACGTCCTCGCGGCCGCCGAACGCGCCGCCCACGCCGGCCAGCGTGAAGCGCACCTTGTCGACCGGCAGGTCGAGCGCCGCGGCGACCTGGTCGCGGTCGACGTGCAGCCACTGGGTGGCGATGAACACGTCCACGCCGCCGTCCTCCGCCGGCACCGCGAGACCCGACTCCGGGCCCATGAACGCCTGGTCCTGCATGCCCATCTCGTACTCGCCGGTGACCACGACGTCCGCCTCGCCGGGCTCCTCGCCGTGCTCGATCCGGACGTGCCGGAGCACGTTCCCGCGCGGATGCAGGGGCGGAGTCTCAGGGTCAAGTGCACGTCGAGAGTCGGTCAGCGGCTCGAGCAGCTCGTAGTCGACCTCGATCAGGGAGGCCGCGTGGCGCGCCGTCTCCGGGTGGTCGGCGGCGACGATCGCCACCGGCTCGCCCTGGTAGCGGACCTCGTCGAACGCGAGCACCGGCTGGTCGTGGATCTCCAGACCGTAGACCTTCCGGCCCGGGACGTCGTGGTGCGTGAGCACGGCCGACACGCCCTGCACGGCCAGCGCGGCGCCCAGCTCGATCGACCGGATCCGCGCGCGGGGATGCGGGCTGCGCAGCGTCGCGCCCCACAGCATCCGGTCGGCCCACAGGTCCGACGAGTACGCGAACTCGCCCTTGACCTTCGGGATCCCGTCGGGCCGGCGCACCGACTCGCCGACGCCGAAGGGAACGGTTACGACGTGGGTGGTGGGGGAGGTCATGCCGCCACCAGCCTGACTTCGGCGAGCTCGCGCGCGATCCGCTCGACGTCCGCCGTCAGCAACTGCCCGTCGCGCACGACCTCGCGCCCGCCGACGAAGACTCGGTCGGCGAGCGGGCGCGCGCCGAGCACGAGCGCGGCGACCGGATCGGCGATGCCCGCGTGGTCGAGGTCGTCCATCCGCCACAGCACGACGTCGGCGAGCTTGCCTTCGTCGAGCGAGCCGAGCTCGTCGTCCCATCCCAGGCAGCGGGCGCCGTGGATCGTGCCGAGGTCCAGCGCCTCGCGCGCGGTCAGCGCGGCCGGGCCGCCGGCGAGGCGCGCGAGCAGCAGCGCCTGCCGCAGCTCGCCGCCGAGCTCGCCCGCTTCGTTGGACGCCGCCCCGTCGACGCCGAGCCCGACCGGCGCGCCGGCCTGCAGCAGCGGCACGACCGGCGCGATGCCGGCGCCCAGGCGGGCGTTGGAGGAGGGGCAGTGCGCGACGCCGGTCCTTGTCTCGCCGAAGCGCGCGACCTCGCCCGGGCTCAGGTGCACGCAATGCGCGAGCCAGACGTCGTCGCCGAGCCACCCGAGCTCCTCCAGGTACTCGACCGGCCGCACGCCGAAGAGCTCTAGGCAGTACGCCTCCTCCTCGACCGTCTCGGCCATGTGCGTGTGCAGGCGCACGCCCCGCGAGCGGGCCAGCTCGGCGGTCTCGCGCATCAGCTCGCGCGTCACCGAGAACGGCGAGCACGGCGCGAGGGCGATCCGCAGCATCGCGCCTGGCTCCGAGTCATGCCAGCGATCGATGGCGGTGTCGCAGGCGGAAAGGATCTCGTCGCGGTCCTCGGTGACCTCGTCGGGCGGCAGCCCGCCCGCCGACACGCCCAGGTCCATCGAGCCGCGGCACGGGTGGAAGCGGATGCCCAACTCGCGCGCGACCTCGATCTCGGCCGCCAGCAGGTCGCCCGCGCCCCGCGGGAACACGTAGTGGTGGTCGGACGCCGTCGTGCAGCCGGAGAGCAGCAGCGAGGCCAGACCGGCGCGCGCGGCGGCGCGCTCGACCGTGCCGTCGATCCGCGCCCACGTGGGGTAGAGCTCGACGAGCCACTCGAACAGCGTCGCGGTCTGGGCCTGCCCGCGCGTCGCCCACTGGTACAGGTGGTGATGGCAGTTGACGAGGCCCGGCGTGGCGAGACAGCCCGACGCGTCGATGCGCTCGCCGGGAGGCGGGTCGCCGCTGCCGACCGAGATGATCCGGTCGCCCTCGAACGCGACGTGGCCGGTCTCGCCGCCGGGGAGCAGGCAGCCGTCGAGGACGATCATGTCCGCGCCGCCGCGAGGCGGACCGCGTCGAGGATCTTCTCGTAGCCCGTGCAGCGGCACAGGTTGCCGGCCAGCGCCTCGCGGATCTCGGCGTCCGACGGCGCCGGATTGCGCTCCAGGAGATCGTGCGTCGCCACGATCAGGCCGGGCGTGCAGAACCCGCACTGCACCGCGCCGGCCTCGAGGAACGCCTCCTGCACCGGGTGCAGCTCGTCCTCGCCGGCGAGCCCTTCGACGGTCACGACCGCGCGGCCCTCGGCCTGCCCGGCGGCGACCAGGCACGAGCACACGAGCACGCCGTCGAGGTAGACCGAGCACGAGCCGCACTCGCCCTGCTCGCAGGCGTTCTTGGACCCCGGCAGTTGCATCCGCTCGCGCAGGACGTACAGCAGCGACTCGCCCTCCCACAGGCCGTCGACCTCGCGCTCGACGCCGTTGACCGTGCACGTCAGGCGCATGTCAGGTGCTCCTCCCACGCCCACTTCAGCGACCGCCGCGCGAGCACCGACAGCGCGTGCCGGCGGTACGCCGACGTCCCGCGCACGTCGTCGATCGGCGAGGCCGCCTCCGCCACCAGCTCTCCGAAGCGCACGAGCACATCCTCGCTCACCGGCCCGCGCGCGTCCCAGTCCAGCGCGTCCAGTGCGAACGCCTCGGCTTCGACCGCGCGGAGCGGCGTCGGCGCGGCGCTGCCGATGCACGCGCCGATGCGGCCCGGCTCGAGCGCCAGCGCGAACGAGCACACCGCGATCACCATCGCGTTGCGCGTGCCGACCTTCGAGAACTGCTGCGGCCCGCGCGCCTGCGGGATCCAGAACGCCGCGATCAGCTCGTCGGCGGCGAGCACGTTGCGCTTCGGCCCGACGATGAACTCGCCGACCGGCACGCGCCGCACGCCGCGCACCGACTCCAGCTCCACCTCGGCGCCGCTCGCGTACAGCGGCGGCAGCGCGTCACCCGCCGGCGACGACGAGCCGAGGTTGCCGCCGACCGTGCCGCGGTTGCGGATCTGCGGCGAGCCGACCGTGCGCGACGCCATCGCCAGGCCCGGCAGCTCCGCGCCCAGCTCGGCGATCGTGCGCGCGTACGTCACGCCCGCGCCGACGCGCAGCCAGCCGTCAGACCGCTGCCACTCCGTCAGGTCCGATACACGCGTCAGGTCGAGCAGGACCTGCGGCCGCGCGCGGCCGAAGTTCATCTCGACCATCACATCGGTCCCGCCCCAGACGGGCGTTCCGCCAGGATGCGCGGCCCGCGCTTCGAGGGCACCCCGCCAATCGGCGGGTTGGATGAACTCCATCCGCCCAGGAATACACCGCGAGGCCCTAACGTGCCAACCTTGCCAACTGTGATGCAGCGCACGTTCACCCGTCTCGCCGTGGTGAACCGGGGCGAGCCGGCGATGCGGCTGATCCACGCCGTGAGGGAGCTCAACGAGGAGCTCGAGCACCCCATCACCGTGATCGCGCTCTACACCGAGCCGGAGCGCTCCGCGATGTTCGTCCGCCACGCGGACGAGGCCTACTCGCTCGGCCCCACGGCGACCGTCGACGCCGCCGGCAAGCGCACCGGGGCGTACCTGAACTACGAGGGCCTCGAGCGCGCGCTGAAGGCCGTGCGCGCCGACGCCGTGTGGCCCGGCTGGGGCTTCGTCGCCGAGCACCCGGAGTTCTCCGACCTGTGCGCTCGCATGGGCATCGTCTTCGTCGGCCCGAGCGGCGACGTCATGCGCGCGCTCGGCGACAAGATCCAGTCCAAGCTGATGGCCGAGAAGGCCGGCGTCCCCGTCGCCCCGTGGAGCAACGGCCCGGTCGAGTCCGTGGAGGACGCGCGGGCGCACGCGGAGCGGATCGGCTTCCCCCTGATGATCAAGGCGGCGGCCGGCGGCGGCGGCCGCGGCATCCGCCGCGTCAACGACATGGACGGCCTCGCCGACGCGCTGGAGACCTCGCGCCGCGAGGCGCAGGACTCGTTCGGCGACGGCACCGTGTTCATGGAGGCGATGGTCCAGGGCGCGCACCACATCGAGGTGCAGCTGATCGCCGACGGGCACGGCACCGCGTGGGCCGCCGGCGTGCGCGACTGCTCGTGCCAGCGCCGCCACCAGAAGGTCGTCGAGGAGTCGTCCAGCGTGCTGCTGACGCCCGAGCAGGAGGACGAGGTCAAGCGCTCGTCCGTCCGTCTCGCGCTCGAGTCCGGCTACAGCAACGCCGGCACCGTGGAGTTCCTCTACGAGCCCGAGCACAAGCGCTTCTCGTTCATGGAGGTCAACGCGCGGCTGCAGGTCGAGCACCCCGTGACCGAGGCCGTGACGGGGCTCGACCTCGTCAAGCTCCAACTCCGCATCGCCGCCGGCGAGAAGCTCGAAGGCGAGCCGCCGCCGCCGATCGGCCACGCGATCGAGGCGCGCCTGAACGCCGAGGATCCGGCGCGCGGGTTCGCGCCGACGCCGGGCCGCGTGCAGCTGCTCGACCTCTCGTCGGGCCCCGGCATCCGCGTCGACCGCGGCATTGCCACCGGCGACGTGATCCCGCCCGACTTCGACTCGATGGTGGCCAAGGTGATCGCGCACGGCCGCACTCGGGCCGAGGCGATCGCGCGCCTGCGCCGCGCGCTGCGCGAGAGCACCGCGATCATCGAGGACGGCACGACCAACCGCGCGTTCCTGCTCGCGCTGCTCGACCGCCCCGAGTTCCGCGCCGGCGAGGTCGACATCAACTGGCTCGACCGCCTCGGCGTGTCGGGCGACATGGAGTCCTTCCACGGCGCCGACGTCGCGCTGCTGCAGGCGGCGATCGAGCTCGCCGACGACGAGACCGCGACCGACCGCGCGAGCTTCTACGCCTACGCCCGCCGCGGCCGCCCGCACGCGTCGGCCGCGCAGGCGCGCAACGTCGACGTCCGCCACCGCGGCCAGCCGTACCGGATCGCCGTGTCCCAGCTCGCGCCCGACCGCTACCGCACCAGCGTCGACGGCGCCACCGTCGAGTGCGCCGTCGAGCGGCTCAGCGCGCACGAGCGCCGGATCACGATCGACGGGCAGACGCACCGCACGCTGATCAGCCGCCAGGGCGCCGACCTGCTCGTCGAGGTCCACGGCGTGCCGCACCGCGTCACGCGCGACGACGGCGGCCTGGTGCGCAGCCACTCGCCCGCCGTGGTCGTCGCGATCCCGGTCTCCGAGGGCGACGAGGTGGCCGAGGGCGACGTCGTCGCGATCGTCGAGTCGATGAAGATGGAGACGTCGCTGACCGCGCCGTTCGCCGGCCGCGTACGGCGCGTGCTGACCGGCGCGAACGTACAGGTCGGCGCGCACACGCCGCTGCTGCAGCTCGAGGCGATCGACGACGATGACGACGACACCGGCGCCGAGCGCGTCGGCTTCGAGTCCGCCGAGACGGTCGACAGCGACGGCCTCGACCGCCTGCGCTGGCTGCTGCTCGGCTACGACGTCACCGCGGCCGAGGTCCGGCGCGTGCTCGACGGCCTCGACGACGGCGAGCCCGACCTCGACGGCGAGCACCGGCTGCTGAACGTCTACGCCGACGTGCGCGCGCTCACGCGCGCCCGCCACGACATCGAGCGCGAGCTGCTGCACAGCCCGCAGGAGTACCTGCACGCCTACCTGCGCTCGCTCGACGCCAAGGCCGAGCGGCTGCCGGAGCGCTTCACGACGTTCCTCCAGCGCGCCCTCGGCCACTACGGCGTCGAGGCGCTGGATCGCACGCCCGCGCTCGAGGACGCCTGCTACCGGCTGTTCGTCTCCCAGCAGCGCGCCGACCTCGCGAACTCGGCCGTGCTGGCGATCCTCGACCGTCGCCTGCAGCGCTCCGACGTGCTGGTCGGGAAGGTCGGCGCCGAGTTCCGCGACGTGCTCGACCGGATCGAGTCCACGGCCGAGCGGCGCGACCCGGAGATCGCCGAGCTCGCGCGCCAGCTGCGCAACCGCTACTACGACCAGCCGCTGATCGCCGAGCGGCGCGACGTGGCGTACGCCGAGGTCGAGCAGCACCTCGAGGCGCTCGCGAGCGGCAGCCGCAACGGGCACGTCGACGCGATCGTGGAGGCGCCGCAGCTGCTCGCGCCGCTGCTGATCCGGCACATGACCGACGCGGCGCCCGCGCAGCGCCCGACGCTGCTGGAGCTGATGACGCGGCGCTACTACCGCACGCGCGAGCTCGGCGAGTTCAGCGAGGCGCTGGTGGGCGACGTCGCGTTCGCGATCACCAGCTACGAGAAGGACGGCCGGCGCCGGCGCCTGATCGCCGGCTTCGTCGACCAGCACGCGTTCGGCGACGCCGCCCGCGCGATCGCCGAGGTGGCCGAGGGCGACAGCGTCGCCGTCGACCTCTACGCGCACGAGAACGGCGACGCCGAGGCGCTGATCGCCGACCTCAAGGCGGCGCTGGAGAGCACCGAGCTGCCGCCCTCGATCGAGCGCGTCGTGCTCGACGTGCCCGCGCCTGAGCGCGGTGTCTCGGCCGCCGACGCGGTCACGCTGCGGCGCACGCCGGACGGCCGCTGGGCGATCGACCGCGACCTGCAGGGCGTGCATCCCGAGATGGGCGAGCGCCTCGGGCTCTGGCGCATGTCGGAGTTCGCGCTCGAGCGCATCCCGTCCGCGCCCGACGTCTACCTGTTCCGCGGCACCGGCCGCTCGAACCCGAAGGACGAGCGGCTGTTCGCGCTCGCCGAGGTGCGCGCGCTGAGCGTCGTGCGCGACGAACGCGGCCGCGTCGTCTCGCTGCCCGAGCTCGAGCACATGCTCGCCGAGGCGCTCGAGGCGCTGCGCCGCTACCAGAGCCAGCTGCCGCCGCGCGAGCGGCTGCTGTGGAACCGCGTGCGGCTCAACGTGTGGCCGGTGATCGAGCTCGCGCCCGAGGCGGCCGGCGCGCTGATCGACCGCTACGCGCGCGAGACCGAGGGCCTCGGCATCGAGATCGTGATCATCCGCGGCAAAATGCGCGACCCGCGCGACGGCAAGGTCTACGACCGCGAGCTGCGCCTGTTCGCACCCGCGGGACGCGGCGTGCTGGTCGAGCTCGACGACCCCGCGACACGCCCGCTGCAGCCGCTCGACGAGGGCGCCCGGCGGATCGTGCAGGCGCGCCGCCGCGGCTCCGTGCATCCGGCCGAGCTGGTCAAGATCCTCGCCCCCGAGCGCCCCGACCGCGGGCGCGGGCTGCCGGCCGGCGAGTTCGTCGAGTACGACCTCGACGACGAGGGACGGCTCACGCCCACCGACCGACCGGCGGCGACCAACACCGCGGCGATCGTCGTCGGCGTGGTGCGCTCCTTCACCGAGCGCCACCCGGAGGGCATGCAGCGCGTGGTGCTGCTCGGCGACCCGACCAAGGCGCTCGGCTCGGTGGCCGAGCCCGAGTGCCGGCGGATCATGGCCGCGCTCGACATGGCCGAGGAGCTCGGCGTGCCGGTCGAGTGGTTCGCGCTCTCCTCGGGCGCGAAGATCGCGATGGACTCCGGGACGGAGAACATGGACTGGGTCGCGGCGGCGCTGCGGCGGATCATCGAGTTCACGCAACAAGGTGGCGAGATCAATATCGTCGTCACGGGCATAAACGTCGGCGCGCAACCGTATTGGAACGCGGAAGCGACGATGTTGATGCATACCAGGGGAATCCTGGTGATGGTTCCCGAGAGCGCGATGGTGCTGACGGGCAAGACAGCGCTCGACTTCGCGGGCGGCGTGTCGGCCGAGGACAACTTCGGCATCGGCGGCTACGACCGCATCATGGGCCCCAACGGCCAGGCCCAGTACTGGGCCGCCGACCTCGCGGGCGCCTGCTCGACGCTGCTGCGCTACTACGACCACTCCTACGTCGCGCCGGGCGAGCGCTTCCCGCGCCGCGCCGAGACGAAGGACCCGATCGACCGCGACGTCCGCACCGCGCCCCACCGCGCCGTCGGCGCCGCGCTGCCGACCGTCGGCGACATCTTCTCCGACGAGAGCAACCCGGACCGCAAGCAGGCGTTCGACATCCGCTCGGTCATGCGCGCGGTGTCGGACTCCGACCACGCGCCGCTCGAGCGCTGGGCGAACATGCGCGACGCCGAGGCGGCCGTGGTGTGGGACGCGCACCTCGGCGGCTGGCCGGTGACGCTGATCGGGATCGAGTCGCACCCGATCGACCGCTTCGGCCCGGTGCCGGCGGACGGCCCCGGCCAGTGGACGTCCGGCACGCTGTTCCCGAAGTCCTCGAAGAAGGTCGCGCGCGCGATCAACAGCGTCGGCGGGCGGCGCCCGGTCGTCGTGCTCGCCAACCTCGCGGGCTTCGACGGCTCGCCCGAGTCGATGCGCCAGTGGCAGCTCGAGTACGGCGCCGAGATCGGCCGCGCGATCGTCAACTTCCGCGGCCCGATCGTGTTCTGCGTCATCTCCCGCTATCACGGCGGCGCGTTCGTCGTGTTCTCCCAGCGCCTCAACGAGGGCTTCGAGGCGATCGCGGTCGAGGGCGCTCGCGCGTCGGTGATCGGCGGCTCGGCGGCGGCCGGCGTCGTGTTCACGCGCGACGTGATGACGGCGACGCGCAGCGATCCGCGGATCGTCGACATCGACGAGCGCATCGAGGCCTCCGACGGCGCCGAGCGCCAGCGGCTGCGTGCCGAGCGCGCGACCCTGGTCGACACGGTGCGCAACGAGAAGATGGGCGAGCTGGCGGCGAAGTTCGACTCGATCCACTCGATCGAGCGGGCCGTCGAGGTCGGCTCGGTGCGCGGGATCGTCGCTGCCGGATCGCTGCGGCCCTACCTCGTGGAGGCGATCGAGCGCGGCATGCGCAAGGCCGCCGAGAGTCAGTTGAGCGCGCTCTCCGGGTCGGCGTAGGCGCCGCGCACGATCACCTCGAAGTGCAGGTGCGGGCCGGTCGCATGACCGGTCGCGCCGACGCGGCCGACGAGCGCGCCGGCCGTGATGGCGGCGCCGGCATGCAGCGCTTCGCTGGACAGGTGCGCGTAGCGCGTCTGGACGCCGTTGCCGTGGTCGAGCACGACGCTCAGGCCGTAGCCGTCGTCGTAGCCCGCGAAGGCGACGCGGCCGCTCGCGGCCGCCGTCACCCGCGTGCCGGTGGGGGCGGGGAAGTCGAGCCCGGTGTGCCATGAGTTGCCGCGCGGGCCGTAGCGGTCGCCGATCGCCGCCGCGATCGGGCGCCGCATCGGCGGCGAGATCGCGGGCGCGCGCTGGAGCAGCGCCTGCGTCGCCGGGCCGGCGACGCCGTCCTGGCGCAGCCCCCCGTACGCCTGCGCGCGCCTGACCGCCGCGACGGTGTGCGCGCCGTAGGTCCCGTCGGCGGCGGCGAGCGGGAAGCCGTGGCTCTCGAGCGCGAACTGCAGCGCCGCGACGTCGAAGCCGCGGTCGCCGGCGCGCAGCGGCCGGCTGCCGACCGGGTGGCGGCCGAGCGCGCCGAGCGCCTTGCGCGTGGCGGGGCCGGCGACGCCGTCCACGCTCAACCCGGCGCGCCGCTGCAGCGCGCGCACGCCGCGCGCGGTGCCGGGACCGGGCACGCCGTCGACGTCGCCCGCGTAGACGCCGTGGGCTCTCAGGCCGACCTGGAGGGCGGCGACGCGCTCACTCGCGCTCGCCGGCGAGGCCGCCAAAGCGGCTACGAGCACTGCGGCTGCTGTCCATCGCTTCACCGGCACCGACGCTCGAGAGGTTCGTGCTCTGACAAACCCCTCCTGCCGGCGGGCGCTCGTCGGTGCGTACCGCGCGGTGCTCGAAGTCGGTGCCCGCGGGCACCAGGAGCGTGCCCGCGACCGGCTCCACGCCGTGGATCCGGCGCTCGGCGGCGGCGAGCACCTCGAGCGCCATGCCGCTCAGGTCGGCCAGCGGCTGGTGGCGATTCTGGCGCGTTCCCAGGTCCACCTGGGCCATCCGTTGCAGCCCGGCGGCGGCGAGCACGTCGAGCAGCATCGCGATCTCGACGCCGTAGCCGACGGGGAACGACAGCCCCTCCAGCAGCTCCCGCTCGGCCGCGATCTCGCCCGCCAGCGGTTGGCGGAAGCCGGCCAGGCGCGGCACGTGGAGGTTGAGGTACGGGCGCGCGACGAGCTCGGTCACGCGGCCGCCGCCGTCCGGCAGCGTGCGCGCGCCGACGCGCAGCGGGCGCCGGAACGCGCCCTTGACGAAGCTGACCGGCGCGGTCAGCAGCGGGCCGAGCATGCCGAGCACGAACGCGGGCGTGAAGTCCTCGGAGTCGGTGTCGAGGTAGACGACGAGGTCGCCCGTCGTGGCGGCGAGGCCGCGCCACATCGCGTCGCCCTTGCCGAGCGCGGGTCCGAAATGCGGCAGCAGGTCCGACTCGTCCTCGACGCGCACGCCGCGGCGCTCGGCCACGGCGCGCGTGCCGTCCCGCGACGCCGCGTCGACCACGAGCACCTCGTCGACGAGCGGGTCGAGCGCTCGCGATCGCGTCGAGGATCGGGCCGAGCGTGCCCGCGGTCTCGCGCGCGGGGAGGATCGCGGAGATCGTGCGGTCCTTCGCCTCGAGCAGCCGCTCGAGCGTGAACGCGGCCGCGTCGTAGCTGCGCGTGGCGAGCCAGTCGGCGCGCTCGAGGTCCACCGCGAGCCCGCGCGGGGCGCGGCCGCGCGTGCGCCCGGACGTGGTCACGCGGACCGCGTTGAGGCGCTCGATCGGCACGCCGTGACGCGCGAGTGCGCGCTCGAACCCTTCGTCCTCCAGCGCCTCGCGCGGCTCGAGCCCGACCTCGGCGTACGTCGCGGCCGTGACGGCGAGCGAGGCGCCGCTGAACTGGTGGTGCTCGCGCGCGCCCGGGCCGCGCAGGCGCGCGTAGCGCTGTCGCGCCTCGCGCTCGCGCCGGGCGAGCACGGCGGGCGGGAGCGCGTGGGCGCCGATCTCGACGCGGCCGCCGATCGCGCGCGCCCCGCGCTCGACCGCTTCGAGCTGGCGGCGCAGCCAGTCCGGCGCGGGCTCGGAATCGGCGTCGGTGGTGGCGATCAGGCCGTCGGGCTCGAGCAGCGTCAGCGCGAGGTCCATGCCCGCCCGGCGCGCGTGGCCGACGCCGCCTTCGACGTGCAGGACGCGCAGGCCGGAGAACGCCTCCCGCGCGCGGCGCTCGGTGTCGTCGCCGCAGCGGTCGAGCACGAGGATCACCGCGAACGGCGCGTCGGTGTCCTGCGCTGCGAGCGCGCGCATGCAGGCTCCGATCAGCTCCTCCTCGTCGTGCGCTGGAACGACGACGCACGCGCGGATCACGGCAGCGGGGCTCCTTGCTCGACGAGCGCCTTGCCGCGCTCGTAGTCCTCGTCGCGCTCGTGCGTGAGGACGCCGACGGTGACGCCTTCGCTCCCGTACCAGACGGTGAAGGCGCCGCCGGCGTGCTCGACCATGCGCGTCTCGTCGAAGCCGTCGCCCCAGGCGGCGTACTTGAGCGTGTGCGTGCCGATCGTGCTCCAGAAGCCCGGCGCGACGTCCCAGGCGCGGTCCTCGCCGGCGGCATTGCGGCCGGCGATCTCGCCCATGTTGAGCGCCTCGCCCCAGTGCTCGACGGCGAGCGCGCGGCCCGCGCTGTCGTTGTGCGCCTTGACCGCGTCGCCGGCGGCGTAGACGTGCTGGCGCGAGGTGCGCATGCCGGCGTCGACGGGGATCCGCTCGCTCTCGACGCCGACCGCCATCAGCGTGCCCTCGGTCGCCTTGGTGCCGGTCTGGAGCGTCACGCCGAGCTGCCGCAGCCAGGCTGCGATGTGGCGTCCGGCGTCGACGCCGAGGCGGGCGGCGTGGGGGACGTCCTCGTCGGTGACGAGCGTCACGTCGAGGCCCTTCATCGCCAGCGAGGCGGCGGCTTCGCAGCCGATGAAGCCGGAGCCGATCACGGTCGCGCGGCCCGTGAGGTCGCGCAGCCTGCGCGCGTCGGCGAGGCTGCGCAGCGTCATCGGCCCGTCGAACAGCCGCGCCGGCCGCCCGCCGGTGGCGAGGATGCAGACGTCGAACGGGATCGTCTCGCCGGTGTGGAGCTCGACGTCGTCGGTGATGGCCGTCATCTGCGCGCCGAGCCGGACCTGCACGCCGTTGTCGGCGTACCACTCCGGCGGCTCGAGCTGCAGCTCCTCCTCGGCGAGCTCGCCGCGCAGGTACTCCTTCGACAGCGGCGGGCGCCGGTACGGCGTGACGAGCTCCTGCGTGATCAGCGTCACGTCGCCGTCGCCGCCGGCGTCGCGATAGCCGCGGGCGGCGGCCAGCGCCGCGGGGCCTCCTCCGACGATCGCGAGCCTCACGGGCGGTCGAAGCGCTCGAGCACGTAGTCGGGCGTGCGGATCTCGACGGGCTTGGGCCATTCGAAGCGCGCGAGCCTCGCGTGGACCTCGTCGCCGAGCAGCGGGTAGCGCTCGGTCGGATGGCGCCAGTGGACGGCGAGCAGGCTCCCGCCGGGGACGAGCGTGCGCTCGATCTGCGCCGCGGCCTGCTCCAGCGCCGGCGGGTCGAGGTAGTAGAGGACCTCCGAGCAGACGATCAGGTCGAACGCGCCGTCGGGCCACTGCTCGGGGATCTCGCGCCGCTCGAAGGTGACGGACGGGACGCGCTCGCGCGCGCGTGCGAGCGCGCGCTCGGAGACGTCGATCGCCAGCAGCTGCTCGCAACGCTCGGCGAGCCGCTCGGTGAGCACGCCGATCGAGCAGCCGACCTCGAGCGCCGACGCGTACGGCGGCTCGAGCGCGGCGATCGTGGCGTCGTACTTGGCCGCTTCGTACGCGCTCGTCTCGAAGTCCCACGGGTCGGGGTCGCGCGCGTACAGCTCGTCGAAGAAGGCGGGGCCGAGCCGCTGCTTCATCGGTGCTCCCGTCCCAGCCGCACCAGCAGCGGGTCGAGCCGGTGCTGGAGCACGAACAGCTCGAAGTCGCGCCGCGCCCGGTCCAGCGGGGAGCCGGTCGCGAAGGGTCTCGATCCGGCCGCGCGCGCGGCTTCGGCGAGGATCGTGGCGCCGGCGTCGGCCGTCGCGACGCGGAGCTGGATCGAGGCGTCGCGCAGGTCCGTCTGCGTGGCGGCGTGCTCGAACCAGCGGTCGATCGTCGCGCGCGCGGTGAGGATGCGGCCGGCGGCGTGGGCCTTGAGGTCGTCGGAGCTGTCGATGTGGGCGAGCGCGGCGTCGGCGGCGGCATCCGCGATGCCCGCCCAGGCGGCGGCGGTACGGATGGCGTCGCCGCTGAAGTACGGCTCGCGCACGAGGTCCTGGAGCGTCGCGAGGATGGGCGCGCGGTCGAACACGACGCGGTGGCTCTCGGACGCGCGCATCCCGCCGGCGCGGTACCAGGTCCGGTCGACCTCGACGCCGCGGGTCAGGTCGACGTAGACCAGCTTGCCCTCGGCGGTGACCAGCGCGCGGTCCAGGCCGCCGGCGCCGCTGCAGAACACCTTCACGCCGGTGAGCGCTCCGTTCTCGATCCGCGCCGGCTCGCCCTCGCCGGGCGCGGGGTTCGCGCCCCAGACGCCGAGCCGGTGGTCCTCAGGATCGATCCCGTCGAGCGCGAGCCGCTCGACCGCGTTCAGGTGGCCCTCGAACAGCCGGCCGACGGAGCCGTCGGCCTTGGCGACGGCGCGCACGAGCGCCCATTCCTCGGCGCGGGTCCTGGGGAGCGAGAGCGCGCCGGCCCGCCGCAGCTGCGCGAACGCGTCGTGCGGGAAGGTCGGGTGCGCGTCGAGCGCGGCCGCGCCGGCGGCGATCGCGTCGAGCGCGTCGGTGAGCGTGGTGGCGGCGACCGATGTCACGTGCCAAGACCTACCCGAAGTCCGGGTTCCCTACCGGCAGCGCGGGTCCGAGCGCGCCCGGCTCCAGCCCGCGTGCCCGGATCTCGGCGACCAGCGGCCCGATCAGCCGCGCCGTCTGCGCGCAGTCGGGCCGGCGCGCGCCCGAGCCGACGCCGTCGTGCATCAGCACGATCGCTTCCGGCTGGAGCCCCGGTATCGCGGCGTCGAGCATCGCCTCGGCCGAGTCGCCGCGCCAGTCGTGCGAGTCGACGGTCCAGCCCGCGAGCTGGAGCCCGTGCTCGGCGGCGAGGGCTTGCGAGTAGCCGGCGAGATGGCCCCACGGAAGCCGCCAGCGCGTCGGCTCGATGCCGTGGCGCTCGAGCGCGGCGAGGGCTGCTTGCAGATCCGCCTCGACGGCCGCGCGCGGGTGCTCGGGATGCCGCAGATGCGCATGCCCGTGGACCTCGACGGCATGCCCTTCGGCGATCACGCGATCCAGCAGCGCCGGCTCGCGCAGCACGCACTCGCCGAGCACGAAGAACGTCGCCGTGCGCCCGCGCGCGCGACAGCGCGTCGAGCACCATCGGCGTCCCGCGGGGATCGGGCCCGTCGTCGAAGGTCAGCGCGACCACGCCGACACCGTACCCGCCGCTAAACTCCGCGCAGCGCTTGGTGGGCGTAGCTCAGTTGGTAGAGCTCCGGGTTGTGGTCCCGGCGGTCGCGGGTTCGAATCCCGTCGCTCACCCTCAGCACCGTCCCTGCACAGCGCAGGTTTCCGCGATAGCTCTGAACCTCGGTTCAGCGCCGCGGGGACAGATTCGGGGACAGATGCGCGGTCAACTACCACCGGGACCGCCGCCGAACCCGCCGGTGAGCCCCCACTACGTTCCGCGCCGACGAGCCTGAGCTCTTCCTCGCGTTCAACGACGACCTGATCCGCCACGTCTCACACGCCGTGCGGGCCTCGCGCGAGGACATCGAGGACGCGTGCGGGTTCGCATGGGTCGAGTTCCTGCGCATCCAGCCCGACCGCGAGCGCGAATGGCGCGGCTGGCTGTTCCGGACGGCGCAACGGCAGGCGTGGAGCCTGAACGCGCGACATGCGAGGTCCAGCACGTCTCGGATCCAAGGCGCACCGTCGCCGACGCAGGAGGCGCGCTGCTCGAGCATCTCGAGGCGATCGGTCGCGCGAAGTCCCATCGTGAGACCGTCGAATCGCACCTGCGCGTGCACATCGTCCCCGCGATCGGTCGCGTCGCGGTCGACCGGCTCGAGGAGGAGCACATCACCCGCATGGTCGCGGGACTGAGACGCGCCGGTAAGGCGCCGAAGACGATCCGCAACATCCTGAGCACGCTGCATTCCGTCTACGACCTCGCGATCCGGCGGCGCTGGTGCGCGAGCAATCCGTGCCGCTTCATCGATGCCCCTGTCGCCCAACAGGACGCCGACATCCGCTACCTGACACGCCGCGATCTCGAGACGTTGCTGAGCGAGGGCGTTGCGGACGACGAGTGGGGCTCGCTCGAGCGCGCGCTGTACCTGACCGCTGCGATGACCGGGCTGCGACAGGGCGAACTGATCGGGCTCCGCTGGCGCGACATCGACTGGCTCGGTCCGCGAATTCGGGTGCGACAGGCGTTCGTACGCGGCGAGTTCAAAGCGCCGAAGTCGCGCCGCGGTGTGCGCTCGGTGCCCATGGCGATGCGCGTTGCGCGCGAGCTCGAGCGACATTCTCAGGCGTCGCTCTTCACGGACGACGACGACCTGGTGTTCGCCAACCGCGCCACGGGGGGGCCGCTAGATCGCAGCAAGGTCCGCAAGCGCTTTGCAGCCGCTTGTCGACGCGCCGGCGTGCGTGTAGTCCGGTTCCATGACCTTCGCCATACGTTCGGTACCCACGTCGCGGCGAGCGGCAAGACGTCGATGCGGACGCTTCAGGAGTGGATGGGGCACCGGGACTCGAAGACGACACTGATCTATGCCGACTACCTGCCCGACCCTCGCGAGGCCGACATCGTGGGGGACGCCTTCACCGACAGTTAGTCGCCGAACCGGCGACAAGGACCGTGGTGAGGCGTTGGGCGCTGCGACGTCAACGACCACGTGCAGGACATCTCGGAGCCGCACTGCGAGACCTCGCGGGGCTCCAACGCGGCGATCCGGCACGCCGCCGGGATCGAGGTCCCGGTGATGCGGACGCACCTGAAACGGTCGCGCGCCGCGCTCGGCGTGCTGCTCGGTCACGCCTCACCTGCGGTCGCCCGAACATCAGACTGAAACGCGCACCTGGGTCTCGCGTCACGCGCCCGGCGCCGCCCCGACCGATCCTCGCTTGCCTACCGCTAAGCGACCCAATCACTCGCGGCCGCTTGCCAAGTCGACCGTGGCTTCGACGCTGGCGTGCGCTGTCTAGAACGAGCGCGGCCGTGGCGTGGCTGCTTATGACGGGATGGCTATGCGAGGCCGTCGAGCGCGGCGGTGGTAATGGCCTGCACGCCGGTCTCGAGCGTCGGGCGGATGACGGGCGCGAAGGCGGGACTGTGGTTGGTGGGGATGTCCTGGGTGACGCGGTCGGCTTGCTGGGCGGCGCGGTACGCGTCGGGATCTGTGCCGGCGACGTACCAGAACACGGACGGGACGCCCCATTCGGTGCCGAAGGAGCCGAAGTCCTCGCTGGCGGAGACAGGTGACGCGAGCTCGTCCACCCGCGAGTCACCGAAGCGTGCGCGCAGCGCGGACGCGACCCGCGCCGTCGCATCGGGATCGTTGGTGGTCAATGGGTAGTGCTCGATGGTGGTGATCTCGGGCGGCTTAGGTGCGCCGGAGGCGGTGGCCTCGGCGTTGACGATCCGCTCGATCGCGGCCAGGACGTGGCGGCGGACGTCTTCGTCGAAGCTCCGAACGTTGATCTTCAGGAGTGCCTCGTCGGGGATCACGTTGTCCTTTGTGCCGGCCTGCAGAGCGCCGATCGTGACGACGGCGGCCTGGTTGGCGGCGATTTCGCGCGAGACGATCGTCTGCAGACGCAGGACGGTGGCGGCGGCCATGACGACGGGGTCGACGCTGGATTCCGGCATCGAGCCGTGCGCGCCGCGGCCGAACAGCCGCACCTCGAGGCTGTCGGCGGCGGCCTGCGTGGTGCCGCTGCGATAGCTGAGCTGCCCCGCCGGGCCGGGCATGACGTGCTGGCCGAGGATCACCTCCGGTTTCGGGAATCGGTCGAACAGGCCGTCGTCGATCATCGCCTGGGCGCCTTGGGCGGTCTCCTCGCCGGGCTGGAAGACGGCGAGAACGGTGCCGTGCCACGCGTCGCGCGCGCGAGCCAGCAGCGTGGCCGCCCCGGCCAGCCAGGTGACGTGCATGTCGTGGCCGCACGCGTGCATGACCGGCGTCTCGTGGCCGTCGGGGCCCGTCGCGGTGGCGGTGCTCGCGTAGGCCAGTCCAGTGGCCTCCTTGACCGGGAGCGCGTCCATGTCGGCGCGCAGCATCACCACGGGGCCCTCACCGTTGCGCAACAACCCCACGACCCCGGTGCCGCCGACGCCCTCGGTGACCTGCCAGCCGGCGTCGCGCAGGCCCTTCGCCGCCTTGCCGGCGGTGCGTTGCTCCTGCATGATCTTCGGCCTGCAGACCCAGTGGGGACTGCGCATCTCGCTGCAGCGGCTGCGCGCCCCGGACGCGATGACGCTGCTCGAGCACAGGGCATGCCCGCTGTCTGGCGGCGCTCGATCGCCGAAGCACTCGACGTGATCGAGCTGCTCGACGCGCGCATCACCGCGATCGACCACGAACTGCGACCGCTGGCCCGCGCCGACGCGCGCGTCGTGTTGCTGGACACGATCCCCGGCATCGGCGACCTGCTCGGGCTCACGCTCGCGTCCGAGATCGGCGACGTCGCCCGCTTCGGCTCGCCGCGCAAGCTGATCGGCTACGCCGGCCTGGCCCCGAAGATCACGCAGTCCGGTGACCGCTCGCGCACCGGCGCGCTCTCCAAGGCCGGCTCACGGACGCTGCGCTGGGCCGCCGTCGAAGCCGCCCAACACGCCTGGCGGCCATCGAACCCGTGGCACGCGCTCTACACCGACCTCGCCACGCGCGCGGGCAAGAATCCGGCCAAGGCCGCGTCGAAAGCTCGGGGTGCGCGTGGATGTCGCGGTAGAGGGCTTCGAGGTCGGCCCGGATGTCGGCGAGTCCGTCCAAGACGCGGTCGGCTGGGGTGGGAGCGGTCATGCTGCTTCTCCATCGTCTGGGTTGGCCGTGGTGGCGGCGCCGGAAATGTGATGGTCGTGCGGATCTTCTACCCGGCTCCGGCACGTTCCGCGTGAGATGCCACCCTGAAGCGCGATGGACACGCTTCCCGGCTTCGACCCGACGCTGATCCTGTGGCTGAATCTGATCGGTACGTTCGTGTTCGGCCTCAGCGGCGGGCTGGCCGCGGTTCGGGCGCGCCTGGACGTCTTCGGGGTGGTCGTGCTGGCCGCGGTGGTGGGCCTGGCGGGCGGCATCACCCGCGACCTTCTGATCGGCACGCCGCCGGCGACGTTCCGCGACTGGCGCTATTTGGCCGCGGTCGGCGCCGCGGGGCTGGTGTGTTTCTTCGCCGGCCAGGTGCTGGACCGTGTGAAGCGCGGAATCCAGCTGTTCGACGCGATGGGGCTCGCCCTCTTCTGCGTGACTGGCGCCAGCAAGGCGCTGGACTTCAGGCTGGGCCCCGCGCAGGCGGTGATCCTGGGTGCGATCACCGGCATTGGCGGCGGCATGCTGCGCGACGTGCTGTTGCGCGAGGTCCCGACCGTCCTGCGACACGAGCTCTACGCGATTCCGGCGCTGCTCGGCGCAGGAGTCGTCGTCGCCGCACATGCGGCCGGCAGTCTGAGCCCGGTGTTCCTGGTCTTGGGTGCATGCGTGTGCTTCGGGACGCGAGTGATCGGCGTGCGGTACGGCATCGACGCGCCCATCGCGCCCAACCAGCGCCGCCAGCGGCGCCCCCCGGACTGAGCTGACGCGCCCATCGCGGCACGCGACTAGGCGCGAGCCGTCGACGGGCATCATGAGCATGTCGGCGCCTTCGATCGCGAGGAGCGTGACGACCTCGGCCGGCGCGCTCCCTTGATCCCCGGCCTGCCGCTGCGCGTGATCCGCGTCCGGAGTACATGCTCCTGAGCGCCATATCGACCAGCGAGCTGCGAGTGCAGGACGTAGGCGTGTGCATCGGCGTTCGCCTGATCGTGGAGCGTGAGGCGCCCCGGCCATTCGTGGGCCGCGACACTCGGCGGCGCCGGGATGGGCTCGCATGCGGGAGCGGCTGCAGCCTCGAACCGATGGCCGGGGGCGATTGCGGGGGCGAACATGAGCGATCAGCTCATTTCAGATCGAGGAGTTTCTGATGACCCCCCATCCGTTTCTTGATCTCGCGGCGCAGTTCGCCCGCATCTTCGTCGTGGGGATGAGCATCGCCGCTGTCGTCGCCGTGCCGGTTCTCTTGATTCTGGCGCTGCTGCTCTAACGAGCGAGCCGCAACCGATCAGTCGGCGGCTCCGATCGTGGCCGGTGGCGAGATGATGTGCGGCGGGCTGCCAGGAGCACCGTAGAGGATCACGGTCGGACTCACCGATAATACCTAGATCGAGCAGGCGGTAGGGACGCCGGGGACGGACGCGTTTCGATCGATTCCATGGCATTCCTCTCGCCGGCATGCGCAAAGCTCCATCGTGTCTCAGTCGACTCTCTCGATCGATCGGGGTCAGGCTCCAAGAATGGGGCATCCTCGCCCCACCGAGCCGATAGCGCCGATGGCCGAGGGCGAGATCAGCCGGTTGGGGATGCTGGACCGCATGGCATGACGACCCGAGCCTGACGATCCTCTTGCCATGCGCGAATTCCGGGTCATTTGGAACCTTCACGACAAGCTGAGACCGGCGAGCCCGTTTCGTCCGCCGTCCGGCTCTGGCACCGTTCGTCCCGCGGGGAAGGCGCTCACGTGAACGGGTCGCAGGCTCGACGCGGCGAACTCGTGCGGGGTGGCCGTGGTCGATGATCACGCAGCCATCCGGATCGGTCTCACGTCGGCGATCGCGTCTCACCTGGTATGAGCTTTGTGGGGGTCGCTGACGACGGCGAGCAGATGTTGCCGCTGCTTCATCGGACTCACCCGGATGTCGTCGTCCTCGACTATCACCTGCCCCGTACCAACGGCCTGGACCTGTGCCGTCGGATCAAGGGCGACGTCCTCGCACCGGCCGTACTGCTCTACTCGGCCTTCGCGGATCCGGCTCTTGCCGTTCCGGCTCTGATCGCGGGGGCGGACGGGATTGTGCACAAGGGTTCCTCGGCGCGCGAGCTTTTCGAGGCGATTCACGCCGTTGCTGGCGGAGGAAACCGTCTTCCGCCGTTGGTTCCCGAGCTCCTGCGAGCCGCCACCGCGGCGCTCGATCTTGAAGATCGACGGGTGTCGACTTGCTGGTCGACCGAATGCCGCGTTGGCAGGTCGCTTCCACACTTGGTGTATCCGCTGCGGCGGTATACGAGCGGATAGAGCGAATGCTGGCGCGATTGGCGGGCCGGTCGGCGGTGTCGGGCGCCCGGGGCCCGACCTGGGATCGCGGCCCACTGCGGTCGAGGTGCAGCGTCGGCCAGCGTGTGGTGGGTGATTTCAACCGGCCTTGACAGGGCGCGAGCAGTAGGGCGACGACGTTGGCGCGAACACCGCCGGAGCGGCGGCAAACCGACCGATGCCCGCGCCTGCCTAGCCTGTCTGCTGAGCGACTTCTGCCCGAGGCTCGTTCACGTCGTCGTGACGCGACCCTCACACCGGCCCAGTGCAGGAACTCGGGTGACGTTGGTCACCCGTACACGGCGCTGTCGGCCGTTAGGCAGCTCGACGCGGAGGACATCGCCCGGCCGCGCGCCGAGCAGCGCCTTGCCGGTCGCTGTCGCGAGTGCGACCCGCTCCGGCGGTGGCTTCTGGTCCGTCAGTCCGACAAGCTCGTACTCGGTCATCTGCCCGGCGCGATCCTCGACCTTCACGATCGAGCCCAGCCCGGCTGCGTTCGAGACGACGGCCGCATCGTCAACGATCGAGGCGAGTTCGACGAGTGCGGCGACCTGAGCGATTCGCTGCTCGTCCACCCCTGTGTTCACAAGCGCGGCCAGCAGGTCGGCGCCGTCGGCGCCGTCGGCGCACGCACGCTGCGGTAGCTCACGACGCGCCGCAGCACGCAGAGATTCGAGTTCATCGAGCAACGCGACGTAGTCCGCGGAACTCAGCAGAACGCCCGGGCCGGTCGGATGCCGGGGTTCGACCGCGGGCGCGCGGGGCGATGCCGGCACGGGGTTGGAAGCCATGACGACATCATGGCCGGGCCGGCGAGCCGCGACGATTCGGTCGTGACTGCATATCGGCACGCCGAACGCCCCACGCGCGGCCACCAGGCAAGCGCAACCATCGACACGAACGCGCGGCGAAGAACGAGTGGGCGCGCACCAACACAGAGATGGGGGTCGCGCCCCATTCGATCCAGGGACTCCGGCAATGACGATGGGTCCATGAGCATCGGTTGCGGCACGGAGCGTGGGGAACGCGCCGTGCGATGTCCTTGTCGTCTCATGAGCTCGGCGACGTGGGCAGAGTGGTCTCACCCCACGTCGGTCCGGAGGCGAGGAATCGACGGCCGGAGTGGCGTCATTCCCGGGTACCTCAGCGGGCGCTGACGAAGTCCACGCGTCCCATGAGAGGTCATGGTGAGAAGCTTGCTCGCATGAGCGCGCGATTGCGATCGCTGCCGTTGTTCTGGCGGGTGTTCGCTACGAATGCGACGATCCTGGCGCTGGCATTCGTTGGACTGATCTTGGCGCCGGTGACGGTGTCGGTGCCGGTCGCGGCTGGCGAGCTGGCCGTCCTCGTCGCGGCTCTGGTGGCGCTCATGGGGGTCAACCTGGTCCTCCTGCTCCCGGCGTTCGCTCCGCTCAAGGAGCTGGCCGAGACGATGCGCCGGCATGATCCGCTGTCGCCGGGTGTTCGCGCGCGACTTGTTGGCGGCCCCGATGTCGTCGCGATCGCACGGGCGTTCAATGAGATGCTGGACCGGTTGGAGTCCGAGCGCCGCGAGAGTGCGCGGCATGCGCTGATGGCGCAGGAGGCGGAGCGTCGACGGATCGCGCGCGAGCTGCACGACGAGGTCGGCCAGACGCTCACCGGCGTGATCTTGCAGGTCGAGGGGCTGGCGGCGGCGATCCCCGATGAATTGCGTCCGCAACTGGAGGTGTTGCGCGAGACGGCGCGTCATGGGACCGAGGAGGTACGGCGGATCGCACGCCAGCTGCGACCCGAGGCGTTGGAGGAGCTTGGCCTGCAAAGCGCGCTGGCCGCGCTGGCGACGGCGTTCGGTGAACAGGCCGGGATCCGGCTCGAGCGGCGGCTGGAGCCGGACTTGCCGCTGTCGAAGGAGCAGGAGCTCGTCGTGTACCGCGTCGCGCAGGAGGCGCTGACCAACGTTGTGCGACATGCGGACGCGAGCCACGTCGTCCTGGATCTACAGTTCAAGGATGAGCAGACGGTGCTGAGCGTTCGCGATGACGGTCGAGGCCTCGCACCCGGATCGCTTCAATCCTCGAACGGCATCAGGGGCATGCGCGAGCGGGCGATGCTGATCGGCGCGAACATCTCGATCGTCAGCCCGCCCCAGGGCGGAACAGAAGTGCGGCTCTGTGTCCCCGCCAACCCGGAAGGCCGACGATGACGCCGTTGAAGACCAGGATCCTGATCGCCGATGACCACCCGATCGTGCTCAACGGGCTGCGGACGGTGCTGAACGCTCAGGCTGACCTGGAGGTCGTCGCCGAGGCGACCGACGGAGAGCAGGCGGTCTCAGAGGCGCTCGCCGGCGAGGTGCATCTGGCCATCCTGGACATCTCGATGCCGCGCAAGACGGGACTGCAGGCGGCGCGCGAGATCACGCATCGCAAACCGGAGGTGCGGGTCCTCATGCTGTCGATGCACGACAACGAGCAGTTCCTGTTCGAAGCGATCCGCGCCGGTGCGTCGGGCTACGTGCTCAAGAGCTCCGTGGATCGCGATCTCGTCGAGGCATGCCGCGCGACGATGCGCGGCCAGCCGTTCTTGTATCCCGGAGGCGTCCAGGCGCTGATGCGCGAGTACATGGAACGGGTGCGGACCGGCGAGGCCGTGCATGGCGAGTTGCTCACCCCGCGCGAAGAGGAGATCCTCAAGCTCGTCGCGGAGGCGCATACCAACGACGAGATCGGCGCGCTGCTGCACATCTCCAAGAAGACGGTCGAGCGCCACCGGGCAAACATCCTCGAAAAGCTCGGGATGCGTGACCGGGTCGAACTCACGCGGTACGCGATCCGCCGCGGGCTCATCCAGCCCTAATCGAAGTGGCCGATCTCCGGCCACGCCCTGCAGACAGCCATAGAGGTCATGGACGATGACCTCGCCCGCGCCGGTCGCGGCGGCGTGTTCGGTGGCCGCGCGTTCTGCGTCCGTTTCGCTGTTGTGTTGGGAGAGCGGCTGTTGCTGACCTTTCCGGCGAACGCTCCGTCTCCTCGATCGAGCGTCGTTGCGTGCCCTGGCCGACGAAGCGCTGCTCGAGCTCGTCGACGGAAGGCCAGGATGCGGCGGTCGTCGTCGGAGAGCGCCTGCTCGCCGACGACTGAGATCAGGCGGCGTAGTTCGTGTCCTCGTCCGAGGAAGGCGGAGATCTCGTCGGCGACGCCGCGGTGGTCGCCGCGGGTGCTGCCATCGCCGATCCCGGCGTTCATGAGCCGGCTGAGCGACGGGATGTCGATCGGGGGGTCGATGCCGCGCCGGTCGAGTTCGCGTGAGAGGACGATCTGACCCTCGGTGATGTAGCCCGTCACATCCGGGATCGGGTGGCTGACATCATCGTCGGGCATCGACAGGATCGGGATCTGGGTCAGGGAGCCACGGCGCCCGTTGATGCGCCCCGCACGTTCGAAGAGCGAGGCGAGATCGGAGTACATGTAGCCGGGACAGCCGCGCCGTGCTGGTATCTCGTCCCGCGCCGCGGCGGCCTCGCGCAGCGCCTCGCAGAGTTCGTCATGTCGACGAGCACGAGGAGTACGTGCACGCCGCGTTCGAAGGCGAGGTATTCCGCCGCGGTGAGCGCGGCGCGCGGGCACGTCAGTCGTTCGGCGACGAGATCGTCGGCGCCGGTGACGAAGACGACCGAGCGTCCGATGGCCGCTCCCTCGGCGAAGCTCGCGCGTGTTGCGGAGGCCCGGGTCGAGCAGGACGGCCGAGTTCCAGGCGGCCGGCCGCGACTGGCGGACCTCGTCGTCGCCAGGTCGGCGATCAGGACGTGAGGCGGCCCGCTGGAGGAAGGCGAGGCCCGTCCGCTCGGCCGGGCGAGTACCACGACGCCGGCGACACCCCGACCGGCGCCCGGGTTGCCAAGTGGGCCGCCGCTGCCGGACGCCAGCCCGCACGGCTGGCGGAGCGCTGCCCCCTGGACGAGGGCCTCATTCTCGACGCCGACCTGCTCGGCGATGTGAAGCGTGAGCTGGCGGCGAGCGACGTCCGGGTCGACTACCGCGAGTTGATAGGCACAAACGCACCTCGTTTCCTTCACCAGACCGCCGGCACCGCGGACGCCGGTCTGCTCGTCCTCAGCTCGACGCCGCGCAGAGCAGTGGGACTTGCGCTGCCGGGCTCGGTGCTCGAGGGGTTGATGCACGGCGCGCCCTGTCCGGTCGCCGTCGTCCCACACGCCTTGGAGGCGCCGGCGACGATCGACGTCATCGGTGCGGCGTACATCGACAACGAGCAAGGGCGCACGGCCTTGCAATTCGGTCACGCGCTTGCGCGGCGAGCTGGAGCCACACTGCGCGCACTCACGGTCGTCGAGGGGGTGGTTGACGCATACGGTGAATCGGAGCCCCTCACCGGAGTTCGGCCTCGGCTTGAGATCGACGAGCTTGGCGGGGGCGGCGATGTCCCCGTCGAGACCGAGGTCCTGGTCGGCGATCCGGCCGGCGTTCTCATCCGCGCTTCCGAACATCTCGACCTGCTCGTGTGCGGCTCGCGTGGCGTCGGGCGCCTGGGTGCCGTCGCGCTGGATGGCGTGTCCAGGCGTGTCGCCACCGAGGCACGCTGCCCGGTACTCGTATTGCCCCGCGGAGCGGGGCCATTGCCCAGGCGGCGCGTCACCGACTTGACCCGCGCCGAGGCGGCCGCGGGTCCAGACTCTCCGGCGACGAGCGACGGGCGGTCCAGCACCGGCGGTCTCGCGGGGTACGGCCTGGCTTCATCCGCCGGCTGAGTATGGCCCCGGACCGCGATCGCCGATGAAGCCGGCGCTCGATCGCAATGGCACCGAGCAACGGTCCCGGACGACGCGTTGCGACAGCGGTCCGACGCGCCCTTTGACCATCAAGCAGTACAGCGCGACGCGGCCGCAGTGAGTCAGCACAGGCGGGATGGCGTCCGCCAACGGCGGTGCTCCTGGAGTTGTAGTCCGGCGATCGTGAGGTCCGCGCCCGATTGAGCGCAGACAGATGACGTCGGAAGCTCAAGACATGTCGACGACAGACGATCAGAACGCTCGAGCTGCGCCGGTCCAGTTCAGGGCGGTCGATGACAGGGCGCCGGACGCGCGTATGGCGGCGGCGCTGACGGGACGGCGTCGACGCTCTCGATCGATGGCACGGTCCGGAGTGCCGCCCAATGCTCTCGCGAACGCCGCTGGTGGGGGGTGGCACGGTGGCTCAGCGCGCGGACAGGCGCGGACCTCGAAGATCACTTCCCTCCGTCCCGTGTAGGTCGCGGGCGGAGGCGCTCGACGATCTCACCTGCCCTGCAGGCGATATCCAGCTGATCCGTTCGCAGTGTTTGGGCGATGGCGGGTAGCGGCTTGCCGTCGAGAAGCATCGCGAAGATGGGGAGGTCGGTGCGGTCGAGGCGGGTGACCGCCTCCGCAAGGTCCTCGCGGGCGAGGCCCGGAATCACGGAGCCCCCGTCGGCGATCCGTCGGATCGCAGCGAGGTGGGCGGTGGGGGGAGCAGTCTTGGCGAGCAGCCCGTCGGCCTGTGCGGCGCGTGCGGCAACGGTCAGTGCGGGGCTGGCGTCGCCGAAGCAGATCAGTACGCGCAGCGGTGCCGGGCGGTTCTTGATGCGCCGGCAGAGCGCCAACGTTTCGCCGCGTGCGCTGTCGTAGCCGAGAACGAGGACATCTGGACGCTGCCCTCGGAGCTCACGCGCGAGCGCGACCTCGTCCTGGGCCGCTGCCGCCACCATCAGGCCTCCGGCGTGTTGAACGAGCCGCGTGAGTCGGGCGAGCACGGCGGGGCTGCGATCGAGGAGCGCGATGCGGATCATCTCGCCCACGCTGGACGAGTCGATGTGTCCGAGGGATGGGGTGCGGACTGCATCTCGTGGCCGTCGCCATCAAGTTGCCTGGTCCGCACCGGATCGAGCGGTGGCGCGTCACCCCGACCATCGCGAGGTCGCCGTCGCGCATCTATGCACGGTCGCACCCATCGACAGTTCGCCCAGCCCGCAGCAGGCTTGGCTCATGCACGACAGACCCGCGGCACTCGGTGATGGCACGCTCATGGTGCTCGGTGATTCGCTTGCGCTCCTGGCGGCGGCGAACCGACTCGAGGCGCATGCGCGCGATCGAGCATCGGTGGACGCGTTGCCGTCGGCGCTCACCGTGGTCGAGGAGGCGTTGCAGGCGCTCGGTCGCTGCTGTGATCTCGCGGCTCAGACGCTGATCCCATCCGACGACCCTCGCGAGCCCATCTGCGTGCGCTTCGAGCGCGCCGGAGCCGCGTGGCCCGGTGCAGCGGAAGGCGCCGTACCGTCACACGAGCAACAAGCGCGAATCCTTGCCGCGTTCCATGATGCCGGACGGGCGCTCCGTGTCGCCCGAGAGCGCTGCGGTGACGCCAGGGAATGCCTCGCGGCGACGTATGTGTCCCTCGGCGAGCGCGCCCGGACGGGTGACACGCCCACGCGCCGGCCGGCGCCACCCGAGCGCGTCGTTCGCCGGTAGACGGGGATGCACACCGCCGCCGGCTGCCCACGGGCGTCATCTACACCCTCGCCCCAATGGTCGTGGCGCTCGGCCGGCGACAGACTCGGACCATGCTTGCTCCGGAAGCTGGGCCTCATCTCCGCCGCGAGGCCGACAACGAACTCTACGACCGCGGATGCGATCTCGTCGACGCGGCGATCGCCATCCGTAGCGCCGCAGAACTCCCGGCGGCCGCGCGTGCCGTCCCCGCCCTCCTCGGCTGCGTCGAGACAGCCCTCCGCGAGTTGGGCATCGCAAGTACGACGTTGCAGCAGATGATCGCCGCCTCGCTCGAGCCGGCCGCTCGGCCGGCTGCTGACCCACGGATGTGTGGACGGGTTGCCCGAGTGGACCGCGGGCTCACGAACCTCTATGCAGCGCTCGACGACGCCGAGGCGGCGGCCGCCGCAGCACGCGCGCTCGTTGCGCGCGCTCTCGCCGCGTCGTAACCGATCGGAGCGCTCCCTTCTCCTCGGACCCAATCCATGGTATTTTATACACAGTGAATGTGTAAAAGGAGGGCATCGTGTCCCCATCCGTAGAGAAGACCCGCTCGCCGCGCAACCACGATCAGCGTCGAGACATCCCGCCCCGTCTGCGCCCGCCTCGAGCTCCGATCAGGACAGGCCCGCCCGCGACCAGAGACGAGCACATCGCCCCCGCCGCGGACGTGCCGCAGGGCTCGCGCGACGGCGACCGACCGCCTCTCCGGGATCGAGGGTCCGTGCTCCTGCTGATATTCACGTCGTCCCTGCTGGTCATGGTCGGGCTCATCAGCCTCGTCTCGGTCCTCGATCGCGTATGGGTCCTGATCCCGGTCATGGCCATCGATCTCACCGTCACAGCGGCGGTGCTCGCCAGCGTGTGGAAGCTCATGAGCAACGACAACGGCGACTGACGCCGGCGGGGATCGGCGGCGCCGCAACTGCGCGGCCGATCAACCGCGGCGGCGCATCGCGGCCGCGAGGTAGAGCGTGTCGGCGTGCGGCTCGATTTTGCACTGCCCGGCAGGGAAAAAGTTCGCGATCCGTGGTAGCTTGCCTCGCCTCAGAGGTCGAGGGGTGCGATGACGCTGCCGACGGAGCCCACAAAGGCCACGACGCCGCTGCTGGCGGCGCACGAGTTCTTCCGCCGCGGGGAGGCGAGCGCGGAGGGCTGGAGCATGCTGATCGCCCGCGGGCGTGACTGGGAGTCGGCGTACCGGGACCGCTGGCGCCACGACAAGGTCGTTCGTTCGACGCACGGGGTCAACTGCACCGGTTCGTGCTCGTGGAACGTCTACGTCAAGGATGGGCTGATCACCTGGGAGACGCAGGCGGTCGACTACCCGCGCACCGACCCCGGGCGCCCGGATCACGAGCCGCGCGGCTGCCCGCGCGGCGCCTCGTTCTCCTGGTACACGTACTCGCCCGCCCGGCTGAAACACCCCTACGTGCGCGGCAGCCTGCTCCAGTCGTGGCGCGCCGCGCGCGCGGGCTCCGCCGACGACGTGGCGGCGTTCGCGCAGGTAGCCGCGGACGGCGGCTACCGCGGCGAGCGCGGGCGCGGCGGCTTCGTGCGCTGCTCGTGGGAGGAGGCGACCGAGTTGATCGCCGCGGCGACCGTGCACACGATCGCCGAGCACGGGCCCGACCGTGTAGGCGGCTTCACGCCGATCCCGGCGATGTCACCGGTCTCCTTTGCGGCCGGCAGCCGCTTCCTGTCGCTGATCGGCGGCCACACGACGACGTTCTATGACTGGTACGCGGACCTGCCGGCGGCCGCGCCGCAGGTGTTCGGCGACCAGACCGACGTGCCGGAGTCCGCCGACTGGTGGGACGCGAGCTACATGATCGTGTGGGGCACCAACCTGCCGATCACGCGCACGCCGGACGCGCACTTCATGACGGAGGCGCGCTATCGCGGCCAGAAGGTCGTCGTCGTCTCGCCCGACTACTCCGATCACGTGAAGTTCGCCGACGACTGGCTGCCGGCCCAGCCGGGCACGGACGCCGCGCTGGCGATGGCGATGGGCCACGTGATGCTCAAGGAGTTCTGGGTCGACCGGCCCGTGGAGCGCTTCCAGGACTACGGCAAGCGCTTCACCGACCTGCCGCTGCTCGTCGCCCTCGAGGAGCGCGACGGCGTCCACGTGCCCGGCCGCTTCCTGATGGCGGAGGACATCGGCGACGAGAGCGAGAACGCGAGCTGGAAGCCGGTCCTCCTGGACGCCGTGACGGGCGAGCCGGCGGTGCCCAACGGCTCGGTCGGCTTCCGCTACGGCGAGGAGGGCAAGGGCCGCTGGAACCTGCGCCTGGGCGACCTCGACCCGGTCCTCAGCCTGCACGGCCGCCACACGGAGGCCGTCGAGGTGGCGCTGCCGCGCTTCGACGTCGGCGACGGGCCGGGCGGCGGCGCGATGCGCCGCGGCGTGCCGGCGATCCGCGTCGGCGGGCGCCTGGTCACCACCGTGCTGGACCTGATGCTGGCCACCTACGGCGTCGCGCGCGACGGGCTGCCGGGCGAGTGGCCGGAGGATTACGACGACGCATCGGCCCCCTACACGCCCGCCTGGCAGGAGGCGATCACGGGCGTTGACCGCCATCTCGCGGCCAAGGTCGGCCGCGAGTTCGCGCGCAACGCGGAGGTCAGCGGCGGCCGCTCGATGATCTGCATGGGCGCGGGCACCAACCACTGGTTTCACTCCGACGAGACGTACCGCTCGTTCATCGCGCTGCTGTTGCTGGGCGGCTGCGTCGGCATCAACGGCGGCGGCTGGGCGCACTACGTCGGCCAGGAGAAGATCCGCACGTTCGCCGGCTGGTCGACGCTCGCGTTCGGGCTCGACTGGCACCGGCCGCCGCGCCAGGCCCAGGGCACTTCGTGGTTCTACACGCACAGCGAGCAGTGGCGCTTCGACCGGCTGCGCCCCGACAGCTTCGCCAGCCCGCTCGGCACGGGGCGGTTCGCCGGCATGACGGCGATGGACGCGCACGCGAAGGCGGTCCGGATGGGCTGGATGCCCGCCTGCCCGATGTTCGACCGCAACCCGCTCGACCTCGCCGACGAGGCCGAGGCCGCCGGGGTCGACGCGGCGGAGCACGTCGTCTCGGAGTTGAAGGCGGGCCGGCTGAGCTACGCGGTCGACGACCCGAGCGCGCCGTCGAGCTTCCCGCGCGTCTACTTCGTCTGGCGCTCGAACCTCCTCGGCTCCTCGGGCAAGGGGCAGGAGTACTTCCTGCGCCACCTGCTCGGCGCCACCCACGACGGTCCGCTCGCCGAGCCGCTGCCGCCGGACGAGCGCCCGTCCAGCGTACGCTGGCGCGACGATATCCCGCGCGGCAAGCTCGACCTGCTCGTCAACGTCGACTTCCGCATGACGACGACCGGCCTGTACTCCGACATCGTGCTGCCGGCGGCGACCTGGTACGAGAAGTACGACCTCTCGATGACCGACATGCACCCGTTCGTGCACTCGTTCAACCAGGCGATCCCGCCGCCCTGGGAGGCGCGTGACGACTGGGACGCGTTCCACACGATCGCGCGCGCATTCTCGGAGCTGGCCGGCGAGCACCTCGGCGTGCGCCGCGACGTCGTCGCCACGCCCCTGCTGCACGACTCGCCCGGCGAGATCATGCAGCCGCGAGGCGAGGTGGCCGACTGGCGCGCGGGCGAGTGCGAGCCGGTGCCGGGCCGCACGATGTCCAACCTCACCGTCGTCGAGCGCGACTACGGCGCGGTGGCCGAGCAGTGGGCCGCGCTCGGCCCGCTCGCCGAGCAACTCGGTGCGACGGTCAAGAGCGCGTCGCTGGTGCCAGACCGCGAGATCGAGTGGCTGGCCGCGCGCAACGGGCGCGTCAACGGCGGCGCGGCCGCCGGCCGGCCGTCGCTGGAGCGCGCCGAGCGCGCCGCCGAGACGATGCTGGCGATCTCGGGCGTCACCAACGGCCGCCTGGCGGCGGCCGGCTTCCGCTCGCTCGAGGAGCGCTGCGGGGTGCCGCTCGCCGACCTCGCGGAGCGCTCCGAGGACAAGCGCATCACGTTCCATGACACGCAGGTGCAGCCGCGGCGCGTGATCACGTCGCCGGAGTGGTCGGGGATCGACGAGGAGGGTCGCGCCTACGCCGCGTTCACGATCAACGTCGAGCGCGGCAAGCCGTGGCACACGCTGTCCGGGCGCATGCACCTGTATCTCGACCACGCCTGGATGCTCGAGCTCGGCGAGGGCCTGCCCGCCTACCGGCCGCCGGTCGATCACCGGCTGATGCTCGCCGGCGCCGAGCCGCTGAAAGCGCACGACGGGCCGGAGCTGACGCTGCGCTACCTGACGCCGCACTCGAAGTGGTCGATCCACTCCGAGTACCAGGACAACCTGCACATGCTGACGCTCTTCCGGGGCGGCTCCGGGCTGTGGTTGAGCCCGCAGGACGCCGCCACGCTCGAGGTCGCCGACAACGAGTGGGTCGAGGCGATCAACCGCAACGGCGTCGTCGTGACCCGCGCGGTGGTCTCGCACCGGGTCCCGCCGGGCGTGTGCCTGATGTACCACTCCAAGGACCGCCAGATCGGCACGCCGCGCTCGGAGGTCGACGGGCGGCGCGGCGGGACCGAGAACGCGCTGACGACGATCGCCATGAAGGCGACGCACATGATCGGCGGCTACGCCCAGCTCTCGTGGGCTCCGAACTACTACGGGCCGACGGGCTCCAATCGCGACTCGGTGACGATCGTGCGCAAGCGCAGTCAGGAGGTCGAGTACTGATGCAGGTCAAGGCGCAGGTCGCGATGGTGATGAACCTCGACAAGTGCATCGGCTGCCACACGTGCTCGGTGACCTGCAAGCAGGTGTGGACGAACCGGCCGGGCACGGAGTACGTCTGGTTCAACAACGTCGAGACCGCGCCCGGGCAGGGGTACCCGCGCCGCTGGTCCGACCAGGCACGGTGGAAGGGGGGCTGGGAGCTCGACGGGCGCGGACGCCTGCGGCTGCGCGCCGGCGGGCGCGTGAAGAAGCTGCTGACGATCTTCTCCAACCCCGACCTGCCGGAGCTCGACGACTACTACGAGCCGTGGACGTACGACTACGAGACGCTGGTGAACGCGCCGCTGTCGGAGCGCGACCCGGTCGCGCGGTCGCATTCGCAGATCACCGGCAAGCCGATGGACGTCGAGTGGGGGCCGAATTGGGATGAAGGCCTCGCGGGCGGGCCGGAGCTCGCGCCGCAGGATCCACACCTGCAGGGCATGCAGGAGCAGGTGCGGATGACCTACGAGCAGGCGTTCATGTTCTTCCTGCCGCGTATCTGCGAGCACTGCCTGAACCCCTCGTGCGTCGCCAGCTGCCCGTCGGGCGCGATGTACAAGCGCGAGGAGGACGGCATCGTGCTCGTCGACCAGGAGCGCTGCCGCGGCTGGCGCTACTGCGTCTCCGGCTGCCCGTACAAGAAGGTCTACTTCAACCACAAGACCGGCAAGGCGGAGAAGTGCACGCTCTGCTATCCGCGGATCGAGCAGGGTCAGCCGACGATCTGCGCCGAGACGTGCGTCGGGCGGATCCGCTATCTGGGGCTGGTCCTGTATGACGCCGACCGCGTGCAGGAGGCCGCGTCGGTGCCCGACGAGCGCGACCTGCTCGCCGCCCAGCGCTCGATCTTCCTCGATCCCGAGGACCCTGCCGTGCGCGAGGCGGCGGCCGCCGACGGGATCCCGCGAGACTGGATCGACGCCGCCCGGCGGTCGCCGATCTACGACCTCGCGATGCGCTGGGGTGTCGCCCTGCCGCTGCACCCGGAGTTCCGCACACTGCCGATGGTCTGGTACGTCCCGCCGCTGTCGCCGGTCGTCTCGACGCTCGAGGACGACGGCTACGAGGCCGATCCCGACGACGTCTTCGGCGCGATCGACAACCTGCGGATCCCGCTCGAGTACATCGCGAACCTGCTCAGCGCGGGCGACGTCGGCGTCGTGCGCGACGTGCTGCACCGGCTCGCCGCGATGCGTGCGTACATGCGCAAGCAGCAGGTGCTCGGCGAGTCCGACGCGACGCTGCCCGAGCGCGTCGGGCTGACCGCCCCGGAGCTCGAGCGCATGTACCGGCTGCTGGCGATCGCCGACTACGAGGATCGCTACGTGATCCCGCAGGCGCACGCCGAGCTCGGTGAGCGGCTGATGCAGGAGCAGGGCGGCTGCGGGCTGGACTTCGAGGGCGGCCCCGGCAACTGCGGCGCGGTCGAGCGCCGGCCGGAGACGTCCTCGCCGGTCGTGCCGTTCGACGGCGAGCGCTTCCACCTGATCGACATCCTCGAGCGTGACCGGAACGGCGGAGCATGAGGCGCGCGCGCCGCACTCCGCGTTCGGCCGCGCCGCCGTGGGCGCTGCTGTCGTTCCTGCTGCGCTACCCCGACGAGCGCGTCGCCGCCGCGCGTACCGAGATCGAAGCAGAGGTACGAGCCCTGCCCGCCGGCGAGGCGCGCACCGCGCTGGAGCGCTTCCTCGCCGGCTGGTCGGCCGATCCCGCGCTCTACGTCGAGACGTTCGACCTGCGCCGCCGCACCAGCTTGCACCTGACCTACTACGCCCACGGCGACACGCGCGAGCGCGGGATGGCGCTGCTGCGGCTGAAGAAGCTCTACCGGCTCGCCGGGCTGCCGCTGGACTCCGCTGAGCTGCCGGATCACTTGGCGGTCATGCTCGCCTTCGCGGCGCTGGCGCCGCCCGGCCACGGCGCGGCGCTGCTGGCCGAGCACAGGCCCGCGATCGAGCTGCTGCGGCTCTCCCTGCACGACCTCGAGAGCCCGTACGCGCACGTCATCGACGCCGTCGCCGCAGGGCTGCCGGCGCTCGGCGTCGATCAGCGCGCCGAGGTCGTGCGACTCGCCCGCGAAGGACCCCCCGAAGAGGCCGTAGGCCTGGAGCCCTACGGGCCGCCGGAGGCGATGCCGGAGGGAGCGCACGCATGAGCGCCGGAGCGATCCTGCTCTGGATCATCTTCCCGTACGTCGCGCTGACGACGTTCGTCGTCGGCCACTGGTGGCGCTACCGCACCGACCAGTTCGGCTGGACGAGCGGATCGACCCAGCTGTTCGAATCGAAGATCCTCGGCTGGGCCGGACCAGCGTTCCACTACGGCGCCCTGGCCGCCGTCGGTGGCCACGTGATCGGCCTTATGATCCCGAAGTCGTTGACCGAGACGCTCGGCATCTCCGAGAGCGCCTACCGGTGGTTCTCGGCGATCGCCGGGGCGGTCGCCGGCGCGGTCTGCGTCGCCGGGTTCGCCGGGCTCGTCTACCGGCGCGCGACCAACGCGCGCGTGCGCCGCACCACGTCGCGCACGGACATGGCCGTGTACCTGCTGCTCGTCGTGCTGATCGGCCTCGGCTGCTGGATGACCTACGCACACAACCTCATCACCTCGTCGCCGTACGACTACCGCGACAGCATCTCGACGTGGTGGCGCTCGCTGTTCGTCCTGCGGCCCGACGTCGACGCCGCCCAGGGCGCCGCGACCGTCTACCAGGTCCACGCCGTGATCGCGTGGGCTTTCTGGGCGCTGTTCCCGTTCAGCCGCCTCGTGCACGCCTGGAGCATCCCGCTGCAGTACCTCGGTCGCCCGTACATCCTCTACCGCCGCCGCTACGCCACCACCTCGAGCCGTACTCCGCGGTGAGTCGCACCGAGCACTCGACCGGCGGGACGGAGCTGACGCTCGCCACGCCGGCCTTCACCGCGTGCTTCTACGGCTGGAGCCTGCTGGGGCCGCTCAGCCCGGACCTGCAAGACGCACTTGCGCTCTCGGACGTACAGACGTCGGCGATGGTCGCGGTACCGGTGCTGCTGGGGTCGCTGATGCGGATCCCGCTCGGGTGGCTGACCGACCGCCTCGGCGGGCGGCGCGTGTTCACGGCGCTGATGGCCTTCACGCCACTACCGCTGGTCGCGCTCGCGCTGTGGCACGACTCGCTCGCGGTGGTGCTGTCTTCGGCTTGCTGCTCGGCTTCGCCGGCGCGTCATTCGCGGTCGGAGTGCCGTTCGTGAACGGCTGGTACTCCCGCGAGCGCCAGGGTTTCGCGCTGGGCATCTACGGCATGGGCATGGGCGGCACGGTCGTCGCGGGATTGACCGCGCCGCGAATCGCCGATCGCTGGGGACTGTCGGCTCCGTTCTGGATCGCCGCAGTTCTCGTCGCGGCCATGGCGGCTGTCTTCGCGCTGCTCGCCCGCGACGCGCCGCGGCCGGCCGTGGGCGGTCCGACTCCCGGTATGTTCGCCGCGCTGTCGGTCTTCCGCACCAGCGGCCGGGCGTGGGCCCTGACGCTGTTCTACTTCCTGGCCTTCGGCGGCTTCGTCGCGATGTTCCTGTACCTGCCGAAGCTGTTGACCGAAGTCCACCACCTCTCAAAGGCCGACGCGGGCGCGCGCGCCGCCGGGTTCGCGCTGCTCGCCGTCGTCGCGCGCCCCACCGGCGGTGTGCTGTCGGACCGGATCGGTGCCGCCCGCGTGCTGCGCGTGTCGTTCGCCGGCGTTGCCGTCCTCGCGCTCGTGCTCGCGGCCACGTACACGTCCATGGTGCCGTTGACGATCGCCTGCCTCACGATCGCCGTCGCCCTCGGGCTCGGCACGGGCGCCGTATTCAAGCTCGTGCCGCAGTGGTTCCCGGACCGGGTCGGGGCTGTCACCGGCGTCGTCGGCGCCGCGGGTGGCCTCGGCGGGTTCTTCCCACCGCTCGTGATGGGGCTCGTCAATCCGCCACGGGAGGCTACGGGCTCGGGTTCGTGCTGATGGCGCTTGTCGCGCTCGCCTGTCTAGCAGTCCTGCGCGGCGTCGATACGGCGGCGGCCCACGATGCAGCGCGTGGCTCACTGTGATCGGCCCGGGCCCTAGCTCACCTAGCGCGCCGGGCTCAGACGTTCAAGCCGCGTCTTGATGGAATCGAGCAGCTCGTGATAGGAGTCGCAGAACGACCGCACGCCCTCGCGCTCGAGGTCCGCGGTGACGGCGGCGAGGTCGACGCCGGCATCCCGGGCCTGGAGAAGCGTTGCCTCGGCCGCGGCGTCCGTCGTATGGAGGGTGCGCGCGGCGCGGCCGTGGTCGGCGAAGGCGCGCACGGTACGCTCGGGCATGGTGTTGACGACGTCGGGGCCGATCAACTGCTCGACGTACAAGACGTCGGAGTACGCCGGGTCCTTGGTGCCGGTGCTCGCCCAGAGGGGTCGCTGCGGGTGAGCGCCGAGCGCGCGTAGCGCCGCCCAGCGCGGGTCGGTGAACCGGTTGCAGTAGCGGGCGTAGGCGTGGCGTGCGTTGGCGATCGCCACTTGGCCGCGCAGGTCGGAGTGGCGTGGCAGCACCGCGTCGGTCTTGGAATCGACGCGTGAGACGAAGAACGATGCGACCGACGCGATGCCGTCGATGCGCTCTCCGGCACCGGCTCGCTGTTCGAGGCCCGCGAGGTAGGCATCGATGACCTGCTCGTAACGTGCAACGGAGAACAGCAGGGTGACGTTGACGTTGACGCCGCGGGCGGTCAGCTCCTCGATCGCGCCGAGCCCGGCCTCCGTCGCGGGCACCTTGATCATCACGTTCGGGCGGGCCAGCCGACCCCAGAGCTCGAGTGCCTGTTCGATCGTCGCGCTGGTGTCGTCGGCCAGGTCTGGGGTGCATTCGAAGGACACGAAGCCGTCGCGGCCGCCGCTGGCTCTGAATGCGGGCAGCAGCAGGTCGGCGGCGCGGCCGACATCGTCGAGCGCGATCAGGAAGAACAGCTCCTGCAGGGAGTCGACGCCCGAGGCGGCGGCGCTGCGCAGGTCCTCGTCGTAGCGGTCGGAGGTCGTGATCGCCTTGGCGAAGATCGTCGGGTTCGAGGTTGCGCCGGTGACGGCGTCCCCCGCGATCAGCGCCGCGAAGGCGCCGCTGTCAAGCAACTCGCGTGAGAGCGTGTCCAGCCAGATCGAGACGCCGGCGTCGTGCAATTGCATGAGGCGGTTCATGACGTCGCCTGCTCGGCGGCGAAGAGCGAATCGAGCGCCACGTCGGGGTCGGCGAGGAGGCGATCATTGACGGCGATGCGCTCGCGGATGAGCCGCCCGATCGGGTCGACGACGTCCCAGACGTTGACGTTCATGCCCGCGATCACGCGATCGCTTTCGAGCCAGAAGACGATGAACTCGCGCGCGGCCGGGTCGCCGCGGAAGACGACGCGGTCCCACGTGCGCGCGAGGCCGGTGTACTCCATCCCGACGTCGTACTGGTCGGAGTAGAAGTACGGCAGCCGTTCGTAGGGGTGCTCGGCGCCGAGCATGTTGCTCGCCGCCAGCGGGCCCTGCTCGAGCGCGTTGGCCCAGTGCTCGACGCGGATCCGCCCGCCGTAGAACGGGTGCTCGGCGGCGGCCACGTCGCCAGCGGCGAAGACGTCGGAGGCGCTGGTGCGCAGTTGCGCGTCGGTGTGAATCCCTTTGCCGGTGGCGAGCCCGGCGCGCTCGGCGAGCTCGGTGCGCGGGAACGCGCCGACGCCGACGACGGCGAAGTCGCAGTCGATCGCATCGCCATCGCTAGTGCGGACGCGTTCGACCGCGCTCGCGCCCTCGAACGCCTCGACATGGGTCCCGAGCCGCATCCGCACACCGTGATCTGAGTGCACGTCGCGGTAGACGCTGCCGACCTCCTCCCCGAGTACGCGCTCAAGCGGGACCGTCTGCGGGTCGAGCACGGTCACCTCGAGACCGTGCGTCCGCGCCGACGCGGCGACCTCACAGCCGATCCAGCCGGCGCCGACAACGACGACGGAGCTGCTGCGGTCGAATCGTTCGCGCAGGACGTCGCAATCGGCGACGCTGCGCAGATACAGCACGCCGTCGAGCTCGCTCCCGGGCAGCGCGAGCCGGCGCGGCTCGGCGCCGGTCGCGAGCAGCAGCCGGTCGTAGGGCAGCCGCTCGCCGTCGTCGAGCTCCAGGTCGCCCACGGCCGCGTCGAGCCTGGTCGCGCGGCGGCCGAGGCGCAGCTCGACGCCGTGCTCGGCGTAGTACGCCTCGGGGTGGACGTAGATGGTCTCGCGCTCGGCCTCGCCGCGCAGGTAGTCCTTCGACAGCGGCGGCCGCTCGTACGGGCGGTCCGGCTCGTCGCCGATCAGGATCAGGCGGCCGTCGAAGCCTTGCTCGCGCAGCGCTTCGGCGGCCTTGGCGCCGGCGAGCCCGCCGCCGGCGATGACGAAGGTGTCAGTCATGGGATGTCCTCGCGGTTAGGGTCAGGAACTCGGGTGACGAACTCCTGGTCACGATCGTGCCGCGGTCACCGTGCGGTGAGCGACCGGCGCGTGAGGCGTGCCATCGCGCGGGAGAAGGGCCGGGATTCGCGCGGTGGGCGGAACCACCAGGACAGGGACCGGGGCGGTGGCGGAGAGCGTCGCCGACACCGAGCCCAGCAGCGTTTTGCGTGCCGCGCCGCGTCCGCGCGAGCCGACGGCGATCAGCCGCGCGTCGTTGCGGGTCGCACGATCGCGCAGCTCGCGGACCGGATCGCCGATCAGGATCTGGATGGGGCTCGGTGACACCGCGGTCCAGCTGCGCGTGGGATCGACCAAGACGGCCAGCGGCTCGAGCCCCATGCGCTCGGCCAGCCCGACGGCGAACTCCAGGGCACGCTCGGACTCGGGTGAGCCGTCGAAGCCGCAGATGATCGATCCCTCGGAAGCGACCGGTGCGATGAAGCGCTCCCCGGCGTCGCGGGGCACGATCACGACGGGGCAGATGGCGGTGCTCGCGACGCGCGCCGAGACGCTGCCCAACACTGCGGCGGCCCGCCCCGAGTGCGCCTGTGAGCCCACGACGACGAGCTCGGCGTCCTCCTCGCGGCACACCGCGTGGAGTCCATCGACGGGGTCGCCGCGCGTGACTCGCAGCACCGCGTCGAGGCCGGTCGCGGCATCCTCGAGCAGGCGGTGGGAGCGAAGCGGATCGTCCGCCGCGTGGACCAGCACCAACCGTGCGTCGAGGCTGGCCGCGAGCTCCGCCGCCACGCCGGTCGCCGCTCGGCAACCTGTCGAGCCATCGACACCGCATACGATCGAGGTTCGCGATTGGGTCATTCGCTCAGCCTCTCGCCTGAGGCGGTGCAGCGAAATCCGTTTGAGGATGCAGGCTACGCCGGTCCGCACCCCATGCGATGGCCACCTCCCGGTCGCGGACCGCAGCAGGGTCGGCGAGCAGGTCGCCGGCCCACTGCCGCGCCCCCGGACAGGCGTTGCTCGACGCTCCGACGCGAGCGGCGACGTCGTGCAAGTGCCACCGCAGTGCGCGGGCTGCGGGCGGCAGGGCGTTGTAGTCGGTGATCGCGCCGCCACGGCCCGACCACTCCGCGACCGACTGGGACATCTTCACGAGGCTTGTGGCGATCCGGTCGAGGGCCGTCTCGAGATGGTCGAGCGTCTCCGGGAGCTCCGCCACCGCCTCGGGCATACCCGCGAGCTCGAGCAGCTCGGCGGCGGCGAGATCCAGTCGATGGGCGCTTGCGACCATGTCGGGCCGCGTCGGCGTGATCGGAGTCATGCGTCCAGCGTCGCCCTTCTGCGCCCGCGTCGCCATGGGGCCCACGCCTCATCTCCGGCGCGCGACGATTGCAAGTGGCGTGCGGTTCCACGCGTTGCGTGGGGCGCTGGCGGCGGGTCGGTGCAGCCTGGACCATGGTCGCCAGGGCCGCCGGCCGCGCCGATCCCTCGTCATGCCGGTACCGCAGGACACGAACCGCCCGAATTGCCGAAGTAAGACTCGCCCGCCGCACGACGCTGGAGTCATGTGGACACGAGATTCGCTTACGCGCGTCGATCCGAGCGATCATGACCGCCGAGCTCGGCCGCCGCCTACTCGCCGAGTTCGTCGGTACAGCGCTGCTGGTGACCTTCGGCGCCGGGGCGCTTGTCGCGGCGCTCGAGGTGGGGCAGGGGGAGCTCGACTACGCGGGCCTCGGGATAGTCGCGATCTCGTTCGCACTCGTGGTCACCGCTGCGGTCTACATGTTCGGCACGACGTCGGGCGCCCACATCAACCCGGCGGTTACGTTCTCGCTGGCGGTGGTGCGGCGATTCCCGTGGGTCGAGGTCATCCCGTACATCGTCGTGCAGCTCGCGGGAGCGTTCGTCGGTGCCGTCCTGATCAACGCGATCTTCGGGTCGCACGCAAGCCATCTGAACGTGTCCGGCGGCACGATCGTGGGCGCGGGATTCACCAAGGCGCAGGCCGTGGCCGCCGAGGCGCTTGGCACGTTCCTGCTGCTGGCGACGATCATGGCTCTTGCCGTCGATCGGCGTGCTCCGGCGGGGTTTGCGGGCCTGGTGATCGGACTCGCGGTGGCGTGCGAGATCATGGTGATCGGGCCGATCAGCGGAGGCTCCGTGAACCCGGCCCGTACCTTCGGCCCCTATCTCGCGACGAGCGTCTTCGGCGGCTCGACCCCGTGGAGCGAGTTCTGGATCTACTGGGTCGGCCCGCTGGTCGGCGGGGCGCTTGCGGCGCTCGCCTATGACCTGATCGCCCAGCCCGAACGCGCGTCACGCGCGCAGGCGGGGCAGCCGCAAGGCACGGCCGGCGACGTCGAGGGCCGGGGCGTGCTTCCAGGCGACGAGCAGCCATCACAAACTAGATCCGCAACCGAAAGGACATGACCCGATGGCCGGTAACAGGGCAATCGCATACATCGAGCCCGGCAAGGTCGAGGTGCAGGCGATCGACTACCCCAAGCTCGAAGTGCAGGACGGACCGGGTGTTCACCCGGACAACGTGGGGCGCAAGACCCCGCACGGAGCGATCCTCAAGATCGTCGCCACGAACATCTGCGGCTCGGACCAGCACATGGTCCGCGGCCGCACCACCGCGCCCGCCGGGCTTGTCCTGGGCCACGAGATCACCGGAGAGGTGATCGAGACCGGGCCCGGCGTCGAGTTCATCAAGAAGGGCGACCTCGTCTCGGTGCCGTTCAACATCGCCTGCGGCCGCTGCCGCATGTGCAAGGAAGGGCACACGGGCGTCTGTCTGAACGTCAACCCCGGGGGGTACGGCTCGGCCTACGGCTATGTCGACATGGGCGGCTGGGTCGGCGGCCAGGCCGAGTACGTGATGGTTCCCTACGCTGACTGGAACCTGCTCAAGTTCCCGGACAAGGAGCAGGCGCTCGAGAAGATCCTCGACCTGACGATGCTCTCGGACATCTTCCCGACCGGCTATCACGGCTGCGTGTCGGCGGGCGTCACGACCGGGTCGACCGTGTACATCGCCGGCGCGGGCCCGGTCGGCCTTGCGGCCGCCCACGCGGCGCAACTGCTCGGTGCCGCCGTGGTCATCGTCGGCGACATGAACACCGACCGGCTGGTGCAGGCCAGGAGCTTCGGCTGCGAGACGATCGACCTGACCCAGGACGCATCGCTCGGCGACCAGGTCGAGCAGATCGTCGGCGAGCCGATGGTCGACGCGGCGGTCGACGCCGTCGGCTTCGAGGCCAAGGGCCACGGCCACGATGGCCAGGAGGCCCCTGCCACTGTCCTCAATTCCGTCATGGAGGTCACCCGGGAGGCCGGCAAGCTCGGCATCGTGGGCCTGTACGTGACAGGCGATCCCGGCGCGGGAGACGCTGCCGCCAAGCAGGGCAGCCTGTCGATCCGCATCGGGCTCGGCTGGGCGAAGTCGCACTCGTTCACCACCGGCCAGTGCCCGGTGATGCACTACCACCGCCAGCTGATGAACGCGATCCTCAGCGATCGCTGCCAGATCGCGAAGGCGGTCAACGCCACCGTGATCTCGCTCGACGAAGGACCGCAGGGCTACCAGGACTTCGACGGCGGAGTCGCCAAGAAGTTCGTCCTCGACCCGCACGGAATGCTCGGCGGCAAGCAGCGCATCGGCGCGTAGACCGCGTCCGCGGCACCCGCTGCCGGAGGGCGGCCTCTCCCGCCCTCCGGTGTTGCCATGGCCCAGCTGCGGGAACTCACCGCGGGGCTGGCGGCGCTCATCGCGCGGTCGGCGCGGCGCGTCACGGCTCTCGCGCAGCGATCCTGCGTGTGCACGGGCGCTCGGGTCACGGCGCGCCTTCAGAAGCGACGCGACGACGGTGATGGTGAGGATGACGACGATCGCGAGCAGCGACGTCGAGGTGGCGATCTCCGGGATGTCGTCGTTCTGGAGGTGGGCCCAATGCAGGAGGAGCTTGATGCCGATGAACGCCAGGATCAGCGACAAGCCGGTGGACAGGTAGACGAGCCGGTCGAGGAGGCCGGCCACGAGGAAGTACAGCGCGCGCAGACCGAGCAGCGCGAACGCATTGGCGGCGAACACGATGAAGCCCTCGTTGGTGACGCCGAAGACCGCCGGGATCGAGTCGAGGGCAAACAGGAGGTCCGAGCTGCCGATGGCGATCAGCGCGATGAACAGCGGGGTCGCGACGCGGCGCCCGTTGACGCGAGCGAGCATACGGCCGCCGTGGAACTCGGTAGTTACCGGGATCATCCGCTTGGTGAGTCGGACCAGCACGTTCTCGTCGACGTCCGGGTCTTGGTCACGGTGGCGAACAGCTGGATCGCCGTGTAGACCAGCAGCAGCCCGAAGATCAGGAACATGAATGAGAAGGCCGAGATCAGTGCCGCGCCGAGGGCGATGAAGACCGCTCGCATGACCAGCGCTGCGAGGATCCCGAAGGTCAGTACCCGCTGCTGGTGCTCGGCGGGGACCGCGAACGTCGACAGGATCACGACGAACACGAACAGGTTGTCCACCGACAGGCTCTTCTCGACGATGTAGCCGGCGAAGTACTCCGCGCCGAAATCCCACCCGGCGATCAGTCCGAAGATCACGCCGAAGGCAATCGCGACGCTGACGAAGAACGCCGAGGCCGCGGCCGCCTCGCGGAACCCCATCGTGTGCGCGTGGCCGGGCCGCGAGACGAACAAATCGAGCGCGAACAGCGCCGCGATCACGCCGATCGTCGCCGCCCATCCGGCAAGCGTGACGTCTAGCATGGCGGCGGACGGTAGCGTCTGGCGCGCCGACCCGTTAGGGCGTCACCATCACGCGTCGGGGCCGCCGCTCTCGCGGACGAGGAACGTCGGCGTCTGCGCATTGTGCACGAGGCCGGAGGAGACCGAGCCGAGCAGCGCGGAAGCGACGGTACTTCGTCCTCTCGAGCCGCAGACGATCACGGCGGCGGCATGGCGATCGGCAAGCTCGCCCAGCGCCCGCCAAGCGCCCGCCCCCGACTCGACCGCCTCTCCGGAGGCGTCGAAGCCCGCGTCGCGGGCGAGCGCGACTCCTTCCTTGACGAGGTCGCCGGCGGCGTCGGCGAACATCGACTCGTAGTCGCCGATCATCTCTTGCAGCTCACCGATCGGCGCGCGCGCGAGCGCCCGGCCGCTGAGCGAGTGCCGGACGGGCGAGTACCACACATGGACCAGGATGGCGGCTCGTCCGGGGAGCAGATGGCCGGCGCGTTCGATGGCCGCGCGCGCGCCGCTTGAGCCGTCATAGGCGAGCAGCGCCGGGCCGTCGAGCGCCGCCGGTATCTGCGGAACGACGAGGACGGGACGGGTGGAGTGGTGGACGAGGCTGGTGGACGTCGATCCCAGCAGCGACCGGGCGACTGGCCCACGTCCGCGCGAGCCGCACACGATCGCGGCGGCGTCGATCTCGTCGGCCGCCGACAGGAACGCGGGCCACTCACTGAAGCCGACCGCCGCGACGGTCGGCTCGAGCGCCAAGCCGACGTCCGCGCCGACGTTGGCGCCTTCTCGTGAGATCTCGAGCGCGGTCTCCTGCGCTTCCTGGGCGAGCTCTTCGATTCCGCGCCGCAGCGTGGAATCGTCGACCCCGAAGCTGTATTGGCGCACGGATTCGTAGTCCATGGTCCGGTTGAAGACCGTCAGCACGCGTCCCTGCGCGCCGGGGAACAACGCGCCTGCGCTCGTCACCGCCGCCGCCGCCGCGTCGGAACCGTCGAAGGCGATCAAGAGTTCTGTCGACATCGTGCGAGCAATCTAGGCGATCTCAGGTGAGCCGCCGGCGACTGGTGCGGATGCCTCGGTTGACCCAGTGCTCGGCACCACGACTACCGGGCATGCTGCTGAGTGAACGAGATTGCGACTGACGCTGCCCAGCAGGACGCTGCGGATGCGTCCTCGACCGCGAGAGCCCATCACGAGGAGCCCAACTTCGGCGCTCGCTTCCATTAGCTTGGCTACGGGGTCTCCGTGGAGAAGCTCCCGCTGGGCGACCACACCATGCGCCTCGGTCGCCATCCGAATCTGTGTCTCAAGGTCACGTTCAGCGTTCTGGGTCGCCGATCGATAGCCGAATGCACCGGTGGTCGACAGACCGCCGAACGCGATCGGCGCGTGGACTGCGAAGACCGAAGCGGTGCGCGTCGGCGTCGCGCGAGGCGGGCGGCCCATGCGAGTGCCTCGAGCGAAGGCGGCGATCCGTCGACGGCGCACCCGATCACACCAAGCACCCCATTGGCATTGCCGTAGCCGTGAGGCGCGACCGCGACAGGTACGCGTGATCGCGACAGCAGAGCCTCGGCAACGCTGCTCCCGGCTCGCCGCCCGACCCGCTTCCCACGCGACGAGCCGACAACGAGCTGGGCGGCAGCAGTCGAGCTGGCGAGCTCGTTGAGCCCGGCTGAGACCGACACAGTGTCCACCAGCCGCATCTCGCGCTTGATCGCCGGATCGAGCAGCTCCCGCGAGGCGCCGAACGTTGCATCGACGACATCGCGGATGAGGCTGCGTGCGTCACCGTTCCGATACGCGGATACGTGAGCGAGAAGGATGTGCTGCTCGGGCTCGGCCAGTGTGGCCGCGAGCGCGAGCGCGTCGCGCGAGCGCGGTGAGCCGTCTACGCCGACGACGATCGAGGACGCGCCGCCGGGAGCGCGAGTCGGTTCCACTGGAACCTTCCGCGTCGCTCGACGGCCTGGGCCTCCATATAGATGACCACCGTCGGATCGCTCCATAGAGCTGCAGTGGATGGCGGGGACGGATGCTTCATCGACTGCATCGGGACTCCTCTCGCAGATCTCACCAGCAGACCTGATCGTCGCGCGCACACCGGCCGTCGACGATCGGGCCGAGGATGCAATCAGCGGAGGCGCACGCTGCAGACTCACATGCGGCACCACGAGCAAGGGCAAGATCGGCGCCTTCTGGAGTCAAGACCGCATGGCGGCGCGAGACCGATTCGACGATCCTGGGGCCATGTGCAACCGTCGCAGCAGGCTAGAACTGCTTAGTGGTCCCTGTCTTGCGAGACGGACCGCGCGACGTCGGCCGCGCCGGAAGGAGACGCCGTGCACTGGAAGGTGAAGGGCTCCGAAACGCGTGTGCGCGAGCTCGTGCGCGTGGCGGTCGTCGACGATCACGCGGCGATCAGGATTGGGGTGACTTCTGCGCTCGCTTCTCAGCCCGGGCTCGTCTGCGTCGGCGTCGCGGCGGACGGCGAGGAGTTGCAGCCGCTGCTGCATCGTACGCGTCCTCATGTCGTCGTCCTCGACTATCACTTGCCGCGGGTCAGCGGGTTGGAGTTGTGCCGGCGGATCAAGAGCGACGTCCTGGCGCCGGCGGTGCTGTTGTACTCGGCATACGCCGACCCAGCCTTGGTGGTGCCCGCACGTGTAGCCGGCGCCGATGGCATCGTCCACAAGGCTTCGCCGGCGCGTGAGCTCTTCGAGGCGATCCACGCAGTCGCGGGCGGCGGAACGCAGATGCCGCCGCTCATCCCTGAGTTGCTAGAGGCCGCGCGCGCTGCCCTCGATGTGCAGGATCGGCGCGTGCTCGACCTCCTCGTCGAGCGAACGCCGCGCTGGGAAATCGCCGCCGCGCTGGGCGTGCCGATCCCCGAGATCGACGAGCGCACCGGTCGGATGCTCGCGCGGCTACGCGGCGGGGTGGCGCGCCCTGGGGCCGTCGAACTCGGAACCTAGCTCGAGGCGGCGTTGAAGGCGAAGCGCGATGCATCTCGCCGCGGGTTGTCCTGAGGGCGGGACCCCATTGGCGACCAGGACATCGGGCGGCACGCTGGACGACATGAAGACATCTGAGGTCAAGACATTCGATTCCGAGCGCCTGCGTGGCGTGAAGCGAGACACGCGCCGAGTCTCGAAGGCGACTGAGGCGTGGGAGCCGCATACCGTGGTGGTGGGCTTCGACGGTTCGCCTGCCGCGACTCGAGCTGCCGAGCGCGCCGCCGCGATGGTCGGCAGCTCGGGTCTGCTGATTCTCGTCGCTGTCGAGCGCGCCGTGTACTCGCCCGGAATCCTCTCGGAGCCGCTGCTCGAGTCGGACGAGGTCCTCGCTCTCGAATTGCGCAAGCAAGCCCAGCAGCGACTACGGGAAGGCCATGCTCGCCAGCTCACCCTGCTTCGACGTGGTGATCCCGCCGAGGTTCTCGTGGACGTCGCGCGTGAGTACGACGCCGACCTCGTGGTCGTTGGTCGCCGCGGGCGAGACTTCGCGGCACGGGTTCTCCTCGGGTCGGTCGCGACGAGGATCGTCGCGAACTCCGCATGCGACGTCCTCGTGGTGTCGTAGCTCGGGCTCTCGGGCAGATGGACGCGCTGCCACCGTGGAATGGTGACGGCGGGCGCACGAGATTGGCGGGCTACTGCGCACGGCCGGCGCGCCGTCCGTCACGCGGAGGCGCTGTCCGCGCGGCTCGGCCGCAGCCTCGTGCACATGCACGTCGAGGACGGCGACCCGGCCGAGGCGCTCGCGCGCGCCGCTCGCGAACAGCGGGCGTGCGTGGCCGTGGTGGGGACCCGCGGCCGCGGTCCATTGCGAGGCAGCTCTTCGGCGCGGTGTCGGTGGGGCTCGTCCGCGCAGCTGGGCGCCCGGTCGTGCTCGTCTCAAGGCGCGCCCCCAGCGCCCGTCACGAGGGCTTGCAAATCGCCGCCACCCGTCCGACTGGACAGGACCGTTGGCGCCCGAAAGGTCGGGGTCCTACCCGCGTGGCAGTTGGAAGACGGTCATCGGCATATCGAACCGCTCCAGGATCCGGTCGAGCAGTCGCCGTTCCTGCCACCCAGAGCGATCCTCCCGACGAAGGCCGATCAGCAGGTGGTCCGGAGCGAACTCGCGGATGGCGTCCTCGAAGGCCAGGAGGGGATCATCAGCTCCGGTCCGCCCGCGTGCGTCGGCGCCGAGCGCGTCCAGCTGTCCGAGAACGGCCTGAAGCCGCTCGTCCGCCCGCTTCGTAGCCTTGTCCGTGTCTGACGCGATCCAGTCCAACCGACCTGGCAATGCGGGCGAGATCACCATGATCTCTTCGGCGGAATCGATGAGCGACCGGATTCCGCGGGGAAGTTGCTCTTCGCTGGCGGCCGCCTCGCCTGCAACGATCAGCAACCTGGGTCCCATGCTCAGACCATATCGTGAGGTCGCGGACTTCCGGCGGTGGCTGCCGGCGGTCATCGAGCTCCCCGTGCGGTTCTATATGCTCGTCGCACGCCGCGTAGGCGCCGCTCGACGGCCACCCCGACTCCGGTAGAACCAACCGATGCCTCACCATCGCGACTCCTTCGGTGCGCGCGACACGCTCGAGATCGGCGGGCGGCCGCTGGAGATCTTCCGCCTGGACGCCTTGGCCGCGCGGTTCGACGTCGCGCGACTGCCGTTCTCGTTGAAGGTGCTGTTGGAGAGCCTGTTGCGCACAGAGGACGGCGAGGCGGTCACCCGCAAGGACATCGAGGCGCTGGCCGGGTGGGATCCGCTCGCCCCGCCGACGATCGAGATCGCGTTCACACCGACCCGGGTGCTGATGCAGGACTTCACGGGGGTGCCGGCGATCGTTGATCTCGCCGCGATGCGTGACGCGATGGCGGAGCTGGGCGCCGACCCGGCGCGGATCAACCCCCAGGTGCCGGTCGAGCTGGTGATCGACCACTCGATCCAGGTCGACGTGTTCGGTGAGCCGCGCGCCTTCCAGCGCAACGCCGAGCTCGAGTTCCAGCGCAACCGTGAGCGTTACGCGTTTCTTCGCTGGGGTCAAGCCGCATTCGACAACCTGGCGGTCGTTCCGCCGAACACCGGGATCTGCCACCAGGTGAACCTGGAGTACCTGGCGAAGGTGGTGCATGTGCGCGACGGGCAGGCGTTCCCGGACACGCTGGTGGGCACGGATTCGCACACGACGATGGTCAACGGGCTCGGCGTGCTCGGCTGGGGGGTCGGCGGGATCGAGGCCGAGGCCGCGATGCTGGGGCAGCCGGTGTCGATGCTGATTCCGGAGGTGGTGGGCTTCCGGCTGACCGGTGAGCTGCCGGAGGGGTCGACGGCGACCGACCTGGTCTTGACCGTCACGCAGATGTTGCGCCAGCGCCGGGTGGTCAGCAAGTTCGTGGAGTTCTACGGACCGGGACTTCAGGACCTGCCGCTCGCCGACCGCGCGACGATCGGCAACATGTCGCCGGAGTACGGCGCGACGTGCGGGATGTTCCCCGTCGACGCCGAGACGCTGCGCTACCTCGAGTTCACCGGCCGCCCGGCTGAGCAGGTGGAGCTCGTCGAGGTCTACTGCCGCGCGCAGGGGATGTTCCATGAGCCGGGCGCACCCGAACCGAAGTTCTCGGAAACACTCGAGCTCGACCTGGCGACTGTCGAGCCGAGCCTGGCCGGTCCGCGCCGGCCGCAGGACCGGGTGGCCCTCACCGATGCGGCGAGCGATTTCCGCGAGGAACTGCGCACGTTCGTCGGCGGGGAGGCCTACCAAGGCTGGGATGCGTCGGCCGCCCTCACGTTCCCGGCGAGCGACCCGCCGTCGAGCAAGGCCGCAGGCGTCTCGCCGAAGCCGCTTCCGGCGCACCGCGGCGAGGGCGCGCCGGCGATTGGCGCCCACGCTGGTGGCGAGGGCATCGATCACGGGGCGGTGGTGATCGCTGCGATAACGAGCTGCACGAACACGTCGAACCCGTCGGTCATGTTGGGCGCTGGGCTGCTGGCCCGCAACGCGGTCGAAGCCGGACTGACGCGGCGACCGTGGGTGAAGACGAGCCTCGCGCCCGGCTCGAAGGTCGTCACGGAGTACCTCGAGCGCGCCGGGCTGATCGAGCCGCTCGAGCGGCTGGGGTTCTCGCTGGTCGGCTACGGCTGCACGACGTGCATCGGCAACTCCGGTCCGCTGCCGGAGGCGATCTCGCGGGTGATCGCCGAGCGCGATCTCACCGTCTGCGCGGTGCTCTCGGGCAACCGCAACTTCGAAGGTCGCATCCACCCCGAGGTCAAGATGAACTACCTCGCCAGTCCGCCGCTGGTCGTGGCGTACGCGCTGGCGGGGTGGATGGGCGTCGATCTCACGCGCGAGCCGCTGCAGGGCGACGTGCGCCTCGCCGATATCTGGCCGTCACAGCAAGAGGTCGCCGACGCGGCCGAGCAGGCGGTCGAGTCCGACATGTTCCGCCGCAGCTACGGCGAGGTGTTTGCCGGCGACGAGAACTGGAGGGCCCTCGAGGTTCCGGCCGCCGACCGCTACGCGTGGGATCCGGCGTCGAGCTACGTCAAGCGCCCGCCCTACTTCGACAACATGGACGCTGAACCCACACCGGGATTCGACCGGATCACCGGCGCCCGCGCGATCGCGCTGCTGGGTGACAGCGTCACCACCGACCACATCTCGCCCGCCGGTGCGATCGCCCGCGACGCGCCCGCTGGACGCTATCTGTTCGAGCACGGCGTTGAACGGCGCGACTTCAACTCTTACGGGTCGCGGCGCGGCAACCATGAGGTGATGATGCGCGGCACGTTCGCCAACGTCCGGCTTCGCAACCAGCTCGCGCCGGGCACCGAGGGCGGGCTGACTGTCTGGAACGGCGAGCCGGCGACGATCTACGAGGCGGCCATGACTGCCATGGAGCAGGGCATCCCGCTGTGCGTGCTGGCCGGCGAGGAATACGGTTCGGGGTCATCGCGCGACTGGGCCGCCAAGGGCCCGAGCCTCCTCGGCATCCGCTTCGTCCTCGCGCGGTCCTACGAGCGAATTCACCGCTCAAACCTCGTCGGCATGGGCGTCCTACCACTGCAGTTCCCTGACGGCGAGTCCGTCGCCTCGCTCGGCCTCACCGGCACTGAGACGTTCGACCTCGCGCCGCTCGAGCAAGGAGCGAACAGGCTGACGGTCAGTCCTTCGACGGGCGTCGCGTTCGATGCCCGGGTGCGCATCGACACGCCCAACGAGTGGCAGTACTTCCGCCACGGCGGCATCCTGCACTACGTCCTGCGTCAGCTGCGCGACAAGGGATAACAACGGCCGGACCGGTCCTGGAGCGTGAGCCGATCCCGCTCGGGCAGCACGCGTGTTGCTCACCGCCGCACGCCGTCGCGCCGGGCCGGTGAGGTGTCCGCCCGCGCAAGATGGAACGCGGCCCCGATCGAGATTCCCTCGACCGGACGGGATGCTGCAGCTGATCGCGCCGCGACCAGGGGGTCGAGTGTCCGCAGGTCGTACGCGCCGCCGAGGAGCCCGCGGTCAGGGCGCCACGGCGTCGGCGCGGCCCTCGAGGACGGACAGCAGGCGACCTGCGCGTGTCTCGCGCTCGTCGCCCGTGCACTCCGGCCACCGGGGGAGACCGACGGCGTCGCGGCATCGAATGAACGTGCGTTACCAGCGCAGCACGGCCGCGACTCCGCCGGTGACGGCGAGCACCCGCGCGGCCTCACCGTTCACAGGGGTGATCCGCGCTCCCGTCTCCAGGGACCGTTCGACCATCCGCTCGGTCAGGCGAGGCTCGTCGAGCGTGCGCCCGGCCATCGGCCGCTGCTCCGGCGGCGCCGATAGGTGCCCATCCTCGCCGACGACGCCCTGGAAACGAACGTCAGCGTCGTATACGAGGTGCGCCACCCGCGCGTCGTTGAGCGCCGCGAGTACCTCGGACAGTCCCAGCGCAGCACCGGCCGCGCCCGATGCGCCATCTAGCGTCGCCTGCGCGAGCTGAGCCTCGCGCTGACTGTGGTCCGCGTCGAGTCGTTCGTCAACGGCGGCGGCAAGCGCGTGCGAGTCGAGCTCGACGAGGTGTCGCGAGTCGCGGATCACGCTCTCAATCAGCGGCGTCGGCAGCGCGGCGACGAGCGGTCCGGTGAGCCGGTCGGAGCCGCTCACCAGCAGCCGCTCCCAGCCGCGCGCGTCCGCGAGTCGGGCGACCGTCGCAGCGACGCGGTCGACGAACCGCCGACGCTGATCGCGCTCGCGGCGCCGGCCGCGCCGCGCGGAGCCGGACTCTGGCGAAGACTCGTCGGCGAGCGGCTGGACGCCCTCAAGCGCTCCGGGCATGAGCCGGGTCACCTGCGACAGCTCTCCATGGCGCCAGTCCAACACCTCGGCCGCGACTTGAGAAAGCAGTACTACGCCTGCGGGGCGACCTTCGTCGAGCGACTCCAGCAAGGGATGGACGAACGGCCGGTCGTCGAGCACCACGCGGTTCGGCAGACGCAGTTGGGTCGAGTACGCGATCGGGTCACCGCCGCGGACCGGCGCGAAGAGCGCGCGACCTCGGCCGAGCGCACGAGGATCGAGCAGACGTGCGACGTTCGGTGCGATTCGCCGTAGCGTCGTGCTGAGCGCCTCGGAACGCTCGGCCGGCCCTTCGAGGGCGACGCGCCGCTCGAGCTCCGACAGACGGTTGCGAATGTCGATCGCCGCACCGCGCACGTTGGGGCCGGCGTCAACGAAGATCGATACGACCCCCGCCGGCTCGCTGCGGCCCAGAAGCGTCATGAGCCCTGCTGGATAGAGATCTGCTGCAGTCAAGTCGCGCTTGTGCACTACGTAGCTCTCCCTCATCGGCGTCTCCGGACGAGGATCGCTTGCGAGCGCAATCGATCCCATACAGACACGCGTCCATTTCTCGCGATCGTCGAGCCCATCGGCGCCGCCGCCGCCGCCGCTGTCGTCGCTCGGCGACGCCTCGCTGAGCGCGTAGGCGCCTCCTTTGCGTTGGTCAGTGGGGGTGTGGTAATTTCCACAGTGAGCATGTGAAAACGGAGGTCTGGTGCCCGCAGTGATCGATCATGCCGAGTCCCACCCACCGCTGGCCGGCGCATACCGCGCGTGTACGCAGGCCGGCCTCCCGCCGCTCGGCGCCGGTTACGTCCGGTGAGGAAGGGGCGGAGTCGCCGGACCCGGAACAGCGGCCTGACGGCGACCAAGGGCTCACCTTGCTTCTGACGTTCACCGCTGCGATCCTCGTGATGGTCGACTGGCGACGCTGGCGGCAGTCATCGACCGGATCTGGACCCTCATACCGGTGATGGCGGTCGACTTCATCGTCACGGTCACCGTGCTCGCGAGCACCGCATGGCTGCTCAGTAACGGCGACGGCCTCTGAGGCACGACCACATGGCGAAACGGTGGCAACGGCACGAGGACGACCTGCTGCGTAACAGCTACGAGCGGGGCACCCCTGTGGCGACGATCGCGCGGTGGCTGGACCGCTCGGAGGACGCGGTCGTCGCTCGACGCCGCGCTCTCGGTTTGCCCCCGCGCCGCTCGTCGCGCGTCTGGTCACGAGGCGAGGACGCCGTGCTTCGCGCCGCGAGCGAGACCGGGCTGACGGCAGCCGCGCTCGCGGGACCGTTGGACCGGCCGCTGAATCAGGTTCGAGCGCGCCGGCGAACGCTCGGACTCGGCCGCTCGCGTGCACGTGCATACACCGCGGCCGAAGACGCGCTCCTGCGGGATGCCTGGAACGGAAATGCGGAAATCGGCGCGCTCGCGCGACAGCTGAATCGCTCGCCGGAGGCGCTTCGGCTCCATGCCCGGCGGCTGGGCTTGCACCGCCCCGCGGCGCGGCCTCGCTGGAGGCCTGAGGAGGACGCTGTCATCCGTGACGGCTACACGAGCGCACTCACGTGCGGGGAGATCGCGGCCCTTCTCGTCACGCGCACGCCGACTGCGGTTGCGGCGCGGGCGCAGAGGCTTGGGCTCGCGACCTTCGCGCGACGGTGGACGCCGGTCGAAGATGCGCGCCTGTCCCGCATTCTGGCCATCGGTTCGCTCGAGGAAGCCGCCGAGACGCTCGTGCGCACACCGGAGGCGGTTCGACGGCGGGCGCGCAGGCTCGGGCTCGTCCCGAACCACATCAAGGCCCGGCCGCGAAGCGGCCGCCCATGGACCAGCGAGGAAGATGACCGATTGCGGCTCCACGCGGCGCTCAATCCAGCTGTACTCGCTGCACTGCTCGAGCGGTCCGATCATGCCGTGGTCGCGCGGCTTCGACGTATCGGCGAACGCGACGGCCGGCGAGGCTCACCGCATCATCCGAGCAAGACACGCGGTGGCCTCACGCCGGGCGAGCGCGTGCTCGTGCAACGTGAGCTGACTAGGCGAGGCGCTCGCGCGCTTCCGTTCCTCGAGCGCCGCCTAGAGCGCTCGATTGCGGAACTTCGAGCGGTCGCCGGCTCGTAAATCGGCACCGGAAGGCAGCTGCGCTGCCGGCTCTAGCGCTTCGCTGCAGGACAGCACCTCCGTCCGCCCCGACGGATCGCCTTGAAATACCGGGCACGGCGCGGACGTGGCCGCTGCCACGAAACGCGATAAGGCCCCATCGGCCCTGGACCGGTGCGGCGCGCCTTGCTCGCCTGCAGTCTGGGCCTCATGTCCGGCGGTGAATGCTGACCTGTGCGCGACGGGATGAGGCCGTGACCCAATGGCGGCGGCGACGGTGAGCGGCGAGAATTGAGGAGTCCGTTCGCCCCTTGACCGAGGAGCATCATGGGAATCCTTCGCTGGATCTTTTCGTCCTTGCTGCCGACCCAGCACGCCCGCTGGTTGCCGGGTCACCGAGGACCGTCCGATCGTCCTCCACCGGCAGTCCGCGGATCCCTCGGTGAACGTGGGATCGGATCAACGCCGGCGGGTCGGGATACCCGCGAGCATGCACTCTCCCACGGCTTGCGCGACGCCGCCACAGTCGCTCGGCGGCATCGTCGTCGGCTACGCCATCATCGCTCTGCTGGTCCTCCTGATGTACTTCACTTAGCGCCGTACCTGTCAGATCCTCGCGGCAGCAGCTGCTGCGCAAGTCCCCAGGCGGAGACCATTGCCCAACACGCCTCAAGCAGGAGGAAGCCGAGCTGCTTCTCCGAGGCCGCGAACACTGTCAGCACGGCCGAGCCTAGGAGATTCAGCGACAGGTACGTCCGCGAGCTCTGCGATAGCACGCCACGTTGGGTGGCGGCAAACGCGGCAAGGATTAGGAGCGAGCCGAGGACCTGGATGACCTGATCCATGAGTCAGACCTCTGTCGTCGCGCCGTCGTCAGGCCGGGTACGGCGCGAACTCTCGTCCGGGGCGGCCAGGGGGTCGGCCGTCGCAGGACACGGTAGCGAGGCGCGGCATCATCGAAGCTTCTCCGTCAATGTCGTGGCCCCGCCCGGACCGTGAGGGCGACCGGGTTGCCGGACGGGTCGACGACGATCGGGTCAGCGCCGTCGTCGCGGTGTTGGTGGCCGAGCGCCGCGAGGCGGGCGAGCGCCCGCTCGCGCTCGCCGGCGTCGGGGACCACGATCGTCGCGAAACGCAGGGCGGCGGACCCGGGCGGCGGTGCGCCGGCGCCTGCGCTTTCCCAGGTGTTCGCGGCGATGTGGTGGTGGTAGCCGCCGGCCGGCAGCTCCATCGCGAGCAGCGAGAGGAGTTGGAGCATGTGGTTCTGCATGACGTCCTTCAGCGCGCCGGTGTCGTGTAGTAGCCGGCGGCCCTCGAGGGCCAGGTCCTCCTCCCAGAGCACTTCGACCTGCTCGATGTGCTCGGCGTCCCAGACCGCGGCGAGGACGGGGTCGTGTTGGCGCATGCAGAGGAGGTTCTGCACCGTCGTCATGCCAAGGGCGTGGCCGACGCGGAAGACGGCCTGCTCGCCCGTCTTCGACCACGCTGGCGACGAGCTGGTTGAGCGCGACCGCGTCGTCGCGAAGCTTTCGCCCGACGGTGTCTCCAGCGCGATACGGCTGCCCGGCGTCAGCCCCGCGGCGCCGAACGTCGTGACGGTCGAGCATCAGCATCGGCAAGCACCCACGCGCGGCTTACGCGTCTACGCCGCCACGAACGACCTCGATCGCATCGAAGCGATCTGCCGCCGCTTGGTCGTGTCACTCCGGTGCGGTGGCGGCCGGAGCGGCGAGGGCGATTTCAAGCGCATATGCGAGGGCTAGTTGCCTCAAGACGGCTGTTCGACGCGCCCGGGCCGCCGTCTACACGTGGCATCGAGACAGGAGTTGCGTGAAAGCGGTTTCAGCGCTAAGCTCGAAAGCGGTTTCAAGCACCGAGCTCCGAATTCGGTTCGGGTGCTCGCGCACGAGGAGGAGCAGATGAAGGCACTCGGGTTCACCTTGGCGGCGCTCTGCGCCGCCCTGGTCGTCGGCTGCGGTGGAAGCAGCGGCGGCGACAGCGGTGGTGGTGGCGCTCAGCCCAGTCCCAGCAGCGCGAAGTCCGGGCAAGCGCTCTCGCCGGCCCTTGCCAACGGGGCCAAGGGGAACGTGACGGTGTGTCTTCCGAAGGACGTCAGCGGCGCCTTCCACAAGACGATCGCAGCGTACAACGGGTCCCAATCGGCAGTCAAGGCGACTCTGTTGGAGCTCTCCCCGTCCGCCGACGAGCAGCGCAATCAGCTGATCCAGCGGCTGCAGGCGAAGTCCCCGGAATGCGATGTGATGGGCATCGACGTGATCTGGACCGCGGAGTTCGCCAACCAGAAGTGGGTCAAGGACCTCTCGCAGGTGATCGCGAAGCGCAAGAGCGAGTTCATCCCCTCGACGGTGGCGACCGGGGAATACCAAGGCAAGAACTGGGCGGCTCCATACAATTCCAACGCGGCACTGCTGTACTACCGCAGCGACCAAGTCTCCACGGCGCCCACCACCTGGGAGCAGGTCTACAAGGACGCGGCCCAGGACAGCGGCATCGTCTACCAGGGCGCGGCCTACGAAGGACTGACGTGCGACTTCCTCGAGTTGCTCTACTCCGCGGGCGGTCAGGTCGTCTCGGCGGACGGCAAGTCGCCGGCGATCGACTCGCCCGCGACGCGCAAGGTGCTCGACTTCATGGTCAACGGCGTCAAGGACGGCGCGGCCGCCACGGGTGTGAGGACCTACATGGAGGAGGAGTCCCGGCGCTACTGGGAGTCCGGCAAGGCGACGTTCATGCGCAACTGGCCGTACGCCTACGCGCTCGGGCAGAAGGCGCCCGCGATCAAGGGCAAGTTCAAGATCACCTCGCTGCCCGGCTTCGACGGCAAGCCCGGCGCCGGCGTGCTCGGCGGAACGCAGCTCGCGATCAACACCTACACGGACAATCCCGGCGCGTCGCTGGCACTAGTGAACTACTTCACCTCTGAGGTCGGGCAGCGCTACATCGGCGAGTCGGCGACTCCGCCCGTGACGACGGCCGCGTACCAGGACCCGGCGGTGCGCAAGGCACTCGGCCTGCCCGACGCGATCGAGAAGGCGATCGGCGCCGCGAAGCCGCGGCCCGTCTCGCCGGTCTATCCGCAGATCTCCCAGGCGATCTACAACAACGTCAACCAGGCGCTCGCCGGGCGGATCAGCACCGACGCCGCCGTGAAGGCCATGAGCAGCCAGATCCAGAAGGCCTTGAGCACGTTCTAGCTCCCACCACCCGCTCGCTCCTCCGAGCGGCCCGGGTCCCGCGCTGCCGAACGCAGCGTGGGACCCGTCTGCGGTCCAGCCCGAAGACGAAGGAGGCACGCATCCGTGAGCGCGCTGAAGGTCCTGTTCATCGGCGGAACCGGCGAGATCAGCGCCGCCTGCGCGCGACGCGCGGTCGAACAGGGCATCGAACTCTGCGTCCTCAACCGAGGCTCCACGTCGATCCGCCCGCTCCCGCCGGACGTCCGGTTGCTGAAGGCCGACGCCCGCGACCCTGCCGCGGTCCGTGCCGCGGTCCGCGGGCATGAGTTCGACTGCGTCGCGAACTTCCTGGCCTTCGCTCCCGAGCACATCGAGGCCGACCTCGAGTCCTTCACGGGGCGCATCGGCCAGTACGTCTTCATCAGCTCGGCGTCGGCCTATCAGAAGCCGGTCGGCCGGCTGCCGATCAGCGAGTCGACGCCGCTGCGGAATCCGATCTGGCCGTACTCGCAGGCCAAGATCGCCTGCGAGGAGCGGCTGACCAGCGCCTACCGCGAGCACGGCTTTCCGGCCACGATCGTCCGGCCCTCGCATACCTACGACCACACCCAGGTGCCGTGCGAGGGCGGCTGGACCGTGATCGATCGCATGCGCCGAGGACTCGAGATCGTCGTCCACGGCGACGGCACGTCACTGTGGACGCTACGCACCCCGGACTTCGCCACGGGCTTCGTCGGCCTCCTCGGTCACCCCCAGGCGATCGGCGACAGCTTCCACATCACCTCCGACGAAGTCCTCACCTGGAATCAGATCCACGAGATCCTCGCCGCGGCCGCGGCCACCACCGCCCGCATCGTCCACGTCCCCTCCGATGCGATCCTCGCCGCCGACGAGCGCTGGGGCCGCAGCCTGCTCGGCGACAAGGCCCACTCGGTGATCTTCGACAACAGCAAGCTCCGGTCGCTCGTCCCGGACTTCAGCGCCACCACTCCGTTCTTCCGCGGCGCCCGCGAGATGCTCGACTGGCATGACGCCGACCCGGCCCGCCAACGGCTCGACCCCGAGATGAACGCCCTGATCGAACAGCTCGCCGAACGCTTCCGAACCGCAGCCCCGTGACGACATGACGCGTCGTGGCTCAGGTCGTTCGGCGTTCGACGATCTCGACCGGCAGCGGCACTTTGAAGACGTCGCCGGCGGCGGCGTCGCCGGCCAGTTCGGCGAGCAGGATTTCCATGCCTGTGGCGCCGCTTTGCTCGAGGGGCTGGCGGACGGTGGTCAACGCGACGATCTCGGCGGTCTCGGTGTCGTCGAAGCCGATCACCGCCAGATCCTGGGGAACTCGCACGCCGAGCTGCTCGGCGGCCTGCAGCGCGCCGATGGCCTGCATGTCCGAGGCGCCGAAGACGGCGGTCGGCGGGGCAGGGCCCTCGAGTAGGCGGGCGACCGCTTCACGGGCGTCCACACGACTGTGGGGCCCCCGGCCCACGGCCGGGTCGAGCGCGGGGGGCGGTGCGCGCCACACGAGGGCGGGATCGAGCGTGACTCCCGCTTCGGCGAGCGCGCGCTGATATCCCTGATAGCGCGGGTCGCTCGACGTGTAGCCGAGCGGGCTAGTGGGTGCGTCGCCGATGAAGGCGATCCGGGTGTGCCCGCGGCTGAGCAGATGCTGGGTCGCCAGCATGCCACCGGCCACGTTGTCGATCGTGACGGCGCTGAGGTCGCGATGGTCGACGTCCACGAGCACGGTCGGAAGCTGCTGCCGGCGCAGCGCCGCGACGTCCGTGTCGGTGATCGGCAGCGAGATCACGAGCAGGCCGTCGAGCCGGTCGCGGCGTGCGAACTTCACGAACGCGTCGTCGCGCTGATGCGCGGACTCGACGTTGAAGATCATCACGTCGTACTCCTCCGGCGCGGCGCGAGCCATGACCCCGCGCAGCCGGGCCGACGTTGCGCCGTAGGTGAAGAAGGGGGCGACGAGGCCGATGACGCCAGTCGTCCCCAACGAGAGGCTCCGCGCGAGCGAGCTCGGCCGGTACCCGAGCTCCTCGATGGCCTCGAGGACCTGCTCGCGCTTGGCCGCGGCCACGGGGGAGCTGCCCGTGAGCACCCGCGACACCGTCGCGACGCTGACGCCCGCTCGCGCGGCCACGTCGCTGATCCGGGGGCCGCTGCGACGCGGCGATCGGACGACCTTGCTCATGGACGGTCAAGAGTAGCGTGGACCAGGCTTGCGTGTAACCGGTTTCAACGCTAGGCTTGAAACCGGTTTCGCGGACGGGAGTCTCCCTCCGCGCGAGAAGGAGAAGCAGATGGAAACGGACGTACTGAACCTGAACGCGCTCACGGACAGTCGTCTGTGCCTCGGCACGATGCTCATGGGGGGCAAGACACCTCCCGCCGAGGCTCACGCGATCCTCGATGCCTTCCTCGAGGCCGGCCACAACTTCATCGACACCGCCGACGTCTACGGCGACGGAGCCGCAGAGCTCACGCTCAAGCCGTGGCTCGCACATCGGCGCGACGACGTCGTGATCACCACCAAGGTCCGCTTCGGAGTCACCGACCCCGGCGGCGAAGGCCTGGCCCCCGAACGCATCCGGGCCGCGTGCGACGCCAGCCTGCGACGCCTGGGCATCGACACCATCGACCTCTACCAGATCCATGGCCCGGACCCCACGGTGCCGATCGAGGACGTCCTCGAGACGCTCGACGAGCTCGTGCGCGCCGGCAAGGTCCGCGCCCTCGGCGTCTCGAACTTCCCCGCGTGGCTTCTCGCCTGGGCCCTCCGCACCCAGGACGCCGAAGGCTGGGCCCCCTTCATCGCGCTTCAAGCGCAGTACTCGCTGGTCGAGCGCTCGGCCGAGCTCGACCTGCTTCCGCTCTGCCGCTCCACTGGACTCCGCCTCACGCCGTGGGGACCGCTCGGCGGCGGCTTCCTCACCGGACGGCACACGCGCGGCGGCGAGCCCGCGCCCGGCAGCCGCCTGGCCGACGCCCCCGACGGCGCCGAAGAGGCGCTGCACCGACGCGCAACCGAGCGCAACTTCCGGCTGGTCGAGGAGACCAGCGCCATCGCCGCCGAACTCCACGCCACCGTCCCCCAGATCGCCATCGCCTGGCTGCTACACCAGCCCGGAGTCAGCGCACCGATCATCGGCCCCCGCACGCTGTCCCAGCTCCACGACCTCCTGCCCGCCGCCACACTCGCCCTCAGCGACGAACACCTGCGCCGACTCGGCGCTCACACGCCACCGCCCGTCGTCTATCCCCACCGCATGCTCGCCGACCAAGACGGCACCGATCCCGAGCAGAACCTGAAACGCGCCACGCATCAACAGACCGCCATGTGAACCCGAGCACGCCCGGCGCCGGTCGTCAGGCCCCAGCGTGCCACCAACACACCGGTAGCCCGGGCCGGAGGCGACGAGGTGCGGTAGTTGAGCGCTCGTGCAACAGGTATCGGGTACTGCTGGTCGCGCCGCTGCGCTGGGACGGCGCAGACTGCCGACGCGAAGTTACGTGACGGCGCCGCTCCGGCCACCGAGTCTCGCCGTCGCTGACGGCCGTAGAACGGACAGCCAGACCCATCGAGCCGAGTCTTGTCGGGGAACGAAGTGTCGCGGGCCACGGCTCCCCATTCTGGCCCGCGTGAAGCGGTGGTCAGCCGCCCGGCGACCCATGCCGGAGAGGCAGCACCGACTGACGCGCGCGCCGTGTTATCGGGGGCAGAGGACGCGACCTGCCGGTTCTGCTCCCCTCTCGCGTGGTTGCGGTCGTCTCGACCGCGGCGCCAGGACGCCCGAAGCGTCGGCGTGGCCAAGCTTCTCCTGGCCTAAGCGCTTGCATAGGCAGGGCATGGGGCGCTGACCGTGCGTGCCGCGTTTCCCTCCGTGTCGCGAACCAGGTGGGCGCGCTCACGCGCTACCTCGCCGACCACCAGGATGCCGCGTTGCATGCTGAGCTCGGGTTGTCCGGCGAAGCCGTCGCGGCGGTCGTCGCCGATCGACGCGTTCCCGGTGAACGCGTCGTGTTCTTCGCCCCGATCCTCGGCCTCACTAGCGCGGGCATCGTTCGCCGCGTCGCGCGCCTGGAGGCCCGCGGTCTGGTCAACCGCCAACCCGGACACGACGGGCGCAGGCACGCGCTGCGCCTCGCCGACCACGGCGCCCTCAGCAGGATCCACGCGGCGCGCCGCGCCGTCCTGGACGGCGCGCTCAGTCCGCTCGACGATGACGACATCGCCAGCTCGAGCGCCTCCTCGACCGCCTCCTCCGGCAGCTCCCCGCGGACCGCACAGCCGCCCGCCGCATGTGTCGCCTCTGCGAGCACGACATCTGCGACGCCGCGAACCTCTGTCCTGTCGACAACGCGCTGGCCGCGGGACACGCGGACTGGGCGCCGCGCAGTCAAGCCACCACCTAGACGGCACCGGATTCGATAAGTGACCCGAGACGCAAACTCCCGGGCGCGGCTCGGTATCGCCCCGCGCCGACCTCTGTGGCACTAGAGCCTCACGCCGTCCGAGCTGACGGAGTCCAACTCCTCTATGGGCTGTGCGGTTGGTGGGACGACTAGCACGGGACACGGGGCGGAGGCCGCCAGCGCGGCCGAGACTGATCCAAGCAACGCGCGTCTCACCGGTCCGCGTCCGCGGGAGCCGACGGCAAGCATGCGAGCGTGCTCTCGGACGGCCTGCTCGCGCAGTTGCTCGACCGGATCACCGACTTCCACGCGCACCGGGATCGGCGGCGAGTCGTGCCAGCCCCGGACCGGGTCGACGAAGACGGGTACGGCCTCCAGATTCATTCGTTCGCCGAGCCCCGTGGCGAACTCGAGCGCCCGCTTCGACTCCTCCGAGCCGTCGAGTCCGCAGACGATCGTGCCGCCGGAGGGTGCGCGTTCCAGGAAGCGTTCGCCGGCGTCCGGCGGGACGATCACGACGGGACGGGCGGCGGCGCTGGCGAGACGCTGTGAGACGCTGCCGACCAAGGCTGCGGCGAGCCCCGTGTGACCGCGCGAGCCGACCACCAGAAGCTCGGCGTTCTCCTCGTAGCCGGCGTTGTCGAGGGTCACGGCGGGGTCGCCCAGGACGACCTTCGCGTCCGCGTCGAGCTCCACCGCGATGGGCTCCAGCATCCGCATTCCATCCTCGATGGCTCGTCTTCGCTCGACCTCCCGAACACGGGGATCGCCATAGGGAAAGGGTGGAGTGTCAACGACGGCGTGGACGAGCACCAACCGCCGGTCCAGCGCGATGGCGAGCTCAGCCGCCACCAGCGCCGCCACACGGGAAGCCGGCGACCCGTCGACACCAGCCACGATCGATCTTTGCGTATCAGTCATGGCATTCAGCATGTTCGCGAGGGCGACTTGTTGAAATCGGTTGGGAACTGCACTCCGCGCCGAGGCGCGCCCCATTAGGCGCTTCAGCCCCCACCGACCGCCCCGTCGGCGTAGGAGAGGTGGCGTCAGGAGCGGGGCTCCGCGTCACCGCTCGCGCTGCGAGGAGCTCGTCGGCCCACTCACGAGAGGACGCAGCAACGCTCCGTGCGCCCCGCAGCCGTGCGGCGGATTCGCGAAGGTGCCAGCGCAGGACGCGAGCCTCGGGCGAAAGGACGTCCTCGCCAAGGCTTGTATTCGACGCGCCCGGCCATTCCGCGACTGCCTGTGCCAGCACCAACATGGTGGTGGCGACATCGTCGATGGTCTCTTCGACGTGCGCGAGCGTCAGCGGCAACGTGCTCATTGAATCCGGATCGCGCACGCTCCTCCGGAGGTTGGCGCTGGCGCGCTGTAGCTCGTACGCGCGCCGAGGAGTGTCTTGGCTGTGTGGATGCACCGAGGTCATGCCCGTCAGCATCACCGCCCGCGGGTCACTTCACCATTGGGTCCACGCCCCACGCGTGCCGTCGCGAGGGCCGGCGCGACCGGGTACGCACGTGTACGCGAGTGGGGGTCCCCGCCACCGCCCCGTGCAGTCTCGACCCGATGGTCGCGGCGGCCCGCGACGTCCACGATGGATGCATGCCCGTTATGACGACGCCGATGACTCCTGTTCCCGTCGACCTCGATCGAGCCCCGGAGGGTGGCCGCGACCCCGCGCATGTGGCCTATGACCACGCTGCCGTCATGCTCGCGTCCGCGCAGGCGCTCGAAGCCGCGTCCCGCGCGCCCGGGGCCGTGCCGGCGATCGCCCCGACGCTCGCATGTCTCGAGGCGTCACTGGAAGCGCTCGCGCTGTCCCTCGATTCCCTGCGCACGAACGCGCTGGAGCGCCTGTCCGATCCCGTCCTGCCGGGTGAGGACATGCGCGCGTACCGAGCAGACATCGCGGCGGACCTCGCGCGACTCGCCCGGGCGCTCGACCAAGGCGCCATCCTCTGTGTGCAGGCGCGGCGGTCGATCGCCCCGGTCTCGCGCGAGCTCAGCGTGATCTGAGCCGCTCATGGCGGACAGGATGACGGGTCACAGATTGCCGCGGTGGGAGGTCATGGTCGCCATCCCCCTGATCTTCTCGGCGACGACGCTTGACCTACGGCGCAGACGCCTCGACCGCGGCCCACGTTCTCCGGCTTCCTCACGCACCTCGAGCGGCTCTACGTCATCAACGCCTCCGTAGGCACGCGAGAACAGTGTGCAGGTCGAGCTCCGGAACGGCGCGAGTACGCGGTCGCTATCCGCGAATGGAGCGGCGAGCTCGTCGACCGTCTGCAAGCCGCCGGCGCGGCCTTTGAGATCGAACCCAAACGCCGGGCCTGGGAGGGCGTTCCGTCCCAAACCACGGCCGCCTTGCGCAATGCGACGGCATCATGTCCTCTCGCTCGTTCGAAGTCGACGGCGGCCGGCGTCGACCGTCGTCGCTCTCCAGCGTCGCATCAGGCTCACCCTTACGAGGACGTGCGTCGCGGCCGGTGGCATTCGTGCCACGGCCGCCATCGGCGACACGGGCGATCCATGGGTGAGTTCGCATGAGCAGGTAAGGACTTCCGGCTCACGGACGCTGGTGAGGTGAAGCGTTCCGCCCAGCGGGGCGGGCGCACCGAACGAAGGAGCCTTCCATGGCCGCCTCCACTGGCCGGCAACCGATATCGCCCCCCAACCGGGTGTCGCCAGGCAACGGCGGGACCGCGTCAGGTGTTCAGACCGACTGGCGCGACGCCCGCTACCAAGCCTTCGCGCTGCTGCGGATCACGTTCACCGTCGCGCCGATCGCCTTCGGGCTCGACAAGTTCCTCAACGTCATGGTCGACTGGCCGACTTACCTCGCGCCCTGGATCAACGACATCGCGCCCGGCTCGGGCCAGGACTTCATGTATCTCGTCGGCGCCATCGAGATCCTCGCCGGCGTCGCAGTCGCGCTCAAGCCCCGCTATGGCGCCTACGTCGTCGCCGCCTGGTTGGCGGGAATCGTGATCAACCTGCTGACCGCTTCCGGCTTCTACGACATCGCGCTGCGCGACTTCGGGCTGATGCTCGCGGCACTGACGCTCGCGCGGCTCGCGGCCGTGTACGACCCGCCGCTGCACCTCGGCCGTCGCTGAGCACGAGCGCAGCGACGTGCCGAAACTCGGCTCTCAGACTCTACAACCGCGCATGTAGGAGATACTCATGCCCACTGCTGAGTTCCGGGCCCAGGACTCTGCAGTGGGCATCACCAACGGCGCCCCCGAGAGCGTGCACGGAGGCTTCTACTCCTGCTCGTGCATGCTTGACATGGAGGATCGGCAGGCGATCATCGAGATGCAAAGGGCAACGGTCGCGCTGCCGACATTCCACAACAGCAGTTGCGCACGCGTGGCGGTCGCTCCCGAAGCGCCAGCGCCGGAACGCGCGGCAAGCGCGATCAAGCCGTTCCCCAGAAGAACCTGTGAGAGACCGCCGACGAGAACGAGGTACGAGATCAGTCACCAGCCACGCGTGAAGGGTGCAAGTGCCTGCACGACCGCAACGGCGACGGCGACCATCACGAACGCCGCGGCGCAGATCACGAACCCGCGTCCGGTCGTTGAGGACTCGGGCGAGGCCGCGGTGGCGGTCATCGGCTCACTGGCGGCGGGGTTTAGGTACCGTATTGAGCCGACGGGTACTCGGTCGGCCACACGACGTGTCGCATGGGAGCGTGAACGCCGTCACATTTGCCCACTCGTCATGGGCAAACGACGACAATCGCGCGTGCCGGGCGCCTGGCGGCAGCTGAACACGTCAACTCCGGCACACCGCGGCTCCGTCCTTGCAGAGCCGATAGGCGGCGCCTGGCTGGAGGAGCTCGCGTCGATCGATCCGGTACGGTCTGTCGCCGGAGCCCTTCCCGATGACGACCACATATGGCTGGCCTACACTCCAGCCGCCGTCGTAGCCTCCGAAGCTGTCGGCAAGGCCGCCTCGGTAACCTGCCTGGAACGCCCTCGCGGCAGCGACCACGATCGCAGACGCGGCGGACACGGACCTGTGAATCGTGAGAGGTTTCATGACGTCCATCTTCGCCCGCCCCGTCCGCGCTCGCATCCGCCTGCAGCGGGCGAGCGCGTCTCGGACGTTCAGTGAAGCGGTGCGACGCCCGTGCCGTTGCCTCGCCCGTTCTGCGCGGCGCCGGGGATCAGCGAGCCGATCACGTCGAGGGGTAGGGGGAGCAGCACGGTTGAGCCCTCGCCCTTGCCCACCTCCGCGAGCGTCTGGAGGTAGCGCAACTGCAGCGCGGCTGGATTGCCCGACAGCACCTCGGCCGCCTCGGCGAGCCGAGCGGCGGCCTGGAACTCGGCCTCAGCGTTGATCACCTTTGCGCGCCGGTCGCGCTCGGCCTCTGCTTGGCGCGCCATCGCGCGCTGCATGTCCTGCGGAATCCCGACGTCCTTGATCTCGACGGTAAGCACCTTGATTCCCCACGGCTCGGTCTGCTCGTCGATGATCCGCTGCAGGTCCTCGTTGAGCCGCTCGCGTTCAGACAGCAGCGTGTCGAGCTCGGCCTTCCCGAGCACCGACCGCAGCGTCGTCTTCGCGATCTCCGAGGTCGCCCGCAGGTAGTCCTCGATGTCGACGATCGACGCGTCGGCGTCGATGACCCGGAAGTACGCGACGGCGTCCACGCGCGCGGGTACGTTGTCGCGCGTGATGACGTCCTGCGGCGGGATCGTGTGCGTGATCGTGCGGAGCGTCACGCGCACCATCCGGTCTGCGATCGGCATGAGAAACACCAGGCCCGGGCCCTTCTGGGCGACCAGCCGCCCGAAGCGGAACACCACGCCCCGCTCGTACTCGCGCAGCACGCGTACCGACGAAGCCGCCAGCGACAGCGCGAGCATTGCTAGTACCACCACAACGATCAAGAGGGCAGTCATTTCAGTGCAGCTCCCATTCCTCGGCCGGTCGAACAGTAAGGGTGAGGCCATCGATTGACTCGACGACGACGGCGCTGCCTTCGGCCACAGGCGCGCGGTCGTCTTCGAGCTCCCACAGACGGGCGCGCCAGAGCGCGCCGTCGAGCTGTACGCGACCGATCGGTGTTGGTACGGAGCGAACGATCGCCACGCGTCCGAGGAGCGCTCGCGGCCCGCTGCGGGCGGCGAGTCGTCGAGTCGCGAGCGACTTCACCACAAGCAGCCACGCAAGCCCAAGGCCCGCGAGTGCGACGGCGAAGCCGGACGCCACTACCGCGACGTCAGAAGCGCCGGCACCAGAAAGAGCGAGTACCACTCCGACGGTGATCGCCACCGCCGCACTCACGCCCAGAACGCCGTGTGAGGGCATGTGCGCCTCCGCGACCATCAGCAGCACACCCAGACTCATGAAAATGACGGCCAACGTCGACGTTCCGATCAGCATGGGCGGCCCTCCTTCGAGTGACGGCGGGTGTGCGCTTCTTGGACCTGATGATCACGGCTCTGTCTGCGAGGTTGTATGGGTGCGCGCATCCATCCGCGCGTCGTGGCAACCCTCGATCACAGATCACGCGTCGGGGCGGGCACCGTCAGGACCGAGCAACCCATCGCGCCGACCACGAGTGAGACGCTGGTCCTCTCGCTCTCGGTGCCGCCACAGCCGAGCAGCACGAGCGAGGCGCTCAGCCTCACGGCCGCGGACGGGATGGCGCGCTCGGGCGGCTGTGGCTCGCCGGACACACGCGGAATTACGCCGGTGGCTTGCAGGAGGACGCGAAAGCTCGCGGCGATCGCGCGCTCGAAGGCGGCGTCCCGTGGAGGCGTCGCCAGGATGGTGACCGTCCCGCCGTTCGCAGCTACCAGTCGCCCGGCGAGCTCGACGGCGGCGATGGATCCCGGCGAGTCGTCGACCGATACGACGATGGTGTCGGTCACTTCCGTTCCGGGTGGGCACATGCGAGCGACCAGGACGGGGATCGCAGCGTGCTGGACCGCGGTGAGGGCCGCTGCACCCGCGCCGAGCGCCAGCAGGTCGTGGCCCTCGCAGCGGTCATGCAACGCGCGAGGTCCGTGTCGCGTCAGCGAGGAAGCGGACACGGTCGCGACCTCGCCTCCCGGTGAACAGAGTCGCGCGGCCTGGCGACGCGCCGTGTCGTCGGTGGAGGTCGCGTCGCCGGCGCAGATGACGGAGTGGAACGCGGCGACCGGCTCGGCGCGACCCTCGACGCCGGCGCCGTGTGCTGCCTGGTGTCTACGCGTGCGGTCGTCCGGCCGTCGAGCCGGTCTGACGGGCAGGGGCGGGTGGAGTGATGTCGTGTTCATGCGGGATCAGTCCTTTCGTGCCACGTCGGGGGCGAACAGTGAGCCGAGGGTCCAGCGAGCGCGGAGTGGGACGACGATCACCGGGCATGCAGCGGCACGGATGACTCGGCCGGACACGCCGCCGAGGAGCACCGCCGTGAGCGCCCGATACCCGCGGGAGCCGATCACCAGGATGTCGACCGTGTCCGTCAGCGCGATCAGGACGTCGGCGGGACGGCCGACGTGGAGCGTCCCCTCGGATCGCAGCGTTGAGCTTAGGCGTGCGACTCGCGCATTGAGCGTCCGCTTCGCTTGGGCGCGGATCGATGCGTCGATCTCGGGGAGGTTGAGCGGCAGTTCCCCACTGTGGTACAGGTGTGACAGCGGTTCGACGACGTTCATCACCTTCAGCGAGGCCGACAGCGCGAGCGCGAGCTCCTCCGCGGCGCCGAGCGAGGCTTCACCGTCGTCGGTGGGAAGATAGGCGCAGCCGACCACCGATCGCTGTCGCGACCTGCGGCGTCGGTAGCCGCGCGGCACGACGGCCACGGGGCACGGTGCCCGGTGCAGCAGACGCTCGGGGTTGCTGCCGGGCAGGACCCTTCCGAGCCGGCCGGCGTCGCCGGAGTCGACCACGATGAGGCCGGCGCCCTCCTGTTCTGCGGTCTCTTGGATGCTACGGGCGCCCGACCTGCCTGCAAGCCGACTCAGCTTGACGTCGCCGAATGACGCGGCGACGGCGAGCGCGCTCCCGAAGGATACGGCGTCGTCCCATCCCGCCGAGTCACTGACGCCGATGAGGATCTTGCTCATGCGCTGTGTCTCTCTTGCTGGTCGATGTCACCTGCCATCGTCGCGTTGCGGCGCGGTCGCGGGCATCGGGCCGAGCTTGCAGTTGAACTCGGTGAACACCCCACGCTCGCGTCGATCCTGTCGAACTGGATCGCTCGTGTGCGAGCAAGCTGCAGCCCGCGCGAGGCTCAGTTGCACGCCCGTCTCCATCGACGCAGAAGCAGAACGCGACCAGGCTGAGCCATCACACGTCGCAGAAAGGACACCGATGTTCCGTCGACTTCTCGTCGCCGTCGATGGGTCACCGCACGCCCAGCGTGCCCTGTCGGAGGCCATCGAACTCGCCCATGCGAACAACGGAACCCTCACCGTGATGGCCGTTGCGCCCGAGCCTGCGGTGTGGGCCTTCAGCGGTTACGACGCGCCGGTCAACGTGGATCGGCTCAGCAAGCAGATCGAGCGGGACTATCAGGCCATGCTCGACGCCGCGATCGCAACCGTGCCCGTCGATCTTCCGGTCACTAAGATCCTGAAGCGAGGCGCCGCCGGTCCAGCGATCGTCGACGAGGCCAACGCGGGCGGTCACGACTTGGTGGTCATGGGCTCACGCGGGCGTGGAGAGCTGCGCTCACTCCTTCTGGGAAGCGTCAGCCACCGCGTCCTGCAGGCAAGCCGCGTGCCGGTGCTCGTGGTCCACGTGGAATCACCGCCGCGTGGCTGAGCCGGGCAAACCGCGGCGCAGTACCTCAGCGAGTACGACGGCGTCGTTGTGCTCGGCGTCGCGGGCCGAGTAGACGAGGGTCAACGTTCCCTCCCGTGCGCGGCGGCGCAACCCTGCGAGCCGCGAACGTTCGCCGCCGAGCTCCTCGATGTAGCGCCGGCGAAACTCTTCGAACCGATCTGGCTCGTGGCCGAACCACTGCCGCAGCTCCGTGCTCGGCGGCAGCTCGCGATCCCATTCATCGAGCGCGGCTCGCTCACGTGTAAGTCCGCGGGGCCAGAGACGATCGATCAGCACGCGATAGCCGTCCTCCGGTTCAGCAGGCTCGTACGCGCGTTTGAGCCGAACGTCCATGGTTCCTCCTTTTGACGAGCGCTATAGACGACCCCGCCGCGGTCATCGCCTGGCAATGGACGGACGTCGCATCGTCCTCCCGCGTCAGCTCCGTGCCGGATCTTACGTTCGGCGCGCGAGGTCCCTGCCTCAGACGCCGTCGCCCGGGTCCGATAGGTCGATCAGTACGCGCCGCGGCCCGAGATCACGGCCGGGAGCGTAGCGAGAAGGATCTCGATGTCGCGGGCCAGCGACCAGCCGGCGACGTACTGGTAATCGAACTTGATCATGTCCTGGAACGGGATGTGCGAGCGCCCCGAGATCTGCCACGGGCCGGTCAGGCCCGGGCGCAGGTCGGCGCGCCGCGTCTGCCATTCCTCGCTCAGCGCGGCGTGCTCGGCGAGCACGAGCGGGCGCGGGCCGACGAGGCTCATGTCGCCCTTGAGGACGTTGATCAGCTGCGGCGCCTCGTCGAGCGAGAAGCGGCGGATGAAGCGGCCGACGGCCGTGATGCGATCGTCGTCCGGGCGCTTGACGATCGCGCCGTCGTCGCGCACCAGCACGGTCGAGTCGACCTTCATCGAGCGGAACTTGTACAGCCGGAAGAAGCGGCCGCCGCGGCCGGAGCGCTGCTGGACGAAGAAGATCCCGCCGCGCGAGTTGAGCTTGATCGCGGCGGCGACGGCGAGCAGCAGCGGCGAGAGCACGAGCAGCACGACGGAGGCGCCGACGATGTCGAGCCCGCGCTTGGTCAGGCGCGACAGCGACGTCAGCGACGGCTGCTGGATCGAGAGCAGCGGCATGCCGCCGACGAGCTCGATCGTGCGGGCGCCGTCCATGAACTCGAACAGCCGCGGCACGATGTCGACCGTGACGCCCCTGTCGCGGCAGATCCGGATGCAGCGCAGCAGGTCCTCATGGCTGGCGCGCGAGAACGCGATCATGACGCGATCGACGCGGCCGAAGGTGATCAGGTCCGCGAGCGAGTCCAGCGTGCCGAGGCGCGGGATCCCGAGCTCGCCGGGATGGTGCACGTCGTCGTCGATGAAGCCGACGGCGTCCAGGCCGAGCTCCTGATGGCGCTGGAGCCGGTCGACGAGCTGCTTGGCCACATCGCCCGAGCCGAGGATCAGCGTGCGCTGACGCAGGCCCGGGACTCGATGCAACCCGATCCGTGCGGCGGCGCGGCCCAAGCCGGCGCCCGCGCCGGTGACGGCGCCGGCGAGCAGAGCGCCCGGGACCGGATGCGGCGCGTCGAGCGCGCTCAGCGCGGCGAACACGGGCCAGGAGACGAGCAGCGCGGTGACGGCCAGGCGCGGCGCCTCGCCGACGCCGGACGCCCACGTACGCAGGTCGTCGGCCGCATAGAGGCCGCAGATGTACGCGAGCACGGGCCAGCCGAGACCGATGGCAAGCGCGACGACCGGAACCTTGTCCCACCCGAGGCCGGCGACGAGCGCGACGAACGCGCCGGTGACCGAACCCGAGATGATGTCGGCGCTGAGCAGCTGGCGGCGCAACTGCGCGTTGCGACGCCCGGCCTCCGGTTGGAGGCCGACGAACGCCTCACCGAGGACGTCCGTGGGGACGCTCAGACTTGCAGCGGTTTCTGCCGATGTCGCGTTCGTGCCAAGCCTCGATCGGCGTGATAGGGGCGGTCCTTTCACCCGTCGCCGGAGGCGCCGTCGAGTGCCCGCTCGCGACCGTGCGGAGACACGTAGTCGCCGACTGGCGAGCGCAGACCGACCGCGAACCGGTTCCAGCCGTTGATCGCCACGATCGCCAGAGTCAGCGCGACGATCTCCTCCTCGGCGAACTGCTCCTCGAGTTGCTGGAAGACGCTGTCCGATGCGCCGCCGTCCGCAAGCTGCGTCAACGCCTCACACCAGGCCAGCGCGGCACGCTCGCGGTCGCTGTAGAACGGTGCCTCCCGCCACGCGCTTAGGACGTGCAACCGCTGCTCGCGCTCACCACGAGCGCGAGCATCCTTTGGAGTGCATGTCGAGGCAATGGGCGCACCGGTTGATCTGTGACGCGCGCATCTTGACGAGCTCGAGCAGCTCAGGCTCCAGTGAGCTGTGCCCGATAGCGACCTCGAGCCCGCTCATGGCGCGCATCGCCTCCGGAAACACGTGGCGATAGTCGATTCTCATAGTCCGTGGCCTTTCTCGTCTCAACGGCGACGACATCGATTCGTGGAGATCGCCGACGGCGGTCGCGTCGAGCCGGCGGGCGGAAGCCGATCAGCGTTCGGCTCATGCTCGCCAGCGTGCTACCGATTACCGGGCTCGGCAATCGGCTCAAGGTTGCACGCAACGGTCGGCGCGACCCCATCCGCGTCTTGCACGGTGCGAGCCAGAGCAGTTCGGCGCTTCGTGCCCGCGACGGTGGTGCTGATCATCGGCCTTCCTCGGTTGCGATAGCGCGTTCGCGGTCGCCACACAGCGATCGTCTGGGCGGCGAAACATCCGTGACGGGGTCGCGGTCGACGAGGCTCGCCTTGAGCTTGCGACGGGCGTCGTGGAGCGTCTTGTAGAGCGCTCCTGCGGTGGTGTCGAGCCGCCGGGCGAGATCCTCGGTCGGCGTACCCTCGATCGTTAGAGCGATCAAGACCTCGCGCTGATGCACGGTCAGCTCCTCAGAAATCAGGCGGACGAGCGTTCGGGCTGACTCTCTCGCGACGCAGCGCTCATGCGGTGAGTCATCGCGGGCGGGCCACATCCGCGCATGATCGAGGCCAAGCTCGATCGGGAGCTCGCGGCCGCGCCCTAGTCGCCGGCGGATCTTGGCCGGCGCTTCGCGTTGCGCGAACCGCCGTGCCCAGGTGGTGAAGAGGCTGTCACCGCGGAACCGGTCGAGTTTGGCCAGGATGGCCACTACAGCGTCATCGGCGGCTTGGACGGCAAGATCGTCGAGATCACCGCCTGACGGGTGTGCAAGCGGCGCCGTTCGCCGCCGGACTTCGAATCCAGCCTCACGGAGAACCAGCGCATGGAGACGACGAATCGCGTCGTCACGACGAAACCCGACCGACTGAAGAGCCTCGACCCAGGCCTGCGATTCCCTATCCAGGCGCCGAACGCGGGCCCGATCTGAGTCTCGGCGAGACCCGAGGACGACGCCGACCAGCGAGGGTGACCCACGGCAGGGAATCGGATCGCTGGACGGCGCGACGTTGTGCTCAGGGATACTGCGGACGCGCCGCGGGCTGTTTGCGTTCTCGCCACTCGCCGCGGGAATCGGTGGATCCGGCTCGTCCACGGTCGTAGTGCGTGCGAGCAGCGGCCCTCCCAGGCTCAGGTGCCGTACAGCTGTGATCGGGACCGCGAGGCGGCTCGTCTCCGCGGCGGGTGCGGACATCGCGTTGTGCTCCTCGGTGGCTTGAACGGATCACACGGGTTCTCCGTGTCGGGCTGACGCTCACACGTGCGGGCCGGTGTCCGTATCGGGTCGTGGCCGTATCTCTCGCCCGTCGACGGCTCATCCGTGTGACGCGGGGGGCTCGCCGGCCGGCCGGCGTGAAGCACACGCGTGGCCACGGCTCGCCTGCCGGGTGCCGACGGACGCAGGCCTCCCGCCTGGTCATCGACGCCCGGTACGTTGGGTGCGTTCCCCTGCTGGGGACGGCGTCATCGGCGTACGCCGTCGCGTCGCCCGGCGATGAAGCGGTGGTTCAGCGGTTCGTCGCGGCGATTGAGCTGCCGATCGCCCGGTCCACGTTGTCGCGGTCGTCGCCGACGAGCCCCGGGACATCGTCGCAGGACGTCTGGAGATCACGACGCTTGCGCGTGATGCGTGTGCTCGGCGGTGTCGAGTGCTAGTGCCGAGTGCGCGTAGGCGCCACCTGCGCGCATCTCCGCTGCTACCCAGATCGCCTCCATCAGCTCGAACTCTGTTGCGCCCTTGCGCATCGCGGCTTGGGTGTGGCCTCGGATGCAGTACGGGCATTGGGTGACGTGCGCAACAGCGACTGCGATCAGCTGCTTGGTCTTCTGGTCGAGCGCGCCGTCCGCGAAGACCTGCTTGCTGAATGCCTGAAACGCATCGTGCGTCGCCGGCGCGAGCTCCTTGCGGCGCTGTGCGAGCTCGTTGGTCACGGTGGGGTAGACGGTCTCGATGGGCAATGGTTGCCTTTCGCTCAGATGCGTGGTCGGTCGCGCAGCAGCGCGAGCGTTCGTGCGGTTCGCTGATCGGGCGTAGTCGACGCGCTGGGCGAGCGCCGGTGGTCTTCGCGAACGGCCGTGGCAGGACGTTCAGACGCGCTCAATGCCACCCTTCGCGCGGTCGTGCTCGGGGCGGCGGGTGCGGGCGCGTCCCCGGAGGGTCTCGATCCCCCAAGTGCGCGCGCGCAAGCAGGCGAGATGGACGATCTGCGAGTGGTCGACGACCAGATTGACGTCAGGCCCATATGTCTTGACGCACCAGCCGAAGACCTCGGCGTCGGCCGCCTCGAACATCACCTTGTCGCTGCCGAACGCCGAGACGATCTCGGTGACGACGTCGCTGCGCCGGCCTCCGATCCCTTCGGTGTTGGCTTCTGACTCGATCATCGTCATGGACGCGCCCGCGTCGAGCGCACGCCGCGCGATCTCGATCACGCGCCTGATGCCCGCCGGCTCGAGCTCCTCGGGAGCAACGACGCCATCGGCCTGGCATCTGAAAGCGAGCCTGGCTCGCATCCCTGCCTTATGCGCGCGCTCGAACAGTCGCAACAGGTCGTCTGGGCGGATGGGCGCGAAGCCGGCCGAGATCTCGACGATGTCAACGCCACGTCGTGCGCATGCATCGACGTAGCGCTCGAAAGCGTCCGCGCCGCCGGCGAGGACGGGCTCGACGACACCGCCTGCACAGACCAGCACGGCGTGACGATGGGCGGTGCGGACGATCGAGCGCAGCGAGTCCTCGGGCAGCCGCATGAGCGATCCGCCGGAGAATCTGAGGCTGTCGACATGGTCACCCATCGCGTCGAGCAGGTCGCTGAGGTATCCGCTGCCCATCACGGTGTAGTACGGGCCGCGGATCTCGGTGACGCCACGGGTGCGTGGCTTCGACGGTCGATGGTCGGTCTGCAGGAACGAGAACGCGAGGTCAGGCTGCGTTGTGACCGCGGCGACAGTCATGACGACGCCTCCCGGCCGGGTGTCAGGCGTCGGGGGCGAGGTCGGTGGCCGGTAGCACGCATCACGCTGATCGAACTGATCAAGGCGGGCTCCTTTCATGCTCGCGTACCGCAGTCGAACGGCTCACGGCGACTTTTCACAGTCTTGCTGTGTAAAGGCTATCGCATCGAAGCGCCTCCGTCGCGACGACAACGCATCGAGCGTTGCCGACTGCGCCCGGTCACTCACGAACCGGTAAGGACTTCCGGCTCACGGACGCTGGAGAGGCGAACGTTCCGCCTATTGACGATCACCGGGCCCACGGGAGCCGCCGGGGACCGCCAGCATCCGCCAGTGAAGGAGCAACCATGAGCCAGTCGGAAATCGGAGTCGCGGATTCTCGTCAGGTCGAGCGCAGGCGATCGATCGACCGGCTGCTGTTCGTCGCCGACGCAGCCGTCGCGGACGTCGATCAGCTTCCGTCCGCCGTGCGCGCCGTGATCGACTCCGCGGCCGAGATCTACGTGATCACGCCAACGCTGCCCGGTCGGCTCGCGTGGCTCGCCGACGATGTCGATCGCTTTCGGCATGTTGCCGACGACCGCCTCGACCTCGTACTGGAGCACATGCGCTCGATCGGAGCGCACGCCTCGGGTCTGGCGGGCCGCGGCAGCGTTTCGCTGGTCATCGCGGACGCCGTCGCAGAGTTCAAGCCGAACCATGTGCTGATCGCACTGCGCAGCCCGGAGGACGCCAACTGGCAGGAGCGCAGGCTGAGCGAGCACCTCGAGCAACGCTTTCGCCTACCCGTCACGACTTATGCGGTGGATCGTCGCGGCCACACGCGGGTCGCTGTCGGGCCGGTGCTCCTGTGTTACGACGGGTCAGACGATGCGACGCACGCGATCGAACGCGCCGGCGAATTGCTGGCCGGTCGGCGTGCGCTGGTGGTGACCGTGTGGCAGCCGACCGGACCCCTCGGCAGTCTTGCCTGGTCAGGCGCCACCGAAAGCATGGACACCTTCGTCGAGGCCGACCGGGCAGCCGCCGAGCGCGCCGGCCGTCTCGTCGACGAGGGCGTCCGTATCGCAAACGAGGCCGGCCTGGACGCCGAAGCGGCACCGGTCGAGGCGACCGGCCCCGTCTGGACGACCATCCTCGAGATCGCCGACCGCCACGACGCGGCAACGATCGTGATGGGCACCCGAGGGTTGACCCACTTGCGCTCGATGCTGCTGGGGAGCGTGTCCAGCGCGGTCGTCCAACACGCCGCCCGTCCGGCTCTGGTCATCCCTCGACCCAGGTAGAGCTCGAACACCGTGCCCCCGCGGCGGGTCGACTACTTGGCGGCTCGATCGTCGCGGGGCTCGCGCACGTCGACGGGCCGGTGGATCTCGACGCCTTCACTCGCCGCGCCTGCTGTGTGCCGCGACACGCTCCCGAGGTGACGGGACAGCTCGCGACCGGCGATCTTCGCCGGCGGCCACCAGACGGCTTGCTCCGGCACGATGCCGGCCGCGCTTTCCTCGCGACGAAGATAGGTCGCGGCGCGCTCGGTCAGCAGGACGCCTTGGAGGATCCCCGCATACGGCTCCGGATCGATCGCGGCGCCCGCTTGGGCGGCGATCGCCTCGGCAGCCGCGTCCGCCTGCTGGCAGGCCAGCCCGCCCTGCTTGATGCGGTGATGCGTGGCGTCACCAGCGGCGTAGACGTCGTGTGCACCCTCAACGCGGCCGTGCCTGTCGACCCGCAGGAACCCGCGAGCGTCATGTGGAAGCCCCTTGACGGCCGGCCCGTCGAGGATCGGCAGGGTCACGACCCGATCCACATCGAGGCGTTGGCCGCCCGGGCGCAGTTCGACCAGACCGGACGTCAGAACATCGGCATTCACGCCGGTATGAACCGCGATGCCACTCTCGGCCAGCCGCTTCGCCAGAGCGCCGGAGGCCTCGGGTCCGAAGATCCCGAGCGGCGCCTCCTCCGCGGTCACGATCGCCAGCTCCGGATCCATGCCCATGTCGTAGGCGCGCTCGGCCGCCATCAGCGCCAGCTCATAGAGCGGCACGGGCCACGTCGCGCGCGTCGGCACCACGAAGGCGATCCGTCGGACGTATCCCGCCTCGAGGTCCTGCACGAGCCCGTGCATGCGTTGCTCGGTGCCAGGTCCCCCGAACGCAAGCGCGTGCCGCCAAGCCGGGCGCTGCGTCGCGCCGACGGCGATCAGCAGCGCGTCGTAATCGATCAGGTCGCCCTCGGCCGTAAGGACCTGGTGGGCGGCGGTGTCGACGGACGCCATACGGCCGCGATGCAGTCTCGCCCCGGCCTCGGAGGCCAAGCGCGGGAGTGGCTCATGGGGGATGTCTCCCGCCGCGAAGGGCACGAGCACCGCCATGGCGTGCGTCGCGAACTCGTCGTCGGGTGCCAGGATCGTCGTGGAGACACGATCGTCGGCGATGTGTCGGAGCCTGAAGGCCGCCTCGAGTGCGGCCGAGCCGGCGCCGACGATGAGGACACGGAACAGGTTGGGGTCGCGCATGGTTTCCTCCTAAGCCGGCACGCGCGTGTCGGCCTCGGCGTGCGGCGATTGCGCCGCGGCGTCGGTGGAGTGCGGGAGTCGACTCACGAGCACCGGAACGGGGCTCGAGTGAAGAACCGCGTGACTGACGCTCCCGAGCAGCAGCGAGCGCAACTCGCCGCGCCCACGCGAACCCATGACGATCAGATCATGGTGGTTGTCGCGGGCCTCCGCGAGGATGGCGACCGCGGCGGCGCCTCGCTTGAGGAGCTTGGTGACCGAGACGTCGGCAGGGACGCTCTGTACCGCGCGATCGAGCATGGCCTGGTACTCGCGCTCGGCGAACTCGTCCAGTCCGCCGAGGTTGACGGGCACCTCAGCGGCCGCGCCCAGCCAGAGGTTCGGGTCGGGCACGACCGCGATCACGGTCAGCCTCGCGTGGTTGGCTTGGGACAGTTCGATCGCATCGGCCAGAGCACGCTTGGCGTGCTGTGACCCATCGAAGGCGACGAGAATTCGGCGGAACATCGGCAGTCCCTTCTCCTGGTGCGGGCGGCGCCCATTCCAAGTCGCGGTCGTCGTCGCCCCATGGGGGACCGGGCGGCCATTCTTTTACCTAATCATACTGTGCAAAACCGTTTGACGCCGCAGGGCCGAGTGGTCAAGCGGCGATGTCGACGCGGTCGCGCCGGTGCTGACTGCCTACGCGCACGTCGAGCACGGTGAGGGAGCGTCCGCGTCCGTGGGGGAGGGGGACGTGCACAACATCACCCGGACGCGAGCCCTGCAGGGCCCTCCCGACGGGAGAGGCGAGCGAGATCTGGCCATCGTCCTGATGCCCGCTTCGCCGGCCGACGAGCTCGTATTGAACGGCGTGTCCGGCGTCGTCCTGAACCCACACGAACGAGCCCAGCCCGGCGCCCTCGCTCGGCAGCGCTTCGTCGACGACGGTGGCATCGGCGACCAGCCGCTCGAGCTGCGCGATGCGGGCCCTGTCGATCGCCACGTCCTCCAGGACGGCGAGCCGGTCGTCGTCGTCCCCGGGACTGCCGAACGTTCGCGCGTCCCGAAGCCGTTGCGCGAGCTCCGTGCGGTGAGCGGATCGCACGAGTTCCAGCTCGCGTACGAGCGCGTCGTAGTCGGCGGCGGTCAGCGTCACGCCGCGCGCGGCGTGTGGGGTGACCACCGGTCGGGCGTCCATGTGAGCGGCAGGCGACGAGTGCTGAGTCATGGTCAACACTTTGTCCGCTGCCACCGCGCCGGGCCATGAGGCCGTCACCGCATCCGGCAGCGGCCCTGACCCCATCGTGGAGCTGGAACGCTCAAGCGAGCGCGGCGAGGGCGGCATCGAGGATCTTGCCCACGTTGGGCAGCGCGGCCGTCTCGAGGTTCTTCGCGTACGGCATGGGGACCTCGGCCATGCCGACGCGGATGATCGGCGCGTCGAGGTCATCGAAGCAGGCCTCTTGCACGCGCGCGGCGATCTCGGCGGTGACTCCGTAAGTCGGCCAGCCCTCCTCGACGCAGAGCACGCGGTTGGTCTTGGCGACAGAGCGGGCAACCGTCTCCATGTCGAGTGGCCGCAGTGAGCGCAGGTCGACGACCTCGGCTTGCACACCATGCTCGGCGGCAAGTTTCTCGGCCACGTGCAGGGCGCGCACGGTCGCGAAGGAGTGAGCCACGATGGTCAGGTCCGATCCCTTGCGAGCAACGTTGGCCTCGCCGATCGGAGTCAGGAACTCAGGATCGTCGGGGACCTCGCCCTTCTGCTTGTAGATCGGGAGGTTCTCGATCACGATCACAGGGTCGTCGTCGCGGATCGCCGACTTCAGCAGGCCTTTGGCGTCCGCGGGCGTGGCGGGGGAGACGACCTTCAGGCCGGGGACGTGGGCGAACCACCCGTCGAACGACTGCGAGTGCTGGGCGGTGAGCTGGTTGCCGGCCCCGTTTGGCGTGCGGATGACCATCGGGCACTTGACCAGACCGCCGAACATGTAGTGGATCTTCGCCGCGTGATTGACGATCTGATCCATCGCGACCAGGATGAAGTTCAGCGTCATGATCTCCACCACCGGCCGGCGCCCGAGCATCGCCGCCCCGATCGCGGCGCCCGTAAAGCCCTCCTCAGAGATAGGCGTGTCGCGGACACGGTCGGGGCCCCACTCCTCCAGGAGCCCCGCGGTCACCTTGTACGCGCCGCCGAAGACGCCGATCTCCTCGCCGATCAAGAAGACGGCCTCGTCTCGCGCGAGCTCCTCTCGCAGCGCCAGGCGCAGCGCCTCGCGGTAGGTCAGCGTGCTCGTGGCGCTCACGACGTGAGGCCGCCGTCGCGGCCCAAGACGAGTCCGCTTTCGCCGAACGGCGAGCCCCGGCGCATGCGCGCGAACTGCTCCTTGGACTTGGGGTCGGCATACACGTAGTCGGCCAGGGAGTCCGTGTCGGGCTCGGGTGAGTCGGTTGCGTACTTGACGGCGTCGCGCACTCGGCGGCCCTGCGTTTCCTCGATCCGCCGTTCGTCAGCGTCGGTCAGCGCTCCGCGTTGCTTGAGACGCTCGGCGATCGCGCGTACCGGATCGTGCTCAGCTCTGTGTTCCTCGATCTCCTCCTTGGTGCGGTAATCGAGACCGGCATCGGCAACGGAATGCCCGCGATAGCGATACGTCATCGCCTCCAACACCGCGGGTCGTCGCTCGTCGCGCGCGCGAGTCAACAGTCGGTCGGACGCCTCGAGCATGGCCTCGAGGTCGTCGCCGTCGACGCGCTCGCCGTGGATCCGGTACGCGCTCGCGCGCTTGAACAGCTCGGGCTCGGCTGAGGCGCGTTCCACTGGGGTGCCCATGCCGTACTGGTTGTTCATGACCAGGTAGACGATCGGCAGATCCCAGACGCCGGCGAGGTTCAGCGCCTCGTGCCACGCGCCGATGTTCACTGCCCCGTCGCCGAGCTCGCACAGCACGGCCTGCGGCAGGCCCCGCTGGACCAGCGCGAGCGCCATGCCCGTGGCGATCGGGATCTGACCGCCGACGATGCCCCAGCCGCCGAGCATGTTGCGGCCGACGTCGAGCAGGTGCATCGATCCACCGCGTCCCCGAGCGCAGCCGCCGGAGCGTCCGAACAGCTCGGCCATGACCGCTTCCGGCGGCGTCCCTCGGGCGAGCGCCAGCCCGTGAGTCCGGTAGGACATAACGAGATAATCGAGCTCGTGCAACGGCGCGACCGCACCCACCGTGGCGGCCTCCTGCCCGGTTGAGAGATGGCAGTATCCGCCGATGTTGGCGCGCTTGTACTGGCGCTCGGCTTCTGGTTCGAAGAGCCGGATCAGGACCATCGTCTCGTAAAGCCGTCGCAGGTCGAAAGGCTCGCCGCTCATGACCCGTGCGCCAGCGTGAGCCCAAGCCAGACGATGACCAGCGAGAGTACGAACACGGCGGCCTCGAGCGCGTGCATCGTGGGCCGGCGCATGTGCCAAACGAGCAGAACGGCGACCACGGCGACGAGGGTGAGCTTGAGTTGGAGCGTGCCGTCAGACCACAGCTGGAAGTGGGAGGCCATCGCGCTGCCGGTGACCAAGAGCACCGCGATCGCGCCGAGTGTGCCGTAGCCGAAGCGCCGGGCCACGGCGCGCAGTCGCGCGCGGTCGGGCGCGCCGCGCTCGGCGGGGACGACGGCCACCGCGAGGACGAGCTGGCCGCCGACGAAGAACGCCATCGCGAGCACATGGAGCCAGCGGATGCCGAGCCACAGATCATCCATCTGCCAGCCGCTCCTCCGCTCGTGCCAGCTCGGCGGCAACCGCGGCGAGGGCCGCGGCGGGCAGCGCGTGCTCGATCAGCGGGAACAGCTCGCGTTCCTCGAGCCTGACGTGATCGGCGAGGCGAGTGCCGAGCTCGCGCAGGGCGAACGCGGACGGAGTCCCAGTGCTCGCGAGCGCTGCGGCACGATGTCGGATCGCTACGTGATCGCACAGCGCGCGGGCGACGAGCGGATGGTGGGAATCGCCGTGGCCAGCGTAGGCGGGGAACAGGATCTCCTCTTCCAGTCGGAAGTGCGTGCGGCCGTGCGCGTGCCAGTACGCGAGGAAGCCGGCGCGGGCTTCGGCGGTCGTCTGTGGGCCGGCGCGGCGGAGGGCCTGCGCGACGAACAGCGCCTGATGGTGATCATGCGAGAGCGAGACGAGCGCGGGATCTCGCTTCATCTGACCCGGAACCTCGGAGGGCCGGAACGGACGGCGCGAGCGGTGCGCGCGATCACCAGTGCCCCGAGCACGAGATAGGCCGCGAGCAGCGCACCGGTCGCCGCGGCGTCCAGGACCGGGAGGCCGTGACCGCGGGCGATGGCGAGGCCGACGACGCCGGCAAGGGCAATCGCCACCAGCGAGCGGTCGCGCACCGGCGCCGGCGTCGGCAGGGGCTGTCTGAGGTCACGCACCCGCACCAGCACAGCGAGCAGGTGCAGCAGCGAGCCCAGGACGGTGAGGCCGAGCCAGCCAGGCAGCAGAAGCACGGCGAGCGCCACGCGTGCGGAGCCGAGCGGCGGCGACGTGCCGTGACCGGCGAGCGCACCCACCAGTGCCAGCGCCAGTCCGAGCACCAGGCACGCCTGCGCAGCAATGAGCAGTCGCGCCGGCAGCGACAGGCCGGCCGGTGTGGCGCGGAGGGAGGCGACGAGGTTCGCGCACATCAGGACCGCGGCGATGGTGAGGGCCGTCCAGCCGGCGAGCATCAGCGGTCTCGCCGCGAAGCCGTAGCCCGCCGCCAACGCCGCGGTGCCGAGTGTCCAGCACGCGAACGTCGGACGTTGCAGCCGCTCAAACCGCAGTTGCGTCTGCGTCAAGGAGGGGAAGAACGTGTGCAGGGTGCCGACGATCGCGGTGCCGAACCAGCCGGCGAGGTTGAGCGCCAGGTGCGCCCCCAGCAGGCTGCCCCACGGCCAGCCGACGCGCGAGGCGAGCAGCACGCCGATCAGGACCCCGAGCCCGAGGAAGCCGGCGCACGCCGCGTACCAGCGGATCGCCCACGGTGCCCGCTGCAGCGACCGCCGGCGCAGCGCTTGCAGCCCGACGACGAACGCCGCGAGCCCGATGACCAGTAGCCCCGCGCCCACGATCGTCAGGGGATGCACGTCGGCCGGTACGCCGGCCGCAACGAGCAGCGTGCCGCCGTTCCACGACGCGAGCTGGAGTCGCACGAGCGATCGCGGGGGCGGGTCCGTCGCCAGAAAAGCCCCGGCGAAGAACTGGCCGGCGCCGAGCACCAGCTGCGAGATGCCGCCCACGAAGATCAGGTGCAGCGCCAACCAGTGCCCGGGTTCCCAGCCCGTCACAGCGTGCCCGGCGGCGACTGCGGCGCCCGCGAGCATGAAGGCGATCCCGGTGGTGAAGAACGCCGCCAGGAGGTCGCTTGGACGCAAGCTGCCCGGGGACGGCGCGAGCCTCCGCGCGCGCCGGCAGCGCGTTCCAACCGCAGCGCGCCCACTCCCATCCGGCGGCGGGGCCGCGGTCATCGCGGGTCGGCGGCCGCCGTCGCGATCGCCTCGTCGGCGAGAGCCCCGCGCAGCTCGACTCGGCAGCCGGCGGTGTACGGGTCGAGCGGGACGAACGCGGCGAGCTTCGTCCCCGGGCTGATCTGGTCGAGCAGCCCGCGCGTGATGCCGCGATGCAGAGTGCAGACCACGTCGCGGTTCTCGCGCACGGCGTCGCGATAGGGGCAGTTGCAGAGGCGGTACGTCAGGCCTCCGGCCGGGTCGATCTCGCGCTGCGGCTGGAAGCCGAGCGCCGCAAGCGCGGCGTGCATGGCCGGCTCGGTCGCCGTGCCGTCCTGCGTAGACGCCAGGCCGCGACCGATCTCGCGGCCGCTTGCCTCCACCGCCCGCAGCGTCGTCTTGCGCGGCTGGATCGTGCGCGCAAGCCAGCGCCCGAGATCGGCGTAGGCAGTCGGCGGATCTCCGCCGGGTTGCGCGTGCGCGGCGATCGCCCACATGTCCCGAGGACGCCCCCGGCCGTGTCGAGTGCGTTCGCGCGCCAGCAATCCCGCCTCGCTCAACCGCTCGAGGTGTTGCCGTACGCCGTTGGGATGCAGATCCAGGAGTCCGGAGAGCTCCTCTGTGCTCGCGGGTCGCTTCAACTCCGACAACGCCGCGAACAGCTTCGCGCGCGTGGGCTGGGCGAGCACCTCATCCGGTCGGGAAGGGAGATCCATCGGGGCTAATTTTACACAGGCACGCTTGGAAAACTAGCCGTTGCAGTGTATTTTGCCCATGCGAACTATGTAAAATCCTCCAGTAAGGCGATCGGTATGGCCTACGTGATCAACGAGCCGTGCATCGGAACCAAGGACACCTCGTGCGTTGACGTCTGTCCGGTCGACTGCATTCATCCGACCTCCGACGAGCCTGGATTCGCAGAGGCGGACCAACTCTTCATCGATCCGCATGAGTGCATCGATTGCGATGCGTGCGTCGAAGCGTGCCCTGTGGACGCCATCACGTCTGAGGACATGGTGCCTCCGGAGTGGCACGACTTCATTGCGCTCAACGCCGCCTACTACGCGACGCAGCGATCGTGAGGTGGAGTCGTGCAGCTCCGAGGCGCTCGGTGGCGTTCGGCCTCGATCGCCAGGCGCTCCCGCTCCTCGCGCTCCTCGGAGAGCCGTCGCGGCGCGGCGGGCAGGGGCAGCGCTGTGGCGGCGAATACCGGCGACGTGAGCCACGGCAGATAGAACGGGCTGCGCCAATTCCCCGACGGCAACACGAGGCCGAGCCGTCGCGGCTAGTCGATCGACCAGATCACAGGCCGTCGGCGCGGGCTTGCGAACGCGGCAAGCACCACGGTGCTGAGGGTCCTTAGCACCGGCGCGACGACGAGACAGCGCCCGCGGCAGATCCGACGGCGATCCGGCCGCCGCGCTCGGCGACGGCGATCACGTCCTCGACGTGGTCGCGCTGCGGACGGTCCGTGGTGGCAGGGCCGCACGTGCTGGGCGTGAGGCCGACCGCATTCTCGCCCGCTCAGAGATGCAGTCTCGACCGTATTGGTGTCGCCCGCGCCGTGAGCCATCGTGGCCGGCATGAGCATCTTCATCTGGTCGATGATCGGCATCGCCGTGTGGCACTTCACCGTGTTCGTTCCCGACCGCTTCTGGGGCGGCATCATCGGTGCGTTCATCGCCGCCTGGTTGGGCGCGATGGCGACCGGCTACCTGCTGCCGACGCCGGGGATGCCTACGGAGAATCCGCCCGGCTACGGCGACGCGCTGTGGGCGACGCCCGGCGCGCTGCTCGCGCTGGTCGCGTCCTACGCGTACGGCGCCGGACGTGAGCGACGCGCTCACACGGGGTAGCGCAGGATCGCCGCGGCTGGGCCTCCGCCGGGGATGTCCTCGCGGCGCACCGCGAGCACGCGCCCGCGCGCGAGCAGCACGCGTCGCGCGATCTCGTCCACCACGCCGTAGTTGACCGCGTCGTCGGAGTCGTCGAGCGTCAGCGCGCCGTCGGCCTCGTCGACGAAGCCGGGCACGGCCGCGTCGATATCGACGAACGCCGTATCGACCGCTCCGAAAGTGGCGGCGCGCGCGATGGCGGCCAGGTCGTCGCTCGCACGGCCCTGTGACACGCGCTGTTCGTAGCGCGCGCGCAACTCCGTGAGCTCGTCGGCGTAGAGCTCGTCGAGTATGCGGCGGCTCGCGTCCGCGAGCTCGGCGTCGGTCTTCGTGTCCGGGTTGCCGGCGATGACCGCCGGCGCGAGATGCGGATAGGTGCTGACCGAGCGGAAGATCGACGCCAGCGGCTCGGAGCCGGCGAGGATCAGCGGGAGGTCGAGGCCGTTGAGGATGGGCCGCAGGGCGTCCTGGACGCGGCGCGCGTATTGGCGCAGGCGCACCTTCTGCCCCTCGGAGCCCTGCAGGCGCCGGTCAGCTGAGCGGTCGGCGATCGACGCCTTCCCCACGGCACTGGCGGCGTCGCTCGGCATGCCGGGGACGCTGACCTCGGCCGGCGCAGCGTCGGGCGAGACCTCGACCAAGCGGGCGGCGTTCTGGGAGAGCGCGAGCACGAAGGCCGCCTGCGGGAACGTCGCACTGCGCAAGAGCGGCTTGACGTGGAAGCGGTCGGAGACCTCCACCATGGGCGACAGCCGGTTCGCGACCTGAAAGGTCCGCGCCCCCGACGGCGTCGCGAAGACTGCGAGACTGTGCGCCTGGCGCGCCCAGAACGCGTCGTCATCGGCAAGATCGTCGAGCACGTCGCGCAGGTCGCTGATCGAGCCGGGCTCGAGCGACGCGGCGGTGAGCTGCTCGAGCGCCTCGGCGACCAGATTCTTGAATTCGAGGCGATCGCGCCCGCCCCGCTCCTCGGGCGCGGTGGGCAGATAGATCGAGACGCACGCCGCGTCGCGAATCGACAGCAACTGCTCGCATTCGGCGCGGGTCGGGATGTCGGTATGCACTTTGACGGCCGCCCTTCACATGCAATTGGGGACATGGCGCAGCCCGAAGCATGGCCGATACGCCGCCCCATCGCTTCGCGCTCAAAGATCGCCCCCATCGAGAAGGGCCGGCGGCTGCGATGACACCGGACCGAACCTTCTGATGCCCAGAGACCGGCGTCGAATCCACACATGCACCACCATGCGGATGCCGCCGGGGATCGGGAGGTTGCCGGACGCGAGCGCGACGATGCTCGTTCGTCGTGCTCGTCGTCGCCGGCACGAAGACCCCCCGCGCGGAGGCCATCTGCTCGGCTTCTCCGGCACCAGCCACTCTGCGACAGCCCCGTGCAAGAGGAGCACGCTCGCACCTCGGAGCGGCCGTTTGAATGTCGGCCGCGTGCGCGGCCGTCGCCGGTGTCTCGTCGGCTAGAAGAGCAGAGGTCCATCGCGGGACGCGGGGACAGATTCGGGGACAGATCGGAGAGCAAGTGGAACCAACTGAGACCAACTCAAACGGCTCTGGACTGCCGGATCCGGACTCAGATCAGCGGGATTTGCCGGGTTGTGGTCCCGGCGGTCGCGGGTTCGAATCCCGTCGCTCACCCTCCTCGCCGTCCCTGCAAAGGGGCAACTGCCGCCGGGACCGCCGCCGAACCGGCCGGTGAGCCCCCACCACGGTTCCGCGGCGACGAGCCGGAGCTCTTCCTCGCGTTCAACGACGAGCTGATCCGGTCGGTCTCTCGCGCGGTGCGGGCCTCCCGAGAGGACATCGAGGACGCGTGCTCGTTCGCGTGGGTCGAGGTCCTGCGTGTCGAGCCGATCGCGGGGGAGTGGATGGGTCATCGGCCTTGCGCCTGTCTGTGGTCACCGCCTGCTCATCAGCCGTCGCGTGCGCAGGCACGCTGAGGGATACTCGTGACTCGCGATGGACAACGCCGCAGTCTTGACGCTTCAGCTTCCGGGCCGGCTCGAAGCGCCTTCCGCAGCACGTAAGGCTCTTGCCGCCCTCAACGGCGATCTCCATCTCGTCAGTCCCGAGCGGCTCGCCGATGTACAGCTGCTTGTCACCGAAGTCGTTGCCAACGCGGTCCGCCACGGCGACGCGCCAGATTCCACGGTGGCTCTCGAGGTTCAGGCTACGCACGCTCTGCTGCTCGTGGAGGTCACCGATACCGGCACCGGTTTCGATGCCGCCGCATTGAGCGGGCCGACGCATGACGCCGCCGGGGGCTGGGGCCTACGGATCGTCGAGGTGATCGCCCAGCGCTGGGGCGTGCGACCGGCACCGAACGGTGGGACGACGGTGTGGTTCGAGATCGACCGGCCAACGATCGGACAACCGCTGGAGCCAACGGGCAATGCCCAGCCGCCACCTGGCCTCTGAACACCCGCTCAAACAGCGCGCGCAGCTGGACCCGATCGCCCCAGACGACCGGGAGCGGGTCCGCGTGAACGCGCGCCTGGCGTTGACATACGCGGCCGCCCCGGCCGAGGTCTAACGTCGCGAGCGTGGACGCGGCCGAGCTGACCATTGGCGAAGCGGCGCCGACCAGGCTTCCCGGCTCACCCGGCGGACGCTAGAGCACATGGCGCGAACTCACGATGCACGAGTCGGCTCAGCATCGGTCAGTCGTTCAGGAGCAGGGTGATGCGGCGCAATTCCTCGGTCAGGGTCTGCACGTCCTCGCCGTGTAGCGGGGAGCCTCCGTCGACCAAGAGGCGCCGGGTCAGCGCGATCCCGCGAAGGCCGGCCGTGTTGCTGCGGAGCAGCCGTTCGATCTCCTCGAGCTGGGACGTCGCGGCGGACACGGTGGGCGCGCAGTACGGAAGAGCGCTCGATCGGAGCCAAAGCGGTTGCTCGGTCGCTGCCCGCCGGATCAGCTCGAGCGTGTGCGCGAGCATCCTGCGGTGGCTTTGCTCAAGCAGCCGTCGCCGTTCCCGCACGACGGCGACCAGGGGCAGGCGCTCCCTTCCTTCGAGAATCAGCTCGAGCGCGTGCTCGCGCCGTCGGTGACGCAGCGCCGCCACGCAACCGCTGAGCGCGGCCACGGTACCCACGTCCGCGCCGAGCAGCCACGGCGCCGCCGCGACGCCGAGCACCGCCGCGGCGGCAAACACCGGCGCCAACGCCACGACAACGAGCAGATGCTTGCGGACAACATCCTGACGCTCGAGCACCCCGACAAGCGGATGCGCGTCGCCGAGGGCCACGCGGGCAGCCCCGGCCTCATGAAAAGCGCTGGAAAGTCGACGGGTCAGCGGCATGGTTCACCACGCCGACCAGACTTCCCGGCACACCTCCACGGATCGTACGCCATCGACAGGCAGGCGTCACGCAATCCACGGGCGATCCTCCGCGCTTCAAACTCGAGCGGTTCCTCCGGCCCGGCGCGATGCACGGCGCGCAGTTCGATCGCACGCTGGAGGGCGTGATACGACAAGGCGGCGTGCCCAGGCGCACGATCGACGTTCGTTGTACGCGCGCCGACCTGTCGGCGTGCGACTGGCGGCTCGCCGGGCAGAAACGGGACATGCTCGACCACGCTGCCTCAAGAGCGTCGCCCGGTCCCGCGCTCCGCTGGATGTTGCGGGCGCCGGGACTCATCTATCGCGCGGGCGCGGGCCCGCTGCTCGGGCACCGCTTTCTGCGCCTTGGCCATCGCGGGCGCCGTACCGGTCGTCTCCATCGAACGGTGCTGGAGGTCGTCGAGTGGCGGCCGGAGGTCCGCGAGGCGATCGTCGTGTCGGGGTTTGGCCGCAAGGCGCAATGGTTCCGCAATGTGCTCGCGGGCGGCGCCGCGGAAGTCGAGATCGGGCGCGAATGCTGGCTGCCGGACGCGCGCGTCTTGTCGCCGGAGGAGGCCGCGCGAGTCCTTGCCGGCTACGAGGGCCGCAATCGGATGGTGCGGCCCATCGTCCGGCGTGTGCTGTCCGGCCTTGCCGGCGTGCGCTACGACGGGACGTCGGAGGCTCGGCTTGCGGTGGCGCGCGTATTGCCGCTGATCGGGCTGCGGCCCGCGGAGCCCGGACACGAGAGGAGCGAGATGCACCAGTCCGCACACGTCGCGGTGACGGTGGCAGTCGCGCCCGAGCGGGCGTTCGAGGCCTTCGAGAGCGAGATGGCGGCGTGGTGGCCGGCTGAGTTCACCTGGTCGCAGGACGCGTTGGAGTGGATCGGCATCCAGGACGGCCTGTGCACCGAGCGGGGGCCGTACGGGTTCAGGATCGACTGGGGCCGCGTGCTCGAGCGGACGCCGCCGGAGCACCTCGCGTTCGCGTGGCAGATCACGCCGGCGCGGGTGCCGGAACCGATTCCTGAGCGAGCGAGCCGCGTCGACGTACGGTTCGCCGTGTTGCCAGAGGGCGGCACCGAGGTGCGGCTCGAGCACTCGGGCTTCGAGCGCCATGGCGGTGGCGCGGATGCGTACCGCGACGCGATGCAGCGCGAGGGCTGGCCGCGCGTGCTCGAGCGGTATGCCGCCGCGGTGCAGGATCGTGTGCACGGTCAGTCCACCGACGACGGCCGGACCACATAGCCAGGCGAGGGGCAGGAGCCGTGCATGCTCCGAATCGCCGCCCTTGCCCTCACCTTCGCCGCGGCCGCCGCGGCCGCCCTGGCCCTCGATGCGCCCGACGGCCGCGCGACCTCCGACGCGCTGCTCGCGCCTGACACCCGCGTGGGCGGCGTAGCGGTCGGTGGCATGACCACCGCGCAGTCGACGGCGGCGGTCGAGTCGGCGCTGGCGCCTCGCCTCGGCGTACCGGTCGAGGTGCGCGCCGGCGCGCACCGGCTGCACCTCACGCCGCGGACCGCCCGCCTTCGTCTGGACGCTGCGGACTCGGTCCGGCGGGCGCACGCGGCCGTTGCGCCGGCGCAGGTGACGGCGACCGTACGCTACGACGCCGGTCGCGTGCACGCGTTCGTGGCGCGTGTGGCCCGGGCGGTCGCGCGCGAGCCGCGCGACGCGCGGCTGCGCTACGCCGTGACCCGGCTGAAGCTGCGGCCCGGCCGCGACGGCCGCGGCATCGACCGCGCAGCGCTCGAGGCACGCGTGCGGCAGACGCTCGACGACCCGCGCGCACCGCGGATCCTCCGCGCTCGCATCGTCCGGACGCCGCCGCACACCTCCAAGGCTGAGCTGGGCCGCCGCTACTCGACGGTCGTGACCGTCCACCTTCGCGGATTCCGCGTTCGCCTGTTCAAGCATCTCCAGCTGGTCGCGAGCTACCCCGTCGCGGTGGGCATGCCGGCACACCCGACCCCGCGCGGACGCTTCACGATCGTCAATAAGGCGGTGGACCCCGCGTGGAGCGCGCCGGACGAGCCGTGGGCCGGCGCCTATCGCGACGAGGTCGTCGCCGGCGGCAGCGCGGACAACCCTCTGAAGTCGCGCTGGCTCGGCATCGTCGACGGAGTCGGGATCCATGGGACCGACGCGACATGGTCGCTGGGTTCGCGCGCGTCGCACGGCTGCATCCGGATGTCGGTTCGCGATGTCGAGCGGCTCTACGCGCGCGTCCCCGTCGGGGCGCTGGTGATGATCAAGTAGCTCAGCGGAGCGTGACCCGCCAGGTCGCCCGGAATACGCTCAAGCCGCCCTGCGTGAGCAGCACGGCGATCCGGTAGCGCCCCCGCGGCTGGCCGCGCAGGAGACCGCGGTAGGTGCCGAGCGTCAAGTCGACCGTCCGGCGCGGGACGATCCGTTCCGTTTCGAGCCGGTTCGCTCGCGTGCCCCGTGGTCCGGTCAGAGCGACCTCGCCCGCGATCGGCTGGACTGTGTTGCCGCGGTTGCGCACCGGGACGACGATCGCATGCCGCCCCGTGCGGCCGGTGACCTTCGGCCTTCCAGCTTGCAGCCGCGCGCTGGGGCGCGCGGGGTCGAGACGGAGGCTGCCGATCAGCCGGTAGCGCGGGCTGATGCCGTTGGCCGGCTCGGAGCCCTGCGGGATGCCCATGACGTCGATCGCGCCATAGAGCGAGCCGCCCGACGGGTGCCGCGAGAGGCGCAGTGTGACGCTGCGACGCGCGCCGCTCGCCAGCACGAAGGACGACGGGCTCGGCTTGACCAGGCGGGTCAGCGTGCCACGAGGGTCGGGCGCGACCGTCCCGGTCCGGGCCTGGCTCCAAGGCCGTACGAGCATCCTGATGCGCAGCGGCCTGCTGGTCGTATTGGCGATCGCGATGGTGCCGACGACGCCGACGCGGGCGCGATGCTCGACGATCTGCGGCGCCAGCGACAACCCGCCCGCAGCGCCGGCGCGCGCCGGCGGGATTGCGTTCTCGGTCAGCGCCGTGGCGCCGCGGGCCAGCACGACTCCGCAGAGCCACGGGAGCGCGAGGACCGCGATCGCGCCGGCTGCCAGCTTCATGAGTCGTCTCCGGTCGACATGGCCCGTCGCCATGCCCAACCCGGTCTCGGCTGCCGTCGTCGCGGCCGCCGGTTCGACGGCGAACCGGAACGGAAGACGCCGGCCGTGAGCACGGGTTAGCGTCGCTGTGGACGGACGCACGGATGCGGACAGATCGGTTGACGCCACGTCCTCGCACGGACGCTGGCGGTGGCCGTCGCGGGCCTCTCCGCTCCCGCGACGGCCGCCGCTGCCAATCCGGTCACCTCCGGCAGGCCGACCAGATAAGGCCGTGACGAGCATGATGATCGCGTCTACGGCACCAATGCGGCGAGACTCGGCCCGACCAGTATGCGGTTCACGCCGGGCGCGGAAGCGGTCGTCGCCGCGAACCCGCGCGCGCAGCCGACCAGCTCCGGCGCGCGCCTCCGGCGCCGGTGCCGGCTGCGGCCGCCGCTCCGCCACCGGGCGGCGCCTTCGGGAGTCTCCCCATTCTCCGTCCTCGGCGGCGGCGCGGCGGCGGCCAGCGGTGCGTTGGTGCATGTCGGCGACGAGTCGCGTCTCGACGCGTCCGAACGGGGCACGCGCCGACCAAGCGTACGTCGCGACCGACGAACCCGCGGAAACCGGTGTGTTCGTGCACGCACAAGGGCTCCACAGTGCCTGCGGTGGGCGTCAGCGATGACCTTCAGGCGCGGCGATCTGGATCTCGACGGTCAGATCGTCGAGCCGCGGGCGGCACGAATCGCGGGCGTGGAGTTGCACGCCGGTCAGGCTGGGTGGCCGGCGCCACAACCTCCCGTCGGCGCTCGTGGCGAGCGGGGGGCGGGACACGGCCAATCGCCCGCTGCAGGCCGCGACCTGCGGGTGGCCGGGTACGGCGTGTGCAGCCCCGACCTCGTTCGCGTCGACGCCCGCGCCGGCGCGGTGACCGCGCACTCGCCACCGGCTAACCGCCGGCCAAGACGACGATCGCCGCCAGCATGGTCAAGCCGACCAACGGAACGGCCAACAGCACGAAGCGTCGCACGACCCTCAGCGAACCGGCCCTGCGGCGTAGAGCCCGCCGGGAAGCCGGCGGACGCGGCCTGCGGCGACCGCGCGGTCCACCGCGCGTTCGAAGGGCACGTTCCAGTGCGCGGCTCCGGACATCGCGTAGAGCCACCGCCGGTCGAGGATTCCAACGCTTTGAAGCGTCCGTCGGAGGCGCCGCTGGCGCGCGACCGACGCGGACCTCGCGGTCGCGAGATTGTGTCCTGACAATGCGCTCATATCCATCGCATACCCGCGCGGCGGGCGACGCTGCCGACGCCCGTAAGCCGACGAACGCCGGAGGATCAGGGTGCAGAGGGTGGACGGCGGCCCTCCTCGCTCGCGGCTCTGCCCTGCGCGCCGCGCGGGCGACGCAGCCGGTCAGCCGGCAGACCGCAGAGCCGCGACCCCGCGGTCCCTTGATCACCACGAGCGTGACGACCGGGACGGAGGCCCCGCTCCGTTGGGCCGCGGCGAGGTGACGATCCGACGTCAACTGGCGCCGGCCGCTCAGACGCGTCGCGGTTCCGGTTCGGCGGCGAACCGCATCCGCAGACGGTCGCCGGCGCGCGGGTTTAGCGTCGGCGAGGACGGATGCACGGACGCGTACGGATCGCTTGGCGCCACCTTCTGACCGGCATGCTCGCCGCGGCTGCAGCGGGCCATTGGGCCCCTTCCGCGGCCGCGGCGGTATACACGGTGACGTCCCAGCAGGACGGTGGAAGCTGCAGCGGGACGCGCTGCGACAGCATCCGCGCCGCGCTCGGCGTCGCGGGCGACGGCGACGCGATCCTCGTGCCGGCCGGCGACTACCCGCTGACCGGCACGCTGACGGTCACCCAGGGCGTCGCGATCGTCGGCGCGGGCGCAGCGTCCACCACGCTCCGTGCCGCTGGTGCGTTCCGCGTGTTCCTGACCCAGTCGTTCGAGCAGGAGGCCGCGATCACGCATCTCACCATCTCGGACGGTACGGCCGACGGCGACGGCGGGAATGTCGACAACGAGGGCCTGCTGGCCCTCGACCACGTGCGCGTCACCGGCGGCAGCGCGGCGGACGGGGGCGGCGTGGCGAACTCCGATGGATCGCTGACCATCACGCACAGCCTGCTCGACGGCAACACTGCGAGCGCCTCCGGCGGCGCGATCCTCAACTCGGGCGTCGAGGTCGGCGGCAAGCTGACCGTCGCCGACAGTACGCTCGCCGGCAACGCGGCGGCGACCGGCGGCGGCGTGGAGACGTCCGGGCGGATCGGAGTCGTCGAGGTGGTGGGCGTCACGGTCGCGCGCAACACCGCGACGTATCGCTTCGGCGGCCTGTATCAGGGCGGCCAGACCGGCTTCACCGTGGTTGGGTCGATCGTCGGCGACAACACCGACTCGCTCGGACCGTCGGACTGCGCGGGCGCCGTGGACGACCGCGGCGGCAATCTCGACTCGGCCGGTGACTGTGGCTTCCGGACGACGGCCGATCCGCAGCTTGGGCCTGGGCTGGACGATCTCGGCGGCGAGACCCCGGTCCTGGCGCTCGCGCCGGGGAGCCCCGCGGTCGGGCTCGCGGGCAGCCTCTGCGACCCCACCGACCAGCGCGACGTGCCGCGCCCCCAGGGGAACGGCTGCGACGCCGGCGCCTACGAGCTCGCCGCACAGCCGGCCCTGAGCCCAGGCGCTGGGGGAGGCTCCTCGTCGTTCACGTTCTCCTCGCCGGGGATCACCACGTTCGAGTGCCGCCTCGATGGTCCCGGCGGCCCCGGCGCGTGGGTGGCCTGCACGTCGCCGCGCGAGTATGCCGGCCTTCCGGCCGGCGCCTACGTGTTCAACGTCCGCGTGCCCGGCGGCGACGCCGCGGCGCAGGCGTTCGCCGTCGCCGCACCTGCTCCCGCGCGTGCTCCCGCGCCCACGCCCACGCCGGCTCCCGCGCCGCCGCCGAGCCCGACGGCGACGCCCGTGCCGTCATACCATCGCACCGTGGTCGTGCGACCGACCACGGGCACGGTCAAGGTGAAGCTGAAGGGCTCGCACACGTACGTGCCGCTCAGCACGGCCGGCGCGATCCCGCTGGGCGCCAGCATCGACGCACGTCGCGGCCATGTGCGGCTCACGGCCGCGCGCACGAAGTCGGGACGGATCCAGTCGGCGACGTTCTACGACGGCGTCTTCAAGGTCTCCCAGCGCGGCGCCTTCACCGAGCTCACGCTCGCGGGACCGCCGATCTCGTGCTCCAGCACGGCGAAGGCGGCGAGCGCGCCCACGCGCCGGCACACGAAGCGCAAGCACCGCACGCGCAAGCTGTGGGGCAGCGGGTCCGGCAGCTTCCGCACGCGCGGCCACTACAGCGCGGCGACCGTGCGCGGCACCAAGTGGCTCGTGCAGGACTCCTGCGCGGGGACCCTCACGCGTGTCGTGCGCGGCGTCGTCTCCGTCCGCGACCGCGTCCATCACCGCACGGTGATCGTGCGCGCCGGGCACCGCTATCTCGCCCGGCGCGGGCGCTGACTCGGCAAGCACAGCATCCGGCCGTGGAGATGGCGAACGCGTCCGCCCCGACCCCGAGGTCGGCGCCCCTTCCCGTCGAAGTCCCTCGCATCGCCGCACGCGTGGTGGCTGGGCGATCAGCGCGGCGGCGGGCGTGGTGCCCGCGCAGTCGCGGACGTTCATGCCTTCGCATCGACCACGATATGGCCGAGCTCGATCCCCTTCGCGAGCGAGCTGACACCGAGCTTGTCGCCGATCTGGGCCAGCGCCTGGGGGGCGATCAGCGACGCCGTCGCGGGGATCTCCAGCTGGGTCCCGCCCTTGGGCGGCACGCGGCTGGGCGTGCCGAACTCGAGCGACAGCAGCGGCACGCGGCGCCCGGCGATCTCGGCGGTCGCGACCTTTGAAGCGGGATCGACGATCAGGTCCGTGGCTTCGACGCTCTGCCCGCCGACCGTGAAACGCAGCCCGCCTGCGTGCTCGATGCTGCCGCCGAGCGGGCTTGTCGTGAGCTTGCCGCCGCTGATCGGGAAGATCAGGCGTCCATCGCGCATAGTCGCCTCGCCAGCTGCGGTCAGCTTGACGCCTGCGAGGTCGAGCACGCGCTTGGCCGTCGCGTCGAGGCGCAGGCTCGTCTCGCCGCCGGAGAGATGCGCGGCCATGCCGCCGGACGACGGGCTGGCCGTGGCGGCCGGCGTAGCGTCCGTGCTCGCCGTGTTGTTGCCGCCGCAGCCGGCGGCGCCGAGGGTGAGGGCGGCGCCGGCAAGGAGCACGGCGGCAGTTCGCGTGCGCTGCATGAGCAATCTCCTGAAGTCGTGGTGAGAGGCTCCTTCCCCGCCGTCGGCCCGCGCCACGGCCGGGCGTTCGCGGCACGACGCCGGTCAGCCGGCGAACAGCCACTTCCGGATATCGCGCTCGAGCAGCGCTGTGCTCCGGTATGCGCCCACGTGGAGGTGCATCACGTGCCCGCCGGCGTCAAGGAATGCCGTGGTGGGCACCGCCTGCGGTACGCCGAGGGCCCGAGCGACCTCCCAGTCGTGGTCGGCGTAGCTCGGGTAGCTCAGAGGATGCCGCGCGAGGAACGTCCGGGCGGCGCTTGCGCTGTCGCCCACGTCGAGCCCCGCGAAGCCGGCGCGTCCGCCGTAGCGAGCCGCCGCCACGGCGAGCATCGGAAGCTCGGCTCGGCACGGCCCGCACCAGGAGGCCCAGACGTTGACGACGGCGGGGCGGCCGCGGAGCCCGGCGAGCGCCTTGCGCGCCGCCGCCGTCGCGCCGGCCTGGAGCCCCGGGCCGGCCGTGGCGCGCAAGCCCATCAATCGCCACAACGCGTCGAGGCCCTGCCCGACGGTCCATCGAGGGTCGGGGTGCCGGAGTTCGGCGCGCCCCTCGTTATTGAGAAGCGACGCGAGCCGGGCCGGCAGCGCGCCTCCGACGTCGGCCGTGCCGGACAGATACGCGCGCCAGTGACCGGCCGGATCGAGCAGGAACAGCCCCTCGGTATGGGTGACGTCGAACGTCTGGCGCCGCCGCGTCCACCAGTCGATGTCCGCGTCCGCGCCGTGCTCGGGCACGCGCCGGTAGTCGACGCCGAAGTATGCCCACAAGCTGCGGATCTGCGCCCGAGTTCCGGTCAGCAGCGTGAGGCCGGTGCCCGTGAGGCGATGGAACGCCCGTAGCCGTGCGGGCGTGTCGCGCCACGGATCGGCGCTGACCATGGCCACCACGACGCGGCGGCCGAGCCCCCGCGCGTCGACCGCGGCCTTGATCCGCTCGAGCGCGTCGATGGTCATCGGACACGTCTCGTGGCAGAGGGTGAGCGCCGGGGCGAGAACGACGTAGCGGCCGCGGAACGCGTCCAGCGTCGTCGTGCGTCCGCGCTCGTCGAGCAGCGCCAGCCGGCGCACCGGGCGGTCGAAGGTCGTAACGGCCGCTGCGCGCGTCGGACCGGGCCGGGCCGGGGCGTCGCGAATCGCGAGCGCCGTCTCGACGGTGAGAACGCCGGAGAGGATCGCCAGCAGGGCGAGCGGAATCCAGCGCAACACGCCGAACATCGTGTATCCGGAGCGCGGCCGCGACCATCGCTTCGGTCAGTCCACCGACGTCACCGGCGATGCCACGGAGGCTCCGCGGTCGTTTCCTCGACGCCCTCGGCGTTGAGCAGGCCAAGGATCGCGACGATCGCGCCGGCGATCATGTCGTTCCACATCGCCTGCCCGGAGTCGTCGAGCCAGAACGCCGCGACGAACACCCAGCCGCCGGCCAGCGCGCTCAGATAGCCGACCCACGAGCCGCGCAGCGTGCGCGTGACGCGCACGAGTCCGAGCGCGGCGATCAGCGCGCCGAAAGCGACGTCGCTCCAGGCGGGGTCGCTGTCGTCGTAGCCGAGAGCGAACGGGGCGACGATCAGCCACGCGCCGAGGACTAGATTGACGACGCTCCCGCTGAGGACGATCGAGCGCGTCGCGTGCTGACGAGATGAGGGACTGCTCGGCACGGGAGCCTCCTTTGCTCGCGATCCGGTGCCCGCGTCTCTGCCCTCGTCGCGGGCGGCCCCCGTCGGCGCGTCAGCCCGCGAACCGGTACGTGCACTTACCGGGCCGGTGTGCGTCTCACGTGGCTGGGTAATCGTCTCGCCCGTGCGGGTCCGGATGTCGGGGCTTGGAGTCGTCGCGGCTGTCGCCGTCACCGGTTGTGGCCGGCAGAGCACGCTGTCGCCGCACAGTCACGCTGCGCGGGCGATCGACACGCTGTGGTGGTGGATGCTCGCGGTGGCGACCGTCGTGTTCCTCGGCTCGGTCACCCTGCTGGCGCTGGCATGGGTGCGACGCCGCCGCGAGGGGCTGCCGCTGCTCGGTGACCGGAAGAAGCTGAACCTGGGCCTGGTCGTGCTGTTCGGGATCCTGATCCCGATAACGGTCAACGTCGCGCTGTTCGTCTCGTCGAACTTCATCGTGCTCAAGCAGACGCAGGCGCCGGCCGCGGGTACGACGCCGCTGACGATCGACGTGATCGGCCACCAGTGGTTCTGGGAGGTGCGTTACCCCGGGACCCGCGCGGTCACGGCCAACGAGATCCACATCCCCGTGAGGACGCGCGTGAACGTGGTCGCCACGACGGCCGACGTCATCCACTCGTTCTGGGTGCCGCAGCTCAACCGCAAGATCGACATGATCCCGGGCCGCCGCAACCGGGTGCTGCTGTATGCCGACAAGCCGGGCCGTTACCGGGGGCAGTGCGCGGAGTTCTGCGGCGCCGACCACGCGCTGATGGGGCTCTATGTCTTCGCCGACGAGCCCGCGCAGTACCGGACATGGCTGGCGCACATGGCCGCGGACGCCAGGAGCGCCTTCGCCGGCGGCGAGCAGACCTTCGCCTCCGACGGCTGCGCGAGCTGTCACACGATCCGCGGCACGCGCGCCGCCGGTGCGGTCGGACCCGACCTCACGCACGTCGCCTCGCGCACCACCCTGGCCGCGCTGACGATCCCGAACACGCCCGGCGAGTTGGCCGCGTGGCTGCGTGACCCGCAACGGATCAAGCCCGGCAACCGGATGCCCGACCTGAGCTTGCGCGCGGCTGACATCCACGTGCTCGTCACGTACTTGGACGGGCTGCGCTGATGGCGGCGGTCGGGGCGGCGGAGCGGGTCCAGCGGCTCGAGCGCATCTGGCAGGGGCGCCCCGGAGTTCTCGGGTGGGTCACGACGACCGACCACAAGAGGATCGGGATCCTCTACCTGTTCACGTCGCTGGTGTTCTTCGGCGCCGGCGGCGTGGAGGCGCTGCTCGTGCGCACACAGCTGATCAAGCCTGACAACGGGCTGCTCGGTCCCGCGGCGTACAACGAGCTCTTCACGCTCCACGGCGTGACGATGATCTTCTTCTTCGTCATCCCGATCTCCACGGGCGCGTTCGGCAACTACCTGCTCCCCCTGATGATCGGCGCGCGCGACATGGCATTCCCGCGCATGAACGCGCTCTCGTACTGGATCTTCCTGATGTCGGGCGTGTTCATGTACACGTCGCTGGTCATCGGCAGCGCGCCCGATGCCGGCTGGTTCGACTACGTGCCGCTGGCCAACGCGCGCTTCAGCCCCGGGCCGAACATCGATTTCTACTGCCTCGGGATCATCTTCAACGGCATCTCCACGACCGCGGCGGCGATCAACTTCATCGTCACGATGTTCAAGGGGCGCGCGCCGGGCATGTCGCTCAACCGCATGCCGTTGTTCTGCTTCGCGTTCTTGGCGGTGTCGTTCGCGCTGGTGTTCGCGCTCCCGCCGCTCAACGTCGCGCTCGTGCAGCTCGAGCTCGACCGCCAGATCGGGACCCACTTCTATGACCGCTCGATGGGCGGCGACCCGCTGTTGTGGCAGCACTTGTTCTGGATCTTCGGCCACCCCGAGGTCTACATCATCATCCTCCCGGCCTTCGGTATCGCGACGTCGATCATCCCGACGTTCACGCATCGCCGGATGGTCGCGTTCCCGCTGGTGGCGCTGGCGGAGATCCTCGTGGCCTTCATCGGCTTCGGCGTGTGGGCGCACCACATGTTCGCCACCGGGCTGCCGAGCGCGGAGACCGTCTACTTCTCCGCGGTGAGCCTGATCATCGTGATCCCGAGCGCGATCCAGCTGTTCGCGTGGATCACCACCTTCATCACCGGCACTCCCGACTTCAAGACGCCGCTGCTGTGGATCGTGGGGTTCATCGTCTTCTTCATCGTCGGCGGGCTGTCGGGCGTCATGTTCGCTGCCGTCCCGTTCGACCAGCAGGTCACCGACACGTACTTCGTCGTCGCGCACTTCCACTTCGTGATCTTCGGCGCCGCTGTGTTCCCGCTGCTCGGCGGCATGCACTACTGGTTCCCGAAGGTCACCGGGCGCATGTATCACGAGCGCCTCGGTCAGCTCAGCTTCTGGGTCACGTTCGTCGGCACGGCGATCACCTTCTTCCCGATGCACATCGCCGGTCTGCTGGGAATGCCGCGGCGCGTCTACACGTACCCGACCGACGTCGGCTGGGGGGCGACCAACCTCGTCGAGACGCTCGGCTCCTACCTGCTCGGCGCGGGACTCCTGATGGTGTTCGCCAATCTCGCGATCAGCCGCTTCCGCGGCGCGCCCGTCGGGCGCGACCCGTTCGACGGGGCGACGCTCGAGTGGGCGGCCGACTCGCCGCCGGAGCCGTACAACTTCCCCGTCATCCCGACCGTGTCGAGCCCGTACCCGATGTGGGATCGGCGCGACCGCGAGCGCGACGCGCGCAAGCTCGAGCGCGGCGAGATGGTGCTCGCGGGTGGTCACGAGACGCCGGCGACGACCGTCGTCGACGCTGAGCTCGACGAGATCCTCGACATGCCGTCGGACTCGCCGTGGCCGCCGCTGCTGGCGCTCCTGCTCGCGCTCGTGTTCGTGTTTCTGCTCACCGGCCACTGGACGACGGCGGTGGTCTTCGCCGGCGCCGCTGCGGCGGTGGTGGGCGCGTGGCACTGGAGGGAGCCGGTGCAGCGGGCGGCCGCGGCGCGGCGCGCCCTCCCGAATGGATGGTGGGGCATGGCGGTCCTGATGGCGACCGAGGCGGCGCTCCTCGGTTCGCTGATCGGCACCTACTTCTACCTGCGGTACACGAACACCGAGTGGCCGCTCGGCAGGATCGCGGCGCCCAGCGTCGCGCTGCCCCTGGCGATCACGGCCGGCCTGGTCGCGAGCAGCGTGCCGATGGCCTTCGCCTCACGGGCCGCCCGGCACGGGCGGACGCGCGCGACGTGGCTGGCTGTGTTCGTCGCGCTGCTGATCCAGGGCGGGTACATGGCGGTCCAGGTCGTCCAGTACGCGGACGACCTCGACAAGTTCTCGCCGTCGACGAACGCCTATGGCTCGATCTACTTCACGCTGCTGGGAACGCATCACGCGCACGTGGTCGTGGGGCTCCTGCTCGACCTCTGGCTGCTCGCGCGGCTGATCGGCGGTCTGACCGACTACCGCGTCAAGGCCGTGCGCGCCATCGCGCTGTACTGGCACGTCGTCAACGTCATTGCCATCTTCGTGGTGGCGACGCTGGTGTCCGCGTCATGAGGCCGGCGCTGCCTCGTCCCACACCTGATCTGCTGATGTGGGCCGGCTTGCTGGCCGCGCCGGGCGCCTGGGCGGGCCAGCACATCACCGGCGTCTGGCTTGAGATCGTCCGCTGCCACGACAACGCGCCGGGCCGGTCCGGGGGCTTGCCGGTCGACGGCCTCACGGTCGCCGTCAGCGCCGTGGCGGCGATCCTGGCGACCACGGGGCTCCTGGCCGCCGTGCTGGCGTGGCGCACCGCCCGCGACGCCGACGACGACGATCCCCCGCCGGCCGGCCGGGTCCATTTCCTCGCCGTGGTCGGGATCACCATCTCGCCGCTGTTCCTGGCCATGATCGTGATGAGCGGCACCGGCGGCACGGCGATCAGTGAATGCGTGCAGTCGTGAGGCTCGCGGCGCTCGTCGTCTTCCTCGTCGGAGTGCTCGCGGCGGGCCGCGCGCTCGCCGCGCCGCCGTCGGGGCCGCCGGTCGTGGACGCGAGCGCGACCGGCAAGTCGTCGCTCGAGCTCGGCGAGGAGCTCTTCTCCGCCAATTGCGCGGCCTGCCACGGCATCCAGGGCCGCGGGGTACCGTCGCCTCGCACCGGGACGACCACAAGCACCGCCCAAGGGCCTTCGCTGCGCGGCGTCGGCGCGCTCGCCGCCGATTTCTACCTCAGCACCGGCTACATGCCGCTCGACTCGCCCCGCGATCAGCCGGTGCGGACCCGGCAGCGGTTCGACGGCGACGAGGTCAAAGCGCTGATCGCCTACGTCGCCTCGCTCGACTCCGGACCCCCCGTGCCGCATCCGGATCCTGCCGCCGGGAACCTCTCTGAGGGCTTCGAGCAGTTCAGCGAGCATTGCGCCGGCTGCCACCAGATCGTCGGCGAGGGCGGCGTCGTGACGGGTGCCAAGGCGCCGCCGCTGAACCGTGCGACGCCGACGCAGGTCGCCGAGGCGGTCAGGATCGGGCCGTGGGTCATGCCCAAGTTCTCCGAGCGCGACATCAGCGACGAGCAGCTGAACTCGATCGCCCGCTACGTCCAGTATGCGCAGCACCCGCAGGACGCCGGCGGCTGGGGGATCAGCCACCTCGGGCCTTTCCCCGAGGGCATCGTGACGTGGCTGATCGCGATCGTCGTGCTGATCTGCACCTGCATGATCATCGGCAAGCGGATGTCGTCCGGATGAGGCTGCGCGACAAGCTGATCGCGGCAATCGTGGCCCTCGGCGCGCTGTTCAAGCTCGCGCAGCCCGAGCCCGAGGACGAGGAACGCGAGCGCATTGTCGCGCCCGGTCAGCCGAACCCGCGCGCCGAAGCGGTCGTGCTGGCGCTGCTCGTCCTGACCGCGCTGGGCGCGACGCTGTTCGTCGTCGCCTACGGACTCGACTGGTCCACGCAGGCCCTCGGCGGGATCCTCGGCGGAACCCTCGCGATCCTTGCGGCGGCGCTGATCGTGACGGCGCTGCAGCTGATCGCGACCGAGGAACTGCCGGATTCCTACCCCGCGGCCGGCACGCCCGAGGCGCAGCGCGAGGTCGCGCAGATCGTGCGCGAGAGCGGCGCCCCGCTCACCCGCAAGCGGCTGCTGGGCGCCGCGGCGGCGCTGGCCGGTACGGCGCTCGGCGCGGCATTCGTGACGCCCGCCGTCTCGCTCGGTCCGGTGTTCGACACGAGCCGGCTCAACGACTCGCCCTGGCGCCGCGGGCGGCGGCTCGTCGACACGGAGGGGAAGCGGCTGGCGGCGGACGCCATCGATACAGGGGCCTTCTATACCGCCTTCCCCGAGGGCGCCGACCGCAAGGCCATCTCGGCGCCCGTCATCGTCGTGCGGCTCGACCCTTCGGCCTTGCAGCTGCCGGCCGGAAGGAAGGACTGGGCGCCGCTGGGCATCGTCGCGTACTCGAAGATCTGCACCCATGCGGGCTGCGCAATCGCCCTCTACCGCAACCCGCTGTTCGCACCCACCGAGCCATCGCACGCATTGGTGTGCCCGTGCCACTACTCGACCTTCGACGTCTCCACCGGCGGCACGGTGCTGTTCGGACCCGCCGGGCGGCCGCTGCCACAGCTGCCGCTGATGATCGACGCCGCCGGGGACCTGCGCGCCGCAGGCGACTACTCCGGCCCGCCCGGCCCCTCGTGGTGGGGCGTGCGCAACCGCAAGGCAGGCACGTGAAGCACGACCCCGTCCTCGATCCCGTCGAGTTCATCGACCAGCGCACCGGCGCCGCGCCGTTCCTGCGCAAAGCGATGCGCTATCTGTTCCCGGATCACTTCTCGTTCCTGTTCGGCGAGATCGCGCTCTACGCCTTCATCGTGCTGATCGCGACGGGCACGTTCCTCGCCCTGTTCTTCGAGCCGAGCCTTTCGGACACCGTCTACCGCGGCTCCTACGAGCCGTTGCGGGGCATCGAGGTCAGCGAGGCCTACAAGTCGGCCGTCAACCTCTCGTTCGACGTCCGCGCCGGCCTGCTGATGCGCCAGACCCACCACTGGGCCGCCGACGTGTTCGTCGCCGCCATCGTCATCCACCTGCTGCGGGTGTTCTTCACCGGTGCATTCCGCAAGCCGCGCGAGCTGACCTATGTGATCGGGCTGACGATGCTGTTCGCCTCGCTGCTCGAGGGCTACCTCGGCTACTCGCTGGTCGACGACCTCCTGTCGGGCATGGGGCTCGCCATCGGCTACGGCGTCGCGGAGTCGATCCCGTTGGTGGGCGGCAACCTCGCGCTGCTGATCTGGGGGAACCCGTATCCCGGCGGTCCGGCGTTCGAGTCGCGCATGTTCATCGCCCACGTGTTCCTCCTCCCAGGCCTGATCGGCGTCCTCATCGCGGGGCATCTCGCGCTCGTCGCCTCGCGCCATCATGCGCAGTTCCGGCGCACGCGGCGCCACACGAACCGGAGGCTGATCGGCGTGCCGGCGTTCCCGGGCCAGGCGCCGCGGTCCCTGGGGCTCATGGCCGCCACGGCGGCCATGCTGTTCGGGCTCGGCGGCCTGGTCCAGATCAACCCGATCTGGCTGTGGGGCCCGTACGAGACGTGGCTGGGCACCAACGGAGCGCAGCCGGACTGGTACCTCGGCTGGCTGATCGGCGGCCTGCGGCTGATGCCGGGCTTCGACGTCACGATCGGCAGCGCCACGGTCGTGCCGAACCCGTTCTGGGGTGGGGCGCTGTTCCCGCTCGCCGTCCTCTCTGTACTCGCGCTGTGGCCATGGGCCGAGCGCCGGCTCACCGGCGACACCGGCGTCCACAACCTCCTCGACCGTCCGCGCGACGCGCCGGCGCGCACCGGCCTCGGCGTGGGACTGCTCGTGTGGATCTTCCTCGTCTTCTTCGCCGGCTCGTCGGACCGGATGTTCACGTTCCTCGGGATCGGCTACGTGACGCAGATCTGGTTCTGGCGCTTCGGCGTGTGGATCTTCCCCTTGCTGTTCGGCCTCAGCGCGCACCGCACGTGCCGCTGGCTGCAGCGGGTCGAGCGGATCGAGGCCGAGCGTGCGGCGGCGGAGGACGAGCCACGGGGACTCGCCGCGCCGATGGTGGCCGGCTCCCGCCCGCCTGGTCGCCCGCCGCCATAGACCGCCGACCCCCGGGGACGCGGGGACTTCCCGGTCGCTCAGGCGCCGGGCACGACGAGCACGGGCAGGCGTCCGTCCCGCACGGTCGTTCCGGACACGCTGCCGAGGACCGCCTCCTTGAGGATCGATCCGCCGCTGCGTCCGACGACGAGCAGGCCGGCGCCGTGCTGGTGGGCAACGTCGACGAGTGCGTGGCCGATGTGGGCGTGGCTGGTCGCGCGGCAGGTGGCGGCGGTGGCGTGGAGGCCGAGCGCGCGGGCGGAGGCGGCGCCGCTCTCGGCGATCTCGGCGGCGGCGCGCTCGAGCCGAGACTGTTGCTCGAGGGGGAGCGCGGCGGCGCCGGCGGGTGTGACAAGTGGGCCTGCGGTCAGCAGGTCGGGGTCGTACCAGGCGTTGACGACGAGGGCGCGCGCGGCCGTCAGCGCTCGGGCCGCGACGGCGATGGCCTGGTCGGCCTCTTCTGAGCCGTCGTAGCCGATGACGAGGTCGAGCACAGGACGTCCCTGCTCGTGATGTGATCGCGGCGACAAGACGCGGTCGGCCGGCTGACGCGACGTGTTCGCCGGCGAACCCGGCGCGCGCGGTCGCACGCGCGAGGCGGCGACCATCGGCTCATGCACCTCGGCGAGTTCCTGCCGCCTGTGATCGTCGCGGCCGTCTACGTGCTCGCGTACCGCGCCCGGACCCGGACCCTGGCGCGTTCACGGCGGGAGGTGGCCGCGTGGCGCCAGGGCGCGTTCGTCGCGGGCGTCGTGATCGTCGTCGCCGTCCAGTTGCCTCCGGCTGACGACCTCGCCGACGAGATCCTGATCGCGCACATGGCCCAGCATCTGCTGATCGGTGACGTGGCCTCGCTCCTGATCGTGATCGGGCTGACTGGACCGCTGCTCGCCCCGCTGCTGCGGATGCGCTGGACGCGTCGGCTGCGTCCGCTGACGCACCCGGTCGCGGCGCTCGCCATCTGGGCCCTCGACATGTACCTCTGGCGGCTCCCGGCGATCTATCAGGCCGCGATCCGGCACGACCTGCTCCACGCGGTCGAGCACGCGTCGTACATGTGGTGCGGGATGCTCCTTTGGATCGCGCTGCTGGGGCCGCTGCCCGGACCCGCCTGGTTCAGCGATTGGGCGCGGCTCGCCTATGTGGCGATCGTCCGCTTCGCCGGAGCCGTGCTGGCGAACGTCTTCATCTGGTCGCAGACGCTGTTCTATCCCTACTACCGTGCCGGCGACGCGCGCGCGGGCATGACCCCGCTGAGTGACCAGAACGTCGCCGGCGCGCTGATGATGGTCGAGCAGACCCTGCTCACCGTCGGACTGCTCGCCTGGCTGTTCCTGCGCTTCGCCTCACGGGATGAGGAGCGCCAGCAACTGCTTGATCTCGCGGCAGCCGAGGGCGTGCCGCTGAGTGAGCAGCGCGCCGCGCGCGCCGTCGCGGCCGGTGCGGGGGAGCGGCTCCGCGGGCGTCTCAGCGGCAGAGGCTGAGCGATTCGCGGCGGCGCATGAATCCAGCCGGTGCTCAGCGGTGCCTGAGCTCCTCGACCTTGCCCTTGATCGCCTCCTTGACGATGCGGGCGCGGTGCGGGTCGCCCTCGACGAGCGCCTGCGTCATGTGCCGGGCCTGCTCGAAGCGGATATGGGGCGGGAGCGGCGGAACCTCGGGGTCGGTGATCGCCTCGAACACGACCGGGCCGGGCATCGCCAGCGCCTCGTCCCACGCCGGGCCCACGTCCTCGGGCCGCTCGACGCGAATGCCCTTGAGCCCGATCAGCTCGGCGTAGCGGGCGAAGGGGAAGTCGGGCAGCACCTGCGAGGCCTGGAGCTTCGGGTCGCCGGCCAGCACGCGTTGCTCCCAGGTGACCTGGTTCAGGTCGTTGTTGTGGAGCACGAGGACGACGCACTGGCGGTTCCGCCAGCGCTCGCTGTAATGCGCGATGTCGATCAGGGCGGCGTTGCCGAGCATCTGCATCGCGCCGTCGCCGAGACAGGCGATCACCGGGCGGTCGGGGTACGCGAACTTCGCGGCGAGTGCGTACGGGACGGCGGGGCACATCGTCGCGAGCGTGCCGGAGAGGGCCGTCTTCATGCCGGTCCGCAGGCGCAGCTGACGGGCCCACCAGTTCGTCGCCGAGCCCGAGTCGGAGGTCAAGATCGCGCGGTCGGGCAGCCGGTGCGAGAGCTCGCGGAAGACGTGCTGCGGGTTCAGCGGATCGGCGTCCTGCGCGGAGCGGGCGTCGATGATCTCCCACCAGCGCTCGACGTCGTGCTCGATCCGCTCGCGCCAGGAGCGGTCGCGCTTGCGCACGAGCCGCGGGATCAGCGCGCGCAGGGTGGCGCGGCTGTCGCCGGTCAGCCCGACCTCCATGGGATAGCGGATGTTGAGCATGCGTCCGTCGAGGTCGATCTGCACGCCGCGCGCCTGGCCTTCCTCGGGCAGCCATTCGGAGTACGGGAAGCTCGAGCCGACCATCAGCAGCGTGTCGCAGCTCTCCATCATCTCGTTGGTCGGCTTGGTGCCGAGCAGCCCGATCGGACCGGTCACGAACGGCAGGTCGTCGGGCAGCACGGCGCGGCCGTTGAGGGCCTTGGCGACGCCGGCGCCGAGCAACTCCGCGACCTCGATCACCTCGTCCGCCGCCTGGGCCGCGCCCTGGCCGACGAGCATGGCGACCCTCTTGCCCGCGTTGAGCACTTCGGCGGCGCGCGCGAGGTCCTCGTCGCGCGGGCGCACGAGCGGGGGGCTGAAACCGGTCGAGGAGTACACGGCGCCGTGCATCCGCGGCGGCTCGGAGTGCTCGGCCTCCTGGACGTCCTCCGGCACGATGACGCATGTGACCGAGCGCGAGGCCTGGGCGATCCGCAGGGCGCGATCGATCAGGTGGCGCGCCTGGGCGGGATCCATGCAGTACTGGACGAACTCCGAGGCGACGTCCTTGAACAAGACCTGGAGGTCGACCTCCTGCTGGTAGTTGGCGCCGAGCGACATCCGCTTCTGCTGGCCGACGATCGCGACGACGGGCTGGTGGTCGAGCTTGGCGTCGTAGAGGCCGTTGAGCAGATGGATCGCGCCTGGGCCGGAGGTCGCCATGCAGACGCCGACCTCGCCGGTCAGCTTGGCATGGGCCGTCGCGGCGAACGCGGCGATCTCCTCGTGGCGGGTCTGGATGAACTCCAGCCGGTCGCCGACGTCGTGGAACGCGCCGAGCAGGCCGTTGATGCCGTCGCCGGGGTAGCCATAGATGCGGCGGATCCCCCACTCCGTGAGCCGGTTGAGGATGAATTGGGCGGTATCGGGCATGGCCCGAACCTGCCCGCACGGCCGCGCGTCCATCGGATCCGGTACTCCCGCTTACCGGTACCCGCAGCCTGCGCGCCGAGACGGGAACGGGAAGTCCATGACCGCGACCGCGAAGGCCCCCGGGCGCGTGCACGACGGCCCGGGAGGCACGAAGAACGATGTGGTGACCGTCGACGTCGGGCACCTCAAGCGCCGCCTGGAGAAGACGGTCCGCGGCGAGGTGCGCTTCGATGCGGGCACGCTCGCGATGTACGCCAACGACTCGTCGAACTTCCGCCAGGTCCCGCTCGGCGTCGTCGTCCCGAAGAGCGTGGAGGACGTCGTGGCGACGCATCGCGCCTGCGCGGAGTTCGGCGCCCCGATCGTCAACCGCGGCGGTGGGACGAGCCTGTCGGGCGAGACGGTCAACCGGGCCATCGTGATCGACAGCTCCAAGTACATGACGTGGATCGGCGACGTCGACCCCGAGCGCCGCGTGGTGCGCTGCCAGCCCGGCGCCATCAACGAGCAGGTCAATGAGAGGACGGGGGCACAGGCCGGCCTGATCTTCGGTCCCGACCCGTCCTCGCACTCGCGCTGCACGATCGGCGGCAACGTGGGCAACAACTCGTGCGGCATCCACTCGATCCAGGCGCAGCTCTATGGGCCCGGCCCCCGGATGTCGGACTGCGTCAACGAGCTCGAGGTCGTGACCTACGATGGCGAGCGCTTCCGCGTCGGCGTCGGCGAGGAGGAGCGACTCGGCGAGATCATCGCCGCCGGCGGCCGCAAGGGTGAGATCTACGGGCGGTTGCGCGATCTGCGCGATCGCTACGCCGACGTGATCCGCGAGCGGATGACGCCGGTCAGCGAGCTGCCGCGGCGCGTCTCGGGCTTCAACCTCGACGAGCTGCTGCCCGAGCGCGGCTTCAACGTGGCGCGCGCGCTTGTCGGCACCGAGAGCACGTGCGTCACCGCGACGGAGGTCGAGCTGATGCTCATGCCGGGGATGTACACACGCACGCTCGTCGTGGTCGAGTACGAGGACCTGCCGACCTGCGGGGACGACGTGGTCGAGATCGTCGAGCGGTTCCGGCCGATCGGGCTCGAGGGGCTCGACAAGCGCCTGATCTCCGATCAAGCGCAAGAGGACATGCACGCCGATGCGATCAAGGAGCTGCCGGAGGCCGACCACGGGGACGCGTGGCTGCTCGTGCAGTTCGGGGCCGACAGCATCGAGGCGTGCGAGGCGCAGGTCGACCCGTTCGTCGCGTGGCTCACGGACGAGAAGGGCTACGACCGCGAGCGCATCTCGATCGTGCCGAGCAAGCAGGAGGGCGGCAACAGCGGCCGTATCTGGGAGATCCGCGAGGGAGGCCTGGGCGCGACCGCGTTCCCGCCCGACGGCAAGGACCACTGGCCGGGCTGGGAGGACTCCGCCGTCCCGCCCGAACGGGTCGGCGCCTACCTGCGAGAGCTGCGCACGCTCTACGACAAGTACGGCTACGAGGGCGCGACATACGGGCACTTCGGCCAGGGCTGCATCCACTCGCGCATCTCCTTCGACCTGCGTCACGCCGACGGCATCGCGACGTATCGGCGCTTTATGGACGAGGCCGCCGACCTCTGCATCCGCCACGGCGGGTCGCTGTCGGGCGAGCACGGGGACGGCCAGCAACGCGCCGAGCTGCTGGAGAAGCAGTACGGCCGGGAGCTCGTGGACGCCTTCCGCGAGTTCAAGCGCATCTGGGATCCCGAGTCCAAGATGAATCCGGGCAAGGTCGTCGATCCGTTCCCGCTCGACGTCAACCTCAAGCTCGGCGTCGACTACCACCCGGCGCATCCGGACGTCCGCTTCGCCTACCAGCAGGACCGGGGCGACTTCGCGCACGCGGCGCTGCGCTGCGTCGGCGTGGGCAAGTGCCGCGTGCCCGACGCCGACACCGTGATGTGCCCGAGCTACATGGTCACCCGCGAGGAGGAGCACTCCACGCGCGGGCGCGCCCGCGTGTTGTGGGAGATGCTGCGCGGTGAAGTCGTGACCGGTGGCTGGCAGAGCCGCGAGGTCTACGACGCACTCGACCTCTGCCTGGCCTGCAAGGGCTGCACGAACGACTGCCCCGTCAACGTCGACATGCCGACGTACAAGGCCGAGTTCCTGCACCACCACTATAAGAGCCTGCGCCGCTGGCGGCCGCGGCACGCATACGCCTTCGGGTTCATCGACCAGGCCGCCCGCCTGGCTTCGAAGCTGCCGGGGCCCGTCAACCTGCTCACGCGGACTCGGCTCGCGAGGCTGCTGGCAGGGATCGATCGCCGGCGCGAGATCCCCGAGTTCGCGCCGATCACGCTGCAGGCGTGGTTCCGCCGCCGCGGAGCCGTCAACCCGGACGGCCCGCGCGTCGTGCTGTTCCCCGACACCTTCAACAACCACTTCCACACCGATGTCGGTGTCGCCTGCGTCGAGGCGCTGGAGGCGGCCGGGTGGCAGGTCGTAATGCCGGAAGCGCACATCTGCTGCGGGCGCCCGCTGTACGACTACGGCTTCCTCGACATGGCTGAGCGCTACCTGCGCCGTGTACTCGACGTGCTGCGTGATGACATCCGCGCGGGCACGCCGATCGTCGGCATGGAGCCGAGCTGCCTGGCCGTGTTCAAGGACGAGCTGACAGGCATGTTGCCGCACGACGAGGACGCGCAGCGACTGAACCGCTGCGCGTACCACTGGAGCGAGTTCTTCGAGCGCTTCGAGGTCGAGGTGCCGCGGGCGGCGCGCCAAGCGCTGCTGTGGGGCCACTGCCATCAAAAGGCGACTGGCGGCATGGATCCCGAGGTGCAGTTGCTCGCGCGCATGGGGCTGGACGTCGAGCAGGCGAGCGGCGGCTGCTGTGGCTTGGCCGGCTCATGGGGCTTCGAGGCCGGCAGGTACGACATCTCGATGGAATGCGGGGAGCAAGGGTTGCTCCCGGCCGTGCGCGCCGCGAACGAGGACGCGGTCGTCGTGGCCAACGGCTTCTCGTGCAAGACCCAGCTCCAGCAGTCCGGCGAGAGCCGCCGCGCGCTGCACGTCGCGCAGGTGATGAAGCTCGCGCGCGAGCACCGGCCCGAGGGCTTCACCGAGGGCAAGCCCGAGGCCCGGTACTACGCGGTCAAGCCGCCGGCGCCGAAGGACCTCCGCCGCAAGCGAGCGGCGGCCGTCGCGGGCGTGGCGCTCGCGGCGGCGGGCGCCGGCGCTGCGCTCGCCCGCTGAACGGCTCGTCGATCGTCGCCAGTGAGCCCACCTACCTCGCCTGTGCGCCGGAATAAGGCGCCGCTTCGGCCGTGAGGGGCACCGCCGCCCGGACGCGCCGTCCGCTCTGAGACCGACCGCGGGCGCCGGCAGAACGCCGGCGCCCGCGGACGAACGCCTGGTCAGGCGCGATAGTGCGCGGCGTCGGCCTTCTTGAGTTCGATCCCGAGTCCGGGTCGATCGCGGTCCGGGATGAGCCGGCCGCCTTCCGGAGAGAGCGCGCCGTCGAACAGCAGCGACTCGATCCGCACGTGGTCGTGGAAGTACTCGAGGTGCACTGCGGTCTCGCAGGCGGCGAACACATGGGCGCTGACCGCCGGAGCGCAGTGCGCGGACAGCGGCACGCAGTGCGCCTTGGCGAGCCCGTCCGCACGCAGCACGCCTGTCACTCCGCCGCAGCGGGTGACGTCCGCCTGGAGCACGTCGATGCCGCGGGCGGCGAGCAGGCGCTGGAAGTGGAACAGGTCCGTGCCGTACTCGCCGGCGGCGATCTCCATGCCGGCGGGCGCGCCATCGCGCACATGCCGCAGGCCGTCGTGGTCGTCGGAGGAGACCGGCTCCTCCAGCCAGGTGACGCCCTGGGCGGCGTACGTCCCCTGCGCCGCGGCGAGTGCGCGCGCCGGCGTGAACGCGCCGTTGGCGTCGGCCATCAATCGCACGTCCGCGCCGATCGCGCTCCGGACCGCGGCCAGCCGCTCGTCGTCGGCCGGCGGATCGCGGCCGACCTTGATCTTGACCATGCCGAGGCCGGCGTCCATCCAGCCTTCGGCCTGGCGGCGCAGCTGAGCGAGCGAGTACGACGTGAAGCCGCCCGAGCCGTAGAGATCCACGCCGTCGTGCCAGCGGCCGAGCAGGTCGGCGAGCGACACGCCGAGCAGCCGCGCCTTGAGGTCGTGCAGCGCGATGTCGACCGCAGAGATCGCGTAGCCGCACAGTCCACTCGCGAGCGAGTTGCGCACCGCACGGGTCATCGCCGCCCAGGCCGCCTGCGGCGCGAGCGCATCGACGCCGATTACGGCGCCGGCGAGCTGGCCCGGGATCACGTCGGCCGCGCCGCGCGGCGCGTACGTGTAGCCGATGCCGGTCTGCGCGCCGGCGCGGGCCTGGACGACCACCACGGTCGTCGAGTCCCACTCGAGCGTGCCATCGGACTCGGGCTCGTCGGTGGCGACCTCGTACGTGCTCACGTCAAGGCCTTCGACCGGCGCTTCGGGACGCATGCGACCGCGTTACCCGATCGCACCGGCACGGGTGAGGTTCCCGTCATCGCAGTGACGGTGTCCGTCGGCGGCCGCCGGAGCGGGCGGGGACGTCGCGTGACGCAGACCGGCTCCACCGCGCTGACCGTGGTCGCATGGATCGCGCTCTCGCTCGCGGCCACGAGCGCGCTGGTGATCCTCGTCCGCATCGCCGCCGGCGATCGCGAGCCGATGGCGGTGATGAACCGGGTGTGGCCGATCACGGCGCTGTATTGGGGCGCGGTCGCGCTCTGGGCGTACCTGCGCCGGGATCGGCACGTCTACCTACGGCATGGACGATCCCGATCTTCGGAGCGTATGACCCTGACACGCTGATGGCCGCCTTCGCCGCCGATTTCGTGCTCGCCTGGACACTTGGGATCGTGTTCCAGTACTTCTCGATCGTCCCTGAGTCAGCCGCCGTTGAGCGTCGCGAGCCCCGGCTACTGGTTCATGATGCAGCTCGGGACGATCGTCGGCTTCTTCACGGCATGGCCGGTGAACGCCTGGCTCATCCGCAAGGGCCTCAAAGAGGCGCTGTAGCCGCGTCGATCGCGGTGGCGGCGTTGATCAGCGCGAGGTGGCTGAGCGCCTGCGGAAGGTTGCCGAGGAGGTCGCCGGTGGTGGGGTCGATCTCCTCGGAGTACAGGCCGACGTCGTTCGCCAGGCCGACGAGGGCGTTCATGGTCTCGGCCGCCTCGTCGGTGCGCCCGGCGCGCGCGAGGGCGTCGGCCAGCCAGAACGAACACGCCAGGAACGCGCCCTCCTGGTCCTGCATCCCGCTGTAGCGGTAGAGCAGCGGACCACCGGCGCCGAGCCCGCGGCGGACAGCGTCGATCGTCGCGTTGAAGCGCTCGGGCTGGTCGCGCAGCAGCGAGCCGCGGCCGGCCAGCAGGACGGCCGCATCGAGGTCGTCGCTGCCGGCGGAGCGGACATAGGCGCCCGCGCCCTCGGACCAGCAGCGCTCGGAGATGTAGCGGGCGATCGCGTCCTTCTCCGCACGCCAGCGCTCCACGTGTGCCGACGGGAGCTCGCCGTGACCGGCCAGATCGCACGCGCGATCGAGCGCGATCCAGCACGCGAGCTTGCTCTGCGTGTAGTGGCGGCGCTCGCCGAGCTCCCAGATGCCGGCGTCAGGCCGGCGCCAGATGCGGCACAGGAAGTCGGCTTCCTGCCCGAGCCGGCGCGCCTCCAGCGGCCCGAGCGCATTGCCGTCGCCGACGTAATGATGCGCCATGTCGAACACGTCCCCGAAGTTCCCGAGCTGGAGCTGGTCCTGAGCGCCGTTGCCGAGCAGCACCGGACGTGAGCCGCGATAGCCGTCCAGCGCCAGCTCGCGATCCGGTAGGCGCGGCTCCCCGTCGAGCTGGTACATCGGCCGCAGCTGCGGCTGCGTACGCGCGAAGGTCCGGAGCAGCCAACCGAGCGACAGGTGGACCTGGTCGCCGAAGCCGAGCGCCAGCATCGCCTCCAGCGTGAGGTTCGCGTCGCGCAGCCACGCGTAGCGGTAGTCGTAGTTCCGCGAGCCGCCGATCCGCTCAGGCAGGCCCATCGTCGCCGCGGCGGCGATCGCGCCGGTCTCGTCGTCGACCAGGAGATCGAGCGCGAGGGCGCTGCGCAGGACCGCGTCGCGCCACGGTCCGTCGTAGGTGCACTCAGCGCTCCAGCGCCGCCAGCGATCGGCCGTGTCTTCGAGCCGTTTCAGCGCGGCGTCACGCCGCGACAGCGTCAACGGCTCATGCAGGAACGCGCTGAGCACGAGGGCGGCCGTCCGACCTTCGGTCATGACCGTCTGGCCGTCGACGGCGTCGTGCCGCACAACGGGCTCGCCCGCGCCGAAGGACTCGACCGTGAGCACGTGGCCGTCGTGGTCGAACATCGGCGTGCCGGCGTGCCGTTGCGGGCGGACTGAGGCGGAGCCGTATTCGAAGCGCGGCTGCACCGACCAGGCCATCGGCACGGTCCCGGACATTCCATCGATCCGCCGGATCACCTGGTTCCACAGCAGCGTGTGGGCCGCGGGCCGGCTCATCGCGTCCGTGACCCGGACGGTGCCTTCGGCGGTGGCGAAGGTCGTCTCGAGCACGTTGGTGCCGGGCCGGTAGCGCCGCCCGGCGATGTACGGGGCGGCCGGTGCGAGCGTGAGGCGCCCGCCGCGCCGCGCATCGATCAGCGCTCCGAACGCCGACGGCCCGCCTAGCGTCGGCAGCGGCAGCCAGTCGATCGTGCCATCGAGCGCCACGAGCGCGGCGGTTCGCTTGTTGCCGATCACGGCGTAGTCGCGGATCGGCGCGTAGCCGTCGTGCCGCATGGGCGCCCGCGGATCGCCGGTCATGGTCGCCACGGGCAGCCTGTACCCGGTCGACCGCAGCGTCGTCACGGCGTGTATGCCGACGAACCGGCTTCGAGGCCGGACGCGCTCTCCGGGGTAGCGGGTGAGCATGCCCGAAATCGTCGTCATCACCGGCGCGTCGAGCGGCATCGGCCGTGCGAGCGTCCGTCGATTCGCCGCGCCCGGAGTCAAGCTCGGACTGATCGCGCGCAACGCTGAAGGGCTCGAGGAAACGGCCCGCGAGGCGCAGTCCGCGGGTGCCGAGACGCTCATGCTCCCGGCCGACGTCGCCGATCCCGCCGCGGTCGACGGCGCGGCGACGGCGACCGAGGAGGCGCTGGGCCCCATCGACATCTGGGTCAACGTGGCCATGACGACGGTGTTCGCCTTCTTCGAGGACATTGAGCCCGGCGAGTTCCGGCGCGCGACCGACGTGACGTATCACGGCAGCGTGTGGGGGATGCAGGCGGCGCTCAAGCGCATGATCCCGCGCGACCGCGGCACGATCGTGCAGACGGGATCGGCCATGGCCTATCGCGGGATCCCGCTCCAGGCGCCGTATTGCGGTGCCAAGCATGCGCTCCAGGGCGTGTTCGAGTCGCTGCGCACGGAGTTGCGCCATAAGGGCTCGCACGTGCATCTGACCGCCGTGCACCTGCCCGGGGTGAACACGCCGCAGTTCGAGCACTGCCGCAACAAGTTCCACGAGCGCTCCCAGCCGGTCGCGCCCGTCTACCAGCCGGAGATCGCCGCCGACGCGATCCACTGGGCGGCACACCACCGCCGTCGCGAGGTCTACGTCGGGCTCCCGACGGTGTACACGATCTGGGGCAACAAGGTCGCTCCGTGGCTTGCGGAGCGCTACCTCGCGCGAACTGCGGTGTCTGGCCAGTTGAGCCAGGCCCACCACGATCCCGATGCACCCGGCAACCTGTTCCGCGCGCCTGCCCACGATGAGGGCGCCCACGGTCCGTACGACGAGCGCGCGCACGCGCACAGCGTCCAGTGGTGGGCGACGCGCCACCGCGGCGGGCTGCTCGGCGCCGCGGCCGGCGCGCTCGTCGCCGCGGGAGCGGCGGCCGCCGCGCGATGATGCCCGCGGCGCCGGCGGCAGGCATCGCTGCCCGCGGCCGCGGTGTACGGCGCCGGCCGTGTTGGTCAATGTCGCGAGCGTGTGCCCGCCGTCGCGCAGGGCCGCTCCAGAGCCGCTGCAGCGTCGGGGGAACGGGTCCAGGTGCGTTGCCCGTTCCGCGAGCCGCTGGAAGCGCGGCGAGCTCGGTGTCACTCGCCGTACCAGCGCGGGTTCGACCGGGATGCGGTCGCGCTCATGATCGCTTTCGGGTGCCTTCGAACGCGAGGAGCGCGACGATCTCGGCCGCCGGACGTCGCCGATCGGCCGCCCCCGGTGCGGATTGCGCGCCGGCCAACGCGCCGACGAGCGGCTCACGGTCAGATGCCGGTCAGGCCTCGTACGTTCCACGGGCGCGGTGGTAGAGGGTCGGTCATGGTCGCTTCCGCCTCGTTGAATCTCGCCGAGTCGCTCGGCGCCCGCCGCACCGTCAGCGACCGCACGATGGTCCTGTCGGCCGATCCTGATCTCGCGGTCCACGTCGACCCGTCTGAGCGGGCCGTCGCATGCCAAGCGTCTGTCGCCCAGGTGGTCGCGCTTGCGCCCGGCCGCTGGTCACCCCCTTCGCAGGCCCCCGTCGCCCATAGAGGGATCGGGCTACTGCTGCTCGACGGCCTACTGATGCGGCGCGTGGGCTGGGATGACCGGCATGGCGCCGAGCTGCTCGCGCCGGGGGACCTGGTCCGACCATGGGATGACGCGGGGGACTCGAGCGGGACGCTGCTGCTGCAGAGCGAATGGCGCGCACTCGCTTCGGCGCGCATCGCCGTGCTCGATGAGCGCTGGGCGACGCGCATGAGTCGTTGGCCGTCGGTACAGGGCGCGCTCACGGCGCGAGCGCTCGACCGGGCGCGCCGAACGGTGATGTTGATGGCGCTCTGCCAGATCCGGCGTCTGGACCAGCGCGTCTGGCTGCTGCTGTGGCACTTGGCCGAGCGCTTCGGCCGGGTCCATGCGGACGGCGTACATGTGGAGATCCCGATCACGCACCAGACGGTCGCCGAGCTGGCCGGCGCGCGCCGGCCTTCGGTGTCGGCTGCGATCTCGCGGCTGGAACGGCAAGGCTGCCTGTACCGCACCACGCGCGGCTGGATCCTCTACCGCGAGCCCCCGCCGGCCGTCGAACCGCGCTCCGCGCCGGCGGTGTGAAGTCATCGGGCGCATGCGCGCGATGCCGCTGACCACTCGACGGCGGACGTCAGCGCGCCCGCGTCCGTGCTCGGCGGGCTCCGCCCCGGCGCCACGGAGCCGATCACGGTCAAGGGCTCGGCCGGCACGCAGCGCCAGCTCGAGGTCGCGCTCGGCCAGCTGACGGGTTGAGCGTCCAGCGCGCCAGGGCAGCCGCCAAGGACACGCCGAAGGGGTAGGTCTCCTGGCAGGCGCCTGCGGCCGGAGGTACGCGACGAGCTGGGTCTCGTGCCGGCGCTGCAACCTCTCCGAGCGCCTCGAGCGGGTCATGATCCAACTGGAGAAGCTCACCCTGCGCGACCGCGTGGACCTCACGCGCTTCGCGGTGCGGTGCGGGCTCGTCGAGCTGTGATGCCGTGGACAGGCGCGGCGCTGGACGGGGCCTCGTCAGGTCGCAGCGGCAGATCGCCGGTGAGGGACGGCCGCGTGATCGAGTGGCTCAAAGCAGCGTGAAGCGCCGCGTGGTGTGCAGCACGGTGCGGCCCTTCTGCATGAGTGTCACGGCCACGGCGTAGCGGCCTCGCGGCTGCCCTCGTAGAAGCCCGTGGTAGGTCCCGAGTGTGACGTCGACGGTTCGCCGCGGCACGATCCGGATCGGCTTGATGGCATTGAGACGTGTGCCGTGCGGCCCTGTCAGGAGCACGCGCCCGACCACCGGCTCGACCGTGTTCCCGCGATTGCGGACCGGCAGCACGACGGCGTGCCGCCCGCTGCGGCCGGTGACCTTCAGCGTGCCGGCGCGAACACGGTGAATCGGCGTCGCCGGGTTCAACCGAAGGCTGCCGATCAGCCGATAGCGGGGCGTGACGCCGTTGATCGGCTTGGCGCCCTTGGGGACGCCCATGACGTCGATCCCGCCGTACAGCGAGCCGCCCGAAGGGTGACGGAGCAGCCGCAGCGCGACCTCGCGGCGGGCGCCCGGGGGCAGCGTGAACGACGACGGGCGAGCCGCGACCTGACGGCGCAGCGTGCGACCCGCGTCGGGCACGACGGTGCCGCCGCGCGCCTGAATCCACGGGCGAATCCTGATCGTCACGCGGATCGGCTTAGCGGTCGTGTTGGCCACGATCGCGGTTCCGGCCGCGCCGACGCGCGCACGGTGCTCGACGCGTTGCGGCGTGAGCGACAGGCCGCCCGCCGCGCTCGTCTGCGCTGCGGGGCCGCCCTCCGCGACCGCAGTCGCGCCGCGGGCGAGCACGACGCCGCACGCGCAGGGGATGACGAGCACCGCGACGGCTCCGACTGCGTGCTTCACAAGGACCCTCCTCTTCGACCTCGGCTGTCGCCACGACCAACCGCCGCCTCGCGGAGGCGGTCCGGGCACCGGTTCGACGGCGAACCGCTCCCGCGACCGCGTCGCCAGCCGGCGTCTTGGCGGCGCCGAGGCCGGGATGCACGGATGCATCGGCCGCCGTTCATCTGCGCGGGTGCACTAGGTGCCCGCCGGGCGCGGTTCGGGGACGAACCGGATCTGAGAGCCGAGGCGCCGTTCGTGGTAGGGAGTCGGTCGTATTGGCCAGCGGCCCCCGCCTCACGCACGACGGCGAGCGCCTGATCGCTCGACATGTCGACTCCGTCGGAGTGTTCGACCTGCTGATGCTGCTCCGCTCGGAGCCGGATCGCGCGTGGGCCTGTGACGCGGTGTGCGCCGAGCTGAAGTGCCCGCCCGCCTGGGCGGAGCGTGAGCTGGAGCGCCTGTGCGGCGCCGGTCTTGCGGCCGTGACCGACGGCGGGTACCGGTACGCGCCCGAGAGCGCGCGCATGCGCGTCGCCGTCGACAGCCTGGCGCGCGCCTGGCGGCGTGACCGCGCCGCGGTCACGCAGCTGATCTTCGCGGCTCGCCGCCGCGGCTCGCGCTCGGACGCCTGATCCGTCGCGGAAGGCACGTCCCGGGGGGACCGCGTGCATGCACGGGCCGGCGCGTGGCTGTCGATCCTCCGGGATGCTTTTCCCGGCACCGGTTGCGCCGGCGCGACGTGCAGGCGCTGCGTTCGCCTGCGGCGGCGTCAACGCCGTCGTCGGGCGCGGCGCTGCTCGCCCTGGCGATCGAGCTTGCCGACTCCTGGGGACCCAGCGCGTCCAAGCTCTGGAACACGTTGAGGAGGCGGTCGTCCACGCGCCGCGGGTTGGTGATGGCGAGCTGCACCGCGAGCGAGTGCGATCGGCGTGTGGCACGGGCGACGAGCGTGCTCATGACGGTGGGCCAGCGACGCAGCGCGCGCGCCGCGCGAGGGCGTGCCGTCTCGCTCTGGCGAGCTCATTCGCGTGCAGGCGCGCGAGCAGGTGGGGGTCGTCATCGACGAGATGCCCGACCGAACGGCTCGGCGCGGCGGGCGTTGCCGGCGCGGGCGAGCCTTCGATGAGCTCGCGCAGGCTGGTGAGCGCGCGGCGGATCATGCGCCCGGCCTGCGGCGTCGACATCCCGAGGTGGCGCGCGATCTCCGGCGTGGTCAGGTCGCGCTCGGTGCGTAGTCGCAGTGCGAGCCGGGCGTGCCCCGGCAGCGCTTGCAGCGCCTGCTCGAGCAGGTCATGCCGCTCTGCGTCCTCGTAGCCCCGATCTGGACTGCCGATTCCGTCCATCGCCTCGGCGATCGCCCCGTCCGCCGACTCGATCGGGACGTTCAGCGATGTGGGCGCGAGACAGGTCGCCGCCATCCGGGCGTCGAGCACATCCTCCTCGGAGCAGCCGAGCGCGTCGGCGGCTTCGAGCGCCGTCGGCGCGCGACCGTGGCGCGCCGTGAAGGCGTCCTCGAAGTGCCGAGCCGCCTGCACGCGCTCCTGGATCGGACGGGGCACGTGCAACGCCCAGCGCGTGTCGCGGCAGTGGCGCCGGAGCTCGCCCAGGATCGTCGGCATCGCGAACGCCGAGAACGCGGTGCCGCGGGAGCGGTCGAACCGGTTCGCCGCCTTGACCAGGCCGAGGCACGCCGCCTGCTCTAGATCCTCGCGCTGGTCCGGCGTCCGGACGTAGCGCTGAGCGAGCCTGATCGCGAGTGGGCGGTAGCGGATAACGAGCGCTTCGACACCGACGTCTGGGACCATGAGGCCATCTTCGCCTGCAGGGGCCCCGGTTCCGATGGCGGGCCGCCACCATCGGCGACCGGCACGACCACCAGCGATGGGGTGATCAGGACCGGGAGCCGGGTCTTGCTCCTCACTTGGACGGTTCGCCGGCTTACCGCCTCTCGCGACCGGCCGCGAAGACGCGGGATCCATCAGTCACGACGTCGTCCCCCGGCTCGCACCGCGGGCTGGCGACTCGCACGTGACTCGGGGGCCCGGTGCACGCACCGGGCCCCGAACGCCCCACCGAAGGTCGTCCCGGTTACGCCCGGCGCCGTCCACGACGCAGGCTTGCGATCACGCTCACCGCGATGCCGACCCAGACCGCGGATCGCGCGACGAGGGGGCCGAGCGCGGTTTCGCCTTTGCGCGGCTCCGAACGTGTGACCGCCGGCCCGGCCTGCGGTGGGGGCGCGGACACCTGCCGGTGGAGCCGCGCTCCCGGCCAGCCGCTCGCCGACCCGACGATCGCGATGAGCGACGGCACGAGCAGCGTCCGCACGACGAACGCGTCGATCAACAGGCCGCAGCTCATCGTGAAGGCGAGCTCGTGGAACGGCCGGACCGGGACGAGCCCGAGGACGGCGAAGCTGAGCGCGAGCACGATCCCGGCCACGGTGATGGCGGATGCCGCGCGGGCGCCGCCGACGGCGACCGCCTCTCGCAGTGGGCGGCGCTCGGCTTCCTGCCAGATCCGGCCGGCGAGGAAGACGTTGTAGTCGGAGCCGAGCGCGACGAGCAGGACCGAGGCGACGAACGGGACGTAGTAGGTGAGCTCGCCGTAGCCGAGCAGCTCCTGGAACACGTAGACCGACAGCCCGATCGACGCCGCGAGCGCGAAGACACTCGCCGCCACCAGGTACAGCGGGGCGACGAGCGCCCGCAGGAACACGACGAGCACGACGAACACGACGAACAGGGTCACCGGCGCCACGCGCCCGAGATCGGCGCGGGTCAGCCGCACCGTCTCCTCCGCCAGCGCGGTGTCGCCGGCAACGCTCGTGCGCGCGTCGCCGAGCCCAGCGGCCGCGGTGAGCGCGGGCAGGCGTCGCCGCAGCGCGCGCAGCCGGCGGATGCCGCTCGCGCCGAGCGGGTCGGCCTCGAAGACGAGCAGGTAGCGGACGGCGTCGCGGCTGCGCGAATAGACCGCGCCCAGCGGCGATGCGAGCGGCTGCTGGGCAGGCCCCACGACGAGCGCCACCCCCGGAAGCCGCTCGATCTCCCGCTGCAGCCGCACGAGCCGTGCCCGCTCGCCCGCGACGCCGCGACGCTCGACGAGCAGTGTCGTCGGGGCGAGCAGCCCGGACGCGAACCCGCGCGACGCCTGCACATATCCCTCGCGGGCCTCGTTGCCGGCCGGCAGGCCCCGGATCAGCGTCTGGCCGACCCGCAGCTCGAGCAGCCCCGACGCCGCTGACGCGAGCACGACGATGCACGCCAGCGCCGTGGTCACGGGGCGACGGGACGCGAGCCGCAGCGCGCGCGAGCGCACCGGTCGCCCGGCCTGCTCGGTCGCCGTCTCCTCGGCCCCGCGTGCCGCGGGGACGTCGCGACCCGGCCGGGTCGGCCAGAACACCCGGTCGCCGGCGATGGCCAGCGCCGCCGGGATGAAGGTGAGCGCGACGGCGAGCGCGATCAGCACCGCGGCGGCGACGCCGGGACCGAACGTCTGCAGGAACCCGAGCTGCGCGAAGAGCAGACCCGCGCTGGCTCCTGCCACCGTGATCCCGGCCGCGAGGATCGTCGGCGTCAGCTCGCCGGTCATGGTCCGCACCGCCGCGGCGGCGGGCAGCCCCTCCGACAGCCGCAGGCGGAAGCGCGACAGGAAGAAGATGGCGTAGTCGGTGAGGATGCCGAACAGCAGCACGACCATCACCGGCTGCACCTCGTTCGGCACCGAGACGCCGAAGCGGCCGCCCGCCCAGGCGACCACCCGCACGCTGATCAGGTACGTGAGCGCGATCGCCGCGACGGTGATCAGCGGAGCGAGCGGCGCGCGGTAGTGGAGTCCGACCGCCACGAGGACCAGCAGGACCGTCAGCAGCTCGACGAGCGGCAACCGATCGGCGATCAAGTGCGACTGCTCCTCGCGTGCGGCGATCGCCCCCGTGACACCCGTGAACGCCGCCGGGTCCGAAGTGGCGGCCGCGCGGCGTAGGCGCTCGGCGAGCGCGAGTCGCTCGCCGGAGCCGACCTCGGGGCGGAAGTAGAGGAACGTGACCGCGGTCGTCCCCGTCTCGCGCGTGAACGGTGGAACGGCGACCGTGTTGAGCACCGGGATCGCACCGCCTATGCGTTCGAGCGCGGGGAACGTGTTGCGGTTCAACGCGACCGCGCGCGCAAGCGTGGATGCCTGGGCGTTCGCCGACAAGTCGCGGGGGTTGCGCTGCACGACCGCCGTACGGCTCAGCAGCGGGAAGCCGAACAGATCGCTCGAGCGCAGCTCGGCGTCCAGCGCCTCCGAATGACTCGGCACGAGCGCTCCGAGTGCGCCGATCTGCGATTCCTCGATGCTCGGCAGCGCGACGGTCGCCAGGACCGCCGCTGCGATCCACGCGACGACGAGCGGCCACCGCAACGCCACGACGGCTCGCCCGAAGCGCGAGCCGCCGCCCATCAACGCGCCACCGGGGACCGGGGTGGCGCGACTCCGAACCACCGCAGCTCGGCCTCGGCGAGCGCTTGGTGGCGGCCCTGACGCAGATCTTCGAGCGGATTCTCGCTGATCCGGCGCAGCCGGCGGTACGGCAGATGCACGAGCGCGCGCCGCGCCAGCAGCTCGTCGAGCCACGGCGACGAGCCCTCCGCCGTGGCGCGCTCGAGCGCGCGCCGCTCGCGCATGCCGGCGACCCGGCCCGGGATATAGAGGATCAGCACGGGCAGACTCGGGATCAGCGCGATCGAGACGCCGAGCAGAGTGCCGACCGAGCGCGCGTTGGCGCGTGCCGTGCGCGCCGACGACATCGCGTCCTGCCCGGCCGCACGCACGTCGTCCGCGGGCCCGGCGACGCGGTCCCCGATCAGTGGCAGCGACCGGATCGTGTCGGCGATGCTGGTCATGGCGCGCCCGGTGCTCCCGACCGTGGTGCTCAGCTCGGCGAGCCCCCGCACCTCGTGCGCGACCTCGATGCCGACGGCGATCCACAACGCCGCCCACACGGCCAAGAGCACGTCCAGCACGGATTGGGCCCGGCGCCCGGGGAGCCGCAGGCGGGTCATGCGGCATCGCGTACCCGAGCCTGCAAGCCCAGGCGGGTCGAGGGTAAGCCGGCGAACCCGGTGCCGCGCCAGGTTCGGCACAGCGACGGACGGGAGCCCGACGCCTCAGTCGCGCTCGAGCACCTCTTGGGCCCTGGGCACGTGCTCCTCATCGACCAGGATGTCGTACTGCACCGGATCGACGTGACCGGTCTCCGGAACGTCGGGGCTTCGACGCGTCGTCGCGACCCACGCCGCACCTCCGATCACGCCGACGAGCGCGCCGGCGAGCGCCGCGACCAGCGTCTGGCTCACCCAAGCGGTACCCGCCTCGGTGTAGTCGAGACTCCAGAGCATCAATCCCGCGAGGCCGCCGATCACGGCACCGGCGAAGCCGCCGATCCGCGCGGCCGCGACGACATCGAGGGGCTGGCGCCAGCGCAGCCCGCGGGCGATGACGATCATCTTCTGATCCGGGATGCGCGCCACCACGCGCAGCTGGTCGTAGGCGCGCCGCGCCTCGTGATAGGTGCGGTAACACCGGATGAACACGCGCGCCTGCATCGGCTTGGGCTTCCATCCCGCGTTCGGAGCGGTTCGGTCGGCAGCGTCGAGCATCGGGGCTCTCCCTTCGTCGGTTACGCAGGGCACTTTCCGCCGAGATGAACGGACGCTAAGGTCACGCTGGGCGGGGTGGTAGGCGGTTCGAGGGCTGACCGGAACGCCGTCAAGAGTCGCTGCCGTCGATCAGGCCGCGTCGCAACGCATTCGCGAACGAGTCGGCCGTACCGGTCAGCGACGACCTCGACTGACTCGGCAGCGACGAGGTTCAAGGAGGCGGCATAGCCGTTTGCGAGCGCCGCCACGATTAGGGGACGGGCTTGTACTCACGCGTCGCATGGCGCCCACGCGACGCCTGGGCGGCGACGGGGATGGGTCAGTGGATGTCGAGGCGTTCGAACGCTCGGGTCGACGCGATGGCGAGTACGACGGCGATGCCGATCAGCACGGCCGCCGCGCCGGCGCTGAGCCCGCGCGCGAGTTGGCCGTCGCCGACGGCGTAGAAGAACGGCGACGCGTACCGGAACGGGTGGATGAAGTGCACGACGGGGGCGAGCGAGCTGATGACGTACGAGGCGGCGGCGATGGTCGAGGCGATGCCGAGGGCGGTGCCGCGGCTGCCGGTGGCGGCGCCGATGAGCATCGCCAGCGCGCCGAAGTCGATCGCGAGCAGCAGCACGCCGAGCGTGGCGGCGATCAGGTTGCCGACGTCGATGTGCAGCTCGAAGCCGGGGCCGGCGAGCACGCACAGCATCGTGACCAGGGCGACCGGGACCGGTTGCAGGCACATGGCGGCGAATTTCTCGGCGATCAGCCGCCGGCGCGACAGCGGCAGCGTGGCGAGCAGGCCGAGCGTGCCGTCCTCGTCTTGCCCGGCGATGCTGGAGGCTCCGTAGCCGATCGCCAGCAGCAGCGCGATCAGCGGCACGAAGTTGGCGTACAGGTTCGCGCTGAGCCAGCCGGACGGGCTGCTCAGCGAGCCGGTCGCGCCGAACAGCGCCGCAACCGTGTTGCCGTTCTCGGTCAGCTTGTCCAGGCTGGCGTCGTGCTTGAACGACGGATACAGCGCCACGATGATGAACGCGTAGATCGCCATGCCCAGCGCGTAGCCGATCAGCGAACGGCGGCGCAGCCGCAGGTCCAGCCTTGCGGTGTCGGCTCGCATCGTCGCTCAGGCGGAGCGGTAGTAGGTCAAAAACAGCTCGTCGAGATCGGCCCGGCGGGCCGTCAGGTCCACGGCGTCGAGCTCGGCCGCCTCGCGCAGCAGCGGCGCGACCGGCCCGGTGACCGAGAGCACCAGCCGGGTGGTGTCATGGCTCAGGACGTGCACGCCGGGCAGCTCGGCGAAGCGCGCGGGGTCGACCGCCTGGGGGAAGCGGAGCTCGACGGTCCGCGGTGCCGCCTTGCGCAGACCCTCGACGGTGTCGGTGAGCACGATCCGCCCTTCCTTGATGATCGAGAGCCGATCGACGACGCGCTGCACCTCGTCGAGCTCGTGCGAGGAGAGAAACACCGTGCGCCCGGCGGCCACCGTCTCGCGAACCAGCTGCGCGAACTCGTCCTGCAGCAACGGGTCCAGCCCCGAGGTCGGCTCGTCGAGGACGAGCAGGTCCGGGTGGTGCATGAACGCGAGCACCAGGCCGATCTTCTGCCGGTTGCCCTTCGACAGCGCGTGCACCGGGCGGTCCAGCTCGGCCTGGAAGCGCTCGACCAGCTCGTCGCGGTAGGCGTGATCGGTCAGGCCCCGCACGCGGGCCACGTGGTCGAGGTGCTGCCGGCCGGTCAGCCGCGGGTACAGCGCCAGCTCGCCCGGCAGGTAGCCGACGCGGCGGTGGATCTCCACGCCGGCTTGGGCCGGGTCCAGGTCGAACACCCGCATGCGTCCGGCCGTCGCGCGATACAGCCCGAGCAGCAGCCGGATCGTCGTCGACTTGCCGGCCCCGTTCGGGCCGAGGAACCCGAACACCTCGCCGGCCTCGACCTCGAAGGCCACGTCGACGACCCCGCGCCGCGAGCCGAACGACCGCGTGAGCCCGTCCACCGCGATCACCGCCGTCATGGGCCCGCCTCCGGCGTGAACAGGCCGGGCCCGTAGAGCTCCATCGCCGTCCGCGCCCAGCGCGTCAAGCCGTCGCCGCCGAGCGGGTCGACGCCGAGCACGCCGGCGATCTGCTCGCGCATCACGATCACCGCCAGATCGGCCACCATCACGAACGCGGCCCGCGCCGGCCCGTCCTCGGACGGGCGCACGACCCCGGCCTGCTCCAGCGCATCCAGCGTCTGCACCGACGCGTCGAACAGCATCCGGAACAGCGCCTCGCCGGCCGGCCCGCCGTCGACCAGCATCCGCCGGATGTAGGCGGGCAGCACCGGCTCGGCGTCGAGGTTCGCGGCGAACGTCGCGGCCAGCGACGCCGACGCCTCGGCAACCGGACCGCCCTCACCCAGCGCCGCCACCGCCTCGATCACCGCCGCCGTCGCCCACTCATCGACCGCGGCCTTCAACCCATCCTTGGACTTGTAGTGGTGGATCACCAGCGACGGCGACACGCCCGCGGCCTCGGCAACGTCACGCACGCTGACCGCCGCGACCCCGCGTCCGGCGAACAGCCGCATCGCCGCTTCACGGATCCGGGCCGCCGCGGTCAGGTCGCTTGAACGCATGTACAGATTCTTGCACAGGTGTACAGGAGACTCAACACGAGTCTCGGACCGCCATCTGAGTCCCGCTACCGAAACCGCTGCCGCATCCTGGCCTCGGCGTCATCAGCTGCGCAACGTTCGGTAAGCCGGCGAACACAGGCTCAGCGGAACCGCTTCTGTGCCGCCGAACCCCAGTCGAGGTCCTGGCGACGGTAGATCCCGCAACGCTCGCGCGGCGGTGCGCCGGGATCGCCGCCGCGGCAGTCGAACTCAGACGGCACGTGGTAGCCGGCGGTGCCGCTCCATGCCCAGCCGGTCCAGCCGGTGTCCTCCCCGGCGAGCTCGTAGCGGCGCGTCGAGATGCGGTAGCGGACGGCGCCTGAGTTGCGCGACGAGCACCCACCGCGATCGCCGAGACATGCCCGGTAGAACGCGACCTGCCCGTCCGCGATCGACGGACCGAGATACGTCTGCCCGCCCTCGCCGGTCGCCATGTACGCGACCTGCCGCGTGTCGGTCCGGCGCACGTCCGTCAGGCGGATCTCGTCCTGCCGGAACCCGGCGAACCCCCGTGGCTGGTAGCTCCAGCGCTGCGCCACCCAGCGCCCCCACAGCTCCAGCGCGCCGAGCTTGACGTCCTCGATCCGGCGGCAGTCGGGCGCATCGACGGCACCGCAACGGCGCGACGGGAGTCCGGCGAGGCGGGTCGACGGACGCGACCGCGGCGCCCGCAGTCGCTTGGTGTACGGCACGACCTGATCCGGCCCGTAGCGGCGTCCGAACGCGAGCCGCCCCTTCCAGATGCTGGGAGCGACCTCGTCGCGGCCGCGAGTGTTCGCGTTGCGCACCGGACGCGGCTTGTCGCCCGCGTCGAAGCCGATCACGTACAGATCGCACGAGGTGCGACACAGGGAGACCACGGCCGAGGGGCGCCCGCGCGAGTCGGGGCCGATATCAGCGTCGAAGGCTCGCTTGGATCGCGGCACGGCGAGGTCGCGGATCCGGCCGTCGTGCCAGGTGCTCAGACGGTACGCGGCTCCGTCCCAGCGGCTGAACAGCAGCCAGCCCGAGTACTCGCGGACGGGCGTCTTGCGCGCGAGTCCGGTGACCATGGTGGTGTCTGCCCGAGCGGACGCCGCGCACGACAGGAGCGCGACGCACGCGAGCAGAGGAATTCGAATGCTCATGCCATGTCATCTACGACGCACCCCGCGGTTCCGTCGCGTCGACGTCAGTGCACCTACCGGCTCGACGTGAGGTCGACGGTCGTCGTCTCGCCCGGAGCTCGCCCAGGAATGACGGACGGCGGGGCGACGACGTCCGTCGTGCAGCCGCGGGCGTGACGGTCAGTGCATGACGTCGCGCCCTATGCGGACCGACACGCCAAGCGGGTCCGGCTCACGCCGAGCGCGGCGTTCGGCGGCTCGCCGCGCCTTCTACTCGCGCTTCGGCTCCGTGCCCAACGCCGACGCCGGGCACGATTCCGCGTGCGAGGAGCGGATGTCTCGCGATCCTGCCACGGGTGCGCGGCGTTGCGGCACGACGGCGTGAGCCGCGCGCGGGCGTCGCGGGGGTGCGAGCCCGGCCTCTCAGCCCCGGATCACCAGCGGCTCGCCGGTGCGGGGCAGTCCGGCGCCCGCGAATGTGAACGGGATCCCGTCGGCGAGGATGGCGCGCGGGTGGTCCATCAGCTGCAGATGGACGTGCGGCTGGCTCGAGTTGCCGGAGTTGCCGCATCGGGCCAGCATCGTGCCGGTCCGCACCACGTCCCCGGGGCGCACGAGCACCGATCCGTGCTGCAGGTGCGCGAGCAGGGCGTAGACGCCGGGAGCGATCTCGAGCACGACGTGGTTGCCGAGGATGCGTGCGGGCCCGGTCAGCTCGCGCAGGCTGCTCTCTGCCAGGAAGTAGCCCAGCGCGGGCCACGACGTGCGGCTCCAGTGATCGCGTTCGCGATCGTGAACGGAGACGACGACGCCGTCGGCGGGAGCGCGCACCTCGGCGCCGAAGCCGGCGAACGCCTCGGGCGGCCGCGCCGGCGGCCACCACGCCGGCTTATTCACACCCGGCTCGTGCACGAGGTCGATCGCGAACGTCTGCCCGTAGGCGTGCAGTCCGTGGCTGGGCATGCGGGTGGCTGGGCTGTTGAGGGCGCGCCAGCCGCCGGTCACCGGCGGCGCCACCGCGACGGGCGCATGGTCGCGGGGCGGCGCGAGCCGCAGATACGGCGCGAGCGCTGCGGCGAACACGAGGATTCCCAGCCACCCGGGCACGAGATCGGTGAATGTCGCCACGAGCAGTATCGCGCCGCCCGCCGCGGCGAGAGGGACCCGAATCCGTCCCCGTGAGAGTGCGCGCCGATCGCTGGCCATCAGGATCCGCCTTACCCCGTCCGGGACGGCGACCGACGCCATTGTCGGCGGTCGAACGGGGCTGGTAAGCCGGCGAACGCCGACGCGTCGCGACCGGCCCGGCCGTCGCGATCAGGATCCTCGCTCCTGGATTCGCCGGCCTTCGTCCGGCGCCGTACCGGGCGGCGTACGGCCGGCCGCGAGCGGGGTAGGGGCGCCCAATGAGCTTTCGCCACACAGCCACGAGCGGCACACGCGTTCCTCGACCGGCTGCGGTGGGCGGGTTCCCACCGGTCGATCCCGACCGGGCCCGGAACGATACGGCTCGTCGGCGGTGTGTGCGCGGCGACGCTCCCGCAGCCGCTTGACCTGGCCTGGCGCGAGGGATCACGGATGACCCGGCAGCAACCGCGCGACGGCGACCCGCTGATTCGGCGCCGTCAACGCAACGCACGCCGCGCCCGAGCCGCGCGGGCGCTGATGCGCCGCCGCGGCAGAACCGAAATGCGCCCGCCGGCCGCGACCCGCTCGGTCGCGCGTGCCAGCGCCAGGGCCCGGACGCCGCCCTCTCGGGCGGCGGCCCTCGCCGAACGCCACCGGGGTTCGCGGCGCCGCCGGCTCGCTCGCGCGGCGCCGCTGATCGCCCTGGAGGTCGGCCTCGCCGTCGTGGCCCCGGACATCATCCAGGCCGCGCCCGCCGCCCGGGCGACGAGGCCGGCCGTGTCACGGACCGTCGCGGCCGTGGCCGCCGATCCCGCCGCCGCTCGCCGCTCGCCGCTCGCCGTCACGGGCACGATCGGCAAACGCCCCGTCCGGGTGTCGCTTCACGACCGCGGTGCGTTCGTCCTGCTCGGGGACCACGGCGCCCGCCTGCTCGTCGTGCGTGCGGGCAAGGCGCGATTGGCGGCCTTCCGCGCCGGCACGCAGGTGAAGGTCAGCGGCACGCTCGTGATCCCGCCTGACAACCCGCGACTGCGTCATGAGCGGGCGACGAGCCGGACGTCAATCGCCTGGCGCGTCCACGCCCCCGCCGTGGTCAAGGCGAATGCGGTGCGCTACGACGGTTGACGGAGCGCCTGCCAATCGTGGCGATTCGATCGCGCGCCGTCGCACCCACGTTCGCGGTCGGAGCAGGGCTGATGCTGACCATCAGTAGCGTGCGAGGCGGGATCCTCGAGCTCGAGGTCACTGCGCAGCTCCCAGGCACGGCCGGGTGTCCCTCACGCCGCCGTGCGCGAGCTGACGGCGCTGTGGATCCACGACCGCGTGGCGAGGGTCGCGGTCGGCTCCCGGCGAGCTGTCGTCGCCGTCGAGCGACGACTCGAGCCCGGCGCGACCGCGCCTCGTAGACGCCGCGCAGCCGCTCGGCGGCCGGCTCAGGCAGCTCCTCCTCGCGCGCGAGGCGCTTGACGCGCTCGCTCTCGCGGCCCGTTCGGCGTCGAACCGCCGCGAACCGGGCTCGCCGGCGGAGCGGGGGGAACCGCCGGCGAGACTGCTCACGCCCTCGCCGCAGCCGAACCTGCCCCCGGCGGCGCGAGCGCTGCGCCCCGCTTCAGCACCTTGACCGTGAGACGACCGGCGGTCGGAGCGCTGAGGCCACGCCCGCGCGGCTCGAGGTGACCCCGCCGGACGGCACCCAGGAGCTCGTCGCCGCGTGGCGCGACGGGCCGGTGTGCGAGCAGGGCTGGCTCGAGACCGGCCCACTGCACGAGAGGCCGCAGCTGCGGCCGCCCGCGTCCTGGCCAGTCGTGCGGCGCGGCGATCACGCGCGCGACGTGCGCGTGGTCCAGCTGCTGCTCGACGCGCACCGCCGGCGTCTGCGGGTCGACGGGATCTACGGACCGGGGGGCCGGGACGATCCGGGCGTTGCAGGCCACCTGCGCACCAACGGTGTTGTCCGCGCGAGCACGTGGGAGCGCCTGATCGTCCGCGTCCGCGGCCACGAGCGCGGCGACGCCGTGCTCGCGGCACAGCGCCTGTTGCGCGGGCAGGGACACTACGACGGGCAGCTCGACGGCATCTTCGGGCCGCGAAGACCGAGTGCGCGGTCCGCCCGCTTCCAGCGCGGCCCGGGTCTGCACGACGACGGCATCGCCGGCGGCGATTCGCGGGATGGTGTGTGTCCACCATCCGACGTCCAGGCGGCCACCATGCCCGACCAAAGCGCTGCCGCGGGGGCAGAAGAGGTACATGGTCGATCTCGTCGTCATCGGCTACGACGGCTCGCGGACAGCGGGCGCGCGATCCGGGTCGCGGCAGCGGCGCTCGACGCCGAGTCGGCCGTGGTCGTCAACGTCTGGCATGACTCGGCGGTGCTTGCCGGGCCGGTGCCGGTGGTGGACGGCGCGGCCGCCGCGATGGTGGAACGCGTGGGCGAGCTCGAGCGCATCGCACTCGAGGTGGCGAGCGAAGGTGCGGCCGTTCCAGAGGCATGCGGCGCGACGAGCCATGGGCAGGTCGGGCACGCGCTCGTGGGCCTTGCTGACGAGCGCAACGCCGGGCTCGTCGTCGTCGGTCGTAGCGGCGGCTCGCTCGTCCGCGAGGCGGTCCTGGGCAGCGCATCAGGCGGTGCCGTGCGGGACGGGCGCTGCCCCGTGCTCGTCGTCCCGCATCAGCGTCGCGATTCGTAAGTCCGCTACGAATCGCGACGCCTCGACCACGGGGGCGGATCTTGTTCAGCAGCGGCTAGCCCTCGGGGCTGGTGCTACCGAGGCATGGGACCGATGGCGACCTGAAGGGAACCCGCCGTGTCACCGTTCCAACGCCTGAACCTGACGCTGCGCGCGCTGGTGGAGGCGGGGGTGGTCCTCGGGCTGGCCTACTCGGGCGTGCACGTCGGCGGCAGCGTGGGCGTGAAGATCCTGCTCGGCGTCGGCGCGCCCTTGCTCGGCTTCGGCTTCTGGGGCACGGTCGACTTCCGGCAGGCCGGCCGGTTCGCCGAGCCGCTGCGTATCACTTTCCGGTCGCCCCGCGGGAGGCCGCGGTGCTGGTGCTGGGGTTGATCGTGATGCTCGGGCTCGACTTCGTGCTGCTGCGGCAGGCGCTGGCAGCGCCGGCGGAAGAGCGCGTATGCGCGCTCCCCGAGCGCACCGCAGCCTCGCTCTCGCCGAGCCACCACAGCGCGTGCTCAGGCCCGCGAGCGCCTCGCGACCCGGTGGCGAGGAGCTCCTCCGCCTCGATCCCTGCATCCCACGCTCGCTCGCGAGGCTCGGCCTGCGCGGCGCCCCGCCGGTGCATGCGCCGGCGAACCGAAGAGCTCAGCAGCGGACGATCCGCTCTGAGCCCGAAGGCAAGCAGCGCGTCGCCACCGACGGTCCGTTGCGCGTCCGGATCCGCAGCTGCTTTACGGCGCCGATCTTCCCGCGCTGCGTCACCCGCGCCTCGATCAGCGTACGCCGAACGAGTCGCTTGCGCAGGAACGTGCTGACCTTCACGGAGCTGTGGCGCGGCTTCGCGCGGAACGTCCTGGCCGGGCAGCGCGGGCGCTTGTGGTGCGGCCGCCTCGGCGGCTTGCACGTCACGAGTACGGTCGCGCCGCGAGGCACGCGCTTGATCGTGAAGCGCGTCAGCCTCGTCGCGCGGCGGTCAGCCTTGTAGCGGAATGCGACGGTCACGTCGATCCGCGCGGGGCGAGCCGGCGCCGCCGACCGCGACGGGCTCGCCAAGAGGGTGAGCGGCGGCGCGGCGACCTGGATCGTGCGCTGCGTGCTGACCGCGTTGCCGGCGCCGTCGGTCGCCGTCACGGTCACCGTGTACACACCTGCGGCGCCGTAGGCGTGCGACACGCTCGCGCCGCTCGCCGTCGAGCCGTCGCCGAAGCCCCAGCCGATCGCCGCGCCGCTCCAGTCGTCGCTCGCCGCGGCGGTCATCCCCGCGGCTGCGCCAGCCGTGGCGATGGCCGGAACCTGCACGCCGGTCAGGCGCGGCGCGACGGCGTCATAGGCCGTCACCTGCGCGACGAGGCGCCCGTCGGGCGCGGGCCGAGCGAACGCCCAGCCTACGACCACGTGACCCACGGAGTCGGTGGCCGCGCTGGGCACGACAGCCGAGCCCGGAGGGCGCGAGATGTCGACGACGCCGCCGAAGCTGCCGCCCGCCGGCCGCGTCGCCGCTTGGACGGTCACGAGCCCCTGCGACCAGATGGCGATGGCATCGCCGGTTGCGTTCGTCACGACGCGCGGCAGGGCGTTGGAGTCGCCCGGTGGCGAGATCGTCTGCGGAGACCCGAAGCTCGCCCGCGACGCCCGCCACGCCGCCTTGGTGAGGGAGCCCCCCGTCCACACCACCACCGCCGTGTTGCCGGCGTCGAGCGCAACCGACGGGAAGCTGACCGTCTCAGCGATGTCGGAGACGTCGTCGACGCCACCGTCGAGCGCCCCGCCGGCGGTCAGGAAGCGCGACTCGACGTGGTCGGCGCGCAGCCACACGGCGGTCGCGCGCCCGGCGGGATCGATCGCGACGTCGGGGGAGGAGGCGTCCGCGGCTGAAGGCGAGAGGTTGACGGTGCTCGTGAACTCCGCGCCCGCGGGGCGCACGCGCGCCTGTGCGATCTCGTTCGCCCCGTTCGACCGCGTCCACACGACCGCCGCGTCGCCGCCGTCGTTCATCGCCACTCGAGCGAAGTCGGCGTTCTGGCCGCCGCTGGAGAGCGTGGTCGCGCCGCCGGCCGCGGGGAACGCGCCGCCAGGGGCGCGGGTCGCGGCCTGAATGACCGTGTGCGCACCGTCGTCCCACCTCCATACTGCCATCGCCGTGCCGTCGGCTCCGATCGCCACGTCCGGATCGCTGCCGGCTGTGCGACTCGCATCGGAGAGATCCACGGCGTCGCCGAAGGCGTCGCCGCCGGTCCGCAGCGACGCCTGGATCACCGTCGTGCTGGCGAGCGGGTGCGCCCACACCACGACCGCGTCGCCATTGGCGCCGGCCGCCACCTTTGGTGCCGCGCCGAGGATGCCGAGGAAGTAGCACGGCAGCGTGGTGCCGAGCGTCTGCGGCGGTCCGAAGGACCGGCCGGGCAGCCGCACGGCGACGCGCACGGCCTGCGCAGCGCCGTCGCGCTCCGTCCACACCGCGATCGTGTCGCCGCGGCCGTCGACCGCGACCTCGACGCTCGCCGCGCCGGGCTGCGACGAGAGCAAGCCGCAGCCGCTGGACGGCTGCGGCAGCGAGACGTCGACGGGGCTCAACCACGCCGCCGCCCGCGCCTGGGACGCGCAGCCGGCGCAAGTCGCGAGCGCAAACGCCAGCGTGAGCAGCGCGTGCCCGCGCGCAGTGCGGCCGTACAACGGCTCCTCTCCCTGGACATGACTGTCGGTTTCCAGTCCGACGCTAACCGGGCGCTCACCTACGCGCAGCACGGCCGGTTCGACGGCTGACCGGGTCCGCGTGCCACGTCCCAATCGCCGGTCGGCGTAGTCGCTCGTCGACGGGTTCCGGCTCCTCCTGACGACCGGCTTCCGCTGCGAATGGAACGCCGGTTCGCGCACGAACGCTCGGATTGCAGGTCTCTGGGCGCAACCTAGGGTCGGGCGAGTCGCGGCCGCGCGCCTCGAGAAGCGGATCGCCCGACCACCGGTCGGCCCTCGACGCCCCGGGCCGACGATACCGCGGGGCGTCGTCCGACGACGAACGAGCACCGCCGCGACCGAACGCGGCCGGAGCTATCGAGGTATTGGACCTGATCGCGACTGAAGGGGCGCGTCGCATCACCCGCTCCAACGCCTGAACCTGACCCCCGCGCTGGTGGAGGCGGGCCTGGCTTTCGCTTCGGCCTACGGGAGGTGCACGCCGGCGGCAACGTGGGCGGGAAGATCCCGCTCGGCGTCGGCGATCTCGGGCTCGGCGTCGGCTTCTGGGGCACGGCGTCGGCTTCTGGGGCACGGTCGACTTCCGGCAGCAGGGCAGCACAGCCGGCCCTCGACGAGCGCGACCATGCCGGATCGCCTGGGCTGTGGGCTTGAGCGCGCGCCCCTGCCCCGGGGCGCGGCCCGTTCGCCGGCTGACCGACGCGGGGCGGGCTCGCTCGCGCAGCGGTTCGTTTGCCGGTCTGCGGGGTTGTGGGCTGAGTGCGTACGCCGATATTGATCATCACCGGCGGCGGCGGCGGCGGCGGCGGCCGCGGTCGCCACCGGTGTCGAAGCGCCCGCGGCGGTCGCGACCGGCGGGGACGTGATCGTGCGATTCAAGCCGGGCGTCGCGGCCTCCGAGCGGGCACGCGTGCGCCGTGACGCGGGCGTCCGCCGTGTGGGCGCGGACCCGATCGCCGGCCTCGAACGCGTCGGACCGGTGGGCGGCGAGTCGGATGCGACCGCGGTGCGCGCGCTCGAGCGGCGCGACGAGGTGCTCTATGCCGAGCCCGACGCGGTGCGGCACGCGGCGCTTGCGGCCGACGATCCGCTGTTCGCCGCGCAGTGGGCGCTGCCACGCATCGATGCGCCGGCCGCGTGGGACCGGACGACAGGCTCGCGCGACGTGCTCGTCGCGGTCATCGACAGCGGCGTCGATCTCGACCATCCGGACCTCGCGCCGAATCTCGTGCCCGGTTGGGACTTCGTCGACGACGACGCAGTGCCGGCCGCCGAGGACGTGCACCGCCACGGGACCCACGTCGCCGGCGTGATCGGCGCGCGCGGCGGCGACGGGCAGGGCGGCGCGGGAGTCGCGTGGGACGTGAGACTACTTCCCTTGCGCGTGCTTGGGCCGGAGGGGACCGGCACGGTCTCGGACCTGATCGCTGCCCTGCGGCGCGCGTCTGAGTCCGGCGCAAGGATCGTGAACCTCTCGCTCGCGGGCGACCAGCCGTCGCAGGCCGAGCGCGACGCGATCGCGGCGGCACCCGGCGTGCTCTTCGTCGCCGCCGCGGGCAACGAGGGGGTCGACGCCCCGGAATACCCGTGCGCCTACGACCTGCCCAACGTGCTTTGCGTCACCGCCTCTGACTTCGACGACGGCCTTCCGGCGTTCGCCAACACCGGAGCGCTCAGCGTCGATCTCGCGGCACCGGGCGTCGGCATCGAGGGGCCTGACCGCGACGGCGGCTGGTCGGCCCTGAGCGGAACGTCGCTGGCGGCGCCACAGGTGAGCGGCGCGGCCGCCCTGCTGCTGTCGGTCGAGCCACACGCGCGCCCGGAGGATCTCGCATCCGCGCTGACCACGACGGCGGACCCGTTGCCGGCCTTCGCCGGCCGGACCGTGAGCGGCGGAAGGCTGGACGTCGCGGCCGCGCTCGCCGCGGTTCGTGCGACCACGCCGCCGCCCGCGCCCGCCCCGTCGCCCCCGCAGCCGGCAGCGACGCCGGAACCGGCGACTCCGGTGCCGGCTCCCGCGGCGCCGTTCGCCATCGCGCCGGCGCCGGCCAAGCTCAAGGTCCGCCGTGTGGAGATCCGGAACGGACGGCTCGACGTGCTCGCCCGCACGACCCGCCTCGCGCAGGGCATCGTCGACGTCGTCTACCGCGCGCATGGACGCACGCTGCACTTCGGCGCCCCGATCCGGTCGGGCACCCTCAGCTTCGTCCGGCGCCTGCCGCGCGCGCAGCGACGCGGCAGCGGGCTCGTCACGCTTCGCTGGCGCGGCAGCGCGCGCGTTCGCGCCACCGAGGTGCGGCTCCGGGCAGGTGCGCAGCCGGCGCGGCTGCGGCGCGGCCCGATCGCGCTCCGCGGCGGCCGCCTGCAGGCCGACGGCCTCATCTCGAGCCGTGCGCACGGCGTCGTGCGCCTGGTCCTGGACACCGAGTCGGGCCGTGTCTCGTTCAAGGTCCCGATCAGGCACGGCCGCTGGGCGACCTCGACGCGCGTTCCGGCCGGCTCCGCGCGCGACGCCTACCTCTCGATCCTGTTCGCGGGCGACTTGCACGCTCGCGGCGGGCCGATGCGCGGGGAGCAAGCCGGCGTCCAGTTGAGCTCCCCGTGAACGCCGGGTCTCGAGAACGAGGTGAACCGCGTCTCGGCCACGCGCCGAGCCGGGCTTCGGTCGTGATCACATGCAGTCTCGCAACCGCGGACCCTCCGGTCGAGCGCGCGCATGAGCGGCGTCCGACGACGAACGAGCACGGTCGCGACCGGTCGCGGCCGGTGATATCGAGGTGCGGACCGACACGCCCTGAAGGGAGCCCCCAATGTCACCGCTGCAACAGCTGAACCTGACCCTGCGCGCGCTGCTGGAGGCGGGCGTGGTTGTCGGGCTGGCCTACTGGGGAATTCACCTCGGCGACGACGTGGGCGAAAGGGTCCTGCTCGGCTTCGGCGCGCCCATCCTCGGCTTCGGATTCTGGGGTGCCGTCGACTTCCAGCAGGCCGGGCGCCTCGCGGAGCCACTTCGGCTCGCGCAGGAGTTGCTCGTCTCCGGGCTTGCCGCGCTCGCGCTGTACGCGGCCGGGCAGGTCGCTCTCGGGATCGCCCTGGCCGCGCTCTCGATCGTGTACCACGGCCTCGTATACGCCTCCGGGGCACGGCTGCTCGCTCCGGAGCGCGCCGGCGGACGGCGGGTCGCGGCCGGGCGGTGAGCGAGATGCGCCGGCGAGGGCCTCGGCATCGACCGGCGCGAGCTTCTCGTTCTTTGTTGTTCGCCAGCGCCGGCTCATCGCCCGGAGCCTTGGGTAGTCCGCAGGTTCGTGCACTGACCGACTGCGGCGCGCGCGAGAGATGGCGGTGGGATGCTCGGGCCATGGCTCGGTACTCGGTGCCCGGCTCGTTGATTGCGGTGTTGCTGGCGCTGGCGGCGGTCGCCCCGGCCGCCCGGGCGGTGACGATCAGCGAGTCCAGCGCCGGCATCACGGCCGGCGCCGCGCCCGCCCGGCTCGCGGCCGGACCGGACGGAAACGTGTGGTTCACCGAGCTCAACCGCCGTGCGATCGGGAGGATCACGCCGGGCGGCGCGATCACCGAGTTCGCTCCCTTGAACCTCTCCTTCGAGACGTCCGACATCGCGGCCGGGCGTGATGGCAACCTTTGGTTCACGGAGAACGGCCCTCAGATCGGGCGGATCACCCCGAGCGGCGCGGTGGCCGAATACCCCGTCGTGCACTCCTCGGACACGACGCTGGCGATCGCGGCGGGGCCGGACGGAAACGTATGGTTCACCGAGGCCCAGAACCGGATCGGGCGGATCACGCCGTCCGCCACGGTTACGGAGTTCCCCGTCCCGACGGCGAACGCCGTGCTCACGTCGATTGCCGCCGGCCACGACGGCAACCTCTGGTTCACCGAGTACGACGCGAACAAGATCGGCCGCATCACGCCGAGCGGCACGATCACGGAGTTCTCGAGCGGGATCTCACCGGACAGCGGGCTCGTCGGTATCGCTCCCGGGCCGGGCGGTGACATGTGGTTCGTCGAACAGCGGCGAGGGCGGCTCGCCCACATAACGTCCTCCGGCATCGTGATCGAGTTGGGCACCGGGACGGCCGTCGCAACGGGCGCCTTGGCGGTCGGGCGCGACGACATGGTGTGGTTCACGAGCCCCGACGCCGTCGCGCGTCGCGAGCCGGACGGCGCGCTGCGGGGCTTCAGCGCTGGGATCGGGATGGGCGCGGGGATCACCGACATCGTCGCCGGTCCCGACGGCAACCTGTGGTTCACCGAGTTGCAGGGCAACCGCATCGGGCGCGCCCGGCTCGACGCTCCCATCGCCATCACCGGGGGAGTGGCGGGCGCGACCACGAGCGCCGCGACGGTCACCGGCGACGTCGATCCGAGGCAGGAGCCCACGAGCGCATACTTCGAGTACGGTCCGACGCTGGCGTATGGCGCCTCGACGCCGCCGGTCGCGATCGGCGACGGCGACGCCGCCGTTCCCGTGTCGGCCGGCCTCGCCGACTTGGCGCCGGGCACCGCTTACCACTTCCGTCTCGTCGCGGTCAGCGCGGCGGGCGCCGGCTACGGCCGGGACCTCACGCTCGCGACGGCGCCGCTCCCCGTCCTTGCGGCGCGCGCCGGCGACGCCGACGGCGATGGAGTCGCCGGCTTCGCCGACCGCTGCCCGAGCACGTCCGGCGGCGCCTTCGACCGCGACCGGGACGGCTGCGTCGGGCCTTACCGGCGGATCACCTCCACGCCGACCGGCAGCTGGTCGGTCAGTAGGAGCGGTGTGCGGATCGACAGGATGCACCTGCCGTCGCTGCCTCGCGGCGCGCGGGTCAAGCTGTCCTGCCGGACCTGCCACGTCAAGCAGACGCTGATCGCCAGGCACGCGACGCTGCAGCTCAAGCGGCTCCGGCACAAGCTGCTGCGCCGCGATCGCGGGTTCACCGTGACCGTGACACGGCGCGGTTACATCGGCGAGCGGCTGACGCTCACGGTCAAGCGCTACGGGCACCGGCGCAAGGACCTGCGCCGCGTCGCGCCGCACCCGTTCAAGACCAAGCGCCGCTGCATCCCTGTCGGATCCACGCGCTTCGCCAGGCGCTGCACCGCTCGCCCGCCTAGCGGACCCTAGGTCTGTAAGGCTGCAGGCTGGAGGCGCTCGAGCGACGCGAGCTTTGGGTGGAACGGATGGACGCGCTCGAGGTACTCGACGACGTACCGGTTCGCCCCGCCGCCCGTGACCATCGAGACCTCGTCCAGCCACTTCTCGTACTTGGACTGAAGCTCGGCGAGCGCGGCGGTCACATGCCGAGCGGCATCCTGGGCGATCCTTTCGCGGCGGTTCTCGAACGGAACGCCCGGGAACATCTCGCCCCACAGCAGACGGTCCTGGGCCGTCCGGTCGCCTACGCCCTCCGCGCCGCATCGGCGGGCGATGCGCAGCACGGCTTCGTGCAGGACCTGCTGCTCCATCGCATCGCCCGCTCGCGCGAGCGCGTCGCCGATCGCCGTCCTGCCGATGGTTCGCGTGTCGGCCGGAGCGCCCAGTCCGGAGAGTGAGGACGCGGAGCTAATCGCAGCCGTGGCGACCGCCGCGGGCCAGAAGTACGACTTCATCCCGGTCAGTCCCCACGCGATGTTCGACCCGAGCGCCCAGTACCAGGCGAGCGGGGCGAGGAGCAGACTGGGCTCGGGTACGGTCCACGCTCCGAGGTGGCACATCGCAAGCCATTCGTCGATGTAGGTCCGCCCCGTTCGCGGCAGCTCGCCGTACGCCGACTGGAAGGCGGCGGCGTCGACGATCCTGGCGTCTTGGTGCGGGACGACGAGCCCCTCGTCGCGGCGCTGCAGCCGCCGCGTGACCGCCGCGTTGCCCGCCGCCGCCTGCAGCGCGATGACCGCGTCGACCGCACTGGCCACAGCCGGACGGGCTGCGATGCCGGGCTCCGGCGCGCGCTCGGGCGTTCGACGTTCCCCGCGCTGGTTCAGGCGACCGTGGCGCATCGGTCGCGCGATCGTCTTCCCGGCGAGGCGACGGCTGCAACCGGACGGTTCGGCGGCTTACCGCCTGTCGATGCCCGCCGATGAGCGACGGTCAGCCGGCGAACCGGTGCGGCGAGCTGCTCATGGCCAGCCCATCGTCGCGGTGGGAGCCCTCCCGGCGTGAGCCTGGGTCCATGCGGGTGGAGGTCGTCGGCCTTGCTGGTCGCCGGGGCGCTCGCGCTGAGCTGCGCGGCGGCGTGCGGCGGCGGCAACTCGAACTCGGGCACGCCGACGAGCACTCCCACCACGACGGCCGGCGGCGCCGCAGCGCAGGGCAAGGCGCTGGCCGCGTCGAAGGGCTGCATGTCGTGCCACTCGCTCGACGGATCGTCGAAGGTCGGACCGACATGGAAGGGGCTCGGGGGTTCGCAGGCCAAGCTCGCGAGCGGGAGCGCGGTGACCGCGGACGACAGCGACCTGCGGTCGTCGATCGAGGAACCCGACAAGCAGATCGTCGACGGCTATAAGGCGGGCGTGATGAGCTCGACGATTGCGAAGGGCAGCGTCTCCGACTCCGACGCCGCGGCGCTGGTGGCCTACATCAAGACGCTGCGCTGACGCGCGCTTGGGGTCGTCGTCTGACCACGCGCCTGTCGTCGGCGCCGGGGCCGGTGTAGCGTCGCCGGGGCATGCCACGGCGACGGCGCGGATCGCCCTCGCCTCGATGACCGAGCACGTCGGCCGCTACGAGATCGTCGGCGAGATCGGCCATGGCGGGATGGCCGTGGTGCACCTGGCGCGGCAGCCGGCGCCGGGCCGCAGCGTCGCGCTCAAGGAGCTTGCCGGGTTCCGTATGCGCGACGAGTCGCTCGCCCGGCTTCATTCGCGAGGCGTACCTGGCGGGCTCGCTCAACACCGGAACGTCGTCACCGTCTACGACTTCATCGAGGTCGACGGCACGCCGTACATCTCGCATGCGGAGTCCAAGGGAATCGTGCATCGCGATGTCAAGCTCGAGAACCTGCTCGTCACCGCCGCGGGGGGCGTCAAGATCGGCGACTTCGGGATCGCTCGCGCCTACGATCAGCTCACGACCGAGGAGATGCTGGCGCCCGCGGCCGCGACGGCCGGAACGCCTGCCTACATGGCGCGCGAGCAGGCGAGGCGCAGGAGATCGGGCCGTGGACAGACTTCTTGCCGACCAGGTCGACGGCTGGGTCTCCGGCTTCGACGGCGGCGAGGTGACGCGCCTCGCTCGCCGAGCCGCACATGGCGACGAGCGGAGATGAGCGCTCTCGAGCGGCGGCGGCTGCCACGCGCTGCAATGCCATGCAGGGTGCCCTGCCCGGCCGGACGCCGCGCGCGTTCAGCTCACCCGTGCAAGTGGCCGCCGCCGCTCCCGTGGCCGTGCGGCCGTACCCGCGCCCGCCGTGTCCGTGGCCGCTGTCATGCCACGCCGGCCCGCCGTGGTGCCCGCCGCGGCCGCAGCCGTCGCCGCTGGGGCCCACCACGCCGGTCGCGCCGATCCCGCGGCGGACCGGCTCTGCGGCGGCCTCGAGGAGTTCCGCAGGGGCGATTGGGGCATCGGCGGCACGGGCCTGACCACCGAGGACGCGCGCGCTTCCGAGCCGATGCGCCCTGGGCGACGCCGCGGCACCACTGCCGGCTCGCGTGCCGGGATCGCTGGGCGCCTGCTCGAGCAGTTTGGCGGGATCGGCCAGGCGTGGCGCACGCGCTACAACCGGGTGCAGCTGAATTCGAGCCGTGCGACCTCACGCCGGGCGGCTCGCCCAGCCGCGCGGGACCGCCTCTTCTGCACCCGCGACGAAATCGTCCGCCACCCGATCGCCGCGATCGGCAATCACCGCCGCAGCGAGGACATCGAGCCATCACAGCAAGGCGAGCGATGAGACCTCGGCCACGACGATCTCGCCGCCGGTCTGACGTCCGCGAGGCGACGGGGACCTGTTGGGTCGTGCAGGTGTTCCGGATCGCGCCGGGGCCCCGCCGACGCCGAGCGGTGTGGGGCGGCGCCACGGCGACTCGGTACTGTCGCGGGGTGCAGCGAGAACCGCGGGGCGAGTGGGTTCGTACCGCCGAGGTGGCAGGGGCGTTATGCCTGGCCACCGATTTGGGCATGGGGTTCCCGTTCGAGCATGGGCTGCACGGCACGCTTGCTGCGATGCGACTGGTCGACCGCCTGGGCGTGGATCAGAACACCGCGTCGCAGGTCTACTACACGTGCCTGCTCACATATTCCGGCTGCACGGCCGACGCCGAGCTCGCGGCGGAGATCTTCGGCGGCGATATGTCCCCGCATCTTGTCCCGGTCCTGCACGGGTCGCGGCGCGAGACCGTCGGCGGCCTGCTTCGCGCGCTCGCCCCGCCGGGCAGCGCCGCGCCCGTACGGGCAGTTCAGGTCGCGCGGCGGCTGCCGCGCGCCGCGCGGGCGCATGTCCCGCATCAGGAGACGCTGTGCGACGTCGCGCGGATGCTGGCGGAGCGGCTCGGGCTGCAAGGGTCCGTGGCGGGGCTGTTCGCGTTCCTCACCGAGCGCTGGGACGGACGGGGGCCGCTGCGCCGGGCGCGGGGGGAGGGGATCCCGCTCGCGGTACGGATCGCGCACGTGGCCCGCGACGCGGCCTACCAGCAAATGCTCGGCGGCAGCGAGCTCGCGGCGAGCGTCGTCGGTGCGCGCGCAGGACACGCATTCGACCCGGCGATAGCCGCCGCGCTCGCCGACGGCGCCTCGGAGGTCCTGTCCTTCGACGCCGACGCTTCGGCCTGGGAAGCGACGCTGGCCTGCGAGCCGCAGCCACAGCTGGCGCTGGAGGGCGCGGCGATCGACGTCGCGCTGGGCGCGATCGGCGACTTCGCCGATCTGATCTCGCCCCAGCTCGCCGGCCACTCGAGGGGCGTCGCGCGGCTGGCCGAGGCGGCGGCGCGCCGTTGCCACCTGGACGCTCCCAGCCTTGTCGCGCTCCGGCGGGCGGCGCTCGTGCACGATGTCGGGCGCGTCGCCGTCGGGGCGCGCACGTGGCAGAAGCCGGGGCCGCTGAACGCGGACGATTGGGAGAAGGTGCGGTTGCACGCCTACCACACCGAGCGCGTGCTCTCTCGCTCGGCGTTTCTCTCGGCGCTGGCGCCGGTCGCGGGCGCGCACCATGAACGGCTCGATGGCTCCGGCTATCATCGGGGCACCCGGGGCGCCGAGCTCGTCGTGGCGGCCCGCCTGCTGGCCGCTGCCGACGCCTGTCACGCCATGACCGAGCCACGGCCCCATCGCGAGCCGCAGGCGCTCGAGCGAGCGGTCGAGCGCCTCGCCGAGGAGGCCAACGCGGGCCGGCTCGACCCTGACGCCGTCAAGGCGGTGATCGAGGCCGCCGGGCAACCGGCGCCGCGGATCGGCCGACCGGCTGGGCTCAGCGAGCGCGAGGCGCAGGTCGTGGGCATGCTCGCTCGCGGCCTGCACACCAAGCAGGTCGCCCACGAGCTCGGGATCTCCCCCAAGACCACCGACCGGCACGTGCAGAACGCCTACGCCAAGATCGGCGTCTCCAGCCGCGCCGCGGCGACGCTGTTCGCGATGGAGCACGGTCTGCTTGCATGGGGAGAACTCCCGATGGCGCAGCCGCGCGCCGCTGGATAGCGTCGTCCTCGACGACCCCGAGCAGTCCCGAGCAGGGAGGAGGCCAATATGTCCGCCGGCTCGATCGAGGAGCTTCACCACGCCGTCTACGAGATCGCCGAAGCGATCGCGCCCTCCTGGGAGCGGCGCGCGGCGGAGATCGAGGCTGCATCGGCCCCCGTTCGCGAGTGGCTGATCCGCGCGCTCGCGCCGAGACCGGGCGAGACGGTGCTCGAGCTCGCCGCCGGGGTGGGCGAGACGGGCTTCCACGCGGCGAGGATCGTCGGCGAGCGCGGCCGTTTGATCTCCAGCGACTTCTCCCCGGCCATGCTCGCGGCGGCGCGCCGCCGCGGAGCCGAGCTCGGGGTCGAGAACGTCGACTACCAGGTGATCGACGCCGGGCGGATCGAGCTGGACGCCGACTCCGTCGACGGCGTGCTCTGCCGGTTCGGATACATGCTGATGGCCGACTCCGCCGCGGCACTGGCACAGACCCGGCGTGTGCTGCGCCGCGGCGGGCGGCTCGCGCTGGCCGTCTGGGGCGCTCCGGAGCGCAATCCCTACTTCACCGCCATCGCCGGCGCTCTCGTACAGGGAAGCCATATGCCGCCTCCTGAGCCGAGCGGCCCGGGGCTGTTCGGCATGGCGAGCGCCGAGCGCACGACGGCGCTGCTGAAGGGCGCGGGGTTCGGCGCCGTGCGTACCGAGGAAGTGCCGGTGCGCTTCGCCGTGCCCGACGTCGAGGGTTACCTGGACCTGATCGCCGATACGGCCGGTCCGATCGGCCTGACGGTGCAGGGGCTCTCCCGACCCGATCGCGACGCGGTGAAGCCAGGGATCGAGGCGGCCTTCGAGCGCTTCGCCGCCGAGCGCGGCCTCGAGATCCCCGGCGTCGCCCTCTGCGCCCTTGCGAGCTGACCCGGAGGAGCCCGATATGAGCGATCCCAGTGCAGCGGTGGCAACCGAGGTCACGGCCGCTGCCGACGCCCGAACGCGGCGCTATCGGCGGGCCGAGCGGGCGATGTGGGATCTCTACGGCCTGGAACCGGCCGAGCGGTTCGTGGAGCTCCGCAAGTCGGGTCCGCTGCAGCAGGCGGTCCGCGGCGCTCCCGCGCTCACCGACGGGGGGCCGAGAACGGGACGGAGACCGGCGAGTGCGTTGCAGCGCCCTCGTTGGATGGCGGGGACGCGATGGGAGGGCCGGACGTCCGTGTCCCCCGGGATCAGGGAACGAGTGCCGGCCGGAGGTCCGCGAGGCGATCGTCGTGTTGGGGTTCTGCAGCAAGACGCAGTAGACCACACAGCGCCGCCGCGGACCGTCGCCTCGGTCAGTCCGCCGAGCTCACCGGCGATACCACTGAGGCTTCGCCGCCTTCTCGGCGCCTTCGGCGCTGAGCAGGCCGAGGATCGCGACGATCGCGCCGGCGATCATGTCGTTCCACATCGCCTGCCCGGAGCCGTCGAGCCAGAACGCCGCCACGAACACCCAGCCCCCGGCGACCGCGCTCAGATAGCCGATCCACGAGCCTTGCACCGCGCCGCTGATCCGGGCGAGTCCGAATGCCACGATCAGCGCTCCGAACGCCACGTCGTTCCAGTCGGGGTCGCTGTGGTCGTAGCCGAGGACGAATGGGGCGACGGTGAGCCACGTGCCGAGCACCAGATTCACGACGCTCCCGCTGACGACGATCGAACGTGTCGCGTGCTGACGAGATGAGGGACTGCTCGGCACGGGAGCCTCCTTTGCTCGCGATCCGGTGCCCGTCCCTCTGCCCCCAGCCGCCGGAGGGGCCTCCTCGGTGCGTCAGCCGGCGAACCGGACATGCACTCGCCGGGGCGAGCGCGAGGCGGCGGGCACGCGGTGACTTCCCGGTCGCTCAGGCGCTGGGCACGACGAGCATGGGCAGGCGCCCGCCCCGCACGGTCGTTCCGAACACGCTCCCGAGGACCGCCTCCTTCGACGACCGGTTCGCCGCTGCGTCCGACGACGAGCAACTCGGCGCCGTGCTGGTGGGCAACGTCGACGTGTGCGTGGCCGATGCTCGTGATGGGACCGCCGCGACGAGACGCGGTCGGCCGGCTGACGCGACGTGCTCGCCGTCGAACCCGGCGCGGGCGGCGATGGCCGCGAGCCGGGACCACCCGATCGGCGACGGACCTAACCCGAGCGGGCGCCCCCGCGCACCGCCCGGGAGGGTTGGGGGCGGTGCGCGGCGGAACGCCGGGCCTCCTCCTGGAGACGAGCGGCGCCTGGTCGAATGCCGGGGCCGGGGATGAGGGAGGCATCCGCTGGTCGAAGGCGCCGTCTACCCCACGAGTGTCGCGCGCGCCAGGCGTGGGCGACATGGTGGGTGGCCACCAACCGGCGCGGCCGACGGCCACCAACCGGAGCGTCAGCAGACGACCTGCACGTTGACGGCGTACGGCACGGTGTCCGCGCGCAGCTCGGTGACGACGGCCTTGGTCTTGTCGGTGCTGGGCGCGGCGACCACGGACGGCGAGTACGTCGCCGACGCGTTGGACGGCACCTCCATCGGCGTGGCCGTGACGGCGCACTTGCTGATGTCGCTGCCGAACGGGATGGTCATGACCTGGTTGCCGCTGTTGGCCGCCACGTCGGCGTGGGTGCCGGAGGCGACGCCGCGGTTGCCGGCGATCTGCCCGTCGGCCGCGACCTGGGCGAACAGCAGGCCGCCCTTGGCGACGAAGTCGTCCTTGCTGGCGCCGTCGAGGCGATCGGCGTTGAGGTTCTTCACCAGGCCGGTGGCATTGGTCACGAACGGCGGCTTCGCGATCGGCTTGTTGATGTCGAGCCCGAAGCGAAGCTGGCCGATCGTGGCTGCGCTCTCGGTCGCCTGGAAGCGGAACGCATCGCCGTTGTTGAGGTTGTTGCCGGCGACGCACGACTCGGTTCCCGCCTTCGCGCGGCAACCGTAGATCGCGCCGCCGCCGCTGTCGGACTTGTTCGACTGGCGGGTGACGTACCCGCCGGTGCCGGACGCGTGGCCGCCCTGGTTCTCCGCGATGTTGCCGATGATCTGCGTCTCGCTGGAGTAGCCGGTGGACGCGTTGTTGCTCGGGTTGCGGGAGCCGCCGTCGACCGCTCGACTGTCGGCCGCCAGCGCCGTCGGCGCCGCCAGCGCGCCGATGACGACGGAGGCGAGCATGACGTGTCGGGTGCGAGTGAGCATGGAGTCCTTTCTCTTCGGGAGCACTCCGTTCTGCCCGCGGCGCGCCCGGTGTTCCAGGCGGACGGTTGCGCGACTGACCGTTTGTCGGCTTACCGCAACTTCGGCTTGCGTCGGACGTCGGCGTCGAGCCGCGCGGCGTCGTGCGCGTCCGCGCGAGCCCAAAGGCGGCCCGGGCTCCGTCGAGCGACGCGACGTCGCCGATCACGTCGATCGTCCCGTAGCCGGCAGGATGGGGCTTCAGGCGGCGAACCGGCGGGAGGGGCATCGCGGCCTTCGCCGGCCGGGCCGACGCCTCGACGACATGATCAGGCGTGGGCGACGCCGTGCGGTATGGCACGGCTCCTCGCCGTCAGCCGCCGGTCAGCTGCGTCGCCGCGTCGAGGAGATCGCCGGCGCGCAGATCGGGCTCCGGCATCATCGCGTTGAGCTGCTGCTCGCCGCGTGAGATCCACGCGGTGCGCAGACCGGCATGCTTGGCGCCGCCCACGTCCCAACCGTGCGCGGCGACGAACAGGATCTCAGCGGGCACGACACCGAGCTGCTTGACCGCATGGGCGTAGGTCGCGGGGTGCGGCTTGAAAGTGCGGACCGCGTCGACGCCGAGGAAGTGGTCGAAGCGGTCGGCCAGGCCGGCAGACTCGAGCGTCCGGCGGCCGTTCTCCGCACCGCTGTTGGTCAATATGGCGAGCGTATGGCCACCCTCGCGCAGCCGGTCGAGAGCCGCGCCGGCGTCGGGGAACGGGTCCAGGTGCGTCGCCCGTTCGGCGGCCCGGTCGACGAGACCCGGGTCAAGACACGCACGCTGTGCCTCAAGCTCGATGCCGGCCCGGACATGCTCGGCGAACGGCCGGTAGGTGCCGGCCAACGCGTCCACCATCGCGGTTTGGACCGCGGCGCGCAGCATCGGCAGACCCAGTTCAGGCCGTCCCCATGGTTCGCCCAGTCCAGCCGGGTCGGTCAACGTTCCGTTGACGTCGAACAGGACAACCATCCCCGAGACCATGACAGGCCCGGACAGCCACACCGTCGCAGGGCGCTCATCTGGCATCGCCTTCGACGCCCAAGCGACATCGTCACCAGTGAGCATATTCGGTAAGGCGGAGAACCCACGACGCTGATGGCGCGCGCGGGGACGTGTCGACGGATGACGCGTCAGGCGACGCGGGCATGATCCACGGCCGTGCGGCGGCGGATCACCCAGCAGTCCTTGGCCACGCGCACGATCTCACCGTCACGCTCGAGCTCGGCCAGCGCCAGCGATACGGTCGGGCGCCGGAGGCCGGTGAGCTGCGAGATGACCGTGTGCGTCAGGCGGGCGGTCAGGACGACGCCGTCGGGCGTCACGCGGCCCCAGCGATCGGCGAGATGCCAGAACAGGTCGCGCAGCCGGACGTCGGCGCGGCGGGCCTGCGTGATCGCCAGCGACACGCTCAATGAGCGGCTGCGATTCATCATCCGGCGCAGCAGCTCCGGCGTGACCGCCGGCCAGCGGCTCGCGCGGCGGGCGAACGCCTCGTCGAGCAGCGCGAGCCGCGAGTCCTCGAGGACGCGCCAGCTGGCCAGCGTCTCGAGCGTCGCGCCGCCGTCCTCGTCCCACGGACGCAACAGGTCGCCGGGGCCGAGCAGCTCGCAGCACGGCAGCCCTTCCACCTCGACGCTGCGGACGAGCAGGCCGTCGAGCAGCAGGATCCCCAGCCAGCCCGCATAGGCGTCGCTCGCCGGCGGGCTCCAGCGGCCCGTGTCGACACGCAGGGTCCGTGCCACGAGTTGCTCGCTCGCCCTCGCCGCCTCGGTACCGGTCAGCCCGCCGAGCAGCGACGGGTCCTCGTCGGCGAGCCGCACGACGCCCAGGGGGCGACGCGCGAGTGGATGCACGGGCACACGCCGGTGGCGAGCGGTCATCTCCTGCACGACCCCGAGCATGGGCGATCGCCGCGCGGTTGACCATGGTGGCCAGCCACCATTCACGGCGTCCGACAGCCTGACGCGCGCGGCGAGCGACGTCCTCCCCGCTGGTTCGGCGGCTGACGGAAGTCAGCTGACCGCCGGGATGTCCAGGCGCAGCGAGCCGAGCATGCGCTGGACGGCGTGACGCACGTCCTTCGGCTCCAGGCGCAGCGTGCGGGCGGCCTCGTTCTCGCTCGCGCCGTCGAGCAGCATGCCGAGGAGGGCGCGGTCCGACTCCGGTACGCGCATCGACCCCTCTCGCAGCACTGTGGCCGGCGGGCGCCCGAGCAGCCGCTCGCCGCGGTTGACGCGGCGGATCGCGTCGAACAGCTCGCGCGCGCCTACGCCTTTCGAGAGCAGGCCGTCAGCGCTTGCCAGCAACGCCGGCAGCGCGAGGTCGGCGCTGGCGTAGGCCGAGAAGACGATCACCGCGGGTGCCGGCACCTGCTGCTTGATCCGGTAGGTGAGCTGGAGGCCGTCGCCGTGAGGCAGGTGGTAGTCCATCAGGACCAGATCCGGCTGCGCGGTGTGCAGCGTGGGCCAGACGCTCTCCTCGGCGCCGCTGCTCTCGCCGGCGAAGACGATGCCGGGCTCGCTCTCGAGCACGGTGCGCAGGCCGGCGCGCAGCGCCGGATGGTCATCGACGATGACGACGCGGATCATGGGGTACCTCCGTATCCGTTGAGGGGGACGTCGAGCGCGACCACGGTGCCGCCGCCGTCGCGGGGCGACAGCTCGAGCCGCCCGCCTACGGTCGCCGCGCGGCTCTCCATCCCGAGCAGCCCGGTGGCGCCGGGTCGTCGCTGGTCCGGCAGCCCGCGGCCGTCGTCGGCGACCGTCAGACGCATGCGTCCGTCGGTGGCGCCGAGCACGATCTCGATCCGTTGCGCATCGGCATGGCGCAGCGCGTTGGTGAGCGCCTCACAGCCGATCCGGTAGACGTGCGCGCCGATCAGCGGCGGCAGCGTCGGGGCCGTGCCCCGGACGACGATCTCCGGCATAGGCCCGGAGGCGATCTCGGCGGCGCGCTCGCGCAGAGCGGTGTCGAGCGGCCGCCCCTCGAGGGGAGAGCGGAGCTCGGCGAGGCTCGCGTCCATGTCGGAGGCCGCCGACTCGAGCTCGACCGCGGCGCGGCCGATCGTCGGCGCCAGGGCGTCCGGCACGCGGCCCTGGACCGAGCTGACAAGCAGGTGGGCGGCGTGCAGGCGCTGTTTGGCGGAGTCGTGCAGCTCCCACGCGATCCGCCTCCGCTCCGCCTCGATGGCGAGCCGCTCGCGCCGGGAGCGCTCGTCGGAGAGGCGGCGCAGCGCCTCGGCGGCGTAGGCGAGGGAGGCGACGAGCATGAACGGCAGCGACACATGGATGGCGAGCGTCTCGCTGGAGACGACCTGCAGCCGGCCCGGGACCGGACCGCCGATGATCGCCACGAGGAGATAGGCGAGCGACGACGCCGTGGCGAGGGCCGCGGCGCGACGGATCGGCAGCGACGTGGCCGGCAGCGCGAGCGTGGACAGCCACATCAGGTAGAACGGGCTGCGCCAGTCGTCGGTCTGCAGGATGAAGAAGAGCGTGAGGCCCGAGTCGGCGATCCAGGCGGCGGGGCTGCGACGGATCGCCGGCACCAGGACGAGCAGCAGCGTGCTCAACGGCCCGTAGAGCAACAGCAGCGCGTCGACGCCGCCGAGTCCGCCCCAGGCGACGAGCGCCGCGGCGATCGCCGCCGCGGCCAGCCGCCCGCCCGCGTACAGCAGCAGCCACGCACCCCCGTCGTCGGCGGCCGACGGTCGGGCCAGGCGCGCCGGGAACAGCGCGGGCGAAGAGGCGCTCATCTGGCGCTGGAGTCTCGCCGCACCGTCGCCGGCTCCGACGCCGGGTCGTCAGTGCACGAACCGGCGGCCGCGTGGTTGCGGACGCCGGCGGGTCTAGGGGGCAGGTGCCGCTCGACCCGACCCATGGGAGGAACCCGCTTGTCACGCCGTCTGCTCGCCCTGCTGCTCCTCGTCCTGCCGCTCGCCATGCCCGCGACGGCGTCGGCGAACCGCTCGCAGTTCACGATCTTCCAGGCCACCCGCGAGCTGCGGAGCGCTGATGCCGGCACCCGCGACGGTGCCCTGGACGAGATCTCGGGGCTCGGCGTGCACTGGCTGCGCGTCGTGCTCTACTGGCGCGACGTCGCCCCGCAGCCGCATGCCAGGTCGGTGCCCTCGTTCGACGAGACCGATCCGGCCGCGTACCCAGGGTGGGGGATGTATGACCGGATCGTCTCGGATGCCCGTGCGCGCGGGTTTCGCGTGCTGATGACCGTCACTGGCCCCGTGCCGCGGTGGGCGACGCGATCGCGCCGCGACGAGGTGACGCGGCCCAGCCCGACGCGCTTCCGCCGCTTCATGACCGCCGTCGGGAAGCGCTACGGCGGGCAGGTGAGCTACTGGTCGGTGTGGAACGAGCCGAACCATCCCGACTTCCTCGCGCCGCAGTACGTGCACGGCCACGCGTACTCCCCGAAGCTGTACCGCCAGCTGTTCCGTGCCGCCCAGGCCGGGCTGCGCAGCTCGGGCAACGCGCACGACCGCGTGCTGATGGGGGAGACGGCGCCCCGCGGCAACCGCCACGTGGTCGCGCCGCTCGCGTTCCTGCGCGGGTCGCTGTGCCTGACGTCGTCGTATCACCGGCGCCACGGCTGCGGCTCGCTGGACGTCGACGGCTGGGCGCACCATCCCTACACGACGTCGGCCGGCCCGTCGTTCGTCCCGCCCAACCGCGACGACGTGACGATCGGCACCCTGTCGCGGCTCACGCGCGCGCTGGACCGCGCCCGCCGAGCCCATGCCGTGCGCCGTCGCGTCGACGTCTACTTGACCGAGTTCGGCGTGCAGAGCAAGCCCGATCCGATCTACGGCGTGTCGCAGACGCGGCAGGCCGAGTACCGGTCGATCGGCGAGTGGATCGCCTTCCGCAACCCGCGCGTGCGCGCCTTCTCGCAGTACCTGATGCGCGACGACCTTCCACGACCCGGCCGCCTCGTGGAGCGCTACGGAGGCTTCGAGTCGGGGCTGCGGCTTGCCGGCGGCGACGCGAAGCTCGCCTACGACGGCTTCCGTCTGCCGCTGGTCGCCCGGCACGGCACGCGGCGGACGACGCTCTGGGGGCTGGTCCGCCCGGCCGCCGGTCGCACGTCGGTGACGATCGACTACCGCAACCGCGGCTCGTCGAAGTGGCGCCGGCTCAAGCACGACCACACGAACGCGGACGGCTACTGGTCGACGACGACGTCGTATCGCAAGGGACGAAGCTACCGCGTGCGCTGGCAGGGGTTCAGCGGTCCGCGCACGCGCGTGTATAGCCACTGACCGGCGCGCAACTTCGCCGCACGGCGGGGGTTGGGAGCGCATATCGCCGAACCGCCCGGACCTCGGTCCGGGCGGCCGGGGGAACCAGGCAGTTGGGGCGAATCGCCGGGCGGTCTCCGGCGTAGCGCAGTCTTTCCAGCGCGAGCCCGTCAGCTCACCCCGGAGGCATCTGGGAAGAAGCCACCGAGAGGATCGACATCGTGAGAGCCCAACGAGGGCTGGCCGCGCTGGCGGCCACCGCGAGCGCGCTCGCCCTGCCGAACGTCGCACAAGCGGCGTTCGGGGACCGGACGCTGCGCAGCGGCATGCACGGCCATGACGTCCGCGTGCTGCAGGCGTGGCTGACGCGCCTCGGCGTGCCGACGGCCGTGGACGGGCGTTATGGGGCGGGCACGCGCAGCGGCGTCCGCCGCTACGAAGCCGAGCATGCGCTGAAGGTCGACGGAATCGTCTCGCGCCGTCAGGCGCGCGGCATCCGGCGCCGGATCTCGGCGCCCGCCGCGCCGGCGGCCGCCACGGCCGCGCTGGCGCCCGACGGGCGCACCGCGATCGCGCCGCCCGGCGCGCCGCCGGCGGTGCAGGCGGCGATCGCCGCCGCCAACCAGATCACGCACGCGCCGTATCGCTACGGCGGCGGGCATGGGAGCTTCGAAGACAGTGCGTACGACTGCTCCGGCGCGGTCTCGTATGCGCTGCACGGCGCCGGGCTGCTCGCCGCGCCGGAGGACTCGTCCGAGCTGATGGGCTTCGGTGAGGCGGGCGCGGGATCGTGGATCAGCATCTACGCGCGGGCCAGCCATGCCTACGTCGTGATCGCCGGGCTCCGGTTCGACACATCGGGAACGGGGGAGAGCGGCCCGCGCTGGCGGCCCGAGCCGAGGTCAGGCCGCGGCTATGTCGTACGCCACCCGCCGAGCCTGTAGGGCGTCCAGCGCCGAGCGCATCTTCGCCCAGCCTGCGGTGGTCGAGACTCCGAGGTGCTGCGCGATCTCAGCCGTCGTCGGATCGCGCTCGGCCCGCATTCAGTGACGCGGGGGCGATACGGCCGGCGGCGACACGCTCGGCGGTCTCGGTCGCCGTCGGCGCGCGGCGTGGCGTGCGAAATAGGCATCTTCGAGCCGGCGCACGCCCTGCACCCGCTCCTGCACCGGGCGCGGCACGTGCAGCGCCCAGCACCGCAACTCACCCAGGATGGTGGGCTTCGCGAACGCCTCGAACTTCGTGCCGCGCCGGCATCCACCATCTCACGGCCCGGCATCGGGACCGTGACCGCTGTAGCGCACCTCAAATCGCTTCAGCGCGGCCAGCACGCGCGCGTCGAGCATGCGGCAGCCGATCAACCGCCGCCATGCCGTGCCCGCCACGAGATAGGGCATCGAGCTGGCGTCGGGCGTGACGATCCCCGTGGCGAAGGCGCGCCGGAGGACCTCGACCTGCGAGCTCGCGAGGCGCGATTGGTACTGCACCACGACCGCGCCCCGGCGCAGCGCGCCCACGAGGCTCGCGACCGGCGGCGAGGTGCTGTAGACGCCGCTCGCGGCCGGGATCGCCTGGCCCCCGCTGACCGGCGGACGGAGCCGGCCCGCGGCCACGCGCATGACGCAGCGGTCGCCCGCCGCGGCGATCGGATCCGTTCGCCGGAACGGCTGCGCGTCCGGCGAGATGGCGCGCACCGCGAGCAGGCCGAGCGCGGCCGCGATGCCGGCCACCACGACCCATCCCGCGACGTACTGGGCCAGCCCCCACCCGCTGGTGTGCGGTGGCGGCCGGGTAGCTTCATCAACGATGTCGTCGGTCCGTCGCAAGGCTCCCCGTTACATACCCCTGTTCTGGCGGCTGTTCGTGCCGAACGCCGCGGTGCTGCTGGCCGCGTGCATCGTGCTCATGGTCGAGCCTGCGAACGGCCGCGTGGTCGCGCTTGTCGGTGGCCTTACCGTTTTGCTCACCGTCAATCTGATCCTGATGCGGCGCGCGTTCGCGCCCCTGTCGCGGCTCGCGAACCTGATGCACGCGATCGATCCTCTCGCTCCGGGCCGCCGGCTTCCGCACCTCGGGCCTGAGTCCGAGGTCGCGCGGTTGACCGACGCGTTCAACGAGATGCTCGACCGGCTCGAGACCGAACGGCGCGACAGCGGCTACCGCGCGCTGGTCGCCGAGGAGGCCGAGCGCCGCCGCGTCGCGGGAGAGCTCCACGACGAGATCGGACAACGGCTGACCGCGCTTCTGCTCGAGCTCGACATGCTCGCGCGGACGTCGCCGCCGGAGCTCCGCGCGGCGCTCGGCGCGGTCACCGCCGCAACCAAGGAGACGCTGGAAGGCGTGCGAGCGCTGGCGCGGCGCCTGCGCCCGGAGGTGCTCGACGAATTGGGCCTGGTGCCGGCGCTGCGCAACCTGTGCGACCGCTTCGAGCAACTCGACGGGTTGGTCGTGCACCGCTCGCTGGCGAGCTCGCTTCCGGAGCTGAGCGACGATGCGGAGCTCGTGATCTATCGCGTCGCCCAGGAGAGCCTGACCAATGTCGTCCGCCATGCGCACGCGGTCAGCGTGCACGTCGTGCTAGACAGCGACGGCGATGCGGTGTCGCTGGCGGTCGCTGACGACGGGATCGGCATCGAGGAGCCGCGTGCCGCGGATTCGGCCGGCGGGATCCGGGGCATGCGGGAACGGGCCATGTTGATCGGCGCGAAGATCGAAGTCACTCGTACCCAACCCGGCGGCACCGAGGTCCGGCTGCACGTCCCGGCAGGCTGATCGCATGCCGACGCGGATCATGATCGCCGATGACCACACGCTTGTACGAGCCGGCCTGCGCCGCATCCTCGACGACGAGGTCGACTTCACCGTCGTCGCGGAGGCCGAGGACGGGGCGGAAGCCGTCGCCGGGGCGCAGCGCAATGAGCTCGACCTGGCGATCCTCGACATCTCGATGCCGAAGCTCACGGGCCTGCAGGCCGCGCGGCGGATTCTCGAGTACAAGCCGGAGCTGCGGATCCTCATGCTCTCCATGCACGACAACGAGGAATTCCTGTTCGAGGCACTGCGCGCGGGCGCCGCCGGGTACGTGCTGAAGTCCTCGGCGGAGTCGGATCTCGTCAACGCGTGCCGGACGGCGCTGCGCGGCGAGCCGTTCCTCTACCCGAAGGCGGTCGGCGCGCTCGTGCGCGACTTCCTCGGGCGTGTCGAGCGCGGCGAGCTTGCGCCGGGCGAGACGCTCAGCCCTCGCGAGAGCGAGGTGGTCAAGCTGATCGCCGAAGGCCACACGAGCCGCGAGATCGGCGAGATCCTCTCGATCAGCGCCAACACCGTCGAGCGGCACCGGCACAACGTGCTGGAGAAGCTCAACCTGCGCGACCGCGTGGACCTCACGCGTTACGCGGTGCGGCGCGGGCTCGTCGAACCGTGAACCGAAAACGGTTCGCCGGCTGACCGGTTCGCCGTCGTCGCGTGAGTCGGCGCTATCAGAAGCGCCGTGTCGCGAACGATCGCCAGTCCGCTCTCGCCCCGTGCCGCCGAGCGGGCGCGGCGCTGGCTCGCCGGCACCGAAGGGCTCGTCGTCCTCGCGCTCGCCGTGGGCCTCGGGGCGGGGCTCGGCGCGGTCGGGTTCCGCTACCTGATCGAAGGCTTCACGCACCTGTTCAGCGGGCACGCCGACTACAGCGCGGCGGGACATGCGCCCAACCCACATGTCCCCTCGCTGGGCATCTACTTCGTGGTGCTCGCGCCAATGATCGGGGGGCTGCTGTACGGACCGCTCGTCGCGCGCTTCGCGCCCGAGGCGCGTGGCCACGGCGTGCCTGAGGTGATGCTCGCGGTGGCGGAGATGGGCGGACGGATCCGGCCGCAGGTCCCGGCCGTCAAAGCACTCGCCTCGGCGCTGTGCATCGGGTCGGGCGGCTCGGTCGGCCGCGAGGGCCCGATCGTGCAGATCGGGTCGGCGCTCGGCTCGGTGATCGGACAGGCGGCGCGGGTCGACGGCCGCCGCCTCCGCCTGCTCGTCGCCTGCGGCGCCGCGGGAGGGATCTCGGCGACCTTCAACGCGCCCATCGCCGGGGTGTTCTTCGCGCTCGAGGTGATCCTGCGCGACTTCGACACGCGCTCGTTCGGCGTGGTCGTGATCAGCTCCGTCGCCGCGGCCGCGCTGGCCCGGTCGATCTTCGGCTCGGCGAGCTTCCTTCACCTTCCGGCGTTCACGCTGACATCGCCGCTGGAGCTGCTCCTGTACGCGCTGCTCGGCGTCCTCGCGGGCATCGCGGGGGTCCTGTTCATCCGTGTGCTCTACGGCGCCGAGGATCTCGCCGACCGGCTGTGGCGCGGGCCGGCCTGGGCGCGTCCGGCGGCCGGGGGCATCCTGCTCGGCCTGTTGCTGCTGGCCCTGCCGCAGATGTACGGCGTCGGCTACCCCGTCCTGACGCGCGCGGTCGGCGGGCACTACGCCGTCGCGTTCCTGCTCGTGCTGCTGATCGGCAAGATCGTCGCCACCAGCCTGACGATCTCGATCGGCGGCTCTGGCGGCGTCTTCGCGCCGTCGCTGTTCATCGGCGCCATGCTCGGCGCCGCCTTCGGCGACGCCGCCCACGCGCTGCTGCCCGCGCTGACGGCACCGGCCGGCGCCTACGCGCTCGTGGCCATGGGAGCGGTCTTCGCCGGCGCGGCACGCGCCCCGATCACGGCCGTGCTGATCGTGTTCGAGCTCACGGGCGACTACTCGATCATCCTGCCGCTGATGTTCGCGATCGTGCTCGCGACGGGCGTGAGCACGCGGCTGTCATCCGACACGATCTACACGCTCAAGCTCCGTCGCCGGGGGATCAACATCGACCGCCCGCGGGTCGCGAGCGTGATGCAGACCACGCGCGTTGCGGCTGCCATGAGCGCGCCGCCCGAGCCCGTCGCAGCGACGGCCACCCTGCGGGAGATCGAAGCGCGGCTGACCGAGGCCGACGCGCTGCCCGTCCTCGATGAGCGCGGCCGTCTGCTGGGCGTGATCTCCTCCACCGATGTCGAGGAGCATGCGCTCGGTGCGGGCGGACCCGAGCCTGCGGCCGCGGCGTTGCTGCACACGGCCCAGCATCTCTCGCCTGACGACACGCTCGAAGATGCCGTGCGCGCGCTCGCGCGCACCGAGGACCCGGGGATGATCGTGATGGACGCGGACGGCATCGCCGGGTGGCTGACGCATCGCGACCTGCTGCGCGCCTATCACGACGACCGTGAGCGCCTCTCGCGCTGAAGCAGCGGTGCTCACGCCGCGACGGCGGGCTTCCGGTCGATGTGGCGGTTGCGTGATCTTCTCGCGGAAGTGGAAGTTCCTCCCTCGGCGTCGGTCCGCGCTCACCGGGGTCGGTGGAGAGTCCGTACGGAACACCGGGTACGCGCAGGGAAGCGGGGGAGTCCGCGGTGACCACCGCGCCGGCCGAGCGCCAGTACGTGCGTCGAGAGCTCGTCGAGGTCGGCGCCAACGTGCGCGACGCTTGCCCGGCGCACGTCGACGCGCCGGCCGGCTCGATTGAGCTCGGCGGTTTGATCGTGCGAATGCGCCACACCGCCGAGTGCGCGCTCTTCCCGTAGCCCGGCGACGAGCCCGTGTCGCGTTGTCCAGGTGCCGGCAGGCTCGGCTGGGTGAGTCGCGTGGTAGTCGAACAGGTGCGTAGGCGCGGTCAGGGGGTGTCTGGGTGGACCAGGAGCACGGGGCAGGGGGCGTGGTAGGCGAGGTAGCTGGCGAAGCTCCCGAGGGCGATTCGTTCGAGGAGGCCGCGGTGGGCGCTGGCGACCAGCAGGTCCGGGCGCGTTTGGCGTGCCCAGGCGCAGACGGTGCTGGCCGGGTGGCCGAAGAGCAGGACGGATTCGCCGCCGTCGATGCGCTCGAGCTCGTTGGTCAGCCATGCGGACGCGACGCGGGTGATCTCGTCCTCGGGCGGGAGTGCGAGGCTTGCGCCGTAGATGATCGGTGGCGGCGTGACGTGCACGATTGTCAGGCGTCCCGGCCCGAACGCGCGGAGGCGCTGGGCCTCCTCGAGCGCGCGGCGAGAGCCTGGCGAGTCCTCGAGGCAGCACGCGATGTGCTCGTACGGCGTGGCGCTCACTGCGCGTCCTCCTTCGCACCGAGGTGTTCGACGCTCTGCTGGGCGCACCACTGCGACCGCGGCGTGGCGGGCGCGGAATCGGCGTAGGCCGTGTCGAGTGCGGCGAGCGGCCAGACGGGCTCGCTGCGCACCGATGTGATCGCGAAGACGCGCGGAAGCTCGGAGCTGCTATTGAGCCAATCGGCATCCCACGACATCCCGTGGCGGTGGTCGCCGTCGACGGTGCGGTCTGCGACGTGATGGGTCTCGTCGGCTTCGATCGGCCGCCCGTTGACGTTGACGCTGGGGTCCTCCATGGCGCCTTGGTCTCGCGAGCGCGCGTCGGCGTTACGGGCGTGCCGCCGGCCGGGTCAGCACCGCCGGGCCAGGACGGTCGCTCCTGTGGCTCGGTTGATCGGGAGGGTGACTTGCGAGGAGGCACACGGGTGCGGCTGGCACGCGGGTGTCGAGGGTGCGAGGATCCTGGTGTGCTTGGACCGCGGGACACAGGCTGATGGCGGGCTGCATCGTGTGCGGCATCGATGACTCGGACGGCGCCCGGAGGGCGGCGCGCGCGGCCGACGCCCTCGCGCAGAAGCTCGGCGCCCGCCTGGTGCTCGTTCATGGCACGCCGCTTGCGCCCTCGGTCATGTACGGGGTCCCGTTCGACAATGACGCCTTCCAGCGCGAGGCGCTGGAGGATGCCGAGCGGCTGCTCGAGGACGTCGCGCGCACCTGCAAGACCCCAGGCGTGTCGCGGCGCGCAGAGCAGGGCGCGCCGGTCGAGGCGCTCGTGCGCGTTCTGCAGGACGAGCACGCCGATTACCTCGTCCTCGGCACGCGTGGGCGCGGCGCGATGCGCTCGGTGCTGCTTGGCAGCGTCGCCCACGAGATGCTTGCGGTCTCCCCGTGCCCGGTGGTGGTGGTCTCGCCCCATACGGTCGGCTGATCGCGGCGGCAGCCGATCCCCACCCGTCGTGGAGGCGCCCGGCGGTGAGGATCAGCACTGCGGCGATCGTTCGCGTACGACGCGCGCGATGCGACGTCCAGCCGGCGGATGGCGCCCAGGCCCGGGGTACTGGGAGAGCATGGCGACGAGCAGGATCGCCGGTGCCCCCAGCGCCGGGGTGGAGGCGCGCATGTGGAGGACGAAGCTGTACCAGTCGCTGCTGTAGGAGGCCATGAAGGCGCGGGCGATCTCGTGGCCGATGAGCCGGCCTGGACGATCCCGGCGGCGACGACCAGCGCGTTCTCGGCGACGAGCATCCGCGCGAGCTCGCGGTGCCCGATCCCGGCGGCGCGCAGCGTGGCGAGCTCGACCGAGCGCTCGGCGAGGTTGGAGGCCATGGCGGCAAAGAGCAGCGCGAATGCCATCACGGCGCCGAAGACGAGCATGAGCCCGACGAATGCGTACACGAGGCCGAGGTAGCTGTTGACGGGGGCAAGCAGCGCGCGGGGGTCCTCGATCGCGACGACCGCCGGGAAGCGCAGAGATCGCGCGCAGGGCCGGCAGCGACGTGTAGGCGTACGCGCCGAGGGGCTCGTCGAGGAAGCTGCGCACGCGAGCGATCGCCGTCGCCGTCCGGCTGGGCAAGGTGACGGTGAGCCGGTCGCCGATGCGCAGGTGCAGCTGTCCGCGGAGCGCGGCGCCGACGAGGATTCCGTCGGCGCCTCGGCCCTCGTCATCGTCGCGGTGGCGCCGGCCGCGTAGGCAGCGGCGGACAGGCGGCGGGTCAGCGAAGCGTCGGACTCGCCGCGATCGAAGTAGATCGACATCGCGGAGCGCCCGGACCGCCAGCGCGCCCTCGCCGCGTCTCGCCCCTCGCAACCGCACCGATCGGGCGGGAGCCGCGACCCAGCGCGGCTGTCACAGGGCCGCCGCTGCGAAGCTCGCTCGGCGGCCGCGCCACCCAGCGTTGATCGTCACATCCGGCGCGACTTTACAGTGTAAGGTGGCTCTGCCAGATGGCCCGCACCGTCGATACCGCGCTGCAGCGCACGCGCGCTCGGCGCCCTCTCAGCCGCGAGCGGATCCTCGACGCCGCCGTGTCGCTGATCGAGCGCGACGGCCCTGCCGCGCTCAGCATGCGCCGGCTCGGCGCCGAGCTGCATGTGGAGGGGATGGCGATCTACCACCACCTCGCAAGCCGCGACGAGCTGCTACGCGCGATCGCCGAGCGGCTGCTCGAGCCCCTGCACCACGTCGAGTTGGCCGAGGACTGGCGCGAGGCATGCCGACGATTCGCTACGGCGCTTCGCGGCGTCGCGCTGGCACGGCCGGCGACCTTCCGGCTCGTCGGGCTGCAGCCATTCGGCACCCCGACCTCGCTTGCGCCAATCGAGCGGCTGCTGCAGGTCCTTGTCGCGCACGGGTTCGCGCCCGCCGACGCGCTCGCCGTCTACCGCGCGCTATCCAGCTACGCACGCGGCTACGCGCTCGCCGAGGCGGCAGGGTTCACCATCGACGCCGCTACGACAAGCGGGCGCGAGCGTCTGGCGACGCTGTCGCCCGACGAGTTCCCCGTCCTCGCCGGCCGCGCGGCCGAGCTCGCCGAGCTCGACGCCGACGGGGGCTTTGACCGGGGCCTGTGCGCCCTGCTCGACGGGCTACCCGCCCCGAGCCGCCGACCCTGTTGGGATGACGTCGTCTCAAGGCCGTCATGAACGGCGGGCAGCGCCCACGCCGGCCCGGTGCGGTCGCCCCGCAGAATCACGCATCGGCACGCCATGATGAGCAGCGGGGGGTCGCTGACCAACGTAGCGAGCCCGACCGCCGCAGCGATGAGCAGCTCGAGCCGGAGCAGGGTTTGAGCGGTGGGGAGGCCAGCGCGCGGCTGGAGCGCTATGGCCTGAACGCGCTCGTCGTACAGGGGCGCAGCGTCGTGCTGGAGTTCCTGTCCCATTTCTGGGCTCCGATCCCGTGGATGATCGAGGTTGCCGTGATCCTCACCGCGCTGACCCGGCGCTGGGCGGACTTCGGGATCATTCTCGCGTTGTTGGTGCTCAACGGGGTCGTCGGCTTCTGGGAGGAGCACCAGGCGGCCAGCGCGATCGAGGCGCTCAAGGAGCGGCTCGCGAAGCTCGCGCGCGTGCGGCGTGACGGCAAGTGGATCACGGTGCCGGCGGAGGAGCTGGTGCCGGGTGATCTGATCGTGGTCGAGCGCGGCGACGTGATTCCGGCCGATGGGGGGATCGTCGAGGGGGCGGCGGAGGCGGATGAGTCGGCGCTGACCGGTGAGTCGCTGCCGGTCGAGAAACACGCCGGGGACGGCGTCTACTCGGGAACGATCGTCTCTAGGGGCTCACCGAGGGTGCGTGTGCTGGCGACCGGCGCTCGCACGGAGTTCGGCCGGACGGCCGAGCTTACCGGCGAGGAGGGCCCGCCGAGCCATTTTCAGGCGGCGATCTTCTCGATCGGCCGGTATCTGATCGTGATCGCGATGAGCCTGGTCGCGGTGATCGTGATCGTCTCGCTGCTGCGCGGCACCAGCGTGACGGAGACGCTCGAGTTCGCGCTCGTGGTCACGATCGCGTCGATCCCGGTGGCGCTGCCGGCGGTGCTGTCGGTGACCCTGGCGGTTGGCGCGCGCGACCTGGCCAGGCGCGAGGCGGTGGTCAGTCATCTGCCCGCGGTCGAGGAGCTGTCGGGCGTGGACGTGCTGTGCGCGGATAAGACCGGCACGATCACCAAGAACGAGCTCGCGATCGTCGACGTCGTCGCGATCGCCGACGGCGCCGGCCGCGACGAGGTCCTGCTGGAGGCCGCGCTGACCGCCGAGCACGACGGTCGCGACCCGATCGACGAGGCGATCCTCGCGGTGCTCTCCGGGCCGCTTGCGGAACATGAGGTGCTCGCGTTTGAGCCGTTTGACGCCGATCGCAAGCGCGCCGAGGCGCGGGTGCGGTTTGCCGACGGCTCTCAGTGCCGGGTGGCGAAGGGGGCGGTGCAGGCGATCACCGATCTGCCGGGCGTCTCGAACACGGCCGCGGCGCGCGTGTCGGAGGTCACCGCGGCGTTCGCCCGCAAGGGCTACCGGGCGCTCGCCGTCGCCCGGGCCGACGACGAGCACTGGCGCCTGACGGGCGTGCTGGCGATCCAGGACCCGCCGCGCGACGACTCGCGCGAGACGCTCGAGCAGGCGCGCCGGCTCGGCCTCAAGGTCAAGATGGTCACCGGCGATCGGGTGGAGATCGCCCGCCAGATCGCGGGTGAGGTCGGGATCGGCGAGCAGATCCTCGAGTCGCACGCGATCGCGGATCTCGAGGGCGACGAGCTCGCCGCCAGGGTCGAGTCGGCTGAGGGGTTCGCGCAGGTGGTGCCCGAGGACAAGTACCGGATCGTCCAGGCGCTGCAGGCGCGCGGCCACATCGTCGGGATGACCGGCGACGGCGTCAATGACGCGCCGGCGCTCAGCCGCGCCGACGCCGGGATCGCGGTCTCGGGCGCGACCGACGCCGCCAGGGCCGCGGCCGACATCGTCCTGCTCGCTGCGGGACTGTCGGTGATCATCGAGGCGATCCACCGGGCGCGGGAGGTGTTCCGGCGGATGACCAACTACGCGATCTACCGCATCACCGAGACGATCCGCGTCGTGCTGTTCGTGACCCTCGCGATCGTCGTCTATGCCTTCTTTCCCCTCACCCCGACCCAGATCGTGCTGCTGGCGATCCTCAACGATGCCGCCATCCTGACGATCGCCTATGACCGGGTCCGGCCCTCGCCCAGACCGGAACGCTGGGACCTCAGAGAGGTGCTGAGCATCGCCACCGTGCTCGGGCTCGCCGGCGTGGTCGAGTCCTTCACCCTGGTCGCCTTCGCGATCGGGGTGCTCGGCATCGGTCACGCCGAGACGCAGACACTGATGTACCTCAAGCTCTCGGTGGCCGGCCACCTGACGCTGTTCGTCGCCCGCACCCGCGACCGCCTGTGGTCCGCACCCCACCCCGCCCCGGTCCTGCTCATCGCCGTGGTCGGGACCCAGATCCTGGCGACCCTGATCGCCGCCAGCGGCCTGCTGATGAAACCGTTGCGCTGGGAGCTCGTCGCGCTCGCCTGGGGCTACGCGATCGTGTGGGTCCTGGTCCTCGACCAGGTCAAGCTCGGGGCCTACAAGCTCCTCGAGCGGCGCGGCGAGCTCGCGCCGGAGATGCGCGAGCGGTGACCGACCCGACCGACGGAGCACGACCGGTGATCGCGCCCGGCAGCACGAGCGTGCCCGCGCGCGGGCCCGCGGCTGAGGATCTCAGGCCGCCGTATCACCCGCGCACCCACGCGCGGCGCCGGCGCGGGGCAGGACTGCTGGGCCTGCGCGAGGCCAGCGCGATGGCGATCGGCGGCATGATCGGCGGCGGCATCTTCAGCGTCCTCGGCGTCACGATCGACCTCGCAGGTCATCTCGCGTTCGCCGCCTTCCTGATCGGCGGCCTGATCGCCGGGCTGACCGCCCACGCCTACGCCGGACTGGCGCTGCGCGCAGGGCGGGCAGGAGGGCCGTTCACCTATCTGCGCGACGAGGGGCACACCCGGCCGGCCGCATGGGTCGCGTGGCTGCTGATCGTCGGCTACGTCTTCGCCCTCGCCGTCTACGCCTTCACCTTCGGCCACTACCTCGCCAACGTCCTGGGCGCCCCGCTGCTCATCGCGCGACTGGCGGGGATCGGCGTGCTGGCTGTGTTCGTCGCCATCAACCTCCGCGGGGTGGCGACGTCGGGGCGCACCGAGGACGTGATCGTCGCGACCAAGCTGGCCGTGCTTGCCGGCATCGCCCTGATCGGCCTGAGCATGTTCTCACCCGCTCGCCTCAGCCCACTCGACAACCAGGGTCTATCCGGGGTCTTTCTCGGCGCCGCGGTGATCTTCGTCGCCTACGAGGGATTCGAGCTGCTGCCCTACGACTACGACGACATCGCGAACCCTCGACGCACGCTGCCGCGCGCCCTCTACCTCTCGGTCGCGGTGGTGGTGCTCGTCTACCTCGCGGTCACCATCGCTTCTCAGATGCTGCTGCCCGATCGGACGATCATCGACCGCAAGGAGGTCGCATTCGCCGTCGTCGGCGAGAAGGCCCTCGGGACCTTCGGCCTCTGGGCGGCGACCGTCGGGGCGGTCTTCTCAACCAGTTCGGCGATCAACGCCACGCTGTTCTCCACCGCACGGCTTGTCCGTGACGTCAGCGCAGCCGGCGAGCTTCCGGCCCGCCTCGGCCACGAACGGCGCGGGCTGCCGGCCGAGGCGATGCTCTGGATCGCCACCCTCGGCGCAGCCTTCTCGCTGCTGCCCGGCATCACCGAGATCGTCTCCTTCGGCTCGCTGACCTTCCTGCTGGTCTTCGGACTGATCAACCTCCTGCACGCCCGCCACACTGCAGCTCCCGGCCCGGACCGGGGACTCGCCTATGTCGGCGCGGCCGCCTGCATCGCCGCCGCCGGCGGCCTCGTCTACTACCTGGCCCGCTCCGACCGCCCGGCCCTGGCCCTGATCGGCGCCTGCGCGGCAGTCATCGCCGCGGCCCGAGCCGCCTTCGTCAGGTCGCGCAAGCGTGCGACGCGCAGCTAACCCGGGCGATGACCATGCGCGCTCGGCCTCGACCCCGGCGCGCAATTGGGCCCGGCGATGATGATTCCGAGACCTGGACCCGAACCGCAGACACACCACCCGTTCGCGCTCGCGTCGCCCCGACCCGCTGCGCGCCCCGTGACGCGCGCGGCTGGGACCGCCGCCGCCCCGACACCTGGCGTACGACGACGCTGCGCCGCGAACTGCTGGCCCCTGGCGCCGCGACCGGGCTGAACCGCGCGATCACCGCAGCGGCTGCGACCATCGCCTCCATGCCATGCTCGATGCGCTAGCGCTGGCGACCCCAGCGGAGTGAGCGGGCCTTGGACGTCTCCCGCTCGTACGCCCCGCCCGATCGGTTGTGGCGGCTGCGGTATGAGACCGCCTCCGGGCGCAGGAGGTGCTGTCGCTCAACGTCGGGACATCGTCCTGGGCGACAAGCGCGCCCGCGTGCGTCAAGGGCGGCGACACCGAGTGGCTGCACCTGCAGGTCGGCTCGGCACGGCCTTACCGCGGCTGATCGCCGGCCGGGCGCGCGACCCGCGGTTCCTGGTCGATCGGCGCACCGCGCTGGCGCGGGCGCCGGCCGCCGCCGACCTGTGCCCGTCGGCGGGCGCGCGGCTGTCCCACCGGTGCGCCGAGGAGCTGGCTCACCGGCATCGGGCGGGTGGACGCTGCACCAGCTGCGCCACTCGGCGCTCACGCACCCGGCCGAAGCCGGCGCGCCGCAGGGCTCGGATTCGCGCTGCAGCTTGGCACGGTGCGCTACCTCGGCTGTTTCCTGGAGCAGCCCGCGAGGTGCCCTTCGGGGTGCTGCAGTGGACCGCGCGGGAGATCGGCGTGCCCGCCGGCACCGACTGGCCGCCTACGGGCACGGGGAGTGGCGCTGGGGGCACCAGGACGAGATCCGGCGGGAGTACGGCGACCGGCCGTTCGGGCACGAGGGCGTCGCGGACGAGCTGGCCGGCCGGCTGCGCGTCAGGGCGTTCGTGGCCGCGCAGCCAGCCGGTGCTGTTCGCCTGCGCGGTCGAGCACCTGATCGGCGCCAAGGTGCTGCCCCGGACCGCCACGCTGTGGCGGCTGGTCGTCGCCGCGCGCGAGCACGCCGACGAGCGCGGCCTGGTCCTGACCCGCGACGGCGCCGTGCGGCGCTACCCCGCACGCGGCTGGACACGCTCGACCTTCACGCCGCCGGTGCCGGCGAGCCGATCCTCGACACGTCTCGACGCGCTGCAGCGCACCGCTCGCCAGCGGCACCTGACACCACGGGAGCTGCCCACCGAGCTGATCCCGCGGCACTGGCGGGCGCTCGTCGAGCCCGAGCCCGGACGGCTCGACCGCCGCGATGTGCGCGCTGGAGGCGCTGCGCGATGGCCTGCGACCGACGCGGCCGCCGCCTGACCCGGTTTCGGTACGAGCTCTCTAACCAACCGCCCCAACGGGCGCGCAGCGCATCATCCGTTTGCTCGATCCTGACGCCGTCCAGCCGGCCTTGCTCCGCACGATCGCCATGCGACGAGCGCTACCCACCGCGTCGTCCGACGATCAGAAACCGTGGGTTCACTGACCGCCGCACGCAACTCGCCCGAGGCTGCCGTGATGCGATCTGCGTGCTCAAACTCACCTTGCTCTCCCTCGCCGCGGTCGTGGCCGTGGCCCTGTTCGGGCTTGCCCACGCCGCCCCGGCGCCCGCCGCTCCCGTCTCGGTGTATCCAGCGCCTGGCGTGCGCACGGCATCGCCGCGAACGCAGCTGAGCTTCCGCGGCGTCGGCGCCACGGAGCTCGGCGCCGTCGCGGTCACCGGATCGCGCAGCGGACGCCACACCGGCGTCGTGCGCGCGCATTCCGACGGGCACGGCGCAAGCTACGTCCCGTCCGAGCCGTTCCTCGCGGGCGAGCGCGTGACCGTGCAGACCGGCCTCGACGTCACGGGCGCGAAGGACGGGCACTACGCGATCCGCATCGCTCGGCCCGTGCGCCAGCCCGCCATCCGCCGTCAGCCGGACTCGAGCGTCGGCCAAGGGGCCGTGCAGCGGTTCGCCGGCCGCCCCGACCTGCTGCCTCCGGCGGTGGACGTCACGACATCCCTACCGGCCCACTCCGCGGGGGACATCCTGCTCGCGCCGAAGGGAGGCCGCGGGCAGGACGGACCGATGATCGTCGACGCACACGGCCACCTGGTGTGGTTCAAGCCGATGAAGCGCAACGTGGTGGCGACGGACCTGCGCGTGCAGAGCTACGAGGGCAAGCCCGTGCTGACCTGGTGGCAGGGCGGGCTGATCGTCGGCGACGGGCGCGGAGCCGGGGAGATCTACGACACGTCCTATCACCGGGTGGCCGAGGTGCACGCCGGTAACGGCTACAGCGCCGACCTGCACGAGTTCACCGTCACGCCCCAGGGTACGGCGCTCGTGATCGCGTACGAGCGCGTCCGGCAGGACCTGCGCTCGGTGGGCGGCCCGCGCGATGGCGTCGCCGTCGACGGGATCGTCCAGGAGATCGACATCAATACCGGCCTGGTCGAGTTCGAATGGCATTCGCTCGGCAGCGTGGCGCTGGACGAGACGCACGCCGAGCTGACCAAGGGGTCCGGCGGGTTCGACTACATGCACGTCAACTCGGTCGCGCTCGACGGCCACGGCGACTTCATCATCTCCGCGCGCAACACGTGGGCCGTCTACAAGGTCGACCGCCAGACCGCCAAGGTCGCCTGGCGGCTCGGCGGCAAGCGCCCGACGTTCAGCATGGGCGCGGGGACGACGACCGCCTGGCAGCACAACGCGCGGCCGCACGCGGACGGCACGGTGACGATCTACGACAACGGCGCCTCGCCGCGGATCCACACGACCTCGCGCGCGATCACGGTGCGGATCGACGAGACGGCGAAGACGGCGACGCTCGTCTCGGCGCTGGTCCACCCCCGCAGGCTGCTCTCGGCGACGCAGGGCAACGTCCAGCGGCTGGCGGACGGCGCCACGTTCGTCGGCGCCGGCTCGCAACGCTGGTTCTCCGAGTACTCGCCGGCCGGGACCCTGCTGCTCGACGGCCACCTCGCGCGCGGCAACGACAGCTACCGCGCGTTCCTGATGCCCTGGAGTGCCACCCCGGCCGTCCCGCCGCGCGCCGCCGTGACCGCGCACGCGGGACGCGTGACCGCCCGCGCCTCGTGGAACGGCGCGACCGGCGTGGCGCGATGGCAGCTCCTCGCGGGATCGAGCCCGAGCTCGCTCACGCCGGTTGCCGACGCTCCCGCCGGCGGCTTCGAGACCGCGTTGACGGCGACGACGTCCCAGCCGTACGTCGCCGTGCGAGCGCTCGGCGCGGACGGCTTGACGCTGCGGACGTCGGCGGCGGTCAAGCCGACCCGCGTATGAGTCAGCGCGCGCGGGCGTAGAGGCGCATCGTCAGTGGAGCGAACACCGCGGTGAGGACGAGGGTGGTCGCCAGCACCCAGGCGATCTCGCCGAAGTTCGCATGGCCGGCCATGAGGCTGCGTACGGCCGTGACGAGATGGCTGATCGGGTTGGCGTCCACGGCGGCGCGCAGCCAGCTCGGCATGGTCGCCGGCTCCACGAAGACGTTGCTCATGAACGTCAGCGGGAACAGGACCGTGAGCCCGACGCTGGTCACGGCGTTCGGTGATCGCACGAGCAGGCCGAGCATCGCCCAGAACCAGCCCAGGCCGAAAGCGAACACCAGGACCAGCGCGACCGCGGCGAGCACGCCCGGGGCGCCCGCGCGCGGGCGGAAGCCCATGATCAGTCCGAGACCGAGCACCAGCGACGCGGCGAGCAGGTAGCGCGCGGCGTCGCCGAGCAGCCCGCCGACGAGCGGTGCGGGGCGCCAGATCGGCAAGGAGCGATAGCGGTCGAACACGCCGGTGGAGATGTCGGTGTTGAGCGTCACCCCGGTGTAGATGGTCAGCAGCAGCACGGCGAGCACGAGCGTGCCGGGGAGCAGGAACTGCAGGTAGGCATGCGTGGAGCCGGAGAGCGCGCCGCCGAACAGGTAGGTGAACATCAGCGTGAACAGGATCGGGATGCCGATGACGTCGCCGAGCTGCTCGGGCACGTGCTTGATCTTCAGCAGCCCGCGCCATGCGAACGTCAGCGACGCGGAGGCCCCACTCGGTCGGGCGGGGCGCGGCGCGGACGCGATCGCGGTCATGCGGCGCTCCTCTCGGCCGTGAGGGCGAGAAAGACCTCGTCGAGGCTCGGCCGGCCGAGCGAGAAGTCGGCGAGCGCGATGTCGTGGTCGTCGAGCTCGGCCAGCGCGCGGGTGGCGCGCCCGCCGGCCTCGTCCTCGGTCGCGCCGGTGATCCGGATCGAGAGCGCGGGCCCGATCGTCTCGACCGGCGCACCGAGCTCGCGGGCCAGCAGGTCCGCCGCTTCGCCGCGCCGGTCGGGGTCCAGTGGCCGCACGCTCAGCACTCCGGCGCCGACCGATGCCTTCAACCGGCCGCTCGTCCCCTCGGCCACGACGCGTCCGTGGTCGATGACGGCGATGCGGTCGGCGAGCCGGTCGGCCTCGTCGAGGTACTGGGTCGTCAAGAGCACCGTGGTTCCGGCTCGGACGATCTCGCGCACCAATTCCCAGACCCGCCGGCGGCTTCCAGGATCGAGGCCCGTCGTGGGCTCGTCGAGGAACAACAGCTGCGGTGTCACGACGATCCCCGCCGCGAGGTCGAGCCGGCGCAACATGCCTCCGGACAGCCGCGCCGCGAGCCGGCCCGACGCGTCTGCAAGCCCAAACGCCTCCAGCAGCTCGCCGGCGCGAGCTCGCGCACCACGGCGCGAGTAGCCGTGCAGGCGCGCGAGCAACACGAGGTTCTCGAACGCCGTCAGGTCCTTGTCGACCGACGCGAACTGTCCCGTGAGGCTCATGCTCGCGCGCACGGCGTCCGGCTCGCCGACCACGTCGTGGCCGAGCACGGCCGCCGTCCCCGCGTCAGGTCGCAGCAGCGTGGCAAGCATCCGCAACGTCGTCGTCTTTCCTGCGCCGTTCGGGCCCAGGAAGCCGTAGATGGCGCCGACCGGCACCCTCAGGTCCACGCCGTCGACCGCCTGCGTCGTGCCGAATCGCTTTCGCAGTCCCGCAGCCTCTATGGCAAGCGCCGTCACATCGTCTCCTTATGATCTCTTACACACATGTCCAACTTACTAACCTTGACACGGCTGTCAAATTTCGACCGATGAGAGCGGACGCCGAGCGAAGCGTGGCCACGATCCTCGACGCCGCGGTCGAGCTGCTCAGCGGCCGGCCCGAAGCGGGCATGGCCGAGATCGCGCGAGCGGCAGGGGTGTCGCGCCAGACCCTTTACGCCCACTTCGCGTCGCGCGAAGCGCTCGTCATGGCGGTGGGCCGGCGAGCGCTCGACGAGGCGCTCGCCGCGTTCGCCGCCGCGAAGCTCGAGGACGGGCCTCCGGCCGCTGCGCTCGAGCGCCTGATCGAGGCGAGCTTCGCCAGCGCCCGCCGACATCGCCTCTACGACATCCGCTTCCCTGCCATGACGCCGGAGCAGGAGCGCGCCGGACACGCACCCCTGCTCGCACCGCTCGAAGCGCTGATTCGTCGCGGCCAGCGATCGGGAGCCTTCGATCCCGACGCGTCCCCGACGTGGCTGTGCGCGGCGTTCATCGCGCTGTCGCACGCGGCCGCGGAGGAGATCTCCTCCGGCCGGCTCCAGCCCGACGAGGCCGTGGACGTCTTGACGCGCTCGACGCTGCGGACCTTCGGCGCCCCGCGCTAGCCATGCGATCCGCGACCGAGGTCGTCGTTGTTGCGAACGAGCCGCCTCGACGCTGAACCACGGGCGTAGTGTGCGCTGCATGTCGATCCACCAGGAGCGGGAGTTCGGTGCGAGTCCGGCGCGCGTCTACCGCGCACTGCTGGAGGAGTTCAGTAGCGGGGCGATGCCGGGTGGCGCGTTCTCGGTGTTCGGCGGCCAGATCACCGGGCGCTTGCTGGAGTTGGTGCCCGACCGGATGATCGTGCAGGCGTGGCGGTCATTCGGCTGGGAGGAGGGGATCTACTCGATGGTGCGCTTCCGGCTCGCGGGTGGCGGACGGAAGACGCATCTGGCGCTCGATCAAGCCGGCTATCCGGACGGCGAACGCGAGCGCCTCGACGCCGGGTGGGACGAGAACTACTGGGCGCCGCTCGCCAGCCGGTTCGCGTCCGGCTGAGCTTCTACCAGCGCCTTCAGGCGCGGGAAGTCGTGCTTGACGGCGTGCCTGACCATGAGTCGCAGCAGTGGCGCGGCACATCGGCAAACACCCCCTGGATCGCCGGCGATCCGCTCCGTGAAACGCGCGCCGCCGTCCCTGAGCGGGTCGACGGTGCGCGTGATCAACCGGGCTCACCTCACGGCAGCTCGGGATCTCGTAGGAGCCGTCCGATCCCGGTCACGTCGAAGACTCGCTTGAGAAACGGTGACGCGGTCGACACCACCAAACGCGTTCCGAGCGCCTCGGCTCGCGCCCGTGTCGCGAGCAGCACGGCGACGCCGGTCGTGTCCATGAACCGCACCCCGTCAAGCTCGGCGCGTACCCAGGCGGGCGGTGGATCGCGATCCAGAAGATCGTCGATCGCGCGCTGGAGTCCCGTCGAAGTGGCGAGGTCGATCTCGCCTTCGACTCGGACGATGACCCCGTCCAGAGCTTCCTCGACGCTGATCAGCAGACCCGGCTCCATCGATCGCCCCGCACGATAGGTCGAATCCCGCCGAGCGTTCGTTCCGGGTGATCATCGGAGTCCCGGCCAAGAGGTCGTCCTCACCATCAAGGTCGGCAAGACGACCAAGCGGCTGATCGCCAAGATGCGCTGAACCCTGCGCGCGGGTCCGGCCGCGGCGTCGGGACCGCGAGCGGTGGGTGTTCGTGCACTGACCGAGCGCTTCGCCCTGGGGCCGGCGCGGCGGTAAAGGTCGCGCTCGTGCGGCACGCCGCTACACCGCGTCGGGTCGGGCTGGCCGCATCGCGGCGATCGTGCGCTTACCCGGCTCAGGGCGCCCGCGGCTGGGGCCACCCCCGGAGCGGCGGATGACCGTCGCGCGGCCAGCCGCCGCGATCCCGGTGGAGCGCGATCGGATCGCGCCCGCAGTGCGAGATCTCGCTGCTCGCACGCTGCCGGACAGCCCTCAGCTGGCCATCGAGCTCGCCGACCACCTCTTCGCCGCGATCCCCGAGCTCGGCGAGCGCGACGACGGCGATCTGCGCGAGGAGACGCGCGCGAGTTGCGAGGCGAACCTCGCTCAGGTGCTCCGGTTGCTGGCGCTTGGTGCCGGTCCGGAGGCGCTCGTCGTACCTGTCGAGGCGGCGGACTGGGCACGCGGTCTGGTTCGTCGCGGGATCGGGCTTGCGGCACTCCTGCGCGCCTACCGACTGGGTCACGGCTGGTTCTGGGACCGCTGGTCGCAGGCGCTCTGCGAGCGGCTTGTGGACACCGATGAGCTGATTGCGTCGCAGGACGAGAGCTCGGCGTTCATGTTCGCCTACATCGATCTGATCAGCGACGTGCTCGTCGGCGAGTACGGCGACGAGCGCGAGCGGGTGATGCGCAGCGCCGAGCACCTGCGCGTCGAGACGGTGCGCTCGATCCTCGCGGGCGACGCGATCGACGAGGAGGTCGCGGGGCGCCGGCTCGGCTACGAGCTGCGCCGCCATCACGTCGGGCTGCGGGTGTCGAGCAGAAGTGGCGAGTTGCGCGGTCTGGAGCGCGCGGCGGCCGAGGCGACGGCGGCGCTGGGCGTCGGGGCGTCGCTGATCGTGCCCTCAGGGGTCGCGAGCCTTGACCTGTGGTGCGGGTCCTATAACCCGATCGCCGTGGCCGAGCTCGAGGCGTATACGCCGCCTGACGGCATCGGCGTCGCGGCGGGCGCCTCGGGGCAAGGGATCGCCGGCTTCCGCCGCTCGCACGCCGAGGCGCTGCGCGCTGCGCGGATCGCCGCGCTGGCGCGCGAGACGGCAACGCCCGTCACGACCTTTGCTCGCGTGGAGTTGGTGTCGTTGCTGGCCGGCGACCTGCCGAGCGCCCGGACATTCGTAGGCGGGCGGCTCGAGGGGCTGGGCGCTCCGACCGAGCCTTGCGCGCGGCTGCGCGAGACCGTGCTCGCATTTCTCACCTCCGGCGGCAGCAGCACGCGCGTGGCGAAGCAGCTCCATGTGCACCAGAACACGGTCGCCTATCGCGTCAGGCGAGCCGAGGAGCTGCTCGGCCGGCGCGTGACGGAGAGCCCGGTCGAGCTGGTCTGCGCACTCACACTGGCGGACGTCCTCGGCCGCGCCGTGCTGGCCGAGGACGCGCCGCCGGGCGGCTAGTACATCGCCTCGATCTCCGTCGCGTACATGGCGGCGATCGGCTTGCGCTTGAGCTTCATCGTCGGCGTCAGCTCCGGGCCGCCAGGGAGCCAGTCGGCGTCCAGCAGCGTGAAGCGCTTGATCTGCTCCACGCGGGAGAGCTGCGCGTTCGCGCGCTGGACCGTCGCGGCGACCGCCTGCCGCACCCGCTCGTCCTCGGCCGGCGGACCGGACACGTCGTGCGCGGCGGCGAAGGCGGCCGCGGCGTCGGCGTCGAGCGTGATCAGCGCCGTGTTGTACGGCCGGGCGTCGCCGATGCAGCAGACGTTGCCGATCAGCGCCCCGGCGGCCTTGACGGTCGTCTCGATGTTCGCCGGCGACATGCTCTTCCCGGCGGCGCTGACGATCAGTTCCTTGATGCGGTCGACGATCCGCACGTAGCCGTCCGCGTCGATGACGCCGACGTCGCCGGTGTGCATCCAGCCGTCGGCGTCGATCGCCGCGGCCGTCGCCTCCGGCAGGTTGCGATAGCCGCGCATGACGATCGCTCCGCGCACCAGTACCTCACCCGCATCGGAGAGCTTGATCTCGACGCCGTCCAGCGGCCGACCGACGGTTCCCACCCGAGCCGCTCCGGGCCCGCCCGCAGCCGAGACCGTCGTCGTCTCGGACATCCCGTAGGCCTCGTACAGCGGCAGGCCGAGCCGGTGCCAGTACTCGATCACCTCGGGCGGGCACGGCGCGGCGCCGACGATCGCGATGCGCGCCTCGTCCAGGCCGAGCGCGGCGAGCGCACCGGGCCTCGGCTGCTCGCCGAGCTTCGCACGGAGCTTCTCCCACAGCCGCGGCGGCGAGAAGAAGAACTCGGGGCGCACCTGCGGCAGCAGCTCGCCGATCGCGCGCGGGTCAGGCAGGCAGGTCACCGACCAGCCGAGCGTCATGGCGAGGTAGTGCGTGGCCATCCGCTCGGCCGTATGTGCCATCGGCAGCCATGAGATCGTGCGCAGTCCTTCCGGCAGCGCCGCCCTGTCGAGCAGCATCTCGCACTGTGCGGTCAGGTTCGCGTGCGTGAGCTCGACGCCCTTTGGCGGGCCGGTGGTGCCCGAGGTGTAGATCAGCGTGGCGAGATCGTCGGGGCGCACGGACGCGGCGGCCGCGTCGGCATCGTGGTCCGCCGGCGCCGCCACCAGCAAGTCATCCCAGCGCAGCGCGCCGGCATGCGAGCCCTCGACGAGCACGATCAGCTCGAGCGCCGTGCGCCCGCGCTCGCGCAGCGCGAGCGCCCGCTCGAGGAACGCCGGCTCGGTCACCAGCACCCGGCTCCCGGCGTCGCCGACGACGTGCTCGGCCTGCTCGACGGTGAAGGTCGAGTAGACCGAGAACGGCGCCGCGCCGATCTGCATCGCCGCCATGTCGGCGACGTGGAACTCCGGCCGGTTGGTGAGCCAGAGGGCCACCGTGTCTCCGTTGCCGACACCAAGGCCGGCGAACCCAGCGGCAGCTTCGCGCACGCGCTCGGCGTACTCGCCCCAGGTCCATTCGATCGCGCCGTCCGCGCTGCGCAACGCCGGTTCACCGGCGCGTGCGGCCGCCGTCGCGGCGAACGTCTGACAGAGCGTGGTCGTCTTCTCAATCGTCGTTGCGGTCACGTTTCATCCTTGATCTGGTTCGGAGCGGCGACGATACGGGCGCCCCGGCAGGCTGTCGTTGGGCAGTCAGCCCAAGCTTGCTTCGCGCTCCTGTGGCGAGACCACAAGCTCGGGTCGCCGCCCGCGAGGTGAGCACCCGCCTGGCGACCGCGGGCTCAGGCTGCCCTGACCGAACACCGAGAACAGGACCGCGACGAAGACCAATCCGCACACCGACCGCGCGCAATCGACGCCGTCGAGCACCGCGAACGCGGCAAGCAGGATCGGCACCGCGCCTTCAGCCCGCTCCAGGCGATGAAGATGAGGGCCCGGATGCCAGCACCATGGCATGCCGCGCCGCGCGAGTGGTCGTCAACCGCCATGGCGGCCAGCCCGCGAGCATCGGCGTGCGCGGGCGAGTGCGACGCTCGTGCATACCGGGGTCGGCCGACCATGGCCCCGGCGGACTCCGCGATCGATGCTCGCCGCCGGACAAGATGCGGCGCCGCCCGGAGGAACCCAAGCCGGCGGCCGGTGTCGGCGCTCGGCCGAGTGCAACTCGATCGGCGGCGCCTTCTCGAAGCTCAGATCACGCACGCGGTGGATCGCTGTCGGGCAGTCGTGCAGCGGCAGGCACCCCGCGGGCGCCGGACTTGCCGGCACGGCGTAGTAGGCGTCGGCGGCGTCCCAAGCGAACCGGGAAGCCACGGCGTGGATGGGGGCATCGACCTGCTCGTCGCGCTGGCGGCTTCGGTTGTAGCGATGCACGACGCTGACGTTGGACTCTCTGTCGCGCACGAGCAGCCAGTAGATCGAGCTGCCGTACGCGGTCGGGTTCATCGCGTCGAGGAAGTCGACCGCTGCGCCACAGCGCGAGACGGCATCGTAGGAGGTCCTGGCCAGCCACGGCTCCACTCGCGCACGTCGGAGACGGCACGCGTGCGCCGTGGACGTCCACGCTGTACGCCTGCTGGTTCGCGACGCGCTCTGAACGTCGCCCCGGATGGGCGAGCGAGCGCTGTAGAGCACGCCCTTCGGTGGCGTGTCCCTAGCTGCTGCCGTCCCAGGCGCTGTACAGGACGTGTCCTGATCCCGCCGCCAAGGGAGTGGGGCGCGCCGTCGTCGCGATCACGCGGTCGTCGGCTGCTTAGGCGGGCGGCGCCGCGGCGGCCAGGGCCAGCGCGGCGCCCACGATGGTGCGGTAAACGGGCATGCCTTCCACGTCTACCGGCGCCGATCCACGGCACGGGACACCCAGGGTGGAATCGGCTTCCACCCGGTTCGACGGCTTACGAAGTCGTCAGAGGCGGCGCTCCAGACGCATCTCGCACCGATCCACGGACACGCGAGTGCCGGGCGTGTCCGCGGGGTCCATCGCGCTGAACGCCTTGTCGCCTTCGCTCATGTCCTCGGCGCTGTCGAAGAGCTGAAGGACGACGGCGGTTCCCTGCTCTGCATCGACGAGAACCTGCAAGCCCGATGCAGGGACTCCTGGTGGCGGTCCTTCTGCCTCCTCGACTTGGGCGAGCAGCGAGTCCATCCTCTCGGAGGTCACATCGGTGAAGCGGACGACGCGGACGTACACGGCGGCATCTCCTTCGCTCGTGCTGTGAGGAGCCGAGCCTACCGCTCACGCGGAGGCGCACCGATGAGGCCCCGGCTAGCCAGCGGGCTCAAGGGCCGCCAGCGCCTCGCCCGCGGCCAGGATCAAGGCTCTCGCGCCACGGTTGTGATGAAGCGGGCCGCCGCCGTCGGTGAGCAGCACGCGCACGAGCGCAACCCCGCAGACGTCGACGGCGTCAGGCCGTTCGAGGCGATCGGCCAGCGCGCACACGTCCCGGCGGGCGAGGAAGACGTGCGGACCGTAGGCACGCACGGGGACGCCGCGACGGATCGGGGTCTCAGACACTGTGGCTGCCGTCCGCAGGGAGTGGGCCAGCTGTCGCCGCGTCTCGGGCGCGATGAGCCTGCGAGCGTGCAGCGTAAGGGCGACGCTCGATTCCGGGTCGGCACCACGCGCGAGCGCTCGATCCAGCCCCGGCGCTTGAAGCCGGGCTCGGATGCGATCCCAGGCGCTGACGCGATGCAAGATGAAGCCGCGATCGGGATCGTCGACAAGCGTGAGCTCGAGCTGTTCCGTCCTCAGCCCCCGAGGCGATGGCCTCGGTCGCCGCACCCTCCCGACCGCGTGGAGCATGGTCATCAAAGTCTCGCCCCAGCGAGGGCCTGCCGCCATGGGTAGCGGTGACCACCCGCGCTGCGCACTACTGACCATTGCCTGCTTCACCGCCGAAGTCACGAGATGCGGAGGCGTATCCTTCGCGCCGGGTGTGCCGGGAAGTCTGGTCGGCGGGTGTTCCCATGCCGCCGATCGCTCGCCATCTCACGTCTGATCCGCTCGTCGTCGCGCGGTCGGGGCCGCGCTGCTGAGGCAGAAGCATGGCTCGCCGGCGCCTGGAGGGTCTGGAGCGCGTGCTGGGCGTCAACGCGCTGTTCTCGACGGCGTACGGGAACGTGGGCTCGTCGATCTACTACGCCCTCGGTCTCGTCGCTTCGTACGCGCTCGGTCTGACCCCGGTCGTATTCGTGATCACCGGGATGTTCTTCATCTGCACGGCCGCGACCTACGCCGAGGCCACCGCGATGTACCCCGAGGCCGGAGGCTCGTCGAGTTTCGCGCGCCGGGCGTTCAACGAGTTCTGGTCGTTCTTCGCCGCGTGGGGCCAGATGCTCAACTACGTCGTCACCGTCGCCATCTCGGCGTTCTTCGTCCCGCACTATCTCGGGACGGTCTTCTGGCCCGCGCTTCGCCACGCGCCGGGCGACATCGTCGGAGGCGCGGTGATCATCGCGATCCTGGCGGCGATCAACGTGGTCGGCGTCAAGGAGTCGGCCGGCTTGAACATCGGACTGGCAGTCGTCGACTTCCTCACGCAGCTGCTGCTGGTCGTGATCGGCGTGTTCCTCGTGCTCACCCCGAACCCGGACGTGCTGGTTCAGAACGTCCATCTGGGCGTCGCGCCGACCTGGAAGGACTTCATCCTCGCGATCCCGATCGGCATGATCGCCTACACAGGGATCGAGACGATCTCCAACATGGCCGAGGAGGCCAAGGACGAGCTCAGGACGATCCCCGCGGCGATCAAACGCGTCGAGGTCGCCGTCTTCGCCATCTACTTCACGCTGCCGGCGGTGGCGCTCGTCGCCCTGCCCGTCAAGAGGATGGCCGACGGGAGCTACGAGACGCTGCTTGGACTGCCGGAGGAAAAGGGCGGCTACTCCGGCGATCCGATCGCCGGAGTGGTGGCGAATCTCAATCTCGGCTCGTTCCAGAGACCGGCCGAGGTATACGTCGGGATCCTCGCCGCCACGATCCTCTTCCTCGCCACGAACGCGGGCCTGATCGGCGTGTCGCGGCTCGTCTACTCGATGGGCATCCACCGCCAGCTCCCGGATCAGCTGCGACGGCTGCATCCGAAGTTCCGGACGCCGTGGATCGGGATCGTCGTGTTCGGGGTCGTCGCGATCCTGATCACCCTGCCGGGTCAAGCGACGTTCCTGGGCAACCTCTACGCGTTCGGCGCGATGCTGTCGTTCACGATCGCGCACTCCGCGGTCGTACGACTGCGCCTGACTGAGCCGGACTTCCCTCGTCCCTACCGAGGTCCCGGGAACATCCGTGTCGGCGGGCGTGACCTGCCCCTGTTCGCAATAGTCGGCGGGCTCGCGACGGCGGCCGCATTCGCAGTCACTGTCGTCCTCCATCCCGACGTGGCGATCACCGGCGTCGCCTGGCTCACCCTCGGCGTCGTCGTCTACATCCTCTATCGCCGGTCGCAGGATCTGGACCTGGTCTCGACGCACAAGGTCGCGATCCCGCAGCCGGTGGTGGAGCACGAAGCCGAGTACGACTCGGTTCTTGTGCCGCTCGCCGACGGCGAGTACGACCGCTCGGTCGTCGCCACCGCCGCAAAGCTCGCCGCGCGCAAGCGGAGGGGCATCCACGTCCTTGCGCTCATCACCGTACCGGCGTCGCTGCCCATCCGCGCCGCCATGCCCGAGGCCGAGGCGGCGGCGGAGAGCATGATCGAGCAGGCGAAGGTCCAGGCCGGCGCGCGCGTGTCCGGGCACGTCGAGAAGATCCGCTCCGGTCAGGCCGGACGGCGGATCATCGAAGAGGCGATCGACATGCGAGCCGCGGCGATCGTGATGCCGCTGCCGCGCCGGGTCAGCGGCGGCTCGCTGTTCGGCAAGACGCTCGAGACGGTTCTGACGGAGCGTCCGTGCCGGGTGATCATCGAGACGCGGCCCGATCCGGCGGCCGCTCGGCGTCACGCGAGACAGCCGGCGCGTAGCCTGAGGCGAGAGCGACGATGAGCACGGTGCGGATACTGCTCGCGGACGACCACCCGATCGTCCGGCGCGGGCTGCGCGATCTGTTGGAGTCCGAGCCCGATCTACGCGTCGTGGCGGAGGCGAGCGACGGCGCTGAGGCCGTGCATCTGGCGGGCGAAAGGGCGATTGACCTTGCGATCCTCGACATCACGATGCCGCGCATGACCGGGCTGCAGGTAGCCGCCGCGCTTGCCGCGCGCCCCGATCCGCCGAAGCTGCTGATGCTCTCGATGCACGAGAACGAGCAGTTCGCCGTCGAGGCCCTGCGCGCGGGCGCGTCCGCCTTCGTGCTCAAGACGAGCGCCGACCGGGAGCTGGTGGCGGCCTGTCGTGCGGTCCTGCGCGGCGAGACCTTCCTGCACGCCGGCGCCGTCGGGGCGCTCGTGCGCGCCCAGCTGGCCGGAGAACGGCGCTCGGATCAGCTGACACCGCGCGAGCTTGAGGTGCTCAAGCTTGTCGCCGAGGGGCACACGAGCCAGGAGATCGCCGACACGCTCTGCATCAGCATCAAGACCGTGCATCGCCATCGCGCCAGCCTGTTGGACAAGTTGAAGCTCCGCGACCGGGTGGACTTGACGCGCTATGCGATCAAGCGCGGCCTCGTCGAACCCTGACGGTTACAGGCCGCAAGATGCGCAGTGTCACCGAGTCGGCACGACGTCGCCCCTGCGAGGAGAGGGGGAACGCTCCGATGGGCAGCGCGCTCCCGCTCGATTGCCGGCTTCGGGCCGGTCCCTGGCCTAGTCGTTCAGGAAGTCGCGGATTGCGTCCGAGACGGCTTGCCTCGCCGCCCCGAGCCAGAACAGGTGACTGTGGGCGCCGGTGTCGACCAGGCGGACGTCGTGAATCGTGCGCACGAAATCCTCGGCGTGCGCGAACACGACGCCGCGGTCGTGGCGCGAAGCCGTGACAAGCGTCGCGCACGGCACCGAGCGCAGGACCGACGCTCGGTACGCCGACCGGGCGGCCGACGCCTGACGCAGATCAGACACGAACCCGCTGCCGGAGTCCAGCGCCGCGAACATGCTTCGTGCCGCGTCGCGGTCGGCCGAGCTCCAACTGTTCCACCACTCAGCGATGGGCAGCGTGGAAAGAGAGGCCATCACCAACCGGAGTCCGGCATCTGAGGACGTCAGGGCGCGCACCGTTCGCCATGTCAGGCGCTGGAGACGGGGATGAAAGACCAGCGGTCCGCCGAGGTGCTCGATGGCGGTGTCCGGATACGGCCGCGATGACGGCGCGCAGCTGTGCAAGATGAGCCGAGGGGCAAGCTGGGGGAGAGCCGTTGCGACGTGGACGGCCTGTAGTCCCCCGAAGCTCAGCCCCGCGGTTGCGGCGGCTCGCTCGACGGCGAGCCGCTCACATACCTCGGCGACAACGGGCACGAATTCCGCGGCGGTGAGGTCGCCAACATCCGTGAGCCCGTAACCAGGCCGCGAGAAGGTCAGTGCGCGATACCCCAGTTCGGCATAGAGGTCGGCACACACAGGAGTCGCCGCAGTAGCGTGGCCGCCGGGGAAGAACAGGACCACGTCAGCCTCTCCCGGTGTGAACGCGACCTCGACGCCGCCTACCGAGGTGTCCACAACGCGCGTCTGCATACGGCAATTCTGCTGCTCCCGACACGTGGCCTCGCCGGATCGAGATGGGCAGCGATCACCATCCCGGCTCGGCAGCGATGAGCACTAAGGCGAGATGACGCCGCTCATCCGCTACGCGGGAATCTCAAGGCGCACTTCGGTCCCGGTCCAGCCGGCAGGCTCTACGGTCAGCCGCCCGCCGATCAGCAGGGCACGCTCGCGCATCCCTCGGATGCCGGCGCCGTGCTCGGCGGCGCGTTGCGGGATCCCGATGCCGTCGTCACGGACCACGAGCGCTACGCCGTCGGTGCCGGCGCGCAAGGACAGCTGCGCACGCTGGGCGCCGCTGTGGCGCACGACGTTGGTCAGACCCTCCTGCGCGACGCGGTAGACGACGAGCTCTTCCTCGGCGTCGAGCTCCAAGTCGGTGTCGAACTCGTGATCGACCTCGATCGGCGTTCGTTCGGCCAGCGCCTCCAGCGCGCTGACCAGGCCGAGCTCGTCGAGCGCCTCCGGGCGCAAGCGGCGCGCGATCTCTCGTGCGTCATCGGCGCCGCGACGCGCGGCGTCGCGGAGGCCTTCTAGATCCTCGCGCAGCTGATCGGGAGCGCGTCGGACGAGTGCCTCGCTACGGAGCAGGAGTCCCGTGAGCGTCTGTCCGACCTCATCGTGCAGCTCGCGCGCGATCCGCCGCCGCTCGTTCTCTTGCGCCGACAGCGCGCGCCGCGCGCTCTCGCGCCGCTCGCTCTCCAGCCGTTCAAGCATCTCGTTGAACGCGTCGGCGAGCGCGGCCACATCATCCGGAGCCGGCCCGATATCGACCCGGTGACCGGGATCGAGCGGGTCGACTTGGCGCATCAGCCGAGTCAGGCTCGCCAGCGGCGCGAGCGCCCGCCGCAGCAGGACCAGCCACGCGATCAGCATCAGCGCGACTCCCGCCAGCACCAGGACGAACTGCCAGAACGTAATCGGCACCGACACCGACATCGGCGTGACGATCAGCAGTGCCGCCGCGACGACCAGCACCGCCGCATAGCGGGCATACAGGCCGCGGAACAGCGTCGCGCGGCGCCGCCTCACCGGCGGACGACCTCGGACCGAATCGATCGCGCCCACGCCGACGATCGTGGCACACGACGAGCCCGAGTCAACGCTTGAGGTCGATCAGCTCCTGGAGCATCTCGGCGGCGGTGGTGATCACGCGCGCGTTCGCCGCGCTCGGCGACGATCATGTTCGTGAACGTCTGCGCGAGGTCGACTTGGACATCTCCTGGCGCTCGGCTACGCCGGTCGCGTCCGATCCGCGGCTGGACCCTCGTGACGTCCGAGGGTGTCGCCGACGACGGCGATGTCGCCGCTCGCTGCCCGCCAGGCGCTGAGTCTCCGCGTCGCCCGCGTTTCGCTCGCCGTGGTCAGTTACCTCGATCGGTGGTGTCTGAAGGTGTATGGACACCATCGAGATGACCGCGAAGCAGGCCGTGGCCGAGTACTACGACGCGTGGCGCGACCGCCGCGGGGATATGAGCGCGGTGCCGCTCGCCGAGGACTTCCGCTTCCTCGGCCCTGTGGCGAGCTTCGAGACGGCCGAGGGGTATCGCGAGATGGCGCGCCAGGCCGGCGCGGCGGTGACGCGCTTCGAGGTTCGCCGCCAGTTCGTGGATGGCAATACGGTGTGCTCGATGTCGATTCGATCGTCGATTGGCAGATGGCGATGCCGGGCCTCGGGCGGATGACCGCGGCTGAGCTGCTGGAGGTGGAGGACGGCGTGATCGTGCGAGGCGAGCTGATCTATGACGCGGAGGCGCTGCGCCGCGCCATGGAGGCGGCGTGAACGACACGCGGCTGCAGTCGGAGTTCGAGGCGCTGACCGAGGCGCTGCGGGGAGAGCTGCAGGTGCACTGCTATCGGATCGTGGGCTCGGTGCAGGACGCGGAGGATCTCGTGCAGGAGACGCTCGTGGCGGCGTGGCGCGGGCTTGACGGCTTCGAGGGTCGCGCGTCGCTGCGTTCGTGGCTGTACCGGATCGCGACCAACCGCTGCCTGAATCACCTGCGCGACCGCGGGCGGCGGCTGCCGCAGCTCCCGGCGCCCGTCGAGCCGATCCCGCTCCCGCCGGAGCCTTCGCGCATGCGTGAGCCCGTGTGGCTGGAGCCGTATCCGGGCGTGCTGCTGGAGGGTGTCGCCGACCGCGGTCTGGAGCCGGACGCGCGTTACGAGCAGCGAGAGGCGATCGGGCTCGCCTTCATGGTCGCCCTGCAGCGGCTTCCGCCGCGGCAGCGTGCGGTGCTCGTGCTGCGCGACGTGCTCGGCTTCCGCGCCGCCGAGGTCGCAGAGATGCTCGACACGACCGACGTCGCGGTCAACCGGCTGCTGCACCGGGCGCGGCGGGCGATGGAGCCGAGAGCGCTTGTCGACGCGCCGCTGCCCGGCTCGCCCGAGGAGCGCGCGCTGGTCGCGCGCTTCGCGACCGCGTTCCAGTCGGGCGACGTGCCGGGCGTGATCGCGCTGCTGACCGACGACGCGCTGATGACGATGCCGCCGGAGGCCGCCGAGTACGTCGGCCCGGAGGCGATCCGCCGCTTCCTGTCGACCGTGCCCGCGGCCGGCTCGCTCGAGCGCTTCCGGCTGATCCCGACGCGCGCCAACGGCCAGCCCGCGTTCGGCTGCTACCTCAAGGATCCTCATACTCCGATCGCGCGGGCATACGGCCTCATGGTCCTCACGCTTCGCGAGGACCGTATCGCTGCCCTGGCGGGCTTTGCGGACACCGCGGTGTTCGCGGCCTTCGGGCTCCCGCGGACGCTGAAGGAGTAGCGCGATGGCGTACTCCGAAGAGCTCGCCGGCCGTGTGCGCACGGTGCTCGCCGACCGCGGCGACCTCGCCGAACGGCCGATGTTCGGGGGACTGACGTTCATGGTGGCCGGCCACATGTGCTGCGGCGTGCACGGCGACGAGCTGATCGTGCGCCTTCACCCCGACGACGAGCGCGAAGCGCTCTCGCGCCCGCACGCGCGCCCGATGGACTTCACGGCGCGGCCGATGCGCGGGTTCGTGACGGTCGCGCCGAGCGGCCTGGACGGCGATGCGCTCGAGCGCTGGGTCCGTCAGGCGGTCGCGCACGCCGAGGCACAGCCGCCCAAGCGAAAGGCAGTCAAGACATGAGCGGGGTACGGATTGCCGACGAGCTCCGCGTCGACGCGCCGAACGGCATCGTGTGGCACGCGATCGAAGACCCGTCGACCCACGCCGTCTGGCACCCATTCGTCAACGCGATCGCCGGCAGCCACGAGCTGCACGAGGTCCGGTGCATGTCGGCAGGAAGCAGGGAACCACGACCGAGCGCTGCGTCGAGCGCGACGAGGGCGCAAGAATCACGTGGGCGGTCCTGGAGGACTCCACTGGCTTTGGCCGGATGGTCTCCGGATGGCGCTCCGGCTTCACGCTAACCGAACGCGACGGCGCGACGATCGTGACCGCGGAGAGCACGTTCAGCCCGAACGAGGCGCTCGTGCGGATGGCCGACCGCACCGCGCGGACGGGGGCGGAGCCGGCTAGATAGGCGGAATGACAGTCACGTCGAGGACGTTGAATTGCGCGCCGCCGAGGCCGGCGTGGCCGTTGTAGAGGATCGCGGGCGCGCCGCCTGACGTGAGGCCCGACACGATGACGCGGCTGTGGGCTTGACCGAGCATCGCTGCAAGCGCCGGACTCGCGGCGGCGACCACGCCGGCGAGGGCGACGGCGGCGACAGTGGTTGCGCGACGGACGGGGCGGTTCATGACGCGACGCTACGGACCTCCGAACGTCGACGCCTCACCCGGGCGGCTGAATCAGCTCACCCGCTGCGCGAGCTTGTCGAAGGCGGCATTCCAGCCGGCCTCGGCGTGGCGGCTCTCCGCGTACGGGCCGTCGGTCAGGGTCATGCGCGTCTTGGTGCCGTGGTCGTGGAGCTCGACGCGCGTGACGGTTGGCTCGTGCATGCCCATGTGCGGCATCGGGTCCGAGCGCAGGACGAGGAGCTCCGGTTCGACGAGCTCGATGATCTCGTAGCCGATCGCGAATTCGGCGCCGTTGTCGCGCCGGACCATCGTGAGCTCGTAGCGGCCGCCGACGCGCAGGTCGATGCGGATCTTCTCGCGCGGTGTGTCGAACTGCTCGGGGCCGTACCAAGCGGCGACCTCGTCCGGGTCCGTCCACGCCCGGAAGACGGTCTCACGCGGCGCATCGAAGATGCGGGTGATCAGGACCTCGCGGGCGGAGGCGGCGGCATCACTCATTCGGGGTCTCCTTTCGCTGCAGGTGCGCTTCGAGTTGATCCACTCGGGCCTCCCAGGTGCGCTTGCGCGATTGCATCCACTCGACCGCCTCGTCCAGCGGCTCGGCCTGCATCCGGCTCGGGCGCCATTGCGCCTCGCGGCTGCGGACGATCAGTCCCGCGCGCTCGAGAACTTTGAGGTGGCGCGAGATCGCCGGCAGGCTCATCGGGAAGGGCTCGGCGAGCTCGATCACGGTCGCCTCGCCCTCGGCGAGGCGGGTGAGGATCGATCGGCGCGTCGGATCGGCGAGCGCGGCGAACGTCAGGCTGAGCTGGTCGGCAGGCACGTAACAGGTCCGTTAATTAACGTATGCATTAAATAGCACGGCGCGCGGGGAAAGGCAAGCGGAGGGAGGGCCCCGTGCCGCAGTCGCCCGGCGAGGACTGTCGCCCCACGCTGGCCTGCCAAGCGGCCGCCCAGCAGCTCGCCAGCCGCGCCCGTCGGCGCGTGCGCGACTCGCCGGAGCCCGACCGTGACCTCGCTCGGCAAAGAAGCGTCGTCGACGCGTTCTTCGCCGCCTCGCGCGATGGCGACTTCGACGCCCTCCTCGAGGTGCTCGACCCCGATGTCGAACTGCGGAACGATGGCGGCATTCTGCGCGCAGAATCCTCACGCGTGCAGTCGGTGTCGGGCTTCACCGTCACTGGCGGGAAGATCGTCCAGATCGATGCTCTTCTCGACCCGGAGCGTCTCGCGCAGCTCGATCTCAGCGTCCCGCCGATCACGGACAGCTGACACATGCGCCCATTGTCTGGTAAGTTAGCCTACTCACTACAGCGCTCGCCCGGAGGCGATCCGATGAGATTCGTGCTGCAGGTCTTCTTCAATGGCGCCCAGGCCCGGCTCGAGCAGCTCCCCGAGGACGAGCGGCGCGCGATCGTCGATGAGTACGTCGCCTTCTTCCAGACCTCGGCGGTCCAGGACGGTAACCAGTTGCAGTCGCCCACGACCGCCATCACGGTGCGGGTTCGCGACGGCGAGACGGTCGCTGCGCCGGGGCCGTTTGCTCCGGAGGTGGAGCCGCTCGGCGGGTACTACCTCGTGGACGCGAGAGACCTCGGTGCTGCCGTCGCTCTCGCGGCGCGGGTTCCGGCCGCCAGGATGGGTGGGGCCGTGGAAGTGCGGCCCGTCGTCGAGCGGTAGCCGGACCGCTTAGAGCTCGTCGATCCACCGATCGAGCCGCTGCACCTCGCGTCGCATGATGTCGGGGTCCTGCAGCACGTCCGCGAGGAGCGCGGCGCCTTGGATGCCGGCGAGCAGTGTGGTGGCATGGCCGCGTGCGTCTTGTTGGCCGAGTTGGCGGAATTGCGTCTCGCTCCAGTCCAGCAGCTCTTCCAGCAGCCCGGCGGCGTTCGGCGCCAGGCTGGGGTGAGTCTTGCGGAGCGCGGATGCGAGGCATCCGACCGTGCAGCCGTGTTCGACGACCTGGTCGGCCGACGCGGCCCAGCTCGCGGCGAGCCCTTTGAGGCGCGCTCGCGAGTCGCGGTGGTGGTCGAGCTCGGAGAGCAGCGCGCGCACCTCGCCGCGCCGGTGCTCCACCAGCGCGGCGAGCAGCTCCTCGCGAGTCTTGAAGTAGTAGTAGACATTGCCGGGCGCCACGTTGGCGGCTCGAGCGATCTGGGCGAGCGTCGGGGTCTCGATGCCGTGGCGATCCACCAACTCGGCGGCCGCGGCGACCAGCCGCTCGCGCTTGGCTGGATGGGTGATCCAGATCACGGGTCAGGCGGTCTCGGTCGCCGGTTCCGCCATGATCTCGAGGGACGGCGCGGCCGCCTGCTCGCCGTGGGTGTTCGGGGAGCGGAGGGCGATGAGCGCGGCGGCGGCCAGGAAGATCGCGGCGAGGAGCAACGCGTCCTGGAAGCCGGCGGTGAGCGCCTCGGGCTGGGAGGCGTGCGCGGCGAGCCGGTCGGCCGTGGTCGAGGTCGCGACCGCGGTGAAGATCGCCACGCCGAGGGCGCCGCCGAGCCACATCGATGAGTTGATCAGCGCGGCGGCGAGGCCGGCCTTGTCCGGGGACACGCCGTTCTGGGCGGCGGTGGTGGCCCCGACCAGCACGGGGCCGAGGCCGAGCGACGTGAGTGTGAGGGCGGGGAGGATGTTGGACCAGTAGGAGCCGTCGACCGGGATCTTCGAGAGCCAGAAGATGCCGCCGGCGCCGAGCGTCGCGCCGGCGACGATCACCGGGCGCGTACCGACCTTGCCGAGCAGGCTCGTCGCGACCCCTGCGGAGATCACGACGCCGAAGCACGGCGCCAGGTACCCGGCGCCGGACTCGAACTGACTCAGCCCGAGCACGTTCTGCATGTAGAGCGTGATCAGGAGGAACATCGTGTAGAAGCCGGCCATCGCGGTGACCATCGTCACGTCGGCGGCGAGGAGGCCCTTGACCCGGAAGATCGAGAACGGGAAGACGGGGTGGCGATGCCTGGCCTCGTAGCCGGCGAAGATGGCGAGCAGCACGCCGGCGCCGGCGAAGCCCGCGATGGTCCGGGCGGCGCCCCAGCCGGCGTCGGGCGCCTCGACGATCGTGTACACGAGCAGCAGCATCCCGGCGGTGACCAGCAGGGCGCCGAGGACGTCGAGGCTCTCGCGTTGCTCGACCTTTTCGTCGGCGGGCACGAGCCGGAAGATCGCGCGGAGGATCAGCGCCGCGGCGGGAAGGTTGACGAAGAACACCCAGCGCCAGTCGATGAAGTCGGTGATCACGCCGCCGAGAAACACGCCGAACGCCGATGCAAGCCCGCCGACCGCGCCCCATGCGCCCAATGCCTTGATGCGGTCGCCGGGCTCGCTGAACGTCGTGGTCAGGATCGAGAGCGCGGCGGGGATCATCATCGCCGCGCCTGAGCCCTGGATCATGCGAGCGAGGATCAGCACGGTGTCATCGGGCGCAAGGCCCGCGGCGAGCGACGAGACCGCGAAGAGCACGGTGCCGGAGACGAGCAGGCGCCTGCGGCCGAAGAGGTCGGCGGCGCGGCCGCCGAGCAGCATCAGCCCGCCGTAGGTGAGCAGGTAGCCGCTCAGGACCCACTGCAGGTTCTGGATCGTGAATCCGAGATCGGCGCTGATCGAGGGCAGCGCGACGTTGACGATCGACGCGTCGACGAAGTCGAGGAACGCGACGGCGAGCAGCAGCAGCAGGATCTGCTTGCCGCGCTTGGTGTCGAGAACCGGCGTGACTGCGGGTGGGGACATGGAACTCGCTCCTGAGTTAGTGAGATGACTAACTTCTACACAGCTCCGCGCCGCTTCGCAAGTTAGTGGACTAACTTAATCTCTGCCGGTCGCGCTTGGCGTGGCCCTGAAACGAATCCACGACCAGGAGTCCTCATGGCACGTTCGGATCGACGTGCGCGCGTTCCGTGCGTCGGCCGACGGCCGCGGCCTGCCCGCCCACGTGATCGCCACGATCGTCGAGGCGTCGAGCCACCGCCGGTGCACTTCGCCGCTACGACGACGCGCGCCTGCTGATCGGCGTTGACCTCGTCAAAGACCCGGCGGTGATCGAGCTTGCCTACGACGACGCCGCCGGCGTCACGAGCGCGTTCAACCGCAACGTCCTGCGCGTGCCGCACGCCTCGGCGACTGCGCGCCGACCTCGCCGCGGGCGGCCTCGAGCTCGAGCGGCTGCTGACCGACGAAGACCGGCTGTTCGGCCTCGCGATCTGCCGGCGAGCCCGATGCTAGGCGACGTCATCGATCCAGCGCCGGATCCTGCGGATCTCGCGGCGGAACAGCTCCTCATCGTGCAGCGTGCTCGACAGCAGCGCCGCGCCCTGGATCGACCCCAGCAGCGTCACGGCGAGCGCGGGCGCGTCACGGCGCCCGAGCTCGCGAAACTGCCCCTCCATCCAGTCCAGCAGCTCGCGGATCATCCGCGCGCCGTCAGCCGCAACCGCGTTGTCGTCCTTGCTCAGCTCGCACGCCAGGCTGCCGATCGGGCAACCGTGCTCCTTGACCCGCGGGGCGGCCTCCGCCCAGGACCCGGCCAGCGCTTTCAACCGCGCCTTCGGCGTGCTGCGCCGGTCGAGCTCGCCGAGAAGTCTCCGGATCGAGTCGAGCCGCGACTCGATCACGGCATGGACCAGCTCGTCGCGGGTCTTGTAGTAGTAGTACACGTTGCCCGGAGGCACGTCCGCCCGTTCGGCGATCTGGGCAAGCGTCGTGCGCTGCACGCCCTGCTCGTAGATGAGCTCTCGGGCGCCGTCGATCAGCCGCTGGCGCTTCGGCGGCCGGGCTGCGGTGGCGGTCGGTGAGTCAGCCATGTAACTGACTCCCACTCTAGAGGGCGGGCCGCCCGGACGGTCTGCGTCGGTCACACGGGCGTCGTCGAGTCGTACCGCTTCGACGCCGTGGCCGGCGGCGGGACGACCGTCAGCAACCGCGTCCGCGGCGGAGGGTTGCGCATCCTCTCGCCGCTGGTGCGCCGCAACGTCCAGCGCGATCTCGAGCGGCTGCGCGACGTGCTGGAGTCGCGACCGTAACGTTCCTCGGGCGTCGCTGGACCATGGGCGTCATGAACGAGAACTCCGTGTATGTGCAGACCAACGATGCCGGGCGCAACGAGGTGCTCGCCTTCGGGCGTGCCGCCGACGGGACGCTCGCTCCGCGCGGCGCCGCCGCCACCGGTGGCCGTGGCACCGGCAAGCCGCATCTCGCCTCTCAGAGCTCGGTCGCGCTGAGCGATGATGGGCGTCATCTGCTGGTGGTCAACGCCGGCAGCGACGACGTGTCGCTGCTTGCCGTCGACGCCGGCGAGGTGCGCCTGGCCGATCGCGTCGCCTCGGGCGGGGCCGCGCCGACGAGCGTCGCCGTCTCCGGGTCGCTGGTGTACGTCCTGAACAACGGCAGCGCGAGCATCGCGGGCTTCCGCATCGAGGGTGACCGGCTCGTCTCACTTGAGGGCTCCAGCCGGGCGCTGAGCGCTCCCGACGCCGATCCCGCGCAGATCGCGTTCAGTCGTGACGGGCGCACGCTCGCCGTCACCGAGCGCGGCACGGACAGCATCAGCGCGTTCGCCGTCGATGAGCGCGGCTACGCCGACGGGCCGGCGACGATCCCCTCGAGCGGCAAGACGCCCTATGGGTTCGACTTCACGCGCGACGGCGCGATGATCGTCACGGAGGCGTTCGGCGGCGCGATCGGCGAGGCGGCGGCGTCGTCCTACGCGCTCGACGGCTCGTCTCTGTCGCCGGTCAGCGGCTCGGTCGCGGATACGCGCAGCGAGGTGTGCTGGGCGGCCGTGACCGCGGACGGGCGCTTCGCGTACGTGACGAACTTCGGCGACGGCACGATCTCCAGCTACGAGATCGCAGGCGACGGCAGCCTGATGCTGCGCGAGGCCGTGGCCGCCTCGACGCGGCTGGGCGAGAAGGGCATCCGCGACGAGGCGATCGCGCGCGACGGCCGGCACCTGTACGCGATCGACGCGGACTCGCGGCAGCTCTTCGGCTGGGCGATCGGGTCCGCCGGCGAGCTCTCGCCGGTCGGCGAGATCAACGGGCTGCCCGAGACCGTCGCGGGGCTGGCGGCGAGCTGATGCAACTGCGCGTCGCCCGGCACACCGAGCGTCTCGACGAGCTCGTCGCGTTCTACCGCGACGGGCTCGGGTTGCGCGAGATCGGCGGCTTCCGCGATCACGCCGGCTACGACGGCGTGTTCCTCGAGGTGCCGGACGCGAGTGCGCACCTGGAACTGACCACCGGCGGAGAACACGGTGCACCGGTGCCGCATCCCGAGTCGTTGCTCGTGCTCTACCTCGGCGATGAGCCGACGGTGCGCGCGGTCGCGGCTCGGCTCGGGGGAGCGCCGGTGACTCCGGCCAATCCGTACTGGGCGGAGCACGGCGTGACGTTCGAGGACCCGGACGGCTTTCGCGTCGTGCTCGTGCCCGAGACCTGGGGTGGCTGATCAGGCCTCTTGCCGACGTTGCAGGCTGCATAACGAGCGCCGCGATCCTGCCGCCACGCGACGGGCCGTCCGTCACCCTCTTCGCCGTCCCTGCACAGCGCAGGTTTCCTCGCTAGCGCCGCGCGAACTCCGACAATCGCGGCAGCACCTTGCGCAGCATGCGCGAGACGGCTACCTGCGAGATGCCGAGCTGCTGCCCGATCTCGCGCTGCGTGAGCTCGTGACGGAAGCGCAGGCGGAGCGCGCGGTACTCGGCGGCGGACACGCACCGGAGCAGGTCATCGAGCAGCGCCCGCTGCTCGACCTGCCGGTAGGCGTTGTCGGGAGCGCCGAGCTCGTCGCCGAGCGTGCGGGTGCCGTCCTCCCCCGCGGGCGCCTGCAGCGACAAGGTCGCGTTCGCCCTCAAGGCATCGAGCGCCTCGAGCACGGCTTCCACCGACACGCCGCCGGCCCGGGCAAGCTCCGCGACGCTCGGCTCCCGGTTGAGCTCGGCGCCGAGCCGCTCGCGCGCGTAGTCGAGCCCGATCGCGAGTTCGTAGACGCGCCGCGGCAGTCGCACGGACCAGGTCGTATCGCGGTAGTGGCGCTTGAGCTCGCCCGCGATCGTGGGGACGGCGTAGGACGAGAACGCGATGCCGCGACCGGGGTCGTAGCGGTCGATCGCCAGCAGCAGTCCGAGGCTGGCGACTTGGAACAGGTCGTCGTACGGCTCCCCGCGGTACATGTAGCCCGCCGCCAGGCGCCGGGCCAGCGGCAGGTGCCGTCGCACGAGCGCCTCGCGACACGCGGGATCCCGGGACGCGCGGTAGCGCTCGAACAGCTTCTGGTCGTCGCGGTGCATCTGAGGCTGCGGTAGGTCTGCGCCTCCGCCGCTCAAGCGGCGCCACGGCTCGGCCGCGGGTTGCCGCAGGCACGCGGCGGCCTACCGCCCGGCCGAAGTGATGATCGCGAGATTCGATGCACCGGCCCGGCTGTTCTCCCACCGGCTCGGGTCCGCGCTCACGATGGAGCGCGAAGGCGCGGAGACCTTGGACACCTTCGCGCACGCTGCGCGCAGCCAGGAGCTCAAGCACCTCCTGCGCGAGCACGAGGGAGAGACCGGCTGGCACATCGTCCGGATCGAGCAGGCATTCCGCATCCTCGGTATCGCGATCGAGGACCACCCGTGCCCGCCGATCGAGGCGATCGACAAACAGGCGCGAGCGCAGATGAAGCGGGCCGACGATGCGCTCGTCGACGATGTGATCCTTGCCGCCGCAGCCGCGGCTGAGCACCACGAGATCGCGGTGTATGACTGGTTGATCGCCCAAGCGGACGCCGTCGGTACGCGAGCGGTCGCTGAGCTGCTCCGGACGAGCCGTGACCAGGAGCGACGGGCGCTGGCGGAGATCCGGCGGAGGATCTCCGCGAAGGCGCACGTCCCGGTGCGCCGCATCCTGGCCGGCCCGGCGACGCGCCGCGCGATCGAACGGTGAGCGGGGGTGGCGCCCTCGCTCCTCGGCTTGCCGATGCCGGCTCACGACCTACCTCCGGGCGTCGCGTGTGACGTGGCGCGATGAGCGGAAGGAGCGAGAATGGCTGATCAAAGCAGGGGCGTCGTCTACGAGGGCCCAGGCACGGTCGAGGTCAAGGACATCGATTACCCGAGCTTCGTGCTCCGGGAGGGTCCCGGCGTCCCGCCGGAGAGCGTCGGGGGCGAATGCCATCACGGGGTCATCCTGCGGATCGTCTCGACGAACATCTGCGGCTCGGACCAGCACATGGTCCGCGGGCGCACCACCGCGCCGCCTGGTCTGATCCTCGGGCACGAGATCACGGGCGAGGTGATCGAGAAGGGTCGCGACGTCGAGTTCCTGCGCGAAGGCGACCTCGTGTCGGTCCCGTTCAACATCGCGTGCGGGCGCTGCCGGAACTGCAAGGAGCGCAAGACGGGAGTCTGCCTGACGGCGAACCCGGAGCGCCCGGGCGCGGCGTACGGCTACGTGGACATGGGCGGCTGGCCCGGCGGCCAAGCTCGGTACGTGATGGTGCCGTACGCCGACTTCCTCCATCGCATGCACAGTCGGAGAGCGGCAGCGGCTCGGCCATCCGGAGCGACCCGGGTAACGCGCGTCGCAGACGTCCGGGTCTGCGAAATTTTGAGAGGTGAATGGGGCGGGCCGGCGGCTCGCGCGATTCGTCGCCGAAGGTCGCGCTTCAGCGGGCTGGCCTAGTCGGGATTAGGGCGTTGGAAGTAGGCGGGGGGCGGGTGCGCGGCCCGCCATGCCTCGCGCAGGAGTTGCTCGTGAGTTTCGGCGAACACGTGGCGATCGTCGACGTCGTCGAGCACGCGGCAGAGGACTTCGCCGCCGACCGCAGTGGCAAGAACGCGGGTGATGACCACCGGCTGGCGTCCGGTGAGGAGGGCGATCAGGCGGTTGCTGCCGGCCCATGCCTGACCGACGGCGACCAGTCGTCCGTGGCGGCGGGCCTCTTCGCGCAGACACCCGAGGGCACGTAGCAGACGGCGTACGGCGTTTCGCTGACATCAAGCCGCCCGCCGCCGATGCCGATGGCGTGGGAAGCACCGGCGAACCGTGGCGCGCACGCCGGTTCCTCTCGCGCCACAGGCCTTCTCGGCGTCGTCCGGTCGACGGCTCTGCGCTGCCTTGCCGCCTCCCTTGGGCTCAGCCCGCTTATCAGGAAGTCACGCCTCAATGCGTATATCCCGCAGGACCCTCGCGCCGCTCGCTCTGGCCGGCACGCTTCTGTGCACGCTCGCCGGCGCCGCCAGCGCGCAGGCCGCTTTTCAGATCGACCTGCCCGCAGCCGGCGCGTACGTCAACGACACCACGCCGACGGTGTCGTTCTCCGGCGCCACCGCGCTGTCGTCGGTGACGCTCAACGTCGACGGCATCGCGGTCGACGCCGGCTCGACCGGCGCCACCGACGCTCTCGGCACCGGCACCATCACCCCGACGGCTCCGGTCACGCTGGGCTCCCGAACCGAGGTGGTGCTGTCGCTGGATGACAGCTTGCTGGGGCGCAGCGGAGACGTCCACGTGTTCGTCGACCAGTTCCCGGACATCTCGGGAACCGGTGATGCCAGCACCGTCGATGCCGGCGACGTGCACTTCGACGTCTCGAGCGCGATTCCCGGCAACGACGTCGAGCTCCGCGACGCCGGCGCCGACGCCATCGTCGGAAACGGCGACGACGTGCTGCTCGCGACCGCGCCGGCCGCAGACCCGGGTCGCAACGTGGACGACATGACGCCGGACGATCCGCTGGACGCCGGCTCGCACACCCTGTACGCGGTCACCCTGGACGACAACGGCAGGGCCAGCTCGCCGTCCGACGCCGTCACGTTCGACGTGGCGCCCGCCGCACCGTCGTACGCCGACCTGTTCACCACGGCGCGCCTGAACCAGAGCTCGCCCCCCATCCACATCGCCGGCGTCGACCCGACCGCCAGCAAGGTCACGCTCTATGAGGTCCAGGACGTCGGCGGCGTCGGCACGAACGTCGAAGTCGGCAGCACCACGACCGTCGACGCCGTCCACGGCACCGCGACGGTGACCCCGTCCTCGGGTTTCGCCGACGGCTACCACTCGCTGGCCATCGCGCAGACGGTCAACAGCGTCGAGAGCCTGACCAACGGCGTCTCCGACGCGCTCGCGCAGATCCAGATCCTGACGTCCGCGCCGGTGCTCGAGACCTCCTTCTCCGGCACGCTGACCAACGACAACACGCCGTACTTCGACGCGTCGAACACGCTGACGAACGGCACCGACAACCGCACGTTCGCGTATCTCTATCTCGACGGCCAGCGAGCCGGCCAGTCCGACCCGATGTTCAGCGGCGGAGTCTCCGGCATGCAGGCCGATGACCCCATCGCCGAAGGCGCGCACAGCGCGTACGTGGTCACGGTCGACGACCTCGGCCACGAGAGCGCGGTCCATTCCAACACGGTCTCCTTCACGGTCGACACCGTCGGCCCCGCGGCGCCGAGCGTCAAGTCGCCGGCTGACGGCTCCACGACGACGACATCGCTGCCGGTCCTGACGGTCACGACCGAGCCGGGCGCGATCGCGCACGTGGTGGTCGATGACGTCGGCGAGGAGATCGACCAGACCGCCGACTCGAGCGGCAACGTGACGTTCACGCTGACGCAGGCGCTCGCCGACGGCGCGCACGCGCTGCACGTGTTCTCCCGCGACGCCGCCGGCAACTACGGCGACGTGACCTCCACGACGTTCAACGTGCTGACGCCCAAGCCCCCGACCCCGACGCCCCCGCCGGCCGCGACACCGCCGGCGCCGACGAAGCCGCCGGTCACGACCGACCCCGACGGCGACGGCATCGCCAACGGCTGGACCGTCGGCGGCAAGACCGCTCCGGCGCCCGGCGCGCCGAAGGCGAGCGTCACCGGCGGCAAGGTCAAGCTCAAGCTCACCGCGGCACCTGCGGGCGCGAAGTCCATCCGCGTCTATCGCGCCGACGGCAAGGGCGGCTACAAGCTCGTGAAGACGCTGACGGCGAAGAGCAAGACGTTCACCGACAGCACCGTCAAGGCCGGCCATTCGTACAAGTACAAGACGGTCGGCGTCAACGCCAAGGGCCAGCAGGGCAAGGCCTCCAAGACGGCGACGGCGAAGATCAAGAAGAAGTAGCCCGACGCTGACGGGCGCCCGCACGGGCGCCCGTCAGACCCGTTTGTCGGCCGCGCTCAGGCGAAGGCGCCGATTCCGGTGATGTCGCGTCCCACGATCAGCGCCTGCATCGTCTCGGTGCCCTCGTAGGTGTGGATCACCTCGATGTCGCCCATGTGGCGGATCACGTGGTTCTCGAGCAGCACGCCGTTGCCGCCGAGCAGGTCGCGGGCCTCGGCGATCACCGCGCGCGCCTTGCGCGTGTTGTTGAGCTTGGCGAGGCCGGCGATCGTGTCGGTCATCCGGCCCTCGTCCTCCAGGCGCGCGAGCTGCATGCAGTAGAGCTGCATGCCCGTGACCTCGGCGAGCATCTTCACGAGCCGGTCCTGGACGATCTGGAACGCGGCGAGCGGCTTGCCGAACTGGACGCGCTGCTTCGCGTAGCTCAGCGCCGCGTCGTAGGCCGCGACGGCATGCCCGAGCGCGCCCCACGCGCAGGTGGCGCGGGTCGTGATCAGCACGCGGCCGGCGTCCTTGAACGAGTGCGTGCCGGGCAGCCACTCGCCGCGCGCGCCGTCGAGCGTGATCTGCGCCTGCCAGATCGCGCGCGTCGCGCCCTTGCCGCCCAGCGTCACGCCGGTGTAGCCCTCCTGCGCGGTCTCGACGAGGAAGCCCTTGACCTGACCGTCCGCGACGTCGCGCGCCCACACCACGACCACGTCGGCGATCGAGCCGTTGCCGATCCAGCGCTTGCTGCCGTCGAGGATCCAGGCGTCGCCGTCGCGCCGGGCGGTCGTCTCCAGTGCCACGCTGTCGGAGCCGTGGGCGGGCTCGGTCAGCGCGAAGGCGCCGATCGCGTCCAGTCGCGCCATCGCCGGCAGCCAGCGCTGCTTCTGCTCCTCCGAGCCGAGCAGCGCGAGCGACTTCATCGCCAGTCCGGACTGCACGCCGAGGAACGTCCCGAGGCTGCCGTCGCCGCGGTGCAGCTCCATGTTCACCAGCCCGCGCGCGAGCGGCGACATCCCGGGCGAGCCGTAGCCGTCGATGTCCTCGCCGTACAGGCCGAGGTCGGCGAGCCGGCGCATCAGCGGCCACGGCAGCTCGGCCTTCTCCCAGTAGTCGTTGATCACCGGGAGGACCTCGTCGTCGACGAAGCGCCGCGTGGCGATGAAGTGGTCCCACTGCTCCGCGGTGAACTGCTCGCGGACGCCGAAGTAGTCGGTCGGAAGGGCTCTAGCGAGCATGGACGTAGCTCCCCGGGGCCTTGGCCCCGCGATCGCGGATCTTCGGTGCGGTGACCGGCGTACCCGAGCGGGCGGCCAGCCATTGGGCGTAGTCGGGCCACCAGGAGCCCTGGTGGGTGGGCCCGTCGGCGCCGACGCGATAGCTCGCGCGGCTGTCCTCCGCCGGCGGGTTGACGAGCGCCTGGATGTGGCCGGAGGTGGAGAGGATGAAGCGCGACTCGCCGCCCAGCAGCTCGCTCGAGCGGGCCGCGTTCTCCCACGGGATGATGTGGTCGGTGAGGCCGGCGACGATGTAGTTGTCGACGTCGACCTTGCCCAGGTCGACGGGCGAGCCGAGCACCTCCATCGCGCCCGGGCGCGTCATCGAGTTGTCGAGCGCGAGCCGGATGAAGTCGCGGTGCAGGCCTGCAGCGAGGCGGACGGTGTCCTGGTTCCAGTAGAGGACGTCGAACGCCGGCGGTTGCTTGCCGAGCAGGTACTGGTTGACGACGTAGTTCCACACGAGGTCGTTCGGGCGCAGCCAGGTGAAGACGCCGGCCAGCGCCTCGCCGGTCACGTAGCCGCGGCGGGCGGAGTCCGCGACGGCCGCGGCGGCGACCTCGCGCGAGGTGAACGCCGAAGCCGTGCCGGCGCGCTCGTTGTCGAGCGCGCAGACCATCAGCGTCAGCGAGGCGATCTCGCCGAGCCGGCCTTCGGCGGCGAGGTGGCCGACCAGCCCGGCCGTGAGGATCCCGCCCGAGCAGGCGGCGTTGAGGTGCACCGACGCGCTGCCGGTGAGCGCGGCGACCTTGTCGCGCGCCTCGAGGATCGCGTCGGCGTAGGTGTCGAAGTCGAAGTGCCCCTGCTCGGCGTCCGGGTTGCGCCACGAGATGGCGAAGACCTGGTGGCCCTGGCCGACGAGGTACTCGACGAGGCTGCGGCCCGGCGCGAGGTCGAGCACGTAGAACTTGTTGATCGTCGGCGGCACGAACAACACCGGCGTGGGGTGGACCTTGTCGGTCTGCGGCGTGTAGCGGATCAGCTCGAGCACCTCGGTCCGCAGCACGACGTGCCCGGGCGTGACCGCGAGGTTCTCGCCGAGCGCGAACGGCGCCGTGTCGACCGTCGAGGGCAGGTGCGGGAAGTCGCCGGCGAAGGTGCGCGCGCCGCGCACGAGATTCAGGCCGCCCTGGTCGACGATCGCCTTGACCACGGTCGGGTTCGTCAGCGGGAAGTTGCTGGGCGCGATCGCGTCGAGCAGGTTGCCGACGGCGAAGCGCGCCTGGCGCTCGGCGCGCCAGTCGAGCCGCGCGTCGTCGATCAGCCCGTCCGCGGTCTCGCCCAGCGCGAGGTGGGCCTGCAGGATTCTCCGGTACAGCCAGGACGACTGCCAGGCAGGATCGGCGAAGCGGCGGTCGCGCTTGCCGGGCGCGGCGGTCGAGCGTCCGGCGGCCACGCGGGCCAGCTCGGCGCCGAGCCCGCCGAGGCGGCGGGCGGTCTTGCGCGGCCGGCGGGCCAGGCCCGTGGCCAGCCCGACGGGCGGGACGAGGTGGGGGCCGCCGCTGTCGGTGAGCATCACGTCGAGGGCGGCCTGGATCGGTGCATCGGTCATGGGCGTCAGTGTCCGCCCACAACGGCACGGCGTCATTGCGTCCGGAGCCCGAACATCCTGCGCTCGCGTTGTGATCGGATCACATGTCGAGGAAGGCGCGGATCGGTGCCGCGCCGCGCTCCGGCTCGTCGAGCAGGAACAGGTGGCCGCCGCCGCGCACGCGCTCGAGCCGGGCGTCGGGGATCCGGGCGGCCAGGATGCGGGCGTTGGTGAACGGCACGGCCGGGTCGTCGTCGCCGGCGACCACCAGCGTCTTGTGCGGGAGCGTGTGCAGCCAGGGCAGGCTCGTCCAGCCGGCCGCGGCGAGCAGCTGGAACGCGTAGCCGAGCACGCTCGGCGGAGCGGCGAGGCGGTCGCGCACGTGCCCGTCGCCGACGCGCCCGCCGGCGATGTACGGCAGGCTCCACTCGGCGAGCTTCGGGTGGTAGTAGCGCGCCGGCGTGGCGAGCATCAGCGCCGCGAGCGGCTTGGGCGGGACGCCGCCGAGCCCCGGCGCGGTGGCGCACAGCACCAGCCGGCGCACGCGCTCGGGATGCCGGTGCGCGAGCTCCTGCGCGAGACCGCCGCCCCACGAGTAGCCGAGCACGTCCACGCGCTCGAGCGCCAGCGCGTCCAGCAGCTCGGTCACGAGCCGCGCGAGCGCCGGCATCCGCAACGGCAGCGCCGGTCGCTGCGAGCGGCCGACGCCGGGCGCGTCGAAGGCGATCAGCTCGCGCTCGCCGGCGACCGCCTGGAACGGGCGCCACATGTCCAGATGCGCGCCGATGCCCGTGATCAGCAGCAGCGGCGGGCCTTCGCCGCGGCGGTCGACGCGCAGCTTCAAGCCGCCGGCCCTGACGATCATGGGAGCCGGATCGCGATCAGCAGGTCGATGATGTCCGCGAGGTGGCGCAGGTCGCGGCCCGTCTTCTCCTCGATCCGGCCGAGCCGGTGGTGCGCCGTGTTGACGTGCACGAGCAGCGCCTCGGCGGCCGCCTTGACGTTGAGGTCGGCGGCGACGTACGCCTCGAGCGTCCCGACCAGCATCCCGCCCTTCTCGCGGTCCTCGCGCACGAACTCGGCGAGCACGGGATCGGTGAGGCGCCGCGCCACGCCGCTGCTGCGGAGCGTGAGGAACTCGAACGGCGTCATCTCCGCCAGCGCCAGCACGCCGCCGCCGGACACCCGCCCGGCGGCGAGTGACGCCTCGCGGTAGGCGTCGGGGACGCCGGCGAGCCCGTCCTGGATCGTGCTGACGCCGATGTTGAGGCCCTTGACGCGCTGCAGCCGCTTCGCGAGCGCCGGCCGCTCAGTCGCGCCGACGGCACGCACCACGACGATCTCGCCCTGGCGGACGACCGCGAGCACCGGCGTTCGCCCTCCGGCCGCCTTTCCGAGCGCGGCGGCCGCGCTGTGCAGGTCGCGCTCGTCCTCGGGCGCCGAGACCGGCAGCGCGGCGACGAGCAGGCAGCGCGTGTCGGCGTCCAGGCCGCAGTCGCGCGCCACCGCGAGGCTTGCCGCGGAGGCCGGCGGCGTGCCGGCGAGCAGGTCCTCCAGCAGGTCGCGGCGGACGCGGTCGCGGCCGGCGGCGAGCAGTTGCTCGGACTCGAGGTAGGCGCCGCTGGCCGTGGTGGCGGCGAGGTCGATGTAGAGGCTGGCGGCGCGCGCGTCTCCGAGCGCCTCGCTCTCGTCCTCCATCGCGTCCCACAACACCGCGTTGTAGGCGCGGAACGCCTCCATGAAGTCGGCGAGCGGGATGCCCCGGCGCGCGCGCAGCGCGGCGTGGCGCGCGACGAACTCGAGCTCGCGCGGCTGCGGCGGCGAGCCGCGCCGCAGCACCGTGCAGATCAGCACGTGGTGCTGCGCGACGTGGCGGCGGATGTCCTCCACGAGCGCCTCGTCGGCGTCGCGATAGACGGGGACCCGCTCGCGGATGCGCTCCATCGCGGCGGCGATCAGCTCGTCGCTGCGCGACTCGAGGATCTCGACGAGCGCCACGCCGCGATTGTAATCGACTCACAACCACGCGGAGGAATCTTGGGTGCCGGAGCCGGTGACGCGACGCCCAACCGGGCTCAGCCTGTGATCCATGCCCAATCTCGCCGATCTCCTCACTCGCGGCGGCAACGTCGCCGTCAAGCTCGACGACCTCGAGCTCACCTACGACCAGCTCGACGACGCCGTCGCCCGCACGGCCGGGCTCCTGAAGGCCAAGGGCGTCGGGCCGGGCGACCGCGTCGGCGTGATGCTCCCCAACGTCCCGCACTTCCCGATCGCGTACTACGGCGTGCTGCGCGCAGGTGCCGTCGTCGTCCCGCTCAACCCGCTGCTGAAGTCGCGCGAGGTCGCGTACCACCTGACCGACTCCGGCGCCAAGGTGCTGCTCGCCTGGCACCACGCGGCCGACGCGGCGCACGCGGGCGCCGAGCAGGCGGGCGCCGACTGCGTGCTCGTCGAGCCGGGAGCGCTCGAGGAGCTGGCGGCGCGCTGCGAGCCGATCACGCGGTCCGTGGCGCGCGCAGCCGACGACACCGCTGTGATCCTCTACACCTCCGGCACCACCGGCACGCCGAAGGGCGCGCAGCTCACGCACGCGAACCTGATCCGCAACCACGAGGTCAGCGGCGCGCTCTTCGGCATCGACGAGACCGCGGTCACGCTCGGCGCGTTGCCCTTCTTCCACGCCTTCGGCCAGACCTGCGCGCTCAACGCGACGCTCGCCGCGGGCGGCACGCTGACGTTGCTGCCGCGCTTCGACGCCGCCAAGGCGCTGGCGATCCTCGAACGCGATGCCGTCACGGTGTTCGAAGGCGTCCCGACCATGTTCACGGCGCTGCTCCACGAGCTCGGCGACGCCGGCTCGCTGCGCGTCTGCATCTCCGGCGGCGCGGCGATGCCCGTGGAGGTCATGCACGCGTTCGAGCGGCGCTTCGGCTGCCCCGTGCTCGAGGGCTACGGCTTGTCGGAGACGTCGCCCGTCGCCTCCTTCAATCGTCCTGACCGCGAGCGCAAGCCCGGCTCCATCGGCCTGCCGGTCGAGGGCGTCGAGATGCGCCTGCTCGGCGACGGGGAGATCGCCATCCGCGGCCACAACGTCATGAAGGGCTATTGGAACAAGCCTGAGGCGACCGCCGACGTGCTGTCCGCGGACGGCTGGTTCCGCACCGGCGACGTCGGCCGCGTCGACGAGGACGGCTACTTCTACGTGATCGACCGCAAGAAGGAGCTCGTGATCCGCGGCGGCTTCAACGTCTACCCGCGCGAGATCGAGGAGGTCCTCTACGCGCACCCGGCCGTGCGCGAGGCTGCCGTGATCGGCATCCCGCACGCCTCGCTGGGCGAGGAGGTCGGCGCGGCGGTCGCGCTGAAGGTCGGCGTCATGGTCACGCCGGACGAGCTGCGCGCGTTCGTCAAGGCGCGCGTGGCCGCCTACAAGTACCCGCGCATCGTCTGGCTGCTCGCCGAGCTCCCCAAGGGCCCGACCGGGAAGATCCTCAAGCGCGCGATCGCTCCGCCTCAGGGGTGAACCTGAGAGCCGTGACGCCCTCGCCGGGGCGCGAACGCCCCGGCGAGGCGAGCGGGTCGTCCGCTACCGGTCGTTGACGTTGCCGGGGACGATCTGCGGGCGCAGCTCGAACAGCTGCGGATCGTGCGGGTCGACGGTGAGGCTGACCCAGTGCGTGTTGGTGGCGCCGAAGGTCTCCAGGCGCGTGAAGCGCTCGATGACCTCGCCGTTGTCGTAGTTGAGCGGCTTGTCGAGCTTGAAGTAGTGGCTGTCGCCGTGGACGAGCAGCGTCTGCCCGCCGTAGCCGAGGACCTGGCGGCGGAGCTCGGCGGTGATGTCGGTCAGGCCGTCGTACTGCGGCGGCTGGAGCTTGTACTCGTTGTTGAAGTCGGGGTCGGCCTGGAAGGTCACGACCACGCCCTTGGCGCCGATCTGCTTGGCCTTGGCGAACGACTCCTGCAGCCAATGGATGTTGGCCGCCTCGCGCGCGTTGTGCTCGGCGGTCTGGCGCGCGATCTCGGCGTCCGGGCGGGTCTCGCCGTCGACGCCGGCGTGCGGCAGGTTGTCGTTGGAGCCCTGGAAGTTCAGCGTCAGGTAGAGCACGGGGCCGGCGACCCAGCGCGCGTTCTCCACGTAGGCCGAATACCCGGGCTCGCCGCTCTCGCGCTCGACCCGCATCGGGCGAGCGCCGAGCGTGCGGTCGGTCGAGAAGAACGTCTTGCGCTCGAACGCGAGCCGCTCCTCGGCGTCGTAGCCGCCGGTGCCCGGGCCGTAGCGGCCCCAGCAGTCCGTCCAGTCGTTGTCGCCCGGCGTCACGACGACAGGGAAGCGCAGCGAGTTGAACCAGTCGCGGCTCTGCGTGTAGAGCTGGTCAGTGCACTGCCCGTCGCCGCCGGCCTTCAGATCGCCGTCGAAGATCGCGAAGGCGGGAGCGGCGCGGTTCATGTCGGCCAGCAGTCGCGGGTACTCGATGCGGCCGGCGGCTCCGTACGGCATGTCGCCGAACAGCCCGACGGTGTAGGAGCGGCCGAGTCCGTAGTCGCCGTGCTCGGCCGCCGGTCCGTGGTCGTCACCACCGCGGTCGGCGACCGCGGTGGTCGCCGCGACCGTCGCGGCGAGCACCGCGGCGGTCGCGGTCAATCGCATGAAGCGCTGCATCGGGAAACCTCCAAAGACGTGGTCTGGAAACGTGCGCTGGGAACGGCTGGGTCAGTCGTCGCCGGCGCCGTGCCGGTCGCCGAAGAGGACCTCGTAGGTGGCGTTGTCGCCGTGCTGCTGGGTGTAGAACCAGTGCCACTGCGAGTCGCCGAGGTCCGGCGTCTTGGCGCCCAGGAGCCCGCCGGGACCGGGATCGCCGTCGGAGACGTGCACGCCGGTGATCTCGTTGTCGCCTTCGTTGCTGCCGAACCCGCTGTTCGCGGAGTCGAGCGTCGCCGACGCGTCGCGCCCCTCACCGAGCCAGCGGACCGGTTGCGTCGCCGGGTTGGAGTAGTCGGCGCGCGCGTCGAGCGCGTAGCCCGAGTCGAGCGCGTTGCGCTGGCTGTGCAGCGTGTCGCCCGCGTCCTCGACGACGGCCAGCTTGTCGCGCGAGAGGAACGTCATGTTGTCGAAGCCGGCGTGCTGCAGGTCACCCTTGTAGAAGAGCGTCAGCGTGCCGGTCATGCTGCCCGGGTCCGCCTGGGAGAGCTTGAACACCGAGGTCCAGCCGCCGACCGGGTTCTCGACGCTCGTGGCGTTGGTGTCGCCGGTCTCGTCGAAGTAGAAGTCCCGGAACCCCGTGCCGGGGCGGAACTGCCCGTTCTCGGGGCGCTTGAACGGCGTCGCGTGCGCGTTCTTGGCGGCGTCGTTGGCGTTGAACGGCGCGTTGCCGTCGGCGCCGGTGTCGTGCACGGTCACCCACGCGGTGCGGAACGTCTTGCCGTAGGTGTGCAGCGCGACCTGATCCGGGCTGGTGAGCGGCAGCTGGCTCTCGAACGTGATCGGCGCGCCGTTGTTGAGGACCTGCAGCGCCTGGAGCTTGCCGTGCGCGAGGTCGCCGGGGCGTGCCGGGACGTAGCGGTAGAGGAAGCTGTTCGGCTGCTTGGCGGTCGTGCCCGGCTTGTTCGCGCCGCCGATGTCCTCGACGATCCAGATGTCGCCGCGCGCGTCGTTCTGGATGCCCTCGAAGCCGCCGCGGCCGAGCGCGCCCGAGACGTCGGTGACGGTCGACGGGTAGCCGGGCGCGGCGGCGTAGGTCGGCGCGGAGGGGTTCTCGGTGGTCAGGAGCAGGCGCTGGGCCCACGGGTCCCACGTCGAGCCGTCGATCGCCGCGATCGGCTTCCCGGTCGCGTCCTGCGTCGCGAGCAGCGTCACGCGGTGCGCCGGGTCGGCGTCGAGATTGATGCGGGTGAGGACGCCGGCGCCGTTGGCCCCGCCTTCGTGGCCCTGGAAGAGGAACCGCTGCCCGTAGTCGTACGCGGCGTCGGCGCCGGGCAGCCCGCGGCGGAAGACGAGGTAGGTGTTCTTGTCGGGCTCGGTCTTGTGCGCCTCGGCCGGGTTGCTCGGCGTCGGCAGCATCTGCGGCTGGCCGGCGGAGTTGACGACGTCGTTGTCGTAGCCGTAATAGGAGGTCAGCGCCGAGGGGTTCTCGAGCTTCGTCGCGCCCTGCGCGACCACGACCTGCCTGAGCTCAGGGGAGAGCAGGCTCGCGGGCGCATAGCCCTCGGACTTCGTGTTGGCCGCCACGCCCGTGAGGTCGGGTCGGCTCGGGGGCGAGGCTGCGACGACTGCGGTCAGGGCCGCACTCGACGCCAGGATGGCACCGCCGAGCAGCGATAGCGTGCGAGCTCGTGAGGTCACCGGCTTGCTCCTTTGCGTACGAAGCCGCGACCCAGATGCCGCGGCCCGGCAGACGCTAAGGCCGGCCGGCGGCGGCTCTGTTATCGAGTCGTGACGGACCGGAACCCAGGTTGTAAGCGGCTTGTGACCGGCGTTCCGGTCGGGCGCCGAACCGGCTTAGCATCACGTCCGCCGCGAGCCGCGGGCTCCGCGTCAATCAGGACAGGGCGGCGCAGAGGCGCTGTCCGTGAACAGAGCGGGGGACTCGGATGCGAGTCGTGAATCGACGGCGGTTTCTCCAGCTCGCGGGCGGCAGCATCGCTTCGACGATGCTGTCCGACAGCATCGCCAAGGCGCTCGCCCTTCCGGGCAACCATGCGACCCGCAGCATCAAGGACGTCGAGCACATCGTGGTGCTCATGCAGGAGAACCGGTCGTTCGACCACTACTTCGGCGTCCTGCGCGGCGTGCGCGGCTTCGGTGATCCGCACCCGGTCACATTGCCGAGCGGCAAGCCGGTCTGGTACCAGGCCGACGGGGCCGCCGTGGTGCCCCCGTTCCGGCCGGACGTCGGCAACCTGGCGCTCACGTTCATCGAGGATCTCGACGACAGCTGGGACGGGAGCCACCAGATGTTCAACGGCGGCAAGTGGGACCAGTGGCTGCCGTCCAAGACGACGACGTGCATGGCGCACATGGAGCGCCGGGATCTTCCGTTCCACTACGCGCTGGCCGACGCCTTCACCGTCTGCGACGGCTACTACTGCTCGATGCTCGGCCCGACCGATCCCAACCGGTACTACATGTGGACCGGCTGGGACGGCAACGACGGCAAGGGCGGCGGGCCGGTCATCGCCAACGACGAGCTCGGGTACGGATGGACGACCTACCCGGAGCGCCTGCAGGCGGCCGGGGGTCAGCTGGAAGATCTACCAGGACAGCGGTGTCGGGCTGGACGCGGCCGGGTTCTGGGGCTGGACGTCGGATCCGTACATCGGCAACTACGGCGACAACTCGCTGCTGTACTTCTTCAACTACCAGAACGCGGCTCCCGGCAGCCCGCTGTACCAGGCCGCTCGCACGGGAACCGAGGTGAACAAGGGCGGCGGGTTCTTCGACATCCTCGCCGCCGACGTCCAGCACGACCGGCTGCCCAGCGTGTCGTGGATCGTCGCGCCCGAGGCCTACACCGAGCATCCGGCGTGGCCCGCCGGCTACGGCGCCTGGTACACGGCGGGCGTGCTCAACGCGCTGACGAGCAACCCCGACGTCTGGTCCAAGACGGCACTGATCATCACGTTCGACGAGAACGACGGCTTCTTCGACCACGTCCCGGGGCCGTATCCCAACGCCGGCGGCCTGCCCGGCGCCTCGACCGTGCCGTTGGACAACGAGCTCTTCGCCGGCCAGCCCGGGACGCCGAAGGGCTCCGGCGGCGTCCCCGGTCCGTACGGTCTCGGGATCCGGGTCCCGCTGCTGGTTGTCTCACCGTGGAGCAGCGGCGGCTGGGTGTCCTCGGAGACCTTCGACCACAGCTCCCTGATCCGCCTCATCGAGGCGCGGTTCGGCGTCCATGAGCCCAACATCACGCCGTGGCGGCGAGCCGTCTGCGGCGACCTGACCTCGGCCTTCGATTTCGAGAGCTCCTCGCCGCGCGTCCCGCGGCTGCCGAGCGTCGACGGCTACAAGCCGAACGAGACCACGACTCCGCCGAGCTACCACCCGCTGCCGCCGGCGGTCGGGCGGGTCCCGGCCCAGGAGCCGGGCGTGCGGCCGTCGCGCCGGCTCGGCTACCGCATCGACGTCGGCTTCGACGCCGATCCGCACAAGCTGAACGTCGCGATCGCGAATCGCGGCGAGCTCGGAGCGGGACTGCAGGCCCGCTCGCTGACGGTTCCCGGCGCGCCCTACACGTACACGGTCGGAGCCGGCGACCAGCTGACCGCGGCCCTGCCCAACCCGGGGACGTACGACCTCAGCCTCCACGGTCCGAACGGGTTCTTCCGCCATTTCGCCGGCTCACCGGCCACCGAGTTGCGCGTCGAGGCCGATGCCGACCACCGGCGGGGCCGGCTGACGCTCCGGATCGCCGACGCCCATCGCGATCGCCGCCGCAAGCGGCCGCTCGTGCTCGAGGTCGCCGACGCCTACGGACCCGACCGCAAGCTCGAGCTGCGCGGCGACGGGGAGATCAGCGTCGACGCCGGCCATGCGGGCGGGTGGTACGACATCGCCCTCACCACGCCGGCCGATCCGACCTTCCGCCACCAGCTTGCCGGGCGCTTGGAGTCCACCGGCCAGTTGACCAGCGATCCGCAGCTCGGGCGAACCGCCTGATCCACGCGCGAGCTCAGAGCTGCGACTTCAGCGGCGCGCGCTGGCGCATGAAGAGGTAGAGCGGAAAGATCACGATCCACATCGCGAGCGATCCGATGACCCAGATCGTCGCGCTACGGGCAAACGAGCTGCGTCGCCAGTCCCGCCGGCTGGCATCGAACCCGAGCCAGATCGTGGTGCCGGCGATCAGCAGGAGAATCAGATTCGTCATCAGGTGCCCGATCCTTGAGATGGATGCGTCGAGCAAGGGTCGACGTTCACTCAATGGATCATGAGCGCCGCGGTCATTCACTGGACGAAGCGGCAACGACCGACGGCTTCGGTGGAATTCAGCGCTCGAATGGCGTGACGTCGAAGTGGAGAGCGCGATCGTCGTAGCGATCGAGCAACTCGGCCGCCCGCGGTTCGATCACCGCGGCGTCGGGCGGATCGCCGGCGAACGCACGGACGTCGTCGAGCGAGCCGAAGCGCGTGAGCGTGACGAACGCGACGTCGTCGCCGTCCTGTCGTCGCAGGACCTCGGCGCCGAGGAATCCGGGGATGCTTCGCATCGAAGGGAACAGTTCGTCGAGAAGGAAGCGCTCGTAGTCATCGGCCGCCGCGTCTCGCGTCCAGCCGCGCCACATCCGGATGATCGCCATCACAAGAGGATCGCAGCGCCCATCCAGCGGCCGCCGCCGCGTACCCTGATCCGGTGGTACCACCGGTGCCGGCCCACGCGCCGCAGCGATCGGCGCCGCGGGTGCGATGACGCGCCTGTCGGGGCGCCAGGACTCGGTGGAATAAACCGAGCGGTTGCGGGGTCCTCGTTTGTGTGGCGACGTGTTCAGGAGCACTCACGTGGAACCCCAGAGTGCTTGCGGCAGCGTTTGCCGCGACAGTGGCGCTCGCGCTGGCGGCTGATGCAGCACCTGCCAATGCCGGCGTGATTTCGGCGACTACGGACGGCGTCTCGGCCCAGCTGAATCTCGACGGTGCGGACGACGTCGTCTCGGTGTCGGTCGAGAACGGGCTGCTCGTGCACGACCCGGTCGGCGACGGCCTCAAGTCGAGCGCCGACTGGGACAGCGCGACACCTGGCGGGCAGACCGTTGCGGCCACCGGCCACGGCGTGATCACCATCAACGGCGGCGACGGCAACGACACTCTCTCGGTGAGCGCGCCGGTCGACGCGATTGGGGGCGCGCTCCTCAACGGCGACGGCGGCGACGATGTACTGACCGGCCCTGATTCCGGCGACACCCTCAGCGGCGGTGATGGCAACGACGTCTTGATCGGCGCCAAAGGGGGTGACGATCTGAACGGCGGCGCGGGCAACGACATCTTCATGTGGAGCAACGGCGACGGCGATGACGTCGATACCGGTGGCGACGGTAACGACCTGACCGTGGTCGACGGGAACCCGACGCTCGGCGACGCCTTCACACTCGGGCCCGACCAGCTCGCAGGCTTCGTCAGGTTCAAGCGCACCAACCTCACGACCGTCAGTCTTCTCAGTGATACCGAGCGCTTCGAGGTTCGCGGGCTCGGCGGTGACGACTCGTTCTCGTCTGCGCCGGGGTTGGGTGCCCGCACTGGCTTGACGATCGTCGGGGGCGACGGGGCGGACACGATCGTCGGCTCCGATGGCGCGGACCGGATCCTCGGCGGCGACGGCAACGACACCGTCACGCCGGGCGGCGGTAGTGACCTCGTGTTCGGTGACGCCGGTGACGACCAGATCGACCTCCGAGATGGGGCGCCGGACGTCGCTCACGGCGGCGACGGCGACGACTCGGTTCTGACCGACGGCGCCTTGGTGGACTTCGTCGACGGCTTCGAGGCGGTCGACGTTCCTCCGGCGCCCGTCGTGACGCCGCCACCGGCCACGACGCCGCCACCGGCCGGACTGCCCCCGGCTGATGCGCCGCCCAGCCCGGCCCTATCGGCAACCCCGCTGAGGATCAAAGGCAGCGTGGTCAACGTGAGACAGGGCCGAGTCTCGATCATCGTGAGTTGTCCAGCCACCCCGACGACTCACTGCATCGGGCTTCTGACGCTTCGGAGGGCAGGGCGAGGGCTGGGCAGCGCACACTACGATGTCGCGCCTGGCACCAGGTTGATGCTGAGAGTCAGGCTGGCCAAGACGAGCCACCGCTTGGCTGATCGCAGCGGGCGCGTCAAGGTGGTTGCAGTCGCCGAGACGGGGCCGGCACATCGGATCGCGCGGACGTCTCACCAGCTCACGCTCGCATTCCGCGGCCGCTGAGACGAACCCAGCGAACCAGCGGCCGGGTAGCCGTGCTGTACGGCGCGTGCCCGCTCGGGACGACACGCGGAAGGGCGCCGTATGTTCCCGCCGCCGCTGCTGCGTTGCGCGACCCGCAAGAGCGTGGGTCTAGGCGCGACCGTTCCACCCGCGGGTGGCCTCGTGGGCGTTTGGGGGTCGGCGGCTGAATGCCGTGGCAGGGCGCCCTGCACGCGACGACGGGCGTACGTGCCGACCCAGCCCGGCAGGCGAGACCGCAGACCCGTGCCAGGGCGCCCCGCGCGCGGGTCTCAGTTCAGTCGTCGACCCGGGTCCCACGAGGACAGGACCCGCGGCCGAGCGAACCGACCCTCAGCCGTTGAGCGCGGACCTCCCTAGGACCTCGGACTCAGTCACAAGGGCGCGAAGAGGGGTCTATGAAGCGTCCCCACGACCCCGGTGGACCCGTGGTCACGCGAACGATGAGCTCGGTGGGCAGCAGGGCTGCCGGTGTGGCCGGCGGCTGCCCGTTGATCGTCTGCAGGAGCCGCTCGGCGGCCAGGCGGCCCTTGTCGCGGTGTCCCTGGCGCACGGTGGTCAACCGCGCGGCGGCCGGCGCGGTGTCGTCGAAGCCGACGACGGACAGGTCGCCGGGAACGGCGAGGCCACGTTCGCGGGCGACCGCGCAGACGGCCATGGCGAGCCGGTCGCTGAACGCGAAGATCGCGGTGAGGTCCGGCGCGGCATCCAGGAGCGCGTTGGCGGCGGTGCGGGCCATCTCGGGCGTGACGACGGGGACCTGCACGATCGTCGCGGCCGTCTCGTCGAGGCCGGCGGCCGCCAACGCGCGCGCGCAGCCTTCGACGCGGGCCTTGGTGACCGTGGCGGTCGCGCCGGCGCGGTGGGCGATGTCGGCCGGTCCGGCGGGCGCGTGCGTCGAGAGGCCGAACGCGAGTACGCCGATCCGGCGGTGACCCAGGTCGATCAGGTGGCGCATGGCGGCCTCGGCGCCCCCGACGTCATCGATCGTCAGGAAATCGAGCGCGGGACGGCGTCGGTCGTCAGCGAGCCCGGGGATGTCGGACGGCGCGGGCGAGTCGACGATGACGGTGGGCAGGTGGCGCTGCAGGACCGCGGGGATGATCGGGTCGTCACCCGGCACGGAGAAGACGATCAGCCCGTCGGCCGCGGCATTGCGTACCGCGGGGCCCTCCGGGACGTCGCGGTACGGCAGCTCGGGAACCAGCACGAGGCCGAGCTGCTGCGGGTCGGTCGCGTCCGACACGCCGGTGAGGAACTGGATCGTCGCCGGATCGCTCAGGGCGTCCGCGATCAGCCGTCCGAGGATCACCGCGATGGCGCCGGCGCGCCCGCGGCGGAGGATCCGGGCGGCGGGGTCGGGGCCGCCGTAGTCGAGCTCGGCCGCCACGCGCAACACGCGCTCGCGCAGCGCGGGTGTCAGGCGCTCCGGCCGGTTGAAGGCGTTGGACACCGTGCTCGGGGACACGCCGGCGGCGCGCGCGACGGCCACGACTCCAGGCTTTCGTCCGGGAGCGGCCATGAGCGCATTCTGGCAAGTCGCGGTGTCGAGTTGCGCCAGCGAGAAAAACGTTGCAAAATGCCTGACGGGAGAAAGCGGGGAGAGGAGCGAGCCGTGAAACGGGTCCGTGTCATCTTGCTGGCGCTTACGCTGGCGTTCACGCTGGCGCCGACGTCAGGGGCGCTGGCGAATCCCGCCCGCCAGGGCGCAAGCGTGGTCGACGGCGCGGCTCGCTTCCAGATCATCACGCCGACGCTGATCCGGATGGAGTACGCGGCGGACGGCCGCTTCGAGGACCGCCCGACCTTCAATGCCGTCGCCCGGGGCCTCACGCCGCCGCCGTTCTCGGTGCGCACCACGCGATCGGGCCTGGAGATCCGCACCGCCCGGCTCGTGCTGCGCTACACGCACGACTCGAGCCCGCTCGGTCCGGGCAACGTCAGCGTCTGGGTCGGCGGCCGCACGGTCCGGCCCCAGTTCGGCTCGCCGGCGCGATCCGACGCGCTCGGCGGCTGGTACCGCGGGCTGGACTACTACCCGGGGCAGGCGGGACCGGTCGACCAGATCAAGCTCCACCAAGGGCTGCTCATGCGGCAGGGCTGGTACCTGCTCGACGACTCCACGACGGCGCTCCGCACCGCGGACGGCTGGGTCCAGCCGCGACCGGCCCATGGCGGCGCGTACGAGGACGGCTACTTCTTCGGCTACGGGAGCGACTACAAGACGGCGCTGAAGGACCTCGTCACGCTCACCGGCCGGCCCGTGCTGTTGCCGAAGTGGGCGTTCGGCAACTGGTTCTCGAAGTACTTCGCGTACTCGTTCGATGACTACAAGACCCAGCTGCTGCCCGCGTTCCGCGCGAACCGCGTGCCGCTGGACGTCCTGGTCGCCGACACCGACTGGAAGGCGCCCAACACGTGGGCCGGGTGGAACTGGAACCCGGCGTTGTTCCCGAACCCGCAGGCCTTCCTGGACTGGGCCAAGGCGGAGCATCTGCAGACGACGCTCAACGTCCACGCGGCCGTGTCCGAGGACGACCCGCGCTTCGCGCACGCGCAGGAGATCGCGGGCGGCAAGCTCGCGCCCGCGACGTCGAGCTTCGCACCGAAGCCGCACCGCTTCGACTGGGCCGATCGCGACCAGGCCGCCGCGTGGCAATGGCTTCACGACCCCTTCGAGGCCCAGGGCGTCCGCCAGTGGTGGCTGGACTACTGCTGCGACGACAGCACCGCGAGCACGCCCGGCCTGACGCCCGACAGCTGGATCAACGAGCTCTACCGCCGCGCCGGCGACGCCCGCGGGCTGCGCGGCTTCTCGCTGGCGCGCATCGGCGCGTCCTTCCCCGACTACAACAGCACGCCGGCGTCCGGGCCGTGGGGCGAGCACCGCTCGACGGTGCACTTCACCGGCGACACGCGGCCCGACTGGGCGTCACTGGCGTTCGAGGCGGCGTTCACGCCCGCCGAGGGAAGCATCGGCGAGCCGTACGTCAGCCACGACATCGGGAGCTTCGCCGGCAAGCACCTGCCCGAGGACCTCTACGTCCGCTGGCTCCAGCTCGGTGCCCTCCAGCCCATCAACCGCCTGCACTCCGATCACGGCGACCGCCTTCCGTGGGAGTACGGCGACGCCGTCCGGGGCGCGGCTGCGTCCTTCCTGCGCCTGCGCGAGGCCATGGTCCCCTACCTGTACGCGACCGCGCGCCAGGCGTACGACACCGGGCTGCCGATGGCTCGCGCCCTCTACCTCGAGTATCCGCGCGAGGCCGGCGCCTACACCCACGACACCGAGTATCTGCTCGGCGACCAGCTCCTGGTCGCGCCGGTGACCACGCCGGGCCTGACCGCGCAGACGACGGTGTGGCTGCCGCCGGGAACCTGGACGGACGTCTTCACCGGCGCGACCTACGAGGGATCAGGCGAACGGCTGGTGGTCAGCACGCCCGACCGGATGCCGGTCTTCGCCCGCAGCGGCGCCATCGTGCCGCTGGCGCCGTACGCCGACAACGTCGCGAGCCTGCCGAATGCGCTGACGTTGAAGGTGTTCCCGCACGGAGGCGGCACGACGGCGCTGTACGACGACGCCGGCGAGGGGCTCGGCTACCAGCGCGGCCAGTCCGCGACCACGCCCGTGCGCTACATCGAGGGCCGGCACGCCGAGCTGCAGATCGGGCCGGCGCGAGGCAGCTACCCCGGTCAGCCGGCGACGCGCGACTACACCGCCGTCTTCGTCGACGTCACCCGTCCGCACCAGGTGACGGTCGACGGAAGGCGGGCCGCCTTCACGTACGACGCCGCGACGCAGACCCTGTCGGTCGGAGTCGCGCACGTCGCGGCCGGCCGGCGCGTGGTCGTCGAGCACGACGGCCGCGCCGTCGTAGACCGGCCTGACCCCGCCGTGACCTTCACGCTCGACGCGCCCGACGGCCTGACGGCCGGCGCACCGGGCCGGGTCGTCGCGACGGTCACCAATCACGGGCCGCAACCGGTGCACGACGTCTCGGTCGCCATCCCGGCACCCGCCGGCTGGACGGTCGTCGCGACCTCGCCGACGACGCGCAGCACGCTGGCACCCGGTGACGCGTTCCAGGCGAGCTTCACCGTCACGCCCGCCGGCACCGCGTCCAACTCCGAGATGGTGGGCACGGCGACCTACCGCAACCCCGACGGCTCGCGGTCGTCCCTGCCGGCGTCGCTCAGCATCAAGCCCCGGCCGGTCGCCGTCACGTTCCGCGTGCACGTCCCGGACGGGATGCCTCCGGGGGACGCCGTCTACCTGCCCGGCAACATCGACGAGCTCGGTCCGTGGGACCCCGGCAAGCTGCGCATGACCGACAAGGGCGGCGGCATCTGGGAGGCCACGATCACCGTCCTCGACGGCACCGAGATCCAGTACAAGTACACGCGCGGGACCTGGGAGACGGTCGAGTGGTGGGGTGACATCACTGGCACCACCAACCGCAGCATCACGGTCAACGGGGGCACCGACGGCACGATGCTCGTCGACGACACCTCGACCGCCTGGGACGACCACTCGAACCCGGACATCCACAAGGCCGTCCGCTACTGGCGCGACGCGGTGGTCACGTCCACAAGCCCCGCGAACGGCAGCTCGGGTCCAGCCCCCGCCGCCGTCACGGTGACGTTCCAGACAGACGTCATACCGACCGGCGCCGACTTCGGCAACGCCGTGACGGTCAGCCGCGGCGGGTCCGCCGTGGCCGGCAGCGTGGCCGAGACGTCACCGGGGGTGCTCACCTGGACGCCCGCCGCCGCACTAGCGCCGGGGGCGTACGACGTCACCGTGGACAACGTGCAACGTGACATCGGCGGCGACGGCGTCCCGATGCGCCGGCCCTACCGGTTCTCGTTCACCGTCACCTGAGAACGAGGTTCGACAGCGGCTACGGCGCGCCCCGGCACGCCGTAGCCGCCGGCCGCCCAAGTGCCTGCTGTCGCGGGCACCCGCCGCGTAGCATCCACACGCCCTCGTACCTCTGGGACTCGGCGACATAGGAGATCAGCGAGGCACTGATCCCGCTCATTGCCACGGTCATGGCCGGCGACGGCGCGTGGGACGCCGACCCGACGATCCGCCACGCGATCGAGATCCGCAGCGGCGTGGTGCAGAACCCGAGGATCGTCTCCTACCAGTCACGCGCCGCTGCCTTCCCGCACGGGCCCGCCCCGGTCGAGACCTGACCGGGCTCAGAGCACCTTGGAGAGGAACGCCCGCGTGCGCTCGTGGCGCGGCGCGCCGAAGAGCTCCGCCGGGGTCCCGGACTCCACGACGACGCCGCTGTCCATGAAGACCGCGGTGTCGGCGACCTCGCGCGCGAAGCCGATCTCGTGGGTGACGACGATCATCGTCATGCCCTCCTGCGCGAGCCGGCGCATTACGTCGAGCACCTCACCGACGAGCTCGGGGTCGAGCGCCGAGGTCGGCTCGTCGAAGAGCATGAGCTTGGGCTTCATGGCCAGCGCACGGGCGATGGCCACCCGCTGCTGCTGGCCGCCGGAGAGCTGCGCCGGGTAGGCGCTCTCCTTGTCGGCGAGGCCCACCATGCGCAGCAGATCGCGAGCCGCCGCCCGGGCCTCGTTGCGGTGCCGCCCGGCGACGCGGACCGGTGCCTCGGCAACGTTCTCGACTGCCGTCATGTGCGGAAACAGGTTGAAGCGCTGGAACACCATGCCGATCTCGGCGCGCTTGCGCGCGACCTCCGAATCACGCAGCTCGTAGAGCTTGTCGCCCACCTGCCGGTAGCCGACGAGCTCGCCGTCGACGGACAGGCGTCCACCGTCGATGGTCTCGAGGTGGTTGATGCAGCGCAGGAACGTCGACTTGCCCGATCCCGAAGGGCCGAGCAGGCACAGGACCTCGCTGGCGCGAACCTCCAGCGAGATGCCTTTGAGCACCTCGAGTCGCCCGAATGACTTACGGACCTCCTCGGCGCGGACCATCGCGTCGTTCATCGGACCTCCAGGCGCGCGTGCCGGAACGAGAAGACGGCGTGCCGCAGGCGCTGGAAGGGCGTGTCGGGCAGGTCGCGCGAGGCGCCGCGCGAGTACCTCCGCTCGATGTAGTACTGCCCGATTGAGAGGACTGTGGTCATGACCAGATACCAGGCGCTGGCCACGAGCAGGAGTGGGATCTGACGGTAGTTCACCGAGTAGATCAGCTGCGCCGAGTACAGCAGCTCGCTGTAGGCGATGACGCTCACGAGCGACGTCGTCTTGAGCATTGAGATCGTCTCGTTGCCCGTCGGCGGGATGATGACTCGCATCGCCTGGGGCAGCACGATGCGACGCATCGTCTGCAGTCGCGTCATGCCGAGAGCGTGCGCCGCCTCCGTCTGCCCCTCGTCCACCGAGATGATGCCGGCCCGGACGATCTCGGCCATGTACGCGCCCTCGTTGAGCCCGAGCGCGAGGATCGCGGCCACGAACGGGGTGATGACGGCGTTCGCGCTGCCGTGCAGGAGCTCCGGCCCGCCGAACGGGACCCCGAACGAGATCCGCGGATAGAGCGCCGAGATGAAGCTCCAGAAGAGGATCTGGACCAGCACGGGCGTGCCGCGGAACAGCCAGACGTAGGTCCAGCTCGACGCGGCCACGAGCGGGTTGGGCGACAGCCGCATGACCGCCAGCAGGACGCCGAGGACGATGCCGATCGCCATCGAGATGGCCGTCAGCTCGATCGTGACGACGACACCGTGGAGGATGCGCCGGTCGAAGAAGAAGTCGCCGAACGTCGCCCACCCGAAGCGCGGATTCGTCGCGACCGAGTGCACGGCGATGGTCACCAGCAGCAGGACGACCCCGCCCGCCACCCACCGTCCCGGATGGCGCACCGGGACGGCCTCGATCTCCTCGGGACGTCCCGTCGGTACCGGAGCCGTGCTGCTCGACGACGACATGCGGTCGCGCGACTAGCTCGTCGCCCCGTTGATCTGCGGGTTGTCGATCGCCCCGGAGGAGATGCCCCACTTGGCGAGGATCGCCTTGTATTGGCCGTCGGCCATCAGCGCATTCAGGGCCGCCAGCACCGGCTTGTCCAGGCCGCTGCCCTTGGCGAGCGCAATTCCGTACGGCGCCGTCCCGTAGGACTTGCCCGTGAGCTTGAACTGCCCGTTGGACTTCTTGACCTGGTAGTCCGCGACCGGCGAGTCGGCCATCCCGACGTCGGACCGTCCGCTCGAGAGCGCGAGGTTGGCCCCGTTCTGGTCCGGGAAGACGGACACGGTCACGCCGGGCTTGCCCGCCGCCGTGCACTTCTTGCTCTGCGCGGCGGCGTCCGTGGCCTGCGTCGTGCCCTTCTCGGCGGCGACTTTGTGCCCGCAGAGGTCCGCGAGCGTGTTGATCGTCGGGCCGCCCGCCGCCTTGACGAAGAAGGACGTGCCCGCCGAGAGGTAGGTCACGAAGTCGACCGTCTTCTCGCGCTCCTTGGTGTCGGTGAACGACGACATCCCGACGTCGTACTTGCCCGACGCGAGGCCCGGGATGATTCCGTCGAACGTCGCGTTCACCACATTGGCCTTCAGACCCATGACCGCGGTGAGCGCCTTGGCCAGGTCTGCGTCCATGCCCTCGACGGTCTTGCCGTCGGAGCCGATGAACTCGTTCGGGGGGTAGCTCGCGTCGGCGGCGACCGTGAGCGTGCCCTTCGACTTGACGGCCGCGGGGACCTGCGCCGCGACCTGCGCGTCGACCGCGCCCGCCTGGGAGGTCGCGGCGCTCGACGCCGCGCCCGAGCCGCTCGACGAGGAGTTGCTGCCACACGCGACGAGCGCGGCAGTGGCGGCGAAGGCGACGATCATCGCTCCGCTGCGGGATGCGCTGTTCAACATTGGATCCCCTCCGGGCGATCTCGTACTGCGGGTCCGTCGAGAGGCTTCACCTCTACGCCTGACGGCCCATCTTGCTCCGGTCGATGAGGTTGACCATCGGTATTCGACCGACAGGCTCCGCCGTAGTTCCCCACAGCGTGTCCGCCACTCCTTGACAAGCGCGCAGATCGGCGTTCACGCTCGGAGCCGTCCGACCTGCCCCGTTGGACGACCAGCAGGGGCGTCGCGCAACTCGAGTCGGTGTACACCGGCGCGTAGGCACGGCGTGGGCCAGCGTGAGCTGCGCGGAAGGCGAACCTCGAACACCGTCGCTTGCGCGTGAACCAAACAGCGCGCTCGACGTGATCGACGACGTGCCCGTTACTGCTGGGGTGCGCGAGCTGCGAGAGCGTTGGGCCGAGGCGTGACCGTTCCACCCGCGGGTGGCCTCGTGGGCGTTTGGGGGTCGGCGGCTGAATGCCGTGGCAGGGCGCCCTGCACGCGACGACGGGCGTACGTGCCGACCCAGCCCGGCAGGCGAGACCGCAGACCAGTGCCAGGGCGCCCTGCGCGCGGGTCTCAGTTCAGTCGTCGACCCGGGTCCCACGAGGACAGGACCCGCGGCCGAGCGAACCGCGCCGCTCGGACTAGATCTGGCGAGGCAGGCCGAACCGGCTGACCAGGGAGGGGTCCGAGAAGGCGGTGATCTCGGCGATCTGCTCGCCGCTCAGCGCGAGCACGAGCATGCCCCACGCACGCGAGTGCAGGTAGCAGCCGAACGCCGGCTGGCCGTTCGCGCGTGTCGGGCGCAGCTCGAGCGGCGCGCCGCGGACCTCGGCGCGGTAGTCGAGGAATGCGGCGATCGCCGCGTGGCCGGTGTACTCGAGCGGCAGCGGCGGCATCGTCAGCCGCGCCTGATCGGTGAGCAGCGCCACGACACGCGCCGTGTCGCCGGCCTCGAAGGCGTCGCTGAATCGGGCGACGAGCTCGCGCTCGGCGGGTGAGTCGGGCAGCGGCGAGTGCTCGAGCGCGGGCACGCGCTCGTCGAGCGTCGCCCGCGCGCGTTGCAGCGCGCCCTTGACCGACTGCGGCGTGACGTCGAGCATCGCCGCGGCCTCCTCGGTGCGGAAGCCGAGCACGTCGCGCAATACGAGCGCCGCGCGCTGGGCTTCGGGGAGCTGCTGGAGCCCGGCGACGAACGCGAGCTGGGTCGCTTCGCGCTGCTCGTAGCGCGCCTCGGGGCCGGGTGCCAGGTCGGGCAGCGCGCTGTCCGGGTAGGGCTCGAGCCAGGTCGGCTCGACGTGCCGGGTGGGTGGCGGTGCCATGAGCGCTTCCTCCGCCGCGGGCCGGCGCCCGCGCTCGCGCAGCGCGTTGAGGCAGCGGTTCGTCGCGATCCGGTACAGCCACGCGCGCAGCGAGGCGCGCTGCTCGAAGTCGCCGAGCCCGCGCCAGGCGGCGAGCAGCGTCTCCTGGACGAGATCCTCGGCGTCCTGCAGCGAGCCGAGCATGCGGTAGCAGTGCAGCTGGAGCTCGCGCCGGTGCGGTTCGACCAGCGCCGCGAACGCGCGCTCGTCGCCTGTCTTCGCCTGCTCAATCGACATCGCTCGTAAGGACACCGGTCAGGGCGAAAACGGAACGGTCCGTTTCTCGCCGGGGCGGTGTCTCGTCGTGCATATGCAACAACCGGAGATGGCAATGCACAAGCAACGGTGGGTCTTGGTGCTCGCCGCGGCGTCGTCGTTCATGGTCAGCCTCGACGCGCTCGTGGTGACGACGGCGCTGCCGACGATCAGGCACGAGCTGGGCGCGTCGCTCAGCTCGCTCGAATGGACGGTCAACGCGTACACGCTGAGCTTCGCCGTGCTGCTGATGAGCGCCGCGGCGCTCGGTGACCGCTACGGGCGGCGGCGGATGTTCTGCTTCGGCGTGGCGCTGTTCGGCGCGGCGTCGGCCGGCTGCGCGCTCGCGCCGAGCGCCGCCGCGCTGGTTGCGGCGCGAGCCGTGCAGGGCGCCGGCGCGGCGTTCGTCATGCCGCTGGCGCTAGCGCTGCTCGGGGGCGCGTTCGCGCCGCGCGAGCGCCCGCGCGCGCTCGGCATCTTCGCCGCCGCCGCGGGCAGCGCCGTGGCACTCGGGCCGCCCTTGGGCGGCGCGGTCGTGCAGGGCATCTCGTGGCCGTGGATCTTCTGGCTCAACCTACCCCTCGCCGGCGTGCTGATCGCGATCGCCCGGGCGCGTGTCGATGAGCAGCACGGTCCGCGAGGGGCGCTCGACGGGCGCGGCCTGGTGCTCGTCTCGGCCGCCGCGTTCGCGCTGGTCTGGGGCCTCGTACGCGGCAACCCTGCTGGATGGGGCTCGGTCGAGGTCGTGCTGGCGCTCGTCGCAGGCGTCGCGCTGTCGGTCGCGTTCGTGCTCGTCGAGCTGCGCGTGCGCGAGCCGATGCTGCCGATGACGTTGTTCCGCTCGCGCCCGTTCGCAGCCGGCAACGCGGCGATGTTCTTCCTCTGGGGCTCGGGGCTCGGCGGCCTCTTCTTCATGGCCCAGTTCCTCCAGAGCGGGCTCGGCTACGGCCCGCTCGGAGCGGGCCTGCGGCTGATGCCGTGGGGCGCGGCGACGATCGTCGTGCCCGCGTTCGCCGGGCGGCTGATCGGCCGCTACGGCGAGCGGCCCCTGATCGTTCGCGGCATGGCGCTGCACGCCGTCGCGTTCGCATGGATCGCGCTCGAGGCGCGGGCGGACCTGCCGTATTGGGAGCTCGTCCCGTCGCTCATCCTCTCGGGCGCCGGCTTCGCGCTGGCCTCGCCGGCGACGCAGAGCGCCGTGCTCACGTCGGTCGCGCTCGAACACGTCGGCAAGGCGTCGGGCGCGCTCAGCATGATCCGCCAGCTCGGCGGCGCGTTCGGCGTCGCCGCGCAGGTCGCGGTCTTCGCCGCGGCCGGCGGCTACGCCTCGGCGCTCGCCGCCTGTGCGGCCCTCGCGCTCCTGGGAGCGACGGCGGGCACGGCGCTGCGGCCGCGACGAGCGGCGCCGGCCGTGCAGGTCGCGGTCGCGGAGGGTCGATAGCGCTCACGCTCACGCGACGATCGTCGCCCTCGAGCAGCCATCCGTCGATGCGAGGGCGCCGGAGGCTCACCATCTGTGAGGCACCTGGGCGGGGTGATCTTCGTCCGATCGGTATGAGGCGGCCGCGCGGAACCGGCTCGACAATGCGCCGTCCTGCAGTCGAGACGATGGAGCCGCGTATGAGCCCTGACCGGCACGCTCGCACGATGTTGCCGATCCCGGACCGGCAGGCGCCGGGCCTGACGACGTACGACGCGAAGGACCCTGACACGGCGTATCCGCCGATCGAGCCGCTGTTGCCGCCGGCGGGCGCGCCGAACGTCCTGGTGGTGTTGCTCGACGACGTCGGCTTTGGCGCTTCGAGCGCGTTCGGCGGGCCGTGCGCGACGCCGGCCGCCGAGCGACTCGTGGCGGGCGGGCTGCGGTTCAACCGCTTTCACACCACGGCGTTGTGCGCGCCGACCAGGGCCGCGCTGCTGTCGGGCCGCAATCACCACTCGGTGGGGATGGGCTCGATCACCGAGACGGCGACGTCGGCGCCGGGCAACAACTCATTGCGTCCGAACACGAAGGCGCCGTTGGCGATGACGCTGAAGTTGAACGGATACTCGACGGCGCAGTTCGGCAAGTGCCACGAGGTTCCGGTATGGCAGTCATCGCCGATGGGCCCGTTCGACGCGTGGCCGTCGGCGGGGGGCGGGTTCGAGTACTTCTACGGGTTCATCGGCGGCGAGAACAACCAGTGGGATCCGGCCCTGTACGAGGGCACGACGCCGATCGAGCCGCCAGCCACGCCAGAAGAGGGCTATCACCTCACCGAGGACCTGGCCGACCACGCCGTCAACTGGATACGCCAACAGAAGGCATTGATGCCGGACAAGCCCTTCTTCGTGTACTTCGCTCCCGGCGCGACCCACGCCCCCCACCACGTTCCCAAGGAATGGGCTGACAAGTACAAGGGCCGGTTCGATGACGGCTGGGACGTGCAGCGCGAGCGCACGTTCGCCCGCCAAAAGGAACTCGGCGTGATTCCGGCCGACGCCGACCTGACCGTGCGGCACGACGAGATCCCGGCCTGGGACGACATGCCCGACGAGCTCAAGCCGATCCTGGCCCGGGAGATGGAGGTCTACGCAGGGTTCCTGGAGCACACCGACCATCACGTCGGGCGGGTGATCGACGCCATCGACGACCTCGGCGTGCTCGATGACACGATCGTCTACTACATCGTCGGCGACAACGGCGCCTCCGCGGAAGGCACCCTGAACGGCGCGTTCAACGAGATGGCCAACTTCAACGGCATGGCCGCCCTTGAGACGCCCGAGTTCATGCTCTCGAAGATCGACGAGTTCGGCTCACCGACTTCCTACAACCACTACGCGGTCGGCTGGGCTTGGGCCATGAACAGCCCGTTCCAATGGACAAAGCAGGTCGCGTCGCACTGGGGCGGCACCCGCAACGGCACCATCGTCCACTGGCCCAACGGGATCGAACAGGGCGGCGGGCTGCGCACCCAGTTCACGCATGTCATCGACCTCGCCCCGACGATCCTGGAGGCCGCCGGCCTTCCCGAGCCGACGATGGTGAACGGGGTTCAGCAGTCGCCGATGGAGGGCACCAGCATGCTGTACGCGTTCAACGACGCCGACGCCCCCGAGCGCCACGAGTTGCAGTACTTCGAGATGTTCGCCAACCGCGGCATCTACCACAAGGGCTGGAGCGCGGTCACCAAGCACCGCACCCCATGGGTGATGGTCGGGGGCGCGCTTCCCGCCTTCGACGACGACGTGTGGGAGCTCTACGACGGCAGCAGCGACTACAGCCAGGCCCACGATCTCGCGGCCGACAAGCCCGAGATGCTGGGCAATCTGCAACGGCTGTGGCTCATCGAGGCCGTCAAGTACAACGTCGTGCCGATGGATGACCGCACCTCCGAGCGGTTGGAACCGTCCATGGCCGGGCGACCCACGCTGATCCGCGGCAACTCCCAGCTCTTCTTCGCCGGAATGGGACGCCTCTCGGAGAACAGCGTGGTCAGCATCAAGAACAAGTCGTTCTCGGTCACCGCCGAGGTCGACGTCCCCGAGGGCGGCGCCGAAGGGGTGATCATCGCCCAGGGCGGCCGGTTCGGAGGCTGGGCCGTCTACGCCAAGGACGGCAGGGCCAAGTTCACCTACAACGTGCTCGGCATCCACGAGTTCCCCACCGCCGCCGACACCCCGATCCCGGCCGGCACCCACCAGGTGCGCATGGAGTTCGCCTACGACGGCGGTGGACTCGCCAAGGGCGGCGATGTCACGCTCTACTACGACGGCACCGCGGTCGGCAGCGGCCGCGTCGAGCTGACCCAACCGATGGTCTTCTCCGCCGACGAAACGACCGACATCGGACACGAGACCGGCACGACCGTCTCACCCGACTACACCGCCCAGGGCAGCCGGTTCACCGGAAAGATCAACTGGGTGCAGATCGACCTCGGCAGCGACGATCACGACCACTTCATCGACCCCGAGGAACGCGTGCGCATCGCAATGGCCAGGCAGTGACGCACCACGCCCTCGCGCGCAATGACGAGCGTGCGCGCGAGGGCCATGGTCGCGGAGTCGCGACATTCCGTCGTGCCCCGAAGCGACAGCGGGTGCTGCAGCTGCACAGACCGGGTCGCGGAACTCCGGGTATCTGCTGCGAGCCGGTCTGGAGGAGCCCTCGGCGCCCGGCGAGCTCCCGTCCGGGAGCTCGCTCGGCGTGGCGCCCCTCCAGAGTATGCGGGCCGTTAGATCGCTTCCGGCGTCGCGAAGCGGTAGTAGAGCAGGCCGGAATCGGCGTCCTTGACGATCGCCACGAAGAGCGCGGCGAAGGCCTCCTGCGTGGCGGCGCGGTCCAGCGGTCCGCCGTGGCGCGGTTGCATCCCCGGCGTCGCGCGTCAGCTGCTCGACGGCGTCGCGCGCTGTCTCGTCGCCGACCCAGATGTTGTCCGGCCGGTTGGGCGCCTGGGAGGCGCCTTCCAGCAGCTTGCCGAAGTTGAGGTTGAACGCCTCGGCGGTCGGGCCTCCGAGGGCCGCCTTGACGTACTCGGCGTTGGAGGCGTGGCCATCGTGCGGGAGCTCGCCGTCGAGTCGGTTGCTGGACTCGATGACGGTCTTGCCGTCCAGGCCGGTCGCGCCGGCCAGTGCCGCCGGGATGTCGGCGTGGCGCACGGCCAGCAGGACGACGTCCGCGTCGGAAGCCTCGCCGCCGTCACGGCCGAGTGCGGTGACCTGATGGCCGGCTGCGGTCCAGAGGCGCGCCAGGGTGCCGCCGATGCTGCCGCGGCCGATGGTGGTGATTCTCATGTGGGTTCTCCTTGGTTGCGAGGCGCTTAGACCACTGTGGTGCCGCCGTCGACGATCAGTTCCATGCCGTTGACGTAGCTCGAGTCGTCGGAGGCGAGGAACAGCGCGGCCGAGGCGATCTCCTCGGGGCGGCCCATCTCTCGTCGGGGGATCAGGGACTCGAACTGCGCCTTGAGCTTCTCGTCCATCACCTCCTCCATCATCGGCGTGGCGACCTGGCCGGGGGTCAGCACGTTCACGCGGATCCTCCTGTCGCGCAGCTCGGAGACCCACACCCGCGCGTACGCGGGCAGCAGGGCTTTGCTCGCCGCGTACACGCTCCACCCGGGGTAGCCCCGGAGCGAGGCGTTCGATCCGGTCATGAAGATCGAGCCTCCGTCGTTGAACAGCGGCAGCGCCTTCTGGACCCTGAACAGCGTGCCGCGCGCGTTCAGCGAGAAGGCGGCGTCGAAGTGCTCCTCAGTGACTTCGCCGAGGCTGCCCTGCTCGCCCGTCCCGGCGCTGGCCCACAGCACGTCGACGGCGCCCTTCTCCCGCTTGACCGTCTCGAACAGACGGTCCAGATCGCCGAGGTCGGCCGAGTCGGCTTGCACGCCGGTCACGTTGCGGCCGATCTGTTCGACGGCTTCGTCGAGCGCGTCCTTGCGTCGGCCCGTGATGAAGACGTGCGCGCCTTCGTCGACGAACAGCTTGGCGCCGGCCAGCGCCATGCCAGTTGTCCCTCCGGTGATCACCGCGACCTTGCCCTCGAGCTTCCCCAATGCCTTCTCCGTTCGCTTGAGCGTTCCGGTGCTAAGTATACCGATCTGAGTGCTTAACGTAGCGAGCGGTTGCCGGCATGCAAGTATGCACACCGATCGGTACCAGTTTGGCTAGGCTGGAGGTATGACGGAGCTGGAGAAGGGACCGCGAGGCTTGCGCCGAGGCAGGGGCGCGCGAGAGCGCATCCTCAAGGCCTCGCGTGAGCTGTTCCGCGACCAAGGCATCAACAGCACCGGCATGGACCAGCTCTGCGCTGCGGCTGAGGTGTCCAAGCGCACGCTCTACCAGCACTTCGCCGGCAAGGACGAGCTGGTCGCCGAGCACCTGCGCCAGTTCGATCCCAACGTCCTGCCCGAGGTGTTCGACCGCGCCGACCTCTCGCCCCGCGAACGACTGCTCACGGTCTTCGACATCCATGCGCCCCTGTGCCCGTTCATCAGGGCGGCCGTCGAGCTCCACGACCCGAACCACCCGGCGCGCAAGACGCCCGCGAGTACAAGCAGGCCTTCGCTACGCGGCTCACCGAGACCGCCCGCGAGGCCGGCGCCACCGACCCCGAGCAACTCGGCGAGCAGCTTGCGCTGCTGCTGGATGGCGCCTCGGCCCGCAGCCGAGTTCTCGACACCTCGACGTTCGCCACCGCCGCCGCCGTCGCAGCCGTCCTCATCGACAACTCCATCCCAACCGCAGCGGTCCTGGCCGATGCAGGCAACGACCCGCCGGCGGGGACGCATGCAGGGGCCCGGCGACGAGCTCAGTCAACGCCGGCGCCGGAAGAGAACTCGTAGTTCTGCCGCAGCCGGGTTGCGCGAGCGGCGAGCGCGTTGGGCCGAGGCGTGACCGTTCCACCCGCGGGTGGCCTCGTGGGCGTTTGGGGGTCGGCGGCTGAATGCCGTGGCAGGGCGCCCTGCACGCGACGCCGGGCGTACGTGCCGACCCAGCCCGCAGTGCGAGACCGCAGACCAGTGCCAGGGCGCCCGGCGCGCGGGTCTCAGTTCAGTCGTCGACCCGGGTCCCACGAGGACAGGACCCGCGGCCGAGCGAACCGACCCTCAGCCGTTCACCGATCACGCGACGATGCGCATCTCGCGGCTGGTGTTGTTGAGCCGCCGGCCGCCATCCTCGGTGACGGCGACGATGTCCTCGATCCGGACGCCGAACCGGCCGGGGAGGTAGATCCCAGGCTCGATCGAGAAGCACATGCCCGGCTCGAGCAGGTGCGTCTCGCCTTCGATCATGTACGGCGGCTCGTGCGTGGTCAGTCCGATGCCGTGCCCGACGCGGTGGATGAAGTACTCGCCGTAGCCGGCGTCGGAGATCACCTTGCGCGCGGCGCGGTCGATGTCCTGGCAGGCGACGCCGGGGCGGACGGCCTCGAAGCCGGCCTGCTGCGCGCGGCGCACGATCTCGAACACCTCGCGCTCCTCCTCGGTCGGCGGTCCGACGTGGACGCTGCGCGTCGTGTCGGAGCCGTAGCCGTCCTTGAGGCCGCCGAAGTCGAGGACGACCATGTCGCCCTCCTCGATCGTGCGCTCGCCCATCTCGTGATGCGGGTTGGCGCCGTTCGGGCCGGAGCCGACGACCGTGAAGTCGACCTGCGAGTGCCCGTGCTTGCGTAGCAGGCCCGCGAGGTCGGAGGCGATCTCGATCTCGGTCCGGCCGGTGAAGCGGACCTGGACGATCTCCTCCAGCGCGGCGTCGGCCGCCGCGCCGGCGGTGGTCAGGCGCTCGAGCTCGTCGGCGTCCTTGATCGCGCGCAGCATCGGCAGCGCTCCGGTCATCGCGACGTAGCTCGACTCGGGCAGCGCCCGCTGCAGGCCGAGCACGTGCATCGCCCACGCCGAGTCGGAGATCGCGTAGCGCCCGCCGGGGTCGAGCAGCTTCGCGGTGGCCTGGTAGGGATCGTCGCCGTCGGCCCAGTCGCGCACCGTCAGCGCCCCCGAGCCCGGAGCCGTCTCGGCGTCGGGGCGCTCGAGGTTGGGCACGATCATCGCCGGTGGGCGGGAAGCGTGGAGCGCCAGCATCGTGATGCGTTCCGTGATCGCGACCGGCGCGTAGCCGGTGAAGTACAGGAGGTCGGGGCCGGGCGTCACGAGCACGCCGGCCAGCCCGGCGGCTCCGGCCTGCTCGCCGGCGCGCGCCATGCGCCCGGCGAAGTCCTCGGTCGTGAACGGCCGCGTCATCGGCCCGCGCGCGCGTAGTTCTCCAGGAAGAGCGCCTCGGCGAGGGCGAGATGCTCGATCTCGGACGGGTCGACGCTCTCGTTGGGCGCGTGGATCAGGCACTTCGGCTCCTCGACGCCCAGCAGCATGATCTCGGCGTCCGGGAAGGTCTCGGCCAGCACGTTGCAGAGGGGGATCGAGCCGCCCTGACCCTCAGTCGTCAGCGACTGCCCGAAGGCCGCCTCCATCGACGTCTTCAGCGCGTCGAACGCGGGGCCGTCGAGCGAGCCGACGAACGGATCGCCGACCGCGACGCGCTCGATCTCGCAGCGCAGCCCCCACGGCACGCGGGCCCGCAGGTGCGCGACGAGCGCGTTCTGCGCATCCTCGCCGGTCACCCCCGGGGGCAGCCGCAGGCTCACGCGCGCCGCGGCGGAGGCCTGCACGGCCGAGGAGGAGCCGATCACGGGCGGGACGTCGATGCCGAGCACGGTCGCCGACGGGCGCGCCCAGAGCAGGTCGGCGACGCTGCCGTCGCCCATCAGCTTCACGCCGTCGAGCACCGTTGCGTCGCTGCGGAACTGCTCCGCCGGGTAGTCGACGCCGGTCCACTTCTGCGTCGCGTCGAGCCCGTCGACGGTCGTGTTGCCGTGCTCGTCGTGCAGCGACGCGAGCATCTGGATCAGGCCGAGCACCGGGTCGGGCGCCGGGCCGCCGAACATGCCGGAGTGCATCGCGCTCGCGAGCGCGTGGACGGTGACGTCGATGCTGGTCATGCCGCGCAGCGTCGTCGTGAGCGTGGGGACGCCGACGGCGAAGTTGCCCGTGTCGACGACGAGGATCGCGTCGGCGCGCAGCAGGTCCGCGTTCTCCGGGACGAAGGCCTCCAGGCCGCCGGTGCCCTGCTCCTCGGAGCCCTCGCAGATCAGCTTGATCCCGCACGGGAAGCCACCGGCCGTCTGCTTGAGCGCGCGCAGCGCCGTGAGATGCATGACGATGTTGCCCTTGCAGTCCGCCGCGCCGCGCCCGTACCAGCGGCCGTCGCGCTCGGTCAGCTCCCACACCGGCGTGTTCCACGCGTCCTCGCCGAGCGGCGGCTGGACGTCGTAGTGGCAGTAGAGCAGCACGGTCGGCGTCCCGTCCGGCGCGGGGACATGACCGTGCACGCAGCTGGAGCCGTCGGGCGTCGGCGACGTCGTGACGTCCTGGAGGCCCACCGCGGTGAACGCGTCGGCGACCCAGGCTGCCGCCTTCTCGCACTCCTGCGGCGGGAACTGCTTCGGGTCCGCCACCGATCGGAACGCGACGAGCTCGGCAAGGTCGTCTCTCGCCCGGCCCATCAGTCCATCGACCGCCTCGCTGAGTTGATCAACCGGCACGGGGGGTTCCTTTCTCGCTCAAGTTGTCACGGGTTGCTCGGTCGCCGCCGTCTCGCTCGTCGCCGCGCGCGGGACGGCGATCGTGTGCGTGGTCGACGCCGCGGCGGCCGCGCGGTCGACGGCTCGCGCCCCGATCAGGCGATGGCCCGCGAGCAGGCGGACGAGCGCGACGCCGCCGAGCGCCCAGATCGCCATCGTCAGCGACGCGGCGGCCAGACCGGACGCGAGCGCGTCAGCGGGCGAGTTGCCCGCCTGCTCCTGATGGTTGGTGACGGCGTTGAAGATCGTCGCGATCAGCGCCACCGCGACCGCGGCGCCGATGTAGCGGGCCATGTTCGAGATGCCGGAGGCCTGCCCGACCTCGTCGGCCGGCACGGACGCCGTCGATCCCGACGACGCCGGTCCGTTCGCCACCCCGAGCCCGATCGCCAGCGCCACGAGCGGCAGCACGAACGCCGCGTACGTCCAGGACGCCTCGACGAACGCCAGCACGCCGAAGCCGATGGCCGCAAGGCCGAACCCAAGCGCCACCGCCGCGCCGCCGCCGATGCGGCCCGCGAGCGGTGCGATCAGCGGCGTGATCGCGATCATGCCGGCGGCCGCCGGCAGCGTCGCGAGTCCCGCCTGCAGCGCGCTCATCCCGAACGCGGCCGGGTTCTGGAAGTAGAGGCTGAGCACGTACATCAGCGCGTTGATCGTGCCCGCGACGATCAGGATCGCCAGCGTCGCCCCGACGAGCACGCGGTTGCGCAGCAGATCGAGGTTGACGAGCGGGGCCTTCGCCCGACGCTCGACGCGCAGGAACAGCAGCGTCGACACCACCGTGACGGCGAGGCATCCGAGCGTCGCGGCCGAGAACCAGCCCCAGTCGTTGCCCTCGCTGAGCGCGAGCACCAGCGGCGCGAGCACGAGCGCGATCAGCACCGTGCCGGCCCAGTCGATCGAGCCCGGGGCGTTCGGATCGCGCGACTCCTGGACCGTGGCCAGCGTCAGCGGGACGCACGCGGCCGCGATCCCGGCGTCGATCCAGAACAGGCCCTGCCAGCCGGTGGTCTCGACGAGCAGGCCGCCCACCAGCGGGCCGAGCGCCGCGCCCGCGGCGGATGCGGCGCCCCACAGCGTGATCGCCTTCAGCTGCCCGGCTCCGGATGCGGCGACGGACAGCAGGCTCATGCCGCAGGCCAGGATCGTCGCGCCCGACGCGCCCTGGATCATGCGGCCGCCGACGACGCCCGCGGCACCGGTGGACAGCGCGATCAGCACGCACGAGCCGATGAACAGCGCAAGGCCGCCGAGGAAGACCTTCCGGCGTCCGAGGATGTCGCCGAGCGCGCCCGAGGTGACGATCACGGCGGCGCCGACCAGCGAGTAGCCGGTCACCGCCCACTGCAGCTGCGCGACCGGCGCACCCACGTCCTTGCTGATCGACGGCAGCAGGATCGTCACCGCAGACGTGTTGGCGTTGACGACGAGCGCCGAGATGCACGCGGCGGCGAGCACGCCGCGGGCGGCCGGCCGGTCTTCGCCGTTCTGCGTCGACATCAGAACTTGATCGTGTTGTCGGTCTTGAGCTGGTCGATCCGGTCCTGATACGGCTTGAGCTTGTCCGGGCAGTAGGTCTGCAGGATCAGCACCTCGCCGACCAGGATGCGCCTGTCGACGATCACGGGCCGGCGACCGACGAAGTCCGCGCCGTTGGTCAGCATGTCGTTCTGGATCGCCTTGCCGAGCGCGTTGGCGGGATTGGCGCAGACCGCGCCGCCGTCGGTGCCGAACGCCCTGACGAGGATGTCCTGGTTCTGCGGCACGGGCAGGCCCGCCTTGCGGAACTTCTGCGTCAGCGTCGCGGCCTTCGCCTGCGCCTCCTCGGTCGACTTCTTGCCGCTGTAGGTGACCAGCCCGATGACCATCAGGGCGAGGACGGCGATGCCGATCACCCAGTACAGGACGCGCATGCCGTCGTCGCCGGACTGCGCCTGCACCGGCGCGGGCTCGGTGGCGGTCATGACGTCACCTCCGCTTCGCTCGACTTCCAACTCGGCTTGCGGAACTTCAGGAACAGCCACGGAGGCAGCAGCCCGAGCAGCGCTGTGCCGGCGAGGATCACCGCGACGTACGCCGCCGTGCTCCCGTTCTCGAACTGCGACGGCGGCACGAACCCGATCGCGATCGCCGCGGCCGAGGCGAGGAAGCCGACGACGCAGAGGAACTTCAGGGCCGGCGCCGTGTAGCCGCGCTCGACGTTGGGCTGGCTGCTGCGCAGGCGGACGGCGGCGACGAACATCAGCAGGTAGACGATCAGGTAGATCTGCGTCGTCATCACGCTGAGGATCCAGTAGGCGCTCGAGACCGACGGGATCAGCGCGTACATGAGCGCGATCACGGTCGTGACGCCGCCTTGGACGACGAGGATGTTGACCGGGATCCCGTTGTCGTTCTGGTGCTGGAAGAACGGCGGCAGATAGCCCTCGCGCCGAGCGATCTGCAGCAGGCCCTTCGACGGGCCGGCGAGCCACGTGAGCATTCCGCCCGTCGACGCGCACACGAGCGCGATCGCGACGATCGGGACGAGCTTCTGCAGCCCGAAGTAGGCGAAGAAGGCGTCGAAGGCCTGCATCACGCCGGCGGTCAGGCTGAGCTCCTGCGCCGGGATCACCCAGCTGATCGCCAGCGCCGGCAGGATGAAGATCATCAGCACCAGCCCGCACGCGAAGAACATCGAGCGCGGGAACTCCTTGCGCGGATTCTTCAGCGAGCCGACGTGCACCGCGTTCATCTCCATGCCGGAGTACGACAGGAAGTTGTTGACGATCAGGACCAGGCTCGCGATCCCCGTCCACTCCGGGACCAGGTGGCTCGCGGTCATCGGCGCGGCCGAGGCGTTGCCCTGCAGCAGATAGACGATGCCGAGGATCACGAGGATCGCGCCGGGGATCAGGGTGCCGATCAGCAGGCCGCTGGAGGCGAGCTTGGCGATCCCGCCGGTCCCGCCCCGGGCGGACAGGAACACGCCGGTCCAGAAGACCAGGACGATGACGATCCCGGTGTAGACGCCGTTGGTGGCCAGGTCAGGGTTGAACACGTACGCCAGCGTGCTCGCGACGAACCCCAGCAGCGTGGGGTAGTAGAAGATCGTCATCGCGAACTGGCACCACACCGCCAGCAGGCCCCACTTCGCCGAGATGCCTTCGCTGACCCAGCGGAACACGCCGCCCGACCAGCCTGACGCGAGCTCGGCCGCGACCAGCGACTGCGGCAGCAGGAAGATGATGGCCGGGACGAGGTAGAGGAACACGCACGTGAGGCCGTAGACGGCCATCGTCGGCGCGCTGCGCAGGCTCGCGACCGACGCCGTCGTCATGAACGCCAGCGTCAGCCAGGTGATGTACGTCGGCTTCGCCGCCACCGCCTTCGCCGCCGGTACCGCGACCGGCCGGCCGGCAGGCACATCCATCGACGCCACGTCATACCTCCGCGCTCGGCATCACCTACGACCCGGTCAGCTTGTCGCCGCCGCGGCCGCGCGACGATGGCGTGCGCCTCTCGTTGGGACTGGTGCCTACACCACTCCCCGCGCCAAGCCTCCGGTCTTGAACGCTCGCACGATCATGGTCCCGACGAGGATGCCGAGCGCGACCGAGCCGGTCGCCTCGAGCGCGGCCAGGAAGTTCTCGGTGCCCGCCTGATGGTTGTCGCCCACCAGCTCCGTGATGCCGATCAGCCCGATCGTGCCGGGCACGAGCAGCCAGAACGCGGGCAGGATCATCACGTGGGGAGGAGGGGCGGTCCGTGCTCGACCTACGGCATGCGCGATCGGCACCATCGCGGCGGCCCCCACGAAGCCGCTCAGCGTCGCGTCGATGATCTGCTTGCCGACGAGCTGTCCGATCCACGCGGCGAACAACACCGCCAGCAGCCACGGGAGCGAGCCCTTCGGCGCGACGTCGTGGACGAAGATCCCCGCGCCGAAGACGGCGACGCCCGCCCACGGCGCCCACGCGCCGAGCGTGTCGGCGGCGGAGCCGGCCACCGGGCCCGCGTGAGGGTTGCCGACGAGCTCGGCGCCGATCACGATGCCGATGGCGAGGAGGGCGAGCTGGAGCAGCGCGGCGACGAAGCGGCTCGCCCCGGTGACCGTTTCCCCCGTGGCGAGATCGACGGTCGCCATGGTCAGCAGCGCGCCCGGCAGGAAGGTCACCAGCGGCGGGATCGTCAGGCGAAGCGAGGCGGCGTCGTTGCCGCCGTGCGCGAGGAACGCGATCGCCGACACGAGCGCCGCGGCGACCACCGGCACGAGGTAGCCGCTGGTCGCGGACCGCTCCGCCCGCGCCTTCATCGCGCCCACCAGCATGCCGAGGCCCGCGTACACCCAGAGATCCACGGCGGCGGGATGGATGACCAGCGCAAGGCCCACCGTGACCACGCCATGGGCGACGATCTGCGCCGCCGTCCCGAAGCGCGGGCTACTGGCGAGGACTCGCTTCAGCGCCGCGCGCGCGTCGGACGCGGGCAGCTCCCCGGCCGCCGCCGCGTCGGCAAGGCGGATCACGCCGGATGCCTGGTCCAGACGCAGCTGGCGCATGCTGGCGATCGTCGCGATGGCCGCCGCCTCGCCGCCGCCCAGCGCGACGATCAGCAGGGTCGGGAGCACGCTGATCCGCGCTCGCTGGAAGCCGTACGCCTGGGCGACCGAGCGGAGCCGCAGCTGGATCTCGCTGACCGCGTCGCCCGTCATCGTGAGCGCCACGCCCAGGTCGAGCAGGAACCGCTGCGCCTCCGCCGTGGCGTCGGCCGTCGCCGGTGAAGGCGTCGCGGTGCTCAATCAGCGGAGCTCCACGGCGAGCGCGCGCCGCTCGACGCGGCGCGGGCGAGGTCCCGCGGCGGGAACTCGTCGGCGAGCCGGGCCGGGAGGGAGGCGAGCCCGTCGCTCGCGACGTGCCGCCGCTGCCGCTCGTCGCCGGGGTCGGCCGCGAGCGTCGCCGCCGCCGACAGCTCCTCGGTGCAGCCCAGCGCGGTCGCGCACGGCTCGCACGCGCTCAGCAGCTCGGCGAGCGCGTCCCGCACCGGCCGCATCCGTTGCGTGCGATGGTCCACGAGCTGCCCGCCCATGCCGTCGCGAGCCGCCACGAACCGGTTCTCGGCGAGCATCTCCGGGCCGGCGGCGCCGGAACGCAGGCCCTCGACGTAGAGGCTGACGAGGCATTGGACGACGGCGGCGAGCGCCGCCGCGTCCGCCATCCGCGACTGCGCGTCCATGATCCGGACCTCGACGGTGCCGAGGCGCGGCTGCAGGCGAGCGTCCCACCACAGGAACCCCGGGTCGGGGATCGCCTCGGAGCACACCATCGCGTCGACCGTCCGCACGTACTCGGCGTAGCTGCCGAACCGTCGCGCGATGCCGGTGCGCGGGAACATCGAGAAGATCGGCGTCCGCACCGACGCGAAGCCGGAGTCGGCGGCGCGCCAGTACGGCGAGTTCGCCGACAGCGCCAGCAGCAGCGGCAGGTCGTCGCGCAGGCCGTCGAGCGCCCGCACCGCCGCGTCCCCGTCGGCGACCGCCACGTGGACGTGGAGGGCCATGGTCGGCTCGCGATAGGCGAGCGTCCGCATCGATGCGGCGATCTCGCCGTAGCGCGCGCCGGAAGAGACGGCGACCTCGGCGCGGGTGGCGAGCGGATGCGTGCCGGCCGCGGCCGCGCGCAGGCCGAGCTCGTCGCGCACGGCGCCGTCGAGCGACCGGCGCAGCGCCGCCAGCTCCGCCGCCGCGCCCGCGACGGTCGCGTGCGGGGTGGTCTGCATCTCGATCACGCACGCGTGCGTCTCGGCGGCGGCCCGCGCGACGACGGGGGCCGGCAGGACCGCGAGCACGTCGTCGATCCGGTTGGCCACCGACCAGTCGTCCGGGTCGAGCAGCATCGCCTCCTCTTCGATGCCGACGGTCCACGGCCGCTCGGCGCCTGCCGCGTTCCAGCGCGCCCAGCTCGGCACGCGCGGCCCGGGTCCCTCACGCATCAACGCTCCTCGTCAGCTGTCCTGCTGAGTCTGAGCGGCCCGTCCGCCATCGGCCAGGGTGTCCGCACCACTCGCGGTGCGGCGCCCCACCGGCAAGAGTGTCCACACCACCCCGCGAGGCTGGTGCGCATCATTGGACGCGCGCCCGCGCGGGCGGATGCTGCGAGGATGGCCACCACCACGGAGGCGCCTACGGCGACGACAGAGGTGCCGACGTGGCACGTGCTCACGCGCGAGAACGCGCTGCACGAGCTGCACGTCGAGCCCGAGCGAGGCCTGGCGGCCGACGAGGCCGCGCGGCGGCTCGCTCAGTACGGGCCCAACCGCTTCACCGAGACGAAGGGCGAGTCGCGCCTGCACGCGTTCCTGCGCCAGTACCGGGATCCGATGCAGATCGTCCTGCTGGCCGCCGGCGTGATCTCGATCTTCCCGGTCAAGCAGTACGGCACCGGCATCGTGATCCTGCTGCTGACGCTGCTCAACGCGGTGCTCGGCCTCAACCAGGAGGGCAAGGCGGCGGCGGCGGTGGCGGCGCTGGCGAAGATGATGATCGTCAAGGCGCGCGTGCGCCGCGACGGCGCGCTGATGCAGCTGCCGGCCGAGGAGCTCGTGCCCGGCGACGTCGTCGCGATCGAGGCGGGCGACGTCGTTCCCGCCGACGGGCGGCTGCTGGCCGCCGCGACGCTGGAGGTCGCCGAGTCGGCGCTGACCGGCGAGAGCCTGCCGGTGAGCAAGGGCGTGGAGTCCGTGGCGGACGGCGCCGCCGCGCTCGGCGACCGCACCGACATGGTCTACATGAACACCAACGTCACGCGCGGCACGGGCGAGCTCGTCGTCACGTCGACCGGGATGGCGACCGAGGTCGGCCACATCTCGGGGATGCTGCAGGGCCAGGACGAGAGCAAGTCGCCGCTCACGACGCAGCTGGAGAAGCTGACCAAGCAGCTCGTGACGATCGCGGGCCTCGCGCTCGTCGCCTCGGTCGCGATCAACATGGCGCGCGGTCAGAGCTTCAAGGAGGTCTTCACCGTCGCCGTGGCCTTCGCCATCGCCGCCATCCCGACCGGGCTCCCCGCCGTCGTGACGACGATCCTGTCGCGCGGGACGCGCATGCTGGCCGACGCCAACGCGATCGTCAAGCGGCTGCGCGCGACGGAGACCCTCGGCGCCACGTCGGCCATCTGCTCGGACAAGACCGGCACGCTCACGCTCAACCAGATGACCGCGGTCGAGCTGACGATCCCGGGGCGGCGCTACACGGTCTCGGGCGGCGGCTACTCGACCGAGGGCACGATCACCCACGTCTACGGCGAGCCGGAGATCCCGCTCGAGCAGTTCGCGCTGCCGCTGGTGCTCGCGTGCGACGCCGTGCTGACGGCCACGGGAGAGATGATCGGCGACCCGACCGAGGGCGCGCTGGTCGTGCTCGGCGCCAAGGCCGGCCTCGACGTCGACGCGACGCGCGAGCGCTACCCGCGCGTCGCCGAGCTGCCGTTCGACACCGCCTACAAGCTGATGGCGACGTTCCACGAGATCGACGGCGTCGTGCGCTGCTTCGTCAAGGGCGCGCCGGATCAGCTGCTCGCACGCTCGTCGTCGCATCTCGATCCGGAGCTCGCCGTCGCGCCGGCCGACGAGGATTTCAAGGCGCGCTACCTCGCGGAGAACGAGCGGCTCGCCGAGAAGGGGCTGCGCGTGATGGCCACGGCGCGCAAGGACTTCGACGCCGCCGGCTTCGATCCGGGGGCCGACCTGCTGGAGCTGATGCAGGGCCTCACGCTGATGGCGCTCGTGGGGATCGTCGACCCGCCGCGTGCCGCGGCGAAGGCGGCGATCGCGACGGCGCACGACGCCGGCATCCAGGTCCGGATGATCACCGGCGACCACGTCGTCACCGCCGCAGGCGATCGCGCGCGAGCTCGGCATCCGCGGCCGCGCCATCTCCGGAGCGGAGTTCGCCCAGCTCGACAAGGACGAAGCCGTCGTGCAGATCGACGACATCGGCGTGATCGCCCGCGTGACGCCCGAGCAGAAGGTGCGGCTCGTCGACATCCTCAAGAGCAAGGGACACGTCGTCGGCATGACCGGCGACGGGGTCAACGACGCGCCGGCGCTGAAGCAGTCCGACATCGGCATCGCGATGGGCATCACGGGCACCGAGGTCTCCAAGGAGGCCGCGGCGATGATCCTCACCGACGACAACTTCGCGACGATCGTGAAGGCCGTCGAGCTGGGGCGCGGGCTCTACGACAACCTCGTCAAGTACATCCGCTTCCAGATGGGCGTGCTCGCGGGCATGATCGCGACGTTCCTCGCCGCGAGCATCCTGAACATCGTCAGCGGCATCCCGTTCCTGCCGCTGCAGACGCTGTGGGTGAACTTCACGACGCAGGTCTTCCAGTCGGTCGGGCTCGGCTACGGGCGCTCGAGCACGGGGCTGATGAAGCGACGCCCGCGCAAGCCCGAGAAGCCGATCCTGACCCGCGCGGACACGCGCTGGTTCGTGATCGCCGGCCTCGTCATGGCGACGGCCACGCTGGCGGTGGTGGCGGGCACCGAGCACTCGCACAGCGAGGAGCTCGCGCGCACCATGGGGCTGACGACGTTCTCGCTCGCCAACCTGTTCTTCTCCTTCACCGCGCGCGACCACCTGCGCTCGGTGTTCAACCTCGGTGACTGGAACGACCGCACGTTCCTGACCGCGACGCTGATGTCGGTGGCCGCGATCGTGTTCGCGACCGAGCTGCGGTTCTTCCAGCGCATCCTCGACACGCAGGAGCTGTCGGGCAACCAGTGGCTGATCTGCATCGGCGCGGCGCTGTCGATCGTGGTCGTCTCCGAGATCCGCAAAGCGTTGCTCCGGCGCCGCGAGCCACACGACCAGGAGGCCTCCCATGAGCACCGTTGATCCTCGCGTCGGCATCGACCCCGGCAGCGTCGACGAGATGGGCGTCGGGTGGGTCGCCTTCGCCGGCGTGCTCCTGCTCCTGCTCGCACTGCTGAACGGGGTCGAGGGCATCGCCGCGATCTCGAACTCGCAGTTCTTCGGGCGCGGCGAGATGATCATCGGCGACCTTCAGACCTGGGGGTGGGTGCTGGTCTGCATCGCCGCGGCACAGCTGCTCGCGGCGCCGTGGGTGTGGATGTCGGTGCCGGCGGCGAGCGCCGTCGGCGCGGCGACGGCGGCCATCAACGCCGTCGTCCAGCTGCTGTTCATCCCTGCCTATCCGTTCTGGTCGCTCGCGATCTTCGCGCTCGACATCCTCGTCATCTACGCCCTCGTCGTCCGGCGTCCTCGCCCGGCGTAGGGCCGCGTCAGGAGATTCCAATGGCCGCATCGAGAGAAGACAGCTACTGGAGCACGGGTGAGGTCGACGGCTATGGCTGGGTGCTCTTCGCGGGCACCATGCTGATGATCGCGGCGACGCTGAACGGCATCGACGGCATCGCCGCGGTCTCGAACTCGAGCTTCTTCGCGCACGGCGTCTACATCATCGGCGACCTCAAGACCTGGGGCTGGATCCTGATCGCCATCTCCGTCGTCCAGCTGCTCGCGGGCATCGGCGTGTGGATGCAGATGGGCATCGCCCGCTGGACGGGGGTCGGGATCGCGTCGATCAACGCGGTGGTCCAGCTCCTCTTCATCCAGGCGTACCCGTTCTGGTCGCTGACGCTGTTCGCGCTCGACCTGCTCGTCATCTACGGCCTTGTGGTCCACGGAGCGAGCGACGAGGCGTGAGCGGCGTGATTTCATACTGTTCAGGTGATGTGACGATCCGCACGAGAGGTAGCGTCGAGCCATGAGCACAAGCGACCGAGATCCCCAGGCCCCGATCGTTGCGGCGTACAGCCCGAGCTCGTCGGGTCGCGAGCCGGTCGAGTTCGGCATCGCGGCCAGCCGCGTCACCGGCGCGCCGCTGACCGTCCTCACGATCCGGCACGGCGGTCCGCTCGTCAACGCCCTCGCGGGCAGCATCGACGAGGACGACGACGCGCGCGCGGTCAAGCATCTGCGCACCGACCTGCAGCAGCGTCACATCGAGGCCGAGGTGGTCGTGCGTGACGCGCGCACCGCGGGTGCCGGCGTGATCGACGCGATGGAGGAGCTCTCGCCCCAGATGGTCGTGCTGGCGGTGACCAAGCGTCGCGGGGTCGGCTCGGCTCTGCTGGGCACGACGATCGAGCGCGTGCTCCACGCCGCGACCTGCCCCGTCGCCGTCGTCCCGCGCGGCTACCAGCGGCCCGAGCAGGGCGTGCAGCTGATCGGCGTCGCCTATACGCCGACCTCCGAAGGGATCGAGGCCCTGCGCGCCGGGGCGATGCTCGCGCGCAACGCATCCGTGCGGCTGCGGGCGATCATGGTGCTCGACCCGAAGCACGCCGAGGACCAGGCCTCGGGGATCATGGCCGAGCAGCATCGCGACGACGCGCCGGAGATGAACGAGGAGGCGCGCGAGCGGATGGACGCGCAGAGCGGGCTGCGTGACGCGCTCGCGCAGTACGCCGGCGACCTCGACGGCGAGATGGACGTGCTCTACAACGACCCCGCGGACGGCCTCGTCGCCGCGTCGCGGCACGTGGATCTGCTCGTCATGGGCTCGCGGGGGCGCGGACCGAGGCGCGCGACCGTGCTCGGCAGCGTGTCGCGCAAGGTCGCCGAGGAGTGCGCCTGCCCGGTCGTGATCCTGCCGCGCGGCGCGGAGGACTCCACGTCGGAGCTGATCTCTCGGATCGGCACGGCGGACTCTTGACCGCCGGCGCGCGCTTCGCGGCCGGATACATGCGCGCACCACCGGCGTAGACGAGCGGGCACGCTCGACGCGCACCGCGCGCGGTTCGAGGATGGTCTGGTGGCGACCGTCGACCCGAAGCCCTCCCCTCCGTCGAGTGGCACCCATCGCAGCCGCGTGTGGCTGTGGGTCAGCCTGGTGCTGGCGGTCGCCGCCGTCGCGCTGCTCGTCTGGGGGATCAAGACCAAGTCCGACCTCGACACCGCCGATCAGAAGAACGAGCAGCTGCAGGCGCAGGTCGAGCAGAGCGCGAAGTCCGGCGACGCCGCGTTGACGGCGGTCAAGTCGGCGTTTGCGACGCTCGCCGCGCAGGTCGGCGCGACGAACGCCGACCTCGCCGCCGCCAAGCAGCAGGTGACGCAGGCCAAGGACGCGGGGACGCAGGCCCTCAAGGATGCGAGCATGTCGGCACAGGCCGCCGTCCAGGCCAAGACGCAGAGCGCCAAGGCGAAGGCCGAGGCGGCCAAGGTCGACGCGCAGCAGCGCCTGGCGAACTCCAACGCCACCCTCGCGGCGGGTTGCGCGCGGGCCTACCTGGCGACGTTCGGCAGCCTGTTCGGCGGCGACAGCGTGCGCGCGCAGCTCCCGACCGTGATCGCCCAGGTCAAGAGCCTCACGGCCGATTGCAAGGCCGCGCTGTCGGGCTCGTAGCTCGCTCGGTCAGCCGGGCGCCTTGACGACGAGCACGGGCCGGCGGGTCGTCTTGAGCAGGTCGCGCGAGGTCGAGCCGAGCAGGCCCGCCTTGAACGCCCCGAGGCCGCGTGACCCGACCACGATGACCTCCGCGTCGCGCTGCTCGGCGATCGCCGCGACGGTCTCGGCGGTGCCGATCTCGTCGGCGACCGCGAGCGGCTCGGCGGTCGCGCCGTGCGCGACGGCCAGGAGGACTCCCGCGGCGGCCGTGTCGATCGCGCCCTCGTGCTCCGTGCGGTCCACCGCCGCCATGCGCTCGGGCGAGGGCGACACGTAGCCCATGCCGAGACCGCCGACCTCGTCGACGGGCGCCAGCGTCGTGGCAAGGCCGGGCTCCCAGACGGTGACGACGATCAGCGTCCGATCTCCGAACATGCTCGCCGCCGTCGCCACGGCGGCCCGTGCCGAAGGAGAGCCGTCGTAGGCGACGAGAACGGGTCGGGCGGACATGTCCCGAGGTCACCAGCACGCACCCGCCGCCGCCTCATCCCGATCGGGTGAGGCGCACGGTCGCTCGTGGACACACCCGCTCGCGCCACATGCGGCCGCCCTTCCGTGGACGCGGCGGCGATGGCACCTTCGATGGCAAGCGAACGAAGGGAGTTGTCGATATGGCTGCAGCGCAGACGCGCACCACTCCGGCGGACGTCGCGATCCGCGAGGGCGAGGGCTGGCTCAGCTTCGCCGGGATCCTCGTGATGATCGGCGGCATCCTGAACGTCATCTGGGGCATCGCGGCGATCGGCAAGTCGCATTTCTTCGTCGCCGACGCCCGGTACGTCATCAGCCAGCTGAACGTGTGGGGCTGGGTGGCGCTCGTCCTCGGCGTGCTGCTGCTCTTCGCGGCCTTCGGGATCTTCAACCGCAAGGCGTGGGCCGTGTGGACCGGCATCATCTGCCTCTCGCTCAACGCGATCGCGCAGATGCTCTCGATCCCCGCGTACCCGTTCTGGGCGCTCGCGCTCTTCGCGCTCGACGTGCTCGCCGTCTACGGGCTCATCGCCCATGGCGTGCGCGACACGAGGTGACGTCGACGCCGGCGAGGCTCGTAGGGCTTCGCCGGCTCGATCCGCTCCCGCCCGGCGTCATCCAAACCGGATGAGCCCGGCGCCCTCGACGCGGTCGAAGATCCGGTGATGGACGACATACGCTCCCGCATCCTCGCCAGGCTCGTCGTGTCGCCGGGAGCGCCCGCGGCGATCGGCGACCGCGATCCCGGCTGGACCGGCGGCGACGTGTTTCCGGACCTCACGCTGGAGGCGCTCGAGCAGCAGGCGCGGACGGCGACCGTGATCGGGACCGAGGAGCTCTCGGATGCACAGGAGCTGCTGTGGGCCAACGATCGCTACGCCGTGCTCGTCGTGCTCCAGGCGATGGACGCGGCGGGCAAGGACTCCGCGATCGAGCACGTGATGTCGGGCGTGAACCCGCAGGGTGTGCAGGTCGTCGGATTCAAGCGGCCGTCGTCGGAGGAGCTCGACCACGACTTCCTGTGGCGCATCTCGAAGGCGCTGCCCGAGCGCGGCCGGATCGGCATCTTCAATCGCTCGCACTACGAGGAGGTCGTGGCGCTGAAGGTGCATCCCGAGTGGCTCACGCGGCAGCGCCTCGACCGCAGCCCGGACGAGCGGTTCTGGGTGGAACGCTACGAGGACATCAACGCGTTCGAGCGTCACCTCGACCGCAACGGCACGAAGGTCGTCAAGCTCTTCCTCCACGTCTCCAAGGCGGTCCAGAAGGAGCGCTTCCTCGCCCGCCTGGACACGCCGGGCAAGGAATGGAAGTTCAACGCCGGCGACGTCGACGAGCGAGCGCGGTGGGACGACTATCAGCAGGCCTTCGACGACGCGCTGACCGCGACCTCGACGCCGTGGGCGCCGTGGTACGTGATCCCCGCCGACCACAAGCGCGTGACCCAGGCGCTGGTCGCGCTGGTGCTCACCGAGACGCTCAAGTCGTTGGACCTGCGCCGGCCGGAGGTGTCGGCCGCGGATCACGCCGCGAACGTCCAGGCCCGCGAACGCCTCGAGGCCGAGGAGACGCAGGCCCAGGTGGTCGCGGGAAGCTAGTTGAACTCGTAGGGCCTGACGTTGGACTCGGCGAGCAGCATCAACGCGGCCTTGACGCGCTTGCTCGTGTCGTGAGCGTCGTTGAGCCCGAGCTTGAGGAAGATCAGGTTGATGTGCTTCTCGATCGCGCGCCGGGTGAGGAACAGCGACTCGGCGATGGCGGTGTTGCTCTTGCCCTGGGCGATCTCGCCGAGCACCTCGCGCTCGCGCTCCGTCAACTCGTTGAGCGGGGAGTGCTCGGCCGCTCGCGCGTGCACCAGCGCCTCGACGACCATGGGATCGATCATCGAGCCGCCGTCGTGCACGGCACGGATCGCGGCAGTCAACTCGGCGCGGTTGTGGAGGCGGGACTTGAGCAGATAGGCGCGCCGGTCGGAGCCCTCCTCCAGCAGCCCGAGCGCGTACTCCGGCGCCGAGAACTGGCTGAGCACGACGACGCCCATCTCCGGGTGCGAATGGCGCAGCTCGAGTGCGAGCTGGATGCCGTCGTCGTCGACGTCCGGCGGCATGCGGATGTCCGTCAGCACGACGTCCGGGAGCTCGCGATCGCACGCCTCGCGAAGCGCCGGCAGATCGCTCGCGATCGCCACGAGCTCGACGTCCTCGACATCGGCGAGAAGCAACTGGACACCTGCGCGGACGATGAGGCTGTCATCGCCCAGGGCAACCCGGATCGTCATGACCGCACGACCGTAACCGAGGCGCGAAGGGGACGCCAGACCCGGAGGTTGATTCCGTGAACATCTACATGTACGCACCACTACGGCACCCCTATGGGCCGGTCAACATCATCGCCGTCGACGACCAGGCGAGCTTCAGGAACGCGCTGGGGGCCATGATCGCGGGCACGCGCGACTTCGAGCTCGTCGGCGAGGCGGCCGACGGGCCGGCGGGGCTCGAGCTCGTGCGCGAGGCCGATCCTGACATGGTCCTGCTCGACGTCCGCATGCCGGGCATGGACGGGATCGAGCTGGCGAAGCGGCTGCGCGCCGAGGATCCCGACCGGGTCATCGTGCTCGCGTCGAGCACGCCCCCGTACGAGCTCTCGCGGCTGGCGCGGGCCTGCGGCGCGGCCGCGCTCGTGCAGAAGCAGTGGCTCACGCCCCGGCTGTTGCGCGGTCTATGGATCGCGCACCGGCGAAGATGACCGGATCGCTTGATGCCGTCGGAGTAACCTGGCCCTGCTTTGAGCGCGTCCGCCCCCCACGCTCTGCGGGGCTTGCCCGTTTCGAGGCTCGTCGTCGCGATCGCGATCGCGGCCGCCGTACTTGGCGTGCTGGCGGTCGGGTTCGTGTCCGGCGCCGCCACGCCCGAGGAGCAGAGCGCCCGGTCGGTCCTGGAGGCGCTCATCATCGGCATGCCGCTCGCGGCCGGCTTCCTGGCCGCCCGCCGGCCGCAGACGCTCCGGTTCGGCGTGCTGCTGATCGCCGCCGCGATCGTCTGGGCGTTGACCGCGCTCGGCGAGTCGACCGCGAGCCTGCCGTACAGCATCGGGCGCGTCTCGTCGTGGTTGCTCTTCCCTCCGGTGATCTACCTGATGCTCGCGTTCCCCGAGGGGCGCCTGCGCTCGCGCCTCGACCGCGTGCTGTTCGGCGCGATCACGGCGCTGATCGTCGTGTTCTACTTCGGCTCCGCCCTGCTCGTCGAGGCGTACCCGCTGTACACGCCGTGGGCCACCTGCGTCAGGCACTGCCCGGCGAACGCGTTCCTGGTCGTCGACGCCCAGCCGGACTTCGTCGGCGCGTGGATGATCCCGCTGCGGGAGACGCTGGCCGTCGTGCTGCTGATCGTCGTGACCGTCGTCCTGCTCACGCGCTGGCGGCGTGCGCTGCCGCTGCGACGGCGCATGCTCACGCCGCTGATCGCGTCGGCCTGCTTCTCGACGCTGAGCCTCGTGGCCTACTACATCGTGCGCAAGGCCGACAGCGACGGCGAAGCGGCGCAGCTGGCGGGCTGGATCTGGGCCCTCAGCGTGCCCGCGGTCGCGGGCGGGTTCCTCGTCGGGCTGCTCCGGCGCCGCGCGATCCTGGGTGACGTCCTGCACCGCTTGAGCCACGCGCTCGCGGAGCCGCTCGACGTGCGCCGGCTGCGTCACGCGCTCGCTGTCGAGCTCGAGGATCCGAGCATCGAGATCCTCGTCCCGGACGAGATCCCGGGCCGCTGGCGAGACTCGGCGAACGGGGTCACGACGCGGTCGCAGGCGCTCGCGGCGGGGCGCGCGGTCTCACCGATCGACGGCCGCAGCGGGGCGCTGCTCGTCCACGACCCCGCGCTGCTCGACGACACCGAGCTGTTCGAGTCCGTCCGCGCGCTCGTGCTGGTCACGCTAGGACACGAGCAGCTCGTGACCCAGCTCGCGGGCTCGCTCGCCGAGCTGGAGGCCTCGCGCAAGCGGATCGCCCGTGTCGCGGACATGGAGCGGTCGCGGATCGAGCGCGATCTGCACGACGGGGCGCAGCAGCGCCTGATCGGGCTGCGCATGAAGGTCTCGCTCGCGGAGGAGCTCGCGCGCCGTGATCCCGTCGAAGGCGTCCGGTACCTGCATGAGCTCGGCACCGACGTGGAGGCCGCGCTGGAGCAGCTGCGCACCGTCGCACACGGCGTCTATCCGTCGCTGCTCAGCGATCGCGGGCTTGCGGACGCCCTCTCCAACGCGGTCGCCGACATCGCGTTGCCGGTGCGGCTCGCGACCCACGGCCTGACGCGACAGCCTGGCGAGATCGAGACGGCGGTGTACTTCACCTGTCTCGAGGCCGTGCAGAACGTGCTCAAGCACGCCGCCACCGCGTCGGGCATCTGGATCTCGCTCGCGCAGGACGGCGTCCTGGCGTTCGAGGTGCGCGACGACGGATCCGGGTTCGTGCCCCCGGCCGGCGAGTTCAGCGGCGGGTTGCGCAACATGAAGGACCGGGTCGAGGCGGTGGGCGGAAGCTTGACGATCGACTCCGCTCCCGGGCACGGGACGCGCATCCGCGGGCGGATCCCGCTCGGCGCGATCACTCGGGGGACTTGACCACCAGCACGGGCCGCCGCGTCGTGCGCAGCAGATCGCGCGTCGTCGAGCCGAACAGCTTGGACTTCACCGCCCCGAGCCCGCGCGAGCCGATGACGACGGCCGCGGCATCCTCCTGCTCCGCGAGCGCGGCGATCGTCTCGGCGATGTGGACCTCGTCGGGGACCGGCCTCGGCTCGGCGCTGACGCCGTGCTCGCGGGCCAGCCGCACGCCGGCCTCGGCGGTGCCGACCGCGCGGTCGCGCATGGCACGGTCCATGCCGGCGATCTGCTCGGCCGTCGGCGACGGATGGCCCATGCTGAGGCCGCCGACATCGTCGACCGGCGCCAGCATCATCTTGAGGCCCGGCTCCCACACGCTCACGACGACGAGCAGGCGCTCCGGGAACAGCGCAGACGCCGTCTCGACGGCGAACTGCGCCTCGTCGGAGCCGTCGAACGCGACCAGTACGGGTTGCATGGACGCAGCTGACCAGCCCGTGTGCGCGCGGTCGTCATCCGGATCGGATGATGGATCGCGGCCCGCGGCGCCTGATCCTGGCTGTCCAACCATCAAGGAGGTCCAGATGACCGATGATCAGCTGGAACTCGGCCCGATCGACTACGTCGTGCTCGAGTGGCCGACCGGTGAGCCGAGCGGCGAGGCGGCGCCGATGATTCTCGATCTGGTGAACCGAGGCATCATCCGCGTGCTCGATATCGCGTTCCTCGCCAAGGGCGAGGACGGATCGTCCGCGGCGCTGGACCTCGGCGCGTTCACCGAAGCGGGCGGGAGCGGCTTCGAGCTGTTCGAAGGAGCTTCGACCGGGATCCTCGACGCCGAGGATCTCGAGGAGGCGGCGAACGCGCTCGAGCCGGGCACGATCGCCGCGGTCCTGATCTGGGAGAACCGCTTCATCGCCCCGATCGCCGCCGCGCTGCGGCGGTCCGGCGGCCAGCTCGTCGACAGCGGCCGCATTCCCGCCGAGAATCTGCTCGCGGCGCTCGACATCGTCGAAGCGGCACACTAAGGAGCCTGCACATGCCTGGACTGCTTCGCGGCGTCGCCCGCACCGCCGTCGTCGCCGGGACGGCCACGGCCGTCAGCAACCGCGTCTCCCGGCGGCAGGCCCGCCGCTGGGGCTACGACAGCGAGCCGCAGTACGCCGAGCCCGAGCCGGCTCCTGCGCCCGTCGCGGCCGCCCCGGATCGCATGGACCGGTTGCGCGAGCTCGGCTCGCTGCACAACGACGGGATCCTCACCGACGAGGAGTTCGAGGCCGAGAAGCGCAAGGTGCTCGACAGCTAGGTCACTCCTCCCCGAGCGCGTCGCGCAGGTGCTCGGCTTGACGTTCCGACAGCTCGGCGCGGACGACCTTCGCGCCGAGCCCGTCGAGCTCCGCGGTCAGACGATCCGCGGCGGGTCGCGCGCTGACGACGAACAGCGCCGAGGTCCCGGGCGTCACCGCCTCGCGGACGCACAGCACGAAGTCATCGTCGAGGCCGAAGTCGGCAAGCCCGCCGGCCACCGCGCCCGCCGCGGCGCCGAGCGTCGGTCCCGCGAGCGGCACGAGGAACACGACGCCGAGCAGCACGCCCCAGGCGCCGCCCCAAAGTCCTCCGGGCCCGACGATGCCGCCGAGCCCGCGCGTCGACGGCTTGCGGCGTCCGACGCGCCAGCTGACGAGCGCCGCGTCGTCGACGTGCACGCCGTCGTCGGCCACGAGCCGTCGAACGCGGCCCAGCACATGCTCGGCGCCCTCCGGCCCGTCGAATCGCCAGACGGAGAGCGTGTCCACGCTCAGCGGCCGATCAGGCCCGCGATGCGCCCGCACTCGACGGCGTCTGAGCGCCGCGAGACGTCGAACTTCCGGTAGACGGCCAGCGCCTGCGACTTGACCGTGTTCGGCGACACGTGCAGGCGCTCCCCGATCTCGCGATAGGACATGCAGCTCTCGAGCAGCCGCAGGACGCGCAGCTCGGCGATCGTCAGCGCGGGGCCGTCGCCGGTGGCCGTCGCGGCGAACGCGTCGGCGAGCGCCCAGCCGTCGTGCACCCAGCGCGCGAGCGCCGGCGCGGCCACGACGTGCCCCTGCGCGCTCGCGGCGCGCGCGAGCAGCCTCCTCGCCGTCGGCCCGTCGCTCAGCTTGAGCTCGGCGCGCGCCAGCCACGCATGCGTCTCGGCGCTGAGCCAGGGGGTGAGCACGATCGAGGACGAGAGCAGTGCGACGGCGTCGCGCGCGTCGGCCCGGGCCTGGGCGATCTCGCCGCGCTCCGCGCCGGCGACGGCGGCGGCGGTCAGCAGAAGCGCGCGCAGCGCCTCCGGGAGCGGGCAGGACGCAGGCGCGTGGGCGTAGCGGTCCGCGTCGTCCCAGTTGGAGTCGTCGGCCGCCAGCAGCGCGAGTTGCGCGCGAGCGACGGCGGCCACGAGCTCATGCGGCCGCGACGCGGCGTCGGTCAGCGCGTCTTCCGCCTGCGCACGCTCATCGGCGAGCTGATGGGCCACGCCGCGCAGCAGCACGCCGATCGCGTCGCACGCTCCGCCGGACATGGCAAGCCGGCTCGCGCGCGAGGCGTCTGCGGCCATCTGCGGAACGCCGTTGCGGGCGATGAACGCGCGCATCGCCGCCGCGTCGGCGGCGTATTCGCCGTCGGCCGGCAGCGCGCGCCACGCGTCGAGGCGCCGGCCCAGCGTGAGCCGGCACATGGCATCGGTCAAGGCGAGCGGGGCGTGTGCGGCGATGTCGCGCGCGGGGAAGCGGCGCACCCATTGGTGGACCTGCTGCGGGCGGCCGGCCGCCGCCAGAGACGGGGCGATCGCCCACAGCTGCCGGCCGGCGCGCGCGGCGTCACCGGATGCGACGGCATGCCGCGCGGCCGCCATCGGGTCGCCGTGCTGGGCGTGCCAGTCCGCGGCCCTCGCGTGCAGCTGCGGCATCAGCCCGGGCTCCATGCGCACGAGCTCGGTGCGCAGCATCGCGCCGAGGAGCGGATGCAGGCGATACGCGGTGTCGCAGCGGTCAAGCGGCTCGATCGGCAACCCCGCCCGGCGCAACCGCTCGATCGCGGCCGTCGATCCGCGCGTGTTGGCCACCGCGTCGCACAGCTCGCCGGTCAGCCGCTCGAGGATCGCGCAGCGCCGGACGAACCTCCGCAACTGGCGCGGAATACCCGCCAAGAGCTCGCCGCGGAAGTAGTCGGCGAGCAGCCGGTCGCCGCCGCTGAAGCCGGCCACGGCCGCGTCCTCGTCGGATTGCTGGGCGATCGAGAGGGCCGCCAGGTACAACCCCGCCGGCCAGCCTTCGGTCAGCTCGAGGAGGCGGTCCACCTGCGCGGCCCCGAGCCGCAGGCCGGCCGCGTCGAGCAGCAAGGCCGCTTCCAGGCGCGTCATCGCGAGCTCGCGCGCGGACAGGTCGGCGAGCACATGCTCGGCGCGCAATCGCCCCGCGGGAGCCGGGACGGGCGCCCTCGATGCGAGGACGAGCGTGCCGCCGCGCGTCAGCCGCGCGCCGGCGCGCAACATGGCGGCCACGCCGCCGGCGGGCAACGCGTGCGCGTCGTCGACGACCGTCACGCTCGGCGCGCGTGCGGTCCGGTCGAGCGCGCGCACGATGGCGCCGACCTGGTCGCGACCGCCGGCGAAGAAGGAGAACGGACGGTCGTCGCGCAGCGCCCACTCGGCCAGCAGCGCGCTCTTGCCGTAGCCGGCCGGCGCGACGACGCTCACGACCGGCGTCTCCCGCAGCGCGATCAGCCGCCGCACCAGCGCGGTGCGCGGCACCATCCCGGCCGGCAAGGGCGAAGGCGCCCCATGCCCCGAGTCCAGATCGAATGCGTGTACGGCCGTCGACATCAGGTCAGCCGATCCAGCATGGATCCCGTGGGGCTGAAGGCCAAGGGGGTGCGCATCGCCGTTGCAGGGGCGTGGGCACCACCACGGCAGCGGTGGTGTCACCCTTGCCGCCCCGCGCTCCCTCAGGTGCGATGGAGATCGTGAACGCCGCGGCGCCGACCGGAGCGACAAAGCCGTGGCATACGCTGCCGAGCCTTGACGCGGCGCGCGCGTTGCACGTCGAGCGTGCGGCCGGACTCGGCGCCGGCGAGGCCGCCTCGCGGTTGCGCGAGCTCGGGCCGAACCGGCTCGCCTCGGCCGCGCGGGAGCCGCTCAGGCGCACGATCGCCCGGCACTTCGGCGACCCGCGCGAGCTCGTGCTCGTCGCCGCCGCGGCCGTCAGCCTCGGCCTGGGGCACCTCGCGGCCGGTATCGCGCTGCTTGTGGTCTGCGTCGTGAACGCGGCCCTCGCCGCGGCGGTCGAGGGTCCCGGCACCCCGCCGAAGCTCTGGACGGGCGTGATCACGCGCGTGCGCCGCGACGGGCGCATCGAGCGGATCGCGTCCGACGGCCTGGTCTCGGGCGACGTCGTCGCCGTCCAGGCGGGAGACCTCGTCCCGGCCGACGGGCGGCTGCTCGAGAGCGACGCGCTGACCGTCGACGAGGCCGCCCTGACAGGCGAGCGGGTGCCGATCGCCAAGGTCGCGGACGCGATCGACGATCCGGACGCGCCGCTGGGCGACCGCAAGGACATGCTGTACATGGGCACGCGCGTCGTACGCGGCTCGGCCGAGTTCGTGGTCACCACGACGGGCATGGCCACCGAGCTGGGCCGGATCGCGGCGCTGCTCGGGACTCCGCGCCGGCCGCCGGCGAGACCTGGCCCGCGGCCGGCCGTCGCGGTCCTGGGACTCGCGACGGCCGCGCTCGTCGCCGTGCACGGACACGGCTCCGCGGCGGTCCTGGGCGCCGCGGTCGCGTACGCCGTGGCGGCGCTCCCGAACGCGGCACCCGCGGTCGTGGCCGCGCTCCTCGACCGCGGCGCCCGTCCGCTCAGGAAGACGAGCGTCAAACGGCCGCAGGCCCTCGAGGCGCTCGGCACGGCGACCGCGCTCGTGCTCGACAAGACCGGGACGATCACGCTGAATGAGCCGACCGCCGTCGAGCTGGCCGTGCCCGGGCGGCGCTACACGATCGCGCGCGACGGGTTCCATCACGTCGCCGGCACGGCGGAGCTCCCGCTCGACCCGCTGCTGCTGCCGCTCGCGCTGGCGGGCGACGAGGTCTTCGCCGCACTGGCCGAGAAGGGCGGACTCGACATCGCCGCCACGCGCGCGGCGTACCCGCGTTGCGCGACGCTCCCGTATGACGCCGCGTACGAGCTGTCCGCCGGCTTTCACCGCATGGGCGGCGGGCTCGTCAGCTGCTTCGCCACCGGCCGCCCGCACGAGCTGCTCGCCCGCGCCGCGTTCGTGCTCGACCCGCAGCTGCGCCGGGTCGCCGCCGGGCCGGAGCTGCGACGGCGCTACGCCGAGGAGGCCTTGCGTCTCGCTCGCGACGGCTCCCGGGTGATCGCGCTCGCGCGCCGCGACTTCAAGGCGTTCGACCCGGACGCGGACCTGGCGCCGCTCGTCGACGGCGTCACGCTGCTCGGGCTCGTGGGCGTCGCCGATCCGCCGCGGCCGAACGCGCGGGCGGCGATCGAGACCGTGCGTGCGACGGGGGTCGGCGTGTGGATGATCACCGGTGACGAGCGCCTTGCGGCCGAGTCCGTGGCGCGCGCCGTCGGCATCGACGGGCAGACGGTGCGCGGCGAGGACCTGGCCGAGGCCGCGCATCTCGCCGGCGTCGGCGTCGTCGTTCGCGCCGCCCCCGAGCACGGCGTCCGGCTCGTCGAGCTCCTCCGGCGCAGCGGCCACACCGTCGCCGTCTGCGGGGATGGCGTCAACGATGTTCCGGCGCTCGAGGCGGCCGACGTCGGCATCGCCATCGGCTCATCGGCGAGCGCCGCGGCCAAGGACGCCGCCGCCATCCACGTCACCGGCAACGTCTCGGCGCTGGCGCGCGTGCTCGTGAGGGCGAGCCACGTGCGCGCCGGGCTCATCGGCTACCGGCGCTTCCAGGCGCGCGTCCTGGCCGCGACGGTGGCGACGATCGCAGGCGCGGCCGTGCTCGACATCGCCGGCGGGATGCTGTTCGGCGTGGTTCAGATCCTGTACCTGAACTTCACCGCGCAGGCGTTCCAGGGGCTTGCGCTGGGGTCGTCGAACGTCGCCGCACGGCGATCCGCGCCGGTCGCCGCGATCGTGTCGCTGCATGTCGGTCTGACGCTCGCCGTCGGCGCCGTCGTCGAGCACATGGCCGGCACCGACACCGCACGGACGGCGGCGGTCGCCACGTTCGCGGCGCTCAACGTCCTGTACTCGCTGTCGCTCCGCCCGGGCGGTCGCCGCATCTGGTGGGCGACCCTGGCGTCGGTGGTCGCGGTCCTCGTGGGCGTCGAGTCCGGCCTGCTCTGATCCCCGCAATGGTGTGGGCACCCCTGCGCGGACGCGTGCGCGCGCCGTTGCCCTGGCGCGCGCGCGAGCGGAGCATCCGTAGCATGATCTTCCTCTGGTACGGACTGTCGGTGATCGCGCTGGCGCTCGCCGTGATGAGCATCATCGACGTCGTCAAGCGGCGTCCGTCGGGCTGGGCGATGGCCGGGTGGATCGCCCTGATCGTGGTCCTGCCGTTCATCGGCTCGATCGTGTACTGGGCCGTGCGCCCGACCTCGCGCGACGAAGTCGAGCAGGCGTATCTCGCGCAGTCGGACGTCAACCGTCCCCGTCCTCGCTGAGGATCGCAGTCCATCCGCGGCTCAGGCGCCGCGGCGAGCGCCGTGCACGACGAGTCCGTAGATGACGAGGATGTCGAGCGTGAGCAGGCAGAGGGACCACAGCGGGTAGGACGGCATGGCCAGCATCTGCACGATCGCGTTGACGGCGGCGATCGTCACGCCGACCCAGCGGATGCCCTTCCACCACACCCAGACGCCGAACGCGGTCACGATCTGGACGACGCTCATTGCAAGCATCACCCAGCCCCAGGTCTGCAGGTCACTCAGCACGTACTTCGCGTCGCCGACGAAGAAGGTCGAGTTCGACACTGCGGCCAGGCCGTAGATGAAGTTCAACGCCGCGAGCATCGCGAGCACCGCGCCGGCGAACAGCATCCACCCGTAGCCGGAATCGTCCGCGACGTAGTCCTCGCCGTCCGTCGTGCTCATGCTGCGCCTCCTGATCGGGCAGGCTGCCCGGCCTCGGCGGCGGAGATCGCGCGGGCGGCGACGATCAGGGTCAGGTGGCTGAACGCCTGGGGGAAGTTGCCGACCTGCCGCCCGCGCGGCACGTCGTACTCCTCGGCGAGCAGGCCGAGATCGTTGGCCAGGCCGGCGAGACGCTCGAACAGCGTCCGCGCCTCCTCGACGCGGCCGTTGAGCGCGAGCGCGCTGACCAGCCAGAACGAGCAGGCCAGGAACTGGCCCTCGTCGCCCGTGAGACCGTCGTCGGTCTCGCTCGTCGAGTAGCGCGACACGAACCCGTCGCGGCCGAGCTCGCGCGAGATCGCGTCGATCGTCCCGCCGACGCGTTCGTCATCCCCCGCGAGGAAGCCCACGAGCGGGATGTTGAGCACGCTCGCGTCCAGCTCCTTGGAGCCGTAGTACTGCGTGAACGTGCGGCGCTCGCGGTCGTAGCCGCGCTCGCAGACCTCCTGGTGGATCTCGTCGCGGATCGCCTTCCAGCGATCCAGCGGGCCGTCGAACCCGAATCGCTCGGCGAATCGCACCGCGCGGTCGAACACGACCCACGCCATCACCTTCGAGTACGTGTAGTGGCGGCGCTCGCCCCGCGACTCCCAGATCCCGTCGTCAGGCTCGCGCCAGATCGTCTCGACGTGCTCGATCGCCACGCGCCAGCGGGGCCACAGCCGCGGCTCGACACGGCCGACGAGCTCGGCGCCGGCGAACATGACCGCCATGACCTCGCCATAGACGTCGAGCTGGAACTGCTCGGACGCCGCGTTGCCGATCCGCACCGGCTGGGACCCCTCGTAGCCGGGAAGCTCCGGGAGCTCGAACTCGGTCAGGCGCCGCTCGCCGCTGATCCCGTACATGATCTGGATCTTGGTCGGATCGCCGGTGGCGACGCGCAGCAGGAAGTCGCGGAAGGCCAGCGCCTCGTCGGTGTAGTCCGCGGCGAGGAGCGCTTCGAGCGCCAGCACGGAGTCGCGCAGCCAGCAGTAGCGGTAGTCCCAGTTGCGGATCCCGCCGATCTCCTCCGGCAGCGACGTCGTCGGCGCCGCGATCAACGCTCCGGTCGTCTCATACGTCATGGCCTTGAGCACGATCAGCGATGTCAGCACCTCGTCGCGATACGCCCCGTCGTAGCCGCAGCGGCCGCTCCACTGGAGCCACCACGCCTGTGTGCGGGCCAGTGCCGAGTCGGCGTCCTCGACCGGCGGAGTCTCCTCATACGAGAGATGCCACGTCAGCGTGAGGCGCTCGCGCGCGCCCTCGATCGCCGTGAACTCACCGAGCACGGTCGCGTCCTGCACGCGCAGCGGCAACGGCGTGCTGAGGCGGAACGCGTCAGGGCCGGCGGTGGCGATCGCCCCGTCCGGCGCGAGCTCGACCCACGGCACGATCGACCCGTAGTCCGGGCGCACCGAGAGCTCGGACCGCATCGCCACGCGGCCGCGCAGTCCCTCGATGATCCGCATCAACCGCGGCGGACCCTCACCCCGCCGCGGCATGAAGTCGATCACGCGGACGGCGCCGTCGGCCGTCTCGAACTCCGTCTCCAGCACGAGCGTCCCCGGCCGGTAGCGGCGCGACGTCGCGACCACCTCGCCCACGGGCGCCAGCAGCCAGCGCCCGTGCCGCGCGTCCCCCAACAGCGCCGTGAAGCACGACGCCGAATCGAAGCGCGGCAGGCACAGCCAGTCGACCGATCCGTCACGACCCACCAGCGCCGCGGACTGCAGGTCGCCGATGAAGCCGTAGTCCTCGATGCGCATCGAATCCATGCCTTTCGTCGCTCGTGCCCGGATCGTGGACGCAGTAGACGCCCGCGGGTCACGGCCCGAATCACCCGAACCGCATGACGGCGACGGCTTCGGCTCGGATGCGCAAAGGCCGGGCGGCCTCTGACGAGGCCGCCCGGGGTAGGCGGTGCGCACAGCGGCTAGCGGGCCAGCTCGGGCTTGCCGCCGTAGGCGGCGAGGGCGTAGATGACCAGGATGTCGAGCGCGACCAGCGCGAGCGACCAGAGCGGGTACGCCGGGATCGCCATCATCGCCGTGACGAGCGCGATGCCGGCCATGGCGATTCCGAACCAGCGCGCGACTTGACTCCCGCGCCAGATGAAGGCGGCGGCGAAGAACTGCACCGTCGCGAGGCCGATGGCGATCCAGCCCCAGGTGTTGAGGCCGCTCAGGATGTACGAGGCGTTCGCCACGAAGAAGTGCGAGTTCGCAACGGCCGCGATCCCCCAGATCATGTTGAGGCTCGCGGCGAGGAACATGATGATGCCGGCGAACAGGACCCAGCCCTCACCCTTGGACGAGTACAGCTCCTGCTCGTAGGTCGGCGCGGGGCCGGGGCCCCGTGAGGTCTTCGCGCTCACCCCGTTGGTGATGACGGATGACACGTCTTGCCTCCTTCCGCTCGCCCAGTGGTCCGGGCGAGATAGCGGACACAAAACGTAGATCCGCGGTGGGCCCGCGGCATCCGCAGGAGCACGCAGGCGGCCGGTCCGGACTACGGACGAACGGCGTGTGTCCGCGGGCGGAAGGCTCTTGGCCGATGGGGCCGGGCGAGCGTGCTCCAGCGCGAGGCGCGGTGGTGGATGCGGCGGTCGCGCTCGGCGGGAGGACGCGCGATCGGCGGACCGTGGACGGCCGGGACGCGGTAGAAGCGCCGCTTGCCGAGCTCGATCAGCACGAAGTAGACGACGATCATCGCGCCCAGGACGGCGAGGAAGCCCGCGGGCAGCGCGGTGAAGCCGAGGACGTCGGCGAACGGGGAGTAGGGCAGCAGCACGCCGATCGCGACGCAGACCACGGTGGCGACGATCAGCGGGGTGCTCGGCCGGCTGTGGAAGAACGGGACGCGGCGCGTGCGGATCGCGAAGATGATCAGGCTCTGGGTGGCGAGCGACTCGACGAACCAGCCGGAGCGGAACAGGTCCGCGCCGGCGTCGAAGCCCCAGATCATGATCGCGAAGGTGGCGAAGTCGAAGATCGAGCTGATCGGCCCGAAGAAGAGCATGAAGCGGCGGATGAAGGCGGTGTCCCAGTGCGCGGGGCGCTGGAGCTGCTCCTCGTCGACGTTGTCGGTCGGGATCGTCATCTCGCTGCCGTCGTAGAGCAGGTTGTTGAGCAGGATCTGCGTCGGGAGCATCGGCAGGAAGCTCAACAGCAGCGAGGCGCCGCCGGCGCTGAACATGTTCCCGAAGTTCGAGGAGGTGCCCATCAGGACGTACTTGATCGTGTTGGCGAAGATGCGGCGGCCTTCGACGACGCCGCCGGCGAGGATCTCGAGGTCCTTGTCGAGCAGGACGATGTCGGCGGCGTCCTTGGCGACGTCGGTCGCCGTCTGGACCGAGATGCCGACGTCGGCGTCGTGCAGCGCGACGGCATCGTTGACGCCGTCGCCGAGGAACCCGACCGTGGCGCCGAGCGCGCGCTGCGCCTTGATCACGCGAGACTTCTGCTCGGGCGTGACGCGGGCGAACACGGTCGTGTGCGGCAAGGCGGCGGCGAGCCCGGCGTCGTCGAGCTGGTCGAGCTGCGCGCCGGTGAGCGTGCCCTCGACGGCAAGCCCGATGTCGGCGCAGACCTTCTGCGCGACGCGGTCGTTGTCGCCGGTGATCACCTTGACCGCGACGTCGAGGCGGTGGAGGCGCTCGAGCGCGTCGCGGGCGTCCGCCTTGGGGCGGTCGACGAACGTGAGAAAGCCGCACAGCTCGAGCTCGTGCTCGTCTTCGGCGGTCAGCGTCGTCCGCTCGCGCGCCGCGCAGGCGGCGACGGCGATCACGCGGCCGCCCGCGGCGAACTCGCGGTCGAGGACGGCCTGGGCGCCGCCGGGGACGTTCGCGCAGCGCGCGAGCAGCGCCTCCGGCGCGCCCTTGACGACGATCTGCCGCTCACCGCCGGCCTGCTCGACGAGGACCGACGCGAGGCGCCGCTGATAGTCGAACGGCCGGTCGGCGAGCCGTCGCACGCCGGGATCACGGGCACCGGGGGCGTCCCACAACGCCTGGTCGAGCTGATTGCCGCCGACGACGCGGCCGCCGGCGAAGGTCGCGTCGTTGCACATCAGCCCGGCGCGGAGCACCTCCTCCGACGGCCGGCCGGCAGGATCGAGCGCGGCGGAGAACGTGATCGTGCCCTCGGTGAGGGTGCCGGTCTTGTCGGTGAACAGGACGCTGATGTTGCCGAGATCCTCGATGCTGACCAGGCGCTTGACCACGACCGACCGCGCGGCCAGGCGCTTGGCGCCGGTCGACAGGCTGACGGTCACGATCGCGGGCAGCAGCTGCGGCGTGAGCCCGACGGCGATCGCGAGCGCGAACAGGACCGAGTCCAGCAGCGAGCGGCCGATCGCGATGTTGAGCACGAGGATCGAGCCGGCCAGCACCGTCGTCACGCGCACGAGCAGGATCGAGAAGTCGCGCAGTCCGAGCTGGAAGGCGGTCTGCGGCTGGCGTTCGCCGAGCTTGACGGCGATCGCGCCGAACGCCGTCGCGCTGCCGGTGCCGACCACCACGCCCTGCCCGCTGCCGTTGCGCACGACCGTGCCCATGAAGCTGCACGAGGCGAGATCCAGCGACGTCTCCGGCGCCGTGGCGGGCTCGCTCCGCTTCTCGGCCGGAAGCGCCTCGCCGGTCAGCACCGACTCGTCGCACTCCAGCCCGTCCGCATCCGTGAGACGCAGGTCGGCGGGCACCACGTCGCCCACCGCGAGGCGCACCAGATCCCCGGGCACGAGCTCGGTGACGTCGACCGCCGCCGGCGCGCCGTCGCGGATCGCCAGCGCGGTGTGCCGCAGCTGCGAGTGCAGCGCCTCGACCGCCAGCTCGGAGCGGTACTCGTTGAAGAAGCCCAGCCCGACGCTGAGGCAGATGATCGCCAGGATGATCAGCGCGCTGGTGCGCTCCCCGACGGTGAACGACGTCAGCGAGGCGGCCACGAGCAGGATCAGCAGCGGATTGCGCAGCTGGCGGGCGAACACCTCGAGCGGTCGTGCGCCGTGGCTTCGCAGCGCGTTCGGGCCGACCGCGACGAGCCGCGCCGCGGCCTCCTCGTGTGACAGGCCGGCGGCCGTGCTCCCGAGCCGCTCGAGCACCTCGCCGACGGGCAGCGCGCCCGCCGCGACGAGCTTCAGGGGCTGCGAATCGGCCGGCGAAGACCGCGATGTGCCGCGATCGGCGATCAAGGGATCAGGAAGCGGCTCGCGGTGTTGCGGCACGGCGGCGGACGGGGATGCTGGCGCGCACGACGGTTCCCTCGCCCGGGCAGGAGTCGAGCGCGATGGTGCCGTGGACGAGCGTGATGCGCTCGCGCATGCCGATCAGGCCGAACCCCTGCGTCGCATCGTCGGCGTCGAAGCCCTCGCCGTCGTCGCGCAGGAGCAGCTCGATGGTCTGGTCGAGGTCTGAGACGTCGATCTCGACGCAGCTGGCGTGGGCGTGCTTGACGACGTTGGTGAGGCCTTCCTGCACGAGCCGGTAGAGCGTCGATTCGATCTCGGGGGAGTGGCGGTGGGGTGTGTCGCCGCGCTCGTAGGCGAGGTCGATGTCGAGCCGGATGTCCAGGCCGCTCTGCCGCGCGACGCGGGCGGTCAGCGTCTCGAGCGCGGCCTGGGTGCCGAACTCGTCCAGCGCGGCGGGCCGCAGGTCGGTGATCAGCGAGCGCAGGTCGGCGATCCCGGTGGCCAGCAGCTCGATCGCCTCGTCGAGGGCGGTGGCGATCCGGTCGGGATCGCCGCTGCGGCGCGCGCCGGCGAGCAGCACGCGCAGGCCGGCGAGGTGCTGGAGCGTCTCGTCGTGCAGCTCGCGCGCCCAGCGGGCGCGCTCGCGCTCGGACGCCTCGATGCTTCGGCGCAGCGAGACATCGCTCGCGTTCTGCGCGGTCGCGACGGCGGTCGCCGCGCTGGCCGCGAACGCCTGCAGCAGCCGCTCGTCGTCCTCGCCGAACGGGCGGCCCTCGGTGAGCCGGTCGAGGACGATGAGGAAGCCGACGGGGCGGTTGCGGAACACCATCGGCGTCACGAGCGCGCTGTGCGCGCCCATCATCTCGGCCGCGAACGACTTCTGCGGGACGCGGTCGAAGCGCTGCGAGCGGCCGGTCCGCAGCGCCGGGCCGGCGATCGAGCGGTCGATCGGGACGCGCGTGCCCTTCAGGCCGCGGATGCCCTCCCCGGCGACGGCCGCGATCACGAACTCGTCGCCGTCGACCAGCGCGATCTCCGCCGCACGCGCATCCAGCAACGCCCGCGAACGCTTGACCACCAGCTCCAGCACCCGATCCAGATCGGTCATCCCACCCAGCGCGTGGCTGATCTCCGTCGTGGTCTCCAATCCGCGGATCGTGCGCTCGAGCTCATCACGACGCTCGCGCACCGTGCGATACAGGCGCGCATTGGCGATCGCGATCGCCGCCCACCCCGCCAGCACGATCACGGCCTCTTCATCATCGGCGCTGAACTCGCCCGCGTCCTTCTCGGTCAGATACAGGTTCCCCCACGCCTCGCCCTCGATGATGATCGGCACGCCGAGAAACGTCGTCATCGGCGGATGCGCCAACGGAAACCCATACGACTTCGGATGCGCACCGACGTCGGCCAACCGCAACGGCCGCGGATCGCTGATCAACGCGCCGAGCACGCCGTGGCCGCGCGGCAGATCGCCGATCTGGCGATGCGTCTCCTCATCGATCCCCGCCGTCAGGAACCGCTCCAGCGACTCGCGCCCGTCGTCGAGCACCCCGATCGCCGCGTAGCGCGCGCCCGTCAGCTCACGAGCGACCTCCAAAAGTCGCTGCAGCACCACTTCGGGCTCGAGCTCGGAGATGAGCGAGCGGCCGACGTCAAGGAGGCGCCGGAGCCGGGGTTCGTCCATGGGACGAGTCCCACGCTAGCGGAACCGGCAACCCCGGCTAGCCGGCAGCACCTCGGGCGCCGCGCAGAACCTCGTGCAGGTCGGCCGACGCGAGGCGCGACTTCAGGAGGAACCCGCGCGCTCCGCACTCGCGGATCTGGGCCTCGCGATGGTGCTGCTCATTGGCGGACACGAGCAGCACCGCGAGCTCGGGGTTGCCCTGGGTCAACGCGTGGCACACGTCGAACCCGTCGCCGTCCCCGAGGGAGACGTCGAGCAGCACGGCCTCGAACCCGACGCGCCGAGCGGCCTCGAGCCCCGAGATCGCGCCATCGGCCTCGGCCACCACGGCGAACCCGCGCCGCTCGAGCAACTCACGGGCCGCCTCACGGAACACGGCGTGATCATCGATGATGAGGAACCGCAAAGGATGGGATGACATTCGAGCCGGCCCTGCTCGACGTGTGCGATCGGCGTGGCGACGCTACACCGCCAAACGGACTAAGGGAGACCTGGGTTGTCGCGCGGGCAACCGTCGCTCCGGGCGCCAGGTCAGCGACGCGACGCCGAGCGGACGTCAGGCGACTAGATCCGCCGGCGGCGACGTCCGGGCGTGACGGCCGCCGCGACCACCGCGGTCTTCGCGACCGGCGCGCGGCCGGGCGTGACGGCCCGGGCCACGACCGCGGTCTTCGCGACCGGATGGCCGATCACACCGACTCTTCCCACTCGTGCTCGTCTGAGCGGCATGTTCAGTCTCCTTCCGCTGCTTCGTCGGCTTCGATGGAGGCGATGATCGCCTGGATCGGAATTCGTCCGTCGGCGATCAGCTGGCCGCCTGAGCGCCGCGCCGCGGCCGCGAACGGCGCGGCCCAGAGGTTCTCCCAGATCAGCACTCCGGCAGTGCTCCCCGGGTCCATGGCGGCCGCGAGGTGCACGATGTCGTCCTCGGCCAGCAGCTCCGCCAGCTCGGCCTCGACGGCCTGCAGCGGTCCGAGCTCGGCGACGTCGGAGAGCTCCATCGCGTCGATCGAGCCGTCCTGGTTCTTGGTGAGGATGATCACGTCGATCACCCGGATGGTTCCGGCGTCGACGAGCGCGAGCAGCTCTGCCGCCATCTCGCCGGTGAAGTTGGTCGCTCCCGCCGGGAACTCGACGACGACGTAGTCGACGGGACCCAGTTCGACGAGTGAAGCATCCGCCATGGTGGTTCCTCCGTTTGGCTCTGGAGGACGAGCCTGGCGCGGACCCGGCCGAAGCGCCTCATTCAGATCGGGTGAAGCGCGGTCTTCCGGCCGGCTGGAGAATCGGACCATGCGCTCGCGCGACGTTCTCCCCATTCCCGACCGGAGGCGCGTGGGCCTGACGACCTACGACGCCAAGGATCCGGACACCTCATATCCCCCGATCGTGCCGCTGCGGCCGCCCGCGGGCGCGCCGAACGTGCTCGTGGTGCTGATCGACGACGCCGGCTTCGGTTCGTCGTCGGCGTTCGGCGGACCGTGCCGGACGCCGGCGTTCGAGCGCCTTGCGGCGAGCGGCCTGCGGTACAACCGCTTCCATACGACGGCGCTGTGCTCGCCGACGCGGCAGGCGCTGTTGACCGGGCGCAATCACCACGCCGTCGGGATGGGCGGGATCACCGAGATCGCGACGTCGGCGCCGGGCTACAGCTCGGTGCGTCCGAACACGGCGGCGCCGCTGGCTGAGACGCTGAAGCTCAACGGCTACTCGACGGCGCAGTTCGGCAAGTGCCACGAGGTGCCGGTGTGGCAGACGAGCCCGATGGGACCGTTCGAGAACTGGCCGTCAGGCGGCGGCGGCTTCGAGCACTTCTACGGCTTCCTCGGCGGCGAGACGAACCAGTACGCCCCGGCGATCTACAACGGCATGGTCCCGGTGGAGCCCGATCGGACCCCGGAAGAGGGCTACCACTTCACCGAGGACATGACCGATCACGCGATCGACTGGATCCGTCAGCAGAAGGCGCTGATGGCCGATAAGCCGTTCTTCGTCTACTACGCGCCCGGCGCGACCCACGCGCCCCACCACGTGCCGCCGGAGTGGTCCGACAGGTACAAGGGACGCTTCGACGCCGGCTGGGACGCGCTGCGCGAGCAGACGTTCGCGCGCCAGAAGGAGCTCGGGGTGATCCCCGCGGACGCCAAGCTCACGACGCGCCCCGAGGAGATCCCGGCATGGGACGACATGCCTGACGAGCTGAAGCCGGTGCTCGCCCGCCAGATGGAGGTCTACGCCGGGTTCATGGAGCACACCGACCATCACGTCGGCCGCCTGATCGACGCGCTCGCCGAGCTCGAGATCCTCGACGACACGCTCGTCTACGCGATCATCGGCGACAACGGCGCCTCCGGTGAGGGCACCCCGAACGGCTGCTTCAACGAGCTCGTCGTCCTCAACGGCGCCGCCGGCGTCGAGACGGCCGAGTTCATGGCGTCGCGCATCGACGACTTCGGCACGCCGAAGGCCTACAACCACTACGCGGTCGGCTGGGCGCACGCGATGGACACGCCCTACCAGTGGACGAAGCAGATCGCGTCGCATTGGGGCGGCACCCGCACCGGCACGATCGTGCACTGGCCGGCCCGGATCCAGGCCCAGGGCGAGGTCCGCTCGCAGTTCCACCATGTCATCGATCTCGCCGCGACGGTGCTCGACGTCGCCGGCCTGCCCGAGCCCACGTTCGTCCACGGCGTGCAGCAGATGCCGCTGCACGGCGTGTCGATGGCGTATTCGTTCGACGATCCCGCGGCCGCCGAGCGGCGCGAGACCCAGTACTTCGAGATCTTCTGCAACCGCGGCATCTACCACAAGGGCTGGACCGCGGTGACCCGCCACAGCACGCCGTGGGTGATGGATCCGAGCCCGCCCCTCGACGACGACGTGTGGGAGCTCTACGGCCCGGACGACTGGACCCAGTCCCACGACCTCGCGGCGGAGCAGCCCGAGCGGCTGGCGGAGCTGCAGCGCCTGTTCCTGATCGAGGCGACGAAGTACGACGTCCTGCCGCTCGACGACCGCCGCGTCGAGCGTTTCGACTCCGACCTGGCCGGTCGCCCGCAGCTGATCCGCGGCACGCGCCAGCTGCTGTTCGGCGGGATGGGGCGGCTGACCGAGAACTCGGTCGCGGTGGTCAAGAACAAGTCGCACGCCGTGACCGCGCAGATCACCGTGGCCGACGGCGGCGCCGAAGGCGTGATCGTCGCCCAGGGCGGCGCCTTCGGCGGCTGGAGCCTCTACCTCAAGGACGGCCGGCCGGCCTACTGTTACAACCTCTTCGGCCTGCGGCAGTTCAAGGTCCGCGGCGACACCGCCGTTCCGCCGGGCGAGCACCAGGTGCGGATGGAGTTCGCCTATGACGGCGGCGGTCTCGGCAAGGGCGGGACGGCGACGCTCTACGTCGACGGGACGCAGGTCGGGGAAGGACGCGTCGACGCCACGGTGCCGATGCTCTTCTCGGGCGACGAGACCGCCGACGTCGGCACGGATGGCGGAACGCCGGTCAGCGACGACCTGGACCTGCGCGACAGCCGGTTCACGGGGCGTGTGCAGTGGGTGGAGATCGACCTCGGCGACGACGCGCAGGATGCCGACCACCTGATCACGGCCGGCGAGCGCCTCAGCATCGCGATGGCGCGCCAATAGCCGCCGGCGACGGACGCAGCCCGTGGACCAGATCCTCCTGCTGTCGCTGACCGCGGCGCTCAATCCGACGTTGCTGGCCGCGACGACGGTCATGCTCATGTTGCCGAGCCCGAAGCGGCTGCTGCTCGGGTATCTGGTCGGCGCGCTGATGACGAGCATCACGCTCGGTCTCGTGATCGTGTTCGCGCTCTCCGGAGCGTCGGACACCACGAGTACCGCGAAGCACACGCTCAACCCGGCGTTCGACCTCGCGGTGGGCGCGCTGATCCTGATCGTCGTGTTCGTCATCGGGACCGGCCGCGACACCCGCCGCCGGGCGCGCCGCGAGCGCAAGCGCGCCGCGACGATCGACAAGGCGCCGCCCCGGTGGAAGCAGGCCCTCAGCGGAGGTTCGGCGCGGACGACGTTCGTCGTCGGCGCACTGCTCACGCTTCCGGGCGCGTCCTACCTCGCCGCGCTGAGCCTCGTCGCCAAGCAGGACCTGTCGACCGCCGGGACCGTCCTCACCGTGATCGGCGTCAACGTCGTCATGCTGATGCTGCTCGAGATCCCGCTCGCCGGCTACGCGATCTCGCCGGACACCACTGCCGACCGGGTAAAGCGCTTCAGCGCCTGGCTCGGCCGCGAGGGCGGTCGTATCGCCCTCATCGGGGCCACGCTCATAGGCGTCGCGCTGCTCGTGCGCGGCACGGTCGAGCTCATGTCCTAGCGGAGCGGGATCGTGGCGCTGACGTGCGTCCCGCGGCCGGGGACCGACGCGATCTCCAGCTCGCCGCCGACGGCGGCGAGCCGGTCGCGCATGTTGACGAGCCCGGAGCCCTCCGCGACGGCGGCCGGGTCGAAGCCGTCGCCGTCGTCGCGTATGTCGAGGTGGAGCGCGCCGTCGTCGGAGAGCTCGACGGCCGCGGAGGTCGCGCCGGACGCGTGCTTCGCCGCGTTCTGGAGCGCCTCGGCGCAGAAGAAGTACGCGGCGCTCTCGATCTCGCTCGCGTAGCGTCCGACTCCCGCCGCCCGCACCGTCGTGGGAAGAACGTTGCCGCGCGCCGCGGAGCGAAGTCCCTCGACCAGGCCGTGATCCGCGAGCGGCGCGGGGAAGATGCCGCCCGCCAGGGCACGGACGTCCTCCAGCGCGGCGTCGACGTCGCCGCCGAACTCGCGCAGGACGGCGGCGGCCCGTTCGTCGTCGGCCGTCCGCTCGGCGGCGAGCTCCAGCCTGATCCGCAGCGCGACGAGCCGTTGCTGCGCCCCGTCGTGCAGATCGCGCTGGATCCGGCGGCGCTCGTCGTCGGCGGCCGCTTGGATCCGTGCGCGTGACTGACGCACCTCGTGCAGCAGCGAACGCGACTCGGCCGAGAGGCGGTGGTTGTCCAGGGTCATCAGCGCGTACGAGGTCGCCGTGTCGATGAACGCCTGATCCTGCGCGAGCGCCGCGTCGTGGATGATGGCCGCGACCAGGCGGTCGCCGTCGCGGACTTCGAGGAGCGAGCGGCCCGAGGTGATCGGCGGCGGTTCGATGCGGTGCCCGTCGGTCGCGTCCGCCCAGTGGCTGCCGTCGCCTCCGACCCGGTACACGACGACCAGCCCTGGGTCGTCGAACACGTCGGAGAGCGCGTCTCTGAGGGCATCCGGAGCCGGATGGCCCTGAAGCCGGGCGGCGAGCCGCTGCGTCGAGACCGCGATGAACAGCCACCAGCGTGCGAGGCCGAGCAGGAACGCCAGCGCCATCAGGGGCACGGTGATCGCGATCAGCCAGATACATACGTCGACGATTCTCGAGTCCGGAGCCATCCGCCGGCCCACCAGGGCGCCGACGTACGCGATCGAGCGAACGCACGCCACAGCCAGGACAGGCGCGAGCGTCCGGCGGACGGGGCGGGTCGAGACGCGGATGCGGTACGCGATCCGCACGGTCACCGCGGCGAACAGCGCGCCGGTGAAGAGCTCCCGCAGCGGGCGCACGACGTCGTGGATGAACGCCGGCTCGGAGCTGACGAGCATGAACGCGTTGCCCGGGCAGCTTGCCGCGCAGCTCATCCACGGCGCCGGTACCGGATACCGCTCGACCAGGAGCGCCGTCGGCAGATACAGGGTGGCCAGCAGCACGAGCATGCTCCACATCAACGCCCGGTCGGTGCGAGTGCTCAGGCGGCCGGTCGGGAACGCGAGCACGAGGTAGAGGAGGAACGGCTCGACCGCCCAGCCCGCGACCCGCCCGATGCTGTACGGAACGGGCTCGTCGGCGTTGGACAGCGTGGTCAGGAACCACGCCGCGCCGCCGGCGATCAGCAGCCATCCGAAGCGCGCGAACGGCGGGCGGCGGAGCGCGTACGTCCCCACCGCGATCGGAGCCGCCACCGTGAACACGCGCACGATCGCCTCCAGGCCCGCGTACTCCGACGGAGTGCCCGACACCGTCACGACAGCGGTGACGGTGCACAGCGCGCCGCCCGCGAGAAGCACCAGCGCGGGCGCGAGTCCGGCATGCCTTGGATTGATCACGACGCTCGCCGACCCGACGTTGCCTGAGTCGGTCTTCGCTCCGACACTAACCCGGCGCAAACGCCGCCGCAACCCGGGCGGCGAGCCGGGATATGCTCGGTTCGTGGCGTTCCGAGTGGTCCTTGGCGACGACAGCCTGATCGTGCGCGAGGGCATCCAGCAGATGCTCGCGAGCGCACCGCAGATCGAGGTCGTGGCGGCGTGCGACGACGCCGGATCGGTGCTGCAGGCGATCGAGGCGCTGCGTCCGGACGTGCTCGTGACCGACATCCGGATGCCGCCGAGCCACACCGACGAAGGGATCCGCCTCGCGGCGAGACTGCGGGTGAGCCATCCCAGGATGGGCGTCGTCGTGTTGAGCCAGTTCTCGGATCCGGGCTACGTGCTGAAGCTCTTCGAGTCCGGCTCCGACGGCCGTGCGTACCTGCTCAAGGAGCGCGTCAGCGAGCGGCAGCAGCTCGTCAACGCGATCGAGGCGGTCGCCGCCGGCGAGTCGGTGATCGATCCGAAGATCGTCGAGCTGCTGGTCTCGGCGAGGTCCGCGAGCCGGCGGGGACCGCTGTCGCAGCTGACGCCGCGCGAGCTCGAGGTGCTCGCGGCGATCGCCGAGGGCAAGAGCAACGCCGCCATCGGGGAGAGCCTGGTGCTGTCGAAGCGCGCCGTCGAGAAGCACATCAACGCGATCTTCCTGAAGCTGAACCTCTCGCATTCTCCGTCGACCGACGACGTCAACCCGCGCGTGAAGGCGACGCTGCTCTTCCTCGCCGAGACGGACGTCCCGCAGACGCTGCGGTGATCGCCCGCGGGCTCACGCTTGGACGCGGTCGGGTGGCATCAGGCCGAGCAGCGGACGGAGCAGTGCCAGGGCGTCGTTGAGCTGGGTTCGCGCCTGGGCGACCGTGAGGACCTCGGACTCGGGGGCCGGAGCGGCGGGGCGGGGCCTCAGCGCCAGGTCCAGGCCGTCGAGTGCGGAGAAGGCCGCGTAGGCCGCCTGCATCGACGGCAGATCGGGACCCGAGGACCCGAGCGCGTAGAAGATCGCTCGCGCGTCGGCGATGCGCCGGTGCAGGTCAGGCGAGTCGGGTGGGTCGCGCACGACGAGGCTGTCGATCAGCCGTGCCTGGCCGTAGGCGTCGGTCGCGGTCATGCGCCAGCGCTCCGCGGCCTCGCGCCGCCGCCGCCGTCGCGCCGACACGACGATCCCGGCGATCACCAGGGCGAGCGCGACGACGCCGGCGACGATCCAGCCCCACGGCGTCGAGGACGTGTCCGACGTGGCCGCGACGGCCGTCGGGCTCGGCGTGGCGGTGGCGGTCGGCGTGGCGGTCGGCGTGGCGGTGGCGGTGGGCGTGGCCGTGGCTGTGGCGGTGGCCGTGGGCGTGGCGGTGGCCCTGGGCGTGGCGGTGGCCGTCGGCCTGGCGGTCGCGGTCGCCGTGGGCGTCGCGGCGTCGCGCGTCGCCGTGGGGGTGGCGGCGGCACGGGTCGCCGTCGCGGACGGCGTGGCCTTCGAGGCCGCGCCCTCGGCCGGGGTCACGGCTGTCCTGCCGGGAGCCGCCGTGCGCGACGCCGCCGGGGTTCGCGACGACGCCGCGCCGGGCGTCTCCGAGCCGCCGCAGGCGGCGGCCCCGAGCGTCAAGCAGACGAGCAGGATGAGCGGACGACCCATTGCGCGGACGCTAGGCGCGGCCGGCGTGCGCGCCATCATCCGGATGAGATGACGGCCGGCGGATGATCACCCGCATCGCATGATGCCGAGGCGATCGGACCCGGGCATGCTCGCGCGATCATGGAGATCGCGCTCGGGCTGATCGCCGCAGTCGCCTTCGCGGTCGCGCAGTTCGTCTCGCTGCGCACCGGCCGCGAGGACGGCTCGCTGCGCCGCTGCCCGCTCTGCGCTTCAGACGCCGTCGCCGCCGGCGACCGCACGATCGTCGGCGCGTCGCATGTGCAGGTCCGGCTGCGATGCGGGCAGTGCGGCGTGTGGCGGAGCATGGTGGCGCCGCATTGGGCGGCCCGTCAGCTGGACCGCAGGCTCGACGCCGATCGCCGGGCGATCGCCTCCCGGGCCTCCCGCTTGGCACACGAGCGCGCCGCGTCCGAGTCGCTGACATGACGCGCCCGGTTCAGCTGCTGGTGTACCGCTTCGGGCCGGGCTCCGGCTTCGAAGGCCGGCTCATCGGCGCCCTCGAGCGGGTCGAGTCAGGCGGCGCGCTGCGAGTGCTGGACGTCCTCTTCGTGGCCCGCGACGCGGATACCGAGGAGATCTTCGCGATCGGTCTGCGCGGCGGCGGGTCGGGCGGCATGGTGTCGTCGCTGCTGGGGTTCCGGCTCGACGTCGAGGAGCGCCGTCGCACCACGCGACGCGTCCGCGCCGCCGCGCAGGGCGACCTGATCGAGCGGCTCGGCGATGCCCTCGCCCCGGGCCACGCCGTGGCGGCGGTGCTGGTCGGGCACGAATGGGCGCGCGCGCTGAGCGACGCGGTCGAGCGGACCGGCGGCACGGCGCTCGCGGACGCGTTCGTCGCGCCCGCGAAGCTCACCGAGCTCGCCGCGGAGCTCCTGACCGCGGTTCACGCCGGCTGACGCGCGGACAGCGCCGGCTCGGCCTCGAGCCCGGCTCGGTTCAGCCCCAGCCGCCAGCCGCGCAGGATCGCGTGGACCGCCGCGGCGCCGACGATCGGCTGGGCCGGGTGGGGGAGCGTCGGCGGGTAGAGCAGGAAGGCCTGCGTCTGCGGGCCGCCCAGGCCGCCGTGGAAGGAGATCAGCTCCTCGAAGGCGCAGCCCTCGTCGAGCTCGGCGTCGTAGAAGCTGCCGACCATGATGTCGGCGACGTGCGCGAAGCCGTCGGTGCGCAGCAGGTGCGCCGGCGCGTTCGGCGAGAAGCCGGCGAGCGGATCCTCGCCCTCGACGCGCCCGCTCTCGAGCTCGCGCGTCCCTCGCGGACCCAGCGCCAGCGCGCCCCGCTCGCTCGACCGGACCAGCAGCCAGCCGACGTGCGGATGCGTGCGCAGGGCGTCGATCAGCTGCGGATGGCGCTCCTGGATCTCCTCGAGCGTCAGCCGCCGGTCGGATCCCATCAGGTAGACGAGACCGAGGTTGCCCGAGCCGAGCACCACGACGTCGCGGTCCGACACGTCGTTCTTCGGGCGCTTGGAGCGCTTGGACCCGGTCGCCTCGTCGACGGCGTGGCCGACGACGGCCTGCTGCTCGTCTCCGCCTGAGAACGCCGACACGCGACCCTGCGAGAGCGATCGCTCGACGAGCTCGTCGAGCCCGTAGCCATGACGCTGCTTGAACGTCGCGCCCTGCGTCTGGCCGTGATCGGACAGCACCACGATCTCGTACGGGCGCGGTGCGTAGCGCCGCGCGCGCTCGATCCGCGCGAACTGCTGGTCGAGCTTGCGCAGCGCTTCGAGCGTGTCCGCCCGCTCGAGCCCGGAGTGATGGGCGACCTCGTCGTAGCTCGCGAAGGTCGCGTAGACGGCCGGGCGCCCGCGCATCATGTCGGTCAGCACGCCGTAGACGATCAGGTCGCGCACGAACACGCACATCACCGCGCGCAGGAAGGGATAGACCCCGCCCCGGTGTCCGCGCGGCTGGACCTCGCGACGCCGCTGCTTGGCCGCCGCCGTCCACTCGATCACGACCTCCCAGATGTAGAGCACGAGCAGCCGCGTGACGTTGAAGCCGTTGGCCAGGAACGCGCGGTAGCCGGGATTCGCGCGCTTCTCCTCATCCATCCGGCTCACGGTCAGGATCGCGTCCTCGGCCTCGCCCGACAACAGGTTCCCGCGGCTCGCGCCGCCGTCCGCGAGCAGGCCGACGCCGGACGAGTGCCGGCGCTCGATCTCCGCGCAGTCGGTGGCCGACGAGCAGACCATCATCGTCGCGGTCTCCTTCTCGACCCAGCGGAACGCGGGGATGTCCTCGTTGGAGCCGAGCAGGATGCCGGCCTGGCTCGCGCCGGTCTGCGAGGACAGGTCGGTCTCCCATTCCGCGAGGTGGTAGCCCTGCTCGGCGATCCAGCCCGCCATCGCCGGCACGTTGCCGTCGCGCAGCGCGCGCCGCATGACCGGGAGCGCTAGGCCGTCGATCTCGAGGAACACGATCCCGGGCGCGTCGGTGCGGGCCGTGGTGCCCAGCCGCCGCGCGACGCGACGCGTGACTCGCAGCGCGTACTCGTCGTCGTCGTTGGTGCCGAAGATCAGGTGCAGCGGGATGCTGACCGCGGAGACCAGCAGCGCGACGAGCAGCGCATCGCCGAACCCGCCGACGGTGAGCCAGTCGGGGAAGACGTGGTCGACGAGCAGCAGCAGCCCCGCGTCGACGAACAGCACGAGCAGGAAGCCGATGGCGACCATGAACGGCAGGCGCAGCGCGGCGAACAGCGGCGGCACGATCGCGTTCAGCAGCGCCATCGAGAGGGCGACCAGCACGCCCGCGCCGGGCTTGTCGAGCGCCACGCCCGGCGCGATCAGGCACGCGACGTACACGGACGCCGTCAGCACGGCCCACGAGACGAGCACGCGCAGCAGCCGGATCCGCGGCGCGGCCGGCTCCCAGGCGACCGCCTCGCCGTAGCGCGGTTCGCTCACGTCAGAACGCTCCACCGCCGCCGGCATGGCTCAGCGGAGCGAGCGCCGGCCGCCGACCCAGAACGCGGCGTCGATGAGCAGCCCGAGGCCGACGACGATCCACTCCCAGCCGTTGACGCCATCGCTGCCGAACGTCCACATGCACGCGTACGACAGGGCGGCCCACGGAAGCAGGAGGAGGCCGAGCAACGGCACGAACCAGCCGTTGTAGGCATCGCGGACCGGTGTCCCGAAGATCCAGAAGCCGAGGAACCACAGGCGCGGCCAGAAGGCCAGGCCGAGGAGCACCACCCACGAGATGGCGCGGCGCAGGCCGTCGTCGGCGCTGCCGTGATCGTGCTGCGGGAGCGGGGGGAAGGTGTGGGACATGGCGACCCCGAATGCTCGGCCCTGGCCCACACCCGGTCTTCATGCGAACAGGGTGATGTTCAGCTAGGCGACGGCGCGCGCCCGGCCGTCGCCCGAGGCCGGTGCCATCGCGACCGCGCCCGCGAGGAAGCAGAGCGCGCCGAGCGTGGTCGTGGCGTTCGCGATCGCCGCGCTGACGGGCTCGTTGTCGCTCGGCTCGATCAGTGACGCGATCGCCGACACGCCGAAGGCCACCGAGCCCGCGAGGTTGACCGTCGCGATCCACCACGCCCGCGAGAGCCCGCCGCCGCGCACGGCGGCGAAGGCCAGCCAGCTCGCGACGAGGAAGCAGACCGATCCCGCGACGTCCGGGACCCACACGCGCAGGTTGTCCTGGCGGGCGGTCAGGTGCCGCTCCAGGGCGAGGAACGTGCTGACGTTGAAGCACAGCGTGCCGGCGAGCTGCACCAGCGAGGCACGGCGGTCGGCGGGGCCGGACGAGTGCGCGAGCTGCAGCGCCGCCGCCGCCGTGAACGCGAGCGAGCCGGCGAAGAACGTGACGCCGATCGCCGGCCTCGGGGCGGAGGCCCACTGCGAGGCGAACGACGCCACGGCGAAGCACACCGAGCCCACCCCGAAGCCGAGCGCCATCCGGCGCCGCGCTGTGTTCACGGGGTGCGTGAGCCGTGCACGACGAGCCCGTAGATGACGAGGATGTCGAGCGAGAACAGCATCAGCGCCCAGAACGGATAGGCGGGGAAGACGAACATCTGCGCGATCGCGTTCAGGGAGGCGATCGTGACGCCCAGCCAGCGGACGCCGGGGGTCTTCATCCACACGCCGATCGCCGCCAGCCCCTGGACGACGCCCGTCGCGATCAGGACCCAGCCCCACGTGTTGAGGTCGCTGATGATGAACTTGGCGTCGCCGACGAAGAACGACGAGGTCGAGACCGCGGCGATGCCGTCGATCAGGTTCAGCGTCGCGAGCATCGCGAGCATGACGCCGGCGAACAGCACCCAGCCTTCGCCCGTCGCGCCGTCCGGGTAGCGGGCCGCGTCGTCGGGGACGTACTGCCTGACGGTCGGGCGTGACTGCGTCGGGCCGGTAGCGCTCATGATCTGCCTCCTGAGGGTTGACCTGCGGTCGCACGCTCTCAACCGGAGCACCCGTACGCCTCACCTGCTTCGGATGATGTCGCCGCAGGCCGCCAGGCCTAGCGTGGCGGCCGCAGCCGCGAAGAGGAGGAGTGAGATCGATGCGCCATCGGACGACGCGGTCCATGCGAGCGGTCGTCGCGGCACTCGTCGTCTCGGGTCTTACGGCGGCTCCGGCGGCGGCGTCCGGCGATGCGGTCTCCGGCCAGCTGGTGGTGGGGTTCGAGCGCAGCGTTCCCGCGTCCGCCCAGAAGCAGCTGATCGAGCGGGCCGGTGGACGGCTGGTGCGCCGCCTCGCCCACATCCACGGGACCGTGGTGCGCGTGCGCACGCACGGGCTGGCGCTCGCGACGTTGCGGCGCCGGCTCGCGGTCGGCTACGCGCAGAGCAAGGGCGTGCTGCTGGTGTTCGCGGCGGGCAACGACTCGACCGACAACGACGCCGCGCCGGAGTATCCGGCGGCGTTCACGAACTCCAACGTCATCGCGGTCGCCGCCGTCACGCAGACGGGCGCACTGGCATCGTTCTCCAACTACGGCGCCAAGAGCGTCGACCTCGCGGCGCCGGGCGACAGCATCCTGTCGACCTACCTGAACTCCAAGTACAAGGTCCTCAGCGGGACGTCGATGGCCGCCCCGATCGTCGCGGCGGCCGCTGCGATGCTCAAGGCGCAGGACTCGAGCCTGACCTACAGCCAGATCCGCTCGGCGCTGCTCTCGCACACCCAGGCCGACGCGCAGCTCCAGGGGAAGGTCGCGCACCCGGGCGTGCTCGACATCGCGTCCGCGCTGGCGAGCGTGGCGTAGCCGGCCCGCGACGCGCGCCGTGGTCACGCCGCCGCGCGACGCTCGGCCTCCGCGGCCAGCCCCCGCACCAGCGCGCGAATGACCGCGCGGACCGCCGGTGTCACGCCGGGCAGGCGTGGCGCCAGGGTGACGGTCCAGACGATCTCGACGCCGCCGTCGACGGCCGCGAGGGTCGTCTCGCCGACGTAGTCGCGCACGGGCGCGCCGGAGAGCAGCCGGTACGCCAGGCGCGTGGGCGGCTCGACCGCGGTGATCTCCTCGCGGACGCGCAATCCGAGCCGTGACAGAACGCGGATCGCCCCGACTCCGTCGGGCGGCGGGTCGCCGTCGCGTTCGAGCCGCACGGACCCCGCGGGAGTCCAAGCGGCCATGCCGGCCTGGTCATGGAGCACCTCCCAGACCGTGTCGAGCGGAGCCGACGCCCGCGCCCGGATCTCGATCGTCGGGGTGACGGCGCCTGCACCCATGTGCCGTGATCGTCCCCGGCAGGCGGGCCGGAGGCATCACCCGCAACGGATGACGGGACCTGGCGCAGCCGCCGAATCATCCCCTCGGCATGAGGTGGAGATCCGGTGGGTGAGCGACGATGGCCCCAGTGGGCACCAGTGTGCGCGTCGACGCTGACAGGACGGTCCGTGGGCCGGAAGGCGCGTCCCGCGGACGGCGTCCGAGCGTCGTGCGCCGGCCGCGCGCCGTGTACCTGCTCGGCGTCGCGGGACTCGCGGCCCTCTACTACGCCTCGGCGCGATTCGGGTTCGCGCTCGGGTTCGCGGGGCCGGTGGCCGCGATCGTCTGGCTGCCGGTCGGCGTCGGTATCGCGGCGCTCTATCTCGGAGGCGTTCGCTTCTGGCCCGGCGTGCTGGTGGGCGAGGTCTTGACGAACAACTACACGGCGCTGCCGCTGGGCTCCGCGCTCGGGATGACGGTCGGCAACATGCTCGAGGTGCTCGTGGCGGCGCTGCTGATCCGGCGGCTCGTCCCGGCCGGCTCTCCGATCGACAGCGTGGCCGGACTCTGCCGGTTGATCGCCGCGATCGCGCTCGGCACCTTCATGAGCGCCGCGATCGGCGTCTTCTCGCTTCGCCTGGGGCACGTGGTCAACGCGCACACCACGACGAGCGTCTTTCGCACGTGGTGGCTCGGCGACGCCTGCGGCGCCCTGGTCGTGGTTCCGTTCGCGCTCGCCTGGTATCGCCCGCCCCCGCCGGGGTGGATGCGAGGCCAGGTGCTCGAGGCGGCGCTCGCGCTGATCGCCGTCGTCGTCCTCGGCGAGCTGGCGCTGCGCAGCCACAGGCCGCTGACCTACCTCGTGTTCCCACCGCTGATCTGGGCCGCGCTGCGCTTCGGCCGGCGCGGCGCCACGCTCGCGATCGCGATCGCCGTCGGCCTCGCCGTGTGGAACACGACGCACTACTTCGGCCCGTTCTCGTTCGACTCGATCACGCAGAGCGTGCTCAGCACTCAGCTCTTCATCGCCGTGGCGGCGCTGTCGACGCTCGCGCTCGCCGCGCTCGCGGCCGAGCGGGAGGCGTTCGCCGTGGGTCTGCGCGCATCGCGCGCCCGGCTGGTCGCGACCGCCGACAACGAGCGGCGCCGGCTCGAGCAGAACCTCCACGACGGCGCTCAGCAGCGCCTGACCGCTCTCGTCTACAAGCTCCGGCGCGGCAGCGAGCGCGCCGCCGAGGAGCCCGCGGTCGGGGCGAGGCTGTTCGAAGAGGCGGAGGCGGATCTGCTGGTGGCGATCGACGAGCTGCGCGAGCTCGCGCACGGGATCCGGCCGATCGAGCTCGCGGGCGGGGGGCTGGCGCACGCGATCGGAGGCCTCGCCGCCCGCTCGGCGATCCCGGTCACGGTGTTGCGGCTGCCGGAGACGCGCCTGGACGCGACGGTCGAGGCGACGGCGTTCTACGTCGTCGCCGAGAGCATCACCAACACGCACCGCTACGCCCAGGCCACGTCGATCCGCGTGCGCGCCGCGGTCATCCGCGGGGCGCTCGTCATCGACGTCGCCGACGACGGCATCGGCGGCGCCGTCGAGCGGCCCGGCTCCGGGCTCGAAGGCCTGCGCGACCGGGTCGAGGCGATCGGCGGCAGCTTCCGCGTGACCAGCGAGCCGGGACGTGGGACGCGGGTGAGCGCGGCCATCCCCGTCGGGCAGGCGAGGTGGTTCACCCGGTCGGGGTGACGACGCCCGTCCCGTCTAGGCCGGCGGCTCGCCGTCCCAGCCGACCTCGATCCGCACGCGGCGGTCGTAGCGCGCCGACTCCGCGTAGCGCTCCAGCGCGCGGGTGTCGGCGGCGGTCAGCGGACCGGCCAGCGAACGCGGCCACAGCCGCAGCGCGGCGACCACGTTGACCTCCGCGGCGACGAGCACCAGCTGCGCCGCCAGCGACAGCCACGACAACAGCCCGATCACGGTGGCGAAGAGGCCGTAGGTGTTGCTCGCGCGGCCGATCGCGCCGGTCAGGTACCACGCGCCGAGCGCTTGCAGCACCAACAGCCCGAGCGCGGCGACGAGCACGCCGGGCAGCAGCTCGGCGAAGGGGCGGCGCGTCGTCGGCAGCAGCCGGAACGCCGCCATCAGCGCGGCGGCGTCGATCGCGACCGAGACGGCGAGCCCCGGCCAGCGGGTGTCGCCGAGCGCGCCGCTCGCCGCCGTGCCGCCGAGCGCCGAGCCGGCCACGATGGCGACGCCGGCGAGCACGAGCACGGCCAGTCCGCGCACCCGCCGCGGCACGTAGCCGAGCTGCTCGACCGGTGCGACGTTCCACGTCTCGTCCAGCGCCTGGCCCAGCGCGAGCGTGATCCCGAGCCCCGCCCACAGCGCGACGGCGATGCCGACGGCGAGCGCCAGGCCGCTGCCGCCGATCGTCCCGATGTCACTGCGCACGAGCGGTCCGACCACGGGCAGCTCGGCGAACGCGGAGTCGAGGATGCGCTCGCGCTTGGAGGCATCGCCCTGCAGGACGAAGCCCACGATCGACACGAACGCCAGCAGCAACGGGAAGACCGAGAAGAAGGCGTAGTACGCGATCCGGGTCGCGTGCCGCGAGGCGCGGTCCTCGGCGAACTTGCGGCCTACCGCGACCGGGAACGCCGCCCACCGGCGGCGGCGCTGCCAGCGGTCGACGAGGCCGAGCAGCTTCCGCACGGACTCACGCGTCGACGAGCCCCAGCGCCCGCCCGCGCGTCACGGCCTCCGAGCGGCACGACACGTCCAGCTTGCGATAGACCGCGTTGGCCTGCGTCTTGACGGTATTGGCGGACACGTAGGTGCGCTCGGCGATCTCGCGGAACGAGAGGTGGGTGGGCAGGAACCCGAGTATGCGCAGCTCCGCGGACGTCAGGCACGGCGAGGGCCCCTGCGCCGTCCCGCCGGCGGTGAACGCGTGCAGCTGGTCCCACCCGTCCTGCAGCCAGGCCTCGAGGACCGGCGCCCCGGTCATCCGATGCTCCAGGCGCTCGGCTCCGGCGAGCAGCTCGCGCGTGCGGTTGACGTCGCTCAACCGCAGCAGCGCGCGGGCGAGCATCACGCGCAGCTCGATCTCGTACCACGCCGGGAAGTCGGTCAGCCGCGTCAGCAGCTCGTGTGCGCGCGCGGCGTCGGCACGCGCGTCCTCGATCCGCCCCCGGTGCGCGCGCACGACGGCGGAGACCGCGAAGACGATGGCCATCGTCGCGTCGTCGCCGAGCCCGTGCCGGTCGACCTGCGCCCGGGCGCGTGTCGCGAGCTCCGCCGCGCCCTCCCAGTCGCCGGCGTCGAGTGCCGCCAACGCGAGCTGCGTGAGGCAGAGCGCATGGACGTTCGGTGCCTGCACCGCCGCGCGGTGGGCACCCTCCTCGAGCCGGTCGACCGCCTTCGCCGTCTCCCCGGCGAGCTGATGGCCGACGCCGGCCAGCAGCGAGCAGACGGCGCGCCACGGGCCGCGCTCCCCGATCAGGGCGGCAGCCCGGTCGGCGTCCTCGCGCATCCCCGCCGTGCCGCTGCGCGCGACCGCCGCGCTGAACACGGCCAGCGCGCCCTCCGCGATGCCGTCGCGCCACGGGACGACGGCCGCGAGCGACGCCCAGTGCTCGACGAGGTCGCCCTCCCCGTTCACGAGATGGCGTCCTGCCGCGGCGAGGCACAGCGCCGGGGAACCGGCGAGCTGCTCGGCGCCGAAGCGCTCGAGCCAGCGTGCCAGGTCGGCTTTGCGCCCGTGCGCGAAGCATGGCCCCGCGTTCGCCCACACGAGCTCGGCCGCGGCGCTCACGTCTTCGGCAGCCAGCGCGTGGTGCAGCGCCCGATCGGTGTCGCCGACGCGACGGTGCCAGGCGCCGGCGCGCGTGTGCAGCACGCGTTCGAGCTCGGGCTCCGCCCGCCGCAACTCGGCTCGCAGCGTCTCGGAGAGCAGGCGGTGATAGCGGTAGCGCTCTCCCGCGCGGTCCAAGGGCACGATCAGCGCGCCCTCGTGCGCCAGCTCGGCGAGCATGGCCGCGGACCGCGAGTGCTCGAGCACGGCGTCGCAGAGCGGTGCGGAGAGCGTGTCGAGGATCGACGTGCGCCGGACGAACCGCCGCTGCTCCGCGGGCAGCTCCGCCAGCAGCTCGTCGCGGATGTAGTCGGCGACGATCCGATCGCGCCCGCCGAAACGGGCGATGGCGCCGGCGGTCGGCCGATCCCCGAGGCAGAGCATGGCGAGCGAGAGGCCGACCGGCCAGCCCTCGGTCCGCCGCAGCAGCGCGTCGACCGCGTCGCGGTCGAGCTCGAGCCCGTTCAGCCGGAACAGCGCGACCGCCTCGGCTCGCGTCATCGCGAGCTGACGCGGGCCGATCTCGACGAGCATTCGCTGCGCGCGCAACCGTGCGACGGGCAGAGCGGGCTCGCGCCTCGACGCGAGCGCGATGCTCGCACCGGGCGGCGGCTCGTCCACGATCGCCGTGAGGACGTTCCGCGCCCCGCGGCTGTAGAGCGCGTGCGCGTCGTCGAGCACGAGGACGAACGGGGCGACGGCACGACGCGGGCGCACCGCGTCGACCGCGCGAGCGATCGAGTCGAGCAGCTGCGTCGGGTCGTTGTCACGCGCGCCGACCGTGAGCCACGCGAACGGCCGAGGGTCGCGCTCGGCCCATTCGCGCAACAGCGTCGTCTTGCCATACCCGGCGGGGGCGACGAGCAGCGTCGTCGGAGGGGCGTCGCGATCGCTCAGCGGCACGGCGAGCCGCGCCCGGCGGACGAGACCCGACGCGGGACACGGCCGTGGCTCTCCGGCGGCGAGCGCCGCCGCGGGCTCGAGGGTGGTTGCCGTCATCTCAGACCTCTCGCGTCGTGACCGTCGACATCTCCATCAGCATCCGCCCGCGCGGCGTGCGCGGGCAAGGGCGCACGCCAGCGCATCGGGGTGTGGCTGCCACTCCGGCGGAAGCTGCGGTCGCGGTTCGCGCGTCACCCGCTTCGGACGATGTGTTGCCCCTGGGGCGGACATACGGTGCTCATGACTCCCGATGAGCATCCAGACCATTCCGCGCTCTGCCGTCGTCGCCGCAGCGGGAAGCGGCATGTCCGTCCGTCCTGATGCAGCGCGCGCGGGTGCTCGCGTCCGGCATGCGGCTGAGCGCGCGCGCACCATGTACGCACCCCCAGACCGTACGGTGCAGGCCCCCATCGCGCCCGCCGGGTGAGCGCGTGCCCGTCCGAGTCGTCATCGCCGATGACAACCTGATCGTCCGGGAGGGGCTCGAGCAGCTGCTCTCCCGCGACGACCGGGTCGCGCTGGTCGCCATCTGCCGGGATCGCGATGAGCTCGAGCGGGCGATCGACGCCGAACGCCCCGACGTGGTCCTGACCGACATCCGGATGCCGCCGACCATGACCGACGAAGGCATCCGGGTCGCGGCCCGGCTGCGCGCGGCGGGGTCGCCGATCGGCGTCATCGTCCTGAGCCAGTACGCCGACGTCGGCTACGCGCTGGCGCTGCTCGACCAAGGCTCCTGCAGGCGAGGCTACCTGCTGAAGGAGAGCGTCCGCGATCGGGCGCAGCTGTGGGCCGCGATCAGCTCGGTCGCCGCCGGCGGCTCCGTCGTGGACCCGCGGCTCGTCGAAGGGCTCGTGCGGTCGCAGGACCGCTTCGAGCACTCGCCGCTGGCCGCGCTCACGCCGCGCGAGCGCGAAGTCCTGGCACAGATCGCCCAATCCAAGAGCAACGCGGCGATCGCGGAGTCGCTCGTGCTCACCAAGCGCTCGGTCGAGAAGTACATCAACTCGATCTTCGTCAAGCTCGACCTGGCCGGTGCGCAGGACGTGAGCAAGCGGGTCAGGGCCGCTCTGGTGTTCTTGGCCGAGGCCGCGCCGCCGGCTCCGCGCTGAGCTCCGGCCACGACGGCCGGACGTCGGCGAGGTGATCGAGCCCGGCGATCTGGAGCCCGCTGAGCAGGTCGTCGCGCGGGCACACGATGATCGTGCGCCCGTTGCGCCAGCCCACGCGGCGGGTGGCGCGGACGAGGACGCCGAGCAATGCTCCGTTGACCTCGTCGACGCGCGAGATGTCGATGACCGCTACGGGCGAGGGCTCGACCGCGATCGCGCGGATCAGCTGGTCGGCCGCGCGCGCGGTGGTCCGATCGACCGTCCCGGTGAGCACCACCACCGAGCCTCCCGCGGGCGCTGCGTCGGTCGTGGCGCCAGACGGCATGTACCGGCAATCGTGGTCGCTCGGAGGACCGTTGACCAACCGGCGTGCATGCCGGTTGTGAGCGTGCGGGTGCCAAGCTCAGCCGTTGGGCACCGGTTCCGATAGGTAGATCAGCGCCGCTTTCACACGGCGGTTGACATCCTCGTTCTGCGTCAGTCCGAGCTTCAGGAAGATCGCATTGATGTGCTTCTCGACGGCGCGCTTGGTCAACACCATCGTCTCGGCGATGGCCTGGTTGCTGTAGCCCTGGGCGATCGCACTGAGGATCTCGAGCTCGCGCTGCGTGAAGTCGGCGAGCGCGGACTGCTCCGCCTGGACGTGCGCCGCGATCAACGCCTCGACGACCTTGGGATCGACGATCGAGCCGCCGACCGCGACGGACTGGATCGCGCCCAGCAGGGTCTCGCGGTTGGTCAGGCGCTCTTTGAGCAGGTAGGCGCGCCCGTCGGAGCCATGCTCGAGCAGCGCGAGCCCGTAGCGCGGATCCGCGTACTGGCTGACGACGACCACTCCGACGCAGGGATGCGTCTCGCGCAGCCCGTTGGCGATCCGGATGCCCTCGTCGTCGCCGGACGGCGGCATGCGGATGTCGGTGACGACGACGTCGAGCGGCTCGGTGGCGATGGCGGCGCGGAGCGCATCTCCGTCGTCGCAGACGGCGACCAGGTCGACGCGCGAGTCGCTCTCGAGCAGATGGCCGATCGCCTCGCGCAGCAGGTAGCTGTCGTCCGCGAAGATCACGCTCAGCGGTCGACGCGGCTCGACCGACGACGAGAGGGCGCCCACGCGAGCACTATCCATGCTCGCCCGGGGCAGGTCAATGCGCGCTTCATCCGGTTCGGACGATGTCGTGCGCGACGGGACGGCCCACGCTGGCGGCAGACACTCAAGGAAAGGGGCCCGACATGGGCAATCTGATCGCGATCGCGTATCCCGACGAAGCTACCGCCAACGAGGTCCTCACGACGCTGGCGCGGCTGCAGACCGAGAAGAGCATCGAGCTCGAGGACGCGGTCGTCGTCACGCGCGACCAGGACGGCAAGGTCAAGCTGCACCAGACCGCCAAGACGGCTGCGGTGGGTGCCGCGGGCGGTGCGCTGTGGGGCGGTCTGATCGGGCTGCTGTTCTTGGCGCCGCTGGTCGGCATGGCGATCGGCGCGGCGGCCGGCGGCGCGGCGGGCGCGTTGACCGACGTCGGCGTCGACGATCGCTTCTTGAAGGATCTCGGCGCCAAGCTCGCGCCGGGCGGCGCGGCGTTGATCGTGCTGGTGCATCGCTCGACGCCGGACAAGGTGCTGCCGGAGATCGCGCGCTTCGGCGGCGAGGTCATCCAGAGCTCGCTGAGCGACGAGACCGAGGCGCAGCTGCAGGCCGCGCTGAAGTCGAGCGAGGCCGCGGTCGCCTGACGCCTATGCGGCGTGGAAGCCGCGGAACGCCTGCTCGAGCTCGCTGACGGCCTCGTCGGACAGCGCACCGGCGGGCAGATCGCCGAGCGCGCGGACGGTCTCGCGCACCTGCTCGATGTACACCCGGCACGGGGGACAGAGCACGAGATGCTCCTCGACGCGGCGGCGGGTCTCCGCGTCGAGGTGGCCGTCGAGGTAGTCGCTGACGAGCTCGACGACCTCGATGCAGCGCAGCGCCGGCTCGCTCATACCGCCGCCGCCTCGTAGTAGTCCTCGAGCAGCTGTCGCAGCCGCGCCCTGCCGCGGTGCAGGAGCACGCGCTCGTTGCCGGGCGTGAGGCTCAACGCCTCGCAGACCTCCTCGGGCGCGAGGCCATGGACGTCGCGCAGCGTCACCACCGCCCGCTGACGCGGCGGGAGCTCGGCGAGCCCGGCTTCGAGCCGCGCCATCTCCTCGCCGGCGAGCAGGACCGCCTCGGGCTCCCAGGCGCGCGGCGCGCCCTGCTCGGTCCAGCCGCCCTCCCACTGCTCGCCGCTGCCGCGGAACCGCGCCGGATGGACGGTCGCGCCCGAGCCGTCGGCCACGTCCCAGAGGATCACGCGACCGTCGCGCTCCGCCCGCCGGCGCGCGATGTTCAGCACGATCCTGACGGCCCACGTGCGCAGCTGGGAGCGGCCTTCGAAGCCGTCGAGGCCGCGCACGACGCCGAGCCAGGCCTCCTGCACGCACTCCTCGGCCGTCGCGGGCGTCGAGACGAAGGAGCCCGCCATCCGCAGCATCAGCGGGCTCCAGTCGCGGACGATCTGCCGGAAGGCCTGCTCGTCACCGGCGCGCAGCCGCTCGAGCAGGTCCGCTTCGTCGTGCCGCACGATGCGCGCACCGTACGGGGAGGGTGCGGCCGCGAGGATGAGAGCCGCGACGCTCAACCCGCCTCGAGGTAGCTCAGCACGGCGAGCACGCGCCGGTGGTCGTCGGGAGCGGGCAGCAGGTTGAGCTTGAGGAAGATGCTGCGCACGTGCGACTCGACGGTGCGCGCGGTCAGGAACAGCCGCGCGGAGATGGCCTGGTTGGTGCGTCCCTCGGCCATCAGGCCGAGGACCTCGCGCTCGCGCTCGGTGAGCTCCTCGAGCGGGTCCTGCTCGCGGGTGCGGCGCACGAGCAGGGAGACCACCGAGGGGTCGACGACGACGTCGCCGCGGGCGACGCGCCGGATCGCGGCGGCGAAGTCGGCCAGGTCGTCGACGCGGTCCTTGAGCAGGTAGCCGGCGCCTCGCGGGCGGTCGTCGAGCAGCGTGAACGCGTAGTGCGGCTCCACGTACTGCGACAGCACGAGCACGCCGGTGCGCGGGTGCGCGGCCTTGAGTCGCAGCGCCAGCGCGAGCCCTTCGTCGGTCCGCGTCGGAGGCATCCGGATGTCCACCACCGCGACGTCCGGCGGGTCGGCCTCGACGAGCGCTTCGAGCTGCTCGGCGTCGGCGGCGATGCCGCCGATCTCGAAGCCGGACTCCGACAGCAGCCGCGCGAGCCCTTCGCGGAACAGGAGCGAGTCGTCGGCGAGCATCACGCGCATGGCAGCTCCGCGGCGATCGTGGTCCCGCCGCCGTGCGGGCTGTGCACGGTCAGCCGTCCGCCGGCCGCGCCCACGCGGTCCTCGAGGCCGCGGAGCCCGCCGCCGGCCTCCGCGCACGCGCCGCCCTCGCCGTCGTCGCGGACGCACACGGCGACGTGCCCCGGCGGCTCGCCGACCTCGACCACCACGCGCGTGGCGTTCGCGTGCCGGAGGGCGTTCGTGAGCGCCTCCGCGACGAGGTAGTAGACCGCGACCTCGATCCGCTCGGGCAGGCGCCGGGCCGGGCAGGCGCTGATGTGGACGGGCAGCGGGGTGCGCATGGCGAGCGCCTCCAAGGCGGTCTTGAGGCCCTGCTCGCTGAGCACCGCGGGGTGGATCCCGCGGGCGAGATCGCGCAACTCGGCGAGCGCGAGCCGCAGCTCGGCGCTGGCTTCGGCGAGCGTCGCGCGCAGCTCGGGATCGGCGTCGGCCGGGAGCCGCACCTGCGCGAGCCGGAGCGCCATCGCCAGCGAGACGAGCCGCTGCTGCGCGCCGTCGTGCAGGTCGCGCTCGACGCGGCGGCGCTCGGCGTCGGCGGCTTCGACGATGCGCGCGCGTGAGGCGCGCAGCTCGCTGACGCTGGCCTGGAGCGAGTCCTCGTAGCGCTGGCGCTCGGTCACGTCGTAGGAGGTGCCGGCCATCCGCACGAGCCGCCCGGAGTCCAGCACGACCTCGCAGCGGCCCTCGATCCAGCGCGTGGCGCCGTCGGGGTCGACGACGCGGTGGCGCAGCAGGAACGGCTCGCCGGTCCGCCCCGCGCAGCGCACCGCGTCGAGCATCGCGGGCCGGTCGCCGGGATGGATCATCCGCAGGAACGTGCCGAGGTCGATCGGACACGAGCGCGGCTCGAGACCGAAGATCCGGTACCACTCGTCCGAGACAGTGACGGAGTCGGTGGCCGCCTCCCACGTCCACGAGCCGATGTGCGCGATCGCCTCGACCCGGTCGAGCTCGCGCACGCCCATCGCCGCGCTCATGCGAGCACGGCCTCCAGCGCGGCCCCGGACAGGTCGTCCTTGGCGATGAACCCGCGCGCGCCGCAGCCGTCGATGGCCGGGCCGTAGTCGGTCGCGTCGCGCGTCGAGATCAGCACGACGGGCGTCTGCAGCCGGCGCGCGATCTCGAAGCCGTCGAGGCCGGGCAACTGGACGTCGAGCAGCACGATGTCCGGCCGCAGCGCATCGGCGCGTTCGAGCGCGGAGTCCCCGTCGTGCGCCTCGCCGATCACGTCGTAGCCGTCGCCGCGGAGCACGGCTGCGGCCCACGCTCGGAAGCCGGGATGATCGTCCACGATGAGCACAGTCACGCGAATCGCGCCAGCGTTACGCGGATGCCCGGATCGCGCATCGGTGCTGGCACTGAAGCGGATTTCGGTGCGTGCCTCGATGTATGCCGGTCACGCGATCCCGATGCTGGCGCCATGCATCCTTCCCTTCAATTGCGACCGCTGACCTCACTGCTCCCGCGGGCCGCTGAACGCCATCGCGACCGCGTCGCGGTCCGTCATCGCGTCGACGGCGCGTGGGTCGACGTCACGTTCGGCGAGGCGCACGCGATCGCGCGCGACATCGCGCTCGGGCTGATCGAGCTCGGCGTCGGCGCCGGCGAGCCCGTCGCCCTGCTCTGCTCCACCCGGCCCGAGTGGACGTACTGCGACCTCGCCATCACGATGGCGGGAGCGGTCGTGGTCCCGATCTACCCGACGAGCTCGCGCGAGGAGATCGAGTGGGTGCTCGCCGACTCCGGCGCGGTGGCCGTGATCGCCGAGACCGAAGCGCACATCGCGATGCTGCGCGGCCGGCATCGAGTGCTCGCCGTCGACGAGCTCGGCGCGCTGCCCGCGGCCGGCCCGGACGCGCTCGCCGAGCGCGAGGCCGCCGTGGCGCCGGAGGACACGTACACGATCATCTACACGTCGGGCACCACGGGCCGGGCCAAGGGGTGCGTGCTCACGCATGCCAACTACCGCGCGATGCTCGAGATGGTCCACGCGGGAAGGCTGCTCGGGGCGCGCGACGACCTCACGTACCTGCATCTCCCGCTGGCGCACGCGTTCGGGCTGCTGATGATGCTGTGGAGCGTCGAGATCGGCGCGCCGGTCGCATACGCGAGCGGGCCCGATCGCCTGCTCGCCGATCTCGCCGAGCTGCGGCCGCAGTTCCTGCCCAGCGTCCCGCGCGTGTTCGAGAAGCTCTACGCGGCCGTGAACCCGGACGGGCGGCTCGAGGTCGACGAGCCGCTGGCCGCGCGCGTGCGCGGCATGTTCGGCGGGCGGCTGCGCAAGGCGCTGACCGGCGCGGCGCCGATCGCGCCCGACATCCTCGCGTTCTTCTGGGCGTGCGGCGTCCCGGTGCTCGAGGGCTACGGCATGACCGAGGCGGCGACCGGAATCGCGATCGCCACGCTCGACGCGCACCGCTTCGGCACCGTCGGCCGCCCGCTGCCGGGGCTCGAGCTGCGCATCGCCGGCGATGGCGAGGTCGTCGTCCGCGGTCCCAACGTCTTCGCCGGCTACCGCGGCGAGCCCGAGCCGGCCGGCGAGTGGCTGCACACCGGCGACCTCGGCGAGCTCGACGAGGACGGCTTCCTCACGATCACCGGCCGCAAGAAGGACATCATCATCACCGCCGGCGGCAAGAACCTCACGCCGGCGAACCTCGAGCGCGACCTCAAGCGCTCGCGCTGGATCTCGGAGGCGGTCATGCACGGCGACCGGCGGCCGTACCCGGTGGCGCTGATCACGCTCGATGCGCAGGAGATCGCGGGCTGGGCCCGGCGGCACGGCCTGCCCGAGGACGTTCCCGCGCTCGCGCGCCATCCGGACGTGCGGCGGCTGATCCAGGACGAGGTCGACCGCGCCAACGCGCGCTACGTCCGCGCGGGCCAGATCAAGCGCTTCGCGATCCTCGGCCACGACCTCTCGATCGAGACGGGCGAGCTCACCCCGACGCTGAAGGTCAAGCGCGCCGTCGTCAACGAGCGCTACGCGCCGCTCTTCGACTCGCTGTACCGCCCGGGCGCCTAGCGCCCACTCCTCCTCCCCAAAGGACCCCACCATGAACCCCAGGATCGGGCGGCTCGCCGCCCTTGGGCTCGGCCTTGCCGTGCTCTCGAGCGCCGCCCCCGCGGTGGCCGACACCATCACCCAGAGCTACACCGCCCCCGGCGGCTACACGCTCACCATCCCGCAGTACGCGACCTCCGTGAACGTCATCGCCAACGGCGCGGGCGGCACGGACGGCGGCGGCGGCGCGGCCGGCGGCGTGGGCTCGCAGGTCAACGCGACCATCCCGATCGCGCCGGGCGGCCTGTTCGCTCCCGGCGACACGCTCCAGGTGCTGGTGGGCGCGCGCGGAGGCGGCGGCGCCGGCGGCAGCGGCAACGAGCTCGGCAAGGACGGCGGCACCGGCGGCGGCGCCTCGATCGTCGCCGACACCACCGGCGACGCACGCGGCCTCGCGGTCGCCGGGGGCGGAGGAGGCGGCGGCGGCAACTCCGGCGTGGAGGGCTCCTTCGGCGGCGCCGGCGGCCAGGGCTCCGGTCAGCAGGCCAACGGCGTGGGCGGCACGGGCATCCGCGCCGGCGGCGGCGGCAACGCCGGCCAGAACTGCGACGCCGTCTCGCGCGGCGCCGCCGGCGGCTCGGCGGGAATCGCGACGGACTCCGGCGGCGGAGGCGGCGGCGGCGACGGCGCGTGCGGTGGCGCCGGCGGCAACGCCGGCGGCGCCGGGCCGGGCGGCGGAGGCGGCGGCGGCGCGGGCGCGAGCTTCTACGCCGCGTCGGGCTTCGGCACGATCGGCCTCACCGGCTTCAACCACGACGGGAGCGTGACGCTGCGCTTCACGCGGCGCGACGCGGCTCCGCAGATCACCTCGGCCGCGTCCGCCACGGTGCCCGCGGCGAGCGGCACGGTGCGCTTCGCCGTCACCGCGAGCGGCGCCCCGGATCCGTCGTTCTCGCTCTCGGGCGCGCCGTCGTGGCTGGCGATCGACCCGGGCACCGGCGTCCTCTCCGGCAAGATCCCGGCGGCGACGGCGGGCCGCTTCACCTTCACCATCACCGCCGACAACGGCGTCGGGACCGCGGCGACGCAGGCGTTCACGCTCGACGTCACCGAGCCGCCCGTCGTCCTGCCGGTGCCCAAGCCGCTGCAGGCCACGACCGAGCTGCCCTTCTCGGCGGCGCTCCCCGCGAGCGGCGGGGCCGGCCCCTATACGTGGTCGGTCGCGAGCGGCACGCTTCCCGCGGGCCTGATCCTTACCTCCTCCGGCATCATCGCCGGCACCCCGACGCAGGCCGGCAGCCGCACCTTCACCGTGCGCGCCACCGACTCCGCCACGCCAACGGCCGCGAGCGCGACCGAGTCCGTGACGGTGATCGTCGCGGCACGCAAGCTCGCCGTCGCGACGACCGCGCTGCCCGAGACGATCGTCGGCGCCGGATACTCGCAGACGCTGACCGCCTCGATGAACGTCGGCAGGCTGACGTGGAGCGTCGCGAGCGGGAGCCTGCCGCCCGGGCTCTCACTCGTGCCCGCGGGCGTGATCGTCGGCACGCCGACGGCGGCCGGGACCAGCACGTTCACGGTCAAGGTCGCGGACGCCACGAAGACGGCCACCGCGCAGCTCAGCATCACCGTGCACCCGCAGGTCCAGGCGGCGGTCTACGTCGTCAACGGCGGCAACAGCGCCGTCCACTCGTTCGCGCTCGGCGCGACCGGCAACGCCGCTCCGCTGACGACCCTCGCCGGCGCCGCCACCGGGCTCAACGGCACCACCGCCGTCACGATCGCGCCTGACGGGCACGTCTACGTGGCGAGCGCGAACAACCAGTCGATCCGCGAGTACGGCTACGGCGCGACCGGCAACGTCGCGCCCAGCGCGGTCATCGCCGGCCCGTCGACCGGGCTCGCGTCGCCGCAGGCGCTCACGATCGACGGGCAAGGGCGGCTGTACGTCGCCAACTCGGCCGCCAACAGCATCACCGTCTACGCGGCCGGGGCGACCGGTGACGCCAAGCCGGTCGCGACGATCAGCGGGCCGCACACCGGGCTGAACGGCCCTACGGCGCTGACGCTCGACGGCCACGGCCGCCTGTGGGTCGCGAACTTCGCGGCCAACAGCCTGACCTCGTACCCGACGAGCGCCAACGGCGACGTCGCCCCGACCGCCGCGATCGCGGGGTTCGCCACGCGCCTGAACGGCCCGCAGGGGCTCGCGCTGGACTCGACGGGGAACCTGCTCGTCGCCGACACCTACGACAACTCGATCACCGAGTACTCGGCCACCGCGAGCGGCAACGTGCTCCCGCTGCGGCGCATCGCGGGCGACGCCACCGGCCTCTCGTTCCCGGTCGGGATCGACATCGACGCGGCCGGCAACGCCTACGTGTCCAACCAGTACGGCGGGGTCGAGGAGTTCCTCTTCCCTGCCAACGGCAACCGCACGCCGCTGGCGAGCATCGCGGGCTCGGCGACCGGCCTGTCCGCCCCCGGGCGCCTGGCCGTCGCGCCCCCGCTCTCCGTCGCCACCAGCGCGCTCCCGCATGCCCGCGAGCACGCCCGCTACGACGCACGGCTGCGCGCGAACCTCGGCACGATGCCGTACCGCTGGAGCATCATCGGGGGGCACCTGCCGCCCGGCCTGGGTCTGCGTGACGGGCGCCTGAGCGGACGCCCGGGCCGGGCCGGCACGTACCGCTTCACGGTGCGCGTGACCGACTCGTCGCACCCGCGGATGCGCGCCTCGCAACGGCTCGCGATCACCGTCCGCCGCTAGCGGGGACACGCGTGAGCCCCGCCCTCGCGGGCGGGGCTCACGTGACGCTGCCGACGAGGGCGCCGATCGCCGCCGTCGCGCCCATGGCGATCGCGCCCCAGACGACGACTCGCAGGGTCGCCGGCCAGGCCGTCGCGCCGCCGAGCCGGGCTCCGGTGTACCCGAGCCCGGTGAGCGCGAGCAGCGTCGCGACGACGGCCACGACCGTGCGCGCGGACGACGGCGCGATCGCGATCGCGAGCAGCGGGAGCGCGGCGCCCACCGAGAACGACAGCGCCGACGCCCACGCGGCCTGAAGCGGACGGGCCAGCCGCTCCTCGTCGAGCCCGAGCTCGTCGCGGGCGTGCGCCTGCAGCGCGTCCTGGGCCGTCAGGGCCTCGGCGATCTGCGCCGCGAGCTCGGGCGACAGGCCGCGCCGCTCGTAGATCGAGGTCAGCTCGTGCAGCTCGCCGGCCGGATCCTCGCGCAGCTCGCGTCGCTCGACGTCCAGGTCGGCGCGCTCGGCATCGCGCTGCGAGCTGACCGACACGTACTCGCCGGCCGCCATCGACAGCGCTCCGGCCACGGCGCCGGCGATCCCGGCGGTGATGATCGCCGCCCGCGACGCGCCGGATGCCGCGACGCCGAGCAGCAGGCTGGCCGTCGAGACGATCCCGTCGTTGGCGCCGAGCACCGCGGCACGCAGCCAGTTGGAGCGACCGCTCAGATGCGGCTCGGGATGGGTCGAACGCCCGCGCATCACATCAGTGAACCAGGCTACGGTGGTGGCATGCGGGTGCATGCGCCGCGGTTCGCCGCGCGGGATGCGGGTCCGGCGACGATCGCGGTGCTGGTGCTGGCCGAGGCGGTGCTGTGGGTCGTGGCGCGGCCCGCGGGCGAGCCTGGGCGCAGCTATGTCGGGCAGTGGCTGGGGGCGGAGTCGATCCTGCTGTTGTCGATCGGGTTGGTGCTGATCAGCACGCTGCCGTGGGTCGAGGTGTGGTTCGACGGCATCGACCGGGCCGCGATCTGGCATCGCAGGGTCGCGATCACCGGTCTCGTGCTGCTCGCGCCGCACATCCTGCTGGCGTCGAATCCGTCGAGCACCTCGCTCGGCGGACCGCTCGGGCTGGTCGGGGCGCTGGGGATGGTCGGGCTCGCGCTGTGGGCGATCCTGCCGCGCTGGCAGTCGGTCGTGCCGCGAGCGTTGCGCGGCGGCATCGTCACGTTGCGGGATGCGCCGGTGGTGCGCGACGTGCGCCGGATCTTCGGCGGCTACGAGCGCTGGCGCGCGCTGCACCGCACCACCGGGCTGTTCGTGGCGATGGGCTTCGCGCACGGGATCCTGGACGGGACGCCGTTCGACGCGGCGCCGGTGCTGCGCTGGAGCTATCTGGTCACCGGCGGCATCGGGCTGGCCTTCTACGTCTACCGCGAGCTGCTCGCCGGGCGGTTCCTCTCGCTGCACGACTTCCAGGTGGCCGAGGTGCGGCCCGTCGGCGACGGGCTGACGGAGATCGCGCTGCAGCCGCTCGGAAAGCGGATGCACTTCGTCCCCGGGCAGTTCGCGATGGTCTATCTCGAGGGCAAGGACGGCTGGCACCGCCATCCGTTCACGATCGCGAGCTCGCCGGAGGAGCCGCTGGTGCGGTTCACCGTCAAGGCGCTCGGGGATTACACGGCGCGGCTGCGTCAGCTGGTGGAGCCGGGCATGCCCGCGGTGCTCGGCGGTCCGCACGGGCGCTTCGATCACCGCCGCGGGCGCGAGCACCAGCTGTGGATCGCCGGTGGCGTCGGGATCGCGCCGTTCTTGAGCTGGCTGCGCGCGTTCGACGCCGCGCCGGCACACAACGTCGACCTGTTCTACTCCGCCGACGGGGAGGCGCCCTACGCCGCCGAGATCCGGGCGATCGCCTCGCGCCACGCCACGCTGCGCGCCCACATCGTCGACACCAGCACGGATGGGCGGCTGTCGCCCGAGCAGGCGCTCGCCGCCGCCGGCGCGCCGCCGCGGGAGCTGTCGGTGTTCATGTGCGGGCCGCAGGCGATGCTGCGCGCGTTCCAGACCAGCCTGCAGGCTCGCGGGGTGCCGGCCAGGCAGATCCACCGCGAGTACTTCGACTGGCGCTGACGGAGCCGGATAAGTGAACTCTCACCCGGCTCTTACCCGAGCGCGAGCTGCGGTGCCGATATTGGGGGCGTGGCCAATCACCGCCCGATCCATTCCTACCGCCGCACGCCGGCGCCGGTGCGAGCGCGCGACGCGGCGCTGGTGCGGCTGCGGTTCCTGAACCGCCTGGTCGTCGTCGTCGCCGTGCTGCTCGTCGTCGCGTTCACGGCCATGGCCGCGAAGGCGACGCCGGCCAAGCAGCGCGCGAGGGCGCGCGTGATCGCGACCGCGATGGCGCAACCCGCGGCGAAGCACCACCTCCACCACCGCGTCCACCACCGCGCGCATCGACGGCGTCATCACCACGCCGCCGCGTCCGCGACGGCGACACCGGCGCCGGCGGCCGCCGCGACGGCAGCCCCCACCGCCGTCCCGACCGCCGTCCCGACCCAGGTCGCCACCCCGGTGCCGACCGCGGCGCCGCCGGTGGCCGTCACAGGCGGGTCATGAGCTTCGCGGCCGCGAGCTGGGAGGCGCTGGGCTCGCGCGTGCAGGTGGTCGTCACCGACCCCAGCGCACTCGCGGACGCCCGCGCCGCGGTCGCGGCCGAGCTGGCCGCGATCGACCTGGCCTGCAGCCGCTTCCGCGCCGACTCGGAGCTCGCGCGCGTCCATACGGACGCCGGCGTCGCGATCCGCGTCAGCCCGCTGCTGGCGGAGGCGATCGGCGTCGCGCTGGACGCCGCCCGGCGCACGAACGGACTCGTCGACCCGACCGTCGGCGCCGCGCTGATCGCGGCGGGCTACGACCGCGACTTCGCCGCGCTGCCCGCGGACGGCGCGGCCGTGCGGGCGGTCCCTGTCCCCGGCTGGCGGACCGTGCGGCTCGACCCGAGCCTGCGGATGCTGCGGCTGGCTCCCGGCACGCGCTTGGACCTCGGTGCGACCGCGAAGGCGCTCGCCGCCGATCGCGCCGCCGTCGCCGCGGCGGCGAGCATCGCCTCCGCCGGCGTGCTGGTCAGCCTCGGCGGCGACATCGCGGTGGCGGGAACGGCGCCGGCCGGCGGCTGGCCGGTAGGCGTGGCCGACGGCCACCGCGACGAGACGGTGCCGCTGACGGTGGCGCTGCTCGCCGGCGGTCTGGCGACGTCGAGCACCACGCAGCGGCGCTGGCGGCGCGGCGGCCGCGAGCTGCATCACGTGATCGATCCGCGCACCGGCGCGCCGGCGCCCGTCGTCTGGCGCACGGTGACCGTCGCCGCGGGCAGCTGCGTGGACGCCAACACGGCGAGCACCGCCGCGCTCGTGCTCGGCGAGGCGGCGCCCGCCTGGCTCGAGCGCCGGGGACTGCCGGCGCGGCTCGTGCGCGACGACGGCTCGGTGACCGGCACCTGCGGCTGGGCGGCGGAGCGCGTGCAGGCGGCCTGATGGCGCTCTGGTACCTCACGCGCGCCACCGGGGCCTGCGCGCTCGTGCTGCTGACGCTCTCGCTCGTGCTCGGCGTCGCGAACGTGCGGCGCTTCACGTCGCCCCGCATGCCGCGCTTCATCGTGGATGGCTGGCATCGCACGACGTCGCTGCTGGTGTGCGCGCTGCTGGCGGTGCACATCGGCACGTCGGTGCTCGACGGCTACGCGCCGATCCGCGTGGCCGACGTCGTGATCCCGTTCGGCGGCGCGTACCGCCCGCTGTGGCTCGGCCTCGGGGCGCTGGCGTTCGACCTGCTGATCGCGGTGATCGTGACGAGCCTGCTGCGCAAGCGGCTCGGAGTGCGCGCGTGGCGCGCCGTGCACTGGCTCGCCTACGCCTGCTGGCCGGTGGCGCTCGTGCACGGCCTCGGCACGGGCAGCGACGTCCGCGCCGGCTGGCTGACGTGGCTCAGCGCGGGGTGCATCGCGGCCGTGGTGGCGGCGATCGGCGTACGGCTCGCCGACCCCGTGACCGCCGCCCGCGTGCGCGGCGGCGTCGCCGCGGGCGTGGCCGTCGCGCTCGTCGCGCTCGCGCTGTGGCTGCCCTCCGGCCCGCTGGCGCCCGGCTGGGCCGCCAAGGCGGGAACGCCCGCACGGCTGACGGCGACCCCGCGATGACGAGCGCCCGCCTGCTCACCGGGGTCAGCGCCAAGGGCCCGATCGGCCTGGAGCGCCACCTCGCCATCCACGGGCCGCTGCCCGACCGCGGGAGCGCCCTGATCGGCGAGATCGAGGCGGCGAACCTGCGCGGCCGCGGCGGGGCCGGGTTCCCGGCCGCGATCAAGCTCGCCGCCGTCGCGGACGGCTCGCGCCCGGTCGTGGTCGTCAACGGCACCGAGGGCGAGCCGATGAGCGGCAAGGACCGCGCGCTGCTGCGGTGGGCTCCGCATCTGGTGCTCGACGGCGCCGAGGCGGCGGCGCGCGCCGTCGGCGCGCGCGAGATCCTGGTGTCGGCGCCGACGGCCGAGAACGCCGTCCTCGCCGCGGCGCTGCACGAGCGCGGCCGTCGCGGCTCGCCGCGCTTCAAGCTCGTCGCCCGCGCCGCGGGCTACGTCGCCGGCGAGGAGACCGCCGTGCTGGCGCATCTCGAAGGCCGTCCCGCGCGCCCGCGCGTGACGCCGCCGCGTCCCGCGCAACGCGGGTTCCGCGGCCGCCCGACGCTCGTCCAGAACGTCGAGACCCTCGCCCACATGGCCCTGATCGCCCGCCACGGCGCCGCCTGGTTCCGCGAGCGCGGCACGCCCGAGCGCCCCGGCACGATGCTGATCACGGTCTCCGGAGCCGTGCGCGCGCCCGGCGTCTACGAGGTGTCCGCGGGCATCGCGCTCGACGAGATCCTGCGCTTCGCCGAGCCGGAGGAGCCGGCCCGCGCGCTGCTCGTCGGCGGCTACTTCGGCGCGTGGCTGCCCGCCGGCGCGCGCGGCCTCGCGCTCGACGACGCCGCGCTGCGCCCGTACGGCGCCGCCGTCGGCGCGGGCGTCGTGGTCGTACTCGGGCAGAGCGCGTGCCCGGTGGCCGAGACGGCGCGCCTCACCACGTACCTGGCCGGCGAGTCGGCCGGCCAGTGCGGCGTCTGCGTCAACGGCCTCGGCGCGCTCGCGGGCGTCGTCGAGCGGTTCGCGACCGGGCGCACGTCCCCCGGCGACGGCGAGCGGCTCGCGCGCTGGATCGACATGGTCCGCGGGCGCGGCGCGTGCGCGCATCCCGACGGCGTGGCGCGCATGCTGGCCAGCGCGATCCACGAGTTCCGCGGCGAGCTCGAGGCGCATGCCAAGCACGGACCCTGCGCGCGCTGTGCGACGCCGTCCGTCCTCGCCGTCGCGCCGCTGCGGAAGGCCGCATGACCCGGCGCGTCGAGACCGGCGAGGAGCTCGTGCTCGACCCGATCGCCTGCGTCGGGCACGGGCTGTGCGCCGAGCTGCTGCCGGAGCGCATCGTCCTCGACGACTGGGGCTACCCGATCGTCGACCCCTCCGTGCCGGGTGACCTGCACGATCACGCCGCGCGGGCGGTCAGCGCCTGCCCGGCGATGGCGCTCAAGCTGCGCAAGCGCTGACGCGCTGCCACGATGGACGGCGGCGTGCGGATCCTTTTGATCGAAGACGAGAGCGGCATCGCCGAGTTCGTCGAGAAGGCGCTGGTGGCGCACGGCCACCAGGTCGACGTGTGCGGCGACGGGCTGGAGGGCGAGCGGATCGCGCTGACGCTCGACGTCGATCTCGTGATCCTCGACCGCATGCTGCCCGGGCGCGAGGGCGTCGAGGTGCTGCGGGGCATCCGCGCCGCCAAGCCGGATCTGCCGGTGATCATGCTCACGGCGCTCGGCGAGATCCAGCAGAAGGTCGACGCGCTCGACGCCGGCGCGACCGACTACGTCACCAAGCCGTTCTCGCTCGACGAGCTGCTGGCCCGCGTCCGCGCGCACCTGCGCCGCCCGTCCCAGCCCGAGGCGACGCGCCTGGAGGCGGCCGGCATCACCGTCGACCTGCTGTCGCGCGAGGTCGAGCGCAGCGGCACGCCGGTGCGGCTGTCCGCCAAGGAGTTCGAGCTGCTCGTCCACTTCATCCGCCATCCCAACCAGGTGCTCTCGCGCGAGCAGATCCTCAGCGGCGTGTGGGGCTACGACTTCGATCCCCAGACCAACGTCGTCGAGGTCTACGTCGGCTACCTGCGCCGCAAGCTCGCGCTCCCCGGCCGGCCGCTCCCGCTCGACACCATCCGCTCGGTGGGCTATCGGCTGTCGGTGCGCTGATGCGCTCCGCCGGGCTGCGCTCGCGGATGACGCTGCTGGTCGTCGGCGTCGTCGCGGTCTCCCTGCTGGCCAGCTTCGTCGCCGTCTACCGCGGCACCGCCGCGAGGCTCGAGAGCTCCACCGACCACGGCCTCCGGGAGGACATGGCGGAGCTGCGTGGCGCGGCCGCGGGCGCGACGACCGCGGAGGTGCTGCGCGGCGCCCGCGCGTACATCGCCCGCCAGCCGTTCCGCGCCACGACGCACGTGATGTTCGTCGCCGCGCCCGGACAGCATCCGGTGACCAACGAGCCGGAGCTGCTGGACATCGCCGGCGACGCCGACGACACCCCCGTCGAGCGCGACCAGGAGGCGCGCGACGCCACGGACGTCCTCGGCGCGCCGGTCGGCTTCAGCCGCCGGACGCTGCCTGGCGTCGGCACCGTCCGCGTCCTGATCGCGGACGCCGGCAGCGGGGTGCGCTTCGGCGTCGCGGAGCCCGTCGAGCCGATCGATCGGGCCAAGGACACGGTGTCGCGCGCGTTCCTGCTCGCCGGCGTCCTCGGGATGGCGGCGGCGCTGCTGGGGGCGCTGCTGATCGCGTCGCGGATCACGGCGCCGCTGCGGCGGATGGCCCGGATCGCCGCGTTCGTCGACGCCGGCGACCTCAGCCCGCGCATGGAGCTCGGCGGCCGGCGCGACGAGGTCCGGGCGCTGGCGCACTCCTTCGACCAGATGCTCGACCGCCTGGAGGACGCCTTCGCGCGCCAGAGCGCATTCGTCGCCGACGCGAGCCACGAGCTCCGCACCCCGCTGACGATCATGCGCGGCCAGCTCGAGCTGCTGGCCATGAACCCGCATCCGAGCGCGGAGGAGATCCGGCACGTCGAGGGGCTCGTGCTGCCGGAGATCGACCGCATGAGCCGGCTCGTCGACGACCTCGTGCTGCTCGCCCACGCCGCCGACGAGGACCTCCTGCGGGTCGAGCCGATCGACCTCTCCGAGTTCCTCACCGCGCTCGCCGCCGGCATGCGGCCGACCAGCGACCGCCGGATCGAGCTCGCGCCCGTGCCGCCGGTCGTCGTGGAAGCGGACCCCGATCGCCTCGCCCAGGCGCTGCGCAACCTGATCAGCAACGCGATCGTCCACACCGACGAGGACGGCGTGGTGCGGCTCAGCGCCCAGCACGCCGGCGACCGCGTCCGGCTGATCGTCGACGACGACGGGCCGGGCATCCCGCCGGAGGACCGCGAGCGCATCTTCGACCGCTTCGCCCGACTGGACGCCGCGCGTGGACGCGACGGCGGCGGCGCCGGCCTCGGGCTCTCGATCGTCAGGGCGATCGCCAGGGCCCACGGCGGCGACGTCACCGTCCAGCGCTCGCCCGAGGGCGGGGCGCGGTTCATCCTCGACCTCCCGCAGTCGGCGGCGCCGGCGTGAGCGAGGTACCGTCCCGGCATGCTCGACTACCGGCCGCAGTCGGAGAAGACCCGCTTCGACAAGCTGCTGCAGGCCTTCGCGCAGACGCGCGCGGGCGGGATGCTGTTCGTGACCGTCCTGCCGGCCATCGACAAGCGGCTGATTCCCATGAGCCGGGGCCGCCTGTCGACCGGCCTCGGGCAGACCTACGTGCTGCTCCACACGCGCGGGGCGAAGACCGGCGCCGAGCGGACGACGCCGCTGCTGGCCACCAAGTCGGGTGACCGCGTCGTGGTGGTCGCGTCCAAGGCGGGCGCGCCTCAGCATCCCGCCTGGTTCCACAACCTGCGCGCGCACCCCGAGGTGGAGCTGACGTTCCGGGGGCGCCGGCGCCCGATGCGCGCCCGCGTCGCCGAGGGCGAGGAGCGCGAGCGCCTGTGGGCGATGGTCTGCGACCACTACTCGGGCTACGCCGTCTACCAGGGCCGCAGCGCCGGCAGGATCATCCCGGTCGTCGTCCTCGAGGAGCGCGACGACACGTGACTACCCGACGACATGCACGGCGGTGAGGCGTTGCGTGCTGCGACCGGTGGTGTCGGTGAACGCCGTGCGCAGCGTGAGCGTGCGCGGATGACGGCGAGCGAGCCGGCTGCGCCCCGAGGCGCTCAGGCGGATGGTCACGGCCGCGATGCCCGCGTGCCCGATCCGGCGGCTTGCCGTGCCGAGCACCAGGCGCGTGCCGCGAGTCGTCAGCTCGAGTGACCAGCGAACACGTCCTGCCGTGGGGAAGCTCTGGAGCACGCGCAGCCCATGCCGGCTCAGGGCGCCGCGGGTCGTGCGCGTCACCGTCGCGGCGTCAAGCCGCAGTGGCGGCCTCGGGGCCGGAACGGCGACGTGCGGCGGAGCCGGGGCCGGCGTCGGCTGCGCGGGCACCGGCGTGAAGCCGTCACCGGTCAGCCAGGCGATCCAGCCGAGGTCGGAGTCGGCGCCGATCAGCGCGAGCATCGCCTCGCGGTAGCCGTCGCCGGCCGGCGTGAAGCGAACGCTGACGGTGCACGACTCGCCGATCGCCAGCGTCGCCGTGGCGCAGTCCGCGAGCTCGACCGGGAAGTCCGGGGTGTCTCCGCCGGTCGCGGCCTCGATCCCGTAGGCGACGCCGCCGCCGGCGTTGGTGAACGTCAGGCGGCGCGACGCGGAGGCCGTGCCGACGGCCTGGGGCTCGAAGTCGAGCTCGTCTTCGGTCGGCATCAGCTGGGCGCCGAGGCCGTAGCGGATCAGGTGGGCATACTGCCCCGCGTAGCTCCCCGCGGTGACCATGTCGAGCTTGCCGTCACCGTCGCGATCGACCGCGGTCGGTCGTGTCTCGCCATACGCGGGATCGACGTCGCTGCGCGCCGTCGCGAACGCGTTGCCTCCGATCCCGCGCAGGAAGACCGGGTCGCTCTGAGACGGGTCCCAGACGACGTCCGGCCGGCGGTCGGCGACGTAGACGTCGTCGCGTCCGTCGGCGTCGAGGTCCGCCACCGTCACGGCGCTGCCCATGACGCCCGGGATCGCCACCGGGGCGGCGAGGCCGGGGCCGGGGAGGATGGCGATCGGGCTTCTCGTGCCGTGCGGGACGACCAGATCGGCATGACCGTCGTCGTCGAAGTCACCCCATGCGAGCGTCCCGGCCGCCTCGCCCGCGGCGAGCGCGACCGGTGGGCCGAACGCCGCTCCGGGCGCGGCGGGGAACCGCTTGAGGTTGCCGGTGCCCGGCGCGTTGCGCTCGAGGACCACGAGATCGGGGTCCTCGCCGGCGAGCGGGACGAGCTTGACCGCGATCGGGGCGTTCACCGCGAGCTGCTGCCCGCTCGCCATGAGGTGCCCGGTGCCGTCGTTGACCAGCACGACGATCGCTCCCGACTCGGACACGTTCGGCGGATACCAGAAGTCCTCGGCGACGCCGAGGCCCGCGACGACGTCGAGGTCCCGTCGCCGTCGATGTCGCCGAGGTCGAGCGCCGTCGGCCGTCCGTAGCCGGTGATCGCCTGGCCGAGCGCGTAGCGATCGGCGGCCTCGGGCGCGCGCAGGCGTCCGTCGGCGTGGCCGCGGGCGACGATCAGGGTGCCCGAGGTGCCGGTGCTCACGACGACATCGTCGAGACCGTCGCCGGTCAGGTCGCCCGCGGCCATGTCGGTGACGTAGCCGCCGTCGGGGATCTCGACCGTCTGGCGATCGCCGAAGCCGCGCGGCCCGCCGCGGGCGAGGTAGAGGCCGCTGTCGCGGCCGGCGAGGTCGTGGTAGCCGTCGCCGTCGAAGTCGAGGATGGCGAAGTCTCCTGCCGGTGCCAGCGTCGGGAAGGGCGGCTCGCTCAGTGGGAACACGCCGGCGCGCGCCGGCGTGACGATGAGCAGCGCGACCGCGGCCGCCAGCGCGAACGAAAGCGGACGGCGGATTCGCCTGTTCGAGGTGGACGCGGGGACGACCTCAGCGTCGCCGACGCGGCCCGCCGCGTCATCGGTATTCCAGGGTGGATCCGCTGCGGGTTGTCCGTCCGCGAGAATGTGCGCCATGGCGAACGATGGGCAGACGGACAAGCTGACGCGCAAGGCGTACGAGAGCGAGCTCGCTCGTCTGCATCTCGAGCTGGTCAAGCTCCAGTACTGGATCAAGCAGAGCGGCCAGCGCGTGGTGCTGATCTTCGAAGGCCGGGACGCCGCCGGGAAGGGCGGCACGATCAAGCGCATCATCGAGCCGCTGAACCCACGCGGCGCGACCGTCGTGGCGCTCGGCACGCCGTCGGATCGCGAGCGGACGCAGTGGTACTTCCAGCGCTACGTCGCGCACCTCCCCGGCGCCGGGGAGATCGTGCTGTTCGACCGCTCCTGGTACAACCGCGCCGGCGTCGAGCACGTGATGGGCTTCTGCACCGACGCCGAGTACCGCGAGTTCCTGCGCGCGTGCCCCGAGTTCGAGCGCATGCTCGTCCGCGACGGGATCATGCTTCGCAAGTACTGGTTCTCGGTCAGCGATGCCGAGCAGGAGCGGCGCTTCCAGCAGCGGTCCAAGGATCCGCTGCGGCGGTGGAAGCTCAGCGACATGGACCTCCAGTCGCGCGCGAAGTGGGCGGAGTACTCGCGCGCCAAGGACCAGATGTTCCTCAACACGCACACGCCCGAGGCGCCGTGGTACACGCTCGAGGCCGACGACAAGCGGCGCGCGCGCCTGAACTGCATCGCCCATATCGTCGAGTCGATCCCGCACGGCGACGTCCTGCCGCCGCCGCTGAAGCTGGATTCGCGCCCGACGCGGGAGGACTACGACCGCCCGCCGCGCGGCCACAACACGGTGATCCTCGACCGCTACTGAGCGTAGAGCGCCTCCACGCGGTCCGCGAAGCGCGCGTGCACGACGGCGCGCTTGACCTTCAGCGTCGGGGTGAGCTCGTCGTCGGCCTGGGTGAGGTCGCGCTCCAGGATCTCGAAGCGCTTGATCTGCTCGATCCGCGCGAACTGCGCGTTGACCGTCTCCACGTCCTCGGCGATGGCCGCGCGCACGCGCGGGTCGTGCGCCATCGCCGGGATGTCGGCCGGGATGCCCAGCTCCTCCGCCAGCTTCGGCGCCTCGTCGGGATCGAGCGTCAGCAGCGCGACCAGGTATGGCCGGCGGTCGCCCGCGACGACGGCCTGCGAGATCCAGCGCGTCTCGCGCAGGGCGCTCTCGAGGTTCTCGGGCGAGATGTTCTTCCCGCTGGACGTGATGATCAGGTCCTTCTTGCGTCCGGTCACGTGCAGGTAGCCGTCGGCGTCGAGCGTGCCGAGGTCGCCGGTCTGCAGCCAGCGACCGTCCATCGCCGCCGCCGTGGCCTCCGGCGCGCGGTAGTAGCCGGAGAACAGGTTCGGCCCGGCGAGCAGGATCTCGCCGTCGGGCGCGATCGCCACCTCGGTGTCCGGGAGCGGCCGGCCGACGCTGCCGAAGCGCACCTCGCGAGGCGAGTTGACGGTCGCCGCCGCGCACGTCTCGGTCAGGCCGTAGCCCTCGAGGATCAACACGCCGCACGCGTCGAAGAACTCGAGGATCTCGGCGCCGATCGGCGCCGCGCCGCACATCGCGAAGATCAGCTTGCCGCCGAACAGCGACCGCACGTGGGAGAGCACCAGGCGGTCGGCGACGCGGTGGCGCAGCCGGCGGAACGCGCTGGGCCGCTCGACGGCGCGCCGGCGCGCGCCCTCGTGCAGCGCCCAGCGGAACACGAGGCGGCGGAGCACGTTCTGCTCGGCGACCCCGTTGAGCACCGCGGCGTGCATCTTCTCGTAGACGCGCGGCACCGACGGGAAGTGCGTCGGCTGGATCTCGGCGAGCTCGGCCACGATGCGCTTCGGGTCGCCGCCCCAGAACGCGAGCGTGCCGCCGGCGTCGAGGACGGCGAGCTGCGCGACGCGGGCGAGCGAGTGGGCGAGCGGGAGATACAGGTAGACGTGCAGCGGCGGCGCGAGCTCGAGCCGGCCCTGGTACATCGCGACGGTGGCGAGCAGGCTCGCATGCGTGACGACGCAGCCCTTCGGCGGACCGCTCGTCCCGGACGTGTAGATGATCGTCGCGATGTCCTGCGCGCGCACCGGGGCGGCGTGCTCGAGCGCGCCGCCGCCGCGCAGCTCGGCGAGCGGGATCGCCCCGTCCGCGTCGCCGTCGAGCACGATCAGGTGCTCGAGCCCAGGGAGCTCGGCGCGCACCTGCTCGAGCTTGGCGAGCTGCTCCGCGTCCTCGCAGAAGATCGCGCGCACGTCCGCGTGATCGAGGATGTAGCGGCACTCCACGGCCGAGCTGGTGTGGTAGATCGGCACGACCGTGGCGCCGGCGCACAGGATCCCGAGGTCCGCGAGCGTCCACTCGGGACGCGTCCCGGCCAGGATCGCGACCCGGTCGCCGGGCGCGATCCCGAGCGCGAGCAGGCCCGCGGCGATCTCCCGGACCGCCACGCCGAGCTCGGCGTAGGAGATGTCGGGCGCTCCGGGCGCCGTCAGGGCCGGGCCCTCGTAGCGCTCGGCCGCAGCCAGCGCCATCGCGCCGACGCCTGAGATGTCGATCGTCGTGGTCATGCCGGGCTCCCCGGAAGTGGCAGGGTCGTCGTAGGCTCGGTGCGTCCCGTTGGCCACCAGCTGCGCCGTCCGAGCACCGCGACGGCCGCGGGCAGGAGCACCGGGCGGACGATCAGCGCGTCGAGCGCGACCGCGATCGCGATGCCGACGCCGAACTCGCGCACGTTGCCGAGCTCGCTGAACGCGAACGGGAGGGCCGCGGCGATCATCACCGCGGCGGCGCCGGTGGCGACGGCCGCGGTCCGGCGCAGGCCGTAGGCGAGCGCCTCGCGGGCGTCACCGGACTCGGCGAAGTGCTCGCGCGTGCGCACCAGCAGCAGCACCTCGTAGGTGATCGAGATGCCGAAGATGGCGGCGAAGATGCCGACGATCGACATCGGGTCGAGGTAGCCGGGACCGCCGAGCAGCGGGTCGACGCCGCCGAACAGCAGCGTCATCGCCCCGAACGTGGCGGCCGCGACGAGCAGGTCGCAGGCGACGGCGACGAGCGGCAGCGCGATCGCCTTCAGCGCGACCATCAGGACGAGGGCGACGCCGAGCGCGAGCATCAGGATCACGAGCGGCAGGCGCGCGTTGGTCTCGCTGGTGAAGTCGGCGAGGTCGCCCGCGGGTCCGCCGACCGCGACCTGCGTGCCGCTGGCGACCGCGAAGGCCGCGGCGGAGTCCTGCAGGTCGCGGCCGAGGTCGCGCGTCGCCTGCGCGCGCGCCGGGGCGCGCGGCACGACGACGATCTGGCCGGCGTTGCCGCCGCGATCGAGGTTGACCGCGAAGGACGCGAGCGCGCGGTCGGACGCGGGCGCGCCCTGGATCGCGGCGAGCACGAAGTAGCCGGAGTCGAACAGGCCGGGCGACTCCTTCTGGAGGCGCTCGATGTCCTTCGTCGAGGGCAGGCTGCCACGGAACTTCGCGACGCCGGCCTGCAGCTGGTCGAGGCCGCCGGCGAGCTCGCCGGCGGGTGCGACGCCGCTGCTGAGGCCGGACTGGAGCTGACCCGCCCCGGTCGTGAGCTGGCCGAGCCCGCTCTCCAGCGCCGAGGCGCCGTCGCGCAGCTGCGACAGCCCGCCGGTCAGCTGGCCGCCGCCGGTGGAGAGCCGGCCGATGCCGGTCGCCAGGTCGCTGTTGCCCTTGCGCAGCTTCGCGATGCCGCCCTGGAGCTGCGTCGAGCCGGCGTAGAGCTGGGTCAGGCCGGTGGCGAGCGTGGCGACCTGCTTGGCGGCCGCGTCGGACACGCCCGCGGCGCCGGCCAGCTTCGGCTGGACGCCGGCGAGCGCCGCCTCGACGCCGCCGGCCGCGGTCTGGGCCGCCGACAGCGCGCTCAGCGCCGCGGCGTAGCTCGGGTCGTCCTTGCCGGTGGTCATCGACTTGAGCGCGGTGATCGCGCCGGCCACCTGGCCGGTCGCGGACTGCGCGGCGCCGTGCGCCGCGGTCACCGCCTGGCTCGCGGCGCCGACGTCCGTCGCCAGCCCCTTGAACACCGGCAGGCCCGCGTTGACGGGCTTGGCGGCGGCGCCGAGGCCGCCGGCGAGCGTCTGCGAGCCCGCCAGCGCCTGCGCGGAGCCGTGCTTGAGCGCCTGGGCGCCCGCGAGCGCGTCGCGCAGGCCGCCGGAGATCGCCGCCGCGCCGGCGCGCGCCTGGTCGAGGCCGGCGCGCAGCTTGGCGGCGCCGCTGCCGGCGGCGCCGGAGCCGGTCTGCAGCTGGCCTGCGCCCTCCGCCGCGCTGCCGAGGCCTGAGCGCAGCTGCACGGCGCCCGTGCCCGCCTGGCCGAGGCCCTTCTCCAGCTTGCCGAGGTCGCGCTTGCCGCCCTTGAGCAGCTTCGCGGAGTCCTTCAGGCCGGCGGGCAGCGCCTTGAGGTCGCGGGCCTGCGCGACGAACGCGCCGGGCCCGACGACGGAGTCGACGCGCGGGTCCTTCGCCAGCTGCTGCTGGTAGGTGCGGATCTGGGCCAGCAGGGCGGCATCGGTGATCGGCCGCTTGTTCGAGACGACCACGAGGTTGTACGGCGTCGGCCAGCCCGGGCCCATGACGGCGCTGACGCGCTCGAACGACTGGCGCGCCGCCGAGGAGGCGGGGAGCATGGTGACGTCCGGCGGTCCTGTCTTGAGCCCCGTGGCGGGGATCGCGAGCGCGACCAGGGCGGCCGTCGCCACGGCGCCCGCGAGCACGGCCCAGCGCGTGACCCAGCGCCCGCGGCCGACCAGCCAGTCCCAGCTGCGCGCGAGCACGCGCGGGGCGGGGAAGGAGAACGCGTCGATCCTGCGCCCGAGCAGCACGAGCACGGCGGGCAGCACGACGACCGCGGCGCCGGTGGCGAGCGCGGAGCACAGCAGCACGCCGATGCCGAGCGACATCAGGATCGGGGTCGGCGCGATCGCCGTGGCGAGCACCAGCGCGACGATGATCGCGGTGCCGGAGAAGAGGACGGCGCGCCCCGCGGTCGCGACCGCGGCGGTCGCGGCGAGCGATGCCGCACGCGGCTCGGCCAGCTCCTCCTCGTGATAGCGGTCGAGGATCATCAGCGCGAAGCCGACGCCGAGCGCGAGCCCGGTGATCGACGCCAGCGCGACGGCGATCGGGTCGGTGTCGACGACTTTGCCGAGCAGCGCCATGACGCCGAAGCCGGCGAGCGTGGTGACCGCGCCGAAGGCGGACAGCACGAGGGCCGCGACGGGCGCGCGCAGGCCCAGCAGCAGCAGGAAGAAGAGCACGCCGACCGCGATCAGCTCCGAGCGCCGGGCGGAGGAGATCGCCTCGTTCTTGAGTGCGCGGTCGAGCGTGGGCTGGCCGGTGACGTGCGCACGCACCGGCGCGGCGATCTGGCTCGCCACGGTCCGCTCGATCTGCGGCTGCACGGTGTCGACCATCTGGCGCTCGGTGCGCGCGACCGACACGACGATCATCGCGGCGTCAGGCCGGGGGCGCAGCGACGCGCCCGTCTCGCCCTTGCTCCAGGCGGACATGACGCGGGTGTCGGAGCGCTTGCCGAGGGCGACGACGAGACGCGGACCCTGGGTGTCGAGCTGGCGGGCAGGACCTTCGAGCAGGATCGGGACGAGCACGGATGGACCGAACTCGCCGTGCGTCAGCTGTTGCGCGCGCGACGCCTCCGATCCGGGGACGACGGTGATCGACGGTGAGAGGCTGTGGCTGACGCCGAGGCCGACGAGCGCGAGCGCGAAGGCGACCAGCGCCCAGAGGACGAGGGCCTGGGAAGGCCACCGGATGGAGAGCTTGGCGAGGCGGATCATGGTGGTCTCCTAGACGAGCGCCGGCGTGGCGCCGGCGGGGTTCGCGCGCGCGGATGCGTGGCGTGGCGGTACGACGACGAGCGGGCAGTGCGCCCGGCTCATGAGGGCGAGCGAGACGCTGCCGAGGAAGAGGCGGCCGAGCGGGCCGTGAGCGCGCGAGCCGCAGACGAGCAGCCCGAGGCGCTCCGTCTCCGCGGCGAGCTGCTCGGGTGCGGAGCCGTGGAGGACCACCGGCTCGACCCCGCGGCGGGCGAGCTCGGCGAGCGCCCGCGGGCTCGGGTCGACGGCGATCGCGCGCGCCTCGCCGCCGAGCGCGGCTGCCAGCGCCTGCGCGTGGTCGAGCGCGGCCATCGACTCCAGCGAGCCGTCGAAGGCGGCGCCGACGACCGGAGGGTCGAGCGCCGGCCGCTCGGCGAACCCGCGCGGCGCGACGGCGACCGGGACGGGGGAGAGGTGCACGGTCGAGGCGGCTGAGCCGCCGAGGAGCACGCGCCCGACAGGGCCGAGGTGCGTCGAGCCGAAGACGATCATCCCCGCGTGTTGATCGGCCGCAAGGCCGTGGACGCCCTCGGGGACGGCCGGGCCGAACACGGGCCAGAGCTCGAACCGGGTCCCGGCCGGAAGCGTGCGCTCGATCGCGGCCTGCGCACGGCTGATGCGGGCGCGGATCGCCCGTTGGTCAGGACGGTCGGTGGTCTCGTCGGACCGGGTGCCGGTGAAGACGGGAGCGACCACGAGCGCGGCGCTGTGGAGCTGCGCGAGCAACCGCCCGAGCGCGAGTCCATCGGCGGCTTCGGGCGTGTCGTTGTAGGCGACGACGATGATCGGTTGCATATGTCTCCTCCTTGGTGCACCGAGGCTATGCGCGGCGGCGCGGGCCGCCATCCGGACGCGCGCGCAGCGAGGCTGCGGGTTTCCCGCGCAGTGCACCGGAAAGCTCCCGATGGCGGGATGCGCGCGCGCGTGCAGGCTCAGGGGCGTGGATCGAACCGACGCCGCCGACGTGCCCACGCGAGCACACAGCGGCCGGCGCGAGCTGGCGCTGTTCGCGCTCGCGTACCTGACCTACTTCGGCGTCCGCGCGCTCACGCAGGGCGCGATCCCCAGCGCCGTGCACCACGCGCTGGAGCTGATGCGCGTCGAGCGCCTGCTCAGGATCGACGTCGAAGCCTCGGCGCAGTCGCTGATCGCCGGCAGCCGAACGCTCCTCGACCTGGCAAACGGCCTCTACATCTGGGGCCACTGGCCGGTGCTGATCGTCGGCGGGGTCCTGCTGTTCCACCTGGCGCCGGAGCACTACTACCGGCTGCGCAACGTCTGCCTGCTGTCAGGAGCGTTCGGACTCGTGATCTTCGCGCTGTTCCCGGTCGCGCCGCCACGGCTCGCGCCGTCGGGGCTCGAGGACACGATCTCCACCTACGCCACCAGCTATCGCCGCGTCCTGCCACCGTCGCTCGTCAACGAGTACGCGGCGCTGCCGAGCTTCCATGCCGGCTGGAACCTGATCCTCGGCATCGAGCTGTTCCGCTCGACACGGCATGTCGCGGTACGCGCCTTCGCGGTTGCGATGCCGACGGCGATGGCGTTCGCGGTGGTCGCGACCGCCAACCACTACGTGATCGACGTCGTGGCCGGCGCCTCCACGGTCATCGTCGCGCTGCTCGTCGTCACGCTTGTCGAACGCCGCTCCGCGGCGAGTACAGTCGATGCAGATGTCACGAGCCGTCCCGCCTGCGCCGTTCCTCGTCGCCCACCGCGCGGGCAACGACGTGACGACCATGCACCGCGCCGCGGGCCTGCTCGTCGAAGCTGATGTGCATCTGTACCGTGGCCGGCTCGAGGTGCGTCATCTGAAGACGTTCGGCCCGCTCCCGATCCTCTGGGATCGCTGGTTCATCGCACCGCTGCGGACGCCGCGCCTGGAGCTGGCCGGGCTGCTCGCCACCGTCGCCCCGGGCACGGAGCTGATGCTCGACCTGAAGGGGCGCGACCCGCGGCTCCCGGGCCGCGTCGCCGCGGCGCTGGCGGGTCATGACGTCGCCGTGACGGTATGCTCGCGCAACTGGCGGCTGCTGCGCGGCTTCGACGGGGTGCGGACCGTGCACTCGGTCGGCAGCCGGCGCCAGCTCCGCGCGCTGCGGCGGCGCTTCGCCGGCCGCCGGCTGGCGGGCGTGTCGATCCACCAGCGGCTGCTGGACGCCGCGACCGTCGCCGACCTGCGGCGCCGGGCCGAGCTGATCCTGACGTGGCCGGTGGCCACGGCCGAAGAGGCGCGCCGCCTCGCCGGCTGGGGCGTCGACGGCCTCATCACCGAGCGCTTCGAGGCGTTGGGCGCGGAGCTGGCGTGATGCTCGACGGCGTGACCGACCGGCTGGCGGCGATCGATCCGCGCCTGGCGCTGCTCGCCCTGGCGCTGCACGTCGGCAACCACCTCCTGCGCTCCGCGGCATGGCGCAACGTCATCGCGGCGGCCTACCCGGACCGGCCGGTGCCCTACGGGCGCGTGCTCGCGGGCTACGCCGCCGGCGTCGCGGTCAACGCGGTCGCTCCGGCCCGCGGCGGGGACGCGGTGAAGGTCGGGCTGGTCCGGGCCGCGGTCCCGGGCTCGAGCGTGGCCACGCTCGCGGCCACGATGTCGGTGCTCGTCCTGCTCGACCTGCTGATCGGCACCGCGCTGGTCGTCACCGTCGGTCTCACCGGGGCGGTGCCGCTCGATCTCGGCGGCGGCCTCGGCCGGCTCGCGGGCGCCGCGCCGCTGGTCGGCGCGGCGGTGCTCGCCGCCGGCATAGCGGGGTACCTGCTGCGCGGGCGCGTCGCGGCGCTCGCGGCACGGCTGCGTCAGGGCGGCGCGATCCTGCGGACGCCCGGACGCTACGCGCGTGCCGTCGTGGCGCCGCAGCTGGGCGCCTGGTCGTGCCGCGTGGGCGTCGTCATGTGCCTGCTGGCCGCGTTCGGCCTGCCCGCCACGATCCCGCTGGCCGGTCTGGTGATGGTCGTCGGCGGCGCCTCGACGATCATCCCGCTGACGCCGGGCGGGGCCGGGACGCAGCAGGTGCTGCTCGCTCTCGCGCTGAGTCAGACGGCCTCCGCCGCCGCCGTGGTGTCGTTCTCGCTCGCGATGCAGGCGAGCGTGACCGCGGTCAACGCGCTGCTCGGCGTCGGCGCGGCCATGGTCGTCTGCCGCACCGTGCGCCCGGTGGCGGCGGTCCGCGCCGCGCTGGCCGGCGCGCGCGCGTAGCCGTCACGGCCGCAGCTGGAAGGGCGGGTACCGATCGGTGATCAGGATGAACGCGTAGCCGACCACGCGGTTGTGCCAGCGGATCACGCCTTCGACGTAGTCGAACAGCCCGCGCGGGTAGCGGCCCGTGAACAGGATCGCGAACCAGGCGAACACGACGGCGAAGAACGCGCCGATGTAGAGGAACCACAGCACGATGTAGTGGGGGATGGCCAGGAACCACTTCACCAGCGGCAGCCAGCGGTTCAGACCGTCGCGGGCGTCCGGGTAGTCGAGCTCGAGGTGCACGGACTGCTCCTCGTCGGTCGACGGGTAGCGGTCGTCCATCAGCGCGACGTAGATGCCGACGCGGTTGACGAAGCGCAGCAGCTCGCGGTTCCAGTCGAACCACCAGCGCGGGTACTTCTGCCGGAACAGGATCATCAGCAGCGGCGGGAGGAACAGCAGTCCGGTGCCGCCGACGGCGATCGTCGTGGTGTCGGATCCGGTGTCCCAGTGGGACTGGCCCGAGTAGCCGCCGATGCTCGCGAGCACGATGCCGATCGGGATCACCGTGAAGATGCGCAGGGCCGTGGTGAGACGGTTGAGGGCGCGGTCGGGGTAGTCGACCGCGAGCCGCACAGGCTGGTCGTCGTTCATGGGCGCCACATTCGCCGCTCGCCGCCTGCGCTTCATCCGTAGTCCTCCGCGGGCGCCGGTTGCGACGCACGGATGTACCGAGGCGGTGGGTCGCGGGACGCTGACGTGCGATGAGCCTGGCCGCCCGGGTGAGAACCGCGCTGACGGTGATCGCGGTCGCCGTGGTCGACCACGCGTTCGTGGTCCGCGAGCCCGGCACGGCGGCGCGCGACCACCTGCTCAGCGGGCTCGTACCCGCCGGCATCGCCGCCGTGCTCGCGTGGGCGTATCCACGGCTGCGACCGGGCGCGCAGGGCGCCGCCGCACTGGTCTGCGGCGCGCTCGCGCTCGTCGCCGCGATCGTGCGCTGGCCGGCCCATAGCCCGACGGCGAGCCTCGCCGGCGTGGCGGGCGCGTACCTCCTCGCCACAGGGAGCGCGACGCTGTGGCGCAGCCGCCGGCCGGGGCACGCGATCGCGCGGCGCACCGCTCGCGCCGTGCTCGCGGCGGCGGCGATCCTCCTGCTCGTCGTCCCGGTCGGCACCGCGATCCTGGCGACGCAGCGCGCCCGCTCGTGGGTCGCTCCCGCGCAGCTCGGCGGCGCCTACGAGCGGGTGACGCTGACGACCTCTGACGGGCTGCGGCTCGCAGGCTGGTACGTCCCGTCGCGCGACGGCGCCGCGGTGATCGCCTTTCCCGGCCGCCGCGGCCCCGTCCCGCACGCGCGCATGCTCGCCCGGCACGGGTACGGGGTGCTGCTGCTCGACCCCCGCGGCCAAGGCGACAGCGAAGGCGACATCAACCTCTACGGCTGGGACGGCGAAGCCGATCTGCGTGCCGCGGTGGACTACCTGCGCCGGCGCCCCGACGTCGAGCGCGGCCGGATCGGGGGCCTCGGCCTGTCGGTCGGCGGCGAGCTCATGCTCCAGGCGGCCGCCCACGACGAGCGGCTGCGCGCCGTCGTCGCCGAAGGCGCGGGCGCCCGCTCCCTGGCCGAGCATCGCCACACGCCCGGACTCGGGGCGGTCCAGGCCTGGTTCACGCCGTGGGTCGCGCTGACGGCGGCGCTCACCGTGCTCGGCGACGCGCGGCCGCCGGCCGATCTCGCCGGACTCGTGCGGAGCATCGCGCCACGGCCCGTGCTGCTGATCCGCGCACTGCACGGAAACCCCGACGAATCGCTCAACCGCGTCTACCTCGCGCGGGCGGGACGTCCGAAGGCGCTGTGGGAGGTCGCGCGGGGCGGCCATACGGGCGCGCTCGCGGCCGAGCCGGGTGAGTACGAGCGACGCGTGGTCGGGTTCTTCGACGCGGCGCTGGGAGGCGGGCGCTGACGGCGACCCGCTCCGGCGTGCGGGAAACCCACAGCTCGCCACCGTTCTCTGCGCGGATGGCGCGCGCGCCGCGCCGCGATCGAATACCCGTCATGCCCGGCCTGCTCGATCGCATCCTCCGCAGGACCCGTCCCAGCTGGATCGCGTGCGAGCAGTGCCGCAGCAGGTTCGTCTGCCCGATCGAGTGGGAGACCGCTGACGAGGATCATTGGCGGATCACCTGCCGCTGCGGCGCCTGCGGCGCCTGGCATGACGCGAGCCTGACCAACGACGAGGCCGCGGTGTGGGACGTCGAGCTGGACCGCCAGTCGGCCGTGATCGAGCGCGCCGTCCAGCGGCTCGATCGCGAGCGCATGTCCGCGGAGGTCGAGGCCTTCGCCGCCGCGCTGCGCCGCGACCTGATCGACGCCGCCGACTTCGCCGTCTGACGCTCAGACGTTCACGAGCCCGTGCTCGAGCGCGTACTGCACGAGCTCGGCGCGCGACGTGCGGCGGATCTTCTGCTGGATGTGCGCGCGGTGCGTTTCGACCGTGCGCGTGGAGAGGAAGAGCTGCTGCGCGATCTCGGTGTTCGTGTGGCCGAGCGCGATCAGGCGCAGCACTTCGATCTCGCGGTCGGAGAGATCGTCGGGCAGGCCCGCCGGCTCCGCCGGCTGGCTCGCGATCCGCGCCCCGAGCCGGGGGTTGAGGTAGGTGTCGCCGGCGGCGGCGAGGTGGATGGCGCCGAGCAGCTCCTCGTCGGCGGCCTCCTTGAGCACGAAGCCGAGCGCGCCGGACTGCAGCGCCTGGCGCGCGAAGCCGGGGTCGTCCTGCATCGTCAGCACCACGATCGCCGTGCCCGGCTGGTCGGCGCGCAGGCGCGGGATCGCCTCGAGGCCGGATTCGCCGTGCATGTTGAGGTCGAGCACGAGCACGCTGGGGCGGTGCGCGCGCGTGAGGCGCTCGGCGTCGGACACGGTCCCGGCCTCGGCGATCACCTGGAGCTCCGGGTCCGCGTCGATCAGCATCCGCAGGCCTTGGCGGACGACGGTGTGGTCGTCGGCGATGACGACCGTGGTCTTGTCGCGGTCGGCCCGCTCGGCGCGGGTACCCGAGGCGTCGGGAGAAGGGCTGGTCACATCGCAACCGTACGCGTTCGCGCCCGCGGGGCGCTCCGGGTCAGGCCGCGGCGCGAGTCCGTAGTTTCCCGCAGACCTCGGCGAATAGCTCGCGCAGCGGCGCTTCGGCGCCGTGCGGCACGATCAGGAGCGGGCACGCGGCGGTGCACGCGAGCCGGCCGGAGACGCCCCCGAGCAGCACCGAATGCAGCGGGCCGTAGCCGCGCGAGCCGACGACCATCAGGTCGGCTACCTCGGACTCCCGCGCGAGCTCGCTCGCCGGGTCGCCATGCAGGAACGCGGCCTCGGCGCGGGCATCGTCGCCCAGCGCGGCCACCGCGCGCGCGAGCTGCGCGCGCGCCGCCTCCTCCGCCGCGGGGGTGAGCCGCACGTAGCCGGGGATGGAGAGCAGCGTGGGCGGCACGGGCCAGTCGGGCGTGAACACGCGGATGACCCGCAGCGAGCTGGCGGCGGCGCGGGCGACGAGGCTCGCGGCCGCGAGCGCGCGCTCCGCCTCGGGCGATCCGTCGTACGCGACCGACACGCGCCCGAACTCGCCGCGCGGGCGCATCCGATGGCCCTGCGGCGCGAGCGCGACGGGGCACGGCGCACCCGCGAAGAGCCGTTCGGCGGTGCTGCCGGGATGCAGCCGGCCCAGATGGCCGGCGTGGCTGGAGCCGACGACGATCAGCGCGGCGTCCTGCTCTCGCGCGACACGCTCGAGCGCGCGGGCGGGGGACATGTCCGCGACCGACATGCGCCGGACGCGCGAGTCGTCTCCCAGTCCTTCGCACAGCCGCTCGAGCGTCTCGTCGGCCGCTTGTTGCAGGAGCGGGCGCATCGTGAGGTTGAAGTGCGCCTCGGGGCGATCGTCGTACGGGAACACGCAGACGGCGAGGACGTCGGCGCCGGCGACGCGCGCGAGCGCGCCGGCGAGGGCGACCGCATCCTCAGAGCGGGGGGAGTCTTCGACTCCGACGATGATGGTGGCCATGGACCGACGGTACGCACCCCGGCCGGGCGTGCCATCCGGCGCTTCCCGCGCCGCGCTGCGGGAATCCACGGAGGCGGGCGCGGGCACGTAGGGCTAGCGTGGGGTCGCGTGACGGATCCCTGGCACGCGAGCTCGCGCGCGGAGGTGCTCGCCGAGCTCGACGCGCGCCGCGAGGGGCTGACCGCCGACGAGGCCCGCGCCCGGCTGGAGCGCAGCGGCCCGAACCGGCTGCCGGAGGCGTCGGGACCGTCGGCCGCGCGCCTGCTGCTCGACCAGGTGTGGACGCCGCTGATGGGCGCGCTCGCCGCCTCCGCCGCGCTCGCGCTCGCGCTCGGCGAGGTGGAGGACGGGCTCGTCGTGCTCGCGGTGATCGTGCTCAACGCGCTGATCGGGTTCGCGCAGGAATACCGCGCCGGACGGGCGATCGCCGCGCTCGCGGCGCTCGTCGCCGAGCCCGCCCGGGTGCGCCGCGACGGCGCCTGGGTCGAGGTGCCGGCGGAGGACGTCGTGCCCGGCGACGTGCTCGACGTGGCGCCGGGCGACCGCGTCGCGGCGGACCTGCGGATCCTCGACGCGACCGCTCTGCGCGCCGAGGAGGCCGCGCTGACCGGGGAGTCCGAGCCCGTCGACAAGGACGTCGAAGCGGTCCCCGCGAGCGCGCCGCTCGCCGAGCGCCGCAGCCTGCTCTACGCCGGCACGGTCGTCGCCGCGGGCAGCGGCCGCGGAGTCGCCGTCGCCACGGGAGCGGCCACCGAGCTCGGACGGATCTCGACGCTGCTCGGCGAGGTGGAGCCGCTCGAGACCCCGCTCACGCGCGACCTCGCCCGCTTCGGGCGCGCGATCACCGGCGCGATCGGGGTCGCCGCGGTGGCGCTGGCGGTCGTCGCGGTGGCGCGCGGGTTCGCCGCCGCCGACGCGGCGCTGGCCGGCATCAGCCTCGCCGTCGCCGCGGTGCCTGAGGGACTGCCGGCGGTCGTGACGATCGCGCTCGCCGTCGGCGTGCGGCGGATGGCCCGGCGGCAGGCGATCATCCGGCACCTGCCCGCGGTCGAGACGCTCGGCGCCACGACCGTCGTCGCCTCCGACAAGACGGGCACGCTCACGCGGAACCGCATGCGCGTGGAAGCGCTGTGGACGCCGGACGGCGACACCGCCGAGCTGCGGCTCGCGGGCGTGCTGTGCAACGACGCGCACCCCGGCGTCGGCGACCCGACGGAGACGGCGCTGCTCGAGGCTTCCGGGCTCGACGTGGCGGCGGTCCGGGCCGAACGCCCGCGCCGCGCGGAGATCCCGTTCGATTCGGCGATCAAGCTGATGGCGACGCTGCACGGGACGACCGTGTACGTCAAGGGCGCGCCCGAGGCGGTGCTGCCGCTGTGCCGCGACGCCGGCCACGCCGCCGAGGAGGTCGACCAGCACGCGGCGCTCGGGCGCCGGGTGCTCGTGTTCGCCGCACGCGACGGCGCCGACGCCGTCGAGCCGCTCGAGCAGCTGCGGCTGATCGGGATCCAGGCGCTCGTGGACCCGCCGCGCGAGGGCGTGGCGGAGGCGATCGCCGCCTGCCAGGCGGCGGGCGTGCGCGTGACGATGGTCACCGGCGACCACCCGCGCACGGCGCGCGCGATCGGCGCGGCGCTCGGCATCGACGCGCAGGACGTGCACGCGCGCGTCGCGCCGGAGGACAAGCTGCGGATCGTCCAGGAGCTGCAGGCGGCGGGCGAGATCGTGGCCGTGACGGGCGACGGCGTCAACGATGCCCCGGCGCTGCGCCGCGCCGACATCGGCGTCGCGATGGGGCGCGGCGGCACCGCCGCGGCCAAGGAGGCGGCCGACATGGTGCTCGCCGACGACGACTTCTCGACGCTGCGGGCGGCGATCGAGGAGGGGCGGCGCGTCTACGACAACCTCGTCAAGGCACTGGCGTTCGTGCTGCCGACGAGCGTCGGGCAGGCGATGATCGTGGCCGTCGCGGTGCTCGCGTTCCCGCCCGGCGGAGGGCTGCCCGTCGCGCCCGTGCAGATCCTCTGGATCAACCTGATCGTGGCGGTGGCGCTCGCGCTCCCGCTCGCCTTCGAGGCGCCGGAGCCCGACCTCATGACGCGCCCGCCGCGCCCGCACGACGCGCCGCTGCTGGACCGGCCGCTGCTCGTGCGCACCCTGCTCGTGTCGGCGACGCTGACGGCGCTCGCGCTGGGGTTGTTCGCGCTCGCGCGCCACAACGACCTGCCCTTGGAGCGGGCGCAGACGACGGCGGTCACCGGCGCGGTGTTCGCGCAGGCGCTCTACCTGCTCGCCTGCCGCTCGCTCACGCGCTCCAACCGCGAGCTCGGGCGCTGGAGCAACCCGTCGGTCTACGTGGGCATCGGCGCGGTCCTGGCCTTGCAGGCCCTGTTCGTGTTCGCGCCGTTCATGCACTCGATCTTCGGCTCAGCCGACCTCGGGGCGAGGGAGATCGCCTGGGCGGCGGTCGCCGCGATCGTGATCCTGCCGGTCGCGGGAGCCGAGGAGCGGTGGCGCGCGAGGCGCGCCACCGCTCGCGCTCAGTCCTGATCCGCCGGCGGAACGATCACGACCGGGCAGGGGGCGTGATGCACGACCTCGCTGCCGACCGAGCCCAGCAGGACGCGCCCGAGCCCGCCGAGCCCGCGCGAGCCGACGACCAGCAGGTCGGCGCCTTCGGCCGCCTCGAGCAGGACGCGCGACGGATGCCCCTCGATCACGTGATGCTCTCCGGGCAGGTCGTGCAGGACGTCGTGCGCGCCCTGGCGGAGCGATTCGGGCAGCCCGTCGATCGCCCCACCCGCGTAGGCCATGGTCGGCACCGCCCAGGCGCAGACGACGTGCAGCTCGGCGCCGCGCAGGCGTGCCTCCTCCTCCGCGAAGCGCAGCGCGGAGTCAGCCCCCGGGGAGCCGTCGACACCGACGACGATCCCGTTCACGCCTGCGCCGCGAGCGTGCGGCCGTTCGGGGTCGAGGTCACCGTGGGCTGCATCCGGAACACCAGCCGCGGGGCGGGCGCGCTGCCGTCGAGCACCTGCCCGATGGCGGTGTTGACGTCGTCGAGCGAGCACTCGGCGTACTCGACGCGGGTCAGGCCGCGGCGGTGCAGCTCGAACACCTCCTCGAGGTCACGGCGCGTGCCGACGATCGAGCCGTAGATCTGGAGCCCGCCGAGGACGGTCTCGAAGATCGGCAGCTTCATGGCGTTCTCGGCCGGGAGGCCGACGCAGACCAGCCGCCCGCCGCGCGCGAGCGAGCCGAGCGCCTGCTCGAAGGCCGACGGGGTGACCGCCGTGGAGATCGCGACGTCGGCGCCGCCGAGGCGCTGGATCGCGGCGACCGGGTCCTCCTCGGCCGCGTTGACCACGTGCTCGGCGCCGACTTCCAGCGCCGTCGCGAGCCGCGCCGGGTTGACGTCGACGGCGACCACGGACGCGCCGGTGATGCGCGCGTACTGGATCGCCATGTGGCCGAGCCCGCCGGCGCCGAACACGGCGACGAGGCTGGACGACGTCGCGCCGGAGACCTTGACGGCCTTGTAGGTCGTGACGCCCGCGCACGTCAGCGGCGCCGCGTCGGCGGAGTCGACGCCGTCCGGGACGCGGACGACGTGGCGCGCGTAGCCGATCGCGTACTCGGCGAAGCTGCCGTCGAGCGCGTAGCCGGTGTTGAGCTGGTTCGGGCACAGCGTCTCGCGGCCGGAGTTGCAGTAGCGGCAGACGCCGCACGCGTACCCCAGCCACGGCAGCGCCACGCGCATGCCGACCTCGAGCCCGTACATGTCGCCGGACCCGACGTGCTCGATGATGCCCACGCCCTCGTGCCCGGGCACGAACGGCGGCGACGGCTTGACCGGCCACTCGCCGCGAGCCGCGTGGATGTCGGTGTGGCAGAGCCCGCAGGTCTCGATGTGGACGAGGACCTGGCCGGCTCCCGGCTCGGGGATCGGCCGGTCTTCCAGTGCCAGCGGGTGGTCGAAGCTGCGGACGACGGCGGCCTTCATGGCGTACCTCGCAAGTCGGGTTTTGGGTCCTCGACCACCGTCGCAGCGCGGCGGCGCCGCTTCATCGGTGCGGGGCCGACGTCATCTGCGGGCGACTACGGATGGCGCCGGCCGGGAGGGCGCCATGCTTGAGCGCGTGCCCGATCGCCGCTTCATCTGCAGCCATTGCCGCACGAAGTGGTTCGTCCCCGACGACCGCCCGGTCGACGAGGAGCCGAGCGACTGCGCGAGGTGCGGCGGGCCGCTCGTGCCGCTGCCGAGCGAGCCCGGCGAGCGCTGAGCTACGCGTCCGGCCAGGGCACGATCAGGACCGGCATCGCCGCGGAGTGCACCAGCCGTGAGGTGACCGAGCCCAGCACCGTGCCGGTCACGGCACCGAGGCCGCGCGAGCCGACCAGCAGCGCGGCGGCCCCGGTGTCGCGCGCCACGCCGAGCAGGCCGCGCCACTCTCCGTGCGCGGTCTCGACGGTGAGCGACCGCGCATCCAGCCCGAGCGAGCGAGCGCGCTCCGCGCCCTCCGTGGCCGTCCCCTCGGAGATCTCGGCGCAGATGTCGTCGATGCCCTGCGCGTACTCGTGCAGCAGCGCGATCGGCGACTCCATGAACGCGTGGCCGCTCAGTGAGTGGCGCACCGGCGAGTGCCACATCGTGGCGACGACCAGGGGACGCCCGCGCAGGTGCTCGGCGGCGAAGGCCAGCGCGACCTGCGCGCCGTCCGAGCCGTCGTAGCCGGCCACCAGCGGCCCGTCGAGCGATGCCGCCTCGGCGCCGGCCACGAGCAGCGGGACCTGCGTGTGGTGGACGAGGCTGGAGGCGGTCGAGCCGAGCGTGGCGCGCTCGACGGCGCCGCGGCCGCGGGTACCGCAGACCAGCACGTCCGCGTCGCGGGCCACCGCGAGCAGCGCGCGCCACGGACGGTCGCCGGTCAGCGTCACCGCGGACGCGTGCAGGCCGGCCTCGCGGGCGAGCGCGGCGCCTTCCTCCGCGCGCTCACGTGCGCGCTCGAGCGCCTGGCGGCCGATCTCCTCGATGCCCGCGCGGAGCACGTCGCTCGGGAGCGCGATCCGCGCCATCGCGCCCTGCTCCGGCCGCAACGGCTCAGCGCGGACGTGCGCCACCGTGGCGTCGGCGCCGCGGAAGAGCGCGCCCGCGGCGGACACCGCCGAGCGGGCGCAGTCGGAGCCGTCGTAGCCGATCAGCAGCCGCGTCATGGATGCAGCAGCAGAGCGGGGAGCTGCTCGTCAGCGCGATCCTTGACGATCCAGGCATCGGCGCCGAGGCGCCGCGCCCGCGCGGCGAAGGCGGGGTCGTCGTCGACGCCGAGGACCAGCACGCGCAGGCCGGCGTTGTGCGGCCCGAGACCGCCGAGCAGGCGGTCGTCGATCACGAGCGCGTCGGCGTGCGTGCGGCGCAGCGCGTCGGCGAGGTCCTCCCGAGCGCCGACCTCGCCGGCGAGCACGACGCCGTCGAGCTCGCGCAGGAGCCCGGCCAGCGCGCGGCGGGCTGAGCCTTCCCGGTCGGCGAGCAGGACGCGCACGGTGGGGACGGGGATCCGGGCGGCGGACATCTACGGCTGCGTCGCGGGCGCGCGGTGGACGCGCCAGTAGCGGTCATGGACGACGACCTCGGGCGCGCCGGTGGCGGCGGCGTGCCGAGTGGCGACGAGCTCGGCCTCGGTCTCGCTGCCGTGCTCGGACAGCGGACGCTCGTCGCCCTCGCACTGGACGCACCAGCCTCCGCGGTCATGCGGGACGACGTGGATGCGCGGGGAAGAGGTCATGCTTCGATGATCGCCCCGCACCGCTTCCGGCTCATCCGTGGAAGCCCGCACGCCTTCACGGACGATCCGCTGGCGTGCGGGTGAGGCGCGGCGCCAGCTCGGTCGCCCACGTCTCGATCGCCGTCCAGTCGCGCGCGTCGCACGCGGGCATCCGGTTGAACGGGAAGCGGAGCGTCTCCGGCGCGACGACGCCGCCGAAGATGGCCAGCGACACGGGCGCCAGTCGCGGGACGGCGGCCAGCGCCCGGTCGAGCTGCGCGCGCGACGACGCGACGTCGCTCGGCTCGAGCGTCCGCGGCCCCATCGCGAACACCGCCACCGGACGCACCAGCAGCGCGTCCTCGTGGCGCTTGAGGAACTGGCGCGCGTCCTTGTGCAGCTTGCCCGTGTAGAGCGCGGCGCCGAGCACGACGCCGCTGTAGCCGCGCAGATGCGCGACGTCGGCGGCGGCCATGATGTCGACCGCGAGGCCGATCCCGCGCAGCGTCTCCGCGATGTCCTCCGCGACCTCCTGCGTCGAGCCGTGCTTGGTCGCGTAGGCGACGAGGACGCGCGAGGTGATCACGCCGCGGCCTGTTCGTGGCCGGAGGGCTTGTCGAGCGCGCGCGCGAGCTCATTGAGCAGCTCGCTGACCGGCTTCGTGGTCTCGATCCGCGCCAGCGGCGGCGACGGGGGCTCGATGCGCCCGTAGCGGGACAGCTCGGCGGCGACGATCTCCGGCCCCGCGTCGGACACCGAGTCGTCGCGCAGCGCGCGTGCCCGCGCGCGGTCGAGCATGACGTCGAGCGGCGCGTCGCAGACGATCCAGCTCGCGTGCGGCACGATCTGCAGGAACGCGTCAGCGTCGGAGGCGCGGCGGAACGTGGCGTCGACGATCACGCCGCCGTCGCGGCGGGCGGCCGTCGTCGCGCGGTGCCCCAGCTCGGCGTAGACGGCCTGGCTCTCGGCGTCGCCGTAGGCCTGCGCGCCCGCGTACTCGTACTGCCCGACGCCGGCGCGCAGCTTGCGCGTGCGGTCCGAGGAGAGCACGCGACGGCCGGCGGCGGCGGCGAGCGCCTCGGCCAGCGTCGACTTGCCGCTGGCCGCATGGCCGATCACGCAGACGATGCGCGGCAGGCGGGCCCGCCACGCGAACCGCTCGGCCAGCGTCAACAGCGCGTAGCCTCGCGCGGCTCGCTCGCCGGCCTTGGCCCCGCTCAGCTGCGCGGCACGCAGCAGGTCGACCTTGGCCCGCACGAGGGCCCGGATCGTGCACATGACGGCCAGCAGCCGGTCGTCGCCGGGATCGCCTCCGGCCGCCCGGTAGCCGCGCACCAGCGCGTGAGCGAGGTCGTCGTCGCGGCGCGCGACGTCCATCACGAGGAACGCGAAGTCGTACGCGACGTCGGCGACGCGCAGGCCGCGGTCGAACTCCAGGCCGTCGACGGCCTGGAGCGGATCGCCGAGCAGCACATGCTCGGCGCGCAGGTCGCCGTGGCCGTCGCGGACGAGGCCGGCGAGCCGGCGGCGCTCCAGCTCGGGCCCGAGGTCGGCCAGCGCCGCGCGCAGGAAGCGCGCCAGCGCGTCGACGCGGGCCGCCGGGACGCCGGCCAGCGTGAGCGCGGCGAGCGTCTCCTCGGCGATCCCGGTCAGCCGCCGCCCGCCGACGGCGGGTTCGGCGCCGGCGTGGAAGCCCGCGACGGCGCGGCCGACGGCGACGAGGTCGGCCTCCGCCGGCGTGCCCTCGGCGAGCTGCGACGCGAGCGTCGCGCGCTCGTCGTAGCGGCGCATCTCGACGGCGTACTCGAGCGCGAGCGGATCGTCTCCCGGCGCGATCGCCAGCCCGTCGGCGCCGCGCGCCACGATCGAGACGACACCCACGTAGAGCTCGGGTGCGAAGCGGCGGTTGAGCCGCACCTCCTCCTCGCAGCACTGGCGCCGGCGCTCGAGCGTGCCGTAGTCGAGGAACGGGAACGTGACCGGCTTCTTGACCTTGTACGCGCGGTCGCCGGCGAGGAACACCCACGAGATGTGCGTCTCGCGCAGCTCGACCGCGCCGGGCCGGTGCGGGTAGGCCGCCGGGTCGAGCAGCGCCCCGGGGAGCAGGCCGATGGTCATGCCGGCACCACCTTTCGCGAGCGCACGCGTGTGCCGCGCTCGCCTCGTAGGATCGCGGGCGCGTCCTGGAGCGCGCCGATCGCCGCCAGCCCGCCGGTGGCCTCGGCGAAGCGGCACGCCGCCTCGACCTTCGGGCCCATCGAGCCCGCCGCGAACGGCAGCTCGCGCATGCGGGCGGCGTCGACGTCGTGCAGCTCGCGGGCGTGCGACGTGCCGTAGCCGGTCTCGACGGCGGGGACGTCGGTGAGCATCAGCAACGCGTCGGCGCCGAGCCCCTCGGCCAGCAGCGCGGCGGCGCGGTCCTTGTCGATCACGGCCTCGACGCCGTGCAGCCGGCCGTCACGGTCGACGACGACGGGAATGCCGCCGCCGCCCGCGCACACGACGACCACGCCGGCCTTGACCAGCAGCCGGATCGTCTGCAGCTCGACGATCGCGTGCGGATCGGGGGACGCGACGACGCGGCGCCAGAACGGGCCGTCGGGCGCGACGATCCAGCCGCGGTCGGCCGCGAGGCGGCCGGCGGCGGCACGGTCGTAGACCGGCCCGATGAACTTCTCCGGCTCCGCGAACGCCGGATCGCCGGCGTCGACGATCACCTGCGTGAGCAGCGTGGCGACGTCGCGGCCCGGCAGCGCGTTCACGAGCTCCTGGTCGAGCAGGTAGCCGATCATGCCCTCGCTCTCGGCGCCGAGCACGTCGAGCGGGTAGGGCGCGACGTCGTGGTAGGCCTCGCCTTGGAGCGCGAGCAGCCCGACCTGCGGCCCGTTGCCGTGGGCGACGACGACGTCGTGCTCGCGCGCGAGCTCGGCGATCGCCCGCACGGCGACGGCGACGTTGGCGCGCTGGGCGGCGGCGTCGGCAGGCTGGCCGCGGCGCAGCAGCGCGTTGCCTCCGAGGGCGGCGACGACGAGCATGGCTCAGGCCTCCCACTCGCCGGTCACGAGCGCCCGGAGGACGGCCTGCTCGACGGGCAGCAAGTTGGCGGCCTGCCGCCAGACCGCGGAGGCCGGGCCGTCGAGCACCGCGGCGGCGACCTCGCGTCCGCGCCGGGCGGGAAGCGGGTGCATGAAGATCGCCCGCGGCGCCGCCAGCTCCATCAGCTCGGTCGTCACGCGGAAGTCCTCGGCGCCGCTGATCGACGGGCCGGTGTAGATCGCCATGGCATCGGCGACGGCCTCGCGCGGGTCGTCGAACACGCGCATCGCGGCGCCGGCGTGTGCCATCAGCACCGGGTCGGCGAACTGCTCCCGGGGTGCCGCGACGCGGATCTCCATTCCCGTGAGCACCGCCGCCTCGATCAGCGATTGGGCGACGTTGGCGCAATCGCCGACGTAGGCGACGGGCAGGCCGTCGAGGTCGCCGAAGCGCTCGCGCAGCGTGAGGCAGTCGGCGAGCGCCTGGCATGGATGATGGCCTTCGGTGCCCGCGTTGATCACCGGCACCGCCGCGGCCTCGGCCAGCTCCTTGAGGTCCCGGTCGGTGGGCGTGCGCATCACGATCGCGTCGCAGTACGCCGACAGCACGCGCGCCGTATCGGCGAGCCGCTCGCCGCGCCCGAGCTGGAGCTCGTCTGGCCGCAGCATCACCGGCAGCGCGCCGAGGCGGTGGATCGCGACCTCGAACGAGATGCGGCTGCGCGTGGACGCGAGCTCGTAATAGCACGCGACGGCACGGGCCTCGAGCGTGTCGCGCCACGCCAGCGGATGCCGCTTCATCACCGCCGCGAGATCCAGCAGCGCGGCGAACCGCTCGGACGACAGGTCGGCGACCGTGAGCAGGTGCCCGGTCGCGCGTGTGGTGGTGGTGGTGAGCGTCATGAGGTCAGCCCTCCCAGCCGCCGGTGACGAGCGCGTACAGCAGTGCCTGCTCGGTCGGCAGGCGGTTGGCGGCCTGCTGCCAGACCGCGGACGCCGGGCCGTCGATGACCTCGGCGGTCACCTCCTCGCCGCGATGGGCGGGGAGGCAGTGCAGGAAGACGGCGTCCGGCGCCGCCGCGGCCATCAGCTGCGCGTCGACGCGGTAGGCCGCGAGCTCCTCGCGCCGCTGCGCCGCCTCGGCCTCCTCGCCCATCGACACCCACACGTCCGCGTACACGGCGCGGGCGCCGGCGACGGCCTCCGCGGGACTGCTGACGACCGCGACGCTGCCGCCGCTGATCGCCGCGAGCCCGGCGGCGTGCTCGACGATGTCGGGCCGCGGCAGGTGGCCCGGGGGCGACGCGACGCTGACGTGCATCCCGGCGAGCGCGCCCGCCTCGAGCAGCGAATGCGCGACGTTGTTGCCGTCGCCGATGTACGCGAGCCGCAGCCCCGTGAGGTCGCCGAAGCGCTCGCGCAGCGTCAGCAGGTCGGCGAGCGCCTGGCAGGGATGGTGGTCGTCGGTGAGCAGGTTGATCACCGGGACCGACGCGTCGGCGGCGAGCGCCTCGACGTCGGCCTGCTTGAACGTCCGCACGGCGATCGCGGCGCAATAGCCGGAGAGCACGCGCGCGGTGTCGGCGATCGGCTCCCCGCGGCCGAGCTGGAGCTCGTCCGGGCGCAGCATCACCGGCAGCGCGCCGAGGCGCCAGCAGGCGGCCTCGAACGACACCCGCGTGCGCGTCGACGGCTTCGTGAAGTAGCACGCGACCGAGCGCCCGTGCATGGTCGCGTTCCAGTCGTCGGGCGCGTGCTTCATGGCCGCCGCGAGGTCGAGCAGCTGCTCGAGCCGCTCCGGATCGAGGTCGGCGATGCGCAGGACATGGCGGGTGGGGGCGGCGACGCTCATGAGAGCTCCTCGCGCTCGATCGGGCAGGACATGCAGCGGGGGCCGCCGCGGCCGCGCCCGAGCTCGGCGCCGGCGATGGTGATGACCTCGATCCCGGCGCGCCGCAGGCGCGTGTTGGTGTCGACGTTGCGCTCGTAGGCGACGACGACGCCCGGCGCGACGGCCAGCACGTTGTTGCCGTCGTCCCACTGCTCGCGCTCGGCCTCGTAGCTGTCGCCGCCGGTCTCGAACAGGCGCAGGCGCTCGACGCCGAGCGCCGTCGCGATGGCGGCGAAGAGATCCTCCTCGCGCTGCGCCGCGCCGTCGGCCGAGAGCGTGTAGCCGACCAGCGCGTCGCGGACGCCCGGGTAGATCGTGAACGCGTCGCGGTCGACCTGCGTCATCACGGTGTCGAGGTGCATCGCGGACCGCCGCTCGGGCAACGCGACGGCGATGACCGCGTGGGCGGCGCCGGCGGCGAACAGGCGGTCGGCGAGCAGCTCGACCGCGCCGGGACGCGTGCGCTCGCCCATGCCGATCAGCACGGCGCCGTTGCCGATCACGAGCACGTCGCCGCCCTCGAGCTCGGCGGCGCCGCCTAGCTCGTCGCTCCAGGTCTCATGCGTGCCGGCGAACAGCGGGTGGTGGCGGTAGATCGCGGCCAGGTGGATCGCCTCGCGCCGGCGTGCGGGCTTGGCCATCGCGTTGACCGTGACGCCGCCGTAGATCCACGCCGACGTGTCGCGCGTGAACATGTGGTTGGGCAGCGGCGGGAGGATGAACGCGTCCGCGCGCGGGACCTGCGCGGCGAGCGCGCCCGACGCGAACGGCAGCTCATAGATCGTCATGCCGCCGATCAGCCATTGGGCCAGCTCGTCCGGGTCACGGCCGGCCAGCCAGTCGCGCAGGGCCGGCCCGAGGTGCGGGCCGAGCGCCGCGGCGGCGATCGTCGCGCTCAGCACCTCGTCGCGCGCCCCCGGGATCGCGAGCGTCTCGCTCAGCAGGCGCGCGAGGTAGAGCACCTCGACGCCGCGCTCGACGAGCGCGTCGGCGAAGGCGTCGTGCTCCTGGCGCGCGCGCTTGACCCAGAGGACGTCGTCGAACAGCAGCGCGTCCTTGTTGCGCGGCGTCAGGCGCTTGAGCTCGCGGTCGGGGCGGTGCAGCAGCACGCGCCGCAGCGTCCCGACCTCGGAGCCGACGTACGTGCGGGCGGCGGTCTCGAGACTCATGCGGGCACCTCGATCGCGTTGCGGCGCTGCCACCAGCGCATGCCGATGTAGACCGGCACGCCGGCGAGCAGCAGGACGAAGCCCTTGGTGACGATGTCGTTGCCGGCGCCGGCGATCGCCCACACGCTGTAGGCGAAGGCGAGCAGCGCGACGAGCGTGTCGCGGATCAGGTGCTTGGCCTGGAAGCTCTCGGGCTCGACGAGCCACAGCCATGCCTGCGCCGCGGCCGAGTAGGCGTACGGGACGAGCGTGGTGAGCGTCGCGAGCAGGATCACGAACGTGAAGGCGTCGACGAGGCCCTTCGTGTAGTTCATGAGCAGCAGCCCGGTCACGAGCACGGAGGAGACGACGAGGCCGAACACGGGCGTGTTGCGCTCGCCGTGAACGCGTGCGAACGCGGCGGGGAACATCCCGTCCTGCGCGGCGGCCAGCGGCACGCGGCCCTGGAGCATGATCCAGCCGTTGAGCGCCCCGAAGGTGGAGACCATGGCGACCAGCGCGATGACCTTGTCCCAGCCGCCGCCGAAGATCTGGCCGGCGGCGTCGGCGAACGGGCTCGTGGAGTGCGCGAGCTCGGCCGTCGGGATGATGCCCATGATCGCGACGGTCGCGACGATGTAGAGCACGGTCGTGACGGCGGTGCCGATGATCGTCGCGCGCGGGATCGTGCGCTCGGGGTCCTTGACCTCGTCGGCCGGCACGGTGGCGGACTCGAGGCCGATGAAGGCCCACAGCGTGAGCGTCGCGGCCGAGCTGATCGCACCGACGCCGCCGTGCGGCGCGAAGGGCGTGTAGTTGCCGCCGTGGACGAAGAAGAGCCCGACGATGCCGATCACGGCGAGCGGGACGAACTTCAGCACGGTGGTGACGACCTGGATCGCGCCCGACTCGCGCGAGCCGAGGGCGTTCGCGAACGTGAGGGTCCAGATCAGGGCGATGGCGACGAGCGCGCCGAGCAGCTTGTTCGTCCCGGCCGCGGGCCAGAACACGGCGGCGTAGCCGACGAAGGCGACGGCGATCGCCGCGTTGCCCGCCCACACGGCGATCCAGTAGCCCCAGGCGGTCTGGAAGCCGATGAAGTCGCCGAACGCGCGCTTGGCGTAGGCGTAGGGACCACCCGTGCGCGGGAGCGCGCGGCCGAGGTTGGCGAAGACGAGCGCGAGCAGCATCGCGCCGGCGCCCGTGAAGATCCAGCCGAGGATCGAGATCGGGCCGGCGACGCCCGCCAGCGAGGCCGGCAGCAGGAACACGCCGGAGCCGATCATGTTGCCGATCACGAGGGCGGTGGCCATCCACAGGCCCATCGTGCGCTTGAGCTTCGGCGGTGCGGCGGGCCGTGTGGCCGCCGGCGCCGGTGCAATGGCTGCCATCGTCGCGTCCTTCCTCGAGTCGGGTCGTCCCCGCCATGCTCCGCGCCCGCGCGGTCTCCGCCATCGGGTTCGAGCCGCGCGTGCGTCGCGGGGAACTACGGGGCGACAGGGGCGGGAACTGCGGAGGCCCCGGCGGCGTGACGGTGCGACAACGGGGGGATGCCCGCGGACACGCCTTCGCCGACGCTCGCCGTGCTCGAGGCGGACTCGCCCGAGCGCGTGCTGGCCGACCTGCACACCGCTGACGGCGGGCTGTCGTCGCGCGAGGCCGCGCGGCGGCTGATCGCGACGGGCCCGAACGAGCTCGAGAGCCGCTCGGCGCGCACGTGGCCGCGCGACCTCGCCGCGCAGTTCACGCACCCGCTCGCGCTCCTGCTCGCCGCCGCCGCCGTGCTCGCCTTCGCGGGCGGCATCGCCGTGCTCGGCTGGGCGATCGTGGCCGTCATCCTGCTCAACGCCGCGCTCGCCTTCGTGCAGGAGCAGCAGGCGGTACGCGCGGTCGAGGCGCTGAAGGCGTATCTCCCGCCGCACGCGACCGTCGTGCGCGACGGCGGCGAGCTCCAGATCGAGGCGCGCGAGCTCGTGCCCGGCGACGTGATGGTCATCCGCGAGGGCGAGCGGATCAGCGCGGACGCCCGCGTGCTCCGCGGCCGCGTCGAGCTCGACCTCTCGACGCTGACGGGCGAGTCCGTGCCGGTGGCGCGCAACGTCACGCCGCCCGAACCCGGCACGCCCGCATTGGAGGCGTCCGACTTCGTCTTCAGCGGCGCCACGTGCACGAGCGGCGAGGCGCGTGTCGCGGTGTTCGCGACAGGCATGCAGACCCAGCTCGGCCGCGTCGCCGCGCTCTCGTCGGGGATCGAGACGGCGCCGAGCCCGCTGCAGCTGGAGGTCAAGCGCGTCGCGTGGCTGATCGCCGGCATCGCCGTCGCGGCGGGCCTGGCGTTCGTCCCGCTCGGCACCCTCGTCGCCGGGCTGCCGGTCGGCGACGCCGTCGTGTTCGCCATCGGGCTGCTCGTCGCCAACGTCCCTGAGGGCCTGCTCCCGACCATCACCCTGGCCCTCGCGGTGGGCGTGCGGCGGCTCGCCCGCGACGGTGCGCTGGTCAAGCGGCTGAGCGCCGTCGAGACACTCGGCTCGACCACGGTCATCTGCACCGACAAGACCGGCACGCTGACGCAGAACCGCATGCACGCGGTGGAGAGCTGGGGAGACGGCGCGGACCTCGCCACGGTGATGCTCGCGTGTAACGACGCCACCGCCGACCGCGGCGACCCGACCGAGGTCGCGCTGCGCGAATGGGCTTCCGCGGCGACGGCGCCGCTGGAACGGCTCGCGACGTTCGCGTTCGACCCGCGCCGGCGCCTGATGACCACGGTCGACGTGTTCGCCGGCGGGATCTGGATCGACGTCAAGGGTGCGCCGGACGCGCTGCTCGACTGCTGCCCGGCGGCCGACCGGGCGGCGATCGCCGCCGAGGCCGACCGGCTCGCCGCGCGCGGGCTGCGCGTGCTCGCGGCCGCCCGGCGGCGGCTCGACGGACCGGTGCCCGACGACCGCGACGACGCCGAGCGCGACCTCACCTTCGTCGGGCTCGTCGCGCTGCTCGACCCGCCGCGCGAGGGCGTGCGCGAGGCGGTCGAGCGCTGTCACACCGCCGGACTGCGGATCCACGTCGTCACCGGCGACTACGGACTCACGGCGGCGGAGGTCGCGCGCCGCGTCGGCATCGGCGGCGACATGCCGCGCGTCCTCAGCGGGCGCGAGCTGGACGCGATGAGCGAGCCCGAGCTCGACGCGCTGCTCGCCGGGCCGGACGAGATCGTGTTCTCGCGCGCCTCGCCCGAGGCCAAGCTCCGGATCGCCGACGCGCTCAGCTCGGCCGGGCAGGTGGTCGCGATGACCGGCGATGGCGTCAACGACGCGCCGGCGCTGCGGCGCGCCGACATCGGCGTCGCGATGGGCGCCTCCGGCACCGACGTGGCGCGCGAGGCCGCCGCGATGGTGCTGACGACGGACGACTTCTCGGCGATCGTGACGGCCGTCGAGGAGGGCCGGCGCGTGTATCAGAACATCCGCAAGTTCATCCTCTACATCTTCGCCCACGCCCCGGCCGAGGTCCTGCCGTTCATCCTCTTCGCGCTCTCAGGCGGGTCGGTGCCGCTCCCGCTGACCGCCGTGCTGATCCTCGCCGTCGACCTGGGCACCGAGACGCTGCCGGCGCTCGCGCTCGGCCGCGATCCGGCCGAGCCGGGGATCATGGAGCGGCCGCCGCGGCCGCGCGGCGCGCGGATGATCGACCGCGAGCTGCTGATCCGGGCGTGGGGCGTGCTCGGCGCGACCTCCGCCGCGCTCACGCTCGGCGGGTTCTTCTTCGTGCTCCTGCGCTCGGGCTGGCATCCGGGTGACGAGACAGGGCCCGGCACGCCGCTGCACGACGTGTGGCTGCGGGCGACGACCATGTCGTTCGCCGGCATCGTCGCCTGCCAGGTCGGCACGGCGTTCGCCTCGCGCACGGAGCGCGCCTCGACGCGTGCCGTCGGCTGGACGTCGAATCCGCTGCTGCTGTGGGGCATCGCCTTCGAGCTGGTCTTCGCGGCGGCGCTGATCTACCTGCCGCCGCTGCAGGCGGTCTTCGGCACCCGCCCGCTCGGTCCGTCCGAGCTCGCGCTGCTGCCGGCGTTCCCCGTCATCGTGTGGGGCGTCGACGAGCTCCGGCGCGCGCATCGTCGGGGCTGACCCGCATTTACGCTGCGGGATCTCCGCAATGTCTCGGCGTTGTATCCCGGAGGTAGCGGTGAGCGGTGGACGATGCAATGGCGGTGTGTTGCAGACCACCGCAGTCAAGGAGAAGATGGAGATGCGCAATCTCTACCGTTACGGCGGTATCGCCGCCAGTGTTGTGCTGATCGCGTTCGGGATCGGCACGATCATTACCGGTATCAGTGGTCGTGATCAGGTGCGTAGCGATCTGGCGCGTGAGCAGATCGTCGGCACGCCGGATTCGAGTATTCCGGGTCAGCTTGTGGATACGGGCAGTGAGGCGCAGGCGTTCGCGAAGATCATGCGTCATCACACGATGGAGGCCACGAGCGGTAAGACGTATTCGCAGATGGGCCAGTATCTGGATGCCGGCGGTAAGGCCACCGACGATAAGGCCAAGGCGGCGATCGATCCGCAGACCAAGCAGCCGGTGCAGAACCAGGCGCGTCAGATCTGGGTGACCGAGACGGCGCTGACGACGGCGTTGAACACGGCGTATTTCGCGGAGAGTGTCGCGACGTTTGCGATCGTGATGGGTATCGCTTTGCTGCTGAGTGGCATCGGCTTCGGGATTCTCACGTTCCGGGCGCTTGCGCCCGCTGAGGATCGCGCGACGAAGGGGGCGCCGGTGAAGGCTGCGGTGGCTGCCGGCTGACCGCTTCGCGCTCCGAGGAGTCCCTGCGCCCCGGACATCGTCCGGGGCGCAGGTCGTTTCGCACCGCTCCCCGGAAGAGGCTTCGATATGCGCTCCCGCATCCCCCAGAAGAACCGCCACCGCCTCGGCGCGCTCGTGATCGCCGCCGCCGCGGTCGTCGCCGTGATGATCGCCGTGACGCGGCCTCATGCCGACGCCCCGGCGGCCCCGCCGGCCCAGCGCGCGCAGGTCGCCGCGCAGTTCGCCGGGCTGCCGCAGCACGGCACGACGCTCGGCTCGCCGTCCGCGCCGGCGACGCTGATCGAGTTCGCCGACCTGCAGTGCCCGTACTGCGGCGTGTTCGCGCGCGACGTGCTCCCCTCGGTGATCGCGCGCTACGTCCGCACGGGCCGGCTCCGGCTCGAGCTCAACGTGCTGGCGTTCGTCGGCCCCGACTCCGTACGCGCGGGCCGGATGGCCGCGACCGCGGCCGGGCAGGACCGCCTGTGGACGTTCGCGGACGCCTTCTACCGCGACCAGGGCGAGGAGAACACGGGATACGCCACGGACGAGTTCCTCGCGCGCGTGGGGGAGGTCGCGGGGCTGGACGCCGGCGGCCGCGACGCCGCCGAGCAGGCGCTCGGACTGCGCGCGGCGGAGCAGGCGGCCCAGAGGCTCGGCGTGCGGTCCACGCCGTCCTTCTTCGTGCGCGCCGGCGACGGCGGCGCGCGGCCGGTCACGCCGTCGGCGCTCACGCCCGAGGCGTTCGGCGCCGCGCTCGACGCCGCGCTCGGCGCCCGCTGATGCGACGATGCCCCGAGGGATGACCACGCGCGGGCTATATGTCGCCGGCAGCGGTCCGGCGACGGGGAAGTCCGCGATCGCCGTCGGACTGCAGCACCTGCTGAGTCGCCGGCTCGGCCGGCTGGGCGTCTTCCGCCCGGTGGTCCGCGATCCGCGCGTGCGCGACCCGCTCGTCGAGGTGCTGCGCGGACGCGGCGCCGACGGGCTGCCGTACGAGGCGTCGATCGGCGTCGGCTATGACGCCGTCCGCGCGGACGTGAACGCCGCGCTGGAGGAGATCGTCACCCGCTTCCATGCGCTCGCGGCGCAGTGCGACGGCGTGCTCGTGATCGGCACCGACTTCGCCGGCGTGGGTGCGGCGGGCGAGCTGACGCTCAACGCGCGCGTCGCCCTGAACCTCGGGCTGCCGGTGCTGTGCGTCGTCTCGGGGCAGGGGCGCAACGCCGGCGAGGTGCGCTCGGCGGTCGGCGTCGCGCTCTCGTCGCTGCGTGCGGAGGGCTGCGACGTCGTGGCGGTGGCGGCGAACCGCGTCGCGCGCGAGGACGTCGAGGACGTCGAGGCGCGCGTCGGCGCGGAAGGCGTGCCCGTCTATGTCCTGCCGGAGGTCGACCTGCTGGTCGCGCCGACCGTGGGCGAGGTGCTGGCGGCCTGCGACGCGACGCTGATCGCGGGTGAGCCGGACCTGCTCGGGCGCGAGGCGCTCGGCGTGCTGGTGGCGGCGATGACGCTGCCGAACGTGCTCGACCGGCTCACGAGCGGGGCGATCCTGCTGACGCCCGGCGACCGCGCCGACGTGATCGTCGGCGTGCTGCTGGCGTGCGTGTCGGGGACGCTTCCCGCCGTCTCCGGCGTGATCCTCACCGGTGGACTGCGACCGCCGGACCCCGTGATGCGGCTGATCGAAGGCCTCCCGCAGCTGCCGCCGGTCGCGCTGTCGCCCCACGACACCTACGAGACCGCCACGCTCGCCGGCTCCGTACCGGGCCCGATCACGGTCCGCTCGCGCGGAAAGATCGAGACGGCGCTGGCGCTGTTCGAGCGGCGCATCGACGGCGAGCAGGTGCTCGAGCGGGCGGCGGTCGCGCACACGGGCGCGGTGACGCCGCTGATGTTCGAGCACGAGCTGCTCGAGCGCGCGCGGGCGGACCGGCGCCACGTGGTGCTGCCGGAAGGCCAGGACGAGCGGATCCTGCGCGCGGCGGACATCCTGCTGCGCCGCGACGTCGTCGAGCTCACGCTGCTCGGCGACGAGGACGAGCTGCGCGCCGGCGCCGAGCGGCTCGGGCTGGACATCTCCCGGGCACACCTGCTGAACCCTCGCGACGCGGCGCTGCGCGAGCGCTTCGCGCGTCACTACGCGGAGCGCCGCGCACACAAGGGCGTCAGCCTCGACGCGGCGCTGGACCTGGTCACCGACGTGTCGTACTTCGGCACGCTGATGGTCGACATGGGCATGGCCGACGGGATGGTCTCCGGCGCGACGCACACGACCGCGCAGACGATCCGCCCGAGCTTCGAGCTGATCAAGACCCGTCCCGGCGTCGGCCTCGTATCGAGCGTGTTCCTGATGTGCCTGGCCGATCGCGTGCTGGTGTACGGCGATTGCGCCGTCAACCCCGAGCCGACGGCGACCGAGCTCGCCGACATCGCGATCTCCTCGGCGGCGACGGCGCGCCAGTTCGGGATCGAGCCCCGCATCGCGATGCTCTCCTACTCCACGGGCGACTCCGGGACCGGCGCCGGCGTGCAGCGCGTGCGCGCCGCCACCGCCGCGGTGCGCGAGCGCGCGCCGGACCTGATCGTCGAAGGCCCGATCCAGTACGACGCCGCGGTCGACGCGGGAGTGTCCGCCGCCAAGCTGCCCGACAGCCAGGTCGCCGGCCGCGCCACGGTGTTCATCTTCCCCGACCTCAACACCGGCAACAACACGTACAAGGCGGTGCAGCGCAGCGCCGGCGCGGTCGCGATCGGGCCCGTGCTGCAGGGGCTGCGCAAGCCGATCAACGACCTGTCCCGCGGCGCGACGGTCCACGACATCGTCAACACGGTGGCGATCACCGCGATCCAGGCGCAGACGTGAGCCGGCGGGTCTTCGTCGTCAACTGCGGCTCGTCCTCACTGAAGTACAAGCTCGTCGACGTCGAGTCGCGGACCGCGTCCGAGGCCGGCCTGATCGAGCGCGTGACCGACTACGAGCAGGCGATGCGGACCGCGCTGGGCACGGTCGGCAAGACGGAGCTCGTCGCCGTCGCCCACCGCGTCGTCCACGGCGGCGAGCGCTTCTCCGCCCCCGTCGTGGTCGATGACGGAGTCGTCGCGGCGATCCGCGCGCTCGAGCGGCTCGCCCCGCTGCACAACCGCGTCAACGCGGACGGCATCGACGCCGCGCGGCGCGTCCTTCCGCGCACGCCGCACGTCGCCGTGTTCGACACGGCGTTCCACCACACGCTCCCGCCGGCGGCGTACACCTACGCCGTGCCGGCCGCCTGGAACGTCCGCCGCTACGGGTTCCACGGGACGTCCTACGCGTTCGTCTCGCGCGCGGCCGCGCGGCTGCTGGGGCGGCCGCCGGAGGACACGAACCTGATCGTGCTGCACCTCGGCAACGGCGCGAGCGCGGCGGCCATCGCGGGCGGCCGCAGCGTCGAGACCTCGATGGGGTTCACGCCGCTCGAGGGGCTCGTGATGGGCACGCGCTCAGGCGACGTCGACCCGTCGCTCGTGCTCCACCTGCTGCGCGCCGGGGTCGATCCGGACCAGATCGAGGACGCGCTCAACCGTCGCAGCGGGATGGTCGCGCTGGCCGGCTCCGGCGACCTGCGCGAGGCGCATGCGCGCGCTCGCGGAGGCGACGCCCGGGCGGCGCTCGCGCTCGACGTCTACTGCCACCGCATCCGCAAGTACGTCGGCGCCTATCTCGCCGTGCTCGGACGCGTCGATGCGATCGTCTTCACCGCCGGCGTAGGCGAGAACGACGCGATCGTCCGCGCGCGCTCGCTCGAAGGGCTCGAAGGCCTCGGGATCGCCGTCGACGCCGCGCGCAACGACGCGGCCGCGAGCGGGGCGCGCGCGATCTCGCCCGACGGCGCGGGCGTCGCCGTGCTCGTGGTGCCGACCGACGAGGAGCTCGAGATGGCGATCCAGGCCGACGCGCTCGTCGCCCGCTAGCGACCGCAGTTCCCCGCAACGGGCTGCGGGGTCCAGCGGAGGACGCGCGCGCCCGCCCGTGGCACGGTGGAGGTATGACCGCTCAGACCCCTCCCCGCCCGGTGCTCGTCGGGATCGACGGCACCGCTTCAGGACTCGAGGCGCTGTCGCTCGCCAGCGCGCTCGCCGTGCTCACCGGCGCCCCGCTCGTGCTGGGCGCGGTGTACGGCTTCGAGTCGATGACGTCGACGTTCGGCGGCCCGTCGTGGCCCCCGCACGAAATTGCCGGCAAGTGGCTCGAGGAGGCCGAGCTTCGGCTCGGCGACGCGATCCCGTGGCGCTCGGTCACGACCGAGGCGAGCACGGTCGCGCAGGGTCTCGACCGGCTCGCCAAGGGCGAGGGCGCGAGCGTGATCGTGCTCGGCTCGAGCCGTCGCGGCCCCGTCGGCCGCGTGCTCGCCGGCTCGGGCGCGACGCGCGTGGTGCAGGGCGCACCCTGCGCCGTCGCCGTGGCCCCGCATGGATGGCAGCTCCGCCCGCCTGAGGAGCCGATCGTGGTCGGCGCGGCGTTCACCGACGGACCGGAGGCGGCCGAGGCGCTCGTCCTCGCGAGCCGGCTCGCGGCACCGTCCCACGCGCGCCTGCGCGTCCTCACCGCCGTGCAGCTGCTGTCGCCGGCGCATCCGCTCTTCGCCTCGACCGGCACGAGCTACACCGGCTGGGTGCGCGAGCGCAGCGAGTACGCCGAGCGCCTCGCCCGCGAGGCGGCGGCGCCGATCCCGGGCGCGGAGGTCGAGGTGCTCCACGGCGACCCGGTCTCCAGCCTTGTCGAGGCCTCCAAGGACATCGACCTGCTCGTCGTCGGCTCGCGCCGCTACGGGCCGCTCAAGAGCGCGCTGCTCGGCGGGGTCTCAGGCCCGCTGATGGAGCACGCGCACTGCCCGGTGCTGATCGTGCCGCGCGGCGTGCCGGCCGACCTGGTCGACCCGCTGCCCGCGGAAGTCGCGCCGGCCCACGCGTGAATCCTCGCCTCGTCGCGGCCGCGACGCTCGCCGCCATCGCGGCGGGCGCCGCACTGGCCGCGGCGGGGGAGGACGGCGCCGCCCGCTTGGTCTGGGGCGCGGCCGTCGCGCTCGCGCTGATCCCGCTGACCGCCTCCGTCGTCGCCGGGCTGCGGCGCGGGCGCGCCGGCGTGGACGTGATCGCGCTGCTCGCGATGGCGGGCGCGCTGGCGCTGGGCCAGGAGCTGGCCGGCGCGGTGATCGCGCTGATGCTCGCGGGAGGCAACGCGCTCGAGGACGCCGCCGGCCGCCGTGCCCGCCGCGACCTCACGGCCTTGCTCGAGCGCGCTCCGCGGATCGCGCACCGGCGCCGCGACGGCATGCTGGTCGAGGTCCCGGTCGAGGCGCTGATCCCGGGCGACGTCGTGATCGTCCGCCCCGGCGAGGTGCTGCCGGTCGACGGCAGCGTCGAGGACGGCGAGGCGGTGCTCGACGAGGCGGCGCTGACCGGGGAGTCGCTGCCGGTCACGCATCGCGCGGGCGACTCGGTGCGCAGCGGCACTGTGTGCGCCGGAGGCTCGTTCGCGCTGCGCGCCGAGCGCACCGCCGCCGACTCCGCCTACTCCGCGCTCGTGCGGCTGGTGAGCGACGCACAGGCCTCGCGCGCCCCCTTCGTGCGCATGGCCGATCGCTATGCCACGCTCTTCCTCCCGCTCACGCTGCTGCTCGCCGGTGGGGCGTGGATCGTCAGCGGCGACGCCGTGCGCGCGCTCGCGGTGCTCGTCGTCGCCACGCCGTGCCCGCTGATCCTCGCGGCGCCGATCGCAATCGTCTCGGGCATGTCGCGCGCCGCTCGCGCCGGCGTGGTCGTCAAGGACGGGGGCACGATCGAGCGGCTTGCCCGCGCGCGCACCGTCCTGTTCGACAAGACGGGCACGCTCACCCTCGGCGAGCCCGCCGTCGAGCGCGTCGTGGCGCTCGACGGCGTCGACGCCGACGAGCTGCTGCGGCTCGCCGCGTCGGCGGACCAGGTGTCCGCCCACGGCCTCGCCGAGGGACTGGTGCACGACGCGGAGCGCCGCGGGCTCCGGCTCACGCTGCCGGCCGAGGTCGTCGAGCGGCCGGGGCAGGGCGTCGACGGGCGCGTCGGCGATCGCCGCGTCACGGTCGGCAGCGCGGCGTGGCTGGCCGAGCGCGGCGTCGTCGTCGCCGATGTGCCCGGCGCGCCCGGCCTCGCGCGGGTGCACGTCGCCGTCGACGGCGATCCGGCAGGCGTCCTGCTGATGGCCGACCGCGTGCGCGACGACGCGCGCGCCGCCGTCGCCGCGCTGCGCGCCGCCGGCGTGCGCGAGATCGCGATGGCGACCGGCGACCGGCAGGAGGTCGCCGACGCCGTCGCCGCGCGCGTCGGCGTCGATCGCGTCTACGCCTCGCTCACACCCGAGGACAAGCTCGCGCTCGTCCGCGACGCGCCCGAGCGGCCGGTGGTGATGGTCGGCGACGGCGTCAACGACGCACCGGCGCTCGCGCTCGCCGACGTCGGCGTGGCGATGGGGATCGCGGGCGCCACCGCGTCCGCCGAGGCCGCCGACGCGGTGATCGTCGTCGACCGCCTCGACCGCCTCGCCGAGGCCATGCGGCTCAGCCGCCGCGCGCTCTCTATCGCGCGCCAGAGCGTGCTGGCCGGGATGGGCCTGTCGCTTGTCGCGATGGCCGTGGCCGCCGCCGGGCACCTGACGCCGCTGGCCGGCGCGCTGCTGCAGGAGGGCATCGACGTCGCCGTGATCCTCAACGCCCTGCGCGCGCTGCGCGGATAGAGCGCGGGCGAGCGGCGGGCGACTACGGATGGCGCCGCTCGCGGGCGGGCGTACCGTCGGGACATGACTCGTACGCCGCCATCGCACGTCCTCGTCGCGGGCGGCGGCGTCGCCGCCGTCGAGACGGTGGCGGCGCTGCGCGCGCTCGCCGGACCGCTCCCGCGCATCACGCTGCTCACGCCGGGGCCGGAGCTCACACCGAGGGCGGCGTCGGTCGCGGAGCCGTTCGGCTTCGGCGCGCCCGCGCCGCTGTCGCTGGCCGAGGTGGCGCGCCACGCGGCGTTCGACCTGCACCCGGGCACGCTCGACGCCGTCGAGCCCGAGGCGCACGTGGTCGTCACCCGCGAGGGCGAGCGGCTCGGCTACGACACGCTCGTGGTCGCCGTCGGCGCCCGGGCCGTGGGGGCCGTTCCCGGCGCGATCACCTTCAGGGGAGGCAAGGACGCGGTGGCCGCCGTCACCGCCGCGCTTGAGACGTCCGAGGACATCGCCTTCGTCCAGCCGTTCGCCTCCGGCTGGTCGCTGCCGGTCTACGAGCTCGCGATCATGGCCGCGGTCGAGCACCCGCGCGCGCAGATCACGGTCGTGACCGCCGAGCCGGAGCCGCTGTGGATCTTCGGCGCCGAGGCGGGCACGGCGGTGCGCGAGCTGCTCGCGCAGCGCGGGATCTCGCTCCGCACCGGCACCCATGCGGTCTCCGCCGAGGCCGGTGCGCTCTTCCTCGCCGCCGGGCCGCCGCTCGCCGCCGACCTCGTCGTCGCGATGCCGCGGATCGCCGGGCTGCAGCTTCCCGGCCTGCCGCACGACGACGACGGCTTCATCCCGGTCGATGCGCACGGCGCGGTGCGCGGCGTCGCGGACGTGTACGCGGCCGGCGACGCCGTCTCGTTCCCGCTCAAGCAGGGCGGGCTGGCCGCCCAGCAGGCCGACGCGGTGGCCGAGGCGATCGCCGCGGGGCTCGGCGTCGCACTGACTCCCGAGCCGTTCCGCCCGATACTGCGCGGGCTGCTGCTGACCGGAGGCGCGCCCGTGTACCTGCGCGCGCAGGTCGGCTCCCCCGGGACATCGCGCCGCGTCCCGGCCGCCACCGTCTCCCAGCGCGCCCTGTGGTGGCCTCCCGGCAAGATCGCCGGCCGCTACCTCGCTCCGCTGCTCGCCACCGCGCGGCCTCCGGTGCTCGCCGCCGCGCCGCTGCGCGACCTGCCTGAGCGCGCGCCGTCCGCCGACCGCGAGGACGCGCTCGAGCTGGCGCTCCTGCTCGCGTCCGAGGATGCCGCGGCCGGCGACTACGCGCAGGCGTTGCACGCGCTCGACGCGGCGGCCGCGCTCTCCGGCGGCGTGCTGCCCGCGGAGTGGGCGCAGCGGCGCGAGCAGTGGCTCAGCCTGCGCCACTGATCGGCTGCCGAGGCCACATCCGCTAGCGTGGGCCCTGCCCATGGACGAACCCCGGCTGCGGCGGCTCCTCGACGTCGGTCGCTCGCTCATCTCCGAGCTCGAGCCCGAAGTGGTGCTGCAGCGGCTGCTGGAGGTCGCTCGTGAGCTGACGGGCGCGCGCTATGCGGCGATCGGGGTCCTGGACGAGAAGCGCGAGAACCTGGAGCGGTTCCTGACGGTCGGGATCGATGAGGAGACGCATCGCCAGATCGGCGATCTGCCGCGCGGGCGGGGCGTGCTGGGGGCGTTGATCGCCGATCCGCGGCCGTTGCGGTTGGCGGATGTGGGTGCGCATCCGAAGTCGTATGGGTTTCCGTTGGCGCATCCGCCGATGACGACGTTTCTGGGTGTGCCGATCATCATCGAGGGTGAGGCGTGGGGGTATCTGTATCTGACGGAGAAGGACGCGGGCGAGTTCAGCGCCGATGATGAGGAGGCGGCGATCGTGCTGGCGGGGTGGGCGGCGATCGCGATCGCCAATGCGCGCCTGTATCGCACGGTGCGCGAGCGTCGTGATGAGCTCGAGCGCACGATCCGCGGGTTGGAGACCACGACGGAGATCAGCCACGCGCTGGGTGGGATGACCGATCTGGACCGGGTGTTGGAGTTGGTGGTCAAGCGCTCGCGGGCGTTGCTGGATGCGCGTGCGGCGGAGATCGCGCTGGTCGACGGCGACGAGTTCGTGATCGCGGCCGTCGCCGGGGAGGGCGTCAGCGGCCTGAAGGGCACGCGCGTCCCGATCGAGGGCTCCGTCGCCGCGACGGCGCTGCGGACAGGGCGAAGCCAGCGGTTCAGCGAGATCCCGCCCGACCTGTTCGCCGCGCGCGAGATGGGGGCGCGCACGGCGATCGTGACGCCGATGCAGTTCCGCAACCGCTCGGTCGGCTTCCTCGTGGTGATCGACCGCGTCACCGAGGGCCGGCCGTTCGGCGAGGACGACGAGCGGCTGCTGCAGGCGTTCGCGGCCAGCGCGGCGACCGCGGTGGCGACCGCGCAGACGGCGACCGATCAGGCGCTGCGCCGCAGCATCGAGGCCTCGGAGTCCGAGCGCGCCCGCTGGGCGCGCGAGCTGCACGACGAGACGCTGCAGCATCTCGCCGGCCTGCGCGTGCTGCTCGCCGGCGCGCGCCGCAGCGGCGACGCGGAGCGGATCGGGGCCGCGCTCGACGAAGCGGTCGACCTGCTCGCCGACGGGATCGCCGACCTGCGCGCGCTGATCACCGACCTCCGGCCCGCCGCGCTGGACGAGCTCGGCACGAAGGCCGCGCTGGAGACGCTGACCGCCCGTGTCGCGCAGCAGTCCGGTCTCGAGATCGAGCTCGAGGTGGACCTCGCCTCCGAGCGCGGCGACAGCTCGGAGCGGCATGTGACGGAGATCGAGTCCACCACGTACCGGCTCGTGCAGGAAGGCCTCACGAACGCGGTCAAGCACGCCGGGGCCCGCCGCGTGGTGGTCCGCGTCGCCGACGTCGACGAGACGGTGGAGATCCTGCTGCGCGACGACGGCCGCGGATTCGCCACCGGCGGCAAGACGCCCGGGTTCGGCCTGATCGGGATGCGCGAGCGCGTCGCGCTCGTGCACGGGACGCTCGAGGTCGAGTCCTCCGTCGGCGGCGGCACCACGCTGCGCGCGCGCATTCCGACCCGTCGTCGCTCGGCGGCGCCCGGCTCGGCTACGGCTCGCGCATGACGAGCACCGAGCAGGGCGCGAGATGCGCGACCCGCTCGCTCGTGCTGCCCAGCGCGACGACCCCTCGCTTGGCGGCGCTTCCGACGACGACGAGGCCGGTCGCGTCCTGCTCGGCGGCGGCGACGATCCTCGGCGCCGCGCCACCCAGGTCGGCGACGTAGCGCAGGTCGCGCCCGAGCAGCGCGCGCGCGTTGGCGAGCTCGGCCTCCAGCTCGTGCCGGCGCAGCTGCTCGTCGACCTCGCGGACGTGCAGCACGGTCAGCGCCGCGTCGAGGCGCGACGCGATCAGCGCGGCCGCCGTGAGCGCCCCGCGGGCATGCGGCCGGCCGTCGGTGGCGGCGAGCACGCCCGTTGCCAGCGGCGTCGCGCGGGCCACCAGGACCGGCACCGGCGACCGGTGCACGAGCGTCGTGGCGGTCTCGCCGAGCACGATGCCGGCGACGCGCGCATGCGGGTGCGTGCCGACGACCACGAGATCGTGGCCGAGCGCCGCGGTCAGCAGCGCGTCGACCGCGCTGGGCGACTTGATCAGCCGGTGGATCGCGGTCGCGCCGGCCGCGAGTGCCGTCGCGACGGCCTGGTCGACGACGTCCCAGGCGACGCGCGCGAGCGGCGTGTCCTCCGACCACACGGCGGTGACCGCGATCGTGGCGTCGGACCCGGCGAGCGCGATGGCCTGTTGGAGGCCGACCGTCGCCTCGTCGCTGCCGTCGACGGCGCAGAGGATGCGACGGAAGGGCGCGCCGTGCGCGGGCGCCGACGCGATGGGTTGCTGCCTGGTCATCAGCGGTCCAGTGCGGGGAAGGGGCGGGACGGGCGCGGCGGCGCGATGCGGATGCGCGCATCGAGGACGACCGCGCCGCCCGGCCCGGCCTGGAGCGGGTTGCAGTCGAGCTCGGCGATCTCCGGATGCGCGGCCGCCAGCGCGGAGACGCGCAGCAGCACGTCCTCGACCGCCGCCACGTCCGCGCGCGGGAGGCCGCGGTAGCCGTCGAGCAGCGGGAAGGTCCGCAGCGAGTGCAGCAGCTCGCTCGCGTCGCGGCGCCCGAGCGGCGCGAGCCGCACGGCGACGTCGCCGAGCAGCTCGACGTTGCGTCCGCCCGCGCCGCAGGCGATCACGGGGCCGAAGTCGGGGTCGCCGACGATGCCGACGAGCAGCTCGGCGCCGTCCGGCGCCATGCGCTGCACGAGGAAGCCCTCGGGCTCGTGCCCCGCGGCCCGCACGGCGGCGGCGATGCGGCGGGCGGCTCGCGCGGCGGCCGCCTTCCCGACCACGCCGAGCACGACGCCGCCGGCGTCGGACTTGTGCACGAGCCCCGCCGCGACGCCCTTCACGGCGACCGGACCGCCGAGCTCGGCGGCGGCGCGGCCGGCCTCGGCGGGCGTCGCGACCTGGCGCGACTCGACGAGCGGGATGCCGTACGCCGCGAGCGCGGCCTCGACCTCCTCGGGCTCGAGCCAGCCGCCGCCGCGGGCCAGCGCACCGGCGAGCAGCGCGCCGACCGCGTCGGCGTCGATCGCGGTCAGGTATGGCGGTGGATCGGCGTCGCGGCGGCGCCACGCGGCGTAGCGCGCCGCATGGCCGAGCGCCCGCGCGGCCTCCTCCGGCGTGCCGTAGACGGGCACGCTGCCGCCGGCGCCGAGGGCGGTCCGCTCGGCGTCCGTGGCGGCCATGAAGATCGCCAGCAGCGGCGTGCCGTGCTCGGCGGCGAACGGAGCGGCGTCGCTGATCGCCGTCGCGACGTCGCGGGCGCGGGTGATCAGCGGCGGGATGAAGATCGCGATGATCGCGTCGACCTCGTCGGTGTCGGCGAGCCGCTCGATCGTCCGCCGGAAGTCCTCCGCGCTCGCCGAGGCGATCACGTCGACCGGGTTGCCGGTGGCCGCCTGCGCGGACAGCGCGGAGCGCAGGTCGCGCTGCACCGCCGCGCTGAGCGGCTCGACGCGCAGTCCCGCGTCGGCACACGCGTCGGCGCACGCGATCCCGGGGCCGCCCGCGTTGGTGACGATCGCGACCCGGCTCCCGCGCGGAAGCGGCTGCGATGCGAGCAGGGCGGCGACGTCGAGCTGCTCGCCGACCGTGTCCGTGCGGATGACTCCGGCGTGGGCGAAGAGCGCGTCGACGGTCACGTCGGAGGCGGCGAGCAGCGCGCCGGTGTGCGACGAGGCGGCGCGCGCGCCCGCGGCGGAGCGCCCGCTCTTGACCGCGACGATCGGCTTGCGCGCCGCCACATCGCGCGCGATCCGGCCGAAGCGGCGCGGGTTGCCGAAGGACTCCAGGTAGAGCAGGATCACGTCGGTGTGCGGGTCCTGCTCCCAGTAGCGCAGGAAGTCGTTGCCCGAGAGGTCCGCCTTGTTACCCATCGACGCGAACGACGACAGCCCGAGCCCGCGCTGCGCCGCCTCCGCGATCGCGAGGATCCCGAAGGCGCCGCTCTGGGAGGCGAACGCGATCCGGCCCGGCTCGGGCACCTGTGGGCCGAACGTCGCGTCCAGCCCCGCGCCGGTGTCGATCACGCCCAGGCAGTTCGGCCCCACGAGCCGCATCCCGAACGTGCGGCAGGCGTCGACCAGCTCGGCCTGGCGCGCGCTGCCCTCGCCGCCGACCTCGGCGAAGCCGGCGGACAGGACGACCAGGGCGCGCACGCCGGCCGCGCCGCACTCGCGCGCGACCTGCGCGACGACGCCGCCCGGCACGGCGATCACGGCCAGATCGACCGGACCGGGGACGTCGGCGATGGACCGCTGGGCCGGAATGCCGTGGACCTGATCGGCGTCGGGATGGACGACGTGCAACGCGCCCTTGAAGCCTGAGCCGACGAGGTTCTCCAGCACGGCGGCGCCGACGCTGCCGGGCCGGCGCGACGCCCCGATGATCGCGACCGACGCCGGGTTCAGCACGTGCCCGACGGCGGCGACGGCCGCGACCCGGTCGCGGTCCTCGAAACGCGCCGCGGCTGCCGCGTCCAGCGACGCCGGCAGCTCGAAGTGCAACTCGCCCGGCCCGGGCGTCACCTCGACGGGGAAGCCGGAGTCGCGCAGGACGTTCGCCATCAGGCGGTTCGTCGGATGCACGGTCGCCGTGAACGTGCGGATGCCCTCGCGCTGGGCCGCGTCGGCGAGGTGGGCGAGCAGGATCGTCCCGATCCCCATGCCGTGCATCTGCTCTTCGACCTCGAACGCGATCTCGGCGCGGTCGGGCGTCTCATGCACGTACGCGGCGTGGCCGACGATCCGCTCGGGGGAGCCGAGCGTGGCGACGACGCCGTAGCCGCGTCCGGCGCCCTGGCCGGCGGCCCAGCCCGCCTTGCGGTCGAGATTCGCGCCGCCGGTGAAGAAGCGCAGCCAGCGCGACTCGGACGACATGCGGTCCAGCAGCGCGCGCAGCTCGCCGAGGTCCTCGGGGCGGACCTGACGGACGCGGACCGTCGAGCCGTCGCGCAGCGCCACGTCGACGATGGGCGCGACCGCCGTCATGAGGCGGTGACGGCGCTCGGCACGGCGAAGAGGTCCTCGAGCGGGCGCTCGACCCCGCGCGGGAGCACGATCACCGGGCAGTGGGCGCCATCGACGAGGCGGCGCGACACGCCACCGAGCAGGACGCTGCGCACAGGCCCGTATCCGCGCGAGCCGACCACGATCGCGTCGACGTGCCGGGACACGCGCAGGAGCGCGTCCGCGGGGTCATCGACGTGGGTCTCCTGCTCGACCTCGACGCCGCCGGGCAGCGCCGCGATGGCGCGCTCCAGCGCCGCCTCGTGCTCGGCGCGGTGGTGGCCTTCGAGCGCGATCCCGCGCAGCGGCGGCGTGCCCTTCGCCAGCGCGGCGTCGAGCCCGCCGGACGGGTGCAGGACCGAGATGGCGCGCAGCTTGGCGCCGGCGCGAAGCGCCAGCAGGTGCGCGGCGACGAGCGCGACGTGGCCCTCCGGGGTGTCGGCGAAGCCGACCGCGACGGTCTTCAGCGTTCCGCGGAGATAGCCCTTCGGCGCCAGCGCGACCGGGCACGGTGCGCCGTGCAGCACCCGCTCGGCGGTGCTTCCGGGGAGCACGCGCCCGGCGCCGGTGTGGGCGGTGGACCCGATGATGACCAGCCCCGCGCCCTCGCTGCGGGCAAGCTCCTGCAGCGCTCGCGGCACCGAGATGTCGGTCACGCTGTGCGTGTGCACGCCGGTGTCCTCGCGCAGCCGCGCGAGCGCGCGGTCGCCGGTCGCGAGCGTCTCGGGCTCGATCGCGTAGGGCTCGAGGAACCCGTCGATCAGCATCGCGGGGTAGACCGCGGCGGCGAGCACGGATGCGCCGGTCAGATGGCGGATGGTCAGCGCCAGCTCGACCGGTGCGCGATCTTCGAGGAACGGGTCATAGGCGGCGAGGATCGGGGCGTTCACGACACGACTCCTTCAATGATCGAAGACGGGCAAATCTGACGGTACGCGCGCTACGGGGGCGCTCCATCGGCCCGGACCACGCGACCGGATGCGGGAAGTCCGCACTCCGCCGGCGCGCAGCTCGAGCACGCGGTCGAACGCGCTGAGGTCGCCGTAGCCGTGCACGATCGCGAGCAGCCCGCGGCCGTGGCGGCGGGCGTCGTCGGCGAGCCGTGCGAGCAGCGCCTCGGCCGCGTCGCGGTCCAGGTGCGCGGACGGCTCGTCGACGATCACGAAGCGCGCGTCGCACACCAGCGCGCGGGCGACGGCGAGGCGGCGGCGCTGGCCGCCCGAGAGCGTGCAGCCATCCTCGCCGATCAGCGTCTCGAGTCCGTCGGGGAGCGACCCGAGCCACGGCCCCAGCCCGGCGTCCTCGAGCGCGCGGCGGATCTCGTCGTCCGTCGCGCCGGGACGCGCGACGCGGACGTTGGCGGCGAGCGTCGTGGTGAAGATCGCCTCGTCGGACGCGATCAGCCGGACCGCCCCGCGCAGGTCGGCCTGGCGCAGCTCGCGGACGTCGACGCCGCCGAGCGTCACGCGTCCGGCGTCGGGGTCGCGCAGGCGCACGAGCAGCTGGGCGAGCGTCGTCTTGCCGGCGCCGGATGGCCCGACGAGCGCGACCGCCTCACCCGGCTCCAGCCGCAGGCCGGCCTCGCTGAGCACGGGCACGCCGGGCGCGAGGGCGAGCGACACCCGCTCGAGCGCAAGCGGGCCGGCGGGCACAGGGCGCGGGCACTCGGGGTCGCGGACCGGCACGTCCGCGTCGAGCACGTCGGTGAGTCGCGCGGCGGCGGTGGCGCACGCCGCGAGCTGCTGCGCCGCCGCCGGCAGCGGCGCCGTCGCCTCGAACGAGGCCATCACGAGGAAGACGACCGCGGCGAGCAGGATCGCGTCGAGGCGGCCGGTCTCGACGGCCGGGATCGCGACGACCAGCGTGCCGATGACGGCGGCCCCCTGCACGAGCACCGACAGGCCCGAGGCGGCGGCGCCCGCGAGCGCATCGCGCAGCGCGAGCCGGCGCAGAGCGGCGTCGGCCGCCGTGACGCGGGCCACGCGGTCGCGCGTGCACCCCAGCACGGCAAGCTCCGGTCCGTAGCGCGCGAGCTCGAGCACCTCGCCGGCCAGCGCGGCGCGAGCGCCGGCCTGCCGGCGCGCCGCGCGGCGCGCCACCGCGGCGACGAGCAACGGCACCGCGACCCCGGCCGCGAGCAGGCCGGTGGCGAGCACGGCGGCGGCGGCCGGCAGCAGGACGAACGCGACCGCGACCGCCACCGCCCCGCTGAGCGCGGCGGTGACCGGCGGCGCGAGACCGCGCAGATACAGCGACTGGAGCTGGTCGACGTCGCCGACGAAGCGCGAGAGGAGGTCGCCGTGTCCGGTGCGCAGCCCGGCCGGCACGAGCGGGACCAGGCGCGCGAAGAACACCGAGCGCAGCCGGCCGAGCGCGTGCAGCGCGAGATCGTGCGAGGCGAGCCGCTCGCCGTAGCGGGCGACGGCGCGCAGGAGGCCGGCGGCCCGCACGGTGACGATCAGCACGCTCAGCGCGAGCACGGGCGGTCGGAGGGCGGCCTTCGAGATCAGCGCGCCGGAGAGCCCCAGCAGCGCGACTCCGGCCAGCACGGCCACGGCACCGCAGACGACGGTGGCGATCGACAGGCGGCGGTCGGGCGGCGCGACCGCGACGACGCGTCCGAGCGCTTGCCGCTCCGCGCGGGTCATGCGGCCGCCCCGTGCGCGAAGGCGCGGTCGACGATGCGCCCGCCGGCGAGCTCGACGACGCGGTCGGCGCGCGCGGCCAGCCGGTCGCCGTGCGCGATCAGCAGCGCTGTGCGGTCACGGCAGAGCTCGATCACCGCGTCCTCGACCTCGGCGGACGTGGCGGCGTCGAGATGCGCCGTCGGCTCGTCGAGGATCACCAGCGGCGCGTCGCGCAGGAACGCGCGCGCGAGCGCGATCCGCTGCGCCTCGCCGGCCGACAGCGGGCGGCCGCCTTCGCCGATGCGCGTCGCGTACCCGTCCGGCAGTGTGCGCACGAACGCGTCGGCGCGCGCGTGGGCGGCGGCCGCCTGGATCGCCTCCAGCGGCGCGTGCCGCGCGCCGAGCGCGATGTTCTCGGCCACGGTCCCGGCGACGATCGCCGGCCGCTGCGGCACCCACGCGATCCGCTCGCGCCAGCTCTCGACGCCGAGCCGGCGCAGGTCGTCGGCGCCGCACGTCAGGCTCCCGCCCGCCGGGTCGGCGAGCCGCAGCAGCAGTGTGGCCAGCGTCGACTTGCCGGCGCCCGAGGGGCCGACGAGCGCGACCGTCTCGCCCGGCCGGAGCGTCAGCGAGACGTCGCGCAGCACGGGCGCGTCGTCGTAGGCGAAGCTCACGCCGCGCAGACGGACCGCATGGCTGCGCGGATCGGGCGCCGGCACGCCCACGGCCGGGTGGTCGACGCGGGGCGGCTCGTCGAGCACCGACAGGATCCGCTCGGCGGAGGCGAGCCCGTCGGCGGAGGCGTGGAACTGCTGGCCGACGGCGCGCAGCGGCGCGTACAGCTCCGGCGCGAGCAGCAGGACGACCAGCCCGTCGCGCAGCGCGAGATGGCCGCCGGCGAGCTGGAGCCCGACGGTGGCGGCGACCAGCGCGGTGCCGAGCATGGCCGCCAGCTCGAGCACGAAGGCCGACAGGAAGGCGACGCGCAGCGTGCCCAGCGTCTCGCGCCGGTAGCGGTCCGCGACGGCGTCCATCGTGCGCTCCTGCGCCGCGTCGCGGACATGCGCGCGCAGCGTCGCCAGCCCGCGCACGACGTCGGCGAAGTGCGCGCCGAGCATGGCCAGCGCCCGCCAGCGCGCGTGCGCGCGGGCCTGCGCCGCGAGGCCGACGAGGACCATGAACACGATCAGCACGGGCACGGTGACGGCCAGCACGGCGGCGGCGGCCGGGTCGCGGAACGCGAGGAAGGCGAGGATCGCCGGCGGCAGCAGGGCGGCGAGCAGCACCTGGGGCAGGTAGCCGGCGTACCACGCCTCGAGCGCGTCGACGCCCTGCACCGCGGCGGTCGCGAGCTCGCCGCTGCGCTCCTTCGGCCGGTCGGCCAGCACGCGCTCGGCGAGCCGCCGGCGCAGCTCGCCCATCGCGCGCAGCGCGCCGGCGCGGCCGGCGAAGCCGAAGCCGGCCTGCACGGCGGCGCGGGCGGCGAGCACGCCCGCGAGCGCGAGCAGCGGCGTCCGCGGGCCGCCCGCGAACGCGCGCGCCAGCACGCCGGCGAGCAGCGTGGCCTGGGCGAGCACGAGCGCCGCGAACGCGGCCGCGAGCACGCCCAGCAGCGCCAGCGTGACACGCGAACGGCGCGCGAGCCTGCGGCCGATCGGGTCGCGCATCAGCCGGGGTCCACCGCGACGCGGCGGCGGAACACCCAGTACGTCCAGCCCTGGTAGAGCAGCACGAGCGGGGTGAAGATCAGCGCGACGACGGTCATCACCTTCAGCGTGTAGTGCGCCGACGCGGCGGCGTGCAGCGTCAGGCTCGCTCCCGGCCCGGTCGAGGGCATGGCGTTCGGGTACAGCCAGGCGAACAGGCAGGCGAACAGCGCGGCGACGGCGATCGCCGAGCACGCGAACGCCCAGCCTTCGCTGCGCGCCTGCGCGCGTTCCACGGCGGCGGCCGCCGCGACGACCGCGAGGCCGGCGAGCACGGCCGAGACCGGCTCGATCCCGTCCTGCGCGAGCAGCGTCCAGCCCGCGAACGCGGCCGTCAGCACGAGCGCGGCCGGGGCGAGCGCCCGCGCGGCGCGGACCGCGCGCTCGTGCAGCTCGCCGGTCGTGCGCAGCGCGAGGAAGTGCGAGCCGTGGGCGAGGAACAGGCCCAGGGTCGTGACGCCGCCTGCGAGCGCGTACGGGTTCAGGAGCGTCCAGAACGAGCCGGCGTAGTTGCCGTCGGCGGCCAGCGGCACGCCGTGGGCGATGTTCGCCCACGCGACGCCGAGCAGCACGGCCGGCAGCGCACTGCCGATCACGACGGCCCACTCCCAGCAGGTCTTCCAGCGCGGCGTGTGGCCCTTGCCCCAGAACTCGACGCCGACGTTGCGCACGATCAGCGCGACGAGCAGGACGAAGAGCGCGAGGTAGAAGCCGCTGAACAGCGTCGCGTACCACTGCGGGAAGGCGGCGAACGTCGCGCCGCCCGCGACCAGCAGCCAGACCTCGTTGCCGTCCCAGACGGGGCCGAACGTGCGCAGCAGCGCGCCGCGCTCGGCGTGGTCGCGGCCGAGCACGCGCAGCAGCGCGCCCGCGCCGAAGTCGAAGCCCTCCAGGACCAGGTAGCCGGTCCAGAGGACGCAGATCAGCAGGAACCAGAGGTTCTCGAGCGTGGTGGTGTGCATGTCAGTAGGCCAGTGCGAGGTCGGGGGCGCCCGGGGGCGTGGGCTGCTCGCCCTCCGCCGGATCCGGGCCGGCGGCGGCGGTGCGCGCGAACAGGCCGAAGCCGATCACGGCGAGCACGCCGTACAGCAGCGTGAACCCGGCCAGCGAGATCACGATCGACGCCGTGCCGACGGTCGGGGAGACGGCGTCGGAGGTCTTCAGCAGTCCCTGGACGACCCACGGCTGGCGGCCCATCTCCGTGAACACCCAGCCGGCCGAGTTGGCCACGAACGGCAGCGCGGCGCCGGGCAGCAGCAGCCACAGCAGGCGCCGCCGCTCGAGCATCCGGCCGCGCCGGGCGCGCCACAGCAGCAGCGCGCTCAGGGCGATCAGCAGCGTCGCGGCGCCGACCATCGCGCGGAACGACCAGTACGTGAGCGCGACGATCGGGGCGTACTCGCCGGCGCCGTAGCGCTGCCGGTACTCGCGGTTGAGGTCGTTGATGCCCTTGACCGTCCCGTCCCAGTGGCCGGTGGCCAGCAGCGAGAGCACGTGCGGGAGCTGGACGTCGACGTTCGTGCGCCGCGGGTTCGGCGTCCATGAGCCGGTCGCGAAGAGCGAGAACGGCGCCGGGCCCTGCGTCTCGAACAGCGCCTCCGCGGCGGCCATCTTCATCGGCTGCTCGCGCACGAGCAGCATGCCCTGGTAGTGGCCGACGAGACCGGTGACCACGGTCGAGGCGAGCACGACCGCGAGCGCGAGCCGCAGCGAGCGGCCGAACACGTCGAGATGCCGGCCGCGCAGCAGGTGCCACGCGCTGACGGCGGCGATCACCATGCCGGCGGTCGCCCACGCGCCGAGGATCGTGTGCGGGAACGCGAGCAGCAGCGTGTCGTTGGTCAGGACCTTGAAGATCGACGTCAGCTGGGCGTGGCCCGTGGCGGGATCGATCCGGTAGCCGACCGGGTGCTGCATCCACGCGTTGGCGGCGAGGATGAAGTAGGCCGACAGCATGGTGCCGAGGGCGACCATCCAGATGCAGGCCAGGTGCACGCGCGGCGAGAGCCGGTCGCGCCCGAAGATCCACAGGCCGAGGAAGGTCGACTCGACGAAGAACGCGGCGAGCCCCTCGATCGCCAGCGGCGCGCCGAACACGTCGCCGACGTAGCGCGAGTAGTCCGACCAGTTCATGCCGAACTGGAACTCCTGCACGATGCCGGTCGCCACGCCGAGCGCGAACGAGATCAGGAACAGCTTGCCCCAGAAGCGGGCCATCCGGTCGTACACCTCGCGCCCCGTGCGCAGGTACAGCGTCTGGCACAGGGCGACGTAGGCGGACATGCCGATCGAGACCGGCACGAACAGGAAGTGGTAGATCGTCGTAATCGCGAACTGGAGCCGCGCGAGGTCGAGCGACGTCATGCGCCGGCGGCGGCGGCGGCGTCGAACAGCTGGCCCAGCGGCGCCTCGATGCCGCGCGGGACCACGATCACCGGGCAGTGCGCCTCGCGCACCAGCCGGCCGCTCACGCCGCCGAGGAGAACGGCGCGCAGCGGGCCGTAGCCGCGCGAGCCGGTGACCAGCATGTCGAGCCCCTCGCTGCGCTCGACGAGCATGTCGGCCGGGTCGCCGGCCAGCAGGACCGTCTCCACGTCGATGCCCTCGGGCAGGGTGGCGACGATCGCGTCGAGCCCTTCCTGGACGGCGGCTTCGACGTCGTCGCGCAGCACGATGTAACTGGGGCCGCCCATCATGGCGGGGGCGCTGTAGGCCTCGGCCGCCACGACGCCGATCACCTCGAGCGTGGCGCCGAGCGCGCGCGCCGCGTCGGCGGCGGCAGCGACGGCGGCCTTGGACTCGTCGGACGTGTTGTAGGCGACGCCGATGCGCCCGGTCGACGGGTGGGTGCGGCCGCCGTAGCCCTCGGGCACGACGGCGACGGGGCAGGGGGCGCCGTGCAGCAGGCGCTCGGCGGTCGAGCCCGGCAGGACGCGGCCCTTGCGCCCGGTGTGGGTCGAGCCGACGACGACGATCGAGGCGTGCTCGGCCTCGGCGAGGTCCTGCAGCGCGTGGGCGGGAGAGGGATTCGCGACGACCGAGGTGTGGATCCGCTCGGCCGGGATGTTCGAGAGCTGGTCGCACATCCGGCGCGCGGTGTCGCTCGCGTCGGACTTCAGCGCCTCGCGGTACGCGAGGTTGGAGGCGCGGCTGGGGATGTCGCTGTACGGGAAGGCGCAGGCGACGATGACGCGGCCGCTCGTGGCGCCGGCCAGCCGGCGGCCGAACGCGACGGCGTCCGTGGAGCGCGTCGACTCGTCGACGCCGATCAGGATGGTGCTCACGAGATTCCTCCTTCGCTGGTCACGTAGACCCAGGTTCGGACATCCGCAGGGCGCCGCCATCCGCGTCATGCCGCCGCGCAGGTCAGTGGAAACCCGCAGTCGCGCGAGCGTGCGACCCGGATGGCAGGCGGCCGCCCGGGACGTAGGTTCGGGGTATGTCCAGCCATCAGATCCGCGGCAGCGACCGCACCCCGGCGCTCGAGCACGCTCGCGTCGAGGACGTCATGCACCCGGGCATCGTCAGCTGCCCGCCGGAGACCGAGCTCGTGGCCGTCGCACGCACGATGGCCACGCGGCACATCCACGCCGTCGTCGTCAGCGGCGTCGAGCTGACCGGCGCGGGCGAGCGCCTGACCTGGGGCCTGCTCTCCAGCCTCGACCTGGCGGCGGCCGCGCTCACGGGCCTCGACGGCGTCGACGCCGGAGACGTGGCGAGCAGCGAGGTCGTCACCGTCCAGGCGGACGAGCCGCTCGAGAGCGCCGTCCAGCTGATGGTGGAGCACCAGCTCCCGCACCTGCTGGTCGTCTCGGCGAAGGCGCAGCCGATCGGCATCCTCTCGACGCTCGACGTCGCCGGCTGCCTGGCCTGGGGGGAGGCGTGACGCGATGCTGCTCTCCACCCACGGCGTGAGCAAGAGCTTCGGCGCCGTCGAGGCGCTCGTCGACGTCGACTTCGAGGTCGACGCGGGTGAGGTCGTCGCGCTGGTCGGCGACAACGGCGCCGGCAAGTCGACGCTGATCAAGGCGATCTCCGGCGCGCAGCCGGCCGACCACGGCACGATCGAGATCAACGGCGAGCCGGTGTCGATCCGCTCCCCGCAGGACGCCTACAGGCTCGGCATCGCGACCGTCTACCAGGATCTCTCGCTCGCCGACAACCTCGACGTCGTCGCCAACCTGTTCCTCGGCGCCGAGCTGACCTCCCGCACCGGCACGCTGGACGAGCAGGAGATGGAGCGCCGCACGCGCGAGCTGCTGCGGTCGCTCTCGGTCGGGTCGCTGCACGAGGTGCGCGCCGCCGTCGGCTCGCTCTCCGGCGGCCAGCGCCAGACGGTCGCGATCGCGCGCTCGCTGCTCGGCGAGCCGCGGCTCGTGATCCTCGACGAGCCGACCGCCGCGCTCGGCGTGGTCCAGACTGGGCAGGTGCTCGAGCTGATCCACCACATGCGCGAGCGAGGCCTCGGCGTGATCGTGATCAGCCACAATCTCGACACCGTGTTCGACGTCGCGGATCGGATCGTGGTCCTCCGGCTCGGCCGGCTCGTGGCGACGTTCGACCGCCGCACGACGAGCCGCGAGACCGTCGTCGGCGAGATCATCGGCGCGGTGACCACCGAGGCGCTGGCGGCGTGACGGGAGCCGGTCGGGCAGCACCGCTCGTGCTGGCCGACCCGCGCCGCGTCGCGCTGCTGGCCGGCGAGCTGGTCGCCAATCGCCTGCGGGCGCGGCCGCGGCTGCGGCTGATCCTCCCGACCGGGCACACGCCGCTCGGGATGCACGCCGCCCTGCGCGCGCACGCCGCCGACGGAAGCCTGCCCGCGGGCCAGGCGACGCTGTTCCAGCTCGACGAGTACCTCGGGCTGCCTCCCGGCGACGAGCGCGGCTACGGCTCGTACCTTCGCCGCGAGCTCGACGGCGTCGAGTTCGGCACGTTCCATGGGCTCGACGGGTCCGCCGCCGACCCCGAGGCGGAATGCGCGCGCCACCAGGCGCTGCTCGACGAGGCGCCGATCGACCTGGTCGTGCTCGGGCTCGGGCGCGACGGCCACGTGGCGTTCGACGAGCCGGGCTCGCCGCTCGACGGCGGCGTGCGCCGGGTCCGCCTGCATCCCACGACCCGCGCCGATGCCGCCGGCGACTTCGGCGGGCTGGAGCGGGTGCCGGAGGAGGCGCTCACGGTCGGGCTGCGCACGCTGCGCGGCGCGCGCGAGCTGCTGATGCTCGTGTCCGGCGAGGCGAAGGCGCACGCGCTGCGGGCGATGCTGGAGGAGCCGCCGGACGTGGGCTGCCCCGCCTCGCTGTTGCGCGACCACCCGCGCATCACCGTCGTCTGCGACGCGGCGGCGGCGCGCCTGCTGACGCCGCGCGCGGGCGCGAGGAGCGACCGTGTCGTGATCGTGCTCGGTCACCGCGAGGCCGGGATCAGCGCCGAGCACCGCATCTCCGACGAGACGCGGGCGCGGTTGCGGCGGGCCGAGCGCCTGTGCCGCGCCGCGCCGCCGCGGGCGGTGATCCTCACCGGCTACTCGCGGACGGCCGCCGGGCTCTCCGAGGCCGAGCAGATGAAGGCCGAGTGGACCGCTCCCGGCGTGCCCGCCGTGCTCGAGGACGCGGGACGCGACACCGCCGAGAACGCCAGCCGCTCGCTGCCGCTGATCCGCGCCATGGGCGGCATCCGCCGGGTGACGGTCGTGACGTCCGGCTGGCACGTGCGGGCGCCGTACTTCTTCGCCCCCTACCGGCTGTTCGGCCTGCGCCTGTCGTTCGCGTGGACCCTGCACGGCCCGTGGCCGCGGATGCTGTGGCACGAGCTTCGCCTCGCGCCGTCGATGCGCGGCCACCGGCGCGCCGCGCTGGCCGCGATGCGGCTGCCCGCCGAGGAGCGCACATGACCGTCGTGCTCGCCGGCGACCTCGCGCTGGATGGCCGCCTCGCGGCGGGCTGGGTGGAGATCGACGGCGCTCGCCTGGCGGGCGCCGGCCACGGACCGCCGGCGCGGGAGCCGGATGAGCACGTCGACGGGATCCTGGCGCCGGGCCTGGTCGACCTGCAGGTCAACGGCGCCGGCGGTCACGAGGTGACCGATGGCGCCGCCGCGCTGGACGCGATCGACGCGATCCAGCTCGCGCACGGCGTGACGCGCTACCTGCCGACGCTCGTCAGCCCGGACGACGCCACCGCGGAGCGGGCGCTCGAGCAGCTCGGCGAGCGGATGGCGGACCCGGGCTCGCCGGTCGCCGGCGTGCATGTCGAAGGCCCGTTCCTCAGCCGCGAGCACGCGGGCATGCATCCGGTCGCGCGGCTGCGGTCGCCGGCGGACGGCGTGCCGGACTGGTTCGCGCATCCCGCGATCCGGCTGGTCACGCTCGCGCCGGAGCTGCCCGGCGCGCTCGACCTGATCGCGCGGCTGCGGGCGAGCGGAACCGCCGTCGCGCTCGGCCACTCGGGCGCCGATGCCGGCGTCGCCCGCGCCGCGATCGACGCGGGCGCGTGCCTGGTCACGCACATCTTCGACGCGATGGCGCCGCTGGGGCACCGCGCGCCCGGGCTCGCGGGCGTCGCGCTGACGGACGACCGCGTGCACGTGTCGGTGATCGCCGACGGCGTGCACGTGCATCCGCTCGCGCTCGAGCTCGTCCGGCGCGCCGCCGGGCGCCGCACCGTGCTCGTGACCGACGCCACGCCCGCGGCGGCCGCGGGCCCGGGGCGCTACCGGATGGCGGGCGTGGCGATCGAAGCGCGCGCGGGCGCCGCGCGCACGTCCGGCGGCCGGCTCGCCGGGAGCACGCTCACGCTCGACCGGGCCGTGCGCGACTGGCACGCGATGACCGAGGCCACGCTCGCCGAGGCGCTGTTCGCCGCCGCGCAGGCGCCGGCCGCCGCCATCCACCTGGAGCCGGCGGCCGATCTCGTGCTCCTCGACCGTGCCGGCGCGGTCCGGCGCGTGATGCGGCAGGGGCGATGGGTCCGCTAGCCGCGTCGCCGTTCGTGTTCGTGACCGGCAAGGGCGGAGCCGGCAAGACGATCGTCGCCGCCGCGCTCGGGCTGGCCGCCGCCGGCGACGGGCGGCGCGCCCTGGTGTGCGAGGCGACTGGCGCGCATCGCCTGACGGGCATCTTCGGCCGGCCGGACTCGAAGGCCGAGACGGAGCTGCGGCCGGGCCTGTGGTCGCTCAGCATCGATCCCGACGCCGCGCTGCACGAGTGGCTGCAGCGGCAGGCCGGGCCGGCGGCGGCGGTGCTGCGCCACTCGGCCGCGTTCGCGTATTTCGTCGCCGCGGCGCCCGGGGCCGCCGAGCTGATCGCGCTCGGCAAGGCGATCGACGTCGCCCGCGAGCACCGCTACGACCAGGTGATCGTCGACGGCCCGGCGACCGGACACGCCCTCGCCATGCTCGCGGCGCCGCGCACCTTCGGCGGGATCGCGCCGCTCGGCACGATCGCGCGGCAGGCCGAGGGGCTGCGGGCGTACCTCGCCGAGTCGGCCTCCTACGTCGGCGTCACGCTGCCCGAGCCGATGCCGATCGCCGAGCTGCTCGAGCTCGAGCGCGACCTGCCCGCCGCCGTCGGACGCGAGCTCGACCAGATCGTCGTCGACGCCGTCCACCCGCAGCACTTCAGCGACGCCGAGGCCGAGCGGATCGCGGCGGTCGCGGGACCCGGGCTCGCCCCGCTGCTCGCCGAGCACCGCGGCGCGCGCCGCCAGCGCGAGCAGATCCGGCGGCTGCGGGCCGATGCACGCGCGCCCGTGCGGACGCTCCCGTTCGTGTTCCCGCCGGCCACCGCGGCGCAGGTCTGCGCGAAGCTCGCGCGAGCGCTCGGGCGCCGGCGTCAGGCGGTGCCCGGCGGGCCGCCGAGGAAGGCGACGGAGATCAGCAGGTAGACCGCGACCGCGCTCACGAGCAGCGCGAAGCCGCGCCCGAGCTGCCGCTCCGGCAGCCGACCGGCCACGCGTGCGCCAGCGAGCGCGCCGGCGACGCACGCGGCGGTCATCGCGGCGGTCAGGCCGACGTCCAGCGCGCGGCCGGCGAGGAGATGGGCGGCGAGGCCCATGGCCGACGTCGCGACGATGATCGCCAGCGAGGTGCCGACGGCCAGGCGCATCGACAGCGCGAGCGCGAGCGCGAGCGTTGGGCACGATCAGGAAGCCGCCGCCGACGCCGAAGAAGCCCGTGAGCAGACCGACCAGCAGGCCGGCGGCGACGTCGCGCGAGACCCGCAGCGGCGGACACCCTGCCGCGAGGCCCGTCGCCGGCCGGCGCGCGCCGGCCTTGCGCCACATCGCCGCGGCGGCGGCGACCATCACGAGCGCGAAGGAGCCGATCAGCGCCGCCGCGCCGACGCGGTCGCCCAGCACCGTGCCCGCCGCGATGCCGGGCAGCGCCGCGCCGGCGAAGACACTGGCATGGCGCCAGCAGACACGGCCGCCGCGCGCGTGGGCGAGACCGCCGGCCAGCGCCCCGCGGTCACGACGACCAGCGAGCTCGTCGTCGCCGCGTGCACGTCCTGTCCGAGCACGTAGACGAGCACGGGCACGGCGAGCACCGAGCCGCCGCCCCCGAGCATGCCGACGGCGAGCCCGATCGCGAGCCCGAATCCAACGGCGGCGAGGGCCACGGGGCCGGACCGCTCGATCGGCCGGCCGCGCTCGCGCCACGTGCCGACGCCGCCGTCGGCCACGTGGATCGCTTCGCGCACGCCGAGGCGGCACAGCAGCGAGGCGGCGATCGCGCTGCCCTGGCCCGAGGAGCAGATCGCGGCGACCGGCCGGGCCGGGTCGAGGCCGGCCGGGAGCGCGTGCAGATCGTGGTACGGCGCGTGCAGCGAGCCCGGGATATGGCCGTCGTCGACTCGCCGCGCTCGCGCACGTCGAGCACCTGGACGGCGCCGATCCGCTCGTGCAGCATGTCGACGTCGATGCGCTCGAGCGACCGGGTCGGGCGCTTCTCCTCGCGCCAGCTGGTCATCCCGCCGGCGAGGTGGCCGCCGAGCCCCGTGATCCCGACGGCGGCCGCGAGGTGCGCCGCGCGGATGGCGTCGTCGTCGTCGCGACCGACGAGGACGACCGGCTGGTCGCGGTCGGCCACCCAGGCGAGCTTGGTCCCGAAGCCGGCACGGACGGCCGGGTTGCAGACCGCGCCCGGGATGTGCGCGTCGTCGAACTGCAGGTCGGTGCGGACGTCGACGACGAGCGCCCCCTCGCGCTGGGCGAGCTCGACCTGGCGCGCGCTGAGCGGCTCGACGTCGACGTGCCCCGCGCGCACCGGGCCGCGGTTGAGCGCCACGATCGCCTGGAAGTTCGGCGGCTGCGGCGCCAGCGCGGCGATCGCGCGCGCGACGAAGCGGTCCTCGTCGGCCTCGGCGAGCAGGTCGTTGTGGGCGAGCTCGTAGCCGATCGTCGAGGAGACCTTCATGTCCATGCCCGGGCCGCCGCAGAGCGAGCCGCCGAGGTGGCCGGGCCAGACCTCGCACGCCGCCGGCAGCTTCAGCAGCTTGCCGCGCAGCGACGCGAACATCCCGCGCGCGCCCTCGACCTTGTCGACCGCGAGGTCGGGCCGGGCGACGTCGCCGACGAACAGCGTGTCGCCGGTCAGGACCGCCCACGGCTCCGGGCCGCGGGCCGTGTCGACGAGCGCGAACGCCGTGTGCTCGGGCCGGTGGCCCGGCGTGTGCAGCGCGCGCACGCGGACCGATCCCAGCTCGAGCTCCCAGCCGTCGTCGAACGGCGCGTGGGCGTAGTCGGGCGTCGCGTCGCGGTGGATGTGGATCGTCGCTCCGGTCGCCGCCGCCAGGCGGCCGTGGCCGGAGACGTGATCGGCGTGGTTGTGGGTCTCGAGGATGTGCTCGATCCTCTGGCGGAAGATCATCAGGCCGGCCGCCGCTCGCCCTGCAGGATCGCGTCGAGCTCGGAGATCTGGCGGCGCAGGCCGCCGCAGACCTGCTCGCACGGCTCGAACACGCTCGGATCGGCGATCGAGTACAGCGACGACGTGCCCTGCTTGGTGCGGGCCACCATCCCGGCGTTCAGCAGCACGCCGAGGTGCTTGGACAGCCGTGGCGTCGCCGTCGCGCAGGCCGTCGAGCAGCTTGATCCGCATCGGCTCGGCCAGCACGCGGAGGATGCGTCACGTTGCGTCACACGATCACAACTACACAGTGGTGAAAGAGTAGAAGGCCGCAGACATGACCGTGGTCACCCGCAGCCGGGCTGCGGCTGTGCGCGGTCGCGGCGGGCGTCGCGCCTCGCGTACGGTCGAGGCATGCCTCGCATCGTCATCCTCGGCGGTGGCACCGGCGGGACGCTCACCGCGAACCGGCTGCGGCGCCACTACGGCGACGCCGCCGAGATCGTCGTCATCGACCGCGACGACCGGCACGTCTACCAGCCGGGGCTGCTGTTCGTGCCCTTCGGGATGGCCGATCCGCGCGAGATCGTGCGATCGCGCCGCGCGCAGCTGCACGACGGCGTGGAGCTTCGCCTCGGCACGATCGACCGCGTCGAGACGGCCGCGAACGCCGTCCACCTCGAGGGCGGAGAGACGATCGCCTACGACGTGCTCGTGATCGCCTCCGGGGCCGAGCTGCTGCCCGGCGAGACCGACGGGCTGACCGGGACCGGATGGGGCGAGCGGATGTTCACGTTCTACGAGCTCGAGTCCGCCATCGCGCTGCGCGACGCCCTGCGCGGCTTCGATCGCGGCCGGATCGTGGTCAACCCCGTCGAGCTGCCGATCAAGTGCCCGGTCGCGCCGCTGGAGTTCTGCTTCCTCGCCGACTGGTTCCTGCGCGAGCGCGGGGTGCGCGACGCCGTCGAGCTGACGTACGCGACGTCCCTGGACGGCGCCTTCACCAGGCCGATCGCCTCCGAGCGGCTCGCCGGCCTGCTGCGCGAGAAGGACATCGGCCTCGAGACCGAGTTCGCGACCGGCGAGGTCGACGGCGAGCACGGGCGCCTGCTGAGCTGGGACGAGCGCGAGCTGCGCTTCGACCTGCTGGTCACGATCCCGCTGCACGGCGGCGCGGCCTACGTCGGCCGCTCACCGGGGCTGGGGGACGAGGTCGGCTTCGTCGCCACGGATCCGCACACGCTGCAGGCGGCCGCCGCCGCGAACGTCTTCGCGATCGGCGACGCGACGAACCTGCCGACGTCCAAGGCCGGCTCGGTCACCCACTTCGAAGGCGACACGCTGGTGGAGAACATCCGCCGGCACCTCGACGGCGAGCCCCTGGCAGGCTCGTTCGACGGGCATGCGAACTGCTTCATCGAGACGGGCTTCCACAAGGCGCTGCTGATCGACTTCAACTACGAGGTCGAGCCGCTTCCGGGCCGCTATCCGCTGCCGCACCTCGGCCCGCTGCCGCTGCTGAGCGAGTCGCGCCTGAACCACATGGCGAAGCTGCTCTTCCAGTGGGTCTACTGGCACGTCCTGCTGCCCGGCCACGACATCCCCGGCGTCGGCTCGCGGCTTCAGCTCGCGGGCAAGGACACCGGCCACGAAGGAGGATCGCGATGACCGCGCTCACCCATGAAGGCATGCCCGTCGAGCTCGACGCCGAGGGCTTCTTCCTCAAGCCGGAGCAATGGTCGCCCGAGCTGGCCGCCGGGATCGCGCGCGCCGCCGGCATCGACCCGCTCACCGACCGCCACTGGCGGGTGGTCGACTTCATGCGCGCCCGGTACCTCCAGACCGGCACGGCGCCCACGATCCGGACGCTCGGGAAGGCCTCGGGCGTGCCCGTCAAGGAGCTCTACCAGCTCTTCCCCAAGGGTCCGGCGAAGCTCGCCGCGAAGATCGCCGGGATCCCCAAGCCTCGCGGCTGCATCTAGGAGCCGGCCATGCTCGAGAAGGTCTCCATCATCATCTCCAAGGGCTCGCTGGAGGGCATCTACCCCGGCCTGATCATGGCCAACGGCGCCCGCATGGAGGGCATCGAGGCGAACGTGTTCTTCACCTTCTTCGGCCTCGACGCGATCCGCCGGGACCATCACGCGCACATCAAGGTCGCGACCGTCGGCAACCCGGGCATGCACATCCCCACGCTCGTCGGCGCGGTGCCCGGGGTGGCGGCCCTCGCCACGCACATGATGGGGCGTCAGATGGAGCAGCTCGACATCCCGCCGATCCCGGAGTTCGTGGAGCTGATCTCCGACTCCGGCGCCGGCCTGTACGCGTGCAAGGCGAGCGTCGACATGTTCAAGCTCACCGCGGACGACTTCATCCCGCAGGTCGACGACGTGCTCACGGTCGGCGAGTTCTACGAGCTCGCCGACGGCGGCGCGATCATCTTCACGTGAGATCGGTCGCCGCCACCTTGACGCTGGCCGGCCTGCTCGCGGCGTACTTCGCGCGGTTGCGCCGCCCGGTCCTCACCTGGGGCGCCACGGTGGCCGAGGCCGAGTCGCGCCTGCCCGGCGACGAGCTGCTCGAGCAGGCCGACGGCGTGTCGACCCGCGCGGTCTGGGTCGACGCCCCCGCCGCCGCGGTGTGGCCGTGGCTCGCCCAGATGGGCCCGGCGCCGCGCGGCGGCGCGTACACCTACGACTGGATCGAGAACCTGATGGGTCTCGACATGCACAGCGCCGACGAGGTCCTTCCCGAGTTCCAGCACCCGCGGATCGGCGACACGATCGGGTTCGGCTCCAACCGGATGCGGCTCGAGCGCGTCGAGCCGGAGCACGTGCTCGCCTGGCGCTCGCAGGACGGCAACTGGGTCTGGACGTTCGTGCTCGACGAGCGCGACGGCCGGACGCGGCTGATCAGCCGCAACCGGTTCAGGCTCCCGACGCTCGTGGCGCGCATCGGGATGCTCCCGATGGAGCCGGGCTCGCTCGTGATGGAGCGCAAGATGCTGGTCGGGATCAAGCGGCGGGCCGAGCGGCTGGCGTCAGCCGGCGTCGGACGCTGAGCGCCCGAAGCCGTACCGGGCCACGACGCGCGTGCCGAGATAGGCGAAGAACGCGACCACGACGGCCGAGGGGATGCTCGTCATGTTCGCGCCGGCGTTGCTCGACACGATGTCCGGGCCGAACAGCGCGTCGAACAGCACCGCCAGCCACATCGCGACGATCGCGAGGGACGCCCACATCTCGGGCACCTGCAGCCGCAGGGTCCACGGGCGCCGCTCTGCCACGGGCTTCGGTGGGTCATGCGGAACGGTTGTCATGGACCTAGCGTCCCGCGGCGCGTGCCGTCGCGCATCCGTGGCCGTGAGCACGAGTGCTGCACGGAACTACTGATCGGATCAGCTCTCCTTCACGACCGAGTACAGGACGCGCTCGGCGACGTCCTCGACGGCCTCGCCGATCCGCGACGCGCGGCGGTAGAGCTCGCGCCGCGCGGTGACCTCGCGCAGGTCCTCGTTCTCGAGCAGCGTCGCCATCGCCGCGCGGTACACGCGCTCGAGCCGGCGGTCGTTCTTGATCGCGGCGTCGGCGGCGGCGGTGGCGTCGCCGGTATGGGGGGCGAGGCGGGCGATCGCGTCGTCGACGTCGCGCACGCCGGCGGCGAGCAGCCGCGCCATGTCGGCGAGAGCGGCGTCGGGCGGGCAGGCCATCACCTCGGACTCGCGCAGGAGGTCCTTGGCCTGGTTGACGATCCGGTCGACGCCGCGTGAGAGCGCGAACAGGTCCTCGGGCTCGAGCGGCGTCATGAACGCCTCGCGCAGCGCCGTGTGCAGCGTGCGCTTGGCCGTGTCGGCGGCGTGTTCTCGCTCGCGCACGACCGCTGCCGCGGCGTCGTCGCCGGCCGCCCAGGCGGCGAACGCGTCCATCGCCTCGATCGTGATCGCGACCTGGCTGCGCAGCTGCGCGAGCACGTCGGGCGAGGACGGCAGGAACCACTTCACGCGATCGCACTCCAGGCGACGAACGCCACGGCGGCGAGCGCGGCGGTGACGGGCATCGTGACGAGCCAGCCGACCCCCATGTGGCGCACGATCGCCCAGTTGACGTGGCGCCAGCGGCGCCGGCCGCCGCCGACGCCGAGCACCGACGAGGCCACGACCTGCGTCGTCGACACGGGCGCGCCGAGCAGCGAGGCGCCGAAGATGACGCCGGCCGACGCGGTCTGGCTCGCGACCGCGTCGAGCGGATGGATGCGGTAGATCCGCCGGCCCACGGTCTTCACGATGCGCCAGCCTCCCACCGCCGTGCCGGCTGTCAAGGCGATCGCGCACGCGGCCGGCGCCCAGCCGGCGGTGGCGCGCCCGTCCGCGACCATCAGCGCCGCGATCACGCCGACGGACTTCTGCGCGTCGTTGGCGCCGTGGCTGAACGCGAGCGCGGCGGACATGGCCCATTCCGCGCCGCGCGCCGGAGCGTGGAAGCGGCGCGTCGCGCGCCGCCCGATCCGCCGCAGGCCGCGGATCAGCAGCAGCGCGGCGAGCGCGCCCAGCACCGGCGAGACGGCGAGCGCGACGAGCGTCCCGATGACGCCGACGGGGTGCCAGCCGTCCAGGCCGCCCCAGTTGATGGCGTCGGCGCCGCCGGCCACCAAGCCGGCGCCGACGAGCCCGCCGACGAGCGCGTGGCCGGAGCTCGAAGGAAGGCCGAGCGCCCACGTGACCGTGTTCCACGCCACCGCCGCGAGCAGGCCGGCGCCGATCACCTCGATCGCCTCCGCGCCGCCGACGGTGACGATGCCGCCGATCGTCGCGGCGACCGCCGCTCCCGCCACCAGCGGCCCGAGCAGGTTGAACACGGCCGCCATCAGCACCGCCTGCAGCGGCCGCGCGGCGCGCGTGGCGACGAGCGCCGCGATCGCGTTGGACGCGTCATGCACGCCGTTGGTCACCGCGAACGCGAGCGCGAGCGCCACCGCGAGCGCGAATCCCACTAGGCGCCGTATCCCGCCTCGAGCAGGGCGGCGAGCTCCGTCAGCATCGGCATGCGCGGATTCGTGCGGCCGCTCGGGTCCTCGAACGCCGCGCGCCCCAGGTCGCCGAGCGCCGCGCCGAACTCGTCCCGCGGAACCCCGAGCTCGCGCAGCGTGCGCGGCATCCCGACCGCGGCCAGCAGCTCGTCGATGCGCGCGAACAGCCGCTCGCGCGCGGCGTCCTCGCCGCGGCCGCCGAGGCCGAGCACCCACGCGATCTGCGCGTACTTCTGCGGCGCGACGTACGCCGAGTAGGCGGGCGCGGGCATGAACTTCGCCGGGATCGCGGCGTTGTAGCGCAGCACGTGCGGGAGGAAGACGCCGTTGGCGCGGCCGTGGGCGATGCCGAAGCGCGCGCCGACGGCATGCGCGAGCGCGTGGTTGACGCCGACGAACGCGTTGGAGAACGCGAGCCCCGCGATCGTCGCCGCGTTCGCCATCGCGGTGCGCGCCTCGAGGTCGCTGCCGTCCGCGACCGCGCGCGGCAGCGCGTCGAGGATCAGGTGGATCGCCTGCAGGCAGAACGCGTCGGTGTACGGCGAGGCGAAGATCGACACGTACGCCTCGAGCGCATGCGTCAGCGCGTCCACGCCGGTGTCGGCGGTGAGCACGGGCGGCATCGTCAGCGTCAGCGTCGGATCGACGACCGCCATGTCCGGCACCAGCGAGTAGTCGACCAGCGTGACCTTGCGCGTGCCGGCGGTCACGACGGCCGCGGGGGAGACCTCCGAGCCCGTGCCCGACGTCGTCGGGACGGCGACGAGCTTGACCCGGTGCGGCTCCTGCGGGTAGCGGGCGATGCGCTTGCGCGCGTCCAGGAACGGCAGCGCGAGCTCGCGCAGCGAGACGTCCGGGTGCTCGTGGTAGAGCCGCATCGCCTTGGCCGCGTCGATCACCGAGCCGCCGCCGACGGCGACGAGCAGGTCGGGCCGCAGGCGGTCGAGCAGCTCCGCTCCGGCGCGGATGCGCGCCTCTCCCGGCTCCGGCTCGATGTCGGCGATCACGTGCACGGCGTCGCAGTCGAGGTGGCGGCGCACCTCCTCGGCGGTGCCGCGCGCCTCCGTCGGCGCGTCGGTGACGATCACCGCCGTGCGCGTCGGGAGCGCACGCAGGCTGTCGAGCGAGCCGGCGTTGAAGTAGGTGTCCGACGGCACGCGGAACCACTGCGGCGGGGCGTGGCGGCGGGAGACCGCCTTGATGTTGAGCAGGTTGAGGTAGTTGACGTTGTCGGTCGTCGTCGAGCCGCCCCACGTGCCGCACCCGAGCGAGAAGGTCGGCGGCATCGCCGTGTAGATCCCGCCCAGCGCGCCGACGGCCGTCGGCGCGTTGACGAGGATGCGGCCGGTGCGCACGCGCGCCGCGAACGCCTGCACGACGTCCTCGTCGCGCGCGTAGACGGCCGACGTGTGACCGAGCCCGCCGTGCTCGGTGACCAGCTCGCAGACCGCGATCGCGTGCTCGACCGAGGGCGAGCGGACGAGCCCGAGCACGGGCATCAGCTTCTCCTGCAGCAGCGGGTGCGCGGCGAGCTGCTCGAGGTCGGCGGGCAGCGGGGCGATGAGCACCTTGGCGTCGCCCGGCCGTATGCCGGCGAGCACGGCGAGGTCGGCGCACGAGCGGCCCATCGCCGCGAGCTCCGGGCGTCCGTCGGCGTCGAACGCGGCGGCGGCGAGCCGCTCGACCTCGTCCGGCTCGAGCACGCGCGCGCCGAGCCGCGTGAGCTCCGCGAGCACGGCGTCGTGGATGGCGTCGTCGACGACGCACGTCTGCTCGGCGGGGCAGATCACCGACGAGTCGAACGTCTTGGACAGCAGCAGGTCGACGACCGCCATCGGCACGTCGGCGCTGGCGTGCAGGTAGACGGGCGCGTTGCCCGGCCCGACCGAGATGCACGGCTTGCCCGCGGCGTTGGCGGCCGCGACCGCCTTCGGGCCGCCGGTCGTCCAGATGAAGTCGACGCCGGGGTGGTGGAAGAGGTGCTGGGAGGCCTCCAGCGACGGGTCCGGGATGACCTGCAGCGCGCCGGGCGGAAGCCCTTCAGCCTCGCCGGCCGCCTGCAGGATCTCGATCGCGCGCGTGGCGCAGCGCGCGGCGCGCGCCGACGGGCGGAAGATCATCGCGTTGCGCGTCTTGGCGGCGACGATCGACTTGAACAGCGCCGTCGAGGTCGGGTTGGTGATCGGCAGCAGCGCGAGGACGACGCCGATCGGCTCGGCGACGTAGGCGATCGCCCGCTCCGGGTCCTCCTCGATCACGCCGACCGAGCGCTTGCCGTCGAGGTGGTCGTAGAGGAACTCGGTCGCGACGAAGTTCTTCACCACCTTGTCCTCGAGCACGCCGAAGCCGGTCTCCTCGAGCGCGAGCTCGGCGAGGTCGTAGGCGGCCTCGAGCCCGGCCACCGCCATCGCGCGCACGATCCGGTCGACGCGCGCCTGGTCGGTGATCTCGCGGAACGCGGCGGCCGCGTGGCGGGCGCGCTCGACGGTGGCGTCCCAGCGCGCGACGGCGCCGGTCTCGGGTATGGCGACGGCGGTCATCCGGCGACCTCCTCGGGGAGCTTGATCGTGCGGGCGCGCCGGGCGAGCGCGAGGAGCTCGGCGCGGAACGCGTCGGCGAGCGGCTGCGGATCCGGCACGACGCCGGCGTCCGCGAGGAACCCGACGGTCACCTTGCCGGCGTAGCTGAACAGGCTGACGCTCATCTGCATGTGGCCCGAGCACGGCGCCCACACGAGCACGCCGGCGACCGGCGTGCCGGCCAGGGCGACCGTCGCCCTCGGGCCGGGGACGTTGGTGAGGACCATCGAGGCCTTGTCGGAGAAGTAGTCCACGAGCCGCGCCTCGAGCTCGACGGGCGTGCGGCCGATCACGTCGAGGATCCCGTAGGCGATCGCGCCTTCGTCGGAGTCCTTGATCGCATCCATCCGGTTGGCCGCGCTCCACACGCGTTCGGTCTGCACCGGGAGGTCGACGGGCAGCTCGAGCAGCACGAGGCCGAAGCGGTTGCCGAGATCCTCGGGCAGCGGCTCGTCGAGCGGGCGCAGGTTGAACGGGACGAGCGCGTGCAGCGGCTCGGTGGTGCCGAGGTGGCTGCGCAGCGCGCCTGCGAGCGCGGCCACCAGGACGTCGTTGACCGTCACGCCGAAGGCATGCGCGGTGCGCTTGACGCGCCACAGGTCGACAGGGCGCGACCATGCGACGTGGTGGGCGATGCGCGGGTCGCCCTTCAGCGCCGTGGAGCCTTCGAAGCGGGGCATCACGAGCTTGGCGAACGCGCCGAGGTCCGTCAGCCCGCGGGCTGCCGACCGGCGCGGGTGCAGCAGCGCCTCGGCGCCGTGGCCGACCCGGTCGACGAGCGACGAGCCGTCATGCGGCGACTTGCCGATCCCAGGACCGGCGTCTCCGCCGTCGGTGACCGACAGCAGCACGCGCGCGAGCGCGATGCCGTCGGCGACGGCATGGTGGACGCGCATCAGGATCGCGCCGCCGTCGCCGTAGTCCTCGATCAGGTAGACCTCCCACAGCGGGCGGTCGTGGTCGAGCGGCATCGCGGCCAGGTCGCCGACCAGCTCGCGCAGCACGGCCTCGTCGTGAGGCGCCGGCAGCGCGATCCGGTGGAAGTGCGCCTCAGGGTCGAAGTGCGGGTCGTCCTCCCAGTGCGGGCCGCTCAGCGGCCCGCCCATCCGCGCGACACGGCGGAAGCGCGGGAAGCGCTCGACGATGCGGCTCACGACGGCGGCGCGCACGGCATCCCAGTCGGGCGTCGCGTCGAACCACATCAGCGAGTTGATGACCATCAGGTTGGTCGGCCGATCCATCCGCAGCCACGCGGCATCGGCATGGGGCATGGAGTGGTGGGCGGTCACATGACGATCGTCCCGGTTCGCGCGCGCGCCGCCATCGGGGGTTCGCCACCCGCGGGCGGGGATTTCCCGCAGAGGGACCGCCGGCCGGGAACCGAGTGGCGACCACTGATCCACTCGTCGGAGCTTCATCAATGGCGACCCACCGCGCGCGCCATACGTTCCGTTTGAGGAGACCCAGATGCCGACCCGTACGCACGACGTCCGCATCCTGTTCCCCAGCTGGGGCGCCAAGGCGACCGTCACGGCGGTCATGGCCGACGGCCGTTCCGTCAAGCTCGGCTCACGGCCGCTGCCGCTCACGGGCGTGGCGTACTTCTTCATCGCGAGCCGCGACTCCGGCTACGTCGTCGTGCCCGGCTCGCGGCGCCTGCCCGGGCAGGCCCTGCTCCTGCATCCGGCCGCGCAGGCCGGCGCGCCGCTCGCGGGCCCGAGCTCGCGCTCGAGCTGATCCGCGGCGACCGGCTGCGGCCGCTCACGGTCTCGGCAGGGATCGCGCCGGCACGCGACGCGGGAGAGGCCGCGCGCGTCGCCCTGCGGCTGCGGTGAGCTACCTGGCGGCGGGTTCCAGCCCCCGGCCGCGGGCGCGCTCGTACTCCCGGACCACGATGTCGGTGAGCTCGTGCACGGAGGTGTCGGCGGTCCGCTTGTCGAGCGCGATGCGGCCGTCCTGGATCAGGTTGATGCGGTCGCAGACCTCCATGACGTGCGCGTAGTTGTGGGCGATGATGATCATCGAGACGCGCCGTTGTTCGCGTACGCGGGCGATCACGTCGAGGATCATCGCGCCCTCCTTGGCGCCCATCGCGGCGAGCGGCTCGTCGAGCAGCAGGATGTCGCCGCTGGTCGCGATCGTCCGGGCGACCGCGATCGCCTGGCGCTGACCGCCGGACAGGCGGCCGACGCGCGCGTTGAGCGACGGGATCTGGATCCCGATCTCGTCGAGCGCGACGCGGGCCTGCTCGCGCATCTGCCGCCGCTTGAGCAGCGGGATGCCGCGGTGGACCTGCTCACGGCGCAGAAAGAGGTTGGCGTAGACGCTGAGCTGGTCGACGAGGGCGAGGTCCTGGTAGACGCATTCGATCCCGAGCGCGCGCGCCTGGTCGACGCTGCGCAGCTCGACGGGCCGGCCGTGGACGTAGAGCTGTCCGGAGTCGGGCCGCTGGAAGCCCGCGATGATCTTGATCAGCGTCGACTTGCCGCTGCCGTTGTCGCCGAGCAGTCCGAGCACCTCGCCCTTGTCGAGGTGCAGGTCGACGTCGCGCAGCGCGACGACAGGCCCGAAGTGCTTCGCGATGTGCTCGACGCGCAGCACCTCGGCCTCCGCGGGCCGGTGCGGGGGCATCATCGAAGTGGCTTGGGTTTCAGTCGGCATCGGAGCCTCCTTCGGCGAAGGCGGCGGCGGAACGCTCGCCGCATAGCCACCGTACGGCGGCCGCGGGCGGGGGTCATCCGTGCCAACCACCCCGGCGCGCTGCGGGAGACCACGCGTCCCGGCTCAGCCTGTGCGCCGCCGCAGCGTCGCCGCTCCGAGCGCGAGCGCGAGCAGCGTTCCGCCGGCGAGCACCGCGACGTCGGCGATCCCGCGGGGGCCGAGCGGGCCGTCCGCCGCACGCTCGAGCGCGTCGTAGGCGTAGGTCAGCGGCAGCACCGCCGAGAGTGCGCGCAGCGCGTCGGCCATCTGCTCGCGCGGCGCCAGCAGTCCGCACAGCAGCAGCTGGGGGAGGATGAAGGCGGGCATGAACTGGACCGCCTGGAACTCCGTCGCGGCGAACGCGCTGACCAGCAGCCCGAGCGCCGTGCCGAGCACGGCGTTGGCCACCGCGAGCGCCACGATCACGCCTGCCGGGCCGGCGGGGTCGAGCCCGAGCGCCCCGAACGCCACGGCCGACACGACGGCGGCCTGGAGCGCTGCCATCGCGGCGAACGCGAGCGCGTAGCCGACCAGCAGGTCGAGCTTGGCCAGCGGCGTGGTCAGCAGGCGTTCGAGCGTCCCCGACGTGCGCTCGCGCAGCATCGTGATCGAGGTGACGAGGAACATCGAGATCAGCGGGAACAGGCCGAGCAGCGGCACCCCGACGTGCTGGAAGACGGGATCGGCGCCCGCGAAGACGCCCTTGACGATCACCATCAGCACGGCGGGCACGGCGAGCAGCAGCGCGATCGTGCGCGGGTCGTGCCGCAGCTGCAGGAGCACGCGGCGCGCCACCGCCGCGGTGCGGCGCGCGCTCACGGCGCCGCCACGAGCCGCAGGAACGCGGCCTCGATCGTCGGGGCGCCGGTCCGCGCTCGCAGCGCCTCCGGCGTGCCGTGGGCGAGCACGCGGCCGTCGCGCAGCAGCACGATGTCGTCGCAGCGCTCCGCCTCGTCCATCACATGACTCGAGACGAGCAGCGCGGCGCCGCCGGCCGCGAGCTCGCGGAACAGCGTCCACAGGTCGCCGCGCAGGACCGGGTCGAGACCGACGGTCGGCTCGTCGAGCGCGAGCACCGGCGGGTCGCCGAGCAGCGCGCAGGCCAGCGCCACGCGGGCGCCCTGGCCGCCCGACAGCCGTCCCGCGAGCCGCTGCTCGAGCCCGTCGAGGCGGACGCGGGCGATCGCCTCCGCGGTCCCCCCGGGCCGCGCGCCGCCGACGCGCGCGAAGAAGCGCAGGTTCTCCTCGACGGTGAGGTCGCCGTAGACGGCGTGCGCCTGCGTGAGGTACCCGACCCGGCCGCGCGTGGCCGGCGCGCCGGCGGGCAGGCCGAGCACCGTGACGTCGCCGCCGTCGATCCGCTGGACGCCGGCGACCGCGCGCATCAGCGTGGTCTTGCCGGAGCCGCTGGGCCCCACGAGGCCCGTGATCCGCCCGGCGGGCACCTGCAGGTCGACGTCGTGGAGGACGACGCGGCCCCCGCGGCGAACGCGAAGGCCGCGGACCGCGACGGCGCTCATGCGGGCCGTTGGCGCCCGGCGAAGTCGGCGACGTCGATCAGGTCGCGCTGGAGCGCCGCGGCGAACGTGTCCACCCAGCTCGCCATCCGCTCCTGCGCGAGGCGGTCCGCCGCGATCGAGATCGCGTCGTAGCCCCGGTCGAGCGCATGATCGAAGCGCTTGGCCTGGCCGGGTGACACCTCGTGCGCGTCCACGTGCCCGCACGCGCCGCAGCGCAGCGTCACGGTCCAGCGCGCGGTGCCGGACTCCTCCCAGCCCAGCGGGTTGACGAAGTCGCCGGCGCAGGCGGGGCAGACGTGCAGGTCGCCGGACGACGGCAGCAGCGACTTCAGGACGCGCGTCCAGCGGGCGGACATGGTGCTCAGCGCGGGCTGCGCAGGGAGTCGATCTCGAGCTTCGCGCGGTTGTGCGCGATCTCGAGCTGGCTGGAGGCGAGCATCAGGTCGTGCTCGATCTGCTGCAGCAGCGTCAGCAGGTCCGACGGGGGAACGTCATGGCGGATGTCGGCCGACACGTGGCTCAACGAGGACGCGGCGGCGCCGATGCGCGCAAGCCGGCGTCCGAGCTCGTCGACGGTCTCGCGAAGGGTCTCGGTGGTCATGGCGGGCAAGCTAAGCCCCGCTCCCGGGCCGCACATCCGGACAAAGCCCCCGGACGGTCTGCGGCTTATCCCCGACGCGCACTGAGCGCGGGGAACTGCGGATGCGCAGGCGCGCCGGTCGCGTAGCGTGGCATCCATGCCAACGCCGCCGGCCGAGGGCCGGAACGCCGCCGCGCTCGAGCGCGCGCACCGGCGCGCTCGCGAAGTGGGTGTCTCGACCCCGCTCTACGCCACCGCGAGGGCCGTGCTGTGGCCGCTCCTGCGCGGGTGGTTCCGGTTGCGCGTCGCCGGCGCTGAGCACATCCCCGAGCAGGGCGCGGCGATCGTCGCGCCGAACCATAAGAGCTTCATGGACGCCTTCTTCGTCGGGGTCGCGACGCGCCGGCACGTGCGCTACATGGCCAAGACCGAGCTCCTCAGGGGCCCGCTCGGCCGCCTGCTCGTGCGGCTCGGCGCCTTCCCGGTGCGCCGCGGAGCCGGTGACGACGAGGCGTTGCGGACGGCGCGGGAGATCCTCGGCCAAGGCGGGATCGTCGTGATGTTCCCGGAAGGGACCCGGGTCGAGGACGCCGACGCGCTCGGCGCTCCGCATCACGGGGCGGGGCGGCTGGCGCTCGAGACCGGCGCCCCGATCGTGCCGGCGGCGATCGCCGGCACGTCGCACCTGTGGTTCGGCCCGATCGCCAAGCCGCGACGCGTGCGGCTCGCCTTCCGGCCGCCGATCGTGCCGCCGGAGGGGGCGAGCGCGAACGCCGTCGCCGAGTTGGTGGACGACCGCCTGTGGCCGGAGGTCCGGGAGGAGTACGCCCGGCTGCGCGCCGCGCCGGGCCTGATCCTCAGCGCACTCGCGGCGCTCGGCGTCGGAGGCGGCCTGCTCGCGCGCCGGCGCGCGCGGCCCGCCCCGCGCCTGCTCGGCGTGGTCGAGCCGCGCAGGCTGCGCCGGCGGAACTCGCGTCGCCGGCCGTGGTCGCGATGACCGGCGGCGGGATCCCGGCCGATCTGAAGCTGCACGACGGCTCGCGGATCCACGTCCGCGCGGGCCGGGCAAGCGACAAGCCGCTCCTCGTCAAGGGGCTCGCCAACCTCAGCGCGGCCTCACGCTACAAGCGGTTCCTCGCGCCGGTCTCGCAGCTCAGCCGCGCGGAGATCGCGTATCTCACCGAAGTGGACCACCACGACCACGAGGCGCTCGTCGCACTCGACGCCGCGAGCGGCGAGGGAGTGGGCGTCGCGCGCTTCGTCCGGCTCGAGGATCGGCCGGATCGGGCCGAGGCGGCGGTCACGGTCGCCGACGCGTGGCAGGGCCGCGGTGTCGGCACCGCGCTGCTCGAGCTGCTGGCCGACCGTGCGCGCGAGGAGGGCATCACGCACTTCCGGGCGCTCCTGCTCGCACGCAACCAGGAGATGCTCGGGCTCCTGAGCGGCCTCGGGACGGTGGAGGTCATGGACCGCCAGCTCGGCACGGTGGAGATCGAGATCGCGCTGGCCGAGCACGGGCCCTGCGAGCCGCTCCACCACCTGCTGCGTGCATCGGCCCGCGCGCGCTGACGGTTGCGGGATCGCCGCAGCATCTCTGCGTCGTTGAACGGATGCGGCGGGTTAGGCGCGGCCTTACGCTCGCGGTGGTCACTCGCCCGTCCCACACGCCGAGCCCTCCGGACCCCAGACCCCTCCGAGACTCGGCACAGCGCCGTTCCGTACGGCGCAGGCGGTCACCCGCTCCATACGGCCGCGCTCGCCGGCCCCCGCCCGGCGGCGCGGCGGGAGCGGGACGCGCGATCAGTTCCGGCTCGGTATTAGCCCGTCGACGGCGCGCAGCAGGTACGGCGCCAGGGTGCTCGAGAAGGCTCCCGTGACGTGCGTGTTGTCGCGGCGGACGAGGATTCCGCCGATGACCGGCGGGCACACGCGCGGACCGCAGAAGTAGCGCGTCAGATCGACGGTCTGGATGCGCGGCGAGTGCAGGCGCCTCGCGGCGGCGATCGCCGGGTCTCGATCGAGCGCACGCGAGCGCGTGACGGCGCAGGTGGGGCCGGGCGCCTCGCGGGCGGCGACCGCGCGCGCGACGCAGGCGTTCGTGTCGGACGTGCCCTTCGGGGTGTCGCGGATGACGACGATCCGCCGGACGCTCGGCGGCAGGGCGGCCCAGGCGTCCTGATAGCCCGCGACCGAGGTCTGGAACGCGCTCCGCCCTTCGCTGGGCACGACTCCGGAGCCGCCGGTGAGCCCCGCGACGAACACGGTGGTCACCTCCGGGTGCGACGAGAACCACGCGAACACCTCGCGCTTCCAATGCACAGCGACCGGCGCGGCTCCGGCAGATCCCGCAGGGCCGACCGCGCGCGGCTGGGTCCGGGTTGCGCCGCCGGCAGCAGCGCCAGCAGCCCGCCCGCGCCGAACTCCCACGCGCGGGTGGGCGTCACGAAGTAGGCCGCGGCGGGATCGGTCGCGGTGGCGATCAGCGAGTAGACGAGGCTCGCGAGCGTCAGCAGCCCCATCGACGCGGCGATGGCGCGTCGCCGGAGCCGCGGGGCGTGGCGGGTGACGGCGGCGGCGAACACGAGCGTCACCGGCCACACGAGGTAGAACTGCTCCTCGGCCGACAGCGACCAGAAGTGCTGGACCGGCGAGGGTCCCTGGTCGGCGGCGAAGTAGTCGACCGCCGCGGCCGAGAGGTGCCAGTTCTGGACGTAGGTGGTGCTCGCGGTGAGATCGCCGAAGAACTGCTGCCAGTAGCTCAGCGGGACGAACAGGATCGTGGCGATGCCGACACAGCCGAGCGTGACCAGCGACGCCGGCAGGATGCGGCGCGCTCGGCGGGCGTAGAACTTCGACAGCGAGAGCTGCCCCGTGCGGTCGATCTCGCGCAGCAGCAGCGACGTGATCAAGAAGCCGGAGATGACGAAGAAGACGTCGACGCCGACGAAGCCGCCGGGCAGCGAAGACGGCCACATGTGGAAGACCACGACGAGCGCCACCGCGAGCGCGCGCAGCGCCTGGATCTCTGCACGGACCTCCTTCGCACGTGCGGCCGGCATGCTCCCATCAAGCCCCATCCCGGCCGCCCGTGCATCGGGGGATTGCGGCGACTGCGTGCGGCGAACTACGCGGCGAGCACGCGGGCGAGGGCGTCGACGGCATCGGCGACGGCAGCCGTCAGCCCGTCGCCGTGGCCGAAGTCCGCGCCCTCGATCGCGTAGACGTCGAGCCGCTCCGGCAGGCGCCCGAGCGCCCGGGCGAGCTCGACGGCGTCGGCGACGCCGAATGCGTGCGTCGAGGTGCGGACGGCGTGCTCCGGAAGCGGTCCGGCGGTCGCGTCGTGGCGGTGCACGGTGCCCGGGGGCGCGCCGGTGGCGGCGGCGTCGACGACGATCGCCTGCCCGGCGCCGGCCCACAGCTCGAGCAGCCGCGACGGGTCGTCGGTGACCGCGCCGCCCAGCGCGCGGGCGACGGCCGGCCCGGCGCCGTCGTCGCGCCGCCACGGGTTGCCGACGCCGATCACGAGCGTCATCCGCGGTCGATGTCCAGCCGCAGGAAGTGCGTCGCGCAGGAGATGCACGGGTCGTAGCTGCGCACCGTCTGCTCGCAGCGGTGGCGCAGCTCGTCGTCGGCGAGCGCGAGGTGCCGCTCGACGACGCCGCGCACGCTCTGCTCGATGCGCGCCTGGTTCTGCGACGTCGGCGGGACGATCCGCGCGTCGAGGATCGTCCCCTCGGCGTCGATCGAGTAGCGGTGCCAGAGCAGCCCGCGCGGCGCCTCCGACCAGCCGCAGCCGGTGCCGGCACGGGGCAGGACCGCCACCGCGGGCGGGTCGGGCGGCACGTAGGCGGCGATCAGCCGCAGCGCCTCGTCGAGCGCGTAGAGGATCTCCACGGCGCGCACGACGATGCTGCGGAACGGGCTGGTGCAGACGGGCTCGAGGCCGGCGGCGTCGGCCACCTCGAGCACGGCGGCGGGGAGGCGGTCGCGGTTGAGCGCCCAGCGCGCCAGCGGCCCGACGAGGTAGCGCTGCCCGTCGCGCATGTGCGAGTGCAGCGCCGTCGAGTGCTCCACGTGCTGCTCGACGAAGTGGTCCTCGTACTCGTGCGGCGCGAGGTCGAGCCCGCCGCTGGAGACGAGCCGGCCGGACTCGATGGCGTAGCGGTCCGGCGCCCGCAGCGCGACGAAGTGGAAGTCCTCCTCGAAGTCCGGGAACGGCAGCGCCGCCGTCCACGCGACGGCGTCGCGCGCGAAGTCGCGCGCGGCCTCGAGCTCCGCCACCGCGGTGGCCAGCTCGGCGCGCGTGGGGGCGCGGTAGACGCCGCCGACGCGCACGTTGACGGGGTGGATCTCGCGCCCGCCGACGATGCGCATGAGCGTGTTGCCGGCCTTCTTGAGCGCGAGCGCGCCCTCGACGATCGCCGGGTGGTCGCGCGCCATCGCGAACGCGCTCTCGTAGCCGAGGAAGTCCGGCGCGTGCAGGAAGAACACGTGCAGCGCGTGGCTCTCGATCCACTCGCCGCAATACAGCAGCCGGCGCAGCGCCCACGCGCTGTCGGGGACGCGCACGCCGCACGCGTCCTCGATCGCCGCCATCGCGCTGGTCTGGTACGCGACCGGGCAGATGCCGCAGATGCGCGCCGTGATGTCGGGCACCTCGGTGTAGGCGCGCCCGCGCAGGAACGCCTCGAAGAAGCGCGGCGGCTCGTAGATCCGCAGCCGCACGTCGTCGACCTTGCCGTCGCGCACGCGCACGTGCAGCGCACCCTCGCCCTCGACGCGCGCGAGCGCCGCGGTGACGAGCACGCGCTCAGGCATCGCCGAAGTCGTAGAACGTGCGGTAGAGGCGCACGACGTCGCGCTCGGCGAGCCCGTGCGACGTCATCCAGGCGGCGAGCGAGCCCGGGTTCGGCGCCTCCATCGGCCCGAAGCAGCCGAAGCAGCCGCGGTCGTAGCTCGGACACAGCGCGCCGCAGCCGGCGTGCGTGACCGGCCCCAGGCACGGCGTGCCGTGCGCGACGGTCACGCAGACGTTCCCGCGGCGCTTGCACTCCACGCACACGCTGTGCGAGCGCAGCGCCGGCGCGCGGTCGTTCAGGTACGCGCTGATGACCTCGAGCAGCTGGCCCTTGTCGGGCGGGCAGCCGTGCAGCTCGAAGTCGACCTTCACGTGCGCGCTCGCGGCCGTCGAGGTCGCCAGCGTCGAGATGTACTGCGGGCTGGCGTAGACGAGCGAGACGAAGTCCTCGACCGACGCGTTGTTGCGCAGCGCCTGGATCCCGCCCGCGTTCGCGCAGGCGCCGATCGTGACCAGCCGGCGCGAGCGGGCGCGCACCTCGCGGATGCGCTCGGCGTCCTCCGCCGTGGTGATCGAGCCCTCGACGATCGAGAGGTCGTAGGAGCCGCGCACGTCGCCGCGCCCGGCCTCGAGGAAGTACGCGATGTCGAGCGCGCCCGCCAGCGGCAGCAGCTCGTCCTCGCAGTCCAGCAGCGAGAGCTGGCAGCCGTCGCAGGACGCGAACTTCCAGACGGCGAGCGAGCGCATCAGAGCTCCGGCACCCGCATCAGCGCCTCGACGAGGTCGTGGCGGAAGACGGCGCCGTCGCGGCAGATCATGAGCGGCCCGAGCTGGCAGTGGCCGCAGTGGCCGGCGCCGCACTTCATGCTGCGCTCGAGCGAGACCCAGATCGCGTCGGGCGCGACGCCGCGCTCGCGCAGCGCGGCGGCGGCGAAGCGCATCATCACCTCGGGCCCGCAGATCATCGCCACGGCGTTCGCGGGATCGAACGCGGCGCGCGCGATCAGCTTCGTGACGACGCCGACGGACCCGGTCCAGCCCGGGCCCGGCGCGTCGACGGTGACGGCCGCGCCCCAGCGCTCCAGCTCGTCGAGGTACAGCAGCTCGGCCGGCGTGCGGCCGCCGTAGAGCACGTGCACGCCGTCGCGTCCGGCCAGCGCGCGGATCACCGGCCGCAGCGGCGCGAGCCCGATGCCGCCGGCCACGATCACGACCTCGCGCCCGTCGGCCTCCTCCAGCGGCCAGGCGTTGCCGAACGGCCCGCGCACGCCGATCGTGTCGGCCGCGCACAAGGCGCTCGAGACGGCGCCGACGGCGCGGATCGTGTGCTCGACGCCGCCGTCGATCGCGCTGACCGAGATCGGCGCCTCGCCGGCCCCGAACGCGTACAGCATCGCGAACTGGCCGGGCGCGAACGCGGGCGCGTCCTCGAGCCGCAGGGTCCACGTGTCATGCGTCTCGCGCCGCCGCGCGGCGACGCGGACGGCGGCCGGCATCAGCGCCAGGCCGTCCACGCTCATGCGGGCCCGTAGAGGTCGAGCAGCCGCAGCCGCGTGTCGCGCAGGCGCTCGGCGAAGCCGGCGGCGAGCAGCTTGAGCATGTCGTACCCGAGCGCGGGATCGGCCTCGCACTTGCCGCGCAGGCACGCGGCGTCGAATCCGAGCAGGCGCGTCGTGGCGAGCGCGCGCGCCCCGAACTCGTTGCGGTAGGGCTCCAGCAGCCACGACCACCCGAGCATGTCGCCCGCGTGCAGCGTCTCGACGGTGACCGCGCCGCGCCCGGGAACCTCGGTCACGACCGCCACCGCGCCCTTGCGGATGACGTAGAACGCGTCCGCCGGTTCGCCCTCGCGCATGATCTGCGCGCCCGACGTGAAGCTCGCGTTGCCGGCGCAGCCGGCGATCGTCGCGCGGTGACCGCTGCCGAGCGCCCGCAGCGCCGGCATCTCCTCCAGCAGCTCAACCAGGGTCCGCACGGATCGCCGCCGCCTCCTCGGTGATGTCGATCGCGACCGGGCACCACGTGATGCAGCGGCCGCAGCCGACGCAGCCGGAGGTGCCGAACTGGTCGATCCAGCTCGCGAGCTTGTGGGTCATCCACTGGCGGTAGCGCGAAGCGCCGGAGCGGCGCACGGCGCCGCCGTGGATGTAGGAGTGCTCGAGCGTGAAGCACGAGTCCCACACGCGCGTGCGCTCGGCCTCCGTGCCCGCCAGGTCGGTCGTGTCCTCGACCGACGAGCAGAAGCACGTGGGGCACACCAGCGTGCAGTTGCCGCAGCTCAGGCAGCGGTCGGCGACCGCCTCCCAGCGCGGGTGCTCGGCGTTGGCGAGGAGCAGGTCGCGCAGGTCGGACGTGTCCAGCGTGCGGCCCATCGATGCCGCGGTCCGCTCGCTCTGGGCGTCGGCCGCGGCGGCGTCGGCGGGCGCGGCCGGCCGGTGGGGGAGGGCGGCGAGCACCTCGGCGCCGCGGTCGCTGCCGACCTCGACGTGGAAGCGGTGGCCGTCGCCATCGAGCAGCTCGGTCAGCGCGAGGTCGTAGCCGGCGGTCGCGCGCGGGCCGGTGTCCGTCGACACGCAGAAGCACGTGCCTCCTGCCCGCGCGCAGTTGACGGCCACGAAGAACGCGTCGCGCCGGCGGGCCTCGTAGTCGGGCTCGACGTAGGCGCCCTCGAGGAACACGCGGTCCTGGATCGCGACGGCGTGCAGATCGCACGAGCGGACGCCGATGAACGCGTAGCGCGGGACCTCGACGGCCGCCGGCTCCGGCGCCTCGCCGCGCCGTGCGCGCCAGACCCGGACCTCGGGCGGGAAGAGGAAGCGCTTGAGCGAGTCGTGCCCGACGGCGTGGGCGAACAGCGCCTCGCCGCCGCTGCGCTCCAGGCGGAAGGTCCCGCCGTCCTGCACGTCGACCCAGCCGGCGGGGAGCTCGTCCGCGGACGCCAGCTCGTCGTAGGCGATCGAGCCGGAGCGCACGCGCGGTCCCACGACCGTGTAGCCGCGCTCGCGCAGCGCCGCGAACAGTGAGTCGAGGTCGCTGCGGGCGAGGGTGACGGGAAGCGGCTCCACGGCGCACGCGCACGCTAATGGGACAGCCCGCGAACCGCAAACCGCGGTCTTCCGCGCCCGCGTTGAGGGGGACTACGGAGTCGGCCACGCCGCGGACGGCTTAGCGTGACGTCGTGTCCCGCCTCGCCCCGCCCGCCGACGTGCTCGACCACCGCTTCGGGACCGGCAGCCCGCTCAGCCTCGGCGTCGAGGAGGAGTACATGCTGCTCGACGCGACCACGCTCGATCTCGTGCAGCGCGTCGAGAGCATCCTCCAGGCCGAGGAGGACGGCGACTTCGCCGGCCTCGTCTCGGCGGAGCTGTTCGAGTCGCTCGTGGAGTTCCATACCCCCGTGTGCGTCAGCGTCGCCGACGCCGGCCGCGAGCTGCGCCGCCTGCGCGCGCACGCCGTCGCCGCCGCGGATGCCCAGGGACTGCGGCTGGGCTCCGCGGGCACGCATCCGTTCAGCCTGTTCGAGCACCAGCGCGTGACCGGCCGCGAACGCTACCGCTCACTGATCGACGAGCTGCAGTACGCGGGCCGGAGGGAGCTGATCTTCGGCCTGCACATCCACGTCGGGATGGACGATCCCGACCGCGCGATCCGCGTCATGGGCGCGCTCGGCGCGCACCTGTGCGAGCTCGTCGCGCTCTCGGCCAACTCGCCGTTCTGGCGCGGCGAGTCGACCGGCTTCGCGTCGTGCCGCCATCTCATCTTCTCGGCGTTCCCGCGCTCGGGCCCGCCGCCGGGCTTCCGCGACTACGCGGAGTTCGCCGCCGTCGTCGGCCGGCTGGTGGCGAGCGGCTGCATCGAGGACTACACGCGCATCTGGTGGGACGTGCGCCCGCATCCGTGCTTCGGCACGCTCGAGGTGCGCGTGATGGACGCCGTGAGCCGGATCGAGGAGGCGGTCGCGCTGACCGCCTACGTCCAGGCGCTGGTGCGGCGCTACGCGGCCGCCGACGAGGCGGGCGAGACGCTCCCGGCCTGCCATCCGGCGCTCGCGCAGGAGAGCAAGTGGCGGGCCGCCCGCTACGGCCTTGACGCCACGGTCGTCGACCTCGCCAACGGCGGGGCGGTACCGGTGAAGGACCTGATCGCGAGGACGCTGGCGGACCTGGCGCCGCACGCGCGCGAGCTCGGCTGCGAGCGCGAGCTCGAGGGCGTCGAGCGCATCCTCCGCGACGGCAACGGCGCGGACCGGCAGCTGCGCGCCTTCGCGGCCGGCGGCGATGCGCACGCGGTGGCGCGCGAGATCGCCGCCGTCACGCGCGGCGACCTCGGCTGACGCGGATGGCTCGGCGGGTCGGCGGTCACGCGCCGCCGGCCGCGCAGATGGCGGAGGCGGTCAGGCGCCAGGCTTGATGCGATCCGCGGGCGTAGGCGGTCGCGCTCCACGCGCCGTCTCCATCCGGCGTGCTCGAGACGATCGCGATCCCGCGGGCGGCGCCGCGGACGGCCGCGCCGCCCGAGATCACGCGCGTGCCGGCGGGGCAGCGCGCGACGACGGGGCCCTTGCCCTGCTGGGCGTTCGTCAGGCTCGTGGCCTCCACGGTCATCACGCGTGACAGGTAGGCGCTCCCTGGCCGTCCCGCGAGGTGCGTCGCATCGTTTGCCCGCTGTGCGCCGGGGACGGTCGCCAGCGTGCTCTCCTGCACGTCGGCGCCGGTCAACGAGTTCTTCGCCACGTGCGCCCCGCTCACCGCGTCGGCCGCCAGCTGCTGCGGGCCGATCGCTCCGTCGGCGATGACGGAGCGGATGACGGCGGAGTCCGAGAGCTTGTCCGAGGTCACCGCGGCGTCCTGGATCGAGCGCGTCGAGACGCTGTCGGTCGGCGCGGCGGACGCGAGCGCCCCGACGTCGCGCCGCAGCGCGATCACGGAGATGACGAGCGCGGCGATCGCGATCGCGAGCACGACGGCGATCGCGATGCCGGTGTTGGCCACGATCGCGTTCTCGTGGATCGCCTCGTCCTCGGCGGCGATGCGCGCCTCGTCGTACGCCAGCCGCGCCTCGTCGCGCGCGAGCCGCGCTTGGAGCTCCTCGCCGGTCTCGGTCTCGGACATGGGATCAGTGTTCAGCCGCGGGCGCCGCCGGCCATCGGGGACGCCCCGGATCCCGCGGGGGCGCGAACTACGGATTCGCGACAGCGCGACGCGCGCCGCCGCCGCGAACGTCGCGGGGGCGGCGCGGGCGCTCGAGCATCACGCGACCAGCTGCCGCTTGCGACCCCGGATCTCCGCCTGCAGGGCGGTGAGTGACTCCGGTGTGCGCTGTGCGCGGATCGCGGTCAGGATGATGTCCTGGCGCGCGTCCTCCGTCGCGCGGTCGAGGCGGCCCTGCAGGTCATCCACCTCGTCGTGTGCGCGCGTCATCAGGTCCTTCCTCGCGTCGCGGATGCGCTCCACGGCGGAGTCGATGCCCGCGCGGACCTCGTTCTGCGCCTGCCGGCGCGCCTTGTCGAGGTCGTCGAGAGCCTGCTGGAGGTACTCCAGCGAGCTCTTCTCGGCCGGCTTGGGGGCCGGCGCATTCTTGGTGGCGGTCGCCATGGGCGTCCTCCTGTTCGATGGTTCACCTACAGTCTCCGCCGCACGCGGCCGGCTGCCATCCGGTCGGGCTGCGTGCCGGTGACGGGCTTTCCACGGCATGTCTGCGGGACTCAGCCGATGCAATCCGGCGGCGACGCGCTAGTGTCGTGAGTCGTTAGTTCAGCGTCAGGTGTGTAGGGTTCGGTGATGCCGAACCCTCAGGCCGTTGAGCTGGTCTTGACCGACGAGGAGCGCGCGCAGTTGGAGGCCTGGGCGCGGCGTCGCACGAGCGCTCAGGCGCTGGCGCAGCGTTCGCGGATCGTGTTGGCCGCGGCCGAGGGATTGCCGAACACGGAGATCGCGCGGCGCCTGGGGATTCATCGCAGCGTCGCGACGCGGTGGCGCAATCGGTTCGCGGCCGATCGGCTGGATGGGCTGCTCGACGAGCCGCGTCCGGGGCGGCCGCGGACGATCAGCGACGCGCAGGTCGAGCAGGTGATCGTCAAAACGTTGGAGACGGCACCCAAGGACGCGACGCATTGGTCGACGCGGTCGATGGCCAAGGAGGTCGGTCTGACGCAGACGGCGGTGTCGCGGATCTGGCGGGCGTTCGGGCTTCAACCGCACCGCCAGGACACATGGAAGCTGTCGCGCGATCCGCAGTTCATCGACAAGGTCCGTGACGTCGTTGGCCTGTATTTGAACCCGCCCGAGCGCGCCGTCGTGCTGTGCGTCGACGAGAAGTCCCAGATCCAGGCGCTGGATCGGACCGCGCCGATCCTGCCGATGCTGCCGGGCGTTCCCGAGCGCGCGACGCACGACTACAAACGCGCCGGCACCTCCAGCCTCTACGCGGCGCTGGACATCACGACCGGCAAGGTCATCGGCGCGCTCCACGCGCGCCACCGCGCGATCGAGTTCAAGCAGTTCCTGGCCACGATCGACCGCGCGGTCCCCCACGAACTCGACGTCCATGTTGTGCTCGACAACTCCTCGACACACAAGACGCCGGCGGTCAAGCGCTGGCTGGCTGCGCACCCGCGCTTCGTCTTGCACTTCACGCCAACCAGCTCGTCTTGGCTGAATCTCGTCGAGCGCTGGTTCGCCGAACTGACGACCAAGAAACTCCGGCGCGGCACACACCGCTCCGTCCGCGACCTCAACGCCGACATCCGCGCCTGGATCAAGACCTGGAACGACGACCCCAAGCCCTTCGTCTGGACCAAGACCGCCGACCAGATCCTCGACTCGATCGCCCGCTACTGCACCCGAATCAACGACTCACGACACTAGTGCTGGTGCGTCAGGCGCCGGATCTCGCGCGACACCTCGTCCTCGGTGATCGGGCGCCGGAAGTACACGTCCCAGGCGTTGAACGCCAGGCCGACGCCCCAGCCGAGGGTCAGCCACAGCGGCCACGGGAACCAGCTGTGCGACGTCGCGCCGATGATCGCCCAGACGCCCCACACGAGGACGTTGACGGTCAGGTACGCGAACGCGTGCGTGTGCAGGTCACGGCGCTTCTTCACGCGCCGGAGCGCCTGGTCGCGCAGCCCTTCCGGGCTCGTCGCCAGGACGTCGTCGGTGATGTCGGTCTTGGTCTCGGGCATGGTTCGACCATTCCACCCGTGCCCGGCGTGCACATCCGTGCGAGCGTGCCGTCGTCGCGAGGTGAACTACGGAAACAACAGGTACGCCGAGCCCGCCCGCGGGCGGTCCTCGTGCCCGGCGAAGCGGGCGCCGGCGAGCAGGTCGGCGTGACCGTCGCCGTTGAGGTCGCCGGCGACGCCGACCGCGTTGAAGCCGCCGGCGCCCGGGAACCCGAGCCCCGGATCGGGCAGCGGCTCGATGTGGCCGTCGACGATGAAGCCGCGGTCGGGCGGCAGCGCGGCGAGCGGCGTGCTCGCGCGCGACGCGCTGCCGTAGACGACGGCCAGCGAGCCGCCGGCGAGCAGCACCGTGTCCATGCGGCGGTCGCCGCCGATGTGGCCGAGCGCGATCCCGGTGCCGGCATAGTCGTCGGGCGCGCCGCGCACGAGCTCCCACGCGCGTGCGCTCGGGCGGCGCAGGTCGAAGCGCGTGCGCGACGCCGAGCCGCGCACCAGCCAGGCGCCGCCGGCGGAGCGGACCACGTTGGACGTGTGTGCGTGCGGCTCGCCGATCACGAGGTCCGGACGGTGGTCGCCGTCGACGTCGCCGCCGCCGGCGAACCCGCCGCCGAACTTGTAGTGCACGACCGGGTTGCCCCGGATCAGCGCCCCTTCGCGGCCGAGCCGGGTGATGTCCAGCGTGCCGCGGCGGCGCGCGCCGTAGACGATCGCGATCGCGCCGGCGCCCCGCAGCGCGTTGAAGTCGAACGTCGCGACGTCAGGGCGCCCGTCGCGGTTCCAGTCGCCGGCCGCGGCGACCGCGGTCGCCGCTCCGCCGATGCGGAAGCCGGAGCCGCCCGCCGCCGGCACGGCGATCGTGCCGGCACGCCGGCGGCCGTAGGCGACGAACGTGTACCCGGGGGTGAAGGTGTCTTCGAAGCCGGGGTTGCCGGGCGCCAGGACGCCGACGTCGGCCAGCCCGTCGCCGTCGATGTCGCCGAGCGCGCTGACCTGCCACCCGAACGTGTCCGGGAACCGGTGCGACTCGCCGGTCAGGACGATCCCGCCGGAGCCGAGCGGCGCGAGCGCGACGTCGTGCGGCGTGCGGCTGCCGAAGACGATGTAGGCGTGGCCGGGGGAGGCCATCGGGCCTTCCTGGTCCACGTAGGCGCCCGGGGCGCCGACGATCACGTCCGCGAGGCCGTCGCCGTTGACGTCGCCGGCGCCGGAGACCGACATGCCGGCCAGCGCGCCGCCGAAGCCGCGCATGACGAACCCGCGCCCCGCGATGCTCGCGAGATCGACCGTCGTGCCGGGTGTGAACGGGCCGAAGACGACGTACGCGGCGCCGGCGCCCTGGCCGGCCTGGGGCGCGCCGATCACGAGGTCGCCCACGCCGTCGCCGTTGACGTCGCCCGCGCGCGCGACCGACGTGCCGGCCTGATCGCCGGCGACGGCGCCGTCGAAGCGGACCGACGGCAGGTCCGCCGCCCGCGCGGGGGCGGCGGCGAGCGCGAGCAGGAGCAGCGTGCCGAGCGCGAGCCTCATGACGCCGCCACGGCCGTGCCGACGAGCGCCTTGAGCTCCGTCGTGATGCCGGCGATCGACGCCTTGGCGTCGCCGAACAGCAGCGCCGTCTTCGGATCGCTGAACAGCGGGTTCTCGACCCCGGCGTAGCCCGAGCGCATGGAGCGCTTGAGCACGATGATCGAGCCGGCGCGGTCGACGTCGAGGATCGGCATCCCGTAGAGCGGGCTCTGCGGGTTGCTGCGGGCGTCGGGGTTCACGACGTCGTTGGCGCCGATCACCAGCGCGACGTCGGTGCGCGGGAACTCGGGGTTGATGTCCTCGAGCTCGGACAGCTGGTCGTAGGGCACCTCGGCCTCGGCGAGCAGGACGTTCATGTGGCCCGGCATGCGGCCGGCGACCGGGTGGATCGCGTACTTGACCGTCACGCCGCTGGCCTCCAGCAGCTTGGTCATCTCGCGCAGCGCGTGCTGCGCCTGGCTCACGGCCAGGCCGTAGCCCGGCACGATCACGACCTGGGACGCGTAGGCGAGCTGGATCGCGACGTCGGCGGCGCTCGTTGAGCGGACCGGCCGCGCCTCGCCGCCGGGTCCGGCCGCGGGCAGCGCGCCCGCGCCGCCGAACCCTCCCGCGACGATCGAGTGGATCGAGCGGTTCATGGCCTCCGCCATCTGCTGCGTCAGCAGCGTGCCGGAGGCGCCGACGATCATGCCCGCCACGATCAGGGCGGGGTTGTCCATCGCGACGCCGGCCGCGGCGGCCGACAGGCCGGTGAAGGCGTTCAAGAGGGAGATGACGACCGGCATGTCGGCGCCGCCGATCGGGAGCACGAGCATCGCGCCGAGCGCCGCCGCGGACACCAGCAGCGCGACGAACAGCAGCTCGTCGTGCACGCCCGCGACGATCGCGGCCGCGCAGCCGGCCGCGACGGCGGCGAGCAGCGCGTTGAGCGGCACCTGGAGGCGGCCGACCGTCACCGGGTTGCCGGTGATCAGGCCCTGCAGCTTGCCGAACGCGATCCCCGAGCCCCAGAACGACACGCTGCCGACGATCGCCGAGAAGACGCTGAAGATGGCGACATACGTCGCGTCGTCGGCGAAGCCGTGCGAGCCGCGGAACTCGACCCAGGCGATCAGCGCGACGGCCCCGCCGCCCACGCCGTTGAACAGCGCGACCATCTGCGGCATCGCGGTCATCTTCACGCGCCGCGCGGCGGGTACGCCGATCGCCGTGCCCAGCGTGATCCCGAGCGCGATCAGCGCCCAGTTGGAGACGTGCGGGAGCAGCAGCGTGGCGATCACGGCCACCGCCATCCCGGCGGCGGCGATGCGGTTGCCGCGGACCGCCGTCGTCGGCCCTGTCAGACCGGACAGCCCGGTGATGAGCAGCGCGACGCTCGCGATGTAGAGCACGTCGCGGAAGCTCTCGCTCGTGACGAAGGTCGCGAGCGTCACGTCCGGTCCTTCGGCTTGAACATCTCGAGCATCCGGTCGGTGACGAGGAAGCCGCCGACCACGTTGACCGTGCCGAACGTGACGGCGAGCACGGCCAGGGCCTTGCTGAAGGTGTCCGTCGCCGCGCCGGTGGCGAGCAGCACGATGCCGCCGATCACGACGATCCCGTGGATCGCGTTGGTGCCGGACATGAGCGGCGTGTGCAGCGTCGTGGGGACCTTCGAGATCACGGCGTAGCCGATGAAGCCGGCGAGCACCAGCGTGCCGAGGTTGGTGACGAGCATGGTGTGAAACCTCGCAGCGCGTACGGGCCGGGACATCCGGGGCGAGCCTCAGCCCGGATGCGTAGTTCCCCGTCCCAGTGGTCGCGAGCCCCGCGCGCAACCGGTCGCTCAGCGCGCGGCGGGCTGGAACAGCTCGATCGGGTTGCCCGAGGGGTCGTCGAGCAGGATCTGCTGCCCGCCCGGGCCGGTCACGATGTCGTTGCGGAACGTCAGGCCGGCGCTGCGCAGGCGCTCGACCTCGCTCGCGATGTCGTCGACGATCAGGTGGATGCGGTTCCAGCCGCCGGCAGCGGGGACGCGGCCGTCGGGCATCGGCCGCCCGGCCGAGCTCTTCGGCCCGCTGAGCAGCAGCCTGAGCCGGCCGCGGACGACGTCGGCGAACGCCGGCGCGGCGCTGCTGAGCAGTTCGAAGCCGAAGTGGCGGGTGTAGAACTCCACAGCCGCGTCGACGTCATCGACGAGGTAGCGGACGCTGACCAGTTCGTCGGGCATGTTCAGATGACCTCCGTGGTCGTGTGGTCGCGCTCGACGAGCGCGAGCAGGAACGTGATGCGCGTCGCGAGCTCGGTCGCGGTGCGCCGGAACGCCGCGAGGCGCTCTCCGGCGTCCCCGGCCGCCGCCGCGGGGTCGGCGATGCTCCAGTGCGTGACGGCGGCGCCCGGGAACTCGGGGCAGACCTCGCGCACCCGGTCGCAGAGGCTGACCACGAAGTCCAGCCGGCGGCCGGTGAAGTCGGTCAAGGGCTTCGAGCGCCGGCCGCTGATGTCGATCCCGCGCTCGCGCAGCACGCGCACCGCGTCGGCATGGACCGGCTTGGGGTGGCTGCCCGCGCTGAACGCCCGGATCGTGCCCCCGCTCTGGTGCTCGAGCAGCGCCTCGGCGATCTGCGAGCGAGCGCTGTTGCCGGTGCACAGGAACAGCACCTGCGCGCGCGGGCGATCCGCGTGCGGGTCCCGAGCTCCGGGTCCGCGCCGCAGACCCGGGTGCAGCGCGTCACCAGCGGCGTCGAGCAGCTCGCCGCAGCGCGCGAGCTCGAGCGCGTAGTACGCCTCGCGGCGATCGGCAGAGCTGCGGCGCATCGTCACCAGCCGTTCGTCCCGCAGCCGGCCGAGGTGGTACGAGACAAGGTTCTGCGGCCGGTCGAGCAGCACGCAGAGCTCACGGACACGGTGGTCGCCGCCCGCCAGCTCGCTCAACAGCCGCCACCGCAGCGGATGCGCTGCGAGCCGGACGAAGCTCGGCGGCAACGACTCCCGAGATACCGCGGCGCCCGCCATCGGTGGAACGATACATCAATTCAGGTTGATGCAGTTTGGACGATCCCGTCATCGAGCACCGCGCAGGATCGGCCGCTCGACGGCATCCTGCGGCCATGAAGAAACTCGCAGCACTCGCGTCCATCACCGCGGTCGCCGCGGTCGCCATCACGCCGGCAGCCGCGAGCGCGAAGCCGCGGGCGAAGGTCTACAAGGCCGCGTTCCAGCTGGTCGGCGCGGACGGGTCCTACACGAACAAGACGTTCGGCAAGGCGCAGCTGGTCGACGGCAAGCGCAACGACGCGTTGAGCGTGCACGTGCGCAACCTGGGCGCGCGCACCAGGTACGTCTTCCGGCTGCGGTCGGCAGCGTCGGCCTGCCAGGCGGGCGCGCCCGGCGGCACCGACGTGCCGGGGTGGCACTACCGCCGCGGCGGCGTACTGGCGACGAACCGCAAAGGCGTGGCGAACTCGTTCGCGCGCTCGCGCACCTTCACGGCCAGCCGCGCCCTCGCGTACTTCGTCGGCGTGTTCAGCACGACGGCCGCCGGCGCGCCTGATCAGCTGGTCGCGTGCGCCCGGTTGACGAGCGGCCGCCACCCGAAGAAGCCCAAGCCCGGCCGACCCGGCCCGAAGCATGGCCACGGCGATCCGGGCCATGGCAAGCCGGGCGGCGTTCACGCACGCGTGGCTACCGCTCGCGGCTGACGAAGTGCTGCTCGGGCGGGCCGAGCGAGAAGCCCTCCGGGGCGCCCGCCGCGAGGTCGACGACGAACGCCGGGCGGCCCCAGCGCTCGTACTGCTCCGCGTCGATCGAGAACGACGCGCCGTTGAGCTCGCCGAGCACGATGTCGTGCGGCGACGCGGGCAGCTCGCCGTCGCGCAGGCAGATCGGGGAGCTGCCGTCGCAGCAGCCCCCCGACTGGAAGAACGCCAGCGGCCCGTGGGCGGCCTGGAGGCGAGCGATCGCCTCCAGTGCCGCCGGAGTGGCCGAGATCGTCATGGGCCTAGAAGAAGCCCATGGGGTTCGGGTCGTAGCTGACCAGCAGGCACTTGGTCTGCGAGTAGTGGTCGAGCATCATGCGGTGGTTCTCGCGCCCGACGCCGGAGGCCTTGTAGCCGCCGAACGCGGCGCCCGCCGGGTAGTGGTGGTAGCAGTTGGTCCACACGCGGCCGGCCTTGATCGCGCGGCCCATCCGGAACGCCCGCGCGCCGTCGCGCGTCCACACGCCGGCGCCGAGGCCGTACATCGTGTCGTTGGCGATCGCCAACGCCTCGGCCTCGTCCTTGAACGTGGTGACGGCGAGCACCGGCCCGAAGATCTCCTCCTGGAAGACCCGCATGCCGTTGTGGCCCTTGAGCACCGTGGGCTGGAAGTAGTAGCCCTCCGCGTGCTCGGCGTCGACGACGGCGCGTTCGCCGCCGATCAGCACCTCGGCGCCTTCGTCGCGGCCGATCTTGACGTAGCCCTCGATCTTCTCGAGCTGGCTCGTCGAGACCTGGGCGCCGATCATGGTGCTGGGGTCGAGCGGGTCGCCCTGGCGGATCTGGGCGATGCGCTCGAGGCAGCGCTCCATGAAGCGCTCGTAGATCGACTCCTGGATCAGCGCGCGCGACGGGCAGGTGCAGACCTCGCCCTTGTTGAACGCGTACAGGATCAGCCCTTCGATCGCCTTGTCGAGGAAGGCGTCGTCGGCCGCCATCACGTCCTCGAAGAAGATGTTCGGGGACTTGCCGCCGAGCTCGGTCGTGGACGGGATCAGGCTCTGCGCGGCGTAGGTCATGATCAGCCGGCCGGTGACCGTCTCGCCGGTGAACGCGATCTTGGCGATCCGCTTGTTGGAGGCGAGCGCCTTGCCGATCTCCGCGCCCGGCCCGTTGACGACGTTCAGGACGCCGGGCGGGACGATGTCGCCGATCACCTCCATCAGCTTCAGGATCGACCACGGCGTCGGGCTCGCCGGCTTGACCACCGTGCAGTTGCCGGCCGCCAGCGCGGGCGCGATCTTCCACGCCGCCATCAGGATCGGGAAGTTGAACGGGATGATCTGCCCGACGACGCCGAGCGGCTCGTGGAAGTGGTACGCGTACGTCTGCTCGTCGATCTCCGAGATCCGGCCCTCCTCCGAGCGCACCGCGCCGGCGAAGTAGCGGAAGTGGTCGATCGCCAGCGGCAGATCGGCGGCCAGCGTCTCGCGCACGGGCTTGCCGTTCTCGTAGCTCTCCGCGACGGCGAGCATCTCGAGGTTGGCCTCCATCGCGTCCGCGATGGCGTTCAGCACCGCGGCGCGGTCGGCGGGCGAGCGCGCCGCCCACGCGTCCTTGGCGGCGTGCGCGGCGTCGAGCGCGAGCTCGATGTCCTCGGGGCCTGAGGACGCGATCTCGCAGAACGCCTTGCCGGTGCCGGGAGAGACGTTCGCGCGGTACGCGCCGGTGGTCGGCGGGACCCAGGTGCCGCCGATGAAGTTGTCGTAGCGCTCGCGCAGCTGGACCGGACTTCCGGCCTGACCTGGCTCGGCGTACGCGTGGGTGTCGGCGAGTGTCGCCATGATGCTGCTCCTTTCAGGAGAGTCGGCTTGACTCAACCAACGCGGGCGCCGGTGTTCATCCGGTCGTGGCGCGGTTCCGGCTGCGGCGTCTCCGCACCTTCGTCGCGGGGTTCCACGGATGTCCCGCGCATGCGCGGCATCCACTCGAGCCACCGCGGCAGGTACCAGTTCCAGTCGCCGAGCAGCTTCATCGTCGCCGGCAGCAGCACCGCGCGGACGATCGTCGCGTCGAGCAGCACCGCGACGGCGAGGCCGACGCCCATCATCTTGAAGTCGATCATCCCGAGCGTCGAGAAGATCGCGAACACGGAGACCATCACGATCGCCGCGCTGGTGACGACGCCGGCGGTCGCGCGGATGCCGTGGGCGACGGCGTCCTCGGTGCTCATCCCGGCCTCGTGCGACTCGCGCACACGGCTGAGGATCAGCACGTGGTAGTCCATCGAGAGCCCGAACAGGATCACGAAAAGGAACAGCGGCAGCCAGTCGGTCACGCCGCCGATCGAGGTGAAGCCGAGCAGCGACTCGAGGTGGCCCTGCTGGAAGACCAGCACGAGCACGCCGTACGCCGCGCCGACCGAGAGCAGGTTGAGCACGATCGCCTTGATCGGGATGACGATCGAGCGGAAGGTCACCAGCAGCAGCACGAACGCGAGGCCGAGCACGAACGCGAACACGAGCGGCGCATGCGCCTTCATCGAGTCGTTGAAGTCGCGCGACCCGGCGGTCCACCCGGTGACCGGCGCGGTGACGCCGGGGACCTTGCCGACGGTGGCGGGGATGACCTGGCCGCGCAGCGTGTCGAGCGCGCGGTTGGAGGCGGAATCGGTGCCGCCGCCCGCGAGCGGGATCAGCACGCGCGCGGCCTGGCGCGATGCGCTCACCTCGACGCTGATCGGCTCATGCATCACGCCGCTGGCCAGCGCCGCGCGCCGCAGCGCCGCGATGCCGGCGGCGACGTCCGGCCGGGTCACGTCGCGCGCGGACACGAGCACGACCGCCGGACCCGGCCCGCCGGGGAACGTCCGCTGGATCCGGTCGTAGACCTGCATCACCGGCAGGTCGCGCGGCAGGCCCTGCGCGCCGGAGTCGACCGTGTGGAGGCTGAAGGCCGGGATCGCCAGGGCGATCATCACGGCGGCCGCGGCGCCGCCCAGCACGATCGGGTGGCGCATCACGAGGTCGATGACCGGCCCCCAGAAGCGCGACTCGCCGTCCTTGGCGCGCATGCGTGCGAGGAACGGGATCCGGCCGCGCTCGACGCGGTCGCCGAGCTTGGCCAGGATGGCGGGCAGGACGGTGAGCGACCCGAGCAGCGCGATCGCCACCACCAGCACAGTCCCGACGCCGAACGACGAGAACGTCCGCGAGCCCATCAGGAACATCCCCGCCATCGCGGTCATGACGACGAAGCCGGAGAACAGCACCGCACGGCCGGACGTCGCGGCCGCGGTCTCGAGCGCGTCCGCGCTCGACCGGCCGCGGGCGCGCTCCTCGCGCGCGCGGCGCAGGTAGAAGAGCGAGTAGTCGATCCCGACCGCGAGGCCGATCAGCAGGATCACCGAGCTGATCGACTCGTCGACGCGCATGACGTGGCTCACGAGCGCGGTCAGCCCGAGCGCCGCGGCCACCGCCGTGATGCCCAGCAGCAGCGGGATGCCGGCGGCCACCAGCGCGCCGAACGCGACGACGAGGATCAGCAGCGTGACCGGCAGCGAGGTGACCTCGGCGCGCTGGAAGTCGTCCTGGATCCGCTTCATGATCGCCTTGTTCGAGCTCGCGTCGCCGAACTCGCCGACGAACAGGCCAGGGTGCGCCGCCTGCACGGCGGCGGTCGCCGCGAGCGCCGGGTCGACGCGATCCTTGGCGGTGTCAGGATCGCCCTTGATCTGGAAGGTCACCAGCGCGGCGGTCCCGTCCTTGGAGCGCTGCCCTTGGTTGCCGCGCTCCAGCGGCGACTCGAGCTGCGCCACGCCCGGGATGCGCGAGAGGCGCGCGACGAGGTCCTCGACGGCCGCGCGGTACTCGGCGGCCCGCAGCGGGCCGCCGCGGCTCTGGATCAGCACCTGCTCGGAGGCGCGCTCGGTCGGGAACTGCTGCGCCAGCAGCGCGTTGGCGGTGCGCGACTCTCCGTTGCCCCAGTCCTGGTCGCGCAGCGTGACCGTGCCGACCGCGGCGCCGATCGCGTACGCGACGGCGACGAAGACGAGCCAGCCGATGACGGCGGCCCTGCGGTGGGCGGCGCTCCAGCGGCCGGCCCGTGCAGCGAGAGTGGTCGAGCGCATACCGGCGACGCTACGAGCAGCGCGCCGGCGTGCCATCGGTAATGCGCCGCGGGGGCGGCGCGGGCTTGCCGCAACCCGGGAATCCGCGCAACCGCGTGCGGCGTTGTACGGATGAAGCGCGCCGCGGGGGGCCACAGAGTGTGGATGTATGACCACCTCCGTCCTCCTGCGCTCGCTCGCCGTGCTCGCGTGCGCCGCGGCGGCGACGCCCGCCGCCACGGCGAGCGCCGATACGACGCTCGCCGGCGGCCTTCCGGCGACCGTCAAGGTGTCGATGCAAGGTGACGCCATCGCCTGGAGCGCCCCGGCCGGCGACGGTCGCTGGAAGCTCGTGATCGCGCGCGGCGGCGTGCCGGCGGACGCCGCGGTGGCGCCGGGCCGGATCCCGTTCGACGTGGATCTCGGCGACGACGGGCACGGCCGGCTGATCGCCACGTACTCGCGCTGCAGCGGCCGCTCCGGAGGACTCGAGCGCCCGCGCGGGTGCGACGTCTACCGCTACGACGTGAGCGCCGCGCGCGAGCGCCGCGTGCCCGGGCTCGGCGCCGGACGCGCGTCGGACTACCTGCCGACCGCATCGCACGGCCGGATCGCGTTCGCCCGCTCGGTCGCCGGCGGCCCCGCGAAGCTCTATGTGCGCGCGCTCGGCGGCGGCAAGCTGCGCGCCCTCCCGGGCGGGCTGCGCAACCCTGACGACCGGACCGGCCCGCGCAGCCTCGATCTCGGCGCCCGCGGCCTGGCGATCGCCTGGGTCGCGCGCGGACCTGCCGACCCCGATCTCGGCTACGGCGCCCAGGAGGCGCGCTTCGACCTGCTCCACGGCGGCCATCGCCTGCTCGCGCGCTACGAGCAGGGCGACGTCAGTGGCACCGACGTCGTCGGCGTCTCGGCCACTGACACCGGCGTGCTGTGGGGAGCCGCGGGCAACGGCGAAGGCGCAGGCTCGCGGCTCTACCTCGTGCCCCGCCTGGGCGAGTCCTCCGACAGCCGCGCGCTCGCGTTCCCGCTCGCGTCGGTGTCGGGCGTGAGCCTCGACCGCGCCGTCGTCCTGACGTGCGCTGTGGGGCAGCCCGCGCCGACGGCCTGCTCGGTCGTGGCGCTGTCCGGCGCCTGAGCATGCATCACACCGACGAGCGACTCGATCCCGCGGCGCTCGTCGCGTCCTCGCAGGACGCGATCGTCGGCTGCTCGCTCGACGGCATCGTGGTGAGCTGGAACCGCGCGGCGGAGGACCTCTACGGCCACCGGGCCGGGCGGGCGATCGGCCGGCCGCTGGCGGCGCTGGTGCGGCCCGCCCGCCCGCAGGAGCTCACCGCCGCGCTCGAGCGGATCGCCGTCGCGGGCGCCGGCGCCGCGTTCGAGACGGCGCACGAGCGCTCCGACGGAGCGCGCCTGGACGTCTCGGTCACCGTGTCCCCGGTCTTCGATGCGACGGGCGTCGTCGCGGGCGCCTCGCTGATCGCCCGCGACATCGGCGAGCACGTGCGCGCGGCGGCGCGGTTCCGCGCCGTGCTGGAGGCGGCGCCGGACGCGATCGTGATCGTGGCCGGCGACGGGACGATCAGCCTCGTCAACGCGCAGGCGGAGTCGCTGTTCGGGTACGAGCGCGGCGATCTGCTCGGCCGGCCGGTGGAGCTGCTCGTGCCGGAGCGCTTCCGGACCCGTCACGCGCGCCACCGCGGCGCGTTCTTCGACGAGCCGCGCGTGCGCCGCATGGGCGCGGGGCGCACCCTGCGGGGGCTGCGCCGCGATGGACGCGAGTTCCCCGTCGAGATCAGCCTGAGTCCGCTGCGGACCGACGTGGGCGCGCTGGTCGCGGCCGCCATCCGCGACGTCAGCGAGCGCGAGGCGGGCGAGCGCACGGCGCAGCGGCTGGCGGCGATCGTCGAGTCGTCCGACAGCGCGATCATCGCGCTGACCCTGGCCGGCACGATGCTGACCTGGAACGCGGCGGCCGAGCGGATCTACGGCTACAGCGCCGACGAGGCGGTCGGGCGCGACATCGCGATGCTCGCCGCGGACGGCGGCGGGCCCGATCTCGGCGGCCTCCGGCGCGGCGAGCACATGGAGCCGTTCGAGGCCGTGCACACGACCAAGGACGGCCGCGCGATCGACGTCGAGGTCCAGATCTCCGCCATCCGCGACCGCGAGGGCGCGATCGTCGGCGCCTCGACGATCGCCCGCGACGTGACCCGGTCCAAGCGCGAGCAGCAGGAGTTCGAGCGCAAGCTGCTCGAGACGCAGAAGCTCGAGTCGCTCGGCGTGCTCGCGGGCGGGATCGCACACGACTTCAACAACCTGCTGGGCGTCGTGCTCGGCAACACGAGCCTCGCGCTGGAGTCGCTGCCCGATCCGTCACCGCTGCGGCCGCTGCTCGAGCAGGTCGAGCAGGCCGCCCTGCGCAGCGCCGACCTGGCCAAGCAGATGCTCGCGTACTCCGGCAAGGGCAGCTTCGTCGTGCAGCCGATGGCGCTGCCCCAGCTCGTGCGCGAGATGACCGAGCTGATCCAGGGCGTCATCTCCAAGAAGGCCGTGCTCGGCACGGCCTTCGCGGAGGACACGCCCACGATCGCGGGCGACGTCACCCAGCTGCGGCAGGTCGTCCTGAACCTGATCACCAACGCATCCGAGGCGCTCGGCGACGAGGCCGGCACGATCCAGGTCACGACGGGGTCGGTCGAGGCCGATCAGGCCTATCTCGCCGGCTTCGAGCTCGCCGACGGGCTCCCCTCCGGGCGCTACGCGTTCCTCGACGTCACCGACAGCGGGGCCGGGATGGACCCGCAGACGATGGCGAGGATGTTCGAGCCGTTCTTCACGACGAAGTTCACCGGCCGCGGACTCGGCCTGGCCGCGGCGCAGGGCATCGTCCGCAGCCACAGGGGCGCGATCAAGATCTACAGCCAGCCGGGCCGCGGGACGTCGTTCAAGCTGCTGTTCCCCGCCGTGGACGACCCGGTCGGGCCGCCGGCGACCGAGACCAGCGAGGCGCCCGGCTGGCGCGGGAGGGGAACCGTCCTGGTCGCCGACGACAGCGAGGGCATGCGGCACATGGCGACGGTCATGCTCGCGTCGCTGGGCTTCTCCGTCATCGCCGCCGCCGACGGCCCGGAGGCGCTGGCGATCCTGACGCGCCACGAAGGCGAGATCGCGTTCGTGCTGCTCGATCTGATGATGCCCGGGATGACGGGCGACGAGGTCGTGCGCGAGCTGGAGCCGCTCGGGGTGACGGCTCCGATCGTGCTCACCAGCGGCTACGACGCCCAGCAGGTGAGCAAGGAGATGGCGAGCCGCGGCGTCGCCGCGTTCCTGCAGAAGCCGTACGAGCTGCGGCATCTGCGCGAGATCGCGCGGCGCGTGACCGCGCGCTAGCGACCGCTCGCCACGCGCACCGTCAGCGGCGGTGAGCCGTCGCCGCGGCGAACGTCGTCGCCGCGCCACTGGGCCACGACCGTCGACGTGCGGCGGACGTCGGCGACCACGGTGAAGCTGCCGTTGGACGCGACCTGCACCGTGTTGAACAGCCACTCGCGCGAGCCCCGCGCGCGCATCGAGACGACGACCTGCTCGCCGCCGCGAGCGGGCCGCAGCCGGCCCTGGATCGTTCGCAGGCCGGGCCGTCCGGCCCGCCGCGAGGTGGTGATGGTCACCGTCGAGGCGCTGCCGGAGTCGCCGCCGGCGTGCGTCGCGAAGAGGTGATCGCGCCCGGCGAGCACGAACGCCGTACCGGCCGCCGGGGCGGCGAGGCTGCCCCGGTGCAGCGCGGACGAGTCGACGAGCTGCGGCCGCCAGGTCGCGCCGCCGTCGGACGTGGCGAGCACGTAGCCGGCCTCGTCGTCGCCGAACTCGGGCAGCATCACGAAGCCGTGCCGGGCGTCGCTGAAGGCCATGTCGAAGCCGACCTCCGTCCCGATCGCGGGCAGCTCGCGCCAGCGCCGCCCGCGCGTGGCGGTCGTCATCAGCCGGCCGTCGGCGAGCAGCGCGAAGCCGCGCGTCGAGGTCACGAAGTCGAGCGTGGCGAGCGCGGAGCCCGCGGGCCGGCGCACGCGGCCCCAGCGCGCGCCGCCGTCGCGCGAGACGAAGATCGCCTGAGTTCCGTATGCGAACACCGAGCCGCCGACGCGGTCGACGCGGCCGAGCGACGCCTGCGACAACGCCTTGTCGGCGACGCGGGCGAACGCCTGGCCGCCGGTGGTCGAGCGCCGGATCCCGCGCGGGCCGACGAGCAGCACGCGGCGGCCGTCGAGCGCCGCCACGGCGGTGGGTGCCGTCGAGGTCCCGGGGTTGAGGATCTGCCAGCTCTCGGCGGCGTTGTCGGTGCGCAGCAGCTGGCCGACCGAGTCGAGCGCGAACCCGGTGCGGGCGGTCGGGAACGAGACGCTGACGACGCGGTCGGAGGTCGCGGCGCCGAGGTCCTCCCACGTGCTGCCGCCGTCGCGCGTGCGCGCGAGCGCGCCGGCGACCCCGAACGCATACGCCTGCTGCCGCCCGGTGGCCTGGACCTGCTCGTAGCGCCCGAAGACACGGCCGCCGACGCGGCTGAAGCTCGCCCCGGCGTTCGCCGACAGCACCGTCGTGCCGTCGGCTCCGGCGGCGACGACGTGCGCCGCGTCGGCGAGACCGGCCGCGTACAGCCGCTCGGTGGCGGGGAACACGGTCGCCCACGTGGCTCCCGCGTCGGCGGAGCGGAACAGCCGGTCGCCGGCGGCGGTGGTCGCGATGCACGAGCTCGCGGCGCAGCGGATCGAGCTGAGCGACTGGCCCGCGTCGGACACGCTTCCCGCTGTCCAGTGCGCGCCGCCGTCGGTCGTGCGCAGGACGACCGAGCTGTCGCCGACCGCGTAGCCGTCCGCCGCGTCGGCGAACGACAGCGCGCGCAGCGCGGCGCCCGACTGGGCGACCGGGGTCCACGTCTGACCGCCGTCGGGCGTCGCGAACAGCGCGCCCGCGCTGGTGGCGGCGAACCCGGTGTCGGCGCCGGTGAAGGCGACGTCGGTCGGGACGACCTTGGAGCCGGGCGACGTCGCGGGCGTGCTCGGGACGGCGGTGCGGCGGCGCCATGTGCGGCCGCCGTCGGTCGTGCGCAGCAGGTTGCCGTTCTGCAGCAGCACGTAGCCGACGGCGCTGGACGGGAACGCGAAGGCGGCCAGCGGAGAGGTGCAGCGGGCGTCGCTCGCGGTCCACGGCAGCCGGCGGAAGCTGGCGCCGCCGTCGTCGGAGCGGCGAAGCGCGCAGCCGCCGCCCATCACGACCGAATCGCGGCTGATCAGCCGCACGCGGCCGACGTCCTGCGTGAAGCCCGTCGCCAGACCCTGCCAGCTCGCGCCGCCGTCGTCGGTGCGCAGCAGCGTCCCGAAGTCGCCGCCCGCGTATCCGCGCGCGCCGATCAGCTCGACGGCGCGCAGCGTGTGCCCCTGCGGAAGCGGATTGCCCCAGAACCAGCCGGAGTGCCCGCCGAGCACGTCGGCCTGCGCGGGCGCGGCGATCGCGGCCACGGCCACGAGGATCGTTGCGGCGACTGCTGCACGGTGCATGGAGCCTCCTACGACGCGGACCCGCCGATCCTATTCCCGTCGCGCGGGTTGTGGGAGATCCGTCGCGACCGTAGGGTTGCCGGAGGCCTCATGCCCGCCTGGATCACCCGCCTCTGGCTCGCGACGGCGCTCGCGCTCGGCGCGTCCGCCTCGGTCGCCGCCGCGGCGACCACGTCCGGCAGCGCGCTCAGCGCGCGCGCCGACTACTCGGCCTCCTGCCGCGCGGCCGCGGGCTGCACGCTCGACGGGGACGCCACGGTCGCGCGGGCCGGCGTCATCGTGCGCTGGCGGCTGCGGGCCGCGACGACCGGCACCGCGCGGCTGCGCCTGCTGCGGCCGGGAGCGGACGGGCTCGTCGGAGTGCTGAGCGGACCGTCCCAGCGTCTCGACCGGCGCCACGCGCCCGGGCGCGACATCACCTACGTCTTCACCGTCCGGCTCCCGGTCGAGGCCGGCGACCAGCTCGCGCTCGACGTCGGCGCCGGCGCCGCCGCGGTCCTGCACCGCAGGCCCGGAGCCGGCGGCGTGACCGCGTTCACGCCGGCCGTCGCCGACGGCGCCGCGGCGCCGGCCGCGACGCGCCTCGAGGGCGCGGAGCTGCTCATGAACGCCGACGTCGAGCCGGACGCCGACGGCGACGGCTACGGCGACGAGACGCAGGACAACTGCCCGTCGATCCCCAACGACCAGACGTCCAACCCGTGCCCGTCGACCGCCGCCCCCACGACCCCGACGTCCGGCGACGACACCGGGCCCGCGGTCCCGCGCTCGACGGGCTGGCGGCGGCACAAGCACGCACGCCACCCGTTCGCCTCCTCGAGCCGCGAGGCGCGGCCCCGAGACCCTGGAGGCGTGACATGACCTTCGTCTGGTTCGTCATCTGGCTGATCGCCGACACCGTCGGCGGACATGAGCCGCTGATCTTCGACCCCGTCAACGCCTGGACGGCGACGCTGATCCTGGCCATCGCGCTCGACCTCGGCGCCGCCCACGCGCGCGGGCGCAGCGCCTCGTAGCCCGGCGGGCGCGCCGATCCTTTGCCGCGTCTTGACCGACGCGGGAGCACTCTTCGGTGATGGACTCGCCGGCGGCCTGGCTCACGCGCTTGACGCTCGGCGATCGCGCGCCGGCGCGGGCGGCGGACCGGACCGAAGGAAACCACCGCCTGACGGGGATCACGGCGTTCGCGCTCCTGCTCCTCCTGGCGGTCGAGGGCGTCACGATCGTGTTCCTGAGGCCGCTGCTCGCGGTGCACCTGTTCGTGGGGCTGATGCTGATCCCGCCGGTCGCGCTGAAGCTCGCGAGCACCGGGTACCGGTTCGCGCGCTACTACACCGGCAGCGAGTCCTACCGCCGCAAGGGCCCGCCGCCCACCGTGCTGCGGGTCGGCGCGCCGGTGGTGGTCGCCTCGACGCTCGTCGTCCTCGCGAGCGGCGTCTGGCTGCTGCTCGCGGGCCCCAGCTCGCGCGACACGGTGCTGCCGATCCACAAGATCAGCTTCATCGTCTGGCTCGCGGTCACCTCGCTGCACGTCCTCGGCCACCTGCTCGAGCTGCCGCGGGTCGCCGCGGGCGAGTACGGGCGGGGAGGGCGGGTGCCCGGGCGCGGCCGCCGGCAGGTCCTGCTCGCGGCCGCGCTGCTGGCGGGCGTCGCGGTGGCGCTGCTGCTGGTGCCGCACTTCGCGGCATGGGAGCACCGGCACCGCGAGCCCAGGGGCGAGGTCTACCCGGTCGTCGCGGTGGCCGGGACCCCGGCCATGACGCGCGCGGCCAGCTCGACGAGCCGGTTCGAGTAGCCCCACTCGTTGTCGTACCAGGCGACGACCTTGACCTGGGTGCCGTCGATCACGCTCGTCAGCGGCGCGTCGAAGATCGCCGAGTACGGCGACTTGACGATGTCGGTCGAGACGATCGGGTCCTCGCTGTAGGCGAGGATGCCCTTGAGCGAGCCGCGGTCGGCGCGCTCGGCGAAGGCGGCGTTGACCTCCTCGACGGTCGTCGGGCGCTCGGTCTCGATCGTCAGGTCGACGATCGATCCGGTCGGAACGGGCACGCGCACGGCGTAGCCCTTCAGGCGGCCGGCGAGCTCGGGGATGACCAGGCCGATCGCCTTGGCCGCGCCCGTCGAGGTCGGGATCAGGTTCACGCCCGCGGCGCGCGCGCGGCGGAGGTCCTTGTGCGGCGCGTCATGCAGGTGCTGATCGGACGTGTAGGCGTGGATCGTCGTCATCTGCCCGTGCAGGATCCCGACGGTCGCGTGCAGGATCCCCGCGACCGGCGCGAGGCAGTTGGTCGTGCACGAGGCGTTGGTGACGATGTGGTGGTGCTCGGGGTCGTAGACGTGGTCGTTGACGCCGAGGACGATGTTCGCGTCGGCCGGCTCGTCGCCCTTGGCGGGGGCGGAGAGGATGACCTTGCGCGCGCCGGCCTCCAGGTGCTTCGAAGCGTCCGCGCGCGTGCGGAACTTGCCGGTCGACTCGATCACGACGTCGACGCCGAGCTCGGCCCAGGGCAGGTCGGACGGGTCGCGCTCGGCGAACGCGCGGATGCGCAGGTCGCCGGCGTGCAGGACGCCGTCCTCGGCGTGGACCGCGCCGGGGAAGCGCCCGTAGATGGAGTCGTACGCGAGCAGGTGCGCGAGCGTGGCGGCGTCGGCGACGTCGTTGACGGCGACGATCTCCACGTCGGCGCCCGACTCGACGGCGGCGCGGACGACGCCGCGCCCGATGCGGCCGAAGCCGTTGATGGCGATTCGGGTTGTCATGGCCCGCACGCTAAGTCGCTCCCGGGCGCGCGCCATCCGGGATCGCGCGGACCCGGATCCGTAGTTCGCCCCACCAGGATCGCGCCGTCCCCCGCATGGCGAGCGGCCCCCGCGCCCGGAGAATCGCGGTCATGACCACGCCTGCCGTCACCCATGCACCGTTCGTCTACGACTTCGCCGACGGCTCGCGCGAGCTGCGCGCGCTGCTTGGCGGCAAGGGCGCCAACATCGGCGAGATGACCCGCGTCCTCGGGGCCGACGTGGTCCCCGCGGGGTTCACGATCACCACCGAGGCGTGCGTCGCCTACATGCGCGATGGTCGCGTGGAGCCGGACGGCCTCGCCGAGCAGGTGGCCGACGGCATCGCCCGGCTCGAGCAGCGCGCCGGGCGCGCGCTCGGCGATCCGTCCGATCCGCTGCTGGTCTCCGTGCGCTCAGGCGCACGCGACTCGATGCCGGGGATGATGGACACCGTCCTGGACCTGGGCCTCAACGACCGGTCGGTCGAAGGCCTCGCCGCCCAGGCAGGCGACGAGCGCTTCGCGTGGGACTCGTATCGGCGCTTCGTGCAGATGTTCGGCAACGTGGTCCGCGGCATCCCGGGCGAGCGCTTCGAGGAGATCCTGAGCGCGGCGCGCCGCCGCGCCGGCGTGCGTGACGACCGCGACCTCGGCGTCGAGGCGCTGCGCGAGATCACGCGCCGCTTCCGCACGCTCTACGAGGCCCACACCGGCGAGCCGTTCCCGCAGGACCCGCGCGAGCAGCTGCGGCTCTCCGTCCTCGCCGTGTTCGACTCGTGGATGGGCGACCGCGCCGTCGCCTACCGCCGCATCAACCACATCCCCGACGACTGGGGTACGGCGGTCAACGTCCAGCAGATGGTCTTCGGCAACCGCGGCGCGGGCTCGGCCACCGGCGTCGCGTTCTCGCGCGACGAGGTCACGGGCGCGCCGGAGCCGAGCGGCGACTTCCTGCTCGACGCGCAGGGCGAGGACGTCGTCTCGGGCGTGCGCACCCCGCGGCCGCTGCACGAGCTCGCGGACGAGATGCCGGAGGTCCACGCCGAGCTGCTGCGCATCCTGCGCACGCTCGAGGCCCACTACGGCGACATGCAGGACTGCGAGTTCACGATCGAGCGCGGGCGGCTGTACATGCTCCAGACGCGCAGCGCCAAGCGGCCCGCGCAGGCGGCCGTCCGCTTCGCCGTCGACGCGGTCGACGAGGGCATGCTCACGCCCGAGCGGGCGCTGGCCACGATCGACTCCGGCACGCTCGACGCCCTGCTGCACCCAACCTTCGATCCCGCCGCGCCCTTCAACGTGCTCGCGCGCGGCGTGGCCGCCTCGCCCGGCGCCGCCAAGGGCGAGGTCGTCTTCACCGCCACCGAGGCGGTCGCCGCGGCGGCGCAAGGCCGCGACGTGATCCTCACGCGGCCGTTCACGGAGGCCGACGACGTCGCCGGGTTCCACGCGGCCCGCGGGATCCTCACGTGCGAGGGCGGCAAGGCCTCGCACGCCGCGCTCGTCGCGCGCGGCATGGGCCGGCCCGCCGTGGTCGGCGCCGGCGCGCTGGAGATCGACCTGCAGGCGCGGACGATCCGCGTCGGCGACGTCGTGATCCAGGCCGGCGACCGGATCGCGATCGACGGCAGCACCGGCCTCGTGACGCGCGACGACGTGCCGCTCGTCGAGGCGGCGCGCAGCGACGCCTTCGAGCGCGTGCTGACCTGGGCCGACGACATCCGCCGGCTCGGCGTCCGCGCCAACGCCGACACGCCGGACGACGCGCGCAAGGCGATCGAGCACGGCGCCGAGGGCATCGGGCTGTGCCGGACCGAGCACATGTTCATGGCCGCCGATCGCCAGCCGAAGATGCGCGCGATGATCATGGCCAGGACCGAGACCGAGCGCCGCGCGGCGCTGGACGAGCTGCTGCCGCTACAGCAGCGCGACTTCGAAGGTCTCTTCGCGGAGATGCCGGGCCTGCCGATCACGATCCGCCTGCTCGATCCGCCGCTGCACGAGTTCCTGCCCGACCGGGTGGAGCTGGCCCAGCGCGTCCAGCGCGCCCGCGACGAGCGCGCGCCGGAGCTGCCGGCGCTCGAGCAGGAGCTCGAGCTCGTCATGCGCATCGGCGAGGTGAACCCGATGCTCGGGACGCGCGGCTGCCGGCTCGGCATCGTGCACCCGGAGATCTACGAGATGCAGGTCGAGGCGATCATGCGCGCCGCCAAGGCCGCCGCCGCGCCGCCGCGGCTGGAGATCATGATCCCGCTCGTCGACTTCGAGGAGGAGCTGGTGGAGCTGCGCGCGCTCGTGCTGCGCGTCGGCGAGCGCCACGGGCTGCACGAGGGCGAGGACTTCTCCGTCGGCACGATGATCGAGCTCCCGCGCGCGTGCTTCGTCGCCGACCGGCTCGCCGCCTTCGCGGACTTCTTCTCCTTCGGCACCAACGACCTGACGCAGACGGCGCTGGGCTTCTCGCGCGACGACGTCGAAGCCGGGTTCGTGCCGATCTACCTCGAGCGCCGGCTGCTCGACCGCTCGCCGTTCGAGACGATCGACGTCGCCGGCGTCGGCGCGCTGGTCGAGCTCGCCGTCGCCCGCGGTCGGGCCGCCCGGCCCGACATCGAGCTGGGCGTCTGCGGCGAGCACGGCGGCGACCCCGACTCGATCGCGTTCTTCCACCGGGCCGGGCTCGACTACGTGTCGTGCTCCCCGTACCGCCTGCCGATCGCGCGCGTGGCGGCGGCCCAGGCGGCGCTCGCGGCGCGCTGAGGATCGCGCTCTGCGGCGAACTACGCGCCCCGCCGCGTGGCTCGGGCGGATCGCGTGCGCCCACCGGCGCGCGACGCTGACGGCGTGAACCAGTAGGAGGTGGCCCATGCTCACGCAGATCGAGGGCTCGCGCGCGGTCGCGGAGGCCGTCGCGCTATGCCGGCCCGAGGTGACCGTCGAAGGACTCTCCACGCCGATGACGGCCGGCGGGCGCACCTACGCGGCGACCGCCGGCCAGGGCCTGCTCTCCATGGCCGAGGCGATCGACGACGCCTCCGGCCTCGGCCTGCCGATCGTGATGACGGTCGCCAACCCTGCGATCGGCGTCCGGAACGACCATGTGGACTCGATGTCGCAGCGCGACTCCGGCTGGATCCAGCTGTACGTCGAGTCCGACCAGGAGGCGCTCGACGTCCACATCCAGGCGTTCAAGCTCGCCGAGCGGCTGTCGCTGCCGGTGATGGTATGCATGGACGGGTTCATCCCCGCGCGTGCGTTCGAGCCCGTCGACGTGCCCGACCAGGCGCAGGTGGACGCGTTCCTGCCGCCGTTCGAGCCGCGCCAGGGCGCGACGGCCGGGCCGGAGGCATTCACCGGCATCCGCTACCTCCTGCACGCCAGGCAGATGCAGGCGCTGGACGCGATCCCGGAGATCGCCGCCGAGTTCGAGGCGCGGTTCGGGCGAGCCTCCGGCGGCCTCGTGCGCGGCCATCGGACCGAGGACGCGGACACCGTCGTGGTCGCGCTCGGCTCGGTCGTGCGCACGCTCGAGGACGTCGTCGACGAGCTGCGCGAGCAGGGAGAGGCCGTCGGCGCGCTGGCGATCCGCTGCTTCCGCCCGTGGCCGGTGGAGGAGGTGCGCGCCGCGCTGGGGCACGCGAAGCGCGTGATCGTCGTCGAGACGGCGCTCGCGGTCGGCGTCGGCGGCATCGTCGGGCAGAACGTCCGGCTCGCGCTCGACGGGCTCGGCGTGCGCGTGCACGACGTGATCGCCGGGCTGGGCGGCCGCGCGATCACCGCCGCCTCGTTGCGAGCGATGCTGGAGCAGGGCAGCGCCGACCGGCTCGGCACGCTGACCTTCCTCTGAGCTACGCGGAGGCGGGTCGCGCCGTCGATGCGACGGGCGTCCGGCGCGGGCGATCGAGACCGGTGAGCACTCCGAGGCAGGCCAGGGCGACGCCCGCGAGCAGGACGAACCCGAGGCCGTAGCCGCCGGTGGCGGACTTCACGATCCCCATCACGAGCGGCGGGAAGAAGCCGCCGAGCCCTCCGGCGGCACCGACGACGCCGGTGACCGCGCCGACCTGAGCCGGAAACCAGTCGGGCACCAGCTTGAACACTCCGCCGGTGGCGAGGCCGAGGAAGACGCCCATCGCGAGGCAGCAGATCGTCAGCGGGACCATGTGCTTGTAGCCGAGCGCGAGCCCGATCGCGAGCAGCGCGGTCCCGATGAACGAGTAGCGCAGCACACGCTCGGCGCCGATGCGGTCCGACAGCACGCCGCCGGCCGGGCGGGCGAGCACGACCAGCAGCGCGAACCCGGCGGCGCGTGCGCCCGCCTCCGGCTTGGTCAGGTGATGGACGCTGACGAGCATCTTCGGCAGGTAGAGGAACATCGCGACGAACCCGCCGAAGGAGAGGAAGTAGAACAGCGTCAGCGCCCAGGCGCGCCCGCTCTCGCGGAACACGCGCAGCGACCCGAGCATCGAGGGCCGCGGGCCTGACGACGCCGGCGCCGGCGCGTCGCGCGCGAGGAGCAGGAACACGAGCGCCATCGCGGCGACGACGCCCGCGGCGATCCAGAAGGGCGCGGCGAGCCCCCACGCCTTGACGATCTTGGGCCCCGTGAAGCCCGCGGCCACGGAGCCGATCATGCCCATCCCATAGATGCCGAGGGCGGCGCCCTGGCGCTCCGGCGGGAACCACCGGTTCACGAACGGGACGCCGACCGCGAAGGACGCGCCCGCGAACCCGAGCAGGAGGCCGAAGACGAGGATCGCGGCGTACGAGTCGTGCCACAGCGCGAGCGCGACCAGCGGCAGCGGCGTGAACGCCAGCAGGGCGCTGAACACGCGCCGGCCGCCGTGGCGGTCCGCGAGGATCCCCAGCGGAACACGCATGATCGATCCCAGCAGGACCGGGATGGCGACCATCACGGCGAGCTCGAACTCGGAGATCCCGAGGTGGTCCTGCAGATCGGGCCCGAGAGGACCGAGCAGGCTCCACGCGAAGAAGCAGGCGGCGAACGCGAGCGTGGAGAGGATCAGCGCAGGGGTGGATGACGGCCGCGGCGGATGCATTGCGGTCACCATCGACATCGCTCCCCTCCGGATCATCCGTGCGCCGCCGCATCCCGGTCGTGGCAACTACGGAGCCGGCGGCGTCAGCGTGGCGCACGCCCGGACGTCGCCGCGTAGCGGCGGCGGTAGAGGATGTACGGTCGACCGAGGTACTGCAGCGGGATGCTCCAGGCGTGCACGAGGCGGCTGAACGGGAACAGCGCCCAGAACGCCCAGGCGATCACGGCGTGGACCTGGTAGACGGTCGCGGCGCCTTGCGCCGCGTCGACGTGTCGAGGTTCATCACCATCGCGACCTGCGCCTTGACCTGCATCAGTACTCGACCTCCTGACTGCGCTTGCGCACGATCGTCACCGAGTCGCGATTGGAGCCCGTCGGCCCGTAGTAGTTCGGAGCCCACGAGAGCTGGGCGTAGCCGCCGATCATGTGCGTCGGCTTCATCGCGATCGTCGTCAGCGCGTTCTCGGTCCCGCCGCGGCGACCGTCGTGCTGCGAGCGCGGCGTGCCGATCTGGCGGTCCTTGGAGTGGTACATCAGGCACACGCCGGGCGGAACGCGATGCGAGACGACGGCGCGGGTCACGACGATGCCGTTGCGGTTGATCGCCTCGACCCAGTCGTTGTCGCGCACGTCGATCGCCTCCGCGTCCTGCGGGCTCATCCAGATCCCCGAGCCGCCGCGGAACAGCGTCAGCATGTGCAGGTTGTCCTGGTACTCGGAGTGGATCGACCACTTCGAGTGCGGCGTCAGGTAGCGCAGCGTCAGCTCCGGCGCGTCGTGCGAGGCCAGCGGCTGCGCGCCGGCGAGCATCAGCCGGTGATCGACCGGCGGCCGGTAGGCGGGCAGGCCCTCGCCGAGCTCGATCATCCACGCGTGGTCGAGATACAGGTGCATGCGGCCGCTGAGCGTGTGCCACGGCTTGTCGTGCTCGACGTTGATCGTGAACGCGGCGTAGGCCCGGCCCTCCTCGTCGATCCCCGACCACTCGGGCGAGGTGATCACGCGGCGCGGCTGGACCTGCGTGTCCTGGAACGTGATCCGCGTGTCCTCGGCGCCGTGCGCGAGGCTCGCCAGCGGCACGCCGCAGCGTTCCTCGAGCGACTTGAAGCCGGCCACGGCAAGCCGCCCATTGGTCACCGCCGACAGCGCGAGGATCGCTTCGGCGGCCTGCTGGGGGCGCTCCAGCGAAGGCCGTCCGCGTACGAGCCCGTTGCGCCGTCCCAGCTCCTCGACCTCCTCCGCGGGGATCCACGACGCGCTCTTGACCGTGCTGCCGAGCGTCTCCAGCAGCGGGCCGAGCGTCGCCCACTCGTCGGCCACCGCGCCGTAGTCGCGCTCGACCACCGGGAGCTGCGGCATCGTCACGCCGGGCACCGGCTCGCACTCGCCGGCGCGCCAGTCGAGCACGTCGCGCTGGGTCAGCTCCCCCGGCGTGTCGTGCTGCACCGGCGTCGCGACGACGTCGCGGCGCTTGCCGAGGTGCTCACCCGCGAGCGCGGAGAAGGCACGCGCGATCGTGCCGAACGCGTCCCGGTCCGTGCGCGCCTCCCAGGGCGGCGGGACCGCTTGGTTGAACGAGTGCACGAACGGGTGCATGTCGGTCATCGAGAGGTCGTGCTTCTCGTACCACGTCGCGGCGGGCAGGACGACGTCGGAGTACAGCCCGGTCGTCGTCATGCGGAAGTCGACGTTGACCAACAGGTCGAGCTTGCCGCGCGGCGCCTCGTCGCGCCAGCGCACGGTGGAGGGGCGCTCCTCAGGCGGCAGCTCGTCGGCCAGCGGGCCGTCGTGCGTGGCGCCCAGCAGATGCCGCAGGAAGTACTCCTGACCCTTGCCGGAGGAGCCGAGCAGGTTCGAGCGCCACACGAACAGGACGCGTGGGAAGCTCGACGGCGCGCTCGGATCGTCGATGGCGAAATTCAGCCGACCGGCCTTCAGCTCGTCGACGACATGGTCGGCAGGCGCCTTACCGGCCGCTGCCGCCTCGTCCGCGAGATCCAGCGGGTTGCGGTCGAACGTCGGGAACGAGGGCATCCAGCCCATCCGCACCGCCTGCGCGTGCGCGTCGATCGCCGTCTGGCCGGCGAACAGCCCGCGCCCGACCGGCGACGCGAACAGCTCCGGCCGCAGGCGGTCGTATCGCCACTGCGACGTATGTGCGTAGAACCACGACGTGCCCTGTGCCTGGCGCGTCGGCCGGCGTCAGTCCGTCGCGTTCGCGATCGCCGCCCACCCGGCGAACGTGCGGATCTTCTCCTGCCCGACGTAGTGCGCCCACCCGCCGCCGTTGATGCCGACGCAGCCGCACAGCAGCAGCAGCGAGATGAACGAGCGGTAGGTCTCGTCGGAGTGGAACCAGTGGTTGGTCCCGGCGCCCATGCAGATCATCGAGCGCCCGCCGCTGAGCTCGGCGTTGCGGGCGAACTCGCGCGCGACCTTGACCGCCATGCGGCGGTCGACCGAGGTGATGGCCTCCTGCCACGCCGGCGTGTACGGCCGGGTCGCGTCGTCGTAGCCCTGCGGCCAGTCGCCCGGGAGCCCGTCGCGCGCGACGCCGTAGGTCGCCAGCATGAGGTCGAGCACGGTGGTGACCAGCCGGCCGGCGACGCGCACCGCCGGCACGCCGCGACGCATCGTGCCGCCTCGCGCGCCGTCGCCGGCGTCGAAGCGGGGCAGCGCGATCTCGACCGTCTCGTCGTGACGGCCGAAGAGCGTCAGCACCGGGTCGACGTCGCCCAGCTCGAGGTTCCAGCGACCCTTGCCCGCGTCGCCGTAGCGGAAGCCGACGGCGACCGTTGGGGACGGCGGGAGCGCCGGTGGCGGCATCGAGCACGACCGTCTTGAACGCGGCGTTCTCGGAGTCGTCGCCGAGATCGTCGGCGGTCAGGAAGCGGCCCGGGGTGTTCACGCCGTCGCGCTCGTCGAGGCTCACGAGCAGTGGCAGGTCGGCGAAGCGCTTGCCGTAGTCCTCGAAGCGCGGCACCTGCCGGTCGACCCAGAACTCCTTGAGCATCACGTGGCCCATCGCCATCGCCATCGCGCCGTCGGTGCCCGGGTGCGCGGCCAGCCAGTCGTCGGCGAACTTCACGTGGTCGGAGTAGTCGGGCGAGACAACGACGACCTTCTGGCCGCGGTAGCGCGCCTCGGTCATGAAGTGCGCGTCGGGCGTGCGCGTGATCGGGAGGTTGGTGCCCCACACGATCATGTAGCTCGCGTCCCACCAGTCGGCCGATTCGGGCACGTCGGTCTGGTCGCCGAACGTCTGCGGCGACGCGGGCGGCAGGTCCGCGTACCAGTCGTAGAACGTCAGCATCGCCCCGCCCATCAGCGAGATGAAGCGGCTTCCCGACGCGAACGACACCGGCGACATCGCCGGGATCGGCGTGAAGCCCGCCACGCGGTCCGGGCCGTGCTCGCGGATCGCGTGGACGGTCGCGGCCGCGATCAGCTCGGTCGCCTCCTCCCAGCCGCAGCGCACGAACCCGCCACGGCCGCGCTCGCCGCGGTAGCCGCCGTCGGCGGCGACCTGTGCGAACGCCGCCACGGCGTCGGGCGCGCCGGCGCGGGCAGCCCTCCACGCGTCCAGCAGGCTCCCGCGGATGTACGGGTGCTTGAGCCGCGCCGGCGAGTACGTGTACCAGGAGAACGACGCGCCGCGCGGACACCCGCGCGGCTCGTGGTCGGGGCGCCCGGCGTCGGTGCGCGGGTAGTCGACCGCCTGCGTCTCCCAGGTGATCAGCCCGTCCTTGACATAGACGTTCTACGAGCAGGAGCCGGAGCAGTTGACGCCGTGCGTCGAGCGGACGACCTTGTCGTGCCGCCAGCGGTGTCGGTATGCCGATTCCCACCCGCGGCCCCGCGCGATCAACATGCTCCAACCCTCGGCGTTCGCCTCGCCGCGGCGGAAGAACTCGTGCGCGACGAGCAGCGGGGAGCCCGCAGCCGGCCGTCCAGCCTGGTCCGGAGCCGTCAAAATGACCCTCGAATCTCGATCGGTGAGGTCACGCTACACGGCCCGGCCGGTCCCGTGCGGGCCGGGGCTGACGCGCTGTTATCCGGGTTACGAAGCGGCCAGATCGAGCACGAACGCGAGCTCGAGCTCGATCCGCACGACGTTGGATACGACGCCGGTCGCCTCGATCGCGCGGCTCCAGGTGAGGCCGTAGTCGCGCCGGTCGATCTCGCCGCGCACGCGCAGCCGGAGCGGGTTCGTGCGCGATGCGAGGAGCTCGATCTCGCGCGTGCGGTCGCGGATCGTGAGCTCTCCGTGGACGCGCCAGCGGCGCTCGTTGGTCGCTTCGACCCCGGTGGAGCGGAAGGAGATCCGCGGGAAGGCCTCGGCCGCGAAGAACCCGGGCGCGCGAAGGTGCTCGTCGCGGTCCTCGTTGCCGGTCTCGATGCTCACCGCGTCGACGCTGCCATGCGCCGCGACGGTCGCGGTGTCGACGAGGAGGGAGCCGCTGACGCCGCCGAAGCGGCCGCGCAGGCTGCCGACGCCGAGCTTGCGCACGACGAACCCGGCGCGCGAGCGCGACGGGTCCACGAGCCACTGCCCGGCCGGGAGCGGCGTCGATCCGATTTGATAGGCGGTCTCCATGGTTCTCACGAGCTTCATCGGCGGCCGGCGCCCGCCCGCGCTCCGTGGTTTCCCGCACTGATGTCCCGGCCGCCGTCCGACGAGGTGCTGGTGCAGGTGTGCATCGGCTGCGGGGCGGTCGAGACGCCGCAGCCCTGTCTTGGGACGTGCGTCGACCGCCGGCTCGAGCTCGTGCCCGCCTCCGATCACGAGGCCGTGCTCGCCGAGGCGGAGGCGCTCGGCGCGCTGCGCGAGCTCGTGCGGGAGTTGCGCGAGTCGCGCGGGGGCGAGGAGGTCTACCGCCCGTTGCAGGCGCGCGCGCGAGCGCTGCTGCACGCATACCGCCCGGCGGCGGAGGACCCCGACGCGCGCCTGACGACGTGGGCGTGCGACAGCTGCGGGCGCATCGAGGCGCCGCAGCCGTGCATCGGCGTCTGCATCCGGCAGCCCGCGAGGATGGTCGAAGCCGGCGTGTACGACGCGGCGCTCGCGCGGCTGCGCGGCCTGCGAAGGGAAGCGGAGCCGCTGCTGCCGCTCGCCCGGCGGCTCGCGTGGGCGACGCCGCGTACCGGGCAATGGGAGCGGGGCTTGGACGCGCTGGCCGCCGAGGCCCGCGCACCTGGGTCCTAGGGTGGGCCATCGCGGCTGCCGGCCGGGCACGTGGCGAAGCGTGCCTCCTCCTCAGATGTGGGCCTGCTGCGTGTGCAGCTCGGGGTGGGCGTTGAGGTACGGCGCCAGCTCATGTCCGGCGATCTTGTGCGGCGGCCACCACGGTGCCTCTTCGCTGGCGAGCGAGGACGGGATGCCCGGCTCCGCGCGGCCGCGCCGCAGGAACCGCGGCGACCCGCCGGTGAGCAGCATCGCGCGCAGCACCGGGCGGTATGGCTCCGGCGTCACGGGCGCGCCGCTCCAGGCGGCGATCGCCGTCGCCGCCGCGTACGCCTGCTGGGTGGCGAGGCCGCCCTGCTTGAGCGGGCGGCTCGTCATGTCCCCGACCGCGTACACGCCGGCGAGCCCGGGCACGTGGCCGAGGGGATCGACCTCGACGAAGCCGCGAGCGTCGTGCGGGATCCCGGGTATGGCGTGGCCGACGGGTCGCGGCAGCGCGATCGCGAGGTCGACGGGCAGCCCGCCCTCGAGGCTGAGCCACAGGCGCCCGTCCTCGACGAGCTCGGCGAAGGCGCCGGTCCACAGGCGCACGCCGGCCTCCTCGAGCAGCGCCGCGACGGCGTTGCTGGCCGCGTCGCCGAAGACCCCGAGCGCGCGCGACTCGTGCGTCACGAGCCACGGCTCGAGCGCGAGCCCGCGAGCCTGCGCCCAGCGTGCCGTCAGCAGCGCGAGCTCGTACGCCGGAAGCGTCCAGGCGGTGTCCGCCGCGGCGACGAAGGCCACGCGCAGCGGGGCGCCGGCATGCAGGCGCTCCAGCCCGGCGTGGATGCGTTCCGCGTCCTGCTCGCCCGAGAACATGAGCGCGCCAGGGATCGCCTCCTCGCCGGCGGCGCCCAGCGCGAGCACGAGGGCGTCGTAGTGCAGTGGCACCCCGTCGGTCTCGACGCGGTGCCGGGTGTGGTCGACGGAGCGCAGGCGCTCGCGGACGAACGCGAACCCGCGCTCGGCGGCGAGGCCGGCGAGCGAGAACCGCTGCGGCGCGGTCAGGTCGAAGGGCTCGGTGACGGTCAGCGGGCGGTAGGTGAAGGTGTCGGAGTCCGCCAGCAGCGTGATGCGCACGCGGTCGGCCGCGAGGCGATTGAGCGCCAGCGCGGCCTCGATCGCGGCGGGGCCTCCGCCGGCGATCAGGACCTGCCTCGATTCGTCCATGCACGCAACCTAAGCCTGGCGGGCTCGCCCGCCATCCGGGCCACGCCGTTCGGCGCTGCGGGTTTCCCGCAGCACAACCCGCCGTTGCTCCGGACGACGTCGCCTCCGATCGGACTAGGTTGGTCTCATGCCGACCAACGTCCTCATCGCCGGCGGCGGACCCGCCGCCCTCGAAGCCGCGCTCGTGCTCCACAAGCTCGCCGGGGCGCACGTCTCCACGACCGTGCTCGCTCCCGACACCGAGTACACGTACCGTCCGCTGAGCGTGCTCGCCCCGTTCGCCGCGGGCGCCGCGGCGAGCTATCCGCTCGCGCGCATCGCCGCGGACGCCGGCTTCACGCACCGCGTGGGGACGCTCGCGAGCGTCGACGCCGTCGGCCACGCCGTGACGACCGGGAACGGTGAGCGGGTCCCGTATGACGTGCTGCTCGTCGCGACCGGCGCCCGCCCGATCCGCCTCGCGGGCACGACGACCTTCAGCGGCTCCGCGTCGGACGCCGAGGCGCTGCACGGGCTCGTCCAGGACGTCGAGGGTGGCTACACGCGGAAGGTCGCCTTCGTGGCGCCCGCCGGCGCGAGCTGGCCGCTGCCGCTCTACGAGCTGGCGCTGATGCTCGCGGATCGCGCGTACGAGATGGGCGTCGCGCTCGAGCTGCACTTCGTCACGCCGGAAGCCGCTCCGCTCGGGGTCTTCGGCGCCGACGCGTCGCGCGAGGTCGACGGGCTGATGCGTACCGCGGGGATCGTGCTGCACACGGCGACCCACGCGGAGCGGATCGATCACGGCCGCCTGCGGCTCGCGCCCGGCTCCGAGCAGCTCGAGGTCGACCGCGTGGTGACGCTGCCGCAGCTCGAAGGCCCGGCCATCGACGGGCTCCCGTCCGACGCCTCCGGCTTCCTGCTGACGCAGCCCGACGGGCGCGTCGCCGGCGTGCCGGACGTCTACGCCGCGGGCGACGCTACCGCGTTCCCCGTCAAGCAGGGCGGGCTCGCGTGCCAGCAGGCCGATGCCGCCGCCGAGCACATCGCCGCGCGCGCCGGGGCGGCGATCGAGCCGAAGCCGTTCAGCCCCGTGCTGCGCGGCATGCTGCTGACCGAGCGCTGGGCGCGCTTCCTGCGCCGCGACGCCTCCGGCACGACGGGCGACGACACCTCGATCGCCGGCCGCGCCCTCTGGTGGCCGCCGACGAAGATCGCCGGCCGCGAGCTCGCGGGCTACCTCGAGACGCTCGACGAGGAGCTCGGCAAGGTCCGCGGCCTGCCGGTCGCGGCGCGGGTCGGCGACGACGGCACCGAGGGCGTCGAGGTGCTGAGCCTCCACTAGTGCCGTTCTCCGCCGACACGCTCGACGCCGGCGCCCTCCGCCGGCTGCTCGACGCAGGCCGCGCGCTCGTCGCCGATCTCGACCTCGAGACGGTGCTCGAGCGGGTGCTCCGCGCCGCGACGGAGGTCACCGGCGCGCGCTACGCGGCGCTGGGGGTCCTCGACGCCCAAGGCGAACGTCTCGAGCGGTTCATCGCCCACGGGATCGACGACGAGACGCGCCGCGCCATCGGTCACCCGCCGCGCGGCGACGGCGTGCTCGGCGCGCTGATCTCCGACCCGAAGCCGCTGCGGCTGCCGGTGGTCTCCGACGACCCGCGCGCGCACGGGTTCCCGGCCGGCCACCCGCCGATGACGACGTTCCTGGGCGTGCCGCTGCTGGTCCGCGGCGAGGCCTGGGGGAACCTGTACCTGGCCGACAAGGCCGGAGACGAGACGTTCTCGCAGGCCGACGAGGACGCGGTCGTCGTGCTCGCCGAATGGGCGGCCATCGCGATCGAGAACGCACGCCTGTACCAGGCGACCGAGCAGCGCCGCGCGGAGCTCGAGCGCGCCGTCCGCCGGCTCGAGGCGACGACGGCGATCGCCCTCGCCGTGGGCGGCGAGACCGACCTCGAGCGCGTGCTCGAGCTGATCGTCGAGCGCGGTCGCGCATTGGTCGGCGCTCGCGGCGTGGTGATCATGCTGCGTGATGCCAACGGCCTCGTCGTGGCCGCCGAGACCGGCGACGTGCCGTCGCAGGCGCATGGGGCCCGCCTCGACGGCGACGACGCGCGCGTGCGCGCCTCGCTCGACTCGCTCGGGCTCGTGGCGACCGATGCGCTCGTCGTGCCGCTCGTCTTCCGCGGGCAGTCGCTCGGCATCCTCGCCGCGCTCGGCGCCGCCGGCGCCGCCGACGACGAGCAGCTGCTGCAGGCGTTCGCGGCCAGCGCGGCCACCGCGGTGGCGACGGCGCGCACGGTCGAGGAGCAGCGCCTGCGCGACGCGATGCGCGCGGCCGAGGCCGAGCGCCGCCACTGGGCGCGCGAGCTGCACGACGACACGCTCCAGGGACTCGGCGGGGTGCGGATGCTGCTCGTCGCAGGCCGCCGCGGCGGCGATCCGGAGCGGCTGGGGGAGGCCGTCGAGGGTGCCGTCGCGAGGATCGACGAGGAGATCGACGGCCTGCGCGGGCTGATCCGCGAGCTGCGCCCGGCGGCGCTCGACGAGCTCGGCCCGGGCGCCGCGATCGAGGGCCTGACGACCAAGGTCGCGCAGCGCCATTCGCTCGTGGTGGAGACCGACGTGAACCTGACCGATGCGCGCTATCCGCCGGAGCTGGAGACCGCGCTGTACCGCATCGTCCAGGAGGCGCTCACCAACGCGGTCCGCCACGCCGGCGCGCGCCGGGTCCGGATCGCGGTCGGCGAGGACGACGGCGTCCTGCACGCCGAGATCGACGACGACGGGCATGGGTTCGACCCGGACGCGCCGGCCGACGGCTTCGGGCTCATCGGCATGCGCGAGCGCGTGGCGCTGTTGCGGGGCGAGCTGGAGGTCGCGTCCTCGACGTCGGGGACCAGCGTCGCGGCGGCGCTGCCGCTGCCGGCCCGCCCGGCGACGTAGCCACGACCCGGCGCGCGTAGAAGTCCGCAGCGGCGCCCCGCAGTTGACTGCGCGGGTCACCGGAGTCGCACGCAGCGTTGATCACGGCCGGCCCCGATGGGCGGCGAGCGCCACGGGTCGAGGATGCCGATATGACCACCGTGACCATCAGCCGGGCCGACGCGCTCTCGATCGACGCCCGTGTCATGAACTACGTGGAATGCGAGCTGGCGGATGCCATCACGCTGCCGCAGCGGCGTCGTGAACGCTCCGCCGCACGCGCGTCCCACCGCTTCGGCCTGCGCGCGTTCCTGCCCCGCCGCCGCTGAGCCGCGGCGCCGCCTCAGGCGGCGTCGGACAGCCCTTGCAGCTCGCGCAGCCGGGCGAGGTCGCGCAGCGCGCGCTCCTCGATCTTGCGCACCTCTCGCGGCGTGACGCCGACGCGCGCCGCGATCAACCGGTAGCTGAGCGGCGTGGGCTCGCCGCCGATGCCGAAACGCGACCGGATCACCGTCGCCGCCGGCTCGCCGAGCTTGGCGACGGCGCGCCGGACGGTCGCGTTGTCGAGGCGGAGCATGACCTCTTCGCTGACCTCGGTGTCCACGGGCAGCCGGTCGCCGAGCGACGTGTCGGCCGAGTCGCCGATCGGACGGTCGAGGCTCGTGACGACCCGGGCGGCGTGATCCAGCGCTTCGATCTGGCCGGGTTCGACGTCCGCGGCGGCGGCGAGCTCGTCCACCGTCGGCGGCCGCCCGAGCTCGAGCGCCAGCGCGGCGCGGGCACGCTCGACGCGGCGCTCGCGCCGCGCCACCTCGGAGGGCAGGCGGATGGTGCGCGACTTCTCGTTCAGCGCCTTGCCGATCGACTGCCGGATCCACAGCGTCGAGTACGTGGAGAACCGCAGGCCTCGCCGCCAGTCGTACTTCTCGCTGGCGCGGATCAGCCCGATGGTGCCTTCCTGGATCAGGTCCAGCAGCGACAGCTCAGAGCCCTGATAGCGGCGCGCGATCGAGACGACGAGGCGCAGGTTGTGCGTGATCAGCCGCTCCTTGGCGGCGAGATCTCCGCGCTCGACCCGGCGCGCGAGGGCGCGCTCCTCGACGGGGGTCAGGAGGCGGTGGCGCGTCGCCTCGGCGAGGTACTGATCGAGCGCGTCGACGGCGTAGCGGGCGAGCTCGTCGTTGGCGTAGGCGGGCGCCTCGGCCGGGCGGCCGCAGTCGTCGCGGATCTCCACGCCGCGGTCGGCGAGGGCCTGGCGCAGCGCGTCGACCTCGGCCGCCCCGAGGCCGAGCCGCTCGGATGCGCGCTCGAGCGACGACTCGTCGATCCGCGCGTCGCCCGCCCCGGCGAGTGAGGCGAGGGCGGCGGTCACCAGCGAGTCGGACGCGGCCATGCACCGAGCATCGCGCGCGGCGGGCGTTCCCACATCCGCGCGGACACCGGAGCCGGCGCGGAGGACTACCGATCCGCCCGCGGGTCAGTCGGCCCCGTCGTAGCCCGCGAGCGCGGCGGGGAGCACGGCGGTGACGCGGTGGCCCGCCGGCTGGAGGCCGACGAGGACGGCGCTGGCGACCTCGTCCCGGGTCGCTCCGGCGCGTCGCGCAAGCGCGGCGTGGAACGGCACGCCGCTCTCGGCGCCGACCGCGGCGAGCACGGCCAGGTAGGCGAGGTGCTGGGTCTTGGGATCCAGCGCGGAGGCGGCGGCGAGCGCCTGCGTGGCCTGCATCGAGGCGCTCGCGTGCGCCGGCGTCTCGCTTCCGAAGGCCTCCCACGCGGCGCTGACCGAGACCGGGGTCATGACGCCACCGCGGCGTCCAGCAGGCCGCCCAGTGGGTCCTCGACGCCGCGCGGCAGCACGAGCAGGGGGCAGCGCGCGCCGTCGACCAGGCGGCGCGAGACGCCGCCGAGCAGGACGCTCCGCAGCGGGCCGTAGCCGCGCGAGCCGCACACCAGCGCGTCGACCTGCTCGGAGATCGGGATCAGCACGTCGGCGGGGTCGCCGACGTGCAGCTCGGTCTCGACCTCGACGCCGGTCCCCAGCGCGAGGAGGGCGTGGTGCAGCGCGGACTCGTGCGCGGCCCGCTCGTGGCTCTTGAGGTCGACCCCGCGCGGCGGCGGAGCGACCTGGGCGAAGCCGCCGCCGAGGCCGACCGACGGATGCAGGACCGACACGACCCGCAGCATCGCGCCGGCTCGCGCCGCGAGGGCGTGCGCGGCTCTCAGCGCGCGGTGGCCTTCGGGCGTGTCGGCGAAGGCGACGGCGATCGTCTCGGGCTTGCGCCGGCGGAAGTCCTTCGGCGCGAGCGCGACGGCGCACGGCGCGCCGTGCAGCAGGCGCTCCGCCGTGCTGCCGGGCAGCACGCGCCCGGCGACCGAGCGATTGGTGGATCCGAGCACGATCAGCGCGGCGCCGGTGTCGGCGGCCGCGTCGTTGAGCGCGCGCGGGACGGAGAAGTCGTACAGCAGCCGGGGCTCGAACGGCACGGCGAGCCGGACCGCGGCGAGCCGGGTCTCGGCGAGCTCGGCGAGGGCGCGGCTGCGCGTCTCGGCGACGCCGGCCACGATCTCGCGCCCCGGGCACACCGTCGCCACGATCAGCGGAGCGCCCGTCAGCTCGTGCAGCGCGACGCCGAGGTCCAGCGGTGCGGCGTCCTCGGTGAACGGGTCGTATGCGGCGAGGATCGGGACGGTCATGGAAGCTCCCTGGTCGTCGAACGGGATCGATCGCGCGCCGGTGCGGCGAAGCGGTCCGATGGCGGTGCGGTGCGGAACAGGTCGGCGAGCGGCGCTTCGACGCCGCGCGGGACGACGATCACCGGGCAGCGCGCCTCGCGCACCACGCGGCCGCTGACGCCTCCGGTCAGCACGGCGCGCAGCGGGCCGCGGCCGCGCGAGCCGAGGACGAGCATGTCGAGGCCCTGCGAATGGATCGCGAGCCGCGAGGCGGGATCGCCGGCGAGCAGGACGGCTTCGGCGCGGACGCCGCCGGCCGCGGCGGCGGCCGCCTCCAGCTCGCGCTGGACGTCGGCGCGGCCACCGTCGTCCGCCGGGACGACGGCGATCAGCTCGAGCTCGGCGCGAAGCGCCCGGGCCGCGTCGGCCGCGGCCGCGAGGGCGGTCTTGGACTCGTCGCCGCCGTCGTACGCGACGCCGATCCGGCGGATCACGGCGTGGGCATGGTTGCGGTAGCCGTCCGGCACGACGGCGACGGCGCACGGGGCGTCGTGCAGCATCCGCTCGGCGGTGGCGCCCGGCAGGACGCGGCCGGCGCGATGCGTGTGCGTCGAGCCGACGACGACGATCGCGGCGTGGCGCGCCTCCGCGAGGTCGTGCAGCGCGCGCGCCGGGGAGGGGTCGGCGACGGTCTCCGTCTCGATCCGGTCGGGCGCGATGTTGCGCAGCGACTCCGCCATGCGGCGGGCGGTGCGGACCGCGTCGGTCTTGAGCGCCTGGCGGTAGGTCTTGTTCGACGCGCGGCTCGGCACGTCGCTGTACGCGAACACGCACGCCACGATGACCGGGCCGCTGCCGGCGCCGGCCAAGCGGCAGCCGAACGCGACGGCGTCCTCGGAGCGCGTCGACTCGTCGACGCCGATCAGGATGGTCGTGCCCATACCACCAGCTTCGAGGTCAGGCTCCGGTGGCACATCCGCCCATCCCACCCGCGTGACTGCGGCATGTCCGCGGTCCCGGTCACTCATAGTGCAGCGCCTCGAGCACGTCGGTGCGGGCGCCGCGGCGTGCCGGCCAGGCCGCGGCCCCGATGCCGACCAGCACGGCGGCGACCAGGAAGAGGACGAGCTGGCCGACCGGCACGGCGTAGCCGAAGCCGAGATCCTTGAGCGCCTGCACCATCAGCCACGCGAACGCGAGCCCGAGCGCGATGCCGAGCAGGCCGCCGATGACGGCGGTGATCACGCTCTCGTAGCGGACGATCCGCCGGATCTGCGTGCCCGTCGTGCCGATCGCGCGCAGCAGGCCGAACTCGCGCGTGCGCTCGTGCACGGACAGGTACAGGCTGTTGGCGATCCCGAAGAGCGAGATCAGCACGCTCATCGCGAGCAGCGCGTAGAGCATGTTCGCCATCTGGTCGAGCTGGTCGTGGATGCCCTGGCGGTACTCGGCGTTGGACTTCACCTCGGCCGCGGGGAAGCTGCGCAGCGACGTCTCGAGCCCCTTGTGCACCGCCGCGGGGTTCGCGCCGGACTGCGCGCGCACGAGGAAGATGAACGGGTCGGCCGCCTTCGACAGGCGCTCGAAGACGTCGGTCGCGACCATCATGCCCTGCAGGATCTGCGGGTCGTCGTACTCGCCGGCGGCGCGCACGCGTGTCTGGGCGCCGGCGGGCGTGCGGATCGAGAACGTGTCGCCGACCGCGATGCCGTGCGCCTTGGCGAACTGCTGCTCGACCAGCGCGTCGTTCGGCCCGAGGCGCGCGGCGAGGGCGTCGGACCCGTGGACCCACTTGAAGCGGTAGACCTGCGTGAGCCGCCGGGGGTCGACGCCTTCGATCGTGTCGGTCGTCGCCTTCGCGGCCGCACCGTTGACCTGGACCTGGTCGAACAGGACCGCCGCCGAGGTCTCGACCCCCGCGGTGCGCTCGATCGCGGGTCCTGCGCCGGCCGGCAACGGCTCCACGCCGGCCGCAGCGATCACGTAGTCGGCGCTCAGCAGATCGCCCATCTGCCGGTCGATCGTCGTCTTCAGCCCGGCGGCGAACACGGCGACGAACACGACCAGGCCGAGCCCGACCATCAGGGCGGCCGACGTGGTCGCGGTACGGGCTGGATTGCGCATCGCGTTCTCGCGCGCGAGCCGGCCCGGGAGCTTGAACACGCGCTCGATCGGCAGGCCGACGAGCGAGGCGATCGGCCGCACGAACCAGCGGGCCGACAGCGCGACGCCCACGAAGACCAGGACGGCTCCGCCGGCCATCCCGCCCATCCGCGCGGTGGCCGGGCCTGAGCCGAACAACCCGGCGAGCAGGGCGGACAGGCCGAGCAGCGTCACGAGCCCCGCGATCCACGGCGCCAGCCGGCGCGCGCGCGGCGACGGCGGCGAGGTGCCCGCCAGCGCCGCCACGGGCGACACGCGCGTGGCGCGCAGCGCGGGCACGAGCGCGGCGAGGAGCGTCACGCCGATGCCGACGACCAGGCTGATCGCGATCGTGCGCGGCTCGAGCGTCATCCCGCTGCGCGGGATGCCGAAGCCGGCCGCGTCGAACAGGGCGCCGAGGCCTGCCGCGAAGCCGAGCCCGGCGCCGATGCCCAGCACCGACGCCACGCTGCCGACGAGCAGCGCCTCGCCGGTGACGGCGGCCACGAGCTGGCCCCGTGTCGCGCCGAGCGAGCGCAGCAGCGCGAACTCCCGCACGCGCTGGGCGACGGTGATCGAGAAGGTGTTGAAGATGATGAACGCGCCGACCAGCAGCGCGGCGCCCGCCAGCGCGAGCAGCAGCGGCGTGAGGAAGCGGCCGAGCGAGTCGTTGATGCGGCCCGCGTCATGACTCGCCTGCTCGGAGCCGGTCCGCACCTGCAGGCTCGCGGGCAGTACCGCGCGGGCGCGGTGGGCGAGCGCGCCAGGGCTCACGCCCGGCTTGGCCGAGGCGACCACGCTGGTGATGCGGCCCTGCTCGCCGTACCAGCGCTGGACCGCCTCCAGCGGCGCGACGATGATCGTCGCCCCGCCGATCGAGGACACGTCGCCGTAGTCGAAGACGCCGGCGATGCGCACGTGCTGCAGGCCTCCGCGCGTCGCGACCGCGACGCTCTGGCCGATGCGCAGGCGCTCGTCGGCGGCGAGCTTGGCGTTGATCGAGATCTCGCCGGCGCCGGGGCGGCGGCCGCCGCGATAGCGCAGCGGGTCGAACGGCGGGCCCGCGTCGGACATCACGATCCCGGGCGCGTAGTTCGAGCCGACGCGCCGGCCGCCGATCACGAGTGAGCCCGACTCCTGCAGCTGACCCGCGGCGCGGGCGACGCCGTCGACCACGGCGAGCTGGTCGGCGACGGACTGCGGGAAGCTCGGCAGCGCGTACGAGATGTCGCTCTGGAACGCCTGGCGCTGGGTCACGACGAGCGCATTGCCCTGGTTCGCGGTCTGCTCGATGTCGTTGAACGCGTGCCGGATCTGGTCGGTCTGGACGTAGGTGCCGGCGACCATCGCGACGCCGAGCAGGATGGCTAGGCCGGTGAGCGCGGACCGCAGGCGCCGCTCGGCCAGACCGCGCCAGACGAGCGAGATCATCGCGTGAGGGCCTTGACGTGGTCGAGGATCTCCTCCACCGACGGCCGCTCGCGCACGTCCACGATCGCGCCGTCGGCCAAGAAGACGACGCGGTCCGCGATCGCGGCGGCGGACGCGTCGTGGGTGACCATGATGATCGTCTGGCCGTACGCGTCGACGGCGGAGCGCAGCAGCTCGAGCACCTCGCGGCCGGAGCTCGAGTCGAGGTTGCCGGTCGGCTCGTCGGCGAACACGACGGCGGGTCGGGCGATGAGCGCGCGCGCGATCGCGACGCGCTGCTGCTGGCCGCCCGACAGCTCGGCGGGGCGGTGCGACAGGCGGTCGCGGATCCCGACGGCGTCGACGAGCGTGTCGAACCACGCGCGGTCGGGCTCCTCGCCGCCGATGCGCAGCGGCAGCGCGATGTTCTCCCCGGCGTCGAGGACGGGCAGCAGGTTGAAGCTCTGGAACACGAACCCGATCTGCCGCCGGCGCAGCAGCGTCAGATCGTGGTCGGACAGCGTGTCGAGCCGGATGCCGTCGATCTCGACCCAGCCGGAGGTCGCCACGTCGAGCCCCGCCAGGATGTGCAGGAGCGTCGACTTGCCCGAGCCCGACGGGCCCATGATCGCGGTGAACGACCCGCGCGCGAACGCGTACGAGACGCCGCGCAGCGCCTCGACCGCGGCGTCGCCTTCGCCGTAGCGCTTGCGGAGCTCGTCCCCGCGGACGACGACGGCCGCGTCCGTCGGGGGCGGAGGCACGGCCTGGCGATGCAGGAGGTGGGTCACGCGACGCGACCCCCGGCCAGGAAGCCGGCGAGGTAGCGTCCGACCACCTTCTGGTCAGGCCACCACAGCGGCAGGCGCGAGACGCGCGGCGGCGCGAAGCTCAGCTCGCGCGCGAGCGCGTCCTCGTCGCCGAGGTCCCTGCGCATGTACAGCGGCGCCTCGCCCGTCAGCAGCAGGCCGCGCAGGACCGGCCGGTAGGGGCGGGGCCGGTTGCCGGCGCCGGCTTCGGACGCGATCCACTCCGCGGCGGCGTCGGCCTGCTGGGTCGCGAGGCCGCCCTGCTTGACCGGGCCGGCGGTGCCGTCGCCGGCGGCGAAGACGTCGGGGACGCCGGCCACGCGGGCGTGCTCGTCGATCTCGAGGAACCCGCCGGGCAGGCCGGCGACACCGCGCGCCTCGAGCCGCGGCAGCGCGATCACCGCGTCCGCGGTGAGCATGCGTCCGTCGCGCGTGGAGAGCGCGTCGCCGAGCACGGCGTCGGCGACCGTGTCGCCGAGGAACTCGATCCCGGCGCGGTCCAGGAGCCGGGCGACCGCGTCCGACGCGGTCCGGCCGAAGAGGTCGAGCGGGCGCGGCTCCGGCGAGACGATCATCCGCTCCGGCCCGTCCGGCTGCGCGTGCGCCGCGAGCAGGGCGAGCTCGTACACCGGCAATGCCCACGCCGCCTCGCCGGGGATGGCGAAGATCACGCGCTCGCGCGCCGCTTGCAGCGCGCCCTCGACGGCACCGGCGCTGATCGGGCCGCGGAACGGCGTCGCGCCGTGCACGGCATCGACCGCATGGGCGCCGATGGCGACGATCAGGCGGTCGTAGGACAACATTCCGCCGTCGGTGGTGCGGACCTGATGGCGCGCCGGATCGACCTCGGCGAGCGAGCCGCGCCGGTGCGTCAGGTGGACCTCGCCGAAGGAGACCTGCGGGACGTCCTCGCCGCTGAACGGCGAGTTCACCGACAGCGGGCGCAGCGGGAACTGGGTCGAAGGCGCGAGCAGCTCTATCGCGACGCGGTCGCCGGCGAGCGAGCGCAGCGCCAGCGTGGATTCGAGCGCCGCCACGCCGCTGCCGGCGATCAGGACGCGCATCGGAGCGGATTCGGACATTGAGACGCAAGCTACGATCGCGGCGGCGGCATGCCATCGGGGTCGCCCCCCTCCGCGATGTGGGTTTTCCACGATCCGGGCGGGCAGTTGTCCCCGACGCCGGCCGCGCGGGCACCACTAGGTTCCGAGGCGATGACCGTGATCGCACCAACCGCCCGCGATTCCTTCGCCGGTGGACGCTGGCAGCAGGACATCGACGTCCGCGACTTCATCCAGCGCAACTACACCCCGTACCTGGGCGACGCGGCGTTCCTGGCCGGCGCGACCGACCGGACGCGCGCGGTGTGGGAGCGGCTCGCCGCGCTGATGACGGCCGAGCGCGAGGCCGGCGGCGTGCTCGACGTCGACGTGTCGACCCCCGCGTCGATCACGGCGCACGCGCCGGGCTACATCGACCGCGAGCGCGAGCTGATCGTCGGCCTGCAGACGGACGCGCCGCTCAAGCGCGCGATCATGCCGAGAGGCGGCTGGCGCATGGTCGAGAACGGCCTGCGCGCCTACGGCTTCGAGCCCGACGACGCCGTCCGCGAGATCTTCACGCGCCATCGCAAGACGCACAACGACGGCGTGTTCGACGCGTACACGCCGGCGATCCTGCGCGCGCGCCGCGCGGGGATCGTCACCGGGCTCCCCGATGCCTACGGGCGCGGCCGGATCATCGGCGACTACCGTCGCGTCGCGCTCTACGGCGTCGACCGGCTGATCGAGGCCAAGCGCGCCGAGCGCGCGGAGCTCGACGACCGCTTCGGCACCGAGGACGTGATCCGGCTGCGCGAGGAGCTGGCCGAGCAGGTCCGCGCGCTCGAGGAGCTGCGCGAGATGGCGGCGAGCTACGGCTGCGACGTCGCACGCCCGGCGGAGACCGCGCACGAGGCGATCCAGTGGCTCTACCTCGGCTACCTCGCGGCGGTCAAGGAGCAGAACGGCGCCGCGATGTCGCTCGGGCGCACCGCCACGTTCCTCGACGTCTACATCGAGCGCGACCTCGCCGCCGGCGTCATCGACGAGCCGCGCGCGCAGGAGCTGATCGACGACTTCGTGATGAAGCTGCGCGCGGTGCGCTTCCTGCGCACGCCGGACTACGACCAGCTCTTCAGCGGCGATCCGACGTGGGTGACCGAGGCGCTCGGCGGCGTCGGCCGCGACGGCCGCCCGCTCGTCACGCGCACGAGCTTCCGCTACCTGCAGACGCTGCGCAACCTCGGGCCCGCGCCGGAGCCGAACCTGACCGTGCTGTGGTCGCCGGCGCTGCCGGACGGGTTCAAGCGCTTCTGCGCGGAGATCTCGATCGAGACGTCGGCGATCCAGTACGAGTCCGACGAGCTGCTGCGCGGGCGCTTCGGCGACGACGCCGCGATCGCCTGCTGCGTGTCGGCGATGGAGGTCGGCCGGCAGATGCAGTTCTTCGGCGCGCGCGTGAACCTGGCCAAGGCGCTGCTGTACGCGATCAACGGCGGCCGCGACGAGATCAGCGGCGTGCAGGTGGCGCCGGAGTCGTCTCCGTGCACCGGCGCCGTGCTCGACTACGAGGACGTCTGGGCGCGCTTCGACGTGATGCTCGACTGGCTGGCCGAGACGTACGTGCACGCGCTCAACGTCATCCACTACATGCACGACAAGTACGCGTACGAGCGGCTCGAGATGGCGCTGCACGACCGCGATGTGCGCCGGACGATGGCGTGCGGCATCGCCGGCCTCGCGATCGCCGCCGACTCGCTGTCGGCGATCCGCCATGCGACGGTGCGCCCGCTGCGCGACGCGCGCGGCCTGGTCGTCGGCTACGACGTCGACGGCGACTTCCCCGCCTACGGCAACGACGACGACCGCGCCGACGAGATCGCCGTGCAGCTCGTGCGCGCGTTCATGCGCAAGGTCCGCCGCTACCCGACCTACCGCGGCGCGGTGCACACCCAGTCCGTGCTGACGATCACCTCCAACGTCGTCTACGGCCGCCACACGGGCGCGACCCCCGACGGCCGCGAGGCCGGCGAGCCGTTCCCGCCCGGCGCGAACCCGGGATACGGCCGCGAGCACCACGGGCTCGTCGCCGCCGCGCTGTCGGTCGCCAAGCTTCCCTACGAGGAGGCCGAGGACGGCATCTCGCTCACCACGACGGTCACGCCCTCCGGGCTCGGCCTGCGGCCCGCGGAGCGTGCCGGCAACCTCGTCGGGCTGCTCGACGGCTACGTCGCCTCGGGCGGGTTCCACATGAACGTCAACGTGCTCGACCGCGACACCCTGCGCGACGCCATGGCGCACCCTGAGTGCTACCCGCAGCTGACGATCCGCGTGTCCGGGTACGCCGTCAACTTCATCCGCCTCACGCGCGAGCAGCAGCTCGACGTGCTCGAGCGCACGTTCCACGACGCGCTGTGAACGGGTGGGTCCACTCTTGGGACCTGTCGACCGGCGTCGACGGCCCCGGCACCCGCCTGGTCGCGTTCCTCTCGGGCTGCCCGCTGCGCTGCCTGTACTGCCAGAACCCGGACACGTGGGTCCGCGGCGACGGGACGGAGACGTCGCGCGCGGACATGGCCGCGCTGATGCGCCGCTACCAGCCGTTCATCGCCTGCGCCGGCGGCGGCTTCACGGTCTCGGGCGGTGAGCCGCTGCAGCAGCCCTCGTTCACGCAGGCGCTGCTCGAGGACGCGCAGGACGCGGGGCTGCACACGGCGCTCGACACCTCGGGCTTCCTCGGCCGGCGCGCCACCGACGGGCTCCTGGGCGCGACCGATCTCGTCCTGCTCGACATCAAGGCCGGCACCGATGCGGCGCACCGCCGGCTGACCGGCCGCCCGCTGGGACCGTCGCTCGAGTTCGCGAGCCGGCTCGCCGACTACGGCACGCCGGTGTGGCTGCGCTACGTGCTCGTGCCGGGCTACAACGACGAGCCCGGCCAGATCGAGGCCGTGGCGCGGTTCGCGGCCGGACTCGGCAACGTCGAGCGGGTCGACGTGCTGCCGTTCCACAAGCTCGGCGCCCCCAAGTACGAGCAGCTCGGGATCCCGTTCCCGCTGGCGTCGGCGCCGACCCCCACGGCGACGGCCGTGGCGCTCGCGCGCGTGGAGTTCGCGGCGAGCCTCCCGCGGGCGATCTGCGGTTAACCACGGAGCAGCCGGCGGACGTCGCGCGCGACACTCGGAGCATGACCGCGACCGCGACGTCCTCCGCGCGCCTGACCGACGCCGAGCTGTCGGCGCTCGACGCCTACTGGCGCGCCGCCAACTACCTCTCCGTCGGACAGATCTACCTGCGCGACAACCCCCTGCTGCGCGAGCCGCTGCGGCTCGACCACATCAAGCCGAGGCTGCTCGGGCACTGGGGCACGACGCCCGGTCTCAACCTGCTCTACGCGCACATGAACCGCGCGATCCGCATGCGCGACCTGCAGGCGCTGTTCGTCACCGGCCCCGGCCACGGCGGCCCGGGCCTGGTCGCGAACACCTGGCTGGAGGGCTCCTACAGCGAGCTGTATCCGAGCGTCTCGCAGGACGAGCGCGGGATGAAGGAGCTGTTCCGGCAGTTCTCGTATCCCGGCGGGATCCCGAGTCACGTCGCGCCCGAGACGCCCGGCTCGATCCATGAGGGCGGCGAGCTGGGCTACGCGCTCGTGCACGCCTACGGCGCCGCGTTCGACAACCCCGAGCTGCTGGTCCTGTGCGTCGTCGGCGACGGCGAGGCGGAGACCGGGCCGCTGGCCGCGAGCTGGCACTCGAACAAGTTCCTCAACCCGGCGCGCGACGGCGCGGTGCTGCCGGTGCTGCACCTCAACGGCTACAAGATCGCCAACCCGACCGTGCTCGCCCGGATCGGCGACGACGAGCTGCGCGAGCTGCTGCGCGGCTACGGTCACGAGCCGATCTTCGTCGTGGGCGACGAGCCGGCCGCGGTGCACCAGGCGCTCGCGGGCGCCCTGGACGGCGCGCTGGACGAGATCGCCGCGATCCAGTCGCGCGCTCGCGCGGGCGACCGCTCGCGTCCGCGCTGGCCGATGCTCGTGCTGCGCACGCCGAAGGGGTGGACGGGCCCGAAGACGGTGGACGGCGTGCAGGTGGAGGGGACGTTCCGCGCGCACCAGGTGCCGCTGTCCGGCCTGGCCGAGCATCCGGAGCACGTCACCGCGCTCGAGGCGTGGATGCGCTCCTACCGCCCCGAAGAGCTGTTCGACGAGCACGGCGCGCCGCGGCCGGAGCTGACCGCGCTGGCGCCGGCCGGCGAGCGGCGCATGGGGTCGATCCCGCAGGCCAACGGCGGCGTGCTGCTGCGCGATCTGCGGCTGCCGGACTTCCGCGACTACGCGATCGACGTCCCGGCGCCGGCCGCGGGCTGGACCGAGCCGACGCGCGTGCTCGGCACCTGGCTGCGCGACGTGATGCGCGCCAACCCCGAGACGTTCCGGCTCTTCGGGCCCGACGAGACCGCGTCGAACCGGCTCGGGGCGGTGCTGGAGGCGACCGACCGGACGTGGATGGCCGAGCTGCTGCCGGGCGACGACCACCTCGCACCGGACGGGCGCGTGATGGAGGTCCTGAGCGAGCACCTCTGCCAGGGCTGGCTGGAGGGCTACCTGCTGACCGGCCGGCACGGGCTGTTCAACTGCTACGAGGCGTTCATCCACATCGTCGACTCGATGTTCAACCAGCACGCGAAGTGGCTGAAGGTCACGCGCGGGATCCCGTGGCGGCGCCCGGTCGCGTCGCTGAACTACCTGCTGTCCTCGCACGTCTGGCGCCAGGACCACAACGGCTTCTCCCACCAGGACCCCGGGTTCATCGACCACGTGATCAACAAGAAGGCCGAGGTCGTCCGCGTCTACCTCCCGCCGGACGCCAACTGCCTGCTGTCGGTGGCCGACCACTGCCTGCGCTCGCGCCACTACGTCAACGTGATCGTGGCCGGCAAGCAGCCGTCGCTCGACTACCTGTCGATGGACGAGGCGGTCGCGCACTGCACGCGCGGGATCGGCATCTGGGACTGGGCGTCCAACGACGACGGCGGCGAGCCCGACGTCGTGCTCGGCTGCGCGGGCGACACGCCCACGCTGGAGACGCTCGCGGCGGCGGCGCTGCTGCGCGAGCACCTGCCGGAGCTGAGGGTCCGCGTCGTCAACGTCGTCGACCTGATGCGCCTGCAGGACGAGCGCGAGCACCCGCACGGCCTCTCCGACGGCCAGTTCGACGCGCTGTTCACGCGCGACAAGCAGGTGATCTTCGCGTACCACGGCTACCCGTGGCTGATCCACCGGCTCACGTACCGGCGCACCAACCACCACAACATCCACGTGCGCGGCTACAAGGAGGAGGGCACGACCACGACGCCGTTCGACATGGTCATGCTCAACGACATGGATCGCTTCCACCTCGTGATCGACGTGATCGACCGCGTCCCGAACCTCGGCGCGCGCGCCGCCCACCTGCGCCAGCGGATGGTCGACGAGCGGCTGCGGCACCGCGAGTACACGCGCATCCACGGTGACGATCCCGACGAGCTCAAGTCGTGGGTCTGGGGGAGCTGACCGCGCCGAGGACCGTGGCCACCAATGCCGCCTCGGCGCCGTCCTGCGGTACCCGTCCGGCGCGCAGCTCGCCGCTGCCGGCATGGATCAGCGCCATGGTCATCGTCAGGTGCCATCCGGCGGGGACGTCGGCGCGGAAGACGCCGCCGGCCTGCCCGCGCTCGATCAGCGGCAGCAGCGTCTCGAGCACCGGGGCGTGGCTGTGGTGCAGCTCGTCGTGCGTGTGCCGGCCGGTGTTGATGTCGACCAGCGCGTGGTAGCGGCCGAGCGTGCGCCAGGTCGCCGCCACCACGCGCGCGAGCGCCTCGGCGGGGTCCCCGCGGTCGGGTTCGCCGGCGTCGATGGCGGCGGCGACTTCGCCGAGCGCGCGCCCGGTGACCGCGTCCAGCAGCGCTTCGCGCGTGGGGAAGTGCACGTAGATGGTCGCGCGCACGACGCCCGCGCGGCGGGCGATCTCGGCCATGCTGGCCTCGGGGTCGCCCGCCAGCGCGTCCACCGCCGCGTCGAGGATGCGCGCGATGCTGCGCTCGGCGTCCGCGCGCCGGCGCGGCGGTCCGGAAGCGGTGGTGTGGTCGGCGGGCATCGTGGCTAGTGGACGGCGACGCGCGGGGCGTGCGCGAGCTTCGGCAGGAAGGTCCTGGCCGACGGGAGGATGACGAGCGCGGCGGCGCTCGCGGCGCCCGCGATGATCGCGGCGGCCAGGAAGGCGTCGCCGATCCCGGCGGCAGGGGTCGTGCCGGAGGCGATGGTGGCCAGGATCGCGATGCCGAGCGAGCCGCCGATCTCATGCCCGGTCGTGTTCAGTCCCGACAGCATCCCGGTCTCGTGGTCGGCGGCGCCGGTGAGCACGGACACCGCGACGGCGACCAGGATGAGCCCCAGGCCGATGCCGGCCACGAGCATGCCGGGGAGCACGTCGGCCGCGTAGCTGCCGTCCGCGCCGGCGCCGGAGAGCAGCAGCATCCCGGCCGCGGCGATGGCGAAGCCGGCGGCGAGCGGGGTGCGGACGCCGGCGTGGGCGATGACGTGGCTGCCGGCGTGGACGCCGGCGCCGATCGCGACGGCGAACGGCAGGAACGCGAGTCCGGTCTCCAGCGCGCCGGCGCCGAGCACGTTCTGCAGGTACAGCGAGGACAGCAGGAAGGAGCCGAACAGCACGGCGGAGCCGGCGAGCATCATCGCGAAGCCGCCGCCGACGGCGCGGTCGGTCAGGCGCTGCACGCGCAGCAGCGGCCGGGCGGCGCGGCGCTCGAGCGCGGCGAACGCGGCGAGGCCGGCGAGTGCCGCGGCGCCGATGCCGAGCGTGCGCGTCGAGGTCCAGCCGTTGCCCTGGGCCTGCGAGAGCGCGTAGACGAGCGCGCCGAGGCTCGCGGTGGCCAGAACCGCACCGGGCAGATCGAGGCCGCGCCACTGCGGCCGGGTCGTGTCGGCGGGAAGGAGCTTGACGGCGCGCGCGGCGAGCAGCATTCCGACGGGCAGGTTGATGAAGAAGATCGCGCGCCAGTCGACGAGCTCGGTCAGGGCGCCGCCGAGCAGCACGCCGATGGCGGCGCCGGCACCGCCGACCGCGCCCCAGACGCCCAGCGCCTTGGCGCGCTCGGGTCCGTGGAAGGTGGTCGTGATGATCGACAGCGCGGCCGGCGACAGCAGCGCGGCACCGAGCCCCTGGCCGCCGCGAGCGGCGAACAGCATCGTGGCGTCGCCGGCGAGCGCGGTGACCAGCGAGGCGCCGGTGAACACCGTCAGGCCGGTGAGGAACACGCGGCGGCGGCCGAGCAGGTCGGCGGCGCGGCCGCCGAGCAGCAGCAGGCTGCCGAAGATCAGCGAGTAGCTCGTGATCGTCCAGCCGATGTCGCCCTGGCCGATGCTCAGGTCCTTCGCGAGGTCGGGCAGCGCGACGTTCACGGCGCTGATGTCGAGGATGACCATCAGCTGCGCGATGGACAGGAGCAGAAGAAGCCCCCAACGGGTGCTCGGTGCGGGGTGTCGGCCGTGCATGAAGCCCTCAGATCTAAATCAGACGACAGTGTCTGAGTTAGTAAATCAGACAGTGATGTCTGATTTCAAGGGGTGCCGCGCACGGTCTTCCAGGAGTGCCACGTGATGCGCAGGATCACGACGGTGATGGCCAGGCCGATCAGCGGGTCGGCGATCGGCACGCCGATCGCGACGACCGCGGCGGAGGCGATGACCGCCAGCGACACGTAGGCGTCGGCGCGAGCGTGCGCCCCGTCGGCGATCAGCGCGGGGCTGTCCAGGCGCCGTCCGGCGCGCGTGCGGATCCGCGCGGCGACGCGGTTGCCGGCGTAGCCGATCGCTCCGGCCCCGGCGAGCGCCCACAGATGGTCGGGCGGCGCCTGGTGGATCAGGCGCGTGACGGCTTCCACGCCGGCGACGCATGCGCTGACGAAGATCGCCGCCACGACGAACAGCCCGGCGCCGCGCTCGGCGCGCTCCGAACGCAGCAGGAACGCGATGCCCAGCGGGACGGCGGTCAGCGCGTCGCCGGCGTTGTGGATCAGGTCGGCCAGGAGCGCCACCGAACCCGAGAGCGCGAAGACCAGCGCCTGGGCGATCGCGGTGACACCGAGCACGGCGAGGGCGATGAGCACGGCCCGGACGCCGTCGTGCGAGCGCTTGATCGACTCGTGGACGAGCCCATGCGAGTGGGAATGACCGCCGTGCTCGTGCGTGTGCGCGACCTCGTTCACGCTAGGCCTCCACGGCCTGCCGGGCGACCGGCCCGCGAGCCAGTCCGGCCCGGAGATGCTCGACGTGCGAGACCGCCTGCTCCAGGAGCTCGCCGACGTGGTCGTCGTAGAGGTCATAGAGGACCCGGCGGCCCTCGCGGCGTCCTACGACCAGGCCGAGATGACGCAGGACGCGCAGCTGATGCGAGACCGCCGACGGCTCCATCGCCACCGCCTCGGCGAGCTCGTTGACCGAGCAGGGCGCCAGCTGCAGCCGGCCGAGGATGAGCACCCGGCTCGGGGTCGCAAGCGCCTGCATCGTCTGGGCGACCACGCCGGCGAACTCGAGGTCGAGGTCTTCGAGGCTGTGTTCGGCTTTCCCGTGGGCCATGACCCCAGCTTAGCTGAACAGCTATTCATACAAGCTGCTGTTCGGCGTCATGCCAGCGCCGCGGCGAGCGTGTCCACCTGGTGGCGCTGGTGCCTGAGGACGCTCACGAGGATCTGCTCCAGCGTCCGCTCCCCGTCTGCGAACTTCATGTCACCCGCGGGAGGCAGGGCGTCCAGCGCCCCGTCGTCGAGCTTGGCCAGCACAGCCAGTGCGTGCTTGGCGGCCTCCAGGCGGTCGAGCAGGTCGCGCAAGGCGACATCCTGCGCGTGGTGGCCGGGAACGTGCGCACCGGCCGGATCGCGACCTCTCGCGTTCGGCGCAGCCCGGATGAACCGCGCCACGCGGCTGTAGTTGTCGGCGGTGTGCACGGCCACCGCGCCGACGGTCCCGTCGCCGAGCTTGCCCCGGCCCGGACACAGTCGCGCCAACGCCGTCTCGCCCCCGCCGGCCAGGCCGGCGGAGAGGGTGTCGATCTGCTCGGTCGCCTCCTCGAGCAGCCGCTCCGCGCGTTCGCTCACGCCGCCGCCTTCGCGCCGGACGCCGCGGTGACCCAGCCCCAGGTGAAGGTCTCCGCGACGGGCTTGTCGGTCGCGCGTTGGAGCGATCGCCACGGGCGCCGGGCGCAGTCGGCGACGAAGAGGCGGCTCAGCAGCCATGCGAACGGACGCGGCACGACATCCTCACGGTGCCCCCGCTCGGGGTAGCCGGCGTCCATCACCGCCACGCGCCCACCCGGTCGCACGAGCGCCAGCATGGCCTCCCACGCGTCCTGCCACTGCGGGATCACCGACATGCCGAGGGCGCAGATTGCCGCGTCGAACGGCGCGCCCAGGCGCCCGTCCGCCGGCGCGCAGACGTCGCCCTCGAGCAGGCGGACGTTCGCCCAGCCGTGACGGCGGATGCGGGCCTCGGCCTGGGTGAGCATCTGCGGCGTAAGGTCGAGGCCGACCAGCTCGCCGGACGGCCCGATCCGCTGTTCGATCGCGGCGAAGCTCGCTCCGGTTCCGCACGCGACGTCGAGCACGCGCGCGCCGGGCTGCAGCTGCAGCAGCTCGATCGCCCGCGCCCGTGCCCTCGCGTACAGCAGGCCTTCGAGGTTGGCCCGGTCGTAGATCGGCGCGATCCGGCGGTAGCGCCGCCGGACCGATGCGCTCGTCTGACTTGCCGACATCAGCCCGGCCCGACGACGCCCGTGAGGTGCAGCGCGACGACGACGATGACGAGCGCGGCGATCACGGCGATCAGCCGGCGCGATGGGCCGCGGCGCGCGCCGCCGGGCTCGGGGTCGTTCTCAGACAGCATCGGGCTCTCCTGGTTCAGCCGACGTCGCGGCGGGTGATGGCGAGTGCGCCGGCCACGCCGGCGAGGGCGGCGTAGACCGCGAGCAGCAGCACGCCCAGCGCGGGGGCGACGAGCGCGTCGGCGATCTGGCTCTGGATCGCCCCGGCGATCGCGCCGGCGCTGGCCTCCGGCGCGTACTTGGCCGCCTGCGGGACGTCACCGAGCAGCAGCGGCTCGAGCAGCAGCAGCCACACGCACAGGCCCACGAGCGCGGCGACCTGGCTGCGGACGAGCGCGCCCAGGCCCACGCCGATCGCGGCGAACAGCGCACCGGCCACGGCGCCGCCGGCGAGCAGCTGCGCGTAGTCGCCGCCGCCGAGCCCGATCCGGATCCCGCGGACGCCCAGCCCGGCCGCCTCGGCGCCCGCGGTCAGCGCCTCGGCGATCAGCCCGACGCCGAAGCCGGCCAGCATGCTCGCCGCGGTCTTGGCCGCGACCACGCGGGTACGGCGCGGTGTGACGAGCAGGGTGGGGCGGATCGTGCCGGTGCGGAACTCGCCCGTGACCGACAGCGCGCCCAAGAGGGCGGAGAAGAGCGCGCCGATGCTCGTCCCCAGCCCGAGGATCCGCATCTGGTTGTCGTCGTGCGCGAGATCGGCGGCGCTGAAGCTGAAGACGTGCAGCGCGACGACGAGGACGACGAGCCCGACCATCCAGGCCAGCAGGACGGCGCTGGTGCGCGTGCTGCGCAGCTTCAGCAGCTCGGAGCGCAACTGGGCGAGCATCACGCGGTGAGCTCCAGGTAGACGGCTTCCAGCGCGGTGTCCAGCTCGGCCATCCGGCGCGTCGCGACGAGTCGCCCGCGGCTGAGGATCAGGACCGCGTCGGCCGTCTGGGCCACCTCGGCGAGCACGTGGCTGGAGATCAGGACCGTCCTGCCCGAACGCGCGAACTGGCGCAGGAAGCCGCGCAGCCAATGCATCCCGGCCGGGTCGAGGCCGTTGGCCGGCTCGTCGAGGATCAGCAGCTCGGGGTCGCCGAGCAGCGCGCCGGCGAGGCCGAGCCGCTGGCGCATCCCCAGCGAGTACGTCCGCACCGCGCGGTCGGCGGCCGCCGTCAGCTCGACCAGCTCGAGCAGCTCGTCCACGCGCGCGAACCCGATCCCGCCGGCGAGCGCGAGCGTGCGCAGGTGGTTGCGCCCCGAGCGGCCGGGATCGAAGTCGCCGGACTCCAGCACGGCGCCGACGCGGCGGATCGGGTCGGCGAGCTCGCGGTACCGGCGCCCGAGGACGAGGGCCGTGCCGCTCGTGGGCTCGGCGAGCCCGAGCAGCAGCCGCAGCGTCGTCGTCTTGCCCGCCCCGTTCGGGCCGAGGAAGCCGGTGACCGTGCCCGGCTCCAGCGCGAAGGTCAGGTCGTCGACGGCGAGCACGTCGCCGTAGCACTTGGTGAGGTTGGCTGCGCTGAGCATCGACCGTCATCGTGCGGCCGAACGGGCCGCGCCGCATGGGCCGCGCGGCGTATCCGCCCTACTCCTCGCGGCGTATGCGCGCGCGCCAGGGGGCGGGTACATTCGCTGCATCGTGCCGCGTCGCTCCCAGCACCTGCTCGACGCGCTCGTCCCGCTGCTGACCGCCGCCGTGATCGTGGTCGGCGGCGTGCTGCACGGCGGCGACGCGCAGCCGCTCGAGCTGATCGTCGGCGTCGCCGCGGGCGCGTCGCTGGCCGGCCGGCGGCGCGCGCCGGGGCTCACGCTCGCCGTCTCGGGCGCGCTGGCGCTCGTGCTCCTGCACCTGCACCCGACCGCCGGCGCCACGGCGGTGATCGCGCCCGCGGTCGCCCTGTATTCGCTCGCCCTGCGGCGGGGAGCGCGCGAGCGCGCGCTGGCCGCCGCCGCGGCGGTGGCCGCGATCGTGGCCGCCGAGGCGCTGCACGGCGGCGCGCCCACGCTGCCGCAGACGCTCGGGCACGTGCTGCTGGTCGCGATCCCGCTCCTGATCGCCGATGTCCATCGCACCCGCCACGCGAACCTCGAGCTGCTCCAGGAGCGCACGCGCGAGCAGGAGCGGCTGCGGATCGCGCGCGACCTGCACGACGTCGTCGCCCACACGCTCACGACGATCAACGTCCAGGCCGCCACCGCCGCGCAGGTGCTCGACCGCAATCCGGCGCACGCCCGCAGCGCGCTGGAGACGATCGAGGAGGCGAGCCGCGACGCGATCGGCGAGCTGCGCGCGATCCTGGGCGTGCTGCGCGACGATCGCGACACGCCGCTCGCGCCCGCGCCTGGGCTCGATCAGCTGCCCGAGCTCGTCGCCCGCGCACGCGAGGACGGGATCGACGTCGACCTCGACGTCGCGGGAGAGCGGCCCGCGCGCCTCCCCGACGCCGTCTCGCTCGCGGCGTTCCGGATCGCCCAGGAGTCTCTGACGAACGCGCGCCGCCACGCGGCCGGCGCTGAGGTGCGGATCGCGCTCGCGTTCCGCGGCGACACGCTCGGCCTGGTGGTCGAGAACGGCGCCGCCGCCGTGGCCGCGGCCGAGGCGGCGGGCTCGGCGGGCGTGGGGATCATGGGCATGCGCGAGCGCGCCGTCATCGTCGGCGGGACGTTCGACGCCCGGCCCGCCGGCGCCGGCTTCCGCGTCGAGGCGCAGCTCCCCTACGCGTGATCCGCGTCCTCGTCGCCGACGACCAGGCCGCTGTGCGCGGCGGCTTCGCCGTGCTGATCGACGCGCAGGACCGGATGCAGGTCGCGGGGGAGGCGACCAACGGGCGCGAGGCGGTCGACCTCGCTCGCCGGGTGCTCCCGCACGTCGTGCTGATGGACATCCGCATGCCGGTGCTCGACGGCCTCGAGGCGACGCGCCTGATCTGCGCCGACGAGCACCTGGCCGGCACGCGCGTGCTCGTGCTCACCACGTTCGACCTCGACGAGTACGTCTACGGCGCGCTGCGCGCGGGCGCCAGCGGCTTCCTGCTCAAGGACGCCCGGCCGCGCGAGCTGCTGCAGGCGATCGAGATCGTCGCCGCCGGCGATGCGCTGCTCGCGCCGGGCGTCACCCGCCGGCTGATCGCCGAGTTCGCCGCCAGGCGCGATCCGGCGCAGCCGCCGGCGGCCCTCGCCGAGCTGACCGGGCGCGAGCGCGAGATCATGCGCCTCGTCGCCCAAGGGCTGAGCAACGCCGAGATCGGCGGGCGCCTCGTGATCAGCCCGCTCACCGCCAAGACGCACGTCAGCAACGTGCTGCGCAAGCTCGGCTGCCGCGACCGCGCCGCGCTCGTCGCGCTCGCCTACGAGGCCGGCCTCGTCGCGCCGGGCGGGCAGCCATGAACGCGGCGGGACTCAGCCGGTGAGCGTGAAGCGCCCGACGAGTCGGGTGAGCTGCTCGGCGGTATCCGCCAGCCCTTGGGCTGAGGCCGCGATCTCCTGCGTGGAGGCGCTCGTCTGCTGCGACGAGGCGGACACCTCCTCGGCGGATGCGGACGACTCCTCGGCGACCGCCGCCACCTCGGTGACGTCGTGCTCGGCGCGCGCGGCCTCGGCTGCGATCTGCTGAGCGCCTGCGGCGATCGCCTGGACGTGCGCGGTGACGGTCTCGACGGCGATGCCGATCTGCTCGAACGCGTCGCGGGTCCGCTTGACGCTCGAGACGCTGTCGTCGGTGCGCCTGGTGCTCTCGGCGACCACGCTGACGACCTTCTCGGTCTCCGACTGGATCTCGGCGATCAGGGTGGAGATCTCGCCGGCGGCGGACTGCGACTCCTCGGCGAGCTTGCGGACCTCCTCGGCGACGACCGCGAAGCCGCGGCCCTGCTCACCCGCGCGGGCGGCCTCGATCGCCGCGTTGAGTGCGAGCAGGTTCGTCTGCTCCGCGATGCCGGTGATCGTATCCACGATCCCGCCGATCCGCTGGGAGCGCCCGTTGAGGTCGTCGATCGCGAGGCCGACCTGCTGGGACGATGCGGCGACCTGCTCGATCGCGTCGCTGGCGTGCTCGGCGGTCTCGACGCCGGTGCGCGCGATCCGGCGGGCATCCTCGACGGCTTCCGCGGTCGTCGACGCGGTCTGCGTGCTGGAGGCGGCGGCGCGCGCGACCTCCTGGACGGCGCTGCGCGTGGACTCGACGAGGCGGACCTGCCGTTCGGCGCCGTGGGCGACGTCGGTGACGGCGCCGGCGATCTCGCCGACCGCGCGGCCGGCCTCGCCGGACGTCGCCGCCATCTGCTCAGAGGAGGCGCTCAGCGTCTCGGCGGACGTCGCGACGCTGCCGACGAGCTCGCGGAGATTGGCGGTCATCGACGCGAACGCGTTGCCGAGCGCGTCGTCGGGGCCCTTCGGCTCGATCTGTGCGCTGAGGTCGCCGCCGGCGATCCGCTGGGCGCCCGCGGCCATCGTGTTCAGGTACGCGACCATCGACTGGAAGGCGGTGGCCATCTGGCCGAGCTCGTCGCGCGAGCGGACGGTGATGTGCTGATCGAGATCGCCCACGGCGATGCCCTCGGCAGCGCGCAGGACCTGCCGGACGGCGCGCGTGATCGAGCGCACGAGCAGCCACGCGAGGGCGCCTCCGGCAAGCGCCGCGAGCAGCGCCACCAGGAGCATCAGCCGCTTCGAGGACGTCTGGACCGAGGCGAAGTGCTGCGTCTGCGCGTGCTCGTCCTCCAGCGCCATCTGCTGGTAGCCGGTCAGTGCGCCCACCAGCACGTCGGTGGCGTCGTTCTGAGCGCCCGTCACGAGGCGCTGCACGCGGGCGACGTCGCCCGCCCGGACTGCCGCGAGCAGTCTCGCGTCGCCGCGCTCGAAGGCGGCGGCGGCCGACGTGATGCGAGCCAGCGCGCGCCGATCCTGGGCCGAGGTCGAACGCGTGGCCAGCTGCGCCACCGCCGTGCGGAACGCGGAGCGGTCCGCCTCGAAGTTGCTGCGGCTCTTGCCGCCGTCGAGCGCGTACTCGGTCTGTGAGAAATGCATGTCGCTCGCCGCGGCTCGCGCCGCGTCCGCCGCGAGCTGCTTCGGGACGGCCGTGTCGACGACGGCATGGTGTGCGCTTGACATCGACGACATGCCGGCGAACCCGGCCCCGACCGCGAACACGAGGAACAGCCCGAGCACGGCAAAGCTCAAGGACAGCTTGCGACCGACGGTCAGATGAGGGCGAGACGGCATGGAGAGGCGTCCTTGGACGAAGGAGGGATGCGGCACGCACTACTTCCGGCGGCCGCGACCTGGAGCGAGACTTGAGACCCGTCCTCACTCATCGGTGTCGTGCATCCCGACTTGAGCTACGACGCCGCCTGGTCCGTCCGCTGTTCAGGTTGTGTTCAGGTCCGCGCTCCGGATGAGTCGGGCGAGAGCGCGGATCGGTGCTCGGTCGGGGCGGGTGCTGTACTTTGTGCTGGAGCCAGATGGAGCCCTGGTGCGGTGACCGTAGGTCCCCGCGAACCGCCGCACGACGAAGGCTGATGGCCCCTTTCGACGAATCGCATTCGCGAAAGGAGCTCGACCCGCCGTGCCGACGTTGCCCGCCTGGCTGATCCAAGCGCTGCAGGTGTTGACGGTCGTGGTCGCAGGCCCGTTCATCAGCGGCTCGATCGCGCGGGTGGAGGCGGTCGTGCAGGAGCGTCGTGGTCCGCGGCTGCTGCAGCCCTATTACGACATCGCGAAGCTGATGCGCAAGGAGACGGTGCTGCCGGCTCCAGCGGGTCCGGTGTTCCGAGCGGCGCCGTACGTGAGCTTCGCCGGGTACGCCACGGTGCCGCTGCTGATCCCGGTGCTGACGAGCTTCGGCCTGCCGCTGGGCTACATGGGAGACATCCTGGCGGGCGGGCTGATCCTCGGGATGGCCGGGTTCGCGGTCTCGCTGGCGGCGATCGACTCGGGCAGCCCCTACGCGCAGCTCGGCTCGAGCCGGCTGCGGACGTTCGGCGCGCTGAACGAGCCGACGGTGATCTTCGTTGTCTTCACGGTCGCGCTGACCACGCACACCGACCTGCCCTACGTGATGGGGGAGACACTGCGCGCCTCGGCGGTCGAGGTTCTGCGGCCGAGCCACCTGCTGGTGGTCGTGGCGTTCTTCATGCTGGTGCTGAACGAGACCGGGCGGATCCCGGTGCAGAGCCACGGCGGGACGCTGGAGTTCGGGATGATCGAGGAGGCGCGGGTGCTCGAGCACTCCGGCCCGGGCCTCGCGTTCCTGCGCTGGGGTTCGCACGTCAAGCAGCTCACGCTGTACGTGATCCTGCTGAACGTGCTGGTGGTGCCGTGGGGGTTGGCGGCCGACGGCCGGCTCGACCACGTGTTCGGCGCGATCGCGCTGCTGCTCGTCAAGGCGCTCGCACTCGGCCTCGTGGTGGCGGTGATCGAGACGAGCTTCGCGAAGCTGCGGCTGTACAAGATCCCGGAGTTCACCGTGGCGAGCTTCATGCTGGCGGTGCTGGCGGTCGTGATCTTCCTGTTCCAGCCGTCGTTCGGCGACACGCGGCTGACTATGTTCGGCGCGGCGGCGACGATCACCGCGGTGGCGGTGCTGCTGCTGGAGTTCGGGATGCTCCGCTCGCAGGACGTGTGGGAGCAGCTGCGGCTGTACGCGCTCGGGTCGGCTGTGGTCGCGGGGCTGGCGATCGCGACGGCCGCGAGCGGCCATGGAGACGAGCTCTACGTGCTGGGCGCGGTGACGATCGCGCTGAAGGCGCTGCTGTTTCCGCTGGGGATCCGGTACGTGCTGCGCAATCTCGAGGCCGATCCGCGGATCCCGTCCGTGGTCGGAGTGCCGACGGCGATCCTGCTCGGGATCGTGCTGTCGGCGGTGGCGTTCGTCGTGCTGCACGGGCTCAGGCTCGGCGGTGCGCCGGCGTTGCCGTTGTCCGCCCTGCCGGTGGCGCTGGCCGGCGTGCTGGTCGCGTTCCTGCTGATGGTGCTGCGGCCGTATGCGCCGTCGCAGCTGCTGGGGTTCCTGGTGCTGGAGAACGCGGTCTCGGTGGGCAGCCTGGTGATCGCGCCGGGGCTGCCGCTGATCCTGGCGTTGCTGTTGCTGTTCGACGTGCTGGTCGGCGTGCTCGTGTTCGTCGTGCTGGTCCAGTACCTGGCGGTCGAGCGCACCGCGGTACGCACCGATGTCCTGGACCGGTTGACGGGCTGATGGGCTGGGCGCTCGTGACGGTCCTCGTTCTGCCGCTGCTGGCGACCGCCGTCGCGCTGGCGGACGGCTGGCGCGCGGCGCGTGCGGCGTCCCTCGCGTGCGGGCTGGCGGCGCTGGCGCTGGCCGTCACCCTGGCGCTCGAGGTCGACGACGGCACCGTGGTGACGGGCTTCGGGGGCTGGTTGCGGCTGGACTCGCTGGGGGCGGTGTTCCTGATCGCCACCGCGTTCCTATACGTCGTGGCGGCGGCGTTCTCGATCGGCTATCTCGGCGTGGCGAGCGGGGAGCCGCGGTTCGCGCCCTTCGCGCGGCGCTACTGGGCGCTGCTGAACCTGTTCGCGTGGACGATGCTGCTGGTGCCGCTTGCCGGTGACTTCGGCACGTTGTGGGTGGCGGTCGAGTTGACGACGATCATCTCGGCGCTGCTGGTGGCGATCGATCGCACCGATGCCGCGCTGGAGGCGTCGTGGAAGTACGTGCTGATCGCATCCAGCGGCCTTGGGATCGCGCTGCTTTCGATCATCGTGCTTTACGCGAGCGGGACGTCCGCGCTCGGCGACGCGTATGTGCCGCGCTTCGAGCGGCTGTTCGACGTCGGCTCGTCGCTGTCGCCCGACGCGGTGCGCCTGGCCTTCATGCTCGCGGTCGTCGGGTTCGGGACCAAGGTGGGCTTCGTTCCCATGCACACGTGGCTGCCCGATGCCCACAGCGAGGCGCCGGCGCCCGTCTCGGCGCTGCTGTCGGGCTCGCTGCTCGCGGCGGCGCTGTACGCAGTGCTGCGCTTCTATCAGGTGGCGGTGACCGCGGGGCAGCGAGCATTCGCAGGCCATGTGCTCGTCGTCTTCGGCGCGGTCTCGCTCGTCGCGGCGAGCCTGTTCGTACTTCGCCAGCGAAGCTTCAAGCGGCTGCTCGCGTACTCGTCGATCGAGCACATGGGCGTGATCGCGCTCGGGATCGGGTTCGGCGCGCCGCTGGCCGTCGCGGGGGCGCTGCTGCACGTGCTCACGCACGCCTCCGCGAAGGGGATGGCGTTCCTCGGCGCGGGGTCGCTGCTGCGCCGCTATGACACCAAGGAGGTCGACGAGGTGACCGGCGCCGCCACCGTGCTGCCGTGGACCGGACCGATGTTCCTGGCCGCGGCGATCGCGCTGTGCGGGCTGCCGGTGTCGGGCGTCTTCCGGAGCGAGTTCCAGATCGTGGCGGGCGGCTTCTCGCAGTCGCAGTACGTCGGCGTGGCGTTCTTGATCGTATTCGTCAACGTCGCGTTCTTCGGCATCCTGTGGCACGCCGGGCGGATTGTGCTCACGCCCGCGGCGCCGGATGCCGTGCGCGGTGAGCTGAGCGCGTGGATGGTCGCGGCGATGCTCGCATGCCTGATCGTGGTCGTCGCGCTCGGCGCGCACGTACCGGGTGACCTGACCCGCCTGCTCGCCGACGCCGCCCACCGGCTGGAGTCGCCGAGCGCATGAGCGCCGACCCCGCGGCCCGGCTGCCGACCGGCGACGACGACCTCGCGCTGCCCGGGCTGCGCGAGCACGCGCCGGAGGGCGAGATCCGTCTTCCGGTCGCCGCGGAGGCTTTCGAGTCAAGCGCCCGTGCACTCGCGCGCGAAGGTGCGCGGCCCGTGACGATGCACGTCGTCGAGACGCCAGAGCGTTCGCTGGCGGCCGTCTTCGCCCTGCGCGGCCGGCTGGTGTCCCTGCGCGCCCCGGTCGGGGCCGAGGCGCCGCGCTCGCTGGGTGCGTGGTGGCCGGCGTTCCGCTGGCCTGAGCTGGTGCTGGCCGAGCGCGGCGGGCTGGAGCTGGCGGGGATCCAGGCGCGGGCGCCGCTGACGCGGCCGGACGCCGACCGCATCGACGCCCGGGTCAGCGGCCAGGATGTGTTCGCGCTGCCCTACGGGCCGGTACGAAGCGGCGTCGTCGAGGCGATCCAGTTCCTGATCGAGACGGGCGGCGAGGATGTCCCGCGGCTCGAGACGCGACCGTTCTTCAAGCACCGCGGGCTCGAGCCGCGCCTGCGCGGCGTCGAGGTCGACGGCGGGACGTACGTTGCCGAGCGGATCGCGGGGATCGCGTCGGTGGCGTGGGCGACGGCGTACGCGCAGGCGGTCGAGCGCGCGCTGGGCGTCGAGCCGCCGCCGCGGGCGCAGCGCTGGCGCGCGGTGTACGCGGAGCTCGAGCGGATCGCCAACCACCTCGACGTGATCGCCAAGGAGGCCGACACCGCGGCGCTCTCGGTCGGCGCCGCGCGGTTTCTGATTCACAAGGAGAACGTGCTGCGCCTGCTGGCGGCGTTCACCGGCAGCCGCTTCGGGCGCGGCGCGATCGTGCCCGGCGGCGTGCGCGCGGACGGCCGGGTCGAGCTGGACACGCTGCTGCGCGTCCTCGACGTGTTCGACGCGGATCTGCGGCACGATCGGCGCCTGTTCGTGGCGACCGGGTCCGAGACCGACCGGCTGATCGGGACGGGGCGTCTGCCGCGGGCGCTGGTGGAGGAGTTCGGGGGCGTGGGGCCGCTGGCGCGCGGCTCGGGCATCTCGGCCGACGCGCGCCACGAGCGCCCGTACGGCGACTATCGCCGGCTCGGATTGGAGGTCGTCACGGCCGACGGCGGCGACGCGATGGCGCGGGTGCTGGTCCGCTTCCGCGAGATGGCGGAGTCGGTGCGGATCCTGCGCCAGGCGATCGATCAGCTGCGCCGGCGCGACGGCGAGCTGCGCGCTCCGCTGCCGTCCCGCAACGGTGCCGGATACGGGTGGGTTGAGGCGCCGCAGGGCGAGCTCGTCGTGTGGGTGGAGGTCGCTCGCGGCCGCGTGGCGAACGTGCACTTCGCGTCGCCGGATCTGCGCAATTGGGCGCTCTTCGATCATGCCTTCCCGGCCGACGTGCTGACCGACTTCGCGTTCATCGAGCACTCGTTCGGCCTCACTCCGGCAGGAGCGGATCGCTGATGCTCGAGTGGATCGTCAGAGGGTTGCGCAGGGGTCGCGTGACAACGCGCTACCCGTTCCGCGACGAGGAGCCGTTCCTCGGCTTCCGCGGCCGCGTCGAGCTGCTCGACGGCGAGGGCGCCGATCCCGGGCTCGACTACCTGTGCCCGACGGGCGCGATCGCCGTCGACGAGCTCGGACGGATCGCGCTGGATCGCGGGCGCTGCATCCTGTGCGGCGCGTGCGTGGAGTCGGCGCCTGAGCGCTTCGCGTTCCGGCCGACCTATGAGACCGCGTCGCGGCGGCGTGGATCGCTGATCGTCGGACCGGTGTCCGACGGCGACACGGAGCCGCTGCGCGCGGCGCTCGGCGAGCAGCGCCGTGCGTTGCGTCGATCGGTGCACGTGCGTCATGTCGACGCCGGCTCCGACGGCGCCGAGGAGTGGGAGATCCAGGCGCTCACGAATCCGCACTACGACGTCCAGCGGCTCGGGATCTACTTCACGGCGGCGCCGCGGCATGCGGACATCCTGCTGGTCACCGGCGGCGTGACCGAGCCGATGCGCGAGCCGCTGCGTCGGACCTGGGAGGTGATGCCGGCCCCGAAGGCGGTCGTCGCCGTCGGGACCGACGCGTGCTCCGGCGGGCTTGCGACCGAGATCGGCCTCGTCGCCGGCGGCGTAGACCGGGTGCTGCCGGTCGATGTCTACGTCCCCGGTTCGCCGCCCAGCCCGATCGCGATCCTCCACGGCCTTCTGCTCGCGATGGGCGTGTTGCGCGAGGGTGATGTCCGGTGACCGTCGTCTACGTGCTCGCGATGGTCGCGCTCGTCCTGGCTGCGTTCACCGCAGTGCGCTGGGAGCGCGCCGCCGCGACGATCGCGGTCGCCGGCTGTGGCGCGCTCACCGCCGTCGGACTCGTCGCCGCGCTGGGAGGAGCGCAGCCGGTGCTCGAGCTCGGGTCATGGCTCGGCTTCGGGTCCAGCGCGCTGCGCGCCGACGGAATGGCCGGCATCTTCCTCGCGCTCACGGGCGTGACTGGGATGGCCGCCTCGCTCGCCTACCTCGAGCTGCCGCACGGGCGATTGCTGGTCGGGCTGCACGCCGTGCTGCTGGTCGCGGTGGCGCTGGTGATCGGCAGCGACAACGGCTTCCTGTTCTTCCTTGCCTGGGAGGGGCTCGGGCTCTGCGTATATCTGCTCGCGAGCGCCGACCGCGAGCACCCGGCGGCGCTCGCTGCCGGCTACTTCGCCGGCGGGCTGACGAAGCTCGGCGGCGCCGCGCTGCTGGCAGCGTTCGGCCTGTTGTACGGCCGGACCCACAGCTTCGCGCTGGCGGACTGGATGCACGCAGCGGGTGCGCTTCCCGCCGGGACCAGGAGCGTTGTCTTCGTGCTCCTGGTCGCTGCGTTCGCCACCAAGATCGGCCTGATGCCGCTGCACGGCGCCCTCCCGGCCGGGTACGGCGCCGCGCCCGGTCCCGGCGCGGCGTCGCTCTCGGTCGCGCTGTGCGCCGGCTACTACGGCCTCTGGCGGCTGGTGTTCGAAGTCCTCGCGCCCGCGCCCACGTGGTGGGGCGACGCGTTGCTTGTGGTCGGAGCGATCACCGCCTTCACGGGGATCCTCTATGCGATCACGCGCGACGACCTGCGCCGGTTCCTCGGCTTCTCCACCGTCGAGCACGCCGGCATCGCGACCGTCGGTCTCGGGGTGGCACTGCTGGGGCAGTCGGCCGGGAACCGCACGCTGGCGGCCGCCGGGCTGCTCGCCGCGACGCTGCACGTCGTCGCGCACGGCCTGGCCAAGACGCTGGCGCTGATCACAGTCGACCGGATCGAACGCGCGACCGGCGAGCGCGGCATCGCACGCCTCGGAGGCCTCGGTCGTTCGCTGCCGGCCGGCGCCGGAGCGCTGGGTGTGGCATCGCTCACGCTCGCCGCGGTTCCGCCGCTGGGCGGCTTCGTCAGCGAGTGGTTCATCTTCGAGGCGCTGTTGCAGGGCTTCCGGCTGCCCGAGCTGCTGTCGCGTCTGCTGTGCGCGCTGGCCGCGGCGATGCTGGCGCTGACCGCCGGGCTGGGCCTGCTGGCGTTCGCGAAGCTGTTCGGCTTCACGTTCCTGGGCCAGCCGCGCGCGGACGTGCGACCGTCGCGTCGCCTGCGTGCGCCGGTCGCGCTGATCGGGCTCGGCACCGTGGTGCTCCTGCTCGGCACGGTCGCTCCCTGGGAGATCCACGTCTTCGGCAGCGGCCTCGCGCCGGCGCTTGGCTTCGATCCCGCCGGGCCGGCGATCACGCACCCGCTCACGCTCGGCCCGGTGTTCTCCGACTTCTCGGTTCTCGCGCCGACGTGGCTCGCCCTGGTGCTGCCCGGCTATGCGCTCCTCGCCGCCGCGTTCGTGCGCTTCCGGCTACGCCCCGCGGTGCGCCGCGCACCGGTGTGGGTGAGCGGCAGCGGCGCCGCCGTCGCCGTCGTCCAGTACCGGCCGTCGGCCTACTCGAACCCGATCCGTGTCGTACTGCGCGGGCTGCTCGGCTACCGCAGCCGGCTGCGAGCCGGCGACGACGGCCGGCTGGAGCTCGAGACCCGCGTGGTGCTCGCGACGGATCGGTTCGTGTACAAGCCAGCGGAGCGGCTCGCGCTCGCAGCCGCCGCGCGGGTGCGCCGCACGCAATCGGGAAGCCTCAGCGCCTATCTGCTGTACATGCTGGCCGTCCTGATCCTCGTCCTCGCCCTCGTCCCGGTGCTCAGCTGATGTTCCAACGGATCCTCCTCGCGTGGGACGGCTCGGCCGTTTCCCGTCGCGCATTCGACGTCGCGATCGACCTCGCCCGCCGTTACGAGAGCGACCTGGTCGTCGTGTCGATCGCGTACTCGCCCGCGCACGCCGAGACCCATGCCGATCGCGACGAGTCGGCAGACGCGGCGCGTCGTTATCTCGAGCAGACCTTCGCGGAGGTCCGCGATCGCGCGGAGCGCGCGGGGGTCGAGGTCGAGCACGCGATCGTCGAGGGCGACAACCCGGCCGAGGTGCTGCTCGAGCACGCGCTCGAGCACGGCTTCGACCTGATCGTGGCCGGGCACCATCATGCCGCGCGCGCCGGCCGGCTGCTCCTGCGCGGGGCACCCGAGAAGCTGATCGCGCAGGCCGACGTCCCCGTGCTCATCGTCGGCGACCGAGACCGCGAATGAACGACGACTGCCTGAAGCTCACCACCTACTTCGGCGAGCGCGACCGTGTCGAGGGTCGCTTCCTCGGCGACGCGCTGCTGGACGTCTACGGGCGCCATGCGCTCGAGACCAGCCTGCTGCTGCGCGGCGCCCAGGGATTCGGCCTCAAGCACCATCTCCGGACCGACCGGCTGCTCACGCTGTCGGAGGATCTGCCGCTGGTCTCGGTCGCGGTCGATGCGCGCGAGCGGATCGAGACCGCGCTGACCGAGGTGATGGAGCTCCAGCACAGCGGACTGGTGACGCTCGAGCGTGCCCGCATGCTGACCGGCGAGCTCGGCCCCGTCGAGCTTCCCGAGGAGCTGCACGAGGCGACGAAGCTGACGGTCTACGTCGGCCGCCAGGAGCAGGTCTACGGCGTCCCGGCCTACGCCGCGGTGTGTGATCTGCTGTTCCGCCGCGGCCTCGCCGGCGCGACCGTGCTGCTCGGCGTCGACGGGACCGCACACGGCGACCGGCAGCGAGCGAAGTTCTTCAGCCGCAACGCACAGGTTCCGATGATGATCGTCGCGGTCGGCGACGGCCACACGATCGGTCAGGTGCTGCCCGAGCTCGGCGGGATGGTCCGCCGGCCGCTGATCACGCTCGAGCGGGTGCGCGTATGCAAGCGCGACGGAAGCACGCTCGCCGACCCGCACGCGCTGCCCGGAACCGACGAGCACGGCCTCGCCCTGTGGCAGAAGCTGATGATCTACACATCCGAGCAGGCCCGCCACGAGGGCCGGCCCGTGCACATCGAGCTCGTGCGCCGGCTGCGCGAGAGCGGCGCGAGCGGCGCGACCACGCTGCGCGGCGTCTGGGGCTTCCACGGCGACCACGCCCCACACGGCGACAAGCTGCTGCAGATCCGCCGGCACGTCCCGACCGTCACGATCATCGTCGACCGGCCCGACCGGATCATGGAGTCCTACGCGATTGTCGACGAGCTGACCGCCGAGCGCGGCCTCGTCACGAGCGAGATGGTCCCCGCGTCCAGCGCGATCGCCGAAGGCAAGCGCCGTGGCGGGCTGAGACTTGCGCGGCACCGATTCTGAGCCGGCCGGCGACACGAATCGCCTGACGCCGCTGCGGTTCGTGCTCGCCTTCGGCGTGGTCAGCCTCCTCGCCGACGTCGTCTATGAAGGCGCCCGCAGCGTTGCCGGCCCGTTCCTGGCCGAGCTCGGCGCCGGGGCCGCTCTGGTGGGGTTCGTCACCGGGGCCGGCGAGGCGGTCGCGCTCGTGTTCCGGCTGTTCACGGGTCGACTGTCGGATCGGACCGGCCGACGCTGGGCGCTTTCGATCGCGGGCTATGTCATCACGATCGTCGCCGTTCCGCTGCTGGCGATCGCCCAAGCGCTGTGGCAGGCAGCGGCGCTGGTCGTCGCCGAGCGCTTCGGCAAGGCCGTGCGGGCACCCGCGCGCGACACGATGCTCGCGCATGCCGGGGTCTCGCTGGGCCGTGGATGGGCGTTCGCCGTCCACGAGGCGATGGACCAGACCGGCGCGGTGCTCGGGCCGCTGCTGGTCGCGGCAATGGTCGCGCTCAGCGGATACCGGCTGGGGTTCGCGGTGCTCGCAGTGCCCGGTGCGATCGCGCTCGCCGCACTCGTATGGCTGCGTTCCGCCGCGCCGCATCCGGAGGCCTATCGTGGCCGCGCCGAGGATCGCGCGCCGGCAACCGCGCGCTTCTCGCGGCGGTTTTGGCACTACAGCGCCTTCACGGCCGTGTCGATGACCGGCTTCGCGACCTTCGGCGTGCTGGGCTATCACCTCCAGGTCCAGCATGTCGTCCCCGCTCCGCAGATCCCGATCATCTACGCGGTGGCGATGGGGTGCGCCGCGCTGGCAGCGCTCGCGAGCGGGCGTGCCTACGACCGGCTGGGACTGCGCGCGCTCGCGGTCGCGCCACCGCTGGCGGCGGTCGTCCCGCTCTTGTCGTTCTCGACGGATGCCACGCTCGTATGGGTCGGCGGGGCGGTATGGGGGGCCGCGCTGGGCGTCCACGAGTCCACGCTCCGTGCGGCTGTCGCGGATCTGGTCCCTGCCGAGCGCCTCGGTGCCGGCTACGGCGCCTTCACCGCCGTCTACGGACTCGCCTGGCTCGTGGGAGGGACCGTCATCGGCGCCCTCTACGCGCGGTCGACCACGGCGGCTGCATGGTTCGTCGTCGTCGTGCAGGCGATTGCGCTGGCGGTGTTCGTGCCGCTTGTCACCCAGGGTCGGCGGGCATGAACGCAGAGGTCGGTACGTGGTGTCGCATCAGCTCCGCCGGGAGGCGCCAGCCCGCGAACCAGCCGAGCGTCTCGAGCCACGCGGCGCGGCCGCGCCGGTCGACGGCGCGCCCGTCGGCGGTGAGCGAGCGCTCGTAGGCGTGGATCGCCACGGCGAGCCGTCGGAGCTGCCGCGGCGCGTCGTCGGCGGGCGGCATGCCCGTGAGCAGGTGCGGGCGGCAGACGGGGCCTTCGCCGCCGGTGCACGCGGGGCACGATCTCGCGACCGCGGTGTCCCACACGTCGCGCAGCAGGTCGATGAAGCGGGTGCGCAGGTTGACGGTCTCGGTCCGCTCGCGCCACTCGGCAGTCTCGCCTTGGGCGTGCTCGACGTACGCGCACGTGAGGCAGGCGCCGCGGGCTTGGAGCCGATATTCAAGCGATCGAAGATGCGAGCCCGATGCCTCCTGGGCGGCGCCGGCGGCGAGGTCGGCGTACAGGACCGAGGTGGCGAACAGCACGCCGCCGCGCAGTTCGCTCTCCACGACCGCGAGGCCCCAAGCGTGCCGGGGGCACAATCCCCACGAACGCCGAAGCGCGATGCGTGTGTCGGCGTGCATGATCGCGCCGTCGAGGAACCACCACAGCTGGCGGACCTCGGGCACCGTCAACTCGATGGAGTGGAGTGGGCTCTGCTGAGGGTGGAACTGCACTGCGGCCTCCGGGACGGTCGGAACGCGTACCAGAGGCCATCAGCGGCTGAGCCGCGATAAGAGCGAGCCTCATCGCTCACGCGAGATCGTACCGCTCGCCAACGAGAGGGAACCGTCGACCGCAGCGGTCAACCGACCGACCGCCAGATGTTGCCGAGCCAGCGCGGCGTGGGAGGGCCGTCCCGCCCGTCGGCGGCGATGTTCCGGAGGATTGGCGGCAGCACCCGCTCGTCGGTGGACTCCGGATCGATGACCCGGGCGTGGGGCGACAGCGGCGTAATGAACTCAGCGCCGAAGACGAGGATCACGTCATGGACGCTGTGGCCGTGCACGACTTCGGCGACGTAGTGCAGTCTCCCGACTCGGATTCGCGCGGCGAGCTCCTCGGCGACCTCGCGTGTCAGCGCGTCGGCGAGCGGCTCGCGATCGAGCACTCGGCCGCCCGGGAGCGTGAGATGCAGCTCGCCTTGGCGGTGCTCCTCGTTCACGACCACACCGCCGTCGGCCCACAGGATCGCGTGGACCTTGACCAGCATCATCGGCCCCGCGCCTCGCGGTCGTCCTCCTGCTGAACGCCGTTGGGCACATAGAGGCCCAGCCGCGCAAGGACAGCTTGTATCAGCGCCCCGAAGCCGAAGAGCAGAAGCATCCAGCCCGCGAGGCCGAGGAAGCCGGCGTGACCGACCAGCAGCGCGCCGCCGACGCAGAACACGATCGCCACCACCGTCAGCACTGCCGAGAACGTCCCGCGGTCGCCGTCGCGCATGGCCCGACTCCTTGCATCTCGCAGGAGCTATCAGCCACCACGGCGGTTTGGGCATGCGCCCCGGCGAACTCCATCGCCGCCACGGACTGTACCTGGGTGGAGGCGGATCGGGTACCCTCAAGGTTGAGCGATGAGGCTCGCTCAAACCGCGGCTCAGCCGCTGATGGCCTCTACGACCCGCACCCGATCGTGGAGGCAGCAATGACGAGCAGCATCTTGTTCGAGCGGCCGCAGACGCTGCTCGACTACGAGCCGGACTACTTCGCCGACCTGAACCTCGACCAGGTCGTGGCGTCGATCACGGCGGGACGCGAGGAGTACGACCTGCGGCCGTTCTTCTATACGCCGCTGCGCAGCGTCGACGCGGTGGGCTATCGCCACGAGGTGCTGCGAGACCTGCAGGCTCGCGAGCTGTCGGATTGCGTCGGCGCGTTCGCCGCCCGGATGCGAAGCATGCGCGCGAACCTGGCGCAAGCGGCCGAGCTTCGCCATCGCCACCAGCGCGAGCGGTGGTTCCTGGACGCCGCCGAGATCTACTGCGACGGCGTCGGCGCGCTGGCCCGCGCACTGGCCGGGCTCGACGTGCGGTCGCGCGCCGTGACGCGCATTCGGGCGTACTTGATCGAGTACGTCGGCTCGCGCGGCTTCACTGGGCTGGTCGCCGAGATCGGCGAGCTCAACGGGGCGCTGTCGGAGGTGCGCTACTGCCTGCAGATCTTCGGCGGGCGGATCAAGGTCAGCCGGTACGACGGCGAGGAGGACTACGGCGGCGAAGTGACCGCGACCTTTGCCAAGTTCGCGCACGGAGCCGCGAAGGACTACCGGGTCGGATTCCAGGCCGCCGCCGCGATGAACCATGTCGAAGCCGGCGTCCTCGATCGGGTCGCGTTGCTGTATCCCGACACGTTCGCCGCGCTTGACGGCTTCTACGCGCGCCACTCCGAGTTCCTCGACGAGACGGTCGGGCGGTTCGATCGCGAGGTGCAGTTCTACGTCGCCTACCTCGAGTTCGTCGCCCGCCTGGAGGAGACCGGATCGGCGTTCTGCTTCCCGCGGGTCTCGGATTCCTCGAAGGACGTCTATGGACAGGACGCGTTCGACGTGGCGCTGGCCGACAAGCTCGTAAGCGAGCGCGCGCCGCTGGTGAGCAACGACTTCCGGCTGGACGATCCAGAGCGCATCTTCGTCGTCTCCGGCCCCAACCAAGGAGGCAAGACCACCTTCGCCCGGACCTTCGGCCAGATGCATCACCTGGCGAGCATCGGTTGCACCGTGCCCGGCACCGATGCCCGGCTGTTCCTGTTCGACCGGCTCTTCACGCACTTCGAGCGTGAGGAGACCCTCACCGACCTCAGCGGCAAGCTGCAGGACGACCTGCTGCGGGTGCACGCGATCCTCGAGCGTGCGACCGGCGACAGCATCGTGGTCACGAACGAGATCTTCACCTCCACGACGCTCCAGGACGCCGTGTTCCTCGGCACCAAGGTGCTGGAGGAGCTGATCGAGCGCGGGTTGCTGTGCGTCTGCGTGACCTTCGTCGACGAGCTCGCCTCACTGAGCGATGCGGTGGTCAGCATGGTCAGCACCGTCGATCCGACCGACCCGGCCGTCCGGACCTTCAAGCTCGCACGGCGACCCGCGGACGGGCTCTCCCACGCCGTCGCGATCGCTGAGAAGTACGGGCTCACCTATCGTGCGCTCACGGGGCGGATGGCGGCATGAAGGCGTTCCTGATGTACCGCGACCGGGACTTCGACCTCGAGCACGAGCCGCCGGCGGACGAAGCGGCACTCACACAGGACCTCGGGCTGAACACGCTGTTCAAGGCGATGGCGCTCGAAGACGAGTTCCTGCTCGACATGTCCCGGCACGGCGTGCTCGCCAGCCTCGCCGACGCCGACGCCGTCCTCTACCGCCAGCAGGTGCTCGAGGACTGCCTGCGACACGGGCCGGCCGTGCGCGAGCTCTACGCCCTCGTTCTCGAAACGCTGCGGCGCGAGCGGCAGTACTGGCGCAGCGTGTTCGAGTACCCAACGGGGATCCTCGCGCGGGCCGTGCAGGCGATGGAGCTCTACGTCGAGATGCTCGGGCGCTTGCGCGAGCTCGCCGAGCAGCACGCCGCGGACTTCCGGTCGGAGGGCTTCAGCCGGTTCTTCGCCATGCTCCGCGAGGAGCTCGGCGACGAGTACCTCGAGGAGATCGAGGCGCACCTGCGACAGCTGAAGTTCAACAAGGGCGTGCTCATCAGCGCCGAACTCGGCAAGGGAAACAAGGGCATCGGCTACGTCCTGCGCCAAGCCCCGAAGATGGGCTGGCTGGAGCGGCTAACGGGTGACCACTCGGCGCTGACTCTGCGGATCCCCGATCGCGACGAGAACGGCGCGAGAGCGCTTGGGGAGCTGCGCGACCGGGGCATCAACCTCGCGGCCAACGCGCTCGCGCAGTCCAGCGATCACATCCTCAGCTTCTTCACCCTGCTGCGCCGCGAGCTGGGCTTCTACATCGGCTGCCTGAACCTGCACGAGCGACTCGAGGAAAGGGGCGCGCCGCACGGCTTCCCGGTGCCCAGGCCCGCCGGCACGCCCGAGCTGCAGGCCTCGGGTCTCTACGACCTCGGCCTCAGCCTGCGGACCGACGAGCCGCTCGTCGGGAACGACCTCGACGCCGACGGCGCGACGCTGGTGATGATCACCGGGGCCAACCAGGGAGGGAAATCGACGCTCCTGCGCAGCCTCGGCCTCGCGCAGCTGATGATGCAGGCCGGCATGTTCGTCGCCGCCGAGTCGTTCTCCGCCGACGTCCGCGACGCCCTGTTCACGCATTTCCGTCGCGACGAGGACGAGACGATGAACAGCGGCAAGCTCGACGAGGAGCTGGCACGCATGAGCGACATCGTCGACCGGTTGACGCCCGGAGCGATGGTGCTGTGCAACGAGTCCTTCGCCGCCACCAACGAACGCGAAGGCTCGGCGATCGCGCGCGAGATCATCCGTGCCCTGCGCGAGGCCGGCGTCAAGGTCGTGTTCGTCACGCACATGTTCGACCTCGCGCACACGCTCTATCGGGAAGGAACGGAGACCGCCCGCTTCCTTCGCGCCGAGCGCCGCGACGATGGCCGGCGGACGTTCAAGCTCGACGAGGGCGAGCCGCTGGCGACGAGCTACGGACCGGACCTGTACGACCGGATCTTCGGCTCCGTAGCCTTCGCGTCCCACGCGCCATCAAACGGGAGCCCGGCATGAGCGGCATCGAACACATCAACGCCCGCCAGATCCTCGACAGCCGGGGCAATCCGACCATCGAGGTCGACGTCCGTCTCGCCTCCGGCGCGTGGGGCCGCGCCGCCGTGCCGTCAGGCGCCTCGACCGGGACCCGGGAAGCGCTCGAGCTGCGCGACGGCCACGGGCCCTTCGGCGGCAAGGGCGTGTCTCGGGCGGTGGCCAACGTCGAGGGCGAGATCGCTGACGCGCTCCACGGCTTCGACGCAGCCGACCAGCGCGAGCTCGACGCGACGCTGATCCGGCTCGACGGCACCGACGGCAAGCGGCGTCTCGGCGCCAACGCGATCCTCGGCGCCTCGATGGCGGCGGCACGCGCCGCCGCCACCGAAGCCGCCGTGCCGCTCTGGCGCCACCTGGGCGGCGAGGACGCCGCGCTGCTGCCCGTACCGACGATGAACGTCCTCAACGGGGGTGTCCACGCCGACAACAACGTCGACTTCCAGGAGTTCATGGTCGCGCCCGTCGGCGCGACCTCGTTCGCCCACGCGCTGCAGATCGGCGCTGAGGTCTACCACCAGCTGCAGCGCACCCTCAAGCAGCGCGGGCTCTCCACCGGCGTCGGCGACGAGGGAGGCTTCGCCCCGTCCCTGGAGTCCAACGACGCGCCGCTGGAGCTGCTCGTCGCCGCGATCGACGCCGCCGGCTATCGACCCGGGGACGATGTGGCGATCTGCCTGGACCCGGCCGCCAGCGAGTTCTTCTCCGGCGGCCGCTACGAGCTCGCCGGCGAGGATCGGACGCTGACGTCGGACGAGCTCGTCGACTACTGGGCCTCGATTCCCGACCGCTACCCCGTCCTCTCGCTCGAGGACGGCATGGCCGAGCAGGACTGGGACGGGTGGCAGCGACTGACGCAGCGGCTCGGCGACCGGCTCCAGCTCGTCGGCGACGACATCTTCGTCACCAACCCGGTCATCCTGCGCGAAGGCATCGAGCGTGGCGTCGCGAACTCGATCCTGATCAAGCTCAACCAGATCGGCACGCTCACGGAGACGCTCGACACGATCGCGCTCGCGCGAGAGGCGGGCTACCGAGCGGTCATCTCCCATCGCTCCGGCGAGACCGAGGACACCTTCATCGCCGACCTCGTGGTCGCCACCGGCGTCGGCCAGATCAAGAGCGGCGCACCGGCGCGCTCCGAGCGCGTCTCGAAGTACAACCAGCTCCTGCGCATCGAGGAGCAGCTCGGCGACCAGGCCCGCTACGCCGGGCGCGAGGCGATCGCGATCGCCTAGCGACGGACCGTGACCGGCCGCCTCGCGCAGCTCGACCTCCGCGGCGTGACGTGGGCGCGTGCGCTTCCCCATCCGCAGGCCGTCACCGCGGCGCTCGCGGCGCTGTCACGTACGACCGACCACAGCGCCGGCTGGTTCGTGCTCGGGCTCGCCGGCGCGGCGACTGACCCGCGCCGCCGCCGTTTGTGGCTGGCCGCCACAGCACGGATCGCCGCCGTCGAGGTCGCGGTCCGCGCCGTCAAGCGCATCGTGCGCAGGCCGCGGCCCGTCATCGAGAACCTGCCGCCGCTCGCCCACGTGCCGTCGCCGCTGAGCTTCCCCAGCGCGCATACCGCGACCGCCGTCGCCGCATTGAGCGCGTTCGACGGCCTTCTGCCGCACGCCGTCCTACGAGCCGTGACCGGGGCGACGGCCTTTTCGCGGCTCTACCTCGGACTGCACTATCCCTCGGACGTCCTTGCCGGCGGCGCGCTTGGCCGCGTTGTCGCGAGAGGGTCGACGTTGCCGGGTCGCGGCTCACACCCCTTGGCGCCGAATCCGCGCGCAGCTGACCGGCGCTCCGCTGAGCCGGAGAGGCCAACGGCGTGCTGACGCGGCACCGTGCGCGATCCAACTCGCGTTGACGCGGCTGCCTGTTCCGGCAGGAGCCTCGGATACCCGCTCAAGCGTGACCGGTGGGAGTTCGTGGCCGGCCTCGTCCCGGCGCCGTCAGCGCTCCGCCGTGGATCACGTTCGCCGATGAGTTTCCGGGATGCAGCGGATCGAACGCTATCCCGATCGGGTTGCCCGACGATCTGAGCCAACACTGAACCAGTTGGTGTAGTGTTGCCTCATGTCCATCCACCAGGAGCGGGATTTCGATGCGAGTCCGGCGCGCGTCTACGGCGCGCTGCTGGAGGAGTTCAGCGGCGGGGCGGAGGCCGGCGTTGCCTTCTCGGCGTTTTATGGCCAGATCACCGGCCGCCAGATCGAGCTGGTTCGGGATCGCCGGATCGTGCAGGCCTGGCGCTCCGGCGGCTGGGACGAAGGCGTCTACTCGGTGGTGCGGTTCGAGCTCGAGGGCGACGGCGAGCGGACGCACGTCGTGCTCGACCACGCCGGCTACCCGCAGGGCCACCGCGAGCACCTCGACGCCGGCTGGGACGCGCACTACTGGGAGCCGCTCGCGAGCCGGTTCGCGTCCGGCTGACCTTCCAGCAGCGCCTTTAGGCGCGGGAAGTCGCGCTTGATGGCGTGCCGGACCATGCGGCGCAGCAGCGGCTCGGCGAGGCGATAGACGCCGCGGGGATCGCCGGCGACCTGCTCGGTGAAGCGCGCGCGGGTGTCGCCGAGCGGGTCGACGGTGCGCGTGATGGTGAGCGGGAACGTGCCCGCGGTACTGGTGAACGTCACGCGCCGGCCGGGCTCGAGCTCGATCACGCGGAACGTGTTGACGAGGTCCTTGCCGAGGAAGCGGGCGTGCTGCTCGTACGTCGAGCCCACGCGCAGCGGCGGCTCCGACGTCCAGCGGCACAAGCGCTGCCCGCGCTGCCAGCGCGGGTTGTTCGGGAACTCCGAGACGAAGGCGAACACCGCGTCGGCGGGGCGTTCGATCTCGATCGACGTGCCGGTCTCGATCACGTGCCGGCCAGGTTCTCGAGACAGGCGAGCCAGCCCGCGCCGTGGCTGTCGCGGATCGCGTCGGTGACGATGCCCGTGTGGACGAGCTCGACCTCGGTGCGCTCGCCGGCTTCGCGGAAGCGGACGGTGACAAGTGACTCGGGGCCTGCCTCGGGGCCGTTCTCCCAGCGCCAGCCGTAGACGAGCCGCTCCGGCGGTGCGATCTCGCGCCACGTCCAGACGAGAATGCGCTGCTCGCCGCCTGCCTCCATCACGATCCGGTAGGCGCCGCCGACGCGCAGGTCGGCCTGCAGATCGCTGACGCCGACGCCTGGGGGACCCCACCACGCGCGCAGGCGCTCCGGGTCGATCCAGGCGTCGAACACGTCCTCGCGCGTGCCTGGGATGGTCCGCACGATTCGCAGCCCGCCGGGGAGCGGCTCGAGCATCAGTCGCGCGCGGGCCCGCCGACGTGGGCGGCGAGCGAGTCGAGCTGGCCTTCCCAGAAGCGGCCGTACTCGCCCAGCCAGGCGTGCGCGTCACGCAGGGGCGAGGCGGCGAGGCGGCAGCGGCGCACGCGGCCCTCCTTGCGCTGCTCGACGATGCCGGCGTCGGCGAGCACACGCAGGTGCTTGGCGACGGCTGTGAGCGTCATGGCGAACGGCTCCGACAGCTCGCTCACCGATGCCTCACCGGCCGCCAGTCGGTGCACGATCGCGCGCCGAGTCGGATCGGAGAGCGCGGCGAAGACCGCGTCGAGCGGCTGTTGCTGAACCATTCGGTTCAGCGTATCAGCGACTCCCGCCGTCGAGCGCCGGGGAGCGGTGATCGCCCCCCGGCGCACGAGGCTCAGGACACGGCGATTCCCTCGCCGCCGATCGCGCCCGGCACGGTGACCGAGCCGGCGGGGGCGAGCGAGCCGTCCGGGCCGACGCGGAAGGCGTCGACGCCGCCCGCGGCACCGGTCTGGACGTAGAGGAAGCGGCCGTCCGGCGAGGCGGCGGCGTCGACGGTGCCGCCCTGGGTGGCCGTCAGTCCGAGCGGCTTGAGCGCGCCGTCGAAGGCGGAGACGCTGCCGCTGCCGGCGTTGGACAGGTAGTAGCGACCGCCGGCGTTGACGATCCAGCACGTCGCGGCCTGGCCCGTGATCGCCTGGGCGATCGGGATCAGGCTGCCGCGGCGGTCGATGCCGAACGTGGCGACGGCGTTCGGGCCGGCCTCGGCGAGCGCGAGGTCGCCGCGCGCGTCGAAGGCGACGGCGAACGGGACGGCGCCCGGCAGGACGGTCGTGACGGGGCGGAACGAGAGCCCGCCGAGACGGTCGACGTCGAAGACGTCGACGGCGTTGGTGTTCGCCTTGGTCGTGACCAGCAGCCGGTCGCCGGCGGGCGTGAACGCGACCTGGCCGGGCGTGTGGGTGAACTCGGGCGCGGCGGCCGGGTCGAGCCCGAGGCCGCGGTGCCAGAGCGGGACCGGCACGAGGAAGCCGCCGGCGCGGACGTAGCCCTGGACCGAGCCGCCGCGGCGTGCGTTGAGGACGTACACGACGTTGCCGTGGACGGCGATGCTGACGGGGAAGTCGCCGAACGACGGCAGCACCTGCCGGCGGATCAGGCGGTCGCCGTCGACGCCGAACACGGTGATCGTGTCGCTGCCGGCGTTGACCGCGTAGAGCAGGCCGTCGGCGAGCTGCAGCGAGCCCTGCGAGGCGAGATGGTCGACGACCGATCCGTCGAGCACGCCCCCGAGCCCGCCGGTGGGGTAGCGACCGGCGGGCTCGAGGCTGCCGTCGGCGTTGCGGTCGTAGGCGGCGATGGCGTTGCCCGCGGGATCGTCGGTCTGTACGAACACGGCGCCGCCCGGCTTCTGGGGGTGCGCGGACGCGGGTCCGGCGAGCAGCGCGGCGGCCGCGAGCGCGGCGCCGGCGGCACCGGCGAGACGAGAGAGCTTCAAGTGGCACTCCTGGTGGACGGAGGGGTTGGACACCGGTTGGTGTCCGATCCCGAGCGGCGTATTACGCCGCGACCCGCTGCGTTCACCCATTCGTAAGACGCGTTTCGGCTGAGTCCCGCGAGCGCGCCCCGCGTTACATGTAACGCTCGCGACCGCACCGGGACCGCCTGGCATGCCTTCGTTCAGCGGACTCCTGATCGTCACCGCGGTCGCGTTCGGCGCGCCTTTCCTGCTCGGCCTGCTCCCGCGCGTGCGGCTTCCGGCGGTCGTGGTCGAGATCGCGGCCGGGATCGTGGTCGGGCCGAGCGTGCTCGGCTGGGTGCACGTGGATCAGACGATCGAGGTGATCGCGACGCTGGGGCTGGCGTTCCTGCTGTTCGTCGCCGGGCTGGAGATCGACTTCGCCCGGCTGCGCGGACGCGTGCTGAAGGTCACCGCCGCCGGCTACGCCGTGTCGTTCGCGATCGCGCTCGTCGTCGCGGGCGGCCTGAAGGCGGCGGGGCTGGTGGATGCGCCGCTGCTGATCGCGATCACGCTGGCGGCGACGTCGCTCGGCGTGCTGATCCCGGTGCTCAAGGACGCGGGGGAGAGCGGCTCGACGCTCGGCCAGCTCGTGATCGCGGCCGGATCGATCGCCGACTTCGGGGCGATCATCCTGCTGTCGGCGTTCTTCGCCGGCGAAGGCGGGACGGGCTCGACGCTGCTGCTGATCGGGTCGCTGCTCGCGCTTGCCGGCGTCGTGCTCGTCGTCGTCCGCGGGGCGGAGCGCTCGATGCGGATCCGCGCCGACCTGCTGCGCCTGCAGGACACGACGGCGCAGATCCGCGTGCGCGGAGCGATGGTCCTGCTCGTCGGCTTCGCGGCGATCGCGCAGTCGCTCGGGCTCGAGGCGATCCTCGGCACGTTCGCGGCGGGCGCGATCCTGACGCTGCTCGATCCCGACGAGGTGATGACCCATCCGCAGTTCCGGCGCAAGCTGGAGGCGATCGGGTTCGGCTTCTTCATCCCCGCGTTCTTCGTCACCACCGGCGTGCGCTACGACCTCGGCGCGCTGTTCGGCAGCGCCTCGACCGTGATCATGGTCCCGATCTTCCTCGCCGCCCTGCTCGCCGTCCGAGGCCTCCCGGCGCTGCTCTACCGGCGACTGCTGGGGACGCGCCAGGCGGCGATCGCCGGACTGCTGCAGTCGACCTCGCTGCCGTTCATCGTCGCCGCGACCGCGATCGGCCTCGACCTCGGCGTGATCGACGCCGCCACCAGCGCGGCACTGATCGCCGCCGGCCTGCTGTCGGTCGTCGTCTTCCCCGCCACGGGCCTCGCGCTGCTGCGATCCGGCACGCCGGCCGCTCGACGCGAGCTGGTCGTGTAACGGACAGGCGGCTCGCTGGACTCAGGCAACCGTTCCCGTCCAAAAGCAAGGAGCTCCCAATGCCTCGCACGCCGTTCCGCTGGTTGCCCGTCCTGCTCGCCTCGCTGTTCGTCCTCGCCGGCGCCTCCACGGCGCAGGCCCACTTCAACGCGGGCTCGGTCTACACCGAGACCAACGCCACCACCGGCAACGCCGTCCAGAAGTTCGACCGCGCCGCCGACGGCACGCTCAGCCTCGCCGGTACGTTCCCGACCGGCGGCACCGGGTCCTCGACGCCCGGCGGCCGCCAGGGCGCCGTCGCGCTCAGCGGCGACGAGCGCACGCTGTACGCGGTCAACTCCGGCTCGGACTCCGTGACGGCGTTCGCCGTCACGCCGCGCGGGCTGATCTCGCTCGGCAGCGTCCCCTCGGGCGGGATCGCCCCGGTGAGCGTCGCCGCCCGCGGCAACCGCGTCTATGTCCTGAACTCCGGCGACACGCCGGCGCGCGGCGCCGCCAGCGTGTCGACGTACATCGCGCTGCCGTTCGGCCGCCTCGTCCCGCTGCGCGGCGGGGTCGAGAACCTCGCGGCCGGCGCGGCCGGCGTCGCGCAGGTGTCCGTCACGCCCGACGGGCGCCGGCTGCTCGTCACCGAGCGCGTGTCGAACCGGCTCGAGACGCTGCCGCTCGACCGTCTCGGCCGCCCGCGCACGCCCGTCGTCACCGCCTCCAGCGGCGCGACGCCGTTCGGCTTCGCCTTCGACGACCGCGGTGACGCGATCGTCTCCGAGGCCGGCGCGAGCACCGTGTCCTCGTACCGCTTCGGCTTCTTCGGCGGCCTGCAGCCCGTGACCGCGGCGCTCTCCGTCGGCCAGGGCGCGGCGTGCTGGGTCGCGGTCTCGCCGGACGGCCGCTACGCCTACACCGGCAACGCGTCGGGCAGCATCAGCGGCTTCGCCGTCGATCGCTCCGGCGCCCTCACGCCCCTGACGCCGGGCGGGATCACCGCCGCGCTGCCGGCGCCGCTCACGCCGCGCGACCTCGCGTTCAGCCGCGACGGCCGCTACCTGTACGCGGTCAGCCCCGGCGGCGCCGTGATCGGCTTCAGCGTCGGGCGCGACGGCTCGCTCACCCCCGACGGCAGCGTGCCGGCCGCCACCGGCATCACCGGAGCGGCCGCGGCCTGACGTGAGACGGGCGGGGCCGCGCCCGCGGCCCCGCCACGTGTAGCCGCCGTGTAGGTGGGCTGATACCGCCGCCGCCTACGGTGGCGGCGATGCCACCGATAACGACAGCCGCCGTCCGTGCGGAAGGCCTCGTGAAGACGTTCGGGGACTTCCGCGCCGTGGACGGCATCGACCTCGAGGTCCGCCAGGGCGAGATCTTCGGCGTCCTCGGGCCCGAACGGCGCCGGGCAAGACGACGATGCTCAGCATGCTCGCCACGCTGCTGCCGATCGACGCCGGCACGGCGTCGATCTTCGGCGTGGACGTCGCCCGCGAGCCGCACCGCATCCGCCAGTTGGTCGGCGTCACCGGCCAGTACGCGTCGGTCGACGAGGACCTCACCGCGACCGAGAACCTGTGGCTGTTCGGCCGCCTGCAGGGGCTGCGCGCCGCCGAGGCTCGCGCGACGGCGCGCGACCTGCTCGAGCAGTTCGGGCTCCAGGAGGCCGCGTCGAAGCCGCTCTCGCAGTTCTCGGGCGGCATGCGCCGCCGCCTGGACCTCGCCGCGAGCCTGATCACGCGGCCGCCGCTGATCTTCCTCGACGAGCCGACCACCGGACTGGATCCGCGCACGCGCGGCCAGATGTGGGACACGATCCGGGGCCTCGTCGCCGAGCGGCTGCACGATCCTGCTGACGACCCAGTACCTCGACGAGGCCGACCAGCTCGCCGACCGGATCGCGGTCATCGACCGCGGCCGCAAGGTCGCCGAGGGCACCCCCGACGAGCTGAAGAGCTCGGTCGGCGACTCGACGCTGCAGCTGCAGCTCGCCGAAGGCGCCGACCACGCGCTCGCCGCCGGCGTCGTCCGCGGCGTGATCGGCGCCGAGCCCGTCCTGACGCCGGAGTCGGGCCGCATGCATGTGCCGCTCGACGTCGCCGACCGCGCGCGGCGACGTGCTGATCGGCCTGCGCGACGCCGGCGTGGAGATCGCCTCGGTGAGCGTCGCGAAGCCCACGCTCGACGAGGTCTTCCTCGCCATCACCGGTCACGACGCCGGCCAGGCCGAGACGCGCGACGACGAGCCTCGAGGTGGTCGCGATGAGCGTCATGAACGTCGATCCCGCCGCCGCCGTCGCCCGCGCGCGGCCGCGCCCCAGCCTCGCCGAGACCGTCGTCCAGACGCTCTCGATGGCGTGGCGGGCGCTGAAGAAGATGCGCCGCAACCCGGAGCAGTTCTTCGACGTCACGATCCAGCCGCTGCTGTTCACCGCGATGTTCGCGTACGTCTTCGGCGGCGCGATCTCCGGCGACGTGCAGAGCTACCTGCCGCTGATGATCCCGGGCATCGTCGCGCAGACCGTCCTCACCACCTGCATGGCCACCGGCGTGCAGCTGCGCGAGGACATGGAGAAGGGCGTCTTCGACCGCTTCAAGTCGCTGCCGATCGCGCGGATCGCCCCGCTCGCCGGGCCGATGGTCGCCGACCTCGTGCGCTACCTGATCGCCGCCACGCTGACGTTCCTGACCGGGATGGTGATGGGCTACCGCCCGCACGGCGGCGTACTCGGCGTGCTGGGCGCGATCGCTGCTGGCGATCTTCACCGGCTGGGCGATGGCCTGGATCTTCACCTGGATCGGCACGATCGCCCGCAGCGCCCGCAGCGTGCAGGGCATCTCGATGATGATCCTGTTCCCGCTGACGTTCCTGTCCAACGCGTTCGTGCCGGTGGCGACACGCTGCCGGACTGGCTGCGACCTTCGTGAAGATCAACCCGGTCTCGCACCTCGTGTCGGCCACCCGCGACCTCGCGAACCACGGCGCGATCACCGCCGAGGTCGGCTGGACGCTGCTGGCCGGGCTGGTCGTGATCGCGATCTTCGCGCCGCTGTCGGTGATCAGCTACAAGCGGCACCTGTAGCGGCGAGGCGCGCCTCGCCGAGCAGGTCGCGCGGGCGGCGGTCGCCGTAGGCCGCCCGCAGCTGTGCGATCCGGCCGGGAGCGCGCTGCTCGGCGTGCGGCGCGATCCGCTCCCACGCCATCGTCGGGACCGTCCGGTTGTAGGCGAAGCGGTCGGCGAGCACGAGCAGTCGCAGGCTCGGGTCGGCGTCGCCCGCGCCGCGCAGCAGGCCCCAGGCGCCGAGGCTGAACAGCGCCAGCCCGGCCGCCGGGAAGTCGAGATACGGGTCGGCGAGCTCGAGCAGGCGGCGCGCCCGCTCGCGGCAGGCCTCGAACAGCTCCCAGCCGTGCGCCTCGTCGGCGCCGGTCGCGTAGTAGGCGTGCGCCGTGAGCGCGGTCGCGGAGCCGAACGTCGCCCACGGCTCCAGGCCGGTGGCGGGCACGCCCGGGAGGCGCAGCGCGCTCATGCTCGCGGCGGACTCGCGGTAGGCGCGCAGCCCGCCGGCGTGGTCGCCGCGGGCGAGCGCGACCTCGGCGCCGCCGACCTGCCGCACGACCCCGCCGAACACCTCGTCGTCGCTCACCGTGCCGATCCGCTCCAGCTCGGCCTCGGCGTCCGCGAGGCGATCCTCGGAGACCGCGCACAGGACGAGCAGGGAGCGCAGCTGCACCTCGTCGTCCTTCGCGCCCAGCCGCCGCATCACCGGCAGCGCCGCCTGGGCGTGCTCGCGCGCGCGATCGCGCTCGCCGAGGTGCATCGCCAGCTGGGCGTACTGGGTGCGCAACGCAGCCTCGAGCCAGGGCCCGCCGTCGGGGCCGATCAGCTCCAGGGCGCGCCCGGCGGCCTCGATCGCGGCGGCCGGATCGCCCGCGTTCTCGCGAACGTGGCTCAGCCACTGGCAGGCGGCGAGCGCCGCGTTGCGGTCGGGCTCGCCGGCCAGCCGCTCGAGGCCGACCTCGAACGCGGCGGCGTCGTCGGGGTCGTACGCGAGGATGGCGCGGGCGGCACCCGCGATGCGCGGCTCGCGGCCGGGGCCGAGCCGCGCGAGCAGCTCGCGGAGCGGGCCGCTGTGCTCGTCGGTCGTCATGATCGCGTTGCTGAGCGCGATCGCCAGCGCGGCGCGGGCCGTGTCCTGGAGCTCGGGCGGCGGCGTCCAGCCGCTGACGGCGTCGGAGATCGCCCGGGCGAGCGCGAGCAGCCGTCCGTGCTCGCCGCGGATCGTCCAGAACAGCCCGAGCGCGGCGAGCAGCTCGACCAGCGCCGCGTGGTCGTCGTCGGCGGCCGCCTCGCGCAGCTCGTCGGCGAGGTTGACCTCCTCGGCGGCGACGGCTTCGATCGCCGCGAGCTGCTCGACGCCGGCGAGTCGCGCGCCATGGCGGCGCGCGTACGCGGTGGCCCAGCGGCGGCGCGCGGCGCGGGCGTCGCTCTCCTCGCGTCCCAGCTGGAGGCGGCCGAACTCGCGGACCGTCTCGAGCATCCGGTAGCGGACGCCGGCGCCGGTCTCGCGCACGCTCAGCAGCGACTGGTCGACGAGGCCCCGCACGGCGTCGAGCGCGCCGTCGCCCAGCACGGCGCCGGCCGCGTCGAGCGTGAAGCCGTCGTTGAACAGCGCGAGGCGGCGGAGCGCGCGCCGCTCGTCGTCGCGCAGCAGGTTCCACGACCAGTCGATGACGGCGAGCAGCGTCCGGTGGCGGTCGGGCGCGCTGCGATCCCCGCCTTGGAGCAGCGCGAAGCGGTCCTCCAGGCGGCGGTCGATCTCCTCGGCCGCCATCGCCCGAACCTTCGCGGCGGCGAGCTCGATCGCGAGCGGCAGGCCGTCGAGCCGGGCCACGATGCGCCCGACCACCTCGACGGCGAGGTGCGCGCCCGGCCGTGCGGCATGCGCGCGCTCGCGGAACAGGCGCGCCGCGTCGGCGACGTCGAGCTCACCGAGCAGGTAGACGCGCTCCGCGGCGATCGCCAGCGGCGCGCGGCTCGTGGTGAGCACGTGCAGGTCGGCCGTCGTCGAGACGAGGAACGCCACCAGCTCGGCCACCGCGCCGACGAGGTGCTCGCAGTTGTCGAGCACGAGCAGGCTCGGCGCCTGCGCGAGCCGCTGCGCGATGCGGGCGCGCACGTCCGCGCGCTGCTCGGGCGTCAAGCTGCGGCGGCCGCTGACCGAGTCGCGGACGCCCAGCACGGAGCCGACCTCGGCCACGACGTCCTCGGCCGCCGTGACGCCGGCGAGCTCGACGACATACACCACGGGCTGGGTCGCGTCGCGCGCGAGCACGTGCGCCAGGCGCGTCTTGCCGAGGCCGCCCGGACCGACGATCGACACCATCCGCGCGCTCGCGATCAGTCCCTGCAGCGCCTCGATGTCCTCATCGCGGCCGAGCAGCGGCGTCGCGTCGAAGCGGACCCCCTTGCGCTGCGGGCTGTCGAGCGCCAGCAGGTCGCGATGCGCGCGGCGCAGCCGCTCGCCGGGGCTCGCGCCGAGCCGCTCGCGCAGGTCGCGGCGGTAGCGCTCGTAGCGCTCGAGCGCGGCGCCGGGTCCGCGCACCGCGGCTTCGCTGCGCAGCAGGTCGGCGAGCAGCGGCTCGTCGTCGGGGTGCTCGGCGTGCGCGGACTCCAGTGCGGGCAGCGCGCCGGCGTGGCCGCCGGTGCGGCTGTCCGCGCGCGCCAGGATCAGCCGCGCGGACGCGGCGTCCGCGGCCGCCGCGCGCCGCACGGCGGCCAGCGGATCGCGGTCGTCGCCGGCCGGCGGCGGCATCCCGCCGGCCAGCGCGAGCGCGTCGCGAGCGAGCTGCCCGGCCCGGGCCGCGTCCGCGTCCAGCGCCGCGGCGGCGTCGCGCACCAGCGCGGCCAGCCGAACGGAGTCGACCTCGGCGGGGCCGACCCCCAGCCGGTAGCCGGCCGCGTCGCGGACGATCGCCTCCGCGCCGCACGCCGCGCGCGTACGCGAGACGAGCACCTGCAGGCTCTTCGTCGCGTTCGCGGGCGCGTCCTCGCCCCACACGAGCTGGATCAGCTGCTCGTCGCGGACCAGCCGCCCGCCACTCGCCGCCAGCGCCGCCAGCAGCGCCCGCGGGCGCTCGCCCGTGACGACCGCGCCTTGCCAGCGGACGTCATCCAGCAAGGTCAGGGCCAGCGTCACCGAGCCGAGTCTATGAAGCGGCGCTCGCTCGACAGCTCGTCTCCTTTGCGACACGCCGCTCCTGAAACTCCGGCGGGTTGGGGAGGGCTTGCGCGTCTGACCGTTCGAAGAACTGGGGCACGAATGATCCTTCGCTATGACCGAGTCGGCATCGAGCTGCCGCCCGGAGATCCCGATCCCGCCGGCGCGATGGCGGTGCAGGAGCTGATGGGCGGGCGCTTCGGCGAGATGTCGACGCTGATGAACTACACGTTCCAGTCGTTCAACTTCCGCGGCCGCAAGGAGCTGCGGCCGTTCTACGACCTGATCGCGAACATCGCGGCCGAGGAGTACGGCCACATCGAGATCGTCGGCGCGGCGATCAACGCGATGCTGTCCGGCTCCGAGGGGACCGACGTGATCGCCACGGGCAACCCGCACCACGTGCTCAAGGGCGGCAAGGGCGTCCTGCCGGTCGACGCCAACGGGGCGCCGTGGACGGGCGACTACGTGTTCTCCTCCGGCGACCTCGTCGAGGACCTGACGCACAACTACTTCCTCGAGACCGGGGCGCGCAACGGCAAGCTGAAGGTCTACGAGTTCGTCGACCATCCGGTCGCGCGCGCCTTGACCGGGTACCTGCTGGTCCGCGGCGGCGTGCACCAGGTCGCGTACGCGCGGGCGCTGGAGCTGCTCACCGGCGTGGATCTCACGAAGGGGTTCCCGGCGCCGCGGATCCCCACAGACAAGATCCCGGAGTGCAAGCCGCACCTCGAGCAGAAGTCGCACCTGACGCTGTACCGCTTCTCGCCCGACGACTACAAGGAGGTCGTCGCGGTGTTCAAGGGCACGCACCCGGAGACGGGGGAGGAGCTGCGCGTCGAGGACTCGGCGCCGGAGGGCTTCCCGTGGCCGGAGGCCCCGCCCGAGACGGACGTCTTCGCGCCCGACTACGCGCCGGACGAGATCAGCGAGATCGCCAAGAAGCTCCGCAAGGACGCCGGCCTCGAGTAGCCGCCTCGCGCTCGTGCGCGCCGCGGTCAGGCCGCGGCGTGCGCGGACGCGCGATCCGCGTGGATCGCGAGCGCGGGCTCGACGCCCGCGATCCGGAGCACGCGGCGCACCGGCCCGGGCGGGCAGATCACGGCGAAGTGCCGCGGCGCCCTGCTCAGCTCGCTGCGCGCGTGCAGGAGCACCTTGATCCCGGTGGAGTCCATGAACCCGACTTCGCTGAGGTCGATCCAGACGTCCGCGGCGGGCGACGCCAGCACGCGTTCGACCGCGACCCGCAGCACGTCGACCGTCGCGATGTCGATCTCGCCGGAGACCGCCAGCACGCTGCGGCGCCCGACGCGGAGCTCGGAGATCCGCAGTTCCTCGTACGCGCTGCCCGGAGCAGCTCGTCCAGCCTGCGCCGTCATGCCACGAGGATACAGCCCGGCAGGTCGGCAAGGTGGCGGTCAGATCGACGCCAGGACCTCGGGGGGAGGCCGAAGCGGCGCGAGCTTCGTCGGTGGCGTCTGACGGTCTTCAACCCGGACGACCCGCGTGCTGTTCCTCTGCCAGCGTCGCGGGACCGAGGCCGTCGGACGGGATCACGGCGGACGCGGCCGAGTACCTCGGCCTGCCGCCCGACCGCACCGTGATCATCGGCTCGCGCGTCGACGTGTAGGCGCCTACAGCGAGAGCACGACGCTCACCACGAGCGCGGCGAGGAACGTGATCAGCCCGACGCCGACGCCGATCCACTCGCGGATCGGGTCGCGCCGGCTGTGGTCGTCCGAGCGCATGCGTCCGACGCTAGTCGCCGTCCCGTGAAGACCGCGCAAGGATCCGGGCCCTGGCCATCAAGATCTCGTGAAGCCGCGCGTCGCGATCCGCGCGCCCCGGCTCTGATGCGGCCTTAACGAAATCTGTATACAGCGGTCGCGTTTCTGTATGACCGCTTCACGGCGGCGGGACCAGCATCCGGGCCATGCAAACTCTCGCCGTCGCCTCGGCCCTGGGGGACGTGCTCTCCGTTGTGGTCGCCGTCGCGGTCTTCGCGGCTCTTTATGCCCTGATCGAGTTGGTCGATCGGGTATGAGCGCGTCCGACCTCATCGGTCTGGTCGTCTCCGTCCTGCTCTGCGTCTACCTCCTCTATGCGCTCTTGCGCGGGGAGCGGTTCTAGATGCTCGAGGGCTGGATCCAGATCCTCTTCTTCTGCGCCGTCCTGACCGCGATCGTGCCGTTCCTGGGCGGCTATATGGCGCGGGTGTTCACGGGCGAGCGCGTCTTCCTCAGCCCGGTGGTCGGTCCGCTGGAGCGCCTGACGTACCGGGTCCTGCGCGTCGATACGCGCGTGTCGCAGGGGTGGAAGTCCTACGCCGGGACGCTGCTCGTGTTCTCGGGCGCGTTCTGGGTCTTCCTCTACCTCGTGCTGCGCACGCAGACGCTGCACCCCTGGAACCAGCAGGGCTTCCACTCGGGCACCTGGGACGTGACCTTCAACACCGTCTCGTCGTTCATCACGAACACGAACTGGCAGTACTACGGCGGCGAGACGACGATGTCGTTCTTCAGCCAGATGGCCGGCCTGGCGGTGCAGAACTTCGTCTCGGCCGCCGTCGGCATCGTCGTCGCGATCGCGCTGATCCGGGCGATCGCCAACCGGCGCGAGGGCGTGACCGGGCTCGGCAACTTCTGGCAGGACCTCACCCGCGCGATCCTCTATGTGCTGCTGCCGATCTCGATCGTCGGGACGTTCGTGCTCGTCTCGCAGGGCGTCGTGCAGGACCTCGGCACCTGGGGCCCGGTCGCGTCGCAGGAGATCATCAAGGAGCTCGGCACCAACGGCGGCGGGTTCTTCAACACGAACTCTTCAACGCCGTTCGAGAACGGCAGCGGGCTCTCGAACTTCGTCGAGATGCTCGCGATCCTGAGCATCCCCGCCTCGCTGACGTTCACCTACGGCCGCATGGTCGGCAGCCGCCGCCAGGGCTGGACGATCTTCGGCGCGATGTTCACGCTGTTCGCCGTCTCGGTGATCGTGGTCTACCTGGCCGAGATGCACGGCACGCCGGCCCAGCACGCGGCCGGCCTCACCGGCGCGAACATGGAGGGCAAGGAGGTGCGCTTCGGCACCCCGGGCTCGGCGCTCTGGACGGCCATCACGACCGTCACCTCGTGCGGCGCGGTGAACGCGGCGTTCGAGTCGCTGACCGCGGTCGGCGGACTGGTCCCGTTCGCGAACCTCGCCTACGGGGAGAGCGTGTTCGGCGGCGTCGGCACGGGCATGTACACGATGCTGCTGTACGTCCTGCTGGCCGTCTTCATCGGCGGCCTGATGGTCGGCCGCACGCCGGAGTACCTGGGCAAGAAGGTCGAGGCGCGCGAGGTCAAGCTCGTCGTGCTCGGGCTGTTGTTCACGCCGCTGACGGTGTTGTTCGCGGCGAGCCTGGCGACGGCGACCAAGTACGGCGCGCCGTCGGTGTTCGCGTCCGGTCCGCAGGGCTTCAGCGAGTCGCTGTACGCATATCTCTCGCAGGCCAACAACAACGGCTCCGCGTTCGCCGGCTACACCGGCTACTACCAGCCCAATCCGGGCAACCTCGGCGCGCACGGCATCACGTTCGCCGACATCGTCGGCGGCCTGAGCATGATGTTCGCGCGCTTCGCGCCGATCGTGCTCACGCTCGGCGTCGCCGGCCAGCTGCTGCGCAAGCGCGTGTCTCCGGTGGGCCTGGGGACGATGCGCACCGACACGCCGACGTTCGGCGGCCTGCTGGTCGGCACGGTCGTGCTGATCGGCGCCCTCACGTTCTTCCCCGCGATCCTGCTCGGCCCCGCCGTCCAGGGCCTTACGAGCCACCTTTTCTAATGAAGAAGAACATCATCACTTCCGCCATCGCGGTGATCGCGTTCACGCTCGTGCTGGGCGTCGCGTACCCGCTGGCCATGACTGGGATCTCCCAGGTCGCGTTCCCCAACCGCGCGGACGGCTCGCCGATCACCGTGAACGGCAAGGTCGTCGGCTCCCGCCTGCTCGCGCAGGCCTACCAGGTGCCGGTGCTCGACTCGGCCGGCAAGCCGAAGAAGGACGCCGACGGCAACCCGGTCACGGCGCCGGATCCGAAGTACTTCCAGCCGCGGCCGTCGCAGACGGGCTACAACGCGAACGGGACGTTCTTCTCCAACCGCGGGCCCAACCAGTCCAGCGCGCGGTACTTCTATCGCGACCAGCTCGCGGACTACATCGGGCTCGAAGGCAAGTACGACCCGGGCCTGAAGGCCGCCGACGTCCCGCAGGACGCCGTGACGACATCCGCCTCCGGCGTCGATCCCCATATCTCCAAGGCCAACGCCGCGATCCAGTCGCACCGGATCGCCGCGGTGCGCAAGCTGCCGCTCGCACGCGTGCAGGCCTTGATCAAGGACAACACCGACGGTCGCTCACTCGGGTTCCTGGGCGAGCCCGGCGTCAACGTCACCACCTTGAACCTCGCCCTCGATCGAGAGGCTCGATGAGCACCGCCACTGAAACCCCTCCGATGGCGCCGCGCGCGCCGCGCCGCTCGCAGTCGCTGTTCACCGCGGCGATCGTCTGGCCGGCGCTGTGGGCGTCGGTGAAGAAGCTCGACCCGCGCGTCCAGGTCCGCAACCCGGTCATGTTCGTCGTCGAGGTCGGCGCCGCGATCTCGACGATCGCGTGGATCGTGGGCGGGAGCGACCCGGGCTGGTTCACGTTCACGATCGCGATCTGGCTGTGGCTGACCGTCGTGTTCGCCAACCTCGCGGAGGCGCTCGCGGAGGGCCGCGGCCGCGCGCAGGCGGCGACGCTGCGGGCGATGCGCTCGGAGACGACGGCGCGGCTGGAGGACGGCAGCGAGCGCGCCGCGTCGGAGCTCCAGCGCGGCGACCTCGTGGTCGTCGAGGCGGGCGAGGTGATCCCCGGCGACGGCACCGTCGTGGACGGGATCGCGTCGGTCGACGAATCGGCGATCACGGGCGAGTCCGCGCCGGTGATCCGCGAGTCCGGCGGCGACCGCAGCGCGGTCACCGGCGGCACGCGCGTGCTGTCGGACCGGATCGTGGTCGAGATCACGCAGGAGCCCGGCAAGTCGTTCCTGGATCGCATGATCGCGCTCGTCGAGGGCGCCGAGCGGCGCAAGACGCCGAACGAGATCGCGCTCAACATCCTGCTGGCCGGGCTGACGCTGATCTTCGTCATCGTGATCGTCGCGCTGCGGCCGTTCGCCGAGTTCGCGCACACCGACATCTCGATCACCACGCTGATCGCGCTGCTGGTGGCGCTGATCCCGACCACGATCGGCGCACTGCTGAGCGCGATCGGGATCGCGGGCATGGACCGGCTCGTGCGCCGCAACGTGCTCGCGCTGTCCGGCCGCGCGGTCGAGGCGTCCGGCGACGTCGACGTGCTGCTGCTCGACAAGACCGGCACGATCACGCTCGGCAACCGCCAGGCCGCCGAGTTCGTGCCGATGCCGGGCGTCGCGGAGCAGGAGCTGGCCGACGCCGCCCAGATGGCGTCGCTGGCCGATGAGACGCCCGAGGGGCGCTCGATCGTCGTGCTCGCCAAGACCTACGGCATCCGCGAGCGCGAGATCGCCTCGCACGAGGCGCAGTGGGTGCCGTTCACCGCCCAGACGCGCATGAGCGGCGTCGACTACGACGGCTCGCGCCTGCGCAAGGGCGCCGGCGACTCGATCGTCCGCTGGGTCGAGGAGGAGGGCGGCCAGGCGCCGGCCGAGCTGCAGCCCGTGCTCGACCGGATCGCGCGCGAGGGCGGCACGCCGCTGGCCGTCGCGCGCGACACGCAGGTGCTCGGCGTCGTCTACCTCAAGGACACCGTCAAGGACGGCATGCGCCACCGCTTCGAGCAGCTGCGTGCGATGGGCATCCGCACCGTGATGGTCACCGGCGACAACCGGCTGACGGCCGCGAAGATCGCCGAGGAGGCGGGCGTCGACGACTTCCTCGCCGAGGCGACGCCCGAGCGCAAGCTCGAGCTGATCCGCGAGGAGCAGTCGCACGGCCGGCTGGTGGCGATGACCGGGGACGGCACCAACGACGCGCCGGCGCTCGCGCAGGCCGACGTCGGCGTGGCGATGAACACCGGCACCCAGGCGGCGCGCGAGGCCGGCAACATGGTCGACCTCGACTCCAATCCGACCAAGCTGATCGAGATCGTCGAGGTCGGCAAGCAGCTGCTGATCACGCGCGGCGCGCTGACGACGTTCTCGATCGCCAACGACGTCGCCAAGTACTTCGCCATCCTGCCCGCGATCTTCATCGCCACCTACGGCGTCGGCGGTGCGGACGGGCCGCTGTCGAAGCTGAACATCATGTCGCTCGGCACGCCGCAGTCGGCGATCATCTCCGCGATCGTCTTCAACGCGATCGTGATCCCGCTGCTGGTCCCGATCGCGCTGCGGGGCGTCGCGTACCGCGCCGTGGGCGCGACCGCACTGCTGCGGCGCAACCTGCTGATCTACGGCGTCGGCGGCCTGATCGCGCCGTTCGTCGGGATCAAGCTGATCGACCTGATCGTCCACAACGTGCTGGGGGCGTGAGCGATGGTCGCGCAGGGCTGGGAGCGCGAGCCGTACCCCGGGCTGGTCCGGCTGCGCGTCGCGCTCAAGGCCGCGGAGCTCGATGCCCGGCTCGCGGCGGGGAGCGATCCCGCCGGGTCGAAGGAGCTCGCGCTGCGGGCCGGGCAGCTCGTCGATCCGCGGCGGCGGGCGCGCTTCGCGCGCTCGCTGCGGCGCGCCGTGGCGAGCGCGGAGGCACCGCGGCTTCCGAGTCGGGGCGCCTCCGTGCCGGTCAACCGCGCCGCCGTGCTCGAGGCGCGGCCGGCGCTGCTCGCGCTCGCCGACGACCTGGCCGAGATCGCGCACCCGCAGCCGCGCGGCATCGCGCTCGCCGTCGAGCTGCTGCGCGAGGGCAGCGGGCCGCTGTATCGCCCGTGGCGGCCCGAGGAGCTGCGCGGCGCCGCCGAGCGCGCGCGCCACGCGCTCTGATGGCGCGCGGGCGGCACAAGGTGTTCCTCGGGATGGCCGCGGGCGTCGGCAAGACCGTCAGGATGCTGCAGGAAGGGCGCGCCGAGCTCGAGGAGGGCCGCGACGTCGCGATCGGGATGCTCGTGACGCACGGCCGCGCGGAGACGGCGGCCGTCGCCGGCGGGCTCGAGGTCATCCCGCGGCGCAGCCTGCTCTACCGCGGGACGACGGTCGAGGAGATGGACCTGCCGGCGGTCCTCGCCCGGGCGCCGCAGCTGTGCCTGATCGACGAGCTCGCGCACACGAACGCGCCCGGCGTCGAGCACGCCAAGCGCTACGAGGACGTCGAGGACGTGCTCGCCGCCGGGATCGACGTCTACTCGACGCTCAACATCCAGCACCTCGACTCGCTCAACGACCAGCTCGCCGAGCTCAGCGGCGTGCGCGTGCGCGAGACCGTCCCCGACAAGGCGCTGCAGCGCGCCGACGAGGTCGTGCTGGTCGACCTCACGCCCGAGGCGCTGCTCGACCGCCTGCGCGCCGGCAAGGTCTACCCCGAGGCGCGCATCGAGGCCGCGCTCAACGGCTTCTTCCGGATCGAGAACCTCGTCGCGCTGCGCGAGACCGCGCTGCGGCAGGTCGCCGAGGAGGTCGTCGCCAAGCGCGTCGCCTCACCTGAGGTGCGCGCGGCGCCCGCGGTCGGCGAGCGGCTCCTGGCCCTCGTCCGGCCCCAGCCGAGCGCGCAGCGGCTCGTGCGCCGCGCCTGGCGCTCGGCCCAGCGGCTCGGCGCCGAGATCGACGTCCTGTGGGTGCATCCGCCGGGTCAAGCGCCGACGGAGGAGCAGACGCGCGGCCTCGCCGCGCTGCGCCAGCTCACCTCCGTCCTCGGCGCCCATCTGATCGTGCGCGAGTCCGACGACGTGGTCGGCACCGCCGCGGAGGAGATCCGCGAGCGCGGCACCACCTACGTGCTCGTCGGCGAGTCGCGCCCGCGGCGCGGACTCGCCCGTCTGCGCGACCCGTTGCCGCAGCGCATCATGGCCGCCGCGCCCCGGGGCGTCGACGTGCGGATCGTCGCCGCCCGTCGCGAGCGGGCCGACACCGAGAGCTGGACCGAGGAGGCCCGGACATGATCTACATCCTCATCGCGGTGCTCGCGGTCGCGCTCGGCGCGACCGGCGGCTGGGCGCTGGCGCGCCGGCTGAGGGCCCGCGCCGCCCGCGGCGCCGGCCGCGTGCGCCGGATCCTGCTGCCGTTCACCGGCGCCGCGATCCCCCGCCGCGCGCTCGACGCAGCGCTGCGCCTCGCGCGCGCCGAGAACGCCACGCTCGTCCCCGCGTTCCTCGCCACCGTGCCACGGCACCTGCCGCTCGACGCCGCCATCCCTGCGCAGTGCAGTCTCGGCATGCCGGTGCTGGAGGCGATCGAGCAGGTCGCGACCGCGGCCGAGGTTCCCGTCGACGCCCGCGTCGCGCGCGGGAGGACCTACCGGCACGCGCTCGAGCTGCTGCTCGGGGACGAGTCCTTCGACCGCGTGATCGTGCCCACCACCGGCAACCCGCGCAACGGCCTCTCCGGCGACGACCTCGTCTGGCTGCTGCAGCGCGCGCCGGCCGAGATCCTGATCCTGCGGCCCAACGTGACCGACCGCATGCGCGTCGGCGGCGACGCGGTCCGCGGGCACTTCTGACCCTCTCGGCGAGTCGGGCATGCCGCGAGTAAGGTTCGCGGCGGTGAGCCGGGAAGCCTGGTCGGCGCCGCTTCGCCATGTCCGAGATCGCCGACTACGCCCTGATCCTCCTGCCCATCGCCGGCGCGCTGGTGCTGGCGATCCTGTCCTCGAGGCTCAGCGACCGCCTGCCGGTTCCGGCGCCGGGCATCTTCCTGCTCGCGGCGGCCGTCGCGGCCGACATCTGGCCGGGGATCGGGGACTGGCTCTCGATCCAGGCGGTCGAGCGGATCGCCGTGGTCGCGCTCGTGATCATCCTGCTCAACGGCGGCATGGACATCGGCTGGCGGCGGATGCGGCGCTCGGCCGGGCCGGTGCTGTCGCTCGGGGTGCTTGGGACGTTCGCGACGGCCGCGCTGCTCTCCGTCGCCGCGCACGTCCTGCTCGGGTTCTCCTGGACGCTCGCCGGGATCCTCGGCGCCGCGCTGGCGCCGACGGACCCGGCGGTGGTGTTCTCGGTGCTCGGCGGCACGGAGATCAAGGGGCGCGCGGGGACGATCCTGGAGGGCGAGGCGGGCGTCAACGACCCGGCCGGCATCGCGCTGATGATCGGGATGATCGAGCTCGCCACCCATCCGCACCGCTCGTTCACGGTCGTGATCGTGGAGTTCGCGGTGGAGATGGCGGTCGGGCTGGCGCTCGGCCTGGCGACGGCGCGGCTGCTGCTGGCGATCGCAGGGCGGGTGCGGCTGGCGAGCGAGGAGCTGCGCCCGGTGCTGCTGATCGCGCTGGCGATGATCCTCTACGCCGTCGCGGCGCTGCTGGGCGGCTCCGGGTTCCTGGCCGTGTTCGTCGCCGGCCTCGTGCTCGGCGACGCCGAGCTCCCCGGCAAGCTCGAGGTCGAGGGCTTCAACCGCTCGCTCGCCGGCCTGGCCGAGATCGTCGTGTTCGTCGGGCTCGGGCTCACGGTCAAGCTCGCCGACCTCCCGGCCGCGACCTGGCGCGACGGTGCCGTGCTCGCGCTCCTGCTCGCGTTCGTCGTGCGCCCGCTGGTCGTCGTGGTCTTCCTGCCGCGGGCCCGCCTCGGCCCCGGCGACCGCGAGTTCATCGCCTGGAGCGGCCTCAAGGGCGCCGTGCCGATCCTGCTCGCGGCGTTCGCCGTCCTCGGCGGCGTGGACGGCGCGGACTCGCTCTACGGCGTCGTCTTCGTGGCGGTGCTGTTCTCGGTCTTCGGCCAGGGCAGCCTGGTGCCCGCCGCGGCGCGGCGCCTGCAGCGCCGCGCCGCATAGGCGTCAGGCGATCTGGACGCCGACGCGGAAGCGGTCGGCGACGGAGGGCTCGCCCTCCCAGGGCTGCCAGTGCTTGAGCTCCAGCCGGGCGGTTCCTGGCCCGGTGGCGCGGAACCGGAGCTCGCGCGTCCCGCCGCCGCCGACCTGAACGTCCGGGGCGAGCCGGTAGTCGTCGGCGACGAGGGCCACCGGCCCCTCGCTGCGATCGATCTCCCAGCGGTAGCCCGTCGTCGCGTTCTCGGCCAGGCGCACGAGGATCTCATCGCCCTCGTGCGCGCTGACCGTGGTGCCGTCGTCGGCCCGTGTGAGCACCAGGCGCGCCAGGGCGGCCTACTTCCTCTTCGGCGTCCCCGCGCCGGCCTGCTTCGCCGCCGCCTCGAGCTCGTCGAGCCCGAGCGGCGCCGGCGCACTGTCGGAGCCGGCGGCGCTCAGCGTCTCCAGCGGCTGCGGGGCGGGCGCGATCGCGGCCGCGCTGGTCTGCAGCTGCTCGATCGGCAGCGGGGGCGGAGGGTCGGAGGAGACCGCCGCGGCGGCGCCCGCGTGCAGCTGGTCGAGCTCGAGCGGCGGCGGCGCCGCGGCGCCCGAGACGCCGGCGGCTTCGGTCCCGGTCGAGATGTGGATCGTGACGTCGGGGGTCACCTGCACACGCCTCCTTTCAGGCTACACGTAGGCCGCGGTGATGTTGCCACTGGCGTCCAGGACGATGTACGCCTGCCGGTTTGACGCCCGCGCGGCGGTCAGCAGCAGGTGAACGTTCGTCACACCGTCGGAGGCGCCCGTCAGGATCCGGTGCCACTTCCCGGTGGCCGCCAGGTTCGCCCAGGCGTTCTGTGCGTCACGACTGCAGTAGATCTGGTTGATCAGGGTCCACATATCTCACGCGCCTTCCACGCTCACTACAAGTACGCCTGATAGACGAGGTTGCCGTCGGCATAGACGGTGACCGGCCGGTTCGTGGTAACTGCCTGTGCGAACACGTCCAGCATGTTGGTCACGCCGTCCGCCGCGCCGGTCTGGATCCGCCGCCACCCCATGCCGGCGAAGTACGCCCAGCCGTTCTGCGCGTCGCGGCTGGCGTACACCTGACTGACGGTGACGCCGTAGTGCCATGCCGCGGAGATGACCGGCACGACGGAGTAGAACATCCACGAGGTGTCGATCAGCAGATCCGGCTGCCCGTGGCGGATCCGGACGAACCCGTTGTCGCCCCATGAGGTGCCCCAGCTGTTCTTGAGGATCCAGCACTGCTGGGCGTCGTCGTATCCGACGACGCAGATGCAGTGATAGCCGGCCAGCGTGGCCGACCAGCTCTTCACGTACACACCGCTGCTGTACGCAAAGAAATCGTTGTACACGGCCAGTCCGGCGAGCACCGGGCCGGTGGTCGCGATCGCGTTCCTGCGCGCGTCCATCGTCGCGTAGCTCGTGTAGGAGTCGATCTTCGTCAGCCGGTTCTGCCAGTCGGCGCACCGGCTCGCCGCGCAGTTCATGTCCGGCGGCGCGTTGTACGGCATGCAGGCTTCGTCCGTGACGCCCGTGCTCTTGGCGAAGTCGAGCCCCGACGTCAGGCCCCAGCCGCCGCAGCTTCCGCCGCCGCAGAACTGCAGGAATCCCTCGGACAGATCGATCGCGTAGGCGGGCACGCCGAGCTTGATCTTCACCGCCGACTCGATCGTCGAGCAGGAGCAGAACGCCACGCACGAACCGCACTGCCCCTGGTTCTTCACCGGGCTCACCCAGTTGCCGCCGTTGTTGCGCCAGTCGATCGACGCCGAACGCGCCGAACGCGCCGAGGCGCTGCTGCTCCTGCGCGGCCACGCGCGCGAGCTGGGACTCCAGCGCCGCGTGTTCCTCCGGTGTGACGATCAACCCGAGGAAGCGCGCGCGACGCTCCTCCGGGAGCGCCATGAGCTCGTTGTCACCCGGGGTCCAGGGCAACTTCTCCTTCTTGACGGCAGCGGCGATCGCCGCAACCGTCCGGTCACCTTCCGCCATCATTCACCTCACTGATGGGCTGCCGTCCGCGGCGATTCTCTCCGAGCGGTGAGCGTGAGGAAATGGACCTTGAGATGCAACTTCGGCGTCAGTACGCCTGGTCCGAAGGAACTAGTACCCGGGAGCGCGCCGCGCGCGACAGGACCGCCGCCGCCGCGGCCCGGCGGCGCACGTGCATCTTCTCGTAGACGTTGTGGAGGTGGTTCTTGACGGTCGAGACCTCGATGCAGAGCTCGTCGGCGATCTCGCGGTTGGGGCGGCCGGCCTCCACCAGCGCCATGACGTCCTCCTCGCGCGACGTCAGGCGACGCCGGCCGCGGGCTGATGGCGCGCCTGGGCGAGCGCGGCGACGCGGCGGCGCAGGATCGCCGCCACGCGCGGCGAGCACAGCATGTCCCCCCGGACGGCCTGCCGGACGGTGGCGACCAGCGTCTCCACGCCGGCCTCCGTCGCCACCAGGGCGATCGCGCCGGCCTCCGCGGCCTCGATCACCTCGCGCTCGCTCTCGGTCGCGCTCAGCGCGATCACGGCGGGGCAGCAGGCGTGGGTCCTGAGCGCCTGCACCTGCCGGATCGCCTCGCGCGAGGCGAGATCGACCAGCGCGGCGTCGGGCGCGTGGGCGCGCACCAGCGCGAGCGCCTCGTCGCCGGCGGGTGCGGTGCCGACCACGCGGACGTACGGGATCCCCGTGCAGCATCCGCGCCAGCCCCTCCCGGTGCAGGCGCACGCCGCCCAGGATCACGACGCGGATGGGGGCATCGCGCCGAGACTACCTCTCATCTACCGCGCTGCCGGGTGCGCCATCGCGCAGATATGACTGAGTGAACAGCGCGAACGCGGGCCCAGGCGCGCGGCCGCGCGCGTTCGTTGGGGATGGCTGCGGTGAGTGCGCGTCGGTCTAGTGCAGGCCCGCCCGGCGCGCCGCGCGCAGCGCGGCGCGCGATGTCAGGGTGCGCACCCTCAGCGCTCGTCGCGGGGCTGCCTGGCCCACAGGGTCGAGTGCGGAGCGCGCTCCGGGGCGGGCGCCGCCTTGACGGGTTCCGCGGCCGGATCCGGCTCGAGCTCGGACGGCGGCTGGCGCAGCAACGCGGCGGCACCGGCGAGGAGCGCGACGAGCGCCCATGGGCCGAGGCCCGCGTCGCCCGCCAGGACGAGCGCGAGCGCGTGGAGCGCGAGCGCGCCCAGCGCCCACTCGGACAGCGGGGCGAGATGCTCGCGCGCGACGCGCGCCCAGCGCTCCTGTTCCTCGGGCAGCCCCCAGGCCACGACCCAGGCGACCGCCGCGGCGATCACGAGGCCGACGGCGAGCGCGAGCGTCGCGCCGGCGAAGCGGCTCCAGTCGAGGCTCATGTCGTGCTCCCGCCGCCGCTGCTGGGGGCCGGAGACGTGCCGCCCGGGGCGCCGCCGCCCTGGCCGAGCCCGCCGTCGCCCGGGGCGCCGCCGCCCTCGCCGAGGCCGCCGTCGCCAGGCCCGTCGTGATCGCGCCGCCCGCCGCCGAACCCGCGGCCTCGATCGGTGGGCGCCTGCGAGGTCGGGGCCGGCGTCGCCACCGCCGGGGTGGTGGGGGCGACCGCCGCCTTGCCGCGGGCGGCGCCCGCGAGCAGCAGCGCCAGCAGGGCGAGGACGGACACGACGCCCACACGCACGTGGGCCATTCGATTGACGGTCATGCCCCGAAAGCTGGCCGCGCTCGCTGAGCGGCCGCCGAGAAGATGCTGGGAATCCGGCGAGAGCGCCGCGGCCGCGCCGCCCGCGGGCGGCGCGGTCTTCCCGCGTCGGTTAGAAGCCCACGCCGTGCGACGCCCAGAAGTCGCACTGGTGCTCCGCCACGAAGCCCGTGCCGGCCGAGCTGCCGTTCGGCCGCAGCGTCATCACCTGCGCGTCGGCGGCGGTGTGCCGCGGCCAGTGCGGCTCGCCCTTCACGTTCGGATCCCCCGTGCGCGCGAAGGCGGCCCAGTACCACTTCATCTGCGTGGCGAGCTTGGTCTCGGCGGCCGTCAGCGGCCGCTCGCCCAGCGTGAAGTCGAACAGGTACGCGAGCTCGGCCGAGTGCGCGCTGTTCATGTCGATGCCCGGCGGGTGGAAGCCGTACAGCGTCGGCGACGTGGATCGTTGAACTCGTACTCGTACGTCGGCGTGACCGGAGCCAAGCGGTCGGCCGCGATGTGCGACTGGCACGCGTTGCCGGCGTCGGTCTGCACCGAGGTGAGCGCGTAGAACGGCGACGGGTAGCTCGACAGCGGGTAGTGCGCGAGCACGTCACCGGCCTCCACGCCGTACGTCGCGGTCACGTACGTCGCGTACTGCTCCGGCGTCTCCTTGTACGCCGCGACGCTGAGGAGCCGGTTCTCGTTGCGCACGTTGCCGACGAGGATCGGCACCTTGTTCCACGTGCCCGCGGCGATCGCGTCGCGCGGGTTGACCGGCAGCAGGCTGCCGCCGATCGTCCAGCCCTTGACGACGAAGCGCTGCTCGGCGGCGACGAGGTTCCCCGGCCACGCCGCGCGCAGGCAGGCGACGAGCACCGCGTCGTCGGTGCACCCGGCGGCGTGCGCGAAGCTCATGCCGAGCTGCTCGGTCCTGACGCGGGTCGAGGCGGTCGCCGCGTAGGTGGCCGTGCACGGCCCGCTCTCGAGGATCGCGCGCGCGAAGTAGCCCTTCGCGGACGGCGCCGCCAGCAGCCCGCAGACCGAGCCGGCGCCTGCCGACTGGCCCGCGATCGTCACGAGCCGCGAGTTCCCGCCGTAGGCGCCGATCTCGCGCCGCATCCACTTGAGCGACTCGAGCTGGTCCATCAGGCCCCAGTTGCCGGACCCGGCCGGCGTCTCGGCGTCGAGCTGCGGCAGCGCGAGGTAGCCGAAGGCGCCGAGCCGGTAGTCGACGCTGACGACGATCGTCCCGGTCAGGTCCGCCATCGTCTGCCCGCCGTAGATCACGCCGGTGCCCTGCGTGTAGCCGCCGCCGTGGAACCACACGAGCACGGTCAGCTTCGAGCGCGTCGCGCTCGAGGGGCGGCAGACGTCGAGGTACAGGCAGTCCTCGCTCGTCGCCTGGCTCTCGCGCACGCCGGTCGGCTGGAACTGCGTGCACGCCGGCGCCTGGCGCGTCGCGTCGCGCGTGCCCATCCACGACTTCGCCGGCACCGGCGGCGTGAAGCGGCGCGACTTGATCGGCGGCCGCGCGTAGGGCAGGCCGAGGAACCGGTCGGCCCCCGCGGCGCGGACGCCGCGCACCTTGCCCTGCGGCGTGGACACGACCGTCGTCGACGCCGCTTCGGCGGCCGCCGGCACGATCGCGGCGGCCGCGATCGCCACGGCGCACGCGCGCCGAAGCCGTTGCAGATCTCGCAAGAGAGCTCCTCCCGTCTGGACCGACGCGACCCCAATTCGCATCGGCTTGCGACCGCAACGTACCCGAGTCGATCCGCGAACTTCGCGTCGCGACCGTTTCGCCACAGCGAACGATTCGCGGGCCGAAACGCCCCGAGCGGCGCCGATTCGAAGGGGGTGGGTGACGTTTGTCGCCCCAGAGGACGCTTAAGTCACCCACCCCCCAGCGCGCATCGAACTTCGCCCCGTCGCAAGCGCTTGCGGGTTCAGCGCCACTAAACGGAGACCGCGCGATCGACCGCGCACCCCCTTACCTGCTGCCGTTGGCCGATACCGCCGAGGCGCGAGCGAGGGAGCTGGAGCCGGAACCAGGCTCAGCGCCCGAAGCCGCCGCCGTCACGACCGCCCTGGATGTCGGGCACGGTGGTGGAGCCGCGCGAGCCGTCGGGCGCCTTGTAGCCGAGCTTGTCGAGCGCGGACTGCAGCGAGGCCGCGTAGCTGGCGCTCGTGAACGTGGCGCCGCTGACGGCGTCGACCGCGGCGCTCTGCTTGGCCAGCGCGCTCTGGCGCAACAGGGGCTCCGCGTAGCTCGAGATCGCGACCGACTTGGGGTCGTTGCCCTGCAGCTGCAGCGCCTCGATCTTGGTGATCTTGCCGCCCGAGACCGTGACGCGGACCTGGGCGTTGCCGTACTGCGTGGGGATCGAGTCGCCGGTGGCGGTGCGGGTCCCGGACGTGCTCTTCGACGAGGACGAGGACGACGGCGATGACGCAGGGGCGGGCGTCGCGGCGCTCGCCGTCGCGGCCGTGGTGGTCGGCAGCGAGGGCTGGTGCGGCTTGAAGCTCAGGACGGCCGCGAGGCCCGCGGCGGTTCCGGCGAGGACGATCGGTGCTCGGCGCATGTCAGAAGGCGAAGGATTCGTGGTGGATGCGCTCGTCCGGCAGGCCGGCCGCGCGGGCGGCGGCCGTGACGGCCGCGGTGAAGCCGTCGGGGCCGCAGACGTAGACGTCGCGGCCGGGGAGCTCACGGGCGAGGACGCCGTCGAGGTCGACGCGCTCCCTTGGCCCGACCAGCTCGCGCAGCGTGCCGCGCCGGGCGGCGACGAGCTCGGCGATCTCGTCGCGCAGCACGAGGTCCTCGCGGCGCGAGGCGCGCAGCACGACGACGACGTCGACGCGCTTCGGCAGCTCCTCGAGCAGCGCGCGGATCGGCGTGATGCCGACGCCCGCGCCGACCAGCAGGACGCGGTCGCCGCCGCGGGCGTCGGCCGTGAACGCGCCGTACGGGCCTTCGATCGCGACGCGCGTCCCGGGCTTCAGGCCGGCGAGCGCGGCGCTGTGGTCGCCGAGGTCCTTGACGGTGATCCGCAGCCGGTTCGAGGTCGGCGCGGCCGACAGCGAGTACGGGTGCGCCTGCCACCACAGCCCGGGGCGCAGGACGCGCCACTGCAGGAACTGCCCGCCCGCGATCGGCAGGCGGTGCAGCCCGCGGCCGCGCAGGACGACGGAGTACGTGTCGGGACCTTCCGGCTCGACGGCGTGGACGGTGACGCGATGGCGCAGCGAGCGGTACAGCGGCAGCGCGACGCGGCACGCGATCACGAGCGCGAGCGTGCCGATCCACAGCGCCGTCCACCACGCCGTCGCGACGGGGTGCCCGACGAACGACGCGCCGGTGTGCACCTGGTGCGAGAACGACAGGAACAGCGCCAGGTACGTGTACAGGTGGACCGACCACCACGTCTCGTACGCCATGCGGCGGCGCGCGAGCCGGTAGGAGGTCACGCCGGCGGCGATCAGCAGGACGCCCCCGACGGTCGCCGCGAGGATGCCGGGGTACGTCCACAGCAGCTGGCCGAGCTGGTGCAGGACGCCGTCGTGCGCCGCGCGGGCGTAGCCGACGACGATCAGCGCCGCGTGCGCGCACAGCAGGTACAGCGGCCACGGCCCGAGCTTGCGATGCCAGCGCACGAGCCGGTCCTGGCCGATCGCGCGCTCGAGCGGCCCGAAGCGCGCGACGAGCACGACGACGACGATCATCGAGTACGCGGCCGACAGGCCCGCGAGGCGCCCGAGCGCCGTCGCGACGCCGCCGGGCGCCCGCAGCGAGCCGGCGCTCTCGGCGCCGACGCCGAGCGCGAGCGTGATGCCGAGCCCGAGGCCCGCGAGCGCGGCGAGCGCATCCACGACGCGCGGGCGCGGCTGTGCGAGCCGGCGCCGGCGCCGGCGGACCCGCGGCGCGGGTGCGGGCGCCGGCACGGGGACGGGGGGCCGCTCTTCGGTCTTCGGACCGGCCCAGAGCGTCGGCGAGCTCACTCGTCGTCCTCCAGCAGCGGGAACCCCGGCGTGCACAGGACCGTGCCGTCGACCATGATCGTCATCGCCTCGTAGCCGTCCAGCCGCAGCGTCCACGCCGGCCCGTTGGCGCCCATGGCGAAGGCGGCGGTGCTGTACGCGTCGGCGGCGCCGAGGTCCGGGCCGGTCACGGTGACCGACAGGACGCCGCCGGCGGCGGCTCCCGTGCGCGGGTCGACGATATGCGCTCCGCGCTCGTACGCGCCGGAGGTGGCGATCGCGAGGTCGTCCGCGCGCACGCGAGCGGCGATCGCGTCGCGGTCGAGCGGATGCTGGATGCCGACGCGCCAGCCGCTCCCGCGCGTGATCACGTCGCCGCCGGCGTTCAGGCAGAAGTCGGTCGCCCCGCTCGTGGTGAGCATGTCGGCGGCGCGCTGCGCCGCCCAGCCCTTCACGAACGCCGAAGGATCGAGCCGGCCGGCCGCGCGGACGTCGAAGGCGCCGCCCGTCTCGTCGCGCAGGGCGAGGCAGCGCTCGAGCACGTGGCGCACGTCCGGCGAGGCGTCGGACGGCAGCAGCTCGCCGCGGTCGAGCCGGCTGATCTCGCTGTCGGGGCGGTAGGTGCTGAAGCGCGCGTCGGCCTCGTGCAGCGATGCCAGCGCGGCGTCCACCGCGGCCTGCGGAGCATCGCCGCGGAGGTCGAGCGACACCACGGTTCCCATCACGCGCTCGACACAGACCGGGCGCGGTTCAAACGTCGTCGGCATGCCCCCCAAGATCGGGGGGCATGCTTGGAAACGACTGAGATGTCCCTGGGAGCTCCCCGGCTACGGGGTCGTAGTGGACAGGGTGAACGTGAGCGTCCGGGTGTAGGTGCCGGTGCGCAGCGCGTCGTTGGCGCCGATGTGCTGGCTGAACGCGATCGCCACAATCGCGTTGGACACGGGTCCGGTCCATGACGCCGGCGTGATCGACACCGACAGCGGGTCCGGCAGCGAGAACGCGCCGTTGGTCAGGTGTCCGGGGTCCGAGACACTGAGCGCCGCGTCACCCGCGGACGAGATCACGTTCGCCGTCGTGCCCGCCGTGTACGTGCGCTCCGCGCCCGGGACGAACGCCCCGAACGACGCCGGCGAGCCCAGGGTGAGCGACAGCGTCGCCGGCACGGTGCCGTCGACGCTTCCCGTCTGGGATGTGGACGCGAGCGGTGCCGTGGCGGCTGAGAGCGGCAGGTTGGCCGACGAGTCGCCGACCGAGATCGTCCGCTGCCCGTAGTTCGTCGTCCACGCGTGCCGCGCGCTGCTCCAGTACTGGAACGAGCGCTGGTCGAGCGTGACGGTCTCGCGGCGCGTCTGGCCCGGATCGAGCGTCACGCGGTCATAGCCCCGCAGCGATCGGACGGCCTGCTGGACGCCGGCGACGGCCGGACCCGCGCCGACGTAGACCTGGGCCACCTCCGCGCCCGCGCGCGCGCCGGTGTTCTTGACGTCGAAGCTCACGTCGACCGTCCCGTCGAACCGAGCCGCGACGCTCAGGTTCGAGAACGCGAAGCTGGTGTACGAGAGGCCGTAGCCGAACGGGAACAGCGGCGCCACGGACTGAGCGTCGAACCAGCGGTAGCCGACGAAAAGGCCCTCGCTGTAGGTCGAGTGCAGGTCGACGCCGGGGTACTGCTGCGGCGTCTTGAGCGGACCGTCCGACAGCGCCGCCGGGAACGTGACCGGCAGCTTGCCCGAGGGGTTGACGTCGCCGAACAGCAGGTCGGCCACGACGCGGCCGTCCTCCTGGCCGGGGTACCAGGTCTCGAGCACGCCCGGCACGGCCGCCAGCCACGGCATCGTCACCGGGCCCGCCGTCTGCAGCACCACGACCGTGTGCGGGTTCGCCGCGGCGACGGCGCCGATCAGCGCGTCCTGGTCGGTCGGGTCGTACTTGCAGCCGGTGAACACGTCGCAGCTGCCCGCGTGGAGCCCGAGGTCGGGCAGGTCGACGCCTTCGGTGGAGATGTTGTGCACGACGACCACGGCGACGTCGGCGGTGCGAGCGAGAGCAGCGGCGGTCTGCGCATCGCTTCCGCGGTCGAACGTGACCGCGCCCCCGTCGACCGCCGCGCGGGCGGTGATGGCGCTCAGCGGGCTGACCACGCCCGGCGCCGTCCCGATCAGCGGCACATGGCCGCTGCCCGCGCCCTGGTAGGCGTTGGCCGCGCCGGCGTCGTCCGCCGCCGGGCCGATCACCGCGATCGTCTTGCCCTTGGCGTTCAGGGGGAGCACCCCCTGCTCGTTCTTGAGCAGCACGGCGCCCTCCTCGGCGACCGAGCGGGCGGTCGCCACGTGCGCGGGGGTGACCGCGTTGGCGGCCGCCGCGGCGGCGCCCTCGGCCGGTACGTGGTCGAAGAGCCCGAGCCGGAACATCGTGAACGCGATCCGGCGGACCATGTCGTTCAGACGCGCCGCCGGCACGTCGCCGGCCTGCACGGCGCTCTTGAGCGCCGCGCCGAAGTACTGGCCGCCGGGCATCTCCTGATCGAGCCCGGCGTTCGCGCTGGGCGCCGTGGTGTGCGTGCCGAACCAGTCCGACATCACCCAGCCGCCGAAGCCGAACTGCCCCTTGAGGATGGTGTTCAGGAGCGTCGGGTTCTCGCACGAGTAGACGCTGTCGACCTTGTTGTAGCCGCACATCACCGCGCCGGCGCCCGCCTTGACGGCCGCCTCGAACGGCGCCAGGTAGAGCTCCTGCATCGTCTGTTCGTCGGCGTCCTCGGAGTTCGTGTTGCGGTTGACCTCCTGGCTGTTGAGCGCGTAGTGCTTAGCGGTCGCCACGACGTGCTGGCTCTGGACGCCCTTGATCGTCGCGGCGGCCGACTCGCCGGCCAGGAACGGGTCCTCGCCCGCGTATTCGAACGTGCGGCCGCCCAGCGGCGTGCGCGTGATGTCCATGCCGGGGGCGAGCAGGACGTTGACGCCCTTGGTGAACGCCTCCTGGCCGAGGGCCACGCCCAGCTGCTCCTGGGCCGCGCGATCCCACGACGCCGTCTGGCCGAGGCTGTCCGGGTAGGCGGTGGTGCCGGTCTGGAGGTCGCCGATGCCGGCGCCCGCGTCGTTCATCACCAGCGACGGGATGCACAGCGCGTCGTTGCCCGCCACGACCGCGGCCGACCCGGGGTTGATCGTGCCCTGGCCGAAGCCGATCGTGCCGGTCACCAGCGCGACCTTGTCGTCCAGCGACATCGCGGCGACCAGCTCGTCGGCGCGCTGCGTGGCGCTCTTTCCGGTGTCCATCCAGCTGCAGCTCGCCGCCGCGGCATGGGCTGGCGCGGCCGCGGCGGCAGCGATCGCCAGCGCGCTCAGCACGAGCGCGCGGTGAGTACGTCGGTGCATCCCTCTCCTCCGATTGACCGGGCGAGCCTACTTACATGTAGGTAGTTTGTCCAGATCCGCTCGCCTACCCTGTGTCCGAATGGCCGCACCGCGCCCGCGCTCCACGACGCCTGACGGCCGCCAGCAGCGCGAGCGCATCCTGCGCGCCGCGATGGAGCGGTTCGCGGCGCACGGGTTCCGAGGCGCGTCGCTCGACGCGGTCGCCGCAGCGGTGGGGATCAGCCGTCAAGGCGTCTTGCACCATTTCCCGTCCAAGACGGACCTGCTGCTCGGCGTCCTCGACCTGCGCGACCAGGACGACGCGGCGCGCAGCGAGGAGCGCTTCGGCGCGGCCGCCGATTTCGTCGAGGGTCTGCTCGAGACCGTCCGGCACAACCAGGACGCGCCTGACCTCCCGCGGCTGTTCACCGTGCTGTCGGCCGAGAGCGTGGATCCGGAGCACCCCGGGCACGAGCGCTTCCGCGAGCGCTACCGCATGGCGCGCGCCGCGATCGCCTTCGCGCTGCAGGACGCGCAGGAGGCGGGCCGGATCGACGCCGCCGTCGATCCGATCCGGCTCGCCACGCTGCTCGTCGCGGCGATGGACGGGCTACAGCTGCAGTACCTGCTCGACCCGGAGTCGGTCGACATGGTCGAGCCGCTCGCGGACCTGCTCAAGCTCATCTCCTCCGGATGATCACGTCGAGGTCACGGACGCGCGACGATCCTGATCATCTCCGCGCTCGGTGAGGCGCGAGACGAGCGGGAACGTGCCAACTCCGGGCGGCGTGTCGAAATCGCGTCGCGCCGTTCGAGGCGTGGATATGGGAAAGCTCACAGTCACCTCCTTCATCACGCTCGACAACGTCGTCGAGGACCCGCACCTGTGGTCCGGCGCGTTCCAGAGCGACGACACGGGCGAGTACAACTCGGCCGTCCTGCGCGACGCCGACGCGATGCTGCTCGGCCGCGTCACGTACGAGGGGTTCGCCGCGGCCTGGCCGTCGCGCTCCGGCGACCTGTTCAGCGACAAGTTCAACTCGATGCCGAAGTACGTCGTGTCGGGCACGCTCGAGCGCGCGGACTGGAACAACTCGACGATCGTCGACAGCGACGTCCTCGAGCGCGTGCGCGAGCTCAAGCGCGACCAGAACGTGCTCGTGTGGGGGAGCCCCACGCTCGTGCAGGCGCTGATGGACGCCGGCCTCGTCGACGAGTACGTGCTGCTCGTGTCGCCGATCGTCCGCGGCAAGGGCATCCGCCTGTTCGGTGAGCAGCCGCATGACCTCAAGATCACCGAGGCGAAGCCGCTCAGCGGCGGGATGCTGGGGCTGCGGATGACGCCGGCGACCGGCTGAGGACGCCGTAGACTCGCCCGCATGCGCTTCATGCTGTTGGTGCTTGCGGGCGAGTCCGATGCCGGCCCTTCGCTCGAGCTGGTCCAGGCGATGAACCGCTACAACGAGGAGCTCGCCAAGGCCGGCGCGCTGCTCGCGCTCGACGGGCTGCTCCCTTCCGCGACGCGGCTGACCTTCAAGAGCGGCACGCCGACGGTCACCGACGGCCCGTTCACCGAGGCCAAGGAGCTCGTCGGCGGCTACTGGATCATCCAGGCGCGCTCGAAGGAGGAGGCCGTCGAGTGGGCGTCGCGCGCGCCGGTCCAGGACGGCATCGTCGAGGTGCGCCAGATCGGCGAGCCGTCGGACCACCCGCCGGAGATCGCGGAGGCGAGCAGGATGTCGCAGGTGCCGCCGGAGCAGACCGTCGCCGACTAGCGCCCTGCAGGCGCGGATCGACGCGATCTGGCGGATCGAGTCGGGCCGCGTGATCGCGAACGTCGCGCGTGTGGTGCGCGACGTCGGCCTGGCCGAGGACCTCGCGCAGGACGCGGTGGTGATCGCGCTGGAGCAGTGGCCGTCGACCGGGATCCCGCCCAACCCCGGCGCGTGGCTGACCGTCACCGCGAAGCACCGGGCGATCGACCTCATGCGACGCGACTCGACGCTCCACGACAAGTACGCGCAGATCGCGCGCGAGCTCGGCGTCGCGGCCGCCGCGCCGGAGCTCGACCTCGACGACGACATCGGCGACGACCTGCTCAGCCTGATGTTCACGTGCTGCCACCCGATCCTGCCGGTGGACGCGCGCGTGGCGCTCACGCTGCGGATGCTCGGCGGCCTGAAGACGCCGGAGATCGCGCGCGCGTTCCTCGTGCCCGACGCGACCGTGGGCCAGCGGATCTCGCGCGCGAAGCGCACGCTCGCCGACGCGGGCGTCCCGTTCGAGGTGCCGGCCGGCGACGAGCTCCCGCAGCGGCTCGCGTCGGTGCTCGAGGTCGTCTACCTGATCTTCAACGAGGGCTACGCCGCGACGGCCGGCGAGGACTGGATGCGGCCGGCGCTGATCGAGGACGCGCTGCGGCTCGGCCGGATCCTCGCCGGGCTGGCGCCCGACGAGCCGGAGGTGCACGGGCTCGTCGCGCTGATGGAGCTGCAGGCCTCGCGCCAGGCGGCCCGCACCGGCCCGGGCGGCGAGCCGGTCCTGCTCGCCGACCAGGATCGCCGCCGCTGGGACCGGCTGCTGATCCACCGCGGGCTGGTGGCGCTGGAGCGCGCCGAGTCGCTCGGGCGCCCGGTCGGCGCCTACACGCTGCAGGCCGCGATCGCCGCGTGCCACTCGCGCGCACCGACGCTCGAGGCGACCGACTGGGTGCGGATCGCCGCGCTCTACGAGGTGCTCGCGGGCATCGCCGGCTCCCCGGTCGTGGAGCTCAACCGGGCCGTCGCGATCGGGATGGCGTTCGGGCCGGAGGCCGGCCTGCGGGCGGTCGACGCGCTCGCGGCCGCCGGCGAGCTCGACCGCTACCACCTGCTCCCGAGCGTGCGCGGCGACCTGCTCGCGAAGCTCGGCCGCCGCGAGGAGGCCCGGGCCGAGTTCGAGCGCGCGGCGGCGATGACGCACAACGCCCGCGAGCGCGAGCTCCTGCTGGCCCGCGCCGCGGTACGTTCACCCTGAGAACCCGTCTCGAGGAGACCGCCGCATGTCCGCAGCCGCACCGCGCCGGATCGTCACAGGCCACGACGCCGCCGGGAAGTCGGTCGTCGTCTCGGACGCCCCGAACCCGAAGACGCTCGACATCGGGACGGCCGCGTTCCATGAGGTCTGGATCACCGACGCGACGCCGGCGCCGATCGCCGCCACCGAGCCGGAGCCGACGGATCGCCCCGTGCGCACGCCGCCGCCCGCCGGCGGCGTGACCGTCCGCTTCACCGAGATGGCGCCCGGCGCCGAGTCGCCCATGCACCGCACGGAGACGGTGGACGTCGGCGTCGTGCTCGACGGCGAGACGTGGCTGCTGCTCGACGACGGGTCCGAGACCCGCGTCGGCGTCGGCGACGCGGTCGTCCAGCGCGGCACCAACCACGCCTGGGCCAACCGCTCCGATCGCCCCGTGCGGATGGTGTTCGTGATGATCGACGGCGCGATCACCGACGAGCTGCGGGCCGCGGCGGGCCCGCTGGAGCTCTTCGACCAGGTCCTCGAGTAGCGCCTACGAGGGTGAGGTGCAGGGCGCGATGTGCGGGAGTGATCGACCTTGACAAAGCGTGGGCGTTCGAGCCGGTTGTTGCGGTGAGGAGAGGACGTGAACGCACACCGGCGGATGCCCGCGGCGTCTTTGTCGGCCGCCAGCCGGAGCTCGACCTGCTCGCCGGCGCGCTGATCGAGCTCGGCGAGCTCGACGCGGCGGACGCGTTCCTGCGCGTGCACGAGGCGCAGGTGCGCGAGCGCGGGCGCCGGTCGATGACCGCCAAGCTCGCGTGCTGCCGCGGACGGCTGGAGAGCGCGCGCGGCGAGCGCGCGCGTGCCCAGGACGCCTTCGGCGAGGCGCTGGCGGAGATCGAGCCGCTGGGGATGCCGTACGAGCAGGCGCGGATCGAGGTCGCCTTCGGCCAGTTCCGTCGCCGCGACGGGCAGCGGCGCGCCGCCGCCGCGGAGCTGACGGCCGCGAAGGAGCGGCTCGAGGCGCTCGGGGCGCTGCCGCTGCTGGAGCGCTGCAACCGCGAGCTGGAGGCGTGCGGGCTGACGCCGACCGCACGCAAGGGGCGGGTGCACGATGCGCTGACGCCGCAGGAGCACGCGGTCGCGCGGCTCGCGGCGGCGGACACGAGCAACCGCGACATCGCGGCGGAGCTGCTGCTCAGCGTCAAGACCGTCGAGCGCCATCTCACGCACGTGTTCGCGAAGCTCGGGATCCGGTCCCGCGCCGATCTCCCGCCCAACCCGTAGAGCTCGGCGCATCGAAACCCACACGCGACGACCTGAATGGTCGATGATGGGCGCGGAGAGCTCCGAGGGCAATACGGAGGAGGAGTGCATGATGCGCAGAGGTTGGACGGCGACGGCGATCGGCGCCATCGCGCTGGCAAGCGGCTCGGTGGCGGTGGCATCCGCGGCCGACGGTCCGGGCGGCGAGCGCCTCGGTCAGGTCGACCACATCGTGGTCATCTACCAGGAGAACCACAGCTTCGACAACCTCTACGGCGGCTGGGAGGCCGTCCGCGGCCTGAACGCCGCCGACGCGGCGCACTCGGTCCAGGTCAACCAGGCGGGCACGCCCTTCACGTGCCTGCAGCAGGACGACGTGAACCTGACGTCGCCGCCGCTGTCGGCGACCTGCACGGACACCACGACGGGCACGCCGTTCTCGAGCCACTTCACGAACGCGCCGTTCCTGATCGACACGTACATCCCCGCGACGGCGACGACGTGCCCCGCCCCGGGCGTGTTCGCGCCCAACGGCGTGCTGAACGGCGCGGGCCTTCCGGGCGGCTGCACGCGCGACCTCGTCCACCGCTACTACCAGGAGCCGTACCAGCTCGACAACGGCAAGCAGGACCGGTACATGACCGCCAGCGACGCGGTGGGCCTCACGATGGGCCACTACGACACGACGGCGCTGCCGATCTACAAGTACCTGCACACCGCCGGCCACCCGCGCTACGCGATCGCCGACGCGTTCTTCCAGTCGGCCTTCGGCGGCTCGTTCCTCAACCACCAGTGGCTGATCGCCGCGGACACGCCGACGTGGCCGAACGCGCTCAACGACGGCGGCGCGGACGACCTGCACTCGGTGCTCGACGCGAACGGCATCCCGACCAACTCGCCGCTCTACACGACCGCGGCGACCTACCCGCTGGGCGACCGCGCGCTGACGCAGTCCTGCACGCCCGCCGCGACCCGCGGGCCCGTGCAGCCGGCCTACACCTGCGGCGACGCGGCCGTCAACACGATCCAGCCGGCGTACCAGCCGTACGCCCCAGGGACGGCGCTCTCGCGGCGGCTCCCGCCGCAGACCGGGCCGACGATCGGCGACCGGCTGAGCGCGAAGGGCGTCGACTGGGCCTGGTACTCGGGCGGCTGGTCGAACGCCAACGGCGACGTCGGCGGGCCGGGCTGGACCAACGGCACCGGCACGACGTGCGCGGACCCGAACACGGCCGCGGGCGCCGTCTTCCCGAACTGCCCCGGGAAGCTCTTCCAGTACCACCACCAGCCGTTCAACTACTACGCCAACTACGCGCCCGGCACGGCGGCGCGCACGGCGCACCTGCGCGACGAGGCGGAGTTCATCGCGGCCGCGAACGGCTCCACGAGCACGTGCTCGCTCAAGCCGGTCAGCATCATCAAGCCCGAAGGCGACGAGAACGAGCATCCGGGCTACGCCAGCGAGCCCGGGGGCTCCGATCACCTCGTCGACCTGATCAAGGCGGTCGAAGGCGGCGCCTGCGCGAAGAACACGATGGTGATCGTCACCTATGACGAGTTCGGCGGCGCCTGGGACCACGTCTCGCCGCCCGGCCAGGGCGGCGCGCCGGGGCCGCACGACAAGTGGGGCCCGGGCACGCGCATCCCGGCGCTGATCGTCTCTCCGCAGCTGCGCGCCGACTTCGTCGTCGATCACACCACCTACGACACGACGTCGATCCTCGCGACGATCGAGCAGCGCTTCGGCGCCGCCCCGGTCGCCACGCGCGACGCCCAGGTCAACAGCCTCGGCAACGTGTTCGACCAGCACGGCGTGAACGGGGACAGCACGGTCGTGCAGGGGACCGTCGGCGGCACGGTGCCGGCCACGCTGTCGCTGACGCTCGGCCCGCCGGCGTCGTTCGGGGCCTTCGTCCCGGGAGCCGATCGCACCTACACGGCATCGACGACCGCGAACGTGATCTCGTCGGCCGGGAACGCGGCGCTGAGCGTCTCCGATCCCGGGCACCTGACGAACGGGGCGTTCTCGCTGCCGGAGGCGCTGCAGGTGTCGATGACGCCGGCGTCATGGACGGGGCCGGTGTCGAACGCGGCGGTGGCGATCGCGTTCAGCCAGCACATCGGCGCCAACGACGCGCTGCGGACCGGCAGCTACTCGAGGACGCTGACGTTCACGCTCTCGACCACGGCGCCGTGATCTGAGCGCCGGCCGCCGCCCACCGCGGCGGCCGGCGCCTCAGCCGACGACGACGACGTCGAGGTCGCGCGGACCGTGCACGCCTTCGACGCGATCGAGCTCGATGTCGGAGGTGGCCGAGGGGCCGGAGACGAGCGTGATCGGGCGGGTCGGGTCGAGCTTGGCGACGGCGTCCGGAACCGACGCCACGATCTGCGCCGCGTGGATGACGCAGACGTGGTGGTCGGGGACGAGCGTGAGTGCGCGCCGGCCGGATTCCGCGCCGCCGTCGAGCACGATCGTGCCGGTGTCGGCGATCGCGAGCGCGCAGCCGGTGACGACGGTGTCGAGCGCGTCGAGCGCGTGCACGTCGAGATCCTCGTCGGCGATGCCGCCCTCGTAGGCGAACCCGGGCGGGACGCCGGTGCGGCCGGTGCAGAGCTCGCGCAGCTTGGCGCCGAGCTCGCCCGCGGCGACGCGGTGGACGGTGGCGCGGTACTCGGCGACGCGCTCGCAGAACAGCTCCACATCGGGTGCGAGCGTCCCGGCCTGCCGGTACACGCGCGGGACCTCGGGGACTGCGGGCTCCGGCCCGAGCGCGTTGCGGACGGCCGCGAGGATGTCAGCTCTCGCGCTCACGTCTCCACCAATCCCTGAAGGTCTCCTTCGGCGGCTCCGGCAGGTCGCGCATCGCCGTCCAGCCGGGCACGGCGGCCTTGGCGAGCGGGCCGCGGCCGAGCCGCGCGAGCCGCTGCGCGCCTTCGTAGCGCCGGCGCGAGCCGAACGCGGCGGCGAGTGCCTTCATCGTCAGCGCCTCCGGTGAGAGCTTGGATTTCTGCTCGCGTACGACGCGGCCGCGCAGGTGCACGAGCACGGTCGGGATGTCGATCTTGACCGGGCAGACCTCGTAGCAGGCGCCGCACAGCGAGGATGCCCAGGGGAGCGTCGGGGCGGTGTCGAGGCCGTTGAGCAGCGGCGTGAGGATCGCGCCGATCGGGCCGGGGTAGACGGACTCGTAGGCCTGGCCGCCGACGCGCTCGTAGACGGGGCAGGAGTTCAGGCACGCACTGCAGCGGATGCAGTGCAGCGCCTGGCGGCCGACCGCGTCGGCGAGCACGTCGGTGCGGCCGCCGTCGAGCAGGATCAGGTGGAACTCCTGCGGCCCGTCGCCGGGCGTGACGCCGGTCCACAGCGACGTGTACGGGTTCATCCGCTCGGCCGTCGACGAGCGCGGCAGCAGCTGCAGGAAGACCTCCAGATCGCGGAACTCCGGCAGCACCTTCTCGATCCCCATGATCGTCACGAGCACGCGCGGGAGCGTCAGGCACATGCGCCCGTTGCCCTCTGACTCGACGATCGCGATCGTGCCGGTCTCGGCGACGCCGAAGTTCGCGCCGGAGACCGCCACGGGCACCGAGAGGAACTTCGCGCGCAGGTGCGTGCGGGCGGCCTCGGCGATCGCCGACGCCTCGTTGCCCAGCGACTCGCCGCGGGCGATCGTGCGCTCGAACAGCGCGCGGATCTCCGCGCGGTTCTTGTGGATCGCCGGCACCAGGATGTGCGACTGCTTGTCGCCGGGGTCGAGCTGGACGATCAGCTCGGCGAGGTCGGTCTCGATCGCGCGGATGCCCTGCTCGGCGAGCGCCTCGTTGAGGCCGATCTCGTCGGTCAGCAGCGACTTGACCTTGATCACCTCGTCGGTGTCCTGCTCGTGTGCGATCCGCGCCACGATCGCGTTCGCCTCGGCGCCGTCGCGCGCCCAGTGCACGGTCCCGCCGGCGCGCGTGACGGCCGCTTCGAGCCGTTCGAGCTGCTCGGGGAGCGTGGCCATGGCGCGCGCCTTGATCGCCTCGCCGGCGTCGCGCAGCGCCTGCCAGTCGGGCAGCTCGCCGACCGCCAGCTCGCGCTTGGCGCGGATCAGGCCGGTCGCCTTGCCGAGGTTGCGCCGCAACTGCGCATCCCCCAACGCCTCGCGAGCGGCGACCGGGAAACTCATTGGCGACCACCGCCGCTCGCGGCGAGGGTCGTGATCGCGGTCGCTTTGAGCATCGCTTCGCGGATGCTCACTCTTGGGCCGCCAGGATCTCGGCCAGGTGCATCGTGCGCACGCCCGCGCGCTGGCGCCGCAGCGCGCCGCCGATGTGCATCAGACACGACGTGTCGGCCGCCGTGCACACCTCCGCGCGCGTGTCGAGCACGTGGCGCAGCTTGTCCGACAGCATCGCCATCGACGTGTCGGCGTTCTTGACCGCGAACGTCCCGCCGAAGCCGCAGCACTCCGCCGCGGCGCCGAGCTCGACGAGATCGATCCCGCGGACCGCCTCCAGCAGCCGCCGCGGGCGGTCGCCGATGTGCAGCATCCGCAGCGAGTGGCACGTCGGGTGCAGCGTCACGCGATGCGGGAACGAGGCGCCGACGTCGACCACGCCCAGCCGGTCGACGAGGAACTCGGTCAGCTCGTACACGCGGTCCGCGACCGCCGGGATCCGCTCGCGCACCATGCCCACGCACGACGCCGACGGCGACACGATCGCGTCCGCGCCTTCGAACACGCGCGGGAAGCGCTCCAGCAGCTTCTGGGCTTCATGCTCATAGCCCGAGTTGACGTGCATCTGCCCGCAGCATGTCTGCTCCAGCGGGAAGTCGACCTCGCAGCCGAGCCGCTCCAGCAGCGTCACCACCGCGCGTCCGGTGCCGGGGAAGAGCGTGTCGTTGAAGCACGTGATGAAGAGCGCGACGCGCACCGTGTGGCGGACTGTAACGACTTCGTGCGATTGATGGTTGACAACGATGCGTTGAGCGCGCACGATTTGATCGAACGCACACATTCGCTCAAAAGAGCGTGCAGGAGGGGAGAGCAACGATGGGTCTGAGGATGAGCGCTGCGGCCGCTGCCGCGGTGGCGGTGGCGGTGGCGGCGCTGGGCGTAGGCGGTCACACGGCCCGTGCGGACGGGCCGCCGGCGCCGCCGGCGCCGACGAAGCTGACCGTGGGCGACCGCACGCGCCCGCTCGACGTCCAGGGCTCGCCGCAGTTCGGCTGGCTGCCGTCGAGCGCCAAGGGCAACGACGTCCAGACGGCGTACGAGATCACGGTCTCCAAGCCCGACGGCACGGCCGTGTGGGACAGCGGCAAGGTCGCCTCGTCCGACGAGTCCTACGTCCCGTACGCCGGGCCCGCGCTCGCCGACGGCTCCAGCTACGACTGGACGGTCCGCACCTGGGACCGCGACGGTCAGGCCTCGCCGTACGCCGCCGCCGCGCACTTCGACACCGGCATCCTCGACTCCGAATGGTCGGGCGCCCAGTGGATCCGGCGCGTCACGACCGGCAACGACTCGACCGACGACTACACGCTCGCGCGCAAGCAGTTCAGCGTCGGCGCGTCGCCGGTCACCCGTGCCCGGGTGTACGCGTCGGCGATGGGTCAATACGAGGTCCACGTCAACGGCCGCGCGCTCCCCAAGGGCGACAGCTGGGACTACCCCGGCGAGGGCCAGTACGAGGCCTACGACATCACCTCCGACGTGACCGCGGGCCAGCCGCTCGCGCTCGGCGCGCTCTACCACTACTGGACGTGCACGTGCCAGGGCCGCGCCAACGGCCCCGCCTCGAACACGACGCTGTCCGCCGCCCAGGCGGCCGGCGCGACCAACATCAAGGTCGCCAGCGTCGCCGTCGTCGACGTCGGCGACCAGGTCAACGTCGGCACCGGCACGGCGCTCGAGAAGGTCACCGTGACCGCGGTCGGCACCGCGGGCAGCACCGGCACCGGCCTCACCGTCAGCCCCGCGCTGACGCAGGCGCACGCCAGCGGCCAGGCCGTGATCGACCTCGCCGGCCCGACCGGCATGCTGCTGAAGGCCGTCGTCGACCACGCCGACGGCAGCCGCGAGACGTTCGTCTCCGACGGCACGTGGAAGATCTCCAAGGCCAACCAGTACACGACCACGACCGTCACGACGCGCAACGGCGACTCCGGCGACAAGGCCGAGCGCTACGACGCGCGCGGCGAGCAGCCCGGCTGGGACACGCCGGGCTTCGACGACTCCGCCTGGCAGCCGGCGTACGCGATCGGCCCGCACCCGCGCCCGGTCAACCCGCTGCGCGACGAGTTCAGCCACCTCGACCCGCACATCTCGCAGCTCGACTACGAGGTCGTGCGTCCGAAGAGCCTCGTCACGCTCGCCGACGGCAGCGTCGTCGCCGACTTCGGCAAGGTCATCTCGGCCGTGCCGCGGATCACGTTCCACAACGGCGTGGCCGGCACCGCGCTGCAGATGCAGACGAGCTTCCGCCTGAACAACACGATCCTCTCCGCCGCGGTCGCGGCCGGCGCGTCGAACATCAAGGTCGCCTCCGTGTCGAACTTCGTCGCCGGCGACAAGATCACCGTCGACACCGGCGCCGACGGCTTCGGCGCCGGCGACCCCGAGGTCCGCACGATCACGGCCGTCGGCACGGCGGGCGCGGCCGGCACCGGCATCACGCTCGATGCGCCGCTCAGCCGCGCGCACGACAACGCGCGCTACGTCGAGGGCTCGCGCGCGGGCACGTCGACGCACGACACGCAGGGCTCGACGCTCGGCTGGTGGTACACGGAGAAGCAGGGCCTGCAGACCGCGCAGCCGTTCCTGTACTGGGGCTGGCGCTACCTGCAGGTGCTGCCGCCGGGCGCGGGGGAGACCCTGACCACCGACGACGTCGCGGCCGTCGTGCAGTACGCCGACGTGCCGGATGGCCGGCGCGCGACGTTCAGCTCCGACAACCAGACGCTCAACGACGTCTTCACGCTGATGCAGCGCTCCGGCGAGTACTCCTCGCAGGAGACGTTCCTCGACACGCCGACGCGCGAGAAGGGCCAGTTCACCGGCGACACGGTCGACATCTCCTACGCGAACATGACCGCGTCGGGCGACCGCAACGCGACCGCGCGCGCGATCCGCGAGATCCTCGATTCCGCGACGCACTCGTGGAAGACGTCGGCGAGCGGCTACTGCACGGGCGCGCAGGTGCCGTGCTCGTTCGGAAGCCTCGGCACGCCGGGACGCGTCAACTCGGTGTACCCGAACGGCGACAACATGCGCGACATCCCGGACTACACGGAGTTCGTGCCGGAGTGGGTCTACCGCTACTACACGCTCAGCGGTGACAAGCAGACGCTCGCGTCGAGCTACGACACGCTGAAGTCGATCGCCGGCTACCTGCACACGAACACGGCCGCCGCGACCGGGCTGATCACGAACCTGTTCGGCGGCACCAGCTCGTATCAGTACGGGATCATCGACTGGCCGGCGCAGATGCGCTACGGCTACACGTTCACCGGCAACGCCGCGCGCACGATCCACAACGCGGAGGCCGTCGGCGCCCTGCGCGCCGTGGCGAGCGCCGCGACCGTGCTCGGGCAGGACGCCGACGCGGCGACCTACACCGGCTGGGCCAGCGACATCGCGACGGCGATGAACGCGAAGCTGATCCGGCCGGACGGGCTCTACACGGACGGCCTCACGGCCGCCAACGCACAGATCGACAACCACGCGCAGCATGCGCAGACGTACCCGATCTACTACGACATCGCCCCGTCGGCGAACACGGCGGCGCTCACGAACGACATCGTCGCCCAGGGCATGCACCAGGGCCCGATGACGTGGCACATCCTGCTGAGCGCGCTCGCGAAGAGCGGCCGGTACGACCAGCTCGTCAAGCTGCTCACCGACCACAACGCCGACGGCCCGGCGCGGATCCTCGACCAGCAGGGCACGTTCATGTGGGAGCAGTGGAACCCCGGCTGCGACGCGTGGCCGTGCAACCCGTCCAACAACGAGAGCGAGTCGCACGGCTGGGGCTCGTGGGGCGTCGTCGACATGGTCGAGTCGCTGCTCGGCGTGAGCGTGACGAGCCCGGGCGCGGCGACGGTCCGGATCGCCCCGCCGGCGCTCGACAGCGCCGACCTGCACCAGGCCAGCGGCTCGGCGTGGACGCAGCGCGGCACCGTCAGTGTCGCGTGGAAGCGCACGGCCGGCGGCATGGTGCTCGACGTCCACGTCCCGGCCAACGTCAAGGCGACCGTGGCGATCCCGAACCCGGGCGGCATCAACTACGTCGGCGTCGGCGAAGGCGCGCCGCAGAAGGTCGGCGATCAGGACGGACGCACGGTGTTCACCGTGGGCTCCGGCGACACGCACTTCAGCATCGGCGCCACGGCGCCCGGCACGGTCGGCGGCACGGTGCCGGCGACGCTGTCGCTGACGCTGGGCGCGCCGGCGTCGTTCGGGTCGTTCACGCCGGGCGTGGATCGCACGTACGCGGCGTCGACGACGGCGAACGTGATCTCGACGGCGGGCGATACGGCGCTGAGCGTGTCGGATCCCGGCCACTTGACCAACGGGGCGTTCTCGCTCCCTGACCCGCTGCAGGTGTCGCTGACGCCCGCGTCGTGGACGGGGCCGGTGTCCAACGCGGCGGTCGCGATCGCGTTCAGCCAGCACATCGGGGCCACCGATGCGCTGCGGACGGGCAGCTACTCGAAGACGCTGACGTTCACGCTGTCGACGACGACGCCCTAGACGCAGGTCAGCTCGACGCCGGGGGCGCGCACGACAGCGAGCGCGTCCCCGGCGACGCCGGCGGCGATCACGGCGTCGAGCTCCGCGATCGCCGCGACGGCGATCAGCCCGTGCCCGCTCAGCGTCGCGGGATCGAGCAGCAGGGTGGCGCGGCCGGACTGGGCGATCATCGCGCGCTTGATCTCGGCCTCGAGCGGGTCGGCCTCGGTCAGCATGCCCGCGGGCGTGACGCCCGCGACGCCGAGGAACAGGCGATCGGCGAAGTGCTCGCCGACGGAGCGCACGGTGGCGGGCCCGACGAACGCGCCCGAGCCCCAGTGCAGCGTGCCGCCGAGCCCGATCAGGCTCACCCCGGGGCCGGCGTGCGTGAAGACGAGCTGGATGATCCGCACGCTGTTCGTCAGCAGCGTCATGGCACGGCCCGCCTCGAGGATCCGGCGCGCCACCTCGAGGCTCGCCGGCGACGAGTCCAGGAACACCGACTCGCTCGCCGCGAGCGTCGCGACCGCCGCCTCGGCGAGCGCGCGCATCGTCTGCGGCTCGTGCTCGGGCCGGTCGTCGTCGCGGTCGAGCTCCAGCGCCGCCGGCAGCACCGCGCCGCCGTGCGTGCGCCGGACGACGCCGCGCCGCTCGAGCTCGGCGAGGTCGCGCCGGACCGTGACCGCCGAGATGCCGAACAGCGCCTCGATCTCGGCGATCGTGACCGACCCGCTGCTGCGGAGGTGATCGGCGATCGCTCCCTGGCGGGAGGCGGGCAGCACGCGGCGGCCGCTCACCCGCCGACCGTCCGGACGCTCGTCCCGCCGGTGCTGAGCGCGTCGGCCTCGGCGCGCGTGACGCCGTGGGCGAGCACGCCCGACACCTGCGCGAGCGGCGCGATCACGCTCAGCCCGCGCACGGTCAGCTTGCTGCGGTCGATCAGCAGCGTCGACTCGCCGGCCTGCTCGAGCATCGTGCGCTTGACCTCCGCCTCGAGCGGGTCGGCATCGGTCAGCATGCCGTTCTCGGCGAGCCCCTTGACGCTGAGGAACAGCCGGTCGGCGAAGTGGCCCTGGACCGTGCGCACGGCGAACGGCCCGACGAACGAGCGCGTCAGGCGCCGCAGCGTGCCGCCCATCGCGATCAGCTCCAGCGACGGGCCGCCGTCGCCGAAGACCAGCTCCATGATCGGCAGGCTGTTGGTCAGCACGGTCGCCGCGATGCCCGTCTCGACCATCCGCCGCGCGACGAAGTAGCTCGTCGTCGAGGAGTCCAGGAACACCGTCTCGCGCGGGGCGAGCAGCGCGACGGCCGCTTCGGCGAGCGCGCGCTTGGACTCCTCGCCGCTGACGAGGCGGCGCCCGAATGAATCTTCATGAGCGGAAATGGTCGGAAGCACGGCTCCGCCATGGGTCCGGCGCACGATTCCGCGCCGCTCCAGCTCGGCCAGATCGCGCCGCGCCGTCATCGGCGACACGCCGAACCGGGATTCGAGCTCCGACACCGTCACCGCCCCGGCGGCACGGAGGTGCTCCGCGATCTCACGCCGGCGCGTCTCCGCAAGCACGCGTCTCCCCCTCTGATCGTTTTCGTGCGATTGGAGCGTGAGGCAATCATCGCCGCGCGCCTTTGTCAAGCCGAACGAGCACGTTCTCCCACCTGATCGATCAAATTCAATCGCCAAATCGCTTGACAGGTCGCTTTCGCTCTGTTTTGATCGCTAACTGTCGTTTCGAGGGGGAGGAGCCTCAAATCAACCAGCACACGTCACCCACTTCGGAGTCCCACGCGCTGATCGCGCTGGTTGACGCCAGCAAGTCGTACGGCGCGGTCCAGGCCGCCCGCGACGTCTCGATCGCGCTGCGCTCCGGCGAGGTGCGCGCGCTGGCGGGCGAGAACGGCGCCGGCAAGTCGACGATCGTCCGCATGCTCGCGGGCGTCCAGCGACCCGACGTCGGCAGCGTGCTGATCGACGGCGAGCCGGTCGAGTTCGGCGGCCCCGCGGACGCCCGCGACAAGGGTATCGCCGTCATCTACCAGGAGCCGACGCTGTTCCCGGACCTCTCGGTGGCGGAGAACGTGATGATGGGGCGCCACCCGCTCGGGTCGCTGCGCCGCATCGACCGCCGCGAGCTGCATCGCACGGTCAAGGACCTGATGGACCGCCTCGGCGTCCGCCTCGATCCCGAGCAGCCGGTGCGCGGCCTGTCGATCGCCGACCAGCAGATCGTCGAGATCGCCAAGGCCCTGTCCTTCGACGCGCGCGTGCTGATCATGGACGAGCCGACGGCGGCGCTGTCGGGCCATGAGGTCGAGCGACTGTTCGGCGTCGTGCGCACGCTGCAGGAGCGCGGGGCCGCGGTGCTGTTCATCTCGCACCGGCTCGACGAGATCTTCGAGATCTGCACGACCGTCACCGTCCTGCGCGACGGCGAGGTCACCCACGACGGGCCGACCGCCGAGCTGGACACCGACGGGCTCGTGAGGCGGATGGTCGGCCGCGAGCTGTCGCAGCTGTTCCCGAAGCAGGCGGCCGAGATCGGCGGCACGGTCCTGCGCGTCGAGCGGCTCACGCGCGAGGGCGTCTTCATGGACGTCTCCTTCGAGGTCCGGCGCGGCGAGATCGTCGCGCTCGCCGGCCTCGTCGGCGCCGGCCGCAGCGAGGTCGCGCGCGCGATCTTCGGCATCGACACGCCGGACGCGGGCCACGTCGAGGTCGACGGCAAGCGCCTCAAGCGCGGCTCGCCCTCCGCCGCGATGCACGCCGGCATCGGCCTCGTGCCCGAGGACCGGCGCCAGCAGGGCCTCGTGATGGAGCTGTCGATCGAGCGCAACGTCGGCCTCACGCGCCTGCAGGCGCTGGGCAACCGCATCGGCCTGATCGGCGCCGGGTCGGAGGCGAAGCTCGCCGGCGACTGGGCGACGAAGCTGCAGCTGAAGTTCCACCGGCTCGCCGACCCCGTCGGGTTCCTGTCGGGCGGCAACCAGCAGAAGGTCGTGCTCGCCAAGTGGCTGGCCACGAACCCGAAGGTCCTGATCATCGACGAGCCCACACGCGGGATCGACGTCGGCACGAAGGCGGAGGTGCACCGGTTGATGTCCGAGCTCGCAGGCGAAGGGCTCGCGGTGCTGATGATCTCCTCCGAGCTGCCGGAGGTGCTCGGGATGGCCGACCGCGTGCTCGTCATGCACGAGGGCCGGATCGCGCGCGAGCTCTCCCGCGCCGAGGCCGACGAGGAGTCGGTCGTGCGCGCGGCCACGGGTGCCGGAGCCGTCGCCGCGTGAGCGCGCAGACGCAGGCGGCGCCCGGCGCCGCGCAGGAGCAGCGGCGCGAAGGGCGCCAGATCGTCGACACGCTGATCCGGGCGCGCGAGGCGAGCCTCGTCGGCGTGCTCATCCTGCTCGTGGTCGGCACGACGCTGGCCAACCCGCGCTTCCTCAACAGCCAGAACATCCGCGACATCCTGCTCGACGTCTCGATCGTCGCGCTGCTGGCGATCGGCCAGACGGTCGTCGTGGTGACGCGCAACATCGACCTCTCGGTCGGCTCGGTGCTCGGCATCACCGCGTTCCTCACGGGCGTGCTGTTCGCCGACCACCACGTCGCGATCCCCGTCGCGTTCGCGGGCGGGATCCTCGTCGGCGCGGCCTTCGGGCTGATCAACGGCGCGATGGTGGCGCTCGCCCGCGTCCCGTCGCTGGTGATCACGCTCGGCACGCTCTACGTCTTCCGCGGGATCGACTTCACCTGGGTCCACGGCCGTCAGATCAACGCCGCCGACATGCCCGACAGCTTCCTCGCGCTCGGCGGCGACACCATCCTCGGGATTCCGGTGCTCGCGCTGATCAGCGTGGTCGTGATGATCGGCGTCGGCACCGTGATGCGCAGCTCGCGCACCGGCCGCGAGCTGTACGCGATCGGCTCCAACCCGGACGCGGCGACGCTCGCGGGCATCCGCGTGACGCGCCGCGTGATCGGCGCGTTCGTGGCCAGCGGCGCGCTCGCCGGCCTCGCCGGCGTGCTCTACGCCGCGCGCTACGGCACGCTCGACGCGAACGTCGGCACCGGCCAGGAGCTCGCCGTCGTGGCGGCCGTCGTCGTCGGCGGCGTCGCGATCTTCGGCGGCTCGGGCAGCGTCTACGGCGCGGCGCTCGGCGCCCTGCTGCTCGGCTGCATCGGGTCGGCGCTCGTGATCCTGAAGGTCAACCAGTTCTGGGAGCAGGCGATCGACGGCTTCCTGCTGCTCGTCGCCATCGGCCTCGACCGGCTGCTCGCGCTGCGAGTCGCCGCCGTCCTGCGCAAGAGGAGTGGACGCAATGCCGGCTGACGTGCGCGCGCGCCTCGGGCGCTGGGAGACGCTGACCGTCATCCTGCTCGTGCTCTCGGTGCTGTACGGCGCCGTGAGCGCGTCCGGCTTCCTCAGCGGCCAGAACCTCAACTCGGTCCTGTCCGACGTCGCGGAGATCGCGCTGATCTCGCTGCCGCTGACGCTGATCATCATCGCCGCCGAGATCGACCTCTCAGTCGCCTCGGTGCTGGGCCTGACGAGCGCGCTGATCGGCTACCTGTGGAACCACAACTGGCCGATGGAGATGATCCTCCCCGCGGTGCTCGTGGTCGGCGCGCTGTGCGGCGCCGTCAACGGATTCCTGATCACGCGGCTTGGGCTGCCGTCGCTGGCGGTCACGATCGGCACGCTGGGCCTCTACCGCGGCCTCGCGTTCGTGATCCTCGGCGACCAGGGGATCACCGACTTCCCGTCGACGTATCTCAACCTCGGCCAGGACAGCTTCGCCGGCACCCAGATCCCGAACCCGACGGTCCTGTTCGCGATCCTCGCCGTGATCTTCGGCGTGACCCTGCACCGGACGGCGGTCGGGCGCTCGATCTTCGCGATCGGCGCCAACGACGAGGCGGCGCGCTTCTCCGGCCTGCGCGTCAAGCGCGTGAAGTTCTGGCTGTTCGTCGTCTCCGGGCTCATCTCGGCGCTCGCGGGGATCGTCTACACGTTCCGCTTCGGGTCGGCGCAGGGCAACAACGGCACCGGCCTGGAGCTCTCGGTCGTCGCCTGCGTCCTGCTCGGCGGCGTCTCGATCTTCGGCGGCCGCGGGAACCTGCTCGGCGTCATCGTCGCGGTGTTCCTGCTCGGCACGCTGCGCAACGTCCTGACGCTCAACAACGTGTCCTCGGACGCGCTGACGATCGTCACCGGCAGCCTGCTGCTGCTCTCCGTGCTCGGCCCGAGCGTCACCGCCCGCGTGCGCGAGAGCCTGCGACGCGGCCAATCGCCCACCCCCATCACCCAATCAACATCCCTGTGAGGAGGGACATGTCCATCACGAAGAAGGCGCTCGCCGCGCTGGCGTTGGCCAGCACGCTCGGCGTGGCCGCGTGCGGCTCCACCAAGGACAGCACGGACAAGGCCACGCCCGCACCCGCGAAGACCGCGGCCGGCGGCGGCGCCGCCAAGAGCGCGTCGGACATCACCGTCGCGTTCCTGCCGAAGCAGCTCAACAACCCGTACTTCGCGATCTCCGACGCCGGTGGTCAGAAGGCGGTCGAGGGGCTGGGGGCGAAGTTCCAGCGCGTCGGCCCCTCGGACACGTCGCCGACCGCGCAGGTGTCCTACATCAACACGCTCGTGACGCAGAAGGTCGGCGCCATCGCGATCTCCGCGAACGACGCCAACGCGATCGCGCCGGCGCTGAAGAAGGCGATGGACGCGGGCATCAAGGTCGTCACGTACGACTCCGACGCCGCGCCTGACGCGCGCCAGCTGTTCATCAACCAGGCCAGCGCCGAGGACCTCGGCCGCACCGAGGTGCAGCTGCTGGCCAAGGAGATCAACAACGAGGGCCAGATCGCGATCCTGTCGGCGACCGCGAACGCCACGAACCAGAACACCTGGATCAAGTTCATGAAGGACGAGCTGAAGAAGCCCGAGTACTCGAAGATGAAGCTCGTCAAGGTCGCCTACGGCAACGACGACGACAAGAAGTCCTTCTCCGAGACGCAGGGCCTGCTGCAGGCGTACCCGGACCTGAAGGGCATCATCAGCCCGACGACGGTCGGCATCGCGGCGGCCGCGCGCTACCTGCAGAGCTCCAAGTACAAGGGCAAGATCCAGCTGACCGGCCTGGGCGACCCGAACCAGATGCGCAAGTTCGTCAAGGACGGCACCGTCACGGCGTTCGAGCTGTGGGATCCGGGCGCGCTCGGCGCGCTGGCCGGCTACGCCGCCGTCGGGCTCGCGACGGGCAAGATCACCGGCAAGGAAGGCGAGAGCTTCGACGCCGGCGACCAGGGCCAGAAGACGATCGGCGCCGGCGGCGAGGTGCTGCTCGGCAAGCCGACGGTGTTCGACAAGTCCAACATCGACCAGTTCAAGTTCTAGGAACGGCGAGCCGCGCGCGATGGAACGTGTCTGCTTCGACCTCCGTGTGCGCGCGGATCGCCTCGACGAGTACCGCGAGCGTCACCGGGCCGTCTGGCCCGAGATGCTCGCGGCGCTCCGCCACGCCGGCTGGGGCAACTACTCGCTCTTCCTGCGCCCCGACGGGCAGCTCACCGGCTACGTCGAGTCGGCCGACTTCGACGCGGCGGTCGCCGCGATGGACGCGACCGGCGTGAACGCGCGCTGGCAGGCCGAGATGGCGCCGTTCTTCGCCGAGGCGCCGCGCTTCGAGCGTGTCGAGGAGGTCTTCCACCTTGACTGAGCTCGCCGCGATCGACCTCGGCGCCTCGAGCGGGCGCGTCGTGCTCGGCCGGCTGGCCGGCGGGCGCATGACGCTCGAGGAGCTGCACCGCTTCACCAACCGGCCCGTGCGGCTTCCCGACGGGCTGCACTGGAACCTCCTGCACCTGTTCACCGAGGCCGTGTCGGCGCTGCGCGGGCGCTCGCTCGCCGGCGTGGCCGTCGACACCTGGGGCGTCGACTACGCGCTGCTGGACGAGCGCAAGCGCGTGCTCGGGCTGCCGTTCCACTACCGCGACGACCGCACCGACGGCATGGTCGAGCGCGCGTTCGGCCGCGTGCCGCAGGCCGACGTCTACGCGGTCACGGGCATCCAGACGCTGCCGATCAACACGGTCTTCCAGCTGCTCGCCGAGGCGCGCCTGTCCGACGCGCACGCGATCGCGCTGGTGCCGGACCTGCTCGCGTACTGGCTCAGCGGCGAGCTCGCCAACGAGCGCACGAACGCGTCGACGACGGGACTGCTCGACGCGCGCACGGGCGAATGGGCGCATGACCTGATCGCGCGCCTGGGCCTTCCCGCGCGGCCGTTCGGCGCGCTGGCCGAGCCGGGCGCCGAGCTCGGCCGCGTGCTCGGTCATCACGAGTTCGACGCCCCCGTCTTCGCGGCCGCCAGCCACGACACGGCCTCCGCCTACGCGGCCACGCCGATGCGAGACGAGCACTGCGCGGTGCTGTCCTCGGGCACCTGGTCGCTGCTCGGCGTCGAGCTTGCACGCCCTGTCTTCAGCGACTCCGCGCTCACCAACGAGCGCGGGATCGACGGCACGATCCGGCTGCTCAAGAACGTGATGGGCCTGTGGATCGAGCAGGAGTGCGCGCGCGTCTGGGACGCGCCGTACCCGGAGCTGCACCGCGCCGCGCGCGAGTACGACGGCGAGGTGTGCGTGTTCGATCCCGACGACGAGCGCTTCCTGCGCGGCGGCGACATGCCGGCGCTGATCGCCGAGGTCTGCGGGCGCGCGAGCATGTCGCGCGGCGAGATCGTGCGCTCGATCTACGTCTCGCTCGCCGTCCGCTACCGGCAGGTGCTCGAGCGCCTGGAGGCCGCGTCGGGCCGCGACGTCCGCACGATCCACGTGATCGGCGGCGGCGCGCGCAACGAGCTGCTGTGCCGGCTGACCGCCGACGTCACCGGCCGCGAGGTTCTCGCCGGCCCGGTCGAGGCGACGGCGCTCGGCAACGTGCTCGTGCAGGCGCGCGCGCTCGGCGAGCTGGGCTCGCTCAGCGACATGCGGGCGGTGTCCGCGGCGTCCTTCGAGCCCGTCCACTACGAGCCTTCCCGCGAGGAGATCCGACTGTGACCGACCTGACGAACGCCTTTCGCGAGCTCGTGATCGAGACGCCGTCGTGGGGCTACGGGGACTCGGGCACGCGCTTCGGGGTGTTCCCGCAGCCGGGGCGGCCGCGCGACGTGTTCGAGAAGCTCGACGACGCGGCCGAGGTGCACCGGCTGACCGGCACCGCCGGCGCGGTCGCGCTGCACTTCCCGTGGGACGCCGTCGACGACTACGCGGAGCTGCGCGGGCAGATCGAGGCGCGCGGCCTGCGCGTCGGCGCCGTCAACCCGAACCTCTTCCAGGAGCCCGACTACAAGCTCGGGTCGCTGACGCATCCCGACGCGCGCGTGCGCGAGATGGCCGTCGAGCACATGCTCGAGTGCCTGCGGATCGCGACCGCGCTCGGCGCGGGAGCGCAGTCGCTGTGGCTCGCCGACGGCACCAACTACCCGGGCCAGGACGACATGCGCGCCCGCCGCCACCGGCTGCTCGACTGCCTCGCGCGCGTGTACGCGGAGCTGCCGGCCGAGCAGGAGCTGCTGGTCGAGTACAAGTTCTTCGAGCCGGCGTTCTACGCGACCGACCTCGCCGACTGGGGCACCGCGCTGCTGACCTGCCTCAAGCTCGGCGAGCGCGCCAAGGTGCTCGTCGACCTCGGCCACCACGCGCAGGGCACGAACATCGAGCAGATCGTCGCGTTCCTCACCGACGAGGGCCGCCTCGGCGGGTTCCACTTCAACAACCGCAAGTACGCCGACGACGACCTGATCGTCGGCTCGGTCAACCCGTTCGAGCTGTTCCTGATCTTCGTCGAGCTCGCCGCGGCCGGCCCCCTGCCGCGATTGACGATCGACCAGTCGCACAACGTCGAGGCCAAGGTCGAGGCGATGGTCCTGAGCGTCGTGAACCTGCAGGAGGCCTACGCGAAGGCGCTGCTCGTCGACCGCGACGCGCTGCGCGCGGCGCAGGAGTCCGGCGACGTGCTCGGCGGCCACGCGGTCCTGCTCGACGCGTTCAACGCGGACGTCCGCCCGAGCTGCGCCGCCGCGCGCGTCGCGCTGGGCGCGGCCGAGGACCCGATCAAGACCTTGCGCGCGTCGGGCTACGCCGACCGCGTCGCACGTGAACGAGACATAGAGCAGGAGCTGAACCGATGAGCACCGTGACTCCCCTTATCGACGCCGTCGATGATCTGTGGCCGGCGGAGGGACCGCCAGATGGGGTGCTCGATCAGCTCGTGCTCGCGTCGCACCTGCTCGGCGCCAACCGCGCGGTGTCGAACTTCGGCGGCGGCAACACGTCGGCCAAGGGCACCGCGCCCGACCACACCGGGCGCGACGTGCGCGTGATGTGGGTCAAGGGGTCGGGCTCGGACCTCGCGACGATGGGGCCTGAGCACTTCACCGGGCTGAAGCTCGACGAGGTGCTGCCGCTGATGGAGCGCGACGAGATGTCCGACGAGGACATGGTCGCGTACCTCTCGCGCTGCCAGCTGGACCCGCGCATGCCGCGCGCGTCGATCGAGACGCTGCTGCACGCGTTCGTGCCCGCGCCGCACGTGCACCACACGCATCCGGACGGGATCAACGTGCTGGCCGGGACTCGGGCCGGCGAGCGGCTCGTGCACGAGTGCTTCGGCGACGCGGCGGCCTGGATCCCGTACATCCGCCCGGGCTTCACGCTGTCCAAGCAGGTCGGCGAGGCCGTCCGCGACAACCCGGACCTCAAGCTCGTCGTGCTGGCCAAGCACGGCCTGATCGTGTGGGGCGACAGCGCCGAGGAGGCGTACCGCAAGACGATCGAGGTGATCAATCAGGCGGTCGCGTTCGTCAACCAGATCACCGGCGACGCGTCGCGCTTCGGCGGCGAGCTGCGCCGCAACGACGCCGGCATCCTGCCGCAGCTGCTGCCGGCGATCCGCGGCGCCGTCTCGAGCGAGCGGGCCAAGGTGCTCACCGTGGACACGTCGGCGCGGGCGCGGGAGTTCGTGTCCTCGGCCGAGGCGCAGGCGCTCGTCAAGGTCGGCGCGCCGTGCCCCGACCACCTCGTCCACACCAAGCGGCTGCCGCTGTGGATCCCGTACAACCCGGAGATCGACGACGCCGACGCCCTGCGCGCGCGCATCACCGAGCGCGCGGAGGCGTACCGGGTCGCGTACCGCGAGTACTTCAAGGCGCACGCCGGCGAGGGCGACACGCCCGGCGATCCGGACGCGCGGATCGTGCTGATCCAGGGCGTCGGGCTCGTGTCGGCCGGGACGACGACGAAGCTGTCGAAGATCTCGCGCGACCTCTACCACCGCGCGATCGAGGTGATGGCGGGCGCGCAGGCGCTGGGCGAGTTCGTCTCGCTCGACGCCGCCGAGAGCTTCGCGATCGAGTACTGGCCGCTGGAGCTCTACAAGCTCGCGCAGGCCCCGCCTCCCGGCGAGCTGCAGGGCAAGGTCGCGCTCGTGACCGGCGCCGCCGGCGGCATCGGCCGCGCGATCGTCGACGCGCTCGCCGGCGCGGGCGCGTGCGTGCTCTCGTTCGACCTCGACGGCGACGGCGCCCAGAAGGCGATCGCCTCGCTCGGCGACCGCGGGCTCGCGATCGCCGGCGACGTGACGAGCGAGGAGGCCGTGACGCGCGCCTACGCGGCGGCCGTCGAGCAGTTCGGCGGCGTCGACATCGTCGTCTCCAACGCCGGCATCGCCTCCAGCGCCCCGATCGAGGACACGACGCTGGCCGAGTGGAACCGCAACCACGCGATCCTCGGCACCGGCTACTTCCTGATCGCGCGCGAGGCGTTCCGCGTCCTGCAGGCGCAGGCGACGGGCGGCGCGGTCGTGTTCGTCGCGTCCAAGAACGCGGTCGTGGCGGGCAGGAACGCGGCGGCGTACTCGTCCGCCAAGGCGGCCGAGCTGCATCTGGCCCGCTGCCTCGCCGAGGAGGGCGGCGCGGTCGGCATCCGCGTCAACACCGTCAACCCGGACGCGGTCCTGCAGGGCTCGAAGATCTGGGGCTCGTCATGGCGCGAGGAGCGCGCCGACGCCTACAACATCGAGCCTGACGAGCTCGACGAGCACTACCGCAAGCGGACGACGCTGGGCGTGAACATCTTCCCGGAGGACATCGCCCAGGCCGTCCTGCACTTCGCGTCCGAGCGCCGGTCCGGGAAGAGCACCGGCAACATGCTGAACGTCGACGGGGGGGTCCCGGCGGCCTACGCCAGGTAGGGGAGCCGCGGGGCCGGCCCTGGTCAGGCCGGCCCGGCCCCTACCACCCGCAGCGTCACGCCGGTCGCGCGCAGCGGCTCGAGCGCCGACGCGGGAGCCGCCGAGTGCAGCACGGTCGAGACCTCGGTGACGCGCGCGATCGCGTTCTGGCCGCGGGCGCCGAGCTTGGAGTCGTCGACGAGCAGCACCGACTCCTCCGACTGGGCGATCATCGAGCGCTTGACCTCGGCCTCGAGCTCGTCGGCGTCCGTCAGCACGCCTTCCTTGGTGACTCCCTTGACCGACAGGAACAGGCGGTCGGCGAAGTGCCCGAGCACGGTGTGCACCGCGTACGGGCCGACGTAGGAGCGCGTCAGCGGGCGCAGCGTCCCGCCGATCCCGATCAGGTTGACGTTCGGCGTCTCGCGGCCGGCGATCGCGTCCATCACCGGCAGGCTGTTGGTGATCACGGTCACGCCGATGCCGAGGTCGACGATCCGGCGCGCGACGAAGTAGGCCGTCGTCGAGGAGTCGAGGAAGATCGTCTCGCGCGGGGCGAGCATCGCGACCGCGGCTTCCGCCAGCGCGGCCTTCGCCTCGGTCGCGACCTCGACGCGCTGGGCGAAGGAGTCCTCCTGGGCGGAGATGGACGGCAGCACGGCTCCACCGTGGGTGCGCCGCGCGATACCCTGCCGCTCGAGCTCGGCCAGGTCGCGGCGCGCCGTCATCGGCGACACGCCGAAGCGCTGCTCGACCTCGGTGACGGTGACCGCGCCCGCATCGCGCAGAGCGTCGGCGATCGCCGAACGACGGGCCATGGCCAGCATCGGTCGGTCTGAACGGCTGCGGTTGATCTCAGGCTCCAATCATGCGAAAGCGAACGGAAGCGATCAAACCAGTGGTGCGTCCCGCTGTCAAGCGAAGCGCTTGATGAACGCCAGAGCGGTGTCGGCGACCTCGCGCCACCCGTGGTCGATCGTGAGCGCGTGCCCGCGGTCCGGGATCTCGGCGATCTCGGTGACGCCTTCGTTCGCCTGCTGCTGCTTGTAGGCGGCTCTCCCGATGGCGAGCGGGGAGGTGTTGTCGCTCAGTCCGGCGATCATCAGCATCGGGCCCCGCCCGGGGTTCCTCGCCCGACCGATTTGCCCGCGAACACCTCGGGGTGGGCGTTGGCCGCCTCGACCGAGTCCGGATCGTCGGGCCAGCCCGGCGTGAGCGCCACGTAGCCCGCGTTCTCGAAGTGCGCCGCCCAGCGTTCCCAGCTGCTCGGCAGCAGTCACAGCCCGTGGACGAACACCACTGGCGTCGCGTCGCTGGCGTTGGCGCGCCTGACCTGGTCGGTCTCGTGCTCGGTGACGGTCATGACGTGGCCGCGTCGAGGATCACGCGCGCGGTCTTGGCAGGCTGGGACATCATCACGACGTGCGACGCGCCTCTGATCTCGGTCGTGGACGCGTGCATGCGCTTGGCCATGAAGCGCTCGAGCTTGGTGCCGATGGCGAGGTCGGCGCCGGCGACGATGTACCAGGACGGGATCGTCTTCCACGCGGGCGCGCCGGTCGGCTCCGCCAGCGTTGCGACCGCGGCCGGCCGTTGCGAGACGGCCATCACGTCGGTCTCGGCCTTCGGCAGGTCGGCCGCGAAGATCCTGTGGAAGACGCCGACCTTGATCGTGCCCTCCAGGGCCGACTGCCCGTCGGGCATCGGGTAAGGGAGGAGGTCCAGCGTCTTCGGGCCGATCTGACCGCCGGGGATCATCGCTCCGAGCGCGCCGGGCGTCTCGCCCTGGTCAGGCGCGTACGCGGCGACATAGACCAGCGCCTTGACGTTGGGGTTGCCGGTCGCGGCGTTGGTGATCACGACGCCGCCGTAGGAGTGGCCGACGAGCACGATCGGGCCTTTGATCGTCGTGAGGAACGACCGCATGTACGCGGCATCGGAGGCCACCCCGCGCAGCGGGTTCGGCGGCGCGACGACGCGATAGCCCTTGTCCTGCAGGCGCGAGATCACGCCGGACCAGCCGGACGCGTCGGCGAACGCGCCGTGCACGAGCACGACGGTCGGCTTCGGCGCGGCGTGCGCGCCGGGGGCGGCGAGCAATGCGAGCGCGGCGGCGAGAACGGCCGCGCGGGCGAGGCGGAGCATCAGGCGAACCTCCGGTGACGTGGCCGCCGCGGGTTGCGGCGACCTGCGAGCCACCGTATGGCTGCTCCCGCGCGTTCGCGTCCGTGTAGCGACGGTCGCCGCGGCGGGCGGCTTGCGTACGACGACTTAATCCGTCGCGAGCGCGCGCCCGAGCTCGGTGCGCGACGTGATGCCGAGCTTGGGGAAGCTGCGATACAGGTGCGGAAGCTCGACCAGCGCCAGGGGGTTGCCTTCCGCCTCCTCGAGCAGGCGGCGGCGCACGGCCGGGTCGAGGCCGGACGCGTGCCGGTCGAGCCGCTCCGCGGCGGCCGGCTCGTCCAGCGGCGCCAGCGTGAGCTGGCGCGGGCCGGTCTCCTCGAGCGGGCTCTCGTACCCGCTGCGCAGCGCCGCGACGAGCCCGATCGGGTCGGACTCGAGCCGTCGCGCGACGAACGCGAGCACGCGGGCGCTGGCGTGGTCGAGCCATTGCACGTCGTCGACGACCAGCAGCACCGGCGCCGCCTCGCCGAGCAGCGCGAGCGTCGCCAGCGCGATCAGGAACACGTCGGGGACGGGATCCGCGCCTCGGACTCGACGCCGGCCGCGGACAGCACCGAGACGCCGCGCGACCGCGCGAGCGCGGACGCCTCGAGCAGCAGCGTCTGTTCCATCCGCGCTCATCATCGCCGCTCGGGCTGCTGCCGAACCGCGTGTGACAAGCTGGGAGCGATGGGGCGGCCGGACTACTACGGCAATCCGGCGGGACTGACGTCCGACCTCGACGTCGTGCGCGCGATCTACGCGGCGTTCGCGCGCCGCGATCTGGACGCGGTGCTGACGCACGTCGCGCCCGACTGCGCCCTGTACGCGACCGGCACCGCGGAGCTGGCCGGCAGCGCCGGGCCCTACCAGGGCGTCGACGGCGTCCGGCGCTACTTCGCCGACGCAGCCGCCGTCTGGGACGAGCTGGACCTGCACGCCGAGGACTTCCGGGCGATCCCGGGCTTCGTCGTCGTCTTCGGCCACGTCAGCGCGCGTCGCGGCGACGCCGCGATCCGGCGCTCGATCGTGTGGACCTGGTCGCTGCGCGACGGCAAGGCCGTCATGCTGCGCGTCGCCGACGTGGGCGCGCTCAGCGACTCCCCGAGCTGACGCCCGCGAGCTCGCGCTCGAGCACGAACGTCATCGAGACCTCGGTGCCGCCGTCGCTGGAGGGCCCGATCGTCATCGAGGAGCAGAGCGTCGTGATCGTGGGGAGGCCGAGCCCGATCCCCGGGCTGTCGGCCCGCGGCATGAAGCCCATCCCGTCGTCGCTGACCGTCACCGTCAGCTCGCCGTCGGCGAGCTCGGCGGCGACGGCGACCGCACCGGCAGGTCTGCCGTCCCGGAACGCGTGCACGACCGCGTTGGTCACCGCTTCTGAGACGCACGAGCGAAGGTCGCCGAGCTGGACGCCCGAGGCTCCCCCTGCGGCGGCGAACTTCGCCACCTCCGCACGCAGCCGGCCGACCTGCTCGGGCTGCGCCGGGGCACTCCACTGCCGGCGTATGGTCATCACCTAGGTGCGTGCCCGTTCCGGGGCGATGTCAGACCAGGTGGGCGAGATTCTTCACGACCTCATGGGCGCCCGCGGCGGATGACGCCGCGGCCCGGAGTGGGTCTAGTACTCCATGAACGGGCCGGAGGGTTGCGATTCTCAAGCTCGGTGGCCACGACTCGTGCCATCCGGCCGCGGGCGCATTTCGTAACTTGCCACATTCGTGGGCTCGCGGAACCCCCGGAAGGTCAGTTTTTAGGTACGCAGCAGCCGCATCGCGTTCAGCGTGACGAGCAGCGACATGCCCATATCGGCGGCGACGGCAAGCACGAGCGTGACGAAGCCGAGCGGCGCGAGCACGACGAAGACCGCCTTGATCGCGAGCGAGGCGACGACGTTGGCGCGCATGATCGCGAGCGCGCGGCGCGACAGGGCCACGGCGTCGACGAGCCGGTCCAGGCGGTCGGACATCAGCGCGACGTCGGCGCTCTCGAGCGCGGCGTCGGAGCCCGCGGCGCCCATCACCACGCCGACCCGGGCGGCGGCCAGCGCGGGCGCGTCGTTGACGCCGTCGCCGACCATCGCGACCGCGCCGCTCTCGCGCTCGAGCGCCTCGACGGCCTCGAGCTTGTCCTGCGGGAGCAGGCCGGCGCGCCACTCGCCGATCCCGGCCGCGCCGGCGACCGCGCGGGCGACCGGCTCGGAGTCGCCGGTGAGCATGACGACGCGCCGGATGCCCGCGCGCTCGAGCCGGCGCGCGAGGCCGGCCGTCTCGGCGCGCGGCTGGTCGGCGAGCCCGAAGACGGCGAGCACGCGGTCGCCGGCGCCGAGCGCGATCGCGGTCTGCCCCTGCTCGTGCAGCGCGCCGATCGCGCCGGGCACGGCTCCGGTCCGCTCCTCGGCGAGCCGCGGGCCGCCGGCCCACAGCGCGCGGCCGCCGACGCGGGCGGTCGCGCCGCGGCCGGGTTCGGAGGCGAAGTCCTCGGCCTCGGCGACGGCCAGGCCGCGCTCCCGCGCGGCGCGGCGCAGGGCCGCCGCCAGCGGGTGCTCCGAGCGCGCCTCGACGGCGGCCGCGAGCGCGAGCATGGCGTCCTCGTCCTCTGAGGTGACGATCGTCTTCAGCTGCGGCAGGCCGAGCGTCAGCGTGCCGGTCTTGTCCAGCGCCACCGCGCGGACGCCGGCGAGGTCCTCGAGCGCCTGGCCGCCCTTGAGCAGGATCCCGCGCCGCGCCGCGCCGCCGACGGCCGAGACCACGGCGACCGGCACCGAGATCACGAGCGCGCACGGGCAGGCGACGATCAGCAGCGCGAGCCCGCGGTAGAGCCACGTGTCCAGCTCGCCGCCGAACGCGAGCGGCAGCGTCGCGACGGCCACGGCGGCGGCGAACACGAGCGGCGTGTAGATGCGCGCGAAGCGGTCGATGAACCGCTCCGCCGGCGCGTGGCTGCCCTGCGCGCGCTCGACGAGCGCGGCGACGCGCGAGAGCGTCGAGTCGCTCGCGACGCGGGTCGCGCGCACCACGAGCGATCCGGTCGTGTTCAGCGTCCCGGCGAAGACGTCGTCTCCCGGCTGCTTGTCGACCGGGACCGACTCGCCCGTGATCGCGGACTGATCGACGCTCGAGCCGCCGGAGCGCACCGCCCCGTCGAGCGCGAGCCGCTCGCCCGGGCGGACGACGTACTCGGTCCCGACCGCGACGTCCTCGACGTCGACGAGCTCCTCGCGGCCGCCGGCGAGCACGCGGACGCGGGCGGGCGCGAGCTCCATCAGCGCCTCGACCGAGCGGCGGCTGCGCTCCAGCGTCAGCGACTCGAGCCCGGTGCCGAGCGCGAACAGCACCAGCACCCACGCGCCCTCGGCGTACGCCCCGATCGCGACGGCGCCGGCGGCGGCGAGCGCCATCAGCACGTTCATGTCGAGCAGCCGCCGCCGCAGCGCGCTCGCCGCGGCGCGCGCGATCGGCCAGCCGCCGACCGCCATCGACGCCAGGTACAGCGGCTCGGCCGAGGCCAGCGTCGCGGCGACGAGCAGGACGATCGACGCGCTCGTCGAGATCGCGCGCGCGTCGCGGCGCCAGAACGGCGCCGCGGCGGGGGCGGCCGCCGTGCGCGCGGGTCGCACGCGGTAGCCGGCGCGCGAGACGGCGGCCGCGATCGCGCCGTCATCCGCGTCGCCGGCGACGCGCAGCGCCGCGGTGCCGAACGACACCTCGGCGCCGATCACGCCGGGCACGGCGGCCACGACCTTCTCGACCGTCCGCGCGCAGCCCGCGCAGTCCATCCCCTCGACGAGGAAGCGCCGGGCCTCGAGCGTGCTCATCCGGCCACCGTGGCGCGGAACGCGTCCGCCAGCGCGGCGCCGCGGCCGGTCAGCTCGTACATCACCATCCGCCCGTCGCGGCGCGAGCGCACCACGCCGAGGCTCTTCAGCAGCCGCACGTGATGCGACACGAGCTTCTCGTCGCGCCCGACGATCCACGACAGATCGCAGACGCAGCAGCTCCCGCCGTCGGCCAGCGAGAGCAGCAGCGCGATCCGCGTCGGGTCGGTCAGCGCCTTGAACGGGAGCGCGGCCGCCTCCAGCTCATCCGGCGCGGGCAGCGCGCGGCGCAGCGCCTCCGCCTTGGGAAGGTCCAGGCACAGGAGCTCGCAGGTGTCGCGTTCGGCGGCCATGCGGATGAGAGTACGACATCCGCACGGATTTGCGAATGTTCGTGCTCAGCGCCCGCGCGCCGAGCGCGCGGCGCCGAAGTCGCCGGCGATCTCGAACAGGAACGCGAACGCGACCCAGATCCAGCGTCCATGGCCGATACCCACCACGGGCGAGTAGACGAGCACGTAGATCAGCGTCGTGAACGGCAGGAAGATCAGCCCGAGCAGGGGGATGATCCACGGCCCGAAGGCGCGGTCGACGAGGTTGGTCGATATCCACACGACGAACAGCGCGATGCGGGGGAAGAACCCCGCGATCAGACCGATCAGGCAGCCCATGCCGGCCACCCTGCCCATCCGCGGGCGCAGTGCGCATCGCCCGCGCGGGGTGATGCGGTCTCATCCCGGGCGCGGGGAGCGTGGCAAGCCGTACTTCGACGCGAAGGAGGCGGCGGCGTGGCCGGCGAGAAGCCCGACATCCTGGTCATCTGGGGCGATGACATCGGCATCACCAACCTGAGCTGCTACAGCGACGGTCTGATGGGCTACCGGACGCCGAACATCGACCGGATCGCCGACGAGGGGATGCGCTTCACCGACTCCTACGGCGAGCAGAGCTGCACTGCGGGGCGCGCGTCGTCCATCACCGGCCAGAGCGTGTACCGCACCGGGCTGAGCAAGGTCGGGATGCCGGGCGCCGACGACCACGACAAGGTCATCGGGGAGCTGCTGGACAGGCTCGACGCGCTCGGCCTGGCCGAGAACACGATCGTGATCTACAGCACCGACAACGGGCCGCACATGAACACGTGGCCCGACGGCGGCATGACGCCGTTCCGGAGCGAGAAGAACACCAACTGGGAGGGCGCCTTCCGGGTCCCCGAGATGATCCGCTGGCCGGGCCGCATCCCCGCGGGCGTCGTCTCGAACGAGATCGTCCAGCACCACGACTGGCTGCCCACGTTCCTGGCCGCCGCCGGCGAGCCCGACGTCGTCGACAAGCTCAAGGCCGGCCACACGATCGGCGACACGACGTACAAGGTTCATATCGACGGCTACAACCTGCTGCCGTACCTGACCGGCGAGGTCGACTCTTCGCCGCGCAAGGGCATGGTCTATTTCTCCGACGACGGCGACGTGCTCGCGCTGCGCTTCGACAACTGGAAGGTCGTGTTCATGGAGCAGCGCGTCCAGGGCACGATCCAGATCTGGGCCGAGCCGTTCGTCGCACTGCGCGTGCCCAAGCTCTACAACCTGCGGATGGACCCGTTCGAGCGGGCGGACATCACGTCGAACACGTACTGGGAGTGGCTGTTCGAGAACGACTACCTGATCCTCGCGGCCTCGACCGTGGTCGCCGAGTTCCTGCAGACGTTCGTCGAGTTCCCGCCGCGCCAGAAGGCCGCGAGCTTCACGATCGACCAGGTCGTGGCCAAGCTCGAGAGCGTCATCACGTCCGGCCGATGACCCTGGATTCCTGGAACGACGGCGCGGCTCGGTCGGCCATCCTCGACTTCGTCGCGCGCGTCACCGACGAGGGCGGCACGGGCTTCGTGCCGCCCGCCGAGCGCATCGCGGTGCTCGACAACGACGGGACGCTGTGGTGCGAGCGCCCCACCTACGTGCAGGCGCTGTTCGTGGTCGCCCGCCTGCGCGACGCTGCCGCCGCGCGGCCCGAGCTGGCGGAGCGGCCGGTGGTCAAGGCGCTGCTCGCCGGCGACCTGGCCGCCGCGCAGGGGTACGGCCTCGAGGCGATGGCGGGCGTGCTGCTCGAGCTCGACGCGGGCCGGACCACGGAGGAGTTCATCGAGGACGCCCGCGCCTGGCTCGCGGCGGCCGAGCACCCGCGCTTCCAGGTCCGGTTCCGCGAGCTGACGTACGCGCCGATGCTCGAGCTGATCGAGCTGCTGCGCGCGAACGGCTTCCGCGTCTTCATCGTCACCGGCGGCGGCGTGGAGTTCGTGCGCGCCGTCGGCGAGGAGCTCTACGGCGTCACGCCGGACGACGTCGTCGGCTCTGCCGTGCAGGTCGGCTTCGAGCGGCGCGACGGTCGCGTCGTGCTCGTGCGCCTGCCGGCGATGCTCGGCTCGCCGAACGAAGGCCCGCCGAAGGCGGTCAACATCCACAGCCACATCGGCCGCCGGCCGATCCTCGCGGCCGGCAACAGCGCCGGCGACCGCGAGATGCTCGAGTACGCGCACACCGGCGACCATCCGTCGCTGTGCCTCGTCGTCGACCACGACGACGCCGAGCGCGAGTACGAGTACGCCGGCCAGTCGGTGACCGATCCCGACGCGGAGTCGATCCTCGACACGGCGAGCCGCCTGGGCTGGACGGTGGTGAGCATGCGCCGCGACTGGAACCGGGTCTTCGCGGAGTGACGCGCGACGACGTCTGGATCGAGGCGGCCGAGTTCCGGATGGGCTCCGACGCGCACGACCGCGACGAGGCGCCGGTCCGCCGCGTCGCGGTCGACGGGTTCTGGATCGACCGCTTCCAGGTCACCAACCGCCGCTTCGCCGCGTTCGCGGGGGAGACCGGCTACGTCACCGTCGCCGAGCGCCCGCTCGATCCCGCCGCCTTCCCGGGCGCGCCGGCCGAGAACCTGGTGCCGGGCTCGCTCGTGTTCACGCGCACGGCGGGGCCGGTCGACCTGCGCCACATCAACCAGTGGTGGACCTGGACGCCGGGCGCGTCATGGCGCCGGCCGGAGGGGCCGGGCACCTCGCTCGACGGCCGCGAGGAGCACCCCGTCGTCCACGTCGCCTACGAGGACGCGGCCGCGTTCGCCGAGTGGGCCGGGGCCGCGCTTCCGACCGAGGCGGAATGGGAGCTGGACGCGCGCGGCGGGCTCGACGGCGCCGCGTACGTGTGGGGCGAGGCGCCCGAGCCGGACGGCGCCCGGCTCGCGAACTACTGGCACGGCGACTTCCCGTGGCGCCCGCGGCCGGGCTACGGGACGACCGCGCCCGTCGGCTCCTTCGCGGCCAACGCGTTCGGCCTCTACGACATGGCCGGCAACGTGTGGGAGTGGACGGCGGACTGGTACGGCGGCAGCGAGGCGGCGAGCCTCGATCCGGTCCAGCCGCAGTTCGCGATCCCGCGCAAGGTCCTCAAGGGCGGCTCGTTCCTGTGCGCCGACAGCTACTGCCTGCGCTACCGCCCGGCGGCGCGGCGGCCGCAGATGATCGACACCGGCATGAGCCACGTCGGCTTCCGCTGCGTCCGCCGCGTGGGTTAGATCCCGAGCAGCTGCGCCTTCTTCGCGGTGAACTCCGCCTCCGTGAGGATGCCCTGCTGCGTCAGCTCGGCGAGCTGCTTGAGCTGCGTGACGATGTCGGTCTCGGCGGCGGCCGGCGCCGGGGCCGGGGCCGCCTCGGGCGGCGGCGCCTGCTCCTGCTCCTGCGCGGCGTACCGCTGCTGCTGGTTGTGCGCGACGCGCCCGGAGACGGCGCTCGCGGTGCCGGCGATGACGGTCGTGCGCGCCATCGTGCCCAGCAGCCCGGGGCGACCTCTGCGACCCCTCATGTGACGGCCCCCTGTCCGGCCCCGGCGATCGCCTCGCGGACGGCCTTGACGACCTCGTGCGGGATCCGCCCGAAGTCGAGCAGCTCGCCGTGCGCCTCGCGCACGGCGGCGGCGATCTTGTCCGCCCACAGGTTCTCCCACACGATCAGCGCGGCCGAGGAGCCCGGCTCGAGCTCCTCGCCGGCGGCGACGATGTCCTCCTCGTTGAACAGCGACTCGCCGGTGATGCCGGCGCGCTCGAAGCCGGCGCGGACCTCCGGGTCGAACTCGTCGACCTCGAAGCCGGCGATCTCGCCGTTCTCGTCGCGGGATACGAACGCGACGTCGATGATCCGGATCGTGCCCGCGTCGACCAGATCGGCGAGGGCGGGGGCGATGCCCCCGTTGAAGCGGCTGCCGGGGAACGCGATCACGGCGTAGTCCACCGGCGCGGGCTCGCGCAGGGTGGGTGCCGTCATGCGAGTACCTTCGCCTTGAGCGAGTCGTACTCCGCCTGGGTGATGGCGCCGCTGTCGAGCAGCTGCTTGGCCTTGTCGATCTCGCTCGCGGCGCCGCCGCCGGGCGCGGCGACCGACTGCACGTAGTCGGCGAACTGCGCCTGCTGCGCCTGGTGCTGCTTGGCGCTGCGCTCGGCCATGCCCTGGCCGTTGGCGATCAGGTACGCGAGCACGCCGACGAACGGCAGGATGATCAGGACGATCAGCCAGATCGCCTTCTTGAAACCGGACGCGTCGTGACGGCGGAACAGATCGCCGACGATCACGATCAGGGTCCAGATCCACGCGACCCAGCAGAAGAAGATGATCATCGACCACAGGATGTTCAGGAACGGGTAGTCGGCTGCCAGCAGGTTCACGTCGTCCTCCTCAGGCGTTTATGTCCGCAGCCTGCACCTCGGGCGGATGAGGCCGTCTCACCCTCTAGGAGTGATCAGGAGTCGGGGATCTCGCCGCACTGCGCGTACACGAGCGCGCCGAAGCCGAGCCCGATCGTCGCCCACAGCGTGAGGTTGATCCCGAGCGACGCGAGCCGGAAGCGGTAGAGCACGTCGGCGGGGAAGCCGGCGGGCGTCTCGTGCACCACGGGCAGGATCAGCTGCGCGATCGCGATCACGACGACGAACGCCGCGACCGCGGCGAGCGCCGCGTTCCAGGCGCCGAGCCGCGGCAGCAGCTCGCGCCGGAGCCTCGTCGCGGCGAACGCGGCCAGCAGCGAGATCGCGATCATCAGCAGGTACAGGACCGTGCGGCGGCCGATCGTGCCGGGGTTGCCGATCGTCGGCGGGTTGGCCGGGTACTTCGTGAACGGGACGACGACGATCGTCAGGTACGCGCCGAGCGCGAGGACGGCGGCGGTCGCCCGCGCGCTGATCGCGCCGATGCGCCCGTACGCCCACGCGAACGCGAGCGCGAAGATCCCGCCGAGCGCGACGCCCGTCACGACGGTCCCGGTCAGCAAGCCGAGCGTGCGCTGCAGCCCGCGCGAGACGAGCTCGTCGCCGGCCGGCTGGTGATGGATGCGGGCGAGGTGGTCCTCGAAGTCGATCGCGTGCTGGACCTGGGGCTCGCCGAAGACGAACGCGAACGCGAACGCGAGCAGGCCGGCCGCGAGGCCGGCGAGCATGCCCCGCACGAGCAGGGAGCGGACCACGGCGCGGGCCTAGTGGCAGGGGAAGCCGAGGAGGTGGCGCGCGTCGTGCACCCACTCGTGCACGGAGCCGCCGGCGACCACCGACGTCGCGCCCTGCTCGGCGCCGACGAAGTAGATCAGCAGCAGCAGGAGGATCCCGGCGAAGACGGCGTACGGCGCGAGCTCGCGCGGCGATGCGATCGGAACCGGCGGGCGCTCGGCGACGGCTTGGGACATGGTGTGCCTTCCTGCGGGATCTCGCGTCCCGTCATCGGTGCGGGCCGTGTGCCGGCGGAGTGTCTGGCTTCCGGCCCTGGGGGCCGATCACAGTGGCGCGACCGCGCCGGTGTCTCACCGGCTTCCTCGCACCGTCACACGAAGTGCGCGGAGGATAGTCCAACCGGGGGCGCCGTGCGGCGCGGATATGCTGGCCGCGATGGATGCGCTTCCCGCGGTCGCGGCACGCCCGCACACCGATCGCTGCCCCGGGATCCTCCGCCTTCACGAGGCCGGCGACGGCGCGCTGGCACGCGTCCGCGTGCCCGGCGGGATGCTGTCCGCGGCAGGCCTGGAGGCGGTCCGGCGCGCCGCCGCGATCGGCAACGGCGTGGTCGAGATCACGTCGCGCGCGAACCTGCAGATCCGCGGGCTCCCGGCCGGCGCCGGGCCCGTCGTGGCCGAGCTGCTGTGGGCCGCGGGCCTGCTCCCGTCGCCGGAGCACGACCGCGTGCGCAACATCGCCGCGAGCCCGTTCGGCGGCCGCCATCCGGCGGCGCGGGCGCTGACCGACGAGCTGGTCGCGGAGCTCGACGCGCGGCTGTGCGCCGACCCGGAGCTGCGGCAGCTGCCGGGCCGCTTCGCGTTCGCGCTCGACGACGGCAGCGGCACGCTCGGCGGCCGCGTGGCCGACGTCACGCTGCGTGCGGACACGGGCGCGCTCGTGCTCGCCGGCGCGGTGACGGACCTGCGCGGCGGCGTGCCGCTGATGCTCGCGGCGGCGCGCGCGTTCCTCGAGCTGGCGGACGGCGCGTGGCGGATCGGCGAGCTCGCGCCCCGGGTCGCCGAGCGGCTCGGCGGAACGCTCGCCGGCACGCAGGACGATCCCGGCCGGCCGGCGCTCGGCGTGCTCGCGCAGCGCGACGGCCGTAGTGCCGTCACCGCGCTCGCGCCGCTGGGCCGGCTCGACGTGGGCGCGATCGATCGCGCCGTCAGGCTGTCGGCGCGCCGGACGGTGACGTTCGTCGACGTCGACGCTCCAGGCCCGCTGCTCGCGCGGCTGGAGGCGGCGGGGTTCGTGACGTCCGAGGACTCGGGCTGGTGGGGCCTGACCGCGTGCGCCGGCAAGGGCGCCTGCGCGCGGGCGCGCGTCGACGTCCGCGCGATCGCCGCCGAGCGGGCGCGCGTCCGCGGTCCGCACGCGCGCGACGAGCACTGGTCGGCCTGCGAGCGCGAGTGCGGCCGTCCTCCCGGCGCGCTGGCGATGACGCCGTCATGAACGACTACGTCCGCGACGGCGCCGAGATCTACCGCCGGTCGTTCGCCACGATCCGCGGCGAGGCCGATCTCGCAGGGCTCGACCCGGTGCTCGAGCGCGTCGTGGTGCGGATGATCCACGCCTGCGGCATGGTCGATCTCGCCGGCGACGTCGCCGCCTCGCCCGGGTTCGGCGCGGCGGGCGAGCGCGCGCTGCGCGACGGCGCGCCGATCCTGTGCGACACGTCGATGGTCGCCTCCGGCGTGACGCGCTCGCGCCTGCCGGCCGCCAACGACGTCGTGTGCACGCTGACGGATCCGTCGGTCCCGGCGCTGGCGGCCGAGCTCGGCACGACGCGCACGGCGGCGGCGCTGGAGCTGTGGCGCGAGCGCTTGGCCGGCGCGGTCGTCGTCGTCGGCAACGCGCCGACCGCGCTGTTCCGTCTGCTGGAGCTGATCGAGCAGGGCGTGCCCGCGCCCGCGGCCGTGATCGGCGTGCCCGTCGGGTTCATCGGCGCGGCCGAGTCCAAGGCGGCGCTGGCGCGGAGCGCGCTCGAGCACGTCGTCGTCCACGGCCGCCGCGGCGGGAGCGCGATCGCCGCCGCCGCCGTCAACGCCCTCGCCAGCCCCGCGGAATGACGCCCGGTCGGCTGTACGGCGTCGGGGTCGGGCCCGGCGATCCCGAGCTCGTGACCGTCAAGGCGGCGCGGCTGATCGGCGCCGCCGGCGTCGTCGCGTACCCGGTCGCGCCGCGCGCGACGGGCGCCGGCGTCGCGCGCACGATCGCCGGCCCGTACCTGCGCGACGGCGTGATCGAGGTCGCGCTGACGTACCCGGTCACGATCGAGCCGACCGACGACTACGAGGCCGCGATCGCCTCGTTCTACGACGCGAGCGCGGCCGAGCTCGCCGGGCACCTCGACGCCGGGCGCGACGTCGTCGTGCTGTGCGAGGGCGACCCGTTCTTCTACGGCTCCTACATGTACCTGCACGAGCGGCTCGCCCCGCGCTACGCGACCGAGGTGGTGGCGGGCGTGACGTCGTTCAGCGCCGCCGCGGCAGCGACCGGGACGCCCCTCGTCAAGCGCGACGACGTGCTGACGATCCTGCCCGGCACGCTGCCGCCGGACGTGCTCGCCGCTCGCCTGCGCACGTCCGACGCGGCCGTCGTGATGAAGCTCGGGCGCACGTTCGAGCGCGTGCGCGGCGCGGCCGAGAGCGCCGGCGTCGCGGAGCGCGCGGTCTACGTCGAGCGCGCGAGCTCGCCGCTCGAGCGCTCGGGGCCGCTGCGTGGCGTGGACGCCGGCGAGGTGCCGTACATGTCGCTCGTGCTCGTGCCGACCGGGCGTTCCGAGCACGACGGCGGCCGCGTGGCGGTCGTCGGGCTCGGGCCGGCGGGCGCGCAATGGCTCACGCCCGAGGCGCAGGCGGAGCTGGCCGAGGCGGACGTGCTCGTCGGCTACAAGACCTACGTCGACCGCGTGCCGTCGCGGCGCGGCCAGCAGCGCTTCGCGACCGACAACCGCGTCGAGGCCGAGCGCGCGCGGCACGCGCTCGAGCTCGCCGCCGGCGGGCTGCGCGTGGCCGTAGTGTCGTCGGGCGATCCGGGGATCTTCGCGATGGCGTCGGCCGTGCTCGAGGAGGCCGACGGAAGCGTCGAGGTACGCGTGATCCCGGGGCTGTCGGCGATGCAGGTGGCGGCCGCTCGCGCCGGCGCGCCGCTGGGCCACGACTTCGCCGTGATCTCGCTGTCGGACAACCTCAAGCCGTGGGCGGCGATCGAGCGCCGGCTCGAGGCCGCCGGGATGGCCGACCTCGCGCTCGCGCTCTACAACCCGGCGTCGAAGACGCGGCGCGACCAGCTCGAGCGGGCCTTCGCGGTGCTGGGCCGCCATCGGGCGCCGTCGACGCCGGTGGTGATCGCGCGCGCCGTCGGCTCGGACGCGGAGGCGGTCACGGTCACGTCGCTGGCCGAGGCGGACCTCGACGGCGTCGACATGCGCACGCTGGTGATCGTCGGCTCATCGACGACGCGCGTGGACGGCGGGCGCGTCTACACGCCGCGCCGCTATCCCTGACGCCGTGCCCAGGCGGCCGCCTCGGCAACTTCGCGCACCGTCGCGACGTCCGGCCGCGGCGGGCGGCGGACGACGATCACCGGCAGGCGCCGTTCGCGGGCGGCGTGCAGCTTGGCCTCGGTCAGCGCGCCGCCGCTGTCCTTCGTGACGAGCGTGGCGATGCGGTGGGCGTCGATCAGGCCCAGCTCGCCGCCGAGCGTGTAGGGGCCGCGGTCGAGCAGCAGCTCGTGCCGTCGCGGGAGCGCGACGGCGGGCGGGTCGACGCAGCGGATCAGGAACCACTGCGGGTTGTCCGCGAACGCGGCGAGCCCCTGGCGGCCGGTGGTGAGCAGGACGCGCGGCGCGTCGATCGCCGCGGCGGCCTGCGGCAGGTCGTCGACCCAGCGCCAGTCGTCGCCGGGGCCGGGCTGCCAGCCGGGGCGCTCGAGCCGCAGCAGCGGGACGCCGGCGCACGCCTGCGCGGCCGAGGCCGAGATGCGCTCGGCGAACGGGTGCGTGGCGTCGACGACGGCGGCGATCTCGTGCTCGTCCAGCCAGCGTGCGAGTCCCTCGGGGCCGCCGAAGCCGCCGATCCGCACCTCGCCGGGCGGCAGGCGCGGGCGGGCGACGCGGCCGGCCAGCGAGGAGATGACGGGCAGGTCCTGCAGCGCATGCGCGAGCGCTCGCGCCTCGGCCGTGCCGCCGAGGATCAGGATCCGCCGCACCGGCGCAGCAGGTAGATGTCGAACACCCAGCCCTTGCGCGCCTTCGCCTCTTCGCGCACGCGGACGATCTCCGGGGCCACGTCTTCGAGCGGGCCCGCGATCAGCAGCTCGTCGGGCGTGCCGAGGTAGGCGCCCCAGTAGATCTCGATCCCGGCGGGCTCCAGGGAGGCGAAGGCCGTGTTCGGGTCGAGCATCACGACGACGTCGTCGACGCCCTCGGGCATGCCGTTCGCCAGCAGCCGCGCGGGTGTGATCTGGACGGCCCTGCCGACCCGGTTGAGCGGGATCCGGTGGCGGGCGGTGAGCGCGTGCACGGAGCTGATGCCCGGGATCACTTCGTACTCGACGCCGAGCCCGGCGACGATCGCGAGCGTCGACTCGTACAGCGACGGGTCGCCCCAGACGAGGAAGGCGCCGGTCTCGCCGCGTTCGCGCTCGAGCGCCTGCCGCCACAGCGTCCTGCGCTGCTCGCGCCAGTGCTCGACGGCCGCCGGGTAGTCGCCGGCGCTGCGCCACGGGCGCGGCGGGTCGTGCAGCTCGACCGTACGGTAGGGGCCGGCGGTGCGGTGGCGGGCGACGATCTCGCGCCGCAGCGCGACCAGCTCGCCGGCGCCGTCCTTGGTGACGACGAACAGCACGTCGAACGCGTTCAGGGCGTGGACGGCCTGGACCGTCACGTGGTCCGGGTCGCCGCTGCCGATCCCGATCAACAGCAGCCGCTTCACCGCTCGCGCGCCTTCGAGTACAGGTGGCTGTCGCGGAAGCCGCGCGCGCCGAGCACGCGGCCGATCACGATCGTCGCCGTGCGCTTCACGCCCGCCTCGCGGACGCGGCCGGCGATCGTGGCGAGCGTGCCTTCGAGCACGAGCTCGTCCGGCCAGCTGGCGCGCGCGACGACGGCGGCGGGGCAGTCGATGCCGTAGTGCGGCGCGACCGTCGCGACGATCTCCTCGATCGCCTGCGCGCCGAGGTGGATCACGAGCGTCGTGCCGTGCGCGGCGAGCGCGGCCAGCTCCTCGCCGGCGGGGATCGCGGAGGCGCGCCTGCCGTAGCGCGTGAGGATCACGGTCTGCGCGACCTCGGGGATCGTCAGCTCCGTGCGCAGCGCGGCGGCGGCGGCCGCGAAGGCGGGGACGCCGGGCGTCACGTCCCAGGGGATGCCGAGCTCGTCGAGCCGGCGCATCTGCTCGGCGGCGGCGCTGTAGATCGAGAGGTCGCCCGAGTGCAGGCGCGCGACGTCGTGCCCGTGCGCGTGCGCGGCCTGGAGCTCGGCGACGATCTCGTCGAGCTGGAGCGTCTGGGTGTCGACGAGGCGCGCGTTCGCGGGCGCGTGGGCGAGGATCTCGGTGGGGACGAGCGCGCCCGCGTAGAGGCACACCGGCGACGCGGCGATCAGGCGCTGGGCGCGCAGCGTGAGCAGGTCCGGCGCGCCGGGGCCGGCGCCGATGAAGTGGATCATGGCTTCGCCGCCGACCATTGCACGACGGTCATCCGCGCGCGCCAGCCGGTGAGGCCGCCGATGGGCTCCGCGTGCGCGACGTCGATCCGGGTGAGCGTGCCGCCGTGCCGGCTTCGGGCCGCGACGGCGGTCTGCTCGCCCTCGAGCGTGACGGTGTTGGCGACGAGGCGGCCGCCGGTGCCGAGTGCGTCCCAGCAGGCGTCGAGGAGGCCGGGCGCGGCGATCCCGCCGCCGATGAAGACCGCGTTGGGGGTGGGGAGGTCGTGCAGCGCTGCCGGGGCGCTGCCGCGGACGACGGTGAGCTCCGGCACGCCGAGCGTGCGCGCGTTGCGCTCGATGTTCGCGGCGCGGTCGTCGCGCCCCTCGATCGCGATCGCGCGCGCGCCGCGCTCGGCCCGCAGCCACTCGACGGCGATCGAGCCGGAGCCGGCGCCGACGTCCCACAGCAGCTCGCCGGGCAGCGGGGCGAGCGCGGCGACCGTGATCGCGCGCACGTGGCGCTTGGTGAGCTGGCCGTCGGAGGCGAAGGCGTCGTCGGGCAGGCCCGGCGTGCGCGCGTACGCGGGGCCGCCTGCGACCGTGATCGCGACGCAGTGCAGCGGATCGGGGGTCAGCTCCGTCGCCTCTTCGGCGGTCGTGTCCGTGCGCCGCTCCTGCGGACCGCCGAGCTGCTCCAGGACCGTGAACCCGCTCGCCGCGAAGCCGCGCTCGCTTAGCACGCGCGCGATCTTCGCGGCGCCGGTCGTGTAGGCGACGATGCGCCGTCCCGGCTGCAGCCACGCGGCGACCGCGTCGGGCGGCCGCGCGACGGCGCTTACGAGCTCCACCTCGGCCTGGGGCCAGCCCATCCGCGCACACGCGAGCGCGAACGCCGAAGCGTGGGGGAGGACATCGAGGCGGGCGCCCTTGCGCGCGAGCGTGGCCCCGACGCCGTGCAGCATCGGGTCCCCGCTCGCCAGCACCACGGCATCACCGAGCCCCCCGCCGGCCAGCGCGTCCACCAGCGGCGCCATCGGCGATGGCCACGCGCGCCGCGCGCCGCCCGCCTCGGCCGGAAGCAGGCCGAGCTGCCGCTCGGACCCGACGATCACCGAGGCGTCGATCAGCGCACGCCGCGACGCCTCGCCGAGCCCGCCCCACCCGTCCGCACCGATGCCGACGACGGTGAGGGTCACAGCGAGGCCTCGATCGCGGCCGCCACGCGCGCGTTGCTGCGCGGGTCGCGGGCCGTGATCCGGATGTGGCGGTCGTCGAGGCCGGGGAAGGACGCCGCCGGGCGGACGGCGATGCGCTGCGCTCGGAGCGCGGCGACGAGCGCGGGTCCGCCCGCGACCTCGATCAGGACGAAGTTCGCCGCGCCCGGCCAGACGCGCACGCCGGCGGCGCTCAGGCGGGCTTGGAGGTCGGCGCGCTCGGCCGCGGCGCGCTCGGCGATCGCCGCCAGCTCCGCCGGGTGGGCGGCGGCCGCGATCAGCGCCGCGAGCGCGAGCGCGTTCGCCGACCACGGCGGCCGGACCGCGTGGAGGCGATCGGCGAGCGGGGGAGATGCGATCGCGTAGCCGGCGCGCAGGCCCGGAATCGCGAGCACCTTGGTCAGCGAGCGCACGACGATCACGTCGTCGAGCGGCGTGCTCGCGAGCGACGCGGCCTCGCCGGGCACGAGGTCCATGAACGCCTCGTCGACGACCACGGTGCGGCCCGGCCGTCGCAGCGCGAGGATCGCGCCGGCGGGATCGAGCGTGCCGCTCGGCGACGCCGGGTTGCCGACCACGACGAGGTCCGCCGCGTCCGGGACGGCCGCGGGATCGAGCGCGAAGTCGCGCTCGGGGTCGCGCAGGACGCGGACGACGGGGATGCCGTGCGCGTGCAGCGCCGCCTCGGTCTCGGTGAAGCCCGGATGCACACAGGCGGCGAGCCGCGGCCGCAGCGCCGGCCCGAGCAGCCACAACGCCTCCGCGGCCCCGTTGGTCGGGACGATCTCCTGCGGCGCGCGGGCGTGCAGCGTCGCCAGTGCCCGCACCGCCTCGTCCTCGCGCGGGTACGCGCTCGCCACGTCGTCGAGCGCGGCGTCGAGCGCGGCGCGCAGCCACGACGGCGGCCCGCCCGCGACGACATTGACCGCGTGGTCCGCATCGCCCGGCCGCACCTCGCGGTCGCCGTGCCGGCGCAGCGACGCGTCCGGCGGGCAGGACATTGCCGCGCCGAGCTCGAGCGGGCGGCCGGCGGTGACGAGCACGACGCGCTGCGCGAGCGCGGTGAAGCGCTGGATCGCCTCGCCGAGCAGGTCGAGCCAGGCTCGGGTGCCGGTGTCGAGGGGGACGAGGCCCTCGCCGGCCTGCTCGGCGACGACGAACGCGGTGGTCGCCGCGGCGGCGGCCGCGGCGCGATCGACCTCGGCCAGCACGGCCTCCGCGGCCGCCGGGAGACGCTCGGGCGCGTCGAACGGCAGCTGTGCGGCGAGCCAGGGGCCGAGCCCGTCGAGCAGCACGCACTCGCCGGCGAACGCGCCGGCGAGCGCGGCTCCGGCCTCGACCGTCGTCCAGCTCTCCGGACGCCTCGCCGCGTGCGCCTCGATCCGCGCCCGCATCGACGGGTCGGCGCCGTCGGCGGTCGCGACGTAGCGGACGGGCAGCCCGGTCGCGGCCGCCAGCGACTCCGCGTACGCGCTCTTGCCCGAGCGCGTCCCGCCGATCACGACGGTCAGGCCCACGCGACCGCTCCCGCCTGGGCGAACGCCGCCGCGAGCTCCGGATACGCCGCCCAGTGCACGTGCAGGTAGCTCGCCTGGACGCCGTCGCGGACGATCCCCTCGGCGCGCTCGACGCCCCGCGCCGACAGCGTCCACGCGGGCGACGGCTCGAGCGACTCGACGCGCGAGTAGTGGAACTCGTGCCCGCGCACGCGCGCGCCCGCGTCGAGCCACGGCGTCGCCGCCGCGGCGACCGCCTCGCGGTAGCCGAGCGTGAGCCGGCCGGCCATGCTCGCCCGCGCCGGCAGCGCGCCGCACATCTCGTGGCCGTCGAGCGTCTCGCACAGATACAGCAGCCCGCCGCACTCGGCGAGCACCGGGCGTCCGGACAAGGCGAACGCCCGGATCTGCGCGCGCAGCGGCGTGTTGGCCGCGAGCTCGGCGCCGAAGACCTCCGGGAAGCCGCCGGCGAGCACGAGCGCGCCGGCATCCTCCGGCAGCGCCTCGTCGCGCAGCGGGTCGAAGGCCACGAGCTCGGCGCCGGCCGCCGACAGCAGCTCGAGGTTCTCCTCGTAGTGGAACGAGAACGCCGGGCCGCGCGCGATCGCGATCCGGGAGCCCACCGGGGCCGCGACCTCCGGCGACCACGCAGGCCCCGCGACCGCGCCGGCCGTCCGCGCCAACCGGATCACGCCGTCGAGGTCGACGTGGCGCGCCGTCGCGGCGGCGAGCGCGGCGAGCGCCGTGCGCGCGGCGGGCTCGCGCTCGGCGACCGGCACGAGCCCGAGGTGGCGCTCGGGGGTGACGACGCCGTCGTCGCGCCGCAGCGCGCCGAGCACCGGGATCCCGTCGACCGCCTCGCGCAGCAGCTGCTCGTGCGTGTCGGACCCGACCTTGTTGAAGATCACCCCGGCGACGTCCACGTCCGGGTCGAACGTGCGGAAGCCGTGCACCATCGCCGCCGCCGAGCGCGCCATCGCCGACGCGTCCAGCACGAGCACGACCGGCGCGCCGAGCAGCTTGGCGACGTGCGCGGTGGAAGCGAGCTCGCCGCGCCCGGAGGCGCCGTCGAAGAGGCCCATGACGCCCTCGATCACCGCGATGTCCGCACCGGCGGACCCGTGCCGCAGCAGCGGCGCGATCAGCTCCGGCCCGCTGAGGAACGCGTCGAGGTTGCGGCCCGGCCGGCCGGAGGCGAGCGCGTGGTGGCTGGGGTCGATGTAGTCGGGGCCGACCTTGAAGCCCTGCACGTTCAGGCCGCGGGCGCGCAGCGCGCCGATCAGCCCGCACGCGACTGTGGTCTTTCCCGCGCCGGAGCTCGTGCCGGCGACGACGACGCGCGGGATCACCACTCGATCCCCTGCTGCCCGCGGATGCCCTGCTCCATCTGGTGCTTGACGAGCGTGACCTCCGAGACGAGGTCGGCCGCGTCGATCAGCGCCGGCGGCGCGTCGCGGCCGGTGACGACGACGTGCTGGAACCCGGGCCGGCCGGTGAGCACCTCGACGACCTCGTCGACGTCGACCCAGCCCCACTTCAGCGGGTACGTGAACTCGTCGAGCAGCAGGAACTCGTAGCGCTCCTCGGCGATGAAGCGCTTGACCTGCTCCCAGCCCGCGCGCGCGAGGTCGGCCGACTCCGTCAGGTCCTTCGAGATCCACGACCAGCCGTCGCCGGTCTTCATCCAGTCGATGCCGCCGAGCGCCTCCGCCGCGCGCTGCTCGCCGACCTTCCACTTGCCCGACTTGACGAACTGCACGACGCCGCAGCGGTAGTCGCGGTTCCACGCGCGCAGGAGCATCCCGAAGGCCGACGTCGACTTGCCCTTGCCGTTGCCCGTGACGACGATCAGCAGCGGCCGGTCGCGCGGCTTGCGCCGGCGCGGCTCGGCGCTGCCGCGGTCGTCGGGACCGTGCGGCACGTCGATGCCGGGAGCGGAGTTGCGGGCCAGCGCGTCGTCGCTCATGCGGCGCTCCTTGTCACGAGGCGGGTGAGGTCGGCGCCGGCGGCGGCCGCCAGCGCGGCGGCGAGGCCAAGCCGCACTCGGCCCTCCTCGAGGTCGACGACGACGGTGCGGTCGGAGGCGGCGACGACGCGGGCGAGCGCCGCGCGGGCGCGCGCCCTGCGGGTCCGCGGCGCGACCGTCGGTGAGCAGGACGGCGATCCGCGCGCGGTCGTCGCGCTGGGACTCCAGCAGCGCGGCGGCGTGCGCGATGCCGGCGGCGAGCGGCGTCCGCCCGCCGGCGGGAAGCTCGCGCGCGGCCGCGGCGGCCCGCTCCAGCGGCGCGCCCGGCTCGACCAGCGTGCGCGCGCCCTCGCCGCCGAACGCGACGACGGCGACGCGGTCGCGGCGCGCGTAGGCGTGCCGCAGCGCCGCTTCCAGCGCCCCCTTGACGCGCGCCAGCCGCCGCTGCGCCGCCATCGAGCCGCTCGTGTCGACGATCAGGCACAGCAATGCGCCGCGGCTGCCGCCGAGGATCGCCGTCCGCGGCCGGTCGTCGCCGCGCAGCGCCGCGACGATGCTCGGCACGATCGCGACCTCCTCCTCCGGCGCCGCGGGACGCGCGTCGACGGCGGCGAGGCCGCCGCCGCGGGGCACGCGCAGCGCCGCGTCGGGCAGCCGCGAGGGGAGCGCGGCGGGCGTGGCGAGCCGCGGCGGCTCGGCCGCCGGAGGCGGCGCGGGCGCGGCGAGATCCGGGTCCGGCGTCCACGCCGGGGCGGGGCGATCGGGCGGTGAGGAGAGACGGGGCGGGGCGGCGGGATCTGGTTGCGCGACGTCATCGTCCGCCGCCTCCAGCGCGTCGTCGATCGCCGGCTCGCGCCCGCCGTCGGGCGGCGGCGCGAGCGGGTCGCGCCGCATCCGGTGCCGGAGCGCGAGGTGCGCCGCGCGCTCCACGTGCGCCTCCGTCACCGACGTCTCGCCGTCGAGCGCGGCCAGCGCGCACGCCGCGTGCGCGCACACGAGGTCGCCGCGGACGCCGTCGAGGTCCAGCCGAGCGCACACCGAGGCGATCCGCAGCAGCTCGCGCTCGGCGATCGTGACCGACGCCACCAGCGCCCGCGCGGCGGCGATCCGCTCCGCCAGCGCGCGCTCGGCGCCCGCCCACGCGGCGGCGAACGCGGACGGGTCCGCGTCGTAGTCCATCCGCCGCCGCACGATCCGCGCGCGCGTCGCCGCGTCGCGCGGGCCGCGCACCTCGACGCCGAGCCCGAAGCGATCCAGCAGCTGCGGGCGCAGCTCGCCCTCCTCGGGGTTCATCGTGCCGACGAGCAGGAAGCGCGCCTGGAGCACCACGCTCACGCCGTCGCGCTCGACCGTGACCGACCCCGAGGCCGCGGCATCCAGCAAGGCGTCGACGAGGTGGTCGCCGAGCAGGTTGACCTCGTCGACGTACAGCACGCCGCCATCGGCGCGCGTCATCAGCCCGGCCTCGACGCGGTGCTCGCCTGACAAGGCCGCGCGCAGGTCGAGCGTGCCGACCAGGCGGTCGAGCGTCGCGCCGAGGGGCAGCTCCACCAGCGGCGCGCCGAGCATCGGCGCCAGCGCGCGCACGGCGGTCGACTTCGCCGTCCCGCGCTCGCCGCGCACGAGCACGCCGCCGGCGACCGGGTGCACGGCGCACACGAGCAGCGCCTCGACGAGGTCCTCCTGCCCGACGATCGCCGACAGCGGGTACCTCATACGCCCGCCCCTTCGAGCTGGTCCTCGAGCGCGAGGTAGCGCGCCTTGATCCGCTCGACCGTGTCCTCATCCGGCGCGGCCCACAGCCCGCGCTCCGCGGCCTCCAACAGCTTCTCGGCGATGCCGCGCGCCGCCCACGGATTCGCCCGATCCATGAACCCGGCGACGGCATCGTCGAGCAGGTACTTCTCCGCCACCTGCTCGTACATCCAGTCCGAGGCGACGCCGGTGGTGGCGTCGTAGCCGAACAGGTAGTCGACGGTCGCGGCCAGCTCGGCCGCGCCCTTGAAGCCGTGCCGGACCATCGAGCCGATCCAGTGCGGGTTGGCGACGCGCGCGCGGAAGATCCGCCGCGTCTCCTCGGCGAGCGTGCGCACCTTCACGCGCCCGGGGTCGGCGCTGTCGCCGAGGTAGGCCGCCGGCTCGCGGCCGAGCCCGCGGACCATCGCGACCATGCCGCCGTGGTACTGGTAGTAGTCGTCGGAGTCGAGGTGGTCGTGCTCGCGCGAGTCGACGTTCTTGACCGCGACCTCGATCCGCCCGAAGCAGGCGCGCATCGCGTCGCCCGCCGCGACGCCCTGCAGCCCGCGGCCGTAGGCGAAGCCGCCCCACGCCTCGTAGACCGCGGCGAGGTCGGCGTCGCCGCGCCAGTCGCGCGTCTCGAGCAGCTGGCTGAGCCCCGCGCCGTACGTGCCCGGCTTGGAGCCGAAGATGCGCACGGTCGCGCGCCGCCACGCGTCGAGCTCGCCGGCGAGCTTCAGGCTCTCGGCGCGCGCGTGCTTGGCGACGAAGTTCAGCGCGTCCGGCTCGTCCAGCCCTGCCACGAGCGTCACGGCGTCGTCGAGCAGCCCGATCAGGTGCGGGAACGCGTCGCGGAAGAAGCCCGAGATGCGCAGCGTCACGTCGATCCGCGGGCGGCCCAGCTCCTCCAGCCCGATCAGCTCCAGGCCCGTCACGCGGCGCGACGACTCGTGCCAGGTCGGGCGGACGCCTAGCAGCGCGAGCACCTCGGCGGCGTCGTCGCCCTGCGTGCGCATCGCGGCCGTGCCCCAGGCGACGAGGCCGACCATCTCCGGCAGCGCGCCGGTGTCGGCGACGTGGCGCTCGAGCACCGCGTCGGCGAGCTTGACGCCGGTCGCGTAGGAGAGCTCGGACGGCAGCGCGCGCGGGTCGACGGTGTAGAAGTTGCGGCCGGTCGGGAGGACGTCCAGGCGCCCCCGCGTCGGCGCGCCCGACGGCCCGGCCGGGACGTGGCGGCCGCGCAGCGCGCCGAGCACGTTCGTCAGCTCGTCGGTGCTGCGCCGCAGCCGCGGGACGATCTCGCCGCCCGCATGCTCCAGCGCCGCGACCACGCCCGCGTCCTCGCGGCCGAGCACCGCCCGGCACACGCCGGACGCGGCAGAAGGGGCCCAGTCGTGCGCGGACAGCTCCGTCAGCAGGGCCGACTGGGCCTCCTCGAGCCGGTCGAGCAGGTCGCTACCGCGGTACGCGGTGCCGGGGAAGCGCGCGACGAGCTCCGCCCCGGAGTCGACCTTCGCGCCGGGCGCGTCGATCAGCGCCCGCTCGTCGAGCCCGAACGCCGCCGCGATCGAGCCCCGCAGACCGCGCCCGATCGCCGCGACCAGGCCGCGCAGCTGCGGACCCTCGGGGACGACGCCGAGCACGTGCAGCCCGTCCTTGATCTGCACGTCCTTGACCTCGCAGAGGTAGCCGTCGAGGTGCTCGACGAGCGCGCCCGCGTCGCCGGGCCGCCCCTCGATCCCGAGGTCCTCCTGCAGGTTGGCCTTCTCGATCGCCGCCCAGATCTGCGCGCCCAGGCCGGGGAGCTTCGACGGGTCGAGCACCTCCAGGCGCGCGTACTCGTCCATCAGCGCCTCCAGCTCGGCGAGCTCGTCGTAGCTCTCCGCGCGCATCATCGGCGGCACCAGGTGGTCGACGATGACGGCGTGCGCGCGGCGCTTGGCCTGCGCGCCTTCGCCCGGGTCGTTGACGACGAACGGGTAGACGAGCGGCATCGAGCCGAGCGCGGCGTCGGGAGCGCAGGACGCGCTCAGCGCGAGCATCTTGCCGGGCAGCCACTCGAGCGTCCCGTGCTTGCCGAGGTGGACGATCGCGTCGGCGCCCCAGTGGTGGTCGAGCCAGCGGTAGGCGGCCAGGTAGTGGTGGGCGGGAGCGAGCTCCGGGTCGTGGTAGATGCCGACCTGGTCATCGCCGTAGCCGCGCGGCGGCTGGATCAGGACGACGACGTCGCCGAGCTCGATCCCCGCGATCACCAGGTCGTCGCCGTCGCGATAGCGGTCGCCCGGCGGCGGCCCCCATTGGCGCTCGATCGCGCGCGTCAGCTTCGGCTCGAGCGTGCCGTACCAGGCCTCGTAGCCGGCGGCGGGGATCCGCAGCGGCGCGGCCGCGAGGAGGTCGTCGGTGAGGAACTCCGGGTCGTGGCCGCCGGCGGCGATCAGCGCGTGCATCAGCGCGTCGCCGCTCTCCGGGATGTCGCGCACGTCGATGCCGTCCTCGCGCAGCCGGTGCAGCAGGCCGATCGCGCTCGCCGGCGTGTCGAGCCCGACGGCCATGCCGATCCGCGCGTGCTTGGTCGGGAACGCGGTCAGGACGATCGCGATCCGGCGGCGCGGCAGCGTGCGCAGCCGCGCGTGGCGCAGCACGAGCTGCGCGAGCCGGTCGCAGCGCTCCGGGTCGGCGACGTAGCGCGGGACGGCGACGCCGACGGGGGAGTCCTCCGCGTCGCGCTCCTTGAAGGAGATCGGGCCGCCGATGATGCGCCCGTCGAACTCGGGGATCGCCACCTGCGTCGCGGCGTCGACGGGCAGCAGGCCCTCGCCGCCCTCCTCCCAGCGCGCCCTCGACATCGTCACCGTGAGCGCCTGCACGACCGGCACGCCGAGCGCCTCCAGGGCGCTCGCGTCCCACTCGTCGCCCGCCCCGATCCCGCCGGTCGCGAGCATCGTCGTGACGAGCGCGTCGACGTGGCCGTCGATCAGCTCCAGCGCGGCGACGCGGCCGCTCTCGGGCTCGCGCCGCAGCGTGTAGCTCCAGACCGGCAGCGGGTGCCCGCCGGCGCGCTCGATCGCGGCGCACAGGCCGTCGACGAAGCCGGTGTTCCCGGTCAGGCGGTGCGAGCGGTAGAACGCGATCCCGACGACGGGACGGTCGCCACGGTGCTCCAGCGCCTGCTCGAGCGTGACGTCGCCGCGCCCGGGCAGGTAGATCCCGAGCTCCTCGACCGGCGTCGGGGCGTCGAAGCCGAAGCCCTCGAGCAGGAACGTGTCGGCGAGGAAGCGCAGCAGCTGCTCGATGTTGCCGACGTCGCCGGAGAGCAGGTACTCGCCGGCCTGCGCGACCGCGCCCGCCGGGACGGTGGACAGCGCGGTCATCTCGGCGTCCGGCCGCGCCTCGCCGCCGAGCGCGATCAGCGCGATCCCGCGGTCGCGGCAGCGCTCGGCGAGGCGGTCGACGCCGCCCTGCCAGCCGCGGCGGCCGCCGAGCACGCGGATCACGACGACGCGCGCGCCGTCGAGCACGTGGTCGAGGAACGGGTCGAGGTCGCGCGTGCCCTGCGGGTTCGCGCAGCGGACCTCCGGGAACCCCTCGGGCAGCCGCCGCACGGCGGCCGCGGTGGCGAGTATCTCGGTGTCGGCGGTCGTGATGAACCTCAGCACTGGGCACGCTCCAGCAGCAGGTCGGGGAGATCGGTCGCGACGCCGCGCTCGATCAGCGTGCGCAGGCGGTCGGTGTCGAGGTGGCCGGCGATCAGGTCGCCGAGGCGGTCGAGCTGGCGCTCGCGCTCGGCGGCGAAGCTCGTGTCCTGCGGCGCGAAGGGGAGCCCGCGGCGCGCCGCGACCCAGCGCAGCAGCGCGCGGCGGGCGCCGTCGTGCTCGAGCAGCCCGTGCCACGAGGTGCCGAGCGTGCCGCCCGCGACGCAGCCCTCGTCGTCGCCGATCAGCGCCTCGCCGCGCGCCGCCGGCCGCCCGTGGCGGATCTCGTAGCCGGTCACGTCGCCGAGCAGCGCGCTGCGGCCGCGGACGCTGCGGAGGACCTTGTCGGGCTCGAAGGTCGTGGTCACGGGGAGCAGCCCCAGGCCGGCGACCTCGCCCGCGCGCGACTCGACGTCGTCCTCGATCGTCTCGCCGAGCAGCTGGTAGCCGCCGCAGATGCCGAGGATCGGGTCGCCGGCGGCGGCGCGGGCGGCGAGCGCGCCGTCGAGCCCCTCGGCGCGCAGGCGCCGCAGGTCCTCGACGGTGGCCTTGGTGCCGGGAAGGACGACGAGGTCGGCGCGCGCGACGTCGGCCGCCGAGCGCGTGAAGCGCACGCGCACGCCCGGCTCCCGCGCGAGCGCGTCGAGGTCGGTGAAGTTGCTCATCCAGCGCAGACGCACGACGGCGACGTCGAGCGTGAAGTCGCCCTCGCGCGGCTTGGCGATCGCGAGCGAGTCCTCGGCGTCGATGCCGAGGTCCTCGGCGAACGGGAGCACGCCGAGCGTCGGCCGGCCGGTCAGCCCGGCGAGCTGGTCGAGGCCGGGGGCGAGGATCGACAGGTCGCCGCGGAACTTGTTGATCACGAAGCCCGCGACGTGGCGCTGGTCTTCCGGCGCGAGCGCGACCAGCGTGCCGATCAGCGAGGCGAACACGCCGCCGCGGTCGATGTCGCCGACGAGGATCACGGGCAGGTCCGCGGCGCGCGCGAGCCCCATGTTGGTCAGGTCGGCGGCGCGCAGGTTGATCTCGGCCGGGCTGCCGGCGCCCTCGCAGACGACGACGTCGTAGCGCTCGCGCAGGCCGGCGAGCGCGTCCGCGACGATCGGCCGCAGCTCGTCCTTGAGCGACTGGTAGCTGCCGGCGCCGACGTCCGCGTACGGGCGGCCCATCACGATCACCTGGCTGTGGCGGTCGCCCGACGGCTTGATCAGGATCGGGTTCATCGCGACCTCGGGCTCGATGCCGGCGGCCGCCGCCTGCATCGCCTGCGCGCGGCCGATCTCGAACCCGCCGCGCGCGACGACGGAGTTCAGCGACATGTTCTGCGCCTTGAACGGCGCGACGCTGACGCCCTCGCGGCGCAGCCAGCGGCAGATGCCGGCGGTCACGAGCGACTTGCCGGCGTCGGAGTGCGTGCCGGCGACGAGCAGCGCGCCCTTCACCGGCATGCCGCCAGGACGCAGGTGACGAGGCCGACGGCCCACGAGAGGCGGACGGCGCGGCGGATGTCCTGCGGCGCCGGCGGGCGCCCGTCGCCGAGCGTGGGACGGACCTCCTCGACGCCGGCGTAGGCGAGCGGGCCGCCGAGGCGGACGCCGAGCGCGCCGGCGAACGCCGCCTCGGCGCGGCCGGCGTTCGGGCTCGGATGCTTGCCGCCGTCGCGCCGCACGGTCGCCCAGGCGCGCGCGGGGGAGCCGCCGACGAGCGGGGCGCAGAGCGCGGCGAGCAGCGCCGTGAGCCGTGCCGGGATCCAGTTGAGCGCGTCGTCGAGCCGGGCCGCGGCCCAGCCGAACTCGCGGTAGCGCTCGCTGCGGTGCCCGACCATCGCGTCGAGCGTGTTCGCCGCGCGGTAGGCCGCCACGCCGCCCGGGCCCGCGACCGCGCCCCACAGCAGCGCGCCGACGACGGCGTCGCTCGTGTTCTCGGCCACCGATTCGAGCGCGGCGCGGGCGAGGCCGTCCGCGTCGAGCGCCGCCGGATCGCGCCCGCACAGCCACGGCAGCGTCGCCCGCGCGGCGTCGAGATCGCCGGCGTCGAGCCGGCGCGAGAGGCGCGTGGCGACCCGCGTCAGCGACCGCCCGCCGAGCGCGGTCCAGGTGAGCACGGCAAGCGTGGTCCGACGACCGGCGACGCGCGCGGCCACCTCGCCCGCGGCGCCCGCGAGCCCGACGAGCACGGCGGCGTAGACGACGCCACGCGCACGCGACGGCGCGTAGGCGACCGCTTCCGCACGCCGCGCGATCGCACCGAAGCCCGCGACGGGGTGCAGCCGGCGAGGATCGCCGAGCAGCCCGTCCGCGACGTACCCGCCCGCCAGCGCCGCGCCGCTCACGCGTTCGCCCTCGTCAGCGTCCAGCGGCCGTCGTGCGCGTGCAGCTCGGTGATCGCCAGCGGCGACGCGTCGATCCGCCAGAACGCCGTGAGCGGGGCGCCGAGCGCGTGGACGACCGCCGCCTTGACGACGCCGCCGTGCGTGATCGCGACGGCGCCGCCGTCGAGCGCGGCCTGGTCGTCGAGCCAGGCGGCCACGCGGGTCGCGAACGCGGTCAGCGATTCGCCGCCGTGCGGAGCGGCGTCCGGGTCGGCCATCCACGCGCCTGCGTCGGCCTCCGCGATCTCGTCGAGCGTCTTCCCCGCCCAGGCGCCGAAGTCGCACTCCAGCAGCCGCTCGTCGATCGCCGCGTCCAACCCGGCCGCGGCCGCTGTCTCGCGGCAGCGCAGCGTCGGGCTGCACAGCACCTCGAAGCGCGCCGGCAGCGCGAGCGCGGCGGCGGCGTCGCGGCCGCGCGGATCGAGCGGCTCGTCGAGCGGGAACGCGAACTCGCGCGTCGCCCGTGTCGGTGCATGGCGAACGAGAAGCAGCCTTCTCACGCTGGGCCCGTCGGCTGCATCTGAGGTTCCTCCGCGGGATTGAGCGTCCCGAATCGTGAAGGGCTCGCGGCGGACGAGTTCCTGACTCCCCGAGCTGCCTCGCTCGGGTCACAGTGGCGCAACCGTCCCGGATTCACACCGGGTTCCTCGCATCGCCGCGCTGACTGCGCCCCACTCTACTGTTCTCGTCCGTGTCCGCCCGGGATCGCCTCGTCCGACCGCCGACCCCGGCCGGCTTCGACGCCTCCCGGGCCGCGGAGCGCGCGCTGGAGCCCGACGGCTGGCGCTACCCGGACGAGGCGCGCGCCGCCGTCTACCGCGCGATCGCCGAGCGGCGCGACATCCGCCGCTTCCGCCCGGACGAGGTCCCCGCCGACGTCCTGCGGCGCGTCCTCGGCGCCGCGCACCAGGCGCCGTCGGTCGGGCTGATGCAGCCGTGGCGGCTGCTCGTCGTGCGGTCGCCGGCGACCCGCGTCGAGATCCGCCGGCTGGCCCAGCGCGAGCGCCTGCGCCAGGCCGATCGCTTCGACGAGCGCGCCCGCCAGTTCCTCGACCAGAAGATCGAGGGGATCGTCGAGGCGCCGCTGGGCGTCGTCGTCTGCTGCGACCACGGCGACCCGGAGACGGAGGTCCTCGGCCGCGGCACGATCCCGGAGACCGACGTCTACAGCACCGCCTGCGCGATCGAGAACCTGTGGCTGGCCGCGCGCGCCGAGGGCCTCGGCGTCGGCTGGGTCAGCTACTACCGGCCGGAGGACCTGCGCCGCGTGCTCGGCATCCCGGCGCGCGTGGACCCGATCGCCTACCTGTGCCTCGGCTGGCCCGACGAGCGCCCCGAGCGGCCCGGGCTGGAGTCCGCGGGCTGGTCGGCGCGCGCCCCGCTCGACGCCGTCGTGATGCAGGAGCGCTGGGACGCCGCCGCGCCCGCCGCGATCGCCGGCCCGGACCGCGCCGCCGCGATCGCGGCGCGCGACCGGCTCGACCGGCTCGTCAAGCCGTCCGGGAGCCTCGGCGCGCTGGAGCCGCTGATCGAGCGCTGGGCGGCGATCACGGGCGGCCCGCCGCCGGCCGCGCTGCGCGCCGGCGTGCTCGTGTGCGCCGCCGACCACGGCCATCTGATCCACGGCACGAGCCTGTTCGACGCCGAGGTGTCCGCGCAGGTCACCGCCGCCGCGGCGCGCGGCGACAGCGCCGCCGGCGTGCTCGCCCGCCACGGCGGCCACGCGCTGCTGGTCGCCGACGTCGGCCTCGCCGGTCCCACGCCGGCCGGCGTGCGCGACGCCAAGGTCGCGCGCGGCAGCGCCGACATGCTCACCCAGCCGGCGCTCACTCGCGCACAGGCCGAGGCCGCGCTGGCGGCCGGCGCGCGGCTCGCCGGCGAGCTCGCCGACGGCGGCGCGGACTGCCTCGTGCTCGGCGAGATCGGGATCGGCAACACGACGACGACGGCCGCGCTCGTCTGCGCGCTCACCGGCGCCGCGCCGGCGCTCGCGGTCGGGCGCGGGACCGGGATGGACGCCGCCGGGCTCGAGCGCAAGCGCGCGGCGGTGACCGCCGCGCTCGCGCGCCACGGCGCGCATCCGGACCCGCTCGCCTCGCTCGGCGGGCTGGAGCTCGCCGCGCTCGCCGGCGCCGTGCTGGAGGCCGCGCGCCGGCGGCTGCCGGTCATGCTCGACGGCTACGCGACGGCCGCCGCCGCGCTGGCGGCGGTCGCGATCGAGCCGTCCGCCGGCGAGGTGCTGCTCGCGAGCCACCGCTCGGCCGAGCCCGGGCACGACATCGCGCTCGCCGAGCTCGGCCTCGAGCCGCTGCTGGACCTGCGCCTGCGCCTGGGCGAGGCGTCCGGCGCGCTGCTCGCGCTGCCGATCGTCGCCGCCGCCGGCGCGCTGCACCGCGACATGGCCACCTTCGAGGAGGCCGGCGTCACCCGGCGGTCCTGAGTGGGCTCGCCCGGCCTCGCCGTCGCGTTCCTGACGATCCTGCCGGTGCGGCTGCGGGGAGAGGCGGCGCCGCTCGGCGCCGCCGCCGGGTGGTTCCCCGCCGTCGGCGCGCTGGTCGGCGGCATCGCCGGCGGCATCGGCTATCTCGCCGAGCCGCGGCTCGGCTCCACCGTGGCGGCGGCGCTCGCCGTCGCCGCGCTCGTGATCGTGACCGGCGCCCTGCACCAGGACGGGCTCGCCGACTGCGCCGACGGGCTCGGCGCCCGCGGCGATCGCGCGCGCCGCCTGGAGATCATGCGCGACTCGGCGATCGGGACGTACGGCGCGCTCGCCCTGCTGATCTGGCTGGTGCTGCTCGTCGGCGCGCTCGCCGGCCTCGGCCGCGAGGACGCGCTGTCCGCGCTCGTGGTCGCCGCCGCGTGCGGTCGCTGGGCGGCGCTGCTGCACGCGGCGCTCGCCGCGCCCGCGCGGCAGGACGGGCTCGGCGCCGGGTTCGCCGTCTCGCGGGCGGCGCTCGCGTTCGCGACCGTCACCGCGGCCGCCGTCGCGCTCGGCCTGGCCGGCATCGGTGCCGGCCTCGCCGTGCTCGCCGCCGCCGCGGCGGTCGCGGGGCTCGTCGGCGCCTGGGCGCGGACGGCGCTCGGCGGCCGCACGGGCGACACGCTCGGCGCGACCGTCGCGCTCGCCGAGGTCGCCGCGGTCCTCGTGATCCTCGCCTAGCTAGAGGTCGGCGATGCCCGGGAAGGCGGCGTCGCCGCCCAGGCACGCGGCGGCGAGCAGCGCGGCGCCGATGTCGCCCGTGAAGAGCGTGTAGCGGCCGCGGCCGTGGGTCGCCCGCAGGCGCTCGACCTGGTCGAGGCCGTGTGCCGCGAAGGCGCGGGCGCGGGCGAGCCAGCGCTCGTCGCCGGTGCGGTGCAGCAGCGCCATGAACGCGAAGCCGTTCCCGGCCGTGCCGTGGCAGAGGCCGGCGTTCCCCGCCACCGGGCCGGCCCGCCACACGAGCTCGCAGCCCGCGGTCATCAGCTCGCCGTGCGCGTCGTCGCCCGGCCCGAGCGCGGCGAGCGAGGTGACCATGCCCGCCGCGCCGTGGCACCACTGCACGCGCGGCGGCGCACCGGTGCGCGAGCCGATATCCAGCGCCGGCCAGCTCGCCAGGTCGCCGTCGACGATCGCGAACGCCCGCGCCGCGGCGACGGCGCGCGCCTCGAAGGCGGCCGCGTCGTCGGCCACGCCCTGCAGCGCGACGACATTGCCGGCGAAGCCGTGCGCCGCGCCGACATACCGCAGCCGCTCGCCGTAAAGGTCCTGCGTCCACAGCCCGTCCGCCTCCTGGCGGGCGAGCACCGAGCGCCCGCTCGCGCGCGCCAGCTCGGCGAACCGCGGCTCGCCGGTGCGGGCGTGCATCGCGCGGGCCGCGAGCAGCGTGCCGGGCGCGCCGAGCAGCAGCTCGTTCGACGGGTGCTCCGCGTTCGCGGCGATCGCCTCCGCGAGGGCGTTCGCGGTCGCGGCCGACGGCGCGAGCCGGTGCGCGACGAGCAGGATCCCGCTCGAGCCGACCAGCAGCGACGCGCCGGCGCCGTCCTCGTCCGGCGACGCGAGCGCGGCCTCGTGGAGCCCGGCGGCGACCGGCGCGTAGTCGAAGGCCGGCACGTGCAGGTCCTCGCCGGCGAGGCGCGCGAGCGCGTGCAGCATCCCGGCCGCGCCGACGTAGAGCCCGCGCAGGATCCCGTCCTCCGGCGTGCCCGGCTCGTCGTCGGCCGGGAACAGCGGCCACAGGCGATCGCGGTCGAACGCCGCCTCCGCGTCGCGGCAGATCGCGGCGATCGCGTCGCGGGCGCGGGCGGGGCGCCACGCGAGCTCGGCGAGCGGCTCATGCCTGGCAGGGTCGTAGAGCATCCGGGCGCGAGTCTAAGAGGGTCCGAATCTCAGGGGCGCGCCCCGATTGTCACGGTCGCCGCGCGCCCGCGAGGCTCTCGCTCACGATGATCGTCGTCTACGCATACCTGGTCATGCTGGCGGCGGACGCGGTCCTGCTCGCCGGGCTCGCGCGGCCGCTGCGGCTCCCCGGGTCGCGGGTCGCGGCGATGGTGCTCGCGCACGTGGCGGGCGGCGTGCTGTTCGGCGCCGGCGTCGTCGCGTGGCTCTTCAACGGCTACGGCGAGGAGTACGGCGACCACGCCGACACGCTCGCGTTCGCCATCCCGCTGATCCTCGCGGGCGTGGCGCTCGCCTGTGCCGGCTGGCTGCCCGTGCTGCGCGGCCGGCTGCGCCGGAACTCCTAGGGGTGCGGCTCGCGCAGGCGCTGGATGCGCTTGCGCACGCGCTCGCGGTCGGTCGCCTTGGGATCGAGCGCGAGGTAGCGCTCGTACGCCTGCACGGCGGCGTCGGCGTTGCCGAGCAGGTCCAGCGCCGCCGCCTGGTTGAAGACGTAGGCCGCGAACGGCTTGAGGTCGTAGGCGTGCACGAAGCAGTCGTAGGCGCGCTTGAAGTCGCCGAGCTCGTACGCCACCACGCCGCGGCTGTGCCACTCGCTCGCCCCGTGCGCGCCGGTGGCGATGACCTCGGGCGCCTCGCTCATCTCGTCCTCGGGGTCGCGCAGCGCGTCCCTGCCCGCCGGCGGCGCCTGCCCGCGCAGGGCCTTGATCTTGGCGAGCACGTCCTTGGCGTCCTTCGCCGACTCGTCCAGGATCAGGTAGTGCTCGTACGCGTTGGCGGCCGCGGCGAGATGGCCGCCCTTCTCCAGCGCGACGCCCTCGTTGTAGATGAACGCCGGGCGGGGCAGGAGCTCGAAGGCGCGCCTGAAGCAGTCGGCCGCCTTCGCGTAGCGGCCGGCCATGAACGCCAGCTGGCCGCGATCGAACCAGGCGGTCGCCCCGGCCTCGCCCTTCGCCGTGATCGGCGGCGCGTCGTCGTCCTCCGCGTCGGGGACGTTCTCCCCGCGCAGCTTGCGGATCCGCGACGTGACCCGCGGGATGTCGCTCGTGAGCGGACCCGAGGCGAGATAGCGCTCGTACAGGTCGGCGGCCTCGGCCGCGCGCCCGAGCTGCTCGAGCGCGTCGGCCTGGTCGTACAGGAACGTGGACAGCGGGCTGAGGCCATACGCCTGCTCGAAGGCCGCGCGGGCCTGCTCGAAGCGGCCGGCCTTGTAGTGCGCCAGCCCGCGCTCGTGCCACTGCTGCGCGCCGGTCACGCCGGGCGCGGTGACCGGCGGCTCGGCCACGTCGGGCGTGCGCGCGAGCAGCCGCGACAGCGCGGCGTTGCCGACCGTCCCCTGCAGTCGCAGCACGGACGCCTCCGGTGGGCGAGGCGCGGACCTTCGCCCGCTAGGAGGTCGCGAGCGCATCGCGAGCCGACCCTACGGCGCGCCGCTCGGCCCCCGCAATCCGGGGCGTACCCCGAACTTTCAGTTCAGCGGCGCGGCGCGGCGGATCGCGTCCATCTTGGCGCTCACCTCGCCGGCGAACTCGCGCTGCAGCCAGCGCAGCCAGCGCTGCTTGGTCGCCCACGTGACCGCGAGCACCCAGACGCCGGCCAGTACGACGCTGAGCAGATGCGGCCACGGGAAGTCGCGGTCGACGATCAGCGCGATCAACGCGGCGATCACCAGCGCCCCGGCGACCGAGACGATGCGCCCGTCGCGGCGGAAGCGGACGAACTTGCGGCTCGGGATCCGCTCCAGCAGCGGCCAGCGGCCGGCGACCGGCATGTGCACTACGGGACGGCTGGAGCGGGCGGTGGACACCCTTTCGAAGCTAGCACCGCCCTAGCGCATCTGCATGAGTCAGTCATGAGCGACGCGCCGGAGCGAGCCGAACGCGAGCGTGACGAACGGGACCATGAACAGCATCAACGCGCCGGTCGCCAGCTCCTGGTGGATCGCGAACGTCGCGAGATCGGGCGCGCGGCTGCGGTGGAAGTCGCGGATCAGACCGGCGTCGTACGGCCCGCCGTGGCGGACGTAGCTCGCCGTCATCCACGCGCTGAAGGCGACGAGCCCGCCGACGATCCCGGTCCAGGCGCCGCCGCCGGCCGCGACGGGGACGAGCAGCACGACGGCCAGCGGGACCAGCACCCACTCGCGCAGCGGGCCGGGTGAGATCACCACGAACCACGCGGCCCCGACGACGAGCCCGGCCGCGGTGCCGTACCGGGGCGCCCGGCCCGCCAGCGCGAGGCCGATCGCGGCGTAGGCGAGCAGCAGCGCCGCCAGCGGTACCGCGTCGAAGCCCGGCTGCGGGTAGCGCAGCAGGCCGTAGCCGGCCAGCGCGGACGCGGTGACGATGCCCGCGGCCACGGTCGCCCGCACCGCTCCGCGGCTCTCGCGGCACGCGATCGCCCAGGCCGCCCAAACGCAGCCGAGGCCGAACCGCCAGCGCGCGAGCCGGCCGTCGATGGAGGCCAGCTCGGCGCGCATCGCGCGCGCCCACTCGCGCCGCGCGGGCGGCAGCGTCGCGGCCAGCAGGCGATCGGTCCGGCGCGCCCGCGTGACGAGCAGCACCAGCGCCGCGCCGATGACGAGCAGGGCTATGACGCGCCCCGCAGGTGCGGGCGCCCGAGGCGGACCGGGCGCGGCGCCGGCACGTGCTCGGCGGCGTACTCGGCGCCGCGCGGCGTCAGCCGGTAGAGATGCCGCGCGGGACGGCCTGCAGGCGGGTCATCCTCCCAGCGCGACTCGAGCAGCTCGCGGTCGGACAGGCGCACGAGGATCGGGTACAGCGAGCCGGAGCGCAGCCCCACCTGGGATCCGAGCTCGTACCCGTACCGCCACGCGAGCGGGTCCGCCGCCAGTGCGCGCAGCAGGTCGACGGTGGCCGGCGAGGGTCTGCGGGTCCGCGTCACCCGCGTAACTCTACCTATGTCGAGTTGAGATTGCTAGCGCGGCAGCGTCCGCAGCCACGCCTCGATCGCGGCGAAGTCGCGGTCGGAGACGATCTTCGGCGGGAACAGGCCGTGGCCGTGGACGTGGCGGAACTCTTCGAGCTCGACGCCGCCGGCGAGGCGGGGGCCGCGCAGGCCCTGCGCGTGGTCGCCGTGGCAGGAGGCGCAGCCGAGGCCGGCGGTCGAGAACGCGACGCGGCCGGCGGCGGCCGGGCTGCGGCCGTTCGCGAGCGCGACGTCGAGCTGCGCGGCGCCTGCGGCCGACTGCGCGAGCTGGCCGCCGGAGTCGATGCCGACGCCGTGGTGATAGGTCATGCGGCCGCCGAGGTAGCCCTGCGTGAGCACGGCGGCGAGCGCGATCAGGCCGCCGGCGACGAGCTCGAGCCCGTGCGTGTGGCGGTCGCTCGCGACGCGCCACCGGCGCCAGGCGGCGAGCACGAGGATCAGCACCGATAGCGCGATCCCGAGCCAGAAGTGGATCGTGCCGACGCGGAAGCTGTTCCCGCGCAACGTCGTCTGGGCCTGTCCCCAGACCAGCAGGCCGGTGATGCCGGCCAGCGCGACGCCCGCGACGGCGGCGCCGACGACCCACGGCTCGGCGGCGACCAGCGCGTCGCCCCCGCGCCCCGCCCGGCGCACGAGCAGGATCAAGAGGTAGACCGGCACCGCGACCACCGCCAGGTGCGTCGCTGCGCCGTGGAGCTCCGACAGATGCGGCATCTCGGCAGAGTGGCCGACGGCCGGCAAAGCTTCGGTCAAGCCTCACGCCGCGGCCCTACGATCGAGGCGTGGCTCGCGCATGACGTTCGTCCTCGTCGCCCTCGGCTCGGCCGTCGCGGTCGCCGTGGAGCTGCTCGAGGCGCTCGCGATCGTGCTGGCGGTGGCGGTCAGCCGCAGCTGGCCGGATGCGCTGTTCGGCGCGGCGCTGGCGACGCTGGCATGCGCGCTGCTCGCCGTCGTGCTCGGACCGGTCCTGCTCGGCTCGGTGCCGCTCGACACGCTGCGGCTCGTGATCGGGGTGCTGCTGCTGCTGTTCGGCCTCGAGTGGCTGCGCAAGGCGACGCTGCGCCTGGCCGGCCGGCGCGCGCGCTCGTCGTCGCTCGCCGAGTACCTCGAGACGCGCGAGGAGCTGGGGGAGGCGCCGCGTCCGGCGCCGGGCCGGCCGGACTGGGCGGCGCGGCTGGTGGCGTTCAAGGGCGTGCTGTTGGAAGGGGTCGAGATCGTCGTGATCGTCAGTGCGCTCGCGGCCCGCCCGAGCGGTCCGACGCCGGCGCTCGTGGGCGCGGCGGTCGCCGCGGTCGCGGTGCTCGGCGCGGGCGCCTGGCTGCGCGCGCCGCTGTCCAGGCTGCCGGAGACCGAGCTCAAGTGGGGCGTCGGCGTCCTGCTCAGCTCGTTCGGCGTGTTCTTCGCCGCGGAAGGGCTGCACGTCCACTGGCCGGGCGGCGACGCCGCGCTGCTCTACGTGATCGCGGCGCTCGCGCTGACCAGCCAGCTGCAATCGCATCGGCTGGCGGCATGAACGCCGCCCGCAAGCTCGTCTTCGGGGAGACGTGGTTCCTCCCGCTCGGCATCGCGGTCGTGATCCTGGTCGCCGGCCTGATTGTGCGGCCGCTCGCGCCGGTCCTGTGGCGGCACGCCGGCGGGCTGATCGTGCTCGCCGGGGTGATCGCCGTGCTCGTGCTCAGCGTCGCTCGCAGTGTCCCGCGCGGCTGAAGCTTTGCCAAACCTTTGCCGGGCTCTCAACCAGTGTTGAAACGCGCGTGCGAGCCTGGTCGCCATGACGCCCGGTCTCACGCCCTCCGCGCGCGACGCCGCGCTGCGCCGTTCCCTTCGCCTGCGCGCCGCCGTGGCCGTGGGCGCCGTCGTGATGGCAGGCGGCCTCGCGGTCGCCGCCGCCCGCGCCCAGCCCGGGAACACGCACCGGGCGGCCCAGGCGGCGCCGCTGCCCGCGCTCACGCCGCCGCCTTCGCTCGCGGCGCCGGAGCAGCCGCCGCAGCAGGAGAGCGCGCCGCCCCAGACCTCCTCAGGAGGCTCGTGAGCACGCAGGCCTCGTGGCCTGCGCTGGGGACGACCGCCTCGCTGCTCGTCGGCGACCCCGACGCGCTCGACGCGGCACGGGCGGTGCTCGCCGCCGAGCTCGAGCGCATCGACCAGGCGTGCAGCCGGTTCCGCGACGACTCCGACCTGGCTCGCGTGAACCGCGCGGGCGGGCGCGAGACCGACGTCGGCCCGGCGTTCGTCGAGGCGCTCGCGGTGGCGCTGCGCGTCGCGGCCGCCACCGGCGGCGCGGTCGTCCCGACGACCGGGCGCAGCCTGGAGGCGCTCGGGTACGACCGCGACTTCGCCGCGGGCCTCGACGGTCGCGGCACGGCGGTCGCCGTCGCGCCGGCGGGTGAGGTGCGGCTCGACGCCGCCGCCGGCACGGTCTCCGTGAGCGGCGGCGCCCGGCTGGATCTCGGCGCGACCGCAAAGGCGCTCGCGGCCGACCGGGCGGCCAGGCTCGCGCACGAGCGCACCGGGGCGGCGGTGCTCGTCAACCTCGGCGGCGACATCGCGATCGCCGGCCCCGCTCCGGACAGCGGCTGGCGCGTCCACGTCGGCGACGATCACGCGGCCGTCGCCGGCGGCCAGGTCGTGACGCTGCAGGGCGGCGGGCTGGCGACGTCGAGCACGACCGTGCGGCGCTGGCGCTCCGGCGGCGCGGCGCGCCACCACATCGTCGATCCGGCCACCGGCGAGAGCTGCGAGGACGTGTGGCGGACGGCCACCGTGGCGGCGGCGACGTGCGTGGACGCCAACGCCGCGGCGACGGCCGCGATCGTGCGCGGGCACGCGGCGCCGGCGTGGCTGACCGAGCGCGCGCTGCCGAGCCGGCTCGTCGCCGCGTCCGGCGACGTGACCTGCATCGCGGGGTGGCCGCGGCCGTGAGCGCCGCCCTGCTCGCCGCCGGCACGCCGCGGGCGATCTGGTACACGACGCGCGGCGCCGGCGCGGCCGCGCTCGTGGCGCTGACGGCGACCATGGTGCTCGGGATCGTCGACGTGCGGCGCGTGGCCGGCGCGCGCTGGCCGCGCTTCGTCATCGACACGCTGCACCGCGACGTCGCGCTGGTCGCGGTCGCGCTGCTGGCGGTGCACATCGCCACGGCGGTGATCGACAGCTTCGCGCCGATCGCGCTGCTCGACGCGGTGATCCCGTTCGTCTCCGCGTACCGGCCGCTGTGGCTGGGGCTCGGAGCGCTGGCGTTCGACCTGCTGCTGGCGCTGGCGATCACGAGCCTGCTGCGCCGGCGGCTCGGCTACCGCGCCTGGCGCGCGGTGCACTGGGCCGCGTACGCGTGCTGGCCGCTGGCGCTCGTGCACGGGCTCGGCACCGGAACGGACATCCCGTTCACGTGGATGCTGGCGCTGACGCTGGCCTGCGCGGTCGCGACGCTCGCCGCGGTCGCGTGGCGCGTGATCGCGACCGGCGCGCGCATCCGCGTGCCCGTCCTCGCCGCCATCGCCGCCATCTGCGTGCTGCTGGTGGGCTGGGTCCAGCAGGGACCGCTGCGCCGCGGCTGGGCGCGGCGCGCCGGGACGCCCGCGGCGCTGGCGGCGCCGGCGCCGGTCACGGCGACGCTGCCGCGCACGTTCACGGCGGCGCTCTCGGGGACGCTCGCCGACCAGCGCTCCGCGGACGGCGGCCGCGCCGCGCTCGATCTCCCGCTGAGGTTCCGCGGCGGGGTCGTCGACATCCGCATCGACGGCCTGGTCACGCCGCGCGGCCTGGAGATGGAGCAGAGCGACGTGACGCTGGGTCCGGCGGCGGCGCCGGCGCTCTACCGCGGCCGGGTCGACGCGATCGAGGGCGCGCGGATGTCGGCGCTCGTGCGGCGCTCCGGCGGCGACGCCCTGCGGCTGCGGCTCGACCTCTCGATCGACGGCGCGAGCGTCACCGGCACGATCACGGCGGAGCCGGCGGGGTGAGGCTGCTCTCCGCGCTCCATCGCGAGCCGCTGCCCGGCGCCGGCGGGCTGATCGACGCGGTCGCGAGCAGCGGCCTGCGCGGTCGCGGCGGCGCCGGCTTCCCGACCGCGCGCAAGCTCGCGGCGGTCGCCGAGGGCCGGCGGCCGGTCGTCGTCGTCAACGGCGCCGAGGGCGAGCCCGCGAGCGAGAAGGACGCGCTGCTGCTCGATCAGCAGCCGCACCTCGTGCTCGACGGCGCCGTCCTGAGCGCCATCGCGGTCGGCGCGCGCAGGGTCGTCGTCGGCGTGCCCGCCGCGCGCGCGGCCGCCGTCGCGGCCGCCATCGGCGACCGCCGCGACGGCGTCGAGCTCGAGCTCCACACGGTTCCGGACGACTACGTGGCCGGCGAGGAGAGCGCGCTCGTGCACTCGATCGACGGCGGCCGCGCGACGCCGACGTTCGCGTCGCGCGTGTACCGGCGCGGAGTCGGCGGGCGCCCGACGCTGGTCCAGAACGCCGAGACGCTCGCGCACGTCGCGCTGATCGCGCGCCACGGTCCCGACTGGTTCCGCGAGCGCGGCACGGCCGAGGATCCCGGCACCGCGCTGCTGACCGTGTCCGGCGCCGTCGCCCGCCCGGGCGTGACCGAGATCGCCCTGGGGACGCCGCTCGCCTCGGTGCTCTCCGCGGCTCACCCGGCCGGCGCGCCGCGCGCCGTCCTGATCGGCGGCTACTACGGCGCGTGGGTCGACGCCCGCGACGCCGCCGTGCTCGCGCTCGGCCACGAAGCGCTGCGCGCCCGCGGGCTGTCGCTCGGCTGCGGCGTCGTGGCGGTGCTGGGGGAGGACGCCTGCGGCGTGTGCGAGACCGCGCGCGTGCTGCGGTACCTCGCCGGCGAGTCGTCCGGGCAGTGCGGCCCGTGCCGGTTCGGCCTGAGCGCGCTGGCCGAGCTGTTCGCCGAGATCTCCGCCGGCCGGCGCGACGCGTTCCCGCGCCTGCGCCGGTGGGCCGACGAGATCGAGGGCCGCGGCGCGTGCCACCATCCCGACGGCGCGGTGCGGCTGCTGCGCAGCGCGCTCGACGTGTTCGCGCCGGAGCTCGCGGAGCACGCTCACGGCGGGTGCCGGGCGTGAGCGCGCGCCTGCAGGTGGATCCGATCCGCTGCACGGCGCACGGCCTGTGCGCGGAGCTGCTGCCGGAGCGGATCAGGCTCGACGACTGGGGCTACCCGATCATCGACGACCGGCCGCTGACGCGCGAGCTGGTCGCGCACGCGCGCCGCGCGGTGGCCGCGTGCCCGACCTTCGCGCTGCTCCTCCGCGCCGGGAGCGCTCCGTAGGTCACGGCGCGGTCACCGCGTAGACGATCTCGACCGAGCCGCCCGGCAGCGCGCGCTGGCGCTCGAGCGTCAGCCCGGCGTCGGCGCCGATCGCCGGGGTGAGCCGCATCCCGCCGCCGAGCAGGAGCGGGAGCACGACGAGCTCGAGCGTGTCGAGCGCGCCGAGGGCGCGGAACGTCTCGATCGTCCGCGGGCCGCCGACGAGATGGATTTCGCCGCCGCGGTTGCCGGCGCGCAGCCGCTCCAGCAGCCGCGCAGGGTCGCCGTCCACGACGACGTGCTCGGGCGTGCCGGGCGGGCGCTCGGAGGCGAGCACGAAGACATCGAGATCAGGCCAGGGCCAGCGGTCGTTGGCGAGCGCGGGCTCGAACGTCGTGCGGCCCATCAGCGCCGCCTCGCAGCCCGCGAGGAACTCCTGGATGCCGTGGCTGGACCCGGACGCGAAGGCCGGGTCGGCGGTCAGCGCCGGCCACCCGCCGGGCGTGGTCACGTACCCGTCGGCGCTCATGCTCATGCGGGCGCGGATCTTCATCGGACGGCTCCTCTCGACGGTGGCGTGCATGCCATCAGGTCGGAGCCGGTCCGCGCGGCTCGACATCGCTAAGGTCGGCGGCCGATGCGGATCGCGGTCGGTGGCGCCGGTGCGGGTCCATACGCGCTGGCGGCGGGGCCGGACGGCGCTGTCTGGGTGACGCTCGTCCACAGCGGCGAGATCGCGCGCGTGAGCGTGGACGGCGAGGTCGACGTCCACTTGCTGGACGCTCCGGACTCGCGGCCGTCGCTGATCGCCGCCGGGCCGGACGGCGCGCTCTGGTTCACGCGCTCGGGCGACGACCGGATCGGGCGGATCGCGACGAGCGGGGAGACGAGCGCGTTCGCGCTGCCCGCCGGCAGCGCGCCGTTCGGGATCGTTGCGGGCGCCGACGGCGCGCTGTGGTTCACGGCGATGGGGACCGACCGGATCGGGCGGATCGCGCTCGACGGCGAGGTCACCGAGCACGCGCTGCCGGTGGCGCCGGGCGCGCTGCCGTCGATGATCGCCGCCGGGCCTGACGGCGCGCTCTGGTTCACGCTCAACCAGGCGAACGCGATCGGGCGGCTGGAGATCGGCGGCGAGGTCGAGGTCCGCCCGCTGCCGACCGCGGCCGCCGGCCCGGTCGGCATCGCCGCGACGCACGACGCCGTCTGGTTCACCGAGATCCTGGCCGGCAAGATCGGGCGGATCGCGGTCGACGGCGCGATCCAGGAGCTCGCGCTCGACGATCCGCGGGCCCGGCCGCACGCCGTGATCGCGGCCCAGGCCGACGGCGTGTGGGTGAGCCTGTGGGGGAGCGGCCGGATCGCGCACGTCAGCGACGAGGGCGAGATCGCCGAGCTCGGGCTGCCCGCCGACAGCGAGCCGCACGGCCTCGCGATCGGGCCCGACGGCGCGCTGTGGGTCGCGCTCGAGACCGGCTTCGTGGAGCGCATCACCGGGTAGTACGCGCAACCGTCAGGTTGCGTTATGATCGCGAGCATGAACGTGCTCGCGCTGTACGACATCCACGGCAACGTCGATGCGCTGGACGCGGTGCTCGCCGATCCGCGCGCGGCGGCGCCGGACGTCGTCGTGGTCGGCGGCGACGCGGTTCCCGGCCCGTTCGCGCGCGCCACGCTCGAGCGCTTGGAGGCGCTGACCGTGCCCGTGCGCTGGATCCGCGGCAACGGCGAGCGCGAGGTCGGCGAGGCGCTCGGCGGCCCCGAGCCCGCCGAGGACGACATGGCGGGGATCTCGTCCGCGCTGACGGCGGCCGAGCTGGGCGAGGAGCGCTCGCGCGCGCTCGGCGAGCTGCCGCTGACGCTGGAGCTCGACGGCGTCGTCTACTGCCACGCCACGCCGCGCCGCGACGACGAGCTGCTCACGCGCCTGTCGCCGCCTGAGCGCTGGGCGGACGCGCTCGGCGGCGTCGCCGCCGCGCTCGTCGTGGCGGGCCACACGCACCAGCAGGACGACCGCCGCGTCGGCGACGTCCGCTTCGTCAACGCCGGCAGCGTCGGGCTGCCGTACGAGGGCGACGGCGAGGCGCGCTGGCTGTGGGTCGCCGGCGGCGTGCCGGAGCTGCGCCGGACCGCCTACGACGCGGAAGGCGCGGGGCGGCGCATGCTCGCCGCCGGCTGGCCCGATGAGCGCTCGATCGGGGCAGCGCTCATCGAACCGGTCGAGCCCATCGTGATCACGCGGATCTTCGAGGGGCGCGCGGAGTGACTAGGTCCAGGTCGCCTTGGCGTCGGCGACGGCCGGCAGGAGCGCCGACGCGGTGATCGTGGCGGTGATGAGGAGGAACTTGATCTTCGTCATGCCGCAACGATCCCGCGACCCGCTTCAGTCGCGGCTAGGCCGCGGTAAAGCGGGGCCGGTGGATCGGCTTCCAGAACACGTACTCGGCGGTGTAGGGCACCTCGGCCTTCACGCCGGCCGCCTTGGCGTTGCACGTCGTGGCCGCGGGGGCGAGGCCGCCGACGGTGAACAGCCGCTGGACGAAGCTCGCGTCGGCGAGCACGCCGCCGCCGCCGCCGGGCGCGGGCGTCGCGGCGGCCGACAGCAGCAGCCACGGGATCGCCTTCGGCGAGACGGGCACGCTGCTCACGACCTTGCCGACGACCTTGCTGCCGTCGTTGGCCAGCCAGGTCGGGCCGCCGAAGTGCGTGATGATCACGCGCCCGCGGTTGTCGGTCAGGTTCGCGCGCGGAGCGACGAAGGTCCACGCGAAGCCGGTCGCCGTGGCGCTGCACTGGTAGATCTGCACGCCGTCGCCGTGGCCGACCAGGTAGGGGAGGTTGGCGCCCTGCGGCAGGAGCGAGATGAGGGAGGCGGGCTCCTGCGCCTGGGCCGTGGCGGCCACCGGCAAGGCGGCCGCGAGTGCGACGAGGCCCGCTACCAGCCGGCGGGCGAAACGGATGTGGGAGCTGGTCATGCCACCGAGGTTCACGCGCGCGCGTGGCCCTGTAAATCGGGCCGCACCCCTGATCTTTCACAGGCGCTGGAGCGCCTCCTCCATGTGGCGGTGGCCGAGCAGCTCATAGCCGACGACGGTCACCGCCGGCGCGAGCGTGAGCACGACCAGGCAGATCGCCATGTCCACGCCCGAGGCGGCGAGCACGACGCCGAGGACCAGGATGGCGAGTGTGCCCGCGATCAGGCCCAGGTGGAACGGGTCGTGGGCGCGCATGAGCACGGAGTACAGGGCGTAGGCCATCGCGACGTAGATCGCGACCGGGACGGCGACGCTGAGGACCGTCGCCGTCTCGCCGATCGTCGCCTCGCCCTCCAGGCTGTACGCGGCGACGTGCAGTCCCGCGCCCATCGCCGCGAGCGCGGCGAAGATCACCAGGTGCCCGTACCCGAACACGAACGCGCGCTCGCGGTGGCGCACCAGCGGCTCCGCCCACGGCACGGCGAAGTACATCCACCAGCAGCCGAACGTGAGGCCGACGCCGGCCAGCGCCAATAGCGCCGCGTCGACGCTCCAGCCGGCCTCGCCGTGCACGAGCGCGTTGAGCGCGGCGACCGTGCCGATGATCACCTCGCCGAGCGTGATGATCACCAGCAGCCCGTAGCGCTCGGCGATGTGGTGCGGATGCCACGGCGTCGAGGCCTTGCGCTCGGCCACGAACGGACCGGTGAACTCGAGCGCGATCAGCGCGCTCATCGCCGCGAACGCGGCGCCGATCGACAGCTGCAGCGCCGCCAGCGCGATCCAGCCGACCTGGGCGACGGCGATCGTCGTCTCATACGTGCGGGCGGCCGGCGCGCGCGGCGCGTCATGCCGCGAGACCTGCCACCACAGGAACACGAGCGGCACCCGCATGACCACGTAGCCCGCGACCATCACGCCGTTGTCGAGCGTGCCGCCGCGGTCGATCGAGTCGAACATCTGCGGCAGGCCGAGCGAGAGCACGACGACGCCGACCATCTGCACCATCGTCGCCAGCCGGAACAGCCAGTCGTCGGTGTCGTAGGCGGATGCGAACCACGAGTAGTTCAGCCACGCCCAGCTGACCGCGAACGACGCGAACACGAAGCCGAGGGCGCCCGCGGCGGCGTGGCCTTCCGCGATGAAGTGCGCCAGCTCGTCGGCGGCGGTGCCGAACGCGACGACGATCGTGAGGTCGTAGAGCAGCTCCAGCGGTGTGGACGGGCGGTGCTCCTCCTCGGGGTCGCGGCCGCTGAACCGGCGGCGGCGATGGGCGTCCGGCATGGCCGCGGATTGTGACCAGGTTGTCCCCGGCACGGCCGGCTGGTAGAAGCTCGCCTGTGCCGGACATTCGCCGCATCGCCGTCGTCGCGGGCGCGCTCGCGCTCGTGCTCCCCGCGGGCGCCGGCGCGGCCACGCGGACGTACGCGTCGTTCTACTCGCCGAGCCGCAACCTCTCGTGCGAGATGAACGACCGCACGTACGTCTACTGCCAGAGCCGCGACAAGCCGCACAGCGTCAAGCTCAGCCTCGACGGGCATCTGAAGCTGTGCCGCGACACGTCGACGACGATGCCGCACTGCCTCGGCGACCCCGGCGAGCACACGCCGGTGCTCGCCTACGGCAAGGCGATCTCGCTCAAGCGCTTCCGCTGCCGCTCCGCGCAGAACGGCGTGACGTGCACCGTGATCCGGACCGGCAAGGGGTTCCGGATCGACGGCGCGGGCATCACGCGCGTCGGCGGCTAGCTCGTCTCAGGAGGCGAGTACCTTCGCCTTCAGCGCGTCGAACTCGGCCTGCGTGATCGCCCCGCTGTCGAGCAGCTGCTTGCCCTTCTCGATCTCGCTCGCGTGGCCGCCGCCCGGAGCGGCGACCGACTGCACGTAGTCGGCGAACTGCGCCTGCTGGGCCTGCGCCTGCTGGGCGCTGCGCTCGGCCATGCCGGGGCCGTTGGCGATCAGGTAGATGAGCACGCCGAGGAACGGCAGCACGATCAGGAAGATCACCCACAGCGCCTTCACCCAGCCGGAGGTGTCGTGGCGCCGGAAGAGGTCGCCGATGATCACGATGAGCACCCAGATCCACGCCACCCAGGCGAAGAAGATGATCATCGACCAGAGGATGTCCAGGAACGGGTAGTCCGCCGCGAGAAGGGTCATGCGCGCACAGTGCATGACAGTCGGATGACCCGGTCTCATCCTCCTGGTGTGATTTCGCGCCGCCGCTTATCGAAATCTGACGCGGGCGCCGTGACCCTGGGCCGGTCACGGCGCGTCCGCGCCGCGGCGCCAATCACGATCCTCTTGGAGGAGGACCTATGCATCGAGCCACACGGCTCATCCCCCTGGCGGCGACGGCCGCCGCATTGGTGGTCGCGGGCTGCGGCTCAGACGACAACGCCTCGACGGGCGGCTCGGCCTCAACGCCGGCCGCCGCGAAGGCCGGCAGCGTCGGCGTGCTGCTGCCGGATTCGAAGTCGTCGGTTCGTTGGGAGACGGTCGATCGTCCGTTTCTGACGAAGGCGTTCGGCGATGCCGGCGTGAAGGTCGACATCCAGAATGCTGAGGGCGATAAGTCCACGCAGCAGCAGCAGGCGGAGCAGATGATCACCAACGGCGCGAAGGTGCTGCTGCTGGTCAACCTCGATTCGGGCTCTGGTTCGGCGATCGAGGCCAACGCGGCGGCCAAGGGCGTCAAGGTCATCGACTATGACCGCCTGACGCTGGGCGGCAGCGCTGACTACTACGTCTCGTTCAACAACGTCAAGGTCGGCGAGCTGCAGGGCCAGGGGCTCGCCACGTGCCTCGGCGACAAGGCGGCCAACATCGTCTACCTGAACGGCTCGCCGACGGACAACAACGCGACGCTGTTCAAGCAGGGCGCCCATTCGGTCCTCGACGGCAAGACGAGCCTGAAGAAGGTCGCCGAGCAGGACGTGCCGGACTGGGACAACCAGAAGGCGCTGACGATCTTCGAGCAGATGCTCCAGAAGCAGGGCAACAAGATCGACGGCGTGCTCGCGGCCAACGATGGCCTGGGCAACGCGGCCGTGTCGGCGCTGAAGGCGCGCAAGCTGCCGCAGATCCCGGTCACGGGTCAGGACGCGACGCTGCAGGGCGTGCAGAACGTCCTCACGGGCGATCAGTGCATGACGGTCTACAAGCCGATCGCGCAGGAGGCCGACGCGGCCGCCAAGCTCGCCATCTCGCTGGCCAAGGGCCAGACGCCTGCGGCCCCCGCCGACACCACCAACAACCAGAAGAAGGACGTGCCCTCGATCCTGCTGACGCCGGTCAGCGTGACCAAGGACACGGTCAAGAACTACACCACCCAGCCGGACTTCCCGAAGCCTGAGGAGATCTGCGCCGGCAAGGTCGCGTCGGCCTGCTCGGCCAACGGCGTCCAGTAGCAGCTCGCGTCAGGCCCCGGCGGCGCGTGCCGCCGGGGCCGGCCCGGTCTGGAACCAGGCGAAGACGAAGCAGCCGACGGAGAGCAGGAGCGCGGCGATCCCGTGCTTGGCGTGGTGATGCGACGAGCCCGCCTGGTGGCCGGGGATGAAGCTCGGCAGCGCGTCGGCCGAGTCGGCGAAGTACAGGACTGCCAGCGCGAGCAGCAGCAGGCCGGCGACGACGGCGGGGATGATGAGGGCGCGGTGCTTGGTCATGGGAACCTCAGGTCAGGGCGAATACGATCGTGAATCCCAGGCCCGCGATCGCGCAGTAGGCGGCGAACGGCGTCAGCCGGTTCGTCTCGAAGTAGCGCACGAGGAAGCGGACGGAGAGGTAGGCGGAGACGGCGGCGGCGAGCGCGCCGGCGAGCGCGGGGCCGCGGATGCCGTCGCCCTGCGGCCCGGCCAGGTCCGGGAGCTTGAGCAGGGCGGCGGCGCCGATGATCGGCGTCGCGAGCAGGAACGCGAAGCGCGCGGAGTCCTCGTTGGAGAGCCCGGCGAGCAGCCCGCCGGACATCGTCGCGCCCGAGCGCGAGAAGCCGGGGAGGAGCGCGATCGCCTGCGCCGTGCCGACGCCGACGGCCTTGCTCACGTTCAGCTCGCGCGCGATCCGCTCGTCGCTGTGGCGCTGGTCGTGGCGGACCGGCGCGTGCAGGCGCAGGCGCTCGGCGCCGAACAGCATCAGCCCGTTGCAGAACAGGAACACCGACGCTGAGAGCGGGGAGGCGAAGAGGCTGCGCAGCGGGTGCTCGAGCGCGAGGCCAAGCAGTCCCGCCGGGACCGTCCCGATCACGAGCAGCCAGCCGAGCCGCGCGTCGCTGTCGCCGTCGGCGACCTCGCGGTCGCGCAGCGAGCGCCCGAGCCCGCGGGCGATGCGGACCCAGTCGCGCCAGAAGTAGCCGAGCAGGACGAGCGCGGTGGCGAGGTGGGTGGCGACGAGGAACGTGAGGAAGTAGTCGTCGGACTGGTGGATGTCCCAGCCGAGCAGCCGCGGGGCGATCACGCTGTGGCCGAGGCTGGACACCGGGAACAGCTCGGCGGCGCCCTGGATCAGGCCGAGCACGACGGCCTGCGCGTAGGAGATCGGATGCATCGTCAGGCGACCGTGCGGCGGCGGAGGAGCACGGCGGAGGCGAGCACGGCGATCAGCGCCAGGGCGGCGTAGTCGGCGTAGCGGAACGCGTGATGGACGCTGTCCCAGTTGCTGCCCAGCGCGTGGCCGGCGATCGCGAACGCCGTGCACCAGATCAGCGACGCCAGCGCGGTCAGCAGCGTGTAGGGCCTGAGCGGGAACTCGAGCACGCCGGCGGGTATCGACACGAACGAGCGCACGAGCGGCGTGAGCCGGCCGAAGAAGACGAACGCGGCGCCGTAGCGGCCGAACCAGCGCTCGGCCTTGGCGAAGCGCTCGGGGCCGAGGTGCAGCCAGCGCCCGCGGCGCTCGATCAGCGCGCGGCCTCCGGCGCGGCCGAGCGCCCAGCCGGCGAGCGAGCCCGCGAGGTAGCCGAGCGCGCCCGCGAGGATCGCCGCGACCAGCGAGGGACCCTCGTGGCCGGAGATCGCGCCCGCGGCGAGCGCGCCGGCGAACAGCATCACCAGCTCGCCGCCGGCGGGCAGCACGGCGTCGACCGCCATCAGCACGAACACCGCGAGCAGGCCGTGATCGGCGATCCAGTTCGTGATCTGCGCGGTCATCGGTCCGGCAAGCGTCGCGTCAGACGTCTGAACGCGACCTGAACGCTCACCGCAGGATGCCGGTGTGGCCGATCGAGTACCGCCCGGGCTGCGGCCACACGCACAGCCCGTGCGGGCCGAGCCCGACGCGGACGCGATGCTCGAGCCGGCCCGTGCGCGTGCTCAGCGCGTAGACCTCGCCGTTGTAGCGCCCGCTCAGCCAGAGGACGCGCCCGTCGGCGGAGACGCCGCCCATGTCGGGCGATGCCGGCCCCGGGATGCGCCACTTGCGGATCGGCCGGCGGGTGCGGAACGAGAGCACGCTGATCGTGCCCTCGCCGCGGTTGGAGACGAACAGGCGCGAGGAGTCGCGGCTCGGGTAGAGCCCGTGCGCGCCGCGCCCGGTCGGCTGCAGCCGGAGCCGGCGCCACGTGCGCGCGTCGATCAGCCAGACGCCGTTGGCGGCCATGTCGGCCACGTAGAAGGTGCGCCCGTCGGGCGAGAGCTTGACGTCCTGCGGCATCGCTCCCGGCTGCAGCTCGATGCTTCTGAGCACGCGCTCGCGGCGCAGGTCGACGACGATCATGCGCGCGGCGAACTCGCACGAGACGAGCGCCAGCCGACCGTCGGCGGTGAAGTCCATGTGGTCGACGCCGGCGCACTGTGGCACGGGAAGCGAGTGGCGCAGCCGCATCGTGTGCGGGTCGCGGAAGTCGAGCCGGCGCAGCGACTCGGCGACCACGATCGCGCGCCGGCCGTCGGCCGTGAAGTAGAGGTTGTACGGGTCGGCGACCGCAACGGGCCGCCCCGGCCGGCTCGTGCGCGGATCGATCGGCGTCAGCTCGTTGGCCAGGTCGTTGCTCACCCACAGCGTGCGCAGGTCCCACGACGGCGTCACGTGCTGCGGCAGCGCCCCGGTCGCGAAGTGCTCGAGCACGCGACCCGTGCGCTGCGAGAGGACGTCGACCGTGTTCGACTGCGAGTTCGGCACATAGACCCTGGCGGGATCGTGCGCGACGACCGGCGACAGGCGCCCGGGCCGGTCGGCGGCGTACACGTCGACGTGCCGCGGCGCGGCGGGCGGCTGGACGCGCAGTCCCGGCGGCGGGCGCGGAGTCGGCGACGGATGCGGGCGCGGGGCGGGCGCATGACCGCCGCACGCCGCCACCGTCACCGCCGCGAGCAGGCCTCGCACCGCGCTGCTTCCCCGGCAGGTCATCAGCGCGGCGCAAGCTCGTAGAGGCGGTCCGACGCGCGCCCGGACGCGGTGCGGCCGCCGAACAGCAGGATCCTCGCTCCGACCGCGATCGCGGCGGCGTCGGAGAGCGCGACCGGCAGCCGTCCCGCCGCGCGGACGCGGCCGCTGCGCGTGTCGACCGCCCAGATCGAGCGCCGCGCCGCGCCGGTGTCTCCGCGGCCCCCGAACAGGTACAGCACGTGGCCGAGCACGGCGCCGGCGACGTGCGCGAGCGGCGCGGGCAGGCGCGCGAGCACGCGCGCCCGGTGGCGTGCCGCGTCGACGCGCACGACCTCCGAGCGCGCGTGGACGCCGTCGGTCCCGCCGGCGACCAGCACGGCGTCGCCGTCCGCCGCCGCGGCGGCGTAGCGCAGCGGGTGCGGGAGCGTCGCGACGAGGCGCGGCGCCTGACCCGGGACGAAGGCGAGCACGGAGCGCAGCGGCTGGACGCCGCTGTAGCCGCCGATCACGAGGATCGCGGCGCCGGCGCGCACCGCCTCGAGATCCGACGACGGCTGCGGCAGGTGCCCGACCACGCCGTGCCCGAGCTCGACGATCGCGTCGGTCGGCCCGGCCGCCGTCCCGCCGCCGAACAGGTACACGCGCCGGCCGAGCGACGCGGCGCCCGCGTCGTGCACGGCCTGCGGGAGCGTGGCGATCGTGGCGGCGCGGCCGGGGGCGACGCGCACCACGCTCGCGACCGAGGCGTCGGCCGCGTCGAGCCCGCCGAGCGCGAGCGCCTCGCTCCCGCGCATCGCCGCCGCCGGCAGCTGGACCGGCGCCGGCAGACCGCGCGAGGCGACCACGCGCAGGTGCGGCGCCGGTACCCGCGCGGGCCTCGGGCGCGAGGCCGCGGCGCGCGGGGTCGGGGTCTGCGCCGGCGCGCGCGCGTGGCCGCCGCACCCGCATGCGAGCAGAGCGACGAGCGCAGGCGCGAGCGGGCGCATCTCGGTCAGGCGCTCGCGGCTCGGATCTCGGTGGCGTCGCGCCGGGTGATCGAGAGGAACACGACGAGCGCCAGGATGCAGCCGAGGAAGATGTAGCTCGTCCCCGTCGTCCCGAGCCCGAGCCCGCCGTACTTCTTGCTGTGCTGGGACATGAAGTCGCCGATCGAGGCGCCGAGCGGCCGGGTCATGATGTACGCCAGCCAGAACGCGAGCACGGCGTTGAGCCTGAAGGCGTAGAACGCGAGCGTGATCAGGGCGATGACGCCGCCGAAGATCGCGATCGAGACGCCGTAGCCGAGGCTGGCCTTCTCGGCCACCAGGTCGCCGGCCGCCGTCCCCAGCGCGAACGTGAAGAGGATCGCGAGCCAGTAGAACGTCTCACGCCGCGTCGTGAAGATCGTGTGGATCGACAGCGTGCGCTCGACCGCGAACCAGACGCCGAACACGAGCGCGAGGATGACCGCGAAGATCGGCGTGCTCGTGGTCAGCGCGACGTTGTACTTGTCGGTCATGTTGTCGGTGATCAGCGTGCCGAAGACGGAGATCACGACGACCACCGACCAGTAGACGCCCGGGACGTAGCGGCGCAGCCGGAACTGGACCCCGAGCAGCACGATCAGCAGCGCGCCCGTGAAGAAGGTCGTGTTCGTCAGGCCGAAGCCGAGGTTCTCGTTCAGGTAGTCCGCGGCCGTCTCGCCGACGGTCGTGCACATGATCTTGATGACCCAGAAGAAGAGCGTGACCTCGGGCACCTTGTTGAGCATGCGCCGGCCCAGCGAGGGCCCGAAGGTGCGATGGCCGTGCGGGTCGGCGAGCTCGACCACCGAGGTCCCGGCGAACGTCGTCACGGGCAGCCCGAAGTGCGCCACGCGGTGGGGCAGGTCGACGTGCAGCCAGCCCTCGATGTGATGCGGCGCGGTGGCGAGGACGAGCTGGTCGAAGTCGTCGTCGTGGAGCGCCTCCTCGATCGCGTCCATCGGGTCGTGCCGCGTCGAGACGGACCCGTCGACGGGTCCCCCGGCGACCGTCTCGAGCTCGGACAGCGCTCGTTCCAGGACGTGCCCGGCGGCGTCCGACCTGCCGGGGTTGGGCACGAGCACGCGGACCCGGATCGGGCCGCGCTCGGCGCGGGCGGCGATCGCCCCGAGCAGCTCGGGGGCGAGGGCGATCCGGTCGGAGACCACGAGGATTCGGGTCGGCTCTGTGGAGGGCATCGCGAACGCAGGGTCGTCCCGGTCGCCTGATCGCTTCCTGAACGCTCGCCGTCTCATCCCAGCGGATGAGATCGGGCGCGATCTTCATCCGGTCGCGACGCGGCGGTTCCCTCCCGCGCCCGATGTGCGGAACGGCGTCCGCGGCGAGCATGCGGATATGAACTCGACCCCACTCCCCGGCACCGCCTCGCCGGCGATCGAGACCCGCGGGCTCGGCAAGTCGTTCGGCGAACGGGCGGCGCTCGACGGCATCGACCTCGTCGTCCCGCGCGGCGTCGCGTTCGGCTTCCTCGGCGCCAACGGCGCCGGCAAGACGACGCTGATCCGTCTGCTGCTCGGGCTCGCCGAGCCGACCGCGGGCACGATGCGCCTGCTCGGCCACGACCTGCCGAAGGAGCGCGCCGCCGCGCTCGCCCGCGTCGGCGCGATCATCGAGGAGCCGCGCTTCCATCCGCACCTCAGCGGCCGCGAGAACCTCGCGATCCACGCCGCCGCGCGCGGGCGCGACGCGAGCGGGCGGATCGGCGCGTCGCTCGAGCGGGTCGGCCTCGCCGCCCGCGCCGATGACAAGGTCAAGACGTACTCGCTCGGCATGCGCCAGCGGCTCGGCGTCGCGCGCTGCCTGCTGGGAGACCCCGAGCTGCTGATCCTCGACGAGCCGCTCAACGGGCTCGACCCTGCCGGCATCCTGGAGATGCGCGGGCTGATCCGCCAGTTCGTCGAGGAGGGCCGGACGGTGCTGCTGTCCTCGCACCTGCTCGACGAGGTCGAGAAGACGTGCGACCTCGCCGCCATCGTCGACGACGGCCGCGTCATCGCCCAGGGCACGATCGCCGAGCTCACCCAGGGCGGCGAGCGCGCGATCGACATCGTCTGCCACGGACCTGGCGAGGTCGTGCGGCTGCTCGCCGCCGTCCCGGGCGTGACCCGCGCCGCCGACCACGACGGCGCGATCCGCGTGACGCTCAGCCCCGAGGCGCCGGTCGATCGCGAGATCGTGACCGCGCTGCTGCGGCGGCTGCTCGCCGAAGGCGTCGACGTCGAGCGGATCGCGCCGGTGTCGAGCTCGCTCGAAGACCGCTTCCTGACCATGACCACCCGCCTCGAGGACCGCTCCTGATGCTCGACCTGCGACTCATCTCCGCCGAAGTGCTCAAGCTGCGCCGGCGGCGCGGCATGCTTGCCATCGCCGTGCTGCTGACGCTCGGGCTCGTCCTGCTCGTGTTCGCCGTGATGGGCGTCCAGCACGCGAGCAACCCCGACGCGCACGGGCCTGCCGGCGGGCTCCAGAACTACCGCGACGGCCTCGGCGTGCTCGTGACGATGGCTCTCGTCGTCGGCGCGATCGTCGGCGGCACCGCCGGCACGCAGGACGTCGAGTCCGGCGTGTTCCGCGACCTCGCCGCCACCGGGCGCTCGCGCCTCTCGCTGTTCGGGGCGCGCGTGACCGGCGCCTGGGCGATCGTGCTGCCGATCCTCGCCGCCGCGATGGCCGCCATGGGCGGGCTCGCGTTCGCCATGGCCGGCTCGCTCCCCTCGCCCGACGCCGAGACGATCGTCGCCGGCACCGTCGCCGTGCTCGTCGCCGGCGCGCTCAGCACCGCGATGGCGGTCGGGCTGTCGGCGCTCGTCGGCTCGCGCGGCCCGGTGATCGGCATCCTGCTGGCGTTCTTCCTCGCGATCCAGCCGCTGCTGGCGGCGATCGGGTTCCTCGGCGCCGTCCGCCAGGGCATCCCGGTGCTGTTCATCGGCCGGATCGGCCACATGTCCGGGCAGCCCGGCGTCGAGATCGCGCTCGGCACCGCGATCGCCGCGGCGGTCGCCTGGACGGTCGTCACGCTCGGCTTGGGCGCATGGAAGACCACGACGCGCGAGATCTGAGCGACGGCGGCTCGGGCCGGGGGTACGCTCAGCGCGTGCTCCTGGCCCCGCGTGCGTGGTTGCGCAGCCCGCCGGCGCGCGCCGTCGACGTGCTCCTCACGGTCCTGGTGGGCGTGCCCACGGTGGCGACCGCGATCGACAGCGGCTCCCGCCAGGGCCGCACCGCCGCGGGCATCGCGTTCGGCCTCGCGGCCACGCTGCCGCTGCTGCTCCGGCGCCGCCGGCCGCTCGCGGTGCTGGCGGCGATCGTGGCCGTCGCGCTGCTCGCGAACGTCGACGTGCCGTTCCAGCTGCCGTTGCTGATCGCGCTGTACACGATCGGGGCCAACCGCTCGTGGGAGACGACGATCGGCGCCGTCGGCGCGGTCGTCGCGACGGCCGTCGTGTACGCGCTCGCGGGCGGCCCGCAGTTCGGCGGCGGCGAGATCGTCGGGCTCGCGCTGCTGTGCTCGCTCGCCGCAGGGACAGGGCTCTACATCGGCAGCAAGCGCACCAGCATCGCCACGCTGGAGGAGCAGGCCGAGCGGATGGCGCGCGAGCGCGAGCTGCTCGCCGCCCGCGCCGTCGCGGAGGAGCGGGTGCGGATCGCGCAAGAGCTGCACGACGTGATCGCGCACAACCTCAGCCTGATCGTCGTCCAGGCGCAGGCGCTCGGCGCCACCGCGGGCGACGAGCGCGTGACCGCCGCCACCGACGGGATCGCCGACCTCGGCCGCCGCACGATGGGGGAGATGCACCGCACGCTGCGGCTGTTGCGCGCCCGCGACGACGCGCCGGAGCTCGCGCCGCAGCCGGGGCTCGGCGATCTCGACGAGCTGCTGGCGCGCTCGCGCGCCGCCGGGCTGGACGTCGACCTCGCCGTCGAGGGCCCGCCGCGCCGGCTCGCGCAGAGCGTCGACCTGTCGGCGTTCCGGATCGTGCAGGAGGCGCTGACGAACGTGTTCAAGCACGCCGGCCGCGCTCACACCAGCGTCACGATCGCCTACGGCCCGCGGGCGCTGGAGCTGAGCATCGTCGACGAGGGCGGCGGCGACGGCGGAGACGCCGGCGCGGCGGGCGGGCACGGCCTGATCGGGATGCGCGAGCGCACGGCGCTGTTCGGCGGGACGCTGACGGCCGGCCCGCGCCGCGGCGAGGGCTTCGAGGTGCGGGCGTCGCTGCCCTACGACGAGGGGGTCGCATGACACCGCTGCGCGTCGTGATCGCCGACGACCAGCCGATGATGCGCGCCGGCTTCAAGGCCGTGCTCGAGTCGACCGGCGACATCGTCGTCGTGGCCGAGGCGGCCGACGGCGAGGAGGCGGTCGCGGCGACCCGGCAGCACATGCCCGACGTCGTGCTGATGGACATCCGGATGCCGCGCATGGACGGCATCGAGGCCACCCGCCGGCTGCCGCAACCAGCGGATCCTGATCCTCACGACGTTCGGGCTCGACGACTACATCATCGCCGCGCTGCGCGCCGGCGCCAGCGGCTTCCTGCTCAAGGACGCGCCGACCGCGCGCGTCGTCGAGGCGGTCCGCGCCGTCGCGTCCGGCGACGCGGTGCTGTCGCCCGCGGTCACGCGCCAGCTGCTCGACCAGGTCGGCCGGCGGCTGCCCGCGCCGGTGTCGCAGGAGCCCGAGGAGCTCGCGCGGCTCACGGACCGCGAGCGCGAGGTGCTGCGGATGCTCGCCGCGGGGCTCACGAACGCCGAGATCGCCGGCGCGCTCGTCGTGTCCGAGGCGACCGTCAAGAGCCACGTCTCGAGCCTGCTCGGCAAGCTCGGGCTGCGCGACCGCGTGCAGGCCGTGATCTACGCCTACGAGACGCGGCTGATCGCGCCCGCCGACGGCTGACGCGCGCTACTCGACCAGCGCGACGCACCCGATCGAGATCAGCAGGCCCAGCGGCAGCGGCACCTGCATCGTCATCCTGGCCGGCGGGTCGACGGGGAACGCATCTCCGAACACCTCGTTGACCACCCCGAACTCGCCGATGTCGGTGACCAGCACCGTCGTGTTGACCACGAGCTCCGGACGGCTGCCGCCGGCGCGCAGGACCGCTTCGACGTTGCGCATCGCCTGTCGCGCCTGGTCGCGCAGCGCCGGGCCGGCGGGCTTGCCGGTGGCGGGGTCGATGCCCGGCTGCCCCGCGACGTAGACGAAGTCGCCGGCGCGTACGCCCTGCGAGTACGGGCCGATCGCGACAGGCGCGTCAGGGGTGTCGATGATCTGCTTGGTGGGGCTCAACTGCGCTCCTCGGTCGTGGCTTCGAACGCGCGCGGGCGGGCGATGCCCGCCGTCTCGCCCGCCAGCAGCGTCTCGAGGGCGTGTACGGCGTCGGCGTCGAGCCGGTTCGGCGTGTCGGCGCGCAGCACCTCGATCGCCTGCTCGGACGTGAACGCCGGGCGGTAGGGCCGCGCGGACGTCAGCGCCTCGTAGACGTCGGCGACGGCGAGGATGCGCATCGGCAGCGTGAGCTCGGCGGCGGTCAGCGCGTCCGGGTAGCCGCTGCCGTCGAGGCGCTCGTGGTGCGCGGCGGCCAGCGGCGCCAGCTCCCCGAGCCCCGGGACGCGCTCGAGGATCCGGCGGGTGATGTCCGGGTGCGCGCGCACGCGCTCGAGCTCGCGCTCGGTCAGCGCCGCGGGCTTGTCGAGGATCCGGCTGGAGATCGCGAGCTTGCCGATGTCGTGCAGGCGGCCCGCGCGCGAGAGATCCAGCTGCGTCTCGGGGTCGCCATCCAGCGCCGCGTCGATGCTCATCGCGATCACGCTCGTGCGGTCGGAGTGCCGGTACGTCCACGGCGACTTGGCGTCGACGACAGCGGCGAACGCGTCGGCGACGCGGTCGAGCCGGTCCGCGCCGGCCGTGATCCGGCGGGTCTGCGGCTCCGCCGCGGCGACGTCCGCCGTCGCCAGGCCGGCCCAGAAGCGGTCGCCGGAGAACGCCTCCAGGGCATCCACCAGCTCGGGGTCGAACCAGGTGTCGCGGCGGGCGCGCGCCATCGCGTACGCGTCGCGGACGCCGCGCGTGCGGTGGAAGATCTCCAGCGTCTGCGCGAGGCACAGGATGCGGGCGGCGAGCGGGATCTCGGCGCCGCGCAGCCCTTGCGGGTGGCCGCGCCCGTCCCAGTGCTCGTCGAGCGCGTAGATCGCCTGCGCCGTGGCCTCGGAGAGGCCGAGCATGCGGGCGATCTCGGCGCCGCGCTCGCAGCGCGCCTGCATCAGCGACCGCGTCACGTCGCCCTCGTCGCGGATCGCGAGCAGCCGCCGCAGGCGGGCGGCCGGCGTTCCCCGCGGCGCGACGGTCCGCACCGCCCAGACGAACGCCGGCCACGGCCGCGCCCAGTCGACGCGCTTGGAGGAGCGCTTGGCGGTGTGGTCGTCGGCGCCGAACAGCGCCGCCATCCGCGCGGAGTTCGCCGAGCAGCCCGCGTCCTTGAGCAGCAGCGCGTAGTACAGGTCAGAGCGCGCCGCGGCGTCGAGCCCGAGCGCCTCGGCCAGCCGCATCCCGATCAGGCAGGAGCGCGCCGCGTGGCCTGGCGGCTCCCCTTCGGTCAGATCGAGCGCATACGACATCGCCCCGATCAGCTCCGAGAGCGGGAACTCCGCGGTGCCCATGCGTCCAGTATCGCGCTCGCGGCAGCGCGGTGACCGTTGGCCGGAGGGCGAACCCGCGCGCCGCCGGCGGTTCTTGAGGGGTCAATCTCTAGGAAGCCCGTTCGCAGTCGGCGGGGACGGGTGGCGCGGCACGCGGGTTCGAGCGCGGTCTTCCCGGCGGGCCGCAACTTCTGAACTCGTACAAACGTCGAGTTTCCAGACCGTCATCGCCCTCGGTCAGGCCGCCTCCGACATCTCGGCGGCGCGCTGGAGCCGCTCGATCGAGTACCGGATCCGGCGCGACACCTGCATCTGCGACAGGCCGACGATGGCGGCGATCTGGGTCTGGCGGCGGTCCTCGCGGAAGCGCAGGTCGATGATGCGCCGGTCGCGCTCGCTCAGGCTGCGCATCAGCCCGCCCAGCTGCTCGGCGTCCTCGACCGCGGCGAACCCGGGCTCGATGGTCGCGATCTCGCGGCCGAGCGGGTCGTCGTCGCCGTTCGCCCGCGGCTGGTCGAGCGAGAGCGAGAAGCGCGTGACGCTCGCGTGCAGCGCCTCGAGCACGCGTTCAGGCGGCGCGTCCGCGCGCACGGAGAGCTCCGCAACGGTCGGGGAGCGTCCCAGCTCGCCGACGAGGTCGGTCGACACGCGCTCGACGCGCACCGAGAGCTCCTGCACGGCGCGCGGGACGTGGACCGCCCAGCCGCGGTCGCGCAGATGCCGCTTGAGCTCTCCAAGGATCGTGGGCACCGCGAAGGTCGAGAACGCCACGCCGCGCTCCGGATCGAAGCGGTCCACGGCCTTCAGGAGCCCGACCGCGGCGATCTGGTCGAGATCGTCGACGTCCTCCGCGCCGCGGTAGCGGCGCGCGAGCTGACGCGACAGCGGCAGGAACCGCTCCACCATCTCGTCGCGCGCGGCCCCGGAACTCGACGTCGGCCTGCTGGTCATGGGACAGCTCCAAAATCGCTCGACGATCGATTTCGGAAGTCAGACTGCGCTGCTGGGCGTTCGCCCGACGTCGCTGTGCGGTGCCCTCCTGGTAACCACTCTAGACCTCTCCGCTCACGCCCGCTCGAGCCGCGCCACTCCGATATGGCTGTCGGCCATGCCGTAGAAGACGTGGTGGACGCCGTCGATCGCCTCGATCGCGGTCGGGAACACGACGTTGGGGACCGTCCCCACCAGCTCCTCATGAGAATGAGGGAAAAGCAGTGGATCGGCGGTGCGGGCGAGCACCCGGGACGGGTCCTCCGGGTCGAGCAACATGGCGCCCGCGGCGTAGTGCACGCCCTGTTGCTGGTCGGTGCCGTGCACGAGCGTGCCGCTCACGCCGTGGTGGATCGCCAGCCAGCCCTCGTCGACGCGGATCGGCGGCGGGCCGGCCCCGATCTTCAGCGCCTCCCACTCGAACTCGCTCAGCGCCACGGGCGTGTGGTCGCGCAGATGTACGAACGCGCGCACGTCGGCGGCGACCTCGGCCGCCGGGACGTACGAGATCCAGATCCCCGGCCGCTCGTCGTCGACCCCCGCCGGCACGACGGTGCCCTCGCCCGGCACGACCCAGCCGAGGTCCCACATCGGCCGGTGCAGCATCGCGTACGCGAGCTCGCCGCCGGGTCCGGGAACGGGCTCCGGGAACCACACGCAGTCCTTGTTGGGGAACAGGTTGAGGTCCGTGTCGAGCTCCGGCTGGTAGCCGAAGTGCAGCGGCCCGAGCCGGCGCCACGACCGCAGGTCCTCCGACAGCGCGAGCGCGGGGCGCGGGCCGAGGGGCCCGTGCGCGACATATGTCATCACGTGAACACCGAGCGACGCGATCCAGGTGACGCGCGGGTCCTCGACGCCGGCGTGGCCGACGCCGCGCTCCCAGCCCTCGTCCGGCGCGAGCACGACGCCCACGCGCTCCACGCCGGTTGGCACGCCGTCGCGCACGACCACCTCGGCGAGGCCGACGCGCGAGACGTTGCCCGCGGCGACCAGGCGCGGGAGCAGATGCAGGCGGCCGTCGGGCGTGCGGCCGGAGGCCGGGTTGAGCACGCCCTCGGCCTCCAGCGGATCGCCCTCGCGGGGCGACATCACCACCCCCATGCGCGTGAGCGCGTACGGCACCGTGGCCACCGTCATCCCTTCACTCCCGAGCCGATGTTCGTCGTCACGAAGTGCCGCTGGAACGCGACGAACAGCGCGACGGCGGGCGCGGCGAGCACGCACGCGCCGGCGAGGATCGCGCCGAACGGGTTCGTCGCCCGCCCGGACACGGTGTCGATGTAGTTGGCCAGGGCCACCGCGAGCGGCTGCATCGAGTGCTCCTTGGTCACGAGGAACGGCCACAGGAACTCGTTCCACGGGCCGATGAACGTCAGCAGGACGGCCGTCAGCAGCGCGGGCTTGGCGAGCGGGATGGCGATCCGGCGCAGGATCTGCAGCTCGCTCGCGCCGTCCATCCGGGCGGCGTCGAACAGCTCGCTCGGCAGCTGGATGAAGAACTGCCGGAACACGAACACCGCCGTCGAGTTGATCGCGAACGGCACGATCATCCCGAGGTAGCTGTCGGCCAGCCCGTAGTCGCGCACGATCAGCACGTAGAGCGGGATCGTCAGCAGCTGGAACGGGACGACGAGGATCAGCAGCACGCCCGCGAACACCGCGCCGCGGCCGCGGAACTCGAGCACGGCCAGCGCGTAGCCGGCCAGCAGCCCGAAGACGACGGTGCAGAGGATCACGCCGCCGGTGAACACGCCCGAGTTGAACAGCGTGCGCCCGAGCGAGATCGCCTTGTCGATCTGCGCGTAGTTGTGCAGCGTGAGGTTGCTCGGGTCGGGCCACAGGCCGCTGAGGCCCGTGTTCTGCTCGGCCTGCAGCGACCCGATCAGCATGTAGTAGAAGGGGAACAGGAAGAGCAGCGCGCCGGCGAACACCACCACGAGCCGCAGCGGACTCCTGCGCGCGTGCCGCCTCGGCTCCGCGACCGGCAGCGGCACCGCGGCCGACCGGGTCTTGATCGTCTCGGTCGCCATCAGGCACGCTCCTCGAGGAATCGGCGGGAGATCAGCGACAGCACGATCACGCAGGCCACGAGGATGATCCCGATGGCCGCGGCGATGTCAGGCTGCCCCTGCTCGATGCCGCGCTGGTACATGATCAGGACGGGCGTCGACGACGCACCGTCGGGCCCGCCTCCGTTCGTCAGCAGGTAGGGCTCCGTGAACAGGTTCGCGCCCGTGATCGTGGCCAGCACGACGACGAGCACGGTGGCCGGCCGCACCCCCGGCACGGTGACGTTCAGGAACGAGCGCCACTTCGACGCGCCGTCCATCGAGGCCGCGTCGTAGAGCTCCTTCGGGACGTTCTGGAGCGCCGCGAGGTAGAGCAGGATGAAGAAGCCGGCCTGCTTCCAGGCGACGAACACGGCGATCATCGGCATCGCCAGGTGCGAGTTGACGAGCCACGACGGGCTCGGGGCGAGCGGCCCCAGCACCGTGTTGACGAGCCCGTGGCGGCTGAACAGCCACAGCCACACGGCGACCACGGCGACGCTCGCGGTCACGTACGGGACGTAGTAGGCGGTGCGCAGGAACCCGCGCCACGGGATCGCCGCGTTCAGCGCGACGGCCAGGCCCAGCGAGATCGCCACCGTCAGCGGGACGTTGATGAGGATGAAGACGCCGACGTGCGCGAACGACGCCCGCACGTCCGGGTCCGACAGCACCGTCGAGAAGTTGTGCAGCCCGACCCACGGCCGCGCCACCGTCGCTCCCGGCGCCGCGAAGAAGTAGTCGTGCAGCGACATGTAGACGCTGAACACGAGCGGGTAGGCGAAGATCGCCGCCAGGAAGAGGACGTAGGGCGTCACGAACGCCAGCCCCAGCGGCTGGCGTCCGAGCACGCGGCGCCGCAGCGGGCGCCGGGGCCTCCCGGCCCCGGCCGCCGTTGCCGCGCTCATGTCAGGAGCCTTCCTTCGCCAGCCCCTGGACCTTGCCGGCGGCCTGGCTGAGGGCCTGATCGGACCCCTCCTTGCCGAAGATCACCGACTTCGAGTAGGCGTCGCGGAACGTCTGCCAGATCGTCACGGAGTTGGCGACGTTCGGCACCTCGACGGTGCGCGCGGCCTGCTCGGCGAACAGCTTGTACTTCGACTTCGCCGTGAAGAACGCGGGGTACGCGGCCGTCAGGTTCTCGCGCATCGGCATCTGGCCCGAGGCCTTCAGGAACGCGCCGTCCTGCTCCTTGGAGGTGGCGAACTTGAGCACGTCCCACGCCGTCCCGCGGTTCTTGCACGCGGAGTACATGGCGATCGACTTCTCGTCGGAGAACGTCTGGATGTCGCCCGCCGGCTTGCCGTCGGCGGTCGGGACCGGCGCGACGCCCCAGTCGACCTTGTCGCCGTAGACGGCGATCGCCCACGGGCCGACGATGGCCATGGCGGCCTTGCCGTCGGCGAACGAGTCGCCGTTGTACTTCTCGTTCGGCGCGAGCTTCTCGCTGTAGAGCGTCTTCCAGAAGTCCGCGACCTGCTGCCCGGCGGGGGAGTCGAACTGGGCCTTGCCGTCCTGCACCAGCTGCTTGCCGGTCGCCGCGATGAACAGCGGGTAGTAGTCGAACCACGACTGGAAGAACTCGCTCGTCGGCGCGGGGTAGATCGCGGCCGGGGCGGCGCCGGACTTGACGATCTTGCGCGCGGTGTCGAGGAACTGCGAGTACGTCGCCAGCGGCGGGTTGTTCGGGTCGACGCCGGCCTTCTTGAGCAGCTTCTTGTTGTAGAAGATCATCACCGGGTTGGACTTCCACGGCAACTGGTAGTACTTGCCGTCCGGCGACTGGTACTGCTTCGCCGCGGCTCCGGTCCGGCTCTCGATGTACTGCCTGCCGCCCGGCATGTCGTCGAGCGCGACGAGGCCGCCCTGCTTCTGGAAGCCCGGCACGGCGGCCGGCGAGGTGTTGAGCACCAGGCACGGCGCGTTGCCGGCCGTGATCGACGCGCCGATGACCTCCTCGGAGGTCTTGCCCGCCGGGATCTCCTGGCCGGTCACCTTCTCGTTGGGATGCGCCTGGTTCCAGGCGGCCACCATCGACTTCCCCCAGGCCACCTCCTCGGGATTGTTCGAGTACCAGACCTTGATCGGGCCACGGGCGGCGGCGTCCTTGGATGACGAGCCGCCGGAGCCGCCGCAGGCGGCGACTCCAACCGCGAGCGCGGCGACGGCGACGGCGGCGGGGACGAGGCGGAGGTTCATGTGCTTCTCCTCTCGGTCGAGGCGCGCACGACCAGCCGAGCCGGTTCAAGCTCGACGTCGGCGGTGCGCCCTTCGATCGCGTCCAGCAGGACGCGGGTTGCCCTCCGGCCCCATTCGACGGGGTCGGAGCGGACGGATGTGAGTGACGGGTAGACGTGGGCGGCGAGCTCTGAGTCCTCGTAGCCCACCAGGGAGAGGTCGCGCGGCGGCGCGAAGCCGAGCTCGTGCGCGACGGTGAGACCGGCGATCGCCATCGCGTCGTTGGCGTAGACGATCGCGGTCGGGCGGTCGTCGGCGGCGAGCAGCGCTCGCGTGGCGCCGGCGCCGGCGCCGGCGGTGAAGTCGGCGATCGCGACGAGGTCGGACGGGAGGCCGAGCTCGGTCATCGCCTCGATCCAGACGTCGCGGCGGCGGGCGCCGTGGAGCAGGTCGAGCCGGCCCGCGACGTAGGCGATCCGCTCGTGGCCCAGCTCGGCCAGGTGGCGGACGGCGGCCGCGACGCCGGGGCCGTCGTCCTGGCACACGGCCGGGAAGGGGCTGGGCACGTCGGGGCGGTTGAGCGTCACGGCGGGGAGGCCGAGCTCCTGCAGCAGGGCGATGCGCGGGTCGGCGAACCGCAGGTCGGTGACGAAGACGCCGTCCACGCGCTCCGAGCGCGCCAGGTGGCGGTAGCGATCGGCTTCGCGGTCGGCGTCGTCGCCGACGACCTGCAGCAGCAGTGCCTGCCCGAGCGCGGCGAGCTCGATCTCGACGCCCGCGATGAAGGCGGGGAAGAACGGGTCGGCGCTCAGCAGACCGGGGTCGCGGGCGATCACGAGTCCGAGGGCGAACTCGCGGCGGCCGCCGAGCGAGCGCGCGGATGCGCTCGGCTCCCAGCCCAGCTCCTGGGCGACGCGGAGGATGCGGACGCGCGTCTCCTCGCCGACGCCGTTGCGTCCGTTGAGCGCGAACGAGACCGCCGTCGTCGAGACGCCGGCCTGGCGCGCGACGTCGACGATCGTCGGGCCGCGCCGGCGCTTGCTCCTCTCTCCCACGGCGGGGTTTATGCCCCGTTGATCAGGGGATAAAACGTTTAAGCCGTTCCGAGGGAGGTCCAGATGCTCCGCCGTCTCGCCATGCTCGTGCTCGCCCTGGTGGTGCTCGCTCCAGCCGCGGTCGCACGCGCCGCACCGCTCGCCAACACCGCGCACCTGGACTTCCTCGGAGCGACGGTGACACCGCCGGCGCAGCCCGGGCATACGACCTACCGCTCGGTGAGCGACCCGTCGATCGGGGTCCTGTGGACGTACGCCGACCGGCAGGCCGACGGCAGCTACAAGCGCGTCGGCGGCGGCGCCTACGACGCCGCGACCGACACGTACGGCCAGGGCGCGTTCAACGCCGATGACATCGCGCGCGCCGCGGTCGTGTACGTGCGCCACTGGCGCCAGACGGGCTCCGCCGCGAGCCGGCAGCGCGCCTACGCGCTCCTGCGCGGCCTCACGTACCTGCAGTCGCCGTCCGGCAACGTCGTGCTGTGGATGCAGCCCGACGGGACCCTGCACCCGAGCGCGAACCCGCCGGAGGCGCCCGACCCGTCCGACAGCGACGCGTCGTACTGGCTCGCCCGCAGCGTGTGGGCGCTCGGCGAGGGCTACCGCGCGTTCCGCGACGCCGACCCGGCGTTCGCGCGCTTCCTGCGCGACCGGCTCGAGCTCGCGCTCGGCGCGCTCGACCGCGAGGTGCTGAGCGCCTACCCGCGCACCATGGTCGTCGACGGCCGGCGCGTCCCGGCGTGGCTGATCGTCGACGGCGCCGATGCGACCGCCGAGGCGATGCTCGGCCTGACCGCCTACGTGGACGCCGGCGGCTCTGCAGCCGCCCGCCGCGCGCTGGCGCGCTTCGGCGAAGGCGTCGCCGCGCTCGGCACGCCGTCAGGCTCGACCTGGCCCTACGGCGCGCTGCTGCCCGCCGCCGAGACGCGCTCGGTCTGGCACGCGTGGGCGTCGCAGATGCCCGCCGCGCTCGCCGGCGCGGCCTCCGCGCTCGGCCGCGGCGACCTGCTCGCCCCGGCGCTGGCGGACTCCGCGTCGTTCACGCCGCACATGCTCGTCGCCGCCGGGCCGGAGAACGGCTGGAACCCGACGCCGACCGACCACACGCAGATCGCCTACGGCGCCGACAGCCGGCTGCAGGACCTGCTCGCGGTGGCGGACGCCGCGCGCCGGCCGGGCCTGCGCGGGCTCGCCGGCGTCGCGGGCGCGTGGTACTTCGGCGACAACCCGGCCGGAGCGCCGATGTACGACCCCGCCACCGGCGTCACGTTCGACGGCGTGGCCGGCGACGGCACGATCAACCACAACAGCGGCGCCGAGTCGACGATCCACGGGCTGCTCTCGATGCTCGCGCTCGACGGCGCGCCCGACGTCGCCGCGCAGGCGCGGATCGCGCAGCCGGCGGCCCGCCACACGTGGAGCGTCCTGGAGGCCGAGTCCGCGACGCTCGGCGGCGGCGCGACGGTCGTCACGCCGGCGTCGGCGTGGACCGGCGAGAGCGCGTGGAGCGGCGACTACGTGAGCCTGCCGCGCGGGGCGAGCGCGACGTTCGCCGCGCAGGCGGAGCCCGGGCTCGTGGAGCCGGCCGCGCTGCGCACCGCCGACGGCGCCGGCGGCGCGACGCGCTGGGGCGCGCTCGGGGTGCTCTCGCACTCCGGCGCGGGTCCGCAGGGCGCGTCGGCGATCCCCGGCCTGCTCGAGCTGCAGACGCTGCCCCGGCCGTTGCCGGCCGGCGCATCTCCGGCGGCGACCTCGACGGGCACGACCGCGCTCGACGCCGTCGTGTTCCAGCCGCTGATCGAGTCGGTCGCGCTGGCCGGCGACGGGCACGCGCAGGCGCTCGTGCGGTCGTTCGCGTCCAAGCGGCGCGCCACCGCGATCGTCGTGCCCGGATCCGGTGCGGTGCGGGCCGCCAGCTACGACGCCGAGGGCCGCGCGTTCGCGCAGGCCGGCGGCAACGGCCCGTCGGTGTCGATCGTGGTCCCACCTGGCGGCTTCGCGCTCGCCCGGCGATGATGGGAGGAGTATCGTGAGTGGTTAGGAGGGCACTGGTGGCGAGGTCGGCCCGTCGCAGGCAGGCAACGCCATCTGACTTCCGAGGGTTCCTGCCGTTCCCCGGAGGTCGTGATGCTGCTCCCATCGGTCACCCCTGAAACGAGCGCCGCCGGCGTCGCGGACACGATCCCGATCGTCAACGAGACGTCCGAGCGAGTGGTGCGGACCTTGGTCGTCGGCATCCCGCCGGTCGCGCTGGGCTTCGCGGCGTGGCTCGCGTGGGGCGGCACGCTGCATTGGCAGGACCTCGTCGTGCTGGCGATCACGTACACGCTGTCGGGGCTCGGCGTGACGGTCGGGTTCCACCGGCTGTTCACGCACCGCAGCTTCAAGACCACGCGCCCGCTGCGCGCGCTGCTGGCGGTCCTCGGCTCGATGTCGGTCGAGGGCCCCGTGATCGAGTGGGTCGCGACGCATCGCAAGCACCACTGCTTCTCCGATCAGCCCGGCGACCCGCACAGCCCGCACGTCGATCAGGCGGCGGGCTGGCGAGGCGAGCTGCGCGGCCTGGCGCACGCGCACCTGGGCTGGATGTTCCGCGGCAAGGACATGGCCAACCCGCGCCGCTACGCCAAGGACCTGCTGGCCGATCGCGACATGCAGTTCATCAGCCGCACGTTCCCGCTCTGGGTCGTCGTCGGGCTCGCCGTCCCGTTCGGTCTGGGCGTCGCCCTGACGGGCTCGCTCGTGGGCGGGCTCACCGGGCTGCTGTGGGGCGGTGCGGTGCGCATCCTGCTCCTGCACCACGCGACGTTCAGCATCAACTCGCTGTGCCACTTCTTCGGCCGCCGGGCGTTCGCGACCGGCGACCAGTCGCGCAACCTCGCGTGGCTGGCGCCCTTCTCGTTCGGCGAGGCGTGGCACAACAACCACCACGCGTTCCCGACTTCGGCGCGGCACGGCCTTGGCCGCTGGCAGTTCGACCCGAGCGCGTGGCTGATCACCGGGCTCGAGCGCTGCCACCTCGCGTGGGACGTCGTCCGCGTCAGCCCCGTCCGCCAGCAGGCCAAACGGGTCGGGGGCGGCGGTGCGTAGCCACCGCGGTCTCCAGCAGTCCGCGGTCGCGTCCAACGGCGGCGAGCAGAGCCTGGTCGCGCGGCTGCGGCGCGACCTCGCGCTCCGCGACGAGGATCTCGTCGCGCTGCGCGAGCGGCTGCTCAGCGCCGAGCGCGAGCTCGACGACCTGCGCGCGATCCGGGACGCCTTGACACCGCCCGAGCTGCCGCACCGCCCCGGCCTGGAGCTGGCCGCGGCGTTCCTGCCGGCCCAGGCCGAGCGCGTCAGCGGCGACTTCTACCTGATCGCCCCCGGCCCGCAGGGCTCGACGGTCATGGTCATCGGCGACGTGATCGGCCACGGCCTGGCGGCGGCACGGCGCGCGGCGTTCGTGCGGACGGCGTTCGCCGCCACCGCGCCGTTCTCGGACGCTCCATGCCAGCTGCTCAGCTGGGCCAACACCGCCCTGATCGAGCGCGCCGGCACCACCGACACGTTCGTCACCGTCGCGTGCATGACGTACCTGCCGAGCGAGCGGCTCCTGCGCTGGGCCTACGCCGGCCACCCGCCGGCCCTGTGGCTGGACGACGGGCATGAGCTCGTCGCGACCCGGCAGGGGACGCCGCTAGGTTTCCAGGCTGACCCAGGCTGCGGCGAGGGCACGCTGGCGCTCGCGGCCGGCGACGGGGTGCTGCTCTACACCGACGGGCTGACCGAGGCGCGGCACGACGGCGAGCTGCTGGGGCTCGATGCCGTCGCGGCGGCGCTCGTGGAGCTCAAGCGGCCGCCCCCCAGCGAGGCCGTCGCCGTCCTGCGCGCACGCGCCGCCGGCTTCGCCTACGGCGCGCTGACCGACGATCTCTGCCTGCTTGCCGCGCGCGTCGACTGACGCGGCTACGATCGGTTCAACATGCCCGAACCGGACGTCCACAGCCTGCAGGGCACGCACGGAGACGTGCTCACCGCGATCTCCGACGGCATGGTCGCGCTGCTGAAGGAGTTCTACGGCCGCGGGCCGACGCAGGCGAAGACCTACTACCAGGACGACCTCGTGGTGTGCGTGATGCGCGGCGGGTTCACGCGCGTGGAGCAGACGCTGCTCGACGGCGGGCGCGGTCACGCCGTGATCGCGCAGCGGGTGGAGTTCCAGGAGGTCATGCGCGAGCGCTTCGAGGCCGTGATCGAGCACGCCACCGGCCGGCCGGTGATCGGGTTCATGAGCGGCAACCAGCAGGCGCCCGACATGATCTGCGAGGTCTTCGTCCTCAGCCCGTCCGACCTCGTGGCCGACGACGAGCTCTGACCGCGGGAAAGAGTCCGCCGCCCGGTGCGAGCGAGCGGCGGAACTCGGGCTTTACCCCTCGCGCGGGAACGGCAACCTCCGAGGTTTGGCGCGCTGCGGACGATGGGGAGGACGCTCGCGATGAACGAGACGCTGATCACGCCGTACCGCGACGGTCCGCTGCTGGTGCGGGGCGAGTTCCGGATCGTCGACCAAGACGGGAACGAGATCGATCCCGGCCGCGGGACGATCGCGCTCTGCCGCTGCGGGAAGTCCCGCCGGCGGCCGTTCTGCGACGGCACGCACGCGCTCGTCCGGTTCCGCTGCCCGAGCGCGCCTGAGCACGGGCGCTAGGAGCCGGTTGAGGAATTCCGGTGCGCCCGCTGCGGCACATCCGCGGCGCCTCGGCCCACCCGCGATGCTCACGTGGCAGAGCCACGCATCACCATCGCGTGCGGCCCGAGGCATCCACGGCTGCACCACATCAGGCGGACCGACCATTCCTCAACAGGCTCCTAGTCCTCGAGGAAGCGCTCGGTGAGCCGGCGCGCGAGCCCCGGAAGTCCCAGCTCGGCGGCGATGGCGCGCTGGCGCTGCGCGCCGTTGGCGTCGATCAGCCGCCCGGCGCTCGCGAGCTCGGCGCCGCAGCCGAGCCGCCGCGCGACGGGCGCGAGCTCGTCGACGCGGTCGCGCAGCAGCTCGCGCACGGGCCTGCGCGCGCCGGTGGCGAGGTCGGCGAAGCTCCCGTCGAGGCCGTGGCGCAGCGCGGTCCAGCGGTTCTCGTCGATGCGCCACGTGTCAGGCGCGCCGAGGCGCTCGCCCGCGTCGTGGCGCTCGGCCAGCCAGGCGACGAGCGCGTGGGCGTACGCCGCCACGGCCGCCGCGTCCGCGAGCGTGGTCTGCGCGTCGGGCACGCGCAGCTCGAGCGTCCCGTGCAGCGGGTGCGGGCGCAGCTCCCACCACCAGCGCCGGGGCTCCGGGACCGCGCCCGCCTCGGCGCCCCAGCGCAGCGTCTCCGCGAACGCGGCCCAGGATGCCATCGCGGGCGGCACGCCCTGGCGCGGCAACAGGCCGCAGATCAGCGGCCGCACCGACGCGCAGCCGGTGTCGCGCCCGCCGAGGAAGGGCGCGTTGGCGGCGAGCGCCGCGAGCTCCGGCAGGTGGCCGCGGAGCGCGTTGTAGACGGCCAGCGTGCGGTCGGCGCCGCCGACCGCGACGTGCACCTGCAGCGCGCAGACGAGCTGCGCGCGGGCGGCGTCGCCGTACTCGTCGCGGATCGCGTCGTAGCGCTCGCCCGCGTTGAGCGCGCCGAGCGGCGCCGCGAACGGGTGCGCGCCCGCGACGGCGGGCAGCACGCGGCCGCGCACGGCGGCGGCCAGCGCGCGGCGGCCGCCGCGCAGCTGCGCGATCGCCTCCGCCACCGTCCGCGCGGGCTCGGTCACGAGCTCGAGCTGGGACGCGGGCAGCTCCAGCTTGGCGGTGGCGAGCTGCTCCGCCACGGGCGCGAGGTCGAGCGTGCCCGGGTCGAGCAGCATCACCTCCTCCTCGAGGCCGATCGTCAGCGCCTGCGGTGCGTCGAAGGCTGCGCGCAGCTCGCCTTCGCTCATGCGAGCGTCGCTGCCTGATGCAGCGACGGCGCGTCCCGCGCCCAGGCGGCGAGGAGGTGCTCGGCCCAGCGGCCCTCGAGCGCGAGCAGCGCGCGGGCGCCCCACACGACGTCGGCCGCGAGCCGCGGATCCTGGCGCGCGAGGCCGCCCGCGAGGTCGACCGCGGCGATGCTCTCGTGGACCGCGTCGGCGAGCACGTGGACGTCGAAGAACGCCGTCGCGTCGCCGTCGAAGCCGAGCCGCCGCAGGCCGGCGCCGTAGCGGCGGTTCGGGATCGAGGACGTCAGCTCGAACAGCGCCAGGTGCCCGATCACGGCGCCGCGCAGGCGCCGGTGCAGGCCGAGCAGCGACATCAGGTTCACCGTCGCCAGCGTGACGCCGGGGATCCGGTCCAGGTAGGCGCCGTAGGTCGGGTCGAGCCCGACCGCCGCCAGCGCGCGGGCGAACAGCTCCGCGTGGATCGCCTCGCGGCGGCCGCCGCCGTACTCGTCGGCCTGGATCTCCACCAGCGCCGCCTTCGGCGCGCCCCACAGCCGCGGGAGCGCCCACGAGTGCGGGTCGGCCTCCTTGAGCTGGTAGGCCGACCGGTGCACCATGAACTCGCGCACCTCGTCGAGCGTCGCCGTGCGCTCGATGTAGGTCGACACCGACGGCGCCTCGTCGGCGAGCGCGAGCTCGCGCAGCGCGACGTCGAGCTCCTGCGGCGCGGGTGCCGCCCCGGGCGGGCCGATCAGCTCGAGCAGCTCGCGCTCGAAGCGGCGCTCGAGCGCGGCGCGGAACGCCAGCAGCGACGGCTCCCACTCCCACCGCTCGTCGACGCCGTCGAACCCGCGGTAGTGCAGCTCGTAGCAGCAGTAGAGCGCGAGCTGGAGGTCCTCGGCGTCATCCGGCGCCGGCGGCATGGGGAGCGAGCGCGCGGGCTCGGCCAAGGCGGCGAGCAGTGCTGCGCTCGCGGCGCCGCGGGACTCTGGAAGGGCTGGCACGGCGCCGTGCTACCCAAGTCGGGCTCGGGTTATCGGGAGCTGGCGCCGCCGCGGGCGCGAAGGATTAGCCTGCGGGGCGCGATGGATTGGTTCGTCGACGGCGCCGTCCCGCACTCGGGCTCGACCGTCCGCCAGGAGCTCGTGACCTACCTGCGCCGGCATGCCGCCGCAGGTTCGGACATCGGCGGCGCCGAAGTGGCCGCGGGGGAGCTGATCGGCAACGCGGTGCGCCACGCGCCCGGGCCCGCGTGGGTCCACGTGGACTGGAGCGCCGACGCGCCGGTGCTGGAGGTGCACGACCTCGGGCCGGGGTTCGAGCTCAGCGCCGAGGCGCCGGACGATCCGCTCGCGGGCGGCGGCCGCGGGCTGATGATCACGCGGGCGCTCACGCTCGAGCTGCAGGCCGCGGCCAAGCGCGCCGGCGGCACCCGGGTCACCGCGGTGCTGCCGGTGCGGCGCGCGCGGGCGGACGACCACGACCCGCCGCGCAGCCGCGGCAGCGTGCTCCCGCTCGCCGAGGAGGCGCGGCCCGACGGCAGCTTCGGCAAGGAGTCGTTCCTGCGCGCGCTGGTCGTCCAGCTCGCCGAGACGGTCGAGCAGCGCGAAGGGCCGGCCGCCGCGGAGGCCGCGATCGCGCAGGTCGGGATGGACATCGGCGGCCAGATGGAGGCGCAGTACCGCCGCGCGCGCGGGATCGTCGACGCGCTCACGCCGCAGCAGATCGCGGACCTCTACGTGCGCCTGAAGGCGTCGATCGACGGCGACTTCTACGTCATCGAGGCCAACGCGGAGCGGATCGTGCTCGGCAACCGCGCGTGCCCGTTCGGCGACGTCGTGCGCCGCGCGCCCGGGCTCTGCCGGATGACCTCGAGCGTCTTCGGCGGCATCGCCGCGCGCAACGCGGGCGGCGCGACGGTGATGCTCGAGGAGCGGATCGCCGTCGGCGACCCGGAGTGCCGCGTCGTGGTGTGGCTGAGCGGCAGCCGGCGCGGCGAGTTCCGGGCCGCGCACGAGTACGACGCTCCCGGCGCGTGAGCGACCCCGCCGCGGCGTTCGAGGCCTTCGCGGCCGGGCTGCGCTACCCGATGTTCATCGTCACCGCGCGCGTGGACGGCGAGCGGCTCGGCTGCCTCGTCGGCTTCGCGACGCAGACGAGCATCGACCCGCGGCGCTTCGCCGTCTGCCTGTCGCACACGAACCGGACGTTCCGGCGCGGCCGCGACGCCGGGCTGCTCGGCGTCCACCGCGTCCCCGCCGCGGAGGAGGCGCTGGCGCGCCTGTTCGGCGGCGAGACGGGCGACGAGGTCGACAAGTTCGCCCGCTGCGCGTGGCATGACGGGCCCGGCGGGGTGCCGGTCCTCGACGCCTGCCCGAGCCGCTTCGTCGGCCGCGTCGTCTGGCGCGCGGACGCCGGCGATCACGACCTCTACCTGCTCGAGCCGGTCGCGGCCGAGGCCGGCGCGACCGGCGCTCAGCTCATGTCCGACGAGGCGCTGGAGATCGACCCGGGCCACGCCTCATGACGGCTCGTCGCGCAGCGGGAGGAACGGCTCCTGGTCGGGCGGATGGCCGGCGCGGATCTGGCGGCTGCGCTCCATCTCGGAGTTGAACTCGGCCCCGAGCAGGATGATCAGGTTCGTCAGCCACAGCCAGACGAGGAACACGATCACGCCGCCGAGGCTCCCGTACGTCTTGTTGTAGGAGGCGAAGTTCGCGACGTAGAACGCGAACGCGACCGACACGAGGATCCACAGCAGCACGGCGAGCACGCCGCCGGGGCTGATCCAGGGGAAGCCGGGCTGCTTGACGTTCGGCGCGGCCCAGTAGAGCAGCGAGATCATCAGCGACACGATGATCACGAGCACCGGCCACTTGACGATGCCCCAGACCGTCACGAACGTGCTGCCGGCGCCGATCACGTCGCCGAGCGACTGGGCCAGCGGGCCGGTGAACACGACCGCCAGGGCGCTCGCGGTGAGCAGCACGAGCATGACGATGGTGACGCCGAGCCGGGTCGGGATCTTCTTCCAGAACGGCCGGCCCTCGGGCGCGTCCCAGACGGCGTTAGCGGCCTCCATGAACGCGCCGATGTAGCCCGACGCCGACCAGATCGCGGTCACGAGCCCGATGATCAGCGCGAGCGTCGACGCGCCCTGATTGCCCTTGATGCCGTTCAGGGCGTTCGTGAGGATGTCCTTCGCCGGCCCGGGGGCGACGGTCGAGAGGTTGTCGACCAGCGGCTGCGTCGCGGACGGCCCGACGACGCCGAGGATCGAGACGAGCGCGAGCAGGGCGGGGAAGATCGAGAGCACCGCGTAGTACGTCAGCGCGGCGGCCCACGTCGTCAGCTTGTCCTCGTTGAACTGGTGCAGCGTGCGCTTGAGGATGCCGGGCCAGGACTCGCGCGGCAGGTCGGTCGGGTTGTCGGGGACGACGGGGGTCGTCGCGGAGGGGGCCATGCATCCGGCCTACCCAGGCGGCGAGCGTCTAGTCGATCGTCAAGCTCTCGATGTCGCGCGGGTAGTCGGTCAGGACGTCGATGCCGTCCGCCGTGACGGCGACGGTGTCGGAGTGGCGGAAGCCGCCGAGCTCGGGCGCGTAGAGGCCCGGCTCGATCGTGAACACCATCCCGGGCTCGATCCGCGTGTGGTCGCCGAGGTCCAGGAACGGCGCCTCGTGGTTGCGCAGGCCGATCGCATGGCCCGTGTGCTGGCGCCAGTACGGCACGAGGTCGTGCCGCTCGAGGTAGCGCATGACGGCGCCGTCGACGTCCGCGCAGGTCACGCCGGGGCGCAGCGCGTCGAGCGCGGCCTGCTGGGCGGCGACGGTGTGGCCGAACAGGCGGCGCACCTCGTCGCTCGGCGGCCCGATCACCATGGCGCGCTCGAGCTCGGCGTTGTAGCCCCAGATCGGCGCGCTCGTCTCGCTCACGAGCACGTCGCCGGTGTGGAAGCGGATGTTGTGCGAGACGGCGTGCGCCCACGCGCTGCGCCGCCCGATCTGGCCGCGGTAGCCGGCCGAGACGCCGTCGGAGGAGCCCTGCTGGCCGTAGTCGTCGCCGACGGCGGCGATCATCGCGAGCGTCGCCTCGTGCCCCGCCCGCAGGCTCGCCTCGGCCTCGGACGCGCCCGGGCGCGAGTACTCCTGCAGCAGCCGGTGGGCGTGCTCGCACCAGCGCGCGCTCTCGCGGATCAGCGCGATCTCGGCCTCGCTCTTGCGCACCATCATCGCCTCGATCGCGGCGGCGAGCCCGTGCACCGTGCCGCCCGTCACCTCGCTCAGCGCAGGCCCCTGGTAGCCGAGGATGCCCGGGTAGCCGTCCTGGTCGGCGCCGATCGCGCCGCCGATCCCCATGTCGGCGAGGATCCGCGCGAGGATCGGCATCGGGTGCTCGACCCCCGGGTACTCCGGATAGGACTCGACGCGCTCGAACGCCGTCTCGGCGCGCACGCGCTCGACCTCGAACTCCGGCACGAACACGGCCATCTCGCCGGTGGTGCTCTGGGCGAGGATCACCGGCCGCTCGGTCGAGAGGAAGCCGAAGCCCGTGAAATAGCGGATGTAGTCGGCGCCGAACAGGACGTAGCCGCTGAGGGCCTCCGCCTCGACGTGCTCGAGCAGCCGCTCGCGCCGGGATTCCAGTTCTGCCACGGGGATGCCGGTGCGCATCGCAGAAGCGTACGAAGCCCGATGTCACATTCCGCGGGCTGGTGGAACTGATGGCCGGGAACGAGCTTCGGAGGGAAGCGGTCATGAGCGACCAGCAGGACGATCGGTTCGATCGATTCAAGGAAGATTTCGGCCGTAGGCTGTCCGACGCCGCCGCGCGCAAGCCAGCCGGCTCCGGGCGCCTGCGGGTCGCCGGCGCCGCATCCGTGCTCGCGGCGCTCGCGCTCGTGCTCGGCACGGCGCATTCGACGACGAAGACGCTGACGGCGACGACGACGGCGACCGGGACGGCGCCGTCGATCGAGAACGAGGCCGGCAAGGCGCCCGACGCGCCGGACCAGTACCAGGACTTCAAGGACAGCTCCGGCCAGGACGTCTCGACCGCGCAGCTCGCGCGGGCGCAGGCGCAGGCCGACGCGATCCCGTCGGCGCCGGACGCGAGCCCGTGGCAGCTGACCGGCCCGTCGAACGTCGGCGGCCGCGTCACCGACCTCGTGGTCGACAACCAGCACGCCGACACGATCTTCGTCGCGGCCTCCGGCGGCGGCGTCTGGAAGAGCACCGACGCCGGCATGACCTACGTGCCCGTGTGGCCGACGCGGACGATCCAGACGATCGGCGCGATCGCGCAGGGCACCGACGGCACGCTGTACGCCGGCACCGGCGAGTCGAACCCGCCCGGCGGCGGCCTGACCTACTTCGGCGACGGCATGTACAAGTCGACCGACGGCGGCACGAGCTGGACGCACATCGGCCTCGAGCAGAGCGCGTCGATCGGCCGCATCGCCGTCGACCCGTCCAACTCCAGCGTCGTGTACGCGGCCGCCGCGGGCGCCGTGTCGCGCAGCGCCGGCCAGCGCGGCCTGTACAAGACGACCGACGGCGGCGCCACCTGGACGCAGGTCCTCGCGCCGCCGAACGGCACGACCGGCGCGATCGACGTCGCCGTCGACCCGTCGAACCCGCAGCGCGTCTACGCGGCCCTGTGGGATCACAAGCGCAACAACGGCGCGCGCGTGTACGGCGGCATCGGCTCCGGCCTGTTCCGCTCCGACGACGGCGGCGCCACGTGGAAGCGGCTGCAGAACATCACCACGCCGCTCGAGACCTTCGACCAGCCGACCGACGGCGGCGGCGCCGGCCGCGGCGCGCTGGCCACCGGAACGAACACGATCACCAACGTCAGCACGACGTCCGGCGCGTTCCAGGTCGGCCATCAGATCGCGGCGTCCGGCATCCCGGCGGGCACGACGATCACGGCGATCAACGGCACGACGATCACGATGTCGGCGAACGCGACGTCGACGAACGCCAACGCCTCGCTGACCGACTTCCGGCCCGGGACCGGCCTGACCGCCGATCCGAGCCTCGGCCGCATCGGCATCGCGATCGCCCCGAGCGATCCCAAGCGCATCTACGTCGTCTTCGGCGCCCCGTACGGGCCTGACAAGGGCTCCTACATCTCCAACGACTACGGCGACAGCTTCCAGGCGAGCGGCCGCGCGTACGCCAACGGCGGCTACCAGTGGTGGTTCGGCCGCGTCTGGTTCGACCCGGCGGACGAGAACCACCTCTTCAACGCCGACGTCAGCCTGCGCGAGTCCACCGACGGCGGCGCGACGTGGCACAACTCGTCCGGCCCGCACTCCGACCAGCACGCGATGGGCTGGGACCTGCGCGTTGCGAAGCGCGTCTACAACGGCGACGACGGCGGCATCTACCGCTCCGACGCCAACGGCGCGACCGGCACGTGGACCCACGCGACGTACGAGCCGTGGAACCAGAGCTACCACATGGCCGTCGCGCAGGACAACCCGAACCGCATCGTGACCGGCCTGCAGGACAACGGCTCGGTGCGCGACTGGACGGCGGCGGCGCCGAACCCGACCGACCTGTCGCAGTTCAACTCCTACGGCGGCGGCGACGGCCACTGGGTCCTGATCGACCCGACCGACTCCAACACCTACTACTCGTGCTCGCAGAACGCGAGCTGCCAGGGCAACCTGGACCAGAACGGCACTACGACGCGCTGGAACTTCGGCGCCAAGCCCGCGGGCAACCGCTTCACGACCGACGCGCAGATCGTGTTCGACCCCAGCAACACCAAGACGATCTACGTCGGAGGCACGCAGGTGCTGCGCTCGACCGACCAGGGCCGCACGTGGACGGCGATCAGCCCGCTGGATGACGCGCACAGCCTGCCGGGCCCGGTCCCGCCGGAAGAGAACGACCTCGGCGGCGAGTACTCCAACCAGTACGCGACCGTCACGACCATCGGGCCGGCCAAGACCGACCCGAACACGATCTACGCGGGCACCGACACCGGCTTCCTGTGGAAGACGACCGACCTCGGCGCGACCTGGACGAAGATGCAGGGCCTGCCGACGCGCTGGGTCAACTTCGTCACAGTCGACCCGACGAACGCCGACCACGTCTACGCCGCCTTCTCGGGCTACCGCGAGGGCGACGACTCGGCCAACGTCTACGAGACCAGCGACGGCGGCGCGACGTGGCACAACATCAGCGCCAACCTGCCGAACGCGCCGGTCGAGATGATCACCTACGACCAGCCGAGCGGGAACCTCTACGCCGCGACCGACTACGGCGTCTTCGAGCGCAAGGACGGCGACGTCAACTGGTACAGCCTCGACGGCGGGCTGCCGAACATCCCGGTGCTCGACGTCAAGCTGTCGGGTGACCACAAGTGGCTCTACGCCGCGACGTTCGGCCGCAGCATCCTGCGCCTGCCGCTCTCCACGAGCGTCACCACGGCGCCGGGCAGCGGCCCCGGCGGCACGGTGCCGGCGACGCTGGCGCTGACGCTCGGCGCTCCGGCCGCGTTCGGCGCGTTCACGCCGGGCGTGGACAACACGTACGCGGCGCAGACCACGGCGAACGTGATCTCGACCGCGGGCGACGCGACGCTGAGCGTCGCCGACCCGTCCGCGACCGCGCCCGGGCACCTGGTCAACGGCGCGTTCGTGATGCCGGAGGCGCTGCAGGTCAAGGCGACCAAGGCCGACACCACCGGCACCGCGTTCAACCCGCTCGGCTCGCTGCTGAACCTGCTGACCTGGAGCGCCCCCGTGTCCAACGACCCGGTGACGATCCTGTTCCAGCAGCACATCGGCTCCAGCGACGCGCTGCGCACGGGCAGCTACTCCAAGACGCTGACCTTCACGCTGAGTACCACCACCCCATAAACACCCCTCGGGCAGCCTCCCGGCCATGGATGGCCGGGAGGCCGACCGCTCGAAGGCAAAGGTTTGGCCAAGGCCCCCCACAGCGGACTTAGGATCAGGTGCGTGCCCCGTGTCCTGCTCGTGGAGGACGACCGCGACATCGCGGAGCCGCTCGCGCGCGCGCTCACCCGCGCGGGCTACGAGGTGTCGGAGGCCGGTGACGGCCGCGTCGCGCTCGAGTCCGTGCTCGACGCCCCGCCCGATCTGATCATCCTCGACATCGGCCTGCCCGGGATGAACGGGCTCGACGTCTGCCGGCACGTGCGCGAGGCGCAGCCGAAGCTGCCGATCCTCGTGCTGACGGCGCGCGACGGCGAGCTCGAGACCGTCGCCGGGCTGGACGCCGGCGCCGACGACTACGTGACCAAGCCGTTCCGGTTCGCCGTCCTGCTCGCCCGCGTGCGCGCGCTGCTGCGGCGCACGCCGCCGGCGCCGCTCGCCGCGGCGGACGTCCGCATCGACGAGAGCGCGCGCCGCGCGTGGCGCGACGATCGCGAGCTGGAGCTCTCGCCGAAGGAGTTCGACCTGCTCGCGCTGCTCGTGCGCGAGGCCGGCAACGTCGTGTCGCGCGACCGGATCATGCAGGCGGTCTGGGACGCGAACTGGTTCGGGTCGACCAAGACGCTCGACATGCACATGTCCTGGCTGCGCCGCAAGCTCGGCGAGCCGCCGCTGGTCGTGACCGTGCGCGGCATCGGCTTCCGCTTCGAGGTCTGATGCGGCGCCGCCTGATCGCGACGACGGCGCTGATCGCACTCGCCGCGATCCTCGTCCTCGGCGTGCCGCTCGGGCTGGTCGAGAGCGCCCGCGCGCGCGACGACACGATCCAGCGCCTCGAGCGCGAGGCCGACACGATCGCCGCCGCGGCCGACGACCGGGCGAAGATCGATCCGTCGCTGCTGCGGCACTGGCTGATCAAGGGGCACGCCGCGGACGTCATGGACGGCGGCACGACCACCCGCATCGGCCAGATGCCGATCGGGTCGGTGCTCTCGGCGCGTTCAGGCGCGCTCCAGGGCGTGCGCGTGACGGTCTTCGCGCCGGCCGCGGAGGCGACGCGGCGGCGCCTGCAGGTGTGGCTGCTGGTCGCCGGGCTGGCGATCGCCGGCGCGGCGGCGGCGGCCGGGCTCGCGGTGCTGCAGGCGCGGCGCTTCACCCGGCCGCTGCAGCGGCTGGTCGCCACGTCGGACCGGCTCGGCAAGGGCGACTTCTCGGCCCGCGCCGGCCGGATCGACCTGCCCGAGCTCGACCGCGTCGCCGTCGCGCTCGACGCGGCGGCCGTGCAGATCGCCCAGCTGGTCGGCCGCCAGCGCGAGTTCGCGGCGAACGTCTCGCACCAGCTGCGGACGCCGCTGACCGCGATGCGGCTGTGGCTCGACGAGCTCGGGACGCTCGACGACCCGGTCGCCGCGCGCGAGGTGCTGGAGGCGACGCAGCACGTCGCCGACCGGCTCGAGCGCACCGTCGGCGACCTGCTGGCGCTCGCGCGCGCCGGCGACATCGGGCGCCCGCGCGACGTCGACCTGGCCGACCTGGCGCGCGAGCACGCCGCCGACTGGGAGCCGCTGTACGCGCGCACCGGCCGGCGCCTGCAGGCGAGCGTCGACACGCCGCTGCCGGCGCGCGTCAGCCCCGGCGGGGTCGCGCAGGCGCTCGACGTCCTGCTCGAGAACGCGATCGCGCACGGCGGCGGCACGACGCGGCTGATCGCCTCCGAGGTCGACGGCCGCAACGTGCTCGCCGTCGAGGACGACGGGCCCGGCGTGCAGGCGGGGATGGAGCTCGAGATCTTCGACCCGTCCGTGTCGACCGCCGGCTCGACCGGCCTCGGCCTGCCGCTCGCGCGCGCGCTCGTCGAGGCCGACGGCGGCCGGCTCGTGCTGGCCGGGTCCGATCCGACCCGGTTCGAGATCCTGATCCCGCGCCCGCGGTCGGGCTAGGGCTTACACGCGGTCTCGATCGCCTGCGTCGAGGCGACGATGCGCTTCACGGCCGACTGGTCGCTCATCGCGGTCGACGCCGCCGTGAAGTCGCCGCGCTTGGCCGGGCCCCTGGCCTTCGCGAAGTCGCGCGCGAACGCGCGCAATGCCGTGACGAGCTGCCGGTTGGCCGCGGCCAGCGGCTTCGGCACCACCGCCGCGTCCATCAGCGCCGCCGAGCGCTCGAGCTGCCGTTGCTGGGTCAGGATGCCGCGGCTGAGGTCGTCCTGGTTCTGCGCCTGGGTGAGCAGCTCCGAGCCGCTGCTGATCGCGGCCGAGACGCGCTGCAGGCGCACGTAGAGGCTCGCGCAGGCGCCAAGGTCTGCGGGCGCGATCGCGATCTTCTCGAGGGGCGCTTCGGTCGCCGTCGCGGTCGCCGTCGGAGCCGCGGCGGTCGTCGGCGTCGCGCTCCGCGGCTTGTCCGAGCCGCCCCCGCACCCGGCGACCGCGGCGACCGTGACCGCGAGCACCCATAAGACCCCTCGAGACATCCGTTTCCCTCCTCGACCACAGACGCGAGGCCAGCGTACACGCCGGGGAACATGGCGCCGATGATCGGCCCGCGCGATCACGCCCGCATCGTGCGGGGGACCACGATCTTTTCGCGGCTGCAACGATGTCGCGATGATCGTTCTGGTTGCCGGAGCCAACGGGCGGGTCGGCGGCCTGCTGGTCGCGCTGCTGCTCGGCCGCGGGCACGCGGTCCGCGGACTCGTGCGCACACAGGAGCAGGCCGGGTCGCTCGAGGAGATCGGCGCGGTCCCGCTGGTCGGCGACCTGCGCGGCGACGTCGAGTGGGCGGCCGAGGGCTGCGACGCGGCGATCTTCGCCGCCGGCGCGCGCCACCGGACCGAGCTGGGGGCGATCGACGGCGGCGGCGCCGCCAAGCTCGCCGAGGCGGCCGACCGCTACGAGCTGCGCCGCTTCATCCTCTGCAGCGCCGTCGGCGCGGGCGCGCCCGAGCGCCGCGATGGGCCGCTGCGCGAGTTCCTGGCCGCCAAGCACCACTCCGAGCGCCGGCTCGAGCGGCTCGACATGCCGTGGACGATCCTGCGGTTCGGGCGGCTCACCGACGCCACCGGCACGGGGCGCATCGCCACGGCGGTCCCGCCCGGCATGCCGGTCACGCTCAGCCGCGACGACGCCGCGCTCGCGGTCGCCGAGGCGCTGGACCGCCCCGCGCTTGCACGCCGCGTCGTGCACGTGATCGACGGCGAGCGCCACGTGGCCGACGCGCTCGACGCGGTTGAGCCGGCCCCGCTCCCGCCCGTCCACAACTCGGGCCTCGGCGCCGGTCAGACGGAGAATCCGCCGCTGGACCCCGAGATGCTGCTGCCCGGCGCCTCGCCGCTCGACGCCGACGTCGACTACGAGGGCGAAGGGCCGCTGCCGCCGGAGCTGATCGGCAACGACGACCCGTCGCCCGGCGTCCCGTGAGCCGGCGGCACGTCCGCCTGTTCCCGCCTCGCTAGGGTGACCGCATGACCTCCGTGCGCGTCGGTGTCCAGGTCCAGCCGCAGCATGCGGACTTCGACAGCATGCGGCGAGCATGGCGCGAGGCCGAGGCGCTGGGCGTCGACTCGATCTTCGGCTGGGACCATTTCTTCCCCCTCGACGGCGACGCCGACGGCAAGCACTACGAGGCGATCGCGACGCTGGGGGCGATGGCGCAGGTGACCGAGCGCGCGACGGTCGGCGCGCTGGTCATGTGCAACTCCTACCGCAACCCGGAGCTGCTGGCCGACGCCCACCGCACGATCGACCACATCTCCGGCGGCCGCGCGATCCTCGGCATCGGCGCCGGCTGGTTCGAGCGCGACTACGACGAGTACGGGTACGAGTTCGGCACCGCGCCCGACCGCCTGCGCGAGCTCAGCGCCGCGCTCCCGCGCATCAAGGCGCGGCTCGCCAAGCTCAACCCGGCGCCGCTCGGCAGGCTCCCGATCCTGATCGGCGGCAGCGGCCCGAAGGTCACGCTCAAGCTCGTCGCGCGCTACGCGGACATGTGGCACAGCTTCGGCGACGCCGACGCGTACCGGGGGAAGAACGAGACGCTGCTCGGCCACTGCGCCGACGCCGGCCGCGACCCGGCCGAGATCGAGCGCACCTGGGGCATCGGCGCCGACGCGCTCGACACCGCCGACGACCTCGTGGCGGCGGGCGTGCAGCACCTGATCATCGGCATCGGCGGGGACGGCTCCCGCTACGACCTGGCGCCGCTGCGCGAGCTGGTCGCCTGGCGCGACGCGCGCGCTACCAGTTGACATAGCGCGTCGCGATCACCGCGCGCGCCTTGCGGCTGGTGGCGACCCAGCGCAGGAAGCGCGCGAGCGCGCCGCGCGGCTTGCCGCGCGTGACGACGCCCAGCGGGCGCTGCGCGGGGTAGGTCGCGGTGCGGATCGTCGCGCGCGCGCACGGCACGCCCTCGTAGCTCGCGGCGTGCAGCGGCCCCGTGAGCGCGAGGTCGACGTAGCCGAACGCGGCCGGCGTGGCCTCGACGAAGTCGCGCACCTGCGCCGACGTCGCGAACGTGCGCGGCGCGTACAGGATCGGCGTGCCGACGTCGACGAAGACGGACTCGAAGACCAGGCGCGCGCCGGCCGTGAGGTCGAGCGCGACGGGAACGATCGCGTCGGTGCGGGCCGAGCCGGGGATCTGGGTCCAGCTCGTCACGCGCCCGGCGACGACGTCCTGGATCTGCGCGCGCGTGAAGTTCGCGACCGGATTGGAGCGGTTGGTGACCAGGCACACGCCGCTGAGCGCGAACGGCGTCAGCACGAGGCCGGGCGGGTCTGACGGGCCGAGGTTGCGGCTGACCATGCCGGCGTCGACGACGCCGCGCGTGGCGTCGGCGATCCCGATCCCGGTGCCGCCGCCGACGAGCGAGAAGCGCGGCGGGTCGTGCACGGCGTGGCGGTAGAAGTACGCGAGGTCGGCGATCACCGCCTGCGCGACGCTCGAGCCGCTCATCGAGATCGTCGGCTGCGCCTGCGCCGGCGCGGCCCACACCAGCAGCGTCAGCGCGGCGATCAGCGCCGCGCGGGTCACGTCCCGACTCCGGATCCGTTCCCGACGCCGCCCTTGCCGGCCGCGAGCTTCCTCACCGAGACCTGCGCCGCGGCCAGCGGCTTGCCGGAGGAGTCGAGCGCGAGGATCCGGACGCGCCGCCCGCGGCGGGCCAGCGTGACGGTGAACGGCGAGCGGCGCGGCGTCAGCTCGGCGACGCGGTGGCCGTCGAGCAGCACCCGGTAGCGGCTCACGGCCTGTGCCGAGCCGAGCAGCGCCACCTGGATCTGCGTGCGCTTGCCGCTCGCGGTCGCCTGCAGGATCCGCAGCTGCGGGGGCTGCGTCGTGTCGTAGCCGACCGCCGTGGTGGCGGCGAGCACGGAGTCGAGCGCGTCGACGTAGCCGGCGGCGACCGGCAGGCGCGAGCGCGTCGCGTGCTGGAGCAGCTGGGCGCGAAGGTCGCCCGCGCCGATGCCGGGGTTCATGGCGGCCATCAGCGCCGCGACGCCGGAGACCATCGGGGCCGCCATCGACGTGCCCGACTTGAACTCGTAGCTGCCGTTGTTGGACGTCGAGAGGATCTCCTGCCCGGGCGCCGCGAGCTGCACGTTGAGGCGGCCGAAGTTCGACTGCGGGTCGATCCCGCGGCCGTCCTCGGGCACCGTCGCGGCGACGCCGATCAGGTTCGGCGCGGGGATCGCGGCCGGGAAGGAGGGCTGGGCGTCGATGTCGCGCCCGCTGTTGCCGGCCGAGACGACGACCAGCGCGTTGGCCGCGCCGGCCGCGGCGATCGCGTCGTTCAGCCGCGGGTCCGGGGTGTCGCCCTGGATGCTGACGTTGATGATGCGCGCGCCGTTGGCGGCGGCGTAGCGGATGCCCTCGGCGACGGCGCCGGTGGTGCCGCTGCCGTCGGCGGCGAGCACCTTGACGGCCATGATCTTCGCGCGCGGGGCGACGCCGACCACGCCGCGCCCGTTGGCGACGGCGGCGATGATGCCGGCGACGTGCGTGCCGTGGCCGTTGCCGTCGGTCATGTCCTGGCCCGCGGACGACGTCGTGAGGTCGACGCCGTGGACGTCGTCGACGTAGCCGTTGCCGTCGTCGTCGACGCCGTTGCCGGGGACCTCGCGGAAGTTCGTCCACACGTTCGGCGCGAGGTCGGCGTGGTCGAGCTTGACGCCGGTGTCGACGACCGCGACGACGACGCCGGCGCCCTGCGACAGCGCCCACGCGCCCGGCAGGTTGAGCACGCTGCCCGACGCGACGGCCCACTGCTCGGGCTGCAGCGCGTCGTCCGCCAGGTGCGCGCCCGCGGCCTTCGCGGGCCAGTAGCGCCCGAGGTCGGAGAGCTTGGCGATCCCGAGCGCGCGGGCGGTGCCGGCCTTCATCGCGAACGCGTTGCGATCCTGCGCGCGCGAGAGCGCCAGCGGCTGCGCGTGGAGGCGCGCGAGCGCCTTGCGCAGCGACGTGCCGCCGAGGTACTCCAGCAGCGAGCCCGAGTAGCCGGGGTAGAGGCCGATGCGGCCGCTGCGCAGCGCCGCGACGGCCTGCGGGCGCAGCCCGTGCACGCTGCGCACCGTGACGCGGTAGCCGGCGCCGCGCAGCGCCTCGGCGTAGAGCTGCGCGAGCGTCTGGTTCTCGTCGAAGTCCTGGTAGCCGACGACGATGCGCGGCCCGCGGCGGCGCGCGCCCGGCCCGCCGAGCCCGTTGGCGTCGGCGAACTCGCCGCCGACGGCCTCGGGCAGCCGGCCGTCGATCACCTGCTGGTTGAGCCCGCGCAGTGCGAGCGTGGTCAGCAGCCGCGAGGTCGCGTTCAGCCGGCGGCGCAGCGCGGGGCCGGCGCGGTCCAGCAGCGCGGTGCGCACCACGGGCACGACGCGATCGGCGCCGACCATGTGCTTGTCGTCGCGCAGGGTGACGATGTCCGGGCGCGACAGCTCGGGGTTCGAGGAGAACGCCACAGCGACTTCGGCCAAGCCGTCGTCGAGCGCCTGGATTCCCGCGTCGGCGACCGTCAGCCGCACGAGCCCGGCGCCCGGGTCGATCCCGTAGACCTTCTTCAGGCCCCGGACGCAGTTCGGGTTGGTGCTGCAGTCAGACGGCGCCGCGAGCCGTACCGGGGCCTGCGCACGCGCCGCGCCGGCGTGCAGCCCGGCCAGGACGACGGCCAGCGCGATGATCCTCCGCCCTCCCATGCGCCGCAGGCTGAACGACCGAAGGATGAACCTGCATCATCTCAATCGGGTGACTCGATCATCCGCCGCAGGCGAGGCTCGCTCACCCACCCGCATGGGAGTCCTTAGGGCCGTGTCCCCGCTCGCGTTCGCCGCGCTGTTCGTCGCCGAGGCGCTCGCTTGGGCCGGCGTGCCGGCGATCGGCGCCGCGGCGATCGGGGCCGCCGGGGTGCTGGCGAGCCAGGGCTCGATCGACCTGTGGGCGGTGGTGGTGATCGGCACGCTTGGCGCCGAGGTGGGCGCGTTCGGCGGCTGGTGGATGGGCAACCGCGTCGCGCGCAGCGGCCTCGACAAGCCCAGCCGCTTCGCCGCGCGGCGGACGCGGGCGCTCAGCGCGGGCGAGAAGTTCGCCGTCAAGTGGGGGCGGCTGGTCGTCTTCTTCGTGCCGTCGTGGGTGTCCGGCGCGCTCGGCATGCCGTTCCGGCAGTTCGTGGTGTGGAACTTCCTCGCCGCGTTCCTGTGGATGGTCGCCGCCGGGCTGGGCGCCTACGGCATCGGCTCGGCCGCGTCAGGCGGATCGTTCGCCGCGACGCTCGTCCCGCTCGTGCTCGCGGCGGCGGCGATCGCCGTGCTCGCCGGGCTGTTCCTGCACTGGCGCCGGCGGCACCGGACGCTATTCGGCGAGGGCGCCCATGTCGGAGGCGCGGACCTTCCAGACCTTGCCGTTGCGCAGGTGCCAGGTCCAGACCGAGGAGCGGCGGATCGCCTCGCCGCCGGTGCGCCCGGTGACGTGCCCGATGACGATCACTGAGCCGGGGATCAGGCGGAAGTCGTCGGCGTGCAGCTCGAGCTCCTCCCACACGCGCGCGACGTCGGCGAAGTAGCGCCGGATCCCGTCGTGGCCGACGTAGGGCTCCGTCCGGCCGGTGACCCTCGCGGTGCCCTCGAGGTGCAGCTCGCAGTCCGGCGTGAGGAACGCCAGCGCCGCCTCGACGTCGCGCCGCGCGAAGGCCGCATAGAACGCGCGGACGAGCGCGATGTCGTCCGTGATGCCGGCTGGATTCCCGTAGTACGGGGGGCGCTCCACGGCGGGGAGCTTGACACCTCCGCCGCGGAGCGCCCAGATCGGGTCAGGCGACCGGGGCCGTGGGCGTGATCGCGGCGAGCTCGCGCTCGTCGCGCTCGTCGTCGTCGTCACGGTCGTCGCTGGAGATCGCGCCCTTGAACTCGCGGATGCCGCGGCCGAGCGACCTGCCCGCGTCGGGCAGGCGCTTGGGGCCGAGCACGATCAGCGCGATCACGAGGACGACGATCAGCTCCATGGGTCCGATGCTGGAGAGCATGGGTGCCTCCTACTTGATGAACCCGGTGGCGGCGACGGCGGCGAGGACCTGGCTCTTGGTCAGGGCCGGGTTGAACGCCGCAGGCGCCGGGTTCTGGTGGGCGAGGTTGCGGATCCAGGCCGCGTGACGGGCCTCGATCGGGTGGATCGAGATCGCGGCCTTGAACACCGCGCTGGAGCGGATGAACGGCGCCTGGCCCTGGTAGGCCTGCACGCCGGTGTCCTCGAGCTTGCTCGACGTCGCCGTGAACGCTCCCGCGCTCGTGACGGCGGAGCCGAACGCGAACGTGGGCCGCTTCACCGCGGCCGAGCCGAGCGCCTTGCGCAGCGCCTCGACATGGGCCTTCTCGTGGTCGTGGACGGTCGTCGCGAAGCGCTTCAGCTCGCCCGTCAGGCCGGCGTGCTTCAGCGCGGACGCGTAGAACGCCGACTCCAGGTACTCGAGCGTGAGCGCGAAGTTGAGGATCGCGACGTCGCCCTTCGGCGTGCCGGCGGCCTGCGACGCGCCGGGCACGAGGCCGCTCGCGGCGACGGCGCCGCCGACGGCCAGGCCGCTGGTGCGCAGGAAGCCGCGGCGCGAATGCCGGTGCGCCTGCTCGGCGGTCTCCTGGAGAGCGCCGTCGGTGTCGAAGCCGGTGAGTGCGGAGATGTCGGTGCGCATGGTCACCCCTTGATGAAGCCGGTCTTCTTGACCGCGCTGAGGACCTGGGACATGGACATCGGCGTGCTGAACGCCTCCGGCGCCGGCTTGACCGACTTGCCGGCGTAGAGCAGATCGCGCACCCACGCCGCGTGGCGGGCCTCGACGGCCAGGATCGCCCCGGCCGGCCCGAGCACGGCGTTCTGGTGGATCAGCGGCGCCTGGCCCTGGTAGGCGGCGACGCCGGTGTCCTCGAGCACCTTCGCGGTGCGCAGGAACGAGTGCCACTTGCGCGTCGTGCCCTTGAAGTCGAACGACGGCGACTTGACCGCCTTCGACCCGAGCACGCCCTTCAGCGTCGCGACGTGCGTCGCCTCGTGGGAGGCGACGACGGACGCGAAGCGCCCGACCGCGCCGGTGTAGCCGCCGACGCGCAGCGCCTCGGCGTAGAACGCGGCCTCGAGGTACTCGAGCGTCAGCGCGTAGTTGAGGATCTTGATGTCGTTCTTCTTGCTGCCGCCTTCGCGGGCGGACGCGGAGCCGGGGCGCAGCGCGGCGAACACGCCCGCGCCCGCCAGTGCCACACCCGCGCCGCGCAGCAGGCCGCCGCGGGTGCGGCCGGCCTCGGTGAGTCCGTCCATCGCCTCGGCGACCGCCTCGTCGCGGTCGAACTCGACGACGCTCAGGTCATCGCTCATGGCTTCCCCTTCCGGGATCTTCAGTCATACGCGATCTGCTGCGATCCGCTCGGGGCGATCGGATCAGCCCCGCGTCGGGTCCCGGACACCAGGTTGGCGCGGGCGGTTGAAGCGCCTCCAGCCGGGGAATCGCGTGGGCGCGCGAGCAGCCGCACCTGCGAGAATACGGGCACCGCTTCGGGTTGCTCTGCTCCTCCTCCCCCAACGGCGTCGCCTTCAGAGGAGCAAGAGGAGGACCTCGTGTCCGCGACCGAGCAGCTGGTCGTCGAAGCCCGCACGCACCGCCGCACCGCCCTCGTCGCGCTGCGCGGCGAGCTCGACCTCGTCACGGTCTCGAAGGTCGCCGAAGTCCTCGACGAGCTCGATCCGCAGTCCGATGGCGTGCGGCATATCGTGCTCGACCTGCGCGGACTGACGTTCATGGACGTCCGCGGCCTGCGCGAGCTGCTCAAGCAGAACGAGTTCGCCCGCGCCAACCGGCACAACCTCGCCGTCGTCCGCGGCACCGCCCCGATCGAGCGGCTGCTGAAGCTCATCGGGGTCGATCAGCTGCTCGTCCTCGTCGACGACCCGGACGACCTCGTGCCGCCGCCGGACTAGACGAGGTAGAGGAAGGTGTAGCTCGCGGACTCGCCGGCCTGCATCCAGCCGGCGAGGCAGTACCGGCAGGTGCTGCCGTCGGCGGCCGTGAGGTCGAGCGTCTTCGGCGGTCGCCCTTCCAGCACCTCGACCTCGGAGCGCTCGCCCTTCATCGGACCGTCTTCGAGCACGGCGGTGATCGTCGGTCCCATGGCGCGAGCGTACTCCCCGGCTCGGCGGCGGGCGCGGGGAGTACGATCGGTGTACGAATCACTACGGGAAGGTCGCTGGCATGTCCACCAAGCCGGGTCAGGACACACCCGCCGGCGCGCCGCCGGCCGTGAGCGATCCCGGCGCCGAGCGGGACGCACGGCGCAAGGAGCGCGACGAGCGTCGCGGACCGATCACGCAGCGGCCCGAGGTGATGATCCCGAGCCGCCGCAAGCGGCTCCCGCTGGAAGCGCCGCTGATGCGCGTGATCGCCACCGCCGGGATCGTCGGGATCGCCGTCGTGATCGCCGCGATCATGACCTCGCAGGGCTCCGCCGGGTGGCTGATCGGACTGGTGACGTCGGTCGTGTCGCTGCTGCTGGCCGCGTTCCTCTGGTCCTCGCGGCGGCTGTAAAGATGGCCGGAGCGAGCATCACCTTCCACGTCGACGACAGCGAGCGCGACGAGCTCGTCCGCCGCGCGGCGCGCGAGAAGGTCAACCTGTCCGACTACATCCGCGTGCGGCTCGGCCTCCGCGGCCGCGGCGAGGAGAGCGACGGCGAGCTCGAGATCGATCCGCAGCACGAGGACACGCTGCGCCGGATGCTCGCCGACCACGAGCTGCGGCTGAAGGCGCTCGAGTCGCGCGGCTAGCCCGGCGGGCAGGCGAGCAGGTAGTCGAGCACGTCCGCCCGGCTCGCGGTCGCGAGCCCGATGCGCGTGTCGGCGGCGCCGTAGTAGAGGAACAGCCGGTCGCTGTGGCGGTGGTGGACGAGACCGCACGGGAAGACGACGTTCGGGACGTCGCCGGAGACTTCGTAGTCGGCGCCGGGCCCGAGCACCCACTCCTCCGAGCGCCGCAGCACGACCGCGGGCTGGTCGAGGTCCAGCAGCGCCAGGCCCGCGCGGTAGAGCCCGCCGGCGACCGTCTGGCGTACGCCGTGGTAGACGACGAGCCAGCCGTGCTCGGTCTCCAGCGGCGGCGGCCCCATGCCGATGCGCGCGGAGTCCCACCAGCCGCCCTGGCGCCGGCTGAGCACGAGCTCGGGCTCGCGCCAGCGCTTCAGGTCGGGCGAGCGCGACATCCACACGTCGGCGCCTTCGAGCAGGCTCGGCCGGTGGAAGAGCACCCAGTCGCCGCCGACCCGGCGCGGGAGCAGGACCGCGTTCTTGTCCTCAGGCGCCATCGCCACGCCGAGGCGCTCGAACGTCTCGAAGTCCTCGGTCTGCGCGAGCGAGACGCCCGGGCCGCCGCGGCCGAACGCGGTGTAGGTGACGATCCAGCGCCCGAGCTCCTCGACGTAGGTCACGCGCGGGTCCTCGAGGCCCCATTCCTCCTCGCCGCGCTCGCCGTCGTACTCGAGCGCGGGCTTCTCGTCGACGACCCAGTTCGACGCCCCGTCGCGCGAGCGCGCGCAGGTCAGGTGCGAGAAGCCGCGCCGGTCCTCGACGCGGCACAGCAGCACCGTGTCGTCGCCCACGAGCGTCGCGCCCGCGTTCATGACCGCGTTGATCGCGTACGGCCAGCGCTCCGGCGAGAGCAGCGGGTTGCCGGGGTGGCGCGTGAACAGGGTCGCGCTATCGGTCACGGAGGATGCCTTCGTAGACGGCGAGGTAGTCGTCGACCATGCGGTCGGCGGAGAAGCGTCGCAGGGCCGAGCGGCGGCAGGCGGCGCGGTCGAAGCGGCCGGCGCGGGCGACGCCGGCGACCGCCGAGGCGACGCCGTGCGCGAGCACGCCGGTGACGCCGTCCTCGACGAGCTCGGGCATCGACCCGCGGGCGTACGCGACGACCGGCGTGCCGCACAGCATCGACTCCACGACCGAGAGCCCGAACGGCTCCGCGAACGCGATCGGGTGCAGCAGGCACGCGGCCGCGCCGAGCACGGCGGCCCGCGCGTCGCCGTCGACGGACCCGAGGTAGCGGACGCGGTCGCCGTCGACGTGCGGCTCGACCTGCTCGGCGAAGTAGCGCTCGTCCTGCACCGGCCCGCACAGCACGAGCGGCCGCTCGGCGGCGCGCGCGATCTCGATCGCCACCGCCGTGCCCTTGTCGGGGTGGATGCGGCCGAAGCACACGAGCCCGTCGCCGCCATGCGGCGAGAACGGCAGCATCGCCGTGTCGACGCCGTGGTGCACGGTCGCCACGTAGTCGAGCCCGGGCGAGCGGTCGCTGTCGGAGATCGAGACGAACGCGCTGCCCGAGCGCCGGTAGGCGGGCAGGATCTTCGGCGAGGAGAAGCCGTGCACGGTCGTCACGATCGGCGCCCGCGCCAGCTCCGAGAACGCCAGCGGGAGCCAGTCGAGGTGGTTGTGGATCAGGTCGAACTCGGCCGAGCGGCCCAGCGCGTGGGCGACGTGCAGCGCCTCCCACACGCGCCCGTCGAGCTCGCCGTCCTCCTCGTACGGGCGCTCGCACACGCCGTCGAGCTCGGCGAGCGTGATCGAGTCCAGCGTGGCGAACAGCGTCACGTCGACGCCGCGCGCGGCGAGGCCGTCGGCGAGCAGGCCGGTCACCAGCTCCCACGGGCCGTAGGCCCGCGGCGGCGTGCGCCAGGCGATCGGCCCGAGCAGGGCGAGCTTCATCCCGGCAGCGTCGCCTGGAGTCCGGCGGCGTCGAGCGCGAGCAGCGCCTGCAGGTAGGCGAGCGTCGACTCCGCCCCCTCGTTGCCGTTGACGGCCGACTCCCCGAGGCCGTCGTGGCAGCCGCCGGTGGAGAAGTCGTAGACGGACAGCTGGAGCCGGTTGCGGCCGAGGAACCACTCGAACGCGCGCACCGCGTCGCGGGCGCGGGCGACGTCGCCGGTGACGAGGTACGCCTCGACCTCGGCCTCGGCGAGCGCGGAGGCCTCGAGCGGCTGCTCGTCCCCGTACGTCGCGCGCGTCTCGCCGCGACGGCGGCCGTGATGGCCGACCACGCGCAGCCACGGGCCGTCGATGTCGAGCTCGCGGGCGTACCAGCCGAGCGCGCGCAGCCCTTCGGCCACCAGGTCGTCGTCGCCGAGCCGCGCGCCCGCCGCGATCATGGCCTGGGGGAGGCGGGCGTTGTCGTAGGTCAGCGCGTCCTCGGGCCAGTACCAGTCGTCCGACGCGTTCTCGCGCAGCAGCTCCGCGAGCCGCTCCGCGAGCGTGCGCAGCACGTCGAGCCCTTCGCCGGCGCGGGCCAGGCCCAGCGCCGCGAACGCCATCGTGCGCGGCCAGCGCAGGTCCGACAGCGCCGGCAGCATCTGCCGCAGCAGGTCCGCGCTCGGCCCGAGCAGCGCGGCGCCGGGCTCCGCCGCGACGACCTCGCCCAGCGCCCACGCCGCGCGCCCGAGGTGGTCGCCGCCGTGCGGCTCGTCGAGCCAGCGGCGGTCGTAGGCCATGAAGTTGCGCATGCCGCGCGCCTCCGGGCTCCACGCGTGGCGCAGGAAGCCGAGGCTGCGGGCCAGCATGCGCTGGTATGCCTCGCCGCCGGTCGTCCGTCCGAGGCCGAGCGCGACGATCGCGAGGCGCGCGACGTCGTCGGTGCAATAGCCCGAGGAGCGCAGCGGCACGATGCCCTCGGCGTGCTGGACGATCCCGACGTCGTCGACCATCGTCAGCAGGTGCGAGACGCGTGCGCGCGGCAGCGTGGCCGGCGGCGCGTGGCGGGCGTGGGCGGGCGGCCCGAGCGCGACGGCCTCGCGCAGCACCGCGGCGGTCTGCCGGCCGACCTGCGGCCATGCCAGCGCGGAGCCGACGGCGAGCGCCTCTGCGCGCGTGCGCTCGAGCCGCTCCGGGTCGTCGAGCAGGCCGTTGACCGCCTCGGCGATCGCGGCCGGGTCGTCGAACGGCACGAGCACGCCGGCGCCCGACGCGAGCAGGTCCTCGGCGTAGTAGTACGGCGTCGACACCGTCGGGCAGCCCGCGACGATCGCGAACGTCAGCGCGCCGGAGACGATCTGCTCGCGCGAGCGGTACGGCGTCAGGTAGATCGTCGTGCTCGCCAGCATCGACGACAGGTCGTCGAGCTCGAGGAAGCGGTCGTCGAAGTCGACGTGCTCGGACATGCCGAGGTCGCGCGCGAGGCGCTCGAGCGAGATGCGGTACTCCTCGCCGTGCAGCTTGGCGACCTCGGGGTGCGTCTGGCCGGCGATCACGTAGACGGCGTCGGGGTGGCGCGCGACGATCGCCGGCATCGCCGCGATCGCGATCTCGATCCCCTTGCCGGGCGAGATCAGCCCGAACGTGGCGAGCACGGCGCGGCCGCCGGCCGGCGGGCCCGACTTCGGGAGCAGCTCCGTGGGACCGCCGTGCGGGATCACGCGGATGCGCTCGGGCGTGACCAGGCGCGACTCGATGATCATCCGGCGCGCCGTCTCGGTGAACACGCACACCAGCGCGGCGTGCCCGCACAGCGCGCGCAGCGTCTCGGCCTGGCGCACCGACGGCGCCGACAGGACCGTGTGCAGGGTCAGCACCATCGGCTTCCGCAGCCCTTCGGCCAGCGACAGGATGTGCGCGCCCTCGTAGCCGCCGAAGATGCCGTACTCGTGCTCGATCACGACGACATCGTCGCCGCGGCGCTCGAGCACGCGGGCGGCGGCCGCGTAGTCGCCGCGCTGGTCCTGGTGGATCCGGGTGACGACCTCCGGGGCCGGTTCGAGGTCGTCGTCGCGGACGATCGCCACGAGGTCGACGGCCGTCACGCCGTCGGCCGTCAGCAGCGCCTCGCGCAGGTCGCGCGAGAACGTCCCGATGCCGCAGACCCGCGGCGGGTAGGTCGAGACGATCCCGACGCGCATGGCCGTGGGGCCGGCCTCGTCGAGGCCTCCGGCTCGGCCGCTGCGTGCCGGGATCGCGACGCTCACGTCGTCGTCGCGGGGATCGCGGCGGGAAGGTGCGTGTAGTGGTGGCGGTTCTCGCGGCGCAGGTCGCGCGCGGCCTCGATCGCACCCACCATGTGGCGCGTGTAGAGCGGGACCGGCACCGTGTCAGGCACGGGCGGGAGTACGGCGGTGGCGGCGCTCACGGCGCGCCTCCTCAATGGTGGGCCGCCGCGGGCGCTCCCCCTGCTGGGGACTCACGGTGCCGCGGCTGCCATACACGGTACTCCGAAGTAGATTGGCGACGGTGCAGATCACGGTCTCGGTCAACGGGGAAGAGCACACGCGCGACGTGGAGCCCCGGCTCCTGCTCGTCCACTTCCTGCGCGACACGCTCGGGCTGACCGGAACGCACTGGGGCTGCGACACCTCCAACTGCGGCACCTGCGTGGTGCTGATGGACGGCGAGCCGGCCAAGTCGTGCACGGTCCTGGCGGCGACCGCGGAGCGTTACGAGATCACGACCGTCGAGGGCCTCGAGCGCGACGGCGTGCTCGACCCCGTGCAGCAGGGCTTCCACGAGGAGCACGGGCTCCAGTGCGGGTTCTGCACGCCGGGGATGCTGCTGACGGCGCGCGCGCTGCTCGACCGCAACCCCGACCCGACCGACGACGAGATCCGGATCGCGATCTCGGGCCAGATCTGTCGCTGCACCGGCTACGCGATGATCGTCCGCTCGATCCGCTGGGCGGCCGAGCACCCCTAGGCTCCCTAGGCGCGGCGGGCGGCGACCGACTGCCAGAGCGTGACGTGGACCTTCGGCCGCGAGCGCTCGGAGACCGCGCCCGCGCGGCCGGAGGAGATCGCCTGCATCGCCTCGGGCGAGGTCGCGAAGCGCTGCAGCGCCAGCGCGGCGGGCAGCGCGCGGCCGAGACCGAGCGTGCTCGCGTGCCACATCTCGACGAACGGGGTGCCGCGCACGTCGAGCCGGATCAGCGCGCGCCGGCGCACCTCGTCGACGACGGAGTGCGCGAGCGTGAGCGCGATGCCCTCGCCGGCGGCGGCCGCCGCGATCGCGGCGGCGCCGCTGCTGTAGGTCGCGACGCTGGCCGGATCCAGCCCGTTGCGGGCGAAGAACAGCGCGGTCGAGGTCGTCGGGTCCAGGTCGGGCTGGCCGACGAGCCAGCGCTCGCGCGCGAGCGCCGCCGGCGCGACCGCGCGGGCGCCGGCGAGCGGATGGCCGGGCGCGGCGACGAGGATCAGCCGGCAGCGCAGGAACGGCGCCGAGGCGACCTTCTCCACGCCGGGGCTGGGGCCGAGCGCGATGTCGGCGCGGCGGTGCTCGAGCGCTTCGCCGAACGCCGCTCCCGGCATCGCCTCGACGGCGATCTCCAAGCCTTCCTCGCGGGCCGTGAAGAGCTCCAGCAGCGGGCCGATGTGCTCGGCCACGAGGTGCGTGGCTATCACCGTTAGCCGGCGCGTCTCGCCGCCCGACTCGGCCACCGAGCGGCGCGCCTGCTCGGCCAGGCCGAGGATCTCGGTCGCCAGCGCGGCGAGCCGCCGGCCGCCCGGCGTCAGCGCGATCCCACGGCCGCTGCGGACGAACAGCTCGTCGCCGAGCTCCTTGCGCAGCGCCGCCACCGCGACCGACACGGCGGGCTCGGTGACCTCCAGCTCCGCGGCCGCCGCCTTGACCGACCCGTGACGGGCCACGAGCACGAACGACTGCAGCTGGGCAAGGGTCATAAGCGATCGCTTAGGTCGGTTTGACAGTTCGACCATAACACCGCCAATGTGTGTGTCGAGGAGAGATCCGAGGAGGAGTCCTGCAGGTCCCGGCACCGTTTGGCTATGAGCGTGCAACCAGCGTCGAGCATGCGCTCGCGCTGCTCGAAGAGCACGGGCCCGAGGCCCGGCTGCTGGCCGGCGGGCACTCGCTGCTGCCGATGATGAAGCTGCGCATCGCCGCCCCCGAGTACGTGATCGACATCGATCCGCTGGCCGGGGAGCTGGGCTACATCCGCGAGCGCGCGGGCGAGGTCCGGATCGGCGCGATGACGCGCCACAAGGCGCTGCTGGACTCCGACCCGCTGCACGCGCGGCTCGCGATCTTCCGCGACGCCGAGCGCGTGATCGCCGACCCCGTGGTCCGCAACCGTGGCACGATCGGCGGCGCGCTGTGCCAGGCCGACCCGTCCGAGGACCTGTCCGCGGTGTGCGCCGCGGTAGAGGCCGAGCTGGTGATCCGCTCGAGCGCCGGCGAGCGCGTCGTCGGCATGCAGGACTTCCACCGCGGCCCGTACGAGACGGCCGTCGGCCCGGCCGAGATGCTGGTCGAGATCCGCGTCCCGGCACCGGAGCACGCCGGCAGCGCGTACATGAAGGTGGACCGCCGCGTCGGCGACTGGGCCGTCGTGGCCGCGGGCGCGTCCGTCGCGCTGGCCGCCGACGGCACGATCGCGCGCGCCGGCGTCGCGGTCGCCGCCGCCGGAGGGGACATCACGTCGAAGGACGCCGAGGCGGCGCTCGCGGGCGAGCGGCCGTCGGAGCGGCTGTTCGCGCACGCGGCCGCGCTCGCCGCCGCCGGGTGCGAGCCGGTCACCGACCAGCGCGGGTCGGCGGAGTACAAGCGACACGTCGCCGGCGTCCTGGTGGAGCGCGTGCTCACGCGCGCCGCCGCCCGGGCGCATCACAATGACGAGGAGGTGTGAGATGCCGCTAGCGGCAAGCAGCGGTTGGTACATCGGGATGGCGTTGGGGATCGTGGTCATCCTGATCGCGGCCGCGATCGTGATCACGATCGTGTTGCTCGCCCGGCGGATCTCCGAGCAGGCGCGCGTCGCCGTGCCGGCGCTCGAGCAGGTGCACGCGCAGACGAATGAGCTCAACAACATCTCGCGGATCAACGACTCCGGCGTGCGGATCCTGCACTCGGCGCGCGCGCTGCGGAAGGTGGCGGTCGGCAAATGAGCATCTGCGAAGCGATGCTCAAAGCGACCGGCAATCGCACCCTGCAGGCGAGCGGCGGTGGTCGCCAATGAGTGCGCACACCGCCTGGGTCGTCTCGCTGATCATCGGACTCGTCGCGGCGCTGATCGTCGCGGGTCTGCTCACCGTCCTGGTGCGGGCTGTGCGCGACATCGAGTCCTCGGTCGGCGGCCTGCTCGCCGCCGCGGGCAAGGTCGCCGCCAACACCGCCAACATCCCGCAGCTGGAGGCCACCGCGCCGGTGCTGGGACTGATCGTGGAGGAAGCCGTGGTCCAGGACGGCTACATGAACGCGCTCACCGACGGCTACGGGGGTGCGTGAGCCATGGTGCTTCTCAGCGTCCTGCTCGCCGTGGTGGTCGTCGCCGTGCTCGCCGCGGCCCTGATCGAGGTCCGCCGCGGCCTGCACGCCATCTCCGAGGGGCTCGCGACGCTCGCCGGCGCCCTGACCGGGGTCGAGGCCGAGCACCTGCGCCCGCTCGAGCCCGCCGTGAAGGCGATCAACGCGCAGTTCGACATCATCCTGTCGGCCCTGCCGGGCATCGCTCGCAAGGCCGCCGTCGTCGCCGAACGGAGGCCGTCATGACGCTCTGGTGGATCGGCGACCTCGTGCTGCTGCTCGTGGTCCTGCCGGTCGTGATCTACCTGCTCAACGGCGTGCTGCGCGAGGCCAAGGGCATCGTCCCGACGGTCCGCGGCATCGCCACCGTCGCCGCCGCGGGGTCCAAGGACCTCGACGCGACCGCGCTGCTGCTGACCACCCAGGAGCAGGTCATCCAAACCGTCCAAGGCGTGGCCAACTACGGCGGCTCGCTCGACGTGATCCTGGACGACGCCTGATGCCCGCCGCCGGAGTCGTCCTGATCCTCACGGTCGTCCTGATCGTGCTGGCGCTCGTCTACTACCTCGTGTCGACGATCGTCGCGCTGCGCGCGATCGTCGGCGGCCTCGACGACACGATCGCCGCCGTCGGCGAGATCCTGGAGAAGAGCGCGCCCGTCAACGACGTGGTGACCACCATCAATACGAACCTCGACGCCGCCGTCGACGCGCTCGAGGGCCTGCTCGTCAAGAAGGCCGGCATGCAGGACGCCGTCGGCCTCGTCGACGGGCTCTACCCCGGCGCCGCCGCGGCCGGGTTCCGCAACTTCGAGGACAGCGCCACCACCAGGGCGCCGCGCATCTCGGAGGTCTACACGCGCGGGACGCTGACGCTCGCGCGGCTCGGCCGCGAGGCCCCGATCGCGGCGGCCAGCCCGGCCGGCGGCCCGGTCCTGCGCAACGTGACCGGCGGCAGCCTGGCGGCGCGCGCGCTGTACCCGGCGGCCCGCCCGGCGCGCTCGCCGATCATCGGCACCGACTCGCCCATCCAGTACGAGGAGCGCGATGCAGACTCCAGCGCCGTTTGAGTACGAGCGGGCGACGAGCGTCGAGGGCGCGATCGCCTCGCTGAAGGCCCACGAGGACTCGCGCATCGTCGCCGGCGGGCACAGCCTGCTGCCGATGATGAAGCTGCGGCTCGCGAGCCCCTCGCGGCTGATCGACATCAACGACCTCGACGAGCTCGCCTACATCCGCGAGGAGGGCGACGAGATCGCGATCGGGGCGCTGACGCGCCACGTGGACCTGCTGAAGTCCGAGCTGCTGCTCGAGCGCTACCCGGTCTTCCGCGACGCCGAGGAGGTGATCGCCGACCCGGTGGTCCGCAACCGCGGCACGATCGGCGGCTCGCTCTGCCAGGCCGACGCGGCCGAGGACCTGTCCGCGGTCTGCGTCGCCGCCAAGGCGCGCGTGACGATCCGCGGCGCCGACTCCGAGCGCGTGGTCGGCATGCACGACTTCCACCGCGGCCCGTGGATGACCGCGGTCGGCGACGGCGAGCTGCTGACCGAGATCCGGCTGCCGCTGCTTCCGGGCGCGGGTAGCGCGCACGAGAAGGTCGAGCGGCGCGCCGGCGACTGGGCGATCGCGGCGGCCTCCGCCGCCGTCTGGCTCGACGGGAACCAGTTCGCCGACGTCGGCATCGGCCTCAGCGCCGTCGGCCCCGTCACGATCGAGCTCAAGCGCGCGCAGGAGCTGCTGATCGGCAAGGTCCCGTCGGAGGAGCTGTTCGAGCAGGCGGGCGCGATCGCGTCCCAGGACTGCATGCCGATCCCGGACGGCCGCGGCCCGGTCGACTACAAGCGCCACCTCGCGGGCGTGCTCACCAAGCGCGCCCTGCGGCGCGCGACCGCCCGTGCCCTGAAGCAGGAGGCCTGACACATGGACGTGACGATCACGATCAACGGCGAGCCGGTCTCGCGCGACGTGGAGCCGCGCACGCTGCTCGTGCACTTCATCCGCGACACGCCGGGCCTGACCGGCACGCACTGGGGCTGCGACACCTCCAACTGCGGCGCCTGCGTCGTGCTGATGGACGGCGAGCCGGTGAAGTCGTGCACGACGCTGGCGGCGATGTGCGCCGGCCATGAGATCCGCACCGTCGAGTCGCTCGAGGTCGACGGCGTGCTCGACCCCGTGCAGTCGGGCTTCCACGAGAAGCACGCGCTGCACTGCGGGTTCTGCACGCCGGGGATGCTGATGACCACCCGAGCGCTGCTGGACGAGAACCCCGACCCGACCGAGGCGGAGATCCGCACCGCGATCTCCGGCGCGATCTGCCGCTGCACGGGCTACAAGAACATCGTGGCCGCGGTCCGCTGGGCCGCCGAGCACCAGGAGGCACCGCGATGAGCGCGATCGAAGAGCGGCCGATCGGCTTCGGCCGGCTGAAGCGCAAGGAGGACGCGCGCTTCATCCGCGGCAAGGGCACCTACCTCGACGACATCCGCCTGCCCGGCATGGTGCACATGGCGATCCTGCGCTCGCCGTTCGCGCACGCGAAGATCAACTCGATCGACACGAGCGCGGCCCTGGCGCATCCGGGCGTCGCCGCCGTCATCACGGCGAAGGACCTCGAGACGCTCGGGCTCGCGTGGATGCCGACGATCTCCTACGACACGCAGGCCGTGCTGGCGGGCGACAAGGTCCGCTTCCAGGGTCAGGAAGTGGCGGCCGTGATCGCCGTCGACGAGTACACGGCGCGCGATGCGCTGCAGCTGATCGAGGTCGACTACGAGCCGCTGGACCCGGTCGTCAACGCGCGCAAGGCGCTCGACCCGGACGCGCCGCTGATCCGCGACGACAAGGAAGGCCAGGTCGACAACCTCGCGTCGCCGACGTGGGAGGCGGGCGACGAGGACGCCACCGACCGCGCGTTCGCCGAGGCCGACACGATCGTCAGCCGCGACATCATCTACCCGCGCTGCCATCCGGCGCCGCTGGAGACGTGCGGGATGATCGCCGACTTCAACCCGGAGACCGGCCAGCTCGACATCTACAACGGCAACCAGGCGCCGCACGCGCACCGCACCGTCTACGCGCACGTGGCCGGCCTGGCCGAGCACATGATCCGGATCATGTGCAACGACATCGGCGGCGGCTTCGGCAACAAGGTGCCGGTGTACCCGGGCTACGTGTGCGCGATCGCCGGCTCGATCGTCGCCGGCGTGCCCGTCAAGTGGATCGAGGACCGCAGCGAGAACCTGATGTCCACGGGCTTCGCCCGCGACTACATCATGAAGTCCGAGATCTGCGCCAAGGACGGGAAGATCACCGGCCTGCGCGTGGACGTGATCGCCGACCACGGCGCGTTCGACTCGACCGCCCAGCCGACGAAGTTCCCGGCCGGCTTCTTCCACATCGTGTGCGGCTCGTACGACCTGCAGGCCTCGCACGTGAAGGTCAAGGCCGTCTACACGAACAAGGCGCCGGGCGGCGTCGCGTACCGCTGCTCGTTCCGCATCACCGAGGCCGTCTACCTCGTCGAGCGGATGGTCGACGCGCTCGCGCTGGAGATGAAGGTCGACCCGATCGACCTGCGCATGCGCAGCTTCATCGCGCGCGACCAGTTCCCGTACGAGACGACGACGGGCTGGACCTACGACTCCGGCGATTACCACAAGACCATGAAGGTCGCGATGGACATCGCCGGCTACGACGACCTTCGGCGCGAGCAGGCGGAGAAGCGGGCGCGCGGCGAGCTGATGGGGATCGGCGTGTCGTTCTTCACCGAGGGCGTCGGCGCCGGCCCGCGCAAGCACATGGACATCCTCGGCCTGGCGATGAACGACGGCGCCGACCTGCGCGTGCACCCGTCCGGCAAGGCCGTGGTGTCGCTGAGCTGCCAGACCCAGGGCCAAGGCCACGAGACGACGTTCGCGCAGATCGTCGCGGAGGAGCTCGGCATCCCGCCGGAGGACGTCGAGGTCCGCCACGGCGACACCGACAAGTCGCCGTACGGCCTCGGCACCTACGGCTCGAGGTCGACCCCGGTCTCGGGCGCCGCCGTGGCGGTCGTGTCGCGCAAGGTGCGCGACAAGGCGCGGCTGATCGCGGCGACGATGCTCGAGACGCGTCCCGAGGACCTCGCCTGGGAGAAAACGTCCCCACCCGCCCGCTGGTACGTCAAGGGCGATCCGGAGAAGTTCGTGTCGATCTTCGACATCGGCAAGCGCGCGTACTCCGGCGACGCGCTCCCGGACGGCATGGAGGGCGGCCTCGACGCGCAGGTCATCTACGACCCGCCCAACCTGACCTACCCGTACGGCGCCTACATCGCCGTCGTCGACATCGACCCGGAGACCGCGCACGTGAAGGTCCGCCGCTTCATCGCCGTGGACGACTGCGGCGTGCGGATCAATCCGATGATCGTCGACGGCCAGATCCACGGCGGGCTCGCGGAGGGCGTCGGGATCGCGCTGATGGAGGTGATCACGTTCGACGAAGGGGGCAACTGCCTCAACGGGTCGTTCATGGACTACCTGATCCCGACCGCGCTCGAGTGCCCTGACTTCGAGCTCGGCGAGACCGTGACCCCGTGCCCGCACCACCCGCTCGGCGCCAAGGGCGTCGGCGAGTCGCCGAACGTCGGCTCGCCGCCGGCGATCGTCAACGCGGTGATCGACGCGCTGCACGAGACCCACGGCGTCGACCACATCGACATGCCCTGCACCCCCGCCCGCGTGTGGGCGGCCATGCAAGGACGCCCCGAGCCGCCGCAGTGAACGGCGATCCTCACGAGCCGGCTTCGCCGGCTGCTTCGGTCGCAGGGAGATCGCTTCGCGGATCTCCGCTGGTCCCCGACGTCGAGACGCTCGCGCGGCGGCTCGCCTCCGCCGACTACCTCGTCGACGAAGGCCTCGCCACCGCGCTGTTCCTCAGCCTCCGCCTCCCGCAGCCGCTGCTGCTGGAGGGGGAGGCGGGCGTCGGCAAGACCGAGGCGGCCAAGGCGCTCGCGATCGCGCTCGACACGCCGCTGATCCGGCTGCAGTGCTACGACGGCATCGACGCGTCGGAGGCGCTGTACGAGTGGAACTACCCGCGCCAGCTGCTGGCCATCCGGCTCGCGGAGGCCAACGACCGGACGCTCGCCGAGGAGGACCTGTTCGGCTCCGACTACCTGATCCGGCGCCCGCTGCTGCGCGCGCTCGAGCATCCCGGCCCGCGCCCCGCGGTGCTGCTGATCGACGAGATCGACCGCGCCGACGACGACTTCGAGGCGTTCCTGCTGGAGCTGCTCGCCGAGGCGGCCGTGACGATCCCAGAGCTCGGGACGATCCGCGCGACGCACCCGCCCGCGATCGTGCTCACGTCCAACCGCACGCGCGACCTGCACGACGCCGTCAAGCGGCGCTGCCTGTACAAGTGGATCGACTACCCGACGCCGGAGCGCGAGGTCGAGATCGTGCGCCGGCGCGTGCCCGCCGCGGCGGAGACGCTCGCGGTGGCGGTCGTCGGCGCGGTCGCCCGCATGCGCGACAGCGACATCCAGAAGCCGCCCGGGATCGCCGAGGCGATCGACTGGCTGGCGGCGCTCGAGCTGCTCGGCGTCGAGACGCTGGACGCCGAGGCGATCAACCGCACGCTCGGCTCGGTGCTCAAGTACGGCGAGGACCAGGACGTCGTCCGCGCCGCCGGCCTCGGGAGCCTCGTGTGAGGGTCGAGCACGTCGAGCTCGACCTGCCGCCGCTGGTGGCCGCCTTCGGCCGCCGGCTGCACGAGGCGGGCGTGCCCGTCACGGCGGAGCGCTCGGCGCGCTTCGCGCAGGCGCTCGCGCTGACGCGGCCGGTGTCGCGGACGCGGCTGTACTGGACCGCGCGCGCCGTGCTCGTCTCCGACGCCGCGCAGGCGAAGGCGTTCGACGCGGTCTTCTTCTCGGTCTTCGGCTCGCGCCTCGACGCGCCGGCCGCGCCGCCTGAGGACTCCCGCAGCGTCGCCGCGCCGCCGGACTCCACGACGGCACCGCCCGGCCGCGGCCGCTCCGAGGGCGCCGCCGGCGGCTTCGCCGCGGCGCCGCCGTCCGGGCGCGGGGGCGAGGCGCGCGACGTCGCCGTGCCCGTCGCGGCCAGCGACGAGGAGCGGCTGCGCGGCAAGCGCTTCGACGCGCTCGAGCCGGGCGAGCTGGCGCAGCTGTACCGGCTGATGGCGCAGCTGAAGATCGCGACGCCGCTGCGCCGTACGCGGCGCGCCGAGCGCGCCCGCCGCGGCGAGCACGTCGACCTGCGCCGGACGCTGCGCGCGAGCCTGCGCACCGGCGGCGACCCGATGCGGCTGGCGCGCCGGCGCCGGCGCGTCGTCCCGCGCCGGATCGTGCTGCTGTGCGACATCTCGGGCTCGATGGAGCCGTACGCGCGCGCCTACCTGCAGTTCCTCACATGCGCGGCCGGCGCGGGGCCGAACGCCGAGGCGTTCGTGTTCGCCACGCGGCTGACGCGGATCACGCGCGCGCTCGCCACGCGCAGCCCGGAACGCGCGATCCAGCGCGCGGCCGCGGCCGCGCCGGACTGGTCGAGCGGCACGCGGATCGGCGACGCGCTGCACGCGTTCAACGACCGCCACGGCCGGCGCGGGATGGCCCGCGGCGCCGTGATCGTGATCCTGTCCGACGGCTGGGAGCGCGGCGAGCCCGAGCTCGTCGGGCGCGAGATGGCGCGCCTGGCGCGGCTCGCGTACCGGATCGTGTGGGTCAACCCGCGCGTGAGCGCGAACGGCTTCGCCCCGCGCGCCGGCGGGATGGCGGCGGCGCTGCCGCACGTCGACGCGCTCGTCAGCGGCCACTCGCTCGAGGCGCTCGGCGAGGTCGCCGACGCGATCGCGGCGGAGCGCGGCCCCAAGCTCACCGCGCCCGCGCCGGAGCCCGAGGCCGAGGAGCCGTGGGCGAGCGCCACGCCGGTCGCCGGCAGCTCGGTCGCGATGCCGAGCGGATACGGACCGAGCCGAGGGAGGACGACGCCCGGATGGTGAAGACGTGCATCTACCCCGGCTGCGATCGCCCGGCGGCGCCCCCGCATGCGCTCGGCGGCCCGGAGCCGGCGTTCTGCGACCGTGAGGACCACAACGCCTTGACCGCGCACCTCGAACGCGTGCGCTTGGAGAAAGAGGGGAGCAAGAGTGGCTGACGAGGCCTATCGCGCGGTGTTCCTGCGCGTGCATCCGACCGGCAAGATGGTGCTGAGCCTGACGACCGAGGCCGACGGCAACGAGGGGCGCTACGCGCAGCTCGTGGCCTCCGAGCTCGGTGTGCCGGCGCTCGACGTCAAGGTCGTCCCGGCCGACACCAACCGCTTCGGCGACGGCCACGGGTACAACACGAGCCCCTCCGGCGGCATCGACACGGCGATCGCGAGCGCGGCGGAGAAGATCCGCGCCAAGGCGAAGCAGCTGGCCGAGGTGGATCTCGACAGCACGGACCTCACGTGGGACAACGGCGCGTTCGCCAGCGGCAGCGAGTCGCGCACGATCGCCGATCTCGCGCTCTACGCCCACGGCACCGGCGCACTCCCCCCGGGAGTCGAGGGTGGTCTGGACGCACAGACCGTATACAGGGACTAGACATGCAACTGGAACCAGGCACACACACCCTCTCGCCGGCCGACGGGACGCTCACCGTCCTCACCGGCAAGGGAGGCGCCGCCGCCAAGGCGGGGCACAACCTCACGATCGAGGTCGCGAAGTGGAAGGGCACGATCGAGGTCGGCAAGACGATCTCGATGACGCTCACCGCCGACGCGCGCTCGCTGCGCGTACTCGAGGGCAGCGGCGGGATGATGGAGCTGGGCGAGGAGGACAAGGCCGGGATCGGCCAGACGATCGACGAGGACGTGCTCAAGGGCCTGCCGATCACGTTCCGCTCCACGAGCGTCGAGACGCGCGGCAGCCGGCTCGAGGTCAGCGGCGAGCTGGAGCTGATGCGCTTCCGCCACCCGATCGAGTTCGCGCTCAACCTGAACGCCGATCAGCTGACCGGCAGCGCGATGGTCAAGCAGACCGACTGGAAGATGAAGCCGTTCTCGGCGCTGTTCGGCACCTTGAAGGTCGCCGACGTCGTCGAGGTCCAGATCGACGCCCGGGTTCCCGCCGCCGTCGCCGTCTCAGGGAGCGAGCAGCATGGTTGAGCTCGACCATTCGTTCACGACCGGCAAGCCGGCGGACTACAACCTGGAGGCGATCCTCGACCTCGAGCGCATCATCCCGTGCGTCGAGGGCGGCACGGTGCTCGAGCGCACCAGCCCGGAGGAGGCCAAGGCCGAGATCAAGGTGAAGATGGGCGCGATGTCGATGACGTTCCGCGGCACGGTGTCCGTCGCCGAGCGCGACGACGACGCGCATCGGGCCGTGCTGCGCGTGAAGTCCAAGGACACCGGCGGCTCCGGCTACGCGAACGCCGACGTCGCCTTCACGCTCTCCGACGGCGGCGGCACGATCCACACCGCCGCGCAGATCAACGGCAAGGCCGCGTCGATGGGCGAGGGCGTCGTCTCCAGCGTGCTCGACGCGCTGATCAACGACTTCACGACCAAGCTCGCGAACATCTAGGGCCATGGAGCGGATGGTCATGCGGCGGATCCGGGAGGGCGAGGTGCCGCCGGACGGCGCCACCGCGCTGCAGGACGATCCCGACCGCCCGGTCTTCCGCGGCAACGGCCCGTACGACTACGTCTGCGTCGAGTGCGGCAACGTGCTCGCGCACGCGATGAGCCTGGAGACGATGACCAAGCGCGTGCGCGTGAAGTGCGGGCGCTGCCGGACCGTCAACGTCGCCGTCTTCGACGCGCTGGGGGAGACATGAGCGGCGACGCTCGCCCACGGGGCGAGGTCGCTGGGAGAGCCTCGCCCGGGGGGCTCGTTCTCCCGCCTGCGGGCGAACGAATCGTGGGCTTCGGCCGCATGCGGCGCAAGGAGGACGCGCGCCTGATCCGCGGGCAGGGCCGCTTCGTCGACGACATGCAGCTGCCGCGGATGCTGCACGGCGCGGTGCTGCGCTCGCCCGTCGCGCACGCGCGGATCGTCTCGATCGACACGTCGGCCGCGCTCCAGCACCCGAAGGTCCACGCCGTCATCACCGGCGCCGACCTCGAGGAGCGCGGGATGGCGTGGATGCCGACGCTGTCGGCCGACACGCAGGCCGTGCTGGCGACCGACAAGGTCCGCTTCCAGGGCCAGGAGGTCGCGTTCGTGATCGCCGACGACCGCTACTCGGCGCGCGACGCGCTGGAGCTGATCGACGTCGAGTACGACATCCTCGACCCGGTCGTCGACGCGCGCCGCGCGCTCGATCCCGGCGCGCCCGTGATCCGCGACGACGAGCCCGGCCGGATGGACAATCACGTGTTCGACTGGGAGGCGGGCGACGCCGACGCCACCGCGGCCGCGTTCGCCGCCGCCGACGTCGTCGTCGAGCAGGACATGCTGTTCCCGCGCTCGCACCCGGCGCCGATGGAGACGTGCGGCGCGGTCGCCGACTTCGACCGCGTCGACGGCAAGCTCACGCTCTGGTGCACGACGCAGGCGCCGCACGCGCACCGCACGATGTACGCGCTCATCACCGGGCTGCCGGAGCACCGCATCCGCGTGATCTCGCCGGACGTCGGCGGCGGCTTCGGCAACAAGGTGCCGGTCTACCCGGGCTACGTCTGCGCGATCGTCGGCGCGATGGTCTGCGGCCGGCCGGTGAAGTGGAGCGAGAGCCGCTCGGAGAACCTGATGTCGACCGGGTTCGCGCGCGACTACGTGATGACGGGCCGGATCGCCGCAACGCGCGAGGGCAGGCTGCTGGCCGTCAGCGTCGACGTGATCGCCGACCACGGCGCGTTCAACGCGACCGCCCAGCCGAGCCGCTATCCCGCCGGCTTCTTCAGCGTCTTCACGGGCTCCTACGACGTCGCCGCCGCGCACTGCCGCGTGACCGGCGTGTACACCAACAAGGCGCCCGGCGGCGTCGCCTACGCGTGCTCGTTCCGGATCGCCGAGGCGGTCTACCTGGTCGAGCGCGTGGTCGACTGCCTCGCCGACGAGCTCGGCATGGACCCGGTCGAGCTGCGCCTGAAGAATCTGCTGCGGCCCGACCAGTTCCCGTACGCGAGCCGGACCGGCTGGACCTACGACTCCGGCGAGTACGAGCGCGCGCTGCGGCTGGCGCTGGAGATCGCCGGCTACGACGAGCTGCGGCGCGAGCAGGCCGAGAAGCGGGCGCGCGGCGAGCTGATGGGGATTGGCGTGTCGTTCTTCACCGAGGCGGTCGGCGCCGGCCCGCGCAAGCACATGGACATGCTGGGCCTGGGGATGAACGACGGCGCCGCGCTGCGCGTCTCGCCGACCGGCACGGCGCAGCTGTCGATCAGCGTGCAGACCCAGGGCCAGGGCCACGAGACGACGTTCGCGCAGATCGTCGCCGAGGAGCTCGGCATCCCGCCGGAGGACGTCGAGGTCGTGCACGGCGACACCGACACGACGCCGTACGGGCTCGGCACGTACGGGTCGCGCTCGACGCCCGTCAGCGGCGCGGCGACGGCGCTGGTGGCGCGCAAGGTGCGCGAGCGCGCGCGGATCGTCGCGTCGGCGATGCTCGAGGTCTCGCCTGAGGACCTCGAGTGGACCAAAGGCCGCTGGTCGGTCGTCGGCGACCCCGAGCAGGGCGCCGCGATCCGCGACATCGCGCTCGCCTCGCGCGGCGCGATCGAGCTGCCCGAGGGCATCGAGGCCGGGCTCGACGCGGAGGCGGTCTACGACCCGCCGAATCTGACGTTCCCGTTCGGCGCCTACGTCTGCGTCGTCGACATCGACCCGGGCACCGCCGCGGTCAAGGTGCGGCGCTTCATCGCCGTCGACGACTGCGGCGTGCGGATCAACCCGATGATCGTCGAGGGCCAGATCCACGGCGGCCTGACCGACGGCGTCGGGATGGCGCTGATGGAGCTGATCGCGTTCGACTCCGAAGGCAACTGCCTCGGCGGCTCGCTGATGGACTACCTGATCCCGACCGCCGTGGAAGTGCCGGACTGGGAGACGGGGGAGACGGTCACGCCGTCGCCGCACCACCCGATCGGTGCCAAGGGCATCGGCGAATCGGCGACCGTGGGGTCGCCGCCGACGATCGTCAATGCGATCTGCGACGCGCTGGAGCCGTACGGCGTCCGGCACGTCGACATGCCGTGTACGCCTTCGCGTGTATGGGACGCGATGCGAGGAAAGGGGACGCCGCCACAATGATCAAAGGTGACCTCGTGAGCCGGATGGACCGACTGCGCGCCGAGCGCGTCCCCTTCGTGACGGCGACGGTCGTGCGCGCCGCCAAGCCGACCAGCGTGCGCCCCGGCGACTCCGCGCTCGTGCTCGGCGACGGGACGATCGAAGGTTTCGTCGGCGGCGTCTGCGCGCAGGGCTCGGTGCGCCTGCACGCGGCGCGCGTGCTCGAGACGGGCGAGGCGATCCTGCTGCGCCTGATCCCGGGCGCGGCGCCCGCCGACGGCGAGCCGGCGACGCCGTACGGGGTGGTTGTGGCGCACAACCCGTGCCTCAGCGGCGGGTCGCTGGAGATCTTCCTCGAGCCGCAGCCGGCGTCGCCGCGGATGCTCGTCGCGGGCGAGACGCCGATCGCCCGCGCGGTCGCGGACCTCGCGAGCGCCGCCGGCTACGACGTGGTGCTCGGCGACTTCGACCCGGTGGCCTCCGACGCCGCGCTGATCGTCGCCTCGCACGGCAGCGACGAGGAGGCCCTGCTGGCGCGGGCGCTGGAGGCGGGCGTCGGCTACGTCGGCCTCGTCGCGAGCCGCCGGCGCGGCGCGGCCGTGCTCGCCGCGCTCGACGTCGACGACGCGCTGCGCGCGCAGGTGCACACGCCGGCCGGGCTCGACATCGGCGCCCGCTCGCCGGCCGAGATCGCGATCTCGATCCTGGCCGAGATCGTCGCCGAGCGGACGTCGCACCCGCCGGTAGCCGAGACGGCGATCGACCCCGTCTGCGGGATGGAGGTCGTCGTCGCCGACGCGACGCCGCGGCTCGAGCTCGGCGGCGAGCGCGTGTACTTCTGCTGCGAGGGCTGCCGCTCGACCTATGCCGCGCGGCGCTAGCGTCACCGGGCTCGTGCTCGCCGCGGGCGGCTCGCGCCGCCTCGGGCAGCCGAAGCAGCTGCTGCCGTTCGGCGACGGGACGCTGCTCGGCCACACGCTGGCGACGGCGCGGGCGTGCGCCTTCGACCAGCTGATCTGCGTGCTCGGCGGCGGCTCGGACGGCGTACGCGACACCGTCGACCTGAGCGGCGCGGTGGTCGTCGAGAACCCGGTCTACGGCGAGGGCTGCTCGTCCTCGATCGCGGCCGCGCTCGGCGCCGTCGACCCCCGCTGCGAGGTGCTGGTGCTGCTGCTCGGCGACCAGCCGGGCGTGACGCCCGCGACGGCCGGCGCGTTGCTCGCCGGCCGCGGCGACGCGACGCTCGCGGCCTGCCGCTACGACGACGGCCGCGGCCATCCGCTCGCGTTCGCGCGCTCGGTGTTCCCGGAGCTGGCGGCCCTGCACGGCGACAAGGGCGTGTGGAAGCTGCTCGACCGGCGCGCGAGCGAGGTCGTCGACGTCCCCGTCGCGGGCCCGATCCCGGTCGACGTCGACACCTGGGACGACTACGAGGCGGTCATCGCGTCAGCGTCACGCTGACGGTCCGCTTCGCGGCGCCCTGGGCGATCGTGAGGCGCAGGCTGAGCCTGCGGGCATGGCGCAGCTTCGCGGCGTGCTTGAAGCGGACGGTGATCGACACGGTGCCGGCCGCCTTCGCCGTCGCCGTCCCGGAGCCGATCGTCTTGCCGCCGGAGCTCGCGCTGACGCTGACCAGGCCGGCCTTCGGCGCCTTGACCGTCACGCGCAGGCCGCGCGAGAGCGCCTTGGCCAGCGTGACCTTCGCCGCCGTCGCGCTCAGCGGCGTGGGCGTGGGCGTGGGCGGCGCCGGCGTGGGACCCGGCGGGCTCGCGGCGACGACGGGCGGCGCGGCCGCCTCCGGGGTCGGCGTCTCCGTCGGCGTCTCCGTCGGGGTCGCGGTCGCGGTCGGGGTGGGGGTCGGGGTCGGCTCCACCGGCGCCTCGTAGGTCGCCACGTAGTCGCCCGCCTGGGCGTCGAGCACGGCGTAATCGACGCCCTTCACGGTTCGGGCCTCCGTCGGCACGTCGGCGCCGCCGCGCGTGACGCCCAGCAGCGGACCCGACGGGCCGTTGACGGGCAGCATCGCCTGCAGTCCCGCCGCGCCGTTCGGCGCGCCGATGCTGAACGTCAGCTTGCCGCCCGCGTACGCGACGCCGTCGAACGTCGCGGCGTTGCGGCGGTCGAGCCACTGGAGCAGCTGGTACGACGCGATCACCGGCACCCCGCGTTCCGTCGCGGCGGCCACGATCGCATTGGCGCCGGGGTGATTGGCCATGTCGGTGTGCATGTTCACGGTGAACGCGCCGTAGTAGCCGTTCGGCCCGAGCGCGCCGTCGAGCAGCGCGGCGATGTGCGTCGGGATCGTCATCCCGGACTCGTCGGTGATCTGCGTCGTGGCCTGGTAGACATCGATCGGCGTGCCGTCGACGTCGGCGAACCGCATCGGGAAGCCGGAGCCCGTGAACATCCCGGGGCGATCCTGGACCCAGGCCGCCGGCCAGTAGTAGTAGTTCATGTCGAGCCGCACGCCGTGCGCGAGCTCGGCCTTCGGCTCGCCCGCCCAGGTGCTCCACGCGATGCAGTGAGTGCGGCTGGTCACCGGCGACACCACGCTCGGCCAGCTCGCCGCGAACTGCGGGAGCTGCGTGACCCAGTTCCCCTCCAGCGAGTCCGGCGTGAAGTTGTGGCAGCCCGTCGAGAGGTGCAGCGCGAGCTCGAACCCCAGCGCCTGGTAGGTCGCCGCCTGGGCGTCGGTCGTCGGGGTGCCCGGGTAGGCGTAGGAGGTCATGCGCAGGCACGTCCAGTCCGCGACCGAGCAGCCAGGCGCGCTCGCGGCATCGAGCTGCGCGAAGCGGGCGGGGGTGCCGCCGGGTGCGCCGTGGTCGTCACCGGTCATCACGACGGCCGCCTTGAGGCCGCGCGGCAGGTACCAGAAGCGCGGCAGCGGCAGCCGGTCGCTCGCCTGCTGGGTCAGCAGGTTCGCCAGCAGGCGCTGCTGCTCGTCGGCCTGCGGGATCGCCACCTTGCTCATGTCCACCCAGTCCGGCTGCACGTCGCCGGGCTTGGCCCCGAAGAAGAGATCGTCGGAGCGGATGACATTGTCGCGGTCGTTGTCGCGCTCCTGGCCGACCCACGCCGGGTTCCCTTGGCGCGTGTACACCACCGAGCGCGCAAGGTCGTACGTGAACGCCGAGGCGCTGCCGCCGGCCGCGCCGACGCTGCGGAGCGTCACCGCGGGGTCGGTGGTCGCGGTCCCGGCGTCGCCGTAGAGCGTGGCCACCGGCGCCGCGCCCGCGAGCGACCAGCGGTCGGCGACGCCGTGGAACTGCAGCGTGTCGGCGGTGATGCCGGCGCCGGGGGCGGAGGCGGTGTCGACCTTCATGTACGCGTCGGCGAGCGTCCCGCTCAGCGTCCCGAGCCCGAGCAGCGCCGCCAGCTCCGGAGGCGGCCGCATCGCGACGAGATCGCCGCCGGCCGCGACCCAGCTCGCCAGCGTCGACACATCGGCGCCGGACAGCGACCGGTCCGCGAGCAGCACCGCCTGTCGCCCCGCCAGTGCCGCGGGGCTCAGGTCCTGGCCGATCTCCACCTCGTTCAGCCCCTCGGCGCGCAGGATCTCCGCGTAGTAGGCGCCGAAGTGGTCGGCCGGGTCGGCGACGATCAGGATCGGCGCGCGGGCGGGCGCAGGAGCGGGGGCGGGAGCCGTGTGCAGGCCGAGGCCGAGAGACAACGACACCGCGACCGTGGGGATGAGGCCGTGGAGGAGCAGACCCCGACTCTGCCGATCCCGCCGGACGATTCCTAGTGCGAAGGTCCGGTATGGCACCCCTAAGTTCGCTACGGTTCACCGTGATGTCACGCGCGTCCGCCCTAGAGATCATCTCCGGCGGCGCCTGCGCGGGCATCTCGATTATCGCCACCTAGGTCTGAACGCCAACGCGTTCAGGCCACGACGGTCCCCGAGCGGGACCGGCGCGGTGGTCGGCGTCGGCGCGAGGGGGCAGGAGGACCAGCCCGTGACCGCCATCCAACCATCCGCGCCGTCCGTCCCACTCGGCCGTGAGCGCCGCGTCACGATCGAGACGACCGGCGACCCCGACGTCCTGCTCCGCGTCCTCGTCGTCCTCCGCCGCCGCGGCTTCGTGGCACGCGCGGTCGAGTTCCGCGCCGGCGACCTCCACGCGCCGCCACGGCTCGACCTCACCGTCGCGTCCTCGAGCCGGCTCCAGCACCAGCTCGCGGCGTGGCTGGGGAACGTCGTCGGCGTCCTGGCGGTGGAGTCGGACTAGTCGCCGATGCTGCCCATGGTCAGGTTGACGGTGGTTCCCGTCATGCCGCTCGCCTGGTCGGACGCCATGAAGACGGCCATGTGCGCCACCTCGTCGAGCGACATGACCCGTCGCGGGTGGGTCGTGCCCGCGAGGTAGTCCTGGAACTGCTCCCAGGTCATGCCCAACGTCTGCGCCTTGGCGTCGAAGACCTCCTTCATCGTGCGCGTCTCCGGAATGCCGTGCGGTCGCAGGCCGACGACGCGGATGCCCTGCGGCGCGAGCTCGGCGGACAGGTCGCGGGTGAGCGCCTCCTTGGCGGCCTGCGCCGCTCCGTAGCCTCCGTTCAACCGGGTGCCCGTGCGCGCGGGGAGCGCGGTGACGGTCATGATCACCCCTGAGCGGTTCGGGAGCATGCGCCGGGCGGCCAGGCGCGCGGTCAGGAAGTACGACGTCGTGTAGGCCGCGATGGGCAGCGCGAACCGCTCGGCGTCCAGCTCGACCAGCGGGACGCCGAGGATCCCGGTGTCGGGGACGCCGACCGCGTTGAACGAGATGTCGAGGCGGCCCGCCGTGTCGATCACGGACTGCAGGTGGGTGTCCACGGCCTGCTCGTCGAGCGCGTCGACGCCGGCCGCCCCGCCGGATCCGCGCCCGGTGGCGAAGACCTCGGCGCCCTCGCTCGCGAAGGCGCGCGCGACGGCCCCGCCGATCGCGCCACCCGCTCCGTAGACCACTGCGACCTTGTCCTTGAGCAGCATCGCTGCATCCCTTCTCTCGGGGTTGTGGGTTCCGGCGATGCAGACACCGCGGCCTCGGGAAACCGGGCGCGCCCAGTTCGTCGGACCGCCGGTGTCGATATGAAGGTGACTGCGATGACGACCGACCTGATCTCCCGCGCGCGCGGCGGCGACGCCGGCGCGTTCCGGACGCTGACCGAGCCGTACCGCCGGGAGCTCCAGGTCCACTGCTACCGGATGCTCGGCTCCTTCCAGGACGCCGAGGACGCGCTCCAGGACACGCTGCTGGCCGCCTGGCAGGCGCTCGCGGGGTTCGAGGGGCGCGCGTCGCTGCGCACGTGGCTCTACCGGATCGCGACCAACCGCTGCCTCAACGCGCGCCGCGCGGCCGGCAGGCGCAAGCCGAAGGAATGGGACGTGCCGAACGTCGCGCCGCCCGAGCCGACCCGGCTCGGCGAGGTCGTGTGGCTCGAGCCGTATCCCGACGCGCTGCTCGATCCGCAGCCCGGTCCGGAGGCTCGCGTCGAGCAGACCGAGTCGATCTCGCTGGCCTTCGTGACCGCGCTCCAGCTGCTGCCGCCGCGCCAGCTCGCCGTCGTGATCCTGCGCGACGTCCTCGGGTTCCACGCGAGCGAGGTCGCCGAGATGCTGGACTCGAGCGTCGATTCGGTCAACAGCGCGCTCAAGCGCGGGCGCGCCGGCCTGGACCGGCGGGCGCCGGGCGCCGACCGCGAGCCGCCTCCCGCGCCCGGCTCAGCGGCCGAGGACGCGATCGTGGCGAGGTTCGTCGGAGCGTACGAGTCCGCCGATCTCGACGCGCTGCTGGCGCTGCTGACCGACGACGTCTTCATCTCGATGCCGCCGATGCCGCTGGAGTACGAGGGCCGCGACGCCGCGGGCCGCTTCTTCGCCAGCATCTTCGGGTCGGGCCGGAGGTTCCACCTGGTGCCGACGCGCGCCAACGGCCAGCCGGCGTGCGGCGCCTATCTGCGCGCCCCTGACGGCGCCTGGCACGGCGTCGGCCTGTTCGCCATCACGCTGTCCGGTGACCGGATCTGCGCCTCGACCCGCTTCGAGAACGGCGTCCTCCCGTGGTTCGGGCTGCCCCGGTCGCTCCGCGGGCGCGGTACACATGGCGTATGAGTGCGATCAAGACGAAGATGAGCCCGTGGTCGGTGGAGGAGACGGTGGCGCGTCTCACCGCCGCGATCGAGGGGCGCGGCATCAAGCTGTTCGCGGTGATCGACCACAGCGGCGAGGCGGCCGCGGCGGGCCTGGAGCTGCGCGATACCAAGCTCGTGATCTTCGGCAGCCCGCTGGCCGGGACGCCGGTGATGGAGGCCGCGCCGCTGGCCGCGCTCGACCTGCCGCTGAAGGTCCTGGTGTGGGCGGACGCGGGCGCGACGAAGGTGAGCTACACCACTCCGGAGGAGCTGGCGGCCCGCTACGGCCTCAGTGACGAGCTGGCGGGCCGGCTCGCCGCCGTCGAGACGCTGACGGACGCCGTCGTCGCCGGCTAATCGGCCGCGCCGTCGCGGTCCTCCATCAGCACGATCGCGCCGCGCACCCCGTCGGAGGCGCCCGGGCTGACGAGCGGGAGGATCGTGGCGGTGCAGACGATCGGCCGCCCGCGCCGGTTGACCGCCTGCAGCTCGGCGGTCTCGCGCTCGTGCGAGCCGGCCAGCACGCCGCGCAGCGCGGGTGCGAGCTGCTCGGACGGCAGCCCGATGTCGAGGCTGAGGAAGTGGTGGTCGACGGCCTCGTCGCTGCGCAGGCCCCAGAGGTCCTCGGCGCGGTCGTTCCACACCTGCACGCGCTGCTGCGAGTCCAGCACCGCGACGCCGAGCCCGAGCGAGGTGAGGATCGCCTCGAGGAAGTCGTTGACCTGGTTGAGCTCCGCGGTGCGGTCGCGCAGCTCGTCGTTGATCGTCTCGAGCTCCTCGTTGGTCGACTGGAGCTCCTCGTTCATCGTCTCGAGCTCCTCGTTGGTCGACTGCAGCTCCTCGTTGGTGGTCTGCAGCTCCTCGTTGGCCGACTGGAGTTCCTCGTTGGTCGTCTCGAGCTCGTCGATCGTCGACTGCAGCTCCTCGTAGGCGAGCTCGAGGTCGCGGCGGTTGCCCTCCAGCTCGCCCTGCAGCGCGGCGTAGCGCGTCACGTCCTCGAACGCGACGCTGACGCCGAGCACGTGGTTGGCCTCCGACAGCAGCGGCGAGACGGAGATGTCCAGCCGCCGCGGCTCGCCGCGGTCGGGCACGAACGCGACCTCGCCGACCGCGACGCGGCGGCGGTCGCGCAGGGCCTGATCGATCGCGGCGCCGAGCTCGGCGGGCCGGTGCGCCAGCGGGAGGTCCGCGAACGTGCGCCCGAGGTCGTCGAGCGCGAGCTGGAACAGCGCCCGCGCCGGCAGGTTGGCGAACGACATGCGCCCGCCGGGAGAGACGATCACCAGCGGGTGCGGGCCGAGCTCCAGCGCGGCCTCGCGCGTCCCGCGCTCGTGCTCGGCGGCCGAGGCCGGCTCGCTCGCGAAGCCGCCCGCGCGCGCCTGCAGCGAGTCGCGCGGCTCCTTGGTGAAGATCCGCTTCTTGAGGTCGATCGCCGCGAACAGGTCGCGGTGGGAGACCATCATCTCCGAGCGCCCCAGCATGAGGACGCCGGCGTCGTGCAGCGCGAAGTGGAAGTGGCGCAGGATCCGCGCCTGCGTCTCCGCGGTGAAGTACATCAGCGTGTTGCGGCAGATGAGGACGTCCAGGCGCGAGATCGGCGCGTCCTGGATCAGGTTGTTGCGCCCGAAGATCACGGTCCGGCGCAGGTCCTTTCGGAACGCCCAGCGGTGGTCGGCACGCTCGAAGTAGCGCTCGCGCAGCGCCTCCGGCACGCCCTCGAGCTCCTTGGCGGTGTAGATCGCCGCGCGCGCCTGCGACAGCGCGTCCTCGTCGATGTCGGTGGCGTAGATCTTCACGCGTTCGCGGTAGGCGTCGAGCCCGAGCACCTCGGCGAGCACGATCGCGGCGGTGTAGGCCTCCTGCCCGCCGGCGCAGCCCGCGCTCCAGATCCGGATCGGCTCCTCGTCGCCCTTGGCCGCCAGCAGGTCGGGAAGCACATGCGCCTGCATGTCCTCCCACGCCTCCGGGTCGCGGAAGAACTCGGTCACGTTGATCAGCAGCAGCTCGAACAGCTGCTCGTACTCGTCCGGGTGGACCTCGAGGTGGTCGAGGTAGTCGCCCCAGCTCGGGCAGCCCAGCGCGTCCATGCGGCGGCGGAAGCGGCGCTCCAGGCTCGTGCGCTTGTAGCCGGTGAAGTCCAGCCCGCGAGAGCGCTTGAGGAACTCCAGCAGCGCCTCGAAGGCCGGGTCGAGCGACTCGATCATTCGGGCTCGACCCCCAGGCTGATCGCGCGCCGCAGCAGCGACGCGCGGTCGGCGACGTCGCGCCGCGCGCGGGTGGCGCGCTCGGCGCCGATCCGGCCGAGCAGCTCGTCGCGCGCCTCGAGCAGCTCGAGCGCCCGCCATAGCGCGGCCTCGACGGCCTCGGCCTGGGCGTCCACCATCGCGTGCTGGGAGTAGGTGTGGCCGACGCGGCAGCGATAGCGCACGAGCGGACCGTCGTGCAGGTCCCACAGCGGGCCGCCGCACTCGGGGCAGCTGAACGCGCTCGGCGGGCCCGCGGGCCGCGGCTCGCGCGCGTCGGGCTCGGGCGCCAGGCCACGCTCGCGCGGCGGCCCGGCGCCGACCAGCGAGGTCAGCAGCGCGCCCATCTCCGCCAGACGGACGACGTGGTCCGGCGTCGTGGCCGCGATCGCGCTCTCGGGCATGCCGGGCACCACGGCGTCGTCGGGGTCCTGCACGACGACCGTGCCGCCGCCGGCCGCCACGGCCGCCACGCCGGCCGCGCCGTCGTCGCGCGCGCCGGAGAGCACGACGCCGATCGCCGCCGCGCCCCAGGCGTGCGCGAGCGAGCGCAGCAGCGGGTCGGCCGCGGGGCGGACACCGTTCTCCTTCGGCCCGCGGTTGAGCTCGAGCGTCTCGCGCCGGACGAGCAGGTGGTGGTCGGCCGGGGCGACGTAGACGACGCCGGGCTCGATCCGGCCGCCGTGCTCGGCCACCGTCGCGCTCAGCTCGCCCGCGCGGTCGAGGATCGGCGCCAGCAGGCTGCGGCCGGTCGCGGGGATGTGCAGCACGACGCAGACCGCCGCCGGCAGGTCGCCGGGCAGGTCCCCGACGACGTGGCGAAGCGCCTCGACCCCGCCCGCCGACGCGGCGACGCCGATCACGCGCGCTGGCACGGGGTCGTGATGCACCACCGAGCAGACTACGCCTCCCGAGGTCAGCGGCCCCCCGCGGCGAGCTGACCGTAGACGGCGAGGAACGCGCGCTGCGACGCGCGCGCGATCGCGAGCTGCTCGACGACGCGCAGGCGCAGCGCGTCGCGGCGGGCGTGCAGGGCGTCGGCGTCCGTCTCGGGGCTGGTCAACCGCCAGACGCCGCCAGGGCGCTCGACCACGCCCTCGAGCGCGCGCAGCGCGAGCGCGACCTCGTCGGGATGCAGCAGCGTCACCGCCTCCAGCGCGTAGAGGTCGAGTGCGAGATCCAGCACGATGCCGCCCCGGGAAGGCCCGCCCCAGCGCTCGGCCACCCACCACAGCAGGGCCAGCAGCGCCTCGGCCGGCGCCGCGGTGGCGGTCGCGACCCGCAAGGCCTCGCGCCGGGCCGCCTGACGCGCGGCGCGCGGCGCGAGCCCGGGCGCGTCGCGGTCGAGCACCGCCACGCGCGCGCCCACGCCCGCGATCCACCCTCCGTCCGCGTCGAGCAGGTCGCCGGGCCCCAGCAGCGAGCCGGCACGCACCATGTAGCCCGCCGCGACCACCAGCCGGGCGCCGTGGGCGAGCGTCTGGCCCGCGGCGACGGCGAGCACGGGCAGCGGCGGGAGGCGCGCGGCGTCGCGAACCCCGATGGCGTGGGCGATCGAGGGGTCGAGGTCCAGCAGCGAAGCGCGACCCGCGTCCATCCGGCCCGAGGCTACGTCCCGGGCGCGGCGCGCGAGGCGCGCGGCGTCACGGCAGCGACGGCGGCCGTGCCGCGCGGTCAGCGTGCGTACGATGAGTCGATGTCCGCCGTCGCGTCGCTGCTGGAGCTGGACCCTGAGCTCGGCGCGCTGCTCTCGCCCGAGCGCCGGGCGAACGCGACGCGCGACCTGCGCGTGCGCGTGACCGGTTTCCCCGTCGGCGAGTGGGACGGCGGCCGGCTCGCGGAGGCCGATCCCGCGCACTACGGGCTGCTGGTCGTCGAGGGCGTGCTCGCGCGCGAAGTCGTCCTCTCCGGTCTCGTGAGCACCGAGTTGCTCGGCTCCGGTGACGTCGTGCGCCCGTGGCAGCTGGAGGGCGCGCCGCGGCTGCTGCCCGTCGACGTGCGCTGGAACGCGCTCTCGCACGTGCGCCTGGCGCTGCTCGATCGCCGCGTCGCGGCGCAGCTGGGCGCCTATCCGGAGATCGGCGCCGTGATCGTCGACCGGCTGTCCGAGCGCTCGCAGCGGCTCGCCGTCGTCCGCGCGATCGCGCGGCTCACGCGCGTGGAGGAGAAGCTCGCGGCGCTGTTCTGGCACCTCGCCGAGCGCTGGGGCCACGTCGCCTCCGACGGCATCACGGTGCCGCTCGCGCTCCCGCACCGGCTGATCGGCGAGCTGATCGGTGCGCGCCGCCCGACGGTCTCGACGGCGCTCGCGGAGCTCGCCGCCGACGGCCGCGTCGTGCGCCGCGGCGACGGCACGTGGCTGCTGACGGGCGACCCGCCCTCGCCGGAGCAGCTGAATCCGGTCGAGGTCGTGCGCCAGCGCCGGCGGCTGATCCCGCACACGACGCTGGTGCCGGCGCCCGCGGCCGGCGCGCGGATGGAGGAGCTGCGGGCGTCCCTGACGGCGGCGCATGAGACCGCGACCGAGCGGGCGCGCGACCTCGAGGCGCTGCGGCTGCAGACGACGGCGCTGCGCGAGCGCACCACCGCGCTGCGGCGCGAGCGCGTCCAGCGGCGCGCCTAGCTCGCGGTCAGCCGCCAGACCTGCACGCGGGCGCCCGCCGCGCTTCGCGGTCGGGCACGTGACGAAGGGCGGGTGCCGCTAAGCCGATCCGCGGCGGCGCGGAGCATCGTCGGTCCATGGCCCCGCACGCGTCGCTTCCCAGCGGCGACGAGCACCTCGAGTTCGTGCGCTACCGTCGCCACCGCGATCCCGCCCTGCGCAACGCGCTCGTCGAGCGCTTCATGCCGCTCGCGCGCCATCTCGCTCGCCGCTACCCCGCCGGCACCGAGCGCGAGGACCTGCTGCAGGTCGCCTCGCTCGCGCTCGTGAAGGCCGTCGAGCGCTTCGATCCGGAGCGCGGCATCGCCTTCGCCTCGTTCGCGACGCCGACGATCCTCGGCGAGATCAAGCGCTACTTCCGCGACTACGGCTGGACGGTGCGCGTCCCGCGCGAGCTGCAGGACCGCTCGCTGCGCGTGACGCGCGCCGGCGAGCGGCTGACCGCGGTGCTCGGGCGCCCGCCGACCGCCGCGGAGGTGGCCGACGCGGCCGGCACGACCGTCGAGGGCGTGCTGGAGGCGCTGGCGAGCGACAGCGCGCACCATCCGGTCCCGCTCGACCGGCCCGGGTGCGGCGGCGAGGACGACGCGCGCACGCCGCTGGCGAGCGTCGACGAGCGCGGGTTCGCCCGCGTCGAGGACGAAGAGGCCGTCGACGCGCTGCTCGACCGGCTGCCCGACCAGGAGCGCGCCGTCATCCAGCTGCGCTTCCGCGAGGACCTGCTCCAGCGCGAGATCGCCGCCCGCGTCGGGGTCTCGCAGATGCACGTCTCCCGCCTGCTCTCCAAGGCGATCGCCGACATGCGCGAGCTCGCCGAGGCGGGCTGACGGCGCTCAGGCCGCGGCCTCGGCCTCCGCGTGGTCCGGGTACACGCGGATGATGCGGTCCAGCCCGGCCAGCTCGAGGACGCGGCGGACCGGCCCGTCAGGGCAGATCAGCGTGAGCCGGCGGTCGGGATCGTCGAGCGTGCGGTGCGCGAGCACCAGCGCGGTGAGCCCGGTCGAGTCCATGAACCCGACGTCGGACAGGTCGAGCCAGATGGCGCCCGGGTGCCTCTGCGTCACGCGCGTGAGCGCGTCGCGCAGGGCGTCGACGCTGGACATGTCGATCTCGCCGGCGACGGCGAGCTCGACGCGGCCGTCGACGTGCTGCTCGTCGATCGCCAGCGGCTGCCAGCGGTCATCGCCACGAGTCCCGTGCATCAGCGCCGGTCATACACCGGCGGGGGTTCCGGACCGGCTGAGGGCGTCTGAGGCTGACCGCGAGCGTCCGGCGAACGGTTCTCGCGGTCAGACGGCGGACAGCGAGAGGGCGGGGAAGTGGCCGCCGGTCGCCGTGGTTGACTCCGCGTCATGGAGGAGGGCGCTGCATCCGCAGACGTGGTCGACCAGCCGGGTGGAGGCGTTCAGCGACGGCGTCTTCGCGATCGCGATCACGCTGCTGGTGCTCGAGATCAAGCTCGAGCCGGGCGCCTTCGAGCACCTGTGGAGCTCACTCGCGCGCGAGTGGCCCGCGTACCTGGCGTATGTGACGAGCTTCCTCACCGTCGGCGCCGTGTGGATGGCCCACCACAGCCTGTTCACCCACCTGCGCTTCGTGGACCCGACGCTGATGCGGCTCAACGTGGTGCTGCTGATGGTCGCCGCGTTCCTGCCGTTCCCGACGGGCGTGCTCGCCGAGGCGCTGCACGAGTCGCGGTCGGCCGAACGGGCCGCGGTCGTCGTCTACGGCATCACGGCCTTGGCGATCGAGCTGCTGCTCGCCGCGGCCTGGCGCTACGCGGCCGCCCGGCCCGCGCTGGCGCACGAGCGGATCGCCGCCGCGCCGGCACGCCGGCGCGGTGCCGTGGGGTCCGTGCTGTACGCGGTGGCGATCATCATCGGCGCGCTGCTCCTGCCGAAGATCGCCACGGCGGGGTATCTGCTGGTCGCCATGCGTGGTGTGTTCTTCACCGGCGGCGAAGGCAGGCTCACACTTACGGGGAGATAGTGAGTTTTACGTAAAGCCCAATTTGGACGGGTCGATGCGGGCGACTGCGACGGGCCCGCGGGACTCGAGGAACCACACCTTCCCGTCCGGGCCGGTGGCGAGGCCCTGGTAGGGAGTGACACAGGTGTCGCGCGAGTAGTACTCACTCACATCGCCGTTCACCGTGATGCGGCCGACGCCCGCCTGGTTGTCGACGTCGGAGGCCGCCGAGGTGGTGAACCACAGCGCGCCGTCGGGGCCGGCCGCGATCGAGGCCGGACGGTCCGGCACGATCCACTCCGTGATGCGCCCGTCCGGCGTGATCCGGCCGACGCGGCGGTGGTCGAAGTCCGTGAACCACATGTTCCCGTCCGGTCCCGGCGCGATCGCGGTCGGGATCGCGTGCCGTGAGAGGCCGGAGCGGAAGCGCCGGACCGTCCCGTCGGTCCGCACGCGGTCGATCGCCCCGCGCTGGTCGGTGACCCACAGGTACGCGCCGCCGCGGGCGATCGTCAGCAGGCTCCGGCGCCTGCCGAGGCCGCGGGCGGACTCGCGCACGCGGCCGCCCCGCGTGACGCGGCCGATCGTGCCCTTGGCGGTGTCGACGAACCAGACGTTGCCGTCCGGCCCCAGCGCGAGCGCGCCGGCGTGCGCGCGCGGCCCGCGGCCGCGTCGGAACCGCTCGATCCGGCCGGAGGGCGAACGGCGCCGGATCTCGCCGCGCGCCCCGAACCAGACGCCGTCGGAGCGCGGCAGCAGCGCTCCCGTCATCCCGCGGCTGGGGAAGGCGTGCAGCTCGCCGGCGGCCCCGACCTGGACGAGCGCGTCCTCCGTGGCGACCCAGATCGCGCCGTCCTCCCCGGCGGCCAGCGAGATCGGCGAGCGCAGCGCTCCCGTGCGCGGGAGGAACGGCTCGAGCGGCGACGGCGCCGCGGGGCCGAACGCGAGCCGCTCGAGCGAGCGGTGATACGAGTCCGCCGTCCACAGGCTCCCGGCGGAGTCGAAGGCCAGCCCGCCGCCGGGGCCGGTGCCCGAGTAGCGGGTGCAGTCGCTGGAGGTCCCGAACGGCTGCGGCCAGGTGCGCCGGTGCGAGCCGTCCGGGGCGACGCTGCCGACGCCGAAGTAGTACGCGAACCAGAGGTTCCCGTCAGGGCCGGCCGCCACCTGGTCCACCAGCGTGCCCGCCGTCACGTGCGTCGCGACGCCGTCGGGCGTCACGCGCAGCAGGTCGCGGTAGTCCAGGCCCGCGGCCCACAGGTTGCCGTCCGGGCCGAGCGCGATCGACTGGTCGCTCGCGAGCCCCGGGTCGTTCGTCATGCGCCACAGCCGGACGTCGCCGGCCGGCGTCGCCCGTCCGACCCCGAAGGACCACGAGAACCACACGTTGCCGTCGGGCCCGGCGGTCACGGCGGACGGGAACGTGCCGTCCGGAAGCTGCCGCTCGGTGACATGGCCGTCGGTGGTGATGCGCCCGAGCTGCTGGCTTCCCGGCTCCGCGAACCACAGCGCGCCGTCGGGACCGGAGGCGATCGAGGTCGGGTTCGAGCTGATCCCCTGCGTGAAGACGGTCATCCGGCCGTCCATCCCCATCCGGCCGATCCGGCTGTCGTTGTCGGTGAACCACAGCGCGCCGTCCGGGCCGGCCGTCAGGCCCTCGGGGTCGAGCGGCGCCGTGCCGCGGAACGTCACGTCGCCGCCGCCGCCCATCCGCCCGAGCGCGCGCGTGGTGGCGAACCAGAGCGCGCCGTCCGGGCCGCGGATCAGGTTCGTCGGGTACTGCGCGCCCTTGACGTAGAAGCGATCGAGCGCCGGCGCGGCGGACGCGGACGGGCACGCCAGCGCGGTCGTCGCGACCGCCGCGGCCAGCCACCGCGCGAATCCGACAGGGCCCATGAATCGCTCCTGCGGCGATCCTCTTGGATCGACGACGCCGTGGCAAGCGGCGTGCGAGAGTTCGGCGCGTGGCCGCCTCACCGCTCGACCTGCTCGACGACGACGAGCGCGCGCTCGTCCACGCGGCCCCGCCGCCCAGCGGCTCGAACGCGATGCGGGCGGTGCTGACCGACGAGCGCTTCAGCGACCCGGAGTGGATCTTCGAGCGCAAGCTCGACGGCATCCGCTGCATCGCCGTGCGCGACGGCGGGGCGGTGCGGCTGCTGTCGCGCAATGACCTGTCCATGAACGCGCGCTACCCGGAGATCGCGGAGGCGCTCGACGCGGGCGACACGCGCTTCGCGCTCGACGGCGAGATCGTCGCGTTCGACGGCGAGCAGACGAGCTTCGCCAAGCTCACCCGCCGAGCGCGCGAGTTCGTGCCGGTCTTCTACTACGTGTTCGACGTGCTCTGGATCGACGGCCAGGACGTGCGCGCGCTGCCGCTGCGCACGCGCAAGCGCCTGCTGCGCGAGACGGCCGCCGCCGGCGACGGCGTCCGCCTGACCGCGCACCGCAACGAGGACGGCGCCGCGTTCTTCAAGGAGGCGTGCCGCGCCGGCTGGGAGGGCCTGATCGCCAAACGCGCCGACAGCCCGTACGCCGACCGTCGCTCGCGCGACTGGCTGAAGTTCAAGTGCGCGCACGGCCAGGAGCTCGTGATCGGCGGCTACACGGCGCCCAAGGGCACGCGGATCGAGCTCGGCGCGCTGCTGCTGGGCTACTTCGACGGCGACGGCGCGCTGCGCTACGCGGGGAAGGTCGGCACCGGCTTCGACCGCCCGACGCTGCGCGACCTCGGCGCCCGCCTGCGCGAGCGCCGCCGCGACGCGCCGCCGTTCGCCGACGCCGCCGAGATCCGCGAGCGCGACACCACCTGGGTCGAGCCCGAGCTGGTCGCGGAGGTCGGGTTCTCGGAGTGGACCCGCGACGGCCGCCTGCGCCACCCGCGCTTCCTCGGCCTGCGCGACGACAAGGCCGCGCGCGACGTCGTGCGCGAGGGCTAGGCGTTCGAACGTCAACTGCGCTGGTAAGGGGCGGGTCAGTCTGCCTCGCGGTTCGCGGGGCGGAAACGATCACCGCGCGGGACCGCTCAGGGAATCTGGTGGCTGGAAAGGGTCGCTATGCGACACGTAACCGCCACACGTGAAACCGGTGCGTCGCGCGAGCGGTCCATCGTGATCGCCGGGGAACCTCGCCTCCCTCACCCGCGCAGCTGACGTTCAATCGAGCAACGAGCCGGCCGCCGCCAGCCGGTGCGCCTCAACCAAGGCGAGTTGCGCCTCGGCGCGCTCGATCAGCAGCCCGAGCGGCGCGCCGGTGGGGTTGCCGGCCGCCTCCTGCGCGCGCCAGCCGAGCAGCTTGCCGTGGATCCCGAGCGTGAGCGTCTCCAGCAGCATCAGCGGCTGCGGGGCGCGGCGCAGCTTCAGCCGCATGCCCTTCTCGCCGATCCACGCGGTCACGTGCTTGGCGCGGTGCGGGCGCGCGCCCACGGCGCTCATCGCGCTTCGCAGCGCGTCGCGATCCTGCTCGATCTCGCGCTCCAGACCGGCGAGGAACACGCCCAGCTCGGAGCCTTCGTAGCGGCGGGCTCCGTGCCGCGCCAGGTCGATCGCGGCGACGGAGCCCGTGTAGTGGTCGTTGAGGTACGTGACCAGGGACACGTCAGTGGTTGCGAAGGGCGTCGATCAGCTCGCCCTTGTCCATCTTGGAGCGGCCGTCGATCCCGATCTCGGCCGCGCGCTTGGCGAGATCGTCCTTGCTCCAGTCCTCGTAGGGCGGAGCCTGGCCGCCCTTGCGGCCCGTCTCGTGGCGGTCGCTGTTGGCGATCCGCGCGGCCTTCTCCTTGCTCGCGCCCTGGTCGCGCAGGGCTTCGTACTGCTCAGGGTCCTTGACGCTCGGTCTCGGCGTTCGGCCCGGCATACGTCACCTCCGGTGGTCGGGTGGAGTCTGCGAGCGGTACTACCCAGCTAGGCTCCCGGGCAATGAGCGCCCAGGTCGTCGTCGCCCGGATCGCCGGCCTGGCCGGCCGAGCGCCCGAGTTGCGCCGGCTGCTGGCCGACCGCGCGGACGCCGTCCGGAGCGAGCCCGGCTGCGTGTCCTACGACGTCGCCGAGCTGCTCGGCGAGCCGGCGACGTTCCTCTCCGTCCAGACGTGGACGTCGGCGGAGGCGATGCGCGAGCACTTCGCGAGCGCCGGCCACGCGACCTACCAGCACGAGGTCGACGAGCTGCTCGCGCGCCCGTCGGAGGTCGTGCTGCACGAGGTCGCGGCGACGACGCGCCCGGCGCCGAGCACCTCGCCGACGGACCCCGGCCGCTTCGGCTAGCGCTCGAGCTGGTCCAGCCGGCGCTCGATCGCCTCGAGCTTCTCGATGATCAGCTCGTCGCGGCCGCGCCCCAGGCGCGCGCGGGCGTTCTCCACGAACGCCGCCGTGATCGTGGCGGTGACGACGGTGAGGAAGCCGATGCCGGAGACCATGATCAGCGCGCCGACGAGCTGCCCGGCGGCCGTGCTCGGCACGTGGTCGCCATAGCCGACGGTCGTGATCGTCTGCACCGACCACCACATCCCGCTGCCCAAGGTCGGGAACTCGCGGTGGTCGAGCAGCCAGATGCCGACCCCGCCGAGGATCGTGACCGTGGTGGTCGCGATGGCGATCGCGACCGCGGCGCGGCGCACCGTGATCGAACGGGTGATCAGCCGGCGGCCCGGTTGGCCCTTCACCCGCCGGATGCTACGGCGCGCCGGGGACGATGCTCATCGTCCGCGCGGGGTGATGTCGGGTCACCCCGCGCTCATCGAGTCTGGCGGCCATGAGCCGTTCCACGCATGCCGCACGGCCCGAGCCCATCGAAGAGAAGGGCACGCCGGCCTATATCGCCGAGTTCATCGGCACGCTCGTCCTCGTCCTGGCGATCACGGGGCTGATCTCCGCCTCGGCCGTCACGGGGCTGAGCCTCACCAATCTCGCGCTCGTCCACGCGCTGGCGCTGATGGGGATCGTGTACTCGATCGGGACGATCTCGGGCGCGCACGTGAACCCCGCCGTCACGCTCGCGCTGCTCGCGATCCGAAAGATCACCGGCCGCGACGCGGCCATCTACATCGTCATGCAGGCGATCGGCGGCCTCGGCGGGGCGCTGCTCGCGAAGGCGTTCTTCCTCGGCCGCGGCTCGCTCGTGAACTTCGGCACGCCGGGCATCAGCGACCGCTACCTGCAGGGCGGGAGCACCGGCCTCGCGTTCCTCGCCGAGGCGGTCGGCGCGTTCCTGCTGATGTGGGCCGTGATGGGCACCGCCGTCAACCCGGCCGCGCCCAAGGGCGTCGCCGGCGCGGCGATCGGCGGCGCGCTCGCGCTCGGCGTGCTGATCTTCGGCCCCGCGACCGGCGCGAGCTTCAACCCGGCGCGCTGGTTCGGCCCCGCGGCCGTCTCGGGCACGTGGACCAACGCGTGGCTGTATATCCTCGCGCCGATCGTCGGCGCCGGCGTGGCGGCGCTGACGTACCGCTACATCATGTACGCAGCGGAGATCCCTGCCCAGACGGCGCGTCGCGGCGAGTCCGCCGCCCAGCCGCAGCCGCCCGTGGCGGCAGGCTGAACAACGGAGCGGCCGAGGAGTGCCCGTCCGCCTGCTCGGCCGCCTCGTCGTCGTCCTCGTCCTCGACGCGCTCGCGCTGCTCGCGCTGAGCGAGCTGCTGTCGGGCTTCACGCTGGCCGGGCCGTGGGCGGCGCTCGGGCTCGCCGTCGTGCTCGGCCTGATCAACGCGGTCATTTGGCCGCTGCTGCTGCGCGTGGCGCTGCCGTTCACGGTCGCCACGCTCGGGCTCGGCGCGCTGGTGCTCAACGCCGCGCTGCTGCTCGGCACGGCCGCGATCTCCGACAAGGTCGAGCTCGACGACCTGTGGTCGGCGATCGTCGTGATCCTCGGGCTGACGTTGATCACGACGCTGGTCGGCGGCGTGCTCGCGCTCGATCGCGGCGACCTCTGGTACCGCCACATCGTCCGCCGCCAGCTCAAGCGCTCCAAGCTCGCGGTCGGCACGGACGTGCCCGGGCTGCTGCTGCTCGAGGTCGACGGGCTCGCGTATGACGTGCTGCGACGTGCGATCCGCGACGGCAACGCGCCGGCACTCGCGCGCCACGTGCACCGTGAGGGCTACCGGCTGGAGCGCTGGGAGACGGGCTGGTCGTCGCAGACCGGCGCCTGCCAGGCGGGGTTGCTGCACGGCAACGACGACGACATGCCGGCGTTCCGCTGGTGGGAGAAGGACCTCGGGCGCGCGATCGTGACCAACCACCCGAAGGACGCCGCGGAGATCGAGCGCCGCCACTCCGACGGGCGCGGGCTGCTCTACGCCGACGGCGCGAGCCGCGCGAACATCCTCTCCGGCGACGCGCCGCACAGCATGCTGACGATGAGCACCGTGCTCGACCGAGACCGCCCGGGCCGGCTGGGGCAGGACTACTTCGCCTACTTCGCCAGCCCGTACGGCGTCGCGCGCACGGCGCTGCGCGTGATCGGCGAGATCGTGATCGAGCGCTTCTCCGCCGTCCAGCAGGTGCGCCGCGACGTGCGCCCGCGGATCAAGCGCGGCTGGGAGTACGCGCTCGTGCGCGCGTACGCGACGGTGATCCAGCTCGACCTGCAGGTCGCCGCCGTCACCGCCGACGTGCTGGCCGGCCGCCCGGTCGTCTACACGACGTTCCTCGCCTACGACGAGGTCGCGCACCACTCCGGGCTCGAGCGCCCCGACACGCTCGCGGTGCTGCGGCGCGTCGACCTGGCGATCGACCGCATCGTCGCCGCGATCGAGCACGCGCCGCGCCCCTACCGCGTCGTCGTGCTGTCCGACCACGGGCAGAGCCAGGGCGCGACGTTCAAGCAGCGCTACGGCGAGGAGCTGGCCGACGTCGTCGAGCGCCACGGCGGCGGCGACGTGCGCGCCGAGGACGCGCACAGCGACGAGGGGCTGTCCTCGTTCAACGCGAGCGTCGCCGAGCTGGCGACGCGCGACACCGCGACCGGCCACATGGTGCGGACCGCAGCCGGCAAGCGGCTCGAGGAGCCGGTGGACGAAGGCCTGCCCGAGGTGTCGGTGATGGCGTCCGGCAACCTCGGCCTGATCACGTTCCCGCGCGAGCCGGGCCGAGTGACCATGGAGCAGGTCGAGGCGCTCCGCCCCGGCCTCCTCGACGCGCTCCGCACGCACCCCGGGATCGCGTTCGTGCTCGTGCGCTCGGAGGCCGACGGCGCGGTCGTGCTCGGCCCGCGCGGGACACGGCGGCTGAGCGACGACGCCGTCGCGGGCGAGGATCCGCTGGCGCCGTTCGGCCCCACCGCCGCCGACCACGTCCGCCGCACCGACGGCTACCTGCACTGCCCGGACCTGGTCGTCAACGGGACTTACTGGCACGATCTCGACGAGGTCGCCGCGTTCGAGGAGCTCGTCGGCTCGCACGGCGGGCTCGGCGGCACGCAGTCGCATCCGTTCGTCCTGCATCCGCCCGACCTCGAGTGGCCCGACGGGCCGGTGATCGGCGCCGACGCCGTGCACCGCGTCTTCCGCGGCTGGCTCGCCCAGCTCGGGCAGGACGCCTACAACGACAGCGAGCCGCCGGGGGAGAGCAGCTCCACGCGCGTCGCCGGCGCCAGCTCCGCCGCGTAGGCGGCGAACTGCCGCGGCGGGTCGACCAGCAGGTCGGTCCGGCGGCTGCCGATCGGGAGGAACGTGCCCCAGTGGATCGGGATCGCCACGGCGGGCTCGATCAGCGCGACCGCCTGCGCCGCGCGCTCGGGGTCCATGTGGCCGGGCCCGAGCGAGGGGCCCCAGCCCCACACCGGCACGAGCGCCACGTCGATCTCGCCGCGCAGCGCGAGCATGTCGTCGTGCAGGTCGGTGTCGCCGGCGAACCAGACGCGCTCGGCGACGAAGCCGACGGCGTCGAGCGAGGCGCCGCCGGGGAGCCGGTGCACCTCGTGCCACGCCTCCACCGCGCGCACCTCGACGCCGGCCAGCGTGGCGCGCTCGCCCGCGCGCAGCTCCCGCACGTGCAGTCCCAGCGGCTCCAGCAGCGCCCCGGTGCCGACCGGGGCGAGCGCGTCGGCGCCTTCGAACGCCCGCAGCGACGCCTTGTCCAGGTGGTCGTGGTGCGCGTGCGAGATCAGCACGCCGTCGACCGGGCGCGGGTCGTCCGGCAGTGGCGTCTGCCGCCGCAGGTGCGCGACGCGCATGCGCAGGACGGGGTCGGTCAGCAGCCGCGCGCCGCCGAGCTCGAGCAGGACCGTCGCGTGACCGAGCCAGGTGATCCTCATTCGGCTCGCCTCGGCCGGGAGAATCGCCCTCTGGGCGATTGCTCCCAACGACGCGAGCGCGCAGCGCGAGTCGCCGTCATCTTCATCCCGAGGGCATGAGGTTGCTTCACCCGTGGGCCGCGGACACTGGCCTCATGTCACGCGGCCCCCTGCAGATCCTCGTCGTCAACTTCGAGGACGCCAACTTCACCGGTGAGATCCAGGCCGAGCTCGTGCGTCTCCACGATGCCGGCGTGGTCAAGGTCCTCGATCTGCTGTTCGTCGCCAAGTCCGACGCGGGCGAGGTCGAGGTGCTCAAGACCTCCGACATCCACACGGGCGAGCTCAGCCAGGCCGTGCTCGGCATGGACGCGGCCGGCGCCGCCGACGTGCTCGGCGACGACGAGGCCGACGTCTGGTACGCCGCGGACGCGATCGACCCGGGCGGCGCGGCCGCCGTCGCCGTGCTCGAGCACATCTGGGCGATCCCGTTGCGCGAGGCGATCGAGCGCGCCGGCGGCCGCCAGGCCGCGGGCGAGTGGATCGAGGAGTCCCAGCTGGCGGCGATGGGCGTCACGCTGCCGTAGCCTTGCGGTCGAAGATGCGGTCGGTGACCATCGCGCCGCCCGTCGTGGCGACGACGATCACGACCGCGATCGCCACCAGCCACGTCAGCAGCGCGAACCCGATGCCGATCACGCCGTACTGCGCCGCCGAGGTGCTGATCGTGTGCGGCATCCAGATCACGGTCCAGATCCCGACGGCCGTCATCCCGATCACCGACAGCACCGCGACCGGCACCAGCCGCGTCCAGTGCAGCCGCCGCCCGAGCAGCAGGTACGGCGTGACGAACCACAGCACGCCGGACAGGGCGAGCGAGGTGACCGTCTCCAGGTGCCCGCTCAGGCCGCCGAGGATCGCCGGCCGCGCGAGCGTGAGCGCGCACACCACGAGCAGCCACACGATGCCCCACTTGGTGTTGCGCATCCCGCGGTTGGGCAGGTTGAACGCCAGCTCGTAGAGCCGCTGCAGGCCGCGCGTGAACGAGAGCGCGGAGACGATCAGCAGCACGACGCCGAGCGTCGTGACGCTCGACTCCACCGTGCCCGCCGGCGCGAACGCCACGTGCACGCTCTCGGCGGCCGAGCCCTTGAGCTCCATCCGCCGGATCAGCACGTCGGCGAAGCTGCGGTTGCTGTTGCGCGACAGCACCGACGAGTAGACGATCAGCAGCGGGATCAGCGCCGAGTAGGCGTACGCGCCGATCGCCATCGCGCGATCGATGCCCTGGACGGCGAGGAAGCGCCCGATCCAGTCGCGCGCGACGCCGACGACCGGATCGATCGGCCAGATCGGGTGCTCCCTGAGTGCCCGCCCGGGCATCAGACCGGGATCTGCTCGCGCTCGGGCACCTCGCGCAGGGCGGCCATCCGCGCACGGCGCGGAGCGCCGGCCTCGCGCGCCACCGTCTTGACCACGGCGGCGAACGGCACCGCGAGGATCGCGCCCGCGACGCCGAGCAGCGACCCGGCGATCAGCACCGCGGCGATCGTCGTGAAGCCCGACAACTCGACCGCTTTGCGGTAGACGATCGGGTACACGACGTAGTTCTCGATCTGCTGGTAGATCAGCTGGATCACGAGCATCCCGATCGCGGCCGGCGTGCTGACGGTGAGCGCGACGGCCACGAGGATGATCGCGGCGATCGTCGCGCCGATCTGCGGGATCAGGTCCAGCAGCCCCGTGATCAGCGCCAGCACGATCGGGAACGGCAACCCGAACGCCCAGGCCGACACGCCGGCGACCGTGGCCGCGACGAGCGAGATCGCGACGTTGCCGATCAGCGACTGCGAGACCGCGGTGATCGAGTCCTCGAGCACCGGGCGCCAGCGCGCGTCGGTCTCGGGCCTGGCGAAGCCGAACAGCCAGTCGGTGATCGTCGGCCGCTCCATCAGCAGGAACAGCGCGAGGAACGTGAGCGTGACCAGCGACAGCACCGATCCGAACACGCCGCCCGCGGCGCCGAGCAGCGTCGACGCCGCCTCCGGCAGCCCTTCGGCGAGCTTCTTGAGCGCGTTGCGGACGGTGTCGTCGGCGCCCGCCGTGTTGACCAGGCTCTGGAACCAGTCGGTCTGCTGCATCTCCTCCCAGTAGGTCGGGAGCGCGTGGACGAAGTCGACGATCTCGCCCCACACCGGGCCGGCGGTGATCAGGACCAGCAGGAACACGGCCACGAACAGCGAGCCGAAGACGCTGAGCGCGGCGCGGCCCCGCTTCCAGCCGCGGCGCACCAGCACGCCCACGACCGGGTCCAGGCCGAGCGCGATCACGGCGGCCAGGAAGATCGAGATCAGCGTGCCGAGCGACAGCAGCGTCAGCGCGACGAGCGCCGCGACCGCGAGCAGGGTCAGCAGCGTGCGACCGCCGATGACGATCTCGACGCGCTGCGGCGGCACTTACGTGGCGAGGTTGGCGGTGTGGACGGGCGGCGGCTCTTGGTGGCGCAGTCCGCGCAGCTTGAAGCCGATCACGATCGCGAAGATCCCTCGCGTGAGCATCGAGATCGCGAAGAACACGGCGAGCGTGACGAGTCCGATCGTGGGCCAGGCGAGGATCACGATCCCGATGATCGCGTCCAGCCCTCCGAGCCCGATCGCCCAGCCGCGCCCGTCTGGGCTGTCGAACGCGAGCACGATCCGGATCACGCCGGCGGCGACGAGGTAGATGCCGACCGCGATCACGATCGCGACCAGGCTCTCGCCGGGGCGGCGGATGCAGATCAGGCCGGCGATCAGGGCGATGACGCCGAGGATCGCGCTGATGGCGCGGCCGTCGGACGGCCCGGCGATGGCACCGATGATCTCGATGATCGCGGCGATCATCAGGTAGATGCCGAAGATGATGCCCAGCGCGAGCAGGGTGATGTCCGGCCAGACGATGGCGACGATGCCCGTCACGACGCAGATGAGCCCGAGCAGGGCGAACATCCACCAGTTGCGGGCGATCTGCGGGACTTCGTTGAACATGAGGCCACGCTAACCCGCGCGAGGATGACGCCGCCTCATCCCCAATGGGCGATGACCGATCACACCGCCCTGGCCGAGAGTGGGGCCATGTCCAATCTCATCGCCGTCGCTTATAAGGATGAAGCCACTGCCAGAGAGGTGCTCGGAGTCCTCTCGCGCCTGCAGGTCGAGCGCAGCATCGAGCTCGAGGACGCGGTGATCGTCACGCGCAACCAGGACGGCAAGGTCAAGCTGCACCAGTCGACCAAGACCGCCGCCGCGGGTGCGACGGGCGGCGCGCTGTGGGGCGGCCTGATCGGCCTGATCTTCTTCGCCCCGCTGCTCGGCATGGCCGTCGGCGCGGCCGCGGGCGGCGCGGCCGGCGCGCTCACCGACGTCGGCGTCGACGACCGCTTCATGAAGGACCTCGGCACCAAGCTCGAGCCGGGCAAGGCCGCGCTGATCGTGCTCGTGCACCGCTCGACGCCCGACAAGGTGCTGCCCGAGATCGCGCAGTTCGAGGGCGAGATCATCCAGAGCTCGCTCAGCGACGAGGCCGAGGCCCAGCTGCAGGACGCGATGGCGAGCGCGCGGGCGGCGGCGGTCTGAGCCGATGACCCCCCAGGTCGAGATCCGCGTCCGCGGGCCCGTCCGGATCGAGGTCGCCGACCGGCTCGGTCTGCGCGCGTCCGTCGCGCCCGCGGACACGGTCCTGCGCGGGGCGGTCGCCGACCGCCCCGCCCTGCACGGCGTGCTCGACCGGCTGCGCAGCCACGGGCTGGAGCTGATCGAGGTCCGGCGTCTCCCGGGCGGCGTGACATGAGCCTCGGCGTCAGCCTCTTCCTCGTCGCCGTCGGCGCGATCCTGCACTGGGCCGTGACCGCCGAGGTCGCCGGGATCGACATCCAGGTCGTCGGCACGATCCTGATGGTCGTCGGCGTCGTCGGGTTCCTGATCTCGCTCCTGCTCTGGATCTCCGCGCGCAACTCCGCGGGTCCGACGCCGCCGCCGCCGTTGTAGGGGCTCGGTCGACGAACGTCAACTGCGCGGGTGAGGGCGGCGAGGTTCCCAGAACCGATCACCGGGCTCGGGCTCGGCGATCACGAGCGACCACGTCCGCGCTTCGAACAAAGGGGGTGGCCTGACTTCCTTCACCTATATGAAAGAAAGTCAGGCCACCCCCTCGAAGGCGTGATCGTTTCCGCCTCGCGACCGGCGTGGCAATCTGACCCGCCCCCTTACCCGCGCAGTTGACGTTCGCGGCTCAGGGCCGCACGACACACCGGAACCCGAGATGGCTCGTCGATGTGTCGACGGCCTCCCCCTGGCGCGCGGCAGGGCGGTAGCGGAGGCAGTACGACGGCGCGCACAGATGCGAGCCGCCCTTGATGACGCGGCGCGGGATGTGCTCGCCCGGCTCGCCGTGGCAGGCGGCGACGGACGCGTTGAACGGGTCGCACGTCCACTCCCAGGCGTTTCCGGTCATGTCGAAGAGCCCGTAGCCGTTGGGCGGGAAGGAGCCGACCGGCGAGGTGCCGCGGTGGCCCTGCCACGGGAACTCGCCGACCCAGCGGTTGACGAGGCGGGGGTCGTCGTCGTCGCCCCACGCGAAGCGCGCGCCGTCCAGCCCGCCGCGCGCCGCGTACTCCCACTCGCTCTCGGTCGGCAGCGCGGCGCCGGCCCAGCGCGCGTAGGCCACCGCGTCCTCGTAGGCGATGTGCACGACGGGGTGGCGCGCGCGCGAGTACGTGTCGCTGCCCGGCCCCTCGGGCCGGTCCCAGCACGCGCCGGGCACGTAGTCCCACCAGCGCTTCCAGTCGTCCAGCGGCACCGGCCCGCGCGTCGGGCGGAACACGAGCGAGCCCGGCACCAGCAGCGCCGGGTCGGCATCCGGGTACTCCGAGGCCTCGGGAGCGCGCTCCGCCATCGTCACGTAGCCGGTGGCGCGGACGAAGCGCCGGAACCGCGCCACCGTGACCGGGTGGGCGTCGATCCAGAAGCCCTCGACGGCGACGCGCCGGACGGGCGCCTCCTCGGGGTAGAACTCCTCGCTGCCGAGGCGTGCCTCGCCAGGCCGGATCCACACCATGCCGGTGCGCGGCGGGGACGCGACCTCAGACATGGACGGCCTCCCGCGACCGCGGGACGAGCACCACCGGGCAGTGCGCGCCCGAGAGCACGCGGCGGGCGACGCCGCCCGCGTGCACCTCCGCCGTCGGACCGTAGGCACGCGAGCCGAGCACGAGCACGTCGACGCGTGCCGACGCGCGCATCAGCGTGTCGGCCGGGTCGCCGACGTAGATGTCGGGGTCGACCTCGAGCCACGGCGCGCCCTCGGCGCCGAGCGCGGCCGACGCCATCGCCGGGCCGAGCACGCCGGCGGCGCCGCCGACGCTCGCGCTCGCGGCGATCGCGTCCGGCGCGAGCGCGCGCGCCAGCTCGCCCGCCTCGGCCTCGTCGGGCGAGCCGCTGAGCACCATCAGGACCCGCAGCGGCACGCCCGCGGCGCGCGCGAGCGCCGCGGCGGCCTCGAGCGCGCAGCGCCCCTCGGGCGAGGGGAGCACCGCGACCGCGATGCCGCTGAGCGGGCGCTCGGCCCAGCCGCGCGGCGCGATCGCCACCGGGCACGGCGCGCCGTCGAGCAGCCGCGCGGTCGTCGTGCCGAGCATCACCTGCCCGTGCGGCGCGCGCTCGGCCGAGCCGGCCACGGCGAGCGCCGGCCGCTCGGCCGCGAGCACGTCGTGCAGCCCGGCGGCGGGGGAGGGGGCGGTGATCTCGCGCAGCTCGGCGTGCTCCAGGCGCAGCGAGAGCGCGAGCGCGGCGAGCGAGTGGCGCGGGCGGTGGCCGACCTCGAGCCGCGAGAGCCGCTCCGGCGCCGTCCCGCCCGGGCGCACGACCGCGACCAGCAGGCGGGCGCCGAGCACGCCCGCGGCGAGGCGCGCGAGCTCGATCGCCGCGCGGTCGCCGGCGTCTGGGTCGAACGCGCAGACGACGGTCGGCTCCATCGGAAGGACCCTAGGGCGGTGGGGAATGAGCGCGGCTCATCCCGCACGGGTGATGCCCCACCGTCCCCCGGGGCGTGAGGATGCTCGGACCACCAATGCCGCTCAACTACGAGATCCGCGTTCGGGGGCGGGTCGGAGACCACCTCGCCGACGCTCTCGGACTCGCAGCCGAGGTCGAGCCCGTCGAGACCGTCCTGCGTGGCCCCGTCCAGGGCCAGGACGACCTGCACGAGATCCTTGCCCAGCTGCAGGAGATGGGGCTCGAGCTGCTCGAGATCCGCCGCCTTCCCCCCGACGGCGAGTGAGCCCGCCGCGGCGTCGTGCCGGAAAGCGGTGCGGCTCCGTGGTTCACATCTCTCACCGCGGCGCTCGACAAGCCCTGCGTATGCGGGATATGTTCCCCCGTGGAAGTGCCCCGGCGGGCTAATCATAGGTGGGTGAAGTGGACGAAGGCCCCAATCCACTGAGACGGTCTCCTCCGGTCGTGACGCAGTTCACGCCACCGTCGTCGCCGTTCGGCTTCGTCGAACGGCCGCGGCTGCGGGAGCTCGTGCGGCGCGGACTGGACGAACCGGTCACGCTGGTCTGCGGCCCGGCGGGCAGCGGCAAGACGACGCTGCTCTCGTCCTCGCTCTCGACCGGGGTGCAATGGCCCGTGGCCTGGGTTTCCCTGGAGCCGGGCGACGACATGCCGGGGCGCTTCTGGGAGGCCGTGCTGACCGCGCTGCGGCTCGCCGGCGCCACCCCGGCCGGCTCCGCGCTGGAGGCGCTGGCGCCGCCGGTGCACGATTCGCGCAGCGCGTTCATGCCGCTGCTCGTGAACGCGCTGGCCGAGCTCCCGGAGCCCGTCGTGCTGGTGATCGACGAGCTGCACCTGGTCCGCTCACGCGACTGCCTGGCGCAGCTCGGCTTCCTCGTGATGCACCCGCCGGCCACGTTGCGGCTCGTGCTGAGTTCGCGCTCTGACCCGGCACTGCCGCTGCACGTGCCGCGCGTGCGCGGCCGTCTCGTCGAGCTGCGGGCCGCCGATCTGGCCTTCACCGAGGACGAGGCCGGCGAGCTGCTGGCGGCCCACGGGCTGGACCTGCCCGAGCGCGTCGTGCGGGCGCTGTGCGCGCGCACGGAGGGCTGGAGCGCCGGCCTGCGGCTCGCGGCCCTCAGCCTGCAGGGGCGCACCGACGTCGAGCGCTTCGTCGCCGACTTCGCGGGCGACGACCGCGCGATCGCCGACTACCTGCTCGCCGAGGTGCTCGACCAGCAGTCGCCGCGCGTGCGCGGCTTCCTGCTGCGCACGTCGATCGTGGACCGCGTCAGCGGCGAGCTCGCGGACGCGCTGACGGGCGAGGACGACGGCGCCGACACGCTGGCGACGCTCGAGCGCGCCAACGGGTTCGTGCTGGGCATCGACCAGCGCCGCCAGTGGTACCGCTACCACCGGCTGTTCGCCAAGCTCCTGCGCACGCGCGCCCGGCGCGAGCTGGGCGCGGAGCTGCCGCAGCTGCACCGCCGGGCCGCGAGCTGGTACGCCGCGCGCGGATTCGAGTCGCTCGCGCTGCGCCACGCCGTCGAGGCCGAGGACTGGGACCTCGCGGTCGAGGTCGTCGCCAAGCACTGGATCGAGCTGTTCGTGCACGGCCAGGGCGGAGCGATCCGCGCGCTCGTCGACTCGCTGCCGGCCGAGCGCCTGCGCGAGGACGCCGAGCTGGCCGCCGCGCTCGCCTGCACGGCGCTCGACGTCGGCGACGTCGACGCCGCCGAGGTGCATCTCGCGCACGCCGAGCTGGCGGCCGGGCGCGTACCGCCCGTGCGCCGCCGCGCGTACCTCGAGACGCTGGCGCTCGCGCGCCTGCACTCCGCCCGGCTGGAGGGCGACTTCGACGCCGCGCTGGCCACCGCCGACACGCTGCTGGCCGAGGCGGCCGGGCACGACGGCCTGTCCGACGACGCGCGCCGCGCGCTCGTGCACGCGACGCTGGGGGAGACGGCGCTGTGGGCGCACCGGCTCGATCGCGCGGGCGAGGAGCTCGCGACGGCCATCTCGCTCGCGGAGGCCGCCGGCCTCGACTACGTCTCCGTCGGCGCGCTCAGCCACCTCGCGATGCTCGAGGCGATGCTCGAAGGACCGGCCTGCGACGGCACCACCGCGCGCGCGGCGATCGAGCTGGCCGAGCGGCGCGGCTGGGCGGCGATCCCGCAGACCGCGTGCGCGCACTTCGCGCTCGCGCTGGTCGCGTTCTACGACCTGCGCGCTCCCGAGGCCGCGGCGGAGCTGCAGCGCGCCTACGACGCCGCCGCGCGCGTGCACCTGCGCCAGCTGCACTTCGTGCTCGTCCACCTCGACGCGCGCATGCTCGGCGCGCTCGGCCGCGCCGACGAGGGCCTGCGCGTGCTCGAGCACTTCGAGATCGCGTTCCGCGGCGGCTCGCCGCCGCCGTACGAGCGCGCCTCGCTCGCGTGCATGCGCGCGCGCCTGCTCGCGACCAACGGCGACATGGACGCGGCGCGCGCCGCGCTCGCGCCGGTGCGCGACGAGCCGTGGCTGGTCGCCGACGTCACGCAGGCGCGGCTGGCGCTGGCGGAGGGCCGGCCGGCCGACGCGGTCGAGCTGCTCTCGGCGGCGGCGGCGTCGAACAAGCGCGAGACGCACACGGGGATCGCGATCGAGCTGGCGGTCCTGCACGCGGTCGCGCTCGACGAGGCCGGTGACGCGGCGGCGGCGGGCAGCGCGCTCGAGCACGCGCTCGAGCTCGCCGAGCGGACCGGCCACCGCTGGCCGTTCGTGGAGATCGGGCGCCGGATGGACACGCTGCTGCGGCATCAGATCCGCCGCGGCACCGCGCACCGCGCCGTCGTCGGCGAGCTGCTCGACGCGTTCGCCGACCGCGCGCCCGCGCGCCACGCGGTCGCGCCGCTGCTGGAGCCGCTGAGCGACCGCGAGCAGGCGATCCTGCGCTACCTGCCCACCTCGCTCTCCAACCGCGAGATCGCGGCCGAGCTGTTCGTCACCACCAACACGGTCAAGACGCACCTGCGCTCGATCTACCGCAAGCTCGACGTCGCCCGCCGGCGCGAGGCCGTCGAGCGCGCGCGTGACCTACGCCTGCTGAGCAGCAGCGGCTCGCGGCGCTAGCGCCAGCCCGAGCAGCCCGAACGGCAGCGGCAGCCAGTACGAGAACAGGCGGTAGGCGAACGTCGCGAGCACGGCGTCGCCGGCCGACACGCCGGCCAGCGCGAGCATCGCCGTCAGGCCGGCCTCGACGAAGCCGAGGCCGCCCGGCGTGATCGGGATCTGCGCGAGCAGCTGGGCGCCGCAGAACGCGAGCAGGACCAGACCCGGCCGCGGGTGCGAGCCGATCGCCGCCAGCGCGGCCAGCAGCGTCAGGTAGTCGAACACCCAGCGGCCGACGGTCGCCGCCAGCGCGCGCTTCCAGCGCGGGCCGAGCGTCGACAGGATGCGGTCGCGCTCGTGCAGCAGGCGCGTCGGGAGCCCGTGCAGCGGTTCCGAGCGGCGGCGCAGGCGGTTGCGGATGCGCTGGATCGTGCGACCGATCCAGCGCAGCGGGCGGTCGGTCGAGAGCAGCACGGCGCCGATGCTCGCGGCGACGGCGAAGATGACCAGCCCGGCCACGGCGGTCTCGAGCAGGCTGCGGTTGACCGCCCCGCGCAGCAGCGCCGGGATCGCGAGCACCGGCAGCGCGAGCACGACGGCGAACACGAGCAGGTTGACGGCCGTCAAGGCGGAGACCGTCGCGGTCGTCGGCAGGCCCGCCTGCACGAGCAGCTTGTACTGCAGCGCCGCGCCCATCGCGCCGCCGCCGGGCGCGATCTTCGACAGCGCGTTGCCCGCGAGCTGCGAGGCGATCACCGGGCGCCACTGGCGCGCCCGCAGCGCCACGTGCTGGAGCGCCCACAGGCAGGCGACCGACGCGACCTGCAGCGCCGCCATCCCCGCCAGCGCGGCGAGCGAGAAGCGCGTGATCTGGCGCCACGAGCCGAACACCTCGATGACGCTCGGGAACACGAGGTAGAGCGACACGCCGGTGATCGCCAGCCACACGATCATCTTGCGCAGCCGCCCGCGCGGCGGCTCGGCCGCCTCGCCCCGCTCGATCTCGCCGGCCGTGTCGGCCCGCCGCTCGATCGCGTGCTCGAGCCGGTCGCCGATCGACTCAGGGCGTGTCTCCACGACTCCGATGATGATCGACCGGGGGTGAGGCCCGGATCACCCCTGAGGCATGAGCCCGCATCACCCCGGCGTGCGCGACGGTAGGACGGTGAGCGACGCCACCCTGCGCGATGAGCTCGAACGCCTGAAGGCCGACAACGCCGCGCTGCAGCGCAAGGTCGCGTTGCGGCGCACCGGGCGGCGCGCGTCGGTCGTGCTGCTGCTCGTGCTCGGCTGCGGCCTGGCGGCGCTGTCGGTCGTCGCGATCTGGCTGCGCGTGACGCTGCTGGACACCGATCGCTACGTCTCGACCGTGGCGCCGATCGCGGCGCATCCGGCGGTGCAGAAGGCGGTCGCCGACCAGCTCAGCGTGGCGATCAACTCGAAGGTCGACGTCGAGGGCCTCGCGCGCCAGGCGCTACCCGACCGCGCCGACCTGCTCGCGCCCGCGCTCGCCAGCGGCGTCCAGTCGGCGATCCATTCGCGGCTGAGCGAGTTCACCGCGTCGCCGAAGTTCCAGCAGCTGTGGGTGAACGCCAACCGGACGGCGCATCAGCGGCTCCTCGACCTGCTGGAGGGAGGGCGCTCCAAACGGCTCGCGCTCGAGGGCAACACCGTCTACCTGGATCTCTCGCCCGCCGTCGACCGCGTCAAGGCGGCGCTGGACTCGCGCGGCCTGACGCGCATCTCAGCCGCCATCCCGCCGACCGTCGACGGACGGATAAAGCTGTTCCAGTCGTCGGCCATCACGAGCGCCCAGAGCGGCATCAAGCTGCTCAAGGCGGTGGCGATCATCCTGCCGCTGCTCGCCCTGCTGTGCCTGATCGGCTCGGTCGTCTTGACGCGACCGTGGCGGCGCGGGCTGCTGCACGCGGCGATCGGCGTCGCGCTCGCCGGGCTGCTGCTGATCGCCGCGCTGGCGATCGCGCGCTCGGCCTACCTCGACGCGCTCGGCAACGGCGCGCTGCCGCGCGACGCGGCCGGCGACATCTTCGACACCACGGCCGCGTTCCTGCGCCACGGCGTGCGGATCGTGGTCGCCGCCGCGATCGTGCTGGCGCTCGTGGCGCTGATCGCCGGGCTGCCGCTGAAGCGCTACGCGGAGACGGGCTGGCACCGCTTCGCGACCGACGCCCGCACGACCTGGATCGCGCTCCACCGCAACCAGCTGATGATCGGCGTCGGCGTCCTCGCCGGCCTCGTCCTGCTCGTCTGGAGTCCGCTCACCGGCGGCGTCGTGCTGATCGTCGCGCTCGTGACCGGCGGTCTGCTGGCGGTGATCGCGACGGTCGCCTCGCAGGCCGAGCCGGGCGACTCAGTGGGTCTGCATCCGCCCGTATAGCGTCGGCGATCATCCGAGTCCGGAGATCCCATCGCCGATCAGCTTGACGCCGATCAGGAGCACGACCACGGCCATGATGACGGCGTTGTTGGCGCCCATCCAGTCCTTCAACCCGTCGAGCGGCTTGCGCGAGCGGTCGCCGAGCACGAAGAAGATCGCGACCGGCAGGCCGACGCCGAGCGTGCCCGTGGCGATGAACACGGCGAGCGCGATCGCCTGGTCGGCGCCGTCGACCCCCGTCTGCGCGATCGCCGCCGCGGCGGCGACGGTGAGCAGCAGGTTCTTCGGGTTCACGCCCGACAGGAGCAGGCCCATCGCGAGCGCCTTCAGGGGCCGGAACGCGTCGATCGCCTGCATCCACTTCGGCAGCTCGGCCGTCTCGCCCCGCTTCGGCCGGCCGCGGAACTGGCGCACGCAGACGAGCAGCAGCAGCGCGCCGAGCACGAGCTCGAGCACGCTCACCCAGGTCGCGGGCTTCCCGGCTTCGGACGCGCCGGCGCCGCTGGACAGCAGCAGCACGATCGTGCCGACGAGCGCGAGGCCGACGATCCAGCCCAGCACGAACGCCGGCCCGTTGGTGCGGGCGCGGGGCGTGGCGAGCATCAGCACGACGGCGATCACCGGCAGCGGGCTGAGCGCGACGCCGATTCCGAGCGAGAGGACCTGTCCGATCGCTTCCGTCATTTCGCCGCGATCATGTCGCGGCGGCAGAGGGGACGGCATCGCCCGGACCGGGTGAAGCGCTGACCCCGCTCAGGTGGCGATGCGGACCTCGAGCAGCTCGAGGCCGAGCGACTGCGTGCGCTGGATCAGGCCGAACAGGGCCGACTGGTCGATCCCCCGCGCGCGCACCAGCGATACGCCGTCGGCGTACGCGATCTCGTACGGCGAGAAGGCGTTGGCGAGCGCTTCGAGGCGCCCGGCGATCGAGATGATGTAGTCGCGGCGCACGGACCGCGCACGCTACCGCCCACGCGCCATCTGAGCGAGCAATCGGTCAGACGGATTGCATCGCCCGCCGCGTCGACGCGCTGTGATCCTCAATCATCCGAGCGGAGCGAGGAGCCCTCACCCGCTCCGCATCGACACTGCGGTCATGGCTGCTGCTTCTTCATCCCACTACAGCGCGGAGGAGGCACGGCTCCGCGCTGAGGCCACCCCTGGTGGCTGGATCATCTTCGCCGGCTTGATGCTGCTGATCGCGGGCGCCTTCGACATCATGTACGGGCTTGCCGCGGTGCTCAACGACCAGGTCGTGACCGTCGGCGGCCGCGGTGTGGTCGTGTGGGACTTCACCGTCTGGGGCTGGCTCCACATGGTCATCGGCGCTGTGATGCTGCTGGCCAGCTGGGGCCTGTTCGCCGTCAAGGGCTGGGCGCGCTGGACCGCCCTCGTGTTCGCGACGCTGAACGCGATGCTCCAGTTCGCGGTGATCACGGCGTTCCCGCTGTGGGCGATCATGATGATCACGCTCAACGTCATCGTGCTGTACCAGCTGACGGTCAACTGGCCTCAGCGCGACTGAGACCTACCGGCTCGCCCAGGTGGAGGGGACGTCCGCTCCCCCTTCTTGGGCGATCCGCGGCCCCATGCGGACGAGCGCGGGGTGCGAGGAGAGCTTGCCCGCCACGAGCGCCTCGCCGAGCCCGAAGGTCGTCGAGCGGTCGATCAGGGTCGGCGGGACGAACGAGAAGACCTCGCGCGCGTAGGCGAGGTCGGCGGCGGAGTTCATCCGCATCAGCACGAGGTTGTCGCACTGGGAGACGACGTTCGGGTGCACCTTCTGCGGGCGCTGGGTGGCGGTCAGCAGGTACAGGCCGAACTTGCGGCCCTCGGCGGCGATCCGGACCACGTGCTCGGTCGCGATCGCGGTCAGCGCGTCGTTCGCCTCGGCCGGGCACACGTTGTGCGCCTCGTCGATCACGATCAGCACCGGCTCGCGCCGCGAGCGCAGCCTCCACAGCCGCTCGAGCACGGCCTCGGCGACGAGCGCCTGCTCCTCGCGCGTCGCCAGCGAGCCGAGGTCGAAGACGGCGCAGCGGACCGCCGGATCCTCGAGCGCGTCGAGCGACGACTCCGCGCCGCGCGCCCACACGCCCCAGCGATCGACGCCGAGGTTGCGCGCGCGCCGCGCGAGCGCCGGCTCGGACGTCGCGAGGTCCTCGAACGCGCCCAGGTCCTCCTGCTCGAGCAGCGCCGCCAGCGCCGCGTACTCGTCGCGGTCGCGGATCGGGTCCAGCCGCAGCGCGGCGGCGCGGCCGGCGGTGCTGAGCTCGGTGAAGCGCAGCCGCAGTCCGTGGCCGCTGTGCACCGCCACGCCGCCGGCGAGCGCGCGGTAGCGGTCGCCGCGCTCAGGGCCGACGTCCTCGCGCAGCTCGGCCAGGCGCACGTAGTCGGAGTTCGGGTCGAGCACGACCACGCGCAGGCTCGTCTCCAGCAGCAGCTGCTCCAGCAGCACGCCGAGCGCGTAGGTCTTGCCCGAGCCCGACTGCCCGCACAGGAACGTGTGACGGTTGAAGCCGCCGGCGTCGAGCGCGTGCACGACGCCGCGCGCGAGCAGCAGCTCGCCGATCGGCAGCACGGCGTGCCGCGGCGCCGTCGTGCGCAGCCACGCGACCACGTCGGCGGACGCCGCGGGTCGCACCGGCTCGTCGTGGAACGGCGCTCCGCTGCCGCCGAGCAGCTCGCCCGCGCCCTTCGCCAGCCGGATGCCGACGCGCGTGGACATGGTCGTGTCGCCGCTCCAGCCGATCTCGCCGGCGTCGGCGTGCGCGATGTCGAGCGCCGTGACCTGCCCGAGCCGGCCGTCGCCGATCACGACGTAGCCGCCGATGCGCAGCTCGAGCCCGTCGAGCGGTGCCTGGAACGTGAAGCGGTGCCCGTCGACCGACGTCGCGATCGCGAGCACGTTCGCCTCGATGTCGTGGCGCAGCGTGCGGTAGTCGGCGAGGCGCGCGGCGAGTGTGCCCTCCATGCCTGCAGCTTCGCGGCGCGCCGGGCGAGCCCGCATCATCCCTCAGGGGTGAGCACGCGCCGCGCGGCGATCGCGCCGGCGGCGCCCACCAGCCCGACGCCGACGAGCTTGAGGGGCAGCATCGAGAGCACCATCACGGCCCCGACGACCGGCGCGGTCAGGGCGGTGAGGATGCCCGCCACGGCGCCGATCGTCGCGCCTGGGCCGCCGATGCTCCCGAGCGCGAGGCTGATCGCCACGCCGACGTAGACCGACGGGAACACGGGTCCTCCGCGGTAGCCGCACGCGAGGCACCAGCCGGTCGCGAGCAGCTTCAGCCCGGCCAGCCCGGCGAGCGCGAGCGTGCCGTAGTGGGAGTCGAGCAGGATCCCGATGCCCTCGCTGCCGGTGAACTGCAGCGACTCGCCGCCGATCAGGTAGAAGACGCCGAGGCCGGCGCCGAACAGCACCGCGCTCGCCCACCATGGCCGCCGCGCGTCCCAGCGCTGCGTGATCGCGGCGAAGCGCGTGGTGCCGCGCTTGAGCCAGACCGTGACGAGCTCCGCCGTCGCGCCGAGCGCGAACGCCAGCGCGAGGTCGCCGAGGTCGAAGTGCGTCGAGGCCGGCAGGTCGCCGTAGCCCTGTCCGTCGGAGAACGCGTGCAGCGTCGCGAACGCGGCCACGCCCGCGATCACCGGCGGCAGCGCGGCCGCGAGCGTCAGCCGCTTCTCGCGCCGGCGGATCAGCAGCAGCGGGATCGCGATCGGCAGCAGCGAGCCGAAGAACGCGACGAGCAGCGCGCCCACGCTGGCGAGCACGAGCGCCTGGGCGCGTGCGAACAGCACGCCGAGCGACATCGACGCCGCCGCCAGCGGCGCCTCGGGCCCGAGCGAGGCGCCGCCGATCAGGCTGACCGCGCCGACGGCGAGCGTCACCGCCACCGTCGCGACCGTCGTGTTCTCGCCGTCCCCGTGCGGCTGCAGCGGGTCGGTGTGCACCGGCACGAGCCGCTTCTGCCCGGCCGCGCGCGCCGCCAACGACAGCGCGAGGCTGCCGGCGATCGCCAGCGGCACGACGCGCCAGCGCGACGTGTCGCTGTGCGCGAGGTCGTTCCAGATCGCATCGGTCCCGTGCTTGACGAGCCACTCGAACCCGAGGAACAGCAGCGCGTTGACGGCGCCGACCGCCGCGGCGGCGAGGAGCAGCCGCGGCTTCACGCGTCATCCCGCTCAGGTGAAGCCGCGTCACCCGCCGTGCCGGGACGCTGTCGCCCGGCGTGCGAGAACGGATCGAAGCGCACCTCGGATCGCGGCAGGTCGCTCGCGTCGTCTACGGCGCGATCATCGGCCTGGCCGTGATCGTCGCCCTGCAGGGCCATCCGCCGTCGGCCGCGAAGATGATCTGGACGCTGCTGGGCACGGCGCTCGCGGTGGCGCTGGCCGAGATCTACAGCGACGTGATCGGCACCGAGACGCGCATGCGCCAGCTGGTCCGGCGCTCGGACGTGGGGCACATCCTCGACGACGCGGCCGCGGTCGCGTTCGGGGTCGCGTTCCCGGCGGTGTTCTTCCTGCTCGACGCCGTGGGCGCGATCGCGCCCGGGACGGCGTACACGCTCGCGAAATGGACCGGCCTCGGATGGATCGGCTTCTACGGGTTCTGCGCCGCCCGCCTCGCCGGTGCGACCTACAGGCGCTCGACCGTGCACGCGCTCGCGGTGGCCGCGATCGGCGGCATCGTGATCGCGCTCAAGGCGCTGATCCATTGACGACGGGCTCGACGTGCAGCACGACCGTGCGCGCGATCATGTCGTGCAGCCCGCGCCGGCGCGCATCGAAGAGCACCGGCAGGAAGCCGGCGAACAGGGGGATGATCGCCAGCACGAGCCCGCCGAGCCGCACGATCGCGCGGCCGAGGTGGACCCGCTCCCCGCGCGTGGTCACGACCCGCAGGCGCATCAGCCGCATCCCGGGCGTCTGGCCCGTGGTCGACCAGAACAGCGTGAAGTAGCTCCCGACCGCCAGCGCCCAGCCCGCGCACGCCAGCACGGCCACGAGCCATTGCGGGCGCAGGTCGCCGACGAGCGAGGAGACGAGCGCGATCAGCGCGGCCGCCAGCAGCACGATCCCGTTCGCGATCGCCGCGTCGATCGCGAGCGCGATCCCGCGCGTCGCGATGCCCGCGTACGGGACGCTCACGCGGGGCGCGGCCGTCGCAACCATCCGCGCACCGTGCGTTCGGCGACGTCGTCGAGCGTCTCGGCACGCGCGCGCACGCCCTCGACCATCTCGCCGGCGAGGGTGGTGCTCTGGCTCGTCAGCGCCGCGCGCACCTCCGGGCTCGCGGCGACGTGCTCGATCGTGCGCTGCATGGCGGGACTCGCGAGGACGGCCTCGATGACCCGGTCGCTGAGCTCGCTGTCGAGCGCCATCGCGATCGTCGCTTCGAGGTCGACGCTCGCGGCCAGCTCGTCGGCGATCCGCTCCGCCACGTGGTTCTCGATCGCCGAGCGCGCGACGGCGTCGGGCAGCCGGCCGGCGAGCAGCCAGTCGACGGCGTCCTCGGCCACCCCCTCCAGGCGCGATCGCGCGCGCTGGCGCACGTGGGCGCCGTCGGCCGCGATCCGGCTCATGCCGGGCAGCCGCTCGACGAAGTAGAGCGGGATCCGCGCGGCGCTGTACGCGACCGCCGCGAGCGCGAACGCGGCGTCGCCGAGGTCCGGCCGAGTGTCCATACGCGCATGCTCGTACGCGGGCGGGTGACGGCTCATCCCCCGCGCAGGGTGATGCCGCCTGTCGCCCGGCGGGTCCCGCGGACGTAGGCTTGTCGCCATGACGCTCGCGCCCGAGCGCTCGGAGAGCTGGCTTCGCGACACCCTCGAGCAGATCGTCGACCAGCTGCGAGCGCTGATCGACGTCTCCGGCGTCGCGTTCGAGGTCGTGGACGCCGAGCGCGGGGAGATCCGCCCGGCCGCGACCTGGTTCGCGACCGACGAGGCGTCGCGCGCCTTCACGCCGGTGCTCGCGCGCCCGTACGACCCCGACCACCCGGGCGTGACCGAGGCGGCGATCGAGCGCGGCAGCGCGCTGCTGATCCCGAGCATCGAGCAGTGGCCAGGCGCGGCGGCGCTGCGGCGGCGGCTCGAGGCCGGCGGCGCCGGACACGCGTGGGAGTGGTACACGAGCGCGTCGTTCATCTCCTGCCCGGTCCGCACTGCTGCAGGGCGCACGCTCGGCGTGCTGGTGATCTCCAGCCACGCGCCGCGCCCGCCGCTGGAGCAGGAGCACGTGCGCGCCGTCGAGGTGTTCGCGCGGCTGGCCGCGCTGGCGCTCGAGCGCGAGGAGCGCACGCGCGAGGAGCAGCTGCTCAACCGCGCCTGGCAGGCGGTCGCCGCGTCGCTGGACCCGGACGTCGTCTACCGCGCCATCATCGAGCACGCCGGCGCGCTGACCGGCGCCACCAAGGTGCTGCTGCGGCGCCTGGACGCGACCTCCGGCGAGCTGCGCTGCGTCGCCTCGGTCGGCTTCTCCGAGCAGGTCGCGCGGACGCACGTGCGCCCGGGGGAGGGGATGCTCGGCCGCGTGGCGCGGACCGGCGAGCCGTACGTCAGCCGCGAGGAGGACCGCGAGCGGTTCCTGCACCGCACGGTCGACGCCGAGGGGATCGGGTCGTTCGTGCACGTGCCGGTCGCGCTCGGCGGCCGCCTGTTCGCGACGCTGAGCGCGGCGCACGAGACGCCCGGCCACTTCGGCGCCGACGAGCTGCGGCGGCTCAGCGCGCTCGCGCTCGGCGCCGCCGGCGCGATCGCCAACGCGCTCGACTTCGAGCGCGAGCGGCGCGTCGCCAGCGCCCTCACCCGCGGGTTCGTGCCCGAGCCGCCGGCCGCGCTGACCGGCTTCGAGGTCGGGCTCGTGTACGAGCCGGCCGGCCAGGACGTCGGCGGCGGCGACCTGTTCGGCGTCTGGCGGCTGCCCTCGGGCGCGCTCGCCGTGCTGCTCGGCGACGTCAGCGGCAAGGGCCTCGAGGTCGCCGCGATGAGCGCGATGGTGCGCTTCTTCGTCGAGGCGCGCGCGTTCGACTCCGACAGCCCGGCCGAGGTCATCGCGCAGGCGAACCGGATCCTGCGCGGGCGGCTGCCGGCGGCGGGCTTTGCGACCGCGTTCCTCGCCGTCCTCGACGGCACCACGATGCGCTACTGCAACGCCGGCCATCCGCCGCCGCGCGTGCTGCGCGCCGGCGGGGAGGAGCACGAGCTGACCGGCGGCGGCCTCCCGCTCGGCGTCGAGCCCGACGGCGACTACAGCGAGCGCGAGCTGGCGTTCGAGCTCGGCGACACGCTGTTCGCCGCCACCGACGGGCTCTACGAGGCGCGCCGCGAGCGCCGTTTCTTCAGCGACGCGCGGCTGCCCGGCCTGCTCGCCGAGCACGGCCGCGCGCTCGGGGCGCAGGCGCTCGCCGAGCTGATGCAGCGCGAGGCCGAGCTGTGGGCGTCCGGGCGCCACGACGACGTCGCCGTGCTCGTCGTCCGCCGCGCGCCGCTCGCCGACCTGCGGCGCGAGCCGGCGGACGGCCCGGCGGCGCGCGCCCTGTTCGCCGAGTACATCGCGTTCGTGCGCGAGCGGCTCGGCCCCGGCTTCGAGCCGCACGAGACGATCTTCGCCTCCGAGGAGGCGTTCGCCCAGGCGGGCGGCGCCTTCCTCGTGCTCTACGAGGGCGAGCGGCCGGTCGGCTGCGGCGGCGTGCGCCTGCTCGGTCCCGAGCTCGCGGAGGTCAAGCGCATGTACGTCACCCCGCCCGCGCGCCGGCGCGGCCACGGGCGGCGGCTGCTGGGCGCGCTCGAGGAGCTGGCCGCGGCCGCCGGGGCGCGCCGCGTGCGCCTGCTGACGACGGGCGCGCTCGCCGAGGCGCAGCAGCTGTACGCGGCGGCCGGCTACCGCGAGGTCGAGGCGCTCGCGCGCGACGGCCGCCGCGACGCCTGGCTCGAGCGCGAGCTGTAGATCAAGCGCAGCTTCACCGGCGGGGCGCGCCGGATCGGCTGCGCCTGGGGCTATTGGAGGGCGCGCTTGAAGTGCAGGATGGCGAGTTCGGTCGGGAAGACCTCGCCGCCGCGTTCGGCGCTCTCGGCGGCGATCTGCAGGGCTTGCTCGTGGGTGCGGGCGAGCAGCCGGTTGAGCTTCTTGAAGGCGCGCTCGTCGAGCTCCAGCGGCGTGCGCTGGACGATCACCTCGGGATCGTCGAGCGTGCCGGCCACGCTGGCCGCGCGGACGTCCTCGACGACCTCGGCCAACGTCTCACTGGAGAGCTCGCGGCGCAGGCTCGACGGCAGCGTCTTCCACTGGTCCTCGTCGAGCGTGGGACGGGCGGTGGCGCGGTAGAAATGCTGCAACGCGCCGCGGCGGGGCTCGGTCCTGACGAGCTCGACGCAGTCGTAGTCGCGCAGCATCCGTACGTGGTAGCTCACGACGCCCAACGGGGCGCCGAGCTCCAAGGCGAGATCACCGGGACTCGCGACACGCTCACCCAGACGCTGCAGGATGCGAGCCCGCAGCGGATGGGCGAGAGCCTTCGCGATTCGTGCTTCCGATGTCTCCCCTGGTGGTCGGGTCCGGTCAGTACCGGATGGTGACTGCACAGCGGTGAGCATGGTCACACGTAAGCGTACCGCCAGCGCGTGACAGCTTTCCACCGCGGCGCCCGGCTGGCGCGCTCGGGCTCACGCGACCGGCGCCGGCCAGTCCGCGCGCGGGTCCGGCAGCGGCGTCAGGCGGGCCTCGATGCGCTCGCGCTGGCCCTCCAGGAACGGCGGCAGGATGATCCGGCGGCCGAGCTCGGAGGCCGGCCCGTCGACGGTGAACCCCGGCTCCTCGGTCGCCAGCTCGTAGAGGATGCCGCCCGGCTCGCGGAAGTACAGCGAGTGGAAGTAGTGGCGGTCGACGAGCCCGCTGTTCGGGATGCCCGCGCCGCTGACCTTCTCGATCCAGGCGCCCATCTCGGCGTCGGTCGTGCCCCACGCGATGTGGTGCACCGTGCCGGCGCTCTGGCGGCCGTGCTCGGCCGGCGCCTCGTCGAACGCGATCCAGCTGCCGCGCTTGTCGCCGCGCAGCTCGAACGCCTCGCCGTCGCCCCGCTGCGCGCCCATCAGCCGCTCGAGCACGGCGGCGCTGCCCGCCGGGTTGGCGGAGTAGGCGCGGACGCCCTCGAAGCCCTGCAGCGCTACGGCGGCGGGGATCTCCGGGTGCTCGGCGATCAGCGCGGGGTCGGGCGCCGTCGTGACGACGAGCTCGTGGGCGAGGCCCTCGAAGTCGGCGAGGCGCAGCGAGTCGCCCTCGCGCTCGTGCTCGACGCCCTCGGCGGCGAGCCGGGCGCCCCAGAAGTCGAGCGCCTCGGCGGAGCCGACGCGCCACACGATCCGGTGGACCATCCCGGCGCCCGCGCGGCCGGGCTTGGCGTGCGGGTACTCGAAGAACGTCATGTCGGCGCCGGGGTGCGCGACCTCGTCGCCGTAGAAGAGGTGGTAGACGCTCGGATCGTCCTGGTTGACCGACTTGGCCACCAGCCGCAGGCCGAGCACGCGCGTGTAGAAGTCGACGTTGCGGCGGGCGTCGCCGGTGATCGCGCTGATGTGGTGGATTCCGTCGAGCTTCATGGCGTTCCCTTTCACGGTTGCGCCATCGAGTGTAGCCTAAACTGGTTGCGCGCGCAACTTCTCTGTGATCACGAACTCGCCGGCGATCGCGTGGGCGTCGCGGCGGAACTCGACCGCGAGCAGGTCGTCGGCGTGCCGGACCACGCGGCCGCGCGTGATCAGGGGAGTGGGCAGCGCGAGCCCGAGCTCGAGCTGGTCGCCGGTGGCCACCTCGAGGCCGCTGCGCAGCAGCACGCCCTCGGTCGCGATGTTGATCGTCATGCCCTCGCCGCTCTCGTCGCGGTCGATGTGGCGCAGCTTGGCCGCGACGGCGACGTCCACGCGCGTGGAGCGGCGGCCGCTCTTCTGGATCCCGTCCTCGGTGCGGAAGCGCAGCATCGCGCCGTCGCGGGTCAGCACGCCCTTGAGGCCGATCAGGCGGCCGTCGCTGACGAACGAGAGCAGGACGCCGTCGACGCGCTCCGGCAGCGCGCCGGAGGCGATGCCGTGCGGCTTCAGCGCCGCGGTCGTGCCGGCCACCGCGATCACGGCGCAGTCGAAGTCGCGCACGCGGAACGCGCTGCCTGCCACCGGAAGGTTGATCGTGACGGACTCGAATTCGGACAGGCGCTCCACACCACAGTCGTCGGAGCGCCGCGGCGCCAATTGAGCCATGTGGTCGTTGATCCGACATGGTTAACCTAATACTCTTAGGTTCTAACCTAAGACATGTAGGGAGATCCGATGCGAACGACCCAGATCACCGAGAACCTGATCCAGCTCACGCGGGCCGGCTTCGTCAACGCGTACCTCGTGCGCGAGGACGACGGCTTCACGCTCGTCGACACGACGCTGCGCGGGGGCGCCGGCGAGTTCATCGCCGCGGCGCGCACGGCCGGCGGCGAGATCCGCCGGATCGTCCTGACGCACGGCCACAGCGACCACGTCGGCTCGCTCGACGCGCTCAAGGACGTGACCGGCGTCGACGTCTACATGCCGGAGCTCGACGCGCGCATCCACGCCGGCGAGAAGCCGTACGAGGGCAAGCTCAGGGGCGGCTGGCCGAAGCTGGCGACGGTGCCGGACGTGCGCATCGACGCCGGCGACCGGATCGGCAGCCTCGAGGTCGTCGCCTCGCCCGGCCATACCCCCGGCCACGTGAGCCTGCTCGACACGCGCGACCGCGGGCTGATCTCGGGCGACGCGTTCACGACGATCGGCGGCGTCCGCACGCCCGAGCACCTGTACTGGCGCTTCCCGCTGAGCTGGTTCGCGACCTGGGACCGGGCCATGGCGGGCGAGTCGGCGCGCTCGCTGCGCCCGCTGCGGCCCACGCTGCTGGCGCCCGGCCACGGCAAGGTCGTGCGCGACCCGGGTCCCGCGATCGACAAGGCCGTAGGCGCCTGATGGCGCGCGCGGGGCTCGACGCCGGCGCCGTCGTCGCGGCCGCCGCCCGGATCGCCGACGCCGACGGGCTCGACGCCGTCACGCTGGCGCGGCTCGCCGGCGAGCTCGGCGTGCGCACGCCGTCGCTGTACTCGCACGTCGGCGGCCTCGACGACCTGCGCCGCCGGCTCGCGCTGCGCGGCGCGCGCGAGCTGGGGGACGCGCTGCTGCAGGCGGCCGCCGGCCGTGCGGGGCGCGACGCGCTGCACGGCGTCGCGAGCGCGTACCGCGACTACGCCCGCGCGCACCCGGGCTCCTACCAGGCGCTGCAGCGCGCCGAGCACCTGCGCGACGACGAGGCCGCCGCGCGCGCGGTCCGCGTCGTCCTCGCGGTCCTGGACGGCTACGGGCTCTCCGGCGACGCCGCGATCCACGCCACGCGCTCGGTGCGGGCGGCGCTGCACGGGTTCGTCGCGCTGGAGGCGGCCGGCGGCTTCGGCATGTCGCAGCCCGTCGACGACAGCTTCGCCGCGCTCGTCGACCTGCTCGACCGCGGGCTTCAGTCCTCGGCGGTCGGCGGCGTGCCGTAGGTGTGGAAGCTCTCGACGGTCTTGACGCCCCAGAACTGCCCGCGGGCGCGCTCGGCCTCGCTCCAGATCACCGGCTCGTGATCGGGGTCGTAGACCATGTAGCCGCCGGTCGTGACCTCGATCCGGTTGCCGCCCGGCTCGAAGCCGTAGAGGAAGAAGCCCTGCGCGACGCCGTGCTTGGACGGCGCCGCCTCGATCGGCACGCCCGCGTCGACGAACAGGTCCGCCGCGCGCAGGCACTCTTCTCGCGTGTCGACCCAGAACGCGAGGTGATGCAGGCGCCCGCCCACCTCGCGGGCGTCGTGGACGTAGATCAGCTCGTGCGCGGCGGAGGTCAGCGAGAGCCACGCGCCGGTCTCGCGCCCGTCGTCGAGCACGATGCCCTCGTAGTGGCGATAGCCGAGCACGTCGCACGCGAACTCGCGGCACGCGCGCACGTCGCACGCCAGGAGGTTGACGTGGTCGAGCCGCTTGACCGACGCGCCGCGGCCCGTGTTCCGCTGCGGCTGGTTGCGCCATGACGGCTTCAGATGGTCGGGCGCCACGTAGCGCTCGGTCTCGTAGTAGAGCCGGAACTCGTGCCCGTCGGGGTCGGTGAAGCGGTAGACGCCGCCGTCCCAGCGGCCGCCGTCGATCGCGCCCGCGTGACGCTCGAGCGACGCCTGGTCGGATGCGCGCAGCCCCATCCAGGCGAGGCCCGACGTCGCCGCCTCGGTCAGGATCAGCGAGTAGCGCTGGTAGTCGCCCCAGCCGCGCAGGAACACCGATTGCCCTTCACGGCTCTCGATCTCCATCCCGAGCACGTCGTGGAAGAACGCAAGGCTCTCCGCCGGCTTCGGCGTCAGCAGCTCGACCGGCCCGAGATGCGCGATCACGGCCGCAGCCCGTCGAGGTCGTAGGACAGCGCGCCCGCCTCGAGCTTGGCCCGCTTGACGCGCTCGGACTCCTCGCGCTCGAGCGCGGCGGCGAGCACCTCGCCGGCGCGCTCGGCGGCGACGACGCACGCGCCGTCGGCGTCGAGCACGACGATGTCGCCGGGCCGGATCAGGGCGCCGCCGACCGTCACGGGCACGTCGAGCTCGCCCGGGTCGTGCTTGACGGCCCCGCGCACGCGCACCCAGCGCGCCCACACCGGCATGCCCAGCTCCCCGGCGTCGCGGATCGCGGCGTCGACGAGCACCGCGACGGCGCCGTGCACGCGCGCCTGCGTGGCCAGCAGGTCGCCGAGCAGCGCCACCGGCCGTGGCTCGGGCATCGTCAGCACCAGCACCTCGCCGGGCTGCAGCGCCGCCATCGCGGCGTGCACGGCGAGGTTGTCGTCCTGCCCGCAGCGCACCGTCCGCGCCGGCCCGGCGACGCCCTCGTGCGGATTGAGCTCGAACGAGACGTCGATCAGGCCCTCGCGCCCCGACGCCTCGTAGACGGTCGCGACGCCCAGCTCCGCGAAGCTCACAGCGCGTCCACCACCTGCGGCAGCACGCGCTGGAACGCCTCGGCGTAGCGGACCTCGCCGCGGCCCGACGCGCGCCGCGCGTGGTTGCCGCGCTGCTCGGCGCGCTGCGCGTAGTAGGTCTGCAGGTACTGCTGGGCCTCCATCGCGGCCATCGCCTCGACCTTGGCGTCGAAGACGGACGTGATGTCGACGAACGTCGTCGGCGTGAAGTTGCACAGCTCCGGCTGGTGCGGCTCGAACAGGAACAGCTGCGGCGGCGTGATCGACTTGAAGCCGCTCGCGACGCCGGCGCCGGCGGCGAGCGAGCGGGCGCGCTGGACGACGGCGTAGGCGACCGGGTGGTCGGGGTTGAAGGGGTCGGTGTCGGTGTGCGTGATCAGCACGTCCGGGGCGTACTCGCGGATCTCGTCGACCACCTGTGCGAGCCGCTCCGGCCCGACCTCGAGCGGGTAGTCGCCGAAGTCGAGCCCGCGGAACTCGGCGCCGAGCGCGGCCGCGGCCTTGTCGGCCTCGGCGTGGCGGACCCGCTTGACGTGCTCGACCGTCTGGCCCTCGACCTTCCACAGCTCGCCGGACTCGCCGCGCTCGCCGTAGGACAGCGCGATCACGCGCGCCTCGTCGGCGACCGCGAGCGCTCCGCCGGCGCGCCAGACGAAGTCGGCCGCGTGCGCGCCGATCACGAGCACGCGCCGGCTCATCGCGCGCGCCTCGTGCGGTTGATCACGGTCATCTTGCGGATTCTCCTCCAAAGGATCGGCGACAAGATTGTTGACAATATATCACCCTCCGTGAGGGTAATACCCTAAACGTTTGACAGTTAGGTGCGCCGACGCTAGCTTCGGCTACGAGGAGGAGAGAGACCTGGTGGCAAGCGACATCCCGCCGGCGCGATCCGGCATCCGCGACCTCGGTCGCCGCACGCTCGAGGTCGAGTCCAACAGCGTCCTGATCGCGACCGTCGCGCTGATCGTGTTCATCGGGATCCTGCACCCCGACTTCCTGGCGTGGGGGCAGCTCAAGGAGGTCGTCCAGAACGCGGCCTACGTGGGGATCATCGCGGCGGGGATGGCGTTCCTGATCTCGATGCGCGAGATCGACCTGTCGGTGGGATCGATGTTCGGGCTGTCGCTGATCTCCGCGGCGCTGTTCATGCAGCACGGCATGAACCCGTGGCTGGCCGCGCTGCTCGGCATCCTGCTGGGCTGCGCGATGGGGCTGCTGAACGCGGTGCTCGTGCAGTTCATCGCGATCCCGGCGATCGTGGCGACGCTCGCCACGCTGTCGATGTACCGCGGGCTCGCGCAGGCGCTGAGCGGCGGCGAGCAGGTCACCGGGCTGCCGTCGGAGAACAGCTTCTTCACCTTCCTCGGCGGCGATGTGCTGGGCCTGCCGACGAGCGTATGGGTGCTGATCATCACGGCCGCCGTGCTGACGGCCGTGCTGCGCTTCACGCCGTACGGCTACCGCGTGCGGGCGATCGGCTCCAACCCGGAGGCGGCGACGTTCTCGGGCATCTCGATCCCGCGCGTGCGGGTCCAGACGCTGGTGCTGGTCGGCGGCCTATGCGGGCTCTCGGGCATGTGCGGGCTCGCGTTCTTCATCTCCGGCGATCCGAACATCGGCTCGGGCTTCGAGCTGACCGCGATCGCCGCGGCGGTGATCGGGGGGACGCCGTTGCGCGGCGGCAGCGCGACGGTCGTCGGCGCGGTGCTGGGCTCGATCCTGCTCAGCGCCGTCAACAGCGGGCTCGCGTATTTCGACGTGCCCGTCAACTGGAGCTCGTTCGCCACGGGGGCGGTGATCCTGACCGCCGTCGCGCTCGACAGCCTGATCCGCGGCCGGCGGCGGCAGCGTCGCACGGGGCTCGACCTATGAGGAGAGGTGCATGACCAGACGTACGCTCATCGCCGTCACGGCGCTGGCGCTCGCGGGCTGCGGCTCGGCGAACAAGAGCGCCGGGACGAACGAGACCAGCTCGGGTGGAGGCGGGGGCGGCGCCAAGAGCGTCAGCGTCGCGTTCGTCTACCCGACGACGACGACCAACTTCGCGCAGGAGATGGCGCTCGGCGCGAAGTCCGCCGCCGACGGCACCCCCGGCGTGAAGCTGACCGAGTCCGCGCCGGCCGAGGTCAACGGGCCCAAGCAGGTGCAGCTCTTCCAGGCCGCCACGCGCACGTCCAAGAACGGCGTCGCGATGATGACGCTGACGCCGGACCTGTTCCTGCGCCCGCTGCAGACCGCGGCGTCGCAGAACGTCCCGCTCGTGGCCGTCGACGTGCCGCCGCCCAAGGGCGCCGAGTCCGCCGTCAAGCTGCTGATCGGCAACTCCAACGTCGAGATCGGCCAGGACCTCGCGAAGGCGCTGCTGCCGAAGATCCCCGCCGACGCCAAGGGCCAGGTCCTGATCGGCACCGACACCCCGGGCCTGCCCGTGCTCGAGCAGCGCAACCAGGGCTTCAAGGAGGTCATGCAGAAGGAGCGGCCGGGCCTGACGTTCCTCGTCTTCGACGCCAAGCAGAGCCCGACCGACAACTTCAACACCTGGAGCTCGCAGGTCAAGGCGCACCCGAACGCGATCGCCTACGTGGGCCCGGGCAGCCAGGCCGCCGTGTCGCTCTCGCGGATCCAGCGCAAGAGCGGCCAGAAGAAGCTGCTCGTCGGCGCCTGCGACCTCGACCCGGTCGCGCTGCAGGGCGTCAAGGACGGCTACGTCGAGGCGCTCATCTCGCCCGAGCACTGGCTCAAGGGCTACCTCGCGGTGAAGCTGATGGCGCAGGCCGCCCAGAGCGGCAAGCCGCTCCCGGAGGGCATGTGGAACTCCGGCGCGCTGACGGTCAACGCCGACAACATCGACGAGATCATCGCCCGCCAGAAGGACGCCGCCAGCCGCGCCGCGTACTTCAAGGACGAGGTCGCCAAGCAGCTCGGCGACCAGGGCAGCTACCTCGGGCCGATGCCGACCGGCTGATGCTCGAGGCCGAGGGCGTACGCAAGAGCTACGGCGGCGTCGTCGCGCTCGCCGGCGCGGACTTCACGGTCCGCGCCGGCTCCGTGCACGCCCTGCTGGGCGAGAACGGCGCGGGCAAGTCGACGCTGGTGAAGATCGTCGCGGGCGCGCTGGCACCCGACGCCGGCGTCGTGCGCCTGGACGGGCGCGAGCTGCGGCTGTCGAGCACGGCCGAGGCGGCGCGCCACGGCATCGCGGTCGTGTCGCAGGAGCTCAACGTGTTCCCCGACCTCGACGTGCTGTCGAACCTGTTCCCGATGCGCGAGATCACGCGCGGGCCGTTCGTGCAGCGCGGCGAGATGGCGGCGCGGGCGCGGCCGGCGCTGGCCGACCTCGGGCTCGACGTGCCGCTGCGGCTGCCGGTGGCGGAGCTGAGCCTCGCGCAGCGCCAGCTGCTGGAGATCGCCAAGGCGCTGGTGACCGAGCCGCGCGTGCTGATCCTCGACGAGCCGACGTCCGCGCTCGGCGCGCAGAGCACCGAGCTGCTGTTCGGCGTCCTGCGCGTGCTGCGCGACCGCGAGGTCGGCGTCGTGTTCGTCTCGCACATCCTCGAGGACGTGATGGCGCTGTGCGACCAGGTGACCGTGCTGCGCGACGGCGAGGTCGCGATGAGCGCGCGGCCACGCGCGGAGCTGACCGTCCCGCTGATCGTCGACGCGATGCTGGGCGAGCGCGAGGCCATCACGCTCGACGATCGCGTCGCGCACGACATCGACGCCTCCGCGGGCAAGCTCGAGCTGCGCGACGTGTCGGTCCAGGAGCGCCTGCACGACTTCTCGCTGACCGTCTCGGGGGGCGAGATCGTGGGGCTCGCGGGCGTCGCAGGCGCCGGCCATCATGCGGTGCTGGAGCTCGTGAGCGGCATCACGCGGCCGTCGGCCGGCGAGGTGCTGCTGCCCGGCGGCAAGCCCGTGCCGCACGGGCTGCGGCGCGCGATCGGCGCCGGCGTCGCGCTGGTGACGGGCGATCGCCGCCGGCTCGGGCTGATGCTCGACAAGCCGATCTTCGAGAACATCGGCCAGATCCGCTCGGTCGGGCTCGCCGCCGACGGGCTCGTGATCCGGCGTCGCGACCTGCGCCGGCGCGCGCGGGCGCAGGTCGAGTCGCTGCGCATCCGCACGCCGTCGGTCGACCACACGGCCGGGTCGCTGTCAGGCGGCAACCAGCAGAAGGTCGTGTTCGCCAAGTGGCTCGACGCGCAGCCGTCGGTCGTGCTGCTCGACGACCCGACGCGCGGCGTCGACGTCCACGCCAAGGCCGAGATGCACGCGCTGATCCGCTCGACGGCGGCGGCCGGCGCGCCGGTGCTGATCTGCTCGACCGACATCGACGAGCTGGCGTCGCTGTGCGACCGCGTGATCGTGTTCCACCAAGGCCGCGCGTCGGCGGAGCTGGCCGGCGAGGCGAAGCGCACGCACGCGATCCTCGTGGCGTCCAATCAGGGGTCGAAGGTCGGGTCCTGAGCGACGGCGATCTCGAGCAGCAGCGGAGAGCGGCGATCGGCGAGCGTCGGAAGGTGGGCGCCGAGCTGCTCCAGCAGCGCCGCGTGGTCGTCGATCCGGATCGCCTCGCAGCCCTGCGCCCGCGCCATCGCGCCGATGTCGACGTCGACCGCCGGCCACGGCCCGGGCGCGCCGTTGCGCTCCGCCAGCCGGTCCATGATCGCGTAGCCGCCGTTGACGAGCACGACGAACAGCACGCCGGCGCCGTACTTGACGGCGCTCCAGAGGCTGAGGATCGAGTACAGCGAGGCGCCGTCGCCGACGACCGCGACCACCGGGCGATCGGGGCGGGCCATGCGCAGGCCGACGGCGGCCGGCAGGGCGAAGCCGAGCAGGCCCATCGCGCTGACGAAGCCGAGCGGCTCGGCGATCGCGATGCGCGCGTGCAGCTCGGGCCGGCTCGACGGCGTCTCCTCGACGAGGATCGCGTCGCGCGGGAGGCGCTCGGCGAGCGCCTGCAGTACGTGGGCGGGTCGCAGCGGCTCGCCGGGCTCGGGCGCCGCCGGGCGCTGCATCGGGGCCGCGGCGAGCTCGCGCGGCTCGACCGCCGCGGCGAGCGCCCGGCAGACCGAGCCGGGATCGCCGAGCACGGCCAGCTCGGCCGGGCTGCGGTGCGCCTCGTCGGGATCCTGCGTGAGCACGGCGATGCGCGTGCCCTCGCGCACGAGCGGGCCGCGGTCGTACGGGTACTGGCGCAGCGCGCCGGTGCCGACGACCAGCACGAGATCGTGCGGGGCGAGCGTGTCGCGCAGCCGCGCGCGGCGGGCCGGGAGGTGGCCCGCGAACTGCGGGTGATCCTGCGGGAAGCCGGCGAAGCCGCCGAACGGCTCCTGCCACACCGCGCAGCCGAGGCGCTCGGCGAGCTCGACGAGCGGCGCCCACTCGGCGCCCGCGCCGGCGACGATCGCCGGCGCCTCGGCGCCGTCGATCAGCTCCGCGAGCGCCGCCACGGCGACCGGGTCGGCGGCCGCCGAGCGGATCACGCGCGCCGCCCCGAACGTCTCGTGCGGTTCGCCGGCGGGGGCCAGCCAGTCGTCCATCGGCACGATCACCAGCGCCGGGCCGAGGCCGGTCATGGCCTCGTGGTAGGCGCGCACGATCGTCCCCGGGACGTCCTGCGCGCGGACGGGCTGGTCGACCCACACGGGGTAGTCGCCCACGAGACCTTCCAGGCGCCCGGCGAGGAACGGATCCAGCGCCAGGTGGCGGCGGTCCTGCTGGCCGACGACGACCACGAGCGGTGCGCGGTTCGTGCGCGCGGTCGCGAGCGCGGCGACGGCGTTGCCGAGCCCCGGCGTGGAGTGCAGCAGCACGAGCGACGGCGTGCCGGAGCCGAGCGCGTGGCCCGCGGCCATGCCGACGACGGCGCCCTCGTGCAGCGCCAGCACGAACTCGAGGTCCTCGGGCAGGCCGGCCAGGAACGGCACCTCGGTCGAGCCCGGGTTGGAGAAGATGGTCGTCAGCCCGAGCCGCCGCAGCACGTCGAACGTCGCCTCGCGCACGGTGGCATGCGTGCCTTGGGACGCGGCGGTCGCGTCTTCGAGCGTCACGCGGGAAGCGTACTGAAAAACGTAAGATGTTTCCGGCGGGCGGTAGTTTGCGGCGTGTGAGCGAACCCTACGAGTGGCTGCGCGGGGCGATCGTCGACGGGCGCCTGCAGCCGAACGAGCGCCTGGTCGAGGCCGATGTGGTGCGTGCGACCGGGGCGAGCCGCTCCGCCGTGCGCACGGCGCTCGTGCGGCTCGCGCAGGAGGGCCTCGTCGAGCACGAGCGCAACCGCGGCGCGCGCGTGCGGATGGTGGGGGAGGAGGAGGCGATCGAGATCCTCCAGACGCGCGCCGTGCTCGAGGCGCTGGCGGCGCGGCGCGCCGCCGAGCGGGCGACCGCCGACGACGTCGCCGGCCTGCGCGCCATCTTGGCGAGCATGCGCGAGCGGCTCGACGGCGGCGACCTGCTCGGGGCGTCCGAGCGCAACGCGGCGCTGCACGCGCGCGTTCTCGCGCTCTCAGGGCATCGGACCGCGGGGCGGCTGGTCGCCTCGCTCAACTCACAGCTCGTGCGCTTCCAGTACCGCACGATCCTCGTGCCGGGGCGCGCGGAGCGCTCGTTCGCCGAGCACACCGCGATCGTCGAGGCGATCGCCTCAGGCGACGGCGACGCCGCCGAGGCGGCGATGCGCGGTCACCTGCTGCGCGTCACGGACGCGTTGCGGGCCGCTCATGCATAGCGGCGCGGATCTGGGGGACGTCGGCGAACGAGCGGGGGCGCAGCGGACCGGTCTTGAGGATCCCCTGGGCGATGAGGGCGTGGATCTGCGAGTTCATACGGAGCAGGACGCCGCGCGCGCGATTTCATTCCCCGCGCTTGAGCTGCTCGCGCTCGGCGAGCCGGTTCGAGCGCCGCGTCTGCGCCTCGCGCTCGCGCCGTGCCTCGATCTCGTCCTCGGTCTCCAGCGGCGGCACCGCCGTCGGCCGGCCGGCCTCGTCGAGCGCGACCATCGTCAGGTACGCGCTGCTCGTATGGCGCACCTCGCCGGTGCCGGGGCGCTCGGCCTCGACGCGCACGCCGACCTCCATCGAGCTGCTCCAGACCGCGTTGACCGCCGCCCGGAACGTGACGAGGTCGCCGTGGTGGACGGGCTCGTTGAACGTCATCCGGTCCACGCCGGCGGTGACCACGCGCCGGTGCGAGTGGCGGATCGCGGCCAGCCCGGCCGCCTCGTCGCACATCTTCATCACGACGCCGCCGTGCACGAAGCCGGCGTGGTTGGTGTCCTCGATCCCCATCCAGTGGACGAGGACCGAGCGCGAGTCGGGCTTCACGCCGTAACGATACGGCCGGTGCGCAGCAGCGCGGTCACCTCGTCGGCCGGCAGCGGGCGGGCGAGGTGGAAGCCCTGCGCGAGCGCGCAGCCGTGCGCCTGCAGGAACTCGAGCTGCTCCGGGTGCTCGACGCCCTCGGCGACCGAGGTCAGCTCGAGCGCCTGCGCGAGCTGGATCACGGCGACGACGATCTTCGCCGAGCGCGCGTCGGCCGGGACGTCGCGCAGGAACGCGCGGTCGATCTTCAGCTCCGCGACGGGCAGGTCGCGCAGCCGGGCGAGGCTCGAGAAGTCCGCGCCGAAGTCATCGATCGCGAGCCGCAGCCCGGCGGCGGCGAGCGTGTCGAGGTGGGCGGAGTCCGCCATCGCGGCCGACTCGGTCACCTCGGCGATCAGGCGGCCGGGATCGACGTTCGCGGCCCGGATGCGCGCGAGCAGGTCGTCGGCGTAGCCCGGCGAGCGCAGCTGGCGCGGCGACACGTTGAACGCGATGTCGGGCTCGAGGCCCTCGGCCCGCCAGGCGTTCGCCTGCGCCAGCACCGTGTCGACGACCCAGTCGCCGATCGGCTCGATCAGGCCGCTGCCCTCGGCGGCCGGGATGAAGTCGCCGGGCGGGATCAGGCCGTGCTCGGGATCGCGCCAGCGCAGCAGCGCCTCGACGGCGACGGGCGCGCCGGTCGCGACGTCGAACACGGGCTGGTAGTGCAGCTCGAGCTCGTCGCGCGCGAGGGCGCGGCGCAGGCGCGCCGTCAACGTGAGCTGGGCGGAGGCGGGCGCGGTCTCCGGCGCGTGGAAGCGGACCACGCCGCGGCCGTCGCGCTTGGCGGCGTACAGTGCGGCGTCGGCGCGCTTGAGCAGGCCGGCGGCGTCGTCGGCGTCCTCCGGGAACGTCGCGACGCCGATGCTGGAGGCGACCTCGAACTCGTGCCCGGCAAGCTGGAACGGCCGCGTCAGCGTCTCGAGCAGGTCCTCGGCGACGGCGCCGGCCGCGGCGCGTGCGTTGCCCTCGACCGCGGTCAGCAGGAGCATGAACTCGTCGCCGCCGTGGCGCGCGAGCACGTCGCCGGCGCGCGTGCGGGCGCTGAGCCGGCGGGCGACCTGGCGCAGCAGCTCGTCGCCGGCGTCGTGGCCGAGCGTGTCGTTGACGACCTTGAAGCGGTCGAGGTCGATGTAGAGCAGCGCCCCGGCGCCGCCGTTGCGCTCCGCGCGGGCCAGCGCGGGCGTCAGGTGCTCCTCGAGCTGGGCGCGGTTGGCGAGCCCGGTGAGCACGTCGTGGTACGCCATCGAGGCGAGCTGCGCGTTGCGCCGCGAGCGGCCGTTGGCCTGCCAGACGCCCATGAACGCCGCGAACCCGAGCGAGATCACGACGAAGGCCGTCTTGGCGAGCACGACGTCGTCGATCGTCAGCGACGCGGTCGCCGCGAGCAGCACCATCACGCCGACCAGGCCCGTGCCCCACACGGGGTAGGACATCGCGGCGAAGATCAGCGGCAGCGTGAAGGTGAGCGCGAGCGGCGTGGCCGGGTTGTGCTCGAGCACGATGCCGACGCCGATCGAGCCCACGACGAGGGCGCTCCAGGCGAGGAAGAACGGCTCGCGCCAGCGCGACGCGGCGATCCGGTGGCGCGGGAGCTTGAGCATGGCGGCGCTGAGGACCGACCAGGAGCCGCAGATGACGATCATCAGCGCGCGGTGGTGGCTCTGCGGCGAGAGCGCGAGGTAGGCGATGACGGCGCCGGCGGTGGCGACGCCGAGGGCGCCCCCGATCACGACTCCGCGCGCGCGGAGCTCGATCTCGTCGGGATTCGACAACGGTGTGAAGCGGAACTTCACTCCCCTGTGGTCGGCCGTGGCCGTCCGATCACGCAACAATCCCTTCGTGCCGTATCTGCAGATCGACTGCGATCGCGACCTCGGGCACCACGCCGCGCTGGCGGCGGCGCTCGCCCGCGCGTACGCGAGCGCGATGGACACCGACGAGGCGCGCATCAGCGTCGCGTTCCGGCGCGCCGAGGTGCTGCGCTGCTTCCCGGACGGCCCGCGGCCGGCGATCGTCGTCACGTGCGAGATCCGTGAGGGCCGCGAGCCCGAGCGCCTGGAGGCGCTGGCCGGCGAGATCGCCCGGCTCGTCTCCGGCGCCGCCACGACGGAGCCCGGCGACGTCGTCGTCTACTTCACCCAGCACCCCGGGGCGGAGATCTTCCGCGACGGGGCGATGAGCGCGGACTGGTCGCCCAGCGGCTAGGCGAGCGGCCCGCGCGGCTCGCGCGGGAGGCGGGTCTCGTAGCGGTCGCGGTCGCGGTACACCGCGCCGCGCGCCTCGAGCCCGTCCAGCGCCTCGTCCACCAGCGCGGCCGCGGTCGTCCCCAGCGCGGCCGACGCGCCGCCGGCCCACGGCATCGCCGCGAGCTCGGGCGCGGAGATCGGCCCCGTCATCACGTGCGACACGATCGCCCGCCGGACCGCGTGCCCGACCGCCTTGGCGGGCTCCGCGCGGAACTGCTCGTAGCGCGCCAGCGTGCGCTCCACCGCCGCCGGTACGTCGGTCACGGGCGGCCCGTGGCCCGGGATCGTCACGCGCGGCCGCAGGCGCGCGATCCGCTCGACCGACGCGACCATCGCGTCCAGCGCGCCGTCCGCCCACGCACCGGCGAACGGGACCCAGGCGACGTCGCCCTCCTGCAGCAGGTCGCCGGTGATCGCGATCCGCTCGGTGGCGTCCCACAGCGCGATGTGCCCCGGCGTCTGCCCCGGCGTGTGGACGACCTCCAGCGGGCCGACGCGGTCGCCGTCCTCGAGCGGCCGGTCCACCGTGTACGCGGGGATCCCGAACCCGAGCCACTCGCGGTCGCACGCGCGCGGGTCGTCCGCGTTGACCAGCTCGGCCTCGATCCGGTGCGCCGCCACCGGCAGCCCCAGCCGGCCCGCGCCGCCGGCGTGGTCGGCGTGGAAGTGGGTCAGCACGAGCCGGCGCGCGCCGGCGGCGAACGCCCGCGTCCGGGCCAGCGCCGGCACCGTCCCGCTGCCGCTGTCGACGAGCACGTCCGCGACCCGCACGACGTTCGCGCTCGGCCCGGGCCGCACATCCCAGCTGTAGTCGGACACTGACCCTTATGGTGGCGGTGTGGTCTCGCTGACGTTCGACAACGGCCCGGATCCCGACGTCACGCCGCGCGTGCTCGACGCGCTGAAGGCGCGCGGCATCGAGGCGACGTTCTTCGTCGTCGGCGCGCAGCTCGCGCGCCACCGGGGGCTGGTCGAGCGCGCGCACGCCGAGGGGCACTGGATCGGCAACCACACCTACTCGCACGCGAAGCCGTTCGGGCTCCAGGACGCGCGCACCGCGCGCGAGGAGATCGAGCGCACGCAGGCGCTGCTCGGCGACCTCGCGCATCCCGACCGCCTCTTCCGCCCGATGGGCGGCGGCGGCAAGCTGAACGAGGACCTGTTCAGCGAGGCCGCCCTGGACACCCTCACCGGCGGCGGCTACAGCGTCGTGCTGTGGGACCGGCTCCCGCGCGACTGGGAGGACCCGGGCGGCTGGGTCGAGCGCGCGCTGGCCCAGGACGGCGACGTGATCGTGCTGCACGACACGCCGACCGGCGCGATGGACCAGCTCGAGCGCTTCCTCGACAGCGGCCTCGACTTCACGCGCGACCTGACCCCGTGCATGCCGATCCGCCGCGGCGAGGTCGTCGGCTCGCTCGAGGGGCTGTGCTGAAGCTCGTCCGGATCGGCCTGCCGGTTGCGATCGCGGTCGCCGGCATCGTCCTGATCGCGATCGGCAGCGACGCGTCGGTCGGCGCCGGCATCGTCTTCATCGGGATCGCCGGGCTCGTGGTCGTCGTGAACCTGTTCATCCGGCTTTCGATCCAGAGCCAGGACGACCGTGAGCGCGAGGAGGAGCGCCGTAACCGCTAGTCGCCGGTTGAAGAATTCCGGTACGCCTGCTGCGGCACATCCGCGGCCTGGCCTCGCCCTGCGGGCTCGTCACCGGGCTTCGCCCTGCCCGCCACCCACGATGCTCACGTGGCAGAGCCACGCATCACCATCGCGTGCGGCCCGAGGCATCCACGGCTGCACCCCATCAGGGCGGACCGACCATTCTTCAACAGGCTCCTAGGGGCTCGTCGTCGAGAGCGTGAACGTGAGCGTCGTGCAGTAGCGGCCGGTGCGCAGCGCGTCGCCCGCACCGATCGGCTGCGTCAGGGTGATCAGCGCCGCGCCGTTGGAGACCGGCGCCGACCACGTGCCGGGCGCGATGCCCACGCTGAGCGGCGCCGGCAGCGCGTACGACCCGTTGGTGAGGTGGCCCGGGTCGGACACGGTCAGCGCGGCGTCGCCCGCCGATGAGATCACGCTGGCGGTCATCTGCGCCGTGTAGGTGCGGTCCACGCCCGCGGTGAACGTGCCGAAGTCGGCCGGCGCGCCGAGCGTCAGCGACAGCGTCGCCGGCACCGTCGCACCGACCGTCGTGTCGCTCGAGGTCGAGACCACGAGCGCGCCGTCCTCGGCGATCGCGAACACGTGGATCGCGGCGTTGCCGGTGGTCGGCGAGCTCAGCCGGAGCCACTTCGGCCGCTTGCCGGCCGCCACGGGCACGGCGATCGAGTAGACGTCGGCGTGCGACGTGTCCGTGCCGGCCGTGGTGGCGCGGTGGGTCGTCTCGAACGCGACGGTGTTGCCCGCCTGCAGGTTGCCCGGCGTCCAGTCGCTGATCTGCAGCGGCGCGGCGGCGAGCGTCCCGTCGGTGTACGCGATCGTGGCGACCGTGTCCGCCGGGCCCTTGATCGCGGTCGCCAGCAGGCCGATCCTCGTCGCGCCGTCGTGCGGCTCGAGCGCGATCGGCTGGCCCGCGACCTCGAGGTTGTCGCTGCCCGGCTCGGGCACGCTCGGCCACGTGTAGTCGAGCCCGTCGACGTGCACGGTGCCGCCCGGGTTCACGCCGACCGCGGCGAGCGCCTCCTTGGACAGCGCGTGCCCGGTCCAGTCCAGCGACGCCTCGGCGTGGAACGCGTCGCGGGCGATGCCGAACTGGTCGAACAGCTGCGCGAGCGGCAGCGGGCCGCGCTTGTCGAGCGCGAGCGCGAACACGTGGATGAAGCCGGCCGAGGCGGCCGGGATGCTGAGCGAGACCGGCGTCTTGCCGGGGTCGACCGGGATCGCGTCCGAGAACAGGAACGCCTTGACGTTCTCGGTCCCGGTGGTCGTCGTGCGCCGCGCGGTCGTGGCCGCGAGGCGGTTGCCGGCCGTCGGCTGCGAGCCGCCGCCGCCGAGCGTCCAGTCGCCGAACTGGACCGGGCTCTGCGACGTGCTGCCGTCGCCGTAGGTCACGGTCGCGGTCGTCTTCGACGGGCCGTTGGCGGCGGAGCCGAGCAGGCCGATGCGGGTCGCGCCCGCCGCGTCGCCGAGCGCGATCCGCGTCCCGTCGACGAGGTAGTTGTCGCTGTTGCCCGCCGGGACGTCCGGCCACGTGTAGTCGAAGCCGCCGATCGAGACGGTCCCGCCGCCCGTGATCCCGGCGCTCGCCAGCGCCTGGCGCGAGTAGCTGTGCCCGGTCGAGTCGAACGCCGGGCCGGCCGCGTGCGTGTCGTCGACGATCCCGACCCCGTTGCGCAGGCTCGCGAGCGGCTTGGGGTTGTCGACCGTGACCTTGGCGACGACCTTCGGCAGCGCGCCCGCGGCGGTCGTGAGCCCGAGGTCCTCGATCTCCGACGTGCCCAGCGGCGTGCCGGCGGCCGCGGTGAACGTGATGTCGGCGGTCGCGCGGCCGCCCGGCTGCACGGCGATCGGGTCCGCCGCGATCGTCACGTGGCTCGACGGCGCGTGGTTCAGCTGGACCGTCAGCGGCTGGTCGGTCGTGTTCTGGACCGTCAGCGTGGTCTTCGCCTGCCCGCCGGGGTCGAGCTGGAAGCTCTGCGTCGCCAGCGAGGCGATCGCGGGCTGCTCGCCGGCGCGGAACGACGGCGGCGGCGCGTCCTCGCCCCAGCTGGTGGCGGTGTCGGAGAGCTGGTAGTCGAGCGTGTGGTCGCCGGCGACGAAGCTCTCGCCCAGCCACGGCTTGTCATACGCGGCGCCGTCGAGCTTGAGGCCCGCGACGTACGGCTTGCCCGCGTCGGGCGCGTTGATCGTGAGCGTCTGGCCGCTCGCGCGGTGGACGACGACCTTGCTGAACTCGGGGCTGCCGAGCACGAGCTCGGCGCGGCCCGGGATCTCCGGGTACATGCCCATGGCGGCGAACACGTACCAGGACGACATCGTGCCGAGGTCGTCGTTGCCGGGGATGCCGCGCGTCGCGGTCGTCCACAGCGTGTCCTCGATCTGGCGCACGACCTGCTGCGTCTTGGCCGGCTCGCCCGACCACGCGAACAGCCACGGCGCCCACAGCGACGGCTCGTTGTTGAGCTCCGGGTGCAGGCCGCCGGCGCCGGTGAACGCCCACGCGCTGCCGTTGTGGAAGTACGCGTCCAGCCGCGCGGCGGCCGCGTCCGGGCCGCCCATGGCGGCGAACAGGCCGGCGATGTCGAACGGGACGTTCCAGACGTACTGCGTCGGGCTGCCCTCGGCGAAGTCGGGCCCGTTGGCGGGGTCGAGCGCCGGCCACGTCCCGTCGGCGGCGCGGTTCTGCATGAAGCCGGCGCCGGTCGCGTGGAAGATGTTCTGCCAGTACTGCGCGCGCGCCATGAACTGGTCGTGCGTGGCGCCGTCGCCGAGCCGCGCCGCGAGGTCGGCGATGGCGAAGTCCGCCGTCGAGTCCTCGAGCGTCTCGCTGCCGCCGCTCCACGCGTTCGACGGGTCGGGGAAGTAGTGCAGGCGCAGGAACTGGTCCAGCGACGGGCGCTCGCCCTTGGCCGTGTTCATCCAGCCGACGTGGCTGAGGTCCTCGGGCGTCGGGACCGTGGCGGCCTTCACGAGCGACTGCAGCGCGGCGGTCTTGTCGAAGTTCGCGCCGCCGAACGCCAGCACGGTGTCGACGAACGCGGGCGACGGGTCGCCGGACATGACCGAGACGGCGCCGGAGTTGTGCGTCCAGCGGTCCCAGCGGCCGTTGGCGTCCTGCGTGGACTGGTTGTAGAGCGACTGCGCCATGTCGCTCGCCACGGCCGGGTCGAGCAGCGAGACGAGCTGGACCTGCGAGCGGTAGATGTCCCAGCCGGAGAACGTCGCGTACTGCGCGTGCTGGGAAGCGGCGATCGTGTGGGTCTGCTGGTCCATGCCGCGGTAGCGGCCGTCGACGTCGCTGAACACGTTCATGTGCAGCAGCGAGTGGTAGAGCGCGGTGTAGAAGATCTTCTGCTGGGCGGCCGTGCCGCCCTTGACCTCGATCCGGCCCAGCGCCGCGCTCCACGCGTCGTGCGCCTTCTGCGCGACGCTGTCGAAGCTCGTGCCCGCGGGCTGCTCGGCGTCGAGGTTGGCCTGCGCGCCGGCAGGGTCGACGTAGGAGACGCCGACGCGCACGCCGACCGGCTGGCCGGCCGTCGTGTCGAACTGCACGTAGGCGCCCGAGCCCTTGCCCGGCGTCGGCAGGCCGCCGGCGGCGTTGACGCCGCCCGAGCTGCCGCCGGCGTAGCTCGTCCCGCCGCTCGCGGTCGTCGCGCCGGCGTTCAGCGTCGCGTCCTTCCACGTGCCGAAGCTCGTGAAGTCCTTGTCGAACTTCGCGACGAAGTAGAGCGTGTAGTAGCTCGTGCGGTCCGGGTTGCCGTCGAGGTTCTTGTTGCCGCAGAAGTTGCCCGACGTGACCGAGCCGGAGATCGTGCGCGTCGCCGGGCCGATCGAGACGCTCGCGTCGCTGGAGCCGACCAGGCCGGCGGAGGTGCGCACGAGCATCGCCGACTTCGTGCCGCTCGGGTAGGTGAAGCGCCCGGCCGCCGTGCGCGTCGTCGCGCTCAGCTCGGCCTTGACGCCGCTGTCGAGCGTGACGGCGTAGGCGCCCGCCTTCGCGCTCTGGTTGGCGGGCGTGAAGCGGGCGCTGTACTTGGCGTCGGTCACGTCGGCGGCCGGCGAAGTCGTGACGTCGCCGACGTAGGGCATGAACGGGACGTCGCCGGCGAGCCCGCCGCAGCCGGCGCCGGACACGTGCGCGAGGCCGAAGCCGCGGATCCGGTTCACGCCGTCCGCGTAGCCGCTGGAGTTCACGTTGGCGGTCTGGTTGCCGTTGGTCTCGTCAGGGCTGAACTGGACCATGCCGAACGGCGTGTCGGCACCGGGGAAGACGTTGCCGCCGTTGGCGGTGCCGATCAGCGGATCGACGAGATCCGCGGGATCGGCGGCGGCGGTCCCGGCGTGCGCGCCGAGGGCGAGCAGCACGGCGGCGGCACCGAGAACGGAGCGGAAGCGCATTGACGAGAGACTCCTGGGCGACGTGGTGACGAAGGGATGACAACGGTGTCAACGCGATCGTGCCACGCGCGCCGGCGGTCCGTGTGAAGCGCTTGGTTCGCGTGTTCGAGGGTCCGCGACCCTCGGGGTGGTCGAGGGAAAAGTTCGGGGGCGCCCACTGATTTACGGTCGTCGCGCATGCACGCGGTGAGGAGATCTACACCCGCCGGCCGGGGATCCGCGGTTTCGTGTGGGCCGCGACGGAGCCGCGCGCGACGCTCTACGAGCCATCGGGCCTCAAGGCGCTCGGCACGCTCGTCGCGGGGCCGCTGTGGCACGCCGCGGACGGCAGCTCCGCGCCCGGCACGCTGGTCGGGAGCGCCGACGTCACGCTCGGCGGCCTGCCGTGGCAGCTGTACGCCGCCGCCGGCTCCGGCCCGGGCGTCCTCGCGCGCGCCACGTACGTGCAGCAGCTGAGCACGGCCGGCGGCGGCGCCCCGGCGCCGGCCCTCTGCAACGTGCGCACGGCCGGGACGACGGCGGCGGTCGCGTTCACCGCCGACTACGACTTCTGGCACTAGCGGTCCACGCGGATCCCGGTGCAGAACGTGAAGACCCCCGTCTGGTTGCCGTCGGCGGGGAAGTGGCAGTCGATCAGCACCTCGTCGCGGCCCGTCGGAAGCGTCCCGACCAGGAACAGCGCCTCGTCCGTCTGGGAACGCAGCATCGTGTTGCCCTGCGAGATCGTGGTCTTCTGCCCGGCGAGGATGGTGCCCCCGCCGCTGTCGCCGATCAGCGCGAGCGTCCCGGCGCCGGTGTTGCGCAGGACCACGCTCTGGTCGAAGTCGGGGTTGCCGTCGGTCTCGATCCGCAGGCCGATGTCGGGGTAGTCGAGCAGCGTCTGCGCCGGCGTCGCGCGCGAGTCCGCGCTGGCGACCTGGAAGCGCTCGGAGCGCGTGAACGCCGATGCGGCGAGTCCGCCGAGCGTGTCCGCGTCGCCGGCGTGCGTCGCGAGGTCGGCCGTCGCGGCATGGCCGGCGGTGGTCGCGCTGTCGGCCGCCGCCGCATGGCCGGCGGTGGTCGCGCTGTCGGCCGCCGCCGCGTGGCCGGCGCCGTCGGCCGTCGACGCGTGCGGCACCGTGCCGAGCTTGGCGACGTCGACCTGCGCCGAGGTCAGCGAGTGCGTCTTGATCCGGTCGGCCGGGATCGATCCCTTCTTGATCTTGCTGCCGCTGATGAGGCTCGAGGCGGCGACGCTGGTGCCGCCGAGCGCGATGAACAGTGCGAGCGTGGCGACCACGTTGGCGTAGGTCAGTCGGGCGCGAAGCATGCGCGCGACTCTCGCCTGTGGTGGAGGAGAGCCGGATGAGCGGGTAGCCGAACGGGGAGGTCGAGCGGAACCGAGGTGCGTGGGGCCGCGGGAACGGCGGGCATCGAGGAGGCGGCGTGTCGGATTGGCTGCGCGGTTCGCGGGGCGGCGTCGACTGCGGGCATCGAGGAGGCGGGTCGGATTGGCTGCACGGTTCGCGGGGCGGCGAGGACGGCGGGCATCGAGGGGGCGGGTCGGATTGGCTGCGCGGTTCTCGGGGCGGCGATGTGGCGAGTCTCCGGTGGCGTCTACGTCCCGCTATCCGGGACCCAGCCGCCACGCCGGTTTCCGGTGTGGCGGCATACGGTCGCTATGCGACCACGAGCCGCCACGCCGGTTTTCGGTGTGGCGCCCAACTCGCGCATATCGCGAGTTAGCCGCCACATCGCCGCCCCGCGAACCGCGGACCCGATCGGTCCCGCCGCTCTCGATGCCCGCCGTTGACGCCGCCTCGCGAACCGCGGACCCGATCGGTCCCGCCTCCCTCAGTGCCCGCCGTTGACGCCGCCTCGCGAACCGCGGACCCGATCGGTCCCGCCTCCCTCAGTGCCCGCCGTTGGCACCGCCTCGCGAACCGCGGACCCGATCGGTCCCGCCGCCCTCGATGCCCGCAGTTGACGCCGCCTCGCGAACCGCGGGGCCGATCCGACCCGCCCCCCGCGGGTCAGGCGCGGGCGATGGCCGCTGCGTTCTCGCGCACCTGCTCGGGCGTCGTCGCGCCGACGAGCACGGACGCCGTCCGTGGGTGCGCCAGCGCGAACGCGAGCGCGAGTGCCGCCGGCGTCGTTCCCTGTCGCGCCGCCTCGGCGCTCAGCGCGTCGGCGCGCTCGAGCAGGGCGGGATCGAGGTGCCCGGTCAGCCGCCCCGTCTCGCCGCGGCCGTACTTCCCGGTCAGCACGCCGCCGGCGAACACCGACGACGGGATCAGCGAGGCGCCGCACGCCTCGAGCGCCTCGTCCATCGCGGGGTCCTCGACCCAGTCGCGGCGCACGAGCGAGTACGGCAGCTGGGCGGCGCACGGCGCCGGCACGCCGAGCCGGTCCGCGATCCGCGCCGCCTCGAGCAGTCGCGGAGCGGTCCAGTTGACGATCGCCCACGCACGGATCCGGCCCTCGCCGATCAGGTCCGTGACCGCGGCCACCACGCGCGAGAGCTCCAGCGCCTCCGGCGGCGGGTCCGAGTACAGCACGTCGACGCGCTCGAGCCCGGTGCGAGCGAGCGACGCGTCCAGCTCCTCGGCCGCCGACTGCGAGGGCCAGAACTCCCACCACAGCTTCTCCGCGACGACCACCGCGTCGCGCGGCCAGCCGGACGCCGCGAACGCCTCGCCGAAGACGACCTCCGAGTAGCCCGTCGGGATCGGCGCGCTGCCGAGCGTGTCGTTGTAGCGCGCGACTTCCAGGAATCTGACACCCGCCTCGCGCGCCGCCTGCAGCACCGCGACCGCCTGCGCGCGCGGGATCCGCTCGTACGTCTGCCACGACCCGAGCGCGAGCGCCGAGACGGAGATCCCCGACGCGCCGAGAGTGCGCTGCTCCACGGCCGTCGTTCTATACGATCGCGGGCGTCGACGCAGGAGGAGACCTCGTGAAGACCAAGGCCGCGGTTCTGTGGGAGAGCGGGAAGGACTGGGACGTCGTCGAGCTCGATCTCGACGAGCCCAAAGACGGGGAGGTCCTGATCCGCTGGGAGGCGGCGGGCTTCTGCCACTCCGACGAGCACCTGCGCCACGGTGACATCGTCCCCCGCTTCCCGATCGTCGGCGGCCATGAGGGCGCGGGCGTGATCGAGAAGTGCGGCCCGGGCGTGAGCCGCGTGTCCGAGGGCGACCACGTCGTCACCTCGTTCCTGCCGGTCTGCGGCCACTGCCGCTTCTGCGCCACCGGCCACTCGAACATCTGCGACCTCGGCGCGACGATCCTTGAGGGCTGCCTGCCCGACGGCACGTTCCGCTTCCACGGCGAGGGCGGCGCCGACGTCGGCGGGATGTGCATGCTCGGCACGTTCAGCCAGTACTCGACGATCTCCGAGACGTCGTGCGTGCGGGTCGACAAGGACCTGCCGCTGGACGTCGTCGTGCTCGTCGGCTGCGGCGTCCCGACCGGCTGGGGCTCGGCGGTCTACGCGGCCGGCGTGAGCCCGGGGGAGACCGTGATCGTCTACGGCATCGGCGGCATCGGCGCCAACGCGATCCAGGGCGCCGCGCACGCCGGCGCGTCGAACCTGATCGCCGTCGACCCGCTGGCGAACAAGCGCGAGGCCGCCGAGGACCTCGGCGCCACGCACAGCGTGGCCACCGCCGAGGAGGCGCACGAGCTCGCGCAGGAGCTGACGCGCGGCGTCGGTGCCGACAAGGCGATCATCACCGTCGACGTCGTCAACGAGGAGGTCGTCGGCGCGGCGGTCAACTCGATCCGCAAGGGCGGCACGGCGGTCATCACCGGCCTGGCGGACCCGAACAAGCTCACCGTCCAGCTCTCCGGCGCCGGCCTGACGCTGTACGAGAAGACGGTCAAGGGGACGCTGTTCGGCTCGGGCAACCCGATGTTCGACATCCCCAACCTGATCCGCATGTACCAGGACGGCAAGCTCAAGCTCGACGAGCTGATCACCCGCACCTACACGCTCGACCAGATCAACGACGGCTACAACGACCTGCTGGCCGGCAAGAACATCCGGGGCGTGATGATCCACGAGCACTGACGCTCCCAGCCTGCTGGCGCAGCTCGACCGCGAGGTCGTCGGGCTGCGCCGCGAGGCGGAGGTGCTCGCCGCGACCTTGGCCGGCGGCTGCCACGTCGTCCTCGAGGGGCCGCCGGGGACGGGCAAGTCGACGCTCCTGCGCGCCGTCGCGCGTGCGGCGGGGCTCGGCGTCGAGTTCGTCGAGGGCAACGCCGAGCTGACGCCGGCGCGGCTCACCGGCCACCACGATCCCGCGCTCGTGCTGCAGCTCGGCTACCGGCCCGACACGTTCGTCGACGGCCCGCTGCTGACGGCGCTGCGCGAGGGCCGCTTCCTCTACATCGAGGAGCTCAACCGGGTGCCGGAGGAGACGCTCAACGTGCTCGTCGGCGCGCTCGCGGAGGGGGAGATCCACGTCCCGCGGCTCGGCCGCGTGCCGGCCGCCGAGGGCTTCCGCCTGATCGCGGCGATGAACCCGTTCGACGCCGTCGGGACCGCGCGCGTGAGCCAGGCGATCTCCGACCGCATGTGCCGGATCGCGATCGGCTACCAGGACGCGGCGGCCGAGCAGGCGATCGTCGAGCGGCTGACCGGCGTCGACGACGCGCGCGCGGTCGCGCTCGCCCGCGCCAGCCGCGAGCACCCGCAGGTCCACATGGGCGCGTCGGTCCGCGGCGCGATCGACCTCGTGCGGATCGAGCGCGAGCTGACGCGACTGCGCGGCCCGGGCGACGAGACGTTCACCGACGCCGCCGTCGCGGCTTTGAGCGGTCGCCTGCGGCTCGAGGACGGCTGCGAGAAGACCCCCGAGGCGATCGTCTTGGAGCTGATCGCCGGCTTGGGAAAAGCACCCGCCCCGCCGGGCCCAAGCCCGGCGGGGCCGGGCGCTCGCTGACCGGCGCGGCGGCCCAGAAGGCCGTCCGCGAGCGCGGCCGCCGCACGCTGCCGCGCGCCCAGCTCGCGTCCGCGCACGCGCAGCTCGCGCAGGTCTCGCCGGCCGTCGGCCGGCTCGACGAGGCCGCCTTCCACGACCTCCTGCGCGCCGATCCCGACGCCGCCGTCGCGCTGCTCGCCGATCTCGGCGCCGCCACCGACCCGGCGCTGCGCGCGCAGGCGCGCCGCCTGGCGGCGCGCGTGTTCGTGCGCAGCGGCCGGCTCGGCGCCGGCAGCGCCCGCGGGACGCGCCGGCTGGTCGCCGGCAGCGCCGACGAGGGCGACCTCGACGTCGACCGCACGCTCGAGCGCTCGGGCGGCCGGCCGCGCCGGGCCGACGAGCTCGTCGCGCGCCGCTGGGCGGCGCCGCGGCGCGCCGTCTGCCTGCTCGTCGACAACAGCGGGTCGATGCGCGGCCACGCCGTCGGGCTCGCGGCCATGGCGGCCGCCGCCGTCGTGCTCTCGCCCGGCGAGCGCGCGAGCTGCAGCGTGATCGCGTTCGGCGCCGACGCACTCGTGCTGCAGGGCCAGACCGCGCCGCGCACGCCCGCGAAGCTGGTCGACGACCTGCTGTCGCTGCGCGGCAAGGGCCGCACCGACCTCGCGCTGGCGCTGCGCACGGGCGCGCGCGAGCTCGCCAAGGCGCCCGCTGCCGAGCGGCTCGCGGTCGTGTTGAGCGACTGCCGCGCCACCACCGGCGACGATCCGCTGACCGCGCTCGCCGGTCTCGATCGCGTCGACGTGCTGGGGACCAGCGGCGACGAGGACGCCGTCGCAGCCGGCCGCGCGCTTGCCGCGCGCGCTCACGGACGCTTCCTCGCGGCCACGCGCTACGCCGAATTGCGCAGTGCACTGGCAACCATCCTCCATTGATGAGAGGATGCACCGCGGATGGGAAGTGCAGTCGTGCAAGAGGTGCTCGAGCTCGCGGGCATCCCGTTCGAGCTCGTCGATCGGGGCCCGACGGCGCGGACGGCGGTGCTGATCGACTCCGGCGTCGTGCGGCTGGTCGTGATCCCGACCGACGGGCGCCTGGACCTCGAACGCACCCGCCGGGCGTTGCGCGCGGGGCCGGGCCTGCGCCCGGCGACGCTCGCCGAGATCGCCGAGGACTTCCCGGGCTTCGACCCGCACGCGCTCCCGCCGCTCGGCCACGAGGCGGTGCCGGAGGCGGTCTGCCTCAGCCTGCTCTACCTCGACGACGTCGTGGTCGACGGCGGCGTGCGGCTCGACCCGCGCGACCTGCTGCGCCTGTGCGAGCCGCGCGTGGCCGACCTCTGCCTCAGTCGCCGTACAGGCGATCGATCGTCGTGGCGTAGCGGTCGTAGACCACCGAGCGCTTGACCTTCAGCGTCGGCGTCAGCTCGCCGTCGGCCTGCGAGAGGTCGCGCGGCAGGATCGTGAAGCGCTTGACCTGCTCGATCGTCGCGAAGCGCCGGTTGACGGCGGCGATGTCCTTCTCGATCACGGCGCGCACGCGCTCGTCTTCGGCCATCGCGGCCGGATCCGCCGGCGCGCCCGCCTCGGCGGCCAGGCGCGGCGCCTCGTCCGGGTCGATCGTGACGAGCGCGACCAGGTAGGACCGGCGGTCGCCGGCCACGACGGCCTGGGAGATCCACGGCGTCTCGCGCAGCGCGCTCTCGATCGTCTCGGGCGAGATGTTCTTGCCCGAGGAGGTGATCACGAGGTCCTTCTTGCGGCCCGTGATGTGCACGTAGCCGTCGCCGTCGACGTGCCCGAGGTCGCCCGACGCGAGCCAGCCGCCCTCGCGCATGACGTCCGCGGTGGCGGCCTCGTTGCGGTGGTAGCCGGCGAACACGTGGGGGCCGCGCATCAGGATCTCGCCGTCCTCGGCCGTCTTCGTCTCGGTGCCGGGGAGCGTCTTGCCGACGCTGCCGATCCGGCGCTCAGACGGCGTGTTGAGCGTCGCCGCGGCGCACGTCTCGGTCATCCCGTAGCCCTCGAGCACGGTCACGCCGCAGGCGTCGAAGAACTCGATCACCTCGGTGCCGATCGGCGCCGCGCCGGTCACGATGATCGCGTTGTTGGGGCCGAACACGGCGCGCACCTTCGACAGCGCCAGGCGGTCGCCGACGGCGTGGCGCGCGCGGTCGGCGAGGCTCGGCGAGCGGCCCTCGCGGCGCGCCTTGGCGACGCGCTCGCCGGTCTTCAGGGCGCGCGCGAAGATCTCGCCCTTGCGCCCGGTCGCCTGGCCGAGCGCGCGCGTCTGGATCTTCTCCAGCAGCCGCGGGACGGTCGGCACGTGCGTCGGCCCCGCCTCGGCGATGTCGTCGATGATCCGCTTGGAGTCGCCGCCCCAGAAGGCGAGCGTGCCGCCGGTGTCGATGCCGACGATCGCGACCATCCGCGCGAGCACGTGCGCGAGCGGGAGGTACTGGAAGAACACGCCCGGGTTCTCGCGCAGGCCGAGCCGCTCGATGTAGGCCCCCGCCATCGAGAGCAGGTTCGCGTGCGTCAGCACGCACCCCTTCGGCGGGCCGGTCGTGCCAGACGTGTAGACGATCGTCGCGGCGTCGTCAGGCGCGACGGCGGCGACGCGCTCGTCGGCGAGCCCCTCGGCCGCGCCGGCGCCCTTGCGGCGCAGCTCCTCGAGCGTCAGCGCGCCGTCGGCGCTCCCGGTCATCACGACGATGGTCTCGAGCTCCGGCAGGTTCTCGCGGACCTTGGCGATCTTCGCCGCCTGCTTGGCGTCCTCGAGGATCAGGACCTTCACGCCGGAGTGCGCGAGGACGTACTCGCACTCCTCCGGCGAGTTCGTGTGGTAGATCGGGACGACCGTCGCGCCCGAGCACAGCGCGCCGAAGTCCGACAGCGTCCACTCGGGCACGGTGCCGCCGAGGATCCCGACGCGGTCGCCCGGCTCGACGCCGAGCGCAGCGAGGCCGCCGGCGATCTCGCGGACGGCGTGCCCGAGCTCCGGATAGCCGATCGGCGCGCGCCCCGGTGCGCGCAGCGCATCGCCGCTGTGGCGGCGCGCCGCGCCGAGCGCGACCTCGCCGAGCGTCCGGGAGGTGGTGATGTCGGAGAGGACGGCGGTCGAGCTCACCGACGCACCGTACTATGCGGGTGCCTGAAGCCCATACTCTCCTTTTGGACGAATGGCGGCTTGACCTGACCTTGGGTCGGCAAGTACTTTCGTTCGCGGAAATAGGGGCGTTTGTGTGATCGCCGGGGAGTACGTGCCGCACGACGTGGCTCGTAGACCGCACAGGCGTTGTTCACGAGGGTTCGTCTTGGTCGAACGGATTGCAGGAGGGAGACAGGCAGTGATGCCTCTACGTGGAGGGCTCCGACTCTCCGTTATTGCTTTGACGTGTGCTGGGTCGCTGGGCGCCGTCGCGAGTGCCGCCTCGGCGGATGACGCGGTGCTGTGGGCGTGCCATTCGTTGTCCGGCAAGGCGCTGACGGCCGCGCCGTTCCTGGCCACGGGCACCACGCCCACGGCCTACGGCGTGGGCTGCGACGGCGACGCGGCGACGATCGACGCGGGCGGCCTGCGGGCGCAGCTGCCGTCGGCCACCGGGGGCGCGAGCACGCTCCTGACCGTCACCGTCCCGCCGAACCTGACCCTCAACTCGGTCATGCTGAGCCGCCGCACGAGCGGCTTCACGCCGCCGGAGGGCGGCGAGCCGCTCGCGCCCGCCGTCGAGGGCGGCACGCAGCGGTACGCCGCGAAGGTCGACGGCGTGACGATCGATTCGGCCACGCTCGGCGTCGACGGCCCGCTCAACGGCGACGTGACGAAGCCGGCCAGCGGCCGCCGTCTCGACGTCGGCGTCAGCTGCGACGCGCCGATCAACAGCAGCTGCCCCGGCAACCCGATCGGCGTCGACCTGCAGAAGGTCGGGCTCGCGGTGACCGACAACGCCGCCCCGTACGCCGCCGTCGGCGGCATCGGCAGCGACGCGTCCAAGGACCTCGGGATCGAGGTCCGGGCGACCGACGTCGGCATCGGGCTCGATCGCGCCGATGCGTACGTCAACGGGCAGCTGGCCGGCACCGTCGACTACGGCAACGGCACCTGCAAGGACATGACGCCCGGCGACGGCCAGATCGACCTTCCGCTCGGGGCCGACTGCCCGGCGGCCGAGGTCAAGACGATCCACATCGACACCAACCGCTACTTCGACGGCAACTACACGCTCGACGTGAAGCTGTTCGACGGGGCCGGCAACGAGTTCGATCCGCCGAACGCGACGCAGCACCAGTTCACGATCACCAACCACCCGGACCCCGGGAACAAGACGGCGACGCTGAACATCGGCAGCGGCAACACGCCGACGCAGAACGGCTCGAACAACAACAACGGCGGCGGGAGCGGCGGCGTGGCCGGCGCGACGGCGACGTCGTGCAACTCGCCGAAGCTGTCGCTGGAGCTGTCGCAGAAGCCGTTCGCGGTCTCCCACGGGGTGCCGGTGCTCAAGTACGGCAAGCGCTACCGCTTCCGCGGCCGGCTGACCTGCGTGGTCAAGAACAGGCGCGTGTCGGCGCCGCCCTCGACGCGGATCGACCTGCTCAACACGGTCGGCAAGCGCACCATCCGCAAGGGCGGCACGACCGTCCGCGCGGCGGGCAAGATCACGATCATCCTGGCGTACAAGAGCTCCCGCACGCTGATCTTCCGGTACACGAACCCGGACGGCCGGCGCTCGCAGGTCAAGCTCAAGATCAAGGTCGTCAAGTAGTCCCATGAAGCGATGGATCGCGGTCGCGGTCGCGCCGGCGCTGTTGTTCGCCGGCGCGGCCGCGTATGCGGCTGACCACACTGCGCATGCGTCGCAGACGGGCGGCCTCTCGATCTCGCCGGCGCTGATCGAGCGCACGGCGCAGCCAGGGCCGGTCGGCACCGTGACGGTGACCAACCGCTCGACAGAGACGCTCGCCTTGACGGTCACGCCGCGGCCGTGGACGCAGGCGGCGTCAGGCCAGGTCGCCGCCAACCGGCGCGGGACGCTGGCCGGCGTGCACGTGAGCCAGACGACGTTCACGCTGGCGCCACAGGCCGCGCAGAAGGTCGCGGTCACGCTCGCCGGCGTGCCCGCCGGCGGTGCGCTGTACGGCGCGCTGGAGGTCGTCGGCATTCCCTCCGACGCCGCCAAGCGCAGCGGCGTCATCGTCGGCTACCGGCTGGTCGGCACGCTGCGGCTGCTGCCGGCGCAGAAGAAGCTGAGCTTGACGGCGGGTGCGGTCAAGCGCGTCGGCCGCGCGGTCGTGCTCCCGGTGACCAACGGCGGCAACACGCTGGACCCGATCACGGGCGTGGTGCAGGTCAAGGGCGCCCGCGGGACGCTCAACGACAACGTGTCGGCCCTGAAGATCCTGCCTGGCAAGAAGGTGAACATCGTGTTGGGGACAGGGCTTCGGTCCGGCTCCTACAACGCTACGGTGACCCTGAAGCAAGGCGGGGCCAAGCTCCTCTCGGCGAAGCGCAAGTTCAGCGTGCGATGACTGACAAGTGCTCGCGTCAGATTCGGGGAATGGTCGACTAGGATCGGCGTTGCGCGCTTCGGAGCGGGCCCAAATGGGTCTGGCCGCTCCGAACGTGCGAGCCGCGTGTTTGACGCGGTGGGGTGGTCATGAAGCGATTCCTTCTTAGAGGCACAACGGCCCTGGTGGGCACGGCGACGGTCGCGCTGGGCGCGACCTCGCTCGCGATCGCCGACGACGACGACGGCCTGTCCGCCGCGGTCGGAGGCATCTCGGACCCGGCGTCGGGCGTCCTGAACGTGGAGGTCCAGGCGCGCGACACGCAGGGCCGGCTCGCGACCACCGCGCTGGCGGTCGACGCCGCGCAGGTGGCGTCGGCGGACCTGTGCCCGGACCCGGCCACCGGGTGCCAGGCCGAGAAGGCCGCGATGGCGCTCGACACGCAGGGGCTCGCCGACGGGATGCACCACGTCGTCGTGACGGTGTCGGACGCCGACGGTCACACGCTCACGGCGGTCGACCGCGACTTCGAGGTGCGCAACAACGTCGTCACGGGCTCGCCGACGGCGACGATGAACATCGGCGCCGGCGCGGCCACGCCCCAGGGCGCGGCGGGCCGCGGCTCCGGCGGCGGCGTCGAGGGCGCGTCCGCGTCCTCGTGCACCGCTCCGCAGCTGTCGATGTCCCTGACGCAGCGGCCGCTGCGCATCACGCGCGGGGTGCCGGTGTTGTTGCAGGGCAAGCGGTACCGCTTCAGCGGGCGGCTCACGTGCGTGACGCGCGGCAAGCGCGTCTCGGCCCCGCGTGGGACGCGCGTGTCGCTGATCGACGTCGTGCACGGCAAGCGGGTCCGCAAGGGCCACACGGTCGTGCGCGCCGGCGGGCGGGTCAAGGCGACGCTCGCGATCGCGTCCTCGCGCGCCGTCGAGTTCAGGGCCACGACCGCGAGCGGCAAGACGTCGAAGGTCCGTATCCGTGTGCTGGTACAGAGGAAGAGGAAGGGCTGAGATTTGCAGGTCATCCGTGGAGGGATCCTCACGCTCGCCGTGCTCGCCGTCGCCGCGGTCCCGGCGCATGCGCAGACGCCGCCTGATCCAGTCAACGACGGCACGCAGGTCGGCGGTCAGGTCGACAGCTACCTCGAGCTGATCCTCACGCAGCCGAGCGGCTTCGCGACGTTCAAGAAGAGCGGCAGCTACAGCCTCTCCTTCAACGCCACCGCCACGGGGACCGAGAACATGTCGCAGATCAGCATCGCGGACGGCGACGCCGCGTCCGGCTCCAAGCTCGGCCACATGTCGAGCGGGTCGAAGGCGCTGAAGGATCCGCTCGAGGCGCGCGTCGGAAGTGCGGCCTTCCAGCCGCTCGACGACTCGATCGACCCGCTGCTGGCGCGCTGGGCCAAGCCGATCACGCGCCAGTCGTCGAAGATCACGCTGCGCCAGAAGATCCGGGGCAAGGCTTCGGGCACCTACCGCAAGCTGATGCTGGTCACGCTCTCTTCAGAGACGCCGTAGCGCGCCTCTCAGTAGCTCATCGGTAACGAAAAGGAGAACAAGGAAGTGAAGCTCGGAAGGAGTCGGCAACTGGCCGGCGCTGTCGTCCTCGCGGCCGTTGGGCTGGCGACGGGTGGTGTGATCGCGCAGGCTGACGACGCGGCGCCGCTGGCCAAGGCGGCTGCGGGCGGCGTCTCGCTGACGCCTCAGACGGTCGAGCACACCGCGCGCAAGGGGACCCTCGGCGCGGTCACGATCAAGAACACCACGACGGACACGCTCAAAGTCACTGTGCGCGTGCGCCCGTGGATCCAGAATCGCGTGACGGGCGTCGTCAGCGCGAATCTGAAGGTCTCGATGAGCCGCTACGTCAGGGCCAGCGCGTCGTCGTTCAACCTGACCGCGGGCGCGACCAAGTCGGTCTCTCTGATCCAGCGCCGCACGCCGCCCGGCGGGTCGCTGTACGCCGGCATCGAGGTGTTCGGCAAGCCGCGCAACGCCAAGGCGCGCAACGGGATCATCCCGCAGTACCGCGTCGTCGGGCGCCTGCGCGCGAACCCGTCGAAGAAGAGGGTCGCGCTGAAGGCCGGCACGATCGGGTTCATCGGCCGCGGCGCCGGCCGCCAGGTCGTGATGCCGATCCGCAACACCGGCAACACGCTCGATCCGATCGGCGGCAGCGTCTCGTTCAGCGGCCCGACCGCCAAGACGAACCCGCTGAAGGCGATCACGCCGATCCCCGGCCAGGTCGTCAACCTCGTCGGCGGTCACATCTCGACGTTCAAGAAGGGCCACTACACGGCCACCTGGACGATCACGCAGGGCACGAAGCGCTACACCGCGAAGCGCTCGTTCGACCTGTAGGACCGGCCATCCGTCCATTCCCGCCGGCGAAGTCTTGGCCGGCGGGAGGACCGGCCGGTACGCTTCGCGCCGTGACGAACCCGGCTCCGCCTCCGCTGCACGAGCTCGAGAGCGAGGTCATGGATGAGGTCTGGGCGCGTGGCGAGGCCACCGTCCGCGACGTGCAGGAAGCCCTGAACGAGCGCAGCGAGAAGGTCCGCGCGTACACGACGGTGCTGACCGTGATGACGCGGCTCGACGGCAAGGGCATGCTGGTCCGCCGGCGCGCCGGCCGCCTGGATGTCTACGCGCCGGCGATGAGCCGCGACGCGTATCTTGAGGCGCGCGCGGAGTCCGAGGTCTCCGCGCTCGTGGAGGACTTCGGCGATCTCGCGCTGGCGCACTTCGCCCGGCACGTGGACCAGCTCGATCCCGAGCGGCTCGAGCGGCTGAGGCGACTGGCCGAGGGTGGCTGAGCCCGCGCGACTGCGCCGGGCCGAGTTCGCGGTCGCCGCGTTCGGGACGACCGCGTTCCTGCTCGCGCTCGTGTTCGTGCTGGACGCGATGCGCTTCCACCACGACGTGCTGATCGACGGCGTGCAGGGGTTCTGGACCGGCGACGTGCGCGCCGGCCGCGTGCTGCTCGTGGCGCTGGCCGTGTTCGACATCGTCGCGCTCGGCCGCGCGGCGTTCTCGCTCGGGCGCGGGATCCGGGCGCACCGCCGGTTCATGGCGCGTCTGCCGCCGGTCGGCGAGCGCCAGCTCGCGGGCCGGCGCGTGACGGTGATCGCCGGCGCGCGCGCGGTGGCGTTCTGCGGCGGGCTGCTGCGCCCGCGGATCTTCGTCTCCGAGGGCGCGCTCGCGCGCCTCGGCAGCGCCGAGCTGGCCGCGATCGTCGCGCACGAGGCACACCACGCCGCCCGCCGCGACCCGCTGCGGATCCTCGTCGCCCGCGCGATCGGGAGCGCGTTCGGGCGCCGCGAGCAGGAGCTCGCCGAGCTCTCGGCCGACGCCGCCGCCGCCCGCGGCGAAGGCGCCGCCCCGCTCGCCTCCGCGCTGCTGGCCTTCCACGCCGACGCCGCCGGGATCGCCGCTGTGCGCGTCGATCACCTGACCGGCGACGCGCCGAAGGCCGACGTTCCGCGCCCGATGGCGATCGGGGCCGGCGTCGTCATCTGCGCCCTGTTCGCCGAGCTCGTCTGGACGCTGGCCGCTCCTGGCCACACGAGCATCTGCGTCCCGCTGTCCTCGGCCCCGGTGTTCGCCGTCATGGCACGCCTGCTCGCAATGGCGCCGGCCTGGCTCGGCCTCCGCCGCGCGACGGCGCTGCTGCGACCCGCAAACGCCTGATTCGCCGATCAGCCCGCGAGTTCACCCGGCGTTCCGCACCCGGCAAGCCGCGCGCGGAACTCGCCGAAGCATCGCCCTCTGGGCGATGCGACTAACCCTTCTTGCGCGTCTCGCAGTCGCTCGCGACCGTGGTGCGCTTGCGGTTGCCGGGGAAGCGGGAGACGACGACGGTGTCGTCGCCGGGGCCGCAGGAGATGCGGGCGCTGCCCGCGCCGATGATCGCGGTGACGACGTCGTCGCCCGCTCCGGCGTCGACGCTCGTGGAGCCGCCCGAGGTGACCCGGATGGTGTCGTTGCCGTTGCCGCCGAAGATCGAGCTCGAGACGCCGTTGCCCTGGATGAAGTCGTCGCCGTCGCCGCCCATCAGCGTGTTGCTGCCGCGGCCGCCGTAGATCGTGTCGGCGCCGAACCCGCCGCTGACGAAGTCCTTCTGGCCGCCCTTCTTGCCGGTGTGGCGCGCGTCGCCCCAGAGGACGTCGTCGCCGCCGTTGCCGTAGAGCTTGTTCGAGCCGCCCTGGCCGTTCAAGCGGTCATTGCGGTCGCTGCCGTGCTTGGTGCCGTTGCCGGACCACGTGATCCCGCGCGTGGGATCGGCGTCGGGCGACTGCGGGACGACGGTCTCGCAGTTGATGATCTTGCCGCGGCGGATCGCCTGGTCGTTGGAGACGCCGCCCGGCTTGTTGCGCGGGTTGATGTAGATCGTGTCGTTGCCCTCGCCGCAGTCGACGCTCGTCACGGCGCTGCCGCTGTTGACGTAGACCTGGTCGTCGCCGGGGCCGGCGTCGAGGCGATCCGGGCCGGTGCCCGAGTGCATGATGTCGTTGCCGTTGCCGCCGAACAGGTCGTCGCCGCCGGAGCCGCCGTCGATCGTGTCGTTGCCGTCGCCGCCGAGGATGCGGTCGGGCGCCTCGTCGCCGGTCAGCGAGTCGTCGCCGGGGCCGCCGGAGAGCATGTCGTGGCCGACGCCGCCCATCTCGGTGTCGTTGCCCGGGCCGCCCTCGAGCGAGTCGTCGCCGGACCCGCCGGCCATCGTGTCGTTGCCGTCGCCACCGTCGAGCTGGTCCGGCCCGGTGTCGCCGCTGAGCGTGTCATCGCCCGCGAGGCCGCGGATGACGTCGTGGCCGCCCTGGCCGGAGATGTTGTCGACGCCGTCGGAACCCGTCAGCGTCTGGGCCGCGTTGGAGCCGACGATCGTGTTGGCGGCGGCGGTGGCGGTGAAGGTCAGCGCGCTCAGGAAGCAGAGCAGCAGCAGCGTGCGGAGGTGGCTGGACACCCGGAGCATTCTGCCCAAAGCGTCCAGTCGGTAACGGAGCTAACCGATCCCGGCGCCCCGGGCTATGGCCGCCGCCTCGCCGCGCGAGCCCGCTTCGAGCTTGGACAGGATGTTGGCGACGTGGAACTTGACGGTGTTCTCGGAGATCGAGAGGTCCTCCGCGATCTCGCGATTGCGGCGCCCGCGACCCAGGTGCTCGAGCACTTCCAGCTCGCGCGGGTTGAGCGCGGCGAGCGGGCCGGCGGCCGGCGCCTGGGCCGAGGGGCCGAGCGGCAGCCGGGCCTGCACGTGCGTGCCCCAGCCGGGCACGCTGTCGAGCACGAGCTCCCCGTCGAGCGCCTGCGCGCGCTCGGCCAGGCCGTGCACCGCCAGGCCTTCGCGGGCGAGCGCGCCCGGGCCGTCGTCGCGCACGCTGATGCGCAGGTCGCCGTCGAGCTCCCAGCCGACGCGGATGCGGCCCACGCCGTCCTGCTCGAGCATAGTCAGCACGGCGCCGCGCACGATCGCGCGCGCGGCCTGCGCGACCGCGCTCGGCAGCGACGCGGCGCCTTCCGGCCCCGCCAGCTCGATCTCCGTCGAGCCGTAGCGGACGAGCGGGCGCAGCTCGTCCCGCAGCAGCGCGAACGCCTGCTCGGCGGGCTCGTCGGACAGCTCGCGCTCGCGCTCGGAGGCGACCCGCAGCTCGACCAGCGCCGAGGCCGCGAGGTCGATCGCGGCGCGCCGGGCGGCGCCGTCGTCGAGGTCGCGGGCACGCAGCGTCCCGAGCAGCGCGGAGAGCGTGGCGCCGTGGGCGTCGGCGAGCTCGGTGGTGACGCGCGCGCGCTCGCTGGCGGCCTGGCGCGAGGCGGCCAGGTCGCCCGGCTCGGCGTCCTCTAGGCGTTGGCCGAGGCCGGCGGCGACGAGGGCCCAGATGCCCTTCACCAGGCTCATCGCGCTCGCGTCGAGCGGCGCATCGTCGGAGCGCACGATCACCAGCAGGGCGCCGGTGCCCGCCGTGGCCGCCGCGGCGGCGACGATCGGCCGGCGCTCGCCGGCGATCGGCGCGCTGCCCTGCCACGTCTCGCCGACCGGGACGGTGGCGGCGACCTGCGCGAGGTCGGCCGTCTTGATCCGCGCCGCGAGCTCACCGTGGGCGAGCATCGGCGAGCGCGCGCACGCGCCCGCGAGGATCGCCACCGCGCGATGCGGCACGACCGCCTCGAGCGCAGCGGAGAGCTCGGGGGTGCTGTCCTGGGTCATATCAGAAAGGATAGCGAAGACTACCCGAAATGATGGCTGTAACGAAGCGCTACCTACCCGAGACTGTTGAGTACGCAATCAGTTTCTTCGGGAGGACCGAAATGACCGCCATTACGCAGACCCTCATCCCCACCGGCACCTGGGCCGTCGACCCCGCGCATTCGCGCGTCGAGTTCGCCGTCAAGCACATGGGCATCGCCACCGTCCGCGGCACCTTCGGCAGCTTCGAGGGCAAGCTCGAGATCGGCGCCGACGGCGCGCAGGCGTCCGGCACGGTCGAGACCACCTCGATCAACACCGGCGAGGATCAGCGCGACGCGCACCTGCGCTCGCCCGACTTCTTCGACGCGGACACCAACCCGCAGATCACGTTCGTCTCGACCGCCATCACCCCGGTCGACGAGGAGACCTTCAAGATCACCGGCGACCTGACCATCCACGGCATCACGCGTGAGATCACGCTGCACGCCGACGTCCAGGGCACCGACATCGATCCGTGGGGCAACGAGCGCGTCGGCCTCGAGGTCACGGGCCAGCTCAACCGCGGCGACTTCGAGATGAAGTTCAACCAGGCGCTCGGCAGTGGCAACATGCTGGTCTCCGACAAGGTCAAGCTCGCGCTCGACATCTCCGCGATCAAGCAGTCCGCCTAACCCATGACGAGTCCCGCCGCCACGCCGACGCTCGCCGCCACCACGCGGCTCGGCGCCACCCACCTCACGGTCTCCGACCTCGATCGCGCCCTGGGCTTCTACCAGGACGCGATCGGCCTCCGGGTCCACGCACACGAGGACGCGCGCGCAGCGCTCGGCGCCGGCGGCGCGGACGTCATCGTCCTCCACGAGGACGCGGGCGCCGTGCCCGCGGGCCGCCACGCCGGCCTGTACCACGTCGCCCTGCTGTACCCCTCGCGCGAGGAGCTCGCGTTCGCCGTCGATCGGCTGGTGCGCACGCGCACGCCGGTCGAGGGCATGTCCGACCACCAGACGCACGAGGCGATCTACCTGCCCGACCCGGACGGCACCGGGCTCGAGCTCGCGGCCGACCGCCCGCGCGCCGACTGGCCCGCGGGACTCGGCTACTCCGGCGGTCCCGCGCCCCTGGACGTCGAGAACCTGTACGCGCTCGCGCGCGGGCAGGAGCCCCGGCGCCACGTCGCCGAAGGCTTCAAGACCGGTCACCTGCACCTGCACGTCTCCGACCTCGACGCCGCGCGCGAGTTCTACCGCGACGTGATCGGGTTCGACGTCCAGTTCGAGATGCCGACCGCCGTGTTCCTGTCGGCCGGCGGCTACCACCACCACGTCGCCGTCAACACGTGGCGCGGGCGCGGCGTCCCGCCGGTCCCGGCCGGCGCCGTCGGGATGCGCCACTGGACCGTCGTCGTCACGCCGGAGGACCTGCCGGCCATCGCCGCGCGCGCGGGCGTGGCGCCGGACGGCGGCGCGCTCGAGCTGAAGGACCCGTCCGGCAACGTCATCCGCCTGGAGACAGAGTGATCAAGCCCAGCCAGCCGGCGCCGAACCCGATCGCCCCGGGCACGACGATCGGCCACGTCCACCTGCGCACCGCCGACATCGACCGCGTGCGCGGCTTCTACGTCGACGTGCTCGGCTTCGACGTCGTCTTCGAGGCGCGCGACGTCCCGGGCTGGGGCACGACCGGCGACATGCTGTTCGTGTCGGCCGGCGGCTATCACCACCACCTCGGCTTCAACACCTGGAAGTCGGCCGGCGGCGGCCCGCAGCCCGACGGTGTCGCCGGGCTGCATCACGTCGCGATCCTCTACCCGGACCGCGCCGGGCTCGCCGACGCCGTGCGGCGGCTGCAGGCGGTCGGCTGGCCGCTGCGTCAGCTCACCGACCACGGCACCCACGAGGCGGTCTACGTGACCGACCCGGACGGCAACGACGTCGAGCTGTACTGGGATCGCGCGCCGGAGCAGTGGCCGGTGGACGCCGAAGGGCGGCTCGCGTTCGCCGACGGCGAGCTCGATCTGGACGACCTGCTCCGCTGAAGGGGTCACAAACGGCGCGAGATCCTGTAGTTACCCGCCCGTGAGGTCGTATTCGGACGCGGGGGACGATGAGCTCCTGGGATGGACGCCGGAGGACCCCGACGCGTTCGGGACCTTCTACCGGCGTCATGAAGATGCGGTCCTGCGCTACATGGTCTCCCGCGTCCGCGACGGCGAGCTCGCCGCCGACCTCACCGCGGAGACGTTCGCGGCCGCGCTGATCAGCGCGCCGCGCTTCCGCCCGCGGCCGGAGCCCGCGGCCGCCTGGCTGTTCGGCATCGCCCGCAACGTGCTGCGCTCGAGCCTGGAGCGCCGGCGCGTCGACGACCGCGCGCGGCGGCGCCTGGGGATGCCGCCGCTGGAGCTCAGCGACGAGGACGTGTCGGGCATCGAGGCGCTGCTGTCGGACGTGTCCGCGCGCCAGATGCTGGAGGGCCTGCCGCAGGACCAGGCCGGAGCGATCGAGGCGCGCTTCTTCGACGATGCGTCCTACGAGGACATCGCGCGCCGCCTGCGCTGCTCGGAGGCCGTCGTGCGCAAGCGCGTCAGCCGCGGGCTGGCGACGCTGCGGGCGCGCTACCGGGAGACCGGGGCATGAGCCGGCTGCCGCAGCTCGAGGCCCAGCTCGTCGCCGCCGCGGCCGCGACGGCGACCGCCCGCCCGCGCTCCCGCGCCCCGCGCCGGATCGCGGCGGGCCTGCTCGCGTCGGCGGCGGCCGCCGCCGCGCTGCTGGTCTTCGCGCCGCGGCGCGAGAACGTGCCGGCGCAGGTCCCCGACCCCGTCGCGACCGTGCCCGCGGCGACGCTGGCGCGCGCGCACGAGCTGACCACCGAGCCCAAGCCCGTGGCCGGCCGCGACGGCGCGATCCCGCAGCCGCAGATCGCCGGCGTGGCGGCCGCGATCATCGCGCGCACGCCGTACCCGCCGGGCATGCGCGACCACTACGACTGGGGCGACCCGTCGGCACCCGTGAACTCGATGGACGTCGGCCCGGAGACGCTGGAGTCGATGATCGAGTACCGCTCCTACTGCCTCTGGCTGCGGTACTGGCTGACGGCCCAGGGCACGCCCGCCGCGCAGGGCGCGGCGGCGGTGATCGCCGACGTCTTCCAGTGGCCGACGCAGCGCCAGACCGATCCCTACGAGCTCAAGCTGCAGGCGGCGAAGCTCGCCGCCGTGCAGGCGGGCGACGTCGCGCCGATCCGGCGCGAAGTCGACCTCAACTGCCGTTCCGTGTAGGGCCTCACCTGAGGGTCCGGCGCACCGTCCATCCTCAGGCGCGACCCGCCAGGGCCTCGAAGTGCGCCTGCGCCGCGGGCGCCCAGCGCTCGTGGCGGGAGTGGAACAGCGCGTGGGCGTGCGGCCGCGGCCAGTCGCGCGGCAGCAGGTCGTCCGGCAGGTCAGGGTCGATGAACGGGAAGCGCCGCCAGGCGTGCACGAGCGCGGTCTGCGCCGCGAACACGGCCGCCGGCTCGCCCGGATCGGGATCGGCGAAGTCGGCCAGGAAGGCGTCGTAGTGCTCGCGCAGGCCCGGCAGGTCCCACGCCTCCGAGATCACCTTGCCGGTGTCGCCGAGCGCGCCCAGCTCGGCGCGGAACGAGAGCAGCTGGGCGGGCTCCTCGGGCGCCACGAGCACCTCGCGGTCCACGTGCGGGGTGATCCAGAGACCGCCGCCGAGCGAGCCGAACCCGGCCCACGCGAGCTGCGTCGTGAGCCGGTGGCGCAGCTCGCGCCGCTGCTCGGGCACGCGCAGCACGAGCAGCAGCCAGCGCTCGTCCCAGCTGACGGGGCCGCCGAACTCGTAGATCCTCCGCGCGCCGTCGCGCAGCAGCTCCGCCGAGGACGGCGTCAGCCGCATGCGTGAGCGGCGGCCGATCCGCTCGCCCTCCAGCCAGCCCTCGCGCGTGCTGCGCACGACCGCCTGGCGCGCGGCCGACGGCGTGAAGCCGAGCAGCCGCAGCGAGCCGATCAGCGCCTCCTGCCACGCGCCCTCGGGGCGCGGCAGCAGGAACTCGCCGAGCACCGTCAGCAGCGTCGAGCGGGCCGCGGGGGCCCCCACCGAGCGCCGGCGCAGGACGTCGTTCACACCGCGCAACCTAGTCTGCGCGCCGGTCGGAGCGGACCGCCCGTCACGAAGTGGGACTATCCTGCGCCCGCATGAAGCATCGTGCGCTGGACGAGGTCTACTGCTCGGTCGCGCGGACGTGGTCGGTGCTGGGCGACCGCTGGACGATGCTGATCCTGCGCGAGGCGTTCCGCGGGACGTCACGCTTCGACACCTTCCAGGCGCGGCTGGAGGTCGGCCGGACGCTGCTGTCGGACCGGCTCGGGCGCCTGGTCGAGGAGGGCGTGTTCGAGCGCGCGATGTACCGCGAGCGGCCTGAGCGCTACGAGTACAAGCTCACGCCGAAGGGCCTGGATCTGTATCCCGTGCTGCTGTCGCTGATGGAGTGGGGCGACCGCTACAAGGTCGAGGATCCGCCTGTGCGGCTGATCCACAAGGCCTGCGGCGAGGAGGCCGAGCCGCATCTCGTCTGCAGCCACTGCTCGGAGCCGGTCGGCTACTTCGACCTGCGCGCCGAGTACGCACCGGACGCGTGGTAGGCGATACCGGGCAGCCGGCTTCGCCGGCGCCTGGTATCGCTTGGAGCATCGCTTCGCGGATGCTCCCTCACTTCGTGGTCCGCGACGGCACCGTCGCCGACGTCTACACGGGCCGCTGGATCGAGGCCGACGTCGAGATCGCGGACGGGCGGATCGCGTACGTCGGCCGCAGCCGGGGCGGCGACGCCGCGATCGACGCGCGCGGCAAGCTCGTCGTGCCCGGCTACATCGAGCCGCACGCGCACCCGTGGTGCCTGTACTCGCCCGCGACGCTGCTCGAGGCCGCGGTGCCCGACGGGACGACCACGATCGTCTACGACAACCTCTTCTTCTACCTGGCCCACGGCGTCGCCGGCCTGCGCCGGATCGCCGACGCGATGAACACGGCGCCCGCGCACGTCAAGTGGGTCGCGCGGATCGCGCCGCAGTCGGCCTACGCGCAGGACGTGTTCCCCGCGCAGGACGTCGCCGAGCTGCTGGCGTGGCCCGAGGTGGTCGCGTCCGGCGAGATCACGAACTGGTTCGCCGTCACGCAGGGCCATCCGGGGCTGGCCGCGGGGATCGCCGCCGCCAAGGCGGCGGGCAAGCGCGTCGAGGGGCACAACGCGGGCGCGTCGTATGACCGGCTGAACGCACTCTCGGCCGCCGGCATCTCCGCCGACCACGAGGCGATCACGGGCGAGGAGGCGCTGCAGCGGCTGCAGCTCGGGATGTGGACGATGCTGCGCCAGTCCTCGCTGCGCCCCGACCTCGGCGCCATGCTGCGCGACCTCGGGCCGGTCGTCGACGGCGCGCGGCGGCTGATGCTGACGACCGACGGCGCGACGCCCGCCTTCTACGCGCGGCACGGCATGATCGGCGGCGCCATCCGCGTCGCGCTCGACGCCGGCGTGGAGCCGATGCGGGCGCTGCAGATGGCGACGATCGACCCTGCGACGTTCCTCGGGCTCGACGAGGAGCTCGGCGGGATCGCGCCCGGCCGCCGCGCGACGCTGAACATCGTCGGCGAGGACTTCCGGCCCGAGCTCGTGCTCGTCGACGGCGAGGTGGTCGCGCGCGACGGCGTGCTGACCGCGCCCCTGCCGCGGATCGACTGGCCCGCCGGCCCGCGCATCTCCGTCCCGGACGTCCGCTACGGCCAGACCGGGATCGTCCCGGTCATGCGCCACGAGAGCGCCGTGATCAACCGGCGCGCCGACACGGACGTCACGACGCTGCCGCCCGGCCACGTCCATGCGGCGCTCGTCGCGCGCGACGGCAGCTGGATCACGCGCGGCGTGATCGCCGGCCTGTTCGGCGACCTGCCCGGCTTCGCGACCACGCTCACCACCTCGCTGGAGCTGCTGGTGCTCGGCCGCGACCCCGAGGCGATGACCCGCGCCGCCGCCAGGGTGGGGGAGCTGCAGGGCGGGATCGCGTTCGACGGCGGCTGGTCGGCGCCGCTGGCGATCGACGGCCTGATCCACGCCGGCGGCTTCGCCGAGACCGTCGCGCTCGAGGAGGAGCTCGACCGCCACGCGCGCGCCGCCGGCTACCCGTTCCACGACGTCGTCTACAGCCTGCTGTTCGCGTCGGGCGACTTCCTGCCCGAGCTGCGGCTGACGCCCCGCGGGCTGCTCGACGTCAAGTCGCGCAGCGTGCTCGAGCCCGCTCAGCGCCTCGCCTGAGGGTCCGTCCCGCTTTGGTACGATCGCGCCGCTGTCGAGCCGGAGGAGCGATGTTCGAGGTCCCGGAGCGGTTCAACGCGGGCACGCTGGTGGACCGCAACCTGGACGCCGGGCGCGGTGCGAAGGTCGCCGTCCGCTGCGCGGGCGAGGAGCTGACCTACGCGCAGCTGCACGACCGCGTGTGCCGGGCCGGCAGCGCGCTGCGCGCGCTCGGCGCCGGGCGCGAGGACCGCGTGCTGATGATCCTCGACGACACGCCCACGTTCCCAGCGCTGTTCCTCGGCGCGATGCGGATCGGCGCCGTCCCGGCGCCCGTCTCCTTCCTCGACACGACCGAGAACTTCGCGCACTACGCGCGCGACAGCTACGCCAAGGTCGTCGTCGCCGAGGACGCGATCGTCGAGCGCGTGCCGGGCGCGCTGGGCCGGAGCGCGTTCGAGGCGCTGATGGAGCAGCACGCGGGGGAGACCGACCCGGCCGACACGCACCGCGACGACATGGCGTTCTGGCTCTTCAGCGGCGGCTCGACCGGCTTCCCGAAGGGCGTCGTGCACCTGCACCACGACATCCCGTACACGTGCGAGACGTTCGCTCGCGAGATCCTGCGGATCGCCGAGACCGACGTGACGTTCTCCTCGACCAAGCTCTACCACGCGTACGGGCTCGGCAACAACCTCACGTTCCCGTACTGGGTCGGGGCGACCACCGTGCTGCGCCCCGGCAGGCCCGACCCGCGCGGCCTGCTGGAGACCGCCCAGGCGAACCGGCCGAGCCTGTTCTTCAGCGTCCCGACGCTGTACGGCGCGATGGTCAACCTGCCGGACGCCGCCGAGCACGACCTCTCGAGCGTGCGCATGTGCGTCTCCGCCGCCGAGCCGCTCGCGCCCGAGGTCCTGCGCCGGTGGCAGGCCGCGTTCGGGCTCGACATCATCGACGGCATCGGCTCGACCGAGATGCTGCACATCTACTGCTCCAACCGCCCCGGCGAGGTGCGCCCCGGCAGCTCCGGCAAGCCCGTCCCCGGCTACGAGCTCGTCCTGCGCGACGAGGCGCGGCAGCCGGTGCCCCGGGGCGAGGTCGGCAACCTCTACGTCAAGGGCGACAGCGCGCTCGCGTACTACTGGCACCAGCACGACAAGACCAGGCGCGCGATCCACGGCGACGAGTTCTTCACCGGCGACCGCTACCGCGAGACCGAGGACGGCTACTTCGTCTACGAGGGCCGTGCCGACGACATGATCAAGATCGGCGGGCTGTGGGCCTCGCCGATCGAGATCGAGAACGTGCTCGTCGAGCACCCGCGCGTGCTGGAGGCGGCCGCGATCGGAATCGACGCCGACTTCACGACGCGCGTCAAGGCGTTCGTCGTCTGCCGCGGCGACGCGGGCGACGACGATCTCGCCGCCGATCTGCAGGCGTGGTGCAAGAGCCGCCTGCGCCGCTACGAGTACCCGCACTTCATCGCGTTCGTCTCCGAGCTCCCGAAGACGCCGACCGGCAAGATCCAGCGCTACAAGCTGCGGGAGCCCGCGTGATCTTCCATCAGCCGGAGGCCCCGGCCGACTTCGCGGGCGTCGAGGCCGCGCTGCTCGACGCCTTCCACCAGAGCCAGGCGGCCGCCCAGGCCGGCGAGCCGATCGTCTACGTCCTGCGCCAGCGCGACCTGCTCGGCCAGGACACGGTGCTCGGCGCCATCCTCGCCGGCGCGCTGCTGAGCGCCGTGCGCACGCTCGCCGCCGAGCGCACCGTCGCCAACGCGATCGCGGTCGGCGACGACCCCCAGCACACCGACCGCTGGATCGCGATCATGCACGACCAGTCCGACGTGTCGGGCGAGCTGATCCGCCTCGGCCCGGGCCACGTCGGAAAGGCGCTGACATGACCGCGATCGTCACCGGCGCGGCGCGCGGCATCGGCAAGGCGATCGCCGACCGGCTCGAGCGCGACCACGACGTCCTGCGCGTCGACCTCGATCCGTCCGTCGACGGCATCGTCGCCGACGTCACCAGGCCGGAGGACCGCGCACGGATCGTCGAGGCGGCGGGCGACGTCGAGATCCTGGTCAACAACGCCGGCATCACGCGCGACGCGCGGCTCGTGAAGATGACCGAGGAGGAGTTCCTCGCCGTCATCCGCGTCAACCTCGGCGCCGCGTACGAGCTGACGACGGCGCTGACGGACCGCTTCACCGACGGCGCGTCGATCGTCAGCCTGGCGAGCCGCGCCTACCTCGGGAACTTCGGCCAGTTCAACTACTCCGCCTCGAAGGGCGGGCTCGTGGGGATGACCCGCGCGCTCGCGCTCCAGCTCGCGCCGAAGGTCCGCGTCAACGCGGTGGCGCCGAGCCTGACCGCGAGCGAGATGACGCTGGCCATGCCGGAGAAGGTGCTGACCAAGATGGTCGCGAGCATCCCGATGGGCAGGATGGGGGAGCCGCACGAGATCGCCGAGACGGTCGCGGCGCTCGCCTCCCCCGCAATGGCATACGTGACGGGTCAGGTGCTGGTCGCCTGCGGCGGCCGCAGCCTGGCTCCATGACAAGGAGAACTGAGAACCATGGTTGAGATGCTGATCGCGGGAGAGCGAACCGCCGGCGACGCCGCCGAGGGGCTGCCGGTCGTCGATCCCGCCACCGAGGAGACGATCGCGGAGGTGCCGCGCGGCACGGTCAAGGACGTCGACCGCGCCGTCGAGGCCGCCTACGCGGCGTTCGGCGCGTGGCAGAAGACCGACGCCGAGGACCGCGCCACGCTCCTGCGCAAGGCGATCGCGCTGATCGAGCGCGACCGCAAGGCGCTGACCGAGTCGCTCGTGCACGAGCAGGGCAAGCCGGTGACCGAGGCGGCGGGCGAGATCCACCACCTGCTCCACGGCCTCAACTACTACGCCGACCTCGCGACCAAGGTGCGCGGCTCGCACGTCGCGCTGCCGTCGGCGCTGTCGACCGCGTACGGCATGGTCATGCGCCGCCCGATGGGCGTCGTCGCCGCGATCGTCCCGAACAACTTCCCGCTCACGCTGCTCGGCACCAAGCTCGCGCCGGCGCTGATGGCGGGCAACACGATCGTCGTCAAGCCGGCCGCCACCACGCCGCTGACGACGCTGAAGATCGCCGACCTGCTGCTGGAGGCCGAGTTCCCGGCCGGCGTCGTGAACGTCGTCACCGGGCGCGGATCGGAGGTCGGCGACGCGCTTGTGACACATGACAAGGTCCGCCGCGTCGCGTTCACGGGCTCGACCGCGGTCGGCCGCCACATCATGGGCCTGGCGGCGCCGAAGCTGAAGCGCATGACGATGGAGCTCGGCGGCAGCGACCCGGTCATCGTCGCCCCAGACGCCAACATCAAGGCCGCCGCGCGCGGCATCGCGATCGGCCGCTTCTGGAACTGCGGCCAGATGTGCCTCGGCGGCAAGCGCCTGTACGTGTTCGAGGAGGTCTACGACGAGCTGATGGAGCAGCTCGTGCGGACCGTCGGCAAGTACGAGCCGGGCCTCGGCTGGGAGAAGGCCGAGAAGCCGGCGATCCGCGTCGGCCCGCTGCACACGTCCTCCGGCCGCGACGAGCTGCTCGAGCAGCTGCAGGACGCGCTCGACACCGGCGGCGAGCTGCTGCTCGGCGGCGAGGCGCCCGAGGGCAAGGGCTACTTCATGCAGCCGACGATCGTCGCCAACCCGGCCGTCGACTCGCGCGTCGCGAGCGAGGAGACGTTCGGCCCGGTCCTGCCGGTGTGGAAGGTCTCCGACCTCGACGAGGCGATCTCGCTCGCCAACGAGTCCGAGTACGGCCTCGGCGCGTCGGTGTGGACGAACGACATCCGCGTCATCAACCGCGTCGCCACCGAGGTGGACGCCGGGATGATGTGGGTCAACCAGTTCCACTACGGCTACGACGAGCTGCCGTTCGGCGGCGTCAAGCAGTCCGGCTACGGCAAGGAGCACGGAATGGAGGGCCTCGACTACTACCTCGAGGACATCTCGGTCGTGATCGGGGGGCTGGAGTAGTGGCCGTCTCGTTCTCCGCCGAGGGCGGCGTCGGCTCCATCACGCTCGACAAGCCGCCGGCCAACTCCTACGACCGGGCGTTCATGGAGGAGCTGTCCGCGGCCGTCGACGCCGCCGCGGGCGACGACGCCGTCAAGGCCGTGATCGTCCGCAGCGCCTCGAAGAAGTTCTTCTGCGCGGGCGCCGACATCAAGGCGTTCATGGCCAACGACACGGCGGCCAACGTCGCGATGATCGGGCTCGGGCACGAGGTGCTCGCCCGCATCGCGACGATCCCGAAGGTCTTCATCGCGCAGATCGAGGGCCACGCGCTCGGCGGCGGGCTGGAGATCTCGCTCGCCTGCGACCTGCGCTTCGGCGCGCGCGGGAGCTACAAGCTCGGCGTGCCGGAGGTGTCGCTGGGGATCCTGCCGGGCAACGGCGGCACGCAGCGGCTGCCGCGGCTGATCGGCCTCTCGCGGGCGCTCGACCTGATGGTCACCGGGCGCCAGGTGTCGCCAGGCCAGGCCCACAGTTTGGGCATCCTCGACCGCCTGTTCGCGGCGGGCGAGACGGCCGACCGGACGCGCGAGTTCGCGGAGAAACTCGCCGCGGGCGCGACCGGCGCGATCGGCGAGATCAAGCTCGCCACCTACGCGGGCATCGACGGGCCGCTCGCCGACGGCCTCGCGCGCGAGCGAGAGGGCATCGCGCGGCTGTTCGCGACCAAGGACGCCGCCGAGGGGATCGGCGCGTTCGTCGAGAAGCGCCGGCCGGAGTTCACCGGTGCCTGAGTTCGTGATCGTCGGCGGCGGACCCGCCGGCCACAGCGCCGCCAAGACGCTGCGCGAGGAGGGCGCCGAGGGCGAGATCCTGCTCATCTCGCGCGACCCGGACCCGCCGTACGACCGCACCATGGTCACCAAGGGCTACCTCGGCGGCAGCGCCTCGCACGACGACGCGCTGCTGGACCCGCTCGCGTGGTATGCCTCCAACGGCGTCGAGCTGCGCACGCGCACCAGCGCCACGAAGCTCGACACCGAGGCGAAGACGCTCACGCTCGCCGACCGCAGCGAGGTCGCCTACGGCAAGCTGCTGCTCGCCACCGGCGCCAACGTGCACCGGCTGCGGATCGACGGCTCGGCGCTGACCGGGATCCACTACCTGCGCACGCTGCGGACGGCCGACGAGGTCCGCGAGGACACCGACGACGCCGGCCACGTCGTGCTCGTCGGCGGCTCCTACATCGCCACCGAGGTCGCCGCGACGCTGACCGCGGGCGGCAAGCGCTGCACGCTCGTGATGCAGGAGCACACGACGCTCGAGCGCACGTTCGGCAAGCAGGCCGGCGGGTTCTTCGAGCGCGTGCTGACCGACCACGGCGTCGAGATCCACGGCGGCCAGGAGGTCGCCCGCTTCGAGGGCGAAGGGCGCGTGAGCACGGTCGTGACGAAGTCCGGCGAGCGCTACGAGGCCGACGCGGTCGTCGTCGGCGCGGGCGTGCAGCCCGACGTCACGCTCGCGCGCGGCGCCGGGCTGGAGCTCGGCGAGCGCGGCGGCGTGCTGGTCGACTCGCACCTGCGCACGTCGGCGGCGGACGTGTTCGCGGCCGGCGACATCGCCGAGTACGAGAGCGTCATCCGCGGCGGCGAGCGCGTGCGGATCGAGCACTGGGACGTCGCCGAGCAGCAGGGCCGCAGCGCGGCGCTGTCGATGCTCGGGCGCGACCACGTGCACGACGCGATCCCGTACTTCTTCTCCGACCTCGCCGACTGGGCATCGATGGAGTACATCGGCCCGGCGTACTCGTGGAGCGAGGAGATCGTGCGCGGCTCGATCGACGAGGGGGCGTTCACCGTCTTCTACCTCGAAGGCGACCGGCTCGTCGCGGCGCTCACGGTCGGGCGCTCGGACGACCTCGACCTGGCGCGCGAGCTGCTCGTCTCGCGCGCCCCGGTCGATCGCGACGCGCTACGCGCCCTGTGACGTGACGTTGAAGCCGCGGCCGCCGTCGAGGCGGTCGCGGCCGTCGTCGCCGTAGAGCGTGTCGTCGCCGTCGCCGCCCTGGATCGTGTCGTCGCCGGCGTCGCCGTAGATCACGTCGTCGCCGCCGCGGCCGTCGACGACGTCGTTGCCGGCGCCGGCGCAGATCACGTCGTCGCCGCGCGTGCCCTTGATCCGGTCGTCGCCGGGCGTGCCCGTGATCGTGCAGCCGCGCGGGTCGGCGCCGAACTCCTCCACGCCGATCACCGGCCGCAGCGCGCGCGCCATGTCGGGCGTCGCGAACGCCTTGCGCAGGACGTCGCCGGCCAGCGCGTTGCCGAGCGCGGCCATGATCATGCCCTGGTCGAGCGACAGGTAGGCGCCGGAGACGTGCGCGGTCTGCACGTTGACGCTGTCGCGGAAGCCCCACTTGCCGTACATGTCCGGGATCTGCGCGAGCTTGGCGAGGTTCGCCAGCGACTGCTCGGGCGCGTAGCGGAGCGCGAGGAAGGACGCGTGCGGCGTGACGACGCCGTTCGGGTACGCGGTCGGCGGCGGCTGGGGGTCGCGGCCCGGGCAGCCGGCGAAGCCGTTGTCGACGCCGGTGTGGTCCTCGTTGGAGTAGCCGCCCTCGGGGTTCATGCCGACGGCGTCGACGCCGTACGCGTCGTAGCCGCCCTCGGGGATGTTCGCGGGCGAGAAGCCCCAGTAGCCGTAGCGGGCCTCGTCGAGGCCGTGGTGGATCTGGGCCTTCACCGTCAGCGGGTGGTTGATGCCCCAGCTGCCCGGCGCCCAGCGCTCCTCGGGCACGAACAGCGCGGGCATCAGCGCCTCGAACATGCTCCCGCCCCAGGACGGCGTGACCTTGAAGCCGTCGTAGGGATAGGCGCCCTCGAACACGTCGACGCCGAAGTAGCTGCGCGTGACGCCGACCGGCTTGGTCTCCTGGAACGAGTACGCACAGGTGTCCGGGAAGCTGCGCCAGCGGCCGTAGTACTCCTTCTGCGGCAGCTCGCCCTTGGAGATGCCGACGTAGTCGGCGATCCGGCTCTCGCTGACGACGGTGTCGTAGCAGCACGGCCCGGTGCCGGTGTCCGGGACGTAGTGGAACAGGATCCGGTTCTGGTCCGGCACGTAGTAGAAGCCGAAGTCCATGCTCGCGTACAGCGCGCTCGTGCGGCGCGAGAGCTCGGGCACGGTGTCGGCGACGATCTTCAGGCCGACCGCGAGCCACGCGTTGTCGACCGAGGAGAGGATCGGCGTCAGCGGCTCGCCGGTCGGCGGCCACGTCGTCAGCTTGGCCCCGGTGTGGTGGTCGTACCAGTTGAAGTACTGGCCGTCGCCGGGGTGGCGCTCCATGTGCTCGAGCGTGTCAACGGTCTTTGACAGCCGCGCGACGAGCTCGTCGCGGCGGATGATCCCCAGCCGCTGGGCGACGACGGCGCTCCACATGTAGGCGCCGATGTTCGTCGTGGACGTCTGCACACTCGTGTTGCCGTCGGCGTTGAGCACATCGGCCGGCAGTCCCGACGCCGGATCGGTCATCGCCGCGAACGACGACCAGGTGTCGCGCGCGTAGCGCTGCAGCGCCCCGTCATGTGCCTGCGCAGGCACGGCGTGGGCGAACATCAGGATCGCGGCGACCGCGACCAGGCGAATACGCATCTCCGGTTCCTCCCGCTGGACCGCGGGGACGCCTACCCGCCGGATGCGAGTTTGAACCAGCCGCGTTCATGGAAGGCACTGGATCGCCGGGTTTCCAGTCGGGGAGAGTGCGTAATGAGACGCAGGGGTCGTACGGTCGCGTTCGCGGCTGCCGCTGTCGTGTTGGGTTCGGCGAGCGGCGTGGTGGCCGCCACGCGGTCAGGTGACGACGGCGCGCTGGCGCCGACGCGGCAGGGGGCGGACCGCGGCATCGAGCAGAAGGTCGATTCGCTGCTGCGCAAGATGACGGTCGACGAGAAGCTGCAGCAGGTCCAGCTGCTCTCGGACGGCCAGATCACGGACGCGGACGCGAAGGCCGGCGTCGGCGGCGTCTTCAGCCTCGTCGATCCGGACAAGATCAACCACTTCCAGCAGGTCGCGGTCCAGCAGTCGCGCCTGCATATCCCGATCCTGTTCGCCTTCGACACGATCCACGGGTTCCGGACGGTCTTCCCGATCCCGCTGGGCGCCGCGAGCGCGTTCGATCCGGCCGTGGTGACGGCCGACGACACGATCGGCGCGCGCGAGTCGGCGACGGTCGGCATCAAGCAGATCTACAGCCCGATGGTCGACGTCTCGCACGAGCCGCGCTGGGGCCGGATCTCCGAGGGCGCGGGCGAGGACCCGTACCTCGGCTCCGTGCTCGCCGCGGCGCGCGTGCACGCCGCCCAGGGCAGCGACTACAGCCAGCCGGACAAGACGGTGACGTCCGTCAAGCACTTCGCCGCCTACGGCCAGCCGGAGGGCGGGCGCGAGTACGGCGGGACCGACATGTCCGAGCAGCGGCTGCGGAACCTGTACCTGCCGCCGTTCAAGGCGGCGATCGACGCCGGCTCGGACACCGTGATGTGCTCGTTCAACGCGATCAGCGGCGTGCCCGGGTGCGCGAACGAGGAGACCGAGACGGAGATCCTCAAGAAGGAGTGGGGCTTCGACGGCTTCATCGAGAGCGACTACACGGCCGTCGCCGAGCTGCGCGCGTGCCCAGGCGTCAATCCCGCCGGCGGGCCGTGCGGCCACGGCGTCGCGGCCGACGGCCCGGATGCGGCGCAGCTGGCGCTGAACGCGGGCACCGACTCCGAGATGGTCTCCACGAACATCCGCGACTTCGGCAAGCAGCTGCTCGCGCAGCACCGCATCTCGATGAACCGGCTCGACGACGCCGTGCGCCGGATCCTGCGGATCAAGTTCCGCGCCGGCCTGTTCGACCACCCGTACGTCGACGTCGCCAAGGCCAAGGATCCCGCGAGCTTCGTGACCGCGGCCGACCGCACCGCCGCGCGCACCGCGGCGGCGCGCTCGACGGTGCTGCTCAAGAACGACGGCAACGTGCTGCCGCTGGATCCGAAGAAGAGCGTCGCGCTGATCGGGCCGCTCGGCAACTCCCAGCACGACATGCTGGGCCCGTGGTGGGGGACCGGCCGCGACGAGGACGCCGTGTCGCTGCTGACCGGCATCAAGGCGCAGGACGCCAACACGACGTTCACGCAGGCGTGCACGCTCTCGCATGACGACCCGCCCGCCTACGACCCGGCGAGCGACTGCCCGAACACGGGCTTCGCCGACGCCGTCGCGGCCGCCAACGCCGCGGACCAGGTCGTGCTCGCGCTCGGCGAGACGCGCGAGATGAGCGGCGAGTCGGCCGCGCGCACGAACATCAAGCTGCCGGGTGCCCAGCAGGCGCTGATCGACGCGATCAAGAAGACCGGCAAGCCGTTCGCGGTCGTGCTGTTCAACGGGCGCCCGCTGGACCTGACCGACGTCGCGGCGTCCTCGCCGTCGATCCTCGAGACGTGGTTCGGCGGAGTCGAGGCCGGCAACGGCGTCGCCGACGTGCTGTTCGGCAAGGTCAACCCCGGCGGCAAGCTGCCGGTCACGTTCCCGCGCACCGTCGCCCAGGTGCCGATCTACTACAACCACGAGCCGGCCGGCCGCCCCTGCGACGTGACGCAGAAGTGGAACAACCGCTACCGCGACCTGCCGAACTGCGACGGCCTGTACCCGTTCGGCTACGGCCTGAGCTACACGACGTTCGCGGTCTCGAACCTGCGCCTGAGCTCGTCGCAGGTCCCGCGCAACGGGCGCGTGACGGCGACGGTCGACGTGCAGAACACCGGCTCGCGCGCGGGCGACGACGTCGTCCAGCTCTACCTGCACGATCCGGTGGCGAGCATCTCGCAGCCGGTCCGCAGGCTGCGCGGCTTCCAGCGCGTGACGCTGGCGGCGGGGCAGAAGATGTCGGTCAGCTTCACGCTCGACGCGAGCGACTGGGGCTTCTACGACAACCGGGGCAAGTTCGTGGTCGAGCCCGGCCAGATCGATCTCTACGCCGGCGACAGCTCGACGGCGGACATGACGAAGTCCTTCACGCTTCGCTGATCGCCGCTCGGCCCCGGCGAGCGTCCGCGCTCGCCGGGGCCGGCGGACTGCGCATCGAGGGAGGGCCCGAATCTGGTCGCGGTGAGAATCGCGCGCGCTCGCTCACGTGGCGGGCTTCCGCGCGCACGACCGATCAGACCGGCACGCACCTCCCGGAGGGTGGCCTGGGTTTATCGATACATAGGTGAACAAAGTCAGGCCACCCCTCTGAGCGAGTGATCGTTTCACCCCCCGACGCTTGGCGGCGGTGACCGATCGCGATCGCCGAGGCGAACCCGTTGATCGATTCTGGCAACCTCGGCTCCTTACCCGCGCAGTTCGCCGGTGGCGTCGCGCGGGAGGGACCTGGCCTCCTTACCCGCGCGCCGGTGGCGCCGCGCGGGAGGGACTTCGCCGCCGCCGCGAGCCTGATGTTCGGCGTGAAAGGATCGCCGCGATGAGCGAGTACGCGATCGTCGACGCCGACGCGGTGGACGACGTCTACGCCGGGACGGACGTCCCCGGGGAGTTCCGCAGCCTGACGCGCGCGCTCGGGGCTGAGCAGCTCGCGGTGACGCTGATCCGCGTGCCGCCGCACTCGGACTTCGAGCAGGGCACCGGCCACTACCACGAGGAGATCGAGGAGCTCTACGTGATCGCGCGCGGCACGCTGACGATGCGCCTCGGCGACGACGTCCACCGCGTCGGCGCCGGCTCGGTCGTGCGCGTCTCGCCGCGCACGCCGCGCTCGCACCGCAACGAGGGCGACGAGCCGGTCGAGATCTGGGCCGTGTCGCGCCGGCTCGGGCACGGCGACGCGGTCAAGCTCGACGACTTCTGGGAGGCGTCGCCGGAGGCCGCCCAGCAGCGCTGAGCGCCGCACCCGGCGACCGCGCTCGGCATAGGATCGGAGCCTATGCTGCTCGGACGCGCCGCCGAGCGCGAGCGGATCGACTCGCTGCTGGCGCGGGCGCGCGCCGGGGAGAGCGCCGTGCTCGTCGTGCGCGGCGAGCCGGGGATCGGCAAGACCGCGCTGCTCGACCACGCGGTCGCCCAGGCCGGCGACGCGACCGTGCTGCGGGCGCGCGGCGTCGAGTCCGAGGTCGAGATCGCGTTCGCCGGCCTGCACGAGCTGCTGCGCCCCGCGCTCGGCGCGATCGACCGGCTGGTCGAGCCGCAGGCCGCCGCGCTGCGCAGCGCGCTCGGGCTCGCGCCCGCGGCCGGCGCCGAGCGCCACCTCGTCGGCGCGGCCACGCTCGGCCTGTTCGGCGTGCTCGCCGAGGACGGCCCGGTGCTCGTGGTGGTCGACGACCTGCAGTGGCTCGACGGGCCGTCGGCGGGCGCGCTGATCTTCTCCGCCCGCCGGCTGCTCGCCGACGCCGTCGCGGTGCTCATCGCCGCGCGCACGGGCGAGCCGTCGGCGGCCGACGGCGCCGGCCTGCCGGAGCTCGAGCTGCCGGGGCTGGAGCTCGCTCCGGCGCGCGAGCTGATCGCCGCCCGCGCCGGCCGGCCCGTCGCCGACGGCACGACCGCATGGCTGCACGCGGCGACGGGCGGCAACCCGCTCGCGCTGGTCGAGCTCGCGCCCGAGGCGCCGCGCCTGCGGCCGCCCGCGGTCGGCGTCGAGATCCCCGTCGGCGAGCGGATCGAGCGCGCGCTCGGGCGCCGGCTCGAAGGGCTCTCGCCCGCCGCCCTCGCCAGCCTGCTGGCGGCGGCGGTGGCCGACGCCGACGACATCGAGCCGGTGCTGGCCGCGGCCGCCGCGCTGGGCGGCTCGCTCGCCGGCCTGGAGGAGGCGGAGGCCGCCCGCCTGCTCAGCGTCAGCGCGGGCCGGGTCACGTTCCACCACCCGCTCGTGCGCTCGGTCGCGATCGCCGCGGCCGGGCCGTCGGCCCGCCGCGCTGCGCACCGCGCCTACGCGGCGGCGCTCACGACGACGCCCGACCGGCGCGCCTGGCACGCGGCGGCCGGCGCCGTCGAGCCGGACGAGCCGATCGCGGCGGCGCTCGCCGCCGCGGGCGAGCGCGCCGCGGGCCGCGGCGGCCACGCCGCGGCCGCCGCCGCGCTCGAGCAGGCCGCGCGCCTCACGCCCGCGCCCGCCGCCCGCGCCGAGCGCCTGCGCGCCGCCGCCGCCGAGGCCTGGGTGGCGGGCGACGCCGACCGCGCGCTGGCGCTGCTCGACGACGCCGCCCCGCTCGCGCAGGGCGCCGCCGCGCGCGCCGCCGTCGCGCACGTGCGCGGGCGCGTGCTGGCCCGCCACGGCCCGATCCCGCTCGCGGTGCGCGTGCTCGACGAGGGCGCGAGCGCGATCGTCGCCGAGGACCCCGGCCGCGCCGGCGAGATGCTCGCCGAGGCGGCCTACGCCGCGTTCTACGGCAGCGCCGGCGAGCAGATGGAGACGCTCGCGCGCCACGCGGTGCTGCTCGCGCCCGAGGACGACCTGCGCGCCCGCGGGCTGGCGACGGCCGCGCTCGGCGCCGCGCTCGTGCTGCTCGGCCGCGACGGCGCCACCGAGCGCCTGGAGGAGGCCGGGCGGCTGATCGAGCAGCTGCACGACGACGTCGGGCTCGCCGGCTGGCTCGGCGTCCCGGCCGTCTTCCTGCGCGGCCGCGCGCCGGACTACGCGCCGCTGCGGCGCGGGATCGCCGCGGCGCGCGAGCGCGGCGCGGTCGGCGCGCTCCCGTTCGCGCTGTTCAAGCTCGGCCTGGCGGCGTTCGCCGCCGGCGCGTGGGACGAGGCGGTGGCGGCTTACGAGGAGGCGATGCGGCTCGCGACGGAGGCCGGCCTGCGTGTCGACGACGTCGCGGCGGAGGCGGGCCTCGCCCGCCTGCAGGCGCGCCGCGGGCGCGCCGACGCGGCCGGGCACGCCGACCGGGCGCTGCGCGCCGCGCAGGAGCTCGGGACGCCGCTGTTCATCGCCTGGGCGCATCACGCGCACGCCGACATCGCGTGGGCGGCGGGCGACCTCGACGCGGCGATCGGCGCCTTCGAGGCGAAGCGCACGCTGCTGGCCGAGTACGCGATGGGGGACGCCGACCTGTCGCCTGAGCCGGAGCTGGCCGAGGCCTACCTGCGCGTGGGGCGCCTCGACGACGCCCGCGCCGCCGCGATCGCCGCCGCCGACCGGGCACGCGCCAAGGGCCGCCCATGGGCGCTGGCGCGCGCCCGCCGCGCGGAGGCGCTCGTGACCGATGACGACGACGACGCGACGACGCGCTTCCGCGAGGCGCTCGTGCTGCACGACGACAGCCCGGACCCGTTCGAGCGCGCCCGCACGCAGCTCGCGCTCGGCGAGCGACTGCGCCGGGCCGGGCGCCGCTCCGGCGCCCGGCCCGAGCTGCGCGCCGCGCTGGCGACGTTCGACGATCTGCGCGCCGCGCCGTGGGCCGAGCACGCCCGCGCGGAGCTGCGGGCGACCGGCGAGACGGTCCGCCGGCGCGACCCGAGCTCCCTCGACGAGCTGACGCCGCAGGAGCTGCGGATCGCGCTGATGCTCGCCGAGGGCGCGACCACGCGGCAGGCGGCCGGCGCGCTGTACCTGAGCCCGAAGACGGTCGAGTACCACCTGCGCAACGTCTACGTGAAGCTCGGCGTCAACTCGCGCGCCGCGCTCGCCGCGCGGTTCTCGGCTACGGGCGAGCCGCCAGAACGATGTTGAACGGCGTCTCGGCCGCCTTGCGCACGCGCGAGAAGCCCGCGGTCTCGAGCACGTGCTCGAGCCGCGCCATGCCGGCCTGCGCGCCCAGCGCGAGGCCGCCCTCCTGCGAGAGCGAGCTCGGCGTGCACAGCAGCGTCGAGAACGCGTAGTACGCGCGCCCGACGGGGTTGAGGTTGTCCTCGACGCGGTCGCCCGCCGCCGGCTCGACGATCATCCACGTGCCCGTCGGCGCCAGCGCCGCGCGGACGTGGCGGGCCACGGCGACCGGGTCGCCCATGTCGTGCAGGCAGTCGAAGCACGTGACGAGGTCGTAGTCGCCGCCCGCGAGCGCCTCCGCGGGCTCGACGCCGAACGTCACGCGGTCGCCGACGCCGGCCGCGTCCGCCAGCCGGCGCGCCTCGGCGATCGAGCCGTCGTGGTAGTCGGTCCCGTGCACGGTCGCGAGCGGGTAGGCCTCGGCCATGATGATCGCCGAGGCGCCCTGGCCGCAGCCGATGTCGGCGATCCTCCCGCCGGCCGCGAGCCGCTCGTGCACGCCGTCGAGCGCCGGCAGCCAGGACTGCACGAGGTTGGCGCGGTAGCCGGGCTCGAAGAAGCGCCGGCAGCCGTCGAAGACGTCGTGGTTGTGCTCGTGCCAGCCGAAGCCGTCGCCGCTGGTGAAGGCGGCCGCGATCTGCTCGCGCGAGGCGGAGGAGCCGAGCGCGAGCTGGAACGCGCCGCCGACGAAGGCGGGGCTGCCGGAGTCGGCGAACATCAGCGCCTGCTCGGGCGTCATCGAGTAGCGGGCGGAGCCGGCGTCGTAGTCGATCCAGCCGCTCGCCGCCTGCGCGTTGAGCCACTCGCGCACGTAGCGCTCGGCCGTGCCGGTGCGGCCGGCGAGCTCCGCGGGCGTCAGCGGGCCGGAGTCGGCGAGCTCGCGGTAGAGCCCGAGCTGGTCGCCGATCACGACCAGCGCGGCGTTGACGGTGGCGCCGAACTCGACGACGGCCTGGCCGAGGAGCGTGTTCAGGCGGTCCTCGTCGATGCTGGGGGTTGCGGTCATGGCCGCGACGCTAGGCCGGGCCGGCCCCGCTCGCCCCAGGGGGCCCACCTAGCCCGCAGGCAGGACCACCGCGCCGTTGATGTAGCGCAGGCGCTGCGCCTGGTACTCGACCGCGGCGGTCTCGACCCAGCGCTGGGAGGAGCCCGCGAGCTCCTTCTTGACGGTCGCCGGGACGCCCGCGGCGAGCACGCCGGGCGGGATCTCGACGCCTTCGCCGACGACCGCGCCGGCCGCGATCAGCGAGCGGATCCCGACCTTCGCGCGCTGCAGCACGATCGCGCCCATGCCGATCAGCGCGCCGTCGCCGATCTCACAGCCCTCGAGCATCGCCATGTGGCCGACGGTCACGTTCTCGCCGATCACGGTCGGGAGGTCCTTGGCGCAGTGGATGACGCAGTTGTCCTGCACGCAGGAGCCGGCGCCGACCCGGATCGGCGCGTTGTCGGCGCGCAGCACCGCGCCGAACCAGATCGAGGCGCCCGGCTCGACCACGACGTCGCCGATCAGCACGGCGGTCGGCGCGATGTAGGCGTCCTCGGCGATCCGCGGCGCGACGCCCTCCAGCTCGATCAGCGTCGCCACTTGGCCTCCTCGACCGCCTGCTTGTGCTCCGGGGTGCCGATCAGCAGGCTCTGCGCGAGCCCTTCGGCGACCATCCCGCTCTCCAGGTCCACGTTGGCCGCCAGCCACAGCAGCCGCTTGGCCGCGGCGTACGCCTGCGGCGAGCGGGCCAGCATCAGGCCGATCTGCTCGCGCGCGGCGGAGAGCAGATGGTCGTCGTCGACGACGGCGGTGACCATGCCGAGCCGCAGCGCCTCCAGGGCCGTGACCTGCTCGCCGCCCAGCAGCACGTCGCGCGCGCGGCCGAGCCCGATCAGCTTCACCAGCCGGGTGACGCCGCCGTGGCTCGGGATGATCCCCAGCCGGCCCTCGCGGTAGAGGAAGCGCGCGCTCGCCGCGATCAGCCGCACGTCGCACGCGAGCGCGAGCTGCGTGCCGGCGCCGGTGGCGAGCCCGTTGATGGCGGCGACGGTCGGCTTCTCCAGCCGCTCGACCAGCGTGACCAGCTGCGTGAGCCGGTGCGAGTCGTGGCGGAACTCGCGCGGGTCCCAGTCGCGCTCGAAGCGCGAGAGGTCGCCGCCGGCCGAGAAGGCGGTGCCTTCGCCGGTGAGGATCACGGCGCGGACGGCGGCGTCGTCGGCGGCGGCCTCGAAGGCGTCGCGCAGCGCGCCGGCGAGCTCCGCGTCGATCGCGTTGCGCTGCTCGGGCCGCGCGAGGGCGACGGTGAGCACGCCGTCGTCGGACAGGGTTCGGGTGACGGGCATCGGCGGTGACGATGGTACGGTCGAAGCGTGGCGGTCGCCGGTTACGCGCACTTTCTCCGGCTCGCTGCCCGTGCCCAATGGGACGAGGACGACGTCGAGCTGACGCGCGACGGGTGGGACGACGAGCGGCGCCAGCTGCTCGCGAACCTGTGCATGGCCGAGGTCGCCGTCGCCGAGGAGCTCGACCCGATCATCGCGCTGGCGCCTGCCGAGGCGCGGCCGTGCTTCGAGCTGCAGCAGGGCGACGAGCGGCGGCACGCGCGCTTCTTCGCCCGCTACGCCCGCGCGCTCGAGCTCCCCGAACCCGAGGACGAGTGGCGCGAGCGCTTCGAGGTCGAGCTGCCGCGGGTGGCGCGTGAAGGGAGCCTGCGCGCCGCCGTCGGGCTCTATCACCTCGTGCTCGAAGCCGCCATGCTGCGGCCCGCCCTGCTGCGGCTCGAGGGCGTCGCGGGCGTCGACCGGGTGCTGCGCGACGAGCGCTGGCACATCGGCCTCGGCGTCCGCGTGCTGTCGGACCTCGGCGTCCCCGAGCGCGACATCCTCGCCGGGCTCCGACCATGATCGAGACGGAGGAGCTGCCGGGCGCGGAGCCGGCCCTCGTGTTCCTGCACGAGGGCCTCGGATCGGTCGGCCTGTGGCGCGAATTCCCGGGGGCGCTCGCCGCGGCGACGGGGCGCCGCGCGCTGCTGTACTCGCGCGCCGGCCACGGCCGGTCGCACGTGCCGGACGCGCCGCGCACGCCGCGCTTCATGCACGAGGAGGCGCTCGACATGCTGCCCGGCCTGCTCGAGCGGCACGGGATCGAGGCGCCGATCCTCGTCGGCCACAGCGACGGCGGCTCGATCGCGCTTATACACGCGTCAAAGCATCCCGTCACCGGGCTCGTGCTGCTCGCGCCGCACGTGTTCGTCGAGGACGTCTCGCTCGCGAGCATCGCGGAGGCGCGCGACACGTTCGCGACGACCGACCTGGGCGAGCGGATGGCGCGCCACCACCGCGATCCCGAGGCGACGTTCCGGCTCTGGAACGACATCTGGCTCGCGCCCGAGTTCCGCGACTGGAACATCGAGGACGTGCTCGGCGACGTCAGCGCGCCGGTGCTCGCGATCCAGGGCGAGCACGACCAGTACGGCACGCTGGCCCAGATCGACGCGATCGAGGCGGGCGTGGCCGGGCCGTTCGCGCGTGCCGTGCTCGACGCCCGCCACGCGCCGCACCTGGAGGCGCCGGACGAGACCCTTCACGCCGCGACCGCGTTCGTGAGGAGCCTGCCGTGAGCCTCGAGGACATGCTCGTCGTGCCGTTCGAGCGCAGCTTCGACGCCGCCTACGGGCTCGAGTACATGGACCCGTCGCACGCGCGCGCGACGGTCACGCCCGCGCTGCTCGGCGCCCACGGCGCCGTCCACAGCGGCGTCTACGCGGCGATGGCGGAGTCGATCGCGTCGACCGCGACCGCGGTCGAGATGGTCCCGCGGGGCTTCATGGTCTCCGGCCTCTCGAACGCGACCTACGTGCTCGCGGACGTCGCCGCCGGCGTCCTGGCGGCGGCGGCGACGTGCCGCGCGAAGGCCGACGGCGAGTGGCTGTGGGAGGTCGAGATCCGCGCGGGGGAGACGATCGCGGCGCTCGCCACCGTCGTGATCGCGGTCAGGCCAGCCAACCGGGCGGCTCGGCCGCCGGCAGCGTGAGCCCCTCCGGCAACGGCTGCGCGTGCACGACCGCGAGCGCGCGCGTCGAGCGCGTGAGCGCCGTGTAGAGCCCGCCCGGCCCGCCGTCGAGCTCCTGCGCGAGGATCGCGGCCGGCTCGACCACGATCGCGGCGTCGAACTCGAGCCCCTTGACCGTGCGCAGCGACAGCAGGTCGACCGACCCCGTCAGGTGGCCGGTCCTGTCGGCGTCGGCGCCGGCGAGCGCGTCGTGCCACTCGTCCGGCGCGATCACCGCGACGCTGCCGACGGCGGTCAGCCGCTGCGCGAGCGAGGCGACCGTGCCGGCCACGTCGTCGGTCGCGAACGCGACCGCGGGCCATGGCGCCTCGCGCACGCCGCGCGGCACGGACGTGCCCGGCGGCGCGATCGTCGCGGCGATCCGCAGGAAGTCGTCCGGCACGCGGTAGCTGACCGCCAGCTCGGTCACCTCGTAGCGCGGCACGCCCGCGGTGCGCAGCACGTCGCCCCAGCCGCCGAGCCCGGAGTCGTCGGTGCGCTGCGCGAGGTCGCCGAGGATCGTCAGCGAGCGCCGGCGCGCGCGCCGCGACACCACGCGCAGCGCCATCGCGCTGAGGTTCTGGGCCTCGTCGACGACGACGTGCCCGTACGTCTTGATGTCCGGGTCCACGAGCCAGCGCGCCTCGTCGAGCAGCGGCACGTCGCCCGGCTGCAGCCGCTTGTCGCGCGGGGCGTGGCCGACGAGCAGCGCGACGTCATCCTCCGGCAGCAGCCCGTCGAGCCGGCGCTTGTTGAACAGCCAGCCGAACAGCTGCGGCGCCGTCACGCGCGGCCAGATCCGGTCGGCGAGCTTGGTGTAGTCCTTGCTCGCGCGCACCGCGCGCAGCAGGTCCGACTCGGTCGCGTGGTCGCCGGCGTGCATTCCTCCGGCGATCACGCCCGACAGCCGCTCGCGGAAGCGCTCGCGCGCGCCCTGGTAGCTGCGGGCGCGCTCGCGCGCCGCGGCGATCGCGTCGCGCACGTCGCCGGGGCTGACGCGCACGCTCGCGCGCCCGACGGCCACCTCGACGTCCTCCTCCGGGACGCTCAGCCGGCTCCAGAGCAGCAGCTCGAGCACCTCGGCCATCGTGCCCGAGCCCTTCAGGGCCGCGACCTCGGGCGGCTCGTGGACGCGCTCGCCGCGCGCGTGGACGAGCGACTCGGCCGAGCGCTGGTCGACGTCGCTCTCGCCCAGGGCCGGCAGCACCTGCTCGATGTAGCTGACGAAGACGTCGTTGGGGCCGACCACGAGCACGCCCTCGCGCGCCAGCGCCGGGTCGGTGTAGAGCAGGTAGGCGGCGCGGTGGAGCCCGACGGCCGTCTTGCCGGTGCCCGGGCCGCCCTGGATCACCAGCGCGCCCTCGACGTCGCGCGCGATCAGCGCGTACTGCTCCGGCGTGATCGTCGCGATGATCTGGCGCATCTCGCCGACGCGCCGGCGCGTGATGTCCTCGACGATCGCGTCGGTCAGGTGCGAGTCCTCGTGGTCGAGCCACTCGTCGACGAAGCCGCTGACGCGCCGGTCGTCGATGTCGAGCCGGCGCCGCAGCCGCACGCCCTGCGGCTCGTGGGCCGTGGCGGAGTAGAACGGCTCCGCCGCCGGCGCGCGCCAGTTGATCGCCAGCAGCTCGTTGTCCTGCGTCGCGACGGCGTGGCGCCCGATGTACAGCGTGCGGCCGTCCTCGCCGTCGACGCGGCCGAAGTACAGCGGGCCGCTCGCCGCGGAATAGCGCCGCAGGCGCTCGCGCCGCATGGCGTCGAGCACCTCCTCGGCGTAGTCGTTGCCCGCCCGGGTGCGCCCGCGCAGCGCGCGCAGCAGCCGCTCGTACGCGGTCCAGGTCAGGTCCAGATGCTCTTGCTCTGTCTCCAGCTCTTCCACTCCGAAGAGCCTAGAAAGGCCGCGCCGGTCACGTCTCTCGGTCGGGGTCCGTCATAGGGAAGACGGACGAACCGCGGCGGATGCGACCAGCCCCGCCTGCGCAATCGAGAGAGAGACGCATCGTGCAACTCGCACCGGTACCACAGCACTCGCTCGCCGGCCCGGCGATCGAGGTCCACGCGCTCCGCAAGGTCTACCCAGGCGGAGTGGAGGCGGTCAAGGGCATCGACTTCGACGTCGGGCGCGGCGAGGTGTTCGGGCTGCTCGGACCCAACGGGGCCGGCAAGTCGACCACCGTCGGGATGCTCACGACGACGATCGCTCCGACGTCGGGCAGCGCCCGGCTCGCCGGCGTCGACGTCACGAAGGAGGCGATCGCCGCCAGGCGCGCGAGCAGCGTCGTGTTCCAGGAAGCCGTCGTCGACGGCGGCCTCAGCGGCCGCGCCAGCCTCGACCTGCACGCTCGGCTGTGGGGCGTGGCGCCCGCCGAGGCCGGCGCCCGCATGCCCGGCCTCGTCGACGCGCTCGGCCTGTCGGACCTGATCGACCGTGCCGTCGGCAGCTACAGCGGTGGCGAGCGCCGCCGCCTGGAGATCGCCCGTGCGCTGGTCTCCAGGCCCGAGGTCCTGTTCCTGGACGAGCCGACCGTCGGCCTCGACCCGCGGATCCGGCATGAGCTGCTCGACGTGATCGCCTCGCTGCGGACGCAGAACGAGATGACGATCCTGCTCACGACCCACTACCTCGACGAGGCCGAGCGCCTGTGCGACCGCGTCGCGATCATGCACGAGGGGCGGATCGTCGTCCTCGACACGCCGGCCGGGCTGCTCGCCGGCCTCGGCAGCGAGATCCTCGAGCTCCAGATCGCCGACGCGCCGGGCGCGCTGGCGATGCTGCGCGATCGCGGCGTCGCCGAGCCGAACGCCTTCGTCGTCGGCTCGACGGTCACCTTGCCGCTCGCCCGGCACACGGCCGCCGAGGTCGTCGCCGCGATCGACGCGCTCGGGATGTCGGCGGTGCGGATCGCGACCCGCCGGCCGACGCTCGACGACGTCTACCTGCACTTCACCGGCGCGCCGCTCGCGGACGCCGCCTAGGCACTGAGAGGACACCACATGGCCACCGCCATCGCATCCGCCGGACTCGTCCCGCGCTCGACCGCCCGGCCCACGCGCCCGCTGCAGGCGCTGCTCGCCCTCGCCAAGCGCAGGGCCGCGCTGACGGCCAGCAACCCGCGCCAGATCGCCGTTCCGCTGCTCACGCCGCTGCTGTTCGCCACCGTCATCGCCCCGGCGCTCAAGCAGGCGCTCGGCGGATTGCAGTCAGGGATCGACTACACGGCGTTCGTGTCGGTCGGCACGGTCGGCCTGCTCGTCCCGCTCGCCGCCACCTTCGCCGGGCTCAGCGTGATCGTCGACCGCACCAGCGGCGCCCAGCGCGAGCTGCTCGCCGCGCCGATCCCGCGAGCGCTGCTCGTCCTCGGCAACCTCGCCGTGGTGCTCGTGCTGTGCGCCTTCCAGATCGGCGTGCTGATCGCCGTCGCCGCGCTGCGCGGCGCGGAGTTCCACGCCAGTGCGACCGGGGTCGCGTGGTTCGTCGCCGCCGCTCTGCTGTTCACCGTGCTGATGTACGCGCTCGCCGAGGTGCTCGCCGGCCGCATCCACAGCCAGGAGGAGTACATCGGCGTGACTCCGGTGGTGGCGATCCTTCCGTGGTTCTTCGGCGGCGCGCTGTTCCCGATCGCCGTCCTGCCCGGCGCGCTCACCGTGTTCGCCAAGCTCCTCCCGCTCACCCATGGACTGGCGCTGATGCGCTACGGCCTGCTCGACTCCCGCGGAACCGGCCTTCACGACATCTGGGGCATGGCCAACCCGGCGACCGAGGCGTGGCTGAGCCTCGGCGTCCTCGTCGTCTGGACCGTCGTGCTCGTCACGGTCGCGATCCGGGTCTTCACGCGCTCGGCGGTGCAGTGATCCTCGACGGCAACGCGCGCGCGCCGGGCCGGCCTTTCATAGAGTCAATGGCCGATGCTGCTGGTCCGCGGCGAGCCCGCCGATTCGTCCGCGCTGGAGATCTCGCTCTCGCACGCCCTGCTGCTGCGCGTCGCGGCGGGCGAGCTGCCCGCGGCGCTGCGCCTGTACCGGCCGTCTCCGACGGTCGCGTTCGGCAAGCTCGACACGCTGCGCCCGGGCTACGCGGACGCGGCGGAGGCCGCGAAGCGGCGCGGCTACGAGCCGGTGCTGCGGATGCCCGGCGGGCACGCCGCCGCCTACCACCACCAGTCGCTCGGGATCGACATCGTGTACGCGGTCGCCGATCCGGTCCCCGGGACGCACGAGCGCTTCCGCGAGGCCGGCGAGCGGCTCGCCGGCGCCCTGATCGACCTCGGCGTCGACGCGCGCGTGGGGGAGGTGCCGGGCGAGTACTGCCCGGGCGCGTACAGCGTCAACGCGCGCGGGAAGGTGAAGCTGATCGGGACCGCGCAGCGGCTCGTGCGCGGCGCCGCGCTGCTCGGCGCGGTGATCGTCGTGCGCGACGGCGCCGGCGTGCGCGAGGTGCTGCGCGAGGTCTACGAGAAGCTCGACATCGGCTGGGACGACGCGACGGCGGGCTCCGTCGCCGAGGAGGTCCCGGGCGTGAGCGTCAACGACGTCGAGCGCGCGGTGCTCGCCGCGTACCCGGAGATCGAGTACGGGCATCTCGACGAGGCGACGCTCGCGCTCGCGCGCACGCTCGTCCCGGCGCACCGGTTGTGAGCGGGGCCGCCCCGGACGGAGGGCGGCCCCGCGCACGTCTCAGCGGGGAGCGGCCGCCTGCGCGTGCTCCTTGGCGGTGTCCGCCAGCTCCTCGCCGTGGCTCTGGGCGCTGTCCTTCGCGGTCTCGACGGCGTCCTGCGCGACCTGCTTGCCGTGCTCCAGGGCCTCCTGGCCCGTCTGCTTGGCGCGGTCCTTGACGTCATCCGCCAGCGGCCCGAGGCGCTCGTCCTCGACGCGGGTCGAGGGCGCGAGCATGCCGGCCAGGAAGCCGACCGCGATCGCGCCCACCGCCAGCCCGAGCGGGTTCTCCTCGGCCACGCTCTTCGCGCGCCTGGCCTGCTGCTTGACGTCGCCGGCGTCGGGGCTCGCCCCGACGACGCGGTCCTTGAGTCCCACGACGGAGTCCTTGGCGCGGCTCTTGACGTCGGCCTTGTAGCTCAGCGCGTCGACGGTGCCGCCCATCTCCTCGCGCGTGTGCTCTATCTCGAGCCGGATCCGGTCTGGGTCTTCGCCCATTGGATGTCCTCCTTCACGGTTTCGACGGTCTGGGGTGCAGGCGGGGTGGCGGCCTGCAGCGCCTTGCGGCCGGCCTGAGCCAGCACGGCGGCGACCACGCCCCACAGCACGGTCACGATCAGCGCCGCCAGCCACAGCGGCATGGCGGAGTCGAGCGCCACGACGAGCAGCGCGGTCAGGACCCCGAGCATCAGCAGCGCGGCGACGGCGGCGCCGGCGAGCATGCCCGCCCCGCGGCCGGCGAGCTTGCCCTTCTGGGTCACCTCGGCCTGCGCGAGCTTGATCTCCTGGCGCACGAGCGTCGAGGTCTGCCCGGCGAGATCCTTGACGAGCTCGCCGATGCCCCTCTGGTCGTCCTGGACCGTCATCGCGGCGTGGCGTCCCAGCGCGATTCGTAGCGGCGGCTGCTGGAGGCCTTCAGAAAGCGCGAGGCCGCGAAGCCGAGCGCGAGCCCGCCGGCGACGACGGCCCACGGCTGCCGGCGGCCGAGGTCCTCGACGTCGCGCAGGATCGTGTCGCCGTCGGAGCGCTTGAGGTAGTCGCCGAGGGATTCGGCGCGCCGGGCGGCCTGGTCGGCCAGCTTCGCCGGCTGATCCTTGCCCTGCCTGCGCAGCTCGTCGCCGACGCTGCGCACGTCCTCGGCGATGCCGCTGACGCGGTGCCCCGCGTCCGTGGAACGGGTGTCGACCTGGTCGCGGATGCCGCGGCGCGCCTGGCCGGCGGCTTCCTGGGCCTTGTCCTTCGCCTGCTGCGCCGTCGAGTCCGACGGGTCGTCGATTCGCGTCGACGGCCCATTGGCCGTCGGCGTCTGATAGGTGCTCAAGGGGTACCTCCTGGGGAGGGTCGGGGCCTTCGACCGCGTCCTCTCCAAGCGCGCGCCGCAACAGCGGCGAGGGGTGCTGGATGTGACCGGAGGGCGCGTCCGCGGTCGCTACAGCGGCGTGCCGAGCGGGCCGTACTCCGGCTCCAGCGCGCTCGCCCAGTAGGCCTCGAAGTCGGGCCGCGTGCCGTCGGCGTCGGTGAAGCCGTACTCGCGCGCGAGCGGCGCCGTGGCGAGCGCACGGCCGGACTTCTCCATGATCGCCGGATCGGTCGCGAGCGCGACGACGGCGCGGCCGAGGTACGCGGGGCTCTCGCTGTGCGCGAAGTGCGGGTCGGTCGTGTCGCGCCAGCCGGCCTCGGTGGTCTTGAAGTGCTCCAGCACGGCCTCGGAGCGCAGGAAGCCGGGCGTGAGCGCGACCGCGGCGACGCCGTGCGGGCGCAGCTCGGCCGCCTGCGCCTGCGCGAGCCGGATCACCGAGTGCTTGGCGAGGTCGTAGAAGAACGAGCCGCGGTAGCGGGCGGTGTTGCCGTCGGTGACCTCGATCACGAGGCCGCGCTGGTTGGCGATCAGCTTCGGCAGGAGCGCGTGGCTGGTGATGATGTGCGTCTCGACCGCGTTGCGGACGAGCGCGAGCCCCTGCTGGAGGTCCTGCTCCCACAGCGGGTGCGTCCAATCGGTGTACGGGTCGCCGCCCCAGACGCCGTTGACGAGCAGGTCGAGGCGGTCGATCCGCTCGGCGAGGGCGGCGACCTCGTCCGGGTCGGAATGGTCGACGCGCACCGGGATCCCGGTGCCGCCGGCGGCGTCCACCAGCGCCGCGGTCTCCTCGATCGTCTCCGGGCGGTCGAGCGGCGAGCGCCCGGCGGCGCTGCTGCGCCCGGTCACGTACACGGTCGCGCCCGCCGCCCCGAGCGCCACCGCGATCCCACGCCCGCCGCCGCGGGTGCCTCCAGTCACGACTGCGATCATGCGCGGTACATTACCGAATGGCGATTCGGTAATGGCGAGACCGCGAACGAAGAGCGACGAGCAGGTGCTGGCGGCGACGCTGCGCGCCGTCGGCCGCCACGGCGTCGCCGGGCTCACGCTGGCGCACGTGGCCGAGGAGGCCGGGCTGGCGGCGTCGACGCTCGCGGAACGGTACGGGTCCAAGCGCGCGCTGCTGCTGGCGGCGGCGCGCTCGTCGTCGCCGCGGGCGATCGTGGCCGACACGCCGATCGACTTCCTCGTCGCGCTCGCCGGCCCGGTCACCGACCGCCGCGCCTTCGCGCACCACCTCGCGTTCCTCGAGCTCGACGTGGCCGATGCCGAGTTCGGCGCCGCGGCGCGCGAGCATGTCGCGGCGGTGCTGGCGCGTCTGCGCGGGTTCGGGCTCTCGGCGGACGAGGCGCGGCGGCTGTACGTCGCGTACAACGGCTCGCTCGTGCTCTGGGCGCTCGCCGGGGATGGGCGTCTCGAGGACTCGCTGCGCTCGGATCTTCGAACTGCGCTGGTAAGGGAGTGAGTTCGATCGTGCTCGCCCGTCCGCGATCGCCATTACCAGCGCAGTTGACGTTCTACGAGTCGAAGCCGAGCCCCAGCCGATCCAGCAACCCGAGCCACACGCCCCGCCGCCCCTCGCGCCGATCGGCCGCGGCGAGCCGGTTGCGCGTGAACTGGATCACGGCCCACCGAAGCGGCTCCGGCGGGAACGGGACCGGCTTCGATCGCACGTACCGCAGCCGCGTCGCCTCCGTGTCCCGCCCGTCGAGCAGGTCGAGCGCGACGCGGGCGCCGAAGCGGGCGGCGGCGACGCCGAGGCCGGTGTAGCCGAGCGCGTAGGCGGTCCGGCCTCCGTGGGCCGTCCCGAAGAAGACCGAGAAGCGCGACGAGGTGTCGATCGCGCCGCCCCAGCGGTGCGTGAAGCGCAGGCCCTCGAGCTGCGGGAACGTGGTGAAGAAGTGCTGCGAGAGCGTCGCGAAGGTCGCGTCGTGCTCGTCCTGGCCGGGCCCGACCGGGCCGCCGTACCGGTACACGGCGTCGTAGCCGCCGAACAGGATGCGGTCGTCGGCGGTCAGGCGGTAGTAGTGGAACTGGTTCGCGCCGTCGCCGATGCCCTGGCGCTCGCGCCAGCCGATCGCGTCGCGCTGGGACGGCGACAGCGGCTCGCTCACGAGCACGTAGTCGTAGACCGGCACGACGTAGTGCCGGACCGCGCGCACCAGCGGCGGATAGGCGCTGGTGGCCAACAGCGTGCGCCGCGCCCGCACGCGCCCCGCCGCCGTCAGCACCACGCCGTCGGCGAGCGAGTGCGCGGCGCTGTGCTCGTACACGCGCACGCCGAGCCGCAGCGCGGCCGCGCGCAGCCCCGCGCAGAGCTTGCCGGGGTCGAGGATCCCCGCGCCGGTGCGGTCCCAGACGCCGCAGCGGTAGGTGGGCGAGGCGACCTGCTCGCGCATCGCCGGCCCGTCGAGCAGCACGACGTCGTGCCCGTAGGCGAGCAGCGTCTCGCCCTCCTCCTCCAGCCACGCGTCCTGGTAGGGCTCCAGCAGCGCCAGCAGCTCGCCGGTGGGCTCGAAGTCGCACTCGATCCCGTGGCGCGCGAGATCGGCGACGAGCCCGTCGAAGTTCTCCAGCCCGAGCCGCTCGAGCAGCTCGAGCTCGTCGGCGAAGCGCGCGAGCCCGTTCGCGATCCCGTGCGTGAGCGACGCGACGCAGAACCCGCCGTTGCGCCCGCTGGCGCCGAACCCGATCGTCTCCGCCTCCAGCAGCACGACGTCGCGGGCAGGATCGTCGGCCTTCGCGTGCAGCGCCGCCCACAGGCCGGTGAAGCCGCCGCCGACGATGCACAGGTCGGCGTCGACGGTCCCCGTCAGCGCGGGCGAGACGTCGCGCGGGGCCGCCAGCCAGAACGGCCGCGGCTCGGCGTCCGCGTACGCCGCCCGCTGCGCCGCCGTCGGCGGCGTCGCGGGCCAGACGCTCATAGCTCCGGCCGGCGCAGACCGAACCCGGTCGCGCCCTCGAAGGCCGCCGCCAGCCGCAGCACGCCCATCTCGTCGCGGTAGCGGCCCACGAGCTGCAGCCCGATCGGCAGCCCGCCGTCGGTGAACCCCGCCGGCACCGACACCGCCGGGTGCGCGGTGACCGTGATCCGCGAGCAGGAGCGGAACCACTCCGTGTAGGTCGCCATCTCGACGCCCGCGACCTCGCGCGGCCACTGCGTCTCGACCGCGAACGGCGCCACCTGCGCCACCGGTCCGGCGAGGAAGTCGAAGCGCTCCAGCAGCACGCGCATGCGCGTGAACATCTCGCTGCGCAGCACCAGCGCCCGCGCGATCCGTGCCGCGCTCAGCTCCAGCCCGCGGCGCACGTTGGCGGCGATGTCGGGCTTGACGTGCTCGGCGATCTCCGCGAACGCGCCGGCGAAGTTCAGCGCCCGCAGCGTGTCGAACGCCTCGTCGGCGTCGGCGAGGTCGGGCTCGACGTCCTCCACGACGCAGCCGAGCTGCTCGAACGCCGCCCGTCGCGCGTCGAGCACCGCCGTCACCTCCGGCTCCACCGGCAGCCCGGCGAGCGTGCGGCTCCAGGCGATCCGCTTCCCGCGCGGGTCGCCCTCGAGCGTGCCGAGGCACCCTTCGGGCAGCGACAGCGGGTCGCGCGGGTCGGGTCCCGCGAGCACGCGCAGCGCCAGCCACGCGTCCTCCACCGACGCCGTCAGCGCGCCGAGCACGCTGAACGGGCTCCACGCGTCGCCCGGGCCGGCGTCCGGCACCCGGCCCGGCGACGGCCGCAGCCCGACGAGGTTGCAGAACGCCGCCGGGATGCGGATGCTGGCGCCGAGGTCCGAGCCGTCGGCCAGCGGCACCATGCCGCTCGCCACCGCGGCCGCGGCGCCGCCGCTCGAGCCGCCGGGCGTGCGTGCGAGGTCGTACGGGTTGCGGGTCACGCCGAAGACCTCGTTGAACGTCTGCGCCCCGGCGCCGAACTCGGGCGTGTTCGTCTTGCCGATCACGATCGCGCCGGCGCGCCGCCAGCGCGACACGACCAGCGAGTCGGCGTGCGGCACGTTGTTGGCGAACAGCGGCGAGCCGTACGTCGTGCGCATCCCGGCCGTGTCCTCGAGGTCCTTGACCGCCACCGGGACCCCGTGCAGCGGGCCCGCCGGCGCGGCCCGGTCGGCCGCGTCCGCCGCCGCCAGCGCGCCCTCCGCGTCGAGCGTCACGATCGCGTTCACGCGCGGGTTGACGGCCTCGATCCGGGCCAGGTGCGCTTCCATCACCTCACGCGCGGAGAACCGCCGCGCGCGGATCCCCAACGCGAGCTCGGTCGCGCTCAGCCGCCACATGAGCGGGATCGTATGGCACGCCCTCAAGGCCGCCGCGAGTCGCTCCGATAAGACAGCACTTGCTTTTCGATCAACATCTCTAATATGGTCGGTCCATGTCAAGGAGCGCGGTCGCCGTGGGGATGCTGATCGCGCTCGTGAGCGGCTGCGGCGGTGCCGTCGACACGCCCACGCCGCCCTCCGACGCGGTCGGAACCGCGGCGCCGAGGCACGTGAGGCTCGAGCTCGCGCCGCGTTCGAGCGCGGCGACGCGCAGCCGCGCGGTGACCATCGCCGGCCGCGTGACCCGCGGCAGCCACGTGACGGTGGCGGGCCGTCGCGCGTCCGTGCGCGCGGGGCGCTTCCACGCTCGCGTCGGGCTCGCCGTCGGCCGCAACCGGATCGAAGTGGTCGCGCGCAAGGACGGCTACGCCGGCGCCAGTCGCACGGTGACCTATCGCCGGCGCGCGACCCCGACCCCGACCCCGACCCCGACGCCGGTGCCCACCCCGACTGCGACCGCGTCGGACTGCGATCCCAACTACACGGGCGCGTGCCTGGACCCCAACGCCTCCGATTACGACTGCAAGGGCGGCAGCGGCGACGGGCCGGAGTACACCGGTCCCGTGACGGTCGTCGGCGACGACCACTACGACCTCGATCGCGACGGCGACGGCGCGGGGTGCGAAGGATGAATTAGCGTTCGGGGGCAGTGGCCTTCGAACATGAGCTGCGCGTTCGCTACGGCGAGTGCGACCCGCAGGGGATCGTCTTCAACGCGAACTACCTCGCGTACTTCGACATCGCCGTCACGGAGCTGTGGCGCGAAGCGTTCGGCGGCTGGGACGCGATGGTCGAGCGCGGGGTCGACGTCGTCGTCGGCGAGGCGAACGTCCGCTTCCGCGTTCCCGCCCGCTTCGACGACATCGTGACCCTGCGCGCCCGGATCGCGAGCTTCGGCACCACGAGCCTGACGCTCGAGGTCGAGATCGCGCGCGGGCAGGAGCTGCTGGTGGACGGCTGGCTGCGACAGGTCTGCGTCGACGCGGCCACGCTCGGCAAGACCGAGGTCCCGGACTGGCTGCGCTCCGGCCTGGAGCGGTTCGCGGCATGACCGATCCGAAGCTGCTGCTGGAGCGGCACAAGCCGCGTCTCGCATACGACTCGATGGAGGCGTACTTCGCCGACTCGGCGGCGATCTGGACCGACTCGCCGTACACGCAGCTGCGCCGCGCCGACGGCACCGTGCTGGCGAAGGCGCCGCAGCTCTCGCTCGCGTTCCTCGGCCCGAGCACGTACGGCGACGGCCGGCCCGTGCGGGCCGACGACGTGATCGGCGAGACGACGCGCGACTACAAGCAGCACGCCGCCGACGCGCACCGCAACGCCCGCAATCGCGACCGCGTCCATGGTCATGCCCAGCGCGACGACCAGGGCCGGCTGTGGCTGCAGTACTGGTTCTTCTACTACTACAACGACTTCCAGCTCGCCGGCCCGCTGATCAGCGGCGGCAACCACGAGGGCGACTGGGAGCTGATCCAGATCCTGCTCGACGCGAACGAGCTGCCCGTCCAGGCGGTCTACGCCCAGCACAAGGGCGGCGAGTCCAGGCCGTGGGCGCAGGTGCCCAAGGCCGGCGCGGACCCGAACTCGCCGGCCGTCTACGTCGCGCGCGGCTCGCATGCCGCGTACTTCAGCGCCGGCTCGCACTGGACCGGCGTGTGGTTCGACAACGCCGACGGCAAGGGCCCGCACATCACGCCCACGCTCGTCGTGCTCGGCGACGCGCAGCCGGGCTGGCCGCTGTGGCCCGGGTTCTGGGGCGACACGAAGCCGGCCGGCTCGCCGATCGACTCCTCGAGCCCGCGCGGCCCCGGCGGCCACGCCTCGTGGGGCAACCCGGCGCTGCTGGCCGGCACCGCCGCGCTCGCCGCGGCGGCCGCCAAGCCCGCGGCGCCGGCGGTTCCGCGCGCGCCGAAGATCGCCGTGCGGCGCGAAGGCGGGCGCGCGATCGTCGCCTACGACGTGCCGGAGTCCGCCGCCGGCGTGGTGCTCGCCGTCCGGCCCTCCGGATCCGACGAGCCGGCACACACGGTCTCGATCCCCACGGGCGACGGGAAGGGCGAGGTCGAGCTCGCGCTGCCCGACGACCGCGCCTACGACCTGCATGCCAGCACGGCGGATCCGAACGGCGCGGCGTCGCCGGCGACCCCGGCCACGCTGCCCCCGCAGTAGAGGACAATGGCGGCGGTGTCACGGACCGGCTTTCTCTCCGGCGGCGGCGAGATGGGGAGCCTGATGCGCTCCTTCGACTGGTCGCGCACCCCGGTCGGTCCGGCGCCCGAGTGGCCTGAGAGCCTGCGCACCGCCGTCTCGATCTGCCTCGGCTCGCGCTTCCCGATGGTCGTCTTCTGGGGCTCGGAGCTCGTCTTCTTCTACAACGACACGTACGCCCCGATGCTCGGCGACAAGCATCCGATGGCGCTCGGGCGGCCGTGCCAGGAGGTGTGGCCCGAGATCTGGGACGTGATCGGCCCGATGCTGCAGGGCGTCCTGGACGGCGGCGGCGCGACGTGGTCGGAGGACCAGCTGCTGCCGCTGGATCGCAGCGGCTACGTCGAGGAGACCTACTTCACGTACTCCTTCAGCCCGTTCCACGACGAGACGGGCGCGGTGATCGGCGTCTTCACCGCGGTGACCGAGACGACCGAGCGCGTGCTCAGCGAGCGCCGCCTGCGCACCGTCGCGGCGGTCGCCGAGAGCACCGCCGGCGCCCGCACCGTGGCGGAGGTGGTCGAGCGCGCGCGGGAGGCGCTGACCGGCAACCCGGACCTGCCCGGCGTCGAGATCGGCGTCGGCGAGCCCGCGCCGGAGGGCGCCGTCGTCCTCGCGGCCGGCGCCGAGGCGACGCTGGCGAGCGGCGTCAACCCGCAGCGCGAGCTCGACGCCCGCTACCGCGAGTTCTTCAGCCTGCTCGCCGAGCAGCTGGGCGGCGCGATCGCCACCGCCCGCGGCTTCGAGGTCCTGGCCGAGCTCGACCGCGCCAAGACCGAGTTCTTCTCGAACGTCTCGCACGAGTTCCGGACGCCGCTGACGCTGCTGCTCGGGCCGCTGACCGACGCGCTCGCGGGGCCGCTGGACGCGGCTCAGCGCGAGCGCGTCGCGACCGCCCAGCGCGGCGCCCTGCGGCTGCTGCGGCTCGTCAACGCGCTGCTGGACTACTCGCGCCTGGAGGCCGGGCACGTCGAGGCGGCGCTGGAGCCGGTCGACCTCGCGGCCGCCGCCGCGTCGGCCGCCGGCGCGTTCCGCTCGCTCGTCGAGGGCGCCGAGCTGACGCTCGAGGTCGACGTGCCGGCGGCGCCGGTGATCGTCTCGGCCGACCCGGACCTGCTCGACAAGGTGCTGCTGAACCTGCTCTCGAACGCGTTCAAGTTCACGCTCGAGGGCGGGATCCGCGTCCGCGTGACGGCCGCGGGGGAGCTGACCGTCACCGACACCGGCGTCGGCATCCCCGCGCACGAGCTCCCGCACCTGTTCGAGCGCTTCCACCGTGTGAAGGGGACGCAGGCGCGCAGCCACGAGGGCACCGGGATCGGGCTCGCGCTCGTGCGCGAGCTCGTCGTCGCCCAGGGCGGGCGCGTCGGCATCGAGAGCCGGATCGGGGAGGGATCGACGTTCACCGTCGCGCTCGCGCCGGCCGACGGCGTCGCGCCCGCCCGCGAGCCGCGCCCCGACGACGGGCTGATCGCGGACGCCGCCCGCTGGGGGGCAGGATTCGCGGGGGCGAATCCTGCTGGGAGCAATCGCCCAGGGGGCGATTCTCCCGCGGCCACGGGCGCAGGCGCGGGCGCGGCGGAGGGCGACGGCGCGCGCATCCTCGTCGCCGACGACAACGCCGACATGCGCGACTACCTCGTCCGCCTGCTCGGGCCGCACTTCGCGGTCGCGGCGGCGGTCGACGGCACCCAGGCGCTCGAGCTCGCGCGCGGCGGCGGGTTCGACCTCGTGCTCGCCGACGTGATGATGCCCGGGCTGGACGGCCTCGAGCTGCTGCGCGCCCTGCGCGACGAGCCGTCCACGGAGCGGCTGCCGCTGATCATGCTGTCGGCCCGCGCCGCCGAGGAGGCCGCGATCGAGGGCCTCGACGCGGGCGCCGACGACTACCTCGCCAAGCCGTTCTCGTCGAACGAGCTGGTCGCCCGCGTCCGCTCGGTGCTGGAGCTGTCGCGGCTGCGCGACGAGCGCACGCGCGCGGCCGAGGGCGTCGCCGAGATGCTCCAGCGCAGCCTCCTGCCGGCCGGGCTCCCGGCGCTGCCCGGCCTCGCGCTGGCCGGCCGCTACGTGCCCGCCGGCCACGGCCTGAAGGTCGGCGGCGACTGGTACGACGCCGTCCCGCTGGCCGACGGCCGCGTCATGCTGGCGATCGGCGACGTCGCCGGCCACGGCGTGCACGCGGCGGGGATCATGGGCCAGGTCAGCCATGCGCTGCGCGCCTACGCGCGCGAAGGGCACCCGCCGGCCGAGCTGATGCGCCGGCTCGACGCGCTCGTGCTCGCGGGCGGGCTCGGGATGACCACCTGCCTGTGCGTGCTGCTCGCGCCCGCCACCGGCGAGCTGCTCTGGGCCAGCGCGGGCCATCTGCCGCCACTCGTGCTCTCGCCCGGCGGCGCCGTGCGCAAGCTCGAAGGCCCGGTCGCCAACCCGCTCGGCGTCGTGGTCGGCACGAGCTTCCGCGAGGCCGCCGACGTGCTTGGCGACGAGGACACGCTCGTGCTCTACACCGATGGGCTGGTCGAGCGCCGCGGGCCGACGATCGACGAGGGCGTCGCGTGCCTGGCCGAGGCGCTGGCGGTCGATCCCGGCCCGGACGCGCTGCTCGCCGCGCTGCTCGGCGGCGCCGAGCCGGCCGACGACGTCGCGCTGCTGATCGCGCGCCGCGTCGGCGTCGCGAGCTCCCAGGCCGACCTGTCGGTGCCGGCGCAGCCCGGCCGGCTGCGCGACGTGCGCCGCTGGCTGGAGACGTGGCTGCGCGGCCACGGGATCGACGACGAGCGGGCCGAGGACCTGGTGCTGGCCGCCCACGAAGCGGCGATGAACACCGTCGAGCACGCCTACGGGCTGACCGGCGGGCCGCTCGACCTCCACGCCGAGCGCGACGACGAGGTGATCGAGGTGCGCGTCCGCGACCACGGCCGCTGGCGCGCCGCCGACCCCCGGCGCGAGGACCGCGGGCGCGGCGAGACGATGATGCGCCGGCTGGTCGACGAGGTCGAGATCGAACGCGGCGATGGCGGCACCACGGTGCGCCTGCGGGTGCTGCTGTGACCGATCTCGCCAGCCTGTTCATCTGGACGCGCGAGGCGGTCGTCGTGGCCGCCATCACCGGCGAGCTGGACGTCTCCAACGCCGCCGGGCTCGAGCGCGCGATCGTCCCGGAGGTCGGCAACGAGGCCGCCGGGCTCGTGCTCGACCTGGCCGGGCTGACGTTCATGGACAGCTCAGGCGTGCACCTGCTCTTCCATCTCGCGGAGCGGCTGGCGACGGGCGGCCGCCGGCTCGCCGTGATCGCGCCGCGCGGGAGCGCGCCCCGGCGCCTGCTCGAGCTCAGCGGCCCGGAGGCCCAGCGCTGGATCCACGACGGCGAGGACGCCGCCATCGCGGCCGTGCTCGCCCCGTACTGAGCCCCGCGCGTCACAATTGACCTGATGCCCGCCGCGGTTCCCACCGAGGTCGACCTCCCCGCTTCAGACACGCGCCTGGCGCCCGACCGGCCGTGGGTGGTGATCGTGTGGAACGACCCGATCAACCTCATGAGCTACGTCGTGCTCGTGCTCCAGAAGCTGTTCGGCTACAACCGCGCGAAGGCGACCGAGCTGATGCTCGACGTGCACCACAAGGGCCGCGCGGTCGTCTCCAACGGGACGCGCGAGAAGGCGGAGCTGGACGTCTTCCGGCTGCACGAGCACGGCCTGTGGGCGACCATGCAACAGGACTGATGGCCCGCATCGTCGCCAAGCGCGGCCGCTACCAGCTGCGCCTGCCCGACGAGGAGCGCGAGCTGGTGCGCCAGCTGCTCGGAGAGCTGCGCGCGCTGCTGGCGCTCGGCGCCGAGGACCCGCGCCTGCGCCGCCTGTACCCGGCCGCCTATACCGAGGACGCGGAGCAGCAGGCCGAGTACCACCGGCTCACCCACGACGACCTCGCTTCGGGCCGCCTGGCGGCGATCGACACGGTCGAGGCGACCGCCGGCGCGAAGGAGCTCTCGCTCGACGAGCTGACGGCCTGGATGCACGCCGTCAACGCGCTCCGGCTCGTGCTCGGGACGATGCTCGACGTCGGCGAGGAGGACCCGTTCATGGTCGACCCCGACGACCCGGACGCCCGCTCCTACATGCTCTACGGCTACCTCGGCATGCTGCTCGAGGAGATCGTCCAGGCGCAGATGGGCGACTAGGAGCCGGTTGAGGAATTCCGGTACGCCTGCTGCGGCACATCCGCGGCCTGGCCTCGCCCTGCGGGCTCGTCACCGGGCTTCGCCCTGCCCGCCACCCACGATGCTCACGTGGCAGAGCCACGCATCACCATCGCGTGCGGCCCGAGGCATCCACGGCTGCGCCACATCAGTCGGACCGACCATTCCTCAACAGACTCCCTAGAAGAGCGTGCGCCGGCGCGCGAGCGCCAGCGCGGCGCCGGCGGCGGCGATCGCGCCCGCCGCCAGCACCGCCGTCTCGTACGAGGCGGACTCCACGATCGTGCCGCCGACCGCGTTGCCCGCGGCGGTACCGGCGACGATCCCCATCACCATCGCGGCGAACGCCTCCGTGGCCGTGCCGCGCGGCGCGACGGTGTCGAGCAGCGTCGAGCCGACGACCGTCGTCGGCGCCACGAGCAGGCCGCTGAACACCAGCAGCGCTGCGAGCGCGACCTGCGTGTTCGCGACCGCCAGCAGCCCGAACGTCCCGCCGAGCCCGAGCATCAGCGGCGCCAGGCGCGACGGCGGCCGGCCGGGCCAGGTCCGCGAGCCGTACAGCAGCCCGCCGGCGAGGCTGCCGACCGACAGCGCCGCCAGCAGCACGCCGCCGGTCGCCGCCGAGCCGCGCGCCTCCGCGAACGCGGGCACCGCGACCTGGACGACGCCGACCGCGATGCCGAAGGCGAGCAGCACGGCGAACACGGTCCGCATCCCGGGCGCCGCGAGCGGGCCGAGCCAGCCGGCCTCGTGCCGCGTCCCGCGCCAGCGGCGCGACGCGTGCGTGGCCGTGAACCCGGCCGCCGAGCCGGCGCCCAGCGCCGCCGCCGCGATCACGGCGACCGCCGGCGAGGCGACCGCCACGATCCCCGCGACGATCACGGGCGCCGTGACGACGGCGACCTCGAACACGACCGCGACGAGCGCGTACGCCGTCGCGCGCTGCTCCGGGTCGTCGACCAGCGCGTTCCACAGCGACCGCATCGACGCCGGCAGCTGCGGCAGCGTCACGCCGCCGCACGCCGCGCACAGCGACAGGATCCACACCGAGCCGCCGGCGTCGGCGGCCACGACGAGCAGCACGAGCGCGGGCAGGTGGCCGCTCGCGACGACGCGCAGCACGCGCGTCTGGCCGAGCCGGTCCATCAGCCGCCCCTGCGCGACCGCGCCGAACGCGTTGGCGAGGCTGAACGCGCCCACGACCCGTCCCGCGGAGGCGAACGAGCCGGTCGTGTCGTGCGCGAGCAGCAGGATCGCCAGCCCGTACATGCCGATCGGCATCGACCCGGCGGTCGACAGGATCAGCGGCGCCCGCGCGCCCGGGGTCGCCAGCAGCGCGCCGTAGCGCCCGGCCATCAACCCGTGTTGCGCATGCCCGCCGCGATCCCCGTGATCGTGGCGAGCAGCGGCGTGCGCGCGTCGTCGCGCCCGGCGCGCAGGCGCTCGAGCAACTCGACCTGCAGGTGCGAGAGCGGATCGACCCAGGGGTTGCGGTGCTCCAGCCGGCGCTGCAGCGCCGGCGTCTCGTCCAGCAGCCCGCGCTGGCCGGTGATCGCCAGCACGCGCTCGACGACGCGGTCGTACTCGCCCTTCGTGTCGGTCCAGAAGCGCTCGGCGAGGTCGTCGTCGACCAGCCGCAGGTAGCGCTCGGCGACGCCGAGGTCGGTCTTGAACAGCGCCATCTCGAGCGTGCCGATCAGGCCGCGGAAGAACGGCCAGCCGTGCCACATCTCGCGCTGCATCACGAGGTCGCCGTCCGACAGCGCCGCGCCCGCGCCGTACCACGAGGGCAGCAGGAGCCGGTTCTGCGTCCACGCGAACACCCACGGGATCGCGCGCAGCGACTCGACGCCGCGGCGCTGGTTGCGCGACGGCGGGCGCGAGCCGATGTTGAGCTCGCTCAGCTCCGCGATCGGCGCGACCTGCGCGAAGAAGCGGTCGAAGTCCGGGTCGTCGTACACGAGCCCGCGATAGCGGGCGCGGGAGACCTCGGTCAGCCGGTCCATCTCGGTGCGCCACTCCGGCAGGATCGGCGGGTTCGGGAGCGCGGTGGCGAGCAGGACGGCTGAGAGCGTCTGCTCGAGCGAGCGGACCGCCAGCTCCGGGTCGCTGTAGCGCGCGGAGACCGTCTCGCCCTGCTCGGTGATGCGGATCCGCCCCTGCACCGAGCCCTCCGGCTGGGCCAGGATGGCGCGGTAGGTGCGCCCGCCGCCGCGCGACGGCGAGCCGCCGCGGCCGTGGAAGAGCTCGAGCACGACGCCCGCCTCGCCGGCTTGCGCCGACAGCCGCTCCTGCGCGACGTAGAGCGCGTACTGGCTGGCGATGTAGCCCGAGTCCTTGCCGGAGTCCGAGTAGCCGACCATCACCGTCTGGCGGTTCGCGTGCGCACGCAGGTGGCCGCGGTAGGCCTCGTTGTCGTATAGCACCGCCATCGTGGCGGGCGCGCCGTCGAGGTCGTCGCGCGTCTCGAACAGCGGGACCATCCGCAGCGACGTCGCGCCGGCCCGCGCCGCCAGCCAGCAGGCGGCGAGCACGTCCGACGGCTGCTCGGTCATCGAGATCACCATCGCCGGCACGGCCTGCGGCCCGTACGCCTCGCCGGCCAGCGCGACGGTGTCGAGCACGCGCAGCAGCTCGCCCGCCTCGCCGACCGGATCGTGCTCGATCCCGCGCCGGCCGGACAGGATCGCCTCGGTCAGCAGCGAGACGCGGCGCTCCTCGTCGGCGTCGGCGAAGCCCGGCAGCAGCGCGGCCACGGCCTCGCGCACGACCGTCGCGCCCTGGCGGATGTCGATCCCGGCGAGGTGGAAGCCGAACACGTCGATCTGCCACAGCAGCCGGCGGATCGAGCCGAGCGCGACGTTGCGCGAGCCGAGGTGCGCGAGCACGAGCTCGATGTCGCGGCGGAGCTGCTGGGCGTCGGCGTAGCCGGGCTCGCGGCCGCGCGGGCGGCCGGTGTTGGTCAGCCGGTGGGTGACGAAGCCGAGCTTGGTGCGCAGCGGCTCCCATTCGCGGTGCGCGCGCCGCAGCACCGCCGCCGACGGCAGCTCGCGCTCGTCGTTCTCCAGCGACGCCTCGAGCTCCTCCGACAGCGGCACGCGCAGCGAGGAGTGCGAGAAGCTGCGCGCGAGCTGGTCGACGCGCTCGCGCAGCAACCGCAGCGCACTCGCACGGTGCAGGGCGAGCGCCGAGGCGAGCGTGTCGGCGCCGACCTCCGGGTGGCCGTCCATGTCGCCGCCGGTCCAGCTGCCGTAGGAGAGCACCGGCTGCACGAGCCGGGTGTCGAACGCGCGCTCCATCTCCTCCAGCGACGCCGGGACGGCGTCGTAGACCACCTCTTCGAGGAAGAACAGGTTGCGCCGGACCTCGTCCTCGACGCGCGGGCGCACGCGGCGGACCTCGTCGGTCTGCCACCAGATCGTCAGCACCTCGCGCAGCTGATCGAGCAGCCGCCGGCGCTGGTTGACGCCCATGCGCGGGTCGTCGAGCTTGTCGAGCAGCGCCGAGACGTCCCACTGGTGGTCGAGCACCGAGCGCCGCGTCGCCTCCGTCGGGTGCGCGGTGAGGACGTGCTGGATCTCCAGCTGCGCCGTCAGCGCCTGGATGTCGGCGTCGTTCTCGCGCAGGATCCGCGCCGTCTCGGCCAGCGACTCGCGCTGGATCGCGCCGGTCGCGTCGTACTGGCGGCGGCGGCGCACGCGCTCGCGCTCCTCGGCGATGTTGGCGAGCTGCAGCTCGAGCGAGCAGGCGCGGATGATCGGCTCGACCGAGTCGTCCGGCACGCCGGCGAGATAGGCGACGAGCCGCTCGGTCGCGCCCTCGTCGCCGCCGCGCACGACTTCGGCGGTGCGGAACAGCCAGCGGAGGCGGCTCGCGAACACGCGTCCGGCCTGCTCCTCGAGCACGCTGTTGAGCGCGTTCGAGAGGAGCTCGGTGTCACGGCCGAGGCCGTCCGTCGCGGCATCCGCCGCGGGAGTTGGAGGTACGTCGAGGCGCGTCATGACCGGGTCCGATCCCCATCATGACGCGGGGCCTACGGATTCGTCGTGGACAGCGTGTAGGTGAGCGTCCTCGTATAGCTGCCGGTGCGCAGCGCGTCGGTCGCGCCGATCGCCTGCCGGAACGTGATCGCGACCGCCGCGTTGGAGACCGGGCCGGTCCAGGCGGCGGGCGCGATGTCGACCTCGAGCGGCTGCGGCAGCGTGAACGCGCCGTTGGCGAGGTGGCCGGGGTCCGACACGCTCAGCGCGGCGTCGCCCGCTGTGCTGATCACGTTCGCCGTCGTCGCCGCGGTGTACTCGCGGGCCAGGCCGGGCGTGAACGCGCCGAAGCTCGCCGGCGCGCCGAGCGTGAGCGAGAGCGTCGCGGGCACGGTCCCGCCGACGTCGGCGAGCTGCGGCACGACGGGCGTCGCCGCGGCCGCGGCGAAGTAATAGAACGCCTTCGTCGCGAGCTTCAGGCCCTGCGCCGACGCCGCCGTCCGGAACGTGCCGGGCGCGAACGTGAGGTCGAGCGAGCCGGGGTTCACGGTGACGCCCGCGACGGGCACGGCTGAGCCGTCGGCGCGCGTGAGCACGACGTCGGCGGGCGTGATCCGCGACCCCTCGCGCACGTAGACGTAGTGGCCGTTGTTGATGCTGTTGGAGTCGACGATCCGGCGCTGCAGCCCGGTGCTCGTGTCGACGTGCAGCGAGGTCGGGCTCGTGAGCTCGACCGGCACGGCACGCTCAGCGCCGCGGCCGCGGTCTTCGTCACGGTGATCGTCGCGGTGTCGTCAGCCGTGTACGGGCTGTTCACCGGGTTCGACGCGAGGTAGTCCGTGATCGCGCCGAAGTCGATCTTCACGCCGGTCGCGGGGTCGGAGAACGTGTCGCCCGGGCCCCACAGGGCGCCCTGCGTGTCGAGCCCGGCGATCGAGTTGGTGATCGGGCGCCAGACGCCCGTCCTGTTCAGCGGGCCGCCGACGGCGCGCGGTTGTCGAGCCCGTCGACGCCGAGCTTGGTCCGCAGCTCGGCCACGTAGGCGGTCGAGACGCCCGTGCGGATGACGACCAGCTTGCTCCCGCCGGGCGTGTCCACCGGCGTGATCGCATGCGTGCTCGTCCCGGGCTGGGAGACGACGTCGACCTGGTCGTCGCGCAGCCAGCGCAGCTTGTACTTCTGGTAGCCCGCGTAGTCGTTCGCGTGGCCGCCGATGTTGCCCATGATGTCCCACCCGCCGACCCAGAAGAACTGGTTCACGCGCGTGCCGCCGATCGTCGTGGAGTAGCTGTAGAGGTCCGGCAGGCCGACGGTGTGGCCGAACTCGTGGTTGATCCAGCGGTAGCCCCACGAGAACATGTCGTTGCCGGCGGTGATGACGGTGCTGACGTAGTGCGTCCTGCCGTCGTGGTCGACGTAGGCGGGCTGGTTGGTGTTGGTCTGCTCGCCGTCGGTCGGATCGCGGTTGATGTTGCCCGGGCCGTCGGCGAGCCCGGAGGACCCGCGCGCGGGCATGATCAGGACCTCGTCGTAGTCGTCGACCTTGATCCCGAGCTGGTCGTAGGCCTTCATGGACTTCCTCCAGCCCGCGTCGGCGTTCTGCAACACGTCGTCCTAGTAGGGCTGCATCGTCTGCCAGCCGGCGAGGGAGCTCGTGGCGAGCCGGTTCAGGAACTGCACGAACAGCACGAGCATCCGCAGGTCGCGGTGCAGGTCGCCGGCGTCGCCCGTGTTCGGCGTGAGGTCCTGGAAGCGGTAGAGGTCCTGCGAGCGATCGGTGAGGCTCGTGCTCCAGCCGTTGTCGGTCCACTGGCTGGAGCCGAGGATGTGCGCGTTGGCGGCCGGCTCGCCGGAGCGCGCGACGGGCACGGCGGCCGACCCGCGCGCGGCGATCGTGGTGCCGGTCGACGTCGTGCGCGCGAACGCGCTCGCGGGCAGGTCGACGGTGAGCGTCGTCCCGCTCGCATGCACGGCGAGCGGCGTGACCGCGCCGCCCGGCGCGTCGACGGCGACGTCGGCCGCCGCGATCCCGGTCAGGTCCTCGCTGCTCGTCGCGACCCTCCGCGTGAGGCCCTCGAAGTGCGCGCCCGAGAGCGTGGGCGCCGCCTGCGCGGCGGCGGGCATCAGCAACAGCGCGGCGAGCGCGACCAGAAATCCCCTCATGGCGGCATCTTCTGCCGCCGCCGCCCGGGCGGCATCCGGCAGATGCCGGAAAACCTGGCCCCGGGAGTTCACCCGAGGACCGCGCCTTAGTTGGCGCGGGTCGAACTCCCCGAAGCATCGCCCTCTGGGCGATGCGACCGGATCATTCCCGCGGCGACGGTGTCGTTGGTCGCCTCGTCGATCAGGATGAAGGCGCCGGTGGCGTGGCACTGGGCGTACGCGTCGGCGGCGATGTCGCCGCCGAGCCGCAGCTGCACGCGCGCGATGTCGTTCAGCCGCAGCTCATCCGCGGCCGGCCACTCGAGCGTCTCGAACTCGATCCGGCCCTCGATCGCGTCGAGCCGGGCGGGCACCGTGCGGGTGCCGTGCTTGAGGACGAAGCGGTCGCGCTCGCGGGCGCGGCGGTCGCCGAGCCAGCACAGCGTCGCGGCGAGCTCGCGCGACGGCTCCGGCGCGTCGTCGGCGGCGGCGATCAGCTCGCCGCGCGCGAGGTCGACCTCGTCCTCGAGCCGGATCGAGACCGACAGCGGCGCCTCGACGGTCTCGGCGGGGCCGTCGGCGTCGCGCACCTCGGCGACGCGCGTGCGCACGCCCGACGGCAGCAGCACGACCTCGTCGCCGGCGCGCAGCGCGCCCGCCGCGAGCCTGCCGGCCGCCCAGCGCGTGCCGCCGTCGCCGCGCAGCACGAGCTGCACCGGCAGGCGCGCGCCGTGCACGGCGGGCGGCTCGACCGGGACCGTCTCCAGCCGGTCGAGCAGCGGCGGGCCGCCGTACCACGGCATCCGCGCGGAGCGGTCGACGACGTTGTCGCCGTGCAGCGCGCTGATCGGGATGAACTCGACGCCCTCCAGGCCGATGCTGGCGCCCAGCTCGAGCACCTGGCGGACGGCGTCGTCGAACGCCTCCTCGGCGTAGCCGACGAGGTCCATCTTGTTGACCGCCACGATCACGTGCTTGATCCGCAGCAGCGCGGCGATCGTCGCGTGCCGGCGGCTCTGCTCGGTCAGGCCGGTGCGCGCGTCGACGAGCAGCAGCGCGAGGTCGGCGGTGCTCGCCCCGGTGACCATGTTGCGCGTGTACTGCGCGTGGCCCGGGCAGTCGGCGAGGATGAAGCGCCGGCGCGGCGTGGCGAACGAGCGGTAGGCGACGTCGATCGTGATGCCCTGCTCGCGCTCGGCGCGCAGCCCGTCGGTCAGCAGCGCGAGGTCGAGGCCCTCGACGCTGCGCTCCTCGACGTGCGCGAGCTGGTCGGCCAGGACGGCCTTGGCGTCGTACAGCAGCCGCCCGATCAGGGTGGACTTGCCATCGTCGACGCTGCCGGCGGTGGCGAGGCGCAGGAGATCCACTAGAAGTAGCCCTCGCGCTTGCGGTCCTCCATCGCGGCCTCCGACGCGCGGTCGTCGGCGCGCGTCTGTCCGCGTTCGGTGATGTCGGTGGCGGCGATCTCGGCGACGACCTCGGGCAGGGTTGAGGCGGTCGAGCGGACCGCGCCCGTGCAGCTCATGTCGCCGACGGTGCGGTAGCGCACCGACTCTGTGAACGGCGTCTCGCCGTCCATCAGCTCGACGAACGGGCTGACGGCGTAGAGCATGCCGTCGCGCTCGAACACCTCGCGGTCGTGCGCGAGGTAGATGTTCGGCAGCTCGAGCTCCTCCTGCGCGATGTACTGCCACACGTCGAGCTCGGTCCAGTTGGAGATCGGGAACGCGCGGATGTTCTCGCCGCGGCGCACGCGCGCGTTGTAGAGGTCCCACAGCTCCGGGCGCTGGCGGCGCGGGTCCCACTGGCCGAAGTCGTCGCGGAAGCTGAGCACGCGCTCCTTGGCGCGGGCGCGCTCCTCGTCGCGGCGCGCGCCGCCGAAGCAGGCGTCGAGCCCGTACTCCTCGATCGCGTCGAGCAGCGTGACGGTCTGCAGGCGGTTGCGCGACGCGCGCGGGCCGGTCTCCTCCTGCACGCGGCCGGCGTCGATCGACGCCTGCACGCTGCCCACGAGCAGCGTCAGCCCGGCCTCGGCGATGAGCCGGTCGCGGAACGCGATCACCTCGGGGAAGTTGTGACCCGTGTCCACGTGCAGCAGCGAGAACGGGATGCCTGCCGGCGCGAACGCCTTCTGCGCCAGCCGCACGAGCACGATCGAGTCCTTGCCGCCGCTGAACAGCAGCGCCGGCTTCTCGCGCTCGGCGGCGACCTCGCGGATCACGTGGATCGCCTCCGCCTCGAGCGCGCGCAGGTGCGACAGGGCCGGCATCGTCACGGCGGTCATGCGACGTGGATCCCGCACTCGGTCTTGTCGGAGTCGGCCCAGCGGCCCTCGCGGCCGGCGCCGGGCGCGGTGCACGGCGCGCAGCCGATCGAGGCGTACCCCTGGTCATGGAGCGGGTTGTACGGCAGGTCGCGCTCGGCGATCCGCCGCCACAGGTCCTTCTCGGTCCAGTCGACGATCGGGTTGTACTTCCACAGCCCGCGGCGCTCGTCGTACTCGACCGGCTGGGCGTTCGCACGCGTCGGCGCCTGCTCGCGGCGGATGCCGGTGATCCACGCGTCCGCGCCGGCCAGGGCGCGCTCGAGCGCGTCGACCTTGGCGGCCCCGCAGCAGTTGACCGCTGTCCAGTCGCCGGTGGCGTCCTCGACCTCGACGTCGATCCCGAAGCGCTCCTCGAACCTGCGCCAGGTCGCCAGCGTCTCGGGGAACAGCACGCCGGTGTCGATCGTGACGATGCGGGCGTCGGGCGCGAGCCTGACCAGCTCGTCGACCAGCACGCTCTCCTCCTTCTGGAAGGAGCAGAGCATCACCAGCCGCGGGTGGTGGCGCTCGACGGCCTCGGCCAGGACCTCGGTGATGCTCACGTGACCTCTGCTCCGCGTGGGCGTGCCGGCGCAGCCGGCACTTTCGAACCGGTTTGCCGTCTCATGCGGTTCTTCGACCGGTGCGAGCGCGTTCGTCCACCACTCGGGCTCGGTGCGGCCGGCGAAGTCGCGGAACGTCTCGCCGCCGTCGTGGTGCTGCTCGTAGAGGTCGAAGATCCGCAGCAGCGTCTCGTTCAGCTCCCAGTGCGGGACCTTCTTGAGCACGACGTCGCCGAAGCGCGGCTCGGGGCCGAGCCGGCCGCCGATGCGGATGTCCATCGCCTCGACGAACTCGCCGTCGACCTTCTTGAGCACGCCCTCGATGCCGACGTCGGCGATCTGGTGCTGCGCGCAGCTCGACGAGCAGCCCGCGAAGTGCACGCGCAGGTCGTCGCCGTGGCCGTTCGGCCGCACGTGCTCGTCGAGGAACGCGGCGATCTCGACGGCGCGGTTCTTCGTGAAGACCTTCGCCAGGCCGCAGAACTCCTTGCCGGTGCAGGTCTGCAGGCCGCGCGCGAACAGGGTCGGCGTGGGGGTGAGGTTCTGCAGCAGCGGCTCGGCGAGCAGCGCGTCGAGCTTCGCCTCCGGGATCCACGGCAGCACGACGTTCTGCTGGTGCGTGAGCCGCAGCGCGTCGCCGGGGTTGCTCCCGTACGTGCGCGCCAGGCGGACGAGCTCGTACAGCTGCTCGGCCTTGAGGCGGCCGACGGGGACCACCGCGCCCACTGTGTGGTGGTCTCCGTCGCTCTGGGCATGGACGCCGACGTGGTCTTCGCCGCTCAAACCCGGAGCCTTCGGGACGCCGCGGCGCAGCTCGCGGCCGACGCGGCGCTCGAGCTCGGCGCGCAGCTCCTCCGGCCCGACGCGGTCGACGAGGAACTTCAGCCGCGCCTTGCCGCGCGCCTTCCGGTTCTCCTCGGAGTCGCGGAAGATGCCGGTCATCCCGGCGATCACCTCCGGGGCCTCCTCGGGCGTGACGAAGACGTCCATCCAGCGCGCGAAGCGCGGGTGGCTGGAGAGGCCGCCGCCGACGCGCAGGTTGAAGCCGCGCGTGCCGTCGCCGGCGATCGCCGCCGACAGCGCGATGTCGTTGATCAGGCCGCGGGCGCAGTCCTCGGCGCAGCCGGTGACCGAGATCTTGTACTTGCGCGGGAGGTTCGAGTAGAGCTTGTTGTCGAGGAAGTACTCGTGGATCGCCTCGGCGGTCCCGTAGCCGTCGACGATCTCCTCGTGGCCGAGCCCGGCCACCGTGCAGCCGATCACGTTGCGCGTGATGTCGCCGCAGGCGCCGCTGGAGGTCATGCCGACGCGCTCGAGGCGGGCGAAGATCTCCGGCACGTTCTCGAGCCGGATCCAGTGGACCTGGAAGCACTGGCGCGTCGTGCAGTCGATGACGCCGCGGCCGAAGTCGTCCGCGATCGAGGCCATGACCTCGGCCTGATCGGCGCTGAGCACGCCCTGGATGACCTTCACGCGCAGCATGAAGTTCCCGTCATGGGTGTTGTGCGCGTAGAGGCCATACCACTTGAGGAGGCCGACGTGATCCGGGTCGAGCGTCTCCCAGCCCTCGCGCGCGGCGCGGAGGAGCTCGGGAAGCACGTCGAGACCGTCCGTCGCCGCCTTGATGCGTTCGATCTTGCTCATGGCGTGACCAGGACGGTACCCACGAGATGGTGAGATCACAAGTAATCGGATCGGGATTAAGAAATATGTATCTCGATCCGGTTTTGCGGGCGCTTTTCCGATCGGATTGGTGAAGTATGCGGCGTGCGTCAGACTGGCGCGCCGTGGCTGACCTCCTGTGCCTGCGCGGCGACCTCCTCGTGGTGGGCAAGAGCCCGGACGGCGACTCGATCCGCTTCCGCCCCGCCCAGCCCGACCTCGTGCGCGGGCTCGTCAACGGCGCCCGCGCGCGGCCGTCCTCGGACGGCACGTTCCAGCTGCGGCTGGACGGCATCGACGCGCCGGAGACGCACTACAACGGGCTCGCGCAGCCGCTCGGCGTGCCGGCCCGAGAGCAGCTGCTGGCGTGGTGCGGGTTCACGGACGTGCACTGGGCGGGCGACCAGGTGAGCGCCTCCACGCCCGCCTCGGTCCCCGCGGCGATCCAGACCGGGCTCGTCGACGTCAACGGCCGCCCGGTCGCGTTCCTGCTGCGCGACGAGCTCCCGCCCGACGGGGAGCTGGCCCCGGTCGACCTGGATCGCACCGCGAGCGCGGACCTGCTGCGCACGGGCGCGGCGTACGGCACGTTCTACGCGTCGACGGCGCCGGAGCTGCGGGCGCGGATGCGCACGCTCGCGGCCGAGGCGCGCGCCGCCGGGCTCGGCGTCTGGGCGGTCGACGCCAGCGGCGGCTTCGCGCTGTCCTCGCAGGCGTCGGTCGGCCCCGAGGGGAGCCTGATCCTGCCGAAGCTGTTCCGCCGCTGCTCGGACTACCTGCGCCACCGCAACCCGCGCGAGACGCTGCCCGAGTGGATGGCGCGCACCGGCCCCCAGCAGGACGACGAGGTCACCGTCGGCGACGCCGCCGGCCCGGTCCCGTTCAGCACCCTGATCACGCAGAACGGAGACCGGATCGCGCTGGACGCGGACCCGCTCGCCCTCGTGTTCAGCGAGAAGTGACGTCGCGCGTGACGAGCACCTTGCCGGTCGCGTCGAGCGCGGTGACGGTCTTGGGCGCGTCGTCCTCGGCGAAGAAGTGCACGAAGAAGCGGAGCTTCTCGAGGTCGGGCCAGTGCTTGAGCGCGCGCTTGGGCGCCGGGCGCGGGTGGATCGTCAGCGTGCGCGTCGCCGTCTGCACCTGGACGCTCGCGACCGTCGTGTAGGCATAGCCGTCGATCAGCCGCTCGTTCCGGTCGCCGATGTCCTCGGCGCGGTCCACGGCCATCACCGCGCGCGCGTCCAGCGGGGCGCTCATGTACCAGCCGTCGAAGTCGCGCACGTTCATCCCGACGATCAGCTGGTGGTGGTCGGCGCGGGCGGTCATGTGCCAGTGCGCGCCCTGCTTGGAGATGCCGTCCTGCACGGGTACGAGCCCGTTCCAGCCGAGGATGAGCGCGACCGCGAGGTTCATCGGGTCGCTCCTACCCGGAACAACGTCAACTACGCGGTAAGGGAGGCGGTCTCCCAGAACCGATCACCGGGTTCGCCTCGAAGATCATGAGCGACCACGTCCGCGCTTCGAACAAAGGGGGGTGGGTCACGAAAGCGTCCTGTGAGGACGCTTTCGTAGCGCACCCCTCGGGCGCGGTGATCGTTTCCGCCTCGCGAACCGCGAGGCAATCTGACCCATCCCCTTACCAGCGCAGTTGACGTTCGTCTCAGTCGAAGAGCGAATCCGGGGACACGGCAATCCGGCGGCCGGCACTCACCGAGGCGCCGTACGGCGAGAACGGATCGTCCGGCAACCGCGTTACGTCACACGTCGCGAGCACCTCGTCCGTCAGGAACCGCGACGGCTTGCCGTAGCCGTGCGCGTCGTCATTGCCCTTCGGCCGGTGGTGGTAGCGGACCGGGACGTAGAGGTGCAGCGTGCGCCGCGCGCGGGTCATGCCGACGTAGAGCAGCCGCCGCTCCTCGTCGATCGACTCGGTCGTCCCCGCCGCCATGCAGGCCGGGAAGTTGCCGTCGTAGACCGCCAGCACGTGGACCGAGTCCCACTCCAGCCCCTTGGCGGAATGGATCGTGGAGAGCACGAGGTAGTCCTCGTCGAGGTGCGGCGGCTGCGCGATGTCGGCGCTCGAGCTCGGCGGGTCGAGCACCAGCTCGGCGACGAAGTGGCGCGCGTCGCGCGCCTCGTGGGCGGCCGAGACGAGCTGGTCGAGGTCCGCCACCCGCAGCGCGCCGTCCGGGTAGCGCTGCTTGACGAGCGGCGCGAGCACGTCGCGCAGCCCCTCGGCGCGCGGGCCGGCGCGGCGCTCGGCGCGCGCGGCGATCAAGGCGTTGACGACCGCGTCGGCCGACGCCCGCGCGTTCGCGGGGATCGACTCCCGCGCCTCGGGCCAGCCTTCGACGTCGCCGCGCATCAGCGTGATCGCCTTGCGGGCGCTCACCGGCCCGACGCCCTCGATCAGCTGCAGCACGCGGAACCAGGCGAGCTCGTCCGCGCCGTTGTCGGCCAGCCGCAGGATCGCGACGAAGTCCTTCACGTGCGCGGCCTCGAGGTAACGCAGCCCGCCGTACTTGACGAACGGGATCCTGCGGCGGGTCAGCTCCAGCTCCAGCAGGTCGGAGTCGTGCGACGTGCGCATCAGCACCGCCTGCGCGCGCAGCTCGGCGCCCTGCTCGCGCGCCTCCAGGACGCGGTCGCAGACCTCGGCGGCCTGCGCGGCCTCGTCGCGAACGAACACGACCTTCGGGCGCACGCCGCCGTCGCGCTGGGAGACGAGCCGCTTCGGGAACGCGCGCGTCGCCTGCGCGGCGACCGCGTTGGCGGCGTCGAGCACCGGCTGCGTCGAGCGGTAGTTGCGCTCCAGCGTCACCACCCGCGTGCCGGGGAAGTGCTCCGGGAAGTCGAGGATGTGCGCCGCCGAGGCCGAGCGGAAGCCGTAGATCGCCTGGAAGTCGTCGCCGACCGCGGTGATCGCCGGGCCATGCTCGGCCAGCCCGCGCACGAGGTCGACCTGGAGGCCGTTGACGTCCTGGTACTCGTCGACGAGCACGTGGTCGAACGAGGCCGCCAGCGCCGGCCCGACGACGGCGTCGCGGGCCAGCGCGCGCCAGAACAGCAGCAGGTCGTCGAGGTCGATCACGCCGAGCGCGCGCTTGCGCGCCGTGTAGGCCTTGAACAGCGCCGAGATCGCCTCGCGGTGCTCCGAGCACCACGGGAAGTGCTCCTCGATCACGCCCGAGAGCGGCAGCTGCGCGTTGACCGTGCGCGAGTAGATGTCCAGCAGCGTCGCCTTGCGCGGGAAGCGCGTGCGCGACTGGGCGTGGCCGGCCTCCTCGCGCAGCAGGTCCAGTACGTCGGCGGCGTCGCCCGCGTCGAGCACGCCGAACCCGCCCGGCAGCCCGAGCGCCGACGCGTGCCGGCGCACGAGCCGGTGGGCGACCGAGTGGAAGGTGCCGCCGAGCACCCGCGACGACGCCGGCACCAGCGCGCGCGAGCGCTGCAGCATCTCGCGCGCGGCGCGGCGCGTGAACGTGACGAGCAGGATCCGCTCCGACGGCACGCCTTCGGCGACCAGATGCGCGACGCGCGCGCACAGCGTCGTCGTCTTGCCCGTCCCGGCGCCGGCCAGGATCAGCAGCGGCCCGCCCGCATGCGTCGCCGCCTCCCGCTGCTCGGGGTTGAGCTGCTCGAGCCAGGGGTGGTCGACCGCGACGGGCATCGCGTGGACGCTACGTCGGCTCCCGGACGCCACGGTCCTGCTCTCGGCAGCGATGATCGCCTGATGTCCACGTTCGAGATCGGCGGCACCACCACCGTCAACCGGCTCGGCTACGGCGCGATGCAGCTCACCGGCCCGGGCCGCTGGGGCGACCCGGACGATCCCGCCGAGGCGGTCCGCGTGCTGCGGCGCGCCGTCGAGCTGGGTGTGAACCTGATCGACACGGCGGACGCCTACGGGCCGTTCGTCGCCGATCTGCTGATCCGCAAGGCGCTGCACCCGTACCCCGACGACCTCGTGATCGCGACCAAGGTCGGCTTCACGCGCCCGGGGCCCGGCGACTGGCGCCCCGTCGGGCGCGCGGGCTACCTGCGCCAGCAGACCGAGCTCAACCTGCGCCATCTCGGCCTGGAGCGGATCGAGCTGCTGCAGCTGCACCGGATCGACCCGCTGGTCCCGCTGATCGAGCAGATCGGCACGCTCGAGGAGCTGCGCCAGGAGGGCAAGATCCACCACATCGGGCTGTCGGAGGTCACCGTCGTCCAGCTCGAGCAGGCGCGCGCGATCGCGCCGATCGTGTCCGTCCAGAACCGCTACAACCTCGCCGACCGCGAGGCGGAGCCGCTGCTCGAGCACGTCGAGGCGAACGGGATCGCGTTCATCCCGTGGTTCCCGCTCGCCACCGGCCGGCTGGCCGGGCCCGGGGGCCCGCTCGACGCGCTCGCGGCCGAGCACGGCGCGACCCCGTCGCAGCTCGCGCTCGCGTGGCTGCTGCGCCGGTCGCCGGTCATGCTGCCGATCCCGGGCACCAGCTCCGTCGCGCACCTCGAGGAGAATCTCGCGGCGCGCGACATCGAGTTGAGCGACGACGCGTTCGCGGCACTCCTGAAAACTGTCTGACCGCTTTAAGTTTTCCGGTCGAGGTCGTCCGGTTGGGATAGTCTCCGCGGGTAGATGGCCGGGGAGCCTGTCGCTCCGCTCCGTCCCCTGCGGGCGGACGCTGCGCGCAATCGCGCGCGAATCCTGGAGGCCGCGCGAACCGCGTTCGCGGAGGCCGGCCTCGACGTGGGCGTGGAGGAGATCGCCCGCCGCGCGGGCGTGGGGAAGGGGACGCTGTACCGGCGCTTCCCCACCAAGGAGGCGCTCGTGCGGGCGATCTTCGAGGACCTGCTGCGCGACCTCGAGACGCTCGTCGAGGAGTCCGCGGCCGAGGCGGACGCGGGCGTGGCGTTCATCGGCTTCCTGCACGAGTCGGCGCGCCGGCAGGCGACCAACCAGGGCTTCCTCGACGTGGTCGCGCAGCGCCTCGGGGCCGCCGCGCTCACGCCGGAGCAGCGGCGCCGCTTCATCGCCGCGATGGGCAAGCCGCTGCGGCGCGCGCAGGAGGCGGGCGCCGTGCGCGCCGACCTCGTGCCCGAGGACGTGCAGATGATCTTCCGCATGCTCGGCGCGACCACGCGCCCGGCGTCCGACGGCACGCCGATGGACGACCACTGGCCGCGCTACATCGGCCTGCTCACGGACGCGCTGCGGCCGGAGGCGGCCACGCCGCTCCCGGCCGACGCCTGGCGCCTGCGCTAAGCGCGCGGCCGCCTGGCGTGCCGCCAGAGGGCGACCGCCCAGTCGGCGATACCGGCGGCGAGGTGCCCGAGCGGGCCGGTGACCGCCCAGGCGGCAAGACGCTGGCGCATCAGCGCTTTGTATCGTTGACCGCCGCTCTATGGCCACAACCGTCAATACCACCGTCACCGAGCTTCCCGAGTCGCGCGTGCGCGTCGAGGCCGAGATCGGCACCGACGAGCTGGACCGCCGCCTCGCGCAGGCGGCCCGTCAGCTTGCCCGCAATCTGCGCGTCCCCGGCTTCCGCGCCGGCAAGGCGCCGCCGCCCGTCGTGATCCGGCGGATCGGCCGCAAGGCGGTGCTCGACGAGGCGGTGCGCGAGTCGCTCGGCGACTGGTACCGCGCGGCGATCGACGGCGCGGGCGTCATCCCGGTCGGCGAGCCGGACATCGACATCGACATGGAGGCGCTGCCCGACGAGGGGCAGCCGCTGCACTTCTCGATCGAGATCGGCGTCCGCCCGAAGGCGACGCTCGGCGAGTACAAGGGCCTGGAGGTCGCCAAGCGCGACCCCGGCGTCTCGGACGAGACGATCGGCGAGGAGCTCGAGCGCCTGCGCGAGCGCACGGCCAAGCTCGAGACCGTCGACCGCCAGGCCGCGCGCGGCGACTTCGTGGTGATGGACTTCGCGGGCACCGTCGACGGCGTCGCGTTCGCCGGCGGCGAGGGCCGCGACTCGATGGTCGAGCTCGGCTCCGGCCGGCTCGTGCCGGGCTTCGAGGAGCAGCTCGAAGGCTCCGTCGGCGGCGAGGAGCGCACCGTCAAGGTCACGTTCCCGGACGACTACGCGGCGACCGAGCTGGCGGGCCAGGAGGCGGAGTTCGCCGTCACGGTCCGCGACGTCAAGGCCAAGGTGCTGCCGGAGCTCGACGACGAGCTGGCCGAGGAGGCCGGCTTCGACACGCTCGACGAGCTGCGCGAGGACATCCGCACGCGCGTCGCCGAGGTCGAGGACCAGCGGATCGAGGCCGAGTTCCGCGAGGCGGCGCTCGACGCGGCCGTGGAGGCCGCGACGATCGAGGTGCCCGACAGCCTGATCGAGGCGCGGGCGCGGGAGCTGTGGGACTCGATGCTGCACTCGCTCGCGCACCAGGGCATCTCGCGGGACGCGTACCTGCGCATCTCCGGCCGCTCGGAGGAGGAGACGATCGAGCAGGCCAAGCCGGACGCCGAGCAGGCGCTCAAGCGCGAGGCCGTGCTCGCCGCGATCGCCGAGGCCGAGAGCCTCGAGCCGACCGAGGACGAGATGCTGGAGGCCGTCCAGGAGGCCTCGCCGCCCGGCGATCGGACAGCTCCGAAGAAGCTGCTGGAGCGGCTGCGCGCCAACGGCCGCCTCGACGCACTGAAAGACGACCTGTCGCAGCGCAAGGCGCTGGACCTGGTGGCTGAGTCCGCCAAGCCGGTCGCCGCGTCCGAGTAGCCATCGACAACTGACCGAAGGACCCGGGTTTCCCCGGATCGGCCCGTTGCTAGTCTTCGCCCGAGTGCTCGGTCTTTGGGCCGATCCGATGGATCTGAAGGATTCGACAGACCGAAGCGAAACGAAGCGAGGACCGTGAGCCCACTCGTACCGATGGTCGTCGAGCAGACCTCTCGCGGAGAGCGTGCGTTCGACATCTATTCCCGCCTGCTGAACGAGCGGATCATCTTCCTCGGCACGCCCGTGGACGACCAGATCGCGAATCTGATCGTCGCGCAGCTGCTGCACCTGGAGTCCGAGGATCCCGACAAGGACATCTCGCTCTACATCAACTCGCCGGGCGGCTCCGTGTACGCGGGTCTCGCGATCTACGACACGATGAACTTCATCAAGCCGGACGTGTCGACGATCTGCGTCGGCATCGCGATGTCGATGGGCGCGCTGCTGCTGGGCGGCGGGGCGCCGGGCAAGCGCATGGCGCTGCCGAACGCGAAGATCCTGATCCACCAGGTGAGCTCCGGCTTCCAGGGTCAGGCGACCGACATCGAGATCCACGCCCGCGAGGTGATCGAGCTGCGCCGCCAGCTCGACGAGATCATCGCCAAGCACTCCGGCAAGGACGTCGAGAAGGTGCGGTCAGATACAGAACGGGACTACTTCATGTCGTCGGATGAGGCCAAGGAATACGGCATCATCGACAGGGTGATCCACGAGCACTAGCTGGCAATGGCGCGCCCGACGGACTCCAACGAGCAGCTCCTCTGCTCCTTCTGCGGCAAGTCGCAGCGGCAGGTCAAGAAGCTGATCGCCGGCCCGGGCGTCTACATCTGCGACGAGTGCATCGACCTCTGCAACGAGATCATCGATGAGGAGCTCACCGCTCCGCCGACCTTCGACATCGACAACCTGCCGAAGCCGAAGGAGATCTACGGCGTCCTGAACGAGTACGTCGTCGGCCAGGAGCAGGCCAAGCGCACGCTCTCCGTAGCGGTCTACAACCACTACAAGCGCGTGCAGATGATGCAGGCCGACGACTCCGACATCGAGCTGCAGAAGTCCAACATCCTGCTGCTCGGGCCGACCGGCTGCGGCAAGACGCTGCTCGCGCAGACGCTGGCGCGGATCCTCAACGTCCCGTTCGCGATCGCCGACGCCACGGCGCTGACCGAGGCCGGCTACGTCGGCGAGGACGTCGAGAACATCCTGCTGAAGCTGATCCAGGCCGCCGACTACGACGTCAAGAAGGCCGAGAGCGGGATCATCTACATCGACGAGGTCGACAAGATCGCCCGCAAGGCCGACAACCCGTCGATCACGCGCGACGTGTCGGGCGAGGGCGTCCAGCAGGCGCTGCTGAAGATCCTCGAGGGGACGACGGCGTCGGTGCCGCCGCAGGGCGGGCGCAAGCACCCGCACCAGGAGTTCCTCACGATCGACACGACGAACATCCTGTTCATCTGCGGCGGCGCGTTCGCGAACCTCGACAAGGTGATCGAGCGGCGGATCGGCCACAAGGGCGTCGGCTTCGGCGCGAACATCGAGTCCAAGGCCGACCGCGACCTCGGCGAGCTGTTCGAGCGCACGCTGCCCGAGGACCTGATGCAGTACGGGCTGATCCCGGAGTTCATCGGCCGCCTTCCGGTCGCCTCCGCCGTGCATCAGCTCTCGCGCGACGACCTGATCACGATCCTGACCGAGCCGCGCAACGCGATCGTCAAGCAGTTCCACCGCTTCTTCGCGTTCGACGGCATCGAGCTGGTGTTCTCCACCGACGCGCTGAAGGCGGTCGCCGACAAGGCGCTCGAGCGCGAGACGGGCGCGCGCGGCCTGCGCTCGATCATCGAGGAGATCCTCCTGGAGGTGCAGTTCGAGCTGCCCTCGCGGCGCGACGTGAAGAAGTGCGTCGTGACGAAGGAGACGGTCGAGCGCGGCGTCAAGCCGACGCTCGTCACCGAGGCGCCCGGCGAAGAGCCGCGCGCCGCCAAGTCCGCCTAGCCGGATCATCCTGTCCGGGTGAAGCGGCGCCGCGGCGCTGCCGTGATGCTGCCGGTCATGCTCTGGAGAGCCTTGGTGATCGTGTGTGCGATGGCGGGCGTGCTCGCGCCGGTGGCCGGCGCCGCTCCGCTGCCCGGAACGTCCACGCCGTTGCCCGGCAGCACGTTCCAGGGCGGCGACGGCGATCAGGACGACGAGGGATCGTCGATCGACTGGCAAGGCCTCCACGCGGCCGGCCGGGTCGTCCACAGCCCGGACGAGGGCCAGGCGTTCAAGAGCGGCTCGAAGGAGGACGCGCCGGGAAATTGGGTGCTCGTGCCGGAGGGCGACGGCGTCACCCCCGCGAAGGACAACATCCTCGACGCCTGGTCGTCGGTCGACCAGCCGGCGGCGGACACGTTCGCCTATCTCGGCTTCACGCGCGAGAAGGGCAACGGGGACACGTACGTCGCGTTCGAGCTCAACCGCGACGCGCGGCTGTGGAACAACGGCCACGACGAGATCCCGTGCCGTCAGACCGGAGACGTGGCGATCGCCATGCTCGCGCACGGCAACGGCATCGACCTCGTCCTGCAGCGCTGGATCACCGAGCTGTCCGACGCGTTCACGGGCTGCGCGACGCATGGCCACTTCGAGGCGGTGGCGACGGTGCCCGCCGGCAGCGCCCAGGGCGACGTCAACCAGGTGCCGATCACGAGCCGCCTCCCGGGGACGTTCGCGCCCGGGACGCAGATCCGTGACGCCGGCCTGTTCGGCGAAGCCTCCGTCAACCTCAGCGCGCTGTTCCAGGCGGCGTTCGGCGACCGCTGCTTCACGTTCAGCTCGGTCTGGATGCACTCGCGCTCCTCTGAGTCGGAGTCCTCCAACCTGCAGGACTACCTCGCCCCTCACGCGGTCACCGTGCGCAGCTGCACGGCCTCCGGCTTCAAGTTCTTCGACGTCAACGCCAACGGGCGGCGCGACCCCGGCGAGCCTGGCATCCCCCGCTTCCTGATCTGGGCCGACTACAACGGCGACGGCGTGCGCCAGTCGACCGAGCCATTCTCGGTCAGCGACAGGCACGGGCGCTACGTGATCTCGGACATCAAGCCGCCGACGGGCCGGTACACGCTGCGCGAGATGCTGCTCAGCGACCCGCAGACCACGGCATGGCTCTGCTCGTACCCGAATGCCGGCACGCCCGGCGGCTTCGCGAACGGTGCGGGCGGGCTGTTCGGCTGCGGATGGGGCCCGATCGACGCGACGACCACTCCGCGCGCGCCCAACCGCGACTTCGGCAACTGGGTGCCGGCACGGCTGACCGTCCGCAAGCGGCTGTGGCCCGCGAGCGACTCCGGCCGCTTCGACCTCAAGGTCAACGGGATCACGGTCCTGCCCGCCGCGGGCGACGGCTCGACGACGACGATCGCCGTGCCCGCGGGCTCCTACGTCGTCAGCGAGGCGGCGGCGCCGCCGACCGACGCCACCGCCTACCGCTCGGCCGTCAGCTGCCGCCGGACGCCGCGGCTGCGCGGCTCGACGCCGCCGGGAACGAGCTTCGCGCGCCTCGTGCTGCTGCCCGGCAGCCAAGCGACGTGCACGTTCGCCAACGTGCGTCCGGGGACGCCGGCGATCGCGATCGAGAAGACAGGCCCCACGGCGGCGACCGCCGGCGATGTGCTGCACTACGCGCTCTACGTGACGAACCCAGGCGACGTGCCGATCCGGGCGAGCGCCGTGCGCGTGAGCGACGACAGGTGCGACGACGCGCCCGTGCTCACCGGCAAGTCCGGCGCCGGCGGCGCCGACGGTTCGCCGGGGACGCTGGATCCGGGGGACACGTGGGCCTACGAGTGCTCCCACGCAACGCCCGCGGCACGTGCCGACTGCGCGCTGACCGTCGTCACGAACACCGCCACGGCCAGCGGGACCGCGGGCGGAACCACGGTCAGCGACACGTCCTCCGTCCGCACGAGCCTCCGCTGCCCCGACCAGCCGCCGGAGCCGCCGGTGCCGGATCCCGGCCCCGTGCCGGGGCCCTTCCCCAACCCTTCGCCGCCGCCGCCGACGCCGGTCGCGCCGATCTCGCCGCCGGGGCCGGTGCCCCCGATCGGCGGCGTGGCCGGCGCGGCGAGCGTCAACCGCCCCAGCGGCTGCATCACGCGCGTGTCACAGCTCCAGCTCACGGGCGTCCGCATGGACCGTGTGCGCGTCTCGGTCGACGGCCGCCCGCAGAGCACCAGGAAGCTGGCGATCCTGCAAGAGCGGCTGACGCCGCTGTCGCGCGTGTTCTCGCCAGGCCGTCACGTCGTCACGCTCCGTGTCGTGTTCCAGCCCGGCTCGGACTCCGCCGCGGTCACGCTCAGGCGGGTCGTCACGGTCTGCCCGCGCCGGGCGACCTTGCCGCGCTTCACCGGGTGACGCACCGTCCGGCCTCCTAGACTCCCCGCGCGATGGGGCACCCCCTCGAGGACCGCAAGCGCTACGACCCGGGCGAGACCGAGGCGCGCATCTTCGCGCGCTGGTTCGAATCCGGGCGCTTCCACCCGGAGCCCTCGGGCACGGCGGCGGAGAACTACTCGATCGCGATCCCGCCGCCGAACGTGACCGGCGCGCTGCACATGGGGCACGCGCTCAACGGCTCGATCCAGGACACGCTGATCCGCCACGCCCGCATGCGCGGCAAGCGCACGAAGTGGATCCTCGGCACCGACCACGCCGGCATCGCGACGCAGACGCAGGTCGAGCGGCTGCTCAAGAGCGAGGGTTCGAGCCGCGAGGAGATCGGGCGCGAGGCGTTCGTCGAGCGCGTGTGGCGCTGGCGCGAGCAGTACGGCTCCACGATCGTCGACCAGTTCAAGCGCCTGGGCGCCTCCTGCGACTACGCGGAGGAGCGCTTCACGCTCGACGAGGGCTACGTCCGCGCGGTCCTGAAGGTCTTCGTGACGCTGTACGAGCGCGGCCTGATCTACCGCGACAACTACATGGTCAACTGGGATCCCGGCTCCGGCTCGGCGATCTCCGACCTCGAGGTCGAGGACCGCGAGGTCACCGACACGCTCTACTACGTCGACTACCCGCTGTCCTCCGGGCACGGCTCGGTCACCGTCGCGACCGTGCGGCCGGAGACGATGCTGGGCGACACCGCGATCGCCGTCCATCCGGACGACGACCGCTACACGCGCCTGGTGGGGGAGACGGCGATCCTGCCGCTCACCGGCCGGCGGCTGAAGATCATCGCCGACCCGTACGTGAAGCCGGAGTTCGGCACGGGCGCGCTGAAGATCACGCCCGGGCACGACCCGAACGACTTCGAGATCGGCCGCGCGCACGGGCTCGACGAGATCACCGTGATCGGCGAGGACGGGCGCATGACCGCGGCCGCCGGCGAGCGCTTCGCGGGCCTGACCGCGCTCGAGGCGCGCGAGGCGGTCGTCGCCGCGCTGCGCGAGGAGAAGCGGATCAACCGCACCGAGCCGTACACGCACGAGGTGCCGTACTCGCAGCGCTCGGGCGAGCGGATCGAGCCGCTGATCTCGCTGCAGTGGTTCATGCGCATGGAGGAGCTGGCCAAGCCGGCGATCGCCGCCGTCGAGGACGGGCGCGTGCGGATCCACCCGGAGGGCCAGCGCCGGCGCTACCTGGAGTGGATGAAGAACATCCGCCCGTGGTGCATCTCGCGCCAGCTGTGGTGGGGCCACCAGCTGCCGGTCTGGTACCGCAACGGCGAGACCTACGTCGGCATGGACCCGCCGAACGGGCCGGGCTGGGAGCGCGACCCGGACGTGCTCGACACGTGGTTCTCGAGCGGCCTGTTCCCGTTCGCGACGCTCGGCTGGCCGGACGAGACGGCGGAGCTGAAGGCCTTCTACCCGACCGACGTGCTCTCGACGGCGCGCGACATCCTGTTCCTGTGGGTCGCGCGGATGGTGTTCTTCGGGCTCGAGTTCGCCGGTGCGATCCCGTTCGACGACGTCTACGTGCACTCGATCATCCAGGCGCCGGACGGGCGCCGGATGTCGAAGTCGCTCGGCACCGGGATCGACCCGCTCGACCTGATCGACGGCGGCGAGCGGCCGCCGGTGTTCACCGAAGGCGGCGAGTTCCCCGGCTACGGCGCCGACGCGGTCCGCTACGGCCTGCTGGCGATGTCCTCGACGCAGGACGTGCGCTTCAACGAGGAGCGCATCTCGCAGGGCCGCCAGCTCGCCAACAAGCTCTTCAACGCCAGCCGGCTCGTGCTCCTGCGCGTGCCCGAGGGCGTCACGGTGCCGGCGTCCGCGCCCGAGCCGCAGACGGTCGAGGACCGCTGGATCCTGTCGCGCCTGCAGGCGGCCGAGCAGGACCTGACCGACGCGTTCGCCGCGTTCGACTTCCATCACGCCGCGCTCGGGCTGTACCGCTTCGTCTACGAGGAGCTGTGCGACTGGTACCTCGAGATGCTCAAGCCGCGCCTGTACGCCGACGACGAGGCGGCCGCCGAGCTGGCGCTCTACGTGCTCGCGCAGACGCTCGCGCTGGCGCACCCGATCATCCCGTTCGTGACCGAGGAGATCTGGTCGTTCGTGCCCGGCGCCGACGGGCTGCTGATGGCACACCCGTGGCCTGAGGCCGACGCCGCGCTGCGCGACCTCGACGCCGAGGCGGAGGTCAAGCGCGCGATCGACGCGACGCAGGCGCTGCGGCGCTGGCGCGACAGCGTCGGCGCGGCGCCCGGGACCGTCGTGCCGGCGCGGCTCGAGGCCGACGGCTACGGCCGCGTGCTGGATCACATCGCGCGGCTGGCGCGGTTCGAGTTCGCCGAAGACGGCGGCGATCCGGTCGCGACCGTCGGCGTGCCGGGCGGCAACGTCGCCGTGCTGCCGTCGAGCGACGTCGACCTCGAGGCCGAGAAGCGCCGCGCGGCCGAGCGTGCCGGGCTGCTGCGCAAGGAGATCTCGCGCGCCGAGGGCAAGCTGGCCAACCAGGGGTTCGTCGCCAAGGCGCCGGACGCCGTGGTCGCGGCCGAGCGCGACAAGCTGGAGCGGTTGAAGCGGGAGCTGGAGGAACTGCAAGCGTGACGTGGGACCTCGGCCGGGCCGAGGAGCATCTGCTCTCGCTCGAGCTGTTCGGAATGCGCTTCGGCCTGGAGCGCATGCTTCGCCTCCTGACGGCGCTCGGCTCGCCGCAGGAGCGGTTCGGCGCCGTGCACGTCGTCGGCACCAACGGGAAGTCCTCGACGGTGCGGATGACGGCGGCGCTGCTGGAGGCGCACGACCTGCGCGCCGGCGCCTACCTGTCGCCGCACCTGACGACGTTCGCCGAGCGGATCCGGATCGGCGACGCGGATCTGTCGCCGGACGCGTTCGGCGCCGCGGTCGAGCGCGCCGCCGCGGCCGCCGCGAAGGTCGACCGCACGCTCTCCGGCGGCGAGCGCGTGACGCAGTTCGAGCTGCTGACGGCAGCCGCGTTCGACGAGCTGGCGCGCCGCGAGGTCGACGTCGCGGTCGTCGAGGCCGGGCTCGGCGGGCGCTGGGACGCGACCAACGTGCTCGACGCGCCGGTCGTCGTGCTCACCAACGTCGGGCTCGAGCACACGCGCTGGCTCGGCCCGACGATCGCCGACATCGCGGGCGAGAAGCTCGCCGTCGTGCGTCCCGAGGCCACCCTGGTGCTCGGCGAGGCGCAGCCGGAGGTCGAGGCGCTCGCCCGCGCCACGGGCGCGAAGATCGTGCGGCCGGAAGCCGAGACGGCGGCGCTGCCGGGCTATCAGCGGACGAACTTCGCGGTGGCGGCGGCGGCCGCGACCGCGTACCTCGGGCGGCCGCTCGACCCCGCGGTCGTGGCGCGCGTGGCCGCCCACTCGCAGGTGCCCGGCCGGCTGCAGGTGATCGCCGAGGACCCGCGCACCGTGCTCGACGGCGCCCACAACCCGTCAGGGATCGCCGCGCTGGCGGCCGCGCTGCCGGACGCGGTCGGCGACCGGCCGGTCGTCGCCGTGCTCTCGATCCTGGACGACAAGGACGCGGCTGCGATGCTGAGGGAACTGCTGCCCGCGACCTCCGCACTCGTCTTCACCGCCTCCTCGAACCGCCGCTCCCTGCCGCCGGCGACGCTCGCGTCGCTGGCCGCGCAACTGGGCGCGCCGGCATCCGAGGTGGAGCCCGACGCGCGCCGGGCGCTCGCGCGCGGACGCGAGCTGGCGGGGGCCGGCGGGGCCGTCGTGGCGACGGGCTCGATCTACCTGGTGGCCGATCTGGCGAGCCCTCCGGGCGCGCGGCGGGCGAGCGCCCTGTGAACGATCGCGGGCCGTCCGTGCTGGCGATGATTGCGCTGGTCGCAATCGTGGTAGCCCTCGTCATCCTCGTGTTCTTCGGGATCGGCTACGCCTTCGGGCGGGCTTTCCTGTAACCCCTCCCACTACGATCTAGCCCCAACATGCACGCCCTGGCGATCTTCTCGATCAAGAACAGCAGCCTCAACACGGCTGCCAGCGTCGCGCTGCTGATCCTCGGCGTGCTGTATCTGGCGCTGATCTTCTGGACGTTCGCGGACGCTCGCCGCCGCATCGACGACCCGCTGCTGGTCGTCTGCGCGACGCTCGCATCGTTCTTCCCGTTCGTCGGCACGATCGTCTACCTGATCGTGCGCCCGCCCGAGTACCTGGACGACGTGCGCCTGCGCGAGCTGGAGATGACGGCGGCCGAGGCACGGCTCGCGAACCTCGACTACCAGCTCTGCCCGCACTGCGACTACGAGGTCAAGGCGGACTACCTGCGCTGCCCGAGCTGCATGCGCAAGCTCAAGGAGCGCTGCTACTCCTGCAGCAAGCCGATCGACCCGGCCTGGCGGATCTGCCCGTTCTGCGAGGCCGAGACGAACGCGCCGACGCCGTCGACGACGCGCCGCCGGCGCCGCCAGACGACCGATCAGCCGACGATCTCGGCCGACGCGGCCGAGCTCGCGGAGGCGACTGACTCGGGCACGACCGGCAGTGGCGAGACGTCGCGCAGCAGGCGTCGCTGACACACTGCCCGCCATGGAACGCACACTGATCCTGGTCAAGCCGGACGCTTTCGCGCGCGGCCTGACGGGGGAGATCATCGCCCGCTTCGAGCGCAAGGGCCTGAAGATCGTGGCGGCACGCCACATGACCGTCACCGAGGAGCTCGCCGGCCAGCACTACGCCGAGCACGCCGAGCGCCCGTTCTTCGGCGAGCTCGTCGAGTTCATCACCTCCGGCCCGATCGTGGCGCTCGTCTTCGAGGGCGAGAGCGCGATCAAGGCCGCCCGCCAGGTGATCGGCGCGACGAACCCGCTCGAGGCCACCACCGGCTCGATCCGCGGCGACTTCGCGGTCGCCGTCGGCCAGAACATGGTCCACGGCTCGGACTCGCCTGAGTCCGGCCTGCGCGAGGCCGCGCTGTTCTTCCCCGAGCTCTAGTAGGCAGCAGCCCCTCCGCCCCACCCCGATCATCCGACCTACGCGCTTGATCCTTGCGTCGTCGTCGCCGCAGCGGCGCAAGATCCTCGAGCAGGTCGGGATCCCGTTCGTCGTCCGGCCGGCCAACGTTGACGAGGAGACCGCCGGCGACCCGGTCGAGGTCGCCGAGGAGAACGCGCGCCGCAAGGCCGCCGCGGTCCCGTCTCCGCTCACGCTCGGCGCCGACACGCTGGTGGCGATCGGCGGCGACATCCTCGGCAAGCCGCGCGACGCGGCCCAGGCGCGCGAGTACGTCGCGCGCCTGGCCGGCGCCACGCACGTCGTGGTCGGCGGGATCGCGCTCGCGGCGGACGGCGTGATCGAGACCGACGTCGTCGTCACGCGCGTCACGTTCCGCGATGTCCCGGACGCGCTGCTCGACTGGTACGTCGGCACGGGGGAGTGGCAGGGCCGCGCGGGCGGCTACGCGATCCAGGGCGCGGGCGCGGTGCTCGTCGATTCGATCGACGGCGACTACCTGAACGTCGTAGGCCTGCCTCTGGCGCGGCTCCTGGATCTCCGTCCGGAGCTGTTGCCGGGCCCGATTTCGGCCCCCCGCCTCAAAACCTCCGAAGAAGTGGACGAATCCTCCTGAGAAGCGGTTTGCAGCGATTTTCGGCGCATCGGCGGTTAGGTAGACTCACGCACTGGCTCGGTCTCCGTTTCCCAAGGAGGTCCAGCCCGCTCACGCATGGGCTTCTTCTCCTACCTCACCGGATTCGGTGGCCGTGACATGGCCGTCGATCTCGGCACGGCCAACACGCTCGTCTACGTACGCGGGCGCGGCATCGTGCTGTCCGAGCCGAGCGTCGTCGCGATCGACAGCCGCACCGGCGAGGTGCACGCCGTCGGCATCGAGGCCAAGCGCATGCTCGGCCGCACCCCCGGCACGATCTCCGCGATCCGGCCGCTCAAGGACGGCGTGATCGCCGACTTCGACGTGACCGAGGAGATGCTGCGCCACTTCATCCAGAAGGTGCACCAGAACCGCTGGGCGCATCCCCGCGTCGTCGTCTGTGTTCCGTCGGGCGTGACCGGGGTCGAGAAGCGCGCGGTCGAGGAGGCCTGCCTCAGCGCCGGCGCGCGCCAGGCGTACCTGATCGAGGAGCCGATGGCGGCCGCGATCGGCGCCGGGCTGCCGGTCGGCGAGCCGACGGGCAACATGGTCGTCGACATCGGCGGCGGCACGTCGGAGGTCGCCGTGATCAGCCTCGGCGGCATCGTCGTGAGCCAGTCGATCCGCGTCGGCGGCGACGAGCTCGACGAGTCGATCATCAACTACGTCAAGAAGGAGTACAAGCTCCTGATCGGCCAGCAGACGGCCGAGGAAGTCAAGCTCGAGATCGGGTCGGCGTACCCGCTCGAGGAGGAGGTGCAGGCCGAGATCCGCGGCCGCGACCTCGTCTCGGGGCTCCCCAAGACCGTCGTGCTCACCTCCGAGGAGGTGCGCGCCGCGCTCGAGGAGCCGCTCGTGCAGATCATCGACGCGATCAAGGAGACGCTCGACCGCACGCCGCCCGAGCTGGCCTCCGACATCATGGATCGCGGCATCATGCTGGCCGGCGGCGGCTCGCTGCTGCAGGGCCTCGACGAGCGTCTCCGCGAGGAGACCCAGATGCCCGCGCACCGCGCCGAATCGCCGCTGACCTGCGTCGCGGTCGGCAGCGGCCGGAGCCTCGAGGAGTTCGAGGCGATCCACCGCTCGAACCGATCGAACAACCGCAATAGGCGGCCTCGCCGCTAGCTTGGACTTGACCATCCCCTCGAACCCCGCCTTCATTCGCGTATGCACGACAGAGCGGTCCGCCGTCGCCGTGCAGTGCTGGTCGTCCTCGTAGCGGCCTCGCTGTTCCTGCTCACCGCCTACTTCGGCGAGTCATCCAATGGCAGCCTGCACTCCGTGCAGCGCGGCGCCATGGGCGTCCTGTCGCCGATCCAGGAGGGCGCCAACCGCGTCCTGAAGCCGTTCCGCGACCTGTTCGGGTGGTTCGGCGACACCTTGGACGCGAAGGGGCAGCGCGACAACTACAAGAAGCAGGCCGAGACGTACCGGGAGCAGCTCGCCGGCGCGAACATCGCGCTCAAGCAGCTCCAGCAGCGCAGCAACCTCCAGGACCAGGACCAGCGCGGGCTCGATCGCTACCAGCCGGTCGAGGCGCGCGTCATCGTGCACTCGCCGAACGCCTTCTTCCAGCGCATGGAGATCAACAAGGGCCCGGACGACAACGTCCACACGGGCGACCCGGTGATCGCCTCCGGCGGCCTGATCGGCAAGGTCGAGTCGACGATCGGGGGCGGCGGCGCGGTCGTGACGCTGATCACCGACCAGGACTTCTCCGTCTCCGCGGTGGCGGGCGCCAAGCTGGAGCCGGGCAGCATCCAGCCGGCGATCGGGGCGCCCGGCGACCTGCTGCTGAAAATGGTCATGCACCCGGACAACGTCCGCACCGGCGACCTGGTGCTGACGGCCGGGACGGTCGCGGCGCGGCCGGACCTGGCGTCGCGCTACCCGCCCGGCATCGTGATCGGCACGGTCAAGCGGATCGATCCCGGCTCGGGCGACCTCGACCGCCGGATCCACGTCACGCCCGTCGCCGATCCCGGTAAGACCGACATCGTGCAGGTGCTGACCGAGCCGCACGCCGACCTCCAGGCCACGAATAAGTGACGCTGACGGGCGCATCCGCCTTCCGCCTGGCGCTGATCGGCCTGGTCGGCGGCATCCTGCAGCTCGGCGCCGTGTCGCAGTTCACGGTCTTCGGCGTGCCGGCCGACCTGTCGCCTCTGCTCGTCGCCGCCGCGGGGTTCTACGCCGGCTCGATCTCCGGCGCCGTGTTCGGCTTCTCGCTCGGGCTGTTCGTCGACATCTCGCTCTTCCAGACGCTCGGCGTGACCTCGCTCGTCTTCACCGCCGTCGGCTACGGCGCGGGCCGGATCCGCGAGCTGCGCGATCCCGCCCACGGCCTCGCGCCGGTCGCGGTCGGCGCGGCGGGGACCGCGGTCGCGCTGATCGGCTTCGCGCTGCTGCAGTTCCTGCTCGGCGTCGACGCGCCCGTCTCGCTGCTGCTGCTGCGCCAGATCCTGCTGACGATCGTGCTCGACACGCTGCTCGCGCTGCCCGTCTTCGCGCTCGTGCGCCGCCTGCTGCTGCCGTACCTGCCCGAGGACCCGCGCCGCCGCCGGCGCCGCGCCTACACGACCGGCGGGCTCAGCCCGATCTCGCGCCTCTGATGCCGCAGCGCGTACCCGACCGGCTCCCGCCGATCACGCCGCAGCTCGCGTGGCGCGTCGCCGTGCTCGGCGGCGTCGCCTTCGTGCTGTTCGGGATCGTCTTCTTCCGGCTCTGGTTCCTGCAGGTGCTGTCCGGCGACGAGCTCGTCGCCAAGGCGCGCGAGAACCGGGTGCGCAAGGTCCCGATCGAGGCGCCGCGCGGCGACATCGTGGACCGCGACGGCGTCACGCTCGTCACGAGCAAGCAGGCCGCCGTCGTGCAGATGCTGCCGAACCAGCTCCCGGCGGCCGTCAAGACCGAGGCCGACGACTACCGCAAGGAGCTCGCCAAGGCGCAGGGCGAGATGCTGCAGGCCCGCGACCAGGCCGACGCGTACTCGCGCCAGCTCAAGGACGACGGCGTCAAGAACACGAAGACGCAGAAGGCCACGCTGTCGCGGCTGCGCAAGCAGGGCCGCACCGCTCGCACGGTCCCGATCCCCGCGCTGCCCGGCTCCGAGGTGCAGCTCGGGAAGCTCTACCGGCGCATCTCGCGCGTGCTGCAGGACGTCAGCCCGGAGGAGATCCACGCCCGCGTGATCCGCGGCATCGCCGACGCGCCCTACTCCAACGTGACGATCAAGACCGACGTCGACACGGCGGAGTTCAACTACATCAAGGAGAACCAGGAGCTCTTCCCCGGCGTCGTGGTGGAGACGCGCTTCCTGCGCGACTACCCGCACAACGACCTCGCCGCGCAGCTGTTCGGGACCGTCTCGGAGATCAGCGAGACGCAGCGGCTCCAGAAGAAGTACGCCGACGTCTCCCAGGGCACGCGGATCGGCCAGAGCGGCCTGGAGGAGCAGTACGATCGCTACCTGCGCGGCGCCGACGGCTTCACGCGCGTGGTCGTCAACGCGATGGGCACGCGCGACGACCAGGCCAAGACGAGCGAGAAGCCCTACGTGCAGGGCCAGCGGCTCAAGCTCACGCTCGACTACAACCTGCAGAAGGCCGGCGACTCGGCGCTCGCGCGCGGCATCGCCGCTTCCGGGCACGGCGCGACGGCCGGCGCCTACGTGGCGATGGACCCGGACACCGGCGCGATCCTCGCGATGGGCTCCAAGCCGGGCTTCAACGCGAACATCTTCGCGCGGCCGTTCTCGAAGAAGGTGTGGGACTACCTGACGTCGGACTCGACGAGCGCGCCGCTGTTGGACCGCGCGACGGAGTCCGCCTATCCGACGGGCTCGGTGTTCAAGCCGGTCACGGCGCTCGCGGCGCTCGGTCAGGGCCTGATCAACGCCAGCACGCAGGTCGTCGACGACGGCCAGTACGAGTACGGCCATAAGAAGTATCACAACGCCAAGGACGCGAAGTTCGGCTCGATCGACATGTCCGACGCCATCAAGGTCTCCTCGGACATCTACTTCTTCCGGCTCGGCGCGCAGGCCAACGAGAAGGGCCGGATCATCCAGCGCTGGGCCAACCGGCTCGGCTTCGGGCGCAAGACCGGGCTCGACGTGCCGGGCGAGAACCCCGGCCTCGTGCCCGACGCGCAGTGGCGCGACGACGCCTACGCCAAGTACCTGGCGTGCGCGAAGAAGGGCAGCGTCACGCCGGGCACCGAGGCGGCGCTGTTCAAGTGCGGCGGGATCGAGCGCCAGTGGTCCGGCGGCGACAACGTCAACTTCGCGGTCGGCCAGGGCGACCTGCAGGCGACGCCGCTGCAGGTGGCGGTCGCGTACTCCGCGCTCGCCAACGGCGGCACGATCGTGCGCCCGCACCTCGGCGAGGCGATCGAGGACGGCGCCGGCCGCACCGTGCAGGAGCTGCACGTGCGCGCGCGGCGCAAGGTCAAGATCGATCCGACCGACCGCGACGTGATCCTCCAGGGCCTGCATCGCGCGGCCAGCGAACAGGGCGGCACGTCCTACGACGTCTTCAAGGGCTGGGACCAGAAGGACTACCCCGTCTACGGCAAGACCGGCACCGCCGAGCGCGGCGTCAACCCCGACCAGGCCTGGTACGCCTGCTTCGTCAAGGACAAGAACCGCCCGATCGTCGTCATCGTGACGATCGAGAAGGGCGGCTTCGGCGCCGAAACTGCGGCACCCGTGGCGCGCCTCATCCTGTCGCAGTGGTTTTCTACGGGTGACGACCAGTTCCATGCCGGCTCGAGCACGACCCTGTGAGCGCCCAGACCATCCAGCCCGCCTCCGAGCCGCCGCCGCCGCTCGTGCCCCGCGAATGGCGGCTCCGCCTGGATCCGCTGCTGCTGTTCGCGAGCCTCGGCCTGGTCGCCTGCTCGCTGGTCACGCTCAAGGGCGCGACGGCGCACGACATCGCCGGCGACCCGCTGTACTACGTCAAGCGCCAGGCGATCTACGCCGGCGTCGGGCTCGTGCTGATGTACGGCGTCTCGCGGCTGGACTACTCGCGGCTGCGCGAGTGGCGCTATCCGCTCTACGGCACGCTGATCCTCTCGGTCCTGTCGGTGCTCGCGCTCGCCAAGGCGACGCGTGGCGCCAAGAGCTGGATCCCGCTGCCCGGCTTCCACCTGCAGCCGTCCGAGCTCGGCAAGGTCCTGCTCGTCGTCGCGCTCTCAGGCTTCGTGGTCGAGCGCATGCGCGTGATGGGTCGTGACACGACCGCGCGCGTGATGCTGCTCGGCCTGTTCCCGACGCTCATCGTGATGGCGGAGCCGGACCTCGGCTCCGCCACCGTCTATGTCGCCGGCACGCTCGCGCTGCTGTTCGTGGCGGGCGCGCCGTGGCGGCACTTCACCGCACTGCTCGCGCTGTTCGCGATCAGCGTGGCGGTCGTGCTCGCCGTCGCGCCGCGCTTCGGCGTGGAGGTGCTCCACCCGTACCAGGTCTCGCGCTTGACGGCGTTCCTGCATCCGTCGGAGGATCCGGCCGACGCGGGATACCAGCAGGAGCAGGCCAAGACCGCTATCGGGTCGGGGGAGAAGACCGGCCGCGGCGTCGACAACGCCACCCAGACCTCGCTCGGGTTCCTGCCCGAGCACCACACCGACTTCATCTACGCGGTGATCGGCGAGACCTACGGCTTCGCCGGCTGCGCGCTCATCCTCTCGCTGTACGCGCTGTTGATATGGCGCGGGTTGCACATCCTGACGATCGCGAAGAACCTCTTCGGAGCGCTGATCGCCGGCGGCATCACGGTGATGCTGCTGTTCCAGCTTTTCGTGAACATCGGGATGAATGTGGGGATCATGCCCATCACAGGCGTGACGGCCCCCCTCCTGAGCTTCGGCGGGTCGTCGATGCTCTCCACCTTCCTGGCCCTCGGCCTCCTGCAGTCCATCAACGCGCAGGCGCGCGACACGGTGGACCGCAAGGGCCGGGCCACCATCTTCCAATGAGGTTGTCCTTTGAGAAAGCAAGTGCTGGTCACCGTCGATCGCGGCGAGACCCGCGTCGCGATGCTCGAGGCCTCCGGCGATCCGGCGGCTCCGGCCAAGTCACGCTCCCGCTCACGCTCCGGCCGTAAGCGCCGCGGCGTCCCCGAGGGCTATCGGGTCGCGGAGATCTACTTCGAGCGCCGCGGCGGCCGGTCGATCGTCGGCAACATCTACAAGGGCCGCGTCGACAACGTGCTGCCCGGCCTGGAGGCCGCGTTCGTCGACATCGGCCTCGACAAGAACGGGTTCCTGCACGTCGACGAGATCGTGCTCCCCGGCATCGAGCAGGCCAAGCGCGGGCGCGGCAACGGCCCGCGCATCACCGACCTGCTCAAGCCCGGGCAGGAGATCGTCGTCCAGGTCGTCAAGGACCCGCTGAAGACCAAGGGCGCGCGCCTGTCGATGGAAGTGACGATCGCGGGCCGCTACATGGTCTACGCCCCCACGGGCGAGGGCGTCGGCGTCTCGCGCCGCCTGGAGGACAAGGAGCGCGACCGCCTGCGCAAGGAGGCCCGCCAGCTCGACCTCGGCGGCGGCGGCGCGATCATCCGCACCGCCTCGCACGGCGCCACGCGCGAGGACTTCGAGCGCGAGCTGCAGTACCTGTTCAAGCTCAACGACGTGCTGCAGAAGCGCGTGGCCGCCACGCCGGCGCCCGCGCTGGTCTTCCAGGAGGCCGACCTGTCCGTGCGCGTCGTGCGCGACATCTTCTCCGAGCACTTCGAGCGCGCGATCGTCGACGACGAGAAGCAGCACCACCGGCTGGTGAGCTTCTTCTCGCGCACCGCGCCGGAGCTGGTCGACCGCGTCGAGCTCTACGACGGCGAGGACGGCCCGCTGTTCGAGGCCTACGGCGTCGACCCCGTGATCAACGGGATGCTCGAGCGCCGCGTGGACCTGCCGAGCGGCGGCTACCTGATCATCGACTACGCCGAGGCGCTGACGGTGATCGACATCAACACGGGGTCGTTCACCGGCAAGGGCAAGTCCGCCCGGCTCGAGGACACGATCACCAAGACCAACCTCGAGGCGGCCGACGAGGTGGTGCGCCAGCTGCGGCTGCGCGACATCGGCGGCATCATCGTCATCGACTTCATCGACATGGCCCGCTCGCGCAACCGCGAGGCGGTCCTGAAGGTGCTGCGCAAGGCGCTCGACGAGGACCGCACGAAGACCTTTGTGGTCGAGATCTCGCCGCTCGGCCTGGTCGAGATGACGCGCCAGAACGTCACCGACGGCGTGCGCGAGATCATGACCAAGCCGTGCCCGGTCTGCCACGGCGAAGGCGTCGTGAAGTCCGAGGAGACGATCGCGATCGAGACCGCGCGCCACCTGCGCCACATGGTGCAGGACGCCGGCCCCGACGGCCCCGAGGCCTACCTGCTGCGGATCAACCCGCGCGTGACGGGCTGGTTCATCGCCGACGGCGCGCGCGAGCTGCACGCGCTCGAGGCCGAGACGGGCCGCTACTTCCACTTCGAGGGCTCCGAAGGGCTCCCGCTCGACCACTTCGCGGTCACGATGGAGGGCACGCGCGCGGAGATCGAGGAGCGCTCGGTCCCGTTCCGCGCCGGCGAGGAGGTCCACGTCGACCTCGTCGAGCCGCACATGTACAACGAGGACGACGCGGTCGCCAAGGTCGACGGCTACCTGATCGACGTCGTCAACGGCGTCGCCTTCGTGGGCGAGAAGAAGCTCGTCCGGATCGAGGAGGCGGGCCGCACGATCGCGACCGCCGTGCTCGTCGGCGCCGACGCCGAGGCGGCCGCGGAGGCCGCCCGCGAGCGTGCCGGCGCGCGCGAGCAGGCGGTGGTGCGGGCGCGCCGCTCGGCGGCGGCCAAGAAGGGCGCCGCCAAGCGCAAGGAGCGCGTCGCGGAGGCCACCACGGTGCTGTCCGACGACGGCACGGCGGAGGCCGGGACGGCTCCGGCCGCGGCCGAGGAGGCCAAGACGACGTCGCGCTCGCGCGGCGGCCGCCGGCGCAAGCGCACCGACGGCGAGGAGCCCGTGGTCGAGGCGGCGGCCGAGGAGACGCCCGCCGAGGAGGCGGCCGAGCCCGCGCGGCGCGGGCGCACGCGCGCCCGCAAGACCGTCGACGCGGACGCCGGGACGGACGCGCCCGAGGCCGAGGAGGCCGAGGCGCCGCCCAAGCCCGCGCGCACGCGCCGGCGCAAGGCGGTCGACCCGGAGCCTGAGGAGCCCACCGCCGAGGAGCCCGAGGAGGGCGACGGCGAGGAGTCCGAGGACGACGACGCGCTATCCTCTCGGCCTCGGCGCCGCGGCCGTAGAGGCGGTCGGCGCCGTTCGCGCGCCAAGGCGCAGGCCGACGCAGAAGTCACCGAGTGAGACTCAAGGTATGCAGCCCCTCCGCCCCACCCCGATCATCCGACCTTAAGCGATATGTCATACGCAGTCATCAAGACCGGCGGCAAGCAATACCGCGTGATCGAGGGGCAGACGCTGCTCATCGAGCGGCTGCCTGACGACGTCGGCGCCACCGTCAAGCTGGAGCCGCTGCTGCTGGCCGGCGACGGCGACCCCGTGTTCGAGGCCGACGGCCTCGGCAAGGCGAGCGTGTCGGCCGAGATCGTCGCGCACGAGCGCGGGCCGAAGCTGCGCGTGTTCAAGTTCAAGCCCAAGCGGGGCTACAAGCGCCGCACCGGCCACCGCCAGGAACTGACGCGCATCAAGATCACCGAGATCGGCGGGAAGGGCTGACATGGCGCATAAGAAGGGCCTCGGCTCCAGCCGCAACGGCCGCGACTCCAACGCGAAGCGGCTCGGCGTGAAGGTCTTCGCCGGCCAGACCGTGACCGGCGGCGAGATCATCGTGCGCCAGCGCGGCACACGCTTCCATCCCGGCGACGGCGTCGGGATCGGCCGCGACGACACGATCTACGCGAAGTCCGCGGGCACCGTGTCGTTCACCGAGGGACGCAAGGGCCGCGTCATCTCGGTTCAGCCCGCAGCGGCTGAGTAACCGAGCTTCAGGCTTACGGCCTCGGCGTGCTCTCTGAGCAGCGCGCCGAGGTCGGCAGTGTCCGCGTTGAGGATCCGCGTGGTCGGGCCTGAGACGCTGAGCGCGGCGATCGAGATGCCGCGGTGGTCGAACACGGGCGTGCCCACGCAGGCGACGCCCTCCTCGTGCTCCTCGTTGTCGGTCGCGAACCCGCGCCGGCGGATCCGCTTGAGGTCCTCGTCGAGCCCCTCGAGCGTCGTCAGCGTGCGCGGCGTCGAGCGCGACAGCGGCGCGCCGCCGAGCATGGCGGCGACGTCCTCGGTGCTGCGCCAGGCGAGGATCGCCTTGCCGGCGCCCGACGTGTGCGCGGGGATCGCGCGCCCGACCTCGAGGAACAGGCGCACGCTGCGCGTGCCGTCGACCTTGTCGACGTAGACGACGTCGCGCCCTTCGAGCACGACGAGGTTCGTCGTCTCGCCCGTCTCGCGCTGGATCGCCTCCAGGTGCTCGCGCGCGGCGAGCTTGAGCCGCTCCACGCGGTCCTGCAGGCCGCTGGAGAGCTCGAGCAGCTTGTAGCCGATCAGGTAGCGGCCGCCGGCCGCGCTCTGGGCCGCGTAGCCGCGGTCCACCAGCGTCGAGAGCAGCCGGTGCGCGGTGCTGGGCACGAGGCCGGTGCGCGCCGCGAGCTCCGACACGCCCAGCTCGCCGGCGCTCGCCAGCGCTTCGAGCAGGTCCAGCGCGCGCTCCAGCGACTGCACTCGCGGCTGCGGCATCGCGGCCGATGGTACCGCTTATCAGAACAGCAGTTCCATCATGCGGACTCGAAGACGATGTCGAGCGCGCCCTTCCACAGCACGTGCTCGCCGAGCGGCCGCAGCTGGTCGGTTCCCTCGACGACGGTGAGGAAGTGATTGCCCGCGAGCTGGCCCACGATGCTGGCGAACAGCGCGCCGCCGTAGGGGAAAAGGATCTCCGTCTCGCTCAGGCCGCCCGGGTACCAGAGCACCTGGCCGGGGGCGGGGTGGCTGGTGGCGTTCTCCGGCTTGCCGTCGAGACCGATGTCGAGGTCGCCGAGCGGGATCCAGGCCGCCTCGCCGCTCCAGCGCGCGTGGATGATCTGGCTGTGGAACGGCAGCAGCGCCTCGAAGGCGGCGACCGTCTTCGGCGCGCGCTCGCGCTCGAGCGCGCCGGTGAAGGAGAACGGGCCGGCGGTGATCGTGATCATGGTCTCAGCAGCTTGCCGTAGGAGGGGGTCGCGCCGCGCAGCAGCGTCCGGACGACGCGGGGGAGGCGGCGGCCGAGGAAGGGCGAGACCTTGTGGCGGTATTTCAGGTCCTCGGCGCGCAGCTCGACCGGATTCGCGAGATCGACGAGCGCGAGGTCGGCGTCGCAGCCGGGCGCGATCCGGCCCTTGTTCGCGATGCGGAAGCGCTCGGCGGGTCCGCTCGCCGTGAGCCGGGCGACGGTCGGGGCGTCTGCGCGGGTGAGCAGCAGCGGGAGCGTCGTCTGCGCGCCCGCGATCCCGCCCCAGGCGAAGAAGTAGTCGTCCGGGTCCTTCAGCTCCGGCGGGCAGGGGGAGTGGTCGGACGCGACCAGCGCGATGTCGCCGAGCCGCTCCCACAGCGGCTCGGGCGCGCGCAGCGGCGGCGCGCACTTGGCCAGCACGCCGAGCGTCTCCATGTCGGCCTCGCGCAGGAACAGATAGTGCGGGCAGGTCTCGCAGGTCGCGTCGACGCCGCGGGCGCGGGCCTCGGCGACCAGCTCGACGCCGCGCGCGGTCGACACGTGCACCACGTGCAGCGCGCAGCCGGTGTCCTCGGCGAACGCGAGCGCGCGGGCGATCGCCTCGGTCTCCGCGACCGGCGGGCGCGAGGCGGCGTAGTCGCGCCACGTGACGCCCGCGTGCGGGCGCGACGTCAGCGCGTCGTTCTCGGCGTGCACGGCCACGATCGCGCCGAGCTTCGCGGCGATCGCCATCGCGGCGTGCAGCGTGGCGTCGTCGGCGCGCGCGAAGTCGTCGACGCCGCTGGCCGACATGAAGGCCTTGAAGCCGATCACGCCGCGCTCGAACAGCTCCTCGAGCCGGTCCGCGTTGCCCGGCACGATCCCGCCCCAGATGCCGAAGTCGACGACCGCGGACGCGCGGGCGGCTTCGAGCTTGGCGTCGAACGCCGGGCCGTCGACGGTCGGCGGATGCGCGTTGAGCGGCATCTCGAAGCACGCGGTCATGCCGCCGGTGGCGAGCGCGGCGGTGCCGGTCGCCCAGCCCTCCCAGTGCGCGCGGCCCGGCTCGTTGAAGTGCACGTGCGCGTCGAGGCCGCCGGGGAGCACGTGCAGGCCGGCCGCGTCGATCTCCTCGCGGCCGCCGGGGAGCTCCTCGGCGATCTCCGCGATCAGCCCGTCGGCGATGCCGACGTCGGCGACGCGAAGCCCGTCCGGGAGGACGAGCGTGCCGCCGCGGACGACTACGTCGTGCACGCCTTCTCCGCCACGAGCCGGACGAACTCGCGCGACGCCTCGATCGCGGCCGCCACGTCGGATTCCGTGACCGCCTCGTCCGGGTGGTGGCTGATGCCGCCGGCGCAGCGCACGAACAGCATCGCCGCGTCGGTCACGCCGGCCATCACCGCCGCGTCATGGCCCGCGCCGCTCGCCAGCAGCGGCGCGCCGGGCAGGACCTGCGCGAGCGCGGGCGCGAGCGTGAGCGGCATCGAGTCCTGCTCGCCCGTCGTCGTCCAGCGCACGCGCACGTCGCGGCGCCGGCGCAGCGCCTCGCCGACCATCCGCAGCGCCGCGACCGCACGGCCGCGGACGCCGTCGTCGGCGTGGCGGACATCGAGCGTCGCCTCTACGAGCCCCGGGATCACGTTGCTCGCGCCGCGCGTCACGCCGAGCCGCCCCACGGTCGCGACCAGCCCGGGCTCGTCGCGCGCGATCGCCTCCGCCGCCAGCACGAACTCGGCGGCCGCCGCCAGCGCGTCGTGGCGCAGGTCCATCGGCGTCGTCCCGGCGTGTCCCGCGCGGCCCTCGAACGCGAGCGCGTAGCCGCTCTGGCCGCTGATCGCGGTCACCACGCCGAGCGGCTCGCCGGCCTCCTCCAGCGCCGGGCCCTGCTCGATGTGGACCTCGAAGTACGCGCGCAGGTCGTCCGGCGCGAGCTTGCCTCCGACCTCGCCGACGAGCGCGACGTCGTGCTCGTCGAGCTGCCCCAGGTACGCGCGGCTGCCGATGTAGGCCGTGCCGAAGCGCATGCCCTCCTCGTCGGCGAACGCGACGACCTCCATCGACAGCGGCAGCGGCTGCACGCACTCGAGCGCGATCAGCACGCCGAGCACGCCGTCGTAGCGCCCCGCGTCGGCGACCGAGTCCAGGTGCGAGCCGAGGACCAGCGTCCCCGGGCCGCCTTCGGCTCTGCCCACGAGGTTCCCGAGCGCGTCGCGGCGGGTGGTGAGCCCGGCCTCCTCCATCCACGCGCGCACCTGCTCCATCGCGCCCTCGAGCGCGGGCGTGCGCAGCGGGCGCGTGATCCGCCCCGGCTCCTCGGTGAACCCGGCGAGCGCGTCGGCCCGCTCGAGCACCCTCACAGCAGCGGGTACGGATCCCATACGGGGCCGGCTCCAGGCGCGCCGTCGCGCTCGACGGCGCCTTCGATCAGGCCGTACGGGCGGTCGTCGGCATGGAAGACCTCGTTCGGGTTCTCGAGCCCGAACGGGGACAGGTCGACGACGAAGTGGTGCCGGTTGGGGAGCGAGAGCCGCACCTCGGCGATCTCGCGGCGGGCGCCCAGCACCGCCTCGCCCATCGCGTACAGCGTCTGCTGCAGCGACAGGCTGTGGGTCGACGCGAACGCCTCGATCAGCGCGCGGCGGGCGTCGGCGAAGGATTCGTCCCACTCGGCGTCCGGCGCCACGTGGCGCCAGCGGGCGCTGACGGCGGTCGCGAGCACGCGGTCGTGCGTCTCGGGCAGCGTCGTGTAGCGGTCGCGCTCGAAGCCGGCGAACTCCGACCCGGTCGACTTCAGCACGACGAGGTTCGTCAGGCCGGCGAGCACCCACTCGCGGCGGTGCTCGCACACCGCGGCGGCGAACCGCTGCTCCCCGCTGGCCTGCATGAAGGCGTGCGGGTGGGTGCTGATGCGCGCCCATACGACCTCGCTGACCTCGACGCGCGCGCGCCGGATCGGGCCGGTCACGAAGTGCCGCGCCAGCCGCAGCGCGAACGCCTCCGGCGGGCCGATGGGCGCCTCGGAGGCGAACGCATAGACGGTGTTCTTCTGCGTGTCGGTGGGAAGGACGTTGGTGTTGTCCCCCGACAGATGCACGGCGTCGAGGTCGCCCGCGAGCGCGACGGAGACCGTCAGGTCGCGCAGCGAGTGCACGTCGCCGTCGCGGTACACGCGCACAAGATGGGTTTCGGCCTTCCCGTACTGGTTGACGCCGAGCCGGCTGACCATGACGGGATCATGCCCCGTTCGGGGGGTCCGGGTCGCACCGACTTTGAAATTCGCGTCCCGTATCATGAAAATGTAGTTCCGAAACTGTGTCGAGAAGTCGTGGAGCGGACGCCATCAGCCACAATGGCCGCCGGTCCAAGGAGGAGCACGCATGGCATCCCAGATCGAGGTCGATCCTCAGGAGACACGCGAATGGCTGGAGGCGCTGGACGCCGTCGTGGCCAGCGACGGCCCGCAGCGCGCCCAGTTCCTGCTCGAACGCGTCGTGGGCCACGCACAGCTCACCGGCGCGGCCCCGGCGCCGGCCGGCACGACCCCGTACCTGAACACGATCCCGCCGCAGGAGGAGCCGCCTCATCCCGTCGATGAGGCGCTCGAGCGCCGAGTACGGTCGATCGTGCGCTGGAACGCGATCGCGACGGTCCTCAACGCGAACAAGACGTCCTCGGAGCTCGGCGGCCACATCGCCAGCTACCAGTCGGCGGCGGTGCTCTACGAGACCGGCTTCAACCACTTCTGGCACGCGCCGACCGAGCGCCACGGCGGCGACCTCGTCTACATGCAGGGCCACTCGTCGCCGGGCGTCTATGCCCGCGCGTTCCTCGAGGGCCGCCTGACCGAGGCGCAGATGCGCAACTTCCGGATGGAGGTCGGCGGCAACGGCCTGTCCTCCTACCCGCACCCGTGGCTGATGCCGGACTTCTGGCAGTTCCCCACGGTCTCGATGGGCCTCGGCCCGCTGATGGCGATCTACCAGGCGCGCTTCATGAAGTACCTGCAGGGCCGCGGTCTCGCCGAGACCGCCGGGCGCAAGGTGTGGGCCTTCATGGGCGACGGCGAGATGGACGAGCCGGAGTCGATGGGCGCGATCTCGCTCGCCGGCCGCGAGCGCCTCGACAACCTGATCTTCGTCGTCAACTGCAACCTGCAGCGGCTCGACGGGCCGGTGCGCGGCAACGGCAAGATCATCCAGGAGCTCGAGACCAACTTCCGCGGCGCCGGCTGGAACGTCATCAAGGTGATCTGGGGCTCGCGCTGGGACGCGCTGCTGGCCGCCGACGACGAGGGCCACCTGCTGGCGCGCATGAACGAGGCGCTCGACGGCGACTACCAGACCTACAAGTCGCGCAACGGCGCCTACGTGCGCGAGCACTTCTTCGGCACCAGGCCCGAGCTGCGCGCGATGGTCAAGGACATGAGCGACGAGCAGATCTGGGCGCTCAACCGCGGCGGGCTGGACCAGCGCAAGGTCTACTCCGCCTACAAGGCGGCGACCGAGACGCACGGCGCGCCGACCGTGATCCTCGCCAAGACGATCAAGGGCTACGGGATGGGCGTGGCCGGCGAGGGCCAGAACATCACCCATCAGCAGAAGAAGATGAACGAGGCGGCGCTGCTCGCGTTCCGCGACCGCTTCGAGCTCGAGCTGACCGACCAGCAGGTCAAGGACATCTCGTTCTACAAGCCGCCGGAGCACTCGCCCGAGGCGGAGTTCATCCGCGAGCGCCGCGCGGCGCTGGGCGGCTCGCTGCCGGCGCGCCGGCGCAAGGCGGAGTCGCTGCCGGTGCCGGAGCTGTCGGCGTTCCAGACGCAGCTCGACGGCACGGGCGACCGCGAGGTCTCGACGACGATGAGCTTCGTGCGGATCATGTCGACGATCCTGCGCGACAAGCAGCTCGGCCGCCACGTCGTCCCGATCGTGCCCGACGAGTCGCGCACGTTCGGCATGGAGGGCCTGTTCCGCCAGCTCGGCATCTTCAGCCAGCTCGGCCAGCTGTACACGCCCGAGGACCGCGAGCAGCTGATGTTCTACCGCGAGGACAAGCACGGCCAGGTGCTGCAGGAGGGCATCAACGAGGCCGGCGCGATGTCCTCCTGGATCGCCGCGGGCACGTCGTACTCCAACCACGGCGTGCCGACGATCCCGTTCTACATCTACTACTCGATGTTCGGCTTCCAGCGCATCGGCGACCTCGCCTGGGCCGCCGGCGACAGCCGCACGCGCGGGTTCATGCTCGGCGGCACCGCGGGCCGGACGACGCTCAACGGCGAGGGCCTGCAGCACGAGGACGGCCACTCGCACCTGCTGAGCGCGACGATCCCGAACTGCATCTCCTACGACCCCGCCTACGGCTACGAGCTGGCGGTGATCATCCGCGAGGGCCTGCGCCGCATGATCGGCGAGCAGGAGGACGTCTTCTACTACCTGACGCTGATGAACGAGAACTACCAGCACCCGGCGATGCCCGAGGGCGCCGAGGAGGGGATCCTCCGCGGCATCTACAAGCTGCGCGAGGGCAAGAAGGCGAAGGTGCAGCTGCTGGGGTCGGGGACGATCCTGCGCGAGGTGATCGCCGCCGCCGACCTGCTGCGCGACGACTTCGGCGTCGAGGCCGACATCTTCAGCGTCACGAGCTTCACCGAGCTGCGCCGCGACGGCATCGAGGCCGAGCGCTGGAACACGCTGCACCCGGGCGACGACGAGCGGGTGCCGTTCGTGGCCGCCACGCTCGACGACCGGCCGGTGGTCGCCGCGACCGACTACATGCGCTCGCTGGCGGACGAGATCCGCCCGTGGGTGCGCGCGCCGTACCGCGTGCTGGGCACCGACGGCTTCGGCCGCTCGGACTACCGCAAGACGCTGCGCAGCTTCTTCGAGGTCGACCGCCATCACGTCGCGCTGGCGGCGCTGACCGAGCTGGCGAAGGCGGGCGAGGTCGACGCCGACGCGCCCAAGAAGGCGATCGAGTCCTACGGCATCGACACCGAGCGGCCCGCGCCGTGGACGGTGTAGGGGAGGCGACGGTGGCGACCGAGCAGGTACTCGTACCGGACATCGGGGACTTCGACGAGGTCCCGGTGATCGAGGTGCTCGTGGCGGTCGGCGACACCGTGGCGGCGGAGGATCCGCTGGTCACGCTGGAGTCCGACAAGGCTACGATGGAGGTTCCGTCGCCCGTCGCGGGCAAGATCGCCGAGCTGAAGGTGTCGGTCGGCGACAAGGTCTCCGAGGGCTCGGCGCTGCTGAGCGTCGAGGTCGACGGCGGCGCCCCCGCCGAGGCCGCCGAGCAGGCGGACGAGGAGCCCGCGAAGGCCGAGGAGCCGGAGGCTTCGGCGCCGCCCGCGCCGGCCCCGTCGCCGCCCACCTCGCCGCAGGCGGGCGGGAGCAAGCCCGCGCCGTACGCCTCTCCCAGCGTCCGCCGGCTGGCGCGCGAGCTCGGCGTCGACCTCTCGCAGGTCCAGGGATCCGGCCGCAAGGGCCGGATCACCAAGGAGGACGTCAAGAAGGGCCCCGACAAGGCATCGGAGGCCGCGCCGTCGGTGGGCATCGCCGGGCTCGACCTCGCGCCGTGGCCCAAGCCGAAGTTCGAGAAGTTCGGCGAGATCGAGCGGCAGCCGCTCACGCGGATCCAGAAGATCAGCGGCCCGAACCTCGCCCGCAACTGGGTGATGATCCCGCACGTCACGCATCACGACGACGCGGACATCACCGACCTGGAGGCGTTCCGCAAGCGCACCAACGCCGAGCAGTCCGACGTCAAGGTGACGATGGTGGCGCTGCTGGTGAAGGCGGCCGTCGGCTCGCTGAAGGCGTTCCCGGTCGTCAACTCGTCGCTCGACGGCGACGACCTGGTGCTCAAGCGCTACTACAACATCGGCTTCGCGGCCGACACGCCGAACGGCCTCGTGGTGCCGGTGATCAAGGACGCCGACCGCAAGGGCATCCTCGAGATCGCGTCCGACCTGACGGAGCTGTCCGGCAAGGCGCGCGGCGGGAAGCTCTCGTCGGGCGACATGCAGGGCTCGACGTTCACGATCTCCAGCCTCGGCGGCATCGGCGGCACCGGCTTCACGCCGATCGTCAACGCGCCCGAGGTCGCGATCCTCGGCGTCACGCGCTCGGCCATGAAGCCCGTCTGGAACGGCTCGGAGTTCGTCCCGCGCCTGATCGTGCCGCTGTCGCTCTCCTACGACCACCGCGTGATCGACGGCGCGCTCGCCGCGCGCTTCGTCGCGCACCTGGTGAACCAGCTCTCCGACCTGCGAAGGGTGCTCCTCTGATGGAAGTCAAGGTCCCGGACATCGGCGACTTCGACGACGTCCCCGTCATCGAGGTGCTGGTCGCCGTCGGCGACGAGGTGGCGGCGGAGGACCCGCTGATCACGCTCGAGTCCGACAAGGCGACGATGGAGGTTCCGGCCCCCAGCGCAGGCAAGATCACCGAGCTGATGGTCGCGGTCGGCGACAAGGTCTCCGAGGGCGCCGTGATCCTCGTGATGGACTCCGCCGACGGCGACAAGCCGGCCGAAGACGCGCCGGCCGAGGAGCCCGAGAAGGCGCCGGAGGCGCCCGCGCCGCCGGCGCCCGACGCCGACGTCAACGTGCAGGTCGCCGTCCTCGGCGCCGGCCCGGGCGGCTACACGGCGGCGTTCCGCGCCGCCGACCTGGGGCTCTCCGTCGCCCTGATCGACGACGGCGAGCGGCTCGGCGGCGTCTGCCTGAACGTCGGCTGCATCCCGTCCAAGGCGCTGCTGCACGTCGCGCGCGTGCTGTCGGAGGCGACCGAGCTCGAGGCGTCCGGCGTGTCGTTCGGCAAGCCGGAGATCGACCTCGACAAGGTGCGCTCCTGGAAGGAAGGCGTCGTCCTCAAGCTCACCGGCGGGCTCGAGTCGCTCGCCAAGCAGCGCAAGGTCCAGGTCGTGCAGGGGAGGGGCGAGTTCAGCGGCCCCAACACCATCACGGTCGATAGCTCGCCCAAGGGGCTCGCATCGACTGGGAGCAATCGCCCAGAGGGCGATTCTCCCGCGCCCGACGGGCCGAACGTGACCGTCGTCGGCTTCGAGTCCTGCATCATCGCCGCGGGCTCGGAGGCCGCCATGCTGCCGGATCTGCCCGACGACGAGCGGGTGATGGACTCGACCGGCGCGCTCGACATCGCCGACGTCCCGGAGCGGCTGCTCGTCATCGGCGGCGGCATCATCGGCCTCGAGATGGCGACCGTCTACGACGCGCTCGGCTCGAAGGTCACCGTCGTCGAGCTGCTCGACCAGCTGATCCCGGGGGCGGACAAGGACCTCGTCAAGGTGCTGCAGAAGCGGATCGCCGGCCGCTACGAGAACATCCATCTCGGCACCAAGGTCGAGAAGGTCGAGGCCCTCAAGAAGGGCATCAAGGTCACCTACGGCGAGCACACGGAGACGTTCGACCGCGTGCTCGTCGCCGTGGGCCGCCGCCCGAACGGCGGGCGGATCGGCGCCGACAAGGCGGGCGTCAACGTGACCGACCGCGGCTTCATCGAGGTCGACGACCAGATGCGCACCAACGTGCCGCACATCTACGCGATCGGCGACGTCGCCGGCGAGCCGATGCTCGCGCACAAGGCGACGCACGAGGGCGCGCTGGCCGCCGAGGTGATCCACGGCGAGAACGTGTCGTGGGACGCGCGCTCGATCCCGTCGGTCGCCTACACCGACCCCGAGGTCGCGTGGACCGGCCTGACCGAGACGCAGGCGAAGGAGCGCGAGATCCCGTTCGAGATGTCGACGTTCCCGTGGGCGGCGTCCGGCCGGGCGCTCTCGATGGGCCGCTCGGACGGCATCACCAAGGTGATCGTCGAGCCCGAGACGCATCGCATCCTCGGGGCGGGCATCGTCGGCATCAACGCCGGCGAGCTGCTGGCCGAGATGGTGCTGGCGATCGAGGCGGGCGCCGACGCCGAGGACGTGGCGCTGACGATCCACCCGCATCCCACGCTGTCGGAGACCGTCGCCTTCTCGGCCGAGCTGGCCAACGGGACGATCACCGACATCATGCCCAAGCGGGCCCGGACGAAGTAGAGACGAGGACGTGGTCGTGCGTCGCGCCGACCTGCGCGACGCGCCCCGCGTCCACGTCGCCGACGATGAACAGGCACAGCGACACGCAGGGGCGGCCGTGGAAGTGGTCGTCCCAGGCGCGGTCGTACTCGACCGAGCGCTCGATGATCGCCTCGTCGGGCCCGATCGGGAAGCGCGCCCACCAGGCCGCGTCGAACCCGCGCGCGAGCGCCGCCTCGAGCTCCGGCTCCCACGCGTGCACGTAGTCCTCGACGCTGATCTCGAGGTCGATCTCGGCGATCACCATGCGGCCGTCGCGCTCGAGCGCCGCGACGTCGAGCCCGGCCTCGGTCAGCGCCCGGCGGTCCGCGTCGGCGCTGCCGGCCAGCGTGCGGTGGTAGAGCCAGCCGTTGCGCTTGGCGCCGAGCGCGTAGAACGACGCCAGCGTCGGCACCGCCTCCTCCGGCCGCTGCAGCAGCATCGCCAGATGCGGGCAGCTGCCGCCGTCGACGAGCTCGCCGACGAGTCTCACGGCGAGCACCGCCACTCGCCGCCGCGGCGCATTTGCCGGTCGCTTTGATCATCGCTTCGCGGATGATTCATGCCGGGATCCTCAGCTTGACGCGGGTGCCGGCGCCGGGGGCGGACTCCACCGTGCAGTCGCCGCCGTAGGCGCGGGCGCGCTCGCGCATCACGGTCAGCCCGAGATGGCCCTCGCCGACGCCGGGCGCGGCCGCGGGATCGAAGCCGCAGCCGTCATCTGTGACATCGAGTTGAAGGACGTCGCCACCGAGTGTGAACCGTACGGTGACCTCGTGCGCCTGCGCGTGGGCGTCGACGTTGGCGAGCGCCTCGCTTACGACGCGCGTGACGAGCGAGACGGCCTCGGGGCCGAGCCCGTCGCCGTCGCCGGACACACGCACCGCGAGCCCGCGCCGGCGCACGCGCTCGGCCGACTGCTCGATCGCGTCGCGCAGGCCGCCCAGCGGCGCCGGCGCGACCAGCTCCTGCAGCCGCGCGCGCACGAGCCGGTGCGCCTCGGTGATCGACTCGCGCAGGCGCTCGGGGCTGTGGCCGGCGCCGGAGTCGAGCAGCGCGAGCTCGCGCAGCGCCACCGCGAGGTACTGCGCGAGCCCGTCGTGGACCTCGGCGGCGAGCGTGCGGCGCTCGCGCTCCATCTCGGCGTAGCGCAGCTGCTGGCGCAGGCGGGCGGTCGTGATCCCCGCACTCAGCTGCAGCCCGAGCAGGCTCAGGACCGTGCCGGAGAGCGGGTCGATCGCGATCGGCCGGGCCGCGCTGGCGATCACGACGCCGACCATCGCGTTCTCGGACGCCAGCGGGAGGATCAGCCAGTTCTCGGCCGGCGGGTCGAACGGGTTCTCGACCAGCCAGCTCGCCGGCTCGCGCAGGACGATCGGCGCGCCGTGGGCGACGGCGAGCCGCCACGCCTCCTCGTCGAAGGACAGCTCGCCGGCCACGCCCGCCTCGCCGACGTAGCGCCGCAGCACGGGGTGCCCGTCGGCGTCCGGGAGGTACAACGCCGCCGTCGCGAGGCTCAGGGCGGCGCGCATCTCGTCCAGCGCGCCCGACGCGAGCGCCGCCAGCTCACCGGTGCCGGCCAGCGCCCGCGAGACGCGCGACACCGCGCCGAGGCCGGCGAGGACCTCAGGCGCGACCTCCTCGCTCAGATGGCGCGCGGGCATCCGGGGAGCGATACTAAGCGCCCTGTGAAGCGCGTGTTGATCGCCGACGACCACCGTCTCATGCGGGAGGGAACGGCGGCGCTGCTGGCGGCCGATCCGCGCCTGGAGGTCGCCGGCCTGGCGAGCGACGGGCGCGAGGCGGTGGAGCTCGCGGTGCGCCTGGTGCCCGACGTCGTGCTGCTCGACCTCGGCATGCCCGGCGTCGACGGCGTCGAGGCGTGCGCCGCGATCCGCGCGCGCGTGCCGAGCGCGCGCGTGTTGATCCTCACCGTCTCCGAGGACGAGCTGGACCTGCGCGCGGCGCTGCGGGTGGGCGCGGCGGGGTACCTGCTCAAGGACATGCCGCCCGCCGAGCTCGTCGAGGCCGTGCTCGGCGGCGAGGTCGTCGTCCCGGAGCTCGCGCCGCACCCGCGCGACGAGCTCTCGCTGCGCGAGCGCGAGGTGCTGGAGCTGATCGGGCGCGGGCTGCGCAACCGCGAGATCGCCGAGCAGCTGGTGGTCAGCGAGGCCACCGTCAAGACGCACGTCCGGCATGTGCTGGAGAAGCTGCGGCTGCGCAATCGCGCCGAGGCGGCGGCGTTCGCCGCAGGCCACGGGAGAGCCGCCGCAGCACGTCGGCGCGACTGATCTCCAGCCGGCCGGCGATCTCGTCCACGCCCAGGCCGAGCACGCGCGCGAGCGCGACCGCCTCGCGCTCCTCGCGCTCCATCGCGGCGTACGCGGGGTGCGGCGCGGCCAGGGCCGCCAGCCGCACCCCGCGGACGGCGAGCACGTCCGGGAGGCCGCAGGGGTCGGCGACCAGGACGCGGCGCGTGACATCGGCGGCCGCCGCGTCGTCGGCCACGACGGCGCGCGCCGCCGCGTAGACGCGATCAACGGTGGCGTCGAGCACCGCCAGACCGTACGCGGGCGCCGGGTGGCCGCCATCCACCAAAGGGATGATCTGGGCCGGAAAGGGCTGAGCCCCCGTCCCGGAGGAGAAAGCGGGGGCTCAGCGGCAAATCCGGAAGAGGGTCAGGCTCCCGGAGCGGCTCAGGTTAGGGCGCACAATCCGGAGATCGTGCGCGGTGGTCACGCGTCTGACCACTGTGTCTCCCGGCTGCGGGACGAATCATGATGTCGCCCGGAGCAACATGCGCCGGTTGCCGTGCGGCGAGGCTTCTACCGTTACCCGGACCTTGCTCGCCGATCGCGCACGCATAGAGGTGAAGGCCGGCCGCGGCGGCGACGGCTCGAAGTCGTTCCGGCGCGAGGCCCACGTGCCGAAGGGCGGCCCTGACGGCGGCGACGGCGGCCGCGGCGGCGATGTCGTCCTGCGCTGCGACGACTCGCTGCGCGACCTGCAGTCCTTCCGCCGCCGCGGGCAGTACCGCGCCGAGCGCGGCGGCCACGGCGAGGGCGCGCTGCGCCACGGCGCCGACGGCGAGCCGCTGATCGTCAAGGTGCCGCCGGGGACGCAGGTGGAGCGCTGGGACGGCCGCCGCTACGACCTCGTGCGGCCCGGGCAGGAGATCACGCTCGCCCGCGGCGGCTCCGGCGGGCGCGGCAACAAGCGCTTCGCGAACGCCGTGCGGCAGGCGCCGCGGCTGGCCGAGAACGGCCTCGACGGCGAGGAGGGCCCGGTCGAGCTGCACCTGAAGCTGCTCGCCGACGTCGGGCTGGTCGGGCTGCCGAACGCCGGCAAGTCATCGCTGCTGGCGCGCATGACGCGCGCGCAGCCGAAGGTCGCCGCGTACCCGTTCACGACGCTCACGCCGGTCCTCGGCACGATCGACGCCGACGACCGCCAGATCGTGATCGCCGACATCCCGGGGCTGATCGAGGGCGCCAGCGAGGGCGCCGGGCTCGGCCACGACTTCCTCGCGCACGTCGAGCGGACGCGGCTGCTCGTGCACGTGCTCGACCTCGCGCCGCTCGACGGGTCGGATCCGGAGGCGAACTTCGCCGTGATCGAGCGCGAGCTCGCCGAGCACGACCCGCGGCTGGCGGCGCTGCCGCGCATCCTGGCGCTCTCGAAGGCCGATCTGGTCACGCCGGACGTCGCCGCGGAGGCGGTCGCGGCCTGGGGCGCGCGCGTCGACTTCCCCGTGCTGCTGACGTCCTCCGCCACCGGCGCGGGGCTGCTGGAGCTGCGCAACGACCTGCTCGCGCGCGTGCCCGTGGCCGAGCCGGCGCCCGAGGGCGCGGGCGAGGACGAGGTGGCGGAGTTCGCCGTCTTCCGCCCGGCCGCGTCGAAGGCGTACGAGGTCAGCCGCGCCGACTCGGGCGCGTGGGTCGTGTCCGGCGAGTCGGTCGAGCGCCTGATCGCGCGCCACGACATGGAGAACGAGGAGGCGCAGGCCTACGTCGAGCGCCGCCTGGTCCGGATGGGCGTGATCGCGGCGCTCGAGCGGGCGGGATTCGAGCCCGGCGACGACGTCGAGATCGGCGGCACGGTGTTCGAGCTGGATCCCGGCGCCCCGCTCTAGCGTCCCGAGCGGAATTCGCAGGCGCCTTGCGGGCGCCTCGCCGCGCGACGATGCATCCGCAATGCGCGTGCGAACTTTCGGCTCGCGACACTAGTCTCCGCGCCATGGCCGTCGCGGTCGTCAAGCTGGGCTCTTCCGTCGTCGCCGACGACGACGGCGCGCTGCGCGTGAGCGCGGTCGCGCGCGTGTGCGAGGAGGTCGCCGCGCTGCACGCGGGCGGGGTGGACGTGATCGTGGTCACTTCGGGCGCGATCGCTCGCGGCATGCACCTGCTGGAGCTGCCGGTCCGCCCGCGCGCGATCGAGGAGCTGCAGGCGGCCAGCGCGGTCGGCCAGGGGCGGTTGTACCGGACCTACGACGAGCACCTGCGCGAGCGCGGGATCCAGTCCGCCCAGGTGCTGCTGACGTTCTTCGACATGAGCGCGCGGACGCACTACCTCAACGCCCGCCGCACGCTGCGCAAGCTGCTCGAGTGGCGGATCGTGCCGGTGATCAACGAGAACGACACGACCACGACGGACGAGATCTCCTTCGGCGACAACGACTTCCTCGCCGCGCAGGTGGCGGTGCTCGTCGACGCGTCGCTGTTGCTGCTGCTGACGAGCACCGAGGGGGTCTTCACGGCCGATCCGCGCATCGATCCGGCGGCCCGGCTCGTCTCGGAGATCTCCGGCGCGGCCGACCTCGCCGGGCTCGACATCGGCGCGGCGACGACGGTGCTCGGCTCGGGCGGTATGCGCTCGAAGGTCGTCGCGGCCGAGATGGCGACCGCCGCGGGCATCCCGACCGTGATCGGCAGCGGGTTCGAATCCGGCCTGCTGGCGCGCGCCTGGGCGGGCGAGCCGGGCGGGACGCGCTTCGCGCCCCAGAGCGTGCGCCAGTCCTCGTTCAAGCTGTGGCTCAAGTACGCCAAGCCGTCGCAGGGGACGCTGCTCGTCGACGCCGGCGCCGCGCGCGCCCTGCGCGAGGGCGGGACGTCGCTGCTGCCGGTCGGGATCGTGGCCGTCGAGGGCGCGTTCGAGGCCGGCGACGCGGTCGAGGTCAGCACCGGCGCCACGATGGTCGGCAAGGGGATCGCGAGCTACTCGGCCGACGAGCTGCGGCAGGTGATGGGCCGCAAGTCGGCCGAGATCCGCGAGATCCTGCCGCGCGCGACTGAGGAAGCCGTTCACAGGGACTACTTCGTGCTTGCTTAGAATCCGCGAAGCGATTCTTAAGCGAGGGCGGGCGGGATAGTTTCCGCCGGCGCCAGCCGGCTGCCGCGATGGCTCGCCGTAGACTGGATGTCATGGCCTCGCTGACGACGCCCACGGTCGCGGACCTCTGTTTGAGCGCCAAGCGTGCCGCGCGGCGGCTCGCGGCGGTCGACTCGCGGGTGAAGGACGCCGCGCTGCTGGCGATCGCGGACGCTCTGGAAGCGCGCGTGGACGAGATCGTCGACGCGAACGCGCGCGACCTGGAGGCGGGCCGCGAGTCGGGCCTCTCGGACGCGTTGATGGACCGGCTGCGGCTGGACGCCTCGCGGGTGCGCGGGATCGCCGACGGCACGCGCGCGATCGCGGCGCTGCCGGACCCGGTCGGCGAGGTCGTCGACGGCGGGCGGCTCGCCAACGGGCTCGACGTGCGCAAGGTGCGGGTGCCTCTGGGCGTGATCGCCGTCGTCTACGAGGCGCGGCCGAACGTGACGATCGACGCCGCGGCGCTGTGCCTGAAGTCCGGGAACGCGGTCGTGCTGCGCGGCTCCTCCTCGGCGGCGCATTCCAACGCCGTGCTGGCGGGGATCGCGCGCGAGGCGGCCGAGGGCGCGGGACTCCCGGCCGGCTCGCTGTGCCTGGTGGCCGGCGGGGGCCGCGAGGAGCTCGCCGAGCTCGCGACGCAGGAGGGCGTGGTCGACCTGATCATCCCGCGCGGCGGCGAGGGCCTGAAGAAGGCGTTGAGCGCGGTCGCGCGCGTGCCGGTGATCTACGCCGCGTCGGGCAACTGCCACGTCTACGTCGACGAGTCGGCCGACCTGGACATGGCCGCCGAGATCATCTTCAACGCCAAGACGCAGCGCCCGGGCGTGTGCAACGCGGCCGAGACGCTGCTCGTGCACTCGTCCGTCGCGGCCTCGTTCATCCCGCGGGCGGCCGCGGCGCTGCGCGAGGCCGGCGTCGAGCTGCGCGGCGACGCGCGGGCGCGCGCTCTGGCCGACATGGGCGAGGCGGTCGAGCGTGATTGGGCGGAGGAGTTCCTCGCGCTCGTGCTCGCGGTCGGCGTCGTCGACTCGGTGGACGAGGCGATCGATCACATCGCGCGCTACTCGTCGGGGCATTCGGAGGCGATCGTCACGCGCTCGCGCGACGCGGCGCGGGCGTTCCAGCTCGGCGTCGACTCGGCCTGCGTCTACGTCAACGCCTCGACGCGCTTCACCGACGGCGGCGAGTTCGGCATGGGCGCCGAGATCGGGAACTCGACGCAGAAGCTGCACGCGCGCGGCCCGATCGGCCTGCGCGAGCTGTGCTCGACGCGCTACCTGATCGACGGCGACGGCCAGATCCGGCCCTGACGTGCGCCTGGGGCTCCTCGGCGGGACGTTCAACCCGCCGCACCTCGCGCACCTCGTGTGCGCGCAGGAGGCGTTCGTGCAACTCGCGCTGGACCGCGTGCTGTTCATCCCGGTGTTCGAGCCGCCGCACAAGGACGTCGAGGCCGAGCCCGGCGTCGAGCACCGGATCGAGCTCTGCCGCCGCGCCGTGTCGGGGGATCCGCGCTTCGAGGTGTCACGGATCGAGGCCGACGTGCCGGGGCGGTCCTACACGGTCGATACCCTCCGGAGGCTGCATGACTCACGGCCGGAGGACGAGCTGACGTTCATCGTGGGAGGCGATATGGCCCACGCTCTGCCAACCTGGCATGAACCGGAGGCCGTCCTCTCCCTCGCCACGCTCGGCGTCGCCGAGCGCGAAGGCGTGGGTCGCGCCGACATCGTCGAGCGCCTGGCCGGGCTGGCCGGCGCCGACCGCATCCGCTTCTTCGACATGCCCCGTCTGGACATCTCTTCTTCCATGATCCGCCGCCGGGTCGCCGCTGGGCGCCCCATCAACTACCTCGTCCCCGACGCCGTCGCCGCATACATCGCGGCTGAGCGGCTGTACGCATGAGCGCCTCGACGCAGTCAGAGTCGCTGGAGCCGGCCCGCCTCGCGGCGCTCGTCTCCGCCTACGCGTCCGACGTCAAGGCGCTCGACATCGTGGAGCTCGACCTCCGCGGCGTGCTCGGGTACACCGACTACTTCGTCATCGCCTCGGGCGGCACCGATCGCCAGGCCAAGGCGATCCACGACCGCATCCACGAGAACATGAAGAAGGAGCACGGGCTGCTGCCGCGGCGCGTCGAGGGCCTGACGGAGTCGCGCTGGATCCTGATGGACTACCTGGACGTGATCGTGCACATCTTCACGCCCGAGGCGCGCGACTACTACCGCCTCGAGCAGCTCTGGGGCGAAGCCCCGAAGCGCACGGTCGAGTAGAACGCGAAAGGCCGCCCGGTGGGGCGGCCTTTCAATCAGTGGAGCCAGGGGGGCTCGAACCCCCGACCTTCTGGCTGCCAGCCAGACGCTCTCCCAGCTGAGCTATGGCCCCTTTGAGTCGATACGTCTCCGCGTACCTTATCGCGTGTTCCTGGCCGTTGGCGGCCGGCGTGAGACGCAGCTGGACCCTGGACTGCCCCGCGACATCGCGGAGCGGGATCAGATAGCACTCGTCGAGATCGGCGCAATAGATGCCGATCGCGTCGATCTCCGAAGCTCCGTATGTGGTGCGGACATAGCCGCGCGGCGTCAACCGGCACGTTCGGATGAACGCGCTGACAACGCCGCCCTCGCGGTTGCCCCACTTGCACTGGACGCGCAGCAGCAGGCCGTCGATGTCGAACATCAGGTCGTAGCGACGGCCCTCGATCAGCGGGCGGAGGACGACGACGCCCAGCTTGACGGCCTCGGCGGCGATCGCCGCCTCGGCGATCGAGCCCTTCGCGCTCGGGTTCATCGGCACGCGAACACCGGTTCGCGCGTGCAGGACGCAACGCCGCGCCACGGCGGGGTTCGTCGCCCGGCGAGCGCTAACCTCCGCGCCCAATGTCCGAGCACCGCTACGACCCGCACCAGATCGAGCCCAAGTGGCAGAAGGTCTGGGAGGACGAGCGCACCTGGGAGGTGCCCAACGACCTGGACGACGACGTCCCGCGGTCGTACGTGCTCGAGATGCTGCCGTATCCGTCGGGCGAGCCCCATATGGGGCATCTGAAGAACTACTCGGTCGGCGACGCGGTCGCCCACTTCCGCCGCCGCAACGGCATGCGCGTGCTGCATCCGATGGGCTACGACGCGTTCGGGCTGCCCGCGGAGAACAACGCGATCAAGACCGGTGTGCCGCCGCGCCAGGCCACCGAGGAGTCGATCGCCTCGTTCCAGAAGCAGATGCGCCGGTGGGGCATCTCGATCGACTGGTCGCGCGAGTTCGCCACCCATGAGCCGCGCTACTACCGCTGGACGCAGTGGATCTTCCTGCAGCTCTTCGAGCGCGGGCTGGCCTATCGCAAGGAGGCCGCGGTCAACTGGTGCCCCAAGGACGCCACCGTGCTCGCCAACGAGCAGGTCATCGACGGGCACTGCGAGCGCTGCGGCACGGCCGTCGAGCTGCGCCAGCTCGAGCAGTGGTTCTTCCGCATCACCGACTACGCCGACCGCCTGCTCGACGACCTCGAGACGATCGACTGGCCGCATCACGTGGTCACGATGCAGCGCAACTGGATCGGCCGCTCCGAGGGCGCCGAGGTCACGTTCTCGTGCCCTGAGATCGGCGTGGACTACTCGGTCTTCACGACGCGCCCGGACACGCTGTTCGGCGCGACGTTCTTCGTGATGGCGCCGGAGCACCCCGACGTGCTCAAGCTCGCCGCCGGCACCGAACACGAGGCGGCCGTGCGCGAGTACGTCAACCGCGTGCTGACGGAGTCCAACGAGGACCGCAGCGACACCGACCGCAAGAAGACCGGCGTGCCGCTCGGCCGTACGGTCGTCAACCCGGTCAACGGCGAGCGGATCCCGATGTTCGTCGCCGACTACGCGCTGATGGAGTACGGCACCGGCGCGCTGATGGCGGTGCCGGCGCACGACGAGCGCGACTACGACTTCGCGAAGGTCTTCAACCTCGAGATCCGGCGTGTGGTCGGCGGCCACAACGAGAAGCTGCCGTACACGGGCGACGGCACGCTGCACAACTCGGCGCCGCAGTTCGACGGCCTGCACAACCGCGACGCGCTGGAGAAGATCGTCGACTGGCTCGACCGCGAGGGCAAGGGCCATCGCTCGGTCAACTACCGCCTGCGCGACTGGCTGCTCTCGCGCCAGCGCTACTGGGGCTGCCCGATCCCGATCGTCTACTGCGACGTGCACGGCATGGTGCCAGTGCCGGAGGCGGACCTGCCGGTCGTGCTGCCGGAGGTCGAGGACTACGCCCCGCAGGGCAGGTCCCCGCTCGCCGCGGCCGAGGAGTGGGTCAACACCACCTGCCCGACGTGCGGCGGCCCGGCGCGCCGCGAGACGGACACGATGGACACGTTCGTCGACTCGTCCTGGTACTACCTGCGCTACTGCGACGCCAACAACGACGAGGCGGCGTGGGATCGCTCCGTGCTGGACGCGTGGACGCCGGTCGACCAGTACATCGGCGGCGTCGAGCACGCGATCCTCCACCTGATGTACGCGCGCTTCTTCGTGAAGGCGCTGGCCGACATGGGGCTGCTCGGCGCGCAGGAGCCGTTCAAGGCGCTCTTCACGCAGGGGATGATCACCCGCGACGGCGCGAAGATGTCCAAGTCGAAGGGCAACATGGTCAGCCCGGTGTCGTACGTGGAGCGCTACGGCGCCGACACGGCCCGCTGCTACGTGCTGTTCATCGGCGCGCCGGATCAGGACGCCGACTGGACCGATGAAGGCGTCGAAGGCGTGCACCGCTTCCTCGGCCGGCTGTGGCGGCTCGGCGCCGACGTGGCGGACGTGACGGGCGAGCAGCCGCTGCTCGGCCCGCTCGACACGCCGGACGGCGACGACCTGGAGCTGATGCGCAAGGCGCATTGGGCGATCGACAAGGTCACCAACGACATGGCGGGCCGGTTCGCGTTCAACACCGCGATCGCGGCCGTGATGGAGCTGGTCAACGAGGCCTACCGCCGCCGCGACGCCGTCAAGCCGGACACGCTGCACTACGCGACGGCGACCGCCGCCTCGCTGATCTTCCCGTTCGCGCCGCACACGGGCGCCGACGTGTACGAGCGCCTGACGGGCGAGCGCGTGTGGGAGCAGCCGTGGCCGGAGGCCGACCTCAGCCTGCTCGAGCGCGACGTGATCGAGGTCGTGGTGCAGGTCAACGGCAAGCTGCGCGACCGCATCCAGGCCGCGCCGAACGCCTCGCAGGAGGAGCTCGAGGAGCTCGCCCGCGCGCGTCCGAACGTGCAGGCGCACATCGACGGCAAGCAGGTCGTGAAGGTCGTCGTGGTGCCGGCGAAGCTCGTCAACTTCGTCGTGCGCTGAGTCTCGGGTCGCTGCGTCAGGGGGCACCGGCGGAGCGTTGCGCAGCGGGGCGGCGAATCGCCTCGATGGCACACATTTGTCACAGTTTCGCGTGCAAATCGGCACATTTGCGCGTCGAGTCGTCACATCGTCCGGCCATAGCCTCGGGTCATGCCCGATCGCGATCCACGCCGGCTCGCCGCCTGGGGCGCGGCGGCGCTCGTCCTGATCCTGCTGACCGCCTGGTACCTCGCGCGCTCGCGCCCCGCGGCGTCAGCCTCGGCGCCGCCGGTGGCGACGATCGCCATCGCGGGCGCGGCTGAGGAGAGCGGGGGAGGCGGCCGGCTGGTCGTCGACGTCGCCGGCGAGGTCCGGCACCCGGGCGTCTACCGCATGGCGGCGGGCACGCGCGTCGAGGACGCGCTCAAGCGCGCCGGCGGCGCGACGCCGCATGGCGACCTGAGCCAGCTCAACCGCGCCGCGAAGCTCGAGGACGGCCGCCAGATCCTCGTCCCGCGCCGGGCGCCGAAGGCCCGCGCAGGCGTGGCCGCCGCGGCGCCGGCCTCCACGCCGGTCCAGCCCGTCGATCTCAACACCGCCACGCTCGAGCAACTGGACACGCTCGACGGCGTTGGGCCGACGACCGCCCAGAAGATCATCGACTTCCGGACCGCCCACGGCGGCTTCGGCTCGGTCGACGAGCTCGATCAGATCCCTGGGATCGGCGAGAAGAAGCTCGCCGCGCTGCGCGAGCAGGTGCGCGTATGAGGGAGGCCGGGTGAAGCGCCGCCGGGTCGCCGCCGCGCGGGCGCTGGTCGCGGGCTGGCTCGCCGTCGCTCGGGCGCATCCGCGGCACCTGGTCCTCGCGGCGATCGTGGCCGGGCTGCTCGCCGGCCCCGCGGGACCGCTCGCGGTGCTGCCCGCCGCGATCGGCTTCGCCGCCCTCGGGCGGCGCACGCTCGCGCTGCTTGCCGCGGCCGCCGTGATCGCGGGCGCCGGGATCGCGCAGGCGCGGCTCGCGGCGCTCGACCACGGCGTCCTCGCGGCGATGGACGGGCAGCGCGTCGAGGCTCGCGCGACGCTGCTGGAGCCCGTGCGCGAGCGGACGAGCGGGCCGGCCGTCGCCCGTGTGCGCCTGCTGGACGGCCCAGGGGCCGGGGAACAGGCCGTGCTGCGAGTGCGGTCCTACGCGTACCCGGCGGCGGCCGCGTCGCCGTCAGGCGCGGCATGGCCGGACGTGGGGGAGGAGCTGGAGATCGTCGCGCGCGTCGCGCCGCTCGGGCGCTTCGACGCCTACCAGCGCCGCCGCAACGCGCACGCCGCGCTGGAGGCCGACCGCGTCACGAGGACCGGCCGGCGCCGGGGCGGCCTCGCCGGTGCGCTCGACGCGATGCGCCGCCGCGCCGAGCGCGGCCTCGCGGCCCACCTCGCGCCGCGCGAGAGCGCGCTGCTGCGCGGCATGGTGCTCGGCGAGGACGAGCGGCTCCCGGACGCCGAGCGCGACGACTTCCAGCGCAGCGGGCTCGCGCACATCCTCGCCGTCAGCGGCCAGAACGTGATGCTGCTGGCCGCGCTGGTCCTCTTCGCCAGCGGGCTCACGGGCCTCGCGCTGCGCCCGCGCCTGTTGCTCGCCGCCGGCCTGATCGCCGTGTACGTGCCGCTGGCCGGCGGCGGGCCGTCGATCCAGCGCGCCGGCGTGATGGGGATCGCGGGGCTGGTCGCGGCGCTGGCGGGGCAGCCCGCGCGGCGCTGGTACGCGCTGATGCTCGCGGCGGCCGCGACGCTGGCGCTGAACCCACGCAGCGCGGGCGAGCCGGGCTGGCAGCTCTCGTTCGTTGCGGTCGCGGCGCTGCTCGCCGGCGCGGCGCCGCTGCGCGCCGCGTTCGCCCGCCGGCTGCCCGGGCCGGTCGCCGAGGCCGCGGCGATCACCGTCGCCGCCACGCTCGGCACGGCGCCGCTGATGGCGCTGTACTTCGAGCAGGTGTCGCCGGCGTCGCTGCCGGCGAACCTGCTCGCCGCGCCCGCGATCGCGCCGGTGATGTGGCTCGGGATGCTCGCGGCGGCCGCCGCGCAGATCGCGCAACCACTCGCCGTGCCGTTCACGCTGCTGACCGCGCCGCTGCTCGTGCTGATCCGCGGGATCGCCCACGCGGCGGCGTCCGTGCCGCTCGGGGCGATCCCGGTCCACGCTCCGCCCGCCGCCGTGTTCGCGGCGTGGGCCGCGCTCGTCGGCGCGCTCGCCGCCGCCGTGCGCCGGATGCGGACCGCGGCGGATGAGCCGGCGCGCCCGAGTGGTGCGCGCGGGCGCGGCGTCCGGTCGCGCCGGCGGGCGCTCGCCGTCGCCATCGCCGTGGCGCTCGGCATCGCCGGCGCGCGCCTGACGGCCGCGAGCGGCGCCGTGACGGTGCCGCGCGGGGAGGCGGTCGTGTCGTTCCTGGACGTCGGCCAGGGTGACGCGACGCTGATCCAGCTCGACGGCGCCGCCGTGCTGGTGGACACCGGGCCGCCTGACGGGCCGATCCTCGCCCGGCTCGCCCGCGCGCACGTGAAGCGGCTGGACGCCCTGGTGCTCACGCACGCGCAGGCCGACCACGAAGGCGGCGCGCCGCGCGTGATCGCGGCCTACCACCCGCGGATCGTGCTCGACGGGGGCGCCGGCTGGCCGAGCCCGGTGCAGCGCGTCCTCGCCGCGGGCCGCGAACGGATCGTCGCGCCCGTGGCGGGCCAGGTGCTCGCGCTCGGCGGGCTGCGGCTGCGAATCCTCTGGCCGCCCGCGCCGCTGCCCGGGTTCAAGCCCTCCGGCGATCCCAACGAGCGCGCCGTCGTCGCGCGCGTCGAGGCCGGGCGGTTCTCGCTGCTGCTCACCGCCGACGCCGAGAGCGACATCACCGGCCCGCTCGACCTCGCGCCCGTCGACGTGCTCAAGGTCGCCCACCACGGCAGCGTGGACGCCGGCCTGCCCGCGCTGCTCGCCCGCCTGCACCCGCGCGTGGCGGCGATCGAGGTCGGCCGCCACAACACCTACGGTCACCCGGCGCCGTCGACCATCAAGGCGCTCGCCGCCGCCGTGCCCACGGTCGTCCGCACCGACCGCGACGGGACCGTCCGCCTGCACGCCGCCGGCGACCGCGTCTGGCTGGAGCGCCGGTGAGGTCCGCCGCCGGACACGCGTCAACGCCGCGATCCCGCAGCGACCGGCGGGTTGCGCCCCGTTGGTCACGGAACCGTCACCCCGTTCTCCGGAGCACCGATACGGTCCCGCGCGTCGTACGTCTCGCGCGAAAGGAATCCGTCACCGTGAAACTTCGTCTCCCAGTTGCCGCGCTCGCAGCGCTCGTCGCGGCGGCGGCGCTCGCGCCGAGCGCGCTCGCCGCCTCGACGACCGTCCAGATCTCGCAGGTGGCCTTCCGCGGGCCGACCGGCGGCAACGACGAGCTCGTGCAGATCCACAACGTGTCCGCGACCGCGCAGGACATCGGCGGCTGGCAGATCTGGGGCACGAGCGCGAACGGCGCGTCGCAGAGCGCCCGGGCGACGGTCCCGGCCGGCACCTCGCTGCCGGCCGGCAAGTCCTACCTGTTCACCAACGTCCAGCCCGGCGGCACCACCGGAGTAGGCGGTTCCTACTCCGGCCCCGTCGCGGGCGACGTCTCCTTCACGTCCGGCATCAACGACATGGGCGGCGTGCAGCTGCGCAACGCCGCGGGCGCGGTGATCGACGCCGTCGGCGCCACGGGGCTGAGCGCCACCGGCCTCCCGTACCGCGAGGGCGCCGGCCTGAACTTCCCGATCGCGAACGGCAACGACGCGTTCCTGCGCAAGGGCTCCCAGGACACCGACGACAACGCGGCCGACTTCACCGGCCCGCAGGCGATGGCGCCGGAGAACTGCGGCGCGGCCTGCGCCGTCGCCGGCGACCCGTGCCCGAGCACCGGCGTGGTGAAGATCTCGAGCGTCCAGACGCTGGACGACAACTCCCCCTGCGACACCAAGACCGTGACGGTCCACGGCATCGTGACCGGCGTCGACGATCTCTACGGCTCCAGCTATGACGCGGTCTACAAGGCCGACTCGGGCCTGTGGCTGCAGGAGGCCACGCACGACCCCGCGGCCACGACGTCGGAGGGCATCTTCATCGCCGGCGTGCAGCGCGGCGCGGTCAACTCGGCGGGCGTGCCCGCCGTGATCGGCGATGAGATCACGATCACGGGCAAGATCGTCACGCAGTTCGGGCTCGTCGAGCTCGTCCCGCCGGGCGTCGGCAGCGTCAGCAACCCCGACGCCCCGCAGGTCTCCCTCGGCAGCGTCGCGACGATCAACTCGACCGGCAACGCGCTGCCCGCCCCGATCGACATCGACCCCGCCAGGGCGGCGTCGCAGGACCCCGTCAAGCGGCCGTACTACCGCAGCCTGCAGGGCATGCGCGTGCGCCTGGCGCAGGGGATCGCGACCGGCGGCGGCACGACGAAGTTCAACGACGTCTACCTGCGCCCCGGCACGACGGCCACGCGCCTGTTCCGCCAGAACACGGCGGCGGCGATCACGACGCCGTGGTCGGACGCGCCCGACGAGCTCGGGATCGCGCCCGACGGCGGCGCCCACAACCCCGCCGACCCGCGCCTGCCGTGGCGCAGCGACACCCAGGTCGACCTCGACCTGTTCGACATCGCCGGCAACGTCGTCGGCCCGCTCACCTACACGTTCAGCTTCTACGAGGTGATGCCCCAGCTCGGCGGCCCCGCGCCCACGATCCAGCGCGGGACGATCAACGCCGCGTATCCGCCGGCCGCGCCGGCACAGCCGCCGAGCACGCTGCGCTTCTCGTCGTTCAACGTCGAGAACTACTTCCCGGCCGGAGAGGAGAACGACGGGCACGTGATCACAGCCGACGAGTACGCCGCCCGCACCGACGCGATCGTCAAGGCGGTCCGCAACTTCCTGCGCGAGCCTGACGTGATCGCGGTGCAGGAGGTCGCCGTGTTCGCCAACGGCCACAACGCACTCACCGGGCTGGCCCAGGCGCTCGGCAACTACACGCCGTACAACGCCGTCAACAACGACGGGCGGGGGATCGCGCCCGGCTTCCTGATCAAGAACGGCGTCACGGCGTCCAACCCGCGCCTGCTCGACAAGGGCGCGACGTTCACCCAGGCGGAGGCGAGCCAGTGCAACCTCGCTCCCGGCCCCGTCTACGACCGCGCGCCGTTCGCGCTCGACATCAGCAAGGGCGACCTCACGGCGACCGTGGTGAGCAACCACTTCGCTGCGCAGTCGCACGAGGACTACTGCCGCATGCGTGAGGCCGACCTCCTGCGCACGCAGGTCGAGGGGATGGAGGCCGCCGGCCGCAACGTCATCGTCGCCGGCGATCTCAACGACTTCGAATTCTCCAACACGCTCACGCACCTGACGCAGAGCGGCGCGCTCACGAACCTGTGGAACAGGGCGCCCGCCGGCGAGGCCTATTCGTACAAGTACCAGGGCCATCTGCAGACGCTCGACCACGTGCTCGTCAGCCCCGGGATGCTGTCGCGCTTCGGCGACGTCCGCTACGTGCACCTCGACAACGACTACTACGGCCGCCCGGTGCCGGACGGGACCGGGATCTCCGACCACGACCCGCCGCTGGCGACGTTCAAGCTCGCCACCGGGACGAGCGTGGACGGCACGGTCACCGGCACGGTGCCCGCGACCCTGTCGCTGATCCTCGGCGCGCCGGCGAGCCTCGGCGGCTTCACGCCCGGCCTGACAAGCGACTACACGGGCAACATGACCGCGAGCGTGACCTCGACGGGCGCGGACGCCCAGTTGAGCGTGCTCGACTCCAGCAGCACCGCGACCGGCCGGCTCGTCAACGGCGCCTACGCGCTCGCGCAGCCGCTGCAGGTCAACGCGGGCGGCCCGTTCGCGCCGCTGCGCACCGACAACGGCCCGCTGCTGCTCAAGAGCTACGGCGGCCCGGTCTCCAATGACCCGGTCACGCTCGCGTTCAAGCAGCACATCGACTCGACGGAGGGACTGCGCACCGGCAGCTACAGCAAGACGCTGACGTTCACGCTCTCCACGACGACGCCGTAGAGCCACAGCGAGGGGGCGCCGAAGACCAACCGGCGCCCCCTCTAAGCTCAATCGCGTGCCGAGCTTCCGCGCCGCCTACCTGATCCACGGCGACGACCACGGCCGCATCTCCGAGCGCCGCGCGCGGCTGCGCGAGATGGCGGAGACCGCGGCCGGCACGGCCGGCGTCGAGGTCTACGAGGCCGACGCGTGCACGCCCGAGGCGGTCGGCGCCGCGCTGTCGGCGATGACGTTCTCGATGGGCCGCCGCTTCGTGATCGCCGACGGCGTCGAGCGCTGGAAGGAGTCCGACGCCGAGGCGATCGCCGGCGCGCTCAAGAGCGCCGACCCTGAGACGCTGACCGTCGCCTTCTTCGCCCGCGAGGAGGGCCGCGCGAAGGCGCCAGCGAAGCTCCACGAGGCCGTCAAGGCGGTCAAGGGCCAGATCGCCGAGGAGGCGACCGTCAAGCCATGGGAGCTGCCGAAGTGGCTCGTCGCGCAGGCCGAGCAGCTCGACCTGCAGCTCGACCCCGACGCCGCCAAGGCGCTGATCGCCCAGGTCGGCGACCGCCAGCAGCGCATGCTGCGCGAGCTCGAGAAGCTCTCGCTCGAGCACGGGCCGGGCGCCCACCTCGGCGTCGAGGAGGTCCAGGAGGCGTGCGCGTCGTCGGCGGAGCGCAAGGTCTGGACGCTCACCGACGCGCTGGTGGCCGGCGACCGCCGCACCGCGACGCGCGTGCTGCTCGAGCTGCGCACCCAGGGCGAGCGGCTACCCGCCATGACGTACACGATCGCGCGCAAGCTGCGCGAGGCGCTCGCGGTCTCCGAGGCGCTCGCGTCCGGCCAGTCCGCCGCGCAGGTCAAGAAGTCGCTGCGGATGAGCCCGCGCCAGGCGACCAAGCTCGTCGCCGACGTCGAGCGGCGCGATCCCGAGGCATTCCGCCGCGCGCTCGCCGCGCTGGCCGACTTCGAGATCGAGAGCCGCGGCGGTGTCGGCGGCCGCGGAGGCCTGGGCGAGGACAGCCAGGCGCTCCGGGCCGTGCTCGCCGCCACGCGCTGAAACGAACGGCCCAGCAACGCCCCAGAGCGCGCGAACGTGCGAGCATCCGCGGACCCATGCCGCTCGAACATCCCGATCCGCCGCTCGCGTCGGCGTTCCCCCCGATCGCCGAGTACGCCTTCCTCTCGGACTGCGAGACCTGCGCCCTCGTCGCGCCCAGCGGCGCGGTGGAGTGGATGTGCCTGCCGCGCTTCGACGGACCGAGCGTGTTCGGCGCGCTGCTGGACCGCGACGCCGGCACGTTCCGGCTCGGGCCGGCCGACACGATGGTCCCGGCCGCCCGCCGCTACCTCCCGGGCACGAACGTGCTGGAGACCAGCTGGGGCACGCGCCAGGGCTGGCTGATCGTCCGCGACGTGCTGCTGATCGGCCCGTGGCACGACACCGAGGAGCGCTCGAGCACGCACCGCCGGGCGCCGACCGACCACGACGCCGAGCACGTCCTGCTGCGCACCATGCGCTGCGTCAACGGCTCGGTCGAGATCCAGCTCGAGTGCGACCCGATCTTCGACTACGGCCGCCGCTACGCGCAGTGGGAGTACGTCGGCAACGGCTACAACGAGGCCGTCGCGACCGTCGAGGGCTGGCCGACCAAGCTCACGCTCACGACCGACCTCAGAGTCGGCTTCGAGGGCTCACGCGTCCGCGCCGTCTCCACGCTGAAGGCCGGCGAGACCGCGTTCGTCGCGCTCGCGTTCTCCGACCACCCCGGCCCGAAGAGCTACGACGAGGCGTACACCCGGCTCGTCCGGACCGCCGACTTCTGGCACGCGTGGCTCGCCCACGGCACGTTCCCCGACCACCCGTGGCGCCAGTATCTGCAGCGCTCGGCGCTGACGCTCAAGGGCCTCTCCTACGCGCCGACCGGCGCGATGATCGCCGCCGCCACAACGAGCCTCCCCGAGGCCCCCGGCGGCGTGCGCAACTGGGACTACCGCTACTCCTGGGTGCGCGACTCGACGTTCATGCTCTGGGGCCTGCACTCGCTCGGGTTCGAGTGGGAGGCCAACGACTACTTCTACTTCATGCAGGATGCCGCCCAGGCGGACGACCTGCAGGTGATGTACGGGATCCAGGGCGAGCGCGAGCTGCCGGAGGAGACGCTCGACCACCTGAGCGGCTACGACAACGCCCGCCCCGTCCGCATCGGCAACGGCGCCTACAACCAACGCCAGCACGACGTGTGGGGCACGATGCTGGACTCGATCTTCCTGCACGCGAAGTCGCGCGACCACCTGCCGGAGCGGCGCTGGCCGCTGATCGAGCGGCTCGTCGACGCGGCGATCGAGCACTGGCGGGAGCCTGACCGCGGCATCTGGGAGGTCCGCGGCGAGCCGCGCCACTTCCTCAGCTCGAAGGTCATGTGCTGGGTCGCGTGCGACCGCGGCGCCCGCCTCGCGCGCCTGCGCGAACAGCACGAGCGCGCCGACGCATGGCAGCTGAAGGCCGACGAGGTCAAGGCCGACATCCTCGAGCGCGGCTGCAAGAACGGCGTCTTCACGCAGCACTACGACACCGACGCGCTGGACGCGTCCGCGCTGCTGATCCCGCTCGTGCGCTTCCTGCCCGCCGACGACGAGCGCGTCCACAAGACCGTGATGGCGATCGCCGACGACCTGACGATCGACGGCCTCGTGATGCGCTACAAGGTCGAGGAGACCGACGACGGCTTCTCAGACGACGAGGGCACGTTCACGATCTGCTCGTTCTGGCTCGTCAGCGCGCTGAGCGAGATCGGCGAGCACAGCCTCGCGCGCGACCTGTGCCAGAAGCTGCTCGGCTACGCGTCGCCGCTGCACCTGTACGCCGAGGAGATCGACCCGCGCAGCGGCCGCCACCTGGGCAACTTCCCGCAGGCGTTCACGCACCTGGCCCTGATCAACGCCGTGATGCACGTGATCCGCGCTGACGCGCGGATCGCCGCGGGCATGCAGCCGCTCTCAGCCCACCGGCCTGAAGGCGACCTGATCGGAGATCTCTAGGAGGCGGCCGGGCGCCGCAGGCGCTCGGCGCGGGACTTCTTGCGAGCCCCGGTGTTCTTGTGCAGCGCGCCTCGCTTGACGGCCTTGTCGATCAGCGACACGAGCTTGCGGTGCTCGGCGGCGATCTGGTCGTCGTCGGCGGCGGTCACGGCAACCTCGAGGCGCCGGAAGTACGTCTTGATCTGCGACGTGTAGTGGCGGTTCTCGAAGCGCTCGCGCTTGGAGCGCTCGTTGCGCTTGATCTGTGACTTGATGTTGGCCATAGCTAAGTACCGCAGAGAGACCCGCGGCGGGCGCGTACTATAGCGCGCCGGTTGGAAGCCCAGACGTCACCCGGGCGGCGCCGGACCGCCGTCAACACGGCGATCTTCTCGGCCGCCACTGGGCTGTCGCGGATCGCCGGATTGGTCCGCGAGGTCGTGGCCGCGAGCCTCTTCGGCACGACCGGCGCCGCCTCCGCGTTCACGCTCGCGTTCCAGATCCCGAACCTGATCCGCGCGCTCGTCGCCGACGCCGCGCTGTCGAGCGCGTTCGTGCCGGTGTTCAGCGACCTGCTCGAGCACAAGCGGCGCAAGGAGGCCTACCAGCTGGCGAGCGCGCTGGCCGGCCTGCTGCTGGTCGCGCTCGGCCTGATCTCGCTGCTGTTCATCCTGCTCGCGCCGACGATCGTGCCGCTCTTCACGGGCGACGACTTCACGGCCGAGCTGGACGCGCTCTGCGTCGGCCTCAGCCAGGTCCTGTTCCCGATCGTCGTGCTGCTCGGCCTCAACGGGCTCGCGGTCGGGATCCTCAACGCCCACGACCACTTCACGATCCCCGCGATCGCGCCGCTGGTGTGGAACGTGGTGATCATCCTCGGCATGGTCGGTCTCGCCCCGCTGTTCACGGGCGACGACAAGATCTACGCGTACGCGATCGGCGTCGTGGGCGGCACCGTCGTCCAGCTGGCGATGATGATCCCGGCGCTGCGGGCGATCGACTTCCCGGTCTGGCACATCAGCCTGCCCAAGCGCGGCGACCCGCGCGTGCGGCGCGTGCTCGTCCTGATGCTGCCGGTCTCCGTCGGCCTCGGCCTGATCAACATCGACCTGGTCCTGAACTCGACGATCGGCTCGCTGATCTCCGAGCAGGCGCCGCGCGCGATCGACGCCGCGTTCCGGATCTACATGCTGCCGCAGGGGATGTTCTCGGTCGCGGTCGCGACGGTGCTGTTCCCGCAGCTCTCGCGCCTGGCCTCGCGCGGCGACTTCGCCGGCCTGCGCGCGATCACCGGAGTCGGCGCGCGCCAGATCGCGCTGCTGCTGATCCCGTCGGCGGCCGCCGTGGCCGTGCTGGCGACGCCGATGGTGCGGCTCGTCTACCAGCGCGGCGAGTTCGACGCCGAATCGACGCGCCAGGTCTCCGAGGCGCTGCTCGTGTTTGCGTTCAGCCTGCCCTTCAGCGGCTGGAACCTGCTGCTCACGCGCACGTTCTTCGCGCTCCAGCGGCCGTGGCTGCCGACCGCGCTGGCCGGCGTGTCGCTCGTGCTCAACGTGGCCGTCTCGCTGGCCCTCTACAAGCCGCTGGGCATCGCCGGCGTCGTGCTCGGCACCGTGGTCTCCAACGCGCTGCTGACGGTGCTGGAGGCGATCTACCTGCGCCGCGTGCTCGGCGGCCTGGAGCTGCGCGAGACCGCGCTCGCGTGCTTCGGGATGCTCGTGGGCGCGGCGATGCTGGCCGAGGTCTCCTACGCCTCGTGGTGGGCGCTCGACCACGTCTTCGGCACCTCGCTGCTCGGCCAGATCATCTCCGTCGGAGGCGCCCTGGCGCTCGGCGGCGGCCTCTATCTCGCCTTCGTGCTCTTCCTCCCGATCCCCGAGGCGAGACAGGTCACCGACCTGTTCGCAAGGAGACTGCGCCGTCGTTCGTAACCTAGGTGTGCTTTGGCCGACCAGCAGCACATCCGCAACTTCTCGATCATCGCCCACATCGACCATGGCAAGTCGACGCTGGCGGACCGGATCCTGGAGCTGACGCACACCGTCGACCCGCGCGCGATGCGGGCGCAGTTGCTGGACTCGATGGACCTCGAGCGCGAGCGCGGGATCACCATCAAGGCCCAGGCCGTCCGCGTCTTCTACGAGGCGCAGGACGGCGAGACCTACCAGCTGCACCTGATCGACACGCCCGGGCACGTGGACTTCACCTACGAGGTGTCGCGCAGCCTCGCGGCGTGCGAGGGAGCGCTGCTCGTCGTCGACGCGAGCCAGGGCGTCGAGGCCCAGACGGTCGCCAACACGTACCTGGCGATCGACTCCGGGCTCGAGCTGATCCCGTGCATGAACAAGGTCGACCTGCCCGGCGCCGAGCCCGAGCGGGTGGGGCGGGAGATCGCCGAGCTGATCGGCGAGCCGCCTGAGGAGGTCCGCCGGATCTCCGCCAAGACGGGTGAGGGCGTGAACGAGCTGCTGGAGCAGATCGTCCAGCGCGTACCGCCGCCGCACGGCGACCCCGACGCGCCCCCGCGCGCGCTGATCTTCGACTCCGAGTACGACCAGTACCGCGGCGTGATCGCGTACATCCGCGTCGTCGACGGCACGTTCAAGAAGGGCGAGACGATCCGCGCGATGCAGGCCGGCACCGAGGTCGAGATCGACGACATCGGCTTCTTCACGCCCGCCCAGCTCCCGGCCCAGCAGCTCTCGGCGGGCGAGGTCGGCTACATCATCACGGGGATCAAGGACGTCACGAGCCTGCGTGTCGGCGACACGCTGACGACCAAGGCGCGCAACGCCGCCGAGCAGCCGCTGCCCGGCTACCGCGACGTCAAGCCGATGGTGTTCTGCGGCCTGTTCCCGATGAACAACGACGACTACCCCGAGCTGCGCGACGCGCTCGAGAAGCTCGTCCTCAACGACGCGGCGCTGTCGTGGGAGCCGGAGACCTCCGACGCGCTCGGCTTCGGCTTCCGCTGCGGCTTCCTCGGCCTGCTGCACATGGACATCGTGCGCGAGCGGCTGGAGCGCGAGTACGACCTCGAGCTGATGGCGACGATGCCGTCGGTGGAGTTCGAGATCACGCTCACCGACGGCAGCGTGATCCCGGTCCACAACCCGACCGACATGCCCGACCCGGCGCGCATCGCCGAGGTCCGCGAGCCGTACATCCGCGCCTCGATCCTGACGCCGAAGGAGTACATCGGCCAGATCATGGAGCTCTGCCAGGAGCGCCGCGGCAACCACGCGGGGATGCACTACCTGAGCTCCGAGCGCGTGCAGCTCAACTACGACCTGCCGCTGGCGGAGATCGTGCTCGACTTCTTCGACCAGCTCAAGACGCGCACGCGCGGCTACGCGTCGCTCGACTACGAGCCGATCGGCCTGCGGCCCTCGAACCTGGTCAAGCTCGACGTGCTGCTCGGCGGCGACCCCGTCGACGCGCTCAGCATGGTCGTGCACCGCGACAAGGCGTTCGAGCGCGGCAAGGAGATGACCGAGCGGCTGCGCAAGCGGATCCCGCGCCAGCAGTACGACGTGCCGATCCAGGCCGCCGTAGGTGCGAAGATCATCGCCCGCGAGACGGTCAAGGCGTACCGCAAGGACGTCACCGCCAAGTGCTACGGCGGCGACATCTCGCGCAAGCGCAAGCTGCTGGAGCGGCAGAAGGAAGGCAAGAAGCGGATGAAGCAGGTCGGCCGCATCGAAGTGCCGCAGGAGGCGTTCCTGGCCGTACTCGAGCTCGGAGACGACAAGTGACATACGTGGTGGGACGCGAGAAGGTGCGCGAGTACGCGTCGGCGATCGGCGAGACCGCGCCGATCTGCCACGACGTCGAGGCGGCGCGCGCCGCCGGCTATGCCGACGTGGTCGCGCCGCCGATGTTCGCCTGCGTCTACTCGTGGCAGGCGCTGGCGCCGGTCGTGCTCGACCCGGAGGTCGGGATCGACTTCTCCCGCCTCGTCCACGGCGGCCAGGACTTCACCTGGCACGAGCCGGTGGTCGCGGGCGACGAGATCACCACCGAGGCGGCGCTGACGGACAAGTCCGAGCGCGCCGGCCTGGGCTACTTCACGTTCACCACCCGCTCGGTCAACCAGCGGGGCGAGCTCGTCTGCGAGGGGACATGGCTGAACATCGTGAGGTGAGGATCACGCCGGACCGCTACGTGACCTACCGGTACGCGGGCGCTTCGGGCGACTTCAACCCGATCCATCTCGACGACGAGTTCGCCAGGTCGGTCGGGCTGCCGTCGAAGATCCTGCACGGCCTGTGGACGATGGCGCAGGTCGCGCGCGTGCAGTCCGAGGACCCGCTCGCGCTCAGGTCGCTGTCGGTCCAGTTCCGCGGCATGGGGCTGCCGGAGAAGGAGATCACGATCGCCTGCACGCCCGGCGAGGAGGGCGTCGTGACGGTCGAGGCGACGCAGGACGGCAACAAGCTCGTCCGGCGCGGCAAGGCAGTTCTTAGAATCTAAGGAGTGCTTACTCCCCGTCAGGCCCTTCTGCTGCGCAAGGTCGTCGACGGGTTCGCGGAGACCGGGCAGCCGGTGGCCTCCAAGCGGCTGGCCGCCGACCCCGACATCACCGCCGGTCCCTCGACGATCCGCAACGAGCTGTCCGTGCTCGAGGAGCAGGGCCTGCTCGCGCATCCGCACACCAGCGCGGGCCGGATCCCGACCGACGCCGGCTACCGCTACTACGTCGACCAGCTGCTCCCGGCCGCCCCGGTGCGCGCGGCGGCGCTGCGGCTGGAGCTGGTGCGGCGCGAGGTCGACGAGGCGATGCGGGTGACGACCGAGACGCTCTCGCAGGTCACCAACCTGCTCGCGATCGTCTCGGCGCCGCCGATCGGCACGACGACGGTCCGCCACGTCGAGGTGCTGGCGCTGCAGCCGCAGGTGCTGATGGTGGTCGTGATCACGTCCACCGGCGGCGTCTCCAAGAAGGTCTTCACGTTCGACCGGCCGGTCGATCCCGGCCTGGCGGACTGGGCCGGCTCGTACCTGAACGAGAAGCTGGTCGGCATGGGGCTCGGCGCGCGGATGCTGCACACGCGGCTCGCGGACCCGGGGCTGGCGGGCAGCGAGCGCGCGTTCGTCGAGGCGATCGCGCCCGCGTTCACCGAGCTGGCCGAGACGGCGGAGGAGACGCTGTACGTCGACGGCGCGCACCGGCTGCTGTCGGAGTACCGCTTCCAGGACGTCTCGCAGCTGAACATGCTGATGGAGATGCTCGAGCGGCGGGTGTCGATGCTGGGCGTGCTGACCGAGGCGCTCGACACGCGCGAGGCCTACGTGCGGATCGGCGGCGAGAACACCGAGCCGGCGCTGCGCTCGCTCTCGCTCGTGGCCGCCAACTACGGGCTGCCGCAGCGCAACCTGGGTACGGTGTCGGTGATCGGGCCGACACGGATGGACTATGACCGGGCGATCCGCTCGGTGCGCGACGCCGCGTACCAGCTGTCGCGCTTCGTCGAGGAGCTGTATTAGCCGTGCCACGCGATTACTACGAGGTGCTCGGGGTCGGGCGCGACGCGGACGAGGCGACGATCAAGAAGTCGTTCCGCAAGCTCGCGCGCGAGCTGCATCCGGACGTCAACGCGCACGACCCGGAGGCCGAGGCCAAGTTCAAGGAGGCGGCGGAGGCCTACGAGGTGCTCTCCGACGGCGAGAAGCGGCGCACCTACGACTCCTACGGGCACGACGGCCTCAAGACCGGCGGGTACTCGCCGGACTTCGAGGGCTTCGGCTCGATCTCGGACCTCTTCTCGGCCTTCTTCGGGCAGGGCGGCTTCGACGCCGCGTTCGGCGGCACGCGCATGCGCGGCGGCGCGGTCCAAGGCGGCGACGTCGCCGTGGCGGCGGCGATCGACCTCGTCGAGGCGGCGCGCGGCGCCTCGGTCGACGTGACCTACGACGCCACCGCGACGTGCGAGACCTGCCACGGCAACGGCGCCGAGCCCGGGACGCCGATCGTGACGTGCCCCAAGTGCCGCGGCGCCGGCCAGATCCAGGCGGTCCAGCGCACGCGCTTCGGCCAGATGGTGCGGACCGCGCTGTGCGACCAGTGCGGCGGCGACGGCAAGGTCGCCGAGCAGCCGTGCCACACGTGCGACGGGCGCGGGATGACGGTCGCGCAGCGGCGCGTCGAGGTCCAGGTGCCCGCCGGGATCGCCGACGGCCAGCGCATCCGCGTCACCGGGCGCGGCCATGCCGGCGAGCGCGGCGGGCCGGCCGGCGACCTCTACGTCGTCGTCCGCGTGCGCGAGGACGAGCGCTTCCTGCGCGACGGCGACGACCTCGTGACGGTCGTCGACGTGGCGGCGCCGCGAGCGGCGCTGGGCGGCACGATCCAGGTGCCGACGCTCGACGGCGACATCCCCGTCGAGCTGCCCGCGGGGACCCAGCCGGGGGAGACGATCACGCTCAACGGGCGCGGCATGCCGCCGCTCGGGCGCGGGCGCACGGGCGATCTGCGGATCGTCGTCTCGGTCGCGATCCCGCGCCGGCTGAGCAAGCACCAGCGCCAGCTGCTGACCGAGCTCGACGCGTCACTGACCGACGAGAACCTGCGCGAGGACGAGGGCATGCTCGCGAAGCTCAAGCGGGCGCTCGCGGGGTGAGCGGCGAAGCCTCGCCCTGCGGGCTCGTTTCGCTGGGAGCAATCGCCCAGGGGGCGATTCTCCCGGGCGAGGTGAAGCGATAAGGCGCTGGGTCGTGCGCGTCGGCGCCGAGTCTGCCGACGCCGCTCTGGCCCACCTGCTCGACGCGTTCCCGGCCGGCCTGGAGGAGCGCGCGGACGGCGAGTTCGTCGTGTACGGCGAGCGGCCGCAGCTCGCGGGCGCGGAGATCCGCGAGGAGCCCGTGCCGGAAGGCTGGGAGACCGCCTACCACGCGCATCTGACCCGCACCGAAGGACGGTTCAACGTGCGCCCGCCGTGGGTCGCCGGGGAGCCCGATGACCTGGTGGTCGACCCCGGCACCGCGTTCGGCGCGGGGACGCATCCGACGACGCGACTGTGCCTGGAGCTGCTGCCCGAGGGCTCCGGCCCGCTCGCGGACTGGGGCGCCGGCACGGGCGTGCTGGCGCTCGCCGCGGCGCGGCTCGGGTACGCGCCCGTGCTGGGCATCGACCTCGACGTCTCCCAGCTCGCGGTCAACGGCGTCGAAGCGCTCGCGCTCGACCTCACGCGGGAGCGCGCGCCGTACGCCCCCGTGGTCGTCGCCAACCTCACGTTCCCGCTGCTCCACGCGGTCGGGGAGATCCAGGAGCGCCCGCAGCTGATGATCGCCTCCGGGTTCCTCGCGGGCCAGGCGCCGCGGCTGTGGGACCTGCGGGAGCGCGAGCGGCGCGAGCTCGACGGCTGGGCCGCCGTGGTGCTCGCGTGATCCGGCTGGCCGTCCGCGTGGCGCGCGAGCACGCCGATGAAGTCCTCGCCGAGCTGCTCGAGCTCGTGCCGGGCGGGCTGGAGGAGCGCGAGGTCGACGCGGGGACGGTCGAGTTCGTGCTCTACGGCGCCGCGGGCGAGCTGCCCGACCTCGGCGATGTGCGCGCGGTGGCGGGTGCGGCTCTCATCGACGTCGGCACCAGCGAGATGCCCGACGACTGGGACGAGCGCTGGCGCTCCTTCCACACCGCGCTCGACGTCGGCCGGCTGCGCGTCCGCCCTCCGTGGGAGCCGGCGCGCGACGGCGCGCTCGACGTCGTGATCGATCCCGGCCAGGGCTTCGGCACCGGCGCGCATCCGACGACGCGGCTCGTGCTCGAGCTGCTGGCCGACCTGACGCCCGCCGGCGCGCTCGCCGACTGGGGCTGCGGCAGCGGGATCCTCGCGATCGCCGCGGCGAAGCTCGGCTGGACGCCGGTGCTCGCGTGCGATCACGACCCCGCCTCGGTCGAGGCGACGCTCGACGGCGCCGCCGCCAACGGCGTCGCGCTCGAGGTCTCCCGCTGCGACCTGCGGCGCGCACCCGGCCCCGACGCGCCGACCGTGCTCGCCAACCTCGTCCGCCCGCTCCTGCTCGAGGTCGCCGCGGTGATGGCGCACCCGCCGCGGCGACTGATCGCGTCCGGCCTGCAGCCGGACGAGGTCGACGAGGTCGTCGCCGCCTTCGGCCGCCACGGCCTGGCGGAGGCGCGCCGCCGCGCGGGCGGGGGCTGGGCCGCGGTCGAGCTGCTCGTCAGCTGACCACCCCTCTACATACACTCTGCGTACGTTGTCGACGATCACGCTCGGCGACGTCCTCGCCGCCTCCGAGCGTCTCGAGGGTGTCGCGCACCGCACGCCCATCCTCACCTCCCGCTCGCTCGACGAGGCGACCGGGGCGGCCCGGGTGCTCCTGAAGGCGGAGAACCTCCAGCGCGGCGGCGCGTTCAAGTTCCGCGGCGCCTACAACGCGATCGCGTCGCTGCTGCCGGACGAGCGCGCGCGCGGCGTCGCGACGGTCTCCTCGGGCAACCACGCGCAGGCGGTGGCGCTCGCCGCGCGGCTGCACGAGATCCCCGCCGTGATCCTGATGCCCGAGGACGCGCCCGAGGGCAAGGTCGCCGCGACGCGCGGCTACGGCGCCGAGATCATCCGCTTCGACCGCTACGAGTCCGACCGCGAGGCGCTGCTCGCCGCGCTGGTGGCCGAGCGCCGGCTGATCCCGGTCCACCCGTACGACGACTACAACGTGATGGCCGGGCAGGGGACCGTCGCGACGGAGCTGATCTGGGACGCCGGGCCGCTCGACCTGCTGCTCGTGTCCCTCGGCGGCGGCGGGCTGCTCGCCGGGTGCGCGACCGCCGCGGCAGAGCTGTCGCCGCACACGCGCGTGATCGGCGTCGAGCCCGAGGAGGGCGACGACTGGGTGCGCTCGCTGGCGGCGGGCGAGCGCGTGCGCATCCCCGTGCCGCGGACGATCGCCGACGGCCAGCAGGTGCCGGCGCCCGGCGAGCTCACGTTCGGCGTCGTGCAGCCGCTGGTGCACGAGGTCGTGACCGTCAGCGACGCCGAGATCGTGGACGCGATGCGCTTCCTGTTCGAGCGCATGAAGACCGTCGCCGAGCCGAGCGGCGCGTGCGCGCTCGCCGCGCTGCTGGCCGGCAAGGTCGACGCCGCAGGCGCACGCGTGGGGGTGACGATCTCGGGCGGCAACGTGACCGCGGCGCGGTTCGCGGAGCTGGTCGGGTGACCTTCGCGCTGTTCCCGGACGGCTGGCATTGGCCCGTCGTCGTCGTCGCCGTGGTCGCGGTGCTCGGCGTCGTCTGCGTGATCGCGGCGGGGAAGTCCGAGCGCGAATGGCTCGGCAACCACCGCGAGCGGCTCAAGCGCGTGGCCTGGACCGCGGTCGGCCTGATCGTGGTGGTCGTGCTGCTCACGCAGCTGAACCGGCTCGGCGCGACGCTGCGCCGGATCGAGGGCGGCGACCCGCTGTGGCTCGCGCTCGGCGTCGGGATCGAGGCGCTCTCGTTCATCGGCTACATCGTGCTGACCAAGGAGATCTTCGGGCCGCACGCGCCGCGCCTGAGCTGGGCGGCGGCGACGGAGATCACGTTCGGCGGCGTGGTCGCCACGCGGCTGTTCTCCGCGGCCGGCGCGGGTGGGATCGCGTTCACGGCCTGGGCGCTGCGCGCCGCCGGGATGGCGACGCGGACGGTGGCGCAGATGATCTCCGCCTTCCTCGCGATCATGTACCTGCCGTACGTGCTCGCCTGCCTGCTGGGCGGGCTCGGCGGTGGCGCGCCGATGGCGGTCGTCTGGGTCGGCGTCGGGATCGGGACCGTCGCGCTGATCGCGGCCGCCGCGCTGACGCTGATCCCGGGCGACCTGGAGCGCCGCGCCCGCCGGCTGGCCGACGGCCACGGCCGCGGCGCCAAGCTCGCCGCCCGCGCCTCCACGGTCCCCGCGATCGCCGGAACCGCCGCGCGCACCGCGGCCGGCCTGCTGCGGCGGCGGCCGTCGCTGCTCGGCTGGGCGCTGTTGTGGTGGGCGGCGGACGTCGCCGTGCTCGACGTCTGCTTCCGCGCCTTCGGCGAGGCGCCCGCGCTGGGCGTGCTGATCCTCGGCTACTTCCTCGGGCACATCGGCAACCTCCTCCCGGTCCCGGGCGGAATCGGCGGCGTCGAGGGCGGGATGGTCGGCGTGTTCGTCGCCTGCGGGATGCCGCTCTCGCTCGCCGTCGTCGGCACGATCGCCTACCAGGTGATCTCCACCTGGCTCCCCGTCGCCCCGGGCCTGGTCGCGTACTGGAGCCTGCGGCGCCGCATCCGCGGCTGGCGCGAGGCGGACGGGCTGGACGCCGAGGAAGCGCCGTCGCTGCTCGGTGCGCCGCGGCCGTCGGGCGAGCCCGCGCTGGACCGCTAGCCGCCCGCTCCCGTTAGCCTCGCGGGCCGTGAGCACGGTGGCGCTCATCTTCGTGCTCTCCTCGGCCGCGCTGCACGCGACCTGGAACGCGCTCGTCGCGGGGGCGGAGGACACGCACGTCACGACCGCCGCGGCGCTCGCGGCCGGGGCGCTCGTGTTCGCCGTCCCGGCCGCCGCGACGTGGGACGTCGACAGCGCCGCGTGGCCGTACATCGTCGCGTCGGCGGCGCTCGAGCTCACGTACTTCGCGCTCCTCGCCGCCGTCTACGGGCGCGCGGACTACACGTTCGCCTACCCGATCGCCCGCGGCGTGGCGCCGGTGCTCGTGCTCGTCATCTCGGTCGCGTTCCTCGGCGCGCCGGTCGGCGTGCTCGCTGCGCTCGGTGTGCTGGGCGTCACCGGCGGCGTGCTGCTCGTGCGCGGCGTCGGGAGCGTCGCGGCCGACGTCGTCGCGCTGCTCCTCGCGCTCGGCGTCGGCGCCTGCATCGCGGGCTACACGCTGATCGACGACCGCGGCGTGCGCCACGCCGGCGCGATCCCGTACTTCGAGGCGATCCTGATCCTGACCGCGATCCCGTACGTCGGCGCCGTCGCGGTCGCGCGCGGGGGCGCCGCGCTGCGCGCCGCCGCCGGCGTCCGCGCGCTCGCGACCGGCGCGGCGATGGTGACCGCGTACGTGCTCGTGCTCGCCGCGCTTGAGCGCGCCGAGGCGGCGCCGGTCGCGGCGCTGCGCGAGACGAGCGTCGTGATGGCGGCCGCGGGCGCCGCGATCGCCGGCCGCGAGCGCGTGCCCGCCCCGCGGATCGCCGGCGCCGTGCTGGTGATGGCCGGCGTCGCGGCGATCGCGCTCAGCTAGGCCGCCGCGGGGTCGCGCGCCTGCATCAGCGCGTGGACGACCGCCGCCGCGGCCATCGAGCCCGCCGCGATCGCGGCCGCGACCGCCGGCATCTTCGCGCTCACGTCGCCGGCGGCGAAGACGCCGGAGGCGCTGGTCGCGAGCATCGCGTCGACGTCGATCGCGTCGGCGGCGATGGCCCCAGGCTCCGCGGCGACCGCGCCGAGCTGCGCGGCCAGGCCGGAGCGCTGGTGCAGCGTGACGGGCACGAGCAGGCCGCCGAGCGGGCGCTCATCACCCTCGCCGAACGTCACCGTGGCGGCGTCGCCGGTGACCGCGGTCACCCGGCGCTCGTCGACCACGACGCCCGCCTCGTCCAGCCGGCGCGCGTCGTCCGGGCCGAGCTCGGCGGGGCCGTCGGCGAGCAGCGTCACGTCGTCGCTCCAGAACCGCAGCAGCAGCGCCCGCTCCGCGCCCCGGGTGCCGCGGTCGAGCACGCCGAGCGCGCGGTCGCGGACCTCCCAGCCGTGGCAGAACGGGCAGTGGAAGACCGAGCGGCCCCAGCGCTCGGCGATCCCGGGCAGCGCCGGCGTGCGGTAGTCCATCCCGGTGGCGAGCACGACGCTGCGCGCGTGCTCGCGCGTGCCGTCGGTCAGCTCGAGCGTGAAGCCGGGCTCGCCCGCGACGACCTCGCCCTCGCGGAACTCCACCGCCGGGTACCCGGCGAGCTCCGCGCGGCCGGCCGCGTAGAGCTCGGCCGGCGGCCGGCCGTCGTGGCCGAGCAGGCCGCCGATGCCGTGTGCCGCGAGGTTGCTCTGGCCGCCGGCGTCGATCACCAGCGTCCGCCGGCGCGCGCGGCCGAGCACGAGCGCGGCGCTCAGTCCGGCGGCTCCGGCGCCGACGACGATGCAGTCCCAAGTCGATTCCATGCGCCATAGCGTGACGCGCCCAGCACGAGTTGCCAAGATGTCTTGCCATGCAGGCAAAGGACGAGCCGGTCGACGCCCGCGTCCGCCGCCGGCTGCGGGAGTTGCGCAGCGAGCGCGGCCTGACGCTCCAGCAGGTCGCCGAGCGCGCGAGCATCGACATCTCGACGCTCAGCCGGCTCGAGTCGGGCAAGCGCCGCCTCGCGTTGGATCACATCCCGGGGCTGGCCGCCGCGCTCGGCGTCAGCGCGGACCAGCTGCTCGGCTCAGCGCCGGCGCAGGACCCGCGCGTGCGCGGCGAGCCGCGGACGTTCGACGGCCTGACGATGTGGCCGCTCACCCGCCGCGGCCCCGCGGCCGGCCTGCAGGCCTACAAGATGCTCGTGAGCGCGACGCGGACGACGCCGCCGGACGAGCTGCCCGTGCATGAGGGACACGACTGGCTCTACGTCCTCGACGGCCGCCTGCGGCTGCTGCTCGGCGCCGACGACCTCACGATCGAGCGCGGCGAGGCGGTCGAGTTCACAACGTGGACGCCGCACTGGTTCGGCGCGATCGACGGCCCCGTCGAGCTGATCGCGATCCTCGGGCCGCAGGGCGAGCGACTCCACCTCCACGCCTAGGGGCCGGTTGAAGAATTCCGGTGCGCCCGCTGCGGCGCATCCGCGGCGCCTCGCGCCACCCACGACGCTCACGTGCCAGGGGCACGCATCACTGTCGCGTGCGGCCCGAGGCATCCACGGCTGCACCACATCGGTCGGACCGACCATTCTTCAACAGACCCCTAGTCCGCTTCGATGCCGTGGACGAAGCGCCAGCGCCCGGACTCCTTGGCGAGCGTCACGGTCCACGTCGCCGGGGCGCGCGCGATGAAGCGGCCGGAGGGGCCGCGGATCGAGAGCCGGTAGACGACCTGGGCGAGCGCGCGCCCGCCGGCGACGAAGACGCCGTCGAAGTCGAGCACCTTGATCCGCTGCGACGCCTGCGTCGTGCCCGCCACGCGCGCGGCGAACGCGGCGCGGCCGGCCGGGCCGAGCGCGTCCAGCGTCGCGCCGGAGTAGACGAGCGCAAGCGTGCGCTCGGCCTCCGCGGGCGTCGAGCCGCCGTCCTCGCTGAGCCGGTTGAGCGCCTCGAGGTCGCGCCGGATGTGGCGCTGCACCTGCCGCACCTCGTCGCGCGAGCCGATGTCGCCGAACGGGCGCGACTGGTCGGGCGTCTCCTCGCTCTGGCCGTGGCCGGCGAGCCGCTTGATCACGCCCAGGCCCGGGAGCGCGCCGCGCGAGGCGAGGATCGAGGCCGGGTCGGGCCGGTACGCGAGCAGCGAGCGGAACTCCGGCGGGACCTGCGACATGTTGACCTGCGCCTGCGCCGGCATCGCGCTGCCGTCATGCCCGATGTGCTCGCGCAGCAGCACGAAACCGACACCGAACGCGGCGATGACCAGGACCAACCGGACCATGCTGCGGACGGTAGCCGCGCAGGCACGCCGCGGCATGAGCCAAAGGACCCATTCAGGGCCCTGGGCCTGGTCCTACTCGGCGGCGCGCCCGAGCCCGGCGGCGAGGAACGCCTCGCTGGTGCCGGCGCCGGCCTCGACGACCGAGCGCGCGCGCAGGCAGGTCTTCAGCCGCCGCGGCGGCACGTCGCGGTCCACGCGTACGACCTCGCCGCGTCGGTTGAGCCAGATCAGGTCGAGCGGGAAACGCATCGTCACCGTGTGCACCGAGCGGCAGCGCGGGATGTGCAGCGCCAGCGTCGGGGGCAGCTCGTCGAGCTTCGCGAGCCCTTTGACGCGTGACTTGCGCGTCGACGCCTCGGCGACCCTCAGGCCGCCGGGGAGCGTGCGCAGCGGCAGCCCGTCGAGCCGCGGGCAGTCGCCGGCGGCGTCAGCCAATGCAGAACTCGCACGTGCTTCCACCGCCGCCTCCTCCGCCGTGGCGCGCCGGGGGCGTGTACGTCGGCTTCGCCGCCGGGGGCGGGGTGGTGGACCCGCCGCCGGACGACGGCGGCGGGCTCGACGCGTGCTTGCGCGCCTTCGCCGCGGCGCGGGCCTTGGCGGCGGCGCGGGCGTGCGCGACGGCGTGCGCCTCGGCGCGGCGGGCGGCCCGGCGCTCCTTCTGGAACGCGGCGACCTGCTTGCGCTCCGCGGCCTTCGCGGCGGCGGCCGCCTTGGCGGCGGCGGCGTCGACGGTCGGGGCCGGAGCGGCCGTCGCGACGGACTTGACGACGGTGTGCTTGACCGCGGCGGGCTTCGCCGCGGCCGGGTTCGCCGGGGACGAGTTGCCGAGCAGGGCCGTGCTCGCGAGCACGACCAGCCCGATCCCGGCCGCGGCGTAGAGCGCGACGAGCAGGACCGGATGGATCGTGCGGCGCCGGCGTGCCGGAGCGGTGGTCTCGGCGGCGGGCTCGGCCGCCTGCAGCCAGTCCTGGCTCGCGGCGCCCGGCCACGCGGCGGCGGGGGCGAAGCGGCCCTCGGCGGCGCCGTGCGCGGCCGCGACGTCGCCGGCGGAGGCGTGGGCCGACGCATCGGCGGCCGGGGCGAGGCGGTCGCTCGCGACGGGGTCCTCGACGCGGCCCGCGGCGGCGAGCGGCGCGTCAGCCGCCGGCGCCACGCGGCCGTTCGCCGGCGCGAAGCGCCCGTTGGACGCGGGGGACGGCTCGCCCGCGGGCGCGACCGGGCCGGCGCTGCCGCCGCCCTCCCAGCCGAGGCCGTCGTCGTCGAACCAGTCCTCTTCCTCAGGCGCGGCGGCGCGCTCGCGCCATCGCTCCACGCTCGGCAACTGGGCGCCAGGCCGCTCCGGCGCGTCGTCGTCATTCGAACCTGCCAGGCGCGACGACTCGCGCCAGCGGTCCCACTCCTCGCGCGACTCGGCGGGCGCGGGCGGCGCCTCGCCTTCCCAGCCGAGGTCGTCGTCCCAGACCTCCTCCTCGCTGCTCACCGGCGCGGCGGCGGGCGACCAGCTCGTGGACGCCACGACCGGCGCGGCAGCGGCCGCGGCACGGCGGCGGGGCGTGCGGCGGCGCCGCGCGGCGGCGGTCCGCGCGCTGGCCCGGGCCGCCCCCGCGCGCCGCGCCTGCAGGCGCGGAACCGCGATGAGGGCGATGCCGGTGATTGCGACTAGCAGGAGTACGACTTCCATTTCGTCCTCTACATCGTGCCAGCTTGACTGGCGTACGGGGTACCGGTAGGTCCTTGCGTCCGCTCTATTGTGCCTCTGTGCCCGCCAGTGGAGAAGAGCATTCGTCCAACTTCCTGCCGGAGGGCGATAAACCGCTCGTGCCGGTGATCGTGGCGTTCGGCCTGCGGCCCGAGCGGATCGTCGGCGCGGAGGGCCGGATCGACGCCGTCCCGGACGCGCCCACGCAGGAGCAGGTGGGACTGCTGGTCGAGGCGCTGAAGTCCGGGATCGAGGCCGGCGGCCACGTGATCGCGATCGTCCCCGACTGGTTCCCGCCTGACGGGCTGCGCCGGCTCGAGATGGCGCACACGCTGCTGGACACCGACAGGGTCGCGATCCACATCACGCCGCTGTCGCCGCTGGCGGCCACCGCGCTCGCCTCGCTCGCGTCGAGCCTCGCGCCGCGCCTGCTCAGCGCCGGCCTGCTCGCGTCGATGCTCGAGCCGCTGGAGAAGCAGCTGCACACCGTCACCTGGCTCGGCAGCGTCACCGGGCTCAAGCACCCGGCGCCGAGCTCTCGGCCAGCACGTCGCCAGCCTCAGCCCGGGCAGCGCCTTCGCCGTGTCCTCGTATCCCGAGCCCGCGGTGCACAAGGTCCAGGCCGGCGAGGCGTCCGTGCCGCTTCCGCCGGTCGAGCGGCCGAGCCATCTCGCCGTCGCGGCGCGCAACGGGGAGGAGGCGTGGCTGACCGGCCCGGTCAACCAGGCGCTCGGCGGCCTGCCGGTGGTCAAGCTCGAGCCGACGCCGGGCGGCCCGGCGTGGTGGGGGACCAGCAAGCTCGCCGAGGGCGTGATCTGCCCGGTCGACATCGAGGCGCTCGCGCGCGACATCGCGCAGTGGGCGGACCCGTGGGCCTGCCGCTGGTGCAGCGAGCTGATCGCCCGCTCGCCGTGCCCGATGTGCGGCCATCGCGCCCGTCCCCGCCGCGTGCGCCCTCAACAGGGGGCCCGTACGTAGGAGGCGGGCGGGGCACCTTCGGAAAGCGTCACCTCGGCCGCGCCGAAGTACTGCCGCCCGTCGCACGTCTTCACGCCGGAGAGCTCGACCGTCGCCGCCACGCGGCGCGTGTGCCCGGTCGCGCAGTCCGGCTGGCAGTCGAGCACGTGGAACTCGCCGCGCCCTTCGGCCCCGGTGGCGGTCCAGCTCGACCACACGAGCCCGTCGAGCCCGCCGTCGGCCGAGGTCGCCAGCGCGCGCGGGCGCACGCCGACGACGCCGCCGACCTGCACGACGCCGATCGCTCCCGCGCGCAGCTGGCGGTCGATCGCGGGGGAGATCACGGGCTTGAAGACCGGCGCCTGCGGCGTCTTGCCCGCGACCGCGTGGCGCGGTCCGTACTGCGACATGTCGATCGTCGGCGTGGCGGCCGGGCGCTCGTCGACGGCCCCGCCGCAGCCGGCCGCGAGCAGCGCGAGCAGCACCAGGCGCCTCATCCGCCGCAGAACTTCTGCAGGAGCCCGGCCGCCTGTACGGCGACCCCGTCATAGCGGTCCGGGAACGCCGAGACCTGGACCTTCTGCGCGAGCTGCCCCGGGCTCTGGCCGGTGTCGGCGTTGACCGCGCGCGAGATGAACTGCGACGCGGCGTAGACCGGGTCGAGGATCTGCGCCGGCGAGCCCCAGCCCTGGCTCGGGCGCTGCTGGAAGACGCCGAGCGAGTCGCGGTCGCCGTACGGGAGCGAATGCACGCCCGACTCGACGATCGCGGCCTCGAACGCCGCCAGCCGCACCTTCGCGGACGCGTGGAAGCGGTCGAGCACCTGGCAGATCGCGTTCGCCGCCACCGGGTCCGGCGCGCCGCCGAAGAACCCGCTGCCGCCCGCCCCGCCGAGCCCGCCGAACGGCTCGTAGGCCGCGTTCCAGTCGATCAGCTTGACGCCGAGCTGGGTCTCCTCCAGCCCGCCGACGGCGCCGCCGGAGCCGGCGCCCGCGCCGATCGAGCCGGAGTTCGCGACGTCGATGTGGATGTGGTCGAAGTGGCCGGTGGCGCGCCAGATGGTGCGGTAGCCGAGCTTGTGCAGCGGCGCGACGATCGCGTCGATCACCGAGCCCTCGTCGCCCTGGTCGTGGTTGACGTCGATCGCCGCGGAGTCGTGGCAGCGGTAGTGGTAGCCCGTCGCGGAGTGCACGCCCGGCGCCGGCGGGGAGCCGAGGTCGGCGTTCTCGGCGACGTTGAAGCCGTGCTTGCGCAGCAGCTCGCCCAGCGGGACCATGTCGTTGCTCGCCGCGCTGGCGCCGCACGTCGGCGGGGAGGAGATCTTCTTGCCGAGCTTGTCCCACTCGTCGGAGGAGATGGTCGGATCGCCGCCGGTGACGTTCGGCCCGATGTTCCCGCCGCCTCCGCCGCCGCCCGTGCCCGTGAGGACGAGCAGCTCGACGCGGGCGCGGGCATGCGCCTGGCCGCGCGTGTCCTCGCTGTCGAGCGCCTTCGCGCCCTGACCGAGCGTCTTCTTGGTCGACACCCACACCTTCACGTCGACGCCGTTGCGGTCGAGCTTGGTCACGTGCGCGCCGTTCTTGGAGGCGTAGCTCTCGGCGGCGGCGCGGATCGCGGCCGAGTCGAGCAGCCCGAGGTCCGACGTCCCGGTCGAGGCGACCTGCGCGACGAGCTGCTGCTGGGCGTTCTTGGCCGCCGCCAGCGCGGCCGCGTCGGCGGCGGTCTGGGCCTCGGTGGAGAAGATCGCGGCCCGTCCCACCTGGAAGAAGAGCATTCCCACCACCAGCAGGGCGACCATCACCATCACGAGGGCGGGAATGATCTGGCCGTCCTGGCGCCGCATGACGCGCCAGAATGTATCCCGGGGCAGAGGGGTACTCGTGGGCCTTGGGACCCATCTTGGTCCCGGGACCCAGGCTCAACTTGCGTCTGGGCCCTGTCAGGAGCGCGGAATTGCGCCTATGGTTCGGCGCCGGAGTAAGACGATCGAGGTGCAGGGAGGCCAGTGAATCCACGACAGCGACGGGCGGTGCTGCTGCTCGCCCTTGCCGCCGCCGGACTACTCGGCGTCTTCGCCCTGGTGGCGAACTACGTCTCGGACGTCGACACGCAGGTCGGCCCGAAGATCACCGTGCTCGAGCTCACGCGCACCGCGCCCAAGAACCAGGCGATCACCGACGACATGGTCGTCGAGAAGCAGGTCCCGCGCCGCTGGGCGCCGGGCGCCGCGCTGACCGACCGCTCGCTGCTGGTCGGGCGCGTACCGAGCTCCGACCTCGCGCGCGGCTCGATCCTGCAGGAGGGCATGCTCGTGCTCCCGCCGGAGCTCAACGAGGGCCAGCGCGAGGTCGCGATCCTGGTCGACGCCTCCACGGGCGTCGCCGGCAAGATCGAGCCCGGCCGGCGCGTCGACGTGATCGCCGCCTTCGCCGGCGACCAGGGCGGGGCCGCCGACGGGACCGTCAAGCGGCCGAACCGCTCGATCGTGGTCGTAGCGGGCGCGCGCGTGCTCGCCGTCGGCCAGGCGCGCCTGAAGAGCAGCGGCGGCGTGCAGGAGAACCAGTCGGACCCGACGCAGGTCGTGCCCGTGACGTTCGCGCTCAGCAAGGAGCAGGAGCTGCGCGTCTCCTACGCCCAGTCCTTCGCGCAGGACGTCCGGCTCGCGCTCGTGCGCCCGGGCGACAGCACCGACCGCACGCTGCCGGAGACGATCTTCAAGGGCGACGACCCCAAGAAGGGGGAGAAGGGCGAGCAGTGAGCTCCCGCCTGCTGATCGCCGTCGCCGACGACGAGACCGCGCGCCGCGCGGCCGCGGTCGCCCGCGAGGCCGAGCTCGAGGTCGTCGACATCGTCACCGAGCTCGACGAGATCCACCGCGCCCTGCGGCGGGCGGACATCGACGTCGTGCTGCTGCACGACGACCTCGGCGGCGCGCTGGTGCTCGACGTCGCGCGCGACCTGGCGTCCGCGTTCCCCGAGGTCGGGCTGATCATGCTCGCGGGCGACGACTCGCCCGCGCTGCTGCGCTCGGCGATGCAGGCGGGCGTGCGCGACGTGATCGCGCTGCCGGTCTCGCTGGAGTCCTTTGAGGCGAGCGTGCGCGCCGCCTCGGGCTGGGCGCGCACGATGCGCGACCGCGTGACGGGCGAGGAGTCCGCCAGCGGCGCGCTCGGCGGCCAGCTCGTCGCCGTGGCCGGCTCCAAGGGCGGCGTGGGCACGACGACGGTCGCGCTGCACCTCGGCCTCGCGGCGGCGCGGATGGCGCCGGGCCGCCCCGTCTGCCTGGTCGACTTCGATCTCCAGAAGGGCGACTTCCGCGCGCTGCTGGACACGCCGCACCGGCGCAGCGTCGTCGATCTCGTCGACGTCGCCAACGAGATCTCCGTGCGCCACCTGCAGGAGACGCTGTACACGCACAAGGAGGGCTTCCGGCTGCTGCTGGCGCCCGACGAGGGCGAGCGCGCCGAGGACGTCGACGCCGTCGTCGCGCGCAACGTGCTCTCCGCCGTCAAGGCGCGCCACGCGCTGACGGTCGTCGACATCGGCGCCGTCACCACCGAGGCGACCGCGATCGCGGCCGAGATGGCCAGCCAGGTGCTGATCGTGACCACGCCGGACGTGCTGGCGCTGCGCGGCGTGCGGCGCATGCGCGAGCTGTGGAAGCGGCTCGGCGTGCGCGACGACGAGGACGTCAAGGTGCTGCTCAACCGCGCCTCGCGCCGGCGCGAGGTACAGCCCGACCTCGCGCGCAAGGTCGTCGGCGACACGATGGTCGAGACGACGATCCCGGCCGACTTCAACGCGCTCGAGGCGGCCGTCAACACCGGCTCGCCGAGCCGGCTGGAGGACAAGCAGCTGCGCTCCGCCTACGAGTCGCTCGCGCGCGAGCTCGACATCGTCCCGCAGAGCGAGGAGGCGGCGCCGCCGCGCGAGGAGCAGCGCGGGCTGATCGCGCGCCTCGGCGGCGAGCGCGGGCAGACGACGGCCGAGTTCATGGGCCTGCTGCCGATCGTGCTGATCATCTTCTTCGGCCTCTGGCAGATCGCGCTGACCGGCTACACGTACGTGATCGCCGGCCACGCGGCGCGCGAGGGCGCGCGCCAGCTCGCCGTGCTGCCGTCGGACTCCGGCGACAAGCCGCCGTACCGCGAGGCGGCCGAGCAGGACCTGCCGCAGGCCTGGCAGCCGGGCGCCGACATCACCAAGCCGACGGCCGTGACGGTCAAGGTCAGCCTGAAGATCCCGGTGCTGATCCCCGCGTTCCACTCGCCGCTGCGGATCACCACGACGGCCGACACGTCGGTCGAGGACGAGGCGCTGCCCTCGCGCCAGGTGCCCACGCCGACCGCACCGCGCCGATGAGGCGGTTCCTGCGCGAGGAGCGCGGCCAGGCGTCGGCGGAGCTCGTCGGGATGCTGTGGTGGATGCTGCTCGCGGCGCTCGTGGTGTGGCAGCTGATGCTCGCCGCCTGGGCCGTCGATCAGGCCGCCAACGCGGCGCGCACCGCCAGCCGCGTCGAAGGGCGCGGCGGCGACGCGATGAAGGCGGCGCGCAACGCGCTCTCCAACGGCCTGCGCGACGGGATGACCGTCGATATGAACGGCGAGACGGCCAAGGTCAGCGTGCGCATCCCGATCGTCGTGCCCGGCCTCGGCGACGACCGCCTGCGCGCGTCGCGCAGTGCGACACTCCCTGGCTAGATGGGCCTTCGCGATCGCATCGTCGCCGAGCGCGGCCGGGACGCCGACGGCTCCCCCGAGGGCGTCGGCTACTACCGCAAGCGGCTGCTCGAGGAGGTCGATCTCAACGAGATCGCGATCCTGTCGGAGGAGCAGCGCCGCGCGCGGCTGGAGCGCGTCGTCGGCCGCATGGTCTCGCGCGAAGGGCCGGTGCTCTCGACCGCCGAGCGCACCCGCCTGATCCGCCGCGTCGTCGACGAGGCGGTCGGCCTGGGCGTGCTCGAGCCGCTGCTGGCCGACGACACCGTGACCGAGATCATGGTCAACGGGACCGACGAGATCTACGTCGAGCGCGACGGCCGGATCGAGCGCGCCGACATCTCGTTCTCCGACGAGGCGCAGCTGTTCCAGACGATCGACCGGATCGTCTCGCAGGTCAACCGGCGCGTGGACGAGTCGAGCCCGATGGTCGACGCGCGCCTGCCCACCGGCGAGCGCGTGAACGTGATCATCCCGCCGCTGGCGCTCAACGGCCCGACGATGACGATCCGCCGCTTCCCGCGGCTGTTCACGATCGACGAGCTGGTCCGCATCCGCAGCATGGACCAGGCGACGGCTGACCTGCTGCGCGCGCTCGTCCGCGCGCGGCTGAACATCGTCATCTCCGGCGGCACGGGCGCGGGCAAGACGACGCTGCTGAACGCGCTCTCGTCCGCCGTCCCGGACGGCGAGCGGATCATCACCGTCGAGGACAACGCGGAGCTGCGGCTGCAGCAGCCGCACGTCGTCACGCTCGAGGCGCGCCCGCCCAACGTCGAGGGCAAGGGCGAGGTCACGATCCGCGAGCTCGTGCGCAACAGCCTGCGCATGCGGCCCGACCGGATCATCGTCGGCGAGGTCCGCGGCGCCGAGACGCTCGACATGCTGCAGGCGCTCAACACCGGCCACGAGGGCTCGCTGGTGACGCTGCACGCGAACACCTGCGACGACGCGATCCACCGGCTCGGGACGCTCGCCTCGATGAGCGACCTGCAGATCCCGTTCGAGGCGCTGCGCGACCAGATCAACTCCGCGATCGACGTGATCGTGCAGGTCGACCGCTACGCCGACGGCCGGCGCCGGATCTCCGAGGTCGCCGTCGTCGCGTCGCACCGGCGCGAGACCTACCGGCTGGCGTCGGTGATGGAGTTCGAGACCGACCCGATCGGCCCGGACCGCACCGTCACTGGCGTCACCGCCCACCGGCGGCTGCCGGACGGCATCCTGCGCCGCCTGCAGCTGCACGGCCAGGCCGTGCCGAAGGCGTTCGCCGAGGCCGCGATCGCCGAGGACGCCGTGGAGCGGACGGCGACATGACCTCCGCGGGCTGGGCGCTGCTGCTGCTGCTGGTCACGGGCGGCCTGCTGCTGCTCGGGCTGTGGCAGCTGCTGGCCGGCTCGAGCCGCCGCGCCGAGCTCACGGCGCGCGGCCAGGTGATCGCCGCCGAGGGGTCCGGGCGCAGCCTCGTGCGCGCGCTCGACATCCGCCTGCGCCGGACGCGCCAGGGCCAGCGGCTCGGCGCCTGGCTCGGCGGCGCCGCGGTCAAGCTGATGCCGATCGAGTACGTGGGCCTGGTCTTCATGGGCTCGCTCGTCGGCTTCCTGCTGCTCGCGAACCTGTTCGCGCCCGTGCTGGCGCTGATCATCTCGGTCGGCGCCGCGGTCGGCATCTCGCGCGCCGTGATCGAGCGCAAGCGCGGCAACCGGCGCGACGCGTTCGTCGGGCAGCTGGCCGAGATCGCGCGGATGCTCTCCAACGGCACGTCGGCCGGGCTGTCGATGGCGCAGGCCGTGCGCCTGGCCTCGCGCGAGCTCGCCGACCCCGCCGGCGCCGAGCTCAAGCGCGTGGTCGAGGAGATGCACGTCGGGCGGACGATCGAGGACTCGCTGGAGGCGCTGCAGGAGCGGCTGCCGTCGCGCGAGGTAGCGGTGCTGATGACGACGATCATCATCCAGCAGCGCGCCGGCGGCGACACCGTGCGCGCGCTCGGCGAGCTCGCGGGGACGCTCGACGCGCGCAAGGACCTGCGGCGCGAGATCACGACGCTGCTGTCGGGCGTCGTGTTCACGTCCTACATCGTGGCCGGGATCGGCGGCGCCACGATCCTGCTCGTCAACGGCATCTCGCCGGGCGTCACGAAGGAGCTGACCTCCTCACTGCTCGGGCTCGCCGGCCTGTTCGTGACCGCGCTGCTGTGGACGATCGCGTTCGTCGCGATCCGCCGCACGACGAGGATCGGCGTCTGATGCCCGCGCTCTTCGGAGCCCTGGCGGCGCTGTGCATCGGGCTCGCGCTGCTCGCGATCCCGATGCTGCGCGACGCGGGGCCGGTCGAGCGGCTCGGCGGGCGCGTCGGCGGCCTGCGCGAGCCGGAGCGGCGCCGCTCGGTGCTGGCGCGCCTGGTCAACCACATGGCGTCGCGGCTCGGGCCGCGGCTGGCGCCGACGCTGCGCGCGTCGCGCCGCTCGACGCTCGAGCACCGGCTCGACTACGCCGGCCGCCCCGGCGGGCTCAGCGTGCAGCGCTTCATCGGCCTCAAGGCGGCGCTGGCGATCCTGCTCGGCCCCGCCGTCGGCGGCCTGCTGGTGCTGCTCGGCTCGTCGCCGCTGTTCCTGCTGCTGCTGACCGCGATCGGCTGGTGGGGGCCGGACGTCTGGCTCTCGCGCACCGGCCGCCTGCGCCAGGAGGCGATCGAGCGCGCGCTGCCGGACTTCCTCGACATCCTCGCCGTCAGCGTGCGCGCCGGGCTCGGCTACCGGCTCGCGCTGCGGCGCGTGGCCGAGGCGCTGGAAGGCCCGGTGTCGGAGGAGCTGCTGACCGTGCTGCGCCAGATGGAGCTCGGCTCCGACCGCCGCGAGGCGTTCCTGGCGCTGCGCGAGCGCAACAAGTCGGAGTCGCTGAAGTCGTTCGTGGCGGCGCAGCTGCAGGCCGAGGAGCTCGGCGTGCCGCTGGCCGAGGCGCTCAACGACATCGCCGGCGACATGCGCCGGCTGGCCTACCAGAGCGCCCGCCGCCAGGCCCAGCGCGCCGCGCCGCGCGTGTCCTTGATCGTGACGACGCTGATCGTCCCGGGCGCGATCATCCTGATCCTGCTCTCCGTCTACTACGCGGGGACCGGCGGCGGGGGCAACCCGTTTGGCTGAGGTCCGGCTGAAGGGGCGCGGGATCGACGGCGCCGGCGGATGGCTCGCCTCCGCCTGCCGGCTGATCCTCAACGTCCGCGCCGGCATCCTGCTCGTCACGCTGATCTCGCTCAGCCAGGCCGAGCATCGCGAGCTGACGGCGGCGGCGATCGTCGTCGCCGCGATCGCCTCGATCGTGCCGGTGCTGCGCTGGGACCAGGTCGGCCCGGCGATCGTGCGCCACCCGTCCTACCTCGCCGGCGAGCTCGTGCTGGCGGCGCTGATCCTCGTGCTGACCGGCGTCGACAGCCCGTTCTTCTTCTTCACGCTCGGCACCGCGCTGCTCGGCGGGCTCGTCTACGGCTACCCGGGCGCGGGCCTGTTCTCGTTCATGCTGATCGTCGTCTACGCGTACGCGATCCACGTGCGGGCGCCGTTCGACGACACGGTGACCGACTTCCGCACGGTCGTCGTGCTGCCGGCGCTGTACCCGATCGTGGCGGTCGCCGGGGCCGGCGCGCGGCGGCTGCTGGACCGCCAGGCGGAGGCCGAGGCCGCGCTCGCCGACCAGGAGCGCACGCTCGCCGGGCAGGCCGAGCGCGAGCGGCTCGCGCGCGACATGCACGACTCGCTGGCCAAGACCGTGCACGGGATCGGCTTCGCCGCGCTGGCGCTGTCGCGCCGCATCCGCGTGGACCCGACGGGCGCCGAGGAGGACGCGCGCAAGCTCGCCGCCGACGCCCGCACCGCCGCGCAGGAGGCGCGCGAGCTGCTCAGCGGGCTGCGCGGGCGCGACGACAACGAGCTGCCGCTGCCGACCGCGATCCGCTCGGAGGCGGCGCGCTGGGGCGAGCGCACCGGCATCCGCATCGGCGGCTCGCTCGACGACGTCGGGCCGCTGCCGACGCTCGCGCTGCGCGAGCTGCGCTGGATCCTCAAGGAGGCGCTGGCCAACGTCGAGCGCTACGCCAAGGCGACGCGCGTGAACGTCCACCTGCGCCGGCTCGGCGACCGCGTGACGCTCACGATCGTCGACGACGGCGAGGGCTTCGAGGCGCCCGACGACCTCGACGCGATGACCGGCGTCGGCTCCTTCGGCCTGGCGGGGATGCGCGAGCGCGCCCGCCTGGCGGGCGGCGACCTCAGCGTCGAGTCCGAGCCGGGGGAGGGCTGCGTGGTGTCGGCCTGGGTGCCCGCCGGCGCTCCGGCGCGCCAGCGCGAGACGGCCGAGCCGCCGCCTTCCGCTCCCGCGTCCGGTAGCGTGCCCGGCGGCGCCGTGGAGGGGTATACGTGGCAGTGATACGCGTCCTTTTGGTGGACGACAACGCGATCGTGCGTCGCGGCATCGCGTCGTTGCTCTCCGACGCCCCCGGGATCGAGGTCGTGGGGGAGGCCGGCGACGGCCGCGAGGCGATCGAGCTCGCGCGCAAGGTCCACCCGGACGTCGTGTGCCTGGACGTGCGGATGCCGGTGATGGACGGCGTCGCCGCCGCCGGGCCGCTGTCGGAGCGCGCGAAGGTGCTGATGCTCTCCTACTCCGAGGACGAGCAGCTCGTCACCGGCGCGATCCGCAACGGCGCCGCCGGCTACCTCGTGCACGGCCGCTTCGACCCGGAGGAGCTCGAGTCGCGCATCAAGGCGGTCGCGGCGGGCGAGATGGTGCTCTCGCCGGCGATCACGCCGGCCGTCTTCGAGGCGCTGCGGCGCGCGCCGGGCACCGAGAACGACGGCGACGAGCTCGGGATGGGCTCGCTGACCGCGCGCGAGCGCGAGGTCCTGAACCTGCTCGCCCGCGGGATGTCCAACGCGGGCATCGCCGAGGAGCTGGTGATCACCAACAAGACCGTCAAGAACCACCTGTCGCGCGTCTACGAGAAGATCGGCGTGCACTCGCGCGCCGAGGCGATCGCGCTCTGGCTCGGCGTTCGCGACCGCTGAGAACCGTTCGGCGGCCTGCGGGCAATAGGCCGCAGTGATCCACGACACGGCCACCCCGCTCGACGCGACGCTGATCGCCGCGTCCTTGACCGACCCGGCGGCGTTCGCCGGCGTCTTCGACCGCCACTGGCCCGGCATCCACCGCTTCTGCGCGAGCCGCGCCGGCGCGGCGGGCGAGGACCTCGCGGCGGAGACGTTCCGGGTCGCGTTCGACGAACGCGCCCGCTTCGACCCGCGCCGCGGCGACGCCCGGCCCTGGCTCTACGGCATCGCGACCAACCTGCTGCGGCACTGGTTCCGCAGCCGCGGCCGCGCTCGGCTGGCGCCGGGCGCCGACGAGCTCGACTTCGCCGATGACGCGCTCGGGCGCGTCGAGGCGCGACTGCTCGGCCCCGAGCTCGCCGCCGCGCTGCGGGCGGTCGGCGCCGCCGACCGCGACGCGCTGCTGCTGCACGCGTGGGCCGAGCTCACCTACACCGAGATCGCGGATGCCACCGGCGTGCCGGTCGGCACCGTCCGGTCGCGCATCCACCGGGCCCGGACGCAGCTGCGCACCCACCTGGAAGGGAATCGCCATGAATGACGTCGACTGGCTGATCGAGCGCCGGCCGCACACCGACGAGCCGTCGCCGGACGCGACCGCGCAGGCGCGGCGGGCGCTGCTGGAGCACGCGACGCGCCGCCATCCGAGCCCGGCGCGCCTGGCCGGCATCAAACGCCGCCGCCGCATCCTCGCGGGCGCCGCGCTCGCCGCCGCGGCCGGGATCGCCGCGGTCGCCATGCTGCCGGCCAACGAAGCGCGGTCCCCGCTGGTGCCGCGGCCGCCCGCGGCGCAGGCGGCGCCGCTGATCCGGCTCGCCGCGCACATCACGGCCGCGCCGAAGCCCACCGGCGACGCCACGCTCGTGCTGCGCTCGCACCACTTCCCGACCGGGCACGACTTCACCGGCGCCGACCTGTACCTCGACGACGGCGGCTACTACTACGGCCCGACGCTGGCCGACCTCAAGCGCAACGCCGCGGCCGACCCGAGCGACGACGAGGGCTACGCGGCGGCCAAGGCCGAGCGCCAGGCCGCGCTGGACGCGAACTCGCTGCCGCCGGCCCAGGCGCGCCAGGCGATGATCGACGCGACGTACGCGCCCGGCACGCAGGCGTCGGCGGAGGCGGCGCCCCCCTCGCCGGCGCTGGCCAAGAAGCGCGCGCTCGCGAAGAAGGGCGGCTGGACGGCCGAGAAGATCAGCCCGCGCTCGCTCGACAACAACCGCGTCTGGCTCGGGGCGATGGACATGCTGATCGCCGGCGCCGGCGACCCGCAGGTCCGCTCGGGCGTGATGAAGCTGATCGCGACGATGCCGGAGGTCAAGGTCGAGCAGGGCGACGGCGTGCTGAACCTGCGCCAGACCGACTTCCCGCGGGGCTACCAGGAGACGCTGACCGTCGACGACCGCACCGGCGTGATCACGCGCATGACCGGCGGGACGGCCGGCCAGGCGCCGGACGTGACCGTCGACTACGACATCAAGCGGGTCACGGCGGCGGACGTGATCGGCTAGGTCCCACGCGGATCTGGGACCTTCGGCCCCCCGCCAAGTTGAGTCCTGCGCCTCTCGCGAGGGCTCCAGGCCGGACGTAGATTGACCGCAGTCTTCGTCAGCCGATCTGCCAGGGGGAACCATGTCCGAGCTCATCCGCGATACCTGCATCGAGACCTATGTCGGCTTCGAGTCCTTCGTCAAGGGTCTCGTCCAGCGCGTCCGCGAGTCGGACGGCCAGACCGCGGCCGAGTACATGGGCGTCCTGCTCGTCGTCTCGGTGATCATCGCCGGCGTCGCCACCACCGGCATCGGCGAGCAGATCGTGGGCAAGATGACGCACCTGGTCAACCAGATCGCGGCCGGCAACACCGACAAGCCCGCCGGCGCCAAGCCGTAGCTCCCGCTCCGACGAGCGCAGGGACCCGCCCTTGACCACGGCGGGTCCCATGCGTTCATGGGTCCTTTGGCCTATGCCGCATTTGGGTCCTAGGGCCCTGGCGGCGACGTCCGCGCAGCCGTATTTTGGCCTGGATGTCAGACCTTCTGCGCGAGTGGTGCATCTGGCTCTATGTGCGCGGGCGCGACCCGCGCGGCCAGACGGCGGCCGAGTACGTCGGCGTGCTGCTCGTGGTGTCCGTCGTGATCGCCGCCGTGGCCACGACGTCGGTCGGCCACGACATCACCGACAAGCTGTCGAACCTCGTGTCCGACATCGCCGGCGGCACCACGAAGAAGAAGTAGGACTACCCTCCCTCGCCGTGCGGGTGCTCGTCCTCGTCCTCGCGGCGATCCTCGTCGTGCCCGCCGCGGCGCGCGCGCAGACGACCGATACGCGCAACCGCGCGGTCATCATCCTCGACGCCTCGAAGTCGATGAACGAGGACGCGGGGAACGGCGGGTCGCGTCTGGACGCCGCCAAGTCGGCGTTCGACCAGCTGCTGCAGAAGCTGCCGGCCGGCGCGCCGATCGGCCTGCGCGTGTACGGCTCCAAGATCGACGAGGCGACGCGCGCGGAGGGCTGCAAGGACACCGAGCTGACGGTCCCCGTCGGCCCGCTGGACAAGGCGAGGATGTCGAGCACGGTGCACGCGCTGCAGGGCAAGGGGCGCACGCCGATCGGCAGCTCGCTGCTCGCCACGCCCGGCGACCTCGGCAGCGCCGAGGGCCGCCGCAGCGTCGTGCTCGTCTCCGACGGCGGCGACAACTGCGCGCCGCCGGACCCGTGCAAGGCGGCCGCGCAGGTCGCCAAGCAGGGCGTCGATCTCTCGATCTCCGTCGTCGGGCTGCAGGTGAAGGGCCGCGTGCGCGACCAGCTGCGCTGCATCGCGCGCGCCGGCGGCGGCGCCTACGTCGACGTGCAGGACGCCGGCAAGCTCGGCGAGGAGCTGGCGGCCGCGCTGGCGCGCGCGTTCCGCTCCTACGACACGGCCGGGACCAAGGTCAGCGGCGGGCTCGCGAAGGGCGAAGGGCCTGCGCTGGGCTCGGGTGAGTTCCAGGACGCGATGAAGCCCGGCGAGGACCGCTGGTACGGGATCGACGTGCCCGCCGGGAAGCGCCTGATGGCCTCGATCACGGCGATCCCGTCCAAGACGGCGGCCGGCCAGAGCGCGCTGCGGACCGAGCTGTTCGCGCCGGACGGCGAGGAGGTCGACCAGTTCGGCTCGATCCTCCAGGGCAAGGACGCGGGCGAGAACGGGCGCGTGGTCTCGGAGGCGCTCAACACCGCCTACGCGGGGACCTCCGACGCCGCGCCGGGGCGCTACCGCCTGCACGTGGCGATCGCCGACGAGGGGATCGACCCGCAGCCGGTGCCCGTCGAGCTCGGCGTGCAGCTGCTCGCGCCCGGCCAGGCGCCGGGCCTGCTGCGCGAGGCCGGGAAGCTGACGCCCGACGCGACGGCCACGCCGAAGCCGAAGCCCGCCGCCACGCTGGGGCCCGCCTCGGCGAAGTCCGGCACGGGCTGGGCGGTCGTGATCATCGTCGCCGTCGTCGGGCTCGTGCTGGGGCTCGGGGTGGCGATGCTCTTCGGCGGGAGGCGGTCGGCGTGAGGCTCGCCGTGCTGACGGCGGCGCTCGCGCTGGCGCTCGCCGAGCCCGCCGCGGCCCAGGACGACTACACACCCGTGGTCGGCTCCGGCTCCTTCAACACGGCGCCGATCCTCACACCCGGCCGCTATCGCGACACGGTGCTGCCGGAGGAGTACCTGTACTACGCGATCAAGCTCGAGGCCGGGCAGCACCTGCACGTCGTCGCGGCCTCGGAGATCGACCGCGACGAGTTCGCGGGGCTCAACCTGGCGTTCATCGCCACGCGCGTGCAGACGCCGGATCGGCTGCAGTCCTTCGACAGCGAGGGCGACCAGCTGTTCACCAGCGACGACGACACGCCTGCCGACTTCACGACGCCGGCGGCGACGACCGTCGCCGGCGAGAGCCAGGGCGGCTCCAACGGGTGGGACGGGCCGGGCTACTACTTCCTCAGCTTCTACGCCGCCTACGTCGGGTCGCGCTCGGAGCCGCCGAAGGCCGAGATCCCGTTCCACTTCGAGATCAGCGTCGAGGGCACGCCGGAGACGGAGCCGGCCGCGACCCCGATCGCCACGCCCACGCCGTCGCCCTCGCCTAGGCCGACGGCCACGCCCGCGGTCGATGCCTCCGGCGGCGGCACCAGCCCGGCGGTGGCGGTCGCGTTCGGCGTCGGCGGACTGATTGTGGGCGGGCTGGCCGGGCTCGCGCTCAGGCGGCGAGCGCCCGGTACTGCCGGGGACTGACCCCGCGAACGCGCTTGAACGCGGTGCTGAGCGCGAACGGGCTGCCGTAGCCGACCTGGCCGGCGACGGAGCCGATCGTGGCGCCGGGCTCGCGCAGCAGATCGGCCGCGAGCGCGATCCGCCAGCCGGTCAGGAACGCCATCGGCGGCTCGCCGACGAGCTCGTTGAAGCGGCGCGCCAGCGCGGCTCGCGAGACGCCGGCGGCGTCCGCGAGCGCGGCGACGGTCCACTGGTGCGCGGGATCGTGGTGGAGCAGCCGCAGCGCGTGCCCGACGACCGGGTCGCTGTAGGCGCGGTACCAGCCCGGCGCGTCCGCGCGCGCGAACCAGGCGCGCAGGACGGCGATCAGCAGGAGGTCGAGCAGGCGGTCGAGCACGGCTTCCTGCCCAGGCTCGTCCTTGACGATCTCGTCGGCCAGCAGGCCCACCAGCGGCGAGTCCAGCCGCTGGGTGAGGATGGGCGGGAGCGCGCGCAGCAGGCGGCCGCTGACCTCGCCTTCGAGCAGGTAGGTCCCTGTCAGCAGCTGGGTCTCGCCGCCGGGCGCGTTGCCCCACAGGCGCACGCCGAGGTCCGACATCGGCTTGACCTCGGCGCCGTCGGGCGTCACGCAGCGCTCGCCGGGGAGGATGTGCATCTGCGGCTCGGTCGCGGGGTCGTCGCTGACCACGTAGTGCTGCGGTCCGAGGACGATCGCGACGTCGCCGGCCTCGAGCTTCGCGTCGCCGACCCAGGCGTGTCCCTGCACGACCGCGATCAGCGTCAGCGGCGCCTCGTCCATGATCCGCAGCGACCACGGCGGATTCAGGCTCGAGCGCAGCAGGAAGGCGCCGCGGGCGCGCGGCCCGTCGAGGAGTCCGGCGATCGCGTCCATCTGGCGAACTGTAGACGATCGCGTATGGATCCGCGCGATCCAGCCATGGACAGTCTCGCACCGTCGCGCTTGACTCGTTCCATGATCAAGCCCGGCGACACGCTCGAGAACCCGGTCACGGGCGAGCGCTTCACGTTCACCCACACCGCCGCCTCGTCGGGCGGCGAGCTGCTCGCGTTCGACTTCGCGCTGCGCCCCGGCGGCGCGGTCCCGGTCCCACACGTGCACCCGATCCAGACCGAGCGCTTCGAGGTCGTCTCGGGGCGGATGCGCTTCCGCGTCGGCTGGCGGACGCTGATCGCCGGTCCGGGCGACGTCGTCGAGGTCGAGCCCGGCGTCATGCACTCCTTCGCCAACGCGGGTGAGGACGAGGCGCGGCTGCGCGTCGAGGTGCGGCCCGCGCTCGCGATGGAGCGGATGTTCGCCGACGCGGTGGAGATGGCCCAGGCCGGCCGCATGACCCGCCGCGGGCTCCCGCGCAACCCGCTCGAGCTCGCCGTCCTCGCGCGAACCTACGACCAGGAGGCGCACGCGCCATTTCTGAGCGTGGGCGTGCAGCGGCTCCTGCTCGCGCCGCTCGTGCTGTGGGCCCGCCATCCGCGCGCGGGGACCGCGGTCGCGGCCCTGGCGGGCGTGGCCACGCTCGCCGGATGAGAGTTGACCTGCGACGCGCTCGGCGTGATGCTAGGCGCGTCGGCCAGGAAGTGGAGTGGACGTGCGGAAGGCGATCGCGACAGGCGAGTTCGTCGGGCGGTCGCGTGAGCTCGCGACGCTGGCGGAGGCGCTGGACGCGGCCCGCGACGGGCCTGCTCCGCTCGTCGTGGTCCACGGCGAGGCCGGGATCGGCAAGACGCGCACGGTCGCGGAGTTCGCCCGCGCGGCGGAGGCCGACGGCGCGGCTGTGCTGTGGGGCACGTGCTACCAGGGCGGCGTCACGTACGCGTACGGCCCGTGGGCGCAGGCGCTCGGCGCCTTCCTCGCCGGCGTCCCGCGCGACCGGATCGCGAGCGTCCTCGGCGCCGACGCCGCCGCGCTCGCCCAGCTGCTGCCGGCGCCCGACCGGCTCGCCGCCGCTCCCGCGCTGCCGCCGGAGCAGGGCCGGCTGCGGCTCTACGAGGCCGTCGTGCGCTGCCTGCAGTCGATCGAGCGCACGCCGGTGCTCGTGCTCGACGACCTGCAATGGGCCGATGCCGACTCGCTCGACCTGCTGGTCCACGTCGCGCGCTTCGCGACGCGGCCGCTGATCGTCGCGCTGCACCGGGGCGGCGAGCTCGACGCGGGCGACCCGGCGGCGCAGCGGCTGGCCGAGATCGCGCGCCAGCGAGACATCGAGCACGTGCCGCTCGCGAGCCTCCCGCTCGACGAGGCCGGCGCGCTGCTGGAGCGCGTCGCCAACCGGCGCGTCGGCGAGGAGACGCTCGCGACGATCTACGCGGAGAGCGGCGGCAACCCGTTCTTCCTCGGCGAGCTCGGCCGCCACCTGCAGCGGCGCGGGCAGGACCCGGGGGCGCCGGGCTGGCGCCCGCCGGCGACGGTCCGCCAGGCGGTCGGGCTACGGCTCGCCGGCCTGTCGGAGGCGACGCGCGACATGCTCCAGCTCGCGTCCGTGTTCGCCGCCGGGTTCGGCTTCGTCGAGCTGTCGGCGCTGACCGGCCTGGACGAGCCGGAGCTGCTCGACTGCCTCGACGAGGCGCTCGCGGCCGAGCTGCTCGAGCCCGCCGGCGCCGAGCGCTACGACTTCGCGCACGCGCTCGTGCGGCACACGCTCTATGACCGCTTCAGCCCGAGCCGCCGCGCGCGCCTGCACCGCCGGCTCGCGGAGGCGCTCGAGCGCACGCACGGCGGCGAGCTGACCGCCGAGATCGCGCGCCAGTACCTCGCCTCGGCGACGCTGGCGGGCGCCGAGCGCGGCGTTCCGCACGCGCTCGCGGCCGCCGAGGCGGCGCGCGCGGTCCCCGCTCCCGCCGAGGCGGAGGAGCTGCTGGAGATCGCGCTGGCGCTCGACGACGGCGCGCTGCGCGGGCGGATCCTCGGCGAGCTCGCGCTGGCCCGCGCCGAGGCCGGGCGCCCCGCCGCCGCGGCGCGGACGCTGGACGAGGCGCTCGACGAGCTCGACGACGGCGAGGCCGCCGCCGCGCTCGTGCACCGCGTGCTGTCGGTGCTGCAGGACGGGCTCACGAGCCAGACCAGCCTCGAGCCGCTGATCGCGCGCGGGCTGGCCGCGCTCGGCGATCGCCGCGATCTCGCGTGGGCGCGGCTGAAGCTGCTCGAGCGCCCCACGGAGGTCATCCCTGCCGGCCCGGTGCACGTGGCCCGCTTCCTCGGCTTCGACCCGGAGGCGGTGCGGATCGCGCGCGAGCAGGGCACCGAGGCCGACGAGGCGCGCACGATCGACCAGTTCGCGCAGTGGCCGCTGCCGGAGCTCGAGGCGTTCATGGCGCGCGTGGCCGGGTGGCAGGATCCGCTCGCGCGGCTGCGCGGGCTGCTGCTGCTCGGCGTGGGCGCGACGGTGAGCCGGTGGTCGAGCGCGACGCTGCCGGGGGAGGCGCTGTGCGCGGAGATCGAGGCGCTCGGCGAGCGCGTCGGCTCGCTCCCGGCGCGCGCGATGGCGTGCGTCTACCGCGCCGCGATCCACGGGGCGCGGGGCGACTTCGACGCGTGCGCGGACGCGCTCGAGCGCGCGGCGGGACTGGCGGCGCGGCTCCCGCCGGCGCACACCGTCACCACGGTGGCGATGCTCGTGCGCGACCTCACGCTCCAGCACGTCGAGCCCGACTGGCCCGCGATGGGCGAGCGCATGTACGCGGTCGCGCAGCGGCGCGAGCCGGGGCCGTGGTTCGGGCACCTGTGGGCCGCGATCGCGGCGCACGCGTTCGCGCGGGCGGGGGAGGAGGACCGGGCGCGCGTGGTGCTCGGCCACATCACGCCCGCGATCGTCGGCGCCGGCCCATGGCTCTACGCGGTGAGCGGCGCGGTCAACTTCGCGGGCGAGGCGATCTGGGACCTGCGCGCGGCCGAGCTCGCCGCGCCGCTGCGCGCCTGCGCTCGCGCGCTGATCGAGGCGGGGGCGGGCGACTACTACATGGCGAGCTCGGAGCTGACCGTGGCGCGGCTGGACGCGCTGCTGGGGCGCGAGTTCGAGGCCGGCTTCGAGCGCGCGCGGCGGCAGGCCGAGGCGCGCGACCAGCGCCCGCTGCGCGCGATCGTCGACTACGACGAGGCGCTCGCGCGGCAGCTGGCGCGGCAGCCGGGCGCGGGGCGGTTGCTCGCGGCCGCGGCCGCGCGGTTCGAGGAGCTGGGGATGACCGCGTGGTCGTCACGCGCGCCGCCGCCCGCGCGGGCCGGGCTGCCCGACGGCCTGACGGCGCGCGAGGCGGAGGTCCTGCGCCTGCTCGCCGCGGGGCGGACGAACAAGGAGATCGCCGCCGACCTCGTCCTGAGCGTCCACACCGTCGAGCGGCATCTCGCCAACGCCTATCGCAAGACCTCGGTCCGCAACCGGGCGGACGCGACGGCCTACGTGATGCGAGCGGAGCTCTGAACGCGCAGCGCGAGCTCGTCCTGCGCCGAGTCCGCGCGATCCTGCGCCGCGCGGTACGCCGCGTACGCGTCGCTGCCGCCGTCGCGCCGCCACTCCTCGTACGCCTCGCGGGCCCGGGCCTGCGCACGCCGCCACACCCACACGGACTCGTCCAGCGTCAGCATCCCGCGGTCCGCGATGAACATCACGGCGCGGCCTGGGCCGACGGTTCACCCGGAGGCGCTTGGGCGGGCCGCGGACCAGGCGGCAGCGCCTCCGGGCGGGGCCGTTCGAGACGCCGCGGCGCGTCACCGGCCCGGCGCACGCCGACCCTCTCGTCGCCGTAGAGCTGCACGCGGCATCACGCGGAGTTCTACGCGCCCACGAGGCCCCTGCCATCACGGGAATCGCCCATCTTCGCCCCGCCCGGACCATGTAGACGCGGACGCGCCCGATTCGCGCGGGCGCCCGCCGGGATCGGAACTGCGCGACAAGGAGGAGGGTCCGGTTGGGCGCGAGGTGCGCGAGGCCGCCGCGCTCGCCGGCCCGGGTGCGATTCGCGAGGCGTCGCCGGCCTGCCCGGTCCGCGCGCCGGGACCCGAACTGCGCGATAAGGAGGAGGTCCGGTTGGGCGCGAGATGCGCGAGGCCGCTCGGCCGCCGATCAGATTCCACCAACCGCGTTGAGGAACCGCGCGGGGACGACCAGATTCGCCGCCGCTGGTGGGGGGTGCGCTACGAAAGCGTCCTCACAGGACGGAAAAGTCACCCACCCCCAGGGTCTGACCGATCAGGGCCTGGGAGCGAAGGGGTGCGTCACTTTTGTTCGCTATGAGCGAACGTTCGTGACGCACCCCCGAAGAGCGCGGCCTCGCGAGCCTCGCGCGCAGCCGCAGCTTCTCCTTACTGCGCAGTTCCGATCCCGCCGCGCGGACTCGGGGGCTCACCCGAGCGGGAGGACGGCGCGCACCAGAGTGCCCTCGCCGACCGGGCTGACGACGCTCAGCTCGCCGTCCGCGGCGCCCACGCGGTCCGCGAGGCCGCTGAGGCCCGATCCCGCGGACGGGTCCGCGCCTCCGCACCCGTCGTCGCGCACCTCGACGACGAGCGAGCCGTTGTCGCACGCGAGGCGGACGGTGGCGTGTGAGGCTCCCGCGTACTTCGCCACGTTCGTCAGCGCCTCGGAGACCGTGAAGTACGCCGTCGTCTCGCACCGCAGCGGGAGCCGGCCCTCCGGCACGTCGAGGATCTCGACCGGCACCGTCGCGCGCTGGGCCAGCGCGGCGACCGCGGGGCCGAGGCCGCGCTCCGACAGGACCGCGGGGTGGATGCCGCGGGCGAGCTCGCGCAGCTCGGCGGAGGCCTCCTGCAGCTCGCGGCCCATGCGCTCGAGGAAGGGCGCCGCGGCGGACGGGTCCTTCTCGATCCGCCCGCGCGCGACGCGCACGTCGAGCGCCAGACTCACAAGCCGCTGCTGCGCGCCGTCGTGGAGGTCGCGCTCGATCTTGCGCCGCGCCGCGTCGGCGGCCTCGACGATGCGGGCGCGGGAGGCGCGCAGCTCCTCGGTGCGCGCCGCCTCGATCTCGCGCCGCAGCAGCGCCTCCTCGGCCGCGCGCCGCTCGGTGACGTCGAACAGCGCGCCGTCGAGCCACAGCCGCCCGCCCGGGCCGGGCACGAGCTGGCCGCGGTCGAGCAGCCAGCGGACCTCGCCGTCGGCGCGCGTGATCCGGTACTCGAGCGAGAACGGGCCGAAGCCGTCGCGGGCGCGGTCGATCGCCTCGAGCACGGCGTCGCGGTCGTCGCGGTGCACCAGGGACAGGATCGTGCGCTTCTGCGACGCGAGGAAGTTGCCCGCCGGATAGCCCGAGATGCGCTCGATCTCGTCGCTGATCAGCTCCAGCGTGTGGCCGGCGTGCCAGGCGGAGCGGTAGATCGCGCCCGGCACGTTGACCATCAGCGCGCGCAGCAGCGCGTCGTCGGAGCGGTTGCGCGCCGCGCGGAGCCCGGCGCGGGCGCGCACGATCAGCTCGGCGCGCTGGAACGGGCGGTCCAGGTAGTCGTCGGCGCCCGCGTCCAGAGCGGCGTCCGCCGCCCGGCCGCGCGCGTTGACGGTGATCACGAGCAGCCACGCGTCGCCCAGCCGCGGATCCGCGCGCAGCGCGCGGCAGGCGGCCGGAGCGTCGAGCCCGCCCGGCTCGCGGTCGACGATCACGAGATCGGCCGGCTCCTCGTCCAGCGCCGCCAGCGCATCCTCGACGCGCCGCGCCCCGCGCGGGATGTGGCCCGCCGAGCGCAGCCAGGGATGAACCTCGGGCTCGATCGCGCCCACGAGCAACACGACGGAGCGGCGGCGGCGTACGGGCTCCGACGGCGAGGACGGCACGCCCTCGATTATGAGCGCAGCTCGCGGTCCCCGATCCCCACCGCGACGACCCCGGGGGTCCCGTCGACGACCCGCACCGGCATATCCGCGCCGCTGAGCCAGTCGCGCAGCCGCGCGGCGTCGCCGGCGACCTCGAGCCACGCGATGCCCTCACCGCCGCCCGAACCGGGGTCCGCGATCCCGTCGTCGCGCTCGATGAAGAACGGCAGGTAGGGCTCGAGCGCCGCCTCGTCGACGCCGGCCAGCCGCGCCGTCATCCCCTGGCGGCCGATCGTGATGATCGAGACGCCGAGGCGCGACGCGACCGCGTCCACGTCGTCGACCGCCGCCGCCCAGCCGAGCAGCCCGTCGCCGCGCTCGAGCCGCGACAGCAGCGCGCGTCCGAACCCGACGCCGATCGCCAGCTCGCGGTCGTGAACGGCGATCAGCTCGAGGAACCCGTTGCCCAGCGGGATGATCCGGTTGTGCGTGCCCATGCCGTCGTGGACGCCGCCGCCGGCGACCCGCAGCCCGAGCTCCTCCATCCGCGCGGCCGCCGCGTCGAGGTCCGACGTGGCGTACAGGACGTGGTCGATCCGCACATTGACAGCCTAACCCAGCCGAGTATTCTCTGACTCAGGTCAGAGAAATGTCGAACGAGATCGCACAGGTGCGCAGCTTCAACCGCCTCGTGGCACGGCAGATCGGCGCGCTCGACGACCGCTATCTCGGCCACCGCCCGCTCGGCGAGTGCCGCGTGCTGTTCGAGGTCGGCGAGCGCGGCGCGACGCCGCGCGAGGTGCGCGTCCGGCTCGGGCTCGACTCCGGCTACCTGGCGCGGATGCTGCGCGCGCTGCAGCGCGACGGCCTGATCGCGTCCGCGCCGGACCCCGCCGACCGCCGCACGAAGCGGCTCACGCTCACGCCCGCGGGGCGCGCGGAGACGGCCGAGCTCGACCGCATCTCGGACGAGCTCGCGGGCTCGGTGCTCGCGCCGCTGACGCCCGAGCAGCGCGAGCGGCTGCTGCGAGCGCAGCGCGAGGTGCAGAAGCTGCTGGCGATCTCGATGACCGAGATCACGCGCGAGGACCCCGCCTCGGCCGACGCGCGCTGGTGCCTGGAGCACTACTTCGCCGAGCTGGGCGAACGCTTCGGGCTCGATCCCGCCAAGACGCTCCCCTCGGACGGCGGGATCCTCCTGCTCGCCCGGCTCGGCGGCCAGCCGGCGGCATGCGGCGTGCTCAAGGACGCCGAGATCATGCGCATGTGGGTCGACCGCCCGCACCGCGGCCTCGGTCTCGGCGTCCGCATCCTCGACGCGCTGGAGGCGGAGGCCGCCGCGAGGGGCCACGCCCGGGTCCGCCTCTACACCAACGGCTCGCTGAGCGAGGCGAAGGCGCTCTACCGCGCCCGCGGGTACGTCGAGATCCCCCGCTACAACGACGATCCTTACGCCCAGCACTGGTTCGAGAAGCGGCTCGGGGAATGATCCGCCGCTCCCGGCGTCTAGGGAGCTATGCAGACCGACGTCGACTACGTGCTCGGCAGCGACCCCGCCGAGCTGGCCCGCCTCGACGCGCAGGCCACCCAGATCGCCCCCGCCACCCGGACCCTGCTCCGCGCCGCCGGGATCCGCCCCGGCATGCGCGTACTCGACCTCGGCACCGGCCTCGGCCACGTCGCGGGCGAGCTCGCCGAGCTCGTGGGCCCCAGCGGCGAGGTCGTCGGGATCGACGTGTCGGCGGACCATCTCGCGGCCGCCGAAGCGCGGCGCACGGCCGCCAACGTGCGCTTCGTCGAGGCCGACGTGCGCACGTACGCCGACGGCGAGTTCGACGCGGTCGTCGGCCGCCTGCTGCTCTTCCATACCGCCGATCCGCTCGGCGTGTTGCGCCACCACGCCGAGGCGCTCACCTTCGGCGGCCGCATCGTCGCGCTCGACTACGACCTGGGCGCGTGCCGCACGGAGCCGGCGGTCGAGCTGGTGATGAGCCGGCACGCCTGGGTGGTCGAGGCGTTCCGCCGGGCCGGCGCGGACCCGCTGATCGGCTCCAAGCTCCCGCGGCTGCTGCGCGACGCAGGCCTCGACCAGATCACGTCGCTCGCGATGCAGCGCTACTACGCGCCCGGCGACCCCGACGGCGCCGGACAGCTCGCCGCTGTCGTCCGCAGCCTCGCGCCGCAGATCGTCGCGACCGGGATCGCGACCGCCGAGGAGCTCGACCTCGAGCACTACGGCGACCGTGTGATCCAGGTGCTGACCGACGCCGACAGCGTGTTCCTCGCGCCCGCGCTCGTCGGCGCGTGGGGCGTCAGCGCACGCTGAACGCGACCGCGCGGACCGCGCCCGCCGCGGATGCGGTGAGCGTGTAGCGGCCGCGCGCGAGCGTGCGGCCGCGCAGCCTGCGCGTGACGATGACCGTCGACGTCCCGGCGGCGGTCGCCTTCGTCCAGCCGGTCACCTGCCCGCTCGCGCAGCCGGTCCGGCCGTTCGTGCAGCGCCCCTTGCGCACCGAGAACGTGACCCGCGCGGCGGCCGACATCGTCACGGTCGCCTTCAGCCTGCCGGCACCGCGCAGGACGGTGCCGGAGAGGCGCAGCCCGCGCAGCGGCGCGGGGGCGGCGGTCGGCGCGGGCGTGACGACGGGCGCGGGCGCCGGCGGGGCCGGCGTCGCGGTCGGAGCGGGCGGCGGCTCCGGCGTGACGGTCGGTGAAGGCGTCGGGGTGGGCGTGGGCGTCGGCGACGGCGCCGGGTGCGCGAGCGCGTCGAGCGCCGACGCCGCGTTCAGCCGCCCACCGGTGACCGAGAGCCCCGCGAGGTCCGGCGGCGCGTCGACGGAGTGCATCAGCGCCGTCTTGATCTGGGCGGTCGTGGCGCCCGGGTCGGACGCGACGAGCAGCGCGGCGGTGCCGGCGACGTGCGGCGTCGCCATCGACGTGCCGTCCATCGCGGCGTAGCCGTTGCTCAGGTAGGTCGAGACGATCGACACGCCCGGCGCGAACAGGTCGACCGCGGTCGCGCTGGCGTTCGAGAAGCTCGCGGGCTCGTCCGCGTTGTCCGACGCGCCGACGCAGATCAGGTTGGCGGCCGTCGAGTTGCACGGCTGGAACTGCCCGGCGTCGGCGCCTTCGTTGCCCGCCGCCACCACGTAGAGCGTGTCCGGGTGCGCGAGCATCACGCTGGTCAGCGTCGGCGAGAAGCCGTCGCCGCCGAGCGACGCGTTGACCACGCGCACGCCGAGCGCGCCCGCGTAGTCGAAGGCCGCCGCGATCGTGCTCGTGCTCGCGGTCGTGTTCGGCGCGCCGAAGACCTTCACGGGGAGCACCTTCGCCTCGGGGGCGACGCCGATCACGCCGACGGCGTTGTCGCCGGCGGCGGCGATCGTCCCGGCGACGTGCGTCCCGTGCCCGCTGGCCTGCGTCTCGACCGTGTTGTCGCCGTTGACGAAGTCCCAGCCCTGCCAGTCGTCGATGTAGCCGTTGCCGTCGTCGTCGATCCCGTTGGTCTCGCGGCCGCCGCCCTGCTCGCCCGGGTTGCCGGTGAGCTGCCCGGCCAGGTCCGACTGCGTGGTCTCGATGCCGGTGTCGACCACGGCGACGGTCGCGCCCGCGCCCTTGGTCTGCGTCCACGCCTCCGGGGCGTCGATGTCGGCGTCCGGGGTCCCGATGTCGCCGGCGAAGTCGGCCTGACCGGTGTTCTCGAGCCCCCACTCGTACCCGAACCACGTGTCGTTGGAGGCCGGCGCGAGCTGCCGGTCGGGCTCGGCGTAGACGACGTCGGGGTTCGCGTTGAGCGCGTCGACGGCGCCGGAGACGTCGGCGGCCGTCACCAGCTCGGTGTCGGACAGCTTCAGCGCGGCCTTGAAGTCGACGTCGGCGTCACGCCGCACCGCCAGGCGCTCGGCGCGGTCGAGCCCGGGCGCGCGCTTGACGATGATCGTCGCGGCGCCGGCCTGCGCGGGCAGCGCGGTGGCGGCGAGAGCGGCGATCAGGGCAGCGCGACGGAACCTCACACCCTGGTTGTCGGCAGGGAGGCGCGCGCCCGCGAGGCACTGGACATCCGTCAGGCGCGTCGCCGCTGCGCCGAGCCCGCGGCGTCGCGCAATCCCGCGCCCACGGCCGCGCCGGCGACCGTGAGGCAGAACGCGATCCAGAGCCCGGATTCGTCGCGCGCGTCCGTCGTGAGCGCGAACAGCAGCGACAGCAGCAGCGGCCCGAGGATCGCGGCCGCGTAGCGCAGCGGCCGCGGCGCGGCGACCGCGACGCGCGCGCCGGCGAACCCCGCCACGACGCCGGCGACGGCGCACGCCAGCTCCCACGCCGTCGCGCGGCTGTCGACGGTGCCGGTTCCGGATGTGACCAGCGCGGCGCCCAGCGCGACGAGCACGAAGTAGACGGCGAGCGCGGTCAGCGCCCCGAGGCCCGCGCGGCGCATGTCAGTCCTTCACCGCGTCTGAGCAGTCGTACCAGTGCTGGAAGCCGCCGGGGCCCGGGTCGAACCAGGCGTCGCTGAGGTCCGCGTCGTGCGACGCGTACTTGGCCGAGAAGCCCAGCACCGAACCGTCGACGTCGATCCCGGCCTCGGTCTGGTCGAGGTCGTAGACGCGCACGTTGGTCGGCGCGTCGACGTCGAAGCGGTGGGCGAGGTCGGTCGTCGCGGTCGCGAGGTCCACGGGCTGCCCGGTGACCGGGTCGCGTCCGTCGATGAACGCGCGCGCCGCCTCGAGGTTGGCCGGGTCGGTCAGATCCAGCGTGGACTGGAACTCGACCCGCTTGCCGGACTGCGAGTTGGCCGCCACGCTCGCGGACTCGATCCCCTTCAGCACGCCGCTCAGGCCGTCCTGGCCGCCGGAGAAGTCGACGCCGCCCGACACGTTGCCGACACCGAGGACGGTCATCGTCTTCTCCTTCCCGTTCTTGTCGTAGGTGATCCCGATCGTGATCGTTCCGTCGCCGCTCATCCCGAAGCCGCCGGCGAAGTCGATCCCGCCGCGCGCGTCCGCGTTGGCCTTGGCGCGCACGAAGTACGTCTTGTCGCCGTTGGCCCAGAACTGCGCGCCGACGCCGCCCTCGATGCCGCCGCCGGCCGACGCGTAGGCCCCGCCGGCCCCCGCCGACACGCTGCCGGACACACTGACGCCGCCGTAGATCGTGTCGGAGTCCTGCGCCGGCGGGTCGTAGTCGTCGGCGTGCTGGAAGAAGTCCGGGATCGGGTCGGCCTCGGCGACGACCTTGTCGACCATGTGGTCGATGAAGTCGTGCGCGTCGTCCTCGGAGCCGAACTTCCACGTGCGGCCGAACTCGCCGCGGCCGGTGACCGAGAACTCGCCCTTCGGCGAGGACGCCTGCACGTCGCCGTCGCCCGCCTTCACGCCGGGCGTGGAGAACTCCAGCCCGGCGCCCGCGTTGGCCTTCAGCGTCACCCACGTGGTGCCGTCGGCGGCGACGCGGTAGACGCCCTCGACGCCGCCCTCGAGCTTGAACACGAGCACCTTCACGGAGCCCTGGATCGACTTGTCCGAGCTGCGCGTGATGCACTGCGTCAGCGCCGGGGCGTCCGGGTTGCCGGCGGTCGCCTCGCAGTCGCTTCCCCCGGCGATCTTGCAGACGAGGATGCGCGCGTGGTACTCGATCCGCGGACCGAGGTCGGTGAGCGCGACGGCGGCGATGACGACGCAGACGATCAGCAGGCCGCCGAGGTACTCGGTGGCGGTCTGACCGGCCTCGGAGCGAAGGCGCTTGAGCATCGCCGGTCACCGTAAGCACGCCGTTTGCAGGCCACGAGAGGCGCGCGGCCCAACTTCGACCGGGACCGGTCCCAAAAGAGATTGGGTCCCCACCCACCCCGCCGCGCGCCGCCGTACACTGGAAGGTGCTTGCTGATCGCCGATCGCATCAAGGCCGACGTGACCACTGCCATGAAGGCGGGGGAGCGCGACCGCGTCACGGCGCTCCGGCTGGTGCTCTCGGAGCTGCAGAAGGCGGCGAAGGACGGCGACGCGGACGAGCTGGCGGTGCTGCGGCGCGAGCGCAAGCGCCGCCGCGAGGCCGAGGAGGCCTACCGCGACGCGGGCCGCGAGGACCTCGCGACCGGCGAGGCGTTCGAGGCGAAGGCGATCGAGGCGTACCTGCCGGCCGAGCTGTCAGACGAGGAGCTGTCGGCGCTGGTCGCCACCGCGGTGGCGGAGACCGGCGCGTCGTCGCCTCGTGACATGGGCAAGGTGATCAAGCACGTGATGGGAGCCGCCGGCGGCCGCGCCGACGGCAAGCGGGTCTCGACAAAGGTGAAGGAAGCGCTCAGCTAGATGGCAAGAAGGCAGCTCGAGGTATCCAACGAAGTGGCGGCGGAGCTCGCCGGGTCGCGCGACGCGGCGCTGCGCACGCTCCAGGAGCACCTGGACGCGGAGGTCTTCCTGCGCGGCAACATCGTCACGCTCGACGGTGACGCCGAGGCGGTCCAGGCCGGCGCGACGGTGATCCGCGAGCTGTCCTCGCTCGTCGAGCGCGGGCACGACATCGGCCCCGCCACGATCGAGTCGGTCGCGCGCGTGCTCGAGTCGGCGGAGTCGCCGGCGAGCGTGCTGGAGGACGTCGTGTGGCGGCACCGCAACCTGCGCGTGGCGCCGAAATCGGTCAACCAGAAGCGCTACGTCGACGCGATCCGCCGCGCCACGGTGACGTTCGGCGTCGGCCCGGCCGGCACCGGCAAGACCTTCCTGGCGATGGCGATGGCGACCGCCGCGCTGTCGCGGCGCGAGGTCAACCGGATCATCCTCACGCGCCCGGCGGTCGAGGCGGGCGAGCGGCTCGGCTTCCTCCCGGGCGACCTGATGGCGAAGGTCGACCCGTACCTGCGCCCGCTGTTCGACGCGCTCAACGACATGATGGATCCGGAGCGCGTGGCCTCGCACCTGGAGAAGGGCGTGATCGAGGTCGCGCCGCTGGCGTTCATGCGCGGGCGCACGCTCAACGACTCGTTCGTGATCCTCGACGAGGCGCAGAACACGACGCCCGAGCAGATGAAGATGTTCCTCACGCGGCTCGGGTTCGGCTCGCGCATGGTCGTGACCGGCGACATCACGCAGGTCGACCTCCCGCGCGAGCAGAAGTCGGGGCTCGTCGTGGTCGGGGACATCCTCGAAGGCATCGAGGGCGTCGAGTTCGTCCGCTTCGGCGGCGACGACGTGGTGCGCCACAAGCTCGTGCAGCGGATCGTCGAGGCGTACGACCAGCACTCGTCCGCCCAGGCGTCCGGCCTGCGGCCGGCCCAGCCGGACCATCGCAGACGTTCGGCCTAAGGGTGCTCGAGGTCGAGGTGATCGGGACCGCGCTGGCGGAGGATCGCGTGAGCGAGGCGGTCGCTTACGCGGCCGCGTCGGCGGGGATCGTCCACGGCCACGTCGCGATCGAGTTCGTCGACGCGACGCGGATCGCGGAGCTCAACGCGCAGTGGCGCGGGAAGACGGGGCCGACCGACGTGCTGTCGTTCCCGATGGACGGCTCCGGGCCGGTGTTCGGCATCCGCGAGCTCGGCGACGTCGTGATCTGCCCCGAGCACACCGAGGACCTGCTCGAGGCGGTCGTGCACGGCGTGCTGCACCTGACCGGGATGGACCACGAGACCGACGACGGCGAGATGCTCGCGCTGCAGGCGGAGATACGCTCATGGCTCTCATGACCATCTGCGAAGCGATGGTCAAAGCGACCGGCAAGTCGGCCCGATGACCGATCCGCGCTGGTCGCCGACGACTCGTTCCGGCTTCGTGGCGCTCGCCGGGCGCCCGAACGTCGGCAAATCCACGCTCGTGAACGCGATGGTCGGCCAGAAGGTGGCGATCGTCTCGGACAAGCCGCAGACCACGCGACGGGCGATCCGCGGCGTGATCACGGCGCCCGACAGCTTCCAGCTCGTGCTCGTCGACCTGCCCGGCGTCCAGCGCCCGCGCGACGCGCTCACGCACCGCATGCAGAAGCGCGTGGAGTCCGAGGTGGGGGAGGCCGACGCGGCGCTGTTCGTCGTCAACGGCGACCAGGGCGTCGGCGGCGGCGGCGACCGCTTCATCGCCGAGACGCTGGCGCGCGCGGGCGTGCCGGTCGTGATCGCGCTCAACAAGGTCGACCGGCTGGACCAGTCGCGCACGGTGGCGGGGCTGCAGGCGGCCGCCGACCTCGGGCTGCCCGAGGCCGAGGTGTTCCCGATCTCGGCCCGCACCGGCAGCGGCATCGGCCCGCTCGTCGAATACCTGGCGAGCCTGCTCCCGGAGGGGCCGTTCTACTTCCCGCCGGAGGACGTCTCCGACCAGCCCGAGCACGTGATGCTCGCGGAGCTGGTGCGCGAGCAGGTGCTGCTCCGCACCCGCCAGGAGGTCCCGCACGCCGTCGAGGTCCAGATCGACGAGATCGAGCAGCGCGAGGGCCTGATCGCCGTGCGCGCGCTGCTGTGGGTCGAGACGGAGTCCCAGAAGGGCATCCTGATCGGCCACCACGGCCGCATGATCAAGTCGATCGGCGTGGCCGCGCGCAAGGAGCTCGAGCGCGAGCTCGACGACCACGTGCACCTGGACCTGTCGGTGCGCGTGCGACGCTCCTGGCGCGGCGACGACGCGCTGCTGGACCGGCTCGGGATCACCTAATCGCCGGTGAAGCGTTCGTCAGGCGGTGGACGTCCGGCACCGCGAGCATGGCGAGCATCACCGCGGTGCACAACGCGAACGCGAGCCAGAGCGCCGGGTCGACGCCGATCTGGCCGGCGATCGGCCCCCACAGCGCGAGCCCGAGCGGGTAGGCGGCGAGCGAGCCGAACCAGTCGTAGGCGCTCACGCGCGACAGCGACTCGGGCGCGATGTGGCGCTGCAGCGTCGATTCCCACAGGCTGTTGCCGTACATCAGCGACATGCCGGAGACGAGCCCGGCGGCGGCCAGCAGTGCGACCGGGACGTGCGCGGCGAGCAGCGCGAGCGGGATCCCCATCACGAGGCTGGTGAGCACGACGGCGAGCATCGGGCGGCGCGGGTTCGCGCGGATCGCGATCACGCCGCCGATCACGCCGCCGGCGCCCATCGCCGCGAGCACGCTGCCCCACGCGGCGGCGCCGCCGAGCTCGCGCTGGGCCACGACCGGCCCGAGCGCCGTCCACGCGGCCCACAGCATGTTCCCCAGCGAGGCGGCGACGACGAAGCTCCAGACCCACGTCTTCGCGCGGAACGCGCCCCAGCCCGCGCGCAGGTCGGCGAAGAACGAGCCGGTGCCGGCGGCGAAGCGGCGCGGGAGCGACAGGCGCGAGAGGAACGCGGCGCTGACGGCGAACGTCGCCGCGTCGATCGCCAGCGCCCAGCCCGGGCTCGAGGCGACGACGAGCAGCCCCGCGGCGATCGGGCCGAGGATCTCGCCGATCGCGGCGGCCGTCGCGCGCAGGCCGTTGGCCTGCTGCAGCCGCTCCGGCACCACCACGAGCGGCAGCAGCCCGGTCGAGGCGGGGTTGAAGAAGCCGGTGGCGGCGCCGGTCACGCCGCTCAGCAGCGCGAGCATCCATATGTGCGCGACGCCCGCGATCAGCAGCACGGCGAGCGTGCCCTGGCTGAGCACGCGCACGAGGTCGGCGGTGACCATCACGGCCCGCCGCGAGACGCGGTCGGCGACGACGCCGCCGGACAGCAGGCACGCGACGAGCGGCAGCGCCCGCGCCGCGAACACGAGCCCGACCTGCGACGGCGACCCGTGCAGCTCCAGCACCGCGAACGCGAGCGCGACGCTGACCATCCCGTCGCCGAGCAGCGACGCCGCCTGGGCGCCGAACAGCAGGCGGTAGTCGCGCTCCCGCAGCACCGCGAGACTGTCCGGCATCCCCCGCACCCGCGCTGCAGGCTAGAACGGAGCTAGCGCTCAGGGCGGCGGCGGGCGCCCTTGACGTCTTCGAGCCGGCGCCGGTCGCGCTTGGTCGGGCGGCCGCCCTCGCCGCCCTGCAGGCGGGCCTCGCGGCGTTCGAGCGAGTGGCGCTCGCGCGCCTCGCGGCTCTCGTCGGTCTCGTCGTAGAGGCGCTGCGCCTCGCTCGCCGGGCCGCGGCGCGGCGCGGTGCCCCGGACGATCACGCTGACCCGGACCGGGCCGGTGCGCAGCTCGAGCCGGTCGCCGGGCTTGACCTCCTTGCTCGGCTTCGCGGCGACGCCGTTGACGTGCACGCGGCCGGCCTTGACGGCGTCGGCGGCCAGCGCGCGCGTCTTCGACAGCCGAGCGGCCCACAGCCACTTGTCGATCCGCATCGGCTCGTCCATGCGGTCATGCTTTCACGCCGTGACCCCGCTCGAGCTCGACACGCCGCACGGCCCCGCGCGGGTCCACGTGCACCCGCCCGCGACGGAGCCGGCGGGCGCGCTGGTGCTCGGCCACGGCGCCGGCGGCGGCGTGGGGGCGCCGGATCTCGTCGCCGCGACGGCGGTCGCGAACGCGCTCGGGTTCACGGTCGCGCTGGTCGAGCAGCCCTACCGCGTCGCGGGGCGCAAGAGCCCGGCGCCCGCGCCGCAGCTCGACGCCGCCTGGACGGCCGTGCTCGCCCAGCTGCAGCTCCCGCCCGGCCCGCTGATCACGGGCGGCCGCTCCTCCGGCGCGCGCGTCGCGTGCCGGACCGCGGCCGCGACGGGCGCGAACGGCGTCCTGTGCCTCGCGTTCCCGCTGCACCCGCCGGGCCGGCCGGAGAAGACGCGCCTGCCCGAGCTGGCGGGCGTGACCGTCCCGGTCCTGATCGTGCAGGGGGAGAGCGACCCGTTCGGCATGCCGCCGGCCGGACCCGGCCGGACCGTGGCGGCGATCAAGGGCAATCACTCGCTGCGCTCGGACAAGCGCGCGCTCGAGGACGCCGTGCGCGACTGGCTCAGCGCGCGCTGAGCGACTCCCACGCGTCGGCCGCGTCGCCGAGGTCGAGGTGGCGGATGCTCGCCGCCGTCTTGCGCCCGAAGTCGAAGCGCAGGTCGGCGAGCCGGGCGCGGCGCTGGAGCAGCGACTGCGCCAGCGTGTGCGACTCGCGGTTGGCCGCCGGCGCGAGGATCGTGGTGCGCGCCATCCGCAGCGAGCGGACCGCGAGCCGGCCGTCGCGCAAGCGCCAGCCGGCGGCGCGCCAGCGCGCGCGGCCGTACGCGAGCCCGGCGCCCAGCGCGAGCAGCGGCCACGGGCTGTGCAGCGCGAAGGCGCCGAGCCCGCCGATCGCCAGCCCTGCCAGCACCGGGATCAGCAGGTAGCGGCGCTGCGCCCGCGCCGGCGGGCGCTCCAGCGGGCCGAGCTCGTCCGCCAGCTCCGGCAGCAGCGCTTCCAGCGCGGCGCGCGTGGCCCGCGCCCGCACGAGCGGGAAGAGCGTGCGCGCGGCCGACGGCTCCTCGGCGTAGCCGGTCACCTCGACGTGCAGCGCCGCGAGCCCGAACGGCCGCCGCAGGATCCCCTCCACGACGCGCACCGCCCGCACGCGCCCGACCGGGATCGTCGCCTCGCGGCGGGCGATCAGCCCGCGCCGGATCCGCAGGCGGTCGCCGTCGCGGGTGGCCGTGAAGCCCGCGAACGCGACGATCGAGCCGAACACCGACAGCGCCCAGCCGACGCCGATCACGGCGGCGACGACCACGGTCCACGCGCCCGCGCTGTCGGGCAGCGCCTCCACCGTGCTGCGGCCGCCTTCGTCCTGGAGCACCTGCTGGAGCACCTGGAAGCCGGCCGCCAGCACCGGGACGATGATCCCCAGCTGCCCGGCCGTCAGCGCCGTGACCAGCAGCGCGCCGGCGCCGAGCCGCAGCCGCTGCCCGGACTCCCCCGCCGCCGCCGTCGGGATCCCGACGCGCTCGCGCAGCGCGAGCACGTCCGCCGGCGCCAGCGCAGGCAGCTCGATCTCGCCGCCCTTCCCGCCGCCGCCCGTCTGCACGTGGACCGACTGCACGCCGAACAGGCGCTGCAGCGGGCCCTGCTGGACGTCGAGCGCCTCGACGCGGGCCAGCGGCACGTCGGTGTCGGAGACCTTCAGCCACCCGGTGCGGTGGTGGATCGCCTGCTCGCTCACGCCATAGCTCGTCGTGGACCACTTGACGTAGCCGGCGACGAGCGCGCCGCCGATGCCGATCGCGCCGTAGATCAGCGGCTGCGTGAGGTTCTCGCCGCGGCCGCCGAGCAGCGTCAGCCCGAGGACCACGAGCAGCGGGAAGGCGGCGTTGCCGAGCGCCTGCGCGCCGTAGATCGCGATCCCGGCGGGGTGCAGGCGGCGGTCAGCCATCGGTGCGCGCGAGCGCGGCGATGCGGTCGCGCAGCTCGTCCGCGTCGTGCTCGCTCAGGTACGGGATCGTGTGGCTGCCCGCGGCCGTGTGGACGACGACGGTCGCGAGGTCGAGCAGCTGCTCGAGGATCCCGCGGCGCGTGTCGACGTGCTGGACGCGCGCGAGCGGGACGAGCGTGCGGCGCACCGTGAACGTGCCGTGGCGGATGTCGATCGCGTCGGGGCGCAGGTCCCAGCGCCAGCGGCTATAGCGCAGCGGCGGCACGACGATCACGACCGGGAGGAAGACGACGGCCGAGCCGGCGAGCACCAGCGCGACGGACACGCCGAGCCGGGAGCCGATCAGCGACGCGACGACGGCGACCGCGAGCCAGATCCCGAGCAGATGCAGCCGCCACGCGCCCTTGGCGCCGTCGGCGAGCCGGCGCTGCGGCGGCTCGCCGGCGCGGGCCGGCGCCGCCACCGGCGGCCGCTCGGGCGCCTCCGGCCCGGTCACAGCTCCAGCTCGCTCGCGAGCCGCTCGTAGCCGTCGAGCCCGATCTCGGACTCGAACAGGAACGGCAGCGTCGACACCGGCGCGTCGGTCTTGGCCGTGAGCCGCTTGATCTGCGCGCGCTGCGCCTTCGCCCGCGCGTGGCTGGTCAGCGCGGCGCGCACCGCCTCGCCGTCGGACGCGCGCAGGCGGCGCACGTCGGCGGCCGAGAAGCGCTCGGGCCAGACGCCGTTGACGACGATCGCGTCGAGCCCGAGGCCGACGGCGTCCAGGAGCCGCGTCTCGAGCTCGATCGTCTCGTTGACCGGCATCTCCTCCGGCAGGGCGACGGCGACATAGCCCGTACGCGCCGGGTCGGAGAGCATGTCGGCGACCTTCGTGGCCTGCCGCCGGATCGGCCCGACGCGCGCGATCTCGCCGAACGTCCGCGGCGCCGTCAGCATCGCGAGCCCGTGTCCGGACGCCGGCGCGTCGACGATCACGAGGTCGTACGTGCGGTTGTGGCGGTCCCAGCGGTGCCGCTGCGCGAGCTCCCACACCTTCGCGATCGTGATCAGCTCCTTCGCCCCCGGCGCGGCCGCGACGAAATGCTGGAACGTGTGCGAATGACCCAGAAGACGGCCTGTGGGGCCGCCTCCGAGCTGCTTGGACAGCCACTCGTGCAGCGCCGCCTCGGGGTCGATCGTGATCGCCCACAGATCGCTGGAGAGCTCGATCTCCTCGTCGCGGGTGACGCCGTGGCGGGCGAACGCGCGCGACACGCGATCCTGCTCGGCGACCTCGCACACGATCGTGCGGCGGCCGAGCGCCGCGGCCGCCAGGCCGAGCGCCGCCGCGACGGTGGTCTTGCCCACGCCGCCCTTGCCCGTGACGTACACGAGCGCCTTGTCGCTCAGCAGGGCTTCCATCCGCCCGGTCACCCTATGACAATGCCCGTGATGGACCCGGCGCTTTACCAGGGGTACGAGACCGGCCGGCGGATGCTGCTCCGCCACGACCCCACGTACTACCTCGCCACGCGCCGCCTCCCGCGCGAGCTGCGGCCCGCCACGCATGCGCTGTACGGGTTCGTGCGAACCGCCGACCAGATCGTCGACGGACCGCGCCGGCCGCCGACGCCGGACGCCCGCCGCGCCGCGCTGGACGCGTGGGAGGCCGAGCTGCAGGCCGGCCCGCTGTCGACGCAGCCGGTCGTGCGCGCGCTGGCGGACGCGGGGACGCGCCATCGCCTGCCGCTCGGCGAGCTCGCGACCTACATGCGCTCGATGCGGATCGACTGCGCGCCGGTGCGGATCTCCAGCTGGGAGGAGCTGGTGGCGTACATGGAGGGCTCGGCCGGCTCCGTCGGGCGGATCATGGCGGCGCTGCTCGGCGCGCCGGCGGCCGACTTCGGGCGGCTCGGGCTCGCGTTCCAGCTGGCCAACTTCATCCGCGACGTGCGCGAGGACCATCGCCTGGACCGCGTCTACCTGCCGGCGTCCGACCGCGCCCGCTTCGGCGTCGCCGAGGCCGACCTGGGCGCGCACAACGCCGGGCCGGAGCTGCGCGCGCTGGTGGCGCACGAGGTCGCCCGGGCGCGCGAGCTGTTCGCGTCCGCCGCGCCCGCGGTCGCCGCCGCGCCGCGTTCGGTGCGGCCGGGCGTCCGCTTCGCGATCGGGCTCTACGGGCGCATGCTCGACCGCGTGGAGGCCGGCGGGTTCGACGTGCTGGGGCGGCCTGAGGGCGTGCGCGTCTGGCACCTGCCCGGCGCCGCGCTCGAGGCGCTGCGCGGATGAAGCGCAGGACGCTGCGGGGGGACGAGCGCACGCCGCTCGACGAGCGCCCGGACGTGCTGATCTGCGGCGCGAGCTTCGCCGGGCTGGCGGTCGCGCGCGAGCTGGCCGGCGCCGGCGCGGACGTGCTCGTCGTCGACCGCTACGAGATCGGCGAGCGCGCGACGTCCGCCTGCGCCGCGCCGACGCCGTGGCTGGAGGCGATGGGCGTGCAGCGCGCGATCCGGCAGGAGCTGCCGTGCATGGCGTTCCACACGCCGCACGGGTCGGCGCGCTTCCGGCTGCCGTGGACGTGGTCGAGCTTCGACTACCGCGAGCTGTGCCTGGCGCTGTGGGAGCAGTCGGACGCCCGCTTCGAGATCGCCAAGGTCGAGGGGCGGACCGGCTCCACCGTCCACACCGACCGCGGGGACCTGACCGCGCCGCTGATCGTCGACGCGCTCGGCTGGCGCCGGATCCTCGCTCCCGGCCCGAACGTGCAGCCGCCGGAGGCGGCGATCTCGCGCGGGCTGGAGGTGCATCCGCACGGCAGCGGGACGGACCTCGACATCTGGATCGACCGCTCGCTCGTGCGCGAGGGCTACGCGTGGTCGGTCCCCGCGGCCGGCGAGCAGCGCGTCGGCGTCGGCAGCTACGAGCCGCGCGACCACGTTCGTGAGCCGACCGTGGAGATCGCCCGCCGGCTCGACGTCGACGCGGTCCGCTACCAGGGCAACTGGTTCCCGCACCGGCTGCGGCCGGCCGTCGAGGACGGCGTGTTCTTCGTCGGCGACAGCGCCGGGCACTGCTTCCCGCTCTCGGGCGAGGGGATCCGTACGGCGTTCTACTTCGGGATCGCCTGCGGGCGCGAGCTTCGCGGCGTGGTCGCGGGGGACATAAGCCGGGAGTCGGCGCTTCGTACATACGCCGATTTCTCGCGCTCGCACGCGAAGGCGTTCGCGTGGGCGCTCACGCTGCAGCGCGCGATCCCGCGCCTGCCGCCGCGCGTGCTGACCGCGCTGCTGGCCGTCGTGGGGCGCGAGAAGCCCTGCCGGCGCGCGTTCTCCTGGTATCTGGAGCAGGCACACCCCAGGCTTGCGTCCGGTGCCTGACGTTCGGCTGGATCTTCAGCTGGGGGAGGCGGATCACTCAGGCAACGTTGTCCGTTGCCGCTCTCACTCCACGCGCGGAGCCGGGTGTCGACCCGCTCACGTGGCTGCCCGCTCGCGTCGACTTTTCCACCGTATAGGTGGTTTTCTCGACGCGCGGGCCGTCTGGCTCCCCTCGGTGCGCAGTTCGCAACCCCGCGGCCTCGCGACGCGCGGAGGGCGGTCGGTCCGCGAACCGGGGCCCGACGCGCGGGCCGTCCGCCTCGTCGCGACGCGCCGGGAACGGTTCGCCGGGCGCCGCGGCTGCCCGCGCTGAGGTTCGAACCGCGCAGCGCCGGCCGGGAGCGGGAGCGATGGCGGCGAGCGCCTAGACTCCCCGCCTCCGGATGGAGGCTCCCCCGATCGAAGTCAAGTTCGATGACCGCGGCCTGGTGCCGTGCGTGATCCAGGATTGGCGCTCGGGCGAGGTCCTGACGCTCGCGTACATGAACGCCGAGGCGCTCGAGCGCTCCCGCAGCACCGGCGAGCTGCACCTGTACAGCCGCTCGCGCCAGAAGCTGTGGCACAAGGGCGCGACGTCCGGCAACACGCAGGCGGTGAAGGCGCTGCGCTACGACTGCGACGCCGACGCGGTGCTGGCGATCGTCGAGCCCGCCGGCCCCGCGTGCCACACGGGCGAGCGGACGTGCTTCTTCACGGGCGACCTCGAGCACCCCGCCCCGCACGAGGCGCTCCCGGGGCTGGAGCGAACCCTCGACCAGCGAGCCCACGAGCGCCCCGAGGGCTCGTACACGGCCGCGCTCCTGAACGACCCGCCGAAGATCGGCGAGAAGGTGCAGGAGGAGGCCGAGGAGGTCGTCCGCGCCGCGCGCGAGGAGTCCGACGAGCGCGTCGCCGAGGAGGCCGCGGACGTCCTCTACCACCTGACGGTGCTGCTCAAGAGCCGCGGACTCAGCCTCGCCGACGCCGAGGAGGTCCTCGTTGGCCGCCGTCGCTGAGCACCTGAACGTCACGCCGAGCCTCGAAGAGGCGGCCAAGCTCGCCGGCGAGCACAACATGATCCCCGTCCGTCACTCCTTCATCGAGGACTGCGAGACGCCCGTCTCGGCCTTCCTGAAGCTCCGCGGCGACGGTCCCGCGTTCCTGCTCGAGTCCGCCGAGCAGGGCCAGAAGGTCGGCCGCTGGTCGTTCATCGGCTGGCGCCCGCGCCGCGTCCTCAGGTGGAGCCTGCAGGACGGGGGAGACCCCTACACGCTCGCGGGCGACGCCGTCTCCCAGCACCGCCAGGCGCCCGTCGACGGCCTCCCGCCGTTCGCCGGCGGCGCCGTCGGCTTCTTCGGCTTCGACTGCGTGCGCGCCGTCGAGCGCCTGCCCGAGCCGAACCCGGACCTCCTCGGCCTGCCCGACATGGCGCTGATGCTGTCCGACGTGGTCGTCGCGTTCGACCACCTCAAGCACACGGTCACGATCCTCGCCAACGCCTATCTCGACGACCACACGGACATCGAGTCCGCGCACGCCCGGGCCGTCGAGGCGATCCGCGACACCCGCGCCCGCCTGGCCGGCCCGCTGCCGCCGCAGATCGCTCACGAGCCGCGCGAGGCGCCCAAGTTCGAGTCCAACCTCGAACGCGAGGAGTTCGAGGGCATGGTCGCGCGCATCATCGAGTACATCCACGCCGGCGACGCCTACCAGGTCGTCCCGAGCCAGCGCTGGAGCGCGCCCTCGACCGTCGAGCCGTTCTCGATCTACCGCGGCCTGCGCGCCGTCAACCCGTCGCCGTACATGTACTTCCTCGACTTCGAGGACTTCCAGATCGTCGGCGCGAGCCCGGAGCCGCTGCTGACCGTCAACGGCCGCCACGTCTCCACCCGCCCGATCGCCGGCACCCGCCCGCGCGGGGAGGACGACGCCGCGATCGCGCAGGAGCTGCTGGCCGACGAGAAGGAGCGCTCCGAGCACGTGATGCTCGTCGACCTCGGCCGCAACGACCTCGGGCGCGTGTGCGAGCACGGCAGCGTGCACGTCGAGCGCCTGATGGAGGTCGAGACCTACTCGCACGTGATCCACATCGTCTCCCAGGTCGCCGGCACGCTGCGCCCCGAGGTGGGGGCGATCGACGCGCTCCGCAGCGTCCTGCCCGCCGGCACGCTCTCCGGCGCGCCCAAGATCCGCGCGATGGAGATCATCGACGAGCTCGAGCACGTCAAGCGCGGCGCCTACGGCGGCGCCGTCGGCTGGCTCTCCTACGCCGGCGAGCTGGACACCTGCATCTGCATCCGCACCGTCGTGGTCAAGGACGGGATGGCGCACATCCAGGCGGGCGGCGGCACCGTCGCGGACGCCAAGCCCGACTACGAGTGGGAGGAGTCGCGCGCGAAGGCGCGCGGCGTCGTGATGGCGATCGAGCTCGCGACGGAGCAGTCGACATGGCCGTAAGGGTCCTGATGATCGACAACTACGACTCGTTCACCTACAACCTCGTCCAGTACCTGGGCGAGCTGGGGGCCGAGCTCGACGTCGTCCGCAACGACGCCGCGACCGTCGACGAGCTGCTCGAGCGCGGCTACGACCGCGTCGTCGTCTCGCCCGGGCCGTGCACGCCGAACGAGGCGGGGATCAGCGTCGAGGTGATGCGCCGCTTCCCCGAGGCGGGAGTCCGTTCGCTCGGCGTCTGCCTCGGCCACCAGTCGATGGCGCAGGCGTTCGGCGGGAAGGTCGTCCGCCACCTGCCGGTGCACGGCAAGACGACCGAGATCGAGCACGACGGCAAGGGCGTCTTCGAAGGCTTGCCGAGCCCGATGCCCGTGGCGCGCTATCACTCCCTCGTCGTGGATCCCGACCTGCCGGACGTCCTGGAGCCCACCGCGCACGGCGGCGGCGTCGTGATGGCCATGCGCCACCGCGAGCTGCCGGCGATCGGCGTGCAGTTCCACCCCGAGTCCGTGCTCACGCCAGACGGCAAGCATCTGCTCAGCAATTTCCTCCGCGGGGCATCCGGCCCGCGGTCTGACCGAGACTTCGGCATCCGGCCTCAGTAGAACGTGCCTAACGCCGTCATCACCAAGGCGCTGGACGCGCTCGCGTCGCGCCGCGACCTCGACGCCGACCAGACGGCGGCCGTGCTCGCCGAGATCATGGCCGGCAACGCGTCCGAGGTCGAGACGGCCGGGTTCCTCGTCGCGCTGCGCACCAAGGGGGAGACGGTCGACGAGCTCGTCGGCCTCGCCACCACGATGCGCGCGTTCGCGACGCCCGTCCAGACCGGCCGCGACGACCTGATCGACACGGCCGGCACCGGCGGCGGGCGCCCGACGTTCAACGTGTCGACCACCGCCGCGCTGATCGCCGCCGGCGCGGGCTGCGCCGTCGCCAAGCACGGCAACCGCTCCGCCACGGGCCTGTCGGGCTCCGCCGACGTGCTCGAGGCGCTCGGCGTCCGCATCGACCTCAAGCCCGAGGGCGTCGCGCGCTGCATCGCCGAGGTCGGCTTCGGCTTCATGTTCGCGCCGGCCCATCACGGCGCCACGCGCTTCGTGGTCCCGGTGCGCAAGGAGCTCGCGGTGCGCACCATCTTCAACTTCCTCGGCCCGCTGACCAATCCCGCCGGCGCGACCCGTCAGGTGATCGGCGTTTCCGACCCGGCGTTCCTGGAGACGATCGCGGGGGCATTGGCACAGCTTGGGGCGCGCAAGGCGCTGGTAGTGTCCAGCGCCGACGGTCTGGACGAGATGAGCACGTCGGGGACAACGCGCGTCGTCGAGGTCGATGACGGCCGATTGCGCGCCTACGAGATCGCCCCCGAGGACGTGGGGCTCGCTCGCGCGGACCCCGGCGCGGTCCACGGCGGCACGCCCGACGCCAACGCCGCCACCACGCGGCGGATCTTCGCCGGCGAGCCCGGCACCGAGCGCGACCTGGCGGCGCTGAACGCGGGCGCGGCGATCTACGTGTCCGGCCGCGTGGACACCCTGGAGGAGGGCGTGCGCGCAGCCGAGGCGGCGCTCGACGACGGCCGCGCCGCGGCCGCATTGGAGGCCTTGAGCACCTTGACACGAGAATTGGCCGGATGAGCGTCCTCGACCGCATCGTCGAAGACACGCGCGGCGAGGTCAAGCGCCGGCGGAAACAGATCCCGCTCTCCGAGCTGGAGGCGCTGCTGGAGCGGCGCGCCAACTCGGAGGGCTTCCGGCCGTTCTCGGAGGCGCTGACGCGCCCCGGGGTGTCGGTGATCGCCGAGCACAAGCGGCGCTCGCCGTCGGCGGGCACGATCCGCGAGGGCTCGACCGTCGAGGAGGTCGTCAGGGCCTACGAGCGCGGCGGCGCGGCGGCGCTGTCGATCCTGACCGAGCCGTTCCACTTCGCCGGCTCGCTCGACGACCTGCGCGAGGCGCGCGCGGCGTCGACGCTGCCGGTCCTGCGCAAGGACTTCATCATCGACGCGTACCAGCTCTACGAGGCGGCCGCGGCGGGGGCCGACGCGATCCTGCTGATCGTCGCCGCGCTCGAGCTGCCGGAGCTCGACCAGCTGCTGCGCGAGGCGAGCGCGCTCGACCTCGACGCGCTCGTCGAGGTCCACGACGAGCGCGAGCTCGAGCTGGCGCTCGAGGTCGAGGCCGACGTGCTGGGCCTCAACAACCGCGACCTGGCCGACTTCAGCGTCGACATCGAGCGCACGTACGAGCTGCTGGCCGACGTCCCGGCGGGCAAGACCGTCGTGTCGGAGTCGGGCTTCTCGAGCCGCGAGCAGCTCGACGAGCTCGAGCGCGTCGGCATCGACGCGGTCCTGATCGGCGAGACGCTGATGCGCGCGCCGGACATGGAGGCCGCCACGCGCGAGCTGACCGGCGGCGGCAACTAGCACCGTGACAAAGGTCAAGATCTGCGGCATCACGCGGGCCGAGGACGCCGAGCTCGCCGTGAGCCTCGGCGCCTGGGCGATCGGGTTCCTGCTGTGGCCGGAGTCCAAGCGCTACGCCGACCCGGCCGTCGTCGCGGGCATCTCGCGCGCGACGCAGCGCAAGGTCGAGCGCGTCGGCGTGTTCGTCAACCAGCCGCTGGACGAGATCGAGGCGCTCGTCGACACGCTCCAGCTCAGCTACGTCCAGCTGCACGGCGACGAGGGGCCCGCGTTCTGCCAGGCCGTCTCGCAGCGGACCGGGGTGAAGGTGATCAAGGCGATGCGCGTCGCGCACGCGTCCGACCTGCGCGAGCTCGACCGCTACCACACCGACCTGCACCTGCTCGACACCGCCGTCACGGGCGTGCGCGGGGGCAGCGGGGTGACGTGGGACTGGACGCTGGCGGCGCGGCGGCGCTCGAAGATCCCGTTCCTGCTCTCGGGCGGCCTGACGCCCGACAACGTGGCCGACGGGATCGCCGCCGTCCATCCGTGGGGCGTCGACGTGGCCAGCGGCGTCGAGTCGTCGCCCGGCGTCAAGGACCCCGAGAAGCTCGAGGCCTTCTTCGAAGCGGTCGACACTCGCCCAGGGGGCGAGGTCGATGGGAGAGCCTCGCCCGGGGGGCTCGTTCTCCCGCCTTCCGGAGGGCCTGGCGTCCTATGAGCGCCATAGAGCACCGCTTCGGCCCCTACGGCGGCCAGTACGTCCCGGAGACGCTGATCCCCGCGCTGGAGCAGCTGGAGGCCGCGTGGCTGCTCGCCCGCGACGACGCCGGCTACCGCGCCGAGCTGCACACGCTGCTCAACGACTACGTCGGCCGCCCGTCGCCGCTGTACCGCGCGCGCCGGCTGTCGGAGCGCGTCGGGCACGACGTCTACCTCAAGCGCGAGGACCTCAACCACACCGGCGCCCACAAGATCAACAACGCGATCGGGCAGTGCCTGCTGGCCGTGCGGATGGGCAAGTCGCGCATCATCGCCGAGACCGGCGCCGGCCAGCACGGTGTCGCGACGGCGACGGCATGCGCCCTGCTCGACCTCGAGTGCGTCGTCTACATGGGCACCGAGGACATGCGCCGCCAGAAGCCCAACGTGGAGCGCATGGGCCTGCTCGGCGCCACCGTCTCGCCCGTCGACGCCGGCACGCGCACGCTCAAGGAGGCGACGTCGGCCGCGATCCGCGACTGGACGTCCTCCGTCGCCGACACGCACTACGTGATCGGCTCCTGCGCCGGCCCCGCGCCGTTCCCGGCGCTCGTGCGCGAGCTGCAGCGCGTGATCGGCGACGAGGCGCGCGCGCAGATCCTCGAGAAGGCCGGGCGGCTGCCCAGCCGCGTGATCGCGTGCGTCGGCGGCGGCTCGAACGCGATCGGCATCTTCACGGCGTTCCGCGAGGACGCCGGCGTCGCGCTGATCGGCGTCGAGGGCGCCGGCGACGGGATCGAGACCGGCCGCCACGGCGCGCCGCTCACGGTCGGGGGCCGCGGCGGCGTCCTGCACGGCGCGTTCAGCGCCGTCATGCAGGACGAGGACGGCCAGATCCTCGAGGCGCACTCGATCTCGGCCGGGCTCGACTACCCCGGCGTCGGCCCGGAGCACGCGTGGCTGCGCGACTCGGGGAGGGCCCGCTACGTCGGCATCACCGACCGCGAGGCGCTGGCGGCGTTCCAGACGCTGACGCGGCTGGAGGGGATCATCCCGGCGCTGGAGTCCTCGCACGCCGTCGCGTGGGCGCTCGGCCCCGGCGCGCAGGAGGCCGCCCGCGACACGATCGACCTCGTGTGCCTCTCGGGCCGCGGCGACAAGGACCTCGCCGAGGCGCTGGCGAAGCTGGCCGAGGGCGCGTGACCACCGGCTCCGCGCGCATCGCCGCCGCCTTCCTGGCGGCCCCGGGGCGCGCCGCGCTGATGCCCTACCTGATGGGCGGCTTCCCCGACGTCGAGGCGTCGGTTGCCGTCGGGCTCGCCTACGCCGACGCCGGCGCCGACCTGATCGAGCTCGGCGTGCCGTTCTCGGACCCGCTCGCCGACGGGCCGGTGATCCACGCCGCCGCCACGCGGGCGCTCGCGGCGGGCGCGAACGTGCATGCCGTGCTCGATGCCGGCGCGCGGATCGCCGAGCGCGTCCCGGTGATCCTGATGTGTTACGCCAACCCGCTGCTCGCGCGCGGGCCTGAGCGGTTCGCGGGTGAGCTGGCGGTGCGTGGCATCAGCGGCCTGATCGTCCCGGACCTCCCACTCGAGGAGTCGGCCGCCGTGCTCGCGGCGTGCGACGAGGCGGGCGTCGCGCTCGTGCCGCTGGTCGCGCCCACGACCAATGACCAGCGGATGGCGGCGATCGGGGCAACCGCGCGTGGATTTGTCTACACGGTGAGTGTCACCGGAACGACCGGTGAACGCTCTGCCATCGGCGCCGACCTCGCGGCGCTGCTGGCGCGCGTGAAGGCCCACAGCAGCGTCCCCGTCGCGGCCGGCTTCGGCATCTCGACGGGCGAGCAGGCGGCGGCCGCGGCGGCCGCCGGAGCGGACGGCGTGATCGTCGGATCGCGCCTCGTGCGCGCCGTCGCGGAGGCGGCCGGCGCGGGCACGGACCCGGCCGCTGCGGCCGCTGCGGCCGTGGCGGAGCTTGCCGGCGCCCTGGTCCGCTAGATTCCCGCCGCGATGCTGATGCTGCTTGCGACGATCCTGGGCCTGGTCATCTGGATCGTCCTCTTCTTCCTCGGCGCCAAGTCGCTCGAGTCCTTCCTGATCACGCTGTTGATCGTGCTGCTCGCCGGCGCCTGGCAGCTCATGTCGCCGTACCTGCCCGGGCACCGGCGCGCCGACGACGAGTAGCGCGTCCGCACCCCCGGGTGCGGCGGACCCGTATTTCCGCTTACGGTCCGACTAGGCTATTGCACGCCTGAACCGGGCGTGCGTAGAATCGCCGCCCGAATACGAGCCTCATGAGGAGGGGTTCCTTGCAATCAAAGTGGATGGCAGCTACGGGCTGCTTGACGGCCGCGCTTGCCCTTGGGGTGGCAGCGTGCGGCAGCAGCGACAACAGCAGCTCCAGCGGCAGCAGCGGCGGCAGCAAGCCCGCCGCGAGCAAGTCGGTGACTGTCTACTCGTCTCTGCCGCTCCAGGGCGCTTCGCGCGTCCAGACGGAGGCTGTGAACAACGGCGCCAAGCTCGCGCTCGAGCAGGCGGGTGGGAAGGCCGGCAGCATCACGGTCAAGTACAGCCCGCTCGACGACTCGACCGCGCAGGCCGGCTCCTGGACGCCTGAGGCCGAGTCGGGCAACGCCCGCAAGGCCGCGCAGGACTCCAGCACGGCGTTCTATCTCGGCACGTTCAACTCGGGCGCGGCTGCAATCGCGATCCCGATCCTGAACGAGGCCAAGGTTCCGATGATCTCCCCGGCCAACACGGCGGTGGGCCTCACGACGAACCAGCCTGGCTCCAACCCCGGTGAGCCGGACAAGTACTACCCGACGGGCGAGCGCAACTACACGCGCATCGTGCCGAAGGACACGATCCAGGGCGCCGCTCTCGCGACGCTCATGAAGCAGGACGGCTGCACCAAGGTGGAGCTGACCAACGACAAGGAGGTCTACGGCGCCGGTCTCGGCAAGAACGTCGAGCTCGCCGCCAAGTCCGTCGGCCTGACGATCATCTCCAACGACGCGATCGACAAGAACGCCGCGAACTACCGCTCCCTGGCCCAGAAGGCCAAGGGCGCGGGCGCGGACTGCTTCGTGTACACGGGCATCACCGCCAACAACGCGGTCCAGCTGTACAAGGACTTCGCGGCGGCGCTCCCGACGGCGAAGCTCTACGGGCCTGACGGCGTCGCCGAGTCCGGCTTCGCCAACCCGAAGGACGGCGGCATCCCGACGTCCCTCGACTCGCGCGTCAAGGTGACGGTCGCGACGCTCTCGCCGGATCAGTACCCCCCGGAAGGCCAGGACTTCTTCAAGGCCTACACCGCGAAGTACGGCGAGAACAACCCCGATCCGTACGCCATCTACGGCTACGAGGCCATGAAGCTCGGCCTGGACGCCATCGCGCGCTCCAAGACCGGCGACAAGGCCGACATCCTGAAGGCGCTGTTCGCGACCAAGGATCGCCAGTCCGTGCTCGGCACGTACTCGATCGACGAGAACGGCGACACCACGCTCACCGACTACGGCGTCTACGCCATCAAGGACGGCGAGCTGACCTTCGATCAGACGATCAAGGCCAAGGCGGCCGGCTAGTCGACCAGCAGTCGTAACGGGTTCCGGCCGGGGGCGGCACAATCCACCGCCCCCGGCCGCCGTTCTTCTCAGACAGACAGACAGACACGACACAAACGTCATGGAAGCCGCCAGCATCCCCGCCAATAAGCCGGTCGCGACACAGCGGCTGCGCGGGTGGATCTCCAGCTACGGCCTGATCGCCGTCCTGCTCGCCTTGCCCGTGTACTACGGGATCAAGGACCTGAGCGCCGACGGCAATCTGGTGCGCCTGGGCGAGAACCTCACGGCCGGCATCTCCAACGGCGCCATCTGGGCGCTGGTGGCGATCGGCTACACGCTCGTCTACGGCATCGTCGAACTGATCAACTTCGCCCACGGCGAGGTCTTCATGCTCGGCTCGTTCATCTCGGCCTCGTTCTTCGTGACGATCGGCCTGCACGAGGGGTCGAGCGCGGTCGTGCTCTTCTTCGGGCTGCTCCTGACGCTGATCGTGGCGATGCTGGGCTCCGGCAGCATCAACGCACTGATCGAACGGGTCGCGTATCGACCATTGCGCACGGCGCCCAAGCTGGCGCCGCTGATCACCGCGGTCGGGTTCTCGTTCATCCTGCAGAACGTGGGCCTACTCTGGAAGGGCGGCTCCCAGCAGGGCATTCCCGACCTGATCAACGCGCAGCACAACCTCGTCACGATCTTCGGCGTCACGATCGAGAACAGCGACGTGCTGTCCGTCGGCGTGACCGTGCCGCTGCTCGTGCTGATGACGAGCTTCATCGCCCGCTCGCGCCTCGGCAAGGCCATGCGCGCGACGGCGCAGGACCCTGAGGCCGCGCGCCTGATGGGCATCAACGTCGACACGACGATCTCGCTGACGTTCCTGCTCGGCGGCATGCTGGCCGGCGCGGCCGGCCTGATCTACGCGCTCTATCAGACGACGATCTGGTACTTCCAGGGCTTCACGGGCGGCCTGATCGCCTTCACCGCCGCGGTCATGGGCGGCATCGGCAACCTCCGCGGCGCCGTTCTCGGCGGCGTGATCATCGGTTGCATCCAGCAGATCTCGGATAACCGGATCGGCTCGGCCTGGACGCCGGCGATCGTGTTCGGCTACCTGGTCCTGATCATGGTCTTCAAGCCGTCGGGCCTGCTCGGCGAGCAGACGAGGGACGCCGGATGAGCGCTACCGCACCCGCACCCGAGACCGCCAAGTCCCGCGGCCGCCTGCCCAAGGTGGAGCTGCCGTCGTGGACCGAGAAGGCGCTCGTCCCGGTCGTCATCATCCTGCTGGCGATCCTGCCGTTCGGCTGGCCCAACGGCTCGCCGTTCATCCAGGACTGCACGACCGCGCTGGCCTACGTCGTGATGGCGCTCGGCCTGAACATCGTGGTCGGCTTCGCCGGCCTGCTCGACCTCGGCTACGTCGCGTTCTTCGCGATCGGCGCCTACACGGTCGGCTACTTCGGCTCCGGCTTCTTCTCGGAGATCAACCACGGCAAGGGCATCCATTTCCTCGTCGGCGGCCTCGCCGCGAAGATCCCGGGCCTGCACTTCAACTTCATCATCATCCTCGTGCTGGCGGCGATCGCGGCCGCTGTGGCGGGGATATTGATCGGCCTGCCGACCCTGCGACTACGCGGCGACTACATCGCCATCGTGACGCTGGCGTTCGGCGAGATCATCGGCCGCATCGCCGTCAACGGCGACAGCATCGTGATCCGCGGCCAGCCGCTGACGGCCGGCCGCCAGGGCATCTCGCCCGTCGATCCGATCGACCTGCCGCTGGTCGGGCGGTTCCAGCTGCTGGACCTCAGACCTTGGTACTGGTTCGCGCTCGTACTCGTCGGACTGGTGCTGTTCGTGAACTTCCGGCTGCGCGACTCGCGCCTCGGCCGCGCGTGGGTCGCCCTGCGCGAGGACGAGATCGCGGCGGTCGCCATGGGCGTGCCGTCGGTCAAGACCAAGCTGCTCGCCTACGCGACCGGCGCGGCGTTCGGCGGCATGGCGGGCGCGTTCCTCGGCTCGTTCCTGAACACGGTCAACGCCGACCAGTTCCAGTTCTACTTCTCGATCCTGGTGCTGGGCATGATCATCCTCGGCGGCCTCGGCTCGATCTGGGGGGTGGTGCTTGGCGCGGTCGTGCTGTCGTTCATCAACAACTGGTTCATCCCGGACGTCCTCAACTCGGTCCCGGGCAAGCTCGGCATCAACTTCGACGCGACCCAGATCACGTTCGCCATCTACGGCTTCCTGCTGGTGATGATGATGATCCTGCGGCCGCAGGGGCTGCTGCCTGACCGGCGGCACAAGATGGAGCTGACCGAGCACGCTGAGACATCCGACGAGACCCTCTACACGGCGAGAGCATGAGCGCGACACAGGCACCCACGCCGCCCCCGTCGTTGGCGAACCCCGCCATCCTCGACGCGAGCGACATCACCAAGCAGTTCGGCGGCCTGACGGCGGTCAGCGACGTCTCGTTCGTCCTCCCGGAGCGCTCGATCGTCTCGATCATCGGGCCCAACGGCGCGGGCAAGACGACGTTCTTCAACATGCTGACGGGCTTCTACCGCCCGACCATCGGCACGATCACGTTCGGCACCGAGGACATCACGGGCGCCCGGCCTGATCAGGTCATGAAGGCCGGGATGGCGCGGACGTTCCAGAACATCCGCCTCTTCTCGACCATGACGGCGATGGAGAACGTGATGATCGGCGAGCACTCGCGGATGAAGTCGGGCCTGTTCGGCTCGATCATCCGCACGCCGAGCACGCGCCGCGAGGAGGAGCGGGTGCGCGTCAAGGCGCACGAGGAGCTCGCCTACGTGGGGATCCAGAAGCGCTGGCACGACCACCTGGCCGTGAACCTCTCCTACGGCGACCAGCGCCGGGTGGAGATCGCCCGCGCGCTGGCCTCGGACCCGAAGGTCCTGCTGCTCGACGAGCCGACGGCCGGCATGAACCCGCAGGAGTCGGCGGCGCTGACGGACTTCATGCGCAAGCTGCGCGACGAGCGCGGCATGACGATCCTGCTGATCGAGCACGACATGAAGGTCGTGATGGGCGTCTCCGAGCGCCTCACGGTGCTCGACCACGGCGAGAAGATCGCCGAGGGGCTGCCCGCCGAGGTGCGGGCCAACCCCCGGGTCGTCGAGGCCTACCTGGGCAAGGCCGCATCGGTGGAGGGCTAGCGCGATGCCATTCCTTGAAGTCGACGACATCAAGACCTACTACGGCAACATCCAGGCGCTCAAGGGCGTCTCGCTGACCGTGGAGGAAGGCGAGTGCGTGACGCTGATCGGCTCCAACGGGGCCGGGAAGTCGACCACGCTGCGCTCGATCTCGGGGCTCACGCCTCCGCGGACGGGCTCGATCAGGCTCAACGGCGAGGAGATCCATCTCCTGCCGCCGCAGGAGATCGTCGGGCTCGGCATCTGCCAGTCGCCTGAGGGCCGCAAGTGCTTCCAGCGGATGACGGTGCGCGAGAACCTGGAGCTCGGGGCCTACCTGCGGCGCGACCATTCGCAGATCAACACCGATCTCAAGCGCGTGTTCTCGCTGTTCCCGCGTCTGGACGAGCGCCAGTCGCAGAAGGCGGGCACGATGTCCGGCGGCGAGCAGCAGATGCTCGCGATCGGGCGGGCGATGATGGGCGCGCCGAAGATCCTGCTGCTCGACGAGCCGTCGATGGGCATCTCGCCGGTGCTCACCGAGCGCATCTACGAGACGATCGCCGAGATCAACAAGGAGGGCATGACGATCCTCCTGGTGGAGCAGAACGCGAACTTCGCGCTCGACGTCTCCAAGCGCGGCTACGTGCTCGAGACGGGCAAGGTCGTCATGTCCGACGAGTCCGACTCGCTGCGGACCAACCCCGAAGTGATGAAGGCGTACCTCGGAACATGACCGTTCTCTTCGCACTCATCGGCGCCAAGGCGCTGTTCTGGCTCTATCTCTGGCTGATTTCGGCGATCGCGGGCTCGTACCTGTCCGAGCGCAAGGGCTACGGCGAGAAGCCGGGCCTCGCCTCGGGCCTGATCCTGTCGATCATCGGGCCGATCGTGTGGCTGTTCGTGCCCGCCCGCCCGGATTCCAAGTGGAAGACGATCGGGGCGTTCGGACGCGGCGAGAACGCCGCCAAGCGCCGCTAGCGATTCGCCACGGCCGCCCGCGTCAGCGGGCGGCCTGCGGCTGCAGCCTGGCCACGTCGCAGGTCTGCGGCATGTAGCCGCTGTGTCCGCGCGGGCGGTCGCAGCCATCGTACGAGCCCGACGCGAACGCCGGCGCCGCCGCGAACTGCCGCAGCAGCTGCACCTGATCGCCGTTGCCGAGGTGGCTCGGCGTCATCGCGGCGAACACGACCACGCCCGCGGCCACGCACAGCGCCAGCTTGCGCCGCAGGTCGATGCGGTGGCGGCGGACGGCGGCGGCGTGCGAGGTCGCACGCGTCAGCGCGTCCCCGAGGGCCTCGAGGTCGGGTGGCAGCTCGGCCATGACACCCCAATGATGGCTCCTGGGGGGCGCGGATGTCACGGGTCGCGCACGCGCCGGTGCGTTCGGAGACCTACCGGACCGCGTCGCGCAGGGCTTCGTCGAGGTCCGGGTGGGCGTAGGCGTAGCCGTGCGCCTGCGCGGCGCGCGGGAGCGCGCGCTGGCCGGTCGTGACGATGACCGCCATCTCGCCGTACAGCGCGCGGATCGCGAAGCCGGGGATCGGCGCGACCGCCGGCCGGTGCAGCGCGCGCCCGAGCGCCTTGGAGAACTCGGCGTTGGTCACGGGCTCCGGCGCGGTCGCGTTGACCGGCCCGCTGTATGTGGGATCGTCGAGCGCCGCGACGTAGATCCCGACGACGTCGTCGACGTGGATCCACGACAGGTATTGCCGCCCGCCCGCGACCGGCCCGCCGGCGCCGAGCTTGAACGGGGTCAGCATCTTCGCCAGCGCGCCGCCGGCGGAGTCGAGCACGACGCCGGTGCGGACGGTGACGACGCGCACGCCCTGCGCGGCGGCGGCGTTGGCCTCGCGCTCCCACTCGACGCACACGCGCGCCGGGAAGTCGTCGCCGGCCGGGGACTCCTCGGTGACGATCTCGTCGCCGTGCGGGCCGTAGTAGCCGACCGCGGAGGCCGAGACGAGCGTCTTGACGCCGCTGCCCGTGAGCGCGGCGACGAGCGTGCGCGTGCCGTTCACGCGCGACTCCATGATCCGCCGCTTGGCGTCGTCGCTCCAGCGCTGGGCGAGGTTCTCGCCGGCCAGGTGCACGACCGCGTCGCGCCCCGCGACCGCCGGCCCCGGGTCCTCGCGCCGGAGCGACACGACCGTCACGTCGTCGCCGCGGCCGCGCAGCCGCTCCACCAGCCGCGAGCCGATCAGCCCGCTGCCTCCCGTGATCGTGATCCGCATGAGATGCCTACGGGCGCGGCGTCAATCCGGACGCACGGCGCGGAACTCCTCCGTGTCGCCCGGCGCGTAGCCGATCTCGTCCCCGTGCGCATCGGCGGCGCCCTGCGCCTTGGCCTGGGAGGCGACCGCGGCGGCGACCGCGTCGCAGACGTCGCGGTTGAAGACCGACGGGATGATGTAGTCCTCGCGCAGCTCGTCGTCGCCGACGATCGACGCGATCCCGCGCGCCGCCGCCATCTTCATCTCCTCGGTGATCTCGTGGGCGCGCACGTCCAGCGCGCCGCGGAAGATGCCGGGGAAGCAGAGCACGTTGTTGATCTGGTTCGGGTAGTCCGAGCGCCCCGTGGCGATGACCCGCGCGTACGGCTCGGCCTCCTCCGGCGTCACCTCGGGCGTCGGGTTGGCCATCGCGAACACCATCGCATCGTCGTTCATGCGCGCGAGCGCCTCCGGCGGCATCACGCGCGCGCCGGAGAGGCCGACGAACAGATCGGCGCCCTCGATCACGTCGGCCGGCCCGCCGGAGCGCTTGTCGGGGTTCGTCGACTCGGCGAACCAGCGCTTCATCGGCGGCATCGAGCCGTCCTGGTAGTCCTCGCGGCCGGTGTGCAGGGCGCCGCGCGAGTCGCAGCCGACCACGCGGCTGACGCCGGCCTGGAGCAGGATCTTCGTCACCGCGATGCCGGCCGCGCCGAGACCGACGACGAGCACGTCGAGATCCTCGATCCGCTTGCCGGTGAGCTTGACGGCGTTCAGCAGCGCCGCCAGCACCACCACGGCGGTGCCGTGCTGGTCGTCGTGGAAGACCGGGATGTCGAGCGAGCGCTTGAGCCGCTCCTCGATCTCGAAGCAGCGCGGCGCCGAGATGTCCTCGAGGTTGATCCCGCCGAAGCCGGGCGCGACCAGCTCGACGGTGCGCACGATCTCGTCGGTGTCCTGGGAGTCCAGGCACAGCGGGAACGCGTCGACGCCGCCGAACTCCTTGAACAGGACGGCCTTGCCCTCCATCACGGGCATCGCCGCCTCCGGCCCGATGTTGCCGAGCCCGAGCACGGCGCTGCCGTCGGACACGACGGCGACCGTGTTGCGCTTGATCGTGTACTGGAAGGCCTTGTCGCGGTCCTGCGCGATCGCCGAGCAGACGCGCGCCACGCCGGGCGTGTACGCCATCGAGAGGTCGTCGCGCGTGCGCACCGGGAGCTTGTTGCGCTGCTCGATCTTCCCGCCCACGTGCATGAGGAACGTGCGGTCGGTCGAGTCGATCACGCGCGCGCCCTCGACCTCCCCGACGGCGGCGGCGACGCGCTGCGCGTGCTCCTCGCCCGAGGTGTCGATGGTGATGTCGCGGACGGTGTGGAGGCCGTCGATCGAGCTCAGGTCGACCGAGCCGATGCTGCCCCCGGCATCGCCGATCGCGGTCGCGACCCGCCCGAGCATGCCGGGCCGGTGATCGATCTCAACTCGCAGGATGATCGAGTACTGCGCCGAGACGGGCGGCATGCGCATGCACCCTACCTGCGACCATCTCGGAGTGGGTCTTGACCGCGCTCTCTGGCGCCTTGCGTCGGTCGTCGTCCTGGGGACGATCATGTCGATCCTCGACACCACGATCGTCAACGTCGCGATCGAGACGCTGGGCCGCGAGCTCGACGCTCCGCTGTCGACGATCCAGTGGGTCGCGACCGGCTACCTGCTCGCGCTGGCCACCGTCATCCCGCTGACGGGCTGGGCGATGGAGCGCTTCGGCGGCAAGCGCGCGTGGATGACCTCCGTCACCCTGTTCCTCGCCGGCAGCGCGCTCTGCGGGCTCGCGTGGAGCAGCTCGTCGCTGATCGCGTTCCGCGTGCTGCAGGGGTTCGGCGGCGGCATGATCATGCCGATCGGCCAGGCGATCCTCGCCCAGGCGGCGGGGCCGGAGCGGATGGGCCGCGTCATGAGCGTGATCGGCGTGCCGACGCTGCTCGGCCCGATCCTCGGGCCCGTGATCGGCGGCCTGATCATCGACAACTTCTCGTGGCGCTGGATCTTCTTCGTCAACGTGCCGGTCGGCATCGTCGCGCTCGCGCTGGCGGCGCGGATACTGCCGGGCGTCGAGCCGCGCGCGGGGCGCGTGCGGCTGGACGTGCGCGGGCTGCTGCTCCTCTCGCCGGGGCTGGCGTCACTCGTCTACGCGCTCTCGGAGGTAGGGATCTCGGGCGGCTTCGACTCGCCGCGCGTGATCGTCGCGTTCGTGCTCGGCGTCGTCCTGCTCGGCCTGTTCGCCCGCCATGCGTGGGGCGGCGACGGCGCGCTGATCGACCTCTCGCTGTTCCGCGACCGCGCGTTCGCGGCGGCGTCGGGCACGGTCTTCATCTTCGGCGTGTCGCTGTTCGGCGCGATGCTGATCCTGCCGCTCTACTACCAGATCGTGCGCGGGGAGAGCGCGCTGGACGCGGGCCTGCTCCTCGCGCCGCAGGGGCTGGGGGCGGCGATGGCGATGCCGGTCGCCGGGCGGCTGACGGACAGGCTCGGCGCGGGGAGGATCGTGCCGTTCGGCGTGATCGTCGCGCTGATCGGGACGGGCGCCTACACGCAGCTGGAAGCCGACACGTCCTACACGCTGCTGGCCGTCGCGCTGTGGGTCCGCGGGATCGGTCTCGGGATGACGATGATGCCCGCGATGGCGGCGGCGTACCAGACGCTGTCGCGCGCGGCGGTGCCGCGCGCGACGACCGCGATCAACATCATCCGCACGATCGGCGGGTCGTTCGGCACCGCGATCCTGTCGGTCGTGCTCGAGCGCCGGATCACGGCGAACCTGCCGCTGGCCAGCGGCTCGCTCGGGTCGATCAGCAGCGCGGCCGGCGGGGGACCGCTGCCGCCGCGGATCGCCGACCCGCTCGCGCACGCGTTCGGGCAGACGTTCTGGTGGGCGGTGGGGCTGACCGCGCTCGCGCTGATCCCGGCCTACTTCCTCCCGCGCCACCCGCCGGTCCGGGCGGGCGTCGCCGAGGTCGCGACCGCCGAGGTGTGAGCAAACGGATCGGGCGCGCTTGCGTATCCCCTTCGGCAGCGGGACGATCTCACTGTCGCCGGGAGGTAGCGAATGCGCAATCCAGTCCGTTCTGAGGCCGACGCGTTCCACATCGTGTTCGGCAGCGCCGCGGTGGTCGGCGCCGCGGTCGTCGTGGGGGCGGTCACCACGCCGGTGGCGGGTGTGGCGGTGTTCGTCGCCGCGGCCGCGGCCGCGTGCGCCTGGGAGTTCGGCACCACCGATCCGGACCGGCGCCGGCCGCTGCGCGAGGCCGCCGCTCAGGGCCGCTTCGGCCGGGCTCGGGACCGGCCGCGCGTGCTCGTGGTGGCGAACCGCACGCTAGGCGGCCGCGAGCTGCGCGAGGAGCTCGCGCGGCGCGCGGGGGCGGAGCTGCGCTTCGTCGCGCCGATCCTCGCGTCGCGCGTGCACTACATCGCGTCCGACATCGACAGCGAGCTGCGCGAGGCGCGTGAGCGGCTGGCCGGCGCGCTGGCGTGGGCGCATGGCGAAGGCCTCGAGGCGAGCGGCACCGTCGGCGACCCGAACGTCGCGCTCGGCGCGATCGAGGACGAGCTGCGGGCGGCGGGCGCCGACGAGGTGATCGTCTCGACGCACCCGCCGGGCCGGTCGAACTGGCTCGAGACCGGGATCGTCGAGCGGTTGCGCGAGGAGCTCGACGTGCCCGTCATGCACCTCGTCGTCGACCTCGAGGGGGCGGCGCGACCGGCGCCGCCCCGCGTGGAGGCCTAGGACGAGGAGCGGGTGAGGTTGTCGGTGCCGTTGCCGCCGTTGCCCTCCGCGGGCGGCGCGTCGTCGGACGACTGCGCCTCCTGCTCCTTGAGGGCGTCCTGCAGCTGCTCGAGGCCGATGATGCGGACGCTGGAGCGGAAGCTGCCGTCGCGGCCGTGCTGCTCGACGTCGCCACGGCCTCCGCCGCCGCCATAGCCGCCGCGCCCGCCGCGGCCTCCGCCGCCACCGCCGCCGTAGCCGCCCCGGCCGCCGCCGCCCTGGCCGCCGTAGCCGCCGCCGCCCTGGCCGCCGCCGCGCCGTCCGCGCCCGCCTCGGCCGCCACGGTCGTCGCGCTGGCGCGGGTTGACGATCGCCTTGACGTCGCGCACCGGGGTCGCCGCGAGGCGCACCCACGCGGTGAACGTCGGGTCGCCGGGCTTGACGCCCTGGGCCTGCTCGGCGCACACCGAGGACCACTTCATCGTCTCGCCGTCGTCGCGGCGCTTGGGCTGCAGCGCCTCGAGCACGGCCTCCGGACCGCCGACCCGCTCGATCGCGGCCGCGAGCCGCGCCTGCGCGCGGGCCGAACGCGTGGGGGAGGTCGCCGGGGCCTGCGGAGCCGCGGGAGCCGCGGGAGCGGCGGGAGCGGCGGGAGCGGCGGGAGCGGCCTCCTGCGGCTGCTCCTGGACCTCCTGGACCGGCTGGGCCTCGCCCTCGGCGGCGGCGACAGGCGCCGCGCCCTCCTCGGCGACGGGCGCCGCCTCGGCGGGACCCGGATCGTCGACGACCTCGGGCCCGCCCTCGAGCGCGGCCTGCTCGGCCTTGCGCAGCTCGGTCAGCTTGGCGAAGAACGTGCGCCGGTGGCGCTCGGCGGCGGTCAGCCGGCGGCGGCGCCGAGGCTGCTCACCCGGCCGCCCGGGGCGGTCCTGGCGCGGCGGCCGACGGTCACCCTGCGGCTGGCCCTGAGCGGGAGCCCCGGTCGCGGTCGCCTCCGACGCGGGCGGCGAGCCCTCGCCGGCGGGCGTCGCGACGACGGGAGTCTCGGCGGCCGGAGCCTCCGAGGCCGGAGCCTCGGTCGCGGTCGCCTGCGCGGCCGGCGGCACGCCTCCGCGGGACGACGGGCGTCTCGGCCGGGGTCGCCGCGGCGGGCGTCTCGGCCGGAGTCTGGGAGGCAGGAGTCTCCGCGGGCGCCTCGGCGGCCGGAGTCTCAGCGACGCGCGTCGCGGCTGGCGCGTCAGCGGCCGGGGTCTCGGCAACAACCGGCGTCTCGGCCGGGGTCTCGGCGGCGGGCGTCTCCGCCGGCGTCTCGGCAACGGGCGTCTCGGCGGCGGGCGTCTCCGCCGGCGTCTCGGCAACGGGCGTCTCGGCCGGAGCCTCCGCGGCGGGCGTCTCCGCCGGCGTCTCGGCAACGGGCGTCTCGGCGGCGGGCGTCTCCGCCGGCGTCTCGGCAACGGGCGTCTCGGCGGCGGGCGTCTCCGCGACGGGCGTCTCGGCAACGGGCGTCTCGGCGGCGGGCGTCTCCGCCGGCGTCTCGGCAACGGGCGTCTCGGCGGCGGGCGTCTCCGCCGGCGTCTCGGCAACGGGCGTCTCGGCCGGAGCCTCCGCGGCGGGCGTCTCCGCCGGCGTCTCGGCAACGGGCGTCTCGGCCGGAGCCTCCGCGACGGGCGTCTCGGCGGGCGCCTCAGCGGCCGGCGTCTCCGCGGCGGGCGCCTCAGCAGCGGGCGTCTCGGCGGCGGGCGTCTCGGCCGCGGGCGCCTCAGCAGCGGGCGTCTCCACGGTGGGCGCGTCAACGGCGGGTGCCTCCGCAGCGGGCGTCTCGGCAACGGGCGTCTCCGCCGGAGCCTCGGCGACCGGCGTCTCCGCGGCCGGGGCTTCGGCGGCGGGTGCCTCAACCGCGGGCGGCTCGGCGGCGGGCGTCTCCACGGTGGGCGTCTCCGCGGGCGCCGCTGCAGCGGCCTGCTCCGGCGCCGGCTTCTCTTCCGACACGGCGCTGCTGGTGTCCTCGGACGCGGGACCGTCGGCGACCGGGGCCTCGGCGGCCGGGGGGTCCACCGCGGGCGTCTCCACAGTCGGGGTCTCCTCGGCGGCCGGCGTCGTCGCGGCCTCGTCGAGCGCGGGGGCGTCCGCGGCGACGGCGGCCTCGGCGGTCGCCTCTTCGCGCGTCGGCGCGGGCTGCGCGGCCTCGGGCGTCGTCGGGTTGGTCTCGCGATCCTCGGGGGAGGGCGTGTCGGTCATGAGTGGGGACCTCTGGCTGCTGGCTGTGGGCGCGCGGCGTAGCGCTTCTTGGCTCACGCGGCGGTGCGCGCATGGCAGGGCGTCCGGGCGCGCGGACGCACCAGGAAGCCGCGTGGCCAGCATAGCGGTCGCGAGCGACCCGCCGACCGCTCGTTCAGGGGGGTCCGGCTACTAACGTTCAGGCCATGGCGCAAGGGAACGGAGACGCACCGCGCGAGCTGTTCCTGATCGACGGGAACTCGCTCGCCTACAGGGCGTTCTTCGCCCTGCCGGAGTCGATCGCGACCTCGGACGGCAAGCCGACGAACGCGATCTTCGGCTTCGCGTCGATGCTCGTGAAGATCCTCACCGACTACGGGCAGGTTCCGACGATCGTCGTGTGGGACGCGGGCATGTCGGGCCGCAAGGAGATCTCCGCCGACTACAAGGCGCAGCGCTCCTCGCGACCGGACCTGCTGAAGCTGCAGTGGCCGCATCTGCGCCCGCTGGTCGAGGCGTTCGGCTACCGCAACATCAGCGTCGAGGGCTTCGAGGCCGACGACGTGATCGCCGCCCTGGCCGAGCAGGCGAAGGAGCGCGGCATCCCGGTGATGGTCGTGACCGGGGACCGCGACGCGTACCAGCTCGTCACCGAGGGCGTGCGGATCATGACGACCAGCCGCGGCATCACCGACACGAAGATCTACGACACGCAGGGCGTCATCGACCGCTACGGGATCCCGCCCGAGCTGGTGCCCGACTTCATCGGCCTCAAGGGCGACACGAGCGACAACATCCCCGGCGTCCCCGGCATCGGCGACAAGACCGCCGCCGAGCTGCTGCAGAAGTTCGGCGACCTCGAAGGCGTGCTGTCGAGCGTCGACCAGATCACGGGCGCCAAGCGCAAGCAGAACCTGGTCGAGCACGCCGACGCCGCGCGCATGTCCAAGCAGCTCGCCACGATGGTGCGCGACGTCCCGATCGACATCGACCTCGAGGTCGAGCTCACGCAGGAGCCCGATCGCACGAACCTGATCGCCGTCTTCCGCGAATGGGAGCTGCGCGACCCGCTGCGACGGCTCGAGGAGGCGCTCGAGGCCGCCGACCTGGAGGCGATCCCGCGCCCCGAGGCGGTCGACACGCTGACGATCGCGACCAAGCAGGGCAGCCCCGCCGACATCGCGCGCCTGCACGGCGACGAGCTCGTGCTCGTCGCGTCGCCGCCGGAGGTCCCCGAGGGCGAGCTGATCCCGCGCGAGCCGCGCTGGCGCTTCGCCGCCTACACCGGCGCCTCGTACGTCCTCACCGGCGAGATGGACGACCCGAAGGAGATCGTCGCGGCCGCCGGCGACCGCCCGGTGCTCGCGCACGACGCCAAGGCGCTCACCGAGGTCCCGAGCAACCTCGTGTTCGACACCGAGGTCGCCGCCTACCTGCTCGATCCCGCGCGCCGCGGCTACCCGCTCGACGAGATCACCGAGGAGCGCGGCATCGCGGTCGAGACCGACGACCCGCTGGCGACCAGCGCCGTGCTCGTGAAGCTGCTGGCCGACCGCCAGCGCCCGCAGATCGAGGAGCGCGGCCTGACCGGCCTGCTGAACGAGATCGAGCTGCCGCTCGTGCGCGTCCTGCGCGAGACCGAGAAGCGCGGCGTCAAGCTCGACACCAAGCGCCTGGAGGTCGTCTCGACCCGCATCAAGGCCGACGTGATCACGCTCGAGCGCGAGATCTGGGAGCTCGCGGGCGAGGAGTTCGTGCTCGGCTCGCCGCAGCAGCTCGGCGTGATCCTGTTCGAGAAGCTCGGGCTCAGCCGCAAGCGCCGCGGCAAGACCGGCTACAGCACCGACGCGCGCGTGCTGCAGGCGATCCGCGACGAGCACGAGATCATCCCGAAGATCGAGCGCCACCGCGAGCTCTCCAAGCTCGCGCAGACCTACCTCGACGCGCTGCCGAACTGGCTCGGCCCCGACGGCCGCCTGCACACCACGTTCGAGCAGGTCACGGCGGCGACGGGGCGGCTGAGCAGCGTCAACCCGAACCTGCAGAACATCCCGATCCGCACCGAGACCGGCCGCGAGATCCGCGCCTGCTTCATCGCCGAGCCCGGCAACGTGCTGCTCTCGGTCGACTACAGCCAGGTCGAGCTGCGCGTGCTCGCGCACATCGCCAACGAGCAGGTGCTGCGCGACATCTTCCTGCGCGGCGAGGACGTCCATACCGAGACCGCGTCCGCGGTCTTCGAGCTGCCGCCCGAGCAGCTCGACGTCGGCATGCGCTCGAAGGCCAAGATGGTCAACTACGGGATCGTCTACGGGCTCTCGGCCTACGGCCTCGCGGACCGCCTGCGGATCTCCCAGGAGGAGGCGCAGGAGTTCATCGACCGCTACCTCGAGCGCTTCCCGGCCGTCGCGCAGTTCATGCGCGACGCCGTCACGCAGGCCGAGGAGCACGGCTACGTGAGCACGCTGTTCGGCCGCCGCCGCCAGATCCCCGAGATCCGCGCGCGCAACTGGCAGACGCGCAAGCTCGGCGAGCGGCTCGCGGTCAACACCGTGATCCAGGGCACCGCGGCCGACATCATCAAGGTCGCGATGGTGCGCGCCAGCGACGCGCTCGCCAGCGCCGGCCTGCAGACGAGCGTGATCCTGCAGATCCACGACGAGCTGCTGTTCGAGGGGCCGCCGGAGGAGATGGAGCAGGCGACCGCGATCGTCACGCGCGAGATGGTCGGCGCCGCCGAGATGGACCCGCCGCTCGCCGTGGACGCGGGCGTAGGACCGAACTGGCTCGACGCCAAGTAGGTTTCCGGACATATGAAGCTGGAGAACGAGTTCACGGTCCCCGCTCCGCTCGCGCAGGCATGGACGGTGCTGCTCGACGTCGAGCGAGCCGCCTCGTGCCTCCCCGGCGCGAAGGTCGACCCCGGCGCCGGCGGCGAAGGCGAGTACGAGGGCACGATGACGATCAAGATCGGCCCGATCACCTCGCGCTATAAGGGCACGGTCCGGATCGAGCGCGCCGACCTCGATGCACGCATCGTCGTCATGCGCGCGCAGGCGAAGGACGCCCGCGGCCAGGGGACGGCCGCGGCGACGATCACGTCGACGATGGAGGAGGTCGCCGACGGAACGCGCGTGAAGGTGGAGACCGACATGCGCGTCACCGGCCCCGCGGCGCAGTTCGGCCGCGGCGTGATGCAGGACGTGTCGGCGAAGCTGATGCGCCAGTTCGCCGAGTGCCTGGCGTCGGAGATGAGCGCGCCGCCCGCGGAGACCAACGGCGTCGTCCCGGTGCCCGAGCCGCAGCCGGAGCCCGTCGCGGCGGCCCCGGCCAACGGCGGCACGCCGCCGCCGGCGCCCGAGCCGGAGCGGCGCGCGCCCGAGGTGCTCGATCTGGCCGAGGCGAGCCGCGAGGCCGTGCTCAAGCGCGCGATCCCGCTCCTCGGCGGCGTGATCGCGCTGCTGCTCGTGATCCGGTGGGTCCGCCGCCGCTGAGCTTGCTACGATCCGCACATGCTCGGTCGAAGGGCGAAGATCATCGCCACGCTGAGCGAGACGTTCTGGCTGCTCGTGCTCGCGATCGTCGTGATGTTCGCCTTCTTCGTCGCGCTCGGCGCGTTCAAGCCGGGTGAGGTGGCCGGCGTGACGATCGCGGTCGCGGCGCTGGCCGTGGCGTGGCTCGCCCACGCGGTCTGGTCCGCCCGTCACCACCACGACCGCGATCCTGCGGCGATCAAGGCTCGCGAGCGCCGCGGCTTCTGAGGGGGCGGCGCTCAAAGACGACAGGTCCCCGCCGATGACCGGGAGACCATGTCTGCGCTCACATCCCGAATCGGCATCCGAGGCCAGCTCCTCGTGGCCCCCGCGATCGTCCTCGTCCTCACCGCGATCATCGGCATCACGAGCTACCGCCAGCTCGACAAGACCGCCGACAACGCGAAGGGCGCGGCCGCGGAGACCACCGCCGTCGAGATCCTGCGCGACTCCAACTCGCGCCAGTTCGAGGGCGACCGCTTCCAGAACCTCGCGCTCACCGCGACCTCCGCGAAGGAGTTCGACGCCAACCGCGCCGAGGCCGCCGACGTGATGAAGGAGTCGGCGGACGGCTTCAACCAGTTCGCCAAGAACGCCCGCACGCCCGAGCTGCGTCGCGAAGCCGCGGCGCAGGCGACGCTGATACGCCGGATCCAGTCCGAGCGCGAGCGAGCGCTCGCGCTGGTCAAGGTCGGCAAGCCCCTCCCGCTGCAGGCGCGGAAGCTCATCGCCGGCGTCGAGGCGCTGATCGAGCAGGCCGACGCGTCCAACGACAAGCTCGTCGAGGGCGAGCAGAAGATCACCGACGCGATCGCCAAGGACTCCTCGGCGACCGCCACGCACGGCAAGAGCCTGGTCATCATCCTGCTCGCGCTCGCCGCGCTGCTCGCGGTCGCGGTCAGCTTCGCGATGGCGCTGCCGCTCGTGCGCGCCGCGCGCCGTCTGCTCACGGTCGCGCGCGGGATCTCCACCGGCGACCTCGGCCAGCAGGTCGACGTCAGCGTCGGCGGCGAGCTGGGCGCCACGGCAGCCGCGTTCGACGACATGGTCGTCTACCTGCGCGACATGGAGCGGGCCGGCGAGCGCATCGCCGACGGCGACCTGACGGTCGACGTCGAGCCCAAGTCCGAGCGCGACGCGCTCGGCCACGCCTTCCAGCGCATGACCACGAGCCTGCGCAGCATGATCGGCGACGTCGTCGCGACCGCCAGCGCCGTGAGCGAGTCCTCCGACGCCGTCGCGCGGACGTCGCACGAGTCCGGCCGCGCCGTGGCCGAGGTCGCCGACGCGATGAGCGAGATCACCACGGGCGCCGAGGCGCAGCTGAAGATGGTCGGCAACGCCACCGAGTCGGCCAACGAGATGGCGCAGGCCGTCGACGTCTCCGCCAAGGCCGCCCGCCAGTCGGCCGACGCGGCCGCCGAGGCGCGCGAGCTTGCCCGCGTCGGCGTCGCCACCGTCGCGCAGGCGACCGACGCCATGACCGCCGTGCGCGACTCCTCGCGCGCGGCCTCCGAGGCGATCGTCGCGCTCGAGGGCAAGTCGGGCCAGATCGGCTCGATCGTCGCCCGCATCACCGAGATCGCCGAGCAGACCAACCTGCTCGCGCTCAACGCCGCGATCGAGGCCGCGCGCGCCGGCGAGCACGGCCGCGGCTTCGCGGTCGTGGCCGACGAGGTCCGCCGCCTGGCCGAGAACGCCGGCGGAGCGGCGGGCGAGATCGGCGGCCTGATCGGCCAGATCCAGGCCGAGACACGCGCGGTCGTGGGCATCGTCGCCGACGGCACCGCGCGGACCGAAGAGGGCACGAGCACGGTCGAGCAGACCCGCGAGGCCTTCGAGCGCATCGACGCCGCGATCGAGCGGATGGACGAGCGCATCGGCGAGGTCTCGGCCGCGTCGCGCCAGGTCGCGGCGGGTGCGCAGTCGCTGCAGGGCGAGCTGAGCGAGGTCGCGGGCTTCGCGGAGCGCTCGACGGCCGCCAGCCAGCAGGTCTCGGCGGCGACCGAGCAGACGAGCGCCTCCACGCAGGAGATCAGCGCGTCGGCGCAGGCCCTCCAGGGCTCCGCGGGCGAGCTGGACAGCCTGATGGCGCGCTTCCGCCTCGTGGCCTAGCCTGCCGCGGGGTGCTCGACCCCGAGATCCAGCAGATCCTCGACGACATCAACGCCCTGGGCGGCCCGTCTCCCGAGACGGTGCCGGTCGAGCAGGCCCGCGCCGGCCATGAGGCCGAGACCGAGCAGCTCGCGGGGGAGGGGCCGGAGATCGCTACCGAGGACATCGAGGTCGCCGGGATCCCGGTCCGCCTCTATCGCCCGGACGGCGCGCGCGGGACCGTCGCCTACTTCCACGGCGGCGGCTGGGTCGTCGGCAACGTGCGCTCGACCGAGGCCGTCTGCGCCGCGCTCGCGCTCGCCTCGGGCTCGACGGTCGCGAGCGTCGAGTACCGGCTGGCGCCCGAGCACCGGTACCCCGCCGCCGTCGACGACGCGCTGGCGGCGACGCGCGGCCTGCGCGCCGACGCCGTCGCGGGCGACTCGGCGGGCGCGAACCTCGCGGCCGTCGTCGCGCGCCGCCTGCGCGGCGAGCTGAAGCTGCAGCTGCTCGTGTACCCGGTCACCGACGCCGGCCTGAACACGCCGTCCTACCGCGAGTTCGCCGAGGGCTACGGGCTCACCGGCGCCGGCATGAAGCGCTTCTGGGAGCTCTACCTCGACGGCGCCGACGGCACCGACCCGGACGCCTCGCCGCTGCGCGCCGGCGATCTGGCCGGCGTCGCGCCCGCCTACGTGCTGCTGGCCGAGCGCGACGTGCTGCGCGACGAGGGCGCGGCCTACGCCGCGGCGCTGGAGCGCGCCGGCGTACCCGTCACGCTCGTCCTCCAGGCGGGCACGATCCACGGCTTCTGGCGCTGGCAGGCGGCCTCCGCGGTCGCGCGCTCGGCCGCGCAGGCGGCCGGCGCGGCGCTGCGCTCCGCCTTGGACGTCTGAGCGGATACAGGTTGGACATCAGGCTCACGGCGGTTCAGTACCGTGGCGAGCATGGCCGCCCATACCACGACGACCGCGTTCTGGCATCCGTTCGCCGACATGGCCGCGGTCAGCCGCAACGAGTTCCTCGTCGAGCGCGGGGAGGGCGTCTATGTGTATGACGCCGACGACCGCCGCTACCTCGATGCCACTGCTTCGCTCTGGTACGCCAACCTCGGCTACGGGCGGACCGAGATCGTCGACGCGGTCGCCGCGCAGATGAAGCGCCTGGCGGCCTATTCGACGTTCGGCGAGTTCTCCAACCGGCCCGCCAACGAGCTGTGCGCCGCGCTCGCCGAGCGCGCGCCGATGGAGGACGCGCGCGTGTTCCTCGGCTCCGGCGGCGGCGACGCGATCGACACGGCGGCCAAGATCGCGCGGCGACACTTCGTCCTGCGCGGCCAGCCGGAGCGCGTGCACCTGCTCTCGCGCACCCAGGGCTACCACGGCACGCACGGCTTCGGCACGTCGATCGGCGGGATCGAGGCGAACACGAGCAACTGGGGCCCGCTGGTCCCGGACACGTCCTCGGTCCAGTACGACTCGCTGCCGGCGCTGGAGGAGGAGATCCGGCGCATCGGGCCGGACCGGGTCGCCGCGTTCTTCTGCGAGCCCGTGATCGGCGCGGGCGGCGTGCTCCCGCCCCCCGACGGCTACATCCAGGGCGTCGCGGACCTGTGCGCGGAGCACGGCATCCTGTTCGTGATCGACGCCGTGATCTGCGGCTTCGGGCGCCTCGGCACGTGGTTCGGCGTCGAGCGCTGGGAAGACGTGCGGCCCGACCTGATCACGTTCGCGAAGGGCGTGACGTCCGGCTATCTGCCGCTCGGGGGCGTGATCGTCTCGAGCGCCGTCGCGGCGCCGTTCTTCATGGAGCCGGGCGGCCCGATGCTGCGCCACGGCCCGACCTACGCCGGCCACCCGACATGCTGCGCGGCGGGGCTGGCGACGATCGAGATCTACGAGCGCGAGGACATCATCCCGCGCGGCCGTCTGCTCGAGGGGCCGCTGCGCGACGCGCTGGCGCCTCTGGCGTCGCATCCCGCGGTCGGCGAGGTGCGTTCCGGCACGGGCCTGTTGGCGGCCGTCGCGCTGTCGGACGACGCGATCGCGGCGGACCCGGGTGCGGTGGCGAAGGTGGCGCTGGGCGCGCGCGAGGCCGGCGTGATCGTGCGGCCGCTGCTCGGCGCGCTCGCGATCTCGCCTCCGCTGGTGGTCGAGCAGGAGCACCTCGACGAGATCGCCGCCGGGATACGCGCGGGGCTGGATTCGCTCTAACGATCAGCGAACTGCGCTGGTAAGGGAGCGAGGTTCCCAGAACCGATCACCGGGTTCGCGTTGGCGATCACGATCGACCGCGTCCGCGCTTCGAACAAAGGGGGTGCGTAACGAAAGTTCGCCCACAGCGAACAAACGTGACGCACCCCCCTCCACGCAGTGATCGTTTCCGCCTCGCGAATCGCGAGGCAAACTGACCCGCCCCCTTACCAGCGCAGTTGACTTTCGTCCCTAGGCGGCGACGATCGCGGCGGCCACGCGAGCCGCAGGCGGAGCCGGCACAGCAAAAGAAGGCGGCGCGATGTCCAGGTAGTGCCGGAACGCGAACTCGGCGACCCGCGGCCTCGTGAATACACGTGTCAAAGTGTCCAGCGGGCGCCCGTGGAGGTGCCGGATCGACTGCTGGCCCGCGTACATCGCCTCGAACTTCCAGCGGTGCGCGGCCGAGAACGCGCCGTAGTGCGCCAGCGCCTCGTCGCGCGTCAGGCGCCCGTCGAGCACCGCCCGCAGCTCGCGGCCGCAGGCGATCCCGAAGTAGAACGCCGTCCGGATCCCCTCCGCCGTCAGCGGCAGGCAGTGGCCCGCCGAGTCGCCCGCGAAGAACACGCCGTCCTCGACGGCGGGCCGGAGCCGGTGGGGGATCCAGTTGCCCTGGTAGCCGTCGGGCGTCGCCGCGACGTCCTCGACCAGCCGCAGCGTCGGCTGCTTGACCGGATCGCGCGGGTCGAAGGAGCCGACGCCGATGCGCAGCTCGTCGCGCGCCGGGAACGACCAGCCGTAGCCGGCGTCGACGTAGCGCGGGTCGATCCAGAGCTCGAGATCCGAGCCGGTGCCGTGCGGATGCACCTCCAGCCCGCGCGAGAGCGCGGCGTCCGGCGGCTGCACGTTCTCGCCCGCGCCGAGCACCCGGCGCCAGCCGAGCGCGTCGACGATCAGCGGCGCCGTGACGTCGCCGCGATCGGTGTGCACGGTGCCGCCGGTGCGTCCCTGCACCTTGGCGGTGTCGAACTCCGCCTCGGCCGCCTGCCCGAACAGGCTCTCGCACAGCTCCGGGTAGTCGAACGTGGAGAACGTCCAGGGCAGCCGCCAGCGCGCCTGCGCGACCCGCGGCGTGTGCACCAGCAGCGACCCGAAGGTCTGCCGGATCGACGCCTCCACGCCCATGTTGCGCAGCCACTCGGTGGGCGCCGCGCACGCCGAGGTCTGGCGCTCGCCGATCTCGTAGCGGTCGAGCAGCAGGACCCGCGCGCCCGTCGCGCGGAGCTCGCGCGCGACGGTCAGCCCGGCGAACGATGCGCCGCAGATCAGTACGTCAGCATCGGCCCCCGGTGGAAAGGGATGGCGGGCGGCACCGCGTTTCGTGGCTCGGACCGGCATAGAACGCTAGAGTATCCGCCGCTAATGGAAGCCACCTTGACCCCCCCTGCCATCCCCGACGCCCGAGTCGTCGAGGGCTCCGATGGGATGCTCCTCGAGATCGACGGCAAGATCGTTCCCAACTACGACGCCACGATCGTCCCCTTCGAAGAAGGAGACGTGGTCACCGGCAAAGTGGTGCGCATCGACAAGGACGAGGTCCTCGTCGATATCGGTTACAAGAGCGAGGGGGTCATCCCCAACAACGAGCTCTCGATCCGGAAGTCCGTCGATCCCCATGAGGAGGTCGAGCTCGGCGAAGAAGTCGACGCGCTCGTCCTCACCAAGGAGGACCAGGACGGCCGCCTGATCCTATCCAAGAAGCGCGCCCGCTTCGAGCGCGCCTGGCGCAAGATCGAGGGCGCCGCCGAATCGGGCGAGCCCGTCAACGGCGCGGTGATCGAGGTCGTCAAGGGCGGTCTGATCGTGGACCTCGGGGTGCGCGGCTTCCTGCCCGCCTCGCTGGTCGACATCCGGCGGGTGCCGAACCTGGACGAGTACCTCGGCCAGACGATCCAGACGAAGGTCATAGAGCTCAACCGCAGCCGCAACAACGTGGTCCTGAGCCGCCGCGCCGTGCTCGAGGAGGAGCGCAAGGAGCAGCGCCAGGCGATCCTGGAGCGCCTGCAGCCCGGCCTCATCATCGAGGGCCAGATCTCCAACATCGTCGACTTCGGCGCGTTCGTCGATCTCGACGGCATCGACGGCCTGATCCACATCTCCGAGCTCTCGTGGTCGCATGTGAACCATCCGAGCGAGGTGCTGACGATCGGCGAGACCGTCGAGGTCAAGGTGCTCGACATCGATCGCGACCGCCAGCGCATCTCCCTGGGCCTCAAGCAGACCCAGGAGGACCCGTGGCAGCGCGTCGTCGACACCTACCACGTGGGCGACGAGCTCGAGGGCACCGTCACCAAGGTGGTCGCGTTCGGCGCGTTCGTCGAGATCCTCGAGGGGGTCGAAGGGCTCGTCCACATAAGCGAGCTGGCCCAGCAGCACGTCGAGAACCCGCGCGAGATCGTGCAGCCGGGCGACGAGGTCAAGGTCAAGATCCTCGAGATCGACTCCGAGCGGCGCCGCCTCTCGCTCTCGATCAAGCGGGTCGAGGGCCAGGTGCTCCCGCGCCGCAGCATCGAGGGCCTGTCCGACGCCGGCGACCTCGAGGACATGCCCGAGCTGGGCCTGTCCGAGGACGTCTTCGCCGAGGGCGCCGTCGCGCCGCCGATCGAGGACGACGTGATCGCCGACGACGCGGAGGCACCCGAGGCCGAAGTGGCGGTCGAGGCGCCGGAGGAAGCGCCCGCCGAGGAGCCGGAGGCCGCCGCCGAGCCTGAGGCCGCCGCCGAGCCCGAGCCCGAGGCCGCCGCGGAGCCCGAGGCAGCCGAAGAGGAGTGACCGCGTCGCCGTTCGTCGGCCTGACGGGCGGCATTGGCGCGGGGAAGTCCGAAGCGCTCGCCGCGCTCGCCCGTCTGGGCGCGGCGACCATCTCCACCGACGCGATCGTGCACGCGCTCTACGAGGAGCCGGAGGTGCGCGACGCCGTCGTCGCGCGCTGGGGCCCTCAGGTGGCGCCTGACGGCCGCGTGGACCGCTCTGAGGTCGCGCGGCATGCGTTCGCGACGCCTGAGGACCGCGCGTGGCTGGAGCAGCTCGTGTGGCCTCGCGTCGCGCACAAGGTCGCCGAGTGGCGCGCGAGCGCGACCGGCCGCGCGCTCGTCGTCGAGACGCCGCTGCTGTTCGAAGCCGGACTCGAAGGCAACTACGACGCGACGATCGCGATCGTGGCCGACGAAAGTGTCCGGAACGAGCGGGCTGCGGCGCGCGGCCACGCCGCATTGGACGAGCGGACCGCCCGTCAGCTGAGTCAAGATGAGAAGGCGAGCCGGGCGACCTACGCTGTAGAGAACTCCGGCACGCTCGAACACTTGGAGCAGGAGCTGTCGGGGGTCCTTGCGAAGCTGACCTCCTGAGACCATGAGCGCGCGTACCGCAACCGCCAGCACGACCAGCCGTTCCCGCGGCCGGCCGTCGCGAGCGCGCAAGCGCCAGGTCATGCGGCGGCGCCTGCTGCTGATCGCGGGCCTCGCGATCGTGGTCCTCGGCGTGCTGCGGCTCGCGCACCCGGTCGACGACGTGGTGCAGGAGATCACGCTCCCGCTGCGTCATGAGGACATCATCCGCCAGCAGGCGGCCGAGAAGCGCGTCGATCCGTCGCTGATCGCCGCCGTCATCTACACCGAGTCGCGCTTCCGCGACCAGACGTCGCACGCCGGCGCGACGGGGCTGATGCAGCTGATGCCGAGCACGGCCGACTACATCGCGCGCAAGTCGGGCGGCACGCGCTTCGAGCGCGCCGACCTCGCGACGCCGCAGATCAACATCGCCTACGGCACGTGGTACCTGCGCTACCTGCTGACCAAGTACCACGGCAACACGGTGCTCACACTCGCCGCCTACAACGCGGGCGAGGGCCAGGTCGACGCGTGGTGGCGCAAGGCGTCCGACCGCGGCGAGAAGTTCAAGGTCGCCGAGCACATCCCGTTCCCGGAGACGCGCAACTACGTGCACCGCGTGCTGACGGCCCGCACGGCGTACCGCAACAAGTACGCCAAGGAGCTCGGTCTCTGAGGAGCGCGCTGATCACGGGGGCGGGCCGCGCGAACGGGATCGGTTTCGCGCTCGCGCGGCGGCTGGAGCAGGACGGCTACCGCCTCGCGCTGCACGCCTACGAGGACGACGCGCCGCGGCTGAACGGCGCCGTCCACATCCGCGCCGACTTCACCGACCCGGCCGCGCCGGAGCGCGTCGTCGCCGAGGCGGCCGACGCCCTCGGCGGGCTCGACGTGCTGGTCGTCAACCACGCGCACTCGATCAACCGCGGCCTGGGGGAGCTCGACGCCGCCGAGATCGACGAGGCGCTGGCCGTCAACGTGCGCGCCTCGCTCCTGCTCGTGCAGGCCTTCCACGCGCGCCACGACGGCCGTCCGGGCGGCCGGATCCTGATGATGACCTCCGGCCAGCACCGCGGCCCGATGCCCGGCGAGCTGCCCTACATCGCCGGCAAGGGCGCGCTGCACCAGCTGACGCCCAGCCTCGCGGCCGCCGTCGCGCCCAAGGGGATCACGGTCAACACCGTCGACCCGGGCGCGACCGACACCGGCTGGCCGACCGAGGAGGTGCGCGCGTGGGTGCTCGAGCGCCAGCCGTTGGGGCGCTGGGGCGAGCCGGAGGACGCCGCGCGCCTGATGGCGTTCCTGTGCTCGGAGGACGCCGGCTGGATCACCGGCCAGGTGATCGTGTCCTCGGGAGGCGGGCCATGAACCGGCGCAGGCTGGGGAGGTCGGGCTTCGAGGTGGCCTGATCACCGCGCGGATCGGGGAACATCTGGCGTCCCGGCGGCGTCTGAGGGGTCATCGAGACCATGGCCCCACAACTCTCTCCAGGCACCACCTTCGCCGGGTACAGGATCGAGGACGTCGCCGGCAGCGGCGGGATGGGCATCGTCTACAAGGCGACCCAGATCGCGCTCGGCCGCCGTGTCGCCCTCAAGCTCATCTCGGCGCATCTCGCCACGGACTCCAGCTTCCGCGAGCGCTTCAAGCGGGAGTGGCTGACCGCCGCCTCGATCGACCATCCGAACGTGATCCCGCTGTACGAGGCGGGCGAGGCCGACGAGCACCTGTTCATCGCGATGCGCTACGTCGAGGGACTCGACTTCGCGGCGCTGATCACGCGCGAGCTGCCGTTCGACCCCGCGCGCGCGGTCACGATCGTCGGCAAGATCGCGTCGGCGCTCGACGCCGCGCACAAGAAGGGCCTCGTCCACCGCGACGTCAAGCCCGCGAACATCCTCATCGCGGCAGAGGACGACCATCCCTACCTGACGGACTTCGGGCTCACGAAGTCCTCGACCTCGCAGAGCGCGCTGACAAAGACCGGCATGTTCGTCGGCTCGCTCGACTACACGTCGCCGGAGCAGATCCGCGGCGAGGCGGCCGACGCGCGCACCGACGTCTACTCGCTCGGCTGCGTGCTCTACCAGGCCGTCGCGGGCGCGCTGCCGTACGACCGCGACAGCGACGTCGCGAAGATGTACGCGCACCTCAACGAGGAGCCGCCGTCGCTGCTGGCGGCGCGCGCGGACGCCCCGGCCGGGCTCGAGGCCGTGGTCGCGCGCGCGATGGCCAAGGACCCCGCGGACCGCTACCAGACGGCCGGAGAGCTCGGCCGCGCCGCCGCGGCCGCGCTCGACGGCACCGCCCCCGAGGCGCCGCGCGAGTCGCCGTGGCCGCGGCGCAGGAGGATCGCGCTCGCGGTCTCGCTCCCGGCGGTGCTCGTCGGCGGCCTCGCGGCCGCGGGCCTCGCCGCGGCCGGCGTGTTCGGCGGCGGCGACGATCCCGCGCCGGCCGTCGCGGCCGTCAAGACCGCCACCGCGGCGCCGTCGGCGACGCCGGTCCCCGAGGCGACCGCCACCGCGGCGCCCGCCGGCTCGCCGCAGGCGGTCGCCAGCGTCAAGGTCGGCAAGGGCCCGGACGGCATCGCCGTCAGCGGTGGCAAGGTCTTCGTCGCGGACCGCGACGAGGGCAAGCTGTCCGTGCTCGACGCCGTCGCCAACAAGGTCACCGCGACCGTCGACGCGGGCGCCAACCCCGACGGCGTCGTCGCGGGCAAGGGCGTCGTCTGGCTTGCCGACGCCGGCTCGGACACCGTCCAGCGCGTCCAGGCCTCAGACCCTCCCGTCGCGGTGGCCAAGATCACGGTCGGCAACGACCCCGAGGGCATCTCGCTCGGCAAGCAGCTCGTCTGGGTCGCCAACCGCAAGGACGGCACGGTCAACCGCATCGACCGCGCCTCCGCGACGCGCGTCGGCAGCCCGATCGGCGTCGGCAGCCTCCCGACCGGCGTCTTCGTCGGCCGCAGGACGGTCTGGGTCACCAACAACGGCGACAACAACGTCACGCGCATCGACCCCTCGACCGCGCTCGTGATCGGCGCTCCGATCGCCGTCGGCAAGGACCCGCGCGGCGTGATCGAGGACGGCGCGAGCGTGTGGGTCGCCAACGCGGGCGACGACACCGTCACGCACCTGGACCGCAAGACCGGCAAGGTCGTCGGCGACCCGATCAAGGTCGGCGACAACCCGCGCTCGATCGCCGCCGGCGAGGGCTTCATCTGGGTCGCCAACGCCAACGACAACACGGTCACGCGGATCGACCCGGCCACGGCGACGGTCGCCGGCGCCGCGATCCCCGTCGGCAACCGCCCCACCGGGATCGCCGTCGGCGGCGGCTCGGTCTGGGTCGCCAACCACGGCGACGACTCCGTCACCCGAATCGACCCCTGAGCCAAATGGACACGACAGGCTTCTTCCACTATCCGACCGAGGGCGGGGTCGACCTGCCGCACGGCCTGCCCGGCTTCCTCGCCGAGCGCAGCGAGGCCGACTGGAGCTCGCTGCTGGCGTACACCGACACGCGCCTGTTCCGGCCCGGCGAGCTCGTGCTCAAGGCGGGTGAGCGCGACCGCGCGCTGTACCTGCTCGTCGACGGCTGGCTGAAGGCCCCGAGCGGCGTGATCCACCCGATCACGACCGTCGGCGAGGCCGCGTTCCTCGACGGCCGGCCGCGCGCGGTGTCCGTGCGCGCGCTGACCGACGGCGAGGTGCTGCGGCTCAGCTACGACGCGTTCGAGGCGCTCTCCGCCCGCGATGCCTCGCTCGGGCGCGAGATCCTGCTCGACATCGGGCGCATCCTGTCGGCGCGGCTGCATGCCGCGGGCGACTCGAGCGCCGGGTGGACGGGCTGATGGGCGCCGCGGCCAAGGCGATCGCCTTCCCGAACTACACCCAGATCCCTTCGCGGGTGCCGCTGAGCGCCTGGAGGGCGATCCGCGCCGGCAGCCTGGTGGCGGCGCTCGTCGTCGCGGGGCTGCTGGTCGCGGCGCCCGGCACCGGCCTGTTCGTGATGTGGAAGGTCGTGATCCCGCTGCTGCCGCTGACCTTCATGGTCGCTCCCGGCCTGTGGCGCAACATCTGCCCGCTCGCGGCGTCGAACCAGACGCCGCGCGTGCTCGGCATCACCAAGGCGCTGAACCCGCCCGCGTGGCTGAAGGAGTACGGCTACGTGATCGCGATCACGCTGTTCGTCGGCTTCGTCGCGCTGCGCAAGCTCGGGCTCGACGACAGCGGCCCGTTCAGCGCGCTGCTGCTGCTCGGCGCGATGACCGGCGGCTTCATCGGCGGCATGTTCCTGAAGGGCAAGAGCGGCTGGTGCTCGACGATGTGCCCGCTCCTGCCCGTACAGCGGATCTACGGCCAGACGCCGTTCGCGCTGGTCGCCAACAGCCACTGCGCGCCGTGCGTCGGCTGCGCGAAGTCCTGCTACGACTTCAACCCGCGCGCGGCCTATCTGGCCGACCTCAACGACTCCGACACGTACTGGAGCGGCTACCGGCGCTTCTTCGTCGGCGCCTTCCCGGGCCTGATCCTGGCGTTCTTCACGGCGTCCGAGGGCGTCTCCGCGCTCGGGCAGATCGCGCTCTTCATGGCCGTCAGCCTCGCGAGCTTCGTGACGATCTCGTCGTTCGTGAAGGTCTCGGCGCACACGATCACGTCGATCTACGGCGCGGTCGCGTTCTCGATCTTCTACTGGTTCGCGGCCAAGATCGTCGGCCTCGACCCGCTCACGTGGGCCCTGCGGGCCGCCGCCGTCGCGCTCGCCGCGACCTGGCTCGTGCGCACCTGGCGCAAGGAGAAGCCGTTCCTGGAGCAGGCCGCCGCACCCGTCGCCGGCGTCGGCGCCGCAGGCAGCCGCTCGCTGACGCGCAACCGCGCGGTGCGCTCCGGCGCGCCCGAGGTGACCTTCGTGCCGGAGAACAAGCGCGTGGCCGTCACGGAGGGCCTGTCGCTGCTGGAGATCGCCGAGTCCAACGGGATGGCGATCGAGTCCGGCTGCCGGATGGGCATCTGCGGCGCCGACCCCGTCGCGGTCAAGGACGGGATGGAGTGCCTGTCGGGCATCTCCGACGACGAGAAGGCGACGCTGGAGCGGCTCGGGCTGGCGCCGAACACGCGCATGGCCTGCTGTGCGCGCGTCCAAGGCCCCGTCTCCATCTCTTTGACACCTGACAAGCCGAAGACGCCCAGCCTGAGCCAGGTCCACGGCTTCAACTACGACCGCGGCGTCGAGAAGGTCGTCATCATCGGCAACGGCATCGCCGGCGTCACCGCCGCCGACCACGTGCGCCGCCGCCACCCGCTGGCCGAGATCGACGTGATCGCCGAGGAGGCGCACCACCTCTACAACCGTATGGGCATCTCGCGCCTGGTCTACGGCCGCTCGGCGATGCAGGGGCTCTACCTGAACGCGGACTCCTGGTACGACGAGCGCCAGATCACGACGTGGCTGAACACGCGCGCGCTCTCGATCGACCGCGGCCGCGGTGAGGTCGCGCTCGGCACCGGCGAGTCGCTGCCCTACGACCGCCTGATCCTCGCGATGGGCTCGAGCAGCTTCGTCCCCTCGATCGACGGCTGGGGCGCGGTCGGTACCGGCGTCCTGCGCACGGCCGACGACGCGCTGCGCCTGCGCGCGTTCGTCCAGCGCCACTCGGCGCGCCGCGCGATCGTCGCGGGCGGCGGCCTGCTGGGGCTGGAGGCGGCGTACGCGCTGCACAAGCTCGGGCTCAACACGGCCGTGCTGGAGCGCTCCCCGCGCCTGCTCACCCGCCAGCTCGACGCGCGCGCGGCGGAGCTGCTCAAGCGCTACCTGGAAGGGCTCGGGCTGGAGATCGTCACGCAGGCCGAGACCGCGTCCGTCGACGCCGACGCGCGGCTCTGGGGCGTGACGCTCGCCGACGGCCGCTCCTACGACACCGACGTCCTGCTGGCGGCCGCCGGCATCGCGCCCAACGTGGAGCTGGCCAAGGCGGCCGGCCTGCGCGTCAACCGCGGCGTGCTCGTCGACGACCGCATGCGCACCGATGACGAGGCGATCTACGCGATCGGCGACCTGGCGGAGTGGAACGGGCAGGTGCTCGGCCTGTGGCCGACGGGCGTCGCGATGGCCGAGGTGGCGGGGGAGAACGCCGTCGGCGGCGACAAGCGCTACCAGGGCGTCGTCCCGGTCACGATCCTCAAGGTCGTCGGGATCGAGCTGACCTCGATCGGCCGCTTCGAGCCCGCGGGCCCGGAGGACGAGGTGATCGCGCTCGAGGACCCCGCCGGCACGCGCTATCGCAAGCTCGTGATCTCCGACGGCCGCATCGCCGGCGCGATCCTGCTCGGCTATACGCAGGAGGTCGCGCCGGTGCGCACCGCGATCACGCGCGGCTTCGACGTGCGCGCGCAGATGGACGCGCTGCGCGCCGGGCGCTGGGACGTGCTGACCGGTCTCAGCGGCGACCGGCCCCTGGTGCCCGCCACGCCGGTCTAATCTCCCGAATGTGAGCGAGCTCCTCGAACGGGATGAGGAGCTCGCCCGGATCGGGGCCGCCGTCCGGCGGGCGCGCGACGGCTACGGGACGCTGGTCGTCGCCGAAGGTCCCGCCGGGATGGGCAAGACCGAGATCCTGCGCGCCGCCCGCGCGCAGGCCGAGGCCGCCGGGATGCGCGTCCTGCGCTCGCGCGGCGCGGAGCTCGAGCGCGACTTCGCGTTCGGCGTCGTGCGCCAGCTGTTCGAGCCCGTGCTGGCCGCGGCGGGGGCGGGCGAGCGGACGGACGTGCTGCAGGGCCCGGCCGCGCTCGCCGGCCGCGCGCTCGGGCTGCCCGGCGCCGGGCCCGACGACGCCACGGTCGTCCCCGACCAGGGGTTCGCCGTCCTGCACGGGCTGTACTGGCTGTGCGCGAACCTCTCGGCGGCGACGCCGCTGCTGCTCGCCGTCGACGACATGCACTGGGCCAACGCGCCGTCCCTGCGCTACCTCGCGTTCCTGCTCGCGCGGCTGGAGGAGCTGCCGGTCGCGATCCTCGCGGGCGCGCGGCCCGAGTACGACGGCGCCGCCGCCGAGCTCGTCGGCGCGCTCGTGACCGACCCGATGGTCGAGAACGTGCGCCTCGCCCCGCTGAGCGCCGGCGCGGTCGGCCGCATGGTCGAAGAGGACCTCGGCACGGCGCCGGACGTACCGTTCGCCGCCGCCTGCCGCGATGCCACCGGCGGCGTGCCGCTGCTCGTCCGCGCGCTCGTCGCGGCGCTGCGCGAGGACGGCGTCGCGCCGGTCGCGGCGGCCGCCGCCCAGGTCGAGCACGTCGGCGCGCGCACCGTGGGCCGCTGGGTCCAGGCCCGGCTGGCCCGCCTGCCCGAGGCCGCGGGCAGGCTGGCCCGCGGGCTCGCGATCCTCGAGCGCGCCGACCTCACGCTCGCCGCGACGCTCGCGGGCCTCGACATCCGCGAGCACGGCGGCCCCGTCGCGCCGCCGCCGGCGTTCGCCTCCTCGCTGCCCGGCGCCCCCGGCGCGCCGGCCGCGGCGCCGGCCGATCCGGGCGAGCTGGCCGACATGCTGGCGGCGGCCGGGATCGTCGAGGCGACGCGCCCGCTGGCGTTCGTGCACCCGATCATCCGGGCCGGCGTCTACGGCGAGATCTCCGCGCCCGAGCGCGCCGCCGGCCACCGCCGCGCCGCCGCGCTGCTGGCCGCCGTCGGCGCGTCCGACCAGCGCGTCGCCGAGCATCTGCTCGCGTCGCCTCCGGGCGGCGACCCGTGGGTCGTGGACCGGCTGCGCGCCGCCGCCGCCGGAGCCGCGCGCAGCGGCGCGCCGGACACCGCCGGCGTCCTGCTGCGGCGCGCGCTGGCCGAGCCGCCGGACGCGTCCCAGCGCTCGGCGCCGGCGCTCGAGCTCGGGCTGGCCGAGACCAGCGCCGGCGTGCCGGGGTGGCGCGACCGGCTCGAGGCCGCGCTCGAAAAGCGCCCGACGACGCGATGCGCGTCGCGACCGTGATGGTCCTCGGTTACGCGCTGCTGCGCGAGCAGCAGTCGCCGGAGGCCGTGCGGCTGCTCGACTTCACCGCCGCCCGCGACAGGACTCTCCACCGCGCCCGCCGACGACGTCGCCCGGCTCGCCGAGCGCGCGATCGCCGCGAGCCCGCGCCCCGTGCCGGAGCCGACCGACGGGCCGTGGTTCGCGCAGGCGAGCGTCGCGCTGCTGTTCGCCGAGCGCTACCGGCGGCTCGCCGGCCTGCTGGACGCCGCGATCGCCGAGGCGCACCACCGGCAACGGCGGCGCGTTCTCCGGCGCCGTGGCGCACCGCGCGTGGCTCGCGCTGCGGCGCGGCGACCTCAGCGCCGCCGAGGGCGACACGCGGATCGCGCTGGAGGCGCGCGACCTGCCGCTGCCGACGCTCTACCGCCTGCTCGCGCTCGCCGCCCTGGTCGACGCGGTGCGTGAGCGCGGGGAGCTGGAGGAGGCCGACCGGATCGTCGCCTCGGCCGGCGCCGACGTCGAGAGCCAGACGGTCACCGCCGGCGTGCTGCGCGGCGCGCGCGGGCGCCTGCGGCTCGCCCAGGGGCGCCCGCAGGAGGCGCTCGGCGACGCGCTCGCCGCCGGCGAGGTCGCGCTCGGCACGCTCTCGACGTCGCCGGGCTGCGTCCCGTGGCGCTCGGACGCCGCGCTGGCGCACCTTGCGCTCGGCGACTGCGCCGCCGCCGACCGCTTCGCCTCCGAGGAGCTCGAGCACGCGCGCGTCGTCGGCGCGCCGCGCGTGCTGGGCATCGCCCTGCCCACGCTCGGCATCGTCCGCGACAGCGAGACGCTGCTGCGCGAGGCGATCGCCGTCTTCGAGACCGGCGACGCGCGGCTGATGCACGCCCGCGGTGACCGACCTCGGCGCGCACCTGCGCCGCGCCGGCAAGGCCGACGAGGCGCGCGAGATCCTGCGCGCCGCGCTCGACACGGCGCACCGGCTGGGGGCGCGGAAGCTCGCCGACCGCGCCGAGGCGGAACTGCGCGCGACCGGCGCCAAGCCGCGCCGGGCGGAGCTCACCGGCCTGGCCGCCCTGACCGCGAGCGAGCGGCGCGTCGCCGAGCTCGCCGGGCAGGGGATGACCAACCGCGAGATCGGGCAGGCCCTGTTCGTGACGGCGCGCACGGTCGAGGGGCACCTGACGCAGGTGTTCCGCAAGCTCGACGTGCCGTCATGCGACGGCCTCGCGACCGCACTTACGTGAAGCGAAGCGGTGTCTCTAACCCCCGTGATGATGGGACCCGCCCACCCGCCCGAAGGGCGAGAGCCGGGCGATCAGTACACCGGGATCCGGTCGCGATCCAGGTTGCCGTCGCCGACGGCGCGCGCCACGCGGGCGCGGCCGCGGAAGGCGCGGCTCTGGACGGTCCCGCGCGGCATCCCGAGGCGCATGGCGGCCTCGTCGTAGGACTGGCCCTGGAGATCGACGGCGACGACCGCGGCGCGGTACTGCTCGGGGAGCTCGGCGACGGCGTTGAGGATCTCGCGGGCGTGGACGGCCGTGTTGGGGTGGTCGTCATGGCGGCGGTCCGGGAGGTCGAAGCCGTCGGGGACCGTCTCGGCCTGGATCCGCCGCGAGGCGGCCCGCAGGCGGGCGATGTGGGTGTTGCGCAACGCGCCCACGAGGTAGGCGATCTCGTCGCCGGCCAGCGTGCGGGGCTTGCGCAGGACGCGCTCGAACGTGTCCTGAACCAGATCTTCTGCGCCTTCGCGGGAGCCGGTCAGCCGTCGCGCGATGCGCATGAGACGGTCGACGTGATCGCTGAGGCGTTCGGGATCGAGCGTCTGGGGGAGTGGGGAGGCAATGGCGCTCATGGCGACGATATTCGCCTGGACCCACTCCGGTTCGCACCGTGGACACCCCCCTGTCTTTTCCCTGGGGGAACATCCCGGGGTACCCGGGCGTCTTGGGGGTCGTGCAGCCAATCACGACTCTCTCTCGAGCGCGTATCGCCTCCCTGGCCGTGGTGGCCGGCGTCGCGGCGCTCGCCGTGCCGGCCGCGGCCAACGCCGCCGTCACGCCTGCCCTCACCGGCAACATCGTCACGCTCACGGGCGACGCCGCCGCCGACAACATCGTCCTGTCGCAGAACGCCGGCGGCCTGCTGACCCACAACCTGGGTGGTGACGCGACCGACTTCAGCCCTGACCCCGGGGTGCAGAGCATCCTCGCCGCCAACGCGACCGTGAACGTCAACGCGGGCGCCGGCAACGACACGATCAACCTGTCCGCCGCGGGCATCGCGGGGGCGACGATCAAGGGCGAGGACGGCGACGACATCATCGTCGGGTCGCCCGCGACCGACACGATCTCCGGCGGCAACGGCAACGACCGCATCACCGGCTTCCGCAACACCGACGCCAATCCCGAGCCGATCAGCGGCGACGCCGGCAACGACGTGATGATCTGGAACAACGGCGACGGCAACGACCTCAACGACGGCGGCGACGGCGTCGACGAGTCACTGGTCACCGCCGGCACCGCCGACGACGACATGACCGTCACGGCCCCGACGCCCGGCCGCGTGCTCTTCCACCGCAACAACGCGGCGTTCTCGGTCGACATGGGCACGGTCGAGAAGCTCTCGATCACGTCCTTCTCGGGCAACGACAAGCTCGTCACCGACCCGGGCATCACGCTGCCGATGAACATCGACGCCGGCTCCGGCGACGACACGATCACGACCGGCGACGGCGCCGACGTGATCTCCGGCGGCGACGGCAACGACACGCTCAACGGCGCCGGCGGCGGCGACCGCATCGTCGGCGACCGCGGCAACGACACCGCCAACGGCGGCGCCGGCGACGACACGCTCGTGTGGAACAACGGCGACGGCTCCGACGTGATGAACGGCGACGACGGCATCGACCGGATCGAGGACAACCTGTCCGCGGCCGACGACATCTCGACGCTCAAGGTCGAGGCCGGCCGGATCCGCTACGACCGCCTGAATCCCGGTCCGTTCAACCTCAGCATCGCCTCGACCGAGGCGTTCGAGCTCAACGAGCTCGGCGGCAACGACAGCCTCGTCGTCTCGGCGGGCGTCGGCATCCCGGTGATCGTCGACGGCGGCGCCGGCAACGACATCTCCAACGTCCGCGAGGGCTCCGCCGACTTCGTCTTCGGCGGCTCCGGCATCGACACCGCCGTCGTCGACGGCATTGACGCGGTCGCCGCGGACGTCGAGTCCGTCGACCGCCCCGTCATCTCCCCGGCGCCGAGCGCCGGCGTCGCGTCGCTCGCCAAGACCGCCAAGGTCAAGAAGGGCGTCGCCTCGGTCAAGCTCTCGTGCCCGCTCGGCACGAGCGGGTGCAAGGGCTCGGTCGTCCTCGTGACGTCGAAGTCCTTCAAGCTCGGCAAGGTCAAGGCGCAGCTCGCGCTCGGCAAGGCCTCCTACGACCTGAAGTCCGGCGAGACCAAGACGATCAAGGTCAAGCTCGCCTCCGGCGCGAGCCGGCTGGCCACCAAGCACAAGCTCGCCGCGACCGCGCGCATCTCCGGCACGGAGACGCCCGCGAAGGTGACGCTCAGCTTCTGATCACGGATGCGCCATGGCTGTTACGCTGATGTAACAGCCATGGCCGCCGACCCGCACATCCTCGCCGCCGCCCGCCGGACGATCGAGCGCGACGGCTGGCGCGACGCCACGCTCGAGCGGATCGCGGGCGAGGCCGGGCTCTCGCGGATGACGCTGCATCGCCGCGGCGTCACCCGCGAAGCCGTGCTCGGCTCCCTCGCCAAGGCGCTGGAGGCCGAGTACCAGGGCGCCCTGTGGCCGGCCCTGACCGCGCCGGGCACGGCCCGCGAGCGCCTCGAGCAGGCGCTCGACGCGTTGTGCGACCTGTGCGACGCGAACCTCGAGCTGTTCGCCGCGCTCGGCGAGTCCGAGCGCTGGGGCATCTTCCACGAGGAAGGCGACGCGGTGCTGACGCGCACCGTCTTCACCGGCCCGGTCGAGCGGCTGCTGCGCGACGGCGCCTCCGACGGCTCGATCCGGCCGCTCGAGGACCCCGCCGAGACCGCGACCGTCCTCTTCAACCTCGTCAGCCACACCTACCGGCACCTGCGCCGGGGCCACGGCTGGCCGCCCGAGCGGGCACGCCGCGGCGTGCTGGCGCTGGCGCTGGACGGCATCGCGGCATGAAGGACGAGCTCGACCGCCGCGGACTGGCCGCGCTGGCCTCCGGCCACGCCGCCGCCGACCTCTGCCAGGGCTCGGTGCCCGCGCTGATCCCGTTCCTGATCTCCCAGCGCGGCTACTCCTACGGCGCCGCGGGCGTGCTGCTGCTGTGCGTCACGGTCGGCTCCTCGATCATCCAGCCGCTGTTCGGCGCGGTCTCCGACCGCCTGTCGCTGTGGTGGCTGATGCCGGTCGGCATCGCGCTGGCCGCCGTCGGGATCGCCGGCGCGGGCCTGGCGCCGAGCTTCGGGCTCACGGCCGCGGCGGTCGGCATCGGCGGCCTCGGCGTCGCCGCGTTCCACCCCGAGGGCGCGCGCTACGCCAACTACGCGTCGGGCGTGCGGCGCGGGACCGGCATGAGCCTGTTCTCGGTCGGCGGCAACGCGGGCTTCGCGCTCGGTCCGATCCTGATCACGCCGGCGGTGCTCGCGTTCGGGCTGCACGGCACGCTCGCCGTCGCGGTGCTGCCCGCGATCGCCGCGGTGATGCTGGTACTCGAGGTGCCGCACCTGCGCCGCCGCACCGCCGCGGCCGCGGCCGCCGGGCGCGAGGAGACCGGCGGGCATGACGACTGGGGCGCGTTCGCGCGCCTGACCGCCGCCGTCTCGGTCCGCTCGGGCGTCTACTTCGGCCTGCAGTCGTTCGTGCCGGTCTGGTTCATCCACCACTTCGCGACGTCCGAGACGGCGGGCAACGGGGCGCTGACGGCGATGCTCGTGGCCGGCGCGGCCGGCACGCTCGTCGGCGGGCGGCTCGTCGACCGGATCGGGCGCCGGCGCGTGCTCGTCGGCTCGGTGGCGCTGCAGCTGCCGCTGCTGCTCGCGTTCATGGCGGCCGGCGGCGGCGTGCTCGCGACCGTGCTGGTGGCGGCGATCGGGTTCGTGACGGTGATGTCGTTCAGCGTCACCGTGGTGATGGGGCAGGAGTACCTGCCGCAGCGGATCGGGATCGCCTCGGGCGTCACGCTCGGCTTCGCAATCGGCGTCGGCGGCGTGGCGGCGGCGCTGCTCGGCGCACTCGCCGACCATGCCGGGCTGACGACGGTGATGTGGACGATCGCGCTGCTCCCGATCGCCGGGCTCGCGATCGTGCTGACGCTGCCGGAGACGGCGGCACCGGCGCGGGCGTCCTCGCCGAGGACGTACAATCAGTTGCGTGAAGCAACCGACTCCTGATCGGACCCGCAGCTTCAGCTGGTCCGATCCGCTCGCCGCCGCGAGCGCCCTGAGCAGGCTGCCGGGCCTCGACGCGATCCGCGCCATCGCCTCCGGCGAGCTCCCGCCGCCGCCGATCGCCGAGCTGCTCGGGATGTCGATCACCCACGTCGATGCCGGGCACGTGATCTTCGCCTTGGAGCCGGCCGAGTGGATGTACAACCCGATCGGCTCCGTCCATGGCGGGATCGCGGCCACGATCCTCGACTCGTCGTTGGGCTGCGCGGTGCACACGACGCTGGCCGCGGGCGTGGGGTACACGACGTCGGATCTGCAGGTTCGCTATGTGCGGGCGATGAGCGCGGATTCCGGTCGCGTGCTCGCGGAGAGCCGGGTGGTGCACTCGGGGCGGCGGTTGGCGACGGCGGAGGGGCGGCTGTATGCGGAGGGCGATCCCGATCGCTTGTTCGCCCACGGCTCTACGTCGTGCTTGATCCTAGGGTGAGTCGGCGACGGTTTGTGGTTGGCTGGACTCGGCCGCGTTGGCGGGTGGTGCTGGTCCCGTCTCCCTGCGCGACTGGCGGGCTACCCGGCTGCCGGGGAGCGTGGTTGTCGCGACGTGGTCACACCGCGTCGGATTGCCTCGCCATCGTCCCGGCCGCACTTCCGCGCTGACAGTAAGGGAGGGGGAGAGGCTGGAGGCGATCAGCTCATGATCGATCGGCCCATCGCCGGCTTCGCTCACGTTCGCGCATGACCGCGCTTCGAACAAAGGGGGTGGGTAACGAAAGCGTCCTCTGAGGCAACGTTTGTCACCCACCCCCTCGGCGCGGATGATCGTTTCCGCCTCGCGAGCCGCGAGGCGAACTGACCCACCCCCTTACCGCGCAGTTGTCTGCCGCTCACCCCGGGCGACGGGGCGGGAGCGGCCGCCGGCGCTTGCGCGCGTCCTCGTGCGGATCAGAAGGCGGCGGCGGGGGATCGGGCTCGCGCGCCCGGGCCGCGGCCTCGCGGTCCGCGTCCTCCGCGCGCCCGACGGCGAGGAACGCGAGCGAGACCGCGATCACGCACGCGACTCCGATCAGCGCGAACGCGGTCGCCTGCGTCGCCGTCGATCCGCCGCCCGCGATCAGCACGACGATCCCGACGATCAGCAATCCAGCAGGTGCGGCGGCCTGGCGAAGCATCGCACCAGACCCTATGTGAGAATCGCGCCGATGTCAGCGCCGGCCTGGTGGCAGCGGGGAGCCATCTACCAGATCTACCCGCGCTCGTTCGCCGACTCCGACGGCGACGGGGTCGGCGACCTTGCCGGCATCGCGCAGCGGATCGACTACCTCGCGGCGCTCAAGCTCGAGGCGATCTGGCTCTCGCCGATCTTCACCTCGCCGATGGCCGACTTCGGCTACGACGTGTCCGACTACTGCGACGTCGACCCGATCTTCGGCAGCCTGCAGGACCTCGACGACCTGATCGAGCGCTGCCACGCCCGCGGCATCCGGATCGTGCTCGACTGGGTCCCGAACCACAGCTCGAGCCTGCACCCGTGGTTCGTCGCCTCCCGCAGCGCGCGGACCCACCCCAAGCGCGACTGGTACGTGTGGCGCGACGGCACCGACGGCGGCCCGCCCAACAACTGGGAGTCCACGTTCAAAGCCTGCGGCCCGGCGTGGACCTACGACGAGCCCACGGGCCAGTGGTACCTGCACTCGTTCCTGCCCGAGCAGCCCGACCTCAACTGGGAGAACCCCGAGGTCGTCGAGGCGATGCACGACGTGCTGCGCTTCTGGCTCGATCGCGGGATCGACGGCTTCCGGCTCGACGCGATCGCCAAGATCGCCAAGGACCCGCGCCTGCGCGACAACGCCCCGGGCCGCCGCCGCCACGACGAGGACTGGGACTCGATCGCCGGTTTCATGCGCGGCATCCGCAGCGTGATCGACGCCTACGACGACCGCATGGTCGTCGGCGAGGTCGCGCTGCAGGACCTCCACCGCGTCGTCAACTACGTCAAGACGGGCGACCAGCTGCAGATGGCGCACAACTTCCTCTTCGCCGAGCTGCCGTGGGACGCGGCGGAGTTCCGCACGTCGATCGACGACTTCGAGGCGCTTGCCGAGGACTGCGCGTGGCCCGCGTGGTTCCTCGCCAACCACGACCGCCCGCGCACCGCCGCCGTGCTCGGGAGCGAGCGCGCCCGCGCCGTGCTGGTGATGCTCTACGCCCTGCGCGGCACGCCGTTCATCTACCAGGGCGAGGAGCTCGGGCTGCCGCACGCCGAGATCCCGCCCGAGCGCGTCGTCGACGTCGACGGCCGCGACCCCGAGCGCGCGCCGCTGCCGTGGTCCGCCGGCCCCAACGCCGGCTTCACGACGGGCGAGCCGTGGCTGCCGCCGATCGCCGAGGCGGACGAGCTCAACGCCGAGCGCCAGGCCGCCGACCCGCGCTCGACGCTCACGCTCGCGCGCCGGCTGGCGGCGCTGCGGGCGAGCACGCCCGACCTCCAGACCGGCCCGCAGCGCACGCTCGACGCGGGCGACGACGTGCTCGCGTGGGAGCGCGGCGCCTGGCGCGCGGCCCTGAACTTCACGCTCGAGCCGCGCCCGCTCGGCCTCGAAGGCCGCGCGACGCTCGCGCTGTCGAGCGACCCCGACCGGGCGGAGGGCGAGATCGCGCTCGGCGATCTCGTCCTCGCACCCGGCGAGGCCGTGCTGCTCAGCCCTTGACGGCGCCGGCGGTGAGGCCGGCGACGATGCGCTTCTGGAACAGCAGGACGAGCACGATCAGCGGGATCGAGATCACCACGGACGCCGCGGACTGCGTGCCCAAGGGGACCTCGAACTGCGATGAGCCGGTGAACTGCGAGATCGCGACCGGCACGGTACGTGCCGTGATCGACGATGTCAGCGTGGTGGCGAGCAGGAACTCGTTCCACGCCGCGATGAACGTCAGGATCGCCGTGGTGGCGAGTCCAGGTGCCGCGAGCGGCACGACGACCTTGCGGAACGCCTCGAAGTTCGTCGCGCCGTCGACCAGCGCCGCCTCCTCCAGATCCCGCGGGATCTCGCGGAAGAAGCTGACGAGGATGTAGATCGACAGCGGCAGTGCGAACGTCAGGTACGGGATGATCAGGCCGATCAGCGTGTTGTAGAGCCCGATGTCCGTCCACAGCTTGAACAGCGGCGCGGCGATCGCGATCTGCGGGAACGTCGTGATCGAGAGCACGATGCCGAGCAGCAGGTACTTGCCCCGCATCTTCAACCGCGCGAGCGCGTAGGCCGCGAACGACCCGACGATCACGCCGATGAACGTCGTCGTGAGCGCCACGATCGCGCTGTTGGCCAGCGCGCGCGTGAAGCTCGAGTTGTGGAAGATCGAGCTGTAGTTCTTCAGCGACGGGTTCGGCGGGATGATGTTGCCCGTCGACAGGTCGGCTCCGGTCTTAAGGCTGATGTTGACCAGCCAGTAGAACGGCAGCAGGCAGAACACGACGATCGAGAACACGCAGATCCACAGCCACCAAGGCGTGCCGGGTCCCTTGACGGGGGCGCGCTTCGTGGCCGTCCTCTCTGCCGTGGTGCTCTGTGGAACGGTGGTGGCGGCCATCGGTCTACTCCTCCGTCAGTCCGCGTAGGTTGCCGCCGACGAAGCGGATGTAGACGAACGCGACGACCATCACGATGATGAACGTCAGGATCGCGATCGCCGATCCCTGTCCGTACAACCGGTTCTCCTGGAACGTTCGCTGCGCGATCAGCGACAGCGTCGTCGTCCCGTTCGCACCGTTCGTCAACACCTTCGGCAAGTCGAACGCGCGCAGCGCGTCCATCGTGCGGAAGATGAGCGCCACCAGCAGCGCGGGCGTCAGGAGCGGCAGCGTGATGCGCGTGAAGCGCTGCCACGTCGTCGCGCCGTCGACCTTCGCCGCCTCGTAGATGTCACCTGGGATGACCTGGAGGCCGGCCAGCAGCAGCAGCGCCATGAACGGCGCCGTCTTCCACGTGTCGGCGAAGATCATCACCAGCAGCGCCTGCGGCTCGGACCCGAGCCAGACGGTGTTGCCGCCCAGGATCTGGTTCACGAAGCCCAGGTTCGGGTCGAAGATCGTCTTCCACATGATCGCGGTGACGACCGTCAGCACCGCCCACGGCACGAGCACGACCGTGCGCACGACGCCCTGGCCCTTGAACGCCTCTTTCATGACGAGCGCCATGGCGAGGCCGAGCAGGGTCTCCAGGAACACCGACGCGATCGTGAACTCGAACGTGACGCGGACCGCCGACCAGAAGTCGGGGTCGCTGAGCGCGGCCTTGTAGTTGCCCAGGCCCGCCGGTGACGCCCAGCGCGACAGGCCGGCCTGGAGCAGGCTGTACTGATGCAGCGACAGCCACACGCCGTAGATGACCGGGTAGAGCGCGACGAGCGCGATCAGGATCATCGACGGCGCGACCATGAAGACCGCCAGGCGGCGCTCCGGGATTCCCCGGGAGCGCCGCCGCGCCGGTGCGGTACCGGCGGTTACAGGGGCAGCGGCCATGGCGTTAGAACGTCGCCAACGCCTTGTTGATCTGGCCGTCAGCGGTCTTCAGCGCGTCTTGCGGACTGACCTTGCCCGACAGCGCCGCGTTGACGTTGTTGTAGATCGCCTGCGAGATCTGCGGGTAGACCGGAGAGACCGGGCGCGCCTTGGCCTGGCTCACGGCCGCCTTCAGCTCCGCTGCGAACGGGTACTTCTTCTGGATCGCCGGGTCGTCATAGACGGCCGACAGCGTCGGCGCCAGCGAGTACTTGTCGAACGTCGTCGTCTGCCATTCCTTGCCCGTGAAGAAGTCGACGAACTTCAGCGCCGCTCCCGGGTTCTTGGAGTAGACGGAGATGACGTTGTTGTGGCCGCCGAGGATGCCGGCCTTGCCCGCGCCCTCGAAGGTCGGGAACGGCATGACCTTGAACTTGCCGGCCACCTTGGTGCCCGCCTTCTCGCCGAGCGCGTACGCGTACGGCCAGTTGCGCATGAACGTCGCCTTGCCGGACTCCCAGTAGCGCCGGGACTCCTCTTCCATGTAGGTCGTGACGCCGTTGGCGGCGGTCCCGTCCTTGACGCCGTCGACCATCAGCTGGAGCGCCTTGACGTTGGCGGGCGAGTTGATCGCCGACTTCTTGCCGTCGGCCGACAGCACCTGGCCGCCCGCGGCGAACGCGAGCTCGAGGTAGTCGCACGTCAGGCCCTCGTACGGTGCGCCCTGGTAGACGATGCCGTCGTTGGCCTTGGCCTCCTGGTAGACCTGCTGCCAGGTGGTCGGCGGGGTCTTGATCTGGTCGTCGCGGTAATACAGGAACGCCGCGTCGGTCGACTGCGGCATGCCCCAGACCTTGCCGTCGTACGTGGCCGTCTGCAGCGTCGCCGGGATGATCTCCGACTTGCGCGAGTTGACGTACGGCGTCATGTCGTAGATCCACTTCTGCGACGCGAACTCCGCGGTCCAGATCACGTCGGAGCTGAAGATGTCGCACTCGCCCGACTTGGCCTGCTGGCGCTGGATGAACTGCGAGCGCTGCTCATCGGCTGAAGTCGAGAACTCGAGCAGCTTCACGGTCACGCCGTTGTTCTGGGCGTTGAAGGCCTTGACGCCTTCGACCGCGTTGCCCGAGGTGTCCTTGCCCTGGCAGTACGTGACGGTGCCCTTGGCGCCGTTCATCGAGTTCGGGTCGATCGCCTTGGCGCCCTTGGTGACGCCGGTCGAACTTCCTCCGCTGCTGCTTGTTCCTCCTCCGCTACTGCTGCTGCTGTTGTCGCTGCCGCAGGCCGCGACCAATGTGCCGCCCACAAGGGCGACGCTGAAGAATGCTGCGAGACGTCTGGACACGAGCTCCCCCTCGTCCGTTTTACGCCGACGCCATCCTGGCTCGAGTACTCCGCCGGCCTCGTGCCGGCGTCTTTTGGGTGCGGGCCCCGGGGGACTTACCCCGGGTCGCTGTGGTGGCACGCCTTACGACGTGCAGATCGAGCCGGCATGAACGGCGCGGTGCGCCGCCCATCGCCTCGATCAACAGCCGGGCGCCTTGCGCCCCGCTGGTCTCTAGCGGCTGAGAGACGGTCGTCAGGCCCACGTAGCGCGCAAGCTCGACGTCGTCGAAGCCGATGACGGAAAGGTCTCCTGGAACGCTCATGCCGGCCGCCTCGGCGGCCTCGAGCACGCCGACGGCCTGCAGGTCCGAGCCGGCGAAGATCGCCGTCGGCGGGTCGTCGAGCGCGAGCAGCCGCGCGGCCAGGGCGCGGGCGTGCCGGCGGCCGTGCGGCCCGCGCCGCACGATCAGGCGCCCGCCGGCCTCGGCCAGCGCGGCGGCGGCGCCCACGCGGCGGCGGGCGCTGGAGCGGAAGCCCCACGGGCTCTCCTCGTCGTCGCCGACGAACGCGATCCGGCGGTGGCCGAGCTCGAGCAGGTGCTCGACCGCGAGGCGGCCGCCCGCGACGTCGTCGATGGCGACGCTCGGCAGCTCGGGATGCTCGTCGTCGACGAGCGCGACGGAGATGCCGGCGGCGCGCAGGCGGGCCAGGTCGGGCTCCGACGGGCACATCGACACGCACAGCAGGCCGTCGATCCGGCCGCCGACCGGCAGCCGCGCGAGCCGGTCCGGGCGCGCGAGGTCGAACAGGACGAGCTGGTAGCCGCCGTCGGCGATCGCGCGCGACACGCCGCGCAGGCGCTCCACGACGGACGGCTGGGTGAAGAACGGGGTGACGACGCCGACGGTGCGCGTGCGGCCGGTCGACAGCGCGCGGGCGGCGGCACTCGGCTCGTAGCCGAGCTCGTCGATCACGCCGCGCACGCGGCGGCGCGTCTCCTCTGACACGGCAGGCGAGCCGTTCAGGACGCGCGACACCGTCGCGACGCCCACCCCTGCGCGGCTCGCCACCTCTGCGATCGTCACCTTCAAGCGGTCTCTCCTCCAGCGGGCCGTAGGGCCATGGAACCGCTTCCATCGTTTCACAAAGCGTGGACGTACGTCAACGCCTCTCGGCGCTTCCGCACTAGTTCATGGCATGCTCGGGGCCATGGCGGACCACGTGGAGGGGCTCGACGCGGTGCTCTCGGACGAAGGCTGGCCGTACGCGTCGGCCCCCTCGGTCGAGCCCGGCGATCCAGGCCGCTTCCACGCGCTGTTCGGGCGCGACTCGCTGATCACCTCGCTGCAGCTGCTGCCGGTCCGGCCCGACGTCGCGCGCGCAACGCTGCGCGCGCTGGCGGCGCGCCAGGGCGTGAAGGAGGACGGCGGCACGCAGGAGGCGCCCGGGAAGATCGGGCACGAGTTCCGCGACGCGCCGCCGCCTCCGTTCGTGGAGGCCGGCTGGCCGGACCCCGGTGAGTTCTCCTACTTCGGCACCGCCGACGCGACGTCGTGGTTCCTCGTCGTCGCGGGCGCGCTGGGGGACCCCGCGGTCGAGGGTTGGCGGGCCGCGGCGGACTGGCTCGCGGGTACGCTCGACGCGGGGGACGGCCTGGTGCGTCACCGCCCCGGCACGTTCGCCGGTGGGCTCACCCAGCAGGGGTGGCGCGACACGATCCGCGGCGCCGACGGCGGCGGCATCTGGCGCCCGGGCGGGACGCTCGCCACGCCGCCGCTCGCCGACGCCGACACGCAGGCGGTCGCGGTCGCGGCGCTGCGGGCGGCCGCGCGGCTGAGCGGCGACGCGGCCTGGTCCGCGCGGGCGGACGAGCTGCGCGCCGCGGTCAGCGCGGCGTTCGGGCCCGACGTGATGGCGATCGACGGCGACGGCCCGGTTCCCGGGGCGGGCTCGCAGCTCGGCTGGCTGCTGTGGGCCGACGCGCTGGAGCCGGACGCCGCCGACGCCGCCGCCGAGCGGCTGTGCGCCCCCGACGTGCTGACCGATTTCGGGCTGCGCACGCTGTCGTCGGACGCGCCCGTGTTCGAGCCGCAGGGCTATCACCGCGGCTCGGTCTGGCCGTTCGACTGCTGGCTCGGGTGGGGCGGCCTGCGCGCCGCCGGCCGCGCCGACGCGGCCGAGCGCGTGCGCCGCGGCGTGCTCGCGGCGCTCGACCGGCTCGGGCGCTTCCCGGAGCTCTACGCCGTCTCCACGGCCGGCGAGCTGGAGCCGAGCCCTGTCTCCAACCGCGTGCAGGCGTGGACCGTCGGCGCGCGCTGGGCGCTCGAGCACGACTGGGACGGCCGCGCGTGATCGAGGTCCGCGGCCTGCGCATGTCCTACGGCGACGTCGAGGCGGTGCGCGGCGTCGATCTCGACGTCGCCGACGGCGAGGTCGTGGCCCTGCTCGGCCCCAACGGCGCCGGCAAGACGACCACGGTCGAGATCCTCGAGGGCTTCCGCATGCGGACCGGGGGAGAGGCGACCGTGCTCGGCGCCGACCCCGGCGCCCCGCCCAAGGGCTGGCGCCAGCGCGTCGGGATCGTGCTGCAGGAGAACGTCGTCGAGCCGGAGCTGACCGTGCGCGAGTGCCTGACGCTGTACGCCGGCTACTACGACCGGCCGCGGCCGGTCGGCGAGGTGATGGAGCTCGTCGGGCTCGCCGACCTCGCGGATCGCCGCTGCGGCGCGCTGTCGGGCGGCCAGCAGCGCCGGATCGACGTCGGGCTCTCGCTCGTCGGCAACCCGGAGCTGATCTTCCTCGACGAGCCGACCACGGGCTTCGATCCCTCGGCGCGGCGCGCCGCGTGGCAGATGATCGCCGGTCTGCGCGAGCTGGGCACGACGATCATCCTCACGACGCACTACATGGACGAGGCCGAGCAGCTCGCCGACCGGATCGTCGTGCTGGCGCGCGGCGTCGTGGTCGCCGAGGGCACGCCGGGCGCGCTCGGCGGGCGCGACCGCGAGGCGGCCGTGATCGCGTTCACGCCGCCGCCCGGGCTGCCGGAGCGCTTCGGCGCGCTCGAGGTCGACGGCCGCGCCGTGATCCGCGCCGAGCGCCCGCTGCCGGTCCTGCGCGCGCTCGCCGAATGGGCGGAGGAGGCCGGCGCCGACCTTCCCGACCTCGAGGTGCGCCGCCCCACCCTCGAGGACGTCTACCTGCAGCTGGTCGCGTGAATCTCGCCCTGCATCAGTTCCGCTACGACCTGCTCGTCTTCTGGCGCAACGGCCAGGCGCGGTTCTTCACCGTGCTGATGCCGCTGATCTTCCTCGTCATCTTCGCCGCCGTCTTCGGGACGGGCACGGTCGACGTGCCGGGCGGCCAGATCAAGCCGGCCCAGTACTACGTGCCCGGGCTGGCGACGCTGGGCATCGTCTCGGCCTCGCTCGTGAACCTCGTCATCACGGTCACGACGCAGCGCGACAACGGCGTGCTCAAGCGCCGGCGGGCGACGCCCGTGCCGGCCTGGGTGCTGATCGCCGGCCGCGCGCTCAGCTGCGTCGCGATCGCGCTGCTGACGGTCGCGGTCCTGCTCGCCGTCGGCCTGATCCTCTACGGCGTCGACCTGCCGGCGCGGCGGATCCCGGCGCTGATCCTGGTCGTCGCGATCGGGTCGCTGTCGTTCTGCTGCCTCGGGTTCGCGCTCGCCGCGGTGATCAAGTCGGCCGATTCGGCCGTGCCCGTCGTGCAGGCGATCGTGCTGCCGCTGTACTTCATCTCGGGCGTGTTCGTCCCGGCCGACCAGATCCCGTCGTGGCTGCTGAGCGTCGCCGACGCGTTCCCGATCCGCCACCTCGCGGTGGCGATGGTCACGCTGTTCTCGCCCGCGGGCTCGCTGAAGCTCGGCGACCTCGCCGTGGTCATGCTGTGGGGGATCGCCGGCCTGGCGATCGCCGTGCGGCGGTTCCGCTGGGTGAAAAACACGTAGCCACCTGCGGACGGAAATCGCCGGATTCGTGTAGCTTCCGGCCGCCCCATGACCGCCCCTACGGACCTACGCGTCGTTATCGCCGGCGGCGACAGAGCCGCAGGGCGGGCCCGCCGGACGCTGACCGAGAAGCTCGCGGACCACCTGCCGGCCGACGTGCTCAGCGACCTCCAGCTGCTGGTCACCGAGATCGTCGCCAACAGCGTGCGCCACGGCGGCGTGGACGAGGACGGCCAGATCGACCTGCGCGTCACGTTGCGCGACGGCACCGTCCGGGTCGAGATGCGCGACACCGGGATCCAGGCCGATCCGCGCGTCCGCACGCCGGACATGAGCGGCGGCGGCGGGTTCGGGATGGTGCTCGTGTCGCGGATGTCGCAGCGCTGGGGCGTCGACCACGAGCCGAACGTCGTGATGTGGTTCGAGCTCGGGCTCGGCCCGGCGCACGCGCCGGAGGCCGCCGCGACCGCCGAGCCGGCGCAGCCGGAGCGGGGCCGCAAGCGTCCTCGCGGGCCGCTGCTCCGGCTCGCTATTCAGTGGAGTTGAACTCCCAGATCGCGATGCCGAGCATCGTGAGCCCGAGCGCCAGCACGACGGCGACCTCGAGCAGGCTCGGCACGCGCCAGCCGAACCAGGTGACGCCCGGATCCAGCGTGGCGCGCGCCTCGTCGGTCATGTCGAGGTGGTTGAACACGAGCCGCCGCATCGGGTCGACCGCGTAGGTCAGCGGATCGATCCGGTTGAGGAAGTTCAGCCACCCGGGCAGGTTGGCGACCGGGAAGAACACGCCCGCGATGAAGAACATCGGCGTGACGATCATCTGCATCACGCCCATGAAGGACTGCATCTGCTTGATCCGCGCGGCGACCATCACGCCGAACGCCGTGATCGAGAACGCCAGGATCACGAGCAGGGCGAAGATGCCGAGGATCAGCAGCGGGTCGTAGGGGACGTCCACGAAGCCGGCGAGCGCGATCAGGATCACGCCCTGGAAGCTCGCCACCGTCGCGCCGCCGAGGCACTTGCCGATCACGATCGAGCTGCGCCGCACCGGCGCGACCATCATCTCGCGCAGGAAGCCGAACTCGCGGTCCCACACGATCGAGGCGGCGCTGAACATCGCCGTGAACAGCACCGCGATGCAGAGGATGCCCGGGTACATGAACGTCTTCAGGTCCACGCCGCCGGTGCTCGCCGCCGACAGCTGCTGCAGGCCGCCGCCGAGCACGAACAGGAACAGCAGCGGCTGGATCAGCGACGTCACCATCCGCATGCGGTCGCTGCGGAAGCGGATCAGCTCGCGCCGCCACACGACCTTCACGGCGCGCACCTCGTTGCGCCAGCTGCGCGGCGGGACGCGGACGCGGACGACGTCACTCGCGATCGCGCTCACCGTCGGCCTCCCGCCATCGCCTGCATGATCATCCGGTTGCGCGCGGCGCCCGTGTTCTCCTCGGCGTCGCGGATCGTGCTGCCGGTGTGCGACATGAACACGTCGTCGAGCGTCGGGCGCGAGACGCTGACCGACTTGATGCCGACGTCGAGCTCGGCGAACAGCCGCGGAACGAACTCCTCGCCCGACGGCACGAAGAACGTCACAGCGCCCTCGGACAGCTTCGCCTCGAGCTCGAAGCGGTCGGCGAGCGCGGCGATCGCCGCGTCGTCGTCGGCCGTCTGGATCCGGACGCGATCGGAGCCGACCTGCGCCTTCAGCGCCTCCGGCGTGTCGAGCGCGACGATCTCGCCGTGGTCCATGATCGCGATGCGGTCGCAGAACTCGGCCTCGTCCATGTAGTGCGTCGTCATGAAGATCGTGATCTCCTCGCGCTCCTTGAGCTCGCCGATGTAGCGCCAGATCGAGCTGCGCGTCTGCGGGTCGAGGCCGATCGTCGGCTCGTCGAGGAACAGCACGCGCGGCGAGTGCATCAGCCCGCGCGCGATCTCCAGCCGCCGCCGCATGCCGCCGGAGAACGTCATCACGGTCGAGTCGCGGCGGTCCCACAGGTCGACCATGCGCAGGACCTGCTCCATCCGGGCGGGCACGACCGCCGACTCGATGCCGTACAGGTCGGCGTGCAGGCGCAGGTTCTGAGTCGCCGTCATGTAGCCGTCGAGCGTCGGATCCTGGAACACCAGGCCGATGTTGCGGCGCACGTCGTCGCGCTCGAGCACGGAGTCGTGGCCGGCGACGAACGCGGCCCCGGACGTCGGCTTCGCCAGCGTGCAGAGCATGTTGATCGTGGTGGTCTTGCCGGCGCCGTTGGGGCCGAGGAAGCCGAACACCTCGCCTGGCGCGACCTCGAAGCTGACGCCGCGCACCGCCTCCACTTCGCCGAAGGACTTCTTCAGGTCCCGGACTTCGATCGCAGGAATCGTCATGTGGCAGCAAATGTACAGAGGCTAGAAGTTTTCAGCAAGAGCATGTATGGTGCGCTCTCATGGAGCTGGGCCTGCGCGAGCGCAAGAAGCTCAAGACGCGCGAGGACATCGCCGCCGCGGCGATGGCGCTGTTCGGCGAGCGCGGGTTCGACGCCGTGACCGTCGCCGAGATCGCGCGCGCGGCCGACGTGTCGGAGAAGACCGTCTTCAACTACTTCCCGGCCAAGGAGGACCTGGTCGTCCACCGCGGCCGGGATCTGACGGCGGCGCTGGTCGAGGCCGTCCGCGACGCGGCGCCGGGCGTCTCGGTGATCACGCCGTTCCGGCATATGACCGAGGCGCTGCTCGACGCGGTCGAGCGCGAGCCGGTCGAGGCGATCGTCGCCGTCCCGCGGCTCGTGATGGGCTCCACCACGCTGCGCCAGCGGCTCTTCGCCGGCTGGGAGGAGGAGGCCTCCGCGCTCGCGCCGGCGATCGCCGAGCACGTCGGCCTCGAGCCCGACGACTTCCTCGCCGCGATGATGGCGCGAGTGCTCTCCTGGACGCACCGCCTGATCTTCCGCGCCGCGTTCACGCGCCTGCTCGACGGCGAGGAGCAGGTCGCGGTCGCCGCCTCGCTCCGGATCGAGGCGGCGCGCGCGTACGACAAGCTCGAGCGCGGCTTCGGCTAGTCCTAGTCGAGATCCGCCTCGGGGTTGATGACCTGGCCCTGGCGCAGCTTGGAGTGCGTGCGGCCGTAGAGGAAGTAGACCGCGAGCCCGATCAGCAGCCACAGCACGAACCGGATCCACGTGTCGCGCTCGAGGTACTTCATGAGGAAGATCGCCAGGATCGCGCCGATCGCGGGGAACACGGGCGAGAACGGGACCCTGAACGTGCGCTCCATGTCCGGCCGCGTGTGCCGCAGCACGATCACGCCGATGTTGGTGATCACGAACGCGAACAGCGTGCCGATGTTGACGAGCTTGGCGATCGTGCTGAGCGAGAAGAGCCCGGCGACGAGCGCGATCAGGATCGCGAACACGAACGTCAGCCGCGCCGGCGTCTGGCGCGGGCTGAGCTTCGCCCACGAGGACGGCAGCAGCCCGTCGCGGCACATCGCGAACGTGATCCGCGTCTGGCCGTAGAGGATCGTCAGCACCACGCTGGTGATCGCCACCAGCGCGCCGAACGAGATCAGCGTCGCGGCCCAGCTGAAGTCCAGCTGCCGCAGCACGAACGCGAGCGGCGCGTCCTGGCCGGCGATCTTGTCGGCGGGGACGGCGCCCGTCGCCGTCAGCGCGACGAGGATGTACAGCAGCGTGCAGATCCCGAGCGAGCCGATGATCGCGATCGGCAGGTCCCTGCCGGGGTTCTTGACCTCCTCGCCCGACGTCGAGATCGCGTCGAAGCCGATGTACGCGAAGAAGATCACCGACGCGGCCGTCACGACGCCGTCGAAGCCGTGCGGCGCGAACGGGTGCAGGTTGTCGGAGTGGAAGCCCGTCGCCGCCAGCACGATGAACAGCACGACGATCAGGAGCTTCGTGACCACCATGATCGTGTTGGCGCGCGCGCTCTCGCGCACGCCGTACATCAGCAGCGCCGCGACCGCGAGCACGATCACGACGGCCGGCACGTTGAAGGTGCCGCCGTCGTCGCGCGCGAGCGCGATCGCGTCGGGCAGCTTGATGCCGAAGAGGTCGTCGAGCAGGTCGTTGAAGTACTGGCCCCAGCCGACGGCGATCGCCGCGACCGACACGGCGTACTCGAGGATCAGGTCCCAGCCGATGATCCACGCGAGCAGCTCGCCCATCGTGGCGTAGCCGTACGTGTAGGCGCTGCCGGAGACCGGGATCGCGCTCGCCAGCTCGGCGTAGGAGAGCGCGGAGAAGGCACACGTGACGCCCGCGAGGACGAAGCTGAGGATGATCGCCGGCCCGGAGTCGCCGATCGCCTCCCCGAGGATGACGAAGATGCCGGTGCCGATGATCGCGCCGATGCCGAGCGCCGTGAGGTCGAGCAACCCGACCGCGCGCTTGAGCTGGCTGCCCTCGTCCTTGGTGTCGGCGACGAGCGCGTCGATCGGCTTGGTCGCGAAGAGTCCTCCCTGGGCCATTCTCGCCCCCTACCCGGCGACGCCGTGGGACGACACCACGAGCACCGGGCGGCGCGAACGCTGCACCAGCTCGAGCGGCACGTCGCCGAGCACGCGCCGCGCGACCGCGCCGCGCGTCGAGGCGCCGACCACGATCAGGTCGGCGTCCTCCTCCTCGGCGTACATCAGGATCCCCGGCACCACCTTCCCCGCGCGCACCGCCGCGCTCGCCTCGACGCCCGCGTCGCGGATGCGCGCGGCGATCTTGTCGGCGCTCTCCTGGGCGCCCTTCTGGTACTCGCTGCGGGGCAGCGGCGAGAGCGCCTCCATCTCGACGCCGTCGACACTGACCACCTTCGCCTGCGCGCCCGTCTGATGGGCGAGCTCGGCGGCGGCGTCGGCCACCCAGGGCTGGTCGGACCCCGCCTTGGCGGCGACCACGATCGTCTTCATGAGAGGCGCTATACCCAGACTCGATGCGAACATACGTTCCGTCCGCGTCGCGGTCTATCGTCTTGAGGGTGCCGCCGTTCAAGCTCGACTCCGTGTATTCCCCCGCCGCCGACCAGCCGGCGGCGATCGCGTCGCTCGCCGAGGGCATCGAGGCGGGTGAGCGCGGGCTCACCCTGCTCGGCGCCACGGGCACGGGCAAGACGATGACGATGGCGGCGACGATCGAGGCGGTGCAGCGGCCGGCCCTGATCATCGCCCACAACAAGACGCTGGCGGCGCAGCTGTGCAACGAGTTCCGGACGTACTTCCCGAGCAACTCGGTCGAGTACTTCGTCTCCTACTACGACTACTACCAGCCCGAGGCCTACGTCCCGTCGAAGGACCTCTACATCGAGAAGGACTCGGCGATCAACCAGGAGATCGACCGGCTGCGCCACGCCGCGACGGCGTCGCTGTTCGCGCGCCGCGACGTGATCATCGTGGCGTCGGTCTCGTGCATCTTCGGCCTCGGCTCGCCGGAGACGTACAACGCCAACTGCCAGGTGCTGGTCAAGGGCGGCGAGGTCGATCGCGACGAGCTGCTGCGCAAGCTGGTCTCGCTGCAGTACAACCGCAACGACACGGCGCTCGGGCGCGGCACGTTCCGCGTGCGCGGGGACACGCTGGAGGTCTTCCCGGCGTACGAGGAGACGGCGTTCCGCGCGCTGCTGTTCGGCGACGAGGTCGAGCGGCTGCAGAACTTCGACCCGCTGACGGGCGAGCTGATCAAGGACGACCTCGAGCACGTCGCCGTCTGGCCCGCGACGCACTACAACGTCAAGGAAGGCACGATGGAGCGCGCGGTCGCCGAGATCGGGCGCGAGCTCAACGAGCGCACCGCGCAGCTGGAGGCCGAGGGCAAGCTGCTGGAGTCGCACCGCCTGCGCCAGCGCACGCAGTACGACATGGAGATGCTGAAGGAGATCGGGTTCTGCTCCGGCATCGAGAACTACTCGCGCATCCTCGACGGGCGTGAGCCCGGATCGCGCCCGTACTGCCTGCTCGACTACTTCCCGAAGGACTTCGTCTGCTTCATCGACGAGTCGCACCAGACCGTGCCGCAGATCGGCGGCATGCACGAGGGCGACCGCTCGCGCAAGCAGACGCTGGTCGACTACGGCTTCCGGCTGCCGAGCGCGCTCGACAACCGGCCGCAGACGTTCGACGAGTACCTCTCGATCACGCCGCAGATGGTGTTCGTGTCGGCCACGCCCGGCAACTACGAGCGCGAGCACTCGGCCCGCATCGTCGAGCAGATCGTCCGCCCGACGGGGATCGTGGACCCGGAGATCGACGTCCGGGAGACGAAGAACCAGATCGACGACCTGATGGGCGAGGTCCGCATCCGGGTGGACCGCAACGAGCGCGTGCTGGTCACGACGCTCACGAAGAAGATGTCCGAGGACCTGACGGACTACCTGCTCGAGATGGGCTTCCGCGTGCGCTACCTGCACTCGGAGATCGACACGCTGGAGCGGATCCAGATCATCCGCGAGCTGCGGCTCGGCGAATACGACGTGCTCGTCGGCGTCAACCTGCTGCGCGAGGGGCTGGACCTCCCGGAGGTCTCGCTGGTGGCGATCCTCGACGCCGACAAGGAAGGCTTCCTGCGCGGCGCCACCTCGCTGATCCAGACGATCGGGCGCGCGGCCCGCAACGTCGACGGCAGGGTCGTGATGTACGCGGACAAGGAGACCGACGCGATGCGCACCGCGATCGGGGAGACCGATCGCCGGCGGGCCATCCAGCGCGCGTACAACGCCGAGCACGGCATCACGCCGGAGACGATCGTCAAGGGGATCTCCGACATCACGGAGTTCCTGATGTCGGACTCCAAGGTGCCGACCAAGGGCCGCCGGCGGCGCGAGAAGCGGACCGAGATGGCGCCGGCCGAGATCGAGCAGACGATGCGCGAGCTCGAGGAGGAGATGCTCGCCGCCGCCGAGGAGCTGCGCTTCGAGTACGCGGCGAAGCTGCGCGACGAGATCCGCGACCTCCGGCGCGAGCTCACGCTGGCGACCGCGCCCGCCGACTAGCGCTGCACGGGTAGTCTCGGCGGCCCGTGCGCCGCATCGCGTTCCGCATCACCGCGCCTGACCAGGAGGCGGTCCTGGACGGCCTGCTCCCGCTGCTCCCCGCCGGGCTGCACGAGGACGACGGCGTGTTTTCCAGCGTCGCCGGCGCGCTGCCCGGCCGCGCCGCCTTGGAGGCCGCCGCCGGCGCGGCGCTCGAAGGCTTCGTGGAGGAGGAGGTGCCGGCCGACTGGCGCGCGCGGCGGGCCCGCTTCGGCGGCGGCAACGTGATCGTCGGCGGCCGCGTGTCGATCCGCTCGCCGTGGGATCCGGCGCCGCCCGCGGGCGTGATCGACGTGATCGTCGAGCGGCGCGGGAGCGCGTTCGGGTCCGGCTCGCACCCGACGACGCAGATGTGCATCGCGCTGATGCTCCCGCTGGCGCCGAGCGGCGGCGCGGCCGACCTCGGGTGCGGCATCGGCGTGCTCGCGATCGCGGCCGCGAAGCTCGGCTGGTCGCCGGTCATCGCCGTCGACCGCGTCCCGATCGCGATCGAGGTCGCGGCCGAGAACGTCGCCCGCAACGGCGTCGGCGTCACCGCGTCCGTCGCCGACCTCGCGACCGACCCCGTCCCGCTCGCGCCGCTGCTGCTCGTCAACGCGCCGCCGCCGGTGCAGGAGCGCGTCGCGGACGCGCTCACGCCCGAGGTCCGCCACGTGATCGTCTCCGGCATCGTCGCAAGCGAGGCCGAGGCCGTGATCGCCCGCTACGCCGCCGCCGGCTACGCGCCGGCCGACGCGCTGGGCACCGATGACGAGTGGCTCGCGATGCGCATGGAGCCGCGCGATGGCTGAGCCGCCCACGGGCCTCGAGACGTCGGCCGCCGCCGCGGCGTCCCCGGCCGTCGCCGCCGTCCTCTCGCCCGACCGCGCCGTCGCCGAGGGCGCCGCGCTCGGCCAGCTCGCCGCCATGCTGCCGGGAGGCGGCCTGCTGATCACGGCATCGCGGCTCGTCGAGTTCGGCGCCCGCGCGGCGATCCTGCTCGCGCCCGGCCTGTTCCGGCTCGACCTCACGCCGCAGGAGGAGACGCTCGGGCTCTACCCGCGCCCGCTCGGCCCGTACGAGGTCGAGTGGCGGGCGGGGGAGGAGACGTGGGACGGCTATCGCGACCCCAAGGGCCCCGGCCCGATGGAGCTCGCCGGCCGCTTCGACGTCGACGGGCACTCGCTGATCGCCTGGATCCACATCCTCTCGTTCACGGAGCGCGACGCGCTCGCCACGCACTTCGTGGCGAAGTGCGAGATCCGGCCAGAGGGCTAGGCGCGCCTAGGGCAAGAGGGCCCGGGCGGCCCCTACGGCGATCGCCGCCCCGCGGGCGGAGGCGTACAGGGAGAAGAGGAGAGCGCTGATACCGATCTCCCCGGCGTCGATGCGGCGCTGCTTGCGACGGATCGTGACTGTCATGTCCCGAGAGTCGCGCCGAACCCCTCACCGCGGGGTAAAGGTTCTGTGTCGACGTTCATGAGGGGAACAATTCGGTAACAGGAGCCGCCCGCCGGGCTGCTTCAGTTCGAGGGGCGCGAGGTCCTCGGCTCGGTCCTCTCTCCTCCGCCGCGTGGTCGGCTTCGCGCACTGCGGGAGCGCGGCGCCAGGGGCGCCGCGCTCCTGCGACACGTCCTACGGCGCCGTCGTCGACAGCGTGAACACGACGGTCTTGCCGTACGCGCCGGTCCGCAGGCCCTCGCTCGCGCCGATCGATTGCTGGAAGCCGATCGCCAGCGGGTCGTTGCTGACCGGGCCGCTCCAGCTCGCCAGCGGCGTCGGGCTGCTCGCGCCGCCGACGGGCGCGTACGCGCCGGTGCCGGCACGCGCCTGCAGCGGCTGCGCGAGCGCCGCCGCGCCGTTGACGAGGTGCCCGACGGCCGTCGCGCTCGGGTCGTGGACGGTGAGCGCCGCGTCCGCCGCCGTCGAGGTGACGCTCGCCGTCAGCGACGCCGTGTAGTCGTGCGCCAGCCCCGGCGTGAACGCGCCGAAGCTCGCCGGCCCGCCCACCGTCAGGGCGAGCGTGGCTCCCACCGTGCCCGACACGTCGCCCTCCGCCGTGGTCGAGGTCAGCACGGCGGCCACGAACGAGTACGCGCCCGAGCCGGCGTCGTAGACGGCCTCGCCGTTGGACGTCCCGCGGTAGGTCACGCCCGGCTGCGACGCGGCCGGCTGCCCGCTCTCGAGCACCTGCTGCCCGTCGGCGAGCGGCACGTGGACCTCCGCCGTCGCGCCGACCGGCACCGTCACGTCGAGCTTGAGCCGCCCGTTGGCCTCGCGCGACCACGCCGTCGACGCGGGCCCGAACGCGGTCCGCACCGTCGACGAGGCCGAGTCGACGCCCGGGCCTTCGACCGGCTTGACGACGAAGCGCCGGTAGCCCGGAGCCGAGTCGTCGGGCGCCAGCGCGCCGACCGAGTCGTAGAGGAAGTCGCCGATCGAGCCGAGCCCGTAGTGGTTGAACGAGTTCATCCCGGCGTCCTGCCAGGTGCCGTCGGGCTTGATCCCGTCCCAGCGCTCCCAGATCGTGGTCGCGCCGCGCGAGATCATGTAGCCCCACGACGGGTAGGAGTCCTGCTCGAGCACGCGATACGCCACGTCGGGGCGGCCGCCGTCGCGCAGGACCGAGAGCAGGAACGGGGTGCCGAGGAACCCGGTCGAGAGGTGGTTCCCCCGGCCGGTCACGTCATCCACGAGCCGCCCGAACGCGACCGCGCGCTGCGCGTCCGGCACGAGGCCGAACTTCAGCGCCAGCACGTACGAGGTCTGCGAGCCCGAGCCGATCGTCCCGTCCGCGTGCACCCAGCGGTTGACGAACGCCGACTTGATCTGGGCGTACAGCGACGCGTAGGACGCGGCCGCGGCGTCGTCGCCGAGCACGAGCGCGGTGCGGCGCACGATGTCGGTCGAGTAGGCGAAGAACGCCGTGCCGATCAGATCCAGCGGCGTGTCGGCCGTAGCGAGCCAGTCGCCGTAGCCCGACGCGGGCCGGATCAGCCCGCTGCTGTTGGCCTGCAGGTACGCGATCCAGCGCTTCATCGAGTCGTAGCTGTCGCGCAGCACGCGCGTGTCGCCGTAATGGCGGTACAGCGCCCACGGCACGACCGTGCCCGCGTCGCCCCAGCCCGCGACGCCCTCGCCGCAGCACGTGACCGGCGCCACGTCGGGGAACGCGCCGTTGGCCGACTGCGAGTCGCGCAGCGTCTGCAGCCACTGGCCGAGGAAGCCGGACTCGTCGCCGTTGTAGGCGGCGGTCGACGCGAACGCCTGGATGTCGCCCGTCCAGCCGAGCCGCTCGTCGCGCTGGTCGGCGTCGGTCGGCACGCCGAGGAAGTTCGACCGCTGGCCCCACGTGATGTTGGTCTGGATCTGGTTCACGAGCGCGTTGGAACTCGTGAACGTGCCGAACGCCGGCACGTCGGTGCTCACCACGCGCCCGTCGAGCGAGTCGACCGTCGGCGTGCCGGGGAACCCGGTCACCTCGACGTAGCGGAACCCGTGGTAGGTGAAGCGCGGCTCGTAGGTCTCCTGGCCGCCGCCGCGCAGCGTGTAGGTGTCGGTCTGCTGCGCGCTGCGCAGGTTGTCGCGGTAGAGCGTGCCGTCGGCGTTGAGGACCTCGCCGAAGCGCAGCCGCACCGCCGTCCCCGCCGGCCCGTTGACGCGCAGGCGCGCCCAGCCGGCGAAGTTCTGGCCGAGGTCGTAGATGTAGGTGCCCGGCGCCGGCTGCGTGAGCTTGACCGGCGCGAGCGTCTTGATCACCCGGATCGGCGGCGCCTGCGACGGCTCGATCGCCGGCGGGTCGTTGCGCTCGATCGCGCTCGCCCAGCCGCCGGCGGCGAACCCGGGGGCGTCCCAGCCGGGCTGGTCGAGCCGCGCGTCGTAGGTCTCTCCGTCGTAGATGCCGGCCGAGCGCAGGCCGCCCGTGCCCGTCTTCCACGACGAGTCGGTGACGATCCGCTGCGAGCTGCCGTCGGCGTAGTCGATCTTCAGCTGCGCCATCAGCGCCGGCGTGTCGCCCCACTTGCGGCCGCCCTGCAGGCGCCCGGCGTACCAGCCCTCGCCGAGGATCGCCCCGACAACGTTGTCACCGGAGCGGACGAGATCGGTCACGTCGTACGTCTGCGACGGGACGCGCTTGGAGTACTCGGTCCAGCCGGGAGCGAGCACCTGGTCGCCGACCTTGGCGCCGTTGAGCCGCAGCTCGTAGAGCCCCAGCGCGGAGACGTACAGCCGCGCGGAGGTGACCGTGCCGCCGCTGGTGAAGTCCTTGCGCAGGTACGGGTTGGTCTGCGGCGGCAGGCTCACGTTCGAGCCCCAGGGTCCGCTGCCGTACGTGGCGAGCTCGCGCGCCGGCGTCCACGCCGAGTCGTCGAAGCCGGGCTGCTCCCAGCCGGACGCCGCGGTCGCGGCCGACTTCCAGCTCGAGCTCGTGTCGAGCGTGACGGCGTCGGCGCGCAGGCGCGCGATGAAGCCGCCCGGCGTCTGGCCGCCGCTCGGGTTGAGCCGGTTCTTGACCTGCACGGCGATCGTGTTCGCGCCGGCGTGCAGGTAGGAGTGCACGTCGACGGCCTGCGCGCGCTGCCACGCGTTCTCGTCGGCGTCGCGGATCGGCTTGGTGTCGATCACCTGCGTGCCGTTGACGTAGACGACCGCCTCGTCGTCGACGGTGAACAGCAGCCGCGCCGAGGCCGGGACGGACGGCAGCGTCACGGCGGCGCGCAGGTAGCGGGTCAGCGCCGGCAGGTTGTTGACGGCGTCGTCGTTCGTGTACCAGATCCACTTGTCGCCGCTGAAGTTCAGCGTGTCGGCCGCGGCCCCGATCCACTTGCCCTTCCAGTCGTCGCGCTCCAGCAGCCCGGTCTCGAGGCTCGCGGGATCGCTCCAGGCGGACGGGCTGCCGCTCTCGTCCCACGCGCGCACCTTCCACGTGTAGCGCGTGCCCGAGGCCAGCGCGGGGCCGCCGTAGGCGACGTTGCTCGACGCGGACGAGTGCACCTCGCCGCTGTCCCAGACCGCGCCGGACGGGCCGGACACGATGACCTCGTACGCCGACTGCGAGCGTCCGCGGCCGTCGCCGGTCAGCTGCCAGCCGAGGTTGGGCCGCGGGTCGCCGAGCCCGAGCGGCGCCGCCTGGCGGTCGGCCGTCAGGCCGGATACGCCGAGCGGCTGCGAGGCCGCCGCGACGCCGGGCGCCGCGAGCGCGGCCGCGCACGCGCACCCCAGCGCGCCGCGGCGAATTGCCGATGCCAACAAGTTCCCTCTCCTCCTATTTGGTGCTTGTGGTGTTCCGCACGATACAAAACGATCAAGGCTGAACGCAAACGACCGGTAAACTCAATCGAACGTCCAACGGGCCGATATCCCGGAATGACGTGGACGTACCGATGAAGGCCGAGCTGGAACTGCTCGTCGAGCGGATGCAGGCGCTGACGTGCGCCACTTCGGCGTACGTGCTGCTGGTCGAAGACGAGGACCTCGTGCAGCGCGCGTCCAGCGGCGCCACCGGCACGGTGCGCGGCTCGCTCGAGAACGGCCTCTGCGGCCACGCCATCCGCACCTGCGCGCCCGTGCTGTGCGCTGACATCGAGACCGATCCGCGCGCCGATGTCGTGCGCGGGCGCGCCGCCGGCACCCGCTCGGCGGTGATCGTCCCGGTGCTGTCGGAGGGGATTCCCGCCGCACTGCTGATCGTCTCCTCGGCCGTCCCCGGCGCGTTCGGCGAGCGCGACGTCGCCACGCTGGAGCTGCTCGCGGGCGTGCTCGCGGCCGCGCTCGGCCAGGCCGCCGCGCTGAGCGAGCGCACGTTCGCCGAGATCGCCCTGCGCGAGCACAGCCGCCGGCTGGCGCGCGTGATCGACACGCAGCGCGACATCGACGCCGCCGGGCTCGACCTCGAGCGCGTGATGGAGCTGATCGTCGAGCGCGCGATGGACCTGACCCGCGCCGAGGGCGCGATGGTGAGCATGCTCGACGGCGACGAGCTCCTCGTCGTCGCCGCCCGCGGCATCGCGGCCGGGGTCGGCCAGCGGCGCCCGCTCGCGGACTCCGTCGCCCGCTTCGCGTTCGCCGCCCACGACACGCTGCTGATCTCCGACGCCGCCAACGATCCGCGCATCAACCGCCGCTGGCAGGCCGCGATCGGCGACACGTCGCACATCTGCGTCCCGCTGTTCGCCGGGGAGGAGCCGGTCGCCTCGCTCAACGTCATGAGCGCGTCGGAGACCGAGCAGCTGGGCGAGGACGATCGGCGCACGCTCGAGCTGCTCGCCGTCGGCCTCTCCGCCGCCGTCAGCCGCGCGTCGGAGTTCCGCGCCAAGGCGCGCTTCGAGGCGGTCTTCGCGAGCGCGCTGACCGGGATGATGGTGCTGTCGATGGACGGCGTCATCCTGAGCGTGAACGCCGCGCTGCAGGAGCTGCTCGGCCGCCCGGTGCAGGAGATCGTGGGCGTCAAGGCCGACTCGTTCGTGCACGCGGAGGACCGCGACGCCGTCGTCGAGCGCGCGTACCGCGTGCTCGCGGGCGAGCTGAAGTCGACGCTCGAGCACCGCTACGTGCGCGGTGACGGCGACAGCGTGTGGGTCGACGTCTCGCTGTCGGTCGTCGAGCCGACGGAGGGCACCGAAGGCTTCATCATCGCCGTGCTGCAGGACCTCACGCAGCGCAAGGCCGCCGAGACCGCGCTGCGCGCGCAGGCGGAGCTCAACCAGCACCAGGCGCTGCACGACGCGCTCACGGGCCTACCGAACCGCACCCTCTTCCGCGACCGGATCGACCAGGCGCTGCACCGCGCGCGCCGCGCCGACGGCGCCGTCGCGGTGCTCGTGCTCGACCTCGACCGCTTCAAGGAGGTCAACGACTCGCTCGGCCACGCGGCCGGCGACGCGCTGCTCGTCGAGGTCGCGAGCCGGCTCGACGGGATGCTGCGCGCCTCCGACACCGTCGCGCGCCTCGGCGGCGACGAGTTCGGCGTGCTGCTGCCCGATCCCGTGTCCGTCGACGACGTCGTGATCGCCGCCCGCCGCGTGCGCGCCGTCATCCAGGAGCCGATCACCGTCCAGGGGCTGCCGCTGTCGGTCGACGCGTCGATCGGCATCGCGCTGTTCCCGCGCGACGGCGGCGACGTCGAGACGCTGCTCCAGCACGCCGACGGCGCGATGTACCACGCCAAGCAGGAGAACCTCGGCTGCGCGTTCTACGAGCCGGAGCGCCGCCACGACGACCCGTCGCGCCTGACGCTGGTCGGCGAGCTGCGCCGCGCGCTCGACGAGCGCGAGCTGGAGCTGTACTACCAGCCGAAGGCGCGCCTGGCGGACGGCTCGGTCGGCGCGGTCGAGGCGCTGCTGCGCTGGAACCACCCGGATCGCGGCGTCGTGACGCCGGACCAGTTCATCCCGACCGTCCAGCAGACCAGCCTGATCTCGCCGCTCACGCTCTATGTCGTCGACGAGGCGCTGCGCCAGGCGGCCGTCTGGCGCGAGCAGGGGCTCGCCCTCGCGGTCTCGGTCAACCTCGCGACGCGCAACGTGATGGACGACGGCTTCCCGGTCCAGATCGAGGCGCTGCTCGCCCGCCACGGCGCCGGCGCCGGCGTGCTCGAGGTCGAGCTCACCGAGGCGACCGTGCTCGCCGACCCGGCGCGCGCCCGCCAGGCGCTCGAGCGGCTCGCCGCGCTCGGCGTCCGCAGCGCGATCGACGACTTCGGCACCGGCTGCTCGTCGCTCTCGCAGCTGCGCCGGCTGCCGGTGGCCGAGATCAAGATCGACCGCTCGCTGGTGAGCGGCCTGCTCGACGACGCCGACGACGCCGCCATCGTGCGCTCGGCGATCGACCTCGGGCGCAACCTCGGCCTCGACGTCGTCGCCGAAGGCGTGGAGGACGCGGCCGCATGGGCACGACTCATCGAGCTCGGTTGCACCTATGCACAGGGCTTTCACCTGTGTCACCCACTGCCTGGGCATTTGTTGTCACAGTGGGTCGCGAAGTCTTCTTTGAACGTTTGAGCCGCTAGCGTCCACGGTGTGGACGTGGAAGCGCTGCTCGCCTGGTACGGCCGGATCCGCCGCCCGCTGCCATGGCGCGCCACGCGCGATCCCTACGCGCTGCTGGTGTCGGAGGTGATGCTGCAGCAGACACAGGCGCTGCGCGTGATCCCGTACTACGAGCGCTGGCTGGCCCGCTTCCCGGATCCGGAGGCGCTGGCGGACGCGCCGGCGCGCGACGTGCTCGCGCTCTGGAGCGGGCTCGGGTACAACCGCCGCGCGCTGTCACTGCAATTCGCCGCGCGCCATGTGGTGACACACGGCTGGCCTGACGATCTCACCGAATTGCCCGGCGTCGGCCCGTACACCGCCGCCGCGGTCGGCTCCTTCGCGTGGGATCGCGACGAGGCGGCGATCGACACCAACGTCCGCCGCGTGCTCGAGCGCCGCGAGGGCCCGCGCACGGCGCGCGAGCTGGACCGGCGCGTCGCGGAGCTGCTCCCGCCCGGCCGCGCCGCAGTGTTCAACCAGGCGACGATGGAGCTGGGCGCGACCGTCTGCCGCCCGCGCGCGCCGTTGTGCGGCGAGTGCCCCGTGGCCGCGGGCTGCGGCCGCCATGTCAGCGCGCCGCGCCGCAGCGCGGCGGTTCCGTTCGAGCAGACCGACCGCTGGGCGCGCGGGCGGATCGTCGCCGCCCTGCTGGCCGGCGAGCCCTTGCCGGTGGCCGGCGAGCGGCGCGAGCGCGCGCTCGCCGGGCTCGAGCGCGACGGCCTGGTCGTGCGCGAGGCCGGCGGCGCGGTGCGGCTGCCCTGAGCGAATCGTCAGATCCTTACGCGGAACGCGCCCGATCGGCCTATCCTGCGCTGCCGTGGACCGCGACTCGATCCAGCGCCGCGACTTCCCGACCGGCCGCAAGGGCTACGACCCCGGCGCCGTCGACGAGCACCTGCGCCGCGTCGCCGACGAGTTCGAGCGCGCGGTCACCCCGCGCGCCCCGCAGCCGATGTCGTCGGGCGCCTCCGAGCAGGTGCGCACGATCCTCGAGGCGGCCGAGCGCAGCGCGGCCGACCTGCGCGTCAAGGCGGGGGAGGAGGCCGGCGACCAGGTGGCGCGCGTGCGCGTCGCCGCCGACGGGCTGCTCGGCCGGCTCGACGAGCTCGAGCGCGAGCTCGGCACGCTGCTCGACGCCCTGCGCACGAGCGGCGAGCGCCTCAACGCGGGGCTGGCGGACCTCCATGCCCGCGTGGGCGGCGTCGAGGCGGCACCGGAGCTCCAGATCGCGCCCGAGGACCTCGACGCCCAGCTCGCGGCCCCCGGGGACGACGAGGCCGGCGCGCGCCTGATCGCGCTCAACATGGCGCTGAGCGGCACGCCGCGCGAGGAGACGGCGCGCTACCTGGCCGACCACTTCGCGCTCGCCGACCTCGACGGGCTGCTCGACGACGTCTACTCGCGGGCGGGCCAGTGAGCGACGCGCCGAAGGAGCTCGCCCGCCTGCGCGAGCGCGCCGCGGAGATCGCCGACCTCGGCGGCGTGGCCGGGCTGATGCTGTGGGACCAGAACACGGTCATGCCGCGCGGGGGCGCCGGTGCGCGCGCCGACCAGCTGGAGACGATGGAGCGGATCCTCCACGACCGCCTCACCGATCCCGCGCTGGGCGGCCTGCTCGACGTGCTCGAGCCGTGGGCGGCGTCCGCGGACCCCGACTCCGACGACGTGCGCCTCGTGGCCGCGATCCGGCGCGACCACCACAAGGCGGTGCGCGTGCCGACGTCGCTCGCCGCAGAGCAGTCCGGCGCCGCCGCCCACGCCCAGGAGGCGTGGCACATCGCCCGCGAGGCGCAGGACTTCGCCCGCTTCCGGCCGGCGCTGGAGCGCGTGATCGAGCTCTCGCACCGCTACGCCGCCTGCTTCGACGGGACGGACGAGTTCGCGCACCCGTACGACGTCCTGCTCGACGACTACGAGCCGGGCCTCACGACCGGCGAGCTGACCGGCCTGTTCGCGCGCCTGCAGGAGGAGCTCGTCCCGCTCGTCGCGGCCTCGGCCGGCCTGCCGAACGGCTCCGGCGTGCTCCCCGGCCATCACGCCAAGCCCGCGCAGGAGGCGTTGATGGAGGAGGTGCTCGCCGCCGTCGGCTTCGAGCGCGAGCACTGGCGGCTGGACCCGACCGTGCACCCCTTCGCCCGCAGCATGGCCGCCACCGACGTGCGGCTGACGACGCGCTGGGAGGAGGACGACCTCGCGATGGCGTTCTACTCCTGCCTGCACGAGTTCGGCCACGGGCTGTACGAGGCGCAGATGGACCCGCGCCACTACCGGACGACGCTCGCGGAGGCGACCGGGCTCGGCGTGCACGAGTCCCAGAGCCGCCTGTGGGAGAACCTCGTCGGCCGCTCGCGGCCGTTCTGCGAGTGGGCGCTGCCGCTGCTGCGCTCGCACGTGGGCGGCCCGTTCGAGTCGATGGACGCCGCCGCGCTGTACCGCTCCGTCAACCGCGTCGAGCTCTCGCTGATCCGGATCGAGGCCGACGAGACGACCTACAACCTCCACATCGCGCTGCGGTTCGAGCTCGAGCTCGCGCTGATCGAGGGCCGGCTCGAGGTCAAGGACCTGCCCGAGGCCTGGAACGAGGCGACCAAGCGCCTGCTCGGCCTCGACGTCCCCGACGTGCTCCACGGCGTCCTGCAGGACATCCACTGGGGCTCGGGGATGATCGGCTACTTCCCGACCTACACGCTCGGGAACCTGATGGCCGCCCAGCTGTGGAGCGCGCTGCGGCGCGACATGCCGGCGGTCGAGGACGACATCGCGGCCGGCCGCTTCGCGCCGCTGCGCGAGTGGCTGCGCGACAACATCCACCGCCACGGGCGCAAGTACGACTCTCGGGCGCTCCTGCGCCGCGCGACGGGAGAAGAGCTGCGTGTGGAGCCGTGGCTGGACTACCTGCGGGCCAAGCTGCTCGACACCGGCCAGCTGGCCGAGCCGCTCGGGCGAACATAGGTTCGACGAACGCGTCCGCCGCCGCCGTAGAATCTGAGGCGGTCTTATGTCCTCCCGCCAGAACTCCATCGTCGTCACGGGCGCTCGCGAGCACAACCTCAAGAACGTCAGCGTCGAACTGCCGCGCGACGCCCTCGTCGTGATCACCGGGCTCTCGGGCTCGGGCAAGTCCTCGCTGGCCTTCGACACGATCTACGCCGAGGGTCAGCGGCGCTACGTCGAGTCGCTGTCGGCCTACGCGCGCCAGTTCCTGGGCCAGATGGACAAGCCGGACGTGGACTCGATCGAGGGGCTGTCGCCGGCGATCTCGATCGACCAGAAGACGACCTCGCGCAACCCGCGGTCGACGGTCGGGACCGTGACCGAGATCTACGACTACCTGCGCCTGCTGTGGGCGCGGATCGGCAAGCCGCACTGCTTCAACTGCGGGCGGCCGATCGCCGCGCAGTCGGCGGAGCAGATCATCGACCAGATCATGGGCATGGAGGACGGCACGCGGTTCATGGTCATGGCGCCGATCGTGCGCGGCCGCAAGGGCGAGTACGGCAAGCAGCTGCAGGAGCTGCGCTCGGAGGGCTTCACGCGCGTGAAGGTCGACGGCGAGCTGCGCCAGCTCGAGGAGGAGATCGTCCTCGACAAGCGCTACAAGCACGACATCTCGGTCGTGGTCGACCGGCTGGTCATGCGCGGCGAGCTGCGCAAGCGGCTGGCCGACTCGGTGGAGACCGCGGTGACGCTGGCGGACGGGATCATCGAGATCGAGACGGTGCCGATGGACGGCTCCACGCCGCAGGTCTTGACGTACAGCGAACGTTTCGCCTGCCTGTTCTGCGGCATTTCGATGCCCGAGCTGGAGCCGCGCTCGTTCTCCTTCAACGCGCCGCACGGCGCGTGTCCGCGCTGCACCGGGCTGGGCTCGCAGATGGAGATCGACCCCGAGCTGGTGGTGCCCGACCCGTCGCTGTCGCTCAACGAGGGCGCGATCCTGCCGTGGTCGTCGGGCGCGACGGGCTACTACGAGCAGATCACGCAGGCGATCGCCGACCGCTACGAGGTCAACGTCGACGCGCCGTGGGAGGAGCTGCCGGAGGAGCAGCAGAACCTGTTCCTGTTCGGCACCAACGGCGACAAGCTGTACGTCTCCTACCGCAACCGGATGGGGCGCAAGCGCTCGTACATGACGACCTTCGAGGGGATCGTCCCCAACCTCGAGCGCCGCTACAAGGAGACCGACTCCGACTGGTCGCGCGAGAAGATCGAGGAGTACATGTCGGTGCGGCCGTGCCCGGAGTGCGAGGGCGCGCGCCTGCGCCCGGAGTCGCGGGCGGTCAAGGTCGGCGGGCTGCCGATCCACGAGTTCACGGCGATGAGCGCGCGGCGCGCGATCGAGTGGGTCGAAGGGCTGGAGCTGTCGAGCCAGGACCGCGCGATCGCGCGGCTGATCCTGCGCGAGATCGACGAGCGGCTGCGGTTCCTGGACAACGTGGGCGTCGGCTACCTGTCGATGGAGCGGGCGTCGGCGACGCTGTCGGGCGGCGAGGCGCAGCGGATCCGGCTCGCGACGCAGATCGGCTCGTCGCTGGTCGGCGTGCTCTACATCCTCGACGAGCCGTCGATCGGGCTGCACCAGCGCGACAACGAGCGCCTGATCGGGACGCTGGAGCGGCTGCGCGACCTCGGCAACACCGTCCTGGTGGTCGAGCACGACGAGGGCACGATCCGGGCGGCCGACTACATGGTCGACATGGGGCCGGGCGCCGGCGAGCATGGCGGGCACGTCGTCGCGCGCGGGACCGCGGCCGAGGTGATGGAGGTCGAGGACTCGCCGACCGGCCAGTACCTGTCCGGGCGGCGCGCGATCGGGGTGCCGGAGAAGCGCCGCAAGCCGTCGGGGTACGTCGAGATCGTGGGCGCGTCGCAGCACAACCTCAAGGACGTCGACGTCAAGATCCCGCTCGGCGTGTTCGCGGCGGTCACCGGCGTGTCGGGCTCGGGCAAGTCGACGCTGATCAACGAGATCCTCTACAAGGCCGTCGCCAACAAGCTGCACCGGGCCAAGCTGCGCCCCGGCGCGCATAAGCGGATCCGCGGGCTCGAGCACCTGGACAAGATCATCAGCGTCGACCAGTCGCCGATCGGCCGCACGCCGCGGTCGAACCCGGCGACGTACATCGGGCTGTTCGACCAGATCCGCGACCTGTACTCCAAGACGCAGGAGGCGCGCGCCCGCGGCTACAAGCCGGGCCGCTTCTCGTTCAACGTCAAGGGCGGCCGCTGCGAGGTCTGCCGCGGCGACGGCCAGATCAAGATCGAGATGCACTTCCTGCCGGACGTCTACGTCCCGTGCGAGCAGTGCCACGGCAAGCGCTACAACCGCGAGACGCTGGACATCCGCTTCAAGGGCAAGACGATCGCCGACGTGCTCGACATGCCCGTCGAGGAGGCGCTGCACTTCTTCGCGCACATCCCGAAGCTCAAGCGCCGGCTGCAGTCGCTGCACGACGTGGGGCTGGACTACATGCGCCTCGGCCAGCCGGCCACGACGCTGTCGGGCGGCGAGGCGCAGCGCGTGAAGCTCGCGAGCGAGCTGTCGAAGATCGCCACGGGGCGGACGCTGTACATCCTCGACGAGCCGACGACGGGCCTGCACTTCGCCGACATCGAGAAGCTGCTGCAGGTGCTGCAGGCGCTCGTCGACCAGGGCAACTCGGTCGTGGTGATCGAGCACAACCTCGACGTGATCAAGACCGCCGACCGCGTGATCGACATGGGTCCCGAGGGCGGCGAGGAGGGCGGCGAGCTGATGGCGTGGGGCACGCCGGAGGAGATCGCGGCCGACGAGAAGTCCTACACGGGCCGCTTCCTGCGCGAGCTTTCGCTGCCGGCGGCGCCGGCCAAGAAGCCGCGCGCCAAGCGCACGAAGGTCGCGGCGGCGGCTTGAACGACGCGCTGATCGCGGCCGGCCACCGGGTCGGCGCCAAGCAGCTCACGTGGGGGACGGCCGGCAACCTGTCGGTCCGGCTCCCCGGCGGGCGGTTCGCGATCTCCGGCTCGGGCCTGCGGATCGACGAGCTGACGCCGGACGGGATCGTCACGTGCGAGATCGGCGGCGAGGGCTGGCAGGGCAGCTGCCGTCCCTCGGTCGAGACCGGGATGCACCGCGCGATCTACGCGGCCCGGCCGGACACGGGCGCGGTCCTGCACTCGTCGGCGTTCCACACCACGCTCGTCGCGTGCTCGACGATCGAGCTGGAGACCCCCGCCAGCACCGACACCATGTACTACCTGCGCCGGATCGCGCGGCTGCCGTTCCTCGTCCCCGGCTCGCCGGAGCTCGCGGCCGCCGTGGCCGAGGCGGCGCGCGACCACGACGCGATGCTGCTCGGCAACCACGGCTCCGTCGTGCTCGGGGCCGATCTCACGGCCGCCGTCAACGTCGCCGAGGCGCTGGAGCTGATGTGCCGCATGCTCGTCGCCCGCACCCAGGGCTTCCCGCTGCTGCCGATCGCCGAGGAGCTGCGCGCGGACGCGCTGCACCGGATGGACGAGTGATCAGCGTCCCAGCACGCTGATCGGCGGCCGCCGGAGCGGGCGCGCCAGGACGAGCACGGACCCCGCGCAGAGCGCGGCGAGCACGAGGATCACCACCGCCATCGGGAGCGCCGAGGTGCCGCCGACGCCCACGACGGGCGCCGCGACCGCGCCGATGCCGTACTGCGCCAGCCCGAGCAGCGCCGAGGCCGAGCCGGCGACGTCCGGGTGGTCGGAGGCGGCCAGCGCGATCGCGTTGGCCGGGACGAAGCCCCACGTGGCCATCAGGAACACGAGGCTGGCGGCGAACGGCGCCAGCCCGAGGTCCTGGACCGCGACGACGACGAGCACCGTCGCGGCCGCGATCATCACGCCGACCGCCGCGACCAGCAGGCGGCGCGGGCTGAAGCGGCCGAGCAGCATCGCGTTGAGCTGGCTGCCGGCCACCATCGCGCTGGCGTTGAGCGCGAACAGCACGCCGAACACCTGCGGCGACACGCCGAAATGGTCCTGCAGCACGTACGGCGAGCTCGAGATGTAGGCGACGACGGCGCCGGTACCGAAGCCGAGCGCGAGCGCGTATCCGACGAAGCGCCGGTGCTGCAGCAGCCCGCCGAGCGAGCGCACGGTGGTGCGCAGCGACGACGGCGTGCGGCGCTCGTGCGGGTGCGTCTCCGGCAGCCAGACCGCCGTCACCGCCAGCAGCGCGGCGCCGGCGGCCACGAGCGCGACGAACACGCCGCGCCACGAGGTGAAGCGGAGGATCTGGCTGCCGACCAGCGGCGCGAGCATCGGTGCCAGCCCGTAGATCAGCACGAGCCGCGAGAGGTAGCGCGCGGCCGCCGCGCCCGCGTGCAGGTCGCGCACCATCGCGCGGGCGATCACGACGCCCGCGCTCGCCGCCATGCCCTGCAGCAGCCGGCTCACGACCAGCAGCGCGACGCTCGGCGAGACGGCGCACAGCACCGTGGCGACGATGTAGACCGCGAGCGCCGCCATCAGCGGCCGCCGCCGCCCGTGCACGTCGCTGAGCGGCCCGGCGATCAGCTGGCCCGCGCCGAGTCCCACCAGGTAGAGCGAGACCGTGAGCTGCGCGGCCGACTCGGTCGCCCCGAACTCGCGCGTGAGCGTGGGGAGCCCGGGGAGGTAGATGTCCATCGACGCCGGTCCAAGGGCCGAGAGCGCCCCGAGGATCAGGAACAGGCGGAGCCCGCGCTCCAACGGATCCTTTCGACACCGAACGACATCGGCGCCCACCCTAGCTGACGAGGGTCAGGCCCGATCGGGCCTGACCCTCGCTGCGCTCAGCCTCCGAAGCGAGAGCGCAGTGCTTGCACGTTGGCGACGTACTGCTTGGTGTCGTCGAAGAGGCCGCGCGACTGGACGGAGCCGCAGCCCTGGTAGTAACAGGCGATCGCCGCGCTCTCGTTGCCGCCGTTGACCTGCAGCAGGTGCTTGAGGTACAGCACGCCGGCGCTGACGTTGTCGGCCGCCGAGTTCGGGTCGAGCTTGCGGCCGGCGAGGTTGGCCTGGACGAAGTCCCACGTGCCGGGCGTGATCTGCATCACGCCGCGCGCGTTGGCGCCCGAGACCATCGCGTTGTTGAACCCGCTCTCCTGCCAGCCGATCGCGGCGGCGAGCGAGGGCGGGACGCCGCTGGCGGCGGCGGCGCTCTGGATCGTCGACGCGCCGACGCGGGACGGCGTCGGCTCCGGGCCGGCCTGGGGGACGACGGTCGCGGCCGGGGCGGGCTGCGCGGCGCGGGCGGGGGCGGGCGCGCCCGCCGGGAGCTTGACGACGGTGCCGGCGAGCAGCAGGCCGTTCGGATTGAGCCCGTTGATCGCCGCCATCGCGGAGACCGACACGCGCGCGCCGGCGGCGAGCGCGGACAGCGTGTCCCCGGGCCGGACCGTGTAGGCGCCCTGCACCGCGGGCGCGGCCGACGGGGCCGCCGCGGCGGCGGCCGCGGGCACGGCGGACTGTGCGGGGGCCGTCACGAGGCCCGCCTTCTGCAGCGAGGCGTAGCCCTCGACGGTGGACGGGATCTGGATCGTGCTGCCGAGCACGACCTGCGAGCTCTCGGAGAGGCCATTGAAGGCGGCGACGGTGCGCGTGGTGAGGTTGTTCGCGGCGGCGATCGACCACAGGGTCTCGCCGGGTTGGACGACGTGGGGAACCGCGGCCCCGGCACTCGCAGGAGCGAGGACGCCGATGGCGAACAGGACGGCGCAAAGCTGGGTGAGACGCAAGGCTGTGCCTCCGTGCGTAGGGTCTGTCCCCCCGAGGCTTGCCCAGCGCGCGGCGGATGCCAAGCGCGGCGAGCGGGCTTACGTGACCCTGCAACCGCCCATGCACTGGCAAGACGCGCGACTGTGGCTCCAGAAATGGCGCTGGTACGAGCGTTCCTCGCTGCCCTGGAACCGCGCGCGGCTCCACTACGAGTTCGCGCGCCGACGCGCCTACTGTCGCTGGCCGGTGCACGGAAACGTGCTGGAGATGCTGCTCGAGGGGCGCCTCGAGGTCGGCGAGCACGCGCTGCTCGAGCCCGGCGTCTGGCTCACCGCGCCGGCGCCCGGCCGGATCCGGATCGGCGCCGGGAGCTTCCTCAACCTGGGCGTGATGGTCGCCGCCGTCGAGCTGGTCGAGATCGGCGACCACTGCATGTTCGCCAACGGCTGCTTCATCACCGACGGCAACCACCGCTTCGACGATCCCGACAAGCCGGTCACGTGGCAGGGGTTCTCCACGAAGGGCCCGACGCGCGTAGGCGACAACGTGTGGTGCGGCGCCAACGTCGTGATCACGAGCGGCGTCACGGTCGGCGAGCGTTGCGTGATCGGCGCCAACTCGGTCGTCACGACCGACCTGCCGCCGTTCTCGATCGCCGCCGGCGCGCCCGCGCGCGTGCTGCGGACGATCGAATACCCCGTCGCTACTTCGTCAGCATGACCTTCACGCCGAAGATCATGCCGCCCAGGAACACGAGGAAGCACAGCACCGCGAGCGTGGCGTAGCCGAACGCGGCGCCGCGGCGGCCGTGGCGCTGGGCGTCCGCCATCCTGCCGGTGCCGAACACGACGACCGAGTAGGACGTCGTGATGCTCACCCCGGCCAGGATCGACACCCAGACGACCTCGAACAGCTGGCCGATCTCGACCGCGAGCAGCGTCACGGCTCGGTCACCAGCCGGTTGTTCGTCGCGCGGCGCGCGAACGCGAACATCAGCGTCACCGAGACCAGCACGATCACCACGACGGGGCCGGCCGTGCCGGTGCCGAAGATCCGCACGATCCCGTACGCCAGCGCGCCCACCGCGGCCGAGCACGGCAGCGTCAGGAGCCACGCGACCACGATGTTCCCCGCCACGCCCCAGCGCACCGCGGAGAGCCGCTTGGCCGCGCCCGCGCCCATGATCGCGCCGGACATCACGTGCGTGGTGGAGAGCGGGAAGCCGACGTGCGAGGCCGACAGGATCACCGCGGCGCCCACGCCCTGCGACGCGAAGCCCTGGGCGGGATCCATCTTGATGATCCGCGTGCCCATCGTGCGGATGATCCGCCAGCCGCCCGCGTAGGTCCCGGCGGCGATCGCGCTCGCGGAGCAGATGATCACCCACGTCGGCACGTCGGCGCTGCTCGAGAGGTTCCCGTTGGCGACGAGCGCCAGGAAGATGATGCCCATCGTCTTCTGCGCGTCGTTGGTGCCGTGCGCGAGCGAGAACAGCGCGCCGGTACCGAGCTGGCCGAGCCGGAAGCCGCGCGTCACGAGGCCGGGCGACTGGTGCCCGACGATCCGGTAGACGATCAGGATCCCGGCTCCGGCGACCGCCAGCGCGAGCACCGGCGCCACCAGGCCGGGGATCGCCACCTTCTGCACCAGGCCGCTCCAGATCACCGCCTGCGGACCGGACGCGGCGAGCATCGCGCCGACGACGCCGCCGATCAGCGCGTGCGAGGACGACGACGGCAGGCCGAACCACCACGTCGTGAGGTTCCACACGATCGCGCCGATCAGCCCGGCGAAGACGACCAGCAGCGTCACGTCGGCGGCCTCGACGATGCCCGTGGCGATCGTCGCGGCGACCTCGAGCGACAGGAACGCGCCGACGAAGTTCAGCGTGGCCGACATCGCGACGGCCACGCGCGGCGACATCGCACGCGTCGAGACCGAGGTCGCGATCGCGTTGGCCGTGTCGTGGAAGCCGTTGGTGAAGTCGAACGCGAGCGCGGTCGCGACGACGATGAGCAGTACTGCGTCGGAGTGCACTACCGGTTCTTGATGATGATGCCCTCGATGATGTTCACGGCCGTCTCCGTGGAGTCGATCGCGTCCTCGAGGCGCTCGAATATGTCCTTCCAGCGGATCACCATCATCGGGTCGATCCCGGTCTCGAACAGCGACGCCAGCGCCGAGCGCAGCATCCTGTCGCCTTCGTTCTCGAGCCGGTTGACCTCCACCGTGTAGTGATGGATGTCCTTCAGCGTGCGCAGGCGCGGGATCGCGCCGGCGATCGCGCGCGTCGACTCGTGCAGCACGCGCGCCATCTCCTGCGCCTGCAGCATCGGCGCCTCGATCCGGTACAGCGAGAGGAAGTCGGCGACCTCCTCGATGAAGTCGACGATGTCGTCCAGGCCGGACGCGAGGGCGATGATGTCCTCGCGGTCGAACGGCGTGATGAACGTGTGGTTGAGCTTCTGGATGATGTCGTGCGTGATCCGGTCGCCCTCCTGCTCGCAGATCACGACGTCACGCCCCAGCTCGCCGTGGTCGGGCCACTGGTCGAGCATGCGCTCGAGCAGCTCCGCGGCGAGGACGCAGTTGCTCCCTGCCTCCTCGAAGAGATCGAAGTACTCGCGCTCCTTGGGAGCGAAGATCGCTGACAGCCGGCTCATCGGCCGCCAGTGTATGTCAATGACTTGTTAACGCCGGGCGGGCGACAGCTCGGCGCGGAAGCGCTCGAGCTCCTCCGGCGCGATGCCATAGCTGTGCTCGGGCGCGGGGAAGCGGCGGGTCCGGACCTCCTCCGCGTAGGCCTCGACGCCGCGCAGCATCTCCTCCTTGACGGCCGCGAAGCGCTTGACGAACTTCGGCTTGAAGTCGTCGTGGATGGCGAGCAGGTCGTGCAGCACGAGCACCTGGCCGTCCGTGCTCGGGCCGGCGCCGATCCCGATCACCGGGATCTCCATGTGGCCCATGATCGCGTCGGTGATCTCGGCCGGGATCGCCTCGAAGACGATCGCGAAGCAGCCGGCCTCCTGCAGCGCCAGGGCGTCGTCGAGCACCTGGCGCGCCCGTGCCGAGGTGCGGCCCTGGGCGCGGTAGCCGCCGAGCATCGTGGCCGTCTGCGGCGTCAGGCCGACGTGGCCCATGACGGGGACGCCGGCGCGCACGATGGCGCGCGCCCGCTCGGCGGACGCGCCGCCGCCCTCGAGCTTGACGGCGTCGCAGCCGGCGTCCTTGACGAAGCGCTGCGCGGTCTCGATCGCGAGCGCGTCGGACGCCTCGTAGGAGCCGAACGGCAGGTCGCCCACGAGCAGCGGCGTCGTGAGCCCGCGCCGGACGGCGCGCGTGAGCATCAGCATCTCGTCGATGCTCACCGGCACGGTGTCCGGGTAGCCGAGCACGTTGTTGGCGGCGGAGTCGCCGACGAGCACGATGTCGACGCCGGCCTGCTCGACGATGAGCGCGCTCGGGTGGTCGTAGGCGGTGATCATCACGATCGGCTCGCCCAGCGCCCGCATCTCGGCGAGCTTGGTGAGCGTTACGCGCTTGCGCTGGTCACGGGGTGGGGTGGACACGTCTGCTCCTTTCGTGGTTGGCGCCCGTGCGGGTCGCCACCGGAACTCACTTGCAGTACGACATTGTCGATCAGGCGGACAGGGCCCACGTGCGCGGCGACCGCGACGAGCGCGCAGCCGTCGATCGCGCTGAGCTCCTGGAAGCTGTCGGGGTCGACGACCGCCAGGTACTCGGCGTCGACGCCGGCGAGCTGGGCGAGCGCGATCTCGCGCACGCGCCGGGCGTCGCGTTCGCCGGCCGCGACGGCGTCCGCGGCGGCGTCCAGCGCCCTGGAGAGCGCGAGCGCGCGGATCCGGTCGGCGCCGTCCAGGCGGCGGTTGCGCGAGGACAGCGCGAGGCCGTCGGGCTCGCGCACGGTCGGCAGCGCCTCGAGCCGCACCGGGATGTCGAGGTCGCGGATCATGCGCGCGACGATGGCGACCTGCTGGGCATCCTTCTGGCCGAAGTAGGCGACGTCGGGCTGCACGATGTTCAGCAGCTTCGTCACGACCGTGCAGACGCCGGCGAAGTGGCCGGCGCCGCGCTCGGCGCCCTCGAGGATCTCCGACAGGCCGTCGACCTGCACGCGGGTCGAGAAGCCGGGCGGGTAGATCTCCTCGACGGGCGGCGCGAACAGGACGTCGACGCCGAGCTCGGCCGCCTCGGCGGCGTCCTCGTCCTCGGTGCGCGGGTAGGCGGCGAGGTCGCCCGCGTCATTGAACTGCGCCGGGTTCACGAACAGCGAGACGACGACCTCGTCGTCGTGCTCGCGCGCGGCGCGCATCAGCGAGTGATGGCCGGCGTGGAACGCGCCCATCGTCGGCACCAGGCCGATGGTGCCGCCTTCCGCCCGCACCGTGGCGAGGTGGGCGCGCAGCTCCGCGATGGTCCGGATCGTCCTCATGCCGCCACCCTCGTACCCGCTGCGAGCGATCTGGTTGCGTCGGCGAGCGCGTCCCACAGCGGCAGCAGGTCGGGCGTGCGCTCGGCCACGACCGCGCGGTGGCGGGCGACGACGTCCTCGTCGCCGCGCACGATCGGGCCGGTGAGGGCGCGCTCAGGGCCGATCTCGGCCCACTGGCGCGCGGTCGCGAGGACGAGCGGGGCGAGCTGCTCGCGGCTGACGCCGGCGGTGGCCGCGAGCCGCTCCGCGACGCCCTCCAGCGCGACGAGGAAGTTCGACGCCATGGCGGCGGCCGCGTGGTACGCGACGCGGTCCTGCGGGGCGACGTGCGCGGCGCGCATGCCGAGCGCGCGGGCGAGCGCGTTCGCGGTCTCGAGCGCGTGCGGCGTGCTTCCGTCGACGGCGCAGCCCGCGCCGCGAAGGACGTCCGGCCCGCTGCCGGTCGGGACCGACATCAGCGGATGCAGCGAGAACCCGTCGCGGGCGCCGAGCGCCTCCAGCCCCGTCGCGCCGCTGCAATGCCCGAGCAGCGGCCCGTCCGGCACCGCGGCCGCGGCGGCGGCGATCTGGGCGTCCGGCACGCACAGCAGGACGACTTCCGTCCCCGGCGGCACCGGCTTACCGCGGCGCAGCGGGCCGGCGGCGTTCAGGCCGGCGGCCATGACCGTGCCCATGCGGCCCGCGCCGACGACGGCGCAGGCGGGAAGTTCGGTGGGTGGCGGGTCCAGTTCTCGCATCGAGATACCGGCTCAGACATGGAGTTTACCCGCGCAGATTGCGGCGTTGTGTGCGATATCCGCCGAATTGCTCGGTAGCGTCACTGTATGGCCTCCGCAGCTGAACGGCGCGAGGAGCTCAAGGCCGTCTACCAGCAGGCGTCGGTCTGCACGCGCTGCCCGCAGCTGGCGTCCACGCGCCAGACGGTTGTCTTCGGCTCCGGCAACGCCGACGCCGATCTCATGTTCGTCGGCGAGGCGCCCGGCGCCAACGAGGACAAGCAGGGCCTCCCGTTCGTCGGCCAGGCGGGCCGCCTGCTCGAGCAGCTGCTCAACGAGATCGGGCTCTCGCGCAGCGACGTCTTCGTGGCGAACGTCCTGAAATGCCGGCCTCCCGGCAACCGGGACCCGCTGCCGCAGGAGATCGAGAGCTGCCAGGAGTACCTGTTCCGGCAGCTCGAGCTGATCGAGCCGCGCGTGGTGTGCACGCTCGGGAACTTCTCGACGAAGCTGCTGCGCGGCGACCCGATGGGGATCACGCGGCTGCACGGGCGCGCCGAGGTACGGCGGATCGGGCCGCGGACGGTGCGGCTGTACCCGATCTTCCACCCGGCTGCGGCGCTCTACACGCCGTCGATGCTCGCGACGCTGCGGGAGGACTTCAGCGGCATCCCGGAGCTGCTCGCGCTGCCCGCGCCGGAGCAGCCGGAGCCGGAGCTCGCGATGGTCGTGGCGGAGCCGGAGCCGGAGCCCGAGATTGAGGCGGAGCCGGAGGTTGAAGCGCCTCCGGTCGAGCAGCTTGGCCTGTTCTAGGGGCCGGCGAAGCGTTCAGGCCGCCTCCGACGCCCGCAACACCGCCCACTCATCCGCCGTGATCGCGTAGCGCTCGTGGTCGCGCCACTGCCCGCCGATCAGCAGATAGCGCGGCGAGAAGCCCTCGAGCCGGAACCCGGCGCCGCGGGCGAGCGCGATCGAGGGCGCGTTGCCGGGCTGGATGTTCGCCTCGATCCGGTGCAGGCCGAGCGCGCTGAAGGAGTGCTCGAGCACCTGCTCGATCGCCTCGCGCATCAACCCCTGCCCGGCGTGTTCCTGGTGGGCGTAGTAGCCGAGATAGGCCGACTGGAACGCGCCGCGGACGATCTGGGAGATCGTGAACACGCCGGCGATCGCGTCGTTGTCGAGCCGGTGGGAGATCAGGCACACGAAGTCCTCGCGGCGCGAGCGCGCGTAGAGCTCGTCGAACTGGTCGGCGCGCTCGGGCGGGTACGTCCACGGCCGGTGCAGCCGGTGGCTCTGGCGCGCGAGCAGCAGGAACTCCTGGCGGTCCTCGCGTGCGAGCACGCGTACGCCGACGCGCGCGCCTGGCGGCGGATCGCCCGGGTCGAGGTCCGACGGGCGGACGACGCCCTCGGGCGGGCGGCGGCGGAGCGCGGGACGCTTCATCCACCACAGATAAAAGCGCACCGGCGGCGGCCCTGCATGCACTAGCCTCGCGCGCCGTGTCCGTGGCCGTCAACGCCCGCGCCGCCGTGCGCCCCGAGCTCGGCGGCGTGGAGCGCTGGGCGCGCGAGCTGAGCGCCCGCCTGCCGGCGCTCGGCGACTACGAGGTGATCCGCCCGCCGCGCGCGCTCGCGCACCGCGCCGGGCACGCGTGGGAGCAGCTCGTGCTACCCGTCCGCACCCGCGGCGCGCAGGCGCTGCTGTGCCCCGCCAACCTCGCGCCGCTGGCCGCGCGCAACGCCGTCGTGGTGATCCACGACGCCGCTCCGCTGCGCCATCCCGGCTGGTACTCGGGCCTCTACGCCGGCGTCCAGCGCCGCGTCCTTCCGCGGATCGCCCAGCGCGCGCAGCGCGTGATCACGGTCTCGGAGTTCTCCAGGCGCGAGCTGCAGGAGCTGCTCGGCGTCGACGCCGACGTCGTCCACGGCGGCGTCGACGCCCGCTTCAACCCGGACGCCGCCCCCGCCCGCCGCGCGCGCCCGTACGTGCTCTGCGTCGCCTCCCAGACGGCGCGCAAGAACCTCGCCGCGCTGATCCCGCTCGCCCGCCACGTCGAGGTCGTCGTGGCCGGCGGCCACCGGCCGCAGTTCGCGGCCGAGCAGGGGCTGGAGGCGCTGACGCTGCTCGGCCACGTCGACGACGCCGACCTCCCAGGCCTCTACACCGGCGCTGAGGCATTCGTCCTGCCGTCGCTCTACGAGGGTTTCGGCCTGCCGGTGCTGGAGGCGATGGCGAGCGGGACGCCGGTGCTGGCGGCGAACGCCGCCGCGCTGCCGGAGACCTGTGGCGGCGCCGCGCGCCTGGTCGAGCCCGGCGGCTTCGAGCAGGCGTTCTTGGAGCTGAGCGACGCCGAGCGCGCGCGGCTGCGCGAGGCGGGCCTGCGGCGCGCGGCAGGCTTCACGTGGGACCGGACCGCCCGCGCCGTCGACGCGCTGCTCAGCCCGTAGCGAGGGCGCGGCGCAGCGGGGCCGGCAGGCCCAGCGTGTGCAGGCGCGGCTCGGGCGCCGGCTCGGTGTCCGTCACGCGCTCCTCGGCGACGACGGCGTGCGCGGCGAGGACGATCTTCGGGTCGAAGCGGGCGCCGCTGGCGTTGTCGAGCTCGTCGAGCGCGTCGGCGTGCGAGAGCTGCGGGCCGCCGAGCGCGGTCAGCGCGCTCCAGGTGTCCGCGACGGCGACGATCCGCGATGTCAGCGGCGTGACCGGCCCGCGCAGGCCCGCGGGCCCGCCGGCGCCGTTCCACCACTCGCAGACGTGCCCGGCCTCCCAGCTGGCGCGGCTCGGATCGCGCATCGTGGCGCACGCGTAGGCGATCGGGTCGCCGCCGTCGGCGCGGCGTGCGAACGACAGCTCGGCGACGCGCGCCAGGTGGCGCCGCTCGCGGTGGTTGAGCCCGAGGTGCATCGCCAGCGCGTGGGCGTACCGCTGCGTCGCGGTCAGCGGCTCCAGCCGCCCGACCGGCCGCGTTCGCGCCGCGAACGTCAGCGCGCTCTGCGGCAGCACCGCGATCAGCGCGAAGACGCCGAGCGCGACGACGCCGATCCGGCCCGTGAGCACGCACGTGACGGCGCCCAGCATCATCATCGCCGCGGCCGCGGGGACGGTCGCCGCGAACATCTGCACGAAGGCGGAGAACGGGCGCCCGAGCCAGAAGGGGATGTAGATGCCGGGGCCGACGGCGACGTTGACCAGCATCTGCACGGCGGCCGTGAGCAGCAGCCAGGGGAGCGCGGCGGCGGCGAGGCCGTCCATGGGGGCCAGAGCGAGCACCGAACCGGCGGCGACGGCCTCCCAGCCGTAAGCGGCGAGGTTCGCGAGGTTGCCCGCGCGGAACAGGCCTTCGCGCAGGGCGAGCGCACCGGCGATCATCGGGACGAGGCCGACGAGCAGCGCAGGAAGGGGACCGGCGACGGCGAGCGCGATCAGCGTCAGCGCCATGCTCGCGTCGAAGTTGATGCCGGCGGAGAGCGGCACGTCGTGGAAGCGCGCGATCAGACCAAGCGCCAGTAGCGCCAAGAGCAGCCCGGGACGATCCCAGCGCGAAGCGGGAGCGAGCCATAAGAACGCAGGCACCAGCGCGACGACAGCCGTGCCATGGATGGCGAGCGATGTCCGGCGGCGGGCCGTTGTCGAGATCGACGGCACGCGCGCAGCGTACATACCGTCCGCCTGGAACGTTCATAGATCAATTGGCCAGCGGACGTCCTCGGATCGTCTCGTCAGCCGGCGATAACGCCTAGCAACGCCAGTGCTGCATCACGCCCCCCTTCGCGTCATCGCTCATCTACGTCACCTTTTCGCCCGGTGGAGCGGAGTCCACGATCGGGTCTGCGCTTGAACCTGCGCACGGACGGCCGCGACCAACGGACATCCGCCGCGGAAGGTACCCAAGGACGCGGCGATCGCGAAGGCTGATGTGTCACCGCGCCGCTCCTGCGACCGATGCCAGACCGACTCCCGCGAGCGCGCAGAAGACCGCGAGCCACAGCCCGGCGGCCTCGGTGTGGCCGGCGATCACCGCTCCGGCGGCCCCCGCACCGGCCGCGATGCCCGCATTATTGGCCGCCGCGAGCCACGCGAACGAGCGCGTTCCGGCCCCGGGGGGAGTGAGCTCGTCGACCAGCACGTACACCGTCACGAACAAGGCCCCCAATGCCCCCCCGGCAGCTACGAGCATGAGCGCGACGATCTCCGGGCGCTCGGAGGCGGCCGCCGCGGCCGCGAGCGCGACGGCGAGCAGGAGCTGCAGGACGCCGAGCCGCTCCATCGGCGAGCGCCGCCATCTGCGCCGGCCGGCGAGCAGGCTCGCCGACGCGGTGCCGATCGCGAGCGCCGCCAGCAGCAATCCGGCGCGCGCGGGCGCGCCTTCGGTCGTGGTCAGCGCGGGGACCGCGACGTTGAGCGCGCCAAGCGCGGCGCCCGGTCCGATAAGTGACGCGATGACGAGCCAGAGCGTGGCGGGAAGATGCGAACGCGACACCGGGGAGGCCCGCTTCGGGGACGGCGCGGGCGCCAGCTCGCTGCGCGCGGCGGCCGCCGTTCCGGCCAGGAGCCCGATCGCGGAGACGATCAGCGCGCCGCTCGTGTACCCCGCCGCGGCGATCGCGGCGACCGCCAGCGGCGCGACGATCAGGGCCGCCTCCTCGCCCGCGGAGTCGAGCGCGTAGATCTCCCGCAGCCGATCCCCGCGGTCGTGCAGCGCGGTGCCCCAGACGGCGCGCGTGAACGGACCCAGGGGCGGCACCACGGCCCCGGCGAGCCCCCCGACCACGATCAGCACCGCGTCCGGCGCTCCGGCGGAACCCGTTGCCCACAGCGCGATCAGGCCGGTCGAGCAGGCGGCCGCGAACGCCACGAGCGCCGGCGGCCCGTACCGATCGACCACGCGCCCGCGTACGGGCGCGAGCGTGCTCGCGAGCAGGAAGGCGGCGACCAGGGCGCCCGTCGTCGTGGTCGAGCCGGTCTTCTCGACGGCGAACAGAACAACGCCGAGCGGCAGCATCGAGAACGCCACACGACCCCCGAGCGATGCGAGGAGCAGGCGGCGGACCGGCCGTTCGGCCCACACAGCGCCGTAGCCCCCGAGATCCCGCACTAGACCGAAGCCTACGAGGCGCGTTCGCGCTCGGCTACCGGCGGCAGCGCGCGGCGTCCCCCGTGCGCTTCGCGCAGCCTTCGAGCAGCTGTGCGACGCCCCGGAAAGCGGCCAGTGCCGGAGCGGTGACGATCCGCCCCCCGCGGACCCGCCGCAGGCCCGAGTAGTCGAATGAGCTCGACGCGCCCTCGGCGGAGAGCCACGTGTACCAGTACACCCGGCCGATCCGGAGCGTGACGCGATCATGCGCGAGCAGGCCGAGTCCCCGTGTGAGCCGCAGCGCCTGACCGCTGTCGGTCGTCTCGAACCCCTGCGTCGTCTTCAGCTTGCCCTTGGCGGCGGGCCAGGACAGCTCGGTGACCCACACGGGCATGCGCGCATCGCCGCGCGGGCGCATCTCCTTGCGCGCGAACCTGATCAGCTTGATCACGTTCTCCGGCTTGCCCGTGTACGGGTGCAGCGCGACCACGTCGAACGCGCCGTGGCCGCCGGCGTCGTAGATCGCGCGCAGCGCGAGCCAGCTCTCGTTCGGCAGCCCGGCGAGGATCGTCCGCGAGCCCGGGTCGGCCGCCTTCAGCGCGGCGTGTGCGGCCTTGAGCATGGCCACGTACGGCGGCGCCCAGGGGGCCGCGTTCCAGTAGCGCGTGAGATTCGGCTCGTTCCAGATCTGCCAGTCCCTCACCGGGCTGCGCTTCAGCTCCGGATGCTGCACCCAGAATGAGCCCTGGGGCCCGTATCGCGTGACGAGCGTGGTCAGCAATCGCGCGAAGTCGGCCGGATCGCGCGGGGGAGACGTGAGGTCGCCGGGGCTCTGCGCGGCCCACGCGGGCGTGCCCTGCAGGACCGGCAGGACGCTCAGCCCCCGCTGCGCGGCGGCGAGGACCACGGGATCGGTGAGCGAGAAGTCGGCGTCGGCCGGCCCGTTGGGCTGGATGTCGCGCCAGTAGAACGCCGTGCGGACCGCCTCCGCGCCGCTGGACGCGACGCGGTCCCACTCGCCGACCGGGAAGCCGGGCGCGGTGAGCGGGCCGTCCGCGACGACGCCGAGCCAGCCCTGCGGCACGCGGCGATGCGCCGCCGAGGCCGGCGCGGGCGCGAGCAGGCACAGCGTCGCGAACAGGACCGCAAGCCGGAGCATCGGGGGAGTCTGGCAGCGGGGGCGCTTAGGATGGCGCGCCATGCGCGTCGCCCTCGTCCACGACTTCCTGCTCGACCTGCGCGGCGCCGAGCGCGTGTTCGCGGCGATCTGCGACGCCTGGCCGGAGGCCGACGTGTTCACCGCCGTCTATGACGAGCGCGGGACCGAGGGGCGCTTCGCCTCGCGCTCGCCGCAGACGTCGTTCCTGCAGCGCCTGCACCCGACCTCGCGTACGTTCCGCCCGCTGCTGCCGCTGTACCCGCACGCGATCGAGTCGCTGGACCTGCGCGGCTACGACGCCGTCGTGTCGTCCTCGAGCGCGTGGGCGCACGGGGTGCTGATCGATCCCGGCGCCGTGCACGTCTGCTACTGCCACAACCCGTTCCGCTACGCGTGGTCCGAGCGCGAGGCGACGCTGGCCGCGCGCAACCCGCTCACGCGCCCGGCGCTGCGCCTGCTGCTCTCGCGCTGGCGCCAGTGGGACTCGATCGCGGCCCGGCGCGTGGACACCTACGTCGCCAACTCGGCGATCACGGCGGCGCGGCTGCGGCGCTACTTCGGCCGCGAGGCCGAGGTCCTGCACCCGCCGGTCGAGCTGTCGCGCTTCGCACCGGGACCGGTGGGAGCGCACTACCTCGTGCTCGCGGAGCTGATGGCGCACAAGCGCATCGACGTGGCGATCCGGGCGTTCAACGCGCTCCGCGCGCCGCTGGTGGTCGTCGGCGACGGGCCGGAATGGCGCCGGCTGCGGCGGCTCGCGGGCCCGACGGTGCGGCTCACCGGGCGCCTCGACGACGGCGGCGTGGCGGAGCTGCTGCGCAGCGCCCGCGCGCTCGTGGTGACCGCGTCGGAGGAGTTCGGCATCGCCGCCGTCGAGTCGCTCGCGTCCGGCCGGCCGGTGATCGCCCTGCGCTCCGGCGGCGTGGTCGAGACCGTCGAGGAGGGCGTGACGGGCACGTTCTACGACGACGGTGACGATCCCCGCGCGCTCGCGGCGGCGGTCCAGCGCTTCGCGCCGATGCGGATCGATCCCGCCGACTGCGTGGCCGCCGCGGCGCGGTACGGGATCCCGCGCTTCCAGGAGCGGCTACGCGCCATTGTTTCGGACGCCGTCGCCGGAGAGCGGGCACCAAGGGCGCCAGAGCGTCCAATCGGCGGTCTGCTGCCGCTTCGAGGTGGGCGCCGCGACGCACATCTCATGAGGATCCGTTAAAACACACCGGCCGCGGGCACAATCAGCGTAACCCCGTGGCATGATTCGGGTTGTCTGTTGTGCGCGGGGTGACCTGCGCTCTGGGTGTGTCGCTTCGGTCACAAGCTTAGCGGCCTCACCTGGACCCCTCGGGGGCGAACGCTCGAGCCTGGGCGAATCGCCCACCAAGCGACTCACAGCCTGCGGCGCCGGCCGGTTCCGCAGGGCCTGAAAACGGTAGTTGCAGGATCAACCATTTACAGCTATAATTCCAACAACCAGAGTTGGAATTTGATACGGAAGGACCCCAAAACGCCCACTATCACCGATACCCCGCGCCGCAAGACCGAGACCGAGCACGCCGCCGATCCGACGCTCGACTCGCTCCAGCTGCTCCTGCGCGAGGCTGGTCGGTACCCGCTGCTCAAGCCTTCCGAGGAGATCGAGCTCGCGAAGCGCATCGAGAAGGGGGACCTGGCCGCCAAGGAGCGCATGATCAACTCCAACCTTCGCCTGGTCGTCGCCAACGCGCGCCGCTATCAGGGCCAGGGCCTTGCCCTCGGCGACCTGATCCAGGAAGGGATGCTGGGCCTGATCCGAGCGGTCGAGAAGTTCGACTGGCGTAAGGGCTTCCGCTTCTCCACGTACGCGACGCTGTGGATCCGGCAGGCGATCCAGCGCGGGCTGGAGAACACGAGCCGCACGATCCGCCTCCCGGTCCACGTGGCGCAGCGCTCCCGCAAGGTCGGGCGCATCGAGCGCGAGCTGACGACCAAGCTGGGTCACGAGCCCTCTGACGAGGAGATCGCCTCGGCGGCTGACCTGCCGCTCGAGGACGTGATCGAGATCCGCAAGGCCGACCGCGCCGTGGTCAGCCTCGACAAGCCGGTCGGCGACGATGGCGACACCGCCTTCGGCGACCTGCTGGCGATCGAGACGCCCGCCGTGGACGAGGAGGTCCACGAGGCGCTCAAGTCCGAGACGCTGCTCACCGCCATCGCCGAGCTCCCCGAGCCCGAGCGTGACGTGATCGAGATGCGCTTCGGCGCCGGCGACCGGGAGCCGCAGACGCTCTCGCAGGCCGGCCGCAAGCTCGGTGTCTCCACCGAGCGGGCGCGTCAGATCGAGGAGCGCGCGCTGAAGCGCCTCTCGCAGCGCCCGGAGCTCATCGCTCTGCGCGAAGCCGCCTAGCCGCTAACGCCTGATCACCACTTCGAGGAGCGCGCTCAATTGAGCGCGCTCCTTGTCGTTGGGGCGCTTCACGGCGGCCCGCGTGGCGAACGTGACCAGCTGCGCGGCGTCGTCGAGCGCCGCCCGGCCGCGCCTGGCCATCACCGCGTGGCGGGCGCGCGCGAGCGCGGCGTAGGGCTCGCCGCCGCGGTGGATGCTGTGGCCGCCGGTGTGCCTGAGCACGAGCTGCGGGTGATAGACGGTGCGCACGCCCGCGTCCCTCGCCCGCAGGCAGAGCTCCATGTCCTCCGCATACAGGTGGATGGCCGGGTCGAACGGGAGGCGCCTGAACGTCTCGGTACGCGCCGCCAGGCACGCGGCGATCGCCCAGCCGACGGTGGTCGGGCGGTGGTTGCGATACGGCTCGGCGCGAGCGCGGATCGCGCGCGGGAGCAGCGGGATCGCCGCGGGGATGAACGCGCCGAGCGTGCCCGGGAGCGGGTGCGCGCTGCGCTGCACGCTGCCGTCCGGGTTCAGCAGCCGCGGCGCGTGCAGGCCCTCGTGGGCCCGCGCGATCGCCGCCAGCCGCGGCAGCGAGTCGTCGAGCGCCTCGATGTCGGGGTTCAGCAGGACCGTCACGTCCTCGGTGACCCGCTCCACGCCCGCGTTGGTCGCCGCCCCGAAGCCGGGGTTGTCGCGCCGCAGGACCACCTCGGCGCCATGCTCGGCCGCGAGCTCGGCCCCGCCGTCGCCGGCGCCGGTGTCGACGACGACCAGGCGCGGCGCGTCGATCCCGCGCAGCGAGCCGAGCAGCGCCGCGAGTTCCTCGCGCGACTCGTGCAGGACGACGACGGCCGCGTAGGAGGGGCGATCGCCGCGCGTCATCTCCGCGGCCCCGCGATCGCGGCGTCGATGGCATCGGCCATTCGCGCGGCCGAGGCGGCCACGTCGAACGCCTCCGCCCGGCGGCGGGCGGCGGCGGGAGCGGCGGGGTCGGCGAGGACCGCGCGGAGCGCGGCGACCGCGGCCGCCGCGTCGCCGGGCGGGTAGAGGCGGCCGGCGCCGTCGGTGACGATCTCCAGCGGGCCCGCCGCCGCGGGGGCGACGACCGGGCGGCCGCAGGCGAGCGCCTCGACGAGGGCGAGGCCGAACGGCTCCTCGTCGGCGCAGTGCAGCAGCACGTGCGCGTTCGCGAGCGCCTCGCGGGCGTCGACGTGGCCCGCGAACGTGACGTTCTCGCCGGCCGCGCTCCGCGCAGCGCGTCAGCGCCCGCCGTCGCCTGGCAGCGGCGCGCCGGCGAGCGTCAGGCGCAGCTCCGGCATCCGCGCGGCGATCTCGAGCGCGAGGTCGGGCCGCTTCCACGCCACCAGCGCGCCGAGGAACAGCGCCCGGGGCGGCCCTTCCGGGGGCGGCGTGGGCGAGAACGCGCCGAGGTCGACGCCGGGATGGAGGATCGCCGCGTCGAGCTCGCCGGCGACGGCGCGCGACGCGGCGACGATCCGGTCGGCGCGCTTCGCCGCGGTGTGGACGGCCGTGCGCAGCGCGTCGTGGTGGATGTCGTGCAGGACCGCCACCGTGGGCGGCCGCCGCGGGATCGCCGCCAGCGCCAGCACCGCCCGCGAGCTCCAGGCCACGAGCGCCGCCGGCCGCCGCCGATGCGCGAGGCCGCCGACCTCCCATGCCATCCGGGCGAGACCCCCGGCGTGCCGCGCCGTCAGCCGCAGCGCGCCGCCCGCGATCTCCGCGTGCGCGAGGCCGGCCGAGTTCACCGCGTCCGCCAGCGGGCCGGCTGGACACGCGACAAGGACGGGTCGGGGAAGGCGCGTGGCGCAGTCCAGCAGCACGCGCTCGGCGCCGCCGAGGACGCCGGAGTAGGAGGCGATCAGGACCGGTCCCGTCATTCGCCGCACTAGCATCGCGCTCCATGGCCTCCCGCCGCGGTCCCGCTGCCGGTCTGCGCGTCGCGACGGCGCGCGGCGGGGTCGTCAACGCCGTGTTCCTGTCGGGCGCGGAAGGGCTCGTGCTCGTCCAGGGACTGCTCGCTACGGCGCTGCTCGGGCCGGACGCGATCGGCCTCTACGGCGTCGTCACGACGACCGCGATGACGATCGTGGCGCTGCGGCGCGTCGGGATCGACGAGGCGTTCGTGCAGGAGCACGCCGACGACGAGGCGGCGGAGTTCCAGCGCGCGTTCACCGTCGAGCTCGCGCTGGGGCTGGCAGGCGCGCTGCTGATCGCCGTGCTCGCGCCGGTGCTGGCCGCGGTCTACGACGACGACCGGCTGCTCGCGCTCACGCTCGCGGTCGCCTACCTGCCGGTCGCGTTCGCGCTGCAGGCGCCGCAGTGGGTGTTCTTCAAGCGGATGGACTACGTGCGGCTGCGCACGCTGCAGGCGATCGTGCCGCTCGGGACGGTCGCGGTCACGGTGCCGCTGCTGCTCGCCGGCGTGGGCGTGTGGGCGCTCGTGATCGGGCCGCTGTGCGGGAACGCCGCCGCCGTGCTGGCCGCGTGGCGCGTCTCGCCGTACCCGCTGCGGCTGCGCCCGGACCGCGAGGCGACCGCGCGCTACCTGCGCTTCTCATGGCCGGTGTTCGTCACGTCGGCGACCGCGCTGCTCGTGGCGCAGGGCCAGATCGCCGTGTTCGGCATCTCCGACGGGCTCGCGGCGGCCGGCTACATCACACTCGCGGCGACGCTGACGCGCTACGTCGACCGCGCCGACCAGATCCTCGCGACGACGATCTACCCGGCGATCGTGCGCGTCCGCGACCGCGCCGAGGTGCTCGAGGAGCTGTTCGCCAAGGCAAACCGGCTGACGCTGATGTGGGCGTTCCCGTTCGGCGTCGGGCTCGCGCTGTTCGGCGCCGACCTGATCCGGTTCGTGCTCGGCGACGAGTGGGACGGCGCGATCGTGCTGCTCGGCGGCCTGGCGGTCGCGGGCGCGCTGCAGCAGGTGGGCTACAACTGGTTCGCGTTCTACCGCGCCCGCGGCGAGTCGTGGCCGCAGGCGGTCGAGTCGGCCGTGCTGGCGTTGGCGTTCGCGGCGTTCGCGGTGCCGGGAGCGCTGCTCGGCGGCGACTGGTGGTTCGTCGCGGGGCGGCTCGCGTGCACGGCGTGCGTGCTCGCGGTGCGCCGCGTCTACATCCACCGGCTGATGCCGGGTGTGCGGCTGGCGGGCGTCGCTTTCCGCGCCGCGGTGCCGGTCGCGCTGGCGTCCGCGCCCGTGATCGCGGTGCGGCTGGCGCTGTGGGGCGGCGAGCGCACGCTCGCGCAGGCGCTCGGCGAGCTCGCGCTCTGGCTCGCCGGCCTCGCGCTCGCCACGCACCGGCTGGAGAGCGGGCTGCTGCGCGAGCTGCTGTCGCTACCTGCGGCCGGAGCAGGTCGCCGCCGGCGCGCCGCCGGCGGGGAGCCGCGCGTGACAGCGGTCGCCGTCCGCGCGCGTCCGCGGATCGACGCGCGCGCGGTCGCGCTTCCCGTCGCCCTGTGGCTGGCCGCGGCGGTCATCTCCGGCTTCACGCTGCGGCGCTTCCTCGGCCCGCTCGACGAGGGGATCCTGATGCAGGCCGCGACCCGCATGGGGGACGGTCAGTGGCCGTGGCGCGACTTCAGCTGGGCCTACGGGCCGGGCGAGCCGCTCGCGGTGCTGGCGGCCGCGAAGCTGTTCGGTCCGTCGCTGCTGTGGTGGCGGCTGCTGCGCGTCGCGGCCGACGCGACTGCGGCGCTGCTCGTCTGGGCGCTCGTGCGCGACGAGCGCCCGCGCTGGGCGCTCGGCGCCTGGGCCGCGGCGGCGGTCACGGCGGCCCAGCCCGTCAGCGCCAACCCGGCCGCGCCGGCGCTCGCGTTCGCGCTGGCCGCCGTGCTGCTCGCCTCCCGCCGCCACCCCGCCTGGGCAGGCGTCGCGGCGGCCGCGGCCGCCTTCTGGCGCCCGGACATGGGCGCCGCGGCCGCCCTGGCCGCGGCGGCGACCGCCGCCGTGGTCGCGCGCGGAGAAGCGCGCGGAAGCGCGCTCCGCGCGGCGCTCGTGCCGATCGCCGCCGCCGTCATCGCCGGCGCGCTCCTGTACCTCCCGTTCGCGGTCGCCGCCGGCCCGGACCGGCTGTGGGATGCGCTCGTCGTCCAGGCCACGCGTGACGGCGCGTGGTGGCGGCTTCCGTTCCCGGCCGGCTTCCACGGCAGCGACCCGGTCGACTTCCTTCGCTGGCTGCTCCCGTACGCGGGGCTCGCGGCGGTCGTCGCCGCGGTCGTGCGTGCACGACACGCGCCGGCGAGCCTGGCGGGGCTGCTGATCCTCGCGCTCGGCTCGATCGCGTACTTCCTCTCGCGCGCCGACGAGGAGCACGCGCAGGGCCTGCTCGTGATCGTGACGGCGATCGCCGCGATCGGGCGGCCCCGATGGTTCCTCGGCGCCGTCCTCGCGCTCCTGCTCATCACCGGCACCGCCAACCGCGCCTCCGCGCTGCTGCGCCCGCCGGATCTCGTCCCGCTGCACGTGCCCGGCGCCGGCGGCACCCGCGTGCCGCCCGCCGAGGGCGCCGCGCTCCCGCGCCTCGCCGCCCGCGTGCACGCGCTCGTCCCCCCGGGCGAGCCGATCTACGTCTCGCCCGCGCGCTCAGACATCGTGCCGTTCAACGACCCGCTGCTGCACTTCCTGACCGGCCGCCCGAACGTCCTGCACCGCGACTTCCTCCTGCAGGCCAAGCCGGACGAGCAGGCCAAGATCGTCGCCGCGCTCAAACGCGCGCAGCCGCGGGCGATCGTCCGCTGGCTCGGCTCCACGACGCGCGAGCCGAACCTGCGCGGCCGCTCGACCGGCTCGCGCACGCTCGACGACTACCTGTCGAGCGCCTACCGGGTCGACTCCCGCTTCGGCGACTACGTCGTGCTCGTTCCGCGCTGAGCGATACTGGCGGCCGTGGCCGCCCGCGTCGCCATCGTCGTCCTCACGCTGACCGGCGCCGTCTGGCTCGGCGTCGAGCTGCGCAGCAGCGCCGCGCAGGACCGCATGATCGGCCTCGCGTTCACGACGAAGACGCCGTCCAAGCAGGACCTCGCGACCGCGCTCATGCTCGCCGGGAGGGCGCGCACGCTCAATCCCGACGTTCGCGTCGACGAGTCGCTCGGCGTGCTGGAGCTGCGCACCGGCGACCGCGCGCGGGCGATCGCGACGTTCAGGCGGCTGACCGCCAAGGAGCCGCGCAACGCCGAGCTGTGGACCGCGCTGGCGCAGGCGGCGCAGGGCTACGACGACACGCTGGCGACGCGGGCCCGCTCGCGGGCGCGGGCGCTCGCGCCGCCGGTCCGCGCCCTCAACTGATCCCAGACCCAGATCCCGCCGGCGGCGCCCATCAGCATCAGCGACGGCTCGAACACGTGCCGCAGGCGCGGATGCCCGTAGCCGACCGTGACCGTGATCAGCACGACCACGGCGGGCGCCAGCAGGATCAGCAGCGACGTCCCGGCCCGCCGCAGCCGCCAGGCGCCGATGAACGAGAGCAGCGCGAGCAGGTAGAACGACGCGACCGCCATCTGCTCGCCGCGGATCCAGCGCCCCTCGGCGAACAGGACCTGTCGCCGCGGCTGGTAGAGCGAGACGGTGCGCAGGATCCGGACCGGGACCACGACGAGCAGCCGCGACGCGTGCTCGCGCGCATAGCGGACGCCGTCGGCGCGCCAGATGTCCGACTGCGCGGCCTCGTTGTCCACCTTGCGCGGGTTCAGGCAGTCCAGGCGCCAGAAGCCGATGTCCTCGCCGGAGTAGGTGCGCGGGCAGTTCGCGCCCGCGATCACCGTCGAGTCGTTGGTCGAGATCGGCACCACATGGTCGAGCGCGATCGCGTTGCGGATCGTCCACGGCGCGATCACGAGCACGCAGCCGAGCGTCGCGAGCGCGACGGGGCGCAGGCCGCCGGCGCGCCAGGTGACCGGCCACGCGAGGATCGGCAGCAGCAGCAGCGCCTCCGAGCGGCACAGCGCCGCCAGGCCGATCGCGGCGCCGAGCAGCAGCGTGCGCCCCGAGAACGCGGCGAGCAGCACGAGGATCACGAGCGGCGTGTAGACCGTCTCGCTCATCAGCGCGCCGTCGACGACGACCATCAGCGGGTACGCCGCGCACACGCCCGCGGCGACCAGCCCGAGCCGCTCCCCGCCGACGCGCCGCCCCAGCAGGCCCATCAGCGTCATCGACGCGGTCCCGCACAGCAGGCCGAACGCGCGGTGCCACATCACGCTCGTCCCGCCGAGCCACGAGATCACCGAGAGCAGCGCGGGGTACAGCGGCGGATGCCCGGCGGAGGGAAAGACCTGGTGCTGGAGCCGGTAGCGGAACGGCTCGATGAAGAAGTGCCCGGCGGCCAGGTCGTTGGCCTGCCAGTGGTAGAACCACCAGTCGCCGACGCCGGAGACGTGCCGCGCCACCGTGAACAGGTAGAGCGCGCGCAGCGCCACGCCGGCCGCGACGATGGTGGCGAGCCGGACCCGGAAGCGCTCCATCGGCTGGCAGTATGCCGTCCCGGATGAGGAAGGACCGCTACCCGCTGATCGACGGCCTGCGCGCCGTGGCGGCGATCGGCGTGCTGCTGACGCACTCAGCGATCTCCTCCGGCCTCGTCACCACGGGCGCGACGGGGTTCCGCTACGCGCAGCGGCTCGAGGTCGGCGTGACGATCTTCTTCGTCATCTCGGGCTTCGTGCTCTACCGCCCGTTCCTGCTCGCCCGCGTCGACCTGCCGCGCTACGCGTGGCGGCGCGCGCTGCGGATCGTGCCGGCGTACTGGATCGCGCTGACCGTCGCGGCGCTCGTGCTCGGCCGCCCCGAGGTCTGGAGCCACCCGGTCGCGTTCTACGGCTTCGGGCAGATCTACTCGCAGGAGACGCTACCGGGCGGCCTGATCCAGGCCTGGACGCTCGACATCGAGGTCACCTTCTACGTCTTCCTGCCGGTCTGGGCGTGGCTCGTGAGCCGCCTGTCGCTGAACCGGCAGGTGTGGGCGCTCGCCGGCCTCGCCGCCGCCTCGCTGGCCTGGAAGGCCGCGTTCGTGTGGTCCGGCTCGGCGACCCAGGTGGTCGACACGCCGTGGCTGCACTCGCTGCCCGCGTACCTGGACCAGTTCGCGCTCGGGATGGGGCTCGCGATCCTGTCGCTGAAGCCGCGCGACGTGAAGTACCCCGTGCTGCTGTGGGGCGTCGCGGCGGTCGCGTTCTGGCTCGTGAGCGTGAAGATCGGGATCGGGCGCGCGCTGTTCGAGCCCTACGACCGCTGGCAGTACATGGGCCGGCATCTGCTCTACGCGGTGATCGGCGGCTCGCTGGTGGCCGCGGCCGTGCTCGCCACGCCGCGGCGGGGGGTGGTCGGCCGCGTGCTCGGCAACCCCGTAGCCGCGTGGCTCGGGCTGATCTCCTACGGCCTCTACCTGTGGCACGTGACCGTGCTGCAGTCGCTGGAGGATCTCGGCTTCCAGCGCTCGCTGCACTTCCACCCGTTCATCGTCGTGACGCTGGTGACGCTGGTGCTGACGAGTGCCGTGTCAGCCGCCAGCTGGTACCTCGCCGAGCGGCCGCTCCTGCGCTTCGGCACCCGGCCCTGGCGCCGCCCGCGCGAGCACCCTGCCCGCGAGCAGGACCGCGACGAGCGTGAGCGCGGGCATCTCCCAGTCCCAGTCCACGCCGGCGTGGACGGCCCAGGCGGCCAGGGCGGCGCCGGCGACGGCGGTCTCCGGCCGGATCCGGGCGGCGACCCCGCCGAATAGCGTCGCGAGCGCCGCGAAGCCGACGATCCCGAGCTCCGCGAGCGTCTCCAGGTAGAGGCTGTGCGCGTCGCGCACCGTCTCCGCGAAATGCCGCCGCTGCAGCCATTCCACCCGGTAGCCGCCGCTGCCGACGCCGCCGAGCGGGTGGTCGGCGAACGTGTCGATGGCGACGCGCCAGTACGCGTAGCGGTTGCTCTCGACGCTCGTCAGCCGTGCGGAGCCCGTCGGCGCGCCCGTGCGGCCGCTGTGGGCGGCGGCGACGACGGTGACGGCGAGCGCGGCGACGAGCGCGATCGTGGCGACCGGCCGCAGCCACGGGAACGGGTCGTCGCGCGGCGGCAGGGCGAAAAGGGCCGCGAGCGCCGTCGCGACGGCCAGGACGACGAGCATCCCCGCGCCGGCGCCGCTGCTCGACTGCGCGTGCAGGATCGGCCGCAGCGCGACCTCGGCGGCGAGCGCGGGGATCGCGGCGGCGGCGACGACGATCAGCGCGCCGTGCAGCGTCGCGCGCGTGGGGCGCAGCGCGAGCAGCACGAGCAGGCCGGCGGCGAACGCGCCGAGCGCGCCGCGCGAGAGCGTCAGGTAGAGGTCGAGGCCGAGCAGCGGCGCCGTCGCGGCGGCGAGCCGCGACCTGCGCCCGACGAGGCCGGCGGCCAGCACGAGCCCGACGGCGGCGAGCGCGCCCTGGGCGTTCCAGTAGGTCAGCGGCTGCGCCAGCCGGTCTCCCGCCGCCGCCGACCGGGTCAGGCTGAACACGCCCGGCAGGAGGCGCTCTGAGAGCCCGTAGGCGGCCGCTGCCACGATCCCGGCCAGCAGGACGGGCTCCGTCCAGCGGCGGTCGAGCAGGATCGAGGCGGCGACGAGGGCCGCCAGGTACAGCAGCAGCCGCTCGAGGTCGTCGATCGCCGGCCCGCCCATCGGCGCCCACGTGAGCGACAGCGCCGTCCAGGCGGTCAGCGCCGTCATCCCGCCGATCGCGATCCAGCCCTTGCGCGGCACCGGCGCGAGCAGCGCGGCGACCGCCGCGAGCACGCACGCCGCGATCCCGGCCCGGATGCGCGCGGCGTCGAAGTAGCCGCCGCGGCTGAACGCGAGGACCGCGGGCAGCAGGAGCAGCCCACCGGCAGCGACGGCTGAGGCGCGCTGGCGCATGAAGCGCAGCAGCCTAGACTCCGCGCGCCGTGCCCCTCCCGCGCCCGATGCGCGAGCGCGCCGTTCCCGCCGCGCTCGCCGCCCTCGCGTTCCTGCTCGCGCTGGCGCAGCGGCCCGGCCTGGCCGTCACGGACACGAAGGTCGACCTGCACGTCGATCCGGCGGGCTTCCTCGCCGACGTCCTGTCGGCGTGGTCGGACACCGGCGACCTCGGGCACGTGCAGGGAGGGCAGTACGGCGGCTACGCGTTCCCGATGGCGCCGTTCTTCGCGCTCTTCCACGCGGCGGGGCTCGCGCCCTGGCTCGTGCAGCGGCTGTGGCTGGGGCTCGTGCTGGCGCTGGCCGCGTGGGGCGCGCTGCGGCTCGCGGGCGCGCTCGGCGGCGGGACGTGGGAGCGCGCGGCGGCCGGCACGCTGTACCTGCTCAACCCGTACGTCGTCATCTTCACCAACCGCACGACGGTCACGCTGCTGGCGTACGCGGCGCTGCCGTGGCTGATGCTGTGCGCGCAGCGCGGGCTGCGGGCGCCGCGGCGGTGGGCGTGGCCGGCGGCGTTCGCGCTGATCGTGACCGCGTCGGGCGGCGGCGTGAACGCGGCGGTGACCGCGTGGGTGCTGCTCGGGCCGGTCCTGCTGGCCGTCTACGAGGGCTGGATCCGCGCGGTGCCGTGGCGCGCGTTGTGGACGTTCGGGTGGCGCGCGGGGCTTGCGACGGCGCTCGCGAGCGCGTGGTGGGTCGCGCCGCTGCTCGTCCAGAGTCGCTACGGCGTCGACTTCCTCGCCTTCACCGAGCAGCCGGGCACGATCTGGTCGACCACGAGCTTGTCGGAGTCGCTGCGGCTGATGGGCTACTGGGTCTCCTACCTGGGCGTCGGCTACTCCGGCACGCTGCGGCCGTACTTCGGCGACGCCGGGGTGATGCTGTTCTCGGCGCCGGTCGTGCTCGCGCAGCTGCTCGTGCCGGCGCTGGCGATCGCGGGGCTGGTGTGGACGCGGCGGCGCGCGTACGCCGCGTTCTGCCTCGCGCTGCTGCTCGTCGGCCTGCTGGTGATGTCGGTGGGCTTCCCCGAGGGCACGCCGCTGCGCCGCGGCGTGACGTTCACGTACAACCACGTGACCGCCGTGCAGTTCCTGCGCACGACGCACAAGGCGGGGCCGCTGGTGGCGCTGGCGATCGCGCTGCTCGGGGGCATGGCGGTGGCCGGGCTCGCGCGCCGCCGCAGGATCGTCGTACTCGCCGTCGGGGTGCTCGTCGCGCTCAGCGTGTGGCCGCTCGTGCGCGGCCGCGGCGTCGAGGACTCGCTGACGTTCAGGCGCGTTCCCGCCGCCTGGCAGGCCGCCGCGCACCAGGTCGACGCCGCGGGCGGGCGCGCCGTCGTGCTCCCGGGCCAGCTGTACGCGAACTACGACTGGGGCGGGACCGTCGACGCGCTGCTGCCGGCGATCGCGCGGACGCCCGTCGCGACGCGGTTCGCGGTGCCGTACGCCGACCTGCGCGCGACGGATCTGCTGTGGACGACCGATGCGCTCGTGCAGCAGCGCCGCGCGCTGCCGGGCCAGCTCGGGCCGCTGCTGGACCTGATGGGCGCGCGCACGGTCGTCAGCGGCGCCGACGACGACCGCTCGCTCAGCGGCGCCGCGCCCGCGTCCGACGCCGCCGACGTGCTCGACCAGCTCGGCCCGCCGCAACACGCGTGGGGCACCACGAAGCCGCGGCCGCGCGCCGCCGGCACGCTTGAATCGCCGCGCACGCTGCCGCAGGTGCGCGCGTGGGACCGGCCCGGCGCCGCGCCGCTCGTGCGCGTCGAGCCGGACGCGCCGGCGGCGGTGGTCGACGGCGGCGCCGACGCGCTCGCCGGCCTGGCCGCGTTCGGCGCGCGCCCGCCGGGCCGCTTCGTCTTCGCGCCCGACGCAAGCGCCGAGGCGATCCGGAAGGCGCCAGAGGTCGTGATCGCCGACGGCAACCGCCGCCGCGTGCTGGTCGTGTCGCGGCTCGCGCAGAACGCCGGCGCGACGCTGGCCGCCGGCGATCCGATCTCCGAGGACGCGGCCGTCCTGAACCCGTTCGGCGGCACCGACACGCAGACGGTCGCGGAGCTGGGCGGCGTCGCCTCGATCCAGGCGCCGTTCTCGCCGGGCTTCCCGCAGTTCCCGGAGCACCGGCCGTTCGCGGCGCTCGACGGCGATCCGGCGACGTACTGGGAGTCCGACCGCGCGCTGGAGCCCGACCGCCACTGGCTCGAGGTGCGCTTCACGGCGCCGCGCGACGTCCCGTACGTCGACCTGCAGCCGTACTCCGACCACCTCGAGAAGGTGCTCGCCGTCGAGATCGCGGGCCGCCGCTACGCCGTCCACGACGGCGTCAACCGGCTCCCGCTCGACCTGCACGGCGTCAGCTCGCTGCGCGTCCGGATCGCCGCCGTCCGGCGGGCGCCCGGCGTGCGCAAGCGGGCGGGCGGGATCCGCGAGCTCGGCATCCCCGGCGTGCGTGCGACCGAGGCGCTGCGGCCCCCGGTCGTCGCCGAGCGCGCGCTCGCGGGGCATGTCAGCCCCGCCACCGGCCTGACGTACCTGTTCCAGCGCACGACCGGCGACGACCCGTTCCGGCGCGACCCGTGGCACGGCGCCGCGGCCGGCGGGCTCGTGCGCGACCGCGGGGACGGCGAATCCGGGCTCGAGCGCGTGTTCGCGCCGCCCGCGGCGCGCGACTGGACCGCCGACGGCTGGGCGAGCGTCGCGGCGGACGCGCCCGACCCGGCGCTCGACCGGCTCGTAGGGGCGCGCGGCGACTTCGCGTCCTCGGCGCGCTTCCAGGGCCGCCCGGGCTGGCGCGCGTCGAGCGCGTTCGACGGTACGTCGCAACCGTGGATCGGCTCGTGGCGGGAGGGCCGCAGGACCTGGCTCGAGTGGACGACGCCGCGCGACGCGACCGTGCGCACGTTCACGCTGGGCGCCGTGCCGGGCGTGCGAGTGCCGCAGCAGGTGCGGCTGAACGGCGTCGACGCGCCGGTGAGCGGCGGCCGTGTCACGCTCCCGCGCCCGGTGACCGGGCGCCGCTTCCGCCTGGAGATCCTGCGCGCGTCGTTCGCGCCGGGCACGTCCGGCCAGGACCGCCAGGCGGCGGCGGTCGGGATCGCGGAGATCGCGGGGGAGGGCGTGCCGCGCGTGACCGTCCCGCGTTCGGGCGCGCTGAATTCGTCCTGCGGCGACCTCGCCGGGGCGCTCGGCGGCCGCCCGCTGCGCCTGCGCGTGGACGGCGACGTCGCCGACCTCGACGCCGGGCGCCCGCTGCGGGCGCGCGGCTGCGGCACGCTCGCGCTGCCGGCGGGGGCGACGCGGCTGTCGCTGCCGGCGGGGACGTACGCGCCGTACCTGCTGCGCCTGCGCAGCGCGGGTACGGCGGTCGCGGCGGCGCCGCCGGGGCGTGTCGTGTCCGCCGGCGACGCCGGGCGCGGTTCGCGCCGCGCGATCCGGCTCGCGCTCACGGCGCCCGCCTGGCTCACGTTCGGCGAGGCGTTCAACCGCGGCTGGAGCGCCCGCTGCGACGGCCGCGACCTCGGCGCGCCACGGCCCGCGGACGGCTTCGCGATGGCCTGGCACGTGTCAAAGACGTGCCGCGACGTCGATCTCGCCTTCGCGCCGAACCGCACGGTGCATATCGCGGAGATCGTGTCCCTGATCGCCGCGCTCGCGCTCGCGGCGATCCTGCTCGTGGGCGTGCGGAGGCGCCGCGACGCGCCGCGGGCAGCCGGCGATGCCGCGCCGGTGGCGACCGGCGCCTCGTCGGAGGCCGCCGGCGCCGCTCGCGACGACGCGCCGCGGCGCGTCCCCGCGTGGAGGGCCGCGCTCGCCGCGCTCGCGCTCTCGCTCCCGTTCGGCTTCGTCTTCGCCGCCCGCGCGACGCCGCTGTTCGCGCTCGTGCTGTTCGTGATCCTGTGGCGGGGGATCCCGGCGCGGGTGCTCGCCGCCGTCGCCGGGGCGCTGCTCGTGGTCGCCGTGCCCGTCCTCACGCTCGCGATCCCGGTGACGAACCGGGGCGGCTACGACCCCGACTACGCCGGTGAGCGCGTCGCCGTGCACTGGGTCGCGGCGGCCGCCGTCGCGATCCTGATCGTGCTGCTCGCGCGGCTGCTGGCTACGGCACGGCGGGGCGCCGGGCGAACCCGAGCGTGAGCACGCACGTGGCGGCGACCGCCTGCAGCGCCAGGACGACGCCCGCGAAGGCGACGAGCGATTGCAGGTCGGCGCCGCCGAGCAGCGCGACCTCCGCGACCGCGACCGCGCCGAGCGCCCACAGGAACGACAGACGGCCGAGCGCGAGCATGTACTGGACGCCGAGGTACCCCACGGCCAGCAGCGTCATCGCGCAGCCCAGCACGAACAGCGCGTCCGCCGCCTGCACCGTCTCAGGCCCGAACGCGAGCCGCAGCACGGTCTCGGGCACCGCCGCGTAGACGATCAGCATCGGCACCGCGACGGCGCCGACGACGGCGAGCGCCCGTATCAGCACCCGCCGCGGATCGCCGCCCGTGCGCGACGCGCGGGTCGCCTCGGGGAGCAGGTAGAGCCCGATCCCGATCGCGACCCAGACGACCGCCTTGGCGGCGACCGCGGCCGCCGCGTACGCGCCGGCGGCCTCGCCGCCGATCTGGCGCTTGACCATGATCACGTCGACGTTCTGCAGCACGGCGATGAGGAAGAGCCCGAGCACGGCCGGCCACGCGCCGCCGATCAGCCGCCGCAGCTCGCGCACGGGCGCGCCGCTCACGCCCGCGCCCAGCCGCCGCGACGTCACCCACCGCAGCCCGAGCGCGATCGCGAGCATCGACAGCGGCGTCCCGAGGTAGGCACCGGTCACGCCCATCCCGAAGCCGACGAGCACGAGCCCGAAGACGACGCGGCCGAAGTTCTCGAGCACGATCGACCATGCGACCGGCTTGTACGCGTGCATGCCCTGCAGCGCTCCGCGCTCGACCGACAGCAGCAGCCACAGGAACCCGGTCGGCGCCGTCGCGGCCGCCGCCCATTCCTCCGGGACCGAGACGAGAGCGGCGATCTGGCTGCGCAGCAGGACCGCGAGCAGCGTCACGGCCAGTCCGCCCGCCCATAGCCGCCGCCGCCACGCCGACAGCGTCGCCGCCAGCCGCGGGCCTTCGCCGAGCCGGCCGAGCGCCGTCTCGCGCGCGACCGCGACCTGCAGCGCCGAGCCCGGCACCGCCAGGATCAGGAACATCGAGACCAGCGCCGCCAGCGAGCCGTAGTCGGTCGCCCCGAGGATCCGCGCGAACAGGACCGTGAACACGAGCCCGAACCCGGCGGCGGCGAGCGTCGCCGCCGCCATCCCGACCGCCTTCATCGTCTCCGAGCCTGCGAGCGCCGCGCGCAGGCTCACGACCGGCTGCGCGGCGGTCTCCTCCAGCCGCGCCAGCGTCGCCCGGGCGGTGCGCTCCCAGGTGAACTGGTGCGCGCGCTCGCGCGCCGCCTCGCCCATCCGCGCCCGCAGCGCGTCGTCGGTCACGAGCCGGCGCACCGCCTCCGTCAGCCCAGGGCCGTCGTCGGCGATCAGACCGGTCTCGCCGTCGGCGATCGACTCCGGCAGCCCGCCCACGCGCAGCGCCGCGCTCGGCGTCCCGCAGGTCGCGGCCTCCATCACCGTCAGGCACCAGCCCTCGGCGGAGGAGGCGGTCACGTTGACCCAGGCGCTCCCGTACAGGCGCGCCTTCTCCTCCTCGCTCACGTGGCCGAGCAGGGTGACCCGGTCCGCCAGCCCGCGGCGCGCGATCTCGGCCTCCAGCTCCGGCCGGTGATCGCCCTCGCCGGCCACGTCGAGCACCACGCCCGGGACGCCCTCGACGACGTCGAGCAGAAGCTCGATCCGCTTGTAGCGCTTCAGCCGCCCGAGGTAGAGCAGGCGCGGCTCGGCGCTGCGCTCGCCCGCGCCCACGACCGGCTCGACGCCGAGGTAGATGACCTCGGCGTCGGGGACGCCGAGCGCCTCCAGGTCCCGCCGGGCGGCGTCGGAGATCGTCACGAACGGGGTGCCGCGGTAGAGCAGCTTCAGCGGCAGCGCCTCCGCCAGCAGTCCCGCGACGCGGCCGGCGCGACCCAGCTCGGTCACGTAGTGGTCCTGGTGGACATGGTGCACGAGCGCGACGCGCGGGCGCCGCAGCCACAGCGGCGTGAAGAACGCGATCCCGTTGATGACCTCCAGCGCGACGTCGGCGTCGCGCGCCAGGCCGCGCCGGACGGCCCACGCCGCGCGCGGGAAGACGGTCGCGCGGTTGCCCATGCGGTGCAGCTCCAGGCCCGGCGCCGGGCGCTCCACGGCGGCCGCGCCCGGGTAGCTGCCGGCCACGACGGTGACGCGATGACCCCACTCGAGCCAGTGCGCGACCTGGCCGTACAGGTTGGCTCCGGTGCCCCCGCCCTGCGGATGCGTCCAGTCGCGGTCGGTCAGCAGCAGGATGTGGCCCATCGCGCCGGACCGTAGCCGATGTCTAGACTGGCCCGCCCATGCCGACTGCCTCGCGAATCCGGCACGGGCTCGCCGTCGCGCTCGCCGTGCTCGCCTTCCCCGCCGGGGCCCTCGCCCAGGGCGCGGGCGACGACCAGTACTCGGACCCGTTCGGAGCCGACGCCACGCCGACCCCGAAGCCGAAGCCCAAGCCCGCGGCGACGGCGGCGCCCGCGCAGCCCGCCGCCACCGCGACGCCGGCGCCCGCCGGCGCCACCGCGGCGGCGACCGCCACGCCCGCCCCGTCCCCGCAGCTGCCGTACACGGGGATCGACGCGTGGCCGCTGGCCGCCGGCGGCGTGGTCCTGCTCGGCAGCGGCCTCGCGCTGCGCGCCCGCGTCCGTGACTGAGACGACTCCGGGGCCGGACGCGACCGAGCGCGCGGGGGCGGAGCTCGCCGCGACGCTGAAGCCGGGCGACGTCGTGCTCGTCTCCGGCGAGCTCGGCGCGGGCAAGACGACGTTCGTGCGCGGCGCGCTGCGCCGGCTCGGCGTCACCGGCCCGATCACGTCGCCCACCTTCGTCGTCGGCCACCTGTACGCCGTCCCTATGACCCCACCGGAGGATCGCCCCCTGGGCGATCCTCCAAGCGACGGCGAGCCCCCTGGGCGAGCCGTCGCCCACTTGGACCTGTACCGGCTGGCCGGCATGGGCGGGGAGGACCCGGGCCTGCTCGACGCGTACTTCGCGCCCGAGGCGATCGTCTTCGTCGAGTGGCCCGAGCACGCCGAGGACGCGATCCCGCTCGAGCGCGTGGCGCACCGCGTGCGGCTCGCCCACGCGGGCGGCGACGACCGCCGGATCGAGATCGAGTGACGGTCGTCGGCTGGGACACCTCGACGCCGCGCACGAGCGTGGCGATCCTCGGCCCGACGGAGGTCGAGCTGCACGACGACGGCGCGAAACCGCGCCACGCGCAGACGCTCCAGCCGTTGCTGCAGCAGGCGATGGAGCAGGCGCGGATCACGTGGGACGACGTCGAGCGGCTGTGCGTCGGCGCCGGCCCCGGCGGCTTCACCGGGCTGCGGCTCGGCATCGCGACGGCGCGGGCGATCGCCCAGGCGCGCTCGCTGCCGGTCGTGCCGGTCTCCAGCCTCGACGCGCTCGCCGCGGACCGCCCGGGCCGCGTGGCCGCCGTGATCGACGCCCGCCGCGGCGAGGTGTTCGCGGCGACCTACGAGGACGGCCGGCGCACGCTGGAGCCGATCGCACTCGCGCCCGAGGCGCTCGCCGCCCGGCTCGGCCCGGGTTGGTCGGCCGTGGGGGACGGGGCGGTACGCTTCAGAGCGGAGCTCGAGCGGGCCGGCACGGCTGTCCCGGTCGACGACTCCGACGCCCACCGTGTGAGTGCGCTGATGGTGTGCCGCCTTGGTCGGGCGCTGGAGCCCGTTGATCGCGACGCCCTGCTTCCGGACTACCGCCGCGAGCCGGACGCCAAGCCCCAGTGACCGCTCCCCCCGCCGCCGCCATCCAGGTCCGTCGCCTGACGTACGCCGACCTCCCGCAGGTCGTCGCGATCGAGCGACGCGCCTTCACGAGTCCGTGGTCGCTGGCGATGTTCGTGCTCGAGCTGTCCAAGCCGTCCGGGATCTGCCTCGCCGCCGAGGTCGAGGGGGAGCTGGCCGGCTACACGATCTGCTCGCGCTACGACACGGTCTGGCACGTGATGAACGTCGCCGTCGACCCCGAGCTGCGCCGCCGCGGGATCGCCACCGCGCTGCTGGACCGGCTGCTCGAGCGCGTCGCCGCCGACGCGCAGCTGACGCTCGAGGTGCGCAGGTCCAACGACGGCGCGATCGCGCTGTACGAGCGCTACGGGTTCCGCTCGGCGGGCGTGCGCCGGCGCTACTACCAGGACAACGGCGAGGACGCGCTCGTGATGTGGCGCACGCCGGCGACGCTGCGGGGGTCGCTCGACGACGTCCCCGGTGTCTCGTGATCCTCGCGCTCGAGACGTCCTGCGACGACACCTGCGCCGCGGTCGTCACCGCCGCCGGCGAGGTGCTCGCGAACGTCGTCTCCTCTCAGGGCGTGCACGGCCGCTTCGGCGGCGTCGTGCCGGAATGGGCCTCGCGCCACCACCTCGAGCTCGTCAACCCGGTCGTCGACGAGGCGCTCTCGGACGCCGGCGCGACGCTCGACGACGTCGAGCTCGTCGCCGTCACGCAGGGCCCCGGGCTCGTCGGCGCGCTGCTGGTCGGCGTCGCGACCGCCAAGGGGCTCGCCGCCGCGCGCCGGCTGCCGCTCGCCGCGGTCGACCACCTGCAGGGCCACGTCGCGGCGAACTTCCTCGCGCCCGACCCGTTCGCGCCGCCGTTCGTCTGCCTGCTCGCGAGCGGCGGGCACACGCTGCTGGCCCGCGTGCGCGACCACGAGGGATACGAGACGCTGGGCCAGACGCTCGACGACGCCGCCGGCGAGGCGTTCGACAAGGGCGCGCGGCTGCTCGGGCTCGGCTACCCGGGCGGCCCGGCGCTCTCCAAGCTGGCGGCCCAGGGCGACCCGGAGGCGTTCCGGTTCCCGACCGGCGCCCGCGTCAGCGGGCTCGACTTCTCGTTCGCGGGCCTCAAGACGGCGCTGCTGTACAAGGTGCGCGAGCTGGGGGAGGCCGAGACCGCCCGCCGCGCCGCCGACCTCGCCGCGAGCTACCAGCACGCGATCGTCGAGGCGCTGATCGCGCGCGCGACCCGCGCGCTGGACGCCGAGCCCGAGCCGCGCCTGGCGATCGGCGGCGGCGTCGCCGCCAACCGCCTGCTGCGCGAGCGCGCCGCCGCGCTCGGCGTGCCCGTCCACATCCCGCCGCCCGAGCTGTGCACCGACAACGCGGCGATGATCGCCTCCGCCGCCCGCTGGGTCGCGCCGGCGCCGTTCCCGGCCTACCTCGCCCTTGACGCCTACCCCACCCGCCGCGCAGCCTGAGGCCAAGCGCCGCGCCCTGTGGATCGGGGCCAGCGCGCTCGCCGTCGTCGCCCTGGTCGTCGCCGTCCTGCTGCTCACGGGCGGGAAGTCCGCGCTCCCCGGCGTCGCGTCGGCGCCCGGCACGCTTTCCGACCCCGTCCCGTACGACGGCCGCAGCCCCGGCCAGCCGGCCGGCGCCGAGCAGCGCGTGCTGGTGCAGTTCCCGCGCAAGCCGCTCGGCGAGCTCGCGGACGCCCGCGCGATGGGCGCCGCCGCGTCGGCCCTCTACATCAAGTCGCTCAAGCGCGAGCAGATCACGACCCGCTCGGCGCTGCAGGCCAACGGCATCGTGCTGCGCGACGTCGTCTCCTTCTACCGCGTCTACAACGGCTTCGCCGCGACCGTGCGCACGCAGGACGTCGGGCGGCTGAACTCCCGCGGGGCGCGCGTCCGCACGGTCCGCCGCACCTACCCGGCCAGCGGCGAGCCGGTGCCGGTCTCCGGTGCGCGCCCGGAGGAGAAGGCCGCCTCCCAGGGCCAGCCGCCGGTGGCGCTGCTCGACACCGGCGTCGACCTGCAGGCGCTGAAGGCGCACGCCGACCCCGGCTACGACGCCGTCGACCGCGACGGCGACCCCGCGCCCGGCCGCGACCCGGCCGGGACGCGCCGCACGGAGACCAGCGGCACCGCGCTGGCCGGGCTCCTCGCCCAAGCGGGCGAGCGAGTGATGCCGATCCGCGTGGCCAGCCTGCGCGCCTCGCCCAGCGTCGAGGCGGTCGGCACGACCGACGAGCTGATCGCCGGGCTCGAGCACGCCGTCGACCCGAACGGCGACCTCGACACGTCCGACCACGTCGCGGTCGCGCTCGTCGGCGTCAACTCGCCCTACGCGGGCTTCGCCGACTCGCCCGAGGCCCAGGCCGTCGAGGGCGCCGCCGGGCTCGGCACGCTCGTCGTCGCGCCGGCGGGCGACGAAGGCGCGGCGCGCCCCGGCAGCGGCACGATCGGCTCGCCGGCGGCGGCCGCGGGCGCGCTGGCGGTCGGCGCGCTGGCCGGTCCGGAGCCTTCGCCGCGGGTGGAGCTGAGGGTCGCGGGCGAGACGATCGCCGACGCCGCCGTGCTCGGCGGCACGCCGGCGGGCGCGAAGAGCTCCGGCCCCGTGACCGCCGCCGATCCCGCCGAGCTCGGCGGCGCGCAGCCGACGCTCCGCGGCACCGCCGTGATCGTGCGCGCCGGCGCCAACCCGGCCGCCCAGGCGGCCGCCGCGGCCACCACCGGGGCGGCGGTCGTGCTGCTCGCCGATCCCCGCGACGACCGCCCGCTGCCCGCGATCTCGGCCGGCCGCGCCGCTGCGCCGGTCGTCGGCGTCACCGGGAAGGCCGCCGAGAAGCTGCTCGCCGCCACGCCGGGCACGGCGATCGCGTTCGGCGCGGTCGAGCGCGGGCCGCGCGGGGAGGAGCCGTCGCTGCACGCGTCGGGGTTCACGTCCGAGGGCCCGTCCGCCGCCGGGCTCGCCAAGCCGGACGTCGCGGCCGCCGGCAGCGCGCTGACGATCACCGCGGGCGGCAGGACGGCGGTCGCGGGCGGCAGCGCGATCGCCGCCGCGCGCGTCGCCGCCGCCGCGGCGCGCCTGTACCGCGCGCACCCGGAGCTCTCGCCCGCGCAGCTGCGCGCCGAGCTGATCGCCGCCGCCGACCCCGCGCACCTGCCGCCTGAGCGCACCGGCGGCGGCGCGCTGCGCGACCCGCCGGCCAACCCGATCACCGCCGAGCCGACGTCGCCGGCCTCCGGCCCGCTCGACCCGCTCACGCTGGCGCTCAGCGCGACCGCGTCCACGAGCCTGACGCTGCGCGGCACCGGCGGCGCCCAGATCTCGCCGCCGGACCTGTCGCTCACGCCCGGCGCGCCCGCGAACGTCTCGATCCGCACGCCGACCCAGGGCGCGGGCCGGCTCACCGCCGTCGACGGCCGCGGCCGCACCGTCGCGTCCGTGCCGTTCCTCGTGCGCCCGCAGAACGCGCCGGACGTCCCGCTCGGGCCGCTCCGCACGACCGCCGGCGGGCGCGGGGTCCGCTTCACGCTCGGCGCCTTCAGCCGTGGCGATCCGCTCACGACGGGCACCGCGATCCGCTTCGCCGAGCGGCTCGTGCTCGAGGTCGTCAACGATCAGGGCGAGACCGTCCGCACGCTCACGGTCCCGGGCGGGGCGAAGGAGCTGATGCCGGCCGAGTACGGCTACACGCTCCCGCGGGCCGATTTCGACGCGCTCCCGGCGGGGCGCTACGCCTACCGGGCGCAGGCGTGGGCGCCGAACCGCAACGCGCCGGTGACCCGGCGCTCGAGGTCGTTCACGCGATGAAGCCGACCGTGACGCTGTTCGGGCGCCCGGGCTGCCACCTGTGCGACGACGCCCGCGTGGCCTTGACGCGTGTCCAAGCTCGCGTGCCGTTCGCGCTCGAGGAGGTCGACATCACGCGCGACGACGCGCTCCACGCCCGCTACCTCGAGCGCATCCCCGTGATCGCGCTCGACGGCGTGGAGCTGTTCGACTACTTCGTCGATGAGGAAGCCCTGGAGCGGCGCATTCTCTATCGTGAGGTCAGATGAGCTTCGGCGACGTCGCGACTTCGGCCGGCGGCGGCGGCGCGCAGCAGGGCGACGGTGGGCTTGGTCCTCTCTCGGACCGCCTCTCGCTCGGCGTGGCCGCCCGCCTGTCGCGCTACCTGCAGGTGCTCACCCAGGCCCGCAAGATGGGCAAGGAGACGATCTCCTCGCAGGAGCTGTCGGAGTACACGCACGTGAACTCCACGCAGATCCGGCGCGATCTCTCCGGCTTCGGCAAGTTCGGCAAGCGGGGCGTCGGCTACAACGTCGACTCGCTGGTCAGCCAGATCCGCAAGATCCTGCGGACGAGCGGCCAGCACAACATCGCGCTGTTCGGCGCCGGCCACCTGGGCAAGGCGATCGCCAGCTCGGACATCTTCGCCGACCACGGCTTCCGCGTCGTCGCGATCTTCGACACCGACAAGGACAAGCTCGGCGAGAAGATCGGCTCCACCTCGGTCCGCCACACCGACGACCTCAAGCAGGTCGTCGAGGAGGAGGACATCGTCGTCGGCGTCCTCGCCGTGCCGACCGCCGCCGCCCAGGGCCTCGCCGACCTGCTGGTCGACGCGGGCGTGAAGATCATCTTCAACTACTCCGAAGCGCTCCTGCAGGTCCCGCCCGAGGTGACGGTGCACACTTCGAGCCCCGCCGTCGACCTGCTGTACGCGCTGTACTTCTACCTGACCTGAGGACGCATGGACCTGGTGGCGGCGCGCGAGATCTTCGAGACCTCGCAGGACCTGACGGTGGGCATCGAGGAGGAATGGGCGATCGTCGATCCCCAGACGCTCGAGCTGACGCCGCGCTTCGAGGACCTGCGCGACGCAGGCGCGAAGGACCCGGTGCTCGCGGACGCGATCGCGGGCGAGCTGATCTCCTCCGAGATCGAGATCCGCTCCGGCCGCGGCGAGAACGTCGCGCACGCGATCCAGCTCCAGCACGAGGCCCGGCGGCGCCTGTTCGCGCTCGCCGACGCCCACGGCGTCGCGCTCGCCTCGACCGGCACGCACCCGCTGTCGGACTACCGCAAGCAGCACATCATCGACACCGAGCACTACGCCCGCGTGCAGGAGGGGCTGAAGTACGTCGCGTGGCGCAACAACACGTTCGCGCTGCAGGTCCACGTCGGCGTCCAGGGCGCCGACCGCGCCGTCAGGACGTGCGACCGCCTGCGGCCCGTCCTGCCGCTGCTGCTCGCGATCAGTGCCAACTCGCCGTTCATCGACGGCCGCGACTCCGGCCTGCACTCCGGCCGCTCGCAGACGTTCACGAAGTCCTTCCCGCGCTGCGGCATCCCCGACGTCTACGGCTCCTGGGCCAGCTGGCACGACTACGTCGAGTTGCTGCTGCGGACGAACTCGATCGTCGAGTTCACGCAGCTGTGGTGGTCGGTGCGCCCGCACCACAGCTTCGGGACGATCGAGGTGCGCATCTGCGACGCGCAGACGACCGGGCCGGAGGCCGACGCGCTGGTCGAGCTGATCGTGGCCTGCGTCGCCCAGGCGCTGCGCGAGGTCGACGCCGGCGAGACGCCGCCCGACATCGCCGGCCGCCTGATCGAGGAGAACATGTGGCGCGCGATCCGCTACGGGCAGGACGGCAAGCTGCTCGATCTCGGCGCGAAGCGGATCGAGGAGTACCCGGCCGCCGAGGCGGTCGACCGCCTGAAGGCGTGGACGGGATCCGACGTCGCGCTGCCCGAGCTCAACGGCGCCCAGCGGCAGCGCCGCATGATCGACACGGGCGCAACGGCCTATGAAGTGTTCAAGCAGTGCGTGGAGGAGACCCGCGCGACGTACCCGGCAGAGGAGCGTGTCAAATGAGCAGCCGTGAGTTCTCCGAAGAGGAGATGCGTGCGATCGAGGCCGAGATGGAGAAGCTCACGGTCGACGACGTACTGCTCCAGACGGTCGTGACGCTGATCAACCTCGGCGCCCGCAAGGCGGGCCTGGCGGCGCCTCCCGGCGACGAGGAGCCGAAGCGCGACCTGGTCCAGACGCGCGAGGCGATCGAGGGCGCGCGCGCCCTGCTGCCGCTGCTCGAGAGCCGCCACGCGCAGGAGATCGCGCCGCTCAAGGACGCGCTGTCGCGCCTGCAGATGGCCTTCGTGCAGCTCTCGGGCGGCCAGCCGCCGGCGCCTGAGCCGGAGAAGCCGCAAGCCCCGCCCGCAAGCCGTTTGTGGGTTCCCGGGCAGTAGCGAAGCGGTCTCTGTAAACCCCGTGCTCGAGCCGGGGTCGCCCGCAGGGCGAGAGCCGGGCGAGCAGTAACGAGACCTTCCGTCAACCCTCCACGGTAGACTCCCCGCGCTCCACGGCGGCCCGTCCCGGGCTGCCGTTTCTGCTTTGTCTGAGTCCAGAGGGGTTCTCTTGTCAAGCTTCCTGTCCGACCACGGCGTCGTCGTTGCCGTGATCTGCGCGTTGCTCGCCGTGGCGTACGGCGTGTTGACGACGCGCTCGCTGCTCGCGCTGTCGCCGGGCAACGAGACCATGCAGCGCCTCTCGGCTGCCGTCCAGGAGGGCGCGCAGGCCTATCTGAAGCGCCAGTACACGGTGATCGGGATCGTCGGCATCGTCCTCTTCATCGCGCTGATCCCGCTGCAGAACATCCAGGTCGCGATCGGCTTCGCGGTCGGCGGCCTCGCTTCAGCGTCGGCGGGCTTCATCGGCATGAACGTGTCGGTGCGCGCCAACGCGCGCGTCGCCGAGGCCGCCCGCGGCGGCATCGGCCCGGCGCTCGACGTCGCGTTCCGCGGCGGCGCGGTGACGGGCATGCTCGTCGTCGGCCTCGCCCTGCTCGGCGTCGCCGGCTACTTCGGGATCCTCACCTGGGTCTTCGGCGTCAGCGACAAGCACGCCGTCGACGCGCTGATCGGGCTCGGCTTCGGCGGCTCGCTGATCTCCGTCTTCGCCCGTCTGGGCGGCGGCATCTTCACCAAGGGCGCCGACGTCGGCGCGGACATCGTCGGCAAGATCGAGGCCGGCATCCCCGAGGACGACCCGCGCAACCCGGCCGTGATCGCCGACAACGTGGGCGACAACGTGGGCGACTGCGCCGGCATGGCGGCGGACCTGTTCGAGACCTACGCGGTGACCGCGGTCGCCGTGATGCTGCTCGGCGTCCTGACGTTCCCGGGCGACTCCTCGGTCCTGATGTTCCCGCTGATCCTCGGCTCGGTCTCGATCGTCGCGTCGATCATCGGCACGTTCGCGGTCAAGTCCGCCTCGGGCAACGTCGAGCGCGCGCTCTACCAGGGCGTGATCCTCGCGGCGGTCATCTCCGCCGTGCTGTTCATCCCGGTGACCAACTGGATGATGGGCGACCTGCCCGGCGTCGACGCGCCGTCGTGGGGCGACATCTACCTGTGCGCGTTGATCGGCCTCGGCGTCACCGGCGCGCTGTTCGTGATCACCGACTACTACACGTCGACGCGCTTCCCGCCCGTGAAGTCGACCGCCCGCGCGTCACAGACCGGCCACGCGACGAACATCATCCAGGGCCTCGCCCAGGGCCTGCAGGCCACGGCCGCCCCGGCGATCGTGATCGTGCTCGCGATCTGGGGCTCCTCGGAGCTCGCCGGCGTCTACGGCATCGCCGTCGCCGTCATGTCGCAGCTGTCGCTGTGCGGCCTGATCGTCGCGCTCGACGCGTTCGGCCCGATCACCGACAACGCGGGCGGCATCGCCGAGATGGCGAACATGCCCGAGGACGTCCGCAACGTCACCGACCCGCTGGACGCCGTCGGCAACACGACCAAGGCCGTCACCAAGGGCTACGCGATCGGCTCCGCCGCGCTCGCCGCGCTGGTGCTGTTCGCGGCGTTCAAGATCGAGCTGCAGACCGAGCTCGGCCACCCGATCCAGTTCCTGCTCGACGATCCGCACGTCCTGATGGGCCTGCTGATCGGCGGCATGATGGTCTGCCTGTTCGCCTCGCTGTCGATGGAGGCCGTGGGCCGCGCCGGCGGCGCCGTCGTCGAGGAGGTGCGGCGCCAGTTCCGCGAGCACCCGGGGATCATGGACGGCACCGAGCAGCCGGAGTACGGCCAGTGCGTCGACATCGTGACCAAGGCCGCGCAGCGCGAGATGATCATCCCGTCGCTGATCCCGATCGTGATCACGCTGATCGTCGGCATCCTGTCGGACACGATGCTCGGCGGCCTGCTGATCGGCGTCATCGTCGTCGGCCTGTTCTTCGCCGTCCTGATGACCTCGGGCGGCGGCGCGTGGGACAACGCGAAGAAGCTGATCGAGGACGGCGCGTACGGCGGCAAGGGCTCTGAGGCGCATGCCGCGTCGGTCACCGGCGACACCGTCGGCGATCCGTTCAAGGACACGGCCGGCCCGGCCATCAACCCGATGATCAAGGTGGCGAACATCGTCGCCCTGCTGATCATCCCGCTGATCGCCTAGGGAACTGCGGGCGGCCCGGTTCCCCGGGCCGCCCATCGCTTCAGACCTTCACATCCACGGGCTTCGTCAGCCCGAGGACGTTGCCGTGCGCGTCCAGCGCGCGCAGCGTGACGCGGTAGTGGCCGTGCTGCAGCCGCTTGCCGTTGACCTTCAGGTTCCACTTGATGTGGACGCGGCCCTTGTGGTGCTTGCCGAGCGGCACGCGCCCGACGCGCTCGACCGTGTGGCCGTGCACGCGCTCCACGAGGATCCCGATCTGGCACGGGGTGCGCAGCGTCGCGTCGATCTCACCGTGGCCGCCGTGCACGGGGATCTGCACGCGGCAGCCGTAGAACAGCACGCAGTTGGGGCCGCCGATCGCGGCCTGGGCGAACAGGCGCTGCGGGCCGCCGGCGCTGGTGAACGTGTAGAACGGCGAGTTGACGTCGGCCGGCGGGCAGGTCGCGCCGTCGGCGGTGAACGGATCGGCGGTGCAGTTCGACGACAGCGGCACGCGCGCGTCGATCAGGCCGAGCGGGCGGGCGCCGTGGCCCTTGCCCTTGTTGCCCAGCTGCTGGTCGAGCGTGATCCCGCCCGGGGTGTCGGAGATGAAGGCGCCGGTGGCGTCGAAGTGGCCGACGAAGCCGAGCGTCTGGCCGTCGTGGACCTCGGTCCAGGACACGTAGGGCGTGTTGCCGAAGAACGTGATGTCCGGCTGCGCGGCGTCGGCGCCGGCCGGCGAGACCGGGTTGCCGCCGTTGAACAGCTCGAAGTGGTCGCCGCCCACCAGGCGCGAGACGAAGATCGAGTGGTGGCCGCCGACGTCCTCGGACCAGGTCACCCACGGCACCGTCGGGGTGCCGGGCGTGAGCGTGCCCGCGGCGACGCGCGGGTCCTCGGCGTTCGCGCCCGCGGCCTTGTTGAGCGAGCAGGCGTTCTCAGCCGCCGTCGAGCTCGCGCAGGCGCCGAAGCCGTTGGCGCCGCTGGTGTCGAGCACGTTGTTCTGCCCGGCCGTCCCGTTGCCGACGGCGCGCCAGTTGAAGCCGCCGTCCGCGCTCGGGTTGGCCACGATGCGGGCCGCGAAGACCTGCTCGTTGTTGTTGAGGCCCAGGTTGGAGTTGTCCTTCTCGTACCAGACCGTCCAGTCGACGGCGTCGCCCGCGCCGGTGAAGGCGCTGTCGGGCTCGACGCCGTTGCGGCTCGGGTCGATGTTCAGCGTCGGGTCGCCGGTCGCGTCCGAGCCGCCGTCCTTCGCGAGCCGGTCGAGGCCGACCTGCTGCCAGCAGAAGTTGCTGACGCTCTTGGCGTCGGACGGCTTGAAGTTCGTGCACGGCGACTGCGGCGCCGCCTGCTTGACGCCCTTGGAGACGAAGATCTGGCTGTGGTTGCCGGAGCCCGCGACGTTGCCGTCCTGCTCCTGCCACGAGACCCACGGCACCGGGTCGTTGCCCGCGACCGCGGCGCCGCCGACGACGTTGGGGTCCTCGGCTTCCTTGTCGGTGTGGATGTTCAGCGACGGCACGCCGGCGCCGCGGTCCTGGCCCTCGGGCTGCCAGGTGTTGGTCGCCGCGGCGAAGCGGCTGGCGAAGATCTGCTTCTGCCCGCCCAGGGCGGCGTTGGGCTCGTACCAGGCGTCCCACGGCACGGTGCGCCCGGCACCGGCGAAGTCGATCGAGGGGCCTTGGGCCTCGACGTTCGGGTCGATGTTCAGCGACGGGCCCTGGGTGACCCACTTGCCGCCCTTGAAGGCGCGGACGAAGATCCGCTGGGCGCCGTTGCCCGCGGACTGCTCGAAGGTCGCCCACGGGACACGGGGACCTCCGGCGACCAGCGACCCGCCGACGATGTCGGAGACGCCCGCGTTCTGGTTGGGGTCGATGCCGCTCGCGGGGTCGTTGTTGACCTGCGAGCCGTCTGACGGCAAGCCGACCACCGCACCCGCGGTGCCGGCCGCGAGCAGCGTCGCCGTGATGCCGGCGAGCGCTGTGCGTCGTGCGAATCGTGTGTCCATGGGCCCAACGACGCGGACCCGGGCGCCGATGTTCCCCTCGCGGATGAGGGGCGGCTCATGAGAAATCCCTGGAAATGAGCCTAAAGCAAGCTGCGTGTGAGAACGACGTCGGCGAACTCGCCGTGCAGCGACGTCGCCGTCGCCCGCGCGAGCTCGTCGGCCGTCAGCGCCGTCCCGTCCGGCCCGGTGCGGTCGAACGTGTGCGTGGCGTCGATCGCCAGCGTCACGTCGTAGCCGAGGTTGCCGGCCATCCGCGTGGTCGTCTCGACGCAGTGGTTCGTCGTGATCCCGCAGATCACCAGCCCGGTGATCGCGCGCGCCTGCAGCCACGCGTGCAGGTCGGGGTCGCCGTAGAACGCGGAGTTGGTGCGCTTGGTCACCAGCAGGTCGGGCTCGCCGGTCACGACGTCCTTGAACGCGTTGCCGGGATGGCCGGGCCGCAGCGGCGAGCCGGGCTCGTCGGAGTCGTGGCGTACGTAGACGCGGGGCCCGTCCCAGGCCTCGATCAGGGCGGCCACGTTGGCCTCGCAATCCGGGTTGTTGCGAGGGCCCCAGTGACCGGAGTCGTCGAAGGCCTTCTGCACGTCGATGACCAGGAGCGCGGCGGACATGCCGGTGATCCTAGAATCGCCGGCACAGATGGCAAGACGCCGGCTGGAAGGCCTGGAACGGGTCCTGGGGGTCAATGCCCTCTTCTCGACCGCCTACGGGAACGTGGGCTCGTCGATCTATTACGCGTTGGGCCTCGTGGCCTCCTACGCGCTGGGCCTGACCCCGCTCGTATTCATCATCACGGGGTTCTTCTTCCTCTGCACGGCCGCGAGCTATGCCGAGGCGACGACGATGTACCCGGAGGCGGGCGGCTCGTCGAGCTTCGCGCGGCGCGCGTTCAACGAGTTCTGGTCGTTCTTCGCCGCCTGGGCGCAGATGCTGACCTACGTGGCGACGATCGCCACGTCGGCGTTCTTCGTCCCGCACTACCTCGGCGGGCTGATCTGGGACGGCCTGCGCCACGGCCCGGGGGACACCATCTTCGCCTGCGTGATGATCGCGGTGCTCGGCGCGATCAACATCGTCGGCGTCAAGGAGTCGACCGGCGTCAACGTGCTGCTCGCCGTCGTGGACTTCCTCACGCAGGTCCTGCTGGTGCTGCTGGGCGTGATCCTGGTGTTCTCGCCGCAGATCCTCGTGGACAACATCCACCTCGGCACGGCGCCGACGTGGAAGAACTTCGTCCTCGCGATCCCGATCGGCATGCTCGCCTACACGGGGATCGAGACGGTCTCCAACATGTCCGAGGAGGCCAAGGACTACGCGACCACGATCCCGGATGCGATCGCGCGCGTCCGGCTCGCCGTCTTCGCGATCTACTTCACGCTGCCGGCCGTCGCGCTCTCGGCGCTGCCGGTCAAGCTCGTCGACGGCGAGTACCAGACGCTGCTCGGCGTGACCGACGACAAGGGCGGCTTCGCCGGCGACCCGGTGCTCGGCGTCGTCCGCCAGCTCGACCTCGGCGCGCTCCAGCACCCGGTCGAGATCTACGTCGGCCTGCTCGCCGCCACGATCCTCTTCCTCGCCACCAACGCGGGCCTGATCGGCATCAGCCGGCTCGTCTACTCGATGGGCATCCACCGCCAGATGCCCGACGCGCTGCGGCGGCTGCACCCGAAGTACCGCACGCCGTGGATCGGGATCGTCGTGTTCTCGGGCTTCGCGATCCTCGTCACGCTGCCCGGCAAGGCGACCTTCCTCGGCGCCGTGTACTCGTTCGGCGCGCTGCTGTCGTTCACGATGGCGCACTTCTCGGTCGTCCGGCTGCGCTTCACCAAGCCCGACTTCCCGCGGCCCTACAAGGGTCCGGGGAACGTGATGTGGCGCGGCGTGGACCTGCCGCTGTTCGCGATCGTCGGGGGCATGTTCACGGCGATCTCGTTCATCGTCGTGGTCGTGCTCAACCAGCCGGTGGCCGCGTTCGGCACGGGCTGGCTGATCTTCGGCGTCCTCCTCTACTACCTCTTCCGCCGCCGCCACGGGCTCGACCTGACCTCGACGCACAAGGTCGCGATCCCGCAGCCGGTGGTCGATCACGAGGCGGAGTACGACTCTGTCCTGGTCCCGCTGGCGGACGGCGTCTACGACGAGTCGGTGATGGCCACGGCGGCCAAGCTCGCGGCGCGCAAGCGGCGCGGCATCCACGTCCTCGCGCTCGTGACCGTGCCGGCGTCGCTGCCGATCGGTGCGCCGATGCCCGACGAGGAGGCGGCCGCCGAGTCGCTGATCGAGCAGGCCAAGGTGCGCGCCGGCGCGCGCGTGTCGGGCCACATGGAGAAGATCCGCTCCGGCCAGGCGGGCCGCCGGATCGTCGAGGAGGCGGTCGACATGCGCGCGGCGGCGATCGTGATGCCGCTGCCGCAGCGCATCAACGGTGCCTCGCTGTTCGGCAAGACGCTCGAGACGGTGCTCGCCGAGCGCCCCTGCCGCGTGATCATCGAGTCCCAGCCGGACGTCCGCAGCCACAAGCACCGCGCGGCGTTGCGCAAGGCACATGTATGAGAGCGCCGACCGGGTCGACACCAACGGTTGCGCCGGCACGGCCATGCGGAGCGCGTGTATGACGCGTGTCCTATCGAGCCTGATGCTGCTGCTCGGCATCGCCATCTTCGTGCGCACGGCCACGCTCGGCGGCGGGGTGGTCGGCTACCTGTTCGGCGTGCTGTTCGTCGCCGCGGGCTCCGCGCGCCTGTACCTGGAGCTACGGCGATGAGGGAGCGGATCAAGCTCAAGGACGCGCTCGAGCCGCCCGGGCTGCGCAGGCAGCTCGGCAGCCCGGCGCTGTTCGGGATCGTCCAGGGCTTCATCGCGGCCTCGATCTACTTCAGCGTCGGGCTCGTCGCCGAGCGCGCGCTGGGGCTCACGTGGCTCGTGTTCCTGGCCGGGGCGCTGCTGTTCGCCGTGATCGTGCCGTGCTACGTCGAGGGCGCCTCGCTGCACCAGGAGCGCGGCGGCGCGACCGTGATCGCCCGCTACGCGTTCAACGAGCTGGTCAGCTTCATCGCGGGCTGGGCGATCTGCCTCGACTACCTGATCCTCGTCGCGCTGTGCGCGTTCGCCACGACCGACTACCTCGGCACGTTCTGGCACCAGTTCGACTCCGGCATCGTCGAGTTCGGCACGGCCGCCGTGGTCGTGCTCTATGTCGCGCTGGTCGCGATCCGCGGCGCCGGCCCGCGCCGCTACGAGCGCGCCGCCGTGCTCGTGCTCGCCGACCTGCTGCTGCAGGTCGCGTTCGTCGTGCTCGGCATGGCGCTGCTGTTCGAGCCGGACGTGCTCACGAACCCGGCCGCGATCGCCGGGGCGCCCGACTTCCAGGACATCGTGTTCGCGTTCCCGCTCGTGCTCGTGGCGTTCAGCGGGATCGACGCGTCGTCCGGGCTTGCCGGGCAGGTCGCGATCGGCCGCAAGGGGCTGCGCCGGCTGATCGGCGTGCGCCTGATCGCCGCCGTCGTCCCGTACGTCGGGATCGCGCTCGTGGCGTCCTCGGTGCTGCCCGGCACGCACGGGCAGTACGTGGAGGCGCCGATGGTCGGGATCGCCGACGCCTTCTCGCAGGCGTGGCTGCGCGACTCGCTGCGCTACCTCGTCTCGTTCGCGGCGGTCGTGATCCTGATCGCGGCGGCGCAGTCGGCCATGCTCGGCCTGTCGCGGCTGGGGTACTCGCTCGCCGTCAACCGCCAGATCCCGTCGCGCATCGGCTACCTGCAGCCGACGCGCGCGACGCCGGTGGTGATCATCGCGTTCGGCGCGGTCGCCGCGATCGGGCTGCTGATCCCGGCCGACCTCGAGTTCCTCGCCGCGATCTGCGCGTTCGGGGCGACGCTCGCGTTCTTCATCGTCGGCCTCTCGGTCGTGCGCCTGCGCTACAAGGAGCCGACCCGCGACCGCCCGTACCGGATGCCGCTCAACGTGCGCGTGTTCGGCGGCGACCTGCCGATCCTCGGCGCGTTGTGCGTGCTGATGTCCGCGCTGGCGTTCGTGGCGCTGCTGATCGAGCACGGCAGCGCGCGCTGGGTCGGGCTCGTCTGGATGGGCGCCGGCGTCGCGCTCTACGTCGGCTACCGCACGTCGCAGGGCAAGCCCGTGCTCAAGCGCGTGACGGTGCCCGAGGCGGCGCTGACGCGGCGCGCGACGGAGGCCGAGTACGGCTCGATGCTCGTGCCGATCCTCGGCACCCCGCTCGACGACGACATCATGCAGACCGCCGGCCGGCTCGCCGCCGACGACGACGACGAGGGCGAGGGCGGCGCCGTGATCGAGGCGCTGTGGATCTTCGAGGTGCCGCTGGCGCTCCCGCTCGACGCGCGCGTGCCCGACGACGAGCTCAAGCGCGCCCGCGCCGCGCTCAAGCGCGCGAAGGCGGTGGGCGAGGAGTACGAGGGCGTCGAGGTCGCCACCGCGGTCGTGCGCGCCCGCCGCGCGGGCGAGGCGATCGTGCACGAGGCCAGGCGCCGCGGGGTCGAGGCCGTCGTGCTCGCCGCCGAGGAGCCGACGCGCGTCGGCGGCGGCCTGCGCCTGGGCGGAAAGCCCGGGCTGCACGACACGGTCGTGGGTGAGACGACGCGCTACGTCGTCAACAAGGCCCCGTGCCGCGTGATCCTCACCGCGCCGCCCGCCCGCGCGGACGGCAAGCTCGTCCAGATCGACCCGATGGGACCGCAACCGATGCAGCTCCCGACCCCGATCGGCCATCCCGTCGCCGCGCCCGAGAGCGGCGGCGTGTCCGATCCCGCGGCGGGACGCTAGTGCGCCCGGGCGGGCGTACCGCGCATAGTCCGGCGAATGCACGCGAGAGCCAGGTGGCGAGCCCCCAGGGCGAGGCGGGTGGCGGTCCGGGCCCGCCGGGATGCGGGGTACGTCCGGCCGGGTGTACTAGGCTCTCGCTCGTGTTCGTGCTGGTGGTCGGAGCGGGCCGTGTGGGGTCCGCCCTCGCAACGTCTGCGCTGCAACAGAGTCACACCGTCTCGGTCCTCGACGAGGATCCGCTCTCGCACGAGCGGCTGGACGTCGAGCTCGGGCGCTCGTGGGAGGAGGCCGGCGGGCGCTTCACGATCGGGACGGCGCTCGAGGTCGACGCGCTGATCGAGGCGGGCATCGAGGAAGCGGACGTCTTCATCGCCTCGACCAACGGCGACAACACGAACCTCGTCGTGGCCCAGATCGCGCAGCGGCGGTTCGAGGTCAGCCGCGTGATCGCCCGCGTGCTCGACCCGCGCCGCGCGGCCTGGTACTCCGAGCAGGGGCTGCAGACGATCTGCCCGACGCAGATCGCGATCGAGCAGCTTCAGCAAGCCGCGTTGTCCGAGAGCTGATGGCCGATCTCTACGTCATCATCGCCGGCGCCGGCAAGGTCGGCTGGAACCTGGCGCGCGAGCTGCTCGAGAAGGGGCACGAGGTCACCTGCATCGAGCAGGACCGGCGCCGCTACCTGACGGTCGAGCAGGAGCTCGAGCACGCCGTCCAGTACGGCGACGCGACCGAGCTGTGGGTGCTCGAGCGCGCCGGCATCCAGCGCGCCGATCTCGTGGTCGCCGTCACCGGCGACGACGAGGACAACCTGCTGATCTGCCAGGTCGCGAAGGAGAAGTACCTCTGCGAGCGGATCATCGCGCGCGTCAACAACCCACGGAACCTGGACCACTTCAAGCTGCTCGGCATCCAGCCGGCGGTCAGCGCCACCGATCTGATCCTGCGCCTGATCGAGCACGAGGTGCCGCGCTACGGGCTCGTGCACCTGCTCGACCTGCCGGAGGAGCGGCTGGAGATCATCGAGCTGGTCGTGTCCGAGGACGCGCCGGCGGCGGGCCGCGCGGTCGCGGACATGGGGCTGCCCGACGGCGCGCTCGTGATCTCGGTCCTGCGCAACGGCTCCGGCTTCGTCCCGAAGGCCGATACGGTCGTCGAGGCGGGCGATGAGGTGCTCGTCGTCCTCGATCCTGGCATCGAAGAGGACATCACCGCGCAATTTGTTGGTGGAAACGGACGCGGCTAAGGCTCGCGTCCCGTACCATTCGCTACAAGACGAACTCGCCGTCGCCCGGAGCGCGTAAGCGCCTGGCCTGCAAACAAGGGCACCCCTCCGCCCTGGGCCCAGTGGGCATTGGCGACGCGAGCGGCCGGCGATCCGCTCCTCCCCGGAGCGGATCGCCACCGCCGCTACGTCTAGGCGGAGTGCTGCTGGAACGCGGCGGGCGCCGGGGCCGCGACGTGGCCCGGCCGGGGCTGTGCCTCGGGCGGCTCGCCTCGGAGCAGCCAGCCGCCGTCGGGCCGGCGCTCGATCTCGCCGCGCGCGATCAGCTGGCCGAGCGCGGTCGTGACCGATGGGCGGCGCGCGCCGACCATGCCGGCCAGCGTGCGGTGGGGGAGGCGCAGCGAGACGACCACGCCGCCGGGCGCGACGCGGCCCCAGCGCTCCGCCAGGCACCACAGCAGTGCCAGCAGGCGGTCGTCGACGCGCGTCAGGTGGGCGATCGCCTGCATCACCACGAGCCGCTCCGCGCGGCGCGCGGCCCGCTCTACGAGCGAGGCGAAGATCTCAGGCCACTGCGCCGCACGCACAGCGAGCGCCTGGTCGATCACGGCGAGCCGGACCGCGCTGAGCGCGCTCCACTCGACCGTGCGTGGCAGCAGCACCTCGGCGTCGCGATCGTCCCACGCGCGCAGCAGGTCTCCTGGCCCCAGGAGCTCCGCGCAGGGATGGTCACCCACGATCGCCTCGCGTACGAGCAGCCCTTCGAGCACGAGCAGCCCGATGGGCTGACTCCCGCTGCCGAGCGCCCTGCCTGGCGACCACGTGCCACGCGGCACGTCGATGGCCCGCGCGAACAGCCGCTGGCTGACCTCGCGAACGCGCCGTGGATCTAGCCCACGAGCGAGCTCCGGGTCTGCTTCGAGAAGCTGTACTGAGCCGTTTCCGGCGTCCGCCATTCGAGCCGTCCCTCGTTGTCGGAAGGTACAGGCGCCCAACGCGTCCGAACCTGAGCGCCTCCCTCCTTCAATGTAGCGCTGAGCATACCTTGCTCCAAGTGGTTCGGACGCCGCGGTCCGTTCAGTCGGTCCTATACTCCCCGCCCTGCCCGTTGCCGGGTGGTGTAATTGGCAGCACGCCAGATTCTGGCTCTGGTAGTTGGGGTTCGAGTCCCTGCCCGGCAGTGCTGAGGAACCGGAGCCGCGGCTGACCAGGCCGCGGCTCCGTGCTCGCCATCCCTCCTACGTGGGAGACGGGGTTCGACCACGTCGAGGTGGCCCGGGTCGGAGACGCTCAGCGTCGCGTCGCCGGCCGTGGACACCCGTGTCCCTCGTTATGCACGATGTTGCGGTAAAGCACAACTCGAGCTGGATGACGTGGCATGAAAACGCGAGGGGTTGAGCAAAACCGGCGCGGATTCATGGCCGTCTCCGGACTTTGTCATGTAGGTTCTGGCGGAAGTGCCATCCGCTCGCGAGCTCAACTACCTGCGGGTCGTCGAAGTGCTGCAAAGCCATCCGGACATCAGCCGGACCGACGTCGCGCGACGCACCGGTCTCTCGCGCCCGACCGTCGCCGCGCTGCTCGACCAGCTGGCGGCCGCGGGCCTGCTGGAGCAGCGCGCCGGCCACAACGGCGGCACGCGTGCCGGGCGGCCGCCGCTGCGCGTCTCACTGGCGCCGCGGGCGGCGTTCGCGGTCGGGCTCGACATCGGGCACGACCACGTGCGCGTGGGCGTCTGCGACCTGGCGGGGCGGCTGCTGTGCGACGCGTTCGCGCCGGCGGACGTCGACGACGAGCCGGTCGCCAGCCTCGAGCTCGCCTGCGAGCTGATCGCCGGCGTGCTCGGCGACGCGGGCGTGGACCTGCGGCACGTGATCGGCATCGGCGTCGGGATCGCGGCGCCCGTCGACGCCGGCACGGGAGCGCTGCTGGCCAACGGGATCCTGCCGAGCTGGGTCGGCGTCCAGCCGGCGGCGGTGCTGTCGGCGCGCTTCGGCGTGCCGGTCCGCGTCGACAACGACGCCAACGCGGGCGCGCTGGGCGAGCACATGCTCGGCGCCGGCCGCGGCGTCGACCACGTCGCCTACGTGCGCCTGTCCGCCGGGATCGGGCTCGGCCTGATCCTCAACGGGCGCCCGTACCACGGGGCCGGGATCGCGGGCGAGCTGGGGCACGTGACGGCGGTCTCCGGCGGCCCGGTCTGCCGCTGCGGCAACCGCGGGTGCCTCGAGACGGTCGCCAGCCCGGTCGCCGTCGCGGAGCTGCTCTCGCGCAGCCGCGGCGGCGTGGCGGTCACGGTCGCGTCGCTGCTCGAGCTCGTGTTGAACGGCGACCGCGGCGCGCGGCGCGCCGTCGCCGACGCCGGCACCGCGGTCGGCCAGGCGATCGCGGCCGTCGTCAACGTGCTCAACCCACAGCTGATCGTGATCGGCGGAGAGCTCGCGGGCGCGGGCGAGGGGGTGCTGGAGCCGATGCGCGCCGCGATGGCGCGGCACGCGGTCGGCCCGGCGGTCGACGCGACGCGCGTCTGCGTCGGCGACCTCGGCGAGCGCGCGGAGGTCGTGGGGGCGGCGGCGCTCCTGCTCGCCCAGGCGCCGCGGGCCTTGGCGTCCAGGCTTGTGGCGGCGGACTGAGACGTCTCATTCCTGCGCGGCGAACGTCAACTGCGCTGGTAAGGGGGTGGGTCAGGTTGCCTCGCGGTTCGCGAGAGGGGGGTGCCCTACGAACCTCAACTGTGAGTTGAGTTTCGTAGGCCACCCCCCGAAACGATCACGGGCGAGAGGGGGTGGGTGACAGTTGCGTCCTCACAGGACGCTTTCGTAGCGCACCCCCCGAGCCCGGCGGGCCAACGTGATCGATCGTGGGCGATGAGGCGCCGAGGGTGATCGAACCCGGCGGGCGAGGTGGACCCGCCCTCCTTACTGCGCAGTTGACGTTCGTCCCGCGACCACGACCCAGGTCTGCGCGATCCGCAACGCGTCGCCGGCGAAACGCGCGCGCAAGCCCGTCGGAGCGCCACCCGACGCCTCGTCACGAAGCGCGCGCAGGACCCGATCCCGCTCCCCGTGCGCCTGCGCGAGCCAGCGCTCCGCGTCCATCGTGTGCTCGCGCTCCGCGACGACGCTCGCCAGGATCCCGGCCTCGGCCAACGAGGCCACGAGCGCGTCGCGTGACAAAGCCGTCGCGTGGCTCGGGTCGCGCAGGCGCTCAAGCGCGTTGTGCTCGAACCCGCCGTCGATCATGTCGACGACCACGACCCGGGCGCCCAGGATCCCGACCCGCGCCATCTCGCGGAACACGGCGCCCGGGTCGTCGAGGTGATGGACCGCGAACCGGGTCACGACGAGGTCGAACTGCGCGTCCGCGAACGGCATCGCGGCCGCGTCGCCCAGCACGTACAGGACGTCGCGCCGCCGGGGGGCCGCCGCGAGCATCTCCGGCACGAGGTCGAGCACGACGCATGACGCCGCGCCCTGCACCAACCACCGACCCAGCGCGCCCGTCCCGCCCGCGACGTCGAGGATCCGATCCTCGCGAGCCACCGGCGTCGCACCCGCGATCCAGTCGAGGATGTCGGTGTCCGTGAACAGGTACGCCGGGCTCTCGAACGTCGCCGCCTGCAGCGCGAACTGGCTCCGGGTTCGAGCCCGCTGCTCCAACGGCTTGAGCACCTGATTCACGAACGCGCCCTTCGACGGCGCCGCCTCGAAGCGCGCCAGCAGGGCCGCGTCGCACGCGTACTCGTACACCTCGCGCCCGTCGACGAACCGCAGCTCGAGCACGCCGTCGCGCCAGCGGTAGGCCTCGATCGCCGAGGAGTCGCACGCCTGCCAGCCATCACCGGGCACATGCCGGATGATGCCGGACCAGGCCGGCGGCGTAGCCTGCCGCGGATCGATCCGAGCGCGATCACGCACGGCGACCGCCCGTTCGCCAACCCGCTCTCCGAGGCGGCCGTCGCCGCCGCGATCGCGGCGCTCGACCTCCCGAGCGGCGCACGGGCGCTCGACATCGGCTGCGGGACCGGGGAGCTGCTCGCGCGCGTGCCCGGCGTGTATCGCGTGGGGATCGAGCCCGGCGCCGAGCGCGCCGCCGCCGCGCGCGACCGGCTCGACGAGGTCTACGAGGCGCGCTACGACGAGGTCGCGCTCGAGCCGCGGTCGTTCGACCTCGTCGCCTGCGTCGGCTCCTCGCACGCGATCGGCAACTGGAGCGAGGCGCTGCGCGCGATCGCCAGCCTCACGCGCCCGCTCGGCTTCGCGATCGTCGGCGAGGGCTTCTGGCGCCGGCACCCGAGCGCCGGCTACCTCGAGGCGCTCGGCGGCGCGAGCCCGGACGAGCTGCCCGACTGGGACGGCCTCGAGGCGGGCGCGATCGACGCCGGCTGGGCGCTGGTGCATCACGAGATCGCGTCGGACGCCGACTGGGCCGACTACGAGGAGACGCTGCTGGCCAACGGCGAGCGCGCGTATGCGCAGAACGCCGATCCCGACCTGCGCGCGTGGCTCGACGCCGCGTCGGCGCGCTGGAACCACCCCGACGGCAAGACGACGCTCGGCTTCGCGCTGCTGACGCTGCGGCGCGGCTAGGCCGCCGTCGCCTGCTCGCGCCAGTCCTGGTGCAGCCGCCAGTAGTGCCCGCCGGCGGCCAGCAGTTCCTCGTGCGTGCCCTGCTCGACGATGCGGCCGTGCTCGAGCACGACGATCTGGCCGGCGCGCTCGATCGTCGAGAGCCGGTGCGCGATCACGATCGCGGTGCGGCCCGCGAGCAGCCGCCGCAGGCCCGCCTCGATCCGGCCCTCCGTGTGGACGTCGACGTTCGACGTCGCCTCGTCGAGCACGAGGATGCGCGGGTCGGCGACCAGCGCGCGCGCGAACGCGACGAGCTGGCGCTGGCCGGCGGACAGCTGCACGCCGCGCTCGCCGACCGGCGTGTCGTAGCCCTTCTCCAGCCCCGCGATGAACTCGTCGGCGCCGACGGCGTGCGCGGCGGCGGCGACCTCCTCGGCCGTCGCGTCAGGGCGCCCGAAGGCGATGTTCTCGCCGATCGTGCCGCTGAACAGGAACGCCTCCTGCGGCACGATCCCCATCTGCGAGCGCAGCGAGTGCGCGGTGACGTCGCGCAGGTCGTGCCCGTCGATCAGCACGCGGCCCGACGTCGGGTCGTAGAAGCGCGCGACGAGCTTGGCCAGCGTCGACTTGCCGGCTCCCGTGGTCCCGACGAGCGCGACCGTCTGCCCGGGCGGCACCTTCAACGTGACATCCGTCAGGGCGTCGTTGCCGGCGCCGTAGCTGAACGTCACGTCGTCGAGCACGATCTCGCCGCGCAGGCGCTCGAGCTCCAGCGCGCCCGGCTTGTCCACGAGGTCGGGCTCCTCGTCGAGCAGGTCGAAGATCTTGTCGAGCGCGGCCATGCCCGCCTGGTAGGTCGTGTACAGCTGCGAGAGCGACTGGATCGGGTCGAAGAAGTTGTTCAGCGCGGCGAGGAACGCGACCAGGACGCCGATCGTGATGTCGCCGTTGATCGCCTGGATGCCGCCGTAGAGCAGGATCCCGGCCGTCGCCAGCGAGCTCATCAGCTCCACGCCGGGGAAGTACGCGGCGTTGAGGTGGACCGTCTTCATGTTCGCGACGCGGTTCTCCTCGTTGAGCTCCGCGAAGCGCTCGAGGTGGCGCGGCTCCTGCGCGAACGAGCGCACGACGCGGATGCCCGACAGCGTCTCCTGCAGGTACGCGGTGATGCCGGCGACCTTCTCGCGCGTCGCCCGGTAGGCGTCCGCGGAGATGATCCGGAAGAACAGCGAGCCGACGCCCAGCACCGGGAACACGGCGTAGGTCAGCAGCGCGAGCTGGGCGTCGAGCAGGAACAGGATCACGGCGGTGCCGACGAGCATCAGCGACGAGCCGAACAGCGTCACCACGCCGTCGGAGACGAGCGTGTCGAGCGCCTCGACGTCGTTGGACAGCCGCGAGATCAGCACGCCCGCGCGCCGGCGCGAGTAGAAGTTGACCGACATCGTCTGCAGGTGCGCGAACAGCTGGATCCGCAGGTCCTGCAGCGCGCGCTGGCCGACCCAGCCGACGAGGTAGGTCTGCACGTACGTCGCGGCCCAGTAGACGCAGGCGGTCCCGAGGAACGCGAGCACGATCCAGGTCAGCGCCGTCAGGTCGCCCGGGACGATGCCGTTGTCGATCGCCAGCTTGGCCAGCGGCGGCGGCGCGAGCTGCGCGCCGGTCCCCAGCACCAGCGCGACGAACATCAGGATCACTCGCGAGCGATACGGGCGCAGCAGCGCGATCAGGCCGCGCAGCTTGCGCCCGCGCCCGGAGGTCGCGCGCCAGCGGCGCACGAGCTCGTCGCGGCGGTTGGTCGCCGGCGCGCTCACAGCCCCGCCCGCGCTCCGCATGGCCTGCCCGGCTCCACTGTTTCGATCGACCCCGTCGTCATAGTCCCGCCACCCGCTCGCGAGGATCGCGCTGAAGGAACACCTGGTCGGGCAGGCCCTTGGTGGCGATCTCGGCGTACAGCTCGGACTCCCGCAGCAGCTCGTCGTGCGTCCCGCGCGCGGCGATCTCGCCGCGCTCGAGCACGACGATGTCGTCGGCCAGCGCGATCGTCGAGAGCCGGTGCGCGATCACGAACGTCGTCCTGCCCGCCATCACCTCGCGCAGCGCCGCCTTGATCTCGCGCTCGGTCGTGGCGTCGACCGACGAGGTGGCGTCGTCGAGCACGAGGATGCGCGGGTCGGCCAGGAACGCGCGCGCGATCGCGAGCCGCTGGCGCTGGCCGCCGGACAGCGTCAGGCCGCGCTCGCCGACGAGCGTCTCGTAGCCGTTCGGGAGCGCGGCGATGAAGCCCGCCGCCTGCGCGCGCTCGGCCGCGCGCTCGATCTCCTCCTGGGAGGCGTCCGGCCGCGCGTAGGCGATGTTGCCGGCGACGGTGTCGGAGAACAGGAACGGGTCGTCGTCGACGATCGCGATCTGCGAGCGCAGCGACACGACGTCGAGCGTGCGCACGTCGGCGCCGTCGATCAGCACGGCGCCGCGCTGCGGGTCGAACAGGCGCGGCAGGAGCTGCACGAGCGTCGTCTTGCCCGAGCCGGTGGCGCCGACGAGCGCGACCGTCGAGCCCGGCTCCACGACCAGCGAGACGTCCCGCAGCGACGGCGTGCCGTCGCCGTAGGCGAACGTGACGTCGCGCAGCTCGACGCGGCCGCGGCCCTCGGGCAGCGGCGGCGCGCCCGCGGGCGAGACGATCCCCGGCTCGCGGTCGAGGATCTCCAGCAGCCGCGCGCCCGACGCCGTCGCGCGCTGTGCCATGCCGAGCGCGATGCCGAGCATCCGCATCGGCCCGATCAGCATCAGCAGGTAGGTGTAGAACGCCGTGAAGTCGCCCAGCGTGAGCGAGCCGTGCACGACCTGGCGCCCGCCGACGAGCAGGATCACGGCCAGGCCGAGGTTCGGCAGGAACGCGAGGAACGGGTTGTAGAACGCGGCCAGGCGCGTCGTGAACATCGACTGCGTGAACACGCGCGCGACCTTGCCGCGGAAGCGCTCGAGCTGGCGCTCCTCGGCGGCGAAGGACTTCACGACGCGGACGCCGGAGATGTTCTCCTCGACCTCGGCCGTGACCTCGCCGATGCGCTGCTGGACCTCCTGCAGCGCCGGTCGCGAGCGGTGGCCGTAGCGCGCCGCCACGAGCACGACGAACGGCACCGGGATCAGCGCCAGCGCCGCCAGCGCCGGCTGCAGCAGGAACATCGCGATCGCCGCGAGCAGGATCGTCAGCCCGCTCTGGAGGATGAACACGAGCCCGTAGCCGAGGAAGAAGCGCACCGACGACAGGTCGACGGTGGCGCGCGACATCAGCTGCCCGGTCTGCTGGCCCGCGAAGAAGCCCAGCTCCAGCCGCTGCAGGTGCGCGTAGATCATGTTGCGCAGGTCGTACTCGATCGCCAGCGACACCTGGCCGGCGACGAGCCGGCGCAGCACCGAGAAGCCGAGCCGCAGCACGGCGAAGCCGACGATGCCGAGCGCGAGCATGCGCACGCCGCTCTTGTCGTGCTGGGAGATCTGGTCGACGGCGCGGCCGGTCAGCCACGGGATGGCGACGGTGCAGCCCATCGCGAGCGCCGCGAGGAAGAGGGACCAGAAGACGCCCCGCTTGTACGGGCGCAGGAATCCTAGGAGGCGTCCAAAGGTGTGCACGCAACTACACGATAGGGCGCTGCGCGGCGCGCTTCGCCCGTCATTGGCCCTAGGACCTCAGGTGTACACTCGCGCCTTTCATGACGGATCCCATCCAGCTCCGCAACCGCTTCGCCATGGTCAAAGGTGCCTGGGACGAGCACCTCCGCGGCACGCCGTTCCCCAGCCTGGGGGAGGGCACGGCGGAGCAGAAGATCGAGCGGCTGGAGCTCGCGCTGGTCGACGAGATGCGCGCGCGGGCGACGCCGGAGACGGCCGAGCAGGTCGCCGACGCGATGTGGGGGATCGTGCACGCGAGGCCGGAGGGCGACGCCGTCAAGCTGCGCGTGACCCGTCATCACGAGGACCTGGCCCGGTTGGGTCATCGCCGGATGTGACCGGTTCGAACCCGGCGCATCCGCGCACCGGCAGCCGCGGGTACTTGGCGTAGCCGGGCTCGCCCGCGAGCCCACGTTCACACATGGAGAACGTCGACCCGCGGGTGTTGGTGATCAGTCGCTGGTGGGCGCAGCCGTCGCAGAGACCGGCGTCGATCAACCAGTCGGACGATCGAGGATCATGTTGACGCTGTAGTCCGCCGCCTGCTGGGGCGTCCTGAGGAACAGGTTCGACAGCGTCAGCGAGTCGATCTTCTGCGCCTCGGCGGCCGGGATCGTGTCCGCCGTCGGCGTCTTGGCGGGGATCGTCGCGCCGAGCGGCACCTGCAGCTGCGGCTTCAGGTCGCCGGCGCGGTAGAACACCGCCTGGATCTGCGGCTTGGCGGGAGCCGCCGCCGTGCCCGATGCGGAGCCCGACGCCGACGCGGCCGCCTTCGCCGCGTCCGCGGCGCTGGTCGGAGGCGGCGGGAGCTGCGTCATCACCATGTTGACGTCGGGCAGGTAGCGGAACGAGTACAGCGCCAGCTCGAGCGCCTCGCGGCGTAGCAGCTGGTGGCGCTTGACCGACGGCGTGCCGTCGGTGATCGAGCCGTCCTCGCCGAGGCCGGAGAGCGTGTACAGCACCGTGTGCTTGGCGTTGTAGGTCGTGATCGTGCCTGAGGCGCTGCGCAGGATCACGTTGTCGAACTGGATGTTCTGGAGCATCAGCGGCCCGCCCTTGACCTCGACGAGCTGCTTGCCGTTCTCGCCGCGGTACTCCGGGCCGACGTGCGTCGCGATCTCGGCCGGGCCGGCCGTGAGCGTCGTCTCCTGCGGCTTCCACTTCGACCAGTTCTTGTACAGGCCCTCGTCCGCCGAGCCGCCGGTCGAGATCACGATCGCGGCCACCGCGGCGGCGGCGATCAGCACGCCGCCGAGCCCGCCGATCAGGAACCCGAAGCGGTTGCGGAACTCCGACGGCCCGCTCGCGCCGATCGACGACGACTCGACCGTCGGCGGCGGCGCCTCGGGCGGGAGCTCGATCAGGTTGGGCGTCCCGTCCGGCGCGGCGCGGCCGGCAGGGGAGGGCGGGGGGATCAGATCACGGGCCATGTCGCCTCGTCCAGTACGTCGATCTCCGGCTTGACGAGCCTTGCCTCGTCGAGCAGGTCGGTCACTTCGTCGCCATACAGCTCGCCCGCCGCGACGAGGCGGCTGGCGATGTAGTCCACACCTTCGCGGTTGGCCCTGATGGTGTTGTGCGCGAGCACGAACGCCTGCCCGAGCAGGCCGGCGACGAGCTTGCGCTTGCCGCCGTCGCCCAGCGTCGCGGCGTACGGGTTGCCGTCTGTGCCGGCGCGCTGCATCAGCTGCACGCCGAGCTTCTCGAAGCGCTCGGTGATGCGCTTCTCCTCCTTCTCGCGCTCTTCCTTGTCCTCGATCCGGTCCGACAGGTCGATCGGCGCGGGCGCCATCGCCGCGTAACCGACCATGCCGGCCGCGCTGGCGGTGACCGAGCCGATGTCGCCGCCGACGCCGGTCGTCGTCTGCCCGTAGAAGACGTGCTCGGCGGCCATCGCGCCGAGCACCCAGATCAACGTGCCGACCTCCTCCGAGCGCCAGGACACCAGCCGGTCCTCGATCGCCATCGCCTGATGGTGGCCGCCGCTGGAGCCGCGCCGGCGGATCGACAGGCGCGTCGAGAGCACGTTCTCCGCGTAGAGGTGGCCGCAGACCGCGTGGCCGGCCTCATGGATCGCGATCGAGCGCGCCTCGTGCTTGGGATAGGCCTGGCCGACCGCGACGCCGGACTCGACCGTGGTCATCGCGGCCACGAGGTCGTGGCGGCTGAACGCCATCCGGCCGTCGGAGTGCGCGTAGGTCAGCGCCAGCGAGCACGCCTGGTCGATCATCGCCGGCGAGTAGCCGTTGGTGATGCGTGCCAGCTCGTCGCGCGCCTTGTCGGTGTCGAGGTCCTCCTCGTGCGAGACCTTCGCCAGGTAGAGGTCGAAGATGTCGCGGCGGTCCTCCCACGTGGGCGTGCGGAAGTAGATGTGGCGGCCCATCCGGCCCGGGCGCGTGAGCGCCGGATCGAGCGACGCCAGCGGCGCGTTGCAGGCGCCGATGAAGTAGACCTCGTCCTTGCGCGGGCGCGGCGGCTTCAAGCGCAGCCGCAGCGGGCCGATCGCCTGCGGCACGACGTACATCGCGTCGAGGAAGCTGTTGAAGCGGCGCGTGACGACGCGCTTCATCAGCGGCGGGTCGTCGATGCCGTCCATCACGACGAGCAGCTGGTTGAGCGCCATGCCGCCGCCCATGCCCATGCCGCCCATCCCGATCACGTTGCGGATCGCGTCCGCGGCGCGCGTGACGAACGCGGGGTAGTGCTGCTGCGGCGGGCCGGCCCGCATCGTGAACAGCTTCTCGCGCCACGCCTCGGTCTCCAGCACGAGGTCGCCCGTGTTGGTGAAGGCGCCGAGCGGCCCGAAGAAGTGCGTGTCGTGGATCGTGCCGGTGTTGAGCGGCTGGAAGCCGGTGCCGAGCGACGAGCGGCGCATGCCGACGGCGTCGATCTCGTCGATGAAGACGATGCACTGGCCGCCCCACTTGTTGGCGAGCTTCTTGGCCTTGCGGGCGAGGAAGCGCACGATGATCGCGTCCATGCCGATGAAGGTCTGGGCGAAGCCGGAGCCCGGGATCGTCACGAACGGGCAGTTGAACGACGTCGCGATGCCCTTCGAGAGCATCGTCTTGCCGGTGCCCGGCGCGCCGAGGAAGAGGACGCCGCGCTCGCGCTTGCCGCCGGCCTTCTCGAACTCCTCGCCGGACTGCCACAGCGACACGACGCGCGTGATCTCCAGCTTGGCCTCGGCCTGGCCGCGGACGTCGGCCATCTTGACGCCCCAGTCGGCCTCGCCCGGCTCATACGCCTTGATCTGCTGGATGCCCATGGCGACCATCGGCCCGAACAGGATCGCGAAGTTGATGAAGAACAGGAAGACGAGCTGGAAGGCCAGCCCGAAGATGCTCGAGACCTTGAAGCCCTTGAAGCTGTTCCCGATCGACGTGACCGCCTCGCCGATCGACTCGCCCTTGATCAGCGCGATGAAGCCGAGGACGACGAGCGCGATGCCGCCGATCCAGAGCCAGACCTTGAACTTGTGGCGCCAGTACCAGACCCGGCGGCGCGACAGCACGTCCTGCTTCTTGAGCGCGTCCTCGGCGCCGTAGAGCGCCGGCGACGGGATCAGCTTGTGGGCGACGACGTCGACCAGCCCGCGGAAGATGACGACGCCGAAGAAGGCGCCGACGACCGACCAGAAGACCGACCAGTCGTACGTGCTGTGCAGCAGCACGAACAGCGCCGGCGACGTGATGACGGCGACGGCGGTGGCCGCCCGCCCGAGCGCTCGCCACTCGCGGGCGAGCGAGATGGCTTGATCGTTGACGCGCCGCGCGACCAGGCGCGGGGGCTCTTCCCTCGACACAGCCCCAGTGTACGCACGGGAATCTGGCCTGGATGTCCGCATTTAGCCGCCTCTTAGGCGTCCAGACGGGTGTTCTAATGCAACGTCTGCTGGAGCGCCAGGACGCGCGCGGCGGAGTCGCGCACGCGCACGCGGAAGGACTTCGAGGCGCGCGCCTCGGCGAGCAGCGCGCGGTAGGCGCGGATCCACGATCCGTGGCCGGTCGTGAGCACGATGTCGTCGCCGGCGCGGATCGAGCGCACGGCGACCTCCTCGGTGCTGCCGGTGGCGCGCACGGCGGCGGCCTCGATCGAGTCGGTCATCACCACTCCGGTGAAGCCGAGCTTGGCGCGCAGCAGTCCTTCCAGCACGGCGCTCGACTGCGACGCGATGTGGTCGCCGTCGAGCGCGGGGTAGACGGCGTGCGAGCTCATCACGATCGGCACGCCGGCCGCGATCGCCGCGCGGAACGGCGCGAGGTCGCGCGCCGTCGGGGCGCCGCCGCCGATCGTCGCCGACCCGCGGTCGGTGTTGACCGTCGTGCCGCCGAGGCCGGGGAAGTGCTTGGCGGTCGGCGCCACGCCGGCCGCGCGCCAGCCCGCGATCGCGGCGGCGACGGCGGTCGCCGTGCGCCGCGGGTCGCGCGAGAACGCGCGCGACGCCATCACCGCGCCGTCGACCGACGGGACGTCGGCGACGGGCGCCAGCGCGACGTTGATCCCCAGCCCGCGCAGCGCCGCGCCCGCGGCGCGCGCGTCCGGGCCCGGCCGCTGGCCGGCGGGCGCGCTGGCGGGCGGCGCCCACGACACGATCCGGATCGCGCCGCCCTCCTGGTCGACGCACACGATCGGCGTCGCGCCGGCGTGGCGGCCTGACGCGCGCAGCACGGACGTGAGCGCGCGCAGCTGGCCGGCGCCGCTGACGTTGTCGCGGAACAGGATCGCGCCCGACGCCCAGCCCCGGTGCAGCACGCGGCGCACGTACGTGGGCGCCGAGGTGCCGACGAAGCGGAGCACGATCAGCTTGCCGACCTGCTGCTCGAGCGAGAGCCGGTCGACCGCGTCGACCTGGGGGGCGGCCGGTGCCGCCAGCCGCGCCACGCCGCGCTCGGCCGCCGGCATCGCCACCGGCGCAGGCGGGTCCGCCTGGTCGGCGCGCGCGCCGAGCGCCGCGCCGAGCGCGAACGCGACGAGCGCGCCCGCCGCCAGCGAGGCGCGGCGTCGGTGGACCGCATCCACGCCGGGCTATGCGTCCTGCGGCGTGGGGAAGGCTCCGCCGTCGATCAGCTCGATCCGGTAGCCGTCCGGATCCTGGACGAAGCAGATCCGCCCGACCTCGGGCCGGCCGCCCGGATGGAACGGCGGCTTCTCGGGCTCCACGCCGGCCTCGGCGAGCTCGGCGAGCAGCGCGTCGAGGTCGTCGACGGTGAGCGCGATGTGGTTGTAGCCGTCGCCGAGGTCGTAGGGCTCCTCGCGCCCCATGTTGACCGTCAGCTCGAGCGTGTCGCCGTCGCCGGGAAGGCCCATGTAGACGTTGTAGGCGGTCTCGAACTGCAGCTTGCCGCGGCGCTCGTAGCCGAGCCGTTCGTAGAAGCGCACCGAACGGTCCTCGTCGAGCACGCGCACGCAGGTGTGGACATAGCGCTTGGCCATGGCCCGGATGCTACGCAAGCGGGGTTAGTCCTGGCCGTTTCGGGGAATGTCAGAAACGCAACACCCACCATGCCCCGTGGGAGAGGAAGGCAGCACATGAGCGGCTTCGGCCTCATGATCGAGGAGCTCGAGCCACGCGCCGTGCGCATCGCGCTGCGCGGCGAGCTCGATCTTGCTCACGCGTACACGTTCGACGAGGAGCTGCGCGGCGTTGAGGCGACGCGACCGGCGTACGTCGTACTCGATCTGCGCGAGCTCACGTTCCTCGACTCGTGCGGCCTGGCGCGGCTGCTGGCGGCGCGCCGGCGCGCGCGCCGCCTGGGTCACCGGCTGCTGCTGGTGCGGGGTTCGGCGGCCGTGCAGCGGCTGTTCGCGCTGGCCGCGGTCGACGAGGCGTTCGAGATGGTCAGCGACGTCCCGGTGGCGCTCAGCTCGTAGGCACGTCGGCGCTCGGCGGGCCGAGCTCGACCTCGACGCCCTTGGCCTCGAAGCTGACGTGGCCGGCGATCTTGGTCGCCTCGGCCAGCGGCGCCTCGTAGCTCCAGCCGGCGTCGGCGATCCCGTCGAGCGACCAGTAGGTCGACTCGCCCTTGTACGGGCAGATCGTGCGCGTCTCGGACTGCTTCAGCGCGCCGGCGGCGACGTCGGCGCGCGGGACGTAGACGCGCGTCTGCAGGCCGGTCTCGAACAGCAGCTTCGGCCGCTCGGACCGCGCGATCACCTGGCCGTTCGCGCGCACCGTCACCGGCCGCGAGGTCTCGAACACGTCGACGCGGTGGTACGGGTCGCGCAGGTGGCCGAAGACCGGCTCCTCCTCGATGAACCAGCCGTCCATCCGGTCCCAGTAGGGCGCCGCGTAGCCCTTCAGCCAGGCCGACTCGGGGTTCGGGTCGTTGTACTCCCAGACGGCGTTCTTGACGTCGCCGACGGAGTAGTACGACGCGTCGCCCTTGAACTGGCAGTGCGTCGTGTGATCGTTGCGCTCGAGCAGCGACTGGTCGAAGTCCGCCAGCGGGATGTACGCCACCGGGCCGATGCCGGTCTCGTACAGCAGCTTCGCGCCCTCGGTGTCGAACAGCACGCGGCCGCCGACGACGGCGCGCAGCCGGCGCGGGAAGTCGGCGAAGAAGATCCGGTGCTTGGGCGCGTCATCGAGGCTGAAGTTGAACTCGCCGCCGGGCGAGCCCGCCAGCGGTCCGGTTCCGTATGCGAGGCTCAAGGGAGCCACCTTTCTCCAGAGGGGGTCACGGAGAGCTCGTGCGTGTAGGCGCGCGGGCTCTGGGAGGCGAGGTACTCGACGGCGGCCGCGATCGCGCCCTGGTCGGCGAGCGAGTCCTTCGGGGCGTCGCCGGTGAAGGCGGCCGTCTTGGGCGACTCGATCGTCGCGTCGACGATCAGCAGCGCGACGTGGATGCCCTGTGCGCGCAGCTCCTGCGCCGCGGCCTGGGTGAGCGCGCGGGTCGCCGCCGCGCCTGCGCCCCACAGGCCCTTGCCCGGCAGCGCGCGGCGGGCGGAGCCGCCGGTCACCTGGACCAGCGTCCCACCGTCGGTCAGCGCCTTGGCGCCCTCGCTGAGGAACACGAACGCCTGCTCGGCGACCGCGCCGGTCCAGCCGCGGAAGTCCTCGACCCCGGCGTCGGCGAGGTTGCCGCCGCCGAACGGGCCCGGCCGCGTCGGCCGCGCGGCGCTGACGGCGTTGACGATCAGGTCGAGCCCGCCGAACTGCTCGCGCGCCTGGGCGAGCGCGGCGCGCAGCGACTCAGGGTCGCTCGCGTCCGCCGCGATGCCGCTGGTCGAGCGGCTGACGGCGGCGCCGGTCCAGCCGGCGGCGAGATGGTGCTCGAGGATCGCGCGCCCGAGGTTGGCGGCGCCGAGGACGACGATGACGGGCATCACTTCATCGTGTCAGGCGCGCACCTTCGGCCTGACGGGCAGCAGCGCGACGGCGATCCCGGCCGCGACGAGCGCGGCGCCGGCGACCGCGACGGCGGTGATCCGCTCGTCGCGCACGAGCGCGCCCAGCGCGAGCGCCCCGAACGGGATCACGAGCGAGATGAAGCTGACCGTCATCGCGGGCAGCTCGCGCAGGAGCACGGTCAGCGTCACGAACGTGAAGCCCGTCCCGAACGCGGCGAGATAGACGATCGAGCCGACCGACGCCGCCGACCAGACCGTCGCGCCCCAGTCCTCGGTGGGCGCCGAGACGAGGAGCAGCACGAGGCCGCCGAGCAGCATCGCCCAGCCGTTGAGCACCAGCGGGTCGGCGCCGGCGCCGCGGCGCTTGATCGCCACATTGCCGATCGCGCTGGCGAACGGCGAGACGACGACGGCGGCCGCGGCGAGCGCCGCGTTCGTCCCGCTTCCGAGATGGAGGCTCTCGCCGAACGCGAGCACGAGCCCGCCGAGCGCGACGACGACGCCCGCGAGCAGCCGGGGCGTGAGCCGCTCCTGCGGCAGGAAGGCGACCGACAGCAGCGCGACGTACAGCGGCAGGACGCCGAACAGCACGGCCGTCAGGCCCGACGGGACGTACTGTTCGGCCCAGTAGATCAGTCCATAGGTGGTCGCGAACGGGAGCAGCCCGATCAGCGTGGCGAGGCCCGCGTCGGTGCGCAGCGAGCGGCGCAGCGCGGCCGCGGCCGCGAGCACGCCGGCCCCGGCCAGCATGAAGCGCAGGCCGGCGCCGAAGAACGGCGGGATGTCGTCGAGTCCTTCGGCGATCACGACCCATGTGCTCGACCAGATCGCGACGAGCGCGGCGTAGAGCGTCCAGACGAGTGAGCGTGGCACGGGCGCGAGAGGGTATGACTCGCTGCGTGCGGATCGCCTTGATGATCGAAGGCCAGGAGGATGTGACCTGGCAGGACTGGGTCGCGCTGGCCGATGCCTGCGAGCGCTCGGGGATCGAGGCGCTCTTCCGTTCCGACCACTACCTGTCGGTGATGGGCGAGGCCGAGCGCGGCGCGCTCGACGCCTGGGGGACGATCAACGCGCTGGCCGCGCGGACGTCGTCGCTGCGGCTCGGCACGCTGGTGTCGCCCGCGAGCTTCCGCCACCCGTCGATCCTGGCCAAGCTCGCCGTCACCGCCGATCACGTGTCCGGCGGCCGCGTCGAGCTGGGCCTCGGGACCGGCTGGTCGGAGGCCGAGCACACCGCGTACGGCTTCCCGTTCGCGTCGATGAAGGAGCGGATGGACGTGCTCGAGGAGCAGCTCCAGATCGTCCGCGGGCACTGGAGCCCGGGCCCGTTCTCGTTCCACGGCGAGCACTACACGCTCGAGGGCCTGGACGCGCGGCCGAAGCCGCTGGGGAAGCTGCCGCTCGTGATGGGCGGCGGCGCCGGCCCGCGCGCGGCGCGGCTCGCGGCCGCCTATGCCGACGAGTACAACACGGTCATGCCGACCGCCGGCGAGGTGCGCGAGCGCCGCGCCGCGATCGCCGCCGCGTGCGAGAAGGCCGGGCGCGAGCCGATCCCGTTCTCCGCGATGACGCCGGCGCCGGACGGCGCGGATCGCGCCGCCGTGGGGGAGACCGTGGAGCGCCTGCGCGGGCTCGCGGCGGCCGGCGCCGAACGCGCGTTCCTGCAGCATCTGCGCCACCGCGACCTCGCGGTGGTCGAGGCGATCGGGCGCGAGATCGTCCCCGCGGTGGCGGCATGAGCGACGACGACGACGACTGGACGGGCACGCCGCCCGAAGGGCACTACACGCGCGACCGCGCGAAGCCCGAGTTCTGGGCCAATCAGTGGCAGGCGCGCGCGGCCGGCGGAGCGGCGCTGCTGATCCTGATCGTGATCGTGCTCATCCTCGTGCTGAGCTGACCGGCGCCGGCGCGCGCCGGGCGGTCTGCTCGATCGCGTCGAGGATGATCGGCCAGGCGCCGCGCGGGAGGCCGTGGCCCATGCCGGGGATCTCGACCAGCCGCGCGCCGGGGATCGCCTTCGCGGTCGCGCGGCCGCCGGACGGGCGGACGAGCTTGTCGTCGAGGCCGTGGACCACCGTCGTGGGCAGGTTCAGCCGGCGCAACTGCGGGGTGCGGTCGCGGTCGGCGACGATCGCGCCGAGCTGGCGGCCCGGGCCGGCGGGGTCGCCGCCGCGGTCGTAGCTGCGGGTGGCGATCTCGCGCAGGTCCTCGACGCCCGGCTCGTAGCCCTTGCCGCCGATCTTCTGGAACATCTCGACGCCGTGGTTGATGAAGCGCTCGCGGTCGCGCGGCGCCGGGCGCAGCAGCATCGCGTACATGCTCAGCGCCGGCTGGCCGCTCCAGAAGCCGCCCGTGTTGGAGAAGATCGAGACGAGCGAGAGCGCGCGCTCCGGATACCGGATCGCGAGCGTCTGGGCGATCATGCCGCCCATCGAGGCGCCGACGATGTGCGCCTGCGCGATCCCGAGGTGGTCGAGCACGCCGACGCTGTCGGCGGCCATGTCGGCGAGCGTGTACGGCGGGTTGCGGTCGCGCTTGACGAGCTTGACCAGCGACGGCGGCTTGAACCGGGTCAGATGCGTCGAGCGCCCGATGTCGCGGTTGTCGTGGCGGATGACGAAGAACCCGCGTCCGGCGAGCTCCTCGCAGAAGTCGTCGTGCCACGCGATCATCTGCGTCCCGAGGCCCATGATCAGCAGGATCGCGGGGTCTGCGGGGTCGCCGAACGTCTCGAAGCAGATCTCGAGATCGCCGACGCGTGCGAACTGCTCGCTCATTTCTCGAGGGTAGTCTCTCGCGCCATGGCGGGGCGCTGGCGGACGATCGACGGCCCGGGCGGGCGCGCCCTGCGCGTCGTCGAGGCGGGCGATCCCGACGGTGTGGCCGTGCTCGCGCACCACGGGACGCCGGGCGCCGGCCTGATCCTGGACGCGTGGGACGCCGATGCCGCCGAGCGCGGGATCCGGCTCGTCTCCTACCACCGGCCCGGCTACGGCGGGTCCGCGCGCGACCCGGAGCGCACGGTCGCCTCGGCGGCCCGGGACGCGGAGGCGATCGCCGACGCGCTCGGGTTCGACCGCTTCGGCACCTGGGGCGCCTCCGGCGGCGGGCCGCACGCGCTGGCCTGCGCGGCGCTGCTCGACGGGCGCGTGGTCGCGTGCGCGACGATCGCCTCGATCGCACCGCCCGTGGAGGACCTCGACTTCTTCGCCGGGATGGGGGACAGGCGCGAGCTCGAGGCCGCGTTCGCGGGCGAGCGCGAGCTGCGCGAACTCGTGGACGCGATGCGCGCGGGGATGCTCGATGGGGACGCCGAGGGCCTGGACGCCGTGTTCACGCCGGGCGACATCGCGGTCCTCGGCGGGCCCTTGGGCACATTCCTGGCGGAGGGCTTCAAGGCCGGGATCGCCGAGGGCGCCGACGGCTGGGTCGACGACGACCTCGCGTTCGCTTCGCCCTGGGGCTTCGACCCGGGCGAGATCGCCGTGCCCGTGCAGGTGTGGCAGGGGCGCCAGGACAAGCTGGTCCCGTACGCGCACGGCATCTGGCTGGCGCGCCGGTTGCCGCGGGCCGATCAGCGCATGTCGCCGGACGACGGGCACCTGACGTTGCTGGCGCGGAGGGTCGGGGATGTGCACGCGTTCCTCCGCTCGCGCCTCTAAGCTCGGAAACGGCGCTGGTAAGGGGAGAGGGTCAGTCTGCCTCGCGGGTCGCGAGGCGGAAACGATCACTGCTCCGAGGGGGTGGCCTGACTTCCTTCACCTATATGAAAGGAAGTAGGACCACCCCCTTTGTGCGGAGCGCGGTCGTGATCGATCGCGCGCGGAATCGAACGGATCATGCGCGGTGATGATCGTTTCGAGGTGAGCGCGCGATTCGCGCTCACCCCTTAATGCGGCAGTTGACGTTCGTCGGCCGTGCGCTTACGCGCGCAGGCCGATCGGGCAGGAGACGCCCGTGCCGCCCAGGCCGCAGTACCCGTGTGGGTTCTTGGCCAGGTACTGCTGGTGGTAGTCCTCGGCGTAGTAGAACTCGCCGAGCGGGGCGACCTCGGTGGTGATGTCGCCGTGGCCGGCCGCCTTCAGGCGCTCGCCGAACAGGGCCTCGGAGGCGTCCACCGCGGCGCGCTGGGCGTCGGAGGTGGTGTAGACCGCCGAGCGGTACTGGGTGCCCACGTCGTTGCCCTGGCGGTTGCCCTGGGTCGGGTCGTGGTTCTCCCAGAAGAGCCGGAGGAGCTCGTCGTAGCTGGTCTGCGAGGGGTCGAAGACGACGAGGACGGCCTCGGTGTGGCCGGTGCGGCCGCTGCAGGTCTCCTCGTACGTCGGGTTCGGGGTGTAGCCGCCCGCGTAGCCGACCGCGGTCGTGTACACGCCCGGGGCCTGCCAGAACACGCGCTCGGCGCCCCAGAAGCAGCCCATGGCGACGACGGCGGTCTCGAGACCGTCGGGGAACGGGGGCTTCAGCGGCGTCCCGAGGACGAAGTGCGTGTCGGGGACGCGGATGGGATCCGGCCGGCCGGGGAGTGCGTCTTCGGGCGCGACCATACGGGGCTTCAAACCAAGGAAGGACATGTTCTAACAGTCGATCCAGGGCCTGGTTCGTTACGCCCCGCTAGCCCTCTTCGCCGTCCGCCCCGGTCATCGCCTCGAGCAGCTCGAGCGCGGCGGCCTGGGCGGGCGTGACGAGGACTTCGCCGCCGACGTCCTCGAGCTGCGGGAAGAAGCTCGCGTGGACCGCGACCTCGTCGCCGCCGGCGTCCTCGAGGACGATCACGGCGCGGCCGCCGTTCTCGCGGTCCGCCTCCTCCTCACCGCCGAGCGCGGCGCCGGCGGCCGTGAGCACGGCCACCGCGAGGTCATGCCAGTGCGACAGGGCGTCGGCGCGCTCCTCGTCGGTCATCTGAGCGAGGTGGTGGCGGTTGCGCTCGGCGAGAGCGGCGACCGCGGCCCCGAGCGGGGCCTCGGCCAGCAAATCGTCCGGTGAGGGCACCCGTCCAGTATGGCGCGCGTCAGCAGGCGCTCGTGGCGGGCACCGTGAAGTCCGCCCGCTCGGCCTGCGCGATCGTCGCCGCCGGGACGCTGAACGGCGCCTCCGCGCGGTAGGACTCGAGCTTGACCGACGGATCGCCCTGGATCGTCGCCGTGCGCGTGCAGTGCAGGTACGGCAGCTCGATCCGCGCGCCGCTGACGCTCACCGTCGCGCCGGTCGGCACGTGCAGCCACCACTCGGCGTTGGCGCCGGTGACGAGCACGCCGACGCGGTGCCCGGCCGGGATCCGCCAGTCGTCGCCGTACATTGCGAACCCGGTCGTGCCGGCGCCGCTCAGCCGCGAGGTCCCGCGCGAGATCAGCGTCGCGTTGTCGCCCGAGTCGATGTCGTAGACGTCGGCGACGAGGTTCGCGTTCGCGGGCGCGCTCGCGACGTCGACGCTGACCTTCGGCACGCCCGCGAAGTGCGCGTCCTCGGTCAGGCGCGGCGAGATCGTCCAGATGCCGTTGCCGGCGCCCGAGCCGGTGCCGTTGTTCTGCGCGTCGTCGGCGTAGGAGCCGGCGTTGAGCGCGGTCGAGACCGCGGACGCGTCGGCCGGCGGCCACGACGCCTCGGCGCGCCACGTGCCGTCGCTCGTCTCGACCGCGTCGGCCGGGTCGGTGTCCGGCGCGGTGTCGCCCTTGAGGTAGCGGTCGTACCAGCGCATGGTCTCGTCGAACCAGCCCGCCCGGCCCATCAGCAGGCGCCCGTCGGCGTCCGTGTCGTCGCCGCGGACGTGGTCCCACATGCCGAACCACGCGCGCTTGGGCCCGGCCAGGCCGTTGTAGAGATCCCACGTGCCGTCGGGCTTGGTGTTGTCCTCGATGAAGCCCTGCGTGAGGAACAGCGGCGTCGTCTTGCCCTTGGTGGCCGCGATCAGGTCGCGCGCCTTCCAATAGGCCGCGCCGTGGTCGGCGTTCTGCTGGTCGAGCCAGTTGAGCACCGGGCAGCCCGGGCGCGACGTGTCGTTCAGCGACGCCGTGTCATAGGCGAGCGAGTCGCCCGCGGCGCCCGGCGTGCCGGCGATCGCGTCGTAGAGCAGCGGCGTCGCGAGCGCGTTCTCGAAGCGGACGCCGTTGGAGTACAGGTACCGGTAGAGGTCGTAGACGGGCTCCTGCGAGACGACCGCGGCGAGACCCTTGGGCTGCTGGGCGATCCCGATCAGCCCGGTGACGCCGTCGTAGGACTTGCCGTACATGCCGACCTTGCCGGTCGACCACGGCTGCGCCGCCGCCCACTCGACCGCGGCCTTGACGTCGGCCTGCTCGCCGGGGCCGGCCCAGTCGAGGCAGCCGGTCGACCCGCCGAAGCCGCGCAGGTCGACCTGCACCCACGTGTAGCCCCGCTCCATCAGCTTCGCGCCCTCGATGAAGTCGAAGAAGCGCGCGGACGGACCCGCCGCGCCGGCCGGCGTGTACGGCGTGTTCTCAAGCGGCCCCGCCGGCCCCGTCTGGCCGGAGTGGTTGAAGTACGGCCCGATCGAGAGGATCACCGGCGTCCTGGCGTCCGCGGGGAGGTTCGACGGGCGCAGCACGTCGGCGTGCAGCTTGGTGCCGTCGGCTTCGGTGATGTACGACTCGGTCCACGTCGAACCGGGAGGCGGTGCATCGGCGTGGGCGGCCGGGGCGACGACCAGCGCGGCCGCGAGGAGCGCAAGGAGGGTCCGCATGGGGACCTTCAACGCAGCCGCGGCGCAGAGCTTGCGACTACTCGTACAAGGTCAGCGCGGCGAGGATCACGTAGATCGCGATCAGCGCGCAGCCCTCGAACGCGACCGCCTCGCCGTCGCCGGTGATCTGCCACACCGCGAGCGACGTCACCAGCAGCGCGCCGATGTAGACGGGCGCGAGCGCGAACGTCAACTGGTGCGCGAACAGCAGCGAGATCAGCACCAGCACCGGGTACAGGAACGCGGCGACCTGGGCGACGGAGTTCTTGACGACCGAGATCGCGAGGTCGGCCTGGCCCTTGGAGGCGAGCATGATGCCGGCGAAGTTCTCCACCGCGTTGCCGGCGATGGCGACCACGACGAGGCCGGCGAACGCGTCCGAGACGCCGAGGCCGTCCATCGTCGGCCGCAGCGCCGCGATGAACCAGTCCGACACGAACGCGGAGCCCACGCCGCCGATCACGAGCAGCGTGATCGACACCGCCAGCGCGATCCGCGGGCCGTGCTCGGCCTCGGCCACCGCGTCGTCGGAGCGGATGTACGGGACGACCCAGGAGATGTAGACCAGCAGCAGCGCGACGGCGGCGATCGATGACAACTCGCGCTCGTGCTTGGCCGCCGGGTCGTGCGTCGCGTGCGCGATCCCGACGATCACGATGATGAAGCTCGTCACCAGCAGCAGCGTCGAGGTGTCCATCGGCAGGCGCTTCTTGAAGCGCATCATGCCGTCGCTCGACTGTCGCGCGCCCACCACGATGACGACGCCGAGCACGAGCAGCGCGTTGGCGAACAGCGAGCCGATGATCGACGTCTGGGCGACGACGGTCTCGCCCGCCCGCAGCGCGAAGATGACGACGAACAGTTCGGGCAGGTTGCCGAGCGTCGACTGCAGGACGCCGGTCACCGCCGGGCCGAACAGCTCGCCGACCTGCTCGGTGGCGAAGCCGACGACGTGCGCGAGGCCCGCGAGCGCGAGCGTGGCGAGCGCGAACGCGAGCCCGGAGGGGAGGTCCGCGTAGAAGGCGATGCCGGCGAGCGCCGTCACCACGGCGACGAGAGCCAGCACGATCCGCTCGGTCCGCGACATCGGCGCGCGAGACTACACGGACATGAGCGCCCGCCTCGGTCTCGGACTCGCCGCCCTCGGACGGCCTGGATATCTCAACCTCGGACACGGCGCCGACCTCGGCGCCGACCGCTCGGTCACCGCGCTGCGCGCACGCGCGCACGAGGTCCTCGACGCCGCGTACGCCGCCGGCGTGCGCGACTTCGACACGGCCCGCTCCTACGGCCGCGGCGAGGCGTTCCTCGGCGACTGGCTGCGCGACCGCGACCCGCGCGACGTGCGCGTCAGCTCCAAGTGGGGCTACGTCTACACGGCCGGCTGGGAGGTCGCCGCCGACCCGCCGGAGGTCAAGCACCACGACCTCGACACGTTCCGGCGCCAGTTGCACGAGACTCGCGAGAACCTCGGCGACCGGCTCGACCTCTACCAGATCCACTCGGCCACGCCCGAGAGCGGCGTGCTGGAGAACGAGCCGGTGCTGGCGGCGATGGTCGAGTCCGGCGTCGCCCTCGGCGTCAGCGTGAGCGGCACGAGCCAGGCCGAGACGCTCGACCGCGCCCGCGAGCTCGGGATCTTCAGCGCCGTCCAGGCGACCTGGAACCTGCACGAGCGCGCGGCCGAGCCGGCGCTCGAGCGCGCCCACGCGGCCGGCCTGACGGTCTACGTCAAGGAGGGGCTCGCCAACGGCCGGCTGGCCACGACGGGGCACTCGGCGGCGCTCGACGCGGCGGCCGCCGGGCGCGGCACCACGCCCGACGCGCTCGCGCTGGCCGCCGCGCTCGCGCGCCCGTGGGCGGGCGTCGTGCTCTCAGGCGCGGCGAGCGTCGAGACGCTGCGCTCGAACCTGCGGGCGCTGGACGTCGACGCGCCGGCGCTGGACGAGCTGCGCGAGGACAGCGCGGCCTACTGGGAGCGCCGCGCCGCCCTGCCCTGGAACTGAACGCGCCGCGAGGTGCTGAGGTGCGCCATCCGCGCGGTCAGCTTCGCGGCCCGCTGACGCAGCTGGCGCTTGGAGAGGTGCACGCGGACGGATCCCGAGCGGCCCGCGGCGAGCCGGAAATGCGCCGGGCGTGCGACGCCGGTGACGCTTCCGGCGCACCCCTCGTGCCGCGCGGCGGGGCACGCGAGGCCGACACGCACGGTTCCGTCGCGGCGCGCGACGGCGCTCGTGATCGCCACCGAGGTCTGGAACGCGACGAGCGCGTTCTCGCTCGAGACGAGGTAGAGGTTGCGGGCGTCGGCGCTCGCCGCCAGCCCGGTGGCCTCGTCGATGTCGCGGCCGGTGCCGCAGCCCGAGCTCCCTTCGAAGGACACCAGGCAGCCGAGCGTGGCGAGGTGCCCGTTCGCCGGGTCGCGCTGGTAGCCGACGACGTCGCTGAAGCCGGCGATGAACACGCCGCGGCCGTCGGCGGAGATCGCGACGGTCTGGGCCGAGTCCCACGTCGCCAGCTCGCAAGCGTCCGTCCGGGGCGAGTCCTCCCGGTCCGGATGGAAGCACTGCTGCTGGGTGAGCGCTCCGGTGGCGGGGTCGCGCGCGTACGACAGCAGCGTGACGGTGTCGGCCATCGTGAGCAGGCTGCGCCCGTCGCTCGCGAGCACCGCCGAGGACGGGTTGACCAGCAGCGGCGCGTCGGTGCACGCGCCGCCGGCGGGCGCGTCGGCGAGCATGCAGCCCTTCGGCGACAGGTCGCCGGTGGCGGGATCGACGCCCAGGGCGGCGAGCGAGCCCTCGCCGACCACGTAGACGTCCTTGCCGTCGGCCGACGGCGCGAGCTGGGTCGGGAACACGAGCCCGGGCGCGCGCGTGCAGGCGCCGTCGGAGCCGCTCTCGCTCACGCACGACTGCTGCGTCAGCGCGCCGGTGGCCGTGTCGCGGCGGAACACCGTCACGGCGTTGCTGCGCGAGGCGGCGACGTAGACGTGGCGCCCGTCGGGCGCGAGCGCGACCGCGTCCGCGCCCGCGAGCACGGTCGCCGCCGTGCAGCGCTCACCCGCGCGGACGACCTGCTTGATGCAGCCGGCCGGTGTCAGCGCGCCGCTCGCGGGATCGCGCGTGAGCCAGGCGATCGAGCTCGCGCGGGACGCCGCGACGTACGCGAAGGCGCCGTCGGCCGAGAACGCCAGCCCGCTCGCGCCGGCCAGGGCGTCGCCGTCGGCGCAGATGCCCTCGGAGCCGCTGCGGCCGTCGCCGCCGGTGTCGGTGATGCACGACGCGAAGCTCACGCCGCCGGTCTCAGGGTCGCGGTGGAACACGCCGACGCCGTCGGTTCCCGGCGAGCCGCCGAAGCCGGTGCCGCCGACCACGTCGACCTGGGCGCCGTCGGGCGTGACGACCACGGCGGTGGGCGTGTTGAGCGCGGGCGCGCTGCCGCACTCGGCCTTGTCGTCGGAGCTGGGGAACTCGAGCGTCGAGAGCAGGCAGCCGGGGGCGCCGGCGAGCTGCGAGAAGGCGGTGGAGGTCTGGGCCGCGGCCGTGGACGGCAGCAGGAGCAGCAGCAGGACGGGGAGCGCGCGCGGGATCACGGCGCGAGTCTCCGGTGCGCGGCGCGCGGTGAAAATCGGGTGACGACCCTGAGCTTTGGCGGCTCGCTACCGTCCGGGCCTATGGACAAGCCCGTGATTGAGATCCCCGAAGGCGCGCCGTCGTACCAGCTCGAGCTCGAGGACATCGTCGTCGGCGACGGTGACGAGGCCGTCTCGGGCCGCATCGTCGAGGTCCACTACGTCGGCCACTCATGGTCGACCGGCGGGCAGTTCGACGCCTCGTGGGATCGCGGCGACACGTTCAAGTTCGGCCTCGGCAAGGGCCAGGTGATCCCGGGCTGGGACCAGGGCGTGGCCGGCATGAAGGTCGGCGGCCGGCGCCGGATCACGATCCCGCCGGCGCTCGGCTACGGCAAGCGCGGCATGCCGCCGGTGATCGCGGGCGACGAGACGCTCGTGTTCGTCGTCGACCTGATCGACGTGCGGTGAGCGATCTCGTCTGGTCGAGCTCGGGCGGCGACCAGCGCAAGTCGCGCCCGCAGGAGGCTGCGCCACCGGTCGCCGGCGGGCGCGTCAAGGTCAAGCGCGAGGTCGCCGGCCGGCGCGGCAAGCCCGTCACCACCGTCGCGAACGTCCCGCTCGACGACGCCGGCCTGCGCGCGCTCGCCGGCCGGCTGAAGAAGCGCTGCGGCGTCGGCGGCTCCGTCAAGGACGCAGTGATCGAGTTGCAGGGCGACCACCGTACCGTCGTCGTGGAGATGCTTCGCGCCGAGGGCTATGACGTCGTTCTCGCGGGTGGCTGACCGCCTCCTCGACGCGACGCTCGTCGGCTACACGCGGATCGGCTATGCGCTGCGGCGGCGCGATCCGCTGCCCCGCATGGACGGCAAGGTGGTGCTCGTCACCGGTGCGAGCTCCGGGCTCGGCCGCGCCGCCGCCGAGGGCTTCGAGGCGCTCGGCGCGCACGTGCTCGACGTCGTCCGCGATCCCGCCCGGGCGCGCCCGGGTGCCGACGTGCGCGTGTGCGACGTCTCGAGCCTGGCGGGCATCCGCCGCTTCGCCGCCGGCATCGAGCGCGCCGACGTGCTCGTCAACAACGCCGGCGCGCTCCCGCCCGAGCGCTCCGAGACCGCCGAGCGCCTCGAGGTCGCGTTCGCGACGAACGTGCTCGGCCCGTGGCTGCTGACGAAGCTGCTCGCTCCGGGCCGCACGATCAACGTGACCTCCGGCGGGATGTACACGGCGCGGCTGGACGTGTTCGACCTGCAGACGGTCTCGCGGCCGTACCGCGGCGCCGAGGTGTACGCGCGGACCAAGCGGGCCGAGATGGTCCTCACCGCGATCTGGGCCGAGCGCGGCGCCGCCGTGCACGCCATGCACCCCGGCTGGGCCGACACGCCCGGGCTGGCGAAGTCGCTGCCGGGCTTCCACCGCGCGCTGAAGCCGCTGCTGCGCACGCCGGAGCAGGGCGCCGACACGATCGTCTGGCTCGGCTCGGCCGACGTCGCGCCCGGGCGGCTGTGGCACGATCGCGCCGAGCGTTCGCCGTACCGGCTTCCCCACACGCGCGAGACGCCCGAGGACCGCGCGCGCCTGTGGGAGGCGTGCGAGCGATACTGCGGCGAGTGACGTTCGCCCAGATCGCCGAGCAGCTCACGCCGGAGCCCGACGTCACGCTCGGACGCGGCTTCCATAACGCGGTGCTCAAGCGCGAGGGGAGGATCTTCGCGATGGACTACGCCGGCGCGATGGTCTTCAAGCTGCCCGCGGACCGCTGCGCGGAGCTGGTCGAGACGACGAGCGCGATCCCCTTCGACCGCGGTCAGGGCAAGCCGCTGCGCGAGTGGGTCGTCGTCGAGGACGCGGATGCCTGGCTCGGCCTGACGCGCGAGGCGCTGGCCTTCGCGCGCGGCTAGGAGCCGAGGATCCGCTTGCGCAGCGCGTCGCCGCGGCCCGCCGCGACGGCGCGCGCCGCGCGCCGCTCGTCGAGCTCGACGCCGTGCGCGGCCGCGAGCTCGACGAGCTCTTGGCGCTCCTCGCTCTCGCGCGCGGCGCGCAGGAACAGCCAGCAGAACAGGCAGATCGTGACGATCGAGCCCTCGATCATCATGATCGCGCCGGCCGCGCTCTGGTCGTCGATCGCCGAGATGCCGTGGGCGGCCTCGGTCGGCCCGTAGCGCGGGTAGAAGACCGTGCCCGACCACAGCAGCGCGTTCGCCAGCACGGTCTCGATCAGCCGTACGGCGACGATGTAGCCGAGCTTGGCCGCGTTGCCGAACCACGCGGGCTTCGGCAGCGGCCCGAACAGCGCCATCCACATCGCCATCCCGCAGCCGACCATCAGCATGTGCTCGAGCGCGTGCACCGAGTCGTTCTGCACGGCGCCCTGGTAGAGCGCGGGCAGGTGCCAGACGTAGAAGTTCACCGCCCACAGCACGAGCGCGACGACCGGATGCGCGAGCCAGCGCAGCCATGCGAGCTCGCGCACGTGCAGGATCGGCTGCAGCAGCGGCCCGGTCAGCCCGAGCACGAGCAGCAGCGCGCCGAGGTCGGCGATCAGCAGGTGCTCGGCCATGTGCGCGAGGAACAGCTCGTCGCTGAGCTGCGCCAGCGGCGACACGAGCGTGACCACGATCAGCGCCAGGCCGCCGTACCAGCACCACTGGCGCCAGCCCGGCACCGGCCCCCCGCGCTCGCGCAGCGTCCGCGCGCGCACGGCGTACATGACCCCGAGCACGAGCGTCGGCGTCAGCTGCAGCGGCGCGAAGGTGAACGCGGCCATCCGCCGAGGTTATTAGCGTTCGTGAGATGTCAGACCGTGCCGGGGGACGGGGCGTGCTCGGAGGGCGGCGCCCGCCGCTCGCGCTCGGCATCGCGGTCGCCGCGGCCGCGGTCGCGCTCACCACCCTGCTGCTGTTCCTGCTCGACGACGTCGCGCCGGTCCTCTCGCTCGGCGTCGTGTACCTGCTGGCGGTGCTGCTGGTCGCGACCGTATGGGGCGCGTGGCTCGGGATCGCCACCGCCGTCGCCAGCGCGCTGGCGTTCAACTTCTTCCACATCCCGCCGACCGGGCGCTTCACGATCGCCACCGGCGAGAACTGGGTCGCGCTGGCGGTCTTCTTCGTCGCCGCCGTCGGCGCCAGCTCGCTCGCGCAGGTCGCGCGCAGCCGCGCCGCCGAGGCCGTCGAGCGCCGGCAGGAGGCCGACCTGTCGGCCGAGATGGCGCGGCTGCTGCTGCGGGGCGGCCGGCTCGAGGAGGCGCTGAAGCCGGTCGGGCAGCGGCTCGCGCAGGCGCTGGGGCTGTCGAGCGTGGCGATCGAGCTGCGCGCCGTCGAGGCGACGGACCGCACGATCGTGTTCCCGCTGCGCGAGGGGAGCCGCCAGATCGGCACGCTGGTGCTGTCCGCCGGCGAGGACGAGACCGTGCTGCGGCGCGTGCAGTTGCGCGTCGCGCCTGCGCTCGAGGCGCTGCTGGCCGCCGCGCTGGAGCGCGACGCGCTGCAGGCCGAGGTGGTCGAGACCGCCGCGCTGCGACGCAGCGACGTGATCAAGACGGCGCTGCTGCGCGCCGTCTCGCACGACCTCCGCTCCCCGCTGACGGCGATCCTGACGGCCGCCGAGGCGCTGCACTCGCCGAGCCTGACCGAGGACGAGCGGCGCGAGCTCGCCGGCGCCGTGACCGAAGAGGCGACGCGGCTCTCGCGCCTGATCGACAACCTGCTCGACCTCTCGCGCCTGGAGGCCGACGCCGCCGAGCCGCGGCCTGAGTGGTCGTCGGTGGAGGAGGTGCTCGGCGCCGCGATCGAGGACCTGGGGCTGCCCGACGGCACGTTCAAGCTCGCGGTCGACGGCGCGCTGCCGCCGGTCCGCGCCGACGCCGTGCAGCTCGAGCGGGCGTTCGCGAACCTGCTCGACAACGCCTACCGCCACTCCGCCGGGCACCCGGTGTCGGTCCGCGCGCGCGACGTCGGCGGCCGCGTCCTCGTGCGCGTCGTCGACCGCGGGCCGGGCATCCCGCAGGCCCAGCAGGACCGCATCTTCGAGCCCTTCTACCGCTCCGGCACCGAGGCGACCGGCCACCGCGGCTCCGGCCTCGGGCTGGCGATCGTGCGCGGGTTCGTCGAGGCCAACGGCGGGCGCGTGTGGGTCGAGTCGCTGCCCAGCCAGGCCACCTCGTTCGTGGTCGAGCTGCCGGTCGACGCGAATTCCTGATTGCGCGGACGCCGACGCGCCAAATAGGCTCGCGCGCATGACGAGCGCCTCCATTGACGCACACCCGATCGACCTGGTCGTGGGCACGGACCTCACACGGTCCCGATTGACGGTCTTCTTCCGCCTGATCCTGGCGATCCCGCAGCTGATCTGGCTGATGCTGTGGGGGATCGTGGCCGAGATCGCCGCGATCGTGGCGTGGTTCGCGGCGCTGATCACCGGGCGCGTGCCCGAGGGCCTGCACGTGTTCCTCGCGTCCTACCTGCGCTTCTACACGCGCGTGTCGGCGTATCTGTTCCTGCTCGCCGATCCGTGGCCGCCGTTCGGAGGCGCCGAGGGCGGCTATCCGGTCGACGTCCGCGTCGCCCCGGCCGCGGAGCAGAACCGGGTGATCACGCTGTTCCGCATCTTCGTCGCGATCCCCGCCCTGATCCTCGTCTACGTCTTCCGGCTCGTGAACCAGATCATCGCCTTCCTCGGCTGGTTCTATTGCCTGTTCACCGGCCAGATGCACGAGGGGATGCAGAACCTCAGCACGTGGCTGCTGCGCTACGAGGTGCAGACCGCGGCGTACCTGCTGCTGCTCACGGACCGCTACCCGTCGCTGAGCGGGAGCCCGACGCTCTAGACCCTGAGGCGGGGGCGGCCGTCCACGGAACTTTTCCCGGGCGGTACCGAAATCTCGTTGCGGCAGGTGCGCCCGATTTAGATTCGGCGCTCACCTGCCCCAAGGAGCCCGGATGTCCGCCACCGCCGTCCAACCGCACCCGATCGACATGCGCGTCGGCCCCGACCTTCACCGGTCGCGGCTGACCGTGTTCTTCCGGCTGGTCCTCGTGATCCCGCACGTGTTCTGGATCGTGGGCTTCGCCGTCCTCGCCTACATCGTCTACATCCTCGCCTGGCTCGTGGCGCTCGTAACGGGTCGTGTCCCGGCGCCGCTGCACAACTTCGTGGGGCGGTTCGTGCGCTACTTCACGCGGCTGTCGGCGTACCTGTACCTGCTGACCGAGAACTACCCGACGTTCCTCGGCTCGTCCGGCGGCCACTCCGTCGACGTGCTGATCGCGCCGCCTGCGCGCCAGGGCCGGCTCAAGACGCTGTTCCGGCTGCTGCTGGTGCTGCCGGCGTCCGTGTTCGTCTACGTGTTCCGGCTGATCAACCAGGTCGTCGCGATCTTCGGCTGGTTCGTCGTCCTGGTCACCGGGCGGATGCCCGAGGGCATGCAGAACCTGAGCGCGTGGCTGCTGCGCTACGAGGTCCAGACGATGGCCTACATCTTCGTGCTGACCGATCGCTACCCCTCGCTGAGCGGATTGCCGTCGCTAGGGTGACCCGATCGAGATCGGCGTCTACACGTTCGGGGAGCTGACCGCCGGCACGCCGCAGGAGCGGATCCGCGACCTGCTGGAGGAGATCGAGCTGGCCGACCAGGCCGGGCTCGACGTGTTCGGCGTCGGCGAGCACCACCGCCCCGACTTCGTCGTCTCCGCGCCCGCCGTCGTGCTCGCCGCGGCGGCGGCCCGGACGCGCCGGATCCGGCTCACCAGCGCCGTGTCCGTGATCAGCTCCGACGACCCGGTGCGCGTGTTCCAGGACTTCGCGACGATCGACCTGATCTCCGGCGGGCGCGCGGAGATCATGGCCGGGCGCGGCTCGTTCACCGAGTCCTTCGCCCTCTTCGGCTACGACCTCGAGGACTACGACGCGCTGTTCGCCGCCAAGCTCGAGCGGCTGCTGCAGGTGCGCTCCTCCGGCGACCTCGGCGTCTACCCGCGGCCCGTGCAGGACCCGCTGCCGGTCTGGATCGCGGTCGGCGGCAACCCGCAGTCGGCCGCGCGAGCCGGGCTGCTCGGGCTGCCGATGGCGCTCGCGATCATCGGCGGGCTGCCGGAGCGCTTCAGACCGTTCGCCGACATCCACCGCGACGCGGCCGCGCGCGCCGGACACGCGCAACTGCCGCTGAGCATCAACTCGCACGGCTTCGTCGCGGCGCGCTCGCAGGACGCCTCGGACATCGCGTTCCCGGCGTTCAAGTCGATGATGGACCGGATCGGCCGCGAGCGCGGCTGGCCGCCTATGACACGTGACCAGTTCGAGGGCTCGCGCACGATCCGCGGCGCGAACTTCGTCGGCAGCCCGCAGGAGGTCGTCGAGAAGATCCTGTTCCAGCACGAGATCTTCAAACACGACCGCTTCCTACTGCAGATGAGCGTCGGCACGCTCCCGCACGCCGACGTGATGCGCTCGATCGAGCTGCTCGGGACCGAGGTGGCGCCGGCCGTGCGCGCCGCGCTCGAGCCTCAGACCGCGAACCGGTAGCCGACGCCGGGGTCGGTCCGGATGTAGCGCGGCGTGATCTTGCGCCGCAGGTTGGCGATGTGCACGCGCAGGACCTGGGTGTCGTCGGCGTACTCCGGGCCCCAGACCTCGACCAGCAGCGCGCGGTGCGTGAGCAGGCGGCCGCGGTTGACCGCGAGCACGCGCAGCAGGTTGAACTCGATCGGCGTCAGGTGGACCTCTTGGCCGTCGACGCGGACCGTGTGCGCGGCGAGGTCGAGCTCCAGCCCGTCGGCGGAGATCAGCGGGTCCGACGCGCTCGGCTCGGCCCGCCGCAGCGCCGCCTGCAGGCGCGCGACGAGCTCGCGCGGACCGAAGGGCTTGGTCACGTAGTCGTCGGCGCCGGCCTCCAGCGCGCGCACCTTCTGGTCCTCTTCGCCGACGGCCGACAGCACGAGGATCGGCATCTTCGACCAGCCACGCAGCGACTTCGTGACCTCGATCCCGTCGCCGTCGGGCAGCACGAGGTCGACGATCGCGGCGGCCGGCGGGCGCATCGCGGCGACGTCGAGCGCCTCCTGCACGCTCCCGGCCTGGAGCACGTCGAAGCCGGCGTCGCGCAGGATGATGCGCAGCGCGCGCACGATCTGCGGCTCGTCGTCGACGACCAGGACGCGCGGGCGGTCGTTCATCGGCCTCTGAGCCTAGTCTCCGCGAGGATGTACAAGGTCTTCCTCGGCATGGCGGCGGGCGTCGGCAAGACCTATCGCATGCTCGCGGAGGCCCAGGCGCAGGCCGAGTCAGGGCGCGACGTCGTCATCGGCCTGCTCGAGACGCACGGGCGCGCGGAGACCGAAGCGCTGGCCGCGGGGCTGGAGGTCGTTCCGCGCCGGCGGGTCGCGTACCGCGGCGTGCGGCTGGAGGAGATGGACCTGCCCGCGATCCTGCGCCGCGCCCCCGAGCTGTGCCTGATCGACGAGCTCGCGCACAACAACGCGCCTGGGCTCGAGCACCCGAAGCGCTACGAGGACATCGCCGACGTGCTCGCGGCCGGGATCGACGTGTTCTCCACCGTCAACGTGCAGCACCTCGAGTCGCTCAACGACCAGGTGGCGGAGCTTACGGCAGTGCGCGTGCGCGAGACCGTCCCGGACGAGGTGCTCGCCGACGCCGACGAGGTCGTGCTCGTCGACCTCCCGCCGGCCGACCTGATCGCGCGCCTGCGCGACGGCAAGGTCTATCCCGCCGCGCGCGTCCCGGCGGCGCTGGGCGGCTTCTTCAAGGTCGAGAACCTGCGCTCGCTGCGCGAGGTGGCGCTGCGCCAGGTGGCCGAGACCGTCGAGTCGTCGCGGCTCGTGCGCGCGGGGGGAGAGCAGGCGATCGCGGAGCGCCTGCTGGCGCTGGTCGGGCTCGACGACGAGCGCGTCGTCCGCCGCGCCTGGCGCTCGGCCCAGCGGCTCGGCGGCGAGCTCGACGTGCTCGTCGTGCGCGACGGCGAGGGATCGGCGTCCGAGCGCGCGCGGCTGGAGGCGCTGCGCCGGCTCACCTCCGTGCTCGGCGCGCACCTGATCGTCGAGGACGGCGGCGACCCGCTGCCGGCGCTCGAGCGCATCGCGCGCGAGCGCGGGACCACCTACCTGCTGCTGCCCGAGCCGGAGCCGCGGCGCTTTCGCGAGCCGCTGGTGATGCGCATCCTGCGCGCGCTCCCGAACGTCGACGTGCGGATCGTCAGGGATCGAGGCGGAGAGCGCTAGGCGGCGAGCGCGAGCAGCTCTTCGGTGGGCATCTCGTCCGGAGCGCCCTGGACCTGCTCGGCGGCCCGCATCAGGTCGACGGCGGTCGAGCGGATCGGGACGGTGACGTCGGCGTGGCCGGCGATGCCGGCCGTGCGCGCGACGGCGCTGGACGCCAGGGCGCGCGCCTCCTCGGCGCGGACCGGCTCGTCGTAGGACGCGGCCAGCGCCCACACGGACTGGGCCAGCTCGGTGACGGCGAACGCGAGGTCGGGCGGCAGCTCGCGCCCGGCGCGGACGCTGCGCAGCGCGTGGCGCGCGAGCACGCGGGTGTTGCGGACGGCGAGGTCGATCTGGGAGACGCTGCGGTCGTAGCGCGCGATCACGCCGCGCGCGGCGAAGCGCTGCGGCGCGGTGCGCGACGTCTCGCGGCCGGTGGCGAGCGCGTCGTCGAGCTCGTCGATCAGCGCGTCGATCGCGCGGGCCTGGGCGAGGGCGCGCTCGGCGCCGCGGATGTCGCCGGCCGCGAGCGCGGCGGCGAGGCGGTCGAGCGCGCGCCCGAGCTCGCCGAAGACGGCCTGGGCGGCGCGGCCGACGTGCAGCACCGGGTCGGGCGGGAACAGCAGCGCGCCGACGACGAACGCGACGGCGCCGCCGATCAGCGCCTCGAAGATCCGGTTGGGGGAGAAGTGCGCGCCCGCGCCCGGGTCGAGCGAGAGCAGCAGCAGCGCGGAGACGGCGGCCTCGCCGACGAGGATCTCGCCGCCGCCGAGCAGGACGGCGACCGACATCGCGAGCACGACCATCAGCGCGATCTGCGGCGCGCCGGTGCCGATCACCGAGATGATCAGCGCCGACAGCGTCAGGCCGAGCACGACGCCGCCGGCGAGCTGCGCGGCGCGCGAGCGGTGCTGGCCGTGCGCGGCGCCGAGCGAGATGATCGCGGCGATCGACGCGAAGGCGGGCCGGGTGTCCGGCACGAGCAGCGTCGCGAGATACCACGCGACCAGCGCGGCGACCGCGGTCTGCACGATCGCCAGCGAGCGCGCGCGCAGGCGGCGGCGGGCGGTGACGGTGTGGAGGCGAAGATTCGTCATACGTCTGACTTCCGAAGCTAGCAAGCGTTGCAAGGCTTCCTTCGGCGCTCTGAAAGGCTTCCTCAAGCGGTGCTGTTCGATTCACACCTGCACATCATCGATCCGCGCTTCCCGCTCGTCGCCAACCAGGGCTACGTGCCGGATCCGTTCACGGTCGCCGACTACCGCGAGCGAACGCACCGGCTTCCGGTGGATGGCGGCGTGGTGGTGTCCGCGAGCTTCCAGGCGTACGACCAGACCTACCTTGCGGACGCGCTCGGACAGCTCGGCCCGCGCTTCGCCGGCGTCGCCCAGGTGCCGCCTGAGATCACGGATGAAGAGGTGTTAGCGCTCGCCGCGATCGGGGTGCGCGGCTTCCGCGCGAACCTGATCCGCGGCGGGGCGGGGCGGCTCGCCGAGCTCGAGCGGCTCGCCCCGCGCGTGCACGCGCTCGCGGGCTGGCATCCGGAGCTCTACCTCGACGCACGCGACCTGGCCGAGATCGCCCCGCGGCTCCCGCGGCGCGTGGTGATCGACCACCTCGGCCTCTCGCGCGCGGGCCTGCCGGCGCTGCTGGCGCTGGTCGAGCGCGGCGCCTACGTGAAGGCGAGCGGCTTCTCACGCACCGACCACGACGTCGCGGCGGCACTGCGCGCGATCGCCGCCGTCAACCCGGGCGCGCTGCTGTTCGGCACCGATCTGCCGTCCACGCGCGCCCCGCGGCCGTTCGCGGACGCCGACGTCGAGCTGGTGCGGGACGCGCTCGGCGACGAGCTCGCGCGCCGCGCCCTGCACGACAACGCCGCTTCGCTCTATCTGACTTAGCGCAAGTTCTCATCTCGGCCCGCGTTCGAAGCTCGTGTCATTCCGGCGCGGGAACCGCCGGGGCGCACCAACCAACTTCAGGAAGGACCCCTGATGAGCGCCCTCCGCTGGCCTGCGTACACGAACGCCGACATCTCCGACTGCCTGAGGCTCGCCTTCGCCTCCTCGCCGCTGGCACAGGCGCCTGAGGCGCACTGGCGCTGCGGCCCAGAGCGTGAAGAGGAGCCGAAGACCGAGGCGGTGGAGCCGGTCTCGTGCTGAAGCGCGTCCTGCTCGCGGCCGCGGCGGTAGCCGCCTTCGCCGGCGCGCCCGCGCCGGCGAACGCGAGCTTCGAGTGCCGCGGCACGGCGGCGCGGATCGACCTCGCCGGCACCCCGCTCGAGCTCTACACCGCCGGCGGCGGCGCGCCCTGCCAGGCCGACAGCTCGGCGCTCGCGGCCGGCGACGCGCCCGGCCTCGGCCTTGACGCGAACGTGCTGCGCGCCGACACGGCGCCGCCCGCGTCGGCCTCGGCGCGCGTCAGCGGCCTGCACCTCGCCACCGCGGGCGTCAACGCCGACGAGGTCAACGCGCAGGCGTCCGCGCGCTGCGACAACGGCCGGCCCGTGCTCGAGGGCTCCGCGAACGCCTCCGGGCTCAGCGTGGCCGGGATCGACTTCGACGGCGACGACGTCACCCAGACCGTCCAGGACGCCGTCTCGGGCCTGCCGGTCGGGGCGATCGTCCACGTCGTCTCCGGCGAGCAGATCCGCTCGTCGGACACCCTGACCGTGCGCGGCGCCCACATCACCGTGACCGCGCCCGGCGGCGACGTGATCGCCGACATCGTGCTCGCCGAGGCGCGCGTCGCCGCGGCGGACGCGCCCTGCGCGGCCGCGGCCGCGGGCGGCGCCCGCGTGATCCTCGATCCGGCCGACGGCCACACGCTGGTCGCCTCCGCCACGCCGTCGGACGGCGCGACGATCGCCTCGTGCACGTTCACGCTCGACGGCGCCGCGCTGGCCGGCACGTACGACCCCGCCACGCGCGAGTGCCGCGCGGACGCGACCGGCGCCGCTGCCGGCGCGCATCCCGTGACCGTCAGCGTGACCGACAGCGCCGGGCAGACCGCCGGCGACGCCGGGAACGTCACGTTCAGCGTGCTCGACCCGACCGCGCAGCTGCTCGACCGCGACGGGCGCACGCTGCCGGCGCTCGCGACGGCGCCCGGCTCCTCGATCGCGTCGTGCGTGATCGGCGTCCGCGCGGGCTCCGAGCTCGCCTACACGGCGCTGGCGACCGCGTACGCCGCGCCTCGCTGCAGCGCCGACCTGGCCGCGGCGGACTACCCGCCCGGCGAGTACGACGTCCGCGTCGTCGCGACCAACGCCGAAGGCGCGACCGCGACCGACACGCGCCGCATCTCGATCGCGGGCCCGGCCGTCGACGTCACGCAGCCCGGCGCGACGGCGCATCCCGGCGACGACGTCGCCGCCACCGTCACGCCCGCCGACGGCACCTCGCTCACCGGCTGCTCGGTGACGATCGACACCCCGAGCGGCACGCGGACCCCGGCCGCGAGCATGGTCGACGGCCAGTGCCGCGGCCGGATCCCCGAGGACATCACTCCCGGCCCGGCCGTGGTCACGGTGGCCGAAACCGACTCGGCGGGCGAGACCGGCCGCGGGTCGCGCGACGTGATCGTCGCGCCGCTCGCCTCGACCGGGCGGCCCGGCGGCGGCGCGGTCCCCGGCGCGCCCGCGCGCACGCTCGGCGACGCCTACCTCGCGTGCGGGACCCGCTCGGTCGCGCTCGTCGACGTGGCGGTCTCCGGCAAGCGCGTGAAGCTGCTCGGCGCGGCCCGCTCGGCGCTGATCGGCAAGAAGGTGGAGCTGCGCAAGGTCGGCGCGAAGAAGGTCGTCGCGCACGCCACGGTCGGCAAGGACGGCCTGTTCTCGGCCACGGCCGCGCTCCCGCGCGCGCACGGCAAGCTCCAGCGCGGCGCGCGCTACCAGGCCAAGATCGGCAGCGCGAGCAGCGCGAGCCTCAAGCTCACCCGCGAGCTGCGGTTCACGACGGTGAAGGCCGCCGGCGGGAAGCTGACCGTCGCGGGCGTCGCCACCGGCCGCTACGGCAAGCGCGGCGCGCAGGTCGTCCTGCGCCGCCGCGTCTCCTGCTCGAAGGAGGTCGTCGCCGGCAAGGCCAAGGTCGCCAAGGGCGGGAGGTTCCGCGCCACGCTGAGGCTGCCGGCCGGCACCGACCCGGCGCTGTACCGCGCCACGATCAAGGTCAAGCGCTCGAGCACGTTCACGCTCCCACGCGCCGTCTCACCGTAGACACACGGGATTCGTCGCCGGGGCACGTCGGTAACGTGCCCCGGCGATGAGCGCTACGTCGATCGGACAGGCGCGCCGCAGGCGCGACGGTGATCCCAAGGTCCGCGGGGCGACCCGCTACACGGCCGACATGCCGGTGCACGGGCTCCTCCACGGGCGGCTCGTGCTGGCCGCCGAAGCGCACGCCCGATTGACCTCGATCGACGGGAGCGCGGCGCTCGCCGTGCCCGGCGTCGTCGCGGTGCTGACGGCCGGCGACCTGCCGCTGGCGGCGACGGCGGCGGGGCGCGCCGGCACGCCGCTGGCGCGCGACGAGATCCTCTGGTCGGGCCAGCCGGTCGCGCTCGTGCTGGCCGAGACCGAGGCGGCGGCGGAGGACGGCGCCGGGCTGGTCGACGTCGACGCCGAGCCGCTGGAGGCCGTGCTCGACCTCGAGGCCGCGATGGCCGACGACGCGCCGGCCGCGCGGCTGACGCAGTCCGCCGAGGGCGAGAGCGCCGCCGGCGCGCACGGCGGCCCGGCCGAGGGCGACGACGCGGGCGACGCGCCCGCCTCGCCGAACATCGCCGCGCGCCAGCGGATGGCCAACGGCGACGCCGCGGCCGGGCTCGACGGCGCCGACGTGGTCGTCTCCGGCCGCTTCCGCACCAGCTGGGTGCACCAGGGCTACCTCGAGCCGCAGGTCGCGCTCGCCTACGTCGAGCCGGACGGGGAGCTCGTCGTCCACTCGAGCACGCAGGGCGCGTTCATGGTGCGCCAGGGCCTCTCCACGCTGCTGGGCCTGCCGCTGGACCGCATCCGCGTGCGGCCGGCGCCGATCGGCGGCGCGTTCGGCGGCAAGCTGATGGTGTCAGAGCCGCTCGCCGCCGCCGCCGCGGTCAAGCTGCGCCGGCCGGTCCTGATCGCCTTCGGCCGCGGCGAGGACTTCGCGGCCGCCAACCCGGCGCCCGGCCAGCTGATCGACCTCGAGGTGGGCGCGACGCGCGACGGCCGCTTCACCGCCGTGCGCGGCACGATCGTGGCCGACCGCGGCGCGCTGACCGACATGGGCGTCGAGACGATCTCGGCCATGCTGTGCGCCGGGCCGTACAACTGGCCGGCGCACGACCTGACCGCGGTCGGCGTCTTCACCAACCGCGTGGGCTGCGGGGCGTACCGCGCGCCCGGCGCGCCGCCGGCCGCGTTCGCGCTGGAGACGCTGCTCGACGAGCTGGCGGGCGAGCTGGGCCTGGACCCGGTCGACATGCGCCTGGCCAACGTCGCCGCCGCCGGCGACACGAGCCTCGACGGCCAGGAGATCAAGAGCTTCGGCGCCCGCGAGTGCCTGGAGGCCGTGCGCGAGCACCCGCTGTGGGCGCGGCGCGGCGCGCTGCCGGAGGGCGAGGGCATCGGCCTCGCGCTCGGCTACTGGCCGGGCGGCCTCGAGCCCGCCGCGGCGATCTGCCGGCTGGACTCCGACGGCAAGCTGACGATCGTCACCGCCGCGGCCGACATGAGCGGCATCGACAACGCGTTCGCGACGATCGCCGCGGAGGCGTTCGGCGTGGGGGAGGACGCCGTGCGCGTCTCCACTGGTGACACCGCCAGCGCGCCGTACGGCGGCGTCAGCGGCGGCAGCAAGGTCACCTACACGTTCGGCCGCGCCGTCGAGCGCGCCGCCCGCGAGGCTCGGGTGCGGCTGCTGCGCGTGGCCTCCGCGGAGCTCGAGATCGCCCCGGAGGACCTCGAGGTCGTCGACGGCGAGGTGCGGCCGGTCGGCTCGCCCGGCCGCGGCGTGTCGCTCGCCGCGCTGGCGGGCAAGACGCTCACGTTCGGCTCGCCGCACGAGCCGATCGAGGGCTACGGCGGCGTCGCGCAGGTCAGCCGCGCGCCGGGCGCCGCGGCGCACCTCAGCCACGTGCGCGTGGACCCGGAGACCGGCGGCGTGACCGTGCTCGCGCACGTGATCGCGCAGGACGTCGGGCGCGCGCTGAACCCGGCGCTCGTCGAGGGCCAGATGCGCGGCGGCACCGCGCAGGGCATCGGCTGGGCGCTGCTCGAGGAGCTCGCCTACGACGAGGAGGGCCAGCTGCGCTCCGGCTCGTTCGCGGAGTACACGCTGCCGTCGGCCGAGCTGCTGCCTCCGATCGAGACGCTGATCGTCGAGGTGCCCGCCCCGGACGGGCCGTTCGGCGCCAAAGGCGTCGGCGAGCCGCCGGTCGTCGCGGTCCCGCCCGCGGTCGCCAACGCGATCGCGGCGGCCTCAGGCGCCCGCATGCGCGTGCTGCCGATGACGCCGATGCGCGTGTGGACCGCTCTGCGCGAGCCGGTGGCGGCGGCTTAGGCGGGCGCCCGGAGGAGGAGGGCGCCCGCCCCGTCCATCAGTGGTGGCCGCGGTCGGTCGAGAAGTTCAGGACCGTGGTGGTCTTGTAGGTCTGCCCGGGACGGAGGACCGTCGACGGGAAGTTCGTGTGGTTCGGCGAGTCGGGGAAGTGCTGGGTCTCCAGCGCGAGCCCGTCGCCCTGCCGGTACTGGCGGTTGCTGGTGCCGTACAGCGAGCCGTCGAGGAAGTTGCCGGAGTAGAACTGGATCCCCGGCTGGTCGGTCGACATCGTCAGGACACGCCCGCTGGACGGATCCTTCAACACGGCCGCGGTGACGAGGCTCGTCATGTCGCCCGGCCGGCGGTTGAGCACCCAGTTGTGGTCGTAGCCCTTGCCGAACACGAGCTGCTGGAAGTTCCCGCGGATCCGCTCGCCGATCGAGTGGAAGCTGCGGAAGTCCATCGGCGTGCCGGCGACCGGATCCAGCGTGCCGGTCGGGATCAGCGTGCTGTCGACCGGGGTGTAGCGGTCGGCGTTGAGCAGCAGCTGCTGGTCGTAGATCGTCCCGGAGCCCTCGCCCGCGAGGTTCCAGTAGGAGTGGTTGGTGAGGTTGAGGACCGTCGGCGCGTCCGTCGTCGCGTTGTAGTCCATCCGCAGGTCGTTGCGATTGTCGAGCGTGTAGGTGACGGTCACCGGGACGTTGCCCGGGTAGCCGGTGGTGCACGGCGGCGTGCTCGGCCGGCTCGGCGTGCAGCCCTCGCCGGCGGGGCTCGTGTACTGGAGCTTGACGCCGACGGTGTTGTTCGTCTGGACCGGCGTCGCCTTCCAGATCTTCACGTTGAAGCCCTCGAAGCCGCCGTGGAGGGTGTTCACGCCGTTGTTGAGGTCGAGCGAGTACTGCTTGCCGTCGAGCGTGAACAGGCCCTTGGCGATGCGGTTGCCGTAGCGGCCGATGATCGCGCCGAAGTACGGGTTGCTCGTGATGTACGCCGGGCTGGTGTAGCCGGCGATGTCGCCGAAGCCGAGCGCGATGTTGGTGACGTTGCCGCGCCGGTCGGGCGTGTTGACCGACTGGATGATCCCGCCGTAGGTGATGATCCCGATCGAGACGCCGTTGCGGTTGGAGAGCGTGTACTTGTCGATCGCCTGGCCGCCGAGCGAGCCGAAGCCGGACTTCTGTATCGATAGCCCGCCGCCGTGGCCGCCGTCATTGCCGCCGTGGTGCCTGCGCGCCTCAGCCGGCGAGGCCAGCACCCCCGCGATGAACACGGCCGCCAGACACCATCTCAGGGCACGCATGTGTCCTCCCTTCCCTCGGTTACCGTCGAGGCATCGCCTGCGCGCGTGCGCGCCGGAACTCCTCGACGACGATCTCGTTGAGCTCCTCCACGGAGGTCTCAGCGGTCGGCTTGTCGAACGTGATCTGGCCGTCCTGGATCAGGTTCACGCGGTCGCACGACTCGAGCACGTGCACGTAGTTGTGCGCGATCATCACGATCGAGACCTTGCCCTCGGCGCGCATGCGCGCGACGAGGTCCAGGATCATCGCCCCCTCCTTGGCGCCCATCGCCGCGAGCGGCTCGTCGAGCAGGATGATGTCGGCGTCGGAGTGGACCGTGCGGGCGATCGCGATCGCCTGGCGCTGGCCGCCCGACAACCGCGCGACGGGCACGTTCAGGCGCGGGACGTTGACGCCGATCTCGTCCAGCGCCGCGCGCGTCTCGGCGCGCATGCGGCGGCGGGCGAGGAACGGCATCGGGCTGTGCAGCATCTCGCGCCGCAGGAACATGTTCTGCACGACGTCGAGCTGGTTGACCAGCGCGAGGTCCTGGTAGACGCAGTCGATGCCCAGCGAGCGCGCGTGATCGACCGAGCGCAGCTCGGTCTCCTCGCCCTTGATGATCACGCGGCCCTCGTCGGGCTTCTGGAAGCCCGAGATGATCTTGATCAGCGTCGACTTGCCGGCGCCGTTGTCACCCAGCAGCCCGAGCACCTCGCCCTTCTTGAGGTGCAGGTCGACGTCGCGCAGCGCCGTCACCGGCCCGAAGCGCTTCGCAACCCCTTCGACGCGCAGGACGTCGTTGTCGTCGGTGTCAGACACCGCTCCCCCTCCGCACGCGGCCGACGTACACGTTGATCATCATCGCGACGAGGATCGCGACGCCGAGGATGAAGTCCAGGTAGTCGGCGTTGACGCCCTCGAGCGTCAGGCCGTCGCGCAGGATGCCCAGGAACAGCGCGCCGAAGAGGGCGCCGATCGCGGTGCCCTCGCCGCCCGCGAGCGCCGTGCCGCCGATCACCGCCGCCGACACGGCGCGGAACATCGTCTCCGACGCGCCCGCGGTGTCCGGCTGCACCGAGCTCGAGCGCATCGCCTCCAGCACGCCGACGAAGCCGGCGAAGACGCTGCAGACGACGAAGTTGCGGATCACGACCGTCCGGACCTTGACGCCGGCCTCGGCGGCGCCGTGCTTGTTGCCGCCGACGGCGATCGTGTACATGCCCCAGCGCGTCAGCGTCAGCAGCACGTGCACGAGCCCGACGATCAACAGCGCCCAGACCAGCTCCGAGTACTTGCCGGCGCCGAAGACGCTCGCGAACGTGCCGACATGATTGACCTGCTCGGGCAGGACGATCTTCTGGCCGTTGACGATGTGCGTGACGTTCACCGTCGTCGAGGTCACCTCGGCGCCCGGCATCGACACCGGCGCCGCGTGCGAGATGATCAGCGTCAGGCCGCCGAGCCCGAGCAACATGCCGAGCGTCGTGATGAACGACGAGACGCCGAACACCTCGGTGATCAAGCCGTTGATCAATCCGACGACGACGCAGCAGAGCAGCGCGCCGATCAGACACAGCCCCAGGCCGAGCCCGGCCTGGTTGAACTCGTAGAACATGAACGGCGCGAACAGGTAGACCGACCCGATCGACAGGTCGATCTCGCCGGCGACCATCAGCAGCACCTCGCCGACCGCCAGGATCGCGAACGGCGCGAAGTACGGCAGCAGCGTGACGAAGTTCGCGTGCGAGGCGAAGCGGTCCGTCTTCACCGAGAAGTAGATCGCCGCCAGGATCGTGACGACGATGATGCTGCCCTCGCGCAGCGTCAGGAACCGCCGCGCGAGCTCGCGCGCCCCGGGCCGGGGGGCCCGGGACGCGCTGCCGGAGCTGTCGGGCGGGGCGGCCGCCGAGGCCGGCGCGCTCATCGCCTACGCCTTGGCGACGCCCACTGCGGACGACGTGCCTTCGAAGCGGCTCTTGGTGTCGTTGTAGGGGACCACCGTCGTCTTATCGAGGAACTTCAGGCCGGTGTTCGTGTCGGCGATCCCGCTCAGGCCCTGCGAGGCCTTGTACATGAACAGCTGCAGGATCGGGATGAAGCCCTGCAGGTACGGCTGCTGGTCGATCGTGAAGTCGATCTGATCGGAGGCCAGCAGCTTCTGCGTGACCGGCGTCAGGTCGTACCCGCCGCCCTTGACGCCCTTGTCGCGCAGGCTGTGCTTCTGGATCGTCTGCGCGATGCTCTGCGTGCTGCCGGCGTCGACGGCGAAGTAGCCCTTGGTTTCCGGATGCCCCGTGGCGTAGGAGTCGATCACCGACAGCTCCGCCGGGACGGCGGCGCCGGTCGCCACCACGTGCGGCGTGATGCCCTTGCCGGACTTCTTCAGCGTGTCCTGCGCACCGTCGATGCGCGGCTGGATGTTCGACGAGCCCGGCGTGGCGATGAACAGCGCCACGTCGCCCGACGGCACCAGGTCGATGATCCGCTTGCCCATCTCCTGCCCGGAGACGAACAGGTCCTGGCCGATGTAGCAGAGGCGGGAGTTGGACTTCTCGTCGGCGTTGTAGGCGACGACCGGGATCTTGGCCTTCAGCGCCGCATCCGTCGGGGCGTTGAACGCCTTCTTGTCGATCAGGCAGACGCCGATGCCGTCGGCGCCGCCGGTGATCGCCGTGTTCATGGCGTTGACCATCTCGGCCACGTTGGAGTTCTCCGAGCCGGTCCACTGATACGTGCAGCCGAGCAGCTTGCAGGCGTCCTCGGCGCCGTACTTCGTCGGCACGAAGAACGGATTGGTCGTCACGTGGTTGACCAGCACGAACTTCGGCTTGCCGGTTTCGGCGAACACGCTGCCGCTGCTCGACTGGGCCGAGGCCGTGGGCGTCGCGGAGTTGCTCGACTTGCTCGAGCCGCAGGCCGCGAGCATGGTCGCCGCGATGCTGGCGGCGCCGCCCGTGAGTGCTGCGCGACGGGTCATCGCCCGCCAGCCCGCAGCGGGCGAGTCGTCACCGACCTTCGCTTCGGCCCATTCGAGCCGTTCGAGTGCATCGTGGACAGGATCGAGGTCCGACATGGGTAGCTCCTCCTCCAACTCTCGACGCCGCGATGTTAGCGATCACATTCGAGTCGCGTCAACCGCTCATGAGACGAAACCCCGATCCGAGGTCCTTAGGCGGGCGCCGTGGCCAGCTCGAGCTCCTTGAGCGCGTGCGCTGCGCCCGCGAGGAACGCCCACGCGTCGTCGATCTGCTCGCGGTCGCCGACGATCCCGAAGTCGACGCGGTTCTTGTAGCTGACGACGGTGATGTTCAGGCCGACGCCGTCGACGATCACCGAGACGGGGAAGTTCGCCTGCATCTCCGCGCCGGCGCAGTAGAGCGAGGTGCGCGGACCCGGGACGTTGGAGATCACGAGGTTCAGCGGCGGGCGCGTGCGGCTGAGGATGTCGACCGTGTTGCGCGCCGCGAGCGCGGCGACGGCGGGCGGGATGAAGGCGGTCGCGTCGGTCAGCAGGCTCGCCGGCAGCGCGGAGTGGCGCTCCTTGGCGCTGCGCAGCAGCTCGTGCGTGCGCTGCAGCCGCCGGCGCGGGTCGGGCTCATTGGTCGGGATCGGGACGATCATCATCGAGATCCGGTTGCCCCACGTGCCGCGCTCGTCGCGCTTGCGCACCGACATCGGGATCATCGCGACGAGCGGGTCGTCGGGCAGCGCGTCGCGCTCGATCAGCCAGTCGCGCACCGCGCCCGCGCAGATCGAGACGACGACGTCGTTGACCGTCGTGCCGAACTCGCGCCGGATCGCGCGCACCGAGTCGAGCGAGAGCGAGCCGAACGCGAACCGCCGGTGCGCCGACACCGGCCCGTTGAACGGCGTCTTCGGCGGCCGCGCGGTCGTCACTTCCAGCACGCCTGTGCCCTCGTCGGAGCCGAGCACGCGGCGGGCGCGGGAGTACATGTGCGAGAGCGTCGGCACGCCGGGCAGCGCGTTGGCGCCCGGCAGGTCGGTGAAGCCGGCGACGGTCGTCGGGAGCGAGCGCAGCGCCCGCAGCGGCTGGCGCGGGAGCCCGCGCAGGCCGCGCAGCAGCATCGCGCGGTCGCGCGGGATCGGGCTCGGGCGCCGCTCGCCCTGGGGCGCGGGCGGGATGACCCGGCCGGTGGGCTCCGGGTCCAGCAGCGTCGCCATGATCTCGTTGCCGGAGATGCCGTCGACGACGGAGTGGTGGATCTTCGTCAGCAGCGCCACGCGGCCGTCCGGCAGGCCCTGGATCACGTACAGCTCCCACAGCGGGCGGCTGCGGTCCAGCGGGCGGCCGAACAGGCGCGCGACGGTCTCGGCGAGCTGGCGGTCGTCGCCGGGCGCGGGCAGCGCCGTCTCGCGCACGTGGAAGTCGAGGTCGAAGTCCGGGTCGTCGGTCCAGTACGGCAGGTCGATCCCGAGCGGCACCTGCACGAGCCGCCAGCGCAGCGGCGGCAGCAGGTGCAGCCGCTCGCGCAGCAGGTTCGTGACCGCCTCCATGTCGAGCTTGGAGCCCGGCGCGGTCGACGGGTCGTACACGCCCAGGAACGCGACGTGCCCGTAGATCCGCGCCGACTCGACGGCGAGGAACTGCGCGTCGAGACTGCTCAGCTGCCGCATGCCCGACAGCTTCCCAGAACGCTCCAGGCGCAACCCCGCTCGGCCCGGAGTGATCCGGATGTACGGCGGGCGACGAACTAAGGGACGTGAAGATCGCCATCGTCGGAGCCGGCGTGTCAGGCCTCGTGGCCGCCCATCTGCTGCATCGCGAGCATGAGATCGCGGTGTTCGAGGCCGGCGCGTACGCCGGCGGGCACACGAACACGATCCGGGTCGACACCGCGGACGCCACGCACCACGTCGACACCGGGTTCATCGTCTTCAACGACCGCAACTACCCGAACTTCGAGCGCCTGCTGGGCCAGCTCGGCGTCCCGAGCCAGCGCTCGGACATGAGCTTCGGCGTCTCCGACGGCGGCGACTTCGAGTACAACGGCTCGTCGCCGAACGGCCTGTTCGCGAACCGCGAGCACCTCGTCAGGCCGTGGTTCCACCGCATGATCGCCGACCTCGTGCGCTTCAACCGCAACGCGCGGGCGCTGCTGCGCGCCGGCGGCGAAGGGCCGCCGCTCGGCCCCTGGCTCGCCGAGGGCGGCTACTCGCGCGCCTTCGTCGACCGCCTGATCGTCCCGCAGGCGTCGGCCGTGTGGTCGGCCGACCCGCGGTCGATGTGGACGTTCCCAGCGCGCTTCCTGGTCGAGTTCTTCGACAATCACGGCGTGCTCGGGTTCCGCGACCGCCCGCAGTGGAAGACCGTCCGCGGCGGCTCGCGCTCCTACGTCGACGCGCTGATCGCGCCGTGGCGGGAGCGGCTGCGGCTGTCGACGCCGGTGCGCGCGATCGAGCGGTTCGACGGCCACGTCGAGATCACGGCGGCCGGGGGAGCGCCGGAGCGCTTCGACGAGGTGATCCTGGCGGCGCACTCCGACCAGGCGCTCGGGCTGCTCGCCGACGCCAGCGACCGCGAGCACGCGATCCTGGGCGCGATCCCGTACCAGCCGAACACGGCGGTGCTGCACACCGACGAGCGGATGCTGCCGCGGCGCCGGCGCGCGTGGGCGAGCTGGAACTACCACCTGCTCGACGAGCCGCCCGGCGCGACGACCGTGACCTACCACATGAACCGCCTGCAGTCGCTCGAGGCCGACCGCGAGTTTTGCGTCACGCTGAACCGCACCGAGGCGATCGACCCGGCGAAGATCCTGCGCACGATCTCCTACGCGCACCCGGTCTTCACGCCGGACGGCGCGCGGGCGCAGGCGCGCCACGAGGAGATCAGCGGCCGCAACCGGACGCACTTCTGCGGCGCGTACTGGGGCTGGGGCTTCCACGAGGACGGCGTCGTCAGCGCGCTGCGCGTGGCCGAGCGCTTCGGGGCGCGCCTGTGAACAGCGCGATCTACGAGGGCACGATCCGCCATCGCCGCTTCGCGGTGCGCGAGCACGTGATCAGCCACCGGATCGCGCTCGCGTATGTCGATCTCGACGAGCTGCCGTGGCTGCTGGGCGGGCGCCTGGTGGCGCGCGGCCCGGGCCTGCTGCGCCTCCGCCGGCGCGACTACCTGCCCGGCGCCGGCTCGCTGCCGGACGCCGCGCGCGAGCTCGCGGGGACCGACGGGCCGGTGCGGCTGCTGACGAACCTGCGCACGCTCGGGCACTGCTTCAACCCGGTCAGCTTCCTCTACTGCCACGACGGCGACGACCGCCTGCAGGCGGTGATCGCGGAGGTGACGAACACGCCGTGGGGCGAGCGGCACGCATACGTGATGCGGCGCTCGGGCGACGGGCCCGTCCTGCGCGGCGACTTCGACAAGCTCCTGCACGTCTCGCCCTTCATGGGGATGGACCACGCCTACGACTTCCGCGCCACGGCGCCGGCGCAGACGCTGTCGGTGCACATCGAGAGCCGGCGCGCGGGCGAGCTCGCGTTCGACGCGACGCTGGGCATGACGCGGCGCCCGTTCTCGCGCCGCACGCTGGCGGAGGTCACCGCCCGCTATCCCGCCGTGACGCTGCGCACGCTGTCGCTGATCTACGCGCACGCGGTCGTGCTGAAGCTGAAGGGCGTGCCCGTCCACCCGCATCCGGCGGTGTCGTCGTGATCGCGCGCCGGATCGTGTTCTCGCTGCTGCGGCGGATCGACTCCGGGCGGCTGACGGTCGTCGAGGACGGCCGCCGGCACGTGTTCGGCCACGGCAGCCCGCAGGCGACCGTGGTCGTGCGCTCGCCGGCGCTGTGGCCGGCGCTGATGCGCGGCGGCAAGGGCCTCGGCGAGGCCTACGTCGCCGGGCTGTGGGACTCGCCCGACCTGACCGCGGTGTTCGAGGTGGCGGCGCGCAATCTTGCCGGTATCGACGACCTGCGGCGGCGGCTGACGCCGCTGCGCGAGCCCTACCAACGCGCGCGGGCGCTGTACGTGCGCAACACGCCGTCGCGCAGCCGCGTGGACATCTCGCGCCACTACGACCTCGGCAACGACCTGTTCTCGCTGATGCTCGACGAGACGATGATGTACTCGAGCGCGATCTTCGAGCGCCGCGAGGCGACGCTGGCCGAGGCCTCGCGCGCCAAGCTCGAGCGGCTGTGCTGCAAGCTCGACCTCGGCCCGTCGGATCACGTGGTCGAGATCGGCACCGGCTGGGGCGGGTTCGCCGTCTACGCCGCGTCGACGCGCGGCTGCCGCGTGACGACGACGACGATCTCGCGCGAGCAGCGCGAGTTCGCCCTGGCCCGGGTTCGCGAGGCGGGCGTCGAGCACCTCGTCACCGTGCTCGGCGACGACTACCGCGAGCTGCGCGGGAGCTACGACAAGCTCGTTTCGATCGAGATGATCGAGGCGGTCGGCTGGAAGGACTTCGGCACGTTCTTCGCGCGCTGCGCCGAGCTGCTGCGGCCGGACGGCGTGATGGCGCTGCAGGCGATCACGATCGACGACCGGCTCTACGACGTCGAGAAGGCGTCGAAGACGTTCATCCGCTCTTACATCTTCCCCAACGGCTGCCTGCCGTCGCTGGAGGTCATCACGCGCTCCGTCGCGCGCCGCAGCGACATGCGCGTGGTCGACCTCGAGGACATCACGCCGCACTACGCTGAGACGCTGCGGCGCTGGCGCGCGAACTTCGACGCGGCGGGCGAGCAGCTCGAGCGGCTCGGCTACGACGAGCGCTTCCAGCGGCTGTGGCGGCTGTACCTGTGCTTCTGCGAGGCGGGCTTCGCGGAGCGGCGGATCTCCGACGTGCAGATCGTGCTCGCCAAGCCGCGCTGGCGCGGGCATCTGGCGGTCGCCGACGCGCCCGGGCAGCCGTCGGTCGTCGCGGCGGCACCGCGCGAGGAGTACGCCGAGGTCGGCTCGGCGCGGGCCGCGGGCGAGTGAAGCCCGCGCGGTTCGCCGCGGTCGCCGTGCTCGGCGCCCGGATCGCCTACGGCGCGGCGCTCGTCGCCGTGCCGGAGCCGCTGACGCGCCGCTGGCTCGGCCCGGACGCGCGCGGTGCGCCGGTCCAGGTGCCGCTGCGGGCGCTCGGCGCGCGTGAGATCGTGCTCCACGTGGGCGCGCTCGCCGCCGCGCTGGGCGGCCGGCCGGTGCGCCCGTGGCTCGCGGGCAGCATCGCGGGGGACCTGTCGGACATCACCGCGACGGCGATCGGGCGCCGCGGGCTCCCGCCCGGCGCCGTGAAGGCGACCGCGATCGTGGCGGGCGCCTCGGCGCTGCTCAGCGCCGGCGTCGGCGCGGCGGTCGACGCGTGATCGCGCAGGCGACGCTCCCGCCGCTCGCGTACACGCGCCGGGGCGCCGGCGCGCCGCTGGTGCTGATCCACGCGCTCGGCGCCGACCGGCGCATGTGGGACCCGGTGCTCGAGCGCGTGGCGGGCGAGCGCGACGTCGTCGCGGTCGACCTGCCGGGCTTCGGCGGCTCGCCGGCGATCGATCCGACGCGGCCGGGCGACCTCGCCGCGGCGGTCGCGGCCCAGGTCGCGGCGCTCGGGATCGAGCGTCCGTCGGTGGCCGGCAACTCGCTCGGCGGCTGGGTCGCCCTGGAGCTGGCGCTGGCCGGGGAGGCGCGGGCGGTCACGGCGATCGCGCCGGCCGGGCTGTGGCCCGAGCCGCTGCTGCCCAAGCGCGCGACGGCGCGCACGCTCGCCCGCGCGCTGTCCCCGCTGCTGCCGCTGGTACTCCGGACCGCGGCCGGGCGCCGCGCGGCGCTCGCGGCCAGCGTCGCGCACCCGGACCGCGTGCCGTACGCGGACGCGCTCCGGATCGTCCGCACGTACGCGACCTCGCCGGGGTTCCACGCGGTCAACGCGGCGATGCGCGCGAGCCGCTTCGCGCGGCTCGCCGAGATCACGGTGCCGGTCACGCTCGCATGGCCGGACCACGACCACATCGTCAACCGCCCGCGCTCGCTCCCCGGCAACGCCCGCTCGCTCGTGCTGACCGGGTGCGGCCACATGCCGACCTGGGACGACCCGGAGCAGGTGGCGGAGCTGCTGCTGACGCACTAGCGTTAGAGGTGGCGCTCAGGGCGCCGCCGGTCCGCGGGAAGGGCGCAGCCCACCTGACGCAGGCTCATACCTTCCGGTCGACTCTTCGGCCTGACCAGCGGACGCCAGGCTCGAACGGAGAGGAGACCCAGTGCCACGGCTTCCTGACGACCCGAGCCTCGAGCACCTCAAGGGCCAGGCGAAGACGCTGCTGCGCCGCTTCCGCGACGGCGATGAGGCCGCGCGGGCGCTCTTGCGCGAGCACCATCCCGATGTGCCGGAGGAGCTCAAGCTGGCCGACGCGCAATTGGTGGTCGCGCGTGGCTACGGGTTCGCGAGCTGGCCGAAGCTGAAGGCCCACCTGGACGTCATCGCGCGCTACTCGCGCTCGCCGCACAAGGCCGGGCCGGCGAGCGACCCGGTCGACGAGTTCCTGCGGCTTGCCTCGCTGACGTACTCCGACGACGACCCGGCGCGCTGGGCGGCGGCGCGCGCGCTGCTGCCCGAGGCCGGCCGCGCGTCGCTGCACGCCGCCGCCGCGGCCGGCGACGTGGAATCGGCGCGCCGGCACCTGGGCGCCGTGAACGAGCAGGGCGGGCCGCACGCGTGGGAGCCGCTGCTCTACCTCGCCTACTCGCGCGTCGGCGGCGACGACACGCTCGAGGTCGCGCGCCTGCTGCTCGGCGCGGGCGCCCACCCGGACGCCGGCTTCCTGTGGGACGGCCTGACGTCGCCGTTCACGGCGCTGACCGGCGCGTTCGGCCGCGGCGAGGGCGACCCGCCGCCGCACCGCGACAGCCTCGCGCTCGCGCGGCTGCTGCTGGAGGCGGGCGCGGACCCGAACGACACGCAGGCGGTCTACAACCTGCACTGGACGCCGGGCGACGAGTGGCTGGAGCTGCTGCTGGAGTTCGGCTTCGGGCGCGGCGACGGCGGCCCGTGGCACGCGCGCCTGGCTCCCGCGCACCCGACGCCGCCCGAGAACGCCGAGGACGCGCTGATGTGGGCCGCGAGCTCCGGCTTCGCGAGCCGGATCCGGCTGCTCACCGGTGCGGGCGTCGACCCGGACGGGCGCGGCACGCGACACCCGATCCTCAAGGGCCGCCACGCGCTCGAGGTCGCGCTGCGCGAGGGCCACACGGAAGCGGCGCAGGCCCTGCGCGAGGCGGGCGCGCGCGAGCCGGAGCTCGACGCGGCGGGGCGGCTCGAGGCCGCCTACATGCGTGCGGACACGACGGTCGCGGGCCCGCCGCCGCTCGGCCTGATCGTGCGCGCGGCGGCGAACCGCCGCCACGACGTCGTCCGCCTGCTGCTGGAGCGCGGCGCCGACGTGAACGCGCGCCATCGCGCGACGGCGCTGCACGAGGCGGCCATGCGCAACGACCGCGTGCTCGCCGAGACGCTGCTGGAGGCGGGAGCCGACGCCGCGATCCACGATCCCGACTACGACGCCACGCCGGCCGGCTGGGCCGAGCACTTCGGCCACGCCGATCTCGCGGCGTATCTGCGCGACAGGGAAGGGACCTAGCGCGGGAGCCGTGCGAGGAGGTCGTGCAGGGTGCGCCGCTCGGCCTCGTCGAGCGGCGCCAGCAGCTCGGCCTCGACCTCGCGCGCCGTCGCCATCGCCGCCGTCAGCGCGCTCGCGCCGTCCGGCGTGAGCTTGACGACCCGGCGGCGGCGGTCGTGGGGGTCGAGCTCGCGGCGGACGAGCCCGGCCTCCTCGGCGGCGTCGATCAGCCGCACCATGTCGGCCGGGTCCTTGCGCAGGCGCTCGCCGAGCTGGCGCTGCGAGCGCCCGCGCTCTCCGACCGAGGCCAGCAGCGCGACCTCGCCCAGCGACACGCGCGCGGCCATCCGCCGCCGTGCCTCCTTGCCCGTCAGCGACAGCAGGTACGGCGTCAGCGACTCCAGCATTCGTTGGATGCTACCAACCGTTGGTACATTCCAAGCATGCCTGAGATCGGACCCGCGCATCGACGACTCGCCGCCCTCGCCGGAGCCTGGGAGGGGACCGAGCGGCTCGCGCCTTCGCCGTGGTCGCCCGGCGGCGAAGCCCGCGCGCGGCTGCGCTTCGCCACCGCCGCCGGCGGCTTCGCGATCGTCCAGGACTACTCCAGCGACACCGGCCTGACCGGCCACGGCGTGTTCTCGGCCGCCGGCGACGACGTGCTGTGGCACTGGTTCGACAGCATCGGCCACCCGCCCGAGACGCCGGCCCGCGGGCGCTGGGACGACGACACGCTGATCCTCACGCGGAGCTCGCGGCGCGGGACGAACCGCACCACGTTCATGCTCGCCGACGGCCGCCTGACACAGCGCGTCGAGCTCGACGGCGAGACGCTCGCCGAGGCGGAGTTCCGGCGCGCCTAGCGCTGCTCGAGCGCGACGCGCGCGCCCAGGGCGATCAGCACCGCGCCGGTGGCGCGCTCCAGCCGCCGCGCCAGCCGGCTGCCGGTGAACGCCGCCCGCGCGCGGCTCACGAGCACGGCGAGCGTCGTGTACCAGGCGAAGTCGAGCAGCACGATCAGGCCGATCATCAGCAGCGTCGTCGGCAGCACCGACCGGCGCTCGCCGACGAACTGCGGGAACAGCGCGACGAAGAAGATCGCCAGCTTCGGGTTCGCCAGCGACGTCACGAGCCCGTCGCGGAACGGCGCCCGCGCGACGCCCTCGCGCAGCGGCGCGCCGGCGTGGCGCAGCGACTGCACACCGAGGTACACGAGCACGACCGCGCCGGTCACCTTCAGCGCCACGAACGCGATCTCCGACGCCGCCACGAGCGCCGAGATCCCGAGCACCGACAGCAGCCCCCAGACGACGACGCCGACGGCGTTGCCGGCGATCGTCAGCACGGCGGAGCGCCAGCCGCCGCGGACGGCGGACCGGATCACGTTCGCCGTCGCCGCGCCCGGCGTGATCGTCACCAGCACCGCGATCGGGAGGAAGGCCCAGAGCATGGGCGCCAGATTACCCGTGCCGGCGCAGGAGCGGGAGCTGCTGCCGCAGCAGCGCGCAGCGCCCCGCGCGGCGCCTGTCGCCGAGCTTCTCGAACCGGTCCGAGAGCCCCAGCAGCGCGGCGAACGCGAGCTCGTGCGTGCAGTGGCGCCGCAGCCGCCACGCCTCGATCCGGCGGCCGTCCATGGTCGTGTCGACCAGCCACAGCCGGTCCTCGCCCGCCACGCCGGCGTACCAGCCGGTCGAGGTCGACAGCACGTGCACGTCGAGCCCCGCGCGGCGCCCGATCTCCGCCGCGATCGCGGCCAGCACGAGCGGATGGCCGGCGCCCGACGCCAGGGCGGCGTCGAACCACAGCCCGCCGACGCTCGTCCGCTCGGCGTCGAAGCCGGGGTCGCGGTCGAGCACCCGCGCCAGCGCCGACGCCGCGGCGCGCGGCGAGCCGGCGACCTCGAACAGCGGCCGCGCGAGCTCGTCCAGCCGCTCGTCGGCGGCCTCGGCGTCGACCGCGTGGAACTCGGCCGCCAGCGCGAGCATGAGGTCCGCCACCGGCGGGCAGCCGCCGCAGGCGAGATGCGAGAACCGGGCCATCTCCCGGCAAGCTATCAGGAAAGTTAGGGCACCCTAATATCGACGCGCGCTGGCGACCGTGCGGCCCGCGGATGATCGTTTCGGCTGATCCCGCTCTCGCTACTGCTGCAGTTGGGAGGGCGGAGCGCCGAAACGGGGAACACCCAGTGCATGACGCTCGTGACCCTCTCGGCCACCTACGGCGCAGGCGGCAGCCGGCTCGGCCCTGAGCTGGCCGAGCGGCTCGGCGTGCCGTTCCTGGACCGCGCCATCCCGACCGCGGTCGCCGAGCGCCTCGCCGTCCCGCTCGACGAGGCGGCCGTGCACGACCAGTCGACGGGCTCGCTGTTCTCGCGCATGGTCCTGCGGCTGGCGCCGCTCGGCCAGGCGTTCGGCGCCGGGGCGACCACGACCTACGACCCGCTCGACGAGGACGCCTACCGGATCGCGACCGAGCAGATCATCCGCGAGCAGGCGAGGACCGGCGACGGCGTCATCCTCGGCCGTGCCGCCGCGATCGTGCTGGCGGACGCGCCGCACGCGCTGCACGTGCGCCTCGACGGCGCCCGCGAGGCGCGCGTCGAACAGGCGATGCGCCTGCGCGGCGTCGACCGCGAGACGGCCGTGCGCGAGCAGGCGGAGACCGACCGCGCCCGCGACGCCTACGTGCGCCACTTCTACCGCTGCGACGCGCGCGAGTGCGCGCACTACCACCTCACGATCGACTCCACCGCGCTGCCGCTCGACACCGTGCTCGAGCTGATCGTGCGCGCGGCGGAGATTCGCTAGACGGAGAACGTCACGAGCTTCTGCTCCGGGTCGTCGGCGACCTGCAGCACGACGTGGCGGTACACGCGGCCGCGCAGGAGCTTCGTGCCGCTCCCGAGCGGCGCGACGTCGCGGCGCGGCCACCACGCGCGCATCTCGGCGCTCTCGGCCAGCAGCGCGTCGATCAGCTCCGCGAACGCGGGATCGTCCGGGCGCCGCGCCGCCGCGGCGCGGAAGCGCGCGAGCTGCGCCGCCGTCTCGCGCTCCCACTCGCCGTACACGGCGCGCGCCCCCGGGTCGGTGAGCATCCAGCGCAGCAGGTTCGTCGGGTGCGGCCAGTCGGCGAACAGCGCCCGCGCCGCACGGTTCGCGGCGAGCACGTCGAAGCGCCGCCCGGTCACGTAGGCCGGCGCGGGATCGAGGCGCTCGACCAGCTCCGCGACGCCCCGCGCGAGCGCCTCGGGCTCGGCGCCCGGCGGCGCCGTCTCGCCCGCGAGCTCGTACAGGTACGCCCGCTCCGCCGCGCTCATGCGCAGCGCGGCCGCCAGCGCGTCGAGCACCTGGCGCGACGGCCGCACGTCGCGGCCCTGCTCGAGGAACGTGTAGTAGGTCGGCGAGATCGAGGCGAGCAGCGCGACCTCCTCGCGCCGCAGCCCGCGCGTGCGCCGGCGCGCGCCCGGCGGGAGCCCGACGTCGGCCGGCTGCAGCCGCTCGCGGCGGGAGCGCAGGAGCGCGGCGAGCTCGGAGCGTGGTACTTCCATTACCAGTACCAGCGACCTGTGGATACCAGTCTCAACTCGCACCAGACTACGCCTCGATGATCACGACCGAACAGGTGGCAGGCGGCTTCCTCGCCCGCCCGGAGACGCCCGGTCCCGGCGTCGTCGTCGGGATGGAGATGTTCGGCGTCACCGACTACGTGCGCGACCTCGCGGTCCGGCTGGCCGAGCACGGCTACACGGCGCTGGCGCCCGACTTCTACGGCCTCGGCATCGAGCTCCCGGCGACCGACGAGGGTCGCGCGCGCGGGCGCGAGCTGCTGCAGACGCTCACGCGCGAGCGCGTGCTCGCCGACGTGCAGGCGGCGATCGAGTTCCTCGGCCCGCCGGTGGGCATGCTCGGCTGCAGCGTCGGCGGCCACATCGCCTATCTCGCCGCCACCCAGCTCGACCTGGCCGCCACCGCCGCGTTCTATCCCGGCTGGCTCACCGGCACCGAGATCCCGCTCAGCCGGCCCGAGCCGACGATCGCGCTCGCCCCGCGCGGCCCGCTGCTGGTGCTGACGGGCGAGGACGACTTCCTGATCGGCCCCGCCGACCGCGAGCAGATCGCGGCCGCGGCCGAGCTCGTCGTCTACCCCGGCGCCGCGCACGGGTTCTTCTGCCACACCCGCGAGACCTACGATGCCGCCGCCTCCGCCGACGCGTGGGAGCGGGTTCACACGTTGTTCGAGGCAAACCTGCGCTAGCGTCGGCGGCGATGTATCGCCGGATCGCCGCCGCCGCGCTCGCGGCGCTCGTGCTCGCTCCCGCGGCGGCGAGCGCCGACACGATCGTCTACCGCCGCGGCGGCGACATCTGGATCGTGCAGCCCGACGGCAGCGGGGAGCGCCGCGTCGCGCAAGGCACGTACGCGTGGCCGTCGGAATCCGACGCGGGCACGATCGCCGCCGTCGACGGCGCCGGCGCGATCCACCGCCTGACGCAGAAGGGCGCCGAGATCGGCACGCCGCTGCCGACGGCCGCCACGCAGGCGACCGAGGACATGCCCGCCGAGCCGCCGACGCACGTGCGGATCTCGCCCGACGGCCAGAAGATCGCCTACGACGAGCTGATCGCCGACGAGGCGACGACGTTCTGGACGCCGTTCGCCGCCACCGGCCTCGACCTGCCCGCCCAGAACGCGGGACAGGAGGAGCTCGAGGCGCCGTCGTGGATCGGCTCGGGCCGGCTCGTCCTCAGCCGCGACGTCGCCGCGCTCGGCACCGGCGCGTCGACGTTCGCGCTCTACACGCCCGGCGACGGCGACGACAGCGCCGTGGACTGGTTCAGCGACGCTCGCGCGGACTGGGCCAGCGGCTTCGAGGCCGCCAGCTCGCGCGCCGGCCGCCGGCTCGCCGTGCTCGCCGACGACTCGGCCGAGTTCGGCGGCTTCCCGCGCCGCGCCGAGATCCGGATCTACGACGTCGACGCCCCCGGCGGCACCGCCCAGACGCGCTGCGACATCACGCTGCCGGCCGAGGAGACGGTCGAGCACGCCGGCCCGACGTTCAGCCCCGACGGGAACCGGCTCGCGTGGGCCGAGGCGGACGGGATCCACGTCGCCACGCTCGGCGGCGCGTGCGTGGCCAAGGAGGCGCTGATCGCCGAGGCGGGCGCGTTCGAGCCCTACTGGAGCCCCGCCGACGACGCCACGCCGCCGCCCGGCGCGACCGGCGGCGGCGGATCGGGGAGCCGCCTCACGTTGCGCGTGACCGTCGCGTCGCATCCGAAGCGCGTGCTCGAGCGCGGGCTCGGCGCGCGCGTCGCCTGCAGCGCCGCGTGCGCGTTGCGCGTCACGCTGCGGCTCGACCTGACGACCGCGAAGAAGGCGGGCATCCCGCGGATCGTCGCGGTCACCACGCGCAAGCTGGCCAAGGCCGGCAGCGCGAAGCTGCACCTGCGGCTGCACCCGAAGGCCGAGCGCGCGCTGCGCAGGCTGCCGTCGTTCCGGCTCTTGCTGCGCGTCAGCGCGCCGGGCGCGACGACCGTGTCACGCGTCCTGCGCGCGAGCTGACGCGTTCAGCGTCCCCTCGCGCCGGCCGCTGCCCCAGGTGTCGGGCAGCGTGAAGCCGGCGCCGAGCGGGTCCGACGGGTCGACGAGCAGCTGGTGGAAGCCGGTGATCCAGGCCCGGCCGGAGATGGCGGGGACGATCGCCGGCGTCTCGCCGACCACGGTGCGGCGAGCGATGCGGCCGCTGAAGCGCGTGTCGAGCACGCTCTCGGCGACGTAGGTGTCGCTCTCCCCGAGCCGCTCGCGCGCGGCCAGCACGGCCATCCAGGCCGAGGTCGCCGTGCCGGTCGGCGAGCGGTCGAGCCGGCCGGGGGAGACGATCGTCGCGTGGCGCCCGTCGCCGCCCGACAGCGGCGGGGCGACGAAGACGACGAACGACAGGTGCGCGAGCGCGGACTCGAGCGGGTGCGCGATCTCGAGCTGCGACACCACGTGCGGGCGGATCCGCTCGCCCAGCTCGCCGAGCTCGCGCGCCTCGTCGGGCACGATGGCGAACCCGAGCGCCTCGGCGTCGACGAACGCGCAGAACGCGCCGCCGTAGGCCACGTCGACGTCCAGCGTGCCGACCCCGGGGACCTCGACCGTCGCGCCGAGGTGCGTCGCGAACGACGGCACGTTCTCGAACGTGATCCGCTCGACGCGGCCGCCGGACACGTCGGCGCGCACGCGCACGAGGCCGGCGGGCGCCTCCAGCACGAGCTCGGTGACCGGCTCGACCATCTCGACGAGCCCCGTCTCGAGCAGCACGTGGGCCGTGTTGATCGCGTTCGTGCCCGACATCCCCTCGTAGGAGGACGACTCCATGATGATGAAGCCGGCGTCGGCCTCCGGGTGCGCGGACGGCAGCACGAGGTCGCCCGACAGCGGCGCCATCCCGCGCGGCTCGAACAGGATCAGCCGCCGCAGCCAGTCGCCCTCGCGCTCGAGGTGGCGCATCTTCTCGAGCATCGTCGTGCCGGGGACGTCGAGCACGCCGCCGACGACGATCCGGCTCGGCTCCCCCTCGGCGTGGGCGTCGACGCAGTGGATGACCTTCGCGACCCTCATTCGGCGGCCGCCAGCGCCGGTGCGGCGGAGAAGAAGCCGGTCACGACGAACGCGAGCAGGGCGGCCACGCCGAACGCGTGCGGGACGGTGCCGCCGGCGACGGTCAGCAGGCCGAAGCCCGCGATCAGGCAGGCGAGCGCCACGCGCGCGAGCAGGCCCTCTTTGAACGCGACGCCCGGGCCGGCGTGCGGCGCCGAGGCCGGCTCGCCGTAGCCGAGGCGCCCGCCGAGCACGAGCCGGAACAGCAGCAGCAGCGACGGGAACAGGATCGCGCCGCCCGCGACCACCGCGACGATGACGGCGACCAGCGTGTCGTGCGGCGCCGCCGCCTGCTCGATCGTGAGGCCCGGGAGGATGTAGGGCTGCTGCGCCAGCGCCCAGCCGGCGATCGTCGCCGCGACCGCGAGCGCGCCGACGTAGCGCGCCGGCTCGTAGCGGCGCCGGTACACGAGCACGAGCGCGCCGATCCCGGCCAGCGCCGAGAGGACGATCGCGGCCAGGCCGGCGCCGGAGTCGAGCTTGTCGAACAGCGAGCGGTCGTCGAACCGCAGGACGACCAGGCCCACGACGGCGAGCGCGCCCGCGGCCTGCCCGGCGATCAGCGCGCGCGTGCGGCACGCGCCGGCCAGACCCCGCTCGCCCAGGCGCTCGGCGTCGGCGGCGAGGAACACCGCGGCGAGGTAGAGCGTGAACGCGACCGCGAGCACGCCGACGATCAGCGACGTCGGGTTCAGCCAGCTCGACCACATATCGCCCGCGGCGTTGCCGACCGGCACGCGCCCGGACGCGATCCCGCCCGCCGCGGCGCCGAGCGCGAACGGCGTCACCACCGAGGAGATCGCCGAGGCGCTGTCGATCATCACGACCTGGCGCGGCGACGCCGCGCCCGAGCGCAGCGCGTAGGCGAACCCGCGGATCACGATCCCGATCCCGGCGAGGAACAGCGCGGCGCTGAGCGTCGAGGCGATCGAGCCGAACACGGTCGGGTAGGCCGTCCACAGCACTGTCAGCACGAAGATCAGCCACACGTGGTTGGCCTCCCACACGGGCGCCATGGCGCTGTGGGCGTGCTCGCGCAGCTTCTCGTCGCGCGTCGTGGCCTGCCAGCCGGCGGCGCCGAAGTCGGCGCCGCCGAGCACGACGTAGAGCGCCAGGCCGATCAGCACGAACACGAGCGGGATCGTGTGCAGCATCAGTGCGCCTTCAGCGGCATGGCGGCGAGCCGCCGCAGGATCCAGACCACGCCGACGGCGACGACCGCGTAGGCGAGCGCGAGCACGCCGTAGCCGACCGGTATGCCGCTCGCGCCCGTGACGGCGGCGTCGGTGCGCATGACGTGGTAGACGACCCACGGCTGGCGCCCGACCTCGGTCGTCACCCAGCCGGCGATCAGCGCGACCACCGACGCCGGGCCGGCGAGCGCCAGCGCGCGGTAGAACCACGCCGACTCCGGCAGCCGCCGGCGTTTCCAGCGCACCCACAGGAAGACGACGCCCAGCAGCGCCAGCAGCGTCCCGATCCCGACCATGGTCTGGAACGCGACGCGGACGACGTTGACCGGCGGGCGGTCGGCGGGCGGCACGGCGTCGAGTCCCTGGATGCGCGCGTTGAAGTCATGGAACGCGAGGAACGAGAGCGCCTTGGGGATGCCGATACCGAAGCGGATCTGGTCGTTCGTGTACCAGCCGAGGATGTGGATCGGCGCGCCGCGCTGCGTCTTCGGCAGGCCCTCGAGCGCGGCGAGCTTCACGGGCTGCTTGTCGGCCACCTCGCGCGCCGCCCAGTCGCCGACGAGCACCTGCACGGGCGCGGCGAGCGCCGCGATCGTCAGCGGGATCGCCAGCGCGACCCGCTCGTAGCGGCCCCACCGCCCGCGCATGCGCCCGACCGCGTAGGCGGCGGCGACGACGAAGCCCGTGACGATGTAGCCGGCCAGATACATGTGGATCAGCTCGTGCCACAGGTAGGAGTTGCCGAACAGCGCCCGCCACGGGTGGACGTCGACGACCTTGCCGTCGACGAGGCGGAAGCCGCCGGGCTTGTTCATCCACGCGTTGACCGCGATCACCATCCACGAGCCGGTGAAGCCGGTGATCACGATCGGGATCCCGCTCCAGAAGTGCGCGCGCGGCGACAGCCGGTCCCAGCCGTACACGTAGATCCCGATGAAGATCGCCTCCATGAAGAAGGAGAAGCCCTCGATCGCGAAGCCGAGGCCGAACACGCTCCCGAACGTCGCGGTGAACTGCGGCCACAGCAGGCCCATCTCGAACGACAGGATCGTGCCGGTGATCACGCCGACGGCGAACAGCGCGACCATGATCCGCGTCCAGCGCCGCGCGATCGTCCGGTAGACCTCGTCGCCGGTGCGCTGGTGCAGCCACTCCATGAACAGGACCATCGCGGGGAACGCGATGCCGAAGCACACCAGCGGGATGTGGACGGCGAAGGACAGCGCCTGCATCTGTCGCGCTTGCAGCAGGTACTCCTGCTGGACCGGCTGGAGCACCTCCGCGATCACCGCGCGGCATTGTCCCACTCAGGTATGAGATCGTCGGCCGCCATGAGGCTCGCCGGCAAGGTCGCGCTCGTCACCGGCGCCGGATCGGGGATCGGGCGGGCCACCGCACGGCGCTTCGCCGAGGCGGGGGCGCGCGTCGTCGCCGCCGACCTCGACGCCGGCAAGGCGGCCGAGACGTGCGCCGGCCTGGACGCGACGCCGGTGGCCGCCGACGTCTGCGACCCCGGCGACGTCGCGCGCATGGTCGCCGCGGCGGTCGAGGCCTACGGCGGCCTCGACGTGTTCCACAACAACGCCGGCCTGCCGCAGTCGAGCACGCCGTTCACCGACATTCCGCGCGAGGAGTGGGACCGCGTGCTCGCCGTCAACCTGACCGCGTTCTTCCTCGCCGCGCAGGCGGTCGTGCCGCGGATGCGCGAGCGCGGGGGAGGGAGCATCCTCGTGACGGCGTCGATCATCGCCCGCCGCCCGCGGCCGGGCCTGGCCGCCTACATCGCCGCCAAGACCGGCGTGACCGGGCTGGCGCGGGCGCTGGCGCTCGAGCTGGCGCCCGACCGGATCCGCGTCAACGTCATCAACCCCGGGCCGGCGCGCACGCCGATGCTCGGCGCGTTCGGCCTCGGCGCGGACGACGACGCGATCGGCGAAGCGCTGCCGCTGGGCCGCCTCGTCGAGCCGGATGACGTCGCGGCGGCCGCCGTGTACCTCGCTTCGGACGCCGCCGCGGCCGTGACCGGAACCGTGCTGAACGTCGACGCAGGGCGGGATTTGACGTAATGACGACGTTTTACGCGGTGGATCCGGCGACGCGGCGGGCGTTCGCGGAGGTCCCGGAGACGACGACCGAGCAGGTCGCCGAGATGGTGCAGGACGGCCATCGCGCGCTGGCCGTCGAGCACGACTGGCGCGTCCCGGAGGTGCGCGCGCGGACACTGTCCAGGCTCGCCCGCGACGTCGAGGCCGAGGCGGAGGCGCTCGCGGAGCTCGAGACGCGCGACACCGGCAAGCCGATCGCGCAGGCGCGAGCGGACGTGGTCGCGACCGTGCGCTACCTCGACTACTACGCCGGCTCGCTCGAGCGGCTCGAGGGCCGCCAGATCCCGCTCGGGCCGGGGCTGCTCGACTACACCGTGCGCGAGCCCTGGGGCGTCTGCGCCCAGGTGATCCCGTGGAACTACCCGCTCCAGGTCGCCGCGCGCTGCGCCGCGCCGGCGCTGGCGGCCGGCAACGCCGTCGTCCTCAAGCCGTCCGAGCTGGCCTCGATCACGCCGCTGCGGCTCGCCGAGCTGGCCACGCGCGCCGGCGTCCCGGCGGGGATGCTGCACGTCGCGACCGGCGACGGGAGCGTCGGCGCGGCGCTCGTCGCCGATCCCGGCGCCGACCACGTCACGTTCGTCGGCTCGGCGGCGAACGGGATGCGCGTGGCGGAGGCGTGCGCGCGCCGGCTCACGCCGCTCGAGCTCGAGCTGGGCGGCAAGTCGCCCAACGTCGTGTTCGCCGACGCCGATCTCGATGCCGCCGTGCCGGCGATCGTCGGCGCGCTGATCCAGAACGCAGGCCAGAGCTGCTCGGCCGGGTCGCGCCTGCTGATCGAGGCGCCGGTCCACGACGAGCTCGTCGCCCGCGTGGCGGCCGCGTTCGAAGCGCTCACGCTCGGCCCCGGCGTCGAGGATCCCGACCTCGGCCCGCTGATCTCCGAGCGCCAGCTCGACAACGCCGTACGGATGCTCGCGGGCGCGCGCGAGAGCGGCGCGACCGTCGTCACCGGCGGCGAGCGGCTCGAGGGCCTGTTCCTGCGGCCGACGCTGGTCACCGGCGCGCGGCCGGAATCCGAGCTGTTCCGCGAAGAGGTGTTCGGCCCGGTGCTGTGCGCGCTCCCGTTCGCGGACGAGCGCGAGGCGGTGGCGTTGGCGAACGCGACGGCGTATGGCCTTGTCGCGGGGGTCTGGACGCGGGATCTGGGCCGCGCACACCGTGTGGCGGGTGCGATCCAGGCGGGTCAGGTGTTCGTGAACACCTACGGCGTCGGCGGCGGCGTCGAGCTGCCGTTCGGCGGGATGAAGCGGTCGGGGTATGGGCGGGGCAAGGGTGTGGACGCGCTGCTGGCGTATTCGCAGGTGAAGAACGTGTGTGTGTCGATTTCGCCGTGAGGGACGAACGTCAACTGCAGCATTAAGGGGAGCGAGTCCCTTCGCGCGGTCGCTGTATTGCGCCACGAAACGCGCAATGGGCGAAACGAGCGGCCACGTGCCACGTGGCCAGGGGTGCGTCACGTTTCTTCACCTATAGGACGCTTAAGTGACGCACCCCCCTCGACGCATCGAACTTCCAGCGTCCGCAATCGTTTGCAAGTATAGGCTCACTAAACCCGGCACGAGGTGGCAAGGTACTTCTTGCCTCCCTTAATGCTGCAGTTGACTTTCGGACTCCAGGGGGTGTTCGACCCACACCATTGGTGGCCCGCGGCGGCGCCCGCGCGTTTCGCCGGCGCGCCTGAGCCGGCCCCGCGCACCGCCGTCGCGACCGACGGCACGAGCCTGACGGCGTGGGAGCGGGCCGACGGCGCGCTGGTGGCGGCCGCGGGCGGCAGGCACGGCCGCTTCGCCGCTCCGCTCGTCGTCGCGCGCCGCGCCAGCTTCGACTTCGCCGTCGCGGTGGAGTCGCACCAGCGCGCCGCGATCGCCTACGAGGCCGCCGACGGGCTGCACGTCGCCGTGCGCTCCGGCGCGGCTTCAACGACCACCTGATCCCGTCGACGGGCTCGGAGATCAACGGCGTGGAGATCGCCGCCGACCAGCCGAACGGCTGGGTCCTCGCCGAGCGCCAGTTCCCGCGCCGCGGCAGCGGGACGCCGTGCGACGCCGGCTGCTCGGGCGCGCCGGCCATGGGCGTGATCGGCCCCGACGGCGTGCCGGGCGCGACCACCGGCCCGCGGCTCGCGCACCCGAAGCGCGCGCTGGCCGCGTCGGCCGGCCCGGACGCGCTCGTCTTCTCGCTCAAAGCCGCGCCGAGCGCGTTCTCGCGCGAGGCCGGCGTCGCGTGGGCGGATCCCGCCGGCACCGTGCGGACGCTGACGCACGATCTCTCGACCGCGCCGCTCGCGCTCGTCCCGCACCCCGGCACGCTCGTCCTGTGGACGACGCGCACCGGCTTCGGAGCGGCGTCGCATCGCCGGCGGGCGCGCGCACCGTATCGCGGGGCCGCCCGGGCCGCCGCCGAACCGGTTCCACTCCAACCCGACCAACCGCGACTACGCGAGCGCCGGCTGGTACGCGATCGCGGCGTGGGCGCGGGCGGGCATCGTGCGGGTGAGCGTGCGACGCTTCTGAGCGTGGAAGCGCTCCTGGCCGCCGTCGACGAGCTGGCGCCGCGGCTCGTCGCGCTGCTGCAGGAGCTGATCCGGCTCCCCACGGTCAACCCGCCCGGCGACGGCTACGAGGCGTTCTGCGCCGCGCTGCGGGCGACGTTCGACGGGCTCGGGTACGCGACCGAGATCGTGCGCGTGCCGGAGGACCGGCTGGACGAGCTGGCGCCCCAGGGCGGCGGGCGCCCCCGCCCGAGCCTGCTCGCGACGCTGGATGGGTCGGCGCCAGGCCCGACCGTCCACCTCAACGGCCACTACGACGTCGTCCCGGTCGGCAACGACTGGACGCACGACCCGTTCGGCGGCGAGCTGGCCGGCGGCTGGATCTTCGGCCGCGGCGCCGCCGACATGAAGAGCGGGCTGGCCGCCCAGGTGATCGCGGTCGAGGCGCTGCGGCGGATCGGCTTCAACGGCCGCATCGTCCAGAGCGCGGTGCCCGACGAGGAGACGGTCGGCGTCGACAACGCCGGCATGGGCTTCCTGGTCGAGCAGGGCCTGCTCGACGGCGCCGACGCGGTGATCATCACCGAGCCGTTCGGCCCCGACGGCGTCGGGATCGGCCACAAGGGCGCGATCTGGGGCGAGATCACGATCCACGGCAAGCAGGCCCACGGCTCCTCGCCGCGCCTCGGCGTCAACGCCGTGGAGGCGATGGCGCGCTACCTCGCGCGCGTGGACGCCGAGCTGCGCCCGCGGCTGGACACGCGCGTCACCGAGCTCGGCGTGACGCCGCCGGAGCCGCGCTCGACGCTCTCCTTCGACACGATCCGCGGCGGCGCGGCGCCGAACATCGTCCCCGACCGCTGCACGGTCACCTTCAACCGCCGGCTGCTGCCGGGCGAGGACCTCGACACCGCCCGAGCGGAGCTGCTCGCCCCGCTCGACGGGCTCAAGTACGACTACCGCGAGACGTACTCGACCGAGCCGACGCTGGTGGGCGAGCACGAGCCCGTCGTGCAGGCGGCGTGCCGCGCCGTGCGCGCGCTCGGCCTCGAGCCGCGGCTGCTGATCTCCGCCGGCAGCGACGACCAGCGCTTCGTCGTGCACCGCGCCGGGATCACCAACTCGCTCGTCTACGGGCCGGGGACGACCGCGCTGAGCCACGTCTCCGACGAGCGGATCTCGGTCGAGGACCTCCTGATCGGAACTAAAGGTCTCGCGCTTATCCTGGCCGAATTGTTGCCTGGCTGACAACGCCCCTCAAGTCCTAGAACCGGCTGCCGAGGGAAGAGGGGTGAGGGTCGTGTTCATCGTCGTGCTTGCGCTTGCCGCGTTGCCGGCACGCGCGCAGGCCGCGGACATCATCGTGCAGCATGCGCCGGGGCTCGACCGCTCCGAGCGCGCCGAAGTGCGCCGCGACGCCGACGTCACGCTCGCCGGCACGCTGACGCTGCCCGACACCGAGGTCGTCCACGCCGACGACCCGCAGGCCGCGCTCGCCGCGCTCAACGCCGACCCGGCCGTCAGCTACGCCGAGCTCGACCGCACCGTCCACGCGTTCGGCGCCGATCCGCTCTTCTCGCAGCAGTGGGCGCTCGCCAACACCGGCCAGGCCGGCGGCATCGCGGGCGACGACATGCACGTGCCGGCCGCCTGGGAGACCAGCACCGGCGAGGGCGTCACCGTCGCCGTCGTCGACACCGGCGTCAACGCCGGCGTGGCGGACCTGGCGGGCCAGATCGCCGGCAACCCGGGCGAGATCCCGGCCAACGGCATCGACGACGACCACAACGGCTTCGTCGACGACTGGCGCGGCTGGGACTTCTCCGCCCGCGACAACGACCCGAGCGATCAGCAGGGCCACGGCACGCACGTCGCCGGGACGGTCGCCGCGCTCGCGGGCAACGGGATCGGCGTCGCCGGCGTCGCGCCGGGCGCGCACGTGCTGCCGATCCGCGTGCTCAACTCGAGCGGCTCAGGCAGCGACAGCACGATCGCGCAGGGCTTCGATTACGCCGGCGACCTCGGCGTGCGGATCGTCAACGCCTCGCTCGGCGGCCCCGGCGCGTCGCAGACGCTGACCAACGCGATGGCGGCGCACCCGAACACGCTGTACGTGATCGCGGCCGGCAACGACGGCAATGACAACGATGCCTCCCCAGTCTTCCCGTGCACCGCTCCGCTGGCCAACGTGCTGTGCGTCGGCGCCAGCGACAGCCGCGACATGCGCGCGATCTTCAACAGCCAGCAGTCGTCCAACTACGGCGCGACGACGGTCGACGTCTTCGCGCCCGGCCTGATGATCGACTCGACGCTGATGAGCGGCTCCTACGGCTTCATGAGCGGCACGTCGATGGCGAGCCCGAACGTCGCCGGGACGGCCGCATTGGCGCTCGCCGCCGATCCGTCGGCGACGACCGCGCAGCTGAAGGCGGCCGTGCTGGACTCGGTCGACCCCGTGCCCGCGTTCCACAACATCTCGGTCAGCGGCGGCCGCGTCGACGCCGGCGCGGCCGTCGCCGCGATCCAGTCGGCGGCGGCGGAGCTCGCGCCCGTCGCGACCGCGACCGCGACGCCCGCGCCGCCGGAGGCGACCGCGACGCCGGAGCCGCCCGCCGCCGCCGTCACGCCGCCGGCCGCCGCCCCGGTGCCCGCGCCGCCGGCCGCCGCGGTCGCCGCGCAGGTCAGCGCGCTCAAGCTGGCCGGCGCGCTGCGCGGCCACGCGGGCAAGCTTCGCGCCACCTTCACGCTCACGCGCGGCACGGCCGTGCAGGTCAGCGTCGCCCGCCGCGGCCATGCAAGCGCCGCCGCCTCCTGGTCGCTCGCCGCGCACGGCGGCGCCAACACGCTGAGCCTGACGCGCCGCGTGCACGGCCGGACGCTCGCGCCCGGCCGCTACGCGCTCACGATCTCGGTCGCGGGCAGCGCCCGGACCGCGTCGTTCAGCGTTCGCTAGGGTCGGCGACGCCCTCCTCGATCCACTGGTGGCGGCCGTCCAGGACGTGCTGCGCCGCGGCGTAGTTCGCGCTGTCGTCGTTCGCCCACAGCTCGTGGAACAGCCGGTCGGCGCGGCGGCGCGCCTGCAGGCAGAACAGCTCGGCCAGCTCGCGCGCCGAGTCGGCCCGATCGGGCTGCTCGGCCGCGACCGTCTGCGCATAGACCACGGCCGAGGAGATCGCGAACAGCTCGGCGCCGATGTCGACGATGCGGCCGAGGAACGCCTGGCGCTGCTCGAGCTTGGCCTGCCAGCGGCCCATCGCGTAGAACGTCGAGCGCGCGAGCTTGCGCGAGCCGCGCTCCACGTAGCGCAGATGTCCGGCGAGCTCGCCGAACTCCGAGTACGCGCCCGGCTTGTTGCCCTCGCCGACGGCGAGCTTGGGCAGCCACTTGGCGTAGAACGCGCTCGCGCCCGCGGCGCTCTTGGCCTTGGCCTGCAGCGGCGTGTCGGCGTCGAGCACGTCGCCGGCGACCTGCAGGTGCTGGTCGACCGCCTCGCGCGCGATCAGCAGGTGCATGATCTCGGTCGAGCCCTCGAAGATGCGGTTGATGCGCATGTCGCGCAGCGCCTGCTCGACCGGCACCGGCTTCTCGCCGCGCGCCTTGAGCGACTCGGCGGTCTCGTAGCCGCGGCCGCCGCGCACCTGGACCAGCTCGTCCATCACCTGCCAGCCGAGCTCGGAGCCGTAGAGCTTCGCGATCGCCGCCTCGATCCGGACGTCGTTGCGCTTCTCGTCGGCGAGCCGGCTGGCGACGTCGAGCATCGCCTCCAGGCCGAACGCGCTGGCGGCGATGAACGCGACCTTCTGCGCGACGGCGTCGTGCTGGCCGACGGGCCGGCCCCACTGGACGCGCTCGCTCGACCACTCGCGCGCGACCTTGGTCGCCCACTTCGCCAGGCCGACGCAGATCGCCGGCAGCGCCAGCCGGCCGGTGTTGAGCGTCGAGAGCGCGATCTTCAGGCCCTGGCCTTCGCGCCCGATCAGGTTGTGGCTCGGGACGAAGACGTCCTTGAGCTCGGTGACGGAGTTCTCGATCCCCTTCAGGCCCATGAAGGCGTTGCGGTGCGTGACGGTGACGCCCTCGGTGCCGTAGGGGAGGATGAACGCGCTGATGCCCTTGCCGGGCACCTTCGCCATCACGACCACGACGTCGGCGATCGCGCCGTTGGTCGCCCACAGCTTGGTGCCGTTGAGCCGGTAGCCGCCTTCGACGGGCTCGGCGGTCGTCGCCACGCGCGCGGGATCCGAGCCGACGTCGGGCTCGGTCAGCAGGAAGGCCGAGATGTCGCTGCTCGCGACGCGCGGCAGCCACTCGCGCTTCTGCGCCTCGGTGCCGAACATCCGCAGCGGCTCGGCGACGCCGATCGACTGGTGCGCCGACAGCAGCGTCGAGATCGACGCGTGCCAGACGCCCGTGATCGCCAGCGCGCGGTTGTAGTAGACCTGCGAGAGCCCGAGCCCGCCGTACTCCTCGCTGACCTTCATCCCGAGCGCGCCGATGCGCTTGAGGCCGTCGACGACCTCGTCGGGGATCTTCGCCTCGCGCTCGATCCGCAGCGGGTCGACCTCGTCGGCGAGGAACTGCCGCAAGCTGGCGAGGAAACGCTCGCCCTTCTCGGTCGCGGCGGCGTCCAGGCGCGGCTGCGGATGGATCAGATCGAGGCGGAAGTTCCCGAGGAACAGCTCCTTGCCGAAGCTGGGGAGCGTCCATTCCTGCTCGCGTGCCGCTTCCGCGACCTGCCGAGCCTCACGTTCGGTGACGGTGGCCATCCGGAGGTTCTACCCCAGATGGCCACCGTCCCCTAATCGCTCAGCGGAGCGGCGTGTCGCCCTGGAAGGCCTTGTTGGCCAGCTTGGTCTTGATCGGGCGGCCGTCGCGGATCGGGCCGTTGATCATCGCCAGCTGCAGCAGCACGTCGGCCGCGGCGTCCTTCATCTGGCCGAACACCTGGAGGTTCAGGTTGTTGACCGTGTCGCACGCCTGGTGGTAGCACGGGTCCAGCGGCGCGCCGAGGGTGCCGCCGAACATCGCGACCTCGTCGGCGGTCTTCGGCCGCTCGGCGCCGGTGAAGACGCCGCCCGCCGGGATCCCGGCGTCGGTGAAGCCGACGTAGTCCGAGCGCCCGTCGAACGGGATCGGCTCGTGCGCCTGGCCCACGCTGTCGAACCAGCCGGTGAACAGGCTCTCGATGAAGCCGGAGCCGCCCGGACCGGCCGGGTTGCCCGCCTCGGAGCCGTCGCCGTCGTAGACCTGGCGCGCCCAGTTGGGCGACGCGACCATGTCGAAGTCGAGCATCGCGATGATCTTCAGCTTCTGCGCGTCCGTCAGGCTGTCGACGTAATGGTGGGAGCCGAGCAGGCCCTCCTCCTCGGCGCCGACCCAGAGGAACCGCACGTGGTTCTTCGGGTACGGGCCCTTCTTGCCGAGGTTCTTGGCCAGCTCGAGGTCCATCGCGACGCCGGAGCCGTCGTCGTTGATGCCCGGGCCGGCGGCGACGGAGTCGTTGTGCGCGCTGACCACGACGGTGCGATCCGGGTCGCCGAAGGGCGAGTCCGCGATCACGTTGTAGGTCGTGCGCGTCTCGCTGATCGTCGTCGTCTTGATGTGGGCGGCGGGCGCCTGCGAGTTGCGGTACAGCGTCACCAGCTCGGCGCCGACGTCATACGAGGTGCCGACCACGGGGACGCTCACCGGCTCGCCGAGCGTGCCGGCGACGACGCCGTTGCGGTCGGGCGGCTGGCCCTCGTTGAACACGATCACGCCCTTGGCGCCGGCCGCGATCGCGTTCTGGACCTTGACGACGAAGTTGCACGTGCCGCGCTGGACGAGCGCGATCGAGCCCGCCGGGAAGCCGGTGAAGTCGGCCGCCTCGCAGCCGGAGTTCGACGTGCTCGGCGGCGCGCTCGGGTCCATCGGCACGGTCACGTCGACCGGCACGACGGCGCCGCTGACGTCACCCGAGCCCGAGTAGTCCATCGTCTGGAACTCCGTGTCGGTGTACGTGTGCGGCGTCGGCGCCGTGCGCTCGAACACCGGGTCCGCCGTCTCCTGGAAGAACGGGAACTCGAACGCCTGCTTCTTGACCGTCCAGCCCGTCTGCTTCATCTGCTGGACGATGTAGTTGACCGTCTTGACGTTGCCGGACGAGCCGGCCACGCGCGTTCCGCCGTTCGCGTCGGCGATCGACTGCAGCGCGTACGAATGCTGCAGCATGTTCGGCACCGTCACCGTGCTCCTGAACGGCGCCGAGTTGTAGCGGTCGGCGGCGCGGGCCCCAGCGGGGGCGAGCAGCGTGACGACCGCCGCGGCGAGAAGTACTCGTCGCATGCGTCTCCCTTCCCTCGAGTTTCGAGGACCTGCACCCCTGCCGGCCCTCGCACTGATGCGACCAACATAGCCACACCAACTACGGCGCGTCGTACTTCTGACGCGGGAGAATGCGGCGCATGATCGTCGACTGCGCGCACTACCGGGATGGGCGCCGCCAGCACGAGGGCAAGATGGATCCGCGCGACGCCGCCGCGATCTGTCGCGCCCAGCCCGGCTTCGTCTGGCTCGGCATGGTCGAGCCGTCCAGCGAGGAACTGGCCAACGTGCAGGACATCTTCGGCCTGCACGAGCTCGCGGTGGAGGACGCGCAGAGCTTCCACCTGCGGCCGAAGGTCGAGCAGTACGAAGGCGGGATCTTCTTCGTCGTCCTGCGCACCGCGCGCTACGACGACGCGCGCGAGGAGGTCGAGTTCGGCGAGATCTCGATCTTCGTCGGGCCCGGGTTCGTCATCACCGTGCGACAGGGGATCGGCAGCGACCTGCATCCCGCGCGGCTGCGGCTCGAGTCGCGGCCGAAGCTGCTCGAGGAGGGTCCGGCGTCGGTGCTGTGGGCGATCCTCGATCAGGTCGTCGACGACTACGCGCCGGTCGTCGAGGGGCTCGAGCGCGACATCGAGGAGGTCGAGCAGCTCGTCTTCGCCGGCTCGTCGGCGCCGACGCACCGGATCTACCTGCTGCGCCGCGAGGTGACCGACTTCTACCGCGCCGTGCACCCGCTGCTCGGCCCCGCCGCGGCGATCACGCAGGGCGGCGTGCTGGCCATCGACAAGGGCCTGCGGACGTACTTCCGCGACGTCGACGACCACCTGAAGCTCGTCAACGAGGAGATCATGGCCCAGCGCGACCTGCTCTCGACGATCCTGCAGGCCAACATGGCCGTGCTCTCGGTCGAGCAGAACGACGTCGTGCGCAAGATCTCCGCCTGGGCGGCGATCATCACCGTCCCGACGTTCATCGCCTCGTTCTACGGCATGAACTTCCACAACATGCCGGAGCTCCAGCGCAGCTGGGGATACCCGGTGATCGTGGGCCTGATGGTGCTCTCGGCGGTCGCGCTGTTCGTGTCGTTCAAGCGCGCACGCTGGCTCTAGTGGACGCGTCCGGAAGTACACCGCATTCCGGCGGGCCCGGACCGCCACCTGTCTCGCCCTAGGGGCTCGCCACCTGGCTCTCGCCGCTGCCGGGCCGCGGCAGTCGCACACGTACCACCGGTATGCGAGCGACTGCCGCCGAGGCGAAGCCGGTGACGAGCGCTCTGCCGCGAGGCAGTGGCAGCGACGACCCGTGCATTCGCCGGCGATGCGCCGTACTTACGAACACGCCCACTAAGCGACGTAGACCGGCGTGCCGACGTCGGTCTTGTCGTAGACGTCGATCACGTCCGGGATCCGCATCCGGACGCAGCCGTGCGACGCGTTGTGGCCGATGCTCGAGTACTCCGACGGGTCGATCCCGTGGATCCCGGCGCCGCCGTTGAAGCCCATCCAGCGCGCCTTGATCGGGTCGTCGGGCCCGGGCGGGATCGTCTTGCCGGCGAGGTCGCCGGCCCAGGCGGAGTTCGGCACGTGCCAGGACGGGTTCTCCTCGCGCCATTGGACGTCGTAGAGGCCGGCGGGCGTCTCCAGCCCCTGGCGGCCGACCGCGATCGCGTACGTCCGGTCGAGCTTGAGGCCGCGGTACAGGCGCAGCGTGAAGTGGCTGCGGTCGACGATGATGTAGCTCGGGTACTTCTTCGCGAGGTCCTCGGTCGAGACCTTGGGCTCGACCGTCGCGAGGTGCGCGCGGATGCTCGCGATGCCCTCGGGCTTGGCGAGCGCGGCGTCGAGGCGCCGGCGCAGGCGCGACTGCGCGACCTTCACGCCTTCATGGCTCGCGGTCTGCTTGAGGCCGGACGCGTCGGGCGTCACCGTCGCGTCGACGGGCTGCTTGTCGAGTGCGGCGCCGACGTGCGCGGCAACCTTCTTGACGGCGGTCTTGGAGAAGTCGACGGTGACCGGCAGGTTCGCGTGCACCGCCGTGCCCTTGAGGCTGCGCAGCGAGCGCGCCACGATCCCGCCCTTGTGGCTCATCGTCACCGCCTCGTCGACGAGCGCGGCGACGTCGACGCGGCGGTGCAGCTTGGCGGCCGCGAGCGTGTAGTGGTGCTCGCCGGCCTTGATCGTGACGTCGCGGTTCAGCGGCGTCGCGAGCGAGGCCTCGACCTTCGCCTGCGCCTGCGCGGCGGTCAGCTTGCCGACCGGGACGCTCCCGATCGAGATCCCCGGCGCGATCTTGTCGCGCTGCTTGTGGTCGTACACGTTCAGCGCCGCCACGGCGGCCGCCACGAGCACCACGACGGCCACTGCGGGAATCCAAACTGCCTTTCGCACGCGGACATTGTGCCCAACCGCCGCAGCGGATCGACAGCGAAGCCGCGCGGACGCGCCAGCTCGGGCGAGATCTTGCGCCAAGCTCTTGCCAACCTCACTCTCATAAAGTCGCTCCATGCCCGGACCTCTAGGACGTCGCCCCCCGACGGACTGGCAGCACGTCGACCGTTTCCCGCTCACGGTGTCGACCGCGCCGAAGAAGCCCACCCCGGTCGTGATCGGGGTCAACTGGTACGTCGAGTTCGACGAGCCGGTGAAGGACTCGCAGGGCCACTACTGGATCGCGCAGGACGGCAAGCTGAGCAAGGTGCGCGGCGGCCACTGCGTGTGCCTGAAGCCGCGCGGCAGCGCCGATCCCGACGCGTGGTGGGACTTCTACGACCAGGGCTCCGAGGGCGCCTGCGTCGGCTTCGGCTCCTCGCGACTGATGTCGCAGCTCAACCGCAGGACCTACGACGGCTTCTGGCTCTACCACGAGGCCCAGAAGGTCGACGAGTGGCCCGGCGAGAACTACGAGGGCACGTCCGTGCGCGCGGCGCTCGACGTCCTGCGCAAGGTCGGCCACTGCGTCAAGGACGGCGACAAGACCGCCGCGCCCGCGCTCGCCGAGGGCATCGCCGCCAACCGCTGGGCGCGCAGCGTCGACGATGTCCTCAGCGTGCTCGGGTACGACGGGCTCGACTACGTGGACGTGCTCAACTCATGGGGCCGCAGCTACCCCCACCTCACCCGCATGCCCGCCACGGTGCTCGAGCGCCTGTGGAAGGAGGACGGGGAGGTGGGGATCGTCACGGATCGCTAGGGCGTCGTCGTCGACAGCGTGAACGTGAGCGTCTTGGAGTAGGTGCCGGTCCGCAGCGCGTCGGTGGCCCCGATGTGCTGGGCGAACCCGATGCTGAACACGTCGTGCGAGACCGGCGCGCTCCAGCTGCGGGGGACGCCGAGCACCTGCAGCGGCGAGGGCAGCGAGAACGCCCCGTTGGTCAGGTGGCCCGGGTCGGAGACCGACAGCGTCGCGTCGCCCGCCGTCGAGATCACGTCGGCGGTCGTCGACGCGCTGTAATCGGCCGCCACGCCCGGCACGAACGCGCCGAACGAGGCGGGCGCGCCGAGCGCGAGCGAGAGCGTCGCCGGGACCGTCCCGGAGACGTCGACCGGCATCGGCGGCGTCGAGTTCGCCAGCGCCTCGGCGTCGGCGATCAGCTGGTTCGCCTGCGCGACCAGCGCGGGATCGCCCGTGCCGAGCGCCGCCCGCAACTGCGGGACGAGCGCGTCGCGCCGCGCGAGCAGCGCCGCGAGCTTGGCCACCGCGGCCTGGTAGGCGGCGTCGCCGGCCGTGTCGGTCGCGATCGCGCGCGTGTCGTAGCGCAGCGTGGCGAGCGCGAAGCGCCCGAACGGCGCGTCGATCTGCTTGTACGCGGTGCCGAGCGCGAGCGCGCCGGCGGACGCGCCGGCGGTCGTGATCTCGGCGATCGGGCGGCCGTCCCAGTCGTAGTCGTCGTGCAGGCCGAGCAGGGTCATCAGGGTTGGCCGCGCGTCCGTGTGGTCGGTCCAGACGGCGCCGTTCTGGCCCAGGTTCTGGACCCCAGGCCCGACCCAGCCCTGCCAGGTGGTGGCGATCTCCGGCTGCTCGTCGCCGTGGTTCCAGGCGAAGCCGGCGCCCTGGGCCGGGCAGCCCGGACCCTTGTCGGTGACCGGCGCGTTCGGCAGCCCCTGCGCCGCGCCGACGCTCGCGCACGACGTCTGGAAGAAGAAGTCCGGGTCGCCGAACATCGTCAGCGTCGGCGTCCGCGCCGGGTCGGAGTTGACCATGTGGAGGATCTGCTCCTCGGTCTGGTCGGCGAGGTCGACCGCGATCTTCGTGTCGCGGCCGGTGATCGGGTTGTACTCCGTCAGCGTGCCGAGCTCGCGCTGGAGCTTGCGCACGACCGGGTCGTTCGGGCCAAGCGGAGCGGCGGTGTGGTCGGCCTGGTTGGGGACGAGCAGCGTCGGGGCGTCGTCGAAGTTCTGGCCCCACGTGGTCGCGTCGCCCGTCACGCCCTTGACGAGCGCCGGCAGGTTGACGTCGGCCTCGCCGACGTTGCGGCGGAAGCCCGCCGTCCCGAACGCGGCGCCGCCGGCCTCGGCCGTGTCGTACTGGCAGGCGACCGTGGCGCCGTCGCAGCCGGTGTTCAGCGGCGCGCCGCCGGCGTAGTGGTCGCCCTCGTCGACGGTCACGAGGAACAGCGTGTTGGCCTTCGTGATGCCGTCGTTCTGCAGGCGCGTGAAGAACGCCTGGAAGGCGGCGTCGTACTGGCGCAGCTGCGCCTCCATGCCGGACTCGCCGGGGCCGAAGGCGTTGCCGTGGTTGGTCTTGTAGTGGTCGTCGTGGACGTCGGACAGGTACGTGTAGGTGACGGGGACCCCGGCCTCCTGCATCGCGGCCGTGTAGCCGAGCGCGTTGTTGGCCTCCATCCCGTCGAAGCCCGGGAAGCCCGAGTTGCCGGTGGCGTCCTCGATCGCCGACGTCGAGGCGCCGGCCGCCGAGCTCGGCGGCGGAACCGTGTCGGCGGGCTTGTTGACGACCGGCGCGGCACCCGCGCCGGTGTTCGTCGCGTTGGGGGCGAAGACGTCGTAGACCGGCGGCGCGCCGGCGCTCCCGGGAGCGCCGGGGACGACGGTCGCGGGCTGGCCGGTCAGGTAGGGGTTGACGTGCAGCGGGCCGAACAGGCCCTTGAAGCCGGCGTAGCCGCCGGGCTCGTCGGGCAGGGCGTCGGGGCCGCCGCCGGCGCAGAAGCCGCCGGGCGCGCTCGACTGCAGCGAGCAGTGGATGGCGATGCCCTCGAGGTCGGTGACGGCGAGGTTGCGGCCGGCCGAGCCGGCGGGCTGGCCCGCCGAGTACGTGCCGAGCGCCGCCTCCGGCGAGCCCGTGCCGAACACCTGCGTGACGTCGCTCGTCGTGTTCTCGAGCTCCATGTCGGCCGCGCCGACGCCGGCGAAGTCGCAGCCCGCGCGCGTGAACGCGGCCCACGGCGCCGGCGTGTTCTTCTGCCCGGCCGTGATCATCACCGGCAGCGGGTCGCGAGCGGCGTCGGTCGGGTCGGTCCAGTACTTGAAGGCCGACGAGAAGCCGACGCCGGACGCGGCGAGCTTGTCGAAGAACTCGTAGCTGTTGGTGACGGTGAGGCCGTTGCGGTCGGGATAGAGACCGGTCTCGGTGGCGACGATCCCGCCCGCCGTGTGGGAGATCAGGATCGTGTGGTCGTTGGAGAGCAGCGTGCCGTTGCCGGTCAGGAAGCTCTTCAGCGCCGGCATCTGCTCGAGGTCCGACGGCACGCCGGCGTTGTCGCGCGCGAGGTGCGTGTTGTCGAACTGCAGCACCACGACGTGCTTGATCTGGCCGCCGGGGCCGAGGTTGCACGTCGCGGCGGCATGTGCCGGCGACGCCATCGCCATCGCCAATACCACCGCACCGAACACGATCCTTGCGCGCATCGCAACCGCTCCCTTCCCTGTGGACCCGGCCGAATCTATGGCCGCCCTCTCGGAAGAGGCGTATCACTCCGGTTAACGCTGTGCAGAACATGAACGTTTGGCAAAGGCGCGCGCGGCGTCGTCGGTCGCGACGAAGCGCGTGGCGACGGTACGAGAAGACGGGCACGCGATGCGCGAGAACGCCCCTTTGACGCCCGACGGTGCCTGGGCGCGCCCTTTGGAGTTCCCACGAAGCTCGCCGCCGCCGTCGCGTGGGAACCTGCTCGCATGATCGATCCGCAGGAGCGCTGGCGCGCGTACGGCGAGAAGCCGGACTACCTCGGACTGCCGACGTTCGCCGGCGTCCCCTACACGCAGGATCCCGCCGAGCTGGTGGGCGTCGACGCCGCGATCGTCGGCGCGCCCTTCGACGACCTCGTGTCCGACCGCCCGGGCACGCGCTTCGCCCCGCGCTCGATCCGCTCGGCTTCCTGCGTCCCCGGCCCGCACCTCGAGGCCGGCGTCGACGCCTTCGCCGACCTGCGCGTGGTCGACTACGGCGACGCTCCCGTCGTGCCGGCCCAGCCGGAGATCGCGCACGCCGCGATCGCCGCGACCGTCGCGGAGGTCCTCGCCGCGGGGGCGCTGCCGGTCATCCTCGGCGGCGACCACTCGATCACCGAGCCCTGCCTGAAGGCCGTCGCGGCCAAGCACGGCCCGGTCGGCCTGCTGCACTTCGACACGCACACCGACACCGGCGAGGAGGTGTTCGGCGCGACGCTCTCGCACGGCACGCTGATGCGCCGCGTGGTCGAGCTCGGCTACGTCGACCCGCGCCGCTACGTGCAGATCGGCCTGCGCGGCTATTGGCCGGGCGAGAAGGAGTTCGGCTGGCAGGCCGAGCAGGGGATCACGAGCCTGTTCGCGCACGACGTGATGCACCGCGGCATCGGCGGAGTCGTCGACGAGGCGCTGGCGGCGGTCGGCGACGGGCCGGTCTACATCTCCGTCGACATCGACGTGCTCGACCCGGCGTTCGCGCCCGGCACCGGCACGCCCGAGCCGGGCGGGCTCTCGTCGCGCGAGCTGCTGTGGGCGGTGCGGACGCTGGCCTCGCGCGTCGAGCTCGTCGGGACGGACGTCGTCGAAGTGCTGCCGACGTTGGTGGGCAGCGCCGACATCACGTCGCTGGTCGCGGATCGCGTGATCCGCGAGGCGCTGACCGGCGTCGCGGTGCGCCGCCGGGCGGCGGTCAACGCGACCTGAGCAAACCCTTCCGAAGGCTTGATCGCCCGCTTACCGGAGACGAATCCTCCGGTTAGTGAACGCTCGCATAGTCAGGTGGCGACTATGACGACGAAACGAATGCTCCCTCTCGCGGCGGTCACGCTCGCCGCGGCCACCATGATCGCGTCGCCCGCCTCGGCGGCGACCGCGAGCGACGCGCAGCTCAGCTCCAACTGGGCCGGCTACGCCGCCACCGGCAACCAGTTCTCGAAGGTGTCGGGCACCTGGGTGCAGCCGGCGGCCAGCTGCGACAGCGGCAGCGGCGACTCGGCCTTCTGGGTCGGCCTCGGCGGCGCCACAGGCCAGTCGAACGCGCTCGAGCAGGCCGGCACGCAGGCCGATTGCGACGGCGGCTCGCCGACGTACTCGGCGTGGTACGAGCTGGTCCCCGCGGCGCCGGTGACGGTCGACCTTGCGGTCTCGCCCGGTGACACGATCGCGACCACGGTCGGCGTGGACGGCGACCAGGTCTCGATCGCGATGACGAACAAGACGACCGGCAAGAGCTTCACCAAGACGCTCCAGATGGACTCGCCCGACGTGTCGTCGGCGGAGTGGATCGCCGAGGCGCCTTCGGCGTGCCAGGGCGGCGCGGCGAGCGGGCAGTGCCAGACGCTCCCGCTGGCCGACTTCGGCAGCGTCGACTTCAGCAGCGCGACGGCGACGGCTGGCGGGCAGACCGCGTCGGCCGGCTCGTGGTCGGCGACGGCCATGCAGCTCTCGCCCAGCGCGTCCGGCGGGCTCGCCGGCGGGCAGTTCGGCGCGGGCTATGGCGGCGGCGCCTCGGCGGACAGCACGTCGAGCGCGAGCGCGGTCCCGTCGACGCTGTCGTCCGACGGCGCGGCGTTCTCCGTGGCGTGGCAGGCGGCCGATGACGCGCAGACCGGCGCCGGCAACGGCAGCGGCTACGGCTCGGGCTCCGGCCTTGGCGACGGATCCGGCTATGGCGACGGATCCGGGTACGGCAACGGCTACGGCGATGGCGGCGGCTGGGGCTACGACGGTGGCGGCTACGGATACGACGGCGGCGGCTACGGCGGCGGCGGGGTCGAGGTCGTCCCCTACGGCTACGGCGCGGGCTTCTAGCGCATCACGCAGATCGTGCGGAACGCGGGGTCGCTCGCGCCGTGCAGGCGGGCGCCCACGCGTTTGAGCTCGCGCAGGTAGGCGATCACCTCGTCGGTGATCCGCTCGCCCGGCAGCAGCACGGGGATGCCGGGCGGGTAGCCCGCGATCGCCTCCGCGCTCACGCGGCCGATCGAGTCGTCGACCTCGACCACGTCGGAATCGCCGAGGAACGCGTCGCGCGGCGGGCACACGACCTCGTTCTCGAACGTGCCCGTCGACAGCGCGACCTCCTCGGTCTCGCCCGGGCGCTCGAGCCGGTTGACGATGCTCGCGAGGTCGTAGACGAAGCGCTCGAGCTCGCGCGGCTGCTCGTCGAGGCCGAGCACCAGCACGATCGTCGCCTGCGTGGCGAGCTCGACCTGCGTGTCGAAGTTCGAGCGCAGCGCCGTCGCGACCTCGTAGCCGGTCACGCCGGTGCCGCGGACGTCGATCACGATCCGCAGCGGGTCGCGGAACGCGACGCCGGGGCGGCCGATCTGCTCGTCGCCGACGACGTGGCAGCCGGGGATCTCGTCGATCGCGCGCGCCGTGCGCCGGGACGCCGCGATCGTGCCGGCCAGCAACGCCTCGCCGTGCAGCACGAGCTGGCGGCGGGCGCCGTCGAGGCTCAGCATCAGCAGGCTCGACGGCGAAGTGGTGCGCATCAGGCGAAGGGTTCTGGAGAGCGCGTCAGGATCGACGCGGCCGGAGTCGCTGACGTGCAGGAGCGCGGACTGCGTCAGCGAGCCGGCGATCTTGTGCGTCGACGTCAGCATCGCGTCGGCGCCCTGCGAGAGCGCGTCGGGCGGGAGGTCCTTGTGGAACCCGAGGTGCGGGCCCCAGGCCTGGTCGACCACGAGCGCGACGCCCGCGGCGTGCGCGACCTCGGCGCAGCCGGCGACGTCGGCGGCCATGCCGTAGTACGTGGGGGAGACCATGAACGCGGCCCTGGCGTCCGGCGTCTTCTCGAGTGCGCGCTGCAGCGACTCGGGCGTGATCCCGTGCGCCATGCCGAGCTCGGGCTCGTACTCGGGCGCGACCCAGGTCGGCAGGCCGCCGGACAGCACGAGGCCGTCGACGACGGACGCGTGCGCGTTGCGCTGGGCGACGACCGGCGCGCCGAGCGCGGCGAGCGCGAGGCACAGCGCGTGGTTGCCCTGCGACGCGCCGTTGGTGAGGAACCAGCTGCGCGCGGCGCCGTAGGCCTCCGCCGCGAGCTCCTCCGCGCGCTGGAACGGCGTCGGCTCGGGGCCGAGGTCGACGCCGTGGATGTCCTGCGGTATGTCGAGCTTGAGCGTCTGCCAGCCGATCGCGGTGCGCACGCCGAGATCGGCCCCCGTGCCGGCCTTGTGGCCGGGAACGTGGAAGCGGGTCGAGCCGCGGAAGCCGTACGCGATGACGGCGTCGAGGTACGGCGCGGTGGGCTGATCGGGAGAGGCCATTGCGGCCGCGTAGGCTACGCTTCGCGCACGTTCTGCGAGGGCGCGCCCGGTCCGCGGGAAGGGTCTTGGACCCACCTCGGCTGCATCATCGGCCGGTTGTGTTCACGATCGACCTCCGCCCGGCGCTGCGGACCGCGGGCACTCTGTGGGGTGATCGTATGGACGGACGCATCGATCTCGAGCGCGCTCGGCGCGACGCGAAGGCGCTGCTGTCGGCGGCGCGCGCGGGGGACGTGGTGCTGCGCGCGGATCGCGCGCCGCGGCTGGCCGACGCGCAGCACGCGGTGGCGCGCTCGCTCGGCGCCGACAGCTGGCCGGCGCTCGTGCATCGCGAGCTGATCGCCCGCGTCGTCGCGGGCGAGGACGTGCGGGTCAACCCGCGTGTGTTGGGCGGCGCACTGATCGAGGCCGCCCGTGCGGGGTCGGCCGACGCCGTCTACCGGCTGCTGCTCGCGGGCGCGCCGGCGGACGCGCGCGACGCCGCCTCGGGCGGCACGGCGCTGCACGTGGCCGCGGCCGCGGGGCGGCCGGACGTCGTCGACGTGCTCGTCGGCTGGGTGCCGGTCGACCGGCGCGCCGTCAACCGGGAGGGGGAGACCGCGCTCGACGTCGCGCGCGACCCGGTCGTCACGCGCATGCTCTCGCCGCTGCCGGAGGCAGCGTGGGATCCCGAGCTCGGCGAGGCGGCCTGGGCGGCCGAGGCGGCGCTGTTCGGGCTGGTGGCCTCGTCGCCGCTGGCCTCGCGGCGCGAGGCGGGCGACGGCTTCGCGTTCCGCACCGGCATGCTCGACAACACCCGCAACGGCGTCGTCTGTTCCCGCTGCGATGACGTCGAGGAGGTGCTCGCCTGGCTCGGAGCGCCGGCCCAGTGGCTCGTCCCCGCCGGCGCCGCGCTCGAGCTGCCGGGCTGCACGCCGGAGCGGAACGGGGTGTTCATGGCGGCGCCGATCGGCGCCGGCGAGGCGCTCGAGGAGATCTCGCCGGTCACCGACGCGGACACGCTCGCCGCCGCGCTGCGCGCGGGCGGCGAGGACGACGCCGGCGAGGCCGCGTTGCTCGCCTCGCTCGGCTTCGCCGGCCCGCTCCGCCACCACGCCGCCTGGCGCGACGGCGAGCCGGTCGGGCTCGTGAGCACGTTCGTCTCCGGCGACACGCTCACGCTCACCGCCCTCGCGGTCGCGCCGGCGCACCGCCGCCGCGGGATCGGCCGCTCACTCGTGCTCCACGCGCTGCGCGGCGGAGCCGACCTTGACGTCGCCCTGCTTGCCCCGACGCCCGGCACGATCCCGTTCTACGCCGCGCTCGGGTTCACGCTCTACCGCTTCCCGCCGGACCGGACGTTCTACACGCCGCTCACGTAGGCGGGTCCCGCAGCGACGTCCCCGCGCCGTCTCCGCGGGCGGCGCGGTCGCAAACGGCGGGCATCGAGGAGGCGGGTTCCGATGCCCCGGTTTCACGTGTGGCGGTCTACGGTCGTATAGCGACCATTCGCCGCCACACCGCGTTCCGGTGTGTCGGCGGACTCGCGCATACCGCGAGTTTCGCGACACATCGGTTCCCGGGGCGGCTGTTCGGACGGCCAGATACTCCGGTCCTCCGTCAATGCCGCAGTTCGCGGGCGCCGCGGCGCCGGATCGGGGCGCCACCCGCCGCACAACTGCGGCGTCGCTCCGCCCGGCCGTGGCGGCCCGGGCGGCGGCGCGCAGCGCGGAGCGCACCGCGATCGTCGCGGGTGCTTCGGCGGAGGCGGCGCGGACGGCGGTGAAGATCGTTCGGCGCAGGCGGCCCTCGCCGATCGGGCGGACCGCGACCTCCGGCGTGGCGGTGCCGATCAGCGCCGGGAGCAGGGTGACGACGCGGCCGGAGGAGACGAGCGCGCGCAGGATCAGGACGTCGTCGGTGCGGTGGCGGATGTCCGGGGCGTAGCCGCCGAGGCCGTTGCAGACCGACTCCACGACGGCGGCGTGGCCGCTGCCGCGGTGGCCTGCCGCCCAGGGCGAGCGGGCGACGCTGGTGAGCGCGACCGGGCCGCCCTCGGCGGCGAGCGGGTGGTCGGCCGGGAGCGCGAGCAGGACGTCCTCGCGGATCAGGTCGCGGCGGTCGACGTCGCGGTGGCGCGGGACCGGCACCGGGTCGTACTCGATCCCGATCACGACGTCGACCTCGCGCGAGCGCAGCGCCTCCAGCGCAGGCGCCGTCTCGACCTGCGCGACCTCGATCTCCAGCTCCGGCGCGGACGCGGCGAGCGATCCGAGCGTGGTCGGGAGCAGCGCGAGCGCCGTGGTCTGCACGAACGTCACGCGGACGCTGCCGCGCGGGGCGTCGCCGCGGCGCGCGAGCTCCGCGCGCAGCGCCTCGTCGGCGTCGAGCGCCTTCGCGGCATGCTCGGCGACCCTGCGGCCCGCCGGCGTGAGCTGCACCCCACGGCCGACGCGCGTCAGCAGCTTCACGCCGGCCTCGCGCTCGAGCTCGGCGAGCTGGACGGAGACCGACGACGGGCTGTACGCGAGCGCGTCGGCGACGGAGGCGATCGTGCCGCGCCGCGAGAGCTCGTGGAGGAGGCGCAGCCGCCGGAGTTCCATCGTTCGCATTATCCCACGAGTTCACGTCGCAAACGATCGCTGGAATCGCACGGTCGCCGGACCCATGCTCGGGGCCGTGCTGCTCCTCCCGCTCGTGCTCGCTCCCACCGCGATGGTCCTCGTGACGATCGCGGAGCGCCGCCTCGGCCCCGCCGCCGCCGGCTGGCTGAACGCCATCCCGCTCTCGATCACGATCGCGATCCTCGCGGTCACCGCCGACCGCGGCACGACGGCCGGCGCCGCCGTCGCCGAGGCCGCCGCCGCCCACGTCCCGGCCCAGGTCGCCTTCGCCGTCGCGTTCGCCGCCGTTCTGCGCAAGCCCGCGTCGCTGCTCGCCGGCCTCGCCGCCGCCACCGGCGCGTTCGTCCTCGCCTCGCTCCTGATCGCGCTGGTCCCCGCGCCGCTCGCGATCGCGGCCGCGCTCCCCGCGCTGCTCGCCGGCCGCCGCCTGCTCGCCGGCGACGCGCCCGCCGTCGACGGCGGCGGGAGCGCATACGACACCGCGATCCGCGCCGGCGTCGCGCTGACCGCCGTGATGGCCGTGCTGACGACCGTCCGCGCCGTCGGGCCGACGCTCGGCGGCGCCGTCGCGGCGTACCCCGCGCTGACCGCGACGCTCGCCGCGACGGTCGGACGCGCGCGCGGGCCGCAGGCGGCCGCGGGGCTGCTGCGCGGCGTCGTCCAAGGGCTCGCGGGCTACCTCGCGTTCTGCGTCGCGCTGGCCACGACGGCCCCCGCGCTCGGAATCGCGACCGCGGGCCTGCTCGCCGTCACCGCCTGCGCGCTCGCGTACGCGGCGACCTGGAGCGCCGTCCGCGCGGCGCCCGCTCAGGCGGCCTGAGCCACGGGCATGCGCACCGTGAAGGCCGGCACGAAGATGTGCGCCAGCGGCCCGATCGAGACCGCGTAGACGAGCGTCCCGATGCCGATCGTGCCGCCGAGCAGCGCGCCGGCCACGAGCACGGTGACCTCGATCCCCGTGCGGACCACGCGCAGCGAGTGCCCGCGTGAGGCCAACCCGGTCATGAGCCCGTCGCGCGGGCCTGGGCCGAAGCTGGCGCCGATGTACATGCCGGTCGCGATCCCGTTCAGCACGACGCCGGACACCAGCAGCGAGACGCGCAGCGCCGGCTCCTGCGCCTGGTCGAACAGCGTCAGCATGATCTGCATCACGACGCCGATCACGACGACGTTGCTCAGCGTCCCGAGCCCCGGCCGCTGCTTCAGCGGGATCCAGAACAGCAGCACGAGCGCGCCCACGATGCAGACCCAGGTGCCCGTGCCGATCCCGGTCATGCGCGAGAGGCCCTGGTGCAGGACGTCCCACGGGTCGTTGCCGAGCCCGGCCAGCAGGATCAGCGACCCGCTGACCCCGTAGAGCGTGAGTCCGCCGTACAGCTGAGCGAGGCGACGAGTGAGCATGGGTCCATGGTCGCGCAAATGGACCTGGACTTGTGAGGCCAATCGCGCAAGGATGGCTCTATGCAGATCGCGGCCGGCACGCTGGCCGACACGCTCGGCGAGAGCTGGCAGCGCCCGCGCAACTCGGCGCACGGGCTCGCCGACGCGCTCAGGGCGCTCGTCGTCGACGGCCGGCTCGCCGTGCGCACGCGGATCCCGTCCGAGCGCGCGCTGGCGCCCGTCCTCGGCCTCAGCCGCGGCACCGTCTCGCGCGCGTACGACCGCCTGCGCGAGGACGGCTACCTGACGAGCGCGCGCGGCGCCGGCAGCTGGCTGACGCTGCCGGCCGGGGCCGGACCCGCGCCGCCGCCGAGCACGTTCGTCGGCGAGCGCGGCCTCGACCTCAGCATCGCCGCGCTCCCCGCGCCCGAGCCGTTGCTGACCGAGGCCGCCGCGCGTGCCGCCGCGATGCTCACGCGCCACGCGCCCGGCTTCGGCTTCGTCGCGACCGGCATCACCGCGCTGCGAGAGGCGATCGCCGAGCGCTTCAGCGAGCGCGGCGTCAAGACCACGGCCGACCAGATCCTCGTCACCAACGGCGCCCAGCAGGCGATGCACCTGCTGCTCACGCTGCTGACCACGCCCGGCGACCGCGTGCTCGTCGACGCGCCCGCCTACCCGCGCACGCTGTCGGCGATCCGCGCCGCCCGCGCACGCGCGGTCCCGGTCCCGCTCACGCCGCGCGGCTGGGACGCGCAGGCGTGGACGCAGGCCACCACCGCCGCGACGCCGCGGCTCGCGGTCACGATCCCCGACTACCACAACCCGACCGGGCTCACGATGGCGCCCGACGACCGCGCCGCGGTCGCGCACGCCTGCGCCCGCGCGGGGGTGATCCTGATCGCCGACGAGACGACGGCCGAGCTCAGGCTCGACGGGCCCAGACCGCCGGCGCCGCTCGCCGCGCACGATCCCGCCGTCATCACGATCGGCTCGATGAGCAAGTCCGGCTGGGGCGGCCTGCGGATCGGCTGGATCCGCGCCTCGCCGCAGCTCGTCAGAGAGCTCGCCGCCGCTCGCGCCGACCAGGACATCGCGAGCCCCGTCCTGGAGCAGCTGATCGCGGTCGAGCTGCTCGCGCGCTGGGGCGAGACGCTCGCCAACCGCCGCCGGCTGCTCGAGCCGCGCCGCGCCGCGCTCCTCGCCGCCCTGCCCGGCGGCTGGACGGCGCGCCGCCCGAGCGGCGGCCTGAGCGCCTGGGTGCGGCTGCCGGCGCCTGTCGCCACCCGGCTCGCCGCCGCCGCCGCGCGCGAGCGCCTGCTGATCACGCCGGGGCCGAGCTTCAGCGTCGACGGCACGTTCGAGCACCACATCCGCCTGCCCTACTGCGCCGCCCCGGAGGAGCTCACGCGCGCCGTCGGGATCCTGCAGGAGCTCGCCGGCAGGCTCGGCGCGGTGAGCGCCGACGCGCCAGAGCCTCTACCGACGGCGGTGTAGCGCACCCCCGAAAGCGGGGTCACAACAGTTCTTCACGAGAATCCGCCGCCGGATCGTGCATTGTTGGGGTGACCGATGACTCCGCATCAACCGCAACCGATCGACGCCGCCGCGCCGGACACCAGCGAGTTCGACGCCCTGCAGGCCGGCGAGCGCCCCGTGCGCGACGCCGAGCCGGCCCACGGGCGCCCCAGCTGGGATCCGGACGAGGGCGACTTCAGCTAGGCCGACACCGCCTCGCGGAACCCGTCGCGCCAGCTCGGCCGGCTCGGCTCCCAGCCGAGCTCGGTGCGCGCCTTGGCGTTCGACGCGCCGCGGGACTCGGTCATCATCGTCACGGCCGCCGCGCCCGCGAGCCGCCGCGCGAGCCAGGCCGGCACGTGCCGCGGAGGCTTCGCGCCGACCGCGTCCGCCAGCGCGGGCAGCCACTCGCGCACCGGCGCGGGCTCGTCGTCGACGATGTTGTAGATCTCGCCCGGCCGCCCGCGCTCGAGCGCCAGCGCCGTCGCCGAGGCGGCGTCCTCGGTGTGCAGGAACGACCAGATCCCGCCGCCGTCGCCGACGAGCGGGAACTTGCGCTTGCGGATCATCTCGACCTGCTCGCCGCCGGGCGTGATCCCGCTGCCGGGGCCGTAGAAGCCGCCGTAGCGCAGGACGATGCCGCCGGCGTCGGTGACCATCCGCTCCAGGCCGCGGATCGCCGCGTGCGTCTCGCGGATGCCCTTGGGCGGGTCCGGGTCGAGCGGGTCGTCCTCGCTCTTGACCGGCCCGCCGCTGCGCGCGTACGGCCAGCCGGCGAACGACTGCGCGATGAAGCGCTCGACGCCCACCTCGGCGGCGGCCGCGAGCAGGTGCTCGGTGCCCTCGGTGCGCAGCCGGTTGGTGACTGCGAACGCGCGGTCGGGCCGGCGGTAGTCGGCGCCGGCGAGCGACGTCATCTCGTGCAGGATCGCGTCCGGCCGGGCGGCCCGGACGGTCGCGAGCACGGCGTCGGCGTCGAGGCCGTCCATGATCGCGGGCGTGGCGCCGAGCGCGCGCAGCGCGTCGGCCTTGGCGGCGCTGCGGGTGGTGCCCGTGACGGTGTGGCCGCGGCGGATCAGGGTGGGGATCAGCGTGTGTCCGGCGGTGCCCGTGGCACCGGCGATGAGGATGTGCATGGCCCCTGGACGAGACGGCGTGGAATCCTGTGACAGGTGCAGGACCTGCGGCCGCTGCTGTTCTCGATCGCCTACCGGATGCTCGGCAGCGTCGCCGAGGCCGAGGACGTCGTGCAGGAGGCGTACCTGCGCCGCACGACCGCGGCCGAGCCGGAGAACGAGCGCGCGTTCATGATCGCCGTGACGTCGCGGATCGCGATCGACGTGCTGCGCTCGGCGCGCGTGCGGCGCGAGGCGTACGTCGGCTCGTGGCTGCCCGAGCCGCTGGTCGAGGCCGAGGCGCCGCGGCGGGTGGAGGACGAGGAGTCCGTCTCGCTCGCGCTGCTGGTCCTGCTCGAGCGGCTCACGCCGGTCGAGCGCGCGGTGTTCGTGCTGCGCGAGTCGTTCGACCTCGACTACGCGGCGATCGCGGAGATCGTCGACCGCGGCGAGGACAACTGCCGCCAGATCCTCAGCCGCGCCCGGCGCCGGCTCGACGAGGACGCGCGGCCGCGCTTCGAGGTCGACCCGGCCGAGGGGCAGGCGTTCGCCGCCCGCTTCCTCGCCGCCGCCCGCGACGGCGATCTCGACGGCCTGGTGGCGCTGCTGGCCGCCGACGTCGAGCTCGTCGGCGACGGTGGCGGGCGCGCCCGCTCGATCCCGCACCCGATGGTCGGCGCCGGCGCCGTGGCGCGCGCGCTGGTGGCGTTCTACGGCCAGAGCCTGGAGCTCGGCGTGACGCTCGAGTTCGTGTGGGTCAACGGCATGCCGGGCTTCCGCGCGCTCGACTCCGGGGGCGGGCTGGTGAACGTCGTCGCGCTCGAGCTGGCGTCCGGCCGGATCGCGGGGATCTACTCGATGCTCAACCCGGACAAGCTGGCCCACCTCGGGCCGACCTCGACGCTGGGGCTGCGCCCGGTCGTCGACCGCAGCTGACCCGCGCGCCGGCGCAGCAGGTCCACGACCGTCGCGGTGTAGCTGAATGGATCGGCGACGACGGCGTCGCTGCCGAGCGCGAGCGCGGCGACGGCGTGGCCGCCGACCTCGGCGAGCAGGTGCGGGCCGGCGGCGAGGCGGCCGCTGTCGAGCGCGGCGAGACGCTGGAGCGAAGCGGTGTCGGCGGCGGTGGCGGTGCGAATCACGAGTGCGTCCATGGGGTCAGTGTGCGGCCGCCCGGCGATCATGTCCAATGATGAATTGACGCGTCCTGTATAACTGGACGTGATGCTCGACCTCAAGCTGCTCACCACCTTCCGCGAGGTCGCGGTGCGGCGCTCGTTCTCCGAGGCGGCCACCGCGCTGTCGTTCACGCAGCCCGCGATCTCCCAGCACATCGGGCGCCTCGAGGACGGCCTCGGCACCCGCCTGCTCGAGCGCGACGCGCGCGGCGTGTCGCTGACGCCCTCCGGCGAGGTGCTGCTGCGCCACGCGTCGCTGCTGCTCGACGCCGCGCGGCGCGCGGAGGACGACGTGCGCCTGGCGGCCGGGATCGGCCGCGCCCGCGTGCGCGTCGCCGCGTTCCCGTCGGCCGCCGCCGGGCTGCTGCCGGGCGCCACGCGCGAGCTGCGCTCGCGCCGGCCCGACGCCGAGCTCGCGCTGCAGGTGCTGGAGGAGGGCCCGGCGCTCGACGCGCTGCTCTCCGGCCGCGTCGACGTCGCGCTGGTCGTCGAATCGGCGCTGTCGCCGTCGACGCCGCGCCCCGGCGTGGAGTACCTGCCGGTCTGCGACGACGAGCTGCGTCTCGCCGTGCCGGCCGACCACCCGCTCGCCACGCGCGCGTCGGTCGCGCTGGAGGAGCTGCGCGACGAGGCGTTCCTGATCACCGAGGTCGCCGGCACGTGCGCGGACTCCAACGTCGTCCTGCACGCGTTCCGCGACGCCGGCTACGAGCCGAACGTGAGCTTCGCCTCCGAGGACTACCAGGCGCTGCAGGGGATGGCGGCGTCGGGCATCGGCGTCGCGCTGATCCCGACGATCGCGCTGACGAGCTCGCGGCCCGACGTCGTCGTGCTGCCGCTGCGCGGCCGCGCGCCCTCCCGCCAGATCGTCGCCGCGGTGCGCGAAGGGACCGACGAGCCGCTGGTCGACCACATGATCGAGGCCTTGCGCAACACCGCCCACCGGCTCGCGCACGGGCCGGTCGCCGCCGTCGCCTAGGCCCCCTTAAACGCCGACGCCGCGAGAGGTCTCGCGGCGGGCGTGTTCCTACGTGATTGGGCTGGTCAGCCCGGTCTAACTACCACTTACGGCCCATGACGGCTCCTCCCTCTTCAGCGTGGTCCGACGATGGTGGAGAGCCGGCCGCGTGGCGCCCACGGCGCGTGCGGCGGCAAAGAGGACGATCAGCCCGCAGGTGCCGGCGATCAGGAACGTCGCGCGGCCGCCGAGGCTGGCGGCGAGCGCGCCGCCGGCCAGGATCGAGGCGCCGAAGCCCCACGAGTCGACGGCGTCCTGCAGACCGAAGGCGCGGCCGTGCAGGTGCTCGGGGATCAGGCGCTGCATCAGCAGGCGGACGGTGACCAGGAAGAGGCCGTTGCCGAGGCCGGCGAGGGCGAAGGCGAGCATCGCGAACGGGAGCGCCGGGGCGGCGCCGGTGCCGATCAGCCCGAGGCCGAGCAGCGCGATCGCGACCAGGTAGCGGCGGGTGACGCCGGCGTCCTCGCGGCCGCCGAGCAACGAGCCGGCGAGCATGCCGCAGCCAAAGGCGCTGACGAGCAGGGCGAAGCCGGTGCTGCCGACGCCGAGGTCGCGCTGGGCGATGACCAGCTCGGCGACGTTGGTGGCGCCGGCGATCAGCATCACCGCGCCGGAGGTGCCCACGAGCGAGCGGACGATCGGCTCGCGGAGCAGCGAGCGGATGCTGCCCTCGCTCGCCTCGGCGTCGGGCTCCGGAGCGGTGGGGCGGACATGGCCGCGCAGGCGGCCGAGCAGCAGCACGGAGGCGGCGAAGGTGATGGCGTTGAGGCCGATGATCAGCTCGGGCCCGGCGAGCAGGAGCAGGCCGGCGGCGACGGCGGGCCCGAGCAACTGGCCGGTCTCGCGCATGGCGCCGAACAGGCCGTTGGCGGCCGCCAGGCGGCGGTCGTCCACGATCGCGGGCAGCAGCGCGCAGGTCGCGGGGCGGAACAGCGCGCTGCCGACGCCGGCGGCGAGCGCCAGGGCGATCAGCGCCACCGTGCCGTGGGAGAAGACGATCCCCGCGAACGCGATCGCCCCGATCGAGTCGGCGGCGATCGCGCAGCCGAGGCGGCTGGTGCGGTCGATGAGGCGCCCGAGTGCCGGGCCTAGGAGCATCGCCGGGATCAGGTCGGCGAGTAGCACGGCGGTGGCGCCCCAAGCGGAGCCGAGCCGGTCGTAGGCCAGCACGAGCAGGGCGACGTAGCCCGCGCCCGTGCCGAGGGCATTCTGCAGGTGCGCGGCAAAGAACCAGCGTGCCTGGCGTTCGGTGCGCCACACTCCCCTGAGTCCGTCCTGTCGGTCTCCGTTCGAGATCACGTTGCGAAGCTTCCGGGCGGGCGGCTAGGGATCGGTAAGGCGTCGGTTAAGCGTCCAGTGAAGCCGGATCTACTCAAGGCGGGGCTCGTCGGAGCGGTGTGCTCCGGGGTGCCGTCGACCGTGATCACGCTCGCTCGCGGCGAGTCGCTGCTGGACGGTGCGCGGGCCGCGGGAGCGATCGTCCTGCCGCGCTGCGAGCGCACCGCGGTGCTCCTGGCCACGGCCGTGCCGGTCCACCTCGGGCTCTCGCTCGGGTGGGCCGCCGTGCTCGGCTCGCTCCCGCGCCGCGGCCCCGCCTGGGGGCTCGCCGGCGGCCTGGCGATCGCGGCGGTCGACCTCGGGCTGATCGGCCGGCGGATCCCCGCGGTCCGCGCGCTGCCGCAGGGCCGCCAGTGGGCCGATCACGCCGCCTTCGGGCTCAGCGTGGGATGGATGCTGTCCAGGTAGCGGCGCGCCGAGCAGGAAGCCTGCGAGCCGGGCGGCGACCGCCACGGGGCGGTCGGCCGCCGGGCCCGCGGCCTCGGCGAAGTGAAGCGCGCCGCGTGCGAGCAGCGCCGACGTGGGCGACAGGCGGCCCAGGACGTCGGCGGCGCTCACTCCCTCCCCAGAGAGCGGCGCGCCCATCGTCGTCGAGGCAGGCGAACAGACGCCCGAAGCGCGGGTCGACCTCCGGCGCCGCCGTGAGGCTCATCACGGCGATCGAGAGGGCCGTGTCGGTCATCGTGCTCAGCTGCCCGACCAGACGCCGGTGCGGCCCCCTTGGTTCCTTAGACTCCGCGCGATGCCGAGCCAGTGGTGGAAGTCCGCCGTCGTGTACCAGATATACCCGCGCAGCTTCGCGGACTCCGACGGCGACGGGATCGGCGACCTCGGCGGCATCGAGACCAGGCTCGACTACCTCATGCAGCTCGGCGTGGACGTGATCTGGCTGTCGCCGATCTACCCCTCGCCGCAGGACGACAACGGCTACGACATCAGCGACTACCAGGACGTCGACCCGGTCTTCGGCACGCTCGAAGGGTTCGACGCGCTGCTGGCCGGCGTGCACGAGCGCGGGATGAAGCTCGTGATGGACCTCGTCGTCAACCACACCTCCGACGAGCACGCGTGGTTCGAGGAGTCGCGCGCCTCCAAGGACAACCCGAAGCGCGACTGGTACTGGTGGCGCGCGGAGCCGAACGACTGGCGCTCGTACTTCTCCGGCTCCGCGTGGGAGGCCGACGAGGCCACGCGCGAGTTCTACCTGCACCTGTTCAGCCGCAAGCAGCCCGACCTCAACTGGGAGAACCCGGAGGTCCGCGAGGCGGTCTACGCGATGATGCGCTGGTGGCTCGACCGCGGCGTCGACGGCTTCCGCATGGATGTCATCAACCTGATCTCCAAGCCGCCCGGGCTGCCTGACGGCGACTCCTCGGTGCTCAACAACTGCGGCCCGCGCATCCACGAGTTCCTGCACGAGATGCACGAGCGGGTGTTCGCCGGGCGCGACGCGGAGCTGCTGACGGTGGGGGAGATGCCCGGCGTCACGGTCGAGGAGGCGGTCAAGTTCACCGGATCCGGCGCGCGGCGAGGTCGACATGGTGTTCCAGTTCGAGCACGTGCGGCTCGACCAGGGCGCCGGCAAGTGGGACCTGCGCCCGCTCGACCTGCGCGAGCTGAAGGCGACGATGAACCGCTGGCAGACCGGCCTGGCCGAGGTCGGCTGGAACAGCCTGTACTGGAACAACCACGACCAGCCCCGCGCCGTCAGCCGCTTCGGCGACGACGCGCCTGAGCACCGCGTGCGCTCGGCCAAGGCGATCGCGACGGTCCTGCACCTGCAGCGCGGGACGCCGTACGTCTACCAGGGCGAGGAGCTCGGGATGACGAACGCGCCGTTCGGCCGGATCGACGACTTCCGCGACATCGAGTCGCTCAACCACTACGCGGAGGCCATCGCGGCAGGGGAGGACCCCGAGGACGTCCTGCACGCGCTGCGCACGATGGGCCGCGACAACGCGCGCACGCCGATGCAGTGGGACGCGTCCGAGCACGCCGGCTTCACCACCGGCACGCCGTGGCTGGACGTCAACCCGAACCACGCGGAGATCAACGCCCAGGCGGCGGTCGCGGACCCGGACTCCGTCTTCCACTACTACCGCCGGCTGATCGAGCTGCGCCACGCGCTCGATGTGGTCGCCGACGGCGAGTTGGTGCCGCTGAAGGTCGACGACCCGCAGATCTACGCGTTCATCCGCCGGCTTGGGCGGCAGGAGCTGCTCGTGGTCGCGAACTGCTCCTCCCGCGAGGCGGAATGCAAGCTCGGCGGGTCGCACAAGCTGGTGCTGACGAACTACGACGACGACTGGCACACCGCCACCTGGCGCCCCTGGGAAGCCTGCGTGTGGCTGAGCTGAACGTCCGCCGCAACACGCTGATCCTGGCCGGCGCGATGGCGGTGTACTCGTCGGTCCTCCAGCTCGTGGCGGCGGTCTCCTCGATCACGTTCGTGCTCGTCACCGGAGTCGAGGGTCTGCTCGGCCTCGGCCCGGCGATCTTCCTCACCGCGTCGGGGCTGACCGCCGTGCCCGCCGGGCGGATGATGGACCGCGTCGGCCGCCGCCCGGTGATCGCGGGCGGCTACCTGTCGGCCGCCGCCGGCTGCTCGCTGACCGCGCTCGCGACCAACATCGACTCGACGCCGCTGGTCATCCTCGGGTTCGCCATGACCGGAGCGGCGAACGGGATCGCGCTGCTGATCCGCGCCGCCGCCGGCGACATGTACCCGCCGGAGCGCCGCGCGCGCGGGATCTCCTACGTGCTGTTCGGCTCGGTGTTCGGCGCGATCCTCGGCCCGTCGGTGTTCGGGCCGCTGTTCGCCGGCCGCGAGCTCGACGCGAGCGCGCTGACGGTGCCGTGGCTCGCCGCCGCCGGCATCAGCCTGCTCGCCAGCGGGATCGTGCTGCTCGTGCGCCCCGACCCGCAGGTGATCGCCGAGCGCATCGGCGCGCACCTGCCGGACGCCGGCCCGGCCGCGCCGCTGCGCGAGATCATCCGCCGCCCCGGCGTGCGCCCCGCGATGCTCGCCGCGCTCGCGAGCTTCGGCGTGATGGTGTCGGTGATGAACCTGAGCGGCTACGTCGTCGTCCAGCACCACCATCACTCGCAGGACGACGTGTTCCCGATCATCGGCGCGCACGTGCTGGGGATGTACGCGCTCGTGATCGTCACCGGCAGCCTGATCGACCGCATCGGCCGCATCCCCGCGCTGACGGGCGGGCTGCTCGTGATGGCGGCCTCGACGACGTCGCTGATGCTCGTCGACAGCGTCGTCGGCACGGCGATCCTGCTGTTCGGCCTCGGCGTCGGCTGGAACCTCTCCTTCGTGGCGGCCACCGCGCAGCTCGTCGACCGCGCCTCGCCCGCGGAGCGCGGCAAGCTGCTCGGCTTCAACGACCTGCTCGGGTCGCTGCTGGGCGCGTCGCTCGCGCTGCTCGGCGGCTACGCGCTGGACACGGCCGGCGTCGCCGCGCTCGCCATCGGCGCGACGGCGATCGTGTCAGCCCCGGTGCTGTGGATCGTGCCGCGCTGGAGCGCTAATCCTGCTCGAGTCGCGTGACGAGCTCGAGCACGCTCTCGCCGACCGCGTCGATCGCGTTCACCGACAGCTTGTCGAGCCCGTCCTGCAGGCTGTGGCCGGGGTAGCTCCAGTCGATCAGGTCGATCGCCGGCACGCCGGACTGCAGGAACGGCGTGTGGTCGTCGATGATCGACGTCCCCGTCGCGTCGGGGAACACGCTCTGCTTGCCGGCGGCCTTGGCGGCGGAGCGCAGCCGGCTCCACAGCTGCTCGTCGGACGTGCCCTCGCGCGGGAGCCGGAGGCCGCGGTTGCCGACGTAGTCGAGCAGGATCATCTGCGACGTGCGGTGGGGGTTGGCCTTCACGTACGCGCGCGAGCCGCGCAGCCCGCTGTTCTGGAAGTTCGGGTCGTCCTCGGGCAGGCCGCTCGGCGGCTCCTCGCCGTCGAACAGCGCGAACGTGACCTCGCGCGCGTTCTTCGGGCGCTTGAGCTTGGCCAGCTCGCGGCTCAGCTCGACCACGATCGCGCTGCCGGCGGCGCCGTTGTTGGCGCCGACGAAGCCCACCGGCTTGACGAGCGTGTCGTAGTGCGCGCCGACGACGATCCCGGGCCGCCTGCCGGGCAGCCGGGCGACCACGTTGCGCAGGCCCGGCTGGCCCGGGATCGGCACGAAGCGCCCGCCGGGCATGCGGTCGCGCAGCTTGACCGCGAGCGCGCGCAGCTGCGGCGAGCCGGCCGGGCGCTGGCCGGCGGCGACCTGGAGCTTCACGAGCTCCCACGCGCGCTGCTGGTCGAAGTGCGGTGTCGAGGCGCCGCACGCCACGGGCACGGTCAGCAGCAGCGTTGCGGCCGCGACGATCAGCGCACGCATCGGTACACGAACAGCTCGGTCACGTAGCGCAGCTCGACCGGCTCGGGCGCGAGCTCGCGCACGCGCGCCTCGACCCGCGCGCGCTCGTCCTCCGGCAGCGCCGCCATGAAGCTCACCGACAGCACGCGGTCGGCGAGGCCGTCGGCGTCGAGCCTCTGGACGTTGACGAGCCGGTGCTCGCCGGCCGGCGCGAACGGCGCGTCCGCGGTGAAGGCGCGGCGCCAGTCGTCGCTGGCGTGCTCGGGCGTGTCGCGGCGATAGGGCGCCATCAGCCCGCCGAGCTCGCGATGCAGCGGCTGCGTGAGATCGCGCCGGTTCCAGATCAGCCCGAGCCGGCCCTCCGGCTCGAGCACGCGCGCGAACTCGGCCAGCGCGGCGGCGGTGGCGAACCAGTGGAACGCCTGGCCGGCGACGACGCCGCCGACGGAGTCCCCGGGCAGCGGCAGCGCCTCGGCGCCGGCGGCGTGGATCTCGGCTTCGGGAGCGGTCGCCTCGAGCGTCGCGCGCATCGCGGCGGCGGGCTCGACGGCCACCACCTCGATGCCGCGCGCCAGCAGCGGGCGCGTGAGCTTGCCCGTGCCGGCGCCGACGTCGAGCACGCGCGAGGGGTAGCCGAGCTGCTCCAGCAGCAGGTCGACGGCCGCGTCGGGGTAGCCGGGCCGGCCGCGCTCATAACGCTCGCCGGATGTGTCGAAGCCGCGTGCGGATGGATGGGTCACTGCACCAAGATCTCACCGCCGAGTGAGAACGGCGCGACGAGCTCGATGTCGTCGCCGCTCCAGAACTTGCCCGGGTCGTACCAGCTCGGCGGCCGCCGGTCGGGCAGCAGGCCCATGTGCTGGAACGTCGCCGCCACCAGCTCGGCGCAGTAGATCGTCTCCTTGGTGGAGGAGCGGCGCACGCGCCCGTTGAGCCACGTGCCGATCAGCCCCGGCGTGGTCGGGAACGGCTTGCCGTCGAAGCGGTTGATGACCTCCACGAGCCGGTCCTCGTGCTCACGCGTCACCTTCCCGCCGACGAGCGGGCGCACCCACGCGCGCTGGCCGTACTTCTTGTCCCAGATCGTGACCGCGTCGCGCAGCACGTGCAGCTGGACGCCGCGCTGGTGCTCGCCGGTCCATACGTCGGGCAGCGAGCGGCCGAGCTCGGCGTGCCACAGCAGCGGCTGCATGTCCTCCAGCGCGACGACCATCCCGACGTGGTTGACCGGGCTGTTGGTCATCGTCTGGATCGCGCGGTCGGCGACCGAGCGCCCGCGGAACAGCCAGATGTCGCCCGTCGCCGTGGTCGCGAGGGCCTCGTCGAGGGTCAGCACGGTGTCGTTCACGAGCGGATAAGGTACGCGACGGATGAAGGCGCGTTGGAAGCTCCTCGGTCTGGCCGGTGCCGCGGGCGTCGCCGCGACCGGCGCGGTCGTCGCCCAGAGGCGCCGCGAGAGCGTCGAGGAGTACACGCCTGAGGAGCTGCGCGAGAAGCTGCGCAGCCGCCTGGCGGAGAGCGAGACGCCGATCGCCGGCGAGCCGTCCTCGCCGTGACTGTCGCGTAGCTCCGCGCCCCTCTTCGACACCTGCCGGATGAGAGCGTCTTTAGCGCTCCGTAGGGTTGCCCATGAGGGTGGTGTTACTCCACGGAGAGGGGTGTGGTGAGTTGGGTTCGTTGAAGAAGGCGGTCGCCGTCGTCGGCGCCGCCCTGCTGTTCGCTCCCGCCGTCGCGGCGGCCGACTTCACGCCGGCGCCGCCGGCTGCGCCGCTGGATCCGCAGAACTGGCAGGACCAGCAGACGATGAGCTGGAACGACTACAAGCCCGTCCCGGGCCACAACTGGGCGACCGACGGCAAGACGCCGACCGACCGGTCGGTGACGATCGCGCTCGTCGCCTTCGACTTCCCGGACCAGCCGTTCGTGATCACGCAGCCGAAGGGCTCGGACCCGTTCGGCAACCCGCAGCTGCCGCCGATCGCGCGCGCGGACGTCCCGAAGTTCTACGCCGACTTCTTCAACAAGCCGAGCGCGCTCAACCACAACCAGACCATCAACGGCTACTGGATGGAGCAGAGCGGCGGCAAGATCGGGATCACCGACATCAAGACCTACGGCCCGTACCGGATGCCGAAGCGTCTGGCCCAGTACGGCGTCAACGACATCGGCCAGAACCACGGCACGACCGGCAACGGCTGCCAGGGCGCGACGACGGTGCTGGGCGCGCAGACCGCGGTCACGAACGTCGCGGTCACCGACGCGAGCGTGTTCTACGTCGGTGACGTGATCACGTTCGGCACCGGCACGTCGACGCGCACGGTGCTGGCGATCCCGGATGCGACGCACGTGACCGTCAGCGCGGCCGTCACCGCCGCCGCCGGCTCACCGGTGCAGGACTGCATCAACACCAACTTCAACACCGACGCCGCCAACCTGTGGCGCGCCGACACCGGCTGCACGGGCAACTGCGGGCAGACGATCCACCTGTTCATCTACGCCGGCTACGACGAGACGTCGGTGTGGCAGGAGTTCGGCGAGATGATGTTCCAGAACAAGGAGGACGTCCCGCGGGCGGTCTGGGGCAACCCGAACCCGGCGCTGCCGAACTGGGTCATCAGCCGCTACGTCGACTGGACGTCGTGGTTCGCGGGCGAGCAGCAGTGGGGCGAGTCCTCGATCCGCCAGGGCGAGAGCTCGGGCACGATCACGCACGAGATCTCGCACAACATCTTCAGCGTCGGCGACAACAACAACAACCCGTACGTCACGCCGTATCACCGCGTGGGATCGGGCACCTGGGACATGATGGATCGCGGCTCGTTCAACGGGCCCGGCGGCCCGCACAACCGCTGGCAGGTGCCGGCGCAGTACGGGGCATCGATGGGGGCGGAGCACACGCTGCGCTCGAAGATCGGCATGGGCTTCGTCAAGCCCGCGAACGTGCTGCGGCTCAACCGCAACGGGCTGGCGCAGTCGGGCCTGGCGGTGACGGACGTGATCGCGCGCGCCGTGAACACGGACGACGTGCTCCCCGGCGGGGCTCGCGCGGGCGTGCAGGTGCAGCTCGACGGCTCCGCGCCGGTCGACAAGGAGCCGGCCTGCGCGGTCGCCACGCAGCCGCTGTGCGACGGCGGCGGCGGCACGGCCGGCGGCTGGACGAACTACATGCTCGAGACGGTGCAGCGCGTCGGCTACGGCTCGTTCGAGCCCGACAGCGGCGTGCTGATCTCCAAGAACAAGACGTGGAACCCGGGCGTGCGCGGCACCGAGGGCTCAGGCTGCGGCTACAACTGCTTCACCTGGGTCGTGGACGCGCATCCCGAGAACATGAACATGGTCGACTACCTGAAGCCTGACGGCACGCCGATCATGCGCACGGTGGCCGACTACCGGCAGCTCAACGACGCGCTGTTCCACGCCGGGACGAACTCGGGCTCGTCCGCCGAGTACGCCGACGGCCCGAACGGGCTGCACTTCTACGTCGTCGACAAGTACACCGACGCCAAGGGCGTGCTGCATTACGTCGTCGGGATCCAGAACCCGGCGGGCGCCGGCCCGCAGATGCGCGGCGTGTCCGTCGCCAATGCGCCGGCGCAGACGCTGTCGGGCACGAACACCAACTGCGAGTTCTCGCTGACCAACTCGGGCACCGACGCGCCGACGGATCCGGCGCTCCACCTGCAGGACGAGACGGCGTCGTTCCACAACGACATCTACCGGCTGTCGGCCTCGGTCGCGGGTGACGGGTGGACGGCGCAGCTGCGCAACGCGCTGGCAACAGCCCGGTTTGGCCAATCCAGCGCAGTCCCGGTGTACGTGACGCGCAACGCCGCGCCGGCGAAGAGCGCGACGGTCACGCTGACGGCCACGTCGGTCTCCGACGCGACCAAGACGGCGACCGCGACGTGCGCGCTGACGGCGCCGACCGGCGACGTCGGCGGCTCGGTGCCGGCGACGCTGTCGCTGACGCTCGGCGCTCCGGCGACGTTCGGCGCGTTCACGCCGGGCCTGGCCCACGAGTACACGGCGGCGACGACCGGCAACGTGGTCTCGACGGCCGGCGACGCGACGCTCACCGTGTCCGATCCCGGCCACCTGACGAACGGGTCGTTCTCGCTGCCGGAGCCGCTGCGGGTCGACATGTCGCCGAGCTCGTGGTCGGGCCCGATCTCCAACGGCCCGGTCGCGATCACGTTCAAGCAGACCATCAACGCCAACGACGCGCTGCGGACCGGGAGCTACTCCAAGACGCTGACGTTCACGTTGTCCACGACGACTCCTTGAGGACGGCGCTTCTCTGTGTGGCGGTGCTGCTCGCGGGCTGCGGGGCGGCGCCGTCACCGGTGAAGATCACGCTGGACGTCGAGGACGCGTCGCTGCGCAAGCCGGGCACGGCGTGCTCGGGCTCGGGCGGATACCTGTACGTCCGCCCGGGCGCCGCGTATGAGGTGCTCGCGGGCAAGGACGTGCTCGCCCGCGGCACGCTCCCGCCCGGCGTCGCGGTGCGCCGGGGCGTGCACAAGATCCAGGGCGCGGCCGTCGAGCCGACGTCGTGCGCGGTCACGTTCTCGGTCAAGCTGCCGCGGCGCGACCGCTACACGCTGCGGCTGGACCGCGGCGCGCAGCTGACGTTCGCGCGTGGCGACGCCGTCAAGCTGCGCGCGTCGGAGGCCACGAGCGGGCCGCGCGTCGCCGCGCCGCCGTCGACGCCGGCGGCGGGCGGCGCGGTCGCCGGCCTGCCCGGGCCGGTGCCGGCCGGAGCCAAGCTCGCGCCGGAGGACACCTCGGCGCCGCGCGCGCCCGACTTCAGCGCGACGCTGCTCGACGGGACGCCCGTGCGCGGCTCGCGGCTGTGGGCCACGCGGCCGGTCGTCGTCGCGTTCACGGCATCGTGGTGCGCGCGCTGCCCGGGCCAGCAGCCGATGCTCAATGCGCTCGCGCGCAAGTACGAGGACCTGATCGCGTTCGTCGGCGTCGCGCAGCAGGACAAGCCGGCCGACCTCAAGCGCTACCTCGCCGAGCACGAGGTCCCGTATCCGGCCGGAATCGACGCGAGCGGCGCGGCCTGGCGCTCCTACGCCGTCGGCGAGCCGCCCGTGATCGCCGTGATCGGCAAGGGCGGGCGGCTGCTGCGCGGCTGGAGCGTCGACATCACGCAGGCCACGCTCGACGGCGTGCTCTCCGGCCTCGCGTCACGTGGCTGAGACGGCTCCCACGGGCGCGCCGGTGATCGCGCTGAGCTGCTCGTCGACGTCGAAGTAGCGCACGTCGATGTCGCTCACGCCCGGCATCCGGCCGAGCGAGTTGGGCACCGCGTCGTCGCCCCAGGCGCGCGCGTGCTCCTCGCTGTCGAAGAGGTAGATCCCGCCGGCCGCGTGGCTCGCGTCGTCGTGGATCCAGATCTTCCACTGCAGGCCCGGGAGGCCTGAGATGTGCTCGGCGGCGCCGAGCAGCCGCTCGCTCTGCTCGCGGTCATCCTGCCCGAGCTCGCGGCGATAGTTGATCTGCAGGAGCTTCATGGCGCGAGCCTACGACCGCAATACGAGCAGCGGAAGGGCTCTGCCCGTCGAGCGGGAGACGCGCTCGCCGACGCGGCGGGCGCCGTGGAGCAGATAGAACGGCTCGGCGAACGGGTCGCTCTCGATCGTGAGCTCGGCCACGCCGGCGGCGGCGGCGCGCTCGCGCGCGGCGTCGAGCAGCGCGCGGCCGACGCCGGTGCCGATCGCCTCCGGGTCGACGAAGAGCGAGACGAGCTCGGCCGCTTCGAGATCGAGGATCGACATCCCAAGCACACGGTCGTCCTCGGCGACCGTCACCTGCCCGCCCGCGATCTCCTCCGGCGTCACGCGCAGCTCCTCGCGACACGCCTCCAGGAACGCCGCGTCGTAGCCCCAGTGCGCCTTCGAGCGCATCACCAGCTCGCTCAGCGCCTCCTCTTCGCCCGCCACCGCCTGCCGCAACCGCATCTACGCGAGCTCGTCACCCGCGGCGAGCGTGGCGTAGCCGTCGCCCAGCGCGGCCATGAACGCGCCGTGCACGGTCGCGCCGGGGATCGTGGCGCCGTTGAAGGCGAGGTCGGGCGCCGCGCAGGCGTCGTGCACGACCGTCGCGGTGAAGCCGAGGTCGACCGCGGCGCGGACCGTCGCGTCGACGCACATGCTGCTCATCATCCCCGCCACCACGAGCGAGTCGATCCCGGCGTCGCGCAGCGTGGCCTCCAGGCCGGTGCCGAGGAACGCGTTCGGCTCGGCCTTCGTGACCACGCGCTCGCCGCCGGCGGGCGCGACGAGCGGGTGGATCTCGACGCCGCCGGTGCCGGGGCGCATGAACGTCGCGTCCGGCGCGTCCCACACGTGCTGGACGTGGATGACCGGCTCGCCGCGCTCGCGGAAGCCGTCGAGGACGTGGCGGGCGGCCGTGGCGGCCGCCTCCGGGTTCACCAGCGGGTACGCCCCGCCGGGGAAGTAGTCGTTCTGGATGTCGACGATGAGCAGCGCGCGGGTCATGTGCGACGGAACCGTTGCACGACGAACCCCGTGACGTCGTCGACGGTCAGCTTGTCCGGGTCGACCGACACGAGCGTCGGCACGCCGGAGCGCGGGCCGTAGTGGACCTCGATCCGGTAGGGCTTGGAGCGGATCGCCTTCTGGATGTAGGCGAACAGCTCCGGCACGGTGTCGCGGTCGGTGTACGCCTTCGGCGTGCCGACCGGCTTGCCGTCGCGCACGCGGATCGTCACCGGGTCGGCCATGCAGCGGCCGCACGTCGGCGTCAGGACGTACGAGTAGCTGCGCGAGTGGAGCTTCTGCCAGCGCACCTTGGCGAGGTCGAGCTGCTGCTGCGGCGCCAGCGCGAGGATCAGCAGTGCGGCGAGCACTCAGACGTCCAGCGCCGGATTGCGATCGAAGAAGCCGAACGGCTTCAGCCAGAACGAGACGGCGTCGACCGGCATGATCGGCCAGTCCTCCACGCGCGTGACGTGGTGGATGCCGAACACGTACCAGAGCACGACGTCGGTGTCCTCGACCGACCGGCCCGCGGCCGTCCACACCGGCAGCCCGGTGTCGGTGTCGGCCTGGTTCGGGAACCGCCCGCACGGCCAGCGCTCTTCCTCGGCGTAGGGGGTGACCCACAGCGTGTGCTTGAGCGCCTGGGCGGTGCGCAGCACGGGCGAGTCGTCCGCGAACATCGGCGGCAGCGCCGCGCCCGGCAGGAGCTTGTAGGCGACCGGGTCGCCCATCGCGTTGAGCGAGCTCGGGTTGACGACCTTCCAGCTTCGCTGCGTCTCCCAGCGGTAGTCCTGGCCGCCTTCGGTGCGCACCGGCTGGGAGATCGACCGCAAGCCCAGCCCGTACGGATCGCCGGCGTCCGGCTCGCCCTCGACCATGACCACGGTGTTCCCCGGACCGTCCACGTCCATGTCCAGCCGCGCGATCAGGAAGTGCTGGTGGAACGGCGCGTACGTGCGCTGGTCGACCATCGTCCCGTGGCGCGCCGGCTCGCCCTCGGGCAGGTGGCCGACCACCATGATCCCGGTCGCGCGCACGTGGCACTCGACGTTGCCGTCCTGGTAGAGGCGCCAGTAGACGAGGTACTCGTAGTTGGCCACCGTCACGTGGAAGGAGATTACGAGCCGCCGCGCGCGCCGGACCTCGGCCCCGTGCTGGTGGTCGACGTGCTTCCACAGCACCCCGTCGTCCTCCTCGTGCACGCAGATCGCGTTGCGGATCGTGTACGGCTCGCCGGCCGTGTCGTGCAGCACCGCGTCGAGGTAGCGGATCTCGCCCAGGCAGTCGCAGCCGAGCTCGAGCGACTGCGTCATGAAGCCGAGGCCCCACTCGCCGATGTCGTAGGCCGTGCGCCGGTACTGGTCGACCGACGGGTCGCGGTAGGGGACGACCATCTCAGCGAGCGAGATGCGGTGCGCGACCGACCGCCCGGCGTAGGCGAGCGTGTGCAGCACGAGCCCTTCGCGGTGGTTGAAGCCGAGCCGCAGCGACCAGCCCTGCCACGTCAGCGCGTGCCCTTCGAGCGTGAACGAGACGCCTCCGGGCTGGGCGATCTGCAGCGGCGCGATGTCGTCGCGCCGCTTGAGGCCCGGCACGAAGCGGGGCACGTACTGGCCCATGATCTCCGGCCGGTCGACCTCGAACGTGTCCTCGATCTCGAGCAGCTCCATCGAGTTGAGGTCGACGATGCAGTGCAGCCCGTTGACCGGGTTCGCGTACGGGTTCGCGCCGGGCTCGCTCCGGAACCACACGTCGGTCCAGCCGACGCGCCGGTCGCGGTAGGCCTCGGGCACGAGCCAGCCGCGGTAGCCCCAGACGTCGATCAGCACGAGCGCCATGTCGGTGATCCGGCGCCGCGCCAGCGCCTCGATCAGGCGCGGATCCTCCTTGAGCGCGTGGTCGCACTCGTGCCACTCGTCGGGTGTCAGGTTCGGCTGGATGCCCTCCAGCCGCTCCCACGCCGAGACCCGATCCTCGTCCAGCGAGACGGTCGCGCCGTAGGCGGCGCCGTCGCCGCGGTTCCAGCAGACGACGAGCGCCTCGCGCCCTATCGGCGCGCCCTTCGGCGGCTCCCGCAGCTCGATCGAGGCGAAGCGCCAGCGCTCGCCGACGCCGTGGTAGCGCCGCACGGCCGCGGCGGCCTGCCGGATCTCCTGCGCGGAGAGTGGCTCGAGCGGGTGCATCTCACGCGAGTGCGGCCTCGAGGAGCTCCAGCCCGCGCGCAAGGTCGTCGTCGGAGATCGTCAGCGGCGGCAGCAGGCGGATCACGTTGCCGTAGAGGCCGCAGCCGAGCAACAGCAGCCCGCTCTGGCGCGCGGCGCCGATCGCGGCCTGGACGAGCTCCGGGGCCGGCTCGCGCGTCTCGCGGTCGCGCACCAGCTCGAGCGCGCGCATCGGCCCGAGGCCGCGCGTCTCGCCGACCGACTCCACACGCGACGCGATCCCCTCGAGACCCTCCGCGATCTTCTCGGCGAGCGCGAGCGCGCGGTCGTGGAACTCCGGCGTCGCGACCGTGTCCAGCACGACCGCGGCCGCCGCGCAGGCGACCGGGTTGCCGCCGAACGTGCCGCCGAGGCCGCCCGGGTCGACCGCGTCCATCACCGACGACGGGCCGGTCACGGCCGCCAGCGGCAGCCCGCCGCCGAGCGACTTGCCCGACACCAGCAGGTCCGGCTGCGCGTCGTAGTGCTCGATCGCCCACACGGGGCCGGTGCGGCCGACGCCGGACTGCACCTCGTCGTCGATCCAGAGGATCCCGTGCTTGTCGAGCAGCTCGCGCAGGCGCGCCGGGTAGTCGGCCGGCATCGGGAGGAAGCCGCCCTCGCCCTGGACAGGCTCGAGGATCACGGCGGCGACGCTCGCCGGGTCCACCTGCGCGATGAACAGGTCCTCGAGCGCGGCGATCGCCTCGTCGGTACCGACCCCGCGGTACGGGTACGGCGCCGGCGCGCGGTAGATCTCGGGCGCGAATGGACCGAAGCCCTTCTTGTACGGCTTGACCTTCGCCGTCAGCGACATCGTCAGCAGCGTGCGGCCGTGGAAGCTGCGGTCGAACGCGATGATCGCCGGCCGGCCAGTGGCGGCGCGGGCGATCTTGACCGCGTTCTCGACCGCCTCGGCGCCGGAGTTCAGCAGCAGGCTGCGCTGGTCGGTCCCCCGGCAGGGCGAGAGCTCGCCGAGCCGCCGGCAGACGTCCACGTACGGCTCGTAGGCGGCGACCATGAAGCACTGGTGGAGATACCTGTCGACCTGGGCGTGGATCGCGCTGACCACGTCCGACGGGCCGTGGCCGAGGTTCTGGCAGCCGATGCCGCCCGCGAAGTCGAGGTAGCGGACGCCGTCGGCGGCCTCGACGTAGGAGCCCTGCGCGCGCACCGCGACGATCGCGGGAGCGGAGACGCCGCGGGCGACCCAGCGCTCGCGAGCGGCCAGGAGGTCGTCGGCCGAGTCGATCTGCGATGCGGTCATGCCAGCCATTCTGTCCCTCCGCGCAAGCCGCGAGGTCTGTGCGTGCGACAAACGGAGCACAGACGTTTGGAAATCGCACCATTCCGCCGCAGATCCGCAACAGAGAGCCTGCCCGGCCATGGACCTCTCCGCCATCGAGCTGGCCGCCGCGCTCCGCCGTCGCGAGCTGAGCGCCCTCGAAGCGCTGGAGGCCGTCCTGGACCGCGCCGACGCGATCACGGATGAGGTCAATCCGTACGCGCTGCGCCTCGACGAGCGCGCCCGCGCCGCCGCGACAGCCGCTGGGGAGCTCCTGGCGCGCGGCGCGGGCGGCCCGCTCGCCGGCGTCCCGATCACCGTCAAGGACTCGCACCTGATCGCGGGCGTCCCGACGATGCACGGGTCGCTGGCGGTCGAGCCGACGGTGCCGACCGAGACGGTCGTCGCCGTCGAGCGGCTCCAGGAGGCCGGCGCGGTCATCTACGCGAAGACCACGACGCCCGAGCTCTGCTACTTCGGCTACACGGAGTCCGAGCGCCACGGCCGCACCGCCAACCCGCTCGATCCGGCGCGCACCGCGGGCGGCTCCTCCGGCGGCGCGGCCGCCGCGCTGGCGGCCGGCGCCGGGCCGCTCGCGCTCGGCGGCGACGGCGGCGGCTCGATCCGCATCCCCGCCGCGTTCTGCGGCGTCGTCGGCTTCAAGCCGAGCTTCGGCGCGGTCCCGCGCGAGCCGAGCGGCGCGGGCTGGAAGACGCTCGTCGCCTATGGCCCGCTGGCGCACACGGTGGCCGACGCGCGGCTGATGTTCGAGGCGATCGCCGGCCGCCACCCGCGCGACCGCTTCAGCTTCGACGTCCCCGCGACCACGTTCCCCACGCGCGCGTATGTGTCCGAGGACGGCGGCTTCGCGCGCGTCGACGACGACGTCCGCGCCGCCTTCCGCGCCGCGATCTCCGGCCTCGACCTCGAGCTCGAGGAGGCGCCGCCGCTGGCGCCGAGCGTCGACACCTGGTTCACGATCGCCACCGCCGAGGCGCGCTGGGCGGACCCGGCGGCCGGCACGCCGGCCGCTCGGGCGTTCCAGGCCGCCGGCGAGCGCGTCACCACGTCGCAGTACCTCGCCGCCCAGTTCGAGCGCGAGCGGATCCACCGCCGCTACGCCGATCTGCTGGCCGGCGGCGCGGTCCTGCTCACGCCCACGCTGGGCCTCGAAGCCTTCGCCGAGCTGCCCGACGACGACTGGGGGTCGTTCCTCTATGACGCCAACCTTGCGGGCCTTCCGGCGTGCGCAGTCCCGATGGGGCGCGGCGACGAAGGCCTTCCGCTCTCGCTCCAGATCACTGGCGCCCGCGGCGCCGACGGCGCCGTCCTCGCCGTCGCCCAGCACATCGAGGAGGCACTCAATGCCCGAGCCCCTGCGCGGCATCGCTGACATCCGCGGGTTCTTCCGCACCAACCGCACGCCGATCCACTTCGTCTCGCCGACGGCGTTCAACCTGCTCGGCATCGACCGCTGGGTGCGCGAGTTCCACTTCGTCAACTACTTCGACTCGTTCGCCGGCGCGCACCCGAACGTGTTCGTCCCGCAGGAGCGCCCGTACCGCGAGTTCGAGTCGATCGAGGAGATCAACAACTACCTGCTCGAGCACAAGGAGGTGCGCGACCTGATCGGCGACGAGGGCGGACTCGCGCTGTTCGTGTTCTTCGACGAGGAGACCGAGCGGCTCGCCGCCGAGTGCGGGCTGAAGCTCGCGATGCCGCCCGCGGCGCTGCGCCACCGGCTGGACTCCAAGATCGTCACGACCCAGCTCGGCAACGAGGCGGGCGTCCCGAGCGTGCCGAACCGGCTCGGCCGGGCGCGCGACTACGACGAGCTGCTCGAGCTCGCCACCGGGCTCGGCACCGACCTCGTCGTGCAGACGCCGTACGGCGACTCCGGCAAGACGACGTTCTTCGTGCGCGGCGCGGAGGACTGGGTCGACGACCTCGCCGGTCAGGAGCTGAAGGTCATGAAGCGCATCAACTGCCGCGCGGTCGCGGTCGAGGCGGTGCTCACCCGCCACGGCACGGTCGTCGGCCCGGTCATGCGCGACCTCACCGGCTACCCGGAGCTGACGCCCTACCGCGGCGGCTGGTGCGGCAACGACATCTTCTCCGACGCGCTCTCGCCCGAGCACCGCGAGCGCGCCCGCGTGCTCACACAGCAGCTCGGCGACCGGCTCGCGACCGAGGGCTACCGCGGCTTCTTCGAGGTCGACTACCTCGTCGACCTCGACACCGGCGAGCTCTACCTCGGCGAGCTCAACCCGCGCCTGTCCGGCGTGACGTCGATGACCAACGTGACCGTCGGCGCGTACGCGGACATGCCGCTGTTCCTGCTGCACCTGATCGAGTTCCTCGACGTCCCGTACGAGATCGACGTGGACGAGATCAACGAGCGCTGGGGCCGGACGGAGGCGGTCGACGACTGGAGCCAGCTCGTGATCAAGGAGACGCGGGATGACGTGGAGCTCTTGACTGCGGCGCCGCGAACCGGCACGTGGAAGCTGGGCGCGGACGGGCATGCCGAGTTCATGCGCTGGGGGAACGACTGGCACGGGATCTGCGACGAAGGCGAGGCGTTCTACCTGCAGGTGCTGGGGGAGGGCGACTACCGCTACCCGGGCGCGGATCTCGGGCTCCTGGTGAGTCGCTGCCGTATGCAGGACGACTCGAATCGGTTGACGGAGTCCGCTCGTCGTTGGATCGACGCGATTCGCGGGGAGTTCGTCGGCGTGCCCGTTGAGGAGGCGTCCCGCCGCGATGCGCTTGCGTTCAAGAGCGTGTGGTGAGCGGAACTGCGCAGGTAAAGGAGCGTGGGTTCCCCGGAACGGTTCAGTGACTGTAAATCGATCACTGCTCGGAGAGGGTGCGTCACTTTTGTTCACCCTGAGGGCGCAAAAGTGACGCACCCCCCCAACACCGAGGGGCGATTGTGATCGTTCGTGCTCGGATCACGCTCTCGGACGATCGGTCACGGTAGGACCACCCTCCCTTACCAGCGCAGTTGACGTTCGAAGCCTCGTAAGCTCACGCGGTTCTTCTCACCTTCCACGCCATCGACGAGCCGACCCCCGGCGACGTCTTCGCCGCGAGATTCGTCACGCTCTGGCCAGCCCTCAAAGACTGGTTCCTCCGCGACGGCGACGCCGCGCGCCCGAGCTACCCCGTCGCCCGCCGCAACCTCGAGCTCCACATGCCCGAGCTGGTCGAGACCTGGGAGCGGATGGTCGCGCTCGCCGGCGGCGGCGACCTGGCGGCGCGGATGCTCGCGCTGTACGACCCGCCGCCGCTGATGGCCGGCTGCTCGCAGGCCGTGATCGGCGGCGTGCTCGTGCGCAACTACGACTACCACCCGGACAAGCTCGAAGGGACGGTGCTCCGCAGCGAGCTGACCGGGCGCGCCGTGCTCGGCTCGAGCGACTGCCTGTGGGGCCTGCTCGACGGGATCAACGACGCCGGGCTCGCCGTCGCGCTGGCGTTCGGCGGGCGCCGTGCGCTCGGCGACGGCTTCGGCATCACGCTCGTGGTCCGCTACCTGCTGGAGACGTGCGAGACCACGTACGCGGCGCTCGAAGCATTGCGAAGGCTCCCCGTCAACGCGCCCTACAACCTCACGCTCGTCGACGCGGCGGGGGAGGCCGTGACCGCGTTCGTCGGTCCCGACCGCGCGGTCGGGACGAGCGCGCCCGTCGCCACCAACCACCAGGAGCGCGTCGACTGGCCCGAGTACGCGCGGGCCACGCGCTCGGTCGAGCGGCGCGCCGCCCTGTGCGAGCTGACCGGCGCGGACGCGCTGCTGGCGCCGCCGCTCTACGTGACCGACTACGACCGCGGCTTCGGCACGCTCTACACCGCGATCTACCGGCCGGACGGACGCTCGCTCGAGTACCGCTGGCCCGGGGAGCGCTGGGAGCTGCCGCTGCGCGGCTTTACGGAGGGCGCGCGCAGCGTCAGACTCACAGGCGGTGGTCCTGGGTGAACTCGTCGAGCAGGAGGACCTCGGCCTCGCGCTCCTGAGCGGCGAGGCGGGGCTCGACCGCGAGATCGCGGGCGCGCACAGCATCGACGTCGAGGATCCGACGCGCTTCCTCGAGCGCGGCTGGGTGATGCTGACGACCGGCATGCGGCTGCGCGGCAACGTCGCCGCCCAGCGCGAGCTGATCGGCGAGCTCGAGCAGGGCGGGATCGCGGCGCTCGGCATCGGCCTCGACCTCGTGTTCAAGAAGGTCCCGCCGGCGCTGCTGGAGGAGGCGCGGGCGCGCTCGTACCCCGTCTTCGCCGTGCCGCTGGCGACGCCGTTCCGCGACATCGTCGGCTTCGTCAACCGCTCGCTGCTGTCCAGCGACCTGCACACGTACCAGCGGCTGACGGCGATCCAGCGGCATCTCGTCGACGGCCTGGGCGAGCCGGAGCCGCGGCGCGTGATCGTCGAGCGGCTCGCGAAGATGCTCGACGCCGGCGTCGTCCTGCTGGCCGCGGACGGCGGCGTCGAGCTCTCGTCCGGGACGCTGCCCGACGGCATCGCCGCGCGCGTCGCCGAGCGCGAGTACGACGAGGACGGCTGGCACGTCGTGACGGTGCCCGCGGGGCCGTCGTGGCTGGCGGTCGCGAGCCGCCGGCGCAGCCGGCTCGCGCGCTCGGCGGCCCAGGCCGCGGTCCCGCTGCTCGGCGCGACCGAGCGGCTCGGCGCGCTCGCGCGCGACCAGGAGCGCGCCGTCCGCTCGGCGCTGCTCGACGAGGCGCTCGAGCAGACCACCGAGATCCGCGCGCTCGCCGCCCGCGCCGCCTCGTTCGGGCTCGACTTCGCCGAGCCCGCCCGCGTCGCGGTGATCGGGGGCGACCTCGCCGAGGTGCCGCTGCCGAGCCTCGTCACCCGGCGCGGCGATCGCACGATCGCGCTGATCCAGGGCGACGCGCGTCTGGCGGGCGTCAAGGCCGGCCTCGGCCGCCCGGTCCGCTCGATGGCCGACGTGCCGCTCTCGTTCCGCGACGCCACGCTCGCGTTCCAGCGGGTGCCGGACGACAGCGTGCTCGCCTACGAGGACTTCGACGTCTGCACGCTCGTGCTCAGCGAGGTGGCGCCCGAGCACATCCGCGCGAAGGTCGACGACCTGCTCGCCCCGATCAAGGCCAACCCGGCGCTGCATGAGGCGCTGGTCGAGTACTTCGCGCGCGACATGGATGTCGCCGCCACCGCCGAGGCGATGCACGTCCACCCGAACACGCTGCGCTACCGGCTCGCGCGGATCGAGAAGCTGCTCGGCCGCTCGCTGCGCCAGCCGGCGACGATCGCCGACCTGTGCCTGGCGCTGCTCGCGGCGCCCCAGTGATCACGCGGCGCTAGGCACCGGCTCCAGGACGCGCTCGGGCAGGCCGAGCGCGTCCGCGGCCGCCGCCTCGGGCCGGCGGCGGAAGAACTCCTCTTGCCCGGCCGCGCGCCAGGTCACCATCAGGATCGCGCCGAGCACGAGGAACCCGAGCCCGATCACGAGCGGCGAGCCGACGCCGAAGTAGGTCGTCGAGCCCGCGTCGGCGCGCCCGAGGTCCAGGCACGACTTCACGAACACGAACAGCAGGATGGCGCCGCCGACCGCCGGCCCGACGCCGGCCAGCAGGAGATTCTTCAGGCTCGACGGCAGCGCGCGCCGGTAGTACCACGCGCACGCGAACCCGGTCAGCCCGTAGTAGAACGCGATCATCAGGCCGAGCGCGGCGATCGAGTCGAGCAGGATGTTCGTGCTCACCAGCGTCAGGCCGACGTACCAGGCGATCGAGAGGCCGCCCATGATCCACGTCGCGACGTGCGGGTGACATAGCGCGGGTGGACCTGCGCGAGCGCGGCGGGCGCCGCCTTCGCGCGCGCCATCGAGAGCGCGGTCCGGCTGGTCGGCAGGATCGTCGTCTGCGTCGAGGCCGCGGCGCTCGTGAGCACGGCGACGATCATGATCTTGCCGAGCGCGCCGGAGCCGAACACGTCGCCCGCGAGCAGGCCGAGCACGTCGCCCGAGCGATCGCCGGCGAGCCGGTCGACGCCGCCGAACGCGATCGCCGCGGTCGAGACGATCACGTAGATGCCGACGAGGATGAGCGTCGAGAGCACGGCCGCCTTGCCGGGGACCGTGTCGGCGTCCTCGGTCTCCTCGTTGACGCACACGAGCGTGTCCCAGCCCCAGTAGATGAAGACCGCGACCAGCAGGCCGGACGTGAGCGCGCCGACGGAGCCGACGGCGAGCGGCGAGAACCACGACAGCTCCGGGTGCGGCGCGGCGGGGCCGGCGCTGCCCACGTAGACTCGCACCAGCGCGACGATCGCGAACGCGGCCAGCGTGACGATCTCGGCTGCCAGCAGCCAGCGCTGCGTGCGCGCGTTGACCTCGACGCCGATTACGCAGATCGCGGTCATGACGCCGATCCAGACCACGCCGACGGCGGTGACGGCGAGCGTCGACGGGTCGTGGATCCCCGAGCAGCAGGAAGCTGTGGAGGCCGGCGATCTGGGCCAGGTTGGCCATCACGATCAGGTCGGCGACGACGATCGCCCAGCCGCCCATCCAGCACGGCCGCGAGGCTGTAGCCCGGGGCCGTCGAGGCGACTCCGATCCTACAAACCGCCGGTTCAGTCTTCGTCCGGGCGCTGATCGATCAGCTTGCGCAGGTGCGGGTAGGCGAGCCCGCCGACGATCAGCAGAAGGGCGCTCGACGTGACGGCGAGGTCCCAGTTACGTGCAAGGTTGCGGCTCATAGGGCGAAGCAAATCGCGAAGCCCTTGGAGCCTCCTTGGAGAAAGCCTGGGCGCTCACGCGCGCCGCGAGCGCGCCGAGCCCGTAGCCGGCGGCGCTGGCGAAGATGCCGGCGACGACGTCGAAGACGAAGTGGTTGCCGGTGGCGAGCACGGCGAGCGCGATCGTCGGGCCCCACAGCAGCGCGAGCAGCTTCAGCAGCGGGTTGTGGAGCGAGCGGGCGACGGCGATGCCGATCGCGACGGCGAACCCGACGTGCAGGCTCGGGACGGCCGCGAGCTCGTTGTAGAAGCTGGTCGTCAGCTTGCCGGTGAGCGAGAAGCCGGTCTGCGACGTGATCGTGTCGACGAGGCCGATGTCGGCGAGCCGCGGCGGCGCGACGGGGAACGCGGCGTAGATCGGGATCGAGATGAGCCACGTCGCCAGGATCGTGTTGCGCAGCTGCGCGTAGATCGGGCGCGAGCGGTGGTAGAGGAACACGAGCGCGCCGGGGAGCACGATCAGCTGGGCGGCGAGGTACAGGTGATTGAGGATCCAGATCGCCCAGGTGCCGCTCAGGCCGCGCTGGACGGATGCCTCGGAGGCGACGTGCAGGTGGTGCTCGAGCGCGACGATCCAGTGCGCGTTGGCCTCGGCGACGCCGAGATCGCCGATCGTGACGAAGCGGGCCGCGCTGTAGAGCAGGTAGGCGAGGAGGAAGAGGCCGATCTGCATGCGCGCCGCCGGCGAGAGGGGGGAGAGGCGGAAGGCGGGCATAGATCGAATCTACGGACGCATCTCCGCCGCCACAGGCGGGCGACCACCACGGGCGCCAGGGGGCAACTCGGCCCCCTGGGTAGTGCAGGCCTTACTGCGGTGCGGGAGCCTGCACGTAGCCGCCGAGCGGCTTGACGAACCGGCCGGTGCCGTCGTCGAAGCCCATCCGGCGCAGGAAGCGCCGCCCGCTGGGCAGCGCGGCGCCGGCTTCCAGCTCCGAGCAGCCGCGGGCGCTGGCGACGGCCTCGGCGGCCGCGAGCAGGATCCGCCCGGCGCCCTGGTTGCGGCGCGGCTCGCGCACGATCAGGGCTTCGAGCCGCCCGGTGCCGGGCGACAGCGCGAGCGCGGCGAGCCCGATCAGCTCGTCGCCGTCGGTGACCGCGATCACCTGCGCGTCGTCGGCGTCGAGCGCGCGCTCGATGCCGTTGCGCAGCTCGCGCTCGTCGATCCGGTAGCCGAGCTCGGACAGCAGCTGGCCGGCGGCGGGGGCGTCATCGGATATGGCGGGGCGCAGCGTGAATCTCATGCCGCGGCCGGACGATGACGACCTGACCTTGGCAAAAACTTGGGGCGCCGGCCAAGCTGGCCGACGCCCCAGGGAACGTCTACGGCGTGGTGGTGCTCAGCGTGAACGTGAGCGTCTTGCTGTACGTGCCGGTGCGCAGCGCGTCGTTCTGGCCGACGTGCTGCTTGAACGCGACCGTGACCGGGTCGTTGGACGCCGGGTTCGACCACGTCTTCAGCAGCGTGGGCGCGGCCGAGCCGCCGACGTCGGCGAACGGGCCGCCCGCGTTGGCCTGCAGCGCGCTCGGGAGGAAGAACGTCCCGTTGACCAGGTGGCCGGTGGCGACGCTGCTCGGATCGGCGACGCTGAGCGCCGCGTCAGCCGCGGTGGTGATGACGGTGGCCGTCAGCTGCGACAGGTAGTCGCGGTCCACGCCCGGCGTGAACGGCCCGAGCGGTCCGGCGGCGCCGAGCGTCAGCCCGAGCGTGGCGGGAACCGTGCCGCTCACGCCGCCGTCGGCCTGGTTGACGTACTGGACGGTGACCTTGAACGTCTTCGCCGGCGCCGAGTTGCCGTTGGCGTCCGTCGCGACGCATGTGATCGTCGTCGTCCCGACCGCGAGCTTCGTCCCGGAGGCCGGGGTGCAGTTGACGGTCGGGTTGTCGTCCTGCGTGTCGGTCGCGACCGGCTTGGTGTACGTGACCGCGATGCCGGTCGGGTCCGTCGTGTTGACGACCATGTCGGCGTGATCGGCCAGCGTCGGGATCGTCGTGTCCGCCACGAACGCGCCGGACGCGGTGATGGCGCCGGAGCCGCCCGTGACCGGGAGGCTCACCTTGCTGGCCTTGGTGTCGAGCGTGATCGTCTGGCCGCGGGTGCCGTTGGCGCCGAGGCTCGAGTCGTTGGACATGATCACGACGCCGATCTGGTGGCCGGCCGGGAACGTGTACTCCGTCGGCAGGACCGGGAACTTGAACTCGTACTTGGTGCCGACGACGGCCGGGGTGGCCGTGTACAGCGAGTCGCGGTTGGACGAGTCCAGGATGCCGCGCGTCACGCGCCACGTCGGGTAGGACAGCGACGGCTTGGTGACGGTGAGGTAGCACGCGTTGTCGACGGTGGCGCTCGCCGTGCAGGGGCCGCCGATCGTGCAGTCGGTGCCGTCGGCCGACGGGCCGGCGCACGTGCGTTCGGTCGCCGAGGTCGTGACGCCGTCAGAGCCGGCGCGGCCGGTGTGGTTGGCGGTGCCGTAGTCGACGATCAGCGCGGCGAGGTTGCTCTGCGGGGTGCTGAGCGACGCCTGCAGGTCGATGATCGGCACGCCGGACAGGTGCACGTCGGTCTTGAGCTTCGTCGAGAGGAACACGAGCCGGTTGGCCTGGGAGCCGTTCGGCGACGCGATCGCGTTGTTCTCGGACGTGTTGTTGTCGAGCAGCTGCACGGTGTCGGTGGCGCCGCCGGAGGCCGGCAGCAGCGTGCCGGACTGGCCGTTGCCGCGACCCGCGAGGTAGATGTCGGTGTTGACCGTGCCCGGGATGGGCCAGTCGGCGTACGTCGCCCACGTGTCGGCGGACGTCTCGACGTCCACGCGCGGCGCGTTCATGATGCCGTTCGGGACACCCTGGAGCCAGTAGTCGAACCAGCGGTGCAGCGTGTCGATCCAGGCGCCGCGACGGTAGTCGAACGGGTCGACGTGACCCTCCTGGTGCAGCCACACCTTGCGCGGCACGTTGTTGGCGGCGAGGCCGGCCCACCAGCGCGAGAACTGGTCCGGGCGGACGTTGTCGTCGTTGATGCCGTGCGAGGCGAAGACCGCGGCCTTGACCTTGCTGACGTCCTTGTTGTAGTCGCGGTCGTTCCAGAACGGCGTGATGTCGCCGCTCTCGTCGCCGTCGTTGGCGTTGAGCCAGTTGAAGACGTCCGGGATCGGCGTCTTCTGGCACAGCGCGTTCTTGTTGACCGGCGGCACGACGCCGAGGCTGCTGGCCGGCTTGTCGGAGGTGATGCTGTTGTCGAGGCTGCGCGGGTAGTTCGTCGTCTCGACGACGCCGCCCATGCGCGAGTAGTCGTACCAGTCGGAGATCGCCGAGATCGGGACGATCGTCGTCAGGCCGTCGACGCCGGTGGACGCGACACCGTTGGCGAACGTGCCGTCGTAGGACTTGCCGATCATGGCGTTCTTGCCGTTCGCCCAGTCGGCGACGACCGGCGTGGTGCCGGCGACCGTGGTGTAGCCGGGGACGCGGCCCTCGAGCCAGTCGATGACGGCCTTGAAGCCGGCGACGTCACCGGGGCCGCCGTGCAGCGGGCAGCCGGTCGAGAACGCCGTGCCGACGGCGTGGGCGGCGATGAACGCATAGCCGCGCGGCACGAAGAAGTTGTCGTAGAACAGCGGGAACTTGTCCAGCACGCCTGCGGCGGTCGTGTGGATGTACTGCGTCTCGTTGCCGCGGCCGAGCGACGTGTAGTACGGGCTCGGGTCGATGATCGACGGGACCTTCAGGCTCGGCCCTGACTCCTTCGGGCGGATGATGTCGACGGCCACGCGGTCGATCACGCCGTCCTGATCCTGGTCCACGCCGGCGACGGGGACGAAGACCCGCTCGCGGATGGCGTCCTTGTAACTGAAGTTCGGCGCCGTCGTGCCGTCGGCGCCCACCGAGATGACCGGATCCGCGGCTCGCGCGGTCCCAGTCGTCCCCAGCGCCGCGATGGCGAATGCGCCGATCGCGACCTTTGTAGCCCAACCCCTCATGCGTCCCTCCTTGCGTCCCTGCCTTGAACCAATGCGCAGCCAACCCTTCCCCCGGGCTGCGTTCACCACTGTCTCAGAGAAGTCCACACGTGTCGAAAGCGGGCCCGTGTATTTCCCTCCACGGTCGGACGGAACTGCGAGGTGGGTCGAGTAGCGTCCGAACCGGTCTATCGAGGGGGACTGGAATGCAGGGACGCAGGGTGTTCGTCGCCGTGGCGGCCGCCGCGGCGATGCTGGCGAGCGCGAGCTCGGCACACGCGCAGCTCGTCGTCTCCAACAACGAGACGCAGCCCACGTTCGGCTACGCGGACGCGATCCGCGACCGCGTGTGGGTCGACACCGACTACGACAGCGACTCCGACGGCGCGCTGGACAAGGTCGCCGTCGACATCATCCGCCCGGCGGCCACGGCGACGGGCTACAAGGCGCCCGTGATCATGGACGACAGCCCGTACTACTCCACGCTCGGGCGCGGCAACGAGTCGCAGCTGAAGGCCGACGACGCGAGCGGCCTGCTCGCCAAGTGGCCGCTGTTCCTGGACAACTACTTCGTCCCGCGCGGGTACGCGATCGCGCTCGTGGACATGACCGGCACCAACCACTCGACCGGCTGCCCGACGGTCCAGGGGCCGACCGACAACAACGCGGCCGCCGAGGTCATCGACTGGTTCAAGGGCCGCCGCACCGCGCACGACAAGGACGGCAACCCCGTCCCCGCGCCCGCGTGGTTCAACGGCAAGACCGGCATGATCGGCAAGTCCTACGACGGGGCGCTCGCGGCCGCCACGGCCGTCACCGGCGTCGACGGGCTGACGACGATCGTGGGCGAGTCCGGCCCGTACGACTACTACGACTACACGCGCTCCAACGGCGTCATCCAGCGCGCCAACCACTACGTCTCCAGCCTCGCCCTGGCGGTCACCAACCCGGACCGGCAGGCCTACTGCAAGCCGGTGCGCGACACGATCGACGCCAACGACGCGGACGCGACGGGCAACTTCACGACGCCGTTCTGGAACGACCGCAACTACATCAAGGACGCCGGCAAGGTCCGCGCCAGCGTCTTCCTCACGCACGGCCTCAACGACGAGAACGTGCGCATCGACCACTTCAGCCGCTTCTGGTACGCGCTGTCGGACCTCGGCGTCCCGCGCAAGGCGTTCCTGATGCAGACCGGCCACGTCGACCCGTTCGACAACGACCGCTCGGCGTGGGTCGACAGCGTCCACCACTGGTTCGACTACTGGCTCCAGGGCGTGCAGAACGGCGTCATGGACGAGCCGCAGGTCAAGATCGAGACCGGCCCGCACCAGTACGAGACCGCGGCGAGCTGGCCGATCCCGGGCGCGAGCCCGACGCAGGTCTTCCTCAAGCCGGGCGCGAACGCAGGCACGCTGGGGCTCGCCCCGCAGTCCGGCGCCGAGCAGACGACGACGTTCACGGACCTGGCCAACCAGACCGAGACGACGATGCTCAACAACCAGACGACGGTGACCGCCAACCGGCGCGTGTTCCTGTCGCCGGTGCTCACGACGCCGCTGCGCATCTCCGGCACGCCGATCGTGCAGCTCGACGCGTCGGCGAACAAGACCTCGACGCACCTCGGCGCGATCCTCGTCGACTACGGCCCCGCGTTCACGCGCGTGTCGCGCACGAGCGACGGTGTGCAGACGCTCACCACGTCGGAGTGCTGGGGCGAGGCGAGCGCGACCGACAACGGCTGCTACAAGGACGTCGGCGAGCGGCTGGACACCACGACCACGCGCTGGCGCGTGACCAAGGGCGTGCTCGACGCCGGCCACCGGCTCGACCGCACGACCACGACGCCGATCGTCGCCGATCAGCGCTACCCGTTCAGCTTCCCGATGCTGCCGCACGACTACACGTTCCCGGCGGGCCATCAGATCGGGATCGTGATCGTCGGCAGCTACCGCGACTACGGCACGTCGACGTCGAACACGGCGGCGGCGATCACGTTCTCGCTGCAGGACAGCCGCGTGGTGCTCCCGATCGTCGGCGGCGGCCCCGCCGCGATCGCCGCGGGCTTCTCAGGCGGCGAGCCGACCACGACGACGGTCAGCGACGGCGGCCAGACGGTCGTCGGCGCCCCGGCGACGCTGAAGGCGACCGTCACCGGCAACGACGCGGCGCTGACCGGCGCACCGCTGCCGGGCGCGCTGATGGCCGAGGCGCTGCGCAAGGCCGACTTCGACGGCTTCACGAAGCTCGGCACTCCGACCGGCTCGGTGCAGTTCTTCGACGGCGGCGTCGCGCTCGGCGCGCCGGTCGCGCTCGTGGGCGGCGTGGCGACGCTGACGACCTCGGCGCTCGGCGGCGGGTCGCACCTCATCACGGCCTCCTACCTCGGCGAGGGCGCCTACGTGGCCAGCGACGGGCCGGGCGTGAGCCATCTCGTCGGCGTGCAGTCCTCGCCGTCAGGCACCGTGCCGGCGACGTTGTCGCTGACGCTGGGCGCGCCGGCGTCGTTCGGCGCGTTCACGCCGGGGCTCGATCACGAGTACACGGCGTCGACGACGGCGAACGTGATCTCCACGGCGGGTGACGCGGCGTTGAGCGTGAGCGACCCGGGTCATTTGACCAACGGGGCATTCTCGTTGCCGGAGGCGCTGCGGGTCGACATGTCGCCCGCGTCGTGGACAGGGCCGGTGTCCAACGCGGCGGTGGCGATCGCGTTCCGGCAGCACATCGGGTCGACCGACGCGCTGCGGACGGGGTCGTACTCGAAGACGCTGACGTTCACGCTGTCGACGACGACCCCGTGACGGCACGGCGGCGCGCGGCGAGAGCCGCGCGCCGCCGGAGGGGGAGAGAGAGCTACGGGCGCTGTGAGAGGTGCGCCGCCATCCGCAGCGGATAGCTGAGGACCAGCAATCCGCGGACGACGGGGCGGGGGAGGCGGGGAGGCATGTCGGGATCATCGGCGCCGGGGCGGCACCGCGCATCCCCCATGCGGGTGAACGTTCTCACCGGACCTACGACGGTTGGATGTTCTGGTTGATGCGGAAGGTGTTCGCGGGGTCGTAGTCCGCCTTGATACGGGCGAGCCGGTCGTAGTTGCCGCGGTAGGCCGCGCGGACCCGCTCCTGACCCTCGTCCATCATCATGTTCACGTACGCGCCGCCGGCCGAGTACGGGTGCAGCGCGTCGAAGTAGTCGACCGTCCAGTCGCGGATCAGGCCGGCGTTGGCGGGGTCGGCATCGACGCCGACGAAGACGGAGGCGAAGCCCGCGTCGCGGTAGCTCCAGGCCGTGTCGGTGGAGCTGACGTCATGCGCGGCGCCGTCGATCGGGTACAGGTGCATCGACGACTGCCAGGTCGGCATCGCGGCGCCGAAGCGGGCGTGCACCTCGATCGCGGCGTCGGGGATGTCGTTGACGAAGTCCGCGCGCCAGTACCACTGCTGGCCGGGCGGGTAGACGCCGTCGAACGCGCCCTGGATCATCGCGTGCGGCATCGGCTGGGGGCCGTGCAGCAGCGGCGCCGGGAGCGCGTCGAGGATCGGCGCCATCGCCTTCGCGGCGTCCTCCTCGGGCCCGGCGTAGCACCAGACGATGCCGCACACCTTGCGCAGGTGCAGCTCCTCGGGGAAGGGCGGGCCGGGCGGGACGCTGAGGTAGGCGAAGAAGCCGCCGAGCTCGCGCGGTGCCTGCGGCATCAGGTCGCGGAACGTGGCGAGCACCTCGGGGCTGTCCTCGATCGCCCACAGCGTGGGGCCGGCGACGACGTTGCCGACCTCGTGCAGGCGGAAGACGAACGACGTGACGACGCCGAAGTTGCCGCCGCCGCCGCGCAGCGCCCAGAACAGGTCGGGGTGCTCCTCGGCGCTCGCGCGCACGGTCTCGCCGCTGGCGAGCACGACCTCGGCCTCGAGCAGGTTGTCGATCGTCAGGCCGTGCTTGCGCGTGAGGTGGCCGAGCCCGCCGCCGAGCGTGAGGCCGCCGACGCCGGTCGTGGAGATGACCCCGCTCGGGGTCGCGAGCCCGTACTCGCCCGTGGCCTTGTCGACCTCGGCCCAGGTGGCGCCGCCGCCGACGCGGACGGTGCGCGCGCCGGCGTCGACCTCGACGCCGCGCAGCAGGGAGAGGTCGATCACGACGCCGTCGTTGCACGTGCCGAGCCCGGCGCCGTTGTGGCCGCCGCCGCGGACGGCGAGCGGAAGCTCATGCTGGCGCGCGAACGAGATCGCCGCGGCGATGTCGTCGGTGTCCGAGACGCGCGCGATGACGCCCGGCCGCCGGTCGATCATCGCGTTGTAGACCTTGCGGGCCTCGTCGTAGCCGGCGTCATCCGGGCCGACCAGCTGCCCGCCGAAGGCCGAGAGTTCCCGGCGGGCTGCCTCTGCGGGTGTCATCACAGTGCTCATGCGCCGACGCTACGGGCGTGGCGCAGCCGTGTCATGACGCGTGTTGACCCAATTTCTCCACATCAGGGTGCCACCCCGGCATAGTCAGACCTGACTAGCGATGAACGACCTGCCCGGCTCACTCCGCCTGACGTCCACGTTCCCGTTCGTAGGGCGCGCGGCCGAACTGGAGACCCTGCGCACGCTGCTCGGCGACGGCGGCCGCGTCGTGCTGCTCGGCGGCGAGCCCGGCTCGGGCAAGAGCCGCGTCGTGCGCGAGCTGGCGTCGGAGGCCGCCGGCGGCGGAGTGCTGGTGCTCTATGGCGCGTGCGACGCGGTCGTGCGGACGCCGTACGGGCCGTTCGTCGAGGCGCTCGAGCACCTCGTCCGCAGCGCCGATCCGGCCGAGCTGCGCGCCGCGCTCGGGCCCGCCGGCGGCGAGCTCACGCGGCTGCTGCCCGACCTGACGGCCCGCATCGGCGAGCTCACGCTACCGGTCACGGCCGACCCGGACACCGAGCGCCACCGCCTTCACACGGCGGTCACCGACCTGCTCGACGGCATCAGCGCGACGCGGCCGGTGCTGCTCGTGCTCGAGGACGCCCACTGGGCCGACGCGCCGACGCTGTTGCTCCTGCGCCACCTGGCGCGCGCGGCCGGGAACGCGCGGCTGCTGCTGCTGACGACGTTCCGCGACGCCGAGCCCGACGTGCCGCAGGCGCTCGCGGAGGCGCTGGCCGACATGCGGCGCTCGGACGCCGTCGTCCGGCTCCGGCTCGCCGGGCTCTCGCGCGACGAGGTGACCGAGTTCGTGCGCCTCGCCGCGGGCGCGGCGCCGCCCGAGCTGGCGCGCGCGCTCGGCGATCTCACCGGCGGCAACGCGTTCCTGATGTGCGAGCTGTGGCGCGCGCTGGTGGAGACCGGCGCGGTCGAGATCGCCGGCGGCCGGGTGCGGCTGACGCGCTCGCCGCGCGACCTCGGCACGCCGGAGAGCGTGCGCGAGGTCGTCAGCCAGCGGCTCGCCCGGCTCGCGCCCGGGACCACCGACCTGCTCGAGCTGGCGGCGACCGCGGGCGGCGAGTTCGAGCTCGACGTGATCGGGCGCGCCGCCGGCGTCCCGGAGCTGCTCGCACAGCTCGACGAGGCGGTCCGCAGCGGCATGATCGAGGAGCTCCCGTCGCGGACGCTGGCCTACCGCTTCACGCACGAGCTGGTGCGGCGCGCACTCTACGACCGGCTCAGCGGCGTGCGCCGGGCGGAGCTGCACCTGCGCGTCGGCGAGGCGCTGGAGAGCGCCGAGGGGCGCTCCGGCCGCGCGCTCGCCGATCTCGCGCATCACTTCGCGGCGGCGGCGCCGCTCGACGGCGCCCGCCGCGGCGTCCATTACAACCTGCTCGCCGCGCGCGCGGCGATCGCCGCGCTCGCGTTCGACGAGGCGGTCGCGCGGCTGCGGACGGCGCTCGAGCTGCGGATCGACAACCCGGAGCTGCGCGCGGAGGTGCTGCTCGAGCTCGGCACCGCCGGCCACCGCGCCGGCAAGGCGCCCGTCGCGCAGCAGGCCTTCCGCGCGGCGGCGGAGATCGCGCGCGAGCGCGGCGACACCGAGCTGCTCGCGCGCGCCGCGATCGGCTACGAGGACGCCAGCTGGCGGCCCGGGATCCTCGATCCGTTCGCGGTCGAGCTGCTCGAGGAGGCGACCGCGGCGCTCGGCGAGGAGAGCTCGGAGCTGCGTGTGCGGCTGCTCGGCGGGCTCGCCCGCGTGCTCGACTTCCGCGGCGCCCATCAGCGCGCGGTGATCGTGCGCGGGAGCGCCGTCGCGATGGCGCGCAGGCTGGGCGACCGCGCCGGGCTGGCGACCGTGCTCACGCGCGCGTACTGGTCGCGCGGGACGAGCTCGCTCGAGGACACGCTGGCGATGCTGACCGAGGCGATGGACATCGGCTCCGAGCTGGGCGACACCGAGATCCGCGCGGAGGCGATGGCGTGGCGCGTCCCGACCTACGTCGCGCTCGGCGACCTCGACACCGCGGGGCGCGAGGTCGACGCGCTGAAGGAGACGGCGGAGCAGACGGGGCAGCCGTTCATGATGCACCTCGCCGCGCACTACGGCTCGGCGATCGCCCTGTGCGACGGCCGGCTGGAGGCCGCCGACGCGCTCGCGCGCCGCTCGAACGAATGGGCGCAAGGGCTGACCGGGCGCGACGCGTCGGGCATCTACGGGATCCAGACGTTCAGCGTCCGGCGCGAGCAGGGTCGCCTTGCGGAGCTCGCGCCAGTGATCGGGATGCTCGCCGGCCGGACGGGCTCGTGGCGGCCGGGGCTGGTGGCCGTGCTGGCCGAGCTCGGCATGGAGTCCGACGCGCGGCGCGAGCTCGCGCGCATCCGCGCCGAGGGCATGGACGCGCTGCGCGAGTCGCTGTGGATCGCCTCGCTCACCTACCTGACCGACGCCAGCACGGCGCTGCGAGACGAGGCCACGGCCGCGCTCGTCTACCCCGAGCTCGCGCCGCTGGCGGGCGCGAACGTGCTGATCGGCCACCTCGTGTCCTGCTACGGCGCGGCCGACCGCTACCTCGGGATGCTCGCGGCGACGCTCGGCGAGTGGGAGCGCGCGGAGGAGCACTTCGAGCGCGCCACCGAGTTCAACCGGCGCGCGGGGATGGCGACCTGGCTCGGCCACACGCACTACCAGCACGGGCGCGCGCGGCTCGCGCGCGGCGACGGCGCGGGCGCCGCGGCGCTGCTGCGCGAGGCGGCCGCCGTCGCCGAGCGCCACGCGCTGCCCGCGCTGCTGGAGCGCAGCGGCGCGCACGGCGTCGCCGGCCCGGCGCCTGACGGCCTGTCCACGCGCGAGGTGCAGATCCTGGCCCAGGTCGCGCGCGGGCTCAGCAACCGCGAGATCGGCGCGACGCTGTCGATCAGCGAGCACACCGCGGCCAACCACATCCGCAGCATCCTGCGCAAGACGGGCTGCGCCAACCGCACCCAGGCCGCCTCCTACGCCCATCGACACGGCCTGGTCGGGGTGTAGGATCGGTTCGACCATGCCGTATTACGTCATCGAGCGGACATTCCCGGGAGAGCTCGACCTGACGGGCGAGGGCATCCGGCAGATCGACGAGATCAACGCGGACGAAGGCGTGCGCTGGGTGTTCTCGTTCCTCAGCGCCGACAAGCGCCGGACCTACTGCCTCTACGAGGCGCCTTCACCCGACGCGATCGTCGCCGCCGCGCGGCGCGCGAACGTGCCCGCGGACACGGTCGTCGAGGTCAGCTCCGCCTCGCCCGAGCTCGTCCCGCGCCTGCAGGACTGGGCCGCGAGCGCCTAGCGCCGCCGCTGCTGCTCCTTGTCGCGCCGGATCACCGGCTTGCGACCCTTGATCGTGCCTCGCCGCAGCGCCGTGATCACCTCGTCGATCGCCGCCTCGGGGACTTCGACGAGCGAGAAGCGGTCGGAGATCTCGATCGCCCCGATCTCGCGCCCGCTCAGACGTGTCTCGCCCGTGATCGCGCCGACCAGGTCGGTCGGGCGCATCTTGGCGGCGCGCCCGGCGCCGACGAACAGGCGGGCGACGCGCTCCTGCGAGCGCGGCTTGGAGCGATCGCGCTCCGGGCGGGCGGCGATCTCGGGGATCTCCTGCTCGTCGTCGTCGGTCGCGCCGGCGACGGCCTCGTGGGCGAGCTTGACCGCCGCGAGCGCGACCTCGACGACATCGAACTCGTCGGCGAGCGCGTCGACGACGACGCGGTAGTGCTCGAGGTCGCCCTCGAGCAGCGTCTCGTGCAGCGCCGAGCGCGTCAGCTCGAGCCGGCGGGCGCGCAGGTCGGCGACGGTCGGGACGCGCTCGATCGCGATCTTCTGCCCGGTCGCGCGCTCGATCGTCTTGAGCATGCGGTGCTCGCGCGGCTCGGCGAGCGTGATCGCGACGCCCTCGCGCCCCGCGCGGCCGACGCGGCCGATCCGGTGCACGTAGGCGTCGGGCGCGGACGGGACGTCGTAGTTGACGACGTGCGTGAGCTGGTCGATGTCGAGGCCGCGGGCGGCGACGTCGGTCGCGACGAGCAGGTCGGCGGTCTCGTTGCGCAGCCGGCTCATCACCCGCTCGCGCTGCTCCTGGCTCATGCCGCCGTGCAGCGGCTCGGCGCGGTAGCCGCGGCCGTTGAGCGTCTCGGCGAGCTGGTCGACCTCCGCGCGCGTGCGGCAGAAGACGAGCGCCGCGGCGGGCGACTCCACGTCGAGGATGCGGCCGAGCGCGGCCGGCTTGTGCGCGCGCGCGACGACGTATGCGATCTGGCGCACGAGCGGCGCCTCGCCGGCGGCGGCCTGCGCGCGCTCGATCTGGATCTTCACCGGGTCGCGCAGGTGGCGCTTGGCCATCTGCCCGATCCGCGGCGGCATGGTGGCGGAGAACAGCACCGTCTGACGCTCGGGCGGCGTCGCCTCGAGGATCGACTCGATGTCCTCGGCGAAGCCCATGTCGAGCATCTCGTCGGCCTCGTCGAGCACGACGACGCGCAGCTGGTCGAGCTTCAGCGTGCCGCGGCCGATGTGGTCGAGCGCGCGGCCGGGCGTGGCCACGACGACGTCGACGCCATGCGAGAGCGCGCGCAGCTGGCGGACGATCGGCTGGCCGCCGTAGATCGGCAGCACGCGCGTGCCGAGCTTGCGGCCGTACTTGTGCATCGCCTCGGAGACCTGCACGGCGAGCTCGCGCGTCGGCACGAGCACGAGCGCCTGCGGCTGGGAGCCGCCCGGCGTCATCTTCTCGAGCACCGGAAGGGCGAACGCGGCGGTCTTGCCGGTGCCCGTCGCCGCCTGCCCGAGCAGGTCGCGGCCTTCGAGCAGCGGAGGGATCGCCTCGCGCTGGATCGGGGTCGGCTCCTCATAGCCGAGGCCGGCCACGGCCTCCAGCAGCTCGGGGCGCAGCGCCAGGCCGGCGAAGGTCGGGGTGTCGTCGCTCACGCCTCCAGGCTGACACCTTTGCGCGCGGAGTCCGCGACGCCGAGCGGCTCGCGGCCCAGCAGCCGCCGCGTCTCGGCCACGTCGCCGCTCCAGTCGAGCTCGTTGAACGAGCGGATCAGCGTGTAGATGACGGGGAACAGCGGGCGCACGGGGGAGGCCAGCGTGGTGATCGCGCGGAACGCCGGCAGCGGCATCGAGCGGAACTTCACGGTCTCGCCGCGCGCCTCGGTCCAGCGCGCGATCGCGTCCGGGAAGCTCAGCGTGTCGGGCCCGAACAGCTCGTGGATGCCGGCCTCGCGCGTGGTCAGGCAGTTCGCCGCGATCTCGCCGACGTCGTGGATCGAGATCGGCGACGTCGGACGGGTGAACGGGCCGGCCAGGTTCGCGACGCCCTTGTCGACGAAGTCGCCGGCGATGCTCTCGGTCAGGTTCGACGGGCGCAGCGAGGTGAACTCGAGGCCGGACTCGCGCAGCGCCGTCTCGGTCGCGAGCTTGGCCGCGAACGGCTTCGCGTACGGCGCCTTCTCGGCCATCAGCACCGACAGGTAGACGATGTGCGGCCGCGTGCCGGCGGCCTGCACGGCCGCGATCAGGTTGCGGTTGCCGGCGACCTCGACGGCGTCGATCGCCGAGGGCCGCGTCTTGAGGTCGTGGCCGATGCCGACGAAGTCGACGATCCCGGTCACGCCGTCCAGCGCGGCGGTCAGCGTCTCCGGGCGCGTGAGGTCGCCGATCGCGAGCTCGCAGCCTCCGAACTCGGCGGGACGGCGGAGGAGCACGCGGACGGGCATGTCGCGCGCGAGCAGCGCGCGCACGGCCGCGCGGCCGGACTGTCCCGTGGCGCCGATGACGAGGTTCACGCGTTCGAGCGTATGCGTGTCGGGTGGAGCCCGATGCCACTGGACGCCGTGATTCGTGTCCGATCCTCCACGGGTCGTGGCGGCGCGGATAGGGTGCCGTGCATGGACGCACTCGCCGACGTCCTCGCCGGCGCCCGGTTGGGCGGTGCCGTGTTCGCGCGCACGACGCCGCGCGCGCCGTGGGGGATGGCGTTCCCGGCGGCGCCGATGGCCGGCTTCCACCTCGTCGTACGCGGGAGCTGCTTCCTGCGCGTCGGCGGTCTCGCGGAGCCGGTCGAGCTCCAGCAGGGCGACCTCGCGCTCGTCTCGCACGGCTCGCCGCACACGGTCTCCAACCCGGCCGGCGCGCGGCCCACGCCGTTCTCGCCCGAGCTCGTCTTCGACGGCGGCGGCCCGACGACCGTGCTCGTGTGCGGCGGCTACCACTTCCCGCCCGGGCGCCCGCACCCGCTGCTCGAGATCCTGCCGCCGCTGATCCACGTCCGCGCCGCCGGGGGCCGCGACATCGGGCTGATCGCGGAGCTGCTCACGCGCGAGGTCGAGGGCGCCGGGATCGGGACCGCGACGGTGACGAACCGGCTCGTCGACGCGCTGCTCGTCTACCTCGTGCGCGCGTGGCTCGAGGAGCAGCCGGACGGCGCGGCGGGCTGGCTCGGCGCGCTGCGCGACCCCGTGATCGGGCGCGCGCTGACGCTGCTGCACGCCGACCCGGCGCACCCGTGGAGCGTCGCGGAGCTCGCCGGCCGCGTCGGGATGAGCCGCTCCGGCTTCGCCCAGCGCTTCGCCGCGCTCACCGGCGCCACGCCGCACCGCTACCTCGCGAACCTGCGCGTCGACCGCGCCGCGCAGCTGCTGCGCGACACCGACGACACGATCCTGCAGGTCGCGCTCGCGGTCGGCTACGCGACCGAGCACGCGCTCAGCAAGGCGTTCGCGCGCCGCTACGGCAGCGCGCCGGGGCGCTACCGGCGGCTCACGCCCGTGTGACGCGGACGCGCAGGCGGAACGTCTTCGCGGGCGTCTTAGAGCCTGGCGGCAGGTACTCGAGCCGCAGCGACGTGGTGCCCGCGGCACGGCCGGAGTAGCGGAAGATCTTCGTCACGTCGCCGCCGACGCACGGCGCCTTGCAGCCGCCGGTCTGCATCTGCGCGAGCCGCCGCAGGATGCTCGCGGCGGGCGCGGTGCGCGTGGCCCAGTGGAAGCCGCAGCTCGGGCAGGCGTCGAGGCGGACCGAGAGCCGCTGGCCGACGACGATGTGGACCGTCGTGCCGCTGTCCGCGAGCGTCAGGACCTTCGTGGGCGGCGCCGCCGCCGCGGGGGTGGAGGCGAGCACGGCCGCCACGGCGGCCAGTGCCGCGATCGAACCGAGTCTGCGCATCGCGCGAGCCTAGTCGTTCTAGCCTGGGCACATGGGCTTCTACGCGATCCTCCCGGACCAGCTCGACTGGATCACGCGCCCGCACGAGCCGGGTGAGCCGGCCCGTCACGTGGCGGAGCTGAGCGAGCTCGCGGGCTTCGCGCACACGCGCGGCAACCTGTGGCGCTACGAGCCCGGCGCGAAGGGGAAGCGCCACCGGCACGCGACGCAGGAGGAGACGTTCGTCGTCCTCGCCGGCACGCTGTCGATGTACGTCGGCGAGCCGCCGGAGCGCGTGGACGTGCCGGCGACCGGCGTGATCCACGTCGAGCCGGGCACCGCGCTGCAGTCGGCCAACCACGGCGACGTGGACCTGCTCGTCTACGCGTACGGCACGCCGCCGGAGAGCGAGCGCTCCGAGCTGCTCGACTCGGCGCTCTAGTCGGGCGTCGCGGTCACGATCAGGTTGTCGCGGTAGTGGCCGCTCTTGGCGTCGAAGGGGCCGCTGCACGTGACGAGCACGAGCCGCGGCCGGCCGGTGCGCGAGAAGACGCCGCTCGGCAGCGCCGCCTTGCGGACCAGGCTGACGGTCGCGACGCGGTAGCGACGGGTCTTGCCGTCGGCCGACGTGAGCTCCACGCGGTCGCCGCGGCGCGCGCCCTTGAGCCCGTAGAACGCGCCGGCGCCGTCCTTGGCGCTGTCGATATGGCCGGCGAGCAGGATCGCGCCGGCCGCGCTCCCGGGTGCGGCGCCGTCGCGCCACCAGCCGACGCGGTGGATGTCGGACGGGATCCCGAGCGCGCCGGCCTTCGTGTCGATCCCGATCGCGTAGACCTTCGCGTCGACTCCCGCGCGCGTGAGCTGGACGCGCGTCGGCCGCGCGTCGCCGGCCTGGGCGGCGCGCACCTCGGCGACGCCCTCGTCCCCGCGGCCGGTGAGGATCATCGGCGCGCCGAGCGACGTCTCGGCCTCGAGCGCGCAGTCGGTCTGCGTCGCGGCGATCGACTCGCTGCCGGCGATCCGCTCGCGGAAGACGTAGAAGCCGGCGCGCTTGACGGTCGCCTTGGGCGAGCTGAACTCGCCGTCGCCGGTCACGTCCAGCGTGCCCTTCCAGTACGGCGTCCCGGCGCAGTCCATCTCCGCGCGCGTCGCGTACGGGCCGAACAGCTCGACCTCGACCTGCGCGGGCGTCTTGCCGAGCCCCGTCACCTTCACGCGGTCGAACAGCTCGCCGCCGGGCTTGACGACGTCTGACGACGCCGCGGTGGTGACCTGCGGGGTGGCCGTGGCGAGCGTCGTCTCGGCGGCGTCGCCGCAGGCGGTCGTGACGGCGGGGTAGGCCTCGGTGGCGGCGATCGACTCGCGGTAGGTGTAGTAGCCGGCGGCGGGGACGGTGAAGGCGGGCGTCGCGTAGGAGCCGTCGCCGGCCGCCGCGAGCGTGCCGGTCCACGCCGGCGTGCCGGTGCACGCGATCGCGGCGCGCGACGGGTACGGGCCCCACAGCTCGACGTTCACGGTCGCGCCGAGCTTGCCGAGGCCGCTGACGACCGCGGTGTCGGTGATCGTCGCGCCGGGAGCGGTGGCCTGGGCGCTGACCTGCGTCGTCACGGCCGGGCTGCCGCGGACGACGGTCGTCTCCGCCGTGTCGGCGCACTGCGTCTGCACGGCCGCGACGTCGGCGGTCTCGGCGATCGACTCGCGGTAGACGTAGTAGCCCGGCGTCGTGACCGTGAACCGGTCGGTCGTGTAGTCGCCGTCGGCGGCGGCGCTGAAGCTGCCGGTCCACACGGGCGTGTCCGCGCACGTGATCGCCGCGCGCGAGGGGTACGGGCCGTAGAGCGCGGCCTGCACGGTCGCGCTGCGGCCGGCCAGGCCGCTGACCTTGACCGTGTCGGTGAGCGTCCCGCCGGGCAGCGTCGACTGGTCGCTGACCTGCGTCGCGAGCGCCGGCTGCGCGAGCACCTTCGCGCTGAGCTTGGCGGTCCTGGTGGCGAAGGCGGGCGCGACGAGCCGCTGCCCGTTGCGCGCCGCCTTGCCCTTGGTGGGCACGTACAGCGCGGGCGCGTCGGCCGCCAGGGCGGGAGCGTTGACGTCCAGGTTCAGCGCGGTCGTGGGCGTGAAGGCGACCTTGGCCTGGCCGGAATCGCCCGTGCTGACCTTCGCGGGGAGGGCGTTCGCGCCGGCGCCGGCAAACGTGATCTCGGCGTCCGGGACGCGCGCGCCGGACGCCGAGCGGACCTCGACGGTCAGCTGCGACGGCGTGCCGGCGACCAGCTTCGCGGGCACGGTCGCCTTGACCGTGTACGGGCCGGCGTTGCGCTTGGCGTCCTTCTCGATCCGCGCGAACGTGGCGCGGCTCGACGCCGAGATCGCGCTCGGGTCGACCTCCCCGGGCGCACCGTCGCCCATCAGGCTGTGCACGTAGAGCATCACGGCTGCCTGGTTCGATGGGTCGTTGGAGCGGCCGTACTGCCAGACGGCGTAGCTCATCAGGCGCAGCTTCGCCGCGGAGATGGCGTCCCCGCCGCGGTTGCGGAGGTTCGCCGTCGACCGCTTCTCGTAGCCCGCGTCCTTCGAGGGGTACCAGTAGCGGAGGTCGATGCAGAACGTCCCGCCGTCCACGCCGGGCACGGCGCCGCGGTAGTCGCCGAACCAGCGAACGCCGTAGCGGTAGCTGCGGTACGAGCCCTGGCCCGTGGTCGCGCAGCTGTCCTTCCCGCCGCGCGAGCACGGGTCGTTCTGATCGGGCGGCTCGGCCGCGCGCGCGACGCCCCCGAGGAGTGCGAACGACGCGAGGAGGCAGAGCGCGAGCCGACGGACCATTCGGAGGTTCATACCGGATCACGCGGACGCGCTCGGGGGCGCGCGACGGGATCGGGAACTGCGCGGTCGCGCGAGGCGGGTTCGTGTGGCGTGGCGGGATCGGGGACTGCGCGGTCGCGCGAGGCGGGTTCGTGTGGCGTGGCGGGATCGGGGACTGCGCGGTACGCGAGGCGGGTTCGGCTCGCGTGCCGGGATCGGGGAACTGCGCGGTAAGGAGGCGGGTTCGTGTGGCGTGCCGGGATCGGGGAACTGCGCGGTAAGGAGGCGGGTTCGTGTGGCGTGCCGGGATCGGGGAACTGCGCGATAAGGAGGCGGGTTCGTCTCGCGTGCCCGAATGATCGAATCGATCGCCCGGTCGAGGGGGGTGACCTCCTTTTCTTCACCCATAGGCCGCAAACGTAGGTCACCCCCCGGCGCTACGTGCGCGGTGATGGTCGAGCGTGAGTGGAGTCCGGTGACACGTGATCGAGCGCGCTCGATCCTCGCGACCAGATCCCGATGCGCGAAACGATCATCAGCCGCCAGGGGGTGCGTCACGCTTGCGTCCTGTGGGTTGACAAATGTCACACACCCCCGGGCGGCGCGCGCGGCGATGGTCGAGCGTGCGCGACCATCAGCAATCCGTGGTCGAGCGCGCGCGGTCCTCGCGACCAGATCCGGGCCCTCTCGATGCTGCCGTTCGCCCGGCCCGGCGAGGCGCGCGAAACGGCGAGCCGTTCGCCCGGCCCGATGCGGGCCGCGAGGCGGCTGACCGCCGGATTCGAACCCGCCGGGGCTTGTCGGACCCCGGCGCCCGTGCCTACGCTGTGGGCATGAAGGCAACGCGCAGCTCCCACCAGCAAGGAGGTTCGACCCGCTTGGAGGAAGTGCGCAGTGCATTCATTGAACTTAGGAGTCCTGGCGCATGTCGACGCCGGTAAGACGAGCCTGACGGAGCGGCTGCTCTTCAGCGCCGGTGTCATCGACGAGATCGGAAGCGTCGACGCCGGCAGCACGCAGACCGACACGCTGGCGCTCGAGCGCCGGCGCGGGATCACGATCAAGTCGGCGGTCGTGTCGTTCGTCGTCGGCGACGTCACGGTCAACCTGATCGACACGCCGGGGCACCCCGACTTCATCGCCGAGGTGGAGCGCGTCCTGAACGTGCTCGACGGCGCGGTGCTCGTGCTCTCGGCCGTCGAGGGCGTGCAGCCGCAGACGCGCGTGCTGATGCGCACGCTGCAGCGGCTGCGGATCCCGACGCTGCTGTTCGTCAACAAGATCGATCGCGCCGGCGCGCGCGAGCAGCCGGTGCTGGACGAGATCGCCGAGCGGCTGACGCCCGCGATCGTGCCGATGGGCCGGGTGCGCGGCATCGGCACGCGCGACGCGGCGTTCGAGCCGCGGCTCACGGAGGCCGACGTGCTGGCCGACCACGACGACGCGTTCCTCGCCGCCTACGTCGAGGACGAGGTCACGCACGCGCGGCTGCGGCGCGAGCTGGCGGCGCAGACCGCGAAGGCGCTCGTGCACCCGGTGTACTTCGGCTCGGCGATCACGGGCGCCGGCGTCGACGCGCTGATCGCCGGCGTGCGCGAGCTGCTGCCGGCCACGCGCCCGGACGCCGACGGCCCGCTGCGCGCCACCGTGTTCAAGGTCGAGCGCGGCGAGGCGGGGGAGAAGATCGCCTACGTCCGCATGCGCACGGGCACGCTGCGGACGCGCGAGCGGCTGCACGACGACAAGGTCACCGCGATCGAGGTGTTCGAGCACGGCGCCACGGTGCGGCGCGACACGCTCACGGCCGGCGAGATCGGCAAGCTGCGCGGGCTCGCGAGCGTCCGCATCGGCGACGAGCTGGGCGCCGCCCAAGGCGATGCCCCGCGCCACTTCGCCCCGCCGACGCTCGAGACCGTCGTCGTCCCGCGCGATCCCGCCGACCGCGGCGCCCTGCACGTCGCGCTCGTCCAGCTGGCCGAGCAGGACCCGCTGATCGACGTGCGCGGGCGCGACGAGATCTCCGTCTCGCTTTACGGCGAGGTGCAGAAGGAGGTGATCGAGGCGACGCTGGCCGACGAGTTCGGCATCGCGGTCGAGTTCCGCGAGACGACGACGCTGCACATCGAGCGCCCCGCCGGCAGCGGCGCCGCCGTCGAGCTGATCGGCTCCAACCCGCACCTCGCGACCGTCGGGCTGCGCGTGGACCCCGGCAGCGGGATCGCGTTCCGGCTCGAGGTCGAGCTCGGCTCGATGCCGCTGGCGTTCTTCAAGGCCGTCGAGGAGACGGTCCACGAGACGCTCCAGAGCGGGGGGCTGTACGGCTGGCCGGTGATCGACTGCACGATCACAATGACCCACTCCGGCTACTGGGCCAAGCAGAGCAGCGCCCACGGCGGCTTCGACAAGTCGATGTCGAGCACGGCACGCGACTTCCGCCTGCTCACGCCGCTGGTGCTGATGGCGGCGCTGGAGCGCGCCGGCACGCGCGTGTACGAGCCGATCCAGCGCTTCCGGCTCGACATCCCCGCCGACGCGCTGGGACCGCTGCAGCCCGTGCTCGCCGGGCTGCGCGCGGTCCCGCGTACGTCATCGATCGACGGCGCCTCGTGGGTGCTCGAAGGCGACATCCCGGCTGCCCGCGTGCGCGAGCTCGAGCTCCAGCTGCCCGCGCTGACCGGCGGCGAGGGCGTGCTGGAGTCCGCCTTCCATCACTACGAGCCGATCAGGGCGGCGATGTCCGGCGTGCCGCGGCCGGTGGTGTAGTCGTAGCCGGGCGTCGCCGGCGCGCCGTTGACGCCGAGGATGATGTCGTGGAACGCGCTCGCCGGCGCCGCGTACAGGACGTTCGCCGCGAAGCCGAGCGCGCCGCCGCGCGCGGCCTGGACGCGCGCCCAGATGCCCTGCCAGGCGGGAGCGCTCGCGCTCGTGCCGCCGATCGTCTCCTGCTGGCCGTTGACGATCACCTCGTAGCCCGACACCGGGTCGGCGTCGAGCGCGACGTCCGGCACGCCGCGGTTGACGCCGAGGAAGCTGCCGCCGACGCCGGACTGGTAGGCCGGGGCGGACTCGAAGTAGCTCACGCCGCCGCCGCCCGCGTACCAGGCGATCTCGTTCGGGCCCGGGCCGAGCACCGTGGTGCCGCCGACGCCCACGGCGTACGGGCTCGACGCCGGGTAGTTGACGCTCGGCAGGCCCGCCGGGACGCCGTTGACGCCCACGACCGCCGGGCAGAAGACGCCGGTGTCGCCGCTGGAGACGAACAGCGTCTGGCCCTGCGCCGCGGCCTGCATCAGCGTCGCGTCGAGCGCGTCGGTGAAGCCGGTGGCGGCGGCGAGCACCTCGCACTCGCCGGCCGAGAAGCTCGCCTGGCGCGTCGCGTCGTCGGTGACCCAGCGGTTGATCGTGGCGAGGATGTCGTCGTTGGAGAGCGACGCGCCGTCATAGACCCGCAGCTCGCTGACGCCGGGCGCCATGCCGGTCGAGTACTGCGTGTCGAGGTCCCACTCGTCGTTGCCGGCCGTGTCGCTGCTCGGCGTGCCGACCGTGACCTGGGTCCAGGTCACATGCGGGAGGCCGTTCTGGTCCTCGAACGTCGCCAGGTCCGCGCGCGGCTGGGTCAGGTCGCCTTCGGCGATCACGGCGACGGTCTGGCCGCTGCCGGTCGCCGTCGCCGGCGCGTCATAGAGCGCGGCGAGCTCCTGCGGCCCGTACGTGCTCGGCGTGCTCACGGAAGGCGGATCGGCGGCCGTACGGCCGATGTTCGACAGCCCCAGCACCGAGGTGACGTGCAGGCCGGCGGGGACGCGCGCCTTGGCCGCCGGCGCGAAGAACGTGCTTCCGTCCTTGGCCTTGAACGACTGCAGCGTCGTGCCGAACGCCTGGCCGACCGCCGCGGCCGAGCCCGTGACGCGCACGAGCGTGCGGTTCGCCGACACCGACTCGACCGTCAGCGAGCTCGCCGCCGCCCAGTCGCGCACGGCGCTCACGTCGGCGGCCGCCGGCGCGTAGCGCGAGTTGAACTGGGCGGGCGTCAGGCCGCCGCCCCGCGCGGCCGCCTGCTTGAGCCCGGCCGGGTCGCGCGGCGCGAGCGCGAGCGTCACCGGGACGCTCGACCGCTGCAGCGCGCCGGTGGACGTGGCGCCGCTGATCCGCACCGGATCGAGGCCGGTCGCGGCGAACGACGCGACCGGTGTGAGCAGGACCGCGGCAGCACTCACCGCGACCGTCGGAAGAACGATCGTGAGACGCAAGTTGTACCCCTGGAAACGCTGCGAGGGACCCGCTCCCCCGCACATGGACGTCCTACCGGATACCCGCTTTTAGAACCGGAAGACCTCGAAGTTCGAGATCACCCGCGCCGGCCTGAGGTTCAGGTCTGGCGCGCGGACAGCTCCCAGCCGCGGCGGCCGGTGAGCGCTTCGGCGGCGGCGGGGCCCCAGCTCCGCTGCGCGTACGGCTGCGGCCGCGGCGGGTGGGCCAGCAGCGGCGCGGCGACCTCCCAGATGCGCTCGACACCGTCGGCGCGCGTGAACAGGGTCTGGTCGCCGATCAGGGCGTCGTGGAACAGGCGCTCGTACGGGGCCAGCAGCTCGTCGCGCTCGGCGTCGGCGATCCCGAAGTCGAGCGCGGACTCCTCGACCTCCAGCTCCGGGCCGGGCCGCTTGCCGAGGAACTCCAGCGTGATCGCGGGCGGGTCGGCGAGCTCGAACCGCAGCGCGTTGCGCGCGTCGCGCACGTCGCGGTGGCGCGGGAACAGCCCCATCGGCGGCTCCTTGAAGACGATCGTGACGGTCTCCCGCGACACGGCCATCGCCTTCCCGGTGCGCAGGAAGATCGGGACGCCGGCCCAGCGCCACGAGTCGATCTCGACGCGCGCGGCGACGAGCGTCTCGACCGTCGAGTCCGGCGCGACGCCGGGCTCGTCGCGATAGCCCTCGTACTGGCCGTAGACGACGTGGGCGGGATCGATCGGCCGCAGCGACTTGAACACGCCGCCGGTGCGATCGCGCAGCGCCTCGGGCGCCAGCGAGGCCGGCGGCTCCATCGCCACGAACCCGAGCACCTGCAGCAGATGCGTGGTCACCATGTCCTTCAGGCACCCGGTCTGCTCGTAGAACCCGGCGCGGCCGACGATCGTCAGCTTCTCCGGCACGTCGATCTGGATCGAGTCGACGTGGTCGCGGTCGAACACCGGCTCGATGAACGCGTTGGCGAACCGCAGCGCCAGGATGTTCTGCAGCCCTTCCTTGCCGAGGAAGTGGTCGATCCGGAAGATCTGGCCCTCGCGGAGCACCTCGTGCAGCGCCGCGTTGAGCGTACGGGCGGACTCCAGGTCGGTGCCGAACGGCTTCTCGAGGATCACGCGCGTGCGGTCGGCGTCGGCCAGGCCCGCCTCGGCCAGCGTCTTGACGACCGCGGCGGCCGCCGAGGGCGGGACGGCGAGGTGGAACAGCCGCCGCGGCGAGCCGCCGATCGCCTTCTCCGCCGCCCCGATCGCCTTCGCGTAGTCGTCCGCGGAGTCGGCGCGCGCGAACGACAGCAGCGCGGCGAAGCGCTCCCACGCGGCGTCGTCGAGATCGACGCGCGCGTGCTCCTCGAGCGAGTGGCGCACCACGTCCTTGAACCCGGCGTCGTCGAGCTCGTCCAGCGAGAGGCCGACGATGCGGCAGTCGTCGGGCAGCAGCCCCGCGACCATCAGGTGGAAGCAGCCGGGGATCACCATCCGGCGCGCGAGATCGCCCGTCCCCCCGACGAGCCCGATGACCGTCGCCTCAGGCGTTCTCATTGTCAATCCGCAACCATAGGGCCTGACATGAGACAGAGGAGGCGCGGATGACCGGCAAGGCCGACTTCACCGACGAGGAGTGGACGCGGCTCAAGCGCGCGCCGTTCGTCGCGGGCATGGCGATCTCGCTGTCGGATCCCGGTGGACCGATCGAGCTGGTCAAGGAGACGGCCGCGACGCTCAAGACGGTGACCGGCGGCGAGTCGCGCGGCGGGCTCATCGGCGCGCTCGCGACCGAGGCGATCGCCGATGCCAAGGAGCACCACAACCCGCTGAAGGACTTCAAGCCCAAGGGCACGCTGGCGGGCCAGGAGATCCTCGAGGAGATCGCGGCGGTCAACGGCATCGTGTCCGCGAAGGCGAGCCCCGAGGATGCCGACGCCTACCGCGGCTGGCTCAACGACGCCGCCCGCGAGGCCGCCGACGCGGCCAAGGAGGGCGGCTTCCTCGGCTTCCACGCCGTGCGCGTCAGCGAAGGCGAGCAGCGGATGCTCGACAAGCTCGCCGAGGTGCTCGCCCCGCCCGCCTGACCGTTCGGCTCGCCGGCCCGTGCGGCCGGCGAGCCGGGACGTCGGTCAGCGGGCGCGCTTGAAGTGCAGGATGGCGAGTTCGGTCGGGAAGACCTCGCCGCCGCGTTCGGCGCTCTCGGCGGCGATCTGCAGGGCTTGCTCGTGGGTGCGGGCGAGCAGCCGGTTGAGCTTTTTGAAGGCGCGTTCGTCGAGCTCCAGCGGGGTGCGTTGGACGATCACCTCGGGGTCGTCGAGCGTGCCGGCCACGCTGGCCGCGCGGACGTCTTCGACGACCTCGGCCAACGTCTCACTGGAGAGCTCGCGGCGCAGGCTCGACGGCAGTGTCTTCCACTGGTCCTCGTCGAGTGTGGGGCGGGCGGTGGCGCGGTAGAAGTGCTGCAACGCGCCGCGGCGGGGCTCGGTCCTGACGAGCTCGACGCAGTCGTAGTCGCGCAGCATCCGTACGTGGTAGCTCACGACGCCCAACGGGGCGCCGAGCTCCAAGGCGAGATCACCGGGACTCGCGACACGCTCACCCAGACGCTGCAGGATGCGAGCCCGCAGCGGATGGGCGAGAGCCTTCGCGATTCGTGCCTCTGATGTCTCCCCTGGTGGTCGCGTCCGGTTACCGGACGGGGATTGCATATCGGTGAGCATGGTCGTTTCGGAGCGTAACCGCGACTGGTGAAAGGCGCGTAAGCGTTTCCGCCGACAGAAGCCGGGTACCGGCACCTGCGGGAGGCATGACCATGCGTGTGAAGTCGGTTGTCGCGGTACTGACGGCGATGGGGGCTGCCGCGCTGCCCGCGGCGGCGCGTGCGGCAGAGCCCGCGCCGGGGGCGCCGGGTGCGGTCGCGAACTGGACGGCGGGGAACAAGGACGGCTTCGGCACGTCCACGGCCGTGGCCGGCAAGGCGTGGTTCACGCTCGCCGGCGGCGAGCTGAGCGAGGTCTACGCGCCCGATCTCGGGACCCCGAGCCTGCGCGACCTGCAGTTCGTCGTCTCCGACGGCGCCACGTTCACCGAGCGCGAGACCGACGGCGCGGTGCAGTCGACCGAGCTCGCCGACCCGCGCAGCCTCACGTACCGCCAGGTCGACACGGCGCGCTCCGGCCGCTGGCGCATCACCAAGACCTACGTCGCGGACCCGAGCCGCGCGTCCGTGCTCGTCGACGTGACGTTCGAGTCGCTCACCGGGCGCCCGTACCGGCTCTACGTCCTCGCGGACCCGGCGCTGACGAACACGGGCGACGACGACCGCGGCACGGGAATGATCGCGTGGGACGCCAAGAACGCGAGCGCGATCGCCGCCGACCCGCCGCTCGGGCGCAGCTCGAGCGGCTACATGGGGGCGAGCGACGGCTGGACCGACCTGCGCGACGACCACCGGATGGACTGGTCCTACGACGCGACGCAGCCCGGCAACGTCGTCCAGCTCGCGGCGACCTCCCTGACTGGGCTGCGGCGCAGCCGCCATCTCACGCTTGCGCTCGGCTTCGGGGCGAATCCGGGCGCCGCGGTGAAGACCTCCGCCGCGTCGTTGCGCGACGGCTTCGACGCGATCGCCGCGCGCTACGCCCGCGGCTGGCACGACTACCTCGGCGCGCTGCGCCGCCCGCGCAGCGTCGGCGACGGCGGGCTCGCGCGCGAGTACGACGCGTCGGTGATGATGCTCGCGGCGAGCGAGGACAAGACGTACCGCGGGGCGCTGATCGCGTCGCCGTCGATGCCGTGGGTGTGGGGCAACATCGCCGGCTACTCGGGGCCGTACCACCTCGTCTGGTCGCGCGACGCGTATCAGGTCGCGACCGCGCTGCTGGCGGCCGGCGACCGCGGCGCCGCCTGGCGCGCCGTCGACTACCTGTGGAACCGCCAGCAGAAGCCGGACGGCTGCTTCCCCCAGAACTCGAACCTCGACGGCACCCCGCACTGGCCGAACCTGCAGCTCGACGAGGTCGCCGACCCGATCCTGCTGTCCTGGCAGCTCGGGCGCTCGGACGCCGCGACGTGGGGCCACGTCCGCCGCGCCGCCGAGTGCATCCTCGCGAACGGGCCGACCTCCCAGGAGCGCTGGGAGAACGCCCAGGGCTACTCGCCCGCGACGATCGCGGCCGAGGTCGCCGGGCTCGTCTGCGCCGCGGCGATCGCCGAGCGCAACGGCGACGCGGCGGCGGCCGCGGGCTACCGGGCGAAGGCGGACGAGTGGCAGCGCAGCATCCCGGCCTGGACGGTCACGTCCTCGGGTCCGCTCTCGCCCGATCCGTACTTCCTGCGCCTGACCGTCGACGGCGACGCCAACGCCGGCACGACGTACACGATCGGCGACGGCGGGCCGACGATCGACCAGCGCGCGGTCGTGGATCCGAGCTTCCTCGAGCTCGTGCGCCTCGGCGTCATGCGCGCCGACGCGCCCGCGATCCGAACGTCGCTGCCGGTCGTCGACCGCGAGCTCGGCGTGCAGACGCCGCGCGGGATGTTCTGGCACCGCTACAGCTACGACGGCTACGGCGAGACGCTCAGCGGCGGCCCGTTCTCGGGCCCCGGCAACACCGGCCGCCTGTGGCCGATCTTCGCGGGCGAGCGCGGCGAGTACGAGCTGTCGGCCGGCGACCCGGCGAGCGCCGCGACGCGCCTGCGCGCGATCGCCGCGACCGCGAATCGCGGCGGCATGCTGCCCGAGCAGGTCTGGGACGACCACCCGCCGGCGGGGCAGCCGGGCTTCGAGCCCGGGTCCGGCACGTTCTCGGCGACCCCGCTCGGCTGGACGCACGCCCAGCTGATCCGCCTGGCGTGGTCGCTCGACGCCGGGCGCCCGGTCGAGCAGCCCGCGATCGTCGCCTGCCGCTACGCCCGCGACTGCCGCTGAACGCGCGGACCCGTACGCTCATGTCCACGTGCCCGAGCATCCGAACACCTCACCACCGAGACCGTCGGGGCCGAAGTACAGCGCGCGCCTAGCCCTCGGGTGCGAGCGCGGCCAGGCGCCCGGGCCCGTGCTGCACGCGCTGCAGGAGCTCCGCTCGGTGATCGACGACCGCCTGCGGGCCGAGCTCGGCGAGCGCTACGACCGCCACACCGCCGGCTCGGTCGGCGCCGACAAGCTGACGGTCACGTTCACGCTGCGCGCCGACACCCACGCCGACGCCATCCGCGCCGCGGGGCAGGCCACGGCGACGCTCGCCGATCTGCTCACGTTCCACGGCACCGGCGTCGACCTGTCCGGCATCGCGCTCGTCGTCCGCGCCGCCTGACGCCGTCAGGCGAACAGGCCGGCGATGATCGGCGCAGCCTCCGGCGGTCCGTCGATCCGCAGCTCGAGCGAGTCTCCGGTCCGGCGCAGGTCGAACGACAGGAACGCGCAGCAGCGCGCTTCAGCCGCGATCACCTCGCGCAGCGCTGCCTCGGCGTCGAGGTCGAAGACGAGCAGGCCTTCATCGCGGGAGCGCAGGGAGCGGCGGGCGAGCTCGGCGGTCTCGGCCTGACGCGAACGCAGCTCGGGCGAGGTGAGTGTGCAGGCGATCGGCGAATCGGTCATGCTCGGACTATGGAGCGTCCGCGCGCGTGACCGGCCGCTCGATCGCGCTGTTCGTCGCCGCGGCGATCGCGGAGATCGGCGGCGCGTACCTGATGTGGCAGGCGATCAAGGAGCACCGCGGGCCGCTGTTCGCGCTCGCCGGCGCCGTCGCGCTCGTCGGCTACGGCGCGGTCGCCGCGCTCCAGCCGGACTCGCACTTCGGCCGCGTCCTCGCCGCCTACGGCGGGGTGTTCATCGTCGGCTCGCTCCTGTGGGGCGTCGTCTTCGACGGCTTCCGGCCCGATCGCTACGACGTCACGGGCGCGCTCGTCTGCATCGCCGGCGTCGCCGTGATCATGTACGCGCCGCGCTGAGCTTCCGTCAGCGCCCCGGCCTCGCCGATGCTCAGGTTCCGGTCGACGCCGTGCGCGACGACGCTCTGGCCCGGCTCGAGCCGGGGGCGCTCGCCGTCGAGCGTGACCTCGACGCGGTCGGGCTCGAAGGACACGAGGTCGCCGATCGCCTCCATGTCGTCGAACGGCGCCCGGTACGACCACGCGGCGTGCGCGCTGCCGCCGATCTCGTAGTAGGACGCGACGCCCTTGTACGGGCAGAACGTCTGCAGCTCCTCCGCGGCGAGCGCCTCGGCCGCGACGTCGTCGCGCGGCACGTACCAGCGCGGCGCGAAGCCCGATTCGTAGAGCACCAGCGGGCTCGTCGTGTCCGCGACGACGCGGTCGCCGGCGCGCACGACGAGGTGCCGGGAGGTCCGGCGGACGTCGATCCGGTGGTAGGGGTCGGCGGCGTGGCCGAGGATGCGCTCGTCCTCCTCGTAGAAGGCGTCCATCGCGCGCCAGGCGAGCGCGACGCGGTCCTTCAGGATCGCCGCGTGGTCCGGGAGCGCGACGTGCTGCCAGGCGGCGCGCCGCGCTCCCGCGACGTCGAACCAGGCGGTCTCGCCGAGCTCGGGGTGCTCGCTGCGATGCTCGATCGGCCGCAGCGCGCCCTCGGCGAAGTCGCCGATCGGGAAGTACGCGACCGGGTAGCGCCCCGGCTCGAAGAGCAGCACCGCGTCGTCGCTCTGCGCCACGGTCCGCCCGCCGAGCTCGGCGCGCATCCGGCGCCGCAGCGGCTCGGCGTACAGGACCCGCTCCGGCATCCCGGGCACGAGGAAGCGCCCGTTGGGGGTGCGGCCGAGCGGCCCTTGCTGCCATGAGAGACCCATCGTGCGCTCCAATCGTCGGAAGGAACCGTCACGAGCGTTGGTGGCGGCGCGCGGGGACGTCTTACCGCGACTACGATCCACCCCGTGAGCGACCTGGCCGACCCGGTCTCGCGGCGCTGGGTCGAGCAGCTGCACGCCGATCACCCGCGCTACGAGCAGGCGGTCGCCAAGCTCCATGACATCCTCCGGCGCGCCGCGATCCACGAGTCCCGCCGCCGCCGCGGGGCGCTCACCGGCGCCGAGCTCGACGACGTCGCGCAGCAGTGCGCCGACGACGCGATGATGAGCATCCTCGCGAGGATCGACGATTTCCAGGGGCTCAGCCGCTTCACGACCTGGGCGTACAAGTTCGTGATCTTCGAGGTCTCCGGCAAGCTCGCGCGGCACGCGTGGCGCCACCATCCGCCCACCGGCGACGACCTGACGTTCGACCAGCTGCCCGACACCGGGGCGGCCAGACCCGGCGAGCAGGCCGAGCGGCGCGAGCAGCTGAGCGTGCTCAGCACGGCGATCGAGCAGGACCTGACGCCGCGCCAGCGCGAGGTGTTCGCGGCGATCGCGCTCAACGACGTGCCGATCGACGTGCTGGCGCTGAAGCTGGACTCCAACCGCGGCGCGATATACAAGAACCTCTTCGACGCCAGGCGCAGGCTGCGGGCTGCGCTCGCCGCCGCCGGCCACCCGCTCAGCGACGCCATATGACCGACTTCGAGAATCTCCTTCGCGCCCAGGACGGGGACGCCGGCTGCGACGCCGGGGTCCCGATCATGGACCAGTACGTGGAGATCGAACTGCGCGGCGGCGATCCGAGCGAGCGCTTTCCCGGCACCGCGATCCATCTGCGCGTGTGCCCAGGCTGCCGCGCCGACCACGACGGCGTGCTCGAGGCCGCCCGTCGTTTCGGCGAGCTCGACCCGGACCGGTAAGACGATGAGCGCGCGCCTGCTGTCGGTCAACGTGGGCGGTCCGCGGGAGGTCGAGTGGGAAGGCAAGACCGTCCGCACCGCCATCTGGAAGGAGGCCGTCGACGGGCCGCGGATGGTGCGGCGGATCAACATCGACGGCGACGACCAGGCCGACCGGCTCGCGCACGGGGGCGAGCACCGCGCGGTCTTCGTCTACCAGATCGAGTCCTACCGCTACTGGGAGCGCGAGCTCGGGCGCGACGACTTCACGTACGGGCAGTTCGGCGAGAACTTCACCGTCGAGGGCCTCGCCGACGAGGACGTCTGCATCGGCGACCGCTACCGCATCGGCGCGGCGCTGTTCGAGGTCACCCAGCCGCGAGTGACGTGCTATCGCGTCGCGATCCGCATGGACGAGGCGGCGATGCCGTCGCTGCTCGTCGCCCACCACCGCCCGGGGTTCTACCTGCGCGTGCTCGAGGAGGGGCAGGTGCAGGCCGGCGACGCGATCGTCAAGCACGCCGACGGCCCGGAGCGGCTGTCGGTCGCACAGGTCGACGGGCTGCTCTACCTCCCGAACAAGTCACGCACGCTGCTGCAGCGCGCGCTGCGCATCCCCGCGCTGAGCGAGGGCTGGAAGGGGAGCTTCCGCGAGCTGCTCGCCAAGGACGAGCCGGCCGCTCCCGTGTGGGCGGGCTTCCGGCCGCTGCGCGTCGCGGAGGTCCGGCGCGAGAGCGCGACCATCAGCTCGTTCCGGCTCGTGCCCACCGACGACACGCTCCCGGCGGCAGGCCCCGGCCAGTACCTCACCGTGCGCCTGCGACCCGCGCCCGGCGCGCCTCCGCTCGTCCGCAGCTACTCGCTCTCCGACGTGCCCGGCGAGCGCGGCTACCGGATCAGCGTCAAGCGCGAGGGCGCCGCCAGCCGCTACCTGCACGACCGGGTCGCGGTCGGCGACATGATCGACGTCGCGGCCCCGCGCGGCAGCTTCATCCTGCACGCCGGCACCCGGCCGGTCGTGCTGATCAGCGCCGGCGTCGGCGCCACGCCCGTCCTCGCGATGCTGCACGCGCTGGCCGGCGAGCACGGCACGCGGCCGGTGTGGTGGCTGCACGGCGCGCGCAACCGCGACGAGCACGCCTTCGGCCCCGAGGCCGACGCGCTGCTCGCCGCCCTGCCGAACGCGCACCGGCTCGTCGCCTACAGCCGCCCGGCCGGCGAGGACTCCGAGCACGACGTGACGGGCCGGCTCGACCTCGCGCTGCTCGAGCGGGCCGGCGTCCCGAAGGACGCCGACTACTACCTGTGCGGACCCGACGGCTTCATGCGCGCGATCGCCGCCGCCCTGACCGCGCGCGGCGTCGCGCCCGAGCGCGTGGCCACCGAGGCGTTCGGCGCCGTCGCCGTCCACGCCTCCGGGATCGTCAAGGCCGGCGACCGGCCGCCGCACGCCCCCGACGGCGCGGCCGGCACCGGCCCGACCGTCACCTTCTCGCGCAGCAACCTCGCCGTGCCGTGGGACGACGAGTACCCGAACCTGCTCGACTTCGCCGAAGCCTGCGACGTGCCGGTCGGCTTCGGCTGCCGCCACGGCGTCTGCCACAACTGCGAGAGCGGCGTGCTCGCGGGCGACGTGACCTACGACATCGAGCCGCTCGAGCCGCCGGCCGACGGCCGGATCCTTCCCTGCTGCACGCGCCCGACCTCCGAGCTCACGCTCGACCTCTAACAGGAGGCGCGGGGAGTCGTCTCCCCGGGCCGCGTGCAGAGGACCTTCTTCGACGGGAGCGTGCCGAGCCGCACCGTGTAGCGGTAGACGGTGCCGACGAAGCCGGGCCGGCTGACGAGCACGTCGATGCGGGCGCCCTTGCGCAGCTTCGCGCCCTTGAAGTACTTCCCGAGGCTCAGCCGCGCGGCGGACTTCACGGCGACCGTCTTGCGCGCGAACGGGCAGCCCAGCCGCCGCGACGCGCAGTTGAGCGTGACCGTCGCGCCGGCGGGAGCGCCCGTCACCGGCAGCAGCGTCACCGCGGTGTACTTGTGGTGGTAGCCGACCGAGATCGACACGGTGACCGACAGGACCGGGTACGGGGCGTCGCGGCCGTCGCAGTTCTGGTCGATCCCGTCGTGCAGGACGTCCGGGGCGCCGGGGAAGACGGCCGCGTCGTGGTCGTTGCAGTCCAGGCCCTCCGGGAAGCCGTCGTGGTCGGCGTCGGCGATCGTCGCGAGCCCGGTGATGAGCGTGAAGGCGTGGGCGGCCGGCGTGGGGTCGACGTTGCCGACGGCGTCGACCGCGGCGACCGCGAACGTATGCGGGCCGGAGGCCAGCGTGGGGAGCGTGAACGGCGACGCGCACGGCACGGCGTCGGCGCCGTCGATCCGGCACCTGAAGCCGGAGGCCGGCTCGTTCGCGCCGAAGGCGAACGTGGGGGCGACGTCGACGGTCGTCGAGCCGTCCGCGGGTCCTGACGCGATCGCCGTCTCGGGCGGGGTCGTGTCGACCGTCCAGGCGGAGGTCGCGGGCTGGCTGACGATCTTGGCGCCCGCCGCCTGCAGCGCGCCGTGGAAGACGGCGCGGACGGAGAACTGGTGCGCGCCGTCGTTGAGCTGCGCGACCGTCTTCCCGCCCGCCGCGCACGGCGCGAAGGCGCCCGCGTCGAGCCGGCACTCGTAGCTCAGCGTCGAGCCGTCGGCCGGATGCGCGGCCTTGTTGGAGGTGTAGGTGAAGGTCGCGCTCGTCGCCGTGGTGGCGGCCGGCGGCGCGGACAGGAGCGCGGCGGTGGGCGTCGTCTCCTGCTCCCAGCTTCGGCACGGCGTGTTCGTGCTCGCCAGCCCGGACGGGTCGGTGGCCTTCACGCACAGCGTGTGGATGCCGTCGGGCAGCGCGGCCCAGACGTGCGGGTTCGCGCACGCCCCGAACGCGCCGCCGTCGCGCTGGCACTGGAAGGCCGGCGCCTCGTCGTCCTCGTTGGTGGTGAACGTGAAGCTCTGCTGGCGCGTGTCGCTCACCACGACCGCGTTGTCCGCCGGCCCGTCGATCGCGGTGATCGTCGGCGCGCGCGTGTCGACGAAATGCGCGACGACCGTCCACGGGCCCTGGAGCTGGGGGGCGCCGCACTCGCCGGTCTCGCCGGTGGTGCACTGCTTGAACGACGTGATGATCTGGCAGCCCGGCAGCGTTGTGGTGCAGGCGCCCGAGAGGTGGTCGAAGCGCCAGCCGGCGGGCGCCACCGGCAGGATCCCGAGCTTGCACGTGACAAGCGTGCGGGCCTGGTTCGACGTGCAGGTCGCGGGCGGGTTGGCGTTGAACGCGGTGCAGTCGGACTCGGTGCCCTCCGGCGTCGAGGCGGGCGAGGTGCACGTATGCGGCCCGTCCGTGCTCAGGGTCCCGTGCCCGGTGATGCCGAGCGTCAGGGCGTCGCTGTCCGCGGCCGCCGCCGCGGGAAAGGCGCACAGCAGGACGAGAACGGCGAGGAGCAGGCGCGGCACAGGCACGACGAGATACTTCGCCGGTGCGACGGCGCCGTCAATCAGGATCCCACCCTGAGAATCTGTGTCGCGATGAGCGCGCTTGTCGTGGCTGAGGAGCAGGTCGCGGCCGTGCGCGACGATCCGGCGGCGCGTCTGGCGTTGATGGCGCAGGTGTTCCACGGGCCGACCGGCAGCGCACCGCGGCACCTGCCGTTCCGGCGGGCGGCGCTGTCGTTCATGCGCTGGCAGGCGCGCCGCGGCGTGCTCGCTCCGCTCGACGCGTCGCCGCCCGGCAGCGTGTGGTGGCGGGCGGTCAACGAGCGTCTGCTGCGCGACGGTTGCGAGACGGTCGCGCTCCTCGGCGGGTCGGCGGGCGCGCCGTCGTCGCAGGCCGTGCGGCTGTGGCTGGAGTTCGGCGCGCGCCCGACGGGGCGCAACTGGTACCGGGCGCACAACGCGAGCATCGTGGACGGGTACCTGGTGCACCGCGACCTCGCGAGGCGGAGAGCGCGCCGGAGCGCTTCTTCATGAACGTCGCGCTGCTGCGCGTGCTGTACGCGCACGCGCTCGCCGCGGCGCCGCGCCTGGCGCTCGGGCGGTTCGCTCCGCTCGGCCGCGTGCTCGGCGACCCGCGGCTGGGGATGGCGGGTGTCTTCCTCTCACTGCGCCGCGTGCTCCCTGACCGCTATCCGCTCGCGCTCGACGTGGAGGGCTACATCGCCGCCGAGCAGCGGCTCGGGCGGATGCTCGACTACGCGGTGATCGCGCCGCGGCTGCAGCGCCTGTACGAGTGGTCGGCCGAGCAGCTCGGCGAACCGCGCCTGCTCGGGCTGGTGCGCGAGGGCAACCCGATCTACGTGTGGCCGTTCGAGCAGCGGCACGTGTGGCGGACTCCGACGATGCCGTTCGCGGCCCGGGTGCTCGAGCGCGCCACGCGGGCGCGCTGAGGTCACGCGGCCACGATCGTCGCGGCGAGCGCGACGCGATGGTCCTTCGTCCACGGCGGCCCGAGCGTTTCCCGAGGGCCGTTGAAGACCGCGTCGGCCCGCGTGGCCAGCCTGCTTGCCGCCTGCCCGATCACCGCCTTCGCGTCGTAGACGTGGACGTGCCAGCCACGAGCGTGCGCGAGCTCGGCGAGCTCCTGCCGGTACATGATCGCGTCGGCCCGAGCCTCATACGGCACGCGACGCTGGACGGCGATGTCCTCGGGGAAGTCGAGCGGCCACGCCCGCAGCGAGATCGAGACGATCGGCGCGGGCAGCCCGGCCGCGAGCTCGTCGAGCGCCGCCGCCGCCGCCCGGGCGACCGACGCCCGCACCTGCGCGACCAGCGCAGCCGTGGCGGCGACATCCAACCGCGCGCTCTCGTAGTGGATCGGCGCTTCCGACACGCCGGGCTCCACGAGCTCGATCCGCCGCCGGTCCACCACCGCGTGGTCCTCCGACGCCGTCACCGCGACGGCCCAGCCGAAGTGATCCGCGATACCGAGTCGCATGTCGCCGTCGCCTCAAAGACTGCCGGCGGGAGCCAGCCACACGCTCGTGATGTCCAGGTCCGTCTTCTCCGCGAGCAGGTCGTAGTCGCGGTCGTAGTGCAGGATGCCGACGCCGTGGCGATCGGCGATCGCGGCGACGAGGAGGTCTACGGGCGGAAGCCGGTGGTGACCGATGCGAGCGAGCTGGCGCTGCGCATCGACTGCGCGCCGCTCGACGCCCTCGTCGATCTGGAACCGGGGGAGGGCAAGGAGCTCGGCGAGCAGCTCGTCGTGGTCTCGAGCGGTCCTGGCGGAGTAGCCGGCCTCCAGGAGAAACGGCAGGCACGTCGCGATCCGTCCGGCCTCGAACGCGTCGGCGATCTCGGTCACGCGCGCGTCGCTGAGCGCGGGGTCGGCGAGCCGCGCCCACGCGGAGTTGTCGAGCAGCAGCGTCTCGATCACGGGCGCGCCCAGCCGGCGCGCCGGACCTCGTCGGCGGCCTCGCGGTCGACCGGCAGCTCGCGACGGCGGATGCGCGTCGCCAGCCGGTGTCGCTTGGACGCCGTGTCGTCACGGTCGGCGCGGAGCTGCGCGACCTTCTGCTGCGCGCCCAGGATCACCAGCTCGCCGAACTCGACCCGCGCGTCGCCGAGCTCGCCACGGAGCTCGTCCAGCGCCGCCTTGACCGGCGGCGTCTCGGTGATCGCGTGGCGGCGGTGCTGGGTCGGCATCCGGCCGAGTGTATCACCGGTGTCGCACCGAAACGCGTAAGTGTGGAACGACAACAGCCGCCTTGCGGCGGCTCGTATTCGTGTCATCGGCAGCGCGGCGCCCGGACTTGAGCGTCGTCTGCGAAGCTGGCGCGTTGGCGCTCGATGTCACGCTCCGGCGGGGTACGTCGTCAGTTCGGCATGACCGAGATCGTGATCACCGGATCCACCGGCGCCATCGGGCGGCGCGCCGTCCGTGAGCTGCTCGCCGCCGGCCACCGCGTCACGGGCGTGACGCGCTCCGCGCGCGCCCGCGAGCGGCTCGCGAGCCTGGGGGCGCGCGCCGTCGAGGCCGACGTGTTCGACTGGGCGTCGCTGCGCCGCGCGTTCGACGGGGCGGACGCCGTCGTCAACCTGCTGACGCACATCCCGAGCGCCGATCGCATGGGAGATCCATCCGCCTGGGAGGAGAACGACCGCCTCCGCACCGAGGCATCGGCGGCGATCGCTCGCGCCGCGCGGGCCGCACGCGTGCCGCGGCTCGTGCAGGAGTCGATCGCGTTCGTGTACGCCGACGGCGGCGACGCCTGGCTCGACGAGGACGCGCCCGTCGCCGGAGGCGGCGTGACGACGACGGCGCTGACGGCCGAGCGCAACGCGCGCGAGCTGTTCGACGGCGACACCGTCGTGCTGCGCTTCGGGCTGTTCATCGGACCCGACAGCGGGTCCGCGCTGGCCACGCTGGAGGCCGCGCGCGGCGGTGCCTCGAACGCGATCGGGGCGCCCGGCGCGTACCGGCCCACGCTCTGGCTCGATGACGCGGCGGCGGCCATCGCCGCGGCGCTGCGCATCCCGACCGGGACGTACAACGTGGCCGACGCCGACCCGCCGACGAACGCCGAGATCGATGCCGCGCTCGCCGCCGCCGTCGGGGTGGAGGCGCTCCGCCCGCGGGCGCCGCAGGACGGGCCGCTGGCGCGCTCGCAGCGCGTGTCGACCCGCCGGCTGCGCGAGGCGAGCGGCTGGGCGCCGCGCATGCGCGCGGGCACGGAGAGCTGGGACCGGATCGCCGCATGAGCGCCGCCGCCGAACGCTTCGCGCAGGCACGCCCGCGGCTGCTGCGGCTCGCGTACAGCGAGCTCGGCGACGTCGGCGAGGCCGAGGACGTCGTGCAGGAGGCGTGGCTGCGCCTGGAGCGAGCGGACCCGGAGACGATCGAGAACCTCGACGGCTGGCTGACCACCGTCGTCGCCCGGCTCGCGCTCGATCGCCTGCGGTCCGCTCGCGCGCGCCGCGAGACATATGTCGGTCCGTGGCTCCCGGAGCCGTTCGTGTCGGACGACCCGGCGGACCGCGTCACGCTCGACGAGTCGGTCAGCTACGCGCTGCTGACCGTGCTCGAGCAGCTCTCGCCCGCGGAGCGCACGGCGTTCGTGCTGCACGACGTGTTCGACGTGCCGTTCGGCGACGTCGCCGAGGTGGTCGGCCGGACGCCCGAGGCGGTGCGGCAGCTCGCCTCGCGCGCCCGCCGCCACGTCACGCGCGAGCGCCCGCGCTTCGCGGCCTCGCCCGCCGAGCACGATCGGGCCGTGCGAGCGTTCGCGCAGGCGGTCGCCGAGGGCGACATCGAGGGTCTCGTCGCGGTGCTCGACCCGGATGTGGTCTGGACGTCCGACGGCGGCGGGCGTGCCACCGCCGCGCGCAAGCCGTTGCGCGGCGGTGCGCGTATCGCGCGCGCCTGGGCGGCGCTGATGCCCAAGTTCGTGCGCGCGCCGATCGAGGTCGAGCTCAACGGGCGGCTCGGGCTTGTGCTCCCGAGCGCGGACGGCCATCGCGCGGCGCTCTCGTTCGTCGTCAGCGACGGACGCATCACGCGCATCGACGCCGTCCGCAACCCGGAGAAGCTGCGGCGCCTCAGCCGCTGACGGGCGTGATCGAGACGAACTTCACCTTCGTCGTGAACGACTGCGAGGCGCTGCCGCCCTGGACGGGCTCGAACACGACCGCGCCCGCACCGCCGCAGGGGAGGGTGAGCGTGGTCGGGATCGCCACCGGCCGGTCGTAGAGGGAGAAGACCGCGAGCGGGATCGACGCGGCGGCGGTCGTCGCCGTGGGGGACACGACGCGCAGCACGGCCGCGATCGTGCTCGCGGCGCCGGTGAACCCGAGCCCCGTCGCGGCGGACGGCGGGTACAGCTGGTGGACGCTGACCGACTGCCCCGGGGCGGGATGGCCGGTCTGGCCGGGCCGGATGACGGACGGGCAGGCCATGCGGATGGTGCTCTCGCGCGCCGCGTCGTTGACGAGGCCGTCGAAGAACTGGGCCGGGCGGATCGGGTGGATGGCCGGAGAAGGCGTCGGGCTCTGCGCGCGGGCGGCGCCGGCCGGCAGCAGCGAGGCGGCGACGATCGCGGCGGCAATCGCGGACTTGCGCATGTGGGACCTCCTGGCGCTCTGGGCGCCGATGGTTGAGAACGGGCGTCTTGCGACGCGGGTGGGCTATGGGGTCGGCGTCGGCGTGGGAGCGCGGATGACTGCGGTGCTCGGTCTCGGCGTCGCGGTGGCGGTGGGAGTGGGGGTGACGACGGCGGTCGGCGTGGGGGTCGGGATCGTGGCCGAGACCGATGGCTTCTTCGCCGGCGTCGGCGTCGGGGTCGGCGGGGGCGCGTCGACCGCTGCCGCGGAGGGCTGACCCGGCGTCGCGGTGGCGGTCGGCGTCACGACCGGCGTGGCCGTGGCGGTCGCCGTCACGGTGGGCGTGGGGGAGGCGGCGACCGTCGAGCCGCGGCGCCGCTCGCCGATCGCCGGTCGCTCCGCGGTCACGCGCGTGATCCGGCGCGGCGGCGTGCGCACGGCCGACCGCGGACTCGATCGCGCGCGCGTGGTCGCGGCCGGCGAGACGGTCGCACGCGCGAGCTCATGCGGCGGAGCGGTCGCGGCGGCCGCCACGGGCGCCCCGCGCGGCGGGGGCGCACCCTCGGCGGCGATCACCCCGCCGGTCGTGATCGCGGCGCCGGCGACGACGATCGCCACCTTCGCGGCCGTCGCGCCCGCCGCGGTCCCGCCCATCCCGAGCACCAGGTGGCTCGCCGCGGCGAGCGGCCCGGTCGGCGCCAGCGAGGCCAGGCCGCGGCGCACGCCGCGCAGGCCGTCCCGGTACTGCCGGCACGGGGCACACTCGTGCAGATGCCGCCACGCGAGGCCGCTCGCCCGCACCCCGCGGTCACACGCGAGCGCGAGATCCGCCCGCACCGACTCGCAGGCGGCGTTGCGCGCCGTCGCCGCATCCACGAGGCCCTTGCGCGCCCGCACGAGCGCCGACTTGACCGCCGGCACCGACAGGTCCAGCGCCACCGCGAGCTCCGAGTAGCTCATCCCCTGCAGCTCGCGCATCAGCAACGCGGACCGCTGCTGCGCGGGCAGCCGCTGGAGGTCGCCGATCAGCGAGCGCAGCTCCTCCCGCCGCTCGGTCAGCTGCGTCGGATCGTCCTCCGGCGCCGGCCCGGCGGCCAACACGTCGCGCGGCTCGGGCGTGAGCTTGCGCAGCAGATCGACGCAGCGATTGTGCGCGACGAAGTACAGCCATGGACGCAACGCGACCGTCCGCTCGCTCGTCCGCAACGTCCGGTACGCGCGCACGAACACGTCCTGCACGACGTCCTCGGCATCCTGCCGGGCACCCCCGAGCATCTGCAGCGCGTACGCGTACAGGTGCGCGTGGTAGCGATCGTGGACCGCGCGGAACGCGTCATCGCTGCCGGCCCGGAACCGCGCCACCAGTTGCTCATCGGAACGCAGCCGCATCCACCCACTTAAACGATCGAGCGACCCGAGGGTTCTCAATCTTGTGGCTCGGACCCGTTCATCGTGTGCCAGCGCCAGGCTCCCTCGCGCCGGACCAGCACGACGCTGATGCGGTAGTGCATGGTCAGCGGCTCGCGGTCTTCGTAGTCGACCAGCAGGGTGCCGCCGGCATTGACCCAGGCCACGTCGCCCTCGTCGTGGACCACGCGCGTGTCCCAGTCGAACGTGAGCGTGAACGGTCGCGCGACGACGTCGCGGTGGAGCGCGGCGATGGCTTCGGTGCCGATCGCGAGCTCTCCCAGGTCGGAGCCGGACATCCAGATGTCGGCGTCGTCCGCGAACAGCGCGGTCGCGGCGGCGGCGTCGCGATCGACCGTCAAGCGGTCGAAGAACGCGCCGAAGGCGGCAAGGATCTCGGTGTGGGCCATGGTTGTCCGTCAACGCGGCAACGGCGCGTTCCGTGATGTTGCCGCAAGCGCTAGAGCGGCCGCGTGGAGACGAACTTCAGCGGATCGGTGCGCACGAGGTCGAGCGGGAACGGCCCCGGGCCATACGGATACGAGGTCGATCCGGGCTGCGGCGGGATTGCCGGGCAGCCCGGAGTGCAGGTGCCGAGCCGCAGGTAGCGGCCCCCGCCATCGGCGGCGAGGCCGTAGGTTGTGCGCGGGAGCGTGGTCGACGTGTAGCGATGCTTGGCGATGTCGTAGCGGTAGATCGCGTCCGGCGACGCGTAGAAGAACGAGCGCGCGAATGACAGGCTCCCGTCCTCGAACGACAGCCCGATGAACTCCTTGCGCACGCTGATCGCGCCGACGGCGGTTTCCGCCACGCGCGTCGCCGTGCCGTGGTCGACCAGCCGCACCTCGACATTGGGCGCGTCGATCGTGCCCGGCCCGGCGTGCACGACGGCGGCGAGCCGGCTGCCGTGCAACTCGACCTCATCGACCTTGCCGTAGGTCGTCTTGCGGCAGGCGCCGGCGCGGCATTCCTTCGCCGGCATCACATCGATGCGGGTGGAGCGGATGTCAGGCTTGTCGAGCGGACGCGTGTAGACATGCGGCATCACGCGGGCACTGGTGAACGGCGACTGCGTGCGCGCGAACGCGATCTCGTCCTTCCAGATCGACGGCGCGACCTCCTCCGAACTCGTGTTGGCGCCTGCGATCGGCGCCTCCGTCCCGGTCGCGAACGAGTAGCGGTAGAGATCGCAGCCGGTCGCATAGACAACCTCAGTGGCGATCGGGCAGCGCGAGTAGACGAGCGTCGGCTTGCCGTCCGGGCCGGGTCCGACGTCGAGGTCGAACGGGACCGGCTGGGGCGCGAGCGGCAGCAGCTCGGGGGCGCCGCCGCGGATCACCGCCAGCCGGTATTGGTAGGTGACAGCGTCGAACTGGCTGTACGCGATCACGCCGCCCCAGGAGTCGATCGACACGCGCTGCGTGTCGAACGGCGCGGCCGTGGGGGCGAGCGGCTGAGCGGCGTTCGCGGTGGCGGGCAGTGCAAGCGCTGCCGTCAAGCAGAGGATGCGAAGAAGTCGAGGGATGCCCGCAATGTGATGCGCGAACGCAGCGATTGCATCCGTATCCGGCCCGTTGAGCGGTCAGTGGAGACTACGGCGGTGTGCTCACCGCTGAACCGCTGGCGTGACGACGAGCCGGCGCGTCACGCCGCCGACCGACAGCGTGACGATGAAGCGCCGCGCGTGTGGAGGCCGCGCGGCGATGAGCCGCACGCGCTGCGTCCCCGCGCGCAGCGCGAGCACGCGTCGCGCCAGGACGCGGTGGCCCGCGGTCAGCTTCGCCGTCGTGCGCAAGGGCGCGCCGGCGACGATCTCGAAGCGAAGGCCGCGCAGGAGCGCGGTGCGCGTGATGCGTCGCGGGACGCCGCGAAGGCTCACGCGCGGGGCCGGTCGTAGGGCAGGGGTCGTCGCCGGGGGAGTGGGCGTGACCGTGATCGGCGCGGTGGGCGTGACCGGGCCCGCCGCGGCCGAGTCCGGACCGTCGCCGATCGGGTTCACGGCGTGCACGGCGAACGTGTAGGCGCGGCCATCCTGGAGGCCGCCGACGGTCGCGAACGTGCGCGCGTCGGCGGTCGTGACGCGCGCGCCGCCCGGGCTGGCCACGACGACGTAGCGCTGGACCGGCGCGCCGCCGTCGGAGGCGGGCGGAGCCCAGGTGACGGCCGCCGTGCCGTCGCCGGCCGTCGCGGTGACGTCCACCGGGGCCGCCGGCAGGTTCACCGGCACGTAGGTCTCGGCGGATCGCGTGATGCCGCCGCCCGCGTCGGTCGCGCCGCCGGCCACGAGCACCGATCCGTCCCGGAGCACCGCCGCGCCGGCGCCCACGCGCGGGGTCGAGAGCTCCTTCGCCGCCGACCATGCGTCGGCTGCCGGGTCGTAGATCTCTGCCCCCGAGATGACCGGGACGCCGTTGCCGCCGTCCGAGCCCGAGCCGCCGCCTGCCACCAGCACGCGGCCGCCCGGCAGCGGCGCGGCGACGGCGAGGTCGTGCGCGACCCGCAGCGGAGCCGCCGCCGTGAAGCGGTTCGCCGCCGGGTCGTACACGGCGGCGGACTCGAGCGGGGTGAGCTTGCCGGAGGCTCCGCCGGCGATCAGCGCGCGCCCGCCGGGCAGCGGCGCCGCCTGCGCGGCGACGCGAGCGTCGGAGAGCGCGTTGGCGACCGGCGTCCACGCGCCCGCGGCGGGGTCGTAGACCTCGCCGCCGGCGAGCGCCGCACCGCGGTCGAGCCCGGAGGCGACCAGCACGCGACCATCGCCCACGACGACGCCGACGGCCTCGGCGCGCGGGGTCGTGAGCGGCGGACCAGCCGTGAACGTGTCCGTCGCGGGGTCGTAGATGTCGGTCGCGGCCGTCGCCTCGTCGGCCGCGTCGAAGCCGCCCGCGATCAGCACGCGGCCGTCGGGCAGCGGCTCGGCGACGCCCCAGCCATGGGCGGCGGTCGGCGCGCCCCGGGTAGGAGCGAACGTCCCGCTCGCGGGGTCGTAGAGCTCGGCGCTGCGCAGGCCGGCGCCGATGTCGGTCCCCGCTGCGCCGCCCACGATCAGCACCTTGCCGCTGCGCAGCGGCGATGCCGTCTGTCCGGCGCGCGCCACGGTGAGCGCGCCCGTCGCCGTCCAGCTCGCGGTCGACGGGTCGAAGAGCTCTGCGCTGCTGGTGGCCGTGAGCGGGAAGCCGGTCTGCCCGCCGGCGACGAGCACGCGGCCGTCGGGCAGCGTCGTCGCGCTCGGGAGGATCCGGCCGGTGCCCAGGGTGCCCGCCGGCTGCCACGAGTCCGGCCGGACCGCGGCGGTCGCGACGCCTGCGCCGCTGAACGCGGCGACGCACGACGCGAGGGCGAGGAAGGCCATGATCGGGCCAGTCGTGCGTGTGTTGGATTTGCCGGCGGTGTGCATGTCACCAGCATCCGCGGCGTCGGGCGGCCGCACATCGAGGCGTGCACGGAGCCTGCCTTCAGTGCCACCACTGAAGTCGTCGCGGCGGCGTAACGCACGATCGGACGGGGTGACTCACTCCCCATCCCAAATCGGACACGAGGTCCATTCACATGACAAGCTCCCACCCACGCCGTCGCAGGGCGGCCGCGCTCGCCGTGCCGCTGCTCGCCTCCGCCGCGTTGCTCGCACAGACGGGCACGGCCTCAGCCGCGCTGCCCGGTCGCGTCCCGCACTCGCAGACGTTCGCCTACACCGGCTCCGCGCAGGACTTCGTCGTGCCCCAGGGCGTGACGTCATTGACGTTGACCGTCGACGGCGCGTCAGGCGGCGACGGCGAGAGCACGTCGGTCAATACGCCCGGCGGGGCCGGCGGGCATGGCGGCCGGATCGTCGAGACGGTCGTCGTCCACGGCGGCCAGCACCTCAGGATCTCCCCGGGCGGGGCCGGCCAGGCCGCCGCGGCGCCGCAGGGCGCCGGCGCCGGCGGCAGCGCGTCCGGCGGCGCCTCCAACGGCGGCAGCGGCGGCTTCGGCGACGGCAATGACACGACGACGGGCGGCAGCGGCGGCGGCGGCGGAGCGGCGACCGAGGTCGACCTGCTCGGCAACCCGGCGGCCGGTGTCGACGACCAGGTCCTGGCCGTCGCGGCCGGCGGCGGGGGCGGCGGCGGCACGGGCGCGATCGTCCTGTACTACGGCGGCCCCGCCGGAAGCGGCGGGCGACCGGCCGGCGGAGGCGTCGGCGGGACCGGGCCCGGCGCCGGCGGCGGCGGAACCGGCGGCACGGGCGCCCACCCGTACGGAGACGCCGGCGGCAATTCGCCGACGTTCAGCCAGGGCGGCGGCGGAGGCGGAGGCGGAGGCGGCTACGACCAGGCGACCGGCGCCGGCGCCGGCTCCGGCGGCGCGGCCGGCGGCTTCGGTGCCGGCGCGGGCGGAGGCGGGGGAGGCGGACGCTCCTTCGCGAACACCGTCAACGCCGTGTACAGCACCGCGCCGTCCGCCGGCAACGGCTCGGTGACGGTCGGGTGGGCGACGCCCGGCGTAGGTCAGATGCTCACGCTGACGCCCAACCCGGTGGTGGCCGGCACGACGCAGACGGTGACGGACGTCGTGACCTCGAGCGAGCCGAACGGCCCGGCCCCGACCGGCACGGTCACGATCAAGCTCCAGGGTCTCACGGTCGGCACGGCCGCGCTCGCCGCGACCAGCGCGAACACCGCTCGGGCGGTGGTCTCGGTGCCGATCTCCGCGAACCGGGCCGGCGGCGCCTCGCTGTGGGCGGTCTACTCCGGCGACGCCGTGTATCCGAGCGACCAGACCCCGAACGTGAACGACAACGTGATCCGGCCGACGAAGCTGGCGGTCCTCGCCGACCCGCTGCCCGAGGGGGCGATCGGCAAGCCGTACACGCAGCCGCTCACCGCCGTCGCGGGCGTGGGCACGCTGAAGTGGAGCATCGCCGGCGGCACGCTGCCGAAGGGCCTCTCGTTGACGAAGGGCGGGACCATCGCGGGTACGCCGACGACCGCCGGCACCAGCGCGTTCAAGGTCCAGGTCACCGACTCGTCGATGAAGGCGACCGCGCAGCTCAGCCTCACCGTCAACCCGGCGGTCCAGTCCGCCGTGTACGTGGTCAACGGCGGCAACAGCGCCGTGCACTCGTTCGCGCTGGGCGCCTCGGGCAACGTCGCGCCGCTGACGTCGCTGACCGGCGGCGCCACCGGCCTCAACGGGACGACCGCGGTGGCGATCGGGACCGACGGCCGCGTCTACGTGGCGAGCGCCAACAACCAGTCGATCCGCGAGTACCCCTACGGAGCGACCGGCAACGCCACGCCCGACGCGGTGATCGCCGGCCCGACGACCGGTCTCGCGTCGCCGCAGGCGCTGGCGCTGGACGACCAGGGCCGCCTCTACGTCGCCAACGCGGCGAGCAACTCGATCACGGTCTATGCGCCGGAGGTGACGGGCGACGCCAAGCCGGTCGCCATGCTCAGCGGAGCCCATACGGGGCTCGGCAACCCCTCCGCGGTGACGATCGACGGGCGCGGGCGGCTGTGGGTCGCGAACCTCGCCACCAACAGCCTCACGGTCTACCCCGCGGGAGCTGACGGCGACGTCGCGCCCGTCGCCACGGTGCAGGGCGCCGCGACCGGGCTCAACGGCCCGGAAGGCCTCGCGCTCGACGCGGCCGGCAACGTGCTCGTGGCCAACACCTACGGCGAGTCGATCGCCGAGTTCGCGACCACGGCCGCCGGCAACGTCGCGCCGCTGCGGACGATCGCGGGCGCGGCCACCGGGCTGTCGTTCCCGATCGGCATCGACGTCGACGCCGCCGGCGCGATCTACGTCGCCAACCAGTTCGCCGGCGTCAGCGAGTTCAGCGCGGCCGCGAGCGGCAACGCGGCGCCGGTCGCGACCATCTCCGGCGCGGCGACTGGCCTCTCCTCGCCGGGGCATCTCGCCGTCGCCCCGCCGCTGTCGGTGCGGACGCGCGCACTCCCGCACGCGCGCGTGGGCGCCCGCTACGACGCTCGCCTGCGAGCGAGCCTCGGGACGACGCCGTACCGCTGGACCGTCATCCGCGGCCACGTCCCGCCGGGGCTCCACCTCCGCCGCGGACGCCTGAGCGGGCGCCCGCTGCGGCGCGGCACGTACCGCTTCACGGTTCGCGTCGCCGACTCGTCGCGCCCGGTCATGCGGGCGTCGCAGCGACTCGCGGTCACCGTCCGGCCGTGACATGACGCGCGTGAGCCCCGCCCCGGCGGGGCTCACGCAGCGCGTGATCACGAAATCCGGTGCGGCCTCAGGGTGACCTCACATGCCTCGGGTCTAATCCGTCGGCCGCAGCGAGGGGTTGCGGCTGATCCTCATATCCCTTGGAGGGGGCTCCTTGTTCGAACCCGGAGTATCCGGGCGACCGCCTCGCCGTCGCCTGACCACTGCTGCGCTCTCTGCCGCCGCGCTGACCGCGGCCTCGGCGGGCGTGCTCGCCACCGTCACGGCCGCGAGCCCGAATCCCACCCTGGCGCCGGTGCTCGGCAGTGCCGGGCAGGGGGGCGCGGTGATCGTGTGGCTCAAGAACGATCACGCCAACCTCAACCTGCGCAGCGCCGCCGGCGCCCGCGTCGCGGCCGCGCAGAACGACCAGAAGCCCGTCGTCGCCGCCATCCGTGCCAACGGCGGCACCGACGTCGTCCAGCTGGTCAGCGTCAACGCGGTGGCCGTGCACGTCTCGGCCGCCGGTGTGGCGGCGCTGGCCCAGCTGCCCGCGGTCAAGGAGATCATTCCCGACGAGAGCGTGCAGGTCGGCGACCCCGCGCCCACCGGGCCGAAGGTCACCGGCGTCAAGATCACGCCCGACGCGACGGCACTCAAGAAGGGGTCCAAGGGCGTGGCGCCGGCCGAGACCAATCCCTTCCCCACGGCCAGCTGCGGCGCCATCGACAACCCGCTGATCGAGCCGGAGGCGCTGCAGACGATCAACGCGCCGGCGATGACGAACGCCGGGCTGGCCACCGAGCCCGGCCACGGCGTGGTCGTCGCCAACGACGGGATCAGCACCGCGCCGAACGGCGATCTCGTCGGCAACCCGAACTTCGTCCGTCCGGCGGCGGACGGCGGCGGCAGCGTCGTCGTCGGCGCGACGCCGGGCGACACCACCGACAGCACCGACGGCGAGTACTACGGCGACGCCTCGTCGATCGACGCGCAGGGCACGGTCGAGTACCAGTACTCCAAGGAGCTGCCGTACTCCGGCATGCCGGACACCTGCTACTTCAAGCTGGTCGGCGACGCGCCGGGCGCCTCGATGGTCGACACGCGCGGCATCGACACCCCGGAGAGCATCGACAACGACCCGGCGACGGTGAGCCTGTCCCAGACGCTGAAGGGCGTCGACGCCGCGGTGCTCAAGGCCCACGCCGACGTCATCAACGAGTCCTACGGGTACGGGCTCTCCCCGGGCAGCTACATCATCCGCTACGCGGCGAACGACGCCGCCGTCGACGCCGGCGTGACCGTCGTGGCCTCCTCCGGCGACTCGGGAGACCAGGGCACGGTGTCCGCTCCGGCCAGCGACCCGAAGATCATCGCCGCCGGCGCGACGAACACGCACCGCCTCAACGCGATGGCCTACGGCTTCGCCGGCTGGGTCAACGACGACATCACGCCGCTCTCGTCGGGTGGAACGACGCCCGACAACAAGCTGGTCGACCTCGTAGCTCCGGGCTACGGCGGCGAGGCCGCCTGCAACCCGCACGGCAGCGACTGCCCGACCAACACGCAGACCGAGGCGTTCGGCGGCACCAGCCAGTCCTCGCCGCTGATCGCGGGCGCGGCCGCGGACGTCATCCAGGCGTACCGTGACTCGCACAACGGCGACAGCCCGTCGCCGGCGCTGGTCAAGCAGCTGCTCGTCAGCACGGCGCGCGACGTCTTCGCGCCGTCCGACCAGCAGGGCGCCGGCCAGGTGAACATCGCCGCCGCCGTCCAGGCCGCGCAGCAGACGGCGAACACCACCATCACCACCGCCCCGGCGACGAACGGCCTGGTTCTGGACAAGACGCAGCTGGACCTGAGCGGCGACGGCGGCTCGACGAGCTTCCAGTCGGTGCGCCTGTACAACACCAGCCGCTCCTCCACGACCGTCACGGGCACGTTCCGTGAGATGGGCCCGCTGCACCAGATCGGCTCGACGGTCACCGAGAACGTCAGCGCTCCCGATCCGGGGCTCCCGGTCCCTGCCGACGGCGCGCAGGCGGCCCCGGACATCTCGTTCGACGTGCCGGCCGGCCTCGACAAGCTCCAGGCCGACATGATCTGGCCGGACCCGACCAACGGCACGATCCTCAGCTTCATCCTCACCGACCCGACCGGGCGGCTGCGGCAGATCTCCTACGACTACGGCACCGCACGCGCGGGCGGGATCGGCAGCGTGCCGAACATCGGGCACGTGGTGGTGGCGAACCCTGAGGCCGGCACCTGGAAGGTGCAGATCAAGTGGGCCAACGGCCGCGCGCATCTGCAGTCGCTGCCCAACGTCCCGGGCACCTACACCGGCCCGGTGAGCTTCAAGGTCTCCGGGGCGAACTGGATCACCTCGCCGGCCACGGCCGCGACCACCATCGCGGCGCACAACTACGCGACCTTCCCACTGCAGGTCGCGTTCCCCACCGCTCCGGGCGACCACCCCGCGTCGGTGCAGTTCGTCGCCGCCAACGGCGCGAAGACCCAGCTCGGTATCGCCCGGCGCACGCTCATCCCGAGCGGCGGCGGCGAGTTCGACACGCTGATCACGAACACGGTCGGGCGCGGGACCGGCCAGCTCAGCACGTTCAACATCAACGTGCCGGCCGGACGGACGGACCTGGGCGTCACCGTGAAGACCCCGGACACGAGCACGGACAACCCGATGCGGCTGTTCCTGGTCAACCCGCTCGGCGCGCGCATGACCCAGACCAGCCTGACCGTGCAGACGATCAACGGCACGCCGATGCTGGCGGCCACCTTCCACGTCGCGAATCCGATCCCGGGGACATGGGAGATCGACGTCGAGCTCAACCTCACCAGCAGCGGCAAGGAGTTCACCCAGACGGTGGTGGGCGACGTGCTGCCGCAGGCGCCGGCGATCACGTCTCCGGCCGGCGGGACGACGCTCACGAGCACGACGCCGCTCATCTCGGGCACCGGCACGCCGGGTGACAAGGTGACGGTCTCGAACGGCGCCACGGTGGTCTGCACCGCCACCGTCGCCACGGACGGCACCTGGTCGTGCACCCCGTCGCTGGCCATCCCGGGCGGGCCGGCGACCCTGACCGCCACCCAGGCCGACCAGACGGGCAACCCGTCGACGGCCTCGGCGCCGGTGGCGATCACCGTGCCGCTGAACTCGACGAGCAGCACGACCACGGTGTCGGCGACGACGCCGGCGACGCTGGCGCTCTCACTCGGCGCGCCCGCCTCGTTCGGCGTGTTCACGCCTGGCGTCGCGAACACCTACACGGCGTCCACCACGGCCGACGTGGTCAGCTCGGCGGGCGACGCGACGCTGAGCGTCTCCGACCCCGGCCATCTGACCAACGGCGAGTTCAGCCTGCCGCAGCCGCTGCAGGTCTCGCTCTCCAAGAGCACCTGGTCGGCTCCGGTCTCGAACGACCCGGTGACGGTGGCGTTCGCGCAGCCGATCGGTGCGAGCGACGCGCTGCGGACCGGCAGTTACAGCCAGACGCTGACGTTCACCCTGTCCACCACTCACCCCTAGGTCGAACCGGCGTGGCCGCCGCCGAAGTGGCGGCGGCCACGTTGTTCCTGCGTAGGATTCCGCCGTGCCGTTCACGCTCAGGAATCTCAAAGGGGACCTGGAGGATGTCGGGTCCAACTTCGACGGAGCGCCGGACCTGGAGTTCCGCTTGGCGACCGTGGCGCTCGAGCTCGAGCACTCCGGCCTGAGCCTCCAGCGCGTCCCAGCCGGCTATCGCTTTCCGTACGGCCACACGCACAAGACGCAGGAGGAGGTGTACGTGGTCGTGCGCGGGAGCGGGAGGATGAAGCTCGACGACGAGATCGTCGAGCTCGACGAATGGGACGCGGTGCGGATCCCGCCCGGCACGTGGCGAGGCTACGAGGCCGGGCCCGACGGCCTCGAGATCCTCGTCATCGGCGCGCCCAACCTCGGCGACGCTCCGCGCGAGGACGTGGAAGGCCGGCGCGACTGGTGGGCTGACTAGAAGCTTCGCCGCCGCCGCGGCCACCAGCCGCGGACCGCGCGCCGGTAGGCGGCGTACTGCTCGCCGTAGCGGCGGCTCAGCGTCGGCTCCTCGTAGAAGCGCACGAAGCTCGCCACCACGAGCCAGAAGATCGCGGCGTAGACGAGCAGCACCGGGCGGCCGAGGATCGCCGCCTGACCGAGGATGACCGCGATCACGGCGACGTACATCGGGTTGCGCAGGTAGCGGTAGAGGCCGCCGACCACGAGTGTCTCGGTCGGCGCGACCGGCGACGGCGTGCCGAGGCCCTCGACCGCGAAGCGGATCACCGTGTGGGCGAGGAAGCCGAGCCCGGCGGCGAGCAGCGCCGCGCCGGCGAGGTTCAGGGCGAGCGGGGAGCCGGCGCTCTCCCACCCGCCGGTCAGCCAGTAGGGGACGAGGCCGCCCATCAGGCCGGGCTGCACGACGACGAAGATCAGGCTTCCGACCGCCGCCCCGCGTCTCGTCACCGCGCGAGCATACGCACGGTAGTCGTCAGACTGGTGCGGGTGCCCGCCGCCGCGATCCCACTGCAGGTCACCGGGCTGGCCCGCCACTATGGCCGCCTCGTCGGCCTTGCCCACTTCGACCTCGAGCTCGGGCCTGGCCAGTGCGCGGCGCTGATCGGCGCCAATGGCTCGGGGAAGTCCACAGCGGTCCGGACGATCTCGGGTCTGTTGGAGCCGACCGAGGGCACGGTGCGGGTCTGCGGCCACGATCCGCATAGCGAGCCGGACGCCGAAGCGGCTCGCGCCGCGCTGGCGCTCGTTCCCGACGCGCCGATGCTCTACGACGACCTCACGGTCCGGCAGCACCTGTCGCTCGTCGCGCTCGCGCACGGCGTGACCGACGCCGGGATCGAGGAACGGATCGACACGCTTCTGGACCGTCTCGGTCTCTCGCATCGCGCCGACTTCCTGCCCGCCGAGCTGTCGCGCGGCCTCAAGCAGAAGACCGGCTTGGCGTGTGCGCTGATCCGGCCCGCGAAGCTGCTTGTCCTCGACGAGCCGGTGGTCGGTCTCGATCCGCCGTCGCAGGCGCTGCTGCTCGAGCTGCTGCTCGACGCCAAGGCGAGCGGGACCGCGGTCCTGCTGACGACGCACCAGATGGCGTTCGCCGCCGGCGTCGCCGATCGCGCGATCGTCCTGAGCGAGGGTGAGGTGCTCGACCAGGGCCCGTGGGCCGCGGTTCGCGAGCGCGCCGCCGAGCGCGGTTGGCTGCCGGCTGGTGCCTGAGCTCGTCGCCGCCGGCGACGGCGGCCGCACGCGCGTCCGGGACATCCGTCGCTTCTGGCACGTCGTGCAGGCGCCGCCGTCGCTGCTCAAGCGACTGGAGCCCGCGTACTACGTGTTCATCACGCTGGCGATCGGCGGACCGTTCGTCTACGGGACCGCGAGCGCGGCCCTGTCCGAGGTCGCGACGCCGCGCGCGGTCGGGATCTGGGGGCCGTCGATCGCGCTCGTCGCGTTGCTGGCGGTCACGCGCTGGGGCGCGGTCCAGGGCCCGGTGGTCTTCAGCGTGGCCGATATCACCCAGTTGCTCGGCGCGCCGCTGCGCCGCGCGGAGCTGGTCCTGGGACGCCTGATCCGGGGGCTGCTGATGTGGACGGGCGCGGCTGCGGTCGTGGGCGGGCTCGTCGTGGTCGGCGTCGCCGGCCACCATCGCGGGGTCGACGCGGTGCGCGCGGGGGGTTTCGTGGTCGCGATCGCGATCCTCGGCCTGCTCGGCGTCGTCGGCGCGGCGCTCGTGGCGGGCTCCGAGCGCGTCGACCGCGCCACCCGCCGTGCCGCGTGGCCCGCGGTCGCGGTCGCGGCCGGGTTGGTCCTGCTCGCGGACTCCTCGACGGCGGGCCGTCACGTGGCGCTGTGGTCGGGCCCGTGGGGGTGGGCCGTCCAGCCGCTCGCCGGGACCGCCGCCGCGTGGCCGGTCGCCGTCGTGCTGCTGGCCGCGCTCACCGCGGCGATCACCGCGCTGGCCGTCCGCCGCCGCGGCGCGACGCCGACCGAGCGCCACCTCCTGCGCGCCGAGGCCCGCGGCGGCGCGGTCGCGGCCATGTACTCCATGAACGCCCGCTATGTCCGGCGCAGCCTCACGGCGGTGAGCGCGGGGCCCGTCGCCGCGCGCGCCGCCACCCGCCTCAAGCCGCCGCGCTCACCGCGCCTGGCCGTCGCCTGGCGCGACGCGGTCGCCGGGCTGGCCGTCCCGCAACGGCTCGGCGAGGCGCTCGTGCTGGCCGCAGGCGGGACCGTGGTCTGCCTGGTCAACGGCGACCATCCGGTGGCCGTCGGCGCCGGCGCGCTGACGATCTACGCCGGCGCCTCGCGGCTGCTCGAGCCGCTGCGTGCGGAGACCGACCAGCCCGGGCGCGCCCGCGTGCTCCTGCGCGCGCCGATCGGCAAGGTGGTGGTCCAGCACGCGCTCGTCCCACTGGTGGTCGTCGTGATCGGCGCGCTGCTGGCGATCGCCGGTTGCGCCGCGGCAGGCGCGCTGCCCGACCACGGTGACGCCGCCGTGCTCCTCGCCGTGCTCGCCACCCCCTCGATCACGCTCTGCGCCGCACTCTCGAGCCGTCGCGGCGGTCGTCTCCCGCCGAGCGTGCTCGCAGTCACCTACGGCGACACGAGCGGCCTGAGCATCGGTCTGATCTTCGCTTGGATCGTGCTCTGGCCGTTGGTGGCCGCGGCCGCCGGCGCCGTCCCGATCGCCGTCGTCGTCCACAACGGACCGTCCGCCCTGCCGCAGTTCGTCGTCGCGCTCGTGCTTCTGCCGATCCTGCTCGCCCGCGGGTTGGGCGCCGAGATGTTCGCTCCGTAGAACCGGTCGCGTAGGGTTCCCGGCATGTTCGCTCGCGACAAGCTGCTCGATGACGGCGCCCAGGTGGATGGCGTGATCATCGAGGCGCCGGAGTACTTCCGCGGCAGCACCGACATGCGCGGGCGGTACAAGGTCACGGTGCGGGTGCGCTTCGACGACGGTGCGACGGTCGAGATCGAGCGGCGGCTGCACATGTCTTGCGGTGAGCACCGCGCGGGGGCGGTGCTGCCGATGCGGTACGACCCGGCGGATCGCTCGAAGATCGAGATCGACGAGCCCGCGCTGACCGCCGCTCGCGACGCCGATCTCGCGGCCATCAAGGAACGCGCCGTCGCCCGCGGCGAGGCACGCGCCGGCCGCCCGCCCGGTGAGGACCCGCTCATGCGCGAGCTCGACGACCTCGACAAGCTGTAGCGGGCGGCGTCACGACTTCGGCACGCCGCGAGTTGCCGGTTACTACGGGCCGACACCGGTAGTTATGCCGGATCTCGGCGTCGGCGCCCGCGCCTAGCGTCGAGTTGTCACGGAAGTCAGGAGGCGATCATGAGAGCCACTACGGCTCGAGAGGCGCCAGGCGCGCGAGTCCGCTCCGGAGGGGGACCGCGCATTCGTCTCGTGATGGTTCTCGTGCTCGTGCTCGCGGTGCTGACCCCGGCGGCGCGCGGAGCCACGTATCCGTACTCCAAGTGGACGGACACCGGCGCCACGGCCTACACGGTGACCAACAGCCTCTCGTTCACCGGGACCCGGGACGACGGCACGGCGACCGTGACGCTGCCGTTCAGCTTCAACCTCTATGGCCACGCGTACGGCGCCGGCACGACGCTGGTGGTGAGCACGAACGGCGTGCTCGAGTTCGGCGACAGCTCGGCGAGCTTCTCCAACGAGTCGCTGCCGACGGCGGTCTTCGCGCATCCCGCGATCCTGCCGTACTGGACCGATTTCGACCTGACCGTGACCTATGACCCGATCCCTGCCGGCGGCGGCGAAGGCGCCGCGTGGGGCATCTCCGGCGCGGCGCCCAGCCGGGTCCTGGCGATCCGGTGGCGGGGCTATAAGCACGCGACGATCCCCGAGTCGCGCATCAGCTTCGAGGTCGCGCTGCACGAGGGCTCCAACGAGATCGACATGCGCTACTTCCGTGACCTCACCGACCCGATGGCCAACGGCAGCACGGCGACGATCGGCATCCAGGAGGGAGGCACCGCCGGCGCGTTCTTCCAGCACAGCCACAACAGCGCGTCGATCCAGGGTTCGGGCTACTCCGTCGCGGATCACCCGGCATACCCGGTCAACACGGCTCACGCGGTCGTGAGCGGCGCGCCCGGCCTCGGGCAGACGCTGAGCGTCTCGACCGGCTCGTGGTCCGGCGGCCCGGACAGCTTCCACTACCAGTGGGAGCGCTGCACCGACAGCGCATGCGGCACCTGGCAGGACATCGCCGGGGCGACCGGATCGACGTACGTGGTCCAGCCCGGCGACGTCGACCACAGGCTGTTCGCCCTCGTCAGCGCGAGCAACGGGTGGGGGACGAGCGGCTGGTACGTCGCGGAGTTCGTCGGCCCGATCCCGCCCGTACCGGCGAGCGGCGCGGCGCCGGTCGTGACCGGCCAGGCCCAGGTCGGCTCCAAGCTCGCGACCTCGACCGGGAGCTGGAACGGCTCCCCGGTCTCCTACGAATACCAGTGGTTCAGGTGCCCCTCGAGCTGCAGCGCGATCGCGGGCGAGGCGGCGTCCACGTACTCGGTGACCATCGCCGACCTGTCGACGAGGATCTACTCGAATGTCCGCGCGCACAACAACTCCGGATGGTCGAGCTGGGCGAAATCGGGCAACGGGATCGGGCCGATCACGCCGGCTCCGCCCAGGCCGGACCCCACGCAGTCACCGCGCGTGAGCGGGGATGCGCTCGTGGGCGCCACGCTCACGACGACCGCGGGCGGCTGGTTGGACGCGACGGACTCGTTCGCCTACCAGTGGTTGCGCTGCGTCCCGGTCGCGGGCGGCGGCTGCGTTTCGTCCCAGATCGCGGGTGCGACCGCGGCGTCCTACGTGACCGGCACCGCTGACGTCGGCGCGCGCGTGTTCGCGACGGTTTCCGCACACAACGCGGGCGGCTGGTCCGCCTCCGTCTCCTCTGCCGCGATCGGCCCGATCCGCGTCGCGAGCGGCTCCCCCGGCGACCCTGGCGACGAATCCGGCGAGGATCCCGATGGCGGCTCTTCCTTCGAGGACCCCGGCGGCGGCTCGACCACACCGAGTCCGCTGCTGAGCAGGCGCGGGACCGTGTCGACGTCGCTGAGGGGCAAGACCGTGATCGTGAGTCCCGCGGCCGTGCTCGCGTGCCCCGCCGGCAGGTCCGGCTGCACCGTCACCGTCGCCGCACAGACTCGCGCGAAGAGCGGCCATGCGCGCAAGACGATCACGATCGCCCGGACGTCGCTGAAGGCGGCCGCAGGGACGACGCTCAACGTCACGTTCCGCCTGAACGCGAAGGGCGCCAAGCTGCTCCGGGCCAAGAAGCGGCTGTCGGTCAAGGTCACGCTGGCGGCGAGCGCGGGCACGCGCGCGCCGGTGAAGCTGGTCATGACGATCGCGATCAAGCAGCCGAAGCCGGCGAGGAGGTCCTGAGCTCATGCGCGCGTGGTCACCGCTCACCGCGACGCTCGCGGTCCTGGCGGCGGTCTCGGCCGCGCCCGCGTGGGCGGGCTCGGGCGGGATCGCCACGGGGGTCTTGACATACACCGCCGCGGCGGGGCAGGACAACATCGTCCTGGTGTCGCGGATCGGGGCCGACATCCGGATCTCGGACTCCGGCGGCGTGAGCTCCAGCGCCGCCTGCGCCGTCATCAGTGCCACCGTGCTGGACTGCGGCCCGGAGACGGCGCTCGCCGGCGTCATGGTCAACGCCGGCGACGGCAACGACGATCTGAAGGTGGACGGAACCACGTCGCCGGCACTGCCGATCTCGCTGGGGGGCGGCCTCGGCGCCGCCGACGTGGCGGACTTCTCGCTGTCGCCGGTCGGCCTCAGCATCGATCTCGGGTCCGGGACGGCGACCGGCGCGGGCACCCAGTCGCTGTCCGGCATCGAGAACGTGATCGGGTCCTCGCACGACGACTTCCTCAGCGGCGACGGCAGCGCCAACGCGCTCGACGGCGGCGACGGGACCAACACCCTCCTTATCACCGTCGGCGGCGCCGTGACCGTCAACCTGACGACCGGCCACGCCGTGTCGGGCGCCACCGACGACACGCTGACCCGCATCCAGAACGCCAAGGGAACCGCAGGCAACGACACGTTCGTCGGAAACAGCGCCGGCAACGCGTTCGACGGCGGCGGCGGGACCGACACGGTCGACTACACGACATCGCCGACTCCCGTCAGCGTGGATCTTGCGCTTGGCGCCGCGACCGGCCAGGGCAACGACACGCTCACCGCGATCGAGAACGTGACGGGGTCCCCGTTCAACGACACCCTCACCGGGGACGGCGACGCCGACGTCCTCGACGGCGGGGGCGGAAGCGACGCCATCGACGGCCTGGGCGGAACCGACGTGCTGCGCGGCGGCGCCGGCGCGGACACGGTCCGCTCGCTCGACGCCCTGGACGACATCGTCGACTGCGGCGCCGACACCGACACGCTGACCGCCGACCAGTTCGACGCGATCACGGCGTGCGAGAACGTCGACCAGACTACGGCCTTGACGGGCCCGCAAGGGTCGGCCGGCGCGACCGGGCCCGCTGGTCCGGCAGGGCTCACCGGACTCCAGGGCGCCCAGGGCACGCCCGGACCCGCCGGCGCGCCGGGCGCCGCCGGCCAGCTCGTCCTCGTCGCCTACCAGGCCGGCATCGCGCGCTCGCGCGTGAGCGTCCGCTACGCGCTGACCGGCAGCGCGTCGCTCGAGCTGTCGGTCAAGCCGCCGCGCGGACCGGCCGTCGTCGTCGCCCGCGTCATGGGGAAGCCCGGCGTCGGGAGCATCGCATGGAACCGCAAGCTGAGGGGCAAGCGCGCGGGCCCGGGACGCTACCGGCTCACGGTCACGGCCGTCCGAGGGACCACGCGCGCGAGCAGCTCGTTGCCCGTCACCCTGCGCCGCTGACCGGCCGGCATTAGGGCGACCGCGCTGGTATCCCGGGCCCGCTTGCGGTTAGGCTCGACTCCGGCCCGGATCGATGCCTGCCTATTGCTCATCCTGCGGCACGTCGGCTGCTCCTGGCACGGAGCGCTGCGCGCAGTGCGGGAACGATCTGACCACGCGCGCGCGGGTGTCGGCGGGCATGAACGCCTGCTCGCGCTGCGCGTCGCTGCTGCACGCCGGAGCGAAGTTCTGCGGCGCGTGCGGCAATCAGGTGAGCGTGGACGCGCCCGCGGAGCCGGAAGTCGAGCCGGCGACGTCGCCCCCGCCGCCGGGTCCTGCGACCTCTCCCTCCACGCCTCCGCCCACACGTCCGCCCTCGCTGACCGACGTGCTCATGGCCACGCCGGCGTCCGCGACTCCCGATGCGCCTGCGCCCCCGCCGCTCGCCGAGGATGCACCGCCGCGCCCGCCGGCGGTTCCAAGGCCGGCGCCCGCGCCGGACCTCACGGGCAGCGAGGCGCAAGGCGCGCGGCCGCGGGACTTCTTCACGTACAACGCGCTCCCCGCGTCCAGGCCGCCGGAGGACACGTCGGCCCTGGAGGCCGAGTTGCCCCAGGCGGCGCCACCGCCCGTCAACGAGCCGCCACCGCCGGCGCCCGCGGCTCCGCCCGCGCCCGCGGCGCCGCGTCCCCCCGAGCCGCCACCGCCGTCCCGCGCGCCGACCGTCCGGGCTCCCGCCGGCGACCGCTGGTCCGGCGGGACGATCGCCGCCATCGTCGTCACGGTGGTGCTGCTCGTCGGCGCCGGGGTCGCTGCGCTCGTGTTGAGCGGCGGCTCGGACACGCCGAAGCCGGCGGCCGCCAGCGCGGCGCGCGAGACGCCGGCCGCGCCGGCTCGGACCCCCAAGCCCGTCGCCGCGCTCAGACGTCAGGTGCAGTCGCTCGACGTCCTGATGAAGGCGTCGAAGCAAGGCCGCGCCGCCGCCGTCAAGGGCGACATCAAGGCGGCGATCGCGAACCGGTCGAAGCTGCTCCAGGATCTCAAGCGCGTCAGCTCCGAGGCCAAGGACGCGCGCCTGAAGGCGGGGTTGCGGAGCTTCACGGCCGCGATCCGCGAGTCCCTGCGCCAGAACCGCGAATGCGCCGCAAGGTGCACCGCGAGCGAGCTGAACAAGGTCAACCGCCTCAAGCAGCAGGCCCTCGCCACGCTCAACCCGCTCCTGCGCAAGTACGCACAGACGTCCTACAGCAGCCGCGACATCTGAGCGGCCGGTCTCTGGTGCCCGAGCGTGGTTGGCGCCGGCGTGCTCGGTCGGCGTAGGCTCCATTCCGGGTTGTCACCGGGGTAGGGCGCGTAAGGAGGAGCACAGGCCCGTGAGCGAGCAGACGCCATACATCGACTTTGAGAACCTCCCCTCTCCGAGCGAGGGCTTTCTGGTCACCCTGTTCATCACGGTGCGAAGCGTCGCTCGGTCTCGCGCGTTCTACTCGGACGTCCTCGGCGGCCAGGTCGTACTGGAAGAGAACCCGTGCATGGTCAAGCTCGCCAACTCGTGGTTGATCATGAACCCGGGCGGTGGCCCTACTCCGGACAAGCCCGACATCTCGGTCGTCGACTACGAGCCTGTGAATACCGTCTCGAGCTTCCTGAACCTGCGCGTAGCCGACATCCAGGACTGCTATGCGCGGTGGAGCGCGAAGGGGGCCGAGTTCGTGACGCCGCCGATCGATCGCGGTGCTGAGATCCGTTGCTACATGCGCGACCCCGACGGCTACATGATCGAAGTCGGGCAGTCCACCGGACTGCTCGAGGGCCGGCTCGCCCAGAAGCGACCCGAGGATCTGCCGGGCTAGCGCGAAGAGTTGTGCGCATGGCCGGCGCGCGTTCTGCTGCCGAGGTCCCGATGCCGCGCGGTCGGGGAGACGAGTTCGCGGCGCGGCGCGGGCGCGAGGCGGAATTCGCGGCGCTGGTCGGGGACTTCACCCGCGACGCCGCCGCGCGCGGGGAGGGCTTCGCGTTGGCGTTCGCCGGGCAGGCCGGCGCGGTCCTGTACAACGGTCTGGGCCGCTACGAGGATGCCTTCGCCGCGGTGCATGAGGCCGTTGACGTCGCGTCCTATCCCGAGATGAGCCCGCAGAGTGCAGTCGTCGAGCTGGTGGAGAGTGTTCATCCAGCGTGAGCACGCCTCGCCGCCGCCGCTCCATTCATAGATCGTCGGTCCGGCCATCCAGGACAGCATTTCGGGGTGCGGTCTGCACCCTGGTCACGGAACGGCGGTTGGGAGGATGATCGCTCTCGGCCATGTATGCACGAGCACGCGAGCCGGAGCGCCAGGAGGCGCCGCGGGGGCGAAGCCAGCCGCCGCCAGCCCCGCTCGCCGGGCTAGGCAACCAGGCGATGATCCGGCTGCTGCGTCCCGCTCTAGCGCGCGAGCCGGCGCCTTCGCGGCTGAAGACCGAGCCGGTCACGGACCTCCCCGGCGGCGACTACGCCGAGACGCTGCGCGGCGGCGGCAGCGTCATCCCGATCTATGCGGAGCTGGCGAAGCTGCTCGACGTGACCAAGCTCGAGGGCTTCTCGGCCGACATCAACCGAGCGCTGCGGCCGGATCCGGCGGATCTCAAGCCAGGCCTGAACTTCGTCGCCCGGCTCGGCGACCGCGGGCAGACCGGGTATCTGCTGGACGGCGCGTTCACCGGCAAGCTGCCGACGACGCGGACTGGATCGGAGCCGAAGGTCGCGATCCTGCTCGGCCCGGGGGCGTTCGATCCGGGCAACAAGGCGGCCGCGCTCGGCGTGCTGCGCCACGAGATGGAGCACGCCTTCCATGACCTGCTGGCGGCGAACGCGCTCAAGCGCTGGCGGGAGGACGCGGCCACGGACAAGACCCCCTTCGTGGGCTGGCTGGAAAAGCAGAGCATGTCGGCCATGGACCTCGCGCTCGTGCGCGAGCGGATCGAGGCTGTCAAGGTCGACACCGAGGCGCTCGCGCACCTCGAGGGCTTCATCGCCGGCTTTCCGGTCGAGGCGCCGGACGTCAAGGAGGGCGCGCACCGCGTCTACGAGAACGAGCTCAAGGAGGCGGCGCATTATTGGCTGTCCGCGGACAAGCCCGTCAAGGCCGAGTTCATCACACGGCTGAAGGCGTTCAGGAGCCGGATGAAGGGCGAGCGGCTCGACACGCTCGTCGCCGGCCTCAAGGACCTCAAGGCCGGCGACAAGACGTACGCGCCGCTGGTCGATGGCGTGCTGGGCTGACGCTTTAGAGAGGGCCGGAGGAGGGACTCCTGGTCGTTTGCGCTGGCGCACGTTACGCTTTACGCATGGCGAGAAGGGTAAAGAACAGTGCCGGTCGTCGTCGTGGCAACGACGCGGTGGCGAAGACGCGAATCTCGTCCAAGCATCAGGTCACGATCGCCAAGGAGGCCTTTCAGGCCGCGGGCTTTCAGGCCGGCGATGTGGTTGCCGTGCGTGCGGTCGGGCCTGGGCGCGTCGAGCTCACCCGCCTTGACGAACTGTTCGCCAAGCACAGTGGGCGCGTCAAGGGAGGCAGCGAGGCGCGCGAAGCGATCGAGCAGTTGCGCGACGAGTGGCTGTAGCGCTCGTCGACAGCTCGGCGATCATCGCCTACCTCGTGGAGGACGACGCGTTGCATGAAGGCGCGGTGCGGGCGATCGAATCCGCGATGCGCGGCGGCAAGTCGCTGGCCATGTCAGCGGTGACCTGGAGCGAGACGCTGCATGGCGCGCTGCTCGGATATCTGCCGGAGGCGGCGTTGCGCGAGTTCGCCGGCGATTTCGGCATCGAGGTCCTCGACGTCGACGTAGACGTCGCCGAGCAGGCGGCTGCGCTGCAGAAGGCGTACCGCGACACGAGTACACGGGAACCGCGCCCGAAGCTGCGAACGCCCGACGCGTTGATCCTCGCGACCTCGCTCGTCTACCGCGACGTCGACACCGTCATCGGCGGGGACGCGAAGTGGACGAAGATCCCCGGCGTCGAGGCCGAAATCGCCTTGCTCGAGACGAGCTAGCCCCCGCGAGCCGCGGGCCGCCTCGGTCAACTACGAATCACGAACGCCTCCCAGCGACACGCGAGATCCTCATCGAGGCGCCTCGTGCTCTCGCTTGAGGCTTCGCCGGCTAGGCACGGCACCAGCGCAACGAGGAGCGCGCTCGACGTGGTGATGCCGTCGACGACGGCCTTCACGCAGACGTGGCTTGATACGCCCAGCGCCCGGCGTGGAGTCACTTCGACGGCGGCAATTCTGCCTCGATGCGCGACTCGCGGCCTCGGTCTTCCCGCGGCGCTCCCGCCGAGCGTGCCGAAGTGATGGCCGTCCGCGGACCGCCAAAGCCCCGCGGAGGCCGTCGACGCCCCGGTCCAGCCAGAATCGAAGCACCTGCTTGAGATCGGGTTGGCCGGGATCGAACAGATGCAGGTACCACTGACCGGCGTCCTCGCCGCGGCCGGTCAGCGGTCCCACCCGGCTCCACGCGGAGCCGCCGAACATCGACACCCAGTTGTTCGGCGGTTCGCTCCCGTTCTCGCCGCCGCCGGCGCGGAAGACGTACCGACCGCGTTCGGCGCTGTCGGGAGGCGAGGCCAGCGCGCGCTGAAACCACTCGTGGTCCGCGGACGTGTGGTTCGGGACGATGTCGACGATCACCCGGAGCGCGAGAGCATGCGCGCGCCCGACAAGCTCCTCGAAGTCCGACAGCGTGCCGAAGCGCGGATCGACATCGCAGTACTCCGTGACGTCGTATCCGCCGTGATCCCGGCCAGATCGCCCACGCCGTCGCCATCGGCATCGGCGAACGAGCGCGGATAGATCTGATAGACGACGGCGTCGCGCCACCACTCCGCGGGCTTCGCCGCCGCGGATTGGGTCTCCGGCAGGATGCCGAGGCTCACGGTGCGGGCAGCTTACGAGACGTGTGCGCGACGACTCGGAACTCGCCGTCGTCGGACGCGATCAACGCAGCTGCGCCAAGGGTCTCCGCACGGTCGCCGAGCTCGCCGGCGAGGACGCGCGTGGCTCGGGCGATCGGCGCGGGAACATGCTGCGCGATCGCCGACTGAACTCCGGCCACGACGGCGGGAGCCGCCGGTCCGAGCTCGGCGTCGATGATGATGGCCTCCGGATTGATCAGGACGCACATGGGCGACAGCGCGGCGCCGAGGGCGCGTCCGAGGTCTATGAAGAGCAGGCTCACGCCGTCCTCTCCCGCCCCGGTGAGCTCGAGCAGCTCGTCGAACGTGACGCGGTCGCCGTAGGTCGGCCTGGCGAGCTCGACGAGCCGGCGCGCGCCGGCCGAGACGGACAGGCATCCTCTCCGTCCGCACATACAGACCGGTCCGTCGTCATCGACGTGCAGGTGTGCCAGCTCTCCGGCGAAGCCGTGGGCGCCGCGGACGAGTCGCCGGTCGATGACGACTCCGGCTCCCAGCCCGTGGATGAACTTCACGTAGAGGAAGCTCTCGAACTCGCGCGCCGCGCCGAAGGCGGCCTCGCCGAGCGCCGCGAGGTTCGCGTCGTTCTCGGCGAGGCAGGGGACGCCCAAGGCCGCCGACAGCTCTCGCGTGGGATCCTGGGAGAGCCAACCGGGAAGATGCTGTCCGCGGCGGCCCCATTTGAGGACGGGCGAGATCACGCGCCGCGACTGGCTGGTCCGCCTGGCCGCCTGTAGCGGCGCGGGAACGCCGACGGCGGCGCCGATCAGCGGCGGCAGCCGTGAATGGCCGGCCTCGGCGAGCGCCTGCTCGAGCAGCGTGAACGCGTCGGAGGCGAAGCCCTCGACCGCCTCGTTGGCGTCGAACGGCCGAGTTGCCGACGCCTTGATCGTGCCGTCGAGGTTGACGAGCGCGACGGTCATCCGCCGCCGGGTCAGTGCGACGGTCACCGCGTCACCCGTCGAGTGTGCCGGCGTCAGCGCCCGGGCCGGCCGCCCTCGTCCTCGTGGCGCTTCGGCGGAGTCCACCTCGACCAGCTCGTGACGCGCGACCAGACGGGCCACGGCGCTGACGACGGTCGGACTCGGCAGCCCCGTCCGGCGAGCGACTTGGGCGCGGGTCAGCGGAGGGCCCGAGCGGAGGAGATCCATCACACGCTCCTCTGCACTCACGTACCAGACCTTACACGTTTTCGAACGAGGATTCATTCGAAAGCGCCTTGTATTCCGACCGATTCTGGCCGTATTGTGCTCCATAGGGCTGGCAATACTGGTTTTAACGATTATAAATCGCCTGCTCTGATCGAGAGGAGAGGGAGATGAGACATTGGTCGCCCCGGTCGGGAACCGGCGGGCGAATCGCGTTGCGCTGGTCCGCGCTGACGGCCGCGCTCGTCGTCACGGCGCCGATGGCCGTGGGAGTGGCGCTCGCCGACACGGTTCCGTACTCGCTGCCGGTGTCGTTGCCGGCGACGACGTCGTCGCCGCCCGTGGATCCCGCGGCTCCGTACACGCCGCTGGTCAAGAGCCTGATCGCGCAACTGCTGCCGTCCGACACGCCGACGCTCGCGCAGATCCAGAACGCCGCCAAGCTGCTTCACGGCGGTGCCAACGGCACCTGCAACAACGTCGGCCCGGTCGCCGCGCCGACAGGCACGACGCCGGGGATCGTCCCGCTCTGCTGGTCCGATGCCGCGGGCGTGCTGCCCACGAGCGGGCCGAACGCGGGAACCGGGGACACGGGCACGCTCACGAGCGCGGCGCCTTCGCTGCTCGCGATGGCCGGAGCGTTCGATCCTGAGCTCGAGAACGCGTGGGGCCAGGTGCAGGGAGCCGAAGCCCGGGAGACGATGGTGACGGGGATGTTCGGTCCGCAGACCGATCTCCTGCGGGTCCCCAACTGGCGCCGGGCGCTGCAGACCAACGGCGAGGACCCGCTGCTCTCCAGTGCGGTCGTCGCTTCCCAGATCGACGGCATCCAGGGCGCCGGCGCGATGTCGGAGATGAAGCACTTCGCCGGATACCACGGCCAACTCCATGCCGCACGCGTGCCCGGGACCGCGCCCACCACGATTCAGGACCAGGCGTTCCACGAAGTGCTCCTCGCACCGTTCGAAGGCGGCTTCGTCAACGGCAAGGCCGCCGGAGGCATGTGCTCCTATCAGACGTTCAGCGTCACCTCGCCCGCTCTCGCGCGGACGATCTCGCCCCTGGTCGCCGGCTCGCCGTTCGGTGTCGCCGGGACCTCGTGGCCGCTCAACGAAGCGCATACCGGCTGCGAGCAGCCGCTGCTCACGGACATCCTGCGCAACCAATGGCACTCGGTGGCGCTGATCGGCTCGGACTACTACACGCAGGAGACCAACGCCATCTTCCAGGGCTCGCTCGACCAGGAGATGCCCGCCTCGAGCGCCTACGACGGCGGCACGTCGACGACGAGCGTCTCCAGCAGCACGTGCGCCGACGCCCTCGGCAACTGGACAAGCTGTTCTGCCGCAGGCGCGGTGCGCGTCTCCGGCATTCCGAACAACTTCCAGAACTCGGGCATGACCGGCTGCCCGGCCTACGGCTGCACGCTCGAGCAGGCGGTCTTCAAGGGCGGGGTCCCGCTGACGATCTTCAAACAGTCGCTCGCGCGCATCCTCTACCAGGAGGAGCGCTTCGGGATGCTCGGCTGCAACGACACGCCTGTCGCCGCCACCTGCACGAACCCGGGCGGCACCGGCGGCAACCGCAGCGGCACCGCGCCGCTGCCCTCGGGCCCCGCCAGCAGCGCGAATCCAACCCAGAACATCGGCACCAAGAGCGGCGACGCCGCGGTCGTCGAGAAGGCGGCCGAGGAGGGCGCCGTCCTGCTCAAGAACAACGGCGGGCTCCCGATCTCCGCCGGCGCGCTTTCAGGCGGGGTCGCGGTCAGCGGGCCCGGGGCCGAGTACCTGGTCGCCGAACCGCAGGTCGAGTCCGCGACGGGCTTCCCGGACCGCATCGCGATCAACCCGCTGCAGCAGCTGCAGTCGTTGAGCGGCAACGCCGGCGCGTTCAGCTTCAGCCCGGTCAACGGCCCGACGGGCGCTCCCGTCCCGTCGTCGGCGCTGTCGAGTTCGTCGAGCTCGGTCACCGGATCGCTCACGCGCACCGGGCCCACTAACGGCACCGACGACAGCCTGGACTTCACGACCAGCTCGGCCAAGGGCCAGCTCGCACCTGGCACGTACACCTGGAGCGGCTACGTCTACGTGCCGACCGCCGACACCTACACGTTCCGCTTCCAGCAGAGCACGTCGATCCCGAACGCGAACGTCACGTTCGCGTTCGGCGCCCAGGGGGCGCAGCCCACGGCAAGGACCCTCGCGGCAGCGAGCACGTTCTACTTCGGCCAGAACCGCGGGACGACCCCGGTGCCGGTCGGGATCACGCGTGCCGGCTACACCGAGGCCGGCCTGACCAACCGCCAGTACGCGGCGGGTGCCCTGACGGCGGGTTACTACCCGGTCACGATCACCGTCAAGAACACCTCGTCCGCCCCGGCCAGCTTCCGCTTCGCCTACTCGCGCGCGAGCGGCGATATCGCCGACGCGGCTGACGCCGCCCGTGGCAAGGCGCTGGCGGTCGTGTTCGTCAACGACTCCGGTGTCACGATCGTCCACGACGAGAGCACCACCGGCTCGTCTCCGACGACCCAGATCAGCCCGCTCCTGGACGCGCAGACCAAGCTGATCGACGCCGTGTCCGCGGCCAACCCGAACACCGTCGTGGTGCTCAACACCGGCTCGCCGGTGATCGTCAAGTCGTGGATCGACAACCCGAACGTGAAGGCCGTTCTGGAGATGTGGAACGCCGGCTCTGAGGGTGGCACCGCCACGGCGCGGCTTCTCCTCGGTGAGGCCAACCCGAGCGGCAAGACCGCGGTCACCTGGCCGGTCAACGGCAGCGACACGATCTGGGGCTACAACCAGCCGACGGGCCTGTATCCGGGCGACACGGCAGGTACCCATCCGGAGCGCCTCAACGGCCTGCCGAGCAACGGAACGAGTTTCACCGAGGGCATCTACGTCGGCTACCGCTACTACGACAAGCTCGGGGTCCCCGTGCAGTTCCCGTTCGGCTTCGGACTGAGCTACACGTCCTTCTCGTTCTCGAACCTCGACGTCCGCCCGCGTTTCGACGGCACCGTCGACGTCAGCTATGACGTGACGAACAGCGGTTCCCGCGCCGGTGACGAGGTCGCACAGGTCTATGTCGGCCCCGGCCCCGACATTCCGGGCGTCCAGCAGGCGGTGCGCTCGCTCTCCGGCTTCGATCGGCTCTCGCTCGACCCCGGCCAGACCAAGCGCGTCACCACCACGCTGGCGGCCCGCGCGTTCCAGTACTGGGACACCAACACCCAGCGGTGGGTCACCGACTACGGCAGCCGCAGGATCTGGGTCGGCGACGCCGACGCCAACGCCAACCTCCCGCTCTCCGCGACGACCGCGCCGCTGTCGGCCACCAGCACGACCAGCACGGTCGGCGGGACGGTGCCCGCCACGCTGTCGCTGTCCCTCGGCGCTCCTGCGACGTTCGGGGCGTTCACCCCTGGAGTCGCGACGGACTACACCGCCGCGCTCGCCGCCACCGTGACCTCGAGCGCCGGCGATGGCACCCTCTCGGTGTCCGATTCGAGCGCAACGGCTCCCGGTCACCTCGTCAACGGCGGGTTCTCGCTGCCCTCGGCGCTCCAGGCCAAGGCGTCGAGTCCGGCCGGGAGCGGAACCGCGTTCGCGGCTCTCGCCGCGAGCCCGATCTCGCTGTTGACCTACAGCGGCCCCGTGTCCAACGACCCGGTGTCGATCGCGTTCAGCCAGCACATCGGCGCCGGCGACGCCCTGCGCACGGGCAGCTACGGCAAGACGTTGACGTTCACCCTGTCGACGACGCAGCCCTAGCCGAAAACGGCTCTCTGGGCGCCCGAGCAGGGCGCCCAGGGAGTCAGGTTCCGCGCCTGCCGCTGACGCGCGAGCTCCGGAAGACCCGGGCGGCAGACCGGGCCGTCCGGTCATCTCCCCGGCTGCGTGCGAGCGTGGCTTCGCGCTGCTCGCACCAGAGCTCGCGGCCGGACCGGTACTCGCTCTCGCGACCGATGCAGCGGTAGTTGCTGTTCAGGCCGTCGTTGCGAGGCGCCGGCAGAGGCGGGTTGAACGGCTTGACGCTGAGCGAGCTCGTCTGGCCGGTCACCGGGAACGTGACCGTGCCGGGCGCCTTGCCGTTCTGGACCCAGTCGACCAGCTCGTCCATGAGGTCCACCGGCGCGGCGGGATCGCCGATCGGGTAAGGAGCCCGTCGCGGTCCAGAGCCGCGCCTCCGGGTTGCGTCGTAGTGGCGGCGGAGGCTGGCGCCGGGAAGACGTTCGCGCTCGGGGCGGCGCGCGAAGCGTGGCAGGCGGCCGGCTACTCGGTGCTCGGCGTCGCGGTTGCACGCCGGGCGGCGAACGAGCTGCAGGCAGGTGCCGGGATCCAGAGCACGAGCGTCGCGGCGCTACTCGCGGATCTTCGGCACGCGCAGCTGCCCGAACGGAGCGTGTTGGTCGTCGAGGCCGGGATGCTGGCGACACGGCAGCTCGTCGAGCTGATCGACCACGTGAAGCAGGTCGAGGGCAAGCTCGTGCTAGTCGGCGACCATCGGCAGCTGCCGGAGATCGACGCCGGCGGCTCGTTCCTTGGGCTCGTGCGGCGCGGGCTGGCTGTCGAGCTAGGCGAGAACGTCCGGCAGGTCAACACGTGGGAACGCGAGGCGCTCGATCAGCTGCGGATCGGTGGGGCGGATTCGGCGCTCGCGCGCTACGTGGAACATGACGCGCTGGTGGCCGAGCCGACCGACGACGAAACACGCGAGCGGCTGGTGCGGGACTGGCTCGAGGCGAAGCCCGGGATCGACTGCGTAATGATCGCCCAGCGCCGTGCCGACGTCGCCGACCTCAACGCGCGCGCTCGCACGCGACTACTCGAAGCCGGGGCGATCGGCGGCGACGAGCTCGTGCTGTCGGGCGGCGCGTTCGCGGTCGGCGACCGGGTCGTGGTCAAGCGGAATCACTTCCGCCGCGGCGTCAGCAACGGCCAGCGAGGACAGATCGTCGCTATCGACACCTCTGCCGGCTCGCTGGCGCTCGATTGCGACGGCCGGCGCGTTCAGCTCGACCACTCGTTCCGTAACGGCGTGACGCATGACGGCGAGCCGACGCTGCTTCACGGCTACGCGATCACCGGCCATGTCGCCCAAGGCGCGACGGTCGACCGCGCGTTCGTGCTCGCAGGCGAAGGAATGAGTCGCGAATGGGCGTACGTCGCGCTGAGCCGCGGCCGGCTCGGCAACCGGCTCTACGTCGCGGCTCGACCCGACGATGGGCGCGCCGAGTTCGCACCCAGCGATCGCAACCTGCGCGATCCCATCGAGCGGATGGCGGCCGCGATGCGAGAGAGCCGGGCACAGGTTCTCGCGATCGACAGCGGGTCGAGCATCCTCGGTGAGCGCCGGATCGAGGCCGACCGTGCCGCGCGGGAGAGGCGCGGGCTCGAACGCCAAGGCCGCACGTGGCTCCCCCGGCGCCGCCGCCGGCTCGAACAGGCTCGTCAACGTGAACGCGCCGCGGCCGCGGCGCTGGTGGACGCCGAGCGAACGGAGAGCGAGCGCCGGCACGGCGCGCGTCCGTTCGTGACCGAACACGAGCTCGACGCCCGCCTCGACGCCAACCGGGAACGTCTCGCCGAGTGCGCGACGGAACGGATCCTTCGGCGGAGCCGAGCCTTCGGCCGGGAGCTATGACCGTGCCGAGAGCCTCCGTCCGCCCGAACCAGCCGCTTCCGCGCTACACGCTCACGCGCCGCGAGGCCGCCGCGGCGCTCAGCATCAGCCTCAACCATTTCGAGCGTCACGTGCAGCCCGAGCTCAAGGTCGTGCCGTCGGGCCAGCTCATCCTGATCCCCGTCAGCGAGCTCGAGCGCTGGGTCCAGCGGCACGCGCGATTCCTTGTCGACGGGCCCGTGCTAGCGCTGGAACCGAATCCGAATCGTGCCTGACGCGGCGCGTTCTCCGTGCGCCGATGCAACGTCCCCGAGAACGACAAGAGCCGCCTCATGGGCGGCTCTATCTCCGCTATCGGCAAGCGACGGGTGGACCTTTAGCGATCGTCTCGATGCTGGCGCGTTGGCGCTCATCGGCTCGGGTCAGCGACTTTGGACGACGTGGTCCGCTCGGAACCATCCCGGCTGGTTGTCGCTGGCCACGACCGTCGTCAGGCGGCCACGATTTGATCCGGCCAACGTCCGGACCGGATTCGCCGATAGAGCGTGTCAGGCGCGAGATCGGCGCCGCTCGGCCACACGATCGTGCCGAGTTCGGGATCGACCGAGACCTGCGCGAAGCCATCTGGGGTCCGGGCCTCCGCGAATACGGGTCCCCGCATGCGGTCTAGGAGGTCGATGTCGCCGACGAGGCCGTCGGCAAACTCCAGGCGCAGCACGCCGTGGCGGACGACGGTGACGCCGGTGATGTCCTGTGCGAAGGCGGTCATCGCAACGGTTCGATCGGATTCAGTGTCTCACCCGCACGAGCTCGCGCTCTCGTCGCCGGCCCAGCCCGCAATGTTCGGCGCGAGGTCGCGCGTTTCCACGATCTCTGAACTATTCAAGATCGCAGCCTCGCGCCGCTGCGTTGCTGCGAGGGCGGTCTCTGTGGTGGAGACTGGCGACGTGAATCTCGATGCGCTCTGGCACGACCTCGAGTGTGGGGATTACCGAGAGGATCTGCCATTGTGGCGGTCGCTGGCCGCTCGGTCCGGGGGTCCGGTGCTCGACGTCGGGGCTGGAACGGGGCGGGTGACGCTCGACCTCGCCTCGGGCGGTGTTGAGGTGGTCGCGTTGGACATCGAGGCGGCTCTGCTCGCCGCGCTCGCGCACCGCGCCCGCGGATTGCCGGTCGAGACGATTGTCGCCGACGCCTGCCGCTTCGAGCTGGCTCGGCGGTTCCCGCTGATCGTAGTGCCGATGCAGACGCTGCAGCTGCTGGGAGGAGCCCACCGTCGCGCCGCCTTTCTACGGCGCGCACTGGCTCACCTGGAGCCGAGAGGGTTGCTGGCCGCGACGCTGGCGGACGCGTTGGACTGCTTTGACGAGGTCCACGCGCTGCCGCCGCCGCCCGAGGGTCGCTGGGTCGCTGACGTGTACTACGCGAGCCAACTGCTGGCGGTGAGCGACGACGGCGGGCGCGCGACGATCCATCGACGGCGCAACATCATCGGACCCCACGAGCACCGCCACGCCGAGGACGTCTTGATCGACCTGGACTGCCTGTCCACCGAGCAGGTCGCGGCTGAGGCCGCCGTGCTCGGCTTCGTCGCCGAGCCGCCCCAACACGTACCTGAGACCGATCGGTATCTCGGATCCGCGGTCGCGATGCTGCGCGCGCCACGCGTCTAATCGCGTCGCCTTGAAGCGGGACATCCCTGCGGCCCGCTGCTCCTCGCGCAAAGGGCGAGCGACGCTCGCCATCTCACCCGGCCGCTCGCCAAGAGATCGCGCCTGTGCGTCCGCCGCTTGTGCGCGGGATCGTGCTGACCGCGACCGCCGCGCACGGCGCGCCGCAGACCCATCGGTACTCAGACGATGTCAGCGAGCTCGCGACCCCAGTCGACGGCAGCGTCGACGTGCCCCTGGATCACCCGTCGTCGCGCATCTGCGTCACGGCGGCACGCACGGTCTTGATGATGTACGTCAACGCGAGGACGAAGAACGCCGCACCAACAAGAGCTTGGATATGTTCCTCGCGAGCCGGTGTGCGGGAGGCGACCCGCCGGGCGACGACGTCCGCGACCTTCTGCCTCCAGCCCTGTAGCCCTGCCCGACCCAGTTCGATCGCCGCCGTCATGTGCGCTGCTCCTTGGATTGTTGCCGGAACGACGGAATCTAGGCGACGATCCGGCGCGCGGCGGCCCGCGCTCGCGCAAAGCCATAGTGCTGGAGCGGTCGCAGCCGCTGCGGCGTCGGCAGGCGACATGAGTGAGAGGGAGTCGCAGTGGCCACACATCGATCGCGGCGGCCGGTCAGGGCGCCACGCGCTGGATCCCGTTCGCCGCGAGGACGATCTGGAAGCGGTCATTCTGATACGTCATCTCGGTCGGGATCCCGTTCGCGACGAAGAACCGCCGCACCGGCGTCCCCGTGTTGTTGAGCACGACCAGGCTGAAGCTGCGGTGCGCCCCGGGGTCGTTCGCCATCGCCGCGGCGAACCAGGCGTCGAACTCGAGCGAGCTGCCGGTCGGCCCGCCGACGCGAACGGTGCACGTGGCTGGCGTCGCGCAGCCGGCGAGGTACGCCGTCCCGCTGCCGATCTCGAATCCGTCGATCGTCACGCTCACCCGGCCGTTGTTGATGAGATCGCTGCCCGGGCAGAGCAGCACGTCGCACGCGGACAGGCCCGATAGGCCCTGCTCCCCGCGATCGCCCTTGTCGCCCTTGGCGCCGGGCTCGCCCCGCGGACCGGCCGCACCGGGCGGGCCGGCGGGGCCGGCCGGGCCCTGCAGACCCGCCGGCAGCGCGCCACGCGCGAAGTCCGCAGCCCGCAAGCTGCCGTTCGCGACCTTCTGTCCCGTCACCGCGTTGTCCTTGAGCTGACGCTCGCCGACGCTGTTCGCCGGCAGCGTGGCCGCGGCCCACGACACACCGCCGAGGGCGACGAACAGCGCCAGCGACGACATCACGTTGGCGTAGCTGAGCCTGCGCGAGCGGCGTGCGGGCATGGGTCGGTCCTCCTCGGCAGCGGGAACCGCCAACGCTATGCGCTGCGACGCGGGCGAAGCAAACGGTCTGACGCGATCGGCGCGCCGCTCGCTCGTGCGCCGAGACGCAACACTCCGCACTGCGCCAACGGCTGCTCCAGGACCCGGCCTCCGTGCACGCTTCCAGCGCGATCCGGCCGCCGCCGCCAGTGAGGGCGGGATCCTCCGCTCGCCGCGCGCCTCGCCACGGACCCGACCCGCGCCCCGAGGTCCTCGAGGTCCGGGACTCGCGCTCGAGCGTCGCCGGCGCCATGTTCGCCGCGGCCGTAGAAGGGCTCGGGCCGCCGGCGCTGTCCGAGGGATTCGCGGAGCGCGCGCCGGACGCACATCAAGACGAAGCAGCGCGCTGCTCCTTTCGCGTGGATCCGGTAGCGCGGCTGCGAGTCCAGCTTAAGGCCGCGTCGCTGTCGCCTTAGACGAATACGAGCAGCGACGACAACGGCGAGCCGACGGCTGCTATTCAACGATTTCGGCACTGTCGTCCCGCTGGTCTCAGCGGGAATGCTGCCATGCGCGCATGGCAGCGGCGCGAGTGCTTCAGCTCGGTTCTTCGCTCGCCCGGCGGAGGTAGTCGTTGAGGCGCTGGGCGGCGTCGTCCTCGCCGGGCTGCGGAAGGAGCTTGACGTAGCGGTTGACCATCTGCCAGGTCGGCGTGGCCCATGAACTCCATCAGCTCCTTGATGGTGTAGCCCGCCGCCATCAGCAGTGAGGCGTAGGTGTGGCGGCATTCGTGGAGCGTGATGCGCTTGAGGTCGGCGGCGGTCCAGGCGGTGTCGACGTGGGCGGCGATCTTGCCGGACATGACGGAGCGGTCGACGACCTTACCGGCGAGTGGGTGGCCTTGGCGTTCCCAGGCGTCGGTGAGGACGGTGCGGAGGTTGTCGGCGATCGGTGGACGGCGGGAGGTGCCCGGCTCGCTCTTGGAGCGGTGGACGATGAGCCGGGTCGCGATGTGGTCGCCGTCGAGGACGTCTTCTCAGTCGAGGCGGTAGATCTCGGAGCGGCGGAGGCCGGCGTAGAAGGCGATTGCGTAGGGGAGACGATCCTCGGGCTCGAGGAGCGCGAGGAGTCGGGCGGCTTCGGGTGCGAGCGCGACGCGCAGACGGGGCTTTTCGTCGTTCGGCGGCAACTCGACGAGCCTCAGCGGATTGCGCGCGACGAGCCGCCGGCTCGGAGCCGAGGCCCAGGCGTAGATGTTCGAGGCGAGCGAGACGTGCTTGGCGATCGTCGATCGCGAGAGGCCCTTGCGGGTGAGGCCGTCGATCCAACGTTGCCAGTCGAGCTCGCTGATCTCCGACGCGATCCGCGGGCCGAACTCCGGTCGGACGAGATAGATCCAGGAACGGCGCATGCCCTCGATCGTGGTGTCGGAGTAGGCCTTGCCGCGGCCGCGCCGCCGGCCGATCTGGCCGGCTTCGACGCCCTCGATCCAGTGGTCGCCGAGTTGCTCGAAGGTCGGTCCCTGCGCGGCGAGGGACACGTCGCCGACCTCGCCGGCGGCGAGCCAGGACAGGACCTCGGCGCGGTTCTTGACGACCGGACGCTGCCACTCGGCCTTGCCGCTGACGGGATGGCGCCGCCGGCCGCGCCAGGACGGCGTGCAGCGACAGCGCGCCGCAGGGTCGTCGAAGGCGGGGCAGCGCGTGGAGTGCGAGACGTAGACGCCCGGGGTTCGGGTCTTTCGCCAGTTGGCCATGCCCCTCCTAGCGCCGAGCCTCAGAAGCTGGCCCCGGGGGACACACAAGGGGACACAACTGGCCGACAAGAGGGGTCTGTCGGGGTCCGTTGGGGTCGGACCGTCCGCGGAGCGTTCCTCGCGAAGTGCCTGCAAAGGTGAGGAAACGGGCGAAGACTGCGGATGCCGGAGGAGGGACTCGAACCCCCGACACGCGGATTATGATGCTCCCAGGATTCGGCTTTTGCCTGCATAGCGGTGTGTTTCGGGGCCTCTGAGGGGGACAGAATGGCACGCGCGGCGCACGCTGAGCGATCGAACTTCGTGTAGTGAACACGCATTTCACAGGCTCCCGGCGGGCACGAGCCAGACGCTCTCGAGGGCGAGATCGGTCTTCTTCTCCGCGATCAGGTCGTAGTCGCGGTCGTAGTGCAGCACGCCGAGGCCGTGGCGATCGGCGAGCGCGGCGACGATGAGATCGACGGGTGGGAGCCGGTGATGCCCGATCCGGGCGAGCTGGCGTTGCGCATCGACGGCTCGTCGCTCGACCTCCTCGTCGATGTGAAAGTGGGGGAGGGCAAGCAGTTCGTCGAGCAGCTCGCCGTGGTCGCGCGCGTTCCTCGCGGAGTAGCCGGCTTCGAGGAGGAAGGGCATGCAGGTCGCGATCCGTCCGGCCTCGAGCGCGTCGGCGATCTCGCTCGCGCGCGCGTCGCTGAGGCCGGGGTCCCCGAGCCGCGCCCAGGCGGAGTTGTCGAGCAGCAGCGTTCCGGTCACGGACGCGCCCAGCCGGCGCGACGGACCTCATCGGCGGCCGCGCGGTCGACCGGTACGTCGCGGCGGCGGATCCTCGAGGCCAGTTGCCGTCGTCTTGAGGCGGTGTCATCGCGCTCGGCGCGGAGTTGCGCGACCTTCTGCTGGGCACCGAGGATCACGAGCTCGCCGAACTCGACGCGCCCGTCGCCGAGCTCGCCGCGCAACTCGTCGAGCGCCGCCTTGACCGGCGGCGTCTCGGTGATCGCGTGACGACGGTTCTGAGTCGGCATCGAGTCAGTGTAGCACCGGTGTCACACCGACCGGCCTTTGCGGATCACTAACGCGGTTTGGGCGTGGCTGTGGGGCTCGCGGCTGGACTGGGGCTCGCGGTCGGACTGGGGCTGGCCGTAGCCGGGCCTGGCGTTGGCGTTGGTCGGGCGCCGGTGCGGGTGCTGTGCAGCGCGGAGAGCGTCGGCAGTTCGCGGGGTACGTTGAAGTCCGGACAATCGTGTGCCTGGGCGGCCTTCATGTACGAGCGCCAGATCGGACCAGATGTCGGGCCGCCGAAGCCGGTGTAGCTGCGTGAGCGTGGATGGCCGGTCCACACCGCGGTCGAGTACCGCGGCGTGTAGCCGACGAACCAGGCGTCGGACAGGCCGTCGGTGGTGCCGGTCTTGCCGGCTTCTGAGCTGCAGCCGATCGAGGTGTATCCGGCGCCGGTGCCTTTGGTGATCACGCCCTCGAGGACTTTCGTGACGTCATAGGCCTCGCCGTCGGTGAGCACGCGGTGACCGGAAGCGCTCGCGGGCCGCTCGACGTGGCCGTCAGGGAAGACGACCTTGGCGATCATGGTCGGGGCGCGGCGGACGCCACCGTCAGCGAGTGTGGCGTAGGCGCTGGCCATCTCGAGCGGCGTGACGCCCTCGCTCAGCCCGCCGATCGCGGCTGCCGGGGGGATGTAGCAGTTCGCGCCGCGCTTGCAGGCATGGTTCTTGGCGGTGACGCCCAGGGGCGAGGTGATCCCCATCGAGTACGCGGTGTCGGCGAATTGCTGCACCCCGACGTCGAGCACGAGCTGGGCGAACACCGCGTTGACCGATTCCACCGTCGCGTCGGCGAGCGACATCGTCCCGCTCCCCGGCTCGGAGTTGTTGACCGTCCACGAGCTGCCGCCCGGGAGTGTCAACGTCAACGGCGCGCTGCCGTCGTAGTACGTCGAGTTCGGGTCGACGCCCTGTTTGATCGCGGTTGCAAGGACGAACGGCTTGAACGAAGACCCCGGTTGCCGGTGTGCCTGGGCGGCGAAGTTGAACTGACTGTCGCCGGAATAGTGCTGGCTGGAGGCGAGCGCCACGATCTCGCCGGTCCTGGGATCGACCGAGGCCAGCGCCGACGCGGGCCCCCCGTTCGGATTGCAGACCGCGCACGCGTCGACCGCGCTCTGCGCCGCCTTCTGCAGGCGCGGGTTGATCGTCGTGTACACCTTCAGCCCGCCGGTGCGGACCACGTCGGCTCCGTAGCGCTGGATCAGTTCCTTCTGGACGTAGTCGAAGATGTACGGCTGCTTGATCTGGGTGTAGCGCTTCGACGGATGCAGCGCGAGCTTGTGCGACACCGCGCTCGCGTACTGAGCCGCGGTGACGTAGTGCTGCTTGAGCATGGCCTGCAGCACGTCGTTGCGGCGTGTCAGCGCCGCTTTCGGATGGAGTAGCGGGTTGTACTCCGACGGGGCCTGCGGGAGTCCGGCGATCAGCGCCGCCTCGGGGAGCGTCAGCCGCTTCGCCGGGCGCGAGAAGTAGGTCTCCGCCGCCGCCTGCACGCCGAGCGCGGTGGCGCCCGCGTTGGTGCCGTAGGGCGCCGTGTTCAGGTAGTCGGTGAGGATCGCGTCCTTCGAGTTGGCGTCGTTCTCCTCGTTGGCCAGGTGTGCCTCGATGATCTTGCGCCGGATCGTCTGGCTCGGGTGCGCGAGGTAGAGGTTGCGGACCAGCTGCTGCGTGATCGTCGAGGCGCCCTGCAGCGGCTTGCCGCCGGCCTTCGCATCGCGCCACCCGGCACGGACGATCGCCTGCACGTCGACCCCGCCCTCTTTGTAGAAGTTCTTGTCCTCGATCGCGATCGTGCCGTCCTTGACCCAGTGCGACATGAGGTCGCCCGCCACGGGCTCCCGGATCGTCTCGGAATGGATCACGCCGAGCTGCGAGCCGTCCGCGGCGTAGATCTTCGTCACCAGGGACTGCTTGCGGGGCTTCAGCTCGCTGATCGCCGGAGCGGAGTCGTAGATCCGCAAGAACCAGATGACGCCCGCGGCGACCGCCCCCGCGGCAAGCACCAGCACCAGGCCTGCGATGAGCACAAGCCACCTCAACGGCGAGCCGCGTCGCCTTCGCCTCAGCGCCAGGCTCGGCAAGACAATTCAGGCTAGCCGCCTTCAGCCCCGGAATGACCGACGCCCGCGAGCGACGATGGCGAGCGTCGGCTTGCGGCCTACGGGCGGGGCGGCGCCGGCGGCCGCGCCAGGACAGCGTGCAGCGGCAGCGTCTCGCGGGAACGGTGATGCCGGAGGAGGGACTCGAACCCCCGACACGCGGATATGATGCTCCCAGCATTCAGCTTTTGCCTGCATAGCGGCGTGTTTCGGGGTCTCTGAGGGGGACAGAATGGCAGGCGAGGCGCACGTGATAGCGATGTTCAAGGGCTACGACGCCATCAAGTAGCCGTTGAGGGGGAACGCCCTCGATTGTCGGAACTAGTACACCGGGGGAACCGCCTTGTAGTCGTCCAGGCTGACGTAGTCCCAAGGAGGGTCATTGAGAACCTCGGACGGGCGGCGGGAACTCGCCCGGGCGGCGACGATGGGGAGCATGTCGAGTTCACGCATGACTACGGCCGGGTAGTCCGACCCGTGGACCGATGCTACGACTGCCTTCTCACTACGCGTCGGTCGCATGATTCTGGTCCCTGGAAAGTCGCTTGTGTTGACGCAAAGCGTCAAGCAGTAATTGTCACGCGTTGTCGACTCCTGAAAACGGAGAGCGAGCACCGGCACGGCGCGCGTCCGTTCGTGACCGAGCACGAGCTCGACGCCCGCCTCGACGCCAACCGGGAACGTCTCGCCGAGCGCGCGACGGACCGGATCCTTCGGCGGAGCCGAGGCTTCGGCCGGGAGGTGTGACCGTGCCGAGAACCTCCGTCCGCCCGAACCAGCCGCTTCCGCGCTACACGCTCACGCGCCGCGAGGCCGCCGCGGCGCTCAGCATCAGTCTCAACCACTTCGAGCGTCACGTGCAGCCCGAGCTCAAGGTCGTGCCGTCGGGCCAGCTCATCCTCATTCCCGTCAGCGAGCTCGAGCGCTGGGTCCAGCGGCACGCGCGAGCGCGCCGATCCCGGCGGTTCGCGCTCATTCGCCCGCGCCCGAGGGTATTCGCGACCGACACCGACGAGGTCGCGTGGAGCACCGCGGTGGAGGCGGCGCCCTGGCTGGGGCTCGAGCGAGCCCGGACGAGGCGATCGAGCTGGACGAGCTGTTCGAGCGGCTCGAGCCCTTCAAGCGCCGTGTTGCCGACGCCATCCGCGAAGGGCGGCGTGCAGCGGGAAGGCGACTGAGCCGGCCTGGTTGCGCGACGCCCGTTGTGGGGAGCATCTGCGTGTGCGCGTTCAGGAACGCACCATGCGCCCACGCCAGCTCGTGCGCGAACCGCCGGCCGGCGATCCCTGGGACCTCGAAGCGCTCGCCCGCGCCCGCCGGCTCGGCGACTGGATGTTCAGCCGTCTGCCGCCGTCGAGCGGCGCGCGGGTCGCGGAGGTGGGCGCGGGGATCGGGACGTTCAGCGGGCGGTTCCTCGACGCCGGCGCGCGCGAGCTGCTGCTGATCGAGCCCGCGCCGTCCTGCGTCGTCCGCCTGCGCGCACGCTACGGCGCGGACGACCGAGTGCGCATCATCGACGAGGCGCTAGAGGACGCGCCGGAGGACTGGGCCGGCCGGTATGACCTCGTCGTTTGCCAGAACGTGCTGGAGCACATCGCCGACGACCGCGCCGCGTTCGTCGCGATGGCGAGCGCGCTGCGGCCGGGCGGCACGCTGGCGCTGCTCGTGCCGGCGCACCCGTGGCTGTTCAACCGCCTGGACCGACGCTTCGGCCATCACCGGCGCTACAGCATGAAGCGGCTTCGGGGATTTGCCGCGGACGCGGGGTTGACGGTCGATCGGCTCGAGCGCTTCAACGCCTTGGGCGTTCTCGGCTGGCTGGTCGAGGGCCTGGCTCCGGTGCCGGCGATCCGCCCGCGCGCGGTGCGCGTCTTCGAGCACGCGCTCGGGCCCTGGCGCCGGTTCGAGGACCGCGTCCGCATGCCGGTGGGCCTGAGCCTGATACTCCACGCCCGGCAACGGCCCGCCGGCACCGGCGCACGGTCTTGAAGCGGTTCGGGCTCCTGCTGGCGCTGGCGCTGCTGCTCCGCCTGGGCTTCATCGCTGCAACCCCCGAGTACGTCCCGGCGCATGACGATGGCCACTACGCCCGGCTCGCATGCTCGATCGCCGTCTCCGGGAGCTATCCGCTGCGGACCCCGAGTACCACGCCCGAGGGGTGCACCGCGATGCCACGCGGCGCAAACGCGCCGACGGCGTTCCGGCCTCCCGGCTATTCGCTCGTGCTCGCCGGCGTGCTCGAGCTCGAGCCCCCGCTCCCGCGCGACTTCTGGACGAACGGGCGCGTGCTCAACGCGCTGCTCGGGACGCTCGTCGTCGCGCTCGTCGGGCTGATCGCGCTGCACGTCTGGGGCCGCGGCGTCGCTCTCGTGGCCGTGGGTCTGGCCGCCGTCGACACGCCGCTGATCCTGGTCGGCGGGTCGCTGCTCTCAGAGCCGCTGTTCGTCGCGCTCGTGCTCGGAGCCGTGTATGCCGTGCTGCGGAGCGGGACGGCCCGGCGCGGGCTGTTGTGGGTCGCGAGCGCCGGCGTGCTCGTCGGCCTAGCGGCGCTGACCCGGTCGACCGGGCTGGTCCTGCTTGTGCCGCTCGGCCTGGCGGTCGCGCGGCGCCCGCGCCGGCCGGCGGCGGTCGTCGTGCTGTTGCTCGCCACCGCCGTCACGCTGGCGCCGTGGACGATCCGCAACGAGCTGCGGATGCACGCGTTCATCCCGGTCAGTACCCAGGTCGGCAGCTGGCTCGCCGGAACGTACAACCAACAGGCGCGCGACGACCGCTTCCACGCAGCGTCCTCGCAGGTCCGCGTGCGGGCATTCCGCGACCTCAACCGGCTCGACGAGGTGGAGCGCCAGCGCGCGCTGACGCGCCGTGCGGTCAGCTACGTCGCCCGCCATCCGGACTACGTCGGCGAGGTCGTCCTGCACAACACGCAGCGTCTGCTCAACCTCGAAGGCGCCCGCTGGTGGCGCGCGCAGGGCGCCTCGATCAGCATGCCGCGCTGGGCGGCGGACGCGGGAGCGTACGGGTTCTGCGTGCTCGCCCTGATCGCTCTGCTGGGCGCGTTCGCCGCGGACGCCCGCCGCGCGCCCGGCTGGCTATGGCTGGTCCCCGTGCTCCTCTTCGCCGCCATCGTCGTCGCCGGCAGCGAGATCCGCTACCGCGCGCCGGTCGAGCCCTTCGTCGTCCTGCTCGCCGCGCTCGCCATCCACTCGCTCCGCGAGCGCCGGCGCCGGCCGCCCGAGCCGCCTCCCGTTCGGCACCGCGACCCCGAGCCGTTGCCCGCCTAGCAGCTCAGGCTAGGAGGACAGTCGGCCACGTCAACCAACGCGGCATTACCGGTGTCGCGATCGCGCGCACGCGCGCAACGACACTGAGTCCGGAGTTACTCGTCAATCAGCGTGCCTGGTCGGTGGATACGGGTTCGCGGAGGTTGTTCAAGGGAGCGAGCAGCGCTTACGGCCCTTGAATGCGCGTATGACAAGCCTGGCCGAATTCGCACTCCGGGCGTGGTATCGGGCGGCGCTCCCGGGGCTTCACTCGGGGTCGACGCCCTCCAGCTCGACCGGGACCTGGGTCGGGAAGTAACCGCCGGCGGACGCGGGCCACTGCACCGGGATCACGTGCGAGACCCGACCGTCGGCTCCCCCTGAACGACGCGCGTGGGACTGGCCCGCGGCTATAGAGGTCCAAGTCACCTTCGAGGCCGATCAGCGAGGCCCCGTCGGGCAACCACTCGGCGTCATACAGACCTGGGAGCGGTACCGGGCGTGCCGCCCGGCCACGCCGCGAGTTGCGCTTCGCCGGAATCGTTGGATTCGCCGGTCGGCAGGCCGAGGAGACGAGTCGCGTCAGGCGACCACCTCGGGGCGCCGGTGAGCTTCAGCCGCCGGCTGCGATCCGGAGGCGAGCGAGACCACCCCGACGCGACCGTGCACATCCTCGACGGCCAGGCGTTGCGCCACCGGCGACCACTTATGTGACGAGCACGTCCAGCGACGAGTAGCGCGAAGCGACGATCCGCCCCGTGACGGCGTCGAACCGCGTCAACCGGATGTAGTCATGTGAGTCGCAGGTCTGCGCGATCAATTGGTCATCGGTCAGGAACGCCGCGGACGGGATCTCGACTGCACGCCGCGCGCGCGGCACCAGCAACCAGCGCCGCCGCTCGGGGTCGACGACGAGCAGCCGATCGACCGTGGCGTCGCCCCACGTCTAGAGCACGGCGAAGCGACGCCCGCTCGGCACCAGATCAGTCGCGGCGATCGGCCGAAGTGCCGGAGTGGGATGTCCATTGAGTCGCCGCTGCGCCAGCGAACGCGGACTCCCGTCGAACCGACATGCACGCCCCAAAGCTGTGCGCCGGGTCCGTAGCGGAAGGCCGGACCGCTGACGGGTTCAAAGGTGCCCGTCCGGCGCCAGCCGGACGATGCTCTCCCCATCAAACCCCGGGCATGAGGTACCGCACACGTCGACATCCTCGACGTCGGCGATCCTCACCAGGACGTGCGGACCAGCCGACGGAGCCTGTCTGACGACGGTCCGTGCCTTGGACGACGGCCGGTCACCCGCGGCGAGCGCAAACGCCAACGCCAACGGCCAAGCAGCAGGCGCATGTCGCGACGCTGCTCCCGCGCGGGCACGCGGGCAACTCCAGACACGCGAAGCGGCAGCGCGCGGAGCGCACGGTCGCGACCCGTCATTCTCGTCGCTGCCGAGATCTGCCAGATGCCCTCGCGACTGTGGTGTTTTAGGACGGATGGTCCACGCCGAATCAGTCGCGCTCCAACGGGAGCAGTCGATGACGGAGCTCATCGTCGAGCTCGATACGCCGCGGCGCGCTCATCAGCTGCCAGCGAGAGCCGCTAATCCGGCCATGCTGAGATCCGCCCGGAGATCCGGCGGTCCTGCAATCGCAGTGTCCTCCGCGATACTGAGCAGCGCAGAGGTGGCGACCTCACTCTCGGGAACGCGATGCCCATGGTCCTCGTAGCTGACCCAACGCTCGACCGCACCAGCGGCCTCGAACTCCACAAACGCCTGGCTGACAACGAACACCCCATCCGGACCGTCGATGCCGCCGAAGCGATGGCTGCGCGCCGGCTCGAAATCGGCTCCAAGGCCGCAATCCCATCGCCTGACCGCCAGAATCTCCCTGTCGCTGGCGAGCCAGAGACGGACTCCCGTCCCGAGCACCGTGGCCACGCCGCCGGACTGTAGCCCGCGAGCGCCGTCGCAACGACGTTCCGGAACGCCGAACGATTTTCGGCGTACCGGCATGAGCGACGCACAAATATCGCGCCACTCGGAGGGAGGGTGGTGCTTCAGGACGGAAGGGAGCAGCTGCAGGCGCGCGCACGAGTACCGCGCTCGGTTATCGGTTCTTCCAGCCGCCGCCCGCGGCGCTGATCGTCGGCGTGGTGTTGCGGCGCGTCGCGCGTCGCGCGAATCGTCGAAGCATCCGCACTATCGACGCCATGAGAGGGCAACGCGCGAGCCTCCCGGCGGGTTGGCGGTAACGCGCCGGCACGCCAGGAATCTGACGGCGAGCGCGCACCCGGCTGCTGCGCGGCACGTTGGGGCCGGCTCTCGGTCGCCGCGCGTGCGAGCTGTACGTGCGTCAGGTCTGGCCGTCGCTCGTCCGGCTCGGTACGCTCGTGGCGTAGCAAGCGAAGGGAGGATGTCCATGACCTTCGAGGTCGGAGATCGAGTGGTAGCCGAGTCAGAATCGACTGAGCGCCGCGCACGCTCCGGTACCGTCCGCGAGGTGGTCCGCGACGACCCTGCGCCGCGGTACCAAATCGACTGGGACGACGGCCACTCGACGGTGTACACGCCGGCTGCGGGCTCGCTGCATGCCGCCCCTACGCACGCGGAGCCTGCGCGCTGACGTTTGATGACCGACACCGCCCGCCACATAGCGTGCCGGGCGGCTAGGTGCCAACCCGCCCCGTCGCCGGTGTTCCTGACTCCCCCCGCCAATATGGGCACATTCGACGGCGATCTTCGCGACGGCCGCTTTGCATCGCGCGGACCCCGTATCGAATCTGGACGCGGCTCGGTAGCGCGGGGGTCGTTTCGCATCAGGGATTCGGGGCAGCCGTGCGGGCTGTTTGAGGCGGTGTCGCGGCAGCCTGGCGTGGGGCGCTGCGTCCCAGGCGTCAGCGCCGAAGCGAGCGCGTGCTTGCGCGTGTCCAGCTCCGTCTATCGGCTGCTTGGGCGGGAGCGGTTTCCACCGCCGGGTCCGGTCTTGCGGCGCCTCGCCGCGGGGCTGATTTAGGCTCTGCCAGGATGGGATTTGCCGACCCCGAGCTCGCCGCCTTTATCGCCCAGCCGGCTCCGGCCTTCGCGGAGCTCGACGTGGCGGCGATCCGGGCCGGCGTCGACGAGCGCGCCCGCGTGCGGGAACGTGGGCCGGAGCTGGCCGAGGTGCGCGACACCGGGCGGTTCCGGCTCTACCGGCCGGCCCATGGGCCGCTCCCGCTGGTGCTCTACCTGCACGGCGGTGGTTGGACGATCGGCACGCTGGACTCCTTCGACCGCGTGTGCCGGCGGCTGGCCGCCGGGTCGGGCTGCGCGGTGGCGGCGCTCGATTACCGGCTGGCGCCCGAGCATCCGTGGCCGGCGTCGGTCGACGACACGGTGGACGCGCTGCGGCGGATCGCCGCGTGCGCGCCCGAGTTGGGCGAGCAGACCGGGCCGGTCGCGGTCGCGGGCGACAGCGCGGGCGGCACGCTCGCCGCGCTGGCCTGCCTGCGTTTGCGCGATGAGCCCGAGCTGCTGCCCCACCTCCAAGTGCTGATCTACTCGAACACCGATCTGGCCGACGAGGACTCGCCATCGATGCGCGAGAAAGCTACGGGCTACGGGCTTGAGGCCGAGGCCACGCGCTTCTTCCGCGCCCAGTGGGTGCCCGATCACAACCGCTGGACCGACCCGGAGGTCAGCCCGCTGCGGGCGCCCGACGTCTCCGGCGTGCCCGAGGCGATCGTGGTCACCGCCGAGCACGACCCGTTGCGCGACCAAGCCGAGGCGTACGCCGCGCGGCTAGGCGAGGCCGGAGTCGACGTTGTCGCGCGCCGCGAACGCGGGCTCGTGCACAACTTCCTCCAGCTCGACGACGTCTCGCCTGCCTGCGCGGCAGCGGCGGACCGGATCGCGGCGGAGATCGGGCGGCGGCTACGGTGACGGACGCGGCTCGTCGTGTTCACCGACCCGGCGTGCCCGTTCGCGTTCTCGGCCAAGCCGGCGCGCCGGCGCCTGTTCTCGCACTACGGCCAGCACCTGCGTTAGAGCTCGCGGATGATCGTGGCCACCCGCGAGCAGGGTGAAGCGGACAAGTTGGCCGAGGTGCGCCGGGCTGCAGCGTAAGTGGATCTACCTCGACATGCGCGGCACGGAGCGTTCCGGATACCGGACGGATATGCCCAATTTCGACGTCAGCGGCACTTCCGCCCTTCGCTCCCGGGCACAACGCTTGCCGGTCGGCCCGCTGTTCTGCGTTATCAACGGCCGCACGCGAGGTCGCGCCTGGCACGCCTCCGCCGCGCGTGCGGCATTGCGCCGACGTGCCGCACGCGCGGGGGTGCGGCGGCGCTTCGCACCGCATCAGTTGCGACATGCGCACGCGCTCGAGCTGCTGCGCGAGGGCGTGCCGCTGAACGTCATCCAACGCCAGCTCGGACACCGCAACCTCGGCGTCACCTCGATCTACCTACAGGGCATCGACCCCGACGAGATCATCCAGACCGTCCACGCGCGCCGACCACCCATGATCTCCGCCAGCGTCGGACTCGAGCTGTCGCGAGCCCAGTAGCCCGCTCCCGCTCATCCACAGTCTGGGCACTTTCGTAGCGTCGGCCGAGCACCCGGCCGGCGCATCGCACGAACCGCGGCGCTGCGCGGTCCCGACGGTCGTTGCCGGCAGCGGCGAATGCGCCGAACGGGACTATTGGTGTCCGGCGCGCGTGGCCGATCTCGCTGCGCTGATGGCATAGCTTTGGCGGGCGTGCCTAACGGCGTAGGGCGCGCGCCGTATCGGTTACTGAAGCGCGAACCGAAGACTCGAGGATCCGCATCTGCGCTCGTTTGTGGGCATCGGCGGCGCCAGACGGCCGCGCAACTGGCCGCGAGGCGCCCCATCCGGGCTCACGCGGCGAAGGAGTGCGCGTGGGCGCGCGCCCAGTGGACGAAGCCGCTCGGCGGGCGTCCGGTTATGGCGCGGACCGTGTCGACCACCCGCGAATCATCGTACTCACGGTCGCTGAAGAAGCGGAAGAGCGCGTCGACGATCGGCGCGGGCGTCCCGGCCGCCAGCATCTCCTCCCGCGCCGGGTCGTCGGCGAGCGGCTCGTAGCGCAGCCGCCGGCCTAGCGTCTCGCTGAGGATCGCGACCTGCTCAGCGGGCAGCAGCGCCTCCGGCCCGCTCAGCTCCAACTCCGGGCCTGCGCCGTCGGTCAGTGCGATGGCGGCGACGGCGGCGATGTCGGCCGGATCGATCGCGGCGATCCGCACATCCGGCCATGGCGCGCGCACGACGTCCCCGTCGCGCAGCTGATCGCGCCAACGCAGCGCGTTGGACTGAAAGCCGCTCGGCCGCAGGATCGTCGACTCCAGCCCGGACGCGCGCACGGCTGCCTCGGCGTCGAGCCACATGCGCGTGACGGCGTTGTCCGGCTTGCCGCCCACGACGCAGCGCGAGGTGAGCAGGACGACGCGCCGCGCGCCGGCATTCTCGATCCGCGCCACGATCCCCGGCATGTCGCTCCAGCCGCCGAGCAGGAACACGGCGCTCACGCCGTCGAGCGCGGGCGTCAGCGATTCCGGCAGCTCGAGATCGCCGCTCACGACCTCGGCGGGCAGCGAGACACGCGCGGGCTCGCGCACAAGCGCGCGGACCGCCTCGCCGCTCGCTGCCAGCGCCGCGACGACGTCGCCGCCGACGTTCCCGCTCGCTCCAGTCACCAGGATCATGAGAGCGCCTCCACAAGGGATTCGCCGCCGCTGACCTCGAGCACCGCCCCGGTCACCTGTGGATTCGTCATCAGGAACAGGGCGGCACGGGCGATGTCCTCCGGCTGGCCCATCCGGCCGACCGGCATCGCGGCCGCCACGCGGCGCCGCAGGTCCTCGCGCTCCGCGTCGGAGAGACGGCCCCACATCTCGCTGTCGGTGTAGCCGGGGCGGATCGTGTTGACGCGCAGCGGGCCGAGCTCGAGCGCCAGCGCGCGCGTGAGGCCCTCGACCGCGGCAAACGCTGCGGTGACCATCGCCGCGCCGCGCGGCGGGCGTACGACGGCGACGCCGGTGACGAACGTGATCGACCCGCCCGCCGGCATGCGCGGCGCGGCGTAGTGCGCGCACAGCCAGGCGCCGAAGAACTTCCCGTCCAGGAACGTCCGCGCCTGTTCGGGCTCCTGCTCGAGCAGCGGCCCCGGCGTTCCCGGCGACGCCGTCACGAGCAGGTGATCGAGCTCGCCCACCTGCTCGAACAGGGCCCGCACGGAGGCGGCGTCGGTGACATCGACCTGGAGGTTCGACCCGGCGCGCCGGCCGGCCGAGACGACGTCGAAGCCTTGCGCCGCAGCCAGCTCGACCGTCGCGCGGCCCATCCCGCTCGTTCCTCCCACAACGACCAGCTTCATGACTCCACCTCCATGACTGCCTTGCCGTTGAGCCGCCGCCCGCGCAGCAGCTCGATCGCCTCGTGAGCGCGCTTCCAGCTCCCCTGCCAACCGATCTGCGGGTCGAGCCCGCCGTCGGCGACCAGCGCTGCGAGGTACGCGAGGTCAGGCCCGAAGCCCGCGCCGACGCCGAACGCCTCGATCGTCGCTCCGCCGCGCACCCGCGTCGCTTCGAAATCGATCGTGGTCGGCTCGAGCGACGCCATCCCGATGCTCAGCGCGATGCCGCCGGGCTCGAGCCGCGCCACCGCCTCGGCGAGCACCGGGCCGCCGACGTGGTCGAGCACGGCGTGCACGGGCGCCACGCCGGCGAGCGTGTCCGTGACCTCTGCGGCGCCCAGCGCGCTGGCACGCTCTGGCCTGCCGCTCACGGCGACCACGATCGCGCCGGCCCGCGCGGCGAACTGGACGGCGAACCCGCCGACGCCGCCCGACGCCCCGGTCACGAGCACACGGCGGCCGAGCACGCTGCCGAGGCGCCGGACGGCGCGCAGCGCGGTCACGGCGGCGACGGGCAGCGCCGCAGCCGCGGCGAGCTCGACGCCGTCCGGCAGCACGGCCAGCTCATTGGTGTCGACCGCGCGCCGCTGCGACCAGGCGCCGCTCCAGCCGAAGGTGACGACGCGCGCTCCGGCTGATGGCCCGCTCCCGTCGGCGGCTGCCTCGAGCACCGTCCCCGCGGCATCCCAGCCCGGCACGTCGCCGGGGGAGCGGCGTGAGATGAAGGCGATCTCACCGAAGTTCAGCGAGGCGGCGTGAACCGCGACCAGCGCCTGTGACGGCCCCGGCACCGGATCGGCGGTCTCACCGAGGCGCAGACCGTGCGGCGCGCCTGGGTCGTGGAGTAGAGCGAGCATTACTACAGCCTGGTGCGAAGCCCGCGCTGCGACCAAGACCCCTTGGTATAACCGCCGGCTATGGACGTGCACGTGCGCGACCTGCGCTCCTTCCTGGCAGTCGCGCGCGAATTGAGCTTCACACGCGCGGCGAAGACGCTGTACATCAGCCAACCCGCGCTCTCCAAGCAGATTCGGGTGCTTGAGCGCCAGTTGCGCGTCGCATTGTTCGTACGCGAGCCGACCGGCGCGCGACTGAGCCGCGCCGGCAGCGAGCTGGTGCCGTTCGCCGAGCGCATGGTCGCCGACTGGGAGGCCGCTAAGGCGGCGCTCGCGCGCGCGAGCGACTGCACGCTCGTGCTCGGGATGCACACGAGCCCGGGCCGCCAGCTGCTGCCCGAGGTGCGGGCGAGACTCGTCGCCACCTGCCCCGATGCCACGCTCGAGTTGCGCCAGGTCGCCTGGGCCGACCGCACCGCCGGGCTCGCCGAGCGCGCGACCGACGCCGCCTTCGTCTGGTTGCCGCTGCCGCAGCCGCCGTACCGCTGGGTCACGATCGCCCGCGAGCCGCGACTCGTCGCGATGGCCACCGGCCACTCGCTCGCCGACCGCGAGAGCGTTGTGCTGGCCGACCTGCTCGACGAGCCGTTCCTCGCTCTCCCCGCCAGCGCCGGTCCGCTGCGCGATTACTGGCTCGCGCTCGAGGAGCGCGGTGGCCACCCGGTTCAGGTAGCCGCCGAGATCAACGACACCGAGGAGACTTACGAGGCGGTCGCCAGCGGCATCGGCTTGTGCCTCCTCGCCGCCGGTAACGCTCCGATCTTCGCCCGCGGCGACGTCACCATGCTGCCCGTCCGCGACCTCAGCCTGGCCGAACTCGTCCTGGCGTGGCACGAGCGCAACTGCCCACCGCTTCTGGAGACGTTCGTCGGCCTCTGCCGAGATGTCGTCGGTCGTCGCACAGAGAGCGGGACGGAGGCGATGTGACCGCGCAACCGATTGCTTTCACATTCGAGCGCATTCATCCCGTCGGGTCGAAGACGTGCAGCCGCTCGACCTCGGCCTCGGCCTCGGCCTCGACTCTCGACGAGGTTGCGCGCAGGCGCGCCGAGCGGCGTGACCACCGCCGGCATAGTGCTCCTTCTCGACGATGGCGGCACTCTCGTGCGGCTGGTCTCAGCGGGGATGCTGCCATGCGAGTGGCGCGAGTGCTTCAGCTCGGTTCTTCGCTCGCCCGGCGGAGGTAGTCGTTGAGGCGTTGGGCGGCGTCGTCTTCGCCGGGCTGCGGAAGGAGCTTGACGTAGCGGTTGACCATCTGCAGGTCGGCGTGGCCCATGAACTCCATCAGCTCCTTGATGGTGTAGCCCGCCGCCATCAGCAGTGAGGCGTAGGTGTGGCGGCATTCGTGGAGCGTGATGCGGTTGAGGTCGGCGGCGGTCCAGGCGGTGTCGACGCGGGCGGCGATCTTGCCGGACATGACGGAGCGGTCGACGACCTTACCGGCGAGTGGGTGGCCTTGGCGTTCCCAGGCGTCGGTGAGGACGGTGCGGAGGTTGTCGGCGATCGGCGGACGGCGGGAGGTGCCCGGCTCGCTCTTGGAGCGGCGGACGATGAGCCGGGTCGCGATGTGGTCGCCGTCGAGGACGTCTTCCCAGTCGAGCCGGTAGATCTCGGAGCGGCGGAGGCCGGCGTAGAAGGCGATTGCGTAGGGGAGACGATCCTCGGGCTCGAGGACCGCGAGGAGTCGGGCGGCCTCGGGTGCGAGCGCGACGCGCAGACGGGGCTTTTCGTCGTTCGGCGGCAACTCGACGAGCCTCAGCGGATTGCGCGCGACGAGCCGCCGGCTCGGAGCCGATGCCCAGGCGTAGATGTTCGAGGCGAGCGAGACGTGCTTGGCGATCGTCGAGCGGGACAGGCCCTTGCGGGTGAGGCCGTCGATCCAGCGTTGCCAGTCGAGCTCGCTGATCTCCGACGCGATCCGCGGGCCGAACTCCGGTCGCACGAGATAGACCCACGATCGACGCATTCCCTCGATCGTGGTGTCGGAGTAGGCCTTGCCGCGGCCGCGTCACCGGCCGATCTGGCCGGCTTCGACGCCCTCGATCCAGTGGTCGCCGAGTTGCTCGAAGGTCGGTCCCTGCGCGGCGAGGGACACGTCGCCGGTCTCGCCGGCGGCGAGCCAGGACAGGACCTCGGCGCGGTTCTTGACGACCGGACGCTGCCACTCGGCCTTGCCGCTGACGGGATGGCGCCGCCGGCCGCGCCAGGACGGCGTGCAGCGACAGCGCGCCGCCGGGTCGTCGAAGGCGGGGCAGCGCGTCGAGTGCGAGACGTAGACGCCCGGGGTTCGGGTCTTTCGCCAGTTGGCCATGCCCCTCCTAGCGCCGAGCCTCAGAAGCTGGCCCCGGGGGACACAAAAGGGGACACAACTGGCCGACAAGAGGGGTCTGTCGGGGTCCGTTGGGGTCGGACCGTCCGCGGAGCGTTCCTCGCGAAGTGCCTGCAAAGGCGAGGAAACGGGCGAAGACTGCGGATGCCGGAGGAGGGACTCGAACCCCCGACACGCGGATTATGATACTCCCGGGGTTCCGTTTTGTGGCGGCTTTGCAGGTGATTTGGATGCTCTGAAGGGGACATAACCGCGCGGTTGGTGTTTGACCGCCACGGATTCCGGCGTCCTGCGGGTCCGTACGATCATCCAGAAGGGGTAGGGCGGGTCGGCGAGCGGCCCTAGGCAGAAGTATCGATTGGCAGCGTGTCGGTCACGGACGCCCCAACCCCGGCGCGGCGGACCTGGTCAGCGGCGACGCGGTCGACCGGGACGTCGCGACGCGGATGCGCTTAGCGATTCGTTGCCCTCGCGACCCTCTGACCTTCTGTTGAGCGCGAAGGTGCGCGAGCTTGCGCGAACACCGAGAATCACGAGTTCGCCGATCTCGGCGCGCAACTCATCGAGGGCTGCCTGACAGGATGTGTCTCAGCAATCACGCGGCGGCGCGGCTTCCACATCAAACCAGTCCGGTCTGGCCCCGTACGGGACGCGGCGTTCCAAGCGCGCCCGCTTCACAATCGTCGCGTGAGGCTCCGGCTTCCGCGAGAATGTTCTTCGGAATCCGGGGCCGTCGGCGACGAAGAGGGAAGCCGAGTCGTTCCATGCAGGTCGTAGGCTGCGATGTGGCAAAGGGCAGATGGGTCGCCGTCGTGTTGAGAGACGGCTCGTTCCAGGGCGCCATGCTCAGGCCGTCCCTGGCTGAGGTGGCCTCCGCTTGCCAATCGGCCACAGTGATCGTGGTCGATATCCCGATTGGACTTCCGATCGCCGGGCCGCGACATGCCGATCGTGAGGCACGTGATTTCGTCGGCCCACGACGCAGCAGCGTATTCTTCACGCCGGTACGGGCTGTTGTGGAGGAGCCGGATTTTGCGGCGGCCGTGGTCGCGAGTGTTGCCGCCACCGGTAAGGGTGTCTCTCGGCAGGCACATGCGCTGAGTCCGATGATCCTCGACGCCGAACCGGTTGCGGCGGCTGACGTCCGTATCTACGAAGGACACCCGGAAGTGACGTTCCGCGAGATGGCGCAAGCGCCGTTGACCGAGCCGAAGACATCGTGGAACGGAATGCAGACGCGGCTGGCGCTGCTCTTGGCTCATGGCATTCGACTGCCGGAGAACGCTGGCGACGCGGGTCGCGTCCGACCTGACGACTTGCTCGATGCAGCTGGTTTGGCGTGGACCGCGGGTCGTATCGCCGCCGGGCGTTCCCGCCGATTCGGAGAGCCCAAAGCGAACTCCCGCGATCAGGCGATCTACGTCTGAGGTCCGACGCTGGTGACGAGCCGGATCGACAGCGAGCCGGGTATCGGCCGCATCTACTGGACCGCGTACACCGACCTCGAAGGGGACTCGGGGCCGACTGACCCATTGCGGTTCGAGATGTACACCCAGCGGTTGGGGAACATCCTCCTGCCGGGCATTACCAACCGCACCGAGCGCTTGAGGTATCTCAGCATGGTTTGCGCGGGCCTACGCGAGACCGCGGGCGGCGGCGACTCGATCCGGCAGCGGCGGAAGGCGTTTCTGCCGTTCGAGCGGGGGTGGGCGCTCGCGATGACGATCGCGGTCGACGGCCGCATCAAGCTGGGTGGCGACGGTCCGGGCCAGCGGGCACTCCGTCCTGAATTCCGCGGCCTGCGGGGAGCGAACCGCGTACTCGCACACTTCCGGGCGCTCGGCGACCGCAAGTCGGTCCGTCCGGCCGCGTACACGCTCCTGCAAGGCCAGGAAGCGCAGGGCGGACTCGGTGCGTATCTGATCACCCTCAGGCAATTCGGGTTCGTTCACCCCGAGTCGCTGACGCTCACCGCGCCCGGGCGCGAACTGGCGGCATCGTTCTCACTCCAGGGAGTGCGAGGCGGACGGCTCTCGATCCTCGCCGGCGATGCAGCGGTCGACCGCGGACTGATGGAGCGGATCGGGCGCGTCCTCGCCCTCGGAAGTCCTACTGACGAAGAGCGAGAGCTTGTCGGCTCAGCCGTCTTCTTCAACGATCGAAGCGTTGTGGCCGATGTCGTCGGGCGGATGCGTGCGGCCCGGCCCGGCATGAACGACTCCGAGGCGCTTCTTGCTGGTATCGCCCGGACTGACGGCGACCGGATCGAACGTGCGGCAGCGTTCGCGCTGGCCTTCGACCCACTCCGTCTAGCCGCGTTGCGGCTGTTCGCCCGGCTCGGCGAGCAGTTGGTGCCGCGCGCCGGGTCGACGGCGTTGCGGGACCTTGAGCGTGACCCGCTCGAGGTCGCGGCGGCCGAGGTCCGCGAGGCGGCTGAAACGGTCGCCGGTGCACCGGAGATCGAGGGTTTAGAGCCGATCTCGCAGCTCGCTCGCGAGATCGGTGGCGGGGCGACGCTTAGCGAGACCGTCGGTGCGGTCGTGTCGTTCCATCGGCGCGAGCAGCGCAGCTGGATCGTGGCGGAGGGCTCCGACCGCTATCGCGTCGGACGCCACGGGCGCTTTCAGGAGCCCGGCGAGACGTTCAACGGTTACACGGTGGGCCGTGCGATGCAGCTGCTGGCCGATGTGGAGGGGGACGCATGACTTCGTTCGCACGGCTGCTCAACGCCTTCATCGCGGGCGTCGAACCGCGGCGCGCGCTGTTCTGCACCTACGGATTCGACGCGCGCTTCTTCGAGACCGAGATCCTGCCGGCGATGCTGCCGAGCAGCCTCGCCGAGACGCGCGAAACCGGCCCAGGAGCGGCATATCTCAACGCCGGGGACCTCGCGCTGCAACGCCGCGACGTCAGCATCTTCTACGACCACCTGACCGGGGAGGGTCCGGAATTGCTCTACGGCGCCTGGCAGGTCGACGCGCGACCTCGGCGCTTTCACCCGAAGCTGGCGCTGCTGGACTACCCGGAGGCGATCCGCGTGGTGATCGGCTCAGCGAACTTGACCCGGTCCGCTTGGACGGGATTGCTCGAGCTGTTCGCAGTTGTGGATCTCGTGGCCGGGGTACCGCATCCGTGGGCCGGGGGGCTGCGGCGTTTCCTCGACCACCTGGCGGACCGGGTTCCTGCCGGCCAGCCCGAACACCGCGATCGGGTCCGCTCGTTCCTCGACGCGGTGCCCGAGCAGTCCGGTGACGACCAGATCACATCCAGTTGGGATGGCGCGCTGTTCGACACGTTGTTCGAGGGCATCGGCGGCGCCCGGCGGATCGATGTTGTTACGCCCTTCTTCGAAGGGTCCGACGGACCGGGGTCTTCGATGCGCTCGCAAAGCGTGTGCCCGGCGTCGGGGGCAGGCTCTACGTGTCGACCAGCCTCGCCCACGGCAGGACCCAGCTCGCGGGTCCACCTGAGAAACTCGGCGCGCTGCTGAGCTCGGGTACGTGGGCGCTCCACGGCGTGCGCGCGGTCTGGGATGACGATGAGGAGGGCGCGCCACTGCGGGCGCTACACGGAAAGCTGCTCGCCGTCACTCACGCCAGCGGCGTTCGGATAATGATGGGGTCGGCGAATGTGACGCGCGCCGCCTTGCTGGGGCGCGCGTCGACGCTCGAGCAGCGTGGGCGGGCGAACGTCGAACTTGTGCTCGTGCGCAATTCCACCGCTCGCCACCTGGGCGCGGTGCTCCCGCAGGCCGATCCGCTCGCGGCGGGTGACGTCGACATCGTCGACACCGGCGATCCGACCGGCGAGGACGGCGAGCAGTCCGTCGGCCCGGAGATCCACGTCGTTGAGGCGACGTACCGTGCGGCGACTGGCACGTTGAGCATCATGCTGGCGGCCGGCGCGCCGCCGCTGACGATCACCTACGAGCAACGCCGCCTGGCCGAGCGCGTGACGGGCGTCCTCACCACGAACATCAAGCTCGGCAGCGCACGCTTCGTCGTGGTAGAGGACGGTGAGGAGACCGGGATGGTGCCGTTCACCGTGGTCGATCCGGAAAGCATGCTCGCTCGCGGGACGGCTCGACGGATCGACCTCGAGACGTTTCTGGGCTTGCTCGCAGGCGCCCGCGAGCTGCCTTTGGGCGTCGGAGAACAGGGTGGTGCGCTGGGCGGCGTCGGGGAGGGCGAAGACGGCGTCGTCGGGGTGCGCGGGGCAATTCCGTGGCGTCGATTCCTCGCCGCGGTTTCGGGCTTGGGGCGCGAACTCGAGCGCGAGCGTGATGTTGAGCGCGGACTGCGCTTTACGCTCGAGAACCCGATCCGGCTCGCGGGACTCGTCGAGCATCTCGATGCGGCGTACGTCCGTCGCCGCTTCACGGCAGCGGATCTCCTGTATGCCCTATATGAGCTAGAACGAGAGATCGCGCGGGTACGTGGTCTCGACAGCCCGCCTGAGTGCGCGGCCCTACTCGCCGCCGCGCATAGGTCGATCGTAATGCGCCGGATGCGACTGGTGGACGAGGCCGGGCCGATCGTCGCCGAGCAGATGCGGCTCGTGACCGCGGCGGATTCGATGCTGTGAGCGAGCGCTTCACGCGCGTCCTGAAGCACTCCGCGACCGATCCGAGTGTCGAGGAACACGTCATCGCGCGACAACTGGCAACCGCTGAGGAGCTGCACAAGCGGCTGGAAGCGTTCGGTGGTGTCATTCTCGGGGACGAGGTCGGCACGGGGAAGACGTTCGTCACGTTTGCGCTAATCGCGGAGGCGCTGATCCGACAGCCGGACCGCGGGGCGGTGGTCTTCGTCCCGAGTGACCTGCTCAAGACGAAGTGGTGTCGTCAGCTTCGCGAGTACTTGCTGGCGGCGGTGTACGACAAGGCACAGGCGCGCGACCTCGTGTCTCGCATCACGCCGATCGACCGATCGCTGCGTAACGACGGGTCGCTCGCTGCGGACGCTGCTGGCCGGCAGGTCGCTCACAACGCGATCGTGGTCGCGCGACACTCGATCTACTCATATCGGACGTCGGAGAACGATCAGGTCGCCTGCGTCCGCGCTGCCGTGGAGAAGCTGCCGGAAGGCGAAGGTCGCCGGGCGCATTCGGTGCTTCGTCGCTGCGGGCTAGATCCTGGCACGCCCGCGGACTGGGGGTGGTGGGCCAGACCCGAGCTTCTCACGGTCGATGCACTCGGGCCTATGCGCGCGGTGCTGCGCAGCTACGCCGACGGCGCGCGAGACCTAACGGACGCGATGCTCGACGCGGTCCAACAGATTCGCCGGCGCGTCGGACGCGCGCACCTGCCGAATGCCGCGCTGGTGATCGTCGATGAGGCTCACAACCTCAAGTCGGCGGCGTCGACCGTCTACAGCGCGCTGCTGGACGTACTCGACAGGCAATTCGACGCGTTGCTGTTCCTTACGGCGACGCCGTTCCAGCTTGGGCGGCACGAGCTCCTGCACATCGTCGACTTCTTCCGCGCCTCCCGCCGGCACACCGGAAATGAGGAGGCGTTCGCGCGCAGGCGACACGAGCTCGCCGACGCAATGGACGGCTATGTCGAGACGCTGGACCGCTTTGGCGAGGCGTGGAGCGACCTCGACGCAGAGCGGGCCCGCGCGGTGCGAGACCACGTGGTGGACGGGCCCGCCACCACCGATCCGCTCGTGATCGAAGCCGCGGAGGCCTTCGGGCGTGCGCGAAACGCAAAGGCTCGGCTCGAGGGGGCGATGCGACCGTTCGTGCTCCGGTCCACCCGCGAGCGTCACCACCTCGAGCACGGTCCGGTGCAGGAGCGCTACCTCACCGAGGAGGCGCGGATCCCGCTGGCGCTGGTCGACCGGCTGCTCGTCGAGACGATGCGGGATTCGCGCACGTTCATCTCGTCCGCGCTGGTCAGTGCCTGCTCGTCATGGGAGGCGTTGCGCGCCGCCGCGGTCATGAGCGAGGAGGGGCGCCCGCGATCGCACACCCGAGCGGTGCTGTGGAAGCTCGCGGAGGCAGATCTCCTCGGAGACCATCCGAAAGTCGCGCAGACGGTCGACGAGTGCGTGACCGCAGTGATGCGCGGCGAGAAGACGCTCGTCTTCGTCGAGCGCGAGGAGACGGGACGGCGAATCCGCGACGCGATCTTGAGACAACTCGAACGGCTCACACCCGACGAGCTCGTCTCGGTCGAGGCACAGCTCCAGCGCCTGCAGGACCGCACCCGGTTCGGGTGGCCGTCGCTGCGCGAGAACTACCTTCACACGCTCTATCCGCAGATCTTCGCCGAACTCCCGACAAGCGCTCAACTTGAGGCGGCTTGGAGGGACCCGGCCACCGTGGAACTTTGGCGCCGCGTCGATCCGGTCGGCGACAAGCGCGACTTCGCGCGCGAGAAGCGGTTCTGGGAGCACGTGCTGTTCAAGGCTGCGGTGACGCGAAAGCCGGACTGGCGGGCAGCCGCGCCCGAGGACCTCCCAAACCTTGCGACCTGCGTCGACCGCCTGCTCGAATCCGACTACATCCTCAACGGGCTCGATCTGAGATCCGGCGTGACCAACGAGCGAATTCGGGTGCCGGCGCAACCGGCACGCGAGTCGCCGCGCGAGCCGCGCCGGCCGTTCGCCGATGCTCTGCTCAGCTTCCGCTCCCCGTGGGCCCGGTCCGCGACGTCGTTGGCCTACCTCGGACCCGACGATCGGGCGGCGTTCGTCGACGCCGCGGCCGGCGCGTTCGCCCGCTCGCACTTCCGCGCCGAGATCGCGGCGGTCGAGGTGGATGGCGACCCGGCCAGGCACTTCTCTGAGGTGGACCGGCTGCTCCTCGACGAGTCGGGTCCTTGGCCGCGCCGGTTCGAGGCCCTCGCCGACCACGCGCGCGACGCGGTGCGGACAGGCGAAAGCGATCTCGCGGCGAGCCGCATCGGCGGCCTGATCGCCTCTCTGTCCAGTGGCGTCCGTGTCCAGTTCACCAGCGGAGCAACGGCGGGCGACACGCGCCAGCGCGCTATCGATGGTTTCAACACGCCGCTGTATCCAGAAGTCATCATCACGACGCCGATCCTGGCGGAGGGGCTCGACCTACACCGTTTCTGCCGGCGCGTGATCCACCATGACCTTCCGTGGAACCCGGCGAAACTCGAGCAGCGCACCGGTCGCGTCGACCGCGTCGGCAGTCTCGCCGAGCGGCTCAAGCGGGAAGGCTCTACCGCGGAGGCCAATATCGACGTGTGGCTTCCATACGTCCCGGGCACGTACGACGAGTACATCTACGAGCGCGTGATAGCGCGTCGCCGCGAATTTCGCTGCCTCCTCGGAAGCAAGCCGGAATGGCGGGGTGAAGGCGAACTGGGCGATCGCGAGGACGCACTCCCCGTGGCCGAGGAACTCATCGATCGGCTCCAAGTGCACTTGGGACCAGCGTCTCCGCCCGACGTGAGCGACTTCGCATAGGTCGGCAGCAGGGTGTCCGGAAGCGAGAGACGAACCCCGTCTGGACGAGCCGGTTGAACGCCAGCAGCGCATTCGCACGAGCGCGGTCGAAGCCTCGCAGTTGCTTGCTGACCGCTGTGTCGACGATGCCGACGTAGCGTTGGCGCACCGCCGCGTGGCCAAGAGATCGCTGGCCTGGACCGCGGCGGAATCGTCGGCGGCCGGATGATCGCTGGACTCGGGCGGTTCTTCTGCCCTACGTTTGGGCGATGGGATACGAACTGCGCGGGCATCAAATCCTGTCGCCCGGCGAGTACCACCAGCTCGCCCGGGCGATGAACCAGGACGCTGAGGCGCCGACGGAGCTCGTCGCCTGGGTCTCCGGGGAGAGACTTTCACCGCAGACGCTGCAGCGGGGGTTCGAGCGCGCGGCGGTGCATGTCGTCGACGAACGTGGACATGAGCTGCTCTCGCTCGCGGTCCGCCGCATCAACCTGGCGCTCGGCCGTGACGAGATCGACATCGATCCGCTGCCGCCGGCGCTGCCGGGCGAGCTCTAGCGGTCTCGCGCGCGCCTGGCTCAGCGTTCGTAGGGCGGTCGGGCCCGACGGGAGGACCGAACGTGCGCGGTGCGCCCGGCGATCACGACTAACACGTGCCGGCGGGCCGGCCAAAGCCGAGGTTGACGGGCTAGCGCCGTGTTGACCGGCGGAGTCTCGGTAGTCGCGAGAGGGGCGGTACCTAGTCGGCATTCAGCGAGCGTGGGACCGGCGTCGCACCGACGCCGCCGCGCGCCTGATGCCTGCGCCGTCCTTGGCTCTAACGCGCCATTCATGGGACACCACCGAGGTAGGAGACCAGACTTGTGAGATCGCGAGGACGCCATGCGTCCGCGGACAGTCCTTGGGATCCTCTCGGAGGGAGTAGTTGGGTGTCGATGGCGGCCCAGGCCTCGCCTGAGTCTTGGCGCGGGATCCGCATAAGGACCGAGGAAATCTGTTACGCACGGTCTCCGTACTACTTCGTGACTGCTCGTGGCAGTAGTCTTCCGCTGGTGGCGACGCTACTTGGCTCTTGAGCAATCCCGACAAGATGAGCGGCCGGATCGAGGTTCCCGCGATTCAGGTTCGGCAATGGCTTCCTGAGTGGAGCAAGATGAGCTTTGAAGGGGAGCATCAAGCTCGCCCTAAAGAGCACTTCTACGTTTTCAGCCTTGCCGCGTCGATGCTGAAGAGCCTGAGCGGAATCCAGCGCCGAGAGGCGGACTCCGGCCAGCGGCGAGCGGATGACCTCGGGATTCAGCGGCGGCATGATCCGGAGCGTTCGACTGAGATTCGGGAATTCGTGCGGTACGGCTTCCCGTGGTCTGATCTGGGTGATCGGCAGCGTTCGTCGGGCAAGTTCGACGATCTGAAGAAGCCGGGGTGGCTTCCTACCGCGATAGTCGTGAACATCCTGCGCTTGGAAGACGAGCGGAGTGGAGCACGCATCAACCCTGTCGATGCGATTGAAGTAGCCGATACGTCACCTGGGCTGTCGACAATCGGGCTTCCCGCAGGCGCTGACGCAACCAGTTGGCGTGCATCGGGGCTCCAGCCGCTCGAGGTTATCGACGGTCAGCACAGGCTCTGGGCATTCAACTCAGGCGAGTATCCAACCGACTTTCAGCTCCCTGTTGTCGCGTTCCACGGGCTCGATGTCAGTTGGCAGGCGTACCTGTTCTGGACGATCAACATCAAGCCCAAACGAATCAATGCCAGCTTGGCGTTTGATCTCTACCCGCTGCTCCGGACGGAGGAATGGCTGCAGCGCTTCGAGGGTCCCACGATCTACCGGGAAACGCGGGCTCAAGAGCTGACGGAACTCATGTGGGCCTATCCAGCGAGCCCTTGGTATCACCGCATCAACATGCTGGGCGAGCGCGGAGTCGGCGGCGTCACTCAGGCCGCGTGGATTCGGTCGTTGACCAACTCGTTTATCAAGGCTTGGGAAGGGCCCGGTGTCCGCATCGGCGGCCTCTTTGGCGCGCCCGTCGGAGACGACGCGCTCGCTCTCCCGTGGACCCGGGAACAGCAAGCGGCATTCTTGATCTACAGCTGGGGCAAGCTCGAGGTGGCGATTCGAAATAGCGATGACGAGTGGGCCATGCAGCTGCGGGACATCGATGACGATGACGATGAGTCTGACGAGCTCTTCGACGACACGGACGAGTTTGAAAGCCTGCCGACTGCTGACGTTAGGGCGGATCCTGCGTTCTCTGGCAGGTACAGCCTCCTGAACTCGGATCAGGGTGTTCGGGCCTTCCTGCAAGTTGTCAACGACGTGTGCTACATGCTGGCAGACGACGTTGGCCTGAGAGCTTGGCCGATGGATCGGGCGGACGCAGAGTCGGACTTCAGAGAGATCGACGAGGCCCTCGTCGAGCTCGATCAACAACCAGTCGTTTCAGTCATCGCACAGCTATCGGATTCGCTTGCCCATTTCGATTGGCGAACCTGATCCCATCCATCGTTGACTGAGGCGCAACGGATCGTCAAAGGCGCGTTCCGTGGCAGCGGAGGCTACCGAGAGCTTCGGCGCCAGCTTCTCGCCCACTTGGAGCGAGACGCCGAGCAACCGACCGCGGGCGTGGCTGCAGACCTACGCGACGCGCTGAAGATGCGGTGAACAGTGGCGAACCAGGCGCTGGATGCGGCCCAGGTCGCGGCGCTCAGCAAGGCATCACCGACGGCGATCGAGGATGCCACGGTCCGGTTGCGTCCGTACTTGTCGCGCCAGCGGTGGCTCGGCAACAATAATCGCTATCTGCGTCGCGCGGTCGAGACGGTCAAGAAGGACGCCGCTGCCCCTCAGAATACGTCGCACAAGCATCTCTCCGAATACGTCGCCGCTTCCGCAGCGCTGCATTGCGCCGACGGCTGGGCCTATTTGGGCCGCGCGCTAAGCGCGCATAGCTCTGGCGACTCTTCGATCGCCCGGCATCTTGCGTACTACGCCGAGCTGCGAGCGGCCTTGAGTCTGCTCGCGACTCAGGGCATCGGCATCTTCTCGGGTAAGAACGCGGTTATCGATCCAGCCGGTGAGGCCGAGTTCTTTCGTGGCCCAACTCACGTCACGACTTGGCTTGCCCTCGAGTATTGGGCGGATAGTCCGGTCGGCTCAGTGCTTCTGTCCGAGTTGGTGCGACCAGGCAGCGTTTCGCTGTCCGCGTGGATTGATGGTTTAGGCCTCGGTAGCGGCGTGTGGAGTCCGATTGGTCGCAATTGGCTTCGCGCATGGGGACTAGATCTCCGGATGTTCGGTCGAGACCGCGACACGCGCAACGAGGCGAGCTACCGACCCACGTCGCTTCGTGGATACCCGCCGGATTCAGTACTAGACGCCGAGTTCGTCCGTCGTTTCTGGCCGCTCTTCGAGCCGGCGCCGAGCGACCCGTTCTACCAACTCGATCGCCACCTTCTCAGACTCAGCATGGAGCGAGCGTTCGAATCTACTTCCGGCCAGCCAGCCAGAGGAAACGTCGCGTTTCTCAAAGCCGTTGAGCGATCGCTGTTGGCGAACTCCGGCGTCGGTATTGACTCTCCGCTGGGACGATTCATCGCGAGGCTGGACGATCCTGCCACGCCCCTTCTGTTTGAGTCCGCGCTAAAGCGCGCCAGCCATCTCGATCCGCGGTACCACGTTCACGCCATTTCTCGGGCGGCGTTGCTTCTGCGGGTGGCAACTGGAGCATCGGCACGGGTGCTGGAGCAGGCGCAGCTGACGTTCTCTGACTTCCGCTTTTGGACCGAAAGCCTCGCTGAGGCACATGGCCTTTGCGGCCCTGGCACCCTTCCGGACGATCCGGCGGATCTATGGGCCGACGTCGATGAGGCGCTGTTCGACTTCGCGGAAACCGTCGATGCGGGATCCGACCTGTCGTTCTTCGCGCTTCGCGACCGCGCGTCGGTGCCGCTTGGTGTTCTCACAGGGTGCACGCGCGTAGCGGTATGGGGACTCGCCGCGTGACATGAAATACATGGGTTCAAAGCGCGCGCTGCTCGTGAACGGCTTCGGTGAGGCAATCGTGGCCGAGGCGGCTACGGCGATCCGCGTCGTCGATCTCTTCGCCGGGTCCGGAGCAGTTGCATGGTTTGCGGCCGAGCGAACGAACCGACCTGTCTTTGCCTACGATCTGCAGCGCTACTCGGCGGTGCTTGCGCGATGCGTGATCTCTCGAGGACGGCCCCTCGACGCCGAAATCCTGCTTGAAGGGTGGTTGCGGGGCGTCGAACGGGAACTAGGCTCCGAGGAGCACGCGGAACTCGCGCGTTTCGAGGGCGAGCCCTTTAGTGCCAGGACCGTCGCGCGAGCTCGCGAAGCTTGCGAGAAGGTTCCCGGCGGGCCGATTTGGCAGGCCTATGGTGGGCACTATTTCTCGCCGAGACAGGCACGTGCGTTGGATCTGGCGCTGTGGAGTATGCCTGATGGCGAACCGGCCCGGTCGGTCGCCCATGCTTCTGTAATCGCAGCAGCAAGCTACTGCGCGGCGTCGCCGGGCCACACGGCGCAGCCGTTCCAGCCGACGCCGACCTCGCTTCCGCACATCGCACAGATTTGGAGAAGAGATCCACTCGCCAAGATCGACGCCTGGGTGCGTGATGTTTGTAGACGGCACGCAAATCGCGTCGGGGAGGCTGGTGTCGCCGATGCGCTCGCCCAGGCGAACCAGCTCTCAAGCGGCGACCTCGTCATCGTTGACCCGCCGTATTCCGCCGTTCAATACAGCCGCTTCTACCACGTACTTGAAACCATTGCGAACGGACGTTCAGTTGACGTTTCTGGCACGGGTCGATACCCGCCAGTCGTAGAACGGCCCGTATCGGATTTCAGCCTGAAGTCGCGCTCAGAACACGCTGTGGTTGCGCTGCTCGATGCGCTAGCCGCAGCCGACTGTCGCGTACTCTTGACCTTCCCAGCCGGCGAAAGCAGCAATGGCCTTTCGGGCGCACGCGTCGCTGAGCTCGCGAAGAAGCGATTCCGCGTGACCTCGCGAACGGTGTTGGGGCGATTTAGCACTCTCGGCGGCAATAACACCGTCAGGGCTTCGAGGCGCGTGTCGGCGGAATTGATCCTCCGGATGGCCCCGGCATAGTCTCGCGACGCGCGCCCCGCCTTACACGTCGTACCTGACCGGCCTGCGCCGTGTCGATTGCCCAGCGTTGACGATCGCCGCTCGTCAACGCTCGATCGAACCCGACGACACACACCCCTGCACCGAGGGTGCGCGCGCCCGGCGGATCTGAATCCAAGTCGCTGATCGGCCACGCGCCGGGAGCGTCTACGCGCCAGAACTGCGAATTCGATTGCCGCGGAGGCCTGCTCGTCGGCTTAACGAGTAGAGGCCCGCATCCGTGCTCTCGATCGGCAAGCTGGCGGCCGGCCAGGCCAAGTACTACCTCGATCAGGCCGAGGCGCGCGTCGACGTCGTCGCAGAGCGTGGGCGAGGGGATCGAGGACTACTACCTCGGGCCGACCGAGGCCGGGGCGAGTGGATCGGCGCGGCGGCGCGCGAGCTCGGGCCTCGGCGGCGACGGTCGACGCCGGAGGCGCTTCGCCGCGTCCTCGCCGGGCTGGACCCGCGCGACGGGGCGCCGTTGCGGGCGTCGGCGAGCCCGGCTCGGGTCGCCGGCTTCGATCTGACGTTCTCGGCGCCGAAGAGCGTGAGCGTGCTGTTCGGGCTCGGCGACCCGCAGCTGCGTGGTCTTGTACGTAAAGCTCACGATGTAGCGGCGCTGCGAGGCGGTTCGGCTACCTGGAGCGGTCGGCCGCTGCGGTGCGGCGCGGCCACGGCGGCGCGATCGTCGAGGAGGCGACGGGCTTCGTGGCCGCGGCGTTCCGGCACCGGACGTCGCGGGCGGGCGATCCGCAGCTGCACACGCACGTCTTGGTCGCGAACCTCGGGCGCGGGATCGACGGGCGGTGGTCGGCGCTCGACGGGCGGCGGCTGTACGCGCACGCGCGCGCGGCGAGCTTCGTCTACCAGGCGGTGCTGCGGAGCGAGCTCACGCGCGACGGTCGGCGTGCGAGTGGACGCCCGTGCGGCACGGGATCGCCGAGGTCGTGGGTGTGCCGCGGCCGGTGACGCGGGCGTTCAGCCGGCGGCGGGCCGAGATCGACGCGGCGCTGGCCGAGCGTGGGACGTCGGGCGCTCGGGCGGCGGAGGCGGCCGCGCTCGCGACGCGCCGGGCGAAGGATCCGCGGGTCATCGCGGAGGCGCTCGCGGCGGAGTGGCGCGACACGGGCGGCGGCGCTGGGCTTCGGCCGGCGCGGAGCTCGAGCTCGTTGCTCGGGCGACCGCCGGCTGCCGGAGCGTCGCTGGACGCGCGCGAGTGGGATGCGGCGGCGGACCGGCTCGCCGGTCCGCACGGGCTGACGCGGCAGGCGGCGACGTTCACGCGCGCGCGAGGTGCTGCAGGCGCTGTGCGAAGCGCTCCCGCGCGGCTCGCAGATGACCGTCGCACGAGCTGGAGCGCGGCGGCGGATCGGTTCCTCGCGACGCGCGCGGTCGCCGTTGATCCCGGACGGTGAGACGCGCGCGGCCGGAGAGTCGTTTCGGCGGCGCGATGGGCGGGTGCATTCCGGCGGGCGCGGATCGGCTGCGCTACTCGACGCCGGAGCACCTCGCGCTCGAGCGGCGGCTCGTCGAGCGCGCTGTCGGCTCCGCCGGCGGAGATGCGGCGCGGCGTGGCGGGCGCGGCCGCCGTCGAAGCGGCCGTGGTCGCGCGGCCGACGCTGTCGACGCGAGAACAGCGCCGCGTCGTCGAGACGCTGTGCCTCGACGGGGATGGCGTCGCGGTCGTGGCGGGCAAGGCCGGAGCGGGGAAGACGTTCGCGCTCGGCGCCGCTCGCGAGGCGTGGCAGGACGGCCGGGCTACCCGGTCCTGGGCGTCGCGGTCGCGCGGCGCGCGGCGAACGAGCTGACCGAGCAGGCGCCGGCATCCAGAGCACGAGCGTCGCCGCGCTGCTGCAGCGATCTCACGGCGGCGAACGGCTCCCGGACCGCTGCGTGCTCGTCGTCGACGAGGCCGGGATGCTCGCCGACGCGGCAGCTCGCGGAGCTGCTCGACCATGTCGAGCGTGCCAACGGCAAGCTCGTGCTCGTCGGCGACCACCGGCAGCTGCCGGAGATCGGCGCCGGCGGATCGTTCGTCGGTCTCGTGCAGCGGGGACTGGCGGTCGAGCTCGGCGAGAACGTCCGCCAGGTCAACGCGTGGGAGCGCGAAGCGCTCGATCATCTGCGCGCCGGTGGGGCGGATTCCGCGCTCGCGCTCTATCGTGGAGCATGGACGCGCTGGCGATCGAGCCGAGCGAGCGACGCGACGCGCGACCGGCTCGTGCGCGACTGGCTGGCCTCGGCGCCCGGATGAGGACGCGGTGATGATCGCCCAGCGCCGCGCCGACGTCGCCGATCTCAACGCGCGCGCGCGCGCGCGCGCTCCGCGACGGCGGGCGCGCTCGGCGGCTCGAGCTCGAGCTGCCGGGCGGCGCGTTCGCCGTCGGCGACGCCGTGGTGATCAAGCGCAACGATCTTCGCCTCGGCGTCAGCCAACGGCCAGCGCGGCCGCGTGATCGGCGTCGATCCGGCGGCCGGCGCGCTGACGCTCGATGCTCGGGCGAGCGGACGTCCGAGCTCGACCGCGCGTTCCTCGACGGCGTCACGCGCGACGGCGATCCGACGCTGCTGCACGGCTACGCGATCACCGGCCACGTCGCCCAGGGCGCGACCGTCGATCGCGCCTTCGTGCTCGCCGGCAAGGGCATCGAGCCGCGAGTGGGCCTACGTCGCCCTCAGCCGCGGCCGCCTCGCGAACCGTCTCTACGTCTCCGCGACGCAGCCCGACGACGCGCGGCGAGTTCGCGCCCGGCGAGCAGGGAGCCCGGGGACCCTGGAGCGCCTCGCGGCCGCGCTGCGGACGAGCACGCCCAGGTGCTCGCCATCGACAGCGGATCGAGCGACTCGCGCGACCGACAGCTGGAGGCTCGCAACGCGGCCGAACGGACCGGCACGCACTCGAGCGGCCAAGGCTGCGGTGGCTCCCGGGACGCCGGCGCGAACTCGAGCGGGCGCGGCGTCGACGAACGTGACGCAATCGGGGAGCTGCGCTCGCGCGGCAGTGCGGCTCGAGGCCGAACGTCTGCACGGGACGCGGCCGTTCGTCAGCGAGCAGGAGCGTCGACGCGCGCACACGACTGACCCTCGACCTGCTCGCCGAGCGCGCGACCGAGCGGATCCTCCGACGCGGCAGAGTGCTTCGGCCGGGAGCTCTGACCATGCCACGCGCCGTCGGCCCGCCCGCTCCAGCCGGTTCCCCGCTACACGCTCACGCGCCGCGAGGCCGCGGCGGCGCTGAGCATCAGCCTCAATCACTTCGAGCGGCACGTCCAGCCGGAGCTCAAGGTCGTCGCCGCTCGGCCAGCTGATCCTGATCCCCGTCAGCGAGCTCGAGCGCTGGGTTCAGCGGCACGCGCGCTTCCTCGTCGAGACGCCGGTCCTCTCGATCGAGCCGAGGCCGTCACGGAAGTCCGCCTGACCGGCCTGGGAACGAAAAGAGCCGCCCATTGGGCGGCTCGTACTCGTCTTATCGGCAGGTCGCGGCGCGAGCTTTACGCTGTCATCGATGCTGGCGCGTTGCCGCTCAGCTTGCCGCCGCGACGGCTCGCTGCCGCTGGCTACGACCGTGGTCACGCGGCTACGTCTTGATCCGGCCAACGTCCAGAGCGGATTCGCCGATAGAGCGTGTCAGGCGCGAGATCGGCTCCGCTCGGCCACACGATCGTGCCGAGCTCTGGGTCGACCGAGACGTGCGCGAAGCCATCTGGGGTTCGGGCCTCGGCGAATACGGGTCCTTGCATGCGGTCGAGAACTTCGACGTCTCCGACGAGGCCGTCGGCGAACACCAGGTGCAGCACGCCGTGGCGCACGACGGTGACGGCGGTTATGTCCTGCGCGAAGCGGGTCATCGCAACGGTTCGATCGGATTCAGTGTCTCACCGGCACGGGCTCGGTTCCAGTTCTCGGTCAGCTCTTGCTGGTGGAGCTCAGCCCACGCCATGACCAACCGGTGCTGGCGCCGACCGAGCGTGCTGTCCATCACTTCGAGCGTGTCGATCCGGATCCGCGCCTCGCCGGCGGCGTGGCGAGCGTGGAAGTGGGGCGGATCATGGTCGTCGAAGAACATCGCGATCACGATGCCAAAGAAGCGACTGATGGCCGGCACAGTCGGGATGATCTCGCTCGCTCCGGCATATTCGCGATCGCCGACCCCAGCTCTTGCTGCGACTGGACGGCCGCGATCACCTCAGCCAGGCGCGTACCAAAACGTCGCCGTCTTCTTCGGCGCCAGCGAACCCGGGAGGTCGTTCCTGAGCGAGGACTCGCCAGGCCTCTTCGGCGAGCCGCTCTGTTCGTGAGATCTCGCCTTCGAGCTCTTGGCGTCGCGAGCGAGTATCTCCGAGCATGCTCATCTGGTCCGGAGGAGGCAGCGCTTGAAGCTGCTCGTGCAACTCGCCTAGCCGTTGCTGATAGGCGCGCGCGAGTTCCGGATCCAACATGTAGAACCCGGCTTCATCCGCGCGCCGGACCAGCGGACTCCGACTGAGCTGCGTTTGAAGTACGGCTTCGGGACGTTTGCCCGCAGCGTCCCAGCCGTCTTCGCGGAGCCATGCCAGCCACGTGCGGTGATGGATCTTCTGTCTCGTCACGCCGCGACGAAGTACGGCGCGGGCAGCGGCTTCGCGTAGGGCAACACCCGACAGCGGAGCGTTCTCTGCGACCTCCGGCAGGGGGTGACTCGGTGCATCTCCGGCTGTTAGGCCCATCGCCTGCTCGAGCACCGCGTCGAGACGCCCGAGCTCCTCTTCGCGTGCCTGGCGATAGGCGCGAATCGCGCTCAATTCGGAAAGCAGCTCTTGCTCTCTGCGCCCGGCTTCGCGCAGCTCTTGCCGCGAGCGCTGAACCTGTTGACGAAGACTCGCTGTGACGAAGGCGAGGGTGCGCTCCGCAACCTCGCGCTCCACGCGCGTCATGCGCGAGGACGGTTCGGGGGCAGCGGGCGCGGCACTCCCGCATCCATAGCGAATGAGCTGGCTTGACTTGCGGCCGACGCCCGCAAAGAGCGGCTTCGACTTGTCACGCCTGGCGCCGTGACACGCACAGGCCGGGACGTGATGTCGGGGTTTCTGTCCGACCAAAGGCGCTTAATCCGTCTCACGGCAGAGCTGCACCAGCACAACTCATCGTGAGACAGAAGGGATCGGAGCATGCCGACCTATCGCTACCCACCGACCATTGAGACCCCCGGCGATCGGGTGGTCGAGAGTGTGCTCCGCGGAATCGCGGTACGTGCTGACGTGCTGGGCGAAGGCAAGCATCGCCGCAATCTGATCTGCGACATCGCCGCGCGTCACGACGCTGCGCGCCGCGTGTACTTCTCCGGATCGATTGCCCACGGGACGCATAACGCCCCGCTCGGAGACGCCGACTGTGGCGTGGTTATCGACCGCCGGCCGGAGGTCTTCCGAGCATTCGGCCCGGAGGCCGGACCCGGGGCTCAGGGACCGGAAGCGTTCTATCAGTCGTTCGCGGAGTTCATCGAACCTCGCGTTCGTGCTGCCGGCTACTCCCGTCTCGAACTCGACCTCACGGGCAATCGAGCGATCAAGTTCGTCTTCAACGAGCCGATCGAGTTCGACGACCTCGGGCCTGTCGACCCCTACGTCGATCTCATCGTCGCCCTCCGGCGTGACGAGGATCACAAGGGATTGTGGATCCCGAACAGGCGTGCACGTTGGTGGGATCCGGCGAACCCCGAACGTCATACCGAGCTGATGACGGAGCGCGACCCTCGCCCGATCTCCGTCCACCGGGCTCATCTCGTGCGTCTCGCGAAGCGCGCAGTCAAGCGCGACGGCGAGCGGGGCATCCAGGTGATGTGCTCATGGAACCTGAGCGCGCTCAGCCTCGACCTGGTGACGGGGCGAGGCCAGCTCGCGGCAACTCTCGCCGAATTCCTCGAGGGCGCTTCGAGCTCAATTGCTGAACGGCTCACCGATGACCCCGCTGGAGTCGCGGGTGAGATCCAGCTGCCTGAGGGCGTTACCCGGGAGATTGCGGCGCGCCGGTTGGCAGAGATGGCCGACATTGTCTGGCGAGCGGTCAGGGCCCGATCGGAGCTCGAAGCAAGGACGGCACTCGCTCCGCTCTTCGGCACTGAGATCGACGAGATCCGTGCGCGGGAGACCGATTTGTTGCGCTCGCACCCGCTGAACGCTGCGCTTCGACGTCACGATTCCGGAGCAGTCGCTTCAGCGATCGGCTCGGTGGTCCCGCTCAAGCACACCGCGTCGGACGGCCACTGACGGACGTCTCAGGTCATGCAACTCGGGCACACGAGCCCCCCGGTGAGCGTGCAAACCGGGGCCGGCCGCATCGTCTACAGACTCATCGTGGACGTCCCGGCGACCGCGCTTCGGGCGCCTGTGCGCATCGAGCTATCGACGCGCACACGGCCGTGGCGGCCACGGGTTGTGGCTGTGGTTCCCGAGTGCCTGCGCCATCGCTACGGCGATGGCTCTTTGTGTATGTGGTGGGAGCGCGACCCTAACGAGCGGCGATGGATGATGAGCGACGGGCTCGCGGCTCTCATCCACTACGTCCAAGTCCACCTGTATCAGGAGGCTTGCTGCCGGGCGGGCGAGTCCTGGCCCGGAGAAGAAGCGCCGGGTCTGCATGTTCGGAAGCGCTCATGCGCGACCTGCGGAGGCAGCGGTCGATGAGCGTGAGCGAGGTTGTGCGCGACTACGGGCCTCTCGTCGGATTCCTCGGCGTCGGTACCACGCTGTGGGTCAACGGCGTAAGGGCCGAGCTCACGCGCCGGCGAGAGATGCATGCTCGCGCGATCGAGGCGGTTGTCGCGTACCTGCAGATGCCTTACGCGATTCGGAGACGTCGTCACGAGCACCAGCACCGCAGTGCTGAGCGCGTTCGTCTATCTGATGCATTCAGCGCGGTTCAGGCCGAACTCGCCACTTGCGAGGCACTCATGCGCACCGACGTTGACTCGCTGGTTCGGGACGGCTACGCGGCGCTCGTTGCAACGCTCCGCGAGCACGCCGGCGAGCAGGCTAAGAGCGCGTGGCGGACTCCACCCATCGAATCGGACTGCGAGATGGGGATGGGCGACGTCCACGACGCCCTCCGACGAGTCCGTGAGCAACAACGCAGCTTTGAACGAACCACCGCACGCGCAACGCAGCCTTGGTATCGCAAGGTGCTCCGTTCTTGATCGGAGCAGCGCGGACAACAGAACGCGCCTCCGCCAGCGCATGTACACGCTGAAGGGCAGCGGTGCATTAGGCCCTCTCTTGGCTCGCACGCAGCAGGTAGTCGTTGAGGCGCTGGGCGGCGTCGTCCTCGCCGGGCTGGGGGAGGAGCTTGACGTAGCGGTTGACCATCTGCAGGTCGGCGTGGCCCATGAACTCCATCAGCTCCTTGATCGTGTAGCCGGCGGCCATCAGCAGCGAGGCGTAGGTGTGGCGGCACTCGTGGAGCGTGATGCGGTTGAGGCCGGCGGCGGTCCAGGCGGCGTCGACGCGGGCGGCGATCTTGCCGGACATGACGGAGCGGTCGACGACCTTGCCCGGCAGCGGGCGGCCCTGGCGTTCCCAGGCGTCGGCGAGGACGGTTCGGAGGTTGTCGGCGATCGGTGGGCGGCGGGACGTGCCCGCCTCGGACTTGGAGCGGCGGACGATGAGGCGGGTGGCGATACGGCTCGTCTTCGAGGACGTCGTCCCAGTCGAGGCGGTAGATCTCGGAGCGGCGGAGGCCGGCGTAGAAGGCGATCGCGTAGGGGAGACGGTCCTCGGGCTCGAGCGCGGCGAGCAGCGCGGCGGCCTCGGGCGCCAGGGCGACGCGGAGGCGCGGCTTCTCGTCGTTCGGGGGCAGTTCGACGAGCCGCAGCGGGTTCCGCGGGACGAGCCGGCGCGATGGAGCCGACGCCCACGCGTAGATGCCCGACGCGACGCGAGACGTGCTTGGCGATCGTCGAACGGGAGAGGCCGGAGCGGGCGAGCGCGTCGATCCAGCGTTGCCAGTCGATCTCGCTGATCTCCTCGGCGATGCGCGGGCCGAACTCGGGCTTCAGCGCGGTACTTCCACGACCGGAGCATTCCTTCGATCGTCGTGTCGGAGTACGCCTTGCCGCGGCCTCGCCGCCGGCCGATGTGGCCGCGCTCGACGCCGTCGAGCCATTGCTCGCCCAGCGACTCGAACGTCGGGCCGAGCTTCGCCAGCTCCGCGAGGTGGTCGGCGCCCTTGCTCACGGCCACGAGCCAGGCCAGCGACCTCGCTGCGGTGCTTGCTCGGACCGCGACCAGACGGCGCGACGGCGAGCGGAGTCCCAGGCTCGGCCACGCCAGGACGGCTTGCAGCGGCAGCGTGCCGCCGGCGTCGTCGTACGCCGGGCAGCGACCTCGAGTGGGCGACGTAGATGCCCGGGTACCGGGTCTTTCGCCAGTTCGCCATGACCCCTCTAGCGGCGGCCGCCGAAAGCTTGCCCCGGGGGACAGGCGGGGGACAGAACTGTCAGAAACGGAGGGGTTCGCTGGGGTCCGTTGGGGTCGGACCGCCGCCGAGAACGAGCCACGAGAAACCCCTGCTAGAGCCATGAAACTGGCCAAGAACGGTGATGCCGGAGGAGGGACTCGAACCCCCGACACGCGGATTATGATTCCGCTGCTCTAACCGACTGAGCTACTCCGGCGGGGCGGCCGCATTCTAGCCACTGGACCCGAGCCCAGGCCCGGCCCCGGGCGGCGGGGCAAGCCCGCCGCCCGTGCTCGAGTCGGTCAGCCGCAGTGGCCCACCCATGGGTCGGTGCCGATGTCGTGGCGGGTGCCGTTGATCCAGAGGTAGCCGCTGGCGGCGATGCAGTGGCCGCGCGCGGAGGCCTTGGTCGTGACGGGGCCGGCGTCGTAGGCGTACGTGTCCTTGTCGACGGCGTCCGTGGACGGGTCGTAGTGGCACGTGCCGTTGCCCGGGGCCGTCTCGCTGCAGATCCCGATCCAGACGCGGGTGAGCAGCGGCTGGCCCCAGGTGGAGCCGGCGTGGTTCATGCGGGCGCAGTTGCGGCCCGTCGAGCCGTCGTAGTAGACGTCCAGCTCGCCGACCTTGCTGCCGCCGACGTTCATGTTGCGCGACTCGATCAACGAGCCGGGACAGCTGCCTGACGCGGCCTGCGCGGGCTTGGAGCCGGCGGCCAGGTACAGGCACAACGCCGCGAGGGCGATCGATCCGGCCGCGAGCAACAGCCTCCCGCCGCGGGCGGTGAGTACGTTCGGGAGCAAAGGAGCTCCTTTCGGGGCGGAGCGCCCGAACCTAGGCGTGGAGCCGGTTCGTGGCCTCGAGGTGCTCGAGCGCCTCGAGGCCGACGCAGCCGATCCGGAACCGCGCGCCCGTCTCGAGCAGCAGGTCCCAGACCGTCGGGCCCTGGGACGCGGGCACGAGGACCTCGTACAGCAGTCCCGCCTCGTGCAGCGTGATCGCGGACGAGGGGAGGTCGGCGTCGGCGAGCAGCGCCTCGGCGTTCGGGCCGACGAGCGCCATCGCGGCGAAGGCGGACGTGCGGTCGACCACCTCTACGCCCGCGGCCGGCTCCAGGACCGCGAGGCAGGCCGCCGTGTCGCCGAAGTCGCAGCGGACGACGGCGCGGTCCGGGCCGGAGTACGACGACCACGAGCGGTTGCCCAGAGCAGCCAGCTCCATCAGCGCCGCGTCGACGTCGCCGCGGACCTCGAGCGTCGTTCGGTCGGAGCGGTCGGCGAGCCCGACCGCCTTGATGCAGACCGCCTCCTCGCCCGCGCGGGAGCCGAAGTGCGCGGCCACGCGGCGGCCGTGGCGCACGAACATCGTCGCTCCGTCGCGGTACAGGACGGACTCCAGTGGACCGATCACGGGCCCACCTTATACCTGAGACCGATCGGTCTCAGGCGCGGTCGCGCACGGTGGCGGGCCGCGGCGTGCGGACCCGGCCGTCGTGCGGATGCGGCCGCGCCGCCACTGCGGCCGGGACCGCGGAACCAGACGCCGCGCGCGCGAACGCCCAGCGTGCGCCCACAGCGGCGACCAACGCCGCCACCGCGCCGGCCAGCAACCCTGCCCGCGGCCCCGCCGCCTCGGCGAGCCAGCCGACCAACGGCGCCCCGATCGGCGTCGAGCCGAGGAAGACGACGGAATACAGCGCCATCACGCGCCCGCGCATGGCGGGCTCGACCGCGATCTGCAGCGTCGAGTTGACACCCGCCGCGAACGTGACCGACGCCGCGCCCAGCGGCACCAGGCACGCCAGCTGGATCCACAGCGACGGCGCCGCCGCGACCAGCAGCTCCGCGACGCCGAACGCGAACGAGGCGGCGACGATCAGCCGCGGGGTCACCCGGCCGCGCGCGCCCGCGGCGAGTGCCCCCGCGACCGATCCGACGCCCATCGCGGCGGTCAAGGCCGCGTAGGTCGAGGCGCTGCCGTGCCATGTGAAGTCCGCCAGCAGCGGCAGCAGCACCTGGAAGTTGAACGAGACCGTGCCGACGACGGCCATCATCGCCAGCGGGATCAGGAGCTCCGGCGTCCCGCGCACGTAGCGGAGGGCCCCGCGCAGCTCGCCGCCACGGCGCGCGACCGGCCGCGGCGCCGACAGCGCGCGCGGGTCCATCGTCCGCAGCGCGACGAGCATCACGAAGAACGACAGCCCGTTGACCAGGAAGCACGGCGCGACGCCGAGCAGCGCGATCACCGCGCCCGCCAGCGCGGGGCCGATGATGCGCGACGAGTGGACGATCACGGAGTTGAGCGCGACCGCGTTGACGACCCGGTCGGAGCCGACCATCTCGACGACGAACGACTGCCGCGCCGGGTTGTCGAGCGCGTTCACGGACCCGCGCACGAGCACGAGCGCGAACACCATCCACGCCTCGACGTGACCGGTCGCGGTCAGCGCCCACAGCGCCAGCGCCGGCACGGCCATCGCGGGCTGCGTGATCGACAGCAGCCGCCGCTTCGGGAAGCGGTCCGCGAGCAGGCCGCCCCAGGCGCCGAACAGCAGGATCGGGAGGAACTGCAGACCCGCGGTCAGGCCGACGGCCGTGCCGGAGCCGGTCAGCTTGACGATCAGCCACATCTCGGCGACCGTCTGCATCCAGTTGCCGCTGATCGACGCCAGCTGCCCGGCGAAGTAGCGCCGGTAGTTCGGAACGCTCAGTGAGGTGAAGGTGCGGCCCAGAGCGGCGTTCACGCGCCGCCCTCCTCGAGCATGCGCTCGAGGATGCCGGCTGCGCGATCGAGCGTGGCGAGGTCCTCGGGGGAAAGCGTGTCGAGCCGCTCCGCCATCCAGGCGTCGCGGCGTGCGCGCCGCTCGACCAGGAGCGCGGCGCCCGCCGGCGTCGTGCTCACGAGCGACGAGCGGCGGTCGGAGGGATCGGCGGTGCGCGCGATCAGCCCCGCCTCCTCCAGGCGCGCGAGCACGCGCGTGGCGGTCGGGCGCTGGATCCGCTCGCGCGCGGCGACCTCCGACGGCGTCAGCGGGCCGTGGCAGTCGATCGTCGTCAGCGCGGCGCTCTGGGAGGCGCTCAGCTCCCCACCGGCCTGCTGGCGCATCCGGCGCGCCATGCGGGCGACGGCCGGGCGCAGCCGGTGCGCGAGCTCGGTGGTGGAGATGGTTTGCACAGCTAATTAGCTTAGCAAAGTAGTTTCGGCTGGCAGGATGGCCGCCATGGATCTCGACAGGGCCGTGCAGGGGGTCATCCACACCTGCCTCGGCGTCCAGCCGCGCGAGCAGGTCGTGGTCGTGGTCGACGAGCACACGCGCGACATCGGCGAAGCGCTGCGCGACGCCGCCTCCAAAGCGGGCGCCGAGAGCGTGCTGACCGTGATGGACGCGCGCGCCGACCACGGGGAGGAGCCGCCCGCGGCCGTCGCCGCCGCGCTCAAGGCCGCCGACGTCTTCATCGCGCCCACCACCAAGTCGCTCTCGCACACGCGCGCGCGCAAGGCGGCGAGCGACGCCGGCGCGCGCGGGGCGACGCTCCCGGGCGTGACGGCGGACCTGCTGGCGCGCCTGATGACGGCCGACCTCACGATCCTCAAGCAGCGCTCGGCCAGGCTCGCGACGCTGCTGAGCGAGGAGGACGAGGCCCACTTCACGTGCCCGCGCGGCTCCGACCTGCGGCTCGATCTGACCGGCCGGCAGGGCATCCCCGACGACGGCGACCTGTCCGGCCCGGGCGCGTTCGGGAACCTCCCGTGCGGCGAGGGCTTCGTCTCGCCGCACAGCGGCGAGGGGACGCTCGTGCCCGCGACGATCGCCGGCATCGGCTTCACGCCCGACACGAGGCTGACCGTGACCGGCGGCCGGCTCACGGCGGGGGAGCCGCTCCTCGCCATGCTCACGAAGGCCGGCGAGCAGGGCACGAACCTCGCCGAGCTCGGGATCGGCACCAACGAGCAGGCGACGCTGACCGGCAACGTGCTCGAAGACGAGAAGATCCTCGGCAGCGTCCACGTCGCGTTCGGCGCCAGCGCCGGGATCGGCGGCACGGTCTCGGTGCCGATCCACATCGACTGCGTCGTGCTCGAGCCGACGCTGACGATCGGCGGGACGCGCGTGATCGACGCGGGCCGCTTCCTGCTGTGACGCTGCTCGCCGTCCCCAACGTGTCCGAGGGCCGCGACCAGCTCGCGATCCAGGCGATCGCGCGGGCGTTCGGGCCCGGGCTGCTGTACCTGTCCTCCGACCACGACCACCACCGCTCGGTCTTCACGCTGGCGGGGGAGCCGGGGCAGCTGCACGAGGCCGTCGTCAGCGGCGCCAGGGCCGTGCTGGAGCGGGTCGACCTCAGCCGCCACGAGGGCGTGCACCCGCGCGTGGGCGCGCTCGACGTCGCGCCGATCGTCTACCTCGAGGACAGCCAAAGGGGCGCCGCGACCGCGGAGGCGCTCGTGCTCGCCGACGAGCTCGGCCGGCTCGGCATCCCCGTCTTCCTCTACGGCGATCTCGCGCAAGGGCGCACGCGCGCGCAGCTGCGCAAGGGCGGGCCCGAGAACCTGCAGCGGCGCATCGACGCGGGCGAGCTCGTGCCCGACTTCGGCCCGGCGAAGCTGGGGGCGGCGGGCGCGACGCTCGTCTCCGCGCGCCCGCCGCTGATCGCGTTCAACGTCGAGATCGACGCGCCGCTGGCGACCGCCAAGGCGATCGCCGCGCGCATCCGCGAGGACCTCCCGGGGGTGCGCGCGCTCGGGCTGGAGCTGCGCACCGCGGGCATCGTGCAGGTCTCGACGAACATCGAGGACCACACGCGCGTGACCGCCGCCGACGTCGTCGCCGCGGTCCGGATCCATGCCGCGGTGACCGGTGCCGAGCTCGTCGCCCCGGCGCCGCGCGCCGCGCTCGAGAACTTCCCCGCAGATGTGCCGTTGCGAGGCCCAAGCGCGATCGAGGATCAACTACCCTCCTGAGGGCGATGGCCCAGACGAAGCGCAAGAGGCGAAGCAAGCACCGCGGCAACGCCGCGGGCGGGATCGAGGCGCGCGGCCGCACCGGCCGCAAGCCGACAGGCGACGAGGTCAAGAAGTCCTCGCGCCAGCAGGCGCGCGACCGCCGGCTCGCCAAGCCGCCGTCGTGGAACAGCGCCGCGATGAAGGCGCTGGCGATGGCCGGCCTGCTGTTCGTGCTGACCCAGGTCGGGATCCTGGGCAAGAACCACAGCATCAGCCAGGGCCTGCTGCTGGCCGCGTTCGCGCTGATCCTCTACACGCCGCTGGCCTACATCACGGACAAGTGGGTCTACGCCCGGATGCTCCGCCAGCGCGAGAAAAAGGGCTGATGGACGCGGTCGGCTTCACCGTCGGGCCGGTGCAGGAGAACGCCTGGCTGGCGCATCAGGACGGCCGCGCGATCCTGATCGACCCGGGCGAGGAGGCCGAGCGGCTCCAGAGCGAGATCGAGCAGCGCGGCGTCAGGGTCGAGGCGATCCTGATCACGCACTGCCACTTCGACCACGTCGGCGCGGTCGCGGCGATGGCGCGCTCGACCGGGGCGCCGGTGTACTGCCCGGCCGGCGAGGTCGCGATCCTCGAGAACATCAACGACTACGTGCGCTGGCCCGGGTTCGGCCCGTTCGAGGCCTACTCGCCCGAGCACACGGTGCAGGGCGGCGACAGGCTCACGCTCGCCGGCCTCGACATCGACGTGATCTCGACGCCCGGCCACAGCCCCGACCACGTCACCTACGCCACCAACGGCGCGATCTTCTCCGGCGACGTGCTCTTCCAGGGCTCGATCGGCCGCACCGACCTTCCGGGCTCCGATCACGCGACGCTGATGCGCTCGATCGCCACGCTGCTCGACACGCTTCCGGACGAGACCCAGGTCCTGCCGGGTCATATGGGCCCGACGACGCTCGGCACCGAGCGCGCGTCGAACCCGTTCCTGCGCGAGCTCGCCGCGCGGTGAGCCAGAAGATCCAGGCACCGCGCGGCACGTACGACGTGCTGCCCGATGACGCGGCCCGACGCGCCCAGCTGGAGGCCACCGCGGGCAAGATCCTCGCGCGCGCCGGCTACGGCCGGATCGAGACGCCGACGTTCGAGGCGACCCCCCTCTTCAGCCGTACGGTGGGGGAGGCGACCGACGTCGTCCAGAAGGAGATGTACACGTTCCCGGACGGCGGCGGCGACAGCCTGACGCTGCGCCCTGAGGGGACCGCGCCGGTCGTGCGCGCGTACCTCGAGCACGGGATGCACAAGGAGCCGCAGCCGGTGAAGCTGTGGTACCTGTCGAGCTACTTCCGCTACGAGCGCCCGCAGGCCGGCCGCTACCGGCAGTTCTGGCAGATCGGGATCGAGGCGATCGGCTCCGCGGACCCCGCCGTCGACGCCGAGGCGATCCTGCTGCTCGGCGAGCTGCTGGAGGCGATCGGCGCGCGCGACACCAAGCTGGTGCTCGCCACGCTCGGCCAGGCGGACGCGCGCGCCGCCTACCGCGAGGAGCTCAAGGCGTACCTGCGCGCGCACGAGGGCCAGCTCTCGCGCGAGGTGGTCGAGCGGATCGACCTCAACCCGCTGCGCGCGTTCGACGCCAAGCACGAGTCGACCCAGCGCGTGATGGCGGACGCGCCGCGCCTGATCGATCGCCTGCCGCAGGACGACCTCGATCACTTCGACGAGGTCAAGGCGCTGCTCGACGCGGCGGACATGCCGTACCAGATCGACACGACGCTCGTGCGCGGGCTGGACTACTACACGCGCACGCTGTTCGAGTTCCAGTCGGGCGCGCTGGAGGCGGCGCAGAACACGCTCGGCGGCGGCGGCCGCTACGACGGCCTGGCCGAGCAGATCGGCGGGCCGCACACGCCCGGCATGGGCTGGGCGGCCGGCGTCGAGCGGATGCTGATGGCGAGCACGCAGCCGCCGCCGGTGGAGCCGCCCGTCGAGCTTTACATCGCCTACGAGCCGGCGCACAAGGCGGCCGCCTTCGTGCTCGCCGCCGACGCGCGCCAGGCCGGGCATTTCGCGAGACTCGAACTCGCCGGGCGCAGCCTCAAGGGCCAGCTCAAGCAGGCCTCGCGCACCGGCGCCCGCTACGTTGCCATCTTCGGCGACGAGGGCGTCCAGCTGCGCGACCGCGAGGGCGGCGAGGACAAGCTCGTCGCGCCGGAGACCGTCATGCACCACATCAGAGGCCAGATTTGAAACGCCAAACCGGTTCGACACGCACGTTTGCGTGGCCAAGCCCACGCGGAGCAATGATGTGAGACCGCCACGCGCCAACGAGTACCGCGACGCCTGGGCCGGCGAGCTGGACGCCGGGCGCGTGGGCGAGCAGGTCCGCGTGGCCGGCTGGGTCCACCGTCGCCGCGACCACGGCGGGCTGGTCTTCATCGACCTGCGCGACCGCTCCGGGATCGTCCAGCTCGTCTTCCACCCCGAGACGGCGCCCGCGGCGCACGCGCTCGCGCAGTCGCTGCGCCCCGAGCACGTGCTGAGCGCCGCCGGCGAGGTCGTGCGGCGCGAGCCGGGCAAGGAGAACCCGAACCTCAAGACCGGCGAGATCGAGCTCTCGGTCACCGACGCGGAGCACCTCGCGGAGTCGCTCACGCCGCCGTTCGCGATCGACGAGGACGGCCCGGTCGACGAGATGATCCGCCTGCGCAACCGGATGCTCGACCTGCGCCGCGAGGGCATGCGCGACGCGATGATCCTGCGCCACACGGTCAACCGCGCGATGCGCGACTTCCTCAACGCGAACGACTTCCTCGAGATCGAGACGCCGATCCTGACGCGCTCGACGCCCGAGGGCGCGCGCGACTTCCTCGTCCCGTCGCGGCTCACGCTGGGCGCGTTCTACGCGCTGCCGCAGTCGCCGCAGCTGTTCAAGCAGCTGCTGATGATGAGCGGGTTCGAGCGCTACTACCAGATCGCCCGCTGCTTCCGCGACGAGGACCTGCGCGCCGACCGCCAGCCCGAGTTCACGCAGCTCGACCTCGAGATGGGTTTCGTCGAGGAGGAGGACGTCCTCGGCGTCATCGAGGGCCTGATGGCGCGCGTGTTCGAGGAGACCGGCTTCGAGGCCCCGCCGCCGCCGTGGCCGCGCCTGGGCTACGACGAGGCGATGCTGCGCTACGGCTCCGACAAGCCCGACACGCGCTTCCAGCTGGAGATCGCCGACCTCGGCCCGGCCGTCGCCGGGACGGAGTTCAAGGTCTTCCAGGCCGGCACCGTGCGCGGCTTCAACGCGGGTCCGCGGGAAGCGAGTCGCGCCGTGCTCGACGAGCTGACCGAGATCGCCAAGCGCTATGGCGCCGGCGGCCTGGTGTGGGCGTTCGTGCTCCAGGACGGGAGCTGGCGCTCGCCGATCGCGAAGTTCCTCTCCGACGACGAGCGGAGCGGGATCGAGCGCGCGCTGGAGGCCAAGCCCGGCGACCTGATGCTGATCGTCGCCGACGCCAAGCCGGCCACCGTCGCCGCCGCGCTCGGGGAGCTGCGGCTGGAGGTCGCGCGCCGCTACGACCTGATCCCCGCCGGCCGCCACGCGCTGCTGTGGACGGTCGACTTCCCGATGTTCGAGTTCAACACCGAGCAGCAGCGCTGGGACGCGCTGCACCACCCGTTCACGGCGCCGCTGGGCTCCTTCGAGGACCCGGGCGCGCTGCGCTCGCGCGCGTACGACATCGTGCTCGACGGGACGGAGATCGGCGGCGGGTCGATCCGTATCAACCGCCCCGAGGTCCAGCAGCAGGTCTTCAACGCGCTCGGGATCTCCGAGGAGGAGGCCGAATCGCGCTTCGGCTTCCTGCTGGAGGCGCTCAAGTACGGCGCCCCGCCGCACGGCGGCCTGGCGCTCGGGATCGACCGGATCGTCGCGATCATCGCGGGCCGCGACTCGATCCGCGACGTGATCGCGTTCCCCAAGACCGCGAGCGGGTCGGACCCGCTGACCGGCGCCCCCGCGGCGGTCGACGCGCAGCAGCTGGCCGAGGTGGGCGTCCGGCTCACGGTCCCGCCGCCGGCATCGGGCTAGGACCCCATCCGGTTCAACCCGCGCGGCGGAGGTGCCGATATGGGAGATCGTGAGCCAGATCTCCCCGCCCATGCGCATCCTGTTCGGTGGCGCCATCGTGTTCCTCGCTGTTTGGTTCACGCTGTTGCGCCCCAAGGCAGAAGCCCCCGCCCCGGTCGCGACCACGACGACGACGACCGCTCCGACCGGCAACGTCAACACCGGCAAGCCCGCTGAGAGCGGCCCCGGCAAGATCGTCGAGAAGGCCAAGTCCGCCGCGACGACCGCCGAGGGCGCCGCCAAGGCCGCCGCCGGCGAGTCGACCGCGAAGACCACGACCCCGACCACGCCGCAGACCGCCGCGGGCAGCGCGACGACGACCGCGCCCGGCGCCAAGGCCGAGACCGGCACGACGATCCCGGCCGCGACGCTCGCCAAGCTTCCGAAGGACGTCGCCGGCGCGCTCGAGGGCCACAAGGTGCTCGTCCTCGCCGTGCTGACGAACAAGTCCGCGCCGTGGCGCCCGATGGCCGACGACGACCGCTACGTCCGCAACACGCTCAAGAAGGTCAACCGCTACGACGGCGGCGTCGTCATCAAGCAGGTGCCGCTCGACAAGCTCGTGACGTACGCGCCGCTCGTCAACGACCTGCAGGTCAACCAGACGCCGAGCATCGTGGTCGTGGACGGCAAGCTCAAGGCCAACGTGCTCGCCGGCTTCGTCGACCGCGTCTCGATCAACCAGGCGATCGCCGACGCCCGCAGTGCCGGCTCCGACCAGCTGATCACGGACTCGTACTTGAAGCAGGCCAACACGGTGTGCGCGAACGGCAGGGTCAGCGTCAGCCGCTGGTCGCGGCCGACGATCCGCGGCCGCAAGGCGCAGATCGCCTCGAGCAAGCGCCTGCAGGCGTCGGTGCACTCCTTCCGCGCGTCGGTCCGCAAGCTCGCCGCGCCGAAGCAGTGGCGCGGGCTCAAGCGCCAGTGGCTGGCCGAGCTCGCCGGCGAGCAGAAGGCAGTCGACAACGGCGTCAAGGCGCTCAAGACCAAGGGCAACGCGGGCTGGACCGCCGCGCTGGCCGCGCTGGACGCGAACGCGTCGGTCAAGCTCGATCGCCGCTTCGACAAGGCCGGGCTCACCAGCTGCTCGAGCACGCGCAGCCAGTAGCCGCGTCTAGACTCGGCGCTCGTGGACAGCGAGCGCTTCGCAGAGCATCTCGCCGCGCCTGAAGGGCGCGGCGACCCGCCGCCGGGCGCCCATGACGGGGCGGCCGGCGGTGCCGTGTGCGGGGATCTGATCCGCGTCTCGGTCCGCGTGCGCGGGGATCGCGTGGACGCCGCGACGTTCGCGGCCGAGGGCTGCGGCGCGCTCACCGCCGCCGGCTCCGCGGCCGTCGCGCTGGTCGCAGGGGAGCCGCTGCTGGACGCCGCGCGCGTCGGCACGCACGCGATCGCGGCCGAGCTCGGCGGGCTCTCGCCCGGCAAGCTGCACGCGGCCGAGCTGGCCGCCGACGCGCTCCACCGCGCGCTCGGCGCGGCGGCCGCCGACGCGCGGATCGCGCCGGAGCCCGGCCGCACGCTGGTCGCGCTCAGCGGCGGCGTCGACTCCGCCGTCGCGGCGCTGCTGCTCAAGCGCTCGGGGCGCGACGTCGTGGCCGTCACCCTGGAGCTCTGGTCGGATCCGGAGAACGACGCCGAGGCGTCGTGCTGCTCGGCGCATGCCGTGCGCCTGGCGCGCTCGGTCGCGCACCGGATGGGCGTCCCGCACCTCACGCTCGACCTGCGCGACGCGTTCCGCGCGGGCGTCGTGGATCCGTTCCTGGCCGGCTACGCGACCGGCGAGACGCCGAACCCGTGCGTCGGCTGCAACGGCCACGTGCGGCTGGACGCGATGATCGAGCTGGCCGACAAGCTCGGCGCCGCCGACCTCGCGACCGGCCACTACGCGCGGATGTCCGGCGGGCTGCTGCGCGCCGCCGCCGACCCGGCCAAGGACCAGACGTACATGCTCTCGGCGCTGTCCGAGGCGTCGCTCGCCCGCATGCGCTTCCCGCTCGGCGAGCTGACCAAGCCCGAGGTCCGCGCGCTCGCCGCCGAGGCGGAGCTGCCGGTGGCGTCGAAGGCCGACAGCATGGACCTGTGCTTCCTCGCGGGCACGGGCAAGGCGGCGTTCCTGGCGCGCCACGCGCAGCTGGGGGACGCGCCGGGCGAGATCGTCGACTCGGGCGGGGGCGTGCTGGGCAGGCACGACGGGTTCCACCACTTCACGGTCGGCCAGCGCCGCGGGCTCGGGGTGGCGGCGAGCGAGCCGCTGTACGTGCTGCGCACCGAGGCGCGCACGAACCGGGTCGTGGTCGGGACGCGCGACGAGCTGGCGACGCGGCGGGTGCGGGTGCGCGGGGCTCGGTTGCACCGGCCTGACTCGGAGGTCGACGCGGTCCGGCTGCGGTACCACGCGCGGGCCGTGGGGTGCCGGGTCGTGCGCGTGGGCGATGACGTGTCGCTGGAGCTGGCCGAGGAGTTCCACGGCGCCGCTCCCGGGCAGTCCGCTCAGCTGCTGCGCGGCGATGTGATCGTGGGTTGGGCCACGATCTCGCGCTGAACGTCAACTGCGCTGGTAAGGGGTGGGTCAGTTTGCCTCGCGGTTCGCGAGGCGGAAACGATCATGGCTCCGAGGGGGTGCGCTACGAAAGCGTCCTCACAGGACGCTTTCGTGACGCACCCCCCTTGTTCGCAGCGCGGTCGTGGTCGATCGTGATCGCCGAGCCGAACCTGGTGAGCGGTTATGGGAAACCGCCGCCCTCACCCGCGCAGTTGACGTTCAAGTGCCACGCGGCCACGCTTGCGGCGTCCCGGATCGCGTTGTCGCGGACCATTCGCTCGACCTCGGCCACGCTGAACCGCCCCACGACGAGCCCGTGCTCCGTCGTCTCCAAGGACTGGGGCCCGGGTTCGAGTCCCGTCGCGCGCCACACGTCGACCGGCTGGTTGGACATGCCGTAGGCGAAGTACAAGCGCCCGAGCAGCGTCAACGAAGCGGCCCGCAGCCCCGTCTCCTCGGCCAGCTCGCCCCGCGCGAGCGATTCGGCGGACGCGCCCGGCTCGTCCTCCCAAGCGCCCTGCGGGAACTCCCAGAAGCGCTCGCCGACCGGGTGGCGGTACTGCTCGACCAGCCAGACGTCGTCGCCCTCGATCGGGACGATGATCGCGGCGGGGCCTTTCTCGATCCAGCCGTAGAGACCCGGTGACCCGTCCTCGCGCTCCAGACGGTCCTCGTGGAGCCGCATCCAGCGGTTCTCGTAGACGACGCGGGTTGAAGTGACGCGGGGAGGACGCACCTAGACTGCATCCTGCCATGACCTCAGACGAGATCCGCGAGCGCTTCCTCAGCTTCTTCGAGAGCCGTGACCACCGCCGGCTCCCCTCCGGCTCGCTGGTCCCGGCCGAGCACGATCCCTCGGTGCTGCTCACGACGGCCGGCATGCATCCGCTCAAGCCCTACTTCCAGGGCCGCGAGAAGCCGCCGCATCACCGCCTGACGTCGTGCCAGAAGTGCTTCCGCACGCCCGACATCGACAAGGTCGGCACGACGACGCGGCACCTGACGTTCTTCGAGATGCTCGGCAACTTCTCGCTCGGCGACTACTTCAAGAAGGGCGCCGCGGAGTTCGCCTGGGAGCTGTCGACCCAGGGCTTCGGCTTCAACCCCGATGAGATCTGGGTCACGGTCTTCGAGGGCGACGAGGAGCTCGGCCTCGGCCCGGACCAGGAGGCGATCGACGCCTGGCTGGAGATCGGCGTGCCGCGCGAGCGGATCGTCGAGTGCCCGCGCAGCGAGAACTTCTGGCAGGCGGGGGAGACCGGCCCGTGCGGGCCGTGCAGCGAGCTCTATCTCGACCGCGGGCCGGACTTCGGCAAGCCGGACGACCTGCCCGGCGGCGACAACGAGCGCTTCCTGGAGTACTGGAACCTCGTCTTCATGCAGTTCGACCAGAACCCGGTCGGGACGCTCAAGCCGCTGCCCGCGCAGAACATCGACACCGGGCTCGGCCTCAACCGCCTGGCGGCGATCCTGCAGGGCGTCACGACGGTGTTCGAGACCGACCAGTTCGTGCCGCTGATCGCGCTCGGCGAGGAGCTGTCGGGCAAGACGTACGGCACAGACTTCCCGACCGACCGCGCGCTGCGCGTCCTGGCCGACCACACGCGCGGCATGAGCGCGCTGATCGCCGACGGCGTCGTGCCGTCCAACGAGGACCGCGGCTACGTCCTGCGCCGGCTGATGCGCCGCGCGATCGTCCAGGGCCGTCAGCTCGGCATCGAGCCCGGCTTCCTGACCCGCTACGCGCCGGTCGTGCGCGACACGATGGGCCGCGCGTACCCCGAGCTGATCGAGCAGAAGGACACGATCGACATGTGGGTGCGGACGGAGGAGGAGACCTTCAACCGCACGCTGGAGCAGGGGCTGAAGCTGCTCGAGGACGTGATCGAGCGCGCGCGCGACGAAGGCCGCGAGGGCATCGGCGCCGAGGAGGCGTTCCGCCTGCACGACACGTTCGGCTTCCCGTTCGACCTCACGCTCGAGATCGCGGCGGAGCGCGGCCTCGGCGTCGACAACCAGGGCTTCGAGGAGCTGATGGAGCAGCAGCGCGTGCGCGCACGCGCGACCGAGGGCCGCGAGGGCCAGGACCGCTCGCGCGACGCGCTGCGCGCGTTCGCAGCGAGCGCCGGCGGCGCGACCGTCTTCACCGGCTACGAGACGATCGAGCAGGCGACCGCCGTCGCGGGCGTCGAGCACCAGAACGGCCACGTCGTGGCCAAGCTCGTCGAGTCGCCGTTCTACGCGACCGGCGGCGGCCAGGTGCACGACCTGGGCACGATCGAGTGCGAGCACGGCGACTGCCGCGCGCGCGTCGTCGACGTCGTGCGGCTCGGCGACGACCAGGCGCTCGTGCTCGAGCCCGAGGCGGGCGAGCTGAAGATCGGCGAGCGCGTGATCGCGCGCGTCGACGCGAGGGCGCGCCGCCCGACCGAGTGCAACCACACCGCGACGCACCTGCTGCACGCGGCGCTGCGCGAGACGCTCGGCACGCACGTGCGCCAGGCGGGCTCCTACGTCGGCCCGGACAAGCTGCGCTTCGACTTCACGCACGGCTCGCCGCTGACGCCCGACGAGCTGCGCGCGGTCGAGGACCGGGTGAACGAGATGGTGCTGGCGAACATGCCCGTGCGCGCGCTCACGACGACGCTCGACGAGGCGCGCGCGCTCGGCGCGATGGCGCTGTTCGGCGAGAAGTACGGCGACGTGGTGCGCATGGTCGAGGTCGGCGACGGCACGTGGTCGCGCGAGCTGTGCGGCGGCACGCACGTCCGCTCGACCGCCGAGATCGGCGTCTTCAAGGTGACCCAGGAGACCTCCTCGGCGGCCAACGTGCGCCGGATCGAGGCGGTCACCGGCCCCGTCGCGGTGCAGCTGCTGCGCAAGCACGACCGCGTCCTGACCGAGGCGGCGGTCGTCCTGCGCACGCAGCCTGACACGCTGGCGAGCGTCGTCGCCGACCGCGAGCAGAAGCGGCGCGAGCTCGAGAAGCAGCTGCGCTCCGGCGCGGCGGCCGCGGCGCCGCAGCTCGGCGCCGAGTCGATCGTCGAGCTCGACGGCGTACGCGCGGTGTTCGAGATCAAGCAGGTCGCCGACCCGAAGTCGCTGCCCGACCTCGCGGACCGGCTCAAGAACCAGCTCGGCGATCCCTCCGTGATCGTGCTCGGCGCGCCTGGCGAGGGCCGCGCGTCGCTGATCGTGGCGGTCACGCCCGGCGCGATCGAGCGCGGCGTCAAGGCCGGCGCGATCGTCAAGGTCGCCGCGGCGGCCGTCGGCGGCGGCGGAGGCGGGCGCGACTCGATGGCCCAGGCCGGCGGCAAGGACCCGGACAAGCTGCCCGACGCGCTCGCCGCGGCGCGCGCCGAGGTCGAGCGCGCGCTCGGCGTTTGAGAGTTCTCGCGCTCGACTACGGCGCCGCTCGCTGCGGCGTGGCGGTCAGCGATCCGACAGGGACGCTCGCGACGCCGCTGGACCCCGTCCTGCGCCCCGGGACGAAGAAGGGCTTCGCGCGCGTCGTCGCACTGGTCGGTGAGTTGCAGGCCGAGCACGTCGTCGTCGGCCTGCCGCTGTCCCTGTCGGGGCGCGACTCCGCGCAGACCACCGAGACGCGCGCGTTCGCCGCCAGGCTGGCCTCCGCGGTGCCCGTCGAGGTCGAGCTCTACGACGAGCGCTTCACGACTTCGCTGGCCGCTCAGGTGGGCGGATCCGCGTCGCTCGACAGTCGCGCGGCGGCCGTCCTGTTGGACGAATGGCTGCATCTGCCGATGAAGGAGGGGACTGACTAGCGCCTCGCCCCGGAGACCCCTGCCATGAACCCCCCGACCACCCCTCCCACGAGCACGCCCGACGCGGTGCTCGCGGGTGCCGCCGAAGGCGTCGAACCGCCTGACGCGCTCGACGCGCTGCTGCGGCAGATCGTCGGCGGGTACTTCGTCCTCACGGACGGTCAGGGCGCGGTCTCCAAGTGGTCGGAGCCGGCCGAGCTGCTGTTCGGCCGCGAGAGCGAGGAGATCCTCGGCCAGGGCTTCTTCGAGACGCTGATCGGCGGCGACCTGCCGCCCGCCGGCCAGGCGTGGCGCGGGTTCCTCGACCTCGGCGAGCCGCCCCAGGCGCCGGGCACGGTCAAGCTCATCGGCCGCAACACCGATGGCACCGAGTTCCCGATGGCCGCCGTCTTCGTCCCCGTCAAGCTCGACGAGGGCTTCGACTTCTCGCTCTTCCTCGAGGACCTGTCCTTCGAGCTGCCGATGAACCTGATGCTGCTGCGCATGCGCCAGCAGCACCCCGTCGTCGTGCGCGCGCTGCGCCAGGCGATCGAGCCCGTCGCGCAGCCGTGGGAAGGGCGCACCGCCGGCACGCTGATCGTCTTCACGCCGCTCTCGTCGACGCCGTGGGTCGAGCAGGAGCTCGCCCGCCGCCAGGCCGAGCGCGAGCTCGCCGACGACGCCGCCGAGGAGCGCCTGACCAACGCCGACCCGGGCATCCAGGGGTCGGTCGCCGACCTCGACGACGCCGCCGCGGTCGTCGCGCGCCTGCTGAGCGCGCTGGAGCGCATCGACGAGCTCGAGCGCGTCGCCAACGGCCTTCCCGCGCAGCTCGAGGAGGCGCGCCGCGAGGCCGAGCGCCGCGCCGCCGACGCCGAGCGTGACGCGCAGGCGCTGCGCGCCGAGCTCCAGGGCGCCGTCAGCGCCGGCCCCGACCTCGAGCTGCTCGCCCGCCTCGACCGGCTCGAGCGCGCCCGCATGGACGGCGAGCAGGGCGACGCCGACCGCCGCCGCGCCCTCGCCGCCGCCGAGTCCGTGCAGGCCCAGCTGGCCGCCCGGCTCGACCAGCTCGAGCGCGCCGGCTCCGATTCCGCCGCCGGCGCCGACGCCCGCCTGGCCGAGGCGATCGCCGCCGCCGAGACGCGCGCCGCCGAGGCCGCCCGCCGCGCCGACGCCGCCCGCGCGGGCTTCGAGGCCCGCGTCGAGGAGCTCGAGCGCACCCGCGGCGGCGACGCCGAGCTCGCCGCCCAGCTCGAGCGCGTCCGCGCCGAGCACGAGGAGGCCGCGCAGGCCGCCCGCCATGAGCTGGCCGAGACGATCGAGCGGCTCGAGCGCGACCGCGACCGCGAGCGCGAGTCCGCCCGCGCCGAGCTGGCCGGCGCGCTGGAGCGCGTCGAGCGCGTGCAGCGCGAGGCCGACTCCGTCCGCGAGCAGCTGTCCGCCGTCACCGTCGAGCGTCACACCGCCGAGGGCCTGGCCGGCGACGACCGCCGCCGCCTGGAGGAGCTGCAGCGCGAGGCCGAGAGCCTGCGCGGGCGCATGGACGCCATGCGCGACGAGGCCGAGGCCGCGCGCGCCCAGGGCGCCGAGCTGGCCGAGCTGCGCGGCTTCGTCGAGCGTCAGGCCGAGTCCACCGCCGAGCTGCGCGACGCGATCGCGCGCCAAGACGCCTCGAACGAGGAGCTCGCCGCGCTGCGCGAAGCCGTCGCCCGCTCCGCCGCGTCCTCCGAGGAGCTCGCCGCGCTGCGTGAGGCGATCGCCCGCCAGGAGGCGTCCGCCGGCGAGATCGCCGAGCTGCGCGACGCCGTCGCGCGCCACGACAGCGTCACCGCCGAGCTGCGCGACCAGGACGTCTTCAGCCAGCTCGCCGCGCTGCGCGAGGCGATCGGCCGCCAGGAGACGCAGTCCGACGAGCTCTCCGACCTGCGCCGCGTGCTCGCCGAGCAGGACACCGTCGCGAGCCGGATCGCCGAGCAGGTCTCCGACCTGCGCGCGCAGGTCGCCGCGCACGAGGTCGCCGCCGGCCGTGCGCCGGAGGAGGCCGCCGTCCGCGAGGAGGTCAAGTCCCTCGTCGGGGACGCCCACACCCAGCTTGCCGCGCTGCACGCGCGCATCGAGGTGCTCGCCGACACCGGGCGCGAGGTCGCGGGCCTGCGCGAGCGCGTCGAGGAGCTCGGCGGCGCCCAGCAGCATCTGACCGCGCTGTCGGAGCGCGTCGACGGCCTGGTCCGGCGCGACGAGCTCACCGGGTTCGCCGACGCCGGCGAGCTGGAAGCGCTGCGCGAGCGGCTCGACGGCTTCGCCGGCCGCGACGAGCTGACCGTCCTGCGCCAGGGCCTGCAGGCCGTCGCCGGCCGCGACGAGGTGCACGCGCTGCGCGAGCAGCTCGACGCGCTGCCCGGCCGCGAGGAGCTCACCGAGCTGCGCGAGCGCCTGGACGGGCTCACCGGCGCCGACGAGGCGCTCACGCTGGCGCGCGAGGCGCTGCACCGGATCGACGAGGTCGATCGCGGCGCCGGCACCGTCCTCAACGACGTCCAGGGCATCCGCGACGCCGTCGCGCGCATGTCGGGCGAGCTCGAGGTGGCGCGCGGCCAGATCGGCCGCGCCGAGGCCGAGGCGCTCGGCGCCCGCGAGGCCGCCGCCAGCGCTGGCGGCGCGGCCACGGCCGCCCGCGAGGACGCCTCACGCGCCTTCGAGGAGAGCACGGCGATGCGCCGCGAGCTCGAGACCGCGGCCGAGCGGCTGACACTGCTCGGCGGCGACGTCGAGCGACTGGGCGGCGCCGTCGCCGGCGTGCCCGAGTCCGCCGCCGCCGCCCGCGCCGAGGCCGCCGAGGCGCGCGCCGCCGCCGACGGCCTGGCCGAGCGCCTGGCCGCCGCCGACGAGCGCGCGAACGCGCTGCGCGGCGAGCTGTCCGCGGGCCGCGAGCGGATCGACGCGCTCGGCGTGCAGGTCGAGCGGCTGGGGGAGACCGTCACGCACGCGAGCGACGACGCCGGCGAGCGGACCGCGCTGCTGCGCAGCGAGCTCTCGCAGGTGCGCGATGTCGCCGAGGCCGCCAACCGCGGGCTGCAGGAGCTGCGCGCCGAGATCGCCGGCGTCCGTCAGGCCGCCGACACCGTCCGCTCCGACGCCGCCGAGGCGCGCGCCGCCGCGCGCCGCAGCGACGAGCGCGTCGAGGCGATGCAGGCCGAGGTCGTGTTCGCGCTGACGAACCTCGAGGAGCTCAAGCAGGGCCTCAGCTCCGCCGGCCAGGCCGCCGTGATCGCGCGCCGCGAGGCCGAGCAGGCGCGCAAGGCGGCCCAGATCGTCGGCGACGGCTCGACCGAGCGCGTCACCGAGGTCTTCCAGCAGATCCTCGGGCTCGCCGCCGCGCGCAACGCCGGCGCGCGCCGCCCCGCGGCCCCCGCGGCCAAGAAGGCCGAGCCGGTCAAGCGCGAGCCGCGCCACGGCTTCGACGACGTGACGACGCCGATGGCGATCCTCAACCTCGACGGCAAGTTCAAGGAGCTCAACCCGGCGTTCGCCCGCCTGGTCGGCTACCAGGAGCACGAGTTCACGAAGGCCGCCTGGCCGTCCCCGCACGACCGGCGCGACTACAAGGACCAGCTCGAGCAGCTGCGCCGGCTCGGACTCGGCGATCTCGAGGGCGCCGAGGTCCAGAGCACCTACATGCACGGCCAGGGCCTGATGGTCCCGGTGGTCGGCAAGCTGTCGCTCAAGCTCGGCGAGGACGGCCTCCCGCTGCACCTGCTGCTCGAGGCCGAAGACCGCCACACATCTTGAGTCGCCGCCGCGCTCGCTAGGATGCGCGGCGGTCACAACCCCTCGCTGTAGGCCGATCCAGGGCGCGGGGGGTGAAGCGATTCGGCATGTTCGGCAAGCGCTCGGACGAGACACGCACCTCTGAAGACCGCGCTCGCGCGGCCGCGCAGCGTGCCGCCAGGCGCTCCGGCCGCCCGCTGCCCGCGGACGCGTTCGAGGACGCCGTGCCGCCGCCGGACCTGGAGGACTTCCAGCGTCCCGAGCCGCAGCCGGAGCCGCAGCAGACGGTCGAGTACGTGCCGCCGTTCGACGAGCCCGGCGACGCTCGCCCAGAGGCTCGCGTCGCTGAGAGTCCCTCGCCTGGCGGCTCGCGACTCTCGGTCCCCGAGTCCGAATCCAACGAGACGCCGCGCGTGCGCCGGATCCCCCGCAACGACCCGCCGACGGCCGAGCACGAGGTCGAGGTGGAGAATGAAGCCGTCGCCGAGATCGAGTCGCCCGTCGCCGTGACCGACCCGCCGCCGCCTCCGCTCAGCCGTCCCGCCCCGGCCACGCCGCGCAAGCGCCCTCCGGCGCCGGGCTCGCCGCGCCGCGGCCGCACCGGGTACTGGGGCCGGCGCGTGTTCGGCGTGATCGCGCTGATCGTGATCGTCGCCGCGCTCTACGCCATCAACGCGACCTTCCAGCCGTTCCACGGCGGCGACGACGGCAGCAAGACCGCGCAGATCGTGATCCCGGCGGGCTCCGACGCGGGCCAGATCGGCAAGCTGCTCGAGGCCAAGGGCGTGATCGACTCGGCGACCTGGTTCCAGCTCAACGCGACCCTCACCGGCCGCCGTGGCAAGCTGCGCTCCGGCCGCTTCACGCTCCCGCTCGGGATGTCCAACGGCGACGCGATCAGCGCGCTGACGAAGACGCCGAAGGGTCCCAAGGCGGCGGCGACGTTCAAGCTCACGGTCACCGAGGGCCCGTCGCGCAAGGAGAACGCGGCGGCGATCGACAAGGACCTCGAGGGCAACTACCTGAAGGCGTCCGCCACTCCGTCGGTGCTCAGCCGCGTGCGCAGGCTCGGCGCGCCGAAGGGCACCAAGACCGCCGAGGGCTTCCTCTTCCCGGCGACGTACACGCTCACGAGCGGGGCGACGGCGGCCACGCTCGTCGGCGAGCAGCTCGCCGCCTACCGGCAGGCGATCGGCCACGTCAACATGAGCTACCCGAAGAAGAAGCACCTGAGCCGCTACGACGTGCTGATCATCGCCTCGATGATCGAGCGCGAGGCGCAGCTGCCGCGCGAGCGCGCGCTCGTCTCGGCCGTGATCTACAACCGGCTCAAGCAGGGCATGACGCTCGGGATCGACGCGACGATCCGGTACTACACGAACAACTGGCAGCGCCCGATCCTGCAGTCGGAGCTCAACAAGGACGAGCCGTACAACCTCTCGGTCAACCGCGGGCTGCCGCCGACGCCGATCGGCAACCCGGGCCTGGCGTCGCTGAAGGCCGCGGCGCACCCCGCGAAGAAGTCGTACCTGTTCTACGTGCGCAAGCCGGGCAAGTCGGGCGAGCACGCCTTCTCGAGCACCGACGCGCAGTTCGAGAAGGACGTCCAGAAGTACCGGGACGCCCAAAAGGGCAAATGATCCGACTGGGCGTCTGCGGGTGGCCGGTGGCCCACTCGCGCTCGCCGCAGATGCACACCGCCGCGCTCGCGGTGCTCGGGCTCGACTGGCGCTACCAGCGGCTGCCGATCCCGCCGGAGCTGTTCGCCGAGACCGTGCGCGCGCTGCCGGGCGCCGGCTTCCGCGGCGTCAACGTGACGATCCCGTACAAGGAGGCCGCACTGGCGGTCGCCGACCGCGCGAGCGAGTCCGCGCGCGCCATCGGCGCCGCCAACACGCTCACGTTCGAGCCGGGCGGCGAGATCCTCGCCGACAACACCGACGCGAGCGGCTTCCTCGCCGCGCTGCCGCGCTCCGCGTACGGCCGGACCGCGCTCGTGCTGGGCGCCGGCGGGTCCGCGCGGGCGGTGGTCTACGCGCTGCGCCAGGCCGGGGCGGCTGAGGTGCGCGTATGGAATCGGACGCCCGAGCGGGCCGCCGCGGTGGCGGACGAGCTCGGCGCCGTCGCGGTGCGCTCGGCGGAGCCCTCCGACATTCTCGTGAATTGCACGTCGATTGGGCTCTTGAACCCAGGCGACACGTTCAAGGCGCTTCCCCTGCGGGCCGATGAACTGGGTGCCGGAAGCCTGGTCGTGGACATGGTGTACCGGCTCGGCGGCACCCTCCTGCTGCAGTCCGCGAGAGCGGCCGGCGCGGAGGTGGTCGACGGGCTGGAGATCCTGGTCGCGCAAGGCGCAGCCTCATTCGAGCGCTGGACCGGCCGGACGGCTCCCGATCAGGCGATGCGGGAGGCCGTCAGAGACATCGCCACATGAGTTCGACCACCGACACAGCACCCGCCCGCCCTAAGCGCGGCAACGGCATCACGCAGCCCTCGCGCCGTGGTGGATCCGGGCGTGTCCTGACCGACGTGATCGTCGACCTCGGCTTCGTCGACCGAGGCACCATGGATCTCGCGATCGAGCGCGGGACCGAGAACGGCTCCGGCGCCGAGCGCCTGCTGATCGGCGACGGCACGCTGAGCCCGGATCACCTCGCCCGCGCGGTGGCCGAGCGCTTCGGGCTCGACCACCTCGACCTCGACCTCTACCGCGTCGACCCCGACGCCGCCAAGCTCGTCGCGCCGGCGGCGGTCAAGCGCTACCAGGCCGTGCCGGTCTCCTTCGCCGGCGACCGCACGCTGCTGGTGGCGATGGTCGATCCGGCCAACGTGCTCGCGATCGATGACATCGCGGTCATGACCGGCTACGAGGTGCGGCCCGCCGTCGCGTCGCAGGCCGACGTCGAGCGGCTGCTCGAGCGCCTGCAGGACCCGAACTTCGGCGAGGGCGCGACCGCGCCCGAGGAGGCCGACCCGGCGGCCGAGACGGCCGGCGTGCCGCAGCGCGACCGCGACGCCGCGGCGCAGGCGATGTACGACTATCGCCAGGAGAACCAGCCGATCGCCTTCGGCGTCGGCGGCGAGGACGCCTCGGTCATCCAGCTCGTGCACCGCGTGATCAAGGACGCGGTCGAGCGCGGCGCCTCGGACATCCACTACGAGCCGGGCGAGGACGAGATGCGGATCCGCTACCGCATCGACGGCGTGCTCCAGGAGGCGGCGACCGTGCCCTCCAGTGCCGTGCCGGCTGTCGTCTCGCGCGTGAAGATCCTCTCCGACCTCGACATCGCCGAGCGCCGGATCCCGCAGGACGGCCGCATCTCGATGGAGGTCGCGGGCAAGGCGATCGACCTGCGCGTCGCGACGCTCCCCGCGTCCTACGGCGAGAAGGTCGTCATGCGAATCCTCGACCAGAGCAAGGTCATGATCGAGCTCGAGGAGCTCGGCATGCTGCCGCAGGCGCTCGAGCGGTTCACGAAGGCGTTCCAGCAGGCGCACGGCGCGGTGCTGGTGACCGGCCCGACCGGCTCCGGCAAGTCGACGTCGCTGTACGGCGCGCTGAACCAGCTCAACACGATCGAGAAGAACATCATCACGATCGAGGACCCGGTCGAGTACCAGCTGCCCGGCATCACGCAGGTCCAGGTCAACAACAAGGCGGGCCTGACGTTCGCCTCGGGCCTGCGCTCGATGATGCGCGCCGACCCCGACATCATCATGGTCGGCGAGATCCGCGACCGCGAGACGGCGCAGATCGCGATCGAGTCGGCGCTCACGGGCCACCTCGTGCTCTCCACGCTGCACACCAACGATGCGCCGGGCGCCGTCTCGCGCCTGATCGAGATGGGCATCGAGCCCTTCCTCGTCGGCTCGGCGGTCGACTGCGTCGTCGCCCAGCGGCTCGCGCGGCTGCTGTGCGAGGAGTGCAAGCGGCGCACGACCATCACCGCCGAGGTGATGCGCGCCAACGGCTTCAACGTCGGCCTCGCGCTGGAGGCGTACGAGCCCGTCGGCTGCGCGCGCTGCGGCGGCACCGGCTACAAGGGCCGGATCGGCCTCTACGAGGTCATGTGGGTCTCCGACACGATCCGCTCGCTGGCCGTCGCCCGCGAGCCCGCCGAGACGATCGCGCACGCGGCCGTGCACGAGGGCATGATGCGCCTGCGCGAGGACGGCCTCGAGAAGGTCCGCCGCGGACTGACGTCGATCGCCGAGATCGCCCGCGTCGCCGGCACTCGCTAGGGCCTGCGCCCCACTAAGGCATCGCGGTCCGGGTGCCGATGACTGGGGTGGCATGAACTTCGATTTCGCGGACATCCTGCTCAAGGTCGTTGAGCACAAGGCCTCCGACCTCCACATCACCTCCGGCACTCCGCCGACCATCCGCGTCCGCGGCTCTCTGATGCCGCTCGAGGGTCATCCGAACCTGACGCCGACCGACACGCGCGAGATCGTCTACGCGATCCTGTCGTCCTCGCAGCGCCAGGTGCTCGAGACCGACTGGCAGCTCGACTTCGCGTACTCCGTGCCCGGCGTCGGCCGCTTCCGCGTCAACACCTTCTTCCAGCGCGGCACGCTCGCCGCCGCCTTCCGCCTGATCCCCTCCGAGACGGTGCCGATCGAGCAGCTCGGCCTCCCGCCCGTCATCCGCGCCTTCGCCAAGAAGCCGCGCGGGATCGTGCTCGTGACCGGGCCGACCGGCTCCGGCAAGTCCACGACGCTGGCCTCGCTGATCGACGAGATCAACGAGACGCGCGACGAGCACATCCTCACGATCGAGGACCCGATCGAGTTCCTGCACCGCCACAAGCGCTGCATCGTCAACCAGCGCGAGCTGGGCCAGGACGCGCCGTCGTTCGCGCTCGCCCTGAAGGCCGCGCTGCGCCAGGACCCTGACGTGATCCTCGTCGGCGAGATGCGCGACCAGGAGACGATCGCGACGGCGCTGACCGCCGCCGAGACCGGCCACCTGGTCTTCGCCACGCTCCACACGCAGGACGCGCCGCAGACGATCGACCGCATCATCGACGTGTTCCCGCCCGCCCAGCAGGGCCAGATCCGCGCGCAGCTCGCGATCGGCCTCCAGGGCGTCGTCACGCAGACGCTGCTGCCGACCGCCGACGGGATGGGCCGCTGCGTCGCCGCCGAGGTGCTCGTCCCGACCGCGGGCGTGCGCAACCTGATCCGCGAGGGCAAGACGCACCAGATCTACTCGCTGATCCAGACGGGCGGCGAGCACGGGATGCAGACGATGGACGCCTCGCTCGCCGGCCTCGTGCGGCAGGGCAAGATCACGATGGCGCTCGCCGAGTCGCGCTCCTCGCAGCCGGTCGAGATGCGCCGTCTCGCCGACAGCCTGACGCCGATCACGGCGGGGGTGTGACATGAGCTCGGCCGTTTGGAACTACAAGGCCATCGACGGCGCGGGCGTGCCGTCGAAGGGCCAGATCTCGGGCTCCCGCGAGTCCGTCACGGCCTCGCTGCGCGAGCAGGGGCTCAAGGTCGTCGGCCTGGACGAGAAGAAGTCCGGCCTGAAGATGGAGCTCACGCTCGTCAAGCGCGTGAAGGCGTCCGAGCTGACGGTCATGACGCGCCAGCTGGCGACGATGATCTCCTCGGGCATGACGCTCCTGCGAGCGTTCTACGTGCTCGAGGACCAGATCGAGAACAAGCTCCTCAAGGAGACGATCAGCGCGGTCCGCGAGGACATCGAGTCCGGCCTGAACTTCTCCGACGCGCTCGAGAAGCACCCGAAGGTCTTCAACCCGCTCTACGTCTCGATGGTCCGCGCCGGTGAGACCGGCGGCGTGCTCGAGTCCTCGCTGGAGCGGGTCTCCGACCAGCTCGAGAAGGACGACGCGCTGCGCCGTCAGGTCAAGTCCGCGATGGCGTACCCGATCGTCGTGCTCTCGTTCGCGCTGACAGTGCTCATCGGCCTGATCGCGTTCATCGTCCCGGTGTTCGTGAAGGTCTTCAAGGACTTCGGCGGCGACCTGCCGCTGATCACCAAGATCACCGTCAAGGCGTCCAGCCTCGTCACGGGCTCCTGGTACATCCTCGTCCCGCTCGCCGTCGCGCTCGTGATCGGCTTCAAGAAGTGGCGCACGTCGAAGGTCGGGCGCCCGCAGTGGGACCGCCTGCGCCTGAGGATCCCCTTCAAGATCGGCGACACGGTCCAGAAGATCTGCCTCGCGCGCTGGTCGCGCACGTTCGCCGCGCTCTACTCCGCCGGCGTGCCGATCATGCAGGCGATCGAGATCACCGGCCAGACCGCGGGCAACGCCGTGCTGGAGAAGGCGATGGGCGACGTGATCGAGTCCGTCAAGTCCGGCGGCTCGATCGCGGACCCGCTCAAGGACAACGCGATCTTCCCCTCGATGGTCGCCCAGATGATCGCCGTCGGCGAGGAGACGGGCAACCTCGACGCGATGCTCTCCAAGGTCGCGGACTTCTACGAGGACGAGGTCGCGGCCGCGGTCAAGGCGCTCACGTCGATCCTCGAGCCGGTCATGATCATCCTCGTCGGCGGCATCGTCGGCTTCATCGTGGTCGCGATGTACATGCCGATGTTCAAGGTCTACGACGCCATCAAGTAGCGCGGGCTGTTCTCACTTCTGTTCTCAGTTCAGAGAACTGAGAACTTCCTGCAAATGAGCAGGTTTTGAAAGTCATCCTCCCGAAACGCGAAGTGTTCTCAGTTCGCCATCCGCGAGTGTTCTCAGTTCGCGGATAAACCGCGATCACGAGCAACGCGATCGGGCGCGACATGGCGTCGCGGATGGGCGTTATCTAGGCAGGAACGACAAAGAGCGCCGGCGGCCATTTGGCCGCCGGTGCTCTTTCGTTAGGTAGTGATGCGGGCGCTTGCCCGCGGGTGTCAGGACGCAGCGAGGCGCTGCGCGAGTTCGTCGCGCAGCTCGGGGTGTTCGATCAGGACGTCGACGGCGGATCGAATGCGGATGCCGAGCTTGTGGGCGTCGGCGACTTGCTCGGGTGAGAAGACGGGGTCGTAGCGGCCGAAGGTGATGCGCCCGTCGAGGAGCTCGATCTTGTCGAGGATGTCCGCCTCGACCAGGGCGTGGTACTGCGCGGTGTCCAGTTGGGTCGTGTTCATCAGGCGGCCCACGCGGGCGGGTCGCTCTTTGTGGCGCGGCCGCGGTTAAGCAGCGCCTGCGCGGCGGGGTCGGGCGTGCGCGGCACGCCCGCGACCGGGGCAAGCACCGGCTGGCGGCGGCGCCCGGGGCGGCGACGGGGTCGCGCGGGGTAGCTGCGGGTGCCGCGCGGCGGTTTGAGCAGTGCCGACCCGGTGCCGGCCGTGGTGGCGTCGTCGCGTTGTTGGCGCTGGTCGGCGATCACGAGCGCGGCGCGCCCGAGGTGCGCGAGTGAGAGCAGCGCTTGGTAGGTGGCGGCGTAGCGGACGCGTGGGCGGTCGGTGCCGGCGGCGCCGGTGCGGTTGTCGGCTTTGAGCGCGCCGAAGGCGGACTCGACCTGGTTGAGGCGTACGAGCATCGCCTCGCGGTAGGCGTGCAGGTCCGGTCGGCCCTCGGCGTGGTGCGGGTAGTGGGTGAAGTTGCTCCAGTCGAACATCGCGCGAATGCTCTTCTGGCCGCCGCTGCCTTCGCGGGCGCACTTGAGGCATTGACCCTTCAGGCGGAACTTGTGCTCCTTGTTCTCCTGCCCGGGCCGCAGCCCAGCGCGGCTGGGGCGATCGAAGGTGCTCTGGATGCACTCGGTGCCGTGGTGGGCGCAGATCAGCCGCCCATCGCCGGTGCGCCCGATCACGTCGCCGGTGTGCGAGGCGCCCTTGGGCAGCGCATAGATCGCATCGCGCCCGGCCTTCTTGCTGGCGCCAGGGTCTTGCTGCGATCGCCGCCGGCCTTGCGGTGCCAGCGGAAGACCGGATGCACGCCGTAATCGACTTCCAGCAGCCGGCACCACTTGTCGGCGTCCCAGGCGGAGTCGCCGGCGACACACTCGATGATCTGCTCGCTGCAGAGCTCGGGCCAGAGCCGCAGCAGGTCAGACATCAGCGGCACGAGCGCGGTTGTCTCCTGCTGCTTGGCGTCGAAGGTGGCGTGAACGACGACCAGTCCAGTGGCCTGCTCGACGAGCACGACGTGGTAGAGGCCGCGGACGACCTTGCCGGCGCCGCGGCGGACCGCCTGTCCGAGCTCGGTGCTGGATGGGTTGGTGTTCTTGGTGTTGGCGCCGTGCGCGTAGGCGCGGAAGCCCATATCGGGGGCGTGCTTGCGCAGCTCGGCGTCGGCGCGCTCGCGGCGCACTTCGTCGCGTTGCTTCCAGAGCTGCTGGGCCTCCGGGCTCAGGCCCTCGGGCATCACGGCGTGGCGCGGCCCGCGCTGCGGCGCCCAGCCGGGAACGAGCATCCCGTCAATCAGCCAACGCCGTCCGATCTCGGAGTAGCCGAACTCGTCGCGCAGCGTCTTGAGGATCTCGACCGTCGCCGACTGCGCGAGCTGATGCACATCATCGGTCAGGCGGGCGATGTGCGGGGCGAGCTCGGGCGCCTCGCCCATATGCCGCAGCGCGGTCTGGTAGGAGGGCACGGCGAACTCGCGACCGACCGCGGCCGAGAGCGCCTCGAAGTGCCCGCGCAGCGACGGCATCTTGACCAGCAACTCGCGCGCGCTGTCGGCGTGGCTGGTGTAGCCGGGGACCGCCATCGCAGCCATCACGGCCTTGACGCCTTCGACGTTGCGCTTGGCGTCCTGGCGGCGACGCTCGACCGTCCAGGCCGCCCAGAAACGCCGCCACTCCGGCTGCTGCGTGATCAGCCCCAAATCCTCGACCGCGTCGGTGGTCGCCGGGACCGCGAGCACCGGCGTTGTCGCGGTCATCGCCTTCTCGAACTCGGCCTGGTTGAACTCGTCGCGGCGGCGTTGCATCACCTGTTCCATCACGAACCGCAGCGTCGCCTCATCAGCGTCGGATGGCAGCGCCGCCGGGTCGCCCTCAATGCGCTTGATCCACGCCTGCACCTGGCGGTCGTGCAGCATTCTGCGCGGCAGCGGCTTCGGGTCGCGCTGCGGGACCGGACGCGACTTCACGAGCGCTCACCCGGCTCGCGGTACGGAGAGACGCGGGTAATCAGCGGCGCGAGCGGCCGCAGCCGCTCGACCATCTCGGCGTGCCGGCGGCGCTCGATCTCCACGCGCTCCGGGCTCGGCCCGCGCAGCGCCTTCGGAGCGGACTGCTGGTCGGCGTGCGCGGCGGCCTGGCGCTGCTGGTTCCGGACGCGCAGCTCATGCAGCGCCTGCACGGTGGCCTCGACGGTCAGCGGGAGCGGGATCAGCTCGAAGTCGAGCACGCGCCCCGTGGCGGGGTCGCGGACGATCACGTGCAGGTGCTCGCCGTTGGCGAAGATCTTGCTCGCGGGCTGGTCGGTCGGGTCGGTCGGGTGGGTGGATGACACGGGGCTGTCCTTGCGTTGGGTGTGGTGACGGTTGGCGTCCATGCCGGAGCGCCGCCAGCAAAGTGGGGCGTTTCCCTGGCCCGACGGTGAGCCAAGATGTGAGCGCTTATATCTAGGTGGGTGAGCGCCGAGCGCGAGCGTCGAGCACCCGCTGGCGGAAGCTCTCGCGCAGGTCCGGATCACGCCGGAATGACCCCTGCTCGAAGGCCGCCTCGAACCAGGCCTCCTCCAGCAGGTCGAGCACGTCGCAGTCAAGCGCCGCGGCGAGTGCGATCACCGTCACGATCCCCGGGTTGGTCGGCTCTGTGGCGGCTTCGAGCCGGCGGAGCGAGCTCAGCGACACGCCGGCCAGGCGCGCGAGCTGCTCCTGGCTGAGGTTCAGCTCCTGGCGACGACGCGCGAGCAAGGTGCGCGCCTCGAACCGATCACGCTGCGCCGGGGACACGCCCGGCACGCTAACGACCAGCAGCCGCGCCGGCACCTCCGACATCCAGAACCCTGCAGGCGGCGCATCCATCGCCGCGGTTGACATCGCCATCCCTGGCGAACCTCCTTCAACAGACCCTCACCACGATCCCGTGGGTGCGAACAAATATTCGCAGGAACAGACGTTCGCAAAGGATCGCCGGTGTTTCAAGCCCTCCAGGCCACTTAGGCGCGCTCGTGACCAGCCACTTGCCGGCGCCGACACGCTCGGTATTCCTCGTACCCGCCGAGGCAAGCACCATCATTGGGGTGTGACCATGCGGGAGGACAACGAGGAGAGCGCCGAGACGCCGGTGCCGTTGTTCAAGCTCGGCGAGTACCACGCCGCCGGGACCCGCTTCCTCGGTGATGCCATCGAAGCGCTCGCTCGCGCGCAAAATCCGCTCTTCGCGAAAATTCCAGTCGCCAACGTCGAGGGCCCGATCGACGGCCAGATCACGACCGACGACGGCGAAGAGGTTGAGCTGGTCGGTAGCGAGGTCGGAGCGCCCCTCGCGTGGAAGCTCACCGACATCATGGTCTGCGATTTCGATGAACTCCTCGCTTCGCTCGCCGCCGCCGGCGAGACCTACGCGAACAGCGTCATGCAGATGGTGTACCGGCAGATCTTCGCGATCACCGAGGCCACCGGCAACGTCCAGCACGTCACCGGGCCGCTGACCTGGGACGACATCCTCGCCTCGCTTGAGCAGATCGAGTGGTCGTTCGACCGCGACGGCAACCCGAACTTCCCGGACATCGTCACCGGCCCCAACAACCAAGTGCCTCCGATGGAACAGCGCCACCACGAACGCCTCGGGGAGATCGTCGAACGCAAGCGGGAGGAGCACCGTGCTGCGCGTGGTTCTCGCCGGTTTCCTTAGCTCACTCCCGAACGAGCGAGCGTTCGATGAGCCGTTCAAGGCTCTGCTTCGTCAGCGCGGGTTCTACGACATTCACCTGCTCCACGGGGCTTTTGAGTTCGGCAAAGACTTCATCGCCAAGAAGGACACAGCAACCGGGCCGCAGCAGTGGGTGTTCCAGACCAAGGCCGGCAACATCGGCAAGAGCGACTGGCAGGGCATCCGCAACCAGCTCGAAGAGATCCGCACCAACTCCATCGGTCACCCGAACCTGGACCCCGACCATCCACCGGTCCCGGTGCTGGTGTTCACGGGGCGCATGGTCGGGCAGGCCGCGACGTCGGCGCAGCAGTACAACGAGTGGTTGGAGAAGATCGCGCAGCCGAAGGTCGAGCACTGGAACGGCGACCACCTGCTTGACCTCTTCCTGGACCCGGCGTCGGCGTTCGTGGAGACCTCCGCGGACGGCGAGCTCTTGGGGCTCGTGGGCGACATCGACGCCGGACGATGCAGCGATCGCCGCATCGAGCAGTTCTCCCGCCGATGGATGACCAAGGACCCCGACGGGTTCGGAGCAAGCGCGCTGGAAGCCGCAGTGGTATCCGCGCGCCTTGCCCAGAACGATCGCCTCGACCTGGCCTGCCTCAGCGCGCTGGCGCTGCTGCGCGGAATCTGGTGGACCGCGCAATCCGCGAACGTGTCCTCTGACCGTATGGCCGATGCGGCAGCCGCAGCTCGCGAGATCTTCATGCTGCACGCGGAGGCGCTCTGGCAGACATGCACCGAGGATCACCTCGACCCCCTGTACTTCATCAACGTCCACCACGAGCCCACCGCTTTCGTCACCTACCCCGTCCGATGCGCTCGCCTCGTGGAACTGCTCGGCTTGCTCGCCCTGCTCAGGCGCGGCGAGGGCGACGATGCCGCGGACGACGCCATCACCGACTACCTCGCGAGGTTCATCGCCGGCCAGCCCGGCGTCAGGCACCTGTTGTCGGATCACTGGGCGGCATCGCTGACCCCGGCCGTCCTCACGATCGCACCAAGGCATCTGGAACTCGCACGCGACGTCTTGCGCGACCTGGCCAAGTGGGTCGGCGACCAGCAGGAACACGGCCTCGGGCTTGCCGCCCCCTGGGCCGAGCCGATCGAGGAGATCGAGCGCGTCGTCGGCGCCTCGCTGGGGCACATCACCCACGACCACCGCCGCGTGACCTACCTCGGAACCGTGCTGCTCGATCTCGCCGCAGTGCTCGACCTGGCAGACCTCTACGAGGACATCAAGGCTGACCTGCGCGCGGTCGACGCATGCCTGGCGTTCGTGCACGCTAAGGACACCGCAGGCCACGCGGACCTACGGGGCTCCGACGCCCGGCGCGAACTCGACGTCCAATACCGCCCCCGCCTCGAACACCCGGTCGCGCCGCACCACATCAATCCCGTGAGCCACCGCGCTGTGCGAGAAGGCCAACCGTGGGACCTGCTCGCCATCCAGTCGGTCGTGCGCGACCGTCACTTCCTGGCTGCGATCCGGTCGCTAGCCGCGTGAGGAAGCGCGCGCTGGCCGAGGTGGAGCGCCGGGCTGCAGAAGCGGAGTCCTCGGTGTCCGGAGCAGGCCCGCGAGCAATGCCCGCCTTGTTGAGCGGTAGGCTCTCGGCTATCCCGGAGCCGTCTTCAGCCGACCAAATCCAAGCTCTGCTGGATGGTATTCCCGGTGCCTACGAACGCACCGAGGAGGCCCGGCGCCAGGCCGCCCGCGGTGAGGTCGTCCCGCTCGACGACCTCGCGCCCGAGCGCGACGACGAAGCCGACGCGTAGCGACGTCTCGTCGATCTCCGGCCGCGTCGCGATCCCGCGCTGCGCAACGCGCCGATGGCATGCGCGTCTAGCGCCGGCGCTTGTTGAACGTCATCACCGCGGCGGCGAGCGCGGCCAGGCTGGCGCTGATCGAGAGCACCTGCTCGACGAGGGAGAGGTCCATTGCGGGCCTCAGGCGGCGAGGTCGTTGATGTGGACGATGCGGCGTCCGTCCGGCAGCTTGCCGTCGGGGTAGCGCTCGCGCAGTTCTCGGGTCCGGACCTCGTCGCGGACGATGTGCATCTTCACGAGCGCGGAGAAGAAGCATGGGTCGTCGTGGAGGTTGCGCTGGGCGGAGATCTTGGCGTTGTAGATCGTGCTGGGGCTGACGCGGCGGACGGAGGCGATGTCGGCGACGGGCTGCTGCTCGAAGAAGTAGCTGTCGATGATCTCGGCCTGGCAGCGCGGCAGGCGCCCGATCGCGGTACGGCAGATCTCCTGGACGGCGTTCTCGACGTAGTACTGCTCGACGATCTCGAAGACGCTGCGCAGCTCGATCCGCTGGCGCCATTCGCGCAGCCCGTTCGCCTGCCGCATCGCCGGCGCCTGGACGTTCTCGAAGCCGGCGAGCGCGTTCTGCATCGCCTCGGCCTCTGCGGGGTTGTGGCAGATCGCTTCGATCTCGGGCAGGTCGCCGTGGAGCTTGTCCAGCGCGCGGTGGGCGATCGTCTCGCGCAGCCACGGGAAGAAGCGGTCGGGGGCGGGCGACGGGTAGCGGAAGATCGCTTCGATCGCGGCCTCGCGGCTGACGTCGTAGAGCGTCTGCTTGTCGATCTCGCGGATCATCCGCGCCTCGGCCCGGTTGGCGAAGTGCGAGTCGGGCTCGGTCAGGCCGCTGCGGGCGCTGACGAACGCCTTGCTGACGGATCGCCGGACGGGCTCGAAGACGACCAGCAGGAACACGAGCAGGTGCTCGTTCTCGACCGGGTCGCGGCGGACGGCTTCGATCAGCGGCTCGATGTAGCGTTGCTTCTCCTCGGGCCCGCGCATCTTGTCCATGTAGCGCCAGTGCGAGAGCCGCTCGATCAGGTCGATGCCGTGCGGGAGCTGGTAGAGGCGGTCCTGTTGGGCGATCAGCGCCTTGGTCTGCGCGTCGTGGGGCTCGAAGCGCGGGCGGCGGTTGTTCGGGACGAACGAGAGCTCGCGGCTCTGGACGACCTTGACCGGCTCCAGCGCCTCGGCTTCCTCTTCGCGCACACGGCGCTGACTGGAGTCCAGGTCCGGACGCCAGCGGTTGTCGATGGTGTTGTCGAAGCCCATGGCTCACGACCTCCTGTGATCGGGTGGAGGCCGGCGCATCCGGCCCCTCACCTTCCCAGAGCAGGGCGCATCTCTACTCCCGTGAGGTCTTGGCGCGCGAACGCTCGGATCGTACCGGCGGGGTCGGCGGCGCCGGGAGGGTCGCGGCGGTTCCCTCCAGCCGGCGACGGTCCGCTCGGTGGCAGGCTTCACGACCGGGCCGCTCCGTACGCTGACGGTGTGGCGTCTGCCTTCATCAGCTACTCGCACGAGGACCAGGAGTTCGTTCTGGTGCTGGTGCAACATCTGCAGCGCCAGGGTCTGGAGATCCGCTACGACCAGGTCGCACTACACATCGGCGATTCGCTGATCCGAGCGATCTCGCAGGAGATCGTCGAGGGCGACTTCTTGATCGCCGTCGTGTCGCCGGCGTCGGCCAAGTCGGAGTGGTGCCAGAAGGAGTTGTCGCTGGCGATGACCCAGGGCATCGCCGAGCGGCGCGTCAAGGTCCTGCCCGTGAGATGGCGGGAAGCGGCGATGCCGCCCATGCTCGGCGACGCGCTCTGGGCGGACGCCGACCGCGACGACATCGAAACGGTTGCGCGCCGTCTCGCCGCCGCCATGAAGGCGCACCTCACGGGCCACGATGACCAGGCCGCGCGGGCTGCCGAGGACGCCGTCGACGCCCACGGCGTCCCCGCGCACGAGGAAAAGCTCGGAGACGTCGGTGTCGCACAACTGGAGGAGGTCGCTCAGCGCGTCTGGGACGTGTTCGGCGCTTGGAACGGTGTCTGGCACAGCGGCGGGAACGTCCGCGACCTCCATGATCCCCAGCGCCGCTTGCGCTGGGCTCTGGACGGCCTGCCCGAGCAAGTCCGGGCCGGCCTCTCGCTGACGCAGCGTCTCGCGAGTTCCGCCTGGGGCGAGTTCTTCGACGGGCGCGAGGCCGACGACACCGAACGCGACGTCAGCGCCGAGCTGCGCGCGGTACGAACCCAGGTGGCTCAGGGACTTCCGGTCACGCAGCGCTGGACGATCTTCGAGAACCACGGCAAGGTCAGATCGGGCGACCGAGACGCTGACGCGTTCCTCTGGGAGATCCGGAGAGGCGACGAGACCAGGGACGTCCAGATCTACATCAGCCGCACGGCGATGGCGTCGAGCAACGAGGGCCTCCCGTGGGAGGTCGCCCAGGCGAAGCTGACAGACGGGCAAAGCGTCGTGGCCACGCTCCTCGGCGTCGATGATCCGCCGCGCGAGGTCAGCGTGACCACCGCCGGCATCAGCATGACCATGCCCTGAGCGGTCCCGCGCCGCGAAGCTAGGACGCCGGCGTGGTGATCTTGCTCGCGGCGTCGGTCAGAACAGCGCCGAAGCCCCTTCGCCGGCCACTCGGCCCTATCAACGCCGCCCGAGCACCGTCAGACCGAGATCTGCCGGGCCAGAGCAGTCGCCGTCGCCAGCACGTCATCGCTCTGGGCCGTCCGCGCCTGTGCGGTGACTACCCAACCGTGGGGCGTCACGATGTGACGCTGTATCCACTCATCGCCGTCGTGCGTGTAGGCGAGGTCGAACCAGTGCAACGGTCCGTCGGCTGCTGTAGCGACCACCCGCTGCCCAGGCGCTGTCATCTGCTCCGCGGTCGGTGGCGGGTCGTAAGGGCCTTGTGGCGAGATGAGCGAACCGCCAGCGCCGCAGAGCTCAAACGGCACACCGTTGAGCTCTGACCAGGCCAACGAGTAGTGGTTGGGCCAGGCGACGGTGAAGGCCGAGAAGTCGATCTCCCACGCGTCGCTGCCGCGTTCGATCCCGATCTCGGCGACCTGCGCCAGTGCGTCACTTGGGGCGTAGTTGCGCGGATCAACGATCACGCGCATCTCGCGGTGGTCGAGCGCCACGCGGTCGTCGCGGCCGTCGCCGATCCGTCGTAGGACGAAGGGGGCGAACGGGACGACGGTGAGGCCGTATCCACGCAGGCGGGCGTAGGTGTGCACGGCTTCAAGTTAGGCCGCGCACGCGCAATCGGCGCTGCTCTGTCCACGTGTGGCCGTCTGGCCCTCAAGGTACCTTGCGCGTTTGTGGATGACGCTGGCGACAAGGATGTGACTGACCCAAACGCGAAGGCCGCGATCGGCGCGGCGCTCGCGGATGTGGAGGAAGGCACGAAGTGGTCCGCACAGGGCCAGTTCGAGCAAGCGAAGCTGTGGCGCGCGGCGCATCTGACCCTGGGCGTGCCGGCCGCGGCGCTGGCGGCGATCGCGGGTGCGACCGCACTCGCTTCAACGACGGGCCGGGTGGCGGCGGGCATCATCGCGCTCGTCTCGGCGGGCCTGAGCGCGGTCGCGTCCTCACTGGACGCCGCGGGCCGGGCGGAGTCCGCGCAGACCTCCGGCAACCGCTACCTGGCGGTGAGGCCGCAGCGCGCGTGGCGCGCCAGGTCGATCTGCCCCTGCAGGACGTCACTACGGCGCGGCAGACGCTCAGCGAACTGATGGCACGACGCGACGAGATCAACGCCGAGGCCTCGGTGACGGCGAAACTCGCCTACCGGCGAGCAGACCGCAACATCAAGCAGGGCGGCCAGACCTACGCCACCGATCAGCGCAGCCTCCCGCCCGCTCCTGAGCAGCCGCAAGACCCCGGCGCGCCGCTGTCCTGATGGCCTGGACGACCGCCGCAGCCTTCGCCGGGTTCCTCGGCAAGCTGGAGCCGACCACGGCGCAGCAGGATCAGATCAAGACGCGCCGGCGGATCATCAGCGACCGGCTGTTCGCTGCGTTCCCGAGCGGCACGACGTTGCAGGTCGAGCGCGTCGACATCATCGGCTCGGCGGACCGCGGCACGATCATCCGCCCGCTCCACGACGTCGACCTGCTCGCGGTGTTCAACGCCTACGCGTACCACACGCTCTACTGGCCCAACCCGAGCGGGTTCATCACTCGCGTCCGCGACGCGCTCAACGAGGGCGGCGCCTACGTCGTCGGCACCCGCGGCCAAGCGGTGCGGATCTTCTACCAGAGCGGCCCGAAGGTGGATGTGGCGCCCGTATTCCCGATCGGGGGCGGCGGCTACCACCTGCCGGACGGCCGCGGCGGCTGGATGACCACCAACCCCGACTTCCACCGCGACTGGATCGCGGGGCGTCACCGCGAGCTCGGTTACCACCTCAAGCCGCTCGCGAAGGCGATCAAGCGCTGGAACCGCGTGCACAGCGAGCGGCTCAGCTCGTTCCACATCGAGGTCATGGTCGCGAGCATCTTCGCCTCGATGAACGGCGACTACCGCGACGCGAGCGCGATCTTCTTCAACAACGCCGAGCGCTACCTCCACGTCAGCGACCCCGCCGGCCACAGCGGCGACCTCGCCGCCAAGTTCAGCTACAGCAAGCAGCAAGCCATCATCCAGAGCTTCAACTCCGCCAAACAACGCGCCGCCAACGCGGTCGCCGCCGAAGCCCGCGGCGACCACGCCGAAGCCATCCGCCTCTGGCGCATCATCTACGGTGATGAGTTCCCCAGCTACGGCTGACGGGGTCGCTGTAAAGGAGCACCCGAGCGCGGGACAGGGACACAACGGAGCTCGCGTGCGTGAGGCACGATGGCCGTACGATGCGGGTAGCCCACCGGCTGTACTTGAGCATGAAGGTCGAAGCAGCCACTGAGGAGGCTGCCGTCGCCGTGGCTCGCCGGGTGGGGCGCGCGATCGACCTCCCGTTGACGGTGACTGCTTGCCGCCCGTACTGGAAGACTCCCGAGCTGTACGACGTCCTTGCATGGGTTCCCCTGCGGGAGACCGGCTTCGCCCAGGTCATCGCCGAGGTGCGTTCTCGGCTTGGAGCAGTTTCGCGCGTCCGTGTTGAATCGGGTGAGCCGGACCAGGATCACGGGGGAGGTTCTTGGAGCTTCGAGGGCGTGGTGGATCGTCAAGGCCAGGAAGTCCTTATCTCGGGCCTGAATTGGTGCTGGTGGATGCTCCAACGCAGCGCGTCCGCTGCGTCCGCGTATGTCGTCGGAGCCGATGTTGCCGCAGCCCTTGACGCTGCCGACACTTCGGTGCAACGACGCGTCGCGGTAGAGGTCGCTACTTGGGCGGTCCAGCGATCTGGCGCTGACTCGCCGGTCGTGATCGAGGCTGCTGACGCACTGCTTCAGTGGCGATCGTGCCCAGACCCGCAGGCTCTACAGGCTCTTGCAGAGGACTACTGGGTCAAGTCCTCCGAGTTCGACGACGAGGGCGAGCCCGAGACCGGCACCACGGGGGCAGAGTTCTGGGCTCGTTCGCACGCGATCAAGGCGCTGGTGGCCGCTTTCGCTCAACAAGACCCAGGCTGGTGCGCGGGCGAAGTGATCCGGTACGCAAGCGTGGTCGCGTACGACGACACCGCTGCGATTCGAGCCGCCGTGGCGCCGCTCGTCGGCGTCGTCGCGTAAGGGCGCGAACCTCGTGGCGCCGCGAAGCTAGGGCGCCGGCGTGGTGATCTCGATGGCCGCGACGTTCAGTGTCCGGCAGAGCGCCTGCAGGACGGCGGCGTCGGCGGGGATGCGCCCGGCAAGTAGCGCCCGCCAGACGGAGAGCGGGCAGCCGGCGGCCTCGCGCAGCGCGGCGTCGGCGATCCCGCGGTCTTTGCGGATCGTCCGGAGCCGCGCGCCGTCGAGGACTGCGAGCGCCAGGACCATTGGTGCGGACGCCTTCGTCCTGACGGGTAGCGACGGAGCGACACCGAACAGTGGAGCGGCCTTGGCGAGCGCCCGTGGCCAGCCGCCGTAGCGCTGACGGAAGGTCTCGTAGTCGGGCAGGCGCGGGAGGGGCGAGCCGGTGCGGCGGGCGTGCGCCTTCTGGAGGCGCGCCCAGTTGCTGTAGAGCGTGACCGAAGGGACACGCCCGAACCGTTGAGCGCAGCGCCGAATGGCGGCGAGGCACTCGTCGTCGGTGTAGCGGACGCGGGGCCGGCCGCGGAGCTCGTTCTGCCACGGTTGGCCGAGGCCGGCGAACCGGCCGTCGGCGCGCAGGCCCCAGACCGACCGGCAGGCGAGCCGCCAGGAGCCGCCGAACATCTCCGTGATCGCGGCGCCGGTGAGCGCGCCCTCGGGCCGGGAGCGGTCGTAGTCGCCCATCCGCACGAGCGGGTACGGCTCCAGGACCCAGCGGCCCGGACCGTCCGGGGTGAATGGGCCGCCGCCGCGGCTGGTCGGCGCTTCGATCCCGAGTTCGGCGGCGCGGCGGTCGAGCATCGCGGCCAGCGGCCCGAGCTCGACCACGCGCCGCTCAGTCAGCGTCATCGCCTCGGCGGAGAGCGAGGGCCGCAGCACACGCAGCAGTTCGCCGCGCGCTTCGGGCGAGAGCGTGGCGATCATGCTCAACGCGATCGCCTTCAGGGCCTGGTCACCGGTCGTCGAGCTCACGGTGTCGGCTCGGGCATCGGGGTTTCGCGCTGCTGCGCGCCCTCGGACGTGCCTTCGGCGAACATCGCCTCACACGCGTTCGGCCAGGTCGCGTAGCGGGCCTGGATCGGGTAGTAGCTCGGAATCCGCCGGTAGCGACCCGCCTCCTGGTCGCGCGCTGTCTGGTCGAGCCGCCACCGCTTGTAGGCGCCGCTGGTGAAGGGGTGCCCGACCGTCTCGTACGCCTCGCGCATCGCGGCGAGGAGTTGCTCGTCGTCAAGCGGGAGCGGGCCGCGACGGGCGTCGCTGGGCGCGGGGTTCTGTCGGCCGGCGACGGGTGCCAGTCCGGCGTCGATCAAGACCTCGTCCCAGGCGGCGAAGCGCTTTTGCAGCATCGAGAGCGACGGGAACGCGCGCGCCGGCAGGCCCGCGGCCAGATGCTCTTCGAGCAGGCGCTCGCGCTCGCGCCGGTAGTCCTGGGTCTTGGGCGAGTGCCCGAGCCGGCGCGCGATCTCGCGCAACGCCTCACGGAGCTGCTCCTCGGTGTAGGCGAACCCGGAGCGCGAGCGCACCGTGCGACCGCCGCCGGTGGTGGTGCGGGTGTGACCGACGCCGCCGATCGGGTCGGGCTCGACGAGCGCGGCAGCCACGAGCGTCGCGGGCCAGCCGCCGAACAGCCGCTCGAACACGTTCTGTGCGAGCGGACGCCGGCCCGGGCGCCGCCGCACGTCCGCGCGCTTAGCCCATCGCAGGTAGCCGGTGAGCGTGGGGATCGGCTCGTTGAGGTCCTTCGCGCATGCGCGTACGGCGGTGAGGACTTCCTCGCGGGAGAACGCGCCGCCGAGCTCGCGCACGACCGCGTCGCCGTCCGGGACCAGGTCGAGCCCGGCCGCGCGCAGGCAGTCGTTCCAGGTGCCGGCGAACCAGCGTCGGATGCTGGCCTCGGGCGGCCAGCCGAGCCGGCGGCCATGCACGCGCCGCAAGGCCTCGTAGGCGAGCACGCTCAGCCGCGGCGGCTCCCCGGGCGCCGGGTCACTGGTGTCCGGCGCGCTGGCTGCGGGGTCGGTCTCGTGTGCTGCGTGCTCGTCGAGCAGCAGGGTTTGGGCTTCGCGCAGGGCCTGGATCGCGCGGGCGAGCTGCGCGTCCTTCGGGCTGGATCGCAGCTCGGGGACGAGTGAGGCGGCGACCAGGTGGTCGAGTAGCTCGCGACGGGCGGGTTCTGAGAGGATCTGGATCGCAGCCCAGACGGCGGCTGCGCCCGCGTCGGCGAACAGCTCACCGCGCGGCGGTCGGGGTGATGTGGGTGTAGGTGCACTCATGGCTCGCCGACGATGCGCAGGCCCGCCACTTCCCGCCACCAGCACGACACGCTCCCGCCCGCAACCAGTGGGATGGAAACGAACTGAGAACAGCCCTGGCTAAGCCAAATCTGACCCTGTTCTCAGTTCGCGCGGATGGCTACGTCCAGAAACGTGGGACCACGAACTGAGAACAGCTCCCGAGCTTGGCTCTGTAGAAAGGCCCCGGCTTAGTGAGAACGGCCGGCGCGGTCAGCCGCCGTAGAGCGCACGCGCCCCGAGGATGTCGCCGCGGCCCAGCGTGCGCTGGCCGGTGTAGCCGAGGGTCCCCTGGAAGTGCATCGTCAGCTTGCCGCCGTCGTCGAGATCGCTGAGCCCGATGGCGTGCCCGAACTCGTGCGCGCCGATGCCCTGGTAATCGTACGTGCCGGCGGAGCCCTTGTTGGACCACTTCACGTCGGTGGCGAAGCGGGTGTCCGCCTCGACGTAGGAGTCGTCGACCCACCACACCGAGGTGCAGGCGATCGCGGACGACCCGCAGGGGCTCGTGGACAGGTCGGCCTTGTCGACGGTGTTGACGCCGTCGTTGACGCCGGCGTGCCGCGTGGTCGTGCCCTCGTAGGTCGTGGTGAACTGCGTGATGTCCTTCAGGCCCGAGCAGTCGGTCAGGGTCTTATCCCACTGCTCGTGGGCCTTCTTGAACGCGGTCAGCGTGCTGCTGCTGTCGCCGAAGGTCTTGGCGTTCCAGCGCCACCCGTACCGGTTGTCGGGCCAGGTGCCGGGACTCTCGGCGTGCGTCTTGTCCTCGCAGGCCGATCTTGCGGCCGCGGTGGCGAAGACGTTGCCCGGGGTCTCGAAGTTGGGGTCGCGGCTCGCGCGCCCCGGCGTCCGCGGGAGCACGCTGGCCAGCAGCTTGCGCAGGGCGTGGTGGAAGATCGCGCGGTAACGCGTGTCGCGGACCGGGTCGCCGTACGTCGGGGCCACGATCGACTTGCGCCGCATGATCACCGCCGGCAGCAGGTCGCGCTTGCCGCCGGTGTCGGCGATCGGCAGGACCGTCATGCCGATCGTCGTGCGCCCGTGGGTGTCGCAGCGCGTGATCCGGTATCCGCCGTCGGCGAGCGGCTCGGTGACCTCGCTGCCCTCCTTCAGCTTGCGGCGGATCGTCATCGCCACCACGAGGCCGCGCGCCGGCAGGCATGGCTTCGCACCGGCCCGGGCCGGCGGATCCGCGGCGGGTCGTGCGCCGGCCGGCGGGCAGCCGATGCCGGCGAGGAGGGCGGCGGTCACGACGACAGGAACGGGGGAACGGCGCATGCGGCTACTCCCACAGTCTCCGCGAGTGGCGGCCGCCGGTCGAGCGTGCACGCACCCGTTTCGACGTTCGTTCCTGGCTGAGACCGGCGACCGGGCCAGGCGGCGCGACATCGCAGTATCAGCGCGTGAGAGCGCGAGGATCCACAGCGTAGAATCGCTAGTATCTCGTGTGTTCAGGCGCTAGTATCTCCGTCATGCCTGCTCTCGACGTGGCGTACGTGCCGCGTTTGGTCGATCTGCGACTCGACGCGCTCGCGGCGCAGCTGCCTGCGGTGATGGTCACGGGGGCGCGAGCGGCGGGCAAGACGACGACGCTCGAGCGGCGTGCCGCGAGCGTCGTGCGGCTGGACGTCCCGGCGCAGGCGGCCGCGTTCGAGGCCGACCCGGACGCGGCGCTTCGCGGTCTCCCCGAGCCGGTGCTGCTCGATGAGTGGCAAGCCGTCCCGGAGGTGCTCGGTGCGGTCCGCCGCGCCGTCGAAGTCCACTCCTCGGGAAACCGGTTCCTGCTCTCGGGGTCGGCGCACGCGGAGCTCGACCACGGCGTATGGGCGGCGACCGGGCGGATCGTCCGGCTCTCGATGTACGGGATGACGGTTCGCGAGCAGGTCGGGCGGATCGCGCGTGCGGGCTACTGGGACAGGCTCGCCGGCGGCGAGCCATTGACCGTCCCTGCCGACACGCCCGATCTGCGCGGGTACATCGAGCTGGCGCTGCGCGGTGGATTCCCGGCGGCGGCGCTGCGGCTGACCGGAGTGGCGCACCAGGCGTGGATGGACAGCTACCTGGAGAACCTGCTCACGCGCGACGTGCCGGCCGTCGCCAGGGAGACCACGCGACGACGCGATCCCGTCCGGCTGCGCCGCTACTTCGAGTCCTACGCCCTGAACTCCGCAGGTGACGCGGAGCACAAGACGATCTACGAGTCGGCGGGGATCCACCGGATGACCGCGCTCGACTACGACGACCTGCTGACCCGCCTGTATGTCATCGACGCGCTACCCGCATGGGAGACCAACCGGCTCAAGCGGCTGACGCGCACAGCGAAGCGCTACGTGGTCGAGCCGGCGCTGATCGCCGCCGCGCTGCGTCTGGACGTCGCCGGGGTCCTGGCCGACGGCAACCTGCTGGGACGGCTGCTGGACACGTTCGTGGCCGCGCAGCTGCGCCCCGAGCTGACGGTGTCCGGCGGCCGCGCGCGACTGCATCACCTGCGGACGCAGTCCGCTCGCGAGGAGGTCGACCTCGTCGCGGAGCTCGGCGGCGGGCGGGTGATCGGCGTGGAGGTCAAGGCGAACGCGGCGCCTGGCCGGCGAGCTGCGCGACATCTGGTCTGGCTGCGCGACCGGCTCGGCGACCGCTTCGTGGCCGGCGTGGTGCTCCACACCGGGCCGCGCGTGTTCACGCTCGACGAGCGGATCGTCGCCGCGCCGATCAGCTCGATCTGGGCGTGATGCCCGAGCGCGCAGCGCGCCGGTCTGACGCTCAGTCGCCGACCTTCGCGACCGCGGCGAGGATCGCGTCGAGCGTGACCTGGGGCTGCGAGACCATCGAGACGTGCGAGCCCGCGGCCTCGGTGATCGTCGCGCCCGCGCGCTCGGCCATGTGGCGCAGCGTGGCCGGCGGGATCACGCGGTCCTCGGTGCCGATCACGGCCCAGCTCGGCAGCGTCTTCCACGCTCCCGGCCCGGACGGCGTGGTGTTGGCGCCGAGGGTGATCGGCCGCTGGCCCGCCGCGATCAGCCAGCGGTCGGACTCGGGGAGGTCCTGGGCGAAGGAGTTGTGCACGGTGTCGGGCTTCAGGAACGCCTCGGCGTCGCCCTCGGGCGCGCCGGGGTAGCCGACGATGTCGAACACCGCGGTCGGGTCGGGGATGTCGAACGCCGACCCGGACCCGCCGAGGATCTGGAAGACGTTCTCGCCCTCGTCCGGGATGAACGCGTCGACGTACACGAGCGCCTTGACGTTGTCCGCGCCGGTCGCGGCGTTGGTGATCACGAAGCCGCCGTAGGAGTGGCCGACGAGGACGACCGGGCCGCTCGTGCGCTGGGCCAGGAACGAGGTGATGTACGGCGCGTCGATCGCCACGGCGCGCAGCAGGTTCGGCGGCGCCAGCACGGTGAAGCCCTGGCTCTGGAGCTCGGACGCGACGGCGTTCCAGCTGGACGCGTCGGCCCAGGCTCCGTGGACCAGGACGATGGTGGGCTTCGGCATCAGATTCCCCCGGATGGTGTCGAGCTCAGCAGTACCCGGCGAGCCTACACAGGCGGCATCACCGTCCCGCGACCACGTAGGAGTTCCCGCCGGCCGAGATCACGAGCCGGTCGCCGGCCGAGCGTACGTGCGCGTTCACGGCGACCAGGCGCGCAACGCGACCGCCGCGGCGGTCGTAGACCTCGATCGCGCGGCGCCTGCCGAGCCCGTACACGGAGAGCGTGCTCTTGAACCCCGCCTGCGTCGTGGTCGCCGCGATCTCGTCGGGATCGAGCCGCTCGCGCACGTAGTGGCGGCCGTCGACCACGAGCTGGTCGTCGGGGTCGCCGAAGTCGCGCACGAGCGGCACGCCCGGCGTGGCGGTCCCGGTGGCGTAGACGCCGGCGTAGCCGGAGAGCCCGAGCCGGTGCTCGGTCACCTTGCCGGTGCGCGGGTCGAGCCGCCGCAGCGGATCCCCGACGTTCAGCTCGGGCATCGTGGCGGTCTCCCGGGCGAGCAGCAGGCCGCCGTCGAGCACGGCCATCATCTGCGAGCCGATATCAACGGTGCGCACGGGCTCCGCGCCTTCCGTCGGGTGCCGCCAGAGCGTTCGGCCGGAGCTGACGTCGGTCGCCGTGAGCGTCGTGTAGTCGTTGCGCAGGAGTACGTTGCCGATCGACGCCAGGACGGTCCGCTTCGCGTTCCCGCTCGACAGCACGCGCCCTGTGTCGAGGTCCCGGACCTCGTAGCGAGCCCCTTCCGGCGGGACGTGCACGATCACGACGCTCGCCGGCCACAACGGCGGCGTGACCGAGGCGTCGCGCGTGATCCTCGGCGCGCCGAGGAACGAGTTGTCGAAGTCCGCCGGCGCGCTCCAGCGGACGGTCCCGTCGGCGAGCGCGCGCGCCTCGACCGTGCATTTGAGGCGGTCGTCGCAGCGCAGCATCGCGACGGTCCGCGCGTCGGCGATCTCCGGGTACGTGCGGTCGGCCGGCGGCGTGACCCAGCGCTGCTTGCCCGTGCGCAGGTCGAGCGCGTGCAGCGAGCCGTTGCCGTCGACGGCCAGCAGCGTCTGTCCCGCACGCCCGACGGTCACGCCGCCGAAGCCGTCCGGCTTGGGCAGCACGGTCCGCCAGCGCCGCTTGCCGGAGTCGATGTCGCGACCGATCAGCGTCGTGGGCGAGTCTTGACCGTGCGCCTCCACGGTGATCGACGTGATCGCGTACCCGCCCGAGGCGAGCTCGACGACCTCGCCGTCGGACACCTTCCAGGCGATCCCGCGCCCGTTGCCCCAGTCCCGCACGAGACCGGGCACGAGGAACAGGACGACGGCGAGCGCGAGCCCGCCGAGCCCGAGCCACACCCGTTGCCCGTCGCGCGCGGCGAGCAGGCCGGCGAGGAGCACGCAGGCCGCGCCGATCAGCACCGGCAGCCGCCCCAGCCACACGAGCGGGCCGAGCAGGGCGACCGCCAAGCCGGCGATGAGCAAGAAGACCGAAACCAGGCGCATCGTCCCCTCTTGCCCGGTCGGGGCGCGGCGCAAGCGGCGCGCAGCGCGAATTTCCCTGCTGCTACGGTGATTCGCTGTTCCAGGCCCTTGGTCGGCGCTCTCGCGCCCGGGCCTGCCACTGAAAGGACAGTCCGATGCCCCGCCGTTGGCGGTGGCTCGTCCCGATGACCGCGCTGATGGCGTGCGCCTTGCCGCACGCCGGGGCGAGCGCCGCGCCACAAGCATTGCCCGATTCACCGATTGCGCCCGTCGAGAACCGCGTTGACCGCGCGGCCCAGGCCGCGACGGCCCGGGCGCTCGCGGAGCGCGACGAACGCCGCCGGGAGCAGACCCACGACCGCGCAGAGGTCGTGGACGCCGCCGTCGCCCAGATCGGCGACGGCTACGCCTGGGGCGGCAGCGGCCCGGACGCCTTCGACTGCTCGGGCCTGACCGCCTACGCGTTCGCACGGACCGGCGTGGCGCTGCCGCACAGCTCGCCGGGGCAGGCCGCCATGGGCAGCCCCGTGGCGCGCGACGACATCCGGCCGGGCGACCTCGTCTTCTTCAGCACCGCCGGCCCCGGGGCCTCGCACGTCGGCATCGCGACCGGCGCGAGGACCGTCGTCTCCGCCACGAACGCCGGCGTGATGGAGCACGCGACCGACGACGCGTACTGGGGCGGCCACTACGCGGGCGCCCGCCGGATCCTCTGAGGCGCGATGATTCCGGGCCGTGAGCGCCCCGGACCGACGGAAGCGAAGCCGCTCGGGCCGCCTGGTCGACGCGCTCGTGTGGGGCGCCCTGCTCGGCGCCGCCGCCGGGGCGGTGCTGGGGCATGAGGCCGGGCTGGGCGCCGGCTGGGGCGCGCTGATCGGCGTCCTGGTCTACGCGCCGCTGGAAGGGCTGATGAGCCGGCGCCGCGGCCCTGGGCGGCCGCCGCCGCTGTGGCAGCGGATCCTCGCCAGCGCGCTCGCGATGTCGCTGGTCGGCGCGCTCCTCGGCGTCTTCCTCGGCCCGCTGGCCGTCGGCATCGTGTGCGGCGGGCTGGCCGGCGCGCTCGGCGCGCGGCCGCTGAAGCTGGCCCTCGGGCTCGCGGTCGGCGCGGCCGCCGGCGCGCTGCTGAGCGGCCCGGCGCTCGTCGCGGCCGTCGCGACGGCGGCGTACCGGACGCTCGCCGGGCTGATCTACCGCAACCGCCCGCTCGTGCGCATCATGGCCGAGGAGGTGCCCGCGGCCGAGCTACGCTACGTCGTGCCGTTCGAGGCGCGCTCGCGGTACGTCGGCGCCGACTACGTCGAGCAGCTCGCGAAGGTGCGCGGCGGGACGTTCCGGCGCAACCCGCCCGACGTCGGCATCCTCGCCTCGCTCGACCACCTCGACGGGCCGACGTTCGACGCGGCCCGCGTGCACCCGCTGATCCGCGAGTTCTACGAGCACACGAGCCGCTTCAAGCTCACGATCGTGCCCGAGTGGCGGCCGTGGATGAAGCCCGCCTACGAGCTGTTCAAGCGCTTCGTCGCGCAGCCGCTCGGCCAGGCCGCGATCCCGTCGAACATCGAAGAGGCGCAGCGCGGGATGGTCTCGACGATCGACACGATCGACCTCGACGACGACGACGAGATCGACATCCGCGGCTGGATCCGCACGTTCGCGGACTCCGGCAAGCCGATCTACGTCGGCATCTACACGAGCTTCCGTCACGAGGACCGCGGCTACGTGAGCGTCGGCTTCCCGATCCCGAGCGCGAACTTCACCGCCACGCTGCTGCCGCGCAACGTGGGGGAGGACGAGCTGCTGCTGACCTCGAAGACCGACCTCCCGTTCCCGGGCCACTACCTCAGCTCGGTCGACAGCGAGCGCGACGCCCTGACGGTGATCAAGCTGCTCGCGTTCCAGGAGGAGATCCACGTCTACGTGACGGCCGGCGAGCTGAAGACCGACCACTCCTTCTCGCTCGCCGGCCAGCGGTTCCTGACCCTGCGCTACACGATCGAGCGCGCCGGCCCGTCAATCGAATGATGGGCGAACATGGGGTGTCACGACAATTGACAACCTTGACACGATCAGAAACGATCATGTAACTTCGCCGGCGCAACAGTCCAGGGAGGAGCCCGGTGAGGATGAGAACCCGTGTCGTGGGCGGGATGGCGCTGGTCGGAGCACTGGCGGCGATCGCGACGTCCGCGCATGCCGCGGCGCCCGCGGGGCCGTGGGACGCGTTCAACCTCGCGCCCGCGAGCCGGACCGTGCAGCCGGTGGGCGTGTACCGCTCAGGCGGCGGCGTCAGCAGCGCCGGAGGCGTGACGTCGCTCGCGCCCGGCGCGTACGTGACGCTCGACTTCGGCAAGGAGGTCGGCGGCTTCGCGCACGTGCACTTCACGTCCGGCAGCACCGCCGGGCTGACCTACTCGGAATGGTCGACCTACGCGACGCCGACCAGGAGCGACGGCTCCAACGGCGGCGCGAACTTCGAGCCGCCGGTGATCTACCCGGCGACCGCTCCGCTCGACACGGCGTCCGTCGCCCCGGCCACGGTGGCGGCCGCGCCGCCGCTCTCCGGCGCAAGCTGGATCTGGGCCACCGCGGGCGCCAACTCCAACGCCGCCGCCGGCACCGTCTACCTGCGCAAGACGTTCACCGTGGCCGATCCGTCGGCGCTGCCCTCGGCGCGCCTGCGCATCAACGTCGACGACAGCCACATCACGTACGTGAACGGGACGGCGGTCGCGTTCGGCAACGGGACCGACGCCTGGCGCATGTCGCAGCTCGTCGACGTCAAGTCGCTGCTCGTCGCAGGCACGAACACGATCGCGATCGAGGCGACCAACACGTCGGCGGGCGCCTCAGGCGCGATCGCCAAGCTGCAGCTCGGCCAGTCCAGCGTCGTGACCGACGCGAGCTGGAAGGCGAGCACGTCCAACCCCGCCGGCTGGACCACGACCGCGTTCGACGACTCCGGCTGGGCCAACGCGTTCGCCAACGCGTCCTACGGCGCGGGCCCGTGGGGCAACGTCGCCGACCCCGGCAACGGCGCCGGCGCGAGGACCGCCGCCGGCGAGCTGCGCGGCGGCTTCCGCTACCTCACGGTCGAGAACCCCGGCCCGGGGACGCTCGCGTTCGACGACGCCGCCGTGCAGATCACGTTCACACCCGGCATGTCGGACCTGCGCGCCTACCCGAACTACTTCTACTCCGACGACCCGCTGCTGAACCGCATCTGGTACGCCGGCGCCTACACCGTCCAGACGAACATCATCGCCGGCACCCAGGGCCGCGTCTGGCCCGCGCCCTCGACGGGCTGGGACAACGGCGCGACCGTCGGCGAGCTGGGGGACACCGTGCTCGTCGACGGCGCCAAGCGCGACCGCACGATCTGGCCCGGCGACCTCGGGATCTCGGTGCCCACCGACTACGCGTCGCTGGGCGACATGACGACGATCAAGAACTCGCTCCAGACGCTCTACAACCACCAGAACGCGGCCGGCGCGCTGCCCTACGCGGGCCCCGCGGTGAACTTCGTCGGCAACTCCGATGCGTACCACATGTGGACGCTGATCGGGACCGCCGGCTACTACCAGTACACCGGCGACAAGGCATGGCTGGACGGCATCTGGCCGAAGTACAAGCTCGCCCTGTCGTACATCACGGCCAAGCTCGGCGCCGACAACCTGCTCAACGTCACGCAGTCCTCGGACTGGGCGCGCGGGAACTCCGGCGGCAGGAACATCGAGGCGCAGGCGATCATGTACCGCACGCTCGCGACCTGCCGCGCCCTGGCGACCGCCGAGGGCGACGGCGCGCTGGCGGACTCCTGCACCGCCAAGCAGACGGCGCTGAAGACCGCCGTCAACACCGGCGGCTATTGGAACGCGGCGACCGGCCTCTACCGCGACACGCCGACCAGCAGCGTCTATCCGCAGGACGGCAACTCGCTGGCCGTCTGGTACGGGCTGGCGACCGACCCGCTCGCGATCAGTCAGGCGCTCGCCAAGCGCTGGACGCCGATCGGCGCGCCGACGCCGGAGAAGAGCTCGACCTCGATCAACCCGTTCCCGGGCTCGATGGAGGCGCTGGCGCACTTCGCCGCCGGCGACGACCAGACGGGCCTGGACATGATCAAGCTCGAGTGGGGTTACATGCTCAACGCCCCGTACGGCACGAGCACGTTCTGGGAGGGCTACAAGACCGACGGCAGCTCCGACTACTCCGAGAACTACGTCAGCTCCTCGCACGGCTGGTCGACCGGCCCGACGTCGGCGCTGACGTTCTACGTCCTCGGCATCCAGCCCGACCCGGCCGGCGGCCCCGGCTACAGCCTGATTCCGCACCCCGGCACCCTGCGCCACGTCGAGGGGCAGCTGCAGACGCCCGCCGGCACGATCGCGCAGTCCTACGACGCCGATCCCAATGCGGGCACGTTCTCGGCCCGCTACAGCGCGCCGCCGGGAGCGGTCGGCACCGTCGCGGTGCCGACCTACGGCCGCACGGTCACGCTGCGGCTCGACGGGAAGGTCGTCCAGCCCGTCCGCAGCGACGCCAAGTACGTCTACGTCGACGGGCAGGCGGGCTCGCATGAGCTCGCGACGTGCCCGACCGCCTCGTGCGGGAGCCTCGACGTCGGCGGCGACGTCCCGACCGCGCTGTCGCTCACGCTCGGCGCGCCGGCGAGCTTCGGCGCGTTCACTCCCGGCCTGGAGCACGTCTACACCGCGAGCACCACGGCCACCGTGGGCAGCACCGCGGGCAACGCGGCGCTCAGCGTCTCAGACCCCGGCCACCTCGCCAACGGCGCGTTCAGCCTGCCGCAGCCGCTGCAGGTCGACATCTCACCGTCGAGCTGGAGCGCACCTGTGTCCAACGTCCCGGTCGCGATCGCCTTCAAGCAGCCGATCGCCGCCACCGACCCGCTCCGCACCGGCACGTACAGCCGGACGCTCACGTTCACCCTCTCCACGACGGCGCCATGAAGAAGACACTGATCGCATCGCTGGCCGTCCTGCTGGCGATCCCCGCCGCCGCGCAGGCGGCGGACTGGCAGTCCTACGTGCTCGCGCCGTCCAGCCGGACCGTCGCGCCGGCGAGCATCCTCTCCAGCTCGGGCGTCACCGACCCGGACGCGCTGCTCGCGCCCGGCGGCGGCGCCGCCCGGCTGACCGAGAGCATCGAAGGCGCGACGAAGTGGCCCGCCGGCACGACCGCGACCGCGTCGAGCTTCCACGCGCCCAACACCAACAACGGCCAGCCGCGCACGTACGCGCCGGGCAACGCCGTCGACGGCGACATGTCGACGTTCTGGAACGACGACACGATCGCCGCCTATCCCGACACGCTCACGATCACGGCGCCCAGCGCGGTGGCGATGCCCGGCATCACGCTGATCTCCAGCTCCGACGGCGTGCCGGTCGACTTCACGGTCGCCAGCTGGAACGGCTCGGCGTTCGTCACGCAGGCGACGGTGACCGGCAACTCGCAGGTGACGCGCGCGGTGCGCTTCAGCCAGCCCGTCACGACGACCCAGCTGCGGGTCACGATCACGCGCGACCAGGCGACGACGCCGGGCGAGTTCAGCCGCGTCACCGAGGTCCAGCCCGGGATCGTGACCCAGCCGTACGTCGACGTCGACTTCGGCAAGGAGCTGTCGGGCAAGCTCGACGTCGCGTTCGCCGGCGCGAGCGACCCGGCGCCGCTGGTCCGCGTCGCCACGAGCGAGACCAAGCAGTACCTCAGCGATCACAGCGACTTCTCGCGCTCGGACTTCTCCAACGGCACCGGCACCGACGACCACACGCCGGCCGGCGCCGAGGTCTGGCACGACGACGACCTGCGCGGGTTCCGCTACGTGCGCATCTACCTCGGCTCGCCGGGGACCGCCGACATCGACTACGTGAAGCTGAACTTCACGCCGTACCTCGGCACGCCGGACACCTACAAGGGTCACTTCCTGTCCAGCGACGACCTGCTCAACCGCATCTGGTACGCCAGCACGTACACGGTCGAGCTCGACACCGACACGTTCACCCGGGACACCGTCGAGCCGCGCGGCGCGTGGTCGCCGTCGCTCGACGACAAGCGCGTGATCCAGGACGGCGCGAAGCGCGACCGCGATCCGTACGTCGGCGATCTCGCGGTGTCGGACCTGACGAACTTCGTCTCCCATGTCGACCCGGACCCGATCACCAACGTGCTCGGCGACCTCGCCGAGCACCAGCGCGCCGACGGCTGGATCCCGCCGGCCTCGATCAACAACTACACGCTGACGCTGTTCGACTACCCGGCCTGGTGGGTCGTCGCGGTGCACGACTACGCGCTCTACACGGGCGACACCGCGTTCCCGACGAAGTACTGGCCGCAGCTCGTGAAGGTGCTCAACGGCTGGTACCCGTCGGTGACCGACGCCAACGGGCTGCTGAACAAGGGCACGAACGGGACGAGCGGCTACGGCGACTACGCGTTCCTCCCGCGCAGCGGCGAGGTCGCCTACTACAACGTGCTCTACGTGCGCGCGCTGCGCGACGCGGCGGCGCTCGCCCAGTCGCTCGGCGACGGCGTCGACGCGGGCGCGTGGAACACGCGCGCGGACGCCGTCAGCCAGGCGGTGCAGGACCGGTTGTGGGACCCGTCGGTCGGCGCCTACCTGGACTCGACGACCGGCACGCGCATGCACCCGGAGGACGCCAACTCGATCGCCGTGCTCGCCGGCGTCGGCAGCGCCGCCCGCCACGCGAGCGCGCTCGACTACATGCAGACCGCGCTGGCCCGCCCGTGGGGCAACGCGTTCGCCGACAACGACACGTACTTCGGCGGCGCGTCGGACCGCGTGTACGGCTTCCTCAACTACCCCGAGGTGGCGGCGCGCTTCCAGGCCGGCAAGGACGCCTCGGCGCTCGAGCTGCTGCGGCGCAGCTGGGGCTGGATGGTCGATCACGACCCGGGCAACACGACGTGGGAGGCGACCGGCGCCAACGGCGACATCGCCAACTACGAGGGCGCGTACTCCAGCCAGGCGCACGGCTGGGCGTCGGGCGCGGCGCCGGCGCTGACCAACAGCGTGCTCGGCGTGACGCCCGCGTCGCCCGGCTTCGCGGCCTACGACGTCATCCCGCACCCCGGCGACGTGGCCTGGGCGCAGGGCGACGTCCCGACGCCGCACGGCCCGGTCTCCGTCGCGTGGGAGCGCCACGCGTCGACGTTCACGCTGAGGCTCACCTCGCCGGCGGGCACGCTCGCGCGCGTGGGCGTGCCGACGTTCGGGCGCGCCATCGCCGTGCAGCTCGACGGGGCGACGGTGCCGACCACGACCGACGGCGCGTACGTGTACCTGCACGACGTGCCGTCCGGCGAGCACACGATCAGCGCGTCGTCGCCGAGCGACAGCACGACGGTCGGCGGCACGGTGCCCGCCACGCTTGCGCTCTCGCTCGGCGCCCCGGCGAGCTTCGGCACGTTCACGCCGTTCGTCGCCCGCGACTACACCGCCACCACGACCGCGAGCGTGACCAGCACGGCCGGCGACGCCGCGCTCAGCGTGGCCGACCCGAGCGCGACGGCGACGGGCCACCTCGTCAACGGCGCGTTCGCACTGCCGCAGCCGCTGCGGGCGAGCGCCGGCGGCCCCCTCGCGCAGGTCGGCGGCTGGTCGAGCCCGACGCCGCTGAAGAGCTACGCCGGGCCGGTGTCCAACGACGCGGTCACGCTCTCGTTCGCGCAGTCGATCGGGGCGGACGACGCGCTGCGGTCGGGCACCTACGCGAAGACGCTCACGTTCGTGCTCACCACGACCACGCCGTAGGCAGGGCGGCGGCGCCGGGTCGCGTGACCCGGCGCCGCACCCGCCCTACGGGCTCGTGGTCGACAGGGTGAACGTCAGCGTCCTGGAGTACGTCCCGGTGCGCAGTGCGTCGTTGGCGCCGATGTGCTGCTGGAACGCGATCGCCACCGCCGCGTTGGACTCGGGGCCGGTCCAGGACGCCGGGGTCATCGAGACCTGCAGCGCCTCTGGCAGCGAGAACGCGCCGTTGGTCAGGTGACCTGGGTCGGAGACGCTCAGCGCCGCGTCGCCCGCCGACGAGATCACGTCGGCCGTCGTCGCGGCCGTGTACAGGCGATCGACTCCGGCGGTGAACGCGCCGAAGCTCGCCGGAGCGCCGAGCGAGAGCGCCAGCGTGGCCGGCACGGTGCCGGTGACCGTCGACGTCCCGGACGGGAACAGCACGGTGTCGCTGCTGCCGGCGTAGTCGTAGACCACGCTGAAGCCCGGCGCCGTCAGGCCCGTGCAGTTGCTCACCGGGTACGCGCCGCCGACGCTGTGGTCGGTGGCGGTGGTCTGGCACGTCAGCGTGCCGGTGAGCGCGGCCGACGCGTCCGAGGACGACAGCGCCGGGCTGCCGGCCGCGAACGTCATCAGCGGCGCCGACCCGTATGGCGTCGTCGCCTTGACCGTGACGTACACGAGCGGCGAGGTCATGACGTCGCCCGCGCTGGCGGTGCCGAGCGCGCAGCGGGCCGGGCTGCAGGCCGCCGCGTTGATCGCCGTGATGCCCGCCGGGCCGCTGTTGAGCGCCGTCGTCGGGCCGCTGATCGGGTTGCCCCGCTGCGTCCACGTCGTGCCGCCGTCGGTGGTCGTGACCACGGTGCCGAGCGCGCCGCCGGCGAAGCACTGCGAGGCGTCGAGGCACGCGATGCCGCTCAGCGTCTGGCCGTTGGCGTTGGGCGTCTGCGCCGTCCACGTCGTGCCGTCGGCCGACTTCAGCAGCGAGGCGCCGGCCGCGTAGCACGTGCTCGACGGGCAGGCGACGCCGTTCAGCGCCGTCGTGACCCCGCTCGTCCTCGCCGTCCACGTCGCGCCGCCGTCGGCGCTCGAGACGATCGTGCCGGCCGCGCCGACCGCCGTGCAGGCGCTGGAGCACGCCACGCCGTTGAGGGCGCTGGTCGTCCCGCTGGCGCCCGTCGACCACGTCGAGCCGTCGGTCGTGTACTTGACGGTGCCGCCCGCGCCGGCCGCCACGCAGGCGGTCGCCGAGGTGCAGGACACGCCGTTGAGGTTGCTCGTCGTCCCGCTGGTCTGCGGGAGCCACGTCTGGCCGGCGTTCTTGGTGGCCAGGATCGTGCCGGCGTTGCCGACCGCGAAGCAGGTCGACGCGCTCGGGCAGGCGATCGAGTTCATCGACTGCGTCGTGCCGCCGCCGGCCTGCTGGGTCCAGGTGGTCCCGTTGGTCGTGGCGACCGTGACGCCCTGCTTGCCGGCCGCGTAGCACGCGCTCGCGTCAAGGCAGGCGACGCCGGCCAGGAACGCGCCGTTGCCGTTGCCGGTCGTGGCCGTCCAGGTCGTGCCCGACAGCACGTCGACCGTGCCGTTCTGGCCGGTCGCCACGCATGACGTCGCGCTCTGGCAGGTGATGGCGGTGAGGGCGCTGGTCGTCCCCGACGTCATCTTCGTCCACGTGGCGAGGTCGGTCGTGGTGACGATCGAGCCGCCGCGGCCGACCGCGTAGCACGTGGTCGACCCGGTGATGCACGAGACGGCGTGCAGGTAGTTGCCCGTGCCGCTGTTGCTCGTCCGCAGGGTCCAGGTGGCGCCGCCGTCGGTCGTCGTGACGATCGGCGGATCGCTCTGCGGCGGCGGCTCGGCGCCGTTGGCGGTGCTGTAGAGCGCGGTCGACACGCAGGTGCCCGCGCTCGGGCACGAGATGCCGACCAGGCCCGCGTACGGCGCGGGGCCGCCGGAGCCGGGGACGGCGAGCCCGGGCGTGGTGACCGGCGTCTGCTGCCACGTGAACGTCGCGCCGCCGTCGGTCGTCTTGATCACGTGCGCGTAGATGTCGGTCGCGTAGCACGTGTCCGCCGTCGGGCAGCTGAGCCCGTAGAGCGGGTTGCCGTCGGTCGACTGCAGGTGCGACCAGGTCGCGCCGCCGTCCGCCGACTTGAACAGGTTTCCGCGGTCGCCCGCGGCGTAGCAGACCGTCGCGCTCGGGCATTTGACGGCTGTCAAGGCCTTGTCGAACCCGCTCGCCACGTCCTTCCAGGTCGCGCCGGAGTCCGACGTCGTCCGGATCCGGCCGCCGTCGCCGACCTCGACGCACGCGCTGGCGCTCGTGCAGGCGATCGCCAGCATGTCGCTGTTGGACGGGACCCACGTCCGGCCGCCGTCGGCGGTCTTGAAGAACGTGTTCGTCGCGCCCCAGGCGTTGCTCGGCAGCCACTTGGCGGGCCACGGCGTGGCGCCCGAGGCGGCGCCGACGGCGTAGCCGACCGAGGCGGACGGGAACGCCACGCCGCGCTCGGCCGAGTTGCTCGGCGTCTTCGCGCAGTCCCAGCCGTAGCCCTGCGCCATCGAGGACGGCACGCTCAGGCCAGTGGCGCCGAGCGCGATCGCGTAGCCGGTGGCGAAGTGGAACCAGTCCGGCGCGCCCCAGCCGGTCGCGGCGTCCCAGCCGCGCTGTGCCGCGTCGCCGTCGGGCGCGGCCGTCGGGTTGGCGGTGTTGCCGCAGGTGACGTCGCGGTAGTAGCTGTCGTAGTGGCCGCCGTTGCCGAGCTGGTAGATCACCGGCGCCTCGAACCCGACCGCGGGCTTGGCGCCGGGGTAGGCCTGGGCGGCGAGGAAGTTCTCCATCACGGCCTCGAGGCCGTTCATCTCCGGCGCCGCGACGCTGGTGCCGCCGACGCTGCCGGCCTGCAGGCCGCCGTTGCCGTTCGCCGTGGCGACGACGCGGACGGCCGAGTTGGTGTCGGCGACCGCCGACACGTCGGGGATCGCGCGGCCCGGGCAGGGGGCGTTGGCCGCCACCCCGGAGCCGGTCTGCCACGACGGACGGTCGATCAGGTTCGAGCACCAGCTTCCGGCCGCGGCCCACGTCGTCTCGGTGCTGAGCACCGACGGCGAGGCGGCCGTGGAGAACAGCGTCGTGCCGCCGACGGCGACGACGTACTGGCTGTCGGCCGGGAAGCCCGACTCGTAGGTGCCGAGGTCGCCGGTCGAGAAGTAGAACGTCGTGCCGGCCGCGGCGGCCAGCGCGAGGCTCTTCTGGACCGCGATCAGGAACGGGTCGGCCAGGCCCCACTCGGCCTCGCCGCCGTAGCCCCAGCTGTTCGACACGGTGTGCAGCGTCGGGTCGCCGGCGGCGTCCTCGACGGCGTCCTCGAGGCCGACGTCGGAGCCGTTGCAGCCTGCGTTCGCGAGCCCGGAGTGGACCGGCGGCGCCGACGCGCAGTCGGCGTCGTAGTACTTCATGCCGGCGTGGGTGGCGATCCCGTGGGCCTGCTCGATGTCGAGCGCGGTCTCCACGTTGGAGCCGAAGTTGTCGTTGGTGTTGCCGTTCTCGAGGATCGTGACCAGATGGTCGCCCGCCTCCGGCGCCGTCGTGCAGGCGCTCGGCGTGGTCGGCGAGTTGCCGGTCGCCACGCACGGCGGGTCGACGGTGATCGGCGTGTCGCCGGTCCCGTTGGCGAACGACGTCATCGCCGCCTGCGTCTCACCCGCGCCCCAGAGCGTGAAGCCGAGCGTCTGGCCGGTGCCGTCGAAGCCGTGGCCGCTGACGTCGTAGAGCGAGCGGATGTCGCCCGGGAAGTAGCCGCCGGTGCGGGTGTCGGAGCACTGCGGGTGCACCGTGGCGTCGTCGGCCTGGCAGTTGAGCGCCGTCTGCGGCGCCTGCGCGACCTTCGGCGGCTTGCCGCTCAGCTGCGTGGCCGTGTAGAAGCGGTCGACGTCGCTCAGGCCTGAGATCGTCTGGAGCTTCAGCCCGGCCGGGAGCGTCGGGTCGCTCGTGTTCGAGTAGAACCGGTACGGCGCGACCTTGATCCCGCGGAACGTGGAGCCCGGCCGCAGGTAGTCGTTGATCCGGACGTGCAGCGCGCGCTCGACCGTGGCGGTCGTCGCGCTGGCCGTGAGCGCGAGCCGGTCGGCGCCGGCGTGCGTGATCGTGAAGCCGTTGGCCGTCAGCCAGCCGCGCAGCTGGTCGACCTGGCTCTGCTTGGGCGAGAACCGGTCGTAGAGCTGGGCGCGCGTCAGGTAGCGGTGGGTCTTGGCCTCCTGCGCGATCAGCGCGTCGAGGCCGTTCATGTCCTTGACCGGGTAGCCGAAGTTGAGCTTCAGCGTCGCGTCGGCGGGATGGTGGCCCAGCAGGGTCGCCGTGCCCGTCGCGACCGTCGTGGGCACCTCGCCCTCGAGCCGGACCGTGCCCGGTCCGTTCCGCGGTATCGCCTGCACGGCTCCGAACGTGAGGACCGCGCCCACCACGACCATCGGCACGGCGACTCCGCCAACCCGGCGTATGCCCATGTACGACCCCAATCCTTGGCGTTCTCCGGGGCGTACCGTCGCCCCGGAGCTACGCCGGGCATCTTTCAGACGCCAGATGAGAACCTGGTTACTGCGCGTTCACCGGTTGCGGGAGTTTCAACACGATGAACTCGTCGTCGTCGGGCTTCCCGGATCCGACGTGGCGGCCGATGCTGAACGGGAAGTTGTTGTCGTTGATGACCAGGACGGTCCGCTTGTCGAGGAAGACGACGTCCTCGATCGTCTGGAACGGGAACGCGAACGGGTTCCCGAGCCCGACGTCGCCAGGCAGCCCAGGCAGCGAGATGCGGCTCCTGTCCTTGATGTCCATCAGGTCGGCGGACTCGGTCTTCTTGAGCACCGTGCCGGGCCTGCCGAACCTGATCCGCTCGAGCGCCTTGAAGCCGTTCAGGTCGCCCTGCGTGTTGTCGCGCTCGATCGCGAGGCCGCTCTTGTCGTCGAACAGCTGGTAGTCGCCGACCGAGACGCCCTTCGGGTCGTACGGGTAGAACCAGCGGTCGCCGGTGTAGCCCTGGGTCTTGAGGTTGAAGTCGAAGACCTGGGTCTGCGTCGGCGGCGCGCCGATCTCGGGCTTCTCGAGCATCGGGCGCAGGTCCTTGCCGTCGGGCGTGATCGCCATGCCCTCGAAGCCGCCGCTGGTCTGGACGCGGAACGGGTTCTCGTCGGCCGTGTGGCGGTACGGCCAGTACAGGCCGGCCAGCCAGCGCGTGTTCGCCTCCGTGCCCTGCGGTTGGAGGTTGGTCCCGTCGCCTCCCGGGACCGGATCGTCGCCCCACAGCGCGACGGTGGCCAGGTCCGGGTGGTCGGCATACGTGTCGCGCAGGGTGCGGAGGTCGAACGACTGCACGTCCGACCGCGGGCCCATGGCGTTGGACTCGATCACGCCGGTGACGGCGCGCTCGATCGTCTGCGGGTCCGGCGTGCGCGCCGAGTACACGTTGTTGTGGTCGTCGCGGTCCGAGCGCGGGTTCAGCTTCGTCTCGATGTTGAAGTGGACGTTCCGCGCCGTGGCCGCCTTCTGGGCCGCGCCCGGCGTGTTCCTGCCGGCGCCCGTCGAGTAGTACTGCGCGTAGAACCTGACGAAGTCGAACAGCTGCTGGGTGGTCGGATCCACGTACGGATCGCTGAGGCCCTGCTGGGCCGCGAACGCGACGGCGACGGGCGACAGCGAGCGGTCGTTGGTCTGCGGCGTGCCGGTGCGGATGACGCCGTCGCAGATGTAGTTCGACTGCAGCTGCTTGAGCGTCAGCGTCTTGATCAGCACCTCGTCGCCGAACGTGTACGGCTCGCCGTTCGCAAGCCGGCACTTGCCGGTGTCGACGTACGGATCGTGCGACAGGACGGGGACGCCGTCCTTGGTCAGGTGGTTGTCGGTCTCGAGCGTGCTGACGCCGTTGTCGAGCCCGACCTCCATCGCCGGCAGCGTGTTCTCCGGGCGCAGGTCGCGGCCGCCGCGGTGGCCTTCGAGGTCGAACTTGGTCAGGTCGACGCCGTCCTGCACGGCGACCTGGTGGCCGAGGTCGGGCCGGTCGGTGATGATGCCGTCGACGCCGAGCTTGATCAGCTTGTCCATCTTGACCGGGTCGTCAACGGTGTACGGGACGACCTTGAAGCCCGCGCTGTGGAGCGAGGCGACGTTCATCAGCTCGCTCGACGCCGCCTTCAGGCCGGGCGGAGGCGTCTTGCGCGTCGGCTCGAACGTGGCCGGGTCGTTGTCGGCCAGCAGGTTGGCGTCGGGCGAGACGATCGGCGCCTTGGTGTCGCCGTGCGCCTGCGCGTCGCCGCGCAGCGCGTTCATGACGCGCAGCGTGCTCGACTCCTCCGAGTACGGGTTCTGCGCGGCGCGCAGCTGGAGGCCCGGGTGATCGGGGTCGGGCAGCGGGTACGGCGCGTGCAGGAGGCGGCCTGTCTCGTCGGTGTGGATCAGGAACGGGCCGAACTCGTCGCCGAACCACAGCGTGCCGTCGTTCGCGCGCTGGATCGACTCGATGTCGAGGTCGGCGCCGGTCAGGACGCGGTCGTTCGTGAAGTCGTTGACGATCGCGAACGGGAGCTTGTGGCCCGGGTCGTGGAGCTGGATGAAGCGCTGGACCTTGACCGTCCCCGGACCGCCGAGCGCGGTCTCGAAGTCGGGCTTGACCAGGTACACGCGCAGGTTGAAGTCGGCCGAGTTCTCGATCGAGCCGTAGCCGTTGTCGGGCATGACCCAGTAGCGGCCTTCACCCGCCGGCAGCGCGCCGGAGAAGCCCTGCACCGGCTGGCCGGCGAACGGCACGGCGAAGCCGTTGACGGGTGCGGAGCCGAGCAGCGCGCCCGACGGCGGCCCGGCGGCGAACGTGCCCGCGGGCAGCACGGCGCGGCCTTCGAGCGTGGGGGAGGTGGACGTGGCGGCGCCGGCGGTGGCCGGCAGGACGAACAGCGCTGCCGTCAGGAGCGCGAGCATGCGTCGCAAGGAGGCCTCCTTGTTGGGGGGTGCGCGAGTTATGGCCTTCCCCTTTCGCGCCGGGGTGAACGCCCGGTTGACGATGAGCCCGGTGTGAGCCTCAGTTCAGCCGCAGGATGAAGCCCTGGTCGGGCCCGGCGTCGCCGCGCGCGACCGCCCGGTAGGCGTCGAGCGCCGCCTCGGCTCCCTCCACGTGCTGCACGCGCAGCCAGCCCGCCGACCACTCGACGAGCGCGTCGAAGGCCGCCGCGAAGCGGGTGTCGAAGCCGGCCGCGCCCCATTCGCCGCGCCGCCGGCGCAGCTCCTCGGGCGCGAAGAACAGCGTGGCGCCCGGCGCGTCCTGGAGCGCGTGGCGGTGCGTGGCGCCGACGATCACGGTGCGCGTGGGCTTCAGCGCGGCGCGGACCGCGGCGTTGCCGGCGACGTCGACGAGGATCGCCGGGTCCCGCGGGGGATCGTCGTAGGTGGCGACGCGGTCGTACACGCCGACGCGCTCGACGAACGCGCGGTTGCGCTCGGAGGTGAGCCCGGTCACCGCGACGCCGCGCTCGGCCTGCAGGCGCGCGAACCCGAGCGAGGTCTTGCTCGACGCGCTCGTCACCAGCACGCGCTCCTCGGCGTCGCCGAGCGCCTCGTCGAGCAGGAACGACAGCATGTACAGCGGCCGCAGCAGCAGCTGCGCGTCGCCGCCCGCGCCGGGGTCGGAGTAGGAGTTGTACGCGACCGGCAGCCGGGAGCGGTGCGCGCTGCCGTCGAGGAACCCGCGCGCGCTCACGCGCCGCGGCGTGAGGACGACGTGGCTCGCCATCGGCACGTAGCCGAACGCCCGCCTTCCCGCCGCCAGCGGGCCGCGGACGACCTCGGCGTAGCCCCAGGCGGGGATCCGCCCCCAGCCATCGCCGGACGCCGGGTAGAAGCGCCAGTACCCGAGCCGGTCGCCGAGCGCGCCGTACGTGACGTTGTTCGCGCTCAGCCCGAAGCGCTCGACCCGCAGCAGCACCTCCCCCTCGCGCAGCTCCGGCTCCGGCGCGGTCACGACCCGCGCCACGCCGAGGTCGTCGCGCCGGACCTCGATGGTCGTGATGCTCACGCGGGCAGGGTGACGGCGGTCCGCTCGGACCGCAGCGTCTCGCCGCCGGCCGTCATCGTCGCCTCGAGCTCGATCGTCGCGGGCGGAGGCGTGTCGAGGCTCCACAGGAACGCGTCGTCGGGCCGCTCCTCGAACACGAGCACGATCGGGGAGGGGAGCTGCTTGCGCTCTCCCGGCGCCAGCCGCAGGGAGCTCGCGCGGCTCGGGAGGTCGAGCATCGGCTTGCGCACGACGACCTCCGCGCCGTCCACCCACGCGCGCAGGTCCCACGGGACGGCGGGCTCGACGACGGTGCCGCTCCAGTCGGAGGCGCCGTCGTTGAGCAGCTCGAACGCGAGGCTGATGCTCGGCCGCGGCCCCGGATACGCGAGCAGGCTGACCTTCATACCTTCCACTTCAGCAGGCCGTGCGTGCCGTTGACGTGGCGGATGCGGCGGATCATGAAGTTGCCCAGCACGTTGCCCGGGCCCGCCGTGTAGACCTGCGGGAGATCGACGTAGACGTCCTTCGGCGTCGCCAGGTGCGAGAACGCGTCGTCGAGCAGGCCCTCGCCGCCGCCGTGCTGGTCCCGGAACTGGTCGTTGGCGTCGATCACGAACGTGCCGTTGTCGCCTGAGCCGCCGAACAGGTGCAGGTCAAGCCCCGGCTTGTCGGTGATGCCGGCGCTCAGCAGCCAGGCCGGGTCCATGTCGCCGACGTCGAGGTTGGAGACGTTCGGGCTGAACTCCTCCAGCACGGTCTGGTGCTCGTAGAACGGCGCCGCCAGCGGCACGAGCGCCGGCCCGGCCGTGTACGTGTAGACGCTGCCGATCGGGACCTCGGTGCCCGGCTCGGTCTGCGCCACCTCGGTCGGCGCCGTCCCGCGCGGCGTGAAGTTCCAGGTGCGCGTGTAGAGCACGGCGCCGGTCGAGCGCGCCTTGATCGCGATCGTCACCGAGGCGGTGTCGGTGCCGGCGAACGTGGCCGGCAGGAAGAAGGAGAAGTTGCCGGTGTCGATCCGGTTGACGTCGTCGCCGGTCCGGAACGTCTTCTGCGCCGGGCCGCCCTGGGCGTCGAACGAGCCGTTGGTCGCCGTCGCGACGTACTCGTGGAAGTGCGCGTCCCCGGCCGGCACGACGAGGAAGCGACCGTTGTAGAGCACCTGCTCGCCCGGGGAGGACTGCGGCGCGTAGTCGAACGGGCACTGGTACTCCTCGACCGGCGCCGGCCACATGCTCTCCGGCCCATAGCGCACCAGCAGCGTCGCCAGCGCGAGGTCGTCGCCCGTCAGCTGGCTCAGCAGCGCCTCGACGTCCGGGTCCGACACGGTGAGCTTGCGCAGCTCGGCGATGAACGCGGCGGCGCCCTGGTTGGTCAGCACGTCCTGCAGCTCGTCGGACTTCGGGCTGCGGGCGAGCATGCGCCCGACCGCCTGGTTGCCGGCGCCGCGGACCGCCGCGCGCGCCAGCGGCGCGCTCATCCCGAGCCCGGCGCCGAGCCGCCGCACGCGCGCCGCGTGGCCCGCTGGCGCCGGACCGGCGGGAATCGCGGCCGGCGCCTCCGGCGCGAGCTCCTCGGCCGGGACCGGTGTGCGCGGGGCGTGCTCGTCCACTCGCCGACTCTACGCCTCCCGGTCAGGTCCGGCGACCTCCGGGCGACCCACCAGAATCCCCGGAGTGCTCCACGTCCACCGCGCAGAGCGCGCCGACGCCCTCGTCGACGCGCTTCGCGACCTGCTCGCGACCCCGGCGCCCGATCCGTTCGCGCCGGAGGTCGTCGCCGTGCCCACGCGCGGGATGGAGCGCTGGCTGACGCAGCGGATCGCGACGCGCGCCGGTGTCTGCGCCAACGTCGAGTTCCCCTCGCCCCGGCGGCTGGCCGGCGACGCCGTGGCGGCGGCGTCGGGGATCGCGCCGGACGAGGACCCGTGGCTGCCGGAGCGCATGGTGTGGCCGCTGCTGGAGGTCGTCGACGCGAGCCTGCTGGAGCCGTGGGCGCACCCGCTCGCCGCCTACCTGGGCGGGACCGAGGGCGATCCCGCGCGCCGCGCGCGGCGCTTCGCCACCGTCCGCCACGTGGCGGAGCTGTTCGACCGCTACGCGCTCTACCGGCCCGAGCTCCTGCGCGCGTGGGCGGGCGGCGACGACGCGCCGTCGGCCTGGCAGGCCGAGCTCTGGCGCCGCCTGGCCGAGCGCATCGGCGTGCCGGGTCCCGCCGCGCGGCTCGACGCCGCGTGCGCGGCGCTGACGCGCGATCCCTCGCTCGTCGATCTGCCCGAGCGGATGTCCCTGTTCGGACTCACGCGCCTCCCGGCGGCCCATCTGCGGGTGCTGCGCGCGCTGGCCGAGCACCGCGACGTGCACCTGTTCCTGCTGCACCCGAGCCCGGCGCTGTGGGACAAGGTCGCGCGCGCCGTCGACGGCCCGGTCGCCGCGCGCGCCGACGATCCCACCGCCGCCCTGCCGGCCAACCGGCTGCTCGCGTCCTGGGGCCAGGACGCCCGCGAGCTGCAGCTGGTGCTGGGCGAGCACGTCAGCCACCACCACGAGGTCGCGATCGAGGGCGCGTCGCTGCTCCAGCGCCTGCAGCGCGACGTGCGCTCCGACCGCGCGCCGGCCCCGCTCCCGCTCGCCCCCGGCGATCGCAGCGTGCAGGTCCACGCCTGCCACGGCCGCGCCCGCCAGGTCGAGGTCGTGCGCGACGCGATCCTGCACCTGCTGGCCGAGAACCCCGCGCTCGAGCCGCGCGACGTGATCGTGATGTGCCCGGACATCGAGACGTTCGCGCCGCTGATCCAGGCCGCGTTCGGCGCCGCGCCGGAGGACGACGACGCGGTGCCTGCCGACCGCCGGCCGCCCGACCTGCGCGTCCGGCTCGCCGACCGCTCGCTGCGCCAGACCAACCCGCTGCTCGGCGTCGCGGCACGGCTGCTCGAGCTCGCGTCGGAGCGCCTGACCGCCTCGCAGGTGCTCGACCTCGCCGACCGCGAGCCCGTGCGGCGGCGCTTCCGGCTCGACGACGACGACCTCGGCCGCGTCGAGGACTGGATCCACGACAGCGGGATCCGCTGGGGGCTCGACGCCGCCCACCGGGCGCCGTTCAAGCTCGAGCAGCTGCCCGCCGGCACGTGGCGCGCGGGCCTGGACCGCGTCCTGCTCGGCGTGACGATGACCGAGGACGAGCAGCGCCTGTTCGGCGGCGTGCTCCCGCTCGACGACGTCGAGAGCTCGGCGATCGAGCTCGCGGGCCGCCTGTCGGAGCTGGTCGCGCGGCTGCAGGCCGGTCTCGAGGCGCTGCGCGGGCCGCAGCCGATCGCGGCGTGGGCCGCCGCGCTCGGCGACACCGTCGACGGGCTCGCGGCGGCCGGCCCGCGCGACGCGTGGCAGCGCTGGGAGCTGCAGCGGCTGCTCGACGACGTCGTCGCCGAGGCCGCCGGCCAGGCCACCGCGCTGGCGCTGCCGGAGCTGCGCGCGCTGCTCGGCGAGCGGCTGGAGGGCCGCCCGACGCGCGCGAACTTCCGCACCGGGCACCTGACGATCTGCACGCTCGTGCCGATGCGCTCGGTCCCGCACCGCGCCGTCTGCCTGCTCGGGCTCGACGACACGGTGTTCCCGCGCAAGGGCCCGCGCGACGGCGACGACCTGCTGCTCGACGACCCGCACGTCGGCGACCGCGACGCGCGCGCCGAGGACCGCCAGCTGCTGCTCGACGCGCTGATGGCCGCGACCGACCGGCTGATCGTCACCTACACCGGCAACGACGAGCGCACGAACATCCCGCAGCCGCCCGCCGTGCCGGTCGGCGAGCTGCTCGACATGGTCGAGCGCAGCGGCGTGCCGAAGGAGCAGGTCGTCACGCGCCACCCGCTGCAGCCGTTCGACGTGCGCAACTTCGCCGCGGACGGCCCGTGGAGCTTCGATCGCACGACGCTCGAGGGCGCCCGCGCGCTGGTGTCCGAGCGCCGCCCGCCGGCGCCGTTCCTCACCGGCCCGCTGCCGGCGCAGGCCGAGCCGGTGGTCGAGCTGGCCGACCTCGTGGCGTTCTTCGAGCGCCCCGTGCGCTCGTTCCTGCGCCGGCGCCTGGGCATCCTCGCCGCCGACTACAGCGACGAGGTCGAGGACGCGCTGCCGGTCGAGCTCGACGGCCTCGGCGTCTGGGGCGTCGGGACGCGGCTGCTCGAGGCGCGGCTCGCGGGCGCCGAGTCGCGCACCGCCATCCTCGCCGAGATCGCGCGCGGGACGCTCCCGCCGGGCGTGCTCGGCAAGCCGGTGGTGGACCGCGTGTCGCCGATCGTGGAGGAGATCGTGCGCCACGTCGAGCCGGGGGAGACCGGGTCCGTCGACGTCAAGGTCGCGCTCGGCGGGCGCGCGCTGCGCGGCACCGTCGCCGGCGTCTGCGGCGACGAGCTGCGGCTGGTCACGTTCTCACGTGTGAGCGCGCGCCACCGGATCGCGGCGTGGGTGCGGCTGCTCGCGCTCAGCGCGGCGTCGGAGCGGCCGTACCGCGCGATCACGATCGGCCGCGGCGCGGTCGTCCGCATCGCGCCGGTCGGCGCCGAGGCCGCGCGGCGCGAGCTGGCGGCGCTGCTCGAGGTCTTCGACGCCGGGATGCGCGAGCCGCTCCCGCTCGCCTGCCTCACCTCGGCCGCGTTCGCGCAGGGCGGCGAGGCGGCGGGCCGCGGGGAGTGGCAGTCGGAGTGGAACCGCTCGCGCGAGGACGCCGAGCCCGAGCACGTGCTCGTCCACGGGCGAGTGCTGACGTTCGCCGAGCTCGCCGCCGACCCGCGCTTCGCCGACCTGGCGCGGCGCGTGTGGCGCCCGCTGATGGAGCGCGAGACGTGAGCGCGTTCGACGTCCGCGGGCCGCTGCCGTCCGGCGTGACGGTGCTGGAGGCGAGCGCCGGGACCGGCAAGACGTACACGATCGCGGCGCTGGCGGCGCGCTACGTCGCCGAGGGGACGCCGCTGGAGGAGCTGCTGCTGGTCACGTTCACGCGGATGGCGACCGGCGAGCTGCGCGAGCGCGTGCGCGACCGGCTGGTGGCCGTCGAGCGCGGGCTGGAGACGGGCGTCTCCGACGACGAGATCGTGCGGCTCCTGCTCGAAGCGCCGGCCGAGGAGGTGCGCGCGCGGCGCGAGCGGCTGGCGCGCGCGCTCGCCGACTTCGACGCCGCCACGATCGCGACCACGCACGGGTTCTGCCAGGAGGTCCTCGGCGGGCTCGGGATCGCCGGCGACAGCGGGCGCGACGTCGCGTTCGTGGAGGACCTCGGGGACCTGCTCGGCGAGGTCGTCGACGACCTCTACGTGCGCCGCTTCCACCGCGAGGCGGCGCCGGCGTTCGACCGCGCGCAGGCGCTCGCGATCGCCCGCGCCGCCGTCGAGAATCCGGCCGCGCCGATCGAGCCGCTGCGGGCGCCGCCGGACGGCGTCCCCGCGATGCGGCGCCGGCTCGCGCTGGCCGTCCGCGAGGAGCTCGAGGCGCGCAAGCGGCGCGCCGGCGTGATGACCTACGACGACCTGCTGACGCGCCTGGACGCGGCGCTGTCGGGCACCGGCGGGCCGGACGTCGCGGCGCGACTGCAGGCGCGCTATAAGGTCGTGCTGGTCGACGAGTTCCAGGACACCGACCCGGTGCAGTGGGACATCATGCGGCGCGCGTTCGGCGGCGGGTTCTCGACGCTGGTGCTGATCGGCGACCCCAAACAGGCGATCTACGCGTTCCGCGGCGCCGACGTGTATGCGTACCTGGCCGCGGCCCAGTCGGCCGGCGTGCGCGCGACGCTCGGCGTGAACTGGCGCAGCGACCAGGGGCTGATCGACGCCTACGACGCGCTGTTCGGGGGCGCCCGGCTCGGCCACGAGGGGATCGTCTACCGGCAGGTCGAGGCGGCCGAGGCGAACCGCGCGCCGAGGCTGGAGGGCGCCGGCGCGCCGCTGCGGCTGCGGCTCGTCGCGCGCGCCGGGCTCGAGCGCACGCCGCAGGGGTACGCGCGCAACGCGGCGGCGCGCGAGCACATCGCGCTCGACCTCGCCAACGAGCTCGTCGCGCTGCTGTCGTCCGGCGCGCGCGTGCAGGGCGAGCCGGTCGCGCCCGGCCACGTCGCCGTGCTCGTCCGCACGCACCGCACGGCGGCGCTGATCCGCGAGACGCTCGACGCGGCCGGCATCCCCGCCGTCATCAACGGCGCCGGCAGCGTGTTCGGGACGCGCCCGGCGGTCGAGTGGCTGCGGCTGCTCGAGGCGCTCGAGCGCCCGACCGACCCCCGCCGCGCGCACGGCGCGGCGCTGACGTGCTTCTTCGGCTGGAGCGCCGCCGAGGTCGCCGCGGCCGGCGACGACGCGTGGGAGCAGGTCCACCGCCGCCTGCACGACTGGGCGCGCGTCCTGCGCCTGCGCGGCGTCGCCTCGCTGGCCGAGACGATCTCGCTCGTCGAGGGCCTGCCGGCCCGCGTGCTGGCGCTGACCGGCGGCGAGCGGCGGCTGACCGACCTGCGCCACGTCGCCCAGCTGCTGCACGCGGCGGCGGCGAGCGAGCAGCTGGGCACGACGGCGCTGACCGCGTGGCTGCGGCGCCGGATCGCCGCCGCCGAGGAGGAGACGGGCGACGAGGAGCGCAGCCGCCGGCTGGAGTCCGACGCCGAGGCGGTCCAGGTGCTCACGATCCACCGCAGCAAGGGCCTGGAGTTCCCGATCGTCTACTACCCCTATCTGTGGGAGCCGGGGTTCATCCCGCAGCGCGTGCCGGTCGCGTACCACGACCCGGAGGCGGGCGACCGGCGGACCGTCGACGTCGGGCTCGAAGGCGGCGGCTACGCGCGCCACGTCCAGCAGCACCGCGTCGAGCAGCGCGGCGAGGACCTGCGGCTCGCCTACGTCGCGCTCACGCGCGCGCAGCACCAGGCCGTCGTCTGGTGGGCGGGGTCGCGCGACAGCCGCGACTCCGCGCTCGGCCGCCTGCTGTTCGCGCGCGACGACGAGGGCAACGTCGCGCCGGCGGGCGCCGTGACGCCGACCGACGAGGAGGCCGAGACGCGCCTGCGCTCGCTGGCGGCGGCGGCGCCGGGCTGCATCTCGGTCGAGCCGTCGGTCGCGGAGGAGCCGCTGCGCTGGGCTCCGCCGCGGATCCCGGCCGCGATGCTCGTGGCGGGCAGCTTCGACCGCACGCTCGACACGGGCTGGCGCCGCACCTCCTACAGCGACCTGACCGCGCTCGCGCACGAGGCGCGCGTGGCGAGCGAGCCGGAGGAGGACGTCGTCGACGACGAGCCCGAGGTGGAGGCGACGGCGGGCGGCGCCGTCCCGCTGGCGGCGATGCCCGCCGGCGTCAACATCGGGACGTTCGTGCACCGCGTGCTCGAGGCGACGGACTTCGCGGCGGAGGACCTCGGCGCGGAGCTGGCGCGGCGGATCGCGGAGGTGCGCGCACGGCGGCCGCTGGACGTCGGCGACCCCGCGCTGGTGGTCGCGGGCCTGCGCGCCGCGATCGAGACGCCGCTCGGGCCGGCGCTCGGGCGGCTGCGCGACGTGCGGCGCGCCGACCGGCTCGACGAGCTGGTGTTCGAGCTCCCGCTCGCCGGCGGCGACGAGCCGAGCGGCGCGTTCGCCCCCGCCGCGATCGGCGCGCTGCTGCGCGAGCACCTGCCCGCCGGCGACCCGCTGCGCGGCTACGCCGAGCGGCTGGACGACCCCGACCTGCGGCGCGGGGTGCGCGGGTACCTGACGGGCAGCATCGACGCGGTCGTCCGCCGCGGCGAGACGTTCTGGATCGTCGACTACAAGACGAACTGGCTCGCGGCGCCCGGCGAGGAGCTGACGGCCCGCCACTACCGCCCGGCCGCGCTGACCGCCGAAATGGAGCGCTCGCACTACGGGCTGCAGGCGCTGCTGTACCTCGCGGCGCTGCACCGCTACCTGCGCTGGCGGCTGCCGTCGTATGACCCCGGCCGCCACCTCGGCGGCGCCGCCTACCTGTTCCTGCGCGGCATGACGGGCGCGGACGCGACCGGCGGCGTGTTCACGTTCCGGCCGCCCGGCGCGCTGGTGAAGGCCTTGAGCGAGCTGCTGGATGCCGGCGACTGATCCGTACGACGTGGCGCGCGTCCTCGACGCGCCCGAGCCGTTGCGGGCGTTCAACGACGCCGGCGTGCTCGCCGCCGCCGACGTCCACGTCGCGCTGCGGCTCGTCGCGCTCGCCGGCGAGGCCGATCCGGACGTCGCGCTGGCGGCGGCGCTCGCCGTGCGCGCGCCGCGGCTCGGGCACGTCTACGTGGACCTGGGCACGATCCGCGAGACGGCAGCCGTCGAGGGCGAGGAGCCCGTCGATCTCGCGGCGCTGCCGTGGCCGGAGCCGGGCGACTGGCTCGCGCGCGTGGACGCAAGCCCGCTCGCCGGCGGGCCGCTGCGGCTCGACGGCAGCGGCCTCTATCTCGACCGATACTGGCGCGAGGAGCGCCGGCTCGCCGCCGACCTGCGCGCGTTCGCCGAGGCGCCCGCCGGCCCGCTCCCGGACCTCGCGGACGCGTTCGCCGACGGCGGCCGCCAGCGCGAGGCGGCCGAGCAGGCGCTCAGCCGCCGCTTCGCCGTCATCGCCGGCGGGCCGGGCACCGGCAAGACGACGACGCTCGCCCGCATCGTCGCGCTGCTGGAGCCGGGCGCGCTGGTCGCGCTGGCGGCGCCCACCGGCAAGGCGGCCGCGCGGCTCGAGGAGGCGGTCAACGACGTCGCGGGGGGCCACCTCGAGGCGATGACGATCCACCGCCTGCTCGGCCGCCGCCCCGGCAGCCACAGCCGCTTCCGCCACAACCGCGCCAACCGGCTGCCGCACGACGTCGTGATCGTCGACGAGACGTCGATGGTCTCGCTGTCGCTGATGGCGCGCCTGGTCGAGGCGGTGCGGCCCGACGCGCGGCTGATCCTCGTCGGCGACCCGGGCCAGCTCGCGTCGATCGAGGCGGGCGCCGTGCTGGGCGACATCGCGCGGCCGGGGCGCCCGGGCGTCGTCGTGCTCGACCACGTGTACCGCTTCGGCGCGGGCATCGCGGCGCTCGCGGACGCGATCCGCGCCGGCGACGGCGACGGCGTGATCGAGCGCCTGCGCGGCGACCCCGAGACGATCACGTGGCTGCCGGTCGACGTCGCGCAGTCGCCCGATCTCGCGCCGGTCAAGGACGCGGCGGTCGGCGCCGCGCGCGCCGTGATCGCGCATGCCGAGGCGGGCGAGGCGCTCGAGGCGATCCAGGCGCTGGGCGCGTTCCGCGTGCTGTGCGGGCACCGCCGCGGCGCGCACGGCGTGGCGACCTGGGTCGCGCGGATCGAGGGCTGGCTGGCGGAGGCGATCCCCGGCTTCGCGACGCGCGGGCGCTGGTACCCAGGCCGGCCGCTGCTGGTGACGTCCAACGACTACGGGCTCGGCCTCTTCAACGGCGACACGGGCGTGATCGTGGCCGGGCCGAGCGCCGCGTTCGAGCGCCGCGGCGAGCTGCTGCGGCTCCCGCCGACGCGGCTCGCGGCGATCGACACCGTGTACGCGATGACGGTCCACAAGAGCCAGGGCTCGCAATACGACACGGCCGCCGTGCTGCTGCCGGAGCCGTCTTCGCGCGTGCTCACGCGCGAGCTGCTCTACACGGCCGTCACGCGCGCCCGCAAGCGGCTCATCGTGGCCGGCACCGAGGAGGCCGTGCGCGCCGCCGTGGCGCGCCCGATCGCGCGCGCCTCCGCGCTCGGCGCCAGAATGTGGGACACCGCTTAACCGCGGCCTTACCGTCGCCTCACCGGTCCGGCGGATATTGCTCGGCGTGACGGCACATCTGGCCGCGGCAGACGCGGCGACACACACGAGCACCGCAACCCTCCCTGGAGTCCTCGCGGAGGTGGAGCCCGACACCGGCGTCGTGCTCCCGCACGCGAGCTGGGCGGAGGAGTGGCGGCCGCTGCTGCGGCGGTTCGCGGAACAGGCGCGGACGATGCGGCCGGTGCAGCGCGTCTCGTATGAGCCGTTGCCGCTGTGGATGCGGGCCAAGGTCGCGTGGAGCAAGCTCCGCACGGGGCACGAAGGACATCTGTACACCGTGACCTGGCACGTGCCGGTCAACGAGATTCACGACGGCGGGCTCCGTCGCGAGATGCTCGACTTCGCACGTGCGATGTACCACTACGAGCTGCCGCCCGGTGACGCGGTGATCCTCACCGGGATGCTGGACGGGCCCGGCGCCGACGGGGCGCTGCACCTGTTCGGGTGGCTGCGGGCCGCGCTGGCGGCGATCTCCGGGGAGGAGTCGTCCGCGATCGCCGCGCCCACGGGGCAGAGCGGGGACGAGGACGGGTCGTTCGCGCTCCACTCCGACATGTGGATCCCGGCGTTGTTGTTCAACGTGTTCAACCACGTCGTGCCGGGGCAGGGCGCCTCGCTGCTGCTGCCGATGCACGAGATGTGGGAGATCGCCGAGCGCGCGGGAGTGCCGGCCGAGATCCGCACGCAGATGGACGCCGCACGCGTCGAGGCGGGCGAGTGCGACTACTTCGAGCAGTTCAACGGGTTGCTCTACAAGGATCACCCCTGGACGGACACGGTCCGGCGCGCGCTGTTCGCCGCCGCGATCGAGGTGCCGATGAACCCTGGGCAGGGGTACTTCGTCAACGACCGCGAGTGGCTGCACGGCCGCACCGCGCTCGCGCCGGACGCGCTGCCGCGCGAGCTCAAGGAGGACCGGCTCTACCGGCTCGCGTACAACAACTCCCGCCTGGACGCGGCCGCGGGGAAGCGCCGCGTCGAGTGGGAGTGGACCGGCCGCCGCGCGGCCGGCTGCAAGAACTAGTCCCTAGGCGGCGTAGCGCGTCGCGGCGCGGGCGCGGGCCTTGGCGGCCTCGGTCTCGCGGTCCTTCGGCGGCGCCGTGGTCACGAGCGCGTCGAGCAGCTCATGCGTCGCGGCGGCGACGGCCGCGACGGCGCGCTCGAACGCCGCGGCGTTCGCCTGCGAGGGCTTGGTCGACCCGCTGATCTTGCGCACGTACTGCAGCGCGGACGCCTGGACCTCTTCCTTCGTCGCGGGCGGCTCGAAGTTGTGGAGCTGGCGGATGTTGCGGCACATGCTCCGATCGTAGCCCGACTACTCGATGTCGGCCCGCAGGCCGAGCTCGGTCAGCGCGAAGACCGTCCCCTCAGGTGACGTGCGCTGCTCGAGCAGGCCCAGCGCGACGAGCGCGACCAGGTCCTCGAGCAGGGACGGATCGTCCTGCGGCGAATCGAGGGCGTCGAAGAGATTCGCCGCCGGAGGCGGCACCGGGCGGCGGCGGCGTGGACGCCGGGTCGGCGGCCGGTGGCGGGTTGAACGGGACATCGGCTGGCTCCTTCGAGTGCTACGTGGGTCCGCGTGGGACCGAACACGGTCCCGCACACGTCGGACGGAATCGCGACCCGATTCGTGACATAGCCGCGCGTCGCACGCGAAGTTCCCGCTCGTTGCGAGGAAATCCGCGAGTTGTCCACAGGCCCATGCACAGGTACGTGGCGCGGATCCGCTACGCGCGTTCGCGTATGAACAGGCTGTGCACAGGGGAGATCCGGCGCCGGGTGTAGAACCGGCGGTGCCGATGCACCCCTCCGCGCCGCCGCCCTCCGCCCGCCTCGTCCGCGCCATCGCCGCCGAGCGCGACGAGCTCGAGCGCCACCGCGCGCGGATGGCCGAGGAGGCCGGCGAGCTGCGCCGGGCGCTCGCGCGGATCGAGCGCGGGCTGGCGGAGCTCGACGAGCGCCGCGCGCTGCTGGACCGGATGGCGCCCGCCGCGGGCGACGGCGACGCGGCGGCGCCGGGCGGCGATGCGCCCGCCGGCGGCGCGAGCCTGCTCCGCGGCCCCGCGATCCGCGAGGTCGCGGTCCGGCTGCTGCTCGACCGCGGCGGCGAGGCGCTGCACTACCGCGACTGGTACGCGCTGCTCGAGGCCTCGGGCCACGCGATCGCGGGCAAGGACCCGCTCGCCGTGTTCCTCACCCAGCTCGGCCGCTCGCCCGCCGTCCGGCGCGGCTCCGGCGCGGGCGTCTACGAGCTCGACCGCTACGCCGGCGCGCGGCTGCGCGCGCGCCTGGAGCAGCTCCAGCGCGACCTGCGCGAGCTCACGCACACGGGCGGCACCGACCTGCAGGACATCCGCGCCAGGCGCGAGCGGCTCAACGCCGAGATCGGGCGCGCCGAGCGCGCGCTGGAGGAGATCGCCCGCGTGCTCGGGCCCGCCCCGCCGCTCGCGGCCGCCGGCTGACCGATGACGCCCACGATCCACGTCAGACCCGCCGTCCCGGACGACGCTCCGGCCGTCGCGGCGATCTACAACCACGGCATCGCCGAGCGCCAGGCGACGTTCGAGACCCGCCCGCGCTCCGAGCGCGAGGTGGCGGCCTGGCTCGACGAGGGACGCCCGTTCCTGGTCGCCACCGACGACGGCGGTGCCGTCCAGGGCTTCGCGCGCCTGTCGCCGTACTCGGTGCGCAAGGCCTACGCCGGCATCGGCGAGCACGGGATCTACGTCGACCCTGGCGCCCGCGGGGCGGGCGTGGGGCGGCGCCTGCTGGAGGAGCTCGCGCTGGCCGCCGAGAACGCCGGCTACTACAAGCTCACGAGCCGCGTGTTCACGACCAACGCCGCCAGCCTGGCGCTGCACCGCGCCGCCGGCTTCACGGAGGTCGGCATCCAGCGCCGCCACGGCCGTCTCGACGGCGAGTGGAAGGACACGATGCTGGTCGAACGTCTGCTCGGCGAAGCCGCGCGCTGAATACGATCACCCTGAGGTGGAGAGAAGCGGTCACGCCCCGGCGGGCGCATTGGCGCTCGCTCTCATGTTCCTCGCCCTGCTGGGCCTCGTCGACGCGTTGGTCAGCAACGAGATCGTGTTCACGAGCGCATTCGTGCTCGCGCCGGTCGCGCTGGCCCTGACCGGGCGCTGGCGCCAGGTCGCGATCGCCTCGGTCGCCGCCGTCGCGATGGCGATCGCGAGCGGCTGGTGGAACCACTACGCGGGCTCGACCGACCACCTGTTGCGGATCGCGATCGTCGCCGCCGGCTGCGCGCTGGCCACGCTCGCCGCCCGCGCGCTGGCGCGCGCCGCGTCGGACCGCGCGCGCATGGCGGTGCTCGCGGCGGTCGGAAGGCTGTCCGGCACCGAGCGGCTCGAGGACGCGCTGGACGGGCTCCGGGCGGCGCTCGTCCCGGCCGTCGCGGAGCTGTGCTGGATCGACGCGCCGGAGCGCGTGCTGGCCACGGGCCCGATCGCCGACGACCTCGAGAAGGCCGGGCGCGCCACGCTGCAGCAGGGCACCAGCCGGCTGGTGGGCGAGACCGGCGCCGTCGTCGCCCTCAGGTCCCCCGACGCCGCGTTCGGCGTCCTCGGCCTCGCCGGCCGCCGCTACGACGCCGCCGATCTCGCGTTCTTCGAGATCCTCGCCGGCCGCGTCGCGCTCGTGCTGGCCAACGTCCGCCTGCTGGGCGACCTTCGTTCCGCACGCACGCGCCTGGACGGGATCCTCGGCGCGCTCGCCGAGGCCGTCACGGTCAACGACGACACCGGCCAGACCGTCTACGCCAACCAGGCCGCCGCGACGCTGCTCGGCCGCGCGACGCCCGAGGAGGTCGTCGCCGCCCGCCCCGGCGAGCTCGCCGCGCGCTTCACGATGGCCAAGGAGGACGGTTCGCCGGTCGACATCGAGGAACTGCCCGGCCGCCGCCTGGTCAAGGGCGAGCCGGCCCCGGCGCTGCTCACCCGCAGCGTGGACCGCGAGACGGGCCACCCGTACTGGCTGCTGACCAAGGCGACGGCGCTGGAGGACCGCGGCCGCCGGTTCGCGGTCAACATCGTCGAGGACGTCACGCACGCCAAGGAGGCCGAGCTGCGCCAGCGCTTCCTCGCGCAGGCCGGCCAGCTGCTCGCGTCCTCGCTCGACTACGCGCAGACGCTCCAGCGCGTCGCGCGCCTGGCCGTGCCGTGGCTGGCGGACTGGTGCGCCGTCGATCTGCCCGGCGAGCACGGCGAGATCGTGCAGGTCGCGCTCGCGCACGCGGATCCGTCGAAGGTCGCCATGGCGGAGGAGTTCCGGCGCCGCTACCCGCCCGACCCGGACGCCCCGAACGGCGTCGCGGGCGTGCTCAACGGCGGCGACGCCGAGCTGTTCCCGGACGTGCCGGACGAGCTGATCGAGGCGGCGATCCGCGATCCCGAGCAGCTCGCGGCGCTGCGCGCGATCGGGATCCGCGCCGTGATGATCGTCCCGATGCGGGTGGGGGAGGAGACCCTCGGCGCGATCACGCTGGTGTCGGCCGACAGCCGGCGCACGTTCGACGCCGACGACTTCGCGTTCGCGCAGGACGTCGCCCTGCGCGCCGCGACCGCCGTCCAGAACGCGCGCCTGTACCGCGAGCAGGCGCGCGTCGCGAGCACGCTGCAGGCGAGCCTGCTGCCCGAGCGGCTGCCGCACCCGCCGGGCTGGGAGGCGGCCGCGTCCTACCAGGCGGGCGAGGAGGGCACCGAGGTCGGCGGCGACTTCTACGACATCGCGCCCGCCGCGGGTGGCGGCCACCTCGTCTTCCTCGGCGACGTGACCGGCAAGGGGATCGAGGCGGCGGCGCTGACCTCGCTGGTCCGCCATTCCGTTCGCACGGCGGCGCGCTTCGACCCGCGGCCGGCCGCGGTCCTGGCGCTCGTCAACGACGTCCTGCTCGAGCTCCCGCGCCTGTCGCCGGTCACGCTCGTATGCGCGCTGATCGAGGACACGCGGGTGACGATCGCCGCCGGCGGCCACCCGCGCCCGCTGCTGCGGCGCGGCGGCGAGGTGCGCGAGATCGGCCGCCACGGCGTGCTGCTCGGCGCCCTGAGCGACTTCGAGACCGACGAGGACGTGCTCGAGCTCGAGCCCGGCGACACGCTGCTGCTCTACACCGACGGCGTCACCGACACGCCCGGCGCCGACAGCCGCTTCGGGCACGAGCGGCTGATCGACCTGATGGGCGCCGAGGGCTCCGAGCCGGAGCGCGTGCTCGAGCGGATCGAGCGCGCGCTGGGCGAGTTCCAGGCCGGCAGCGCGGTCGACGATCGGGCGATGCTGGTCCTGCGCTATACCGGGGATCGCACGCCGGCGCTCAAGCTGCCGTCCGGCAAGCCGATCCTCAGATCGACGTGAACTCCGAACCGCCTCCCGTACCGCCCGGCGCCGGGCGCGACCACGTCCTCGTCTTCGAGCCGCGCGGTTGGGGCCGCCGGCGCTCGGAGGACCTGCTGCGGATCACGCCCGGCGGCGCGACGTTCATCCACGACGAGCTGCTGCGCACGCCGCTGCGGCTCCCGCTCGGCATGCTGCATCTCGGCCTCGTCGAGCGCGGCAGCGCCCGCCCCGGCGGCGCCAGCGGCCGCTTCCCGGTCCTGCGCCGGCTCAGCGCGACCGCCGTGATCCCGCGCGAGGAGGGCGTCGAGGGCTGGCTGTGGACGACCACGGGCGGTAGCGCGCTGACGATGCTCGGCGACGCCGACGACGCGCCGAACGCGGCGGTGCTGTTCACGAAGCCGCTCGGCCCTGAGGCGCTGGAGCCGTGCCTGCAGCCGGAGACGCTGGCCGCGATCGTCGCCCGCTCGCCGCTCGGCGTGCCCGCCGTGCCCGGCTTCCTGTTCCGCGTCGCCGACCCCGGCAAGGCCGAGGTCGCGTTCCGCTCGTACAACCTGCTGCGCCCGCTGACCGACCGCGAGGTGCCGCCGACGACGCGCCGTTCGCTGCCGACGGACCGTTCGCCCGACCCGGCGCTGCACATCCCCGGCCGCTCGTCCGGCTCGGTGGCCCCGCCCGGCTTCTGAGCCCGGCTGAGCTAGGGTGGGCGCCGTGAGCGCTCCGCAGGACACCCACGATCCGACGACGTGCACGCCGTGCCGCGGCACGGGACAGGTCGTCTCCGGCCTCGGCGGCACGCCGCATCGCGTGCGCTGCCCCTGGTGCGCGGGCAGCGGGCGCTTCGACCCCGCTCTGGACGCGCAGGCGGCCGGCGGGGCCGAGGCTCCGGCCGAGTAGCCGACTAGGGTCTCGACCCCTCAAGCGCCGGGGCGGCGGCGCCGACATCTGGGGTGTATGTCCGCACGCACCCGCCGCAGGCTCGCCGAGGAGTCAGGCTTCACGCTCGTCGAGCTGCTGGTCGTGATCCTGATCATCGGCGTCCTCGCCGCGGTCGGGATCGCCTCCTTCCTCCACCAGCGCTCGAAGGCGCAGGACAGCGAGGCCAAGATCGAAGCCATCACCGCCGCCAAGGCGATGACCGTCTGGCACACCGACCACGACACGTTCGCGGGCGCGACCAGCGACGAGCTGGCCAAGATCGAGCCGTCGCTCGCGCGCGCCCCCGGCCTGGCGCTGTCGGACCTGACGTCGGACACGTTCACCGTCGCGGTGGACTCGACGGCCGGCGCCTCCGGCGGCGGCACCTACACCTTCAAGCGGCTCGCCTCCGGCGACGACGAGCGCGACTGCACCGCGCCGGGGTCAGGCAGCTGCCTCGCGACCGCCGACAGCAAGGGGAACCGCTGGTGAGCCGCTCAACCTCGTCGGCCCGTGGGTCGATGACCCGCTTGATGGATCGCGTGCGGGAGCAGCGCGCCGGCGGCACCGCCGGCTACGCCTTGATCGAGGTCGTCGTCAGCTGCGCCGTGCTGGCGCTCGTCGCGCTGGCCGTGCTGTCCGGCATCGACGGCGCGCAGAACTCGACCGGCCGTGAGCGCGCCCGCTCGGTCGCCGCCAGCCTCGCCGAGCAGGACCAGGAGCGGCTGCGCTCGATGCCGGTCACCCAGCTCGCCACCTTCGCCCCGCAGACGCAGACGATCCCCGTCGGCGGTGCGAACTACGTCGTCAACTCGAAGGTCGAGTGGGTCCGCGACGACACCGGCGGCACCGCGAGCTGCACCAGCGACAAGCGCGACGCCGACTACCTGCACATCACCACCACGGTGACGTCGTCGATCGTCGGCACGCGCGTCAAGGCGGTCCAGCTCGACTCGCTGATCGCCCCGGACATCCAGTACTCCACGACGCACGGCACGCTCGGCGTGCTGCTCACCGACCGCACCGGCTCGCCGCTGGTCAACAAGCTCGTGTCGATCACCGGCACCACCGCCGGCACCGACTCGGGCACGGGGCAGACGAACACGGCCGGCTGCGCGCTGTTCCAGAACATCGGCGCCGGCACGTACACGATCACGCTCAATACGCCCGGCCTGGTCGACCACGCCGGCAAGACGAACGTCTCGATCCCCGACACGAGCGTCCCGGCCGGCTCGCTCACGCTGGTCTCCAAGCAGTACGACGTCCCGGGCTCGATCAGCGCCACGATCAAGACCTACAAGCCGGGCTCGACGGCGTCCACCGCCCAGATCCCGTCCGTCGCGACCAAGATCAGCGCGACCAACGGCCTCGACACGTCGGTGCTGGTGACGTACGCCTCGGCGGCCAGCGCCAGCTTCAGCGGCTCGGGCCTGTTCCCGTACCTGAACTCGACCTACGGCTTCTTCACCGGCGGCTGCCGCTACAGCGATCCGTCGCGGCCGGGGTACACGCCGGGCTACTTCACGTCGGTCAACAACGGCTCCGCGCAGGTGAATCCGGGCGCCAACACGGCGATCACGATCCTCCAGCCGGCGTTCAACCTGCGCGTGATGAAGCGCAGCAACGGCTCGACGACGATCCCGAACGGGATGATCGTCGTGGCCAAGCCCAACCCGGTCCCGGGCGACAGCTGCGCGGAGGCCCAGCAGAGGCTGAACACGTTCACGACGACGGGAACCGGCGGCTCCACCGGCGTCGTCGGCCGCTCCCAGACGACCGACACCACGTACGTCGAGGCGGGCGCGCCGTTCGGCAACTACGACATCTGCGTCCAGGACACCGTGTCCAGCGTGACCAAGCACTGGACGTACCCGGACGACCTCGCGCCCGCGGGCCTGGCGCCGTACGACATGTCCAAGCTGTCGTCGACGGGCACCCAGACCCAGCTGCCGCCGCCCGGCTACACGCCCACCTGGTCCTCGGGCACATGCTGATGCGCGCCGACATCCGCCGCGAGGACGGCTTCACGCTCCCCGAGCTGCTCGTCACGCTCTTCATCGCGCTGGTCATCTCGGCCGCCGCGCTGTCGCTCGTCGAGTTCACCATGAAGCGCGCGAGCGAGGTCGACCAGCGCGTCGACGCCTCGCAGCGCGGGCGCCTGGTGATGGACACGATGACGCGCGAGCTGCGCTCGCAGGTGTGCGTGAACGCCACGACGCCGGCGATGGCGACGCGCACGGGCGACATCACCGATGGCAACACGGCGACGTTCTACGTCGACCTGACCGACGGCTCGGCGACGAGCAAGCCGCCGAGCAACGCGGCCAGCAAGACGCCGGAGCTGCACTCGCTCGTCTACAACCCGGCCGCGCGCACGATCACCGAGCGCGTCTACACCGGCACCTGGTTCAAGCAGATCACCGGCACCGGCTCGTCGCAGGTGACGACGTACGTCCCGTCATATCCGGTCGTGCCCGTCTCGACGCGGCGGCTGATCTCCAACGTCGTGCCCGTCACCCCGGGCGCGCCGATCTTCACGTACTACAAGTACGACACCGCGGCCCAGCCCTCGCCGAGCATCCTGCTGACGCCCCCGGCCGGAGGCCTGCCGGCCACCGACCTGGCGACGGTGGCCCGCGTCGACATCGCCTTCCGGACCCTGCCCACCACGACGCTGCCGACGGTCAACAACGTCAATAGCGCGATCGTGCTTCAAGACGAGGTGTACGTGCGCGCCGCCGATCCCAACGACCCCGCTCCGACCCCCACATGCTCATGAACCAGCTCCCGGACCACCGCGGACAGCGCGGCTTCTCGATGTTCATCGTGATCATGGCCATGTTCGTCACCTCGATGTTCGTGGCGGCGGCGTTCGCGGCGGCCAACGGCGACCTCCCGATGGGCGGCGACTCCAAGGACCGCAAGATCGCCTACGCGGCGGCCGAGGCAGGCCTGAACTTCTACCTGACCCACCTGGGGCAGGACCCGGACTACTGGACCAACTGCGAGCTGGTCCCGGCGCCGAACTCGACCGGCGAGCCGAACCCCGTCAGCAAGTACTGGAACGGCACCGGCACCGACATGCGCACGTGGCGCAACGTCACCAACTCGACCGCCCAGTACACCGTCGAGATCATCCCGCCCGACCCGACCAAGCCGTGCACCAAGGGCGACAACACCACGGCGATCGACAAGACCGGCGTCCTGCGCATCCGCGCCACCGGCCGGCCGACGGCGACCGATCCGCTGCGCCGCTCGATCATCGCCAACCTGCGCCGCAACGGCTTCCTCGACTTCCTCTACTACACCGATTACGAGGACAGCGACCCGCAGTCATTGGCCACGCAGAACGAGCGCGACAACGCCGACCAGAACTGCAAGGTGTACCGCTGGCTGCGGCCGAGCGGCTGCCCCGAGATCCAGTTCGTCACCGGCGACGCCGTCAACGGCCCGCTGCACAGCAACGACAGCCTGCTGATCTGCAACTCGCCGATCTTCGGGCGCAGCAGCGACGACAAGATCGAGCTCGTCCCGAAGACCAACGACACCGTCCAGTCGACCTCGAGCGGCTGCACGTCGAACAGCCCGACCTTCAAGGGCGTGCACGTCAGCGGCGCCGCGCCGATGAAGCCGCCGGAGACCAACGACGCGCTGCGCAAGGCGGCGGTGGACGACGGCTACCTGTTCAGCGGCAAGACGATCATCCGGCTCGACGGCGACACCATGGTGGTCAGCAACAACGGCTCCAAGACGACGATGGCCTGGCCCGACAACGGCGTCATCTACGTCGACCCGAACGGCGCCTGCACGCCGCAGTACCCCGCTGCCGTCGCCTACGCCACCGACTCCAACCACGACGGCATCCCGGACGACCAGGGCTGCGGCAACGTGCTCGTGAGCGGAACGTACAACCAGAGCCTTACGATCGGGGCGGCGAACGACATCATCCTCGCGCCGACCAACGACAACGGCGTCGTCGACTGGAGCCAGAAGGACGAGAACCTGATCAAGTCCGGCGACCCGGTGCTCGGGCTGATCGCGAACAACTTCGTCCGCGTCGCACACAACGTGACGCGCACGTACGACTCGCGCGGCAATCAGACGAGCTGCGCGAACGCCAGCACGATGATCGACGACGACGGTGCCGCGGGTGTCACCATCGAAGCCGCGATCCTGTCACTGCAGCACTCGTTCATCGTCGACAACTACAACTGCGGCGCCAAGCTCGGCAGCCTCACCGTGAACGGGGCGATCGCGCAGCGCTACCGCGGCCCGGTCGGCACCGGCGGCGCCACCGGCACCGGCTTCCTCAAGAACTACACCTATGACGACCGCCTGCGCTACCGCTCGCCGCCGTACTTCCTGACGCCCGTGGACTCGGCGTGGAAGGTCGTGCGCTCGAACGAGCAGGTCGGGGCCAAGTGACCCCGCCCAGCCGGCTCTGAAACGCAGTCTCGAAGGGGCGCCGAATGGCGCCCCTTCGGCGTTTGCGGGCCGAATTCCTCCTCCTCGCGGCAATCCGCCAACAAAGGCTAAAGCCGGGTCTCATGGATGCCGATACCGGACTTGCCAGACCGAGGTGTCAAAAGGCAAATCGCCCGCGAGGGCGAGGCGCAAAGCCACGGGGCTCCCCCAAATCGGAGCAGGCCGGGCTGCCACTTCCGGCAGGAATCGGGACCCGAGGACCTGGCAAGGCAACCCACAGGCCCAACGATCCCTTCAGGAGGGTTCATCCACATGCTTCACAAGCTTCGTCAGCGCGCGCAGAGTGAGAAGGGCTTCACCCTGATCGAGCTTCTGGTCGTCATCCTGATCATCGGCATCCTGGCCGCGATCGCGCTGCCCGCGTTCCTCAACCAGCGCGAGAAGGCGCAGGACGCCAACGCCAAGAGCGACGTCCGCACCGCCCAGACGGCGATGGAGACGTACTACACCGATCACCAGAGCTACACCGGTGCCGACAACACGACGGGCCCCAACGGCCTGCCGACGATCGAGCCGGCGCTCAAGAACGCCAACGTCCTCGTGGTCACCCCGAACGCGGCCGGCGACGGCTACACGCTCTCGACCAAGTCCAAGGGCTCGCACGGGACCGTGTTCTCGATCACCAACACCGCGGGCACCGTGACGCGCGGCTGCACCAACTCCGGCCAGGGCGGTTGCCCGTCCGGCGGCTCCTGGTAGTCAGCACAGCACTCTGAACCCTCCGCGAAGCGGGCCTCCGGGCCCGCTTCGTGCGTTAAGCCCTCAAGCCGCGGCGCGCGGATGCCGACTTAACCTCCGTGCTCCGTAAGAAGCGTTCCTCCCAGATCAGCGTGGTCGGCCTCGAGCTCGACCCGGGCCACCTCGCCGCCGCCGAGGTGAGCGTCAACGGCTCCATCACCTTGACCCGCGGCGCCGTCGCCGAACTCCGTCCCGGCATCATGCGCGACGGCGAGGTCGCCGACCCGATCGCGCTCGCCGAGGCGCTCAAGGCGCTCTTCACCGAGCACGAGCTGCCCAAGCGCGTCCGCCTCGGCATCGCCCACCAGCGGATCGTCGTCCGCTCGCTCGACCTCGCGACCGTGATCGAGGATCCGAAGGAGCTCGCCGCGGCCGTCCGCGCCGCCGCCCCGGATCACATCCCGATGCCGATGGACGAGGCCGTGATGGACTTCCAGCCGCTGGGCGTCGTGAAGACCCCGACGGGCCTGGCGTCGCGCGTCGTCGTCGTCGCCGTGCGCCGCGAGATGGTCGAGCGCGCCGCCGCCGCCGTCCAGGGCGCCGGCCTGCAGCTCGAGGGCATCGACCTGTCTGCCTTCGGCATGGTCCGCGCGCTCGCGACCGAGCAGGAGGGCGCCGTCCTGTACATCAACGCCGCCGGCCTGCTGAACGTCGCCGTCGCCAACACGGACGGCTGCCTGTTCACGCGCGCCGCGACGGGCGGGGTCGACACGATCGCCCAGACGCTCGCCGAACGCCGCGGGCTCACGCTCGAGCACGCGCGCCAGTGGATGTCGCACGTCGGCCTCGAGACGCCGCTGGAGGAGGTCGAGGGCGACCCCGACCTCGTCGCCGCGGCCCGCACCTCGCTCGAGGAAGGCGTCCACCAGCTCGCGGACAGCGTGCGCAACTCGCTGAACTTCTACCGTGCGCAGGAGAACTCCGAGACCGTCGAGCGCGCCGTCGTCACCGGTGCCGCCGTCGCCGTCCCGGGCTTCGTCGCGCGCCTGTCCGACCAGCTGCGGATGCCGCTCGAGGGCCGCGTCGTGGAGTCGGCCGGCGTGGCCGACGCCGGCCGCCTGACCGCGGCCGCCGGACTTGCCGTCGCCTCGCGCCCGTAGGGGCGCGCGGCGGCCTGGCCGCCGCTCCGGCACACTGCACGCTCGATGAGCGTCGGGGTGGGAGCCGTGCTGGCCGCGATCGTGGGTGCGATCGTCGGCTCGTTCCTGAACGTGGTGGCCTACCGGCTGCCGCGCAAGGAGTCGCTGCTGTACCCCGCCTCGCACTGCCCCAAGTGCGAGGCGCCGATCAAGCCGTACGACAACATCCCGATCCTGGGCTGGCTGCTGCTGCGCGGCAAGTGTCGCGCGTGCGGGGAGCCGATCTCGTGGCGCTACCCGCTCGTGGAGGCGCTCACGGGCCTGCTGTGCGCCGCCGTGGTGCTCAAGTACGGCGCCGACAGCGACGTCTGGCTGCCGCTCGTCTTCGTGGTCCTGCTGGTCCCGATCACGCTGATCGACCTCGACCACCACATCATCCCGAACGTGCTGACGCTGATCGGCGCGGTGTCGGCGATCGTGCTCGTGCTGGCGTTCGACTCCGGCTCGCTGAAGGAGAACCTGATCGCCGCCGCGGCGGCCGGCGGGTTCTTCCTGATCGCCGCGATCGCGTACCCGGCCGGCATGGGCATGGGCGACGTCAAGCTCGCCGGCGTGATGGGGCTCTTCCTCGGGCGCGCGGTCGCGCCCGCGATCTTCACCGCGCTCGTGGCGGGGACCGTCGTCGGGGCGCTCGTGATCGCGCGCCTCGGCGCCAAGGAGGGCCGCAAGAAGGGGATTCCCTTCGGCCCGTGGCTGGCCCTGGGCAGCCTCGTCGGCGTCTTCGCGGGTGATGCGATCGTCGACTGGTACCTGGATACCTTCACCTAGCGCCGGACCCTGGGGTCGGGGCCCCACACGTCTCAAGCCGTCTATGGGCGATGCCGATAGACGGGAACGTGAGAGCCGTCAACCTCCTTCCCCCCGACATGGCCGGCGCCTCGAAGGCGTCAGGCGATCTGGGCGCCCGTCCGGAGGCTACCGGCGGCGCAGGTCCGTTCGTCGTCCTCGGTGTCCTGGCCGCCTGCGTGGCCGGCGTCGCGGGTTACGTCCTGACCACGAACACCGTCAAGCAGCGCACCGCCGACCTCGCCTCGGTCACCGCGCAGCAGCAGGCGATCGCCGGCCGCACGGCTCAGTTGAAGCCGATGGCCGACTTCGCCGCACTCGCCAACCAGCGCGTCGCCACGGTCCGCGACCTCGCCGGCTCGCGCTTCGACTGGGATCAGTCGCTGCGCGACCTCGCCCGCGCGATCCCGGCCGACGTCAGCCTCAAGAGCCTCACCGGCACCGTCGCGACTGACGCCGGCACCGGCGCCAGCAGCGCCCCCGGCGCCGCCATCTCCGCGCCGGCGATCACCCTGACCGGCTGCGCGCCGGGCCAGACCCAGGTCGCCCGCCTGATGGCGCGCCTGCGCGACATCGACGGCGTGACCCGCGTGTCGCTGTCGAAGTCCGACAAGGCCAAGGTCGACAACAGCGCGAGCGGCACGTCGAAGGAGCGCCGCAACGCCGCGCCGTGCGGCGCGGGCGCCGTGCCGGCCTTCGAGCTGGTCATGTACTTCGAGAACTCCGACGCCGCCGTCAAGGCTTCGTCCACGGGCGGCGCCGCGCCGTCCGCGGCGGCGACCGCGACCGCCACGCCGGCCGCGGGCGGTGCGGCGACGCCGACGCCGACCGCGACCTCCGGCACCACCACCACCGCGAGCACGTCCCAGGGAGGGGCCACGCCGTGAGCCGCACCACCCAACTCCTGATCGGCGTGCTCGTCATCGGCGCCGCCGCCGCCGCGTACTGGATGCTCCTGCTCTCGCCCAAGCGCGAGGAGGCGACCAAGCTCACCACCCAGGTGGCGGTCGCCCAGGCCCAGCTCGCCCAGTCGCAGGCCACGCTCGCCGACTACGAGAAGGCCAAGCAGAGCTACCAGACCAACTACGCGACGCTCGTCGGGCTCGGCAAGGCCGTGCCCGCCGACGACGACACGCGCTCGCTGCTCGTGCAGCTCGACGCCGCCGCCAAGCGCAGCGCCGTCAACTTCACGAACCTCGACGTGATGCAGGCCGCGGCGACGACCCCCGGTGCCACCGTGGCGACCTCCGCCAGCGGCGCCGTCAACGTCGGCGGCTTCTCCACGATGCCGTTCAGCTTCGCGTTCGACGGCCAGTTCGGCACGCTCTCCAGCTTCCTGGCCCGGTTGCAGCGCTTCGTCACGCTGCGCGGCGACAAGGTCGAGGTCAACGGCCGGCTCGTGCGGATCGACAACATCACGCTCCAGCCGGGCGAGGGCGGGTGGCCCAACCTGCACGCCCAGATCGGCGCCTTCACGTACGTCGTCCCCGACGCCGCGAGCTCGGCTCCGGCGGCGGGTGGCGCGACCACGACCGCCCCCGGCGGCGCGACCACCACGACCACCCCGTCCACGTCCGCCGGCACGGCGGCCACCACCGCGACGAACGCCTCGGATCTGCGATGAACCTGCTCAAGAACACCGCGAACCAGCTCGTCCGCCGCCGCCTCTGGCCCGTGGCCGTCCTGCTGGTCGCCGCGCTCGTCGCGGTGCCCATGACGCTGGCCAAGTCGCCGGAGCCTGCCGCGCCCGTCGCGGCCGTCCCGGCGAAATCCTCCGGCGACGACGCGACGATCGCGCAGCCGGTGGTCCAGCTGAGCGAGACCAACGCCGGCGACAAGCGCCGCCGGCGCGTGCTCGGCGCGGCCAAGGATCCGTTCGAGCCGGCCCCGCTGCCCAAGGCCAAGAAGAAGAAGCACGCCAAGACGGCGACGACGGCGACCGCCACCGCGACGCCGGACGCCGCCGGCGGCGCCCCCTCGGCCGGAGGCGGGGCCAGCGCGCCGCCGTCCGCCGCGCCGACGCCCGCGCCGACCACCACCGTCCCGAAGGGCTCGGTCAAGGTCCGCTTCGGCGCCACGTCCCTCGCCGACCTGCCCGCGTCGATCCTCGGCCACCTCGATCCGCTGCCCTCGGCCGACGCGCCGGTGCTGGTGCTCGAGCGCCTGACCGACAACGGCAAGACCGCGGTCTTCTCGATCCCCGGCGAGGTCACCGCCGTCGGCGACGGCTCCTGCAAGCCGACGCCGGACGACTGCCAGACGCTGGAGCTCAAGGCCGGCGAGACCGAGTTCATCACGGTCAAGAACGGCAGCGAGGACGGCACGTCCGACGCCCAGTACGAGCTCGACCTCGTGAAGGTCTTCGCCAAGGCCACCGCGATCCCGAAGGACTCCGTCGCGAGCGGCGACGGCACCACCCCCTAGTACCTGCGGCGGGAGCCGATGAAGCGACGGCGGGCCCTCGGGCCCGCCGTCGCTCGTTCTGGCCCAACTAGGATCTCCGGCGTGCCGCTCCACGTCGTCACCGCCGGGGAATCCCACGGGCCAGGTCTGACCTGCGTCGTCGAAGGCCTGCCCGCCGGCCTCGAGCTCGACCTCGAGTCGATCGACGCCGACATGGCCCGGCGCCAGCTCGGCCACGGCCGGGGCGGGCGGATGAAGATCGAGAAGGACTCCGCGCAGGTCACCGCCGGCGTCCGCCACGGGCGCACGCTGGGCGGCCCCGTGGCGCTGCAGGTCGCCAACCGCGACTACGCCAACTGGGAGGAGCGGATGAACCCGTGGCCGGTCGAGAACCGGGTCCCCGAGGTCCATCTCCCGCGTCCCGGCCACGCCGACCTGGCGGGCGTGCAGAAGTTCGGCTTCACCGACGTGCGCAACGTGCTGGAGCGCGCGAGCGCCCGCGAGACCGCCGCGCGCGTCGCCGGCGGCGCGCTCGCCAAGGCCTTCCTGCGCGCGCTCGGCGTCGAGGTCGTCTCGCACGTGACGCAGATCGGCTCGATCCGCGCGCCGGAGCCCGAGGGGCTCGAGCTGTCTCGCTTCGTTGACGTCGACGCGTCGCCGGTGCGCTGCCTCGACGCCGGCGCGTCGAAGGCGATGGTCGGCGAGATCAACATGCTGCGAAAGCGCAACGAGTCGATCGGCGGCATCTTCGAGGTGCGCGCGTTCGGGCTCGTGCCCGGCCTGGGCTCGCACGTCTCGTGGGAGCAGCGGCTCGACGGCCGGATCGGGATGGCGCTGCTCTCGATCCAGGCGGCGAAGGGCGTCGGCCTCGGCGACGGGTTCGACCTCGCGGGCCGTCCCGGCTCGGAGGCGCACGACGAGATCTTCTACAGCGACGAGCGCGGGTACTACCGCGAGACGAACCGCTCCGGCGGGCTCGAAGGCGGGATGACGACCGGCGAGCCGCTTGTCGCGCGCGTCGCCATGAAGCCGATCCCGACCCTCACCAAGCCGCTGCGCTCCGTCGACATCTCGACGCACGAGCCGGCGCAGGCGCTGCGCGAGCGGACCGACTCCTGCGTCGTGCCCGCCGCCGGCGTGGTGGGGGAGGCGATGCTCGCGATCGTGCTCGCCGGCGCCTACCGCGACAAGTTCGGCGGCGATCACATCGATGACGTGAAGGGCGCGCTGCAGGCCTACTGCGCGCGCATCGGATGGAAACCCCGGCCCTAGTCTTCATCGGCTTCATGGGCGCCGGCAAGACGACCGGCGCCCGCGCCGCCGCCGCCGCGCTCGGCGTGCGCGCGATCGACACCGACCGCGCGCTGGAGGAGCGGCTCGGCGCCTCGATCGACGACTACTTCGCCACCCACGGCGAGCGCGCGTTCCGCGAGGCCGAGGAGGACCTGGTCGCGGAGTTCCTCGAGCGGCCGCCCGCGCCGGTGCTGTCGCTCGGCGGCGGCGCGATCGGCTCATCGCGGGTGCGCGAGCTGCTCCAGCGCCACACCGTCGTGCTCCTGCACGTCGACGAGGCGACGGCGTGGCGGCGCGCCGGCGGCAAGCGGCGCCCGCTCGCGCGCGACCGCGAGCGCTTCGCGGCGCTGCACCGCGAGCGCCTGCCGATGTACGAGTCGCTCGCCGACGCGATCCTGCTCGACGGCGGCGCCGACACGATCCGCGCCGCCTCGCAGGCGCTGCGCGACATCCCGGCCGGCGTGAAGGCGATCTGGGCGTCCGCGGGCGGCACGCAGTACCCGGTCTACGTCGGCGACGTGCTCGACGGCGACTTCTGGCCGGTTCCCGGGCGCCGCTTCGTGATCAGCGACGAGCTCGTCGGGCCGCGCTACGCCGCGCAGCTGCCCAAGGCCGCGACGCTGCTGCAGATGCCGCCGGGCGAGCAGGCCAAGACGCTCGCCGGCGCGGAGCGCCTGCTGCGTGAGCTCGCGAACGCGGGCATGGACCACGACGACCACGTGGTCGCGCTCGGCGGCGGCGTGGTCGGCGACGTGGCCGGCTTCTGCGCCGCCGTCTACCAGCGCGGCGTCGGCGTCGTGCAGGTGCCGACCACGCTCGTCGCGCAGGTCGACTCCGCCTACGGCGGCAAGACCGGCGTCGACCTGCCGGAGGGCAAGAACTACGTCGGCGCCTACCACCAGCCGCGCGCGGTGCTGGCCGACCCGCGCACGCTCGCGACGCTGCCCCCGGCCGAGCTCGCCGCCGGCTGGGCCGAGGTGATCAAGACGGCGCTGATCGCCGGCGGACCGCTGTGGGAGCGCATCCGCCGCGGCCGGCCCGCGGCCGACCGCGAGCTGATCCTCGCCTGCGCGCGCACCAAGCTCGCGGTCGTGGCGAGCGACGAGCGCGACGCCGGCCGGCGCCAGGTGCTCAACCTCGGCCACACGATCGGGCACGCGATCGAGACGGCGACCGGCTACGGCCGCTACCGCCACGGCGAGGCCGTCGGGCTCGGCCTGCTCGCAGCGCTGACGCTCTCCACGCAGCCGGCGCTGCGCTCGGAGGTGGCCGACCTGCTGGCCGAGCGCGGCCTGCCCGTGACGCTCGACCGCGACATCGACCGCGACGCCGTCGTGGCCGCCGTGCGGCGCGACAAGAAGCGCCGCGGCGGGCGCGTGGGGTTCGTGCTCGTGGAGGCGCCGGGGAAGGTCCGCACCGGCATGCCGGTGGCGGAGAGCGACATCCGCTCCTCCCTGTCAGAGTTGCTGTGAGATGAAGAACCGCGTCGCCGTGCTGCACGGGGTCAACCTCGATGCGCTCGACCGCCGTCCCGCCGAGCACTACGGCGGCTTGACGTTCACTTCACTCGAGCACCGGATCGCGCGGTTCGCGCGCGAGCTGTCGCTGGAGTCGAGCTTCTTCCACACCAACCACGAGGGCGAGTTCGTGGAGGAGCTGCACAAGGTCTCCGACTACGCCGACGGCCTGATCCTGAACCCGGGCGCGTGGACGCACTACTCGTGGGCGATCCGCGACGCGCTCGAGATCGCCGGGCTGCCGGCCGTTGAGGTGCACCTGTCCAACGTGGAGGAGCGCGAGCCGTTCCGGCGCGTGTCGGTGCTCGAGGGCGTCGTCGTCGCCAAGGTCTCCGGCCAGGGCGTCGACGGCTACCGGGCGGGGCTGGAGCGCGTCAAGGCGGCGTTCGCGTGAGCCGCGCCGACCGCGTGTCGAAGCGGGCGTCCGCGCGCGGGCTCGACGCGCTGCTGGTCACCGACCCGATCAACCTGCGCTACGTCACCGGCTTCACCGGGTCCAACGGGCTCGCCGTCGTCGGCGACGGCATCCGCCGCTTCGTGACCGACTTCCGCTACGTCGAGCAGGCCAAGCTCGAGGTGCCCGACTTCGATCGCGAGCTGGCCGCGACGAACCTCTACGACGCGCTCGGCTTCACGCGCGGCGTGCTCGGGTTCGACGACGCCTCGATGCCCGTCCGCACGCACGCGCAGCTGCTCGAGAAGCTGCCCGAGGGCGTGGAGCTCGTCGCGGCGGCGGGGATCGTCGAGGAGGAGCGCGCGATCAAGGAGCCGGGCGAGATCGAGCGGATCGCCGCCTCCGCCGCGATCGTCGACGACATCTACGGCTGGATCCTCGAGCGCGGGCTGGTGGGCCGCACCGAGCGCGACGTCGCGGTCGCGCTCGAGCACGAGATGCGGCTGCGCGGCGCCTCCGGGCCCAGCTTCGGGTCGATCGTGGCGTCGGGGGAGAACGGCGCGCTGCCGCACGCGCAGCCGCGCGACGTCGAGATCGGCCGCGACACGCTGGTCACGATCGACATCGGCGCGCGGCTGGACGGCTACTGCTCCGACTGCACGCGCACGTACGCCACCGGGCCGCTGCCGGACGACCTCGCGGAGGCCTACGACCTCGTCCTGCGCGCGCAGCTGGCGTCGCTCGCCGCGGTCGCGCCCGGCCCGACGGGGCACGAGATCGACGCCGTCGCGCGCGACATCATCGCCGCCGCCGGCCACGCCGACCACTTCGGCCACGGTCTCGGCCACGGCGTCGGGCTGCAGGGCCACGAGGCGCCGCGGCTCTCGCGCGCCGGCTCGGACACGGCGCTCGCCCCGGGCCACGTCGTGACCGTCGAGCCGGGCGTCTATCTGCCGGGCCGAGGCGGCGTGCGGATCGAGGATCTGGTCGTCGTCACGGCCTCCGGGCACGATGTCCTCTCGCTTACGACGAAGGAGCTTCTGACCGTGGGATAGGGTCGCCGCCCCACGGGGCGCGCTCAAGGGCACCCATCTGGACGCCGATACCGGTGTGCGATGGAACTTCGATCCCGAACCCGCCAGCAGCTGCGCCGCGCCGCCATGACGGCCGCGCTGGGTGCGCTCCTCGTGCCCGCCACGGCGGGCGCGGCCACCAAGACGCCGACGATCACCAAGGTCGCGCCCAAGAGCGTGTCCGTCGGCCAGTCGATGACGATCTCCGGCAGGTACTTCCGCCGCGGCAAGGGCAAGAACACGGTGCTCTTCAAGCGCGACAAGGGCAAGCAGCTCTTCGTGAAGGCCGACGTCAGCACGACGCGCAAGCTCGTCGTCGTGATCCCCAAGACGCTCGAGAAGTACATGGCGATCAAGAACGGGCAGCCGGCCCCGACGCAGTTCCGCCTGCGCGTCCTCAGCTCGCGCCTGAGCAAGGCGTTCACGTCGCTGAAGCTCTCGCCGACCGTCGGTCCCGAGAAGCCCAAGGACGCCGGCGCGGGCGCCGGTGTCGCCGCCCCGGACGGCGACTGCGACGGCGACGGCGTGAAGAACTCCGTCGACACCGATGACGACAACGACCTGCTCCCGGACACGTTCGAGACCGCCTACGGCCTCGATCCGTGCAAGCCGGACACCGACGGCGACGGCGTCTCGGACGGCTTCGAGTACCGCTCCGCGGTCGACCTCAACAGCGACGACTACCGCAACCCGACGTCGGCGCTGCCGTACCCGGGCAAGCGCCCGTACCCGAACCCGCTCGACCCGGCCGACGCGACCACCGACTTCGACGGCGACGGCCTCACGCTGGCGGAGGAGTACAAGCTCTGGACCTACACGATCGCCAACGGCGCGACCGCGTCCTGGTCGCAGCCGCTGACCTACTCCGACGGCCTGAAGTACTCGATCTACACGCGTGACGCGCAGGGCCGCCGGATTCCGGCGCTGGCCGCCGCCGGTTACGACAAGCACGCGCAGTTCCTCGACCGCGTGGCCGCCGAGGGCTACTCCGCGGTGACGCTGCCGGACGACCCGACGCACACCTACGGGCTGCTCGACTTCGACCGTCTCGGCGGCACCACCGCGGCCGAGGATCAGTACTACGACCTCGACGGCAACGGCTGGCTGTCCGACGACGAACGCGACGAGGACGGCGACGGCCTCGACAACTGGGTCGAGACGCACGGCTTCGGCGTGCCGGGCTGGTGGAGCGGCAAGTACACGCGCGAGGTGCCCTTCCACATCGCCTACGCGGGCACCGACGCGACCGATTACGACTCCGACGGCGACGGCCTCGTCGACGGCGCCGACGACCAGGACCACGACGACTACCCCAACGTGGTCGAGCTGAGCCGATACGCGATCGCCGCGGCCCACGGCCACGGCTACGACTCGCCGACGCGGCCCGCCGCGGGCGCGATCTCCACGCCGGCGTACGGCCGCGTCAACCCGTTCAACCCGTGCCTGCCCTACACCGGCAGCCGCACGTGCCCGAGCTACATCCCGTTCAACGGCGCCTGGGCTCCGTTCGACGGTCTGCCCGACGGCGACGACCCGGACTACCTCGTTCTCAACTGATCGCCCGGATCTCGCCTTCGGCGACCCCGGTTCGATCACGGGGGTTACCGACTGCATCTGCACCGAACCTCTTCCTCCCGGTTCAGCTCTCGAGGGCCCGCCATTGGCGGGCCCTCGGCGGTTCTACGCGGCGGTCGCGGCGCGCTCGAGCTTGACGTCGAGCGCGGGCGTCGTCGCCAGCGTCTGGTAGACGACGCAGTAGCGCTCGGTCAGCTTCAGCAGCGTCGCGAGCTGCTCGTCGTCGGCGTCGGTCTCGAGCTCGAAGCGCAGCCGGATGTCGCGGAAGCCGACCGGCGCCTCGCGGTCGACGGCGAGCGTGCCGCGGAAGTCGAGGTCGCCGTCGGCGAGCACGCGCCCGCCGGAGACCTCGACGCCGAGCGACGTCGCGACCGCGCGCAGCGTGACGCCGGCGCAGGCGACGAGCGCCTCGAGCAGCATGTCGCCGGAGCACAGCAGCGAGCCGTCGCCGCCGGTCGCCGGGTGCAGCCCGGCCTCGGCCAGCGCGCGGCCGGTCTGGACCGAGCACGAGATGCCCTCGCCGAGCACGCCGGTCGCCGACAGCGTGATGACCGCCGCGTCCGGGTCGGTCTTGTAGGACTCCTTCAAAGGCGCCTGCAGCGCCCGCAGCGTTTCGCGATCCATCGCTAGAGCGTAAGCGACCACGTCTGCTCGACGAGGTCGTGCCCGAACGCGCGGTGCGGCGCCTCGTCGGTGAGCGTGAAGCCGGCGCGCTCGTAGATGCGCCGGGCGGCGGTGAGGATGTCGTTGGTCCACAGCGTCAGCTCGGCGTAGCCGCGCGCGCGGGCGTGGCGGATCACCTTGTCCACGAGCCGGCCGCCGATGCCGAGCCCGCGCGCGTCCGGCTCGACCAGCAGCGTGCGCAGCTTCGCGGTCCGCTCGTCGTGGTGGACGCACAGCACGCAGCCGGCGCGGCGGCCGCCGGCCTCGGCGATCCAGGCGGCGTCGCGGCTCGGGTCGTAGGCGCCCATGATGCTCGCCACGAGGATCTCGAAGCTCGCGTCCCAGCCGTACTCGCGCGCGTACAGGTCGCCGTGGCGGCCGACGATCCAGCCGAGGTCGCCCGGCTGCAGGCCGCGCACGGTCACCGTGGGGGAGGCAGGCGGCTCGAGCGCCGCCTGCACGGCGTCCAGCGCGGTCACGAGCGCGCGCTCGCGCTGCGCGCCGAGCTCGTCCAGCAGCGCGCCGACCTGGTCGACCGTGCGGCGGTCGAGCGTCGCGAAGGCCTCGGTTCCCGCGGGCGTGAGCGCGACGCGGCGGCGGCGGCCGTCACCGGGCGACGGCGCGCGCGTGACCAGGCCCTCGTCCTCCAGTCGCGCGAGCAGGCGGCTCAGCTGGCCGGCGTCGACGTCGAGCGCGGCGCGCAATTCGCCGGTCTCCAGCGCGTCGTGGCGGCCGAGCTCATACAGCACGCGCGCCTCGGCGAGCGGGTGGCTGGTGTGCACGAGGCCGCCGCGCACGAGCCCCAGGCGGCGGGTGTAGAAGCGGTTGAAGGAGCGCACGGCGGCGATGTGCTCGGGCTTCGCCATGGTTGACATCATCAAGGAACTCGTTGACGAAGTCAATCATGCTCCCTGCGCCTCGGCGCGGCGGCGCATGAAGTAGCGGAACCAGCTCGCGCCGTAGGGGACGTAGATGCGCGTCTGCCGCCCGGGGCGCGGCGTGCGCGGCCCGATCCCGAGCAGATGCTCGACGCGCGCGTGGGGGAGGGCGGCGAGCAGCGCCTCGTCATGGGTGGCGAGGGCGGCGTCCGGGAGCTGGAGCGCGAGCTCGGCGAAGGCGTGGTCGGTCGCGGGGCCCCAGGGATGCGCGCCGGGCTCGACGTAGGCGCCCTTGACCAGGCGGACGGGGACGCCCTCGGCGGCGAGCCGGCGCGCGTCCTCGGGCGAGCGCTTGAGGTTGGCCTGCAGCGTGGCCTCCACCGGACGGCCCTTTCTGGCGGTGGCGACCACCGCGTCGAGCACGGTGCCGGTGTGCTTCGCCTCCTCGGCGCCGACCTGCAGCCGGCGCCCAGGCGGGACCTGCGCGGCGATGCGATCGAGGATCTGTACGTCAAAAGCCACGTGGGAGAGATCGATCGAGACGTAGGCGCCGGGCTCGGGCTCCAGCGCTCGGCAGAGAAGCTCGTAGTCGCTTGCGACCTGGGTCGCCTCGTGCGGCGTGGCTCGCTCGCCGAACAGGTCGACGCTGGCGAGGAAGCCGGCGGCGCGGAGGCGCCGGACGGTCTCGATCGCGTCGTCCAGCGTCTCGCCCGCCACGTAGCGGCGCGCGGAGCGCCACGCGCGGCGCTTCGGCGCGAGCCGCTCGAAGGCGGGGCTGGTGGCGAGGGCGAAGAGCGCTCGACGGCGGAGCATGGTCGCGCAGGAAGATTGCCGCATGCACGGAGAGATCGCCCATGTCGCCATCAACGCCGACGACGTCGGCGCCGCGCGGCGCTTCTACGAGGCGCTGTTCGGCTGGAGCTTCGTCGACTACGCGCCCGGGTTCTCGCGCGCCGCGCTGCCCGGCGGGCGCGTGGCGGCGGTCCAGGGGCGCCGCGCGCTGTTGCCCGACGGCCCGACCACGGGCCTGGAGGTCACGTTCGAGGCCGACGACGTCGACGCGATCGCCGCGGCCGTCGAGGCGAACGGCGGGTCGGTGATGATGCCGAAGACCACGATCCCGGGCGTCGGCGAGCTGATCTTCTTCCGCGATCCGGGCGGGAACGTCGCGGGCGCGATCCGCTACCTGCCGTCGTAGGTCCGCAGCAGCGGCCAGACGACCTTCAGCACGCGCTGGAACGCGCCCGTCTCGAGCCGGTCGGGCGTGTCGCACGCGGTGTGGCGGCACGGCTCGTCGGGCACGCCGAGCTTGGCGGCGGGGGTGCCGGCGAGGCTGAACTCGCGGTGGTCGGAGTTGCCGGTGCCCTGGTCCTTGACCCACTTCACGTAGTCCGTGGTCGCGAGGATCGCCTTCTCCGGCCGGCCGGGCCGGGACGCGGTCGAGTGCAAGTCGAAGCGCGTCCCGCGCCCGACCTCGTCGAGCGAGAGGGCGAGCACGACGTCCTTCAGCCGGCCCGTGCGCTGGAGGCGGCGCACGAGCGCCTTCGCCCCGAGGTGGTCCGGCTGTAGCGTGTACGGCCGCTCTTCCGCGCCGGTCGCCACGAGCCACACGTCGCACGCGGGGACCGGACCGGTGGCGAGCGGTCGCGCGAGGCTCACGACCGTCCCGACGCCCGACGCGTTGTCGTCGGCTCCGGGCGCCGGGGGAACGCTGTCCGCGTGCGCCATCGCGATCACCAGGCAGCTCGCTGGCGAGTCCCGGATCCCGATCACGTCGCGCGAGTGTCCGTGGCCGGGCACGCCGAACCGCTCGTAGCCGACCCGAAGGCCGGCGCCGCTTAACTCGGCCGCGACCTTCCGGTGGGCGGCTCGCTCGGCGGCCGAGCCCGCAGGCCGCGGTGTCGCGGCGAGCGCCGTGGCGAACCGGTAGGCCCCGGCGGCCGACGGGGTCGCCGCCGCGGCGAGGGTCACGAGCGCGAGCGCCAGCACGATCGCGGCAACATATTCCCCGATGACCTTGCTCGCATCCGACCGTGACCCGTCCGCCGATCCCGGCGTCGACTTCTACCGCTTCGCCAACGGAGGCTGGCTCGACGCCAACCCGATCCCGCCCGGCTACGGCGCCTGGGGCGCGTTCGAGGAGGTCTCGCGCCGCAACGAGGCCGTCCTCGCCGAGCTCCTGGAGACGGCGGCGGCCGAACCGGCCGACGCGCTCGACCGGCTGCTCGGGGACGCGTTCGCCGCCGGGCTCGACGTGGAAGCGATCGAAGCGGCCGGGATCGAGGCGATCGCGCCGCTGCTGCGCGCGATCGAGGAAGCCGGCGATCCGCTGGCCCTGCTCCCGGAGTTGCACCGCTCCGGGATCTTCGCGCTGTTCGGCTGGGGCGTGACGGCCGATCACGACGACGCCGATCGCAACCTGCTGTGGCTCACGCAGGCCGGACTCGGCCTGCCCGACCGCGAGACGTACTTCGACGAGGGCCCGGACGCGGCCGCGCTGCGGGCGGCCTACGTCGAGCACATCGCCGCGCAGCTCGCCAATGTCGGCGCCCCGGCCGGGCACGCCGCCTCGGTGCTCGAGTTCGAGACCCGCCTGGCGGCGCTGCACTGGCGCGCCGAGGAGCGGCGCGACACGGAGCGCACCCACAACCGCTTCGACCGCGCCGCATTGGCGACGCTCGCGCCGGGGCTCGACCTCCCCGGCTACCTCGGGGCGCTCGGGGCGGCCGCCGCCGAGACCGTCAACGTCGAGACCCCGCGCCTGCTCGAAGGCCTTCACGAGGTCGTCGCCGCGACCGCGCCCGAGACGCTGCGCGCGTACCTCACGTTCGCGGTCGTGCACGCCGCCGCCGACGCGCTGCCGCCGCGCATCGACGACGAGGACTTCGCGTTCTACGGGCGCCGGATCCGCGGCCAGAAGGTGCAGCACGGGCGCACCAAGCGCGTGATCGACGCGATCGGCGCCGATCTCGGCGAGGCGCTCGCCGAGCGCTACGTCGCGGTCAACTTCCCGCCCGAGGCGAAGGAGCGCGCGGCCCGCATGGTCGAGGCGATCGTCGAGGAGATGCGCGCCTCGATCCGCAGCCGCGAGTGGATGGGCGCCAAGACCCGCGCCCGCGCCGAGGCCAAGCTCGACACGCTGCGCGTCAAGATCGGCCACCCGGACCGCTGGCGCGACTGGTCGGGGCTGCGGCTCGGCCGCGCCTCCTATGCCGGCAACCGGCTCGCGGCGACGCGCTTCGAGCTCGACCGCCAGCTCGCCAAGCTCGGGCAGCCGGTCGACCGCGGTGAGTGGGAGATGCCCGCCCACATCGTCAACGCCTACTACCACCCGACGCTCAACGAGTTCGTCGTGCCGGCCGGGATCCTGCAGCCGCCGCTGTTCGACGCGACCGCCGACGACGCCGTCAACTTCGGCGGCATCGGCATGGTCATCGCGCACGAGATCACGCACGGCTTCGACGACCAGGGGCGGCGCTTCGACGCCGACGGCGCCCTGCGCGACTGGTGGACGCCCGAGGACGCGGCGCGCTTCACCGCGCTGGCGGACCGGCTGGTCGAGCAGTTCGACGCCTACACGGTCATCGACGACGTCCACGTCAACGGCCGCCTGACCCTGGGCGAGAACATCGCCGACCTCGGCGGGCTCACGCTCGCCCAGCGCGCCCACGCGCGCGTCGCGGCCGGCACGCCGCCGATCGACGGCCTCACGCCGGCGCAGCGCTTCTTCCTCGCCAACGCGACGCTGTGGCGCGCGAACACGAGCGCCGATCTCCAGCGCACGCTCGCCGGGATCGATCCGCACAGCCCGCGTCCGCTGCGCGTGCTCGGGCCGATCTCCAACCTCGAGTCGTTCCGCGACGCGTACGACCTCCCCGACGACGCCCCGATCATGCGCCCGCCCGGCGAGCGCATCGAGATCTGGTGAGGCCCCTAGACTGAGCGACGGAAAATGATCAGCACCAACCAGTTCAAGAACGGCAATCACATCGAGGTCGAAGGCACCGTCTTCAAGATCATCGAGTTCCAGCACGTCAAGCCGGGCAAGGGCGGCGCGTTCGTCCGCACCAAGCTCCGCCGGACGAGCGACGGCAACGTGATCGACCGGACCTTCCGCGCGGGCGAGAAGTTCCGCCCCATCCATACCGAGGCGCGCAAGATGCAGTTCCTCTACGCGGACGGCACCGACGCGCACTTCATGGACGAGGAGTCCTACGAGCAGATCGCGCTGCCGGAGCCGACGATGGCCGAGTCGCTGAAGTGGGTGCGGCCCAACGAGAGCGTGGACATGCTGTACATCGACGGCGAGCCGTCGGACATCCAGCTCTCCGCGTCGGTCGAGCTCGAGGTCACGCACACCGAGCCGGGCGTCCGCGGCGACACCGCGTCGGGCGGCGGCAACAAGCCCGCGACGCTGGAGACCGGCGCCACCGTCAACGTCCCGCTGTTCGTCAACATCGGCGACCGCGTGAAGGTGGACACCCGCTCCGGCTCGTACATGTCGCGCGCGTAGCGCCGCCTCAAGCCGCGCGCGGGCGGGGCCGATATCGGCCTCGTGGGGATCCGATCCGTCAGCCCGCGCCTGGCCACGGCGTTGCTGTGCGCGGGCGTCGTGCTCTGGCTCGGCTCGCGCCACGTGTTCTGGGGCGACTACTTCATCGAGTCGTGGCCCGCGTACTTCGGCCTGCGCAACCACGGCGCGCACGAGCTGCTGCGGCTCGCGCCCGCGTACGCGGGCTTCGTGACCCTGATCGGCGCGCCGCTGTCGCTGCTCGGCGCGGGGATGGACACGACGTTCCGGCTCGACGCGCTCCCCGGCATGCTCGTGCTGTGCGGCTTCGCCACGTCGCTGCACGTGCGTGAACGCTCGCACGCGCTGCTCGCGATCGCGCTCGCGGCCGGCTCCCCGGTCGCCTTCCTGGCGCTCGACGCGGGTCACCCGGAGGACGTGCTCGCCGCCGGGGCGGCGGCCGCCGGCGTGCTCGCCGCCGTCCGCGGCCGCGCGACCGCGAGCGCCGTCCTGCTCGCCGTCGCGATCGTCGCCAAGCAGACCGCCGTGCTCGCCCTGCTGCCCGCGGCCGTCGCGCTCCCGCGCCCGAAGCTGCGCGTGCTCGCCATCCCCGTCGCGGCCGCCGCCGTCGTCTACGGCGGGCTGCACTTCCTCCGGCCCGCGGGCGCCCACACGGGCGTGGCGGCCGGCTTCTTCTTCCACCCCTGGCAGGTCTGGTGGCCGCTCGGCGTCCCCTCGACGCCCGCCTGGGAGGCCGCCGGCCACGGCGCGATCACTTCGCCGACCTGGCTGGCGCCGATCCCGCATCCGCTGATCGTCGCGCTCACGCTGCCGCTGACCGCCCTGTGGTGGTGGCGCGCCGGCCGCGACCGCCCACGCGAGGACGCGCTGGCCCTGTTCGCGCTGCTGGCGCTGGAGCGCTGCATGCTCGACCCGTGGGACCTCGGCTACTACCACCTGCCGCTCGTGCTCGCGCTCGTCGCGTGGGAGACCGAGAAGCGCCGCCCGCCGGTGATCGCGCTCGCGGTCACGGCCGCCGTCTGGCTGACGTTCAGGACGTTCGAGCAGCGCACCGGCCTCGCGCCGATGCTCATGTACCTCTCGTGGGCGCTTCCGCTCGCCGCGATGCTCGCGCGCACGCTGTTCGCTCGCCCCGCGCGGGCGAGCAGGCTGATTCCCGCGTTCGCCTGAGCTACCCTCCCGCGCCGATGCGCAGGTCCGAGCAACGGCGCGCAGCCGTCTTCGCCCTCTACCAGCACGACCTCACCCAGAGGCCGCTGGACGACCTCTTCGAATCCGGCACCGGCTCCTTCACGCGCGCGCTCGCGCACGCGACGTCGGACAACGCGGACGAGCTCGACGTCCACATCACGCGCCACGCGACGAACTGGACGATCGACCGGATCGCCCCGCTGGAGCGGGCGATCCTGCGCACCGCGCTGCTCGAGATGCTCCATCCGGAGCTGATGGAGGCAGACCAGCCGATCCCGCCCGAGGGCGCGATCGACGAGGCGGTGGAGACCGCCAAGGCCTTCTGCGGCGCCGACGCCCCCGGGTTCGTGAACGGCGTGCTCGCCGCGGTGCTGCGCGAGTCCCGCGGCGCCGAGACGCGCCAGTAACGTCGCCGTGCGCTGCCTTGCCGTCGCACTGACCGCGCTCTTCGTCCTCGCCGCCCAAGCGGACGCCAAGCTGCCGCCGAAGCGCAAGGGCGGGGAGGTCCGGCGCGTCCATCACGTCCCGAAGGCCCCGCTTCCGCGCTTCCTCGCGCGCCAGGTCGGGCCGATCGCCGTCAAGCCCACGGCCCGCGCCGCGGCGGCCGTGCCCGGCGCCGTGCCGGACGCATCCGGCAGGTCGGAGCTCTATCTGGCCCGCTCGTACGACATCCCGGCCGGCGACCCGTCGGCGACGCGCCTCGCGAACCTCTCCTGGACGTACGACTCGGCGGTCGCGGCCGTCGCGTTCGACAGCTACGGCGCGGAGAAGGCCGCACGCGAGCTGCTCGATCAGCTCGCCGCGCTCCAGCGCACGGACGGCTCGATCGACTACGCCTACGACGTCTCCAACGGCAACAGCGTGCAGCTGTTCCGCACCGGGACGATCGCCTGGGTCGGCTACGCCGCCGTCCTGCATCGGATCGTGACCGGCACGAAGAAGTACGACAGCCTGATCGCGGGCGCCGCGAAGTGGCTGCTCGCGCGCCAGCTTTCGAGCGGCCTGCTGGCCGGCGGCCCGGACGTCACGTGGGCCTCGACGCAGAACAACATGATCGCCTACGAGTTCCTCTCGCTCCTGGCCGGCGACCCGGTGGGCACGCTCAGCTCCGCCCAGCTCACGACCGCGGCGACGAAGATCGCCGCCGCGATCGACACGCAGCTGACGATCGTCCCGGCGACCGGGCAGCTCGGCTTCGTCGAGGGCACCGACGACCCGCTGCGCCCGCTCGACGCGCAGACGCTCGGCGTGATGTACCTGCTCGCGCGCAACCGCGCGGCGGACGCGGCGAAGGTCCGCGCCTACATCGACGCCGCCTTCAAGGTCACCGGACGCTCGATCGTCAAGTCGGGCGCCACGTCGACCTACAACCAGACCTACGCCGCCGCCGGCCCGTTCAGCGGCTACCGCCCGTACGCCACCGGCGGCCCCGATGTGCTGTGGGAGGAGGGCACGGCCCAGGCCGCGTGGGCGAGCCGGCTGCTCGGGCAGGACCACACGGCGCAGGACGCGGCGCTCGCGGCATGGGCGCAGGTCGGCCCGCTGCAGGCGGACAAGACCGTCACCGACAGCAAGGTCAACGAGTACCACGTGTGGCCGGCCTCGGCCGCCGCGAGCTGGATGCTGCTCGCGTCGCTCGGCCTTCCGAGGTGAGGCGCTGCCAGAATGCTGCGCCATGCCGCCAGAGCCACTTGAGCGACTGATCGAGCGCCTCGAGCACGCCGCCGCCACGCTGCGCGCGGGAGAGCTGCCCGCCGACCGCGCCGCCGCCCTCGTCGAGGAGTGCGCGCGCGTCGCCGCCGAGGCCGGCGCCGAGCTCGACCGCCAGGTGCGCGCCGACCCGGGGCAGCTCACCCTTTCGTGAGCGAGTACCCGGAGCATCTCCGGAGCCAGATCGACGCCTATCTCGAGGCCCTGCGGTTCTCGCGCGAGCCGGCGACCGACGGGCTCGAGGACGCCATGCGCTACAGCCTGCTCGCGGGCGGCAAGCGCATCCGCCCGGTGCTGGCGCTCGCGACCGCGCGCGCGATCGGGATGGATCCCGCGACGGTGCTCCCGCTCGCCGCGGCGATCGAGCTGATCCACACATACTCGCTGATCCACGACGATCTGCCCGCGATGGACGACGATGCGCTGCGCCGCGGCCGCCCGACGTGCCACGTCCGCTACGGCGAGGACGTCGCGATCCTGGCCGGCGACGCGCTGTACGCGGAGGCCTTCCGCCACGTCATCTCCGAGCAGGCGGGGGAGCCCGCCCACGTGCTCGCCGCGGTCGGCGAGCTGGCCGCCGCGTCAGGCGTGGACGGCATGGTCGGCGGGCAGTACATCGACGTGAAGGGCCTGGTCGAGGACGGCGGCGCCGAGCTGCGCCGGCTGCACGAGCTCAAGACCGGGCGGCTGATCGGCGCGTCCGTCGAGTGCGTCCTCCTGCTCGCGGACGATGGGGTCCGCTCCACTACACTCCCAGACTTCCGTGCGTTCGCCATTGAGCTCGGGGTCCTCTTCCAGATCGTCGACGACATCCTCGACGTGACGGGGACGGATGTCGCGCTGGGGAAGCCACGGGGAAGCGATGAGCGCCATGGCAAGGTCACATACGTGAGTCGCTACGGACTCGACGGCGCCCGCCAGATGGCCGCGGAATCCCATCGCAAGGCGCGCGCGGCGCTCCCCGAGGCGGCCGCTGAGCTGGCCCAGGTGACCGACTTCATCTCGACCCGGACTTCATGACTTCACTCCTCGATCGCATCGACCGCCCCCAAGACCTTCACGGGCTCTCCGAGGACGAGCTCCAGAAGGTCGCGCAAGAGGTGCGCGAGCTGCTGATCGACACCGTGGGGGAGATCGGCGGGCACTTCGGCGCCAACTTGGGCGCGTGCGAGATCGCGGTGGCGGTCCACTCGCTGCTCGACTCCCCGCGCGACAAGGTGCTGTGGGACGTCGGCCACCAGGCCTACCCGCACAAGGTGCTGACGGGCCGCCGCGACGAGATCGCCACGATCCGCAAGTACGGCGGCCTGGCGCCCTTCTGCGCCCGCTCGGAGTCCGAGCACGACATCATGGGCGCCGGCCACGCGTCGACCGCGATCGGCTACGCGGTCGGCATCAAGGAGGCGATGCTGCAGGGCGGCATCCCCGACGGCCGTGTCGTCTCCGTCGTCGGCGACGGCGCCATGACCGGCGGCGTCGCGTTCGAGGCGGTCTCCCAGGCCGGGGGCCTGGGCACGCCGATCGTCGTGATCCTCAACGACAACGGGATGTCGATCTCGCCGAACGTCGGCGCGCTGTCGCGGTACATGAACCGCGTCCGGCTCGATCCCGGGCTGTGGGAGGCGCGCGAGGGCGTCGAGGAGAAGCTCACCAAGCTGCCCGCCGGCATCGGCGCCGCGTTCGAGCGCCTCGGCCCGCGGCTGAAGGAGTCCGTCAAGGCGTTCTGGGCTCCCGGCCTGTGGTGGGAGGAGCTCGACTGGGCCTACATGGGCGTCATCGACGGGCACGACGTGCGCGCGATGCGGCGCGCCCTGAAGGCGGCCTTCGAGGCCGAGCGCCCCGTCGTCATCCACTGCGCCACGGTCAAGGGCAAGGGCTTCGCTCCCGCCGAGGACGGCGGCCTGGAGGGCATGGAGAAGTGGCATGCCGCCAAGCCGAACTCGATCGCGCAGCGGCGCCCGGCGCCGTCGCGCCCGGCCGCTCCGGCGCCGCCGCAGTACACGCAGGTGTTCGGCGAGGCGCTCGTGCGCGAGTGCGAGCGCGACGCGCGCGTGGTCGGGATCACGGCGGCGATGAACTCCGGCACCGGGCTGTCGATCCTGCAGAAGGCGATGCCCGACCGTTACTTCGACGTCGGCATCGCCGAGCAGCAGGCGATCCTGTTCGCGGCAGGTCTGGCGCTGTCGGGGATGCGCCCGGTGGCGGCGATCTACTCGACCTTCCTGCAGCGCGCGTTCGACCAGATCGTCCACGACGTCTGCCTGCAGAACCTGCCCGTGACGTTCGCGATGGATCGCGCCGGCCTGGTCGGCGACGACGGCCCGACGCACCACGGCGTGTTCGACATCGCCTACCTGCGGATGCTGCCGAACATGACGCTGATGGCGCCGCGCGACGAGGCGATGCTGGTGCACATGCTGCACACGGCGCTGCAGATCGGCGGTCCGGCGGCGCTGCGCTACCCGCGCGGAGCCGGCGTCGGCGTCGAGCTGCCCTCGGCGCCGGCGCTGATCCCCGTCGGCACCGGCGAGGTGCTGCGGGCGGGCGAGCGCGTGGCGCTGGTCGGCTACGGGACCGGCGTGGGCAAGGCGCTCGGCGCCGCCGACCTGCTCGCCGAGCGCGGGCTGGACGTGACCGTCGCCGACGCCCGCTTCGCCAAGCCGCTGGACGCGCCGCTGCTGGCCTCGCTGGCCGCCGACCACGACCTGCTGGTGACGGTCGAGGAGGGCCAGCTGGCGGGCGGATTCGGCTCCGCGGTGTGGGAGGAGCTGTCGGGTGATTGCGGCCTCGCGCCGCGCATCCTGCGCGTCGGGCTGCCCGATCGCTACGTCACGCACGGGGCTCCCGCGCGGCTGCACGAAGAGGTCGGCTTCACCGCCGAGCGCATCGCCCAGCAGGTCGAGGCCGCCGTGCTCGACCCGCGCGGCTCCTTCGCCTGAGGCGTTGATGTAAATCAACGCGCGGGCCGTCGAACGGCGGCCGAGCCTCCTGCGTAACCACGGCCGGAACGAATCCTTACGGAGGGGGCTGCGTGGGTCTCAGGAGGAAGTACTTGCCGTGGCTGGTCTGCGCCGGGGTCGCGGGCGTGGGTATCCCATCGGTCGCCCACGGCGACGCGGCACCGCCACTGACGGCGAGCATCATCACGTACGACTACGGCTTCCATGACGCCGCGGACGAGTCGTCGGACACCGTCACGATCGCCGCGGGCGGCACGGTGTCGTTCTCCTATCCGACAGGGGCGACGGGGCACAACGTCGACTTCGGCGACATGCCGCCGACGTCGTGCACGCAGACGGCCGGGACGATCATCCCGGGCGTGCCGCCGCTGCCGCTGTTCCCCGAGCCGCAGGGTTGGGCCGGTACTTGCCGCTTCAACACACCCGGGACGTACACGTTCGTGTGCGACGCGCACACGTACATGACCGGGACCGTCATCGTCCAGTCCGCGGACGCGACGCCCACGCCGACCCCGACCGCGACGCCCACGGCGACGCCTACCGCGACGCCGACGGCGACCCCGACGGCGACGCCCACGGCCACGCCTACCGCGACGCCCACGGCCACGCCGACCGCGACGCCCACGGCCACGCCGACCGCGACGCCCACGGCCACGCCGACCGCGACGCCGACGGCCACGCCGACCGCGACCCCGACGGCCACGCCGACGGCGACCCCGACGGCCACGCCTACCGCGACGCCGACGGCGACCCCGACGGCGACCCCGACGGCCACGCCTACCGCGACGCCGACGGCGACCCCGACGGCCACGCCGACCGCGACGCCGACCGCCACGCCGACCGCCACGCCGACCGCGACGCCGACGGCCACGCCCACGGCGACGCCGACCGCCACGCCCACGGCGACGCCGACCGCGACGCCGACGGCGACCCCGACGGCCACGCCGACCGCGACCCCGACGGCCACGCCGACCGCGACCCCGACGGCCACGCCGACGCCGACGCCGACGCCGACGGCCACGCCTCCGGGCGGCCCGTCGATCAGCGTGCCGAGCCAGATCTCGGGCAGCGTGCCGAGCACGCTGTCGCTCTCGATCTCGTCCAACGCCAACCTCGGCTCGTTCGCGGCCGGCTTCGGCAAGGACTACGAGACGAGCGTTGCCGCGACCGTGTCCAGCTCCGCGGGTGACGCGACGCTGAGCGTCGCCGATCCGAGCCCGGCCAACGCCGGACGCCTCGTGAACGGCACCTTCGCCCTCGCGTCGCCGGTCCAGGCGCGGGCGACCAACACCGCTAACCCGAGCACGGCGTTCGCGCCGGTCGGCGCCAACCCGCTGACGCTGCTCACCTACGCCGGCCCGGCGAGCAACGACCAGGTCACGATCGGCATCAGGCAGTCGATCGGCACCAACGAGCCACTGCGCACGGGCACGTACAGCAAGACGTTGACGTTCACGCTGTCGACGACCACGCCGTAAGCAACTGCGGGTCGCCGCGACCTATCCGGGGTCGCGGCGGCCCGCTCGACGTACCGATGGAAGAGCTACGAAGGAGGGGGGCGACTTGAGACGAGCACACCGGCGTGTGCCCCTGGCCGCAGGGGCGGCCGTGGCAGCGCTGCTGGTCCCATCGGCGGCATCCGCCGCCCCGCCGCCGCTGAGCGCGAGCTACACGGCGACGGACATCTCGATCACGAACCACCAGTGGTACGTGACCGGGACCACCACCACGGCGACGACGATCGCGACCTCCGGGACGGTCACGTTCAGCTACCCGGTGGGGACGACGCGCCACGACGTCAACTTCACGAGCGCGCTGAAGCCCGCTTCGTGCCAGGTGGCGGGCGGCACGGCGGGCGCGCCGCCGCTGCCCAGCACGCCGCGGACGGCGCCGTGGGTCGGCACGTGCCGGTTCGACACGCCGGGGACATACACGTTCAACTGCCAGGTCCATCCCACGATGACCGGGACGATCAACGTCACCGGCGACAGCGAGCCGAGCAGCCCTGGCGGAGCCGTGCCGGCGACGCTCTCGCTCGGCATCGGCACCAGCGCGAGCCTCGGCACCTTCCTGCTCGGGGTGGCCAACGACTACACGGCGACCGTCAACGCGGTCGTGACCAGTAGCGCCGGCGACGGCACGCTGACGGTGGTCGATCCGAGCCCGACCGCGCCCGGGCATCTCGTCAACGGCGCGTTCGTGCTGGCGCAGGCGCTGCAGGTGAAGGCGACCAACGCGGCCAACCCGAACACCGTGTTCGCGCCCGTGCCGGCGGCCACGAGCCCGCTCACACTGCTGACCTGGGGCGGGCCGGTGAGCAACGACGCGATCGTCGTCTCGTTCAAGCAGCCGATCGGGTCGACCGATCCGCTGCGGTCGGGGACGTACGCGAAGTCGCTCACGTTCACGCTCTCGACCACGAGTCCTTAGGGGTCAGGCCACGCGCCTCGGCGCCGCGGCGAACGCCGCGGCGCCGCGCGTGCAGCGACCTCAACGTCGCGACTCTGAACGCACCGTGAGCGCGCTGCGTATGGCGCGACGTGGTCAGCCTGAAGAAGTGCCTGCCCTGGGTGGCGAGCGCTGTCGTGATCGCGATCCCGGCGTTCGCCTACGGCAACGCCGCTCCGCCGCTCACGGCGTCGATCCACGCGTTCGACAGCGGGTTCGAGGATCCGGCCACCGGGGAGCCGACCGTCACGATCGCTGCGGGCGGCACGGTCACGTTCTCGTATCCGACGGGCGGGAGCTTCCACAACGTCGCGTTCGACACGGATTCGCCGTTGCCGACGTCGTGCACGCAGACGGCCGGTCCGGTCATCGGCGCCGTGCCGCCGCTCCCGGCGATCCCGCTGAACCCGGGGTGGGTCGGGAACTGCCGGTTCAACACGCCCGGGACGTACACGTTCCACTGCGCCGCGCATTCGTACATGACCGGGTCGGTCGTCGTCGAGGCCGCGACGGCGACGCCCACACCGACCTCCACGGCGACGGCGACCGCCACGGCCACCGCGACCGCGACGGCCACCGCGACGGCAACTGAGACGGCGACCGCCACCGAGACGGCGACGGCGACCGCGACGGCGACCGCCACCGCGACGGCAACCGAGACGGCGACCGCCACCGCGACGGCAACCGAGACGGCGACCGCCACCGCGACGGCGACGGAGACCGCGACGTCCACACCGACGGCGACCGCCACGTCGACGGCCACTGCCACGTCGACCGCCGTCGCCACCTCCACGGCGTTCGCCACGTCGACGGCCACGGCCACCTCGACCGCCACGCCGACAGCGACATCGACGCCGGCGGCCACCGCGACCGCGAGCCCGACGCCCTCCGGCACTTCGACGACGCCGCCCGGCGTGTTCGCCGCCCCGGCACCGACACCGGCCCTCGGGCCGGCGGGCGCCGCCGCGACCGCCCCGGCGGTCGCGCGCAGCCAGCGCGGCACGGCCGTCCGCGGCTCGGTCACCGTCGCGCGCGCGGGCTCCAAGGTCGAGGTCGACGTCCTCGCGCCCGGCTCCGCCGTCGGCGGCAAGGGGTCCAAGCCGGTCAGCGTCGGCCGCTATGTCAAGACGGCGGCCGCAGGCAAGCACTCCTTCTCGGTCGCTCTCAACGCCAAGGCCAAGAAGGCCCTGCGCAGCAAGGGCAAGCTGGCGATCACGATCAAGATCACCGTCACCGCCTCGACTGGCGCGCCGTTCACCACGACGCGAACGGTGACGCTGAGGCGCTGACCCGTTAGTCGATCCGCACGACGCGATGCGCGAACGCGCCCGCCCGCGAGGCGCGGGCCGCGCCGGCGCTCGTGCAGTCGGCGTACCAGTGGTCGCGCGAGCCGCGCCACCACTCGCCCTCGCCGAGGGCCTCGATCATGGGCGAGTTGGCGCAGCGCTTGCGATGGCGCGTGTTTCCGGCCATATGGCCGAGCTCGTGCAGCAGCACGGTCTCGAGGTCGATCTGGTCGAGCGCGGGGTAGTCCGGCCCGGCATCCCAGTTCTGGTCGGCCGCAAGCGCGAGATCGCGCTCGACCACCCGGCCGCGGGACATGTAGTCGGTCTCCAGCCCCAGCGCCCCGTCGGGGAGCGACGAGGAGAAGCCCGCGACGTTGAAGCCGTCCCGCTTGCCCGCGGCGGCGCTCGTCCAGCGCAGCGCATGCAGGCCCCAGCGCGCGGCCGCCTTCTTCGCCAGCGTCTGGAACCGCTTGCCGTCGACCGACGCCGGGAAGCCGGTCGAAGAGAGATAGAAGCTCGTGCCTGCGCTGCGCCCGAAGCGCGGGTAGAGCTTGCCGTGCCCGCGGAACGCGAGCGGCTGCGTGACGTCCAGCTCGCGCACCGGCCCGACCGGCTCCTCGGCATTGTCGGCCGCCTCGCCGTCGACGTAGGCCTGCCAGTAGTAGTGCCCGGGGCGCTGGCGCAGGATCGAAGACGCGGGAGCGTTCCAGGCCAGCACGCCGGCACCGGCCGGGGACGCGGCCTCGTCGACCCAGGCGCCGGCATCGCCGTCCAGCAGACCCGCCGCATCGGTCTCGTCGGAGCTCGACACGCGGACGATCACGCTGCCCGCCGGCGCCTCGGTGCGGACCGCGAACGTCAGCGGAGCCCCGCGCGAGATGCGCGCGGACGGCCCTGCGTAGTCCAGAGCGGGGAGGCCGGGAGCGACCGTCTCGGCACCCGCGGGATCGGGGGTCGCTGCGGGATCGACGCCGCCGTCCTGGGCGACCGCGGTCGCCGGCATGGCGAAGAGCGTCAGGAGCAGGAGTGCCGGCGCGAGTCGCATCGATGTCGCATCGGCGGCTCGCGCGGAGGGCTTGAGCCGCTGGGCGGGCCGGAGGCGCGCTCGCCGCGAATCCGGCCCCGCTCGCGTAAGCCCGCGGCGCACTGCCGGTACCGTGTTGGCCCGTGCCCCGCGTGCGCCTGGACTCCCTGCTGGCGGAGCGCGGCTTGTTCGAGTCCCGCACGCGTGCCGCGGCGGCCGTGATCGCCGGCACCGTGCACCTCGGCCCTGGCCGGCGGCGCGCGGAGAAGCCCGGGCAGCTGGTCGACCCCGCGATCGAGCTCGACATCGACGCGCCGCCGCCGTTCGTGAGCCGCGGCGGGGTCAAGCTGGCGAACGCGCTCGAGGCCCTGAGCGTGCCCGTCGCGGGCCGTCACGCGCTCGATGTCGGCGCGTCCACCGGCGGCTTCACCGACTGCATGCTGCAGTCCGGCGCCGCCCACGTGGTCGCGCTCGACGTCGCCTACGGCGAGCTCGACTACCGGCTGCGCGAGGACCCGCGCGTGACGGTGATCGAGCGGGTCAACGCCCGTTCTCTCACATCCGATCAACTTCCGTACCGGCCCGATCTCGTCACGCTCGACGTCTCGTTCATCTCGCTGACCAAGGTCCTGCCCGCCGTACTGGCGTGCACGGATGCCGCGTTCGATTGCCTGGCCATGGTCAAGCCGCAGTTCGAGGTCGGCCGCGACCGCATCGGCAAGGGCGGCGTCGTGCGCGACCCGGAGCTCCGTCGCGAGGCCGTCGAGGCGGTCGCCGCCTGCGCCCGCGAGCTCGGCGCGACCGTGATGGGCGCCGCACCCTCGTCGCTCGCCGGCCCGTCGGGCAATCGCGAGACGTTCCTGTGGCTCGCCGAAGGCGGGCGCGCGGGCGGCGCGGAGGCGCTCGAGACATGGTGAAGCGGGCGAGCGTCCTCACGCACCGGCGCACGAGCGAGACGACGACGGCGGTGGCGGAGCTCGTCGACGCGGCGCGGCGCGCGCGGGCGACGCTGCTGTTCACGGAGGCCGAGGCCGCCAAGCACGGGCTCGAGCTCGGCCCCGGCGTCGAGATCGTCGCCGAGCTGCCCACCGACGTGCAGCTCTGCTTCGCGCTCGGCGGCGACGGCACGATCCTCACCGCGCTGCGCTACTACGCCGGCGCGAGCGTGCCGGTCTTCGGCGTCAACTACGGCGAGGTCGGCTTCCTCGCGACCGTCGATCCGAACGGCCTGAGCGACGACTTCGACCGCGCGTTCCAAGGCCAGTTCGACACGATCGAGCTGCCGACGATCTCGGTCGGCCGGCCCGAAGGCATGTGGAACGCGCTGAACGACATCTCCGTGCACCGCAAGGCGGGGCTGCGCGTCGCCGACCTCGCGTACGCCCTGGCGGGAGAGGAGATCGGCCGCGTGCGCTGCGACGGGCTCGTCGTCGCCACCCCGCAGGGCTCGACCGGCTACAACCTCGCCAACGGCGGCCCGGTGCTCGCCTGGGGCGTGGAGGGCTACGTCGTCTCGTTCATCGCGCCGCACTCGCTGACCGCCCGCGCGCTCGTCGTCGCGCCGACCGACGAGCTGACGATCAACAACGCCTCGCGCGAGGAGCCCGTCGAGATCCATGTCGACGGCCGGCCGACGCTCGAGCTGTCGCCCGGCGAGGACGTGCACGTGGAGTTCGGGCGCATGCACGCGACGCTGGCGCAGCTTCCGGGCGCGTCGTTCTACCACCGCCTGCGCGAGCGCTTCGGCCGCCTGGCGCGCTAGTTGGAGGAGCGTCATCACGGCGCATTCTCGACGTCGGAGACGCGCGTGAGACACGCGAATCGTCAATTATGTGTGCCGAGACTGCGACTATGCACGCACGAACGCGGGTTCGCACCCCGATCCGTCGGGTGCCGCTGGTAGACCCCCTTGGGTGCTGCACGAGCTTCGCGTCGAGAACCTCCTCCTGATCGAGCGGGCCGAGCTCCGTTTTGGGGCGGGCCTGAACGTGCTCACCGGCGAGACCGGGGCCGGCAAGACCGTGCTCGCGCACGCGCTCGATCTGCTGCTGGGCGGCAAGCCGCGCTCGGGCATCGTGCGCCCCGGCGCGGCGGAGGCCTACGTCGAAGGCGTGTTCGCGCTGCCCGCGGCGCTGCGTGAGGAGCTCGGCGACCGCCTGCCCGACGACGCGGACGAGCTGGTGCTCGCGCGCCGCGTGAGCGCGGAGGGCCGTACGCGCGCGTACCTGGGCGGCCGCAGCGCCACGGCGGCCGATCTGCGCGACGCCGGCAGCGCGCTGCTGTCCTTCTACGGCCAGCACGAGCACCGCAAGCTGATGCTGGCCTCCGCGCAGCTGGAGATCCTCGACGGCTTCGCGGGGCCCGAGCAGTCCGCGCGGCGCGAGGCCTGCCGCGAGGCCTACGCGCGCGAGCGTGACCTGCAGACGCGCCTGGCCGTCCTGCACGAGCGCGCCGGCGCGCGCGACCGGGAGCTGGATCTGCTCGAGTGGGAGCTCGCGGAGATCGAGCGCGCCGCGCCGTCCGAGGACGAGGAGGCCGCGCTCGAGTCCGAGCGCGGGCGCCTGCGTCACGTCGAGGCGCTGCGCGGCGCCGTCGCCTCCGGCGTCGGTGCGCTGGACGGCGACGAGGACGCCGGCGGCGCCGCGCTCGCGCTCGCCGCCGCCGCGCAGGTACTGGAGACCGTCGGGGGCGTCGACGCGGAGCTCGACGGGCTGGCCGGCCGCGTCCGCGCGCTGGCGCTCGAGGCCGACGACCTCGCGCACGAGCTGCGCCGCTATGGCGAGGGCGTCGACGCGCCGCCCGGACGGCTCGACGAGGTGGAGGAGCGGCTCGCGCTGCTGGACCGGCTGAAGCGCAAGCACGGCGGCACGATCGAGGCGGTGCTCGCGTACGGCGAGTCCTGCCGCGCGCGGCGCGACGAGCTCGTCGGCGCCGACGAGGCGATCGAGGCGACCCGGCGCGAGCTCGAGACCGCGCAGGCGGCGCTCGCGAAGGTGGCGCGCTCGCTCACGAAGGCGCGCCAGTCCGCCGGCAAGGCGCTCGCCGAGGCGGTGCGCGAGCGGCTGACGGCGCTGGCGATGGAAGGCGGGAAGTTCACCGCGGCGCTGTCGCCGCGCGACGGCATCGGCCCCGCCGGCGGCGACGAGGTCGAGTTCCTGATCGCGCCGAACCCCGGCGTCCCGGCAGGCCCGCTGCGCGAGACCGCGTCCGGCGGCGAGCTCTCGCGCGTGATGCTCGCGCTGATGGGCGCCGCCGCCGAGGCCGGGCCCGCGACGCTCGTTTTCGACGAGGTCGACGCCGGGATCGGCGGTCAGACCGCGCGCGCAGTCGGCGAGCAGCTGCGCTCGCTCGCGCAGGGCCGCCAGGTGATCTGCATCACCCACCTGCCGCAGATCGCGTCCCTGGCCGACCGCCACTTCACGATCGTCAAGGACACCACCGCCCGCACCGCCCGCACCACCGTCACCCAGCTGGACGAGGGCGACGTGGTCGCAGAGCTGGTCCGCATGCTGGGTGCCGACCGCGAGGACGCGGCGGCCCGCCGTCACGCACAGGAGCTGTTGAAGGCGGCCTGACGGCCGCCGATCCCCCCTCTAGACTGGGAGGAAGACCAAGGAGAACGCATGACCGATTCCCGGCCCCGAACCCGATATATCTTCGTCACCGGGGGAGTGGTCTCTTCTCTTGGCAAGGGAATCGCCGCCGCCTCCATCGGCCGCCTGCTGGTGGCCCGCGGCCTGAAGGTCGCGATCCAGAAGTTCGATCCCTACATCAACATCGATCCGGGGACGATGTCGCCGTTCCAGCACGGCGAGGTGTTCGTGACCGAGGACGGCGCGGAGACCGACCTGGACCTCGGGCATTACGAGCGCTACACGGACGCCAACACGTCGCGCGCGTCGAACGTCACGGCGGGCGCCGTCTACAACAGCGTGATCCGCAAGGAGCGCCGGGGCGACTACCTCGGCGGCACCGTCCAGGTCGTCCCGCACATCACGGACGAGATCAAGCACCGGATCCGGCTGGTCGGCGAGACGCAGGACGTCGACGTCGTGATCACCGAGATCGGCGGCACGGTGGGCGACATCGAGTCGCTGCCGTTCCTGGAGGCGATCCGTCAGTTCCCGGTCGACGTCGGGCGCCGGCGCACGATGTTCATCCACCTCACGCTCGTGCCCTACATCGGCCACGCGGGCGAGCTGAAGACCAAGCCGACGCAGCACTCGGTCAACGAGCTGCGCCGCATCGGCATCGCGCCGGACATGGTGATCTGCCGTTCCGAGGGCGGCCTGCCGCTCGAGCTGCGCAAGAAGATCGGCCTGTTCGCCTCGCTGCCCGTCGACGCGATCGTCTCCGGCCGCGACGTCGACAACATCTACAAGATCCCGCTCTACTACCACGCCGAGGGCGTGGACGACTTCATCCTCGAGCACTTCGGGATGGAGGCGGCCAAGCCGGATCTGGGCCAGTGGGAGCACCTCGTCCGCCAGGCGACCGAGGCCTCGAGCCGCCCGCCGGTGCGGATCGCGCTCGTCGGCAAGTACGTCAAGCTCGAGGACGCCTATCTCTCGGTCGTGGAGGCCTTGCGCCACTCGGGCTTCATGCACGGCTGCGGGATCGAGATCGACTGGGTCGACTCGGAGACGCTCGACGACGGCGAGGTGCGCGCGCGCCTGGCCCGGGCGGACGGCATCCTGATCCCCGGCGGCTTCGGCGTGCGTGGGATCGAGGGCAAGATCACCGCGGCGCGGATCGCGCGCGAGCAGAAGATCCCGTTCCTCGGCATCTGCCTCGGGATGCAGATGGCGGTGGCCGACTTCGCGCGCCACATCGTCGGGATGGACGGCGCGAACTCGACCGAGTTCGACCCCGAGACGCCGTACCCGGTGATCGACCTGCTGCCCGAGCAGAAGGAGGTCGCCGACATGGGCGGCACCATGCGGCTCGGCGCGGACCCGATCAAGCTGCACCCGGGCACCAGGGCGCGCGAGATCTACGGCGAGGCCGTGATCTACGAGCGCCACCGCCACCGCTATGAGGTCAACAACTTCCTGCGCCGGCGGCTGGAGGCGGCCGGCCTGATCTGCTCGGGCACGTCGCCCGACGAGCGCCTGGTCGAGGTGATCGAGATCGCCGACCACCCGTTCTTCGTCGCGTCGCAGTACCACCCCGAGTTCAAGTCCCGGCCCGAGCGGCCCGCGCCGCTGTTCCGCGACTTCGTGGACGCCGCGCTCGGGCGCGCCCGCGAGCTGCGCCCCGAGGAGATCGGCGCCGAGGCCGCGGCGGCGCGGTGAGGCCGGCGAGCGAGGCCGAGAAAGCCCGCCTGGGCGGCACGTTCGCGGACCTCTGCCGTATCCCCAGCCCTTCGTGGGAGGAGGCGGCGTGCGCCGAGCACGTCACGCGCGAGCTGCGCGCGATGGGGCTGGCGGTCGAGTCCGACGACGCCGGCAACCTCGTCGCGCGGATCGCCGGCCGGAGCGAGCGCTCCGTCCTGCTGTGCGCGCATCTCGACACCGTCCCGCCGCTCGCGGCGATCGAGCCGGTGCTGGTCGGGGACGGCTGGGAGAACGCGAACGACGGCATCCTCGGCGCCGACAACAAGGCCGCTGTGGCGACGATCCTCGCGGTCGCGCGCCGCTGCGCCGTCGAGGGCTCGCCCGTCGGGCTCGAGCTCGTCTTCACCGTCGCCGAGGAGGTCGGCCTCCAGGGCGCCAAGCGCTTCGACGCGTCACGGCTGAGCTCCGAGTTCGGCTACGTGTTCGACCACGCGACGCCGATCGGCGAGGTCGTCGTCGCCTCGCCGACGCTCTACCGGATCGAGGCCGAGTTCCACGGCAAGGCGGCCCACGCCGGCCTGCGCCCCGAGGACGGCCGCTCCGCGATCCTCGCGGCCGCATACGCTGCGACGCATATGCCGCACGGACGGCTCGACGAGCAGACGACGGCCAACATCGGCTACTTCCACGGCGGCGTCGAGTCCACCAACGTCGTGGCGGAGCGCGCGCGGGTGCTCGCGGAGGTCCGCTCGGTCGACGCCGACCGCGCCGAGGAGGTGCTGGCGGCGGTGATCGACGCGGTGCACGACGGCGCCTCGCACGGCGAGTGCGACGTCGACGTGATCACCGAGAAGCAGGTCGTCGGCTACCGCCAGAAGCCGTCCTCGCCCGCCGTCGCCGCGGCCGAGGCCGCGCTGCGCGCGTGCGGCTACGAGCCGCGCCGGATCACCACCGGCGGCGCCTCCGACGCGAACGTCTTCGAAGCCGCGGGCCTGCCGTGCGTGAACGTCGCCAACGGCACCGAGCACAACCACGAGCCGACCGAGCGCGTATCGGTCAGCGCGCTCGAGGGCATGCTCGACGTCACGTTCGCGCTGCTCGACGAGGCGGCGGCGGCATGAGCTCCCGGTTCGAGCGCACCGGCTCCGAGAGCGTCTACGAGGGCGGCTTCATCAGCGTGCGGCGCGAGACGTTCCGCCACGAGGATGGCGAGGAGGTCGTCCGCGACGTCGTCACCCATCCGGGCGCGGTCGGCGTGGTCGTGCTCGACGGCGACGACAACCTGTGGTTCGTGCGCCAGCCGCGCGAGGCGCTCGGAGTACCGGACCTGCTGGAGATCCCGGCCGGCAAGCTCGACGAGGAGGGCGAGAGCCCGCTCGAGGCGGGGCGCCGCGAGCTCGCCGAGGAGATCGGCAAGCGCGCCGAGCACTGGGAGTCGCTGGGCTCCTTCTACACCTCGCCCGGCTTCAGCGACGAGGAGGTCCACCTGTTCCTGGCGACCGGCATCGCCGACGTCGACGAGCGCCCCGAGGTGGACGAGAACGAGCGCATCGACATCGAGCTGCGCCCGCTGTCGGACCTCGACGCGATCCTCGGCGAGACGAAGGACTCCAAGACCCTCATCGCGCTGCTGAAGCTCAAGGCCCGCCTCTGCTGACGCCGCGGGCGGTGCGTTGCACGCGCAGGGGTCGTCCCGGCCCCGGCGAACGGTGGGGGCGATGGCCGTCGCCGGAGCTGCCGCAACCCAGCCGTTCGAGCATCTCGTGCTCGACTTCCTCGCGTACCTCGAGTTCGAGCGGGGACTCTCGCGCAACACGCTCGAGGCCTACCGCTCCGACCTGCTGCAGTACGGAGCGCACCTGGCCGGCCGCGACGCGCTCGCGGTGACGCACTCCGACCTCGCGGCGTTCGTCGCCTCCTTGGCGACCGGAGACGGCGACCGCCCGCCGGTCGCGCCCGCGACGCTGCAGCGCAAGGTCGCCTGCCTGCGCTCGTTCCACCGCCACCTGCGCCGCCAGGGCATCCTCGAGGCCGACCCGACCGCGAACCTGCGCGCCCCGCGCCAGACCCGCCGGCTGCCGCACGTGCTCTCGCGCGACCAGGTCACGAAGCTGCTCGAGCAGCCCACGGGCACCGAGCCCGCCGCGCTGCGCGACCGCGCCCTGCTCGAGGTGATGTACGCCTGCGGGCTGCGCGCCTCGGAGGCGATCGACCTCGAGACCAACGACGTCGACGTCGACGCCGGCGTCCTGCGCGCCCGCGGCAAGGGCTCCAAGGAGCGGCTGGTGCCCGTCGGCTCGGCCGCGGCCCGCGCGATCACGATCTACCTCGCCCGCGGGCGGCCGAAGCTCGTCGGCGACCGGCTCGAGTCGCGCCTGTTCGTCAACCACCGCGGCTCCGGGCTGACGCGCCAGGGCCTGTACAAGATCGTCCAGCGCCACGCCGCCAGCGCCGGGCTGGCGGACGCGATGAGCCCGCACACGCTGCGCCACACGTTCGCGACGCACCTGCTCGCCGGCGGCTGCGACCTGCGCTCGCTGCAGGAGATGCTCGGCCACGCCGACATCGCCACGACCCAGCTCTACACCCACCTCTCGGCCGAGCGCCTCAAGGACGTCTACTTCGACGCGCACCCGCGCGCCAAATCGGCGTAGCGCTGCGAGAATCCCCCGCGTGAGCAAGCGGGCCTTCGTGATCGTGATCGACGCCTGCGGTGCGGGCGCGCTTCCTGACGCCGCCGACTACGGCGACGCGGGGTCCAACACGCTCGGTCACGTCGCCGAGGCGGCCGGTGGGCTCGACCTGCCGGTGCTCGGCCGCCTCGGGCTCGGCGACGTCATCCCGGTGGAAGGCGTGCCGTCCTCGCCGGAGCGCGTGCTCCACGGGCGGCTGCACCCGCTCGGCCCGGGCAAGGACACGATCACGGGTCACTGGGAGCTGATGGGCGTCGTCACGCCGGTCGCGCTGCGCACGTACCCGGACGGGTTCCCGCCCGAGGTGATCGAGGCCCTGATCGACGGCACCGGCCGCGGCGTGCTGTGCAACAAGCCCTACAGCGGCACCGCCGTGATCGACGACTTCGGCGCGCGGCACCTCGCGACCGGCGACCTGATCGTCTACACGTCGGCCGACTCGGTGCTGCAGATCGCCGCCCACGTCGACCAGGTGCCGACCGAGGAGCTGTACGCGATCTGCGACATCGCGCGCGAGATCATGTCGGGCGAGCACGCCGTCGGCCGCGTGATCGCGCGCCCGTTCCGGGGCGAGCCCGGCGCGTTCGAGCGCACCCAGGGCCGCCGTGACGTCGCGATCGTGCCGCCGTCGCGCTCCTACATGGACGAGCTGCAGGCGGACGGCAAGCCGGTCCACACGGTCGGCAAGATCGGGCAGGTGTTCGCCGGCGTCGGCGTGGACCACCAGCACAAGGGCGCGACCAACCGCGCCGCGATGGACGCGACGGCCGCGTTGATCGACGAGCTCGACGAGGGCTTCGTCTTCACGAACCTCGTCGAGACCGACCAGGTCTACGGCCACCGCGGCGACGTCCCGGGCTTCCACGCCGCGCTGCGCGAGATCGACGCCGAGGTCGGTCGCTGGCTGGAGCGCCTGGATCCGGCGCGCGATCTGCTCGTGATCACCGCCGACCACGGCTGCGACCCGACGACGCCCGGAACCGACCACTCGCGTGAGTACGTGCCGCTGCTGGCGCGCTTCGACGGCGACGACCACCGCCGCCACGACGGCCCGTTCGCGGACGTCGGCGCGTCCGTCCTGCGCTGGCTCAGCGGCCGCGACGCCGCCGCGCTGCCCGGCACCTCGTTCCTCGGCTGAGCAGGCTTCGCTCACCGGTCATGTGGTGAGGACTGATTGCGAGCCGGACGGGAATCACTAGTCACGTGACGCGACTATCTGGTGTGGCGGTGCTGGCCGGCGCCGCTCTGCTCGCCGCCGGCTGTGGCGGCGGCGCCAAGCCCGCCGCTCCCAAGGCGAGGGCGACGACGGCGCCGAAGAAGGCGGAGAAGGCGAAGCCGCCGTCGGATTCCGAGTTGTTGCAGAACCTGCTGGTCGAGCGCTCCCGCGCGATCCAGAACGGCGACGTCGAGCGGCTGGCCGCAACGAGCACGGGCGCGCAGCAGGCCGTCGACCGCCGGCAGGCCAAGGCCGCCGGCGCGCTGCCGCTGGACACGGTCGAGCTCCGGGCCAGCTCGACGAACATCCAGGACAAGACGGCGACGATGCACGTGCTGACGACGTACGACTTCGACGACGTCGACAGCCGGTTCGCCGTGCGGTCGTCGATGCGCCTGGCCAGGACGCCCAAGGGCTGGCGCGTGTCAAATGACCGGCCGGCGGGCATCGAGGCGCCGTGGCAGCGCGGCGCGTACGTCGCGCACCGCAGCGAGCACTTCCTCGCGCTCGCGCCGAAGGGCCTGAAGACGCCGGGCTTCATGCAGGACCTCGAGGCCGGCCGGGCCAAGATGAAGAAGGGGCTGCCGGGCGTGAAGGCGCCGGGGCGGCTGCTGGTCGTGGTCACGCGCGGCAACGCCGACACGCGGGCGCTGACGCGCGACGTGCGCGCGCTCGGGACGCTGACGGCGATCGCCGAGGCGTCGATCAATCAGACCGGGCCCGCCAAGCGCGTGACGACGATCGGCGGCCAGCGCATGCTCGTCGCGTGGCGCTCGTTCGGCCGCCAGACGCACGCCGGCCGGCGCCAGACGGTCGCTCACGAGATGACGCACGCCTCGCTGCTGCGCAAGACGTCAGGCCGGATGCCGGTGTGGCTGGTCGAGGGCACGGCGATGTACGTGTCCGGCGACGACCGCTACGGCGACGCCGGCGCGCTGCTCACCGGCGCGTTCCTGCGCGACCGCACGCAGCAGGCGAAGGCGAAGGCGGTGCTGTCGCTGACGGCGCTGGGTAAGCCCGGCTCGATGCAGAGGCTGTCGGCGACGCCGCTCGCGTTCGCCTACTCCTACTCGGCCGCCGCGGCGTACGCGATCGCGGCCAAGCACGGCCGCAAGGGCCTGCTGCGGCTCTACCAGGGCTTCGACGACACCAAGATCAAGGGGCGCGCCGGGCGCAGGCTGATGGACCGCGTGATGCGCAAGACGCTGCACGAGTCGTTCAGCCAGGTGCAGAGCGACGTCGACGCGTTCGCGCGCGCTCACCCGTCGATCTGACCGCTAGCCTCGTCGGGCGATGCCCGAGCTGCCCGAGGTCGAGACCATCCGCCGGCATCTGGCGCCCCACGTCGAGGGGCGCCGGCTGGACGCCGTCGAGATCCGCGACCCGCGCTGGAGCCGCCCGCTGGCGCCCGCCGAGCTCGAGGCGGCGCTGCAGGGCCGCGTCGTCGAGCGCCTGTCGCGGCGCGGCAAGTACCTGATCTGGGAGCTGTCCGACGACGTCTACCTGCTCATGCACCTGCGCATGACCGGGACGCTACTGCTCGACCCGGCCGAGCTGTCCAAGCACGCGCGCGTGCTGATCACGCTCGGCGAGCACCGGCTCGTGTTCGACGACCCGCGCCGCTTCGGCACCGGCGAACTCGCGCTCGGCCCGGAGGCCCTGGAGGCATTCTTCGACGCGCGGCTCGGCGTCGAGCCGCTCGCGCGCGAGTTCACCGGCGAGCACCTGTACGCGCTGGCGCGCGCCTCGCGCGCGCCGATCAAGGCGTTCCTGCTCGACCAGAAGAAGATCGCCGGCGTGGGGAACATCTACGCCGACGAGGCGCTCTTCCGCGCGCGCATCCACCCGCTGCGGCCGGCGAACCGGATCACGCGCGCGCAGGCCGAGGCGCTGCGCGACGCCGTCGTGGCGTCGCTGATGGCCGGCCTGGAGGCCAAGGGCGCCACGATCGACGACTTCCGCGACCCGTATGGCGTCAGCGGCAGCTTCCAGGACCAGTTCCTCGTGCACCTGCGCGAGGGCGAGCCATGCCCGAACTGCGGCGGCGTCGTGCGCAAGATCCGCGTCGCCGGGCGCGGGACGTACGTGTGCGAGGCGTGCCAGCCGCGCCCGCGGGCGGCGCGCGCCGCCCGCGCGGCGGCGGCCTGATCTACGCGGCGGCGGCGAGCCCGGCGAGGCCGCCGTTGCGATCCAGCGCCACCAGCTCCTGGTAGCCGCCGATCGACGTGCCGTCGATGACGACCTGGGGGAACGTCATCATCCCGGTCATACGCACGAGCTCCGCGCGGCCCTCGGGGTCCTTGGCGAGGTTGATCTCCTCGAACTCGACTCCCCGCTTGTTCAGGAGGGCCTTGGCGACGCGGCAGTAGCCGCAGGGCTCGGTCGTGTAGACGGTGACTTGGCTCATGACTTCAGAAAGTATAGTGCGGTGTCCGGCTCGCTGAAGACCGAGGGGATCGTGATCCGCTCGATGCGCTACGGCGAAGCGGACCGCATCCTCCACCTGTATACCCCGCATCGCGGCCGAGTGAGCGCGATCGCGAAAGGGGTCCGCAAGGCGCGCTCGCGCTTCGGCGGCCGGCTGGAGCCGTACTTCCGCCTGGACCTCGTGCTCTACGAGGGCCGCAGCGACCTCCTGACCGTCACCTCGGTCGAGACGCTCGCCGCCCACGCGCGGCTGCGCGAGCACGGCGGGGCGCTCGACGGCGCCGCGCGCGCCTGCGAGGCGGTGTCGCGGATCTTCGACGACGGCGACCCCCACACGGGCGTCTACCACCTTCTCGCCAACGAGCTCGCGCTGCTCGACCAGGCCCCCGAGCGGGCGGGCCGGGCCAACGCGCTCGCGTTCCGCCTGAAGCTGCTGCTCGCGGCCGGGTTCGCGCCGCAGCTCGCCGGGTGCGCGTCCTGCGGCGAGCGCGAGCACATCGTCGGCTTCTCCGGCGCCGCCGGCGGCGTCGTGTGCGGCGCCTGCGAGGCGAGCGCGTTCACGCTCGACGAGGACGCGCACGCGTTCATGGTCGCCGCGCTCGGGCGCCCGCTGGCCGAGGCGCCTGACGCGCCGCCGCGCGCGCTGGCGCAGGCGGAGCGCGCGATTCTCGACACGCTGGAGCACCACGCCCACCTGCGCTTGCGACCCGTCGGCGCGAGGTAGGCTCCGGCCCACATGATCCGCCCGTCAGCCGTCGTGCTCGCCGTCGCAGTGTGCTCCGCGGCGATGCCGGCCGCCGCCTCGGCCGCCTACCGGACGTTCCGCTCGCCGACCGGCAAGCTCGGATGCGCGTACTACTCCGACACGGAGGACCCGCCGATGGTCCGCTGCGAGTGGAGCCACGGCGGCGACCACGCGATCACACTCGGCGAGACCGGGGCGGCCAGGCACGTCCACGTGACGGACACGGTGATGGACGAGGGCGCCAAGGTGCTCGCGTACGGGAGGACGACGACGTTCCGGAAGCTGCGCTGCACGTCGCGAACGGCCGGCATCACCTGCCGGAGCACGCGCTCGGGGCACGGCTTCCGCCTGTCCGTCCAGAAACAGGAGGTGTTCTGAGACATGGCCGGCGAGCAGTGGGTCTATGACTTCTCCGAAGGCTCGAAGGACATGCGCGACCTGCTCGGGGGCAAGGGCGCCAACGTGGCCGAGATGACGCGCGTGCTGGGCGCCGACCGCGTCCCGGCCGGCTTCACGATCACGACCGAGGCGTGCGTCGCGTACATGCGGGCCGGCCAGCAGGAGCCCGACGGGATGGACGAGCAGGTCCAGGCGGCGCTCGAGCGGCTGCAGGAGCAGGCCGGCAAGCGGCTCGGCGACGACGAGGACCCGCTGCTGGTCTCCGTCCGCTCCGGCGCGCGCGAGTCGATGCCCGGCATGCTCGACACCGTCCTGAACCTCGGCCTCAACGACACCTCCGTGGAAGGCCTCGCGCGGGCGACGGACAACGAGCGCTTCGCGTGGGACTCCTACCGCCGCTTCGTGCAGATGTTCGGCAACGTCTCGCGCGGGATTCCCGGCGAGGCGTTCGAGGACGCGATCAAGGAGGCCAAGAGCGCGCGCGGGGTCTCCGACGACACCGAGCTCGACGTCGACGCGCTGAAGGAGCTCACGGAGGCGTTCAAGGCGCTCTACCGCGAGCACACCGACGAGGACTTCCCGCAGGCGCCCGAGGAGCAGCTGCGGCTCTCGATCCGCGCCGTCTTCGACTCGTGGACCGGCAAGCGCGCGGTCGAGTACCGCCGCATCAACGGCATCCCGGACAGCTGGGGCACGGCCGTCAACGTGCAGCAGATGGTGTTCGGCAACAAGGGCGACACGTCGGGCTCCGGCGTCGCGTTCAGCCGCGACGAGGTGACCGGCGCGCCCGACCCGAGCGGCGACTTCCTCCCGAACGCCCAGGGCGAGGACGTCGTGTCCGGCGTGCGCACGCCGCGCGACATCGCCGAGATGAAGGAGTGGCTGCCGGAGGCGCACGCGACGCTGATGGAGATCCTGCGCACGCTGGAGGCCCACTACAAGGACATGCAGGACACGGAGTTCACCGTGGAGGAGGGGCAGCTCTACATGCTCCAGACGCGCAACGCCAAGCGGCCGGCGCAGGCCGCGGTGCGCTTCGCGGTCGACGCGGTGGGCGAGGGGCTGCTGGCCAAGGACGAGGCGATCGCGACGATCGACGCCGACCGGCTCGACGCGCTGCTGCACCCGACGTTCGACCCCAAGGCCGACTACGAGGTGCTCGCCAAGGGCGTCAGCGCCTCGCCCGGCGCCGCCAAGGGCGAGGTCGTCTTCACGGCGCAGGACGCGGTCGACGCCGCGGCCGAGGGGCGCGACGTGATCCTGGTGCGCCCGTTCACCGAGGCCGACGACGTCGCCGGCTTCCACGCCGCCAAGGGCATCCTCACGTCCGAAGGCGGCAAGGCCTCGCACGCCGCGCTCGTCGCCCGAGGCATGGGCCGGCCGGCCGTGGTCGGCGCCGACGCGCTGACGATCGACCTCAAGGCCCGGACGATCTCCGTCGACGGGACGCAGCTCAAGGAGGGCGACCGGATCGCGATCGACGGGACCACGGGCCAGGTCACGATCGAGGACGTGCCGCTCGTGGAGGCGGTGGTCAACGAGAACTTCGAGCAGGTGCTCGAGTGGGCGGACGAGATCCGCCGCCTGGGGGTGCGCACGAACGCGGACACGCCGCAGGACGCCAAGCGGGCGCGCGAGCTGGGGGCGGAGGGCATCGGGCTGTGCCGGACCGAGCACATGTTCATGGCCGAGGACCGGCAGCCGAAGATGCGGGCGATGATCATGGCGGGCGACGAGGACGGCCGGCGCAAGGCGCTGGCGGACCTTCTGCCGTACCAGCAGGAGGACTTCGAGGGCATCTTCGAGGCGATGCAGGGGCTGCCGGTGACGATCCGCCTGCTCGACCCGCCGCTGCACGAGTTCCTCCCGAACCTGTCGGACCTGTCGGCGCAGGTGGAGCGCGCGCGGATCGAGTGCACGGACGACCTGCCGGACCTCGAGCGGCTGTTGTCGCGCACGGAGGCGATCTCCGAGGAGAACCCGATGCTCGGCACGCGCGGCTGCCGGCTGGGGATCCTCTACCCAGAGATCTACGAGATGCAGGTCCACGCGATCATGCGCGCGGCGAAGGCGGTCGACGAGCCGCCGCACCCCGAGATCATGATCCCGCTCGTCGACTACGAGCAGGAGATCGAGATCATGCGCGCGCTCGTCGTGCGGGTCGGCGATGAGGAAGGGCTGCACGAGGGGGAGGACTACACCGTCGGGACCATGATCGAGCTCCCGCGCGCGTGTTTTGTTGCGAATCGGATTGCCGAGCATGCGGATTTCTTCTCTTTCGGCACAAATGACCTCACGCAGACGGCGCTCGGGTTCTCGCGCGACGACGTCGAGTCGAAGTTCGTCCCGACCTACATGGAGCGCCGGATCATCGACCGCAGCCCGTTCGAGACGATCGACACGCCAGGCGTCGGCTGGCTCGTGCGGCTCGCCGCGTGGGTCGGGCGCGAGGCCAAGCCGGACCTCAAGCTCGGCATCTGCGGCGAGCACGGCGGCGACCCCGACTCGATCGAGTTCTTCCACATGGCGGGCCTGGACTACGTGTCCTGCTCGCCCTTCCGCGTCCCGATCGCGCGCGTCGCCGCGGCCCAGGCCGCCATCGTCCATGCCAACGATCGTGACTGGGCGTACTCGTAAGCGTGCCGAAAGTGCGGCGTGCGCCCGGTGCGCTCCGCGCGGGCGGTCACAATTGATGGCGTGACCACCGTCAGCCCCTCCGACTTCGCCGAGCGCCAGCGTGCGTGGGAGGCGGCGTGGCTGTCGGAGCTCGCGACGCCGTCGTATCCCGCGCGGCGCGAGCGCGATGAGCCCGACTGCGGCGTGCGCACGCCGTTCCAGCGCGACCGCGACCGGATCGTGCACGCGAAGGCGTTCCGCCGGCTCAAGCACAAGACCCAGGTCTTCGTCGCTCCGGAGGGCGATCACTACCGCACGCGGCTGACCCACACGCTCGAGGTCACGGGCATCTCGCGCACGGTCGCGCGCGCGTTGCGGCTCAACGAGGACCTGACGGAGGCGATCGGGCTCGGGCACGACGTCGGGCATCCGCCGTTCGGGCACATCGGCGAGGACGTGCTCGACCGCTGCGGGCGCGAGCGCTTCGGGCGCGGCTTCCGCCACAACGAGCACTCGCTGCGCGTGGTCGACGTGCTCGAAGACCTGAACCTCACCGCGCCGGTGCGCGACGGGATCCTGCGCCACTCCAGCGGCGCCGGCGAGCCGGCGACGCTCGAGGGCAAGATCGTCCGGCTCGTGGACCGGATCGCGTACATCAACCACGACATCGACGACGCGCTGCGGGCGGGCGTGCTCGCGCCCGAGGACCTGCCGGTCGACGAGCTCGCGATCCTCGGCCCGACGGGCTCCAAGCGCATCGACACGCTCGTGCACGACCTCGTGGAGCACTCCGAGCGGGCGGGGGACATCGTGCAGGGCACCGAGGTCGGGCGCGCGATGCTCTCGCTGCGCTCGTTCATGTTCGAGCGCGTCTACCTCGGCCCGCGCGCGCGCCAGGAGCACGCCAAGATCGAGCGCGTGCTGCAGGGGCTGTTCGACTACTACTGCGCGCACCTGGACGAGCTGCCTGCCGGCGTGTCAGATGCCGACCGCGTGATCGACTACCTGGCTGGAATGACCGATCGCTTCGCCATCCGCGCCTGGACGGACCGCTTCGTCCCGCAGGGCCTCGCGCTCTGATGGCGCGCTACACGCGAGAGTCGCGCGAGCGGGTCCGCGATGCCGTGGACTTCGCGGAGATCGTCGGCGCGCGCACCGAGCTCAAGCGCTCCGGGATCAACCGCCTCCAGGGTCTGTGCCCGTTCCACGAGGAGCGGACGCCGTCGTTCGGGATCGACCCGACGGAGAAGCTCTACTACTGCTTCGGCTGCTCGGCCGGCGGCGACGTCTTCAACTTCGTGATGGAGACCGAGAGCCTGGACTTCGCGAGCGCGCTGGAGTGGCTCGCCGAGCGCTATCGCGTGCCGCTGGAGCGTGAGGCCGAGGACCCGCAGGAGGCGGCCAAGCGGCAGGCGAACGAGCGGCTGCTGGCGCTGCTGGAGCGGACCGCGGCGTGGTACGTGCGCATGCTGTGGGAGAGCGAGGAGGCCGCGTTCGCGCGCGAGTACCTGCTCGGCCGGGGGCTGCAGGAGGGCGCCCTGCGCGAGTTCCGCGTGGGCTGGGCGCCGGACTCCTGGGACCGCGTCGTCAGCGCGTCCGCGCGCGCGGGCTACTCGGCCCAGGAGCTGCTCGCCGCCGGGCTCGCCTCGCGCCGCCGCGAGGGGCCCGGGCTGCTCGACCGCTTCCGCGGGCGGATCACGTTCCCGCTCGCCGACCAGCGCGGCCACGTGCTCGGCTTCGGCGCGCGGGCGATGAAGCCCGGCGACCAGCCGAAGTACCTGAACACGTCGGAGAGTGACGTGTTCCATAAGAGCCGGATCGTCTACGGCGCGGACCTCGCGCGCGCGGCGGCGGCCAAGGCCGGGCGCGTCGTGATCGTCGAGGGGTACACGGACGTGATCGCGCTGCATCAGGCCGGCGTGCCGGAGACCGTGGCGACGATGGGCACGGCCGTGACGGACCAGCAGATGAACGCGATCGCACGGCTGGCGCCGCGGGCGCTGTTCTGCCAGGACCCGGATGCGGCGGGGCAGAGCTCGGTGGAGAAGGGTCTCGCGGCGCTCGCGGCGGCGAACGCCCGCGAGGGCACGAAGGTCGAGAACCGGATCGTGCGGCTGCCTGCCGGCCAGGATCCCGCGGATGTCGTGCAGCGGGCAGGCGGAGACGGCATGCGTGAGCTGCTCGAAGCGGCCGTGCCGATCGAGCGCTTCCAGGTCGAGCGCGCGCTCGAGCTGGGCGACACGGCGAGCTCCGACGGGCGCGACGCGGTCCTGCGCCAGGTGGCGGGCATCATCGCGCCGCTGCCGGCCAGCGTGCTGCGCGCGGACCTGATCCAGCTCGTGTCCAGCCGGCTCGGCCTGGGGGAGAACCTCGTCAACGAGGTGCTCGCTTCGCCGGTCGCGACCGGCGGCGGGGATGCCGCGGCGGCGTACGCCGCCGGCCGGCACTCGCGCGACGACGGCGGGTGGCCGCCGCGAGGCGACCGCTTCCGCCCGGGCGGCTCGCGCCGCGGCGGCAGGTGGGACACCCGGCGCCCGCGCGACTTCGCGCCGCCGCCCGAGCCCGTCGATCCCCACGCCGCGCTCGCGCGGCAGGAGCGCAGCGAGCGCGCGTTCCTCGCGCTCTGCCTGGCGCTGCCCGACGACGGCGAGCAGCGGCTCGCGGACACCGACGTCGAGGACTACTTCTCCACGCCGGCGACGCGCGAAGCGGCCCAGTACCTGCGCGGGCGCCTGCGCGCGCCGTCGTCCGCGCTCCCGTCGGGCAACGAGCAGCTCGCGCGGCTCGTGGCCGAGCTCGTGATCCGCTCCAGCGACATGGAGGCGACGCCGGCGAAGCTGGAGCTCGAGGCGCTGCAGCTGGATCTCCACCGGCTCGAGCGTGAGATGTCGAGCGCGCGGCTGTCCGGCGGGACGGGCGTCCAAGCGCTCGCGGTCGAGCGCCAGCGCGTGCTCGACGAGATCCGTCATAAGCTCACTTAAGCAGGCCTTTTCCGTCCGACACACGAACTAGTGTTCGTGTCGTGCTGGACTCCACGACCCTCGCCGCGCAGCTCGCCGAAGGCCGCTCGATCGAGTCGATCGCGCGCGAGACGGGCTGCGCCGCGTCGACGGTCGCGTACTGGGTCAACAAGCACGGCCTGACCTCGTCCCACGCACCCCGCCACGCCGCCCGCGGCGGGATCGAGCGCGAGCGGCTGCGCACGCTTGTCGAGGAGGGCCTGTCGATCCGCGCGATCGCGGCCGAGCTTGGCGTGTCGTACACCACGGTGCGGCACTGGCTGGCGCGCCACGAGCTTTCCACGCCGCGGGCGCGCCGGCTCGCCGAGACCGCGCCCGCCCGGGCCGCCGGCGAAGAGGTCACCGAGGCCGAATGCCCGGCGCACGGCGTGACGACGTTCATCCGCCGCGGGAGCGACGGCTTCCGCTGCCGTCTATGCCGCAGCGCCGCGGTCCAGCGCCGGCGGCGCGAGATCAAGCGGATCCTCGTGGCCGAGGCCGGAGCGCGTGCGTGTTGTGCGGATACGACAGGACCGTCGGCGGCCTGCACTTCCATCACCGCGATCGGGCCGAGAAGGGCTTCGCGCTCTCGCGCCAGGGCGTGACGCGATCGCTGGAGTCGGCCCGGGCGGAAGCGCGCAAGTGCGTGCTGCTGTGCTCGAACTGCCATGCGGAGGTCGAGGCCGGCGACCTCGAACTCCCGCCGTCCCTACTACTATGAGCGCGTCGCCGCCGGTGACGTCGGTCGGGGGTAGCTCAATCGGCAGAGCATTCGGCTGTTAACCGAAGGGTTGTGGGTTCGAGTCCCACCCCCCGAGTAAAGAGGGCCCCGGGAACGGGGCCCTTTTCGTCTCCCGGCAACGGATTCGAACCCTCGAAGCGCTCGCGATGACCGAGAACCGGTGCTACCTTCGGTCTCGATGCGCCTCTACAGCTAGGTCCCCGCAGGACATGGCCGGGCACCGCCCCGGATCGTCCGCCCCTGCCCGCCTTTCTGTCCTCGAGGAGCGTCCCCGTGTTCGCAGTAGAAGTCGTCGATCTCGTCAAGTCGTTCAAGCGCGCCCGCGCGCCTGCGCTGGACCGCGTCTCGCTGACCGTCGCCCGTGGGGAGACGGTGGCGGTTCTGGGCCAGAACGGCTCGGGCAAGTCCACGCTCGTGCGCGTGCTCGCCACGCTGCTGCTGCACGAGAGCGGGGAGGCGCGGGTGTTCGGCCATGACGTCGCGCGCGAGGAGAAGAGCGTCCGGCGACTCGTGAACCGCGTCTCCGTCGAGGCGTCGTTCTTCAAGCGCATGTCGGCGACCGAGAACCTCTCCTACGCCGCGCGCTTCTACGGGCTGACGCCGTCCTACACGCGCACGAAGGTGCCCGAGATCCTGGACGCGGTGGGGTTCCCGGCCAAGCGCTCGCGCGAGCCGATGGAGGACCTCTCGCGCGGCATGCAGCAGAAGGTCGCGCTCGCCCGCGCGCTGCTGACCGCTCCCGCGCTGCTGCTGCTCGACGAGCCGACGACCGGGCTCGACCCGCGCTCGAAGCTCGAGGTGCGCGAGTTCATCCGCGGCATGCGCGCCACGCACGACACGACGACGCTGCTGTGCACGCACGACATGGCCGAGGCGGAGGCGCTCGCCGACCGCGTCGGCATCATCGACCACGGCCGCCTGCTGGCGCTCGACACGCCTGAGGCGCTGCTCGGCCGCTACGGCGCGAGCACGCTCGAGGACGCGTTCCTGAACGCCACCGGCAAGCCGCTCGAGGAGGTGGCGGCATGATCCGATTGCAGGCGATCGCGCTGCTCGGCGTCGTCGAGCGCAACACGTACCTCGTCAAGCGCTACGGCTGGTGGGAGCTCGCGTTCTTCGTCTGGACGATCGCGAACACCCTGACGGTCGTGTTCATCGCCGACGGCGTCGAGGCGGGCGGCGGCCAGCTCGACGTCGAGCGCCAGACCACCATCCTGCTGATCGGCGCGGTGATCTGGTCCTACCTCGGGATCGTGTTCGAGATCCTCACGGAGACGGTCGCCTGGGAGCGCTGGGAGGGCACGATCGAGTACACGTTCATGGCGCCGCTCAGCCGCGCCGTGCACCTGCTCGGCATGGGCGCGTTCGCCGTGCTGTACGGCGTGCTGCGCACCGCGCTCGTGTTCGCCGTCGTGGCGCTGTTCTTCGGCCTGGCGTTCCCGCACGCGAACTGGACGGCGGCGCTGCTGCTGCTCGCGGCGGCGTCGGCGAGCTTCGTCGGCATCGGGATGATGACGGCGGTGCTGCCGCTGATCTCACCCGAGAAGGGCGCGCAGCTGGGCTTCGTCGCGCAGGGCATGCTGCTCGTCGTCTCCGGCGTCTACTACCCGGTCGAGGTGATGCCGCAGTGGATGCAGTGGCTCGCGACGATCAGCCCCGCGACGTACGCGCTCGAGGGCATCCGCGGCGCGGTGCTCGACGGCCGGCCGGTGCAGGCGGGCGACATGGTCCCGCTGCTCGCCATGGGCGCGATCTCGATCCCGCTCGGCCTCGCGGTCTTCCGCGCGGGCGAGCGCTACGCCAAGCGCCACGGGAAGCTCAAGCGAGCCGGCTAGCCCAGGCCTCGATCTCGGCCACCGCCCGCGCGGGTCCCGGGTTGTCCGCCGCCCACGCGGCGAGCTCCCGGGCCCGCGGGCGCAGCCCGTCCGACGACAGCGCCCGCCGGACCGCCAGCCGCATGCCCCAGGGCGTGCAGAAGCGCAGCGGCAGCCGCACACCGACGCCGGCCCAGTCCACGCGCGCGGCGTTCTCGGCCATGTCGCCGCCCGCCGGGCAGATCACCACGGGGCAGCCGGACGCCAGCGCGCGCACCAGCGTCCCGTTGCCGCCGTGGCAGACGACGAGGTCGCACAGCGGCATCGTCTGCGCGTACGACGCCCACGGCACGACGACGGCGTTGGCGGGCGCCTCGAGCGGCTCGGAGGACACGGCGATCATCCGCACGGGCTCGCCCGCCAGCCCGTCGAGCGCCGCGCGTACGAGCCGGCCCGAGCGATCCTGCGCCGTCGACGGAGCGATCAGCACGACCGGGCCGTCGCCCGCCGGCGGCGACACGAGCTCCCCCGGCGGCTCCCACATCAGCGGCCCGACCACGCGCAGCCACGGCTCCCACGCACGCGGGTACTCGAGCTGCGGGAACGTCGCCACCAGCGTCAACCCGCGCGAGAGCCCGGTGTGCACGTACGGCAGCGGCCCGAGCCCGAGCCGCGCCCGCGCCTCGTTGTACTCGCGCCGTCCCTGCTCGAGCCCGGTCGCCACGAGCCGGTCCGTCAGCGACCACAGCCGCGCGCCCACGCGCGTGCGCGGCAGCCGCGCCCCGATCGAGAACGGCGGGAACCCGGACGGCAGCATCGGGTGCAGGTGCGGCACCAGCGTGGCCACGGGCACGCCGCGCAGCTCCGCCGCCAGCGCCGGCGCCGCCGTGAGGATGTCCGATACCGCCACATCGGGCGCGAACGACTCCACGAACGGCAGCGTCTCGCGCGCTGCCCTGACCGCCGCCGCGTACGGCTTCAGCGGCTGCTCGCGGGTCGGGAACACCTGGTACTCGGGCGCGGCGGAGAACGTCATCCCCGCCGCCACCGCGGCGTCCTCCCAGCGCCGCCACGTCTGGACCCCGACCGCATGCCCGGCCGCGACCAGCGCCTCGCCCAGCGCGAGGATCGGGAACGCGTGGCCGGGGTCCCCGAACGCCCCCAGCAGGACCCTCATAGCCGCTTGGCGTATCCGACCACGACCACGCCGACCCAGTCGTGCCACGCCCGGCGCCCGTCGCGCTCCCAGCCCAGCGCCACGTACAGCCGCTCGGCGGGAGCGCCCTCGGGCGTCCACAGCACGGCGCGCGAGTAGCCGCGCGAGCGCATCTCGGCGTCCGCCGACGCCAGCATCCGCGCCGCGATCCCGCGCCTCCAGCGCGTCGGGGCGACGAACACCGCGCCGACGTGCGCGACGCCCGGCAGCGGCGCGCCGAACTGCCCCGGCGCCGTCTCCTCGAATGCGGGCCGGAACGAGGCGAAGCCGACGAGCTCGCCGGCGTCCTCGACCACGACCGACCAGCGCTCAGGCTCGCCGAACCGCGCGGACCAGTCGGCGCCCACCTCCGGCGGCGTCCAGCCCGGCGGGAGCCAGTCATTGTAGGTCTCGTCGCACGCGCGCACGAGTGCGGCGAGCGGTTCCGCGTCGTCCGGCCGGAACGGCCGCTCGATCACCCGGCGAGCTCGGCCACGAGGCGCAGCTGCTCGAGCCGCTCCTCGAACGTCCACGCCATCGGCGCGACCATCAGCGTCCCGACGCCGGCGTCCCGGTAGATCCCCAGCCGCTCGCGCACGCGCTCAGCGGGGCCCACGAGCGTCAGCGTGTCGATCAGCTCGCCCGGCAGCGCCGCGGCCGCCTCGTCCTTGCGGCCTTCGAGGTACAGCGATTGCACCTCGGCCGCGGCCTCCTCGAACCCGTAGCGCTGCACGAGCGCGTTGTAGAAGTTCTGCTTGCGCGAGCCCATCCCGCCGACGTAGAGCGCGATGTAGTGGCGCATCGCGTCGCGCGCGCTCTCCAGGTCGTCGCTGACCATCACGTTGACGGTCGGGACGATGTCGAAGCGCTCGAAGGCGCCGCCGCCGCGCGCAAAGCCCGCCTCCAGCAGCGGCCGGAACTCGCCGACGTGCTCGGGGGAGAACAGCGTCGGGATCCAGCCGTCGGCGATCTCCGCCGTCAGCTCGGTGTTCTTCGGCCCGATCGCGGCGATGTAGATCGGCATCCGCTCCTGCACCGGCGCGATCGTCAGCTTCAGCGCCTTGCCCGGGCCGTCCGGGAGCGGGAGGTCGAGCGTCTCGCCGTGGAACTCGACGCGCTCGCGCCGCAGCGCCATGCGCACGACCTCGACGTACTCGCGCGTGCGCTGCAGCTGGCGCCCGAAGCGTTGGCCGTGCCAGCCCTCGGCCACCTGCGGGCCGGAGGTGCCGATGCCTAGGAGCATGCGGCCGCCGGACAGCTGGTCGATCGTCGCGGCCGTCATCGCGGTCATCGCCGGCGAGCGCGCGGGCATCTGGAAGATCGCCGAGCCGAGCTTGATCGTCGAGGTCGCCTGCGCGAGCCAGGCGAGGATCGTCGCCGCGTCGGAGCCGTAGGCCTCGGCGGTCCAGACCGAGTCGTAGCCGAGCCGCTCGGCCTCGAGCACGAGCTCGAGTTGCTGCTGCGCGCTCAGTCCCAGGCCCCAGTAGCCGACGTGGAGCCCGAGCTTCAACGCGTGGCGCCGATCCGGTCCACGAGCCGCAGCAGATGCAGCGGCGAGAAGGGCTTGGTGAGGAACAGATCCGCGCCCGCGTCCTGCGCCCCGCGCTCGGCGATGTCGCCGGAGTCCCCGGTCAGCATCACGATCGTCGCTTCGGCGGTCGCGGGGTCAGACCTCAGACGGCGGCAGGTCTCGATGCCGTTCAATCGCGGCATGTCGATGTCGAGGAAGACGATCTCGGGACGCGCCGTGACCGCGCGCTCGACGGCTTCGAGCCCGTCGCCGGCCTCCTGCAGCCGGTAGCCCGAGATGTCCTCCAGCGTCGTCGCGATCAGCTTGCGGATCATCGGATCGTCGTCGACGATCAGGATCGTGCGGGTCACAGCGCGCCCCTGAGGCCTGCGAAGACCTCGTCCGGGATCGCCTCGTACGCGGCGATCACGGTGGGGTCGAACTGCGTGCCCGCGAAGCGCCGGATCTCCGCGCGTGCCTGCTTCCAGTCCGACGCCGGGCGGTACGGGCGGTCCGTCGTGAGCGCGTCGAGCGTGTCGGCGACCGCGAAGACGCGCGCCGCGAGCGGGATCTCCTCGCCCGAGAGGCCGTCCGGATAGCCCTTGCCGTCCCAGCGCTCGTGGTGGTGGCGCACGACGAGCTTGCCCTCACCGATGAAGTCGACATCGCGCAGGATCTCGGCGCCGACAACGGGGTGCTGGGCGATCAGCGCGTACTCCTTCTCGGTCAGCTTGCTCGTCTTGAACAGGATCGCGTCGGGCACCGCGACCTTCCCGATGTCATGTAGCAGGAAGCCGAACTCGATCTGCGGCGACTCCTCGATCGAGAGTCCCACGGCGCGGGCCAGCTCCATCCCGTAGGCGGTGACGCGCTCGGCGTGCTTGCCGGTGTACGCATCGCGGGCCTCGACGGCATTCGACAGCGCGCGGACCGTGGCGCGATAGGAGCGGCGCAGCTCCTGGGCGCGCGAGCGTTCCTGCTTGAACACCTCGCGCAGATCGGCGGCGTAGCGCTCGAGCTGGCGCTGGCGCGAGGCGGCCTCCTGCTCGGTCTGGCGCAGGCGTGCACGCAGGGTCGGGACAGTGTCCTCGTTAACGGCGCTCAATTCGTCACCATCGGGGCCTTCCAACGCGCGGATTAGCCTACTGAGGCTCAAACGGACGCGAAGGCCCGATCTTGCTGCGATTCAGAGCGCCTCGCCCGGGCGTTGGAACACGATCTCCGGGACGACGCAGTTCGGGGAGAGGTGCAGGAGGAAGCGGACGGCTTCGGCGATGTCGCTCGTGCGGATCATCTGCTCGGCCGGGATCGACTCCTTGACGAAGTCGGCCATCGGCGTGTCGACGAACCCGGGGGCGAGCGCGACCGACTTGATCCCGTCGCCGTTGAGCTCCTTGTTCATCGCCTCGGTGAAGCCGATCAGCCCCGCCTTGGTCGCCGAGTAGACCGACAGCCACGGCTGCCCGGACTTGCCGCTGATCGAGGCGATGTTGACCACGAGCGCGCCGCGGTGCTCGGCGCCGGCGGCCTTCAGCAGCTCCGCGGCCTCGCGGTAGAACAGGATCGGCGCGCGCAGGTTGACGGCCAGCTGCACGTCGACGCGCTTGGTCAGCATGTCGCCCACCGGCGCACCCACGCCCACGCCGGCGCCGTTGACGAGCACGTCGAGCCGGCCCCAGCGCTCGCTGTGGGCGGCGACGACGCGCGCTACGTCCTCCTCGTCGGCCATGTTGCCGGCCACGACCTCGACCTCGAACCCGGCGCTGCGGAGCTCGCGCGCGGCGACCTCGAGCTTGTCGGGCCGGCGGGCGGCCACGGTCAGCCCGTGACCTTCCTCGCCGAGGACGTGGGCGATGGCGAGGCCGATCCCGGAGGAGGCCCCGGTGACGAGTGCGGCGCGGTCAGGCATGCGCGGTATCCAACCTAATCTTGGTCGCGCATGCGCTCGGCCTGGCTGTCGATGGCACTCGTGCTCGCCGGGCTGGGCGGGCTGCTCGCGCTCGAGTCTCGGAGCGAACCGCCGCCGCGGCGCCCGGACGCTCCGGTCGCGCTGATCGCGCAGCGCGTGGAGCGGCTGCGCGGGCTCCGGTTCCGCGCGGTGCCGGTCCCGCAGCGGGTGAGCGGGGCTACGGCGCGGCGCGAGGGCCTGGCGGACTACGACCAGACCTACCCCGCGGCGCGCCGGCAGGCCGACGAGACGGTCCTGCGGATGCTGGGGCTGATCGAGCCGGGCACCGACCTGCGCAAGCTGTCGGCGTCGCTGTACGGGGAGGGCGGCGTCGCGGGGTACTACGACCCGCGCTCGAAGCGGCTGCGGATCGTGACCGGCTCCGCGACGGGGTCTCGCGTGCTGCGCGAGATCACGCTCGCGCACGAGCTCACGCACGCGCTCGAGGACCAGCGCTTCGGGCTGCATCCCTCGGAGGGGACGAGCGACGACGCGGCGCTGGCCCAGCTGGCGCTGATCGAGGGCAGCGCGACGTACGTGATGGAGCGCTACCTGCTGTCGGAGTTCACGACCGGGGAGGCGCTGGGCGGCGTGGTCGGGTCCGCGCTCTCTTCGGGTCCCGCGATGCCGAAGTTCCTGATGGACCAGCTGCTGTTCCCGTACACGGGCGGGATGACGTTCGTGCAGTCGCTGGTGGATCGCGCCGGCGGGCGCTGGACGCTCGTGGACCTCGCCGATCGCGTCCGGCCGCCGGACAGCACCGAGCAGGTCCTGCATCCGGACAAGTACCTGCGCGTGGAGGAGCCGCTGCCGGTCTCGCTCAAGGTCCGGCTCGGGGCCGGCTGGCGCCGGACGGCGGCGGGGACGTGGGGCGAGTGGCAGACCCGCGAGCTCGTGGGGGAGGAGGCCGCGGCCGGCTGGGGCGGCGATCGCTACGAGCTCTGGCAGGGGCCGGCCGGGGACGTGCTCGCGATGCGCTGGCGCTGGGACACGGCGCGCGACGCGCGCCAGTTCGTGGCCGCCGCCCGCCGGCTGGGGGCGAGGACCGTGACCGCGTCGGGCGACGCGGTCACGCTCGTGTGGGCGCCGACGGCGGCGCTTGCCCGGCTCGCGTCCGGCTAGGGGTGGCGCGGCCAGTGGCCGGGGCCGGGGCCGCCCGCATGCGTCTCGCTGATCTCCTGGTCGAGCCGCGCGTCGATCCCCGCGAGGATCTTCGTGCGCTGATCGGCGGTCAGCTTCTTGTCCGTCACGGCCTTGTCGAGCTCGGCGGTGATCGCCGTCTTCATCGCGGCCTTGAGGTCGTCGGTGCTCTTGCTCTGGGCCTTGGCGATGTCCGCGAGCGACTTGCCGGCCTGCAGCTGCGTGCGCAGCGCGTCGTCGGTCAGGCCGAGGAACTTCGCCGCCGCGCTGAGCGACATGCCGTTGCCGAAGCCGAACCGCAGGCCGCCGGGGCCACCGGGGCCGCCACGCCCGCCGAAGCCCGGGCCGCCGGGACCGCCGCGGAACCCGGGCAGCGGCACGCCGGTGCCGCTCGTGATCCGCTTCTTGGCCTCGTCGCCCTGCGCCTGCGTCAGCCGGCCGGCGGCGACGGCGGCATCGATCTGGTCGCTCGCCGCGCCCTTGAGCGCCTCGTCGAGCTTGTCGCGCGTCACATTGAGGCGCTTGGCGAGATCGTCGAGGAACGCCTTCTGCTGCGCGGCCGGATCCGGCCGTGTCGTGGTCGTGTTCGACTGAGCCGCCGCGTACGCTCCGCCGGAGCCGGCGAGCACGGCGAGACCGGCAACACCGACGGCGAGCCTGCGCTTGGCACTGGACATGCTCACGATCCCATCATGAGCGGTTGAACGAAGGCTGATCTGAGCGTGAAAGGAACGTAAGAACACCCTGCGAATAGCCTGGGAAACGCAGCGCCAGGGCCGGTAGCTCAGCGGTTAGAGCAGCGGACTCATAATCCGTCGCGCGTGGGTTCGACCCCCACCCGGCCCACTCGAAAGCCCTGCAAACGCGGGGCTTTCTTGGTTTCGGGCTTTGAAGCGTGCCCCGCGCGTGCCCCCAACGGGACTGTCTGCGCCTACCCGTACCCTGTAGGGGTATGGCAACCATCGAGATACCCGAGGCGGACTTCCTGACCGCGGCCGAGATGGCGCGCCTGTTGCGCCTCGACGTCAAGACCGTCAGGCGCCACGCGAACGAGCTAGGCGTCTACCGCGTGGGCCGCAGCGTGCGGTTCCCGTTCCCCCGCAAGCCGCTCGCGATCGAGTCTCAACCGCCCGTCCTTCACCGCGGCGGCTCACACCCACGGAGGGCCCGATGATCGACGGCAGCCGCAACGCGCGACTCAACCGCGAGACGCCGGCGACGTTCGTCGAGCGCCTCACCGCCGGCCTCCGGCAGATCGCTCAGTCCAAGCGCGGCGCGATGGAGAACAACCAGTTCCGCGTCCAGGACGACTCGGTCTACACCGCGGCGGGCGCGGTCGACACGCTCGCCGGCTATGCGGGCAGCCTCCCGCTCTGGGACGCGCGGCTCTACGCGCTCATGCTCACCTGGGGCGCCACGCGCGAGCCCGACTCTCCCGACTGGAAGCCCGGCACCGAACAAGCCCGCGTCCTCGCCAGCCTCGGACGCCACGCTGTCTACGACCCCGACTACGCGCTCACCGAGCTTGTCGCCGCCGGGACCGAAGACGCGATCTGGCATGGCACGGTCGGGCGGGCGCAGGCCGAAGACGCGCGCGACCGTCTCCAGCACGAGGTCAACGTGATGCGGCCGATCAAGCTCGCGCTCGAGGAGCAGCGGCAGCGGCTCGGAATCCAGTCGTTGACGAGCCAGAAGGACGTCGATCGAGTGGCGCGTGCGGCGATGGCCGTGATCCTCGAACAGGACCTCGACAAGACCCCACAGCCCGAGCCGGTCGAGAAGCCGCTGCCGGTGAACGTCCGCGCGCGCGGCAGCGGCTACCAGGCGCACGTCAGGGTCAACGGCACGCAGTTGCAGCGCCAGTGCTCGACGATCGAGGACGCCGACGAACTGGCGCAGCGGTGGGTGCACCTCCGCGACCACCCCGACAACGCGCGCGGCACGCGGCGGCAGCCCAACGGGGACGTGGAGGGCTTCTACTACGACATGCATGGCCAGCTGCAGACCAAGAATTTCGGTCCCGAGCAGCGCCCGAGCGACGTTGAGGTGGTGAAGCTCGCGCTGGCGTGGGCGACGGCTGAGCCGGGCGTGTTCGACCGGGAGCAGGTGGCGGCATGAGCGAATACGGAGAGCAGCGGCGCGAGGAACGGCGGCAGGAGCTCGCCATGTCGCTCAACGACGGCGACGGCGTGGACGCGGTCGGGCAGGTCTACCAGTACGGCGACCCCGACGAATCCGAGTACGAGCCCGATTGGCAGGCCGAGGACGACCCCGACGAGTACGAGCAGGGCGAAGAGGAATACGAGTACGAAGACGACGCCGAACCCGATGAGTGGGTCGACCCGGCAGCGGAGGTGGAGCGACTCTCCCAGGAGACCCAGAGCCTGTTCGAGTCGCATGTCTCCGAGCTGGAGCAGGAGACGGGGATCACGCTCACCCAGCGTGAGCGTGACGAGATGCGGATGAACAGTCTTGCGCTCGGTGGGTTTACCGCTGAGCGGACGTCGACGATCTTCTACTCGACCGCGTACCGGCAGCGTGAGGCGGCGATCGAGGCGGGCGAGGCAGCGGCGCAGGAGCACCTTGCGCGCCGGCAGTCGAAGGACCCGAACGAGCGTAGGCGGGCGCGTCGTGAGGCGATGGTCAGTGAGATCGAGAACAACGGGAACGGATGGTTTGGGCGATGAGCAAGAACGAGCCGGGCTACGAAATCACGGTCGGGCATCCCCATTACGTGCCGCCGGAGGCGACCGAGCCGGTTGTCCCGATCGCGGACCCGCACGAGGGCATGGAGGATTTGAGTCTCGACGCGCGCCGGTTGCGGTTCGGTCACGCCGGGCTCTCAGACCACGAGGACAAGATCGCGCGAGCGGTCCTCGGCGGGAAGCGGATCGCCTAAGTGCTCGCCCAGGCCGCGGAGCATTTGGCGCAGGCGCAGGTGTGCCTTGAGCACGCATCCATCTCCGCGACCTACTCACGCGAAGTCGCCATGATCCGGCAGGCGCAGGCCGCGGTGAAGATCGCGGAGACGTTGACGGACTTCTCGACGAAGAACCCCGCGAGCTGGGTTCCATGAGCACCCCGTACGTCGTCGATCAGTTCGGCGGGCTCCGGCTCGACGTCGATCCTACGGAGATCGGCGCAACCGCTGCGGCCGACATGCTCGACGCCGACCTCGACCGTTTGGGACGCGTCCGCTGCCGTGACGGGTTCGCGAAGTTCACGACCTCGGCGCTCACCGGCGACGTGATGAGCATCGCGGCGCAGCCATCGAACGGGCGGCTTCTCTCATGGGGCGGCGGCACGTTCTACGCGATCGACTACACGGGCGCGTCGTCATCGTCGCTCGTGCTCGGCAGCAGCACCCCGCCGATGTGGCTCGTCAAGGCCCCGGTCAGTCTCGCGACGTGCGACACCGCCGGGCACATCATCAGCTACAACAGCGCCTCGGACACGTGGGCCAACGTCGACGTCGCCGCATTGGGTGCGGTATCGGATACGTGGTCGGCGGTCGGGATCACCTCCGCGTCGGATCGAACGATCTTCGCGGGCGGCGTGACGAACCCGGATCGCGTGACGTTCTCGAACCCGGGCGGCGCCGCGTGGACCGCGAACAACTGGGTCGAGTTCTCCAAGTGGGACAGCGACGCGACCGTCAGCATCGCGAACTTCCGTGACTTGACGCTCGTGTTCAAGGGGAAGAAGTTCGCGGTGTTCACCGGCGAGTCCACCGCCGGTGACGGGACGCCGGTCTTCAACTACCGCATGGTCGACACGGGCGTGGGGTGTGTCGCGCGGCTCGGTGTCGCACGCGCCCCGGAGGGCGTCTATTTCGTCGGCAAGAACGGCGTCTACCTGACGGCGGGGGACGCGCCGTTGAAGGTCAGCGGCGCGCTGGACCCGTTGTTTCGCGGCACGGTCACGGCACCGTACGCGGGGTCCGCTATCTCGCAGCAGTACCTCAACCTCGCATGGCTCGCGTACTACCGGGAGCGCCTGTATTTCGCGGTCGCGACCGGCGCGTCAACGGTCAACGACCGGTTGTTCGTGCTTGACCCGAAGACCGGCCAGTGGACGGTGTGGAGCATCGGCGCGGGCTGCTTGGCGGTCCACAAGATCGGCAACCCCGGCATCGACGAGGAGCTCGCGTTCGGGTACGCGACCGGCACGAACGACATCGGCCGGCACTTCCGGACGCAGACCACGGACGCCGGGTCAGGGATCGCGTGGAGCTACACCAGCGGCCTGTACGCCCCGTCGCCGGGGCAGGTCGTGATCGCGCAGGAGTCTCAGGCGGTCGGTTCCGGAACCGTGTCACTGGAGATGGCGACGTCGGGTGGCGGCGGCAGCTCGGCGGGAGCGTTCGACACGGCCGGGTCGATGACATTGGGAACCAGCCCGGCGATGAGTGAGGGATGGCGTCAGCGGGATTTCGAGGGCGCGCTGTGGCAGCACCGGCTTTCAGGTACGGGCCCCGCGGTTGTCGCGCGGCTCGAGCACATGATCCAGTTCATCAAGCCTGCCGGGAGCTGGTGATGGCCTGGCAGACCCTCCAGCCGCGCGCACTCGGCCACGACGAACACGCCACGTTCGCCAGCACCCCGCCCGGCTCCTCACGCTTCGACACGATCTACGAGAACAACACCTACTACGTCGCCGCCGGCGACAACGGCCACGGCATGCGACACCTCGTCATCGTCCGCCACGACGGCAAGCCGATCCGAACATGGGCGACGCTGCAACACATCAAAGACGACGTCTGCGGCCCCGACTGCGAAGCCGTGGAGATCTTCCCCGCCCACGACCGCCGCGTCGACCGCGGCAACGTCACGCACCTCTGGGCGCTCCCCCCAGGCGAACGGTTCCCATTCGGCATGACCGGCAACTGAAGTGTCCGCACGCCGCCCCGCAGCCCACGCACGCCGCACCAAACGAGCCAGACGCCTACGCGACCTCCGCGACGCCGACGAACAACACGGCCCCGACCACGCGATCGTCACCCACACCCTCCAGCACGGCTGGACGATCCGCCGGCCGACACGCGACACCGACCTCTGGCGAGAAGGCGCCCTCATGCGCCACTGCCTCGCGCACGACCCCGACGACCTCGACGACCCCGCCATCACCCGCCGCAACAAGACGCTGTTCACGCACCTCCACAGCCTCCGCGACCCCGACAACCACCCGCACGTCACGTTCTACGTCCACCACGACGAGATCCTCTGGGCGCAAGGCAAGACGAACACGCCACCCAAACCCGAATACCTCGAACGCATCGAAGCCGTCTGGCCGACCGCCGACCCCGACGCCTGGGGCTACTACCTCGCAACGCTATGGGCGATCGGACCCTGAAGCACTACACACTCAGAGACACCGCGCTCGCTCTACTCGTCCTCGCCGAAGACGACAACGCCGCCCGCGCAAGCCGCGACCTACACAAGCACGGCCTCGACATCAGCGAACGGACGCTAAGGCACTGGCGCGCCCACACCTGGGCACGCGCCTACCGGCACCTACGCCACGGCGTCGAGCTCCAAGACGAATACGACGAGATCCAGCGCCAGCTCGACATAGCGGAGAACCGCCTAGATCGAGGCATGCGCCCCGCGCACTACCTCACCAAGCTCACGAAGCTCACAGAACGCCAGCTAGACGTCTCCACCGAGATCCTCGAACACGCTGCCACGACAGCGCCAAACCGTTCTGACGCACGCTAGCGTCGGGGAGCGAACGCCAAAAGCGCGTGCGCGTGGGCGTACGGCTCGTGAGCGGCAATCGGCTTCCGGTTGTGTCCGGTCAGCGACGGCAGCGAATCCGGCTGCTCGAGCTGGCGCTGTCAGTGGTGTATCGGAGTGTGAATCCGTCCGCGGTGGCTTCCTGCTTGGGGTTGCGGGTTGTGTGCCCCGAGCCGTGCCCCTCGTGTGGTCCCCGGAACCCGCCTGGGCTTGGTGTCCGCGCCGGCGGCCCCCGGTGGGAGACGGGCGAGTGGGTGGCCGCGTGAATGTCGCTTCTAATAATTGGGCGGGCGTCTGTCATTTTTTAGGGACCTAGGCTTGGTTGCGTGTGCAACTGGTAACCGTTGTCAGCCGTTCGGTGGTGTAGGGTGAGGGCACCCACATAGCGGCGGTCTTGCGGCTGAGTCGCGTTCCCATAGTGCTTCTCATCGGCGTGCGGCTCTCTTCGGAGGGCCGCTTGTCGTTCTGCGCTTCTAGCGGTATTTGCACGACTGTCGTCATGTGCTGGGCGTAGGCTTCGCGGTATGAGAATCCCTAGAGGAGCGCCACCGTGGGTCATCGCCGGGTAGACGCGCTCGTTCGACATGCTGGGTTGCGCGGTCCGTTGACTCGCGGCGGCGGATTTCCCTATCTCGGCGATCCGGACCTGGACGCCGAGATCTGCAAGTACCGGTGGGCGCTGCGGCGTGAAGAGCTCAGACGCCGTTCGAACGTTCGCCGGCGTTCGTTGCGGCCTCGCCGTCCGGGTTGCGCGCGTCGGGTTCGCCGTCGCGTCGTCCGGTCCTCGAGCGACTCGCCACCTGGCGAACCTCCCGGACCCCGTAGGGGGTCCTCCCGATGAGCGAGCTCTGCAAGAGCTGCGGCTACTCGCTCAACGGCTACGGCGCCGACATCGCTGAAGGCATTTGCTTTTCGTGCGTTCAGAGAAGGAAGAAGGAGCCTTCCTTCCGTGATACCGCTCCTAGCTTCACTGCTTCTAGGGGTGGCGACGCGGACGCCCCTAGAAGGGGTACTGCTTCTAGGGGTCGGGAGAAGTTCGCCGACTGGTTCTGGCCGCTCCACGCGCGCTACCTCGCGGGTGAGGTGACTCCGGCGGACGTCCCGTTGCCGTTCGAGCGGATGCCGACTACGGCGTCTCCGCTGATGTGGCGGATCGCGCAGCACATGCAGGTGTGCATGGGGCTGATGCTGGTCGAGGACGAGACGAGGCCGCTGCCGTACGCGTACAGCATGGCCGAGCTCTTCTGCGGCGCGCGGAACGCAGACGCGGCGGGCCGCGCGATCGACCGGCTCGTCAAGGCTGGTGTCGTCGACCGCGGGCCGGACATGCCGCGGCGCAAGGGCATGCGCCACGCGACGCGGACGTACCAGGCGCCCGCTGCCAACGTCGTGCGGTTGAGGGAGGCGGCGTGACGCGGCTACTCACTCCCGAGGAGCTCGCCGAGCGCTGGCGGGTCCCGAAGAGCCATTGCTACCGGCTGGCGCGTGAGGGCAAGGTCCCGTGCGTGCGGCTCGGCAAGTACGTCCGGTTCCAGCTCGAGGCGATCGAGCGGTTCGAGAACGGCGAGGACAAGCCGTGAGCGAAATCACGTCTGGACGTGAAAGCGGCCGGAAGCGCCCCCGCGGCTACATCGACTGGAACCCGCATCCGAAGACGCTCGTGGTGGTCGAGCAGGTGCTCGACATCCTGGAGGAGTATCGGGCTCACCTGCCGCTGACGGTCCGGCAGATCTTCTACCGGCTCGTCGGCGCGTACGGGTTCGAGAAGACCGAGGGCGCGTACAAGAAGCTCTGCGACTACCTCGTGAAAGCGCGCCGCGCCGAGCTGATCCCGTTCTCGGCGCTGCGCGACGACGGGATGACCTCACGCTGGGTGCCGTGGTTCGACGAGCTCGAGGACTTCTGGGACGAGATCGGGCGGCAAGCCCGGTCGTTCAGGCTCAACCGGCAAGAGGGCCAGAAGGTCCGCATCGAGCTCTGGTGCGAGGCGGCCGGCATGGTCCCGCAGCTTGCCAGGGTCGCCGGCAAATACTCCGTGACGGCCTATTCGAACGGCGGGTTCGCGAGCCTGCCGGCGGTGCGCGAAATCGTCAACCGCTGCTGCGACTCGGACGTGCCGACCGTGCTGTTGCATGTCGGAGACTTCGACCCGTCCGGCGAGTCGATCTTCGAGGCGATGACCGAGGACGTGATGGCGTTCCTCGAGCGCGACCGGACGATCGGTACGCAGCGGCTGATCCCGGAGCGGATCGCGCTCACGGAAGCGCAGGTCCGCTTGCGCAACCTTCCGACCGCGCCGCCGAAGAAGTCCGACTCGCGGTCGGCGCGGTGGAAGGGTGAGACGTGCCAGGCCGAGGCGCTGGCGCCGGACGAGTTGGCCGAAATCGTCGAGGACGCGATCCGCCGGCATCTCGACGTTGACCGCGTCGAGAGCCAGATCAAGCGGGAGCATCTCGTGCGAACCGATCTCCTGCGTGCACTGCCGAGAGGATCAGAATGAGAACCTGCGACACGTGCGGCGGCTCGCTCGAGGGCCGTCGCAAGGACGCGGTCTACTGCGGCCAGGCGTGCCGGCGGGAGGGGTTCCGCGTCGCGCGTCTCTCCCGCGGAGAACCCGATGGGCACTACGCGACCCTCGCCGAGTACGCCAATCGCCGGAGAAGGCGTGCAAAGCGGTCCGGAGAGGCGTAGAGTCGGTGAAGCCAAACAAGCGCGGCCGGCAGGAGACTGGAACCTCCGTACCGGCCGCTAACCCACGAGGAGGTCCCCTCATGAGCTCAGCCGACTCTACGTGCTGCGCGCACGACTCGCAGGACGACGAGGTCACCCCGCTTGAGGCCGCGCAGGTCGCGTACCTCCTGCACAACAACCTCGCCGCGAAGATCATGGGCCTCGTCGAGTTGCTCAGTGCCGCGCAGCGCCGCGGGCACGATCCGCTGCTCAAGCAGTTGGACGTCCCGAAGCTCAGGAAGACGGTCGGTCTGGCGAAGTCGGTCGAGGACATGAACGATTGCCTCGCGTGGCTGTGCCCCGACTTCGAGCCGCTGTTCGTCGATGACGAGGAGAACTAGATGGCTGCTCACGCCACCGGCCACGTTCGCGTCCTCGCCCGCAAGGGCGGCGACGTGTTCTTCGCCAAGCTGCGGATTCCCCGCCCTGACGGCACCACGTTCGAACCGCAGCGACGGCTCGGCCGGGTCTGGACCAAGCGCACCCCGCCACCGCACGGCTACCTCACCCGGGCGCAGGCCGAAGCGCGGCTGCAGGCGATCCTCGACGGCGACGACGCGTTCGTCAGCGTCGAGACACCGCGCGCCATCATCACGTTCGGCCGCTGCCTCGACGAGTGGATCGCCGACCGCGACCACGAATGCAGGCCGAGCACGATGCACGACTACCGCTCGACGGCTGAGAGCCGCCTGCGGCCGTTCTTCGGCGATGACACGCCGATCACCGACATCACAACCGACCGCGTGAACGAGCTGCGCGCGGCGATGGCCGGCGAGGGACTCTCCGGCCGGACGATCAACAAGACGCTGGCGCTCCTGCACGGCGTCTTCAAGCTCGTGCAGGAACTCCACGCGCTCCCGGCCAACCCGGTCGCGACGGCACGCCGGGCGAAGCAGCGCCGCCGGAAGCTCGAGCAGTACCTGACAGCGCCCGAAGTTCTCCGGCTGGCAGCGCACGCGGAGACACCGCAGGACGCCGCGCTGTACGAGCTGGCTGCGTGGACGGGCCTGCGCTGGGGCGAACTCAAGGCGCTGCGGTTCGGCGACGTCGACTTCGCCGGCGGCTACGTCTACGTCAATCGAAATCATCCGTGCCACGGCGTCGAAGACGTCCCGAAGTCCGGCAAGCCCCGCGCCGTCCCGATGTGGGATCAGGCGGCTCGCGTGCTCGACACGCTCTCAAGGCGTCAGAACTTCACCGACCCCGAAGACTACGTGTTCGTGACCGCTGTCGGCGGACCGCTGGACTACGACAGCGCCACCAAGGCGTTCCGGCGCGCCCGGGACGCCGCGGGCCTCACGAGCCCCAGGGCGCACGACAGCACGCTGACGTTCCACGACCTGCGCCACAGCTACGGGACGATGGCCGCGGCGATCTACGGCAACCTCCGCGAAGTGCAGGAGTACTGCGGGCACGCGTCGGTGACCACGACCGAGCTCTACGCCCATTTCGTCCCGCGGCTCGATGCCGCAGCGAGGGGCACCGCGGGCCTGACAGCGATGCTCGCGGCCGAGGACGTGCCCCCGGCTATGCCCCGAACCACCGAGATGCAGGCGTAACCAAGCGCAACTACCGTCACGTAAACGGCGCTGTAGAGCCAACCGCTACGGCTGCCGTGACACTCATAATCCGTCGCGCGTGGGTTCGACCCCCACCCGGCCCATGCCGCAAAGCACAGCATCGAGCCAAATTCTGAGCCTCTTGGGTGAGATCGTGCGGATCAACACCTACTCTCCAGGCTCTGAGTGAAGACAGATTGCGTGTCGCGGCATAGCTAGGGCACGACCGTGGCATACTTATGGCATGCCCCGGGTGAGAGTGAGTACGACGGTCGATGCCGAGCTCCTCGCCGAGGCGCGAAGGGTGCGGGCGGGGGCGCCGGACGCGGTCTTGCTCGATGACGCGCTGGGAGCGTTGCTCGCGCGTCATCGCGCCGCCGAGATCGATGAGGCCTACGCGGCGTATGACCGGGTGCCGCTGTCGGCGGCCGACGAATGGGGTGACCTCGCGTCGTTTCGCGAGGCTGCCGCGTCGTCGTGAGCGGGCTTCCCGGTCGGGGCGAAGTCTGGTGGTGCGAGTTGCCGGAGATCGCGCGACGACCTGTCGTCGTGCTCTCTCGTGACGCCGCGATTCCGAGGCTGCGGCGCACACTGGTGGCGCCGTGCACGACGACCATACGCGGGCTTCCGAGCGAGGTCTCGCTAGACCCGGATCTCGACCCGATTCCGCGCACTTCGGCAGTCAACCTTGACTCTGTTGAGAGCGTGTCCGTCGGCACCCTCGTTGAACGGCTCGGCCGGCTTTCGGACGAACGCATGAACCAGGTCTGCGCGGCACTCGCAGTCGCGGTGGCGTGTAGCGCGTGAGTCAACCGGCGCCGCCGTGAGCGTACGCGCACGATGAACCTCTCGCTGAGCGCGCCGAGGAATCTTCATTCCCCATGCCCGCCTGACGACCGGTCGTCGCCGGAACCCGCTGGGCGAGCGCGCATGCGGCCTCAGGCGGCAAGCAGGTCGGGGAGCACGGTTGACGCCGGTGGAGAACCGACGACGCGCTCTTCAACGACGTCGTCCCGTCCGTGGAGAGCCACTACAACGTCTTCAAGAACGCCGACGGCCGAGCGCGTGGTGGACTGTCCGCCGGCCGTCGAGCCGACCGACCTGCGCTAGCGCAGCCGGACCGTCGTCGTGCGCGTCAGCGTCGCGCGCGTGCGGAGCGTGAGCGTCCCCGGGTGGCGCTTGCGCAGCAGCCCCTTGCCGGCGGCCGTCGGCTTGAGCGTGACGGTCACGCGGCCGACGGCGACCGTGCGCGTCGCGCGCGCGACGACGGTCCCGTGCAGCTCGAGGGTCCAGGCGATCGGCTCAGCCGTACCGAACGTCTGCGTGAACCGCAGGCCCGAGCCCAGCAGCGCGGCGAGCGTCGTGCGCGCGACCGCGGGGACGCCGGGGCGGACGACCTTGACCGGGGTCGACCTGTTCGCATTGACGGGGGACAGGCTCGGGATCCGCACCACCGCGTTGGGGCCCGGCACGACGGTGCTGACCGGCTGGACGGGTTGCTCCGGCTGCGTGTCGGGGGCAGCGACGCCCGTGCCGACGAAGGGCACCTCCCGGACGATGCCCGAGTCGGGGGCGACGAGGCCGATGTCGGCCTCGCGGTCGCCGGTCGTCGTCGGCCGGAAGTGCACATAGATCCAGCACTGCGCGCCCGCCACGAGCACGGCGCCGCGGCACCTGTCGAGGTCGACCGAGAAATCGTCCGCGTCGCCCTCCACGACGGGTCGCAGATCGCGCGCGACCCCGCCGCCCTCGTTGCGCACCGACACGGCGAGTATCGGCCCGCCGCTGCCCATCTGCGCCTCGCCGAGATCCGTGTTGGCGTCGCTGGGGAGCAGCTGAGGCCCGGTCGAGTAGCGGACCTCGAGCGACGGGCCGCTGACGACGTCGAGCTTGCCATCGTGGTCGAAGTCCGCGGACGCGATCGACGCGGCGGGCCCGTCCGCCTCCGACCACTCGTCCGTCAGGCCCGGGGCGATGCCCTGCGCGAACGCCTGGTCGTAGCCCGCCGAGTACCAGTCGATCGAGCCGTCGCCGTCGAAGTCTCCGAGCAGCAACGCTTCGGCGGTCCGCGCGCCGCCGTCGTCCGCCGGCGCGAGCCCGCCGTCGGCGGTCCCCGTGTAGTACGCGGGGATCGAGACACCCGACGGCAGCCACAGATACGTCAGCCCGACGTCGGGGCGGCCGTCGCCGTTGAAGTCGGCGACCGCCATCGCGGTCGCCTCGTGGGAGCGGGTACGTCGCCGGCGCGCCGAAGCCGGCGCCCGCGGTCCCGTGCAGGACGGTCAGCGCGAACTCGCTCAACACGACCAGGTCAGGGTCGTCGTCGCCCGCGAGCCGGACGAGCTCGAGCGTGCCGGAGGACGGGATCGTGACGTCGGCACCGGTCGGCGTCAGCACGCCGTGGCCGTCGTTGAGCAGCACCGTCGCGCCGTCCCCGAAGGCGGCGACCACGTCGCGGTCTCCGTCGCCGTCGACGTCCCCGACGGCCACCGCCGCTGGCCGCAGCGTCTGCGTCTCGGGCGTGCGCAGGGCGTGCACCTCCGGCGTGCCGAGCCCGCCGGTCGGGCGCCCGTGGAAGACCACCAGCGAGCCGCTGTCCCCCAGCGTCACCAGCAGCTCGTCACGGCCGTCGCCGTCGAGATCACCGGCGGCGACCGCCGACGGCAGAGAGGAGGTGACGCCGAGCCCCACTGTCTGCGCCGGCGCGAAGCCGTTCGCGTCGTTGCGCACGAGCGTCGCGTCGCTCCCGTTGACGCCGGCGACGTCGGTCCACCCGTCGCCGTCGAAGTCGAGCGCGACGAGGCTGTCGACGGTCGCGCCGAGCGGGTCCGGGTCGTAGAAGGGGAACACCGAAGCGCGCGCGGGAGCGGCGATGATGAGCGCGCCAAGGCCCGCGCCGACGATGACGGACCGTTTGATCATTCCGGCGCGATCATCCCACGACGATCGCTCCGGGTCCCAGACGACGTCAGATGCGCCGGACGCGCGCGACGCTGCGGTGCTCGCGGCACCGTCGCGCGCAGCGCACCCTCAGGCGGCTGTGGAGTTGCGCTCCGCGGCGCGATCGTCGTGGAGTACGTCGGGGTCGAGATCCGCGCCGTTGGCATGGACGTCGCGGTAGTACATCGCGATCACGATGCCGTAGAACATGCAGGTCCGAGGCACGAACGGTCCGTACTCTCCGCGTTCATAATCCGTCGCGCGTGGGTTCGACCCCCACCCGGCCCACTGCGCCCCGTCAGTGCCGACCGGGGCGGCGCAGCGTGACGTCGCGCTGCACGACGACGGGCGTCGTTCCCGGGCGAGTGGCCGTGAGCCGCACGATCGCGTGAACCGCCTTGCCGCCGCGCAGCGCGCGAATGCCGCGGGGCGTGAGACTGACGACGATTGGCTTCGTCCTCCCGGCCGCCACGGCCACCGTGGCGTGCGCGAGGACGGGCGCCGCGTGGCCGTGGGGGCCGCGCGCGACGACGAGCACCTCGACGCGGCAGCCGGATGCGCCGGCAGGGCAGCTCGTCCGCCATCCGGTGTCGAGCCGCATCGGACGCCCGGTCACGCGTGCGGTCCGCGCGCGCGTCAAAGTGGCGGCGGCGGCGGGTGGCGCCGCAGGTGGGCGCGGACGCGTCGCCGGCGGCGACGGCGCGGCGGTCGCGGCCGGCCGGCCGATGCCGGTGCCGTAGAGCGCGACCCAGAAGGCTTCGTCGGAGTCCGGCGCCACGACGGCCGCGTCCAGCTCGCGATCGCCGGCAGCGGTCGGCTCGAAGCGGACGGTCATCGAGCAACTCGTCCCGACAGGCAGCGTCGCCCCCGAGCACCGATCGGCGTCGAGCGGGAAGTCGTCGATGTCGCCGTCGCCGAGCAGGATCGCGACGGCCGCGGTCCCCGGTCCGCGATTGACGAACGAGCCGGTGAGCGGTGCGCTCGAGTCGCCGAGCCCGACATCGCCGAAATCGGCGTCCGAGGCCTGCGGCTGCACGCGCGGCCCGCTGCCGTAGTAGATCTGCAGGCCGTCGACGGTGACGCCGAGCAGGTCGAGCTTGCCGTCGTCGTCCGCGTCGCCGAGTGTCCACGAACGGAAGACGTTCAAGCCGGACAGTGCGCTGCCGGCTGCAGTGAAGGTGAATCCTCCCGTTCCACGCAGGACGCCCACGCCGAACAGGGCGACAGCGTCGTCGGTCGCGATGTCCTCGCGGCCGTCGCGATCGATGTCGCCGGTGGCGACGCGGCCCAGCTCGCCGCGCACGCCCGACGCGGACAGGTCGACGTGTGCGCCGAGCTCGGGCGCGTCGGCGCGGCCCGGCAGGATCGCCGGCCCCGTAATCCGATCGGGCGCCGACGGCGCGCGGCCGACGACGACGTCGGTGGCGCCGTCCTGGTTGAAGTCACCGTCGGCGAGCCCGATCGCGGATCCGCGGCCCGCGTCGCTGGGCGTCATCGGCGTCCCGAACCCAGCGCCCGTCGCGCCGGGCACGACGACGATGTGCGCCTCGTCCGGCGCAACGAGCCCTTCGGCCACCACCAGGTCGAGGTCGTCGTCGCCGCCTAGCCGCGTCAGCAACAGCGCGCGAGGAGCCAGCACGGGAACCGTGGCCGCCTTCGTGAGCGCGGCGTGGCCGTCGTTCGCGAGCACGGCGATCGGGACCGTCTGACTTGATCCGCTGAAGCCGGCGACCACGTCGGTCGAGCCGTTGCCGTCGACGTCGCCCAGAGCGAGGACGGCCGTCGGGGGCGGGTACGCGAACCTCGGGTCGGTGGGATCCGCGACCGTGTAGATGTCCGACGGCGCCGGCGCCGTGAGCGTTCCGTCGGCGCGTCCCCGGATCACGAGGACCTGGCCGTTCTCCGGAATCGCCACCACGAGGTCCTCGCGACCATCACCATTGAGGTCGGCCGTCGCGAGCCGGTCCTCCGTCGCGAGGAGCGTGTTGACTGGGACCGCGACGGACTGCGAGGGAGCCCACCCGTCGGGCAGGCTCCGGATCAACTCGACGACGCCGTGCCCGGCTGTGGCGATGTCGGCGATGCCATCGCCGTTGAAGTCGAGCACCGAGACGTCGCCCAGTTCGGCGCCGGCGATCGTGTCGGGACGGTCGAGAAACGGTCCGGACGCGCGCGCGCAGACGGGCGACGCGAACATGAGGACAGCGAGCAGGGCCACGAGCCACGGACCCGGCCGGCGAGTCGGCTTACGAATTCGCATGACGAGCGCCGAGGACTACCGATCAGGCGCGTCAGCGTCTTAACCAGCCGCCGGTATACTGGCGCTAGACGGCTAGTGTCCTTTGAGCGCCCTCCATGCCTGGAAGGCGCGTTTTTGCGTGCTATTTTGCGTGGTCGCCCGCTCCACTCCGACCTCGTGAGGAGTCGCCGTCTTGGCTTCTGTTGATGGTTCCCGCACGCGCCGCACGTTCGCGCGCCTCGACAACTCGATCGAGCTTCCGAACCTGATCGACATCCAGAAGAAGTCCTTCGCCTGGTTGGTCGACGCCGCAGGGGGTGGGCTGCGGGAGACCATCGACGACATTTCGCCGATCGAGGACTACACGGGCAATCTGGCCGTGCAGTTCGGTGAGTTCATGTTCGACGCGCCCGTCGCGTCGTTGGACGAATGCCGGGAGAAGGACCTCACGTACGCGCGGCCGCTGACGGTCACGGTCGGGTTCATCAATCGCGAGACGGGTGAGATCCGCGAGCAGTCGGTGTTCATGGGCGATTTCCCGTGGATGACGGAGCGCGGGACGTTCGTCATCAACGGCACCGAGCGCGTCGTGGTGACGCAGCTGGTCCGTTCCCCGGGTGCGTATCTGATGGAGCCGAAGGATCCGGAGAAGCAGGTCTTCGTCGCGAATCTGATGCCGGCGCGCGGCTCGTGGCTGGAGCTGGAGATCGACAAGAAGGGCCGCGTCTACGTCCGGATCGACCGCAAGCGCAAGCTGCCGGTCACGGTGCTGCTGCGCGCGATGGGCTACTCGACGGATGAGGAGATCCTGAAGCTGTTCGACGACAGCCTCTACATCCGCAACACGATCGACGCGGATACGGACGTCACGCGCTCTGAGGAGGGCGCGCTGATCGAGCTGTTCAAGAAGCAGCGCCCGGGCGAGCCGCCGTCGGTCGACAACGCGCGCGCGCTGCTGCACCAGCTGTTCTTCGATCCCAAGCGCTACGACCTCACGCGGGTGGGTCGCTACAAGCTCAACTCGCGGCTCGGATTGAACATCGACCTCGACGTGCGCACGCTCACGCACGACGACATCATCGCGCTGGTGCGCGAGCTGGTGCGGCTCCCGAATCTGCTGGGGATCCCCGAGGAGCTCGACGAGGAGCTCAAGGACTATGCGGCCGAGGCCATGAGCCGCCCGCGCGAGGCCGTCGAGGAGCACCTGGACGAGTACGAGCACTTCGGCAACCGCCGCCTGCGGACCGTCGGCGAGCTGATCCAGGAGGCCTTCCGGATCGGCCTCTACCGGATGGAGCGCGTCGTGCGCGAGCGCCTCACCACCGAGGACGCCGACACGATCACGCCGCAGACGATCATCAACATCCGCCCGGTGGTGGCCGCGCTGAAGGAGTTCTTCGGCTCCTCGCAGCTGAGCCAGTTCATGGATCAGACCAACTCGCTGAGCGGTCTGACCCACCGGCGCCGCCTGAACTCGCTGGGCGCGGGCGGCCTCACGCGCGAGCGCGCGCCGATCGAGGTCCGCGACGTCCACCCGACGCATTACGGCCGGATGTGCCCGATCGAGACGCCGGAGGGCCCGAACATCGGCCTGATCGGCTCGCTCTCCTCCTACGCGCAGATCTCCGAGTACGGCTTCGTCACGACGCCCTACCGCGTGGTCAAGGACGGCAAGATCACCGACGAGATCGTGCACCTGGACGCGACCAAGGAGCAGGAGCAGCTGATCGCCCAGGCCAACGAGCCGCTGGACGAGAAGGGCGCGCTGACGGGCGACAGCATCCTCTGCCGGACGCAGGCGGGGCAGTACGTGTACGTGGCGCCGGAGGAGGTCGATCTGATCGACGTCTCGCCGGAGCAGATCTGGTCGGTGGCGACGGCGATGATCCCGTTCCTCGAGCACGACGACGCCAACCGCGCGCTGATGGGCTCGAACATGCAGCGCCAGGCGGTGCCGCTGCTCAAGACCGACGCGCCGCTGATCGGGACGGGCATGGAGCGCCGCGCCGCGTTCGACTCAGGTGACGTGCTGCTGGCGCGCAACGCCGGCACCGTCGACTTCGTCGACGCCACGCGGATCGTCGTCGCCACCGAGGACGGAGAGCGCGACGAGTACGAGCTGCAGAAGTTCATGCGCTCCAACCAGGGCACGCTGATCCATCACAAGCCCGTGATCAAGGCGGGCCAGCAGGTCGGCCAGGGTGAGCTGCTCGCCGACGGCTCGTCGTCGGACAAGGGCGAGATGGCGCTCGGCAAGAACCTGCGCGTCGCGTTCATGTCGTGGGAGGGCTACAACTTCGAGGACGCGATCATCCTGTCGCGCCGGTTGGTCAAGGACGACGAGCTGACCTCGATCCATATCGAGGAGTACGAGATCGACGCCCGTACGACCAAGCTGGGTGACGAGGAGATCACGCGCGACATCCCGAACCGCTCGGAGGAGTCGCTGCGCAACCTCGACGATCGCGGGATCGTGCGGATCGGCGCCGAGGTGCAGTCCGGCGATCTGCTCGTCGGCAAGGTCACGCCGAAGGGCGAGACGGAGCTGACGGCGGAGGAGAAGCTGATCCGCGCGATCTTCAAGGAGAAGGCGCGCGAGGTCCGCGACACCTCGCTGAAGGTCCCGCACGGCGAGGGCGGCGTCGTGATCGACGTCAAGACCTTCAGCCGCGCGGCGGGCGACGACCTGTCGCCGGGCGTCAATGACCTCGTGCGCGTGTTCGTGGCGAAGAAGCGCAAGATCTCGGAGGGCGACAAGCTCGCGGGCCGCCACGGCAACAAGGGCGTGATCTCGAAGATCGTGCCTGAGGAGGACATGCCGTTCCTCGAGGACGGCACGCCGATCGACGTGATCCTCAACCCGCTCGGCGTGCCGAGCCGGATGAACATCGGCCAGATCCTGGAGACCCACCTCGGGTGGGCCGCCGCCGAGGGCTGGTACGACGACGGCAGCGAGGCGTTCAAGACCAAGGGCGCTGCGGAGAGCGGCAAGGTCTACGTGGCCACGCCGGTGTTCGACGGCGCGACCGTCGCCGACGTGGACCACGCGCTCGTGCAGTGGCAGAAGGGCCACCAGGGCGCGATCCGCATGGACATCGACGAGAAGCGCCGCGTCGGCGAGAAGGCCTCGGGCAAGTTCACGCTCTACAACGGCCGCTCCGGCGAGCCGTTCGAGAAGCAGGTCACCGTCGGGTACATGTACATCCTGAAGTTGAACCATCTCGTGGACGACAAGATCCACGCGCGTTCGACCGGTCCCTACTCGCTCGTGACCCAGCAGCCGCTGGGCGGCAAGGCGCAGTTCGGCGGCCAGCGCTTCGGCGAGATGGAGGTCTGGGCCCTGGAGGCGTATGGCGCCGCCTACACGCTGCAGGAGATGCTGACGATCAAGTCCGACGACACGGTCGGGCGCGTGAAGGCCTACGAGGCGATCGTCAAGGGCGAGAACATCGCCGAGCCGTCGATCCCGGAGTCCTTCAAGGTGCTGCTGAAGGAGATGCAGTCGCTGGCGCTGGACGTCAATGTCGTCTCCGACGACGGGGCGCGCGCCGAGATGGGCGACGAGGACGACGACCTGCTGCGCGCCGCCGAGGAGCTCGGCATCGATCTCTCGGGCGTGCGCGCGACCGACGGCGCCGCCGCCGACGAGACGGAGGCCGACGTCGTCGAAGAGGGCGAGGCCGGCCAGACCGACGACGACGAAGCCACGGACGCCGGCTACATCGAGCCCAGCGAGGACGCCGAGTAGCTCTCAGCTTATATAAGCGAACACTGATACGATCCGGCGCCATGCACGCGTTCGACGTGCTGGGCGATCCCGTCCGGCGCCGGATCCTCGAGCTGCTCGCCGACGGCGAGCGGTCCTCAGGCGCCGTGTGCGCCGTGATCCGGGAGGAGTTCGGGATCTCGCAGCCGGCCGTGTCGCAGCACCTGAAGGTGCTGCGCGAGGCCGGCTTCGCGACGGTGGCGCCGGACGGCGCACGGCGGCTGTACGCGCTCAACGGCGCACCGCTGCAGGACATCGACGCCTGGCTCGGGCGGTTCCGGCGCCACTGGGCGCAGCCGCTGGACGCGCTGGAGACAGAGCTCGCCCGAGGACGGAGGAGGACGCCGTGATCGATGTGGTGCACGAGATCAACGCGGTCCGGCGGACCGTGGGGAGCCGGACGCTCGAGGCGGGCGCCGGCCACGTGGTGACGATCAGCCGCGTCTACGACGCCACGCTTGAAGAGCTGTGGGACGCGTGCACGAGCGCGGAGCGGATCCCGCGCTGGTTCCTGCCGATCACGGGCGAGCTGGCGCCCGGCGGCCGCTACCAGCTCGAAGGCAACGCGGGCGGGACGATCGAGCGCTGCGACCCGCCGCACTCGTTCGCCGCCACGTGGGAGTTCGGCGGCACCGTCAGCGCGATCGAGCTCACGCTCACCGCGGAGACCGACACGACCACGCGCTTCGCGCTCCGGCACGTGCTGCCGGACGACGACCACTGGGCGCAGTTCGGTCCGGGCGCGACCGGCGTCGGGTGGGAACTGGGCCTGCTCGGGCTCGGCATGCACCTGCGCGGGGAGCCGAAGCCGCCGGACCCCGCCGTCTGGATGGCGTCCGACGAGGCCCGGCGCCTGATGACGCTGAGCAGCGAGCGCTGGGGCGACGCCGCCGCGGAGGCGGGCGAGGATCCCGGCCAGGCGCGAGCCGCCGCGGAGCGCACGACGGCCGCGTACGTGCCGGTCAGCCCTTGACCGCGCCGCTCGTGAGCCCGCGGATCAGGTGGCGCTCGGCGAACGCGTAGAAGACCAGCGCGGGCACCATCGAGAGCGTCGTGAACGCGAGGATCTTGGCGATGTCGGCCGTGTACTGCGTGGAGTAGTTGGTCACGCCGAGCGGCAGCGTCCAGCGGTCGGAGTCGGTCAACACCACCAGCGGCAGCAGGAACGCGTTCCAGCTCCCGACGATCGCGAGCACCGAGACGGTGGCGAGCACGGGACGCGAGAGCGGCAGCAGGATCCGCCAGAAGAAGCGGAACGGGCCGCAGCCGTCGATCGCGGCGGCGTCCTGCAGCTCGTTCGGGAAGCTGTGGAAGAACGGCCGCAGGATGATGATCGTCATCGGCAGCCCGAACGCGGCCTGCGGCAGGGCGACGCCCAACGGGTTGTCGAGCAGGCCCAGCTTGCGCACCATGATGAAGATCGGCAGGATCGCGACCGCGACGGGGAACAGCAGCCCGAGCGTGAACACGGCATAGAGGATCTCGCGCCCGGGGAACGCGAAGCGCGCGAAGACGAACGCGGCCAGCGCCGCGAGCGGCACCGTCAACAGGGTCGAGAGCAGCGCGATCAGCGTGCTGTTCCACACCTGGCGCCAGAACGTGCCCGAGCCGAGGATCGAGCTGTAGTTGCCCCACACCCAGGGGTGCGGGAGCGCGACCGGCGACGCCGCGATCTGGCCGGTGTCGCGGAACCCGCCGAGGACGGCGTATGCCACCGGGATCAGCACGGCGGCCGCGACGATCACCGCCGCGAGGTAGAGCAGGACGCGCCTCATCGGCCCATCGTGGTCAGGGCGCCATCGAGGTCGCGCCGCAGGACGAAGCGCTGGTAGGTCAGCGCGATCACGAGCGAGACGCCGAGCATGATCACCGCGACGGCGCTCGCGTAGCCGAACTGGAAGCGCTTGAACGCCCAATCGACCATGTAGACCGCCATCGTGTTCGACGCGTGGACCGGGCCTCCGCCCGTCATCACCCACACGAGGTCGAACAGCTGGATCGCGCCGATGATCGACAGGAACGCCGAGATCCGGATCGTCGGCCCGAGCAGCGGCAGCGTGATGTAGCGGAAGATCTGCCAGGGCCGCGCGCCGTCGATCGCCGCCGCCTCCTCGAGCTCGCGCGGGATCTGCTGCAACCCCGCCAGGTACAGGACCATGTGGAAGCCGAAGTACTTCCACGAGATCGCGGCGAAGACGGTGTAGAGCACGATCCCGGGGTCCGCGAGCCACTCGTGCGTGCCGATCCCGACGGTCGTCAGCGACTGGTCGGCGAGCCCGTGCGGCTGCAGCATCAGCGTCCAGATCACGCCGGTGACGACCTCCGAGAGCACGAACGGGGCGAAGTACAGGACGCGCAGGAGCGCGCGCCCGTGCATCCGCGTGTTGAGCATCAGCGCGATCGCGAGCGCGAACGGCAGCTGCACGCACAGCGACAGCACGATGAAGATCCCGTTGTGCTTCAGGGCCCCGACGAAGACGTCGTCGGAGAACGCGCGCTTGAAGTTGTCCAGGCCGACGAAGTCGTCGAGCGGCCCGAGCCCGTTCCAGCGGAAGCCGCTGTAGTACATCGCCTGCAGCACCGGCGCGACCACGAGCAGCAGGTAGAGCGCCAGCGCCGGCGCCAGGAACAGCGCGATCGTGGCCCACCGGCGCCGCGCGCGAGCACGTCGCGCGCGGCGCACGGGAGCCGGCAGCACCAGGCGGCCGGCGACCGCCTCGCTATCCGGCCTTTGCGGCATTCGCGATCTGCTTCGCGACGGCCTCCGGCGTCGCCTTGCCGGCGAACAGCTCCTGCACCGCGTCGTTGACGGCCTGCCCGACCGCCGGCGCGTACGCCTGGTCGAGGTAGAGCTGCACGAACGAGGCCTTGCCGCGGGCGTCGAGCACGGACTTCATGTTCGGGTCCTCGACGGAGTCCTCGGTGCCCTTCGTCACCGGCAGCAGCGCGCCGCTGGCGCCGGCCTTGGAGGCGATCTCGTCGCTGAGCAGGAACTTCAGGAAGTCGATCGCTTCCGGCGGCGCGTCCTTGCCGATCGCGAAGCCGTCGCCGCCGCCGAACTGCTCGCCCGGCTGCCCGGCGCCACCGTCGACGGAGGGGAAGGGGAACCAGCCGAGGTCGTCGCCGAGGCCCTTCTTGTCCTTGGTGTTGGCGTTGAACGTCGACGGCGCCCACTGGCCCATGAGGTCCATCGCGGCGCGACCGTTGCCCATCGTGGCGGCCTCGCCGCCGGCGCCGTCCCACGGCGCGGCGAGGAAGCCGGCCTGGAAGGGCTTGAGGTCGATCAACTTCTTCAGCTCGGCGCCGGCCTTGATGAACCCGGCTGTGTCGAACGATCCGTCCTCACCGGCCTTGGCCATCGCGTCCTTGCCGGCGATCCGCAGCGACAGGTTCGCCCACCAGAACATGCCGGGCCACTTGTCCTTCTCGCCGACCGCCAGCGGCGTGACGCCGGAGGCCTTGAGCTTGCTCACGTCTGCGAGGAAGTCCGACCAGGTCGCCGGCGGCGTGTCGATGCCGGCCTTGGAGAAGAGCTTCTTCGAGTACCAGACGCCGACCATGCCGAGGTTGTACGGCATTCCGTACTGCTTGCCGTCCACCTGGTAGAGGCCCACGCCGGCCGGGTTGATGTTGCCGACCCACGGCGCGACGGCCTTCGTGATGTCCTGCACCAGGCCCGCGTCGGCCTGCTCCTTGAGCGTGCCGCCGCCCCACGACTGGAAGATGTCGGGCACCTTCCCGCCCTGCATCGTGGTCGTCAGCTTGGACTTGAACGCCTCGTTCTCGAGCACGGTGATCTTGATCGTGACGTTCGGATGGGCCGCGTGGTACTGGTCGGCCGCGTTCTGCCAGATCGTCTTCATCGGGTCGTTGTTGGAGATGTGCCACCACTCGATGGTCACGGGCTTGGCCGGGGAGGTCTTGCTCGCCGACGACGAGGACGTGCTCTTGGCGTCGTCACCGCCTCCGCAGCCGGCGACGACCAGCGCCGCGGCCGCCATCACCCCGAGCGCCCAGCGAATCGACTTCACCATCGTCCTCTCCTCCTTCATCCGATGTTGCCCTTCACGCCCCCGCAGGGGCGCAGGTGCTCTGGCGCACGACCAGCGTCGTCGCGAGCTCGACGCGCCGGTCCTCGCCCTGGCCGAGCACCAGGCGAGCCGCCGTCGCCGCCATCTCCGTCAGCGGCTGGCGGACCGTGGTCAATGGCGGCCCCACCCAGCGCGCCATCGGCAGGTCGTCGAACCCGATGACGCTGAGCTGCCGCGGGACCTCGACGCCGAGGACCCGAGCGGCCTCGTAGACGCCGAACGCCTGGAGATCCGAGCCCGCGAAGATCGCGGTCGGCGGCTCCTCGAGCTTGAGCAGCGACTGTCCCTGCTCGTAGCCCGCCTCGACATGGAACGTCCCCCAGCGGATCAGCTCGGGATCGACCTCCATCCCGGCCGTCTCCAGCGCCGCGCGGTAGCCGTCGACGCGCGCGCGGCTGCAGAGCATGCCGGGCGGGCCGCCGATCATCCCGATGCGCCGGTGCCCCAGCTCGAGCAGATGGCGCGTGGCCGTGAGGCCGCCGTTCCAGTTGGTCGCCCCGACCGATGGCACGCCGCCCGCCGGCTCCCCGGCGGGATCGACGACCACGAACGGGATGCTGCGCGCGTTCAGGCGCGCGATCTGCCGGGGGGTGACCTCGGACACGACGAGGATCAGCCCGGCACTGCGCCGTGCCGCCACCGCGTCGACCCACGAGCGCCCGAGTGCCCCTGGCCCTTCCTGGGCCGATAGGACGACGCCGAGGCCGTTCTCTCTCGCGACCTCCTCGACGCCCTTGATGATCTCCATCGCCCATGGGCTCTCGAGCTCGTTGAACACGACGTCGAGCAGCTGCGCGCGGGACTCGCGGCCGGGCGTGGGGCGCCGGTAGCCGTGCTCCTGCAGCAGGTGCTCCACGCGTGCGCGCGTCTCGGGCGCGACGTCGTCGCGCCCGTTGACCACCTTCGACACCGTCGGCACGGACACGCCGGCGGCATCCGCGATGTGCGCGATCGTCACGCGCCCTGAGGTCATGGCCGGACCGTACCAGCTTTCGAGAGACTTTCGAAGAGATTTCGTCTATTGACAGCCGAAAGTCTTTCGATAGGGTCCCAGGTGTGGAGATCGGAGACCGAAACTTTCGGAAGCTTTCCGTCCAAGGCGACGGCGTCGTCGACGGCGACGGCGCGCGCGTGATCCTGCGCGGCGTGGGCCTCGGCGGCTGGATGAACATGGAGAACTTCATCACCGGCTATCCCGCCAACGAGAGCGCGATGCGAGCGGCCGTGGCGGGCGTGCTGGGGGCCGAGCGGGCCGAGCGGTTCTTCGACCGCCTGCTCGACGCGTTCTTCTCCGGAGCGGACGCCGCGCTGCTCGCCGAGGTCGGCGTCAACTGCGTGCGGCTGCCGATCAACCAGCGCCACTTCGAGCGCGACGAAGCGCCCGTTCGCGAGGAGGGCTTCGCCCGGCTCGACCGCGCGATCCGCGTGCTCGGCGAGCACGGCATCTACAGCGTGATCGACCTGCACGCGGTGCCGGGCTGCCAGAACCAGCACTGGCATTCCGACAACCCGACGCATATTGCCGCCTTCTGGCAGCACCGCCACTTCCAGGACCGCGTCGTGAGCCTGTGGCGGGCGCTCGCCGCCCGCTACCGCGACGAGCCGTGGGTGGCGGGCTACAACCTGCTCAACGAGCCGGCCGACGAGGGCGGCGCCGTCGTCGGCCCGTTCTACGAGCGCCTGATGGCGGCGATCCGCGAGATCGATCCCGCGACGATCGCGTTCATCGACGGCAACACGTACTCGACGGACTTCTCGCAGTTCGGCGAGCCGTACCCGAACGCGATCTACGCGTGCCACGACTACGCGCGCGCCGGCATGGCGTTCGGCGGCCCGTACCCGGGCGACACCGACGGCCACTGGGTCGACCGCGACAGCGTCGAGGCGACGTTCCTCGCGCGCACGCGCTTCCAGCGCGAGACGGGGACGCCGATCTGGGTCGGCGAGTTCGGCCCCGTCTACACCGGCGATCCCGAGCGCGACGAGCAGCGCTACCAGCTGCTCGCCGACCAGCTGGAGATCTACCAGCGCCACGCGGCCGGCTGGTCGATCTGGACCTACAAGGACGTCGGCCTCCAAGGCCTCGTGCACACGGCGCCGGACAGCGCGTACATGCGGCGCTTCGGCGATCTGATCGCGAAGAAGGCCCGTCTCGGCGTGGACTCCTGGGGCTCGACGGACCAGGAGGTCCCGGGCGTCGTCGAGCCCGTGCACGAGCTGATCGCGCGCGAGTTCCCGGACTGGCGGCCGTATCCCTGGAGCCCGCGCGCGACGACCGACGACATCGTGCGCCACATCCTGTTCGCGCAGGCGATGCTGCCTGAGTACGCCGAGCGCTTCCGCGGGCTCGAGGACGCGGAGCTCGACGCGCTGGCGGACTCGTTCGCGCTCGCCGCCTGCGTGCGGCGGACGCGGCTGTGCGACCTGCTCGCGTCGCAGATCGGCGCCGTGGCCTGAGCGCCGTTCAGCGGCGCGGCGTGCGGAGCTCGACCGGGTTCCCGAACGGGTCGTCCAGGATCACCTGGTCACCTCCGACACCCTCGATGATCCCCCCGCTGCGCAGCACGACGCCGGCGGCGCGCAGCCGCTCGACCTCGCCGGCGAGGTCGTCGACGTCGAGCGCGATGCGGTTCCAGCCGCCCGGGGCCGGCGTCAGACCCCCGGGCAGCGTCTGCCCGCCTCCGCCCTGCGGATTGGGCGCGCTCAGCAGCAGCCTCAGGTCACCGCGGGCGAGGATCGCGAACGGCGGGGCCGGGTGCATCACGAGCTCGAAGCCGAGCTGGTCCCGGTAGAAGCCGATCGCCGTGTCGACGTCGTCGACGATGTAGCGAACGTTGACGGGCATGCGGAAGGCGTATCAGTTCTGCCTGATACTGGACACGATGGACTACTCCGCCTTCGACGCACTGACCTTCGACTGCTACGGGACGCTGATCGACTGGGAGCGCGGGATCCTCGCCGCGCTCGCGATCGACGCCGACCCGGATGACCAGCTGGCGGCCTTCGCGGCGCTCGAAGCGGAGCTGGAGGCGGGCGAGTACCTGCGCTACCGCGAGGTGCTCGCCCGCTGCCTCGACGGGCTCGGCGCGCGGTACGGGTTCACTCCGGACCCCGAGCGGCGCGCCGCGTTCGGCGACTCCGCCGGCGACTGGCCGGCGTTCGCCGACTCCGCGGCCGCGCTCGCGCGCCTGAAGGAGCGCTTCAAGCTCGGCGTGATCACGAACTGCGACGACGACCTGTTCGCGCGCTCGAACGCGAAGCTCGGCGTCGAGTTCGACTGGGTCGTGACCGCCCAGCACGTCGGCGGCTACAAGCCCGACCCGGCCAACTTCGAGTTCGCGTTCGCGCGCATCGGCCTCCCGCGCGAGCGCATCCTGCACGTCGCCCAGAGCCTGTTCCACGACCACGTGCCGGCCAAGGCGCTGGGGATGACGACGGTCTGGATCGACCGCCGCGGCGGCCGCGCGGGAGGCGCGACCCCGCCCGCGAACGCACAGCCCGACGCGACCTTCCCCGACATGGCGAGTTTCGCGGAGGCGGCCACGCAAAGGTAGGAAGATGTGCCAAACCGTCGAATCGGCGCATGAGAGGTTCCCGAGAGGGTGGACGCCGAACCTGACATCCGACTGGTCGACCTGGCCAAGCACTACGGCGAGGTGCGCGCCGTCGACGGCATCGACCTCGAGATCGCGGCGGGGGAGTTCTTCACGCTGCTCGGGCCGAGCGGCTCGGGCAAGACGACCACGCTGCGCCTGATCGCCGGGTTCGAGATGCCCGACTCGGGCCGCGTAGAGCTGGCCGGTAAGGACGTCAGCCGCGCGCCCGCCTACGCGCGCGACGTCAACACGGTCTTCCAGGACTACGCGCTGTTCCCGCACATGACCGTGCAGGAGAACGTCGAGTACGGCCTGCGGATCAAGCGCGTCGCGAAGAGCGAGCGGCGCGCGCGGGCGCGGGAGGCGCTGGCGATGGTCCGGCTCCCCGACGTCGGCGCCCGCCGCCCCGCGCAGCTGTCGGGCGGCCAGCGCCAGCGCGTCGCGCTCGCCCGCGCGATCGTCAACCACCCGAAGGTCCTCCTGCTCGACGAGCCGCTCGGCGCGCTCGACCTCAAGCTGCGCCTGGAGATGCAGTCCGAGCTCAAGCGGATCCAGTCCGAGGTCGGGATCACGTTCGTCTACGTCACCCACGACCAGGAGGAGGCGCTGACGATGAGCGACCGCCTGGCCGTGTTCGACCAGGGCCGGATCGTCCAGGTCGGCGCGCCCGCGCAGGTCTACGAGCATCCCGCGACCGCGTTCGTGGCCGGGTTCGTCGGCACGTCGAACCTGCTCGAGCGCGGCGGCCGGCGCTTCACCGTGCGCCCGGAGAAGATCCGCATCCTGACGGGCGAGCCCGGCGACGGGCTCCACGTCGAGCGCGGGCGGGTGACGGAGGTCAACTACGCCGGGCCGCTCACGCGCTACGTGGTCGCGCTCGACGCGGGCGGCGAGCTGCAGGTCGTGGCGCAGAACCTCGAGACGAGCTCGGCCGAGGCGCTCGAGGACAAGGGCCGCGAGGTCAGTGTGGCGTGGCGGCAGGAGCACACCTCCGCCGTCGCCGGAGAGGAAGAGGGAGCATGAGGATCATCTGGGCGCTGCTCACCGTCAGCGCGGCCGTCGTGGTGGGCTGCGGCGGGACCGACAGCACGAGCTCCAGCGGCGGCTCCGTCAAGCCGCCGACCAAGCAGCAGGCGCTGCAGAAGCTCGGCCCCGGCGAGGGCAAGCTGAACATCATCGCGTGGGCCGGCTACGCCGAGGACGGCTCGACGGACCCGAAGGTCGACTGGGTCACCCCGTTCGAGCAGAAGACCGGCTGCCAGGTCAACGTCAAGATCGGCAACACGAGCGACGAGATGGTCACGCTCATGCGCACCGGCCGCTACGACGGCGTGTCGGCGTCCGGCGACGCCACCCTGCGCCTGATCGCGGGCGGCGACGTCGCGCCGGTCAACACCGACCTCGTCCCGAACTACAAGGACGTCTTTCCGGGCCTGAAGAACCAGCCGTTCAACTCCGTCGACGGCCAGATGTACGGCATCCCGCACGGCCGCGGGGCGAACATCCTCATGTGGCGCTCGGACAAGATCACGACGCCGCTGGACTCGTGGGCGGCCGTGTTCGACCAGGCCTCGCAGTACAAGGGCAAGGTCACCGCCTATGACAGCCCGATCTACATCGCCGACGCCGCGCTGTACCTGAAGGCGACCAAGCCGGACCTGAAGATCGACAACCCGTACGAGCTCGACCAGAAGCAGTTCGACGCGGCCGTGCAACTGCTGAAGGCCCAGCGGGCGAACATCGGCGAGTACTGGTCGGACTACACCAAGGAGCAGCAGGCGTTCGCCAACGGCAACTCGACCGTCGGCACGACCTGGCAGGTGATCGCGAACCTGCTCGACGGCGACAAGGTGCCGGTCAAGACGACGCTGCCCAAGGAGGGTGCGACCGGCTGGTCGGACACGTGGATGATCGCCTCCAAGGCCCAGCACCCGAACTGCATGTACATGTGGATGGACTGGATCATCTCGCCGAAGGCCAACGCCGAGGTGGCGGAGTGGTTCGGCGAGGCGCCCTCGAACGCGAAGTCCTGCGCCGAGACGGCCGACAAGAACCACTGCAAGATCTTCCACGCCGACGACCAGGCGTACTTCGACAAGGTCTCGTTCTGGACGACGCCGCGCAAGTCGTGCGGCGACGACCGCGGCAACACCTGCATGGACTACTCGGACTGGGTCCAGGCTTGGACCGAGATCAAGGGCTGATCGCACGCCATCGCGGGCTGCAGGCGAGCCTCCTGCTCGCCGGCCCGCTGGCGTGGCTGGCGATCGCGTACCTGGGCTCGCTCGCGGTCCTGTTCGTCGCCGCGTTCTGGTCGCTGGACGACTTCAGCGGCCAGGTCGTCCACACCTACAGCCTCGACAACTTCCAGACGCTGTGGAACGGCAAGGTCTACCACGAGATCGTGCTGCGCACGGTCGGCGTCGCGGCCGCGGTGACGGTGACCGACGCGATCCTCGCGTTCCCGATCGCGTTCTTCATGGCCAAGGTCGCGTCGCCGCGCTCGCGCGCGTGGCTCGCCGTCGCGGTGCTGATGCCGCTGTGGGCGAGCTACCTCGTGAAGGTCTACGCCTGGCGCACGATGCTCAACGAGGACGGGATCTTCAACTGGGCGCTCGCGCCGCTCGGGATCCACGGTCCCGGCTACGGGATCGTGGCGACCTGGCTGGTGTTCAGCTACCTCTGGCTGCCGTACATGATCCTGCCCGTCTACGCGGGGCTGGAGCGGATCCCGGACTCGCTGCTGGACGCGTCCGGCGACCTCGGCGGCAGGCCGGGGCGCACGTTCCGCGCCGTCGTGCTCCCGCTCGCGTTCCCGGCCGTGGTGGCGGGCTCGATCTTCACGTTCTCGCTCACGCTCGGCGACTACATCGTGCCGCAGCTGGTGAGCTCCAAGCAGTTCATCGGCAACGTCGTGTTCGCCAACGTGGGCGTGGCCAACAACCTGCCGCTGGCGGCCGCGTTCGCGACCGTGCCGGTGTTCGTGATGATCGCCTACCTCCTGGTCGCGCGCCGGCTGGGAGCCTTCGAGCAGCTCTGATGCGCGCCGCGCTGCGCGTCGCCACCGGCCTGACCCTCGCGTTCCTGTACGCGCCGCTGGCGGTCATCTTCGTCTACGCGTTCAACGAGCGCCGCACCGCGACCTGGCCGCCGCCGGGGCTCAGCCTGACCTGGTGGGACCGCGCGATCCACAACAGCGGCGTGCGCCAGGCGCTGTGGACGTCGGTCCAGGCCGGCCTGGGCGCGACGGCGATCGCACTCACGCTCGGCACGCTGGCGTCGTTCGCCGTCGCGCGCTACCGCTTCTTCGGGCGCGAGAGCGTCTCGTTCCTCCTCATCCTGCCGATCGCGCTGCCGGGGATCGTCACCGGCATGGCGCTGAACTCGACGTTCACGCAGGTGCTCGGCGTCGACCTGACGCTGTTCACGATCATCGTCGGCCACGCCACGTTCTGCGTGGTCGTGGTCTACAACAACGTGATCGCGCGCCTGCGGCGGCTCGGGCCGTCGCTGGAGGAGGCGTCGGCCGACCTCGGCGCGCACGCGTGGCAGACGTTCCGCTACGTGACGTTCCCGCAGCTGCGCTCGGCGCTGATCGCGGGCGGGCTGCTGGCGTTCGCGCTCAGCTTCGACGAGGTGATCGTGACCACGTTCACGGCCGGTGACCGGGAGACGCTGCCGATCTGGATCCTCACGAACCTGTCGCGGCCGAACCAGCTCCCTGTGGTGAACGTGGTTGGCGTGTGCGTGATCCTGCTGTCGATCGCGCCGGTCTACGTGGCGCAGCGGATCGCGTCGGAGTCGGTGACAGCTGCGCGCTGAAGAACTCCAGCGCCGTGCGCGTCTTGGTCTGCTGCTCGCCGGTGATCTCGATCCCGTTCGAGTGCAGGTACCGGCGGCCCGCCTCGGCGACGTCGGACGCCTCGTCGGGCATGCAGCGCGTCGACAGCTCGAGGATGCGCTTGTCGTTGGGGTAGAGCCAGATCTCGGCGGCCATCTTGCGGTCGAACCCGGCCGGCCGGAACTTCATCTTGAGCACGAAGATCGGGCCGAGGACCGCGAGGTCGCCGAAGCTGACGCCCTCGGGCGCGTGCGTCTCGAAGAACGCCCGCTGGTCCTTGGAGAACAGCTTGCGCAGCGGCACCTCGCCGCCGATCGCGCGATGCACGTCAAGCGGCCCCACCATGCCCTTCAGCGTCGCGGAGCACACGTGCTGGGCGCCCGGCATCGTGTCGACCTCGACGACGAACTCGGGCAGCTTGCGCAGCTTGCGCGGCAGCTCGTGGGGGATCGCCGGGCGCAGCTTGATGACCGAGTCGTGTTCGCGCCCCTGGATCCGGCGCGCGCGGGCGACGACGCCGGCCTTGTCGAGCTTGAGGTCGGGCGTGTCGAAGAAGTACACCTGCCGCACCTGGGCGTCGAGCGGGTCCAGCCCCAGCGCGCGGACGACCGGCCGCTGCTGCTCCTCCGGCACGGTCAGCTTCAGCTCGACGCTGTCGGCGCCGGCGAGCAGTTCGGTCAGCTCGGTCATGTCCCGAGCGTGCACTCCCGCGGGGGGAGCCCGCCTCATCCGTTGCGGATGACCGCGACGATCACGAGCCGGGACGACGGCGTGAACGGGCTGCCGTCGAAGCCTCCGTACGCCTTCGCCTCGGCGAAGCCGGCGCGCGCGAGCATCGCGAGCAGCTCGGTCGCGCTGTAGACGCGCACCGACCAGGTGCGCGACTCGCGCTGCCCGGCGCCGTCGATCAGCGTCTGGGTCGTCTGCGCGACGCCGGTGGCGGCGTCGAACGTGCGCTGCTCGAGCAGCAGCCGGCCTTCGCCGAGCAGGCGCCAGTCGGCGTCCGACCAGCGCAGCACGACCATGTCGCGGTGCGCGAGCTCGATCACGAGCCGTCCGCCGGGGCGCAGCACGCGGCCGATCTCGGCCAGCACGCGCGTGTCCTCCTCGTCGCCCAGGTAGCCGAGCGACGTGAACAGGTTCACGGCGCCGTCGAAGCTCGCGTCGGCGAACGGGAGGTCGCGGTAGTCCGCGCGCGTCAGCTTCGGCCAGCGCTCGCCGCCCGCGCGCCGGCGTGCCTCCTCGAGCAGGGCGGCCGAGCGGTCGACGCCCGTCACGCGGTACCCCGCGCGCGCCAGCGGGACCGAGTGCCGCCCGAAGCCGCAGGGGACGTCGAGCAGCTCGCCGCCGGGCTCGACGCCGGTCAGCCGGACTGCGCCCAGCGCCTGCGCCTCGGCCTCGTCGCGGCGCTCGTCGTCCGCGTACGCGCGCAGGTAGAAGTCGCTGAAGAAGGCGTCCCAGGTCTCCGGGGAGCTCGGTCCGGTCACCGTGGCGAGTGTACGGGCCGGTGCGCACCGCTAAAGCGGTTAACGAATCGGCCGATCCACCGATGGTGGGCCTTAGACGTACACGCTCTCTCGTCGACCTGATCGAGCGCGTCGCGCAGCGCACCAGCCGGGCGCGCTCCGGCGACGACGCCCTGCTGGCCTCGGTCGCCGAGATCTGCCGCTGGACCGGCTGGCCGCTCGGCCACGTGTACCGCTCCGACTTCGAGGCGACGCCGACCGGCCTGTGGGTGGGCGCCGGCGAGCCGTATCGCGCGCTCGTGGAGCTGACCGAGCGCACGCCGCTCGCGTCCGGCATCGGCCTGCCCGGCCGCGTGATGGCGACCGGCCGTCCCGCCGCGATCCGCGATCTCGCGGCCGACGTGAACCTCCCGCGCCGCGACGCCGCGCTCGAGGCCGGTCTGCGGAGCGCGTTCGCCGTGCCGGTCGAGACCGCGGAGCGCTGCATCGCGGTGCTCGAGTTCTTCACGCCCGTGCGCGCCAGGGTCGACGCGCGCGTGCTCGACGTCTGCGCCCACATCGGCCGCCAGCTCGGCCGCCTGCTCGCCGCGATGGACGTCGAGGGCGCGCTGCGCGAGTCCGAGCACCGCTTCCGCTCGTTCGCCGCGTCCGCCAACGACGCGCTCGTCACCGCTGACGCGGCAGGCGACATCGTGTCCTGGAACGCCGCCGCCGAGCGGATGTTCGGCTACGCGGCCGCCGAGGTCGCGGGCCGCCCGCTGTCGCTGCTGATGCCGGAGCGCTTCCGCGTTATGCACGACGCCGGCCTGCGCCGGGTCGTCGAGCACGGCGCCGCCGCGTCGCGCCTGATCGGCGGCACCGTCGAGGTCGTCGGGCAGCGCAAGGACGGCAGCGAGTTCCCGCTCGAGCTGTCGCTCGGCACGTGGGAGACCGGCGAGGGGCGGTTCTTCAGCGGCATCATCCGCGACATCGGCGACCGCAAGCGCGCCGAGGAGCACGCGCGCGCGCTCGACAGCGCGCCGGACCCGATCGTCAAGCTCGACGCGCAGCGCCGGATCGCGCTCGCCAGCGCGCGCGCCGAGGAGCTGTTCGGGGCCGGGCTCGTCGGCCGCCCCGTGATCGAGCTGTTCGCGCCGCATGCGCACGCGCGCGTCGACGGGCACTTCGACGCCGCCGCCCGCGAGCCGCTGGAGGTCGTCGCGCTGCGCGCCGACGGCCGCGAGTTCGAGGCCGAGCTGACGCTGCGCACCGACGCCGGCGTCGTCACGAGCGTGATCCGCGACATCTCCGAGCGCAAGCGCTACGAGCGCCGCCTGCGCCACCTCGCCGAGCACGACGGGCTGACCGGGCTGCTCAACCGCCGCCGCTTCGAGGAGTGCCTCGGCGGCTCGGGCGCCGTCGTCCACCTCGGGCTGGATCGCTTCAAGCACGTCAACGACACGCACGGCCATGGCACCGGCGACGACCTCTTGCGCGCCGTCGCGGCGACGCTGCAGGCCGCCGCGGGACCCAGCGACGCCGTCGCGCGGCTCGGCGGCGACGAGTTCGCCGTCCTGGCCGGCGGCGCAGGCCGCGACGAGGCCGCCGCGCTCGCCGGGCGCCTGGTGGCGTCGATCGCCGCGCTGCCCGGGCCGGGGATCACCGCCAGCGCGGGCGTCGTCGAGCTCGGCGACGCCGCGAGCCCGCTGATCGCGGCCGATCTCGCGCTGCACGCGGCCAAGGAGGACGGCGGCGGCCGCGTCCACCTGACGCACGGGGCGGACCGGCAGGTCGCGCGGATGCAGGCGCGCCTGGCGCGCGCCGACCAGATCCGCCGCGCGCTCGCCGAGGACCGCTTCACGCTCTACTGGCAGCCGATCGTCGAGCTCTCGAGCGGCCTCGCGACGCAGTACGAGCTGCTGCTGCGGATGATCGACACCGACGGCGCGGTGATCCCGCCGGGCGAGTTCATCGAGGCGGCCGAGCGCTGCGGCCTGATCGGCGAGATCGACCGCTGGGTGATCCGGCGCGCGATCGCCCTGCTGGCGGAGCTGCCGGACGTGCGGCTGGAGGTCAACGTCTCCGGCGTCTCGGTCGGCGACCTTTCGATCCCGGACCTCGTCGAGCGCGAGATCGCGGCGCTCGGCGTCGATCCCGGCCGGCTCGTGTTCGAGCTCACCGAGACGTCGGCGATCGCCGACATGGAGCAGGCGCGCGAGTTCGCCGAGCGGCTGACGCGGCTCGGCTGCCGCTTCGCGCTGGACGACTTCGGCGCCGGCTTCTCGTCCTTCCACTACCTCAAGCACCTGCCGCTGGACTACCTCAAGATCGACGGCGACTTCATCCGCGGCCTCGCCGGCAGCCCGACCGACCAGCTCGTCGTCAAGGCGATGGTCGACATCGCGCGCGGGATGGGGATGAAGACGATCGCCGAGTTCGTCGAGGACGCAGAGACGGTCGAGATGCTCCGCCGCCTCGGCGTCGACTACTCGCAGGGCTACCACCACGGCCGGCCCGAGCCGGTCTACGCCTTGAGCACCTCCACGGCCGTCGGCTTGCCCGGCTGAGCCGCGTCGAACGCGTACGCCTCCTTCATGTCGCGCCGGCCGCTGTCGGTGAAGACGAGCAGGCGCCGTCCGTCGGTGCGCACCCGCACGCAGCCGAACGCCGACCGGCGGAAGCCGAAGAACGTCTGCGGCGGGCCGGCCGCGGGCGCGGCGACCGGCACCGCGTTGCCGACCGTCTGGAAGAACGCGACCATCTCGGTGACGAAGATCAGCCCCGAGTCGTCGCGCGAGTAGCGGCCCAGCGCGTTCATCAGCGTCGCGCGCGGGTGGATGAACTCCTTGCGCGCGCTCTCGTCGCCGGAGGAGACGATCGAGATCAGCGGCGACACGGCCTTCAGGAAGTCGCGGTCGAACTCGTGCGAGCCGTGGTGGGGGACCTTGAAGACCTCGGCGGCGAGCGTGTCCTGACCGCCGCCGGCCAGGGTCTTCTCGGACGCGTTGTTGAGGTCGCCCGCGAACAGCAGCCGGTAGTTGCCGAACGTCAGCCGCAGCACGATCGAGTTGCCGTTGATCGTGTGCGACGCGCTCAGCGCGCCCGGCTCGAAGGTCAGGTGCGGCATCGGGCCGGAGTCCTTCGGGCCGCGCAGGAACGGCAGGCCGGGCTTGCCGCCGACCGGTGTCTCGATCGGGCCGAGGACCTCGACCGAGATGTGCTCGGGGGCGAGGAAGTCGAACGCGTCCTTGACGCCCGCGGCGAGCCGGCGGAACTCGATCGGGCCGGCCTTGCGCCAGGCGGCGAGCGCGTCGCGCCAGTCCGTGAACGGCTCGTTGAGCTCGGCCGGGGGCACCGCCAGCAGGTCCGTCTCCAGCCCGGTGATCACGGTCTCCTTGCCCGCCTTGACGGTCGCGCCGAGCAACTGGGTCTCCGTGTGGCCCTTGGTCGGGCGCTTGACCAGGCCGTTGTGGTAGACGCGCTTCGGGTGGATGAACAGCCGCTTGTGCGGGGTCTTGTGCGTCTCGGAGTCGTGGATCTTCGTCAGGCCGGCGAAGTGGTCGGCGTCGCCGTGGGTGACGATCATCGCCTCGATCTCGAGCCGCTTCGCGTCGCTCGTGTCGCGGTATCGGCTCGCCAGGAAGCGCGCGAAGAGCTGCTCCTCGCCGCCGTCGATCGTGATCACCTTCCCGTCCGGCGTCTCGATCACGGCGCCGTCGCCCTGCTGGACGTCGACGAACGCGATCTTCAGCAGTTTCAGCTGGTCGAACGGGACCGCCACCTCGCGCGCGCCGGCCTTGCGCTTGATCGCCCCCTGCACCTGCCCGGGCAGCACGCTGCCGTCGGGTTGCTCGACCCAGTCGGTCACCTCGACGTGGCTCGTCTTGGCGTCCTGGCCGAGCAGCTTGACCCGATCGCCCCAGCCGAGCACGATCGCCGGCTGCTTGTCGTCCCGCGTCAGCTCGACGAGGTCGGCGTTGATCGCGAAGTCATTCGCCATAAGAGGGCGATCCTCTCCTGAATGAGAGCGGACTGCTAGGTGTCTATGGATGCGGATTCTCGTGACCGGCAGCGCGGGACACCTCGGCGAGGCGCTGTGCCGCGTCCTCGGCGACGACGCCGTCGGGATGGACATCAAGCCCTCGCCGCATACGAGCATCGTCGGCTCGGTCGCCGACCGCTCGCTCGTCGCGCGCGCGGTCGAGGGCGCCGACGCGGTGCTGCACACCGCCACGCTGCACAAGCCGCACGTCGGCTCGCACGCGCGCGCGGAATTCGTCGAGACGAACGTGAGCGGGACGCTGGCGCTGCTGGAGGCGTCGGTGGCGGCCGGCGTCGGCCGGTTCGTGTTCACGAGCACGACGAGCGCGTTCGGGCGCGCGCTGACGCCGCCTCCCGGCGCGCCGGCGGCGTGGGTGACCGAGGACGTCGCGCCGGTGCCGCGCAACATCTACGGCGTCACCAAGACGGCGGCCGAGAACGTCTGCGAGCTCGTCCACCGCGACCACGGCCTGCCGATCGTGATCCTGCGCACCTCGCGCTTCTTCCCGGAGGCCGACGACCGCGACGACGTCCGCGCCGCGTACGCGGACGCGAACCTGAAGGTCAACGAGCTGCTCTACCGGCGCGTGGACATCGAGGACGTCGTCGCCGCCCACCGGCTCGCGCTCGACCGCGCTGGCGAGATCGGCTTCGGGCGCTACATCGTGAGCGCGACGACCCCGTTCTCGACCGACGACCTCGCGGAGCTGCGCGAGGACGCGCCGGCGGTCGTGCGGCGGCACTTCCCGGCGTACGAGGACGTGTATCGGGAGCGCGGGTGGCGGATGTTCGACGCGATCGAGCGCGTGTACGTCAACACGCTCGCGCGTTCGGAGCTCGGCTGGGCGCCGCGGTGGGACTTCGGGTACGCGCTTTCGCGCCTGGCGGCGGGGGAGGAGTGGCGCTCCGAGCTCGCTCTGGCCGTCGGCGCCAAGGGCTACCACGCGGAGTCGACGGGGCCCTACACCGTGCGCTGAGGCGCTCGTCCCACGGCCGCCTCGAACACGGCCGGATCGGTGACGCCCTCGGTCAGGATCAGGAGCGCCGTCGCGTCGGACCCCAGCTCGAGCGAGGCGCGGTGGGCGCGCAGGCCCCCGACGACGCCGCCTGAGCACGCGCCGCGGTCGAGGCCTTCGGCGGCGAGCCGGCGCATGCCCCAGTCGACGTAGGTGTCCTCGATCGAGCAGAACGCGTCGAACGCGGCGGCCAGCAGCGGCCATGCCGCGGCCGACGGCTCCGCGCAGTTCAGGCCCGCCATCGTCGAGCGCATCGGCCCGGGCAGGGTGACGGGATGGCCGGCGCGGGCGGATTCGAGCGCGCAGGCGGCGTCGTCGGGCTCCAAGCCCAGCAGGAACGGGCCGTCGCCGGCGGCGCGGAAGTGCCGCGCGGCGGCCGCGGCGAGCGAGCCGACGCCGATCGGCACGACCACGAGGTCGACCGGCACCTCGATCTCGGCGAACATCGTCGCGTAGCCCTCGACCACGCGCGCGGGGACCTCCTCGTAGCCGTCCCACGACGTGTCCGAGACGACCAGGTGGTCGTCGCTCGCGAGCGTCGCGGAGTACGCGACGGCGTCCTCGTAGCCGCCCTCGATGCGCTCCAGCACCGCGCCCTCCGCCGCGATCGCGTCCGCGCGCGCCGGCGCCGTGTGGGCGGGGACGACGATGTGCGCGTGGGCGCCGAGCAGCTTGGCGGCGCGGGCGACGGCACGGCCGTGGTTGCCCTCCGTCGCGGCCACGAGCGTCAGCGTCGCCGGGTCCGCGCCGGAGCGCTCGACCGCCCACTGGGCGGCCCAGAACGCGCCCAGCGCCTTGAACGCCGGCAGCCCGAAGCGCGCGCTCTCGTCCTTGAGCAGGACCTTGCCGACGCCGAGCTCCTGCGCGAGCGACGGGAGCGAGTGCAGCGGCGTCGGCGCGTAGCCCGGCAGCCGCTCGTGCAGGGCCCGCGCCTGCGCCTCCAGCCCGGGCTCAGGGCGCCAGGCCGGATCGCGCAGGGGGTTGCGGAGGAAGTTCACGCGCACAAGCGTGGCAGGCCTCCGCCTCCGAGCCAGTCGCGCTCGTACGCCGGCTCCGAGCGGGAAGCCGGGGGGATGGCAGTACCGGCGTACGAGCGCAATGGGATTCTCCGCGCGAGCCGCGCCTGCGCGCATCCCCGAAAGGTGTAGGTTCCTCTCAGAGCTCGATCGAGCGCCCCGCGGCCGCGCTCTCGCGGATCGCGTCGATCACCGTCAGGCTCGCGATCGCGTCGCGCGGGTCGACCGGGACGGCGCCCTCGCCGCGGACGGCCGCCGCGAACGCCGGGTAGTACGTGTCCCAGCGGCCGCGCTCGCTCGGCACGGCCTCGCTCTCGGCGTCGCGCTGCACGCGGCCCCAGCGGTGCTCGGGCTCGGCGCCCCAGGCGTCGCCCTCGGTCGCCGGCGTGCGCCCCGCGATCAGGACCGGCTCCTGGCTCTCCATGCCGTAGACGACGTAGGCGCCCTTGCTCCCGCGCACGCGGAAGCGCGGGGCGGGCGAGCCCTGGTTCCAGTCGCCGCTCAGGTGCGAGGTCATGCCGCCCGCGTGGTTGAGCACGGCGAAGAAGCGCTCGTCGGCGTCGCCGACCTCGCCGTAGAGCGACGCGACGGGGCCCCACAGCTGCAGCGCCTGGTCGACCAGGTGGCTGCCGAAGTCGCGCAGGATGCCGGCGCCGGACGCGGGCACGGGGTCCGTCGAGAAGCGCTCGAACGCCGACTCGAACAGGCTCACATCGCCGAGCCCGCCGTCCGCGAGCAGCCGCTTGACGGTGAGGAAGTCCGAGTCCCAGCGCCGGTTCTGGTAGACGCTCAGCACCGTCCCGGCCGCCTCGGCGGCCGCCACCGCGTCGCGCGCCTCGGCGGCGTCGAGCGCGAACGGCTTGTCGCAGACGACGGCCAGTCCGAGCCCGATCGCCTCGAGCACGAGCGGGATGTGCGTCTGGGCCGGGGTCGAGATCGCGACGGCGTCGGCGCCCGCCGCCTTGAGGTCGGCGAGGCTGTCGAACGCGGGCACGCCCGGGTGGTCGGCGGCCAGCTCGTCGCGGCGCTGCCCGGAGCGCGTCACGACGCCGGCGAGCTCGGCCCCGTCGGCGGAGGCGATCAGGGGGGCGTGGAAGATGCGCCCGCCGAATCCGTACCCGGCGAGACCGATGCGCGTCGTCGTCATGGCCCCGATCCTGGCAGGATGCGCGCGTGGTCGTCTCGCGCGAGTACGTCGAGATCCCGGTCGACGGCCGGGCGATGCGGACGTTCCTGGCGGCGCCGCGGGCCGGCGGCCCGCACCCGGGGATCGTCTTCTTCTCCGACATCTTCCAGCTGACCGAGCCGACGCTGCGCTGGGCGACGCGGCTGGCCGGCCACGGCTTCGTGGTCGCCGCGCCGGAGATCTACCACCGGCGCGAGCCGGCCGGCACCGTGCTCGGCTTCGACGACGCCGGCAAGGAGCGCGGCCAGGCCGACGCCGACGCCACGCCCGTGGCCGACTTCGACGCCGACATGCGCGCCGCCGTCGCCTACCTGCGCGCGCATCCGGCCGTCGACGGCGCCTCGCTCGGCGCCGCGGGCCACTGCACCGGCGGCCATCTCGCGTTCCGCGCCGCGCTGCTGCCGGAGATCCGCGCGACCGCCTGCTGGTACGCGACCGGCGTGCACGACGGCAAGCTCGGCGCCGACGCGGACGCCGGCTCGCTGGCCCGCGCCGGCGAGATCCGCGGCGAGCTGCTGATGATCTGGGGCGCGACCGACCCGCATACGCCGCAGCCGGAGCGCGCGACGATCCGCGACGCGCTCGAGGCCGCCGGGACGCGCTTCGGCTGGAGCGTCTACGACGCCGCGCACGCGTTCGCGCGCGACGTCGGCGACCGCTTCGACCCGCAGGCCACCGACGCCGCGTTCGCGGAGACGATCGCGCTGTTCGAGCGCTCCGCGCGCATCTAGGTCACAGATTTCCGGCTGCTCCGAATAGGCGGGTATGACGACCTCCCGCCTCTCCGGAATCCGCCCGCTCGTCATCGACGACGACGAGCGCCCCAGCATCGAGGACCGCCACTACGGCGAGACCTTCTTCTCTCGTCAGGTCCGGCTCTCGCTCCCGCGCTGGCTTCGCCGCCACTGATCACGGCGACGTGGTCGACAGGGTGAACGTCAGCGTCGTGGCGTAGGTCCCGGTCCTCAACGCGTCGCCGGCGCCGATCGGCTGCGTGAAGCCGAGCGTCAGCACGTCGTTGGAGACCGGGCCGCTCCACGTGCGCGGCACGCCGCTCACCTGCAGCGGCGCCGGTAGCGAGAACGCCCCGTTGACCAGGTGGCCGGGATCGCTCACGCCGAGCGTCGCGTCGCCCGCCGTCGACGTGACCGTCGCGGTGGTCGAGGCCGTGTAGTCGTTCGCGAGCCCCGGCGTGAACGCGCCGAACGACGCCGGCGCGCCGAGCGTCAGCGAGAGCGTGGCCGGCACCGTGCCGCCGGCGACGCCGGGCGCGTCGACGGCGAGCGTGACCGGCGTCGCCGCGCCCACGTTGAGGTTTGCGGGCGCGGTGCCGCCGAAGAGGTCGCCGTTGAAGCCGGTCGTGGTGACGTTCTGGCCGACGCCCTGGAGATCGACGCGCGACCCCCAGGACGAGAAGCTGAGCGGCGTGTGGTCGGTGCCCGAGCTGCCGGCGCCGACGACGATCGCGCCGGAGTCGCGCACGCCGCGGTCGAAGCGGCCCAGCATCGACGGGTCGTCGAGGTTCTCGCCGCCGTTGCCGCCGGTCTCGACGACGACGTTCCCGAGCCCGTCGAGCATCTTCATCGCGTCGAAGCCCGACTGCGTCCATTCGAGCGGGACGTACGCGGTGCCGCCGTGCGGCCCGACCGTCTGCTGCTCGATCAGCACCGCGTCGCCCGGGGAGAGGAACTGGGCGACGTACGTCAGCGCCGCCGCGGGGAGGTAGCTGGTGCCGCCGTTGGCGCGCCGCCCACGCCGGTGCCGTGCTCGTCGCCGAAGGCCGTGTACTGCGGGTAGGCCGTGCCGCCGAGGTCGTTGGCCGCCGTCAGCTGCAGGTCCTCGTGGGTCGAGTTCCAGTAGTACTCGAGGTCGGCGATCCGGATCCCCGCGCCGCGGGCGCGCGGGTCGCGGCGCGAGAAGTCGGCGTCGGTGCCGACCGGCGACGGGCGCAGGTCGGTCTGCATGGCGGTGAAGTCGGGCGAGGCGGGCGAGCGCGGCCGCGGGGACGTCGGTGACGAGCGGCTCCAGCGACGCCGACGGAAAGCGCTCGCGCACGCGCGCGGGATCCGTCGTCTTGACCTCGAGCAGCACGGTCGGCGTGACCGGCTCGGAATCGCGGTAACGGCGTCCGGTCGTCGCGCATGCCCGTCAGCGGCAGGCTGGAGGTCGTCGCCGTCAGCCCGAGCGCGCTTGTCGAAGTGCAGCACCGTGCGGCCGCCGGCGGCGGTCGAGGTGACCGGCGGCGCGGTTCCCGCGAGCTCGACCGAGCTCGCGTCGACCCCGTCGGGAACCGTCACCGGGACGAAGCCCGGCCCGGCCAGGTTGACGTCATCCGCCAGGGCGACGGCCGGCGCGGCGACCATCCCCGCCAGCACGGCGGCAAGCGACAGCGTTCCCCTCATGAGGCCTCCCGAAGACCGTTCCCCAACGCGTTCCAGCAAGCAAACCGGTCAGCGGCGGCCGCGTCGTCCGACAGCTGCCGGAAACGCGGATCCCAGGATTCAGACAGATTCGGCCGGTTTCTTGCGCGCTGCGACTCGGCGTGGGATCACTCCTGCCCTCACTACGAGGAGGAGAACGGATGTCCGCTCGGCTCAAGGCAGTCCTGCCTCTGACCATCTCCATCGGTCTGCTGGCGTTCGTGGCGACGTGGATCGCGCTGAACTTCACCTTCCACTGGGTGACGGTCCAGGACGGTGTGTTCGGGAAGTACGGGCTGCCGCAGAACATCCATCTCGTCCTGCCGGCGATCTTCGTCGGCTGGGGGCTGTTCTTCATCCTCGGGGCGACCAACGCCGCGCTGGGCAAGACCGCGATCGCCGCGTTCACGGGCACCGTCGGCGCGTCGCTGACGATGGCGATCGGGCCGAAGCTCGCCGACTCGCCCGACTTCTGGGGCCTCGGCGTCATGATCGGCCTCACGGCGGCGGGCCTCGTCGTCCTCTCGACGACCGTCGAGGACGACCGCTTCGCTCCCGCGCCGGCGTTCTTCGCCTACGCGTCGGTGTTCTTCTGGTGGATCGCCACCGGCCTGGACAACTTCGTCCCCGGCGGGAAGGGCCCGCACACGGCGGCGGCGGTCGTCGCCGCGATCACGAACAAGCCGCTCGCCGCCGGCACCGGCGCCTTCGGCGGCCTGCTGTCGATGTCGTGGGAGTGGGTCGCGATCAGCATCTTCGCCTCGATCATCGTCGGCGGGCTGTTCGGCCTCGCCTCGGTCAAGCTCGCAGGCGTCTTCGGACGCGTCGGGGCGAGCAGCAAGTCCGAGCCGCAGGTCGCCGCGCCCGCGTAAGAGGGGTCCGGCGGGACGGGGCCGCGCTAGGCCCCGCCCCGCCGTCGGGCTTTCAGTCGTCGCCGCCGTGGTGGCCGCCGCCGCCGGAGCGCTGGACGGTGACGGCGACCCAGCGCCCGCCGGAGCGGCGCACGGTGACCTCGATCCGGTTCTGACCGGCGCGCAGGGCCGAGAAGCCGCTGATGCGCTCGAAGCGGGTGGCGGAGACGACCTTGACGCGGACTGTGCCGCGCTGGGAGTCGCTGAGGCGGAACGTATGGTCGGCGCTGCTGACGGACACGACGGTGCCCTCGTAGGAGCGCGTGGCGGCCGAGGCGGCGGGCGCGGTGATGGCCAGGGCGGCCAGGGCGGTGAGTGCGAGCTTCGCGATGAGGTGCATGGCTGAAGCCTCCTCGACGGGCTGGGAAGCCAGCGGCAACCGCAGGCCAAATCTCGGCAAAATCGGATACGGGGAATCCCCTCACTGCTTCGCCGTTGTCGAGTCCTGAGGCGTGTGGAAGAGTGCCCGGCATGGAACGGAGGGTCGCGCTCGCGCGTCTCGCCGCCGGGGGGAAGCGCCGTTTGTCGGCTCCGCAGGCGCCGAAGGTCATGAGCGTTGGTCCGGCGGGTGTGACGTTGCGATGGTCGGCGCCGAAGGGCACCAAGCCGGCCGCTTATCAGGTGTTGCGAGACGGGCGGGTGCTCGCCCGCACGACGCACCGGTCCTTCACGGACACGGGAGTGATGCCGGGCAAGACGTACCGCTACGCCATCCGCGGCGTGGATTCGCACGGTCGCCGTGGGCTGCTCTCGGGCGCCGTGCGCGTGCCGGTGCCGAAGCGGTCGACGAACCCCGTGGCGCGCCCACCGGGCACCGTGCCCGCGACGGGCGGCTCGACGCCGGTCATCGCGCCGATCGAGCAGGGCTCGCCGCCCGGCTCCGCGCCGACCCCTGACCCCACGGCCACCCCGACGCCCACGCCGACGCCGACGCCGGTCCCGACGCCGGATCCGAACGCGATGACCGCGGCGATGGTCGACCGCCTCTTCTGGCGCGCCGGCTTCGGCGCCAGTGACGCCCAGCGCGCCGCCTGGGTCGGCAAGCTGCCGGAGGAACTCGTCGACTGGTTCCTCGACACGCCGCCGTCCCAGGAGACCGCGACGCCGCCGCCGCTGACGAGCGCCAACGGCGTGATCGACCCGCTCGCGTCCGACGACGAGTGCGTCATGGAGTGGCTCGACACGATGCAGCGCGTCGACAACCCGCTGCCCGAGCGGCTCGCGTTCTTCCTGCACCGCCACTGGGCCGTCAGCGTCGACGACGGCATCCCGCTGTCGTGGCTGGTCGCCTACCGCAACCGCCTGCGCGGCTTCGCCGACGACCCGAACATCAGCTTCCGCAAGATCGCGTACGACATGTCGACGCTCGACGCCGCCATGTCGATGTACCTGAACGGCAGCTCGAACATCAAGGGCAGCCCGAACGAGAACTACGCGCGCGAGTTCATGGAGCTGTTCTGCCTCGGCCCGACCGGTCCCGACGGCACGCCGAACTACGTCCAGGCCGACGTCGCGGGCCTCGCGCGCGCGTTCACGGGCTGGCGGCTCGACAGCGCGACCGGCGTGGTCACGTTCACGCCGCGCTACTTCGAGCCCAGCGCCAAGACGTTCCTGAACCAGACGATTCCGGCCGCGCCGACGACGACCGGCCGGCCGAACCTGGCCGACGGGATCGCGTGCATGACGGCCGCCGTCAACACCGTCCTGGCTCAGCCGAACCACGCGCAGTTCCTGATCCGCAAGCTGTGGGCCGAGTTCATCGCCAGCCCGATCCCGCAGGCGACGCTCGACGACCTCGTCGCGCAGTACCGCGCCGGCGACAAGCTCCTGCTGCGGCCCGTGATCCGCGGCATCCTCACGCACCCGCTGATCTTCGAGTCGCTGACCGAGCCGAACCTCGTCAAGCCGCCGGTCGTCTACGCCGTCGGCCTGCTGCGCGCGCTCGGGGCGCCGATGAAGGCCAACCACCTGCGCGTCGCCCTCGACAACATGCAGCAGCGGCCGTACCGGCCGCCGAACGTCGCCGGGTGGGAGGGAGGCCTGTCGTGGCTGAACTCCAACACCGTGCAGGCGCGCTTCGACGCGATCGTGCGCGTCCAGTACCTGAAGTACTCGACCTACTACCCAGGCCAGGTCGTGCCGACGATCCCGGTCGAGTCGGCGCAGGCGACGTTCGCCCGCGCGTACGCGGCGGCCGGCTCGCCGTGGCTGTCGGACGGGACGCGCACGACGCTGATGGCATATGCCAACGCCGCACCGGTGACCAACGACGCGCAGCGTCGCCAGCGGTTCTACACCCTCCAAGCCCTGATGCTGGGCGGACCCGACGGGCAGGTGATGTAGGTGCGCTGCATCGAGTGCGAGGAGATCGAGCTCGCCCGCGTGAGCGACGCGCGGCCGGTCCAGACGCTGCCGGTGCCGTACGCGGCGCTCGACGGCTTTCCCGCCGGGCGCTCGCCCGCGGACCTCACGCGCCGGCGGCTGATGCAGTTCGGCGTCGCCGGGCTCGCGTCGGTGTACGGGCCGAAGATGCTCGGCTGGGAGTCGGTCTGGGAGTCCGTCGCCGCCGAGGCGGCCGACGCGACGCAGAACTGCCTCGTGCTGCTCTACCTCGCGGGCGGCAACGACGGCCTGAACACGATCGTCCCCAACGACCCGACGGACTACCTCGCCTACCAGGCGGCGCGCCCGACGATCTACCGGCTCCAGGGCCCGACGGCGGGCGGCCGCGTCGGCTCGGCGCGCCTCGCGGGCTCCGCCGGCGACTACCTCGCGTTCTCGAACGTGATGGTCTCCAAGCCGGGCGGCGGCGACAACACCGACCTGCTGTACGGGCTCGACAAGCTCTACGGGCCGGGCGACGGCGGCGCGGGCTCCGACCTCGCGGTCATGCCGGCGGTCGACGCCACCAAGTACTCGCTGAGCCACTTCGACAACTCCGACCTGTGGTTCAACGGCAACCCGGGCGGCGTCGTCTCGACGGGCTGGCTCGGCCGCTGGGTCGATCGCAACGGGTCCGACACGAACCCGCTGCAGGCGGTGTCGATCGACACCGCGCTGTCGAAGTCGATCCGCACCGCGAGCAAGCCGGTGTGCGCGATCCCGTCGCTGTCGGCGCTCGGGTTCACGATGAACGGCTCGGGCTACGCGTCGCCGTCCGGGACGCCGACGACGGTCGACGTCAACGCGCAGATGCGCTCGCTGGCCGGCGTGCCGGTCGGCGCCGGCAACACGTACCTCGGGCGCTCGCGCGGCACCTACGGCATCGCCGTCGAGGCCTACGACACCGGCAAGACGATCGGCACGACGGTCCCCGACAACGCGGTCTACCCGGCCGGCAACGCGACGCTCACCGCGCGGCTGAAGCTCGCCGCGCGGCTGCTGGCGGCGAACCTCGGCACGCGCATCATCACGATCCACTGGGGCGGCTTCGACACCCACAGCGATCAGCTGACCGCGCAGGACCCGCAGCTGCGCGACCTCTCGCGCGCGCTCGGCGCGTTCCGCAACGACCTCGCCGTGCGCGGGATCGAGAACCGCGTCGCGACGCTCGTGTTCTCCGAGTTCGGCCGCCGCGTCGCCGACAACGGCTCCGGCACCGACCACGGCGCCGGCGGGCTGATGATGGCGATGGGCAGCGGCGTGCGCGGTGGCCTGGCGTCGGTCTGGCCGGGCTGCGAGACGAGCGAGCAGACGGGCGGCAACCTGAAGGTGCCGACCGACTTCCGCTCGGTCTACCGCAGCGTGATCGAGGAGTGGCTGGGCGACGACTACCAGGCGGTGCTCGGGGGGCCCGCGATCGACCCGCTCGTCCGCGGCGACGGGCTGGCGGGCCGCACGCTGTTCAAGTGAGCTGGCTCGCGATCGTGCTGGCGGTGGCGATCGCCGCCGCGGCCGGCCCGGTGCCGAAGAGGCAGCACCACCGGGTCAGCGCGTCGCAGCGCGTCGCGAAGCATGCGCCCAGGCACACGGGCATCCGGATCAAGCGCCCGGCCGCGGCGGCGCCGCACCCGTCGGCCTCGCCGGTTCCCGTGACCGGCGGCGGGAACGTGGTCCTCGGCGCGACCCCGACGCCGACCGCCACTGCGGCTCCCACTGCGACGCCGACGGCGACGCCCGTCTACCCGTCGCGCACGCAGGTGATCCTCAACGACGACCCGTGGTCGGTGACGTCGTCGTATCAGACGCTGCGGGCCGGGCCGCTCGAGTTCAACGTCGTCAACCACGGCTCCGACGACCACAACCTCACGATCCGGGGCGTCGACGGCGCCGTGGTGGCGGCGCCGCCGGACGGCGAGACGTATCCGCTGGAGGTGACGCTCGCCGCCGGGACCTACACGCTGTACTGCTCGCTCCCGCAGCACGAGCAGCTCGGGATGTGGACCACGCTCACCGTCAAGTGAGCGTGGCCCGGATCATGCGCTAGCGGCCGATGCGGTGGCCGTGGCCCTGCCAGCGGTTGTGGCCGCGGTGCGGCTTGTGCGGCTTCGGGTTGGTCCCGAACGGGTCGCGGACCGTCGAGAAGTACCAGACCGCGTAGGCCGCGGCGCCGCCCAGTTCCTTCAGGCTCTTGAGCGAGCCGCCGGCCATCTTCGCGCGGTCGGCCGGGTCGTTGAGGCCGCCGGCGTCGAGCGGCGGGATGCCGGTCAGGACCGTCATCAGGTTGTCGCAGATCTCGTGGTAGCACGGGTCGAACGCCGAGCCGGCGGCGCCGCCGTAGATCGCCTCCTGCTCCGCGGTCTTCGGCACCTCGGCGCCGGCGAACACGCCGCCCGCGGGGATGCCGCGGTTCGTGAAGCCGACGTAGTCCGAGCGGCCGTCGAACGCCACGCGATCGGTCTGCAGGCCCTGCGACCTGAACCAGTCGTCGAAGACCTGCTCGACCTTGCCGGAGCCCTCAGGCCCGGACACGTCGGCGCCGAACGTCGAGCCGTCGCCGTCGTAGATGAAGCGGACGTAGTTCGGCGACGCGAGCATGTCGTAGTCGAGCATCACGTCGATCTTGGCCACCTCGGCGTCGCTGAGCTTCGCCGCGTAGTAGCTCGAGCCGACCAGGCCGTTCTCCTCCGCGCCCCACCAGCCGAAGCGGATCCTCTGGCGCAGGTTGTAGTGCCCGCGCGACAGCTCCTCGGCCATCGCGAGCAGCGTCGCCGTGCCGGAGCCGTCGTCGTTGATGCCCGGCCCCTCGGGGACGGAGTCCAGGTGGGCGCCGACCACGACGACGTTGTTCGGGTCGCCGCCCTTGGTCTCGGCGATCACCTGCGGCAGGAAGCGGTCGGTGAACTTGCCGTAGACCTTGAAGTCGACCTTCGGCGCCTCGCCGCGCTTGAACGCCTGCAGCAGGTCGTTGCCGAGCGCGTAGCTGGTGATCACGGCCGCGATGGTCGCCGGCGGGTCCGGCTGGTTGTCGACGAAGATCGGGTTCTGCCGCTCGGGCGTGTTGCCCTCGTTGTAGATGATCACGCCGACCGCGCCCGCGGCCTGCGCGAGCGACCACTTCTGCACGAACGGGCACGTGCCGCGCTGGACGAGCGCGATCTTGCCGGTCACGCCGGCGTACTGGGCCGCGTCGCAGCCGGCCGCCGAGCCGCCGGTGGGCGGGTCGACGATGCCGCCGGCGGGCACGACCTCGACGCCGGTCAGCTCCTTCGTCGGCGAGTTCGCCATCGTGATGAAGTCGACGTCCGGCGAGCCGTCGTTCGCGGCGGTGCCGGGCCGGTAGACCTTCGCGCCGAGGTTCAGGACCGGCGGCTGGGTCTCGTTCCAGAACGGATAGTTGAAGTTCGTCACCTTCGGGCTGTAGCCGGCCGCCTTGAGCGTCTTGACGACGTAGTCGAGCGACGCCCGGTAGCCGGGCGAGAACACCTCGCGCGTGTCGCCGTTGAGGCTCGCGATCTGCTGGAGCGCGAGCTGGTGCTTGACGATCGAGGGCACCGAGACGTTGCCGACGAAGCGGCGCGCATCGGGGTCGCGCGGGCCGTCGTTGCCGTTGGCGAGCGCGCTCGGCGCGCACGCGAGCGTGGCGGCGCATGCAGCCGCGAGAGCCAGTCGGCTCCTGGTCACCATGGGTCCTCCCTGAGCGGGTGTGAAACGGAGCCGTGCGCCCACGGCTCCTCGTAGGCGCGTCACCCTAGTGACCCGCTGGCGAATGTCAACTATGCCGCGTAGTAGACGCGTCAGCGTCCGATCGCCATCGCTCGCCCGACGGCCTCCTCGGTGCCCATCGCGGCGCCGGCGTCGACCGCGGCCGCGAACGCGTCCTCGCCTAGCGCCTCGCGCAGCGCGGCCTGTATCGGGGCGAACCATTCCTCGTCGTCGGGCTGGCGGATCGCGCCCGCCTCCGCCCGCAGCATGCCCGCGGCGCCGACGAGCATCGCGCCGGTGCGGGGATCGGCGACGGACGCGAACGTCTCGAGGATCTCGATGATGCCCGGGCGGTCGCCGAGGTCGTGCGCGATCGCCAGGCCCTCGCGCAGCAGCTCCAGGCCGCTCGGCTCGCCGACCTCGAGCCGGCCGAGCGAGCGCAGCGCCGACGAGAGGTGCGCCGGGTCGCCGGCTCTGCGCGCGAGCGCGAGGGCCTCGCCCAGGTAGGCGATCGCGCGCTCTTCGTTGCCGGCGCCCGCGTGCGCGAGCCCGAGGTTCTGCAGCACGAGGCTGAGCCCGCGGTCGTCGCTGAGGTCGCGCAGGATGGCCACCGACTGCTCGTAGAGCCGGATCGCCTCCGTGTGGTCGCCCTCGTAGATCGCGAGGTTCGCGAGGTTGCTGCCGACGCGCGCCTCGCGGTCGAGCGCGCCGTGCTCGCGGGCGAGCGCGAGCATCTCCTCGAAGCGCGCCCGCGCCGCCGTGAAGTCGCCCTGCTCGCCGGCCATCACGCCGGCGCCGTTGAGCGCGCTCATGCGCACGTCCGGCTCGCCCTGCGCGCCGGCGAGCGCCCTGGAGGTGAACGCGCGGCCCTCGGCCAGATTGCCGCGCGTGACCCAGTAGCGCCACACGCCGCCGCAGATGCGCAGCGCGGTCTCGGCATCGCCGTCGGCGAGCGAGAACGCGATCGCGGCGCGGACGTTCTCGCGGTCGGCGTCGAGGTGCTGGAGCCAGAACGCGGTCTCGGGCCCGTGCAGGCCGCGCTCGCCGCCGGCCACCGCGTCCGCGAAGGCGTGCGCGTGGCGGCGGCGGACCGCCTCGGTCTCGCCGGTCTGCGCGAGCCGCTCGAGCGCGTACTCGCGCACGTTCTCGAGCAGCCAGAAGCGGTTGCCCGAGCGCGTCACGAGGCTGTGGTCGACGAGGTTGGCGATGCCGTCGAGCGCCGCCAGGCCGCAGACCGCCTCCGCCATCTCCAGCGACCAGCCGCCGACGAACGCGCCGAGCGCGGCGAACAGCTCGCGGTCGGCGGGCTCGAGCAGGTCGTAGCTCCAGCCGATCGCGGCGCGCAGCGTCTGCTGGCGCGCCGGCGCGTCGCGCGGGCCCGCGCTGAGGAGGTCCAGCCGGTGCTCGAGCCGGTCGAGGATCGCGGCGGGGGCGAGCACCTTCGAGCGCGCGGCGGCGAGCTCGATCGCCAGCGGGAGCCCGTCGAGGCGCTCGCAGATCCGCTCGATCACGGCGAGGTCGCCGTCCTGCAGCAGCACGCGCGAGTCGAGCGCGCGCGCCCGGCCGACGAACAGCTCCGCGGCGGGCGAGGCGCCGAGCGGCGGGACCGCGAGCTCGTGCTCGCCGGCGATCCGCAGCGGCGCGCGGCTCGTGACGAGCAGCTTCGAGCCCGGCGAGGTCGAGAGCAGCCGGCTCAGCTGCGGCGCGGCGGCGAGCAGCTGCTCGAAGTTGTCGAGCACGAGCAGCATCTCGCGGCCGGCGAGCAGGCTCTCGGGCGAGTCGGTCTCATGCGCGCCGAGCGCCTGGGCGATCGCGGGCAGCACGCGTGCGGCGTCGTCGAACGCGGCGAGCCCGATGAAGCGCGCGCCGTCGGCGAAGTGCGGCTCGGCGACCTGAGCGAGCTCGAGCGCGAGCCGCGTCTTGCCGATCCCGCCGGGGCCGGTGAGCGTGAGCAGCCGCACGTGCGGCTCCGACAGCAGCGCGTCGGCGGTCGCGAGGTCGTCGTCGCGGCCGAGCAGCGGGTTGGGCGGGATCGGCAGGCTGACCGGGGGCGGCGCGGGGCGGTGGGCGCCGGCCGGCGCCTGGGCGGCGGCGATGTCGAGCGCCGGGTCCTGCGCGAGGATCGCGGCCTCGAGCCGCTGCAGCTCGCGCCCGGGGTCGAGCCCGAGGTCCTCGACGAGCGTGTGGCGCGCGCGCCGGAACGCGTCGAGCGCGTCGGCCTGGCGGCCGGTCCGGTAGAGGGCGAGCATCAGCTGCCCGTGCAGGCGCTCGCGGTACGGGTGCTCGGCGACCAGCCCCTCGAGCTCGGAGATCACCTCGGCATGGCGGCCGAGCGCGAGGTCGTACTCGATCCGCTGCTCGAGCGCGGCGAGCCGCAGCTCGGCGAGCCGGTCGGGCTCGACCGCCGCGCGGCCGTTGAGCGGCGAGTCCTGCAGCGGCGGCCCGCGGAACAGCGCCAGCGCCTCGCGCAGCGTCTCCGCCGCCTCCGCCGGCTCGCTCGAGCGGGCGCGCTCGACGAGCTGCTCGAAGCGCTCGAGGTCGAGCTGCCCGGGCGCGAGCTGCACGGCGTAGCCCGACGCACGCGTGACGATCGGGTTGTCAGGGCCGAGCGCGCGGCGCAGCTGGGACACGTAGACCTGCAGCGCCTTCGACGCCGTGGCGGGCGGATCCTCGCCCCACAGCACGTCGATCAGGCGGTCGGCCGACACGCTGTCCTCGCGGTGCGCGAGCAGCAGCGTCGCAAGCAGCGCGCGCTGCTTCGGCGCGTTCAACTCGATCGACCCGCCGGGGCCGATCACCCGCAATGGACCGAGGATTGCGAAATCCATCAGCGCGCCCGGAATATACGCACCCGATCAGGCGTCCTTGTTGCTTATGCGCACGAATGCACCGGTGACGGACCGTCTCGACACGATGTTGACCAAGTGGCTCGAGGGGCACGCGAGCACCCGCGGCGCCGGCCGCGCGGACGCCGTGGCCTCCGCGATCCTCACCGTCCGCCACGATCACGTGGGCGAGGTCGAGCACCTCTGTGCGCGCTGGGGCATGCGCGTGCGGCGAGCGGACGAGTGCCCGGGCACCCCCTGGACCGTCATGACCGTCGAGGGCCGCGCCCTCCCCGTCCGCGGTCTGGCCAAGGTCGCCCGAATGCTCCCGCGCGACTGACGCGAACGTCAACTGCGCGGTAAGGAGGCGGGTTCGACCGCCTCGCGGGTTCGATCGCTCGCCTCGGAGGGGGTGACCTACGTTTGCGGCCTCACAGGACGCTTTCGTCACCCACCCCCCTGAGCCCGCGCGCCGCGAACGTCAACTGCGCGGTGAGGAGGCGGGTTCGACCGCCTCGCGGGTTCGATCGCTCGCCTCGGAGGGGGTGACCTACGTTTCTCAAGTATGTCTTGAGGTTGTGGGGCACCCCCCGAGCTCCGCGCTCGGTGATGGTCGTTCGTGATCGGCGCGGGCACTCGGCCGGCCTCGACTCCAAACGGACCCTTCCCCTTACCGCGCAGTTCAGGTCCCGGCGAGCGCTGCACGGATGCGCTTGCTCGACACGCCGCCGCGGACGCCGAGCCCCTGGGCGAAGTGGCTGACGCGGAGCTCTTCGAGCATCCATGGGACTTCGCGCACCCCGTCCGGGATCGGGCGGTCGCGTGGCCAGTCCTGCAGGCGCAGCCGGTACGCGCGCTCGAGCTCGTGGACGGCCTTCATGCGGTCGCGGTCGGCGGCCGGGGCGGCCGGGAGCCGCTCGAGCCGCAGCGCGGCGGCTCGGACGTAGCGCTCGACGTCCTCCAGCCGTCCGACCCCCGTCGCGCTGACGAACCCCGGGCGGACGAGCCGGGCGACCTGGGCGAGCACGTCGGCGCGGGATTCCTGCAGCGGGATCGCGGTGATCGCGTCGGCGCGGCGGCGGACGTCGCGCTCGGCGTCGAGGATCCGGACGACGGCGCCGAAGACCCGCGCCGTCTCCGCGCCGAGCTTGCCCGCGACGTGCGCGCGCAACGCGGCGAACCCCGCCTCGTCCCACGCGGGGCCGCCCGCCTCCGCGACCAGCGCGTCGACCGCGGCGCCCACGCAGTCGTCGAAGATCGCCTGCACGCCGCCCAGCGGCGCGCCGTACAGCGCGAGCTTGGCGTCGCTCGACAACGCCGACGCCACGGCCGGGATCGGGGACGGGATCGTCAACAGCAGCAACCGCCGCGTCCCCGCCGCCATCGCGAGCCGCTGCGCGCCCGGCGACTCGAGGATCCGCACCGCGACCGTCGAGCCCTCGTCGACCAGCGCCGGGTACGCGCGCACCGCGTCGCCGGTCTCCGGCAGCGTGACCGACCGCGGCAGCGCGCCGATCGTCCACGCCGTCAGCCCGCTGCGCTCGAGCCCTCGCGTGGAGCTCGTCAGCGCCTCGCGCAGGCGCGGCGTGAGCCGCGCCTTCAGAGCGGCCAGATCGTGGCCCGCGGCGAGCTCGGTGCCGTCGGCGTCCTCGACCGCGAAGCGCATGCGCAGATGCGCCGGAAGCCGCGCGAGATCGAAGTCCGACGGCGCGGCGCCCACCGCGGTCGCGACCGCGTCCAGCAGCCGCCCGCGCCGCGGGCGCAGCCCCGCGACGACCTGGGCCGCGGTCTCGGGCACCGGCACGAGCCGACGGCGGATGTCCTTGGGCAGCGAGCGGATCAGCGTCGTCACCAGCTCGAGCCGGAACGCGGGCACGAGCCAGTCGAAGCCCTCCGGTCGCAACGAGGGCAACACACGCAGAGGCACGTGCACCGTCACGCCGTCGTGCGACGAGCCGGGCTCGAAGTGGTACGTCAGCGGCAGCTCGAGCGAGCCCTGCTTCCACATCACCGGCCGCCCGGACAGCGCCTCCTCGGCGTCGCCGCGCACGAGTAGCTCGGGCGTGAAGTCGAGCAGCTCGGGCTGCGAGCGGCGCGCGTCCTTCCACCAGCGGTCGAAGTGCGAGCCGGAGACCACCGTCTCCGGGATCCGCGCCGCGTAGAAGTCGTACAGGACCTGGTCGTCGACCAGGATGTCGCGCCGGCGCGCGCGGTGCTCGAGCGCCTCGACCTCCTCCAGCAGCTCGCGATTGGCCGAGAAGAAGCGATGGCGCGTGTCCCAGTCGCCCTCCACCAGCCCGCGCCGGATGAACACGTCGCGCGAGACCGCCGCGTCGATCCCGCCGTACGCGACCGTCCGGCCCGCCACGATCGGGAGCCCGAACAGCGTCACGCGCTCGGTCGCCACGACGGCGGCGCGCTTGCGGTCCCAGCGCGGCTCCTCGTAGGTGCGCTTGACGAGGTGACCGGCCAGCGGCTCGACCCAGCGCGGGTCGATCTTCGCCGCGGTGCGCCCCCACAGGCGCGACGTCTCGACCAGCTCGGCGACCATCGTCCAGCTCGGCTGGCGCTTGGCCAGCGCCGACCCGGGGAAGATCGCGAAGCGCCCGCCGCGCGCGCCGACGTACTCCCGCCGCGCGGCGTCGCGCAGCCCGATGTGCGACAGCAGCCCGCTCAGCAGGGCGCGGTGGATCGTCTCCGGCTCCGCCGGCTCGTGGTTGAGCTTGATCCCGACCTGCTTGGCCGCCTGGCGCAGCTGGCCGACGAGGTCCTGCCACTCGCGCATGCGCAGGTGGTGGATGTACTCCCCCTTGAGCCGCTTGCGGTACTGGTTGCTCGACAACTCGCCCTGCAGCTCGCGCGAGTAGCGGTACAGGTTCATCAGCCCGATGAAGTCCGAGTCGGGGTCGGCGAAGCGCGCGTGCGACTGGTCGGCCTGCGCCTGGTGCTCGGCGGGCCGCTCGCGCGGGTCCTGGATCGAGAGCCCCGCGGCGATCACGATCACCTCGCCGGCGCAGTCGAGCTCGCCGGCCTCGAGCACCATGCGGCCGAACCGCGGATCGACCGGCAGCTGCGCCAGCCGGCGCCCCAGCGGCGTGAGCTTGGCGGCGCCGTCAAGAGCGCCGAGCTCCTGCAGCAGCGCGATCCCGTCGCGGATCTGGCGCGCGTCGGGCGGATCCAGGAACGGGAAGCGCTCGATGTCGCCGAGCCCGAGCGCCGCCATCTGCAGGATCACGCTCGCGAGCGTGGTGCGCAGGATCTCCGGGTCGGTGAAGCGCGGGCGCTCGGCGAAGTCCTCCTCGGAGTACAGGCGGATGCAGATGCCGTCCGAGAGCCGCCCGCAGCGGCCCTTGCGCTGGTCGGCCGAGGCCTGCGAGATCGGCTCGATCGGCAGCCGCTGCACCTTCAGGCGCGCGCTGTAGCGCGAGATCCGCGCGGTCCCCGGATCGACCACGTAGCGGATGCCGGGAACCGTCAGAGACGTCTCGGCGACGTTGGTGGCGAGCACGACGCGGCGCTCGGAGTGGCGCTGGAACACGCGCTGCTGCTCGCCCGACGCCAGCCGCGCGTACAGCGGCAGCAGCTCCACGCCGGGCCGCAGCCGGCCGCGCAGGACGTCGGCGGTGTCGCGGATCTCGCGCTCGCCCGAGAGGAACACGAGCACGTCGCCGGGTGGGTGGGGCGCTTTCATCAGCTCGTCGACGGCGGCGGCGATCAGGTCGGCCTGGTCGTCGTCGTCGGACACGTCCTCGCGGTAGCGGACCTCGACCGGGTACGTGCGCCCGGACACCTCGACCACCGGCGCGCCGTCGAAGTAGTCGCTGAAGCGCTGCGGGTCGATCGTCGCCGACGTGACGATCAGCTTCAGCTCGGGCCGCTGGGGGAGGATCCGCTTGATGCAGCCGAGCAGGAAGTCGATGTTCAGGCTGCGCTCGTGCGCCTCGTCGACGATGATCGTGTCGTAGCGCTGCAGCAGCCGGTCGCGCTGGATCTCGGCCAGCAGCAGGCCGTCGGTCATCAGCCGCACGAGCGTGTTCTCCGACGAGCGGTCGTTGAACCGCACCGCGTAGCCGACCGCCTCGCCCAGCTCCACGTTCAGCTCCTCGGCGATCCGCTCCGCGACCGTGCGCGCGGCCAGCCGCCGCGGCTGCGTGTGCGCGATCCCGCCCCGCACGCCGCGGCCCAGCTCGAGCGCGATCTTCGGCAGCTGCGTCGTCTTGCCCGACCCGGTCTCGCCGGCGACGACGACGACCTGGTGGTCGCGGATCGCCGCCAGGATCTCGTCCTTGCGCTCGCTGACGGGCAGCTGGGGCGGGTACGTGATCGCGGGAACGGCGGCGCGGCGGCGGGCCACGCGCTCCTCGGCGCGCGCCAGCTCGGCCTCCAGCCGGGCGGGGTCCCCGTGCAGCCGGCGCCGGAGCCGCTGCTCGTCGCGCAGCGTGACCTCCGCGAGGCGGGCCCGAAGCTGGGGATCCCGCGTCGCAGACATCTCCCCTGAGAGGATAATCGGCATCCGTGGGCTGCCCGGTGCTGGTCGAGCGCGAGGACGAGCTGCGCGCCCTGGCGGCGGCCGCGGAGGCCGCCGCGGGAGGGGCGCGCTGCGTGGTCGTCACCGGCGAGGCCGGGAGCGGCAAGTCGCGCCTGGCACGCGAGTTCGCCGCGTCGCTCGCCGAACGCTGGACGATCCGGTCCGAGCGCGCCGGCGCGGCGCTGCCGCCGGTCGGCGACGCGCGCCCGCTCGCGCTCGTGCTCGACGAGGCCGAGCGGCTCGATCCCGCCGCGCTCGCCGCGCTCGGCGCCGCCCTCGACCGGCTCGGCCAGGTGCTGATCGTGCTCGCCTACCGGCTCCCCGCGGCCGAGCCGGAGCGCCGCGCGCTCGCCGCGCTCGCCCGCGACGCGCGCGTGGACGAGCTGCGCCTGGCGCCGCTCTCGCCCGCCGGGCTCGACGCGATGGCCGCCGCGATGGGCCGCTACGCGCCCGACGACCTCTACCGCCGCACCGGCGGCAACCCGTTCTGGGCCGAGGAGATGCTCGCCGCGGACGAGCGCCTCCCGTGGACGCTCGTCGAGGCGATCGGGCTCCGCGTCGACGCGCTCCAGCCCGACGCCGCGGAGCTCGCGACCGCGCTGGCGGTCGCCGAGGAGCCGCTGCCGCCCGCCGCGCTCGCGCGGCTCGCCGCGGGCGTCGACGCCGCGTGGCGGGCGCTCTCGGACGCCGGGCTCGCCGGCGCCGGAGGGCTCCGCCACGCGCTCATCGCCGAGGCCGTCCGCTCGCGCCTCGGCCCGGCCGAGCTGACCGCGTGGCACGCGCGCCTCGCCGCCGCGCTGGAGCCGGAGGAGGTCGAGCGCGACCGGGTCGCGCGGCACTGGGCGGCGGCGGGAGAGACCGGGCGCGCCGCGGCGATCGCGCGGCCGGCCGCCGCCGCGCTGCAGGCGCAGGGCGCCACCCGGCGGGCGTTCGAGTGCTTCCGCATCGCGCTCCGGGCCGCGCCCGGCGACGCCGATCTCCACGCCGACGCCGCGCGCGCCGCCGCGCGGCTGGGCGAGTACGCCGCGATGCGCGAGTGGCTCGCGGCGGCCGAGCGCCTCTACCCGCCCGACCGCGCCGCGCGGCTGCTGCTCGACCCGGCGTTCGACTACCTGCCCGTGCGCCGCTCGACGGCCGCGCGCGACGAGCCCGTCGAGCGGCTGCTCGTGGCCGCGCAGGCGACCGGCGAGCGCGAGCCGCTCGAGCGCGCCGTCGAGACGGCCCGCGCGCGCGAGGATCCGATGGCGCTCGCGCGCGCCGCGCGTCTCGTCGGGACCGTGCTCGGCGACTTCGAGCGCGCCGCGGCGCTGCTCGAAGAGGCGCTGAGCGGGCCCGGGCTCTCAGCCGGCCACGAGACCCGGATCCGCACGATCCGCGCGACGCAGCGCTACGCCCAGGGGTATCCGCTGGAGGCGATCGACCAGCTGCGGGCGGCGGTGGCGGTCAGCCGGCTGGACACCGACGACGTGCTCGTCACGGGGCAGCTCGCCCTCGGCGACGCACTGCTGCAGTGCGGCTGGATCGACGAGGGCGCCGGCACGATGCTCGGCGTGCTGGCGGCGCTGCCCGCCGCGAGCACGCTGGCCGTCGTGGTCGAGGGCTACCGGCGCTTCGAGCGCGGCGACGAGGAAGCGCTCGCGGACGTGGCGCGGGCCAGCGACGAGCTGCTCGCGTCCTACGACTTCGACCCGCTCGGGCTCGCGGTGACCGCGTCGCACACGCTCGTCGGGCGCGCCGTCGCCGAGATCCACGCGGGCCGCGCCCGCGCCGCGCTGGCGACCGTCCGGCGGATCGACGGGCTCGCTCCGGCGCCCTACGGCGAGGCGGCGGCGGATCTCGCGTACGTGCTCGCCCGCGCGGGCGAGCACGCCGAGGCGGCGCGCCGGATCGGCGACCTGACGCGCGTCGCCTCCGGGCCGGCCGTGCTCGGCGCCCAGGCCGCCGTCAGGGCGTTCGCCGCTCCGGCCGAGCACCGCTTCCGCGCCGCCGCTGAGCTGCTCGAGCACGCGCCGCGCGCGGTGATCGCGGCCGAGCTGTGGTGCGACGCCGGCGGCACCGGGCTCGAGCGCGCGCGCCGCCTGTGCGACGAGCACGGGCTCACGCGCGTCGCGCGCCGCATCGCCGCGCCGGCGGCGCGGCTGACCGAGCTCACCCGGCGCGAGCGCGAGGTCGTCCTGCTTGCCGCCGAGGGACTGAGCAACCGCGCGATCGGCGCCCGGCTGCACCTGGCGGAGGGCACCGTGCGCAACTACCTCTCGACCGCCTGCGGCAAGCTCGGCGTGTCGCGCCGGTCCGAGCTCGGACGCCGCGTGCCCTCCGCCTGAGCCCGCTCGCGTGCGATCAGCTCGCGCCGCAGGATCTTGCCGGCGGGGCTGCGTGGCACCGCGTCGAGCACGATCACGTCGCGCACCTGCTTCCACGGGGCCAGCCGGCCGTGCAGCCAGGCCCGCAGCTCCGCCGGTGCGACGGCGGAGCGCAGCGCGACGTAGGCGACGGGCACCTCGCCGAGCTCGGCGTCGGGCCGGCCGACGACCGCCGCGTCCGCCATCGCCGGGTGCAGCCTGAGCTCGCGCTCCACCTCGGCCGGCGCCACGCTCGCGCCGCCGACCTTGATCAGCTCCTTCAGGCGATCGACGATGAAGAGGTTGCCGGCCGCGTCGATCCGGACGAGGTCGCCGGTGCGCAGCCAGCCGTCGACGGGCGGCTCGCCGAGGTAGCCGCGCATCACCTGCGGCCCGCGCAGCCACAGCTCGCCCGGCTCGTCCGGGCCCATGCGCGCCCCGGACGCGGGATCGACGACGATCGCCTCGTGGCCGGCGGCGAGGATCCCGACCGACCCGCGCACGGGCGGGTCGGCGGCCGGCCCGTAGCACCAGGCCTCGGTCGAGCCGAGGTAGTCCGCGACGCGGCAGCCCAGCCGCTCCTGCGCCTCCTGCTGGAGCTCGGCGGGGCACGGCGCCGCGCTGGCGATCAGCAGCCGCAGTGCGGAGAGGTCGTAGCGATCGACGAGCGGATGGCGGGCGAGCGCGGCGACCAGCGGCGGCGTGACGGGCGCCACCGTGACGCGGTGCTCGGCGAGCATGCGCAGGAACGCCTCGATGTCGGGTCCCGGGTCCAAGCCCACGACGCAGGCGCCGCCGCGCAGCGCGTGACTGAGCACGGCGCAGCCGAACAGATGCGTGAACGGGACCGTCAGGCCGACGACGTCGCCCGCGGCGATGCGCGCCGACGGCGTGCGGGCGAAGCCCTGCAGGAACGCGGTCATGCCCGCGTGCGTATGGGCGGCGACCTTCGGCAGCCCGGTCGTGCCGCTGGAGGAGAACAGCAGGGCGACGTCGTCCGGATCGCGCGCGGGCGCGGCGCCGCCGTCGCCCGCGAGCAGCTCGCGCACGCACGCGCCGGGGTCGATGACCACCAGCCGCGGGTGCGTCAGCGCGTGCTGGCGCTCGCGCTCGCCCGGCGTCAGCTGCGGGTTCGAGAGCGAGACCGTGCAGCCGGCCGCCAGCGCGCCGTAGAGCAGGACCGCGAAGTCGGGCGTGTTGCCGGCGGACAGCGCGACGACGTCGCCGCGCCCGAGACCGCGCCCGGCCAGGCCGGCGGCCGCCCGTGCGGCGCCGTCGGAGAGCTGCCCGAATGTCAGCGTGCGGCCGCTGCGCGCGTCGACCAGGGCCGGGTCGAGCGGGTCGCCGCCGGCGAGCACCTCCTGGTCGGCGAACGCCGGCAGCGGCGGGACCGGAGGGAGCGGGCTGCGCCAGAGCATGGCCCGACGCTACGCCGGGCCGGCGCGTCGCGGTAGTGACGAACGTCACGTGCCGGCACCGAGGCGGCCGCGCCCCACTAGTGTTGGCACGTGGGCGCCCGTGTGCTGATCGCCGAGGACGAGCCGGTCGCGGCCGCGCTGGTCGTGTCGGCGCTCGAGGCGGAGGGGTTCGACGTCGTGCTGGCCGAGGACGGCGTCGCCGCGCTGCGGCTGGCGGTCACGGGCGGGTTCGACCTCGTCGCGCTCGACTGGATGCTGCCGGGGATGACGGGGCTCGACGTCTGCCGCGCGCTGCGCGAGCAGTCCGACGTCCCGATCCTGATGCTGACGGGGCGCACCGACGAGTCCGACGTCGTGCGCGCGCTCGAGCTGGGCGCCGACGACTACGTGACCAAGCCGTACTCGATCGCGATCCTCGTCACGCGCGTGCGCGCGCTGCTGCGCCGCCGCGCGCTCGCGACGCGCACGATCGGCGCCGTCACGCTCGACCTCGCGCGCCACGAGGTCGTCGTCGAAGGCCGCGCGGTCGAGCTCACGCGCGCCGAGTTCAACCTGCTCGCGCTGCTCTCCAGCCGTCCCGGCGAGACGTTCTCACGCGAGCGCATCACGCAGCACCTGTGGCGGAGCGAGACCGCCCTGCCGACACGCTCGTGCGACTTCCACGTGCGCAACCTGCGGCGCAAGATCGAGCGCGACCCGGCCCGGCCGGAGCGGCTGCAGACGGTCCGCGGCGCCGGCTACCGCCTCGCCGTGTAAGCGAACCCTCGCTATCGAGCACGGCGCCGCCCGCCGATGCTGCGCTCGAAATGGCGTCGACCGCCGCCGTCCCACCCGCCGTGCGGGCGCTCCGCGCGCTCGTGCTGCTGGCCGCCGCGGTCACCGTCCTGGGCCGCCTCGCCGGCGCCGGGCACAGTCCGTGGGTGACCGACTACGCGGCGATCGCGGCCGAGCTGGGCGCCGCGCTGTTGTGCGCCACGCGCGTGGCGCGGTTCGCGGAAGGCCGCGGCGCGTGGTCGGCGTTCACCGCCGCGACCGCGTCGTACGGGCTCGGGACCGTGCTGTTCATCGCGCTGCGCGACGCCTCGCTCACCACCCCGGCGATCAGCAACCTGCTGTGGCTCTCGTCCTACGCGTTCGCGTACGCGGGCCTGATCCTGCTCCTGCACGGGCGGCTCGCCGCCTTCGGCGCGAGCGTGCGGCTCGACGGGCTGAGCGCCGGCCTGGTGATCACCGCCGTCGCGTTCGCGTTCGCGTACCCGAACATGCACCTGCGGCTGCACGGCGTCGCGGGCGCCGCGTGGCACGTCTATCCGGCCGCGTCCGCGGTGCTGCTGACGATCTGCCTCTGGGGCCTGGCGCTGCTGGGCCGGCGCTCGGGGCGCGAGTGGGCGCTGCTCTGCGCCGGCTTCGCGCTGATCGCGGCCGGCGACGTGGCGCTGCTGGTGCGCGCGAGCACCGGCCACTTCGACCGCGGCTGGATCGGGCTGGCGGCGCTGCCCGCCGGGATCGCGCTGATCGGCGCGGCCGCCGTCCACCCGTCGCTGGGGCGCGTGCGCGCGGCCCCGCGACGCGTGCTGCTGCTGCCGCTGGCGTGCGTGGTCGCCGCGCTCGGGCTGCTGCTCGCCGGCGTGTTGCGGCTCTTGCCGGTCGAGTGCGCGCTGCTGGCGCTGGCCGGGCTCGCCGCCACCGCGGTGCGCACCGCGCTCACGTTCGCGGAGCTGTGGGAGGCGCGCCGCTTCCAGCGCGGCTTCCTCGACGCGACGATCGGCATGGCGCTCGTCAGCCCCGACCTGCGCTGGATGCGCGTCAACGCGGCCCTCTGCGAGCTGCTCGGCCGCACCGAGGCCGAGCTGCTCGGGACGCCGATCCTCGCCGCGATCCACCCGGACGACCACGCCCTCACGACCGCGACCGCGGTCGCGGCGCTGGGCGGCGAGCCGATCAGCGCGCACGTCAAGCGCTACATCCGCGGCGACGGCGCGGTCGTCGAGGCGCGCATCACCAGCGTGGTGGTCGACAGCGGCGAGCCGTGCTTCTTCACTCAGGTCGTCGACGAGACGCAGATGCGGCGGGCGGAGCGCCAGAAGGTGGCGATCGCCGAGCTCGGCCGGCTCGCGCTCGAGTGCACCGACGTCCAGGCGTTCCTGCACGAGGCGGCGCTCGTCGTGCGCCGCAACCTCGGCGTCGACCACAGCGTCGCGTGGCGCCTGAGCGCCGACGGCACGTTCCTGGAGTCGGCGTCGATCGCGCCCAGCGGCGCGGGCTGGGACGGCAGGGCGCCGCTGACCTCGCAGGCCGGGCTGGCGCTGAGCAGCGGCGCGCCCGTGCTGACCAACGACCTCTCGACCGAGACGCGCTTCGTGGTCGATCCTCGCACCATCGACTACGGCGTCCGGCGCGCGCTCAGCGTGCCGGTGCACGAGCGCGGCGGCGCCCGCCACGTGCTCGCCGTGGTCGACCGCGAGCGCGACCGCGATCTCGGCGTCGAGGACGTGCGCTTCCTCGAGGCCGTCGCCGTCGTGCTCGGCGGCGCGCTCGACCGCGCCGCGTACGAGGAGGAGCTGCGCAGGCACGCGCTGGAGGATCCGCTGACCGGGCTGGCGAACCGCGCGCTGCTGACGGCGCAGCTGCAGCGCGAGCTCGCGCACGCGGCCCGCCACGGCGGTGTCGTCGGCGTGCTGCTGCTCGACGTCGATCGCTTCAAGTTCATCAATGACACGCTCGGCCACGCCGCCGGCGACGACCTGCTGCGCCAGATCGCCCACCGGCTGCGCGAGCGCGTGCGCGAAGAGGACCTCGTGGCGCGGCTCGGCGGCGACGAGTACGTGGTCGTGATCCGCGGCGAGAGCGGCGACCTCGGGACGCGCCTGCTGTCCGCGTTCGACGCGCCGTTCGAGGTCGGCGGCCGGGCGCTGCACGTCGCCGTCAGCGGCGGGATCGCCGTCGCCGGCGCCGGGTGCGGCGACGCCGACACGCTGCTGCGCGACGCCGACGTCGCGATGTACCGCGCCAAGGAGTCCGGCGGCGGGCGGGTCGAGGTCTTCGACGCGGAGCTGCGCCGGCGCGTCGTCCAGCGCCTGGCGGTGGAGAACGACCTGCGCGGCGCGGAGACGCGAGGCGAGCTCGAGCTGCACTACCAGCCGATCGCCGATCTCGGCGACGGCGTCGTGCGCGAGCACGAGGCGTTGCTGCGCTGGCGCCACCCCGTGCAGGGGCTCATCACGCCGGAGCACTTCATCGAGGTGGCGGAGGAGACCGGCCTGATCGTGCCCGCCGGGCGCTGGGTGCTCGAGCAGGCGATCCGGCGGCTCGCCGCCACGCCGGGCGAGGACCGCATCGCGGTCAACCTGTCGGCCCGCCAGGTCAGCGACGAGCTCGTGATCCAGCTGCGCGCGCTGCTCGACGCCTACCGGGTCCCGAGCCGCCGGCTCGTGCTCGAGATCACCGAGCGGCTCGTGCTGGAGCCGCGCGCGGCCCGCATCGTGCAGGCGCTGCGCGAGCTCGGGGTCGTGATCGCGCTGGATGACTTCGGCACCGGCTACTCGTCGCTCTCGTACCTGCGCGAGCTGCCGGTCGACGTGCTCAAGCTCGACCGCTCGCTGACCGCCGCGCTCGAGGAGCCCAGCGGCCGCGCGGTCTTCGAGGCCACGGTCACGCTCGCGCGCGCACTCGAGCTGGAGGTCGTGGCGGAGGGCATCGAGACCGAGGCGCAGCTGCGCATCGCCCGCGAGCTGGGCTGCCAGCGCGGCCAGGGCTTCCTGCTCGGCCGGCCCGAGGCGTTGACCGATCCACCCCGCCGCCTCGCTACGACGGCGCCGTAGGCGTGAGCTCCGCCCGGTCCTCGGCCGCGTTGCGCGCGAAGCGCCCGGTCGGGGGCCGCTCGAGCTCCGCCACCGGCTGGGGCAGCAGCGCCGTGGCGATCAGCGTGACGACCGCGCCGGCCATGATGTAGAGCGCGATCGGCAGCGAGCTGTCGAACGTGTGCAGCATCCACGCCGCCACCAGCGGCGCCGGGCCGCCCGCGACGACCGACGCGAGCTGGTAGCCGATGCCCGCGCCGCTGTAGCGCAGCCGCGTCGGGAACGTCTCGGCGATCAGCGCCGCCTGCGGGCCGTACTGCATGTTGTGCGGGATCAGCGAGACGACGATCGTCAGCGAGACGATCGCGGCCGTGCCGTGGTCGAGCAGCTGGAAGTACGGGATCGCCCACAGGAACGTGCACGCGGCGCCGATCATGTACATCCGCTTGCGCCCGATCCGGTCCGACAGGTAGCCGAAGAACGGGACGAAGAACAGCGCCAGCGCGGCGGCGCCGGCGACCGAGTTGGTCAGGAACGTCTTGCCGAACCCGAGCTCGTCGGTGCCGTACTCGAGCACGAACACCGTGAAGATGTAGAACGGCATCTGCTCCGACATCCGCAGCATCGCGGAGAGCAGGATCTCCTTCGGGTTGCGCTTGATCACCTCGAGCACCGGCTGGCGCTCGACGGTCTCGTTCTCGACCTCGCGCCGGAACATCGGCGACTCGAGCACGCCGAGCCGGATCCACATGCCGAGGCCGACGAGCAGGATGCTGAGCAGGAACGGGATCCGCCAGCCCCAGCTCTCGAAGCCGCTGCCGGTCAGGTGGCTGAACAGCGACACCGCGCCGGTGGAGAGCAGCAGGCCGATCGGCACGCCGACCTGCGGCCAGCTCGCGACGAGCCCGCGCCGGTGCGGGTTGCCCCACTCCATGCTGAGCGTGATCGAGCCGCCCCACTCGCCGCCGACGCCGATGCCCTGCATGATCCGCAGCAGCACCAGCAGCGTCGGCGCCCACACGCCGATCGTCGCGTACGTCGGCATCACGCCGATCAGGAAGCTCGCCACGCCCATCAGCAGCAGGGTCGAGATCAGCGTCGCCTTGCGGCCGACGCGATCGCCCCAATGCCCGAAGATGGCCGCGCCGACCGGCCGCGCCGCGAAGCCGACGGCGTAGATCGCGAACGAGGCCAGCACGCCCGCGTAGTGGTTCGAGTCCGGGAAGAACAGCTTCGGGAACACGAGCGCGGCGGCCGTTCCGTACAGGAAGAAGTCGTACCACTCGATCGACGTGCCGATCGTGGACGCGAACAGCGCACGGCGGACCTGGCTGCGACGAACTCCTTCGTCGGCCACTGGGACTGCGGACATGAGAGCCTCCCTCTCGGTCCCGGTCTGGGCTACCCGGACCCGCAGCGCCGACTAACCTCGACCCGGTGCCACAGACGCTGCAGGTCCTCTTCTACGAGTACGGCGAAGACGCCGTCACGCGCCGGGTGCCGCTGCGCCCGGCCCACCTCGAGCTGATCGAGGCCTACCACGGCGACGGCCGCCTCGTGCAGGCCGGCGCGTACGGCGACCCGCCCAAGGGCGGGCTGCTCGTGTTCTCCACCGCCGAGGCCGCGCACGCGTTCGTGGGCGAGGATCCCTACGTCGAGAAGGGGCTCGTCGAGCGCTGGGCCGTCGAGCCCTGGACCATCGTCACCGGGGAGCGATCGGAGACCGTTCCCCGCTGATCTAGGCGGTGACCTTGAAGCGGCGCACGAGCGTGTCGAGCTGCTCGGCGGTGGTGGCGAGCGACTGAGCCGAGGCGGCGATCTCCTGCGTCGACGCGCTGGTCTGCTGCGTGGAAGCGGAGACCTGCTCGGCGGACGCGGACGACTCCTCGGCGACACTCGCGACTTCGCTGATCTCGCCCTCGGCGCGGTCGGTGCCGGCGGAGATCTGCGTCACGGCCGACGCGATCTCGGCCACGCGCGTCGACATGTCCTCGACGGCGGAGCCGATCGCCACGAACGCCTCGCGCGTGCGCTCGACGGTGGTGACGCCGTCTTCCGTCCGCTGCGCGCCGTCGGCGACGACCTCGACGGCCCTGGCGGTCTCGTCCTGCATCTCCCCGATCAGGGTGGAGATCTGCGCCGCGGCGTTCTGCGACTCCTCGGCGAGCTTGCGGACCTCTTCGGCGACGACGGCGAAGCCGCGGCCCTGCTCGCCGGCGCGGGCGGCCTCGATGGCGGCGTTGAGGGCGAGCAGGTTGGTCTGCTCGGCGATGCCGGTGATGGTGTCGACGATCCCGCCGATCTGCCCGGAGCGGGCCGACAGGTCGCGGATCGCCGCGCCGACCTGCTCGGAGGACGCCGCGACCTGGCGGATCGCCTCGCTGGCGTGCTCGGCGGCGTCGACGCCGTCGCGGGCGACGCGGCGGGCGTCGTTGGCGGCCTCGGCGGTGGCGGCCGCCCCGACGGCGCTGGCGGCGGCGGCGCGGGAGGCCTCCTGCACCGCTTCGCGGGTCGACTCGACCATGCGGACCTGGCGCTCGGCGCCTTGGGCGACCTCGGTCACCGCGGAGGCGATCTCGCCGACGGCGCGACCGGCATCGTCGGACGTCGCGGCCATCTGCTGCGACGCCGTGGACACCGTGCCGGCCGATTCCGACAGCTCGGCCATGATCGTCGCGAGCTGCGCGCGCATCTCGTTGTAGGCCTCGACCGAGGCGACGGTGTTGGCGCGGATGCCGGCGACCGCCTCGGCGACGTCGCCGATCTCGTCGTTGGACTGGCGCGTGAGCTCCGGCGTGACCGGCGTCACGGTCACGGTCAGGTCGCCTTCGGACACGGCCACCAAGGCCGCGCGCAGGTCGGTCGTGCAGTGCGCGCGCAGCAGGTCGAGACGGTTCAGGATCACGGCCACCGAGCGCTGGATGCGGCCGGCGAGCCACAGCGCGACGGCCAGGCCGATCAGCAGCGCGGCGAGGATGATCACGATCGCCTGCGTGCGGGCGGAGCTCGAGGCGCCGCCGATCTCGCTCTGGTCGTTGCGAGCGGTCGCGACCGTGCTGTCGAAGAGCTTGGCGAAGTCGTCGCCGACCTTCGCCGCCGCCGGCCTCAGGGTGCCGGTGCTGAAGGCGTCGGCGGCCTTGTCGCGACGGGCCTGTGCGAGCGCCATGTACCGCGCGCGGGCCGCCCGGTAGGCGGTGAGGTCCGACTGCAGGAGGCTGAACGCCGCCTTGGCGTCGCCGGACCGGAGCGTCTTGCCGACGGCCGCGAGGCGCGCCCTGACGACGGCGGTGTTGGCGTCGATCTGGGCGGCGAGGTCGCGCTGCTCCGCAGGATCGCTCGACATCACGTGGTAGAGCGTCAGCGCGCGGTTCTCGTTGAAGTTGGCGCGCGCGACCCCGAGGTCGGCGAGCGGCTTGACGGAGCCCTGGTACATCTGGTCCGACTTGCCGCTGATGTTCGCCGCGCTGTGGATGCCCAGCACGCCGACGAGCACGGTGAAGGCCAGCAGGACGGCGGAACTGCCGAGCAGCTTGGCTCGAAGACTTACGCGACGGCCAGGCTTGGCGTCGTCGGCACGGGCAATGGACACGGGGGGGGTGAGCTCCTTGAGGCGGAAAGCGATGCGTTAGCCGGGTGATCGGCACGTGCGTCAGCTTCCGTACGCCGAGATTCTCGGACGTACCGGTCCGTTTTCGCCGCCGGCTCAGGCGACGACGGTCAGCTCGGCCACGTGGGTCTCGATCGCGCCGAGGTTCGGGCGGCCGAGGTAGAAGCCCTGGCCGCAGCCGACGGCCAGGTCCTTCAGGCAGCACAGCTCGCTCTCGGACTCGATGCCCTCGGACACGACGGTCGCGCCGACGTCGCTGGCGAACGAGACGATCGCGCTCGCGAGTGACTGGCGCACGGGGTCGTCGTCGATCCCGCACACGAGCGTGCGGTCGAGCTTGAGGATGTCCGGGTTCACGCGCGTCACGTGGCGGAAGGAGGAGAAGCCCGACCCGACGTCGTCGACCGCGACGCGGATGCCCAGCTCGCGCAGGCGATCGAGCTGCTCGCCGAGCGCGACGTAGTCCTCGACCGGCTGGTGCTCGGTCAGCTCGACCACGAGCGGGCGGTCGATGTCGCGGCGGAGGATCTCCTCGACCAGGCCCGCGTCCTCGAGCACGGCGGGGGAGACGTTGAGCGCGAGGTAGCGCCCGTCGGGCAGCCGGCCCTCGCAGCCGAGCGCGAGCCGTATCACGGCCAGCTCGAGCTCGACGCCGACGCCGACGGCGTGGGCGTCGAGGAAGCAGCGCTCGGTCGGGATCGGCTCGCCGTCGGCGTCGCGGAAGCGCGCGAGCGCCTCGGCGCCGGCGACGCGGCCGCTGGCGAGGTCGACGATCGGCTGGAACGCGACGTGCAGGCCGTCGCCGTCGATCAGGCGCTGCATGCGCGCGACCACGCGGTCGCGGCGGTGGCGGTCGAGCGAGACGATCTCCTCCCGCTCGCGCGCGCGCTCGCGCTCGGCGGTGAGGTTCTGCACGAGCTCGTCCTCGAAGTCGCGCAGGCGGTCGGCCACGGCGATGAAGCCGAGCAGCAGGCCGACCGACGGGATCGCGAACTGGCCGGCGCGCAGCGCCAGGCTCGCCCACCAGGCGCCGCTGTAGGTCTGCGAGGCGACCGAGTACGCGAGCGCGTCCAGCGCCGACAGCACCAGCAGCGCCATCACGCACAGCTCGACCCACGACGGCGTGCCGCCGGTGCGGCGCCACCACCCGTACGCGACGAGCACCTGACCGAGCACGAGCACGCCGACGAGCGCGCGCGTGACCGCGGTGTAGCCGCCGACGTCGATGAAGCCGTCGAACGGCGACGCGAACGACGTCAGGACCAGCAGCGCCAGCGCGGCCGCGCCGAACGCGACCACCGTACGCAGCCGCGGCGCGACCAGCAGCGCGCACGCGCCGGCGGCCAGCAGCGCGAGGTGCCAGACCATGTACCGCGCGACGCCGGAGTCCGGATCCTGCGTGATCAGCCCACCGCCGGGGAACAGGGCGGAGCTCGCCAGCATCGACGTGACCAGGCCCGCGAACGCGACGGTGACGCCCGCCGAGATCCACGCCAGGCGCGGGTCCGAGACGGCGCGGGCCGACGCCTGCGTCATGTGCGCGACGAGCGCGGCACACACGACGCCGATCGCCAGGCAGCACGGGACGGCGGCGCTGGACGCCGTCCCACCGCCCGCCAGCGCGACGATCAGCGCCGCGATGGCCGTCGCGGCACTCGCGGCGACGAGGCGCAGCGTGACGGTGACGGAAGGGCGTGCGGTGAGGAGTGGAGACATGTGGAGAGCCTTTGGATGTAAACCCGCTGGACGCTCGACTGAAACGTACGCTCGCGTCCAGAATTGCGGCATCTGACTAAACTGATCTTGTTGCCAGTCGCACAAAGTCCTTGATACGCTGGCACCCGAAGCAAGTCGTCGAGGAGTTGATGCGAATGACGGTCCCGCTCCCACTGGTCGCCGCAGAGATCGAGCGCACGCGCGCCCCGCTGGAGCGCGCCACGATGCTCCCGGGCGCGGCGTTCACCGATCCCGACGTGCTCGAGTGGGAGCGTGAGAACCTGTTGCGCGGCGGCTGGGTGTGCGCCGGCCACGTCGACCAGGTGCGCGAGCGCGGGCAGTACCTGATGCTCGACGTCGCGGGCGAGAGCGTGCTCGTGGTCGCCGACGACGACGGCCTCCCGCGCGCGTTCCTGAACACCTGCCGGCACCGCGGGGCGCGCCTGGTCTTCATGCCGGAGGGCAAGGTCCGCCGGCTGCAGTGCCCGTATCACGCGTGGACCTACGGGCTCGACGGCGCGCTGCGCAGCGCGCCGTTCACCGACGGGCTGGAGGACTTCGACCCGGCCTGCTTCGGCCTGCACGCCGTCCGGCTCGCCGTCGTCGAGGGCCTGATCCTGCTCGACCTGAGCGCCGAGGCGCCGTCGCCGCAGGCGCACGTCGGCGACCTGGCGACGCACCTGGCGGCGTATCGCACGCCGGAGCTGCGCCGCGCCGAGCGGATCGTCTATGAGGTCGGCGCCAACTGGAAGGCGATCGCCGAGAACTACAGCGAGTGCCTGCACTGCCCGGGCGTGCACCCGGAGCTCAACCGGCTCTCGCACTACCTCTCGGGCGAGACGTTCGAGGGCACCGGCGCGTGGTGCGGCGGCTCGATGACGCTCGCCGACGGCGTCGAGACGATGTCCGTCGACGGCTCCGAGCACGGCCGCCCGGCGATCGAGGGCGTCGACCGCCGCTCGATCCTCTACTTCCTGCTGTTCCCGAACACGCTCGTCTCGCTGCACCCGGACTACGTGATGCTGCACACACTGTGGCCGCAGGCGCCGGATCGCACGCAGGTCGTGTGCGAGTGGTTCTTCGAGGTCCAGACGATGGAGGCGCCGGGCTTCGACCCGCGCGACGCGGTCAGCTTCTGGGACCAGGTCAACCGCGAGGACTGGAACGTGTGCGAGCTCACCCAGGCCGGCATGAGCTCGCGCGGCTTCACGCCCGGCCGCTACACGACGCAGGAGACCGACGTGCACGCGTTCGACGTGATGGTCGCCGACCGCTACCTCGAAGGAGCGCTGGTGTCATGACCATCTGCGAAGCGATGGTCAAAGCGACCGCCACCACGACCTTCATCGCGAGTGGCGGTGGTCGCCCGTGAGCCACGACGCGATCGTCGTCGGCGGCGGCCACAACGGGCTGACCGCCGCGGCCTACCTCGCCCGCGCCGGGCTGAAGGTCGCCGTTCTCGAGCGCCGCGACCTGCTCGGCGGCGCCTGCGTGACCGAGGAGGTGTGGCCCGGGCAGCGTGTGTCGCGCGCGTCATACGTGGTCTCGATGCTGCGGCCCCAGGTCGTCGCCGACCTCGAGCTCAAGCGCTTCGGCTACGAGCCGGTCGCGCTCGACCCGCCGTTCGCGACGTTCGCGGCCGACGGCACGCCGATCCTCTTCCACAACGACGACGCCGCCGCGCGCGCCTCGATCGCGCGCGTGTCGCCGCGCGACGCGGAGGCGATCGCCGGCTTCGACGCGATGATGGAGCGCGTCGCCGACGTGCTGCGGCCGATGATGCTGCGCCCGCCGCCGGCGCTCGGCTCGCGCCACCCCGGCGACGTCCTGGAGCTGCTGCGCGAGGCCGGCCGCGCGGCCGGGCTCGCACGGCGCGGCCTGCAGGAGCTCTACCGCGTGATGACGATGTCGGTCGGCGACCTGCTCGACGACTTCTTCGAGAACGACGCGCTCAAGGGCGCGTACGCGTCGACCGGCGTGGTCGGCGTGTGGGCCGGCCCGCGCTCGCCCGGCACGGCGTACAACCTGCTCCACCACGAGCTCGGCGAGCTCGACGGCGTCGGCGGCGCGTGGGGCCACGTGCGCGGCGGCATGGGCGCGATCTCCGAGGCGCTCGCGTCCAGCGCGCGGGCGTTCGGCGCCGACGTGCGCGTCGGCGCGGCGGTCGCCTCGATCGACGTCCGCGACGGGCGCGTGCTGGGCGTGACGCTCGTCTCGGGCGAGGAGCTGCGCGCGCCGATCGTGCTCTCCGGCGCGCACCCGAAGACGACGGTGCTCGACCTCGTGGGCGCCGAGCACTTCCCGGACGAGGTCGTCGAGGACATGCGGCGCTACCGCTCGCGCGGCGGGTCGGTGAAGGTCAACTGGATCCTCGGCGAGCAACCGCGCTTCGAGGGCGTCACCGAGGCCGAGTCGCACGCGCTGCTGCGCACCAGCCTCGCGATCTGCCCGTCGATCGACTACCTCGAGCGCGCCTGGCAGGACGCGACCCGCGGCGTCCCGGCCGAAGGCCCGTACATCGAGGTCGAGGTGCCGACGGCGATCGATCCGACGCTGACCGACGACGGCACGACGGTGATGACGATGTTCACCCAGTACGGCCCGCACGACGAGGCCGGCTGGCCGGACGGCGCGCGCGAGGCATACGCGGGCCGTTGCCTGGACATGATCGCCGCCTACGCCCCGAACGTCCGCGACGCGGTCGTGCACTACGAGGTGCTCGCGCCGCCGGACCTCGAGCGCATCTTCGGACTCGTCGGCGGCTCGATCTTCCAGGGCGAGCAGGGCCTGGACCAGATGGCGTTCATGCGCCCGTCGCCGCTGCTGTCGCGCTACGCGACGCCGGTGCACGGGCTCTATCTCTGCGGGGCGGGAACCCATCCAGGCGGGGGCGTGATCGCGGCGTCCGGCCACAATGCGGCGAAACGGGTGTTGAAGGACCGTCGCTTTGAACGCACGTTCAAGGTTCTAAGCCGGGCTTGACACGGCGGTGGCGGCAGAGAAGTATTCCGGTGGGTTGAACGAGCCTTCAGGTCTCTCCCGCCGCGGTCTGCTGGCGGGGGCGGGCGCCCTGATCGCGGGCGCCGCCCTCACCGGCTGCGAGAACACCACGACGCCCGTGGCGGTGGCCGGCGCGGCCGGTGACGGCAAGGGCGTGATGGGCGACCCGACCGCCGGCGGCCCGGTCGACGCGTCCGGCATCCCGCTGGCGCGGCGCGACTACCCGGTCACGCTGCCGAAGTTCCGCGACCCGGTGAAGGCCGGGGCGCCCGAGAAGGGCGGCGAGCTTCAGGTCTACAACTACTCCGATTACCTGAACCCGGCGGTCATCAAGGCGTTCGGCAAGCAGGAGGGCGTGTCGGTCCGCGTCACCACGTTCGACACGCTCGACGAGGCGTTCACGAAGCTCTCGACCGGCCGGCTGGAGTTCGACGTCATCTTCAGCTCTCCCGACCACCTGTCGCAGCTCGTCGGGCGCAAGCTGATCCAGCCGCTCAACTGGGACCTGATCCCGAACCTCCAGGCCAACACCTGGCCGGAGCTGCACAGCCCGTTCTACGACGTCGGGCCGCGCTACACGGTGCCGTACACCGTCTACACGACCGGGATCGGCTGGCGCAACGACCAGCTCGGCGACTTCGATCCGTCGAAGCTCGACAACCCGTGGGACGCCTTCTGGCAGGCGGAGCAGTTCCGCGGCCGCGTCGGCATCCTCGACGACTCGCGCGAGGCGCTCGGGATGGCGCTGATGCGGCGCGGTGTGAGCGATCTCAACACCGAGATCCCGGAGCTGATCGAGCGCGCGTCGAGCGACCTGCAGGACCTCAACTCGAAGGTCCGCGTGAAGGTCACGATCTCCGACTACGAGACGCTGCCGGCCGGCCGCATGTGGCTGCACCAGTCGTGGTCGGGCGACCTGATCAGCGCGGTCATCTCCTACCTGCCGACCGGCACGCCGCCGTCGGTGTTGTCCTACTGGTACCAGCGCGCCGGCGGGCCCGTGTTCAACGACTGCATCTGCGTCGGCGCCAGCGCGACCAAGCCGGTGATGGCGCACCGCTTCCTCAACTACCTGCTCGACAACAAGGTCGCCTACGAGAACTTCGTCGGCTACGTCGGCTACCAGCCGCCGATCACCGCGATCGACGCCCAGTCGCTGTTCGACAAGGGAATCCTCCCGAAGTCGCTGGCCAACACGGTCGTGACGCGCGACGACTACGCGAACGGCAACGCCTACCTGACCCTCTCCGCCAAGGGTCAGCGGCTGTGGGACACCAACTGGGCGGCGTTCCGCAACGGCTGATGGCGCCCAAGCGGATCTGGAGCCTGCTCGCGGCGCCCGGCGTGCTGTGGCTGGGCGCGTTCTTCCTGGTGGCGTTCTACGCGGTGATCGCGGTCGGGCTCGGGAACGTGACCGAGCTCTACCAGCCGGTGCCGCACTGGAACCCGCTCGACTGGAACGTCGGCTACCTGCTGCAGGCGATCGACGACGTGCTGCCCGGCGGGCGCTCGTGGGACGTCGCCACGCGCACGCTGCTGTACGTCTTCGTGGCCGTGATCGTCTCGCTGGCGATCGGCTACCCGGTCGCGTACTACGTCTCGCGCCACGCCGGCCGCGCGAGGACGCTGCTGCTCGTCCTGCTGGTGCTGCCGTTCTGGATCTCGTACCTGATGCGGATGTTCGCGTGGACGAACCTGCTCTCCAGCGGCGGCTACGCGGCCAAGGTCCTGCACGCGCTCTCACTCGACCGGCTGTTCATCGGCGGCGGCGACTGGCTCGGCGGCCAGGCGATCACGGTGATCATGGGGCTCGTCTACGGCTACGTGCCGTACCTGATCATCCCGCTGTACGCGTCGCTGGACCGGATCGACCAGCGGCTGATCGAGGCGGCGCGCGACCTCGGGGCGCCGCCGCGCTCGGCTTTCACGCGCGTGGTGCTGCCGCTGTCGAAGGCCGGGACGCTCGGCGGCATCGTGCTGATCGCGCTGCCGATGTTCGGCGACTACTACACGCCGGACCTGATGTCGGGCTCGCCGAAGACCGCGATGCTCGGCAACGCGATCAACGGCTACGTGCAGGGCGGGCCGGACAAGTCGCTCGGGGCGGCGCTGACGATGGTGCTGGCCGCGTTCCTGCTGATCTTCATGCTCTATTACCTGCGCGTCCTGCGACGGGAGGACGCGTGAAGCGCCCGCGCGGCCTCGCGCTCGTCACCTGGGCCTACGTGGCCTGGTCGCTCGTGCCCGTGCTGCTGGCGATCCGCTTCGCGTTCAACTCCGGGCGCTCGCGGACGTCGCTGCAGGGCTGGTCGCTGCGCTGGTTCTGGAAGGACCCGGTGCTCAGCGTCCGCCACGACCCGACGCTGTGGAGCGCGCTGCAGCACTCGCTCGTGCTCGCGGGCCTGTGCATGCTGATCGCGACGCCGATCGGCACGGCGCTGGCGCTGGGCCTGCAGCGCTGGCGCGGGCGCGGGTCCGGGCCGGTCAACGTGCTGATGCTGCTGCCGCTGGTGACGCCGGAGCTGGTGTTCGCGGTCGGCATGTTCCTGCTGTTCACGACGGCGTTCGGGTTCATCGGGCTCGGGACGCCGGCGCAGGTGATCGGCCACGTGACGTTCTCGATCTCGTGGGTCGTGCTGATCGTGCGCGGGCGGCTCGTGACGATCGGGCGCGACGTCGAGGAGGCGGCGGCCGACCTCGGCGCGCCGCCGCGGGAGGTGCTGCGGCGCATCCTGCTGCCGCTGCTCGCGCCCGCCGTGGCGGCCGGGTTCCTCGTCTGCTTCGCGCTCTCGATCGACGACTTCGTGGTCGCGCAGTACCTGGCCTCGGGCTCGGATACGACGACGGTGCCGATGCGGATCTACGCGCAGGCGCGCAACGCGCCGACGCCGGCGCTGAACGCCCTGGCGACGATCATGCTGGTCGTATCGCTGGCCGCGCTGGTGCTGGCGTGGATCGTGTTCCGGGCGCTCTCGCGCGGGCGCAGCGCGGGCATCGACGAGTTCGCCGTGGGGGCGCTGAAGTGAGCCTCGAGCTGCGCGAGATCGTCAAGCGCTACGGCGAGGTGCTCGCCGTCGACGCCGTCTCGCAGGAGATCCCGGGCGGCGAGTTCTTCACGCTGCTCGGCCCGTCGGGCTGCGGGAAGACCTCGACGCTGCGGCTGATCGCCGGGTTCGAGAAGCTCGACTCCGGCGCGATCATGCTCGACGGGGCCGACATCTCCGGCCGCCCGCCGCACAAGCGGCCGGTGAACACCGTCTTCCAGTCCTACGCGCTGTTCCCGCACATGACGGTGTCCGACAACGTCGCGTTCGGGCTGCGCTACCAGCGCGTGACGAAGGCCGAGCGCGCGCGCCGGGTCGGCGAGGCGATGTCGATGGTGCAGCTGTCCGGGCTGGAGACGCGCCGGCCGGGCCAGCTGTCGGGCGGCCAGCAGCAGCGCGTGGCGCTCGCGCGGGCGCTCGTGCTCGAGCCGCCGGTGCTGCTGCTCGACGAGCCGCTGGGCGCGCTGGACGCGCGCCTGCGCGTGGACCTGCAGGTCGAGCTCAAGCGGATCCAGGAGACGCTGGGGATCACGTTCGTCTACGTCACGCACGACCAGGACGAGGCGCTGACCATGAGCGACCAGGTCGCCGTCATGCGGGGCGGGAAGATCGAGCAGTGCGGGACCCCGCGCGTGCTCTACGAGGAGCCGGAGACGGCGTTCGTGGCGAACTTCCTCGGCGCCTCGAACCTGATCCCGGGCAAGGTCGACGGCGGCGGACGCCTGGTGCTCGGCGACTTCACGCTGCGGGCGGCGACGTCGTGCGGCGCCTCCGGCGACGAGAGGATCGCGATGATCCGGCCCGAGCGCGTGCGCGTCGAGCCGCAGGGCTCGTCGGGCGAGAACCGGCTGCCGGGGATGGTCGAGGAGGTCGTCTACCTCGGCTTCCACCAGGAGCTGCGCGTGCGGCTCGCGTCCGGCGCGCTGGTGCGGGTGGATCTGCCGAACGACGGCACGGCGGTCGAGCGCGCGCAGGGCGACGCCGTCTCGGTGCACCTGCCCGCCGACTGCCTGCGGGTCCTGGAGTCATGAGCACGCGCGCGGCGCTGCTCGACGCGACCCGTCGCGTCATCTCGCGCTCGGGCTTCGCGGGGACGACGGTGGGCGAGATCACGCGCGAGGCGGGCGCGTCGCTGGGGCTGCTGCACTACCACTTCGAGTCCAAGGACGAGGTCGTCGCCGAGGCGTTCGCGCAGACCGCGCGCGCGGAGCTGGCCGACCTGCAGGCGATCTCGCTGCGCCACGAGGACCCGGCCGACCGGCTGGCCGCCTACCTCGACCAGTCGGAGTGGCAGGACGGCGAGTCGTGGCGGCTGTGGGTGGACGCGTGGGGCGAGTCGGTCCACACGCCGCTGGTGCGCGACACGCTCGGGCGCTTCGACGTCGGCTGGCGCGCGGTGCTCGCCGAGGTGATCGCCGACGGCGTGCGGCGCGGGCGCTGGGCGTGCGCGGACCCCCAGGACACGGCGGCGCGGCTGGTCGCGGTGATCGACGGGATCGGCCTGCACACGACCGTCCACGGCGAGGACGTGCCGCCCGAGCGCGCGGCGGCCTGGGCGCGCCGGCTGGCCGAGCTGGAGCTGGGCGTGACGCTGCCGTCGGCGCCGCCGGCGGTTCCGGCGGTCGTGGCGCGCCGCCACGAGACGCGGATCTCCATCCGCGCCCGCGACCTCGACGCGGCCGGCCACGTCGACCCGGCCGTGCTGTTCACGTACCTCGAGGAGGCGCGCCGGGCGTGGCTGGGCGACCGCCTGCCTGAGGTGATCGTGGCTCACGTGACGATCGACTACCGCCGGCCACTGACCCGCGACGATCAACCGGTCGTCTCGTGCACGCTCGACGCGGCCGGCCGGGCGAGCTTCCGCACGCGGGAGACGATCACGGCCGGCGGCGAGATCGCCGTGGAGGCGGCGACGACACTCGAGCTCGCGGGGCGCGCGTTGACGGCCGGCGAGCGGGAGGCGCTCGCGCGATGACGCCGTCAGGCCACGCCCAGGTCGGGCGCGACGGCGGCCCAGATCTCCTCGCGCGCCCGCGCGACCGGCATCGCGGGGTCCTCGGAGAGCGCGCGGATGCCGTAGCCGTCGATCAGCGCGAGCAGCCGGTCGGTCACGCGGTCGGGCTCGGCGACGGTGAGCTCGCCGCGCTCGACGCCGGCCGCGATCGCGTCCATGAACCACGCGTGCATGCGGGCGTACAGCTTCGCGGCCGTCTCGCGCAGCTCCGGCCGCCGGGCGGCGTGCAGCCACAGCTCGACCCACAGCAGCCAGTCGTCGCGCAGCGCGCCGTCGAGCGGCAGGCACTGGTCGATCATCTCGCGCAGGCGGCTCGCGACGGGCTCGTCGCCGCCCATGCGGATCGTTCCCGCCAGCTCGTAGGAGTGCTCCAGCGCCTCGGCGAGCAGGGCGTCGCGGGAGGCGAAGTGGTAGTGCAGCAGCGAGGGGGAGACGCCCGCCTCCATCGCGATGCGCGCGATCCGCACGTCGTGGATGCCCTCGCGGGCGATCAGCTTCACGGCCGCGTCGAGGATGCGCGCACGCGCACTGGCTCGCGCCGCCGCTCGGGACATCTCCACGCCGCGAACGCTACTCGGGGGGCGGCATGAGTGCTCAGCAGCGCGCCCGCGCGTTCGTCGACGAGGTCCTGATCCCGCGCGAGGTCGACGCGGAGCTGGGGCGGCTGGGGCCGGACGACGTCGCGCTGATCCGCCGCGAGGCGCTCGCGCGCGGCGTCTCGGGCGGCCTGCACCGGCGCGAGCACGGCGGCCAGGGCTGGACGCACGAGGAGTGGTTCCTCGTCGAGGAGCAGTTCGGGCGCTCGACCAACGCGCTCTCGTGGCACGTCCCGTCCGCGTACAACGTGCTGGCGGCGGGGACGCCGGAGCAGATCGAGCGGTACCTCGAGCCGGCGCTGCGCGGCGAGCTGCATGACGCGTACGCGGTGACGGAGGAGCACGCGGGATCCGATCCGTCGGGCATCGCGACGACGGCGACGCGCGTCGACGGCGGCTGGCGGATCGACGGCGAGAAGTGGTTCGTCACCTACGGGGACATCGCGGCCGTCTACATCGTGATGGCGAACGCGCCGGAGCCGACGCTGTTCCTGATCGACGCCGGCGCGCCGGGGATCTCGGTCGTCGACGACCCGCCGTTCACGCACACGTACCCGCACGGGCATCCCACCCTGCGCTTCGACGGCGTGCGCGTAGGGGAGGACGCCGTGATCGGCGGCGTCGGCGGCGGCGACGAGCTGCAGCGCGCGTGGTTCACCGAAGAGCGGCTCGGGATCGCCGCCCGCGGCGTCGGAGCGATGCTGCGGCTGCTGGAGGAGACGACCGCGTGGGCGATCGCCCGCGTGCAGGGCGGCGCGCGGATCATCGACCACCAGGGCGTCGCGTTCCCGCTCGCCGACTCCGCGGCCGACGCCGCCGCGGGCCGGCTGCTCGGCCTCGAGGTCGCGCGGCTGGCCGACGCCGGCGCCGATCCGAAGCTCGTGCACGCGAAGGCGTCGATGGCCAAGCTGTTCGTGTCGGAGGCCGCCAACCGCTGCGCCGACCGGGCGCTTCAAATTTTTGGCGGCCGGGGATATACACGTGTCAACGTCGCGGAGCGCTTCTGGCGCGAGCTGCGGGTCGATCGGATCTGGGAGGGCACGAGCGAGATCCAGCGCCTGATCATCGCCCGCGCGCTCGAGAAGCGGGGCGTGGAGCGGGTGCTGTGGTGAACGCGCTGTTCGCGCCGCGCTCGGTGGCGGTCGTCGGGGCGTCCGAGCGGCCCGGGTCCTACGGCGGCGAGGCGATGCTCAACCTCGCCCGCTTCGGCTACCCCGGCCGCGTCTACCCGGTCAACCCGCGGCGCCCGAGCGTGCACGGGCTCGACTGCTACCCGTCGCTGGAGGACCTGCCCGAGGCCGTCGACGCGGTCGTCGTCGCCGTACCCGACGCCGCCGACGTCGTGGAGCGGGCCGGCGCGCTCGGCTGCGGCAGCGCGGTCGTCTTCACGGCGCTGGCCGACGAGGCGCGGCTCGCCGCCGCCGGGCTGCCGGTGTGCGGGCCGAACGGCAACGGGATCGTCTCGGTCCCCGACCGCGTGGCGATGTGGGGCGACGTCGTGATCCCGCGCGAGCCCGGCGCGGTGGCGCTGATCTCGCAGTCCGGCAACGTGGCCGTCAACGCGCTCGCCTCCCGCCGCGGGCTGCGCCTGCACACGGTGGTGTCGTGCGGCAACCAGGCGGTGCTCGACGCGGCGGACTTCCTCGCCGCCATCGCGGAGCGCGACGGCGTCCGGTCCGTCGCGCTCTACCTGGAGGGCGACGGCGACGGCCCGCGCTGGTGCGCCGCGCTGGAGCGCTGCGCCCACGCGGGCATCGGCGTCGCCGTCCTGAAGGCGGGCGCGTCGCGCGCCGGCGCGGCAGCCGCGGAAGCCCACACGGGCGCGGTCGCGGGCGACCAGCGCATCGTCCGCGCGTTCTTCGAGGAGGCGGGCGCCGCGTGGGCCGAGGACCCGCACGACCTGCTCGAGCTCGCCAAGGCGCTCGCCGTCCGGCGACGGCGCCCGGTCGCCGCCACGGGCGTCGCGGTGATGACGTGCTCGGGCGGGGATTCCGCGGTCGCGGCCGACCTCGCCGCCGGGCTCGGGCTCGAGCTTCCCGCGCTCGCGCCCGCGACGCTGGCGCGGCTGCGGCGCACGCTTCCCGCCGCCGCGACGGCGGCCAACCCGCTCGACTACACCGCGCTGCTGTGGGACGACCCGGCCGCGCTGCGCGAGCTCGTGCTCGCGCTCGGCGACGACCCGGCCGTCGGGCAGGTGCTGGTGCTCTACGACGACGCCGGCGACGGCGACGCGTCGTGGGCCGCGGTGCTGGACGCCGTGCGCGAGGCCGGGAGTGTCAGCCGGACGCCGGTCGCGCTGGCGTCGACGCTGCCGGAGTTGTTGGATGACGGGACCGCGGTACAGCTGCTGAGCACGGGGATGGCCGCGATCGCGGGGCTCCGGAGCGGGTTGCGGGCGGTGCGGGCGATGCTCGCCCCCGCGCCCGCTCCGGAGCGGATCGCCGCCATGGGCGCGCAGCGGCGCGCGTGCGGGACGCGCTGGCTGGAGGAGCACGAGGCGAAGGCGATCCTGCGCCGGGCCGGGGTCCCCGTGCCCGACGGCGTCGTCACCGACGACCCCGTGCGGGCCTGGAGGGAGCTCGGCGGCCCGGTGGCGGTCAAGCGCCTCGGGCTGACGCACAAGGCGGCCAGCGGCGGCGTCAAGCTCGGCCTCGACGACGCGGACGCGGTCCGCGCGGCGTTCCCGGGCGAGACCGTGCTGGTCGAGCGGATGGCGCCGCCCGGGCAGGAGCTGCTCGTCTCGATCCGCCGCGACGGGCTCACGCCGGTGCTCGTCGTCGGCCTCGGCGGCGTCCACACGGAGCTGCTCGACCACGTCACGATCACGCCGCTCCCGCTGCGCGACGTCCCGCCGGCGATCGCGGACATCGCGGCCAAGCTCGCGCAGCTGCCGTTCGCCCTGATCGAGCTGAACCCCGTGATCGTGCACCGCGACGGCGCGATCGCCGTCGACGCCCTGGCACTCGAGGAGGACACATGAACGAGATCGCGGCCAAGCTCGGCGAGGTCGGGCTCCCGGCGCCCCTCAAGGAGCTCGCGGCCACCCAGTGGGACGCCATCGTCGTCGGGGGCGGCCACAACGGCCTGACCGCGGCCGCCTACCTCGCGAGGGCGGGGCAGTCGGTGCTCGTCCTGGAACGGCGCGAACGGCTCGGCGGCGCGTGCACGCTCGAGCGCCCGTTCGAGGACGACCGCTACGTGATCAGCCCGTGCGCGTACGTCGTCGGCCTGCTCGACGAGCTGGTGATCCGCGAGCTGGAGCTGCGCCGCCGCGGCTTCGAGTGCTACGTCGCCGACCCGAACCTGTGGGTCCCGTTCGACGACGGCACCGCGTTCGGCCAGTGGCTCGACGACGCCAGGACGCAGTCGTGCCTGGAGGAGCTCAAGGTCTCCAACGCCGACATCGACGGGTACTGGGCCTACGAGCACCTGTTCGACGAGATCCGCCGCCGCCTGCGCACCGGCGAGCGCGATTCGTGGCTCGGCGGCACGCCGACCCGCGCGGAGATCGAGGAGCTCCTGCACGGCGAGCAGACGATGATCGACGTCGTCTTCAGCGCCTCGATCGCCGACGTGCTCGACGAGCACATGACCGACCAGCGGCTCAAGGACGCGCTCTTCGGGCAAGGCGTGATCGCGGCCTACGGCGGCCCGAAGGACCACGGCACCGCCTCGATCAAGCTCATGCACTACCAGGGCGACCTGGAGGGCCAGGGCCCGGTGTGGGGCTACGTCAAGGGCGGCATGGGGATGATCAGCTTCGCGATCGCCGACGCCGCGCGCGAGGCGGGAGCGAAGCTGGCCACCGGCGTCCCGGTCGCCGAGATCGTCCCGGAGCAGGGCGTCCGGCTCGAGGACGGCACGTTCATCGCCGCCCGCACGGTGATCTGCAACGCCGACCCGAAGGTCGCGCTGAAGCTCGTCAGCGACATGCCGGACGACTACCGCGACCGCCTGACGGCGTGGAAGGTGCGCAGCCCGGTCGTCAAATTCAACGCCGCGCTCAACGCGCTGCCCGAGTTCACCGCGGCTCCCGGCCAGACGTGGCCCGCCCGCGCGACGATCGACCTGACCGGCGGCCTGGAGGAGGCACAGCGCGCGTTCGAGGCGTGCGATCGCGGCGAGCCCGCCGTCGGGTTCGGCGAGGTCTACATCCAGACCGGATACGACCCGACGCCCGCGCCCGGCGGCAAGCATCTGCTGAGCGTCTTCGGCCAGTACGCGCCGTACGAGCTCGCGCACGGCACGTGGGACGAGCGCCGCGAGGAGGTCGCGCGCCAGTTCATCGCGCTGATCGACCGCTTCGCGCCCGGCTTCGAGGACCGGCTGGAGGCGTACGAGGTGCTCGGGCCGCCCGACATCGAGAAGCGCATCGGCCTGACCGGCGGCAACATCTTCCAGGGCGAGGTCACGCCGGACCAGATGTGGGAGGACCGGCTGACCCCGCGCACGCCGATCCCGGGCGTCTACCTGTGCGGCGCCGCGACGCATCCGGGCGGCAGCGTGATCGCGCTCAACGGCCGCAACGCGGCGATGGCGGTGCTGGAGGACGCGCGTGTGACAGCCTGAGCGCATGCGCGTCGCTCTTCTCGCCGTTCTCACCGCCCTCACCTTCACCGCCCCGGCCCAGGCGTCGATCGTGTTCGTCCGCGGGCTCAGCAACCTCTCGGTCTACGTCGCCGCCGACGACGGCAGCGGGGCGCGCCGCCTGATCAGCGGCGACCAGCCGCACCTCTCGCCTGACGGGCAGGCCGTCGTGTACGTGGCGAACGGCACCCAGGACAACCCGGAGCTGCGGGAGATCCCGGCCGCCGGCGGGACGTCGAAGCAGCTGCTCAAGCCGCTGCGCTACGGCGCCTTCGCCTGGTCGCACGACGGCCGCTACATCGCCGCCCAGTCCGGCCCGCTCAACGGCAAGCAGAAGCTCGTCCTGATCGACCGCACGACCGGCACGAGCCGCACGATCGCGACGGGCTACTTCTCCGGCGCCTCGTTCTCGCCCGCGAGCGACAAGCTCGTCTACGGGTTCGCGACGAAGTTCGACCTGTTCGCGCCGTCGAATCTCCAGGTCGCCGTCGTCGCGGGCGGCGCGCCCACGCCGCTGACCACCGACGGCCGCTCCGTGTTCCCGGTCTGGGGCCCGGCGAAGATCGCGTTCACGCACTGGCAGAAGCCGGCCCGGCATCAGGACGGCCCGAAGTACAACCTCTGGCTCATCAACCCGGACGGGACGGGCCGCACGGCCTTGACGCATGACAAGGTCCCGTTCCTGCTCGCCGGCCTGACGCCGGTCGACTGGTCGGCCGACGGCACGCGGCTGTTGGCGAACTACGGCGGCCAGGACACGACGTACGTGGTCACGGTCAACCCGGCGACCGGCAAGGAGCACGTGGTGGGTTCGAAGTCTCAGGGGTTCACGGCGTATGGCCTGAGCTCGGACGGGACGACGATTCTCGGCTCGAGCGGGGGCTTCGAGTTCCCGGGGCCGGCACAGGTGGTGACGGCGCCGTATGCGGGTGGGAAGACCGTGCCGCTGGTTCGGGGGCAGGAGCCCGACTGGACTCGGTGAGACGAGCGAACGTCAACTGCGCTGGTAAGGGGGCGGGTCAGATTGCCTCGCGGTTCGCGGGGCGGAAACGATCACGCCTCCGAGAGGGGTGGCCTGGCTTTCGGAACCTATAGGCACCAAAAGTCAGGCCACCCCCTTTGTTCGGAGCGCGGTCGTGGTCACTCGTGATCGCCTAGGCGAACCCGGTGATCGGTTCTGGGAACCTCGCCTCCCTCACCCGCGCAGTTCTGAGCCCTGAACGCGGGCGGCGCCGCACACGTGCGGCGCCGCCCTCGCGATCAGGCCGCCTCCGGGACCGCGGCGGCGGCCGCCACCGCGCCGCGCCGGATCAGCAGCGCTGCGGCGATCGCGCCCGCCGCGGCAAGGGCCGCGCCGGCGAGCATCGCCGTCTGGAGTCCATCCACGTACGCGGTGACCGAGCCGCCGGACAGCACGTCCTGCGGGATCAGCGCGCCGAGGGCCGCCACGCCGACGGCGATGCCGGCCTGGCGGAAGGTGTCGTTGATGCCGGCCGCGAGGCCGCTCGACTCCGGCGGGACCGACCCGAGCGCGACGGCGGTCACGGCCGGGTTGAACAGCCCGGTGCCGATCATCGCGACGATCGTGCCGGGCAGCGCGGCCGTCCAGGAGGAGCCCGCGTCCAGGAACGAGAGCAGCCCCATCCCGGCGGCGACGAGCAGCAGCCCCACCGTGATCAGCGCGCCCGGGTGGACGCCCTTCTCGGTCAGCTGCGCGGTGGCGCCGGAGACGACGAGCATGATCGAGGTGCCGGGGAGGTAGACGAGGCCGGCCTCGATCGCCGACAGCCCGAGCACGTGCTGCAGGTAGATCGTCGCGTACAGGAAGATCGCGAAGTAGGACGCCGAGATCGCGAAGGCGGACACCTGGGCGCATGTGAACGCGCCGGAGCGGAACAGGCCGAGCGGCAGCATCGGGGCCCGGCCGCGCGCCTGGATCGCCACGAAGGCTGCCAGCAGCGCCGCGGCGCCGCCGAGCTCGGCGAGGATCGTCGCGCTGCTCCAGCCCAGCTCGTTCCCGCGCAGCAGGCCGAGCACGAGCAGGAACAGGCCGCCGGTCAGCGTCACGAGGCCGGCGCGATCGACGGGCCGCGCATGCGACTCGCGCGACTCGTGCACGCGCGCGAGCGTCACGTACAGGCACCAGGCGCCGATCGGCACGTTGACGAGGAAGACCCAGCGCCAGCCGAGGCCGGACGTCAACGCGCCGCCGACGGCCGGGCCGATCGCGAACGAGGCGCCGATCGTGGCGCCGTAGGCGGCGAGCGCGCCGGCGCGGGCGCGGGCGTCGGGGAACGCGTCGGCCAGCAGCGCCAGCGAGGTGGCGAACATCGCGGCGGCGCCGAGGGCGGGCGGGATCCTCACCCGCGCGCGGCGTCGAGCATGACGATCGAGCCGGCGGCGGCGCAGACGGCCGACATCGAGGTGAAGACGACGAGGCCCAGGGCGAACACGCGCCGGCGGCCGAAGCGGTCGGCGAGCGAGCCGGCCGTGAGGACGACGGTCGCGAGCGCGAGCGTGTAGGCGTCGACGACCCACTGGAGGCCGTGCAGGCCGGTGTCGAGGTCGGTCGCGATCGCGGAGAGCGCCGTGTTGACCACGGCGATGTCGAGCATGAGGATGCCGGTGGCCGCGCAGACCACCGCGAGCGTCCAGCGCTGGACGGTTGTCATTGAAGGTCAGTCCTTTCCTGGGGAGGACTGGACAGTGGTCCAGCAGCATTGCCGTGAGCTTGTCGTGAGCTTGCCGCCGGAAGTAGGGTTCGCCCGTGGTCGTAGGGGATGCGACTCGCATCCAGGTGTGCGGGCGGCTGACGGTCGAGCTCCAGGGACGGAGGCTCGAGGATCAGCTGCGCGGTCGCCAGGGGCGCCTGCTGTTCGCGTTCCTGGTGCTCAATCGCGACCGCCCGGTGCGCCGCGACGAGCTGGCCGAGGCGCTGTGGTCCGGCCGCGGCACCCCGCCGGCCTACGAGTCGCTGCTCGCGCCGCCGCTCTCGCGCCTGCGCAAGGCGCTCGGAGCGGGCGTGCTCGAAGGCCGCGCCGAGCTCGTGCTGAACCTCCCGGAAGGCGCCGAGATCGACTGGGAGCAGGCGCGCGACGGCGTCCCGTACGCCCGCCGGGCGCTCGACCGCAACGACTTCCAGGCCGCCTGGGACGCCGCCCGCGGCGCGCTCGAGATCGTCGAGCGCGGCCTGCTGCCCGGCCTTGAGGCGCCCTGGATCGACGATCGCCGGGGCGAGCTGAGCGATCTGCGGGTCGAGGCGCTGGAGACGCTCGCGTCGGCGGGCCTGCGGCTCGGCGGCGCCGCCTGGCCTGAGGCCGAGACCGCCGCGCGCGCCGCCGTGCAGGCCGGCCCGTTCCGCGAGTCGGCCCGCGCCTCGCTGATGGAGATCCTGCGCGCGCGCGGCAACGTCGCCGAGGCGCTGCGCGTGTACGAGGACATCCGGCTGCTGCTGCGCGAGGAGCTCGGCGCTTCGCCCGGCGCCGCGCTCGTGAGCCTGCACGAGCAGCTGCTCAACGACGAGCCCGCGCCGAGCCTCGCCCCGCCGCCTCCGGCGCCGCGCGCGCCCTCCACGTTCGTCGAGCGCGAGCGCGAGGTCGCGCTGCTCGGCTCGCTGCTGGCGGACGCGACGGCGGGGGAGGGCCGCGCGGTGCTCGTCGAAGGCCCGCCCGGGATCGGCAAGACGCGCCTGCTCGCCGAGGCGCGCCGGAACGCGCTGGCCCAGGGCGCGCTGGTGCTCACCGCGCGCGCGGGCGAGCTCGAGCGCGACTTCCCGTACGGCGTCGTGCGCCAGCTGTTCGAGGCGGCGATCGGCGACCCGGGGCAGCTGACCGGCGCCGCCGCGTCGGCGAGCGTCGTGTTCGCGCGGCCCGGCGAGGGGCCGCCCGGCGGCGACGCGTCGTTCGCCGCCCTGCACGGGCTGTTCTGGGTCGCGTTGAACCTCGCGTCCGAGCGCGCGCTCGTGATCGAGGTCGACGACCTGCACTGGTGCGATCCGCCGTCGCTGCGCTTCCTCGCCTACCTCGTGCGCCGGCTCGAGGGCCAGCCGATCCTGTTCGCGGCGACCGTGCGGACCGGCGAGCCCGCGGCCGCTCCGGCGCTGATGGCCGAGATCGCCAACGATCCCGCCACCGTGCACGTGCGGCCCGGCCCGCTGAGCGCGGAGGCGGTCGGCGAGCTCGTCGAGCTGCGCCTCGGCGCCGAGCCCGAGCGCTCGTTCCGCGACGCCTGCCACCGCACCACGGGCGGCAACCCGCTGCTCGTGCGCCAGCTGCTGAGCGCGCTGGAGGCCGACGGCGTGCGCCCCGACGCCGCGCACGCCGACGTCGTGCGCGCGATCGGCTCACGCGCCGTCTCGAGCTCGGTGCTGCTGCGGCTCGCGCGCCTCCCGCCCGAGGCCGCGACGGTGGCGCGCGCGATCGCGATCCTCGGCGAGGGCGCCGAGCTGCCGCTCGTCGCCGCGCTGGCGGGGCTCGACGAGCCGCGCGTGGCCGAGACGATGGCGGCGCTGGCGCGGATCGAGATCCTGCGCCGCGAGCCTCCGCCCGGCTTCGTCCACCCGCTCGTGCGCGACGCGATCTACCACGAGCTGCAGCCCGGCGAGCGCGAGCTGCTGCACGCGAGGGCCGCTCGCGTGCTGCGCGATGCCGGCGCCGCCGCGGACCCGATCGCCCAGCAGCTGCTGCAGACGCCACGCCGCGGCGACCCCGAGGTGGTCAGGCTGCTGCACGAGGCGGGCAACGACGCGGCGGCGCGCGGCGCGCCCGACAGCGCGCGCGGGTACCTGCAGCGGGCCTTGGAGGAGCCGCCGCTGCCGGAGGACCGCGCTCGGCTGCTGCTGGACCTCGGGCTCGTGGAGGTGCTCTCGCGCGGCCCGGAGGCGGCGCAGCACCTGCGCCAGGCCTACGACGCGCTCGCCGGCGACCTCGACCTGCGCGTCGTCGCGGCGAACGCGCTCGGGCGCGCGCTGCTGTTCACGTCGTCGCCCAAGGAGGGCTCGGAAGTGGCGATCGAGGCGGCGAACGCGCTGCCTCCGGAGCGCGAGGAGGACCGGCTCGGACTCGAGGCGTTCGCCCTCACGGGCGTGCTCTTCGGCGCGCGCGGCTGGGACGAGACCGTGAGCACGATCCCGTACCGCCTGCGCACGCCGCGGACGCATGGCCAGAAGAGCATGGCCGCGCTGGCGTCGATCTTCTGGTCGTACAACGGCGGCTCCGCCGACGACTGCGTGCGGCTCAGCCTGGAGGCGCTGTCCGGGGGTCAGCTGCTCGCGGACGACCCGGCGCTGCTGACGCTGGCCGCCCTGTACCCGGTGATCATCGGCGACCGCGACGAGGCGCTCGGGGTCTTCGACGCGATGCTCGCCGACGCGCACCGCCGCGGCTCGGAGTTCCAGGCCATGGGCGTGTACCTGTGGCGCGGCTTCGCGTTGTACTGGCGCGGAGACCTCACCGACGCCGAGGAGCACGCGCGGATGTCGTTCGACGACGCGGAGCGCTGGGGCGTCGGTCCCGACACGATGCAGTGGTATGGCGCGCACCTCGGCGTCACGCTGGTCGAGCGCGGCGATCTCGCGGGCGCCCGCCAGGCGCTCGCCCGCGGCCCGGTGCAGGGCGACGCGTCCGACGGCGCGCGCCATTGGTGCAACGCGCGCCTGGAGCTGCTGGTCGCCGAGGGCCGCTGGGAGCAGGCGGTCGAGGCGGCCGACGAGTACGCGGCGCGCTTCCCGTTCCACCGCAACCCCGCCGCGGCCCGCTGGTCGTCGCTGAAGGCGGTCGCGCTCGACGCCCTGGGCGTCAAGCGCAAGGCGATCGAGCTGGCGGCGGAGGAGCTCGAGCGCGCGCGCGACTGGGGCGCGCCGGGCACGGTCGCGCGCTCGCTGCGCGTGCTCGGCATGCTGGAGGGCGTCGAGGGGCTCGAGCGGCTGGAGGAGGCGGTGGAGCTGGTCAATCGCGCGCCGTCGCGGCTGGAGCTCGCCAAGTCGCTGTACGGGCTCGCGGTGATCCGGCGCAAGGCCGGCCGGCCCGACTACGCGCGCGAGCCGCTCACGCGCGCGCACGCGCTCGCCGAGGTGTGCGGCGCCGAGCGGCTGCTGGACGACATCCGCGCCGAGATGCTGCTCGTCGGCGTCGAGCCGGCCGCGGGCGTGCCGCGCGGCGTGGCGGCGCTGACCGAGACCGAGCGCCGCGTCGCCGCGCTCGCCGCCGCCGGCCGCGGCGAGCGCGACATCGCGCAGGAGCTGTTCGTCACGCCCAAGGCGATCGAGATCAAGCTCGGCAGCGTGCTGCGCAAGCTCGGCGCCAGCTCCCAGAGAGAGCTGGCGACGGCGCTGGATCAAGCGTAAGGCGGGAGTCTCGCCCCCTGGGCGAGCACTCCCAGCGAAACGAGCGCGCAGCGCGAGGCTTCGCCGACAATGGCTGAGCAAGGACGCGGCAAGGACCGGGCAATGCCCCTCCGCGACGGTGATCGGCATGACGATCATCGATCCGGCACGCGACCTCGGCGAGCTGCGCGGCCTCTGCGGCGGCGCGGTCGCGCTTCCCACCGACGACGGCTACGACGCCGCCCGCCAGGCGTTCAACCTGGCCGTCGACCAGCGCCCGGCCGCGGTCGCCTATCCCTGCAACGCGCGCGAGGTCGCCGCGGTCGTGGACTTCGCGCGCCGGCGCGGCCTGCGCGTCGCCCCGCAGGCGACCGGCCACAACGCGGGCCCGCTCGGCTCGCTCGAGAGCACGATCCTGCTGAAGACGTCCGGCATGCACGGCGTCACGATCGACCCCGAGCGCCGGATCGCGCGCGCCGAGGCCGGCGTGCTGTGGGAGGACGTCGTCGACGCCGCCGCTCCGCACGGGCTCGTCGCGCTGCACGGCTCCTCGCCTGACGTCGGCGTCGTCGGCTACTCGCTCGGCGGCGGCATGGGCTGGCTCGCCCGCACGCACGGCCTGCAGACCAACAACCTGACCGCGATCGAGCTCGTGACGGCCGACGGCACGCTCGTGCGCACCGACCGCGAGAACGATCCCGAGCTGTTCTGGGCGCTGCGCGGCGGCGGCGGCAACTTCGGCATCGTCACCGCCGTCGAGTTCAAGCTCTTCCCGCTGACCGAGATCTACGCCGGCTTCATGCTGTGGGACTGGAGCGAGTCCGAGCGCGTGCTCGCGGCCTGGAGCGAGTGGGCCGTCGACGCCCCCGACGCCGTCACGACCTCGTTCCGGATCATGCAGATGCCCGACCTGGAGCTCGTGCCGGCGCCGATCCGCGGCCGCCAGATCGTGCTGATCGACGGCGCCGTGCTCGGCGACGAGGCCGACGCGGCGGCGATCCTCGCGCCGCTGCGCGCGCTCGGGCCGGAGGTCGACACGTTCGCGATGGTCCCCGCGCCGTCTCTGGTGCGCCTGCATCAGGACCCCGAGGAGCCCGTCCCGTACACGAGCGAGAGCGCCCTGATCGAGTCGCTGCCGCCCGCCGCGCAGAAGGCGATCGTCGAGCTTGCCGGGCCCGGCTCGGGCTCGCCGCTGCTGATGGTCGAGCTGCGCCAGGTCGGCGGCGCGCTCGGGCGCGTGACGCCCGGGCACGGCGCGCTGCCCAAGCTCGACGCCCAGTTCGTCTTCTTCGCGCTCGGGATGGCGATGGACGCCGGGATGGAGGCCGCCATGCTCGCGCACGCCACCCGCCTGAAGTCCGCGCTGGAGCCGTACAGCGGCGCCGGCTACTACCTGAACTTCGCCGAGCACGCCGTCGAGACGGCGTCCTCCTACGGCGCGTTCACGCACCGCCGGCTGCAGGCCGTCAAGGCGCGCGTGAACCCGGAGGACGTGATTCACGCGAACCACTCCTTGGCGTAAGCCCAAAGCGAAGCGGTGTCTGTAACCATCGTGGTCGAACCGGGGTCGCCCGAAGGGCGAGAGCCGGGCGACCAGTAGGCTCGAAGCGATGGGGCGGATCTACGACGGCATCGACGAGCGGCTCGCGACCTGGATCGCGAGCCAGCCGATGTTCTTCGTCGGGACCGCCCCGTCGGGCGACGGCGGCCACATCAACGTCTCGCCCAAGGGCCCGATCGGCTCGCTGCGCGTCGTCGGCGAGCGCACCGTCGCGTATCTGGACATCGTCGGCTCGGGCGCCGAGACGATCGCGCACCTGCGCGACAACGGCCGCATCGTCGTGATGCTGTGCGCGTTCCAGGGTCCGCCGCGGATCGTGCGCCTGCACGGGCGCGGCGAGATCGTGTATCCGTCGGATGAGCGCTTCGCCGCGCTGCTGGACGGGTTCGAGCGCCCTGAGCACCCGGAGTCCGAGCGCGCGATCGTCGTCGTCGAGATCGCGCGCGTGGCGGACTCGTGCGGCTACGGCGTGCCGCTGATGAGCTACGAGGGCGAGCGCCCGCACTCGGACCTCTCCAGCGGCAAGCGCCTGCGCGTCCACGGCCCGGACGCGTTCGCCGAGTACCAGGCCGAGCACAACCTGCGCTCGATCGACGGTCTTCCAGCGGTTCAGCTTCCCTAAAGAACCACTACACCGGGACGATGTCCTAGGGGGTGCGCCGACTGACCCCGTGGGCCGGCTTCCTGATCGCCGGCGTCGTTCTCTGCGCGTTGTACCTCTGGGCCCCCGTGCTGAAGGGCAGCGGCCCGGTGTTCAACCTGTTGGGGCTGGCGCCGGTGCTCGCGATCGTCGCCGGGATCCGGCTGCACCGGCCGTCCTCGACCGGCCCGTGGTGGTGCTTCGCGGCCGGGATGGCGCTGTTCTGGCTCGGCGACGTCTACACGTACAGCTACCCGAAGCTGAGCGGCCACGAGGTCCCGTTCCCGTCGATCGGCGACGGCGCCTACGTCGCGGTCTACCCGGTGCTGATGGCGGGCCTGCTGCTGCTCGTCCGCCGCCGCAACCCGGAGACCGACCGCGCCGGCGCGATCGACTCGGTGATCATGACGCTCGGCCTGTCGCTGCTGTCGTGGGTCACGCTGATCGCGCCCTACCTGCACGACGGCTCGCTCGGGCTGCTCGGCAAGCTGACGTCGGTCGCGTACCCGCTCGGCGACGTGCTCCTGCTGGCCGCCGCGATCCGCCTGTCCGTCGACGCCGGCCGCCGCCAGGCCGCCTTCTACCTGCTGGCGGCGAGCATCGTCGCGCTGCTGGTGACCGACTTCTTCTACGGCCTCGCGACGCTGCACGGCACGTTCCACCACCAGCCGATCTACGACGTGGGCTGGGTCGCGTTCTACCTGCTGTTCGGCGCCGCCGCCCTGCACCCGTCGATGCGGGGCCTGCAGGAGCCCGTCGTCGGCCACGAGTCGCGCCTGACGCCGGTCCGGCTCGGGCTGCTGACCGCCGCCTCGCTGGTCGCGCCGCTGATCGAGTTCTTCGCCGAGCTCGGCGGCCCCGACACCGACCTGCTGGTCGTGATCGGCGCCTCGGCGGTCCTGTTCGGCTTCGTCGTGGCGCGCATGACCGGGCTCGTGCTCCAGCAGCAGCGCTCGGCCGAGCGCGAGCGCACGCTCGGGGGCGCCGGCTCGGCGCTCGTGTCGGCCACCACGCGGCTGGAGATCGGCATGCGCGGCGAGGAGGCGGCGCGCCGGCTCGCGGGCGAGGAGGCGAGCGTCCTGATCTGCCGCGGCAGGGTCGACGGCACGGCGTTCAGCGACGGAGCCGGCTGGGCGCTGGCGCCGTACGCCGTGGCCGGCCTGCGCGACGCGTCGGCCGAGACCGTCGTCACGCTCGACGAGGCGACGTGCCTCGCCCTGCGCCTTCCGCTCGGCCGCAAGCGCGCGGTCGTGCACGCGCTCGGCGAGCGCGACGGGCTCGAGGCGTACCTGGTGGTGGCCGGCGCGGCCGTCGACCAGTCCGCCGTGCGCAGCGCGCTGCGCGGGCTCGGCGCCCAGATCGCGCTCGCGCTGGAGAGCGCGGCGCTGACCGAGGAGATCCACCGGCGGGCGGGCGAGGGCCGCCTGAGCGCGCTCGTCCAGCACTCCAGCGACGTGATCGCCGTGCTCGGCGCCGACGGCGGCGTGCACTACGTGAGCCCGTCGATCGAGCGCGTGCTCGGCTACACGCCGTCCGAGACGACCGTCGAGCAGCTGCTGCCGGCGGGCGGGCAGCTGCTCGCCAGCGCGCGTCCCGGCGAGACCGCCGTGGTCGAGTGCGTGCTCGTCCACCGCGACGGCGGCTCGCGCGACTTCGAGCTGCAGCTGACGAACCTGCTCGAGGACGAGCGCGTGCGCGGCATCGTCCTCAACGGCCGTGACGTCTCCGAGCGGCGCGCGTTCGAGCGCCAGCTCGAGCACCAGGCGTTCCACGACACCGTCACCGGGCTCGCCAATCGCGCGCTGTTCGGCGAGCGCGTGCGCCACGCCGTGGCCCGCGCGCGGCGCGAGCAGCACAGCGTGGCGGTCGTGTTCCTCGACCTCGACGACTTCAAGACGATCAACGACGGGCTCGGCCACGCCGCCGGCGACGCGGTGCTGATCGAGGTCGCCAAGCGGCTCGCCACCAGCGTGCGCGCGAGCGACACGGCGGCGCGCTTCGGCGGCGACGAGTTCGCGATCCTGCTCGAGGAGGTCCACGGCGCCCAGGAGGCCGCCGACCTCGCCGAGCGCGTGCTGGCCGACCTCGCGCGCCCGTTCGTGGTCGACGGCAAGGAGCTCGGCGTGCGCGCCAGCGCCGGCATCTCGGTCGCCGAGGGCGGCGACGCCGACGAGCTGGTGCGCGACGCCGACGCCGCGATGTACATCGCCAAGCGCGACGGCCGCGGCGGCTACCGGCTGTTCGAGCCCGCCATGCACGAGGGCGTGCTCGCGCGGCTGGAGCTGCGCGCCGACCTCCAGCAGGCGCTCGCCGGCGGCCAGCTCGAGCTCTATTACCAGCCCGTCGTCCGGCTCGCCGACGGCAGCGTGTCGGGCCTGGAGGCGCTGCTGCGCTGGCACCACCCGACGCGCGGGATGGTCGGCCCGGACGTCTTCATCCCGCTCGCCGAGGAGACCGGCCTGATCGTCGAGATCGGCCGCTGGGTGCTGCACGAGGGCTGCCGCCGCGCCGTCGAGATCCAGGCGGCATCCGGGACGCCGCTGACGATGGCGGTCAACCTCTCGGTCAAGCAGCTGCAGGACGCCGCGATCGTCGCCGACGTGCGCGCCGCGCTGGCGGAGTCCGGCCTCGATCCGGCCAAGCTCACGCTCGAGATCACCGAGTCGGTGATGATGACCGACCCCTCAGGCGCCGTGCAGCGCCTGCACGAGCTCAAGGCGCTCGGCCTCCGGCTCGCGATGGACGACTTCGGCACCGGCTACTCGTCGCTCAGCTACCTCAGCGGACTGCCGGTCGACATCCTCAAGATGGACCGCTCCTTCCTCGGCTCAGGCCCGGTCTCTGGCCTCGCCAACACGATCGTCGCGCTCGGCGCCTCGCTGGAGCTCGACGTCGTCGCCGAGGGGATCGAGCACGCGGAGCAGTGGGAGCGCCTGGCCGAGCTCGGCTGCGATCTCGGGCAAGGCTTCCTCTTCGCGCGGCCGATGGACGTCGGCGCGACGCTCGCGTTCTTGCGGGGTCAGAAGGCGCGGGTCGGGGTAGACGACCTGGCATGGCCAGGCTCGTAGCGCTCGCAGGACTTCTCACCGCTCTTCTCCTCCCCGCCGCCGCACAGGCCCACGGCCGCGACGGCGCGCGCGTCTTCGTCACCACGCCCGACCGCACGCTCGAGCTCTCCGACCAGGGCACGGTCCCGTTCCGCCCCGGCGCGCCCTCGATCGCCGTCGACCCGCGCCAGACGTTCCAGACGATGGTGGGCTGGGGCGCGTCGATCACGGACTCCTCCGCCGCGGTCCTGTACCGCCTCGACCGGCGCACGCGCGACCGCGCGATGGCGCTGCTGTTCAGGACCGACGGGCTCAGCTACCTGCGCCAGCCGATGGGCGCGTCGGACTTCGTCGACGAGCCGCACTACACGTACGACGACATCCCCGCCGGCCAGACCGACTTCGGCATGCGGCGCTTCTCGATCGCGCATGACGAGGCGCAGATCCTGCCGCTGCTGCGCCAGGCGCTCGCGCTCAACCCGCGCCTGAAGGTGATGGCGACGCCGTGGAGCCCGCCGGCGTGGATGAAGACGGGCGGGTCGCTGATCGGCGGCCGCTTGATCGACGACCCGCGCATCTACCGCGCCTACGCCGACTACTTCGTGCGCTTCATCAAGGCGTACGCGCGCGAGGGCGTGCCGATCGACGCCGTCACGGTCCAGAACGAGCCGCAGAACCGCCACCCGAACGCGTATCCCGGCACCGACATGCCGGTCGCCCAGGAGGCGAAGCTGATCGCGACGCTGGGCCCGGCGCTGAAGGCCGCGCACCTGGACACGAAGATCCTCGGCTACGACCACAACTGGTCCGAGCACCCCGACGACATCGCGGCGACGCCGCCCGGCGAGTCGCCGGAGACCGAGTACGCCGCCGATCTGCTCTCCTCGCCGGCCGCGGGCTGGATCGCCGGGACGGCGTTCCACTGCTACTCCGGCGACGCCTCGCGCCAGACGCTGCTGCATGACGCGTTCCCCGCCAAGGACGTCTACTTCACCGAGTGCTCGGGCTCGCACGGGGCGACCGACACGCCGGAGCAGATCTTCGCCGGCACGCTCGGCTGGCACGCGCAGAACCTGATCATCGCGACCGCGCGCAACTGGGCCAAGACGATGATCAACTGGAACCTCGCGCTCGACCCGGCCGGCGGCCCGCACAACGGCGGCTGCGGCACGTGCACCGGCGTCATCACCGTCGGGCCCGGCGACACGTTCTCGACCGACGCCGAGTTCTTCACGCTCGGCCACGCCGCGCGCTTCGTCCAGCCCGGCGCCGTCCGGATCGCGAGCAACGACGACCCGCCGAACGTCGCGTTCCGCAACCGCGACGGCTCGATCGCGACGATCGTGCTCAACAACTCCGACGCGCCGCGCGCGGTCAGCGTGGGCAGCGACAACCGCAGCGCGACCTACACGCTGCCGGCAGGGGCGCTGGCCACCTTCGTGTGGCGCTAGGCCGGGGCGGTGTCGCCCGGCGTGGCTTCGACCAGCGTCAGCGTACCGGTCCGCTCGAGCAGCTCGCGCACGCGCCCGCGGGCGCCGCGCATGCTGACGTCCCAGCCGACCTGACGGGCGCGCGAGCGCAGCTCGAGCAGGGCGGCGAGGCCGCTGGAGTCCATGAAGTCCAGCCCGCGCAGCTCCACGATCAGCGGCGCGCGCTCGGGCATCAGGTCCAGCAGGCGGGCGCGCAGCGTGGGCGCTGCGTGCACGTCGAGCTCTCCGCGCAGCCGCAACAGCACCGGGCCGCCGGGCTGATCTACCCGATCTATCGAAAATGGAGTGTTCGCGGACATGCGTAAACCTGCCCCGCCTGGCGCCGACCACGGTACCCGTCCGCGCGGCGGCTAAACCTGAGATTGGTCTCAAGTCAACGTGGGTACAGTGCCGTGATCGCGTGAGCCCACCTGAGACCGTCCATTCGGCTCCGCGTCCCGCCGGAGCAGCCTCGCAGCCGCTCCGCATCCTCCTCGTGGAGGACGACGACGGCGACGCGCTGCTCGTGGAGGAGCTGCTCGCCGTCACGGGCGCGGCGGTCGACATCGAGCGAGCCGAGACGCTGGCCGAGGCCCGCCGAGCGACGGACTCCGGCGTCGACTGCGTGCTGCTCGACCTCGATCTGCCCGACGCCCACGGCCTGACCGCGCTGCTGCGGCTCAAGGACGCCCAGCCCGACGTCGCCGTGCTCGTGCTCACGGGCCTCGACGACGAAGGCCGCGGCACCGAGGCCGTCGCCGCCGGCGCGCAGGACTACCTGGTCAAGGGCCACATCGACGGCGCCGGGCTGCTGCGGGCCGTCCGCTACGCCGTCGAGCGCCGGCGCGCGGACGAGACGCGCCAGCAGCTCGAGGTCGCGCGCGTGCAGGCGGAGGAGAACGCCCGGCTCGAGCGCGGCCTGCTGCCGACGCCGCTGGTGACGGACCCCGGCCTGCTCCTGTCGGCGCTGTACCGCCCGGGCCGGCGGCGCGCGCTGCTCGGCGGCGACTTCTACGACGCCGTCCAGGACGCCTCGGGCGCCGTGCACGCCGTGATCGGCGACGTATCCGGCCACGGCCCGGACGAGGCGGCGCTCGGCGTCTGCCTGCGGATCGCGTGGCGGACGCTCGTGCTCGGCGGTCACGATCCCGCGAGCCTGCTGCAGACACTGCAGGTCGTGCACGACGCCGAGCGCCACTCGCCGTGGGTGTTCACCACGCTCTGCATGGCGACGATCGCGCCCGACCGCTCGACGGTCGGGCTGCGGCTCGCCGGCCACCCGGCGCCGCTGCTGATCTCCGGCGCCGGCGTCGGCTCGCTCGAAGGCCCGACGCCCGGGCCGCCGCTCGGCGTCGTCGGCGGCGTGAAGTGGCCGGCTCGCGAGCTGCCGCTGCCCGAGCGCTGGTCGCTGCTGCTCTACACCGACGGGCTGATCGAGGGGCGGATCGGCTCCGGGCCGGCCCGGCTCGGCGACGCGGGGCTGGCCGCGATGGTGCGCGGCGCGCTCGAGAGCGGGAGCGACGATCCGGGGGCGCTCGTCGCGGCGCTGGTCCAGCGCGCCGAGGACCTCAACGGCGGCCCGCTGCTCGACGACGTCGCGGCGTTCGTGGTGCAGCGCCGGTGAAGCTGCGCGCAGGCCAGTGGTTCGCGCTCAGCGTGGGCCTGCTGGTCGTGGTCGCCGTCGTCGGCACGATCGCCAGCGTCGTCGCGCTCAACCGGCTCACGAGCGCGCGCGTCGCGATCGCGGACCGGCTCGACCCCGCCGCGATCGCGGCGTCGGACCTCAAGGGCGCGCTCGTCGACCAGGAGACCGGGATCCGCGGCTACGCGCTGACGGCGGACAAGGACTTCCTCGAGCCGTACGTCCGCGGCCAGTCCGAGGCGGCCGACGCGATCGCCCGGCTCGAGAGCGTGTCGAGCACCGAAGCGCTGCGGCCGCTGCAGCCGCAGCTGCTCGCCGTGCTCGCGCGGGCGCGCGAGTGGCAGAGCGCCTACGCGGAGCCCACGCGCAAGCAGGTCGCGACATCGCCCGACATCGCCCGCGACGTCGACGCCGCCAGGCAGGGCAAGCAGCGCTTCGACACCTTTCGCGCCGCGCTCGGCGCGTTCGACGGCCGGTTGAACACCGCCCGGCTGGACGCCCGCGCGCGCCTCGACCACAGCGCCGACGTCGTCCAGCGCTGGGTGATCGGCACCGGCATCGTGATCCTGCTGAGCGTCCTCGGCGCCGCGATCATCCTGCGCACCGTGATCGTGCAGCCGCTCGGCAAGCTCGCCGGCCGCGTGCGCGAGGTCGCCGGCGGCCGCTACGGGGAGCCGGTCGAGGGCAGCGGCGCGCGCGAGGTCGTCACGCTCGGCACCGACGTCGACGGGATGCGCGCGCGGATCGTCGCCGAGCTCGAGGCCCTGCGGCTCGCGCAGGAGGATCTCCAGCGCTCCAACCAGGAGCTCGAGCAGTTCGCCTACGTCGCCTCGCACGACCTGCAGGAGCCGCTGCGCAAGGTCGCGAGCTTCACGCAGCTGCTGCAGCAGCGCTACGGCGGCGAGCTCGACGAGCGCGCCGACCAGTACATCGGCTTCGCCGTCGACGGCGCGCGGCGGATGCAGAACCTGATCAACGACCTGCTCTCGTTCTCGCGCGTCGGGCGGGTGGAGCAGCCGCACGGCGACGTCGACTGCAACGACCTCGTCGAGCGCGTGCGCGGCGACCTCGCCGGCGCGATCGACGAGAGCGGCGCGACGATCGAGGCCGACCCGCTCCCGACGGTCAGCGGCGACGCCTCGCTGCTGCGGCTGGTGTTCCAGAACCTGATCGGGAACGCGATCAAGTTCCGCGGCGACGCCGCGCCGGTCGTGCACCTCAGCGCCGAGCGCGACGGCGAGTTCTGGCGCTTCCGCTGCGCCGACAACGGGATCGGCATCGACGCCGAGTACGCCGACCGCATCTTCGTCATCTTCCAGCGGCTGCACCCGCGCTCGAGCTACGAGGGGACCGGGATCGGCCTCGCGATGTGCCGCAAGATCGTCGAGTACCACGGCGGGCGCATGTGGCTCGACACCGAGAACCGCACGGGGTCGGCCTTCTGCTTCACTCTCCCCGCCCGACCGGAGGATTCATGACGTCACCCGAGACAGAGCCCATCACCGTCCTGCTCGTCGAAGACGACCCGGGCGACATCGTGCTGATCCAGGAGGCGTTCGAGCACAACAAGGTCCGCAACTCGCTCTTCGTGGTCGGCGACGGCGTCGAGGCGATGGAGTACCTGCGCTCCGACCAGCCGCGCCCGGACCTGATCCTGCTCGACCTCAACCTCCCACGCAAGGACGGCCGCGAGGTGCTCGCCGAGGTCAAGTCCGATCGCGAGTTCCGGTCGATCCCGGTGGTCGTGCTGACGACCTCCAAGGCGGAGGAGGACATCCTGCGCAGCTACGACCTGCACGCGAACGCGTACGTGACCAAGCCGGTCGACTTCAACCGCTTCATTGAAGTCGTACGCCAGATCGACGAGTTCTTCGTGACCGTGGTGAAGCTGCCAGGGCACATCCCGCTGCCCGGCGGCTGATGCGCAGGCCCGACCCGCGCGAGCTCGCGGCGATCTTCGCCGGGGGCATGGTGGGTGCGCTCGCGCGCGCCGGGCTCGGCAAGGCGTTCCCGGTCCATCCGGGGGCGTGGCCGTGGACCACGCTGGCGGTCAACCTGGCCGGAGCGTTCGCGCTCGGCGTGTTCGCGACGCGGCTGGGGGAGCGGCTGCCGCCTTCGGCCTACCGGCGCCCGCTGCTCGGCACCGGCCTCTGCGGGGCGCTGACGACGTTCTCGACGCTCCAGGTCGAGCTGCTCGTCCTGCTCGACGCGCGAGCGTACGCCGAGGCGGCGGCGTATCTGGGCGTCTCGATCGTCTTCGGCTACGCCGCGGTCCAGCTGGCGAGCGGGCTGGTGCGGCGATGATCGTGTGGATCGGCGTCGCGCTGCTCGGCGGCGTGGGCGCGTGCGCGCGCTTCCTGCTCGACGGCACGATCTCGGCGCGCGGCGGGTTCCCAATCGGGACGCTGGTCGTGAACGTGTCCGGCGCGTTTCTGCTCGGGCTGCTCGTCGGGCGCGGCGTCGACGGCGACGCCTACCTGCTCGCGGGCACGGCGACGCTCGGCGCCTTCACCACGTTCTCGACCTGGATGTTCGAGACGCAGCGCGCGGTGGAGGACGGCAGGCCGCGGATCGCCTGGGCCAACATCGCCGTCAGCATCGTGCTCGGACTCGCCGCCGCGGCGCTCGGGCGGGCGCTGTGATCAAGCTCACCACGTACTTCGGCGAGCGCGAGCGCGCCGGCGGGCGCTTCCTCTCGGACGCGCTGCTGGACATCTACGGGCGCCACGAGGTGGCGGCGAGCGTGCTGCTGCGCGGCGCCGCGGGGTTCGGCGCGCGCCACCGGCTGCGCAGCGCGGACCTGCTCACGCCGTCCGAGGACCTGCCGCTGGTGTCGGTCGCGGTCGACGCGCGCGAGCGGATCGAGGCGCTCGTGCCGGAGGTGAGGGCGCTGCAGCGCAGCGGGCTGGTCACGCTCGAGCGCGCCGCCGCGACGGTCGCCGAGCCGGTCAAGCTGACGCTCTACGTCGGCCGCGGCGAGTCCTACCGCGAGCTGTGCGCGCGGCTGCGCGAGTGCGGGCTCGACGGCGCCACGGTCCTGCCCGGCGTCGACGGGACGGTCCACGGCGAGCGGCGGCGGGCGCACTTCTTCGGCTCCAACCGCGAGGTGCCGCTGATGGTGATCGCCGTCGGCGACGGCGCGGCGGCCGCGCGCGCGCTCGACGCGGGGGAGGTCTCCACGCTCGAGCGGATCCGCGTGTGCCGGCGCGACGGCGTCGCGCTCGCCGAGCCCGAGCCGCGCGCCGGCGAGTGGCACAAGCTGATGCTGCACAGCTCCGACCACGCCGCGCACGACGAGCTCGTGCGCAGATTGCGCGCGGCGAACACGGCGGGAGCGACGACGCTGCGCGGCGTCTGGGGCTTCCACGGCGACCACGAGCCGCACGGCGACCGGCTGCTGCAGGGCCGCCGCGGCGTCCCCGCGGTGACGGTGATCGTCGACACGCCCGAGCACGTCGGGGAGTCGTTCCGGATCGTGAGCGACCTGACACCGGCGCGCGGATTGGTGACGAGCGAGACGGTTCCGGTCATCCTGGACTGATGCGTGGAAGCCTGCTGCTCCCGCTCGCGGCGACACTGGCCGCGTGCGGCTCCTCGAGCACGCCGTCGGCGACCGCGACGCCCACGCCATCGCCGTCCGCGACTGCCACGGCGACCGCCACGGCGACCGCGAAGGTACCCGCCCGCCGCACGATCGCCACCGGCTTGCACGTGCCGTGGGGGATCGCGTTCCTCCCGGACGGCGACGCGCTGGTGGCCGAGCGCACCACCGGCAAGATCCTGCGCATCCCGAAGGGCGGCGGCAAGCCGCGCCTGGCCATGCGCGTGCCGGGCGTGAACCTCAACGCGGGCGAGGGCGGCCTGCTCGGCCTCGCCGTCTCGCCGCGCTACGCGTCCGACAAGCTCGTCTACGCCTACTTCACGACCGGCGGCGACAACCGGATCGCGCGCTTCAAGCTCGGCGGCAGGCTCGACCCGATCCTCACCGGCATCAAGGCCGGCGCGATCCACAACGGCGGCCGGATCGCGTTCGGGCCGGACGGCAAGCTGTACGCCGGCGTGGGCGAGACCGGCGACCGCGGGCTCGCGCAGGACCGCAATGCGCTCAACGGCAAGATCCTGCGCATGAACCCCGACGGCAGCGTGCCGTCGGACAACCCCTTCCACACGCTCGTGTGGACGTGGGGGCACCGCAACGTCCAGGGCCTGGCCTGGGATCGCTCCGGCCGCCTGTGGGCGACCGAGTTCGGGCAGGACACATTCGACGAGATCAACCTGATCCGCACAGGCCGCAACTACGGCTGGCCCGTCGTCGAGGGCAAGGGCGACACGCAGGGCGGGAGGTTCACGAACCCGCTGGTGACCTGGCCGACGTCGGAGGCGTCCCCGAGCGGCGCGGCGATCATCGGCTCGACGCTCTACGCCGGCGCGCTGCAGGGCCAGTGCGTGTGGCGGATCCCGCTCCGCGGCGCGAAGACGGGCACGCCGACACGCATGCTGGCCGGCCGCTACGGCCGCATCCGCACCGTCGTGAAGGCGCCCGACGGAACGTTGTGGATCGCGACGTCGAACACGGACGGGCGCGGCTCGCCGCGCGGCGGCGACGATCGCATCGTGGCCGTACGCGTTTCCTCATAATCCGCCGGACTCCGACAGAACGCGCCTAAAAAGTGGCGCACTTTCTCCGAGGCTGTTAGGTTCCCGCCGAGAGGAGAACGTAGGGGAGGAGAGAGCATGGAGCGCCGTCTGCTTGCGGGGGCCGTGATCGCGGCTGTCGCAATGAGTTGTGCCTCGTCCGCGTCCGCGCAGCCCGCACCAGGAGGGCCGGGAGCGTTGTCGCACTTCGATCTCGCGCGCAAGGACTGCGTCGGGACCGCGCGCAACACGAAGTCGAAGGTCTGGTTCACCGTCGCCGGGGGCGTCCTGAGCGACGTCTACTACCCGACCAACGACACGACCAACAACGAGACGCTGCAGTACGTGGTGACCGACGGCACGTCGTTCACCGACCTGCAGACGCGCGACATGACGTACACGGTCTCCCAGACCGACGACCGCTCGCTCACGTGCCGCGTGACCGCGACCGCCAAGAGCGGCAAGTACCGGATCGTCACGGACTACCTGACCGATCCGGACCGCAACACCGTCCTGATGCGCACGCAGTTCCAGCCGCTGCGCGGCAAGCTGCGCGACTACAAGCTCTACGTCCGCTACGACCCGACGCTGAACGGCAACGGCGGCGGCGGCGACGGGTCCTCCGGCGCCGACAACGGCGGCGCCGACAGCGGCACCGTCGCCAACGGCGTGCTCGTCGGCTCCGACACGGTCACCGCGACCAACGCGGCCAACCGCGACTACGCGCAGCCCGTCTACAGCGCGCTCGACGACGACGGCGAGTTCCTGCAGGTCTCCAACGGCTTCGCCGGCACGCCGAGCGACGGCCTCACCCAGCTGGACGCCTCGCACAAGCTCACGACGACGTACACCGACGCGGTCAAGGGCAACCTCGTGCAGACCGCGCAGGTCGACCTCGACCACGACGGCGCCTTCACGCTCGCGCTCGGCTTCGGCGCCACGCAGGACGGCGCGCTCGGCGCCGCGCGCGGCTCCCTGCACACGCCGCTGTTCCTGACGGCGGCCGAGTACGTGCTCGGCTGGCGCTTCTACAACCGCTCGCTCGAGCGACCCGACCGCCCGCACGGCGTCTCCTCGCACGACTGGGACTCGCTGCTGGACGAGTACTACCTCAGCGCCGACTACGTCAAGGGCGCCGAGGACAAGACGTTCCCCGGCGCGACTGCCGCCGCTTGGGCCTCGCCGTGGGGCCAGGCGATCTCCGCCGGCGACTCCAAGAACACCTACTTCGGCTCCTACCGCGAGGTCTTCGCGCGCGACCTGTACGAGGCGTGGACCTCGATGTTCCTCGCCGGCGACCGCGAGACCGCGCGCGACATGACGCGCTTCCTGTTCGAGCGCCAGCAGCTGGCGGACGGCTCGATGCCGCGCAACAGCCTCACCAACGGCAAGCAGGCGCCCGACTCGTTCAACACGCAGCTCGACGAGTGCGCCTACCCGCTCGTGATGGCGCTCGCCGTCGGCCTGACCAGCAAGAGCTACTACACCGACCACATCCGGCCGGCGGCGAACTTCGTCGCCGCGCACGGCCCGTCGTTCGGGCCGGAGCGCTGGGAGGAGCAGAGCGGCTTCTCGCCGTCGACGATCTCGGCCGAGATCGCCGGCCTGCTCGCCGCGGCCAAGATCGCCGACTCCAACGGCGACGCGGACTCCGCCGTCGTCTGGCGCGGCGTGGCCGACGAGTTCCAGCGCAACCTGAAGAAGTGGACGCTGACGACCAACGGGCCTGACAGCCCGAACCCGTACTTCATCCGCCTGTCCAAGGCCGGCGACCCGAACGCGGCGACGACGTACAACGTCGGCAACGGCGGCCCGACGCTCGACCAGCGCGCGGTCATCGACCAGGGCTTCCTCGAGTTCGCCCGCCTCGGCCTGCTGTCCGAGCACGACGCGGACATCGTCCGCTCGCTCGCCGTCGTCGACGCGCAGATCAAGAAGACGACCCCCAGCGGCGACGGCTTCCTGCGCTACAACGGCGACGGCTACGGCGACGGGTCGGCCGACGGCCACCCGTGGGCGCCCTCGAACCAGGGCACGGGCCATGTGTGGCCGGTCCTGGCCGGCGAGCGCGGCCAGTGGGAGCTCGACACCGGCAACACCGCGGCCGCGGTCAAGCGGCTGCAGGCGATGCGGGCGATGGGCTCGGGCGTCGGCCTGATCCCGGAGCAGGCGTGGGACGCGCCCGACCTGGCGGCGTCGCCGTTCGGGACGGATCCGACGAAGGCGTCGATCGGCTTCCAGAACGGCAAGCCGGCCGGCTCGGCGGCCGCCCTGACGTGGTCCGCCGGCCAGTTCGTGCGGCTGATGCTCGACGTGTCGGCGGGCAAGGTGCTCGACAAGCCCGACTACACGACCGACCGCTACGTCAAGCACACGCAGGGCACCACGACCCTGACCGTGACGGCGCCGCCCGACGCGTCGCCGGCGACCGACAGCACGACCGTCATCGGCACGACCGCGCCCGGCAACACCGTGGTCGTCGGCGCGGCCAACGAGGACGACCACACGTCGCTCACGCGGCGCGTCAAGACCGGCTCCAGCGGCGCGTTCAGCATCCCGGTCCCGCTCACGGGCGGCACGACGGTGCTCAACATCGTCGCGCTGGCGCCGAACGGCGGCACGGCCCGCGCCGTCCGCACGGTCGTCTTCGACAAGGCCCCGGGCACGCTGATCTACGGCACCGACGACCCGGACGGCGACGATCACGGCCCCGGCAACTACGCCTATCCGACGTCGGACAACTTCAAGCCCGGGGCGTACGACCTCGAGCGCTTCGAGGTCTACGACGCGGGTGACACGATCGTCTTCCGCGTCCGCACGCGCGACCTGACGAACACGTTCGGCAGCCCGCTCGGCGCGCAGCTGGTCGATCTCTACATCAGCCAGCCGGGCGCGTCGCCCACGTCGACCGCCGCGGCCTTCCCGCAGCGCAACTACGTACTGGCCACGCCGTGGAACAAGCGCATCGAGGTGCAGGGCTTCGGCCAGCAGTACTTCGACGCCGCCTCACCCACGCCGAACACGCTCGGCCAGGTGACGATCAGCGCCAACCCGATCTCCCGCTACATCACGTTCAGCGTGAGCAAGGCGAGCCTCGGCACGCCGGCCTCGGGCTGGCAGTTCGCCGTCGTGCTGACCGGACAGGACGGGTTCAGCTCCGACCAGGCACGCGGGTTCCAGACGACGCCGCAGGACTTCCAGTTCGGCGTCTGCGCGACCGCCAGCAGCGATCCGCACTGCACCGTGAACCCGAGCACCGTCCCGAAGGCGATGGACGTGATCGGCGGAACGGCGCAACTCGACTACACCCAGCACCAGCCCGTGTCCATCTCGTCAGTGGTGGTCCCATGAGAAAGTTTTGGCTCCTGCCGGCCTTCGCCGCGGTGGCGGTGGCGGTGCCTTCGTTGACGCGCGCGGACGCGGGCCCGACGAACCTGGCACTGGGCTCCGTGGCGACGGCGAGCTCGCTGGAGAGCGCGCAGTACCCCGGCTCCAACGCGGTCGACGGCGATCTGACGACGCGCTGGTCCAGCGCGTTCGCGGACCCGCAGACGCTGCAGCTCGACCTCGGCGCGAAGGCCTCGATCAGCGAGCTCAAGCTGACGTGGGAGGCCTCGTACGGCAAGGCGTACACGCTCGAGGTCTCCAACGACGGCCAGGCCTGGACGCAGGTCGCGTCGACCGCCAACTCCGACGGCGGCGTCGACGACTACCCGGGCCTGAGCGCCACGGGCCGCTACGTGCGGTTCACGGGCACGGCGCGCGCGCTCCAGTACGGCTACTCGCTGTACGAGCTGGAGGTCGACGGCACCCCGCTGGAGACCACCGTGAGCGCCGCCGCGTCGACGTACTCGATGCCGGAGAAGGACGGCACGGTGACCGTGCCGGTCAAGCTCAACCAGGCCTCGGCCACGCCGGTCACCGTCGACTACTCGACCGCCGACGGCACGGCGACGTCCGGCAAGGACTACACCGCCGCCTCGGGCACGCTGACGTTCGCGCCCGGTGAGACCTCCAAGGACGTCACGCTGAAGTCGATCGACGACGGCGTCAACGAGCCGGCCGAGACGTTCTCGCTGAACCTCTCGAACCCCAGCTCCGGCGTCTCGCTCGGCAACCGGCCGTCGGCGACGGTCTCGATCGTCGACGACGACGCCGCCACGTTCGACGGCGCGACGAAGACGATCGCGGACTTCGAGGGCACGCTGACGGTGCTCTCGGCTCCGCAGCCGCCGAACAACTCCGGCCTGTTCACGTTCTCCGACAGCGGCGCCGACGTGCCGCAGCTGACCGCGGTCAACACGCCGCGGCCGGGGAGCACGGGCACGCAGGCGATGAAGCTCGACGCGAACACCGCCAACGGCGGCTACGGCGGCTTCTCCTACAACCTGCCGGCGGCGCAGGACTGGAGCTCCTACGACGGGTTCTCGTTCTGGTTCAAGGGCACCGGCACCGGACACAACCTCGAGTTCGAGATCAAGGACGGCGGCTCCGACGGCGAGCACTCCGAGCTGTGGAACTCCCACGTGCTCGACGACTCGACCAACTGGAAGTTCGTCTACGTTCCGTTCTCGAAGTTCACCAAGCGCACGGACTACCAGCCCGGCGGCGGCCCGACCGACGGGCACCTGGACCTCACGAGCATGTGGGGCTGGGCGATGAACCTGGTGCCGGGCGTCAACTCGTACGTGGTCGACGACGTCCAGGTCTACGAGCAGGTCCGCAACGTCGAGACGTTCGAGGGCGCCAACACGCTGGCCCAGCGCGGCATCTCGGTGTTCAACGGCAACAACGCGCCGCCGACGCTGACGATCGAGCCCCAGGCGCGCGACGGCGTCACCGACAACCACGCGCTGAAGGTCGACTACAACACGCCGTCCGGGCAGTACGGCGGCTTCACCCAGGACTTCGCCGACACGCAGGACTGGAGCCAGTTCAAGGGCTTGCGGTTCTGGTTCTACGGGCGCCCGCACGGCGCCGCGCCGGTCCCGATCAACATCGAGATCAAGGACGGCGGGGCCAACGCGGGGGCGTCGGAGCTGTGGACGACGACGTTCCAGGACGACACCGTCGGTTGGAAGCTCGTCTCGATCCCGTTCTCGAAGTTCAACTACCGGACCGACTACCAGCCGGTCGGCGGCATCAACCACGTGCTCGACCTCAACAAGATGTGGGGCTACGCGGTCACGCCGCCGGCGAGCAGCGGCTCGTTCGACTTCGACGACGTGCAGACCTACGGCGTCGCCGGCGGCGCGCCGGACGTCGCGTTCGCGACCGACAAGTCGCTCTATCTGGCGAAGACCGGCGACACCGTCACCGTCGGCGTGAAGCTGACGACCGTCGACGGGAAGCCGCTCGCCGCCGACCAGACGGTGGCGTACACGACCGGCGACGGCACGGCCGTGGCCGGCACCGACTACACGACCGCCTCGGGGACGATCACGTTCCCGGCCGGGACCGCGTCAGGAACCGTCAAGACGTTCCCGGTCACGCTGCTCTCGCCGAGCGGCGGGTCGGAGGCGAAGTCGATCACGCTGACGCTCACCAGCCAGGGCAACGGCGTGCCCGACGCACCGGCGACCATCTGGATCGGCGCGCACGGGCTGCCGTACCTCGACAGCTCGCTGCCCGTCGCGCAGCGCATCTCCGACCTGCTGGGCCGGATGACGCTGGCCGAGAAGGTCGGCCAGATGACGCAGGCCGAGCGGCTCGCGCTGCCGTCCAGCAGCGACATCCCCAAGTACAACCTCGGCTCGCTGTTGTCCGGCGGCGGCTCGACGCCGACGCAGAACACGCCGGCCGGCTGGCAGGACATGATCACCGGCTACCAGACCGCGGCGATGGGCACGCGGCTGCAGATCCCGCTGATCTACGGCGCGGACGTGGTCCACGGCCACAACAACGTGACCGGCGCGGTGCTGTTCCCTCACAACGTCGGCATCGGCGCCGCCCATGACCCGTCGCTGGGCGTCTCGGAGGGCGCGGTCTCGGCCGCCGAGATGAAGGCGACCGGCGTGCCGTGGGCGTTCTCACCGTGCCTATGCGTCTCGCGCGACGAGCGCTGGGGCCGCGCGTACGAGAGCTACGGCGAGGATCCCGCCGTCGTGATCGCCAACGAGAGCGTCATCGACGGCTTCCAGGACAACGGCACGCTGGCGACCGCGAAGCACTTCGCGGGCGACGGCGGCACGACCTACGGCTCCTCGACGACCGGCAACTACAAGATCGACCAGGGCGTCACGCCGCTGGGCGAGCTTGCGACGCTGCACCTGCCGCCGTTCGACGCCGCCGTCAAGCAGCACCACGTCGGCTCGGTGATGCCGTCGTACTCGTCGGTCCAGTATCCGGGCGGGCCGCTGAAGATGCACGCCAACCAGGATCTGCTGACGGGCTGGCTGAAGCAGCAGGAGGGCTTCGACGGCTTCGTGATCTCCGACTACGCGGCGATCGACCAGATCGGCTCGGACTACAAGGCCGACGTCAAGACGTCGATCAATGCCGGCCTGGACATGATCATGGTCCCGAACAACTACCCGACGTTCGAGGCCGACTTGACGTCGCTGGTGGGCTCGGGCGACATCCCGCAGTCGCGCGTCGACGACGCGGTCACGCGGATCCTGCGCGAGAAGTTCCGCATCGGCCTGTTCGACCACCCGTTCCCGGACAGCTCGAAGCTGAGCGACTTCGGCACCTCGGCGCACCGGACGGCCGCCCGCAAGGCGGCGGCGGAGTCGCAGACGCTGCTGAAGAACGACGGCGTGCTGCCGCTCTCGAAGACCGCCAAGGTCTACGTGGCCGGCTCCAACGCCGACGACTTCGGCAACCAGTCCGGCGGCTGGACGATCACGTGGCAGGGCGGCTCCGGGAGCACCTCGAGCGGCACCACCACGATCCTGCAGGGCATGAAGCAGGTCGCGCCGGGCGCGACGATCACGTACTCCAGGGACGCCTCGGCCTCGATGGCCGGCTCGACCGTGGGCGTCGTGGTCGTGGGCGAGACGCCGTACGCCGAGGGCGTGGGCGACATCGGGAACGGCCGCCCGGACCTGTCGATCAGCGCGGCCGACCGCACGGCGATCGACCGCGTCTGCGGCGCGATGAAGTGCGCGATCCTGGTCGTCTCGGGCCGGCCGATGGTCGATCCGAAGCTGCTCACCGGCAACGCCCTGGTCGCCTCGTGGCTGCCCGGCACCGAAGGCGAAGGCGTGGCCGACACGCTGTTCGGCGACGTGCCGTTCACCGGCCGCACGACGATGACGTGGGCGAAGTCGATGGCGCAGCTGCCGATCAACGTCGGCGACGCGACCTACGACCCGCAGTTCCCGTTCGGCTGGGGCCTGCGGACCGACTCGGCCAAGGCCCGCCTGGTGGCGGCCCGCGACATGGGCATCACCGGCCTCGACGGGCTGATCGCCGCCGACGTGTGGAACGCCGACGGGTCGGTCAAGAACGGGCTGGCCGTGCTCAACGGCCTCAGGTCGGCCTCGGTCGGCTCCTTCGCGGCCAACGACCTCGTGGTCTCGGTCGCGCGCGACCTGGCCGAGAACGCGATGGTCCGCGACGGGATCCAGGCCGCGACGTCGGCGCTGTCGGCCGACGCGGAGCACCTGCTCTACACGGGTGACCCACAGGGCGCGATCGCGAAGCTCACGCAGGTCGCGGTCACCTCGACCAGCACGGGCGGCGGGGTCGGCGGCACGGTGCCGGCGACGCTGTCGATCGCGCTGGGCGCCCCGGCGACGTTCGGATCGTTCACGCCGGGCCTGGATCACGACTACACGGCGTCCACGACCGCGAGCGTGATCTCGACCGCGGGCGACGCGACGCTGAGCGTCGCCGGCCCGGGCCACCTCGCCAACGGCGCGTTCACGCTGCCGTCGGCGCTGCAGGCCCGTGACGACGGCGTGTTCGGCGACATCTCGCCGGCCGGGCTGATCCTGCACGTGTGGAACGGGCCCGTGTCCAACGACGCGCGCACGCTGCAGTTCAAGCAGCACATCGGGTCCACGGACGCGCTGCGGACGGGGTCGTACAGCACCACGCTGACGTTCACCCTGTCCACAACGACGCCCTAACGGCCCTTGCCTACGGCCACCGCGCGGCGATAGCGTCGTGCGGTGGCCGTAGAGCACGAACCCGCAGTCGCGCCGGCGCCGCCCGTCGTGGTGGCATCGCCCGAGGCGGCGGGCGGCGCGCCGATGGGCGCCGAGACGGTGCTCTCGCTCCAGCGCACGGCCGGCAACCAGGCGGTCTGCCGGGCGATCGAGAACGGGCAGATCGCGCGTGCGCCCACGCAGGTCGGGGTCACCGGGGTGACCGTCTCGCCGTCGAAGTTCACGACGCCCCTGGAGGCCGGCGTGAGCGTTAAGGCGACGGCGGCGCCGGCCAACGCGACCGGCGTGACGTGGGCGCTGAAGGACGGGACCGCCGCGGTGACGGGCTCGACGATCGACGCCAAGGGCGCGATCACGGTCGGTGGGGCGCAGCCGGGCGGGACGCTCGAGGCGGAGGCGACCGCCGACGACGGCTCCTCGTTCGCGATGCCGTTCAACGTGGTGTCCAAGCCGACGGGGATCGCCTCGACGGCGGCGTCGGCGTCCGGGACCTACTCGGGCACGTTCATCCACACGCTGGCGCCGGGCGCCGCGACCGAGGGCGGCAACATCAACGAGAAGTTCGACTCGCTGAGCGTCGACACCGACTTCGGCAAGTTCTCGCTCTCGGCCAACGCGGCGGGCTCGAAGGGGTGGGACCTGAACGCCGGCGGCGTGATGGCGGGGCCGGACAACGTCTCGATCGATCAGTCGATGATCGACGCCAACAAGTTCGTCAAGAACGCGTCGAACCCGACGCCCGCGAAGTCGCTCCCCGCGGGGTTCTCGATGACGCAGCACCTGTTCGCCAAGTCGTTCCCGTCCGGCAAGCAGGACGCGACGGAGTTCACGAGCACGCCGCACGTGCGCAACCTCGAGGAGCGCGGCGGGGCGCTGAAGGTCGTGCTCAAGGCAGGCGTCAAGGACGTCGAGATCCCGTACGCGGGCCCGGCCGTCTACCGCAACGCGAAGGCCGACAAGACGTCGGTCGAGGCGTCGGCGCCGAAGCCGGCCAAGCCCAACGAGGTCCAGGTGTCGGTCACCGTCGAGCCGGCGGGGACGGCGAAGTTCTCGCTCGTCGGCGACGCGCTCGGGTGCACGATCGACGAGGCGTCGGGCAAGGTGGTCGTAGGGGAGAAGACCGGCGCGATCAAGGTCCGCGCGGGCGACGGGGCGAAGAACTTCGACGAGGTCTCGATCACGATCACGGCGCGTCCGGCCGCGACGGCGGCGCCCAAGAGCGATGACGCGGGCGGCGCGGGCGCGGAGCCGATGGCCGAGCCCGCGGGCGTCTAGGCGGCTTCGGGCACGCCGACGGGCTCCGCGCGGCCGTCGAACGCGGCCAGCGCGGGGAACGCCGCCATCACCACGAACACGCCCGCGATGCAGACGAGGCCGCCGCTGACCACCGCCACGCCGGCGCTGGTGAGGGACGCGGCGATGCCGGACTCGAGGTCGCCGAGCCGCGGCCCGCTCGTCACCACGAGCATGAAGATCGCCGACATCCGCCCGCGCAGCGCCTCCGGCGTCACGGTCTGGTTGATGATCGAGCGGCACACGGCGCTGACGCTGTCGGCCGCGCCGGCGCAGGCCAGCAGCAGCGCGGCGAGCCAGATCGTCGGCATCAGCCCGGCCAGCGCGATCGCGAACCCCCAGACGAGCACGGCGCCGATCACGATCCGGCCGAGCCAGCGGGCGTGCTCGGCCCAGCCCGTGCTCAGCGCGGCGATCGTCGCGCCGGCCGACACCGACGCGTAGAGCAGGCCGGTGCCGCTCGCGCCGGCGTCGTAGACGGTCAGCGCGAGCACGGCGAACAGCGCGCGGGGCATCCCGAACGTCATCGCCACGAGGTCGATCGCGAACGAGCCCATCAGCGCGCTGTTGCGGCGCACGAAGCGCAGTCCCTCGGCGATCGACTGGCCGATCGGCGGGTGCTCCGCCTCGGTCGGCGCGGGCGGCAGCTTCGGCAGCGCCAGCGTGACGCCGATCATCAGCATGAAGCCGGCCGCGTCGATCGCGTACGCGGCGCCGACGCCGAGCCACGCGATCAGCAGGCCGCCGATGCCGGGTCCCACCACCGCGGAGGCCTGGTGCAGGCCGTAGCTGAGCGGCAGCGCGGCCCGCAGCCGGTCGCCGGCGAGCGCGGGCAGGACGGCGGAGCGCGTGATGTTGTCGATCGTCGCGCCGGCGGCCACGGTGCCCGCGAGCAGGAAGATCAGCGCCACCGGCGGATCGCCGTGGAACGCGCCGAGCGTGAGCGCGATCGCCGACAGCGAGACGATCGCCTGCCCGGTGAGCATCAAGCGCCGCCGGTCGCTGACCCGGTCGGCGACCGCGCCGCCGATCAGCGAGCAGGTCACGATCGGGATGAGCTCGACGATCCCGAGCAGCCCGACGAGCGCCGCCGAGTGCGTCAGGACGTAGACCTGGTACGGGATCGCGACCAGTGCGGCCTGCGCGCCCAGGCCCGAGAACAGCTCCCCGAGGATGAGCAGGCGCAGGTTGCGCGATTCGCGCAGCACACTCAAGTCGACTGCAATGCGCCGCGCCATACGGCGAATGACTAAAGCAGCGCGCCTACCATTCGCTACCGGCGGATGACGCGCGCGACGGACTCCCAGACCGAGCTCGGCTTCGAGCTCGATCGCTTCGAATGGACGGCCGACGACCGCTTGGAGATCAGCGGGCGCTGGTTCGGCGTGCGCGGGCGCCGCTTCGTCCGCCCGGTCATGAACCTGCGCGCGGGCGGCCGCCGCAAGCGCCTGATCGCGGTGCTCGACCACAAGCCGTGGGCCGCGGACGGGGAAGGCGTCTGGATCGCCGCGTTCGCCTGGCGAGGAGAGCACGCCGAGATCAGCGCCGCCCGCCTCGAAGTCGCCCCGGACGTCGTCCTCGACCTCCCGTCCCCGGGAGACGAAGCCGCCGGAGCCGTCCTGCACCCACGCCCGAAGCCGAGGCCGGCGAAGAAGCCGGCGCCGGCGAAGCCGCCGCCCGCCGGGTCGTCGCCGCCGGCGGCGCCGCCGCCGGCTCCCGCGGAATCGCCGCCGCCCGCGCCCGCCGGCCCGTCGCCCGAGCTCGTCGAGGCGGAGCGGCTGCTCGCGGCCGAGCGTGCCGAGCGCGAGCGCGTCGCGGCCGCGCTGGGCGAGGCCGAGGCGCGCCTCGCCGCGCTGGCCGAGCATCACGACGCCGGCGTCGAGCGCGTCAACGAGATCGTCCGCCTCGAGGGCGACGCCGCCGCGTTGCGCGAGCGGGCGGAGACCGCGGAGCGCGAGCTTGCCGCCGCCCGCGAGCGCGCCGCGGGCGACGCCGCCGCGTTGCGCGATCGTGCGGAGACCGCGGAGCGCGACCTTGCCGCCGCCCGCGATCTCGCCGCCGCCGCTGAGCGCGATCTCGCCGCGGCGCGCGATAGGGGCGACGCCGCGGAGCGTGATCTCGCGGCCGCGCGCGATCTCGCCGCCGCGCCGGCGGACGACGCCGCGGCGTTGCGCGAGCGGGCCGAGACCGCGGAGCGCGCGCGTGCCGCCGCCGAGCGGGAGCTTGCCGCGGCCGACGACCGGCTCCATCGTGCGCTCGCCGAGGCGGCTCCGGCTCAGCGGGCGGTGCCCGACGCGGTGCTCGCCGCTCGCGGCGTCCCGTCCCGGCGGGAGCGCGGGTGGACGGCTCGCGCCGTCGGCCTCGTCTGGCTCGGGCTGCTGCTGATCGTGCTGGTCGCGATCCTCGCCATCGTGCTCTGATCAGCCGCAAAGCGGCTCTACGTCGCGGCGGCCCGCCGGCGCCCGAGCGCGGCGCTGATCGCGATCGCGGCTAACTCCTGGTCGCCAGCACCGCCTCCAGCGTGTCGGCCTGCGCCGCCGGCTTGTCCGGCCGGTGGCGCACCACGCGCGCGAACCGCAGCGCCACGCCGCCCGGGTAGCGCGGGCTCGTCTGGATCCCGTCGAACGCGATCTCGACCACGAGCTCGGGCCGCACGTACACGACGTGGCGCTCGCGCCGCTCCTCGAGCTCGAGCAGCGTCGACGTCTGCCACGTCAGCATCGCGTCGGTCAGGCCCTTGAACGTCTTGCCGAGCATCACCCAGCCGTCCGGCCCGCGCGCGCCGAGGTGGAGGTTCGAGAGCCAGCCGTGCCGGCGTCCGTGGCCCCATTCGGCCGCGAGCACGACGAGGTCGAGCGTGTGCACCGGCTTGACCTTGACCCACGCCGAGCCGCGCCGGCCGGCCTCGTAGGGCGCGTCGAGCGCCTTCACGACCACGCCCTCGTGCCCCATCGCCAGCGCGGCGGCCAGCGCGGCCTCGCCGTCGGACGAGCGCGGCACCCGCTGCGGGACGACCGCCAGCGCGTCCGAGCGCTCCGACGCGGGCCGGTCGAGCAGGTCCTCGCCGTCGAGGTGCAGGACGTCGAAGAACATCGGCGTCAACGGGATCGAGCGCACCGGCGTACGGCTGCCGAAGCGGCTGCCGGTGACCTGGAACGGGTGCGGGCGGCCGTCGTCGCGCAGCGCGATCGCCTCGCCGTCGAGCACGATCGAGCGCACCGGGAGCGCGAGCGCCGCCTCGACGACCTCCGGCAGCCGCGCCGTGACCTCGTCGAGCGTGCGCGTGAAGATCGACACGTCGCCGCCGTCGCGGTGGACCTGGATGCGCGCGCCGTCGAGCTTCCACTCGACCGCGGCCGGCCCGGTCTTCTCCAGCGCCGCAGCGACGTCGGGCGCGGTCGAGGCCAGCATCGGCTGCAGCGGGCGGCCGACCTCGAGCCGGAACGCGCCCAGGTCCCCGCCCGACAGCGCCGTCTCCGCCACCGCGCCGAGGTCGCCGCGCAGCATCAGCGCGCGCCGCACGTCCTTCAGCGGCACCTCGGCGGCCCGCGCGACCGCGTCGCCGAGCACGCCGGCGAGCGCGCCCTGGCGCAGGTCCCCGCGCACGACCGCGCTGAGGAACGCCTGCTCGGAGGCCGTCGCGCGGGAGAGCAGCGAGCTCAGCTCCGTACGCCGCGCCGCCTGCGAGCCCGAGCCCGAGATCCCCGCGAGCCGCTCCAGCGCCGCGTCGACGTCGGCGACCGTCAGCGTCGCCGTCTCGGCCGGCGCCGGCAGGTCGCGCAGCGCCGCCCAGCCGACGCCGAGCACGCGCTGGCGCGGCGCGCCCGCGAGGTACCCGGTGCCCGCCAGCCGCTCCTCCGGCGCCAGCCCGCGCAGCGCCAGCGCGAGCCGCTCGACCTTCGCCTTGCGCCCGGACTCGGCGCGGACGTCCTCGGTCGCGGCGGCAAGGTCAGCGAACAGCACGCCGGTATTGTCGCGACATGCCGACCGTGCTGGTCACCGGCGCATCGACCGGCATCGGCCGGGCGACCGCGCTCGCGCTCACGCGCACCCACACCGTGCTTGCCGGCGTGCGCCGGCTCGAGGATGCGCCGGCGCAGACCACGCCGGTCCTGCTCGACGTCACGAACGCGGAGCACGTGGCCGCGCTGCGGGGGATCGAGACGCTCGACGCGCTCGTCAACAACGCCGGGATCGCGGTCAGCGGCCCGCTCGAGTACCTGCCGGTCGAGCAGCTGCGCCACCAGCTGGAGGTCAACGTCGTCGGGCAGCTCGCGGTCACGCAGGCGGTGCTGGAGCCGCTGCGCCGGGCGCGCGGGCGGATCGTCAACGTGTCCTCGATCGCCGGCCGTGTCGCGCTGCCGCTGTACGGGCCCTACACGACGTCGAAGTTCGCGCTCGAGGCGCTGAGCGACTCGCTGCGCCGCGAGCTCGACAACGTGAAGGTGATCGTCGTGCAGCCCGGGGCGATGGCGACGCCGATCTGGGATCGCGGGATCGCGACGGCGGACTCGCTGTGGCAGGCGATGCCGCCGCTCGCACACTCCCGCTACGGGGCGCTCGTCGACGGCATGCGCGCCCAGGCGACGACCCTGGGCAGCGACGGCGACCCGCCTGAGCGCGTCGCGGAGGTGATCGCCAAGGCGCTCCGCGCACGGTGGCCGCGCGCACGCTACGTCGTCGGGCGCGACGCGAAGGTCCAGGCGGCGCTGGCGCGCGTGCTCCCGGACCGCGCCCTGGATCGAGTGCTCGCCGCCGGTCTCCGACGTATTGTTGAACAATCGCGCTGATTGTGGAACAATCCCGGGCATGTCGCGTGTCCTCGTCCTGCTCGCCGCCGTCTGCTTCGGCACCACGGGAACCGCCCAGGCGCTCGGTCCCGACGGCCTCGCTCCCGCCGGCGTCGGCGCCGCCCGCATCCTCGTCGGCGGCGCGCTGCTCGTGATCGTCGCCGTGGCCGCGCATGGCGCCCGGGCGTTGACACGTGTCCAGCCGAGGCCCGCCGTCGTGGCCGCGGGCGCCGTGGCGATCTACCAGCTGGCGTTCTTCGCCGCCGTGCGCGACACCGGCGTCGCGGTGGGGACGATCGTGGCGCTCGGCTCGGCGCCCACGCTCGCGGGCGCGTTCGAGTGGGCCGTCGACCGGCGCGTGCCCTCGCGCGCCTGGGCGCTCGCGACCTCGCTGGCCTGCTCCGGCGTCGTGATGCTCGCGCTGGCGGGCGGCGGCGACGCGGCGGTCTCGCCGCTCGGCGTCGGGCTCGCGATCGTGGCCGGGGCGGCATACGCGACGTACACGCTCGCGGCCAAGCGGATGCTGTCCGACGGGCACGCGCCCGAGACCGTGATGGCGGTCGCGTTCGGGCTCGGCGCGGCCGTCCTGGCGCCCGTGCTCGCCGTCACCGGCGCGGGCTGGCTCCTGCACGCCGGCGGACTCGGGCTGGCACTCTTCCTCGGGATCGTGCCGACCGCCGTCGCCTACCTGCTGTTCGCCCGCGGCCTGAAGCGGCTGACCGCGGCCGAGACCGGGACGCTGACGCTCGCGGAGCCACTGACGGCGGCGCTGCTCGGCGTCGTCGTGCTGAGCGAGCAGCTCACGTTCCCCGCCGCCTGCGGCGCCGCGCTCGTGCTCGCGGGGATGCTCGCGCTCGCGACGCCGGAGCGCCGCGCGGCTCCCGCATGGCAGTAGTCGACTCCCTCACCGACGCGCTCCGGCGCGAGATCCTCGACGGCGAGCGCGCTGCGGGCGAGCGCCTGGTCGAGCAGGAGCTGTGCGAGCGCTACGGCGTCGCCCGGCATTCGCTGCGGGCCGCGCTGCGCGCGCTCGCGGCCGAGGGGCTGATCCGCGTGGAGCCGAACCGCGGCGCGCGGGTGGCGAAGCTCACCGCCGAGGAGATCACGTGGCTGTACGAGCTGCGGACGGCGCTGGAGACCGAGGCGGCGCGGCTCGCGCTCGAGCGCCACGGCGGGCGGCTGCCGGCCGCCGTGCGCGTGGCGCTGGCCGAGCTGAGCGACGCGTGCGCCGCGCGGCCCGTCGCGTGGGGCGCGATCAACGAGGCGCACGCCGGCCTGCATCACGCGATCGTCGCGGCGGGTGAGAGCCCGCGGATCCTCGCCGCCCACACGGCGCTCAACGGCGAGCTGCGGCTGTTCATGAACCAGCTCGAGCCGCTGTGGTCGCCGGAGCGGATGGCCTCCGACCACGTCGCGCTGGTGGCGGGGCTCGAGCGGGAGGGTCCCGCCGTGCTGCGCGAGCACCTGCGTGAATCCGCCGCCGCGCTGGTCGCCGCGGGCTGATCCCAGGAGCAGGACGGGCGCGCCTTGGTCAGGGGCACACCCGTCCTGCGGAGGAGGGGAGGGGAGCGCCCAAGGGACAGGGTGAATGGGCGCTCACTCCTTCGCTTGCCCAGCGCCCGGGGCACGGAAAACCGGCAGGTCAGGCTGAGAACCCGATGGCCGGGCGATGGTCCCCACGGTGACTCTGCGTCCTCTCGCCGCCAGGGTTGCCATCCTGTGCAGCGGGATTCCCCCCTTCCGCGGCCGCGAGGGCCGCACGACACGAGAGAGGAGACCCGTTGACACGCAGATTCGACATCGGTCCGATCCTGCTGGCGCTGGGTGCGCTGCTGCTGCTGGTCGGCCTGTTCCTGGACTGGTACGGCCCGTTGAACGCCTGGAACGCGTTCGAGCTGACGGACGTCCTGCTGGCCGCGCTCGCGATCGGCGCGCTGGTCGCGGCCGCGGGCCTGCTGCTGCCGGAGCTGGAGTACGTCGACCGCCGCGCGCTGCCGTGGATCGTCGGCGCCGTCTTCGTGCTGGTCGCGGCTCAGCTGCTGGACCCGCCGCCGGGCGCGAGCGGCGCGAGCCTCGGCACGGGCGCCTGGCTGTCGCTGGGCGCCGCGGTCGTGATGGTCGCCGGCGCGGTGCTGACGTTCGGGCGCGTCTCGTTCGCGGTCGCGGTCGAGGGCCGCGACCGGCGCACGCGCGTCCCCGCGGTCGACCACCAGGGCCCGCCGACCGAGACCGGCACCCCGGTCCCGCGGTCGAGCGACTCGCTCCTGCATCCGCCCGAGGCCTCGGAGTCCTGATGGCCCCCGAGGTCTCATTCGACCTCGAGCGCTTCGGCTGGTTCGACGAGGGCCGGCTCGAGGTGATCGGCCGCTGGGCCGGATTGCGCGGCCGCCGGGCCGCGCGTCCGGTGCTGACGGTCGCGGGGCGGCGCCTGCCGGCGCAGCCGGAGAGCGAGCTCACGGGCGATCCGTGGCGGGCCGTGTTCGCGTGGGACGGCGACCCCGCCGACGTGACCGGCGCGGAGCTGGAGGTCGGCCGCTCGTTCGTCGTCGACCTCCCGCCGCCGCGCCGGCGCCGCCGCCGCGCGACCGCGGAGGCGGCGGCGGTCGCGGTGCACGCCGCGCCGGCGGCGGAGCTCGCCGCCGCGCGGGCCGAGGCGGACGCCCTGCGGGCGGAGCACGCCGCCGCGCGCGAGGAGGTGGAAGCGCTCCGCGCCGAGCTCGCCGCGCGCCCCGAGGCCGCGGAGCCGGACGAGGCGGACGCGTCCGAGCTCGCCGGCCTGCGGCTCGCCCACGGCAGCCTGCGGGCGTCCTACGAGGCGCTCGAGGACGAGCTCGAGGCGCTCCGCAGCGTCCGCGACGAGCGCGATCGCGCCAACGGGGAGCTCGAGCAGCTGCGCGCCCTGGGGGCCGACGAGGAGCGCGTGAAGGCCGACCTCGGCGAGGTGATCCGCGAGCTACAGAACCGCGCCTCGGAGTCCGACGCCGCCCGCGGGCACCTGATGGGCGAGCTGACCGAGGCGCGCCACGAGATCGCCGCCTTGACCGAGCGCGCGGAGACCGCCGAGGCCGAGCTCGCCGAGTCGCGCGCGGACGCCGAGCGCCGCGTCGAGTCCGAGCGTGCGACGACGACCGAGGTCCACTCCCGCCTCGCCACCGCGCGCGAGGAGGCGACCCGCACGATGCAGGCGGAGGCCGTGGAGACCGAGCGCCTGCGCAGCGAGCTCGAGACGGCCCGCGACGAGGCCGAGCGCCTGCTGGCGGGCGAGCGCGCCGAGGTCGCCCGCCTGCGCGAGGAGCTGATCACGCGCGGCGGCGCCGAGGAGGAGGCCACGCGGCGGATGGTCGAGCGCATCGGCCGCGACCTCGAGCGCGAGCGCACGACGACGCGCGAGCTGCGGCGCGAGCTCGACGAGCTGCGCTCCGACAGCGCGCGCCACCGGCGTTCGCAGTCGTCGGCGGTGGCCAACGGCGCGCCGGCGCTCGACGAGCCGCCGGACCGCGCGGTGCGCACGCCCGAGCGGACGCGCCGGCGCGTCGACGCCGCCCGCGTCGCCTCGGCACGGCGCGTGCCGCAGGTCCCGCCGAGCCCGTACAGCCTGTGGGCCGTGCGGATCGGCGCGGCGGCGCTCGTCGCGGTGCTCGGCATCGCCCTCGTGCTCCTGCTCTCGGCGCTGACGTGACCGCGGCGGCGAGCCCGCCCGCGCTGACGACGCGACGCGCGTCGCCCGTCATCGCCGCCGCGCTGGCGCTCGCGGCGCTCTCGCTGCTCGCCCCGTGGGCGCTCGCGTTCGACCCGATGGCCTGGCTGGTGTGGGGCCGCGACACGCTGCACCTCGCGCTCGACACGAGCCCCGGACCGTCGTGGAAGCCGCTTCCGGTGCTGTTCACGACCCCGTTCGCGCTCGTCCCGGGCATCGCGCCGGCGCTGTGGATGATCGTGGCGCGCGCCGGCGGGCTGCTCGCGCTCGCCGGGGTGTACGCGCTCGCGACGCAGCTCGCGGGCCGCTGGGCCGGGGTCGCCGCGGCCGCGACGATGGTGCTGTCGCCGTGGTGGCTGTTCAACACCGCGCTGGCGAATTCGGAGGGCCTGCTCGCGGCGGCGGTCGTGTGGGCCGTCGTCGCGTACCTCGGCGGGCGCCCGCGCGCGGCGCTCGTGCTCGGGACCGCGGCCGCGCTGCTGCGGCCGGAGGTGTGGCCGTTCCTGGGGCTCTACGGGCTGTGGCTGTGGCGCCGCGACCCGGGCGCGCGGGTCGTGCTCGCGGTCTGCGGCCTGATCGTGCCGCTGCTGTGGTTCGGGCCGGACGTGATCGGCGCCGGCGGCGCGCTCGGCGCCTCGCGCGCCGCCCGCGGCACGCCGAGCCCGGGCAGTGCCGGCCTCGCCTCGGTCCCCGCGCTGGCGCTGCTCAAGGACACCGTCGACATGCTCACGTGGCCGGCGCTGGCGGCGGCGGTGCTGGCGACGATCCTCGGGCCGCGCGCGACGGGCGACCGCGAGTCGGGCCGCGTGATCCGCGTGCTGGCCGCCGGCGCGGCGGCCTGGGTGCTGATCGTGGCCGTGATGACGCAGGCCGGCTACGCCGGCAACCCGCGCTACCTCGTCGCCGCGGCGGCGATCGGCTGCGCGCTCGCGGGCGTCGGCGCCGTCTCGCTCGCCCGCGCGGCCCGCGGCGGAGCGCCGCTGGGCGCGGCGATCCTGCTCGCGGCGGTGCTCGCCGCCTCGCTCGGGACGCTCCAGGACCAGTTCGACCAGCTGTCGCTGCGCCCGCGCGCGGCGCGCTCCTTCGACGCCGTGATCGCGGCCGCCGGCGGCCGCGACGCGCTCGTGCGCTGCGGCGCGCTGCGCTCCGGCATCGGCTCGCGCTCGTTCGTGGCGTGGAAGCTCGACGTGCCGATGCGCGGCCTCGGCGGCCGCCCGACGAGCCCGGGCGTCGTGATCCGCTCGCGCTCCTTCTACGGCGACGCGCTCGAGCCCGCGCTGAAGCCGCACCGCGTGCTCGCGCAGGACTTCCACTGGCAGGTCGTGTCACTAGGGTGCGCGGGATGACGGAGGTGGCGATCGTCGTCCACGGCGGCGCGGGGGAGTGGCCGGCCGACGCGCACGAGGCGGCCCATGCGGGCCTGGCCGCGGCGGTCGCGGCCGGCCACGCGGTGCTCGCGGCCGGCGGCGACGCGCTCGCCGCGGTCGAGGCCGCCGTCGTCGTGCTCGAGGACGACCCGATCTTCAACGCCGGGCGCGGCGCCGCGCTGGACGAGCGCGGCGGCGTCCTGCTCGACGCGGCGATCATGCGCGGTTCCGACCGTGCGGCGGGCTCCGTGGCGGCGCTGCGCGGCATCCGCAACCCCGTTCGCGCGGCTCGCGCCGTGCTCGACGACGGCCGCCATCTGATGCTGGTCTCCGAGCCCGCGAGCCGGTTCGTGCGCGATCTGGGACTGGAGACCGCGCCCGAGGCGTGGTTCCGCACCGATGCGCGGCAGCTGGCGTACGAGAACGGCGACGCCTCGCGCGGCGGGACGGTCGGCGCGGTCGCGCGTGACGCCCGCGGCGGCCTGGCGGCGGCGACGTCGACGGGCGGCAGCGCGCGCAAGCACCCCGGGCGCGTGGGCGACTCGCCGCTCGTGGCGGCCGGGACGTGGGCCGACGACGCGACCGCCGCGATCTCCTGCACCGGCGACGGCGAGGCGATCATCCGCACCGCGCTGGCGCACGAGGTCGACGCGCTGATGCGCCACGCCGGGCTCGGGCTCGCCGAGGCGTCCGAGGTCGCGCTCGCCGGCCTCGCGCTGCGTCCGGGCACCGGCGGGCTGATCGCCGTCTGCGCCGACGACCTGGCCGCCCCGTTCACCACGCCCGAGATGCCGCGCGGCTGGCGCGTGGGAGAGGGACCGGTGCTGACCGCGGTCGGCCGCGATGGCTGACGAGGCCGAGCGGCTCTACGGGCTCCCGCTCGACGAGTTCATCGCCGAGCGCGACGCGGCCGCCAAGGCGCTGCGGCGCGCCGGCGAGCGCGAGGACGCGGCCGCGGTGGCGAAGCTGCCGAAGCCGACGCCGGCCGCCTGGGCGGCCAACCAGGTCGCCCGCTCGGAGCCGGACATCCTCGATGGCTTCCTCGAGGCGGGAGCTGCGCTGCGCGCGGCCCAGGAGGCCGCGCTGGCGGGCGAGGGCGGCGACCTGCGCGAGGCGACGCGCGCCCAGCGCACCGCCGTCGACGCGTTCATGGCCGCCGCGCAGCCCTTGAAGCCGGCCGGCCGCCCGCTCTCGCGCGCGATGACCGACCGCCTGCGCACGACCCTGCTGGCCGCGGCCGGCAACGAGGAGCTCAGCGCGGCGCTCGCCGAGGGCCGCCTGGCGCTCGAGGCCGAGGCCGGCGGAGCCTGGCCGCCGCCGGACGCCGAGGAGCGCGCCGCCGCGCCGCGGAGCGCGGCGCCGCGCGCAAAGAGCGCGCGCGGCGGCAAGGCCGCCGAGCGCGAGCTCGTTCGTCCCTCCAACAAGCGCGCGGAGCGGGCCGCGGCTCGGGACGAGGCCGCGGAGCGGGAGGCGAAGGAGCGTGAGCGGGAGGCGCGGGAGGCGGCCAAGCGCGAGCGGGACGCGCTCGAGCGCGAGCTGCGCGAGGCTCGCGGCGCGCTGAAGGTGCGCGAGCGCGCGCTCACCGCCGCCGAGAAGGACGTCCGCCGCGCCGCCTCGCGGCTCGACGCCGCGCTCGCCGAGGCCGAGGACGCCCGCGTCGAGGCCGAGGCGATGCAGAAGGTCCTCGCCGAGGCGCGCGAGGCGGTCGACGGCACGCGCGACGAGGTGGCGCGGCTCGAGGAGCGCCTGGACTAGACGTCGTCGTGCGGATAGCAGGCGAGGGCGAGCCGGAACGGCGTGCCCTCGTCGCCGCTGTAGCGGTCCAGCACGGCCTGGAACGCCGTCTGGAGGTCCGCGACGAACGCGGCGCCCTGGTCGCCGCGCAGCCGGACCTCGCCGGAGATCCCGAGCGTCGGGGGGCTGCCCTCCTGCGAGGCCAGCCCCGCGAGGTCGGCCTGCAGCTCCTCCGAGAGGTCGAGCAGGAAGCCGAGGCCGTACTGATTGCTCTCGCGCGGCGGCCCGACGCGGCCGACGAGGTCGGGCGAGACCCAGTAGGAGTGGGCCACGGCGCGGTAGATGCCCTCCGTGATCCCGCGCACCCGGCGCTCGTCGACGAGCTCGACCAGCCCGGCCGACTGCAGCCGCTTGACGTGGTAGTAGACCTTCTGCGGCGAGTCGCCGAGATCGCGGCCGATCTCGGTGCACGTGCGCGGCTCGGCGAGCCGGCGCAGCACCTCGATGCGCCGCGGCTTGAAGAGCGCGTCGGCCTGTTCGATCCGGTCGAGATGGAGTACGTCCTGCATCCCGCAGTCCTCTTTGTACGTAAAGAGTGACAGTCCTTCCTACAGCAGCGCTTCGGCGAGCACGGCGGGGTCGCGCTCGCCCTCCGGCAGCTCCATCGCCATCAGCCGCGCCAGCTGGGCGCGGCCGCGGACGTCGAGCTTGCGGTAGATCTGCCCGAGGTGGTACTCGATCGTCTTCGGCGACAGGAACAGCGACGCCGCCGCCTCGCGGTTCGTCATGCCCTGGGCGACCAGCAGCGCGATCTGCAGCTCGTGCGCCGTGAGCTGCTCGGCCGCCACCGCCGCGCGCCGGCCCGCGGCCGCGCCGCCGGTCGCGCGCAGCTCAGCACGCGCCTTCTCGGCCCACGGCCGCGCGCCGAGGCGCTCGAACGCGTCCAGCGCCGCCGTCAGCGGCGCCCGCGCCTCCGCCCGCTGGCGCGCGCGCCGCAGCCGCTCGCCGAACGCCAGCTGGGTGCGGGCGCGCTCGAACGGCAGCGGCAGCCGCTCGTACAGCGCCAGCGCGGCCTCGAACGCGCCGCGGACCGCGTCGTCGGCCGCGAGCAGCGCGCGCGAGCGGGCCACCGCGGCGCGCCCGGAGCCGGAGCCGGTCGTGTCCGCCTCGGCCGCGAGCCGCTCGAGCAGCGCCTCGGCCTCCTCGCGCCGCCCGGCGCGCGCGTAGGCCTCGAGCAGGTCCGCCCGCAGCGGCGCGACGGCCGAGGTCATGCCGTGCCGCAGCAGCTGCCGGTCGCCCGTCTCGAGCGCCTCGATCGCCTCCGGGATCCGGCCGAGCCCCAGCTCGAGCAGCCCGAGCGCGGCATGGAACTGCACGCCGAGCCCCTCGAACTCCAGCCCGCGCGCCACCGTGCGGCGGCACTCCCGCTCGCTCCCGAGCCCGGCCTGCACGAGCGCGAGCGGACCCAGCGCGTGCGAGAGCAGCGCTCGCTGCCCGGTGTCGTCGGCCAGCTCGGCGGCCTCCGACGCGCCCGCGAGCGCCTGCGCCCAGCGCCCGCGGCGGAAGTCCAGCTGGGCCAGCGCGGCGAGCGGCTGGATCGTCGCCGTGACGGCGCAGGCCGCGCGCGCCGCGTCGAGGACGCGGGCGAGCAGCCGCGCGGCGCGATCCCAGTCCTCGATCCACATCGCGGCCTGCGCCGCGGTGCCGACGATCTCGACCATCGCGAGCGGGTCGGCCTCCATCAGGTACGGCTCGCACGCCTGCAGCAGCGCCGAGCCCTGGTCGATCTCGCCGCGCGCGATCTGGCCCTCGCCGATCACCGCGGTGGCGAGCAGCTCGACCACCGGCTCGGTGTTCGCCGCCAGCGCCCGCGCGCGCTCGGCGCCGGCCAGCAGCGCGTCTACGTCGCCGGTCGTCAGGTGCGCGACCGCGGCCTCGAGGTACATCGCGGCGGCCCGCCGCGGGTCGCGGGAGCGGACCCGCCCGGCCTCGCGCACGAGCCGCTCGTGCGCGGCCGCCGGGGAGCCGCGCCGGATCTCGACGTGGCCGCGCAGGCGCTCGATGTCGGCGACGACCAGCGGATCGCCCGTCAGCGCGGCCGCGTCCTCGAGCAGCGCCGAGGCGCGCTCGACCTGCGCGCCGCGGGCCGCGTCGGCCGCCGCCGCGAGCAGGCGCCGGGCACGCGGCTCGGGATCCGGAGTGAGCTGCGCCGCGCGGCCGAGGTCGCGCGCGGCCGTCGCGTGCGCGCCGCGGCCGCGGGCGTCGAGCGCCGCGCGCTCCAGCGCCGCCGCGATCGCCTCGTCCGGCGCGACCGCGCACGCCGCCAGGTGCCAGGCGCGCTGGGCGCCGTCCTCGGCCGCCTCGCCCAGGGCCGCGTGCGCCGCGCGGCGCTCGGCGTCGGAGGCGGCGTGGTAGACGGTCGAGCGCAGCAGCGGATGCCGGAACTCGAGCTCGCCGTCGCCGAGCGACACGATCCGGGCCGCCTCGGCGGGCTCCAGGTCGGCCAGGTCGATCACGCGCCCGATCTCGTCGAGCCGCCGGGATCCGGCCGCGGACGCGATCAGCAGCGCGCGCCGCGCCGCGTCCGGCAGCGCCTCGACCGCGGTCGCGAACGCGCGCTCGACGCCGGTGCCGGGCCGCAGCGGGTCCTCCAGCGGCTCGCGCCCGGCGAGCTGGCCGGGGGAGAGCAGCCCCGGGATCTCCAGCAGCGCGAGCGGGTTGCCGGCGGCGGTCTCGACGAGCCGGTCGGCGAACGCCGGCGCGATCGACGCATCGAGCAGCGCGCGGGCGTCGGCGTCGGCGAGCGGCGCGAGCTCGAGCCGCTCCAGCCACGGCACGTCCAGGGGTGCGTCGGCCCGGGTGCAGAACACCAGCGCGACGCCCTCGCGCCCGAGCCGGCGCCCGGCGAACAGGCACGCCTCCAGCGACGGCAGGTCGAGCCATTGCGCGTCGTCGACGACGGCGAGCACGGGCTGGTCCTCGGCCGCCAGCAGCGACAACAGCGCCGCAGGCACCGTGAAGCGATCCCCGGACGTCGCGGGACCCAGCGCCAGCGCGCCGCGCAGCGCGTCCGCCTGGACGGCCGGGATCTCGCCGAGGCGCTCCAGCAAGGGCGTCACCAGCTCGGCGAGCCCCGCGTACGGGATGTCGGACTCCGACTCCATCCCGCGCGCCCGCAGCCGGCGGAACCCGGCCGCCTCCGCCACGGTGGCGCGCAGCAGCGCCGTCTTGCCGATCCCTGCCGGACGGTGCAGCTCCAGCGCGCCGCTGGAGCCGTTGCGCGCGCCGTCGAGCAGCGCCGTAAGCCGCGCCCGCTCGTCCTCGCGGCCAACCAGCGCAGTCACACGGCGGAGTCTACGTACACCGTGGGCTCGTGAGGCAAGGCGGCCGGGTCGAACGCGGACAGCAGCTCGGCGGCCGTGCGCGCCGCCGGCAGGCCCAGCGAGCGCGCCATCCACGCCAGCGCGTCGCCCGGCGCGAGCTCGCGCAGCGTGACGTCGCCGTCGCGCTTGGCGAGCCGGCGCCCGTCCGGCCCGAGCACCAGCGGGACGTGCGCGTAGGACGGCTCCGGCAGGCCCAGCGCACGCGCGAGCCAGAGCTGGCGCGGGGTCGAGTCGAGTAGGTCGGCGCCGCGCACGACCTCCTCGACGCGCTGGGCGCCGTCGTCGACGACGACCGCGAGGTTGTAGGCGTACGCGCCGTCGTTGCGGCGCACGACGAAGTCGTCGACGGGGCCGGAGAACGGACCCGCGAGCCGGTCGGTGAACGACACGGCGCCGCCGCCGGCGCGCACGCGCAGCGCGGGCGAGCGGCCCGAGGCCCGCAGCGACGCGCGCTGCGCCTCGCTCAGCGCCAGGCACGTCCTCGGGTAGGCGCCGACCGGGCCGTGCGCGGCCGACGCCGCTTCGCGGATCTCCGCCCGCGTGCAGAAGCACTCGTAGACGTCGAGCCGCGCCAGCGCCTGCGCGTACAGCGCCGACCGCTCGGACTGGACGACGACCGGCCCGTCCCAGTCGAGCCCTATCGCGGCGAGGTCGCGCAACTGCGCCGCGACGAGCTCGCTCCGCGCCCGGCCCGCGTCGAGATCCTCGACGCGCATGAGGAACTCTGACCCCGCCGACCGCGCGAACAGCCATGCCAGCAGCGCGGTGCGCAGGTTGCCCAGGTGCAGCGTCCCCGTCGGGCTGGGCGCGAACCGGCCCCTCAAAACGGCAGCGTGTCCGCGACCTCCGACAGCAGCGGCGCGTCACGGTCGCGGTCGGAGTACAGGAGCTCGACCTCGGACGGCCACTCGATCCCGACCTCCGGATCGTCGAACCGGATTCCCGCCTCGGTCGCCGGGTCGTAGTAGTTCGTGCACTTGTAGATGAAGTCGGCGACGTCGGAGAGGACCAGGAACCCGTGCCCGAAGCCGACCGGGATCCAGAGCAGCCGCCCGGACTCGTCGTCGAGCGTCACGCCCTCCCACTCGCCGAACGTCGGCGAGCCGCGGCGCAGGTCGACGACGACGTCCCACACGACGCCGCGCGCGACCCGCACCAGCTTGCCCTGGCCCGGATGCGTCTGGAAGTGGATCCCGCGCAGCGTGCCCTGGCGCGAGCGCGAGTGGTTGTCCTGCACGAAGTCGAGCGGGACCCCGTGCGCCGCCGCGACGTCGGCGCGGAACGTCTCCACGAAGAACCCGCGCGAGTCGCCGTGGACGGCGGGCTCCAGCAGCACCAGCCCGTCGAGTCGGGTCTCAAGCCGTCGCATAGATTGGGAGGAGGTTAGGGAGGGGCCGTCGAAAGACCGGTCCGCCATGCCGAGGACCGCCACCATGCCCCCGGCCGCCCGCGGCCACCAGACGCTTTCCGCCTATATCTCCGCACGCTTCGACGAGTTCTCCCGCTCGCAGAAGGACGTGGCCCAGTACGTCGTCGATCACCTCGACGAGGTCGCGTTCCACACGGCCGAGGAACTGGCCCGCCGCGCGAGCACGTCGTCCTCGACGGTCGTGCGCTTCTCGCAGGCGCTCGGGTTCGAGGGCTTCCCGGAGCTGCAGGAGGCGGCGCGTGACGAGTACCGCCACCATCACCGCGTGACGGGGCCCGCCCCGGACACCGCGACGCCGCTCTTCAGCCTCGACCAGTCCGCCTTCGAGCAGGCCGTCGCCGCCGATCACGTCAATGTCGAGGACACCGCCCGGCGCGTCTCGCGCTCGGAGGTCGACGGCGCGATCGAGGCGATCGCCTCCGCCGAGCGGATCCTGATCGCCGGCACCGACCAGATGGCGTTCTTCGCGTCCTACCTGCGCCATCTGCTGATGCTGCTCGACGTGCGCGCCGAGATCGCGGCGTCGCCGTCGCAGGAGGCCCTCAGCCGGCTCGGCCGGATCGACGAGCGCACGCTCGTGATCGGCCTCAGCGCCGGGCGCCCGCACCCGCTGGTCGTGCGCGCGATGAAGATCGCCCGCCACCGCAAGGCCGGCACGCTGGCGATCGTCGACGCGACGCTCTCCGACGTCTCCAAGCTGTCGGAGCGCACGCTCTACTACTCATCGAACTCTCCTGCCTTCGTGCGCTCGCACACCGGGCTGCTGTCGATCCTGCAGGCGCTCGCGTACGGCGTGTACGCCCGCGACGCCGCCCAGTACGACGACCGCATACGCGCCTTCAAGCTGAAGTAGGTACAAGGAGTCCCATGCTGGGACTTCCCGAGGGCATCACCGCCTGCCTGTTCGATCTCGACGGCGTGCTGACCAAGACGGCGACGGTCCACGCCCACGCGTGGAAGCAGATGTTCGACGCCTACCTGCGCGAGCAGGGCGACACGCGGCCGTTCGACGAGCACGGCGACTACGACACCTACGTCGACGGCAAGCCGCGCGACGCCGGCGTGCGCGACTTCCTCGCCTCGCGCGGCATGCATCCCGGCGAGGACGAGGTCAAGCGGCTCGGCGACATCAAGAACGACGCCGTGCTGAAGCTGATCCGCACCGACGGCGTCGAGCCGTACCCCGGGTCGGTCCGCTACCTGGAGGCAGCGCGCGACGCCGGCCTGCGCCGCGCCGTCGTGTCGTCCAGCCACAACTGCCAGGACGTCCTCAAGGCCGCCGGGATCGAGCACCTGCTCGAGCAGCGCGTCGACGGCCTCGTCGCCGAGGCGGCGCACCTGCACGGCAAGCCGGCGCCGGACACGTTCCTCGAGGGCGCCCGCCTGCTCGGCGTCGAGCCGTCGCAGGCCGCCGTCTACGAGGACGCGCTGGCCGGGGTCGAGGCGGGCCGCGCCGGCAATTTCGGCCACGTGATCGGGGTCAACCGCGTCGGCCAGCGCGACGAGCTGAAGGCGCACGGCGCCGACGTCGTCGTCGACGACCTGGCGGAGCTGCTGTGATCACGCACCCGTCGTTCACCGTCGAGCCGTGGGCGGTGACCGAGGAGGGCCTGCACCTGGACGTGCTGGCGCAGTCGGAGTCCGTCTTCGCGCTCTCCAACGGCCACATCGGGCTGCGCGGCAACCTCGACGAGGGCGAGCCCGCCGGGCTGCCCGGCACGTACCTGAACGCGTTCTACGAGACGCGCCCGCTGCCGTACGCCGAGGCGGGCTTCGGCTACCCGGAGGACGGCCAGACCGTCGTCAATGTGACCAACGGGAAGCTGATCCGGCTGCTGGTCGACGACGAGCCGCTCGACGTCCGCTACGGCGAGGTGCTCGACCACAGGCGCTCGCTCGACCTGCGCGCGGGCGTGCTGCGGCGCTCGGTCCACTGGCGCTCGCCCTCAGGGCGCGAGGTGAAGGTGACCTCCACGCGGCTCGTCTCGTTCGTGCAGCGCGCGGTCGCCGCGATCCGCTACGAGGTCGAGGCCTGCGACGGCGCGCCGCTGCGCGCGGTCGTGCAGTCGACGCTGACCACCAACGAGCCCGGCCCGCCGCGCAGCAAGGACCCGCGTGCGGCCGAGATGCTCAAGGCGCCGCTGGTGGCCGAGGAGCAGGAGCTGCACGACCTGCGCGCGATGCTGATGCACCGCACGCGCGCGAGCGGGCTGCTGACAGCCGCCGGCATGGCCCACGAGGTCGACGCCCCAGACGGCGCCGTCACCGACTCCGACATCGCCCCCGACCTCGCGCGCGTGCTGGTCAGCGCCGAGCTGCCGGACGGCGCGAAGCTGACCCTGACCAAGTACCTCGCCTACGGCTGGTCGAGCCAGCGCTCGCTGCCGTCGGTGCGCGACCAGACCGCCGCGGCGCTGGCGTCGGCGAGGCGCGAGGGCTGGGACGGGCTGCTCAAGCGCCAGCGCGAGTACCTCGACGACTTCTGGGAGCGGTCCGACGTCGAGATCGACGGCGACGCCGAGCTTCAGCAGGCGGTGCGGTTCGCGCTCTTCCACACGCTGCAGGCGGGCGCGCGCGCCGAGCGGCGCGCGATCCCCGCGAAGGGCCTGACCGGCCCGGGCTACGACGGGCACGTGTTCTGGGACACCGAGTCGTTCGTGCTCCCGCTGCTGACGTACACGTCGCCGACCGCGGCGCGCGACGCGCTGCTGTGGCGCCACTCGACGCTCGATCTCGCGCGCGAGCGCGCCGCCCAGCTCGAGCTCGAGGGCGCCGCGTTCCCGTGGCGCACGATCCGGGGCCAGGAATGCTCGGCGTACTGGCCGGCGGGCACCGCCGCGTTCCACATCAACGCCGACATCGCGGACGCGGTGCTGCGCTACCTGCGGGCGACCGCCGACGAGGAGTTCGCGCGCGGGGCGGGGCTGGAGCTGCTCGTGGAGACGGCGCGGCTGTGGCGCTCGCTCGGGCACCACGACGCCGAGGGCGTCTTCCACATCGACGGCGTGACCGGGCCGGACGAGTACTCCGCGATCGTCGACGACAACGTCTACACGAACCTGATGGCCGAGCGGAACCTGCGCAACGCCGCCGAGGTGGCCTCGCAGCACGCGAAGGAGGCGAAAGGGTTCGGCGTCGACGACGAGGAGATCGCCGCCTGGCGCGACGCGGCCGCGGCGATGCACATCCCGTACGACGAGCGCCTGAAGGTGCACCCGCAGGACGCGGACTTCCTCAACCACGCGGTCCCCGACTTCGAGGTGTGGGAGTACCCGCTGCTGCTGCACGTGCCGTACTTCAAGCTCTACCGCACGCAGGTCGTCAAGCAGCCGGACCTGGTGATGGCGCTGATGGCGCGCGGCGATCGCTTCACGGCGGAGGAGAAGGCGCGCAACTTCGCCTACTACGAGGCGATCACGGTGCGCGACTCGTCGCTGTCGGCGTGCGTGCAGGCGGTCGTCGCGGCCGAGGTCGGCCACCTCGAGCTCGCCTACGACTACTTCGGCGAGGCGGCGCTGATGGATCTCGGCGACCTCGAGCACAACACGCGCGACGGGCTGCACATGGCGTCGCTGGCGGGCTCGTGGGTGGTGGCGGTCGCGGGCTTCGGCGGGATGCGCGACTCGCGCCGCGGCCTGACGTTCCGCCCGCGCCTGCCCACGGCGCTCGCGCGGCTGCGCTTCAACATCGTCCAGCGCGGATGCCGGCTGCGCGTCGAGGTGCGCCATTCGGAGGCGACGTACGAGCTGCTCGAGGGCGGGCCGATGGACATCTTCCACCACGACGAGCGCGTGCACCTGGACGTCGGCGCGCCCGAGACGCGGCCGTGGAAGGCGCCGCGGGTCGGCAAGGAGCCCACCCAGCCGCCGGGCCGCGCGCCGGCCCGGCGCCGCCAGCGCTAAGGAGACTTAAGGTCGGATGATCGGGGTGGGGCGGAGGGGCTGCACGCCTTATCTCCCCTGATCGAGGTCGATCGCGCGGATCGAGGGCTCGTCGGGCAGCTTCGCGAGGATCTCGTGCACGACGGCGTGGATGTCGCGCTCGTCGTGCCCGAAGTCGTGCAGGAACGCCTTCAGCGCCGCGTGCGTGATCTTCAGCTGCGCGGGGGTGAGGTCGAGCGTGAACGCGATCTCGTCGGGTCCGATCAGGTCGGCGTCGTCGACAGCCATACGCCAGATCGTACAGCCGCCTCTAGCTAACATCGAGTAGCGATGAGAGACGAGGCGACGTTCCGTGTGAAGGCCGGTCTGGCCGAGATGCTCAAGGGCGGCGTGATCATGGACGTGGTCAACGCCGAGCAGGCGAAGATCGCCGAGGACGCCGGCGCGGCCGCCGTGATGGCGCTGGAGCGCGTTCCCGCCGACATCCGGCGCGACGGCGGCGTCGCGCGGATGTCGGATCCGATCCTCATCAAGGGCATCCAGGAGGCCGTGACGATCCCGGTCATGGCCAAGGCCCGGATCGGCCATTTCGCCGAGGCGCAGGTGCTCGAGGCGCTCGAGGTCGACTACGTCGACGAGTCCGAGGTCCTCACGCCGGCCGACGAGGCCAACCACATCGACAAGTGGGGCTTCAAGATCCCGTTCGTGTGCGGCGCGACGAACCTCGGCGAGGCGCTACGGCGGATCGGCGAGGGCGCGGCGATGATCCGCTCCAAGGGCGAGGCCGGCACCGGCGACATCGTCGAGGCGGTCCGCCACCTGCGCTCGATCCGCTCCGAGATCCGCCGCTTGGGCACGCTCGACGACATGGAGCTGGCGACGGCGGCCAAGCACCTGCAGTCCCCGCTCGACCTCGTGCGCGCGGTCGCGCGCGACCAGAAGCTTCCCGTCGTCCTGTTCTGCGCGGGCGGCATCGCGACGCCGGCCGACGCCTCGCTCGTGATGCAGCTGGGCGCCGAGGGCGTGTTCGTCGGCTCGGGCATCTTCAAGTCCGAGGATCCGGCGGCCCGCGCCGCGGCGATCGTCGAGGCGACGACGCACTACCAGGACCCGGAGCGCGTCGCGCGCGCCTCCGAGGGCCTCGGCACGGCGATGCAGTCGCTCGAGACGCGCAAGCTGGAAGACGGCCAGCTGCTCGCCAACCGCGGTTGGTAGTAAGGCTCGGCATCCCCTCCGCCCCACCCCGATCATCCGACCTTACGTGTCGCTGATCGGCGTGCTTGCGCTTCAGGGCGACTTCGAAGCGCATTCCAAGATGTTGCGCGGCCTCGGCGCCGAGGTGCGCGAGGTCCGCGTGCCGACCGACCTCGAGGGTCTGGATGGGCTGGTGATGCCGGGCGGCGAGTCGACCACGATGACGCTCGGGATCGAGCGCGAGGGTCTTGGCGATCCGCTGCGCGACTTCATCCGCGGCGGCAAGCCGGTGCTGGGGACCTGCGCGGGCATGATCATGCTCGACCGCGATCACCTGGCGTGCATGGACACCCTGTGCGTGCGCAACGCGTTCGGGCGCCAGGTGCGCTCGTTCGAGGAGGATCTCGACATCCCGGGGATCGACGGTCCGCCGGTGCGCGCCGTGTTCATCCGCGCGCCGTGGTTGAAGGAGTACGGCGACGCGGTCGAGATCCTCGCGTCGGTCGACGGCCATCCGGTCGCCGCCCGCCAGGACAACATGCTGGTGATCTCCTTCCACCCCGAGATCGCCGGCGAGACGCGCGTCCACGAGCTGTTCCTCCGGGACGTCCGTTGATCTACTTCACCCGTCACGGCGAGTCGGTGGCCAACGTCGCCGACCGCGAGTGGCAGAAGCGGCCCGCGGACGCCGACCGGCTGTCAGAGCGCGGGTGGGAGCAGGCGGGGGGCGTGGGAGAGCGCCTGCGCGGCGTCGGGATCGAGGCGATCGTCGCCAGCCGCTACCGGCGCGCCCAGGAGACGGCGCAGGCGATCGGCTCGGTGCTCGGGTTGCCCGTGGAGACCGATCCGGACCTGCACGAGATCCGCCAGTCCGACGCGTACTACGCGGCGGCGCCGGAGTACGGCGACACCGGCTCGATCTCGTGGATGCCGTCGCGCGACCCGGACCATCGCGAGCCCGGCGCGGAGTCGTTCAACGACGTGCTCGGGCGCGTGACGCGTGTGCAGGCGCGCATGGCGGACCGGCCGAGCACGTTGTGCGTCTCGCACTGGGGCTTCCTGCACTTCTTCCTCGGCGCCAGCATGTTCGGCGACGCGTTCGGCCCCGAGCACCTGCTGCCGCTGTTCCGGATCTCGCACGCCAACACCGGGATCACGATCTTCGACCGCCGCCCGGGCTGGGCGATCGACGGCGTCGCGTTCGAGGGCTGGGCGCTGATCACCTGGAACGACCAGGCGCACCTCTGAAAGAGTTCGCGCCGGTGCGGGTCATCGACGGCCACAACGACGCGCTCCTGCGCGCCTGGCAAGGCGGCGGGGTCGATGCGCTGCTCGACGGCGACGGCGCCGTGACGGTCGCAGCCGCCCGCGAGGGCGGGCTCGCCGCCGGCCTGTTCGCCGTCTTCTCGCCGTCGCCCGGCGGGTTCGAGGTCGGCGGCGACCACGGCGCGTGGGAGGTCCCGGACATCCCCGAGCTGGCGTGGGCGCAGGCGGCGCCCGCGGCGGCGCAGATCGCCGCGCAGGCCTTCGCGCTCGTGCGCGCCGGCGGTGCGCGGCTGGTGCTGGGCGCCGGCGACCTCGACGCGGCCCTGGCCGGCGACACGCTCGGCCTGATCCTGCACATGGAGGGCGCGGAGGCGATCGGCGAGGGGCTCGAGGAGCTCGAGCTCTGGTACGCGGCCGGGCTGCGCTCGCTCGGGCCCGTGTGGAGCCGGCCCAACCGCTTCGGCGCGGGCGTGCGCTTCAAGTTCCCGTCCTCGCCCGACACCGGGCCGGGGCTGACGCCGGCCGGCCGCCGGCTCGTGCGCCGCTGCGCCGAGCTCGGCATCGCCGTCGACCTGTCGCACCTGACCGAGGGCGGGTTCTGGGACGTCGCGCACGAGCTCGACGGGCCGCTGATCGCGTCGCACTCCAACGCGCACGCGCTGGTGCCGGCGAGCCGCAACCTGACCGACTCGCAGATCCGCGCGATCGCGGCGACCGGCGGGCTGGTGGGGATCAACTTCGAGGTCTCGATGATCCGGCCCGACAGCCGCCGCGACGCCCGCACGCCGCTCAGCCGCATCGCCGAGCACGTGCGCCACGTCGCGCAGCTGGTCGGCGTCGAGCACGTCGCGCTCGGCTCGGACTTCGACGGCGCGACGATGCCGACCGACGTCGCGACCGCGCGCGGGCTGCCCGCCCTGATCGACGCGCTGCGCGCGGATGGCTACAGCGAACCCGAGCTGCAGCAGATCGCGCACGGCAACTGGCGCCGCGTGCTCGCCGCCGCCTGGGCGCCGAATCGCCCAGGCGGCGATTCTCGGGCGAGTTCGACTCGCCGCCCGCCGGGCTAGGGGCCGCGCGAACTCGCGTAAGTCCGGGGCGGCTCCCCGATTGGCGCGCGGACCCGGCGCACGTACGGTCGGGCGGGTGACCGCCGCCATCGCCGACCTCCCCGCGCCGCGCGCCGTCCCGTTCGCCGGCAACGCGCTGCAGGTGCGCGCCGACCGCCTGCATCTCGTGCTCGAGCGCTGGGCGCGCCGCCACGGGCCTGTGTTCCGCTTCGCGATCGGCCGCCGGACCGTCGTCGTCTTCGCCGAGAGCGACCCGATCAACGCGATGCTGCGCGAGCGGCCGGACGTCTACCGGCGCTGGAGCGAGATCGGCGACGTCTTCACCGAGATCGGCCTGGACGGCGTCTTCTCGGCCGAGGGCGACGCCTGGCGCCGGCAGCGCCGGCTCGCCGTCACGGCGCTCAACTCCAACCACCTGCAGCGCTACTACGAGGTCATCCGCCTCAGCACCGAGCGCCTGCACGAGCGCCTCGCGCGCGCCGCGTTCAACAGCGAGCCGTTCGATCTCAAGCGCGCGTTCATGGCGTTCACGACCGACGTCACGTCCTCGCTCGCGTTCGGGTACGACCTCAACACGCTCGAGCGCGAGAGCGAGCTGCAGGAGCACCTGGAGCGCGTGCTGCCGCTGGTGAGCCGGCGCATCTCGGCCCCGTTCGCGTACTGGCGCTACGTCCAGCCGCCCGCCGACCGCGCCGCCGCGCGCTCGCTCGGCGCCGTGCGCGTCGCCGTCGCGGGCTTCATCGGCGAAGCGCGCCGGCGGATGGAGGCGCAGCCGGGCGAGCCGCGCAACTTCCTGGAGAGCATGCTTGCCGCCCAGGCCGAAGGCCGCTACAGCGACGACGAGGTGTTCGGCAACGCCTTCACGATGCTCGTGGCGGGCGAGGACACGACCGCGCACTCGCTCGGCTGGGCCGCCTGGTTCATGGCCCGCGATCCCGCGCTGCAGGCGCGCGTGGCCGAGGAGGCGCGCACCGTGCTCGGCGACGCCCGCGTCCCGCGCGACTCCGCCGCCGCCGACGCGCTCGTCTACGGCGACGGCGTCCTGCGCGAGGCGATCCGGCTGAAGTCCGCGGCGCCGCTGCTGTTCCTGGAGCCGCTGCACGACACGACGCTGGCCGGCGTGGACCTGCCGCGCGGCACGCGCGTGATCGGGCTCAGCCGCTACGCCGAGGCCGAGGACGCGCCGGAGCTCGATCCCACCCGCGACGGCAGGCGCCAGCTCGCGTTCGGCGCCGGCCCGCGCTTCTGCCCGGGGCGGAACCTCGCACTGCTGGAGGCGCGCTCGGCGCTGGCGATGCTCGCGCGCAACTTCGAGCTCGCGCTCGATCCCGCGGCGCCGCCGGTGCGCGAGCGCTTCGGGTTCACGATGCAGCCCTCCGAGCTCAGGGTGCTCTTGCGCGAACGTCGGTAGGTTGCGCCTCATGCGAATGAGGGCTGCCGTTCTTGAGGAGTTCGGGGCGCCGCTGGCCGTCCAGGAGATCGAGCTCGCCGATCCGAAGGCGGGGGAGGTGCTCGTCCGGCTCGTGGCCTGCGGCGTCTGCCACACCGACATGTACACGGCCTCGGGCGCCGACCCGTCCGGCTACGCCCCGGCCGTGCTCGGCCACGAGGGCGCGGGCGTCGTCGAGGCGATCGGCGAAGGCGTCAGAGATGTCAAGGTCGGCGACCACGTCGTGACGCTGTTCTCGCCCCAGTGCCGCGAGTGCGTGCACTGCGTGAGTCCGCGCACGAACCTCTGCATGGCGATCCGCGAGCAGCAGAACAAGGGCTTGCTGCCGGACGGCACGGCGCGGCTCAGCCGCGGAGGCGAGCCGATCCGCCACTTCATGGGCACGAGCACGTTCGCGGAGTACACGGTGATGCCGGAGATCGCGCTCGCCAAGGTGCCCGAGGAGGCGCCGCTGGACCGCGCGTGCCTGTTCGCGTGCGGGCTCTCGACCGGCGTGGGCGCGGCGATGTACACCGCCAAGGTCGAGGCCGGCAGCACCTGCGTCGTGTTCGGCGCCGGCATGGTCGGCCTCGGCGCCGTCGCCGGCGCGCGGCTGCAGGGCGCCGGGCGGATCATCTGCGTCGACCTGTCCGAGGACCGGCTCGAGCTCGCGCGCGGCCAGGGCGCGACCGACATCTGGCTCGGCGGCGACGACACCGTCCAGAAGGTGCTCGACGAGACCGGCGGCTTCGGCGCCGACTACACGTTCGAGGCGACCGGGCTCGTGCACGTCATGCGCCAGGCCGTCGAGTCCGCGCGCATGGGCTGGGGGCTGTGCACCATCGCGGGCGTGGCGGGCAAGGGCGAGACGCTCGACATCGTCCCGCGCTATCTGATCACCGGGCGTCGCGTCGCGGGCTCGAGCTTCGGCGGCGTCAAGGGCCGCGACCAGGTCCCGCAGCTCGTGCAGCGCTACCTCGACGGCGAGATCGACGTCGATCCGTTCATCTCGCACCGGATCGCGCTCGACGAGGTCAACCGCGGCTTCGAGCTGATGCACGCGCAGGACGGCATCCGCAGCGTGATCGAGTTCTGATGATCGCCGAGTTCCTCGACGAAGACGTCGTCCAGCGCTACGTCACCGCCGTCCGCGGTGCCGTCGCCGAGCCCGACGTGCAGCCGCACGCCGCGGCCGCCGCGCAGGCGATCGGCCGCGGCGCGGCCGACCCCACCCAGGCGATCCTCGCGACGCTGCCCCAGACCCCGGGTCCGCCGTCGTCGGGCGGCCACACCGACTACCCGTTCTTCTCCCGCGACCCGGCCGTCAGCCTGCTGCAGACGACGCTCGAGGACGAGTCGCGCAAGGCCGGCAACGTCGCGGTCAAGGAGCCGGAGTCGCCGCTGCACCACTTCGTCCACGCGGTCGAGGCGCTGCTGCACATCGAGCACTTCGGCCCGACGGACCCCGACTGGGTGACGAAGATCGCCTCCGCGACGCTCGACCGGCTCGCCATGGGCAACCACAGGTTCAACGCCACGCCGGCGGAGAAGACGATCGCCGACGACGCGCGCGTCGTGATCGTGGGGGACTGGGGCTCCGGCCTCCCGCGCGCGATCGAGGTGGCCAAGCACATGGGCGAGCGCGTGAAGGAGGCGCTCGCCGCCGGGCGCCAGGCGCACGTCGTGCACCTCGGCGACGTCTACTACTCCGGCGACCCGGTCGAGTACCGGCACCGCTTCCTCGCCGACGGCTACTGGCCCGTGACGACCGACCTCGCGAACGCGGGCGTGACCTCGTGGGGGCTCAACGGCAACCACGACATGTACTCCGGCGGCTACGGCTTCTTCGACACGATGCTCGCCGACGACCGCTTCGCCCATCAGCGCTCGCCGGACGGCAAGGGCACGAGCTTCTTCCGGCTCAAGAACGCGTTCTGGGACATCGCAGGGCTCGACACGTCGTGGGACGCGAACGTGCTCAGCCTCGGGCAGAAGGGCGTGCTGCACGACCCCCAGGCCGCGGTGCTGGAGGGCTGGGCGAAGGAGTCCGACCGCAAGCTGATGGTGCTCAGCCACCACCAGCTCGTCTCGGCCTACGACCTCGGCGACCTCGGCACCGTGCTGCCGTTCAAGCTCGAGTCGCTGCTCAAGTCCGGCCGCATCGGCGCGTGGCTGTGGGGTCACGAGCACCGCTGCATGGCGTTCACGGCCGACGAGGTGCCGGTGATGCGCTGCATCGGCCACGGCGGCGTCCCGATCCCGGCCTCGGTGATGCGCACGCCGGTCCCGAAGCCCGGGACGTGGCAGGAGACCGGCACGTTCAAGGACCGCGACGGCACCTGGAACCGGTTCGGCTTCGCCGTGCTCGACTTCAAGGATGCGGCGGTGACGGCGACCTACTACGACGACGGCGGCGCCCAGACGCGTACGGAGAGTTTCTAGACCGAACGTGAACCCTTGACCGCCCGCCGGCGGGCCTGAGAGGATCGCGGCGATGCGCTTCGCACCGCGACGCGCCCTGAAGGAGCTTGCCCGGCACGAGCGCGTGGCGATCGCGCTGCTGCTCGTGGGCGCCGTGCTCGCCTTCGCGGCGGCAACCGGCCCCGTCCGCTGGGTCTTCGTCGGCGCCGCGGTGGCGATCGCCGAGGAGACGCTGTGGGGCTTCGGCTATCAACCGAGCGCGCGGCGCCCGCGCGGCTGGCTCGTCTGCGCGTGCCTGTCGCCCGTGCTCCCGTTCGTCGCGCTCGGGACCGCGGACGTCGGGCGCGGATGGGGGCTGCTGTTCGGCTTCCTCGTCACCGTGATCGGCTGGCGCTTCAGCGTTCGCCCCGCGTTGCGCGACACGGACGAGCCGCTGACGCCGGCCTACGCGGCGCTGCCCGCGATCGCGCTGCTGCTCGTCGCCTTCAACGCCGTCGTCTCGCCGGGGCCGCTCTCCGCGCTGCTGCTCGGCGCGTGCCTGACGCTGTGGGCGGCGGCGCTGGTGGCGATCCCGGTCCTGCGCCTCGCGCGCCACCGCTGGCGCCTGGCGTGGCCGGCGCGGACGGCGCTCGTCGCCGGCGCCTGCGCGCTGATCGCGCTCGGGCTCGCCGCGCACGACCTCGCGCGCGTCGACGGCAAGCTCAGCGACCAGGTCGCGCAGCTCGCCGAGCGCTCGGCGGTGATTCCGGTCGACACGATGGCGGCGGCGCAGGACCCCAAGACGCGCGACGCCGTGCTCGCGGAGGCGTTCGCGCCGCGCCTGTTCCTCGCGTCCGACCGCGCGGCGTGGCCTGAGAACCCGATGCTCGACCTGCGCACGAGCTCGCAGGTCCGTCTCACGCCACGGCCCAAGGACTGCGGCACGCGCGGCCATCCCGGCTGCTTCGCGCTGACCGATCGCTGCTTCAAGTACGACGCGAGCTGCGGCATCGGCCCCGGCAAGCCGGACTACCCCTACGGCACCTACGCCCCGAAGGACGGCGGCGCCGCGCTGCATCCGTTCGCGGTCATGTACGTCCACGCCCTGCATGCCGGCGACCCCGGGTTCGAGCACGCGAACCTCGCCCCGAAGCGCATGGGCAAGGTCACGGAGCTGCTGCAGTACTGGCTCTACTACGGCTACGACCGCTTCGACGCGCTGACCCCGATCGGCCGGCTCGTGCAGGAGCACGAGTCCGACTGGGAGGCCGTCAGCGTCGGCCTGGGGGCCGACAAGCCGCTGTTCGTGGCGTACAACGCGCACTGCGGCGGCCAGTGGCTGCCCTGGAGCCAGGTTCCCGCCGCGTACCCGAAGGCGCAGGAGACCGCCCGCTACGCCGAGCTCGGGCTTGACGCGCTGGCCGCCGCGCACGAGCCGACGCACCCGGCGGTGATGGTCGCGGGCGGCTCGCAGGCGAGCTATCCCGCGGCCGGCAGCGTGCGCGTGCCCGACTGGACCTCATGCACGCTGAAGACGTCGCTCGGCGACGCCCTGGCGTTCGCCGCCTCGATCCGCGAGACCGTCAACGTCACGCGCGAGGTGATCCCGGTCGACGTCCCGCTCGCGAGCGTGCACTCGCTGCCGATGAAGTTCGGCGGCTACTGGGGCCTCAACAACCACTCGCTCTGCCTGAAGCTGGCGTTCGGCATCAACTTCGGCTGCGGCGGCGACGCGGCGCCCGGCCCTGAGACGCCGCCGCTCAAGCGCGACTGGCGGGACCCGTTCAGCGTGATCTTCCACACCGCCACGTGGCACCAGGGCCACGACCCGGCGAGCTAGGAGTCTGTTGGGGAATGGTCGGTCCGACTGATGTGGTGCAGCCGTGGATACCTCGGGCCGCACGCGATGGTGATGCGTGGCTCTGCCACGTGAGCATCGTGGGTGGCGCGAGGCGCCGCGGATGTGCCGCAGCAGGCGTACCGGAATTCCTCAACCGGCTCCTAGACGACGAGCCCGTGGCGGACGGTGTTCTCGGTCACGACGCGCGGCTCCACGAAGTGCAGCAGGTACCCGGGCCCGCCGGCCTTCGTGCCCGTGCCCGACAGCCGGTTGCCGCCGAACGGCTGGCGGCCGACCATCGCGCCCGTGATCTCGCGGTTGACGTAGAGGTTGCCGACCGGCGTGCGGTCGGAGACGTACTCGACGGTGCCGGGGCTGCGCGAGAACAGGCCGCCGGTGAGCGCGAACGGCGACGCGTCGACGCGGTCGCACGCGTCCTCGATCGAGCGCACGCGCTCGATCGCGAGCAGCGGGCCGAAGATCTCCTCGGTCAGCACCGGCGATCCGGAAGGAAGCTCGGTCGCCAGCGTCGGCGGCGCGAACCAGCCCTGGTTCGGCACGTCGCGCGCGACGGCGGCGATCGTGCCCTCGCGCGCGGCTTCGGCGGCGTAGCGGGCGACGCGCTCCTGCGCCTCGCGCTCGATCACCGGCCCGAGGTCGACCTCCGGGTCGGACGCCTGGCCGACGTTGAGCACCTCGACGGCGCCCGCCATGCGCGCGACCAGCGCGTCGTGGATCGCCTCGTGCGCGAGCACGCGGGCGGCGGCGGAGCACTTCTGGCCGGCGTAGTTGAAGGCCGACTTGATCAGCGCGGGGACGACGTCGTCGAGGTCGGCGTCGGAGTCCACGATCACGCAGTTCTTGCCGCCCATCTCGGCGACGACGCGCTTGAGGTGGTTCTGGCCGGGCGGCGTCTCGGCGGCGCGGCGGACGATCTCCAGGCCGACGGGGCCGGAGCCGGTGAATGCGATCGTGTGGACGCGCGGGTCGGCCACGAGCTGCGCGCCGACGTTCCCCTCGCCGGGCAGGAAGGACAGCGCTTCCGGCGGCAGGCCCGACTCGCGCAGGGCGCGCACGACCATGTAGGCGCAGGCGGGCGCCTGCTCGGCCGGCTTGAGGATCACGGCGTTGCCGGTCGCCAGGCCCGCGCTGACCATCCCCAGCGGGATCGCGGCGGGGAAGTTCCACGGCGAGATGACGGCGACGACGCCGCGCGGCGTCCAGCGCAGCGCGTTGCGCTCGCCGGGCGGCTGCAGCAGGTCGAAGCCGAGGTTCGGCTGCTCCTCCAGCGCGACGGCGGCGCGCGCGTAGTACTCGAGGAAGTCGATCGCCTCGCAGACGTCGCCGTCGGCCTCGCGCCACGGCTTGGCGGCCTCCCGGACCTCGAGCGCGGTGATCTCCAGGCGGCGCTCGCGCAGCCACTGGGCGGCGCGGATCAGCACCTGCGCCCGCTCGGCGGCGGGCGTCCGGCCCCACGTCTTGAAGCCCTTCTGGGCGGCCTGCAGCGCGGCGTCGACGTCGGACTCGGTCGCGACGGCGGCCTGCGCGACGACCTGCTCCGGGTTGCCGGGATCGGTCGAGAGCAGCTGGTCGCCGTGGCGCTGGTCGGACCCGATCCAGACCGGGACCGCGATCGTGTCCTGGTTGAGCGCGCCCGCCAGCTGCGCGCGCACCGGCGCGCGCCGGAGCTCGAGGATCGGCTCGTTCGTGAAGGGCTTCATCGCGTGATCACCTGACGCGTGCCACCGGGAGCGGCGAGCAGGACTTCGAGCGGCACTCCACGCGCCTGCTCGTACAGGAACGACTCGTTGCTCGTGTTCTCCAGCAGCCGGCGCACGAGGTAGGCCATGCCGGCCACGAGGTCGCCGACCGGGCAGTAAGTGCGCACGCGCATGCCCTGAGCCGCGATCGCGGCCTGCAGCGGGTCGCCGAGCCCGCGCAGCACCTGCAGCTCGAGGTCGGCGTCCGCGCCGCCCGCGAGCCGGTTGTAGGCGATCGCGTGGGCGACCGAGCGCAGGTTGTGCGACGCGATCGCGACGCGCACGAGCGGCCGCGCGTCCAGCAGCCGGCGCGTCAGCAGCTCGAAGTTCGCGTCGGTGTCGGCCTTGACGTCGAACACCGGCGCCGTCCAGCCGTGCTGGGCGGCCTGGACGAGCTCGTGGTCCCAGTAGGCGCCCTTCACGAGCCGGATCGTCAGTGGGACGGACCTTGAGGCTCCCGGACCCCGCAACCAGGTCAGGATCGTGTCGAGCGTCTCCGGCGAGTCGCGCAGGTAGCCCTGCAGCACGAGCCCGATCGACGGGCCGGTGCGGAACTCGTCCTCCCCGAGCAGCTCGAGGATCAGCTCCAGCACGGCGTCGCGCGAGTCCATCGACTCCATGTCGATGTGCAGGTGCGCGCCGACCTCGTTGGCCCGCCGCAGCAGCGGGCGCAGGCGGTCGGCGGCGTCGCGCTGGCCCGGCCCGGGCGCGTCGGGCCGCAGCAGCGGCGTCAGCGCGGACACCTTCACGGACAGGTTCGCGCGCGGCAGCGGGCCGGCGCTGTCGCGCTCGAGCTGCGGGCGCTCCGGCCACGCGCGCGCGGCGCCGGCGATCGTGTCGAGCGCGTCGACGCAGCGGTCGGCGTAGCGCTGCGCCTCGGCCTGGGTGACGGTCGCCTCGCCGAGCAGGTCGACGGAGGAGGCGACGCCGTCCTTCCACAGCCCGCGCAGGTCGCCGAGCGCGGCCTTCGGGTCCTCGCCGACGATGAAGCGCTGCGCCATGTGCTTGACGCCCGCGGCGGCGGCCAGGCCGAGCGCGCGGCGGCCGGCCTTGGAGTTGCCCATCCGCATCGCGACGCCGACGGACGGCGACTTCTCCTCGACCTCGCCCAGGAAGCCGGTGAGATGGCGCGCGAGGTCGTCGAGATTGCGGCACGCGGGCACGACGTCGACGAAGCGGAACAGCGCGGCCTTGAGCTCCGCGTCCGACGAGGCCAGGTCCATCGCCTTGTCGTCGAGTGCCTTCAGGGGGTTGCGCGTGCCGGGCAGCGCGGCTGCAAGCCGCTTCCCGACCTCGAACACATCGCGCTCCAGCGCCGTAGCGTCCACCATGCCGAAGACTGTACGACCGGTACGCTGGCGCATCCATGGCCCGCGTTGAACGCCTGCTGAGCGTCGTCGCCCCGATGTTCGAGGAAGAGGACACGGTCGAGCCGTTCCTCGCCCGCGTGCGTGCCGCGCTCGAAGGCGTCACGTTCGAGCTGATCCTCGTCGACGACGGCTCCAAGGACGGCACCGCCGCCGCGATGGCGGCCGCCGCCGAGCGCGACCCGCGCGTGAAGGTCGTGGCGCTCTCGCGCAACTTCGGCCACCAGCCCGCGCTCACCGCCGGGCTCGAGCACGCGCGCGGCGACGCGGTCGTGATGCTCGACGGCGACCTGCAGGACCCGCCGGAGCTGATCCCGACGATGCTCGAGCGCTGGCGCGAGGGCGTCGACGTCGTCTACGCGGTGCGCGAGGAGCGCAAGGGCGAGACGCTGTTCAAGAAGACGACGGCGCGCTGGTTCTACCGCGTGTTCCGCCGGCTCACGCGGCTCGACCTCGCCGTCGAGTCGGGCGACTTCCGGCTGATGGACCGGCGCGCCTTGAACGCGCTGCTGGCGATGCCGGAGCGCAACCGCTTCCTGCGCGGGATGACCGTTTGGGTCGGCTTCACGCAGACCGCGGTGACGTTCGTGCGCGAGGAGCGCAGCGCGGGCGTGACCAAGTACCCGCTGCGCAAGATGCTGCGCTTCTCCTTCGACGCGATCTTCTCGTTCTCCAGCGCGCCGCTGCAGTGGGCGACCGTGCTCGGGTTCGCGTTCTCCGGCCTGGCCTTCCTCGGGATACCGCTGACGATCATCGCCCGCTACACGAACGTGTACGAGCGAGGCGTCCCGTCGACGATCCTGATCATCCTGCTGCTGGGCGGGATCCAGCTGATCACGGTCGGGATCATCGGCGAGTACGTCGGCCGCATCTACGACGAGGTCAAGCACCGGCCGCTGTACGTGGTCGGCAAGCGCATCAACGTGGACGAGCCGGACAAGCCGTGAGGATCGCGGTCCTGGGCGCCGGCGTCGCCGGCCTGGTCGGCGCGTACCGGCTCACGCAGGCGGGCCACACCGTCGACGTCTACGAGCGCTGGCCGGGGCTGGGCGGTCAGGCCGCGACGATCGACGTGGGGGAGGGGCGGCTGCTCGAGCGCTACTACCACCACCTGTTCTCGACCGACCGCCACATCGCGGCGCTCTACGACGAGCTGGGGATGCCGGACGAGCTCGAGTGGCTGTCGTCGAGCGTCGCGTACTTCTCGCAGGGCCGCCAGTGGCCGTTCGTGACGCCGATGGACCTGCTGCGCTTCAAGCCGCTGCCGCCTCTGTCACGCGTCCGGCTCGGCGCGGTGGTGCTCGGGCTCCAGCGCGGGCCGGGCGATCCGTTGCGCTTCGAGCACGTGACCGCGCGCGCCTGGATCGAGCGCTGGATGGGCAAGCCGGCGTGGCGCGCGCTGTGGGGCCCGCTGCTGCGCGGCAAGTTCGGCGAGCGCTCCGACGAGATCGCGATGGTGTGGCTGCAGAACAAGCTGCGGCTGCGGCGCGGCGACGACGCGGCGGAGGAGAAGCTCGGCTACCCGAAGCGCTCGTGGGAACCGCTGTTCGGCGAGCTGCGCTCGCGCATCGAGGCGGGCGGCGGGCGCGTGCTGATCGACCGCCCGGCGGCGCGGCTGGGCGCGGGCTTCGTCGTCACGCCGGGCGCGCCCGGATCGTTCCGCGCGGGCCACGATCCGCGTGCCTTCGAGACGCTGCCGGAGGAGCGCTACGACGCCGTGCTCTCGACGCTGCCGAGCGACGTGATGGACGAGCTCGTCGAGCCGGACCTGCTACCGGACGCCTACCGGGCCAAGCTGCGCGGGATCGAGTACTTCACCGCGCTGTGCCTGCTGATCGAGCTCGACCGCCGGTTCTCGCCGTACTACTGGACGAACATCGGCGATGACGCGCTCCCGTTCGTGGGCCTGATCGAGCACACGAACCTGATGGGCGCCGAGCGCTACGGCCGCCGCCGCTTCCTCTATGTCGCCAACTACCTCCCGCGCGGGCACGAGCTGCTCTCGCTCGACGCGCAGGCCGTGCTCGAGCGCTACACGCCGGGACTGCGAGCGGTGAACCCCGCGTTCTCCCACGACTGGGTCAAGCGCGTGTGGCTGCACCGCGAGCCGGCCGCGCAGCCGATCGTCACCGTGGGCTATCGCGCCAAGATCCCGGCGCTCAAGACGCCCGTGCGCGGGCTCGTGCTGGCCAACACGACGCAGATCTTCCCCGAGGATCGCGGCACCAACTACGCCGTCCGGCTGGGCGACGACGCCGCGCGGGCGCTGCTCGAGTGGCTGCCGTGAGTTCCCCGGCGGCGATTCCTGAAACCTCATCTCGATCACGAATATCTCGCAAATAGCGAGAATCGGGGCGTCCGGGTACGGACCGCCGTACCCGACCGTACGGTCTGACCCCGTTGAAGTCTCGGCGCGGTCGTGCCGATACTCCGAGCATGTCCGCCCGCCGCCCCCAGAACTGGCTCTCCCGAGCTCTGTCCGGCCGGCGGCCGAACGCCGAGACCGACCTCGAGCATTGCCTCCACTGCAACCGGGACTTCGTGTACCCGGTCGAGTGGGAGCCGATCAGCAAGGAGTCCTGGTGGATCCTGCTGCGCTGCGGCGAGTGCGACGAATGGCGCGAGGCCACCGTCCCCAACGCCGTCGCCGAGCGCTTCGACATCGAGCTCGACCGCCGCGCCGACGTCATGCACCGCGCGCTCCACAAGATCGACCGCGAGCAGATGATCGCCTCGGCGAACACCATGATCGCGGCGCTGCGCCACAACCTGATCGACGCGGCCGACTTCGCGCGCTAGCGCTTGACGGTCACCGTGCGGGTCGCCGTGGAGCGGTTCCCGGCGGCGTCGGTGGCGACCACCTTGATCCGCACCTTGAACGACCGTTTCGGGTGCCCGACGAGCTTGGCGGGCGGCTTCAGCGTCGCCGAGCGCGTGCCGGCCGCGAGCGCGAGCGTCTTCGAGGCGAGCGTGAGCCCGTAGGCGGCGCTGAGGACGGCGGTCCTCGGCGTGCCCTCGAGCGTGACCTCCAGCTTCGCGGCCTCGTTCGGCGTGATCTTGGCCTTGATGCCCTTCTTGGTCAGCGAGGCGCGCGTCGTCGACGGCGGGGCCGAGATCTTCGTCTTCGGCGCGGTCGTGTCGGCCGCGGCGTCGTTGTCGGCGATCGTCAGCGTCGCCGCGGGGCCGGCCGCGGCCAGCGCGTCGGCCGGCCTGAGGGTGAGCGCGATCACGCGGTCGGGGGTGCGGACCGCGTCGTTGGCGACGGGCACGGTGAACGTCTTGGCGGTCTCGCCGGGCGCGAACGTCAGCCGTCCGGTCGCGTCGCCGGCGGCGTAGTCGACGGCGACGGTGTCGTCGAGCGCCCCGCCGCGGACCAGCGAGATCGTCGCGGCGCCGGCGCTCTCGGAGGCGGTGAACGTGGGCGCGGCGAAGGAGACGCTGGCGACCGGCACGAGCGCCAGGCCGCGCAGCGGAGCGGGCGTCGCGCCGGCGAGCGTCGCCGAGCCGTTGGCGAGGCTGACGCCGTAGAGCCGGCTGCCGGCGCTCGCGAACGCGGCGCCGCCCGGCGAGATGTCGAACGCGAGGTCCCCGGCCGCGGTGAAGCCGAGCGGGCCGATCGTGTTCACGACGCCGCTGTTGGGGCTCGGCGTGCCGTTGATGCCGCCGACCGTCACGAGCGAGCTGAGCGCCTCTGACAGGCCGTACTGCGTCGTGGCCGTCGCCGGATCGGTGTCCATCCGGTCGTACGCGATCGCCGTCACGTCGCGGCCGGCCGGGTTGAGGGCCGTGTCGGTCGCCACGAGCGCCCCGGTGTCGGGGTTCAGCCGGCCGTTGTGGTCGGCGTCGTTGACGACGCGGATCCGGTCCGCGGTCGGGTTGAACGCCATGCCGTAGACGTCGCCGCCGGTGAACGCGGCGGAGCCGACCGTGGCGGCCGCGCCGGTGCCCGGATCGATCGTGTAGAGCGTCAGCGCGTCGGTCGCGCCGCCGTCGACGACGGAGCCGAGGCCGTAGAGCTTGTGCACCGTGCCGCTGTAGCGGTAGTCGATGCCCGCCAGCTGCTCGCCCGCCTGCAGGCCGGTGATCGCGCGCACGCTCGTGTACGTCCCGGGCGCGGCGGTGTCGAACGTGACCAGCGTGTTCCCGGGCCCGGCGAGCACGCCGACCGCGGGCTCGGCGGCGGCCGGAGCGGCCAGCGCCAGTGTCGATGCCAGCACCAGCGATGCTCCGCGCGTGATCATGGCGCGGGACCCTATATCTCCAGGCGCTGGTCCTCGAGGTCGAGGTCGCGCTCGATCCGGTGCATCACCTCGTTGGAGATCGTGCCCGAGTTGCGCAGGCGCACGATCTCGCGCCGCTGCGCGTCCAGGACCTCGCGCACGAGCGACTGGTACGAGGCCGAGCGGTCCTCGTAGCCGTCGTCCTCGGCGATGCCGGCGCGCGCGGCGAAGCGGCGCTTGCGGTAGCGATACATCGCGCGCATGCGCTCGATCGTGTCGTCGCGCGTCCACTCCTCGCGCTCGAGCTCGTCGATCCGCGCCAGCGCGGCCTTCGCCGCCAGCATCCGGCCCTTGAGCTCCTCGTGCTCCTCGCGCCCGTCGTCGGTGATGTCGAGCGTGCGGATCAGCCACGGGAGCGTCAGGCCCTGGAGCACGAGCGTGGCGAAGATCACCGCGAACGTGATGAAGATCAGCAGGTCGCGCTGGGGGAAGTCGCCCGGGAGCGCGAGCGCCGCGGCCAGCGACACCGCCCCGCGCATGCCGGCCCAGCCGACGATCATGCGGACCTGCCAGGTCGAGCGCCGCGCGCGCACGCTCTCGCGCCGGTCGACGGCGCGGATCACGTACACGATCGTGTGCTGCCACACCAGCCGCGTGAGGATCACGGCGGCGCTGATCGCCGCGCCGTACGCGAGCAGCGTGCCGGCGGAGAAGTCGTCGAGCGAGCCGGCGATGTCCGGCAGCTGCAGCCCGATCAGCACGAACAGGAGCGCGTTGACGAGGAACTGCAGCAGCTCCCACATGCCGAACCCCTGCAGGCGCGTCGCGGGCGACGCGATCTCCGGCGCGCGCCAGCCGACGTAGCAGCCGACGGTCACCGCGGCGAGCACGGCGGAGACCTGCAGGTGCTCGGCCGGCACGTAGGCCGCGTAGGCGGTCAGCAGGCCGATCGTGTTCTCCACCAGCGGATCCTCGAGCCGCTTGCGGATCTCCGCGATCACGACGCCGACCGCGAGGCCGACGGCGATCCCGCCGGCCGCCTTCCAGAGGAAGTCCCAGCCCGCGTCGAGCAGCGAGAAGCTCGCGCCCGCGACCGCGGCCAGCGCGATCTTGTACGCCACCAGCGCGGTCGCGTCGTTGATCAGGCCTTCGCCCTCGAGGATCGTCACGATCCGGCGTGGGACCGCCAGCCGGCGCGCGATCGCGGTCGCCGCGACCGGGTCCGTCGGCCCGACGATCGCGCCGAGCGCGAAGCACACCGGCCACGACAGGTCGTCCACGAACGCGTGCGCGACGACTGCCACGACGACCATCGTCAGCAGCACCAGCCCGACCGAGAGCAGCGTGATCGGGCGGATGTCCGACCGCAGCTCGCGCAGGTTGGCGAAGAACGCCGCCGAGTACAGCAGCGGCGGGAGGAAGACGACCAGCACGAGGTCCGGGTCCAGCTTCGCGTCCGGCAGCCCCGGGATCCCGCCGAGCAGGACGCCGCCGAGCACCAGCACGATCGGGTACGGCACGTTGATCGCCCGCGCCGCCGCCGAGAACACGGCGACGGAGATCAGCAGCGCGATCAGGATGACTTCCAAGCCGTCCATTTCACGCGGAGTATCGCCCTCTGGGCGATACTCCTAGCGACGCGAGCCCGCAGGGCGAGCCGTCGCCGTCCACAACTCCACGATGCCGTCGTGGTCGCGCTCCTCGATCTCGCCGCGCTCGACCAGCAGGTCGACGTGCCCGAGCACCTCGCTCAGCGTCAGGTACGCCTGCGTGACGGCGACGTTGCCCCAGATCGCCTGCGCGACCTCGTGCGCGGTGCGCGGGCGCTCGGCGATCAGCTTGCCGATCTTGCGCGCGCGCCGCTCGTGCATCGCGAAGCGCTCGTCGATCAGCGCCGCGTGCTCGCCGAACGCGTCGCCGTGGCCGGGCAGCACGCGCACGATCCGCATCTCGCGCGTCTCGCGCAGCGACGCCATGTACATGACCAGCGCGCGCGGCCGGTCCGGGCCCGGCTCGCCCGAGCGGCCGCCGAGCGGCTTCGAGATCAGCGGGTTGGAGGAGATGTGCTTGATCAGGTGGTCGCCGCCGAGCAGGTCGCCGCTCGCGGCGTCGAAGAAGATCGTGTCCGACGGCGAATGGCCGGGCCGGTGCAGGACCGACAGCGTGCGCCCGGCGAAGGCGAGCTCGCCGCCGTCGGACAGCGCCGTCGTCACGTGCGTGCTGCCGCCCCAGCCGCGGTACGCGCGCGAGACCGAGCGCAGCGCGGTCACGACGTCGGGCGGGATGCCGTGGCGCAGCATCAGCGCGCCCGCGAGCTCGTCGTTGGCCTCCGCGCTCGCCGTGAAGTCCTCGACCACCGGTACGAGCTGCTCGAGCGCGCAGACCTCCGCGCCGGAGCGGTCGGCGAGGATCCCGACCAGGCCGAGATGGTCGGCGTGCTGGTGCGTGATCACGATCCGCTCGAGGTCCTCGACCGAGCGGCCGTGCCCGGCCAGCGCCGCCTCGAGCTCCGTCAGGGCCTTGCCCGAGTTCGGGCCGGTGTCGACCAGCGTCAGCGGGTCGTCGTCGATCAGGTAGCAGTTCACCCGCCCGACCGCGAACGGCGTCGGGATCGGGAGGGTGTGGATCATGCGCGGATCAGGTCGAGGAGCTCGTCGCGGCGGCGCTCCATGTCGGCCTCCGAGACCAGGCTCTCCAGGTTCAGCCGCAGCAGCGGCTCGGTATTGGACGAGCGCACGTTGAAGTGCCAGTCGTCGTAGTCGACCGAGATGCCGTCGAGCTCGGTGATCTCGCCGTCGGCGTAGCGCGCGCGGATCTCCTCCATCTTCGCCCGCGGGTCGGCGACCTCGGAGTTGATCTCGCCGGAGATGAAGTACGTCGAGCGGAACTCGCGCAGCAGCTCGGCGAGCGTCTTGCCCTGCTTGGACAGCAGCTCGAGGATCAGCAGCGCCGGGATCGTGCCGGAGTCGGCGTTGTAGAACGCCTTGAAGTAGTAGTGGCCGGAGACCTCGCCGCCGAACTCGCCGCCCTCGTCGCGCATGCGCGTCTTGAAGTACGCGTGCCCGACGCGGTTCACGAGCGCGCGCCCGCCAAGCCGGTGGACGGTGTCCGGCACCGCGCGCGAGGCGCGGACGTCGTAGAGGATGTCGGCGCCCGGGACCTTCTCGAGGATCGAGGCCGCGAGCAGCGCGGTGAGGAAGTCGCCGGCCACGAACTCGCCGTCGGAGTCGACGAAGAAGCAGCGGTCGGCGTCGCCGTCCCAGGCGATCCCGAGGTCGGCCCGCTCGGCCCGCACGCGCTCGATGATGAACTCGCGGTTCTCCGGCAGCAGCGGGTTCGGCTCATGGCCCGGGAACTCGCCGTCGGGCGTCCAGTAGGTCGGGACGAGCTCCAGCCCCGGCAGCGTCTCGAGGATCGGGCCGACCATCGGGCCGGCCATGCCGTTGCCGCCGTCGAGCACGACCTTGAGCGGACGGATGGCGCTCGCGTCGATCGTCTTCAGCGCGACGGCCTGGAAGTCGGCGTAGAGCTCGACCTCGTCGAAGGACCCACCGCCGGGCGCGTCGGGCAGACCGTGCTCGAGCAGGGCGCGGATGTCCTGCAGGCCGCGGTCGCCCGACAGCGCGACGGCGCCGCGCTCGACCATCTTCGCGCCCGTGTAGGCCTTCGGGTTGTGCGAGGCGGTGCACATCAGGCCGCCGTCGAGGTCGCGCGAGCCGACGAGCCAATACAGCATCTCGGTGCCGACCATGCCCGCGTCGAGCACGTGCGCGCCCTCGGAGACGAGGCCGTCGCGGTAGCGCGCGGCCAGCTCGGGCGCGGTCAGGCGCATGTCGCGGCCGAGGCCGACGCGCAGCTCCGACGTGGACTTGCCCGCGAGGCTCGCCAGCACGCGCGCGAGCCCGCGGCCGATCGCCTCGGCCGTGTCGCCGTCGATCTCGGCGCCGTAGAGGCCGCGGACGTCGTAGGCCTTGAAGATCCTCGAAAGCTCAGTTACCGGCATCGCGGGGCAGGATACGGCGAGCCGCGAGGATGTACTGGAAGGTGACGAGCGTGCGGACGCCGGGGACGCGCAGCAGCGGCGGGGCGAGCGCGTCGAGCCGCGAGCCGCGCGTGAGCACCCAGCCGCGGCGGACGACGCGGTTCGGCTCGAGACCGGCCTGGAGCAGCAGCTCGCGGGCGTCGCGGAGCGTGAACCAGCGCAGGTGCGTCGCGTCGAAGATGCCCTCGGGCCGGCGCGGCCAGCTGCCGCGCGCGAGGTGCGCGTACGTGCTCCAGTGGCCGACGTTAGGGAGCGAGACGACGGCCGTCCCGCCGGGCTCCAGCAGCGCGGCGTAGCGCCTCAGGGCGGTCCACGGATCCTTCAGGTGCTCGAGCACGTCGGCGGCGATCAGCACGTCGAACGTGCCGGTGGGCGCGGTCAGCTCGACGTCGCCGGTGATCACCTCGTCCAGCCGGGCGGCGGCCTCCCGCGCGTAGGCGGGCTCGAGCTCGATCCCGACGACCGTCGCCGGCTGGCGGCGCTTGAGCGCCTCGCCGGTGGTGCCGGTCGCGCAGCCGAGGTCGAGCACGCGCGTCGCGGCGGGCGGGACGTGCTCGAGGATCTCCGGCCGCGCGCGCTCGTACGCGGCCCTCCGGGAAGCGCGTACGGCTGGCCCCATGGCGCGGCAGGATATTCGTGCCACAAACTCCGCCACATCTCCGCCGCGGCGCCGTCGGGGCAAGCGAGCGCTCCTGTCCAGGCCACTCGAACATCACGATTCCGACCGCGAGCTCCTCGCCCGCTTCGCCGGCGGCGACGAGGAGGCGCTGGCGCGCGTCTTCGAGCGGCACCGCCCGTGGCTGCGCCGCCACGCCGGACGGCTGCTGCGCGGCTCCGGCCACGATCCCGACGACATCCTGCAGGACGTGTTCCTGCGCGTGCACGGCGCGCTGCGCGGCGGCGTGGCGCCGCTGGCGCCCCGCGCATGGCTGCTGCGGCTGGTGCAGAACGCGTGCATCGACGAGCTGCGCAGCGGGCGCCGGATGGCCGGCGAGGCGGTCGAGCTCGACCTGCTCCCGAGCACCGGCGCGCACCCGCCGGTCGAGCTCGCGCGGCGGATCGAGGCGCGCGCGCTGCTCGTCGACATGAGCCGCCTGCCCGATCGCCAGCGCGACGTGCTCGTGCTCAGCGCGCTGGACGGGCTCTCGCACGAGGAGGTCGCGACGCGGCTCGACACGACCGTGGTCACGACGCGCTCGCTGCTCGCCCGCGCGCGTGAGAACCTGCGCCGCACCGCGGCCGCGCGCGACACCGCGTGCGCGTCGGTGCGCGAGGACCTCCAGCAGGCCGTCGACGCGCGCGTGCGCCCGAGCGAGGTCGCGCGCCGGCACCTGTGGTCGTGCGCCGACTGCCGCGCGCACGCGAGAGACCTCCGCCCGGCGCGCCGCCGGCGCCGCCTGGCCGCCTGGAGCCCGGTCGGCGTGCTCGTGCAGCTGATCACCAGCGGCGGCGCGCAGAAGGTCGCGGTCGGTGTCTGCTGCGCGCTGATGCTCGACGGCGCCGCGACGGTGCCGGGGATCGTCGGCGGCGTCACGCCGGAGATCGCGCAGGTGGCCGCCGAGCCGCCCGTCGCGGCGGCGGCGAAGCCTAAGCGGCCGCGGCATCAGGCCGTCAAGAAGCGCCGCGCGAACGTCGTGCTCGCCGCGGCGACCCCGGTGCCGGCGTCGACGCCGATGCCGACCGCCGCGGCGACGCCGAAGCCGGCCGCCAAGAAGACGCGCAAGACCCCGATCGCGCGGGCCGCGCTCAACGCCAACCTCGCGCGCGCGCTGCACACGATCGTCGGGGACTTCGAACGCGGCACCCCGACCGCCGACACGCAGGCGGCGATGAAGCGCGCCGTAGCCGACTTCCGCGCCGCCCACGACCTCAACGCGCGCCTCGCGGCGCTGCGGCGCGCGTTCAAGCTCCGGGGTCCGCTCCATCCTGCGGCGCCGCACAAGGGCGTCATGCGCCCGACGCCGACGCCGGTCGCGACCGCTACGCCGGCCGCCGCCAGCGGTTAGCCGATCAACCGGCCCGCGACCGCGCGCGCCTCGGCGGCGTCGCGCGCCGGCGCCAGCCGGACGGCGAACGAGGCCTTGGCCGGGCGGACCGTCAGCGTCGGCCCCGGGACCGGGTCCGAGGACTGCGACGCCACGCGCATGAGCGCCGCCTTGCCGCGCTCGCGCAGCGGGAGCACGACGTAGCCGGTGAACTCGCTCGCGACGTGGAACCAGTCCCCGGGCGCGAACGAGACGGTTCCGCGGACCTGGCGGCGGCCGCCGGCGGCCGTGTTGAGCCAGACCGTGGCGGCCTTCCCCCAGCTGGGGAAGAGGACCTCGTGCTCGCGCCCGTCGAGGCCGGAGACCTTCCATGAGCTCTCGACGTACTCCGCGCGGAAGTCGTGCGTGGCCTCGATCGTCGCGCCCGCGCCCGACACGGTGCCGCGCACGCCGAGCCGCTGGAAGGCGCCCGCGTACGGCTTGCGCGGGTACGCCTGCGGGTTGGCGCCCGCGCCGCGCGGCGCCTCGAACAGCCGCACCGTCGAGGTCTCCAGCGCGCGCTGCGAGGCGAGCACGATCTTCCCGCCCGAGCGCACCACGACGCCGAACGACGCGGGCGGCCGCCCGCCGACGCCGCCGGCGACGTCCTGGCGCGAGTCGAACAACCGCGCCAGCTCGATCCCGCCGTACGGGAACGCGTCGCGCGAGACGGCGAAGATCGCCGTGTTGTAGGCCGGGGTCGAGACGGCGACGCGCCCGACGTCGGGATCGAAGGCGTACAGCGGCGGCGGCTCCTCGCTTGGCGCGCGGTCGAGCGTCAGCAGCGACGCCTGTGCGGCGTTGGCCTGGATCCGGGCCGCCGCGAGCACCGCCGAGGCCTCGTCGGCGTCGATCGACGGCACGTGGAACGCGTTCGCGGGCGGGAGTCCCTTGTCGCGATCGATCCAGCCGCCGAAGAGCTCGAACCCCCGGTCGAGGATGTGCTTCGCCCACGCGCCGTGCAGCTCGGACGGGCGCAGCTCGGGGCACACCGCGATGCCCAGCAGCGCGGCCTGCGCGAGCCCGAGCTTCTTGCCCTGATGCCAGCGCTTGAAGCTCAGGCCGGTGTCCCAGTTCAGGTAGCCGGAATGCGTCCAGTAGCCGGCCAATACGCGCTCGACCCAGGCCTGGACCACCGCGGCGCGCTCGCGGTCGAGCGCCGGCATCCCGGCCATGCGCGCCTGCTGGTAGGCGACCAGGAAGCCGCACACGATGCACGCGTACTCCGCGGAGTCGACGTTGTACTTGTGGCTCGCGGGCGCCTGGGGGAGGTAGCGGAAGCGGTAGCCCGGCCCGAGGTTGCTGACGGCCGCGCCGGCCATCGGCTTCGTGGTGGCGCCGTCGACGAAGCGCCGCACCTGTCGCAGCAGCTCGCCGTAGAGCTCGTCGGCGCGGCCGCCGACCGTCGCCGCGGCGACGTACATCCGCGTGTACCAGTTGATCTGGTTCAACCGCAGCGTCGGCCAGCGCCAGAAGCGGCCGCCGGTGGTGCGCGTGATGCGGTCGGCGATCATCGCGCCGTCGAGCCCGAGCACGTCGCGCGCCCGCCAGGCGAGCGCGAGCGCCCAGGCGACCTCGGTGTCCACGACGAGGTGCTGGATCCCGCCGCCCGCGAGCGAGTCGCGCCAGCCCGGGGCGTGGCCCTGCGAGCCGCCGCCGGGCCTCTCGGTGAACGCCTTCGTGCACAGCTGTTCGGCGATCGAGCGCGCGCGCTCGTCGCGCCTGGACGGGCCGTCGTGGCCCGCGAGCGCCGCGGCGGCATGCGTCAGCAGCAGGTTGGCGTTGAGCATCCCGCGGGCCGGGATGTAGTGGCCCGCCGACGCACTCCAATGGTCGTCGAGGGCGTCCTGGACGCGGTCGGCGAAGTCCCAGTAGGAGAAGTCGGCGGCGCGCGCGACGGGGGGAGCGCTCGCGCGGAGCAGGGCCATCGACGCGAGCAGCGAGCCCGAGCCGAGCAGGAAGGAGCGGCGAGTGGCGGGGAGCATCGAGCACCAGGGACGCGCTCCCGACGGCCGCGTGGCGCCTTTTGTCGCGGATAGACTGGTCAGCCATGGCCGGACACTCGAAGTGGGCGGGGATCAAGCACAAGAAGGCGATCGTCGACTCGCGCCGCGGCAAGCTGTTCACGAAGCTCGCGCGGGCGATCACCGTCGCCGCCAAGGAGGGCGGGGGCGACGTCGTCGGCAACGCTTCGCTCGCGCTCGCCGTCCAGAAGGCCAAGGACGCCTCGATGCCGAAGGACAACATCGAGCGTGCGATCGCCAAGGGCACCGGCGAAGGCGCCGACACGGACGCGCTCGAGGCCGTCATGTACGAGGGCTACGGGCCTGGCGGCGTCGCGATCCTCGTCGAGGCGCTGACCGACAACCGCAACCGCACCGGCTCCGAGATCCGCCACGCGTTCGCGAAGGCCGGCGGCAACCTCGGCGAGCCCGGCTCCGTCGCCTACCTGTTCGACAAGAAGGGCGTCGTGATCGTCGACGGCGAGCGCTACGGCGAGGACGACCTGATGCCCGCCGTCGATGCCGGCGCCGAGGACATCGTGCTCGACGACGACGTCTTCGAGGTCCTGACCGAGCCGTCCGATCTGGCGGCCGTGCGCGCCGCGCTGGTCGAGGCCGGGATCGAGGTCCAGGACGCGTCGGTGATGCAGCGCCCGAAGACGACGGTCCCGCTCGACGAGGAGGGCGCCGTCAAGGTGATGCGGCTGATCGACACGCTCGAGGACCTCGACGACACCGACACCGTGCACGCGAACTTCGACGTCGACGCCGAGATCCTCGAGCGAGTCCTCGGCTAGCTGTCACAGGGCGGCACGCCGCCCTGTCAGCTGGTCATGAGCACGCACGCAGCCGACATCAAGGCGACGCATTGGCGGGTCGACCCATCCCGCTCGAGCGTCGAGTTCCGCGTCAAGATGCTGTTCGGGATGATGACCGCCAAGGGCCGCTTCACGCGGTACGAGGGCACGCTCGACCTCTCGGACGACCCCGCGATCGAGCTGGCGATCGAGACCGAGAGCCTCGACACCGGCAACAAGCGGCGCGACAAGCACCTGCGCTCGCCCGACTTCTTCGGCGCGGAGGAGCATCCGTCCGTCCGGTTCGTCTCCCACAGCGCGACGCTCGACGGCGACCGGCTTGACGTCCGCGGTCGCCTCCATGCCGCCGGCGGCAGCATGCCCCTGGAGCTGCACGCCGCGCTGCGGCGTGACGGCGACGAGCTCGAGTTCGAGGCTGCCGCGCTCGCCGACCAGCGTCAGCTCGGCATGACCTGGAACTTCCTGGGCACGGTGCACAGCCCGGTCCGGTTGATGGTCAAGGGGCGCCTGGTGCGGGCCACCTAGAGCCACCTGCTCCGCGTGCGCTCGACAGCGCCGCCGGACTTGTCGAGCCCGTCCACCGGTCAGACGCGACCGTAGGCCTCCAGGATCCCCAGCTGGCGCAGGGTGAGGATGCCCACCCACTCGGAGGCGATCGCCGGCGTCCAGATCGCCCAGTTCGGGTGCCAGCCGCCGTCCTCGCCCTGGTCGGCGGCCAGGCGGTCGAGCGAGGCCTCCATCTCGGCGTCGGTGAACCAGGCGCGGGCGAAGCTCTCCGGGCGCGGCGCGAAGTCGTGCGGGTGGTGGACCTCGTCGGCGGCGTAGCCCTCGGGCGCGGTGCCGACCAGGCCCTGCTCGCGCACGAGCTCGCCGACGCGCGCCGCCGCCGCCTCGCCGCCGACGGCGTCGAGGAACACGATCGCCGCCTCGGCCTCGTACGGGTGCGTCTTGCCGAGCCCGTTCACGCGCTCCCAGCAGAACGCGGTCGCGCGCTCGACCCACGGATGCGACACGTCCTTCAGGCGCGACAGCACCTGCGCGGTGGAGATCAGCGAGCCGCCTGGCTCGATCCCCCACCACGGCGCGCGCGGGTACGGCTCCAGCGACGGCAGCGCGAGCGGCAGCCCGCCGTCGGGCGCGGTGACCGTCTCGAGGTGGTCGCAGATCGCGGGATCGACGGCGTCGAGCTCCTCGAGCACCTCGAGCGCCGTCCACACGTGCGGCGGCTGGCTCACGGGGCCGCGGCCGTCGGGCTCGAGGGCATAGCCATAGCCGCCGTCCGCGGTCCGGTAGACGGCGAGGGCGGCGAGCACTGAGGCGGCGTCGCCGCCGAGGTAGCGGTGCTCGAAGCGACGCTGCTCGAGCACCCGGGCGCTGGTCCAGATCGCGCCGGCGGCGCGGGAGATCGTCTCGTTCATCGCCGTCACCGTACGTCGCGGGCGCCCGGCGCGATTGAATGAATCGGACGTGACGATCGCGTTCCGCCTGCCCGCGTCGGCCGCCGAGCGGGTCGCGTTCTCGTATTCGCCGACGCTCGAGGCGGTGCTGAGCCTGCACGTGCTCGTCGAGCCCAAGCACCACCCGCTCCAGCACGGCTGGGTGCGGGCGATGCACCGGCTGTCGCCGGCGCTCAAGCGCGAGATCGACGCGCTCGCGTTCGCCTACCGGGCGTACTTCCCGGAGTTCTTCTTCCCGTCGCCGTCCGGCGAGCTGCTCGGCTTCGGCGCCGAGCTCGAGCGCCTGCGCGAGGTCGACCCGGCGCTGCTGCAGCGCGAGTACGCGATCCCGTTCGTGGGCGACGGGCCGCTCGACCCGCTGCGCGTCCCGGCCGCGATCCTCGACGACCCGGCGGCGCTGCACGCGCGCTTCCTGGCGCTCCTCTCCGACTACTGGGAGCAGGCGTTCGCGGCCGAGTGGGAGCGGATCGAGCCCGATCTCGCCGCCAGCGTCGCCGAGGCCGGCCGCCAGATCGCGGCCAACGGGATCTACGGGCTGCTGCGCGGCCTGTTCCCGGAGGTCCGCAGCGACCCCGCCGAGGGGCGCTTCTGGCTCGAGCGCGACCACGACCACGAGGTCACGGTCGGGCCGGGGGAGACGCTCGTGCTCGCGCCGAGCGCCTACGTGTGGCCGCACGTGCGCGTCAGCTGCGACGCGCCGTGGCCGTTCGGGCTCGTCTTCCCGGCGCGCTCGATCATGCGCGAGGCACAGCCCCGGATCCCGCCCGCGCAGCTGGTCGGCGTGCTGCGCGCGCTCGCCGACGACACGCGCCTGCGGGCGCTGCGGCTGATCGCCGAGCGGCCGCGCTCGACGCAGGAGCTCGCGCCGCTGATCGGGATCACCGAGGCGGCGCTGTCCAAGCACCTGCGCGCGCTCGCCGACGCCGGGCTGCTCGAGCGCCGGCGCGAGGGCTACTACGTGCTCTACCGGCTCGTCGAGGATCAGCTCGACGCGCTCGCGCCCAGCCTCGACGGCTTCCTGCGCGCGACTGATTCGCCATCGACGCAATAAGTTGATCGCGCGGCGCGGCGGGACCATCCTGGCCCGCGGATGCTGCGCAATCGCGACTTCCAGCTGCTGTTCGCCGGCCAGGGCATCTCGCGGCTGGGCGACGGGCTCTACACGGCCGCCGTCTCGTGGCTGGCGTGGACGCTCTCGCACGACCCGGGCTCGGTCGCGTTCGTGATCGTCGCGGCGAACCTGCCGACGTTCCTGTTCACGGTCATCGGCGCCTCCTACGCCGACCGCTACGACCGCCGCAGGCTGATGATCGCGACCGACCTCGGGCGGGCCGCGCTCGTCGCGCTCGCCCCGCCGCTGCTGCTGGCCGGCGCGCTGAACCTCACGGTGCTGACGATCGGCGCCGCGGTGCTGTCGCTGATCGGCGCGCCGTTCGCGCCCGCGCGCAACGCGCTGGTCCCGCGGATCGTGCCGGCGGAGAAGCTCGTCGAGGCCAACGGGCTGCTCCAGGTCGCGTTCCGCTCGGCCTACTTCGTCGGGCCGCTGATGCTCGCGCCGCTGCTCGCGTTCGCGTCGATGCCGGTCGTGTTCGCGATCGACGCGGGCACGTTCGCCGTCTCGGCGGCGGCGCTGGCGCGGATGCACATCCCGCACGTCGCGTCGGAGCCGATCGGACTGCGCGCTGACCTCGCCGCCGGCCTGGCCGCCCTGCGCGAGGCGCCCGACGTGATGGTCGTGATCGGCACGTTCATCCTCGCCCTGGTCGCGGCGAGCGGGTTCCTGACCGTCGGCGTCGTCGCGCTGGTGGGGGAGAAGCTCAGCGGGCACGGCGGCGAGTACGGGCTGCTGCTCGGCGTCGCCGGGATCGCGGAGGTCGGCGGCGCGTTCGCGGTCGCGCGACTGCCGCTGCGCAACCTCGCGCTGACGGCCGTGCTCGCGTGGGCGCTGCTCGGCGCGTTCCGCTTCCCGCTCGGGCTGACGACGACGCCGCTGGCGGCGGGCGCGCTGCTGGCGATGACGGGGTTCGCGTCGGCGCTGACCGACATCCCGCTCGTCGCGCTCGTCCAGCAGCGGATCCCGGACCGGCACCTGGCGAAGGTGTTCGGCCTGTGGGAGGGCGGGATCGCCGGCGCCGTCGCGCTCGCGCCGGTGATCGCGGCGTTCCTGATCGCGCACGTCGGCGTGCGGACCGGCTTCATGCTCTCGGGCGTGACGCTGATCGCGCTGGCGGCCGCGGCCGCGCTCACCCTCGCCAGGGCAGGCGCTCCCCGGCCGGCTGAACGCCCAGCGTGACGAGCTCCGCGGGCGTGCGGCCGGCGAGCCGCCGGCACTCGCGCGTGAGGTGGGCCTGGTCGGCGTAGCCGGCCTCGTAGGCGAGCCCGGCGAGGTCGTCGCGGCCGGGCGCCAGCGCCAGGAAGCGCTGGAAGCGCAGGATCCGGGCCAGCGTCTTGGGTCCGAAGCCGACGGCGTCGGCGAAGCGGCGGCGGAGCTGGCGCTCGCTGATGCCCAGCCGGGCGCCGAGGTCGGCGACGCGGGCGCCCGGGACCGCGAGGCCGAGCGCCGCCGCGCGCGTCAGCGGGTCCGCGGCCACGGGCGAGCGGGCGCGCATCGCGCCGATCAGCCCCGGAAGGCCGCGCAGCGCCGCCGCCTCGCGCATCGCGTCGCCGTCGCGCCACACGTCGGCGACCGGGACGCGCAGGTCGGCGAGCTCCTCGGCCGGCAGCCCGAGCCCGGTGCCCGCGGCGCCGAGCCGGAACCGCACCCCGAACACCGGCGTCCCGCGCGGCGGCGAGTCGAGCGCGATCGTCGCCGGCCCCGCGATCACGAGGTCCGAGCCGTCCCAGACCACGTCCGCGCACCCGTCGGGAAGGATCCGGCCGCCCTTCGCCACGCTGGTCCAGACGCACGCGAGCAGCGGCGCGAGGTCGGCGGGGGGCGGGAGCTCGCGATACATACCGGCGATTGTCGCAGCGGAATCCGGGAACATGGATGCCCCGATGCTGCGTTCCCGCTGGTCGCCGGCCTCGATCGTCCTCGTGCTGCTGATGGCGCTCGGGTCCGTCGTCATGTGGCTCGGCGTGCCGCTCGGGCTGATCTACCTCGCCTCCCAGCTGTCGGGCTCCTCGAACCCGAGCGCCGGCCCGTACGTGCTCGTGCTCGTCGGCCTGCCGGTCGGGATGGCGATCGTCGGCAAGTGCCTCGGCGTGCTCGACCGCGCGCATTCGCGCCTGACCGGGCGGGTCGACGACACGCGCCGGCCGGCCGCGTGGATGCGCTCGATGCGCGCCGAGCGCGGCTCCACCCGCACCGGCGGCGTGCTCGATCGCGTGATGGTCGCGTCCGTCGGGCTCGCGCTGCTGATCTTCGCGGTCTGGTTCTTCGGCTTCGCGGGGAGCTCGCTGCCGCATTGAGTTGTCGCGCGGCGGGAGAATCGCCCCCTGGGCGATTTCTCCCTGCGATTCGAGCCCGCAGGGCGAGAATCGCAAAGGCGTCCGAGGTCGCGCGCAGAATCTCCCGCGTGCACGTGATCGTTCTCGGCATCGACCCCGGCGTCGCCAACACCGGCTACGGAGTGGTCGCGCGCGACCGCGGGCGGCTCGTGGCGCTCGACGGCGGCGTGATCGAGACGCGCGCGGGGCTCGACGCGGGCGTGCGGCTGACCATGATCCACGCGCGCGTCGGCGAGCTGCTGGACGAGTACGGCCCCGAGGCGGTCGCGGTCGAGGACCTCTACTTCGGCGCCAACGCGCGCTCGGCGTTCGCCGTCGGGCAGGCCCGCGGCGTCGTCATCCTCGCCGCCGGCCAGCGCGAGATCCGCTGCTCGTCCTACACGCCGCAGCAGGTCAAGGCCGCCGTCTGCGGCTCCGGCCGCGCCGACAAGGGCCAGGTCCAGCGGATGGTCCAGACGCTGCTCTCGCTGCCCGAGCTGCCGGCGCCCGACCATGCCGCCGACGCGCTGGCGGTCGCGATCTGCCACGCCAACGGCGCGCCGCTGACGGCCGCGCTGGAGGCGGTGGCTCGATGATCGCGCTCGTCATGGGCGAGGTCGCGGTCCGCCGCGGCGACCACGTGGTGATCGCTGCCGGCGGCGTCGGCTACCGGCTCGCGGTCTCGGCCGAGACGCTGCGCCACGTCCCGCGGGTCGGCGAGCAGGCCACGCTGCACAGCCACCTGATCGTGCGCGACGACGCCCTGCAGCTGTACGGCTTCCACGCCGAGGCCGAGCGCGACCTGTTCCTGCTGCTGCTCGGCGTCCAGGGCGTCGGGCCGAAGATGGCGCTCGCCGTGCTCTCCGGCGGCCCGCCGCGCGAGCTGCTGGCCGCCGTCGCGGCCGGCGACGTCGCCCGCCTGCAGGCCGTGCCCGGGATCGGCAAGCGCACCGCGGAGCGGATCGTCGTCGAGCTGCGCGAGAAGGTCGGCGCCGCGCCCGGCGATGCCCCGATCACGATCGCGCGCGGGGACGACCCGCGCCACCTGGCCCGCGACGGCCTGATCGGGCTCGGCTTCAGCCCCGCCGAGGTCGACCAGCTGCTCGACGGCGCGCCGGGCGAGACGCCTGAGGACCTGATCGCCTACGCGCTCAAGGAGTCGCGCCGGTGATCCGCACCCCGGGCGCCGACCCGGACCGGATCCAGACGCCGCTCAAGCGCGAGGACGACGAGGGCGAGCTGCGGCTGCGCCCGCGGCGGCTCGACGAGTTCGTCGGCCAGGAGGCGCTGAAGACGCAGCTGCGGATCGCGATCCGCGCCGCCGCCGACCGCGGCGAGGCGCTCGACCACGTGCTGCTCGCCGGCCCGCCCGGGCTCGGCAAGACGTCGCTGGCGCGGATCATCGCCTCCGAGCTCGACGTCCCGTTCGTGCCGACGGCCGGCCCGGCGCTGGAGCGCAAGGCCGAGATCGCGGCCTTCCTGCACGACCTCGAGCCCCGCTCGGTCTTCTTCGTCGACGAGATCCACCGGCTGCCGCGGGCGGTGGAGGAGACGTTCTATCCCGCGATGGAGGACGGCCAGCTGCCGATCACGCTCGGCGTCGGGGCCGGGGCGAAGGTCGTCACGCTCGACGTTCCGAGCTTCACGCTGATCGGCGCCACCACGCGCGCCGGCCTGCTCACGACGCCGCTGCGCGACCGCTTCGGCATCCAGCACCGGCTCGACCACTACGCGCCGGACGAGCTCGCGGCGATCGTCGTCCGCAGCGCCGGCGTGCTCAACGTCCCGGTCGCGCTCGACGGCGCGCGCGCGATCGCCGTCCGCGCCCGCGGCACGCCGCGCGTCGCCAACCGCCTGCTCAAGCGCGTGCGCGACTTCGCCGAGGTGCACTCCGACGGGCGGATCGACTCCGCGACCGCCGACGCGGCGCTGGACCTGATGGGCGTCGACCACGAGGGGCTGGACCGCACCGACCGCGAGATCCTGAGCCTGATCTGCGAGCGCTTCGGCGGCGGCCCGGTCGGGCTGTCCACGCTCGCGGTGGCGGTGCACGAGGAGCAGGACACGATCGAGGACGTCTACGAGCCCTATCTGCTCCAGCGGGGCTTCCTCCAGCGCACCCCGCGCGGACGCTGCGCGACGCCGCACGCGTTCCGCCATCTCGGCCTCGAGCCGCCGAAGGACGCCGTAAGCCTGTTCTGACGCGGACAATCTCGCCTACTGGCGGGATGTTCGAGCCGCCAGGCGAGAACTCCCAGCGACGCGAGCCGCTAGGCGGGCGTCGCCATATTGGGCGTTTATCCCTCTGGCTACCCTCACGAGACGAAATGGCGCACCTGTTCATCTGCCCGAACTGTGGGAACCGCTCCACGCAGACCGACCGCACCGCGGGCTTCTCAAACACGCCCAAGGGCTGCTCGAAATGCGGCTTCGGGTTCCTCTTCGAGTTGCTGGACGACTACTACCCCGCGCCGAACGCGGCCTTCTTCGTGTGCGACCGCCAGGGCCGGATCATCGGCTGCGGGCGCGGTTCGCGCGAGCTGACGGGCCTCTCCGACGAGAAGGTGATCGGCCGTCCGGTGCGCGACGTGCTCGGTCTGAACTTCGACGGCGGCGAGGATCATGTGGGCATGGCACTCGAATGGGGAGTGCGCCGTCTTGGAAAGCGCGTTACGGTTCACGCCGAGGGAGACCTCCCGGCGAAGGCCGTGGCCGACCTCTTCCCGGCCTACGATGACGACGGTGGTCTGCTCCTCGTGCTGACACCGTCGAAGTAGGCGCGCGAAACTAGCCCAATGCCCAGCGGTCCATCTGGGCCGCCACGCCAAAGTACCCTTCCCTTACAGGTCACGCATGTCCGAACGCCGTCGCTCACTCTTCGTCCTGCTGCTCGTCGTCGCCCTCGTCGGGGGCTCGATCGCGGCCGTGGTGACCAAGCCCACCCGGCTGGGGCTCGACCTCCAGGGCGGCGTGCAGCTCGTCTACCACGCGGAGCCGACCGCGGCGCAGAAGACGGTCGACGCCGACTCGATGCAGCGCTCGATCGACCTGATGCAGCAGCGCGTCAACGCGTACGGCGTGTCCGAGGCCGAGATCAACCAGGCCGGCTCGGACCAGATCGAGGTCGGGCTGCCGGGCGTCAAGGACGCCGAGCGCGCCGCCCAGCAGGTCGGCTCGACGGCGCAGCTGTTCTTCTACGACTGGGAGGGCAACCTCCTCGACGCGAAGTGCAAGACGAACCCGGACACGAACGCCAACACGCTGCAGCCGACGGTCGGGCTGTACAAGGCGGTCACCGCGGCGGCGAAGTGCACCGAGGTCGGCGTCGGGCCAAACGGGCCGACCGACCCGTCGAACCCGAAGTTCGACGGCACGGCCTCGCAGGCCGCCGCCAAGCCGCGCTTCTACGCGTTCGACAAGAAGACGCACGCCGCGCTCTCGGGCGGCCAGCCCTCTGACACGCGCGACGGCGCGCTGAACTCGCTGACCGACCTGCAGAAGGCGAACGCGGAGGTCCTCGAGGTGCCGGCCGGCGTCCTCGTCCTGCGCGACGCCAAGGCGAGCGCGAACGCCAAGGCGCCGGACACCTGGTGGATCCTGCGCGACCGCCCGGGCCTCTCCGGCGCGGACATCAAGAACCCGGAGCAGAGCTTCGACCAGTCCGTCGGCAACACGCCGATCGTGACGTTCAACTTCACCGGCAAGGGCCGCAAGGCGTTCCACGCCATCACGCGCACGATCGCCCAGCGCGGCGCCGACAACGCGTTCGGCGGCGACCCGCTGCAGACGTCGCAGCACTTCGCGATCGCGCTCGACAACGAGCTCGTCTCCTCGCCCTACATCAACTGGCGCGAGAACTCCGACGGCATCGACGGCTCGACCGGCGCGCAGATCTCGGGCAGCTTCACGATCCAGAGCGCCCAGGACCTGGCGAAGACGCTGAAGATCGGCGCCCTGCCGCTGAAGCTCACGCTCGTCTCGCGCTCGCAGGTATCCGCCACGCTCGGCAAGCAGGCGCTCGACCAGGGCCTGAAGGCGGGCATCGCCGGCTTCATCGTCGTCGCGCTGTTCCTGATCATCTTCTACCGCGTCCTCGGCGTGGTCGCGACGATCGCCCTCGGCATCTACGCGCTGTACTTCTACGCGCTGGTCAAGCTGATCCCGATCACGCTGACGCTGCCGGGCATCGCGGGCCTGATCCTCACGCTCGGCGTCGCGGCGGACGCGAACATCGTCGTGTTCGAGCGCGTGAAAGAGGAGGTGAGAGCCGGCAGAGGCATCTCCACGGCCATTGTCACGGGCTACCGCAAGGGCCTGACGGCGATCGCGGACGCGAACATCGTCACGTTCCTCGTCGCGTTCATCCTCTTCATCATCGCCACCGCGGGCGTCCAGGGCTTCGCCTTCACGCTCGGCCTCGGCGTCATCGTCTCGCTCTTCACCGCGGTGTTCGCGACGCAGGCGATCCTGTACTCGCTGCGCGGCACGCGCCTGATCCGCTCCAAGGCGATGCTCGGCGCGGGCGAGAAGCGCGCGACGTTCCGCTGGGACTACATGGGCAAGGCGAAGTGGTTCTTCTCCTTCTCCGGCTGCATCCTGCTGATCGGCGCGCTCGCGATCTCCGGCAAGGGGATCAACTTCGGCATCGACTTCGACGGCGGCACGCGGATCACCGCGGCGCTGACGAAGCCCGCGACCGTCGAGTCGGTCCGCAACACGATCACGCCGCTCGGCCTCGCCGACGCGAAGATCCAGACGCTGCAGAACAAGGACCTCGGCAACAACGTCGTCCAGATCTCGACCAAGCAGCTCGGCCCGGGCGGCATCGACAAGGCCGAGACGCTGCTCAAGAACGCGTACGGGATCCAGGGCCAGCCCGAGGAGGAGTCGATCGGGCCGAGCTTCGGCAAGACGGTCGCGCGCTCGGCGCTGATCGCCATCGTCGCCTCGCTGATCATCATCTCGATCTACATCGCGCTCAGATTCGAGTGGAAGTTCGCCGTCCCGGTGCTGATCGCGCTGATGCACGACGTGCTGATCGTGTCCGGCGTCTACGCGTTGCTCGGCCGGGAGGTGACGGTGTCGACGGTCGCGGCGCTGCTGACGATCCTGGGCTACTCCCTGTACGACACGATCATCGTGTTCGACCGCGTGAGAGAGAACATCCCGCGGATGCCGAGCGCGGCGTTCTCGCAGATCGTCAACCGCTCGATGTCCGAGGTCATCACCCGGTCGCTGGCCACCAGCTTCTGCACGCTGCTGCCGATCGCGTCGCTGATGTTCTTCGGCGGCGACACGCTGAAGGACTTCGCCTTCGCGCTGCTGATCGGCGTCGCGTCCGGCACGTACTCGTCGATCTTCATCGCGACCCCGGTGCTGACGCACTGGAAGGAGCGCGAGCCGGGCTTCCGCGCCCGCCACGCGCGCATCGAGGAGACGCTCGGCTACGTCCCGGCCTACGCCACCACGGCGCAGGGCGGCCCGATCGACGTCACGCCGAAGGACACGCGCAAGGGCCGCCGCCCGAACGTGAGCTCGCCGGTGGGCCAGGAGGTCTCGGCGTCCGAGTTCGCGGAGATGGTGCGCGACCTCGGGGTCGACGAGGCCGAGAAGCGCCGGCGGGAGCCGGCCGCCACCGGCGCCGCCCGTCCCACGGGCGGGCGCCGCGCACGGGCGCGCGAGAACGGCATCGCCCCGCCGGCCGGCGCCAAGCCGCCCGGTGAGGAAGGCGGCACGCCGGAGCCGAAGGAGCGCAAGCCCCGCAATCGTCGTCACGGGAGGCCGCGCTGATGGCTCTGCTCGTCTGGGTCATGGTCGGCCTCGCCCTCTGGCACTTCACCGTGTTCCTGCCGGACAACTTCTATGGCGGGATCGTGGGCGCGTTCTGCGGCGCGCTGGTCGGCTCGGTCATCTTCGGGCTGATCATCCACCTGGGGACGATCCCGGGCCGCCACGACACGGACCTCCTGACCGGCGTCGAAGCGATCCCGGGCGCCCTGCTCGGGCTCTACGCGATGTGGTTCCTGGGCGTGCGCCAGCTCAGGCAGCAGGGCCAGTTCGCCTAGCCCACACGGCCCAGAGCTGATCGCCTTCGCCCGTCAATGACGAGCGCAGGTCGCTCTCGGCCGGGCCGAAGCCGGGCGTGCGCTCGAACCGCCGGCGCAGCCGCCGGACCCGCGCCGCGGTGTCCGGCGCGAGCCGGTTGGAGAACGTGGCGACGAATCGCCCTCCGGGCTTGAGCACGCGGGCGACCTCGGCGAACGCGCCGGCGTCGTCGGGCGCGCCGAGCCACACGACGTCGTCGAACGCGCCGTCCTCGAACGGCAGCTCGCCGGGCTCGTGCACGGTCAGCTCGTCGGGCGGGACGGTGAAGTGCTCGAGCCCGTCGCCCCCGAGGTCGAGCACCCGCCCGTCGATCTGCAGGTCGTCGTACAGGTCGCGGATCGCGTCGATGGCCGCCGCGTCGAGCCGCATGCGGACCATCTTGCCGCATTCCGTCCTGCGCCACACCTAGCCTGCGCGGACGTGGATGCCCGTCTCAACGTGACGCCGTACGAGTTCGCCGCCGCGGCGCGGCTGGAGCAGGCGCTGGGCTGCTCGCACGTGCTCGCCCAGGTGCTCGTCCGGCGCGGGCTCGGCGAGCCGGCCGACGCGCGCGCGTTCCTCGCCGCCGGGGATTCGCACGCGCTGGGCGAGTTCCCGGGGCTCGAGGACGCCGCCGCGCGGATCCTCGGCCACATCGGCCGCGGCTCGCGCATCACCGTGCACGGCGACTACGACGTGGACGGGATCTGCGCCACGGCCGTGCTCGTGCGCGCGCTGCGCACGCTCGGCGCGGACGCCGACTGGTACCTGCCGAGCCGGATCGACGACGGCTACGGGCTGGCGCTCGCCACCGTCGAGCGGCTGGCCGCGCGCGGCACGAACCTGCTCGTCACGGTCGACTGCGCGATCACCGCGGTGGAGGAGGTCGCCGCCGCCCGTGCGGCGGGCCTGGACGTGATCGTGACCGACCATCACAGCCCGCGCGCCGACGGGCTGCTGCCGGACGCGCCGATCGTGCATCCCGGGCTCGCCGGCTACCCCTGCCCGGAGCTGTGCGCCGCCGGCGTCGCGTACAAGCTCGCCCAGGCGCTGCTGGCCGCCGCGGGCGAGGACCCCGCGCGGGCGGATGAGGACCTGGACCTGGTCGCGCTCGCCACGGTCGCCGACGTCGTGGCGCTGCGGGGGGAGAACCGGCGGCTCGTGCGGGCCGGCCTGCGCGCGCTGGCGGGCACGCGCAAGGCGGGGCTGCGCGCGCTGATGGACGTCGCGCGCGTGGATCCCTCGCTCGTCGACGAGAGCGCGATCGGGTTCCGCCTCGGCCCGCGGCTGAACGCGGCCGGGCGGCTCTACCGCGCCGACGCGGGGCTGGAGCTGCTGCTGACCGACGATCGCGAGCGCGCCCGCGCGGTCGCGAACGAGCTGGACGCGGTGAACTCCGAGCGGCGCGACGTGGAGACGTCGATCCGCTTCGAGGCCGAGGCGATGGCGTCGGAGTCGCCGGGCGCCGCCGCGTTCGTGCTCGCGAGCGAGGGCTGGCACCCGGGCGTGATCGGGATCGTCGCGGCGCGGATCGCCGAGCGCCATCACCGCCCGGCGGTGCTGATCGCGCTCGAAGGCGACGAGGGCACGGGCTCGGGCCGCTCGATCCCGGCGTTCGACCTGCTGGGCGGCCTGCACGCGAGCTCGGAGCACCTGCTGCGCTACGGCGGCCACCGGGCCGCGGCGGGCGTCACGATCCGGCGCTCGGAGGTGGACGCGTTCCGTGCGGCGTTCGTGGAGCACGCCGCGTCCGTGCTGCGGCCGGAGGACCTGATGCCCGAGGTGCGGATCGACGCCGTGGCGCAGGGCGACGCGCTGTCGCTCGCGCTCGCCGAGGAGCTCGAGCAGCTGGCCCCGTTCGGCATGGGCAATCCGCGCGTCTCGCTGCTCGTCCCGGCGGCCACGCTGGCCGACCCGAAGGCGCTCGGCGAGGGGCGCCACTGCGCGTTCACGCTGTCGTCCGGCGGCGCGCGGTCGCGCTGCGTCGCGTTCGGCGACGGCGAGAAGCTGCCGGTCGAGCCGGGCACGCCCGCCGACGCCGCCGTCCGGCTGGAGATCGACCGCTGGAACGGCACGGTCTCGCCGAGGCTCGTGCTGCGCCACGCGCAGCCGTCGGCGCCGAAGGCGATCGAGGTGATCGGCGAGCCCGAGTTCCTCGCCGGCGTCCGGCGCGAGCTGAACCGCGACTTCCTCTACTGGAGCCTCGTCGGAGGCCGCGGCGACCTCGCCGAGTTCGCGGGCGGAGGAACCCGCGAGCCCGCCATGCCCGCGGGAGCCCCGCCGGCGTTCGCGGGCGGAGAGTGGGCGGCGCCCGCCCACGGCGACGCCGCGGACGGCATCGCCGCGCCTGCCCACGGCGAGGCGGCCGATGGCGTCGCCGCGTCCGCCGACAGCGTCTCCGCCGCGGCCCGGGCGATCCCGGTCGCCGCGTTCACCGGCGGCCCCGCCGTGGCCGGCATGTTCCCGGCCGAGGGCTCGCGCGAGGTCCGCGACCTGCGCGGCACCGGCATCGCGGGCCTGCTCGGCGACCTCGTCGCGTCCGGTGAATCGGTCCTCGCCGTGACCGCGCACGCGCCGCATCGCGCTCGCGCGCTACAGCCCCGCGTGGGCGGCTTCGCGGTCACCTCGTGGGCCGCGCTGGAGGACGATCCGCGGCTGGCGGCGCCGTTCACGCACGTCGTCGCCGTGGACCCGCCGAGCCGGCCGCCGCTGGACCATCCGTCCGGTGAGGGTTGGACCCACCTGGCCTGGGGCAAGCCTGAACTAGAATTCTCTCTGCACATACATGAATGGGACTTCGCCCTGCGCGACCCGTTGACCGCGACCTACCGCGCGCTGCGCGGTTTGGGGACGGCCAAGGGGGAGGCTTGCGAGACAGTGCTCCGGGGCGAGGGGCCGCAGCCGAGGTCCGCCGCGCTCGCGGGGCGCCTCGTGCGGGTCCTCCTGGAGCTCGGCCTGGTGGACTTCAGTAGCGAAGGTCCCGCCCTGACGGCAGTGGAGAGCCCGCAGCGCACCGCGCTCGAGCGATCGGCCGCCTACAGGGCCTACCAGAGACGGCTCGAGGACGGACGGCAATACCTGAGCAGCAGCGACATGACGGAGGCAGCGGCCTGAACGGCGGCGACGCCGTGAGCGCGGAGGAGATCCGCGCCGCGGCCCTGCGCCGCGCGACGGGCGGCGCCGACGGCGCCGCGCCGGTCATGGCGGGCGGCTCGCCCGAGGCCGACGACGCACCTGTCGCGGTCGCCGCGCACCGTCCGGTCGATCGCGCCGAGCACGGCGACGACGGCACGCTGCAGATCCCCGACGACCTGACGACGCTCGAGCACGAGCTGCTCGCCGACCTGTTCGCGATCGTCTCCGAGCACGCCGACGAGGTCGTCGAGTCGATCGACCGCCGCGCCGTCCTGAACGCCTTCACGTTCGCCTGCGAGCACCACGCCGACCAGCGGCGCGTGTCCGGCGAGGACTTCATCGTCCATCCCGTCGGCGTCGCGAAGATCTGCGCCGGGATGCGCCTGGACACCGCGACGCTGTGCGCCGCGCTGCTGCACGACACCGTCGAGGACACGACGGCCAGCCTCGACGAGGTCCGCACCGAGTTCGGCGACGAGGTCGCCGGGCTCGTCGACGGCGTCACCAAGCTCACCGGCATCACGTTCCAGTCGCGCGACGAGGCGCAGGCCGAGAACTACCGCAAGATGATGGTCGCGATGGCCACGGACATCCGGGTCATCCTGATCAAGCTGGCCGACCGCCTGCACAACATGCGCACGCTCGGCGCGATGCCGAAGCAGAAGCAGATCGAGAAGGCCAAGGAGACGCTCGAGATCTACGCGCCGCTGGCGCACCGTCTCGGCATCCACGCGATCAAGTGGGAGCTCGAGGACCTCGCGTTCGCCACGCTGCACCCGCGCAAGTACCAGGAGATCAAGGGCCTGGTCAACCAGCAGCGCGAGGAGCGCGAGCGCTACGTCTCCAAGGCCGGCGGCTACCTGACCAAGGAGCTCGACGCGCTGGGCATCCGCGCCGAGATCTCAGGCCGCGCGAAGCACTTCTACTCGATCTACTCGAAGATGACCAAGAAGGGCCGCGAGTTCAACGAGATCTACGACCTCACGGCCATGCGCGTCATCGTCGACTCCGTCAAGGACTGCTACGGCGCCGTCGGCGTCATCCACTCGCTCTGGAAGCCGCTTCCCGGCCGCTTCAAGGACATGGTGGCGATGCCGAAGTTCAACATGTACCAGGCGCTCCACACGACGGTGATCGGGCCCGAAGGCCGCCCGCTGGAGATCCAGATCCGCACCGGCGACATGCACGAGACGGCCGAGTACGGCGTCGCCGCGCACTGGCGCTACAAGGAGGGCACCGGCGAGGGCCGGATGGACCCGACCGACGCCAAGCTCAAGTGGCTGAAGTCGCTGCTCGACTGGCAGGGCGACCCTGACGACCCGACCGAGTTCACCGACCAGCTGCGCGGCGAGCTGATCGAGGACGAGGTCTTCGTCTTCACGCCGAAGGGCGAGGTCAAGTCGCTCGCGGCCGGCGCCACGCCGCTGGACTTCGCCTACGAGATCCACACCGACGTCGGCCACCGCTGCGTCGGCTCGCGCGTCAACGGCAAGATCGTGCCGCTGCACTACGAGCTGCAGTCGGGCGACATCGTCGAGATCCTCACGTCCAAGCGCGAGCGCGGCCCGTCGCGCGACTGGCTGTCGCTGGTCAAGACGACGCGCGCCCGCAACAAGATCAAGGCCTGGTTCAAGGCCGAGAGCCGCGAGGACTCCGAGCACACCGGCCGCGAGCTGCTGCAGGAGCACCTGCACAAGGCGGGCCTGCCGGCCCAGAAGCTGACCGGCTCGCCGCTGCTGGCTGACGTGATCCGCGAGCTCGGCTTCAAGAAGGCCGACGACTTCTACATCGCGCTCGGCGCCGCCAAGGTCTCGCCGAAGGTCGTCGTCAACAAGGTCATGCAGCGCCTCAAGCAGGGCGAGGCGGGCGTCGAGGAGCCGACGCCGGGCGAGGACCTGCTGCTCGACCGCCGCAAGGCGCCCGCGCTGCGGCGGCCGGACGGCACGTCGGGCAAGTTCGGGATCCAGGTCGAGGGCGTCGCCGACGTCCCGCTGCGCCTGGCCAAGTGCTGCCGCCCGGTCTCGGGCGACCCGATCGTCGGCTACGTCTCGCTCGGGCGCGGGATCACGATCCACCGCGACGACTGCCCGAACGTCGCCGCGCTGCGCAAGGACCCGGAGCGCTTCGTCCCCGTCAGCTGGGACGGCGAGAACGAGACCGGCTTCAAGGTCGAGATCCAGGTCGACGCCTGGGATCGCCACCGCCTGCTCGAGGACCTCTCGAGGACGTTCGCCGAGGCCGGCATCAACATCGTCGAGGCGCGCTGCCTCGTCCAGCACCCGATGACGCGCAACCGCTTCGTGATCGAGGTGGGGGACACGCAGGCGCTGAAGTCCGCGATCTCGCGCCTGCGCGCGATCGACAGCGTGTTCGACGCCTACCGCGTCATCCCCGCCGGCGGGTGAATGTCGATAGGGGTGCATCCCCTTCGCCCCATCGACGAGCCCCAGGCAGCGCCTGAGCTCGCCGGCATGCTGGCGGTGAGCCGGCTCGTCGCGCGCGGCGGCCCGCTGCCGGAGCTGCTCGACGGCGTCGCCGCCGAGGCCGCCGCCGTCGTCGGCGCCCGCTCGGCCAGCATCCTGCTGCTCGACGCCGGCAGCCTCCGGCTCGCCGGCGCGTTCGGGCTGAGTCCCCGCTACGCCGCGCTGCTGGACCGCGCGCCCGCGCTGGCGCCGGGCCACGGCCCCTCGGGCCTCGCGATCCAGCGCGGCCGCGCCGTCGCGATCCCCGACACCGACGAGGACGCCGGGTTCGCGCCGTGGCGCGAGGTCGCCGACAGCGAGGGCTACCGCGCGATGGTCTCGGTCCCGCTGACCGCCGACGGCGAGATCGTCGGCGCGCTCAACGTCTACCGCCCGCACCCGGGCCCGTGGCCGGCGCGCGAGCTGGCCCTGCTCGGCTTCTTCTCCGAGCACGCCGCGAGCGCGATCCACGCCGCGCAGGTGATCGAGCGCCAGGCGCGCGAGGTCGGCGCGCTGTCGCGGCTCGTGCGCGCGCTGCGCGAGCAGACGCACGAGCACGCCAACCGCCTGCACGCGATCCGCGGCCTGCTCGCGCTGGGCGCGCCGGAGGACGCGCTGCGCTTCGTCGAGACGCTCGAGACCGAGCATCACAGCGCCTACGGCAGCGTCTCGGCCGCCGTCGAGCAGCAGGTCGTGGCCGGCCTGCTGCTGGCCGAGATGGCGACCGCGCAGCGTCGCGGGATCGCGCTCGAGCTGCAGGAGAGCCGCGTCACGCGGCTGCCCGCGCGGCTGACCGAGACCGACGCGGTGACGATCCTGGCGAACCTGCTGGAGAACGCGTTCGACGCCGTCGCCGAGCTGGAGCCCGCCCGCCGGCGCGTGCGCGTGCGGATCGCCGAGTCGCCCGAGGAGCTGAGCATCCGCGTCGCCGACCGCGGCCCCGGGCTGCCGGAGGACACGCCGCGGCGCGGGTTCTCGACCAAGCGCGGCCACGCCGGCGTCGGCCTGGCGCTCGTCGCCGACGCGGTGGCGGCGGCCGGCGGCACGCTGGACGCGGCGTCGGACGCGAGCGGGACGACGTTCACGGTGGCGATCCCGTACGCCACGGAGACGGCTCATGGCTGAGTGGCGGACGCTGATCGTCGAGGACGCGCCCGCCGTCGCCGAGGTCCATCGCCGCCTTGTCGCGTCGACTCCCGGCTTCGCCGTGGTCGGCAGCGCGCGCACCGCGGCCGAGGCGCGCAGCCTTGTCGCGCGTCACAGCCCGCACCTGCTGCTGCTCGACCTCGGCCTGCCCGACGCCGACGGCCTCGCGCTGCTGCGCGCCCTGCGCGGCGCGCGCGAGCCGGTCGAGGTGATCGCCGTCACCGCCGCGCGCGGCGCCGCGGTCGTGCGCGACTGCGTCCACCTCGGCGTCGTCGACTACCTCGTCAAGCCGTTCCCGCCCGAGCGGCTGCGCCAGGCGCTCGGCCTGTTCGCGCACCGGATGCAGGCGCTGCGCGACGGCGAGCTCGCGCAGGCCGACGTCGACCGGCTGTGCGCGAGCGGCCGGCGGGCGACGCGCACGCTCCCGCGCGACCTCGCGCCCGAGACGCTCGCGCTCGTGCGCGAGACGCTCCGAAGCGCGCACGCGCCGCTCTCCGCCGCCGATGTCGCGGCCGCCGCCGGCGTGGCGCGCGTCACCGCCCGCCGCTACCTCGAGTACCTCGACGCATCCGGCGAGGTCGCCACCGAGACGCGCGGCGACGGGCCCGGCCGCCCCAGCAAGGCATACGGATTCGTCCGCGGCGCCGTGACCTAAACCCGGCGCGCCGCCCGCCGAGCCCGTAGGCTCGCAGCGTCCGCAGTTGCACACCCGAGGAGGAGCGGCGGTGCCACGACTGATCGATCTCTCGCAAGAGATCTACCAGGGCATGGGCGTCTATCCCGGACACCTGAAGACGGTGATCTGGGAGCACGCGAGCCACGCCGAGACGGCCAAGCTCTTCGAGGGCGGGTTCTCGTTCCAGTCGAGCGGCGTGATGCTGTGCGACCACGGGCCGACGCACGTGGACGCGCTCAGCCACCTCGACCCGCGCGAGGGCGCGCCGAGCATCGACGAGATGCCGCTCGACACGTTCTACGGGCCGGCGATCTGCATCGACGTCTCGTTCGTCGAGGCGCCGGACTACGTCACCGTCGCCGACCTCGAGCGCGCGCTGGACGAGGCGGGCCAGGAGCTGCGGCCGGGCGACGCGCTGCTGCTGCGCACCGGCACGCACGACCGCTACGGCGGCACGCCGGACTACACGAGCCGCTATCCCGGCCTCGACGACGCGGCCGCCGAGTGGCTGCGCGACCGCGGCGTGAAGGTGTTCGGCGTCGACTCGCCGAGCCCGGACAACCCGATCAGCAAGACCTACCCCGTGCACATGATGTGCCGCGCGAGCGGGATCACGCACTACGAGAACCTGGCCAACCTGGACGCCGTCTCCGGCCGCCGGTTCACGTTCATCGGGTTCCCGCTGCGGATCCGCGCCGGCACCGGCTCACCCGTCCGCGCCGTCGCGGTCCTGGAGGACTGATGCATCGCTACCCGAGCAACGACCCCGTCGTCATCACGTGCGCGCTCACGGGCGGGATCCACGGCAAGGAGGCCAACCCGAACCTGCCCGAGCAGCCGGACGAGATCGTCGCGCAGGGCGTCGCCGCCTGGCGCGCGGGCGCCGCGATCCTGCACGTCCACGCGCGCAACCCCGACGGCTCGAACACGATGGACCCCGAGATCTACGGCGAGCTGCACGAGCGGCTGTGCGCGGAGACCGACGCCGTCGTACAGCTCACGACCGGCGGGAGCCCGCGGCTGAGCGTCGAGGAGCGGCTGAACACCGTCCTGCTCGCGCCCGAGATGTGCTCGCTGAACATGGGGCTGCTGAACTTCTTCATCCGCGGCGAGCAGGTGTTCTTCCCCAACCACCGCTCCGACATCGAGCGCTTCGCGCACGAGATCGCCGCGCGCGACGTGCGGCCCGAGCTCGAGGTCTACAGCGCCGCGATGCTCGAGGAGGTCGGCCACCTGCTCTCGCTCGACGTCCTCGAGCCGCCCTACGTCGTCAACTTCGTCCTGCACACGCCGACTCAGGGCGGCACGCGCGGGACGCCGTACAACCTCAACGACCTGGTGCTGCGGCTGCGCGAGCTCCCGGTCGCGTGGGAGGACCTGCGGATCAACGTGACCTCGATGGGGCAGACGCAGCTGCCGATGACCACCATCGCGATGGCGATGGGCTTCAACGTCCGCGTGGGAATGGAGGACAACGTGCTCTATCGCCGGGGTGAGCCGCTCAACGAGAACGCGCAGCTGGTCGAGCGCGCCGTCCGGATCGCGGCGGAGCTCGACCGCCGGCCCGCGACGCCGGACGAGGCGAGGGCGCTGCTCGCCCTGCGCGGCCGCGAGCCCGCGGCGGTGCCGTCATGAAGCCGCCTCCGTTCGCCTACGCGGCGCCGGCGAGCGTCGACGAGGCGCTGACCCTGCTGGCGGCCGAGGGCGCGCGCGTGCTCGCCGGCGGCCAGAGCCTGGTGCCGCTGATGAACGCCCACGCCGAGCGCCCCGCGGCGCTCGTCGACGTCAACCGGATCGCCGAGCTCGCCCGGCTTGACGCCAACGGCGGCGTCACCGCGGGCGCGGTCGTGCGCGCCGACCGGCTCGCGCGCGACGCCGTGGTGCGCGAGCGGCTCGCGGTGCTCGCCGACGCCGCCGCGCGCGTCGGCCATCCCGCCGTGCGCAACCGCGGCACCGTCGGCGGCAACCTCGCGTTCGCCGACCCGGCCAACAACCTGCCCGTCGTGGCCGTCGCGCTCGACGCCGAGCTGCTCGTGCGCTCGGCCGCCGGCGAGCGCACGGTCGCCGCCGCGGACTTCTTCCGCGGCGCCCACGCGACGGCGCTCGCGCCCGGCGACCTGCTGTGCGAGGCGCGCTTCCCGGGCCTGCCCGACGGCGCCGGCAGCGCGTACTACGAGGTCTCCCGGCGCAGCCGCGGCTGGGGGATCGCCGGCGCCGCCGCGGCGCTGTGGCTGGCCGCGGACGGGACCGTCGCGGGCGCGCGGATCGCGCTCGGCGGGGTCGCGGAGGCACCGCAGCGGATGAGCGCGGCGGAGGCGGCGCTGACCGGCGCCCAGCCGGATGACGAGGCGTTCGCGGCGGCCGGGGCGGCCGCGCGCGACGCCGTGGGCGAGGCGCGCGCGGACATGCTCGCCTCGGCCGAGCACCGCCGCCGGCTGGCGGCCGTCGTGGTCGAGCGAGCGCTGCGGGCGGCGAGCGCCCGGGCGGAGAGGAGGGCGTGATGGACGCAACCGTCCGAGCGATCGAGCTCACCGTCAACGGCCGCCGGCGCCACGTCGCGGTCGAGCCCCGCCGCCTGCTGTCGGACTGCCTGCGCGAGGACCTCGGGCTCACCGGCACCAACCTCGGCTGCGAGCAGGGCGTCTGCGGCTCGTGCACCGTCCTGGTCGACGGCGAGACGGCGCGCTCGTGCCTGATGTTCGCCGTTCAGGCCGACGGCGCCGAGATCCGGACCGTCGAAGGGCTCGCCGACGGCGCCGAGATGACGGCGCTGCAGGCCGCGTTCTGGGAGCACCAGGGCCTGCAATGCGGGTTCTGCACGCCCGGGATGCTGATGACCGCGCGCGAGCTGCTCGACCGCAACCCGAGCCCGGACGAGCAGGAGATCCGCGACGCGCTGTCGGGCAACCTGTGCCGCTGCACGGGCTACCAGCACATCGTCGACGCCGTCCAAGCCGTGGGAGGGACCGCGAATGGCCGTTGAGACGCATCGCTGGATCGGGCGCGACATCAAGCGGCGCGAGGACCCCTCGCTGCTGACCGGCAACGCGGTCTTCATCAACGACTTCGCGCTGCCCGGCATGCTCCACGCCGCCGTGCTGCGCAGCCCGCACGCGCACGCGCGAATCGCCGCGGTGCGCTGCGACGCGGCGAGGGAGCTCGAGGGCGTGATCGCCGTGCTGTCGGGGCGCGAGCTGGCCGAGACCGTCGAGGCGATGCCGCGCTTCTGCGCCGAGGAGGTCGTCCAGCACGCGGTCGCGATCGACCGCGTGCGCTACGCGGGCGAGGCGGTCGCCGTCGCGGTCGCCGAGTCGCGCTATCTGGCCGAGGACGCGCTCGACCTCGTCGAGGTCGACTACGAGCTGCTCGAGCCGCTCGTGGATCCGGTCGCCGCCGCGCAGCCGGGCGCGCCGCTGCTGCACGAGAACCTCGGCACCAACGTCGTCTACGAGCGCACGTTCACGCACGGCGACGTCGAGGGCGACTTCGCCCGCGCCGCGCACGTGATCCGGCGGACGCTGCGCTGGCCGCGGGTAATGGCCGCGCCGATGGAGCCGGCCGGCGCCGTCTGCCGCTTCGACGGCGCCGGCGGCCAGATGGACGTGTACTCGAACTCGAACATGCTCAACTTCGCCGCGTGGGTGATGTCGGGCACGCTCGCGATCCCGCCCGAGCACCTCGATTTCCATCCGATGTACACCGGCGGCAGCTTCGGCTCCAAGCACCTGACCGCCAAGGCGATCGCGCTCGCCGGCGGCCTGTCGAAGCTGACCGGCCGGCCCGTGAAGTTCATGGAGGACCGCGCCGACAACCTGCTCGCCAACGACTCGCAGGCGCCGGACCGGCGCTACGAGGCGGCGCTCGCGCTCGACGAGGACGGCCGCTTCCTGTCGGTCCGCTTCGACGTCGTCGACGACTACGGCGCGTACTTCCTGTTCGCCGTCGCCGGCAACACGAACGCGATGGCGCAAAGCACCGGGCCGTACACGATCGGCTCGTGCGAGACGGCCGTGAAGGCCGTCCTGACCAACAAGAACCAGCAGGGCGTGTTCCGCGGCGCCGGCTCGGAGGTCAACAACTGGGTGCTCGAGCGGCTCGTGGACGCCGCCGCGGCCGAGCTCGGCATCGACGGCATCGAGTTGCGCCGGCGCAACCTGATCGCCGCCGACCAGTTCCCGTACAAGATCCCGACCGGCAACGTCTACGACTCCGGCGACTACCCGGCCGTGCTGGAGAAGGCGCTGGCGCACGCCGAGCTCGACTTCTGGCGCGCCGAGCAGGCGCGCGGGCGCGAGAACGGGCGCTACATCGGGATCGGCCTGGCGACGGCGCAGCAGCGCTCGACCTACGCCTCGACCGAGTTCTGGTTCCACAACCCCGGGCCGTACGTCGGCATGTCCACGACGCCCGAGAGCGTGCGCATCGGGATCGGCCCGACCGGCGGCGTGAACGTCACGATGTTCTCGCCGTTCTGGGGCAACTCGCCCGAGACCGTCGTCTCCCAGCTCGTCGCCGAGGAGCTGCAGGTCGACCCGTCGGAGGTCGCGATCACGTACGACTCGACCGCCCACGGGCTGCCGAGCGCCGGCCCGGGCGGCTCGCGCCTGACCGTGATGCTGTCCGGCGCCGTGCGCGGCGCCGCCGGCAAGGTGCGCGAGAAGATGTTCGCGATCGCCGCGCACCAGCTCGAGGCGAGCCCGCAGGACATGGAGATGGTCGACGGCGTGGTGCGCGTGCGCGGCGTCGCCGACGAGTCGCGCCAGCTCTCGCGCGCCGACATCGGCATGAAGGCGTACTGGTACAAGGCCGACCTGCCGGAGGACATGGAGAGCGGCCTGGAGGGCTCGTTCACCTACGACCACCCGTACACGACGCTGCCGTCCGACGACCGCACCGACCTCGGCGCGTTCTATCCGATGATGGGCCATGCCGTGCACGTCGTCGTCGTCGAGGTCGACGTCCAGACCGGGCACGTGCACTTCCTCAAGTACCTCGCCGTGCACGACGTCGGCACCGTCGTCAACCCGCGCTCGCTGCAGGGCCAGATCCGCGGCGGGATCGCGCAGGGGCTCGGCGTGACGCTGATGGAGCAGGTCCGCCACGACGACGAGGGCCACGCGCTCTCGGGCTCGTTCGAGGACTACCTGCTGCCGCTGGCCGGCGACGTCCCGAACGTCGAGGTGCTCCACCACGAGACGCCGTCGCCGTTCACCGCCTACGGCGTCAAGGGCGGGGGAGAGGGCGGGCGGATGGTCGCGCCGTGCGCCATCACGACCGCGATCGAGGACGCGCTGGCGCCGTTCGGCGCGCGCATCGACGCGCTCCCGATCACGCCGGAGCAGATCGTCGACTGGGCCGCGAACGGGGGTTAGCCGTATGTGAGGACGCGGGTCGGCCCCCTGTCGTGCCGGCCCGCCCGGGCGGAGTATGTGCACATGAGCACCAACCGTCCAGAGAGCGCCGCCCGCCTCGTGGCCGTCGCGCTCAAGCAGGGCACCGACGCGCACGCGCGCCAGCGCGCCCTCGTCCGCGCCAGCCTGCTCGTCCGCTAGGCGACGACCCGCAGCACGCCGGGCGCCACGGCGAAGCGAGCCTCGAGCTCGTCGCCGATGTAGTCGCCGTCGACCTGCAGCGGGATCGGACGGTCGTCGGCGGAGCGCACGATCGCCTCCTGGAAGCCGCCGAAGGCCGCGATGCCGTGGTGCTTGGCGATCCGCGCCCCGCCCGACAGCGCGCGGAACGTCACCGTCGGGACGTCGTAGGGCCGCGCGCGGGTGAGCACGACCCCGGCCAGCGCGCCCGACTCGAACCCGCCGCCCTCGACCAGCTCGACGGCGCGCGACTTGAAGTACGTGTAGTGCGCGGAGTTCTGGATGAACACGCTCACGCCGCGCACCGGCGCCGCGCCGTCGACCTCGATCGTCAGCTTCGGCGGGTTCACGACGTAGCGGGCGAGGAACGTCGCGATCGCCGACTCGACGAAGTAGAACGGCCCGAAGCGCGCCTTCAGCGTGGGGTGGCCGTCGACGCGCTTGACGACGCTGGCGTCGAGGCCCATGCCCGCCGCGAACGTGAAGTAGCGGCCGTTGAGGACGCCGAGGTCGACCGTGCGCGGGTTCCAGCGGTCGGCCAGCTCGAGCAGGTGCTCGGTCGCGTCCACGACGTCGTTCGGGATCCCCAGCTCCTTCGCGAACACGTTGTTGGAGCCGCCGGGGATCGCGGTCAGCGCAGTGCGCGAGCCGGCGAGCCCGTTGGCCGCCTCGTTGACGGTCCCGTCGCCGCCGAACGCGACCACGACGTCGTAGTGCGCGGCGGCGGCCTCGCGGCACAGCTCGATCGCGTGGCCGCGGTGCTGGGTCTCGACGACGCTGACGTCGTAGCGGCCCTGGAGCGCGTAGACGACCAGGTGGCGCAGCCGGTCCTTCATCGCCGTCGCCGTCGGGTTGACGAGGACGAGCATCCGCTTGGCACGCCCCGCCGGCTGCAGCGCGGCGACGTCGGGGTCGACTACAGCCATCCGCGGCGGCGGAAGAAGAGGGCGACGCCAACGAGCACGGCGAACATGACGACGATGATGACCCAGAACGCGTGGATCGACCCTTCGCCCGGGACGCCGGTGTTCATCCCGAACACGCTCGCGATCAGCGTCAGCGGCAGGATCACGAGGCTGATCGCGGTCAGGACGCGGAAGGTCTCGTTCGTGCGGTGCGCGAGCGCCGACTCGTTCGTCGCCTCGAGCCCCTCGACGACCTCCTTGTAGTTCTCCAGCAGGTCCCACACGCGCTCGGACGCGTCGATCACGTCCTCGAAGTAGATGTCGAGGTCCTCCGCGATATAGCGCGCCTTGTTGCGCTCGAGGTCGCGGAACGCGGCGCGCTGCGGGCGCACGACCTTGCGGAAGTTGATGATCTCCTGCTTGACGTTGGAGATGTCGCGCACCACGTCCTCGCCCTTGCCCTCGAAGATGTCCTCCTCGATGCGCTCGAGCTTGTTGCCCATCTTCGCGAGCATCGGGAACGACGCGTCGACGCAGTCGTCGACGATCTTGTAGAGCAGGTAGCCCGGGCCCTTGGAGAACAGGTCCTCGCGCAGCGTCTCGTTGGTGCGGCAGCGCTCGAACAGGTACTCGACCGGCTGCAGCGGCTCGTTCGGCAGCGTGATCAGGAAGTCGGGGCCGACGAAGATGTCGACCTCGGCGGCGTTCAGGCGCGCGACCTTCTTGTCGTAGCGCGGGAAGTGGAGCACGATGAACAGGTACTCGTCGTACTCGTCGACCTTCGGCCGCTGGTTGCGCGAGCGGACGTCCTCGTAGTCGAGCGGATGGAAGTCGAAGTGCTCCTCCAGCCACGCCATGTCGACGGCGCGCGGGCGCTCGATGTTGATCCACCGAAGCCCTTGGGCCTCGACGATCTCGACGCGCGGCTCCTGAGCGTCAGGCTGGCTCTCAACGACCGCGCGCGTGCGGCGACCGAACGGGCTGCGTGGCAGGCTCGGCATACCCGCGACTGAGAGGCTCGTCGGTCGTCGGCATCGTGCGCCGGATTGTATCCGTACGGCTCATGTATCCGCTACGCTTTCCGATACATAGCTGGACGCATCCAGAGGGGTGGAGGGATTGGCCCAATGAAACCCCGCCAACCTGTCCCGGTCGCACGCCGGGTACAAGGTGGCAATTCCATCAGGCTCCAACGAACAGGCCTGGGAGATGCGGTGTTGGGCTCCCGGTCTCCCGAGTGACTCCTCCGCCGCACAACCGGGCGGAGAAGGATCACCAACATGCCGGCAGATGCCCTGAAGTGCAAGGAGTGCTCGACCACCTACCCGCTCGAGGCGCGTTTCGTCTGCGAGCGGTGCTTCGGTCCGCTCGAGGTCTCCTACACGCGCTCCGACGACGACCCGGCCGCGCTCAAGCGGCGGATCCAGGCGGGTCCGCACACGCTCTGGCGCTACGCGGAGTTCCTCCCTCTCGAAGGCCCGGCGCGCTCGGCGCTGCCGACGGGCTGGACGCCGCTGGTCAGGGCTGACCGGCTCGCCGCCCAGCTGGGCATCCGCGAGCTGTACATCAAGAACGAGACGGCCAATCCGACGCACTCGTTCAAGGATCGCGTCGTATCCGTCGCGCTGGCTCGTGCCAAGGAGCTCGGCTTCGACACGATCGCGTGTGCCTCCACGGGCAACCTCGCCAACGCCGTGGCGGCGCACGCCGCGGCGGCCGGTCTGCCCGCGTACGTGCTGATCCCGTACGACCTCGAGGAGCAGAAGGTCCTCGCGACCGGCGCCTACGGCGCCCAGATCGTCGCCATCCGCGGCAACTACGACGACGTCAACCGGCTCTGCACCGAGGTCTCGGGCGAGCGCCCGAGCTGGGCGTTCGTGAACATCAACCTGCGCCCGTACTACGCCGAGGGCTCCAAGACGCTCTCGTTCGAGGTGATCGAGCAGCTCGGCTGGGAGCTGCCGGACCGCGTCGTCGGCCCGATCGCCTCGGGCTCGCAGTTCACGAAGCTCGCGCGCGGCTTCGACGAGTTCATCGAGGCTGGGCTGGTCGAGGGCTCGACGCCGATCATGAACGGCGCCCAGGCGCTGGGCTGCTCTCCCGTCGCCACCGCGTTCGCGGCCGGCCACGACGTCTGCCGCCCGGTCAAGCCGGACACGATCGCCAAGTCGCTCGCGATCGGCAACCCCGCCGACGGCCCGTACGCGATCGAGCTCGCGCGGCGCACCGGCGGGTCGATCGACTCGGTCACCGACGACGAGATCCGCGCCGGCATCTCGCTGCTGGCCAGGACGACCGGCATCTTCACCGAGACGGCCGGCGGCGTGACGATCGCGACGCTCAAGAAGCTGGCCGAGCGCGGCGACATCGACCCCGGCGAGCGCGTCGTGGCGATGGTCACCGGCGACGGCCTGAAGACGCTCGACGCCGTCCGCGGCTCGTTCGAGGTCACCGAGATCCCCGCGTCGCTGGACGCGTTCGACGAGCACTTCGCCCACGAGGAGGTCGCCGCATGACTCGCGCTGCGCGCTCGCATGCTCCGGCGGGAACTCGCCCGGGGGCTCGCTCCCGCGGCACGACGAAAGGTAGGGCGGTGTGATGGCGGTCACGGTCAAGCTCCCGACGCAGCTGCGCGACGCCGCGGGCGGCGCCGTCTCGGCCTCGGTCGAGGGCGGCACGGTCGGCGAGGCGCTGGAGGCGCTCTACAGCGAGCACGGCGAGCTGCGCGGGCGGATCTCCGACGACAGCGGCGCGCTGCGCCGCTTCGTCAACGTGTACCTCAAGGGCGAGGACATCCGCTTCCTCGACGGGCTCGACACGGCCGTCTCCGACGGCGACGAGGTCACGATCCTGCCGGCCGTCGCGGGCGGATGACGCGGATCGACGCGCAACTCGGCGGCGACCCGGTCGTCTCGTTCGAGTTCCTGCCGCCGCGCACGGTCGAGGCCGAAGTCGCGCTCTGGAGCGCGATCGAGGAGCTTGCGGCGCTGCAGCCGGCGTTCGTCTCGGTCACCTGCGGCGCGGGCGGCACGACGCGCGACCTGACGCTCGCGGTCGTCCGCCGGCTCGCGCGCGAGCGAGGGCTGGAAGCGGTTCCACACGTCACCGCGACCGGCTTCACGCGGGCCGGGCTGGCCGAGCTGCTGGCCGAGGCGCGGGCCGGCGGCGCCGACAACGTCGTGGCGCTGCGCGGCGACCCGCCGCGCGGCGAGTCGGTCTGGCGCGCGCCGGAGGGCGGCGTCGAGAGCTCGCTCGAGGTGATCGCGCTCGCCGCCGAGGCCGGCTTCTGCGTGCTCGGCGCCGCCTACCCGGAGCCGCACCGCGACTCGCGCGGGTGGGCCGAGGACGTCGCGCACGTGCGCGCGAAGATCGACGCGGGGCTGCGCGTGCTGGTCACGCAGGTGTTCTTCGACAACGCCGACTACCTGCGCTACGTCGAGCGCCTGCGCGCGGCCGGCATCGACGTGCCGGTGCTGCCCGGGATCTTCCCGATCATGAGCGTGGGCCAGGTCGAACGGCTGGCTGCACTGTGCGGTGCCGGCCTGCCGGCGAGCCTGCGGCGCGAGCTCGAGTCACGCCAGGACGACACGCGCGCGGTCGCCGAGCTGGGCGTCGCCTACGCGACCGCCCAGGCCGCCGAGCTGCTCGCGGCCGGCGCGCCGGGCGTGCACCTGTACACGTTCAACCGCTCGCACGCGACGCGCGCGATCGTCTCCGCGCTCCGCGCCCACGGCTCGCTGCCGGCCGCCGTGACCGCCGCTTAGGCGGCGCGGCGCAGCGCGAAGTCGTCCGCGCTGACCAGGTCCAGCTCGAACGCGGAGGCCAGGCAGCTCGCCAGCGCCTCCATGCTGTCGGCGACCGAGCGCTCGTACTCGGCGACGATCAGCGAGCGGTACTCGGCCTGCCGGCGATCCAGCTCGCGCATGTCCGCGCGGGTGTGCGGGGCCTGGACCCAGATCCGGCAGTCGGCACAGCGCAGCTCCACGAGCACGACGTCGGAGCCCTTCGCCTCGCAGCGGAGCGGCTGCAGGAACGACGACCCGCAGCGGGGGCACAGCGTGAGGGCGGCCACGGTGGCGAAGCTACGCCCTGAGGCGGACGGAACAGAATCCGGGTTGTGAGCGTCGTCACTATCGGCCGATCACCCCGGACGAGTGGATACATGAGCGAAGAGCCCACACAGCCCGCACCGCAGGACACGAAGGAGACCGAGGCGCGGCTCGCCTCGCTCGGCATGTCGCCCGAGGCAGCGAAGACCTACGCCGCGTTCTTCACCGGCGTCCGCTGGCCGCGCCCGAGCGACTTCTAGCCGAGCTCCATCGAGAGGACCTGGCCGGGCCAGCCCTTGAAGTCGAACGTCCCGCTGCGGCGGAACCCCTGGCGCTCGTACCAGGCCACCAGCGGGGGCGCGCCCGCCCAGCAGTCGACGCGCAGCAGCGACACGCCGGCCGCGCGCGCCTCCTCGGCCGCCCGGCGCACGAGCGCTCCGCCGACGTCGCGGCCCGCCAGGCGGCGCGACGTGACGAGCGCCTCGACATAGCGCTCGGAGCGATCGACGGGCGAGACCCAGCGCGGCCGCGCGCCGATCACGATCGCGCCCGCCGGCGCGCAGTCGAGCGACGCGATCCGCAGCCCGCCGCTCGCCGCCCACTCCGCGGCGGCCATCACGCGGTCGTCGCGCGACGAGAACGGCTCCGTGCCCCACTGTCCGGTCTGCCCGCGCGCGACCAGCCACTCGATCGCCTCGTCGAACAGCGCGAGCACGATCGCCGTGTCGCCCGGGCCGCCTTCCCGTATCTCGGGCATCGTCTTCAACCTAGCGACGGCGGGACGCGCTCCCGCAACCGAGGGGCCGCGTCGCGGGCGTCGTGGATCACTTCGTCGGCGCCGAACTCGTGCGCCGCGCCGCTGGTCTCCGCCGTCCAGAACTGGCCGCCGACCACGATCAGCGGCCGCGGCTGGAGCACGCCGAGCGCCCCGATCAGCTCGACCACGCCCGGCAGCGAGCCGGCCGTCGCGGTCGAGAGCGCGACCACGTCGGGTCGCTCCTGGTCGACGAGCGCGACGACGTCGCGGACCGGCGGCCCGGCGCCCAGCAGCAGCGTCTCCCAGCCGTCGTCCTCGAGGAAGTCGGCGACCATCCGCGCCCCGAGCGTGTGCTGCTCCTCCGGCGTCCCGCTCACGACGGCGAGCCGGCCGTCGCGGGCCACCGGCTCGCGGCGGGCGCTCAGCACGTCCAGCAGCGACTGCGCGATCGTGGTCGCGTAGTGCTCGTGCGCGACGTTGAGGTCGCCGACCGCCCAGCGGTGGCCGACCTCGTACAGCGCCGGCTGGAGCACCTCGAGATAGATATCCGGGATCGCGACGCCCGCGGCCAGCGCCGCGTCGACGGCGCGCCGCGCCTGCGAGGAGTCGCGCTCGACCAGCGCGCGCAGGAAGGCGTCGCGGTGGACTTCCGCGCCTGCCATTGCCACGCACGGTAACGTCCCGACTCCAACCATGTCCGCGGGACAGCAGATCACCGTGGAGTGCCCGCACTGCGGCGCGACGTACGACGTGTGGCCGGAGAGCGCGCCCGTGCTCGACTTCGACCCGCAGCTCGGCGATCCCGGCTGGGTCACCTCGCACCACTCGGCCACCTGCCCCGAGTGCGGCAAGAGCGCGTGCTGCGGCGGCCTGCGCGAGCGCTGAACTAGACCTCCGGCCCTGGCGAGACGTCCGGACCGGCGCGTACGGTTGGCCGATGGACGCGACGGATCGCGAAGAAGACTCCAAGGAACCGGCCGCCGAGCCGCTGGGCGACGGCAACGCCGCGCGCCACGTGGCGTACGTGACCGGGATGTCGGCCGACGCGGCGGCGACGTACGCCGCGTTCCACTCGGGCCGCTGGGCCCAGGGGCCGGCGGGCAGGCAGGCCGCCTGAGCGTGCCCGGGAGCGCCCCCGTGAGGGCGCTCCCGTGATCCGCTTCTAGCGGGCGCTGACCTTCAGCGTCCGCGTACCGCTGCCGCTGCGCACGTTCAGCACGACGCGCGGCGCGTGCTTGAGGCGCTTGACCGACCGCAGCTTCACGGTCACCTTGCCGCGGCCCGTCTTGGTCGTCGTCCTCGACGACCCCGCGATGCGGGCGCTGCCGGTGAGCTTGGCGGCGCTGCTGCTCGGCGGGACGGCGGTGATCGTGCAGACGATCGTCCTGCCGTCGGCGCTGAGGTCGCAGGTCACGCGGACGTTCGGGGCATCGCCCTTGTCGCCCTTGTCGCCCTTGGCTCCGGCGGGACCCGCCGGGCCCGCCGGGCCCGGTCGCGCCCGCCGGACCGGTGATCGGCGCGGCCGAGATGTACAGCCCGGGGCTCGTCGCGTCGGCCTCGCCGGCCGAGTTGACGCCCGTGATCCGGGCGCTCACCTGGTGGCCGAGATCGCTGCTGGTGAGCACGTACGTGCTCGCCGACGCGCCCGCGATGACAGCGCCGTCGCGCAGCCACTCGACCCTCGTCGACGCCGGCGAGTTGAGGAACCCGCCGCTCGTCACCGCCAGCGTCGAGCCGACCGTCGGCGTGCCCGTGAGCGTCGGCTTGTTGACCGGCAGCGGCGCCTCGATCAGCGCCGTGGAGGCGACGATCCGGACCGGCCGGTCGACCGACGTGACGTTGCCCGCCTCGTCCTCGATCTCCGCGTGCAGCGTGATCGTCGTGCCGACCTGCGCCGCCGTCGGGTGGTAGCGGAACTGGAACGGGAACGACTTCTTCGCCTTCACGAGCGTGCCGCCGGCGAACAGGCGGACCTCCTTGACGTCGCCGCGCTCGTCGTAGCCCACGACCTCCGCGTCGACCGGGTCGTTGGAGGCGATCGAGGCGTTCTCCGCCGGGTAGGTGAACTGCGCCACCGGCGGGGTGGTGTCGGCGGCCGTGGGCAGCAGGTAGCCGAAGGCGCGGGCGACGAGCGCGTCGCGCGTCGCGGGATCGACCTGCTCGAGGCCGAACCCGAACGTGATCGTGTCACGCGTGGAGATCGCCACGCCGCCGTTGGCCGACTGGGCCGGCGTCGTCTGCACGTCGAGCTCGGCGCGCTCCTGGCGCAGCGGCTGCTGCGAGGTCACGCTCGAGAGCGTGCGCAGGCGGGTGACCGACTTCGCCCGCGGCGCGGGAGCGCCGGTGGCGTCCTGGTTGGGGTCGTCGCCGGCCGCGGTGTCGACCGCGAACGGCGCCAGCCCGGCGAAGATGCCGGTGCCGACCGGGGCGACGGGGGCGCCGTTGTACGTCGTCGAGCCGTACCCGCCGCCGCGCGAGGCGACGCCGAAGAAGTACTGCTCGATGTCGTTGTTGATGTTGTGCGGGCGGATGAACGCCGTGCCCGTCGAGCACGGCCTTGCCGCCCTCGTTGAGGTAGTCGCGCAGGTTGAACCAGCCCTTGGCGGCCCACTGCGAGACGGTCGTCGAGCCGCTGAACGCGGTCGCCGAGCTGAGGTGGCGCGGGGTGGTCTCCGCGGCGTCCTGCGGGACGTAGTCGTCGCCCGTGTAGTAGTCGACGGCGTCGAAGTGCGACAGCACGCCGAGGAACGTCGGGTACTTCAGGCCCGGCTGGCCGGTCGCGTTGGCGGGCGGCGCGTCGACGTTGAACGTCGGGTACTTCAGGCCCGGCTGGCCGGTCGCGTTGGCGGGCGGCGCGTCGACGTTGAACGTCGCGACGTCGTAGCCGGCGGCGGTCAGCGCGTCGACGTGCTGTTGCAGGTGGCGCGGCGCCGTGGCGTAGCCGGGCGTCCGGTTCGGCGAGGTGCCGGTGTAGTCCTCCGCCGCGACGACGAGCACGCGCGTCTTGGTCGTGTCGGCCGGTACTGCGGCCACGCGGTACGAGAACCGCTGCTGCTGGCCGCCGGCCCGGACGGTCACGGCGACGACGTCGCCGACGGCCGGGATCCGCGGGGACGCGGCGGTGTTCCAGTTCTCCGGCAGCGTCGCGCGGACGCGGACGAAGTACTTGCCGGGCACGTCGCCGTAGCGCTCGCCGCCCTGGTACTCGGTCGCGCGCAGAAGCTGCGAGCGGCTCGTGCCGCCGGGACCGGAGATCGTCGCCGCGATGTCGACCGGGCCGAGCGAGCGGCGCACGATCGCCTCGATCTGCTGGGCGCCGCCGAGAAGTTCGACGGCCGGTCGGGATGCGTGGCCGAGTTGACCATGTTCAGCGCGAGGTGCAGGTTCTTCTCGAACACGGCCTCGACCTTGGCCTCGTCATCCGGGAAGACGAACGAGCTGCCGCCCGCGCCGGCCGTGGCGGCCGTGCCGAGCTCGGGCGTGAAGCCGATCGTGCCGAACTGGAAGTAGGCCCAGTCGACCGTCTCGCCGTGCGTCACGTACAGGTCCGACGCCTGGTCGGGCTGGTACGGGTCGACGGCCGCGTCGCCGTCGGTGCCGGTGATCGCGCGCGAGAGCGTGTCGTCGTCGGCCGGGCGGTTGGTGATGAAGCCGAACGAGGCGTTCAGCAGCTGGGCCGCGGAGTGGTAGTTGAGGTTGTAGACCGGCTTGATCTTGCGGATGAAGCGGTCGTAGGCCGCGTTCTCCGGCTCGGAGTTCGCGTACGGGCCGCGGTAGTCCTCCGCGCTCGGGGAGGGGTTGGAGCCCTCGTTGTCGAGCGCCCACTGCTCGGGGAAGTTGCGGTTCGGGTCGACGCCGTCGCCCGCGTCGCCGTAGATGCCGTTGTTGTTGTTGTCGCGCAGCGTCTTGCGCCACAGGCGGTTGGAGTTCGCCGCGCCCGGGCCGCACAGCGCCACGGTGGCGCCGGTGCCGCACGTGAAGGTGTAGTCGTAGCCGTCGGGGTTGAAGACGGGGAGGACCCAGATCTCGGTCGTCTTGAGGATCTCGGCGATCCGCGGGTCGCTCTTGTGCGCGAGGAACCACTTGGCCTCGCGGCGCGCGACCTCGGCGGCGATCCACTCGCGCGCGTGGTTGACGGCGCCGAAGAGCACGGCGGGACGCGAGCCGTCGGCGACGTTGCGCGCGTCGGCGGTGATCTTGATCGCGAGGATCGGCTTGCCGAGCAGCGACGTGCCGATGGTCACGAGCTTGGCCACGTCGCGGTTGGCGGCGGCCTCGTTGCGCAGCTCGTCGGCGATGCCGTCGTGCTCGGAGTAGCTGCGGAAGACGTCGTAGTACGGGTTGGGGCTGTCGCCGCCGGTATGGAGCGTCCTCGTCTTGGGCAGCGTCTCGGCGGTGAGGCCGATGCCCTTGGCCTCGAGCGACGAGGCCTGCGACGGCGTGATCGCCAGCTGCAGGTCCTGCTCGCCGAGGGCGGTGCCGTTGAAGCCGGCGTGGTCGAGCTCGATGCCGGAGTCGGCGACGATGCCCGCCTGGTCACGCGAGATCGTGGCCTCGTACTGCTGGAGGTGCTCGTTGGCGCTCGCCGCGACCGCGGGGGAAGCGGCGAGCAGCGATACGGCGAGGGACAGCGCGAAAGCGCGCGTGCGCAAGGGTCTCCCTTTCGCTGGATGAACGGGCGCGGGAGACTGTGAGAAACCTGATCGCGATTAAGGATTTTAGCCGTTGAGATCGCTCAACGCCTCGGCCGCCGCCCGCTCGCCCGAGCGGATGGCGCCGTCCATATAGCCGTTCCAGTACGTCGACGTCTCGGTTCCGGCCCAGTGGATCCGGCCGACGGGGGCGCGCAGCGACGACCCGTAGGCGAGCAGCGTGCCGGGGCCCGCGATCGCCACGGGGCAGCCGCGGGTCCAGCGCTCGTTCGACCAGCGCGTGTCGTAGAACGCCGTCGGGCGCGCCGCCTCCGGCCCGAACAGCGTCACGAGCTCCTTCAGCACCGTCGCGCGGCCGTCGCCCGGGCTCAGCTGCTCGTATGCGCGGGCGCTGTCGCCGCCGACGAACCCGAACAGCACGCCGGGCTTGCCGGACGCCGGCGAGTCGTCGAACGTGGCGTTGACGAGGCCGTCGGCGCTGACCGACGTGCCGGTAAGGCCCTTGGCGCGCCAGAACGGCGTGTCGTAGACGGCCGTCACCTTCGTCAGCCGGCCCTGCGCGACCCGCTGCGTGAGCTGGTCGCGCGCCGCCGGCAGCGCCGGGTGGTACTCGATCCGGCCCGCCAGCGTGGGCGGGACGGCGACGACCGCCGACCTCGCGCGCACGTTGAAGTGCTCGGTCTCCACGCGCACGACGCCCTTGCCCTGCACGATCCGCCGCGCCGGGGCCTTGAAGAGCACCTTGACGCCCTTGGCGGCCAGCTGCGCGATCCGCTGCGTGCCGCCCTCGAAGCGGTACATCTGCGCGCCGTCCTTGGTGTTGAAGTTGCGCTCGAACGTGCCGGGCGCCGACTCGCTGCCGGAGGCGGCGATGTAGAAGAGCACGAACAGCAGTGACAGCTCGCGCGGCTCGGCGCCGAACACGGGCCGGGTGACGGCGGGGACGAGGCGGCGGAAGCGCTCGCTGACGGTGTGCGCGTTGATCCAGGTCTCGAGCGTCTGCGAGTCCCACTCGGGCGCGCGCGCCGCGGTCCACGGCGCGTCGACGGGCACCGACGTCGACTCCTGGTCGAGGAACTGCACGGTCGTCGCCAGCTCGGGCAGGATCAGCGGGTCCAGCGGCGCCGTGCCGGTCGGCCCGTCGCTCGCGTAGGTCGAGCGCCGACCCTGGTTGACGTAGACGTTGTCGCCCGTGTCGTAGGTCGGGAAGGTGGCGACGCCCAGCTCCTTCGCGAGCGCCAGGATCCGGTCCTGGGTCGGGCCGGCGAACGTCGCGCCGCGCTCGGTCACCGCCCCCCCGGGCAGCTTCAGGTTCAGCGCGCGCCCACCGACACGGTCGCGCGCCTCGAGCACGACGACCGAACGGCCGGCCGCCGCGATCGCGCGTGCCGCGGTCAGCCCGGCGAAGCCGGCGCCGATGACGACGACGTCGGTGCGGCGCACACGGCGCGGCTTCGGGCGGGCGGTTGTCGGGACCGCCGTGGCAGCCGCGGCGCCGAGGAGGCCGCGGCGGGTGATGCCGGTCATTCGCGGAAGGTAGCCCCGGCGAACGTCAACTGCGCTGGTAAGGGAGGCGAGGTTCCCAGAACCGCTCACCGGGTTCGGCTCGGCGATCACGATCGACCACGACCACGCTCCGAGCAAAGGGGGTGGCCTGACTTCCTTCACCTATATGAAACAAAGTCAGGCCACCCCCCTCGGAGCCGTGATCGTTTCCGCCTCGCGAGCCGTGAGGCAATCTGACCTCCCCCTTACCAGCGCAGTTGACGTTCGCCGGTCAACTAGGAGACCCCCCGATGCGCACGCGCGGGAGCGCGCGTACCGTCGCGCGATGCTCCGGCTCCCCCTCCTGACACCGGCCGCGCTCCTTCTCCCCGCGACGACGGCGCTCGCGAAGCCGCTCGCGCTCACCGTCCCGGCCGAGGCCCAGTCCGCGATCACGGTCGTCACCGGCGCCAAGGGCGTCTCCGTCAAGTCGGCGCCCAGCGGCGTGATCGTGCTCGGCTCGGTGAAGCGGGGCACGCTCGCCGTGGCCGTCGCGCGCCCACGCGGCGCGGCCGCCGCAAGGTCGTGCTCGACGTCAAGGGCAAGCCCCGCAAGGTCGCGACCGCGAAGGCGTGCAAGGGCCTCGCCGCGCTGCTCGGGCGCGGGTTGAAGGGGCCGGGGGCGGGCGGGCTCGGCGCCGTGCTCGCGGCGCGCGCGTGCGGGAACCCGGATCCCGCGGGCGCGGCGGAGCTGCTCGCGCGGCTCGGCCTCGGCGCGGCGCCCGCGCTGCCCGCGCCCGCGGCCCCGTCGCGCCCGAGCGCCACGTCAGGCGGCACGATCCTCCAGACCCCCGGCGGCGGGTCGCCGCCGCCGGCTCCGCCGACGACGCCCGCGGTCCCCGCGGCGTGCGCGCAGAGCTCCGGCGTCGGCCAGGCCGACGACCCGAAGCAGCTGTTCGTCGGCATCAACGAGGGCTGCGGCACGTTCACGCGCGTGACGGTCAGCGTCTCGCCGGGCGTGGCGTCGTGCCAGGCGTTCAGCGGCGACTCGAGCTTCACCTGCAGCGTGGCGGTCGCGTCCGGCGGCACGGCGGGGCTGCTCGACATGACGCTGAAGCTGACGGGCGAGGCGAAGTGCTCGGTGCCCGCGACGGTCACGCTCACGCGCCCGAACGGCGACGTGGCGCAGCTCGTCGAGCCGATCGGCGACTGCGGCCTGATCGCCGTCAAGCCGCAGTGCGCCGACGGGATCGACGACGACGGCGACGGCATGACCGACGCGCGCGACGGCGCGGGCGCGACCGACCCGGACCCGGGCTGCACCGGCCCGGCCGACACGACCGAGGGCTCCGACGGCGCGCCGCCGGAGGGCTGCCGGCTCGAGGTTGACGCGTTCCAGGACGACCCGCGCTTCACGTACCTCTACGCGAGCGGCTGCGGCGCGCTCCAGGGCATCTGGTTCAAGCCGCCCGGGACGCCGACCGACTGCGCGTTCCGGGTCGGCACGGCCGCCGCGCTGGGCTGCTCGGTCACGGGCATGACCGCCGGAGCGACGTTCGCGCCGACGACCGACGACGTGATCATCGCCGCGCACGTGGCCGCCGACCCAGCCTGCGCGCCGATCACGGCCGCACTGACGCTCGCGGGCGGCGCCGTCGTCTCGGCGCGCGGGAGGTGGTGCTAGCTCGCGCCGGCGCCCATCGCCGCCGATGGCTGAGGAGATCACTGAGGCCGGCGGAAGCGTCGACTCTCCCTTCGTCCTTCCGGAAGGTCGTGCGTCCCGTTGCGCTCCCGTCTCATCTCGATCCTGCGAACGCAGCCGATCGCGCTGCTCGCGCTGTTCGTCGCGCTCGGCGGCACCTCCTACGCGGCGGTCGGGACGACGAGCCGGGACTCGGCGGGCGCCATCGTCGGCTGCGTCGGCGACAACTCCGGGCGGCTGCGCGTCGTCAGCAGCGCGAGCCGCTGCGGGTCGCTCGAGACGCCGATCTCGTTCAACCGCGTCGGCAAGGCGGGTCGCGACGGCGATGACGGCAAGGACGGCGCGAAGGGCAAGGCCGGAGACAACGGCCGCGACGGCGCCGCGGGCGCCGACAGCACCGTGGCCGGCCCGCAAGGCGTCAAGGGCGACACCGGCGCCGCCAGCACCGTCGCCGGCCCGCAGGGCGTCAATGGCGACACCGGCGACACCGGGGCGTCCGGCACGAACGAGACCGCCGCGAGCCTGATGACGAAGCTCTAGACGGTCGACGGCGCCGCGTCCGGCCTCGACGCCGACCTCCTCGACGGCCAGTCGAGTGCCGCGTTCCTTCGCGACGACGCGTTCGACGGGCGCTTCGCCACGAGTTACGACCTCCTGTTCGACAGCTCAGCCGGCCATACCGCGCTGAACCCGCAGGACACGACCGTCGGCGCGACCAGCGGCGGGGCCGACGACTTCACGGCGGAGGTCTACCTGACCGCCGCCCGTTACCCGCCGCCCGGCACCGCGTTCGCGTCCGGTCAGCTGCTCAGCGTCGCGTCCAACGCTGCCCTGTTCAGCCTCCTCGGAACGCAGTACGGCGGCAACGGCAGCACGAGCTTCGCGCTGCCGGACCTGCGCCGGCAGGCGCCTGGCGGCCTTCGGTACGTGATCACGCCGGCGGGCATCTACCCGACAAGCTAGAGGTAGATCCGCCGCCAGGCGTCCCACCAGCGGGGCGCCTGGCTCTCGATCGTGCGCGGGCCGGTGCGCGTGACGTCCGCGCGGTTGCGGTAGACGTCGGCGTCGTCGGGCGTCGCGAGCTCGACGGTGATCGTGCACGGCGAGCCCGGGTCGTAGACGGGCGCGTCGCGCACGCCCGCCAGCGCGTGCTTGGCCGCCGCCTCCAGGCGCTCGCGGGCGCGGCCGGGGGAGAGGTGGCGCGCCGAGAAGCGCCCGAGCCCGCGCTTGACCGCGAGCGTGTGGACGCCGCCGCCGAGCAGCTCGGCGGCCTCGGCGCAGACGACATCGTCGCCGGTCACCAGTGCCACCGGGCAGCCCCACGTCCCGCACAGCGCCGCGTTGATGCCGACCTCGCCGACGGGCGCGCCGTTGAAGCGCAGCTCGTGCCAGCGCGTGCTCGAGACGGTGTGCGAGAGCACGCCGCGCTCGGCGCCCGCGCGCGCGTGCTGGCCGACGAACAGCGCCGCGCCGCAGCCGGCCTCGAGCATCTCGGTGTACTCGGTCCAGCGCGACTGCACGACGAACTCGCAGCGATCGTCGAGCGCGTCGGGGATCAGCGAGTTGAATGAGCGGTCGCCGCCCGCGCCGTGGCAGTCCATCAGGACGACCTCGCGCGCGCCTCCCTCGAACGCGCCGCGCACGACCGCGTTGAGCTCTTCGGTGTAGAGCCGCCGGCCCTCCTCGTAGCCCTCGGCGCCGGCGTTGACCTGATCCCAGCGCGAGATGCCCGCGACACCCTCCATGTCGCCGATCACGAGGACCTTCAAGCGGGCTCCTCGCCGCGGATCCGGCGGGCGAGCAGCTTCAGCGCCCACTCCGCCTGGTCGAGCGTCTCTCGCGCGTCGCGGATCAGCTTCTCGATCTCGCGCAGCTGGTCGTCCAGGCTCTTGCCGGCCGGGGTCATGGCCTCACAGTGCCAGGCCCGACTCCAGCTGCGCAAGCCCCGCGTCCATCCGCTCGATGATGTCGATCGACGGGTCGCGCTGGTGCGCGACCCAGGCGGCGATGCCGACGCCGATCACGGCGCCGGCGAACGTCATCACCGCCACGTCGTCGCGCGCGCGGCCGTAGCGCTCGGCGAGCAGCGTGGCGATCAGCTCGGTCGCGCGCGCGAACTCGTCGAGCATCCGCCCGCGCAGCTCCGGCACCGAGGCGATCAGCGCCTGGCGCTCCTGCTCGGCCGCGCGCTCCGCCGCCGGCACCGCCGAGTAGATCTCGCGGATCGACTCGCGCAGCGCGGCGATCGGCGCCATCGCGGCCGGCTTGGTGCGGAACGCCTCGAAGATCAGCGGGTCGGTGTCGTCCTGCAGGACGACGTCCTCCTTGGTGGGGAAGTAGCGGAAGAACGTGCTCTGCGAGACCTCCGCCGCCTCGGCGATCTGATCGACCGTCGTGGCGGCGTAGCCCTGCTCGGCGAACAGCCGCATCGCCTGCGCGCGGATCTCGGCCTTCGTCTTCGCCTTCTTGCGCTCGCGCAGCCCCGTCATGCAGGAGATTGTGCCGCGACCGGCAGCGGGCGCGGCAGGAAGGCGACCGACATCACCATCCCGGCCAGCGCGACGCCGCCGCAGACCAGCAGCATCGCGTCCATCCCGTGCACGAACGCGGCGCGCACGGGCTCGCTCGCCGCGCTCAGCCCGGCGGGGCTCTCCGGCGCGCCGGCCGGCGCCTGGGCGCGGTAGGCCGCGTTGAGCACGGTGCCGAGGATCGCGACGCCGATCGTCCCGCCGACCTGGCGGCACGCCTGCGTGACGGCGGAGCCGACGCCGGCCCGCTCGGCGGTCAGCATGCCGAGCGCGGCGCCCATCAGCGTCGGCAGCGCGAAGCCCGTGCCGGCGCCGGCGAGGGCGATCCACAGCGCGGCGAAGCCGTAGCCGCTGCCGGGCTGCGTCGCGGCGCCGGTCAGCATCCCCGCCGCGAGCAGCGCGAACCCGAGCACCGCGGTCGCCTTCGGCCCGGCGGCGGCGGTCAGGCGCTCGCCGAGCCGCGCGCCGGCGAGCAGGCCGCCGATCACCGGCAGCAGCCGCAGCCCGCCGCCGAGCGCGTCGGTCCCGTGCACGACGTGGAAGAACTGCGGCGCGGCGTAGAGCACGCCGAACAGCGCGAACGTGACGAGCGTGGCGAGCACCGTGCCCCAGGTGAACGCGCGCGAGCGGAACAGCGACAGGTCGACCAGCGCGTTCGGGCGCCGTGCCTGCGAGCGCGCGAAGTACGCCAGCATGAGCGCGCCGGCGGCCAGCGTGAGCAGCGAGCGCCCGTCGCCCCAGCCGCGCTGGCCGGCCTCGATCGCGCCGTAGGTCAGCAGCGCCAGCCCGGCGCTGGAGGCGGCGATGCCGGCGAAGTCGATCGGCCGCCGCTCGGCGGAGCGCGACTCGGGCACGAGCTTGGCGACGGCGATCAGCGCGGCGAGCACGACCGGCACGTTGATCAGGAACACCGCGCCCCACCAGAACGAGTCCAGCAGCAGGCCGCCGACGATCGGGCCGATCGGGAAGGCGATCGAGTTCGCGGCGACCCAGATGCCGATCGCGCGCGGGCGCTCCTCCGGCGTGAACAGCACCGGCAGGATCGACATCGACAGCGGCATCAGGCAGGCGCCGCCGAGGCCGAGCACGGCGCGGGCGGCGATCAGCGCGCCGGCCGACGGCGCGAACGCGCACCCGACCGACGCGACGCCGAACAGCGCGAGCGCGATCAGCAGCAGGCGCTTGCGGCCGAAGCGGTCGCCCAGCAGCCCGGCCGGCAGCAGCGCGGCGGCGAAGACGAGGTTGTAGGAGTCGGCGAACCACTGCAGCTGGCCGCTCGAGGCGTCCAGTTCGCGCGCGAGCGTCGGCAGGGCGATGTTGACGACGGTCGCGTCGAGTCCGACGGTCAGGAGGCAGAGGGCGAGCGCGCCGAGCGCCCACCAGCGGCGATCTGAATTCATGGGGTTCCTGTCGTTCGAGGGCAGCTCGAACTTGATAGTAACCATCAGATAGGGGTATCTGTCAAGTCATCGCGCGGACCGGAGCGAGCTCGCGGTCGACCACCTCGAGCAGTTCGCGCACCTCGATCGGCTTGGTCAGATAGGCGAGCGCGCCGGCGGCCAGCAGCGGCTCGCGCCGGCTGCCCGTGGCGTCCGCGCTCAGCACCACGACGGGGATGTCGCGCGTGCGCGGATCGGCGCGCAGGCGCGTGAGCACCTCGTCGCCGCCGAGGTTGGGGAGGTGGAGGTCGAGCAGCACCAGGTGCGGGCCGCGCTCGCGCGCGAGCTCGAGCTGCCCGAGCGGCGCCGACGGGACGAACAGCTTCGCGATCGCGTCCTGGGCGATCCCCGGGCCGGTGTCGGACACCGACAGCCGCACGCGGTCGCCGTCGCCCTCGACCGCCACGCGGACCTCGCCGCCGGGCCGGTTGTACTTGACGGCGTTGACGATCAGCGGCGTGCGCAGCTCGTGGCTCATGCGCGACAGGAACGCTGTCTTGGCCGCGTTGGCGGTGCGCAGCTCCTCGTTGGCGACCTGCAGCTCGCGCGAGCGGCGCAGGATCTCGGACTCCATCGCGCTGCCCTGCCGCTGCAGGCGCACGAAATCGGTCACGTCCTCGACGCGGTGGATGATGAAGCGCAGCGCGCCGCGCTCGTCGAGCACCGGCGTGTTCACCGGGCTCCAGTGGCGCTCCTCGAAGCCACTGCCGTCGGGACGGCGGATGTCGTACTTCTGCACCGCCATCGTGTCCGGCACGCGGCGGTCGCGCACGCGGTCCAGCGAGGCGCGCAGCTTGCGCACGCCGTCCGCTCCGGGTCGTCCGGGTTGTCGGGGAAGCGGCCGAGGATCTCCTCGCGGCGCGTCATCGTGGCGGCGAGGTAGGCGTCAGCCTCCACGCGGCGGGATGCTACGTCAGTACCGGTCCTTCTCGCCGCCGAAGAAGCCAGGCGAGTTGAAGGTCTTCGCCCACGCCTTGTCGGGCTCGATGTGCTGTCCGGTGCGGCCCATCGCGCGGCGCTCGGCGCGGATCGCGCGCTTGCTCGCGCGCCGGCGCCGGCGGTAATCGAGCCAGCCGTCGCCGCGCGAGTGCTCGGCACGCAGCGAGAGGCGGTCGGCACGGTGGACCGCACGCCGGCGGCGCCACTCGGTGATGCTCATGGGCACGACGGTACGCCGCTCGCGGGCGCCGGTCAACGGTGCCTCCCGGTAAGGTCGGCGACCATGGATCTGCATCCCGGCGAGGACGTCGTCTTCGAGGGCCACCCGTCGTGGCGGGCGCTGCTGTCGTTCTACATCTCCGGAGCGATCGGCGTCGCCGCGATCGGCGTGATCGTCGCGCTCGTGGCGAGCGTCGTGGTGGGCGTGCTGGCCGCCGTCGTGTTGTTCGCGCTCGTGCTGGTCGTCGGCTTCGTCAGGCGGATGGCGACCACGTACATGGTCTCCAACCAGCGGCTCTACATCCGCCGCGGGATCCTGTCCAAGAGCGTGCAGCAGACGCGCATCGACCGCGTGCAGAACGTCAACACCGACCAGAGGCTGATCCAGCGCATCCTGTCGGTCGGCACCGTCGACTTCGACACCGCCGGGACCGACGACAGCGAGTTCCGCTTCATCGGGATCGCCGACCCCGGCCGCGTCGTGAACGCGGTCGACCGCGCGCAACGCGAAGCCGCCGAGCGCGCCTGAACCTCGCCTCGATCCGCGAGACGACGCGCCCGGCAGGATTCGAACCTGCGACCTCGCGCTCCGGAGGCGCGCGCTCTATCCACTGAGCTACGGGCGCTAGCGGCAACGGAGCTTAGCGGTAGCGTTGGCGCGTGCCGAGGACGATCGCGTTCTTCCCCGAAGGCGCTTATGGGCCGACGAACAACTGCGTCGGGATCGGGGATGTGCTGCGGCGGCGGGGGCACCGGGTGGTGTTCATCGTCGAGGAGAGCTTCGCCGGGACGCTGGAGGCGCAGGGGTTCGAGGAGCGGACCATGCGTCTCTCGCCTCCGCCGGAGGTGCCCGAGGTGCCGGGGCAGTTCTGGAAGGAGTTCATCCGCGAGACCGCTCCGGTGTTCCGCAAGCCGACGATCGAGCAGCTGGGGGAGTTCATCGCGCCGACGTTCGCGGCGCTGGTCGACGGCGCGCGCTACGTCGACGACCGCCTGCGCGAGATCTTCGCGGAGCTGCAGCCCGACGTGATCGTGCAGGACAACGTCGTGAGCTTCCCGGCGCTGCCGGCGTCCGGCATCCCGTGGGTGCGGATCGTGTCGTGCAACCCGGCGGAGCTCAAGGACGCCGACGTGCCGCCGACGTTCTCCGGCTACCCCGCGAACGACACGCGCGGCTGGGCGGACTACTGGGACGAGTACGACCGCGTCCACGCCGACCTGCACGCGTCCTTCGACGCGTTCTGCCGCGAGCGCGGGGCGCCGCCGCTGCCCGCGCGGGAGTTCGAGCACAGCTCGGGCCACCTGAACCTCAGCCTCTACCCGGCGGAGGTGGACTACGCGCGCGCGAGGCCGCTCGGCGGCACGTGGCACAACCTGGAGGCGAGCGTGCGCACGACGGACGCGCCCTACGCGCCGCCGCAGGGCGACGGCCCGCTCGTGTATCTCAGCCTCGGCTCGCTCGGCTCGGCCGACACGGAGCTGATGCAGCGCCTGATCGACACGCTCGCGCCGGCGCCGTATCGCGTGATCGTCTCGCTCGGCCCGCAGCACGAGCTGCTGAAGCTGCCCGACCACATGACCGGCGCCGAGTTCCTCCCGCAGACGTCGATCCTCCCGCACGTCGACGCGGTCGTCACGCACGGCGGCAACAACACGATCACCGAGTGCCTGTGGTTCGGCAAGCCGACCGTCGTCCTGCCGCTGTTCTGGGACCAGTACGACAACGCGCAGCGGATGGACGAGACCGGCTTCGGCGTGCGCCTGGACACGTACCGGCACGCGCCCGAGGAGCTCACGCAAGCGCTCGACCGCGTCCTCGGCGACGAGGCGCTGAACGCGCGGCTCGCGGCCGTGTCGCGCCGGCTCCATCGCCGCCCCGGGACCGAGCACGCCGCGGACCTGATCGAGCGGTTGTGATCCTCGCGGTCATCTCCGACACCCACCTCCCGCGCGGGATGCGGCGCCTCCCGGACGCCTGCGTCGAGCGCATGCGCGCCGCCGACGCGATCCTGCACGCCGGCGACCTGTTCGAGCGCTCCGTGCTGCGCCAGCTCGAGTCCTACGGGCCGCCGGTGCACGCCGTGCGCGGCAACGTCGACAGCCCCGATCTGCGGATGCTCCTGCCCGCCACGCGGATCGTCGAGGGCCGGATCGCGATGATCCACGACGCCGGCCCCGCGCCCGGCCGGCTGCACCGCATGCGGCGGATGTTCCCGGACGCCGAGGCGGTCGTGTTCGGCCACTCGCACATGCCGCTGCACGAGGAGCACGACGGCTTCCAGATCTTCAACCCCGGCTCGCCGACGGAGCGCCGCCGGGCGCCGAAGCACACGATGGGAATGGTCACCGTCACGACCGAGCGACTGGAGTTCGAGCTGATCGAGCTTGACTAGCACGCATCGAAAGGTATCTTTCGAAACATGCCTTTCGATGCACCGCGCGAGGTCACCGATCCCAAGGCGATGCGCGCGCTCGCGCATCCCGTCCGGCTCGAGCTGCTCGAAGCGCTCGCCGACGCGGGCTCGCTGACCGCGACCGAGGCCGGCGAGCGCATAGGGGAGAGTCCCGCGAACGCGTCCTTCCATCTGCGCCAGCTCGCCAAGTACGGCTTCGTCGAGGAGGCGGGCGCGCAGGGCCGGCGCCGGCCGTGGAAGCTCAAGCACCTCGGCACGCGCTTCACCGACGTGCACGACGACGAGGAGACCGCCGCGGCGGCCCGCCAGCTCGACCGCGTGTGGCGCGACCGCTACCTCGCGCACGCCGAGCGCGCGTTCGAGGAGCGCCCCGCGCTGCCCAAGGAGTGGCGCGAGGTCACCGGGGTCAGCCAGTTCCGCTTCTACCTCACGCCCGCGGAGCTGCGCGAGGCCGACGACGCGATCCGCGACCTGCTGATCGAGCGCTTCGGCGACCGCCGCGACGGCTCCAAGCCGCGCCCCGCGGACTCGCGCCGCGTCGAGATCCTCACGTTCGGCTACGTGCAGCCGTGACGCGCGACGCGCGGATCTTCCTCGCGGGCCAGTCGGTCTCGCTGCTCGGCGACACGTCGCTGTGGCTCGCCCTGGCGATCTGGGCCAAGGACCTGACGGGCTCCAGCAGCGCCGCGGGCCTCGCGATCTTCTGCGTGATGGCGCCGCAACTGCTCTCGCCGCTGTCGGGCCTGCTCGTCGACCGCGTCCGCCGGCGCCCGCTGCTGATCGCCGTCAACCTCGTGAGCGCGGCGGTCGTGCTGGCGCTGCTCGCGGTCGGCGACCGCGTGTGGATCCTGTACGCCGTGGCCACCGTCTACGGCGCGTCGTACACGCTGCTCGCGGCCGGGCAGTCGGCGCTGCTCGCGACGCTCGTGCCGGGCGAGCGGCTCGGCGAGGCCAACGCGCTGCTGCAGACGGTGCGCGAGGGGCTGCGGCTGCTCGCGCCGGTGGCCGGCGCCGGGCTGTACGCCGTCGCCGGAGGCGCCGCCGTCGCCGTGCTCGACGCCGCGACGTTCCTGCTCGCCGCCGCCGCGCTCGCCGCGCTGCGGATCCGCGAGCCCAAGCCCGTCCCGCACGGCGAGCCGTGGCGCCGGGCGGTGACGGCCGGCGCCCGCCATCTCGCGCGCACGCTGCGGCTGCGGCAGATGATCACCGCCGGCGGCATCACGCTGCTCGTGCTCGGCTTCAGCGAGACGCTCAGCTTCGCGATCCTCGACGCCCTGCACCGCGAGGTCTCGTTCTTCGGCGTGCTGATGGCCGCGCAGGGCGTCGGCGCGGTGACCGGCGCGCTGCTCGCGACGCGCGCCATGCGCCGGATCGGCGAGTCGCTGCTCGCCAGCGCCGGGATGGCGGTGCTCGCCGCCGGCATGCTCGGCCTCGCGAGCCCGAGCCTAGCGGTCGTGCTCGCCGCCAAGGCGCTCTACGGCTTCGGGATCCCGTGGATCGTGATCGGCGCGTACACGCTGCTGCAGCGCCTCACGCCGCGGGAGCTCCAGGGCCGCGCGTACTCGGCGGCGGAGCTGGCGCTCGGCGCGCCGCAGACGCTCTCGATCGCGCTCGGCGCCGTGCTGGTGAGCGTGGTCGACTACCGGTTCCTGCTGCTCGCCCAGGCTGCCCTGACGGCGAGCGCGGCGCTCTACCTCCTGCGCGTTTCGCGACCGCGCCGAGCGGTGACACAGGGGCCGAGCCGCTAGCCTCGCCCGCCGCATGGATCTCTCGCTGTTCTTCGCCGGCACGGCCGGTTCGGTGCCGACGCAGCGGCGCGGGCTCCCCGCGATCCTGCTGCGGGCGGGCGGCGACCGGATCCTGTTCGACTGCGGCGAGGGGACGCAGCGCCAGCTGCTGCAGTCCGTCGGGCTGCCGGAGCTGGACGCGATCTTCCTGACGCACTTCCACCTCGATCACTGGCTCGGCCTGATCGGCGTCGTCAAGACGTTCGACCTGCGCGGGCGCGAGCGGCCGCTGACGATCTACGGCCCGGCGGGGCTGCACCAGACGATCCGCACCGTCAAGCCGCTGATCGGCCGGACCGCGTACCCGATCGACTACGTCGAGCTCGACGGCCACGACGAGGTGCGGTTCGGCGACTACGCGATCGCGTCGTTCCCGGTCAAGCACCGCGTCGAGGCGAACGGCTACGCGTTCATCGAGGACGACCGGCCCGGGCACTTCGACGTCGAGGCGGCGCGCTCGCTCGGCGTCCAGGAGGGGCCGGACTTCGGGCGCCTCCAGCGCGGCGAGGTCGTCAACGGCGTCCACCCCGAGCAGGTGATCGGGAAGGCGCGCAAGGGCCGCCGGATCGTCTACACCGGCGACACCCGCCCGTGGCACACGGTCGAGTCCTACGCGCACGAGGCGAACGTGCTGATCCACGAGGCGACGTTCTGCGAGGACGAGCACGACCGCGCGCGTGAGACGTGGCACTCGACGGCGCGCCAGGCGGCCCGCACCGCCGCCGACGCGGACGTGACGCTGCTCGCGCTCACGCACCTGTCGACGCGCTACTTCGTCCGCGACGTGCTCGCCGAGGCCAGGGCGGTGTTCGAGCGGACCGTCGTCCCGCGCGACTTCGAGTCGATCGAGATCCCGTTCCCCGAGCGCGGCGAGCCGCGCCTCGTCAAGCAGGAGCCCGAGGCATAGACGGCGTCGCGCTCGCCCTCGTCCTGACGGCGGCCGGAGCGCACGCGGCCTGGAACCTGCTCGCCAAGCAGGCGCGCAGCACCGGCCAGGCGCTGATCTGGCTCTACGGCGTCGCGGCGGTCGTCCTGTGGGCGCCGTTCGCGGTCGCCGACGCCGCGATCGAGGGCGGGCTCAGCTGGGCCGGCGCCGCGTTTATGGCCGGCTCCGGGCTGCTGCACGTCGGCTACTACACGAGCCTGCAGCGCGGCTACCGCGAAGGCGACCTGTCGGTCGTCTACCCGCTCGCCCGCGGCACGGGCCCGGTGCTCAGCGTCGCCGGGGCGATCCTCTTCCTCGGCGAGCGGCCGTCCGCCGTCGGCCTCGCCGGGGGCGCCATGATCGTCGCCGGCGTGCTGGCGCTCGCGGTCGGCGGGTCGTCACGCGCCGGGATCGGCGCGGCGATCGCGACGGGCGCGTTCATCGCCGCCTACACGGTCTGGGACGCGCACGCGGTCGGGCCGCTGAACCAGCCGCCGATCGCGTACTTCTGCGGCGCCGAGGTGATCCGCGCGACGCTGCTCGTACCGCTGGCGCTGCGCGACGACATCGGCGCCACCTGGCGGCGCGACCGGCGCGCGATCATCGGCGTCGGCACGCTCAGCCCGCTCGCCTACGTGCTCGTCCTGTTCGCGCTCACGCGCGCGCCGATCTCGCTCGTGGCGCCGGTGCGGGAGTCGAGCGTCGTGCTCGGCGCGCTGCTCGGCGCGCGCGTGCTGGGGGAGGGCGACCTGATCAAGCGCGTCCTCGCGGCGACCGCGATCGCGCTCGGCATCGCCGCGCTCGCGCTCTCCTAGGGTTCGTACTCGACGAGCAGGCCGAGGTCCTCGGCGAGCTTGCCCTGCTTCGCGTCGCGCGTGAAGAGCGTCAGTGCGTGTTCTGCGGCGGTGGCGATGATCAGCAGGTCGGCCTTGTTCTGGACTCGCCCTTCGAGCCGAGCGAACGCGGCTATCTCGCCGTATCGCTCGGCGACGCGCGCATCGACGTCGTGCGCGACGAACGTCTTGTGCGTGCCGACGAACTGCTGGCTGCGCTTGGCCCGGGTCACCGGGTCGTTCGTCGTCAGGACGCCCATTCGCAGCTCCCCGAGCGTCACGACCGAGATCGCCGAGGTTCCCTGCGGAGCCTCGCCGGCGAGAATCGCGCTGGTGTCGAGCAGGTAGACGCTCACGGCAGGTCCTTGTACTCGGGGAACGTGTCGTCCTCGTCGTCCTCCGCGCGTTCCGCGAGGAGCTCCGCCAGCCAGGTCGGGTCGGGCGGAGAATCGGCGTACATCTTCACCAGCGTCTCGCGGTCCACGAACCGCCGCGGACCTGGCTCCTCGGTCGCCGGGCCCAGCCGTGCGACGGGCTTCCCGCGCACGGTGATCGTGAACGTCGCGCCCTCGGTCTCGACCGCGCGCAGGATCGCGGAGACCTCGTTGCGCAGCTCACGCAGGGGAATCGTCCTGTCGGCCATGTGCTACGCATCGTAGCAAGCACCGGAGCCGTCGTCGACGGCTGCTACCTTCACCGCGTCCCTTTAACCCGGTCCCGTGAGGCCAGGAAGGCACCTGCATGTCAGATACGAAGGTCGTCCTCGACGAGGACGACATCCGCCGCACGCTCGTGCGCATCGCGCATGAGATCGTCGAGAAGAACGCCGGCCGGCCGCTCGCCCTCGTGGGCATCCACCGCCGCGGCGCGCATCTCGCCCAGCGCCTGCACACGCTGGTCGCCGATCTGCTCGACACCGACGTCCCGCTCGGCGACCTCGACATCGCGTTCTACCGCGACGACGTCGCCACGCGCCCGATCGACCCGGCGGTGCACGACACCAACCTGACGTTCCGGCTGGACGAGTACACCGTCGTGCTCGTCGACGACGTGCTCTACACCGGCCGCACGACGCGCGCGGCGATCGAGGCGCTGTTCGACTACGGCCGCCCGGCGCGCGTCCAGCTCGCGGTCCTGGTCGACCGCGGCCACCGCGAGCTCCCGCTGCGCCCGGACTACGTCGGCAAGAACCTTCCCACCGCGCGCGGCGAGCGCGTGAACGTCCACGTCGCCGAGGTCGACGGCGCGGACGAGGTCACCATCACCCAGCTCGAGGAGGCGCTCGCATGAGGCACCTGCTGTCCATCGCGGACCTGGACCGCGCGGCGATCGAGCGCATCCTCGATCGCGCGAAGACGTTCACCGAGGTCTCCGAGCGCGAGATCAAGAAGGTCCCGGCGCTGCGCGGCCGGCGCGTGCTGAACCTCTTCTACGAAGCGTCCACGCGCACGCGCAGCTCGTTCGAGCTGGCCGCCAAGTCGCTCTCCGCGGACGTCATCAACTTCGCCTCGAGCGGGTCGAGCGTCGAGAAGGGCGAGTCGCTCAAGGACACCGTCCAGACGCTCAGCGCGTACCAGCCGGACCTGATCGTGATCCGCTCCCCGCACGTCGGCGCCGCCGAGCTGGTGGCCGGCTGGACGACGGCGAGCGTGGTCAACGCCGGCGACGGCAAGCACGAGCACCCGACGCAGGCGCTGCTGGACGTCTACACGCTGCGCGAGCGGCTGGGCGCGCTCGACGGCCTGAACATCTGGATCGTCGGCGACGTCATGCACAGCCGCGTCGCGCGCTCGAACATCATGGCCTTCACCGAGCTCGGCGCGAAGGTGACCGTGTGCGGGCCGCCGACGCTGATCCCGCGCGGGATGGAGACGCTCGGGTGCGAGGTCGAGTACACGCTCGACCGCCTGCCGGAGGCCGACGTCGTGTACGCGCTGCGGATGCAGAAGGAGCGCATGAGCGACAGCTTCGTGCCCTCGATCCGCGAGTACGCGGCGCAGTACCAGATCGACGGCCGCCGCCTGTCGGCGCACCAGGTGCTGATGCACCCCGGCCCGGTCAACCGCGGCGTCGAGCTCGCCGCCGAGGTGATCGACTCCCCGCAGGCCGTGATCGGCCAGCAGGTCGCCGCCGGCGTCGTCGTGCGCATGGCGGTCCTGTACGAGCTGCTCGCCGGCCGCTCGGCGCCGCAGCCCGCGCTCGCCTCGGTCCCGGTGCACGCATGAGCCGACTCGACCACCGTCCCACGCCGCCCGCCGAGCTGCTGATCCGCGGCGCGCACGTGCTCGACCCGCGCACCGGCATCGACGCGCCGCACGACGTCCTGGTCCGCGGCGGCACGATCGCCGAGATCGGCGAGCCCGGCTCGCTCGAGCACGACGGCGAGACGATCGACGGCACCGGCCGCCACCTGTTCCCCGGCTTCGTCGACCCGCACGTGCACCTGCGCGTGCCCGGGCAGGAGCACAAGGAGGACCTGGACTCCGGCACCCGCTCGGCGGCCGCCGGCGGCTTCGTCGCCGTCGTCGCGATGCCCAACACCGACCCGGTCGTCGAGAACGCGTCGATCCTGCGGTCGCTGCGCGAGGCGGCGAGGCGCGAGGCGCGCGTCCCCGTCGGCTTCCTCGCGAGCGTCACGCGCGGCCTGCAGGGCGAGGCGCTGACGGAGATGGCCGAGCTGCGCGAGGCCGGCGCGCTGGGCTTCACCGACGACGGCAAGCCCGTCCACCGCGCCGGCATCCTGCGCAAGGCGCTGCAGTACCAGAAGCTGTGCGGCGGGATCATCGCGCTGCACGAGGAGGATCCGACGCTCTCAGGCAAGGGCGTGATGCACGAGGGCGAGGTCTCCGCCCGGCTCGGCCTGACCGGCATCCCGTCGATCTCGGAGTCGACGCTGATCGCGCGCGACGCGGCGCTGGCGCGCTACGAGGACGGCCGCATCCACATCCAGCACCTGAGCGCGCGCGAGTCGGTCGAGGCGGTCGCCGAGGCCAAGGCGCGCGGCGTGCGGATCACCTGCGAGGCCAGCCCGCACCACCTGACGCTCACGCACGACGCGCTGCTGGAGCACCTCGACACGCGGCTGAAGATGAACCCGCCGCTGCGCTCCGAGGACGACCGCCAGGCGCTCATCGCGGGCCTGCGCGACGGCACGATCGACTGCATCGCCACCGACCACGCGCCGCACGCGCGCGAGGAGAAGGAGGTGCCGTTCGAGGAGGCGCCGATGGGCACGACCGGGCTGGAGACCGCGTTCGCCGCGGTCTACACGGCCGGGATCCTGCCGCTGCCGCTGCTGGTCGCCAAGCTCTCGGCCGGCGCCGCGCTGATGGGGCTGCCGACGCCCGAGATCGCCGTCGGGCGCCCGGCGGACCTCGTGCTGGTCGACCTCGAGGCCGAGTGGGAAGTCGGCGAGGCGGGCTACGAGAGCCGCTCCGAGAACTGCGCCTTCGCCGGCCGCCGCCTGCGCGGGAAGGTCCTCACGACGGTCGCCGCGGGTGGCGTCGCGTACCGCGAGCGCTCGATTGCACTGGTCGCGGCACAGTGAACGCCGGGTTCGACAACGCGGCCGATCGTGGGCAGCGCATGCGGAGCAGGGGCGGCTTGAGCGCCTACGTCCTGCTCGAGGACGGCGTGCGCTTCGACGGCGAGGCCGTCGGGGCGCGCGGCTCGGTCACCGGCGAGGTCGTCTTCACGACCGGCATGTCGGGCTACCAGGAGTCGATGACCGACCCGAGCTTCGCGCGCCAGATCATCACGTTCACGACGGCGCACGTCGGCAACTACGGCGTCTCGGAGTCCGCGATGGAGTCCGACCGGATCCACGCCGCCGGGGCGATCATGCGCTCCGCCGTCGACTACGACGACGCGCCCGGCGCCGAGCAGGGCTGGCTGCGCTGGCTGGACGCGAACGGCATCCCCGGGATCGCGGGCGTCGACACGCGCGCGCTCGTCCGGCATATCCGCGCCGAGGGCGCGATGCGCGGCGGGATCTTCTCCGCCGAGGTGCCCGAGTCCGAGGCGCGCGAGCGCGTCGCGGCGGAGCCGAGCATGCTCGGCCGCGACCTCGCGCGCGAGGTCACGATCGGCACGCCCACGCGCTTCGAAGGCGAAGGCGACGGGCCGACGATCGTCGCGCTCGACACCGGCATCAAGCGCTCGATCATCCGCAACTTCACGAGCCGCGGCGCGACGCTGGAGATCTACCCGTGCACGACGCCCGCCGAGGAGCTGCTGGCGCGCGACCCCGACGGCTTCTTCCTCGTGCCCGGCCCCGGTGACCCGGCCGCGCTGGACTACATCGTCGCCAACATCCGCACGCTGCTGAACACCAAGCCGGTGTTCGGCATCTGCCTCGGCCACCAGCTGCTCTCGCGCGCCGCCGGGCTGGAGACCTTCAAGCTCCCGTTCGGCCACCGCGGCGCCAACCACCCGGTCAAGGACGTGCGCACCGGCCGGATCGCGATCACGTCGCAGAACCACGGCTTCGCGGTCAAGGGCGAGGCGGGCGCGATCATCGACTCCGAGCTGGGCGCCGCCCAGCTCACGCACGTGAACCTCTACGACGGCACGATCGAGGGGATCCGCCTGCTCGACGTGCCGGCCGGCTGCGTCCAGTTCCACCCCGAGGCGGGCCCCGGTCCCAACGACTCCTTGAGCCTGTTCGACGACTTCATCGGAGCCATCGTTGCCGCGTAGAGACGACCTCCACAAGATCCTCGTCCTCGGCTCGGGCCCGATCGTGATCGGCCAGGCGGCCGAGTTCGACTACTCCGGCGCGCAGGCCTGCAAGGTGCTGCTCGAGGAGGGCTACGAGGTCGTGCTGGTGAACTCCAACCCGGCCACGATCATGACCGACCCGGAGTTCGCGACGGCGACGTACGTCGAGCCGCTGCTGCCGGGACCCGTCGCCCAGGTGATCGAGCGCGAGCGCCCCGACGCGCTGCTGCCGACGCTCGGCGGCCAGACCGCGCTCAACCTCGCCAAGACGCTGCACGAGGACGGCACGCTCGAGCGCTTCGGCGTCGAGCTGATCGGCGCCGACTACGACGCGATCTGCCGCGCCGAGGACCGCGAGCAGTTCGACGCGACGATGCAGGCCGCCGGCCTGCGCACGGCGCGCAACACGATCGCCACCAGCGTCGCGGAGTCGCGCGGCGCGCTGGAGGCGTTCGGGCTGCCGCTGATCATCCGCCCGGCGTTCACGCTCGGCGGCCGCGGCGGCGGCATCGCGCGCAGCGAGGCCGAGTTCGAGCAGATCGTCCGCCGCGGCCTCGCGGCGTCGCCGATCGGGCAGATCCTGATCGACGAGAGCGTGCTCGGCTGGGGCGAGTTCGAGCTCGAGGTGATGCGCGACCACGCGGACAACGTCGTGATCGTGTGCTCGATCGAGAACATCGACCCGATGGGCGTGCACACGGGCGACAGCGTCACCGTGGCGCCGCAGCAGACGCTGAGCGACCGCGTCTACCAGAAGCTGCGCGACCAGGCGATCGCCGTGATCCGCGCCGTCGGCGTCGAGACCGGCGGCTCCAACGTGCAGTTCGCGGTCAACCCGGCGACGGAGGAGATCGTCGTCATCGAGATGAACCCGCGCGTGTCGCGCTCATCCGCGCTGGCGAGCAAGGCGACCGGCTTCCCGATCGCCAAGATCGCCGCCCGCCTCGCGGTCGGCTACACGCTCGACGAGATCCCCAACGACATCACGCGCGCGACGCCCGCGTCGTTCGAGCCGACGCTCGACTACGTGGTCGTCAAGTGGCCGCGGTTCGCGTTCGAGAAGTTCCCTGGCGTCGACTCGGCGCTCTCGACGCACATGAAGTCCGTCGGCGAGGTGATGGCGATCGGGCGCTCGTTCGGCCAGGCGTTCGCGAAGGCGCTGCGCTCGCGCGAGCTCGACGCCGAGCCGAAGCTCGACGGGACCGACGAGGAGCTGCTGGCGCGGCTGGAGCACCCCGGCGCCGACCGCTACGACCTCGTGCTCGAGCTCCAGCGCCGCGGCGTCGCCGACGGCGAGCTGCGCGCGCGCACCGGCATCGACCCGTGGTTCCTGCGCGAGCTGGGCCGGCTCGACGAGGCCGAGCGGGGCCTGCGCGTGTTCAAGGCGGTCGACACCTGCGCCGCCGAGTTCGCGGCCGAGACGCCGTACTACTACTCGGCGTACGAACGGGAGGACAACTCCGAGGTCCGGCGCGGCGACCGGCCGAGCGTGATGATCCTCGGCTCGGGCCCGAACCGGATCGGCCAGGGGATCGAGTTCGACTACTGCTGCGTGCACGCGGCGATGACCGTGCGCGAGTCCGGCCGCGACGCCGTGATGGTCAACTGCAACCCGGAGACGGTCTCGACCGATTACGACACCTCCGACCGCCTGTACTTCGAGCCGCTGACGCTCTCCGACGTGCTGGCGATCGTCGAGGTCGAGCAGCCCGATGGCGTGATCGTGTCCTTCGGCGGCCAGACGCCGCTGCGGCTCGCGGCCGGGCTGGAGGCGGCCGGCGTGCCGCTGCTCGGCACGCAGCCCGAGGCGATCGACCTCGCCGAGGACCGCGGCCGCTTCGGCGCGCTGCTGGAGCGGCTCGGCCTGAAGGCGCCGCCGTACGCGCTCGCCAACACCCCGGCGGAGGCGATGGCGGCCGGGCCGGGCGTCGGCTTCCCGCTGCTCGTGCGGCCGAGCTACGTGCTCGGCGGGCGCGCGATGGAGATCGCCTACGACGAGCACATGCTGGCCGACTACTTCGCGCGCCATCAGCCGCGCGGGGAGATCTTCCTCGACCGCTTCCTCGAGAACGCGATCGAGGTCGACGTGGACGCGATCTGCGACGGCGAGGACGTCTGGATCGGCGGCATCATGCAGCACGTCGAGGAGGCCGGCATCCACTCGGGCGACTCCGCCTGCGTACTGCCGCCGCACTCGCTCGGCGACGAGATGCTCGAGGAGATCGCGGCCGCCACGAAGGCGCTCGCGCTCGCGCTCGGCGTCGTCGGGCTGATCAACGTCCAGTACGGCGTCTTCGGCGACGACCTGTACGTGATCGAGGCCAACCCGCGCGCGTCGCGCACGGTCCCGTTCGTCTCGAAGGCGACCGGGCTCCCGCTCGCCAAGCTCGCGTGCCGCGTGATGCTGGGCGAGAAGCTCGCGGCGATGGGCCTGCCGGAGAGCACCGGCGGCGACCACGTGTCCGTCAAGGAGGCGGTGCTGCCGTTCGACCGCTTCGAGGGCGCCGACGCGCTGCTCGGGCCCGAGATGCGCTCGACCGGCGAGGTGATGGGCGTCGCCGCCGACTTCCCGACTGCGTTCGCGAAGGCACAGGCGGCGGCGGGCGCGCGGCTGCCGAACGGCGGCACGGTGTTCCTGACCGTGACCGACTCCGACAAGTCGGCCGCCGTCGGGATCGCCGCGCAGCTGCACGACCTCGGCTTCCGGATCGTCGCCACGCGCGGCACGGCGGCCGCGATCAAGCGGATGGGGATCCCGGTCGAGACGCTGAACAAGATCCAGGACGGCTCCCCGCACGTCGTCGACTGGATCGACAACGGCGAAGTCGACCTGGTGATCAACACGCCGACCGGCACGGCGGCGCGCTCGGACGGCTACGAGATCCGGCGCGCGGCGGTCGCCCGCGGCGTCGCCTGCGTGACGACGATCGCGGGCGGGATGGCGGCGGCGCGCGCGATCGCGGCGGCGCGGCTGGGCGCTCCGGCGGTCGTCTCGCTGCAGGAGCTGCACGCGAACGGGGTGACCGCTTGAGCCTCGCTCCGCTGGGTCGCCGCCTGGCGACCGTGACCGAGCATCGCCGCGTCGGCGCCTACGACGTCCTCGCGGTCGCGGACCCCGACGGTCCGGCACCCGCTCCCGGCCAGTTCTACATGCTCACCGCCGCCGAGCGCTGGGGCGGGGGAGCCGACGAGCGCCCGTTCCTGCCGCGCGCGTTCTCGGTCCTGCGGGCGCGCGGGGAGACGCTCGAGTTCATGCTCGAGGACGTCGGGCCGGGCACCGCGCGGCTCGGCGAGCTGCGCGGCGGCGACGGCCTCTGGCTCGCCGGCCCGTTCGGCAACGGGTTCGCGCCGCCGCGCGACGGCCGCCGCGCGCTGCTGGTCGGCGGCGGCGTCGGCATCGCCCCGCTCGCGATATTGCAAGATGCCGGCGAGCTCCAGCTAGGCGGGAGGGCGAGCCCGCAGGGCGAGCCCTCCCAGCGACGCGAGCCCTTTGGGCGAGTCGTCGCCGGCTTCCGCGACGCCGAGCATGCGGAGGGTGCGTCGCTGCTCTCCGGCGCGCGCGTGGCGACCGACGACGGCTCGGTCGGCCACGCCGGGCCGGTCACCGACCTGCTGCTCGCCGAGCTCGGGCGCGACCCTCAGGTCGAGATCTACGCCTGCGGTCCTCCAGGCATGCTGGAAGCCGTACGCGCCATCTGTGAAGCGCATGGCGTCCCGGCGCAGCTCGCGCTCGAGTCGGGGATGGCGTGCGGCTACGGCGCCTGCTTCGGCTGCGTCGTCGCGACCAAGGACGGCTACGTGCGGCTGTGCATCGATGGCCCGGTTCTGGAATCTTCCGCGCTGGAGCATGTGTGAAGCTTTTCCTCGACCTCGACGAGCCGGTCATCAACGCCTCGGGCACGTTCGACGCGATCGCCGCCCGGCGTGCGTTCGGCGACGTGCTGCTGGAGCGCTTCCCGTTCGCCGCCTACGTCACGAAGACCGTCACGCTCGCCCCGCGCCAGGGCAACCCGCCGCCGCGGCTGTACGAGGTCCCGGGCGGCCTGATGAACTCGATCGGGCTCCCGAACAAGGGCCTGGATGGCTTCCTCGCCGAGGACCTGCCGAAGCTCGCCGAGCTGCCCGTCCCGCTGATCGTCAACGTGATGGGCACCGCGCACGAGGACGTCGCGCGCCTGGTCGAGACGGTCGGCGAGCGCGACGAGGTCGCGGCGCTGGAGCTCAACGTCTCGTGCCCGAACGTCAAGACCGGGCTGATGTTCGGCGCCGATCCGGGCGAGGTCGCGGCGCTCCTGGATGCGGTGCGTCCGCGCACTGGAAAACCGCTGATCGTCAAGCTGACCCCCAATTGCGCAAGCCCGGCCGACGTGGCCGCGGCCGCCGAGGCGCATGGCGCCGACGCGGTTTCCCTGATCAACACGCTGCGCGGGATGGCGATGCATCCCCGCCGCCCCGGGGTGCCCTGGCTAGGCGGCGTCACAGGCGGGGTCTCGGGCCCCGCGGTCCGCGCGGTCGCCCTCGCGCAGGTCGCCGAGGTCAGCGCGCGCGTGAACGTGTTCGTGATCGGCATGGGTGGGGTACAGTCCGGCCGTCACGCGGACGACCTGTTGCGTGCGGGCGCAGATCTGGTCGCCGTCGGAACCGAATCCTTCCGGGATCCGCTCGCTGGTGAGCGGGTCCGATCCGAGCTCCAGGCCCTTCGGCCTGGACGCTTTGCCGCGCAACGATAGGCCGTCCAAAACCCCTGCAATTCGACGGCTTACCGTCAAGTGGCCTGAACAGCATTGAACCTCAACTAAAGGTCCAGGTGAATTCCCTACCCACGCCCTTGTCGAGCGCCGGAGGCGCTGTAGACTCGCCGCCCATGCCGCCAGCGACGAAGACGCCGACCAAGCCCCTCGTGGCTGCCCCTGAGCGTTCCCTCGACCAGCGGATGGAGGCCCTCAAGCGCGCGAATGAGATTCGTACCGCTCGAGCGCAGCTCAAGCGCGATCTCAAGGCCGGGCGTCGCAGCATCCATGACCTGCTGCTGGAGCCGCCCGAGTACGTCGAGACGGCGAAGGTCTTCGACATGCTCCTGGCGGTGCCGAAGTACGGCCGCGTGAAGGTCAACAAGGTGCTGCAGCTCTGCCGCATCTCGCCGTCGAAGACGATCGGCGGTCTTTCGCAGCGCCAGCGCACGGAGCTCGTCTCCATGCTGCGCCGTTAATCCGTGGTCTTCGTCATCACCGGTCCGTCCGGGGTGGGGAAGGGCACGCTGATCCGCACGCTGCTGGAGCGCGTCCCAGAGCTCCAGCTCGCGGTCTCGGCGACGACGCGCGACCCGCGTCCGGGCGAGGAGGACGGCGAGCACTACCACTTCCTCAGCGACGCGGAGTTCGACCGCCGCGTCCTCAACGGCGAGTTCCTCGAGCACGCCGAGTACTCGGGCCGGCGCTACGGCACGCTCAAGTCCGAGCTGGGCAAGGACAACGTCGTGCTCGAGATCGAGGTCCAGGGCGCGCGCCAGGTCGCGGGGGAGATGCCCGAGGCGGTGCGGATCTTCATCGCGCCGCCTTCGGAGGAGACCCTGCGCACGCGGCTGATCGGACGCGGGACCGACGATCCGGCGCAGATCGAGGCGCGCCTGACGACCGCGAAGGCCGAGCTGGCGGCCCAGGACGAGTTCCCTCACGTCGTCCACAACGACCGGCTGGACGACGCCGCGGAAGAACTCGAGCGCGTCGTGCGCGCGGCCCTCTAGACTCATCTACGTGATTTCTCCCCGCGTAGACCGTCTGCTCGAGCACGTCGACTCGCCGTATGCCAGCGTGATCGTCGCCGCCAAGCGCGCGCGTCAGATCAACAGCTACTACCACAACCTCGGCGAGGGCACCTTCGAGGAGTTCCCGCCGCCGATGGTCGACACCGCTTCCAAGAACTACCTGACGATCGCGCTCGAGGAAGTCGCGACCGGCAAGGTGGCCTACCGCTACCGCGGCTAACCGCCGCCCCGATGCCGCGCATCCTGCTGGGAGTGTGCGGCGGCATCGCCGCCTACAAGGCGCTCGAGCTCACGCGCCTCGCCACCAAGGCGGGGCACAGCGTCCGCGTGGTCTGCACCGAATCGGCCACGCGCTTCGTGGGGCCGGCCTCGTTCGCCGGCATCACCGGGGCGCCCGTCCTGATCACCGAGTGGGATCCGGACCCGCTGCGCGGCGCCTTCCCGGGCGACCCGATGCCCGCGCACGCGCCGCTCTCGCACCTGGCGCTGGTCGAGCAGGCCGACGCGTACGTGATCGCGCCCGCGACCGCGCACACGCTCGCGAAGCTCGCGGCGGGGCAGGCCGACAACCTGCTGACCGCCGCCGCGCTCGCATGCCGGCGACCGCTGATCGTGGCTCCGGCCATGAACGATGCGATGTACGAGCATCCGGCCACCCAGGCGAACCTGCAGACGCTGCGCGCGCGCGGGGTGACGGTGCTCGAGCCCGGCACCGGCCCGCTCGGCTCGCCGGGCGAGTTCGGGATCGGACGCCTGCCCGAGCCGCCGCAGCTGCTCGCGGCCGTCGAGAAGGTCCTGCGCGGCGGCGGCGCGCTCGACGGGCTGCGCGTGCTCGTGACGGCGGGCGGGACGCGCGAGCCGATCGACGCGGTGCGCTTCGTCGGCAACCGCTCCTCCGGCCGGATGGGGCTCGCGCTGGCCGCCGAGGCAGAGCGGCGCGGCGCCAGCGTGACCGTGATCGCGGCCAACGTGTCGATCCCGCGGCCCTCAGGGATCGAATACGTTGATGTGGAGACCACCGCTCAGCTCGCCGAGGCGTGCGACGCCCGCTTCGACGCCACCGACGTGCTCCTCATGGCCGCCGCCGTCGCCGACTACGCGCCCGCCGATCCGCACGCGGGCAAGCTCAAGAAGGACCGTTCGGGGGAGGAACTCGAGCTGCGCCTCGAGCGTACGCAAGACGTGCTCTCCGGCCTCTCCGCCCGCCGCCGCGAAGGCCAGGTGCTGATCGGCTTCGCCGCCGAGCACGGCGACGGCGCGCTGGATTACGGTCGCGACAAGCTCGCGCGCAAGAAGCTGGACGCCGTGATCGTGAATGACATAGGCGGCGCCGGCATCGGGTTCGACGCGGCCGACAACGAGGTGTGGATCGTGACGGCAGACCAGGAGCTCCACGTGCCGCGCGCGCCGAAGGAACGGATCGCGGCGGCGATCCTCGAGACCGTCTTGAACCGCCGTTCATCTACCGAGTCAAAGGTTCGCCGCTGAATGGAACCCCTGGAGGAAGCTGCACCGGAGGGCTTGGCCCCCGCCGAGATCGAGGCCGCGGTGTCCGTCGCGCGCCGCGTCGCCGACAACATCCGTCGCGCCGTCGAGGTGCGCGACGAGGTGCTCGAGCGCGTGATGGTCGCGATGCTGGCCGAGGGCCACATCCTCGTCGAGGACTACCCGGGGGTCGGCAAGACCGCGCTCGCGCGCGCCCTGTCGCGTTCGATCGACTGCCAGTTCGCGCGCGTCCAGTGCACCGCGGACCTGCTGCCCGCCGACATCGTGGGCACCAACGTCTACAACCAGCGCGAGGCGCGGTTCGAGTTCCGCCCGGGCCCGATCTTCGCGAACATCGTGCTCGTCGACGAGGTCAACCGCGCGTCGCCGAAGACGCAGTCGGGCCTGCTCGAGTGCATGCAGGAGCGGCACGTCACGATCGACGCGATGTCGCACGAGCTCGCGCGGCCGTTCATGGTCTTCGCGACCCAGAACCCGGTCGAGTACGAGGGCACCTACCCGCTGCCTGAGGCCCAGGTCGACCGCTTCATGGTCCGGCTCTCGCTCGGCTACCCCGACGCGCGCGCCGAGGCGGGCATGCTCGCCGGCCACGAGTCGGGCGACCGCGTGCTCGAGCTCGAGCAGGTCGCCGACCGCGCCGAGGTCGTCGACGCCGCCGAGACCACGCACCGCGTGCACGCGTCGCGCGCGCTGCGCGACTACATCGTCGCGCTGCTGCGGCACACGCGCGACGACGACCGCACCGAGCTCGGCGCGTCCCCGCGAGCGGGCCTGATGCTGCTGCGCGCGGCGAAGGCGCGCGCGCTCGTCCACGGCCGCGACCACGCCCTCCCCGACGACGTCCAGGCGCTCTCCGAGAGCGTGCTCGCCCACCGGCTGATGCTCGCGCCGGAGGCGGCGGGCGTCACGCGCGAGGAGATCGTGCGCGACGCGATCTCCGCGGTCCCGGCGCTGTAGGGAGCCGGCCCCGTGCGCTCGGCATTCGGCTGCGCGGGACTCGGGATCCTCCTGCTGCTGGTCGCCGGGACGTTCGACGCCGAGCCGCTGTACGTCACCGGCGGCGCGCTGCTGCTGCTCGGCGCCGGCGCGATCCTGTGGATCGGGCTCGGCGGCCACGGCGCGACGCTCGAGCGCGAGCTGACGACGCGCTCGGTCGTGGAGGAGCAGCCGCTGCAGGTGCGCATCCACGCCAAGGCGGGGCGGCTGCCGCTCCCTCCCGGCTGGATCGACGAGCCGCTGCTGCCCGAGCCCGTCCGCCTGCCCGCCGGCCGGCGCGACGCGCGCGTGCGCATCGAGGTCACGTTCGGCCGCCGCGGCCGGCGCCGGCTGCCGCCGCCCGCGCTCGTCCTGCGCGACCCGTTCGGCCTCGCCCAGCGCGTGATCGGCGGGCCGGCCACCGACGAGGTGCTGGTGCTGCCGAAGATCTACCCGGTCACCGTCACGGCCGGCGGCGGCGACGCGACGCCCGCGCACGCGCGCGCCTCGCTGCTCGCGGCGGCCGAGACGGAGATCGACGGCCTGCGGCCGTGGCGCGAGGGCTCGCCGGCGTCGCGCATCCACTGGCAGTCGCTCGCGCGCGGGGCCGGGCTGATGGAGCGCAAGCTGATCTCCGAGGCCGACTCGCGCCCGCTGATCGTGCTCGACCCGCGCGCGCCGGCGTCGGCCGACGCGCTCGACGCCGCCGTGCGCGCCGCCGCCTCGCTCGCGATCCACTTCGCCAAGCGGACCGGCTGCGGGCTGCTGATGCCCGGCGACCGCCGCGCCACGGTGATCGTCAACGACCTGCAGTCCTGGCCCGCCGCGCACGTGCGGCTCGCGCTGCTCGACGACCAGACCGGGCCGTCGCTGGCGGTCGCGCAGAACCGCCGCGGGCTGATCGTCTACGTCGCCGCCCGGCCGGTCGACCGCGCGCCGCGCGGGCTCGGCCGAACGCCCGGCGGCTGCCTCGTCGTCGTGCCAGGCACGCTGCCCAGCCGGCGCGCCGTGCTCGAGGTCGCCGGCTGCCACGCCTACGTCTCCGGGCGCGTCGGAGGCGCGGCGGCCGTCGCGGCATTGGAGGGCGCGGCGTGACTTCGTCACCGCGACCGGCAATTCGGCCCGCCTGCGCGAGTGGCGGTGGTCGCCTGTGAGTGCCGCCACCGTCAGCGTCCCCGGCCAGAGGGTCCGCAGCGCCGGGGGAGAGCTGCTGTTCGCGCTGCCCGTCGCGCGCGGGCTCACGTTCGCGGCGCTGTCGTCGTGGGGCGCGCTGCACTGGATGTCGATGCTCCAGCCCGCCGAGCCGGGGCGCGGGTGGGCGGTCGTGGCCGTCGGCCTGCTGGCGATGGGTGCGATGCTGCTCGCGGGCCGCCGGCCCGGCCGGCAGCGGCTCGTCTTCGCGCTCGCCTCGCTCGTGCCGCTGATCGCGCTGATGCTGCTCGCGGGCGGCGCGCGCGACGAGCTGCTGCGGCCCGACAACTGGAGCGAGCTGACCGCCGGCATCTCGCGCGGCATCTCCGACCTGCCTGGCGTGCGCGTGCCCTACCGCGGGATCGACCCGTGGGTGCGGTTCGTGATCCCGCTCGGCGGCAGCGCGCTCGTGCTGGGCGCCTCGCTGCTCGCGTTCTGGCCGCGCCGCGGCGGCCTCGGGCACCCGCTCGGCGCGCTGACGGCGCTGATCGTGCTCTACGTCACGCCGGTGGTCGCGCTCGACTTCCGCAACGAGTTCCTGCGCGGCGCCGTCTTCACGCTGCTGATGATCGCGTTCCTGCGGCTGGAGAAGCTGCGCATGCCCGACGCGGGCGCCGCCGGCGCGCTGACGCTCGCGACGGTCGTGCTCGCGCTGATCGCGGCGCCGCTGCTGAACCGCAACACGCCGTGGTGGGACTACGAGACGTGGGCGCTGGAGACGTCGGCGTCGAAGTCGACCGCCTACACGTGGGACCACAGCTACGGCCCGCTGACCTGGCCGCGCGACGGGCGCGAGCTGCTGCGCGTGAAGGCCAAGCAACCGGCGTACTGGAAGACCGAGAACCTCGACTCCTTCGACGGCGACCGCTGGCTGCGCACCGACGCGAACTCCGAGGCGTACGAGCTGCCGGCCAACCAGCGCACGGTCGCGCGCTACACGCAGACGATCCGCGTCTCGATCCGCAATCTGCGCAGCGAGCAGTTCGTCACCGCGGGCTACGCGACCAACGTCGCCGACCCCAACGTCGACGCGATCCCGACGATGGACGGGCTGTATCTGCCCGACCGCCCGCTGCGGCGCGGCGACGCCTACACCACGACGGTCTACAACCCGCGCCCGACTCAGGCCCAGCGCGAGCGCGCGGGGACGCGCTACCCGTCCGACCTGGACACGTTCCGCACGCTCACGGTCCCGGTCGACAGCCTCAACCTGCCGGGCGTCGCGCGCATGCGGATGACGTTCCCCGAGTTCGGCGACAAGGGGACGCCGCTGATCGCCGGCCCGCCGGCGGCCGAAGGCTCGAGCGCCGAGTGGATGCTCAACGCCAGCACGCTCGCGCCCGTGTGGGCGCTGGCCAAGCGCCTGAAGGCCGGCGCCAAGACGCCCGAGGACTACGTCCAGCGCGTGCTCGACTTCCTCGGCAACGGCTACTCCTACAGCGAGGTCCCGCCGAGGTCGGCCGACACGCTGCCGGGCTTCCTGTTCGACGCCAAGACGGGCTACTGCCAGCACTTCTCCGGCGCGATGGCGCTGCTGCTGCGGATGGGCGGCGTGCCCGCGCGCGTGGCCACCGGCTTTTCCACCGGCGCGACCGACAGCAAGACCGGGGAGTACGTCGTGCGCGACTTCGACGCGCACTCGTGGGTCGAGGTCTACTACCCCGGCTACGGCTGGTACACGTTCGACCCGACGCCCGCCGACTCGCCGGCGCGCGCGCAGCCGACCGACGCCGCCAACATCCCGACCGGCGGCAGCGGCCAGGCGCCGCGGTTCGGCTCCGGCGACGCGCCGTCCTCGCGCGCCGACGCCACCACCGCCGCCCAGGGCGACAGCACGTGGTGGCACATCCCGCTGTACGCCCTCGGCGGCCTGGCGCTGCTCCTCCTCGTCGGCGCGCGCGTGCGGCGCTGGCGCGCGGGCGCCCCGCCGGCGCTGTCGGAGCTCGAGCGCGCGCTGCACCGTACGCGCCGCGACCCGGCGCCCGGCACGACGCTGCACGCGCTGGAGCTGCGCTTCGCGTCCACGCCGGCGGCGGTCGGATACGTCCGCGCGCTGCGCGAGGCGCGCTACCGCGGACGCGACGCGCACCCCACCCGCGCGCAGCGGCGCGGCCTGCGCGCGGAGCTCGCCCGCGGCGCCGGAATCGTCGGCAGATTGCGCGCATGGTGGGCGCTTCCGCCGAGATAGGCGCCTACAATCGGACGCGATGGACGATGTCTACGACCTCTATCAGCGCGGCATGGCGCTGCTCGAGGACGGGGACTTCCACGCAGCCACCGTCCCACTCGCCAAGGCCGCGGACCTAGAGCCCGACAAGACGTCGATCCGCGAGGCGCTCGGGCGCGCGTACTTCCGCTCGAGCCACTTCGAGAAGGCGCGCGCGGAGTTCGAGGCGGTCGTCGAGCGGGCCCCGACGAACGACTACGCGCTGTTCTGCCTGGGACGCGCGCTGATGAAGCTCGGGCGCGTCGCGGAGGCGCGCAAGCCGCTCACGCTGGCGGCCACGATGAACCCCAAGCGGCACGACTACCGGATCTATCGCGACCGCGCTCGTAAAGCTGCGTAGCCTCGTTAACGCTGCTACCCTGGACACACAAGCTTTTCGCGGCCGGACGGCCACTTTGGGAAGCGGGCGAAGAGCCCGCTTTTTTGTTGATAAGGGAGGTGACATGAGCAAGATCCAAGCCGAGATCGAGGCCCGCCTAGCAGAGGTGGAGCCGGAGGTGGAGGTCCTGCTCGCGGAGGTCGTCGGAGGCGGTCTCGTCCGTCTCTTCATCGATCATCCGAACGGCGTCTCGCTCGAGCTCTGCGAGCGCGTCACCAACCATCTTCCCTCCGTGCGCGAGCAGTTCGCGCTCGAGGTCTCTTCACCGGGCACGGAGCGCCCACTGTCCAAGCCGGAGCACTTCCGGCGCTATGTCGGCCGGCGCGCCCGCGTCCGGACGCGCGGCGAGCACGACGGCCGCCGTTCGTTCGTCGGCGAGCTGCTGAACGCGACCGATGACACCGTGACCGTGGCCGCGGACTCGGGTGTCGTCTCGATCGCGTACGCCGACATCCATCGTTCCAACCTCGTGGGAGACTGAAGCCCATGTCCGCAGAGATCGTCGAAGCAGTCAAGGCGCTCGGGCGCGAGAAGGGCATCGCCGAGGAGAAGCTGATGGGCGCGCTGGAGGATGCGCTGCTGTCGGCCTACAAGAAGCAGCCCGGCGCGGCTCGTTATGCCCGCGTGCGCATGGACCGCGACTCCGGCGACTTCATCGTCGAGGAGTTCCTGCTCCCGCCTGAGCTCGAGGACCAGCTCCTCGACGAGGCCGAGGAGCAGGCGACCGGCGCGCTCGAGCGCCGCGTGGACCCGGAGACCGGCGAGGTCATCATCCCGGAGGCGCCGGACATCGATCCCGCGCGCCTGAGCGACTTCGAGGACCAGATCGAGCTGCGCGACGTGACGCCGCACGACTTCGGGCGGATCGCGGCGCAGACCGCCAAGCAGGTCATCCTGCAGCGGATCCGCGAGGCCGAGCGCGACATGATGTTCGAGGAGTACCGCGACCGCGTGGGCGAGCTGATCACCGGCATCGTCCAGCAGTCCGACTCCCGCTACACGCTCGTGCAGCTGCGCGAGCGCGTGGAGGCGCTGCTGCCGAAGTCCGAGCAGGTCGACGGCGAGCGCTACGACCACTCGCAGCGGATCAAGGCCGTGATCAAGGAGGTCTCCTCCTCGACGCGCGGCCCGAGCATCATCGTCTCCCGCCGCGACCCGGAGCTGATCAAGAAGCTGTTCGAGCTCGAGGTGCCCGAGATCGCCGACGGCCTGGTGGAGATCACCGGCGTCGCGCGCGAGCCCGGCTACCGCTCGAAGATCGCGGTCGTCTCGCACGCCGACGGCGTGGATCCGGTCGGCGCCTGCGTCGGGCCCCGCGGCTCGCGCGTGCGCATGGTCGTGTCCGAGCTGCGCGGCGAGAAGATCGACATCATCCCGTACAACGAGGAGCCCGCCCGGTTCGTCGCCAAGGCGCTCTCGCCCGCACGCGTGCGCGAGGTCCTGGTCGACGACACCAACCGGCAGGCGACCGTGATCGTGCCCGACGACCAGCTGTCGCTGGCGATCGGGCGCGAAGGTCAGAACGCCCGCCTGGCGGCGCGGCTGACCGGCTGGCGGGTCGACATCCGCTCGGAGACCGAGTTCTCGAAGGACGAGGACGCGACCTACGAGGAGGAGGAGACCGGCGGCCGCTGCGCGGCGATCCTGGGCAACGGCCGCCGCTGCCCGAACGCCGCGCTGCCCGGGTCGCGCTACTGCGGCCTGGACTCCCACCAGGCGCTCGCGAACAAGGACACCGACCGCGTCGGGGCCTGAGGGCTACGAGCCCCTACGGCGTTGCGCCGGGTGTGGGAAGTCCTCTCCGAGGGCACACCTCACCCGGTTCGCTAACGTGAAGGGTCTCGTGGTGCCCGATCCACGAGCGACCTTGCACGGTCGCGGCGCGTGGCTGCACGCCACACGCGAATGCTGGGAGGCGGCGACGGCACGTCGCGCCTTCAATCGCGCTTTCAGAGCGCCCGTTTCCATACCACAGGACACCGTAGACTTCACTCTCACATGGCCAAGAAGCGCGTCCACGAGCTAGCCAAGCAGTACGACATGCCGATGCCGGAGGTGGTTAAGCGCCTTCAGGCCTACGGCATCGAGGTCAAGGCTGCCGCAACGGCGGTGGACGAGAAGCTCGCCGACGCCGCCCTCACCGGCAAGGCAAAGCCGAAGGAGGCGTCCAACGGCGCCGCCGCGGCCAAGAAGCCCGCCCCGGTCGTGCAGCAGCGCGCCGGCTTCGGCCACGGCACCGCGCGCGCCCCGCGCGCCGACAACCTGCCCAAGCCCAAGCCGCCGCAGCCCCCGCGCGAGGCCGGTTCCGCCGGCCAGCGCAACGGCCAGGGCGGCCGTCCCGCACCTGGCGCGGGCCCCGCGAAGCCGGGCGACCCCGCACGTGCGCGGCCGACGCGCTCCTCGCTGCAGGGCGAGCGCGCTCCCGGCGCGGGCGGCGGCGTCCGCCGCGTCGTCATCGACTCGCAGGCGGCCCGGCGCGGTCCGGGCGGCCCCGGCGGTCCCGGCGGCCCCGGCGGCGGTCCCGGCGGCGGTCCGCCGAACCGGCCCCCGCGGCGTCGCGGCGGCAGGCGCCGGCGCGGCACCTACACGGAGCCGACGCCGCAGGACGTCTCGTCGCTGAAGGCCGACGTCATCCGGGTCAACTCGGGCTCGACGGTCAAGGACGTCGCCGAGTACCTCGGCGTGCCGGTGCCCGAGATCATCAAGAAGCTCATGAGCCTCGGCGAGATGGCGACGCTCACGCAGACGCTGTCGGATGACGCGATCCAGGTCATCGCCGACGAGTTCGACAAGGAGATCGAGATCGTCACGGCCGCGCAGGACGCGGACGCCGATCCCGAGTACGACGACGACGAAGAGGACCTCGAGCCGCGTCCGCCGGTCGTGACCATCATGGGCCACGTCGACCACGGCAAGACGTCGCTGCTCGACGCCATCCGCTCCACCGAGGTGGCGGCCGGCGAGGCCGGCGGCATCACGCAGCACATCGGCGCCTACCAGGTCCACCAGGACGGCAAGACGGTCACGTTCCTCGACACGCCGGGCCACGAGGCGTTCACCGCCATGCGTGCCCGCGGCGCCCAGTCGACGGACATCGTCGTGATCGTGGTCGCCGCCGACGACGGCGTCAAGCCGCAGACGCGCGAGGCCGTCGACCACGCGAAGGCGGCCGACGTGCCGATCCTCGTCGCGGTCAACAAGATCGACAAGGAAGGCGCCGCGCCCGATCGCGTGCGCACCGAGATGACGCAACTCGGCCTCCAGCCCGAGGAGTGGGGCGGGGACACGATGTTCGTCGACGTGTCGGCCAAGACCCAGCAGGGTCTGCCGGACCTGCTCGAGGGCATCCTGCTCACCGCCGAGCTCGAGGAGCTCAAGGCCAACCCGGACGTCGAGGCGTCGGGCGTCGTGATCGAGTCCAAGCTGGACCCGGGCCGCGGCGCGGTCGTCACGGTGCTCGTCCAGCGCGGCACGCTGAAGATCGGCGACGCGATCGTCGCCGGCGCCCACTGGGGCCGCGTGCGCGCGATGTCGGACTTCACGGGCAAGCGCGTCAAGGAGGCGCTGCCCTCGGAGCCGGTCGAGGTGCTCGGCTTCGACACCGTGCCGGAGGCCGGCGAGCACGTGCGCGTCGTCGAGAACGACCGCAAGGCCCGCTCGCTCGCGGGCGAGCGCGCGAACCGCCTGAAGCTCGAGCAGCAGGCCCGCCGCGGCGGCAACAAGGTCTCGCTCGCGACGATCTTCGACAAGCGCGGCGCGCTGACGGAGCTCAGCCTCGTGCTGAAGGCCGACGTGTCCGGCTCGCTGGAGGCGTTCGAGGACGAGATCGCGAAGCTGCCGCAGGACGAGATCAGCGTCTCGATCGTGCACTCCGGCGTCGGCGGCATCACGGAGTCCGACATCAACCTGGCCGCCGCGTCCGACGCGATCGTGCTCGGCTTCAACGTGCGCCCGATCGGCGAGGCTCGGCTGCTGGCCGACCGCGAGGGCGTCGAGATCCGGCTGTACTCGGTCATCTACCGCGCGATCGACGAGCTGCGCGACGCCATGCAAGGCCTGCTGGCGCCGGAGACCGTCGAGGACGTCGTCGGCAACATCGAGGTGCGCGAGATCTTCCGCGCCTCGAAGATCGGCGTCATCGCGGGCTGCATGGTCACCGACGGCAAGGTCACGCGCGGCGCCAAGGTGCGGCTCATCCGCGACGGCGCCGTCATCCATGACGGCGAGATCGGGTCGCTGCGGCGCTTCAACGACGACGTGCGCGAGGTCCTCGCGGGCTTCGAGTGCGGCGTCGTGCTGGCCAACTACGCCAACGTGGAGCAGGGCGACACGATGGAGGTCTACGAGACCCGCCAGGTGGAGCGGACGCTCCAGTAGCGCAGAGGAATTCCCGCCGCCCACCCCCAACACCTCGCGCGAGCTTATTTCGTGCTGATGCGCGTCCATCTGCATTTTCCCGAGGCCGGCTCGCTGAAGGGCAAGCGAGCCGAGCTCAACCGCGTCAAGGCGCTCCTGCGGGAGCGCCTGCACGTGTCCGTCGCCGAAGTCGCGCACCAGGACACCTGGCAGCGCTCCACGCTGGCCGTGGCGATCGCGGCCGGCTCGGCGAGCGGCGCCGAGCAGGTCGCCGACGACGTGCAGCGGTCGCTCGACGCGCGCCTTCCCCAGGGCGTGCGGATCGAGCGCAGGCTCGCCTCATGGGCTGACCTGGAGTCACTAGGATGACCGGCGATCGCATGCGCCGGGTCGATGAGGCCATGAGAGAGGTCCTCTCCGGCGCGATCACCTCTGAGCTGAAGGACCCCCGGGTCGGATTCGTCACCGTGACCGCTGTCCAGACATCCCCTGACCTCCGCCATGCGCGCGTGTTTGTCTCCGTGCTCGGCAACCCCGGCGAGCGGCGCCGCTCGCTGAAGGCGCTGGAGGGCGCGCGCGGGTACCTGCAACGGCGCGCCGGGTCCGAGCTGAAGATCAAGCACACGCCGACGCTGGAGTTCGTCTACGACGACACCGCCGAGCGCAGCCAGAGGATCAACGAGCTGCTGGCCGCGGAGGAGGAGTAGTGGGAGAGAACGGGGCGCACTCGGCGCGCGACGAGGTGCTGCGGACGATCCGCGAGGGCGAGCGCTTCTGCTTGACCACGCATGAGCGCCCGGACGGCGACGCCGTCGGCTCGCTCGCGGCGATGCAGCAGGTGCTCGCCGCGCTCGGCAAGGACGCGGTCGCGTTCATGGCCGCCGACGAGTTTCCGCTGCCGTACGAGTACCGCTTCATCAAGCTGGAGGGGCTCACGACCGAGCCGCCCCGCGACCTCGACGACCGCACGCTGATCTTCCTCGACTGCGGCAACATCGACCGCACGCCGGCCGAGGCGCTGCGGCGCGAGGACAACGGCGCGCTGATCGTCAACATCGACCATCACCACGACAACACGCGCTTCGGGACGATCAACTTCGTCGACTCGAACGCGTCGTGCACGGCCGAGATGGTGTGGGACCTGATGCACGCGCTCGGCGTGCAGGCGACCAAGGCGATCGGCGAGGCGCTGTACGTCGGCCTCGTCACCGACACCGGCCGCTTCATGTACGAGAACACCGGCCCGCGGGCGCACGAGATGGCGGCGGAGCTGATCGCCGGCGGCGTCGACGCGCACGCGATCTACCGGCACCTCTACGAGGGCATCCCGCAGGGCAAGCTCGACCTGCTGGCGCGCGGCCTGACCAACGTCGAGCGCTTCGACGGCGGGCTGCTGACGCTCACGCACCTGACGCGCGAGGACTACCGCTCCACGGGCGCCGACGAGAGCTACTCCGAGGGCGTCGTCGACCACCTGCGCTCGGTCGAGGGCACGGCGGTCGCCGGGCTCGTGCGCGACCAGCTGTCCGACGGCGCGCCGAAGCGCAAGGTGTCGCTGCGCGCCACCGACGACCGCATCGACGTCTCCCGGATCGCGCGCGCGGGCGGGGGCGGCGGGCACCGGCGGGCGGCCGGCTTCTCCACCGACCTCGATTTCCCCGCGCTCGTCGAGTTCCTGCGCGCTCAGGTTGCCGACCAACTCTGACGGACCGCGCGACGGGGTGCTTCTGGTCGACAAGCCGGCCGGGGTCACCTCGCACGACGTCGTCGCCCGCATCCGCCGCGCGCTCCCGCGCGGCACCAAGGTCGGGCACGCGGGCACGCTGGACCCCTTCGCCACCGGGCTGCTGCTGATCCTGATCGGCCGCGCGACGCGCGCGCAGCGCTTCCTGATGGCGCTTCCGAAGCGCTACGAGACCGTGGCCCGGCTGGGCTACACGTCGACGACCGGCGACACCGAGGGCGAGATCGCCCCGGGCCGGATGCCCGAGCTGCCGCTGTCGCTGCCCACCGGCGTGATCTCCCAGCGCCCGCCCGCGTACTCGGCCGTGAAGATCGGCGGCAAGCGCGCGTACGCGCTGGCCCGCGCCGGGGAGGAGGTCGAGATCCCTGAACGTGAGGTCGAGGTCTACCGCTTCGAGCAGCGCGAGCCGGGCACGTTCGTGATCGAGTGCTCGGCCGGGACCTACGTGCGCTCGCTGATCGCCGACCTGGGCGACGCGTACTGCGTCGAGCTGCGGCGGACGCGAATCGGCGACTTCGACGTGGCCGACGCCGACGAGGACCGGCTCGTGCCGCTCGACGAGGCGCTCGCGTTCCTGCCGGCCGTCGAGCTGAGCGGCGAAGCGGCGCGCAAGGCCGCGCACGGCGTCGCCGTCGAGGGCGACGCCGAGAGCACCGTGCGACTGCGCGGCGAGGACGGCCTGATCGCCCTGGGAGAGCCACGTGAACCCGGCCTCATCAAGCCCGTCGTAGGCTTCCGCGGCTGATGGACATCGTTTGGCTCCCTGACGCCGGGACGAAGCCGCGCCGCCTGGCGGTCGGCGAGTTCGACGGCGTGCACATCGGGCACCGCGAGGTGATCCGCGACGCGGACAGCGTGCTCACGTTCGAGCCGCACCCGCGCACGGTGGTGGCGCCGGAGTCGGCGCCGAAGCTGCTCACGACGCTCGACGAGAAGGCGGACCTGATCGCCGCGCTCGGGATCGAGGAGCTGATCGTGATCCCGTTCGACGGCTCGTTCGCCGCGCAGTCGCCGCAGGCGTTCATCGACCACGAGCTGATCGGGCGGCTCGGCGCGCGCCACGTGTCGGTCGGCGAGAACTTCCGCTTCGGCCACCGCGCGCAGGGCGACGCCGCGCTGCTCGCCGCGCAGGACGCGTTCGAGACGCGGATCGCCGACCTCGTCGAGCTCGACGGCGAGATCGTCTCCTCCACGCACATCCGCGGCCTCGTGGCGACGGGCGCGGTGGGGGAGGCGGCGCGGCTGCTCGGCGCGCCGTTCGGGATGCGCGGCACGGTCGCGCACGGCGACAAGCGCGGGCGCACGCTCGGCTTCCCGACCGCCAACCTCGTGCCCGACCCGCGCCTTGCCGTGCCCGACCACGGCATCTACGCGTGCCGCGCGAGCGTGCCGGGGCTGGGGGAGTGGACGGCGGCGGTCTCGATCGGCGTGCGGCCGACGTTCGTGACCGGCCGCGGCCTGCTCGTGGAGGCCTTCCTGCTCGACTTCGACGGCGACATCTACGGCCGCGAGCTGCGGCTCGACTTCCTCCAGCGCCTGCGCGGCGAGAAGCGCTTCGACTCCGTCGACGCGCTCGTCGAGCAGATGCACCGCGACGTCACCGAGACAAGGCGGATCGTCGCGGCCTAGAGCTTCACGCGCTGGCCGTGCGCGTCGAAGAACGCGAACGTGACGTCCGACGTCTCCTCCGGGTCGATCCCCACGTGCGCGATCGCCGTGTTCGCCCGCACCGGCGCGCGCGCCGTCAGCCCCGGGACCTTGAAGCGCATCTGCACGCGCGCGACGCCGTCCGGGACGATCAGGCGCACGAAGGTGCCGCGGCGGTACCGCTCCGGCACGCCGCGCGCGCGCAGGTCGGCGGCGAGCGGACCCTCGGCCGGCACGCCGGCGGCGACGAACGCGCCCGCGAACGGGATCTCGCGCACCGACGCGCACAGCCCCGCCGCGTCGAACTTCGGGCCGCCGACGGTGACCATGCACGCGCCGGGCAGCTCGCGCCAGCGGCGCGCCTTCGGGCTGTCGGTGCCGGCGCCGCTGGACCAGTGCACGACGGGCACGAGGTAGACCTTGCCGCCGAGCGGGCCCGGGCCGACGTAGCGCGTGCCGCCGGCGTACACCGGCCCCTCACCGGCCTTCGACTCCGCACAGCGCGCACCGGCGCTGTCGCGGGCGGGCGCCCGCAGCACGGCGAGCACCCTCAGCAGGCGGCCGTCGACCGGCTCGTTCGAGCGCGCGGCCGGCGCGCACTGGGTGGCCGCCGGAGCCGGCGCGGGCGCCGCGTGCGTGCGCAGCGCGAAGGCGAGCACCAGCGCGATCGCCGCGACGCCGGCCAGGCCGGCGACCGCACGCCCGCGGCGCCGCGCGCGGCTGTAGCCGGCGCGGATGAGCTCGTCCTCGAGGCGATCCACGAACGTCGTCACAGGCTCTCCCTCTCGAGTCGGGTGCGCAGCAGCGCCAGCCCGCGGCTGACGCGCTGGCGGACGGCGGCCGGCGAGATGCCGGCGGCGCGCGCGAGCTCGTCGTAGCCGCGGTCCTCCAGCACGCGCCCGCGGACGGCGCGGCGCTGCTCGTCGGGCAGGTCGGCCCATCAGCGCCTCGACGTCGCCGGCGCGCGCCTGGATGTACGCGACGTCCTCGCCGGTCAGCGGCACGTCGCGCACGCCGAGCCGGCGCCGGGCGCGGTCCTCGGCCGCCGCCCGCCGCCATGCGTCGCTGTGCTTGTGCGCGGCGATCGCGAACAGCCACGCCGTCGGCGTCCCGCGCTCGGGCTTGTAGCGGCGCGCCTGCAGCAGGACGGTCGCGAACACCTCGGCCGTCAGGTCGGCGGCCTGCTCGGGGTCACCGCAGCGGCGCGCGAGGAAGCCGAGCACGTCGTCGACGTGGCGGCGGTAGAACGCCGAGAACGCGGCCGGCTCGCGCGCCACGGCGCTCAGCAACTGCTCGTCGGACCGGTTCGCCCACATCCATTCAGCACTACGGCGGCCGCGGTGAGATTGTGACGGCTGGACGGATGGTCGGGGTGATGGCGCCGCGCCACCCGGGTACTGGCGCAAGACCGATGCGCGTGCTGCTCGCTCACCCGAACGCGCCCGAGCGTCGCCGCTTCGCCCGCGTGCTGGCGGACGCGGGGCATGAGGTGGCGGAGGCCGAGGCGGCCGCCGCCGCGCTCGCCCGCTGCCGCGCCGATCACCCCGACGTCGCGCTCCTGCACGGCGCGCTGTGCGACGGGCTGGTGTGCGACATCAAGTCCGACCCGGACGCGTACGAGACCGCCGTCGTGCTGATCGCCGACCCCGGCCTGGAGCCGGGCACCGTCAGCGACGACCTCCAGCGCGGCGTGCTCGACTACCTCGTCGAGCCGGTCGCCGACGGCGAGGTGCTGGCGCGCGTCGAGGCGGCCGGGCGCACGAAGGACCTCCAGCATGAGCTCGTCGCGCAGGGCCTGCGCCTGGAGGCGCTGCTGCGCGAGGACGCGCTGACCGGGCTGCTGAACCGGCGCGCGATCCTGTCCCAGCTGGCGGGCATGATCAGCGGCGCGCGCCGCCACGGGCACCCGCTCTCGGTCGGGATCCTCGACCTCGACGACTTCAAGGCGATCAACGACCGCCACGGCCACCACGTCGGAGACGAGGTGCTCGTCGCCGCGGTGCGCGCGATGCGGCGGCACCTGCGCGCGGAGGACCAGCTCGGCCGGCTCGGCGGCGAGGAGTTCCTCGTGCTGCTGCCCGACACCGAGTCCGCGGCCGCCCGCAGCGTGGCCGACAAGCTGCGCGTGGAGGTCGCCGGCGCGCCCGCCGCCGTGCCGGTCACCGTCAGCGTGGGCGTGGCCACGTGGGCGCACGAGCGGCCGGAGGAGCTGCTGCGGCGGGCCGATGACGCGCTCTACCGCGCCAAGGATGCCGGCCGCGACCGGGTCGTGGCTGCTACCCTGCACGGCCGCACATGACCATGACTGCAGAGGAAAAGCGCGAGATCGTCACGCGCTTCGGCAAGAGCGAGACCGACACCGGAGCGACTGAGGTCCAGGTGGCGCTGCTCACGCACCGCATCAACCACCTGACAGAGCACCTGCGCGAGCATAAGCACGACCATCACTCGCGCCGCGGACTGCTCATGCTCGTCGGCCAGCGCCGGCGGTTCCTGAACTACATGCAGAAGAACAACCTCGAGGGCTACCGCGCGCTGATCCGCGAGCTCGGGTTGCGCCGCTAGCCATGCCGGTCGTCGAGGCCGGGCGGCCAGCGCCCGAGTTCTCGCTGCAGCGCGCCGAGGGTGAGCCGTTCACGCGGGACTCGCTGCTCGGCCAGACGACGCTGCTCGTCTTCTATCCGTTCACGTTCTCGCCGGTCTGCACCGACCAGCTGTCGGTCTACAACGACCTGCTGTCGGACTTCGGCGAGCGCGGCGCGACACTCTACGGCGTCTCGTGCGACGCGCACTACTCGCAGACGGCGTTCAAGCAGCATCTGAACATCGAGATCGAGCAGCTGTCGGACTTCGAGCCCAAGGGCGCCACGTGCGCCGCGTTCGGCGTCCTGCACCCGGGCGGCTTCGCGCAGCGCGCGCTCGTGCTGATCGGCCCGGACGGCGTCGTGCAGTGGAGCGTCGAGGCGCCCTCGCCGGGCGACAACCTCGGCGCCAACCTGATCTTCGACGCGCTCGGCGCCCGCTGAGCCAACTCGGGTCAGCCCCGGTTCCCCCCGTCGGCCCCGGCGACCACGTCCGCGGCGAGGGGCCCGAGGTGATCGTCTACGGTGACTACGAGTGTCCGTTCTGCGCGTCGCTGGAGGCGAAGCTGCACACGCTGGCGCTGCGCGTGTGCTTCCGGCACTTCCCGGTGCGCTCCAGCCATCCGCGCGCGCAGCCCGCCGCCTGCGCGGCCGAGGCGGCGCACGCGCAGGGCGCGTTCTGGGCGATGCACGACGCCCTGTTCGCCGACCAGGGCCGGCTCGAGGACCCGCACCTGTGGGCGCGGGCGGAGCGGCTGGGGCTCGATGTGGCGCGCTTCGACGCCGATCGCCGAGGCGAGACCGCGGCGGAGCGGGTGCGAGCGGACTTCCGCGCCGGCGTGCGTGCCGGAGTGGTCACCACGCCCACCGTGTTCATTGCCGGCACCGCATTCTCCGGACGTGGCACCATGGATGCCGTCGCCCGGATCGAACCTCCAAGCGGACCGGCGCGTACCCACTGATGGCCGTGCCCACCGACGCCCAGCTCATCGCCCGCATCTCGTCCGACGCCACGGGCGAGTCATTGCGCCAGCTCTACCGCTCCTACGCGGGCGAGCTGTACGGCTTCGCGCTCAACGCGCTGGGCGACCGCGGGAGCGCCGAGGAGGTCGTGCAGGAGGTCTTCACGCGCGCCTGGCGGCACGCCGAGGCCTACGACCCGACGCGCGGGAGCGTACGCACCTGGCTCTACCAGATCGCCCGCCACGCGATCATCGACATGCGCCGCCGCGCGTCCGTGCGCCCGGCGCTCGCGCTGCACGAGCCACGCGAAGAGGAGGATCCCGAGGGCCTGTCGATCGAGCGCGCGATGCTCGGCTGGCAGGTCGCGGGCGCGCTGGAGAAGCTCACGCTGGAGCACCGCCAGGTGATCCGGCTGGCGCACGTCCAGGGGTTGTCCGTGCGTGAGATCGCCGAGCGCCTCGGGCTGCCGGAGGGAACCGTCAAGAGCCGCACGTGGTACGCGCTGCGTTCGCTGCGGCTGGTACTGGAGGAGATGGGGGTGCGGGCATGACGCACGTCCATGAGGACCTCGGGGCATACGTCCTCGGCATCCTCTCCGACGACGAGGCCGCACGCGTGCGCGAGCATCTCGCGACGTGCGAGGCCTGCGCGACCGAGCACAAGGAGCTCGCGGGCATCCCGCAGCTGCTGGACCTCGCCGTCGTGGCCGGGAGCGGGGAGGACGATCCGCTCCCCCCGGCCATCGAGGAGCGCCTGCTTGACCGCTTCGCGCGCGAGCGGCCGGCGGACCGCGAGACCCGCCGCTGGCGGCCGCGGGTGTTCCTCGGCGTCGGCGGCGCGCTCGCCGGCGCGGCGGTCGCCGCCGCCATCCTGATCGTGGGCTTCGGCTTCCAGCACGGCAACCAGCGCCCGGCGTCGCAGTACAAGCTCGCGCTCGCTCCCAGCGCCGGCGTGCCGGCGGCCGCCAATGCGCGCGTCGAGCTGCGCAACATCCAGAGCGGCACGCGGGTGTACCTGTGGGTGACCGACCTGCCGACCAAGCCCGGCGACGTCTACGAGGTCCTCTGCGAGAACAAGACCTGGAGCGCCAGCGCGGGCACCTTCCGCGTCGACGCCAAGGGCGACGCGTACGTCGTCCTCACCACGGCCGCCAAGCGCGGCCAGTACGACTCGATCCGGGTCGTGCGCAAGTCCGGCGGGCACGAGACGAACGTGCTCAACGGCAATCTCGCCTAAGAAGGGGAGGGCAACCATGCGGTGGATCGCGACGCTCGCGGGATGCACGGCGCTCGGGCTGGCGGGATGCGGCTCCAGCGACGACGACAGCGGCTCGTCGACGTCGAGCCCCGGCCCCGCCTCGACGATCGAGATCTCGGCGCCCGCCGACGGCGCGAAGAAGTTCGACCAGGCGTCGCTGACGGGGAAGGCCGGCACCGTCACGATCACGTTCGACAACAAGTCCTCGATCCCGCACGGCGTCTCGATCGAGGGCAACGGCGTCGACAAGGCCAGCGACGTGGTGACGAGCGGGGCCTCGAACTTCGTGGTCGACCTCAAGCCCGGCAAGTACACGTACTACTGCCCGGTCGGGAGTCACCGCTCCGAGGGCATGGAGGGGACGCTCACCGTCAGCTGAGCGGCGCGATGGTCGAAGATCCGCTCGACGTCGCGCGCGACGGGCAGCCCGTGCGAACGAGAGCCACGGCGGCGTGATCGCCTCGAGGTTGCCGGCGTCGGCGAAGAACGCGAAGACGTCCTCGGGGGCGCCCGGGAGACGCTGCTCGCGGCGGGTGACGTTGTGTCCAAACACACTTCCGGTACGTAGAGTGGCCGTATGGCGACCACCGTGGCGGTGCTTGGAGGCGGCGTGGCAGGTCTCAGCGCCGCGCACGAGCTGGTCGAGCGCGGCTTCCAGGTCACCGTGCACGAGAAGCGCGCGGTCCCCGGCGGCAAGGCGCGCAGCTACCCGGTGCCGGGCTCGGCGACCGACGGCCGCGCCGGCTTGCCCGCCGAGCACGGCTTCCGCTTCTTCCCGGGCTTCTACCGCCACCTGCCGGACACGATGTCGCGGATCCCGGCCGGCGCCGGCACCGCGCGCGACCGGCTGGTCGGCGCCGAGCGGATCCTGCTCGCCCAGGCCGGCGGCCGCGCCGAGCTGATCGCGCCCGCGCACTTCCCGGAGTCGCTCAACGACGTCGAGGTCCTGGCGCGCTTCGCGTTCTGGGCCGCCGCGACGCTCGGGATCCCGGCCGCCGACGTCGCGTTCCTGGTCGACCGGCTGCTGCTGCTGCTGACCAGCTGCGACGAGCGCCGGATCGGCCAGTGGGAGCTGCAGAGCTGGTGGGACTTCGTCGAGGCCGACACGCGCTCGCCGGCGTTCCAGAAGTTCCTCGCCGACGGTCTCACCCGCACGCTCGTCGCCGCTCGCGCGCGGGAGATCAGCGCCCGCACCGGCGGGCTGATCCTCGTGCAGCTGCTGCTCGACCTCACGCGCGCGGGCGGCCGCGCCGACCGCGTGCTCGACGCGCCGACCAGCGACGCGTGGATCACGCCGTGGGCCGGGCACCTGCGCGCCGCCGGCGTCGAGCTGCGGCTGGGGGAGGCCGTCGAGGGGATCGAGGTCCGCAACGGGCGGATCGCCGGCGTGACGGTCAGCGGCGGGCGCCGCGTGATCGCCGACTACTACGTCGCGGCGCTGCCCGTCGAGGTCATGCGCACGCTGCTCTCGCCCGAGCTGCGCGCCGCCGAGCCGCGCCTGAACGGGCTCGACCGGCTCGTCACGCGCTGGATGAACGGGATCATGTTCTACCTCGGCGAGGACCTCCCGCTCGAGCGCGGGCACACGATCTTCATCGACTCCGAATGGGCACTGACGGCGATCTCGCAGCGCCAGTTCTGGCGCGGCGTCGACTTCCGCAGGCTCGGCGACGGGAGCGTGAACGGGGTCCTCTCGGTCGACATCTCCGAGTGGCAGCGGCCGGGCCGCAACGGCAAGGTCGCCGCGCGCTGCACGGCCGAGGAGATCCGCGAGGAGGTGTGGGCGCAACTGCGCGACCACCTCGACGCCGAGCTCGACGGCGTCGACGTGCGGTCGTCGTTCCTCGACGAGGACATCGAGTTCCCCAACCCGTCCGGCTCGACCAACGCCGAGCCGCTGCTGGTCAACACCGCCGGCTCGTGGGCCGACCGGCCGGAGACGCGCACGCGGATCCCGAACCTGCTGCTGGCGTCCGACTACGTGCGCACCTACACCGACCTCGCGACGATGGAGGGCGCCAACGAGGCCGCCCGCCGCGCCGTCAACGCGATCCTCTTCGCGACCGGCTCGAACGCGCCCCGCTGCGAGATCTGGGAGCTGTCGGAGCCGCCGACGCTCGCGCCGGCGCGAGCGCTCGACAAGCTGCTGTGGAAGCTCGGCCGCCCGGCGCGCACGCCCGCCAAGGTCAACCGCAACGGCACGGTCTCCGCGACCGGCGTGCTCGGCCGCGGGCTGATGCTGGCCGGCCGGCTCAGCCCACGCGGGTGAGGCCCGACTCGCGCGCGCCGCGCTCGAGCCCCGCGAGGCCGTAGGCCTGTACCGGGCCGAGCGCGCCCGTGCCGGTCACGGGATGGCGCGCCGCCCAGGCGAGGAACGAGGCCGTGAAGTCGTACGGGTCGACGCCGGTGAGGTGGATCTCCGACAGCTGGCGCCCGGCGGCGTCGTAGGCCTCGGCGGCGATCCACGAGGAGCCGCCCGGCGTCGTGCCCGCCTCGGGGCCGCCGACGAGGCCGGCGAGCCGCTCGCCCCAGAAGCGCATCGTCGTGCGCGCGAGCGGCACCCGCATGACGTAGTCGCCGACGAGCGCGCCGGCCTGAAACGGCCGCGCGAGCGGGCCGAACCAGCCGAGGTAGACGTTGACCTCGCTGAGGCCCGGATACGCGGCGGGCAGGCCGAAGTGCTCGGACCCGCCGACCGAGATCGCATCGCGCCGGCGTCCGGCGACGTTGAACGAGCGCACGCGCTCGGCCATGCGGACCGTCTTCACGCTCCCGCCGCGGTAGGCGAAGCCGTCGGCCAGCGTGACGCCGATCAGCGACTCGCGCGTGCCGGCCGAGAGCGACGTGATCGTCCCGCCGAGCGCGTAGTAGCCGACGTCGACGCGCGCGGCGTCGGAGCCGGCGGCGTCGAGCGCGAGCGCGCCCGCCAGCGCGCCGGGCGCGAAGTCGTAGCCCATCGCCGGCAGCAGCGCGGCGCCCGAGCGCCGCGCGGGCGCGTCGAACTCCTCGAACACGCGCCGGATGAACTGCGCCTCGCCGGTCGAGTCCAGGTACGTCGCGCCGGCCGCGACGGCCGCGCGCACGGCGGGCGTGCCCCACTTCGCGAACGGGCCGACCGTGGACACGAGCACGTCGCCCGCGCCGACCAGGTCGAGGACCGAGTTCTGGCGCATCGCGTCCGCGTGCGCGGTCTCGAGGCCGCCGAGGCGCTCGGCCAGCTCGGCGACGCGCGCGTCGTGGCGGCCGGCCAGGATCGGGCGCGCGCCCTGGGCCACGAGCCGCTCGGCGACGAGCCTGCCGGTGTAGCCGGTCGCACCGAACACGACGATCCGCGAAGCCATGGCGGCGGAGGCTACCCGTCTGCGCCCGTGCGCATAACAGCTTCTAGACTGGTGCGCAACGACTACCGAAGCGTCAAGACGATGCAGAGGGGCCGCCAGACTGAGGCGGCCACAGAGGAAAGAGGACACCTATATGTCTGAAGTGCACCGGGTCACCGTCGAAATCGGTGGTACCGAGATCGCCTTCGAGACCGGGAAGATGGCCAAGCAGGCGTCCGGCGCCGTCACCGTGACCGCCGGGGACACCGTCGTCCTGAGCACCGCCACCGCGGGCAACCTGCGCGACGTGGACTTCCTCCCGCTGACGGTGGACGTGGAGGAGCGGATGTACGCCGCGGGCAAGATCCCCGGCTCCTTCTTCAAGCGCGAGGGCCGCGCCGGCGAGAAGGCGACGCTGATCGCCCGCATGATCGACCGCCCGCTGCGCCCGCTGTTCCCCAAGGGCTGGCGGCGCGAGACGCAGCTGGTCGCGCTCACGCTCTCCGTCGATCAGGTCCACACCTACGACATCCTGGCCATGAACGGCGCGTCCGCCGCGCTGATGGTCTCCGACATCCCGTTCCCGACCGCCGTCGGCGCCGTGCGCATCGGCAAGGTCGAGGGCGGCGACTTCGTGGTCAACCCCACGGAGGAGCAGCTCCAGACGGCCGACATGGACCTCGTGGTCGCCGGCACCGATGAAGCGATCCTGATGGTCGAGGCCGGCGCCAACGAGGTGTCCGAGGCCGAGATCCTCGACGCGCTCGACATCGCGCACTCGGCGATCAAGAAGCTGACCGCCGCGCAGCGCGAGCTGGCCGAGAAGGCCGGCAAGCCGAAGATGGAGGTCGAGGTCCCGAAGGCCGACGAGGGGCTGATCGAGGAGATCGCCGCCTCGCACGGCGAGGCGCTGGACGAGGCGACGTCCGTCGAGGACAAGCTCGCCCGCCAGGACCAGACCAAGCAGGTCGAGGCGCTGGTGCTCGCGCAGTACTCGGGCGCGGTCGAGTCCGAGACCTACGAGGAGTACCGCAAGCGCGCGCAGCTGGCGTTCGACGCGCTCGAGAAGCGGATCATCCGCGAGCGCATCGCGAAGCAGAAGAAGCGTCCCGACGGCCGCTCCGAGCGTGAGATCAGGCCGATCTCGATCGACATCAAGCCGCTCCCGCGCACGCACGGCTCGGCGCTCTTCACGCGCGGCCAGACGCAGGCGCTGAGCGTCGTCGCGCTCGGCACCACGCGCGAGGAGATGCGCCTGGACAACCTCGGGCTCGAGACGTCCAAGCGCTACTTCCACCACTACAACTTCCCGCCCTTCTCGGTGGGCGAGGCCGGCTTCATGCGCGGCCCGAAGCGCCGCGACATCGGCCACGGCGCGCTCGCCGAGCGCGCGCTGGTCCCGATGATCCCGTCGCAGGAGGACTTCCCCTACACGATCCGCGTCGTGTCGGACATCCTCGAGTCCAACGGCTCGTCCTCGATGGCGTCCGTCTGCGGCTCCTCGCTGAGCCTGATGGACGCGGGCGTGCCGCTCAAGCGGCCGGTCGCCGGCATCGCGATGGGCCTGATCAAGGAGGGCGACGACTACGTCGTGCTCTCCGACATCGCCGGCGTCGAGGACCACCTCGGCGACATGGACTTCAAGGTCGCCGGGACCGAGAAGGGCATCACCGCCCTGCAGATGGACATCAAGATCACGGGCGTCACGTTCGAGATCATGCGCGACGCGCTCGAGCAGGCGCACGAGGGCCGCACGTTCATCCTCGGCAAGATGCACGAGGCGATCGGCGCCCCGCGCGAGCAGCTGTCGGACTTCGCTCCGCGCATCTCGTCGATCCAGATCGATCCGGAGAAGATCGGCCTGCTGATCGGCAAGGGCGGCGAGACGATCCGCTCGCTGCAGGAGGAGTACGAGTCCCAGATCGACGTCAACGACGAGGGCCAGGTGCTCGTCTACGCCGTCACCGGCGCCCAGGGCGACGCCCTGATCGACCGCATCCGGTCGATGACCAAGGAGGTCGAGGTCGGCGACGAGTACAAGGGCAAGGTCGTCAAGACCACGACCTTCGGCGCCTTCGTCGAGCTCGCCAAGGGCACCGACGGCCTGCTGCACATCTCCAACGTCTCGCCGGGCAACCGCGTCGCGACGGTGGAAGAGGTGCTCAACAAGGGCGACGAGATCGCCGTCCGCGTGGTCGAGGTCGACAAGGAGCGCGGCCGCATCGGCCTGCGCCTCGCCGAGGACCCCGACATCGCGGGCAAGAGCGCCGAGGAGCTGGCCACGGTCGGCACCGGCGACCCGTCGATGGGCGGCGGCGGCAGCGGGCGTGACCGCGGCCGCGGCGGCGACCGCGGGCGCAACGGCCGCGGCGGCGGCGGGCGTGAGGGCGGCGGCGGCGGGCGCGGGCGTGACCGCGACCGCGGGCCGCGCGGCGACCGCGATCCCGACCGCCGGTAAGCGCCATAGCCGAGCACCGCATCACGGAGCTGGACTCGGGGCTGCGGATCGTCACGGAGGCAATGCCCTCCGTGCGGTCCGCGGCGCTGGGGTTCTTCGTGGCCACCGGGTCGCGGGGCGAGGAGACGCAGGAGGCAGGCCTCTCGCACTTCCTCGAGCACCTGCTGTTCCGCGGCACCGATCGCTACGCGTCCGCTGAGATCGACCAGCTGTTCGACGGCATGGGCGCCGAGCTCAACGCCGGCACGGACAAGGAGAGCACCACGGTCTACGCGCGGATGCTCGACCAGCACCTGCCGGCCGCGTTCGACGTGATGGCGGACATGGTCTGGCGTCCCGCGTTCAAGGACGTCGACCCCGAGCGCGAGGTCGTGCTCGAGGAGATCGCCATGTACGAGGACGACCCGCAGGACACGGTGTTCGACGTGCTCGGCGAGGCCGTCTTCGGCGAGCATCCGCTCGGGCGGCCGATCATCGGCCGCGCGCCGGTGATCCGCGACACGCCGGTCGAGCAGATCGCCGAGTACCACTCGCGCCGCTACGTCCCGCGGCGCGTCGTGATCGCCGCGGCGGGCTCGATCGACCACGACGCGATCGTCGCGCTGGCGGAGCGCACCATGCGCAACGGCGGCGTGCCGGAGCCGGTCGCGTCGCCGCAGCCGGCGCCGTCGGAGCTGATCCCGGCGATCCGCTTCCAGCGCAAGGACACCGAGCAGTGCCACGTCTGCCTCGGCGGCCTCGGGCTGCCGCGCGGCGACGAGCGCCGCTTCGCCTCCCGCGTCCTGGACGCGATCTTCGGCGGGCTGTCCTCGTCGCGGCTGTTCCAGGCCGTGCGCGAGGAGCGCGGGCTGGCGTACTCGGTCTACTCGTTCGCGGGCCAGTACACCGACACGGGCCAGATCGGCCTGTACGTCGGCACGCGGCCGGACAACCTCGGCGAGGCGATGAAGGTCGTCGCCGACGAGCTCGAGCGCCTGCGCGAGGTGCCGGCGTCCGAGGCCGAGCTCGTCCGCGCGCGGGAGAACGTCAAGGCCCGCGTCGTGCTCGGGATGGAGTCCACCGGCGCGCGCATGCACCGGCTGGGCGGCTCGCTGCTGTTCGACCTGCCACTGCTGGACACCGACGAGGTGATGGAGCGCATCGACGCGGTCACGCTCGACGACCTGCGATCGCTGACCGACGAGCTGTGGGCGCCGGGCGCGCTCTCCGCGGCCGGCATCGGCCCGGATGAGGACGCCTTCCGCGGCGCCGTGGAGCCCGTCGCCGGCGCCGCGGAGCCGGTCCCGCTCGACCAGATCGGCGCGACGATCACGCCGGGCGGGACTCGGCGGTGACCGAGCCGCCAGGCGAGGGCCGGGCGTAGATGATCAGGGTCGCGGTCGCGGGCGCCGCGGGGCGCATGGGGCAGACGGTGTGCGCCGCGATCGAGGGCGCGGACGACATGGAGCTCGCCGGCCGCGCCGACCCGACGCTGGAGACGACGATCGCCGACGTGCTCGAAGGCGCCGACGTGCTCGTCGACTTCACGCTCCCCGACCAGGTCGTCGCCAACGCGACGCTGGCGGCCCACGCCGGCGTCCACGTCGTGATCGGCGCCACCGGCTGGGACGAGGCGGCGCTGCGCGACGGCGTCGGCGGGGCGCCCGCGAACGTCTTCGCGGCGCCCAACTTCGCCATCGGCGCCGTGCTGATGATGCGCTTCGCCGCCGAGGCGTCGAAGCTGATGCAGCGCGCGGAGATCATCGAGTACCACCACGCGGGCAAGCTCGACGCGCCGTCGGGCACCGCCGCCCGCACGGCCGCGCTGATGGACGGCGACGTCCCGATCCACTCCGTCCGCCTGCCGGGCATCGTCGCCGACCAGGACGTGATCCTCGGCGACACCGCGCAGACGCTCACCCTCCGCCACGTCACGACCGACCGCACGAGCTTCATGCCCGGCGTGCTGCTCGCGATCCGCAGCGTGGCCCAGCTGCCCGAGTCCCCGCTGATCGGGCTCGAGCGGCTTCTATGGCCCTCGTCGCCGTAACCGATCACGCCGTCGAGCGCTACCTGCAGCGCGTGCGCGGCGCGCTGGACGCGCGCACCGAGATCGCGGCGCGCGTCTCGCGCGCGGTCGACGCCGGCCGCACCGAGCCGGGGGAGCGCGGCGCGCTGCTCGTGCGCGACGCCGAGCGGCCGGACCTCGTCTACGTGTGCATGCACGACCGCCCGCGCGGGGAGCTGATCGTCGTCACGCTGTGGGAGGAAGGGGACGACCCCGAGGTGCCGAAGCGGTTCACCGATGCCCTCCGCCGACGCTGACGTCAAGCTCTCGCATCCCGACAAGGTGCTGTTCCCGGACGACGGGATCACGAAGGCCGACCTCGCCGACTACTACGCCGGCGTCGCGGACGCGATGCTCACCCACACGCGCGACCGGCCGATGAATCTCTGGCGCTGGAACTCCGGCATCGGCGGCCAGCGCATCGTCCAGCAGGGAATCCCGAAGGGCGCGCCGGACTGGGTCGCTCGCGTCGAGGTCGAGCGCCGCAAGGGCGGCAGCGTCGTGCACGCGATCATCGACGACGCGCGCACGCTGCGCTGGCTGGCCAACCAGAACTGCATCACGCCGCACGTGTGGCAGAGCCGCGTCGACAAGCTCGACAAGCCCGACCGGATCGTGTTCGACCTCGATCCGTCGGTCGAGGACGAGCTCGAGCAGTTCGACGACGTCCGCGCCGGCGCGCTCGCGCTCGGCGACCACCTGCGCGAGCTCGGCCTGATCCCGTACGCGATGACCACCGGCTCGCGCGGGATCCACGTCGTCGCGCCGCTGCGGCGGACCGACACCGCCGACGTCGTGCGCGCGGCGGCCGGGAAGATCGCGGAGGACTTCGCCGCCTCCCACGACACGCTGACCACGTTCTGGCGCAAGGACAAGCGCGACGGCCGCATCCTCGTCGACACCGCGCGCAACACGTACGCGCAGACCGTGGTGGCGCCGTACGCCGTGCGCGCGCTGCCCGGCGCGCCCGTCGCGACGCCGCTGGAATGGGACGAGCTGGGCGATCCGGGGCTGCATCCGCGGCGCTGGACGCTGCGCGACGCGCCCGCCCGCGTGGCCGAGCGCGGGGACCCCTGGTCGGACATCCGCCGAGACGCGCGCAACCTTCCGGCGCTCTAGCCGAATACTCCGGATGTCGAGGGGCCGCTCCTGAATACGGAGCCGGGATCCGGGGGGTTCCCGGCCGCCCCACGCGTACAGCACGGACGAGGGGCCCGTCATCGACGGGCCCCTCCGCTGTACCTTCGCGACATGGGCTTCCTCGACAAGGCCAAGAAGCTCGCCGAGCAGGCGCAGACCAAGCTCGACGAGGTACAGGGCCAGTTCAACCAGCAGCCGGGGGCCGCTCCCGCCGGGCCGGTCACGGAGTACGACAAGCACGGCCGCCCGGTCGCGTCCGAGCCCGCGCCGGCGCCGACGCCGGGCGTGCCGGAGACCGGCTCGCCGGCCGCCGCTCCCGTCGAGGCCCCGCCCGCCGCGCCGCCCGCGCCTCCGACGCCCGCGAGCGAAGCGGTGATGAGCGCGCAGCGCGAGGCAGGGCCGCCGGTCGAGGAAGACCGCAACCACCCCAGCTACGCGCCGCCGACGCTGACGAGCGGCGACCCGCTCGCGGGCTGACCGCCGAGCGTGCCATCCTAGGGGCCATGCGTCCCTACGAAGGCCTGCTGACGGCCATGGTCACCTCCTTTCGCGGCGACGGCTCCGTCGACGAGGAGGCGACCGTCTCGATCGGCCGCCACCTCCTCAACAGCGGCTCGCACGGTCTGGTCGTGGCGGGGACCACGGGGGAGGCCGCGACGATGGACGACGACGAGCACATCGGCGTCGTCGAGCTGATCGTGCGCGAGCTGGGCGACGAGGGCGTCGTCGTGGCCGGCACGGGCTCCAACGACACGCGCCACGCGATCCACCTGACCGAGCGCGCCGTCGCCGCCGGGGTGGACGCCGTGCTGTCCGTCACGCCGTACTACAACAAGCCGAATCGCCGCGGCATCCTCGCGCACTTCCGCGCGGTCGCCGAAGCCGCCGGCGACACCCCCGTGATCCTCTACAACATCCCGTCGCGCACCGCGACGAACATGCCGCCCGACCTGCTCGCCGAGCTGGCGCAGATCGACGGCATCGAAGCCGTCAAGCAGGCCAACAGCGAAGAGCTGCAGCTGATCGACGGGCTCGCGATCCTGGCCGGCAACGACGACATCTACGCCCGCTGCCTGGACATCGGCGGCGCCGGCGGCATCTGCGTCGCCTCGCACGTCGTCGGGCCGGAGATGCGCCGCATGTACGACGAGCCGGAGAACCGCGCCGCGCTGGACGAGTCGCTGCAGGAGATCTACGCGGCGATGTTCGTCACCGCCAGCCCCGCGCCGGTCAAGGCGGCGCTGGCGATGCTCGGCCACGAAGCGGGAACCCTGCGGCTGCCCCTGGTGGAGTGCGACGACGCCGAACGTGAGCACGTTCGCGGCGCGCTCGCCCGCCACGGCCTGCTGCAGGAGGTCCATACAGCGTGAGTGGCAAACTCCGGATCCTCCCGCTGGGAGGCGTCGGCGAGATCGGCAAGAACCTGACCGTCGTCGAGTACGACGGCCGGATCGTCGTCGTCGACTGCGGCCTGCGCTTCCCGACGGCCGAGATGATGGGCATCGACCTCGTGCTGCCGGACTTCACGTACCTGCGCGAGCACGTCGACGCGATCGAGGCGATGGTCATCACGCACGGCCATGAGGACCACCTCGGGGCGCTCCCGTGGGTCCTGCGCGACCTCGGCCAGAAAGCCGTGCCGATCGTCTACAGCGGCCAGCTGACGGTCGCGATGGCGCGGTCGAAGCTCGACGAGCACAAGCTGCGCGACGTCAACCTCGAGGTCCTGCCGATCGGCCAGGTCGTCGAGGCGGGCCCGTTCAAGATCGAGCGCATCCACCTCACGCACTCGATCCCCGACAGCTCCGGGATCGCGTTGACGACCGAGCTCGGCACGGTCCTGTTCACCGGCGACTACAAGTTCGACCAGACGCCCGTCGGCGGCCCGCCGGCCGACATGGCGCGGCTGGCCGAGTTGGGCCGCGAAGGCGTGCTGCTGCTGGCGGGCGACTCCACGAACGTCGACCGCGCGGGCATCTCCGCCAGCGAGTCGGTCGTCGGCCCGCACCTGGACCGCCTGTTCGCCCGCTGCCCGGGCCGCATCGTCGTGACCTGCTTCGCGTCGAACATCCACCGCGTCCAGCAGGTCGTGCACGCGGCCGCCGCCAACGACCGCAAGGTCGCGCTCGTCGGCCGCTCGATGCGCAAGAACGTCAACATCGGCCGCAGCCTCGGGCACATCGACATCCCCGAGGGAATGCTGCTGCCGCCGCGCGAGATCGACCAGTGGCCGGACGAGAAGATCGTCGTCATCTCGACCGGTTCGCAGGGCGAGCCGCTGTCGGCGCTGCGCCGCATGGCCTACCGCGACCATCCGCAGGTGGAGCTGCGCAAGGGCGACACCGTGATCTTCTCCGCGACACCGATCCCGGGCAACGAGCGCGCCGTCAACGAGACGATCGACCGGCTCTACCACATCGGCTGCACGGTCGTGACGGCCGCCGACGCGCCCATCCACGCCTCCGGACACGGCTACGCGGAGGAGGTCAAGATGATGCTCAACCTCACGCGGCCGCGCTACGTGATGCCGGTCCACGGCGATTACAAGCGGATGATGATCCACGGCCAGCTGGCCGAGGCGGTCGGCGTCCCGCCGGAGAACATCTTCCAGATGGAGAACGGGCAGTCGCTCGAGATCGACGCCGACGGCGCGCGCCTGGGCGAGAAGTTCCAGGCCGGCATGATCTTCGTCGACGGCGTGGACATCGGCGACGTGGCCGACGTCGCGCTGCGCGACCGCCGGATGCTCTCGGCCGACGGCATCTTCATCGTCGTGGCGACCGTGTCCGAGCAGGACGGCTCGTCGGTCGTGCCGCCGGAGGTGCTGGCGCGCGGCGTGCCGTTCCTGGACGGCAACGCCACGTTCCTGGATCAGCTGCGCGAGGCGGTCGAGGACAGCCTGGACCGCGCGGCCGAGCAGCGGATCACCGAGACCGACGTGCTGGAGAGCTTCCTGCACGACGACCTCGCGACGTTCATCTACGAGAAGCTCAAGCGCCGTCCGATGGTGCTGCCGGTCGTCGTCGAGGTGTGAGCCCGACCTCGGGCCGCACCCCGCGCTCGTAGGCCGGCTTCAGGCACGCGGCCACGAGCACCAGCGCCAGCACGCCCGCTCCGGCGAGCGTGTAGGCGGTGCGCGGCGAGCTGAGCTCGACGATCACGGCGCCGACGAGGAAGCCGACGCCGGGCATCGCGGCGCCGAGCGACTCCAGCAGGCCGGAGACGCGCGCCTGGTACTCCGGCGGCGTGGACTCCTGCAGCGCGGTCATCACGGCGATCCACTGGACGCCGTTGCCGGCGCCGCCGACGACCGACGCGAGGCAGGCGACGAGCAGCGTCTGGGCGCTCGCCATCCCGAGGTAGGCCAGTCCCACGGCGCCGCTGGAGATCAGCAGCAGCCCGAAGCCCGAGCGATTCTTGAGCGCGAGGAAGAGCAGGCTGCCGAGCAGGATCCCGGCGCCCCAGGCGGCCAGCAGGATGCCGAAGCCGGCGCTCGTCGTGTGCAGGCTCTCCTTGGCGTAGATGACCTCGATCGGCACCACCAGCGTGAAGCAGATCAGCGCCAGCGACTGCCCGGTCAGCAGCACGCGCAGGCGCACGCTGCGGCGCGCGTAGCCGATGCCGTCGCGGAAGCGGTCCAGCCAGCCCTGGCGGTGCTCGTCGACGTGCGCGCTGGGCAGGCCGGAGGTCATGCCGAGCACGGCGGCGATGACCAGGAACGAGGCGGCGTCGACCAGCAGCGCGGCCGAGACGCCGATCTCGGCGAGCAGCAGGCCGCCGAGCGCGGCGCCGAACACCGACGAGAGCGCGAAGCCGAGGTTCATCAGCGCGTTGCCTGAGCCGAGCAGCGCGCGCGGCTGCAGCACGGCCGCGACGGCGCCGCGCGTGAGTCCGCGGCCGGTGATCGCCAGCGCGCCGTCGATCGCGCCGAGCACGAGCACCGGCGCGAGTACGAAGCGGTCGCCGGACGCGAAGAACGCGAGCCCGGCGAACGCCGCCGCCTCGAGCACGTACAGCGACGGCAACGTGCGGCGCAGCGCGAACTGGTCCAGGCGTGCGGTCAGCATGGGCGCGATCAGCGCCGGGAGGAACTTGGCGGTGAGGAAGAACGCGGCGGTCGGCGCAACCGCTTGCGTGCTGTCGAACACCAAGACGGCGAGCGCGACGAGGCCGATCGAGTCACCCAGTTCGTTCAGGGTGTACGAACCCAGCAGGCGCCCGAAGGGCCGCACCGCCAGGGGTTCGAGACGCCTCCGCACCACGGCCCCACTCTAGCTCCTGGGACGACGAGCGGAGGCGAACGCGGACGTGCCAGATGTCCAGTTCAAAGCGCGGGCGGATTTGCCGATCACGAGGGGAGTGTTGACGCGGCGTACAACGCTCACGCTGGCCACGGTCCCGCTGGTCGCCGCCGGTATCACCGGCGCGGTCCTGACGAGCGACGCCTCTGACTGGCAGCCCCTGGGGCTGGTCGGACTGCTGCTCGCGCTCGCGCTGGGCAGCGAGATCCTCACGCTCGACATGAAGGGGATCCGGATGTCCGGGTCCTTCCTCGCGCTCGTGCTGGCGATGTCGCTGCTCGGCCCGGCGCCCGCGGTGGCGCTGGGGATGGCGTGCATCGTCATCGACTCGGCGCTGTTCCGGCGCCCGCTCGCCAACGCGCTGGTCAATCTGGCCACGTACGCGCTCTTCCCGCTCGCCGGCGGCCTGGCGGTCGACTACTTCACCGGCGGCGGAGCGCCCAGCGGCGACGCCGCGTTCGGGTTCGCCGCGCTCGTGCTGGTCGTGTTCATGGCCGCCAACACGCTCAACTTCCTGCTCGCCGCCACGGGCATCATCCTGCTCGAGGGCGTGCCGGTCTCGAAGCTGCTGCGCTCCTTCGTGACAGCGTTGCCATCGGAGTTCGCGACGGCGCTGCTGACCGCCGGCGTGGCGTTCTCCTACACGCGCATCGGGCTCGGCTCGGTCGCGCTCGCCGCGGTGGTGCTGTTCGTCTTCCTCTACATCCTGCGCACGAGCGTCCAGGCGGAGGAGCGCGGCGAGGAGCTCGAGCAGCGCACGAAGGAGCTGGCCTCGCTGCAGGTAGGCCTTCTGACCACGGTGCTGCAGACGCTGTCGATGCGCGACGAGATGACGGCGCGCCACTCGGCCGCCGTCGCGCGCTACTCGCGCGAGCTGGCCCGCATGCTCGGGCTCTCCGAGCGCGAGCAGGACCTGATCCACACGGCCGCGCTGCTGCACGACATCGGCAAGTTCATCCTGCCGGACTCGGTGCTCTTCGCCGACCGCAAGCTGACCGACGACGAGTGGCAGCTGATCAAGCTCCATCCCGAGCAGGGCGCCAGGCTCGTCGCGCGGATCGAGGGGTACGGCCCCGTTGCCGACATCGTCATGCACCATCACGAGCGCTTCTCGGGCGGCGGCTACCCGGCCGGCATCGCGGGCGAGTCGATCCCGCTGGGCTCGCGCATCATCGCTGCGGCCGACACGTACGACGTGATGACCTCACGCGACTCCTACCGGCGCCCGGTCAGCTCCGAGGCCGCGCTCGCCGAGCTGCGGCGCGTCTCCGGCACCCAGCTCGACCCGCTGGTCACCGAGACCTTCGAGCGGATGATCCTCGAGCGCCGCGTCAACTTCAGCCACGCCGACGAGGCCGACTTCGAGTCCGAGCTCGCGTTCGACCGCCGTGTCGCGGATTACGCCCGTCCCCGGGTGGCCGCCTAGACACACGTCCGATCCAGTCGCGGCCGGACGGTGCCGTTAACGAGAACGAGCGCCTGCTGGCGCTCGCTCATGAAGTACCGCTGTGGGGTTACGCCTTCCAGCCCATGATGCTTCCTCTCTCCGCTCTCCGCGCGGCAACGCGGTGTGCGGGGTTGACCGTCCTGACTGACCTGCTGACAGGATGAAGTTCGCCGGCTAAGTCTCGGTAAAGCGGCAATCCCTAGAAACCAGAGTGTTATTCGGCGGACAAACTGAGATGGAAGGCGTTTCAGCTGTCAAGTCCCACGGCGCGCGTGCCGAGGATGCATCTGGTTTGAGTCGCGCACGCGCCATCTTGCTCGCGGAAGTGTCGGTCCTCACCGCTGGTGTGATGCTGGCGGCGCTGTCGTCGCGCGCGGCCGACTGGCGCCCGACCTACCTCGTGGGGCTGCTGCTCGTGCTCGCGATCGGCAGCGAGGCGATGACGATCGAGCTGCGCCGCGTGCGCATGTCCGGCTCGTTCCTCGCGCTCGTGCTCGCGATGGCGCTGCTCGGCCCGGCGCCGGCCGCCGCGATCGGCGCGACCTCCGTGCTCGTCGACGACCTCGTACGCCGGCGCGGGCTGCACGACACGCTCTGGAACGCGATGACGTTCGTCACCTTCCCGCTGATCGGCGGCTGGCTGATCCGGCTGGCGACGTCCGACGCGTCGTTCGGCGACGCCGACGCGCTCGGCTTCGCCGCCGTCGTCGGCCTCGTCTACATGTTCACGAACGCGATCAACTTCAGCTCCGTCGCGCTCTACCTGAGGCAGATGCGCGGGATGCAGCTGCGCGAGTCCTTCCAGGCCGTCTACGTGACGATGCTGCCGTTCGAGTTCGCGACCGCGCTGCTGACGGCGGCGGTGGCGTTCAGCTACAGCCGCATCGGCGTCGGCGCCGTCGGCCTGCTGGCGATCGTCCTGTTCGTCTTCCAGTACCTGATCCGGGCCGGCGTGCAGGCGTTCGAGCGCGGCGTCGAGCTGACGCGGCGCACGAAGGAGCTGGCCTCGCTGCAGGTCGGGCTGCTCTCGACGGTGCTGCAGACGCTGTCGATGCGCGACGCCATGACGGCGCGCCACTCGGCCGCCGTCGCGCGCTACTCGCGCGAGGTCGCGCGCATGCTCGGGCTGTCCGAGCGCGAGCAGGAGCTGATCCACACGGCCGCGCTGCTGCACGACATCGGCAAGTTCATCCTGCCCGACTCGGTCCTGTTCGCCGACCGCAAGCTCACCAACGAGGAGTGGGAGCTGATCAAGCTCCATCCCGAGCAGGGCGCCAAGCTGGTCGAGCGGATCGAGGGCTACGGCCCGGTCGCCGAGATCGTGCTGCACCACCACGAGCGCTACGGCGGCGGCGGCTATCCCGCCGGGATCGCGGGGGAGGCCATCCCGCTCGGCTCGCGCATCATCTCCGCCGCCGACACCTACGACGTCATGACGTCGCGCGACTCCTACCGGCGCCCGGTCAGCTCCGAGGCCGCGCTCGCCGAGCTGCGGCGCGTGTCCGGCACCCAGCTCGATCCGCTCGTGGTCGACACGTTCGAGCGCGTGATCGTCGAGCGGCGCGTGCAGTTCTCGCACTCCGACGCCGCGGACTTCGAGTCCGAGCTGGCGTTCGAGCGCCGCGTCGCCGACTACGCGCGCCCCCGCATCGCCGCGTAGGACCTAGACTCGCGCGCAGTGGCGCGCGTCAGCGACATCCTGCGTCTGCCGCCGGGCGCGGTCGACCTGCGCTCGATCGGCCCGCGCTCGACGCCCGGGTTCAAGGGCGGCAAGCGCGCCGCGGCGGAGGCGACCGCGGCGCACGCCGAGCGGCTCGGGGTGCTGCAGGAGCAGCTGTACGCCGAGGGCCGGCTGGGCGGGTCGCGCAGTGTGCTGCTGATCCTGCAGGGGATGGACACGTCGGGCAAGGGCGGCACCGTGCGCCACGTCGTCGGCCAGGTCGACCCGTCAGGGCTGCAGGTCGCCGCCTTCGGCCGGCCGACGGCCGAGGAGCGCCGGCACGACTTCCTGTGGCGGATTCCGCCGGCAGCTGCCGGCGCCGGGCCGGCTGGGCGTGTTCGACCGCTCGCACTACGAGGACGTCGTCACCGTGCGCGTGCTCGGGCTGGTCGAGCGGCGCACGTGGTCGCGCCGCTTCGCCGCCATCAACCGCTTCGAGGCCGAGCTCGCGACGCACGGGACACGTGTCGTGAAGTGCTTCCTGCACATCTCGCCCGAGGAGCAGCGCGCGCGCCTGCTGGCGCGGCTGGACGATCCGACCAAGCACTGGAAGTTCGATCCGGCCGACCTCGACGCGCGCGAGCGCTGGGACGAGTACCTCAGCGCCTACGAGCAGGCGCTGGAGCGCTGCACGAGCGAAGTGGCGCCGTGGCACGTCGTGCCCGCCGATCGCAAGTGGTACCGCAACTGGGCGGTCACCGAGCTGCTGATCGAGCAGCTCGAGCAGCTGGCGCTGCGCTGGCCGGAGCCGGACTTCGACATCGAGGCGCAGCGCCGGCGGGTGCTGTCTATGCCCTAGGGCGCGCGTCGACGCGGTCGATCCAGTCGGCCAGGCGCGGGTGCCTGTCGCCCAGCGGCTGATGGCGCTCGAGGATCAGGTGGAACGGCTCGTCGTCGGACGGGTCGCGCATGCGGGCGAACTTCAGGAACGGGAACGCGATGCAGTCGGCGGCCGAGAACTCGTCCGAGAGCAGGTGTGCGCGGCCGTCGAGCAGGTCCTCGAACACGCCCAGCCAGGCGCGCATGCGCGTGCTCAGCGCCGCGACCCGGGCCGGATCGGGGCGGGGGAGGGCCAGCTCCGCCTCGAGCGCGTTGGGCGGCAGCTTCCAGACCTCGTTGAACCACTCGATGAAGACCTCGAGCTGGGCGCGCGCGGCCGGCGCGCGCGGGAACAGCGGCGGCTCCGGGTACGCGCGTTCGAGGTGGCGCAGGATCTCCGCGGAGTCGGCGATCACGAGGCCGCCGTCGACGAGCACCGGCACCAGCGGCTGGCCGGAGACCGTCTCGACGGGCGAGCGGTCGGCGTAGTCGATCACCACGGACTCGACCGCCAGGCCCTTGTGGGCCAGCGCGAGCGCGACGCGCTCGACGTTCGTGGAGAAGGGCGCGCGATAGAGCTGGAGCACCCGCTGGACACTAGACGGACGTCGGATGTAGGGCCGGGCCGAAGGTGCCGTTAACGAGAACGAGCGCCTGAAGGCGCTCGCTCGCAACTTGGCTGGGGTCGTCTCAGACCTTGTAGCCCATGTTCCCACCTTTCTCACCCCGTACCGCGCGGCAACGCGGTGCAGGGTTGACCGTCCGACTGACCGGAGCGAATTGTGGGGTCTGGACGCGGTTCGCTAAATCGGACATGCGTCCAGACGCTGTGGATCCGCGCTGTGCGGCCGATCTAGGGGAGTGAGATGTCCAAGCTCAGCATGATCGCCTGCACCATGGTCGCCGCGCTCTGCGCGCTCGGCCTCTCCGTCGGCGCCGCACTGGCCGAGTCCGGAAGCACCCAGAAGGTCACGTTCGACAAGAGCGGCAAGCCGGTCCCCACCGGCGAGTGCTTCCTGCACAACATCCTCTAGCGCCGTACGGTTCTCCGCCGCGGCGTGGCGGAGTTCCGCCACGCGCGCGGCGCCCAGCCCCACAGACGCGCGCCCAGCGCGCTGGGACGCTGAAGCGCATGGCTTCCGTGTATGACGAGATCGGCGGCGCCGTGAGCGTCGCCGCGGCTGTCGACCAGTTCTACGTGCGCGTCCTCGGCGACGCCGGGCTGGCGCCCTACTTCGTGCGCACCGACATGCTCCGCCAGAAGTCGCACATGCGCGCCTTCCTCGCCGCCGCGCTCGGCGGCCCGCAGCTCTACGCCGGCCGCGACATGCGCGCGGCCCACGCGCACGCCGGCGTGACCCTGGAGGCGTTCGACCGCGTCGTCATGCACCTCGTGGCGACGCTGGCGGGGCTCGGCATCCCGGAGACGATCATCGGGGCGATCGGCGGCAAGCTCGTGCCGCTGCGCGAGCAGATCGTCGCCGCCGCTTAACGACGACGGGCGGCCCGAAGGCCGCCCGTTCGCAGACTATGCGGGATCGGTTGCTACGCGAGGGCCTTGGCGACGGCCTCGAGCACGCGATCAGCCTGAAAGGGCTTCACGACGAAGTCCTTCGCACCAAGCTTGATCGACTCGAGCACCTTCGACTCCTGGCCCAGGGCGGAGCACATGATCACGCGCGCGCCGGGGTCGAGCTGCACGATCTCCTTGAGGGCGGCCAGGCCGTCCTTCTCGGGCATCGTGATATCGAGCGTGGTGAGCTCCGGCTTGAGCTCTTGGAAGCGAGCGATCGCCTCCTGGCCGTTACCGGCCTCGCCGACCACTTCGTGGCCGCCCTTCGTCAGCGCGTCGCTGACCATCTTCCGCATGAAAGCGGCATCGTCGACTACCAGGATTCGGGCCATCGGGCCACCTCCATTCCGGATTCCATGTGTGCGTTGCTGTTGTCGAGCACGTGATCGATGCGCACGGCCCAGTCGGTTCCGTCGACCACCACCAGTCTTCCGGTGGCGAACTTGGAGCCATTGACGAACAGGTCGATCGGCTCCTCCGCCTGGCGATCCAGTTCGACGACCGCCCCTGGGGGGAGGCCGACCACCTGGGCCGAAGGCATCCGCGCGCGCCCGAGCTCTGCCCAGACACGTACGGGGATCCCGGCGAGCGACGGCGTTGCCGCCGACCCTCGCGAGGAGGCGCTTCCACCCGACAACGGGGCGGAAGCGTCTGACCCGAGCACCTCGGAGCCCATCTCGTCGAGCGCACTCGACATCCGGACCACGAAGGCGTTGGGGACCAGCTGGACGAGCCGTGCCGGCTCGCCGCAGATTGAGAATGACGTCTGCACCGCGTGCGGGGTGCTGGCGTACGAGCCGGCGAACTCGTCGGACGCGGTGAACAACCGCGTCTCGGGAGTCCCGATCTCGACCTCGGTGCCGAGCACCGAGGACGTCGCGCCGGCCGCCATGGCCATCATCTGGTTCATGGCCTCGGAGACCGCGGACTCCTCGAGCTCGGAGAGCTCGGGCGCCTCGGGGTCCTCGGGCTGCTCCATCCCCATCATCGCCGCCGCCAGCTTCTTGGCGCCGTCGAGGGTGACGATGAAGACGTTGCCGCCGGTCACGCCGTCGATGTAGGACACCGACATCGCGACCGCGGGGACGCGCAGGCCGGCGAACGCCGCCTTCGCGTCCGCGACGATCTCGGGGTCGCCGACGGTGATCTTGCCCGGCGCGAACATCTCGAGGACGCCGCTGCATGCCTCGGCGGTCGAGGTGCCCAGCCGTTCAAGTGCCTCAGGTGCGTTCATCGCGAGACTCCCACCCGTCCGGTGACTTGAACCGCGCGGCGGCTGCCGCTGCGGCCGGGCTTGCCGATCTGGATCGGCACCTTGTCGGCGAAGAGCGTGACGCCGCCGGAGGCCGGCGCGTTCAGGCGCAGCAGGTCGCCCTGCTTGAGCGCGAGCACGGCCTCGATCGGCATCTCGACGGAGGCCACCTCGGCGCGCAGCATCATCTCGACGTTGCCGACGGCGCGCCGAACGGAGGTGCGGTCGCCCTCGTTCTGCCTGCCCTTGGTCTCCTCGCGCGCCGCGAACTGGTCCGCGACCGGCGCGATCGCCGACCACGGGATCAGCAGCGCCAGCGTGGCGGACGTGCCCTGCAGGCGCGCCTCCATCATCAGCGACAGCGTCGGCTCGGACACCGAGACCATCTGCGCGGTCTCCATGTGCGTGTCGACGGAGTCGAGCTTGAGCTCGAGGCCCGCGACGTCGGTCCAGATCATCGTCAGCTGCGCGAGCAGCCGCTCGAAGAAGTGCTTGCCGAGCGCGAGGTCGATGTCGGTCAGGCGCCGGTCCTTCAGCCCGCCGTTGATCGAGCCGCCCAGCAGCAGCTCGATCGCGCCGAGCACGAGGCTGCTCTCGGCGACCAGCAGCATGCGCGTGTCGATCGGCTGCGCCTCGAAGATCGCGGCGAGCGAGTTCGACGGCACCTGCGTGTGGGCGTTGGCCCACGTCAGCTGCGTGCTCGTCAGCAGCTCGAGCTCCAGCGGCACGCGCAGCTCGGCGGAGATGCGCGTCGACGCGGTGCGGCAGAACGCCTCCAGGGTGCGCCGCAGGCGGCGCTCCTGCTCGGCGGTGAACTTCGTCGGGCGGGTGAAGTCGACCGCGCGCATGCGGCGGCGCCGCTGCGGCGTGGGCGCCTCCTCGGGCAGGCGTCCGTCACGCGCGGCGTCGACGAGCGCGGCGATCGCGTCGGGAGTGAGGACCTGACCACTCATGCCGTCACCAGGCCGCGCTGCGGGGAGACCAGGTTGGCCTCCTTGCCGCCGGCCTCGCGCACCGTCACGCGCATGTCGGAGATGTAGACGCGGATCGTGCGCCCGCGGTTGCCGCCGGTCTCGGCCCCGATCACGGGGATCCGCTGCGACTTGAGCTGATCGCGCACGGCGGCCTCGTTGCGCGAGCCGACCTCGAGCGTCGCCGACGTGACGGCGAACATGCTCGCGCCGCCGACGAGGACGGCCTCGAGCTTCGGCCGGCGACCGCCGAGGCGGACGACGCGGGCGATCAGCTCGGGCACGGCGTGATCGGCGAACTTGAGCTTGTTCTGGCCGCTGGAATGGCCTTCGGACGCAGGCAGGACGACGTGCGCCAGGCCGGCGACGCCGGTCCGGCGATCGACGAGCGCGAGCCCGATGCACGAGCCCAGACCCAGCGACACGAGCACATCGGCGGCGCCGGCGGAGGCCGCCAGCTCGCCCATCCTGACCATGGTCTCAGCCATCTCCCTACAGGCCCAAGCGTGCCAGGAGCTGGTCGACGCCGCCCTGGTCGGGAACGAGCAGGAAGGACATCGAGCAGTCTTCGCCCTCGACGACCATGTCGGAGTCGAGCATCAGGGCGACGTCGCCGCTGACGGCGCGCGCGGCCAGCACCGACTCGACGATCGCGGCGAGCATGTCGGTCGCGATCGACGGCGGCGTCGGCTCGATCGCCATGCCGGTCATGCTCGCGAGCGCGTTGATGTACGAGGTGCCGACGATGTTGCCGATCTCGAGCATGGCGGACTCGCCGTACTCGGAGTCGGCGGGCACGCCGAGCATGCCGCACATCAGCGCGGCGTGGTTCGGGCTGACGAGCAGGAGCACGGTGGCGTCCATGTCGCCGACGACGCCGAGCACGATGCCCGTGACGTCATCCTCGGCGTTGCCGATGTTGCCCACGGCGTCGGCCATCGGCAGCACCAGGGCGGCGGGCACCGAGATGTCGACGCTGCGGCCGAGCATGGTCGAGAGCGCCGTGCTCGCCGTCCCGGAGCCGATGTTGGCCAGCTCGCGCAGGGCGTCCAGCTGGAGATCGGTGTACTGAGTGCTCAACGGACAGGTCCTTTCTGAAATCTCAGACCGGGAGGAGGACGTCGGCGACGGCGTCGCAGTCGACGATGAGGGCGATCTGGCCGTCCGAGAGCACGGCGGCGCCCGACAGCGCGGAGCCGTCCCCGACCTCGGGGGGCAGCGGGCGGGTGACCAGCTCGTGCTGGCCGATCAGCTTCGTGACGACGAACGCGAGGCGCTCGTTGCCGCCGCGCACGACGACCGCGTAGTCGGCCTCCGGCATCTCGGGGCCGCCGAATCGCACCGAGGCGTCGACGATCGGCAGCACGCCGTCGGACAGGACCAGCATGCGCCGGCCGGCGACCGAGCGTACGGCCTGGTCGCGCAGGCGCACGGTGCGCTCGATGCGGTCCAGCGGGATCGCGAACGGGCGCCCGTCGGCCTCGACGATCAGCGCGGCCATGATCGCCAGCGTGAGCGGGAGGCGGATCTGCGCGCAGGTCCCGACGCCCTTCTCGGAGGTCATCACGACCTCGCCGCCGAGCTCGCGGATGGAGGAGCGGACCGCGTCCATGCCGACGCCGCGGCCGGAGATGTCGCTTGTCGTCTCAGCGGTCGAGAAGCCGGCGGAGAAGAGCAGCTCGATGGCGGCCTTGGTGTCGATCGAGTCGACCTGCTCGGGCGCGATCAGGCCCTTCTTGGCGGCGATCTGGGCGACCTTTTGCGGGTCGATGCCGCGACCGTCGTCCTTGACCTCGATCACGACGTTGCCGCCGGCGTGGCGGGCGGAGATCTCGAGGATGCCGGTCTCGGGCTTGCCCGCCGCCTTGCGCTCCTCCGTCCCCTCGAGGCCGTGGTCGAGCGAGTTGCGGACGAGGTGCACGAGCGGGTCGCCGAGGGCGTCCACGACCGTGCGGTCGAGCTCGGTGTCCTTGCCGACCAGCTGCAGGTCGACCGACTTGGAGAGCTTCTGCGAGAGGTCGCGGACCAGGCGCGGGAAGCGCATGAAGACGGCCTCGACGGGGATCATGCGGACCTGCATGACCATCGACTGCAGGGCGTGCGACGTGCGCGTGAGGTTCTGCATCGCCTGCGAGAGGCCGGGCACGTCGGCGTGGGCGGCCAGCGCCTCGACCTGCGTGCGGTGCAGCACCAGCTCGCCCATGAAGTGCATCAGCTGATCGAGCCGCTCGGAGTCGACGCGGACCGTCGAGGAGCCCTTGCTGTGGCCGCTGCCGTTGCCGCTGCGCGGCGCGGCCGGAGCGGCCTTGGCCTCCGGAGCGGCGGCGCTCGGCGCGGCCTCGACGCTGTCGTCGCCCGTCTCGACCGCCACGTCGGCGATCGCCTCGAACACCTGCACGTCGTCGACCTCCGGCACCGACCCGGCCGCCTCGGCCAGCTCGGAGTCGGTCCGCTCGGACACGACCCACGCGTCGATCTCGCGGCCCTTGAAGGTGTCGACGTCGTCAGGCGCGGGGACGCAGGCCAGCGTCTCGCCCATGTTGGCGATCGCCGACAGCAGCATGTAGGCGCGCACGGACGGCATCTGCACGTCCTCGCGCAGCGTGGCGGAGACCTGCACGACGCGGCGGCCGCCGGCCAGCTCGGACAGGTTGTCCGGCATCCCGGCGCCGCGCGCCTCTTCGAGCGCATCGGCCGTCTCGGCGGCCTCGTCGGCATCGCGGATCAGGCCCTTCAGGCGTGCGATCAGCGCGTCGGGCTCGATCTCCTCGACGCCCGTGGTGTCGATCGAGTCGACCGCCGCCGACAGCGCGTCGAGGCACTGCAGCAGGCAGTCGATCGCATCGCGCGAGAGGCCGCCCCGGCGCTGCTTGAGCAGCTCGAAGACGTCCTCCATCTCGTGCGTGAGGGCGGCCATGCCGGCGAAGCCCATCGTCGCGCTCATGCCCTTCATCGAGTGCGCGATGCGGAAGATCTCGTCGACCGTCTCCTGGTCGTCGGGGGTCTCCTCGATGCGGACGACGGCGAGGTTGAGCTCCTGGAGGTGCTCGCGGCCCTCGGCCAGGAACATGGGGAGGTACTCGGAGGTCTCCATCACGTCTTCCGGTAGATGAAGTGGAACGGGGAGGTGAGGCCGAGCCCGCGCGGGTCCGCGACGCGCTCGGAGGTGCCGACGACGAGGTAGCCGCCGGGGGCGAGCGCCTTCACGAGGCGCGCATGCAGCGCATCCCGCACCTCTTCGGTGAAGTAGATGACGGTGTTGCGGCAGAAGACCACGTCATACCGTTCGGCCGGAACCGGCATGCGCAAGAGGTCACCGGTCTCGAAGCGAACCATCCGCAGCAGCTCGGGCTTGGCGACCCAGCCGCCGTTGGGCTGCTTGACGAAGTGGCGCTCGAGCATCTTCGGCGGCGCGGTGCGGGCGTCCTCAGGCGTGAACACGCCGGTCTTGGCCCGCGCGACCATGCGCTTGTCGAGGTCGGTGCCGTTGATCTCGACGCGCAGGGTGGGGACCGTGTCGCGGCAGACGGCGGCGATCGTGTAGGCCTCGGCGCCGTAGGACGAGCCGGCGCTCCAGATCCGGACGCGGCCCTTGGGCGCGAGCTCCGGCAGGATCGCGGTGCGCAGCGCCTCGAACTGGTCCTCATGGCGCCACAGGTGCGAGACGTTGATCGTCACGCGATCCAGGAACGCGTCGAGCTCCTCGGGCTCCGAGCGCAGCCGCTTGCCGTATGCGGCGAGGTCGGGCGTGCCGCGGCGCTGCGTCCAGGTGCGCACGCGGCGCTCCATCTGGGCGCGCTTGTACTGCGACAGGTCGACGCCGCAGAGCGTCCGGACCAGCTCGCAGAGCATGCCGAAGTCGTCGGTCTTGAGACCGGCGGTAAAGCCGCCGGCGGTTGTCGGGCGCGGCGTGGTGCCGAGCGTGGGGCGGGTGGGGAGGGTCATGCGCCGGCCTCTCTGGCGATCGCGGCGGGCAGCTCGTCGAGCGGCAGGATCTCGTCGGCCAGGCCGGCCTCGGCGACGGCGCGGGGCATGCCGTAGACGACGCAGGTGGACTCGGCCTCGACGAGCACGCGGCCGCCGGCGGCCTTGACGGCGCGGGCGCCGTCGAGCCCGTCCTTGCCCATGCCGGTCAGCACGACCAGCACCAGCGAGGGTCCGAAGAGGCGCGCGGCGTCGTGGATCGTGAGGTCGGCGCGCGGGCGCAGGCCGCCGAGCGGGGCCTCGTCGGACAGGCGCAGGCGCTTGTCGTCGGCGAAGCGCAGGTGCGCGCCGCCGGGAGCGATGTACATGCGGGAGGGATCGATCGACTCGCCGCCGGCCGCCTCGGCGACCTGCAGGCGCGACGCGGTGTCGAGCCGCGTGGCCAGCGAGGCGGTGAAGCCGGCCGGCATGTGCTGCACGATCAGGGAGCCGCTGCCGAGCGGCGACGGGAGCTTCGGGATCAGCTCGCCGAGCGCCTTGGGGCCGCCGGTGGAGGAGGCGATCAGGACCAGCTTGCGCGTGCCGGCGCGGGCTCGCACCGGCGCGGCGGCGCGCGGCGGCACCGGCGTCGAGACGTGCGGGCGCAGCGGGCGCCGCAGCGTCGCGGCGGCGATGCGCTTGCGGGCGTGGCCGCTCTCGGTCGCGGCGCCGACCTTGCGGCCGAGCTCCTGCGTGAACGTGTCCATCGACTCGCCCAGCGCGGGCTTGGCGACGAGGTCGAACGCGCCCTCGGCCAGCGCGTCCACGGCGCGGGCGCCGTGGGCGGGGGAGAATGCGGAGACCACCACGACGGGCAACGCCTCGGCCTTGCCCTCGCGCAGTGCGCGCAGGACGCCGATGCCGTCCATGCCCGGCATCGCGAGGTCGAGCGTCAGCGCGTCCGGACGGTACTGGCGACAGGCCTGCAGGGCTTCGTCGCCGTCGGCGGCGGTCGCGACGACCTCGAACCCTTGACGGTCGAGCGCGTCCGACAGGATGCGGCGCATCAGGCGGGAGTCGTCGGCGACGACGATCCGCTGTCGGGTCGTGGTGGCGGGGGGCACGGTGAGGTGCCTAGGCGACTGCGAGGTCGTCGGAGCGTGCTCCGGCGAACAGGCCTTCAGGGTTCAGGAGGATGACGAGCCGGTCGCCGATCTTGGCGATGGCATCGATCGTCTCGCCGTCGGCGGTCGGGACGTCCTCGAGCTGGTCGCTCGTGACGGTCAGGACCTCCTCGACGTCGCCGACGACGACGCCGGCCTGGCCGGTGCCCGTCTCGACGATGACGATCTTGCAGGCATCGGACTCCGACGCCAGGAGACCCATGCGCGAAGCAAGGTCGAAGATCGGGATGATCTTGCCGCGCAGGCCGATGACGCCGCGGATCCACGGCACCTCGGAGGCGACGGTGCGGGGCTCGGTGAAGCGGATGATCTCGTGAACCGCCCCGATCGGGAGGGCGTATTCCTCGCTGCCGAGGGAGAACACCACGAGCTGCTGTGAGGTGATGTCGGACATGTCCCACCTGTCATCGGCGGGATGGGGCTGAGCATTAGCTCAACCTGTCCTCAGTGCCGCGCGGGGAACCTCACGACGAAGCGGGCGCCGCGCCCATCGAGCGGCGGCTCGAGCGTCACGCGCCCGTTGTGGCTGTCCGCGACGGCCTTGACGATCGACAGCCCGAGGCCCGAGGAGCCCGAGCGGTCGCCCTCGCCGCGGAAGAAGCGCTCGAACACCTTCTCGTGCAGGTCCGCGGGGATTCCGGGCCCGTCGTCCTCGACGGCGAGCACGACCTCGCCGTTGCGGCGCTCGACCGACGCCTCGACCGCCGTGCCGGGGTCGGTGTGGCGCAGGGCGTTCTCCATCAGGTTCAGGACCAGCCGGTGCAGCTCGTCGCGCGCGCCCTCGATCTCGACGCCGTGCGGCGCCGAGATCGAGATCTCGTGATCGCCGGCGACCGGCTCGAGCTCGGCGGCGGCGTCGGTCACGACGTCGGACAGGTCGACCGGGCGGTGCGTCAGCTTGCGCCCGGCGTCCGCGCGCGCGAGCAGCAGCAGGTCGGCGACCAGGCGGCGCATCCGGCGCGAGGAGCGCAGCGCCGAGGAGGCGGTCTCGCGCTGCTCGCCGACGGCGCTCTCCTCGAGCAGCTCGAGGTTGGCCAGCACGGACGTCAGCGGCGTGCGCAGCTCGTGCGAGGCGTCGGCGACGAACTCGCGCTGGCGCGTGAGCGTCGCCTCGGTCTCCGAACGCGCCTCGTCGAGCGCGTGCAACATCGAGTCCAGCGTCGCGGCAAGCTCGGCGACCTCGTCGTCGGCGGCCGGCCGCGGGATCTGGATCGACGTGTCGCGCGTGCGCTCGATCTCGCGCGCGACCGCGGTCAGCTCGGAGATCGGCTCCATCGCGCGGCGCGCCGTCGCGAGGCCGGCCAGCAGCGCCAGCGCCGCGCCGGCGAGCACGCCGAGGCCGAGGAACAGCTTCACGCGGTTCGCGGTGCTCTGCACCTCCGAGACGCGGCGCCCGTACTGGATCGCGAACTCGACGTTCGGGCCGCCGTTGTACGTGATCGCGCGCCGTGTCGAGACCTGCCAGCCGTCGATCTCCTCGTCGCCGATCGCAGGCTTGCCCCAGCTCGGCGCGTTCGACGAGGCGTCGAGCTTCATCGCGTTGGCGCCGACCACGCGCACGGCGCCGTTGGTCGTCGACGCGACGTCGTCGAGCGCAGGCCCGTGCGGCGTGTACTTCGCGTGGCGGGCGTCCTGCATATACCGGAACTCGTACGAGAGCTGCGTCGACAACTTGTCCGCGGTCGAGGCGACCTGGCGGTTGAAGTTGTCGTAGATCGCGCGCGTCGTCAGCGTGCCCACGATCACCGAGAACCCGCACAGGATCACCAGCGTCAGTGCCGCCGAGCCCCCTGCGAGGCGCCAGCGGATCGGCTGGCGCTTATACGCGGAGTACGTAGCCCGCGCCGCGGACCGTATGGAGGAGTCGAGGCTCCCCACCGGCTTCCAGCTTTCTACGGAGGTTGGAGACGAACACCTCGATGGTGTTCGTGATCGAGAACGGGTCGTAGCCCCAGACCTCGTCGAGCAGCTTCTGACGCGAGATCACGAGCCGCTCGTTGCGCATCAGGTACTCGAGCAGCTCGAACTCGCGCTGGGTGAGCTCGATCGCGCGGTCGCCGCGCGACACCTCGTGGGTGTCGGGGTTCAGCGACAGGTCGCCGACGCGCAGCGGGGCCATGCCGCGCGGGGGGCGGCGCCGCAGCAGCGCGCGCATGCGCGCGAGCAGCTCCTGGCGCTCGAACGGCTTGACGAGGTAGTCGTCGGCGCCCACGTCGAGCCCTTCGACGCGCGACTCCAGCGCGTCGCGGGCCGTGAGCATCAGGATCGGCGTGTCGTCGCCGTCGTCGCGCAGGCGCTTGGCGACGTCGATCCCGTCCAGGCGGGGGAGCCCGAGGTCGAGCACGATCACGTCGGGCAGGAAGGCGTGCGCCTCGTCCAGACCCCGCACGCCGTCGGAGGCGAGCTTGACCTCATAGCCCTCGAGGCGCAGTGAGCGCTGGAGGACCTGCGCGATCTCCTCGTCGTCTTCGACGACGAGGACGCGGACAGCACGTGCGGCGGCATCCATCGCATGTGATGGTACGGCGGTGGCGGCGATTCCGCCGGAATGTTCAGTTGCCGTTTAGCAACTCCTCAGCAGGGCTCTCTCCAACGGCGTCGAAGGGAGCCCGGCCAGATGCCTGCCAGCAAGACCTCCGCTCGAAAGAAGCCGGCCAAGCGCGCGCGCCGCCCGGCCGCGCATTGGAAGCTGCCCGAGCTCGAGCAGCGACACCTCGACCTGATCGGCCTCGGCCTGATCGCGCTCGGTCTGTTCTTCGCGTTCCTCGTCTACTTCGGCTGGGACGGCGGCCGCGCCGGCTCGCAGGCCGTCGAGGGCCTGCGCTGGCTGCTCGGCGCCGTGCACTACGCCGTGCCGGTCGCGCTCGCCGCGGCGGGCGCGATCCTGATCCTGCGCCCGATGCTGCCGGCGGTGCGGCCGTTCCGGGCCGGCGCGCTGTGCCTGTTCGCGGCGCTCACGCTCGGCCTCGCGGCCGGCACGCTCGGCCTCGGGCCGGGCGGTCGGCGGCCGCAGTGGTGGGATGCGACGTGGGTCAAGACGCGCGGCGGTATGACGGGCGAGCTGCTCGACTGGATCGTCGGGACGCTCACCGGCAGCGTCGGCGCGCACATCCTCGCCGTCTTCCTCTTCATCGCCGGCGTGCTGCTGCTCACCGGCGCGTCGGTCGCGGGCGTGATCAAGGCCACCTCGGACTCGGTCTCGACCACGACGCGGGCGCTGCGCGAGTCCGGCTCGGACCTGCGGACGAAGGTCCAGCGGCGCCCCGCCGACGATCTCGCGACGCTGGAGCGCTCGCGGCGCGTGCGCGTGGCCGAGACGCCCACGATCGAGGAGCCGCCGGAGTTCACGGCGCGCAAGACCAAGGCGCCCGACATCGACGAGCCGCCGCGGTTCGACATCTTCCAAGCGCCGCAGCCGGAGCCGGAGATCGCTCTCGAGCCGGACCCCGAGCCGCGCCTGGCCGAGGATCCCGCCGAGGACGAGGACGGCGTCAAGCGCGGCCCGGTCGAGCCGGTCGAGCCCGAGCAGCTGACGCCGCAAGGCCGCTACCGGCCTGAGGTCACCGACTCGCCCGACTTCGTCTGGGAGCGGCCCGACCCGGCGCAGCTGACGCGCTCGACCGAGGACCAGTCGCGCCCTGACACCGCCGGGCAGGAGAAGGTCGCCGCCCAGCTGCTGGAGGCGCTCGGGCACTTCAACGTCGAGGCGCGCGTGATCGGGATGGTCGCCGGGCCCCACATCACGCGCTACGAGCTGCGGCTGGCGCCCGGCATCAAGGTCGGCAAGGTCGCGCAGCTCAAGGACGACCTCGCGTACGCGCTCGCCGCCGCCGACATCCGCATCCTGGCGCCGATCCCCGGCAAGCAGGCGGTCGGCATCGAGGTGCCCAACGCGCGCCGCCGGATCGTGCACCTGGGCGACGTCTACCAGGCGCCGCCGGCGGACTGGTCGCCGCTGACGGTGTGGCTCGGCAAGGACGTCGCCGGCCGCGCGATCGGCGCCGACCTGGCGAAGATGCCGCACCTGCTGGTCGCCGGCACGACCGGCGCGGGCAAGTCCGGCGCCGTCAACGCGATGCTCTGCTCGATCCTGATGCGCGCGACGCCGCACGAGGTCCGGATGGTGCTCGTGGACCCCAAGCAGGTCGAGCTGACGCACTACGACTCGATCCCGCACCTGCTCACGCCGGTCATCACCTCGCCGCGCCAGGCCGCCACGGCGCTGCAGAACCTCGTGCGCGAGATGGAGCAGCGCTATTCGTACATGGCGCTCGCCCGCACGCGCACGCTGAAGGACCTCAACGAGGTCCGCGCGCGCCGCGACGAGGCGCCGCTGCCGTACATCCTGTGCGTGATCGACGAGCTCGCCGACCTGATGATGGTCGCGCCGGCCGACGTCGAGGACTCGATCATCCGGATCGCCCAGAAGGCGCGCGCGGTCGGGATCCACCTCGTGCTCGCCACGCAGAGCCCGCGCGTCGACGTGATCACGGGCATGATCAAGGCCAACGTGCCGTCGCGGATCGCGTTCGCGGTGTCCTCGCAGACCGACTCGCGCGTGATCCTCGACCAGAACGGGGCGGAGTCGCTGCTGGGCATGGGCGACATGCTCTTCTCGCCGGTCGGCTCCTCGCGCCTGCAGCGGATCCAGGGCGCGTACATCGACGAGGCCCAGATCGAGGAGCTGACCGGGGTCTGGCGCCGTCAGGGCGAGCCCGAGCTGCGCGAGGACCTGCTCGAGGCGGTCGAGGACGAGGCGGTCGAGTCCGGCGGCTCCGACGACGGGTTCGACCCCGACGAGGACCCGCTGCTGGGCGACGCGATCCGGCTCGTGGCCGAGATGCAGACCGCGTCGACCTCGATGCTGCAACGCCGCCTGCGGCTCGGCTACACGCGCGCCGGGCGGTTGATCGACATGCTCGAGCGCCGCGGCGTCATCTCGGGCTACGAAGGCTCCAAGCCCCGTCAGGTGCTGGTCACCGAGGCCGACCTCCCGCGCGTTCTCGCCGCGCTGGCGGGCGATCCCCAGCCCGTACCTGACGACCCCGAGTAGCGGCGCTTGTAGCCTCGGAGCGGAATGCCGGAGATCGGGGAAACGCTTCGGGAGACGCGCATGCGTCGCCGTATCGACATGACGGAGGTCGAAGCGGCGACGAAGATCCGCGCCAAGTATCTGCGCGCGCTCGAGAACGAGGAGTGGGACCTGCTGCCGGGTCCCACCTTCGTCAAGACGTTCCTGCGCACCTACGCGGAGTACCTCGAGCTCGACCCGCGGCTGCTGGTGGAGGAGTACCGCCAGCGCTATGAGCGGCCGTCCACGCAGGACCTGCGGCCGTTCAAGCCGGGCCAGGCCGCGCAGCGCCGGCGCCGCCGCCGGCGCGGGCCGTCAGGGCCCGTGATCGTCGTCCTGCTCGGCATCGTCGTGCTGCTCGCGGCGCTGTACGCGCTCGGCAACTGGGGCCAGGACAAGAACAAGGAGCCGTCGCTGGCGACGACGCCGACGCCCACGCGGACCGCGACGCCGACGCCGACCGCCACGCCGCGCAAGCGCACGCCGGCCAAGAAGGCGGCTCCGAAGGTCGTCTCGCTGCGGCTGACCGCGCGCCAGGTCGTCTACGTCTGCGTCGTCGACGCCAAGGGCAAGGCGGTCGTCGACGGCGTCAACCTCCAGCCCGGCGCGAGCACGAAGACGCTGCGCTCCTCGCGCTTCCGCATGAACCTCGGCAACGCCAACGTCAAGCTCACGGCCAACGGCAAGACCTATCCGGTGCAGGACACGGGCAAGCCGATCGGCTACGACGTGCGTCCCGGCAAGAAGCCGGTGAAGCTGTCCGAGACGGTGCGCGCGGGGCTCTGCAAGTGAGGGCCGGCATCGTCGTGACGGGGACGGAGGTGCTGCAGGGCACGATCTCCGACCGCAATGGCCCGTGGCTCTCGGAGCGCCTGCGTGAGCACGGCGTGCAGCTCGCGCACATCCTCGTCACCGGCGACCGGCCGGCCGACCTGCGCGACGCGCTCGGCTTCTTCGCCGGCATGGACCTGGTGCTCACCAGCGGCGGACTGGGGCCGACGGCCGACGATCTCACCGCCGACGTCGTGGCCGCGTACGCGGGGCGCGCGATGCGCCACGACCCCGCGCTGGAGGAGCGGATCTGGGCGCGGGTGATGAGCGTGCGGTCGCGCCAGGGCGCGGCCTCCGAGGAGGCGCTGCGCGAGGGCGCGCGCAAGCAGGCCTTCGTGCCCGAGGGCGCGGCGCTGCTGGAGCCGATCGGCACCGCGCCCGGGCTGCTCGTGCCGGTGCCGGACGGGCCGCTGATCGTCGTCCTGCCCGGGCCGCCCGGCGAGCTGCAGGCGATGTGGGCGGACGCCGTCCAGACGGAGCCGCTGCGGTCGCTGCTGGCCGGGGCCGGCCGCTTCGAGCAGCGGATGCTGCGCTTCTACGGCCTGCCGGAGCCGCAGATCGCCGCCACGCTGCGCGAGCTCGACCCGCCCGGCACGCTCGAGATCACGACCTGCCTGCGCGGCGGCGAGCTGGAGGTCGCGACCGTCTACGCGCCCGACGGCGCCGAGGACTACGAGCGCTTCGCCGCCGCCGTGCGCGAGCGCCACGCGGACACGCTGTTCTCGCCCGGAGGCGAGACGATCGACGTGCTCGTGGCCCGGCAGCTGGCCGGGCGCACGGTGGCGACGGCGGAGTCGTGCACCGGCGGGCTGATGGCGGGCCGGTTGACCGACCTGGCCGGCTCGTCGGCGTACGTGCTGGGCGGCCTCGTCGTCTACTCCAACGAGGCCAAGACGGCGCTGGCGGGCGTCCCGGAGGCGACGATCGCCGCGCACGGCGCCGTCTCGCCCGAGGTCGCGCTCGCGCTGGCGGCCGGCGCGCGCGCCGCGCTCGGCGCCGACGTCGGGATCGGGATCACCGGGATCGCCGGCCCCGGCGGCGGGACGCCGGAGAAGCCGGTGGGCACCGTCTGCCTGTGCGTGTCCACCGCGGACGCGGAGCTCGAGCGGACCGTCCGGATCCCGGGCGACCGCGCCAACGTGCGCGACCGCACCACGACGGTCGCGATGCACATGCTCCACCGCCTGCTGTCGTGATCCGGCTCTTCGTCGCGCTCGAGCTCCCCGACGCGATCCGGGAGGCGCTCGCCGGCGTCGGTGTCGACGACGAGGTGTGGCGCCGTGTGCCGCCGGAGTCGCTGCACGTCACGCTCGCGTTCCTCGGCTCGCGCCCGCCGGAGGACGTCGAGACGATCACGCGCGTCCTCGCCGCCGAGCAGGGCTCGCCCGCCCCGCGGCTGGCGCTCGCGGACGCGCTCCTGCTCCCGCCGCGGCGCGCGCGCGTGCTGGCCGTCGGCCTCGAGGATGCCGGCGGCGTGCTCGCCGCGCTGCAGGCGCGCGTGTCCGCCGCGCTGGCGGAGGCCGCCGTCTACCGGCCCGAGACGCGGCCGTTCCGCGCGCATGTGACGATCGCGCGGCTGCGGCCGCGGGCGGTCCCGCCGCGCGCCGCCGGCCCCGTTCCCGCGGCGTCCTTCAGCGCCATGCGCGTCACGCTGTACCGCTCGCGACTGCACCCGAAAGGGGCGCGATACGAGCCGGTGAGCGGCGCCGTGTTGACCGCCTGAACGCTACCCTGCGTGGCCGCATGGTCCCTGCCACGGCCTGGAGGGCTGCGCTCCTCGCGCTCCTCACGCTGCTCGCCCTCCCGCACGCGGCCCACGCGCTCAGCTGGAGCGAGTGCCCGGACTTCGAGGGCGTCCGCTGCAGCTCGGTGACGGTCCCGCTGGACCGCACCGGCGCCGATCCGGGCAGCGTCGCGCTGCGGATCGCGCGCATGGGCAAGACCTCCGGCCGGACGATGATGTACCTGTCCGGCGGCCCCGGCGGCGCGGGCGTGAGCGAGATGCTCGGCGTGCTCTCCGACCTCGACCCGCTCCAGCGCCGCTACCGCGTGATCGGCTACGACCAGCGCGGCACCGGCCGCTCCGGCCTGCTGCGCTGCCCCGCGCTCGAGCGCGACCCGCACCTGCGCTCGACCACGGCCGCCGAGCAGTGCGCCGCCTCGCTCGGCCCGGCCCGGCGCCATTACACGACGGCCGACTCCGTGCAGGACATGGAGACGATCCGGCTGGCGCTGCACGTGGACAAGCTGACGCTGTTCGGGATCTCCTACGGCACCGAGCTGGCGCTCGAGTACGCGCGCACGTATCCGTCGCACGTCGAGCGCCTGATCATCGACTCGGTCCTGGACCCCGACGACCGCGACCCGTTCTTCAGCTCCGAGTACCGCGGCATGGCGGCGACGCTGCGGTCGCTGTGCCCGGCCCGCTGCGCCGGCATCTCGGGCGATCCGGCCGCCGATCTCGCGCAGCTGGTCGCGCGCGTGCGCGCGAACCCGATGACCGCCGCCGCCTATGACGCGCGCGGACGCGCGCACAAGGTCACGATCGGCCCGACGGCCCTGCTCGACTTCATGCTCTCGGCCGACTACGACCCGGCGCTGCGCGCCGCGCTGCCGGCCGCCGTCAAGGCCGCGCTGGCCGGCGACGGGGCGCCCGTGGCGCGGCTGCTGCGCGAGGCGGCGCGGTTCGACGACCTCGGCCCGGCCAGCGAGTTCTCCGTCGCGCGCTACGCGACCGTGTGCGAGGAGACGCCGCTGCCGTGGGATCCCGGCACGCCGATCGACCAGCGCATGGCGGTGACCCAGCAGCGGCTCGCGGCGGCCGGACCGGACGCGTTCAAGCCGTTCGACGCCCCGTCCGTGCTCGAGGACGAGATCGACCTGTGCCTGCACTGGCCCGACGTCCCGCGCCCGGCCGCGGCGACGCCGCCGGCGCCGTACCCGGCGGTGCCGACGCTGATCCTGCAAGGCGCCGAGGACCTGCGCACGGCGCCGGAGAACTCCGCTCGCGTCGCGGCGAAGATCCCGGGGTCCAAGCGGCTCGTCGTCCCGGGCGTCGGCCACGCGGTGATCGGCGCCGACCCGAGCGGGTGCGGGACCGAGGCGCTGCTGCGCTTCGTCGACGGCCGCTCGGTCGCGACGACGTGCCGGCGCGTGCCGACCGGCGTGCCGGGCGTCCAGTACGCGCCGGCGTCGTTCAAGGCGCTCCCCGGCGTCAAGGGGCTGCCCGCCAAGGTCGGGCGGACCGTGAACGCGCTGGCCGCGACGTTCGACGACCTGCGCGTCGTGATCTCGCCGGCCGTGCTGACGAACGCCGGTGGCGGCCTGCGCGGCGGCTCGTGGTCCGCCGCCGGACGGCGACTGACGGTCAAGCGCTACGAGGCGGTGCCGGGCGTGACCGTGAGCGGCGGCGGGACGACGCTGCTGCGCCTGCGCGTCGGCGGAGCGAACGCCGCTCACGGCACCGTCACACTACGTTCCGGTGGGCGGCTCAGCGGCACGCTCGGCGGCCGCCGGATCGCGCTGCGAGTGGGCACGTCGGCGGTCTCGCCGCGGCGTGCGACGGCGTCGGTGTTGGCGCGCTGACATCTAATGTCTGGCACATTGCCGCCGGATCGCCGAATGAGTACCGTCGCAGCCTCGTGGAGCCGATCGGGGTGAGTCGGCCGGAGAGGGGCACGCCGGGCTCGGGTCGGCGGGAGCGGCGGGAGCGGCGGGAGCGGCGCACGCGCGTCCTCATCGCCGAGGACGACGACAGCCTGCGCACCCTGATCCGCCTCTCCGTCGACGTCGGTGAACTGGACATCGACGAGGCGGCGGACGGGGAGACGGCGATCCTGATGGCACACGAGAACCCACCGGACATCGCGCTGCTCGACTGGTCGATGCCCGGCCCGACCGGGCTCGAGGTGTGCCGCGCGCTGCGCGCCGACCCGCGCTCCGCGAACGCGCTGATCGTCGTCGTGACGGCGCGCGTGCTGCACGGCGACCGCGAGGAGGCGCTGGAGGCGGGCGCCGACCACTACGTGGGCAAGCCGTTCTCCCCGGTCGAGCTGCTGGAGATCGTGCGCCATGCGCTCTGAGACGGCGCTCGTCGCCGACCTCTCGCTGGCACGGGCGTCCGGGCTCCCGCTCGGGCACTTCCGGCCGGAGCACGTAGCCGAGCAGATCGCGCGCGCGCTCGCGCGCGAGCAGGCGCCCGACACCGGCGTGCTCGCCCGCCGGATCGCGCGCGACGGCGTCGCGCGCACCCGCTTCCGGCGCTCGGTCGCGATCTCGCACGGCGCGATCTTCCGCGACCCGGAGCAGTTCCAGCTGCTCGAGCGCGTGCTGCTGCCGCGGCTGCTCTCCGACGGCCGCCGGCTGACGGCGTGGTCGGCGGGCTGCGCGGACGGCTCGGAGCTCTACACGCTCGGGATCGTGCTCCAGCGCGTCGGGGCGCTCGAGCGCGCGCTGCTGCTCGGCAGCGACCTGCTTGACGAGAACCTCGCGGCCGCTCGCGTGGGGGACTACGAGGGCCACGACATCCCTCCGGAGGTGCGCACCCGGGTGCGCTGGGAACAGCGCGACCTGGTCGCCGACGGCCCGCCGGCGGGCCGCTGGCGGCTCGTGCTGTGCCGCAACGTCGCGATCTACCTCGAGCCCGCCGCCAGGCGGGCGCTCTACGAGACGCTCGTGTCGGCGCTCACGGCGCGCGGGATCCTCCTGCTCGGCCGCAGCGAGCGCCTGCTGGACGCCGCCTCGCTCGGCCTGCGGCCCGTCGCGCCCCACGCCTACGAGCGCGTGCGGTGACGCGCAGCCTGCGGACACGCACGATCGTCGCCGCGGCGCTGATCGTCCTCGTCGTCGCCGGGGTGATGGTGGCGCTGCTGATCGCGATCAACCGCCAGAGCGACTCGGCCGAGTCCGCGCGCCACTCGCAGGTCGTGATCGCGGCCGCGACGCGGACCGAGACGTCGCTGCTGGCGGTCCAGACGACGCTGCGCGGCTATCTCGTCAGCGCGAGCAAGGACCTGCTCACGGCCTACGGCCAGGTCCGCGACACGCTCCCCGACGCCGCCCGCCGGCTGCAGGACCTCGTCTCCGACAACCCGGACCAGCTGCGCCGCGCGCAGAAGATCCGCGACGACTCGGTGTCCTACGTCGAGAACTACTCCGACCCGGCGATCGCCACGACGCGCGACCACGGCGTGGCCGCGGGCCGCGACTTCGCGCGAGCCGAGCAGGGCGGTGCCCGCGCGACGTCGCTGCAGTCGCAGCTCGCCGGCCTGCTGAAGGCCGAGGACACGCTCTCCGGCGCGCGCCAGGACAACGCCGAGGCGGCGTCCGACCGCGCGGTCCTCGTGGCCGTGCTCGGGCTGGCGGGCTGCATCCTGTTGCTCGGGCTGGGCACGGCGTACGTCGCGCGCGCCGTCGTCTCGCCGGTGCGCCGGCTCGCGGGTGCGGCGGACCGCGTGCGCCAGGGCGACCTGCACGTCGAGGTCCCGGTCGGCCGCGGCGACGAGGTCGGCCAGCTGAGCGAGTCGTTCAACTCGATGGCGCGCGCGCTCGAGCAGAGCCGCGGCGAGCTTGAGAGCCAGAACGCGGAGCTCGAGATGCAGGCGATCGAGCTCGAGGAGCGCCAGGCGGACCTCACCGACGCCAACCACGAGGTCCGCGCACAGCGCGACGAGCTCGAGCGCACCGCGTCCCAGCTGGCCGAGGAGAAGCGCCGCGCCGAGCTCTACAGCCAGTTCGCCGACCGGCTCGCGGCCGAGGGCCGCAGCGAGACGCTCGCGCGGATCGTGCTCGTGCGGCTCGCCGAGGCGGCGGGCGCCGACGTCGGCGTGCTCTACGCCGGCACGTGGCGCGAGGAGGGCCGCTGGGCGCGGGTGGCCGTGCACGGCCTCGATCCCGCCGCGCTGCCCGAGACGACGATGGTCGGCGGCGAGGGCGCCGCGGCCCAGGCCGTCGCGCGCGACGGCGTCGTGCAGATCGGCCACGAGGGCGCGGGGCTGCGCGTGCGCACGCTCGCGGGCGAGACGCCGGTGCGCTGGGAGCTGCACATCGGGCTGCGCCACGGCGAGCGCGCGATCGGCGTCGCCACGCTGGGCGGCGTCAGCGAGGCGAGCTTCGACGCCGCCGAGTCGGCGACGCTGCGGCGGCTGGCGAACCAGGCGGCGGTCGCGCTCGCGGAGGCGAGCGCCTACGAGCAGCGGCGCTGGCTCGCGCAGATCAACAGCGTGATCCTGGACTCCGTGCGCGAGGGGATCGCGCTCGTCGGGCTCGACCACGAGCTCGTGTTCGCCAACAACGCGATGGAGGCGCTCGCCGGGCGGCTCGCGATGCCGATCACGCAGGCGATCGGCGCGCGCGGCGCCGATCTCGACACGGCGGCGGTCGACCGCGAGGCCTACTTCGCCCAGTGGGAGGACATCTTCGCCGGCAACGAGGAGCCGACCACCGACGAGCTCGAGATCGCCGACCCGCCGTTCGTGCTCGAGCGCTACACGGCGCCGGTCGACGACCTCGACGGGCGCCGGATCGGGCGCCTGGTCGTGCTGCGCGACATCACACGCGAGCGCCAGGCGGAGCGGCTGAAGTCCGACCTGATGGCGACGGTCTCGCACGAGCTGCGCACGCCGCTGGCGAGCGTGCTCGGCTACGCGGAGCTGCTGCGCACGCGCGAGCTGTCGGCGGCGATGCGCGAGGAGATCCTCGGCACCGTCCACAACGAGGCCAAGCGGCTGTCGTCGCTGATCGACGACTTCCTCGACCTGCAGACGATCGAGCAGGACCGGCTGGTGCTCACGCGCGAGCCGTTCTCGATCCACGAGCTGCTCGGCGAGCAGGTGCGGACGTTCTCGGGCCAGAGCGCCGACCATGGCGTCGAACTGGCGTCGGTCCCGGACGGGGCCCGGGCGGTCGGCGACCGCGCGCGCGTCGCCCAGGTGATCGCGAACCTGCTCTCGAACGCGATCAAGTACTCGCCCGGCGGCGGGGCCGTGCGCGTCGACGTCGAGCGGCGCCCGGGCGAGGTGCTCGTCGCGGTCTCCGACCAGGGCGTCGGGATCCCGGCGGCCGAGCAGTCGCACGTGTTCGAGAAGTTCTTCCGCGTCCAGCGCAGCGACCTGCGCGTCGGCGGCACCGGCCTCGGCCTCGCGCTCTCGCACGAGATCGTCGTCGCCCACGGCGGCCGGATGGGCTTCGAGAGCGTCGAGGGCCAGGGCTCGCGGTTCTGGTTCACGCTTCCGTCCGCCTGATCGCGACAATTCGGTCACGGAAGTGCATCGGGTCTGTGCCTTTTGGCCCGATCCGTCCGGGGGCGGCCCTAGCGTGGTGACCATGAGCAACCAGGAGCCCTCGAAGGCACGTGATACAGCCCTTGCGGGCGCCCTGTCCCAGATCGACAAGCAGTTCGGCAAGGGCAGCGTCATGCGGATGGGCGATCCGGGGGCTCGGGTCGAGGTCGACGCGATCCCGACGGGTGCACTGTCGCTGGATCTCGCGCTCGGCATCGGCGGCGTCCCGCGCGGCCGCATCGTGGAGGTCTTCGGGCCGGAGTCGAGCGGTAAGACGACGCTGATCTACCACATGATCGCCGAGGCGCAGAAGCTCGGCGGCGTGTGCGCGTTCATCGACGCGGAGCATGCGATGGACCCGCTGTACGCGCAGCGGATCGGCGTCAACATCGACGAGCTGCTCGTCTCGCAGCCCGACTACGGCGAGCAGGCGCTGGAGATCGCGGACATGCTGGTCCGCTCCGGCGCGGTCGATCTCGTGGCGGTCGACTCCGTGGCGGCGCTGACGCCGCGGGCGGAGCTCGAGGGCCAGATGGGCGACCAGAGCGTCGGCCTGCAGGCGCGGATGATGTCGCAGGCGATGCGCAAGCTCGCCGGCAACCTGAACCGCACGCAGACGCTGTGCGTCTTCACGAACCAGATCCGCGAGAAGGTCGGCGTCATGTTCGGCTCGCCGGAGACGCAGCCGGGCGGCCGCGCGCTGAAGTTCTACGCGTCGCAGCGGCTGGACATCCGCCGCATCGAGACGCTGAAGGACGGCACGGAGGCGGTCGGCAACCGCGTCCGCGTGAAGGTCGTCAAGAACAAGGTCGCCGCGCCGTTCAAGCAGGCGGAGTTCGACATCGAGTTCGGCCAGGGCATCTCCAGCTCCGGCTGCATCCTGGACCTCGGGATCGAGCACTCGATCGTCACGAAGTCCGGCTCGTTCTTCTCCTACAACGACGAGCGGCTGGGCCAGGGCCGCAACAACGCCAAGGCCTACCTGGACGAGCACCAGGAGGTCGCCAAGGAGATCGAGAGCAAGATCTACGAGGTGCTCGGCGTCAGCCGGGACCTCGTGTCGCCGATCGAATCCGGCGACCTCGAGGCGGCCGCGGCGCTCGTCGGCTAGATGGACGAGGAGCGCGAGCTCCGGCGCGGGGAGGCGTTCGACGTCGCCTGGCACCAGCTCGCGCACCGCGACCGCACGGAGGCCGAGCTGGTGCGCGCGTTCCTGAAGGCGCGCGTGGAGCCGGAGCTCGCCGAGGAGGTGCTCGGCGAGCTGCGCGAGGGCGGCTACGTCGACGACGCCCGCTTCGCGCAGCGCTTCGCCGAGGACCGCCGGCGCCTGGACGCGTGGGGCGCGGAGCGCATCGAGCGCCGCCTGATCGAGCTCGGCGTGGATCGCGAGCACATCGCGGCCGCGCTGGGGGAGGGCGCGCACGACGAGCTCGCCGCGGCGGTCGCGCTGCTGGAGCGCCGCTTCCCGTCGCCGCCGTCGACGCCGCGCGAGCGCGACCGCCTGCTCGGCGTCCTCGTGCGCAAGGGCTACGACCTCGAGCTGGCGCATGACGCCCTGCGCCGCTTCGCCGCCGCGCCAATGGACTGACCGTCGTCCATTGCGTCCGCCCACCTGCGGTACTACGATCCGCCCCAGCGACAGACCGGGCCTGTTCGGGCCCTAGAAAATTGCAGCAAATACGCCACTTTGAGAGCGAAACCAGCAGCATCAGTCTTGACGGCCATCCTTCGACCACGTATCTAGCCGCCATCTGACGCGGCGGCCCTAAAGCCGCCTATATGCGGGGCTTCCTCGCTTCCTGGCCCCGGGCATGGCCCGGTCTGGCGCCTGTTGCACACAGGGACATGGACTCGCGTCGCGCCTGCGGGCGCGGCGTACGAGGAGAGGAAACGGACAATGGAAATCGTGATCGCGGCGGCCGTGCTCGCGGCCGGCTTGGTGGTCGCGTCGCTGCTGCTGGTCAAGCGGGCTCCCGGGCTCGCGGTGGCCACGCGCGCGCCGTCGGCGCCGCCCGCGCGCACCCCCGATCCCCAGTCGGCGGCCGACGAGGGCGACAAGTCGTTCGCCCAGCAGCAGGAGATCGGGCGCCTCGAGGAGCGGCTCGTCGGCAGGGAGGCCGCGCTGGAGCTGCGCGCCTTGGAGCTCGACGAGCGCCAGGAGGTGCTGGACCGCCGCCTGACCGAGGCGGCCGAGGCCCACGAGCGCCACATCCGGGCACTGGAGCGCGTCTCCGGCCTCTCGGCGTCGCAGGCCAAGCACCTGCTGCTCAAGGAGCTCGAGGACCAGATCCGGCACGACTCGGCGCGGCTCGTGCGCCAGGTCGAGGACGAGACCAAGCGCGACGCCGAGCGGCGCGTGCGCAACATCCTCGCCGTCGTCATGCAGCGGCTCGCGGCCGGCCACGCGGCCGAGACCACGGTCTCCGTCGTCCAGCTTCCCGCCGACGACATGAAGGGCCGCATCATCGGCCGTGAAGGCCGCAACATCCGGGCGCTGGAGCACCTGACGGGCGTCGACTTCATCATCGACGACACGCCGAACGCGGTCATCCTCTCCGGCTTCGACGGCGTGCGGCGCGAGATCGCGCGGATGACGCTCGAGAAGCTGCTGTCCGACGGCCGCATCCACCCGGCGCGGATCGAGGAGACGTACTACCAGGCCAAGTCCGAGCTGGAGAGCCACATCGCCGAGTCCGGCGAGCAGGCGGCGCTGGACGCCAACGTCCAGGGCCTCGACGCCGAGCTGACCAAGACGCTCGGCCGCCTGAAGTACCGCACCAGCTACGGCCAGAACGTGCTCGCGCACTCGGTCGAGTGCGCGCACCTGTCGGCGATGATGGCCGCCGAGCTGGGCGCGTCGGTCAAGACCGCGCGCCGCGCCGCGCTGCTGCACGACATCGGCAAGGCCGTCTCGCACGAGGTCGAAGGCCCGCACGCGCTCGTGGGCGGCGACCTGGCGCGCCGCCACGGCGAGTCCGAGGCCGTCGCGCACGCGATGGAGGCGCATCACAACGAGGTCGAGCCGCAGACCGTCGAGGCCGTGATCGTCCAGGCCGCCGACGCGCTGTCAGGCGCCCGCCCGGGCGCCCGCGGCGAGTCGCTGGAGCAGTACGTCAAGCGCCTGCGCGACCTCGAGCAGATCGCCACCCGCCACGACGGCGTCGACAAGGTCTACGCCATGCAGGCGGGCCGCGAGATCCGCGTGATGGTCGTCCCGGACACGCTCGACGACGACGGCGCGATCCTGCTCTCGCACGAGATCGCCCGCGAGATCGAGCAGGAGCTCGAGTACCCAGGCCAGATCAAGGTGACCGTGATCAGGGAGTCGCGAGCGACCGACTACGCACGCTGAGCACGACCGCCCGCACCCGCGCGGGGTCTTCGAACACCTGCCGGTGGGTGAACCGGAGCACGGTCCAGCCGGCGACGGCGAGCCGCTGGTCACGCGCGCGGTCGCGCTCGAACGCGGATCGCGTTTCATGGTGCTCGCGGCCGTCGGTCTCGACGACGAGGCGCTCCGCGGGCCAGTGGAAGTCGACCTCGATGCCCTCGACGAGCTCGTTCACTCGCGGAGGCTCACCCTCGCACAGCTTCAGGAACGCGTCCTCGAGCGGGCTCTTCGTGCGGATGTCTTCGTGCACGTCCACGCCCATCCGCTCGGCGGCCTCCGTCGCCCGCGAGAGCAGGTACGGCGCGATCTTCGCCGCCGCCAGGTCGTCCAGCGTGCATCGAGGAGAGGTGACCGGGATGCCGAGATGGACGTCCGGGCTTCGCGTTCCCCGACGGATGCGGATCGTCCGCGTACTTCGCCGGCCGCTCACACGCGGAACGATCACGTCGATCTTCGCCGCCGACGTCGGCAGCATGCCCCACAGCGCCGCCGCGCTCCGATGGCTCAACAGCGCGCCGTCGCCGCTCGCGAGCACCGCCGCGAGCCACCGCCCGTGCTGGCTCACTGCGGTGTGTCCCACCGCATAGACACCGCGGTGAAGGCGATGCAACCGCCCGCTCTCCACCCGCCGCTTCACCGCCCACCGGTCCAACCCAATCTCTGCCAGCTCCCCGATCGTCACCACGCCGTGCCGTCGCCCGGCGAAATCGGCCAGTCTGGAATCCGGCGTGGCGGCTAAGTTGCGCATACCGCCACTTAGCCGCCACACCCGCGATTCTCGCCCCCGCCGGTACCCTCCTCCTCGATGCCGCAGTTGAAGCACTTTCACGTCACGACCTTCGGCTGCCAGATGAACGAGCACGACTCCGAGCGGATGAAGGGCATGCTCACGTCGCTCGGCTACACGGAGACCGACCACCGGCACGATGCCGACCTGATCCTCTTCAACACCTGCTCGATCCGCGAGAAGGCCGACGAGCGCTTCGTCGCGCACCTGCACGAGGCGAGGGTGCTCAAGCGGAAGCATCCCGACCGCATCATCGGAGTCGGCGGCTGCTGGGCCCAGTCGATGAAGGAGCAGGTCTTCCGCCAGTTCCCGTTCGTCGACGTCGCGTTCGGTCCGGGCCAGGTGCACAAGCTCGCCGAGTTCCTCACCAGCGACAGCCTCACCGCCCAGGGCTACTTCGAGTTCGAGGGCTTCACCGGCCACCTGCCGGCCAAGCGCGGCCGCGGGTTCCAGGGCTGGGTCCAGATCTCGGCCGGCTGCAACATGAAGTGCTCGTTCTGCATCGTCCCGACGACCCGCGGCCGCGAGGTCTCGCGCCCGTTCGACGAGCTGGTCGCCGAGGTCGAGGGCCTCGCCGCCGACGGCGTCAAAGAGGTCACGCTGCTCGGCCAGAACGTCAACTCCTACGGCACCCGCCTGCGCCCGCAACCGCGGCGGTTCTCCGAGCTCCTGCACGCCGTCGACGCCATCCCCGGCATCGAGCGCGTCCGCTACACGAGCCCGCACCCGGCCCACATGACCGAGGACGTCATCCGCGCCCACGCGGAGCTGGCGAGCGTCGCCCAGCACATCCACCTGCCGCTGCAGTCGGGCTCCTCGAAGGTGCTCAAGCGGATGCGCCGCACCTACGGCCGCGAGCGCTTCATGGACCGCGTCGCGCTGATCCGCGAGCACGTGCCGGACTGCGCGATCACGACCGACATCATCGTCGGCTTCCCGGGGGAGACCGAGGCGGACTTCGCGGAGACGCTCGAGGTCGCCGAGGCGGTCGGCTTCGACGGCGCGTTCACGTTCATCTACTCGCCCCGCAAGGACACCGAGGCGGCCGAGTTCACCGACGAGTTCATCGCTCACGAGGTCGCGGTGGAGCGCATGGAGCGGCTCGTCGAGGTCGTCCAGCGCCGCGCGCGCGAGCAGGCCCAGCGGTTCGTCGGCCGGACGCTCGACGTGCTCGTCGAAGGCGCCTCGCGCCACGACCCGTCACGCCTGCGCGGGCGCACGACGCACAACAAGGTCGTCAACTTCGACGGCCTGGGCGAGCCCGGCGAGATCGTCCCCGTCACGATCGCCTCCGCCACGAGCCAGACGCTCATGGGCGAGTCCTCGCTGCTCAGCCGAGCCGCCTGAGCGCCTCAGTAGACCGCCACGCGGACCGACAGCGTGACCTCCGCGGCCCGCGCGACCGCGTCCGCGTCCACGTGGTGCGCGCTCGGGCCCATCGCGATCAGCGCCTGCACGTCCTCGCGGGAGAGATCCAGCGCCTGCTCGACCTCGCGCACCCGCACCGGCTCGCCGAGCGAGGCCGCGAGCCGCTCCTCCTTGCGCGAGTCGATGCCGACGAGCCCGAGCGGCTCCACGAGCTCCTGCAGGTGCCGGGGCGTGGGCGTGACCACCACGATCACGCCGCCGGGGGCCAGGACCCGCCGCATCTCGGCCGCGTTGCGAGGAGCGAAGACGCACAGCACCGCGTCCGCGACCCCGTCGCGCACGGGCAGCGGCCGCCACGCGTCGCAGACCACCGCACCCAGCCCCGCCCGCGCCGCCCGCCGCAGCGCGTAGCGCGAGCTGTCCAGCGCGATCCCGACCCGCTCGCCGCGCGCCCGGGCGAGGTAGTACCCCGTCCCGGCGCCGACCTCGACCACGCACCCGCCACCGCTCGCGGGGCCGCTCTCCAACGCCACCGCGTCCGCGATCGCCGCGTAGTGGCCGCGCCCGAGGAACGCCTCCCGGGCCGCGACCATCGCCGCCGTGTCGCCGGCCGGCCGGCGCCCAGAGGGCATGAGGTCGACATAACCCTGGCGCGCGACGTCGAAGCTGTGCCCCTCCGCGCACCGGATCGACGCATCCGCGGCGACCAGCGCGGCCCCGCAGTGCGGGCAGCGCAGGAACGGGAGCGCACCGGCGAGCACGGCGGCGATGCTAGTCCGTCCGGCGCCTATGCGAACATACGTTCGCATGCGGTGGGCAGCCCAAGCGGTCAAGCAGGATGCGGAGCTCCGGCTCCCCGGAGTGGAGGACGCCGTCGTCCGTCGCTTCGACGCCCCTGAGGCGATGGACATCCGCTTCCACGAGGTCCGCACGAAGTCCGCCCTCAACCGCGTCCCCAGCGCCGCCCGCCTCCCGTTCGAATGGACCGTCAACCCATACCGGGGCTGCACCCATGCGTGCCTCTACTGCCTCGCGCCTGAGACGCCGATCCTGCTCGCCGACGGCCGCACCAAGCCGATCGCCGATCTGCGGGTAGGCGACGAGATCTACGGGACGGCCCGCCAGGGCACGTACCGCCGGTACGTGAAGACCGAGGTCCTGGCGCATTGGTCCACGCGCAAGCCCGCGTGCCGCATCACGCTCGATGACGGCACCGAGCTCATCGCCAGCGGCGACCATCGCTTCCTGACGCGCCGCGGCTGGAAGCACGTCACCGGAGCCATGTCCGGCGCGTCACGGCGCCCGTACCTCACGCTCAACGACTCGCTGATGGGAACGGGCCGCTTCGCCGCGGCTCCGGTGCAGGACGCCGACTACCGCCGCGGCTATCTCTCCGGTCTGATCCGCGGCGACGGACACCTCGGCTCGTACGTCTACCCGCGCGGCGAGGTCCACCGGTTCCGGCTCGCGCTCGCAGATCAGGAGGCCCTGGACCGCGCCGGCGCGTACCTGCGCGAGCTCGGTGTCGCGACCGACGAGTTCGATTTCCAGCTCGCCGTCGGGGAGCGACGCCCGATGCGGGCCATCCGCAGCCAACGCCGCGCCGAAGTCGCCCTCGTGCGCGAGCTGATCGCGTGGCCATGGCGCCCGAACGACGCCTGGCGCAAGGGGTTCCTCGCGGGGATCTTCGACGCCGAGGGGAGCTGCAGCAACGGCGTCTGGCGCGTGCCGAACACCGACGCCGCGATCATCGAGCAGACCGTCGCCTCCCTGCGGCACTTCGGGTTCCGGGCGACCGTCGAGGACCACGGGCTCCCGAACGGCCTGCGCACGGTCCGGCTGCTCGGCGGCATGGGCGAGCAGATGCGGTTCTTCCAGACGGTCGACGTCGCGATCACGCGCAAGCGCTCGATCGAGGGACGCGCGCTGAAGTCGCAGGCGAAGCTGAGCGTGGCGGCGATCGAGCCGCTCGGTCGCGAGATCCCGATGTACGACATCACGACGGGCACGCAGGACTTCATCGCCGACGGCGTCGTGAGCCACAACTGCTTCGCGCGCCCGACCCACGAGTACCTGGAGATGGACGCGGGGCGGGACTTCGAGCGCGAGATCGTGGTGAAGGTCAACGTGCCCGAGGTGCTGCGGGCCGAGCTCGCGCGGCCGTCGTGGAAGAAGGAGAGCGTCGCGCTCGGCACCAATACGGACCCGTACCAGTGGGTCGAGGGCCGCTACAAGCTCATGCGCGGCATCTGGGAGGCGCTGCGCGACTTCGCGAACCCGTGCTCGATCCTGACCAAGTCGCCGCTCGTGTTGCGCGACGTGGACCTGCTGAAGGAGATCGCCGAGGTCGCCGAGGTCAGCGCGTGCCTGTCGGTGCCGACGCTCGAGGAGAAGGCGTGGCGGGCGACCGAGCCGCACACGCCGCACCCGCGCGCGCGGCTCGAGGCCGTCGCGGAGCTCAACCGCCAGGGCATCCCGACGGGCATCCTGATCGCGCCGCTGATGCCCGGCATCAACGACGACCCGGCGGAGGTGGCGAAGATCGTCGAGGCGGCGACCGACGCCGGCGCGACCTACATCGGCGGCAACACGCTGTTCCTGCGCGGCTCGGTCCGGGCGCTCGTGTTCGAGTGGCTGCGCGAGCACCGGCCTGATCTCGTGCCGCGCTACGAGCGGCTGTACGCGAACGGCGCCTACATGCCGGCCCCCGACCGTCGCCGGATCGAGCTCGACGCCGGCGCCCCGTGGGCGCGCGGGCAGGATCTGAGCCCGTTCCGCCACCGCAACGGCGGTCGCCGGCCCGCGCCGGCGGCTCCGGCACCGCCGCCGCGCGCCGCGGCGGTCAAGCAGGAGACGTTGTTCTGACTGTGATGCCGCGCACACCAAGGAAACCGGAGCGACGCGGCCGTGTTGGGTTCTGAGATGCCACGCCTACACCGACCGCACGTCGCGTCGAGCGCGCGCACGCTCACCATCCAGACCGCCAAGCGCGCCCGCCGCGCGAAGTGGGAGCTCGCCGCGATCATCCCGATGCTGCTGGGCACGATCGTCGCGTACCTCGAGCGCGAGCGGATCTTCGGCGTCGACACGCCGGTCCGGATCGGCGCCGCGGTCGTGATGGTCGCCCTCGGCTGGGCGCTGGCGCGCGATCTCGGGCGCTTCTCCGCGCCTGCGCTGTTCCGCCGGATGGACCCCGCGACGGCGGGCACGGTGGGCTTCCTGATCCGGCTCGCGTTCCTCGTCGCGGCCGCGATCGCGGCGCTGCGCGTCGCCGGGCTGGATCCGCGCACGCTGGCCGTGGGCGGCGCCATCACGGCGGTCGTCATCGGCCTCGCGGCCCAGCAGACGCTGGGCAACCTGATCGCCGGCGTCGTGCTGATCTCGGTGCGGCCGTTCAAGGTCGGCGACCGCGTGCGCCTGCAGGCCGGCGGCCTGGCCGGCCAGATCGAGGGCGTCGTCGCGTCGCTCGGCCTGCTGTACACGACGTTCGCCCGCGGCCAGGACTCGATCATGGTCCCCAACAACGTCGTGCTGTCCGCCGCCGTCGTGCCGCTGCGCGAGCCGGCCTCGGTCGACCTGCGCGCCCGCCTGCGCCCCGACGTCAAGCCGAGCGACATCCAGTCGCTGCTGGAGGACACGATCGTCACGCCGGTCCGCGGCGAGCCGGTGATCGCGCTCGAGGAGATCGACTCCGACGAGGTCGTCGTCCGCATCCAGGCCACCCCGCTGGCCGACAGCGACGGTCCGAAGCTCGCCGACGAGGTGCTCGCCGCCGTCGGCGCCGTCACGCACGAGGGCTAGCGCTTGTCGCGCTGGCCGTCCTCGAACTGCGAGGCGGTCGAGGCGGCGCCGAGGCGGCGCTGGATCGCGCCGATCGGGCCGGGGGCGAGGCTCGCGAGCGTCGCCCCCGCGCGCAGCGCGATCGGCGCGACGTCGAGCTCGGCGCGGTCGTGCTCGATCGCCTTCACGACGGCGCGGGCGACGTCGCCGGGCCGCTTGGTCCCGATGTAGGGCGGGAGCTTCGCGCCCGACTCGGCGAACATGCCGGCGTCGGAGATGAACCCGGGCAGGATCACCGAAACGCCGACGCCCTTTTGCGCCAGATCCTCGCGCAGCGCGAGCGCGAACCCGCGCAGCCCGAACTTCGTCGCCGCGTAGATCGAGTTCCCCGGCGAGCCGGCCTTGCCCGCCAGCGAGGACATGAACAGCAGGTGCCCGCTGCCACGCTCGGCCATCGTGTCGGCGAGCAGCTTGGCGAGCATCATCGGCGCGCGCAGGTTGACCGCCAGCGCGCGGTCGAGCTGCTCGTCCGAGAACGAGCCGAGCCGCCCCGATCCGGGCAGACCCGCGTTGGCGACGAGCACGTCCACCTCGCCCGTCTGCTCGAGCAGCCGCGCCGGCGCGTCCGGCCGCGAGAGGTCCGAAGCGAACGCGCGCGCGCCGAGGTCCGCCGCCAGCGGCTCGAGCACGTCGACCCGCCGCCCGCTCAGCGTCAGCGTCGCACCGCGCTCGGCCAGCTCCCGCGCGATCGCCTGCCCGAGGCCGCCGGTCGCGCCCGTCAACAGGACGTGAGCGCCCGCGAGCTTCAAGCGAACACGGCCACGGTCGCCGTGAAGGAATGGACGAAGTACGCGCCGCCGACCGGCCCGATCTCGCCCGCCGCGAAGAACCCCGCGGCCGGGACGCCCAGCGCGTCCGTCAGCGCCTCGGCGTCGTGGTCCGCGCGCCCGAACATCCCGCGCCCGCGGCCGTTGCAGGCGAACACGAGCGCGCCCGCCGGCGGCCGGTTGCCCAGCGCCGCCATGCGCACCGACAGCGCCTCGCGCAGGTCGCGGTCCGCGCTCTCCGCGTCGCGCGCGTGCAGCCGGATGACCTGCCCGGGATGCACGTCGGCGCCCACCGCGACCTGGCCCGTGGCCGGATCGGCGCCGACCAGGCCGCGCACGAGGAAGTCGCCCTGCACGTAGTCGGGCTTGTTGGAGTCCACGACGATCCCCATCAGCAGCCCGCCCTTGACCAGCTGCAGGTCGTCGGCGGTCAGGCCCTCGATCGTCTCGCGCAGCTTCTCCAGCGCCGGCCGCCCCGCGAGCTCGCCGATCACGTGCCCCTCGGCGGCGGTGATCGTCAGCTCGGGGCCGATCGGCGACGCGCCCTGGGAGACCATCGGCAGCACCTCGACGCCGTCGAGCCGCACGCCCACGGCGCCCTCGGAGACGACCTCCTCGCCGAAGAACAGGACGCCTTCGTCCGCCGCCGTGCGACCGGACGCGAGCCCGCCGAGCAGCGGCATCAGCGGCGCCGCTTCCGACAGGAACCGCAGCACCGCGTCGGTGGGGAACGAGACCGGATCGGCCAGCAGGATCGTGCCGTCGGCGCCCGAGAGGTCCGGCATGCCGGTCAGCGCGCCCGTGCCCTCCTCGAGCTCCTCGACCAGCGCGTGGAACGTCGAGGCCGAGCCCTCGCCGAGGCTCGCGGCCCAGACCGACACGGCGGTACCCGCCTCGATCTCGCGCCCGCGGCCGATCACGCCGCCCGCGCCGCAGCCGACGAGCCCGTCCGGCTCGAGCGTCTCGTGGATCGCCGCCAAGGTCGCCTCGGGCGCCGCGAGGTGCGCCCCGGACGCGAACACGATCGCGAGGTCGCAGGGCGCCCCGCCGAGCTGCCTGGCCGCCGCGGCCGCCGCTTCCAGCGCGCCCGTGCGGGCGTCCGGAACCAGTGACAGGCCGGTGCCTATGCGCGTGGCCATGATCCAACTGACGATACTGCCCGGCGTGTCCGGCCCCGCCATCGTCGCCGTGTTCGGCCCGACCGCCATCGGCAAGACCGCGGTGGCGGTCGCGCTGGCGGACCGGCTGCGGGAACGCGGCGAGGACCCGGTCGCCGTCTCGGCCGACGCGATCCAGGTCTACGAAGGGCTCGGGCTGCTCTCCGGCGCGGCCACGGAGGCCGAGCGCGCGCGGCTCGAGCACCGCCTGGTCGGCTTCCTGCCGATCACCGAGACGTTCTCCGCCGGCGCCTACGCGCACCTGGCCCACGCGGAGATCGACGCGCTCCTGGAGCAGGACCGCCGCCCGATCGTCGTGGGCGGCACCGGGCTCTACCTGCGCGCCGCGCTCGCCGAGCTCGACCTGCGCCCGGCCGTCGACCCGGCCATCCGCGCCGAGCTCGCCGCGCAGCTCCGAGAGCGCGGCATCGAGCACCTCCACGCCCAGCTCCCCGCGGGCGCCGGCATCGCGCCCACCGACACGCAGCGCGTCCTGCGCGCGCTGGAGCTGCTCCGGGCCGGCCACCCGCTGCCGCCGCCGCCCGGCGCCCCGTCGCAGCTGTGGACGAGCGACACCCGCCGCCCGACGCGTGCTCGCCGCGCTCACGATGGACCGCGACGCGCTCTACGAGCGGATCGAGCGCCGCATCGACGCCATGCTCGAGGCCGGCGTGCAAGCGGAGGTCCAACGCGCCGACGCGCGCGGCGCCTCCTCCACGGCCCGCGCCGCGCTCGGCTTCCAGGAGCTGCTGGACGGCGACCCGGAGGCGATGCGCAGGCGCACCCGCCGCTACGCCAAGCGCCAGCTCACCTGGCTGCGCAAGCTCCCCGGAGCGCACCTGATCGACACGACCGGGCGCATGCCGGAGGACGTCGCGGCCGCCATCCACGCCATGATCTGAGGCTCGTGCGCTTCGAGAAATGGCAAGCGCTCGGCAACGACTACCTCATCTTCGAGGCGTCGGAGCTGACGCAGAAGCAGGTCCAGCGCCTGTGCGACCCGCATTTCGGGCCGGGCGGCGACGGCGTGCTCCTGCTCGCCCCGCCGGACGAGCCCGGCTACGTCGCGCGCCTGCGGATCTTCAATCCCGACGGCAGCGAGGCCGAGTTGTCGGGCAACGGCGCCCGCGAGGCGATCCTGTACCTGCGCCGCCGCGGCTGGACGACCAGCGACACGTTCTCGATCCAGACGCTCGCGGGCGAGATCCGGCCCACGATCACGGGTCCCACGACCTGTCGCGTGGACATGGGCCGCGCGCGCCTGCAGAGCGAGCACTACCCGGACGGCCCGCCGGACGGCCGCGGCGAGGTCGAGGGCTTCCAGTTCCAGCACGTCGCGATCGGCAACCCGCAGTGCGCGATCCACGTCGAGGATCCCGACGCGATCGACCTCGCGGAGATCGGCCCCCGGATCGAGCGCGCCGCGATCTTCCCGAACCGCACCAACGTCTCCTTCTGGACGGAGCTGTCACCCTCCGCCATCCGCGCGCGCATCTTCGAGCGCGGCGTGGGAGAGACGCTGTCGTCCGGTACGGGAGCGAGCGGGGCGGCCGTGGCCCACGTGGTGCGCGGCGGCGACTCGCCTGTCACCGTGCACCTCGACGGCGGCGAGCTGGAGGTCGACGTCGACGAGTCCCTGCACGTGGACCTGACCGGGTGGGCGGTGCCGATCTACCGCGGAGAGCTGAGCGAGGAGCTGGTGAGCGAGCTGAACGAAGACGGAGGCAACTGAATGCTGCTGGTGACGGGAGCGACGGGCACGACGGGCATGGAGCTCCTGCGCGCGCTGAAGACCCGCGACGCGGAGGCCCGCGCGCTCGTGCGCGACGAGACCAAGGCGCACCACCTGCGCGACCTCGGCTTCACGCCCGTGACCGGCGACCTGGGCGACCCGCGCACGCTGGGCCCCGCGCTGGACGGCGTCGAGCGCGCCTATCTCGTCGCGCCCGCGAGCCCGATGCAGTCCGAGCTCGAGCTGGCCTTCCTGGAGACTGCCAAGGCGGCCGGCGTCAAGCACGTCGTCAAGCTGTCGGTGATCGGCGCGTCCGAGGAGGCTCCCGGCCGCTTCGCGCGCTCCCACGGCAAGGTCGAGCGCGCGCTGAGGGAGTCCGACATGGCCTGGACGCTGCTGCGCGCGACCGGGTTCATGCAGAACACGCTCGCGTGGGGCGACCAGGTGCAGGACGGGACGTTCTACACGCCCGTCCCCGACGCGTCCTTCAGCATCGTCGACGCGCGCGACGTCGCCGAGGTCGCCGCGGTCGCCCTCACCGAGGAAGGCCACGAGGGCAAGGCGTACGGGCTGTCCGGCCCCGAGGCGATCTCCTACCGCGACCAGGCGCGGCGCGTGTTCGCCGCCGCCGGGCGCGACGTCAAGATCGCCGAGGTGCCGGTCGAGGCCGTCAAGCGCGAGCTCGTGCGCGCCGGCGTCCCGCCGTGGAACGCCGAAGGGCTGTGCGAGCTGTTCGAGCTGTACGCGAGCGGGGGCGCGACGATGGTCACCTCCGGCGTCCAGGACGCGCTCGGCCGCCCGCCGCGCGACCTCGACACGTTCGCCCAGGATCACGCGGAGGCCTTCAAGGGATGACCTTTATCGAGAGCGGCGCCTGGGGCGCCGGGCTGGCCACGCTCGCGGGCGACCGCGTGCTGGAGGTCTTCTATCCCGACCCGCGGCTCGGCGACCCGCCCACGGGCCAGGACGCGCGCGAGCTGTCGGCCGGCGAGGCCGAGCGCCACGGCATCCCGCGCGTGCGCACCGACGACCGCCTCAACATCCGCCAGGCGCCGATCCTGACCGTGATCGCCGATCTCGGCGAGCCGCCCGCGAGCACCGCCGACGCCTACCTGCGCCTGCACCTGCTCTCGCACCGCCTGATCAAGCCCCACGACGCGAACCTGGACGGCATCTTCGGCGTGCTGCCGACGGTCGCCTGGACCAACCACGGCCCGATCGACCCGGCGGACCTGACCGCGGTGCGGATGAGCTTCCGCGCCCGCGGCGACCAGCTGCTGGTCCACTCGCTCGACAAGTTCCCGCGCATGACCGACTACGTCGCCCCGACCGGCGTGCGGATCGCCGACGCCGACCGCGTCCGCCTCGGCGCGCACCTCGCCGAGGGGACGACGGTGATGCACGAGGGGTTCGTGAACTTCAACGCCGGCACGCTCGGGCACTCGATGGTCGAGGGCCGCATCAGCGCGGGCGTCGTGGTCGGCGACGGCTCCGACGTCGGCGGCAGCGCGAGCATCATGGGAACGCTGTCGGGCGGCGGCACGGAAGTGGTCTCGGTCGGCGAGCGCTGCCTGCTCGGGGCGAACTCCGGCATCGGCATCTCGCTCGGCGACGAGTGCACGGTCGAGGCCGGTCTCTACGTCACGGCCGGCACGCTCGTGACGCTGCCCGACGGCGACATCGTCAAGGCACGCGAGCTGAGCGGCGCGAGCGGGCTGCTGTTCCGGCGCAACTCGCGCACCGGTGCGGTCGAGGCGCTGGCGCGCTCAGGCCGCTGGGCCGGCCTGAACGCCGCCCTGCACGCGAATGATTGAGGCCGCCCGCCGGCACACCTCGAGCTCCGGCACGAGCGCGAGCCGCAGGTAGCCCGGCGCGCCGAAGAACGAGCCGGGCGCGACGACGACGCCCTGCTCGAGCCAGCGCGCGGCCAGCTCGTCGTCGCCCTCCAGCCAGAGGAAGAACGTGGCGTCGCCGCCCGCGTTGCGCAGCGGCAGCGCCTCCAGCATCAGGTCGCGCTTGGCCTTGTAGCGCTCGCGCACCTCGTCGACGTGCGCGTCGTCGCTCCACGCCGCGATCGCGGCGCGCTGGACGATCTCCTGCGGCGCGACGCCGACGTTCGGGCGATAGCGCTTCAACGCGGCGATCAGCTCCGGGTCGCCGGCGACGAAGCCCGAGCGGTAGCCGGGCATCGAGGAGCGCTTGGAGAGCGTGTTGAACACGAGCACGTTCGTGAGGTCGGCCACCTGCAGGGCGGAGGCGGGCGGCTCGCCGAAGTAGATCTCCGAGTACGCCTCGTCACTCGCCAGCACGAAGCCGTGCTCGCGCGCGAGCGCCGCGGCGCCCTCGTAGAACTCGACCGGCGCGGTCGCGCCGGTCGGGTTGTTCGGGTAGTTGAGCCACAGCAGCGCGACCCGGTCCCAGTCGACCCCGCTCAGATCGGGGAGCCAGCCGTTGGCCTCGGTCAGCGGCAGCTCCACGATCCGCTTGCCGGCGAACAGGCCGCCGCGCTCGTAGACCGGGTAGGCGGGCACCGGCACCGCCACCAGGTCGCGCTCGAGCACGTTCGCGAGCCCGAAGATGGCCTCCTTGGAGCCGAGCGTCGGGATCACCGACGTGTCGGGGTCAAGAGCGGCGCCGAACCGGCGCGAGACCCAGCCGGCGATCGCCGCGCGCAGCTCCGGCAGTCCGACCGCGCTCGGGTACGCCGACATCGGCCCGACGGCGTCGATCAGCGCCTGCCGGATGAAGGCCGGCGTCTCCTCGCGCGGCTCGCCCATGCCGAAGTCGAGGATCTCGACGCCGGTCGCCGCGACGCGCCGGCGCGCCTCCTCCAGGCGTACGAACGGGTACGTGGCCAGCGACGCCAGCACGGGGGAGAGCCGCACGCTCACGTATCCGCTCCGCATGGCCGTGCCATGGCCGCCGTCGCGGTCGACCCGGACGTCGTCGTCATGCGACAAGTGCCTCCAGCACCCGGTGCGCGTGCACGAGCGCAGCGACGGAGACCGATTCGTCGCGCCGGTGCGCCTGCGCCGGCGCGCCCGGGCCGAAGTTGACGGCCGGATAGCCGAACTGCGCGAACTCGGCGACGGGCGTCCACGCCTGCTTGGGCGCGACCTCGAGCTCGCCGGCGGCGATCAGCCGCCGCGCGAGCGGATGATCGAGCGCGACCGGCGCCGACCCGGCGTTCCCGGTGATCTCCAGCGAGCCCAGCCCGCCGCACAGCTCCGCGAGCCGCGCCTCGGCCTGCTGCGGCGAGCGCCCCGGCGCGTAGCGGAAGTTGACCGTCGCGGCGCACGTCTCCGGGATCACGTTGCTCGCGATCCCGCCCTCGATCCCCGTCACCGACGCCACCTCGAAGAACGTCAGCCCTCCGAACGCGACCGGCAGCACCGGCGCGCTCGCCAGCGTCGCCACGCCCAGCGCCGCGCGCGTGATCGCGTTGTCGGCCGCCCACGGCCGCGCGGAGTGCCCGCTGCGGCCGGTGAACGTCCAGGTCGCGTTGATGTTGCCCGCGCAGCCGGCGTGCAGCGCGCCGTCGGTCGGCTCCATCACGACCACGAAGTCGGCCTCCACCGGGGAGCGCCGCAGCAGCGGCACGAGCGCGCTCTCGGCCGACGGCAGCTCCTCGCGCGGGAAGAACAGCGCGCCGTACGGCGAGCCGGACAGCACGAGCTCGATCATCACCGCCAGCGCGCCCTTCATGTCGCTCGCGCCGAGCCCGACGACCTGTTCGGCGTCGCGCGAGCCCGGGATGTTGTCCTGCGCGGGCACCGTGTCGAGATGCCCCGCGAGCAGCACCGGCGGCGACGTCCCGGGCGGCCGCGCGAGCACGCACGAGTCGCCCAGCTCGCTGACCTCCGCGCCGCCGTCGCGCAGCACCTGCGCGACGTGCGCGGCGAGCGCCGCTTCCGAGCGCGAGGGCGACGGGACGTCGATCAGCTCGAGCGTGCGGCGGGCCAGCCGCTCGGCCAGCTCGGTCTCGCCGATCCCGGGTGTGACGGGCAAGCCGGGGACTCTAGAATGGAAGGCCTTGGAGCGCTCTCGCAACGGCCGGACATCCGAATCCCGCTACTCCGCCCCGCCGCAGGTCGGCCGGGCCAAGCAGCGCGCGTACTGCATCGCGGCCACGCCACATGACGAAGACCTCGCGGAGCTCAACGAGCTCCTGCGCACCGCCGGCGTCGCCGTCGTCGGCGAGATGGTGCAGAAGCGCGACAGCCCGCACCCGAACACCTACCTCGGTCCCGGCAAGGTCGAGGAGCTCGAGCCGCTGCTGAAGGAGACCGACGCCAACCTCGTCGTCACCGACGACGAGCTGACGCCGCGCCAGCAGCGCAACCTCGAAGGCAAGCTCGGCATGCCGGTGCTCGACCGCACCGCTGTGATCCTCGACATCTTCGCCGGCCACGCCAACACGGCCGAGGGCAAGCTGCAGGTCGAGCTCGCACAGCTGGAGTACAACATGGCGCGCATGCGCGGCCTGTGGACGCACCTCGAGCGTCTGGGCGGCGGCATCGGCACCCGAGGCCCGGGCGAGTCGCAGATCGAGACCGACCGCCGGCTCGCGCGCGACCGCATGGCGGCGCTCAAGCGACGGCTGGACCACGTGCGCACCACGCGCGCCGTGATGCGCCAGGAGCGCGAGCGCGCGCACCTGCCCAACGTCGCGCTGGCCGGCTACACCAACGCCGGCAAGTCCTCGCTGCTGAACGCGCTGGCGGGCTCGGAGGTCGGCGTCCGCGACCGGCTGTTCCACACGCTGGACCCGACCACGCGCACGCTCCGGCTCGACGGCCGCGCCTACCTGGTGACCGACACCGTCGGCTTCATCCGCAAGCTTCCGCATCAGCTCGTCAACGCGTTCGCCGCGACGCTGGAGGAGACCAAGCTGGCCGACCTCGTGCTCCACGTGGTCGACGCGAGCGCGCCCGAGGAGCAGCTCGTCGCCATGACGCGCGCCGTCGAGGACGTGCTGGAGGAGATCGAGGCGGGCGACCAGCCGCGCCTGCTCGTGCTCAACAAGGCCGACCTGCTGGACGCGGAACGGCGCCGCGAGCTCGACTTCCGCCATCCCGACGCCGTGTTGGTCTCCGCGCTCACGGGCGAGGGGCTCGACGAGCTCGGCGAGCGGATCGCGATCGAGTTCGAGCGCACGCTGCGCGACGTCGAGCTGCTGGTGCCGTTCTCCGAGGGCGGCCTGCTGTCGGAGCTGCACGACCTGACGGGTGAGATCGAGCGCACCGACACGCCCGAGGGCGTGCGCGTGAGCGCCCGGCTGCCCGCCGTGATGGCCGAGCGCTTCGACCGCTACGCGGTCAACGGCCGCTAGAGCCGAATCCGCCGTCGCCGCGCTCGGACTCCGGCAGCTCGTCGACGACGCGCAGCTCCGGCGTCCAGTACGGGACGAGCAGCAGCTGGGCGATCCGGTCGCCCGCGTGGGCGCGGAACATCTCCTCGCCGTGGTTGACGAGGATGACGCGCAGCTCGCCGCGGTAGTTCGGGTCGATCAGCCCCGGGGAGTTGACGCACGCGATCCCGTGCCGGTGCGCGAGACCCGAGCGCGGCATCACGAGCCCGGCGACGCCCGGCGGGAGCGCGATCGCGACCCCGGTCGCCACCATCCTGCGCTCGCCCGGGCGCAGGACGAACGGCTCGACGCAGCTGAGGTCATAGCCCGCATCGCCCTCCCGCCCGCGTGCCGGCGGGCGCGCCTGCGGGTGCAGGAGCTTGACTTCGAGCTGGTCGACGGCGAGATCGAAGGCCATCGCGGCAAGGTAGCGGCAGCCGCGGCGGCCGGATGTCAGAACCCCGCTCGTTGCGGAGATCAGGCGGCCGGCAGGACGACCCAGCCGGCGAACGCGACGAAGTGCGCGACGGCGGCGAGGATCACGAACGCGTGGAAGATCTCGTGGAAGCCGAACACCTTCGGCCACGGGTTCGGGCGCTGAGTGGCGAACACGACGGCGCCGGCGGTGTAGAGCACGCCGCCCGTCGCGATCAGCACCAGCGGCAGCCACGGCAGCGACGCGTGCATCTGCGGGTACGCGATCACCGCGACCCAGCCGAGCGCCACGTAGCAGGCGGATGCGAGCACGCGCGGGGCCGTGATCCAGGCCACGCTGAGCGCCACACCTCCGAGTGCGCCCGTCCACACGGTCACGAGCACGATCCAGCGGATCGAGCCGGACAGCACGAGCAGGCAGATCGGCGTGTAGGAGGCGGCGATGAAGACGAAGATCGTGCTGTGGTCGATCCGCTGCAGGATCGGCTTCCAGCGCGGGTTCCAGCGCCAGCGGTGATAGAGGGCGCTGCCGCCGAACAGGGCGCACAGGCCCGTGCCGTAGATCGCGCTCGCGGCCCTCGACATCCCGCCCGGGGCGGCGACGACGAGCATGGCGGCGGCCACCGTCGCGCAGAAGAACGCGTACATGTGGGTGACGCCGCGCAGCCGGGGGAGATCAGGCACCTCCCAATGATGCCCGCAAGCGGGCGATTCTGACCGCGTCTCGGTTGTGAGGGCCATCGCTGGCCCGGGTAATCGGCGCGCTCACGCTCTGCATGAGCGCGCCGATCGCGGATCACTTCACCAGGCCGGTCTCCGACAGGTACTCCTTGGCGACCTCGGCGGGGTCCTTCTTGTCGATGTCGACGCGCGCGTCGAGCTCCTGCATCGCGTCGTCGGTCAGCGGCTTCTGGATCAGGTCGAGCGTCTTGGCGAGATCCGGGCCCGCCTGGTCGGCCGTCTCCTTCTTCATCACCAGCGTCGAGTTGTAGGGCGGGAACATGCCCTTGTCGTCGTTGAGCAGGACTTCCTTGTTGCGCTTGATCTGCGGGTCGGTCGTGAAGACGATCGAGACGTCGGCGCGGCCGGAGGAGAGCACCTCGTGGCGCTGGTCCGGCGCGACGGGCACGAACTTCTTGAACTTCAGGCCGTAGACCTTCTCCAGGCCGAGCAGGCAGTCCAGCCGCTGGCGGCACTCAGGCGTGCCGTACAGCGTCAGCGTGCCCGCCTTGTCCTTGAGGTCGGAGATGTTCTTCAGGCCGAGCTTGTCCGCCGTCGCCTGCGTCACGGCGACCTCGTTGGAGTCCGTGAACGGCGTCGGCGGGAACGACGTCAGCCCGATCTTCTCGAAGTCGGCCTTGGCCTCCTCGTAGGCGGCCTGCGGGTCCTTCGGGAGGTCGGCCGCGCTCTTCTTGAAGAACGACAGCAGCGCCGTGCCGGTGTACTCCGGGTAGGCGGAGATCTCGCCGCTCTGCACGGCCTTGAGCGCGGTCTGCTCGTCGCCGAGGTTGAGGTCGGTCGTGGTCGTGTAGCCGGCGGCCGCCAGGCCCTGGGCGTAGATCTCGCCCAGGATCTTCTGCTCGGTGAAGTTCTTGGAGCCGATCTTCAGCGAGACCTTGGCGTTGTCGGCGTTCTTGGTGATCTGCCCGGCGGGGGCCGCCGTGGCGGTCGCCTTGGCCGCCGGGGTCGACGACGACGAGTTGTCGTCGCTGCCGCAGGCGGCGAGCCCGATCGCCGCGACGGCGGCGAGGATGAGACTGGTGAGCGATCTCATGGGGCGGTCTGGATCCTCCTCTTGGTGAAACCGAAACGAGCGCGGGAACTGCGCTCCAGTTGGATGCCCTTAGGTGTGACGGCGCGCTGGACGGCCGAGAGACCGACCTCGGCGAGGATCGCCAGCGCTCCGACGATGATCGACACGCCGATCTGGCCTTCGCGCCCGTAGACGGCGAAGGAGACCAGCGGGTCGCCGAGCGTCAACACGCCCGCCAGCGGCGCGATCGTGGCCGTGGCGATGACGTTGACGGTCGAGGTCTTGATGCCGCCGAAGATCAGCGGCAGCGCGAGCGGGAGCTCGATCTGGCGCAGCACCTGCGCGCCGGAGAGCCCCATGCCGCGGGCGGCGTCGACGGTGTCGCGCTCCACCTGGCGCACGCCCACGTAGGCGTTCGTGAGGATCGGCGGGATCGCCAGCAGGGCGAGCGCGAACATCAGGCTGAGGAACTCGGGCGTCTGCGGGAAGAACGCGACGAAGAACGCGATCAGCGCGATGCTCGGCACCGCGCGGCCGACGTTCGAGGTCGAGATCGCCAGGAACGAGCCCTTGCCGAGGTGGCCGAGCACGAGCCCGAGCGGCAGCGCGATCACCACGGCGACCGCCATCGCGGCGGCGGTCAGCTCGAGGTGCGTCCACAGCAGCGTCAGGTTGTGCGAGCCGCCGATCTCCGCCCCGCCGCGCGACTGGCGCGAGTGGAAGATGAAGTCGATCCCGTCGCCGAACTCCCCGAGTGCCGCGAACGTCATGGCAGTGCCCTCGTCCACGGGGTCAGGAGCTTCTGCACCGCCAGCACGGCGAGGTCGAGCACGACGGCCAGCAGCACGCACAGTCCTCCGGCCACCAGCACGTTGGAGCGGAAGAAGCGGTCGGAGAAGATCGCGTCGCCGAGCCCGCCGGCGCCGGCCAGGAACGCGAGCGAGGCCAGCCCGACCGTCGTGGTGACCGCGATCCGCAGCCCGGCCATGATCTCCGGCAGCGCGAGCGGCAGCTCCACGCGCCACAGCAGTTGGTTCTCCGTCAGGCCCATCCCACGGCCGGCGTCGCGCGCCTCCTCCGGCACGCTGTCCAGGCCGGTGATGACGTTGCGGAAGATGATCAGCAGCGTGTAGGAGACGAGTGCGATCAGCGCCGTCGTGAAGCCTCGGCCCGTGATCGGCAGGAGCAGGAAGAACACGGCGACGCTCGGCAGCGTGTAGAGGATCCCGGTGATCTGCGTGATCGGCCCCACCAGCGCGCGCCGGCGGTGCGCGAGCAGCGCCAGCGTGAACGCGATCACGAAACCGATCGCCACCGACACGACCACGAGCACGACCTGCTGCCACAGCGGATGCGTGTAGCGGTCGAAGTTGTCGATGATCCAGCGCGGGCAGATGCCGTCGCGCTCGACGCAGTCGGACTTGCCGCCGCGCTGGTGGATCTGCAGCTGCGCCAGCTCAACAATCATCCCGCTGCCTCCTCGGGAGTTTCGCCCTCTGGGCGAACACTCCCACGTGAAGCGAGCCCGCAGGGCGAGTCTTCACGCGGCTTCCTCGCTCGCGATCATGTGCGAGAGCAGCTCGATCGAGAGCACGCCCACGACCTTGCCGGTGCCGTCCACGACCGGCCCGTACTGCGCCTCGTTGGCCAGCAGCTCCGACAGCGCGTCGCGCAGGATCGCGTCGCGGTCGATCACGGGCTCGGGGCCGGAGCGCAGCTGGTCGCCGACCGTGTCGCCCGCCAGCGCGCGCTCGGCCAGCCAGCCGCGCGGCGCGCCGTGCTCGTCGACCAGCAGCGGGTACTCGACGTCGGCGGTCTCCAGCTCCCGCCGAACGGTCGCGACGCTGTCGCCGGCGTGCACGAGCGGCGCCTGCCACAGGTCGATGTCGCGCACGCGCTGCAGGCTGAGGCGCTTGAGCGCGCGATCGGCGCCGACGAAGTCCTCCACGAACGGGCTCGCCGGTGTCATCAGCAGCTCGGCCGGCGGCGCGTACTGCTCCAAGTGGCCGCCTTCGCGCAGGATCGCGATCCGGTCGCCCATCTTGATCGCCTCGTCGATGTCGTGCGTGACGAAGACGATCGTCTTGCGGATCTCGGCCTGCAGGCGCAGGAACTCGTTCTGCAGCCGCTCGCGGTTGATCGGGTCGATCGCGCCGAACGGCTCGTCCATCAGCATCAGCGGCGGGTCGGCCGCGAGCGCGCGGGCCACGCCGACGCGCTGGCGCTGTCCGCCGGAGAGCTGCGCGGGATAGCGCTTCGCCATCTCCTGCGGCAGCGAGATCAGGTCCAGCAGCTCCTCGATGCGCGCGGCCACGCGGCGCTTGTTCCAGCCCAGCAGCCGCGGGACGGTGGCGATGTTCTCGCCGATCGTGCGGTGCGGGAACAGGCCGATCTGCTGGATCACGTAGCCGATCTCGCGCCGCAGGTCGTCGACGTCGCGGTCGCGCACGCTGCGGCCGTCGACGAGGATGTCCCCTTCGGTGATGTCGATCATCCGGTTGACCATCCGCATCGCGGTCGTCTTGCCGCAGCCGGACGGGCCGACCAGCACGCAGATCTGTCCGGCGGGGACGTTCAGCGAGAGCGAGTCGACGGCGGGCGCGTCCGCGCCGGGGTAGCGCTTCGTGGCCCCGGCGAACTCCAGCTCTACGGCCTCGCGGTAGCCGGACGGCCCCTCGGATTGGGCGGTGTCGGTTTGCGTCAAGAGGAGATCCCGGGGGGAGGGAGCGTCGGACTGTATCGAACGCCGGTTCGCCTACAGACCGGCGGCGCGCCGGGCTGCCGCGTGTGCCGCGTCTTCGAGCGCGTCGTCCAGCGGCGCCAGCGCGCCGGGATCCAGACCGAGCGCCGTGGCGGTGAGCCAGTCGGCGAACCAGGCGTTCTTGGGGAGCAGGGGGCCGTGGAGATAGGTCCCGATGACGTTCCCGTTCGGCCCGCCGCGCACGCCTTCGAATCCGGAGCGGCCGTCGTTGCCACAGCCGCGCAGCACGCGGCCGAGCGGCTGGGCGCCCGGGCCTAGGCGCGTGCGCCCGCCGTGGTTCTCGAAGCCGGCGAGGACGCGGCCGTCGAGCTCGATCGCGACGTTGCCGATCAGCCGCGGGCCGTCCTCGCGCACGGTCTCGAGGTCGACCAGGCCGACGCCCGGCAGCCGCCGGCCGCCGAGCTCGTAGCCGTGGCCGAGCAGCTGGTAGCCGCCGCAGACGGCGAAGACCACCTTGCCGCGCCCGGCCGCGGCGTGCAGCGCGTCGCGCTTGACGGTCGCGAGATCCTCGGCGCACAGCGCCTGGTCACGGTCCTGACCGCCGCCGATGTAGAAGAGATCGTGCGCGTCGGGATCGAGCGCCTCGCCGAGCCCGGAGCCGCTGAGGCGGAACCCGATCCCGCGCCACTCGCAGCGGCGCTGGAGCAGCTGCAGGTTGCCGCGGTCGGCGTAGATGTTCATCAGGTCGGGGTACAGCGCGCAGATCCGCAGCTCAGGCACGCAGGACCACCACCTCGGAGCCGACGTGCTCGGGCGTCTCGGGGATGTGGTGCAGCTCCTCGGCCTCGAGCCCGTACGCGTACGCCTCCTCGGCCAGCTCGCCGGGGGAGACGGTCGACAGGTGGACGGCGTCGTCGGAGGTCTCGCGCGTGCCGTCGGGATGGATCAGCAGCCGGACGCGCTCGATCCGCACGCCGTCGTCGAGCAGCCGGATCGCGACCGGCTGGGACACGAAGCGGTAGCCGTCGACCTCGCCGAGGTCCGGGTGCGGGAGGGCGATGCCGCCGTCGAACGCCTCCAGCCCGGTGGCGATCGCGAACGCGAGCCGGCCGCCGGGCACGAGCGCGCGCTTGGCGGCGGCGAAGAACGCGCGGCGATCCGGCAGCAGCTGGATCGTCTGCATCGGCACGATCACGAGCGAGGTGGGCCGCGGGAGCGTGAAGTCCTCGGCGTCGGCGACCAGCGTGTCGATCTCCAGTCCCTCGGCGCGCGCGCGGACGGAGAGCTCGGCCAGCAGCCCGGCGTCGAGATCGAGCGCGGTGACCTTGAACCCGGCGCGCGCGAGCGGGAGCGCGACGCGGCCCGTTCCGGCGCCGACGTCGAGAACGCCGTCCGGCGCGTCGGCGGCGAGCTCGGCCCACAGCGGCAGGTCGATCGCGTAGTGGCCGCATTCGACGTCGTGCCAGACCACGTCGGGGTTCACCGCCAGTACGCCTCCGCGTGCCCGCGCCGCGTGAGGATCTCGCGCAGCTCCAGCAGCGCCGTGTAGGTCGGGACGACGTAGAGCGGGCCCGACCCGCCCTCCAGCGCGGAGTCGAGCGCCGGCTCGAGCGCGTCGACGACGACGATCCGCTGCGTGTCGAGCCCGGCGTACTTCATCCGCAGCGCGAGCTCGGCGGCCCGCGTGCCGGCGCAGGTCATCCGGCGCACGTGCGGGACCAGCAGCTCCCAGTCGGCGTCCCACACCCACGAGACGTCGCGCCCGTCGGCGGTGCGGTCGTTGAGCACGCCGAGCAGGTCGAGCTCGCCCTCCTCCAGCGCGAGCGTGCGCAGCACCTCGTTCGCGCCGGCGGGGTTCTTGACCAGCAGGATGCTCGTGGGGCGGCCGAGATCGAGCGTCTCGGCGCGCCCGAACGCCGGCGCGACGCGCTCCAGCCCGGCCACGACGTCGTCGAGCTCGACGCCGAGCGACAGCGTCAGCGCGGCCGCGCCGAGCGCGTTGTAGACGTTGTAGAGACCGGGCAGCGGCAGCTCGACGCGGCGCCCGCGCAGCGTGAACGCTGCGCTGCGGATGCCGCGCAGCTCGACGTCGGTGGCGACGACGCTCGGCTCCGGCCGCTCCTGCCCGCAGTTCGGGCAGCGGTAGTGGCCGAGGTGGGCGAGGTAGACCGCGGTGTATCCGTAGGCGTGCCCGCAGCGGCGGCAGTGCTTGGAGTCCGACGCGTGCTGGAGCTCGGGCAGCGCGAGCGAGTCGTCGTCGAGGCCGAAGTACGTGGGCGAGGAATGGCGGCCGAGGTCGGCGATCAGCGGGTCGTCGGCGTTGAGCACGAGCTGGGCGGACGTCTTCGCCACGACCGCGGCCCAGCGGTCGGCGATCGTCTCCAGCTCGCCGTAGCGGTCGAGCTGGTCGCGGAACAGGTTGCCGAGCAGGATCGCGCGCGGCTCGAGCTCCTCGGCGACGGCGCCGAGCCAGAACTCGTCGACCTCGAAGAGCCCGAAGTCGCCCGTCAGCACGCGCCCGCCGCGGCGCGACGCGGCCGCCAGCGCGCTCGCGATCCCGCCGGCCATGTTCGCTCCCGCGCGGTTGTGCACGAGCCGCGCTCCGGTGCCCTCGAGGATCGAGGCGACCATCGCCGCCGTCGTGGTCTTGCCGTTGGTGGCGGAGATGACGACGCTGCCCTGGCCGAGCCGGCTCGCCAGCTGCCCGATCGCATGCGGCTCCACGCGCGTGAGCACCTTGCCGGGCAGCGACGTGCCGCCGCCGCGCCCGGCCGTGCGCGCGAGCGTGCCGACCGCCTTGGCGGCGGCCACGCCTGCGGCGAGCCGCATCATCGCGGTGTCACCACCCGCAGCGCGCCGGGAAGCACGCGCACGGTCAGCGGCAGCGCGGCGACGGGGTCGCCGTCGGCGAAGGCGGTGAACGGGCGGTCGGCGCTGAACGTGATCTCGCGCCCGCGCAGCAGCTTGAACGCCGGGTCGGTGACGTGCGTGCCCTTGAAGATGCGCGGGAGCCCGCGCAGGTAGCTGACCTTGCCGTGGGCCGCGATCAGCGCGACATCGAGAACGCCGTCCTCGAGCGAGGCATCGGGCGCGAGGTACATGCCGCCGCCGAACACGCCGGAGTTCGCCACGGCGACGGAGTACCCGCTGAACGACAGCTCCTCGCCATCGATGTCGACGTTCCACGCGGCCTGCTTCCAGGACGCCAGCGCCCGCAGCACGCCGTAGACGTACACGTTGGTGCCGAGCGGCAGCCGCGTCGTGTTGGCGATCTCGTTGACGACGGAGTCGATGCCCGCCGAGAGGATGCCGAGGAAGGCCGTACCGCCGGCCTCGGCGAGGTCGACGCGGCGCTCCACGCCGCTGTCGAGCAGCTCGCAGGCCGCGATCGGGTCGCGCGGGATGCCGAGCTTGCGCGCGAAGTCGTTCCCGCGCCCGCCGGGCAGGATCGCCAGCAGCCCGCTGCCGTCGCGCAGCTCGCCCGCGACCGCGCCCGTGATCCCGTCGCCGCCCATCGCCGCCACGATCTCGCCGGCGTCGCGCGCGCCGCGCGCCAGGTTGCGCGCGTGCTCCATCGACTCCGTCGGCTCGACGCGGAACGCGCGACCCATCCCGCGCAGCGCCGCCTCCACGCCGGGCAGCAACCGCATCGCGCGGCCACCGCCGGCGTGCGGGTTGACGATCAGGCAGACATCCCCGTCCATGCGGGCGAGGAGGCTAGTGGACGCCACTCGTTACTACGTTCGAAGGGATGCCAGAGCCAATCCGCGGCAGCTGCCTGTGTGGTGGCGTCCGCTACGAGATCAGCGCGTCGTTCCGGCGGGCGAACTTCTGCCACTGCAGCCGCTGCCGCAAGCACTCGGGCGCCGCCGCCGGCGTGCAGGGCCGCGTCCCCCGCGACGGCTTCGCGCTGCTCTCCGGCGCGGACCTGATCGAGACCTACCGGCCGGACGGAGGGATGGCGAAGGCGTTCTGCCGCGTCTGCGGCTCGAGCCTGTTCGGCGGCACGTGGCCGGACGGGCCCGAGGTGTCGATCCGGCTCGGCACGCTCGACGACGATCCGGGCATCCGGCCGCAGTACCACTCCTTCGCGGCCGACGTGCCGCCGTGGGATCGCCTGCCCGACGACGGCCTGGAGCGCCTCGATGGACCACCCGCGGCTCGGTAGCAGCGGCCTGCGCGTCTCGCGCCTGTGCCTCGGGATGATGAGCTTCGGCGCCGATCCCGAGCGGCCGTGGAAGCTCGGCGAGGCGGAGTCCGAGCCGATCGTGCGCCGCGCCGCCGAGGGCGGGATCGCGTTCTTCGACACCGCCGACATGTACTCGCACGGCGCGAGCGAGGTCGCGACGGGGCGCCTGCTGCGCAAGCTCTTCGCGCGCGACGAGGTCGTCGTCGCGACGAAGGTCTTCTATCCCACCGGCCCCGGCGCCAACGGCGGCGGGCTGTCGCGCAAGCACGTGCTGGCGGCGATCGACGCTTCGCTGGCGCGGCTCGAGCTGGACCACGTCGACCTCTACCAGGTGCACCGCTGGGACCCGGACACGCCGATCGAGGAGACGATGGAGGCGCTGCACGACGTCGTGCGCGCCGGCAAGGCGCGCTACCTCGGCGCGAGCACGATGCGCGCGTGGCAGTTCGCCAAGGCCCAGCGCGTGGCCGCGCTGAACGGCTGGACGCCGTTCGTCTCGATGCAGAGCCGGTACAACCTCGCCTTCCGCGAGGAAGAGCGCGAGATGCTCCCGCAGTGCGACGACATGGGCGTCGGCGTGATCACGTACAGCCCGCTCGCGACCGGCCTGCTGGCCCGCGGCCGCGAGCGCGCCAGCGAGCGCTCGCGCTCGGACCCGCCGCGCACGCTCTACGACCGGCCCGAGGACCTCGCCGTGGCGGACGCGGTGGCCGCCGTCGCGGGCGAGCGTGGCGTCCCGCCGGCGCAGGTCGCGCTCGCGTGGCTGCTGCACAAGCCCGCCATCACGGCGCCGATCGTCGGCGCGACCAAGCTCCGCCACGTCGAGGACGCGCTCGCCGCGCTCGAGCTCGCGCTCTCCGACGACGAGATCGCCCGGCTCGAGGCGCCGTACGTCCCGTACCGGGTGCTGCCGGACTAGCTGCCGAGCACGAGCGCGCGCAGCGAGTCCGCGACGTACGTCGGCTTCGGATCGGCCGCCTCGGCGTCGGCGCGCGTGGCGATGCCGGTGAGCACGAGCGCCGAGTTCAGGCCCGCGCGGCGCGCGCCCTCGACGTCGGCGTCGATCCGGTCGCCGACGGCAAGCACGCGGCCCTCGCCGAGCCGGTCGCGCGCCGCGGCGTACATCGCCGGCTCCGGCTTGCCGGCGACGTAGTCCGCCTTGCGGCCTACCGCAGTCTCGATCGCGGCGAGGATCGCGCCCGTCCCGGGCCACACGCCGTCGGGCATCGGGAACGTGGCGTCGCGCGTCGCGCCGATCAGCTCCGCGCCGCGCAGCACGGCCTGGGTGGCGATCTTGAGCTCCTCGAACACGAACTGGTCGTGCCCGCCGACGACCACGATGTCCGCGCGCGGCGCGAACGTCGTCCCGTTGACGATCCGGTAGCCGGCCTCGGCGACGTGGTCGACCAGCGCCTGCGAGCCGACGACGTAGGCGGAGCCGCGCCGCTCGCCCTCGGCGAGCCGGAACTGCAGCGCGGCGCCGACGCTCAGCACCTCGCCGACCGAGGCCTGGAACCCGAGCCGCCAGAGCTTGCGCACGAACGCCTCGGGCGCGAGCCGGACGTCGTTGGTGAGGAAGAGGACCGCCTTTCCCGCCTCGCGCAGCGCCGCGACGGCCTCGATCGTGCCGGGGATCGCGTCGTCGCCGACCCAGATCGTCCCGTCCAGGTCGAGCAGCAGGTGGTCGTATGGACGGACGGCGGGGGAGAGAGGCACGCGCGGGCCATTATCCTTGCCCGCCGTGCCAAGACACCTTGCGGTCCTGATCGCCTCCCTCGCGCTGCTCGCCACCGGCTGCGGCTCCAGCTCGTCCAAGGACGAGACCGCCGCCACGCCGACCGCCACGGAAACGACGGCGCCCGCGGCCCCCGACCTCTCCAACGGCTGCGAGAAGGCGGACAAGCCCGCGCCCAAGGACGCCGGCAACCTCAAGAAGCCGACGGAGAAGCTCGACAAGAGCAAGACCTACGTCGCGACGGTGTCGACCAACTGCGGCGACTTCGAGATCCAGCTCGACGCCAAGCGCGCGCCGGTCACCGGCGGCAACTTCAAGTACCTGGCCGACAAGAAGTTCTTCGACGGCACGACGTTCCACCGGATCGTGAAGGACTTCGTGATCCAGGGCGGCGACCCGGCCGGCACCGGCGAGGGCGGCCCCGGCTACACGGTCGTCGAGGCGCCGCCGAGCGACCTGAAGTACACGCCGGGCGTCGTCGCGATGGCCAAGACGCAGGCCGACCCGGCCGGCGCGTCGGGCTCGCAGTTCTTCGTCGTCACGGGCGACGGCGCGGCCACGCTCACGCCCGACTACGCGCTGCTCGGCAAGGTCACGTCCGGGATGGACGCCGTCGACAAGATCAACGGCATCCAGGCGGACGCCAACACGGGTCAGCCCGCGGTGACCGTCCTGATCAAGTCGATCACCGTCGCCGAGAAGTAGGCAGCGCGCCCTCGAGCGCGAGCAGCACGCGCTTGCGCTCGGGGCCGCCCGCGTAGTTGCCGATGCCGCCGCCGCCCGGGAGCACGCGGTGGCACGGCACGACGATCGGGAGCGGGTTGCGCGCGCAGGCCGAGCCGACGGCGCGCGACGCCTTCGGGTTGCCGGCCCGCGCGGCGAGCTCGCCGTAGGTGACGGTCTCGCCGCGGTGGACGCTGCGGTGCAGCTCCTCCAGCACGTGGTGGCGGAACGGCGCCGCCATCATCCGCAGGTCGACGGGGAGGTCCTCCAGCGTCGTCCGGCCGCCCTCGAGGTACTCCGACAGCGCGTCGCGCTCGGTCGCCAGCTCGCGGTCGGACGCGACGATGCGCGGGCCGAGGACGGCGGCGACCTCGGCGAGCGCGCGATCCTCGGCCTCCTCCTCGAAGCCGATCCGGACGAGCCCGTTCGGGCCGTGGACGACGAGCAGGCGGCCGAGCGGGCTGGCCAGGCGGGTGAAGACGGCGTCGACGAGGCCTTCGCGCACCGCTTCGGCGGCGAAGGACTCGAGCAGGGAATCGGGCAGCGGGGTCATGCGAAGCTCTCTCTGAGGGTGCGTACGGCGGTGGACACCCGCTGGCGGGCGGCCACGGTGGAGCAGCCGAGGCGGTCGGCGATGCCGTCGTAGTCGAGGTCGTCGACGAAGCGCAGGCGCAGGGCCGAGCGCGCCGTCTCGGGCAGCGGCGCGATCAGCGACTCGAACGCGCCGTCGTCGTAGCGGTCGAACGTGGGGACCACCGGCGGCTCGTCGGTGACCGTCTCCCGCCGCCGCGAGCGGTGGAAGTCCATCGCCGCCGACGTCGTGACGCGGTACAGCCACGCCCGCAGGTGATCCGCGTGCCGCAGCTTCGGATACGCCCGCAGCGCGCGCAGCAGCGCGTCCTGCAGGACATCCTCGCCGTGCTCGTCGCCGGCGAGCCGGCGGGCGTGCACGAGCAGCTCGTCGCCATGAGCCTCGACGAGCGACCAGAACGGGGGAAGCGGCACGGTCATCTAACGCGTGCCGCCGCCGGAATGTGAGCTACCTCCGCCCGCCGAGCTGCGCGGCCCGCTGCTCGGACGCTCTCGCGCGCGCCGCTTTCTGGCGCCGGCGCCCGTAGAGCGCGAGCACGCCGAGCACGGCGACGATCAGCAGCACGCCCCAGAACCACGCCACCACGCCGATGCCGCCGAACGGCAGCGCGATCAGCTTGATGATGCCGAAGCCGAGCAGCACGAGCGCGACGACGGCGAGGATCAGCAGCAGGATGCCGCCGACCCGGCGCGCGATCCCGGCGCTCGGCGGCGGCATGACGACGCCCATGATCCGCAGCGTCCACAGCTGGCGGTTCGTGATCGGGGCGCCGCCGAGCTTCTCGGTCGCCACCTTCAGATCGCCCGCCCGGCGCTCGGCGAGGGCGAGCGACGCCTCCGCCATGCGGCGCAGCTGCAGCCGCTCCTGCGGCCGCGCGGCGGCGATCGCGACGCGGAAGTGCTCGCGCGACTTCTTGGCGTCCATGCGCTCCGCGGCGCGCGCGCCGAGGATGGCCTGGGCGGCGGCCTTGAAGCGCGTCTCGGCCTCGAGCTCCTCGTCGGAGCGCGACTCGAGCTTCTGCATCGACGCCATCGCTGACTTCGATTCGATCTTGACCTGGCGGGGCTTGGGCGGCATTTCAATCTGATTCTAGATTCCGCCGGAAGCCGGTGGGCGCCGCGTGCGGCTCGAGCGGGCTCGGAGGCAGGCCCGGCTCGGGATCGAGGTCGTCGTAGCCGCCCGGCGCGATGTCGTTCGGCGCGTTGGGATGGAAGATCGCGGCCAGCAGCTGGATGTGGTCGCGGCCCACGCCGAGCTCGTACTGGCCGCCGCCGTACGCGCCCATCCCGCGCTGCTCGCAGAACTCGTACGCCTCGAACAGCGAGCGCAGCGAGCCGAAGCGCGACGGCTTGAGGTTGACCGTGCGCGGCATCACCGGCGCGGCCAGGATGTCGTCGACGCTGTGGATCGGCGCGTCCCACGTGATCCGGTCCTGCGCGCCGAGCAGCGCGCGCCGCGCCTCCTCGGTCTCGAGGTCCGGGTCCTCGATCCAGGCGTCCGGGAACGCGTCGGCGACGCGCCGGTAGAGGTCCGGGTCGGTCGGGTTGTCGACGAGCGTGCCCTTGTAAGCGCCCTTGAGGTCGATCGAGTCCACCGCCCCCGTCGCGACCAGCTCGGCGATCAGCTCGTCGGTCCACGCCGGCGTGGCGTCGAGCTTGAAGCGCAGCGCCGGGTAGCGCGCGAGCCGCCGCGCGACGGGGTCGATCGTGGGCGGCTCGCCCATGCGCGAGGAGACGACGAACGTGACCGGGTGTGGCTCGCGCCCGACGAGCGCGTGCAGCGACGTCCCGGCCTGGCGCAGCGCGAGGTCCAGCGCCGCGGACTCCAGGCCCCAGCGGCGGTAGCTGCGGTAGACCTCGACCGCGGGCGCGTAGCCGGGGAACGTGTCGAGCCCGGCGAGGTGCTCGGAGAACGAGCCGAACGTCCACTGCCCGGTGAGCCCGAGCACCGGCCCCGCCTCGATCTGCGCGGTCTGCGCCTCGGGCTCGTAGGTGACGTCCTCGCCGAGGCCCTCGTGGCCGCCGCCTTCCAGCACGAACACGGTGGAGAGACGCTCGAAGCCCGAGGAGACGGTGCGCGAGAGCGCACGCAGCGCATAGCTCTCGATGCGCAGCGGAAGGTCGGACACGAGGTCGTAGAGCGGCATGCACGCAGCGTAGTTAGGGTCCCGGCCCGCATGCTGCCCGCGCTCGGACTCTTCCTGCTGATCGAGGCGGTCGGCCTCGTCTGCGCGCCGGTCGCCGGATTGCTGTTCGGGCGCCTGCCGGGCGCCGGGCTCGGCCTCTCGAAGGTGCTCGGCCTGCTGCTCGTGACGTGGCTGATCTGGATGGCGGCGTCGCTGGACGTGGTCGGCTACGGCGTGCCGCTGATCGCGGGCATGCTCGTCCTGCTCGCGGTCGCGGGCCTGCTCGCCGCGCTGCGCCTGCGCGCGCTGGGCGAGCGGCTGGAGACGGCCAAGGGGCGCAGCCTCAAGCGGCTCGCGCGGCGGGCGCTGCCGCCCGACGACCACGTGCGCCGGCGGCTGTTCCTCGGCGGCGAGGCGGTGTTCGCGGTCGCGTACGTGCTCGGCTGCCTGCTCGCCTCCTTCGCGCCGGACGTGTGGAACACGGAGAAGCCGATGGACATGGGCTTCATCAACGCGATCAACGCGTCGTCGCACTTCCCGCCGCACGACCCGTGGATGAGCGGCGAGTCGCTGAACTACTACTACCTCGGCCACCTCGCGCTGGCGTGGCCGATCAAGCTGCTCGGCATCCGCCCCGACTCGGGCTACCTGCTCGCGTGGGGGCTGCTCCTCGCGCTCACGGCGTCGGCGGTCTACGCGTTCGCCGGCACGCTGTGGGCGGCGGCGCGCGCGACGCTGCCGCGCCCGCCGCGCGGCGGGCCGGTGCTGGCCGGGATCCTGGGCGTGCTGCTGGTCGTCGTGCTCGGCAACCTCGCGGGCGTCAAGGAGTGGCTCCATGCCGCCAATCCGCCGCACGACTACGCGTGGTTCAACCCGTCGCGCGTGATCCCGAACACGATCAACGAGATCCCGAGCTTCTCGTGGATCCTCGGGGACCTGCACGCGCACGTGCTCGCGCTGCCCTTCACGGTGCTCGCGCTCGCGTTCGCGCTGCAGATCGCGCTGGCGGGCCCGCGCGGGGACGTCGTCTGGCGCGCGGTGGGGGAGGCGCTCGCCGCTGCGCTCGCGGTCGGGTCGCTGTACGCGATCAACTCGTGGTCGTACCCGGTCGCCGCGGGGATGCTCGCGGCCGGCGTCGTGGTCTGGCTGCGCGACCCGTCGAGCGCCGGACGGCGCGACTTCGGCGTCACGTGGCTCGCCGTCGTCCTGCTCGCGAGCTTCGTCCTGATCCTGCCGTTCGTGCTCAACTTCCAGCCCGAGGCCAACGGCGTCGGCATCGTCAACGACCGGCGCCCGTTCACGAAGTGGCTCGGCGACATGGCGCTGATCTACGGGATCGTGCTGTGGCCGCTGACGGCGGCGTACGTGGCGCGCCTGCGCGCGGTCGAGAAGCCCTGGCGCGTGATCGGGTGGGGCCTGGCGGTCGCCGTCGTCGCCGGCTCGCTGCTCGCGGCGAGCCACCTCACCGGCGCGCTCGTGCTCGCGGTGGCGACGGCGGTCGGCGTCGCGGCCGCGCTCTCACCGGCGCTGACGGCGCCCGAGCGCTTCCTCTGGACGCTGATCGCCGGCGGCGTCGCGCTGCTGCTGATCCCGGAGCTGGTGTACCTGCGCGACGCGTTCGACCACTCGGCGCTGCTGCGCATGAACACGGTCTTCAAGGCCGGCTACCAGGCCTACCTGCTGCTCGGCCTCGCCGCGGCCTGCGCGCTGCCGTGGGCGGGCGTCTGGCTCCCGCGCGCCGCCTGGCAGCCATGGGCGCTCGTCGCCGCGATCCTGCTTCTGCTCGGGCTCGTGTACCCGTACGGCGGCAGCTACGCGCGCACCGGAGGCTTCGCCAACCCGCCCTCGCTCGACGGGCTCAAGTGGCTGCGCGTGAACAACCCGGGCGACCCGGGCGCGATCGCGTGGATCCGGGATCACACGCCGGGGAGCGCGGTCGTGTTGGAGGCGTTCGGCGACGACTACTCGGCTTTCGGGCACGCGCGCATCTCCACGTTCACCGGCCGGGCGACCGTGATCGGGTGGGCGGGCCACGAGCTCCAGTGGGACCACGCGCCCGGCAACCGGCCGGGGGACGTCAAGACGCTCTACACGACGCCGGACTTGGGGGTCGCGCGGCGGTTGTTGGCGCTGTACGGCATTCGATACGTGGTCGTCGGGCCGATCGAGCACACGACGTACGGGGACGCGGGGCTCGCGAAGTGGGATCAGCTCGGGCGGCGCGTGTATTCGGCGGGCGGGACGACTGTGTGGGCGCTGACGTAGGACGAAAGTCAACTGCGCGGTAAGGGGGTGAGCCGGTTCGGCTCCGTGATCATGATCGAGCGCCCCGTCTCGCCGCCCGCTCACGATCGCGCACGACCGCGCTTCGAACAAAGGGGGTGGCCGGACTTCTGGTGCCTATAGGTTCCGAAAGTCGGGCCACCCCCTCCAGAGCCGTGTTCGTTTCATGCGCCGACCGGCCAACGGAAGCCGGGAAACTCCCTCGCCCCCTTACTGTCAGCGCGAAAGCGCGGGCGGGACGATGGCGAGGCGTTCGACGCGGTGTGACCACGTCGCGACAGCCACGCTCCCCGGCAGCCGGGTAGCCCGCCGGTCGCGCAGGTATCCGGCTGCCAGCCCCCACCCGGCGCACGGCCGAGTCCAGTCAACCACGACGTCCAAAACGCACCACGTACTCGCCGGGCGTCATCCCCAACCCGCGCCGGAAATGCCGGTGCAGATGACTCTGATCCGCGAACCCCGCCTCCGCGGCAGCCACCGCGATCGGCACGCCCCGCTCCAGCAACCGCCGCGCGAGACGAAGCCGCAAGCCCAACTGATACCGATGCGGCGGCATCCCCACACACGCGCGGAACAGCCGCACGAGCCTGAACTTGCTCACGCCGACCGCGACCGCGAGCTCGTCCAGCGTCACCCGTTCGAGCAGATGGTCGCCGAGGTACTCCAGCGCCCGCCGCACCGCCGGGTCGTCGCGCAGCAGCACCTCGCGAGGCCCCGCGAGGTCGTGGACCCACTCCGTCAGCGTCCCGCGCGGGCTCACGCGCCCGAACGGCTCGGGGAACTCCAGCCCCGCGAGCGGCCCGGGGTCCTCGAGCACGGCCAGCCATGCGGTCCAGTCGCCGCTGCCGCGATGCGGCGCCGACGGGTCCCAGACGCACACGTCGCCGGGCCCGAAGTCCCACCGCCGGGCGCCGCGGCGGGCGCGCATCCAGCCGCTCTGGATCACGCCGACGACCCACTCGCCGCGCGGCTCGACCGCGTAGCCGCGCGTACGCCCATGCATCACCAGCACGCCGTCCTCACGCCACATCCGCACGTCGTTCATGCCCAGCAAGAACGTACAAGACGGCACCCGTAGGGTCGGGCGCATGCAGATCACTCCGCACATCGTCGTCCGCGCCGCCGCCGAGGCCGCGGACTGGTACGCACGCGCCTTCGGCTTCGAGGAGGTCAGCCGGCTGCCGGTCCCTGACGGGCGCTACATGTCGATCGTCCTGCGCTACGGCGACTCAGCGATCCACATCTGCGACGAGTTCCCGGAGATGGGCGTCGTCGTCAAAGAGGCCGCAGGCGCGCTCGCGCTCTCGACCGGCGACGCGGCGGCCCTGTGGTCACGGGCGCTCGCGGCGGGCGCCGAGGAGCTGCAGCCGCTCGGCGAGGCATTCTGGGGCGCGCTGTTCGGGCGCGTGGCCGATCCCTACGGGCACCGCTGGAACATCGAGCAGCACCTGCGCGACGTGCCCGCGGACGAGCAGGAGCGCGCGGTCGCGGCGATGTTCAGTTGATCCCGTTGCGGATGTAGAGCCATTCCTTCATCCCGCCCGTCGGGTTCCACACCTGGCGCTTGGTCATCCAGCGCCACCAGTCGCCGGGCTTGAGCGCGTCCTTGTAGTCGCGCACCCACCAGACGCGGAAGTCGAACGGCCGGCCCGTGTAGCCGCCCAGGGCATTCAAGAGTCGCGTGCGCGCCGTCTCGGTCATCACGACCACGTCCGTCGTCGGCGGCTGCGCATTCGGCTGCTGGAGGTCGATGTAGCCGGTCTGGAGGTGGCGGAAGTACCACGCGTACGGGAACGTCGCGCCCTCCGCCGCGTCGATCGTGACCGTCAGCGGCGGCTTGCCCGGGCCACGGCTGGCGGCGAGCGCGAGCACCTGGTCGGCGACGTCCTTGACCTGCGTCGAGGACTGCGTCGAGACGAGCAGCTCGTGCGGGTCGGCGCCGTGCTTGGCGTTCACCAGGTACGAGCTGTAGGCGGCGTAGAACAACGCGAGCGCGGCGGCGGCGATCCCGACGCCGCGCCACAACCTGTTGCGGGCGGTCCAGATCGTCTGCAGCCCGAGGCCGGAGAGCGCGAGCAGCGGCAGCAGCGGGTGCATGACCAGCCAGGCGAACTTCTCGCTCGCCCACGAGTACACGGCGAGCGAGACGAAGAAGTCCCAGATCAGGAACACGCCGAGCAGCGTCGGCCGCTTCCAGACCGCGACGGCGCCGATCGCGCCGAGCAGCAGCGCCGGCCACTCCTCCCCGAACAGGACGACGACGTAGAAGTACTTCGGCTCCCCGCCGCGCCCGACCCCTTGCTGGTCGAGCCAGTACTTCAGGCCCGTGTAGATGCCGTCCCACAACCCGCCGGGGTGCGTGAGGAACGTCGTGAAGAGCAGCGTGAAGACGCCCGCGAACGCCGCCAGCGCCCAGCCCCACGACTCCAGCCCGACGCCGCTCACCGGCCCCCACACGAGCTGCCGAGACGGCCGGTAGGCGAGCGCGGCGATGAAGAACGTGCCCATCACGAAGACCGTGATGAACGTCGACTCCTTGGTCGCGAACGAGAGCGCCAGCAACCCGCCGATCAGCGCCGGGTGGTACTTGCGCGGCTGGTCGAGGAAGCGGAAGACGACGACGATCAGCGCGAGCGTGATGCACGCGATGTAGATGTCCTCGCGGGCGAAGCGCGAGAAGTACAGGTACGTCGGCTCGAACGCGAGCAGCGCCGCCATCCCGAACGCGGCGCCGCGGCCGAGCGTGCGCCGCAGCCCGAAGCAGAGCGGGATCATCGCCGTCCCCATCAGCGCCGGCGCCAGCCGCGCCGTGAAGTCGGTGTCGCCGAAGAGGACGTACATCAGCGCCGTCAGGTAGAACCGGAACGGACCGTGCAGCAGCGGGTTGTACTGGTAGTCCCCGGTCTGCCGGAAGATGTACGAGAAGTACGCGTCCTGGCTCTCGTCGTGATGGAACGGGCGGTCCGCGAGCCCGATCACGCGCAGCAGCAGCGCGACCGCGATGAGCACGCCCCAGGCGGCCAGCTCGCGGCCGTCCTGACGATCGGCCCAGGCGCGGATGCGGCCGGTCTCGGCCCGTGGGGTGGTGGCGACGCTCAAGTGGTTCTCAGCTTCCCGCGCAGACGTGAGAGCCCGCCGTAGCGGGCGACAAGAAGGATGAAGCCTGCCAGCGTTATCGGCACGACGATGACGAAGCGCAACATCAGCAGATAGCCGACCGCGGTGGCGCCCGTGCCGCCGAGCGCCTTGATCCCGACCGCGACCGCGGTGTCCTGCGTGCCCGCGTACGCCGGGCCGGACGGGATCATCGAGAACACGCTCGCGAGCGCGACCAGGTAGAGGCCCTCGATCGGCGTCATGCCGAAGCCGACGGCGGCGCCGACGGACATCCAGACGCCCGCCTCGATCGCCCAGATCACGAGCGTCATGCCGAGCAGGATGCCGCCGTGGTGCGCGCGGCGCAGGCCCAGCGTGGCCGAGGCGAGCGGCTTGACTATGTCCATCAGCCGCTCGTTGCGACGCACGATGCGCCAGGCGAACGCGGCGAGCACCACGCCGCCCAAGACGACGCCGACGATGATCTCGACCTTGCCGCCGCCGACGTTGCCGAGCAGCCCGTAGCCGACGACCACGAACAGCACCACAAGCACGGCGACGTCGAGCACGCGCTCGGCGACGAGCGTCCCGACGACCGTCAGCCGCGACGTCTTGGCCGCCGGGCCCATCAGCACGACGCGGATCGCGTCGCCCGCGCGCGCGGGGAGCACGTTGTTGCCCATGTAGCCGATCACGGTCAGCGCGTAGGTGTCGACCCGCGGCGGGTGCGCGCCCTCGTCCTCGAGCAGCCGCTGCCAGCGCTCGGCGCGCACGACGGTGGCGAGCCCGTAGAGCGCGATCGCCCCGATCAGGGCGAGGATCTCGCCCGAGGTGTGCGGCAGCGTGGGCGCCTGCTGCTTGGACGCCCAGTAGACGACGCCCGCGAGCGCGAGCACCGAGACGACCGCCCCGATGATCGACAGCGGCGAGCGGCGCCGCGGCGGGGCCGCGGGCACGACTGGACGCTCCGAGGTGCTGGACTCCGTGCTCAGAGGGCACCAGGATGGCACGCGCGAAGCGGGTTCGAACCCTGTTCTCATCCGAACCCGATTGGACGAACGGCGCCAGGGGCTGTACTTTCACTGTGTAGATGGCGCTCTCGACGCTCCGCATCTCCCACGATCTGAAGCCCGTGCTGACGGGTTGGCAGACGTTCGTGGCCACGGAGCGGATGTACGCGATGAGCGCCGCCAACCTCCAGCAGCCGCGCGGCTTCTAGCGGACAGGGCAGATCATGACCCCGTCCGCGAATACCGCGGGCGGGCGTCGAGTGACGCGCTGGACCCGCGAGACGATCATCGAGAAGATCCGCGAGTGGAACGACCGGTACGGCGAGCCGCCGTGCTCGGCCGACTGGAACCCCTCGCTGGCACGCTGGCGCGCGCAGGAATGGCGTGTCGAGCGCTACCGCGAAGGGATCTGGCCGTCCACCAACGCAGCCAAGCGCCCGTTCGGCGGGTCGTTCGACGCCGCCGTGCGCGCGGCCGGCCTGGAGCCCCACCGCTCCGGTCCGCGCCGCCGCCCGGCCGGTGCCGCGCGGCCTGACGTCGCCCAGCGCGCGCCGATGGCTCCTCGCAGCGTCGACGCGGCGCTGCTGGAGGCGTCGGAGCACGTGCGCGACGCCGAGCGGCGCGCCGCGGACCTGGAGCGCCGGCTCGTGGCCGCGGAGCGCCGTGCCGCGCGTGCCGAGGATCAGCTGGACGAGGCGCGCCGCCGTGCGCGCCGGGCCGGCGAGCGCGAGCGTCGTGCTCGCGGCGCGCGCGAGCGCGTCGCGTTCGCCTCGCGCGAGTCGCGTTCGGCCGCAACGGAGACCGTGGAGCTCGTGTCCGCCGAGGCGGATGCGCGCATCCGCGCGGCGTACGACCAGGCGCAGGCCGCGGTCCGCGACACGCTCGAGGCGCGCCGTACGGCGCGGGCCGCCGAGGCCCGTGCCGCGGACGCCGAGGCGCGCGCGGAGTCGGCCGAGCGGCTGGTCCAGGCGGCGCGGGCGGAGCTGGCGAGCGGCGCGGCCGAGTCCGCGGCGGTCGGCGCCGCGTGGCAGGCGACGCGCGAGTCCGAGGCCCGCGCGGCCGAGGCCGAGCGCCGCTCGCGCGAGCTGGCGGCGCTGGTGTGCGGCGAGTCGCGGCAGCTCACGGCGTCCGAGCTCGCGGACCTGCGCGCGTCCGGCCCGTCCGGGCCGGCCGTCCTCGCACTGGCCCTGCGAGGCCTCCACGGCGCCCGCTCCGCGGCGGACCGCCGCGCCCTGCTCGAGGCGCTCGGCGAGGTCGCCTCCGCGGCCGTCCGCTGGCGCGACACGCTCTGATCCTCCCCTCCGACGGACCCTGGCCCGGTTGCTCCCCCCGGGCCAGGGTCGGGAGTTGAAACGATGTCCCGATGAAGATCGGGATCATCGGCGCGGGCAAGATCGGCGGCACGCTGACGCGGCGGCTGCGGATGCTCGGACACGACGTGACGGTGGCGAACTCGCGCGGGCCTGAGACGCTGCGCGACCTGGAGGAGCGGACCGGCGCGACGGCGGCGACCGCGGCGGACGCGGTCCGGCATGCCGAGCTCGTCGTGATCGCGGTGCCCGTGAAGATCGTGCCGGGCCTGCCGGACCTCGACGGCAAGGTCGTGGTCGACGCGAACAACTACTACCCGGCGCGCGACGGCCGGATCGCGGCGATCGAGGATGGGATGACGTCGGCGCGCTGGACCGCCGAGCAGACCGGCGCGACCGTGGTCAAGGCGTTCAACACGATCCTGGCCCAGCACCTGCTCGACTACGGCCGTCCCGCCGGCGATCCGCGGCGGATCGCGATCCCGGTGGCCGGCGACGACCCGCGCGCGAAGGAGACCGTGATGCACCTCGTCGAGGAGCTCGGCTTCGACGCCGTCGACGGCGGCGGCCTGGACGACAGCTGGCGCCAGGAGCCCGGCACGCCCGTGTACGGGACCGACCTCGACGCGGACGCCACGCGCGCCGGATTGGCGGCGGCATGACCGACCTCGGCGGGCTCGGCGTCTGGTGGGCGCTGCTCGGCAGCCAGGACGCCGCGACCGAGCGCCAGGCCGCGCGCGAGATCGAGCGCCTCGGCTACAGCACGCTGTGGTACGGCGAGAGCGTGCGCAACAAGGACGCGTTCGCGCACGCCGGCATCCTGCTCAGCGCGACCGAGCGGATCAACGTCGCCTCCGGCATCGCGAGCATCTACAACCGCGACCCGACCGCCTCGAAGTCCGGCGCGTACGCGCTGGCGGACGCGTTCGACGGCCGCTTCGTGCTCGGGCTCGGCGTCAGCCACGCACCCGCCGTCACCAGCCGCGGCCGCGACTACGGCAAGCCCGTGACCACGATGCGCAACTACCTCGACGAGATGGACGCCGCCGAGTACCAGCCGCCGGCGCCCAAGCAGCCCCCGCCCGTCCTGCTGGCCGCGCTGCGGCCGCGGATGCTCCGCCTGGCCGCCGAGCGCACGCAGGGCGCGCACCCGTACCTCACGACACCGGTCCACACGGCTCGCGCGCGCGGGACACTCGGCGAAGGCCCGCTGCTCGCCCCCGAGCAGGGCTTCGTGATCGAGACCGACACGACCAAGGCCCGCGCGATCGCGCGCACGCACCTGAGGTACTACCTCGTGCTGCCGAACTACGTGAACGCCTGGCGCGAGGACGGCTACACCGACGAGGACTTCGCCGACGGCGGCAGCGACCGCCTGGTCGACGCGCTCGTCGCGTGGGGCGACGTCGACGCCGTCAAGGCGCGGATCCAGGCGCACCACGACGCCGGCGCCGACCACGTCTGCATCCAGCCGGTCACGACCGATCTCGCGCGAGGTCTCGAAGAGTTGGCGCAACTGGCCCCGTAAGCAGGCAACCAGAAACCGGGAAAACGGCCCCCGGGGCCGTTCTTCCACAAGCAACCCGAGGCCGCAGGCCGGGCGGTTGCTCAACCATTTGGCCAGATCGCCGATACAGGCGATGGGACTGTATGGCAACCGGATTCGGCAGCGCACTTTCAGAGGGACAACCCGCCCAGCTCGACATGGGCGAGGAGGCCGTGCCCTGCCTCGTCGTCGGGTTCGACGGCGCCGACATCGTGCTCGCGTTCCAGACGATGCCGGAGGAGGGGCTGCCCGAGAACGGCATCTCGTTCCTGCTGATCGAGGCCGAAAGCCGCCTGCACGCGCTCAAGGCGTACGTGCGCCCCGGGAGCGCCGAGGGCGAGTTCGTCGCCACGCTGCTCGACCCGTTCCGCCTCGGCCAGCGCCGCAACTTCTCGCGCGCCCCGCTCGTGCTCCCCGCGCACCTTCGCCCCGCGGGCGACGAGGAGAAGCCGTGGACGACGTTCACGCGCGACATCTCGGCCGGCGGACTGCGCGTCGCGCGCCAGTCCTCCTACCGCGAGGCCGAGATCCACGACGTCGTGATCGGGCTCGTGGGGGCCGACCGCGAGATCAAGTCCACGGCCGTGCCCGTGCGCATCACCGACAAGGACATCTCGCTCAGCTTCACCGAGATCGGGCCCGAGGACCGGCTCCTGCTCGCGCAGCTCACCTTCGCGTATCACCGCCGTCGCGCCGGGCGCTGACGGTCCTCCGCAAAACCGGACCCTTGCTGCGATAGGGTCCGGCTCTGTTCGCGTTCGCGACTCGGAGGAGCTGATAGTGGCCGGATCTGTCCACGTCTCTGTGACCGTCAATGGCGCCGAGCGGAGTGCCGACGTCGAACCTCGTCTGCTCCTGGTCCACTTCCTGCGCGAGACGCTGGGGCTGACCGGAACTCACGTCGGTTGCGACACGTCCAACTGCGGGGCGTGCACGGTCCATCTCAACGGCGAGGCCGTCAAGTCCTGCACGCTGCTGGCGGCTCAGGCCGACGGCGCCGAGGTCACGACGATCGAGGGGATGGGTGCGGAAGGCGCGCTGCACCCGCTGCAGGAGGCGTTCTGGGAGCACCACGGCCTGCAGTGCGGCTACTGCACGCCGGGCATGATCATGGCCGCGGCCGACCTGTTGCAGCGCAACGCCGACCCGTCCGAGCACGAGGTGCGCGAGGCGCTGGCCGGCAACCTGTGCCGCTGCACCGGCTACCACAACATCGTCAAGGCGGTGCAGTCGGCCGCCAAGGCGGGGGCTCCGGCATGACCGCCGTCGATCCCGCGCCGCCCTGGGTCGGCCGCGCGCTCAAGCGCAAGGAGGACCCGCGGCTGATCATGGGCCGCGCCCGCTACATCGACGACATCAACGTGACCGGCCAGCTGTGGGCCGCGTTCGTGCGCTCGCCCGAGGCGCACGCGAAGATCGTCTCGATCGACACGTCGGCGGCGAAGGAGTACCCCGGCGTCCACGCGGTCTTCACCGGCAAGGAGATCGACCTCGAGGCGCCCTTGCCGTTGGCCTGGGTGCCGCCCGGGGTCGAGCTCAACAACCCGCCGCACTGGGCGCTCGCCAAGGACGAGGTCAACCACGTCGGCGACCCGGTCGCCGTCGTGATCGGTGAGGACCGCTACGGCGTCGTCGACGCCGCCGAGCAGGTGTTCGTCGAGTACGAGCCGCTGCCGGTCGTGACCGACCCGGAGAAGGCGCTCGAGGCCGGCTCGCCGCTGGTCCACGAGGAGATCGGGACCAACAAGGTGCACGAGTGGTCGCTCGGCGGCGGCGATCTCGCCGCCGGCTTCGAGGCGGCCGACGTGATCGTCGAGCGGCGCGTCGTCAACCACCGGATCACGGGCGCGGCGATCGAGCCGCGCGGCCTGCTCGCCGACTACCGCGCCGGCAGCCTGACGCTGTACTCGGCGACGCAGGTGCCGCACTTCCTGCGCCTGTTCGTCGCGCTCCAGCTGGGCATCTCCGAGGACCGCGTGCGCGCGATCGCGCCCGAGGTCGGCGGCGGCTTCGGCGGCAAGCTGCAGATCTACGGCGAGGAGATCCTGCTCTCCTGGGTCTCGCGCAAGCTCGAGCGCCCGATCAAGTGGATCATCACGCGCTCGGAGGACATGCAGGTGTCCCACCACGGGCGCGACCAGGTCGCGTACGTGAAGGTCGGCGCCACGCGCGACGGCAAGATCACCGCCTTCCACACGCGCATCTTCGCCGACCTCGGCGCCTACATGATGCTGCTGACGCCGTCGATCCCGTCGCTGGGCGCGTTCGTGATGAGCGGCTGCTACGACATCCCGGCCGTCCAGACCGACATCACCGGCGTCTTCACGAACAAGATGCCGACGGACGCGATCCGCGGCGCGGGCCGGCCCGAGGCGACGCAGATGATCGAGGTCACGCTCGACCAGCTCGCCAACGAGCTCGGGATGGACCCGCTGGAGCTGCGCCGGCGCAACTTCATCAAGGCCGACGACTTCCCGCACGAGGTCGCGTACGGCGTCGTCTACGACTCCGGCAACTACCAGGGCACGCTGGCCAAGCTGCTCGAGCACATCGACGTCGCGGAGGTCCGCGCCCAGGCCGACGAGCTGCGGCCTAAGGGCATCTACCGCGGCATCGGGTTCTGCACGTGGACGGAGATCTGCGGCCTGGCGCCGTCGCGCGTCGTCGGCCCCGGCGGCTTCGGCCTCCAGACCGGCATGTGGGAGTCGGCGATGGTGCGCGTGCACGTCACCGGCGCCGTCACCGTCTACACCGGCACGTCGCCGCACGGCCAAGGGCTCGAGACGGCGTTCGCGCAGATCGCGGCCGACCGCCTGGGCACCGATCCGGCCAACGTCGAGGTGATCCACGGCGACACCGGCACCGGTCCGCAGGGGCTGGACACCTACGGCTCGCGCTCGCTCGCGGTCGGCGGCGAGGCGATCGCGAACGCGACCGTCAAGATCGTCGACAAGGTCCGCAAGATCGTCGCCCACCAGCTCGAGGCGGCGCCGGAGGACATCGAGCTCGCGAACGGGAAGTTCTCCGTCAAGGGCTCGCCGGACCGCGGGATGACGCTCGCCGACGTGGCGATGCAGGCGTACATCGCGGCCGACCTGCCGGAGGGCATGGAGCCGTCGCTGGAGGAGACCGCGTTCTACGACCCGGCGAACTTCGTCTTCCCGTTCGGCGCGCACGCGTGCGTGGTCGACGTGGACGCGGCGACGGGCAACGTCGACGTGGTCCGCTACGTCGCGGTCGACGACTGCGGGCCCGCGATCAACCCGAACCTGATCGACGGCCAGATCCACGGCGGCGTCGTCCACGGCATCGGCCAGGCGCTGTTCGAGCGCATCCACTACGACGAGGACGGCCAGCTCATCACCGGCTCGTTCGTCGACTACGCGCTGCCCAGCGCCGCCGACGTCCCCTCGTTCGAGACCGACCGCACGGAGACGCGCTCGCCGGTCAACTCGCTCGGCGTCAAGGGCGTGGGCGAAGCGGGCACGATCGCCGCCTCCGCGACGGTCACCAACGCCGTGATCGACGCGCTGCGCCCGCTCGGCGTCACCTACATGAACATGCCCCTCAGTCCCATGCGGGTCTGGGAAGCGATCCAGGAGGCCGGCCAGTGATCCCCGCGGAGTTCGACTACGTCGCGCCGCAGTCGCTCGACGAAGTCCTGCACGCCCTGCGCGACGGCGGCGAGGACGCCAAGCTGCTCGCGGGCGGCCATTCGCTGCTGCCGCTGATGAAGCTGCGGCTGGCGGCGCCCACGCTGCTGATCGACCTGCGGCGCGTGCCCGGGCTGACCGGCGTCTCGAAGGACAACGGGACGATCCGGCTCGGCGCGATGGTGCGCCATCACGCCGTCGCGACCGGCGGCCTCGGGCTGCCGAGCCTGGCGGCGAGCACGATCGCCGACCAGCAGGTCCGCAACGCCGGCACGATCGGCGGGACGCTGGCCCACGGCGACCCCGCGTCCGACATGCCGGCGATCCTGCTCGCGCACGAGGGCTCGGTCGTCGTGCGGGGCGGGGACGGCGAGCGCGAGATCGCGGCCGCCGACCTGTTCGAGGACTACTTGACGACGTCGATCGGCGAGCAGGAGATCGTCACCGAGGTGCGCTTCCCGGCGCTCGACGGGTACGGCTTCGGCTACCACAAGTTCAACCGCCGCCAGGAGGACTGGGCGATGGTGGCCGTCTCCGCGCTGGTCAAGAAGGCCGGCGACGGGACCGTCGAGGACGTCCGCATCGGGCTGACCCACATGAGCTCGGTGCCGCTGCGGGCGACCGCGGCCGAGGACGCCCTGCGCGGCAAGCCGGCGACGGCGGAGAACATCGCGGCGGCGGCCGAGCTGGCCGCCGAGGGCACCGATCCGCCCGCCGACCTCAACGCCTCGCAGGACTACAAGCGGCACCTCGGACGCGTGCTCGCGAAGCGGGCGCTGACGGACGCGTCACAATGAAGTAGTGCGCTTCGCAACGACTGAGGACGTGACCAGGGCGCTGGCCGGGGAGGGGTACCTCGCCGACCACGCCCTGTCGACGGCCGTGTTCCTCGCGGCGACGCTCGAGCAGCCGCTGCTGCTGGAGGGCGAGGCAGGCGTGGGCAAGACCGAGGTGGCGCGCGCGCTCGCGGGCGCCACCGGCGCCGAGCTGATCCGGCTGCAGTGCCACGAGGGGATCGACCTCCACCACGCGGTCTACGACTGGGACTACCAGCGCCAGCTGCTTGCGATCCGCGCGGCCGAGGCGGGCGCGCCGGCGCGCGAGCTGTTCGGGCCCGAGTTCCTGCTCCGGCGCCCGCTGCTGGAGGCGCTCGAGCACGACGGCCCCGCGGTGCTGCTGATCGACGAGATCGACCGCGCCGACGACGAGTTCGAGGCGTTCCTGCTCGAGTTCCTGGCGGACTTCGCGGTCACGATCCCGGAGCTGGGCACGGTGACGGGAAGCCATCGCCCGCTCGTGATCCTGACCTCCAACCGCACGCGCGAGCTGCACGACGCGCTCAAGCGGCGCTGCCTGTACCACTGGATCGACTACCCGTCGCCCGAGCGCGAGGCCGAGATCGTCCGCACGCGCCTGCCCGGCGTGCCCGAGGAGGTCGCCACGCGCGTCTGCCACGCGGTCGCGCTGCTGCGCGAGCGCGAGCTGTACAAGCTGCCCGGCGTGGGGGAGACGATCACGTGGGCGCGCGCCCTGCTCGCGCTCGACGGCGACGGCGATCTCGAGGCGACGCTCGGCGTCGCGCTGAAGGTGCGCGAGGACATCGACCGCGTGAAGCGCGAGCGGGTGCTCGAAGGTGCCTGACCAAGCGACAGGCCACGGGGAGATCGCCGAGCGCGCGCTCGCCTCGGCCGCGACCCGCCGCACGCAGACCGCCGCCAACGAGGCCGCCGTCTTCGCCGACGTCGATCCGGCCGAGCAGGCGGTCGTCATCTCCGCCCGCCTGAGCCTGCTCGCCGCCGACCTGCGCGCCCGCGGCGTGCGCGTCGGGCTGGGCGAGGTGCTCGGCGCGCACCGCGCGCTGGCCGCCGTCGACGGCGCGTCGCGCACCGAGGCGTACTTCGCCCTGCGCGCCGCGCTGTGCTCCTCGCGCGCCGACCTGCTGCAGTTCGCTGAGGCGTTCGTCGCCGTGTTCGGCGACGCCCAGCTCGCGAGCCCGTTCGACGAGCTCGGCGAGATCGCCAAGGCCGCGATCCCGCGGGTGTCGGTCCCGCCGGCCGGCGACGAGGCGCCCGCAACCGACCTCACGCCCGTCCCCGCCGCCTGGAGCGAGGAGGAGCTGCTGCGCGAGAAGGACTTCTCCGAGTACACCGAGGCCGAGCGCGCCGTCGCGCGCCGCCTGCTGGCGCGACTCGCGCTGCGCGGCCCGCTGCGCCGCTCGCGCCGCACGCTCCCGACCCGCCGCCGGCGCGACGAGCACGACCTGCGCGCGACGATGCGGGCGTCGCTGCGCCACGGCGGCGAGCTGTTCGAGCGCCGCTACCGCGAGCCGGGCGAGCGCCCGCGGCGCGTCGTGCTGATCTGCGACGTCAGCGGCTCGATGGCGCCGTACTCGCGCATGCTGCTCCAGTACATGCAGGCGTGCGTCGCCGCCCGCGCGCGCGTCGAGGCGTTCGCGTTCGGCACCCGTTTGACACGCGTCACGCGCGAGCTGCGCGGCCGTGATCCGGACCGCGCGCTGGCGCGCGCCTCCGCCGCCGTCGACGACTGGTCGGGCGGCACCCGCATCGGCGCCGCCATCGCCGAGCTCAACCGCACGCACGGCCGCCGGATCGGGCGCGGCGCGGTCGTGATCCTGCTCTCCGACGGCTGGGACCGCGGGGAGCCGGACGAGCTGTCGGAGGAGATGGCGCGGCTGCAGCGCACGGCGTACCGCGTCGTGTGGCTGAACCCGCTCGCCGCGGACCCGCGCTACGAGCCGCTCACGCGCGGCATGCGGGCCGCGCTCCCGCACGTGGACCGGCTGCTGCCGGGGAACTCGATCGCCTCGCTGGAGGCGCTGGCCGAGCTGATGGAAGAAGGTATTTCATGAAGGACGTACTCGAAGAGGTCGATGCCTGGACCGCCCGCGGCGACACGATCGCGCTCGCGACCGTGATCGGCGTCAAGCGCTCCGCCCCGCGCCCGCCGGGCGCGAAGATGGCGATCAACGCCAACGGCGAGATCGCCGGCGCGGTGTCCGGCGGCTGCGTCGAGGGCGCGGTCGTCGAGATCGCCGAGCAGGTGCTCGACACCGGCGTCCCGCAGCTGCTGCACTTCGGCATCGCCGACGAGGAGGCCTGGGACGTCGGGCTGCCCTGCGGCGGCGAGATCGACGTCTGGGTCGAGCGCTACGAACCATGAGTGAGCAGGCCGCGTTCACCGACCTCGCCCGCTCGGGCGGGCGCGGCGCGCTCGTCACGGTGCTGGAGGGCGCGTCGCCGGGCGCGAAGATGCTCGTGCTGCCCGACGGCACGCGCCGCGGGACGCTCGGCTCCGGCGCGCTCGACGACGTCGGCGCGCAGAACGCCGACGTCCTGATGTGGTCCGAGCGCTCCGAGCGCGTGGTCGAGGGCGAGACGATGCTGTTCGTCGACGTCACGTTCCCGCCGCCGCGGCTGGTCGTGTTCGGCGCCGTCGACTTCGCGGCCGCGCTGTGCCGGCTGGCGAAGGCCGCCGGCTGGCGGCCGTTCGTGGTCGACCCGCGGGCGCGCTTCGCCCAGCCCGCGCGCTTCCCTGACGCCGAGGAGGTCGTCGCGGCGTGGCCGGAGGAGGCGTTCGCGCGGATCGGCGGCATCGACCGCGCGACCGCGATCGCGATCCTCACGCACGACCCGAAGCTCGACGACGCCGCGCTCGTGCTCGCGCTGCGCTCCAGCGCGGCCTACATCGGCGCGATGGGCTCGCGGCGCGCGCAGGAGAAGCGGCGCGAGCGGCTGCTCGCCAAGGGCATCACCGAGGAGGAGATGGCCCGCATCGCGGCGCCGATCGGGCTCGACCTCGGGGCGCTGACGGCGGAGGAGACGGCACTGTCGATCATGGGCGAGATCGTCGCGCTGCGCAACGGGCGCACGGGCGGCCGGCTCGCGGACGCCAAGGGCCGCATCCACGCGGTCGGCTGACATGAGCGGGGAGGCCGTCGCACCGGCCGGGATCGTGCTCGCCGCCGGCGCGAGCCGGCGGTTCGGCGCCATCAAGCAGCTTGCGCCGCTGCGCGGGCGCCCGCTGCTGTCCTACGCGGTCGAGACGATGCTCGCGGTGCCGGCGCTGGACCCGGTGATCGTCGTGCTCGGCCACGCCGCCGAGGAGATCGCCGAGGCGCTCGAGTTCGGCGACGCGACCGTCGTGGTCGCCGCTGACTGGGACGACGGGCAGTCCGCGTCGCTCAAGCGCGGCGTCGAGGCGGCAGGCGGCGCCGACGCGGCCGTGGTGACGCTGGGCGACCAGCCGTTCATCACGCCGCAGGTGATCGCCGGCGCGCTCGACCAGCTGCCGGGCTATGACGCCGTGCGCGCGACCTACGGCGGCGCGCCGGGCCACCCGGTCGTGCTCTCGCGCCCGGTGATGGACGCTGTCGTGGAGCTGTCAGGCGACACCGGGGCGCGCGATCTGCTTGGGCGTTTCCGGGTACGGCAGTGGGAGGCCGGGCATCTGTGCAGCGCGGCCGACATCGATACGCAAGAGGAGCTGGCGCAACTATGAAGCTCGAGCAGTCCTTCGAGGTCCACGCGCCGATCGAGGTGGTCTGGGTCGCGCTCAACGACCTCGAGCGGGTCGCGCCGTGCCTTCCGGGCGCGGCCATCACCGGCCATGACGAGGACGGCACCTACCACGGCGAGTTCAAGGTCAAGCTCGGCCCGACGACCGCCGCGTACAAGGGCACGATCAAGATCCAGAGCGTGGACGAGGCGACGCACTCGGCGACGATGATCGCCAAGGGCACCGACAAGCGCGGCCAGGGCGGCGCCAACGCGACGATCGTCAACACGCTCGTGTCGATCGACGGCGGCACGCGCGTGGACGCCGTGACCGACTTCTCGATCACCGGCCGGCTGGCCCGCTTCGGCCGCGGCGGCATGATCGAGGACATCTCCAACCGCCTTCTGCGCGACTTCTCCACGTGCCTGGCGACGCGGCTGGGGGAGGAGGCGCCGTCTGCGCCGACCGGTGCCGAGGTGACGGCCGGCGACGCCCCGCCGGAGGCGGTCGCCGCCGCCGCGCCGGAGGCCGCGATCGCGCCGGATCCCGGCGTCCTCTCGGGCGGCCCGCCGCCCGCCACGGCCGCGGCCGGCGGCCCGTCGCGCACGATCGCGCCGCCGCCGGACCACCAGCCGCTGAAGGCCGGCTCGCTGTTCTGGTCGGTCCTGTGGGAGCGGATCAAGCGGATCTTCGGCGGCGGCGAGAAGTGACGGACGGCTGCGACACCGGCGTCTGCGGCGCCGACGTCCCGCCGCTGGTCGGCCAGATCCTCACCGGGACCGGGCTGACGCTCCAGCAGGCCGCGCGCCGGCTGCGCGACGGCGACCCGCTGCCGGCCCTGACGCCCGTCCAGCGCCGGATCGTGGAGGACGTCGCGCTTCAGAGTTGACGCCCAGGCAACGACCGTCTACTAATACTCACCGCACGCGAGTGAGGAGAGGCGGCATGGCGACGACGCAACCCCGTGGCATCGAGGTGCGCTCCATCGACTGGGTCCCCGAGACCGAGCGTCATGGGCGGATCTGGCACCAGGCGCCGCTGTGGTTCCTGGGCAACTTCCAGTACTTCTCGATCCCGATCGGGTTCGTCGGGCCGGCGCTCGGCCTGTCGCTCGCGTGGTCGATCGTCGGCGGCGTGCTCGGGATCCTCACCGGCACCGTCTTCATGGCCTTCCACGCGGCACAGGGCCCGACGCTCGGCCTGCCGCAGATGATCCAGTCGCGCGCGCAGTTCGGCTACCGCGGCGTGGTCGTCCCGCTGTTCGCGACGCTGTTCACGTATCTGGCGTTCAACGTCGCCGACCAGGTGCTGCTCGCCGAGGGCCTCGACGGCGCGTTCGGCTGGAGCAAGGACCTCGTCGCGCTCGTGTGCGCGGTCGGCGCGGCGCTGCTGGCGATCTACGGCCACGACTGGGTCCACCGCGTCTTCCGGATCCTGCTGCTCGTGAGCCTGCCGCTGATGAGCCTCGTCACGCTCGGCGTGATCTTCGGCGCCGCCGGCGGCCACGCGCCCAAGGACGCCGGCGGCTTCACGCTCGCCGCCTTCATGGCCCAGTTCTCCGCCGCCGCCGCGTACAACATCACCTACGCGCCGTACGTCAGCGACTACTCGCGCTACCTCCCGCGCGACACGACGAACCGCAGCATCATCGCGAGCGTCTTCCTGGGCGCGTCCGGCAGCGCGATCTGGCTGATCGCGCTCGGCGCCTGGCTCGCCGTCCGGCTCGGCGCGACCGACGGGCTCGTCGGCCTGCAGACAGCCGGAAACAACGTGATCGGCGGGCTCGGCGACCTCGCGGCGTTCTTCTCGGCCGCCGCGCTGGCCGCCACGATGGGCATGAACGCCTACGGCGGCGCGCTGACCGTCCTCACCGGCGTCGACTCGATCAAGTCGATCACGCCGACCCGCCGCGCCCGCGTGATCACGATCATCGGCCTGACCGTGGTCTGGTACGTGATCGGCAAGAGCATCTCCTCCAGCGCGGTCAGCACCGTCTTCACGTCGCTGACGCTGATGCTGTACCTGCTCGTGCCGTGGACGGCCACGAACCTGGTCGACTACTTCTTCGTCCGCCGCGGCCACTACAAGATCCGCGACCTGTTCACCCCCAACGGGATCTACGGCGCGTGGGCGTGGCGCGGGCTGACGGCGTACTTCGTCGGCTTCGCGTGCGAGGTCCCGTTCATGGTCCTGCCCGACCTCGGCGGCTGGAGCTACACCGGCCCGCTGGCGAAGCAGATCGACTCCGTCGACATCTCCTGGATCATTGGCCTGATCGTGTCCGGCGCGCTCTACCTGTGGCTCTCGCGCTCGCTCGACGTCAAGGCGGAGGAGCGGGCCGCGGCAGCCGCGCCGGTCGAGGTCGCGGCTTGAGCGTCCGCATCGGGGCGCGCCTGCGGCACGCGCGCGAGGGCGCGCGGATGTCGCTCGCCGACGTGTCGGCGCGCTCCGGCGTCACGAAGGGGTTCCTCTCGCGCGTGGAGCGCGACGAGGCGAGCCCGTCGGTCGCCAGCCTCGTCAGCATCTGCGACGCCGTCGGGCTGTCGATGGCCGACCTCTTCACGACGCCGCGCACCACGCTCGTGCGCGCCGCGGAGCGCCCGAGCCTCGACGGCCTGCCGAAGGCCGACTCCGTGCGCGACACGCTGATCACGCCCGAGCTCGAGCGCCACGTGACGGTGATGGAGACCGTCGTCCCGCCGGGCGGCTCCGGCGGCGACGCGCTCTACACGCTCGCGAGCGAGTGCGAGGTGTGCTTCGTGCTGGAGGGCGAGCTCGAGCTCGACGTCGACGGCGAGCGCTTCGCGCTGGAGGCCGGCGACGCGCTCACGTTCGGCGCGGCGGTCCCGCACACGTTCCGCTCCGAGGCCGGCGCCCGGGTCCTGTGGATCCTCGCCCCGGCGCTCCCCGACCCCCGGAAGGAAGCCTCATGACTCCCCGCCACCACCCCCCGGAGGCGAGCGACGCGCCGCGCTACACGGGGATCCGCACGTTCGCGCGCGCCCCGCACGTGCCCGACTCGACCGAGGAGATCGACGTCGCGGTGGTCGGCGTCCCGTTCGACACCGCGACCTCGATGCGCCCCGGTGCGCGCTTCGGCCCGGCCGGGATCCGCGACGCGTCGCTGCTGCTGCGCCCGTGGAACCCCGCCCAGGCGGTCGACGTGTTCGGCAGCCTGTCGCTCGTCGACCGCGGCGACCTGCACGTCACGCCCGGCAACGCGGAGAAGACCGCGGCGCAGATCGCGGAGCAGCTCGAGCCGCTCGTGCGCGCCGGCATCACGACGCTCACGCTCGGCGGCGACCACTCGATCGTGCTCGGCGAGCTGCGCGCGCACGCCGCCGTGCACGGCCCGCTCGCCGTCGTCCTGCTCGACGCGCACGCCGACACGTGGGAGCAGTACTACGGCGAGCGCTACTTCCACGGCACGCCGTTCAAGCGCGCGCTCGAAGAGGGCCTGATCGACCCGCGCCGCAGCCTGCTGGCCGGGATGCGCGGGAGCCTGTACGCGGCGTCGGACCTCGACGAGCCGCGCTCGTGGGGCTTCGAGATCGTCCCGTGCGACGAGCTGCGCACGTGGACGCCGCAGGCGTACGCCGAGCGTGTGCGCCGGCTCGTGGGGGACGCACCCGCGTTCCTGAGCTTCGACATCGACGTGCTCGATCCCGCGTTCGCGCCCGCCACCGGCACGCCAGAGGTCTGCGGCCTGCTCCCGCACGAGGCGATCGCGTTCCTGCGCGCGCTGCGCGGCCAGGCGTTCACGGGGTTCGACCTCGTCGAGGTCGCGCCGCCGTACGACACGCAGGCGCAGGTGACGGCGCTGACGGCCGCCAACATCGCCTACGAGATGCTGACGCTGCGCGCGCTCGCGCCCTGAAACGCGAGCAGCCGCCCGCCCTCGCGCGTGACCGCGGCGGCGTCGCGCTTGGAGAGCGGTTTCAGCAGCTCGATCTCGAGGCCGGTCTTCGCGAAGCGCCAGAACCCGCGCACAAAGCCGTCCACGAGCAGCGTGGGCCGGCCGAGCGACTTCACGACCACGTCGCGGTGCTCGGGCGGGATGATCCGCGAGCGGTCGTCGTAGGCGACGAGCACGTTGTCGAACTCGGGCAGGAAGCGCGGCGGCACGGGCCCGTCCGCGGGCAGCGGGCCGTCGCGGACGTCGAAGAGGCCCTCCACGACCCGCAGCCGCGGCCGCAGTCGCTCCACGATCTCCGCGACGCCGGCGAGCCCGGACCATGTGCGGATGTCGGCCGTGCTCGCCGGCCCGAACGCGCGCAGGTACCGCAGCACCAGCTCGTCGGGCGAGCCCTCCTCGACGGCGAACGGCTGCAGCCGCGCCTGCCCGCTGCGCTTCCACAGTCCGCGCGGCGGAACGTGGATCAGCGGTTCGAGGTAGCGCACGCCGTTGGAGAGCGAGTCCTGGTCGTAGTCGGGAAAGCGCGCCTTCAGCCGCCGGCCCAGCTCAGCGCCGGTCAGCGGACCCGCGGCCAGCAGCTCGCGCCCGGCGGCGCGCAGCGCGTCCACCTCGATCCCGTCCAGCTGCCTGCCGAACGGGCTGCCGGAGAACAGCCCGCGCTCGCACACCGCCTGCAGGGCGGGCCGCATGCTCGCGAAGTCGCGCGCCGTCACGAGATGCAGCGTGCAGCGCATCAGCGTCCCGCGCACCGCTTCGCGGCGCTCGATCAGCGCGCTCAACGCATGCGGATCGAAGCCCTCGACGCGCGACCACAGGCCGACGTACGGCGCCTGCGGCACCTGGGCCTGCATCCCGACGAGGCGCTCCAGCGCGTCCGCGGGCGTCGTCGTCCAGCGGCGCAGCAGCCCCTGGCGCTCGAGCAGCGCACGGTTGAGGGCGCGGCTCACGCGGCCACGGGCGGCTCCAGCTGCGCCCGCGGCAGGACGCGCTCCATCCAGCTCGGCATCCACCAGTTGCGGTCGCCGAGCAGCTGCATCACGGCCGGCACGAGCACGAGCCGGACGATCGTGGCGTCGACGAACACGGCGGTCGCCAGGCCGCAGCCGATCAGCTTCAGGAACACCTCGGGGCTCAGTGCCAGCGCGCCGAAGACGACGATCATGATCGCCGCCGCGGCCGTGATCACCTTCGCGGTGCGCGTCAGGCCGGCGGTGACGGCCGCGCTCGTGTCGCCGCACGCCTCGTACTCCTCGCGGACGCGCGAGAGCAGGAACACCTCGTAGTCCATCGAGAGCCCGAACAGCACCGCGAACATGATCACCGGGATGAACGGCGGCACGGGCGTCGCGGTGTCGATCCCGACGAGCTTGCCCAGCGTCCCGCCGTCGGCGAGCACCGACACCACGCCGTAGGCGGCGCCGACGCTCAGCAGGTTCATGATCGCCGCCTTGATCGCGACGACCACCGACCGGAAGGCGACGAGCAGCAACAGCAGCGACAGCCCCACGACGACGCCGATGAACAGCGGCAGGCGCGTCTTGGTCGTCTCCGCCTGGTCGACCGCCTCGGCGGTGCGGCCGCCGATCAGCACGCCGTCGCCGAGGCGGCCGTCGCGCAGGCGGTCGAGATCGTCGCGCGTGGTCTGCGCCTGCGGCGACGTCTTCGGCGTCGCGACGATCACGGCCGTGCCACCCGACGTCTCGGGCGCGGCGACCGCGGCGATGCCGGAGTCGGCCTTGAGCTTGGCGGCGACGTCGGTGGCGCGGGCGGCCGGCGCGATCACGATCAGCGGGCCGTTGACGCCGGCGCCGAAGTGCGCGGTGACGAGGTCGTAGGCCTTGCGCGTAGTCGTCGACGTGCGGTCGTTGCCGGCGTCGGGGAAGCCGAGCCACAGGCCGGTCGCGGGCGCCGCGAGCAGGAGCAGGATCAGGACGCCGACCCCGCCGGCGAGCCACGGCCGCCGCTGCACGGAGGCGCTCCAGCGCGCGGCCCAGGGGCTGTCGGCCTCGGTGTGGTGCACGAACGGGACCTTCAGGTGCTCGATCTTGCGGCCGGCGAGCCCGAGCAGCGCCGGCATCAGCGTCAGCGCCGCCGCCATCACGACCAGCACCGCGATGATCGCGGCGAGCGCGACGCCGTACAGGTACGACAGGCCCATCGCGAACAGGCCGAGCAGCGAGATCACGACGGTCGTGCCGGCCACCAGCACGCTGCGCCCGGCGGTCGAGACCGACTCCACGACGGCGTCGTGCACCTCCGCGCCGCGCGCAAGCGCGGCCCGGTGGCGCGTGAGGATCAGCAGCGCGTAGTCGATGCCGACGCCGATGCCGAGCATCGCGGCAAGCGTCACGGACCAGTCGGGCAAGTGCATCACGGCGGCCAGCAGGCCGATCAGCGACGTCGCGATCCCGAGTCCGAACAGCGCCAGCAGCAGCGGCAGCCCGGCCGCCACGACGGTGCCGAGCGCCACGAGCAGGACGATCCCGGCGACGGTGATGCCGAGCGCCTCGGAGGAGATCGGGCCCTGCTGGGCGGTCTGGATCACCTCGCCGCCGAGCTGCATCTTCACGCCCTGCGCGCGCAGGTCGTCCTTCATCGAGATCAGCTCCTTGCCGGTCGCCTTGGGCACGTTCGGCGCGCGCTCGGTCAGCGGCAGACGTGCCACCGCGATCGCCTTGTCAGGCGAGACGAGCGCGTCGGCGGCGGACGGCGCGTCGCCGATGCCCGGCAGCGTCGCGGCCTGCTTGAGGAACGCGTCGACCCGTGCCGTGTCGGCGCCCTGCGTCTGCCAGACGACGTCGACCGTCTCCGGCGAGCGATGCGGGAACTGGGTCTTCAGCGCCTGCGCGGCGGCCTTGGACTCCGATCCCGGCGTCGAATAGTCGACCTGGAAGACGCCGCCGAGCGCCGCGGCGAGCCCAATCGCCACGACCAGCGCGCCGATCCAGCCGAACAGCATGGTCCTGCGCTGGCGATACGCGGTATCGGCGAGGCGGGCGAGGCGCGACACGGTGGGCTTCTCCTGTTGCGACGGGATCTGCGGACCCTCTACTACGTAGGGCCGCTTTGTCCAGTTCGCAGATCATCTTCCGTCCTTGACACATGACAAGATGCGCAGGCGATGACCGCCACCGAGATCTCCGCGGAGACCCGCTCCCACATCCTCGACGCCGCGATGGCGCGCGTCCGCGACCACGGCGCCGCCGCGATCTCGGTCCGCGCGATCGCGAACGACGCCGGCGTCTCACGCCAGCTCGTCTACTTCCACTACGGCAACCGCGCCGGCCTGCTGACCGCGCTGGCGCAGCACCTGGAGGCCGAGAGCGGGCTCGCGCACGCCTCCGGGCTGGAGCCGCTGATGCGCGCGTGGTGCACGCTGCTGCCGGACCTGCTGCCGGTCGCCCGCGCGCTCGAGGCCGCCTCGATCACCGGCGACGAGGGCGCCGCCGCCTGGCGCCAGCGGATGCGCGAGCTGCACGCGCAGTTCGGCGCCGAGGTGCGCGAGCTGGAGCTGGCGCCCGGCTGGACGCCGGAGACGGCGACCGACTGGGTGTGGGCGCGGCTGCAGCCGTCGGCCTACGCGCACCTCGTGCAGGAGCGGCGCTGGACGCACGCCCACTTCACGGAGTGGAGCGTCGGCTCGCTGATGAGCGAGCTAACCGAGCCGTAGGAGATCGACGTCGGCGCCCGCCTCGAGCGGGCCCGAGCCGTGCGGCGCGACCGCGAAGCCGTCGCTCTCGCCGAGCGCGCCGGTCATGTGCGAGCCCTGACGCTCGGTCGGGTACGCCACCAGCACACCGTCGGCGCCCGCGACGAACTTCGACGTCAGGAACGTCGTGCGTCCGTCCGACGGCCCGGCGGGCTCGCCCAGCCGGCCGCGCTGGAGCCACGGCCCGGCGTCGCGCTCGCCGGCCAGCCGCTTGAGCGCCGGCACGATGAACAGCGCGGTCCCGACGATCGAGGAGAGCGGGTTGCCCGGCAGCCCGAACACGAGCGTGCGCCCGCGCCGGCCGAACCACAGCGGCTTGCCGGGCTTGATCCGCACGCGCCAGAACACCTCGTCCACGCCGGCCGCCTCGAACGCCGGCTTGACGTGATCGTGCGGTCCGACGGAGACGCCGCCGGAGACGACGAGGATGTCACCCCGCAGACCTTCCTCGATCGCGTCGCGCGTCGTCCGCGCGTCGTCGCCGATCGGCGGGTGGTGGACGAGCAGCGCGCCCGCGCGCGTTGTCATGTACCCGACCGCGAGCCCGTTGGACTCGTAGATCTTGCCCGGCTCGGGCGGCGCGCCCGGCGCCAGCAGCTCGCTGCCGGTCACGATCAGGTCCAGCCGCGGCATCCGGTGCACGTCGACGACGCCCACGCCGGCCGAGGACAGCGCCGACAGCCGCTGCAGCGTCAGCCGGTCGCCCGCGCGCGCGAGCACGTCGCCCGCGTGCAGGTCCTCGCCGCGCACGCGCACGTGCAGGCCGTGCGGCACAGGAGCCGACGCGGTAACGTAGCCGTCCGCCTCGCTCGCGTCCTCGACGCGCAGGATCGCGTCGGCGCCCGGGGGGAGCGCGGCGCCGGTGGAGATCCGCACGGCCGTCCCGGGCTCGAGCGCCTCGTCGCCCGCGTCGCCGGCCGCGATGTCGCCCGCGAGGCGCAGCGACCCGCCCGACTCGGCCGCGCGCAGCGCGAAGCCGTCCATGGCGGAGCGGTCGAACGGCGGCAGGTCGATGACGGCGCGCGCATCGGCGGCGAGCACGCGCCCGGCGGCCTCCGCGAGCGCGACGGGCTCGGACTCCAGCGGCTCCAGGCCGTCGAGGACGGCCGCGAGCGCCTCGTCGAGGTCCTTCATCCGCCGATCTGCGACATCGTCCGCGCCGGCTGCACGAAGCCCGGGTCGTTGACGTGGTGCTTGAGCTCCTTCTCCCACACCGCGTCACGCACGATCGTCTCCAGCTCCGCGTCGGACGCGCCCGCGCGCAGCGGCGTGCGCAGGTCGGTCTCGGTCATCGAGAACAGGCACGTGCGCAGCTTGCCCTCGGCCGTCACGCGGATCCGGTTGCAGTCGCCGCAGAACGGCTCCGACACGGGGGAGATGAAGCCGATCTCGCCCTGCCCGTCGGCGAAGCGCCAGCGCCGCGAGGTGCCGTGGCGCTCGCGCCCGATCGGCTCCAGCGGGTAGGCGGCGTGGATGAGCTCGCGGACCTCGCTGTTGGGCAGTACGCGGTCGCGCGACCATGTGCGGTCGGCGTCGAGCGGCATGAACTCGATGAAGCGGACCTCGTACGGGTGCTTGCGCGCGAACTCGGCGAAGCGCACGACCTCGTCCTCGGTGAAGTCGCGCAGCGCGACCACGTTGACCTTGATCGGGCGCAGCTCGGGGTGGCGCTCCGCCGCGGCCAGGCCTTCGAGCACCTGGCGCAGCGCGTCGCGCCGGGTCAGCTGGAAGAAGCGGTCAGGCGCCAGCGCGTCCAGCGACACGTTCACGCGCCGCAGGCCGGCGCGGACGAGCTGCTCGACCTGACGCTCGAGCATGTACCCGTTGGTGGTGAGCGACAGGTCGTGGACGTTCGCGTCGCCCGACAGCAGCTCCACGAGCCGCCACAGCTCGCGCCTCGCGAGCGGCTCGCCGCCGGTCAGGCGGACGTCGTGGACGCCCATCGAGCTGAGCAGCCCGACCACGCGGGCGATCTCCTCGTAGGTGAGGATGTCGGCGCGGTCCAGCCACGGCAGCCCCTCGGCCGGCATGCAGTACTGGCAGCGGAAGTTGCAGCGGTCGGTGACCGAGATGCGGACGTCGCCGATCGCGCGCCCGTGCCCGTCGACGAGAGGGGACCTCATGGGCGGTGGAAGTCCGACTTCCCGCCGGTCTTGTCGAGCAGCTCGACGCGCTCGATCACGACGCCCGGCTCGATCCCCTTGACCATGTCGTAGACGGCCAGCGCGCCCACGCTGCAGGCGACCATCGCCTCCATCTCGACGCCGGTGCGGGCGCTGGTGCGCGCCTCGGCGACGAGCGTCACGGTCCCGGCCGCGGGATCCACAGTGACGGTCGGCTCCAGGTGCGTCAGCGGCAGCGAGTGCGCGAGCGGGATCAGCTCGTCCGTGCGCTTGGCGGCCTGGATCGCGGCCAGCCGGGCCACCGTCGCCACGTCGCCCTTCGGCGCGTCGCCGGCGGCGACGCGCGCGGCCGCCGCGGGAGACATCCGGACCACGGCGCGGGCGCGCGCCCAGCGCGCGGTCTCGGCTTTCTCGCTCACGTCGACCATGCGCGCGTTTCCGGCTGCATCCAGGTGCGTGAGCGTGCCGTCCATCCACTCCATGCTATCCGGCTCAACTTTCGGGTCCGACATGCCGAAGGGGAGTGGGTGACGGCTGTAGCGGGGCTCAAGGTCGAGGGTGACGGGTCCGCTCCGGCCCAACCGGCCGAGGTCCTGCTCGCGCTGCTGCGCTCGATCCCGAACTGCGTCGTCGTCCAGTTCGACCGCTCGCTGCGCCTCCAGCTCGCCGAAGGCGCGCGCCTGCAGAACCTCGCGTCCAAGGCGGAGCTGCTGGGAGACCGCCCGCTGCCGGACTTCCTCGCGCCGGGCGTCGCCGTCGTCGTCGAGCGCCATTTCCGCGACGTGCTCGAAGGCGAGCGCCGCTGCTTCACGCTGCGCGGCTCCACCGGCGCGATCTTCGAGGTCGTCGCCGTCCCCGTCGCGGACGGCCAGGGCGGCTACTCGGGCGGCATCGCCGTCGCCTGGGACGAGACCGAGCGGACCACGACGTCGGCCGAGCTCGTGCGCCGGCTCGCGCAGCAGTCGGCGGTGGCGCGGCTCGGCGAGCTCGCCCTGCGCCGCGTCGGCATCCGCGAGCTGATGGACGAGGCCTGCCGCTGCGCCGCCGACGCGCTCGGCGTCGAGGTCGCCTTCATCGCGCAGTCGTCGGGCGACGAGCTGCGCGTCGGCGCCGCCAACGGCTGCGGCGACGAGTTCGTCGGCAGCACGCTCGACCCCGGCTGCCTCGGCGCCGTCCAGGCCGGCGCGGTCGTCTACGACGAGCCGCCCGCGGGCGTGCTGAGCGAGCAGGGCGTCGTCTGCGGCGTCTCGGTCGTCGTCGGCGACCCGGAGTCCCCGCGCGGGCTGCTCGGCGCCTACGCCCGCCTGCGGCGCACGTTCTCCCCGCACGACATCGACTTCCTGCACTCCGTCGCGCATGTCGTCACCGGCGCCGTCGAGCAGCGCCAGACGCGCGAGCAGATCCGCCACGACGCGCTGCACGACGCGCTCACCGGCCTGCCGAACCGCACGCTGCTGCGCGATCGCGCCGCCGGCGCGCTGGCGCGCCTGCGCCGCGGCAGCTGGCGCGTCGGGCTGCTGTGCGTCGACATCGACCGCCTCAAGGTCCTCAACGAGTCGCTCGGCCTGCACGTCGGCGACGAGCTGCTGCAGGCCGTCGGCCCGCGCCTCCAGGCCGTGCTGCGCCCGGGTGACACCGTCGCGCGCTTCTCCGGCGACGGCTTCAGCGTGCTGTGCGAGGGCATCGCCGACGAGGCGCACGCCGCGCGCATCGCCGAGCGCGTGATCGACGCGTTCACTCAGCCGTTCGTGCTCGCCGGCGAGGAGCGCTTCGTGACCGCCAGCGTCGGCATCGCGCTCGCGACCGCCGGCCAGGGCGCCGACGACGTGATCGCCAACGCCGAGGCCGCGATGTACCTGGCCAAGGAGCGCGGCCGCGCCCGCCACGAGCTGCACGACGCGAGCCAGCGCGCCCGCGTCGCCGCGCGGCTGCGGATGGAGCACGACCTGCGCCGCGCGCTGGAGTCCGACGAGCTGTGGGTCGCCTATCAGCCGATCCACGAGATCGGCGGCCACCTCGCCGCGGTCGAGGCGCTCGCCCGCTGGACGCATCCCGAGCACGGCTTCGTCCCGCCCTCCGAGTTCGTCCCGATCGCCGAGGACGCGGGTCTGATCGGCGCGCTCGGGCAGCGGATCCTGCGTGAGGCATGCGCCCAGGTCGCGCGCTGGCGCGCCGAGGTGCCGGACCTGCGGCTCAGCGTCAACGTCTCCGCCCGCCAGGTCACCGCCGGCGGCCTGGTGGACACCGTGGCGCGGACGCTCGCCGAGACCGGCCTCGAGGCCGACGCGCTGTGGCTGGAGCTGACCGAGGGCCTGCTGCTGGAGGACTCGCACTGGACGACCGAGACGCTGCGCGCGCTGAGCGGGCTCGGCGTGCATCTCGTGCTCGACGACTTCGGCACCGGCTACTCCTCGCTCGGCTACCTGCGCAAGTTCCCGATCGAGACGATCAAGATCGACCGCTCGTTCATCGCCGACCTCGGCGAGGACGGCCTCGGCGACGCCGCCATCGTCGCCGCGATCGTCGGGATGGCGCGCGCGCTCGGCATGCGCACCGTGCCCGAGGGCGTCGAGACGCAGGGCCAGCTCGACCGCCTCAAGGCGCTCGAGTGCGACTACGTGCAGGGGTATCACCTGGGCCGGCCGGTCCCGGCCCGCGAGCTCGAGGCGCAACTGCGCCGAGGGCTACCCTCCCCTCGGTGAGGATCTCCGTCCGCCTGTTCGCCGGCCTGCGCGAGCGGGCGGGTGCCGATCGCGTCGAGGTCGAGCTGCCCGAGGGCGCGTCCGTGGCGGACCTGCTGGAGGCGATGGGCTCGACGCCCGTCGGCGCTCTGGCGCCGCGGTCGTGCATCGTCGCGCTCAACCGCGAGTACGCCGCCGAGGACGCGCTCGTCGGGGAGGGCGACGAGGTCGCGCTCGTGCCGCCCGTGAGCGGCGGCGCGCCGGACGCGGGCGCCGTGCGGCTCGTCGCGGTCTCGGACGCCCCGCTCGATCTCTCCGCCGTCTCCGCCGCCGTGCGCGATCCGCGCGCCGGCGCCGTCGTCGTCTTCGAGGGCGTGACGCGCGAGGTCGAGGCGCTCGACTACGAGGCCTACGTCGAGATGGCGCAGGAGCGACTGCACGCGATCGGCGAGCAGGAGGCCTCGCGGCACGGGCTGTGCGCCGTCGCGCTCGTGCACCGCACCGGGCGCGTCCCGCTGAGCGAGCCGTCGGTGCTCGTCGCCGCGTCGGCGCCGCATCGCGGCGAGGCGTTCGCCGGCGCGCGGGCGCTGATCGACCGCGTCAAGGCCGAGGCGCCGATCTGGAAGGTCGAGCTGACGCCCGGCGGTCCGCGCCGCGTCGAGGGGACGCTCCCGTGGGCGACCTGACGCTCGGCGAGGCGGCCCGAGCGCTCGGCGTCAGCGCCGACACGCTGCGGCGCTGGGACCGCAGCGGCAAGCTGCGGACCGTGCGCGACGCGCGCAACCGGCGGCTCGTGCCGCCCGACGAGATCGAGCGCCTGTCGAAGCATCCGCGCCGGCATGAGACCGGCGCGACGCTGTCCGCCCGCAACCGCTTCCCGGGTGTCGTCACGTCCGTCGAGGTCGACGGCGTGATGGCGCTGGTGGAGATCTCCGCCGGGCCGTTCCGCGTCACCGCGGCGGTCACGCGCGACTCGGTCGAGGAGCTCGGGCTGGCGCCCGGCGTGGCCGCCACCGCGGCCGTCAAAGCGACGTCCGTGATGGTCGAGCGGACACAAAATCTTGAATCCCGATCGGATTAGTGGATATAGTCGGCGACACCGTGCGGCGCGCCGACATCCACCAGCACTTCTGGCCTGAAGCGCTGCTCTCCTCCTTGGCGCGCCGCACGGCGCTCCCGCGCCTGCGCGACGGCCGGCTGGAGCTGACGGGCGAGCCGCCCTCGCGCGTCGACCCGCGCGACCACGACCCCGCCCAGCGCGCCGCGCTGGCCGCGGCGGAAGGACTCCAGCGCGTCCTGATCGCGCCGTCGAGCCCGCTGGGCCTGGAGGCGCTGCCGGAGGCCGAGGCGCTGCTCGACGCGTTCCACGCCGGCGTCCTCGCGCTCGGCCCGCCGTTCGAGCTGTGGGCGGGCCTCGTGCTCGCCGACCCCTCACCGGAGCGCGTCGACGCGCTGCTCGACGCCGGCGCGGTCGGCATCTGCCTGCCCGCGGCCGCGCTCGCGACCCAGGCCGGCCTGCACGCGCTCGGCCCGGCCCTCGAGCGCCTCGCCTCCCGCGACGCGCCGCTGTTCGTGCATCCCGGCCCCGCCTCGGCGCCCGCCGCGCCCGCCTGGTGGCCCGCGCTGAACGGCTACGTCGCCGAGATGGCGGCCGCCTGGTACGCGTGGGCGGCGTGGGGGAGGGCCGAGCACCCGCGGCTGCGCGTCGTCTTCGCCATGCTCGCCGGGCTCGCCCCGCTGCACGCCGAGCGCCTCCAGGCCCGCGGCGGGCCGAGCGACGCCGTGCACGACGCGCGGACCGCGTTCGACACGTCGTCCTACGGCCCGCGCGCGGTCGACGCGATGCTGCGTGCCGTCGGCGTGGACCGGCTCCTGTACGGCTCCGACCGCCCGGTCGCGGCGCCGCAGGACCTCGCCGCCCTCGGCCCGGCGGCCGAGCACGCGATCGCGGTCGCCAACCCGCAGCGCCTGATCCCGGAGCCGGCATGGGCGAGCTGAGCGGCGACGAGCTGGTCGAGGTCGTGCGCGGTCTCGCGGCCGAGCCGGAGCGCTGGTCGCAGCACGTGCACCACGACCCGGACCAGCGCGTCTACGTCGAGCTGCGGCGCGACGACGACGTCGCCGTGTGGCTGATCTGCTGGATGGACGACCACGACACCGGCTTCCACGACCACGATCTGTCCTCCGGCGCCGTCGCCGTCGTCGGCGGGACCGTGGCCGAGGACCGGCTGGTGCTGGGCGGGGAGCCGACCACGCGCACGTTCGCGGCCGGCAAGGCGTTCTCGTTCAGAGCCGCCGACATCCACCGCGTCCGCCATGCCGGCGAGGCGCCGGCGGTGACGATCCACGCGTACTCGCCGCCGCTGTGGCGGATGGGCGCCTACGAGGTCCTCCCAGGCGGCGAGCTGCGCCGCCACGCGCTCTCCTACGCCGAGGAGCTGCGGCCGTTCGAGGGCGAAGAGGTCCTTCGCCCATTCGGCGGATGAGCACTGGGCGCGTTCGCCGTCTAGGACATACGTCGGATCTGGCGGCGCAGGCCTTTCGCGCCCGGCCCTCATCTGGGATCGTCCCGCCCAGTCGGAAACGCCCAGGGGGCAGAGCGGCCCGAGGTTGGCGATGGAGCGCGCAGAGATACGTCCCACGGACGTCGCGAGGGCCGCGGAGCGGCTCCAACGTCCGCGTGCCCGCGTCCGGCTGGGCCTCAAGCGCGGCCTGGACTTCGTGATCGCGCTGGCGATGCTCGTCGCGCTGCTGCCGCTGATCCTGCTCGTCGCGGTGCTGCTGCTCGGCGACGACGAGGGCTGGGTCGAGCACCGCGCGCGGCTCGGGCGCGACGGCCGCGCGCTGCGGCTGTGGCGCTTCCGGCGGCTGCCGGGCCGCCTCGGCCAGTGGCTGGAGCGCGTCGGCGCGCGCGAGCTGCCGCTGCTGGTGTCGGTCCTCTCCGGCCAGCTGAGCTTCGTCGGTCCGCGGGCGCTGCCGATGGGCTCGGGCGCCCGCCACAGCGGGCCGCGGCGGCTGATGGCGCCGGGGCTGACCGGCCCGGCGCAGCGCTGGGCGGTCGACGCCGACGCCGCGGCGGACATGGACGACGCCTACGTCGAGGACTGGTCGCTGCTCGGCGACCTGCGGCTGCTCGCCTGCGTGCGCTGCCACCGCGCGATGCCCGTCCGGCGGTGATCTACGAGCACGACGCCGCCGCGGCTCCGGACTCGGAGTTCGCTCCGGGCCGGCTCGCCGACCTCGTCGCGGGCAACCGCGGACGCCTGCTGGATCCGCGCCGCACGCCCGTGACGATCGTCGCCGTCGACGTCGCGACGGGCCAGTTCTCCGTCCGCGTGGACGCGTTCGAGGACGCCGGCGCCGTGTGGGAGGTCCCGCTCGAGGACGCCGCGCGCTTCCAGTTCGCGCTCGGCGGAGCGGTCGCCGGCGTCGCGGAGCTCGAAGCGGCGGTCGCCCGCTTCGATCGCCCGCTCGTGATCGAGGGGCGTCCTGCGGCGCTCGGCCGGCTCGCCGAGGAGCGCGAGGCGGCGCGCGAGTGGCAGCTCGCGCTGCCCGAGTTGGGCTCGTACCTCGCCGAGCGCACCGGCGAGCCCGCGCTGTGGCGCGCGCTGGAGGCGTTCATGGCGGCCCGCGGCGTGCTCGACCTCGAGCAGGCGTTCGCGGCGCGGTTCGTCAGCAACCCGTGGTCGGGCGAGCTCGTGAAGGGCCACGCGATCGTGCTCGCCGAGCTCGGCCTGTGCCCGTTCCAGGGCAAGGTCGTGCGCGATCCGGCCCTGTTCAGCGGCGACTGGTCGCGCGACCGGCGCGCCGCGCATCTGCTCGCGCGGCTCGCGTTCGTGCAGGAGCTGTTCGGCGGCCCCGTGACGGTCTACCGCGGCTCGCGCGCGCCCGAGACCGCGTCGTTCGTGTCGGCGACGTTCTCCCGCGCGGTCGCGGAGGCGAACATCGCCGGGCGCGAGGGCGTCGTGCGCGAGTGGGTCGTGGCGCCGGAGCGGCTGTTCATGACGTTCATGGAGACCGAGGCGATGAACCGCCGCTACCGCGAGGCCGAGGCCGTTCTGCTCGGTCACCAGACGCTGTCCATCAGGGCGCCGTAGAGCAGCGCCTGCAGCGCCAGCGCCGCCGCCAGCGTGCGGTGGCGGCGGACCAGCGGCGCGGCCGCCAGGCACACGAACGGCGCGAGGAAGAGCCAGATCCGCTCGGTCTCGGCCTTCGTGAACCCGGCCAGCGCGGAGACGGCGATGACGGCGCCGATCGCGATCGCCTCGGGGGCGGAGCGCTTCAGCGCCAGCCACGCGATCGGCAGCCCGAGCACGAGCAGGAACGCGACCGGCGAGCCGAAGACCCAGAACGCGTACGGGCGCCGGTCGGCGATCCCGAGCACGTAGACGCGGGAGGTGGCGTGCAGCGTGCCGAGCGGGTCGAAGCCGGTCAGCAGCGCGAACCCGGCCTGCACGGCGAGGATGCCCGCCGCGGCGAGGATTCCGAAGCGCAGCGCCGCCTTGAGGCCGTCCCGCGCCAGCACGAGGATCGCGGCCCAGGCGGCGATCGCGAGCAGCGACCACGCGAACAGCATCGCCGCGCCGAGGATCGCGCCGCCGAGCAGCGGCCGCCGGCCCGCCAGCGGGATCGCGGCGAGCAGCCCGAGCGTGCAGTAGACGGCGTCCGCCGAGGTCGCGCCCAGCAGCAGCGCGCCGGGCGCGAGCGCCATCAGCCCGCCGGCGACGCGCGCGTCGTGCTCGCTCAGGACGCGGCGGCCGAGCGCGTACGTGAGCGGCGCGCTGCACGCGCCCACGACGATGCAGAACGCCGCAAGCCGTGCGGGCGTGTCGAGCGCGAAGGCGTGCATGACGAGCAGCAGCCCGGGCGGGTGGCCGGCGGCGTGCACCGGCAGCGAGGGCACCAGCTGGGCGAAGCGGTCGAGGAAGAACCCGGTCCCGTAGGCGAACGACTTCAGCGCCGGCAGGTACTCGTTCGGTCCCTCGAAGCTCGTCAGGCGGAACACGTGCGCCCACTGCTCGGTGCCGCCGCGGGCGGCGGCGAGGACGAGGCGCAGGACGAGCGTGCCGGCGAAGAGCGCGAACGCGAACACGGGCGGGCGCGCGCCCAGCGCGCGCGGCGTCAGCGCGACCGCACCGGCGAAGCATGGGATCGCGACGAGCATCCAGAGCGAGACGCGCGGCGCATAATTGCCGGCGAATGGCGGATAGCGCAGCCCCAGATCGGTCCCATGGCGGTGCAGCAGATACGCGGCCAGCAGGGTCGCGGCGGCGACGAGCGCTCCAGCTCGCGCTCGCGCTGGCCCTCGTGGGATGCGGCTCCACGTCGCCCGCGCAGCTACCGCCACCGGCCGGTCCCGTCCATTCGCCGCCGACCACCGAGGCGCCGGTGAGACTCGCGCCGTCTCAGGAACGGTTCGGCGTCAGCGAAGCCGAGATCACCGAGGGGGCCGCGCCATACCGCGTCGATCGCCGGCGCGACCTCCTGATCGCGGGCGCCCGCTCGGCGCACACCTGTCGCGAGCCCGTCGACGTCGCGCGCTACGACAGCGACCGGCTGCTCGCGGTGCTGTGCGGGCGCGAGCGCGTCGTGCAGCTGTTCGACGCGCACACGCTGAAGCCGGTCGCGACCGCGCCCGCGGGCACCGGGCCGGCGCACATCGCCACCGACGGCCGCGCGGTGCTGTACGTGACCGACGTCGTCGGCGAGTCGCTGCTCGTCTACCACCTGCACCCGCGCTTCGAGCTCATCCGGCGCGTGAACCTACCCGGCGGGCCGTTCGCGATCGCGTACGACCGCGACCGCGCGTCGCTGTGGGTCACGCTCACGGCGCGCAACCGCGTCGTCGAGTACGCGGACGGCTCGCGTCCCGTGCCGCTCGGCTCGTATCCGACCGTGCGACAGCCGGACCGCGTCAGCGCAGGCAACGGCATCGTCGCCATCAACGACGCGCAGGTCTTCGCACCAGGTACAGCACGCCGGACACGCTGAACAGCACCGCGCCGGAGAGCAGCCAGCGACCGAGGTAACCCTCGAAGTGCAACCCGCTGACGCGGTGGAACGCGGCGTCCCCGCGGCCCGCGATCACCGGGTAGAAGACGAGCCCGAGCAGCAGCCAGATGCCGGCAGGGACGCGCACGTAGTTGACCGCGCCGCGGGTCGCGGTCTGCGCGAGCCGGTCGAGCGCCGAGTAGGCGGGCAGCAGGACGAGGTCGTGCAGGACCACCGCGCCGAGGAACCAGATCAGGATCGTGCGCGCCGTGTTGAGGTCGAGGATCTGCAGCAGCGCCCAGCCCGCCAGCGGCAGCAGCGCGAGGTGCGCCAGCAGGTGGATCGGCGAGGCTCCGTAGCGCCTCACGCGCGGAACTCCAGCGCGCCGACCCACTTGACGTTGTGCACGCCGGGCAGCCCCGGGCAGATGATCCGCGCGGGGAAGCCGTGGTCCAGCGAGAGGTCCGCGCCGTTGACCTCGAGCGCGAGCAGCGCCTGTCCGATCTGGTCACGCGACAGGGACGCCTTGCTCAACACGCCCTTCGGCTGCAACGAGCGGACGAGCACGCTGCTCGCGCCGGGCATGCCGGCCAGCTCGGCGAGCTTCGCGAGCGGAACGCCGGTCCACTGCTGCGTCGTCGTCCAGCCCTCGACGCACGCGATCGGGAGGCGCCGCGTGTGCTGCTCGAGCCGCAGCAGATCGGCGCGAGTCAGCTCCACCGCGCCGTTCAGCGTGAGCCGGTAGGCGTCGCCGACCATCGCCGGCGTCACCTTCGCCGCCGCCGCCGTCTTGTTGATCGGGAAGTCGCCGGGAAGCGCCTTGCGGCGGGGAGCGAGGAACGCCGTGGCGCGCAGCGGGCCGCCGACCGACTGGCCGGCGTTGGCCGCCAGCAGCGCCAGCGCCGCGCCGCCGGTGAACGCGAACAGACCGCGCCGGGACATCGTGCCGCCGACCACCTCGCCGACCTCGCGGCGCGTCCGGTAGGCGCGCCCGAGCACCGGCAGCTTCACGATCACGTGCAGCACGAGCGACGCCACGAAGACGACGGCGCCGTAGTAGTGCGCGACGACGAAGTTGAACTTGAAGGCGTACCAGTACTGCATGTTCAGCACGCCCGTGGCGAGCTCGAACACGGAGCTGGAGACGAGCAGCGCGATCGAGAGCCGCTCGATCCCCTGCGCCGGGCTCGTCACCGGCGGCCAGGCGAACAGCTTCGGGATGACCGACCACAGCTTCGCCAGCAGGAACGGGATCGCGACGAGGCCGACGTTCGTGTGCAGGCTCTGCGTCAGCGCATAGATCCAGCTCGGGCTTGTGGGCCAGCCGAACGTGAGCGGGAGCGCGTGCGCGACGATCCGGTTGCCGGGCAGGTCCGGCATGTAGGCGGCGTGCGAGAGGAAGCCGGTCACCGCGACGATCGTGACGAGCACGAGCAGCACGCTGCCGAGCGCGCTGGTGAGCCACTCGCTCCGCAGGGGCGAGCTGAACGGCGGCTTCATCGCAGCGTCACGAATGTACGGCCGGCGGTCTCGAAGCGGTCGGTCACCGCGAAGCCCCCGCGCAGCGCCACGGCCGCGACGCCGTCGGCGCCGACGCGCGCCCAGGCGAACCACTCGCTGACGGCGTCCTGCGCCTCGATCCGGATCCGCTGGCGCAGCGTCGGCGCGCCCGGAGGATCGACCTCCACGACGACGGTCCCGCCGGGCGCCAGCAGCTCGCCCGCGCGCCGCAGCAGCGCCGCGGGCGCACCGCCGATGCCGATGTTGCCGTCGAGCAGCAGCGCCGTGCGCCAGGTCCCGGCGCCGGGGACGTCGGCGAACACGTCGCCCGCGATCGCGTCGGCGCCGCGGTCGCGCGCGAGCTGCACCGCGACGGGGGAGAGATCCACGCCGAGCCCGCGCTTGCCGGCGGCGCGCAGCGCCGCGAGATGGCGCCCCGGCCCGCAGCCCATGTCCAGCACCGGCGCGTCGACGCGCTCCAGCAGTGCCGCGTCGGCGTCGTCGGCCGGCGCGAGCCAGCGATCCAGCGGCAACGGCTCCAGCCGCCCGTCGGCGAGCCGTACGCGCGCCCGCGCCGGCGTCCCGCCCGCCGCGGTGGCCAGCAGCCGCCCGTAGAGGTCGCCGGCGGCGAGCCCGGCGATCGCGGTCATGCCGCCAGCTCCACGTCGACCCGGGACAGCTCGGCGGCGAAGCGCGTGCCCGGCGCCTCGCGCGCGACGGTGACCGCATCCGCGTACGTGTCGACGTCGAGCAGTGGCGGCAGGATCGCGGTCGCGAGGCCGAGCGTGGCCAGTCGCGCTCGCTGGACGGCGCCCGTGTCGCGCTCGCTCATCGGCACGCCCGCGAAGACCGCGCGATCCGGCCGGCGCAGGCCGATGCCCCAGTAGCCGCCGTCGAACGACGCGCCGAGCACCGCGTCGCTGTGCGCGGCCGCGTGCAGCCCGGCGTCGAGCCACGACGAGCGCACCTGCGGCGTGTCCATGCCGACCAGGAACGCCGGGCCGCCGACGTCCTCGAACGCCGCCGCGAGCCGTTCCGCGAGCCCGTCGCCACGCTGCGCGATCACCTCGAAGCCCTCGGGGAGCCACGGCCCCGGCGCGCCATCCAGGGCGACGACGCGCCGCGTCGCACGCGTCCGCGCGGCGGCGCGCAGCGTGTCGCGCAGCGACGCCTCCGCCAGCAATGCCGCCTGGGCGGGGGAGCAGGGCGGGCACAGCCGGGTCTTCACCCGGCCGGGCACCGGCGCCTTCGCGATCACGATCAGCGCCGCGCTCATGCCGACGAACCTAGGTTCCGAGAGGTCACGCTTCTATTACGAAGCGGGGAACTCCGCGGATGCCTCCCTCCCGCACTGAGACAATGGAGGCATGGATCACGTCCGCGGGAACGTGCTCGTCGTCGACGACGAGCCCACGATCGGCGAGGTCGTGTCCGCCTACCTGGAGCGCGCGGGCTACGACACGCGTGTCGCGGCCGACGGGCCGGCGGCGCTGGAGGCCGTCGCGGAACGCCGCCCCGACCTGATCGTGCTCGACCTGATGCTGCCCGGGCTCGACGGCCTCGAGGTGATGCGCCGGGTGCGCCACCGCACGACGGCGATCATCCTGCTCACGGCCAAGGGCGAGGAGGCCGACCGCGTGATCGGCCTGCGGCTCGGCGCCGACGACTACGTCGTCAAGCCGTTCTCGCCCGCCGAGCTGGTCGCGCGCGTCGACGCCGTCCTGCGGCGCGTCGACACGGTTGGAGACCTGCAGCCGCCGCTGCGCTTCGGCGCGCTGGAGGTCGACCCGGCGGCGCGTCAGGCGCGCATCGACGGCGAGCCGGCCGCGCTGACCGCGCGCGAGTTCGACCTGCTGCTGTTCCTCGCGCGCCACCCCGGCCAGGCGTTCACGCGCGAGAACCTGATGGACCACGTGTGGCAGTACGCGTTCTACACGGATACGTCGACCGTGACCGTGCACATCCGGCGCCTGCGGGCCAAGCTCGAGCCGGATCCGGAGTCACCGCGCTGGATCGAGACGGTATGGGGCGTCGGGTACCGCTTCGCGCCGTGAGCTTCGCGCTCGCGGTGGCGCTGCTCGTCGCCGGCGTCGTATTCGCCGTCTACGGCGGCCACGGCGCGCTGATCACGCTCGAGATCGTCGCGCCGCTGGGCGTCGTGACGGTGCTGGCGTCGGAGTGGATCGCCGGCCGCCGCTGGGGCGGCCTGGGGCGGCGCTTCGGCGCGGTCGCGGCGCTCGCGGCGCTGCAGCTCGCGATCGCGGTGGCGCTGTTCGTCGAGCTGATGTTCGTCTCGCGCCACGACGCGCTGATGACGGTCCTGCTGGCGGCGTACGCCGCCGCGCTGGCGCTGTGGGCGGCGCGGCGCATGGGCCGGCTCGCGCTCGACGACCTGGACGCCGTGCGCGCGACGCTCGACGCCGTGGGCGAGGGCCGGCGCGACGTCCGCACCGGCCTGGACGGGGGCGACGAGATCGCCCGCCTCGGCCGCGACGTCGACGCCATGGTCGGCCGGCTGGACCGCGAGGAGCAGGCCCGCCGCACGCTGTTCGCCGCCGTCTCGCACGACCTGCGCACGCCGATCACGGCGCTGGGCCTGCTCGCGACGGCGATCGACGACGCCGTCGTCGACGACGCCAAGCGGCGCGAGTACGCCGCGCGCATGAGCACCCACGTGGACGCGCTGGGCGCGCTGATCGACGACCTGTTCGAGCTCACGCGCCTGCAGTCCGGCGAGCTCACGTGGACGATGGAGCACGTCCGCGTCGACGAGCTGTTGCATGACGCGGTCGAGGCGATGCGCCCTGCCGCCGACGCCGGCTCGGTGGCCGTGGTGACCGAGCTGCGGCCGGGGCTCGGCGCGCCGCGCGGGAACCCGGCGCAGCTCCAGCGCGTGCTCTTCAACCTGATCCAGAACGCGATCCGGCACACGCCGCCCGACGGCAGCGTGACCGTGCGCGCCGAGACCGTCGGCGGCGCCGTCGAGGTCGAGGTCGCCGACACCGGCGGCGGGATCGTGCCCGAGGCGCGCGAGCGCGTGTTCGAGCCGTTCTACCGCGCCGACGCCGCCCGCCACGAGCCCGGGGCGGGGCTCGGCCTCGCGATCGCGCGCGCGATCGTGGAGGCGCACGGCGGCGCGATCTGGCTCGAGGACGCGCCGGTCGGCACGCGCGTGCGCTTCAGGCTGCCGGCGGGCGCAGAGCGGCCATCAGCCGCTCCAGCAGCGTCCGCAGCTGGATGACCGGCGCGCCGCCGAGCTCGCCGACCAGCTCCGCCTCGATCTCGTCCGACAGGTCGCGCGCCAGCGCGTAGACCTCGCTCCCGCGCGCCGTCGCCTTGACGGGCCGCGAGCGGCGGTCGCGCGGGTCCTCGATCCGCTCGACGTAGCCGCGCGCCTCGAGATGCGCGACGAGCTCGGCCATCGACTGCTTGGTCACGTCGGCGCGGCGGGCGAGCTCGGAGATCGACGTCCCGTCGTCGTCGAGGAACTGGAACACGGCGCCGTGGGCGACGCGGAAGTCGCCGTAGCCGCGCTCGGCCAGCCGCGCATAGAGGCGGTACGTCATGAAGCGGAACGGCTCGCGCAGCAGGACGGCGAGGTTCTCCGGCCGTTCGCGCGCGGTCATATCCGGGAGACTGGACAGGGTTCCTGCCTATCTGTATGGTGGACAGGGTGCCTGACGAAAATATCATCCGCCTCGGACGCGAGGAGATCGCGGTCCGCCTCGACACCGCCGAGACCGGCGGCCGGCTGCTCGCCCTCGACGTCACGATGCCGCCCGGCGGCGGCCCGCCCGGCCTCCACCGCCACGCCGCAGCCGAGGTGTACCGCGTGCTGGACGGCGAGTTCACCGTCTATCTCGGCGACGAGCGCGTCGTCGCGCCGGCCGGCACCGTCTTCCACATCGCCGGCGGCCGTGAGCACACGATCCGCAACGAGAGCGACGCGCCGGCCCGCGGCTACGTGCAGTTCTTCGGCGACGCCGCGCCGATGGAGCGGTTCCTGCGCTCGGCCGCCTCGGGCGAGGACGTGATGGTCCTGGCCGAGCGCCACGGCATCGAGCTCACCCGTCCGCTCTGAGCACGCGTGACATGTCGCGCACGGCGCGCACGGTGCCCTTGACCGTGCCCGTCACCTTCGAGCGGCCCGCGCGCTCGCGGTAGGCGACGGGGAGCTCGCGGATCGTCCAGTCCGCGGCCGCGGCGCGCAGCACCATCTCCAGCGGCCAGCCGAAGCGACGATCCCGGATCCCCAGGGCGAGCAGCGGCTCGCGGCGGGCGGCGCGCATCGGGCCGAGGTCGCGCAGCGGCACGCCGGTGCGGCGGCGCAGCTCGAAGGCGAGCAGCGCGTTCGCCGCCCGCGCGTGCAGCTGCCACGCGCCGCGGCGCGCGCCGAGCACGAGGTCGGCCTCGCCGGTGATGACCGGCGTGGCGATGCGCGGCAGGTCGCGCGGATCGAACGACGCGTCGCAGTCCATGAAGCAGACGACGTCGGCGCGCGCGGCGGTCAGGCCGGCGAAGCAGGCGGCGCCGAAGCCGGGCACCGGCTCGAGCACGACCTGCGCGCCGAGCTCGCGGGCGACCGCGCCGCTGCCGTCCGTCGACCCGTTGTCGACGACGATCGGCGCGTAGCCCTCGGGCATGCGCTCGAGCACCCACGGGAGCGCCTCGCGCTCGTCGAGCACGGGCAGGATGACGTCCGGCACGGCGCGGGACGGTACCGTGCGCCGCCATGATCCTCGTCACCGGAGGCGCCGGCTTCATCGGCTCGCACGTGGTCGACGCGCTGCTCGCCGCCGGCGAGGAGGTGCGCGTGCTCGACGTGCTGCTGCCGGCCGCGCACCGCTCGCGGCCGGCGTACCTCGACCCCCGGGCGGAGCTGGTCGAGGGCGACGTGCGCGACGCCGGCGTCGTGGCCCGCGCGCTCGACGGCGTCGACGCCGTCAGCCACCAGGCGGCGATGGTCGGGCTCGGCGTCGACATCGGCGACATCGCCGACTACGTCTCCCACAACGACCTCGGGACCGCCGTGTTGCTGCGGGCGCTGGCCGCGCGCCGCTTCTCCGGCCGGCTGGTGCTCGGCTCGAGCATGGTCGTCTACGGCGAAGGGCGCTACCGCTGCGCCGAGCACGGCCTCGTCCGGCCCGGCCCGCGGCGCGCCGCCGATCTCGACGCGGGCCGCTTCGAGCCGCCCTGCACCGTCTGCGGCCGCGCGCTGGGAGCCGAGCGCGTGCCCGAGGACGCGCCGGCCGACCCGCGCAACGTCTACGCGGCGACCAAGCTCGCGCAGGAGCACCTGTGCGCCGCCTTCGCGCGCGAGACCGGCGTCGCCTTCACCGCGCTGCGCTACCACAACGTCTTCGGCCCGCGGATGCCGCGCGACACGCCGTACGCGGGCGTGGCGAGCATCTTCCGCTCCGCGTTCGCGGCCGGCCGCGCCCCGCGCGTGTTCGAGGACGGCGCCCAGACGCGCGACTTCGTGCACGTGCGCGACGTCGCCCGCGCGAACCTGCTCGCGCTCGGCGACGCGCCGCCCGGCGTCTACAACGTCTGCTCGGGGACGCCGCGGACGGTGGGGGAGATGGCGGCCGCGCTCGGCGAGGCGATCCCCGGCGCGCCGGAGCCGGTCGTCACCGGCGAGTGGCGGGCGGGCGACGTGCGTCACGTCTTCGCGTCGCCCGAGCGCGCCGCGGCGGCGCTCGGGTTCGCGGCGCAGGAGGACTTCGCCGCCGGGATGCGCGAGTTCGCGACCGCGGAGCTGCGCGCGTGAGGTTCGCCGTGGTCGGCCACGTCGAGTGGATCGAGTTCGCGCGCGTGTCGCACGTGCCCGTCGCGGGCGAGATCATCGACGCGTCGTCGGGCTTCCACGAGGCGGCCGGGAGCGCGGCGGTCGCCGCCGTCCAGCTCGCCAAGCTGGCGGGCGGCGCCGACTTCTTCACGGCGCTCGGCGACGACGAGCGCGGCCGCCGCGCCGGGGCGCGCCTGGGCGAGCTCGGCGTGACCGTGCACGCCGTCCGGCGCGACGCGCCGACGCGCTGGGGCTTCGTCCACCTCGACGACGCCGGCGAGCGCACGATCACGATCGTCGGCGACCGCCTGGTCCCGCACGGCGCCGACGCGCTGCCGTGGGAGCGGCTCGACGACGCCGCCGCCGTCTTCGTCTCCGGCGGCGACGCCGCCGCGATGCGAGAGGCGCGCCGCGCCCGCCTGCTCGTCGCGACCCCGCGCGCCGCGGAGACGCTCGGCGGGATCCAGGTCGACGCGCTCGTCGGCAGCGGCCAGGACCGGCTCGAGCAGGTCGCTCCGCTCGACCCGCCGCCGCACCTGGTCGTCACGACGCGCGGCGCGGAGGGCGGCGAGTACACCGGCGGCACGTGGGCCGCCGCGCCGCTGCCCGGCCCGCTGGTCGACGCCTACGGCGCCGGGGACACGTTCGCCGGCGGCCTCACGTACGCCCTCGGCGCCGGCTACGACACGCCCGCCGCGCTCGCGTTCGCCGCTCGCTGCGGCGCCGCCAACCTCACCGGGCGCGGGCCGTACGCGGGGCAGCTCACCGCACCCTGAGCACCGCGGAGCCCTCGATCTCGCCTCCGCGCAGCCGCGACAGCGCGGTCTCGGCGTCGTCGAGCGCGAACTCGGTGACCGTGGTGCGGATCGGGATCGTCGGCGCGAGCGCCAGCATCTCGCGGGCGTCGTCGCGGGTGAGGTTGGCGACCGAGCGCACGACGCGCTCCTCCCACAGCAGCTCATACGGGAACGAGGGGATGTCGCTCATGTGGATCCCGGCGCAGACGACGACGCCACCCGGCGCGCAGGCGCGCAGCGCGGCGAGGACGAGCTCGCCGGCGGGCGCGAAGATCAACGCGGCGTCGAGCGGCTCCGGGCCGGGCGTGGAGGAGTCGCCGGCCCACTCGGCGCCGAGCGAGAGCGCCAGATCGCGCGAGGCGGTGTCGCGCGTGAAGGCGAACACGCGCCGGCCCTCATGCACCGCGACCTGGCAGATGATGTGCGCGGCGGAGCCGAAGCCGTAGAGGCCGAGCCGGACGCCGTCGCCCGCCAGCCGCAGCGCGCGAAGGCCGATCAGCCCGCCGCACAGCAGCGGAGCGATCTCGAGATCCGACAGGCCGTCGGGGAGCGGGAAGACGAAGCGCTCGTCGGCGACCGCGTACTCGGCGTAGCCGCCGTCGACGTCGCGGCCGGTGAAACGCGCGTGCTCGCACAGATTCTCGCGGCCGGAGCGGCAGTACGCGCACGTGCCGTCGGTCCAGCCCAGCCACGGGATCCCGACGCGCGTGCCGTCCTCGGTGGTCCCGACGATCTGATGCCCGAGGATCAGCGGGAGGTGGCCGGCGGCGAGCTCGCCGTCGCGCAGGTGCAGGTCGGTCCGGCAGACCCCGCACGCGTGCACGCGGACCTTGACCTGCCCCGGGCCCGCCTCCGGCTCGGGCACCTCGGCCGGGCGCAGCGGGCGCCCGGGCGCGTCGAGCAGGACCGCCCGCATCAACGCACCACGACCGTGACGATCTCCCATGGCCGGAACGGTACGACGATCTCGCCGCCGCGGAGCGCGAGCGGCTCGCCCTCGTCCTCGAGCAGGTTCGCGCGCGCCGCCGAGGTGACGAGCGCGGCCAGCCGCACGCGCGCCTCGCCGCGGCCGCCGTGCGGCTCGTACAGCCGCAGCACGAGCGCGTCGGAGTCCTCGGCGCGCTTGATCGTGTCGAGCACGAGCCCGCCCGCGGCGGACGCCCACGACCCGGGATCGCCGGAGCCCCAGCGCACCGGTGAGTTGAACGCCGCGGCCTCCGCCACGACGCCGCCGTCCTGCCAGGAGCCGGCGTGGGGGAGCAGCGCGTAGGCGAACGCGTGCCGGCGCTCCTCGGCGTCGGGCAGGGCCGGCGCCCGCAGCAGCGTGACCCGCAGCGTGCCGCCGAACGCGGAGTAGCCGTACTTGGAGTCGGTCAGCAGCGCGACGCCGAAGCCGTGCTCGGACAGGTCCGCCCAACGGTGGCCCGGGACCTCGAAGCGCGCCAGGTCGGCGCGGCTGGAGTAGTGCGTCGGGCGCCGGACCGCGCCGAACGCGACCTCGTAGGTCGCCTCGGTGGCGTGGACGGCGAGCGGGAACGCGGCCTTCAGCGCCGTGTGGCGCTGGACCCAGTCGACCTCGGAGTGCACTTCCAGCCGGCGCGAGGCGGCGTCCAGCCGGATCGTCTGCGTGATGAAGCCGCGCCGGAAGACGGCCTCGCAGCGCAGCGGGTGCTCGCGCAGCTCGAAGCCGGCGGCGGGCTCCAGATCGCGCCGCGTCTCGAGGTGCACGGGGTCGAGCTCCCAGGCGTCCCACTGCGTCGGCTCGTCGTCGTAGAGCTCGAGCCGATTGGCCGGCGCCGACAGCGCCTCGCGGCCGTCGTGGACGAGCGAGGAGACGGTCCCGTCGGGCGCCACGACGGCGCGCAGATGCTCGTTGGCGAGCATGACCGAGCCGTCCGGGAGGCGCTCGGCGGAGACCGAGGCGCCTGACGTCAGCTCGCCGGCGCCGCACGGCGGCAGGTCCACCAGCGCAAGCTCGCCACCGGGCGCCGTGACCACCTCCCGCCGCGGCCACGGGCGCGTGTTGATCGGCACCGTGCCGGTGCCGATCAGCGCCTCGGCGCCCGCCTCGACCTCGGCCAGGTCGCGCCTGGCGCGTGCGTTGACCTCCGCGATCGAGGAGCCGGGGAGGATGTCGTGGAACTGGTTGAGCAGCAGCAGCCGCCACAGCCGGTCCAGCTCCTCGCGCGGATACGACCCGCGGAACGCGCAGATGAGCTCCGCGTCGTGCAGCGCGTTCTCGTCGCGCCGGTTGCCACGCTTGATCGCCGCCTGCGACGTGTACGTGCCACGGTGGTACTCGAAGTAGAGCTCGCCGACGATGGTGCGCAGGTCCGACGCGTCCTGCTCCAGGTCGTCGAAGAACGCCGCCGGGGAGCGCACGACGGTGCGCGGCAGCCCGGCGAGGTCGCCCACCCGGCGCAGGCGCTCCAGCATCGCCCGCGTCGGCCCGCCGCCACCGTCGCCGTGCCCGAACACGAGCATGGCGTGATGCGAGCGGCCGTGATCCTTGTAGGCGGCCGACGAGCGGCGCAGCTCCTCGACGGTCACCTCGGCGTTGTAGGTGTCGGCCGGCGGGAAGTGCGTCAGCACCTCCGACCCGTCCAGCCCCTGCCACGTGAACGTGTGGTGCTCCGGCGCGTTGAAGCGGTTCCAGGACAGCTTCTGCGTCAGGAAGCGCGCGATCCCGGCCTCGCGCATGAGCTGCGGCAGCTGGGCGGTGTAGCCGAACACGTCCGGGTTCCAGAACTCGCTCGAGCGGCGCCCGAACGCGCGCTCGAAGTAGCGCTGGCCGTAGAGGAACTGGCGTGCCAGCGACTCGCCGGAGGGCAGGTTGCAGTCCGGCTCGATCCAGGTCCCGCCGACCGGGACCCAGCGCCCGGCCGCGACGGCGGCGCGGACGCGCTCGAACAGCGCCGGCGCACGCTCCTCGAGCCACGCGTAGTGCTGCGCCTGCGAATGCGCGAAGACGTGCTCGGGGTACTCGTCGAGCAGGCGCAGCTGGGCCGTCGTGGTGCGCACGAGCTTGCGCCAGGTCTCCTCCAGCGGCCACAGCCAGGCCGTGTCGAGGTGCGCGTGGCCGATCGCCGACAGCTCCAGCAGCGCGCCGGAGGGGCGGGCCAGCAGGCGGCACAGCCGTTCGCGGTCGCCGTCGAGCGTGAACGCGTAGAGCTCGGCGAGCAGCTCGCCCGCCCACGCCTCGTCGAGGCCCGGCGCGGACTCGAGCGCGGCCAGCAGCGAGATGTCGCACCACGTGTCCCACGCGTCGCGGTCGAAGCGCGCGAGCTCGCAGCGGCGCAGCGAGAAGTCCTGCAGCAGCCCCTGGCCGGTCTCGCCGAACCCGAACGGGTCGTTGGACGCCAGCTCCAGCTCGACCTCGACGGGCTCACCGCCGGCCGCGGCGGCCAGCAGCGTCGCCTCCGGCCGCGGCTGGCGCGCGCCCGTGCTGAGGCCCTGGACCGGCTCGCCGCCGATCCACAGCGTCGCCTCGCCGCCGGTGTCGAGCAGCAGGTCGACGCGCGATCCGGCCCAGCCGGCGGGGACCGTTCCCGACGCGCGCAGCCAGTGCGTCGCGAACAGCGGCCCCAGGGGCTCGCCCACGTCGACCGGCCGGTACGGGCCGGCGGGCGCTCCGCGCTCGACCGGCCCGGCGAGTGACAACCGCAACGGCGCCCGCTCGCCGTAGACCCGCTCCGCGAGCCGGGCCGCCGACTGGGCGACCCGCTCACGGGCGTACTCGCGGTGCGGGAACAACTAGGGCAGGAAGTAGAACGGGTTGGCGAGCTTGAACGCCGAGGCGGAGTGGCCGCCGGCGAGGTCGGAGTACTGATCGCCCACGTTGGCGACGATCCGGTACCCCTGCTGCTCGATCGCGGCGCGCGCGCCGGACTTGTAGACGACGGTGCTGTCGGTCGAGGCGTCGGGCTTGAGCACGAGCTGCTTGTAGCCCGTGAAGCCCTCGCGCGTCAGGTTGCTCGTGGTGTGCGCGCGCGTGTTCTCGCGCCGGCCCGTGATCAGGAAGATCGTCAGGCCGCGCGCCTTGGCGTCGTTGAAGAGCTCCAGCGACGGCTTGATCGCCGTGCCGATCTCGTTCGTCGCCTCGGCCTGCGAGTTCGTGCCGAACGTGAAGTTGTCCGCCACGATCGCGGAGTAGTTCGACAGCAGCGTCTCGTCGACGTCGAACACGATCGCGAGGTTCTTCGTGTTCTGGCCGTGGTGCTTGCCGTGGTCGGCGGCGCGTGCCTTGCGGATCTTCTGCTTCCAGCCGTGCGGCGTCGACTTCTTGATCGCGTTGTCGGCGATCGCGTCGATCTGCGCGACCTGCTGCTCGTAGACACCCGAGTCGTGGTAGGCCTTGAGCGCGTTCTCCCAGTCGCCGGCGTTGTAGGACGTGCCGGAGCCGAGGTACGGCAGGCCTCCGCCGCCGTCGTAGAGCTCGACCATCGGCACCTTGTCGATGGTCGTGAGGATGGGCTTGGGCGCCGGGGCGTTCTGAGCCGCGGCGGGGGCGGCGGCGGTCAGGAAGACCGCCGCGACGATGGACAGCGTGATACGACGCATCGCCGGAACCTACCGATGCGCTACGCGACGAGCGTCACCACGCCGGCGGGCTCAGGTGTGCGGCTGGCGCTTCAAGGGTGCCCGGGCCGGCACGGGGTGCGGCGCGCGGCGCGACGGCACCGGCGGCGCCTTGCGGTCGCCGGAGTGATCGCGCAGGCGGGCGTGCCAGGGCTGCGAGGCCGGCAGCGGAAGCCGCAGGCCGCCGCCGCCGCACGGCTCCTCGGGCTCAGGCGCGTCGCCGGGGCCGCGGCGGTAGTCGTCGCCGTCGTCGTCCTCGTCGTCGCGCAGCCGGAAGAACCACACCAGCCACACGACAAGTGCTCCGACGTCGAAGACTCGGAGGCCAACCATGAAGATCCACCCCTCCAGGGACACGGCAACTAAAAGGGTAGGCGAGTCACCCCGTCGGCGGCAAGAGCCAATCCTCGACAAGGCGCCGGGCGATGGCCAGGCGGGGCGGAAGCTTCAGCGGCCCTCCCGCGTCTCCGGCCGTTCCCCACGCCGCGTCGTCGTCCTCGGCGGCGGCCGCCTCGATCTCGGCGCGGTCGAACCAGCGCGCGTCCTGCAGCTCCTCGTCGGCGATCACGGGGTCGCCGGACTCCCACGGCGCGGAGAAGCCGAGCATCAGCGACGAGGGGAAGGGCCACGGCTGCGAGGCGACGTAGCGCGGGCGGCCGACGGTCACGCCCGCCTCCTCGCGCACCTCGCGCGCGACGGCCTCCTCGAGGCTCTCGCCGGGCGAGACGAAGCCCGCCAGCGCCGAGTAGCGGCCGGTCGGCCAGGCGGCCTGGCGCCCGAGCAGCAGCCGGTCGGCGCCGTCGGTGACGAGCATGATCACGACCGGGTCGGTGCGCGGGTGGTGCTCGGCGCCGCAGTTCGGGCAGCTGCGCACGAGACCGGCCTCGCCGACCCCGGTCGGGTGCCCGCAGTTGGCGCAGAAGCGGTGGCGGCGATGCCAGTTCAGCAGCGCCGCGGCGTACGCGGCCAGACCTCCGTCCTCCTGCGAGAGGACCATCGCCGCGTGGCGCAGGCCGAGGCGCTCGCCGCCGAACTCGGGCGGCGGCTCGCCGCGGTTGCCGCCGGCGCCGATCAGCGGCGGTACGCCGTCGCCGGCCGGGTCCTCGTCGACGGCGAACAGCGGGCCGTCGCCGTCGAGGCCGAGCAGGAGCTCGGCAGGCGCCCCGTCGAGCGGCACGCGCGCGAGCCGGCTGCCGCCCTCGACACGCAGGCCGCGGCTGCCGGCGACGATCGCGCGCGCGCCGGGATGCTCGCGCTGGCGGGAGAGCCAGGCCGCGTCGCGCCGCCGCGCGTCGTCGGCCCGGTCCAGCAGCGCGCCGGTGAACGCGTTCGGCTCGGTCACCCCATGGACGTTAGACGCAGCGCGGCACGAACGCCGGGTCGGCCGGCCCCGGCCGCCCCAGCGCGTTCTCGACCCACTGCAGCGCGACCGGGTCGGCGATGATCGCGAGGTGCTCGACCGGGTCGCTTTGACACGTGTCCTGGAGCAGCACGTTGGTGCCGGAGTCCAGGAAAGCCGACGTATACGGCGTCACCACCTCGTCGTTGCGCGTCTCGATCTGCGTGTACGAGACGTCGCCGGGCGTCTCGTCGCCGGCGTTGAGCGCGGTAATGGACGGCGAGCCGGCGACCTGCTGCGTGCAGGCCGTGCAGCCATACGGCGCGAGCGGGTTCGTCGTGCCGTGATTGGACGGCGCGAGGCCGATCAGGTCGTCGACCTTCGCGGCGCCGCCCAGGTTCTTGACGTAGCAGCGCGGCATCATGCCGCCCTGCGAGTGGCCCACGAGCGGCGAGTCTCATACGAACTGCAACGCGATCCGCGCCGCGATATGGCGGTGCTCAGCGCACGGGGTCGGCCTCGAGCGCCTCGGCCAGCGCCGCGCGGCCGCCGTGCAGCACGGGCTCGCCGTGCGTGGTCAGCACGCGTTCGATCTCGAGCTGCGTGAGCGGGCCGAGCCACTCGCGCAGGAGCTTGCGGTGGCGCTCGGTGAGGTCGCGCTGGGCCCAGATCCGCAGGCCGCCGTCGACGCCGATGACGCGGTCGCCGAACGCGAGCGCGTCGCCGACCTGGACGATCTTCTCCTTGTGGCGCGGAAGCGGGTGCAGCGTGATGCCCGGCGCGCTCTCGCGCACGTTCATCCCCGGCAGCCGCCGCGCGAGGTCCGGGTGCCCGACGATCGGCGCGTTCCAACGGCGCGAGGCGTCCGCGGCGCTGCGCACGTGGTACGGGATCGTGACCGCGATCGTCACGTCGCCGCTCACGATCGCGTCGAGCTGCTCGGCGACCGCGTCGTCGAGCAGTGGGTCGATCAGGACGGTGCCGCCGGCGGTGCGCAGCGCATAGCTGCCGACGACCTGCGAGCGCGTGCGCCATTCGGGATGCGGCAGCGTCCAGCGCCACAGCCCGTCGCCGAGGTCACGCAGCATCCTCGTGCTCCTCGAGCACGCCGAGCAGCTCGCCGACCCGGCAGACGAGCAGGCGCTCCTCGTCGACCTCGACCCACGCGCCGGCGGAGGCGGGGAAGACGACGTGGTCGCCGGGCCTGACGGGCATCTGGACGCCGACGCTCTCCCACCAGTCCAGCCCCGGGCCGACGGCGAGCACGATCCCGTGCTGCGGCGGCGGCTCGTGCGAGCCGGCCGGGACGAGCAGGCCCGACTGCCGGATCCGGTCAGGCTCGAGCTCCTTCACGACGACGCGGTCGAACAGTGGTCGCAGGAAGTGGCGCACGGCGCACACGCTAGGGCATGAACAAGCGCATCCCGTCGCCTGCGAGGGCCAGCCGGGTGCCGGACAGGCCGAATCCCTCCACGCTCACGAGCGCGGGCGCGGCCCGCATCCGCAGCCAGCCGACCGAGAGCTTGCCGTCGCCGATCGCGGGGCCGGGGATCAGCAGCGGGATCCGGCCCTCGCGGCGCCGGATCCGGGCCTGCAGCAGGACCTGGCCGTCCTGGCGCACCTCGACGGACGAGCGCGAATATGTGAACTCGGCGAGCTGCTTCGGCAGGTGCCAGATCTCGCGCCCGCCGCGCATCGACTCCGGCGAGTCGACGTAGATGTGCGAAACGACGAAGCCCGGCCGGAACACGATCAGCTCGTGGTAGGTGAGCGTGCCGCCGAGGTAGTTGGCGAGCATCACGCCGCCCCAGGCGGTCGGGACGAGGATCAGCTCGCCGTGGAGGCGCCAGGGCGCGGGCGGGAATCCCATCGCCGCCATCCTTCCAGCAGGAGCAGCGCGATCGCCACCGGGACGGTGGCGGGCAGCGTGTCGTAGACGAAGAACAGCAGGTCCCAGACGGCGGAGCAGAGCAGGACGAGCAGCGCGGCGGGCACCTGGCGGCGGCGCTCGAGCGCGAGCACGCCGCCGAGCACGCCGGCGACGAACACGTCGCCGTAGCCCATGCTCGCGTAGTGCAGGTCGAGGTACTGCAGCTGCGGCGCGCCGGGAGTCGGGATCGCCGCGTTGAGCACCGCGTTCGGCGCCTGCAGCTGGTTGCCGAACACGAGGATCGCATCGGTCACCGCCATCGCCACGATCCCGAGCTTGAGCCAGACCACGGGCACGATGCCGGCCAGGATCCGCCCGAGCGTGACGCAGCTGAGCGCGGTCAGCGCCGCCGCCGCCGCGTCGCCGGCCAGCCCGCTCACGTCGGCCCACGCGAGCGCGAGCAGCGGCGCCGCGACCGCCGCCAGCGGCCAGCGGGCGCCGTGCATCGCCCAGCCGAGCGCGAGCGCGGCGCCGGGCGGGATCAGGATCAGCGAGATCCACGTGAGCGCGTCGGCGGTCTGGGGGAACAACTCGATCGCTCCGACCACGACCGCGATCGACAGCGGCAGGATCAGCGCCCAGCCGCCGCTCGCGAAGCGGCGCATCCACTTCGGCACGCCGGCGGCCGGCAGAGCGACCAGGCTCGCCTGCGTGGAGAGCAGGACCGCGTCGGCGGCGATGAAGCGCAAGTTCACGCATGAAAGGATCACGAGTCGTGCTCGGAATCTGCGTCACGTGCGGCGTGCAGTTCGGCGAAGCCGATCCTGCGCGCTGCCCGATCTGCGAGGACCCGCGGCAATACGTGCCCGAGAGCGGGCAGGCATGGACGACGCTCGAGGCGCTCCGCGACGGCCACGCGAACGCGATCCGGCCCGAGGGCGAGCTGACCGGGATCGGCACCGAGCCGCGCTTCGCGATCGGCCAGCGCGCGCTGCTCGTGCCGCACGGCGCCTCGAACGTGCTGTGGGACTGCGTCACGCTGCTCGACGACGCGACGGCGGCCGAGGTCGAGCGCCGCGGCGGGCTGGACGCGATCGCGATCTCGCACCCGCACTACTACTCGGCGATGGTCGAGTGGGCGCACCGCTTCGACTGCCCCGTGCTGCTGCACGAGGACGATCGCGAGTGGGTCATGCGTCCTGACGCGTCGATCCGCTTCTGGTCCGGCGAGACGTACTCGCTCGGCGAGGGGCTGACGCTGCTGCGACTCGGGGGCCACTTCGCGGGCGGAACCGTGCTCCACCGCGACGGTCTCCTGCTCTCCGGCGACATCGTGCAGGTGATCCCGGACCGCGCGCACGTATCGTTCATGTACAGCTACCCGAACCTCATCCCGCTGCCGGCGGAGACGGTCCGGGACATCGCTTCGCGCCTTGCGCCGTATGCCTTCGAGGCCCTCTACGGAGCGTGGTGGGGAACGCTGATCCCGACCGGTGCGGATGCCGTCGTGCAGCGCTCGGCGACTCGCTATGTCGAGGCGCTGCAGGGAAAACTGCCGTGAAACAGGAGCAACGGGGGTATGACTCAGGCTATGGCCGTACTGGAACTCGTGAACTCGCGCCCGGACTGGATGGGTGCCCTGACCGTCGCTCTCACGCGCCCGCCCGGCGTGCCGGAGCGCCGCGCAGGCGACGATCCGTGGTCCGGCGGCGGCCGCGCGGAGCGTCCGCGCCGCATCTCCGACGATCTCGCCTGGCTGCGCCAGGCCTTTGACGAGCCCGAGGATCACGGGCTCCACGGTCTCGCCGACACCGCCGCCGTCGCGGCGTGGGAGGCCGATATCGAGGCGCAGGAGCGGCTCGGGCGGCTGCGCGACCGCCACGTGCTCGACGCCGCCGGCTTCCTCCTGCACGAAGAGGAGCGGATCGCCGTCTAGTTGGATACCCCTGCGGGGTACTTGCTAGATTGAGTGGCATGACGACGCCGACCCGCGGCTACAGCGCGACCAAGGACCAGCTGCAGAACCGCCTCGCGCGGATCGAGGGGCAGGTCCGCGGCGTCTCGAAGATGGTCGACGACGATCGCTACTGCGTCGACGTGCTGACGCAGATCAGCGCGATCCAGGCCGCGCTCGACAAGGTCGCGCTCGGGCTGCTCGACGAGCACGCGCGCCACTGCGTGCTCGGCTCTGGCGAAGGGCCCAAGGAGCCCGACGCGCAGGTCGACGAGCTGATGTCCGCCGTCGGGCGGCTCATGCGTCGCGGCTGAGCAGCGGGCTACGGCGCGGTAGCGGCGCCGGCGTCGACCATCCCGGCCCCGTAGAACAGGTCCGGCCCGGGCGGGCCGAGGTCGCGCGCGGTCGCCCGCAGGCGCTGCTCGATCGCGGCGGGGGTTGGCTTGGCGCCCAGCACGCCCGAGGCGATGATCAGCGCGGCGGTGGCCGAGACGTGCGGCGTCGCCATCGACGTGCCGTCGTAGTCGCCCGGCAGGCCGAAGCGGCGCTTGGACGTCGTGTAGGTCATCTGCAGGATCGGCCGGCCCGTGGAGCCGGGCTGGCAGCCGGGGTCCGGGCGGTCCGCGTCGTCGCCGCCGCCGGGCGCGACCAGGTCGATCCCGGCGCCGGTGTCGGAGTACTTGGCCAGGCAGCCGTGATCGGTGACCGCGCCCACCGCGATCACGCCGGGCAGCTTGGCGGGATACGAGATCGCCGGGTCGCCCGCGTTCCCGGCTGCGGCCGCGATCACGATGCCGTGGCGGCGGGCGTTCCTGACGGCCGCGACGATCAGCGGGATCTGGTTGGCCGCCGTGATCGTCGAGCCGAACTCGAACGACAGGTTGATCACCTGCGCGCCGCGCCCGACGGCGTAGTTGATGCCGGCGGCGATCGACTCCTGGTCGCCGTAGCCGTCGCGGTCGAGCACCTTGACCGGGATCAGCGTGACGCCGTATGCGAGGCCGGTCACGCCGATGCCGTTGTAGGTCGACTCCGCGATCGTGCTCGCGACGTGGGTGCCGTGGCCGTTGGCGTCATCCGGGTGGTCGTCGACGCCGGCGCACGGATCGCCCGCGGGACCTGCGTGGGCGCAGAAGTCGCGCCCGCGCGCGAGCCGGAAGCGCGAGATGTCCGGCGAGCGCCGGAACGGCCCGCGGTCCTCGTACGCGAGGCCGGTGTCGAGCACCGCGACCTTCACGCCGATCCCGCCCGGCCGGCCCTTGGCGATCAGGTTGTCCCACGCACGTGGCGCGTCGACGCCCGTACCGGGGAGGAAGTTCCACTGGTCGTTGACCCAGCCGCCGGGCTGCCCGCTCGTGCCCGGGTCGTTCGGCGTGAACGATCCGGCCTCGGCCGGCGCCGCCGCGATCAGCGAAGCGACGAGGAGGCCGGCAAGCACGCGCATCAGGTGGCGAGCACTGTAGTCGCTCGCGGGGTGTCACAACCGCGCGCGCCGGCTCGTCCAGCACGCATGAACCCACGCATTGAACTCGCGCGCCACGCCGGCGGCCCGCTCGCCGCGATGGCCCGCGTCGAGGAGCGCATCACGCTCGATCCCGTCGTGCGCGAGCTCGTCAAGCTTCACGCGTCCCAGATCAACGGCTGCGTGTTCTGCATCGACATGCACTGGATCGAGGCGCGCGCGTCCGGCGAGCCCGAGGTCCGGCTCGCGCAGCTCGTCGCCTGGCAGGAGAGCCCGCACTTCAGCGAGCGCGAACGAGCCGCGCTCGCGCTCTGCGAGGCGGTCACGCACGTCTCCGCCACGCGCGTGCCCGACGACGTCTGGAACACCGCCGCGGCGCACTTCGAACCCGACGAGCTCGCGCACCTGCTGTTCCAGATCGCCGCGACCAACCTCTGGAATCGCGTGTGCGTCGCGGCCCGGACCGTGCCGGCGAGTCTCGCCTCGGCCGCCTGAAAGCGGTACCATTCTGGTACCATCGACCGAATGGCGATGAATCTGCGCCTGACCGATGAACAGACCGACGCGCTGCGCGCGCGGGCCGACAAGGAAGGCCGCAGCATGCAGCAGGTCGCACTGGCGGCTGTCGACGAGTATCTGCTGCGGACCGAGGACGATGAGCTGACGGATCGGCTCGCCGAGCAGGGCGCGGAGCGGTTCGCCGAGCTGTTGCGCCGGCTCGGCGAATAAGTGACCAGGTTCCTGACGGTCGAGCAAGCGCTTCGGATCGCGCGGGCCGCCGTCGGCGGGCCGGTCGCGGTCCGGGACATCGGCCTGCTCGAGGCGGCGGTGCACCGGCCGCGCGCGAGCGTGCTCGGCCAGGACGCGTATCCGGACCTCGTCACCAAGGCTGCCGCGTTGCTGCATTCGCTCGCGCGCAATCACGCGCTCGTCGACGGCAACAAGCGCCTGGCGTGGCTCGCGACATACGTGTTCATCGCCAAGAACGGCGTCACGCTCGACCCGGACGACGATGCCGCCTATGACCTCGTCGTGGCGGTCGCCTCGGGCGGGATCGACGATGTGGCCTCCATCGCGGCCGCGCTCTCCGTTATGACTTCACATAACGTCGATTAGCGGGCATTGAACGCGAGTACGGTGTGGGAATGCTGGCTCTCCTCGCGACCGCTGCCCTCGCCGCGGCGACGACGTTGTCGACCGAGCAGGCGGCGGGAACCGTCGCGGCCTACGACGGCACGGTCGTGTGGTCGAGCTACGACAGCGCCGCGAAGGACTACAGGCTCGTCATGTCCAAGGACGGCGGCGCGCCGGCGCCGCTGCCGGTCGCGCCGCGGTCGAAGCCGTTCGACGTCGACCTCGGTACGAACGCGAACGGCTCTGTGTATGCCGTATACACGCGCTGCGCGCCCGGCTGCGACATCTACCGTCTCGGGCTCGCGACGGGCGTCGAGACGCACCTGACGCAGTTCTCCTCGCCGACGGCCGACGAGCGCAATCCGACGATCCAGGCCGGCCGGATCGCGTTCCTGCGGCGCGACAAGTCCGGCGGCCGGACTTATGACTACCTGCGCATGGGCTCCCCAGGAGCGACGGCGACGACGTACCTCGGTGTGAAGGTCCAGGTGACGAAGTTCGACTCGCTGGATGCGCCGGAGCTGTCGTCGTCGCGGATCGCGTATACGCGCATCTCCGAGGGCATCGGGTTCGGCGAGCACGACATCCACGTGCGCACGCTCTCCGGCTCAAGCGACACGAAGGTCTATACCGCGCGCTCGGGTGGCGCGAACTCCGCCCAGGTCACGCGTCCGTCGCTGACCGAGGACGGCAAGGCGTTCGTGTGGGCGCGCACGAACAACGGCTCCGGCGCCGGCAACCGGCTCGTCCGCTACGTCCTCGCGAGCGGCAAGTTCAGCTACGCGCTCGGCAAGAGCACGTGGATCTCGACGGGCTGGGCGAGCACGGGCCTCGGCGCGGCCGCGTTCGTCGACGGCTCCGGGACCGGCACCTGCTTCGCCAACGTCAACGACCCGCCCGCGAAGACGCTCTGCAGCGTGAGCCTCACGGGTCCGGTGACGTTCGACGCCAAGCCGTAGCCGCGGTGTCCCAAGGCTGACGCGCGATTGCGGATATCGGCGCGGCTGCCGATAGGAGCCGTGTGAACTTCCCGCTCCGCACCGCTCTCCTCGCCGCCCTCGCCCTCGCCGTCGCCGCCAGCCCCGCCGACGCCGCCGTCAAGCATCACCACCACAAGACCAAGCACGCCGCCGCCAAGACCGCCACCCCCAAGCGCGTCGCCGCTCCTGCGCCCGCCGCCACGCCCGCGCCGGCCGCCGCGCCCGCGTTCACCTCGGTGATCAGCATCGGCGGCTACGTCTTCTACAACCTCACGTACGCCCAGGCCGTCGAGGCCTACACGGCCGCGGTCGCCGCCGCCCCCGCCGGCTACACGCCGCCCCCGGTCACCTCGGTCTCGGTCGACACCACGGTCGGCGGCGCCGTCGGGAGCTGAACGACGGCGCGCCTTGAAGGCGCGCCGCCGCTTTGACATGTGTCAGTCAGTCGGGATCGGGCCGCCGATCTCCGAGCCGGGCTCGCTGGGGGTCGACGGGCCGGCGAGGTAGCTGCCGACGGTGCTGAAGAAGTTCCCGATCGCGTTCAGCGTCTCGTTGCTGACCGAGAACGAGACCGTCTCGGTGCTCACCAGGCCGACGTTGAAGCCGAATCCGTACCCCTCGGTGCGCGACTGCGTGACGTTGCCGTCGTTGCCGAGCGTGAGCGAGTTCGTCTGCGTCTGATTGAGGCCGGGGTTCATCTCCTCGGCCGTCGAGAACGTGCCCGTGATGCCGCTGGTGCCGGCGGTCAGCGACGCCCCGGCCGGCCCGATGCCGCCCTGGAGGCTCGCCTGCGCGCTCGTCTCGGTCGCCGCCGCGCCCTGGCCGACGGAGCCGAAGAAGCCGAAGCCCTCGGCCGGCCCGAGCGTGATCGACGTGTTCTTGTCGTCGCGAGCGAAGGCGAAGGTGCCGCCCAGCGGCCCCACGCCCCGGTCACGCTCGCCTTGAACCCGTTCGGCGAGTCGACCTGCGACTGCGGAGCCGCGGGCGCCGGCGTGGCCGGCGACGACGTGTCGGACATCGGCACGCTCGGCGCGGCCGGTGCCGGCGTCGCCGGGGCGGGCGACGCGGTGTCCGGCGTGGCCGGGGCCGGTGATGACGTGTCCGGGGTCGCCGGGGCCGGCGTTGAGGTGTCCGGCGTGGCCGGGGCCGATGATGATGTGTCCGGCGTGGCCGGGGCCGGAGATGATGTGTCCGGCGTGGCCGGGGCCGGAGACGAGGTGTCAGGCGTCGCCGGGGCCGGCGTCGACGTGTCCGGCGTCGCCGCGGCCGGCGTCGCCGACGTGTCCGGCGTCGCCGCGGCCGGCGTCGACGTGTCCGGGGTCGTCGCGGCGGGCGTTGACGTGTCCGGCGTCGCCGGAGCCGGGGCCGGCGCCGCCGGTGCCGGTGCGATGTCCGGCGTGGCCGGTGCCGGTGCGATGTCCGGCGTGGCCGGTGCCGGTGCGATGTCCGGCGTGGCCGGTGCCGGTGCGATGTCCGGCGTGGCCGGTGCCGGTGCGATGTCCGGCGTGGCCGGTGCCGGTGCGATGTCCGGCGTGGCCGGTGCCGGTGCGATGTCCGGCGTCGCCGGTGCCGGTGCGACGTCCGGCGTCGCCGGTGCCGGTGCGACGTCCGGCGTCGCCGGGGCCGGTGCGACGTCCGGCGTGGCTGGGGCCGGTGATGAGATGTCCGGCGTCGTCGATGACGTGTCGGCCGTGTCGCTGCTCACGGAGCTCGTGTCGGGGCTCATCGAGCCCGTGTCGCTGCTCATCGAGCCCGCGTCGGATGAGGCGGCTCCGGAGTCGCCTCCCCCGCCGTCGTCGGCGAACGCCGGGCTCCCCGCTCCCGCGGCGAGGGCGACCGCGACGACCGCCGCGATCGTGCGGCGGCGCCATGCGGAGCTCTCGCAGCGCGCTTATCCTGGGCTCGACATGGACTCTGAGCGCCCCTTCAACCTCACCGCGCCGGTCGGCGCGCTGGACGTGCTGCGCGACCGGCTCCGAGCCTCGCGCTGGCCGGAGCCGCTGCTCGACGGCGCCGGCTGGGATCTCGGGACCGACGTCGAGTACCTGCGCGAGCTGGTGGCCTACTGGGCCGACGGCTTCGACTGGTCCGCGCAAGAGGCGGCGCTCAACGAGCTCCCGCACTATCGCGAGACCGTGGACGGGATCGGCATCCACTACATCCACGTGCCCGCGGCGACGGGCTCCGGCTTCCCGCTGGTGCTCAGCCACGGCTGGCCGGATTCGTTCTGGCGCTACCTCAAGGTCGTGCCGCTGCTGACCGACCCGGCCGCACACGGCGGCGACCCGGCGGACGCGTTCGACGTCGTCATCCCCTCGCTGCCCGGCTTCGGCTACTCGGACAAGCCGCGCGGGCCTGGCATGCACGTGCAGCGGATCGCCGGACTCTGGAACGAGCTCATGACCGGCGTGCTCGGCTTCGACCGCTTCGGCGCGGCGGGCGGCGATCTCGGCAGCGGCGTCACGCGCTTCCTGGGCCTGGATCACGCCGAGCACGTCGTCGCCATCCACCGCACGGACGTCGGGCTGCCCCTGCTGCAGGTCGACCCGGCCGAGCTGACCGACGAGGAGCGGGCGTACCTGGCCGACGTCGACCGCTGGCGCGCCGCGGAGAGCGCCTACGCGCTGCTTCAGCGTACGAAGCCGCAGACCTTGGCCTATGCGTTGAACGACTCGCCCATCGGACTGGCGGCGTGGATTGTCGAGAAGCTGAGGGCCTGGAGCGACTGCGACGGCGACGTCGAACGCCGCTTCACCAAGGACGAGCTGCTGACGAACATCACGATGTACTGGCTGACCGAGACGATCGGCTCCTCGTTCCGGCTCTACCATGACGCGGCGCAGATCCCGATGGAGCAGCACGCCCGTCGCGTCGAAGTCCCCTGCGGCATCGCCGCCTTTCCCCAGGAGATCGGCATCCCGCCCCGATCCTGGGCCGAGCGCACCTCCAACATCGTGCACTGGACCGAGATGCCCAGCGGCGGCCACTTCGCCCCGTTCGAGGAGCCCGAGCTCTACGCGGACGACCTGCGAACGTTCTTCCGGCCCTATCGGTAGCTACGCCGCGCTCTTGATCCGCCGCGGGCCGAGCAGCGAGGCGGCGAGCAGCGCCTCGGTCCAGGCCATCCAGCGCAGCGCGAGCACCGTCAGCGCGGCGCCCGGGAGCGCGAGGAACGCGCTCGCCAGCGCGAGCGGCAGGTTATCGGCGCTCCAGAGCCCGAAGTCGGCTCCGTCCGGCAGCGCCCAGAACCACAGCGGCAGCGTCGCGAGGCCGAGCACCGTCCCGACGAGCGTGACGGCGGCGACGCCGAACGCGAAGCCGAGGATCGAGTGGACGCTCAGCCAGCTGAAGTCACGCCACGTCTGCGGATCGCGGAACGTCGCGGCCAGGCGCCCGAACAGCGTCTCGGCGCGGTGGTCCTGGTAGCGGCCGCGGACCTGCCGCCCGACGAACCAGGACACGTTGCGGCGATCCAGGTCGGTGGTCCAGCGGAACACGACGGCGCTGGCGAGCATCACCGGCAGCCCGACGATGAACAGCGCGAGCGTCACGGACAGCGTCACCGCGGTCACCCAGATGCCGAAGGCGACCACGCTCGTGACGAGGCCGGCGGTCAGATAGGCCGCCTCGCGGCCCGAGCGAGCAAGGATCGAGAGCATGCCTCCAGCATCGGGCCCGGGCGCCGCCGCGACCATGCAGCGCGCGCTAGACCTGCCCTGGGGCTAACCCGAAGCCCGCAGGAAGGTCAGCACCGCCAGGACGCGACGATGGTCGTCGTCGGTGGCGGGCAGATCGAGCTTGCCGAAGATGTTCGAGATGTGCTTCTCGACCGCGCCCGGCGTGACCACGAGCGAGCGCGCGATGGCGGCGTTGGTGCGGCCCTCGGCCATCAGCGACAGCACCTCGCTCTCGCGCGGCGTGAGCACGGCGAGCGACCCGGCGTCATGCGGGTCACGCGCGCGCACGAGCTCCTTGACGACCTCGCGGTCGAGCGCCGTGCCGCCGGCGGCGACGCGCTCGACGGCGCTGATGAAGCCCTTCACGTCCCCCACCCGCTCCTTCAGCAGGTAGCCGATCCCGCCGTCGCCGTCGGAGTCGAGCAGCTCGGCGGTGTAGACCGGCTCCACGTACTGCGACAGGATCAGCACGCCGAGGCCGGGGAAGCGCGCCCGCGCCTCCAGCGCCGCGCGCACGCCTTCGTCGGTGAACGTCGGCGGCAGGCGCACGTCGACGATCGCGAGATCGGGCTTATGTCCCCCCACGATCCGCAGCAGCCCCTCGCCGTCCTCCGCCTGCGCGACGACGTCGATGCCCTGCTCGCGCAGGAGCGCGACGATGCCCTCGCGCAGCAGCGCCTGGTCCTCGGCGATCACTACTCGCACGGCAGCTCCGCCCGCACCACGGTCCCCTCGCCCGGATTGCTCACCACCGCGAGCGTACCGTCGAGCGCCTGCACCCGCTGGCGCAGGCCGCTGAGCCCGCCGCCCTCCGGGTTGGCGCCGCCGGGCCCGGTGTCGGAGATCTCGACGATCAGGTGCCCGGGCTCCTCGAGCAGCGCGACGTGGGCGCTCGCGTGCGGGGCGTGCTTGGCGACGTTCGTGAGCGACTCGGCGACGACGAAGTACGCCGCCGTCTCGACCACCGGCGGCGGCCGGCGCGTGATCTTCGACACGGTCGTGACGTCGATCGCCGAGCGCCTGCCGAGCGCGTCGACGGCCGCGGCGAGCCCGCGGTCGGCGAGCACCGGCGGCGCGATCCCGCGCGCGAGGTCGCGCAGCTCGCCGATCGCCGCGCTCGCGTCCTCGCGCGCGCTGCGGACGAGGTCGGCGACCTCCGGGTGCTCCTCGAGCCGCCCCTCGGCGCGCCCCAGCTTCATCGTCAGCGCCACCAGCCGCGCCTGCGCGCCGTCGTGCAGGTCGCGCTCGATCCGGCGCAGCTCCGCGGCCTGCACGTCCAGCGCGCCGCGGCGCGTGCGCGTGAGGACGTCGACGCGCTCGGCAAGCTCCAGCTCGCGCGGATGCAGCGTGTTCCAGCGCGCGACGATCACGGCGTGCAGCGCGAGCGCCGAGCCGAGCCCGAGCGCGGGCCAGATCGGCCAGAAGTAGCCGCCGGTGAGCAGCCAGATGAAGACCAGCAGGCCAAGGATCACGCTCGAGATCGCGCCCTGGATCGCGAGCGGGCGCCACGGTCTCGGCGCGCTCAGCGCGGAGCGGACGCTGAGCTGCAGCGCGACCGGGAGGGAGAGCCCCATCGCGACCCAGATCGGCCAGAACGCGCCGCCGGTGAGCGCCCAGATGACGACGCAGACGAACGTGACGACCGTGAGCACCGAGACCTGCAGCGACAGCCAGCCGCTCCAGTCCAGGCGGTTTCGCTCCGGCTCCATGAGTGAGAAGTGTCGCGGACTCGATTCCATGACCCAAGGATCGTCCGCGTGACGACCGCGTTCGGTGGGGTGCGATGGCGTCCGGGACGGGGGCTATCCCCCGGCCCGGCTACCATCGCTCGCCGCGATGCCGCCCCGCAAGGACACCCCCGTCGAGCAGCGCGCCGGCGAGGCGCTCGTGTGGACCGACGGCGCGTGCTCCGGCAACCCCGGCCCCGGCGGCTGGGCCGCGATCGTGATCCCGCCCGGCGGCGGCGAGCCGGTCGAGATCTCCGGCGGCGAGCGCGACACGACGAACAACCGGATGGAGCTGACCGCGGCGCTCGAAGGCCTGCGCTCGCTCCCCGGCGGCGGGCTCGCGTGCGTGGTGACCGACTCGCAGCTGATGCTGAACTCGATGACGACGTGGCTCGCGGGCTGGAAGCGCAAGGGCTGGAAGACCGCCGCGGGCCAGCCGGTGAAGAACCAGGACCTGCTGAAGGCGCTCGACGCCGAGGTCGGCCGCCACGCGAAGGTGCGTTGGCACTGGGTGCGCGGGCACCAGAAGGGCGTCGCGCACGCGGCCCTGAACGACCGCGCGGACCAGCTCGCCGTCGCTGCCTGCGCCGCCGCCCGCTGATAGATCTCGAGGCATCGAGTTGAGTTGGGGCCTGCTCCTGGTTGGGGTGGGCCTTTTCTCTTTGATCCTCTGGGTGTGGAGGTGTCTGGTGCCGGGATTGTTGAGAGAGCTCGAGGGCGATCGTCTGGTGGTGGCGGTCGATCCGGGCAAGGTCTCGCATCGGGTGTGGTTGGCTGATCGCGAGCGCGGTTTGGTGGGCGAGCCGGTGTCGGTCGCGAACTCCAGGGCTGGAATCGAGCGGCTCGTCGGCTTGGTCGGCGGCAGCGATCCCGTGTTTGCGGTGGAGGCGACGGGGTCGCTGCATCGGGCGTTTGCTGGGGAGTTGGAGCGGCGTTGGCCGGGCGCGTTGCGGCTCTTCGCGCCGTCTGAGACCCAGGCTGCGCGGGCGCAGATCGGGGCGCGTCGGTTCAAGACCGATGACCGTGATTGCGCGGCGTTGGTCTGGCTCGCGCGCCAGGGCGCCGGGCGGCGAGCGCCTGCCTCGCCGGTAGAGGCGATGCTCGGCGCGGTCGCGCATCGCCGTCAGCTCGTGCTCGCGCTGACGCCGTTGCGCCAGCGTTTGCACGATCAGCTCAACGCCCTCGCGCCGGGCCTCTCAGCGCCTGCCGGTCACGGCCGCGCGTTGTTGTTGGACACGCCGACCGGACGCGCGGTGCTGGCCTGCGCGGTCGACTTCCAAGGACGCCCGCCGAGCCCACGATCGCTCAAAGCCCGCGCCGATGGACGCCTGACCGACGCGATCGCGGCCTTCTGGTCTGCGCGCTGGAAAGACTGCCTCGCGCCGCCCGCCGACGCCACCCTGCGCGCCCAACGGCTCGCTCGCGATGTCGACCGCTTCTGGACGCTGCGCGCCGACATCGCCCTCGTCGACGCCCAACTCGAGCAGCTGCTCGCCGACAGCGCGGGCCAGATCCTCACCTCGCTGCCGGGAGTCAAGATCGTCCGGGCCGCCGCGTTTGCCGCGCACAGCTTGCCGATCGAGCGCTTCCCAACCCCCGAGCACCTGTACTCCGCGACCGGACTGGCCCCGGCCAGCTATCAATCCGCGACCGTCCGCAAACGCGTCGTGATCAGCCGCACCGGCCTGCCCGAGCACCGCGACGCGCTGATGGCCATCGCCTGGGGCCTGGAACAGTTCGCTCCCGCCTTCCAAGCCCGCCGCCGCGAGCTCGCCGAGCGCGGCCTGATCGGCATCAGAGCACGAGTCGCGCTCGCCCGACACGCCTGCCGGCTCTGCTGGCGACTACTGCACTCCCAACAGCCCTACGACGATCGGCGTTACGATCGCGCCAGGCGAGACCGCGGGCGGTGACGGCGCTACCGCTATGCCGCACTGACGGCGCAACCTAGCTTGCCGCCCGCCCGCGCTCGCCGGCCCTCACGGCGCACACGAAAGCCTGCCGCACCCGACGGCGCCTAAACAGCCTGCCGACCCCGACAGCGCGACCGCGACCCCGATCCCCCGCAAACACCGCGATCACCGACCGCGGCGACCGCCCCTGCGGCCACCGCGATCTTGACTCACAGCCGGAAAGCTAGGCCGCGTCTTCGCGCAGGTGGGCGGCGAGGTCCTCGGCGAGCTCCGGCGCCGAGCCCGCGCGGGCGCGCAGCGACTCGTCGAGCAGGATCGCGTCGGACACGAACGCGACGGTGATGCCGTGCCCGGGCCGTGACAGCAGCTCGATCTCGTCGCCCGCGCCGAGCTCGCCCTCGCGGACGATGCGCAGGTAGGCGCCCGGCCGGCTCGCCTCGCCGAAGCGCCTGACCATCCGCAGGTCGCCGAAGCGGATGCCGAGCTTCGAGCACGGCAACCGCGGCTGCGCGACCTCGAGCTCGACGCTGCCCACGCGCCAGCGCTCGCCGATCACGGCGCCCGTCACGTCGACGCCCTCGGTGGTCAGGTTCTCGCCGAACATGCCGTGCGGCAGCTCGCGTCCGAGCTCCGCGGCCCACCACGCGGTGTCCTCGCTCGCGTACGCGTAGACCGCCTTGTCCGGCCCGCCGTGGACGCGCAGGTCGGCCTGCTGGTCGCCGATCAGGTTGACGCCCTCGGCGCGTACGCGGCCCGCGACCGGCTGCTTGACGATCGCGCTGTAGAGGGCGCGCCCGCGCCGGACCGAGATCTGCGCGGGGCGGCCGACGTTGACGGAGACCAGGCGCGCCACCCGCCTCAGGCTACAGCCGCCCGCGACGGCAAGTTGACGATCACAGCGGCGCCGAGGACGGCGAGCGCGCCGAGCAGCTGGACGGCGCCGAGCGCCTCGCCGAAGGCCAGGAACGCCAGCCCGACGGTCACGGGCGGCTCGAGCGTGGAGAGGATCGCCGCCGTCGACGGCCCGACGCGGCTCATGCCGCCGAAGAACAGCAGCATCGCCGACACGGTCGAGACGAGCGCGGCAAGCGCGAGCCAGAGCCAGCCCTCGGCCGCGAACGAGAGGTCGAGCGAGCCGGTCACGACGCCGAACGGGCCGAGCGTGAGCAGCGCGCCGGTCGCTACGAGCGCGGCCAGCGGCAGCGGCTCGAGGTGCGCGGTGACCGCGTCGGAGACGAGGATGTAGGTCGTGTAGGTCAGCGACGCGCCGACGCCGAGCAGCGCGCCGGCGGTGTCGAAGTCGCCGCCGCCCGCGCCGAGCAGCACGAGCCCGATCCCGAAGGTCGCGGTGACGAGTGCGGCGAGGCGGCGCCGGCTGGCCGGCTCGCGTCTGAGGAGGATCGCCGCCCCCGTCACCATCGCGGGGTAGCCGTAGAGGATCAGCGACAGCACCGACGCGTCCATCCGCGACAGCGCCGCGAAGTACAGCCCGGCCTGCGTGGCGTAGCCGATGCCGCCCAGCGCGAGCGCCCGCGCCAGCACGCCGCGCTTCACGCGCGGGACGGCCCTGCGCGCCACGACGCCCGCCCACAGGACGGGCGCGGCCATCGCGAAGCGCACGAACAGCAGCGTGGTGACGCTGACTCCCGCCTCGAACGCGAGCTTGCCGAACACCGGCATGACGCCGAAGGCGACCGCCGAGAGGAGGACGAGGCCGGCTCCGAGACGCGACATGAGCGGAAGCAAACCAGGGCCGATCGTCCGTATCCACTGGAAGTTCTGAGCGATATCCGGTAGTTCTCCTTCACGATGCTCGACCTGAAACGGCTGCGCCTGCTGCGCGAGCTCGCCACGCGCGGGACGATCGGCGCCGTCGCCGAGGCGCTCTCGTACAGCCCGTCGGCGGTCAGCCAGCAGCTCGCGCAGCTCGAGAAGGAGGCGGGCGTGCCGCTGCTCGAGCGCGCCGGGCGCAACGTGCGGCTGACCGCGGCGGCGCAGACGCTCGTCACCCACGCCGACGCGCTGCTGGCGCGCGTCGAGGAGGCCGAGGCCGACCTCGAGGCGACCGCCGACCAGCTCACCGGCACCGTGCGCGTGGCGACGTTCCAGTCGGCCGGCCTGTACCTGCTCGCGCCGGCGCTCAAGCGGCTCGCCGCCGAGCATGCCGCGCTGCGCGTCGAGGTCGCCGACGCCGAGCCGGAGACGACGCTGCCGTCGCTCGCGCTGGGCGCCCTCGACCTCGCGCTCGGCGACGAGTACCCGTTCCTGCCGCGGGCGCCCGACCCGCGCCTGGACGTCGAGCCGCTGCTGCGCGAGCAGTTCCGGCTGATGCTCCCCGCCGGGCACCCGCTCGCGGAAGGCGGCGGCGCCGTCTCGCTCGCCGCGCTGCGCGACGCGCCGTGGGCGGCCGGCAAGGGCGACAGCCACTACGCCGAGCTGACGGTCCACACCTGCCGCGCGCTGGGCGGCTTCGAGCCCGAGATCCGCCACCGCTCCAACGACCTGCTGATGCTGCTCGCGCTGGTGGCCAACGGCCAGGCGGTGACGCTGCTGCCCGACCTCGTCGGCGCCGAGCGCGAGCCGGGCGTCGCGGTGCGCGACATCGCCGAGGGCGAGATCACGCGCACCGTCTTCAGCGCGATCCGCCGCGGCAGCACGCGCCGGCCGGCGCTGATCGCGCTGCGGGCGGCGCTACGCGAAGAGGCGCGCTTACACTCGATCCGATGAGCGAGGCGCTGCTGGTGGTGGACGACGACGCGCCGATCCTGCGGATGCTCGCGCGCACGCTGACCGCCGAGGGCTACGACGTCGAGGCGGTCGCCGACGGCGGCGCCGCGCTGGCGGCCGTCGAGCGCAGCGTGCCCGACGCGATCGTGCTCGACGTGACGATGCCCGGGCTCGACGGGCTCGCCGTCACGCGCCGGCTGCGCGCCAAGGGCCTGCGCGTGCCGATCCTGCTGCTGACGGCGCGCGACGCGCTGCGCGACCGCGTCGACGGCCTCGACGCGGGCGCCGAGGACTATCTCGTGAAGCCGTTCGAGGTCGAGGAGCTGACCGCGCGCGTGCGCGCGCTGCTGCGCCGCAACGCGCCGCCGGCCGACCAGCTCGTGTTCGCCGACCTGGCGCTGGAGCCCGAGACGGGCGCCGCCCGCCGCGGCGGGCGCGAGCTCGAGCTCACGCGCCGGGAGTCCGAGCTGCTCGAGCTGCTGCTGCGCAACGCCCGCGCCGTCGTCACGCGCGAGCGCGCGCTGGAGGAGGTCTGGGGCGGCGAGGGCGAGGCGACGTCGAACGCCGTCGACCGCTACGTCGCCTACCTGCGCCGCAAGCTCGGCGAGCCGCCGCTGATCCACACGGTGCGCGGCGTCGGGTTCCGGCTCGACCGGGCATGAGTCTTCGGACGCGCGTCGCGGCGGCCGCCGCGGCCGCGATCGTGCTGGCGGTGCTGCTGCTCGTGATCGCGGTGCCGAAGCTGCTCGCGCGCGAGCTGCGCGGCTCGCTCGACGACTCGCTGCGCCGGCGCGCGGCCGACGTCGCGCAGCTGAACGCGTCGGCGCCGGCCGAGCTGACGCAGCCCGGCGCGCTGGAGGGCCGGCTGACCGGCGGCTCGCTGTACGTGCAGGTGCTCGACCGCAGCGGGCGGCTCGTCGTGCGCTCGAGCGCGCTCGGCGGCCGCGTGCTGCCCGACGACGGCGCCGTGCGCGGCGCGCTGCAGGACCGCCGCCCCGCGTTCGCCGACGCCGCGCTCGGCTCGGAGGCGGTGCGGCTCTACGCCGCGCCGCTCGGCTCGCTGAGCGGCGGCCCGGGCGCCGGCGGCGCCGTGATCGTGGCCGGCTCGACGGCCGACATCGACCACACCGTCGCCCGCGCGCGCACGCTGGTCGCCCTGTGCGCGCTGGCGGCGGGCCTGCTCGCGGCCGCGCTCGCCACGCTGCTGACCCGGCGCGCGCTGCGGCCGCTGACGCGCCTGTCCTCGGGCGCGCGGGCGATCGAGCGCTCCGGCGACGCGTCCGAGCGGCTCCCGCTGCCCGCCAGCCACGACGAGGTCGGCCAGCTCGCGGACACGCTGAACGCGATGCTCGCCTCGCTCGAGCGCGCCCGCGAGGCCGAGCACCGCTTCGTCGGCGACGCCTCGCACGAGCTGCGCACGCCGCTGACCGCGCTGCGGGGGAACGCGGCCTACGTCGTCCGCCACGGCGCCGATCCGGCCGTGCTGGCCGAGATCGAGGCCGACGCCGCGCGGCTGGCGGCGCTGCTCGACGACCTGCTGGCGCTTGCGCGCGAGGACGCCGCGGCGCCGCTGCAGGGCGAGCCCGTCGACCTCGTCCAGCTCGCCGACGACGCCGGCGCCGACGAGGTCGTGGTCGTCCGGCCGGGCGTCGTCTACGCGGAGCGCCCGGCGCTCGTGCGCGCCGTCGGCAACCTCGTGCGCAACGCGCACCGCCACGGGCAAGGCCGGATCACGATCACCGTCGACGGCGGCGCGATCAGCGTCGCCGACGAGGGCCCCGGCCCGCGCGATCCTGAGCGCGCGTTCGAGCGCTTCTGGCGCGAAGGCGGCGAGGGATCCGGCCTCGGCCTCGCGATCGTGCGGGCGATCGCCGAGCGCCACGGCGGCACCGTGACCGTCGACGGCTCGCGCTTCACGATCGCTATCAAGGAGTTGTCAGAGATCGCGCGTACAACTGCGTCGTCCACTCCCGAAGGACCCTCCCCATGAGACGACTCCGCACCGCTTCCTCCCGCACCCTCGCCCTCATCAGCGCCGCCGTGGTCGCGATCGCGCTCGGCGCGGTCGGCATCGCCCAGGCCGTCGGCGGCGCCGGTGCTCCCCCGGCCAAGCCGCTGGCGAACGCGCTCTACGACGCGTCGCACGCGCCGGCCGTGCAGGGCATCACCGCCCGCATCCACTTCACCAACAACCTGCTCCCGTCCGGCGCGCTGCCCGAGGGCAGCGGCTCGCCGGTCCTGACCGGCGCCGACGGCCGCCTGTGGCTGACCCAGGACGGGCGCTTCCGGCTCGAGCTCCAGTCCGACGCCGGCGACGCCCAGATCGTCTCCGACGGCAAGCGCTTCAGCGTCTACGACGGCACGTCGAACACGACGTACACCGGCACGCTGCCGCAGAGCCAGGACAGCGCCAAGTCCGATCACGCCGCGCCCAGCCTCGACGCGATCAAGCAGGGCCTCGCCAAGCTCGGCGCGATGTGGGACCTCTCCGGCGCCGACCCGGGCACCACCGCCGGGCAGCCGAGCTACACCGTCCGGATCGCGCCGAAGGACGACGGCGGCCTGCTCGGCGCCGCCGAGCTCGCCTGGGACGCCTCGCACGGCGTCCCGCTGCGCGCCGCCGTCTACGCGCAGGGCCAGTCGAGCCCGGTGCTCGAGCTCGCCGCGACCCAGATCTCCTACGGCAAGATCGCCGCCGGCGACGTGGCGGCCACGCCGCCGGCCGGCGCGCAAGACCGTCGAGCTGAACCCGAGCATGGGCGTCGACGCCCACGGCAAGCCGGCCGAGGCCCACGGGCTGGCCGCGGTCCAGAAGCAGGTCGGCTTCACCGTCAGCGCGCCCGACACGCTCGCCGGGCTTCCCCGCCGCGACGTCTCGCTCGTGCGCGCCGGCGGCGAGAACGGCGCGATCGCCACCTACGGCCGCGGCCTCGGCGCGATCGTCGTGATCCAGGCCAAGGCGTCGCCGTCCACCGGCAAGGGCAGCCTGCGCCTGCCGCAGGTCAACATCGACGGCGCGACCGGCAGCGAGCTCGCGACCGCGCTCGGCACCGTCGTGACGTTCGACCGCAACGGCGTCTCGTACACGGTGCTCGGCTCGGTCCCGCCGCTGGCCGCCGAGAACGCCGCGCGGGGCCTGCAGTGACCGTCCCCGCGGTAGAGACGCGCGGACTGGTCAAGCGCTACGGGCACGTCACGGCCGTCGACCACGTGGACCTGACCGTCCGCGCCGGCGACGTCTACGGCTACCTCGGCCCCAACGGCGCCGGCAAGACCACGTCGCTGCGGATGCTGCTCGGGCTGATCCGGCCCGACGAGGGCACCGCCAAGCTGTTCGGCCGCGACCCGATGCTCGAGGGCGTGCGCGCCCTCGACGGGGTCGCGGGGTTCGTCGAGGCGCCGCGCTTCTACCCGTACATGACCGGCCGCCGCAACCTCGAGCTCGTCGCCGCCCTCGACGGCGGCGACGCCGCCGAGCGGATCGACTCGGCGCTGGAGACCGTCGACCTCGACAAGCGCCAGCACGACAAGGTCAAGGGCTACTCGCACGGCATGCGCCAGCGGCTCGGGATCGCGGGAGCACTGCTGCGCGATCCGCGCCTGCTGCTGCTCGACGAGCCGACCACCGGCCTCGATCCCGCGGGCATGCGCGACATGCGCGTGCTCGTGCACCGGCTCGCCGAGGCGGGCATGACGGTGCTGCTCTCCTCGCACCTGATGAGCGAGGTCGAGGAGCTGTGCGACCGCGTCGCGATCGTCGCGCGCGGGCGCGTGATCCACGAGGGCTCGCTGACGGAGCTGATCGCCAGCACGGCCGGGCGCTACGAGCTGCGCACGACCGACGACGACCGCGCGATCGTGCTGGCCGCCGCCGCGCAGGGCATCGGCGACATCGCGCCCGCCGCGCGCGGGATCACGTTCACCGGCGACGAGCGTGCCGTCGCGGCGCTGTCGCTCGACCTCGCCCAGGCCGGGATCGGCCTGCAGGCGCTCGTCCCGCGCACGGCGACGCTCGAGGAGCTGTTCTTCCGCCTCACCGAAGGCGACGAGGACCGGCCCCCGCTGCGCGTGATCGAATCCAGGAGGGCGGCATGACCGCGATCGCCGCACCGCTCCCCCGCACCCGGCGCCCCGGTGTCGGCACGATCTACCGCTGGGAGCTGATCAAGCTGCGGGCGCAGAAGCGCACCTACATGGGGCTCGGCGCCTCGGTGCTGGTGCCCGTCATCTTCATCGTCGCGCTGCTGACCGGCGACGGCGGGCCGGAGGACATCCCGTTCGGGCGCTACGTGCGCGACTCCGGCCTGGCGATCCCGCTCGTCGGCCTGTTCTTCGGCTCGATCTGGTTCTTCCCGCTGGTCACCTCGCTGGTGGCGGGCGACATCGTCGCGGCCGAGGACGGCAACGGGACGCTGAAGACGATCCTCACGCGCTCCGTCGACCGCTGGCAGATCTTCGCCGGCAAGACGCTCACGGCGCTCACCTACACGTTCGCCTGCCTGGTCGTGTTCGTCGTCGTCGGGCTCGTGATCGGCGGCCTGATCTGGGGCTTCAACCCGCTGATCTCCCTCTCGGGCACGCGGATCTCGGTCGGGCGCGGGCTGGAGCTGATGGCCGCCGGCAGCCTCGCCTACTTCATGCCGATGATCGCGGTGACGGCGATCGCGCTGATGCTCTCGACGCTGTCGCGCAACTCCGCGGCCGCGGTCGTGGGGACGCTGATGGCGTCGCTGATCATGCAGCTGCTGGGCGCGATCAACGCGCTCAGCTTCCTGCACCCGTACCTGCTCTCCGAGCAGTTCAACGCGTGGCAGGGGTTCCTGCGCGAGCCGATCGACTGGGCGCCGATCGGACACGCGGCCTGGGTGTCGGCGCTGTACGCGATCCCCTGCCTGGCGGTGTCATTCACCTCGTTCCTGCGCCGCGACGTGGCCGGGGGCTGACGACGCTCGCCCTGCGGGCTCGCGTCGTTGGGAGTGTTCGCCCAGAGGGCGAAACTCCCGCGGCGGCGGCAGGCCGGGGGCGCGAACCCCCGGCCCCGGCCGGCCCTACGGCTGCGTCGTGCTGAGCGTGAAGGTCAGCGTCTTCGAGTAGCTGCCCGTGCGCAGCGCGTCGGTCGCGCCGATGTGCTGGCGGAACGTGATCGTCGCCGGCGAGTTCGACACCGGCGCGCTCCACGTGTTGGGCGCGATCTCCACGCGCAGGGCCTCCGGCAGCGAGAACGCCCCGTTGGTCAGGTGGCCTGGATCCGAGACCGTCAGCGAAGCGCTGCCGGCCGTCGAGATGATGTTCGCCGACGTCGACGCGGTGTACTCCGCGGCGGTGCCGGGGACGAAGCCGCCGAACGTCGCCGGCGCGCCCAGCGTCAGCGACAGCGTCGCCGGCACCGCGCCGCCCACGCCGCCCTGCACGGGCGTCTCGACCGTCACGCCGGTCGTCGTCAGCGTCGCGCAGGAGCCCGTCTTCGGCGCCCCCAGCGCGTTCGCGGCGCCGAAGTCGTCGACGCTGCCCGAGCAGTCGAGCTGGCGGTAGATGCGGTTGCCCGCGAGCTTGACCGTGCCCGCGTTGCCGGCCAGCTTCAGCCCGCCGTCGAGCTTGGCGCCCGTGATCGTCGTGTCGCCGGTCGTGCCGGAGACGTCGGTCGAGCCGAGCACCGTGGCGCCGATCAGCTGCAGCGCGCCGGCGCCGGCCGACTTGACCCAGCCGTCGATCTTCGCGCCGTTGGAGGCCACCAGCGAGCCGCCGGACCGGACCTCGACGGCCCCGCCGACATGCGCGCCGTCCAGGCACGTCACGCCGCGGTCGACCACGAGGCTGCCGGGCTTCTCGCCGGTCAGCGTGGTCATGCAGGCGGCCAGCGCGCCCGGCAGGACCGTCGCCTTGAACTCGCCGGCCTGGCCGATGTTGCCGGCCGCGTCCTGGGCGTGGTGCTCGACGACGTGCGTGCCGTACCCGGGCTTGAAGTCCGGGTAGGCCTGCTCGAACGGCGCCTTGGACATGCCGCCGGTGCCGAGGCTGCCGTAGATCAGGTTCTTGATGATCGTGCCGCTCGGCGTGAACAGGTAGGGCGTGCCGTCCGGCGCGTCCGGCCAGCCGAAGTAGTTGAACCAGCCGTCGTGGTCGAGCCGGAACTCCGGCACGACGTAGCCGGGCTCGTTGTCGTGCGACGTCAGGCCCATCGTGAACTGCTCGAAGTAGACGTTGTGCGTCTCGGACGCCGGCAGCGTCACGAGCGGCTTGGACAGCTGGACGGCGGTCGTCGGGTCGACGTTGTCGATCGTCCAGCTGCGCGTCTCAGAGCCCGCGCCGGCGGGATCGGTGACGGTCGCCGACAGCGTGTGGTTGCCGGTCGACAGGTCCGGCAGCTTGAAGTTGCGGCTGTTGGACGGGTTCGCCACGGCCTGGCCGTCGAGCTTCCAGGCCACGTCGAGCACGTGGTCGAGCGCGTGCGGCACCTCGACCCAGACGACCGTGCCGCGGCCGACGTCCTCGTTGGTCGGCGTCGAGCCGCTGAACGACGGCGTGACCGCCGGGCCGGGCGGGGACGGCGTCGCGCCGACCGTCCACGTGCGCGTTTGCGTCATCGCCGCCGAGTCGCGGATCGCCGGGTCGCGGACGAAGTCGGTCGGGTCGACCACGGTCACCGAGACCGTGTCGCCCGCCGCCGGGTGCAGGTCGGCGAGCTTGAGGTTGCGCGAGTTGCCGGTGTTCGCGATCGCCGTGCCGTTGAGCTTCCAGGTGACGTTGAGCTCCTGGTAGGCCGGGTGGCCGGTGTCGACCCACAGCACGTCAGTCGGCCCGACGGTGCCCGCGGGCGTCGACGCGAGCGCCATCGCGTTGGTGTTGCGGCGCCCGGAGATCCGCTGCGCCATCTTCTCGCGGCCGACCTGGTCGAAGTGATTGCCGAGCCAGCGCATGATCGAGTGCTGGCTCGGGCGCCAGATGCCCGAGGAGTTCGTGTTGCCGCTCTCGTAGCGGCCGATCACGCCGCCGGACTCGCTCTCGTCGCCGAGCCAGCGCCACCACTTGGTGTGGTTGGTCAGCATCTGCTCGATCGTCTGCAGCGTGTGGTGGACCGAGCTCGGCTCGCCGCCGCGGTACGCCCCGCCCGGGACGTTGCGGGTGGAGTACGGGTACTCGTCCTGCAGGCCGCCGAGCGAATGGCCGAGCTCGTGCGGGGAGATCAGCGGGCCCTGCGGCGCGCCGCCGGACGTCGTCGCGTCGGTGCCGCCGATGCCGCCGTACGTGTTCGTGTTGGCGAGCGTGAGCGTCTGGCGGTTGGCCGTCGTGACGCCCGGGATCATCGCCGCGTAGGCGTTCAGCGCGGCCGTGCCGCCGGTGCCGAACGTGATGCCGCGCGCGTCGAACGGCGCCGGGCAGGTCGCCTGGTACTGCAGGTGCAGCGGCGTGTCGCGCTTGACGTTGCCGTCATCCGGGTCGCAGGTGATGCCGGAGACGCCCGACACGACCTCGATCCGGTAGACGTTGAAGTAGCTGCGGTACGTCTTGTACGGCTCGATGCTCCACTGGATGTTCAGGTGCTTGTCGACCTGGTCGCGGAACTTCTGCATCTCGCCGGCCGTGTAGCCGTCGCCGAGGATCAGCAGGTTCAGCCGCTGATCCGGCGGACCGGTGACCTGGATCGGCACCACCGTGGCGCTCCCTGGCGCCTGTGCGTGCGCGGCCCCCGGCAGCGCCAGCATCGCCAACGCGGCCAGCGCCGCACCCCTCTTACCCAACCCCATTGCGCTCCTCCGACGTCGTGTCGTAGATGCGCGGAACCTATTCGACCGGATCTCACCCGGTCTTCTGACATCTGGCGGAACTAACCGGACACGAGGTACCGCCGCGCGACGACGGTCGGCGCGCTGTCGTCGGCCTCGGCCGTGACGCGCAGGTCGGCCACGAGCCCGCGGCGGCCGTGTAGCGCCTTGCGCAGCCGGCGCATGTCGCTCGCCCCGACCGAGGCCGTGACGACGGTGAGCTTGCCCGCGGGCAGCGACTGCGCCTGGAAGCGCACAGGCACGCTCGGCGTCTTGCCCTTCTTGCGCGTCTTGCGGTCGGCCAGCTTGCCGGCGATCGAGACCTTGCACGGCACGTCGCAGCGCACGCGCAGCCGCAGCGCGCGCGTGCCGAAGATCCCCGTCGTGCCACCCGGCGTGACGGTCAGCTCCGGCGGCACCGGCTTGGGCTGGGTCGGCAGCACCGGGGCGGGCGGGTTGACGACCGGCGGCAGCGCGCCGCACACGCCCGGCGCCGCGCCGTTGAACTGCTGCACGCGGTTGTTGTCGGTGTCGGCGACGGTGATCACGCCCTGGCAGTCGACGGTGATGCCCATCGGCTCGAGGAACTGGCCGAGGCCCGTCCCGCGCTCGCCGAACGCGCTCATGAACGTCCCGTCGGGCGCGAAGCGCTCGACGCGGTGGTTGCCGCGGTCGGCGACCCAGAGCGTCCCGGCGCCGTCGAGCGCGATCTCGCCGGGCGAGCGCAGCTTGCCCGGCTTGGACCCGCCGCCGCCGATCTGCGAGAGGTCGCCGCCGGTCGGCGTGAGCACGTAGATGTGGTTGGTGCCGGCGTCGGAGGCGTAGATGCGGCTGCCGTCGGGCGGCACCGCGATCCCGCGGATCGCGGAGAACGTGCCGCCGGAGCCGAGGTAGCCGCCGGCCGACGTGAAGCGCGCGATCCGCCCGTTGCCGGTGTCGGCGACATAGACCGTGCCGGCGGCGTCGAGCGCGATCGCCGACGGCGAGAGCAGCTTCCCGGGGCCCGTGCCGCGGCTGCCGATCGTGCGCACGATCTTGCCGGCGCGGTCGAACACGACGACGCGGGCGCGGCGCTGGTCGAGCACGTAGGCGAGCCCGGCGGCGTCGAAGGCGACCGCGACCGGGTCCGGCAGCAGCGTCGGGCCGGGCGCGGGCGAGCCGAACACCGCGGCGACCGACCCGTCCGGGTTGAGCAGCTGGATCCGCCCCACGACGGAGTCGGCGACCGCGCGCAGGCCGCTCGCGTCCGCCCCGACGCCGACGGGCGCGATGAACTGCCCGGGCACGCGGCCGGAGCTGCCGAGCGTGCGCAGCGCCGCGCCGCCGAGGTCGAACACGTCGACGCGGTTGTTGCCCGGGTCGGCGACGTAGCTGTCGCCCTGCGCGTCGACGGCGATCCCGCGCGGGTACTGCAGCTGGCCGGCGGCGGAGCCGAACGAGCCCCAGCGCGCGCGGTAGACGTACGACGGCGCCGGCCCGAAGCGCACGACGCGGTGGTTGGAGTTGTCGGCGACGTAGAGCCGCCCGTGCGAGTCGGCCGCGACGTCGTACGGGTTGCGCAGCTGGTTCGGCTGCGGGCCGGGGCCGGAGCCGATCGTGCGGATGAACTTCCCGCCGGTGTCGAAGACGGCGAGCCGGTGGTGGTCGTCGTCGGCGACGATCAGGCGCGAGCCGACCGCCACGATCCCCTGCGGCCGCGACAGCGTGCCCTTGGGCACGATCACGGTGCCCTGCGTGCCGTCGGCCGAGAAGCGTTGGATCCGGTCGTTGCGCGTGTCGGCGACGTAGACCATCCCGCCCGCGACGGCGATCCCGCCGCCGGCGCCGGAGTCGTTTCCGCCGCCCGCGCCGAAGCGGAACTGGCCGGTGCCCGAGCCGGTCGTGCCCCAGCTGTCGAGCAGGCTGCCGTCGGCCGCGAAGCGGTCGATCCGGTCGGCGCCGTCGGCGACGTAGACCGAGCCGTCGGGCCCGACCGCGACCGCGCCGACCGAGCTGAGGCCGCCCGGGCCCTTGCCGGACGCGCCGAGCTCGCGCCGGAACGCGCCGTCGGGGCCGAAGACCTGGATCGCGTGCGAGTACTGGTCGGCGACGTAGACCGAGCCGTCCGGCCCGACCGCGACGGCCTGCGGGAAGCGCAACACGCCGCCGGCGCGCTGGCCGACGATCCCCGCGACCGAGTACGGGCACGGGTCGGCGCCCGGGCAGGCGGCCGAGGCAGGGGCGGCGAAGAGCAACAGCGCGGCGACAAGGCCGAGGAGCAAGCGCGGCATCGGGGCCCCGTAACCCGGGCGTCGCGGCAAAGTCGCGCGCTACTGGTTGAGGTGCGTCAGCGAGGCGGCGATCGCGATCAGGCGCGTGTTGGCGACCGAGTGCGTGATCGTGTTCGAGACCCAGTACGCCGCCTTCGGCGTCTTCCAGCCGACGGCGCGCAGGTGCGAGCCGTCGTAGTACAGCATCAGCCTGCGCCCGTTCTGCACGATCGTGCGGTCCGGGTTGTCGAGGTACGGCGGCGACTTCCACGTCGTGCCCTGGACGCCGTAGTACTCGCCCGGGGCGCCGGTGGAGATCACGATCCGGTACGCCTGGTGGCGCTTGCCGGCCTCGTCGGTGAGCTTGTACACGCGCGGCGCGTCGTTGGAGTAGCTCGACCCGATCGCGCGGTAGCCCGGGTAGTAGAACGGGAAGTCGAGCTTCGGATCGGCCAGCACCGCGAGGTTCTCGCCAAGGTGCTGAGCGTTCTCGAGCCCGCCGACGCTCCCGCTCTTGAGCTTCTTGCGCTTGGTCGCCTTCTGGACGCGCACCGGGTTCTGCGTGCCCTCGCCGGTCATGAACTGCGTGTAGATCTTCAGCAGGCTGGCCTGCGAGATGAACAGGCGCGTGTCGGTTTCCGGGTTCGGCGAGTCGGCCACGCCGGCGAACGGGATCTGGTTCACGGGCGCGTTGCCGGCCGACAGCGAGACGGCCGTGCGCAGCATGCCGAGCACGTTCTTGTTCGACAGGAAGTCCTTGTCGAAGCGCATGTAGGACTGCATCACCTGCAGCAGCCGGCTCGCGCCGCTGATGCTCTTGAGCTTCTGCACCGCGGGCTGGTGGACGGCCTGGCGCAGGAAGTCCTGCTGGCGCGAGGCGCGGAAGAGATCGGAGTCCGTATGCCGGTAGCGCACGTAGGCGAGCGCCGCCGAGCCGACCAGGCGCTGGTAGCCGGGCTCCAGGTCGATCGCCGACGTGCCCGTGTTGGGCGGGATGTAGTAGCGCCGGTCGACGTCCACGTAGACGCCGTGCACATAGTTGACGGCGCGCTGGAAGCCGTTGAAGTTGACGTCGATGACGCTGTTGATCGGGAAGTTCTTGCCCGTCGCGGTCTCGAACAGGTTCTTGACCGTGTCCAGCGTCAGCGAGGGGCCGCCGTCGGTGTACGCCTCGTTGATCTTCACGCCATCGCCGTGACCGGGGATCGTGACCGAGAGGTCGCGCGGGATCGACAGCGCGGCGACGCGGTGGCGCTTGGGATCGAGGCGGATCAGCAGGATCGTGTCCGAGCGCGGCTCGAAGCCGACCTTCGCGTCGGCGGACCGCTTCGAGCGCCGGTCGGAGCCGAGCACGAGCAGCGTGCGCGGGCCGCCGGGCTTGACCGCCTCGACCTTCACCTTGATCGACGGCTCGGGCGTCGGCAGGCCCGGCAACGTCGGCGGGTGCACGATCTTGTGCACCTGCATCAGCACCGCGCCGACCACCGCCCCGCCGGAGCAGAGGACGATCACGATCGACGCCAGCGTCGCCTTCGCAAGTACCGTCAAGCCCACGCGCGGCGGGCGCTCACGGCTTTCCCGTCCGACGCGCATGCGATGTCAGGGTACCGGCACCGACCGCCGGAACTTCCGGGTCCGTACCCTGTTGGCGGTCACGTGACGGGAGCACGGAGGACAACAACGGCGCTGCTCGCGCTCGCCGCCGGTGGCCTGCTCGCCCCGGCCGCCGCGCTGGCGAAGCCCCATCCCAAGCCCAAGCTCACGCGCGTGCGCTGCGTGCCGGCCAGCTCGGCGACGTGCCGCAGCGGCATCAGCGTGCAGATCGGCAAGCAGATCCAGCTCAGCGGCGTGCGCATCTACAAGGGCATGCGCGTCTCGTTCCGCTGGCCCAAGGGCGCGATCGCCGGGAAGCTCGACCACACGCGCGTCGGCTACATCGTCCGCGTGCCCGCCGGAACCGCGCCGGGCGCCGTCTCGGTCACCGTGCGCGACCGCGCCGGGCGGCGCTCGAACGTCAAGCGGATCCGCGTCGCCGCCGTGCCCAAGGTCGGGGGGCCCGCGCCCGCCCGCGGCGTGCTCCCCCAGCAGTTCTCCGGCAGCGGCATGTGGATCTGGGACCTGCCGAAGTCCGAGGGCGGCAACATCGCCGCGATCGTCGCCAAGGCGCACCAGTACGGGATCTCCACGGTGTTCGTCAAGAGCGCCGACGGCGCGACCGACTACAACGCCCAGTTCACGCCCGATCTCGTCGCCGTCATGCACGCCAACGGTCTGCGCGCGTGCGCGTGGCAGTACGTCTACGGCGCCGACCCGCTCGGCGAGGCGAACGCCGCCGCCAACGCCGTCCGCGCCGGCGCCGACTGCTTCGTGATCGACGCCGAGACCCAGTACGAGGGCCGCTACGCCGCCGCGCAGCAGTACGTCAACGCGCTGCGCGCGCAGATCGGGCCCGCCTACCCGCTCGGCCTGACGTCGTTCCCGTACGTCGACTACCACCCGCGGCTGCCGTACTCGGTCTTCCTCGGCCCCAACGGCGCGCAGGCGAACCTGCCGCAGGTCTACTGGAAGGACATCGGCGACACCGTCGACGCCGCCAGCGCCCACACGCTCGCGCATAACCGCATCTACGGGACCGCGATCGCGCCGCTCGGCCAGAGCTACGACAACGCGGCGCCGGCCGACATCTCGCGCTTCCGCTCGATCTGGGCCGGCTACGGCGCCGGCGGCGTCTCGTGGTGGTCGTGGCAGGCGACGCCCGACCCCGCGTGGGCCGCGCTCGGGCCGGCGGGCGTCTCCCCCATCCCGTTCGTCGATCCCGGATGGCCCGCGCTCAGCAAGGGCAACAAGGGCGACGAGGTGGTCTGGCTGCAGGAGCACCTCGCCTCCTACGACCCGACCGTGACGGTCACGTCGACGTTCGACGCGGCGACCGACGCCGCGATCCGGCGCCTGCAGACCGAGCGCGGGTTCGAGGTGACGGGGACGACCGACCCACAGACGTGGGCGGCCGTCCTCGCGTTCGCGCTCCAGCCGGTCGACTGGACCGCCCAGCGCTAGCCGATGTGCGGCCCGAGCAGCGACAGGTCCGCCGCCGAGAGGCGGTCGGACGCCGTCCGCGCCTGGTGCCAGTACGGGTACAGCAGCGGCGGGGCGCTGACCTTGTCGAGCCGCGCGCGCTCGTCGTCGGACAGCTTCAGGCCGGCCGCGGCGAGGTTGTCGGCGAGCTGGGAGTCGGTGCGCGCGCCGACGATCACGGACGTGATCCCGGGGCGGCCGAGCAGCCACGCGAGCGCGACCTGGGCCGGCGAGACGCCGCGGCCCTCGGCGACCTCGACGAGCACGTCGACGACGTCGTGGAGCGCGTCCTCGTCGCGCACCGGCGGCTCGCCCCAACCGCTCAGCTGGCGACCCTCCGGATGCGCCTGCCCGCGGCGGTACTTGCCCGACAGCAGCCCGCCCGCGAGCGGGCTCCAGACGAGGATGCCGAGGCCCTGGTCCAGCGCCGCCGGCACCAGCTCGTACTCGGCCTCGCGCGCCTGCAGCGTGACGTGGATCTGCTGGCTGACGAAGCGCTGGTAGCCGAGCCGGTCGGAGATCCCGAGCCCCTTCATCAGCTGCCAGCCGGCGTAGTTGGAGCAGCCGACGTAGCGGACCTTGCCGGAGCGCACGAGCGTGTCGAGCGTCTCGAGCGTCTCCTCCAGCGGCGTCTGGCCGTCCCACTCGTGGACCTGGTAGAGGTCGATGTAGTCGGTCCGCAGCCGGCGCAGGCTCGCCTCCACCGACTTGATCAGGTGCGCGCGCGAGAGGCCGCCGTCGTTGGCGCCCTCCCCCACGACCATGCGGGCCTTGGTGGCGACGAGCACGTCGTCGCGGCGGCCTTCGAGCACCTCGCCGACGATCTCCTCCGACAGCCCGTGGGAGTACACGTCGGCGGTGTCGATGAAGTTCACGCCGGCGCCGAGCGCCATGTCGACGTGCCGGCGCGCGTCCTCGACGCCGGCGCTGCCGACCTTGGCGAAGTTGCCCTTCCCGCCGAACGTCATGGTTCCCAATGTGAGCGCTGACACCCGGAGTCCCGAGCGTCCCAGTTGGCGAATTTCCATAGGCGCGTGATCGTTACACACCGGTTCCGACCGCCTGCGCCCCGAGCAGCAGCGCCTGCTCGGGGTGCAGGACGGGCAGCTGCAGGCCGACGTGCGCCAGCTGCGCCCCGCTCAGCGTGATGCCCTCGCGCAGCCACGGTGGCGGCGACCTGTGCCCGGTGGCCGGCTGGTTCAGCGCGGTGACCCGGAAGGTGCCGTCGAGCCCCGGGATGCGCACCGGACCGGGCGTCTCGAGCGCGCTGGTGGTCAGCTGGACGTAGGCGAAGATCGCCTCGCCGTCGCCGACCACGCCGTGCAGGTACGCGCTCGGGTCGGGCAGGTCGGCGCGCACCACCTCGCCGCTGTGGATCAGCGCGCGGAAGCGCTTGTACAGCGCCACCGCGTCGCGCAGTTCGCCGGGGTCGGCCGTCGTGATGTCCCACTCGAAGCCGAAGTGGCCGAACAGCGCCGTCGCCACGCGGAACGAGAGGTCCTGCGTGCGGTGCGTGGTGTGCGCCCGCGGCGGGCCGACGTGCGAGCCGATCAGCTCCGGCGGGAGCAGCAGCTGCGTCCAGCGCTGGATGCTCTGGCGCTCCAGCGCGTCGTTGGTGTCGCTCGCCCACACGCGGTCGGTGCGCTCGAGGATGCCGAGGTCGACGCGCGCGCCGCCGGACGAGCAGCTCTCGATCTCGACGCCCGGATGGCGGGCGCGCAGCTCGTCCAGGAGCCGGTAGACGGCGAGCGTCTGCGCGTGGACGGGCGAGTCGACGAGGTCGCGGTTGTGATCCCACTTCAGGTACGCGATCTCGTACTCGCTCAGCAGCGCGTCGAGCCGCTCGAGGATGTACGCGTAGGCGGCCGGGTCGGCGAGGTCGAGCACCTGCTGGGAGCGCCAGGTCGGGCCGCCGGGGTTCAGGACCCAGTCCGGGTGCGCTCGCGCGAGGTCGGAGTCGGGGTTGACCATCTCGGGCTCGACCCAGAGGCCGAACTGCATCCCCAGCGCGCGGACGCGCTCGATCAGCGGGTTCAGGCCGTCCGGCCAGACGTCCGGGTCGACGTACCAGTCGCCGAGGCCGGCGCTGTCGTCGCGGCGGTGGCGGAACCAGCCGTCGTCGAGCACGAAGCGCTCGACGCCGGCGGCGGCCGCGGCCTGCGCCAGCTCGGTCAGCCGCTCGAGCCGGTGGTCGAAGTAGACCGCCTCCCAGGTGTTGAGCACGACCGGCCGCGGCGTGCGCGGATGCTGCTCACGCGCGCGCACGCACGCGTGAAACGCCGCCGACAGCCCGTCGAGGCCGCGGTCGGAGTAGGCGGCGTAGAGCCAGGGCGTGGTGTAGCTGCCGAGCGTCACCTCGCCCGGCTGGAGCAGCTCGGCGGCGGCGAGCGTCGCGTTGCCGTCCGGCAACCGTTCCGCCCAGAACGCCGCGTCGCCGCTCCAGCCGAGGTGGATCCCCCAGACCTCGCCCGTCCTGAAGCCGAATCCCGGCGTGCCGGCGACGAGCATCAGCGGCGCGTCGAAGCCGGTCCGCCCGTGGCGCGTCTCGCGCAGCCAGGTGCCGAGCTCCAGGGCGCGGCGCTGCGGATGGCGCTCGCGGCACCAGCGCCCCGACAGGTCGAGCACCTCGGTCGCCACCGGCGGCAGCGGCAGCGCCAGCGCCAGCCGGTGGAGCTCGAACGGCCGCTCGGCGGTGATCGTGTGCCGCAGGCGAGTCACGCCCGACGGCGAGTCCTCGATCTCGGTGCGCACCTCGACGTCGCCGGCGCGGCCGGTGAGCCCGTCCCACTCGAACGCCGGCAGCCGGCGCGAGCCGACGAGCCCCTCGCGCCCGCGCCAGCCGCGCGCCCGCTCTCCGATCAGCCCGACGCGGACCGGCACGTCGAGCGCCGCGCGCGCCACCGGCGGCTCGAGCGCGAGCGCGTCGACCTCGACCTCGGCGCCCCAGTGCAGTACGCGCCCACTCCCGTCGAGCGCGATCATCCCTTGGTCGAGCCGAGCGTCAGGCCTCCGATGAACTGCCGCTGCAGCGCGAAGTAGACGATCAGCGTCGGCAGCGCGGCGACCAGCGACGCGGCCGCGATCAGGTTGTTGTCGGTGAAGAACTGCCCCTGCAACCCGGCCAGCGCGGACGTGATCGGCCGCTTGTCGCCGCTCTGCATCAGCACGAGCGCCCAGAAGAAGTCGTTGTAGATCCAGGTGAACTCGAGCGTCGCGAGCGCGGCCAGCGGCGGCCGGCACAGCGGCATGATGATCTGCCAGTACTGGCGCCAGACCGATGCGCCGTCGACCATCGCCGCCTCGGTGATGTCCATCGGGATCGTCTTCATGTAGTTCGACATCACGAACACGCAGAAGCCGAGCTGGAAGGCGACGTGGATCGCGATGATCCCCCAGTAGGAGTCGTACAGCGACTCCGAGCTGCTCATGAACGCGGGCAGCGGGATCTCCAGGAAGATCCGGTACAGCGGCGTGATGATCACCTGCTGCGGGAGCAGGTTGCCGGCCGTGAACAGCATCAGCAGCGGCAGGTTGAGCTTCCAGCTGTAGCGCGAGATCCCGAACGCGACGAACGACGCCAGGATCAGCGTGATCACGATCGCCGGGATCGTGACGATGGCCGAGTTGAGGTAGTAGTGCGGCAGGTCGGCCTGGACCCAGGCGTTCTTGTAGTTGACGAAGCTGAGCTTGTGGGCGATCGACACGTAGCCGTGCTCGGCGGTGTCCGAGTAGGGCCGCAGCGACGTGTAGAGCGCGTACAGGACCGGGAACAGCCAGACGAACGAGACGACGGCCAGGAACACGTGGGTCCGGCCGTTGCCGCGGCGGTTGCCGTGCTTGGCGCGGCGCGCGACCGCGCGAGCGGACGCCGTGTTGCGCGCCGTCTCCTTCGAGGTGACGACGGCGCTCATGCGCGCTGCTCCTTGCGGAAGTTCTGGATCAGGTAGGTGACGATGAACCCGAGCGAGATGATCAGCAGGATCACGCCCAGCGCGGAGCCGTAGCCGATCCGGCTCGCCTCGCCGACGATGTTGTCGTAGACGAGCACGTTGAGCAGCTCGAGCCCGTTCTTGCCGCCGTTGACGACGTAGACGATGTCGAACGACCCGCGCAGCGACTCGATCACCGTCACCACGAGCACGATCACGTTGATCGGGCGCATGACGGGGAAGATCACGCGGCGGAACGTCTGCCACTCGGTCGCCCCGTCGATCTGGGCGGCGTCGCGCAGCGTCGGGTCGACGCTCTTCAGGCCGGCCAGGTAGAGCACCATGATGTAGCCGACGTGCCGCCAGCTGGCGGCGATCAGGATCATCCACAGGTTCAGGTGCGGGTTGCCGAGCCAGTCCGGCCCTTCGGTGCCCTGCTTGCCGAGGACGCCGTTGATGAAGCCCTGGTCCTGCGAGTAGAAGAGCTGGGCGATGAAGCCGACGAGGGCCAGCGACAGCATCACCGGCAGATACAGCGTGCTCTGGTAGATCCGCGAGAAGCGGATCTCCTTGTCGAGCAGGACGGCGAGGAAGATCCCGAACGTCGTCGGGAGGCAGATGAAGAACACCAGCCAGATCAGGTTGTGGCGCAGGGCGGGCCAGAACGGCGGGTAGATCGTGAAGATCTGGTGGTAGTTCTGGGTCCCGACCCACTTGATCGTGCCCAGACCGCCGATCCCGTCCCACGACGTGAACGACAGCGCCACGGACGACATCGCCGGGAACCACACGAAGGCGATCAGCAGCGCCGACGGGATCCCGCACATCACGATCAGGACGATCTTGTCCGCGCGGTTGAGGCGGCTCAGACGCCCCCGTCCCTTGGAGGGAACGGGGGCGCCCGGCTCGAGTGTTTCGGAGACGACGGTCATCGGTCCTTCGAGCTCGTCTAGTCGACGAAGATCGTCTTCTTCTGGGCTTCGATCTTCTTGGTCAGCCCGGGGATGTCGTTGGGGTTTTTGATGAAGTCCTGCAGGGCGGGGATCATCACGGTGGAGGCGAAGTCGGGGCGGGTGTCGCGGTCCATGAACTGGCTGATGTTCTTGGCGTTGCCGATCAGCTCGACGGCCTTCTTCTGCAGCGGCGTGTAGCCACTGGTGTCGGCGTCCTTGGCGGTCGCGATGTTGTTCGGATCGCTTTGCAGGTAGATCCCCTGGGCTTCGCCGCTGGCGAGGTATTCCATCAGGGCCTTGGCGCCGTCTTCGTTCTTGGGCTTCTTGGAGAGCATGAAGCCGTCGATCGGGGCGTCCAGCGCGTCCATGCCGACGTTGGAATCGACTTCCGGGAACGGGAAGAAGTCGAGATCGTCGTGCGCGGCGCCTTCGAACTGCTGACCGACGAACATGCCCAGCAGATACATCCCGGCCTTCTTGTTCGACACGCCCTGGGCGGCTTCTTGCCAGGTCCGGCCGAGCGCGCCGGACTGATGCAGCGGCAGCAGCTCCTTCCACGTGCTGAAGACGGTCGCGACCTTCGGGTCCTGCCAGGACTCCTTGCCGTTCATCAACGAGATGTGGAAATCGAAGCCGTTGATGCGCAGGTTGAGGATGTCGAAGGTCCCCATCGCCGGCCAGCCGTCCTTATCGGCAAACGCGATCGGCGCCAGCCCGTCCTTTTGCATCTGCCCGGCCAGCGTCTTGAGCGCGTCCAGCGTGCCGGGCACCTCGTAGCCGTTCTTCTCGAACACGCTCTTGCGATAGAACAGCGCCCACGGGTAGTAATAGAACGGGATGAAGAACTGCTTGGTCCCGTCATCGCCGGTCGAGGCCGCCTTCAACGCATCCGAGTAGTTGCCGCCGACCTTGCTCCAGACGTCGGAGATATCGGTCGCCAGCCCCTTCGACGCGAAGAACCGCATCCGGTTGCCGGCAAACCACGTGAACGCGTCATCCGGCTTGCCCTGCAGATAGCTGTTGATCTGCTCCTGAAAGGTGTTGTGATCGACCGTGTTGACGTTCACGTCACCCTGGGTCTTGGTCTTAAACCCCGCAAACACCTTCTCATAGGCGGCCTTCGGCACCGCATCCGACGCGTTCGACCCGAACGTCACGCTACCCACCGACTTCTTCGCCGACCCACCCGCCGCCGGCGTCGACGACCCCTTGTCATCACTCCCACACGCAGCCAACGCAGCCGGCAGCGCGGCCAATCCAGCCGTTCCGGCCATGCCCTTCAACAGGCTTCGGCGACTGACCGAAGCCTCCGTATCGAACGGAATCTTCATCGAGCCCTCTCCTCCTCCTCGGCGCACAACATGAGTTCGCACAAAAACAACGAGACCCATCAAAGGCCCCCACATCACACCCCGATAACGGGCCCCTGTCAAGGGGCGAACTCGCGAATTCTTTCGTGCGGAGCGGTGATCTCGCATCTGCGGGACGTTGAGTTGCGATGTTTTGTGTTGACTTCTGCGCTCCCGTGGGGGAAAACTCCGGGCCATGACCGCGTGGCCGACCGCGCTGGACCACCTGGCCTACGGTGGCGACTACAACCCGGAGCAGTGGCCGGAGGCCACGTGGCGCGATGACGTGCGCCTGATGCGCGAGGCCGGCGTGAACCTGGTCAGCGTCGGCATCTTCTCCTGGGCGCTGCTGGAGCCGGAGCCCGGAAGCTTCGACTTCGGCTGGCTCGACCGGGTGCTCGACCTCCTCCACGAGGGCGGGGTGCGCGTGGACCTGGCAACCGCCACGGCCTCTCCTCCGCCGTGGTTCAGCCGCGCGCACCCCGAAAGCCTCCCCGTCACGTTCGACGGGCGGACGCTGTGGCCCGGCGGCCGGCAGGCGTACTGCCCGAGCAGCCCGGCGTACCGCGCGGGCGCCGCGCGCCTGGTGGAGCGGCTCGCGACGCGCTACGCCGACCACCCCGCGCTGGCGATGTGGCACGTCAACAACGAGTACGGCTGCCACGTCGCCCACTGCTACTGCGACGTCAGCGCCGCCGCGTTCCGCGCCTGGCTGCGGCGCCGCTACGAGACGATCGACGCGCTCAACGACGCGTGGGGCACGGCGTTCTGGAGCCAGCACTACAGCTACTGGGAGGAGATCAACCCGCCGCGCCAGGCGCCGAACTTCTCCAACCCGACGCACCAGCTCGACTACTGGCGCTTCTCGTCGGACGAGCTGCTCGACTGCTTCCGCTCCGAGCGCGACATCCTGCGCCGGCACACGCCCGGCGTCCCGATCACGACGAACTTCATGACCCCGTCCTTCAAGCCGCTCGACTACTTCAAGTGGGGGCTTGAGCAGGACGTGATTTCCACAGATCACTACCTGCGCAACGCCGAGGGCGACACGAACCTCGACGTGGCGCTGTCGGGAGACCTCACGCGCGGGCTCGCCGCCGGCGCCCCGTGGCTGCTGATGGAGCATTCCACCAGCGCGGTCAACTGGCAGGCGCGCAACATCGCCAAGACGCCCGGGCAGATGCGGCGCAACAGCCTCGCCCACGTCGCGCGCGGCGCCGACGGGGCGCTGTTCTTCCAGTGGCGCGCCTCCCGGCGCGGCGCCGAGAAGTTCCACTCCGGGATGGTCCCGCACGCCGGCACCGACAGCCGGGTCTGGCGCGAGGTGGTCGCGCTCGGCGCGGACCTCAAGCGGCTGGCGGACGTGCGCGGGAGCCGCGTCGTGGCCGACGTCGCGCTGCTGTGGGACTACGAGGCCTGGTGGGCGGTCGAGCTCGACTCGCACCCGTCCGCCGACGTCGCGTACCTGGACCGCGTGCGCGCCTTCCACGCCGCGCTGTGGCGCGCGGGCATCACGGTCGACGTCGTCCACCCGTCGAGCGAGTGGACCGGCTACCAGCTCGTACTCATCCCGAGCCTGTATCTCACAAGCGATGCGACCGCGTCCGCGCTCGCGAGCTACGTCCAGACCGGCGGCCACGCCGTCGTGTCCTACTTCAGCGGGATCGTCGACGAGCGCGACGGGATCCGGCTCGGCGGCTACCCCGGCGCGTTCCGCGAGCTGCTCGGGATCCGCACCGAGGAGTTCGCCCCGCTCCCGGAGGGCGCGACGGTGCGGCTCGACGACGGCTCGGTCGCGTCGCAGTGGACCGAGGACCTGCGCCTCGAGGGCGCCGAGGCGATCGCGTCCTACGTCGACGGGCCGGTGCCCGGGCGCCCCGCGGTCACCCGCCACGCATTCGGCGACGGCGTCGCCTGGTACCTCGCGACGCGGCTGGACCCGGCCGCCGTGCTGGCTCGCGCATGCGCCGAGGCCGGCGTCGAGCCGGTCCTCCCCGGCCTGCCGGCGGGCGTCGAGGCGGTGCGCCGGCGCGGCATCGACGGCGACTACGTGTTCGTGCTCAACCACAGCGACGCGCCGGTCATCGTCACCGGGACCGATCTGCTCGGCGGAACCGGTACGGTCCCGGCCGGCGGCGTCGCGGTGATCAGGGGCTGATCGGTTTGCTCGCGCGCCAGCGACAGGAACGGATCCTCGAAGCCCTGCGTGCGCAGGGCGGGGTGCGCGTGTCAGACCTGACCGAAGAGCTCAACGTCTCCTACATGACGATCCGGCGCGACCTCGACGCGCTGGCCGAGCGCGGCCTGGTCGAGAAGGTCCACGGCGGCGCGACCGTCGCCACCCAGCGGACCGCCGACGAGCCCGGCTTCGAGGCCAAGTCGTTCCGCGAGCGCCCCGAGAAGGAGGCGATCGCGGCCGAGGCGGTGCGGATGGTGCGACCTGGTACCGCGATCGGCGTGACCGCGGGTACCACCACGTGGACGCTCGCGCGCTACCTGCGCGACATCCCGAACCTCACAGTGGTCACCAATTCGGTGCCGGTCGCCGAGGTGATGCGCCACAGCGGGCGCACCGACCTGTCGATCGTGCTCACCGGCGGGCTGCGGACGCCGTCGGACGCGCTCGTCGGCCCCGTCGCCGACCTCGCCGTGCGCTCGATGCACGTCGACATCCTCTTCATGGGCGTGCACGGGATGGAGGAGCGCGGCGGCTTCACGACCCCGAACCTGCTCGAGGCCGAGACCAACCGGGCGCTGGTGCGCTCCGCCCGCCAGCTCGTCGTCGTCGCCGATCACACCAAGTGGGGCATCGTCGGGCTCTCGACGATCGCGTCGCTCGACGAGGCCGACGTGCTGGTCACCGACGACCGCCTCAGCCCCGAGGCCCAGGCGACGCTCGGCGAGCACGTCGGCAAGCTCGTGATCGCGCGCGCGGTCGAGCACAACGGCGGCGACCCGATCGAGGCGCCCGCTTAGGAATCGCTCACGCGCCCGCGTCATCCTGGGGTGCATGGCAAAGGCTTCCGGGACACGCTCCGACCGCCGCGAGGAGGCCCGTGCGGCGCGCAAGGAGCTCGAGCAGCGCGAGGCGGCCGCGGCCGCCCGCAAGCGGCGGCTGCTGCAGCTCGGCGGGCTCGTGGGGCTCGCCGCGGTGGTCGTGGTCGTCGCGATCGTGATCTCGTCCGGCGGCGCCAAGGCGCCGGCCAAGAAGGCGAACGAGAACGTCGCGGGCCAGAGCCTGGCGGCGGCGGAGTTCGCCGGGATCCCGCAGAGCGGCGCCGTGCTGGGCGATCCGAAGGCCGCGCACACGCTCGTCGAGTACGGCGATCTCGTGTGCCCCGCGTGCAAGGCGTACTCCGACGACATCCTGCCGCCGCTGATCCAGAAGTACGTGCGCACCGGCAAGCTGCGGATCGAGTTCCACGCGTTCCAGTTCGTGCGCCCGTACTCGCAGCTGGCGGCGCAGTACTCCGAGGCCGCGGCGCTGCAGGACAAGGGCTGGAACTTCGACCGCATCTGGTACATCAACCAGGGCGACGAGAGCACCGACTACGTCAACGAGGCGTTCGCGCGCAAGGTCGCCTCGGGCGTGCCCGGGCTGGACGCGGACAAGCTGATCGCCGACAGCAAGACGGCCGCCGTCAAGGCCAAGGTCGCGGCGACCGGCGCGAAGTTCCAGAGCCTCGGGCTCAACTCGACGCCGTCGTTCACCGGCGGCCCCACCGGCGGGACGATGAAGTCCGTCGACCTCAGCCAGAACCCCGACAAGGCGATCGCGGACCTGATCTCAAGCCACTGAGCGTGCGACGAGGTCGCGCTCCTCGGGCCCGAACCACGGCGCGGCGCCGGCGGCGGCGTTCTCCGCCGCGCGCTCGGGCCTCGACGTGGCGGGGATGGCGACCGTGCAGCGCGGGTCCGACAGGGCCCACTTGATCAGCGCCTGCGCCCACGTGGTGACGCCGAACGGCTCCAGCGCGGCGAGCACGTCGCGCGGCGGCTCGCGGCGCACGAGCGCGCCCTCGCCGAGCGGGCGCATCACGAGCACGCCGAGGTTCAGCTCGGCGGCGAGCGGCAGGATCTCGCGCTCGACCTCGCGCTGGCGCGGGTTGTAGGGGATCTGGATCGCGTCGATGCGGCCGCTGCGCATGACCCGCGCCAGCTCGCCGAACGCCCCCGCGCTGTAGTGCGTGGCGCCGATCGCGCGGACCCGGCCCTCGCCCTTGAGGCGCTCGAGCATGGCCAGGTGCGCGGCCGTGTTGACGAGGTTGTGGACCTGGTAGAGGTCGACGTGGCCGAACCAGCGCAGCGCGGCGGCGGCCTGGGCCTCGCCGTCGCCCGGCGTCCAGATCTTGGTCGCGACGTACGCCTCGCCGCGGCGATCGCCGAGCGCCTGCGCGAGCAGCCGCTCGGCGTCGCCGTACATCGGCGAGCTGTCATAGAGCCGGATCCCGGCGGCCAGCCCCGCGTGCACGGTCGCGTCCGGGTCGGCCGCGCGCTCCAGCGTCTGCCAGGTGCCCATCCCGACCACCGGGACGGGCTCGCCGGCCAATATCCGCGTCTCGATCATGCCGCGACCGGCTCGGCGACGGGCTCGGCGACCTTGCGCGACGGCTGCTGGATCGCGAAGCACGCGGCGGCGGCGAGCAGCAGGACCGCCGAGGGGACGATCAGCGACCAGCGCATCGCCGAGACGAACGCGAAGTCGAACACCTCGCGCGCGACGGCGGCGACCTCGTGGGCGACCTGCGCCGGCAGCCCGGCGGGCGGGTGCGCGCCGGTCTGGCCGGCGCCGACCTCCAGGCCGCCTCCGGCGGCGCTGCTGAAGCCGTCGACGAAACCGCCGCGCGCCTGCGCCGGCAGCTCGTGCGCGCGGGCGACCGCCTGGTCGTGCAGCGAGGCGGCGAGCCGGTTCTGCAGCACGGCGCCGATCAGCGCGCTGCCGACGGCGCCGCCCAGCTGCCGCGTCGTGTTCAGCAGCCCGGAGCCCGCGCCGGCGAGCTGCGGCGGCACCTTCCCCATCGCCATCGTGATCATCGGGACGAAGATGCAGCTGACGCCGAGGCCGCCGAGCATCATCCCGGGCACGAACGTCCAGCGCGACGTGTCGGTGTCGGCGATCACGGCGAGCAGGAGCATCCCGACCGCGAACAGGGTCAGGCCGGTCATGAGGATGTACTTGCCGCCGATCCGGTCGGTCAGGCGGCCCGAGAGCGGCGAGAAGACCATCGAGACGAGCGAGAACGGGACGTAGACCAGGCCCGCCTGCAGCGCGGTCAGGCCGAGCACCGACTGCAGGTAGATCGTGAACGGCAGGAACAGGCCCGCCACGCCGACGTGCACCGCCGCCGCCACGGCGAGGATCAGGCCGTAGTTGCGGTCCTTGAACAGCGCGAACGGCACGAGCGGCTCGCGCCCGCCGCCCTGGCGTCGCGACTGCATCCAGATGAACAGCGCGAGCAGCAGCGCGCCACCCACGAGCAGGGCGATGATCCCCGGGCCCCAGTCGTAGCGCTGCCCTTCGATCAGCGCGAACGTGATCGCCGTCAGCGCCAGCGTCGAGAGCAGCACGCCGCCGACGTCGATGCGGTGGCGGCGGCCAGGCCGCAGGTCCGGCACGAGCCACAACGTCAGCCCGATCGAGAGGATGCCGAACGGGACGTTGACGAAGAAGATCCCGCGCCAGTCCCAGTGCGTGACGATGAAGCCGCCGAGCGTCGGACCCGCCACGGCCGCCACGCCGGCGACCACGCCGTTGATCGCGAACGCGGAGCCGCGCTTCTCGGGCGGGAACAGCGGCAGCACGATCGCCAGCGGCTGCGGCGTCAGCAGCGCCGCGCCGAGGCCCTGGACGGCGCGCGCGGCGATCAGCGTGCCGGGGCTGCCGGCGAGTCCGCAGGCGGCCGAGGCGAGCGTGAACAGCGCCGTGCCGGCGAGGAAGACGTTGCGCGGGCCGTAGATGTCGCCGAGCCGGCCGGCGGTGATCAGGCTCACCCCGAGCACGAGCACGTAGGCGTTGATCACCCACAGCGCCTCGTCGATCGAGGCGTGCAGCGAGTCCACCAGCTGCGGGATCGCGACGTTGACGATCGTCACGTCGAGCAGCGTCATGAACAGCCCCAGGCTGAGGACCGTCAGTGCCGCAAACGGGTTGTCGCGCCTCATGAGACCGCCTTCAGCTGCCGCTCCTGCGCCCAGGTCAGGGCGCCTGACTCGAGGTCGGCGACGATCGCCTTGACCCACGCGAGCTCGGCTGCCGCGAGCGCCTTCGCGTACTCGACCTCGACCACGTGGACGCGCTGGAAGCCCGGCCACTTGTCACCTGTCAACACGGAGTCGTGGCCCGCGATCTCGGCCTCCAGCGCGACGACCCGGAGCCGGAGCAGGCGCTCGGCGTCCTGCGGCGGCAGGCTCGAGAGGAACTGCGCGGCGGCCATGAAGCGCGGTGGCTCGTAGCGGTACTCGGTGATCAGCCCGCGCAGCTCGGCGTCGAACGCGTCGCGGCCCGCGTCGGTGAGCCGGTACATCGTGCGTTCGGGGCGCCGCCCCTCGCGCGAGGTCTCGACGGCCTCGATCAGCCCGTCGCGGGCGAGCCGCTCGACGGCGTGGTAGAGCGAGCCGCGCTTGAGGTTGAGGACGACGTCGTAGCGCCGCTCGTTGATCAGGCGCGACATCTCGTAGGGGTGCATAGGACGCTCGTGCAGCAGCGCGAGCGTGGTGAGAGAAAGATGGTTCAGTCGCATTAGTTCAGGTGAACTATATAGCCCGGGTCAAGTCGGGTTGCTCATCTTGCGAGCGTCGGCATAGGGTCGCCTCACACGCACCGACGACGGGAGGGCCGGGATGTCGGACCAGTTCGCGGGGACGTTCACGGGTGTCGATTCGGCGGACGCGACGAAGACGCGCATCGCGCTGCACGCCAACTCCGCCGACATGATCGTGGGCGGCGACGGCCGCGGCGGCGACCTCAAGCTCCTCGACGACGGCGGCGTCACGAAGATCCACCTCGACGCGGGCGGCGCCGAGGGCTCGGGCGTGTCCGTGCCCTCCACCGCCACGATCAAGCTCAACGGCAACGGCAGCGTGACGGCCGGCGGCCACAAGACGGCCGGCAAGGTCGAGCTGCACAACGGCACCGACAAGTCCTCCGTCTCGCTCGGCGGCGGTGAGACCGGCGACCTGTACCTGCGCAACCAGGCCGGCAAGTTCACGCTGGCGCTGCGCGCCGTGGAGAACAACCTGGCGGGGATCTGGGTCGGCGGCAGCGGGCAGGTCGGCCTGCTGACATTGCGGAACGGGAGCGGCAAGGACACCGTGACGCTCGGCAGCGGCGACACCGGCGACCTGTACCTGCGCAACAAGAACGGCGACTTCACCGTCGCGCTGCGCGCGGTCGAGAACGACACGGCGGGGATCTGGGTCGGCGGCAGCGGCCAGAACGGGCACGTGATCCTCCGCAACGCGGCCGGGGCCGACCAGATCCACCTCGACGGCAAGGCCGGCGACATCATCCTCGCCAACGCCGACTGCGCCGAGGACTTCGAGATCGTCGAGGACGTGCCGGCCGGCACCGTGATGGCGATCGCGCCCGACGGCCGCCTGTGCGCGAGCGCGGCGCCCTACGACCGCCGGGTCGCGGGGATCGTCTCCGGGGCGGGCGACACGCGGCCGGGGATCGTGCTCGGCCGCAGCGCGGCCGGCGGGCGGCGGACGCCGATCGCGCTGGCGGGCCGCGTCGGCTGCCTCGTCGACGCGCGCTCGGAGGCGATCGAGGTCGGCGACCTGCTGACCACCGCGGCAGAGCCGGGACATGCGATGCGGGCAGGCGACCCGCTGCGCGCGTTCGGCGCCGTGATCGGCAAGGCGCTCGCACCGCTGCGCGGCGACACCGGCGTCATCCCCGTCCTCGTCGCGCTGCAGTGAGATGGCGTCGTTCTCATTGAGGCAGGCGGCCAAGGACGGCGGCTTCAACGGCGGCTTCAGCCTCTGCCGCCACATCTACGGCTACCGGCAGGGACATCTGCCGAAGAACCCGGCCGGGGCCGGGACGCGGATGTCGCTGCGCCAATGGGCCGGTCTGGGCCAGGGCAACAGCTTCAACCTGAACGTGATCGCGGTCGGCGTCGAGTCCTTCACGAGCGCCGACTTCGACGAGATGGACACCGCCGTCGGACGCATGCGCGAGGTCTACGGCGCGATCGGCGTCGGCGTGAAGTGGGTCCTCCCCTTCAAGATCGACACCGCCGACGCGCAGGGGCACGACGTGCTCACCAGCGAGGACGAGATCGACGACCTGCTGTCCGGCTGGGCGGTGGAGAACGGCGGCATCGACCTCTACTTCCCCGCCGGCTGGAGCTTCTCGGGCGACGAGGCGGGCCTGCTCGGCCTGTCCGTGATCGACGGCCCGTGCCCGTTCTCCAAGGACGTCAAGGGCAACAAGGGCTCCTGCGTCGGGCTGACCGGGCAGACGAGCGCCCGCAGCGCCTCGCACGAGGTCGGGCACTACCTGGGGCTCGAGCACCGCCAGGACGAGAACTACGACCTGATGGCCCAGACGCAGTTCGCGAAGGACCCGAAGTGGCAGCAGGTCGGGTTCGACCCCGACCAGGCGAGTGCCGTGAAGCTGCACTGCATGGTGCTGAAGTGGTGGATCGCATGAGCCCGGACGACCCCCTGCGCCAGGTGGTGACCGCCGGACCGCGCGGCTCGCGGCTGCAGGCGCTCGCGCAGGTTCCCCACGCGCTCGACGCCGCCGCGCTCGCCACGCTGGGAAAGCTCGCCGGCGACCGGACGGAGGACGCGGTCGTGCGCGCGGCCGTGATCGTCCACCTCGCCAAGCGCGGGCAGCCCGCGCAGGCGGAGGCCGATCCGCCGCCGGCGGTGCGCTCGGCGCTCACGCGCGCCGCCGAGGTGCTGCACGCCCAGACGCTCGTCGCCGGCTATGAGGCGGGGAAGGCGCCTGAGCCGCTGGCGCGCCCGGAGGTCGCCGCCGCGCCGGCCGACGGCGCCCCGATCGAGGTCTTCGCGGTCGCCGATCCCGACGTGCGCCGGATCGCCGCCGCGGCGGCGCCGTCGCTGCGTGCCTCGCCGCATCTCGTCGGGCTGCGCTGCGGCCGCAGCGAGCTGGCGCTGCTCAGCACCGCGGCGCGGCTCGATCCCGCCGCGCTGTTGCGCGCTCCCGGGCGGGTCGGGCAGGTGGCGGTCCACCACACCGCGGAGCGCGACGCGTGGACGGTGCCGTTCGACGTCCTGACCGAGCCGGCCGGCGACGCGATCCACGTCGCGGTGCTCGACGAGCGCGGCCGCACGCGCTTCGCGGGCGAAGCGCGGCGCGCCGCGGCCGGCCTGGCGTTCACGGTTCAGGCGGTGACGGCGCCCGGCGTGGCGCCGGTGTCGATCGCCGGCACGGTGACGGCCGGGGTGGTGACCATCACCGGCGCCCGCAGCGGAGCGAAGGCGCCCCCCAGCCGCGCGCCGGCGCGGTCATGACGAATCGCCGGGGTCGTCGTCCTCGTCGGGCGGCTTGGCCGCTTCGCCCTGCGGCGACTCCGCGGACGCCTCGTCCTCTTCTTCGCGCTCGTCGTGCGAGCGCATCGCGTCGCGCACGGAGTCGATGTTGGGCTTGGGTCGTCGCGGGTCGGGCACGACGGTTCGCCTACCCCCGGATCGCCGCGCCCAGACGAGCGGCGCCTTCGAGCAGCTCCTCGGGCGACTCGGTCGCGAACGAGACGCGCAGCGTCTCCGGCCGTCCCGCGCCCGCGTAGAAGAAGCGTCCCGGGACGAACGCGACGCCGCGCTCGAGCGCCGCGGGCAGCAGCGCCTCGGAGTCCATGCCGTCGGGCAGCGTGACCCACACGAACAGGCCGCCCTCGGGCTCCGTCCACGTGCTGCCTTCCGGCAGGTGCGCCGCCAACCCCGCGAGCAGGGCGTCGCGCCGCGGGCGGTAGTGCTCGGCCAGGCTCGCGATGTGCGCGCCGAGGTCGTGGCGCGCCAGCCACACGGCGGCGGCGAGCTGGTTGATCGTCGGCGAGTGCAGGTCGGCGGCCTGCTTGGCCACGGCGAGCGGCGCGAACAGCGACGCCGGCGCGCGCACGTAGCCGAGCCGCAGCCCCGGCGAGAGCACCTTCGAGAGCGTCTGGATGACGAGCGTGCGGTCACGCGCCGCCGGGTGCGCGCCCAGCAGGTCGACCGGCTCGCCCTCCAGCCGCAGCGCGCTGTACGGGTCGTCCTCGACGAGCCACAGGCCCGCCTCGGCGGCGGCCTCGGCGATCGCGGCGCGGCGCTCGGCGCTCATCGTGCGGCCCGTCGGGTTCTGGAACGTCGGGATCAGGTAGGCGACCTTGGCACGGTGCGCGTGCGCGAGCTCGATCAGCGCCTCGGGCTCAAGGCCGTCGTCGTCGGACGGGACGGCGACCGGGCGCGCGTCGGCGAGGCCGAAGGACTGCAGCGCAGCGAGGTACGTCGGGTCCTCGACGAGCACGACGTCGCCGGGGTCGAGCAGCGCCGAGGCGATCAGGCCCAGCGCCTGCTGGGAGCCCGTCGTGATGAGCACCTCGGCGCCGGTGCACGGCAGGCCGCCGGCGCGGAAGCGCTCCGCCAGCAGCTCGCGCAGGCCCGGGTCGCCCTCGGTGCGCGAGTACTGCAGCGCGCGCCGCGCCTGCGGGCCGGCGAAGACCTCCGCGAACGCGGCCGCGAGCCCTTCGACGTCGAACGTGTCGGCCGCGGGCAACCCGCCGGCGAGCGAGATCACCTCGGGCCGGGACGCCTGCTCGAGCAGCTCGCGGACCGGCGAGGACTCGGTGCCGGCGAGGCGGCGGGACAACGTGGCGCCGGATTGCGGCGGAAGCGAGACAGCCATTCTGGCCTTTCAGGGTCAAGAGGACATGGCACACCCACCGCCCTCCCCGGCTGAACGACCGGGTCTTACGGGGCGGCGGAGCGGGCTACTCGCCGGATAGGTGCCATCCCGACAATCGTACTTCCGAGTGCAAGCGTCCGCTCGACCCGCTAGACCTGTGGGGCGTGGCCCGCCGTCGTCGACGTCGTTCAGGGACGCTCGGGTACACGCCTCGGGCCGGTTCGCCGTTCCTGTCGGGCCCGCCCGCGCGCCGCCGCCGGCGCAACCGCAACCTCCCGTCGTTCTCCACCGTGCTGACCGTCCTGCTGGTGCTGGGCGCGATCGGCGCGGTCGGCTACTACTTCGTGTCGCGCGCGCTCAAGGTCGATCACCGGCCCGCGGTCATGCGCGCGTACGTCGCGGCGTGGAAGAAGAACGACCAGCAGGCGATGTGGCGGCTGATCGACGCCGCCGGCCGGCGCGAGCATCCCGTGCTCGGCTTCACGAAGTCCTACCAGTCCGCGTATCGCAGCGCGACGGTCAAGTCGGTCTCGGTCGGCGCCCTCTCCCCCGTCCGCAACGGCGTCGCGAGCGTGCCCGTGACCGTCACGACGCGTTACTTCGGCACGCTGCGCGGGCGGATCCGGATCCGCGCGCACGAGGAGGGCAAGACCGCCCGCGTGGTCTGGGCGCCCGCGATGCGCCTGCCGGGGCTCAGGGGCGACGAGGAGGTCCACCGCCGCAGCGGCGCGACGCCGCGGCGCGGGAACATCTACGACGCCTCGGACCGGATCCTCGGCTCCGACCCCACCGGCGCCTCGATCGCCGGCGTCTCGGGCGCCAAGCCGACCGGGCTGGAGCGGATCTACGACGCCCGCCTCGGGGGCCACCCCAGCTCGACGCTCACGTTCGGCGACCGCACGATCGCCCGCGTCCCGCGCGTGGCGGGCAAGTCGGTCCACACCACGATCCGGCTCGGGCTCCAGAAGACCGCGCTGTCGGCGCTCGGCGGCAAGCTCGGCGGCGTCGCCGTGATCAAGCCCAGCGACGGCTCGGTGCTCGCGCTCGCCGGGCTGGCCGTCTCCGCGCCGCAGCCGCCTGGGAGCACGTTCAAGATCGTCACGCTGGCCGCCGCGCTGCAGCACAAGCTCGCGACGCCGTCGAGCTCCTACCCGGTGCGGACGGCGGCGACGTTGTCGGGTGTGACGCTCTCCAACGCGAGCGGCGAGTCGTGCGGCGGCAGCCTGACGAAGTCCTTCGCCGACTCGTGCAACTCCGTCTTCGCGCCGCTCGGCGCGAAGATCGGCGCCAAGCGGCTCGTCGCCGCCGCCGAGGCGTTCGGGTTCAACGACACGCCGGCCGTCCCCGCCGCCAAGCCGAGCACGATCCCGAAGGCGTCGCAGCTGAAGGACGCGATCGCCGTCGGCTCGAGCGCGATCGGGCAGAACAAGGACCTCGCGACGCCGCTCGGGATGGCCGAGGTCGGCGCCACGATCGCCAACCACGGCGTGCATGTGAAGCCGCGCATCATCCGCGGCGCCAAGGTGCGTCGCAACCGCGCGGTCAGCGCCGCCGTCGCGGCCCAGGTGCGCGCGATGATGCTCGCCGTGGTCAGCGGCGGCACCGGCAAGGCGGGCGCCGTGCCCGGCGTGCAGGTCGCTGGCAAGACCGGCACCGCCGAGCTGCGCCCGAACTCCAAGGACCCGAAGGACGCCGACGCCTGGTTCGTCGCCTTCGCGCCCGCCGGGAACCCGGACGTCGCCGTCGCGGTGATGCTGGTGGGCGCCGGCTTCGGCGGCACCGCCGCCGCGCCGGTCGCCCGCAAGGTCATGCAGGCCGCTATCGGGTGAAGATCGCCTCCGGCAGCAGCGCGCTGACGACGAACACGCCGGCGTCGACGATCTCGGAGATGCGCAGATCGACGGCGAGGCTGCAGAGCAGGTAGGCGTCCTCGCGCGAGAGGTCGTAGGTCGCCGTCAGGTGGTCGATCATCGCGCGCGTCGCGTTCTGCGCGTTCTCGTACAGGTCGCCGCCGACGCCGGTGGTCGCGAACCAGGAGCCGTGGTCGACGCGCGGCGTCAGCGAGCCGGGCGCCGTCCGGTACTGCGGCGACGGGATCGTCCGCTTCTCGACCGAGAACCGCAGCGTCGCGTACATCGGCGACTCCAGGCCGGTGACGCAGATCTCGCCGTCGCCCTGGCAGCCGTGCGCGTCGCCGCAGCTGAACAGCGCGCCCGGCTCATGGACCGGCAGATAGAGCGTCGTCCCGGCCACGAGCTGGCGCGTGTCGAGGTTGCCGCCGAACACGCCCGGGGGCATCACCGGCTGCGCGCTGGCGCCGGGCGGGCAGACGCCCATCGTGCCGAAGAACGGCGTCAGCGGGATCACGATGTCGTCGCGGAAGTACGTGCGATCGCCCGGCGTGAGGTCGAAGATCCGCAGGTACGGCTCGGTGAAGTCGTCGCTCAGCAGCCCGAGCCCGGGGAAGATCGCCACCCAGCCCCAGCCCTTGACGTGCATGTCGAGGATCTCGACCACGAGCGTGTCGCCGGGCTCGGCGCCCTCGACCGCCACCGGGCCCGAGAGCGGGTACACGCGGTCCCAGTCCATCCCGGCGATCGCGCTGACGTCGGAGTCAGGCCCGATCTGGTCGTCGCTGACGTCGCGCGTCTCGAACACGACGGTGTCGCCGCCGGCGACGGTGAGCACCGGCGCGGTGCCGGCGTCCCAGGTGAAGTGCACGCTGTCCGTCGGGAAGTAGTGCGTGGTGGCCATGCGCGGCACCTTATGCCTGTACACGCGGTCGGTTCCAGCCCTAGTGCGAATCCCGCACACTGCGGATATGCGAAGCCTGACCTTCGGCGAAGCCGTCATCAGCACCGCGCTGCTCTCGATCTACGTCGGCGCGCGCGGCGGCGCGCTCGCGATCTCCGCAGCTCAGACGAGCCCGACTCTGTGCGCCAACGCGGCCGCCTCGGTCCGCGAGCGCACGTCGAGCTTGGAGAGGATCCGGGACACGTGGACGCTGGCGGTCTTCTCCGCCATGTAGAGCGACTGGCCGATCTCGCGGTTCGTGCGGCCGTCCGCGAGCAGCGCGAGCACCTGGCGCTCGCGCGGGGTGAGGCCGAACGGGTCCTCTTCCGCCGCCTCGGGGGCGGGCTCCTCGACGTCGCGCCCCAGCCGGAGCCGCGCACGCAGCGCGAAGCCTTCGATCTCGGCCGCCAGCCAGGCGGCGCCGATCCGGTTGGCCGCCTCGAGCGCGTCGAGCGCCGTGGCGGCCGCCGTGTCGCGGTCGCCGGCCGCCAGCTGCGCCTCGGCGCGGCGGCGGCGCGCCTGGGCGGCGCGGTAGGGGCGCCCGAGCGCGTCCCACGCGGCCGTCGCCGCGGCCCACAGCTCGGGATCGTCGGCGCCCTGGGCGCGGGCCAGCTCCGCTCTGGCGGAGGCCAGGAACGCGCATGGCAGCGGGCGGCCGGCGGCCAGGTCGGAGTCGGTCGCCGCGCAGGCCTCGACGCGTGCGAGCAGCATCTGCGCGTTGGCGACGGCGCCGCGCGGGTCGTCGCCGAGGTCGCGCGCCCGCACCGCGGCGTCGGCCTCGACGCGCACGCCGGTGGCCGACACGCGCGACATCTGCAGCACGTCCTCTGAGCAGAACTCGAGCCGGTCGAGCGCGTCGTCGATCGCGGCGCGCGCGGCTTCGAGATCGCCGGCGCGGCGCTCGAGCTCGGCGCGCAGCGAGCCGAGCGGGCCGATCCACTGCGGCTCGCGCGAGTCCGACGCCACGTCGTCGGCCTGGTCGAGCAGCATGCGGGCGCGCGCGTGGTCGCCGCGGCCGAGCGCGAGCTCGATCCAGCGCAGCGCCTCGTTGATGTAGGTGGTGCCCATCGCCGGCCGCCCGGGCGGCGGCAGCTCGGACTCGGCCATCGCCCAGTCGCCGGCTTCGAAGGCGAGCTCGGCGCGCAGCAGGATCGGCCAGCGCGGGCGGATGCCGTACTCGCGCGCGAGCGCCACGCCGTCGTCGGCGATCCGGCGCGCCTCGGGCAGCCGGCCCGAGTTGGCCAGCGCGTCGGCGAGGTTCACGTAGCTGGTCAGCGCGTTCTGGAGGAAGCCGTGCTCGCGCGCGCGGGCCAGCCCTTCGCGCAGCGCCGCCTCGCCCTCCTCGTAGCGGTCGAGGCCGAACAGCGAGACGCCCAGGGCATCGAGCGAGCGGATGCGCGCGACCTGGGCGCCGACCTCGCCGGCGACCTCGATCGCCTCGCCGGCGGCGTCGACGGCCTCGCGGAAGCGCGACTCGAGCATCAGCTCGCGGGCCATGCTCGAGAGCACCTCGGCGCGCGCCGTGCTCGGCTCCGCCGGCAGCAGCTCCAGCGCGCGCCGGCGCGTCTCGGCGGCGTCGCGCGAGCGGCCCTGGTTGAACTGCTCGCGCGCCATCCGGTCCAGCAGGATCGCGCCGCGCAGCGGCTCCTCGCTGAGGTTGAGCTCGCTCAGCGCGGCGCGGATGAGCGTCTCCGCGCGGCCCGGCTCGTGCTCGCGCGAGCGCGCCCAGGCGGCGGCGCGCAGCAGCTCGACGTGGTCGCGGCCGGCGAGCGCCTGGGCGTCGGCGACGCGGTCCCACAGCTCCAGCGCGCGGCCGTAGAGCGCCGCGGCCTCGCCGTACGCGTGCACGCCCTCGGAGGCCTCGGCGGCGCGGACGGACGCGGCGAGCGCCTTGGGCTGGTCGCCGGAGGCGAAGTAGTGGTGCGCGATGCCGGCGGAGAGGTGGGCGCCGCCGTGGTCGGGCATCCCGTCGGCGCGCGCCTCCAGGGCGCGGGCGAGCGCGAGGTGCAGCTCGGCGCGCTCGCCGGGCAGCAGGTCGTCGGCCACGACCTCGCGCAGGAGCGCGTGGCGGAACATGTAGCGGCCCTCGCCGTCGGCCACGATCAGGTGCGCGGCGGCCGCCTCGCGCAGCGCCTCGCGCAGGGCGCGCGGGTCCATCCCGGACGCCTCGGCGAGCACGCCGTGGTCCAGCCGGCGGCCGGTGGAGAGCAGCCGCAGCGTCTCCTGCGCGTCGGCGCTCAGGCGCTCGATCCGCAGCATCAGCGCGTCGCGCAGCGTCGGCGGCAGCGCACCGCGGCCGTCGAGGCCGGCGGCCAGCAGCTCCTCGGCGAACAGCGGGTTGCCCTCCGAGCGGTCGAACAGCCGCGCCAGCAGGTCCGCCTTGGGGGCCTCGCCGAGGATGTCGGCCAGCTGCTCGGCGAGCTCGTCCTGCGTCAGCGGGCGCAGCTCGACGCGGCGGGCGTTGGTGCCGCGCTCGAGCTCGGCGAGCAGCGGCCGCAGCGGGTGGCGGCGGTGCAGCTCGTCCGGGCGGTAGGAGGTGACGACGAACACGCGCTCGCGGCACAGCGATGAGGCGAGGTAGACGAGGAACGCGCGCGTCGAGCGGTCGGCCCAGTGCAGGTCCTCGATCGTCAGGACGAGCCCGCCTTCGCGCCCGAGCGCGTCGAGCAGCTCGAGCAGACCCTCGAACAGGCGCGCCTGGGCGGTGGACGCGTCCTCGGTGGGCGGCGCGGAGGCATCGCCGAGGCCGGGAAGCATGTGCGCGAGGCCCGCGCGCGCGGAGGACGACAGCGCCTCGAGCGCCGGGTCGCCCGAGCGGGCGAGCGGGCGCAGCGCGGCGACGAGCGGCGCGTACGGCAGCTCGCCTTCGCCGAGCTCGACGCACTCGCCGCCGATCACGCGTGCGCCGGAGGCCTTGGCGGCGCGCTCGAACTCGCCGAGCAGGCGGGTCTTGCCGACGCCTGACTCGCCCGCCACGAAGGCGATCGACGGACGTCCGTTGCGGGCTTCCTCGAAGCCGGCCAGGAGCTCGGTCAGCTCTCCGGCCCTGCCGACGAACGTCGTGCTCGAGACGCGCGATGCCATCCCTGCAGTATCGCGCCGCCGCAAGACGCCACCGCCGCCGCCTCGCGAGGAGCGGCGGGCGGCGGCGGCGCTGACAGGGGACACGCTCAGCATGGTGGCGGCGGCGCCGCCGGGCGACATCGGGCGGATGGAGCTTCGAAACCGCGCCCAGCCCTTAGGCGCGACCAGCTGGCCCCTTAGCGCGCCGGGAGTTCACCCGGCGTCCGCACCCGGCTAGGCGCGTGTGGAACTCCCCGAAGCATCGCCCTCTGGGCGATGCGACTAACCCCTTAGGACGGGCCAGGGTGGGTAAGGCGGCTTGGACATGACCTCGACCAGGTTGCCGCCCGGCTCCCGCACGAACGCGCGCGGCGCGTCCCACGCGTTGAGCCCGTCGCGCAGCTCGAAGCCGGCGTCATGCAGCCGCCGCAGCGCGTCGTCGTAGTCGGGCGCGATCACCGCGACGTGGCCATCGCGCGGGTTGACCGGGTCGTCGGTCGCGATCAGGTGGATCTGCGTGCCCTCGCGCTGGACCCAGGTGAAGCGTCCGCCGAGCAGCGGCGGCGGCTCGATCTCCTCGAAGCCGAGCAGCTCCCAGAAGGCGACGGAGTCGCGGATGCGGTCGGTCGGGAGCTCGAGGGAGGCGTGCTGGAGCATCGCCGGATTGTAGGCTCGGGAGCTCCGGTCGGACCACGCAACCGGAGCCCCCGCGGCGGGACACCCCTCCGGCCGGGAAGGTAATCCATGCACCTCCAGTTGACAAGAGATGGCCTCCGGTAAGCCGGACGCGGAGCCTGCGCTGGGTCGCGACTTCGGCTCGCACGTGCGCGAGCTGCGGCAGCGCCGCCGCTGGTCGCTGGAATCGCTCTCGAAGGCCTCGGGCGTGAGCCGGTCGATGCTGTCGGAGATCGAGCGCAACCAGGCCAACCCGACGCTCGCCACCGCGCTCGGCATCGCGCGCGCGTTCGGGCTGCGCCTCGGCGACATGGTCGACGGCCACCCGGGCGACAGCCGGCTGCAGGTGATCCGGTCCAACGACCCGTCCTACGACTACCGCTCCGACGCCGAGGTCGCGCTGCGCACGCTCTCGCCGCTGGCGCCGGACCGCGTGTTCGAGTTCTACCGCGTCGACTTCGAGCCGGGCGGCGCGCTGCGCAGCCCGGCGCACTTCGACGGCACGCGCGAGCTGGTCTACGTCGACCGCGGCCGGGTGACCGTCGAGTCCGGAGACGAGTCGTCGAAGCTGAGCGCCGGCGACTCGATCGTCTACGCGGCCGACGTGCCGCACGCGATCGTCAACGCCGGGCGCTCGCACGCCCGCGTGTTCCTGATCGACCTCTTCCCGCCTACCGGCTGAGCGCGGCCTGCACGACGGCCTCGTCCTCGGCGCCGCTGGCGCCGGACGCGCCCATGGCGCCGACCACCTCGTCGCCGTCGAGGATCGGCAGGCCGCCGATCTGCGGCGTGAAGCGGCCGTGCGTCGCGGTCGAGATCGACGCGCTGAACGCGTGCAGCTCCTTCATCTTGTCGCCCTGCGCCGCGCTCGGCGCGCGCCACGCGGCGGCGGTCCAGGCCTTGCCCAGCGCGACCTCGGGCGTGATCCACGGCGCGCCGTCCATGCGGTGCGAGGCGATCAGGTGGCCGCCGGCGTCGACGACGGCGAACGAGAGCTTCAGGCCCTGGCGCGCGGCCTCCTCCTCGCCGGCGCGGATGTAGCCGACCGCCTGCTCGAGCGTGATCATGGGCGCCCCGCGTGCGGGACGTCGACCGTGGTGGTGAACAGGACCGCCTCGCGGGCCGCCTTGCGGTTCTCCTCGGCGAAGTCGGGCGCGGAGCACATCAGCAGCGTCTTGGAGTCGTCGCCGCCCAGCATGCAGGCGAAGACGCCGAGCCCGTCCGGCATCGCGATCGTCTCGACGACCTCGCCGGCCGGCGACACGCGGCCGACGAACCCGCCGAGCGCGTTGGCTGCCCACACGTGGCCCTCGGCGTCGAGCGTCGCGCCGTCGGGCGCGAACGTGGCGCCGGTGAGCATCTCCGAGAGCGGGCCGAGCGCCGGCGTAGGCTGCAGCTGCGCCCACACGCGGCGGTCGGTCAGCGATCCGTCGGCGGCGATCGTGAACGCGCTGATGCGGCCGCCGACCGTCTCGTTGACGGTCAGCGTCGTGCCGTCCGGGCTGATCGTCGAGCCGTTGGGGAAGATCATGTCCTCGGCGGCGACCGAGACGCTGCCGTCCGGCGCGACGCGGACGAGCTTCGCGGCTTCGCCGTCGGCCCCGCCCATCAGGTCGAAGCCGAAGTTGCCCACGTAGATCGTGCCGTCGGCGGCCGCGACCATGTCGTTGAGGTGGCCGCCGCAGTGCTCGGAGACGTCGGCGTATACGCTCACCGCGCCGTCCGGAGCGCGACGCAGCAGCGTGCAGTCGAGCATCGAGACGACGACCAGCGAGCCGTCCGGCAGCCAGTCCATACCGGACGGCTGACCGTCGCCTTCGAGCGTCAGCACGTCCTCGGCCGTGCCGTCCGGCGCGACGGTGAACACCGTATGCCGGTAGAAGTCGGAGACCCACCAGCGCCCGTCGCGCCAGCGGGGACCTTCGAAGTAGTGCCCACCTTCAAGCAGCGTGCCCAGCTCTCTCGCTCCCATCGGCCGGACCCTACTCCGCGATCGCGGCGACGGCGGAACACCGCGGGTGACGACGACGGAGCTGTTCTTCGACCTCGTCTACGTCTTCGCGGTGACGCAGCTGTCGCACCTGCTGCTCGATCACCAGACGATGCGCGGGGCGCTGGAGACCACGATCCTGCTCGCCGCGGTGTGGTGGGCGTGGAACTACACGGCGTGGGCGACGAACTGGATCGACCCCGACCAGTCGCTCGTGCGCGCGCTGCTGCTCGCGCTGATGCTGCTCAGCCTGATCATGTCGGCGGCGATCCCCGAGGCGTTCCACGGCCGCGGGATGGAGTTCGCCGCCGCCTATGTGGCGATGGGCGTGCTGCGCGGCGGCTTCATGGTCTACGCGCTGCGCGGGAGCCGGATGGGGCGCAACTACGCGCAGCTGACGGCGTGGACCGCGATCGCCGGCGTCGCGTGGATCGCGGGCGCGCTCGTGGACGGCGACGCCCGCGTGGCGCTGTGGATCCTCGCGCTGCTGCTCGACTACGCGGCGCCGCTGCACGGCTTCCACCTGCCGCTCGCGGGGCGCACGCCGACGCGCGACTGGACGCTCGCGGGCGGGCACCTGGCCGAGCGCGGCCAGCTCGTGATCCTGATCGCGCTCGGCGAGTCGCTGCTGGCCGTCGGCGCGACGTTCTCGGAGCTCGAGTCGAGCCTGACGGTCACGCTCGCGTTCGTCGTCGGCTTCCTGATGAGCGTCTCGCTGTGGGGCGTGTACTTCATCCGGCTCGCGGAGGAGGGCGCGCGGGCGGTCGCGAGCGCCGTCGATCCCACGCGCGTGGCCCGCAGCGCGTACGCCTACGCGCACGGGATCATGGTCGGCGGGATCATCGTCGCGGCCGTGGGAATCGACCTCGCGATCGCCCACCCGACGGGCGTGACGCGCACCGCGACGGCCGCCACGATCCTCGGCGGGCCGGGCCTGTACCTGCTCGGCAACGCGCTCTTCAACTGGTCGCTCACCGGCGTCCCGCCGACGTCGCGGCTCGCCGGCGTGGCGGTGCTCGCGGCGCTCAGCCCGCTCGCGCTGGTCGTCTCGCCCGCCGTCCTGCTGACGTTCGCGACCGCCGTCGTGCTCGGCCTCGCGATCGCGACCGGGCGGCCGCATTCACTAACGTCGACGGCATGAAGCTCAGCGTCCTCGACCAGTCGCCGATCGCGGAAGGGTCGACCGGCGCACAGGCGCTGGCGAACACGCTCGACCTCGCGCGCCTGGCCGACTCGCTGGGCTATCACCGCTACTGGGTCGCCGAGCACCACGGCGGCCCGATGCTCGCGGGCCCGAGCCCGGAGGCGCTGATCGGGCCGATCGCGGCCGCGACGTCGACTGGGTCTCGCTGCGCTCGCCATCTGGGGCGGCCTGACGGCCTTCCCATGCGCGTCGGCAGCGGCGGCGTGATGCTGCCGCACTACAGCCCGTTCAAGGTCGCCGAGACGTTCTCGGTGCTCGCGGGGCTGTTCCCGGGCCGGATCGACCTCGGCATCGGGCGCGCGGCCGGCACCGACCCGATGACCACGCACGCGCTGCAGCGCGACCGCTCGCACGCCATGGCCGACGACTTCCCGCAGCAGCTGGCCGAGCTGCTCGCCTACTACGAGGACCGCTTCCCGCCCGAGAACCCGCTGGCACGGCTGGCGAAGGTGCTCCCGGGACGCCCGGAGACGCCGTCGCCCTGGCTGCTCGGCTCGTCGCCCCAGAGCGCGATCTGGGCCGCCGAGCTCGGTCTCCCATACGCGTTCGCGGACTTCATCAACCCGGGCGGGGCCGAGATCGCCTCCTTGTACCGCTCGCGCTTCGAGCCGGGGCGCATCGAGACGCCGCGGACGGTCGTCGCCGCCTGGGCGCTGGCGGCGGACACCCACGAGGAGGCCGAACGGCTCGCGTCGAGCTCGAAGATGGCGTTCGCGATGCTCCGCCGCGGGCGCCTGATCGCGGTGCCGCCGCCCGAGACCGCGCTGCGGTTCCTCGAGAAGGAGGGCGACGCGCTGCTCGGGCGCCGCAGAACGATCGTCGGCGATGTCGACACGGTCCGTCTCGGGCTCGAGCAGGTGGCGGAGGACTACGGCGCCGACGAGGTGATCGTGGTCACGATCACGCACGACCACGCCGCTCGGCGGCGGTCGTACGAGCTGATCGCTTCGGCGTTTGCCGATGCCCGGGTCATCGCGGCGTAGTTGATGAAGGGTCGGAGTTGGCTGGACTCGGCCGCGTTCGCGGGCGAGGCTGGTCCCGTCTCCCTGCGCGACCGGCGGGCTACCCGGCTACCGGGGAGCGTGGCTGTCGCGACGTGGTCACACCGCGTCGGGTTGCCTCGCTGAACTCTTTGGGGCGCCCTGCTCGCGCTGACAGTAAGGGGGAGCGAGGAAGTTTCTTGGCTTCCGTTGGCCGGTCGGCGCATGAAACGAACATGGCTCGGAGGGGGTGGCCTGACTTTCGGAACCTATAGGCACCAGAAGTCCGGCCACCCCCTTTGTTCGAAGCGCGGTCGTGCGCGTTTGTGAGCGAAAACGGTGATGGGCCGATCGATCATGAGCTGATCGCCCCCAGCCTCTCCCCCCTCCCTTACTGTCAGCGCGAGCAAGCCGCCAACAGCGTTCCGCGAGGCACTCCGACGCGGTGGTACCACGGCGCGACCACGCGGTCAGCGGCAGCCGGGTAGCCCGATGGTCGCGCTGGGAGACGGGACCAGCACCACCCGCCAACGCGGTCGAGTCCAGCCAACCCCGGTGTTCAAATCAACCGACAGGCTCCGATAGCGCCGCAGCGAGCTCGCCCCGCGACTCGACGCCGAGCTTGGAGAACACCTGCGTCAAATGCCCCTCGACCGTCCGCCGCGTGATAAAGAGCGACTGGGCGATCTGGGGGTTCGTGAGCCCCTCGCCCGCGAGCTCGGCCACGCGGCGCTCGGACGCGGTCAGCGCCTCGAGCCCCGTCAGCATCGTCCGCCGCGGCCGGGCGCCGGTGGCGCGCAGCTCCGCTTCCGCGCGCTCGGCGATCTCCCTCGCGCCGGTGTGGTGCGCCGTGTCGAGCGCCTCGCGCAGCAGGTCGCGCGCCTCGGCGCGGCGTTTGCCGCGACGCAACAGGGCGCCGAGGTCGGCCTGGGCGCGGGCGTGCTCGACGGACGCGCCGGACCGCGCGAGCGTGGCGACGGCCTCGCGCAGCCGCGGCTCGGACTCGGCGATGACGCCGGCGGCGCGCTGCGCGACCCCGAGCGCGCGCGGGGCGGCGAACAGCAGCGCGAGGTCGATCTCCTCCTGCGCCAGCCGGCGGGCGCGCTCGCCGTCGCCGGCGACGGCGAGCGCGAGCGCGCCCTGCGAGCGCCAGGGCACGAACCCGGGACTGGTGACCGCGCAGCGGGTGAGCACGTCGCCGGCGGCGAGGAAGTCCGCGATCGCCTCCTCGAAGCGGCGCTGGGCGACGCGCAGCCGCCCGCGCGAGGTCCGCGCGAAGGCCGCGGTGCGCATCCCCGCCTCGATCTCCTCGGCGTACGGCGCCAGCACGGCCTCGGCCTCCTCGAGCCGGAGCTGATCGACGAGGCTCTCCACGAGCACCGCGAGCGCGACGTTGCGGTAGAGCACCGGCGCGGGCAGGTTCGGCGTGTCGAGCGCCTGGCGCGCGTCGGCCTCGGCGGCGAGCAGGTCGCCGCGGCGCAGGTTGAGCAGCCCGCGGTGGGAGTGCCCGACCGACCACAGGACGCCGTCGCCGATCGCGCGCGCCTCGCCGATGGCGGCGTCGAGCACGGGCTCGGCCTCGTCCCAGAACTCGCTCCAGACCATCGACATCGTCGCCTGCGAGAACCACGGCAGGTCGCCCGGGTCGGGCAGCGGCCGCTCCCCCGCGGCCAGCGCGCGGCGCGCCAGCGCGGCGGCGAGCGCGGCCGGCTCGCTGTACTCGGCGGCGGCCAGCGCGGAGACGCCGAGCAGCTCGCGCGTCGGCGCGTCGAGCGCGTCTGCGCTCGCGCGCACGGCCCGCAGCCGGGTTCGCAGCCCCGGCGCCGTGTCGACGCTGATCATCCCGACGCCGACGGCGGCGACCTCGAGCATCTGCTCCAGCCGCGCGTTGCCGCCCGTCGCGGCGCGGTCGATCGCCGCGACCGCCGCCGGGGAGCGGTTCGCGCGCCGCAGCGCGTTGGCCAGCACGATCGCCGCGCGCACCTGCTCCTCCCCCGGCTCGGCGGCGACGAACGCCGCCTCGAGATCCTCCAGCGCGCTCGGATGGCCCATCGCGTCCTCGGCGATCCCGAGCGCGAGCAGGACCGCGGCGCGCTCGCCCGCCGGCGGCGGCTCGGCCAGCGCGCGGCGCATGTAGACGGCGGCGGACTCGGGCGCGCCCGTCTTCGCCGCCTCGCCGGCGGCCTCGATCAGGCGCGCGGAGATCCACGGCTCGCCGCGCGGCTCGACCGCGAGCAGGTGCTCGGCGACGCGCTGGTCGTGCGCATCGCGGTCGCACAGCAGCTCGGCCGCGCGCAGGTGCGCGGCGGCGCGCTCGGCGCCGGCGATCTCGGCGTAGATGCCCGCGCGGACGATCGGATGCGCGAAGCGCAGCGGGCGCTCGGGCTCGAGGATGCCCGACGCGGCCAGCGCGTCGGCGGCCTCGGCCGCCTCGTCGAGGTCGAGCTCGGCCAGCGCCGCGGCGATCGCGAGGTCGGCCTCCTCGAGCACGGCGACGGCGCGCGCGAGCCGGTCGGAGCCGGTGCCCGCCCCGCCGAGCCGGGCGAGCGCCCAGCGCCCCACCGAGCGGCTGCCGATCCGCCCCAGCCGCGACGCGGCCGCGTCCTCGGCGCTGACGCGCTCCTCGCGCAGGGCGGAGATCAGCTGCCGCACGAGGAACGGCGTGCCGCGGGTCGCGTGATGGCAGGACGCCGCGAAGCCGCCGTCGTCGGGCATCCCGGCCTCGACCACGAGCCGGCCGACGCCGGCGGCGCTCAGCGGCGAGAGCTGGACCACGTCCTCGGCGCCCAGCGCGGCCGCGACGTCAGGCCCGGACGGCGCGGGGCGCGTCGCGACCACCAGCGCCGCCGGCAGGTCCTCGAGCCGCGTGACGAGGAACGCGAGGAAGCGCATCGACGCGGCGTCGGCCCAGTGGCCGTCGTCGACGATCAGCAGCGCCGGGCGCTCGGACGCCATCGACGCGAGCAGCCAGTAGAGACCGTGCAGCAGCGCGAACGAAGGGTCGCCGGCGGGCGGCTCGCCGCCGTTGGCGCCGGGCAGGCCGAGGACGCGGCCGGCGAGCTCGGCGGGACCCTGGAGCAGCGCCGCGCGCTCGGCGGGCGACATCGACATCAGGGCCGGCTCGACGAGCTGGCGCACGACGCCGAAGCCGAACTCGCGCTCGAGCTGGGCGCCGCGCGCACGCAGCACGCGCAGGCCGCGCGCGGCCGCGGCGTCGCGCAGCGCGGCGAGCACCGCCGTCTTGCCCATCCCGGCCCGGCCCTCGATCACCAGCAGGCTCCCGCGGCCGTCCGCGGCCCGGGCCAGGGCGGCCTCGGCCCGTGCCAGCACGTCCTCGCGCTCGAGCAGGGCCGTGGTCATGGGGGCGACATTAGCCCATGCCCTCCGGGCCGCCGGCCCGCTTCGGTCATCATGCGGGCGATGGACGTCAGGACGTACGACGAACACCCGCTTGGTCTCACCTGGGTCGCGGAGCACTACCTCTCGATGGCCGCGCACGCCCTCCTGATCGACGGGAAGGTGTGGTTCGTCGACCCGATCGAGGCCGGCGACGCGATCGAGCGCGGCGCCGCGCTGGGCGAGCCGGCCGGGGTCGTGCAGCTCTACTTCGACCACGATCGCGACGGCAAGGCGGTCGCCGAGCGGCTGGGCGTCCCGCTGTACCGGCTGACCGCGACGATCCCGGACGCGCCCTTCTCGCTCATCCCGCTCAGCTTCGGCCCGATCTGGAAGGAGTACGCGCTGTGGCTGCCGGAGTCGCGCGGGCTCGTGGTCTCCGAGTCGATCGGCACCGGGCATCTGTACCGGCTCAGCTCCGGCCCGGCCGGCGTGCACGCACTGCGGCGCGCGTTCCCGCCCACCGCGCTGCGCTCGTACCGCCCGGCGCATCTGCTCGTCGGGCACGGCGCGCCCGTCCACGGCGGCGACGCGACGGCCGCGCTGGTCGACGCGATCGCGCGCTCGCGGCGCGACCTGCCGAGGATGGCGCTGCGTCCGCAGGACTTCGTCCGTGGCGCGCTTGCCCGCCGCTGAGGTAGCGTGCGCTCATGTTCACCCTCGACCACGACCCCGTCGACGGCAGTCACCTGATCGTCGCAGGCGGCGAGCTCGACCTCGCCGCCACCTCTGAGATGAGCGCGATCTTCGCCATGTCCGCCGCCGGGCCGCAGGATGCGGTGGTGCTGGACCTGATCGGGGTGGACTTCATCGACTCGAGCGCGCTCGGCACGATCCTGCGCGCCGCCCAGCAGCTGGAGGCGTCCGGCAAGCGGCTGCATGTCGTCGCCCCCGGCGGCCCGGTGCGGCGGCTGCTGGAGATCACGGGCACCGCGCAGCGCTTCACGCTGCACGCGTCGCGCGACGCCGCCTTCGCGGCGGCCTAGGGATACAGCTCGTCCAGGCCGCCCAGCACCTTGTGGGCGAGCCGCAGCACCTCGGGGTCTGGTGGGAAGTGCGGGTTCGGGATCGCGAAGACGCGCATGCCGGCGGCGTGCGCCGAGCGGATCCCGTTCTCGGAGTCCTCGACGGCGGCGACCGCGCGCGGGTCGGCGCCCATCCGGCGCGCCGCCTCGAGGTAGACGTCGGGCGCGGGCTTGCCGCGCGCGACCTCCTCGGATGAGACGGTCGCGCTGAACAGGCCCGCGACGCCCATGCGGTCGAGCACCACGTCGATCACCTCGCGGTTCGACGACGACGCGAGCCCGATCGGCATCCGCGCGTGGACGCGCTCGACGGCCGCCTTGGCGCCGGGCAGCAGCGGCAACCGCCGCTCGTAGCCCCGCAGCATCGCGTCGACGACGGCGCGGTTGACCTGCTCGGGCGTCAGTCGCGTGCCGAGCCGCTCGACGAGGTACGCGGGCCACTCGTTCGAGGACATGCCGAGCATCTCGCGCTCGGCACCCTCGCGCCAGACGCCGCCGTTGGCCGCCACGACGTCCTTGCGCGCGGCGTCCCACGCCTGCTCGGAGTCGACGAGGACGCCGTCGAGATCGAATATGAGGGCGCTCATGCCGCCTGCAGGCGGGCCGGCTTCGCCGCGGCGAGCGCGAGCGCGTCGAGCAGCGCGCGGATCGCCGGGGCGGCCTCGGCCCCGGCGCGGCAGGCGGCGAAGACGTGGCGCTTGGGCGGGACGCCGGCGAGCGGGATCACGACGACGCCGGGCGGCGGCGTCGTCTGCGCCAGGCGCGGGACGAGCGAGATCCCGAGCTCGGCCGCGACCAGGCCCATCGTCGCCTGCCAGTCGCCGGCCCGGTGCAGGATCCGGGGCGAGAACCCCGCCGCGCGGCAGCCGGCGTGGAAGACCTCGTCACACGACCAGCCGACCGGCGGCGCGACCCACTCCTCGCGGGCGAGCTCCTCGAGCGCGATCCGCGCGCGTCCGGCGAGCGGATGCCCGGCCGGCAGGACCGCGTCCAGCGTGTCGCCGAGCAGATCCTCGCGATGCCAGCGCGCGTCGCCGATCTGCGGCGCGGACGAGCACTCCATGCCGAGCATCAGCTCGGCGTCGCGGCGCGCCAGCGCGGCGACCGCGTCGGGCGTCTCGAGCTCGAGGATCCGCAGCTTCACTCCCGGCGCCTCGGTGCGCAGCGTGCGCGCGGCCGGCGCGAGCAGCCCGGCGAGCGCGGTCGGGAACCCGACGACGCGGACCTCGCCGCGCGCCTCCCCGCCCGCGGCCGCGAGGTCGCCCTCCAGCCGCTCGAGCTGCGCGAACAGCGCGTCGGCGTGGTCGAGCAGCACGCGCGCGGCCGCGGTCAGGCGCACGCTGCGCCCGTTCGGCTCCAGCAGCGGCCGGCCGGCCTCGCGCTCCAGCGCGGCGAGCTGCTGCGAGACGGCGGACGGCGTCAGATGCAGCGCGTCGGCCGCCGCGGCGAGCGTGCCGTGGTCGGCGACGGCGCGCAGCGCGCGCAGGCGGCGGATGTCGACCATGAAGTGGATTTTACGGGTCAGGTCCAGAAAGTCCACTCGTTCTTGCCGTTCACGGCCGTCACCGTCGGGAGCATGCCGCGCCGACACGTCCTGATCGCCATCGCCGTCGCCGCCATCTGGGGCGTCAACTTCGTCGTCATCCACGTCGGGCTGCAGCACTTCCCGCCGCTGCTGTTCGCCGCGCTGCGCTTCGTGCTCGTCGCGCTCGCGCTCCCGTTCGTCCCGCGGCCCGGCGTGCCGGTCCGCTACGTCGTCGCCGTCGGCCTGTTCATGTCGGCCGGGCAGTTCGGCTTCCTCTTCCTCGGCATCGACAAGGGCGTGCCGGCCGGCCTCGCGTCGCTGGTGCTGCAGCTGCAGGCGGCGTTCACGGTCGGGCTGGCGGTGCTGCTGCTCGGCGAGCGCCCGCGGCCCGCGCAGCTCGCGGGCGGCGCGCTCGCGTTCGCCGGCATCGGCATCATCGCCGCCGGCCGGGCGTCCGCGATCCCGCTCGGGGCGCTGGGGCTGACCGTCGCCGCCGGGCTCTCCTGGGGCATCGGCAACGTCGCCAACCGCAAGGCCGCCTCCCCGCACCCGCTCGGCCTGCTCGTGTGGTCGAGCCTCGTCCCGCCGGTGCCGCTGCTCGGCCTCTCGCTCCTGACCGAGAGCGGGATCGGGGACGCGTTCACGAGCCTCGACGCCGCCGCGGTCGCGTCGCTGCTGTTCGTCGTGATCGTGTCGACGTTCATCGGCTTCGGCGCCTGGACGATGCTGCTCTCCCGCCACCCGGCGTCCCAGGTGGCGCCGTTCACGCTGCTCGTCCCGGTCGTCGGGATCGCGTCGGCGTGGGCGCTGCTCGGCGAGGTCCCGACCGGCGCCGAGCTCGCCGGCGCCGCCGTCGTGCTCGCCGGCCTGGGGTTGACAGTCCGGCCGCCGCGCGCGACTCTCCGCCGCCTCGATGCGAGCGCTCCTCCTCGCGCTGGCGTGCTTGCCGGCGATGGCCGCGCCGGCGCGGGCGGCTGACCTCCCCGGCTACCACGACTACGCCGGGATGTCCCGGCACGTCGCCGCGCTCGCGGCCGCCCGCCCGGACATCGTCAGCCGCTTCTCGATCGGCCGCTCCTACGGCGGCCGCTCGCTGTGGGCGGTGAAGATCTCCGACAACGTCGCCGTCGACGAGCCCGAGCCGGAGGTGCTGTTCGTGTTCGGCCAGCACGCGCGCGAGCACATCACCGTCGAGCAGGGGCTCTACCTGCTCGACCAGCTCACCGGCGGCGACCCGCGCGTGGTCGACCTCGTCTCGCGGACCGAGATCTGGATGGTCTTCGACCTCAACCCCGACGGCGCCGAGTACGACTTCGCGGGCAAGCGGCCGCGCTACTGGCGCAAGAACCGCCAGCCGCCGTTCGGCACCGACCTCAATCGCAACTGGGGCTACGAATGGAGCTCCTGGGGGAACGTCAGCCGCCACGCGAAGGCGGAGGCCTACCGCGGCCGCAAGCCGTTCTCGGCGCCGGAGACGCGCGCGCTGCGCGACTTCGTCAACCGCCGCCGGGTCGGCGGCGTGCAGCAGATCAAGGCGGCGATCGACTTCCACAGCGCCGCCGAGCTCGTGCTGTGGCCGTTCGCCTACACCCACGCCGACGTCACCAAGGACATGACGGCCTCCGAGCACGCGCAGCTGGCGGGGCTCGGCCAGACCCTCGCGGCGGCCAACGGCTACACGCCGGAGCAGTCGAGCGACCTCTATGTCGCGCCCGGCGAGCTGGGCGACTGGCTCTGGGGCACGCAGCGCATCTTCGCCTACACGTTCGAGCTCGGCCCGGCGACGGACTTCTACCCGCTCGGCTTCGCCGACGAGCTCGCCCGCAACCGCGAGCCCGTCCTGCTCCTGCTCGACGCCGCTACGCGACTGCCCTGAGCCGCCGCAGCGGCTTGCCGCGCAGCGCCTTGACGACCGACTGGATCACGGCCTCGGACTCGTCGCGGCGGCCGTCGGTGATCGCGCCGACGATGCCGCGCTTGCGCGCGAGCACGGACGCCATGTCCTCGTCGATCGTCTCCGCCGCGAGCAGGTACCAGGCCGTGACCGCGTCCCGCTGGCCGATCCGGTGCGTGCGGTCCTCGGCCTGGTCGTGCATCGCCGGGCTCCACTCGAGGTCCAGGAACGCGACGTTGGAGGCGCGCGTGAGCGTGAGCCCCTGGCCGCCGACGCGCGTCGAGGCGATCATCAGCAGCGGCCCGCCCTCGGCCTGGAACGCGTTGACGGCGGCGTCGCGCGCCTCGACGGAGTCGGCGCCCACGACGTGCACCGCGTCCGGGAAGCGCTGCACGAGCGCCTCCTGGATCTCGCGATGGCCCGCGAACACGACCAGCGGCTCCTCGGACTCCAGGAAGTCGTCGATCCACGCGAGCGCCGCGCCGAGCTTGCCGCGCGCGGCGACGCGCCGGAGGATGTTGAGCTGCGCGAGCCGCTCGGCGCGCAGCATCGCCGCCTTCTTGGACTCCAGCTCCGCGAGGTCCAGCGGCTGCTCCTGCAGCCACGCGACGACGTCCTTCTCGGCCAGCCGGTAGTCGCGCTCGTTGTCGAGCGCCACCGGGACGACGACCTGGCGCTTCTCCGGCAGCTGCGGCAGCACGTCCTTCTTGAGGCGGCGCACGAAGCAGGTGCGGCGCAGGTGCCAGTGGATCCGCTCCTCCGCGCCTGCGCCCTGGAAGCGGCGCTTGAAGCGCGCGCCGGAGCCGAACTCCTCCAGCCGGCCGAGAATCCGCAGCTGCGCGATCAGCTCGTCCGGGTGGTTCATCACCGGCGTGCCGGTCAGCGCCAGCTTGAACGCGCCCTCGGGCAGCGACTCCGCGAGCCGGCGCACGGCGCGCGTGCGCTTGGCGGCGGGGTTCTTGACGTAGTGCGACTCGTCGAGGATCAGCGCCTTGGGCCGCGAGATCGCCAGCCGCTCGCGGTGCGCGTGGACGATCTCGTAGTTGAGGATCGTGATGTCGGCCTTCGCGATCGCCTTCCCGCCGCCCATCACGACCTGGACGGAGCGGTGCGGGAGCCAGTGCTCGGTCTCGCGCTGCCAGTTGAGCTTCAGCGACGCCGGGCAGACCACGACGGCCGGGAACGCGCCGTCCTCCTCCAGCGTCGCGAGCGCCTGCACGGTCTTGCCGAGCCCCTGCTCATCGGCGAGGAACAGCCGCCGCGACTCCAGCGCGTAGGCGACGCCGGCGCGCTGGAACGGCCGCAGCTCGCCGCCCAGGCGCTCCTCGCACGCCAGCACGTCGCCGCTGAAGGCGCGCGAGCGGCGGACGGAGCCGATCGCGGCGTCGTGCTCGGTCCGCAGGCGCGCCAGCACCTCGATCGCGTTCTGGCCGACGTCGATGCCGTGGAGGCGGATGAAGTGCTCCAGCGGCTCCAGCAGGTACGGGTCGATCGGGACCGTGCGGCCGTGCGCCTCGGCGGCGGGCAGCTCGGTGAATCGCTTCACGACGTCCGGGTCCCAGTTGACGTCGAGCTTGAAGCGCGGCTCGCCGTAGCTCTCGATCAGCGACAGCGTCGCCGGCGCCGGCTCCAGCCCGACCTGCAGGCGCGACGCGCAGCGCAGCGCGCGCGGGTCCATACGGGCGCCGGGGACCTCCAGCAGGCCCTCCGCGATCTCTTGCGTGAACGGCAGCCACAGCCGGCCACCGCGGTCTTCGGCCGCCAGCTCGGGCGGCAGCTCGCCGGCGATCGTGTCGAGCACGAACCAGCCGCGGCCCTCGCGGCGCGACGCGGTGATGCGCCCGACCCAGCCCTTGACGGCGCGGCCGAGCCACTCCTCGACATCCGGCGCGACCTGCAGCTCCGGGAAGCGCTCGAGCACGCCCTGGACGTAGGCGGCGGTCGCGTCGGCGCGCGGCGCCCACCACTCCTTCGCCTGCCAGTCGAAGCGGCGGCCGGGGATCGAGCGGACGGCGTCGACGATGTCGGCGCGGTACGGGAAGGCGAACACGACGGAGTCGTGGCCCTGCGCGTTGCGGCGCAGCTCGACGTTGTGGACAGGCTCTGCGAGTCGCATCTAGACCGTCAAACGGTAGCCATCAGGCAGGACGCACATGCTCGGCGATCGTCGCCGCCGTGTGCGGGCGCAGCTCGTGGAAGACGTGCCGGCGGCCCGTGAGGGTGCGCACGGTCAGGCTCACGTGGCGGCGCTTGGAGCGCGCCTCGACCGCCGCGACGTCGCGGAACGGCAGCGTCCGCACGCGCGCCACGGGCACGTCGTCGAGCAGCCACAGCAGCCGCCGCCCGGTCAGCACGAGGATCGTCCGCGGGCTGGCCGACGTCGACGCCGCGGTGGCGAGCACGACCTCCTCGCCGTCGGACAGCGCCTGCAGCAGCTCGTCCCCCAGCATCCGCCGCAGGCCGGGATCGCGCGCCGGCGGCGGCGGCGCGACCGGCTCGTCGGCGGCCCGGAGCGCGTCGTAGGCGACGTTGATCTCCGCCATCCGGCGCTCGCCCTCCTCCCCCGCGCCGCTGTCCGGGTGCCAGCGCTTGGCGAGCTGCTTGTAGGCGGCGGCGACCTGCGACTCCGTCGAGCCCGGGCGCACGCCGAGCACGGCGTAAGGATCCACCCTGTCATTGTGCCGAGCCATGCGGGTCCTCGCCCTCGCCGACCGGCCGTTCCACGCCGACGTCGCCACGTTGGCGCGCCAGCACGACGTGGAGGCGATCGTCACGCTCGGCGATCTGCAGCCGAGCTGGCTCGAGAGTCTGGACCGCGTGCACCTGCCCAAGCTCGGCGTCTACGGCAACCACGACGACGAGCCGTACATGACCTGGTTCGGGATCGACGACCTGCATATGAACCGGATCCACCTCGACGACGGCCCGTCGTTCGCCGGCTTCGAGGGCTGCGTGACGTACCGGCGCTCCTCCGGCGGCCGCCGCGTCGGGCCGACGTACACGCAGCAGGAGGCGTCCAAGCTCGCGCGCAAGCTGCCGGCCGCCGACGTGCTCGTCTGCCACTGCCCGCCGCTCGGCGTCAACGACGACCCGGACGACATCGCGCACGTCGGGTTCGAGGCGCTGCGCGACTACGTCTGGAAGCACCACCCGCGCTGGCTGCTGCACGGCCACACGTACCCGCAGCCCGGCCAGATCGTCGACCGCGTCGGCGACACGCGCGTGTTCTACGTCAGCGGAGCGAAGGTCGTCGACCTGAAGTAGGTAGTCAGGGGGCGGAGAGCCGTACCACGCGCTCGCCTGTTGGCTCCACCGTCGCGGCCCGCGCGCCCTGCGACATTGGTGGCAGTGAACCCCGCGATGACCGCCGCCAGCCTGACCGGATTGCTGGCCTTCGCCCTCTTCGTCATCGCCACGTTCGTGCTCTGGGGCCAGATGCTCGGCGTCGTCGCCGCCGTGGCCGGCCTCATGCTCGTGGGCACGACGGCCGCGCTGATCTGCCGCTCAACGCGCTAGCGCGCCGACGACCTCCTGCCACCACGCCCGCTCGCCGGGCGTCTGCGCGTGCGCCAGCCGGCGGCGGGCGAACGCCTGCAGCTCGCCAGACGGGCCGATCGCCAGCAGCGCGCCCGACAGGGCGTAGCGGCCGTCGCCGAGCGCGACCAGCGCGCCGGGCTCGTCGCGGCGCGTGCGCAGCTGCTCGACCACGTCGTTGCCGTTGAGCCGCTTGGGCCGCTGGGGATCGCCGTCGCCGGCCTGCCACGGGCGGATCGACGTGACCGAGGGGCGCGAGCGCGGGCGCGGCTTGATCCGCTCGGGCCCGACCATCGGCCCGTGGCGCCAGCGGTGCATCAGCTCGCGGAAGTCGAGCGCGACCTCCTGGCGGACGAGCACGTGCAGCTGGTCGCCCGCCTGCACGACCGTGGACCCGCGCGGCGGGATCGCGCGGTCGCCGCGCACGATCACGTTCAGCAGCGCCTCGCGCGGCAGCCCCAGCTCGCGCACGGGCCGGCCCTCGATCGCGTCGCCCGCGCGGATCGGGAACTGGATCGTCTCGGCCCCGAGGCGGTTGAGCAGCACCGGCTCGACCAGCGGCTCGGGGATCGCCGCCTCGTCGGACGTGACGCCGAGCCAGCGCGCGACCGGCTCGATCGTCAGCCCTTGGACGACGGTGGAGAGCAGGACGACGAAGAACGCGACGTTGAAGATCGTGTGGCCGGGGTCGATCCCGGCGGTCACGGGGAAGGTGGCGAACACGATCGGCGTCGCGCCGCGGAGGCCGGCCCAGCCGAGCAGCGCGCGCTCGGGCACCGTGAACCCCCACGCGACGGCGAGCGCGGCCAGCGGGCGGGCGAGCACGACGGCGGCGACGGCGATCGCGGTCCCCTCGGGGATGATGTCGACCAGCTCGTGCGGGAACACGAGCAGCCCGAGCAGCAGGAACAGCGCGAGCTGCGCGACCCACGCGATCCCTTCGTGGAACGTGACGATCGTGCGCCGCGCGGGCGTGGAGACGCTGCCGATCACCAGCCCCGCGAGGAACGCGGCGAGGAAGCCGGAGCCGTGCAGCGACTGGGCGCCGCCGTACGCGATGCCGGCCAGCGCCATCGACGCGACCGGGTACAGGCCCGCGGACGGCAGCGTGGCGCGGCGCAGGAACCAGACGCCGGCGAACCCCGCCGCCAGCCCCACGCCCCCGCCGATCGCCAGCTCGCGCACGGCCAGCCAGAGCGCGTCGAGGATCCCGTAGTCGTCGTGCTTGATCGCCTCGATGCAGCCGAGCACGAGCAGCACCGCGACCGGGTCGTTGACGCCGGACTCGCCCTCCAGCGTGCGCGCGAGCCGGCGCCGCAGCGTCGAGCCGCGCAGGACCGCGAACACGGCGGCGGCGTCGGTGGCGGCCACGGTGCTGCCCAGCAGCAGCGCGTGCAGGCTGTCGAGGTCGAGCAGCCAGGCGGCCACGAGCGCGGTCAGCCCCGCCGTGATGATCGTCCCGAGCGTCGCGAGCGCGATCGAGACGCCGATCACCGGCCTGATCTCGCTCCACCCGCTGGACAGCCCGCCCTCGTAGAGGATCAGCGCGAGCGCGACGACGGCCGCGCCCTGCGCGACGTCGAAGTCGTCGAAGTCGATCCAGCCGGTCCCGTCGGACCCGATGACCATCCCGAGCACGAGCACGAGCACGAGGCCCGGCAGGCGCAGGCGCCCTGCGAGCAGGGACGCGGCGATGCCCGCGGCCAGCAGAGCGCCGACGGCGAGCGCGAGGGGTCCGACCTCCACGCGCGAAGATTAAGGGGCGGTGAGCAGTTCGCGCCCTTCCACCCCGGCCTTGTTGACGGCCGGATTGGCGGGCGCGACCGACACGCGGTCGGAGGGCAGCGGCCGCAGCAGCTCGGCGGCGGCGTCCATCCCGACCTCGCGGCTGAGCCACGCGGCCTCCGCGTCGAGGTCCGGGAGGACCACCGGCATGCGGTCGTGGACCGGGGCCGCGATGTCGTTGGCGGTGGTCGTCAGGATCGCCACGCCGGTGCCGTCGTAGACGCCGGCGAACGCGAACGGCACGCCGCCGTCGACCGTGTAGCGGAACGGGATCCGGGCGCCGCCCTTGGCTTCCTGCTTGAGCCACTCGTACCAGCCGTCGGCCAGGATCAGTACGCGGCCGTCGATCATCCGCCGCCTGAAGCGGCTCGTGGCGGTCTCCGAGCGCACGTTGATCGGCGCGAACTTCGAGTTGCGGAACGGCCGCAGGCCCCACGGAACCGCGGCGGCGTGGCCGGGCTCGATCACGGCCGCCACGGTTTCGGTCGGGCAGACGTTGAAGCGCCCGAGCGTCTCGGAGTCCGGCGGCTCGATCAGCCCGAAGCGCTGCGCGAGGTCAGGCCCGTCGACGGTCGAAAGCGTGTACCGGCCGCACACGCTAAGCCACTGCTCCGCATGGCCGTGCCACTGCCGATCGAGCGCTCGACCCGGTCGGCTTCGTCACGCAGTTTGGTCCTGATGCAGGCCGAGCTGCTCCATCGCGAGCTCGCGCAGCTTGAACTTCATCACCTTGCCGGTGACCGTCATCGGGTACTCGCTCACCACTTCAACGTAGCGGGGCACCTTGTAGTGGGCGATCCGGCCCTTGCAGAACTCGGCCACGGCGTCGCGGTCGAGCTCGGCGCCGCGGCGCGTGACGATCCACGCCATCAGCTCCTCGCCGTAGCGCGGGTCGGGCACGCCGATGACCTGCACGTCGGCGACGTCCGGATGGGCCATCAGGAACTCCTCGATCTCCCGCGGGTAGATGTTCTCCCCGCCGCGGATGACCATGTCCTTGATCCGGCCGACGATGTTCAGGTAGCCGTCGGCGTCCATCACCGCGAGGTCGCCGGTGTGCATCCAGCGCGGGCGGTCGATCGCCTCTTCGGTGCGCTCTTGGTCCTCCCAGTACCCGAGCATCACGCTGTAACCGCGCGTGCACAGCTCGCCGGGCTGGCCGCGCTCGACGATCGCTCCCGTCTCGGGCGAGACGATCTTGGACTCCAGGTGCGGGTGCGTGCGCCCGACCGTCCCGACGCGCTGCTCCATCGTGTCCTCGGCGCCGGTCTGCGTCGACACCGGCGAGGTCTCGGTCATGCCGTAACAGATCGTGACCTCATCCATGTGCATCTCGGCGACGACGCGGCGCATCGTCTCGATCGGGCACGGCGAGCCGGCCATGATCCCGGTGCGCAGCGAGGTGAGGTCGTAGTCGCCGAAGTTCGGGTGCTCGAGCTCGGCGATGAACATCGTCGGCACGCCGTACAGCGACGTGCAGCGCTCGTCCTGGACGGCGCGCAGCGTCGCCTCCGGGTCGAACGCGGGCGCCGGGATGACCATGCAGGCGCCCAGCGACGTGCACGCGAGGTTGCCCATGACCATGCCGAAGCAGTGGTAGTACGGGACCGGGATGCAGACGCGGTCTTCCTCGCTGTAGCCGCAGCCGAGGCCGACGAAGTAGCCGTTGTTGAGGATGTTGTGATGGCTGAGCGTGGCGCCCTTGGGGAAGCCCGTGGTGCCGCTCGTGTACTGGATGTTGATCGCGTCGTCGAACTGCGTCGCGGTCTGGCGCGCGGTCACCTCGGACTGGTCGACGGCGTCGCCCTGCGCCACGAAGTCGTCCCAGTCGCGGCCGATGAAGACGACCTGCTCCAGCCCCGGGAGGCTGTCGCGCACCTCGCCGACCATCGCGACGTAGTCGGAGGTCTTGAACGCAGTGGCTGCGACGAGCATGCGGCAGCCGGACTGGCCCAGTACGAACTCGAGCTCGGACGTGCGGTACGCCGGGTTGATGTTGACGAGGATGATCCCGAGCTTGGCGGTCGCGTACTGCACGAGCGCCCACTCGGCGCAGTTCGGGCTCCAGATCCCGACGCGCTCGCCCGGGTCGATCCCGGCGGCCAGGAACGCGCGCGCGGTGCGATCGACCGCGGCGCCGAGCTCCGCGTAGGTGTACCTGAGGTCCTGGTGGACCGAGACGAGCGCCTCGCGGTCGGAGAAGCGCGCGATCGTGCGGTCGAGGTTGTCGCCGATCGTGTCCCCGAGCAACGGCGTCGTGGAGGTCCCCGATGCGTATGACGGCTCCATGTGACGATCCTAACTTGCGACGGCGGGGTCCGGCCGCATCCAGACCGTCTGCTGCGGGAACGGGATCTCGATCCGTTCGGCGTCGAAGGCGCGCTTGATCTGCTCGCGCAGCTCGCGCGAGACGGCCCACTGGCGCGAGGGCCGGGTCTTGACCACGAGCCGCAGCGTGACGGCGTGCTGGCCGAGCGACTCGACGCCCCACAGGTCGGGCTCCTCGAGGATGTCGGTGCCCTCGCTCCACACCGTGTCGGCCACGCGCTTGATCACCGTGCGGGCGTGCGTGAGATCGGTGTCGTAGGCGACGTCGACGTCCAGCAGCGCGCGCGACCAGTGCTGGCTCATGTTCCCGACGCGGCGGATCTCGCCGTTGGGCACGTGCCAGACGGTGGCGTCGACGCTCCGCAGCCGCGTCGTGCGCAGGCTCACGGCCTCCACCGTGCCGGTGATGCCCGGCTCGAGATCGACGATGTCGCCGACACCGAACTGGTCCTCGACGAGGATGAAGAAGCCCGACAGGAAGTCCTTCACGAGCGACTGCGAGCCGAAGCCGATCGCGACGCCGAGGCGAGACGAGGCGAAGCCTCAAGCGGTGGCGAGGCCTCTGGCCGAGACAGGGGCGCCCGCCAGCAGCGGCGCGAGGTTGAACCCGAGCTCCCCGAGCACGAGCAGGATCGCGACGAGCCAGACGACGAACGACACGACGCTGCGCAGGACGCTCGCCAGCGCCTCGATCCGCTGCGTGGCGCGGATCGAGATCTCCTCGGTCTCCAGCAGCGCGTCGGGCGTGCGGCGGCGCACGGCGCTCAGGCGCTCGCGCACCCCGCCCGAGTGCAGGCCGCGCAGCGTGCGCTTCAGCGTGCGCCTTGTCAGGCGGTTGATGACGAGCGCGGCGATGACGATCGCCACGATCGCCAGCGGGCTGCCGAGCAGGAACTCGGCGAGATTGTCCGTGTCCACGTGCAAGGGACGCGGTCACCTCCTGCGGGTCGGGTAGTGCTGGCCCTACGCCGAGACACAGGCCAGCAGGGCCGAGAAACGGCCGCCGTGGCGCCAGGCTATCGACTGTGCCCCGCGTCTTCCCCTCATTTGCCGATTTCCTGGCCGCCGACCCGAGCCGCGACGGCGGCGATCATCTGGAGCTCGGCGGCTGGTGGCGCGCCGTCGAAGGCTGCACGTTCTCGGCCGCCTGGGCGCCGGGCAGCGGCGAGCTCTACATCGTCAGCCGCGACACCGGCCGCGTGAAGGTGATCGGCGAGCCGATGGACCGCCGCGAGGTCGTGCTGCGGATGGACGGCTGGCGCGCCGTCGTCGGCCGCGCCGGCAGCATCGAGTGGCTGCTGGCTCAGTTCGTCCGCGGCGGCACGAAGCGCACGCCGGCCGGCGGGATCGGGTCCAAGGGCTGGAGCACCTCGCCGGCGAGCTTGAAGCGCACCTTCGTGCGCCCCGCGCTCGTCTCGTAGGCCAGCGTCACGCTCGACTTCCCCGCCTTGGCGACCGTCAGCTTGTTCGACGGCGTCGTCGAGTCCTTGCCGAGGAAGCGGTCCTTGAGGAAGAAGAACGCGTAGCTGCCGCCCGCGGCGTCCCCGACCGGGCGCCCGATCAGCACGCGCAGCGTCGCCTTGTAGTGGTAATCGGCGAGCCGGAGCGTGGTGAAGCCCTGGCGCCGGACCTCGGCCACGGCGGCGGTGCGCGCGGCCAGCTGCGCCTTCGTCGGCCCCTTGGGCTTCTTCGGCCTGGCCTTGTGCGCCTTCGGCTTGGCCGTCGGCGCCGGCGTGACCGTCGGCCCCGCGGTCGTCGCCGCCCCGCTCCCGGAGTCGGGCAGGATCATCAGCGCCGAGGCGACGCCGATCCCGAGGAACGCGGCCGTCGCCAGCAGGCCGATCAGCCGCCGCGTCCAGCGCGACGTCGCCGACCGTTGCGGCAGCCGCTGTCGATTCCGCTCGGCCTTCACCCTGCGCGCAGTCGCGTCCATCTGGCGCGATGGTCCACGAAGCGGGCCGCGCCGTCAATGGGTGCGAGAACCTACCCGAAGAACGTCTGCTGCAGCAGGAACACGTTGAGGCAGATGATCAGCGTCGCGACGACGCTCGCCAGGACCGTCGTGGCGCGCCGGTTCACGAGCGCGCCCATGACGTCCTTGCGGCGCGTCAGCAGCACCATCGGGACGAGCGCGAACGGGATGCCGAAGGACAGCACGACCTGGCTCGCGACCAGCGTGTCGGACGCATTGAGGCCGAGCCCGAGCACGAGCAGCGACGGCGCCATCGTCACCGCGCGGCGCAGGAAGAGCGGGATCTGGCGCTTGATGAAGCCCTGCATCACGACCTGGCCGGCGAACGTGCCGACGCTCGAGCTCGACAGGCCGGAGGCGAGCAGCGCGACCGCGAACGCGAGCGCGGCGCCGCCGCCGAGCAGATGCGTGAAGCCGGCGTGGGCGCCCTCGATCGAGTCCACGTTGAGCAGCCCCGACGTGTGGAACAGCGCGGCGGCCACGATCAGCATGGTCAGATTGATGAACCCGGCGAGGCTCATGGCGAGCACGACGTCGAGCCGCTGGAAGTGCAGCAGCTCGCGCTTCTCCTCCACGTTCTCGGCCGGGATTCGGGTCGAGGTCAGCGCCGAGTGCAGGTAGACGACATGCGGCATCACGGTCGCGCCGAGGATGCCGACGGCGAGCATCACGCTGTCGGTGCCGGCGAAGTGCGGCACCAGGCCCGAGACGGCCGCGCCGGTGTCGACGTTCACGTGCAGCAGGTCGTAGAGGAAGCCGAGGAAGACGATCCCGAGGAAGCCGGCGATCGCCAGCTCGAACTTGCGCGCGCCGCGCGTCTGCAGCGCGAGGATCCCGAACGCGACGACGGCGGTCATCAGGCCGGCGACGAACGGCGGGACGCCGAACAGCAGGTTCAGCGCGATCGCGGCGCCGACGAACTCGGCCAGGTCGGTCGCGATCGCGATCGCCTCCGCCTGTGCCCACAGGCCCCAGGTGACGGGGCGCGCGAAGTGCTCGCGGCACAGCTCCGGCAGGTTCTTGCCCGTGGCGATGCCGGTCTTGGCCGACAGGTACTGCACGAGCATCGCCATCAGGTTCGCGGCGACGATGACCCACAGCAGCATGTAGCCGTACTTGGCGCCGCCGGCGATGTTGGTGGCGAAGTTGCCGGGGTCGATGTACGCGACGGCGGCGACGAACGCGGGGCCGAGCATGGCCACCACGCCGCGTACGCGGCCGCGCGAGCGGACCCGGCGCAGCGCCGACGGCAGCGGGAGCGTCGCTGCCTCGGCGACCGGAGGCGGTGTCACAGGCGGACCCTCATCGCGCTCGCGAGGTTCCCGCCGAGGATGTGCGTCGTCTCGCCGATCGTCACGAACAGCGGGCCGTCGAACGGCTGCCGGTCGTCCACGCGCAGCGCGTCGCCCGGCGCGATGCCGCGCTGGGCCAGGTAGCGAAGCATCTCGGGATCGGAGTCCGACACGCGCACGAACGTGCCGCAGGCGCCGGGCTCCAGCGTCGCGAGGCACACGGTCTCCTCCTCGAGCAGCTCGAGGTCGGCGCTCGGGATCGGGTCGCCGTGCGGGTCGTGCGTCGGATTGCCGAGCTTGGCGGCGATCAGCGCCTCGAGCTCCTCCGAGAGGACGTGCTCGAGCACCTCCGCCTCGTCGTGCACGCGGTCCCACGGCAGGCCGAGCGACTCGGCGAGGTAGAGCTCCAGCAGCCGGTGATGGCGCAGGACCTCCAGCGCCAGGCGCGTGCCCTCCTCGGTCAGCTCCACGCCGCGGTAGGGCACGTGCGTGACGAGCCCGTGCTCGTCGAGCTTGCGGACCATGCCCGAGGCCGACGCGGCCGTGACGCCCAGGCGCTCGGCCAGCGCGTTCGTCGACACGGCGGCGTTCCCGCGCCGCTGGAGCGCGTAGATCGCCTTCGCGTAGTCCTCCACCGCGGGGGAGAACTCTGTTTCTCGGGCTGCCACGGATGAGATTATGGCACGCCTAAACCTGATCTTCAACAGTACCCTGAAAGCATGCGCCGCGCCGTCATCGTGCTCGCCCTGATCGGGACCGGCATCGCCGGCTACCTGACGTGGGTGCACTACGGCGACCTGCACGTCGTCTGCTTCTCCGGCGGCGGTGGGTGCGAGAAGGTCCAGAGCTCCGACTACGCGGAGCTCGCGGGGGTGCCGGTGGCGGTCCTCGGGCTGCTCGGCTACCTCGGGATCCTCGGCTCGACGCTGCTGCTGCCGGACGAGACCGGGCGGCTGGCCGCCGCGTTCCTGGCGCTCGTCGGCTTCGGGTTCTCGATGTACCTGACGTGGGCCGAGCTGTTCCGGATCCACGCGATCTGCCAGTGGTGCGTCGCGAGCGCGGCGATCATGACGGCGGTGCTGGTGCTGACGCTGATCCGCCTGCTGCGCTACGAGCCGCCGCGGACGAGCGCGAGCCCGGACAGCGCGACCGCGCACAGCGCGACCGACGCGCCGGCCGCGATCTCCAACCGGTAGGAGACGATCAGCCCCGCCGCGCCGGCGGCCGCCGCGAGCGCGGCGGAGAGCGCCAGCGCGCCCGGGAGCCGGCGCGTGAGGTTCAGCGCGGCGGTCGCGGGCGCGAGCACCAGCGCGACGAGCAGCAGGTTGCCGAGCCCCTGCACGGCGGCGACGGTGGTGACCGCGAGCAGCACGAGCAGGCCGAGGTCGGCGCGGCCCGGGTTGAGCCCGAGGGCGCGCGCGGAGCCGCGGTCGAACCCGGTCGCCGACAGGCTGCGGTAGGACGTCGCGAGCGCGACCAGCACCGCCGCGGCGAGCGCGGCCGCCGCGATCAGGTCCGCGTTCGTCAGCCCCAGCAGGTCGCCGAACAGCAGCTCCCCGAGCCGCGGCGGCGTCTGCGGCGAGAGCGCCAGCATCCCGCCGAGCCCGAACAGCCCGGAGACCACGACCGCCACGCCGATGTCTCCCCCGGCGCGCTGGTCGCGCGCGACGAGCGCGATCCCGGCCGCGGCGGCCAGCACGCCGCCGGCGGCGCCGAGGATCAGCGGCGCGCCGACGAGCGCGGCGACGACGAGCCCGGGCAGCATCGCGTGCGAGAGCGACTCGGCCGCGTACGCGCGGCGCAGCAGCAGGATCCAGACGCCGAGCGGCCCGCACGCGAAGCCGAGCACGAGCGCCTCGACGAGCGCGCGCTGCATGATCCCGGTGGAGAACGGGTCGGTGAGCCAGGCCATCAGTGGTGGTGATGCGAGACGGTCACGGCCTCCGCGCTCCCGTCGAGCACGACGAGCTCGGCCCCATAGGTCGCGCGCAGGACGTCGGTGGTCAGCACCTCGGCGGGCGTGCCGAACGCGACCTGGCGGTGGTTGACGCACAGCACGCGCGGCCACGCGCGCGCCTGGGCCACGTCGTGGGTGGCGACGAGCAGCGCGCGGCCCTCGGCCCGCAGCTCGCCGAAGACCGCCTCGATCCGCGCCGCGCTGGCGTGGTCGACGCCCGACAGCGGCTCGTCGAGCAGCAGGACGCGCGCGTCCTGGACGAGCGCGCGGGCGATCAGCACGCGCTGGCGCTGGCCGCCCGAGAGCGCGCCGAAGCGCTCGTGCGCGCGGTCCTCGAGCCCGACGCGGACGAGCGCCTGGAGCGCGCGCCGGCGGTCCGCGCGGGCGACGCGGCGATACCACGGCGTGCGCCCGTAGGCGCCCATCAGCGCGACGTCGAGCGCGCTGACGGGGAAGTCGAGCCGCGCGCGCTCGGTCTGCGGCACGTACGCGGGCCGTTCGGCGACGGCGACCTCGCCGTCGCGGTAGGGAAGCTCGCCGAGCAGCGCGCGGAACAGCGTCGTCTTCCCGCCGCCGTTGGGGCCGAGCACGCCGGCGATCTCGCCCGCGCGGACCTCGAAGGAGATGCCGCCGAGGACGTCACGCCCGCGCACGTAGCCGCCGCGGAGATCGCTGGTGGAGACGAGCGCCTTCATGCGATCGCCGCCTCTCGCCGCGTCGCGACCGCGACCGCCGCGTACGTGAGCGCGCCGAGCACGGCGAGCGCGGGCCCCGGGCCGACGTCGACCGCGTCGGCGAGCCAGACGGCGGCGACCCCCTCGACCGCGGTCAGGCCCATCGTCCACAGCTGCTGCGCCCGCAGCGGCGGCTCGAAGAGCCGGATCGTGGCCGCGGGGACGGTCAGCACGACGGTCACCAGCAGGGCGCCGACGGCGTCGAGCGAGACGACGACCGCTCCCGCCACGGCGAGCAGCAGCAGGCGGTCGGCGAGCGCGGTGCGCACGCCCGTCGCGCGCGCGCCGTCGGGGTCGAAGCCGCCGGCCAGCCAGGAGCGCTGGAGCGCGGCGCCTGCCGCGAGCGCGGCCGCCGCGGCGGCCGCCGTCAGCCACAGGTCGGCCGGATTGAGCGCGATCAGGCTGCCGAACAGCAGCCGGTCGACGCCCGCGCCCGAGTGGTAGACGTCGGACGCGAGCACGACGCCGATCGCCAGCGCGGCGACCAGCAGCAGGCCGGTGGCGGCGTCGGTGTCCATCCGCCGCGTCCGCCGCAGCCGCTCCAGCGCGCCCCCGAAGCCGAGCGCGCAGACCAGCGCGGCGAGCTGCGGAGGGATCCCCCACGCCGCCGCGACCACGAGGCCCGGGAACGTCGCCGTCCCGATCGCGTGCGTGTAGAACGGCAGCTGCCGCAGCACGATCCAGGTGCCGAGCACGCCGGCCAGGACCGCGAGCAGGAGGACCTCGACGAGCCCGCGCTGGATGTACGGGGCCGTCAGGTCAAGCATCGATCCGGCAGCTCTGCGTCCCGCTCGTGAACCCGTCGACCATGGCCTGCGTGTTGGCGACGATCGAGCCGATGTAGGTCGCGCCGCTGGAGCCCGCCGGGCCGAGCGAGTCGGCCCACAGCGCGCGGCCGACGCGGGCGCCGGTCTGGCGCGCGATCGCGGCCTCGACCTTGGGGTTGACCGAGCTCTCGGCAAAGATCGTGCGCACGCCGGTGCGCTCGATCGTGGCGACGAGCTTGGCGACGTCGCCGGCCGACGGCTGCGCGGCCGTCGACAGCGCCGGGATCACGGCGCCGACCACCGTGATGCCGTAGCGCTTGGCGTAGTAGCCGAGCGCGTCGTGGCTCGTCACGAGCAGGCGCTGGTTGGCCGGCACGCGGTCCATGCACGCGCGCACGCCGGCGTCGAGCCGGTGCAGCCGCGCGAGATAGCGGGCGGCGTTGGCGCGGTAGCTCGCGGCGCCGCCGGGGTCGGCGCGGACCAGCGCGTCGCGGATCGTGGCCACGCCGGTCTCCACGCGCTGCGGGTCCTGCCACCAGTGCGGGTCGTCGCCGTCGAACCGGTTGCCGACCTCGACGACGTCGCCGGAGTCGACGCCGGCGGCCGACAGCGCGTCGCCCAGCCAGGCGTCGACGTCGCCCCCGGAGCGCAGCACGAGGTCGGCGCCGGCGACCGCCTTCACGTCGCCGGGGCGCACCTCGTACTCGTGCGGGTCGGTGTTGGGGGCGAGGATCTGCTTGACCTCGGCGCGCGTTCCGGCGACGTTGCGGGCGAAGTCGGCGACCTGCGTCGTCGTCGCGACGACCTCGAACCGGCTCGCGCCCGAGCCGGACGCGGCGCCGTCGGAGCCGCAGGCGGTGGCGGCGAGCGCGGCGAGCAGGAGCACGAGGAAGCGCATGCGTTTCGGGAGCATACTGAAACTCATTCTCGTTCTCAGTAGCGATACACTGACCGGCATGGAGTGGAGCGACCACGCCAATCGCGAGCTCACCCGCGCGGGTCACCGCGCCGGGGGCGCGCGCGCGGCGGTCGTCGAGCTGCTCGCCGGCCAGGACTGCTGCCTCAGCGCGCAGGACATCCATGACCGCCTGCGCGAGGGCGAGCGCTCCGTCGGCCTCGCGAGCGTCTACCGCGCGCTCGACGTGCTCACGCAGCTCGGCCTGACGCGGCGCGTGGACGTCGGTGGGACCGCCGCCTACGAGCCCGCCTCGCCCGGCGGCGAGCACCACCACCACGCCATCTGCGACCGCTGCGGCAAGCTCGACGCGTTCGAGGACGAGCAGCTGGAGGAGCTCATCCACGGCGTCGCCGAGCGGCTCGGGTACTCGGTCGGCGAGCACGAGATCGTGCTCCGCGGCGCCTGCCCTGACTGCGCCGGATCGCCCAGGGGGCGATCCTCCGGCGAGTTCGACCCGCGCCTCTAGGGTGCCGCCCGCGGGTGAACTCGCGCCGCGGCGAAGCCGCGGGGTGTTAGCGCACGATCCGTTTCATCGGCCCGGAGCGGGAGTTTTCGCCCCATGCTGTGTTCCGGACCGAGATGGAGCGAGCGAACTACACGCGCCGCGACGCGCTGCGACTCGGCGCGGGCGCCGTCGCGTTGAGCGCGCTGCGCCTCCCGCCCGCGCAGGCCGCCGCCCCTCCCCTCTTCGCCCTCCCACTGCCTGACGGCGGCGCCCATGCGTCGTCGGCGTGGCGGCTCACGACGGTGCTGACGGCGCCGCGCCGCTTCGATCTCGTCGGCCTCACGTGGGCCCGCGGCGCCGCGATCGCGGCCCAGGTCCGCGCGCGCCCGCGCCACGGGCGCTGGACCGCGTGGCTGCCGCTGCCGGCGCTCTCAGGCCACGCGCCGGACGGCGAAGCGCGCGCCCGCCGGCACCGACCCGGCGTTCACCGGCGCCGCCGACGAGCTCCAGTTCCGCCTGCGCGGCTCCGCCCGCGGGCTGACGGCGCGCTTCGTCAAGACGACCGCCGTGCCGCGCGCGCACGCGTCCCAGGTGTCGCCGCCGTACGTGATCCCGCGTGCCGCGTGGGGCGCCGACGCCGTCCCGCCGCGCGCCGCGCCCGGCTACGGCGCGGTGCAGGCCGCGTTCGTGCACCACACGGTCGGCACGAACGACTACGCGCCGGAGGACAGCGCGGGGATCGTGCTCGGGATCGCGCGCTACCACCGCGACACCAACGGCTGGAACGACATCGGCTACAACTTCCTCGTCGACAAGTACGGCCAGGTCTTCGAAGGCCGCGCCGGCGGGATCGAGGCGGCCGTGATCGGCGCCCAGGCGCAGGGCTACAACGCGCAGTCGACCGGCATCGCGTCGCTCGGCACGTTCTCCACGATCGGGCAGACCGAGGCGGGGCTGGACGCGCTGGGCCGCCTGATCGGCTGGAAGCTCTCGCTCCACGGCGTGCCGGTCCAGGGCCAGGTCGTGCTCACGTCGGCGGGCGGCGAGTCGAACCGCTACAGCTCAGGGACGCCGGTGACCGTCGAGCGCGTCTGCGGCCACCGCGACGGCGACAACACGTCCTGCCCGGGCGACGTCCTCTACGGCCAGCTGCCGGATCTCCGCGCGCGCGCCGCCGCCCACGCCGGCCCGGTGTCGGGGATCGTGGTGCGCGCCGCCTCGCGCCAGCACGGGTCGACGCCGGTGAGCCTCAGCGGCAACCTGCGCTTCGCCGACGGCTCCTCGCCGCAGGGCGCGACGCTGGGTGTCGAGTTCATGGCCGCGGGCTCCGCCTGGACGCAGGTCACGACGACCTCGTGCGGCCCCGACGGCGCGTGGGCGGCGAGCGCGGTGCTCCCGTCCAGCGGCCGCGTCCGCGCCGTCTTCGCCGGCGATTCCACGCGCCCGCGCGTCGAGTCCGGCGCGATCACGGTCCAGGTGGTGCCGAAGATGAACCTCGCGCTCGACAAGCGCCGCGCCCGCGCGGGCACGGCGTTCGCCGTCAGCGGCACGATCTCGCCGTCGCCTGCGCAGCTCGTGTGCCTGCTCGAGCGCCAGATCGCCGGCCGCTGGCACACGTCGCAGAAGAAGCGCATCCCCGTCCGCGCCGGCGCATACGCGACCCGGATCCGCCCGAAGAAGCCGGGCCTCTACCGCGTCTCGCTGATCGCCGACGGCGTGACGCGGCGCAAGACGCTGCGCGCTACTCGGACTCGGAGCGCCTGAGCCAGGTCGCGAGCTTGTCGGCGGCGTCGGCGGCCTTGTCGCCCGCCTTCGTCACGCCCTCGCCGAACTCGCGGAAGATGCCGCGGAAGCGCTCGGCGTAGAACTCGCTCGCCGCCGCGCTCTCCTCGCGCGGGTCGACGCGGTCGGTGCGCTTGCGGAACTCGCCGCTCATGATCCGGTCGTACTCGCCGGAGCGGACCCACTTGAGGATCTCCGAGACGCGCCGGACGGGGAACGGGTGCGTCTGCTGCAGCTCGATCTGGAAGCGCGAGAACTTGTCCCAGCCGGGCTCCCAGTCCTCGTACTCGGCGGCCTGCGCGACGAACGCGTCGAGGCTGAGCCGGCTCGAGGCGGTTCCGCCCGCCATCACCATCAGCGTCTGGCACGTCGTCATCGGGCTGCGGTTGACGAGCGTCGCCGCGCGATCGCACGAGAGCTCGGCCGCGCGGTACCACTCGAGCAGCGCCAGCTTGATCGCCAGCAGCGGCAGGCCGGCGAAGAACGGCAGCCGCAGCAGCGGGCCGATGCCGATGCTGAGCAGGATCGCCAGCGCCGTCGCGTACATCACGTGGTCGGACAGGATGTGGGCGGCCTCGTGGCCGAGCACGGTCCGCAGCTCGAGCTCGTCCAGCTGCGAGACCGTCTGCGAGTTGATCACGACCATCGGCCGCCCCGACCCGATCGCGCTCGCGTTGATGAACGGGTTCTGGCCCATGTAGAGCTCGGGGACCATCTCGATGTCGAGCCGTGCCAGCGCGGCGCGGTGCGACGCCCACACCTCGGGCAGCTGGTCCTCGGAGATCCGGACCGAGTTGGCCATCAGCATCTGGCGCAGCGTCCGCTCGTAGCCGAGCTCGATCAGCTTGCGCACGACGACGTCCATCATCGGGATCGACTTCAGCGCCGCGGTCGCGGCCCGGTCGGCAGGGTGCTCGTACGCCTTCGGGGAGATCTGGATCAGGCGCTGGTCATCGGGCAGCGTGGCAGCGGACATAGGACTGAAGGTAGTGGGTGTTCAGCGATCCCTCACCCGAATGACCAGGCGCAGGCCGCTCCAGACCTCGTCGATCGCCGCGACCTTGTTGTCGACCAGCCCGCTCGCGAGCCCCAGAGCCCGAACGACGTTCTCGCTCAGGTCGGTCGGCACCTTCGACGCCTGCTTCGGCCAAGCGATCCACAACCCGGCGTTCGGCACCATCGCGCGCCGCAGCGCCGCGATCCGGCGGTCCAGGCCGGATCGCTCGGAGTGGAAGCTCACGATCACGTCCGCCTTCCCGCGCGCGGAGCGGGCGACCGTCACGCCGTCGGGCAGCTCGCCGAGCGAGAAGCCCTCGGGCGCGCCGAGCAGCACGACCCGGTGCCCGGGCTTGATCCCGAGCTTCTGCGGCAGCGGCGTGCCGGAGTAACCCGCCATCAGCGCACCACGATCACCGAGGAGCCGGTGAGCGGGACGGGCGCGCCGTTCGCCTCGTCCTCGGCCGTGCGCACGAGCGCGACGCGGTCGGAGCCGGTGTTGGCGCCCGGCGTCAGCTCGTCGAGCGGGACGCAGCGCAGTGGCCGCGCGCCGGGGAGCTCGCCCGCGTAGGCGGTCGGCGCGAGACCGACGGAGTAGAGCTTCTCGCCCAGCTTCATCGCGTTGCAGTCGCCGGTGACGAGGCCGGCGCCGGAGGCGTAGATCTCGCGCAGGCGCCCGTTCATCGCCTGCGTCGCGCGCAGCACGGCGAAGTTGACGACCATGCGGTCCGGGCCGCGCGAGACCTCCGCGGTGTCGTAGATCCGCTGCCCGCCGACGCTCGTGGTGCCGAACAGCGCGCGCGAGACCGGGTCCGCCGGCCCCCATGCGCCGAGCGCGAACGCGAGCAGCAGCGCGCCGAGCACGAATGGTCTCCCCCGCGCGGGCCACAGCGGCAGCCCGAGCAGCGCCAGCAGCAGCGTGCACAGCGTCAGCGGCACGGCGTAGCGCGGGATCGTGAAGGTCGGGAACGTCAGCGTCGTCCACGCGTAGACGAGCGCGAGCCCGGCCACGAGCGCGACCGCGCGCCGCAGCGGCGCCGGCGCGGGGCGCCGCCACAGCAGCACCAGCGTCGCGACCGCGAGCAGGGTCGGGAGCCAGAGGAAATTGACGATCAGCCCGTTGGCGAGGTTCTGGCGCAGGAAGAGCTTCGGCTCCAGCCCGAGGATCGCGCGCAGCGCGACGACGTACGGCCCGTCGCCGGCGTGCGAGGACTCGACCCAGCTCGCCCACGGCTTCCCGCCCGCGATCGCGAGCACGATCCGCCACACGATCGCCGCCGCGACCGGCAGCGCGAACACGAGCCCGGCGCGGCGCAGGCGTCCCGTGCGCGCGCCCGCGAAGGCCACCAGCAGCGCGAACGGCAGCACGAGCGCGATGCCGGTCTCCTTGATCAGCGGCAGCAGCGCGAGGATCGCGCCGAGCCCGAGCAGCCGGCGGTCGGTCCACACCGCGCCGGGGGCGAGCGCGACCGCGAGCGCCGGCAGCAGGACGGCGAGCACGAGCCCCTCGCGCGAGACGAGGAACATCGAGATCGCCAGCGCCGGGCAGATCGCCACCGCGAGCGCGGCCAGGACCCGCTGGCCGCCGCCCAGCCACGGCGCCAGGAGCCGCTCGACCGACGCGGCCACGACGGCGAGCAGCACGATCGCGATCAGCCGCTGCGAGCGCGGATCCTCGCCGAACAGCACGAACGAGACCGACGACATCAGGTCCAGCAGCGGCGGGTGGATGCCGGCCGGGCCGGCGAGCTTGATCAGGCCGCCGAGCCCGTGGTGGTAGACGACCAGCGACTCGCGCATCCCGACCATCGCGTCGAGGTCAGGCGGGTCGCCGAGGAAGCGCGCGAGCTGGACGCCGAACCACGCGAGCACCGCCCCGACGGCCGCGAGCGTCGTCACGGGCAGCCGCCGGAGGCCAGGGGTGGTCATCTCGCCGCCAGCCTAACCATACGGCTGGAGAGTCGCCCTCTGGGCGATTCTCCAAGCGACGCGAGCGCGCAGCGCGAGACGTCGCCTTGCCCTTTGGTCTGCCCGGAAAGTGCTGCGCGTCATGAGCGATTCGGGTTGAATGCGTGTGTGAGCAGCCCCAGCGGGTCGCGCTTGCAGATCGTCGACGGCCTGGACGTCCACGCGGCGTTCCAGCCCATCATCGACCTGCGGGACGGATCGGTAATCGGATACGAGGCGCTGGCGCGCCCGCAGGACGGCACCTCGCCGGCGGAGCTGTTCGCGCTCGCACGCGAGCAGGGCACGCTCGCCGAGGTCGACCGCGCGTGCCGCGCCGCGGCATTGCACCAGGCCGCCGAAGCCGGGCTGGGCGCGCCGTTCGCGCTGTTCCTCAACGCCGACGCCGGCGCGCTCGAGACCGAGGTGCCCGAGCTCCCGCCCGGCCATGCCACCCTGGTGATGGAGATCAAGGAGAGCGCCCTGACCGAGCGGCCCGACGCCGTGCTGCGTTCGCTCACGGCTCTGCGTACGCACGGGTGGGGCGTCTCGCTCGACGACATCGGCGCCGACTCGCGCTCGCTCGCGCTGATGCCGCTGCTGTACCCCGACGTGATCAAGCTCGACCTGCGCCTGCTGATCGAGCGCGAGCCCGCCGACATCGCGCGCGTGGTGACCGCGGTCGGATTCGAGGCCGAGCGCCGGCACGCGACCGTCCTGGCCGAGGGGATCGACTCCGAAGCCCAGCTCTCGATGGCCCGCGCGGTGGGCGCGACGCTCGGCCAGGGCTTCCTCCTGGGCGAGCCGGGTCCGATTCCGGACCCGCTGCCGGAGCCTGGACGACCGTTGCGGCTCGCCGGCGCCGGCGGCGACCCGGATGGTCCGCTCCCGTACCAGCGCGTGACCAACTGGCGCCGCCCGACGCGGGGCACGCCGCAGCTCGCCGAGCGCGCCGCGGCGCTGCTCTCGGGCCAGGCCGCCGCGCTCGGCGAGACAGGCATGCTGCTCGCCGCTCCGCCGTCAGGCGCGGCGGCGCGCGTGCGCTACGCGACGCTGCGCGAGCAGATCGGCTTCGTCGGCGAGCTCGAGGACGGCGCGCTGGAGGGCACGTGGACCGAGGTCACGCTCGGCCCGGGCTACGGCGCCTGCTTCGTCGCCAAGCGCGACGGCGACGACTGGCTGTTCGCGACGTCCTACGACCGCGAGCTGGTCGTGGAGTGCGCGCTGCTGCTCATGGCGAGGCTGCCGCCCGCTCCGCCACGCCGCTGATCACGTGCGACACCTGGGCGCCCTGCCACGCCAGCGGCGAGGCGCCTTCGTGCTCCGACACCAGCCGGGCGCCCGGGATCGCCTCGGTGTAGCGCTCGCCGATCGCGTACGGGTGCTCGGGATCGACCTCGTCGCGGCTGGCGACGATCACCGCCGGCGCGTCGATCTCGGCGAGGTCGTCCCAGCGCTCGAACGGGCGCGAGCGCGGCACGGCCTGCAGCGCGTCGGCCAGCGCGAGCGGATGCTCGTGCGCGGCGAGCCGCTGATTCAGGACGCGATCGATCGTCTCGCGCCACTTCTCGGGCACCTTCGGCGTGCCGTAGGCCTTCACGAAGCCCTCCACCCCGCCCTCGCGCAGGCCTTGCGCGAGCCGGTCCCAATGCGCGAAGCGGCCGGTCCGGTCGTCCTCCGGATCGAACGCGGGCGTGAGGAGCACGAGCCCGGCGACGCGCTCCGGGTGCGCGAGCGCGAACGCCATCAGCGTGTGCGCGCCCATCGAGGCGCCGGCGAAGACCGCGCGCTCGATCCCGCGGTCGTCGAGCACCGCGCGCAGGTCTTGGGCGAGCCGCGCGTAGGTGTAGTCGTCGCTCGTGGCGGCCGGGTCGGAGCGACCGTGGGCGCGCGCGTCGTAGGCGATCACGCGGTGCTCGGAGCGCTGCAGCGCGGTCGAGCCCATCACGACGTAGCGGCGCGTCGCGGTCAGGCCGTGCAGCAGGACGACGGGCGCGCACGGCCTCGCTTCGCTCGTCGTCGGCTTCGCCTGCCCGGACTCCTCGCCCGCGATCGCGACGCCGTCCGCGTCGACTGTGAACTGGTCCGCCGCCATGCCGAGCAGAGAGGGTAGTTATCCTCGAATCGTGCCTGTCGACACCTCTGAAGAGACCTTCCAGCGCGACGTCATCGACCGCTCGTACGAAGTCCCCGTCGTGGTCGACTTCTGGGCCGAGTGGTGCGGGCCGTGCCGCTCCCTCGGGCCCGTGATCGAGAAGGCCGTCGACGCGCGCGACGGCAAGGTCGAGCTCGTCAAGCTCGACACCGACGCCAACCAGCGGCTCGCCGCCGAGTACCGGATCCAGTCGATCCCCGCCGTCAAGGCGTTCAAGGACGGCCAGGTGGTCGACGAGTTCATCGGCGCGCTGCCGCCGGCGCAGGTCGAGCGCTTCCTCGACGGGCTCGCGCCCTCGGAGGCCGAGGGCCTGGTCGCGGCCGGAGGCGAGGAGAACCTGCGCCGCGCGCTGGAGCTCGAGCCCGGCCGCGCCGACGCGTCCGTCGAGCTCGCGCAGCTGCTCTCCGCGCGAGGCGACCGCGAGGGCGCGCTGGAGGCGCTCGGGAACGTGGCCGGCTCGTTCGCCGCCGAGGGACTGGCGGCGCGCCTACAGCTCTCGGACGATCCGGCGCTGGCCGACGCGTTCGCCGCGCTCGACGCCGGCGAAGTGGAGCGCGGGCTCGACCTCCTGATCGCCGCGATCGCGGCGGCGGATTCCGAGCGGCGCGAGGATCTGCGCAAGGTCGTCGTCGGAGTCCTGGACGAGCTCGGCGTCGAGCACCCCCTGGCGCGCGAGTCGCGCCGGCGGTTGGCCTCTGCGCTGTATTGAACGGCCTGAGGAGGAACACCGACGTGCCCGGTGGGTGCTGACAGCCGGATACCTGCGCGACTGGCGGGCTACCCGGCTGCCGGGGAGCGTGGTTGTCGCGACGTGGTCACACCGCGTCGGGTTGGCTCGCTGAACTCTTTGATTTCGCTCGCTCGCGCTGACAGTAAGGGGGAGCGAGGAAGTCTCTTGGCGTCCGTTGACCGGTCGGCGCATGAAACGAACATGGCTCCGAGGGGGTGGCCTGACTTTCGGAACCCATAGGCACCAGAAGTCCCGCCACCCCCTTTGTTCGAAGCGCGGTCATGCGCGCTCATGAGCGAAAACGGTGATGGGCCGATCGATCATGAGCTGATCGCCTCCAGCCACTCCCCCCTCCTTACTGTCAGCGCGAGCAACCCGCCGACAGAGTTCAGCGAGGCACTCCGACGCGGTGTGACCACGTGGACCAGCCCCACCCGCCAACGAGGCCGAGTCCAGCCGACCTCAGCGATCAGATCTCCAGCACCAACTGTCCCACGGGAGCCGCGGGCGCCAACGGACGGTCCGGCTCGACGTCGTCGAACCCCGCCAGCCGCACGCCGAGCAACCGGACCGGCTGCGACGGCGCGTACGCGCGCAACAGCTCCAGGGCCGTCTCGGTGACCACGCCCGTGTCATTCGTCGAGCCCTCGACCGTCCGCGCCCGGGTCACGGTCGTCCAATCCGCCAGCCGCACCTTGATCGCGATCGTGCGGCCGCGGCGGCCCTTGCCCTGCAGGCCCTCGCAGAGCTCGCGCGACAGCCGTTTCAGGACGTCCTCGAGCTCGGACAACGACGCGATGTCGGTGTCGAAGGTCCGCTCCGTGGACACGGACTTGGCGGCGCCGGACTCGGTCTCCACCGGCGAGTCGTCGTGGAAGGCGGCGCGCGCCTTCAGGTAGCGCGCCGTGCGGTCGCCGAAGCGCGCCGCCAGCTGCGCCTCGTCGGCCTCCTGCAGCTGGGCGACGGTCGCGTAGCCGAGCTCGGCCAGGCGCTCGGCGGTCTTCGGGCCGATGCCCGGGAGCCGGCGCGTCGGCGCGGGCGCGAAGCGCACGCACGCCTCCTCGCGGCCCATCGCGACGAAGCCCGCGGGCTTGCCGAGATCGGAGCAGCACTTGGCCACGAGCCGCGAGGGGCCGACGCCCGCGGAGATCTGGATGCCGGTCTGCGCCTTGACGTCGGCGATCAGCTGGCGCAGGACGCGCAGCGGCTTCGCGACGCCCGTCAGCTCCGCGTACGCCTCGTCGAGCCCCATCCGCTGCACCCGGTCCAGCCGCTCTCCCACGAGTTGCCAGACGTCGCGCGACTTGTCGCGGTAGGCCGTGAAATCGGGCGGGATCACGACCGCGTGCGGGCACAGCCGGCGGGCGTGCGAGGCGGGCATCGCGGACCCCACGCCGAACTTCCGCGCCTCATAGGACGCGGTCGTCACGACGGCGCGGGGCCCCGAGCCCGCCACGATCACCGGCTTGCCCTGCAGCTCGGGACGCCGCAGGAGCTCGACCGTCGCGTAGAACGCGTCGCAGTCGAGATGGGCGATCACTCGCTTCACCCCTGGAGGGTAAATCCGCGCGCGGATCGAACGTGGGTTCGCGCGGGCGGCGAGGACGCGCGCCTCGCCGGCGGCGGCTAGTTCGCGACCTGGATCGCGCCGTGGCCGTGGAAGCCGAGGCGCCGGGCGGTCGCGGCGGTGAGGTCGAACTCGCGCCCGCCGACGTACGGCCCGCGGTCGATCACCGGCACGCGCAGCACGCGGCCGCCGTGGCGGAGCGTGATCTTCGACCCGCACGGGAGCGACTTGTGCGCCACGCCGAGCCGGCCCGCCGTCAGCGTCCCGCCGCAGCCGAGCCGGTTGCCGTACAACCCCGGCCCGTACCAGGAAGCGTTCGCGTCTCTATAGACGTTGAGCCTCCCGAGCGAGCGCACCGTGCCGTCACTCAGGCGCACGCGCGCGCGAGCGCTCATCGCGCGGGTGACGCGGTCGCGCAGCACGTAGCGGCCCGACGCGTCGGTGCGGTCGCGATCGAGCGTGGCCCAGTGCGAGCCGCGCCGGACCTGGAGCTTGGCGGTCATCGGACCGGATGCCAGCACGCGGCCGCTGACGGCCACGCGCGAACCGATCCGCACGTTCAATCGCTTCGCTCCTACGTCGACCTTGGACGCATGAGCGGGTGTCTGGGCGGCGGCCGTGACTGCCGGCGCCGTCGTCGCCGTAAGGCAGAGCGCGCCGGCGAACGAAGCACGGCGCAGCGTGGATCGAGACATCCGATCCTCCTCTGGATTGGGGCACTCCGGTCGCGTGCGCCTGCAGTAAGGACGACCCCGGCGCGCGTCCTCCCGGCGCGGCTTCCGAACTCAGGGGTCCCCCGCCCGCGAGCACCTCTTGCGCCCGCGGCTCGGCTTGACCGAAATTTCGAGCGGTCGAGGCTAGCAGCAGGTCAGGCTGCGAACGCGAACTCGTCGCGTAGCCGCGCGAGCCCGAGCCGGATGCGGCTCTTGGCGGTGCCGAGCGGGATCTGCGCCTTGCGGGCGATCTGGTCGGCCGTCAGGCCGCCCCAGTAGGCGAGCACAAGCGCCTCGCGCTGGCCCTCCGGGAGCTTCCCGAGCGCCTCGCGGACGGCGGCCGACTCCGAGTCGCGCTCGGCGAGCACGCCCGGATCGTCGTCGTGGCGGAACTCCTCCGGCGCGTCGATCACGCGCAGCCGGTCGGCGGCACGGCCGCGGACCTGGCCCTCGCGCCACAGGTCCAGCGCGCGCGAGCGCGCCATCAGGCGGAGGTAGGAGCCGAGCTCGCCGCGCCCGGCGTCGTATGCGCCCGGCTTGCGCCAGAAGCGCAGGAACACGTCCTGCACGACGTCCTGGGCCTGGCCGGCGTCGCCGACGATCCGGAAGGCGGCGGCGTAGACGCTGCGGTGGTGGCTCGCATACGCGTCGCGGAATCGGCTGTCGGAGCCTGCCTGTATTGTCACGCCAACGTTATACACGATGTTGAAGGTTCGCAAACACGTCTCAAAAGGGGACAATCAGGCGATGCCGAACGGCGACCGCCTCAGCGGGCTCGACGCGTCCTTCCTGGCCTTCGAGCGCCAGGGCGCGCATATGCACGTCGGATCGGTGCTGGTCTTCTCGGGGCCGGCGCCGGCGTATGACGACCTGGTCGCGCATGTCGAGGGCCGTCTGCACCTCGTACCCAGATATCGCCAGCGGCTTGCGTTCCCGCCGCTCGGCATCGGCAGGCCGGTGTGGATCGACGACGCGCACTTCAACGCGCGCTACCACCTGCGCCACTCGGCGCTGCCGGAGCCGCGCTCCGACGCCGAGCTGCGCAGCCTCGCGGGCCGGCTGTTCTCGCAGCCGCTCGACCGCGCCAAGCCGCTGTGGGAGCTGTGGCTCGTCGAAGGCGTCCACGACGACGGCTTCGCGGTGATCTCGAAGACCCACCACGCGCTCGTGGACGGCGTCTCGGGCGTGGACATCGCGACCGTCCTGTTCGACCTCGACGCCGACCCGCCCGCCGCCGACCCGCCGCCGCGCTGGGTCCCGAAGCCCGAGCCGAGCCCCGCCTCGCTGTTCGCGGACGCGCTGGTCGAGCGCGCCGAAGGGCCGATGAACCTCGCCCGCGCGCTGCGCACCGCGCTCGCGCACCCCGACCGGGCGGGCGCGGAGGCCGGCCGCGCCGTGGCCGGCCTCGCGGCGCTGGCCGCCGCCGGCGTGGCGGGGGCGCCCGCGAGCCCACTCAACGTGCGCATCGGCCCGCACCGGCGCTTCGCCTGGGCCGAGGCCGAGCTGTCACAGCTGAAGGCGATCAAGGACGCGCTCGGCGGCACGATCAACGACGTCGTCCTGACGATCGTGGCGGGGGCGCTGCGCGCGCACCTGTTCCGGCGCGGGCGCGACCCGGAGCGGATGGAGCTGCGCGCGATGGTGCCGATCTCGGTGCGCGCGGACGCCGAGCGCGGCGCGCTCGGCAACCGCGTGGCGGCGATGTACGCGCCGCTCCCGGTCGCGATCGCGGACCCGGTCGAGCGCTTCCGCTTCGTGCACGCCGCGATGGCGGGGCTGAAGGAGTCCGGCCAGGCGGTCGGCGCGGAGGCGATCACGCGGCTGGCCGGCGTCGCCGCGCCGACGGTGCTCGACCAGGCCGGGCGCCTGCAGGCGCGCCAGCGCTTCTTCAACCTGACCGTGACGAACGTGCCCGGGCCGCAGTTCCCGCTCTACATCCTCGGGCGCCGGCTGCGCGCGTTCTACCCGCAGGTCCCGCTCGTGCTCAACACCGCGCTCGGGATCGCCGTGGTGTCCTACGACGGGCGCGTGTTCTTCGGGCTGCTCGGCGACTACGACGCGATGGCCGACCTCGACGCGTTCGCCGCGGATCTCTCCGCCGCCATCGGCGAGCTCGCGCCTGCCACGATCCACGTGTGAGGAAGTCCAAGCAGGCCGTCTACGCGCTCGCGATCTCCGGCATCGCGATCGCCGCGTGCGCGGTCCTGATCACGATCCTCGCCAACCGCGACTCCAGCGGCGTCAATCCGGCGAGCGGGCCGGGCCAACTAATGCCGGATCGGGGTAGTACGCATGTCGATGGACCGAGCACGCCCGCCTCGCCGCCTGACGAGCCGCCCACGAGCGGCCCGCACCGGCCCGTGCCCGTCACGAAGGACGCCACCGCGCTCTCGGACGATCAGCTGCTCGAGGCCCTCCACCTCGGCAACGTGGTGCTGGCGTATGGAGATGCGCGACCGCCGGCCGCGCTGACGCAGGTCCAGGACGACGTCGCCGGCCCGTTCGACCCGCAGCTCGCCGCCGCGGGCCAGGCCGTGATCCTCGACCACCGGCCGGGCGTCAAGGGCGTGATCGCGCTCGCCTGGCGGCGCGAGCTGCGCAGCGCCGATCCCGCGCAGCTGCGCGCGTTCGCCGATGCCTGGCTCGGCCAGGGGTAGGCTGGATCGTATGCCCGAGCGCCTCCCACCGCTGCGCCTCGCGCTCGCCCAGCTCAACCCGCGCGTGGGCGACCTCGAGGGCAACGCGGCCAAGATCTCCGAGTACGTCCAGCGCGCTCGATCCGCCGGCGCGGAGCTCGTCGTCTTCCCCGAGCTGGTGCTGACCGGGTACCCGCCGGAGGACCTGCTGCTCAAGGAGCACTTCCTGCGCGCGACCCAGGAGGCGCTCGCATCCGTCGCGCTCCAGGTCGAGGGGATCGTCGCCGTCGTCGGCTACGCCGAGCGCACCGAGGACGTGTTCGACTCGATCGCCGTGCTCGCCGACGGCGCGGTGCGGGCCAACTACCGCAAGATGCGGCTCTGGAACTACGGCGTGGCCGACGAGGAGCGCTATTTCCAGGCCGGCCCCGGCCCGGCGGTGATCGAGCTCGGCGACGCCCGCATCGGGCTGACGATCTGCGAGGACATGTGGGTCCCGGGCACGCCCGCGTCCGAGGAGGCCGAGGCGGGCGCGACGCTGCTGCTCAACCCGTCCGGCTCGCCGTATCACCGCAACAAGGGGCTCGAGCGCGAGCGCATGCTGATCCAGCGCGCGCGCGACAACCTCGCGGCCGTCGCGTTCGCCAACCTCGTCGGCGGCCAGGACGAGCTCGTCTTCGACGGCCACTCGCTGCTGATCGACCACGAGGGCACCGTGGTCGCGCGCGCGCCGCAGTTCGAGGAGGCGCTGGTCGTCGCGAGCATCGATCCGCAGGCGGCGATGACGGCGCGGCTGCGCGACACGCGCCTGCGCCCGCCGGCCCAGAAGGTGCTGCCGGAGATCCGCCACGCCGGCCGCTTCGAGCGCCCGGCGCACCCGCCGGTCGAGCGGATGGAGGGCCAGGTCGCCCCGCTGATGGGACCCGAGCAGGAGGTCTACTCGGCGCTCCGCCTGGCGGTCCGCGACTACGTCGTCAAGAACGGCTTCAAGCACGTCGTGATCGGCCTCTCAGGCGGGATCGACTCGACGCTCGTCGCGCTCGTCGCCGCCGACGCGCTCGGCCCCGACCGCGTCACGTGCGTCGTGATGCCGTCGCAGTGGTCCTCGGACGGCACGCAGTCCGACGCGCGCCGACTCGCCGCCAACCTCGGCGTCGAGACCTTCGATCTCCCGATCGCGCCCGCGATGGAGATCTACGAGCGGATGCTGGCCGGCCGCTTCGAGGGCCGCCAGCCGGACATCACCGAGGAGAACCTGCAGGCGCGCATCCGCGGCAACCTGCTGATGGCGCTGTCGAACAAGTTCGGCTGGCTCGTGCTGACGACGGGCAACAAGTCCGAGGTGTCGGTCGGCTACTCGACGCTGTACGGCGACACCGCCGGCGGCTTCGCGGTGATCAAGGACGTGCCGAAGACGCTCGTCTACCGGCTCGTCGACTTCCGCAACGCCGACGGGGTGGTCCCGCAGTCGATCATCGACCGCCCGCCCAGCGCCGAGCTGCGCGCCGACCAGAAGGACTCCGACTCGCTGCCGGACTACGACACGCTCGACGGGATCCTGGAGGCCTACGTCGAGGAGGACGCCGACCGCGAGCAGCTGCTGCTGGCCGGCTTCTCCGAGGACGCGATCGACCGCGTGATCGCGCTCGTCGACCGCGCCGAGTACAAGCGCCGCCAGCAGCCGCCGGGCGTGAAGATCACGCCGCGCGCGTTCGGGCGCGACCGGCGCATGCCGATCACCAACGGCTACCGGCTGACGCCGCCCGCGCGCGTCTGAGCGACCGTCACGCGGACGAGGGCGCAGAGGCGGCCCTCGTCGTCGGAGATGTCGACCTCCCAGACCGCCGTCGTGCGGCCGTGATGGCGCCGGCGCGCGACCGCGTGCAAGGCGCCCGCGGTGATCGGGCGCAGGAAGCTCGACTGGCTGGAGATGGCGCGGGCGGTCGCGCTCGTGGTGAGCTGGTCGGCGAGCGCGGCGAACGCGCCGCCGTGGACGAGGCCGAGGGGCTGGCGCAGCGCGTCGGTGACGGGCACGCGGGCGCGGACCTCGTCGTCCGTGCGCGACACGATCTCGAGGTCGAGCATCGCGCGGGCACGATATCGGCGCGATTGCAGGGACTCCTCCACTACGCTAGGACGACCATGCCGCCGCGTGCCGTCAACGCGTTCGAGCGCCTTGCCCCGGATCAGCGCGCCGCCGTCGAGCTCGTGCTGCGCGGGCACAGCTACGGCGACCTCGCGAGCCTGCTCGGGATCTCCGAGGAGACCGTGCGCGAGCGCGCCCGCGGCGGGCTGGAGGCGCTCGCGCCGGACCTGCCGCCGCCGCCGCACGCCGGCGAGGTCGCCGACTGGCTGCTCGGGCAGGGCGGCACGCCGCCCGCGTCCGACGCCGCGACGCGCCGCTGGGCCGAGACCGTCTCGGCCGCGCTGCGCGAGGTCCCCGGCGCGACGGTGCCGGCGCTCGCCGAGGTGCCGCCGCCGGCTGTCGTCGAGCCGCCGGCTCCCGTGGCCGCGCCGGACCCCGAGCCCGGCCCGGCGCGCTCGTCCCGGCTCGGCGGGGCGATCCTGATCGGCGCCGTCGTCGTGCTCGTCGCCGCCGTGCTCGTGTTCGTCCTCACGCGCTCCGACGACTCGTCGCCGCCGGCCGCCGCCGCCCCGACCGCGACGGCGAGCCCCGCGAGCACGCCCACCGCGGCGGCCAACGACATCGTGCTGCGCGGCCCGGCGGGCTCGAAGGCCGTCGGCCTGATGCGGCTGTTCAAGGCCAACGACAACTCCGTCCGCTTCGCGCTCGCCGCGCAGGACGTGCCGCCCAACACCGGCTCGCAGACGTACTCGATCTGGTTCCAGAAGAAGGACGGCTCGGCGCTGCGGCTCGGCGTCGCGCAGAACCCGGTCGGCAAGGACGGCACGCTCACGACCGCGGGCCCGCGCAACGAGGACGTGAGCAAGTTCCCGCAGTGGTTCGTCAGCTACGACTCCGTGCTGGTCACCGACGACACGTCGCCGACCGCGAAGAAGCCGGGGAAGGTCATCCTCTCCGGCGACCTCCCCCACGCGGCGGGCTGACATAGTTGCGGCTTGCTGATCGCGGGCCCGAACCTGACCATCGACCGGACCTCGACGATCGACGAGCTGCGCCCGGGCGAGGTGCTGCGGCTGGCCGGCGTTGTCGTCACGCCCGGCGGCAAGGGGCTGAACGTCGCGCGCGCGGCGCGCGCGCTCGGCGTGCCGGCCGCGCTGGTCGCGTTCCTGCCCGGCCACACGGGCCGCGCGGCGGCCGCGCTGATCGCCGAGGAGGGCGTCACGCTGCAGGGCGTGCCCGCGCCGGGAGAGCTGCGCTCGACGGCCGTGATCTTCGAGCCGGGCGGGCGCGCGACCGTGCTCAACGAGCCCGGGCCGACGATCGACGCCGCGTGCTGGGTCAAGCTGGAGGGCGTGATCGACGACGGGCTCGCCGACCATGACGTGCTGGTCTGCTCCGGCTCGCTGCCGCCCGGCGCGCCGGTCGACGGCTACGCGCGGCTGGCGGCGCGGGCGCGCGACGCGGGCAAGTGCGCGGTCGTGGACGCCGGCGGGCCGGTGCTCGCCGCGGCCGTGGCGGCGCACGCGCACGCGGTGACGCCGAACCTGGCGGAGGCGGAGGGCCTGCTGCTCGGCCGCGCCGGCGAGGCGGTCGACGCGTCGCCCGACGCGCGGCCGCGCGCGCTGGCCGCCGCGCGCGAGCTGGTCCACCGCGGCGCGGGCGCCGCGGTGGTGACGGCCGCCGCGGCCGGCGCGGCGGTGGCGTGGAACGGCGACCCGGTGTGGCTCGACGCCCCGGCGGCCCACGCGCGTAACCCGATCGGCGCCGGCGACGTGCTCACGTGCGCGCTGGCGGCGGCGCTGGAGCGGGGTGCGCCGGTGCTGGAGGCGGCGCGCGAGGGCGTCGCGGCGGCGGCCGCGAGCGTCGAGGCGGAAAAGGCCGGCGAGCTCGATCGCCGGCGGATGACCGAGCTGCTCGCGATGATGCCGGCATGACGACCGCCCGTCCCACCATGCGCCACGTCGCCGAGCGCGCGGGCGTGAGCCTGAAGACCGTCTCGCGCGTGATCAACGAGGAGCCCAACGTGGCGCCCTCGACCGCCCAGCGCGTGACGGAGGCGATCGCCGAGCTCGGCTTCCGCCGCAACGACCTCGCGCGCTCGCTGCGCCACGGGCGCTCGTCGGCGACGCTCGGGCTCGTGATCGAGGACGTCGCGAACCCGTTCTACAGCCAGATCGCGCTCGCCGTCGAGACCGTCGCGCGCGAGCGCGGGTTCATGGTCATCGCCGGCTCCTGCGCCGAGGACCCGGATCGCGAGCGCGACCTCGTCCAGGCGCTGCTGCGGCGGCGCGTCGACGCGCTCGTGCTCGTCCCCGCGTCGCACGACCACGGCTGGCTCGCCGGCGAGGACACGCCGATCGTGTTCCTCGACCGCCCGCCGCGCGGGATGGACGCCGACGCCGTCCTGCTCGACAACGCCGGCGGCGCGCGGACGGCGGTCGAGCACCTGATCGCCCACGGGCACCGGCGGATCGCGTGCGTCGCCGACCCCGAGGAGCTCGTCACCGCGTCCGAGCGCGTCTCCGGCTACCGCGCCGCGCTGGCCGCCGCCGGGATCGAGCCCGACCCGCGGCTGGTGCGCACCGACGTGCGCGACCCGGAGCACTCGATGGCGATCGTGGCGGAGCTGCTGGCGCTGCCGGCGGACGTGCGGCCGACCGCGCTGTTCACCGGCAACAACCGCCACACGGTGGGCGCTCTGCGGGCGATGCGCGGCAGCCACGAGGGCATCGCGCTGGTCGGCTTCGACGACTTCGAGCTCGCCGACCTGGTCGCGATGCCGACGACGGTCATCCGCCACGACTCCAACCGCATGGGCGTCGAGGCGGCGCAGCTCGCGTTCGCGCGCCTGGACGGCGACGTGGGGCCGCCGCGCCGCGTCGTGCTGCCGACGGAGCTGGTCCCGCGCGGGTCGGGCGAGGTTCCGCCGCGGTGATCCTGCTGGGCATCGACGTGGGCACCACGTCGGTGAAGGCGGCGGCGTACGACGAGGACGGGCGCGAGCTGGCCCGCGGGCGGGCGCCGACGCCGTGGCGCGGGACCGAGCTGAACCCCGACGCGCTGCTGCTGGCCGCCCTGGAGGCCGCCGACGCGGCGCTGCCGGCCGGCGCCGCCGTCGCCGCCCTCGGCGTCGCGGGGATGGCGGAGACGGGCGTGCTGGTCGACGCGGGCGGGCGCCCGGTGGTGCCGTCGATCGCGTGGCATGACACGCGCGGCGGCGACGAGGCGCGGCGGATCGCGGCCGAGCTGCCGGACTTCTCCGAGCGCACGGGGTTGCCGGCGAGCGAGCTGTGCACGCTGGCCAAGTACGCGTGGATGCGCGCGCACTGGCCGGACGCCGAGCGCGGCGTGCGCTGGGTGAACATCGCGGAGTGGATCGTGCAGAGCCTCGGCGGCGATTCCGTAGCCGAGTCCTCGCTCGCGTCGCGCACGGGCTTCTACGACATCCACACGGGCGAGCCGTGGGAGCCGGCGCTGGCGTTCGCGGGCGCGCCGGACGGCCTGATGCCGCCGCATGCGCCCGCGGGCACGCCGCTGGGGCGCGCGGCCGGCGCCGCCTCGGGTCGCGCCGATCTCGCGGGCCGGCTCGCCGGCGCGGTGCTCACGGTCGGCGGCCACGACCACTGCTGCGCCGCCGTCGGCGCGGACGCGGCGGGCGAGGGCGACGTGCTCGACTCCTGCGGCACCGCCGAGGCGATCCTGCGCGCGACCGCGCCGCTGGCGCCGGAGATCGTGCGGCGCGCCGTGGCGGACGGCCTCACCGTCAGCTGGCACGCGCTCGCCGGCCGCTGGTCGCTGCAGGGCGCGGTCTGGTCGGGCGAGGCGCTGCAGGCCGTCTGCAACCTGCTCGGCGTCCCGGCCGAGGCGCGCGACGCGCTCGAGGCCGCCGCGCTCGAGGCCGACCCGGGCCCGCTCGCGCTCGGCGGCCTCGGCGACGACACGCTGACGATCACGGGCCTCACCGGCGGCGCCTCGCCCGGCGCGCTCTACCGGGCCGCGCTGGAGCGCGCCGGCAGCGAGGGAGCGGCCGTGCTCGGCCGCATGGCGGCGCTCGCCGGCCCCGCCCGCCGGCTCGTCGTCACGGGCGGCTGGGCGGAGGGAACCGCGGCCCGCGCCGTCAAGAAGCGCCACCTCGGCCCGTTCGAGCACTCCCCCGCGCTCTACGCCGGCTGCCGCGGGGCCGCTACGGCGGCGGCAGCAGCTTGCCGGGGTTCATGATCCCCGCGGGGTCGCAGTGCGACTTCAGCGTGCGCAGGAGCGCGGTGCCGAGCGGGCCGATCTCGGCGCCGAGCCACGGCGCGTGCTCGTGGCCGATCGCGTGGTGGTGCGTGACGGTGCCGCCGGCGGCGACGATCGCGTCGAGCGCGTGCGCCTTCAGCGCGCGCCACTGAGCCGCGGGATCGGCGTCCTGGCGGGCGAGGATCGTGAAGTACAGCGAGGCGCCGGTCGCGTACAGATGCGAGACGTGGCAGCCGACGTGCGCGCCCGGGAAGGCGGCGCGGACGCTGCCGTAGAGGTGCGCGAGGTTCGACCATGACGTGGCGGTCTCGACCGTCTCGACGAGCACGCCGCGGTCGAGCAGGTCGTCGCGCAGGTACGGGCCGGCGAAGCGCGACTCCGCCCACGCGTGGCCGGGCTTCGTCCCCAGCGGCAGGCCGCCCCAGCGGACCAGGCGCTGCCCGACCGCGACGCGGCGCGACGTGCGCCCCTCCCAGCCGAGCACGAGCAGGCAGCGGCCGCCGAGCAGCCGCTGGCCCAGCTTGCCGGTGCCGGCCAGCGCGACGCTGAGGCGCGTCTCCTCCTCGTCGGACAGGCGCGCGATGTCGGGCGCCAGACCCTCCTGCTCGAGCCGGCGCAGCGCGTCGGCGCCGTCGGCGAACGACGGCAGCGACCAGCCCTCATGGTGGATCGACGTGGCGAGCGGGTGCACGCGCAGCGCCACGCGGGTGAGCACGCCGAGCGTGCCCTCGGAGCCGATCGCGAGCTCGCGCAGGTCCGGGCCCGCGGCCGTGGCGGCGACGTCGAGCGTGTGCAGGACGCCCGCGGGCGTCGTCATGTCGAGCCCGATCACGTTGGCGTCGATCCGCCCGTGGCCGGTCGAGGCCTGCCCGGCGGAGCGTGTCGCGACGCAGCCGCCGACGCTCGCCCACTCGTAGCTCTGCGGCACATGCCCGAGCGCGAGCCCGCGCTCGCGCAAGGCGCGATCGGCCTCGGGCAGCCGGATCCCGGGCTCGAAGACGGCGGTGAGCGACGTGGTGTCGAGGCCGACCAGGCGATCGAGGCCGCCGAGGTCGAGCGAGATCAGCGCCTCGAAGCGCCCGCGCAGGCCCGCCAGGCCGCCGACGACGCTCGTGCCGCCGCCGAACGGCACGACCGCGACGGCCTCCTCCGCGCAGATCCGCAGCACGGCGCCGACGTCGCCGGGGATGACGACCGCGTCCGGCGCCGACGCGCAGTCGCCGGCGCGCTGGGCGAGCAGGTCGAGGTAGGACTTGCCGCGGCAGCGCAGGATCCGCGCCAGGCGGTCGTCGCGGATCTCGGCCACCTCGGCCAGCCGCGCGCGCACGCGGCCCGGCAGCGCGCTGGGCGCCAGGACGACGTCGTCGAGCGCGACGGGGCGGGAGACGACGCCGCCCGCGACACCGAGCTCGTCGCGCAGCAGCGCCTCCGCGTGGGCCGGCAGCGACGGACCCGCGCCGGGCTCGCCCCAGCCCGAGAAGACCTGCTCGCGCCTCACTCGCTGTCGTACGACACGAGCGCGTGGACGTCGTAGGGCTCGAGCTTCGCGCGGCCGCCGAGGAAGCTGAGCTCGACCAGGAACGCGCAGCCGGCGATCACGGCGCCCGCTCCCACGACCAGCGCGGCGAGCGCGCTGGCGGTCCCGCCGGTGGCGAGCAGGTCGTCGTGCAGCAGCACGCGCGCGCCGTCGGCGAGCGCGTCGGCGTGCATCTCCAGCGCGTCGACGCCGTACTCGAGGATGTACTCGGCCGACACGGTCTCCCCCGGCAGCTTGCCGGGCTTGCGCGCCGGGACGAAGCCCGCGCCCAGCTCGCGCGCGACCGCCGCGCCGAGGATGAACCCGCGCGCCTCGGCCGCGACGACCAGGTCGATCTCCCGCGGCCGCGCCCAGCCGGCGATCTCCGACACGGCGAGGTCCAGCGCCGCGGGGTCCAGCAGCAGCGGCGTGATGTCCTTGAACACGATCCCGGGCTTCGGGAAGTCCGGGATGTCGCGGATGCGGGACCGCAGCTCGGTCATTTCGCGATGCGGCGCAGGTCCCGCACGAGCAGGAGGTGCTTCAGGTGCGACGCCACGGCCGCCAGGTTCTCGAGCGCCTCGACCGCCTCCTTGCGCCGCTCCGGATTGCGCGAGCGCAGCGAGGGAGCCAGGATCTGCTGCAGCAGCGCCGCCTCGCGCTCGGCGCTGGTCCGGAACACGCGCAGGTTGCGGCCCGCCACGCCGTAGCGCGCGAGCTCGGTGACGGCGCGCACGATCTCGCGCTGCGTCTCGTCGTAGTAGCGCGTGCCGGCGCGCGGCTCGCCCTTGACGATCCCGTAGTCCTCGAGCTCGGCGATCAGGCGCGGGTCGGCGCCCGTCTCCTCGACGACGTCGTCGAGCGAGTAGAGCGCGCCGCGGTCGCGCAGCGAGAACGTCAGCCGCCGCAGCGCGGCGCCCGGACGCCCGTCGGGCGCGGCGGCCGCCGCGCCCCCCTCGGGGCCGCCCTCCGCCGCCGCGGGCGGCTGCGCCTGCTGCTGCTGCTCCTCCTCGAACGTGCGCCCCGCCGCCAGCTCCTGCCGGATCACGCGCAGCGGCAGGAACTCGTCGCGCTGCAGCCGCAGGATCGTGCGCAGGCGCGAGACGTCGGACTGCGCGTAGAGCCGGTAGCCGCCGGGCGTGCGCCGCGGCGACAGGAGCTTCTGATCCTCGAGGTACCGGATCTTCGAGATCGAGATGTCGGGGAACTCCTGCGAGAGCTGCTTGCAGACGGCCCCGATGGTCAGCGACTTGACGTGCCGCGGTCCCTCCTCCGGCCCTGCCGGAAGCGCATCCTCGCCGGTGGCGGTGTCGTCGGACACTGCCACCTCAGCGCGCCAGGTAGGTCAGTTTGTACTTGCCGACCTGCAGCTCGTCGCCGTCCTCGAGCTTGTGCGAGTCGATCCGGCGGCGGTTGACGTAGGTGCCGTTCAATGAGCCTGAGTCGTCGAGGTGCCAGGCGCCGGAGCGGCGCACGAGCACGGCGTGGTCGCGCGAGACGGTCACGTCGTCGAGGAAGATCTCGGCGTCCGGCGAGCGCCCGATCGTCAGCCGCTCGCCCTCGAGCGGGAACGACTGGCCTACGCGGCCGCCGCCGGAGCGGATCACGAGGGCGCCCGTGGACGCCGCGACGTCGCCGACGTCGACCGGGCGCAACTCGCCGGTCTGCTCGTCGATCACGTACGTCGCGGTCGTCACGTCGTCCCGCGTGTCTTCGCGCGTGCCGACGTAAGCGCCGCAGCGCTGGCAGTAGTTCGCGCCCTCCGTGACGACGAACCCGCACTCGGGGCAGTGAAGCGCCAACGGCCTCCCCCGCCGCGCGCTAGATGTCGTCGCCGCCGGCGCCCGAGGCGCGGCCGGCCAGGATGTCGGTCAGGCGCTGGACGTCGGCTCCGGAGATGACTTCCTCGCCGCCCTCGTGCTTCTTGCGCAGCCGGTTCACGAGCTCGGCGCGCAGGATGTCGATCTTGCCGTGGAGGATCCGCCGGCGGTACGACACCTCCTGCTCTTCATCAGTGAGCTGTTGGATGAGGTCCTTGAGCTCCTGGTCGGAGAGCGAACCCAGATCGGGGAAGGTGTCCATGTGGAAAGGCGTCCTCTCCTCGGTGCGACGAAGACGGAAGCGGAAGCATAGCGGTCGTCAAGCTCAGGTCGAGCCTTGGTCTCGTGCCTGGCGAAGCCCGTCGCGCACATACAGCACGCTGGCCCCCAGCGCGAGCACGAGCCCCACGTACAGGCAGGCGAGCGCGAGCCAATGCACGCCGCACATGGCGAAGAACAGCGCGCCGAAGACCGGCCACACGCCCCAGCGCCCCAGCCAGTTGATCTTCAGGTCTATGCCGCGGCTCAGCGCCAGGCGCGCGAGGACGAGCATGAACAGCTCGCGCGCGGCGAGCACGGCCAGCGCCCAGCGCGGGAGCAGCTCGAACTTCCAGCACACGATCACGCCGGAGATCACGAGCAGCCGGTCGACGACCGGGTCCAGCAGCGCGCCCATGCGCGAGTACTGGCCGGTCACGCGCGCGGCGATCCCGTCCAGGTAGTCGCTCCAGCCGATCACCGCGAACAGCACGGCGCCGAGCGCGTCCGTGCCGCTCTCCGACGACAGCTCGACGGCCAGGAAGACCGGGATCAGCGCGAGCCGGATGTAGCCGATGAAGTTCGGGATCGTCCACGGGCGCAGCGGCGCGCCCGCGACGGTCTCCGGCGGCGGCGGGCCTGACCGGTCGAGGCCGGACAGGCGGCGGAAGGTCAGCTGAGGTCGCGCCACATCTCAAGGGCGGCTTCCGCCGCTCCCTCGAGCGGCAGCGAGCGCGTCTCGCGCCCGCGCCGCACCTGGACCTCGATCTCGCCCGCGGCGAGCGTTCGGCGCCCGATCGTCAGCCGCAGCGGCACGCCGAGCAGCTCGGCGTCGGCGAACTTCTCGCCCGGACCGGCGTCGCGGTCGTCGTAGACGACGTCGAAGCCGACCTCCGCGAGCTCCTCGTAGAGCTTCTCGGCCAGCGCGTGCTCCTCGGTGCCCGGCTTGCCGAGCCCGACCAGGTGCACGTCGAACGGCGCGAGCGCGCGCGGCCAGGCGATGCCCTTCTCGTCGGCGAACTGCTCGACGGCGGCGGCGGCGATCCGCGCCGGGCCGATCCCGTAGGAGCCCATCCAGACCGGGCGCGAGACGCCGCCCTCGTCGAGGTACATCGCGCCCAGCGGCACCGAGTAGCGCGTGCCGAGCTTGAAGATGTTGCCGATCTCGATCGCGGGCTCGATCCGGATCGCGTGCCCGCCGACGGTGTCGCCTTCCTCCACGCGGCGCACGTCGACGCGCTTGAACGGGAAGTCGCGGCCGGGCTCGACGCCGCGCAGGTGCCGGCCTTCGCGGTTGGCGCCCGTGATGTACGCCCCGGGGGCGATCGCGTCGTCGAGCAGGATCGGCGCGTCGGCGCCCACGGGCCCGATGTAGCCGGCGGGCCCGATGCGGTCGGCGAACTCCTCCTCGCGCGCCGGCCGGAAGCCGGTGCCGAGCGCGTTGCGCAGCTTGATGTCGTTGACGCGGTGGTCCCCGCGCACGAGCACGAGCGTCAGGCCCTTGTCGTCCACGATCACCGGATAGGCCTTGATCAGCGTGCCCGCCTGCACGCCGAGCTTGGCGGTCACATCGGCGACCGTCGTCAGCCCGGGCGTCTCGACCTCCTCGGGCGCGGGCAGGCCCTCGGGCAACTCGACCGGCGCCGGATCGGCGCTCGCGATCTCCACGTTGGCGGCGTAGCCGGGCGCCAGCGCGACGTCGTTCTCGCCCGCCGCGCACGGCGCCATGTACTCGTGCGCGCCGGTCCCGCCCATCATCCCGACGTCGGACTCGACGCGGTACCACTCCAGCCCGGCGCGGTCGAAGATGAGGTCGTACGCCTCGCGGTGCTTGTCGTAGCCGGCGTCGAGGCCCTCCGCGTCGCGGTCGAACGTGTAGGAGTCCTTCATGATGAACTCGCGCGTCCGCAGCACGCCGGCGCGCGGACGGGGCTCGTCGCGCTCCTTGATCTGGAAGTGGTAGAGGATCAGCGGCAGGTCGCGGTAGGAGCGCACGATCTGCGCCACGTGCGTCGTGACGACCTCCTCGTGCGTCATCGCCAGCACCATGTCGGCGCCGCGCCGGTCCTTGAGCCGGAACAGCTCGTCCCCGATCGCCTGGTAGCGGCCGCTGCGCTGCCAGATGTCCGCCGGGTTGAGCACCGGCATCAGCATCTCCTGGCCGCCGATCGCGTCGATCTCCTCGCGGATGATCTGGACCACCTTCTGATGCACGCGCCAGCCCGCCGGCATCCAGCTCCACAGCCCCGCGCCGATCTGGCGGACGAGCCCGGCACGGACCATGAGCTTGTGCGAGAGCGCCTCCGCGTCGGCGGGGGCCTGCTTCTCGGTGGGAAGGAAGTAGCGACTCAGACGCGTCATGTGAGGGCGCAAGCCTAGTCGCACCGAAGGGAAAGCCGCCGGGTGATAGAACGCTCACGCGAGGGGTTCGAACACTGCAAGAGCTTGGAGGCCGACCATGGCTTACGAAGTCCCGCCGCTCCCGTACGACTACGACGCGCTCGAGCCGCATATCGACGCGCAGACCATGCAGATCCACCACGACAAGCACCATCAGGCGTACGTGGACAAGGTCAACGCGGCGCTCGACGGCACCGACTGGGACGGCAAGCCGATCGAGGAGGTCCTGAAGAACCTCGATTCGCTTCCCGCCGACAAGCAGAAGGCGGTCCGCAACAACGGCGGCGGCCACTACAACCACAGCCTCTTCTGGGAGTGGATGTCAGGTGAGGGCGGCGGCACGCCCGAGGGCGACCTCGCGGCCGCGATCGACGCCGCGTTCGGCTCGTTCGACGACTTCAAGGCGAAGTTCAAGGACGCCGGAGTGAACCAGTTCGGCTCCGGCTGGGCGTGGCTGGTCCACGACGGCTCGGGCCTGGCGGTCACGAGCACGCCGAACCAGGACAACCCGGTGTCGGCCGGCCAGACGCCGCTGCTGGGCGCCGACGTGTGGGAGCACGCCTATTACCTGAAGTACCAGAACAAGCGCCCGGACTACCTGGACGCGTTCTGGAACGTCGTCAACTGGGACAAGGTCGCGGAGCTGTACGCCGCCGCTTCCTAGTCGCGCCGCAACTTGCGTCCGGCCGCGGCGTTGGAATGCCTTCGATGATGGAGACAAGCCTTCGCCGCGCCGGGCGCGCCCTGGCGGTCGGCGCGGCGGCCTGCGTCCTGCTGCCGTCCGCGCCCGCCCACGCGTCCACCAACCAGCTGTCGGTGATCGAGGACGAGCACCAGATGCTCGAGCTCGGGACCTACCGGCAGGCCCTCGCGCTCGACGACGCGGTCGCCCTCGGCGCCGACGTCGTGCGCGCCAACGTGATCTGGTCGCGCTACGCGCCCGCGCCCACCTCGAAGAAGAAGCCCAAGCGCTTCGACGGCAAGGACCCGAACGCGTACCCGTCGCTGAACATCGTCGACACGTTCGTGCAGGCTGCGCAGGCGCGCGGGCTGCAGGTGCTGCTGACGGTCACGGGGCCGATCCCGGCGTGGGCCTCGCACTGCGGCGGCTCGGTCAAGACGCGCAGCACGTGCAAGCCCGACGCCAAGCTGTTCGGCGACTTCGCGCGCGCCCTCGGCAAGCGCTACCCGACCGTGAAGCTGTGGTCGATCTGGAACGAGCCGAACCTGCGCGCGTGGCTGACGCCGCAGTACAGCGGCAAGACGCTGCAGTCCGCGGCGATCTACCGCTCGCTCGCGAGCTCGGCGATCGCCGGCCTGCGCGGCACCGGCCACCGGGGCGACACCATCCTGCTCGGCGAGACGGCGCCGATCGGCAGCAAGCCCGGCCCGAGCGCGAACGCGAACCCGGTCCCGTTCCTGCGCGGCGTGTTCTGCCTGAAGGCCAACGGCCACCGCCTGACCGGCTCCGAGGCCAGTGCGCAGAAGTGCGGCGGCTACAAGAAGCTGCTCGCCACCGGCTACGCCCACCATCCCTACACGCGCGGCGGCTCGCGCCCGCCGAACTCGCGCCCGAACGCCGACGAGATCACGATCGACGTCCAGTCGCGGCTGACGAAGCTGCTCGACCAGGCCGGCAAGGCCGGGCGGATCGCGAAGAAGCTGCCGGTCTACTACACCGAGAACGGCTGGCAGACGAACCCGCCGGACAACGTCTTCGGCGTGCTGCCGGCCCAGCAGGCCGAGTACATGAACGAGTCCGACTACATGGCGTACACGAACGCGCGCGTGAAGACGGTCTCTCAGTACAAGCTCGTCGACGATGCGCCGCAGGGCTCGTTCCAATCGGGCGTGCGCATGCTCGACGGCACGGCGAAGCCGTCGTACACCGCCTACCAGCTGCCGCTGTGGCTGGTCAAGAAGGGCGCCAACGTGCTCGTCTACGGCCAGGTCCGGCCCGCGCCCGACAGCGCGCCGCTGCAGGTCGAGGTCCAGCACGCGGCGTCGGCCAGCGCGGGCTTCACGACCGTCCAGGCGGTGCCGGTGACGTCGCTGAAGGGCCAGTTCACCGTCACGCTGCCCGACCCCGGCGGCGGCGTCTGGCGCCTGCGCTGGAACGGCCTGACGTCGCGTCAGGCCGGCATCGGAACCTAGTTGCGGCTCGCGCTCGTCCTCTTGGCGCTCCTGCTCGCCGCCGCGGCTCCGGCCCGCGCGGCGGGCCTGGAGGTCGGCATGGAGGACGAGCGCCTGCTGCTCAGCGGCTCGCCGGAGGCCCCCGCGGCGGTGGAGTCGTGGCGCGCGCTCGGCGTCGACATCGTGCGGATCCACGCGCAGTGGGGCCGGATCGCGCCGCGCCGGCGGCCGGCCGGGTTCCGCGCGTCCGACCCGGCGGACCCGCACTACGCGTGGGGCACGCTGGACTCGGCCGTCCGGCTGGTCCGCGCCGCGGGCCTGAAGGTCATGTTGACGGTCACCGGGCCCGGCCCGGTGTGGACGAGCCGCGCCCCGGCGCGCGGGAACCCGCGCTGGGAGCCGTCGCCGGTGGAGTTCGGGCGCTTCGCGCGCGCCGTCGCCGCGCGCTACGGCGAGGACGTCGACCGCTACCTGATCTGGAACGAGCCCAACCAGCCCGCCTGGCTGCAGCCGCAGAGCGAGTGCCGCAAGCACGCCTGCACGCCCGTCGCGCCGCACGCCTACCGCGCGCTCGTGCGTGCGGCGGTGCCGCAGATCCACGCCGCCGACCCGGGCAGCGAGGTGCTGCTCGGCGAGCTCGCGCCGATCGGCGCGCCCGCCCGCAGCGCCAACACGCCGCTCGAGCCGCTGCCGTTCCTGCGCGCGATGGGCTGCGTGGACCGCGCCTTCAAGCGCGTGCGCGGCGGCCGCTGCGCGGGCTTCAAGCCGGCCGCGGCGGACGCGTTCGGCTATCACCCGCACCCCGTGCTGAACGCGCCTGACCACCCGAACCCGAACCGCGAGGAGGCGCAGATCGCCGATCTGCCGCGCCTGCTCGCGACGCTCGACAAGCTGCAGGGCCGGCGGCGGCTGCTGATCTCCGGCGGCGTCGACCTGACCGAGTTCGGCTACCAGACCTCGCCGCCCGACCACGCGGTCGGCGTCACGCTCGCGCAGCAGGCGCGCTATCTGCAGCAGGCGTCGTACATCGCGTGGCGCTCGCCGCGCGTGCGCGGCCTGTCCTTCTACCAGTGGGACGACGAGCCGGTGATCTCGCGCGGGCGCGGCTCGCGGGCGTACTCGGGCTGGCAGAGCGGGCTGCGCTTCGTCAACGGGAAGCCGAAGCCGGCGCTCGCGACGTTCCCCGCCCCGTTCGTGATCGACCGCGGGCGGCGCGTCGCCTGGGGGCAGGTGCGGCCCGACGCGGCGCCGCTGGCGACGCTGATGATCCGGCCGCACGGCGAGACCGCGTTCCGCGACCTGCAGGACGTCGCGCTGGCCGCCGACGGCACGTTCGCGAAGACGCTCGCGCTCCAGGCCGGCGCGGCCTACCGCTTCCGCTGGACGCCGGCGCCGACGCTGCTGGACCCGCTGCCCGCGCCGCGGCTGTCGGGGATCGTCAATCTGGCCGTGTCCGAGAAGTCGAAGCTGCGGGCGTCGCAGTGAGCGCGGCCGAGGACCCGCAGGCGTTCTACACGGCCGGCTACGCGCTCGCCGACGCGGCCGAGGGCGAGCGGATGGGGCGCTGGCGCGCGCTCGGCGCCCGCACCAAGGCGGCGCACGCGTTCACGCTGTGCGCGCGCGCCGGACTCGCGCCCACGACGCTGGTGGAGATCGGCTGCGGCGACGGCGCGCTGCTGGCCGAGCTCTCGCGCCTGGCCGCCGTGGTCGACGGCTTCGAGCTGTCGCCGACGGCGATCGAGCTCGCGCGCGGGCGCCGGATCCCCGGCGCGCGCCGGCTGGAGGCCTACGACGGCGCGCGGATCCCGGCCGCCGACGGCGCCTACGACCTCGCCGTGCTCTCGCACGTGCTCGAGCACGTGCCCGACCCGGCGCCGCTGCTGGCCGAGGCGGCGCGCGTCGGGCGCGCCGTGCTCGTCGAGGTGCCGCTGGAGGGCAACCGCTCGGCCGCGCGCCCCGCCAAGCGGGCCGAGGCGGAGCGGATCGGGCACCTGCACCGGTTCGACCGCGCGCAGATGCACGCGCTGCTCGCCGGCGCGGGGCTGACGCCGGTCGCGGAGCTGAGCGATCCCCTGCCCTACGCGCACCACGCGTTCTTCGGCTCGCCCGTCCGCTCGGGCGTCAAATGGGCCGTCCGCGCCGCCGCCTGGCGCGCCGCGCCGCGACGCGCCGAAACGCTGTTCACCGTCCACTACGCGGTGCTGGCGAGGTAGTCTGCTCGCGATGCGCAGGGGTGCATGGCTCATCGCGACGGCGCTCGCGCTCTGCGCGGCGGCTCCAGCGCAGGCCGCGCCGATCGTGCTCGGCACGGGCACCGCCCCCTCGGTGACGCTCGATCCCGCCGGCACGGCGCACATCGTCTTCAACTCGCCCGGCGGGCAGACGTACTGCCGGCTCCCGCGCAACGCCAAGGCCTGCGACGTGCTCACGCCGCTCCCGCTCGAGGGCGGCTACCGCGCGGTCAAGATCATGCGCCGCGCGAGCGACGGCGTGCTGCTGATCGTCCAGGGCTCGACGGCCGATCTCGACGACGCGACCCACGGCACCACGTGGCTGCGCTTCTCCAGCGACAACGGCGCCACCTGGCAGGGGCCGTTCGCGATCGGCGGCGGCGTCACGCACGCGGAGGGGATCGCGCTCAGCAACGACGGCCAGTCCGTCCTGACCGTGACCGACGACACCGGGCCGATCTGGTTCCAGCTCGATCCGTTCACGGCGCCCGAGCGCCGGACGATCGACCTCAACCTCAACCCCGACGGCACCGACCACGGCGTCACCGGCGGCGCCGACGTCGCGCAGCTGCCCTCCGGCCGCTTCCTCGCCGTGATCGACACCGACGCGGACACGCGCTGGCGCACGTTCTCCGGCGGCGACCCCTTCTCCCAGGCCGCGTGGGCGCCGTTCCCCGGCAAGCGCGTCGCGAAGGAGAGCGATCCGCAGCTGTCGGTCGGCAAGCGCGGGACGTACCTGCTCAACTGGCGCCCGATCCCCGCCCAGCGCGGCCCGAGCGCGCCGTTCGTGCTGCGCTCCTACGACGCCAGGCGCGACCGCTGGCGCGCCGCGAAGCCGGCCGCCGAGGACCGGCTCGTGAACGGGGCCGCCGACCTCGAGCAGGACGCGTCGGGGCGCCTGCACCTGGCCTGGGCGACGAACTACATCCGCACCTCGTGCGTCGTCTACGCGCGCACCGGGACCCGCTCGTCGTCGTGGTTCGGCCGCTCCACGACGCTGTTCCGCACGACGGCCTACGAGCACGCCCCGGTCGCCCCCGCGATCGCGGCCGGGCCCGACGGCAGCGGCGTCGCCGTCTGGGGCGAGGCGGGCGCCCAGGGCGGCCCCGGCTACGGCCAAGTCTACGCGACGCCGCTGAAGCAGCGCAAGGGCCGCTACCGCCCGATCCGCGACTCGTACGACAGGAACTACTGCTAGGTCGATTCCGGCGGCGCTCGTTCGTCTTCAGGCCATGCGATACATGCTGCTGCTCTATCTGAGCGAGCGCGGGCCGGAGACGTTCCCCGCGATCGGCGCCTACATGCGGGAGGTGGCCGACGCCGGCGTGCTCGTGCACTGCGACCCGCTGCACGAGCCTGACGCGGCGACGACGGTGCGGATCCGCGACGGCGAGACGCTCAACGTCGACGGGCCGTTCGCGGAGTCCGCGGAATGGCTCGGCGGCTACTTCCTGCTCGAGTGCGGCGATCTCGACGAGGCGCTCGAGTGGGCCGCGCGCTGCCCGACCGCCCGCGACGGCTCGGTCGAGGTGCGCCCCGTCCTGCAGCGGTGAGCCTCGAGGCCACGTTCCGCGCCGAGCGGGCGCGCATGCTGGCGGCGCTGATGCGCTCGCTCGGCGACCTGCAGCTGGCCGAGGACGCGCTGCAGGAGGCGTGCGCGGTGGCCGCGGCGCGCTGGCCGGCGGAGGGCGAGCCGGCCAAGCCCGCCGAATGGCTCGTGACGGTCGCGCGCAACCGCGGGATCGACCGGCTGCGGCGGGAGCGCCGGTACACGGAGCCGGCACAGGACACGACCGTGGACGACCTGCACCCCGATCGCCTCGCCGCCGTCGGCGACGAGCGCCTGAGCCTGATCTTCACCTGCGCGCACCCGGCGCTGGCGCTGGAGGCGCGCGTCGCTGTAACGCTGCAGGTCGTCGGCGGGCTGACCGCCGCGGAGATCGCGCGCGCGTTCCTGGTGCCCGAGGCGACGATGGCGCAGCGGCTCGTGCGTGCCAAGCGCAAGATCCGCGACGCCGGGATCGCGTTCGCGGTCCCGCCCGACCACCGCCTGCCCGAGCGGCTCGGCGGCGTGCTGGCGGTGCTGTACCTGATCTTCCGCCAGGGCTACGCTGAGTCCGACGCGGCGCTGGCGGGCGAGGCGATCCGGCTGGCGAAGCTGCTCGCCGCGCTGATGCCGGACGAGCCGGAGGCGCTCGGGCTGGTCGCGCTGATGCTGCTGCACGACTCGCGCCGCGACGCACGCGTCCGCGCCGGCGAGCTGGTGCTGATGGAGGAGCAGGACCGCGGCCGCTGGGATCGCGCCGAGATCGAGGAGGGCAGGAGGCTGCTCGACGCCGCGCTGCGGCACCGGCGGCCCGGGCCGTACCAGGTGCAGGCGGCGATTGCGGCGCTGCACACCGAGGACGAGGTCGACTGGCCGCAGGTGATCGCGCTGTACGCGACGCTGCCGCAGACGCCGGCGATCGCGCTCAACCGCGCGATCGCGGTCGCGTTCGCCGAAGGGCCGCAGGCGGGGCTCGCGGCGCTGGACGCGCTCGGCCTCGACGGCCACCACATGTGGCACGCCGCCCGCGCCGACCTGCTGCGCCGGCTCGGCCGCGATCCCTCCGACGCCTACCGGCGCGCGCTCGAGCTCGCCGCCAACCCGCGCGAGCGCGCGTTCCTCCAGCGACGGCTCAGCGGTCGGTGAAGCGCTCGAGCCGGGCGAGTGCCTCGGGCATGCCGGCGCGGGCGTAGCCGACGCGGAACGCGCTGCCCGGCAAGTCGAACACGTTCGCGGGCAGGATCATCACGCCCTCGGCGTCGGCCAGCTCGCGGGCGAAGTCGTCGATCGCGCCGTCGCGGTGGACCTGGACGAGCGCGGTCGTGCCCGCGCGCGGGCGGACCCACGAGAAGTCCGTCCGGCGGGCGAAGAAGTCGTCGAGCACGGGCAGGTTGGCCTCGACGATCGCGCGCGAGCGGGTCAGCACGGTGTCCTTGGCGCGCAGCGCGATCGTGGCGAGGAGCTCGCTCGGCGCCGCGCTGCAGATCGTCAGGTAGTGCTTGAACGCCGCCACGCGCTCGCGCAGGCCGGCGTCGCGTGTCGCGAGCCAGCCGATCCGCACGCCCGCGAGGCCGAACGCCTTCGACATCACGCCGAGGCTGACGCCGCCGAGCTCCGCAGCCGCCGGGATCCGGTCGCGCGGGTCGTGCTCGAGGAAGCGGTAGACCTCGTCGGCGAACACGCGCGGGCCGAGCGCGAACAGCTCGCGCAGGTCGGCCTCCGACGGCAACGAGCCGGTCGGGCTGTTCGGCGCGTTGAGCACGATCAGGCGCGTGTTCGGGCGCACGGCGGCGCGGATCGCGTCCAGGTCGAGCGACCAGTCCTCGGAGCGCAACGGCACGAGCGTGACGTCCGCGCCGCGCGAGCGCGCGACCTCGTACAGCGACTGGTACGTCGGGACGACGGCGATCACGTGGTCGCCGGGCTCGACGGCGACGTTCGCGAGCGCGTAGATCGGCTCCTGCGCCGCCGCGAAGACGATCACGTCCTGGGCGGTGAGGCCCTCGTACAGCGAGGCGATCGCCTCGCGCAGCAGCGGGTGCCCGCGGACCTCGGTGTAGCCGAGCGTGAGCCCGTCCCACAGCCCGCGCAGCTCGTCGTCGGCGAGCGCGAGCAGGTCGTCCATCCGCCACGGCTCCGCGTCGGAGGACGAGAGCAGGTACGGGACGCTGAACTCGTAGCGCTCGAAGTACTGCTCGAGCTTGAAGGGCTCCAGCGTCAAGCCCTCGTGAAGCGCCGGCCGACCACGGGCGAGAGCGCCTCGTCGATCGCGTCGGCGTCCGCGCGGGCCGACTCGGCCTCGAGCTTCGCGAGCCGCTCCGGCGTCAGCTCGTCCGCGTTCTCCTCCTCGATCCGCTGCAGCCACTCGGCGCCGGCGGCCTGCTCGGCCGCGTCGACGTCGATCCGCTTGGTCGAGACGTACTTGTCGATCTCCTTGAACAGCTCGGTCACGAGCTGGTCCTGCGGGACCTTCTTGAGCGCCTTGCCGCGCGAGAAGATCAGGCCCTCGTTCTTGGCGCCGGTGATCCCGAAGTCGGCGTGCGAGGCCTCGCCGATGCCGTTGACGGCGCAGCCCAGCACGGCGACCTCGATCGGGTCCGCGTAGGACTCCAGCCGGCGCTCGATGTCGGCGACGACCGTGTCCATGTCGAACTGCAGCCGCCCGCAGGTCGGGCACGCGATCAGGACCGGGCCGCGCTCGCGCAGCTTCAGCGCCTTGAGGATCTCCCAGGCGACCTTGACCTCCTCCTCGGCGTGGAAGGTGGACAAGGAGATCCGGATCGTGTCGCCGATGCCGTCGGCGAGCAGCGTGCCGAGGCCGACCGCGGACTTCAGCGAGCCCGACCACTTCGTCCCGGCCTCGGTGATGCCGAGGTGCAGCGGATACGGGATCCGCTCGCTCAGCAGGCGGTTGGCGGCGATCGTGTTCGGCACGTTGGTCGACTTGATCGAGACCTTGAAGTCGGTGAAGTCCAGCCGCTCCATCAGCTCGACGAACTCGACGCCGGCGGTCACCAGCGCCTCGACGGAGTTCTCGCGCTCGAGCGCGTGCAGGTGCTTGGGGAGCGAGCCGGAGTTGACGCCGATGCGCATCGGCGTGCCCGCCGCCTTCGCGCGCGCGGCGACCTCGGCGACCTTGTCCGGACCGCCGATGTTGCCCGGGTTCAGGCGGATGCAGTGCGCCCCCGCGTCGATCGACTTCAGCGCCAGCGTGTGGTTGAAGTGGATGTCGGCGATGATCGGGATCGGCGACTCGCGCACGATCGTCTTCAGCGCCTCGACGTCCTTCTCGCGCGGCACCGCGCAGCGCACCATGTCGGCGCCGGCGTCGGCCACGCGACGGATCTGGTCCATCGTCGCCTGCAGGTTCGCCGTCTCGGTCTTGGTCATGGTCTGCACCACGACCGGGGCGCCGCCGCCGATCTGGACGCCGCCGACGTTGACTGATCGCTCCGAAGCCATTGCCCTGAAGTCTAGAAGCGCCGTGCGGACCTAAAGGTTGCCGGGTTGATGCCGAAACACTTGTGAGCTAAACTTTCGGTTCCAAACCTTTCGCCGACAAGAGACTTCCGTCACATGACTTCACCTTCCTCCCGCATTGAGCCCCACGTCTGGCGGATCGCGATCGTCGTGATCCTCGGCGCGATCATGTCGGTGCTCGACACGACGATCGTCAATGTGGCGCTCCAGACCCTCTCCAAGGACCTGCACACGTCCCTGGACGGCATCCAGTGGGTGGTCACGGGCTACCTGCTCGCGCTCGCCGCCGTGATCCCGGTCTCCGGCTGGGCCGCCGCACGCTTCGGCGCCCGCCGCATGTACCTGATCTCGATCGTCCTCTTCACGCTCGGCTCGCTGCTCTCCGGCCTCGCCTGGTCGGCGCCGACGCTGATCGGCGCCCGCGTCCTGCAGGGCCTCGGCGGCGGCATGATCATGCCGATCGGCCAGATGATCCTCGTCCGCGCCGCCGGACCGCGCAACATGGCGCGCGTCATGAGCGCGATCGGCATCCCGATCATCCTCGCGCCGGTCTTCGGCCCCACGCTCGGCGGCCTGCTCGTCGAGCACGCCGGCTGGCAGTGGATCTTCTTCGTCAACCTCCCCATCGGCGTCGCCGCGGTGTTCGCCGCGCTGCGCCTGCTTCCCAAGGAGACCGGATCGGTCGCCGCGGCCGGTCGCCTCGACGCGCAGGGCCTGGCGCTCGTCGCGACCGGTCTCGTGAGCATCACCTACGGCCTGGCCGAGAGCGGCTCCGCCGGAAGCCTGCTCGCCTCCCAGGTGATCGTCCCGTTCGTGCTCGGCGTCGCCCTGGTCACCGCGTTCGTCATCCGCGCCCTGCGGATCGAGAACCCGCTGCTCGACATGCGCCTGTACGCCAACAAGGCGTTCGCGTCCGCGTCGCTGACGATGTTCGCGCTCGGCGCGGCGCTGTTCGGCGCGATGGTCCTGATGCCGCTGTACTTCCAGACCGTACGCGGTGAGGACGCTGTCGCCACCGGCCTGCTGATCGCCCCGCAGGGGATCGGCGCCGCGTTCGCGATGGGCCTCTCGGCGCGCGTCACCGAGCGTCTCGGCGGCGGCCTGACGTCGCTGATCGGCGCCACGATCATGATCGCCGCGACCGTCCCGTTCGTCCTGATCGGCGCCGAGACGTCCTACTGGCTGATCAGCGCGGCCATGATCGTGAGAGGCTTCGGTATCGGCATGTCGATGATGCCGTCGATGACCGCCGCCTACGCCGTGCTCCGTCCTGACCAGATCAACACCGCGACGCCGCAGCTGAACGTGCTGCAGCGCGTCGGCGGCTCGATCGGCACCGCGATCCTCGCGGTCGTCCTGCAGAGCGGTATCAACGACCTCGGGCAGCCCACGCCGGCCGGCATAGCGGGCGCGTTCGCCGACACCTACGTGTGGGTGCTCGCGATCAGCGTCATCGCGCTGCTGCCGACCATCGTCCTGACCGTCGTCGAGCGCCGCGCGCGGGGCGAGCACGAGACGCACGCCGTCCCCGCGGACGCGCTCGTGGAGGCTGCCGCATGACCACCACCGCCACCGACCGGGAAGCGATCCTCGAGGAGCTGCGCAGCGCCTTCGGGGAGCTTCTCGGCGCCGAGCGCCGGCTGCGCGGCCGCGACCAGCACCGGCGCGGCGGCGGCGAGCTCTCGCACCACCAGATCCGCGCGCTGTTCCACCTCGCCAAGGAGCCCGAGGTGACGGCCGGCTGCCTGGCCAAGAACGCCGAGCTCTCGCCGGCGAGCATGACCGCGATGCTCGACCAGCTCGAGGAATGGGGCTACGTCGCACGCCGGCGCAGCGCCGAGGACCGCCGCCAGGTGCTCGTGACGCTGACCGACAAGGGCCGCGAGAAGATGCAGGCCAAGCGCGCCAAGTGGAACGAGACGTTCCTCGCCGCGCTCGGCGAGCACAGCGACGCGGAGCTCGACTCCGCGGTGCGCGTGATGCGCACCGTGGGCGGGTTCCTGGACTCGCTCGGGCGCGACTAGGCCGCGTCCGGCCGCAGCGACCGGGCTCCGCGGCCGATCGCGAGCGGCCCGAGCACGTCGACCAGCGCGTCGACCACGGCGGGGTCGAACTGCTCGCCCGCGCTGCGGCGCAGCTCCTCGGCCGCCTCCGCGGGCGGCCGGGCGGACGAGTACGGGCGATCCGACGTCATCGCCGAGTAGGCATCGGCGGCCGCCACGATGCGCGCCTCGATCGGGATCGCGCTGCCCGCGAGGCCGTCCGGATACCCGCCGCCGTCGAAGCGCTCGTGGTGGTGGCGGACCGCCGCCGCGGCCTCGCGCAGCTGCGCGAAACGGGCGACGATCTCGGCGCCGGCGGCCGGGTGGGTGCGCATCAGCTCCCACTCGCCGTCATCGAGCGGACCGGGCTTGTCGAGGATCGAGTCGGGGATCGCGACCTTGCCGACGTCGTGCAGCCAGCCGCCGAGCCGGCAGCGCCACACGCCCGCGTCGGTCAGGTCGAGCCGCTCGGCGACGAGCGTCGCGAGGAAGGAGACCTCGGCGGCGTGCGCCTCGGGCTCCTCGTCGCGCAGGCCGGCGGCGTAGGCCAGCGCCCGTGCCATCCCGATGCCCTCGGGCTCGCCCGCCGCGGTCGAGCCGACGTTGGCGTCGGCGACCAGCGAGACGCGGTTGCGCCCGGCGCGCTTGGCGGCGTACAGGCAGCGGTCGGCGCGCTCGACGAGCGCGTCCAGCGAGCCGCCGGAGCGCACGGCGCCGACCGAGATCGTCTGCGCGATCATCACGCCGGTGGCGGCGATCGGGCGGTCCGCGACGGCGGCGCGCACGAGCTCCGCCCGGCGCTCGAGCTCGGCATCGGAGCCGACGCCGTCGAGCAGCACGGCGAACTCCTCGCCGCCCCAGCGGCCCAGCTCGTCGGCCGGGCCGATGGCCGCGCGCACGCGCTTGGCGAGCTCGATCAGCACGGCGTCGCCGACGGCGTGCCCGTAGCCGTCGTTGACCATCTTGAAGTGGTCGGCGTCGAGCAGCACGAGGCCGTGGCGGCCGCCGCCGGCCAGCCGCTCCTCGGCGAGCTCGGCGAAGTGGCCGCGGTTGTGCGCGCCGGTCAGCAGGTCGGTGCGGGCGCTGCGGCGCAGCTCGTCCTCCAGCCGGCGGCGCTCGGTGACGTCGCGGCTGACGCCGTCGTAGAGCAGCGAGCCGCCGGGCTCGCGGCGCGGGCGCAGGCGGTCGAGCACGATCCGCTCGACGCCGTCGTAGCCGCACAGCCGGTACTCGATGTCGACCGGCTCGCCGAGCGCCATTCGCGCCGTCTCGGTCCGCCAGCGCTCGAAGTCGCCGGGATGGATGCGCGAGATCCAGCTGTCCGGGTCCTCCGCCGGCACGTCGCCGCCGAGCAGCGCCTCGCGGTTGGGGCCGCTGTAGACGACCTCGATCTGGTGCGGGCCGCCGATCCGGAGCGTGAACAGGTGGTCGTCCATCGCCTCCACCACGCGCGACAGCGCCGCGGCCGCGGCGTCGAGCTCGGTGCGCATGCGCCGCCGTTCGGTGACGTCGGAGACGATCCCGGAGATCTCGACCAGCCCGTCGTCGCGGCGGCGCGTCGCGGCGCGGTCGTGCACCCAGCGGGTGACGCCGTCGGCGCCGCACAGGCGGTACTCGACCTCGGCGGGCTCGCCGGCGCCCAGGCGCGCGTTGAACGCGTCGTAGGCGGCCCGGTCCTCCGGGTGCAGCGCGGCCTCCCAGTTGGCCATCTCGTCGTCCGGGTCGGCGCCGCCGAGCAGCCGGTCGGCGCCGGGACCCTGGAAGGTCTCCTTGATGCTGCCGTCGGGCAGGACCAGCGCGAGGTAGACGTGCTCGCCCACCACGTCGAGCAGGCTCGTGAAGCGGTCCTGCTGCTCGGCAAGGCGCGCCTCGGCTACGGCGCGCGCGCCCCGGGCTGGAAATGGACGTCTCAACTCTGCTCCTCCCCCGGGTATTCGGCCGGGGAAGGGGCCGATTGAGAACGTTCAGCGCTGCGCGTACATCGCGTCGATCGCGGCGGCGTACTTCCGCGCGATCGGGCGGCGCATCAGCTTCATCGTCGGCGTGAGCTCGTCGCCGCCCGGGAGCCAGTCGCCGTCGAGCAGCGTGAACCGCTTGACCTGCTCAGGCCTCGACAGCGACGCGTTGGCGGCGTCGATGCCCGCCTGCACGGCGGCGAGCACGCGCTCGTCGCGCGCGAGCTCACCGGTGATTCCCTCGCGTGCCGCCCAGGCCGGCGCGTAGTCGGCGTCGAGCACGATCAGCGCGGTCACGAACGGCCGCCCGTCGCCGATCACGCACGCCTGGCCGATCAGCGGCGAGGCGCCCTTGACGGCCGCCTCGATGTTCGCGGGCGACATGTTCTTGCCGCCGGCGTCGATGATCAGCTCCTTCTTGCGGTCGACGATCCGCACGTAGCCGTCATCGTCGATCGTCGCCACGTCGCCCGTGTGCAGCCAGCCGTCGGCGTCGAGCGCCTCGGCGGTGCGCTCGGGCAGGTTGCGGTAGCCGGCCATCACGACCTCGGAGCGCACGAGCAGCTCGCCGTCGTCGGCCAGCTTGACCTCGACGCCCGGGGATGGCGGCCCGACGGTCCCGATCCGGATCTTCTCGCCCGGGTTCGAGCAGCCCGCGCCGCACGTCTCCGACATGCCCCAGATCTCGGCCAGCGGGACGCCGATGGCGTGGAAGAAGACGAACACGTCGCGCGGCGTCGGCGCCGCGCCTACGTTGACCAGCTCCGCCTGGTCGAGCCCGAGCGCGGCGCGCAGCGGCGCGAACAGCCGCTCCTCGGCGACCGGATCGGGCTCCACCGCCTTGCCCGCCTGCTCGCGCTCGACGCGCTCCATGCCCGCGCGGACCAGCGCGAGCGCCGGCTCGTCGAGCTTCGCCTCGACGCCCGCCTTGAGCTTCTCCCACACGCGCGGGACGGCGAAGAACCACGTCGGGCGGACCGCCGGCAGCCACTCGCCGATCCGGCGCGGATCCGGGCACGTCGTGATCGTCATGCCGTACGTGACGGGGAGGTAGTGATGCGCGGTGCGCTCGGCCACGTGCGCGCTCGGCAGCCACGAGATCACCCGCGACCCCGGCCCGAAGCCGACGCGCTCCTCCACCGCCTGCACCGCGGCGATCTGGTTGCGGTGCAACAGCTGGACGCCCTTCGGCGGCCCGGTCGTGCCCGACGTGTAGATCAGCGTCAGCACGTCGTCAGGCCGCACGGCGCGCCAGTGCGGCTCGCTGTCGAAGCCGGGCTCGGCGAGCGAGTCGAGCGCCTCGACGTCGATCACATGCTCGACCAGGCCGGACACGAGCCCGGCGAAGCGCGACTCGACGATCGCGGCGCGCGGCGCCGCGTCGCGCACGACGTACGCGACCTGCTCGGGCGAGGACGTCAGGTAGATCGAGAACGGCGTCGCGCCGAGCGTCATCACGGCCAGGTCGGCGACGTGGAACTCCGGCCGGTTGCCGACCATCAGCGCGACGGTGTCGCCGCGCCTGACCCCCAGCCGCACGAGCCCGCCGGCGAGCGCGTCGACGCGCTCGCGCAGCTCGCGCCAGGTCCACGCGATCTCGTCGTCGCGCGTCCGCACCGCCACCACGCCGGCGTGCTCGGACGCGGTGATCCGGAACGCCTCGGCGATCGTCGCCGCCTGCATGGCGGCAGGCTACCGGAGACCGAACCCGTCGCCGGTCAATCGCCCGATGTCGTTCGTCAACCCGATCGCGAACAGCATGATCACGAGCGCGAAGCCGATGAACCCGGCGCGCTCCATCACGCTGAACGGGATCGCGCGCCCGCGCACCTTCTCGGCCAGCGCCCAGAAGATGTGGCCGCCGTCGAGCGGCAGGAACGGGAACAGGTTGATCACGCCGAGCGAGAGCGAGATGACGGCCAGGAACATGAACGCGAGGTTCGTGTCGAGCGAGAAGGCCTGGCGCGTCTGCTCGTAGCCGCCGACGACGGAGCCGAGCTGCTTGCGCTCCTGCGGCTTGAAGATCTGCGCGATCTTGCTGACCGTGGTGCTCGTGACGTACCACATGTTGCTGACCGAGCTGCTCGCGGCGTCGACCGGGCCGATGCCGATCTTCGACGCCTCCTGGCCGAACCCGATCCGCCACTTCTGCGGCTTGAGCGTCGTGTCCAGGAACGGCTTGGCCGTCACCGTCACGGTCTCGCCGTGGCGGCGCAGCGTGAGCGAGACCGGCGTGCCGTGATGCGCCGCGATCGCGTCGCCGATCGACTTCATCTGCGCGTTGATGTCGCCGCCGGCCGGCTTGCGGCCGTCGACCGCCAGGATCGCGTCCCCGGGCTTGAGCACCTTCGCCGCCGGCGTGCCGGCCTGGACCGTCGCGACCGTGGCGGGCGCACCGGGCTTGCCCTCGTTGAGGAAGACCGCCCACATGATCACGAACGCGAGCACGATGTTGACCGCGGGCCCGGCCCCGATCACGACGACGCGCTTCCAGACGGGCTGGTTGTAGTAGGCGCGCGGCGCGACCTCCGGCGCGAGCTCCTCGGCCGGGTTCATGCCGGTGATCCGCACGTAGCCGCCGAGCGGGATCGAGCCGATGCCGTACTCCGTCTCGCCGCGCCGGACCTTGAACAGCAGCGGCGGGAAGAACAGGGCGAACCGCTCGACGCGCATGCCGACCGCCTTGGCGGCCGTGAAGTGGCCGAGCTCGTGCAGCACGATCAGCGCGGCGAACCCGATGAACGTCAGGACCCAGGTCATGCGTGCACCGCGATCAGCTCGCCGGCCAGGTCGCGGGCCTCGGAGTCGACGACGTACAGCGTCTCGAAGCTGTGCACGCGCGCGGAGCCGAGCTGCTCGAGCACGCCCTCGATCACGGCCGGGATGCCGAGGAACGACAGCCGGCCGTTGAGGAACGCGTGCACGGCGATCTCGTTCGCCGCGTTCAGCGCGCACGGCGCCGTGCCGCCGGCGATCGCCGCCTCGCGCGCGAGCCGCAGGCACGGGAACGACTCGACGTCGGGCGGCTCGAAGTCCAGCCGGCCCAACTCGACGAGGTCCAGCGGCGGGATCGGCAGGTCGGCGCGGTCGGGGTGGTGCAGCGCGTAGCCGATCGCCACGCGCATGTCCGGGTAGCCCATGTGCGCCTTCGTCGAGCCGTCGCACAGCTGCACGAGCGCGTGGATGATCGACTGCGGGTGCACGACCACGTCGATCTGGTCGTACGGCGTGCCGAACAGGTGGTGCGCCTCCATCAGCTCGAGGCCCTTGTTCATCAGCGTCGCCGAGTCGATCGTGATCTTGCCGCCCATCGTCCAGGTCGGGTGCTTGAGCGCCTGCTCGACGGTGACGTGCTCGAGGTCCTTGCGGCCGCGGAACGGGCCGCCGCTGGCGGTGATGATCAGCTTGTCGACGACGCCGGGCGGCTCGCCGGTGAGCAGGTGGTGGAGCGCGGTGTGCTCGGAGTCGATCGGCACCAGCTGGGCGCCGGTCGCTTCGGCCAGCGCGGTCACGAGCTCCCCGCCGACGACGAGCGACTCCTTATTGGCGAGCGCGACATCGATGCCCTCGGTCAGCGCCACGATCGTCGGGCCGAGGCCGGCGCTGCCGACGATCGCGTTGAGGACGAGGTCGGCGCCGGAGTCGGCGACGAGCTGGATCAGCCCTTCCGAGCCGGCGAGCACCTCGCCCTGCGTCCACGCCTCGGCGGCGAGCGCCGCCGCGTCGCGGTCGGCCAGCGCGATCCGCCCCACGCCGTGCTTGCGCGCCTGCGCCACGAGCGCCTTGTGATCGCCTCCCGCGGACAGCCCCACGAGCTCGAACGCGTCGCCGGCGCGGGCGACCACGTCGAGCGCCTGCGTGCCGATCGACCCGGTCGAGCCGAGGATGAGGAGCCGCTTCACCCGGCCCATTGTGGCACCGGCCGTCTCAGCGTCAGCTAAGCGGCAAGGACGCGGACACGACGGTCCCGCGTCCAGGCGGGCTGACCAGCGACAGCGTCCCGCCCGCCGCCTCGGCGCGGTCGCGCAGCCCGACGATCCCGCTCCCGCCCGCGGGGTCGGCGCCGCCGCGGCCGTCGTCGGACACCTCGCAGCGCAGCGTGTCGCCGTCGCGCCGCACCACGACCCGCGCCCGCGTGGCGCCGGCGTGCTTGGCGACGTTCGTCAGCGCCTCGGAGACGATGTAGTACGCCGTCGCCTCGATGTGGCCCGGCAGCGGCTCGCCCGGGGCGTCGACGTCGACGCCGAGCGGGAGCCGCTCCGCGAGCGCCTCCAGCGCGCGCGAGAGGCCGTGCTCGCCGAGGATCGCCGGGTGCAGGCCGCGCGCGATCTCGCGCAGTGCCTCCAGCCCGGTGTCGAGCTCGCGCGCCGCCTCGTCGAGCAGCCTGGCCGTGGCCTCCGGGTCCGCGCCGACCTTGGCGCGCGCGACGCGCAGCGTGAGCGCGACGGAGACGAGGTGCTGCTGCGCGCCGTCGTGCAGGTTGCGCTCGAGCCGGCGCCGCTGCTCGTCGCCCGCCTCGACCAGCCGCGCGCGCGAGGCGACGAGGTCGGCGCGCGCCTGCGCGCTCGCGACGGCCAGCGACACGAGCTCCGCGAACGTCCCGAGCCGGTTCTCGGCGTCGGGCGGGAGCGGATCCTCGCTCGTGATCGCGACCGCGCCCCACAGCGCTCCGGCGACGACGATCGGCGCCGCCGCGGAGGAGCGGTAGCCGACGCGGAAGATCGTTTCGGCGAGCTCGCCCTCCAGACCGCCCCAGTCGTCGACGCGGGCGGGGACGCCGGTCGCGCGCACGCGGCCGACGGCCGAGTGCTCGTTCGCGGGCAGCGTCTCGCCGATCAGCGACACGTCGATGTTGTCGCGGTTGTGGCGCCCGACGATCGTCGACGTCCCGTCGTCGTTGTACCGCATGACCGCCGAGGCGTTGACCTCGAGCACGCGCGCGCACTCCTCCGAGACGGCGGTGAAGACGCGCTCGGGGTTGACCTCGGCCGCGACGAGCGTCGCGACGCGCCGCAGCGACCGCTGCTCGGCGGCGAGCCGGCTGACCTCCACGAGCTTGGCATCCGGATCGCCCTGCAGCGCGCGGTCGCCCTCGCCGGGGTGCGGCTCGCGGTCGGTCAGGTCGATCCCGGTCGTGACGAGCGTCTGCGGCGTGCCGTCGGCGCCGTTCATCGGCTTGTTCGACCACGCGATCAGGCGCAGGCCGCCGGCCTTGGTCTGCCAGTGGCCGACCTGCGGGCTCGACACGCCCGACTTCCACACGTACGCGAGGAACTCGCCGAACGCGTCCCGCTCCCCGCGCGGGATCACGAAGTCGCGCGCGTCGCGGCCGAGCACCTCCTCGCGCCGGTAGCCGGTCGCGCGCTCGCACGCGTCGTTGAACAGCAGGATCCGCGCCTCGCGGTCGTAGACGCACACGAGCGACTGCGTCGTCTCGGTGAGGATCGCGGCGAACGACTCGTCGAGGGGGAACGGCGTGTCGCTCATAGCGCGGAGGTTATGGTGCGCGGCGTGGAGATCGCACTGCGCGACACCGGCGGCGACGGGCCGCCCGTCCTGTTCCTGCACGGCCTGCTGGTCGACGGCTCGCTGTGGGACGCCGTCGTCGAGCGGCTGCCCGGCCACCGCTGCCTCGTGCCCGAGCTGCCGCTCGGCTCCCACACGGCGCCGTTCGCCGACCGCTCGCGGCTGACGCCCGAGGGCGTCGCCGACCTCGCCGCGGACCTGCTCGACGAGCTCGACGTGCGCGACGTCACGGTCGTCGGCAACGACACCGGCGGCGCGCTCGCGCAGCTGCTCGTCACGCGCCGGCCGGAGCGCGTCGGGCGGCTGATCCTGACGCCGTGCGACGCGTTCGAGACGTTCCCGCCGCCGCTGTTCAAGCTGCTGTTCGTGCTCGGCCGCACCGCGCTCGGGCTCAACTTCGGCATCCAGCCGCTGCGCTTCGCCTTCGGGCGGCGGCTGCCGATCGCCTACGGGAAGCTGACGCGCAAGGCGACCGACGAGCAGCTCAAGCGCTGGATCGCCCCCGCGCTGGGCGACGCGCGCGTGCGCGCCGACACGGCCCACTTCATCCGCCACTCGAAGCCGTCGATCACGCTCGACGCGGCCGCGAAGCTGCCCGCGTTCGCCAAGCCGGTGACGATCGCGTGGCCGCCCGGCGACCCGGCGTTCCCGTTCTCGCTCGCCCAGCGGCTCGCGCGCACGTTCCCGCACGCCGAGCTGGTCGAGGTGGCCGACTCGCTCGCCTTCGTGCCGGTCGACCGCCCGGACGAGCTGGCCCGCCTGATTCAGTCGCCCCAGGCCTCGAGCTGATCCCAGCGCGCCACCTGCTCGGGGTGGCGCAGCCGCAGGATCTCGCCCGGGAACGTGAGCGGCGGCGCCTTCGAGGGACGCCCGTACGCGTTCGATATCACCGACTCGATCAGCTCGCGCTTGCAGCCGAGCCGCGGATAGGCCTCGAAGACGGCCTCGGCGAAGCCCGGCGGGAGCTTGTCGGCGCCGCGCGCGGAGACGTCGATGCCGATGCCCGCGTTGGCCAGCGCGACCTCCGGCCGCTTGCGGTTGGCGATCCCGATCGACGTGTGCAGCGCGATCGCGTCCCACACGATCTCCGCGCGCTCCTCGCTCAGCCCGTGGCCGTGCAGGAAGCGCACGGCGGCGTCGGCGCCCTCGACCTCGAAGCGCTGGTCGCCGTCGCCCTCCGGCGTGAGGCCGACGTCGTGCAGCAGCGTGGCGAGGAACAGCAGCTCGTCGTCGTACTCGAAGCGCGTGCCGTAGACGCGCGCGAACAGGTAGCTGCGCACGCTGTGGTTGAACAGGTACTCGGGCTCGATCGCGCGCGTCCACCGCAGCGCGGCGTCGGCGAGCTCGGTCTGCGGCAGGCTCAGCGGGTCCATTCGATCTCCTCCCGCACCGCGCCCGCCGCCTCGGCGCCGCGCTCGCGCTCGACGAGGTACAGCGCCAGGTCGATGCCCGACGAGACGCCTCCGGCCGTGACGATGTCGCCGTCGTCGACGAAGCGCTCGCCGCGCGCCACCAGGGCGCCGTCGGCCTCGAGGTCGTCGATCGCCGTGTGGTGCGTGATCGCGCGCCGTCCCCGCAGCAGCCCGGCCGCGGCCAGGATGTTCGCGCCGGTGCAGACCGAGCCGATCCGGCCGCCGGCCGCGTGGCGGGCCTTCATCGCCGCGCCGATCGTGCCGCGCTGGGCCTCCGCCCACGCGCCCTGCGGCGCGCGCGAGCTCCAGTTGCCGCCTGGGACGATCACGAGGTCGGGATCGCCGAGCACGCCGTGCGGGACGATCCGCGCGCCGCCGGACGAGACCACCTCGTCCTGCGGCTCGGCCGTGACGAGGCGCGTGGGGATCCCGGCGCCCCTCAGCACCTCGAAGGGGCCGAACGCGTCGAGGTCGTCGAAGCCGTCGTAGAAGAGGATCTCGATCTCCATGGCGGCGATTGTCCGCTCGCCGGCGGCCCGCTGCGAGTGGCGGGAATGCCAATGTCCGGTACGATCCTGCCAATGCGCCACTCGGTCGCCATCCTCGCCCTCGACGAGGTCGTCGCGCTCGACCTCGGGATCCCGGCGCAGATCTTCGGCGGCTACGAGGGCGCGCCGTACCGGGCGCTGCTGTGCGCGCCCGTGCCCGGCCCGGTGCGCACCAACGCCGGCTTCGCGGTCGTCGCCGAGCACGGCCTGGAGGCGCTCGCCACGGCGGACACCGTCGTCGTGCCCGGGTTCGAGCGGCCGGAGCGCGACCTGCCCGAGACGGTGCTCGCCGCGCTGCGCGACGCGCCGGGGCGCAAGGTCTCGATCTGCACCGGCGCGTTCGCACTCGCCGCCGCCGGCGTGCTCGACGGCCGCCGCGCGACGACGCACTGGCGCCATGCGCGCGAGCTGGCCGAGCGCTATCCCGCCGTGCAGGTCACGCCGGACGTGCTGTACGTCGACGAGGGCGACGTGCTGACGTCGGCCGGCGTCGCCGCCGGGGTGGACCTGTGCCTGCACATCGTCCGGCTCGACCACGGCGCCGCCGTGGCGCGCGCGTACGCGAAGCGGATCGTCGTCCCGCCGCACCGCGACGGCGGCCAGGCGCAGTACGTCGAGCGCCCGGTCCCGGCGCACGCCGACGGCTCGCTGGCCGCGACGCGCGACTGGGCGCTGGGGCGGCTGCGCGAGCCGCTGACGGTGCGCGAACTGGCCGCCCACGCGCACGTGTCCGAGCGCACGTTCGCGCGCCGCTTCGCGGCCGAGACCGGCCTGCCGCCGCTGCAGTGGCTGCACGCGCAGCGCGTCGACGCCGCGCGCGCCGCGCTCGAGACGACGGCCGCGAGCATCGACGACGTGGCGTTCGCGTGCGGCTTCGGCAGCGCCGCGAACCTGCGCAAGCACTTCCGGCGCGCCGTCCGCACCACGCCGACGGCCTACCGGCGAGCGTTCACGGCCTAGCTAGGGGCCGGAGGACTTGTCGCCGCGCGCGAGCGGCCGGATGAACCAGATCAGCGCGATCAGGAGCGCGACGACGCCGGGCGAGAGCCAGACCACGGTCCCGTCGTAGAGGAAGCTGGTGACCGTCGTCAGCGCCAGCACGATCGCGATGCCGAGGAACACGAGCCCGGCGATCAGGTACCCGTTCGCGCTCTCGATCAGGAATGCGCGGTCGCGCTTGTGGAAGCGCAGCCGGTGCGTTGCGCTCGGCGCGATCAGGCAGATCGTCGCCGCGCAGGTCGCGAGCATCGTCGCGTAGTAGAGGTCGCGCTGCATCGCGCTGACCCGCTGGAAGCCCTGCGCGAACGGGACGGTGAGCAGGAAGCCGAAGAGGATCTGCACGCCCGGCAGCGCGACGCGAAGCTCGTTCAGCAGCTCCATCATCTGCCGGTCGCGCTTCTCCTCCTCCGGGTTCATGCCACGGCGTGCCAGACGTAGTAGGCGGCGACGAGCGCGAACAGCGCCGCGTCCACGCGGTCGAGCACGCCGCCGTGCGGGCCGAGCAGGGTCCCGGTGTCCTTCGTCCCCATGTCGCGCTTGATCAGCGACTCGAACAGGTCCCCGGTCGGCGCGGCGATCGCGACGGCGAGCCCGAGCAGCAGCCCGTCGGTGCCGGAGATCCAGTCGCCGCCGTACGTCCGGCTCCAGTACCAGACCACCAGCGTCGCGAAGATGGCCCCGATCGCCAGGCCCTCGACCGTCTTGTTCGGCGAGATCTGCGGCGCGAGCTTGCGCCGCCCCAGCGCGCGCCCGCCGATGTAGGCCGCGGTGTCGCCGAGGAAGGTGCCGATCAGCACCGTCAGCACGAGCGCGCCGCCGTGGTCGAGCCCGCGCAGCAGCGCCGCGTGCGAGACGCCGAGCCCGAGCCACAGGATCGTCAGGAACGTGGCCGACATGCTGGCCGTGATCCGCTCGCGCCGGGGCATCGCGACGGCGAGCCAGAAGGTCAGCGGGACGCAGGCGGCCAGGACCATCAGGACCGTCCGCTCGGTCCCCGCGGTGCCCGCCACGACCAGCCCGACCACGCCGAGCATCGACGCGAGCCGCACCGGGTGGGCGCGCTCGAGCATCGTCGAGAGCTCGTGCACGGCGACCACGCCCAGCAGCGCGATGCCGGCCGCGAAGATCCACCCGCCCTCGTAGATGATGAAGGCGGCGAAGGCGATGGCGGGAACGGCGTACAGGATCCTGCGGCCCAGGTCTCCACCCATGTCAACGCCTCCCAAAGCGACGGACGCGCGACTCGTAGGCGGCGAGCGCCTCCTCGAAGTCGGCGCGCGAGAAGTCCGGCCACAGCACCTCCGGGAAGTGCAGCTCGCTGTACGCGGACTGCCACAGCAGGAAGTTCGAGATGCGCTGCTCGCCGCTGGTGCGGATGACGAGGTCGGGCTCGTGCATCTCCGGCGCGTAGAGCAGCTTGCGGAACGCCTCCTCGCCGCCGCCGGTGTAGCGCTCGGCGGCGTCGAGGATCTCCGCGCGGCCGCCGTAGTTGAAGGCCACGAACAGCGTGATGCGGTCGTTGGCGCCGGTGAACTCCTCGGCCCAGCGCATCTGCTCGATCAGCTCCGGGTTGACGCCCTCGCGGCGCCCCACGAAGCGCATCTTGACGCCCTGCTCGTGCAGCTCGGGCGTCTCGCCGAGGATGCGCGCGGAGAACATCGCCATCAGCGCCTCGACCTCGTCCTGCGGGCGCGACCAGTTCTCGGTCGAGAACGAATAGACCGTCAGCTCGCGGATGCCGAGGTCGACGGCATCGCGCAGCCTGGCCTTGACCGTGTCCGCGCCGGCCTCATGCCCCTGTTCGACGGGCAGCCCGCGCTGCTGGGCCCAGCGCCCGTTGCCATCCGTGATGATGGCGACATACGTAGCGCTCATTGGACGACCTCGCCCGGGAGAATCGCCCTCCGGGCGATTGCTCCCAGCGAAACGAGCCCGCAGGGCGAGGCTTCGCCGCTCACACCTCGAGGATCTCAGCTTCCTTGCCCTTCAGCAGGGCTTCGAGCTCCTTGACCTTGTCGTCGGTCAGCTTCTGCAGCGCATCCTCGGCGCGATGCTCGTCGTCCGCGCCCGCCTCGCCGGCGTCGCGCAGCTCCTTGAGGTCGTGCATCACGTCGCGGCGGATGTTGCGCAGCGCGACCTTGCCCTCCTCGGTGAGCCCGCGCACGACCTTGACGAGCTGCTTGCGCCGCTCCTCGGTCAGCTCCGGCAGCACGAGGCGGATCAGCGAGCCGTCGTTGTTCGGCGTCAGACCGAGGTCGGACTCCATGATCGCCCGCTCGATCGCCTTGATCGACGTCTTGTCGTACGGCTGGACGGTCAGCATCCGCGCCTCGGGCGCGGAGATCGTCGCGAGCTGCTTGAGCGGCGTGATGGCGCCGTAGTAGTCGACCGTGATCCGATCCAGCAGCGCCGGGCTGGCGCGGCCGGTGCGGATCGACTGGTACTTGATGCGGGTCGAGTCCACGGACTTGTCCATGTGCTCGCGGGCGTCCTGTAGGAGTTCGTCGATCACGTCGTCACCAGCGTTCCCACTCGGTCGCCGGAGACTATCCGGTTGATGTTGGAGTCGTCGGCCATGTTGAACACGTGGATGTTGAGGTGGTTGTCCATGCAGAGCGACAGCGCGGTCGAGTCCATCACCTTCAGGCCGCGCTGGAGCGCCTCGCGCGCGGTGATCTCCGGGATGAACTCGGCGTCCGGGTTGGTGCGCGGGTCCGCCGTGTAGATGCCCTCGACGCCGTGCTTGGCCATCAGGAGCACCTCCGCGTGCATCTCCAGCGCGCGCAGGGCGGCCGCGGTGTCGGAGGTGAAGAACGGGTTGCCGGTGCCGGCCGCGAAGATCACGACGCGGCCCTTCTCGAGGTGGCGCATCGCGCGGCGGCGGATGTAGGGCTCGGCGACCTCGGAGACCGTGATCGCCGACTGCACGCGCGTGTGCACGCCGAGCTTCTCCAGCGCGTCCTGCAGCGTCAGCGCGTTGAGCACGATCGCCAGCATGCCCATGTAGTCCGCGGTGGCGCGGTCCATGCCGGCGGCGGCCTGCGAGAGGCCGCGGTAGATGTTCCCGGCGCCGAGCACGACCGCGATCTCGACGCCGCGGTCGTGGACGGACTTCAGCTGCTCGGCGATCGCCGAGACCGTCTCCGGATCCGTCCCGTACTCGAGCGGGCCCATCAGGGCCTCGCCCGACAACTTGATCAGGACGCGTTTGAAGACGGGATCGGGATTCAACCCGCTATGCCCCCACCGCGAAGCGGGCGAAGCGGCGGATCACGACGTTCTCGCCCATCGTGCCCGAGAGCTCGGCGCGCATCTGCTCGATCGTCTTCTTGTCCTCGAGGTGCCGGACGTGCACCTGGTTGAGGAGGACGACCTCCTCCATCCAGGCCTTCAGCTTGCCCTCGGCGATCTTCGGGCGGATGTGCTCCGGCTTGTCGGCCGCCTGCTGCTCGAACACGCGCAGCTCGGCGTCCTTGTCGGCCTGCGGGATCTCGTCCTCGGAGACGTACTTGGTCGATGGCGAGGCGGCGACGTGCAGGGCGACGTCGCGCGCGAACGCGATGAAGTCGTCGTTGCGGGCGACGAAGTCGGTGTTGCAGTCGACCTCGACGAGCACGCCGATCTTGCCGTTGCCGTGGATGTAGGACGCGACGGTGCCCTCGGTGGCCTCGCGGTCGCCGACCTTCAGCGCCTTGTCGCCCAGCCGGACGCGCAGCAGCTCGACGGCGGCGTCGTGGTCCCCCTCGGTCTCGGTCAAGGCGTTCTTGCAATCCATCATGCCGGCGCCGGTGGCCTTCCGGAGCTCGGCGACCTGCTTGGCGGAGATGGTGGGGGTGCTCACTTCGCTTCCTCGGTGTCGGTCTTCTCAGTCTCGGTGGTCTCGGCGGGCGCCTCGGCGGGCGCCTCGGCGGGCGTCTCGGCGGGGGCTTCGGGGGCCTCGGCCACCGGAGCCGCGGGAGCCTCGGCAGCCGCCTCCTCCTTCGCCTTGCGCGCCCGCTGGCGCGGCTTGGACGCGGGCGCCTCGGCGGCGGCCGCCTCGCCGGCCGCGGGGCCGGCGCCGCCGACGGGCTCGCGCTCGTGCGTCGCGTGCTCGCCGTCGTCGCGCGCGGTCTCGCGCCGCGGCGGACCCTCGCCGTGGCCGGCGGCCGGCATCGCCGGCTCGTCGGCGGCCTGCTCGGCCGCGGCGGCCTCGGCGGAGCCGGTGCCCTCGACCGGGCGCGCGGCGGCCTCGACGGCGGCGGCCACGGCGGCCTCCGCGGCGTCGCGCGGCTCACCCTCGCCGGCCTGCGTCAGCGCCTCCTCGGCGGCGGCACGCTCGGCGGCCTCGGCCGCGGCGCGCTCCTCCGCCTCGCGGCGGGCGCGCTCCTCGGCGTCGCGGCGCGCGGCCGCCTCGGCCTCGGCGCGTGCGGCCTCCTCCTCGGCGCGGAAGCGCGCGCGGCCCTGCTGCACGACGTCGCCGATGGCGGCCGTGATCAGGTTGCACGCGCGGATCGCGTCGTCGTTGCCCGGGATCACGTAGTCGATCCCGTCCGGGTCGCAGTTGGTGTCGACCAGGCCGATGATCGGGATCCGCAGGCGCTGCGCCTCGCGCACCGCGATCGCCTCGGTCTTGAGGTCGATCACGAACATCGCGTCGGGGACGCGCTGCATGTTCTTGACGCCGCCCAGGTTCGCCTGCAGCTTGAGCAGGTCGGCCTCGGCGGACAGGCGCTCACGCGTCGGCAGCAGCGACAGCTGGCCGTCGGCCTGATAGCGCTCGAGGTCGTGCAGGCGCCGGATGCGGGCCGACATCGTCTGGTAGTTCGTCAGCAGGCCACCGAGCCAGCGGTGGTTGACGTACGGCTGACCGGCCGCCTCGGCGACCTCCTTGATGCCGTCGCGCGCCTGCTTCTTGGTGCCCACGAACAGCACGGTGCCGCCGCGGTGCGAGATCTCAGCCGCGAAGCGCTGCGCCTGCGCGAGCAGCGCCTGCGTCTTGAGCAGGTCGATGATGTAGATGCCGGTGCGCTCGCCGTGGATGAAACGGCGCATCTTCGGGTTCCAGCGACGCGTCTGATGACCGAAGTGGACCCCGGCCTCCAGCAGCTCCTTGATGCCGACTTCGGCCATCGTGGAGACACTCCCTTGTAATCGATTGGATACGGCAGCCCAGGCAACGAGGGGTTCGCGGACCCGGTGCTCGAATGCACCGGGCAGGGCCGCGGCCTCGGGGTTCGGCAAGGCGCCGAGCCCGGGGTTCGTGGACAGTTGTCGAAGATGGTAGCCCTTGCGGGCATCCAGCCCGCAATCGGACGGAAGCATCCAGCTTCCGATTTGCCGAAAGTTCTCTGCAGGCCCCGCGTTGCAGGCTTCTGGCGGGCCGATTCGCGGCTTCCCCTACAGAAGCGGATCGGCTCGTTCCCCTGACGCCTGCCGGAGGGCCTCGACGAGGTCCTCCGGCAGCGGCGCCAGTAGATCCAAGGTTTCCCCGCTGACAGGATGCTCGAACGCGAGCCTGGCGGCGTGGAGGAACTGGCGCTCGAGCCCGTAGCGCCCCGCGTGGCCGCCGTACTCGGGATCGCCGGCCACCGGCGTGCCGATGGCGAGCAGATGCGCCCGGATCTGGTGCGTCCGGCCCGTCTCGAGCCGCACGCGCAGCAACGTGGCGTCCTCGAACGCCTGCTCGGTCTCGAAGTGCGTGACCGCGTGACGCGGGTTGTCGGTGTCGGAGGACATGCGCGTGCGCACGCGCCGGTCGCGCCCGAGCGGGGCGTCGATCGTCCCGCTGCGCGCCGGCGGACGGCCCTCGACGAGCGCGCGGTACTCGCGCGTGATCCGGCGCTCGCGCAGCGCGGCCTGCAGCGCCGCGTGGACCGCCTCGGAGCGCGCGAGCACGAGCAGGCCGGACGTGTCGCGGTCGAGCCGGTGCACGACGCCGGGGCGCTGCGTCTCCGCGCCGCCCGCGACGCGGCCGGCGAGCGCCTGCACGAGCGTCCCCTGCTGGTGGCCCTGGCCCGGATGGACCACGACGCCGGCGGGCTTGTCGATCACGAACAGATGCTCGTCCTCGTAGACGATCTCGAACGTGGCGTCGGGGACGGCGGCCGGCGCCTCCTCCTCGCGCGCCTCGACGGTGATCGTCTCGCCGCCGGAGAGCACGAACCGCTTCGGCTGCGGGCGCCCGTCGACGCGCACGCGCCCGTCGTCGATCAGCCGCTGCGCCGCGGTGCGCGAGCCGGCGAACGCGGCGAGGAAGACGTCCAGCCGCTCCCCTGCCGCCTCGGCGCCCGCGATCACTTGACCCGCTCCAGCACGTAGATCAGCGCGATCACGCCGAACGTGACCGCGATGTCGGCGACGTTGAACGCGGGCCAGTGCGGGAACTTGATGAAGTCGGTGACCGAGCCGACGCGGATGCGGTCGATCAGGTTGCCGGCCGCGCCGCCGAGCAGCAGCCCGGTCGGCAGCCACACGAGCCGCCGGTGCAGGTGCGTGAGGAAGAACGCCAGCAGCGCGCCGAGCGCCAGCAGCGCGACGATCACGACCAGCGGCCCGCCGCCGGACAGGACGCTGAAAGCGACGCCGCTGTTCTCGGTGTGCACGAGCTTGACGCCCGGGATCACGTGGATCTGCTCGAACGGGCCGATCTGCGAGCGGACGACCGCCTTGACGGCCTGGTCGAGCGCGACGACCCCGGCCGCCACGAGAACGGCGCGCAGCGCCGTGCGGCCTGGGCTCATCCGGGGGCGATGAGGTTCACGAGCAGCTGCCCGCCGAAGATCAGCACCAGGATCCCGACCATCGGGCTGAGGTCGACCGGCCCGAACTGGAGCCCGAGCTTGCGGAAGATGCGCAGGTACGGGTTCGTGACGTCGCGCAGGAAGTCCAGCACGGCGTTGATCGGCCGCGAGTACGGGATCCGCAGCCCGAACGAGAACACCCAGGACACGATGATCCAGGCGAAGATGATCAGCGTGTAGACGGTGATCAGGGCGGACAGGAAGTCCGCGATCTGCTGCCTAGCGTTGCTCACGTTCAGGCTCCAGTACGTCGTCCATCGCCGCCGCCAGCGCCGCTCGCACGCCGCCGCGCTCGAGCGCGTCGAGTCCGCGTGCCGTGGATCCGCCCGGCGACGCCACGGCGCGTCGCAGGGCGAGCGTGTCGCCGCCGCGCGCGCGGATCAGGGAGGCTGCGCCGGCCATCGTCTCTGTCACGAGCGTAGTGGCCAGGGCGGGCTGCAGGCCATGGCGGATCGCGGCGTCGATCCAGCCCTCGGCGATCAGCGCCCAGTACGCCGGGCCGACGCCCGAGCAGGCGCCGGCGGTGCCGATCAGGCGCTCAGGCAGCTCGAGCACGGTGCCGAGCCGGCCGAAGAGCGCCCGCAGGCGGTCGTAGGTGTCGTCGTCGACCGCTTCGTCGGGCTCGGCGAAGATCAGCACGCCCTGGCGCACCTCGGCCGGCGTGTTCGGCTCGACGCGGAAGACCTGGGCGCCCGGGTAGGCCGCGCGCACGGCCGCCTGCGTCGTGCCGCCGAGCAGCGAGACGACGACGCGCGCGGTGCCGGCGACGTCCTGGGCCACGGCGTCGAGCTGGTACGGCTTGTGGGCGAGGATCACGACGTCCGCGCGCTCGGCCAGCTCGCGGTTGGAGGCGACCGCCTCCCCGCCGAGCTCGGCGACGAGCGCGGCGGCCCGGCCGGAGCCCGTATCGGTCGCGAGCACCGGGTCGCCCCAGCCGCGCGCCAGCGCGCTCGCCATGTTCCCTGCTCCGATGTAACCGACCCGCATGCGGCCGGTGAGTCTACGACTGGTTGAAGAAGCCCTTCTCGATCAGCGCCGCGCGCTCCTCGGCGGAGACCTCCACATTGCGCGGCGTGAGGAGGAAGACCTTGTCCGCGATGCGCTGCATGCCGCCGTCGAGCGCGTACGTCAGGCCCGACGCGAAGTCGATCAGCCGCTTGGACAACTCGGGGTCGGCGCCCTGCAGGTTGATGATCACCGGGATCGCGTCCTTGAACTTGTCGGCGATGTCCTGGGCGTCGTTGAACGACTTCGGCACGACGAGGTGCACGCGGACCTCCCCGCGTCCGTTGGCGGCCCGGTTGGCGCCGCCGACCGGCCGCAGCACGGTGGTGCGGCGCTCGGAGGACGACGGCTCGTCGGCGAAGATGTCGTCGATCTCGTCGCGGCGCCGACGCGAGGACAGCCGGCGCACGTTCGGGCGGTCGCGATAGCGGCTCTCGAGCTCCTGCTCGGGCTCGGGTCCGCGCTCGCGCACCTCGCTGGGCTCGTCCTCGTAGTAGTCGCGATCCTCGGCGAGGCCGAAGTAGACGCCTACGCGGCGCAACGTGTCACTCAGGGCCATGGTCGGGGAGTCGTTCGCGAATTGGGACGGTTTCCCTGCATCCGTAGAGCTTACGCGTAGAGCATCGTGCCGATGCGCACGATGGTCGCACCTTCCGACGCGGCGACGGCGTAATCCTGCGACGTCCCCATCGACAGCTCGGTCAGCCCGTGCTCGGCCGCCAGCTCGGCGAGTCGCGCGAAGTGCGGGCGGCTGTCCTCGGGGTCGTCCGTGAACGGCGGCATGGTCATCAGGCCGCGGACCGGCACCGGCGAGCGCGCGATGTACTCGCCGATCGCATCCGGCGCGATCCCGGCCTTGCCCTCCTCGCCGGCGACGTTGACCTCGAGCAGGATCGGCGTCGTGAAGCCCTCCAGCCGGCGCAGCGCCGAGTCCGACGCGACGGAGTGGATCAGCTCCACGTACGGCACGATCTGCTTGACCTTGCGCGACTGCAGCTGGCCGATGAAGTGCCAGCGGAAGGCGGGATAGGCGGTCGCCTTGGCCTCGAGGTCCTGCGCCCGGTTCTCGCCGACGAGCATCACGCCGGCCTCGGCGAGCACGCCGAGCTCGTCCAGCGGCACGTACTTGACGGCCGCGAGGATCTGCACGTCAGGCCCGACCTGCTCGCGCACGCGGTCGAGGTTGGCGCGGATCTTGACGGCGTCGAGGCCGGTGATCAGGCGCGCCATATGACTCCCGCCTGGCGGCCCGTCACGCCGTTGTCGCGCCGGTGCGAGAAGAAGTCGTCGCCGCAGATCGTGCACAGGCCGGTGTCGTGGACCGTCTCCACGCCCGCCTCGCGCAGCTGCGCGAGGGCGACGGCCGCGAGGTCGAGGTTGCGCTCGCCGCGGCGCGCGTCGTACGCCGCGAAGTGCGCGTGGACCTCCTCGCCGACCTCGTAGCAGCAGCCGCGCGCGCCCGGGCCGATCGCGGCGTGGATCTCGCCGCCGCCTCCCACCTCGCGCAGCGCGGCGATGCCCTCGGCGACGATCCCGCCCGCGAGCGGCTTCCAGCCGCAGTGCAGCGCCGCCACGCCGCCGGGCGCGGCGAGCAGGACGGGCAGGCAGTCGGCGACGAACACGATCGCCGCCGCGTCGGTCAGCGCCGTCGCCTGCCCGTCCTCGTGCGTGTAGGGCCGCTCGGCCGAGGGCGGCTCCGTCGCCCGCCGCACGGTCGCGCCGTGGACCTGGCGGCCGTAGCAGAAGCGCGCCCACGGGTGGCCCGCGAAGCTCCCGAGGCGGCGGCGGTTCTCCGCGACGTTCTCGGGCGCGTCGTCGGTCAGCAGGCCGAGGTTGAGCGAGTCGAACGGCCCCTCGGACACGCCGCCGCGGCGCGAGGAGAAGACCAGCCGCGCGCCGGGCAGCTCGGCGGCGATCTGGTCGTTCTCCCAGCGGAAGGGGGCGGGCAGGTTCACCCGCCCCAGGCTATCTACGGCGTCGTCGTCGCGAGCGTGAACGTGAGCGTCTTCGAGTAGCTGCCGGTCCGCAGCGCGTCGTTGGCCCCGATGTGCTGCCTGAACGCGATCGCCACCGCGGCGTTCGACACCGGCCCCGTCCAACTGCTCGGCGTCATCGACACCGACAGCGGATCCGGCAGCGAGAACGCCCCGTTGGTCAGATGGCCGGGATCGGAGACGGAGAGCGTCGCGTCGCCCGCCGTCGAGATCACGTTCGCCGTCGTCGAGGCGCCGTAGGTGCGATCCACCCCCGGCGCGAACGACCCGAACGACGCCGGCGCGCCGAGCGTCAGCGCCAGCGTCGCCGGCACCGTCCCGCCGACGCTCCCGCCCGCCTGCGTCTGCGAGTACACCGTGGCCTCGCCGTACGGCACGAGCCTGACCGGCCCGACGAGCCCGTACGCCTGCCGCTTGGCGCCCGCGTACGCGGGGTCGCCGGCGCGCAGCCGGTTGAGCAGCGTCGTCGCGACCTCGACGGTGATCGTGTTGGCGCCCTTGACCAGGTAGGGCCCGACGTCGACGGTCGTGTACAGCTGGTCGGCCGGCGGCAGCGCGCGGCCGTTGACGGTCACGCGGTAGGTGTCGAAGACCTCGCCGAGGTCGAGGTAGGCGCCGCCGCCCCCGTCCCACTGCACCGTCGTCGTGTAGCGGCCGATGCCCGAGACGTCCTGCAGCTCCGGGATGTCCGGCCACGCCTTCAACCCGTCGAGCGTGAGCGAATGCGGGACGTGCAGGGTCTGCGTCGCCGTCGCGCCCGGCAGCCAGTCGTCGACGTCGAGCGACCAGTGCGTGAGCGACTGCGCGGCGGGCACCGACGCGATCGTCGTCTGCACGGCGCGGCCGTCGGCCAGCGTCGTCGTATACGTGCCCGGCGTGGCGTCGCGCACGACCAGGTTGGACCCGTCGGCGCGCACGGCGTCCGCGTCGCTGGCCGTCGCGTGCACCGGCAGCGCCGCCACGTCGTGCCCGAGCACGAGGATCGTCGTCTGCCCCGCCTTGAGCGAGATGTGCGTCTTCAGGCGCCCGCCGGCGACCGTGTACTGCGCGATCGGGACGAGCTTGCCGGTGTACGCATCGGCGAAGTACGGCACCGCGGTCGGATCGGTCATGGCGAACGTCGCATCCACGTCCGCCGCCGCGGTCGCCGAGCTGTTGGCCATGAAGTAGTAGTCGGTCGTGCCGTCGACCCGGTGCGAGGTCTCGAGCGGCGCGATCGGGTACTCGACGTCGCGCTGGATGCCGAGGCCGGCGAGCGCCGCCGGGATGCCGGCGCGATCGGCCACGTTGCGCACCGACGGCTGCGACAGCACCTGCGTCATCAGATCCTTCAGCGTCGCGTTCTCGCCCGGCTTGGCGAGGCCGGGGACGACCGGGTCGGTCCAGACGCCGACCGTCACGATCGGCAGGCCGGCCTTGGCCCAGTCCAGCAGCTTCCGGGCCGTCGCCACGCGCAGCATGATGCCGCGGCTGAACGCCACGTCGCCCTCGAGCACGAGCGCCTTGAAGCCCGGGCCGTCCGGCGCGAGCCGCTTGTCGCGGACCGTCGCGCTCGGGAGGTCGAGCATCGACTCGCTGATCATCTCGTCCGTCCAGCCGAGATGGTTGCCGCCGTCCTTGAGCACCTGCGACGCCTCGCGCGAGTCGGCGCTGAAGTACGGCGCGCCGTAGCCCGCGGCGACGTAGCCGGTCTGGACCAGCACCGCGGCGTCGAGCTTGTTGGTGCCACTCTGCAGGACCTCCTGGTTGCGCGCGAAGTAGCCCGAGATGTCGGACACGTGCGCCCACGTCGGCTGGCGCGGGCCCCACGACTCGCCGTAGCCCGCGACGCCGCTGAGCGGCGAGAAGGCCGAGAAGCCCGGCCAACGCGACTCGGGCGTGGTCAGGTAGGAGAAGCCATGGAAGACGTTCTGGTTGACGCCCGCCGCCAGCTCCGGCGCGAGCTTGCGCAGCTCGGTCTCCCACGTCGTGCTGTACGCGCCGCCGGCCGTCGCGCCGGCCTCGTTGGAGAGGATCGTGTTGCCGGCCATGTCGCGGCCGCCCGCCTCGCGCTTGTAGTCGTCGAGGTTCTTGAACCCGAGCGACTCGCCCTCGGGGACGTCGAGCAGCGATGACGCCTGCATCGCGTCGGTCTGCAGGCCGTACGGCTGCACGCGCAGCTTCAGGCCGAGCCCGTTCGCCCAGGCCTTCAGCGGCAGGATGTGGTTCTCGTTGTAGAGATCGGTCAGGACGAGGTTGATGTCGCGCCGGACGGACGCCGAGGTGGTCGCGTCCGTGTAGTTGAAGACCGCCTTCTCCTTGTTCTTGGCGACCAGCGGCAGGTACGGCATCAGCGAGTAGCCGAGGTGCTGCTGGAAGGCGTCGGCGAAGCCCGGCGTCCACAGCGCGGACGTCGTCTCCAGCTCGAGCGAGTCCTCGAACAGCGAGTTGCCGGCGTCATGGATCAGCGCGCGGACCTCCGGCGTGAGGATGTGCGACTCCCAGAAGTCGGTGATCGCCTTTGTGCCGGTCTGGCTGAAGTGGTCGATCACGTACGAGTCAGGCGTCGTATGCGCGCTGCCCTCCGGCTTCTGGCCCGACCCGCGCTCCCAGTAGGAGATCAGGATCCAGTTGCCTGTCGCGGGCGCCGTCCAGCTGACGGTGCCGTCGGCGGCGACCGGGACGTCCTGGACGGTGCTGCCGTCGAGCGTGTAGGCGGTGCTCGGCGGGTTGCCGGCCGTGGTGACGCGGGCGGCCTGGACGTAGACGAGCTTCTGCTGCGTCACCGTCGAGGCGGCCGCGACGGCGGCGGCCGGCGGCGCGCCCGCGAAGGTCTGGCCGGCGGCGACGTTGGCGATGCCGTAGGCGAGCTCCTTGATCGCGCCGGGGCTGTCGGGCGTGATGCTCGGCACGGCCGACGGCCAGGCGGGCCCGGCGGTCAGGTCGAGCTTCATGCCGCGCGCCTTCGCCTCCTCGAGCGCCGCCTGCACGGCGGACGTCCACGCCGGCGTGCCCCAGCCGTGACCGGCGGGATCGAGCGGCTGCTTGGCGCTGTGGTGCACGTCGGTGATCTCGGCGCCGCCGAAGCCGGCGTCGGCCATCTGGTCGAGCTCGTTCTGGACCTCGGCGTTGTCGACCAGCGCGTTCGGCCACCACCAGCGGAACTTCGGCTGGTACTGGCGCGCCGGCGACGCGAACGAGTCGGCGAACGACGCGGCGTGCGCGGCGCCGGGCAGCACGATGAAGGCGGCCACGGTGGCCGCCGCGAGACATCTCCTCACGACCCTTCCTCTCCTGGGGCTCCGCGAGAGTGTATGCGCGAAATCCCAGGAGAGTCAACCTAAACGATCACTGCCGATCAATATCTCACGGCGTCGTCGTCGAGAGCGTGAACGTCAGCGTCTCCGAGTAGCTGCCCGTCCGCAGCGCGTCGTTGGCCCCGATGTGCTGGCTGAACGCGATCGCCACCGCCGCGTTCGAGACCGGCCCCGCCCAACTGCTCGGCGTCATCGACACCGACAGCGGAGCCGGCAGCGAGAACGCCCCGTTGGTCAGATGGCCGGGATCGGACACGCTCAGCGTCGCGTCACCCGCCGTCGAGATCACGTTCGCCGTGGTCGAGGCGCCGTAGGTGCGATCCACCCCCGGCGTGAACGACCCGAAGCTCGCGGGCGCGCCGAGCGTCAGCGACAGCGTCGCCGGCACCGTCCCGCCGACCCCGCCGGTGTCCGACGTCGCCGAGTCGAGCACGGCGCCGCCGTAGCGGTCCGACAGCGTGACCGTCACGTTGTGGCGGCCGGCCGCGGCGTAGGTGTGCGTGCCGAGCACGTTCGTGCCCGAGACGCTGCCCTCCGTGACGGTCCCGTCGTGCCAGTCGATCAGCGCCTGGAACGACGTGCCGCTCGCGTCGGCCGGCATGTCGATGCTCGCCACCGGCCCGTCGATCGCGGTCCCGTCGAGCACGGCCGGGTGCAGGATCGGCCGCTGGTAGGCCGGCGAGTCGACGTCGGCGGCGACGAGGCTGCTCGCCGCGGTGCCGAGGTTGACGAGCTTGACCGTGCCCAGGCCGCCGCCGGTCGGACCGCCGCCCGCGTTGCTGGTCGTGACCGCGATCGCGAGCGTGTTGTGCCCGTGCGGGCGCAGGATGCCGTTGGGCAGCACGAACGTGTGCTGCGGGCCGACGTTGTTGATGTACTGGCCCATGTTCCAGCCGTTGACGAAGATCAGGGCGCGGTAGGCCTTGGTCGCCGTGTCGGTGATGTTCAGTCCGAGCGACGCGTCGACGCCGTCCGGGACGTTCAGGTCGAACGTCGTCCGGTACCACGCCGTGCCCGGGTTCGGGTCGCTGTAGGGCAGCGACACGGCCGCCCAGTTGCCGTCCGGGTAGTTCGCGAGGTGCCAGCCGGCGCGCTCGCCGTAGAGGCCGCTCTCGTTGACGAAGCCGCGGACGGTGTCGGTGATGTCCTCGCCGCCCTGGTTGCCCTGGATCTTCCACGCGATCGGCGCGGTCGAGCCGGTGAACGTCGCCGCCGTCAGGCCGCGCGCGTTCTTGAACGAGTCGCCGGCGCCGCCGTCCTCCTCATGGCCCATCAGGTTGACCATCACGGCGAGCTTGTGGTCGCCGCCCGTCTGCATCCCGGCGGGGATGTTGAACGTCGCGGTCTGCGTCCACGACGCCGTCGTGGCCTGGCCGGAGGTCGGCACCGGCGTCTGGCTGGCGCCCAGGTAGGTGCCGTCCAGCCAGGCCTGCAGCAGGCCGACGGTGCCCGTCTGGAACGCGAGCTTGACCTGCGTGGCGGAGGCCGCGCCGGTGTAGGTGCCGCGGTACCAGACCGGGCCGTTGTGGAAGCCGTAGTCGTCGGCGAACAGGACCTTCTGCCCGCTCGGGACGGCGGTGTGGCTGTTGGACGTCGTCTTGTCGGCGTTGGCCCACTTCGAGTCGTCGAAGCTCGTCAGCGACTCGGGCGACTCGGCGCGGTAGCGCCAGCCGGTGATGTCGGGCAGCGGGAACGTCGGCGCGCCGGCCAGCTGCGCGCCGGCCGCGACCGGGGTGCCGTTCCACGTCACGTTGGCGGGCGCGCCCCACGTCTCGAGGCTCGCCGGGTCCTTCGTGTCGCCGGTCAGTGCGAGCGTGTCGCCCGTCACCTTGGCGGTGCGCACGAGCTCCGGCCCGCGCACGATCACCGGGCCGGCCGACGTGTCCTCGCGCCACAGCGTGGCCACGGCGTCGTCGTCGGCGATCATCAGCAGCAGCGGGTGCGCGCCGCCGATCTTGACCTGCGCGAAGCCGTCCAGCGGGTAGTCGATCCGCAGGTCGCCCTTGGCGGCGTCCCACGTCGAGGTGATGCCGCTGCCGGAGAGCACCGTGACGGGCGGCTCGGCCGCGTAGCGTAGGACGGTCTCCCCCGTCTGGCCCTTGCGGCCCTGGACGACGAGGACGTCCTGGCCCGCCTGCGCCGCGTGCGTCATCACGTCGGCGGTCGAATAGACGAGGTGCTGGGAGTCGAACGAGTAGTTGGCGATCAGCGCCTTCATGTCCTCGCCGTTGAGCTCGATCGAGCCCGACTGCGGGATCGTGTAGTCGCCGTCGGCGGTGCTGATCGGGAACGTGAACTTCAGGTCCGACGTGCTCTGCGCGTTGTGGCGCGGCAGGTAGACGTGGGTGCCCGTGTCCGGGTTGGACAGGTGGTAGACCTTGACCGCGCTGTTGGACGCGGTGACGGTGCCGACCTTGTCCAGCGCCGCCAGCGGCGCGACGCTCTGGACCATGTAGCCCATCGCCTTCATCGGCGCGACCTTGTCGACGCGGGCCTGGCGGGCTTCATCCCACGCCGCGCCGTAGTCGTAGGACGTGTAGACGACCGGCGCCGGCAGCCAGCCCCAGTTGGTGCCGCCGAAGGTCATGTAGATGTTCTGGATCTTGATGCCGTTGGCGAGCGCGGTCAGGTAGTAGTCGCGCTCGTAGCCGGAGCTCTGGCGCTTGGCCAGGCACGGGTAGCCGGCGCCGCCGAACAGCTGGTCGCCCCACGGGTCGAACCAGCCGCCGCCGAACTCGGGCATCATGCCCGGCGTGTCGGGCGAGGCGGTCGAGCCGCCCGTCGCGCCGCCGCTGCCGAAGTAGCCCCAGTCCGGCGGGGACGCCGGCGTGCCGGGGCTGCCGCTGGTCGAGCACGTGCCGCCGGGATAGCCGTCGAAGCCGTACAGGTTCGGGCCCGGGAGGCCGTCGGCGCCGGTGAACTTGCCCGGCACCCAGTAGCCGTTGCGGCCCTTGTCGTTGTGGATGATCGGCACCGTGATGCCGTCGGCGCGGGCCTTGTCGTACAGGTGCTTCATGTACTGGATGCCCGTCTGCGAGTTCACGTTGGACGCGTACTCGTTCTCGATCTGGTCGAGGATCACGGTGCCGGTGCCGTTCGTGAGCTGATGGCGCGCGATGATCGGGTCGATCTGCGACATGTACTCGTCCGTGTAGCCCATGTACGTCGCGTTGTTCGTGCGCGCCGTGCCGGGCTTGGTCGTGAGCCAGCCGGGGAAGCCGCCGGCGTCGACCTCGGCGTTGATGTACGGGCCCGGCCGCGTGATCACGTAGATCCCGACCTCGTTCGCGATGTCGAGGAACTTGTCCATGTCGCGCACGCCGGACCAGTCGTAGACGCCCGGCTTCGGCGAGTGGTAGGCCCAGTCGACGTAGATCGAGACGCCGTTGTAGCCGTTCGCCTTCATCTTCTGGAGGATGTCGCGCCACAGGTCCGGGTTCGGCAGCCGGAACGGGTGGAACTCGCCCGACCAGATGTAGACGCGCTGGTCGTCGACCTTCAGCGAGTACTTGTCCCACGTGACCGTGTGGGGCGGCTCCGCGGCTTTCGCCACGGACGGCACGACAAGTGCCAGCACGGCACAGACCAGACCCAGCCTGAGGCGCATTCGGTGTCTCCCCCCGAGCAATCGATGAACCCGGGCTTATACATGCGAAGGCCTAAAGTTTCAAATCCGTAAGTGCGATCTTGAGTTGCGACGATCGATCGGGCGCGTCCCCGTCGAGCATCGCGACCGTCGCGCGCTCGAGCCCCTCGCCCACCGCGGTCCCGGTCAGACCCTCGGCGACGAGGTCCTCGCCGCTGATCTCCAGGCGGCGGTGGCGGACGTCGTCGAGCCAGCGGCGCGCGCCCGCGACCTCGGCGGCCTCGGGCGGGAGGCGGTGGAACGTGCGCCACAGATCGGCGTCGCCGGCGTCCTCGATGTCATAGGTCCGCGCCGCCGCCACGACGATCTTGCGCTCGCGCGCCGGGAAGCCGAGCGCGTCGAGCCGCTGTGCCAGGTCCGGGATCTCCGTGCAGCAGGCGGCGAGCTTGGCCAGCGGGCTCGCCTCGATGTCAACCGCGCGGAACGCCTCGCCGAGCAGCGCGCGGCCGATGCCGTGGCGCGCGAGCTGCGCGGCGGGATGCGGCTCCTCGAGCAGCAGCCGCAGCTCGCGCCCCAGCCGGTCTCCGCTGACGGTCGCGAACAGGTCCGCGTCGATCAGCGCGTCGGTGTGCGGGTCCGGCTCGAACCCGAGCCGCGCGGAGTAGCGCGCCAGCCGCAGGATCCGCGTCGGGTCGTCGGCGAACGACCGGTCGTGCAGGACGCGCAGGACGCCGGCGGCGAGGTCCTCGCGGGCGCCGGGCCACGCGGTCAGCTCGCCGTCGGTGAGCCGCACGGCCATCGCGTTGACCGTGAAGTCGCGGCGGGCGAGGTCTTCATGGAGCGTGGCGCCGAGCACGACGTCCGGCAGCGCGCCCGGGTGCGCGTAGGTCTCCCGCCGCGCGCCGGCGAGGTCGAACGCGAACCCGTCCGCGGCCACCGTCGCGGTGCCGAAGCGCTCGTGCACGGTCAGCTTGCCGCCGAGGCGCCGCGCGGCGCGGCGGGCGACCTCCACGGCGTCGCCCTCGACGACCAGGTCCAGCTCGTGCGGCGAGCCGTCCAGCAGGACGTCGCGGACGGCGCCGCCGACGACGAACACGTGCGGCTCGCGTCCCACCGCGGACAGCACGATCTCGGCCCCGGGGGCGGCGTTCAGACGCTCGAGCAGGTCCACGCGCTCATTGTGGCGTCTACCCTCGGACATCCATGACCCGCCGCAAGCTCCTCCTGGGCGCGGCCGTGGTGCTCGTCGTACTCGTCGGCGCGGGCGCCGTGTACGCCCTCACCCAACGCCCTGGCGACGTCTCGCATCCCAACGTCGAGTTCACGCAGGAACCGACCGAGACGCCGGTGCCCGACACGCCCGAGCCCACGCCGGGCTCGAAGGCCAAGGATCCGCTGCAGGACTTCGTCTGGGCGCACTACGGCTACTCGCAGGACCGCCGCCACTTCCTGCCCGCGTCGAAGCTGCTCAAGCCGCCGTTCTGGCGCGTCTGGACGCTGGGCGGGAGCACGCTGCTCGAGTTCCCGCCGGTGATGGCCGAGGGCAAGCTGTTCCTGCTCAAGAACAACGGCGCCGTCTACGCGATCGACAAGCGGACCGGCAAGGTCAAGTGGAAGCGCAAGCTCGGCGTGCTCGCCGCCGCGTCGCCCGCCTACGGCAACGGGCGCATCTTCGTGCCGCTGCTCTCGCGCGGCAAGAAGCTTCCCGGCGCGCTGTACGCGCTGGACGCCAAGACGGGCAAGATCCTCTGGCGCCGGCTGCTGCCGTCGCGCAGCGAGTCCTCGCCGGTGTTCGACAACGACCGCGTGTACTTCGGGTCCGAGAACGGCACGGTGTACGCGCTGCGGGCCGGCGACGGCGGCGTGCGCTGGACGTTCAAGGCGCACGGCGCGGTCAAGGCCGCGCTGGCGCTGGCCGACGGCAAGCTCTACTTCGGCGACTACAGCGGCCGCGTCTACGCGATCCGCCAGGCCGACGGCGGCCAGGTGTGGGACACCGGCACCAAGTCGGGCGCGTTCGGCTTCCGCTCGGGCCAGTTCTACTCGACGCCCGCGGTCGCCTACGGGCGCGTCTACATCGGCAACACCGACGGGCGCATGTACTCGTTCGCGTCCTCCAACGGCAAGCTCGCGTGGGCGAAGGCGACCGGCAACTACGTCTACTCCTCTCCCGCCGTCGCGCAGGTGCCGGGCTTCAAGCCGGCCGTCTACTTCGGCTCCTACGACGGCAAGTTCTACGCGCTCGACGCCCGCTCGGGCAAGGTGATCTGGACGCACAAGGAAGGCGGCAAGATCTCCGGCGGCGCGACCGTGGTCGGCGACGTCGTCTACTACTCGAACTTCGGCCACAAGGACACGACCGGCCTCGGCGCGCGCACCGGCCGCAAGGTCTTCCACATGGACCGCGGCTCGTTCAACCCCGTCATCTCCGACGGGCGCACGATCTTCCTGACCGGCTACTCGTCGCTGTACGCGCTCAGGCCGAAGTAGGCCGCGTCGCGATGCCCGCGGCGGCCAGCGCGGCCTTGACCTCGGGGATCGTGTAGGTGCCGTAGTGGAAGATCGAGGCGCACAGCACGGCGTCGGCGCCGGCCTGGATGCCCTCGATCAGGTGCTGGGGCTCGCCGGCGCCGCCGGACGCGATCACGGGCACGTCGACGGCGTCGCTGATGCGTTTGGTGAGCGTCAGCTCGTAGCCGGTCTGGACGCCGTCGCGGTCCATGCTCGTGAGCAGGATCTCCCCCGCGCCGCGCTCGGCGCCCTCCTTGGCCCACGCGACCGCGTCGCGGCCCGTCGGCGTCCGGCCGCCGGCCACGAACGCCTCGTAGGAGCCGTCGGGGCGCCGCTTGGCGTCGATCGCCAGGACGACGCACTGCGCGCCGAACACCTGCGCGAGCTCGGAGATCAGCTCAGGCCGGGCCAGGGCGGCGCTGTTGATCGACACCTTGTCGGCGCCGGCGTCGAGCACGGCGTGCGCGTCGGCGACCTCGCGGACCCCGCCGCCGATCGTGAACGGGACGAACACGTCGTCGGCCGCCCGGCGCGCGAGCTCCACCACGGTCGCGCGCTTGTCGGACGTCGCCGTGATGTCGAGGAACACGAGCTCGTCGGCGCCCTGGGCGTCGTAATGCGCGGCCAGCTCGACCGGGTCGCCGGCGTCGCGGATGTCGATGAAGCGCGTGCCCTTGACCACGCGCCCCGCGTCGACGTCCATGCAGGGGATCACGCGCTTGTAGTGCACTCAGCTCTTGCCGTCGAGCGCGGCCTGGCCCTCGGCCACGGTGAAGCGCTTCTCGTACAGCGCCTTGCCGGCGATCACGCCCGCGAGGTTGACCTGGCGCAGCTTCGCCAGCGCGCGCAGGTCCTCGAGCGTGCCGATCCCGCCGGAGTAGAGGAAGCGGCCGCGCACGGCGTCGGCGACGCGCCGGACGCCGTCGAGGTCGGGCCCGTTGAGCTTGCCGTCGCGCGAGACGTCGGTGTAGACGAACGAGCGCACGCCGCGCGCGGTCAGGCGGTGGATCGCGCCCTCGGCCGGCATCTGCGTCGTCTGCGTCCAGCCGGACGTCGCGATCATGCCGTCGCGGACGTCGACGGAGACGACGATCCGCGGGCCGAACGCGGCGACGATGTCGTCGAGGAAGTCGACGTCGGAGAACGCGGCGGTGCCGACGATCGCGCGCTCGGCGCCGGCCCGCAGCGCCTCGCGCACGGCTCCCACGCTGCGCAGGCCGCCGCCGTACTGGACCGGGACGCCGGTGCCCTGGACGATCCGGCGCAGGTGGTCGAGCGACTTCGGCTCCCCCGAGCGGGCGCCGTCGAGGTCGACGACGTGCAGGAAGCGCGCGCCCGCGTCGACCCACGACTGCGCGGCCTCGAGCGGGTCGTCGTGGTAGGTCGTGGCGTCCTCGAAGCGGCCCTCGACGAGCCGCACCGCCTTGCCGTCCATGATGTCGATCGCCGGGTAGAGGATCACGCGACCGCCGCCGTGGCGAGCTGGGCGAAGTTGCGCAGCAGGCGCAGCCCGTCGCGCGAGGACTTCTCGGGATGGAACTGGGTGGCCATCACGTTGCCGCGCTCGACGACGGAGACGAAGCGCTCGCCGTACTCGCTCGTCCCGACCACGTCGGCGGGGTCCGAAGGGCGGCAGGCGAAGCTGTGCACGTGGTAGAAGGCGGCTTCCCGCGTCCCCTCGCCGAGCACGGAGTCGCGCTGGAAGGTCACGAGGTTCCAGCCGATGTGCGGAAGGCGCGGGCTGTCGAGCTTGGTGACCGTGCCGGGCAGGATGCCGAGGCCTTCGGCGCCCTCGTGCTCGGTGCTGGACTCGAACAGCAGCTGCATGCCGAGGCAGATGCCGAGCAGCGGCTGCGTGAGCTCGCGCAGGACGGCGTCCAGGCCGGTCCGCTCGAGGTTGCGCATCGCCTCCGGGAACGCGCCGACGCCGGGCAGGATCACGGCGTCGGCGGCGCGGATCGCGTCGTGGTCGGCCGTGATGAACGACTGCGCGCCGACGTGCGCGAGCGCGGTCTCGACGCTGCGGCGGTTGCCCATGCCGTAGTCGGCGATCGCGATCACGTCAGCGTCCCCTTGGTCGAGGGCACGCCGGTCTCGGTCGGATCGATCGCGACGGCGGCGCGCAGGGCGCGCGCGAGCGCCTTGAAGCACGCCTCGATCATGTGGTGCGCGTTCGTCCCGGCCTGCAGCTGGATGTGCAGCGTCAGCCGCGCGGCGCTCGCCACGGCGCGGAAGAACTCCTCCGCCGCCTCGTGCTCGAATCCGGCGATCTCACCCGGCGGAAGCCGGTCGAAGCCCTCGATCAGCGCGTACGGGCGGCCCGAGATGTCGAGCGTCGCGGCGGCCCGCGCCTCGTCCATCGGGACGACCGCATGGCCGTAGCGGTGGATCCCGCGGCGGTCGCCGAGCGCCTGGTCGAGCGCCTGGCCGAGCACGATCCCGGTGTCCTCGACCGTGTGGTGCGAGCCGGTCTGCAGGTCGCCGGCGACCTCGACCTCGAGGTCGAAGCGCCCGTGCCGGGCCAGCAGGTCGAGCATGTGGTCGAGGAAGCCGACGCCCGTCACGCGGGTGCCGGCGCCCGTGCCGTCGAGGCCGAGCGTGAGCGAGACGTCGGTCTCGCCGGTCTTGCGGTGGATCTGGGCGGTGCGCGTCACGGTCTGGGATTCTGACGTAGGCGCGGCGCCAGCCGCGTCTACGAGGGCGAGCAGGTCGCTCAAGGCGTCAGCCTTGAGCGACCGCGCAGCGCCATCGAGGCGGCGTGCAGCGCGAACCCCTCGGCCTCGGCGATCGGCACTCCGGCGCGCGCGAGCGCCGGCGCGGCGTCGCCGATGCGGACCTCGGCCATGCGCCGGCGGAAGTGGCGCACGTTCAGGCCGGAGGCGAAGCGCGCGGCGCCCTCGGTGGGCAGCGTGTGGTTCGAACCCGCGACGTAGTCGCCGAACGCGGTCCCGGACGCATTGCCGACGAACAGGCAGCCGGCCGTGCGGACATGCGGGGCGAGCGCCTCGGCCCGCCCGCCCGCGAGCTGCAGGTGCTCGGGCGCCAGCGCTTCCGCGAAGGCGAGCGCGGCCTGGAGGTCGTCCGCGAGGATCTCCACGGTCGCCTCGAGCGCGTCGAGGATCGCGGGTGAATCGCTGACGGCGACGGTGAGCGAGCCCTCGCCGTGCTCGGCCTGGGCCTGGAGGTCGAGCGTCAGCGCCTCCGTGTCGGCGCCGGCGCTCGCGATCACCGTCAGGTCGCTGGGCCCGTTGAACCCGTCGATCCCGACCTCGTGGGACACCTGGCGCTTGGCCTCCTGCACCCACAGGCTCCCAGGGCCGACGATCACGTCCACTCTGGGCACGCTCTCGGTCCCGTAGGCGAGCGCGGCGACCGCCTGGGCACCCGTGATGCGGAAGACGGCGTCGACGCCGCAGAGGGCGGCCGCGGCGAGGATCGTGGGATGCGGCGCGGTCGCCACGTAGACCTCGTCCACGCCGGCCGCGCGCGCGGTGATCGCGCCCATCACGACCGAGGACGGGTACGGATTGCGGCCCGAGGGCGCGTAGACGGCGGCGCGGCGGACGGGGACGTCGCGCAGCGTCACGGTCTGGCCCTGCGGCAGGAGCACGCCGGACTCGGTGTCCAGCCCGGCCTCCGCGACCGCACGCACGTTCGCGATCGCGACCTCCAGCCCCGCCCGGACGGCGGGATCGAGCCCGTCGAGCGCGATCTCGAGCGCCGCGTCGGAGACTTTCAGCGGCGGGCCGAGACCGCTCCCGTGGCGCGCCTCGTACTCCTCCAGCGCGGCGTCGCCGCGCTCGCGAACGGCCGCCACGATCTCCGCGACCGGCGCCGCGACCGACTCGCCGGCCGGCACCAGCCCGCGCACGCGCGCCGCCACGGCCGCCGCGTCGCCGGCCGTGCACGTCCAGCGCTCAGCCACGCAGGCGCTCCACGACCGCGTCGATCTCGCGCGCCTTGACGCGGTAGGAGACCGGGTTGGCGATCAGCCGCGCGGTCGAGGCGCTGATCTCCTCGCGGATCACGAGCCCGTTCTCGCGCAGCGTCGTCCCCGTCGCCGTCAGATCGACGATGCCGTGGACGAGGCCCGTCAGCGGCGCGAGCTCGACCGAGCCCTTGACCTCGACGATCTCCGCCTGGCGGCCGGTCGCCTCGAAGTAGGTGGCCGCGATCCGCGGGTACTTCGTGGCGATCCGCATCAGCCCGAGCCGCCGCAGCGCCTCGGCGGCCGGATCCTCGCCCGCGACCGTCGCGAACACCATCCGGCAGCCGCCGAAGCCGAGGTCGAGCAGCTCGACGACCTCGCGCTCGTCCTGCTCGGCGAGCACGTCCTTGCCGGTGATCCCCAGGTCCGCGGCGCCCGCCTCGACGTAGGTCGGGACGTCCGACGGTCGCATCGTGACGATGCCCGGCTCCTCGAACAGCAGCTTGCGGTCGTTCGAGCGCACCTCGGCCGTGTCGAGCCCGAGCCCGTCCAGCAGGTCGAGCGTGTCGCGCATCAGCGCCCCGCGCGGGACGGCGAGCCGGAGCCCGTTCACGATCCCTCCCCCAGCCTCGCCGCGTGGACGCGCTCGACGTCGAGCGCCCAGCCGCACGCGGGCAGCGCGCGGCCGAAGCGGCCCAGCAGGTCGTCGTAGCGGCCGCCGCCGCCGATCGGCGCGCCGAAGGCGGCGTCGTAGACCTCGAACACGGCGCCGGTGTAGTACCCAAGCGTCCGCAATAGTCCGAGATCGTAAATTACGCGCGCCGCGACATCGTCGGGCAGGAGCGCGTGCAGGCCGCGCAGCGTCTCGGCCTCGGGGACGTCCTCGAGCACCTCGGCGCCGCCGCGCGTGCGGGCCAGCCGGGTGAGCTCGGGCGGCAGCTCGCGCTGCAGCGTCACGAAGTCGCGCGCGTCGAGCGCCTGCAGCATCGGCGTCGGATCGGCGACGCCGGCGCGCTCCAGCGCCCGCGCGAACAGCGACGCGTCGCCCACGCCGACGCGGTAGCGGGTCAGCCCGGCCGCGTCGAGCGCCGCGCACAGCACGACGATCGCCTCGGCGGTGCCCTCCGGCCCGGGCGCGCCGACCAGCTCGATCCCGGCCTGCAGGATCTCGCGCGGCTGGCCGCGGTGCTGGCGCACGGCCCGGTAGGCGTGCTGGACGTAGCAGAAGCGCAGCGGCGTCGCGGCCGCCGGGTAGCGCGTCCCGACCACGCGCGCGATCGGGATCGTCATGTCCGAGCGCAGCACGAGCACGTTGCCGTGCTCGTCGAACAGCCGGTACGCCGGGTCCGCCGCGGCCGGGTCGCCGCGCGTGAGGACCTCCTCGTACTCCAGCGCGGGCGTCGCGACCTCGCCGTAGCCGCGCTCGTCGAAGACGGCGCGGATCGCCTCGGTGATGGCGCGCACCTCGCGCAGCTCGTCCGGCAGGACGTCGCGCGTACCGCTGGGGGTCGGGTGGATCACGCCGCCGCGACGCGCTCGATGCGCGCGCCCAGCTCCAGCAGGCGCTCGTCGATCCGCTCGTAGCCGCGGTCGATGTCGCGCACGTTGTGGATCTCGCTCGTCCCGCGCGCGCACACCGCGGCGATCAGCATCGCCATGCCGGCGCGGATGTCGGGCGAGGACACGCGCGCGCCGCGCAGCTGCCGCGGGCCGATGACGATCGCCCGGTGCGGGTCGCAGATCGTGATCTCGGCGCCCATCGAGATCAGCTTGTCGACGAAGAACAGCCGGTTCTCGAACATCTTCTCGAAGATCAGGACCGAGCCCTCCGACTGCGTCGCGAGCGCCACCGCGATCGACGTCAGGTCCGCCGGGAAGGCCGGCCACGGGCCGTCCTCGACCTTGGACTGGTAGTCGCCGGCGTCGCGCGCGACCTTCAGGTGCTGGCCGCCGGGGACGAGCACGTCGTCGCCGTCGAGGTTCGTGTGCAGCCCGAGCCGGGCGAACACGAGCCGGATCATCCGCAGGTCGTCGGCGACGCAGTTCTTGATCCGCAGATCGCCGCCGGTCACGCCCGCGAGCGCCATGAACGAGGCGATCTCGATGTGGTCGGGCGAGACGGTGTGCTCGCAGCCGCCCAGCTGGGTGACGCCGTGCACGTGCATCACGTTGGAGCCGATGCCCTCGATCGCGGCGCCCATCTTGTTGAGCATGCGGGCGAGGTCCTGCACGTGCGGCTCGGACGCCGCGTTGCGGATCACGGTCGTGCCGGCGGTCGCGGCGGCCGCCATCAGGGCGTTCTCCGTGCCCATCACGGACGGCTCGTCCATGAAGAAGTCGCACGGCTGCAGGCCGCCCTCGGGCGCCTTGAGGTCGATGTCGCGGGCGTGCTCGACGGTGGCGCCGAGCGCGCGGAACGCGTCGAGGTGCGGATCCAGCCGGCGCCGGCCGATGACGTCCCCGCCCGGCGGTGGGACGAGCGCGGAGCCGAAGCGCGCCAGGAGCGGGCCGGCGACGAGGAACGAGGCGCGGATGCGCTCGGCCAGCCCGGCGTCGACGTCGGTCTTGTGCACGTCGTCGGCGCGCAGCTCGACGGTGTTCGGACCGCGGCGCGTGACGTTCACGCCGAGATCCGCCAGCAGCTCCATCAACGCTTCCGTGTCGCGGATCCGCGGCACGTTGTGGAGCACCACCGGCTCAGGCGTGAGCAGGGCGCACGCGAGCAGCGGGAGGGCGGCGTTCTTGTTGCCGGCGGGTTCCACCGTGCCGGAAAGTGGCACGCCGCCTTCGATCACGAACTTCTCCATAAGGGCGGCGGCTAGGCTAACGAATCGATGACGTTGCCCATGACGCGTGACGAGGCCTGGCAGCTCTTCTGCGAGTGGACTCCCTCCGAGAGCCTGCGCCGCCACGTCCTTGCCGTCGAGGCGTGCATGCGCGCGTATGCGCGGAAGTTCGGCGAGGATGAGGAGCGCTGGGGCCTCGTCGGAATGCTGCACGACCTCGACTACGAGCGCTATCCGGACCTTCACACGGGCCATCCGCGCTACGCGCTCGCCGAGCTCGAGCGGCTCGGGTTCCCCGCCGACATGGTCCGCGCGGTCGCCTCCCACGCGGACTACCTCGAGGTCTCGCGCGATTCGCCGATGGAGAAGACGCTGTTCGCGGTCGACGAGCTGTCGGGCTTCGTGATGGCGTGCGCCTACGTGCGCCCGCAGGGGATCGAGGGGCTCACGCCCAAGTCGGTCAAGAAGAAGATGAAGACGCTCGCGTTCGCGGCCGCGGTCGATCGCGACGCGATGCTGATCGGCGCCGAGCAGCTCGGGGTCGACTTCGACGAGCACGTCGCCTTCGTGGTGTCGGCGCTGCAGCCCGAGGCGGAGACGCTCGGGCTCAACGGGACCGGGTAGGCGTCCTCCCGCCGCCGCTAGTCTGGCGGGCAAATGGCACTGAAGATCATCCTCCTCGAGGGCGACGAGACCGGACAGGAGCTGCTCGAGCAGTCGATTCGCGTGCTCGACCCCTCGTTGCTCGGGATCGAGCTCGAGCTCGAGTCGTTCGACCTGTCGCTGGCGAAGCGCCGCGAGACCGGCAACGAGATCGTCCACGAGGCGGCGCGCGCGATGCGCGAGGCCGGCTTCGGGCTGAAGGCAGCGACGATCACGCCGGAGGGCAAGGACGACGTCGGCTCCCCGAACCGGATCCTCCGCGAGGAGGTCGACGGCAAGGTGATCGTCCGCACCGGCCGGCGCATCCCGGGCGTGGTCGGGCCGGTCTCCGGCGTCTATCACCCGATCTCGGTCGTCCGCATGGCCGTCGACGACGCCTACGGCGCCAAGCAGTGGCGCGAGGGCGGCGAGGGCGCCGACGACGAGATCGCGTACCGGACCGAGAAGGTCACGCGCTCCACGTGCCGCGCGGTCGCCGAGTACGCGTTCCGGACGGCTGAGCGGATGGAGGCGAAGGTCTACGGCGGGCCGAAGTGGACGGTCTCACCGGTCTACGAGGGCATGCTCAAGGAGGAGATGGACGCGGCCGCGGCGCGGCATCCGGCGGTCGTGTACGAGCCGGTACTGATCGACGCGACGTACGCGGGGCTGATGACCGGCGTGGCGGAGACGCCGCTGGTGATACCCGCGCTGAATCGCGACGGCGACTGCCTGTCGGATCTCGTCCTGCCGATGTTCGGCTCGATCGCGGGCGCCGAGTCGATCCTGCTGTCCTTCGACGCCGACTACGGCGTCGAGGTGGCGATGGCGGAGGCGCCGCACGGGACGGCGCCGTCGCTGATGGGCAAGGACATGGCGAACCCGATGGCGATGCTGCTGGCCTGCGGCGCCGTGCTGTCCTACGCGGCGGTGCGCGGGTACGCGGGCGCCGAGCGCGCCTCGCGGGCGGTCTACGAGTCGGTGCTCGAGACCGCCGCGACGGGCACGCGGACCTTCGACCTCGGCGGGAGCGCCACCACGTCCGAGTTCACGGACGCGGTGGTCGAGAAGGTCCGCACCAAGGTCGAGATCTGGTCGGCGCTGGGGACGCGCTGAGCGCGCTCTAGCTGACGGTGATCGTCCCGGTCATGTTCGGGTGGAAGCTGCACACGAACTTGATCGTGCCGGCCTTCTTGGCCGTGTAGGAGAAGGACTTGCCCTGGTCGAGCGAGCCGGAGTCGAACGTCGCCCCGTCGGTCGCGGTCGCGGTGTGGGCGGTCGAGTCCTGGTTCGTGAACGTGATCGTGTCGCCGACCTTGGCCTTGATGGCGTTGGGAGCGAACGCGAAGTTGGCGATGTTGACCTTCGTGGCGCCCGCGGCGCTGTCGGCCGGCGCCTGAGCGCCACCGGAGTCCGCGGTCTTCGCGGGGGCGGCGGTCTTCGCGGGCGCGCTGCCGCCGTAGCTCGACGACGCGCCGCCGCTGCTGCCACTGCCACACCCCGCGGCGGCGATGGCGGCCACGGCCAGCACGGGAAGGATGAGGGTCTGCTTGATCACGCGGGGCTCCTGAAATCGGTGCTGTCACCGGCTTAGACGCCGCGGGAGGCCGATTCATTCCCGGGAGCGCCGATTCCCGGCGCCCCGGCCGTTCCCGGCACGAGCGCCGCGCCCCACCCGCGCCGTCCCGCGGCCCCCTCACGCGATCTCCGGCGCCCCGCCCGGCGCCATCCCGCGCCCCCTCACGCGATCTCCGGCGCCTCGCCCGGGGCCATCCCCGCGCCCCCGCCGGAGCCTCTTTGCCGGCCGCTGCAAGATCGATTGCAGCCGCATCCTCGCGATTTCGCGCTCCGCCGTGGGATCCGTGATCGGCGCCCTCTGGATCCCGCTCGTTCCGAAGATTTCCGTCCGACGGGATCCGTAGATTCACGAACACATGTTCCCTCCGATGACCGACAGTCGCCAGAACAAGCGCTCGCTTCGCGAGCTGGTGCGCGGGGCCATGGATTCGGCCCTGGAGTTCGTCACGCTGGGCGAGGCAAGCGCGTCCTCGCGTCCCAAGCCGGAGACGCCCGCCCCCACGCCCGAGCACCCGCACCGCCGACACGTAGTCGGTCATCATCGCCGCCGGCACCGTCCAGGGATGGTCATGCCGCGGCCCCAGGTCTGCACCACGCCGGTCCATCGCCCGGCCCGGCAGACCTGACCCCCGCGCCCGCCGGCCGATCAGCTCTGGGAGGACTGATCGCCCCGGCCGGGCCGCGGCGCGGCGCCCCGACCAGGCGCCGCCGAAGCTCCATCGCCCTCGGGCCGCCACCACGGCGGCCCGAGCGCCATGGGGCCACACGATCCAAGCCCGGGGACACCGGCCCGAGCCGACGACGCGGTGCCGAGGCCGCGCAAGCGCCCTACACACCGGTCCGAGACAACGACCGAGTGCCACACGTCCGCGCGAGGCGCCGCGACACTCCCGCCAGGACGGCGGCGGCGACGCGGGGCGCGGGATACACCCGGACCAAGCCGACGACCTGGGCCAATGCGACGCGAGAGTCCGGCATTCCCGTCATCACGCCGGTGACCTCGGACCCGTTTCGCAACAACTCGCGGACCGCGACTAGGACCACTGCGCCGCCGGGCCGATTGGGCGACGTTCCTGCGGCCGCGGGCGTCAGCCGCCCGCCGGGGGCTCCCAGAGCTCGAACCGGGTGCCTTCAGGATCGACCGCCCATCCGAAGCGCCCATACTCCGACTCCTCGAGCGCATCGATCACCTCGACCCCGCCCGAGCGCAACTGGGCGAGCATGGCGTCGAGATCGGCGACGCGGAAGTTCACCATGAACGCCTGCTCCGGCCGGCCGAAGTACTCGGTCTCGTGATCGAAGAGGGCCCAGGTCGTGGAGCCGGGCGCCGCCCACTCGTACGTCTTGGTGCCCCACTCGGAGATGTCGATGCCGAGATGCTCGGCGTACCACGCGCGAAGGCTCGCGGCCTGTCCGGCGCGCTGAAACACCCCGCCGATTCCGGTGACTCGCTCCATGCTCGCCATGCTACGGCAGATTGCGCCGCGTAGAACGACGAAGAGCCGCCTCGACGGGCGGCTCCTCTATGAAGGAAGGACCGGCGGCGACCTACTCTCCCAGGCCCTTGCGGGCCAAGTACCATCGGCGCTGTGGGGCTTAACTGCTCTGTTCGGAATGGGAAGAGGTGTTTCCCCCACGCAATAGCCACCGGAAACTTGTCAAGCCCGGTGGCCGGTCGCGGCAATGGCGCCACGCCGGCCCGCGCAATCGCGCGCGGACCTTCAAAACTGCACAACCCGCCAACGAACGGGTACCACTAAAAAATATCCGTCAAGCCCTCGACCCATTAGTACCGGTCGCCTACGGCTGTTGCCAGCCTTCCAGCTCCGGCCTATCAACCTGGTGGTCTACCAGGGGTCTTACTCCCTCAAGGGGATGGGAGAGCTCATCTTGAGGCCGGCTTCCCGCTTAGATGCCTTCAGCGGTTATCCGATCCGCACGTAGCTAACCTGCGATGCCCTTGGCAGGACAACAGATACACCAGAGGTGCGTTCATCCCGGTCCTCTCGTACTAGGGACGAATCCTCTCAACTCTCCAACGCCCATGGCAGATAGGGACCGAACTGTCTCACGACGTTCTGAACCCAGCTCGCGTACCGCTTTAATGGGCGAACAGCCCAACCCTTGGGACCTACTACAGCCCCAGGATGCGACGAGCCGACATCGAGGTGCCAAACCGAGTCGTCGATGTGGACTCTTGGACTCGATAAGCCTGTTATCCCCGGAGTACCTTTTATCCGTTGAGCGACAGCACTTCCACTTGCTACTGCCGGATCACTAAAGCCTGCTTTCGCACCTGCTCGACCTGTCGGTCTCACAGTCAAGCTCCCTTGCTGCTTTTGCACTCTACGCACGATTTCCAACCGTGCTGAGGGAACCTTTGCGCGCCTCCGTTACATTTTGGGAGGCGACCGCCCCAGTCAAACTACCCGCCTGGCACTGTTCCCCGCCCGGATAACGGCGCGGGGTTAGAAGCCCAATACATCAAGGGTGGTATCTCAAGGTTGGCTCCACATCAGCCGCAGCCAATGCTTCACAGCCTCCCACCTATCCTGAGCGAAATGGACCGAACTCCAATACCAGGTTGTAGTAAAGGTTCACGGGGTCTTTCCGTCTAGCCACGGGTACTCGGCATCTTCACCGAGACTGCAATTTCACCGAGCCCCTCGTTGAGACAGCGTTCAACTCGTTACGCCATTCGTGCAGGTCGGAACTTACCCGACAAGGAATTTCGCTACCTTAGGACGGTTATAGTTACCGCCGCCGTTTACCGGGGCTTAGTTTCAGTGCTTCGGCTTGCGCCTAACACCTCCACGTAACCTTCCGGCACCGGGCAGGCGTCAGCCCCTATACGTCGTCTTGCGACTTTGCAGAGACCTGTGTTTTTGGTAAACAGTCGGTTGAACCTATTCACTGCGGCCCTCTCGGGCTCCACGGGCAAGCCGCTTCACCCTACTGGGGCGCCCCTTATCCCGAAGTTACGGGGCGATTTTGCCGAGTTCCTTAACGAGGGTTATCTCGATCACCTTAGTATTCTCTACTTGCCCACCTGTGTCGGTTTTGGTACGGGCACGTGCGCTCTCCCTAGAGGCTTTTCTCGGAGGCATGGCGTCCGGGACTCGCCGGCTTAGAGCCAGCTGTCATCGCACCTCAGGTTATGCAGGCTCGGATTTACCATAGCCCACCCCTACATGCTTGACCCAGGACGACCATCGCCTGGGTTCCCATAGCCTTCCTCGTCCCCCCATCGGTCAAATGAGTGCGACGTGGTACAGGAATATCAACCTGTTGTCCATCGACTACGCCTTTCGGCCTCGCCTTAGGTCCCGACTAACCCTGAGCAGACGAACTTTACTCAGGAATCCTTGGGCAATCGGCGGAGGGGATTCTCACCCCTCTTTCGTTACTCATGCCGGCATTCTCACTTCCCATGGCTCCACGGCTGGGTTCCCCCGCCGCTTCACTGCCATGGGAACGCTCTCCTACCGCGCGTCTTGCGACGCACCCGAAGCTTCGGTGGCTAGCTTGAGCCCCGTTACATTATCCGCGCCCGAACACTTGACCAGTGAGCTGTTACGCACTCTTTCAAGGGTGGCTGCCTCTAAGCCAACCTCCTGGTTGTCTATGCACTCGGACATCGTTTGCCACTTAGCTAGCACTTAGGGACCTTAGCTGTCGGTCTGGGCTGTTTCCCTTTTGACGCGGAAGTTTATCCCCCCGCAACTGACTCCCGGAGTAGCCGTGACGGTCTTCGGAGTTTGCCTGATTTCGGTAACCTGGTAGGGCCCCTAGACCAAACAGTGCTCTACGGCCGCCACGGAATTGATCCGAGGCTATACCTAAATATATTTCGGAGAGAACGAGATATCTCTGAGCTTGATTAGCCTTTCACTCCGACCCACAGGTCATCCGCCCAGTTTTCAACCTAGGTCGGTTCGGTCCTCCACGGGGTCTTACCCCCGCTTCAACCTGCCCATGGGTAGCTCGCTCAGTTTCGCGTCTACCGCCTACGACTAAATCGCCCTATTAGGACTCGCTTTCGCTTCGGCTCCGCTCATCGCTTAACCTCGCCGCAGACGAGTAACTCGCCGGCTCGTTATGCAAAAAGCACGCCGTCACAGAACAAGTCTGCTCCGACCGCTTGTAGGCACGCGGTTTCAGGTACTATTTCACTCCCCTTCCGGGGTACTTTTCACCTTTCCCTCACGGTACTAGTCCGCTATCGGTCACCTGGGAGTACTTAGCCTTGCAGGGTGGTCCCCGCAGATTCAGTCCGCGTTTCACGGGAGCGGACCTACTCAGGAACATCATCAGGAGACTGATTCGATTTCGTCTACGGGACGGTTGCCCTCTGTGGTGCACGGTTCCACGTGCTTCGACTATCGACCAGCTTTGTAACTCCTGCCGAGATACACACATCTCGGGCAGACGTCCTACAACCCCAGACCGGCAACGCGTGTGCGCTTACACCGGCCTGGTTTAGGCTGATCCCCTTTCGCTCGCCACTACTCGGGGAGTCTCGGTTGATTTCCTTTCCTCCGGGTACTGAGATGTTTCAGTTCCCCGGCTTGCCCCCACCCCGCCTATATATTCAGCGGGGGGTAACGCCGTATTGCTGGCGCTGGGTTTCCCCATTCGGGAATCCGCGGGTCACAGGCTATTCAGCGCCTCACCGCGGCTTATCGCAGCCGTTCACGCCCTTCATCGACTCCAGGTGCCAAGGCATCCACCGTGTGCCCTTCCTATCTTGACGGTGCTTCAGAAAAAGGATCGCTTACGGCGATCCTTCTCGGTGATACCCGTTCGCACCGCCCCTGCATAAAGGACGGTGCTTCGTTGGCATGATTGTGCAGTTTTCAAGGTCCGCGAAGAGAAGGCGCGCGCCCGGGATTCGGGCGCTCGGTCTCTCAAAACTCAACAGCATGAACCCGCGATAGAAGCGAGCCCCAGGTCCGGTCGACATTAGGTACCGGGTCGAGCTCGAGCTGGACGGTATGCCCAGCTGGCCTTCGCCGGCGCTCCAAGTCCTGGAGCTTCCCTAGAAAGGAGGTGATCCAGCCGCACCTTCCGGTACGGCTACCTTGTTACGACTTCACCCCAGTCACGAGCCCCACCTTCGACAGCTCCCTCCCTTGCGGGTTAGGCCACCGGCTTCGGGTGTTGCTTGCTTCCATGGTGTGACGGGCGGTGTGTACAAGGCCCGGGAACGTATTCACCGCGGCAGTGCTGATCCGCGATTACTAGCAACTCCGCCTTCATGCAGGCGGGTTTCAGCCTGCAATCCGAACCGAGACGCGCTTTAAGGGATTCGCTCCACCTCGCGGTATCGCAGCCCTCTGTACGCGCCAATGTAGCACGTGTGTAGCCCTGGACATAAGGGGCATGATGACTTGACGTCATCCCCACCTTCCTCCGGTTTGTCACCGGCAGTCTCGCATGAGTCCCCAACTAAATGCTGGCAACATGCGACGGGGGTTGCGCTCGTTGCGGGACTTAACCCAACATCTCACGACACGAGCTGACGACAGCCATGCACCACCTGTGAACCTGCCCCGAAGGGAACCCCTGTTTCCAGGGGGATCAGGCACATGTCAAGCCCAGGTAAGGTTCTTCGCGTTGCGTCGAATTAAACCACATGCTCCGCTGCTTGTGCGGGCCCCCGTCAATTCCTTTGAGTTTTAGCCTTGCGGCCGTACTCCCCAGGCGGGGCACTTAATGCGTTAGCTTCGGCACGGAGGGAGTCGACACCCCCCACACCTAGTGCCCATCGTTTACAGCGTGGACTACCAGGGTATCTAATCCTGTTTGCTCCCCACGCTTTCGCGTCTCAGCGTCAGTAACGTCCCAGCGAGCTGCCTTCGCAATTGGTGTTCCTCCTGATATCTGCGCATTTCACCGCTACACCAGGAATTCCACTCGCCTCTTCCGTACTCAAGCCCGACAGTATCCACCGGCATCCGAGGGTTGAGCCCCCGACTTTCACAGCGGACTTACCGGACCGCCTACACGCGCTTTACGCCCAATGATTCCGGACAACGCTAGCCCCCTACGTATTACCGCGGCTGCTGGCACGTAGTTAGCCGGGGCTTCTTCTGAAGGTACCGTCACTCCAGAGAGCTATTAACCCTCGAAGCTTCGTCCCAACTGAAAGGGGTTTACAACCCGAAGGCCTTCTTCCCCCACGCGGCGTTGCTGCGTCACGCTTTCGCGCATTGCGCAAGATTCCCCACTGCTGCCTCCCGTAGGAGTCTGGGCCGTGTCTCAGTCCCAGTGTGGCTGATCGTCCTCTCAGACCAGCTACCCATCGAAGCCTTGGTAGGCCATTACCCCACCAACAAGCTAATGGGCCGCGGGCCCGTCCCGATGCGAAGGCCGAAGCTATCTTTACTCGTCGTCCTCATGGACAACGAGCACATCCGGTATTAGCCCGAGTTTCCTCGGGTTGTCCCGGTCATCGGGGTGGGTTACCCACGTGTTACTCACCCGTTCGCGGCTCTGCCCCGGGGCAAGCCCCGGTTCGTCGCTCCACTTGCATGTGTTAAGCACGCCGCCAGCGTTCGTCCTGAGCCAGGATCAAACTCTCCGTGAAGAACTTCACAAAGAGCGTCTCGCGCCAACTCGAGGGCCCGCCAGTACACAGAGGCGGACCGGGCGCTTGACAGGGTTACTGCTCAGTACTACTGGCACTTCTGTACTTCTGATTTCCTTAGACCGTTCGCCGCGGGTAGCGGCGCCGGCATAACAAAACCTGGACACACTCGATGGCAGGAAAGCCATCGGTGCGCATGCTGTTGAGTTTTCAAAGACCGGCGCGCCTCGCTGGAGGGGATTCCTCCTTGTTGCGCTCCCAGGAGCATGGCTCCCGAGCGGGCAGTCGAGTTTAGCGCGTTCGCCCCGGGCTTCAACCCCCGGTAGGCGGCGAGACGCGCTCGTCTCGTGCTGCGGCGCGGAAGAGTAGCAGGCGCCGCGCCGAAATCGGCCTCAGCCGACGCGCAGTCTGGCGAACTGCCGCTTGCCGACCTGCAGGACGCGCCCGTCCAGGCCCTCGGCGGGCACGTCGAGCGGCTCGGCCGGCACGCGCTCGCCGTCGAGCTTGACGCCGCCCTGCTGGAGCTTGCGGCGCGCGTCCGAGCGCGACCCGCCGAACGCCCCCGCGATCAGCTCCGGCAGGTGCACGACGCCGCCGTCGCCCGCGACCGCGTAGTCGGCCATCTCCTCCGGCGCCTCGTGGGCGATGAACACGCGGTCGAACCCGGCTTCGGCGGCGGCGGCGTCCGCCTCGGAATGGAAGCGCGCCACGAGCGCGCGCGCGAGCGCGCGTTTTGCATCCCGCGGGCCGAGGTCGTCGGGGACCGGCCGCCCGAGCAGCAGGCCGTACCAGGACTCCAGTAGCGAGTCCGGGATCCGCAGCGTCTTGCCGTACATCTCGCCGGGGGGCTCCGTGATCCCGATGTCGTTGCCGTAGGACTTCGACATCTTCTGCTCGCCGTCGGTCCCCGTCAGCAGCGGCGTGGTCAGGACGATCTGCGGCTTGAGCCCGAAGCTCTGCTGCACCGCCCGGCCCATCAACAGGTTGAAGGTCTGGTCGGTCCCGCCGAGCTCGACGTCCGCCTCGACCGCGACCGAGTCGTAGCCCTGCAGCACCGGGTAGAGCAACTCGAGCAGCGAGATCGGCTCCGACGCCGCCATCCGCTTGCTGAAGTCGTCGCGCTCGAGCAGTTGCGCGATCGTGACCGTCCGGACCAGCCGGAACAGGTCCTCCATCGGCATGTCGAGCCACTCGGAGTTCATCCGCACCTCGAGCCGCTCGTCGGTCGCGAGCACCTTGCCGGCCTGCTCGAGGTACGTGCGCGCGTGGGCGTCGATCTCCTCGGGCGAGAGCAGCGGCCGCGTGACCGAGCGCCCCGACGGGTCGCCGACGCGGGCCGTGTAGTCGCCGACGATCAGCACGACCGTGTGGCCCAGGTCCTGGAACTCGCGCAGCTTCTGCAGTACGACCGAGTGACCGAGGTGGAGGTCCTTGGCCGTCGGGTCCAGGCCGAGCTTGACGCGGAGGGGACGCCCCTCCGCGAGGCGCGCCTCGAGGGCGCCCTTGGGGAGGGTGTCGACCGCGTTGCGGGACAGGAAGCCGGCCGGAGAGTCCATTCGGCCCAATGCTAGAGTCCGTCGCCCTCGCGGGCCTGGTCCGTCCGTTCGCACGCCCCGCATCACGGCTGGGAGGACCTCCGGCCCGCGCGGCGCCCTCTATGGACGATCACGACGACCGCACCACGACCCTGACCGGCCCGCCGGAGACCGGCAACGGGAACGGGAACGGCGCGCGCGTGGTGCCGTTCCCGAAGAAGCGCCGCTTCGGCCGCCGCCGGCGCCAGAAGCGCTTCCGGGTCCGCAAGCTGCGCGTACTCCTGCTCCTGCTCGGGCTCGGCGTGCTGGCGATCGTCTCGGCCCTGTTCGGGATGCTGATGGCGGTCGCCTCGGACCTGCCGGCGCTCGAGAACCCGCCGTACCAGAACACGCGGATCTACTCCCACGACAACAAGTTCATCGGGAACCTGACCGGCAACCAGCGCCGGATCTACCTGCAGGAGAACGACATCGCGCCCGTGATGAAGCACGCGATCATCGCGATCGAGGACCAGCGCTTCTACACCAACGACGGCGTCGACCTGCGCGGCATCGCGCGCGCCGCCGTCCAGGACGTCACGTCCAAGCAGGCGGTCCAGGGCGCGTCGACGATCCCGCAGCAGTTCGTCAAGCTCCAGCTCGCCGCCCAGAACAAGCGCACCGTCTTCCAGAAGCTGCGCGAGGCCGCGCTCGCGTACCACCTGAGCCGCAAGTGGAGCAAGGAGCGCATCCTGCGCGACTACCTCAACGCGGTCTACTACGGCAACGGCGCCTACGGCGTCGAGTCGGCCGCGCGGACGTACTTCCAGAAGGCGCACGAGCCGATCGACGGCTGCGGCACGGCCGGGAACTGGTGCGCCGCGCACCTGCGGCCCGAGGAGGCGGCGCTGCTGGCCGGGATCGTCCAGTCGCCGAGCGGCAACGACCCGATCCAGCACCCGGTCGCCGCCAAGCGCCGCCGCGACGTGGTGCTCTTGCGGATGATGCAGCAGGGCTACATCACGCCGAGCCAGTACCACGAGGGGATCCGGACCCCGGTGCCCACGGCCAACGACCTGACGTTCGCCGACGAGGCCACGAACACGGCCTACCCCTACTTCACGTCGTGGATCAAGCAGCAGGTCGTCGACCAGCTCGGCGGCGGCCAGCAGGGCGCGCAGCGCGCGTTCGGCAGCGGCCTGAAGGTGGAGACGACGATCGACACGCGGCTGCAGGCGGCGGCGGAGAACGCGATCAAGGCAACGCTGCAGAACCCGGACGGCCCGCATGCCTCGCTCGTGGCGATCCACAACAGCGACGGCGAGGTCCGCGCGATGGTCGGCGGCGACAACTACCAGAAGACGCCCTTCAATCTCGCGACCCAGGGCCAGCGCCAGCCGGGCTCCTCGTTCAAGCCCTTCGTCCTCGCGCGCGCGCTCGAGGACGGGATCTCGCCGCAGTCGACGTGGGCGTCGAAGAAGCTCGTCTACACGCTCAAGGGCGGCGAGAAGTTCACGGTCAACAACTACAACGACGCCTACGCGGGGATCACGACGCTCGCGAGCGCGACGACCTTCTCCGACAACTCCGTCTTCGTCCAGGTCGGCAAGCAGGTCAAGCCGGCCCGGATCGCCACGCTGGCGCGGCGGATGGGCATCCGCACGCCGATCTCGCACAACCTCGCGATCGCGCTCGGCGGCCTCAAGCAGGGCGTCACGCCGCTCGACATGGCGCACGCGTACGAGACGTTCGCGAGCGGCGGCAAGCTGGTCTACGGCTCGCTGTCGCCGGGCCAGGGGCGCAAGCGGACGCCGCCGGGGCCCGTCGGGATCACGCGGATCTCGCGCAGCGACAAGGCCGTCGAGCTGCCGGACGGCCACAAGGCGGTCAACAAGCGCGAGACCAGGCCGGTGCTGCAGGACGGCATCGCGGCCCAGGTCGGCTCGATCCTGCAGACCGTCGTCCAGAAGGGCAGCGGTACGCGCGCGCAGATCCCGGGCGTCGTGATCGCGGGCAAGACCGGGACGACCGAGGACTACGGCGACGCCTGGTTCGTCGGCTGGACGAAGGAGTACACCGTCGCCGTGTGGGTCGGGTACCCGGACAAGTTCAAGCCGATGAAGACCGAGTTCGCCGGCCAGCCGGTCGCGGGCGGCACGTTCCCCGCCGCGATCTGGAGGGCGTTCATGACGAAGCTGCTCACGATCGACAAGCTCCCCGGGTCCGACAAGAGCGAGGCCCAGACCGAGGGCGGCCTGACGCCGCCGGCGCAGGCCCCGGTCGAGGGCGCGGCCCCGAGCGTGACGGCGGTGCCGCCGGCGCAGGGCGGCGGGACGGGCGGCGCGGGCACCGGGACGACCGGCGGCGGGACGACGACGACGACGCCCGCCGGCGGCACCGGCACCGGCACCACCGGCGGCGGGACCACGGGCGGCGGGACGACGCCCAAGGCCGGCGGCGGGACTGGCGGAACCGGCGGGACAGGCGGCGCCGGGGGAACCGGCGCGGGCGGTGGCACCGGAGCGGGCGGCGGCGGGACCGGCACGACTCCGCCCCCGGCGACCGGCGACGGGACGACTCCGCCCGCCGGCAACGGCACCGGCTAGCGCAGCCCCGGCGGCCAGGGGCGCGAGACGAAGCGCGAGCCGCGCGCGCAGAAGCGCCACGGCAGCTCGGCCGCCTTCGTGATCCCGACGCGCGGGCCGACGACGTACTCCAGCCGCGAGCCCTCCGACACGCGCACCGGCCCGTCGAGCAGGCTCGTGCCGTGGATCTCGAGGTCCATGCCGAGCGCCTGGGTGAGCTTGCCCGGGCCGTTGCAGAGGTCCTCGAACCGCGCCACGGCGCGGCGCGCGCGCATCTCCCCCTCCCCCCGCACCGGCTCGAGCGCGCGGATCAGGACCGCCGAGCCCGGCTCGCAGACCGCGTTCAGCAGCGCGTGGATGCCGTAGGAGCGGTAGACGTATGCGGTGCCGGGCGGGGACTCGAACATCACGCGCGTGCGGTCGGTCAGCCCCGCGAACGAGTGCGAGGCCGGCTCCGTGAAGTGGTACGCCTCGGTCTCGACGATCACGCCCGCCACGTCGCCGTGGGAGACGACGCAGCCGAGCAGGTCCGGCGCCACCTCCAGCACCGGACGGGCGAAGAACGCCTCCTTCACGCCGCGGGCTGGCCGTCGAGCTCGGCCCGGGCGTGCGCGAGCTGCTCGCGCACGCGGGCCAGCGCCGTGCCTCCCTCGGAGACCTTCGACTCCAGCCACGACTGCTGGGAGAGCACGGCGTAGTACTCGTCGTCGAGCACGTCGGAATGGCGCGCGAGCTCCTCGCGCGAGAGCTCCGACAGCGAGCGCCCGGAGGACACGGCCTCGCGCACGATCCCCGCGACGATCCCGTGCGACTGGCGGAACGGCACGCCGCGGCGCACCAGCAGGTCCGCGACGTCGGTCGCGGCGATCATCTGATCCGACGCGGCCTCCGACAGGCGCGCGCGCTTGAACTCGATCCCGGAGAGCATCCCGCGCGCCGCCGCCAGGCACAGGTCGAGCGTGTCGACGGCGTCGAAGAGGTGCTCCTTGTCCTCCTGCATGTCCTTGTTGTACGTCAAAGGAAGTCCGTGCATGACGCCGTGAAGGGCGCTCAGATGCGCGACCACGCGCGGCGCCTTGGCCCGCAGCAGCTCCGCCGCGTCCGGGTTCTTCTTCTGCGGCATGATCGAGGAGCCCGACGCCCACGCGTCCGACACCTCGCAGAACCCGAACTCCTCCGACGACCACAGCACGATCTCCGCGCCGAGCCGTGACAGGTGAGTCGCGCACGTCGCCGCGGCCGCCAGGAAGTCCAGGACGAAGTCGCGGTTGGACACCGCGTCGATCGAGTTCGGCGCCACGGCGGCGAATCCGAGCTCGCGCGCCACCAGCTGGCGGTCGGTCGCGAAGTTCACCCCGGCCAGCGCGCCGGCGCCCAGGGGCAGCTCCGTCGTCCCGCCCAGGACCGCCTCGAAGCGCCGCTCGTCGCGCCGGAACATCCAGAAGTACGCGAGCAGGTGATGTGACAGGTACACCGGCTGCGCGCGCTGCAGGTGCGTGTACCCCGGCATCGCCCAGTCCAGGTGCGCCTCGGCGACGCCGAGCACGACCGACTGCAGGTCCTGCAGCGACTGGATCGTCCGCAGCGCGTGCGCGCGGGTGAACATCGCCACGTCGGTCGCGACCTGGTCGTTGCGCGAGCGCGCGGTGTGCAGGCGCCCGCCGACGGCGCCGACGATCTCCGTCAGCCGCCGCTCGACGGCCATGTGGATGTCCTCGTCGTCGTCGAGGAATCGGAACGTGCCGCCGTCGAGCTCCTCGGCGACGCGGTCCAGCCCGCCCAGCAGCTCGTCGCGGTCGGCCTCGGAGATGATCCCCGTCGCGGCCAGCATGCGGGCGTGGGCGCGCGATTGCTCGATGTCATAGGGACCGAGACGCCAATCGAAGCCGATCGACGCGTTCAGGGCGGCGAAGACAGGGTCCTGCGGCTGGGAGAAGCGCGACACGGCACGCCATCATGACGGACCCATGGAGATCCGGCCCGCCCGCCCCGACGACCCCGCCGTCGAGCTGCTGTACGAGTCGGCGCGCCCGTACTACGACGCCTACGCCGGCGGAGAGCGGCGCGCCCGCGCGATGCTGCACGCGATCTTCGCCAAGACCGGCCACGCCGCGAGCTTCGAGCGCTGCCGGATCGCGCTCGAGGACGGCGAGATCGTCGGGCTGCTGGCGGGGTTCCCGGTGCTCGACGGAGACCAGCTGGCGCGCCGCTTCGTGCGGCTGACGGTCCCGCGCCTGCCGCCGTGGGCGTGGCCGCACACGCTGCGCCACCTGCGCGCCGCCGGCGTCCTCTCCCCGCACCCGCCCGCCGACGCCTACTACGTCGACGCGCTCGCGGTCCATCGCGACCACCGCCGGCGCGGGATCGCGAGCCGGCTGCTCGACCACGCGGCCGCCGACGCCCGCCGCGCCGGGCTCTCGGGCCTGGCGCTGGACACCGGGCTGCACAACAACGGCGCCCGCGCCCTCTACCAGGCGTGCGGGTTCGCCGAGCGCGAGATCCGCCGCGCGCCGTCGGCGCGCGCCGCGCGGGCGGTCGGCGGCCCCGGCTTCGTCGCCTACTTCAGGGCCGCGTAGAGGACGCTCTCGAGCGCCTCGGCGACCTCGGCGACCTGCCCCTCGGTCAGCTCCGGGAAGAACGGCAGCGCGATCGAGCGCGCCGCGACGTCCTCGCAGACCGGGAACTCGCCCTCGCGGTGGCCGTAGCGCTCGCGGTAGAACGACATCAGGTGGATCGCCGGCAGGTACGGCTTGGACTGGATCCCGCGCGCCGCCAGCGCGCGCACCGTCTCGTCGCGGTCGGTCCCGCGCGGGACCTGCACGACGAACACGAACCAGCCGCGCACGTCGCCGCCGGCGTCCTCGCACGGCAGCTCGAGCTCCTCGAAGCCCTTCAGCGCCTCCCGGTACCAGGAGGCGACGCGCGCCCGCGCGGCCAGCATCCCGTCGAGCCGCTCCAGCTGCACCAGGCCCAGCGCCGACGCCAGGTCCGTGAGCCGGTAGTTGAAGCCCAGCCGGTCGTGGTCGAGCCAGCCCATGTCGGGCGAGCGGCCCTGGTTGCGCTCGGAGTCCACGCGCTCCTTGTGCTCCGCGGAGCCCATGGTGAGCATCCCGCCCTCGCCCGTCGTGAGCTGCTTGTTCGGGTAGAAGCCGAACGCGGCGGGATGGCCGCGCCCGCCGACCTTGATGCCGTCGGCGTGGACCGCGCCGAGCGCCTCGCAGGCGTCCTCGACGATCGGCAGCCCGAGCCGCTCGAACGCGGGCATGTCGGCCGGGTAGCCGAAGATGTGCACCGGCAGCAGCGCCTTCGTCCGGCCCGTCACGGCCGCCGCGGCCGCCGCGGGATCGAGGTTCAGCGTGCGCCGGTCGATGTCGGCGAAGACCGGCCGGGCGCGCTCGAACAGCACCGAGTTGGCCGAGGCGACGAACGAGAACGGCGACGTCACGACCTCGTCGCCGTCTGAGACGCCGACGGCACGCAGCGCGAGATGCAGCGCGGCCGTCCCGGACGACACGGCGCTCGCGTGCGGAACGCCGATGCGCGCCGCGAACGCGGCCTCGAACGCCGGCACGCGCGGCCCGAGCGAGAGCTGGCCGGAGCGCAGCACCTCGATCAGCGCCGCCTCCTCCTCCGGGCCCAGGACCGCCCGCGCGAGCGGGATCAAGAGCGCACCTTGGACCGCAGCATGCCCGCCTCCAGCGAGTCGACCAGCGCGTCCCAGCTCGCCTCGATCACGTTCTCGTGCACGCCGATCGCGCCCCACGTGCTCGTCCCGTCGGAGGCGTCGAGCAGCACGCGCGTCGTCGCGCCGGTCGCCTTGAACTCGTCGAGGATGCGGACCTTGAAGTTGACCAGCTTGATCTCGCGCAGGTGCGGGAAGCGCTCGCCGATCGCGTCGCGCAGCGCGCGGTCGAGCGCGTTGACCGGCCCGTTGCCCTCGGCGGTGCGGACGTAGCGCTTGCCGTCGACCCAGAGCTTGATCGTCGCCTCGGTCTCGACCCGGCCGTCCTCGCGCTTCTCGGCCATCACGCGCCAGGACTCCAGCCGGAACAGCGGCTCGTACTCGCCCGTCTCGCGCCGGATCAGCAGGTCGAAGGACCCGTCGGCGGCCTCGAACTGGAAGCCGCGGTGCTCGAGCTCCTTGACGCGCTCGACCACGCGCGCCGCGGTGGCGTCGTCGAGATCGCCGCCGGCGTGCGCGATCACCGTGCCCTTGCCCGACAGCTCGCTCACGAGCACCTCGCGCGCGTTGCCGACGCGCGCGGGGTCGATGTGCTCGAACGTCGACGGATCGGCGTTGACGCCGGCGACGTGCATCCCGCCCTTGTGCGCGAACGCGTTGCGCCCGACGTAGGCCTGGTTGGCGTCGGGCTGGAGGTTGAGCATGTCAGCCACCAGGTGCGACGCCTCGGTCAGCCCCTCCAGCGACGGCAGGCAGCGGTAGCCCATCTTCAGCTGCAGGTTGGGGATGATCGAGATCAGGTTCGCGTTGCCGCAGCGCTCGCCGTAGCCGTTCATCGTGCCCTGGACCATCACGCAACCCTCGGCGACGGCCGCGAGCGAGTTGGCGACGGCGACCTCGGCGTCGTTGTGCGTGTGGATGCCGAGCTCCGCGTGAGGCAGCGCGCGCCGCACGATGTGCACGGCGGCGGCGACCTCGTGCGGAAGCGACGCGCCGTTGGTGTCGCACATCGTGAGGTTCTCGGCGCCGGCCTCGGAGGCGGCCTGGAGGCACTCGATCGCGTAGGCGGCGTCGTCGCGGTAGCCGTCGAAGAAGTGCTCGGCGTCGTAGACCACGCGCTTGCCGGCCGCCACCAGGAAGGCGACGGACTCGAAGATCATGCGCAGGTTCTCCTCGCGATCCACGCGCACGACCTTCTCCAGGTGCAGGCCCCAGGTCTTGCCGACGAGCGTGGAGACCGGCGTCCAGGACTCCGCCAGGACGCGCAGCGACACGTCCTCCTCGGCGGGAATCCCGCGCCGGCGCGTCATCCCGAACGCACAGACGTCCGCGGCCAGTCCCGCGCCGCGCAGGCGCTCGAACAGCTCGAGCTCCTTCGGGTTCGACGTCGGGAAGCCGGCCTCGATCATCGGCACGCCGAGCTCGTCGAGGATCCGCGCGACGCGGACCTTCTCCTCGACCGACAGCGACATGCCCTCGCCCTGCATGCCGTCGCGCAGGGTCGTGTCGTAGATGACGACGGTGCTCATGTCACCGCGGCGGGCACCAGGTCCAGCCACTTCGCGTACCGCTCCGAGCGCCCGTGCAGCGCGTCCTCGAAGATCGTCTGGATCTCGTGCGTGATGGGTCCGCGCGTGCCGGCGCCGACCGTCAGGTCGTCGACCTCGCGGATCGGCGTCAGCTCGGCCGCGGTGCCGGTCATGAAGATCTCGTCGGCGTTGTAGAGCTCGCCGCGCGCGATGTCGCGCTCGACGACCTCGTAGCCGAGGTCCGAGGCGATCTCGATCGCCGAGAGCCGGTTGATGCCGCCGAGGATGTCGTTGCCGAAGCCCGGCGTGGCGATCGTGCCGTTCTTGACCACGAACAGGTTCTCGCCCGTGCCCTCGCACACGAAGCCGCGCCCGTCGAGCAGGATCGCCTCCTCGTAGCCGGCCTTGTCGGACTCGATCTTGGCGAGGATCGAGTTGAGGTACTGGCCGCCGGCCTTGGCGGTCGGGATCAGGCTGTCGGACGGGATCTTGCGCCAGCTCGACACCTTCGCGCGCACGCCGTTGAGCTTGCCCTCCTCGCCGAGGTAGGCGCCCCACTCCCACACGGCGATGATCACCTCGACCGGACAGTCGAGCGGGTACAGGCCCATCGGACCGGCGCCGCGGAACACGAGCGGGCGGATGTAGCAGGACTTCAGGCCGTTGCGGACGATCGTCTCGAACGTCGCGGCGCGGATCTCGTCCTTGGAGAACGGGATCTCCATGTGGTACAGCGCGGCGGAGCGGAACAGCCGGTCGATGTGGTCGCCGTGCCGGAAGATCCCGGTCGCGCCGTCGGGCAGCTCGTAGGCGCGCACGCCCTCGAAGACGCTGGTGCCGTAGTGCAGCGCGTGCGTGAGCACGTGGACCTTGGCGTCCTCGTGTGCGACGAGCTCGCCGTTCATCCAGATCAGGTCCGCTTGGCTCACTTCAGCTCCTCCAGCACCGCATCCGTCGTCTGCACGGTGGTCGCGTCTCCGCCCAGGTCGCGGGGGCGGATGCCTCGCTCCAGGGCCCGGTCGACCGCCGATTCTACGGCAGCCGCCTGAGTCTCCCGGCCGAGTCCGGTCCGCAGCAGCAGGGCGGCGGAGAGGATCATCCCGAGCGGGTTGGCGATGCCCTGGCCGGCGATGTCGGGCGCGGTGCCGTGGACGGGCTCGAACATGCTCGGCCCGTCGCCGCCGAGGCTCGCCGTCGGGAGCATGCCGAGGCTGCCGGTGAGCATCGACGCCTCGTCGCTGAGGATGTCGCCGAACATGTTCTCGGTGAGGATCACGTCGAAGTGGCTCGGCGAGGAGATCAGCCGCATCGCGCACGCGTCGACGAGCTGGTGCTCGAGCTCGACGTGCGAGTACTCCTCCGCGTGCACGCGGGTGACGACCTCGCGCCAGAGCCGGCTCGTCTCGAGCACGTTGGCCTTGTCCACGCTGGTCACGAGCGAGTTCGCGAGCTCGAAGCCGGTGCGCGCGATCCGCTCGATCTCCGCGACGGAGTACACGCACGTGTCGAACGCGCCGTCCTCGTTGCGGCCGCGGTCGCCGTAGTAGAGGCCGCCCGTCAGCTCGCGCACGATCAGCATGTCGACGTCCTCGACGCGCTCGCGCTTGAGCGGGGAGGCGTCCAGGAGCGCGCGCAGCGGCTTGACGGGGCGCAGGTTCGCGTACAGGCCGAGGTCGGCGCGCAGGCGGAACAGGCCCTGCTCCGGCCGGACGGCGTTCGGGTCGGTGCTGTCCCACTTCGGGCCGCCGACCGCGCCGAGCAGCACGGCGTCGGAGGCCTTCACGGCCGCCATCGCCTCGTCGGTGATGGCGGTTCCGTGGGCGTCGATGGACGCGCCGCCGACGAGTTGCTCGTCGTAGATGAGGTCGTCGGCGACGGCTTCGAGGACCCGGCGGGCGGCGGCGGCCACCTCGGGTCCGATCCCGTCACCGGGAAGCAGGGCAATGGTCGGCATAGCTGATGAACTCCATGAGGGAACCGTCGGGGTCGCGAAAGTACACGCTGGTGCCCTCGCCGCGCGCCCCGCGGCGCTCGACCGGGCCGAGCTCGACAGGCACGCCGTGGCGTTCGAGGTGCGCCACGGCATCCGCGACCGGGCCGTCCCAGACGAAGCACAGGTCGCTGTTGCCCGGGCGCACGCGCTCACGCGCGACGGGGTCCGGGTCGACGCCGGGACCGTGGACGTTGAGCTGCTGGGCCCCGAGCCGGTACGCGTAGCCGGCGCCGCGCTCGACCACCTCCGCGCCGATCACGTCGCCGTAGAACGCGTTCGAGCGCCCCCAATCGGAGACGGCGATCACGCAGTGGTCGAGCGTCACAGGTTCAGCGTCACGGGGCCGGGGCGCTCGCGCTCGGCCTCGTAGGCGGCGATGTCGTCTGACTTCTGGAGCGTGAGCGCGATGTCGTCGAGGCCGTTCAGCAGCCGGTGACGGCGCTCGGCGTCGAGCTCGAACGGCACGGCGCGGCCGTCGAAGCGGACCTCGAGCTTGTCGAGGTCGACCTCGGCCTCGCCCGCGTCCATCAGCGCCTTGATCTCCTCCTCGGGCAGCACGACCGGGAGCAGCCCGATCTTGGTGCAGTTGGAGAAGAAGATGTCGGCGAAGCTGGAGGCGACGATCGCCTGGAAGCCGTAGTCCTGCAGCGCCCACGGGGCGTGCTCGCGGCTCGAGCCGCAGCCGAAGTTCGGCCCGGTCGCGAGGATCGGGTTCTTCGGCAGGCTCCAGCCGGGCTCCTGCGCCCAGTCGTAGAACAGGAACTCGCCGAAGCCGGTGCGCTCGATCCGCTTCAGGAACTGCTTCGGGATGATCTGGTCGGTGTCGACGTCGGCGCGCTTGAGCGCGGTGACGCCGCCGGCGATGACGGTGATCGGCTCCATCTCTCAGCTCCACTCCCGGATGTCGACGAAGCGGCCCTCGATCGCCGCGGCGGCGGCCATCTGCGGGGAGACGAGGTGCGTGCGGCCGCCGCGGCCCTGGCGGCCCTCGAAGTTGCGGTTCGAGGTCGAGGCGCAGCGCTCGCCCGGGGCGAGGATGTCCGGGTTCATGCCCAGGCACATCGAGCAGCCGGCCGTGCGCCAGTCGAAGCCCGCGTTCCTGAAGATCTCGTCCAGGCCCTCGCGCTCGGCCTGCGCGGCGACCTGCTGGGAGCCGGGAACGACCATCGCGTTGACGCGGCCGGCGACCTTGCGGCCCTTGATCATCTCGGCGGCGGCGCGCAGGTCGCCGATGCGGGCGTTCGTGCACGAGCCGATGAAGACGCGGTCGAGCTCGAGCTCCTGCATCGGCTTGCCGGCCTCGAGGCCCATGTAGACGAGGCTGCGCTCGTCGGTCTCGGTCTGCGGGTCGGGCACGCTGCCGGCGACGCCGACGACCTGCCCGGGGTTGGTGCCCCAGGTGATCAGCGGGCTCAGGGCGCTCGCGTCGACGGTCAGCTCGCGGTCGTAGCGCGCGCCTTGGTCGGTCGTGAGCGTGCGCCAGTACGCGACGGCCTCCTCGAAGTCCTCGGGCGCGCCGGGGCGGCCTTCGACCCATTCGAACGTGGTGTCGTCGGGCGCGATCATGCCCGCGCGACCGCCACCCTCGATCGTCATGTTGCAGACAGTCATCCGCTCCTCCATCGAGAAGCCTTCGATGACCTCGCCGGCGTACTCGACGGCGTGGCCGGCGGCGCCGTTGGTGCCCATCTGGCCGATCGTGCCGAGGATCAGGTCCTTGGCGGTGACGAACGGCGCGAGCGCGCCCGTGTAGCGGATGACCATGGAGCGCGGCTTCGGCTGGGCGAGCGTCTGGGTCGCGAGCACGTGCTCGACCTCGGAGGTCCCGATGCCGAACGCGAGCGCGCCGAACGCGCCGTGCGTGGCGGTGTGGGAGTCGCCGCAGACGATCGTCATGCCGGGCTGCGTGACGCCGAGCTCGGGGCCGATGATGTGCACGATCCCCTGGCGATCGGAGCCGAGCGAGTACAGCGGGATGCCGAACTCGTCGCAGTTGGCCTCCAGCGCCTCGACCTGGCGGCGGGAGAGCGCGTCGTGGATCTTGGCCGAGATCGGCGTGCCGTCGGTCGGCACGTTGTGGTCGGCGGTCGCGAGCGTGCGGTCGGGCCGTCTGACTTCGCGGCCGGCGAGCCGGAGGCTCTCGAACGCCTGCGGGCTCGTCACCTCGTGCACCAGATGGAGGTCGATGTAGATCAGCCCGGGCGCGATCTCGTGCGCGGACCAGATCTTGTCGAAGAGCGTGGTGGGGGTCATGAGCGGCGCAGGCCGGCGGACACGATTGCCAGCAAGACGGCCTCCTCCTTCCCGTGGTTGGCGAAGTGATGGGGCAGATCGGCGTCGAAGGTGACGGTGTCGCCGGCGTGCAGCACGTGCTCTACGCCGTCGACGCGGAGCGTGACGTCGCCGCGCTCGACGGTCGCGGTCTCGCGAGCACCGGGCTCGTGGCGGGGCGGGTCGCCCGGGCCGCCGGTGACGGCGTGCGGTTCGAGGCTGTGACGCGTGACCTCGGCGCGCAGGCCGGGGAGCGGTGGCGTGAGGACCTCGTACGCGTGGCCGCCGGCGCCGCCTTTGCGCCCTTCGCCGCTGCGCGTGATGGACACGGTCGTGTCCTCGTCGAGGCGCAGGAGCTGCGAGAGCTTGAGCTCCAGGCCCGACGCGATGCGCGCGGCGATCTGGAGCGTCGGGCTCGTCTCCCCGCGCTCGACCTGGCTGAGCATGGGAGCCGAGACGCCGGAGCGCTCGGACAGGTCGCGCAGCGAGAGGTCCATCGCCTCCCGGAGGGCCTTGACCCGCGGCCCGACGGCCGCGATGGCAGGATCGGTGGCTGCCGCCATTACGTTTGTACGCTATCACGTACGGATCGCTGGGCCAGCGAACTGCGCAGGTAAGGGAGTGCGCGGCAGATCGCGCGATTGTGCCCCGCGGCCGCCTCGCCGGGACCGGCGAACGGCAGCAGGTAAGGGAGTGCGCGGCAGATCGCGCGGTCGTGCCCCGCGGCCGCCTCGCCGGGACCGGCGAACGGCAGCAGGTAAGGGAGTGCGCGGCAGATCGCGCGGTCGTGCCCCGCGGCCGCCTCGCCGGGACCGGCGAACGGCAGCAGGTAAGGGAGTGCGCGGCAGATCGCGCGATTGTGCCCCGGATCGTCTCGCGGGTTTGGTGTGGCTATACGCGCAAGCGGTTGCCGGGCGCTGAAGTTCGATGCCGTCGAGGGGGGGTGGGTGACGTAAGCGTCCCATAGGGCAACAAACGTGACGCACCCCCTCCCCGCCGGAGGTTTTCGGGCCGAAATCGGCCTCGGACCGTTTCATCGGACTGAACTCCCACCGCGCGAAAGGCGCTCCCCCCCTCCTTACTGCGGGTGTTGACGTTCGCCGGTCTAGCCTGAACGCACGAAATGATCGAGCTCCCCGACATCCTCGTCCTCGGCGCCGGCGGCTCGCTCGGCGAGGCCTGGATGACCGGGCTCCTCAACGGCCTCGGGCTCGACTTCCGCGAGTGCGAGTACTTCGTCGGCACCTCCGCCGGCGCAATCGTCGCGGCGTCGCTCGCCGCCGGGCGCATGCCGCGCGAGGTGAACCCCGGCGAGTTCGCGGAGGCCGAGGACGACGCGGCTCCCGGGTTCGCCTCGAGGCTCGGCGCCGCCGCCCGCAAGGCCGGCGCCGCCGCCGCGACGCCCTTCGCTCCCGCGCTGCTCGCGACCGCGAAGCCGGCCGGCCGGGTCGCGAGGGCCGCGGTGTTGCGTGCGTCGCCGCGACCCGAGCGCACGCTGCCGCGCCTGCGGGAGCACCTCGACGAGCTCGGCGCGCGCTTCGACGGGCGGCTGCGGATCGCCGCCGTCGACCGCGCGTCCGGCCGGCGCGTGATGTTCGGCTCGCCCAAGGCGCCGAGCGCAACGGTCGCCGACGCTGTGCTGGCCTCGTGCGCGGTGCCGTGGGTGTTCGCGCCGGTCGCGATCGGCGGGCGCGAGTACGTCGACGGCGGCGTCTGGAGCCCGACGAACCTCGACGCCGCGCCCGCCGGCCGCGGCGCCCGGGTGCTGTGCCTGATGCCGACCGCGGGCGCCGCCGCTCCCTATCGCGCCGGCACGCTGGCGGCCGCCGGCGCCGAGGCGCTCGCGCTGCGCGCCCGCGGCGCGACGGTCACCACGATCGCGCCCGCGGCGCCGTTCGAAGGCTCCCTGCTCGACCCGCGCCACCGCAAAGCCGCCGCCGCGGCCGGGTTCGCGCAGGGACGCCGGCTCGCGTAGCCGCGCAACATCGCGGGCACCAGGCGTTCCCGCCACATGCTCGCTCTCGCGCTCGCCGCCGCCGTCTGCGGTCCCGCCAACGCGCGGACGCTCGCCGCGAGCGATGAGGCACGCGTCTACGCGCGCGCCGGCGTCATCGAAGCGTGCGACCACGCGACGACGGCGAAGCTCGGGGCCGCACGAGAACTTCATCGTCGCCTACCTCGCCGGCCGCCGGCTCGCCCTGCGCCGCCGCACGACCCTGGGCCACGAGCAGCTGACCACGTACGACCTCATCGACCTCGGCTCACTCGCCCGCCGTGGCGACCAGCTGGTCTGGCGCCACGACGGGGTCGAGAAGTTCGCGCCGCTGCCTACGGCGTCCGGGTGAGCACGGGCTCGCCCGCGTCCTCGTCGGCCGCGAGCAGGACCTTCTGCTCGACGTTGGAGAGCGCGCGCACGTACGCGAGCGCGGCGGCCTCGATGATGTCGGTGGAGACGCCTTGGCCGGCGGCGCTCGAGCCCGAGAGCTCGAGGATCACGCTCGCCTCGCCGAGCGCGTCCTGCCCGCCGGTGACGGCGTCGATGCGGAACTCGCGCAGCCGCGCCTCGCGCCGCGTGGCGGCGTTGATGGCGCGGAAGATCGCGTCGATCGGGCCGTCGCCGGTGAAGTCGCCGCGCACGCTCTCGCCCTCGGGCGTGAGGATCGAGACGGTGGCGTGCGGCGGGCGCCGCGTCGACGCCTCGACGTCGAACCACTCGAGCGTGTAAGAGGCCGCGCCGGACCGGAGCTCGTCGGTGACGAGCGCCTCCAGGTCCATCGCGGTGACCTGCTTCTTCTTGTCCGCGATCTCCTTGAAGCGCTTGAACGCGATGTTCAGCGACTGGCCGTTGACGTCGTAGCCCAGCTCCAGCAGCGCCGAGTGCAGCGCGTGGCGGCCGGAGTGCTTGCCGAGCACGATCGAGTTGACGTCGTCCAGGCCGACGGAGGCGGCCGACATGATCTCGTACGTCGAGCGCTCCTTGAGCACGCCGTCCTGGTGGATGCCGGACTCGTGCTGGAACGCGTTGCGACCTACGATCGCCTTGTTCGGCTGCACCGCGTAGCCCGTCAGGCGCGATACCAGCCGGCTGGCGCGCGCGATCTCGCGCGTGTTGATGCCGGTCGTGAACCCGATGTCGTCCTCGCGCGTCCGCAGCAGCATCACGACCTCCTCCAGGGAGGCGTTGCCGGCGCGCTCGCCGATGCCGTTGATCGCGCACTCGACCTGCCGCGCGCCCGCCTGCAGCCCGGCGAACGAGTTCGCCACGGCCAGCCCCAGGTCGTCGTGGCAGTGCACGGAGAGCACGACGCCGCTCAGCGCCGGGACCAGCTCGTACAGGCGGCCCAGGAACGCCGCGTACTCGATCGGCATCGCGTAGCCGACGGTGTCGGGGATGTTGATCGTGGTCGCGCCCTCCTCGATCGCGGCGGCGACGACCTCGGCGGTGAACTCGACGTCGGCGCGCGTCGCGTCCATCGGGCTGAACTCGACGTCCTCGACGAACGACTTCGCGTGCGCGACGGCGGCTTTGGCCTGGCCGAGCACGTCCTCGCGCGTGGACTGCAGCTGGTGCTCGATGTGGATGTCGCTGGTGGAGATGAACGTGTGCACGCGCGGGCGCTCGGAGTCGCGCACGGCCTCGGCGGCGCGCTCGATGTCCGCGGCGTGCGCTCGGGCCAGGCCCGCGATGATCGGGCCGTGCACCTCCCGCGCGATCGTCTGTACGGCGCGGAAGTCCCCTGGCGAGGCGATCGGGAAGCCCGCCTCGATGACATCGACCCCCAGACGAGCGAGCTGCTGGGCGATCTCCAGCTTCTCGGTCGCGTTCAGCGAGATGCCCGGCGACTGCTCGCCGTCTCGCAGGGTCGTGTCGAAGATGATCACCCGGTTCGGGTCCATGGCGCTGTCAGTCCTCTCTGAAGTTTCTCTCTGTCCTGCTTCTCCGGTGTGAGTTCGCGGCTAAGCGGCCGCCCACGCGCTATTCCCCCCGAGGGGGGAGGAGAAGAAGGAGGGAGAGAAGGCCCTGCAGCGCCATGCCCGAGGGAGCGTAGCTCAGAAGCCCCACGCGTGCCACGCCGAGATCTCGATCCACGCGCTCACGCGCTCGCGATCGCGGATCGGGTACGGCCGCCCGATGTAGTGGCGCGAGATCCGGTCGATGTCGTCCATCCCCTGCTCGCCGCCGACGAACTCGGTCACGGTGCCGCGCAGGCTGATGTGCTTGGACCAGTTCTCCATCAGCACGGTCAGCGAGACGCGCGGATCGGCGCGCATCCACTTCAGCCGCGCGCGGCCGCCGTCCATGTTCACCAGCGCCCGGCCGTCCTCCCACAGGTACCAGGTGGCGACCGTGTGGGGCGATCCGTCGGGCATCAGCGTGCCGATCACGGCGGCGTTGGGCTCGCGCAGGAGGGCGTCGTACTCGTCGGGAAGCGGGGGCTTGGCCATCTGCTGGTTTTAGCGCGTGACGAACGTCAACTGCGCGGGTGAGGGAGGCGAGGTTCCCAGAACCGATCACCGGGTACGCCGAGACGATCACGATCGACCACAAACGTGATGCACCACTTTCACGTGTGGCGGTTAGGTGTCGCATAGCGCAACTTTCCAACCACCAGATTCCCTGAGCGGTCTCGCGCGATGATCGAGGCAATCTGACCCGCGCCCTTACCAGCGCAGTTGACTCGAACCCTCGACCAGCTCCGCGAGCCGCCGAACCGCCGGCTCGATCGCGGGCACGGAGATGCGCCCGTAACCCAGGATCAGGGCGTCCGCGGTGCCTTCGAGCCCGATGTCCGCGGCAGCCACCAGCGCGGGCACGTCGACCCCCGGCAGCTCGACGTAGACGTGCAGCCCCGCGGCCGCGCCGTGCAGCCGCGCCTGCGGGAGGTGGCGGGCGAGCGCGGCGACGAGCGCGTCGCGGCGGCGGCGGTACTCGAGCCGTGAGCGGCGCACGTGGCGGTCCAGCTCGCCGCGCTCGAGCAGCACCGCGAGGCCGAGCTGCTCCAGCAGCGCCGAGCCGCGGTCGAGGCCGAGCTTCTCCGCGCGCATCGCCTCGGCCAGCGCCGGCGGCGCGACGAGCCAGCCGAGCCGCAGCGCCGGCGCGAGCGTCTTGGAGATCGAGCTGAGGTAGATCACGCGCTCGCGGTCGAGCCCCTGCAGCGCGCCGACGGGCGCGCGGTCGTAGCGGAACTCGGCGTCGTAGTCGTCCTCGAGCACCCACCCGCCCCACGCGCGCAGCGCCGCGCGCCGCTCGGGCGCGAGCACGACGCCGGTCGGGTACTGGTGCGCGGGCGTGACGAGCACCGCCTCGACGTCGCCCAGCGCCGCCACGTCGAGCCCGTCGGCGTCGACGGGGACCCGCACGAGCTCGAGCCCGAGCGCGGCCAGCGGCCCGTGCATGTCGACGCTGCCCGGGTCCTCGACGCCCAGCCGCCGCACGCCATGCGCGAGCAGCGCGCGGCCCGCCACGATCAGCCCCTGCGTGACGCCGGCGGTGACGATGATCGCCTCCGGCTCCGCCACCACCCCGCGCACGCGGCCGAGGTACCCGGAGAGCGCGCGCCGCAGCTCCGGCACGCCGCTTGGATCGCCGTAGCCGAAGCGCGCGTCCGGCGCCTCGCGCAGCGCCTGGCGCACCGCGCCCGCCCAGGCGGTGCGCGGGAACAGCGCCGGGTCGGGATGGCCCGGCCGGAAGTCGTAGCGCGGCGCGCGCGCCTCCGCGCGCGCCTCGACCACCGCCGCCGGCACGGCCGCGCCCGCCACGCGCGTCGGCGCGCCCTGGCTGGAGACGAGGTAGCCCTCGGCCGCGAGCTGCGCGTACGCCTCGGTCACGACGCCGCGCGCGATCCCGAGCTCGACGGCGAGCGCGCGCGAGGACGGCAGCGCCGACCCGTCGCGCAGCGCGCCGGAGCGCACGCTCTCGCGCAACTGGCGCTCGAGCTGCGCGCGCAGCGGCTCGCCGGCGCCCCGCTCCAGCCGCACCATCATCTCGATTCCGGAACTGGCCTTCATTTCATCTCCGGTACTGGCCCTCGTAAGTAAACCAGTCCGGGCGTACGTTCCGTCCATGCCCGTCCGCCTCTTCGCCCTCTCGATCGTCGCGCGCCTCCCGGCCACGATGCTCAGCCTCGGGCTGCTCGTGCACGCGCAGCGCCTGACCGGCTCCTTCGCCGCCGCCGGCCTCGTCACCGGCACGTACGCCGCCGGGCTCGGGCTCGGCGGGCCAATGCTCGGCCGCCTCGTCGACGCGCGCGGGCAGACGCGCGTGCTGCTCGCGAGCGCCGCGCTCTGCGGCACCGCTCTGATCGCCGCCGCGTTCGCGCCCGGCGCACCCGCGCTCGTCGCCCTCGCGGCCGCCGCCGGCCTCTCCACCCCTCCGGTCGGCGCGTGCGTGCGCGGCCTGCTGCCCGCGTCCGCGTACGCCACCGAGGCGGCCGCGTCGGAGCTGACCTGGATCGCGGGACCTCCGGGCATCCTGCTCGCCGGCGCGGCGACGTCGACCGGGTTCGCGCTGGCCGCCGACGGCATCGTGCTGATGGCCGCCACCGCGGCGTTCGCGCTCGAGCCCGTCTCGCGCGGCTGGCGGCCCTCGGGCCCGCGCCCGCAGGGCGGGTCGCTGCGCGCCGCGGCGATGCGCCGGCTCGTGCTCGTGATGACGCTCGTGGGCGTCGTGTTCGGCGCGTCGGAGGTCGGCATCACCGCCGCCGCGCACGCGCTCGGCAGCACCGCCGCGGCCGGCCCGCTGATGGGCATCTGGGGCGCCGGGTCGCTGATCGGCGGCCTGATCCTCGCCCGCAGCGGCAGAAGCGCGAAGCTCGTGCCGCTGCTGATCGGCCTGGGCGCCGGGCATCTCCTCCTGGCGGCGGCGGGGAGCGTGCTGGCGCTGGCCGCGCTGCTGCTCGTCGCCGGCGCGACGATCGCGCCGACCTACGCGACCGTCTTCGGGCTGGTCGACGGCGCGGCGCCGGCCGGGACCGTCACCGAGGCGTTCTCCTGGCTCAACACGGCCGTCGCGGTCGGTGCCGCCGCCGGCGCCGCGAGCGCCGGCGCACTGGCCGACGCCGCCGGCCCCGCGTCCGTCTTCGTCCTCGCGGGCGCCGCGGGCGCCGCCGCCGCGCTGGCCGGCGCGCTGCGCTCGCGCGCGCCGCTCACAGCACGGGCTTGACGTCGACGACCGGCGTGCCGTCGAGCGCCTCCAGGTCGCTCACGCGCAGCCTCGCTCCCTCGACCGCCAGGACCTCGACCGGGTGCAGCCCGATCGGGTTCGGGCGATCGGGCGAGCGCGTGTTGAACACGCCCTGGAGCGGGTTGGCGGGATCGCTGCGCGGGTGCACCTTCAGCGTGGTGCGATCGGCGCGGTCGAGCCAGGTGAGCACCAGCACGCGGTCACCGGGCCGGATCCCGTCGAGCGCGTCGAGCAGGTGCGGCTCGAACGCGATCCACGCGTCCGGGCCGCCCTCGGTGCCCTGCTTGGGCGCCTCGGCGAGATCTGTGAGCGGGGACTCCACGTGCCCCACCGGCGTCAGCTGATATGTCGTCATCGTGCGGTTCCTGTTCGCGTTCGTCGGGGGTCCGGGGCACTTCGAGCCGCTCGTCCCGGTCGCGTCGGCGCTCCGGGCGGCCGGGCATGTCGTCGCCTTCGCGGCGCACCCCCGGATGGTGCCGATCGTCGCCGCGCGGGGCTTCGAGGCCTTCGCGTCGGCGGGCGAGAGCCCGCCGCGGGAGCGCAAGCCGCTGCTGGACGTCTCGATGGAGCGCGAGCGGCGCGACCTGCGCGAGCGCTTCGCCGGCCCGCTCGCGGCAGGCCGGGCGGACTGGATCCTCGGCCTCGACTGGCCCGCGGACATGATCGTGCGCGACGAGACGGACTTCGGCGCCGCGATCGCCGCCGAGCGGCTCGGCGTGCCGTGGGCGACGGTGCGGATCACGGCGACGGGCGAGCTGATCCGGCCGCAGGACGTCGCCAAGCCGCTCGACGCACTGCGCGCCGCGCACGGCCTGGCGCCGGATCCCGAGCTCGCGGCGCTGGACGGCGACCTCGTGCTGTCACCGTTCCCGCCCTCGCTGCGCGCCGCCGAGCACCCGCTGCGTTTCTTCCCGACGGGTCGCGGCGACCCCGGCGGCGCGATCTACTTCACGCTCGGCACGGTGTTCAACCTCGAGAGCGGCGACCTCTTCGCGCGCGTGCTCGAAGGCCTGCGCGGCCGCGAGGCGATCGTCACGGTCGGAGAGGAGATCGATCCGGGCGAGCTCGACCCGGCGCCGGGCATCCGCGTCGAGCGCTACATCCCGCAGGCCGAGGTCCTGCCCCGCTGCCGCGCGGTGATCTCGCACGGCGGCTCCGGCAGCGTGCTCGGCGCGCTCGCCCACGGGCTGCCGATGGTGCTGATCCCGATCGGCGCCGACCAGCCGCTCAACGGCGACCGGGCCGCGGAGCTGGGGTTCGCGCGCGTGCTCGACGCCGTGCGCGCGACGCCGGACGACGTGCGCGCCGCGCTCGACGGCGTGGAGGCCTACCGGCCCGCGGCCGAGGCGCTGCGCGGCGAGCTCGAGGCGCTCCCGGGCGTCGAGCGCGCCGTCGAGCTGCTCACACGCGCGTCCAGTCGCGCCGGGTCATCGCGACGAAGTGCTTCCCGGGGGTCTCGGGAACGTTGCGATTGAGCACGTCCGAGAGCGTCTTGGTCGTGCGGATGATCTCCATCCCCAGCGGCGAGAACGTCTGCTCGTTGAACAGCCGCGGCGCCAGCAGCGGGTTCGTCAGCGCCTGCGAGAACGCGTCGATGCCGACCATGCGGCCGATCAGGGCCGGCAGGACCGAGTTCGGGCGCGGGTCCTCGGCGAACAGGCCGGGGTAGAACTCGAGCTCGTCGACGCTCCGGTAGGTCTCGCGCAGCGCCGCCTGGCGGTCGGCGTCGCCCGTGATCTGCTCGAAGCTCGTCACGCGCGGGAAGTTCGCCAGCTCGCGGTACGCGTTGTAGCGGGCGAGCCCGACCGCGCGCGCCTCGCGCACGCTGGCCAGCTCGGTCTCGCGCAGCGCGGGGTCGGTGTTGAGCATCCCGACCTGCCCGGCGGGCTGCTCGGAGGCGTCGGTGAACAGCCGCGCGATGCCGTTGTCGGTGACGAGGTCAGTACGGAAGATCGTCTCCCAGATCGGCAGCCGCGCGCCCGCGACGCTCAGCTGCGACGGGATCAGGCTGTGCCAGCGGTAGAGCAGGTTGAACTCGATCGCCATCCAGTTCGTGCGGTACCAGGCCTCGCCCTTGAAGCTCCACGGATCGGCGCCGAAGCGGAACAGGTACGGCGCGATGTGGTTGATGTACTCCTCGATCACGATCTTGATCAGGAGCACGATCATGATGTTGCGCGCCGTCGCGTACAGGCGCTCGTCGTCCCACGCCGGGTGCTCGGCGGCGAGCAGGCCCGCGATCCGGTTGTGCTCGCGCAGGAACAGCACGTTGAGCATCACGAACCCGATCTGCGAGTTCGTGGTGTCGCTGCCGGTGGCGAACAGGCTGTCGAAGGCGTTGGGCGGGATCTGGCCGGGCCGGACGACGCTCAGGCTCGCGAACTCGGGCTTGATCGTGCCGCCCGCGTACAGGTACGGCGGGTACTCGGCGCCGCCGATCTCCTGGCTCTTCAGGCGCCCGCCCTCGTGCGCGCGCAGCGCGTCGGTGATCTCCTTGCGCACGCCGTAGAGCGGCGTCAGGTCGAGCTCGTGGTTGGTGTCGTTGCGGCGCGGATCGCGCTCCGGGCGGCGGTCCGAGCGCAGGAAGCCGTCCGTGAACCACTGCGCGAAGTAGGCGAACATCACGGTCGACTTCTCGCTCTCGACGCCCGCCCCGCGGCGCATGAAGAGGTCGGCGACCTTGTCCTCGGGCGGGAGCCCGTCCTGCGGGACCGCCGGCAGGTGGCGGCTGTCGAAGCGGCGGTCGGTCAGCGACTCCCACGACGAGTACGGCGCCATCGTCGAGAACGGGTTCGGCCGCGTGGGGATCTTCAGGATCGCGAAGTTGATCAGCGTGCGGTTGGTGACCCGGCGCAGCGGCTCGACGCGCTGCAGCAGGCTCCACATCGGCTCGAAGTTCGTCAGTACGTGCGTCTCGAGCCGGTTCTGCCATCCATCCCGGGAGCTGTCGCGCATGCGCACATCATCGCGCGACGTGGATTCCGACGGCGCGCGGGGCGGCGGCGATCGCGCGCGTCAGCGGGTCGACGGTCCGTCCGGCCTCCTCAAGCCGTTCTTTACGCAAAAAGGCACGGCGCACCAGTGTTCCGCCGAAGTAGGCGATCGGCTCTGGCGGGACGAGCGCGGGCGCCGGATCGACGAGCGAGAGCGGCGTCGGCTCGCCCGCGGCGAGCGCCGCGAGCACGCGTCCGGCGAGATGGCAGGGCCCGACGCCGTTGCCGGTGAAGCCGAACGCGTAGTGCACGGGCGCGCCGTCGAGCGTGCCGATCTGCGGCAAGTGGCTCGGCGAGACGTCGATCGGGCCGCCCCAGGCGTGCGTGATCGCACGGCCTTCCAGCGCCGGGAACATCGTCACGAGGTGCTCGTGCGTCGTCGCCGCCACCTCCGGGTCGACCTCGACGCGGCCGCCGAGGCGAGCGCCCGGCGCGAGCCGCCCTCCGCCCCACCCGAACGCGATCCGGCCGTCCGGCGTGGTGCGGAAGTAGTGCACGAACGTGCGCGCGTCGGTCACGCACTCGCCGCCGGTCCAGTTCAGTCGCTCGACCACGTCCGGCACGGGCTCGGTCAGGACGATGTGCGAGCTCGTCACCGACACGCGCCCGCGCAGCGGCGGGAACCCGCGCGTGGCGGCGTTGACGGCGAGCACGGCGGCGCCGGCGCGGACGCGGCCGCCTGCCGTCTCGGCGACGACGCCCGCCCCCGTGCAGTGCAGCGCGCGGACGCGCGAGCGTTCGTAGACGGCGACGCCGGCCTCGCGAACGCGTGCCCGCAGCCCGAGCGCGAGCCGCGCCGGCTGCACGGTGGCGTCGTCCGGCACGAAGATCCCGCGGCGGAAGCGCGGCGAGTCGCAGCGCGCCCGCACGGCCGCCTCGTCCAGCGGCTGGACGCGCTCCGGCGGCGCGACGGCGAGCACCTCGTCGAGCACGGCGTCGTGCGCCGGCGCCGTCGAGGCCATCACGTAGCCCGCGCGGCGGAACCACGCGTCCACGTCCTGCTGCGAGCACCACGCGCCGATCGCCTCGACGCTCTCGGCCGACGCCTCGGCGATGGCCAGGGCGCGCGCCGCGCCGAAGCGCTCGGCGAGCGACGGCAGGTGGGTCCACAGCGTCTCGCAGAAGCCGCCGTTGCGCCCGCTCGGCCCGTGGCCGCACACCTCGGCCTCCAGCAGCGCGACCGACGCGCCGCGCGAGCGCAGCTGCCACGCTGTCCACAGCCCCGCGTAGCCGCCGCCGATCACGACCACGTCGGCGCTCGCCTCGGCCGACAGCGGCGGCGCAGCGTCGACCGCGCCGGCCTCCTCGAGCCAGTAGCCGTAGGCGGTGTGCTTCATGCGGTCAGCCGGCGAAGAAGCGCTCCGAGGCGTCCGCGAGCACGGCCTCGGTCTTGGCGACCATCTCTTCGAGCTCGTCGCGCGTCGCGACGAGCGGCGGCGCGAGGTGCAGGACGGCGTCGCCGCGGTCGTCCGGGCGCGCGATCAGGCCCTCCTCGAGCAGCCGGCCGGCGATGAACCCGCGCAGCAGCTTCTCGCGCTCCTCGGCGCTGAAGCGCGTGTTGTCCGGGTCGCGCACGAGCTCCAGCGCCCAGAAGAACCCGGCGCCGCGCACGTCGCCGACGATCGGCAGCCGATGCTTCAGCTCGCCCAGCTTCTGCGCGATGAACGGCTCCAGCGCGCGCACGTTCTCGAGCACGCCCTCGCGCTCGAAGATCTCGACGTTGCGCAGGGCGATCGCGGCCGAGACGGGATGGCCGGCGAACGTGATGCCGTGCATCAGCATCCGCCCCTCCTGGTAGAGCGGCTCGGCGATCCTGTCGGAGACGATCACCGCGCCCATCGGCGCGTAGGCCGACGTGATGCCCTTGGCGCAGGTGATCAGGTCCGGCGCGACGCCGTAGCGCGAGGAGGCGAAGAACTCGCCGATGCGGCCGAAGCCGGTGATCACCTCGTCGGCGACGAGCGCGATCCCGTAGCGGTCGCACAGCTCCCGCAGCCCGGGCCAGTAGCCCTCGGGGGGCGTGAGGCAGCCGCCGGCGTTCTGGACCGGCTCGGCGATCAGCATCGCGACCGTCTCCGGCCCCGCCTCGACGATGGTGCGCTCGAGCTCGTCGAGCAGCCGCGCGGTGAACGCGGCCTCGTCCTGCGCCTCGTCGTCGCGGAAGCGGTTCGTGTTCGAGATCCGCACGACCGGGATCGGCGCGGCGCCGAACGGCTCCTTGTAGGACGGCACGCCGGTGAAGCTCAGCGCCCCGAGCGTGACGCCGTGGTAGGCGATCTCGCGCGCGATCGCCTTCGTGCGCTGCGGCTCGCCCTTGGCCAGGTAGTGCTGGCGTACGATCTTCCAGGCCGCCTCGACCGACTCCGAGCCGCCGTTGGTGAAGAACACGCGGTTGAGGTCGCCGGGGGCGCGCTCGGCCAGCGCGGCCGCGAGCTTGATCGCCGGCGGGTGCGCGGTCGCCCAGTTCGTGTTGAACGCCAGCGTCGAGAGCTGCGCCGACGCGACCGACGCCATCTCCTCGCCGAACGAGTAGCCGATCTGGCAGCAGAACAGCGACGAAAGGCCGTCGAAGTACCGGTTGCCCTCGGTGTCGAAGACGTAGCAGCCCTCCCCGCGCTCGAGCACGAGCAGCGGCTTGGCGTCGGGCCCGTAGGCGCCGTTGCGGGTGAAGTGGAGCAGCAGATGCCGGTGCGCCGCCTCCTGCAGCGACTCGGCCCCCACGGAGTCGGCGACGGTCATGCCGCCCATGCTCGCCCGGCTCGAGAGCGCCCTCAATGGGCGAAGCGTCGCGTTCACGCGCTCATAGACGGACGGATCGTCAACCACGTATATCTTAGAATGTTCTAAGATAAGAATGATGCCGGACCAGCCTCCTGTCTATGTGCTGAAGGCGGAGTTCTTCCGCACGCTCGGCCATCCCGCCCGCGTGCGCCTGCTCCAGGCGCTGCGCGACGGCGAGCGCTCGGTCGGCGCGCTCCAGGCCGCGGTCGAGCTCGATTCGAGCAACACCTCCCAGCACCTCGCCGCCCTGCGACGTCAAGGCCTGGTCACCGCGCGGCGCGAAGGCACGAGCGTCTACTACAGCGTCAAGGACCCGCGGGTGCTCGAGCTGCTCGAGCTCGCCAAGGACATCCTCGCCGCCGGTCTGACGGAGAACCGGGCGCTGCTGGACACGCTCGCGAGCCAGGAGTTCGCGCCGGAGTGACCGCGCTCGCGCTCGCCGGCGCCGCGCTGCTCGCGCTCGGCGCCGTCGCCGCCGGGTGGCGGCTGCGCGCCGGGCTCGCCGTGCAGGCGGCCGGCAGCGCGCTGCTCGGCATCGCCGGCGCGGGTGTGCTCGCGACCGGCGACGCCGTGGGGTCGTCGTTCCGCATCGAGTTGTCGCCCGCGCTGGGGATCGACCCGCTCAGCGGGTTCTTCCTCGTCGTGCTCGCGGTCACCGCGGTGCCCACGCTGATCTACGCGCGTGCCTACCTGGAGCCCGGCGCGCGGGCGATCGGCGTGCTCAGCGGCGCGTTCGTGCTCGTCCTCGCGGGCGTGCTCACGGCGCGCGACGTCGCCGGCTTCCTCGCCGCCTGGGAGCTGATGACGCTGATCCCCGCCGCCGCGATCCTCGTGGCCCGGCGCGACGCTCCCGTTCGCACCGCCGTCCAGGCGTACCTCGCGATCACGCACCTCGGCGGGGCCGGCGTCTGGATCGCGCTGCTGGCGCTGGCCGGGCACGGCTCCACCGCGCTGATCGCGGTCGCCGCGCTCGTCGGCTTCGGCACCAAGGCCGGCCTGGTGCCGCTGCACTCGTGGCTGCCGCGCGCGCACCCCGTCGCGCCCGCGCACCTGTCGGCGCTGATGTCCGGGACGATGGTCAAGGTCGCGCTGTACGGCCTGATCCGCGTCGAGCTCGAATGGCTGGCCACGCCGCGCTGGGTCGGCTTCGCGCTGCTCGCGCTCGGCGCGGTGTCCGCGCTCGGCGGCGTGCTGTGGGCGCTGGTCCAGCGCGAGCTCAAGCGCGTGCTCGCGTACAGCACGATCGAGAACGCCGGCATCGTCGCGCTCGGCCTCGGCGCGTCGGTCCTGCTGGCCGACGCCGGCCAGACCACGTGGGCGGCGATCGCGTTCGGCGCCGCGCTGCTGCACATCGTCAACCACGCGCTCTTCAAGGTGCTGCTGTTCCTCGGCGCGGGCGCGTTCGAGCGCGCCGCCGGGGCGCTCGACCTCGACCGCATGGGCGGGCTGCTGCGGCGCATGCCGTGGACCGGCGGCGCGTTCCTGGTCGGCTCGCTGGCGATCGCCGGGCTGCCGCCGCTGAACGGCTTCGCATCCGAGTGGCTGACGCTGCAGTCGCTGCTGCACGTCGCGCTCCAGCGCCCGCTCGGCGCCGCGCTGGCGGGCGCCGTCGCGCTCGCCGCGCTCGCGGCGACGGCGGCGCTCGCGTTGCTGTGCTTCGTCAGGGTCGTCGGGCTCGTGCTGCTCGGCCCGCCGCGGCGTGAGGATTGCGCGGCCGCCGTCGAGTCGCCGCTGGAGATGCGCGCGGCGATGCTCGCGCTCGCCGCGCTGTGCGTCCTCCTCGGGCTCGTCCCGGGCCTGCTCCTGCCGGCGCTGGCGGGCCTGGCGCCGGGTGACGCCGCCGCGCTGCCGCGCCACGCGGGCCTGTCGCTGCCGGGGACCGGCGGCCTGCCGTCGCTCGCCATCGCGCTCGCGCTCGCCGCCGCCACCGCCGTGCTCGTGCGCGCCCGAGGGCCGCGGCGCGCGGCGCCCGCGCCCACGTGGGCCTGCGGTCAGCCGGTCGTGCCGGCGCTCGGCTGGACCTCGGATGCCTTCACGAAGCCGCTGCGGCTCGTGCTCGAACGGGTGCTGCGGCCCGAGCGCGAGCTCGAGACGGTCCACGGCCCGGGCCGGGTCGAGCGGCTCCGCTACTCCGGCCACGTACCGTCGCTGGTCGACCGCGTGCTCTACGACCCGGCGGTGCGCGCCGGCCTGCGCGGCGCCGCGCTGGCGCGGCGGCTGCAGACCGGCAACGTGCGCACGTACGCGGCGTACCTGCTCGGCCTCGTCGTGGCGCTGCTCGCCCTCGCGCATGCCGGAGTGCTCGGATGATCGGGCTGGTCGGCATCGTCCTCGCTCCGCTGCTGCCCGGCGCGATCCAGACGTGCAAGGCGCGCCTGCAGGGCCGCCGCGGAACCTCGGCGCTGCAGCCCTACCGCGTGCTGCGCCGGCTGTGGGGCAAGTCCGGCGTCGACCCCGAGGGCACCGGCGTCGTCTACCGCGTCGCGCCGGCCCTGATCGCCGCCTGCCTCGCGCTGGCGCTCGTCATCGTCCCGCTCGCCGGGCGCAGCGGCGGCGCGCCGCTCGGACGCGACGCGCTGGCGCTGGTCGGGCTGCTCGCGCTGGCCCGCTTCGCGGGCGCCGCCGCGGCGTGGGACACCGGCAACGGCTTCGCGCTGATGGGCGCCGCGCGCGATCTCATGATCGCCGTCTTCGGCGAGGCGCTGCTCGTGCTCGCGCTGCTCGTCGCGGCGCTGCCCGCGCACGGGACCGACCTCGTCGCGATGACCGCCGCCGCGAACGGCGGCGCGCTCTGGGGCGAGCCGGCGCACTGGTGCGGCGCGCTCGCCTTCGCCCTCGTGATCCTCGTCGAGACGGGGCGCCAGCCGATCGACAACCCCGACACGCATCTCGAGCTGACGATGATCCACGAGGGCCCGCTGCTGGAGTACGCCGGCCGCGACCTCGCCTACCTGCAGTGGGCGGCCGCCGCGCGCCACTGGGTCGTGCTCGTGCTCGGCGCCCAGCTGTTCCTGCCCCACTGGGGCGGCTTCGGCGCGCGGCTGGCGCTGCTCGCGGCGGGCGTCGCGGCGCTCTGCGTCGCGCTCGCGGCCGTCGAGACGGCGCAGGCGAAGCTGCGGATCCTGCGCGTGCCGGCGCTGCTCGGGGTCGGCGGCGCGATCGCGCTCGCCGGCGTCGTCTCATGGATCGCGGGGACATGAGCGGCCCGCTCGTCGCCGCGGTGCTCGCGCTCGGCCTCGGCGTGATCGTCGTGCGCCGCCGGTCGGTCGCGATCGCGCTCGTCTCGGCTCAGTCGCTGCTCCTCGGGGCCGGCGCGCTCCACCTCGCCGGGGGCCGCTCGAGCGAGTTCCTCGTCGCCAGCATCGTGCTGCTCGTGAAGGCCGTCGCGCTGCCGGCGCTGCTGCTCGGCGTCCTGCGCCGCACGCGCGAGACGCGGCGCGTGGCGCCTGCGACGGGTCCGCTCGTGCGGCTGGCGGGCGCCGGCGCGCTCGCGCTGCTGGCCGGCGCGCTCGTGCCGCCGCTCGGGCTCGGCGACGCGCGCACCGAGCACGCCGCCGTCGCGCTCGTGCTCGTCGGGATCGCGATCGTCGTCGCCCGCCGCCCCGCGCTGCTGCAGCTGATGGGACTGATCGTGGCCGAGAACGGCCTGTCGCTGCTGGCGATCTCGGTCCCGGGCGGCCTGCCGTGGGTGATCGAGCTCGGCGCCGTGTTCGACCTCGGCGTCGTGGTCGTGGTCGCCGCCGCCTTCACCCAGCGCATCTACGACGAGCTCGGGACCGGCGACACCGAGCTGCTGCGAGGCCTGCGTGACTGAGCTCGTCCCGACGCTCGCGTGGCTCGTGCCCGCCCTTCCCGCGGCGAGCGCGGTGCTCGTGCTGCTCGCCCGCAGCGCGCGGGCGGCCGACCGGCTCAACGTCGTCGCGGCGCTGGTGACCGCGGCGGCGGCCATGGCACTCGCGGCGACGGCGCTCGCGCACGGAGCCGAGCCGGCGCTGCGCGGCCGCTGGTATCTGATCGACGGCGCGTCCGGCGTGTTCCTCGCCGTGATCGCCGTCGTCGGCCTGTGCAGCGCGCTGGTCTCGCCCGCGTACCTGCGCACGTCGGGCCGGGGCTGGTTCAGCGCGCGCCGCTCGCGCCGGCTCTACTACGCGGCGCTGTACGCGTTCTGGGCCGCGCTGCTCGTCGTCCCCGTCGCCGGCAACCTCGGCCTGGTCTGGCTCGTGGTCGAGGCGACGACCGGCGCGTCCGCCCTGCTGGTCGCCTTCAGCGGCCGGCGCGCGGCGCTCGAAGCGGGCTGGAAGTACCTCGTGCTGACCACGCTCGGGCTGTCGGTGGCGCTGCTCGGCATCGTCGTGCTGGCGATCGGCCAGGCGAACGCCGGCCACGCCGGCGTGCACGCGCTCGACTGGCACGCGCTGGCCGCCGCGGCGCCGGGGCTCCCGCACGACGCCACCGTGGTCGCGTTCCTGCTCGTGCTCGCGGGCCTGGCGACCAAGATCGGCTGGGCGCCGGTGCACAACTGGCTGCCCGACGCCCACAGCGAGGCGCCGGCCCCGATCAGCGCGCTGCTGTCGGCGGCGCTGCTGCCCACGATCGTATTCGTCGCGTGGCGCGTGAAGTCCGCGCTCGAGCCCGCCGTCAACGACGCGGGCACCGTCTTCATCGGCTTCGGCCTCGCATCGGTCGCGCTCGCGGTGCCGTTCCTGTGGCGCGCGCTGCCGTGGAAGCGCCTGCTCGCGTACTCGAGCCTGGAGCACATGGGCGTGCTGGCGCTCGGGATCGGCTTCGGGACGCCGCTCGCGATCGCGGGAGTCGTGCTCCACGTGGCCGGTCACGCGGTCGCCAAGGCGCTCGGGTTCTACGCCGCCCTGCCGCTGCTGCGGCTCGATCCCGAGGCCGCCGGGCGCGCGCCCGCCGGCGTCGCGAGGTCGAGCGCGCCGACCGCGACGGCGATGGGCGTCAGCCTCGGTGCGCTCGCGGGCCTGCCGCCGTCGCCGCTGTTCCTGTCGGAGCTGCTGATCGGGCTGGGCGGGATCGCCGCGGGCGAGACGGTCGTGGTGGCGGTCGCCGTCATCGCGCTCGCGCTCGGCTTCCTCGGTCTCCTGCACGCGCTGATGGAGGGCGTGCTCGGCGAGCCGGGCGCGGGCGCGCGCCGCCCGCGCCGGAGCGAGTGGCGCCTGGTCACGCTGACCGCGACGCTCGGCGCGGCGCTGCTGGGCTTGACGGTCGCCGGCGCGTTCCTGCCCGGATCCGCGTTCGTCGCCGAGCTCGCGCGGGGTGCGCTGTGACGAGCACGGCGCTCCAACGCGTGGCGCCCGGCGCGTGGCGGACCGCCGTGGCGGCCGCGCTCGACGGCGGCGAGCGTTTCGCCGGCGCGTGGGCGACGGCCGGCGGCGGCGAGCTCACCTGGCGCGCGCTGCTGGTCGCGCCGCATTCGCGGCGCGTGCTCTGGTGCCCGGCGCCGGCCGGCCGGGTCGACTCGATCGTCGACCTGGTGGAGGCCGCGGCCTGGGACGAGCGCGAGGCGCACGACCTCTACGGCCTGCGCCTCGCCGGCCACGCGACGCGCGCGCTGGCCGCGCATCCGGACGACCTCGCGGCCTGGACGACGCCGGTCTCCGGCGACGGCGTCCACCAGATCGCCGTCGGCCCGATCCACGCCGGCGTGATCGAATCGGGCCACTTCCGCTTCCACGCCGTCGGCGAGCGCATCCTCGCTCTCGACACGCGGCTCTTCTACAAGCACCGCGGCCTCGAGCGCGCCGCCGAGGGCCGCACCGTCGAGGCGGGGCTCGCCTACGCGCAGCGCGCGTGCGCGGCGTGCGCGGCCGCCAACACCGTCGCGTATGCGCAGGCGGCCGAGGAGGCGCTCGGCCTCTGGCCCGACCGCGACCTGCGCGTCGCGCGCACGCTGGCGCTCGAGCTCGAGCGCCTCTACAACCACCTGCACGACGTCGGCGCCCTCTGCGCGGGCGTCGGCTTCGCGCCCGGGACGATGGCCTTCGCGGCGCTGAAGGACCGCGCCCAGGAGCTGTGCGCGGGCCTGTGCGGTCACCGCTTCCTGTTCGGCGCGGTGGCCCCCGGCCGCGGCGCGTTCGCGGTCGCGGCCGGCGAAGCGGCCGCCGCGCGGGCGCGGCTGAGCGCGCTGCGCGAGGACGCCGCCGCGGCATGGCGCGAGCTCGAGTTCGCCGGCTCGCTGCAGGCGCGGCTGGGCGGAGTCGGCGTGCTCACTTTCGAGGACGCACGGCGGCTCGGCGCCGTCGGGCCGGCCGCGCGCGCGTCCGGCGCCGCCGGCGACGCGCGCGAGGACGCCGAGCGCCTGTGGTACGCGGGCTTCGTGCCGGCGCGGCCGCGCACGCCGAGCGGCGACGTGGCGGCGCGGTTGAACCTGCGCGCGGCCGAGCTGGAGACGACCTTCGCGCTGCTGGAGGAGCTGCTCTCGAGCGCCGTGCCCGCGGGCGCCACGACCGCCCGCGACGAGCCGCGCGGACTCGGGGTCGGGCGCGTCGAGAGCCCCCGCGGCGCGACCGTGTGCGCGGTCGAGCTGTCCGGCACCCGGCTCGCCCGCCTGCACCTGCGCACCGGCTCCTACGCGAACTGGCCCGCGCTCGCGCACGCCGCCGCGGGCAACCTGCTGCCCGACTTCCCGCTGATCAACAAGAGCTTCGAGCTCTGCTACGCCTGCGTGGACCGCTGATGTACGTCCTCCTGCGCCAGCTCGCCCGCTACCGCCGTGAGGCCGGGCTGGAGCGAGGGCGTCCGCGCTCGCTCGCGCTGCGGCACGTCGACGCCGGCTCCTGCAACGGCTGCGAGCACGAGCTGTCGATCGTCACGAGCCCGCTCCACGATCTGGAGCGCTTCGGCCTGGACATCGTCGCGTCGCCGCGGCACGCCGACGTGCTGCTGATCACGGGGCCGGTCACGACGCGCATGGCCGGACCGCTGCGGATCGCCTACGACGCGATGCCCGAGCCGCGGCTGGTGGCGGCGCTCGGGGACTGCGCGCTCGGCTGCAACGTGCTCGGCGACGCCGCCGAGCTGGTCGGATCCGTCGAGGCCGTGCTGCCCGTCGATATCCGCATCCCCGGCTGCCCGCCCTCGCCCGCGGTCATCGCGGAGCGGCTTCTGGCCGCGCTGCGCGCCTGAGCGCTCGGTGGAGCGAACGTCAACTGCGCGGTAAGGAGGCGGGTCAGATCGCCTCGCGGTTCGCGCCGGCCGCGTGATCGTTTTGCGTCGGCGCGGGAGGGGTGCCGCACAAAACCTCGCCTATGGTGAGGAAACGTGAGGCACCCCCCTCGCGCCCCGGGCGGTGATGTTCCCCCCTTACTGCGCAGTTGCCGTTCCCCGCCGGAACCGGCGGGCGCGGACGGCGAGGTGGAGCCCGAGCACGACGTCCTCGTCGTCCAGCGATACGCCCAGAAGCTCCTCGATCCGGTGCAAGCGCAGGTAGAGCGACTGGCGCTCCAGGTGGAGGACGCGCGCGGCCTCGGCCTTGCGGCCGCCGCTCGCCAGGTACGCCTCCAGCGTCTCCAGCAGCGCGCGCGAGCGGGCGCCGGAATCGGCCAGCAGCGGCCCGAGCTGCTCGTCGACGAAGCTCTCCAGCACGGCCGTGTCGCGCAGGTCGTAGAGCAGGTCGGCGACGCCGGGGCGGCGGGCGTCGTGCCAGCGCATGACGGGCAGGGAGGTCGCCGCGCCGGCGGAGCGGCGGACGCGCCGCAGCGCCTGGCCGGCCGCCGCCCAGGTCTCGGCCGGGCCGCCGATCGCGAGCGCGGCGTCCTCGGGGCCGAGGCCGTGGCGGTCGAGCGCGCCGTGGAAGAGGTGCGCGACGTGCTCCGCGAGCGCCGCGTCATAGCCGCGCAGGCCGAGCGAGAGCAGGATCAGCACGTCCGCGTCGCGCGGGCCGAGCAGGACGCCGAAGCCGGTCGAGGAGAGCGCGCCGCGGAGGTCGCCGGAGAGGCGCGTCCACGAGATCCCCCCGCTCGCCAGCGGCTCGGATCCACCGTCGGCCCCGCGGCGGCGATCCTTGCCGCGCCCGTACGAGGGCGCCCGCCAGCTCGCCACGACCGGCAGCAGCGCGCCCCGGCCCGCCGCCGGGAAGCCCAGCGCCTCCGCGCGGCGGCGCGCGTCGGCCTCCTCCACGCGCCCGTCGGCGAGATCCGACAGGAACGCGCCGCGCGAGCGCGCTCGCAGCTGCTCGTCGTGCTGCTGGCCGAGCAGGTCGATCGCCACCGCCAGCGCGGCGCGCTCGACCGCCACGCGGTCGAAGTCGTCGAGCGGCGCGTCCAGCGCGAGCGCCAGCAGCCGGCCCCACGAGGAGTCGAGCAGCCGCACGTCGACCGAGATCACGCCCTCCGGCAGCTCGCCGCGCTCCTCGGCCCGGCGCACGTCGGTCCACGCCGACAGCGCCAGATCGTCGCCCGGCGGGCCGGAGACGTAGTAGACGAGCGAGTGCGAGGCGTCCTCGAGCAGGACCGGGTTCCCCACCGCCGCGGCCAGCTCGGCCAGGATCTCGGGCGCGCCGCGGCCCTGGAGGATCAGCTCGGTGAAGCGGCGGTGGATCTCCTCCCCGCGCCGCAGGAGCGCGAACTGGGCGTGCAGGACGGCGCCGTGGACCGCCTCGGTGATCTCGATGAACCGCACCGCGCGGTGGAACGCGACGACCGGCACGCCCGCCGAGGCACACGCGTCGACGACGCCGGCCGGGACGACGCGCCAGCTCGAGCCCAGCTCGATCGCCAGCGCGGCCATCCCCTGCGCGATCAGCGACCCCACCCAGGCCGCCTGGTGGGCAGGCTCGGCGCCCGCGCCGAGCCCGGTCGTGAGCACCAGCTCGCCGCCCTTGAGCAGGTCGTCCGGGTCGGGCATCTCGATCACGTGCGCCCAGCGCAGCTCGCAGCCCGGATCGCCCGTGAGCAGCTCCGGCAGCGCGCGGCGGACGACCGGCAGTTCGAGCACCTCGGCAAGGCTCAGCATGACGCTCTGTCAACCATGATGGCGAAACGTCCGACCGATCGTCCATTGTGGCGGGTGGAGCGACGCGAAAAGGTGGCCTACGCCTAACCGGAGTACCGAATGGCAATCAGCGAAAAGGTCGAGTCACCGCCGATGATCGTCGACGGCGACGAGCTGCTGCTCGACGCCACGCGACCGGTCCACGATCCCGCCACGGGCGAGGTGCTGGCGCACGCCCCGGAAGCGACCGCCGAGCACGCCGAGCTGGCCGTCGCGGCCGCCAAAGCCGCGTTCCGCCGCGGCGACTGGAGCCGGATCACGCCCGGCGAGCGCGCCGCCGTGATGGACCGGCTGGCCGACCGCCTCGAGGCCCGCGCCGGCGAGTACGCGCGGATCGAGTCGCGCAACACCGGCAAGCCGCTGAAGTTCTCGAGCGCGTTCGACCTGCCGCTGTCGATCGACAACCTGCGCTTCTTCGCCGCCGCCGCCCGCAACCTCGAGGGCAAGGCGTCCGGCGAGTACCTGGAGGGCTACACCTCGTCGATCCGGCGCGAGCCGCTCGGCGTCACCGCCGCGATCGCGCCCTGGAACTACCCGCTCAACATGGCGGCCTGGAAGGTCGGGCCAGCGCTGGCGGCCGGCAACGCCGTCGTGCTCAAGCCGTCCGAGCTGACGCCGCTGACCGCGCTCATGCTCGCCAAGGACGCGCTCGAAGCCGGCCTCCCGCCGGGGATCCTCAACGTGATCACCGGCCCCGGCCCCGAGGTGGGCGGCGCGCTGGCCTCCCACGACGACGTCGCGCTGATCTCCGTCACCGGCTCCACGCGCACCGGCGCCGCCGTGATGAAGGCGGCCGCCGACAGCGTCAAGCGCGTGCACATGGAGCTCGGCGGCAAGGCGCCGTTCGTCGTCTTCGACGACGCCGACCTCGACGCCGCGGCCGAGGGCGCGATCGTGGGCGCGTACGCCAACTGCGGCCAGGATTGCACCGCGGCGACCCGTATTTACGTACAAAACGACGCGATGGAGCCGTTCATGGAGCGCTTCCTCGCGCGTGTGGACGGGCTCACGGTCGGCGATCCGATGGATCCGGAGACCGACCTCGGGCCGCTCGTCTCACCCGCCCAGCGCAACCGCGTGCACGGCTTCGTGGGCCGCGCGCAGGCCGCCGGCGCGCGGATCGCGCGTGGCGGCGCGGCGTGGGGCAACGCGTTCTACGCTCCGACGGTCGTGGAGGGCGCCGCGCAGGACTCCGAGATCGTCCAGCACGAGGTCTTCGGCCCGGTCGTGGCCGTGCTCGGCTTCGCGAGCGACGACGAGGGCCTGGCCCTCGCCAACGACACGCGGTACGGCCTCGCCGCCTCGGCCTGGACGCGCGACGTGTTCCGCGCCCAGCGCGCCGCGCGCGAGCTGGAGGCCGGCACGGTCTGGATCAACGATCACCTCGCCATCGGATCCGAGATGCCGCACGGCGGGGTCAAGGGATCCGGGTTCGGCAAGGACATGTCGATGTACGCGCTCGAGGAGTACACGGCGGTCAAGCACGTCGTCTTCGAGCTGACCGGAGCGGCCCGCAAGGGCTGGTACGACGCGGTGTCCAAGCCGCTCGAAAGGGAGTGAGCGTGAGCGCGCAGGCCGAAACCGACATCCACGTCGAGGGCGTCACCAAGCGCTTCGGCGAGATGACCGCCGTCGACGACCTGACGATGTCGATACCGCGAGGGGCGTTCTTCGCGATGCTCGGCCCGTCCGGCTGCGGGAAGACGACGACGCTGCGGATGATCGGCGGCTTCGAGAACCCCACCTCGGGGAGCGTCTACCTCGGCGGCACCGACGTCACCAACCATCCGCCCTACCGGCGCGACGTCAACACCGTGTTCCAGTCCTACGCGCTGTTCCCGCATCTGAACGTCGAGAAGAACGTCGGCTTCGGGCTGGAGCGCAAGAAGGTCGGCAAGGACGAGATCCGCAAGCGCACGGCGGAGGTGCTCGAGCTCGTGCAGCTCTCGCACCTGTCCAAGCGCAAGCCCGGACAGCTCTCCGGCGGCCAGGCGCAGCGCGTCGCACTCGCCCGCGCGCTCGTCAACCGCCCGCGCGCGCTGCTGCTCGACGAGCCGCTCGGCGCGCTCGACCTGCGCCTGCGCAAGCAGCTGCAGATCGAGCTCAAGCGGATCCAGCGCGACGTCGGCATCACGTTCGTGCACGTGACGCACGACCAGGAGGAGGCGATGTCGATGGCCGACACGATCGCCGTCATGAACGGTGGCCGGATCGAGCAGGCCGGCGGCGCCGCGGACCTCTACGAGCGCCCGCAGACCGAGTTCGTGGCCAACTTCCTCGGCGTCTCGAACCTCGTCGACGCGGAGGTCCGCCGCAACGGCGGCGGCCCGCTGTCGAAGCTCGAGACGCACGACGGCGCGACGCTGCACGTCCCCGCCGAGCGCTGCGGCCCGCACACCGAGCACGCGGTGCGCGCCGGCGTGCGACCGGAGAAGATCACGCTGATCCCGGCCGGCGAGGCGGTGCCGGACGGCTCCAACGTGCTGCGCGGCACCGTCGTGGTGGCCGCGTTCCTCGGCGTGTCGATCCAGTACGTGGTCCGCGCCGCGGGCGGCGAGGAGCTCAACGTGTTCGCCCAGAACACCGACGGCTCGGAGCCGGACTCGCTCGCCGTCGGCCGAGAGGTGCAGCTGGCCTGGGACCCCGAGCACACGTTCGTGGTGGCGCGTGGCTGAGCGGCCCTACACGAGGCGGACCTTCCTGGGGCGCGCGGGCTCGCTCGCGCTCGCGAGCTCGCTGGCCGGCTGCGGGATCGAGGGCACGCTGGAGGCCGCCAAGAAGGCGGCCACGCCGGTCGCCACCGTCACGCACCCGAAGGTGGCGATCGGCGATTGGACGTTCTCCAACTGGCCGCTCTATATCGACAAGAAGGTCCTCAAGAACTTCGACAAGCAGTTCGGCGGGCACGTCAAGTACGTCGAGGAGATCAACGACAACGACGAGTTCTTCGGCAAGGTGCGCCAGCAGCTGCAGGCGCAGCGCCCGATCGGCCGCGACATCGTCACGTTGACCGACTACATGGCCGGCAAGTGGGTGCGCAACCGCTACGTCGAGCCGTTCGACAAGCGGAACATCCCGAACTTCTACAAGAACCTCGCCGACAACCTGAAGGGGATCCCGTACGACCCCAAGCGCCAGTTCACGGCGCCGTGGCAGTCGGGCGCGACCGGGATCGGCTACAACCCGAAGAAGACCGGGCGCGAGCTGAAGTCGATCAACGACCTCTTCGATCCGGCCTTCAAGGGCCGCGTGACGATGCTCTCGGAGCCCTACGACTCGGCCATGTCGGTGCTGCTGACGATGGGCGTGGACCCGACGCACGCGAACATCGACCAGATCCTGGCGGCGATCGAGAAGATCTCCAAGGCCAACGACGCCGGCCAGTTCCGGCGCTTCACGGGCAACGACTACGCGACGGACCTCACGAAGGGCAACGTCTGGGTCGCGCTCGCCTACTCGGGCGACCTCGTGCAGCTGCAGAGCGACAACCCGGACCTGCAGTTCGTCTATCCGGAGGAGGGCGCGATGACCTTCACGGACAACATGATGATCCCGGCCAAGGCCGAGCACGTGTACGCGGCCGAGACGATGATCAACTACGTCTACGAGCCCGAGGTCGCGGCGAAGATCGCGCTGTACGTGAACTACCTCTCGCCGGTCAAGGGCGTCCAGCGGATCGTCGAGCGGAGCGATCCCAAGCTGGCGAACAACCCGCTCGTGTTCCCGCCGGACGAGATCCGCAAGAAGCTGCACGCCTACCCGTCGCTGTCGGACAACGACGAGCGCACGATGAAGGAAGCCATGGCACAGGTGACGGGGGCCTAGCGACATGTCACTCAACACCCGCCGCAAGCTGCTGCCGTGGCTGTTCCTCGGGCCCGGCCTGCTGTGGCTGCTGGTCTTCTTCCTGTATCCGCTGCTCAACCAGGCGAGCGTCTCGCTGATGAGCGGCGACCCCGAGCACGGCTACACGCTGACGTGGGCGTTCCACACCTACTGGGACGCGATCAGCACGTACAAGGCGCAGTTCGGCCGCTCGATCCTGTACGCGGGGATCGCGACGCTCGCGTGCCTGATCATCTCGTTCCCGCTCGCGTACTTCACCGCGTACAAGGCGGGCCGGTTCAAGGGCCTGATCCTGCTGCTGATCATCCTGCCGTTCTTCATGTCCTACGTGCTGCGGACGGTCGCGTGGCAGCTGATCCTGTCCGACGACGGCTGGGTCGTGGCGCGGCTGCGCGACATCGGGCTGGTGAGCGAGAACGGCCGCCTGCTGGCGACGCCGATCGCGGTGATCGCCGGCATCACCTACAACTTCCTGCCGTTCATGGCGCTGCCGCTGTACGTGTCGCTGGAGAAGATCGACCGGCGCTACATCGAGGCGGCGACCGACCTCTACGCCAGCCGCGCGGTGGCGTTCCGCAAGGTGACGGTGCCGCTGGCGCTGCCGGGCGTGTTCGCCGGCTCGCTGCTGACGTTCATCCCAGCCTGCGGTGACTTCATCAACGCCGCGCTGCTCGGGACGCCGCGCCAGTTCATGATCGGCAACGTCATCCAGTCGAAGTTCCTCAACATCCTCGACTACCCGACGGCGGCGGCGCTGTCGTTCACCTTGATGGTGTTCATCCTGATCGGGATCTTCCTCTACGCGCGGGCGCTGGGCACGCGCAACCTGACTGAGGCGGCGATCTGATGACGCTGATGGAAGCCGAGCATGCGGCCGTAAGCGCCGATGCCTCCTCCCAGCGCCCGGAGCGCGGCCGCGGGCGGGTGATCGACTGGGCGCTCGGGCTCTGGTCCGGGCTGGCGCTGCTGTACCTGTTCATCCCGGTCTTCATCGTCGTCCTGTTCTCGTTCAACGACAACAAGGGCCGCTTCAACTTCACCTGGCAGGGCGCGACGCTGCGCCACTGGAAGCACCCGTTCCAGGATCCCGACCTCGCGCACGCGCTCACCACGTCGCTCGAGATCGCGGTGATCGCGACGTTCATCGCGACCGCGCTCGGCACGTTCATGGCGATGGCGCTCGTGCGCTACCGCTTCCGCGGCCGCGCGACGGTGGACTTCTTCGTGTTCATGCCGCTGTCGTCGCCCGAGGTCGTGCTCGGCGCCGCGCTGCTGGGGCTGTTCCTGACGCTCAACATCAACACCGGCTTCGTCACGATCGTGATCGCGCACGTGATGTTCTGCCTGTCCTACGTCGTGGTGACGGTGAAGGCGCGCCTGGAGGGCATGGACCGTCACATCGAAGAGGCGGCGATGGATCTCGGGGCGACGGAGTGGACGACGTTCCGCAAGGTGACGCTGCCGATGATCGCGCCCGGCGTCGCCGCCGCCGCGATGCTGGCCGCCGCCCTGTCGATCGACGATTACGTGATCACGTCGTTCAACGCGGGCCAGACGCAGACGTTCCCGCTGTTCATCTTCGGCGCCACCCGCCAGGGCGTCCCGGCCGAGGTGAACGTGCTTGCGACGATGCTGCTCGTCGTGGTGCTGGTGCTGATGGGCGTCAACGTGCTCGTGCAGCGGGCGCTGTCCAAGCGCGACAAGGTGCGCACGGCCGGATAGCTCGACGGCCTGGGGCGAGGGCGCGAAGGTCGGCTGCACGCGCATGTAACGTCCCGCGGCCTATGCGGGCCGCGCTGCTGATCCTCGTGCTGCTGCTGGTGCCGGCCGCTCCCGCGGCCGGCGCCGGCAGGCTGGCGGCGCACGGGATGGTCTACCTCGACAGCCCGCCGAGCTTCAAGGAGGCGATGTTCGCCCAGGCCGCCCGCCTCGGCGCGTCGGCGATCCGCGTCGACGTCGACGTGAGCGAGGTCGTGCGGCCGGACGGGAGCCGCTGGTGGACCGGGCTCGACGAGGACATCGCGCTGGCGCGCCGCTACCACCTCGAGGTCCTGGGCGTGCTGCTGGGGACGCCGGCGCAGCTCGCGCGCTGCGACGCGTCGGTGCCGGCGTTCTTCCGCTTCCGCTGCCCGGCCACCGACGAGCGGCGCTACGCGGCGTACGTGCGCGAGATCGTCGAGCGCGCGCGCGGCGCGATCGACGACTGGCAGGTGCTCAGCGAGCCGGACAACCCGCTGATGTTCCACGGCACGGTGCGCGACTACGCGCGCCGGCTCGTCGCGAGCGCGCGCGCGATTCACGCCGCCGACCCGGCCGCGCGCGTCGTGCTGGCCGACCTCGCCTCCGCCCGCCGGCGCGAGTACCTGGCGGCGCTGCTGAGGCGCCCCGGCGTCCGCCGCAGCTTCGACGTCGCGGCACTGAGCCTGCGCGGGAGCGTGCGGACGGTCGTCGCCGCGGTGCCGAAGTGGCGCCGGCGGTTCGCGGGCAAGGGCTTCCGCGGGCCGATCTGGGTGACCGAGCACGGCTATCCGGCCGATCCGGCCTACCAGTGGGATCCGGCCTACCAGGGCGGCGAGGCCGGGCAGGCGCGCTACCTGGCGGCGTCGCTGCCGAAGCTCCTTCGCACCGGCGTGCGCCGCTTGTTCGTCTCGCTGCGCGACAGCCGCGGCGGCCCGTGGGCGAGCGAGGGGCTGCTGACGGGCACGGTGCTCGACCCGCCGCAGCCCGACCCGGTCGTGATCCGGCGCCCGGCGGCGCAGGTGTTCGAGGGGCTCGCGCGCCCGCTGCGCGGCGACACCACGCTCGGCCGCGGAAGCTGCCGCCTGAGCCGGGGCGGGTTCGCGCCCGGGAGCGCGGTGCCGGTGAGCGTGGTCGCCGGCGGGCGCACGTTCTGGCCGGCGAGGGCGCCGGTCGCCGGCGCCGACGGCCGGGTCCGGCTGCGGGTCGCGCGCAAGCGCGGGATGACGGTGTTCGCGGGCGCCCGGATCGTCACCTGCGCGCGGTGACGAGGTAGCGCTCGGCGTCCTCCGCGTAGGAGCTCTCGGCCGGAAGCAGGCCGGCCGCGCGCAGGTCGGCGTCGAGCCCTTCATGCGTGAACGGCCACAGCGACAGCCGCTCCGCGTGCGTCGTGACCTGGCCGGCGCCGTCGATCAGCGAGACCGCCGTGTCCATCGCGTGCTCCTCGGTCCAGCGCTCCGGGATCGTCCACGCCCGGGTCACGAGCCCGAGGACGCCGTTGCGCTCGATCAGCCGCTCCCCCACCTCCAGGCGCGGCTGGCGCGCGCGCAGCAGCTCCCAGTTGCGCGACGTGAGCACGAGCAGGCCGCCCGGGCGCAGCACGCGCGCCATCGCCTCCAGCGCGACCCGCCGCCCGCGCCGGCCCTCGGCGTGGACGAGCGAGTTGCCGACGCATAGCACCGCGTCGTACGGACCGCCGCGCAGGTCGGCCCACGCGCGGGCCTCGGTCCGCACGCGCGCGCCGCGCGCCGCGGCCAGCGCGCGCGTGCGCTCGATCATCTCCCCGGATACGTCGGAGGCGGCGACGTCGAAGCCGGCCAGCGCGAGCCCGACCGCCAGCGACCCGGTCCCGGCGGCGCAGTCCAGCACGCGGCTGCCGGGCTCCAGCAGCGGCGCGAACGCCTCCGCGCTGCCCTCAGGCGTCAGCAGCGCGTCCGGGACGAGCCAGTCGTAGACGGCGGCGAGCGTGCCGTACACGCGCCAAGCCTAGAAGTCGAGCGCCCGGATCCGCGTCGTGAAGTCGCGGTACCCGCGCGTGCGCTCGTCGCCGTGCACGTAGAGCACGCGCTGGCGGCCTCTGAGCCCGCGCGGGGCGGCCGGTCTGATCGCGTACCCGTCGGTCGCGGCCGTCAGCTGGCGCGTCTGCCACGTGCGCCCGTGGTCGAGCGTCACCCACGCTTCGACCTGGTTCCAGGGCCCGATCGTGCGCGAGAGGTAGATGATGCGCGGGTCCTCGTGGTCGAACGAGGCGCCGCCGGAGTGGAACGAAGGGCGCCCTGCGCCCGCCTCGACCATCCGCCGGCTGACCCACTTGGTGCCGTTGAAGTAGGCGAACCAGAACGTGTCGTGGTTGGCCACCCGGCGCGTGTAGACGACGCGCGGGTGGCCGTCCTCGAGCACGACGTCGTGCCCCCAGGCGCGGCCGCCGCTGTCGGAGTACTTGTAGATCGGGTCCAGGTGCGTGACCTGCAGCGGCACGTCGTCGAGCGTGCCGAGCTTGTGCCCCGCGGCCGTGAACAGCCCGCTGTTCTCGTAGCGCGCGTAGAAGAGGCTGTTCTTCCAGCTCGTCGGGTGCCCGTTGGTGAAGATGCCGTGGATCCGCGTCTTGCCGTCGGACGCGTACTTGGCGTACGGCCGCTGGCCGTGGCCGAAGTGCACGAGCTCGCGCGCCGGCGTCCAGTGCTGGTAGTCGGACGTGTAGGAGAACGTGGGGTTCCAGCCTCCGCCGCGCCAGAACAGCCACAGCTTGTCGTGCTGCTGCATCGGGTTCGGGTACGTGTAGCCGAGCCCGCCGGGCACGTTGGTGCCGACGAGGTGGACCGGGCCCCAGTCGTCGATCGCGTACGGCTTCAGCGAGATCCGGTAGCGCATCTCGCTCTTCTGCCCGACCGGCAGGTGGCGGCCGGAGTGGGGCGAGAAGAACACGACGATGTGCCCGTCGTGCCGGAACACGAGCGACGGGTTGTTGTGGTCGTCGCGGCCGAGCCCGCGGTAGATCAGCTTCTTGCGCAGCTTCCCGGCCGCGCTGAGGCGCGCGACCCACACGTTCCCGGTCGTGGAGATCCAGCCGGTGAACGTGTCGCCGTCGTGCGAGATCGCGCGCGGGTCGCCGAAGTACGACCACGCCCCAGCGCCCAGCTCACGTTCCGGCACGTCGCGACACTACGCCTAGCCGCGCGGCTTGGCGAGGTACGAGTGCCCCGCCTTGACCAGCAGCGTCTTCTTCTTGACCTGGTCGCGGACGGAGACGACGCCCTTGGCGACCTTCGTCAGCGTCCCCGAGCACGAGTCCTGCACGAGCCAGCGCGTGCCGCGCACGGTCGCGGCGCTGTACTGCCCGCGCGTCCGGAAGGCGCCGGTGCCGTCGCCCCACAGCTTGCGCGTCTTGGGCTTCTTGGCGGCGGCCTTGGCGCCCTTGCCGCACGGCGCCAGCGGCTCGGTCAGCGTGAGGTCGGTCGTCGCGCCCGACTGCGTGACCGTGAAGATCCCGTCGGAGAAGTCCGCCGCCTGCCCGGCCTTGGCCGTCAGCTGGATCACGCCTGCGCGCGTGTCGACGGTCGAGCCGAGCGGGATGCCCTCGGACGCGTCGACCTCGACGAACTGGTTGCTGCCCGGCTTCTTGACCAGCACCTTGCCGCTGACCGGCTGCACGACGACGGACTTCCCGGGCACCGGCGTGGGCGCCGGCGTCGGAGCGGGCGTTCCGCCCGGGCTCGGCGTCGGGGTCGGCGCCGGTCCCGGTCCGCCGCCGCCGGGGGAAGGCCTCGCGACGGTGAACGTCCGCGTCGCGGGCTGGCCGCCCACGGCGCGCACCGAGAAGGTGTGCTCCCCGTCCTGGAGCGGCCCGGGCGAGTACGGCGACGTGCACGGCGCGAACGCCGCCGCGTCGATCCGGCACTCGTACGCGGTGCCGCCGGAGAACGTGAACGACGGCGCGGGATCGATCGTCGTGCCGCTCGGGCCGCTGTCGATCGTCGCCGCCGGACCCGACGCGTAGGCGCCCGAGGTCACCGGCTGCGGATCGGAGGTCGTCGAGGCGACGAGCGTGTACGGGCCCGCGGAGGACGGGTTCGTGACGCTGTGCAGGACGATCTGCACCGTCGCGCCCGCGGCGATCGTGCGGCCGCCGAACAGCGTGCACGACGAGGTCAGCGGCGCCGCCGCCTGCGGCTTGGAGCACGAGCCGACCGTCGTGCCGCCGACGGACACGGTCGCGCCGTTCCAGGCCGCGAACGTCGTGCCCGTGGGGAAGTTGAGGACGATCTGGCTTCCGGCGTCGGCCGCCAGCCCGCCCGTCGACGACGTCGCGAAGCCGACGACGTAGTCGGTCGTGGTCGACGGCGCGTCGGTGGCGGCGGTGACCGCCACGGGGCCGATGGTGTGCGCGGCGACCACGGCGAACCCGGCCGACGTGACGACCGGGAGGTCCGACGTCGTCGTGACGGTGAGCGTCTTGCCCGTCCCCGCCGCGCCGCTCGTGACGCCGTTGAACGCGATCTGCACCGCCGTCGACGCGGCGATCGTGCGGCCCCCGAACAGCGAGCACGCCGACGTCAGCGGCGAGGCCGCGACCGGCTTCGAGCAGGACCCGATCACGGCGCCGGCGACCGACACGGTCGCGCCGTTCCAGGCCGCGAACGTCGTGCCCGGCGGGAAGACCACGGTGATCGTGCTCGCCGCGTCCGCCGCCAGCCCGCCGGTCGCCGACGTGGAGAACGCGACGGCGTAGGTGGTCAGCGCGCCCGCGGCCGCGGAGGGCGCGCCGATCGCGACCGTGGGCTGGGTAACCGCGCCGCCGGCCACGGTGCGGAACTGCGTCGACGTGACGACCGGGAGGTCCGACGTCGTCGACACCGTCACGGTCTTGTCGGTTGCGACCGTCGCCGGGCTCGTGACGCCGTAGAACACGATCTGCACCGCCGTCGACGGCGCGATCGCGCGGCCGCCGAACAGCGTGCACGTCGACGTCAGCGGCGTCGCCGCCACCGGCTTCGAGCACGACCCGATCACCGTCCCCGCCACCAGGACGCTCGCCCCGTTCCAGCCGCCGAACGCCGTCCCGGTCGGGAAGTTCACCGTGATCGCGCTCGCCGCATCCGCCGACATCCCGCCCGTCGCCGACGTCGAGAACGAGACGACGTACGCCGTCTGCGCCCCCGCCGCCTCCGACGGCGCGCTGATGACCACGCCCGGCTGCGAGACCGCGTTGCCCGCGACCACGTCGAACGGAGCCGAGACGACGGCCGGCAGGTCGGAGGTCGTGGACACCGTGAGCGTCTTCCCGTTGCCCGCGGCGCCGTTGGTCACGCCGAAGAGCTTGATCTGCACCGGCGTCGAGGCCGCGATCGCGCGACCGCCGAACAGCGAGCACACCGAGCGCAGCGGCGTGGCGGCGACCGGCTTCGAGCACGACCCGATCACGACGCCGGCCACGAGGACGCTCGCCCCGTTCCAGCCCCCGAACGTCGTCCCGGTCGGGAAGTCCACGCTGATCTGGCTGCCGGCGTCGGCCGACAGGCCGCCGGTCGTCGACGTGGCGAAGCCGACGGTGTACTGCGTCACCGCGCCGGCCGCCGCGGACGGCGTGGCGATGTCGACCGCGGGCTGGGTCACAGAGTCGCCGGCGACGACGTCGAAGCTGCCCGGCGTGGAGGCCGGCGTGTCGGACGTCGTGGTCACCGAGACCGTCTTGCCGGTGCCGGCCGAGCCGTTCGTCACGCCGTTGAAGGCGATCTGGACGGCCGTCGAGGGCGCGATCGCGCGGCCGCCGAAGAGCGAGCACACCGACAGCAGCGGCGTGGCCGCGACCGGCTTCGAGCACGACCCGATCGCCACGCCGGCCACGAGGACGTTCGCCCCGTTCCACGCGCCGAACGTGGTGCCGGACGCGAAGGTCACCGAGATCTCGCTGCCGGCGGCGGCCGAGAGGCCGCCCGTGGCGGAGGTCGTGAACCCGACGGCGTAGCTCGTCAGCGCGCCCGCCGCGCGCGACGGCGTGAGGTTGCTCACCGACACGGCGCTCACCGGGTTGGCGGCGACGAGCGTGAACGCGGGCGAGTTCGCGGACGCGTCGGTGCTGGTGACGACGCTGACGATCTTGCCGCCGCCCGCCGCGCCGTTGACGATCCCGCCGAAGCTGACCGCGACCGTGGCGCCCGCCGCGATCGAGCGGCCGCCGAAGAGCGAGCAGACCGACGTGACCGAGCCCGCCGGCGTCGGCGTGGCGCAGCTGCCCTGCGCCGTCCCGCCGACCGCGACCGACCCGTTGAACCCGGTGAACGTCGTCCCCGCCGGGAACGTCACCGAGATCGTCTGCGTGCCCGAGAGCGGGCCGCCGTTGGTGAAGCTCGCGACGTAGTCCGTGCGCGCGCCCGCCGCGGCGGAGGTCGGCGTCGTCACGGTGATGCCGGACACGGCGAACGCCGGAGACGCGCCCATCCATAGCCACACCACGACGATCAACAGCGTCCGGCGCACTGCCATGTGCCGACCCTATACCCGTCGGCGGGGAGCGAATCGGGGAAATCCCCGACTTCGGTTCAGGCGGGCACGGGCGTGCGCTCGGGCGCGCGCAGCGCTTCGCCCGTCTCGGCGTCGAATCCGTGCAGCCGCTCCGCGTTGACGGCGAGCTCGACGCGGTCGCCGACGTCGATCGGCACGCGCGCCTCGGCGACGACCGTGAACGACGCGCGGTCGTCCTCGGCGAGCAGGACGTCGTCGTCGGGGCCGGCGTCGATCGCGTCGGCCAGCGCGGGCGAGCGCAGCCGCGGCGCGTCGATCCCCACCACGACGTGCGTCTCGGTGCCCAGCCGCTCGACGACCAGCACGCGCCCAGGGATGCCCGCGCCGGCGAGCTTGAGGTCGTGCGGCCGCAGCCCGAGCACGATCGGGCGCCCCGCGCCGGCCCGCAGCGCCGAGCCGCCCGGGAGCGGGATCGCGCACGAGCCGAAGCGCGCCTCGCCGTCGTCCACCGTCGCCTCGACCAGGTTCATCGCCGGCGAGCCGATGAACGCGGCGACGAACAGATTCGCCGGGTGGTCGAACAGCTGGTCGGGCGTGTCGCACTGCTGCAGCACGCCGCCGCGCATGACCGCGACGCGCTGGCCGAGCGTCATCGCCTCGACCTGGTCGTGCGTGACGTAGACCGTCGTCACGCCGAGCCGCTCGTGCAGGCGCGAGAGCTGCGCCCGCATCGACACGCGCAGCTTGGCGTCGAGGTTCGACAGCGGCTCGTCCATCAGGAACGCCGCCGGCTCGCGCACGATCGCGCGGCCCATGGCCACGCGCTGGCGCTGGCCGCCGGACAGCTCGCCCGGCTTGCGGTCCATCATCTCCTCGAGGCCGAGGATCCGCGCCACGGCGTCGACGCGGGTCGCGATCTCGGACTTCGACGTCTTGCGCAGCTTCAGCCCGAAGCCGAGGTTCCCGCGCACCGACAGGTGCGGATAGAGCGCGTAGTTCTGGAACACCATCGCGATGTCGCGCTTGCGCGGGTCCAGCAGCGTGACGTCGCGCTCGCCGATGAAGATCGCGCCCTCGGTCGTCTCCTCGATCCCCGCGATCAGCTTCAGCAGCGTCGACTTCCCGCAGCCGGACGGGCCTACGAGCACCATGAACTCGCCGTCGCGGACCTCGAGCGAGACGTCGTCGACCGCGCGCGGTCCGCTCTTGTAGGCCTTGGTCACGTTCTCGATGCGGATGCTCATGACGTGCGTGTCACCTTCTGGAGTCCGGTGGGTCGGTCGACGTCGCGGCCGAGGAGCTCGGCGGCGCCGACGGCGAGAAGCTGGGCGGGGATGACGGCGACGAGCGGGCTCAGCCACTCCGGCACCGGCTCGAGCGGGATCTTCTGTGCGAACGGCGCGTCGGAGACGACCGTCAGCTCGGCGCCGCGCTCGGTCGCCGCGGCGAGCAGCACCCGAATGCCGGGCAGCGTCGGGCCGGCGGGCGCGAACGCGAGCAGCGGGAAGCCGGGCTCGACGATCGCGATCGGCCCGTGCAGGAAGTCGGCGGACGACCACGGCACGGCGACCGCGCCAGTCAGCTCGGCGAGCTTCAGGGCCGCCTCGAAGGCCGTTCCGTAGTTCGCGCCGCGGCCGATCACGGCGACGCGCTCCCACGGCGTCACCGGGACCTCGCGCTCCAGCTGCCGCGCCATCGCCTCCGGCACGCGGAACAGCGCGTCGGGCCCGGACACGAGCGCCGCCACGGCGGCGAGCGAGGCGGTGTAGGTCTTCGTCGCCGCGACCGAGCGCTCCGGGCCGGTGCGCAGCGCGATCACGTGCTGCGCGGCGCGCGCGAGCGGCGATTCCGGCTCGTTGGTGATCGCGATCGTCAGCGCGCCCTGCGCCGTCGCGGACGCCACCACGCCGGCCACGTCCGGCGACTCGCCCGACTGCGAGATCCCCACCACGAGCCCTTCGTCGTAGCGCAGCGGCGTCTCGTAGAGCGTGTGCAGCGACGGCGTCGCGAGCGCGACCGGCATCCCCCAGAAGCGCCCCATCAGGTGCTGGGCGTAGCGCGCGGCGTTGTCGGAGGAGCCGCGCGCGGCGATCACCGCGTAGCGCGGGCGGCGGCGCTCGACATCGGCGGCGGCGGCCGCGATCGCCCCGGCCTCCTCGATCAGCAGGCGCTCGATCACGTCCGGCTGCTCGGCCATCTCGGCCCTAGCGAGCGACACGTTCGCCTCCGTCCACCAGCACGCGGCGCACCTCGAGCCGGTCGTCGAGGACGACGACGTCGGCGCGGGCGCCCGGCTCCAGGCGGCCCACGTCGCGGCGCCCGAGCACGCGCGCGGGCACCTCGCTGGCCGCGCGCAGCGCGTCCTCGAGCGACACGCCGAGCCCGTGCAGGTTGCGGACCGCCTCGATCATCGTCAGCGCCGAGCCGGCGAGCTGGCCCTCGGGCCCGCGCACGACGCCGTCGGCGGCCCGGATCCGGCGCCCGCCGAGCACGAAATCGCCGTCGCCCATCCCTGCCGCCGGCGCCGCGTCGGTGACGAGCGCGAAGCGCTGCGACGCCGCCTGCCACGCGACGACCACGGTGTCGGACGCGACGTGGTGCAGATCCACGATCACCTGCACGACGACGTCGGCGCGCGCGAGCGCCGCGAGCGCGATGCTCGGGTCGCGCGCGGTCGAGTTGCGCATCGCGTTGAACAGGTGCGTGACGGTGCGCACTCCGCGGTCGAACGCGAGGTGCGCCTCGGCGGCGGTCGCGTCCGTGTGGCCGGCGGAGACCACGACGCCGCGCGCGACCAGCTCGTCGATCAGCTCGAACGCGCCCGGCAGCTCGGGCGCCAGCGTCACCTGCGAGACGCGGCCGCCGTCGAGCAGCCGCCGCAGCAGCGCCAGGTCGGGCGCCGAGCGCCCGCGCGCGTCGTGCACGCCCATCCGCCGCGGCGACAGGAACGGGCCCTCCAGATGGGCGCCGAGCACGTGCGGGCCGATCCCGTTCACCGGCATCCCGCGCAGCGCGTCGAGGTGCGCCGCCTCCGGCGCGGTCACGAACGTCGGCTGGAACGCGGTCGTGCCCGCCTCCAGCAGCGCCTCGCCGACGCGCGCGTAGCCGTCGCGGTCGGCCGCCATCAGGTCGATGCCCGCGAAGCCGTTGACCTGCAGGTCGACGAACCCGGGCGCCGCGATCCCCGAGCCGGAGCCGGACAGGCCGACCGCGCCGATCACGCCGTCCTCGACCGACACGTCACCGCGCAGCAGGCGCCCGTCCACCAGGGCGGCTTCGACACCGAGCTTCATCCTTTGACCGCCCCACCGGTGCGGGCGGTCATCAGGTGCTTGCGCGCGAGGACGAACACGAGCGCGACCGGCAGCGTGTAGAGCACGCTCGTGGCCATCACCGCCGCCCAGTCGGTGTCGCCTCGTCCGACGAACGACTGCAGCACCAGCGGCGTGGTCTTCTTGGACTCGTCGTTGAGGAACGTCAGGGCGAGCAGGAACTCCTTCCAGCCCTCCAAGAACGACAGCACCGCCGTCACCGCCAGGCCGGGCGCCGCGAGCGGCAGCACGACGCGGATCATCGCGCCGACGCGGGTGGCGCCGTCGATCCGGGCCGCATGCTCGAGCTCCTCCGGGATCGCGAGGATGAAGCTGCGCATCACCCAGATCGCCAGCGGCACGCTGAACGCCAGGTAGCTGATGATCAGGCTCCAGTACGTGCCCAGCAGGTGCGCCTTGCGCATCATCACGAACAGCGGGATCACGAGTACGACGAGCGGGAACATCTGCGTCATCAGCACCGCCATCAACAGCACGCGCGTGAGCGGCAGGCGGAAGCGCGAGAGCGCGTAGGCGGCGGGTGCCGCGACCAGCAGGCACATCACCATCGTCCCGCCGGCGACGATCGTGGAGTTGATCAGCGCGCGGCCGACGTGGCCCGCGCCGAGCACGTCGCGGTACTGGTGCCACTGCGGGTGGTTCGGCCACAGGTCAGGCGTGCGCGAATAGATCTCCTCGCGCGTCTTGAGCGACGTGACCAGCACGTAGTAGACGGGAAACAGCGCGAAGGCGGAGATGGCGGCCATGGCGCCGTACATCCAGCCGCGCTTGCGCAGCCACCTCACAGCTCCCCCTCCCGCCCGATCAGGCGCACGTACAGGATCGAGCACACGAGCAGGATCAGGAACAGCACCACGGCGACGGCGGAGCCGAGGCCGTAGTGGCTCAGCGCGAAGCCCGTGCGGTAGGCGGCGACCGCGGCGGTGTCCGCCGAGCGGTCCGGCACACCGGCCGCCATCACGTAGATCTGGTCGAAGATCTTGAAGTCCCAGATGGTCGAGAAGACCACCAGCACCGCCACGATCGGCCGCAGCAGCGGCAGCGTGACGAGGCGGAAGCGCTGCCACGCGCCGGCGCCGTCGACGGCGGCGGCCTGCAGCGTCTCCTTGGGCAGCGTCTGCAGCCCGGCCAGCAGGCTCAGCGCGATGAACGGGAACGACTGCCAGACGACGGTGATGAAGATCGCGATGTAGGCGCTGAAGCGCCCGGCGAACCACGCGTAGTCCTGGAACGAGTCGAAGCCGAGGTGGACCAGCGTCCAGTTGACGAAGCCGTAGCGGCTGTCGAACAGCCACTTCCAGATCGCCGAGGCCGCCAGCGCGGGGACCGCCCACGGCAGCAGCACCGCGATCGAGAACAGCACGTTCCCGCGCAGGCGCTGGTTGAGCAGCAGCGCGACGCAGAAGCCGAGCGCCATCGTGCCGACTACGCACGCGGTGCCGAACACGACGGTGTTCACCAGCGACGTGCGCAGGTGCTCGTCGCGGAACACCTCCTTGAAGTTGTCCAGCCCGACGTAGTTGGCGCCGCCGTAGATCAGGTTGCCGAGGTCGGTGTCGGTGAACGACAGGTAGACCGTGCGCACGAGCGGGTAGCCGACCAGCCCGACGATGATCACCATCGCCGGCAGCAGCATCAGCACCGGCAGCGTGAGCCGGGACACCGCGCGGCGGAAGGCGAACGCCCGCGGCCGCGGGGCGCGCGACGCGCGCCCCGCGGAGACGGCTGCGGAGCCGGTGCTCACCCGGCGAACTCCTGATCCATCTTCTTGGCGAGCTCGGCGACCGCCTGCTGCGGCGTCGCCTGGCCCTTCATGACCTTCTGGACCTCGCCGTCGAAGATGTTGGCGCCCTCGAGGCCGCCCCACTTCGGCGACGGCGGGTAGACCGCCGAGTGGTCGAGCAGTTGCTCGGCGAACGGCTTGCGCTGGGCGTCCTCGAGGTAGCCGGACGCCTTCACGCCCTGCGTGGTGCCGGGCAGGAAGCCGACGGCGCTCGTGAACTTGTTCAGCTCGGCCGGCTCGAGCATGAAGTCGATGAACGCGGCGCCCAGCGCCTTGTTCTTGGACTCCTGGAACTGCACGAGGTGGCTGCCGCCCGCGAACGCGGTGTCCTTGCCGCTCGGGCCGGCGGGCTCGAGCGCGGTGCCGATCTTCTTCTCCAGCGCCGGCTTGGTGGCGATGATCGAGTTGTACGTCCAGCCGCCCGCGACGAGCATCGCGACGTCGCCGTTGATGAACGCGGTCTGGGCGTCGGGCTCCTCCCAGCCGACCGCGGCCTTCGGGTCCAGGCCGTCCTTGTAGAAGGACGCGTAGTACTCGAGCGCCTTGGCCGCCTCAGGCGAGTTCAGCGCGGACTTCCAGGTGTTGCCGTCCTGCGTGGCGATCTGGCCGCCGGCCTGCCAGATGGTCGGCAGGTACATGTGCTCGCTCAGGCCCGTGTAGCTGACGGGGTAGACGTTGGGGACCTTCGCCCGGATCGCCTTGGCGGCGGCCATCATGTCGTCCCAGGTCGCCGGCGGCGTGTCGATGCCGGCCTTCGCGAGGATGTCCTTGCGGTAGATCAGGGCGCGGGCGCCCGCGTACCACGGCTTGCCGTAGACCTTGCCGTTGAGCGTGGCCGCGTCGACCAGGCTGGAGACGTAGTCGCCGGACTTGAACTTGGGCTGCTCGACCAGGCCGCCCTGGTCGGCGAACTCGGGCGTCCAGGTGGTGCCCATCTCGGCGACGTCCGGCACCTTGCCGCCGGCGATCGCCGTCACGAACTTGTCGTGGGCCTGCGCCCACGGCACGAACTCGATGTTGACCTTCGTGCCGGGGTGCTTGGCCTCGAAGTCGGTCCCGTACTGCTTGACCACGCCCTGGATCTTGGGCGAGCCCGGATCCATGATCCAGACGCTGATCGAGCCGGAGAGCTTGCCGCTGTCGGCGCCGCTCGTCGCGCTCTTGCTGCTGTTGTCGCTGCCGCCCCCACAACCGGCGACGACGATCGCGGCGATCACCGCAGCCGCGGCCGTCGCGAACCTGAGATTCCTCACTCGTCCTCCTCTCCACCGCAAGCGGGTGGGATGATTTGAGACGTCGCCCGTTCTGAGCGGGCGGCGCAACGTCGCACCCGCCGGCCGCCTTCGGGCGGCCGGCGCTCCTTCAGTCACCGGCCTACCTGAGCGCCGGACGAAGCTCCGTAACAAGCCGGTACCGGTCCCCGCGGTACACGGACCTCACGAACTCCACCACCTCCCCTCCCTGTCCCTCGGTCGTGCGCTCGAAGAGGAAGGCCGGCGAATGCACCGGCACGCCGAGCAGGTCGGCCTCCTCCTGGCTGGTCACGGTCGGCTCGATCGTCTGGACCCCAGAGGCGATCACGATGCCGCGGCGCTCCCGTAGAAGCTCGTAGAAGGACCGCTGCGCGAGGTCCTCGCGCTTGAGGTCCGGGAGGAAGCTGCGCGGCGCGTGCAGCCACTCGATCGCCATCGTCTCGTCGTCGGCGAGGCGCAGGCGCGTGATGACCCAGACCTCCTCGACCGGCGAGAGGTGCAGGCGCTGGCCGAGCTTGGCCCCGGCGCTCTGGACCTCGAAGGAGACGACGCGGCTGGAGGGCCGCATGCCGCGGCGCGACATGTCCTCGCTGAAGGACGTCATCGTCAGCGGCAGCGCGATCTTCGGCTCCGCGACGTAGGTGCCGGAGCCGTGGCGGCGCAGGAGCAGGCCTTCGCGCACGAGCTCGTCGATCACCGCGCGCAGCGTGGGCCGGCTGACCGCGAGCTCGGTCGAGAGCCTGCGCTCGGACGGCAGCGCGTCCCCGACGGTCAGCTCGTCGAGCATCGTCAGGATCTGGTCGCGCACAAGCGCCTGCTTGCTCGACCTGCCGTTGGTGTGCGCCAGTCCGCTCATCCACCCTCTCCGGCGCCGGAGAGTAGCGAGTGGTCAAGGATTGGTCAAGACCACTTTTCGACAGCCGGTCGAATCGCCCCGTCCGCCGCGTCCAGCCGCACGCGTGCAGTGGCGGCGTCGACGCCGGCCGCGAGCATCACGATCGCCTGCCCGACGTCGTCATCGGCGGCCTGCAGCGCGGCCTTCGCCGCCTCCTCGGTGCACTGCGTGGCGAGCACGCAGACACGGATCGCGCGGGCGCGCAGCTTGTCGTTGGCCACGCGCATGCCCGCCATCAGGTTCCCGTAGGTGCGCCCGCGGCGGACCATCACGGCGGTCGAGAACGCGTTCAGGACGAGCTTCTGGGCGCTGCCGGCCTTCAGGCGCGTGGAGCCGGAGATCGCCTCGGCGCCGACCGGCGTCTCGATCCGGTGGTCGGCGTGCGCGGCGAACGGGGCGCACGTGACGGCGGCGATCAGCGCGGGCCGTGCCGCCGCCAGGGCGCCGAGGACGTACGGCGTGCGGCCGCTCGCGGTCACGCCGATCACGACGTCCTGCTCGCCGGGCGACAGCCCGCGGACCGCCGCCGCGCCGGCCTGCGCGTCGTCCTCGGCGGCGGCCTCGGCGCGCGAGCCCGGCGGGTGCTCGGCGCCCGCCACGACCGCGATCGCGCGGTCGTCGCCGAACGTCGGCCCCCACTCGGAGGCGTCCAGCGCCGCGATCCGGCCGCCGCTGCCGGCGCCGACGTAGATGACGCGGCCGCCGAGCGCCGCGGCGGCGTCGGCGAGCGCCGCGATCGCCGGCTCGGCGGCCTGGACGGCGGCCAGCACCTCGGCGTGCCCGCGCACGACCGCGCGCACGACGTCGACCGTCGGTGCGCGATCGAGGTCGGCGAGCTCGGCGGCGCGCTCCTCCGTCGTCAGCGCGGCGAGGTCCATCGGCCGGGCACCCTGTCAGGTGGTCTCCGGGTGGTCAAGACCACTCGGCTTCGCGTCGGTCCGGATCCCGACCGCTCAAAGACCCACAATCGTGGCCGATACCCCGACCATGGTCCGGACGCGCATTGTCCTCTCTCTCGCTGCCCTGATCCCCGCGGCGATCGTCGTATGGGTCGGCTCACGCACCGTGATGATGCCGAAGCAGCTGCATTTCGGCCTCGTCGGCGGCGCGGCGTCGATCACCAGCTTCGCATCGCTCGCCCTCACGGTGGCGGGCGCCCGCGCGCGCGACGGCCGCGCGGTCCTGATGGGCACCGCGTTCTCGACGATGACGGCGCTGTTCGCCATCCACGGCCTCTCGACGCCCGGCTTCCTCGTCGGCCCCAACGGCCTGATCGCGCTCGCCGGCGGCCTCTCGATCCCCGTCGGCGCCTACCTGCTGGCACTGACCGCGCTGCCCGCGCTGCGCCGGACCCGCAACGTCGCCCCGCTCGTCGCGGCGCAGATCGCCCTCTTCCTCGGCGTGCTCGGCCTCGGCGCGCTCGCGCTGATCGACCCCTCGATCGTGCCCGCCGTCCCGCAGCCCAAGTCGGCGCCGGCCCTCGGCCTGCTCGCCGCCGGCGCGGCGACGCTGGCGCTGCTCGTCGTCCGCGCCCTGCGCACCTACGCGCTCACCCAGCGCGCCGCCGACCTCGCCGTCGCGCTCGGCTGCGTCTGGCTCGGCATCGCGCTGTACGCGAACCTCGTGATCGGCTCGATGACGCTCGCGTTCTACCTCGGCCACTTCCTCGAGATCGCCGCCGTCGCGCTCGTCGGCATCCCGGCCGCGCTGGACATCAAGCGCGCCGGCGCCTCGCGCCCGCTCGTCGGCGACCTCAACGCCGCCGACCTCGTCGCCTCCGAGCAGGCCTACCTCGGCCCGCGAGTGAACGCGCTGATGGTCCGGCTCGCCTCGCGCGACACGTCGACGGAGGAGCACACCCGCCGCGTCGCCCTGCTCGCCGCCCGCGTCGGCGACGAGCTCAAGCTCTCCGCCACCGCGCGCCGCCATCTCGCCGTCGGCGGCCTGCTGCACGACATCGGCAAGCTCTCCGTGCCGCTCGAGATCCTCCAGAAGCCCGCCGGGCTGACGGACGAGGAGTTCGCGGCGATCAAGCGTCACCCGGCCGACGGCCGGCGCCTGCTGGAGGAGCTCGGCGGCTTCCCGGACGACGTGCTGCGGCTCGTCTCCGACCACCACGAGCGCCTCGACGGCAGCGGCTACCCGCGCGGCCTGAAGGCCGGCGAGCTTCCGCTCCAGACGCGCATCCTCGCCGTCTGCGACGTCTACGACGCGCTCGTGTCCGACCGCGTGTACCGCCCGGCGTGGAAGCCGGAGCGCGCGCTGGCGCTGCTGCACGAGGAGTCGCACGCGTACGACGCGGTCGTCGTCGCGGCGCTCGAGCGCACGATCGGCCCGGAGCGCGCCGGCAACGAGCCCGGCTGGGTCGCGGACCTCTCCGCGCGCGCCGTCGAGGCCGCCCGCGGCGCCGCGACGCGCCCCGCGTCCGCCTCGTAGAGACGTCTCCACGCCGGAGTCCCTTCCGCTCGGCGCCGCGGCGCCGTAGCATCGGCATCCGTACCCACGGAAGGGAATCGGATGCATCGGAGGCTCGTCCTCTTGGCCGGCTTGCTCGGCGTCGCCACGGCGGGCGTGATGCCCGCGCTCGCTCTGCTGCCGGATCGGCCGGCCGCGCGGGCCTGGTCGCACTCGCCGCCTGAGCCGCCGCTCGTCCACCCCGCCGCGCCGGCTCGCTGGAACCACGGCTCGTCGGCTTCGCTCGGGCTCCTGCGCCGCGTCACGGCGCGCGAGGCGACGCGCTCGCAGTCCGCGCTCGCCGCCTGCGAGCGGCGCGCCGGGCACCGGGTCAGCCGCTACCGCCGCTGCGCGGTGACGGCGCTCGAGCGCACGTCGGCGTTCGCCGCGGCCAACAGCAAGATGCTCTCGCTGCTGGTCAGCGACGCGCTCGCCACGCACGCCTGCCGCGGCCGCGTGCTCGCGCTGTCCGGCAGCACGGGGCTGCTCGCGCAGATCGCGCGCACGACCCGCATGTCGGGCCTCGACGCGCCGTGGCCGGACGTGCTCGCCGCGTCGCGCTCGATCCGCGGGCTCGCGCACGAGACCGTGCGGCTGGCGCACTGGAGCCGCTGGGCGACGACCTGCCGGGCACGCCCGGCGGCGCCGCCGCCGCCGGACCGCCTGACCGCCTGATGCGTTTGAAGAACCCACTCCGGTGGGCACTCGTCGCGACGTGCACCGCGCCATCCTGATCGCCGCGACGTCGCTCGTCGCCTTCCCCGCCACTGCCTCCGCGCAGACCGTCTACTCGAGCCTCCCACTGCAGGGCGCGGCGCGGTCGCAGACCGCCGCGATCGTCGCCGGCGCGCGGCTGGCGCTGAAGGACTCCTGGGCACCTACGGCTTCGACGCCGACGGCGACACGACGCTCAAGGACTACGGCCTCTACGGCGTGCGCGGCGGCGCCCCCACGTTCGCCGGAGTCGTGAGGGCGCCGTAGCGCTCAGTCGAACGAGATCGCGCGGCCGGACACGAAGCCGTCCGAGCCCGCGATCTCCGCGATGACCTCGTCGGGGACGACGGTGTCGGTCGTGACCGCCATGACGGCGAGGTCGTCGCCGCCGCCCTCGTCGTGGCGCCCGACGGCGGCGGCCGAGATGTTGATCCCGTGCTCGCCGAGCGTCGAGCCGACGCGCCCGACCATGCCCGGCACGTCGGAGTAGCGGAACAGCACCAGGTGCGGCTCGTCGATCTGGACGTTGAAGCGCTGCCCCCACGCCTCCAGCAGGTGCGGGCGGTGGCGGTGGCCCAGCGTCGTGCCGACGACGCGCACGCGCTCGCCCCCGGCGACGATCGTCACCCGGATCAGGTCGGAGAAGTCGCGCGCGATCACCTCGCGCCGCTCGGAGACCTGGATCCCGCGCTCCTCGGCCAGCGCCGGCGCGTTGACGAGGTTGACCTCCTCCTCGGTGCGGCCGGCCAGCAGGCCGTTGAGCACCGAGAGCGTGAGCAGGCGCGTGTCGCGCTCGGCGATCCGGCCCATGTGCTCGACCTCGACGCGCTCGACGCTCGAGGACTCCGCCAGCGTCGCCGCGACGTGGCCGAGCTTGGCCGCGAGCGGGATGAAGGGGCCGAGCACCTCCATGTCCTCGGCGGACACGGCGGGGATGTTGACGGCGGTCGAGACGACGCCGCCGGTGAGCGCGTTGACGACCTGCTCGGCCGTCTGCACGCCCGCGCGGTCCTGCGCCTCGGCCGTGGACGCGCCCAGGTGCGGCGTGACGACGACGTTGGGGTAGCCGAACAGCGGGTGCTCGGTGATCGGCTCAGTCGCGAACACGTCGAGCGCCGCGCCGGCGACCTTGCCGGAGTCCAGCCCCGCCTGCAGGTCCGCGTCGACGACGAGCGGGCCGCGGGCGACGTTGATGATGCGCACGCCGTCCTTGCACTGCGCGATCGTCTCGGCGTTGAGGAAGCCCTGGGTCTCCGGCGTCTTGGGCAGGTGCAGCGTGATGAAGTCGCCGGCCGCCAGCGCGTCGGCGGGCGTCTCGGCCTTCTCGACGCCCAGCTCGCGGAAGCGGTCGTTGGACACGAACGGGTCGAACGCGATCACGTGCATGCCGAAGGCGCGCGCCCGGATCGCCACGAGCTGGCCGATGCGGCCGAATCCCAGGATGCCGAGCGTCTTGCCCTCGACCTCGGTGCCGCCGAACTTCGAACGCTCCCACTTGCCGCTGGTGAGCGACGCGTGCGCCTGCGGGATGTTTCGCGCGAGCGCGAGCATCAGCGCGACGGTGTGCTCGGCGGCGGCGACCGTGTTGGCCTCCGGCGCGTTGGCGACGACGATGCCGCGCTTGGTCGCGGCCGGCACGTCGACGTTGTCGACGCCCACGCCGGCCCGGCCGATCACCTTCAGCGAGTCCGCGTGCTCGATCAGCTCGGCGTCGAGCTTGGTCGCGGAGCGGATCAGGATGCCGTGGTAGGCGCCGATCTTCTCGATCAGCTCCTCGCGGCTCCAGTCCGTGCCGAGGTCGACGTCGAAGCGCTCGCGCAGCATGTCGACGCCGGTCTCGGCGATCTTCTCCGCGACGAGGACGCGGTAGGGCTCGGTCAGCGTCATGCCGCCGCCGGAACCCCGGCCTCGACGAACACGCGCTGGGCGGCGCCGACGCCGGCGCCGAAGTCCACCTCGTGGCCGAGCTGGGCGAGCACCATCTCGAGCCCGCTGAGCGAGGTCAGGATGTCGAACGCGCCGAAGTAGCCGCAGTGGGCGATCCGTAGGATCTTGCCCTTGAGGTCGTCCTGGCCGCCGTTGGCGGTGATGCCGAGCTTGCGCAGGCCGCCGGGGACCTTGCCGCCGTCGATGTCGGCAGGGAGCTCGATCGCCGTGACGACGGTCGAGCGCTCGTCCGGGTCGCCGTAGAGCTCGAGGCCGAGCGCGGCGGCGCCGGCGCGCGTGGCGCGGGCGAGCAGCGCGTGGCGGGCGAAGACGTTGTCCAGGCCCTCCTCGGCGATCAGGTCGAGCGCGACGTCGAGCGCCTGGAACAGCGACACGGCGGGCGTGAACGGCGAGTTGCCCTTGCGCTGGGACTTGGCGGTCTTGACCCAGTCGAAGTAGTAGCGGCCGCCCGGCCGCGCCTCGACGAAGTCCAGCGCCTTCTGCGAGACCGACGCGAAGCCGAGCCCGGGCGGGATCATCAGCGCCTTCTGCGAGCCGGCGACGACGACGTCGACGCCCCACGCGTCCTGCTTGATCTCCGCGGCGCCGAGGCCGGAGACGGCGTCGACGACGAGCAGCTTGCCGTGGCGGTTGACGACCTCGGCGATCGCCTGGATGTCGTTGACGATGCCGGTCGAGGTCTCGCTCAGCGTCGCGAAGACGATCTCGATGCCCTCGTTCTCGGTCAGCAGCCGGTCGAACTCGGCGGGGTCGAGGCGCTCGCCCCAGCCCGGCTCGTAGCGCGTGGCGTCGGCCTCGTACGCGGTCGCCAGCTCGATCCAGCGCTCGCCGAACTTGCCCGCCGCCGCGACCAGGACCTTCGTGCCGGGGCGGATCAGGTTCGCGGCCGCCGAGTCCATCGCGCCCGAGCCGCTCGACGCGAACGTGAGCACGTCGTTGGCGGTCTGGAACACCGCGGGCAGCTTGGCCAGCACGCGCTCGTAGACCTCCACGAACGCGGGCGCGCGGTGGTAGAGCATCGGCGCGGCCATCGCCTGCGAGACCGCCGGCGGTACTGGCGTCGGCCCGGCGGTCATGAGGTACTGCTTCACGTATGGATTCGGCGTCATGGGAGCGGGTTCCTGACCTTTGGGGAGGACGACGCGGAGGGTAGCTAGCCCTCTTCGAACTCCGTATCGATCCAGTCCATCATCTTCCGGAGCTCGCGCCCCTCGACTTCGATCTTGTGTCCCTGCTGCTCGGCGCGCATGCGCTGGAAGTTCTCCTGGCCGGCGCGGTTCTCGGCGATCCACTCGCGCGCGAACGTGCCGTCCTGGATCTCGCCGAGGACGTCCTTCATCGCCTGGCGCGTGGTCTCGGAGATGATCCGCTTGCCGCGCGTGAGGTCGCCGTACTCGGCGGTGTTGGAGATCGAGTGGCGCATCCCGGTGATGCCCTTCTCGTACATCAAGTCGACGATCAGCTTGAGCTCGTGCAGGCACTCGAAGTACGCGAGCTTGGGGTCGTACCCGGCCTCGGTGAGGGTCTCGTAGCCCGCCTGCACCAGCTCCGACACGCCGCCGCAGAGGACGGCCTGCTCGCCGAAGAGGTCCGTCTCGGTCTCGTCCTTGAAGGTGGTCTCGATCACGCCGCCGCGGGTGCCGCCGATGCCCTTGGCGTAGGCGAGCGCGAGCTGGAGCGCGTTGCCGGACGCGTCCTGGTCGACCGCGACCAGGCACGGCACGCCCGAGCCCTCGAGGTACTGGCGGCGGACCAGGTGCCCCGGGCCCTTCGGGGCCACGAGCGCGACGTCGACCTCCGGCGGGGCGTCCACTTCCTTGTAATGGATCGAGAAGCCGTGGCCGAACATGAGCAGGTTGCCGGGCGCGACGCCGTCGCGGATCGACTCCTCCCAGACGTCGTGGTGGCGCTCGTCGGGGAGCAGCACCATCACGATGTCGCCGCGGCTGGTGGCGTCCGCGATGTCCGTCACCTCGAGGCCGGCGGCCTTGGCGTGCTCGACCGACTTCGAGCCCTCGCGCAGGCCTACGACGACATCGACCCCGGAGTCCTTGAGGTTACGGGCGTGCGCGTGGCCCTGGGAGCCGTATCCCAGGATCGCCACGGTCTTTCCCGCGAGGAGGTTCAGGTCCGCGTCGTCGTCGTAAAACATGGTGCGGGAGCCTAGACGGTTGCCGCCGCAACCCACGTCCTGGCGGGGATCGCGAGGCGGTCGTCGGGAAGCGTGAACGGCTCCGCGGCGCGCTCGAGGTCGGCCAGCACGTCGCTGCGGGTGGCGAAATCCATGCGCGCGTCGGCGTCCGCCGTCTCGGTCGACGTCTGCGTCTGGGCGACCCACCACTCGTCGACGTCGGCGTACGTGAACACGAAGTCGACGGCCGCCACGGTCGGATCGATGAAGCCGGCGTTCTCGAGGTGCTCGGCGATGTCGCCTTCGCGCGCCCACGCGAACTGGCCGGGCCCGTCGGCCGGCCGCGGCTCGATCAGGCCGCGGTCCTGCAGGATCCTGACCGGCAGCGAGCTCCAGCGGTTGTCCTCCGGCCCGGTCCAGGCGGCGAGCGCGACGGTGCCGTCCTGCTTGAGCACGCGGCGCGTGTCGCGCAGGGCGTCCTCGCCGTCGTTGAGGAGCATGTAGCCCCAGCGGCAGAGGACGCCGTCGAGGCTGGCGGCGGGCTGGTCGAGCGGGACGTTGGCGTCCATCTGGCGGAAGCGCACGTTGTCCAGGCCGAGGCCGGCCGCCCGCCGCTGGGCGGCGCCGAGCATCTCGGGCACGAAGTCGCTCGTGGTCAGCTCACCGCCGGGCGCGATCAGCTCGGCGGCGAGGAAGCCGACGTCGCCGATCCCGGCCGCGAGGTCGAGGATCTGCTGCCCGGGCTGCGGCTTGATCGCGTCGATCATCCAGGCCGTCACCGGCATCGTCGCGTCGCGGAACCAGTCCGCCCGCGCCTCCCAGCCGGCGGCCGCACGCGCCCACCGGTCCCGCGGGTCGAGTGGCATGGCGTGCAGCCTAGAGGGAGCGGACCCAGCGTCCGATGCCGGTGTCGTCGCGGTATCCCAGCGCGCGCCACAGCGCCTCGGCCTGCGCGTCGCCGCGGCCGACGAGCGCGGTGACCTTGGGCGCGCCGCGCGCCCTGAGCCTGCGCTCGCCGTGGTCCACGAGCTCGCGCGCGACGCCCCGGCGCCGCCGGCCAGGCGCGACCGCGAGCCGGTACATGTTCCCGCGCCACCCGTCGAAGGCGGCGATCAGCACGCCCTCGACGTCGCCGGCGATCAGCAGCGCGCCCGGGTCGGTCTCGAGCAGCCGCTCGAGCATCTCCACCGTGTCCGCCGTCTCGGCATGCCCGGAGCGCGCCTGGTCGAGCAGCCCGAGGACGGCGGCGATGTCGGCCGCGGTGCCCTCCCGCACCATCAGTTCGTGCGCAGCAGCTTGTCGAACGAGCGCAGCTCCTTCAGCCGCTGCGTCGACCGGTCCGCCGTGCACTGCGCCGCGACCACGCCGGCCAGCGTCCCGCCCTCGTACTTGTCGCCCACGCTGGTGCAGTCGGCCTTGCGGAAGCTGACCCACGCCTTCTGCGCGGCGATGAAGTGGCGCTTGGCGGCATCGTCCTGCAGGCGGCCGAAGATCGTCTTCGCGACGGCATTGATCTTCGCGTCGGTGGCGAGGATCCGCTGCTCGGCACAGCCCTCCAGCTCGAGCGTCGTCTGCGGGTTCTTCGGACACGGGAGCGGAGTGAACGTGTCCTTGACGACGGGCGGGGAGAGGGCCAGGGCAGCGAGGAGAGCTATGAGCATTTCGCGACCCTATTTGGTGCGGAAAAGACGCAGTAAGGAGAAGACAGGGCACGAAATCTCTGCGAGCTTCGGGGGGTGCGTCACGAACGTTCGCGTATAGCGAACAAAAGTCACCCACCCCCCACAGACTCCCTCAATGCGCAGTTGGCCACGCTCGCCACGCGACAACACGGAGTGGTCACGGCAGCGCAGCTCGCCGAGCTCGGTCTCGGGCGGCCGGGGGTTGCGAGGCGGGTCGAGACCGGTGCGCTGCATCGAATCCATCGCGGCGTCTATGCCGTCGGCCACCCCCGTCTCGCGGAACGCGGGCTCTGGATGGCCGCAGTGCTCGCGGCCGGCGAAGGCGCGGCGCTCGCCGGTCTCAGCGCCGCGGCGCTCTGGCGGATCTCGCGCTGGACTCCCGACGAGATCCACGTCCTCGCGCCCGGCAGACATCGGCGGCAACGGGACATCCGCGTGCAGCAATGCCGCACCCTCGACCGCCGCGATGTCACGCGCCACGCCGGCATCCCCGTCACGACCGTCGCGCGCACGCTCGTCGACCTGACCGACACGCTCACGCCGCACCAGCTGGCGAACGTGATCCATGAGGCCGCGTACCGGAAGCGCTTCCACGAATCCGCGACCCGGACCGCGATGGCGCGGGCGAACGGGCGCCGGCGGCTCAAACGGCTCGAAGACGCGCTGGCGCTGAACGCGAGCGGCAGCGCCGGGACGAGGAGCGCCAACGAGGACCGGTTCCTCGAGCTGTTCGGCGCCACGAACCCCGACGTGAACGTCACCGCAGAAGGGATCGAGGTCGACTTCCGCTGGCCGGGACTGATCGTCGAAGTCGACGGCCACGGCCACGACCGCCCGCGGACAACAAGCGAAGACGACGACAGGGACCAGCGACTCAAAGCCGCCGGCTACAGCGTCCTCCGCCTCAAAGCCGACTCGCTCTAGAGCAGCTCTCGCCGCAGCAGCTTCCCCGAGGCGTTCCGCGGCAGAGAATCCACGACCTCGACCGCCTTCGGCACCTTGAACCCGGCAAGCCGCGCACGGCAGAACGAGCGCAGCTCGGACTCAGACGCCCCCGAGCGCAGCACCACGAACGCGGTCACGGCCTCCCCCCACTCCGGGTCCGGCCGCCCGGCCACGCCCGCCTCCGCGACCGCCGGGTGCTCGAGCAGGACCGCCTCGACCTCCGTCGGCGCCACGTTCTCGCCCCCGGACACGATCGTGTCCGACTTGCGCCCTACGACCACGATGCGCCCGCCCTCCAGCCGCCCGAGGTCGCCCGTCCGCAGCACGCCGCCGCCGGCCACCGACGGCCCGGACACGAGGATCTCGCCGTCCTCCGCGATCGCCACCCGCAGCCCCGGCAGCGGCGTCCCGGACGTCGACACGTCGCCCACATCCGCCACCGTCACCGCCGAGCACGCCTGCGTGAGCCCGTACGACGGCGCGACGGGCCAGCCCGCGTCACGGGCACGTGTCAAGAGCGTCGGGTCCGCCGGAGCCCCGCCGAGCATCACCACCCGCAACGAAGCAGGAGGCGCAATACCCGCCTCGAGCAGCCGCGCCAGCTGCGTCGGCACCAGCGACGCGATCGTCACGTCGTCGCGCCCCGCCACGTCGAGCACCGCCGTCGTCCCCGCGATCGCCGAGCGAAGCAGGACCATCAGGCCTCCGACGTGCGACAGGGGAAGCGGGCAGAGCCACCGCTCACCCCGCGAATGCCCGAGCGCAGCGAAGCAGCCGAGCGCATTCGCGAGCACGTTCCCGACCGACAGCACCACCGGCCGAGGCGCCCCCGTGGTCCCCGACGTATGCACCACCAAACAGGGATCCCGCCCATCCGGCAGATGCGAAACCGCGTCACCACGGCCAGAGAGAGGCGAATCGATCACGATCCCCGCCTCCCTCACCTGCGCAGTTCGCTCGCGCTCGGACAAGCGCCCATCGATCGGCATCGCCACAGCACCACGCAGCAAGCACGCGTGCAGCGCGACCGCGAAATCCAACCCCGGAGGCAACACGATCGCCACGCGGTCGCCCGCAGACGCCGAAAGACCCCGCGCGCGAGCCAGCAGATCGCGGTACGTGAGCCCCCCGTCCGCCGTCTCCACCGCCACCCGAGAAGGCCACGCCGCCGCGGCACGCTCCAGCCAAGGCTCCATCGCGCTCAGCCTAGGACCCCGCGCACCCAGCCCTCGACCGCGTCCGCCACCTCCGCGACCGTCAGCGCCGACGTGTCGATCGCCGCGAACGACCACGCCGCCGGCCACTGCTCCCAGCGCATCCCGTCCCAGCCCGCGGCCTGGATCACGTCCGGCCGGTGCGCGGGGTCGCGCATGTGGCAGCGCATCCAGTCCGCGAACGCGATGTGATGCGGCAGCCACTGCACTGGATCGCCGCGCCGCGCCAGCCGCGCGGTCTGCACCTCCGCGGAGCAGTCGAGCAGGCACGCCGCGAACCCGTCCAGCAACGGCGCCGAGGGCGCCCCCAAGACCTCCCCCGGCGCGACCGGATCGCCCGCCAGCAGCAGATGCTCCACATCCAGCGCCCGCTGCACGGCCGCCTCCACCGATCGCTGGCGCCACGCCAGATCCGGCACCGGCGGGATCTCGACGACGTCGCGCAGCTCGACGCACTCGACGCCGTCCAGACGCGGCGCCACCAGCGCGCGCACGCTCGATTTCCCCACGCCGCTGGCCCCGGTGAGCAAGAGCAGCATCCCGCTAGTCTCACGAACCGCAATGGCGACCGCATGGACCTCGGCCGGCGACTACACGGACATCCGCTACGAGCTGTCCGGCGACGGCATCGCGAAGATCACGATCAACCGCCCCGAGGTGCGCAACGCGTTCCGGCCGGAGACGCTGATCGAGATCGCGCACGCGCTCGAGGCCGCGCGCGAGGACCCCCAGACCGGCGTGATCATTCTCACCGGCGAGGGCCCGCACGCGTTCTGCTCGGGCGGCGACCAGCGCGTGCGCGGGGATACCGGCTACGTCGCGGGCGGCCACAGCGTCGGCCGCTTCCACGTGACCGACCTGCACGTCCAGATCCGGCGGCTGCCGAAGCCCGTGGTGGCGATGGTGGCCGGCTACGCGATCGGCGGCGGCCACGTGCTCCACCTCGTCTGCGACCTCACGATCGCCGCCGACAACGCGCGCTTCGGCCAGACCGGCCCGAAGGTCGGCTCCTTCGACGGCGGCTACGGCGCCAGCCTGCTCTCGCGCCTCGTCGGCCCGAAGAAGGCGAAGGAGATCTGGTTCCTGTGCCGCCAGTACGACGCGCAGCAGGCGCTCGACATGGGCCTCGTGAACACGATCGTCCCGCTCGACCAGCTGGAGACCGAGACCGTCCAGTGGTGCCACGAGATGCTCGAGCTGAGCCCGTTCGCCCTGCGCCTGCTGAAGGCGAGCTTCCACGCCGAGGAGGACGGCCTCGGCGGGATCCAGCAGCTCGCCCACGACGCCAACCTCCTCTTCTACGCGAGCGACGAGGCGAAGGAAGGGCGCGAGGCCTACAAGGCCAAGCGCAAGCCCGACTTCGCCCAGTTCCCGAAGCGACCTTGAGCGGCCTGCGCATCTGGTTGATGGCGGCGCGGCCGCGGACGCTGCCCGCGGCGGTGGCGCCGGTGCTCGTCGGCACGGCGCTCGCCGGCACGCTGGGCACGTTCAGGCCGTTCACGTTCGCGGCCACCCTGCTCGGCGCGATCCTGATCCAGGTCGGCGCGAACCTCTCCAACGACTACTCCGACGCCCGCCGCGGCGCCGACACCGAGGACCGGCTCGGGCCGGTTCGCGTCACGGCCGGCGGCCTGGTGCCGCCGAAGCAGGTCCTGATCGCGACCTACGTCGCGTTCGGGCTCGCCGTGCTGGTCGGCGTCTACCTGATCGTCACGTCGGGCTGGCAGCTGCTGCTCGTCGGCGCCGCGTCGATCCTCGCCGGCGTGCTCTACACCGGCGGCCCGCGCCCGTACGGCTACGAAGGCCTCGGCGAGGTGTTCGTGTTCCTGTTCTTCGGCGTCGTCGCCGTCACCGGCACCTACTTCGCCCAGACCAAGCACCTGAGCTGGGAGTCGTTCGTGCTCGCGGTGCCCGTCGGGCTGCTGGCGACCGCGATCCTGATGGTCAACAACGTGCGCGACCTCGAGACCGACCGCCGGGCGGGGAAGAAGACGCTCGCGGTGCGGCTGGGCCGCGACCGCCAGCGCACGGTCTACGCCGCCACCGTCTACCTCGCGTTCGCGACCGCGCCCGTCGCGTGGATCGCCGGCGGCGAGGGCCTCTCCCCCTGGCTGCTGCTGCCGTGGCTCGCGCTCCCGCTCGCGGCGCCGGTCGTGCGCACCGTGCGCAACCGCGTCGACGGGCCGTCGCTGAACGGCGCGCTGGCGAAGACCGGCATGCTCCAGCTCGTGTTCTGCGTGCTGCTGTCCGCCGGCCTGCTGGCGAGCTGATGCTGACGGTCCGCACGGTCGAGCACCGTCTGCGGACCCCGCTGCGCGCCGCCTGGGGCACGCTGTACGAGCGCACGACGCTGCACGTGACGCTGACGTTCGGCGAGGACGACTGGGGCGAAGGCGAAGCCGCGCCGCTGGAGCCCTACGACGGCGTCTCGCTCGCCGCGGTGCGGGCCGCGCTCGACGCCTACGCGCGGATCGACGCGCCGCCCGAGGAGCTGCTGGCCGCCTGCGCGGCCGAGCGCGACCTGCCGCAGGCGCTGGCGGCGATCGACCTCGCGCTGTGGGACCGCCGCGCGCGGCTCGAGCGGACGCCGATCGCGCGCCTGATCGCGCCCGACGCGCTCACCGCCGTGCCCGTCAACGCGACGATCGCCGCCGAGGACCGCGCGGGCGCCGCGGCCGCCGCCTCGGACGCGGTCAGGCAGGGCTTCCGCTGCGTCAAGGTCAAGGTCGGCATCGGCGACGACGCCGGCCGCGTCGCCGCGGTGCGCGCCGTATCCCCCGACCTGCTGATCCGCGTCGACGCCAACGGCGCCTGGGAGACCCCCCGCGAGGCGCTCGCGAACCTCCGCGCGCTCGCGCCGATCGGCATCGAGCTGTGCGAGGAGCCGGTCCACGGGGTCGAGGCGCTGCGCGAGGTCACCGCCGAGTCGCCGGTCCCGATCGCCTGCGACGAGACGTACGCGCCGGGCGCGGTCGACGCGGTGTGCCTGAAGATCACGCGCGGCGGCATCACCGGCGTGCTGGAGGCGGCGCGCGGCGCCGCAGACGTCTATCTCGCCTCGAGCTTCGACGGCCCGCTGGGACTCCGCGCCGCGGTACACGCGGCGGCCGGACTGAAGGTCACGCGACATTGTGGTCTCGCGACCGGAGGATTAAGCGTTCGCGATGGTCTCATCTCGCTCCCATGACATGTACGTAACGCTGCAAACATGACCGCCGTCCGCCCCGACGAGTTCGTCGAGCACACCACCGCTGCCGCCCTCGAGGAGAAGGCGAAGTTGAAGAAGCACTTCGGGCGCTTCGACATGCTCTTCTTCCTGCTCTGCACGCTTGTCGGGCTCGACACGCTCGGAGCCGTCGCCAACAACGGCGCCCAGGGCTTCACGTGGCTGATCTTCCTGGCGGCCGTCTTCTTCGTGCCCTACGCGCTGCTGACGGCCGAGCTCGGCTCGACGTTCACCGAGGAGGGCGGCTCCTACATCTGGGTCAAGCTGGCGTTCGGGCGCTTCACGGCCGCGATCCAGTCGGTCCTGTACTGGCTCTCGAACCCGATCTGGCTCGGCGGGTCGCTGACGATCACCGCCGTCGCGACGTTCGGCGAGTTCTTCACGCCGCTCAACGGCGCCGGCAAGTACCTGTTCGCCCTCGGGTTCATCTGGTTCGCCGTGTGGGCGGCGATCCTCTCGTTCGGCATCGGCAAGTGGATCCCGACCGTCGGCGCGTTCGTGCGCATCGTCGTGCTCGGCTTCTTCTCGCTCACGGTGGTCGTCTACGCGATCTCCAACGGCGTCCACGGCGTCGGCGCCGGCGACTTCAGCCCGACGTGGGGCATCTTCATCGCGGCCGTGCCGGTGCTGTTCTTCAACTACGTCGGCTTCGAGCTGCCGAACGCGGCGGGCGACGAGATGAAGGACCCGCAGAAGGACGTCCCGTACACGGTGATCCGCTCGGCGGTGGGCGCCGTCGCGCTCTACGGCATCCCGATCCTCGCGATCCTGCTCGTGCTCCCCACGGCGCAGATCACCAGCCTGGGCGGGTTCATCGACGCCATGAAGACCGTCTTCACCGTCTACGGCGGCCACATCGAGACGGCAAAGGACGGCACGGTGACGGCGACGCTGACCGGGTTCGGCAAGGTGCTCGGCGACCTCGCCGCGATCGGCTTCATCATCGCGCTGCTCTCGAGCGGGACGACGTGGATCATGGGCGCCGACCGCTCGCAGGCGGTCGCGGGCTTCGACGGCGCCGCCCCGCGCTCGTTCGGCTACTTCTCCGCCCGCTGGGGCACGCCCGTCGTCGTCAACATCCTCTCCGGCATCTTCTCGACGATCGTGATGGTGCTCGCGTTCCAGCTCACCGGCAACGCGAACAAGTACTTCACCGCCGTGCTCGGCCTGGCGATCTCGACGACCACGATCTCCTACCTGGTCGTGTTCCCGGCCGTGATCAAGCTGCGCTACACCCACGGGCACGTGCCGCGGCCGTACCGGATCCCGTGGGGGAACAAGGGCGCGTGGATCTGCGGCGTGCTGTGCACGGCGTGGTCGGCGCTGGCGACCGTCGCGCTGCTCTACCCCGGCTTCGGGACGAGCGATCCGGACTCGTCGCTGCCCGACGGCTGGGCGGGGCAGCGAGGCTCCTACGAGGCGTCGCAATTCATACCGCTCGCCGTGCTGATCGGGATCGGGATCGTGTTCTACGCGCTGGGCGCGCCCACGCGGGCCAAGGGCGTCGACGTCAAGCTCGCCGACATCCCGGCGCCGCCGCCCGCGGCGGCTTGACGGGCTTGCCTCGTGATCTAGCCTTCGCGACATGGCACCCGAATGGCCTGAGTCCCCAGATGATCCGGTCGATCCCGCGCTGGCCCCTCTGATCGAGGCCGGCGAGGGCGAATCCGAGGGCTTCGACCTCGCCGAGGCAGACCTGATCGAGCACGCCGAGCACGGCGACGAACACACCACCGACCCGATCCTGCGCGACGCCGCAGGGTTCGACGACCTGGTCGACGACGACTTCGACCACGACGACTACGCCGAGGCGGACGAAGAGGGCGACCCCGATTGGTAGGCGAGCCATCGCGGCAGCCGGCTGGCGCCGGCGCCATGCGGGATCGCTTGAAGATCGCTTGGCGGATCTTCTAGAGCAGCTCGGCGACGAGCTCAGGCGCCTCGAGCTGTGGCGCGTGCCCGGTGCCGGGCACGATCCGCAGCTCCGCCTGGGGTAGCCGCTCGAGCATGCGCTGCGCGATCGCGCGGAACTTCTCGTCGCGCTCGCCCGCGATCAGCGTCACCGGGAGCGTCAGCTCCGGCAGGCGGTCCCACAGCGGCTCCATGACGCCCGTGCCCAGGCCTCGCAGTGCGTTCGCGAGGCCGTGCGGCGTGTTGCGCAGCCGGTCCGCGTTGGCGGCGGCCCGGACCCGCTCCGGCTGGCCGGCGAAGAGCGGCTGCGCGGCCCATTCGGCGGCGAACGCCTCGATGCCGATCCGCTCGATCCGGTCGGCGAGCGCGTCGTCGGCGCGCTTGCGCTCGAGGCGCTCCTGCGCGTCCCGCAGGCCCGGGCTGGCGCCGATCAGGATCAGCCGCTCGGGCTTGAGCGTGAGCGCCGCGTTGAGCGCGACCCGGCCGCCCATCGAGTAGCCGGCGAGCGTGAACTGCGGCGGCGCGAGCGCGCGGATGTAGGCGGTCGCGGCGTCGAAGCTGGCCGTGCGCAGGGCCGACTGGCCGTGGCCGGGAAGGTCCGGGGCCAGCGCGCGATAGCGTCCCGCGAGCGCCCGGACCGTCCGCCGCCAGCTCTGGCGGGTCTGCGTGAAGCCATGCAACAGGACGAGCGCCGGGGGCATCCGCCTTCAATCATGCCCGGAACCGACAGCTACCTCGGCCTTCGCGCCTTCGTGGACGAGTTCGCGCGCTGCGGCGTGCGTGACGCCTGCACGTCGCCCGGCTCGCGCTCGACGCCGCTCGTGCTCTCGCTGGCGCGCTCGCGGCTGCGCGCGACGTCGCACGTGGACGAGCGCGGCGCCGCGTTCTTCGCCCTGGGGCTCGCGAAGGCGACGGGCGTGCCCGCCGTGCTCGCGTGCACGTCCGGGACGGCGGCGGCGAACTACGCGCCGGCCGTGATCGAGGCGTGGGAGGCGCGCGTGCCGCTGCTCGTGCTGACCGCGGACCGGCCGCCGGAGCTGCGCGAGGTCGGCGCCGGGCAGACGATCGACCAGCTCGCGCTGTACGGGAGCGCGGCGAAGTGGTTCTTCGACGTCGACGACCACCCGGCGTCGCCGGGGCGGATCCGCTGGCTGCGCCAGCTCGCGTGCCGGGCGTTCTGGACGGCGGTCTCCGACCGGCCGGGGCCGGTGCACCTGAACTTCGCGCTGCGCGAGCCGCTGCTGCCCGACGGCGAGATGCCGGACGTCGAGATCGTGCCGGGGCGCGCCGGCGGGCGGCCGTGGATCACGCGCCCGCGGCCGCAGGTGCGGTTGTCCGACGAGGCGTTCTCCGGCCTCGCGGCGGAGCTCAACGAGCGCGTCAGCGCCGTGATCGTGGCGGGCCGGGACGAGCGCGACCCGCAGCTCGGCGCGTCGCTGGCGGCGTTCGCGGAGAAGGCGAAGATCCCGCTGCTCGCCGATCCGCTCTCCGGTGCGCGGCGCGGGCCGGCGGCGATCGCGCACTACGACGCGCTGCTGCGCGATCCGGAGTGGGCCGCGGCGCACGCCCCGGAGCTCGTGCTGCGGGTGGGCGACCTGCCGACGTCCAAGCCGCTGCGCGCCTGGCTCGGGGGCGGCGACGCGCTGCAGATCGCGATCGATCCCGAGGGCGCCTGGCAGGATCCGGCCGGCGTGGTCGGCACCGTCGTGGCGGCCGACCCGCGCGAGCTGGTCGACGGCCTGGCGAAGAAGGTCTCGCGCCGCCTGTCGTCCTGGCTGGACGACTGGCGCGCCGCCGACCGCGCGGCGTCGGGCGCGATCGCCTCCGTCGTCGGTCCGGCGGGGCTGAGCGAGCCCCGCGTGGCGGCCGAGCTCGGCACGCTGCTGCCGGCGTCGACGACGCTCGTCGTGGCGTCGTCGATGCCGATCCGCGACATCGAGACGTTCTTCCCGGCCCGGCCCGAGCCGTTCCGCGTGCTCTCCAACCGGGGCGCGAACGGGATCGACGGCACGGTCTCGACGGCGTTCGGGGTGGCCCTGGCCGCGCGCGGGCCGGTCGTGCTGCTGATCGGCGACGTCGCGCTCGCCCACGACGTCGGCGGGCTGCTGGCGGCGTCGCGGCTCGGGCTGCGGCTCGTGATCGTCCTCATCGACAACGACGGCGGCGGGATCTTCAACTTCCTGCCGGTCGCCGATGGAGCCGGCGCGGAGTTCGAGCCGCACGTCGCGACCCCGCACGGGCTCGACTTCGCGCATGCGGCGGCGCTGTACGGCCTGGGCTGGGAACGGGCACAGGACGTCGACACGTTCCGCGCGGCGCTGGGCCGCGCGCTCACCGCCGACCACTCCACGATCATCTGCGTCCGGACCGACCGCGCCGACAACGTCGCGCTGCACCGGCGCGTGTGGGAGTCCGTCCGGGACGCCGCATAGCTTGCGGGGCATGGCTGCCTCCGACGTCCAGACCGCGCTGATCGACGTCCCGCCGAGCGCTGGGGCGTCGCCGAAGCGGACCACGTCGAAGGGGATCGGCGCCGGCGACATCGTGCTCGTCGACAAGAAGGGCCGCCGCTTCCACGCGCTCGTGACCGAACTGCAGCAGCTGGAGTCGGGCCGCTTCGAGCTCGTCCTGCGGCCGCTGGACTCCCGCGTCTCATGGCGCGTCGCCTCGGTCCGCGAGGTCGTCGAGGTCTGGCGGCGCGCGGGCCGTCCTACCTGACCTAGCCTTTCACGCCGTGGCGGAAGCAGAGTACGAAGACGACCACCAGATCGGCTACCAGGCCCTCCCCCGCGGCACCCAGGTCGTCTCGTCCGACGGCGTCCCGCTCGGCACCGTCATGAAGGTGCTCGACAACGCGCGCGAGCACATGTTCGACGGCATCGTGATGCGCACGCCCGACGGCCGCCGCTTCGTCGACGCACCCGAGGTGGGCCGGATCACCGTCCGCCGCGTCACACTGACCATCACCGCCCTCGAAGCCGCCGACCTCCCCCAGCACCGGGGAACCCTCGGCGCACTCGAGACCAACCTCCGCCGAACCGGCACGCGATGGCGCCGCCGCCTCGGCGGGTAGACCTCACCCCATGCCGACGATCTTCATCCTCGCGTTCGCCGCCTTCGTCGTCCTCGTGCTCCTGATCGTCCTGATCGCCGTCACGGTCTTCGGCTTCCGCCCATCCCGCAACCGCCACACGGACTTCCCGACCTCCAGCGGCGGGTCGGATTACACGGGCCTCGGCGGCTAGGACTAGCCCGCGAGGACCGGGAGCAGTGCGCCGAGCTTGATCTCTGTCTCCGCGAGCTCGGCGGCGGGGTCCGAGTCCCGGACGACTCCGACACCGGCGTAGAGCCGGGCTTCGGTGCCGTGGAGGAGCGCGCAGCGGAGCGCTACGCAGAACTCGCCGTCGTCGTTGGCGTCGGTCCAGCCGACGGCGCCGGCGTACCAGCCGCGGTCCAGGCCTTCCAGTGCCGGGATCAGCGGTGCGGCGACCCCGTGGGGCTCGCCTCCGACCGCGGGGGTCGGGTGGAGCAGGGCGGCGAGCTCGATCGCGCCCAGTGGGGTGGCGAGCTGGGCGCGGATCGGGGTCGCGAGGTGCTGGATGTTGGCGACCTTGATGATCGTGGGCTCGTCGGGTGCCGCGACCCAGACGGCGTGCGCCCGCAGGGCTCGGGCGATGCGGCGCACGACGATCGCCTGCTCCTCGCGGTCCTTGACCGAGCGCAGCAGCGCCTCGCCGAGGTGGGCGTCGACGGCGGGATCGGCGGAGCGGCGGGTCGAGCCGGCCAGGGCGACCGTCTGGGCCCGATGGCCGTCGCGGCGGATCAGCAGCTCGGGCGAGGCGGCGACGAAGGCGGTGTCGCCGCGGCCGGCACAGAAGACGTAACAGGACTCGAAGCCGGCCCGGAGCACGCCGAAGACCGCCGCGGCGTCGTGCGGAGTCGGGGCGTGCACCGTGACCTCGCGCGCGAGCACGATCTTCTCGAGCTCCCCCGCGCGGATCCGCTCGACGGCGCGGGCGACGGCCGACACATAGTGCTCCGGCGGCGCCACCGAGTTGACGCGGAAGCGGCCCGCGGGCGACGGATCGAGCATCGGCAGCGCGTCGCGGCGCAGCCCGCGCATCCGTGCCGACAGGCGTGCGGCAAGCCCTTCAGGGATGTCGTCCGGCGCCGCCAGCGCGGCGAGCGTGAGCCGCACGTCGTCGCCGCGCCGTGCGAGCGCGACCTCCGGGACGATCAGGTCGGCGGCGTCGAAGCCCGCCCAGTGCGGCGCGCTGCCGCCGTCGGGCGCGAACGCGAACCCGCCGACGGCCACCAGGCCGGCGCCGGGCGGCCCGTCCGGCGCATCGGCGACGGCGTCGCCGGCCAGCGCGCGCCACTCGCGCGCGACGCGCGAGAAGCGATCCGCACCCGAGGCCCGCAGCCGCGCGACGCAGCCCAGCGCGGCCAGCGCCGCGCCGGAGCGATCCGGCTGCTCGAAGCAGAACCAATCCTCTCCGGAAGCCCGCGAGGCGAACACGACGGCGCTCGGATCCCACGACGAGTCGACCTGCGTCGTCCACCCGAGCAGCACCGGCCGTCCGCCGCGGCGCGCGCGCTTGACCGCCACCGAGCAGCGCTCGAGCAGGCCCCCCAGATCGACCGGTGCGATCGCCTCGCGGACCGGCACGCGTTGCCTAGGTCTCGCCGCGCCCGCGCGAGATCGCGATCTCGCCGGTGCGGGCCATCTCGATCAGCCCGAACGGGCGGACCATCCGCTCGAACGCCTCGATCTTGTCCCACGATCCCGTGACCTCGATGATCACGGAGCGCTTGGCGACGTCGATGATCTTGCCGCGGAAGATCTCGACCACCTGCATGACCTCGCCGCGCGTGGACCCGTCGGCGGAGATCTTGAACAGCGCGAGCTCGCGCGAGACCGTCTCGGCCGGCTCAAGGTCGCGGATCTTGATCACGTTGACGAGCTTGTGCAGTTGCTTGGTGACCTGGTCGATCGGGTGCATCGCGCCGTCGAGGGTCAGCGTGATGCGCGACAGCGTCGGGTCGTCGGTCGGGCCGACGGCGAGCGTGTCGATGTTGAACCCGCGGCGCGCGAACAGGCCGGCGATGCGCGTGAGCACGCCCGGCTTGTTCTCCACGAGGATCGAGAGGATGTGCTTGCGCCCCGTGCGGACGCCCGCGGACGCCTCGAGCTCCTCGAGCGTCAGGGTCTCCTTGGTGGCCGGCTCGCCCATGCCTCAGCCCACCCTAGCTCCGCGTGCGCATCCGCGCCCGATCGCCTGCCTCGAACCCATCGTGGTCACCCCACCATTTCGCGCGCGGCGGCGCCCGGCGCGATCATCGGGTACGTGTTCTCCTCGCGCGTGACCTTGACGTCGACCACGACGGGGCCAGGCGTCGCCAGCGCGATGCGCAACTGCTCGACCAGCGTCGTCTTGTCGGTCAGCAGCACGCCGGTCGCCCCGTAGGCGTCGGCGAGCTTGATCCAGTCCGGCCACAGGCCCATGTCGACGTTGGAGTAGCGCCGGTCCCAGAACAGCTCCTGCCACTGGCGGACCATGCCCAGGTAGCCGTTGTCCATGATCACGCACTTGACCGGCACGTCGAACTGGCGCGCGGTCGCGAGCTCCTGGATGTTCATCTGGAACGAGCCGTCGCCCGTCAGCAGCACGCTCGGGATGTCAGGCCGCGCGATCGCGGCGCCGATCGCCGCCGGCAGGCCGAAGCCCATCGTGCCGAGCCCGCCGGAGTTGATCCAGCGCCGCGGCTGCGTGAAGTGGAAGTACTGCGCCGCCCACATCTGGTGCTGGCCGACGTCCGACGACAGGATGCAGTCGCCGCCGGTGGCCTCGTAGAGCGCCTGGACGAGGAACTGCGGCTTGATCTCGGTGTCCGCCGAGTCGTCGTAGCGCAGCGGATGCTGCGCCTTCCAGCGGTCGATCCGCTCCCACCACGCGCTCAACCGCGCCGGATCGGCGCCGAGCGCCCGGTACTCCTCGGTCAGCCGCGGCAGGATCCGCTTCGCGTCGCCCACGATCGGGATGTGCGCCGGCACGTTCTTGGAGATCTCGGCCGGGTCGATGTCGATGTGGATGAACTTCGCCCGCGGCGCGAACTCCGACAGCTTGCCGGTGATGCGATCGTCGAAGCGCGAGCCGATCGCGACGATCAGGTCCGCCTCGTCCATCGCGTAGTTGGCCGCGCGCGTGCCGTGCATGCCGAGCATCCCCAGCCACTGCGCGTGCGTGCCGGGGAAGGCGCCGAGCCCCATCAGCGTGCAGGTGATCGGGAAATGGCCCTCGAGCGTCAGCTCGGTCAGCTCCGCCGACGCGCCGGCGTTGATCACGCCGCCGCCGGCGTAGAGCACCGGCCGGCGCGCGTTCAGCAGCGCCTTGGCGGCGAGCCGGATCTGCTTGGAGTTGCCCTCCACCGTCGGCTGGTAGCCCGGCAGGTGGACGTCGGTGACCGGCTCGTACTCGATCTCGGCCCGCGAGAGGTCCTGCGGGATGTCGATCAGGACCGGCCCGGGACGTCCGGTGCGGGCGATGTGGAACGCCTCGTGCACGACCCGCGGGATCTCCGTCGGGTGCTGGATCACGAACGAGTGCTTGACGATCGGCATCGTGATGCCGAAGGTGTCGGCCTCCTGGAAGCCGTCGGTGCCGATCAGCTCGGTCCGGACCTGGCCGGTGAACGCGACGAGCGGGACCGAGTCCATCATCGCGTCGGTCAGGGGCGTGACGATGTTCGTCGCGCCCGGGCCGGAGGTCGCGAACACGACGCCGACCTTGCCCGACGCCTTCGCGTAGCCCTCGGCCGCGTGGCCGCCGCCGGCCTCGTGGCGGACGAGCACGTGCTTGATGCCGGCGTCCACGAACGCGTCGTACGTGGGGAGGTTCGCGCCGCCCGGATAGCCGAATACGACGTCGACACCTTCGGCCTTGAGGCATTCCATGATGGCGTCGACCGCGCGCATCATCGCGACAACTCCTTTGTCCGTGTAACGTCGTCCGAAGTCCGAGCTTGCGAGGACGGCAGGACGAAACCAGTATCTCGCAGTCTAACGTTGCCCGAGAGCAGCGGATTCAGGCTCGATGCCGACCGCGGGGAACTCCAGCTCGGTCCCGCAGCTCATGCAGATCGCGTCGTGGAGCTTGACGACGCGCCCGCAGCCGGGGCAGACCCGGCGCACTTCGTCGCGTTCGGAGCGGTAGAACACCGCCGCCATCAGCCCGAGCACCGGGAGCACGGCCCCGATCACGAACCAGATGAAGAACGACGAGCCCTTGATACGGCCGACGACGCCCGCGCCGATGCCCAGCCAGAGCGCGAAGACGAGGTAGATCACAGACGCTTCATGGCCCACACCACCGCGAACAGGACGAGCCCGATCAGCACGATGGCGAACAGCACCTGCAACAGCCCGGCGATCGCGGCGATGATGATCTTGAACGCCAGGATGCCGACCGCGATCACGATCACCCAGGCAAGGACCTTCTTCAGCAGCGAACCAGCGGAGTTGCCCATGACATGAGCGTACTCCGCGAGCTCAAGAATGCCTCAATCGTGCGATTGCTTCAGGTGCGTGAAGCGCTCGGCGCGGTTGACCTCGCGGTCCTCGAGGCGCAGGCGGGCGAGGCGGAAGCGGCGCACGGCGCTGTCGGAGCGGCCGCTGGCGGGCACGAGCACGAGCCGGCGGATCGGAGCCGTGCGTGGAACGGGGAGCGCGGTCATGAGCACTATGGTCGACGTTCGGGCCCCGCGTTCCGATGGCCCGGACGCCGAAGTTCAGGCCCCTGAACTGTCCACTCGGTCGAGCGCGGGGCGCATCGCGCGCGGCAATCTGCGCCGCACGCGCCAGCGGGCGCCCGAGAACGCGTGGTTGGCGACGGTCGCGAAGCCGACCTCGTCCTCGCGCAGCGCCAGCAGCAGGTGGGCGATACGGTCGCTCGAGGGAAGGTCGGCGTCGAGCACGCGCACGCACCAGCAGTGCACCCGGCGCCCGCGCACGAGCAGCGCGCCCGCCTCGCCGACGTACCAGACGCCGAGCGCGCCGCGCTCGCGCACGAGTCCCGTGCGCGCGTGCAGCGCGCGCGCCTCGTGGCCGATCAGGTCGCCGAGCAGGCCGAGCGCGGTCGCCTCGGGCTCGTCGGCCGTGCGGCGGCGCGGCTTGACCACCTTCGCCCCGCGGTTCGCGTACAGCTCCGGGATCGCCCAGGCGTGCGCGAGCAGGGCGAGCCCGACCGGCGCCGTCACCGGCGCGAGCGCGAACAGGCCCGCGGCGGCGAGCACCAGCGGGATCGTGTGCGCCGCCGTGGTCGCCGTCCACGCGCGCGCGTAACGGCGCAGGCGCGCGGCCTCCATCGGCGCGCGCCAATGCACGGCGGCGACCTCCGGCAGAGCGCGTGGGGACTCCTGGCCCGGGAGAATCGCCCCCTGGGCGATTGCTCCCAGCGACGCGAGCCCCCTGGGCGAGTCGTCGCCCATCTATCCCCCGGCGATCGGGCGGCGCAGGATCACGAGCTCGGCGTCGACGGGCAGCGCCTCGACCTGCTCGGCCTGGCCCTCGCCCTGGCTGACGACCGCGTAATAGCCGGCGTCCAGCTCGCGCCGCAGCGCCGCGACCGCGGCCTCGACCGACGCCGGATCGGCCGCCGACCACTCCGCGAGCGTCGTGTGACCGGATCGATCCATGCGGATAAGGCGTGACATGACCTAATCGTACGCCCGCTTTCTGGACATGTGTCGTTCAAGAAGCATGTCCCGCGCGCCGATGTTCAGGTCGTGGAGGCCTCCTCGAAGCCACGTTTCACCATGCCGTCGCGAACCGTGCTCACGTGGGCGTACGTCGTCGCCCTCGCCGTGCTCGGCGGCATCGCGTGGCTGCTGATCACCAGGGGCGCGCAGCCGCATGGCGAGCCGCACCTGCCCTGGTGGGCCGTGGCCGCGGGCTTCGCCTGCGCCGAGATCTGCGTCGTCCACGTCCGCTTCCGCCGCAGCGCCCACTCCTTCTCGCTCGCCGACCTGCCGTTCGTGTTCGGCCTCGTGTTCGCCACCGGCAACGCGTTCGTGCTCGGCGCGCTGCTCGGCACCGGCGTCATCTGGGGCCTCGTGCGCCGGCTGGAGGTCGTCAAGCTCGGCTTCAACCTCGCCCAGCTCGCGCTCGCCGCCAGCGTCGCCGCCGGCGTCCTGCACCTGATCGCGGGCGACGCCACCGCGCTGGATCCCAAGACCTGGGTCGGCCTCTACGCCGCCACTCTGTCCGCCGGCGCGCTGACGATCCTGCTGCTCGGCGGCGCGATCGCGATCGCCGAGGGCAACCTCAAGGCGCCGATGCTGATCCAGATGTTCGCGACCGACGCGCTGGTGACGCTGATCAACGCGAGCATCGCGATCGCCGCAGCGCTGATCGTCGCCACCGACGCGCGCGCCGTCCCGGTCCTGCTCGTCCCCGCCCTGACCGTCTTCGCCGTCTACCGCGCCTACATCTCCGAGCGCCAGCGCCACGAGCGGCTCGAGTTCCTCTACGACGCCAACCGCACGCTGAGCCGCTCGCCCGAGGTCGCCGAGGCGCTGGAGGCACTGCTCGCGCGCTCGCTCGAGGCGTTCCGCGCCGACGTCGCCGAGGTCATGCTGACCGCCGGCGACGGCCCGCCGCTGCGCACCACCCACGGCCCGGGCGACCTGCGCGTGACGATGGAGCCGACCGACGTCGCGATCGCCGAGGAGCTCGCCGGGCTCGTCGACGCCGAGAACCCGGTCGTCTCGCTCACCCCGCCGTTCGGCAGCCCGCACCTGCGCGCGCACATGCAGGCCCGCGGCATCCGCCACGCGATGATCGCGATGATGCCGGGCGAGGAGCGCACGATCGGCACGATCATGCTCGCCAACCGCGTCGGCCTCGAGCGCTCGTTCGGCGCCGACGACCTGCGCCTGCTGGAGGCGCTGGCCAACAACGCCAGCGTCGCGCTGCAGTACGACCGGCTCGAGCAGGCCGTCACCAAGCTCAGCACGCTGCAGGAGCAGCTGCATCACCAGGCCTACCACGACCCGCTCACCGACCTCCCGAACCGCACGCTGTTCATGGAGCGCGTGCGCGACGAGCTCGCCAACGGCGGCGGCCAGATCGCCGTGCTGTTCGTCGACGTCGACGACTTCAAGACCGTCAACGACTCGCTCGGCCACGGCGTCGGCGACGCGCTGCTGGTCAACGTCGCAGAGCGCCTGCAGCACTGCGTGCGCCCCGGCGACACCGTCGCGCGCCTCGGCGGCGACGAGTTCGCCGTGATGATCCCCGGCGTCGACGAGCCGCTCGTGGACGGCCGCGCCGTCGCGACGCGCATCCTGCGCGAGTTCGAGCTGCCCGTCCAGGCCGGCAACGAGCTCGTCTCGGTCCACCTCTCCGTCGGCATCGCCGACAGCCGCCAGAGCGGCGACGACTCCGACGCGCTGATCCGCAACGCCGACGTCGCCATGTACCAGGCGAAGTCCAAGGGCAAGGCGCGCTTCGAGACCTTCGAGCCGCAGATGGCGGCCGCGATCCTGCGCCGGCACGACTTCAAGGAAGAGCTGGCGAAGGCGATCGAGCGCGAGCAGATGATCGTGCAGTACCAGCCGATCGTCGCGCTCGACACCGGCAAGATCGTCGCCGCCGAGGCGCTCGTGCGCTGGGAGCATCCCGCGCGCGGCCTGGTGCCGCCCGCCGAGTTCGTCCCGCTCGCCGAGGAGACCGGCCTGATCGTCCCGCTCGGCCGCTTCGTCGTGCGCGAGGCCTGCCGCCAGGCGCGCCGCTGGCAGGACGCCGAGCCCGACGGCGAGCCGCTGCGCATGCACGTCAACCTCTCCGTCGCCGAGCTGCGCGACCCGGGCCTGGTCGAGCACGTGCTGTCCGCCGTCGAGGACGCCGGCATCGACCCCAGCCAGCTCGTGATCGAGATCACCGAGAGCCAGCTGCTGGCCGCCGCCTCCGTCGACCGCTTCCACGAGCTGCGCGCGCTCGGCATCAAGATCGCGCTCGACGACTTCGGCACCGGCTACTCGTCGCTGAGCTACCTGCACTCGCTCCCGCTCGACACGCTCAAGATCGCCAAGCCGTTCATCGACGGCCTCACCTCCGGCCGCCGCGAGAGCTCCTTCGTCGGCATGATCGTCGACCTCGCGCGCACGCTCGAGCTCGAGGTCATCGCCGAGGGGATCGAGACGAGCGAGCAGCTCGCCGCGCTGCGCGAGCTGCGCGCCGGCCTCGGCCAGGGCTACTTCCTCGGGCGGCCGTCCGCCGCCCCGCCGCGGCTGCGCTCTGCGCCTAGCAGTCCCGGCCGCAGACACGGCGCATAATCCGGCGATCGCACGGGTCGTCGCTGCCTGCCGCGGCAGGCGCTCGCATGCTGGTGGCACGTGTGTGCCTGCCGCGGCCAGGCGGCGGCGAGAGCCATGTGACGAGCCCCAAGGGCGAGACAGGTGGCGGTCCGGGCCCGCCGGAATGCGTCGTGTCTCGGCCGGGGCTGCTTAGCAGTCGCGGGCAGTCAGGTCGCTGAGCGCCTCGCGGCGCACGGCGAGCCTCGCCTCGCCGTCGTTGACGAGCACGACGGGCGGCTTGCGCGCGCCGTTGTAGTTGTTCTGCAGCGAGTAGCAGTACGCGCCGGTGGCGGGCATCAGCACGGTGTCGCCGACCTCCGGCGTGGCGAGCTCGGCGCCGCGCGCGAGCAGGTCGCCGCTCTCGCAGTGGCGGCCGACGAGGTCGCAGACCTCCATCAGGCGGTCGGTGTCGAGGATGCGCGGCGCGAAGCGCTGGCCGTAGAGCATCGGCTCGAGGTTGTCGGCCATCCCGCCGTCGACCGCGACGTGGGTCACGGCGAAGCGCTTGACCGTCGTGACCGTGTAGAGCGTGACGCCGGAGTTGCCGACCATCGAGCGGCCCGGCTCGACGATCAGGTCCGCTTCCGGGTTCAGGTACGTGTGCAGCGCGTCGACGGTGGCCTGCGCGTAGTCGCCGATCGACGGCGCGACCTCGTCGGGCCGGTAGGAGATCCCCAGGCCGCCGCCGAGGTCGTAGGTGCCGAAGCGGCCGAGCGCGGCGATCGCCTCGGCGGCGCGCGCGAAGCCGCCGAGCGTGAGCAGCTGCGAGCCGATGTGGACGTGCAGCCCGAGCAGGTCGAACGCGCTCCCGGCCTCGTCCAGCAGCGCGGGCGCCTGCGCCGCCGGGACGCCGAACTTGTCCTCGATGCCGCCGGTGGAGACCGAGGCGTGCGTGTCGCCCGGGACGTCCGGGTTGATCCGCACCAGCACGCGCTGGGTCGGCGGGGCCAGGCGCTTGAGGCGCGCGACGTCGTCGGCGCCGTCGATCACGATCAGCCCGACGCCGGCCTCGACGGCGGCGGAGATGTCCGCGTCGGACTTCGCGTTGCCGTGCAGGAGGATCCTCGCCGGGTCGAACCCGGCCTTCAGCGCGACGGCGAGCTCGCCGTCGCCCGCCACGTCGCAGCCGAGGCCCTCCTCGGCCAGGATCCGCGTGACCGGCGCGCACGGCAGGGCCTTCGACGCGAAGTGCACCTCGGTGGCGAGGTGGCGCGCCTCGAACTCGCGCACGTACTCGCGCGCGGTCTCGCGCAGACCCTGCTCGTCGAACACGAACGCGGGCGTGCCGAAGTCCGCGGCGACGTCCGCGAGCGCACATCCGCCGACGGTCAGGCGGCCTTCGGCATCGACCCGCGCGGTGCGCGGGAGCACTACAGCCGCTTGTACGCGGCCTTGGTGATCGGCCAGTCGACGAGCAGCAGGCCGACGCAGATGAGCGCCGCGACCGGCTGCGCGCCGAACGCGAAGGCGAAGCCGCACATCACCAGCATCGGGCCCGCGATGAAGAAGCCGAGCATGTACGTGATCATGCACAGCGTCTTCAGTGCGGCATCCACGCGCTCGTGCGAGTGGTGCTGATGCTTCGGGGGAAACGAGAGAACCTGACCCATGTAAAGATCATCCCACCGATCGGCGGTTTCCGCACTGGACATGTGTCCATGTGCCCTCAAGGTCTTCAAGCGATGGCCTAGTAGTGGATAGCCCCGCGCGCGCCACCATCGGCTTAGGGCTCCCTAATCAATCCCGACCGGCCTGGTAGGGTAATAGGCGTGGGTCGATACACCGGACCAGTCGAGAAGCTCTCCCGCCGCGAAGGGGTCGAGCTGTACCTGAAGGGCGAGCGGGCCCTGAACGGCAAGTCGGCGCTGGAGCGCCGCGGCCCGAACCCGCCCGGCCAGCACGGCGCCGCGCGCCGCCGCCGGCCTTCCATCTACGCCGAGCAGCTGCGCGCGAAGCAGCGCGCCAAGCGCTACTACGGCGTGCGCGAGAAGCAGTTCCGCAACTACGTCGCCCAGGCCTCGAAGAAGGGCATCACCGGCGTCGAGCTGCTGCGGCTGCTCGAGCGCCGGCTGGACAACGTCGTCTACCGGCTCGGGTTCGCGTCCACGCGCGCCCAGGCGCGCCAGTTCGTCAACCACGGCCACGTCCTGGTCGACGGGCAGCGCGTCGACATCGCGTCCTACTCGGTCAAGCCCGGCCAGGAGATCGCGCTCGCGGCGTCCTCGCCGGTGCGCGAGGTCGCGTCGGCGACCACCGAGCTGACCGGGACGGTGGCGCCGTGGCTGCAGACGGACTTCGACGCCCTGAGCGGCAAGGTCCTCCGGATCCCGGAGCGCGGCGAGATCAGCGCTCCGGTCGACGAGCACCTGATCGTCGAGCTGTACTCTCGCCTGTAGTGCACCAGACGCGCTCGATCCGGTACATCCGCAACGAGGATCTGGGCGCCTGGCGGATCAAGGTCTACGGCATCGGGACGCACGCGCCCGATGCCCGCGCGGAGTTCGTCGACGCCACCGTCGAGGCGGCGCGGGGCGCTCTGCCCGACGGCGGCGGGACCGGGTTCGTGATCGCCCACGATGCGCACGGCGCCGGCCTCGGGCTCGTCTACTGGTGGGCGAACGACAACGAGATCCATATGCGCACGTTCGCTTCGCCGATCGACGACCCGGCCAAGCTGGAGCCGTTCAGCTCAACCGGGATGGCGTGCGTGTGGGAGTTGGAGATCATCGACTTCGAGCGTCGCGCCTGGCTCGAGCACGTGCTGAAGGCGGACGACGTGGACGCCTACATGGCAGCAACGGCGCCTGACGCCGAGGTGTAGTCCCGCCCCACCCTGATGGGTGCTCGCGAGCGGCGGCGCGAGCCAGACTGGGTCCACGTGCGATTCCTGCCGCTCGTCCTGCTGCTCTTCCTCGGCGCGACCCTGCTGTTCGCGCGCGCCGTCACACCGGCGTCGCACCCGCCGGCGGCGCGGCCGCGACCGCAGACGGCCTCGCTGGCGGGGCCGTGGACGGTCAAGCTCGACCCGGCCGGCACCGGCGCCGAACACGGGTTCCCCCAGGGCCGCTTCACCGGCAAGACGGTGCTCCTCCCCTACTCGCCCAACGCGCGCCACGTGACCGGCGCGCCCGGCGAACGCAGCTACAGCGGCAGCGTGGCGTGGTACCGCAAGGCGTTCACGGTGCCCGCGGCGGGCGACTATGCCGTCGCCTTCGGGTCCGTCAACCACCTCGCCACGGTGTGGGTGGACGGCCGCGAGGTCGCGCGCCACACCGGCACCTACCTCCCGTTCCAGGCGCGCGCGCAGCTCGCGCGCGGACGCCACGTGGTCGTGGTGCGCGCCGACTGGCGCGATCCGGACCGGATGAAGGCCGAGGGCTGGCACCGGACCTGGTTCAACTTCGGCGGCATCAACCGCGGCGTGACGCTCCTGCGCCTGGGCGCGAGCGAGCTCGATTCCCCGGGCGTGGTGACGCGGCTCGACCACGGCGCGGCCGTCGTCGACGTCGCCGTGCGCGTGCGCAACCGCGGCCGGCGGCGGACCATGCGGGTGGGCGGCCGGCTCGGGAGCGCGGCGCTCGCCTTCACGCCGGCGAAGCTGGCCGCTGGCGGCATGCGCACGGTCCACGCCCGCGTCCGGATCGCGCACCCCGACCTGTGGGCGCCCGGCCATCCCGCGCTGTACCCGCTGCACCTGGCGGTCCCGGGCGAGAGCGCGCTCACGACGCGCGTCGGCCTGCGCGAGCTCTCGTGGAGCGGCCGGCGGCTGCGCATCAACGGCAAGCCGCTCCGGCTGCGCGGCGCCTCGCTGCAGGAGGACGCGCCGGGCCGCGGCGACGCGCTCACGCCGGCCGACATGGACGCCGTCGTGGCGCGCCTCGAGCAGCTCGGCGCCAACGCGACGCGCGCCCAGCACCCGCTGAACCCCGCGCTGCTGGACCGGCTCGACGCGGCCGGGATCCTCGTGTGGCAGGGCGTCGGCCAGATCGACCAGCCGGGCCACTGGAGCGGCGACACGCGCACGGCGCTCACCCGCGCGCGCCGGAACGTGCTGCAGGCGCGCGCGCACCCGAGCGTGCTGTCGTGGATGGTCGTCAACGAGATCGACGGCAACGGAGCCTCCGACGCCCAGCGCGCGTACGTCCGGCGCGTGGCCGCCGAGATCCGCGCGCTCGACCCGGGGCGCCCGATCGCGGTCGACGTCTGGGGCACCCACCTGCCGGCCGTCGCCGGCCCCGTCTACGACTCGATCGACCTGATCGGCGTGACCAACTACGAAGGCTGGTACGCCGACCTGTTCCAGCCCGGCGCCGTCGTCAGCGCCCGCATCAAGGCGTGGCTGGCGCGGCTGCTGCGGACCTTCCCGTCCAAGCCGGTCGTGATCACCGAGTTCGGCGCCGAGGGCGACGCGCGCAATCCGGCCTCGGCGCCCGGCGGCCTCGGCTTCCAGGCCGCCCTGATCGCCCGCCACATCGCGGTCTACCGGGCCGAGCCGCGGCTGAGCGGCATGCTCGTGTGGAACCTGCAGGACTTCGCGATGCGGCCGAGCTTCTTCGGCGGCTCGGTGCGCGCCGAGACGAAGGCGATCCGCCTGCGCCGCGGGATCAACGAGAAGGGCCTGTTCACCTACGGCGGACGCCCGAAGCCGGCCGCCCGCTTGGTGGCGCGGCTGTTCAGCCGCCCAGCTTCTCGCGCAGCAGGCGGTTGACCTCGCCGCCGTCCGCGCGGCCCTTGGTCTCACGCATGATCGGGCCGACGAGCGCGCCCATCGCCTTGGCGTTGCCGCCGCGGATTCGCTCCACGATGTCCGGGTTCTCGTCGATCACCTTCGCCACGATCGCCTCGAGCTCGCCGGAGTCGCCCATCGCGCCCAGGCCCTCGCGCTCGACGATCTCCGCCGGGTCGCCGCCCTCGGCCACGAGCTTGTCGAGCACGGTGCGGCCCGCGCCGGCGGTGACGGTCTTCGCGCTCACGAGGCCGACGAGCTTGCCGAGCGTCTCGGGAGCGACGCTCGAGGGATCGTCCGCGCGCGTGCGCAGCTCCTTGACCCAGGTCGCCGCCGCGCGGGGATCGCCGCCGACGGCCTCGAAGTAGTCGCCCCACTCGGGCTCGAACGCGAACAGGTGCGCGTCGTCGGCGGCGACGCCGAGCGCCTCGTAACGCGCCGCGCGGGCGGCGGGGAGCTCGGGGATCGCGGCGCGCGCGGCCTCGAACATCTCCGGCGTCGGCGCGATCGGGACGAGGTCGGGCTCCGGGAAGTAGCGGTAGTCGTGCGCCTCCTCCTTGGAGCGCAGCGAGCTGATGCGGCCGCTCACCGGGTCGAAGTGCAGCGTCTCCTGCTCGATCGTCCCGCCGGCGTCCAAGAGCGCCTTCTGGCGCTCGATCTCCGCGTTGATGCCCTGCATCACGAAGCGGAACGAGTTCATGTTCTTCAGCTCGGTCTTGGTGCCGAGCTCGGTCGTGCCGACCGGGCGGATGGAGACGTTGGCGTCGCAGCGCAGCGAGCCCTCCTCCATGTTCACGTCGCTGACGCCGAGCTGGCGCAGCGTCTCGCGCAGCAGGATCAGCCAGTCGCGCGCCTGCTCGGCCGAGTGGATGTCCGGCTCGGTGACGATCTCCGCCAGCGGCGTGCCGCCGCGGTTGTAGTCCACGATGCTCGAATCCGACCCGTGGATGCGGCCCGACTCGCCGACGTGCACGAGCTTGGCGGCGTCCTCCTCGAGGTGGATCCGGTGCAGCCGCACGTCGCCCAGGTGACCCCCGCTGCAGAGCGGGATGTCGTACTGGGAGATCTGGTAGCCCTTGGAGAGGTCGGGATAGAAGTAGTTCTTGCGGTGGAAGATCGACCGCGGCGCGATCTCGCAGTCCAGCGCGAGGCCCATCATCATCCCGTACAGCACGGCCTGGGCGTTGGTGACCGGCAGCGACCCGGGCAGCCCGAGGCAGACCGGGCAGGTGCGCGTGTTCGGCTTCTCGCCGAAGGAGAGCGCGCAGCCGCAGAACATCTTCGTCCGCGTCTTCAGCTGGACGTGGATCTCCAGCCCGATCACGGGCTCGTAGTCGGTCATGCCCTCGCCCCCGAGCCGTCGAAGCCGATCGCCTTCTCGAGCGCGTGGGCCGCGTCGAGGATCCGGCTCTCGCTGAACGCCGGGCCCGCGATCTGGAAGCCGACCGGCAGGCCCTCGGAGAGCCCGTTCGGGATCGAGATCGCCGGGATGCCGGCGAGCGACATCGGCACCGTGCAGAAGTCGTTCAGGTACATCGCCAGCGGGTCGGCGGTCTTGGCGCCGAGCTCGAACGCGACGCCCGGGGCGGTCGGCGTGACGATGAAGTCGAAGCGCTCCCACGCCGTGTCGAAGTCGCGGGCGATCAGCGTGCGCACCTTCTGCGCCTTGCCGTAGTAGGCGTCGTAGTAGCCGCTGGAGAGCGCGTAGGTCCCGATCAGCACGCGCCGCTTGACCTCCGCGCCGAAGCCGTGCTCGCGCGTGGCGGTGTACATGCCGAGCAGGCCGCCGCCGTTGTCGACGCGCAGCCCGTAGCGGACGCCGTCGTAGCGCGCGAGGTTCGACGAGCACTCGGCCGGCGCGATCAGGTAGTACGCGGCGAGGCCGTGCGGCGCGTGCGGCAGCTTGGTCGTCTCGACCGTGGCGCCGAGCGAGCGGGCGAGGTCGAGCGTCTCGTTGAAGGCGTTCAGCACGCCCGGCTCGATCCCCTCGCCCGACAGCTCCTCGGGAACGCCCAGCCGGATGCCCTTGAGGTCGGTCGCCGTCGGGAGCGCGATCGGCTCCGGCAGGCCGATCGACGTGCTGTCGCACGGATCCGGGCCGACCATCGCCTGCAGCAGCAGCGCGGCGTCGGTGACGTCGCGCGTGAACGGGCCGGCCTGGTCGAGCGAGGACGCGAACGCGATCATGCCGTAGCGGCTGATCGCGCCGTAGGTCGGCTTCATCCCGACGATCCCGCACAGTGCGGCGGGCTGGCGGATCGAGCCGCCGGTGTCGGTCCCGATCGACCACGGGGCGGTGCCGGCCGCCACCGATGCGGCGCTGCCGCCGCTCGAGCCGCCCGGGACGCGCGTGCGGTCCCACGGGTTCAGCGTCGGGCCGTAGGCGGAGTTCTCCGTCGAGGAGCCCATCGCGAACTCGTCCTGGTTGGTCTTGCCGAGCAGCGTCGCGCCGGCCGCCTTGAGCCGGCGCACGGACGTCGCCGTGTACGGCGGCTTGTAGCCCTCGAGGATCTTCGAGCCGGCCTGGCTCGGGACGCCCTCGGTGCAGAACAGGTCCTTGATCGCGATCGGGACGCCGGCGAACGTCGTCGACGTGTCGAACTCCGCGGAATCCGCGACCCAGGTGAAGGCGTTGAGGTCGTCCGCCTCGGCGCGGCCGCGGTAGAACTCGAAGTACTCGGCGGCGTCGAGGTCGCCCGAGCGGATGCGCTCGGCGGCCTCCGCGGCGGTGAGCTCGATCACGCGTGCGCTCCTGGAGAGGGAACACGGAATCCGCCCTGGGCGGCGTCCGGCGCGTTCTCGAGCATCTGCTCGACGGGCCACGACGGCCGCGGCTCGTCGGCGCGCAGCGCGTTCTCGACGTCGATCACGTGCGACGTCGGCGGCACGTCGGAGAGGTCGCCCAGCTGCTCGATCGTCTCGATGTAGTCGAGCACCTTCGAGAGCTCGCCCGAGAATGCCTCGATCTCGGGCTCGGTCAGCTCGAGGCGGGCGAGGCGGGCGACGTGCAGGACCTGGTCTCGGCTCAGCATTCGGCCGAGGAGTTTAGGAGTTCGCCGAGGAAGATCCGGCCGCACCGGGGTTCCTCGGCGGGCTCCTAAGGCGCGGGCCGTCGAGGGATCGGCGGGGGCACGGCGCCCGGAGTGCTGTCGTCGGCCATGGCGAGCCAGGAGCCGGCGAACGTGATCAGCGCGCCCGCCAGGCCGATCCACGCGCCCGCCTTGACGGCGACGAGCGCATTCGAACCCGGCTGATCGACGATCCGGAACAGCACCAGCAGGACGGCGAGCGCGCCGCCGAGGCTGGACAGCACCGCGAAGGCGATCGGCTTGGCCGGGCCGCGCGCCAGCGCGGAGGTGAGCGGCACCCCGATCGCGAGCAGGGCGAGCAGCGCGAGCAGGATGTCGATCACCGAGAACGCCTGCCAGGCGGTGATGTCCGGGACGAGCCGGCCGGCGCCGGTGAACCGCGAGATCGCCAACGGCGGACCCGGACGGCCGTTGATCGTCGTCGGGACGAGCCCGTTCGGGTCGAACCCGTACCACTTCAGCCACAGCGACCCGAGCAGGACGACGCCGCCGATGCCGGCCACGACGTCCCCGGGCCGCAGCCGGTTCACCCCGCCGCCTTCGCCGCGGTCAGCGTGTTGCGCAGCAGCATCGCGATCGTCATCGGCCCGACGCCGCCGGGCACGGGCGTGATCAGCCGCGCGCGCCTGCGCGCGGCCTCGAACTCCACGTCGCCGGTAAGCCCGGCCTCGGTGCGGTTGATGCCCACGTCGATGACCACGGCACCTTCCTTCACCCAGTCGCCGCGCACAAGTCCCGGGATGCCGACGGCCGCGACCAGCACGTCCGCGCGCCGGCAGACCTCGGCCAGGTCGCGGGTGCGCGAGTGGCACGTGGTCACGGTCGCGTTGGCCTGCAGCAGCAGCGCCGACATCGGCTTGCCGACGAGGTCCGAGCGGCCGACGACGACCGCCTCGGCCCCCTCGAGCGCGACGTCGTGGCGGCGCAGCAGCTCCATCACGCCGGCCGGCGTGCACGGCCGCAGGCCGGGCCGGCCCTTGGCGAGCAGGCCGGCCGAGATCGGCGTCAGCCCGTCGACGTCCTTGCTCGGCCAGATCCGCTCGCTGAGCGCGCCGCCGTCGACCTGCGGCGGCGTCGGCAGCTGCAGCAGGACGCCGGAGACGGCGGGATCCTCGTTGAGCTCGTCGAGCAGCCGCGACACGTCGCGGTGGGAGGTGTCGGCGGGCAGCCGGTGGTCGAAGCCGCGGATGCCGACCTCGGCGCTCGCGCGCTGCTTGCCGGCGACGTAGATCGCCGAGCCGGGATCGTCGCCGACCAGCACGGTCGCGAGACCGGGCGGCTCGTTGCCGGCCGCGACCCACGCGGCCACCTCCTCGCGCACCTCGTCGCGGATCTGCTGGGCGATCGCCTTGCCGTCAATCAGTTCATCCATGAGCGACCGGCCAGGCTAGCGTTCGGACCAGATGAACTTCACGACTCGCCCCGAGCTGAGCGGCACGTTCGGCATGGTCGCATCCACGCACTGGCTCGCCTCGGCGGCCGGGATGGCCGTGCTGGAGCGCGGCGGCAACGCCTTCGACGCGGCCGTCGCGGCCGGGCTCGCGCTGCAGGTCGTCGAGCCGCACCTCAACGGCCCGGGCGGCGATCTGCCGCTGATCCTCTGGGATGGCGACCGCGCGCAGGTGATCTGCGGCCAGGGCCCCGCGCCCGCCGGTGCGACGATCGCGGCGTACCGGGCGCTCGGGCTCGACCTGGTGCCCGGGACAGGCCACCTGGCGGCGTGCGTGCCGGGCGCGTTCGACGCCTGGATGCTGCTCCTGCGCGACTTCGGCACGCTCGAGCTCGCCGACGTCGCCGCCTACGCGATCGGCTACGCGCGCGACGGGTTCCCGGCGCTGCCGTCGATCAAGGCCACGATCGCGCGCGTCGAGCCGCTGCTGCGCGACTGGGAGACCTCGGCCGCGCTCTGGCTGCAGCCCGGTGACCGGCTGCGCAACCCGGCGCTGGCGGACACCTACGCGCGGCTCGTGCGCGAGGCCGTGGGGCCGTCGCGCGAGGCGCGCATCGACGCGGCGCGCGACGCCTGGTACCGCGGGTTCGTCGCCGAGGCGATGGCGGAGGCGGTACGGCGCCCGGCGCTCGACAGTACGGGCGCGCGCCACGCGGGCGTGCTGACCGCGGACGACATGGCGGCCTTCCACGCCACCGTGGAGGCTCCCGCGAGCCTGGACTTCCGCGGCTGGCACGTGTCAAAGACAGGGCCGTGGGGCCAGGGGCCGGTGTTCCTGCAGCAGCTCGCGCTGCTCGACGGCTTCGAGCTCGGTGAGTTCCTCGGCCCGGAGCACGTCCACACCGTGCTCGAGTGCGCGAAGCTCGCGTTCGCGGACCGCGAGGCGTGGTACGGCGACTCGGCGCCGGTGCCGCTCGAGCGGCTGCTCTCGCGCGCCTATGCGGACGAGCGGCGCGGCCTGGTGACCGACACGGCCTCGGCCGAGCTGCGCCCCGGCGGCCCGGATCCGCGGCTGCCCGGCATCGTCGCGCCCGCCGGCGCGGCGGCCGGCGTGGGCGAGCCGACGCGCGGCGACACCTGCCACCTCGACGTCGCCGACCGCTTCGGCAACCTCGTGTCGGCGACGCCGAGCGGCGGCTGGCTCCAGAGCGCGCCGACGATCGAGGCGCTCGGGTTCTGCCTCGGCACGCGCGCGCAGATGTTCTGGCTCGAGGAAGGCCTGCCGGCCTCGCTGGCGCCCGGCGTCCGCCCGCGCACGACGCTGTCGCCGTCGCTGGCGGTCCACGAGGACGGCACCGTGCTCGCGTTCGGCACGCCCGGCGGCGACCAGCAGGACCAGTGGTCGCTGGAGCTCTTCCTCGCGCACGCGCTGTTCGGGCGCAACCTGCAGGAGGCGATCGACGCGCCGATGTTCCATACCAACCACTTCCCGAGCTCGTTCTACCCGCGCGCGGCCGAGCCGCTCTCGGTCGAGATCGAGGCGCGCGCGCCGGAGGGCACGATCGCCGAGCTGCGCCGGCGCGGGCACGACGTCGCGGTCACCGGACCGTGGACGCTCGGGCGCCTCAGCGCGGTCTCGCGCGCGCCCGACGGCACCCTGCGCGCGGGCGCGAACGCGCGCGGGATGCAGGGATATGCGCTAGGCCGGTAGCGCCCGCGGCGCGCGCATGCGCAACGCGACGAAGACGGCGACGCACATCGCCGACAGCAGCAGGTAGGCGACCTCGTCGCCTGCCGCCTGGCCGAGGCTCGAGCCGCCGACGTCGCCGAGCGCCTGGCCGGTCGCCCAGGTCAGGTTCATCAGGCCGAACGCGAGCCCCTGCTCGAGCCCGACCGCGTCCGCCCCGTCGGACAGCATCGCCATCGACGGCGCCCACAGCAGGCCGATCGCGGGCGTGCCGATCACGATCAGGATCGCGAGCACCAGCGCGGTGTTCGGCCACGGCAGCAGCGCGAACGTCACCGCGCCGCCGGCGAGGCCGGCGAGCATCGGCGCCATGCGCCCGCGACGGTCGGAGAAGCGGCCGGCCAGCGGGCTCGCGATCGCTTCGAAGCCGGCGGCCAGCAGCCAGGTCGCGCCGATCGCGGCCGCGCCGGCGCCGAGCTCGTCCAGCCGCAGCGGCCCGAGCACGCTGAGCGTGCCGAACATCAGCCCGGGAACGGTGATCAGCGCGAGCGAGATGCGGACGTCGCTGTGGCGCAGCGCGCGCCAGAGCGCGCCCATCGACCCGTCGGCCTCCGGCCGCGCCGCCGGCATCGCCAGCGTCCATGCCATCAGCCCGAGGCCGACGACACCGACGCCGCAGAAGACGACCTCGAAGCCCAGGACGTCGGCGAGCACGCCGATCACGGGCCCGAGCAGCGCGCCCGCGATCGCGGCGCCCATGGCGGAGCCGATCATCTGCCCGCGCTGCTCGCGCGGGGCGGCCGCGGCGAGCCAGCCCATCGCGCCCGCCCACGACGCCGCGCCGCCGACGCCCTGCACGAAGCGCGCGATGTCGAGCACCAGCACGCTGGTGCCGAACGCGAAGCCAATGCTGGCGATCGTCATCAGCGCGAGGCCGAGCAGGACGGTCGGCTTGACGCCGACGCGGCCCGCGAGCCAGCCGCCGGGCAGGCCGCCGACGAACGTCCCCGCCGGGTAGGCCGCCGCCAGCACGCCGGCGCCGGTCTTCGACAGCCCGTATTGATCGGTCAGGTCGGGCAGCAGCGGCGTGATCGCGGCGTAGAACGACGTGTCCACGAGGACGACGACCGAGGCGAACAGGAGCAGGCGGCGCATGGGACGCCACCGATGCTAGGCGTGCGGGTCCGGCGCCACGATGTGGCTAACCGTCCTCGCGGGGTTCGATTCCCGGTGGCCCCATCTCGCAGATTCGACGCATTCCGACAGGCCCGGCACGCCCTGGCTCGCCTGACGGCTCGCCACAGCTTCGCGTCTGCCTGGGCCCGGCAGTGACACACGTACCACCAGTATGCGAGCGCCTGCCGTGCCAGGCAGACACGACCCGGACTGCGCCGGCGATGCGCCGAACCTACGAGACGGGGACCACTAGCGCTTCTTGATCGGCGCGTAGTCGGCCATCAGCTTGCGCTCCGAGCCGTCGGACGGGAAGCGCACGACGACGATCCCGCCCGGCTCGGTCGCGATCACGACGCCGTCGCCGAACGCGGCGTGGACGACGTCGTCGCCCATCCGGAACACCTGGCCCCCGTCGCCGGAGTCCATCTCCGCGGAGGCCGCGGCGGCGCCGGACCACGACGCGATCCGGCCGGGGGCGGGCAGGCCGGCCGCGATCCGCTGCGGCTGGTCGGTCAGCTCGCGCGGGATCTCGTCGAGGAAGCGAGAGCGGACGCCGAGCGACTGCGCGCCGCCGAACGACATGCGCCGGCGCGCGTAGGTGAGCGTGAGGTCGCGCATCGCACGCGTGAGGCCGACGTAGGCGAGCCGGCGCTCCTCCTCGACGTTGCCCTCGTCGAGCGCGCGGGAATGCGGGAAGACGCCGTCTTCCAGCCCGATGATGAACACGATCGGGAACTCGAGCCCCTTCGCGTTGTGGAGCGTCATCAGGGTCACGAGGCCCTCGTCGTCCTTGATCCCGTCGGCGTCGGCGAGCAGCGCGATCTGCTGCAGGAACTCGTCGAGCGAGCCCTCCGGGTTCGTCACGTCGTACTCGCGCGCGACGCGCACCAGCTCCTCGAGGTTCTCCAGCCGGCCCTGCGCCTCGATCGTGCGCTCCGCCCGCAGCGTCTCGAGGTAGCCGGTCTCGTCCAGCAGCTCCTCCAGCAGCTCGCCGAGCGGCGGGTCGCTCTCGACGCGCTCCTTGAGCCGCTGCATCGTGCTCATGAAGCGCGCGATCGCCTTCTTGGCCGCGGTCCCGAGCCCGGGCACCTCGTCCTCCGCCGCCTCCCAGACCGGGATGCCCTGCGCGTCGGCATGGCTGATCACGCGCGACAGCGACGTCTGCCCCAGCCCGCGCCGCGGCGAGTTCGCGACCCGCGTGAACGCGTTCTGGTCCTGCGGGTTGACGAGGAACGTCAGGTACGAGATCGCGTCCCGGATCTCCGCCCGCTCGTAGAACTTCGTGCCGCCGATCACCTGGTAGCCGATCTGCGCGCGCACGAGCATGTCCTCCAGCACCCGCGACTGCGCGTTGGTGCGGTAGAAGACCGCGATCTCCGAGCGCGACACGCCCTCGTCGACCATCCGCTGGATCTCCGCCCCGACGAACCGCGCCTCCGCGTGCTCGTCGCTCATCTCCCGGATCCGGACGGGGTCGCCCTCCCCCACGTCCGTCCACAGATGCTTGCTCATCCGGCCGCGGTTGTTGGCCACGACGGAGTTCGCCGCGTCGAGGATCGTCTGGGTGGAGCGGTAGTTCTGCTCCAGCTTCACAACGTGGGCCTCGGGGTAGTCGTCGGTGAAGTCGAGGATGTTGCGGATGTCGGCTCCGCGAAACCCGTACACACTGTTGTGGGTAACGATCCCCTCGGCCACGAAGTTGTGCGTGTACTCGACGTCGAGGTCGAATACCGGGCCGTCCAGCTCCACGGACTCGACCTTCGACACCACGTCGTAGCCGCCGTCGGCCGTGAACATCACCATGCCCGGCTTCACGCACGCGGCGCGCGTGAACGGAAGCGCATTCGCAACTCCGTTGGAGCTCGGACCGAGGCGGGCCACGCACCGCAGCGAGATCGGTACGACTGACCAGATGCGCCACACGAGGTCCATCAGGCGATCGAAGTCCTTGAACACGCCCTCGACGCGCCACGCGCCGCTGCGCTTGTGGTCGCGCCAAACGGTTATGCCCGCGGCGACCAGCGCGTCGTGCACGGCCTCGTCGCGTCCGCCCATCGAAAGCACGTGCATGGGCGTGCGCCCGCGCTTGTCCCCGCAAAGCGTGACCGTCAGGACCCGTCGCCGGCCTTCCCGTGAGCGCGGGAAGTGATGGGGGTCTCCCCGGTCCATCCCCTCGTCGGCCAGGAGCCGGAACGCACCATCCTCGCTCGGGACGCGCGCGAAGATGCGATCAATCAGCGCCTGATTCGCAACGAGCCCGTTGGTCCGCGAGTGGGGCCGGGCGATGAACGGCAGAGTGGGAATCCCGTAGATCAGCGAGAGCTCGGTTTCCTGGGCGCGCGCCTCCGCATCCGACTCGTGGACGCCGACAATCCACGCGGCGTCCGCCGACTCCTGGTGCGCGCGGGTCGCGAGACCGCCCATCGGCTTGCCAGAGCGGTCGGTGTACGTGCGCGTGACCCCGACGCGGAATCCCCTGTCCGCGCGATGCATCAGGTTCGTGAAGTGCAACGGTGCGATGCGTCCGAACTGGAACCCGGCGAAGTGCGTGTGCTCGGGCGTGCTGACGACCCGGCGGCCGCCGAGCGTGGTGATGGCAACCCCGTCCGTGGCGACGCTCGAGTGCACGCGCGCTACTCGGGCCGGCCGGTAGTCGGCCGTGCCATAGCAGGAGAGCACCTCGTCTCCCTCGCGAATCGCCTCGATCGGCCGCGTCGTCCCGTCGCCCATCGTGACCTCGGTCCCAGCGAGCAGGCACTGATCGTCGTCACCGACCACCGCGAGGTTGCGGTGATCGGACGAGAGCAGCTGGAGCCAGCGGTACTGGGCGTGGTTGGTGTCCTGGTACTCGTCGACCATGATCCAGCGGAACGCCGTGGTGTAGCGGTCGCGGACCTCCTGGAACATCGTCAGCAGGTCGACCGAGCGGAACAGCAGGTCGTCGAAGTCCATCGCGTTCATGCGCACGAGCTCGCGCTCGTAGTGCTCGTAGACGTCGGCGGCGGTCTGCTCGAAGTAGGAGCCGACGAGCTGGCGGTAGTCGTCGGCGGAGCGGAGCTTGTTCTTGGCGTCGGAGATCTGGCCCTGCATCGCGCGCGGGGTGAAGCGCTTGACGTCGATGTCCAGGTCGTCGAGGCACTTCTTGATCAGCCGGCGCGAGTCGGCCGCGTCGTAGATCGTGAACTGGCGCGTGTACCCGAGCTTCTCGGCGTCGCCTCGGAGCATGCGCGCGCAGGCGGAGTGGAACGTCATCACCCACATCGCGCGGGTGGCGCGGCCGACGAGCAGCTCGACGCGCTCGCGCATCTCCGACGCGGCCTTGTTGGTGAACGTGATCGCGAGGATCTCGTCGGCGCGGGCCTGGCGCGTGCGCAGCAGGTACGCGATCCGGTGCGTGAGCACGCGCGTCTTGCCGGAGCCGGCGCCGGCGAGGATCAGCAGCGGCCCCTCGCCGTGCGTCACCGCGTCCCGCTGGGGCGGGTTCAGACCCGCCAGCAGGTCGTCGATGGCGGCGTCGGCGGGCATACCGATCCACGATAGACGCCGGTCCAGATAGCCTCGCCACCGTGGCGCTGACCGACGACATCCGCGCCGCGGCGGCGCGCGTGGCGGCTGCCGCGCGGCAGGTGCGCATCCGCGAGGACGCGATCGAGCCGTACGCGCGCACGCTCGCGGAGGACTCCCCTCCCGCGCCCGACATCGCCGGCGACGACGAGACGCGCGCCGCGTTCAGCCTGCAGCTGAACGCGATCAACTTCGGCTCCGGCTGGTTCCCGACGCTGCGCAAGCCGGCGGGGCTGTCGGGCTTCCGCATGGTCGAGGCGGGCCTGCGCGCGCACGGCCCGTGGACGGCGGACGGCCTGGCGCGGATCGACCGAACGACGATCGCCGGCGCCATGGGCCAGGACCCCGAGCACGTGCTGATGGGCCACTTCGAGCGCCACCTGCGCGAGCTGGGGCAGCGCGTGCGCGACGAGCACGGCGGCTCGTTCCTGCGGCTGGCGCGCGCCGGGGACGGCTCCGCCGAGGCGCTCGCGACGATGCTGGCGTCCTGGGACACCTGGCGCGACGTGTCGCCCTACGACGGCCAGCCGGTGCCGCTGTTCAAGCGCGCCCAGATCGCCGCCGCCGACCTCGCGCTGCAGGGCATCGCGCCCGCGGAGGACCTGCACCAGCTGACGCTGTTCGCCGACAACCTCGTGCCGCACGTGCTGCGGCTCGACGGCGTGCTCGAGTTCGACGACGCGCTCGTCACCCGCATCGACGCGGAACTGCCGCTCGAGCACGACTCGCCCGAGGAGGTCGAGATCCGCGCCACCGCACTGCACGCGGTGGAGCTGCTCGTCGCCGCCCACGGCCGCACGACGGCGACCGCGGTCGACAACATCCTCTGGAACCGCGGGGCGGGGCCGCGCTACAAGGCGCGGCCCCGCCACCGGGCTCCGTGTACGGCGTACTAGCTAGATCTGCGCCGCCAGCGCCTTGACGCGCCGCTGGCTCAGGCCGCCCATGATGCGGCCGACCCACCGCTCGCGAGCGTGGGTGTCGCTCGTGCGCACGTTCTTCATCTTCAACGTGACGCTGAGCTTCGTCGTGGTGTAGCGGACCAGCTTCTGGAGCCGCTTGGGCAGGTGCGCCGCCTTGACGGCGGCCTTCAGCTTCGCGCCCTCGCTGCGCCGGACCTTGATCTGCAGGTCGCGGTTGGCGTCCCTGCCGCCCTTGTCAGGCGCGGCCTTGGCCGTCGGCAGCTTGCTCGCCGCGATCGGCGGCGTCGCCGGCTGCTCGGCCGCCAGGGCCTGGGTCTGGGAGGCGCTCGGCGCGATCGGCGAACCGATCGGGTACAGCACGCCGTTGAGCACCAGCCGCTCCTGGCCGTCGGTCCACGCCCGGTAGAACGGATCGGAGCCGAGCAGCAGCGCGCGGCCCGAGCCGAACGGCTGGTCGATCATCGCGGGCCGGTTGGCGAGCTGGTTCGCGCCGGTCGCGTTGACGTCGTAGCCGTAGCTGTACATCTGGTCGGGCGAGACGCCCGGCGTGGGCACCACGGGGCCGAACTTCACGGCGGCCGTGGCCGTCGGGATCGAGCCCGCCCCGGTCAGCGTCGCCGGGTCGTAGTTCGGGTTCGTGCCCAGGTCGCGGTAGATCCAGCCGCCCGCGTCATAGCCCCAGGCCAGCGGGCTCGTGATGTCGAACACGCCGTCGTAGAGCGAGCCCGGGGTCGAGATCCCGGTGACCGCCTGCGTGTTCACGCGGGTGATGCCGGCGTTGCGCGCCAGCGTCGTGCCGTTGGTGGCGTCGCCGATGTAGCGGCCGCCCTGGTTGACGAAGTTGCGGATGCCCGCCCACTGATCCAGCTGTGCCTGCGTCGGCGGGTTGGTGCCCGTCGGCGCGATCGAGATGGCCGGGTTGATGAGCGCCGTGAAGTGCTCGTTCACCAGCTTTCCGGAGGCCAGGTCGGCCGGGAGGATCGGCGTGATCAGCGACGCCGGGACCTTGTTCTTCTGCGTGAGCACGAACAGCGCCTCGCAGTACGTGCCGCTGCACGCGCCCGTGCCAGCGCCGATCCCGTTCGGGCTGCTCGGGAGCGTCGTGGCCGTGGCGCTGACGAGCAGGCCGATCTTCGGCACCGTCATCGCGTAGCGCGCCACCGGGTACCTCGGCAGGCCGAACACCGGCGTCTCGCGCGCCGCGGCGAGCGCGGCGAGGTCGACGCTGTGGGAGGCCAGCGACGGGCCGTCGACCAGGGCGGCGCCGGAGCGGAAGTTCCGGTTGACCGCGCTGAACGGCGACGCCGCACGCGACACGGTGACGCCGTCCGCCAGCAGCTCGGTCACGAGGCCGAGGCCCGCCGCCGAGTCGGTGTCGAACGCGTACACCGGGCTGCCCGCGCCGGTGACCGTGCCGTAGTTCGGGTCGGTGATCTCGGTCATCGAGATCCCGTCGGGCATGAACGTCCGCAGCATGCCGCTGTTGGCCAGGCCGCGCGTGAGCGGGTACGACCACTCGGTGACGTCGTAGTTGTAGGGGAACGGCAGGTACGGGTTCTCGCCCAGCACGGCCTGGATCCAATGCTTCTGGCCCTGGGCCATCGGGATCCACAGCGTGCCGGTCTTGAGCTTGACCGTGCCCATCCGCGTCGGCCCGAACTTGTCGACGTCGGCGACGTTGACGTCCTGGTTGAGGCGGTAGACGTGGACGCCGACCGAGGTCAGCTCCTTGATCATCCGCGCCGTGTCGCCGAGGTTCTCCGGCGCGAAGTAGTAGCCGCAGACCGGGTCGAGCGGCACCTGCACGCGGATCTCCGTGTGCAGCGGGCTGACCAGCTTGTTCGGCTGCAGGGTGCACTCGGCGCCCTGCTCACGCGCCTCGCCCCACTGCTTGACCCAGCCGGAGAGGACGTCGACCTTCTGGTCGGACGTGACGTTGACCGTCGCGTCCATGGCCAGGTAGTGGTCGTAGACCTGCTTGCCGTAGACCTCGGAGTTGCCCTTCTCGTAGGTCATGCCGGCCGCGCCGTCGAGCAGCGTCGGAACGCTGTCGCCGTAGATCGGGGCGAACAGGTCGTAGGTGTTGTAGTTCTGGTAGGCGGCCGACTGGTCGTTGAAGAGCCCCTGCAGCATCGGCCCGATGTCGTTCTGGATGAAGTTCAGGGCGAACTGCGAGATCTCGTGGTGGACGCCATCCTCGTCGGGCGGGAAGAAGTACCCGTTCGTCTGCTGGTGGGCGTCGATGACGAACACGCCGGGGTACTTGACGATGCCCGCCGTGAACGCGTCGTTCTCCTGGTTGACGCGCGTGCCGCGGTCGCGGTTGGGGTCGAAGCCCCAGGCCGTGGCACGGGTGTTGAGATCGCGCCCGTCAGGGTTGGTGACCGGCAGGATGAACGTGTCCATGTTCTGCAGCCGCCGGGCGTTGGAGCAGTCCAGCCGCGCCGCCATCTCGTAGAGCAGGCGCATCGATGCCTCGCCCGCCGCCGGCTCGTTGCCGTGCGGGGTGCCCGTCACCCAGGCGAACGCCGGCCGCGTGCGCACCGCCGCGAGGCCATCCTCGGTCGAGATCGTGCCCTCGCGGACGCCCGACCAGAACGCCGCGTCCTGGCGGCCTCCGTCGAGGTTGTCCATGTTGTCGGGCGTGCCGACGACGGCATAGGTGATCGGCCGGCTCAGGGCCGAGACGCCCATGCTCTTCTCGACGACGCGCACGCGCGGGTTGTTCGCGGTCGCGACCGCGAGCGCGTGCAGGTAGGTCTGGAGCACCGCGCTCAGCTGGCGCGAGCCCGTGCCCGTGGTCCCGCCGCCGAGCGGCAGGCCGAGCACGCTGTTGTACGTCGGGATCGACGGGTCGTACTGCAGGTCCTGCGTGCAGCCTGCGGGATCGACGTCGGCGAGCGCCCGCGCCGGCAGTGCGGCGGTGAGACCCGCCGCCGCGAGCGCGAGGACGAGGAGCAGCCGGGACACCATCACGAGAACCTCCGGCTAGCGGTGACGGGGAGCAAGACAGCGTTCCCGCCGAAGCGCACGCTCACCCTGAACGCGCCCTTCTTGGCGGCGCGCTGCGTGATCGCAGACACCGAGAAGCTGCAGGACGCCGAGATCGTCTTCTGCGAGTTCGCGACGGTCTTGCCGCTGCGCTTCATGACCACGGTCACGTGGCCGCTGGTGCAGCCCTGGGCGAGGTTGACGCCCGCCGGCAGCTGCAGCTTGCCGCGGATCGTCTTACGGACCCGGTTGTGGGACTGGTCGGCGCTCGAGACGGAGACGCTGAGGCCCTTCGACGCGAAGCGGAGGACCTCGACGCGCGTGCTCGCCTCAGCCGTGCCGCCGGACAGGTCGGTCACGACCGCGCGCAGCACCTGGAGGCCGACGTCGGCGCCGGTCGGCCGTGCATGGCACGACCACGGAGCCGCGATCGCCGAGCACAGCTTGTTGTTGCCGAGGTAGTAGTCGACCTGCTTGATGCCGCGCGTGGACGTCGGCAGCGAGCTGATCGTGGTCCCCGACGACTTGAGCGTCCGCGGCGCGTTCAGGAACGCGATCGACGTCAGGCCCGAGGTGCTCGCCAGCGGCGCGGGCGTCGGCGTGGCGGTGACCTCGCCTCCGACCGTGACGGTGGCCGTGGCGGTGGCGACCGCGGTCGCCGTCGCCGTCGCCGTGGCGGTCGCGGTCGGCGTCGGGGTCGGCGAGCCGGCGCAGTCGGCCGGATCGATCTCGATCGTCCTGCTCGCGAAGCCGGTCTGGCCCGAGGAGTCCTCGACCACCGCGGTCAGCGTGCGCTGCCCGCAGTACACGTCGCTCGGGATCGTGTAGTTGACGGTGTACGGCTTCGTCGACGACGACGCGACGATCGCGTTGCCGTCGTAGAAGACGACGCTGTGGATGCCGAAGTCGTCCGTCGGCGAGGCGATCAGCTTCGCCTTGTCGCCCTTGTGGTAGGTGATCTTGTCGGTGTCGAGCGTGACCAGCGGCGCGGCGTCGCTGACCGGGCCGGGCACGTCGAGGACCGGGAACTCGCCCGTGTTCGGGTCCGACTGGAACCCGTTGCGGAACGGGAAGAAGTCGACCGCGTCGGACGTGGTGCCGGTGCCGTCGGCCAGCGGAGCGCCGTTGACCGGGTTCTCGGGCACCGCCGGGTTGGTCGTCGGCGAGATCGCCGGCCCCGGGTTGACCGCGAGCGCGCTCGTGCGCAGGCCCCACCAGTTGTTCTCCGCCTTGACGGGCACGGCCGTGTTGGCCGTCGTGCCGTCGAGCTGGGCGTTGTAGACGCCGTAGGCGTTGTCGGTCAGGTTGTTGAGCGAGAAGACCGAGGCGCCGGCGCCGAGCAGGCGGACCGCCGCGCCCATGGTCAGGTTCGCGTTGTTGGTCGCCGATCCGCGCGTCGGCGCGCCCGTCCCCTGCACGAGGTTCTGGGTGATCGTGTTGTTCGTCAGCGTCGCCGACGAGCCGGCCGTGATGCGCACGCCGTCCTGGCCGTAGAGCGGGCCGTTGGTGGCGGGCTGCGGGTTCGAGCAGTTGCCCGTCGACTCGTAGTCGATGCAGAGCGTGCGGCCGGCGATCTGGTTCGCCAGCAGCGTCGCCTTGGTGACCACGCCGGAGGCGGTCAGCGGCGCGGTGTCGCCCGTGGCGCCGTCGAGCAGGACGCCGGTCGAGTTGTACTTGTCGATCCGCGTGTGGTCGATGTTCACGACGCGCGGCGTGTTCGGCAGGGCGACCGTGTCCTGCACGCTGCCGATCATGGCCGCCGGGGCGGTGACGGCCGCGACGGCGATGCCGTCGGTGGAACCCTTGTACTCACCCGGGCGCGGCACGTCGAGCGAGCGCTCGGTGGTGACGACGTTGGTGATGCGGCTCTTGGAGATCGTGCCCTGCGCGTCGCGGTAGACGACGCCGGCCTCGGCGTAGACGCCGTCCCCGTCGATCGTCACGCCGGAGATGTTGACCGTCAGCAGGCGCGACTTGTCCTTGTTGTACGTCTGCACGTTCGGCGGGATCGCCGTCGGGACGTAGTCGCCGTTGATCATGATGATGTCGCCGACCGCGTTGCGGATGCTCGGCGACGTGGACTCGGCGATGCGGCTCTGCGAGGCCGTCGTCCGCCGCGGCGAGATCGTCACGAGATCCGCGCCGGCGCCCTTGATGTTGACGTCGGAGACGATGATCAGCGCGTTGCTGCCGACGCCGCCGCCGCCTTCCACGTAGTGCCCCGGGCAGACGACGATGGTGTCGCCGGGCCGCGAGGCGAAGATCGCGTTCTGGATCGACTGGTAGGGCGCCGCGGGGCACTCCACACCGTTGTCGTCCACCGTCAATGTGTCGGCGCGCGCCATCGGCGCGGCGACCAACGTCCCCAGCGCCGCGACGAGCGCAGCGCAGCATCCACGTTTGGTCACGTTAGGACCAACCCCCTTCGGGAACCCTTTCGCGTCGACCGCGCAGCGCGCGGTCTCCGCCCAACCCTCAACCCTCGCCTCATCTTCGCCTGCGCGAGGGGTCCGTGTCGAGCACGCGCGTGTGGAGATTCCTCGCCCTCGCGTCCGGGTATCCGGGCCTCAGGTACCTCCGGGGAGGAGAACGAGATGTACAAGCAGGTCCTGGATCCCGTCGGCGACTCGCTGTTCGTCAGCTCGCTGTTCGCGCTGATCCCGCTCACCACGCTGTTCGTGCTGCTCGGCGGGCTCAAGCTCAAGGCCCACATCGCCGCGCTGATCGCCCTCGCCGTCTCGATCGTGGTGGCGATCGCCGTCTACTCGATGCCGGCCGGTCAGGCGCTCGACGCCGCGCTGGAAGGGGCCGCGTTCGGCCTGTTCCCGATCATGTGGATCGTCTGGAACGCGATCTGGATCTACAAGATGACCGAGGACACCGGGCACTTCGCGGTGCTGCGGCGGTCGATCGCCTCGATCTCCGACGACCAGCGGATCCAGGCCGTGATCATCGCGTTCTCGTTCGGCGCGCTGCTCGAGGCGCTGGCCGGCTTCGGCACGCCGGTCGCGATCACCGCCGTGATGCTCGTCGCCGTCGGCTTCAAGCCGATCAAGGCCGCCTCGGTCGCGCTCGTCGCCAACACGGCGCCCGTCGCGTTCGGCGCGATCGCGATCCCGATCGTCACGCTCGCGGGCCTGACGGACATCCCGAAGGAGGACCTCGGCGCCATGGTCGGCCGCCAGACGCCGTTCCTGGCGCTGTTCGTGCCGCTGATCCTCGTCGGCATGGTCGACGGGATGCGCGGCGTGCGCGCGGTCTGGCCCGCGGCGATGGTCGGCGGGCTCACGTTCGCGATCGGCCAGTTCGCCTGCTCGAACTACATCTCGGTCGAGCTGACCGACATCGTCGCCTCGCTGCTCTCGCTCGGCTCGATGGTCGCCTTCCTGCGCGTCTGGCACCCCGACGAGCCGCTGGAGACCGGCCGGTTCGGCCGCCCGATCATCGCCGGCGCCGCCGTCGAGGACGCGACGCTGGAGGATGCGGTCCGCCGGCGCGAGGGCACCGGGCCCGACTCGCGCGGCGACATCATGCGCGCCTACGCGCCGTATCTGATCATCATCGTCGTCTTCGGGCTCGCGCAGTGGGGCCCGATCAAGGACTTCCTGGCCAAGGGCGAGTCCGACTTCCAGTGGCCCGGGCTGGACATCCTCAACGCCAAGGGCAAGGTCCCGACCGCCGTCACCTACAAGCTCAACTGGCTGCCCGCGGCCGGCACGCTGCTGCTGATCTGCGGCCTGATCACGATGGCCGTGCTGCGCGTCTCCCCCGCCCGCGCCCTGAGCGCGTACGGGCGCATGATCGCCCAGCTGAAGTGGGCCACCGTGACCGTCGCGGCCGTGCTCGGGCTCGCCTACGTGATGAACCTGTCGGCGCAGACGATCACGATCGGCACGTGGATCGCGGGCGCCGGCGGCGTGCTGGCGTTCTTCTCGCCGATCATCGGCTGGCTCGGCACGGCGGTCACCGGCTCCGACACGTCGTCGAACTCGCTGTTCGGCGTCCTGCAGGTCTCCGCCGCCAAGGACGCGGGCCTGGATCCGACGCTGCTGGCGGCCGCCAACTCCTCCGGCGGCGTGCTCGGCAAGATGGTCTCGCCCCAGAATCTCGCGATCGGCGCCGCCGCCGTAGGCTTGGGTGGACAGGAAGGAGAGCTCTTCCGGCGCGTGATCGGATGGAGCCTGCTCCTGCTGTTGATCATGTGCGTGATCGTCTACCTGCAGTCGACGGCGGTGTTGTCATGGATGGTGGTCTAGTCGAGCAGCTGCGTTCCATCGTCGGCGACGAGTGGATCTACACGGCTGAGCACGAGCTGCGAACCTACGAGTCCGACGGGCTGCTGCAGTACCGCGCCACGCCGGCGGCCGCCGTGCTGCCCGCCACGGCCGAGGAGGTCCAGGGCGTCGTGAAGGCGTGCGCGGACGCCGGCGTGCCGTGGGTCGCCCGCGGCGCCGGCTCCGGGCTCTCGGGCGGCGCGCTCCCGCACGCCGACGGCGTCCTGATCGTGCTCTCGCGGATGAAGCGGATCCTCGAGATCGACCTCGACAACGCGCGCGTGTGCGTGGAGCCGGGCGTGACGAACCTGAGCGTGAGCGCGGCGGTCGGCCCGGGCTTCTTCTACCCGCCTGACCCGTCGTCGCAGATCGTCTGCTCGATCGGCGGCAACGTCGCCGAGAACTCCGGCGGCGCGCACTGCTTCAAGTACGGCTTCACGACCAACTACGTCACCGGGCTCGAGCTCGTGCTGTCCGACGGCGAGATGATCCAGCTCGGCGGCAAGGAGCTCGACGCGCCCGGCTACGACCTGCTGGGCGCGTTCGTCGGCTCCGAGGGCACGCTCGGCGTGGCGACCAAGGTGTGGCTGCGGATCATCCCGTCGCCGGAGTCGGTCAAGACGCTGGTCGCGTTCTTCGACTCCACGCACGCCGCGGGCGAGGCGGTGAGCGAGATCGTCGGCGGCGGCATCGTCCCCGGCGCGATCGAGATGATGGACGCGCAGGCGATCGACGCGTCCGAGCAGATGGCGCACGCCGGCTATCCGGTGGGCCGTGGGGCGGCGCTGCTGGTCGAGCTCGACGGCGCCGCGTCCGAGTGCGGGGCGCGCTTCGAGGAGGTCGTGGCCGTCTGCGAGCGCTGCGGCTCCGACGACGTGCGCGTGGCGCGCGACGAGGCCGAACGCCAGCTGTTCTGGAAGACGCGCAAGTCCGCGTTCCCCGCGATGGGCCGGATCTCGCCGAACTACTTCGTCCAGGACGGCGTGATCCCGCGCACGAAGCTCCCGGAGGTGCTCGAGCGGATCGAGGCGCTCGGCGAGGAGTACGGGATGATCGTGGCCAACGTCTTCCACGCGGGCGACGGCAACCTGCACCCGCTCGTCTGCTACGACGGCGCCGTCGAGGGCGAGGCCGAGCGCGCCGAGGAGCTGTCGGGCCTGATCCTCGACGCCTGCCTGGACGCCGGCGGCTCGATCACGGGCGAGCACGGCGTCGGCGTGGACAAGAAGAAGCACATGCCGAAGATGTTCGCCGAGGAGGATCTCGACGCGTTCCAGCGCCTGCGCTGCGCGTTCGATCCGGCCGGGCTCGCGAACCCCGGCAAGCTGATGCCGACGCCGCGCCTGTGCGGCGAGGTGCCGGGGCCGTATCGCGTGCATCCGCTGGAGGCCGCGGGCCTGGCGGAGCGGTTTTGAGGCCGGACAGCGTGCAGGAGGCGGCCACGCTGCTGCGCGGCCTCGAGCGGCCGGTGCGGCCGATCGGCGGCGGGACGAAGCCCTGGCTGGCCGACCACGGCGAGGAGCCGCTGGAGACGGGCGGGCTGAACCGCATCCTCGAGCACAACGTCGGCGACTTCACGGCGGTGCTCGAGGCGGGCGTGCCGTTCGCCGACGCGCAGGACGCGTTCGGCGAGCACGGCCAGATGATCGCCTGGGACCCGCCGGCGCCGGACGGGGCCACGGTCGGCGGCATCATGGCCACGGCCGACTCCGGGCCGATGCGCCACCGCTTCGGCGGCGTGCGCGACCTCGTGGTCGGCGTGAGCGTCGTGCTCAGCGACGGCACGATCGCCAAGGCCGGCGGCAAGGTGATCAAGAACGTCGCGGGCTATGACCTGGCGAAGCTGTTCGCGGGCTCGTTCGGGACGCTCGGGCTGATCGCGACGATCTCGGTGCGGCTGCATCCGCGCCAGGACACGGCGACGATGACCGCGCGCGTGGACGACGCCGCCGCCACGGTCGCCGATCTCGCCCGGCGGCCGCTGGAGGCCGACGCGTTCGACGTCCGCCACGAAGGCGGCGAGACGTGGATCGCGCTGCGCTTCTCCGGCGCCGCGGCGGTCGAGCAGGCCGGCCGGGCGGGCGAGCTCGTCGGCGGCGAGGTCGTCGAGGACGACCACGAGCTGTGGGCCCGTCACCGCGCGCTGCAGCGCTCGCGCGGCGCCGTGGTGAAGGTCTCCGGCCGCCCGACGGACCTGCCGGCCGTGCTCGCGGCCGCGGCGGGCGCCACGGTCGTGTCGCGCGCCGTGCTCGGGCTCTCATGGATCGCGCTGGAGCCGGGCGACGACCTCGCCGAGCGGGTCCGGACGATCCGCTCCGCGCTCGCTCCGCGCGCGTGCACGGTGCTCGACGGCGCGCCGCGGATCGCCGACCCGTGGCCTGACGCCGGCGGCGCCCAGGTCGTGATGGAGCGGCTCAAGGCGCGCTTCGACCCGGCGCGCATCTTCCTGCCCGGCAGCTTCGTGGGAGGCATCTAGTGACCGCCTGGGACACCTCGCACCCGCCTGAGCTGGACCTGATCAAGGACTGCGTGCACTGCGGCTTCTGCCTGCCGACGTGCCCGAGCTACGCGGTCTTCGAGGACGAGGCCGACTCGCCGCGCGGGCGCATCCTGCTGATGCGGATCGGGCACGAGGAGGGCGCGACGATCTCCGAGGAGATGGTCACGCACTTCGACCGCTGCCTCGGCTGCATGGCGTGCGTGACCGCCTGCCCGTCGGGCGTGCAGTACGACAAGCTGATCGAGCGCACGCGGCCGCAGCTGGAGCGCAGCGACGCCCGCTCGCGGTCCGAGCGCGCCTATCGCCGCGCGATCTTCGCGCTCTTCACGCATCCCGGACGCCTGCGCGCGCTCGTGCCCGGCTCCAAGCTGGCGCCGCGGCTCGCGCCGCTGATGCCGCATCCGCGGCTGAAGGCGCTGCTGGCGCTGGCGCCGCCGGTCTCCCCCGCGGCCACGTTCCGGCGGCTGCCGGCGTCGAAGGCGACGAAGGCGCCGGTCAACCGCGGCCGCGTCGCGTTCATGCAGGGCTGCATCCAGCGCGTCTTCTTCGGCGACGTCAACGCCGCCACGCTGCGCGTGCTCTCCGCCGAGGGCTGGGACGTCGACGCGCCGCGCTCGCCGCGCTGCTGCGGCGCTCTGCAGATGCACTCGGGCGTCGAGGACGAGGCGCTCGGCCTGGCGCGCGAGACGATCGCCGCATACGAGTCCTACGACGCGGTCGTCGCCAACGTCGCCGGCTGCGGCAGCGCGATGAAGGACTACGGGCACCTGCTCGCCGACGACCCCGAATGGGGTGAGCGCGCCGCCGCGTTCAGCGCCAAGGTCGTCGACGTGCACGAGCTGCTCGGCGGCCCACGAGCCGCAGGCCGTCCGCCACCCGATCGAGCTGCGCGCCGCCTACCACGACGCCTGCCACCTCGCGCACGCGCAGGGGATCCGGTCCCAGCCGCGCGAGCTGCTGCGCGCGATCCCCGGGCTGGAGCTGCTCGAGCCCGCCGAATGGGAGCTGTGCTGCGGGTCGGCCGGGATCTACAACCTGCTCCAGCCGGACGCGGCGGAGAAGCTCGGCGCGCGCAAGGCCGAGAACCTGCGCGCGACCGGCGCCGAGGCGATCGCCGCCGCCAACCCGGGCTGCGCGCTGCAGATCGGCCGCGCACCTGGACATCCCGATCTACCACCCGATGACCCTCTTGGACCTCTCGCTGCGAGGAGAACGACCGTGACCAGCCTGGACGTCGCACCCGCGCCCGACGAACGCCTGACCGAGATCCTGTCCGAGGAGGCGCTCGCGTTCGTCGCCGAGCTGCACGGCCGCTTCGGCGCGCGCCGGCTCGAGCTGCTGGCCGCGCGGCGGGAGCGCAAGCCGCCGAGCGGCTTCCTGGCGGAGACCGAGGACATCCGCAACGGCGACTGGCAGATCCCGCCGCCGCGGCCCGACTACGCCGACCGGCGCGTCGAGATCACCGGCCCGACCGACCGCAAGCTCGTCATCAACGCGCTCAACTCGGGCGCCAAGGGCTTCATGGCCGACTTCGAGGACGCCAACTCCCCCACCTGGCGCAACCAGGTCGAGGGCCACGTGAACCTGATCGACGCGATCGAGGGCACGATCACCTACGACGGCGCCGACGGCCGCCACTACGAGCTGGTCGACGCTCCCGCCACGCTGCTCGTGCGCCCGCGCGGCTGGCACCTGCCCGAGAAGCACCTGCAGATCGACGGCGAGCCCGTCGCCGGCGCGCTGATGGACTTCGGCCTCTACGCGTTCCACTCCGGCCCGCGGCTGGCCGAGCGCGAGCGCGGCCTGTACCTGTACCTGCCGAAGCTGGAGCACCACCTGGAGGCGTCCCTCTGGTCGAAGTCTTCACCTATACGCGTGAGGCGCTGGGCCTCCCGCTCGGGCTGATCCGTGCGACGGTCCTGATCGAGACGCTGCCGGCCGCGTTCCAGATGGCCGAGATCGTGCACGCGCTGGGCGAGCACTCCTACGGCCTCAACGCCGGCCGCTGGGACTACATCTTCTCGATGATCAAGGTCTTCCGCGACGACCCGGCGTTCGTCCTGCCGGACCGCAACGACGTGAAGATGACGGTCCCGTTCATGCGCGCCTACACCGAGCTGCTGGTGCAGATCTGCCACGCGCACGGCGCGTTCGCGATGGGCGGGATGGCGGCGCTGATCCCGTCGCGCAAGGACGCCGAGGCCAACCAGCGCGCGATCGACGCGGTGCGCGAGGACAAGCAGCGCGAGGCCAAGGCGGGCTTCGACGGCACCTGGGTCGCGCATCCGGACGTCGTCGACGTCGCCAAGGCGGCGTTCGACGAGGTGCTCGGCGACCGGCCGAACCAGATCGACAAGCAGCGCTACGACGTCGACGTCTCGCCGGCGCAGCTGCTCGACGCCGCCTCGACGCCTGGCGAGATCACCGAGGAGGGCCTGCGCAGCGACGTCAGCGTCGGCTTCCAGTACATCTCGTTCTGGCTCGGCGGCCGCGGCGCGGCCGGCATCAACAACCTGATGGAGGACGCCGCCACGGCGGAGATCTCGCGCTCGCAGATCTGGCAGTGGGTGCGCCACGGGAAGGTGTCGCGCGACCACGTGCTGCGAGGTGCTCGACGCCGAGATGGAGAAGATCCACGCCGACGTCGGCGACGAGGTGTGGGAGAAGGGCCGGCCGGAGGAGACGCGCGCGATCTTCGAGCGGGTGGCGCTGTCGGACGACTTCCCTGAGTTCCTCACCCTGCCCGCCTACGAGTACATCGACTGATGGTCGCGCGCGGGCGGGACCTCACGGGCGAGTGGCTCGCGCTGCTCGGCCTCGCCGCCTGGGGCCTGCTGCTGGTCGCCGGAGGCGGGCCGGTCGGGCCTGCGCTCGCCGCGTTCGGGCTCGGCGTGCTCGCGGCGGTCGGGCTCGCGACGGCGTACCACCGCGCCGCCGGGCTCCTGCGCGCGCGCCGGTTCCGCTCGGTCGAGCGCGACGCGCTGCTGGTGGCGGCCGACGAGGTGCGCACGCTCGCGCCGGGCCTCGCGCTGTCGCTGGAGGCGATCGGCGCGCCGGACGGCACGCCCGGCCGCTGCTCGCTCGGCCAGACCGCCCGCGCCCTGCGGCGCGAAGGCGTGACGCTCGTGGTCGAGCACGACCGCGAGGTCGACGTCCCCTACCTCGCCGTCGCGCTGGAGGGGCTGATCGGGCGCGGCGACGCCGAGATCCTCGTCCGGCGCGACTGCGTCGAGGTGCGCGGCGGGGCGCCGGCGCCGCTCGCGATCGCCGTCGCGCGGGCCGTGGCGCAGCGCGCCGGCGGCGAGCTGCTGGTCTGCGGAGAGACGCGCACGATACTCACGCTGCGCTGACCGGTCACGACGTGGCGGACCGCCCCGTCGGGCCGCCCTAAGCCTTCAGAAGCACGGCCAGGCGATCGAGATCGTCGGTGATCTTCTTCTCGAGCCGGCCCTGGATGACCGGGATCAGCATCCGCGCGGTGAAGGAGGACGCCTTGGCGTCGAGCCCCTGCGTGACGCGGGTCCCGTTGCCGGCCGCCTCGACCGTGTAGGTGTTCGTCACGTCGACGCCGTTGGTCGAGAACGAGACGACGGCGCTGTCCGGCGGGGCGTAGCGATCGACGGTCATGTCGAGCGTGATGTGGCTGCCGCCGATCGCGATCACCTGCCGGATGCCGGCGCCGGCCGCGAGCGGACCTGCAGGCTCATAGGACGACAGGTCGCTCGTCCACTGCGGCACCTTGTCGGCCTCCAGCAGCCACGGGAAGACCTCGGCGGGAGGCTTCGGGACGTCGATCGAATGCGAGAAGGAGGGCATCGCGGCGGGAGGCTACCCGCCCGCGGGGCTCGGCCCACGTGAGGGCCGCAGCGGCACCACCTGGGCCGGCGGCCCCGGCTCCTGCCCGCGCAGCTCGGCGAGCTCGCGCTCGAGCGAGGCGACGCGCGCCGACATCAGCTTCAGCGCGTCGGCGATCGGGTCCGGCAGGTGGACCCAGTCGGCGTCCGGGCCCTCGGGCCGGCGGCCCTCGATCCGCACCGGGTGGCCGGGGTTGCCGACCACGGTCGAGTTCGGCGGCACGTCGTGGATGACGACCGCGTTGGCGCCGATCTTCGCGCCGTGGCCGATCGTGATCGGGCCGAGCAGCTTCGCGCCGGAGCCGATCGTGACGTTGTCCTGCACCGTCGGGTGGCGCTTGCCGGTCGCGAAGCCGGTGCCGCCGAGCGTGACGCCCTGGTACATCGTCACGTTCGCGCCCAGCTCGGCCGTCTCGCCGATCACGACGCCCGTCCCGTGGTCGATGAACAGGCCGTCGCCGACGCACGCCGCCGGGTGGATCTCGATCCCCGTCAGCGCGCGCGACACGTAGGCGATCATGCGCGGGAGGAACGGCACCCCGCGCTCGCGCAGCGCGTGCGCGAAACGGTGGGCGATCAGCGCGTGCAGGCCCGGCCACGCGGCGAGGATGCCGAGCGTCGACACGCCCGCGGCCGCGGGATCGCGCTCCCGCACGGCGGTGACGTCGCCTTTGAGCCTCCGCGCGGTTGGCACGCCGAACATGCTTGACAGGTTAACCACCGCAGTCCGCGCAGCCTGGACGCCGCGCGACCGCGACCCGCAGGACCTCGAGCGTCGCGAGGTCGATCTGCAGGAACGCGTCGGTCAGCGGCTCCGCCGCGCCGGACAGCAGCTTCAGCGCCTCGAGCGCCTGCAGCGAGCCGATCACGCCCGCCGCCGGCCCGAGGATGCCGGTCTCGGCGCACGACGGCGCGCCCTCCGGCTCGGTCGGGAACGCGCACCGGTAGCACGCCGTCTCCCCCGGCCGGATCGCCATCACCAGGCCGCTCCAGCCCGCCACGCCGGCCTCGACGAGCGGCACGCGGGCCGCGCAGCAGGCGGCGTTGACGAGGTACCGCGTGGCGAAGGAGTCGCTGCAGTCGACGATCAGGTCCTGGTGCTCGACGAGCCCGCGGACGTTCTCCGCCTCGACCCGCACCTGGTAGGCCTCGACGAGCACGTCCGGGTTGATCAGGCGCAGCTTGGCGGCCGCCGACTCGGCCTTCGGCAGGCCGGCGTCGGGCGTGTAGTGCAGGTGCTGGCGGTGCAGGTTGGAGATCTCGACGGCGTCGGCGTCGGCGATCCCGAGCCGCCCGACGCCCGCGCCGGCCAGGTAGGTCGCGACGGGCGAGCCGAGCGCGCCCGCGCCGATCACGAGCACGCTCGCGTCGCGCAGCGAGAGCTGCGCACCCTCCGACCACTCCTGCAGCACGAGCTGGCGCGAGTAGCGGTCCTGCTCGTCGGCGTCGAGCAGCGAGGTCTCAGGCTCGGTGACGAACTCGATCCGCGGGTCGGTGTCCGGCAGCGCGCGCGCCGCGGCGGCCGCGAGATCGCGGAAGAAGCTCCGGCGCGAGCTGCTCACCGGCGCACGATCCTCGCGATCGTCCCGGCCAGCTCGACGTCGTGGCCCGCCTCGCGCGCGGAGCGCGGGACGCTCACGACGGCCTCGCCCGGCGGGAGCCGGACCTCCAGCGTCTCACCCTTCGCGAGCCGCTCCAGCACGACCTTGGTCCGCACCCAGGTCATCGGGCAGCGCAGTTCGCTGACATCCAGCGTGTGGACCACTCGGATACCGTAGCGACCGGCATGGGGCGGGCTTCATATCTCATCTTGCACGGGTACCAGGGCTCAGGACCGGGTCATTGGCAGACCTGGCTGGCCGGCCGATTGCGCGCGACCGACGCGCAGGTCTCCTATCCGGACCTGCCGGACGCCGACCAGCCGCAGCTGCGCTCGTGGCTGGAGGCGCTGGACGGCGAGCTCGACGCGCTGGCCTCGCCGCCGGTCGTGCTCTGCCACTCGCTCGCGTGCCTGCTGTGGCTGCATCACGCGGCCGCGGGCGGGCGCCCGGCGGAGCGCGTCCTGCTGGTCGCCCCGCCGTCGCCGGAGAGCGAGCTGGAGCCGCTGCAGAGCTTCCTCGGCGCCCCGCTCGACGCCGCCTCGCTGGCCGCGTCGGCGCCGGAGGGCGTGCGGCTCGTGTGCTCCGACAACGACCCGTACTGCCCCGAGGGCGCCGCGCGGGCCTACGCCGCGCTGGGCGTCCCCGTCGACCTGATCCCCGGACGCGGGCACCTGAACCCGGACGCCGGGCTCGGGCCGTGGCCCGAGGTCGAGGCGTGGGCGCGCGAAGGCGCCGCGCCCGTCACCGTCACCGTCACGGCGTAAGGGGCGACGCTCGCCCAAAGGGCTCGCGTCGCTGGGAGCAATCGCCCAGGGGGCGATTCTCCCGGCCGATCAAGGATCGAGCGCTCGTACCAGCTCGCGGATCGCGCCCGGGTAGCGGTACGTCAGCCCGCCGTGCTTGCCGTCGAAGAGCTCGAGCGTGTGCTGCACGCCGAGCTTGTCGAGCTCGGCGGCGAACGCCTGCGCGCCGAGGTCGAGGAAGTACTCGTCGCTGCGGCCCGCGTCCAGGTAGATGCGCTTCATCGAACGCAGCGCGTCGGCGCGCTCCGGCGCCATCCGCACCGGGTCCTTCTCCAGCCACCGCGCCCAGATGTCGTCGCGCAGCCGCCCGTGGACGTCGAACGGCAGCAGCGCCCGGCCCGGGCGCTCGGGATCGGGCGAGTAGGCGGCGGCGTAGCCGTACGTCTCGAACGGCCCGAACCGCTGGAAGACGCCGTGGTCGGCCTCGCGCAGGCGGTCGAACATGACCTCCCACGAGCCCTCGAACTGGTCGCGCAGGGCGCGCGCGTGGTTCGGGAACTCGGGCAGGTAGCACGCCTCGAACAGCGCGTCGCCGGCGTGCGACGCGAGCGCGCCGAACACGTCGGGGCGCAGCATCGGCACGACCATCGCGCCGTAGCCGCCTGAGGACTTGCCGGTCAGGCCGCGGTGGTCACGGCTCGCGGCGGTCGGGTAGCGCTCGTCGACGAACGCGACGACGTCGTCGATCAGATAGTCGAGGTAGTTGCCGGTCCCGCTGGAGTTGAGGAACTGCGAGCCGCCGTAGCTCGTCCAGGCGTCGACGAAGACGACGAGCGCGTCCGGGCAGTCGCCGGCCGCGAACATCGCGTCGAGCCGCTCGACCATCGTGCGCTCGAACGGCGTGCGGGTGAACCACATGTCGAGCTGGCCGGTGAAGCCCTGGATCACATACACGCTCGGGAGCGGGCGCGGATGGTCGAGCTCGACGCCCGGCGGGCGGTAGACGTACAGCGGGCGCCGCGAGGGGTCCCCGAGCGGGTTGCCGGCGAGCGCCTCGGACTCGATCACGAGCCGGTCGAGCGTGCCGTGCAGCGGCGGCTCCCACGGGGCGCCGGCCGGGCCTTCGACCTCGCGCGCGCTCATTGCGTCGCCGCGGCCTGCTCGGGCTCCGGCGCGAAGAACGGCGTCGACACGTAGCGCTCGCCGGAGTCCGGCAGCACGACGGCGATCCGCTTGCCCTTCGCCTCTGGGCGGCGCGAGATCTCCAGCGCGGCCCACAGCGCGGCGCCGCAGGAGATGCCGCACAGCACGCCCTCGCGGCGGGCTGCGAGGCGCGCGGTCTCGATCGCGTCCTCGTCGTCGACGGCGACGACCTCGTCGAGCAGCCGGCGGTCGAGCACCGGCGGGACGAAGCCGGCGCCGATGCCCTGGATCTTGTGCGGGCCGGGGCGGCCGCCGGACAGCACCGGCGACGTGGCCGGCTCGACCGCGACCACCTTCACGTCGCCGTTGCGCTCCTTCAGGAACGAGCCGGCGCCCGTGATCGTGCCGCCGGTGCCGACGCCGGCGACGAGGTAGTCGATCCGGCCGTCGAGGTCGGCCCACAGCTCCGGGCCGGTCGTGCGCCGGTGGACCTCGGGGTTGGCGGGGTTGGAGAACTGGTCGGGCAGGAACACGTCGGGCTCCTGCGCGCGCGCCTGCGCGGCGGCGACGGCCTCGTTCATCCCGCCCATCGACTCGGTGATGTGCACCTGCGCGCCGTACAGCCGCAGCAGGCCCTCGCGCTCGCGGCTCATTCCCTGCGGCAGCGTCAGCACGAGGTCGTAGCCCTTGGCGGCGCATACGAACGCGAGTGCGATGCCGGTGTTGCCGCTGGTCGCCTCGACGATCGTGGTGCGGCCGGGCTCGATCAGCCCTTCGCGCTCGGCCGCCTCGATCATCGCGACGCCGATGCGGTCCTTGACCGAGCCGCCCGGATTGAGCATCTCCAGCTTGCCGAACACCTGCGCGCCGTCGGGCGCGAGCCGCCCGAACTGCACCATCGGCGTCCGGCCGACATGGTCGGCAATGTTGATCGGAATCTCGCCCATTCTGCCCGACAGCCTAGAGGGAGCGGGCGTAGGAATCGACGCGCCAGCGCTGCGTCATCCCGGCGCGCGCGTACAGGCGGATCGCGTTGGGGTTGTCGGACGCGACGCCGAGGCGGCCGGAGCGGAACCCGGCCGCGGAGGCGCGGGCGAACGCGGTCCGCAGCAGCGCGCTGCCCAGGCCGCGGCCGGCGTGGTCGGGATGCACGGCGAGCTGGTGGACGTAGGCGACCTTCTGCCCGTGATCGCGCACGAGCGCGAATCCGGCCACCCGATCCTCCGTGGTGGCCACGAGGCTGAGCTCGGGGCGCAGGTTGTGGCCGCGCAGGTACTCGTCCGCGAACGCCTCGCGGGTCTGCGGCTCGTAGTCGGCGTTGGCCGCGAAGGCGGCCTCGTTGACCTCGTAGAGGTCGTCGCGGTCGTAGCTGCGGATCGCGTAGCCCTTCGGCGGGCCGGGCGCCTTCTCGCGGCCGTCGAGCTCGAGCTCCATCCGCCAGTAGCTGCGCTCGCGCTCGTAGCCGGCGGCGGTCAGGTGCGCGCGGGCGGCGGCGTTGCGGTCGCCCGCGTACTGGCGCAGCACGGCGATGTCCTTCTCGCGCGCGCGGCTCTCGGCCCAGCCGCGCAGCGCCGTGCCGATCCCCTCGCCGAGACGCCCCGGGTCGACGGTGACGAGGACGCCGGGCTCACGGAAGGCGGCGTAGCCGACGATCGTCCCGCGCTCCTCCACGATCACGGCGTCCTTGGCGAGGTCGAAGCCGGCGGCCGACCACTCGTCGCGCAGGTCCGCGAGCGAGTAGTCCGGTTCGCCGAGGTCGGCGACGTCGCCGGCGATCACGAGCTTCGCGACGGCCTCGGCATCCGCGTCGGCCGGGGGGCGCATCACGCCGTGACGTCGCGCCGTTTGACGACGATGATCCCGAGGACCAGGAAGACGGCGCAGTAGGCCGCCAGCAGCAGGCCGGCCGGGACCTGGTGCAAGGGCGGGTGGTCGGCGCCGGGGTCGCCGGTGCCGGTGAGCCCGTTGCCGACGCCGCCGAAGCCGTACTTCGCGACCGGGTCGCGCAGTGGCTTGACGATGTTCAGCAGGTTCTCGAGCACGAACAGGTACACGAGCGAGCCCACGATCGCCCCGACCTGGTTGCGCACGAGCGCGCCGACGCCCACGCCGAGCGCCGCGTACAGCGCCGCGGCGATCGTGCCGCCGATGACCATCTTGGTCACGTCGGAGCCCGTGATGCCGTGGGCGACGCCGCGGGCGTCGAGGATCAGGGCGCCGATCAGCGCCGCCAGGCCGGTCGCGACGAGCCCGAGCGCGAGGCCGGCGGCCATGCTCGCGCCGAGCTTGGCGAGCATCAGCTTCACGCGGTCCGGCACGACGAGCAGGCTCGGCGTGACCGTGCCGTGGCGGAACTCGCTCGTCACGGCGATGATCCCGAGCAGCAGCGCGAAGACCTGGGCGAAGCCGGAGATCCCGATCGCGTCGCGCAGGTTCACGTCGCCCTTGCCGGATGTCGCGGTGGCGAGCACGACGATCAGCAGCACCAGCGCGATCGCGCCGATGACGAGGCCGTAGAACGTCCGCGTGGTGCGCAGCTTGAAGATCTCCGCGCCGATCAGCCGGGTCATGACGGACCTCCCGAGGAGTCGGTGAGCTCGAAGAAGACGTCCTCGAGCGATGAGCCGACGGGCGACAGCTCGGACACGACGATCTGGTTGGCGGCGATCACGCGCCCGATGTCCTCGCCGCTGCGGTCGCGCACGATCAGGTCGACGTCGCCGCTGACGGTCGCGCCGTCGGCGACGAGCAGCTCGCGCAGCTTCGCGGTCTCCGGGCCGACGACCTTCATCCCGCCGCCGGAGCGGGCGATGATCTCGGTCAGCGTCGCCTGCGCGACCGACTTGCCCTTGTTGATCACGACGACGTCGTCGGCGGTCTGGCCGACCTCGGCGAGCACGTGGCTGGACACGAGCACCGCGCGACCTTCGCGCGCCAGCGCGCGGAGGAAGTCGCGCAGCCAGCGGATCCCCTGCGGGTCCAGCCCGTTCGCCGGCTCGTCGAGCACGAGCACCTTGGGGTCGCCGAGCAGCGCCGCCGCGAGCCCGAGCCGCTGGCGCATGCCGAGCGAGTAGCCGCCCGCGCGGCGGTCGGCGGCGTCGCTGAGCGCGACGAGCTGGAGCAGCTCGTCCACGCGCGGGCCGGCGACGCCCGCCTCCTTGGCCAGCGCGCGCAGGTGGTTGCGCCCGGTCCGGCCGGGGTGCAGCATGCCGCCGTCGAGCAGCGCCCCGACCGTGTGCACCGGGTCGTCGAGCCCCTGGTAGGGCGTGCCGAACACGGTTGCGGTGCCGTCGGTCGGGTTCACCAGCCCGAGCAGCATCCGCAGCGTCGTCGTCTTCCCGGCCCCGTTCGGCCCGAGGAACCCGACGATCCGCCCTTCGTCGACCGTGAACGACAGGTCGTCGACGGCAAGCACCTCGCCGAAGCGCTTTGTCAGTCCAGAGACCTCGATTGCTCGCGCCATTGCCACACATGTATCAGGGCGCGCGGCGGCGGCGGACGCGCGCGCTGATTCAAGCGATTGTTCGCCTCCGCGCGAACGCTCGCGGGCGAGCTCGTCATCGCGTCGCGACGGTGCGGTCGAGCAGCGCGAACAGCGCGTCGTAATGGCGCTCGGCGGCCGCCTCGTCATAGGCGGCCGTGTCGGCCATCGTGTAGCCGTGCATCGCGCCTTCGTAGAGCTCGGTGCGGTGACGGACGCCGGCCGCGTCGAGCGCGGCGTCCAGCGTGGCGATGTTGTCGGGGGTCATGCTGCGGTCGTTGTCGGCGTGGCCGAAGTAGAGCTCCGCCTCGATCTCCGGCGCGCGCAGGTGCGGGCTGTTCTCGGCGTCGGTGACGAGCCCGCCGGTGTGGAAGCAGCCGAGCGCCGCGACGCGGCCGGCATGTGCGGCGGCGATCGCCCAGCCGAGGCGGCCGCCCATGCAGTAGCCGGTCAGCGCCGCGGGGCCGTCGGCCTCCTGGGCGAGCACGTCGAGGTAGGCCTCCGCGTCGCCGGCGATCAGCTGCGGAGTCAGCCCGCGGACCAGCGGCATCACCTTCTCGATCGCCGGCCCGCGGTGCTCGGGACTCTTGAGGTCGACGCCCGGCAGCAGCTCGCCGCGGACCTCGCGATAGAAGACGTTCGGCGCGAGGACGACGTACCCGCGCGCGGCGATCCGATCGGCCATCCGCTCGATCTGCGGCCGCAGCCCGAACGCGTCGATCAGCAGCAGGACGCCGGGATGCCGCGCGCCGCCGTCATCGTCCGGCCGGGCCAGGTACGCGTCCGCGACGCCCGCGCGCGTCGTGATGTCGATCGTCGCCCCGCTCATCCGCTCTCCTCGTCCGGTGATCGCTCCGGCAAGTGTGATGGCTGGTAGGTAGACCGGGGTGGCGCGGGAGCAGCCGCTCCCGCGCCGGCCCGGTCAGGCGGCCTCGAGCGCGGCCCCGGCCTGCGTCGCGCTCGCCTCCTGCGTCGCGGGATGCGACTCGACGAGCAGCGCCGCGATCACCGCTCCGGCCGCGGCGACCGCGGCAAGGATGTAGAACGCGGCCGCGAAGCCATGCGTGAGCGCCGCGCCGCCGACCGGGGCGGCGCCGGGGTGCCCGGTGACCCAGTTCGCCGTCGCGGTCGCCGCGATGGTCGTCACCGCCGCGGTGCCGATCGCGCCGCCGATCTGCTGGGTCGTGTTGATGAGCCCCGACGCGACGCCCGCGTCGGCGTCCCGCACGCCTGCCAGCGCGCCGATCGTCATCGGGATGAAGGAGAACGCCATCCCGAGCCCGGTGATCAGGAAGGCCGGGAACAGGTCCCAGAAGTAGTGGCCGTCCACCGGCAGCCGTGCGTAGAGAACGAGCCCGCCGGCCACGAGCAGCATTCCGGCCACGAGCGGCAGACGGAGGCCGATCCGCAGCGCCACGGCCTGGGCGACGTTCGCGAAGACGATGATCGTGAGCGTCAGCGCGATGTACGCGACCCCGGTCTCGATCGCCGAGTAGTGCAGCACCTGCTGCATGTACAGCGTGAGCAGGAAGAACTGCGAGAAGATCGCGGCACCCGTCAACAGGCCGGCGATGTTCGACCCGGTCAGCGTCCGCAGACGGAACATCCGCATGGGAAGCAGCGGGGCCGTCGACCGCAGCTCGATCCCGACGAACCCGACGATCAGCACGCCGGACACGGCGAGCAGGACGACCGTCTCGGTCGCGCCCCAGCCGTGCTGTACGGCGTGCGTCATCGCGTAGACGAGCAGCATCAGGCCACCCGTGATCGACGCGGCGCCGGGCACGTCGAAATGGCGGTGAGCAAGGTCCGCGCGGCTCTCATTCAGCAGGCGCGGCGCCAGCGTGATCACGACCACGCCGACGGGGACGTTGACGAAGAAGACCCACGACCAGCTCAGTGCGCTCGTCAGCGCGCCGCCCAGCAGCACGCCGGCGGCGCCGCCGCTACCGGACACGGCGCCCCAGATGCCGAGCGCGAGGTTGCGCTCGCGGCCCTCCGCGAAGGTCGTCATGAGGATCGACAGCGCGGCGGGCGAGACGAGCGCCGCGCCAAGGCCCTGGACCGCGCGGAAGGCGATCAGCGAGCCCGAGGACCAGGCGAGGCCGTCGAGCAGGGAGCTGGCCGTGAAGATCGCCAGCCCGGCCATGAACAGGCGGCGCCGGCCGAGGATGTCGGCCATCCGCCCGCCGAGGAGCAGCACCCCGCCGAAGACGATCGAATAGGCGGTCACCACCCACTGCAGGCTCTCCTGGCTGAAGTTCAGGTCGGTCTTGATCGTCGGCAGTGCGACGTTCACGATCGCCACGTCGAGGACGACCATGAACTGCGCGGCGACGATCACCGCGAGGGCGATCCAGCGCCGGCGGTCGGCTCCACTCGTGGCGCGCGTAGTCAGATTTGCGTTCGGTTCTTGGGTCTCGGACATCGCCTTAAAGCGTCGCGCGCGAAGCGCGTGAAACCAGTACGGCGCTCAGGCATTCGCGGGGTGCGGATATCCGCAAGGGGCCATGTGGAGCGCCTCATCGATCGCTCAGGTTCAAGGCTTCCGCGGCGCGGCGGAGCGTCTGTCGGCGTCCTGCTGCCAAGCCTGCTTCGCCCTGCCCGCCGCGAGTGTCTCCACTCCGCCTGCGACCATCTCCGCGTGTCCGCGTGGCGTGCTGACGCATGACGACCGAGATCGCGCGGTTCATGCGCAAGCTCGAGGTGATGTGGGACGAGCACGTGGAGGCGCTCGTCGTACGCCGCGACGTCTCCGCGGCAATGGCCGGCATGACGGCTGAGCCGTCGCTCCAACACCTGCCCACGTCGACGGGGGCATCCGGCCGCGCGGAGCTAGCCCGCTTCTACAACGAAGCGCTGCTCCCACATCTCCCCGCCGACCTTAGCCTGACCCGCCGTTCACGCACGGTGGACCGCTTCCGGCTCGTCGACGAGGTCACGGTCTCCTTCCTCCATGACTGCGAGCTGCCGTGGCTGCTCCCGGGAATCTCCCCCACCGGCCACAACGCGTCCGCCACCGCGATCGTCATCGTCGAGTTCCAGCGCGGCCTCATCGCGTCCGTACGAGCGCACTGGGACGCCGCGTCGCTCGGCTCGCAGCTTGGGGTGACGATCGGGCCGCCGGCTCAGATGTAGTACATACATCCGATTCGGCTCCCCACCTGGGTTTGCGGGCTCAGCGGGACACTACACGGGACAATCCGTCCGGACGCGAGGCGTACGGTGCGGGAATGACATCCGTGTTCGATTTTCTCGTCACGCTTCCCCGAGAGCGTCGATTACCCGGCGTGGTGCGTTGCGTGGGGCATTCGGAACCGCGGCAACTGCGCCTGGAGCGATCGCGCCGAGGGTCAGGCGCTGTTCGCGTCGCGCCCGGGCTTCCGAGACGCGTTCGTGAGCCTCGAGGCCGATGACTCGCTGTTGGCGACAGATCGCCTTGAAGCAGCTCTGCGGCAGGTCGAGGGTCAACTTGAACGCGGTCCCGAGCCCGCTCTCGCCATCAGCCCAAGCGCTTGCTGATTAGCGCCAGTATGGGTATCGCGAGGTCTCCCGACGCGGGTCAAACATCTCGTGGCGCGCCGTCGCGCTCAACAAGGACATCTCTACGATCCGCTGACCGTCCGCGGATGCAAGATCTGCAAGCACATACGGCATCGCCACGATCAGCGACGCGAGCACGCGCGCAACACCCGTGGCGCCGCGGACAGTCCTGCCCTGGCGGAGGCTGATGTGATGCAGCTTCGACCGCTTCAGGGCTCGCCACTCGCCGGGATCGACAAGCTGATCGACATCGAGTACGACGATCGCATCGAAACCGCGCCCGACGGCAGTGGAGAAGAGTTCGGTGTCCTTCCGTCCGCTCCAGGTCAGCTCGGTCACATGGGTGAACGAGTGCCCCCGATTCAACCGGAGCGCTGCCACCGCTTGAACCGGCACTCCTTCGTCGATGAGGACGAGCACGTCGGTGAGGTTCTACGCAGCGGCAGCGACATCCTGCGCAAAGGATCGCGCGTCCTCGATACTCGCCGTCCCGACATTGGGGTACAGATCGATTATCTCGGCGTCGGAGTACCCCTCCTCGGCGAGACCGGCGACGACGTCGAACGGCACCCGAGTCCCGACCATCACGGGATACCCGCCTAGAACGCCGGGATCGACCGTGAGGTGATCCTTAGGACGGGCCATAGCGGGCACCGTGCGCCCGTCCTCGCGCTCGAAAGTGCCAAGCACGTCGGCGAGGAGTACGGCGTCCATCACGGTTCCGGCATGTTCGTCGACATCGAGAACATCGCCGTTCGGGGTCACGACAACGATGCTCGTCCCAGTCGCGGCGAGCTTGTAGCTCGCGAGATGGCCCCACTCCCCTGGCTCAAGGCTGCGTAGCGTCTGAACCGCGCGGCGGATTCCGCGGAAGGGACTTGACCTGCCGCAGGTACACGATCGACCGCAGCGCGACGACGTCCGCCCAGCTGTACAGGTAGCGACCGCTGCGTTTGGCGTCCGGTTCGAGCAGCGGCGGATGGGACGCCGTGTGCCGACGCCAGTAGGCGAGCTGATCGACGGTCGCACCGGAGAGTGCGGCCGTGAGCGGGATTGGATAGGCCATGCGAGAGTCCGTTCTAGCGGTGGGATTCCATAGCGGTCAAGCCGCTCCTCCCGCAGATGTCCTCGTCGCGCCTGTTCGTGAAGCTTGTTGACGCCCGGGGATCATCAGAGCGAGCCTACCTGGTTCATCGGCGACGCGAACGTGCGTTCCAGGTAAGCGTCGAGGAGCGCTGCGGCTTCGGCCTCGTTGCCCGGGAAGAGGTGGCCGTAGAGGTCGAACGTAACAGCGATCGAGCTGTGGCCCATGTAGCGGCAGAGCGCGTGGGCGTTGACGCCGGCGGCGATCGACATGGAGGCGTAGAGGTGGCGGCAGGCGTGGAGCGTGGCTCGGGTCAGGCCGGCGGATCGCCAGGCGTCGTCGGCTCGTTCCTGGAGGCGGCGGGAGTCGAGTGGGCGGGTGGCGGAGTCGCCGAAGACGAGGCCGTCTCGGCGGCCTGAGCGGAGGGCGTGCTCGCGGAGGTACGGCGCGAGGGCGGCGGTGACCGGGACGGTTCGGATGCCGTGCTTGGACTTCGGGAGCAGGTAGAGGCCGGAGGTTGGGTCGTAGGAGCGCTCGACTCGGAGGACGCCGGCGGAGAGGTTGATGTTCGACCAGTCCAGGGCGAGGATCTCGCCTCGGCGGAGGCCGGCCAGCATGGCCGTGGCCCAGACCGGGCGGTCGGCGTCGGGGACGGCGGCGAGGAGGCGGGCGGCGTCGGCCGGTGAGGGTGGGACTCGCTGGCGGGAGGGCTTCTGCGGGAGCTCGAGGCCGTCGGTTGGGTCGATGGCGACGATGCCTCGGGCTCTGGCCCAGCGGAAGATGAGGCGGAGCGGGAGGACGGCGGCTTCGATCGTGGATGGGCCGGTGCCCGCGGCGTCGAGCTCGTCGATGAAGTCCTGGAGGTCGACGTGGTCGAGCTGGTCGAGGCGGTGGCGGCCGAAGCGGTCGGTGACGCGGAGGCGGTAGTTCTGCTCGGTCGCCTTGCGGGTGGTGGGCTTGAATGGCCGGCGGCCCCGGGTTCGGAACGTGCCGGCGTCCATCGCGGCGAGGACGGCGGCCAGGGCGTCGTCGAGGGTCGGGGCGGTAGTCGCCCGGAGCTCGCCTCGGCGGACGGCTCCGCCGGCGTCCTGGCGCCACGCCTTCGCGGCGGCTCGGGTCGCGAAGGAGCGGCGGATGCGCTTGCGCTCGCGCGTGCTCCAGACGCTCGCGCGGAACGTCGGCTCGCAGCTGCAGCGCGCGCCGTCGTGCGAGCGGCAAGACGCTTCGTGACGGACTTCGATGCCCTCGTCAGCCATCACGCGCCGCCTCGCCGCTGCGCTCCAGCCATCGCTCCAGCTCGGACACGGCGATCAGCTTTCGGCGGCCTCGGCGGACGATTCGGACTTCCGGCGCGACGTGCTCCTTCCAGAAGTCCCACGAGACGCCCAATGCCTCGCACGCCTCCTCGACGTTCAGCGCCAGCCTTCGCTTCGCTGCTCTCTCCTTCGTCGCCACATCTCGCTGTCGTCACCGAGCACGCTCCGCCCCGTTTCAAGGCACGTCGCCGCTCATCTCCTCCGCGCCGCCCTCCGCCCGGTCCCTCAACTCCCTCCCTGGGGTGGGGGATCAGACCACGCGCACTCACCCACGTTGTTTCCCTATGGTGGGGGCGCGTGGTCTGATCCCCCACCCCCCACGCCACCCCATACACAGAGCCAAAAACGGAGCCGGGCGCTCGCGGCGCTCGTCGAACGGGTCGAACGACGGCTCGCCGAACGCCCCGAAGGGTTCGGCAAGCCATCGAGGCGAGCGCGGACGCGCCACTCCGTGGGACACACACGGGACAGAGCACCCCGGATTCGGGCGGATCCGGCCGGAGTCGGCCGGGTCGGAAATGGCGCTGCAGAGCCATAAAGACCCTGCAAAACACAATATTCTAGATGTAGTACATCGTCGCGCCCGCGGCCTGGTTCTCGCGCTCGACCACGTCGGCGATCGTGGACTTGGCGAGGACGGTGCGGGCCGCGGCGGCGGCCTCGGCGAAGATGCCCTCCGCGTCGGCGCCGAGGCGGCCGTCGAGCAGCTCGACGACTTCGAGGACGGTGACCTCGCCCGGCTCGCGGGCGAAGGCGTAGCCGCCCTTCACGCCGCGCTGGGAGCGCAGGACTCCCGCGCGGCGCAGGACGGCGAAGAGCTGCTCGAGGAACTGGACTGGGACGTCGCGGCGGCGGGCGAGCTCGCCGATCGGCACTGGGCCGGCGCCGCCGCAGCGGGCGAGCTCGGCGAGTGCCCGGATCGCGTAGGGCGACTTGGTGGTGATCGAGAGCACGGGCTCATCCTGACACGCCTACCGGCTCGCAGGCACCGGGAAGGACACCGGGCTGCGGTGTCCGTCGCGGTCGATCGCGCGCACGCCGAAGAAGAAGTTGTCCTTCGACATCGCCGTCGCCGCGTACTCCGTGACGTTGCCGACCGGGATCGTGTGGGTCCACTTCGGCTCGTCGGTGTTGCGCCAGACGACCTCGTAGCCGGCCACATCCGGCTCCGGGTTCGCGTTCCAGCGCAGGGTCGTGTCGTTGGTCAGGTTCGCGGTGATGATGCGCGTGTTCTTCGGCGCGACCGGCGCTCGCGCCAGTGCCGCCAGGGCCGACGCGTTCACGCGCGCGACGCGGGCGACGTAGTCGAAGTCGACGAACTGCGGCAGGTCGCCGAACTGCACGCCGTTCTCGACGCGCACGTCCTGGTGCTCGTGCTCGTAGGTCTCGTCGGGCTCGGTGAAGCGCGCCGCCGGATAGCCCTGCTCGAGGAACGGGATGTGGTCGCCGCCGCGCAGGTAGCGATCGCGGCGGTAGATCACCTGCACGTCCATGCCGGTGTCGTGGTTCTCAGCCACCTCCTCGACGAAGCGGGCGAGCTGGCGCGCGGGTGAGTCGTTCTCGCCGCCGACGGACTGGCGCGTGGACGCCTGCGCGGGCGTCTCGCTCGTCGGCACGCCCTCGGCGAACAGCCGCACCACGTGTGGCCGCGAGATACCGGTCGACGTCGAACGCGAGGCGCCGATGATGTCGTTGGTGAACATCCCCTCGACGTCCGCGCCGGCCGCCTTGTAGCCCTGGGCGGCGTGCTCGGAGCCGTACAGGCCCTGCTCCTCCCCCGCCACGGCCATGAACACGATCGCGGCGTCGAACGAGCGCGTCGCCATCGCGCGCGCCATCTCGAGCACCGCGATCACACCCGAGGCGTCGTCGTCGGCGCCCGGCGCGTCACAGGTCGCGTTCGTCGGGTTGGTGCAGATCGAGTCGTAGTGACCGGAGACGACGTACGTGCGCGCCGCCGACTCCGGCTGGGTCCCGTGCAGCGTCGCGACCACGTTGGTGATCGTCGTCGGCGTCGGGATGCGCGACGCGGGCGGCTGGACGTAGGAGTCCAGCGCGACGGTCATGCGGCCGCCGCTGGTCGCGGCGATCTCGTCGAACTGCGACTTGATCCAGTCGCGCGCGGCGCCGATGCCGCGGTCTGGGTCGGTCTGCGAGGACAGCGTGTTGCGCGTCCCGAAGCCGACCAGCTTCAGATCGTCGGCCCGCAGCCGCCGAGGATCGATCTCGCGCAGCATGCGCGCGGTGTCGCCGTCGTGCGCCCCTGGCGGCGGCCAGTGGTGCGGCGCGGTGCGCGCGGGCCCCGCGGACCCGAGCGCGAAGACGACGGCGGAAAGGACGGCGATCCCGCCGCCGGCGGCGACGAGCGACCGTGAACGAGGCACAGAGTCCCCCTCCCGTAGTGGACGGGAGGATGGGTACCCGGCCTCAGCGAGTCGCTAAAGCCAGCCGCGTTCGGTCGCGTGCAGGACGGCCTGCGCGCGGTCCACGGCGCCGAGCTTGCCGTAGATGTTGTGCAGGTGCGTACGCACCGTGCTGGTCGAGAGCGAGAGCTCGAGCGCGATCTGCTTGTAGACGAGGCCCTGGGCCAGGCGCTTGAGCACGTCCAGCTCTCGCGTGGAGAGCGGGCACGGCTCGACCGCGCGCTGGCGGTCGTTGCTCGGGTACGGAAGGTCGTAGAGCACGGCGCGCAGCTCGCTCGGGCCGAAGCCGACGTTGCGGGCGGCCCGCAGCAGCTCCGTCGAGGAGACCGGCGAGCCCTGCGAGTAGTGCGCGAGCATGTCCGCGAGGCGGACGAAGGCGGCGTCGCCCTGCGCGTCGTCGGCGTGATGGCGTTCGATCGCGGACGCGACGGCCTTGGGCAGGTTCCAGCGGCGGGCGAGCACGCCGCCGACCAGCGCGTGGTCGACGCCCAGCTCGCGGCGCTCGTAGTGCAGGCGCTCCTCCGGCGTCCGCGCGGGCCCGTGGACCTGCTTCGGGTAGCCCGGGTACGCGTGCATGAGCACGAGCTTGCCGACGTCGTGCAGAAGGGCGGTGACGAGCAGGCGGTCGCGATGCGCGTAGCCGGCGGCCGCCGCGAGGCGGTCCGCGGCGCGCTGAACGGCGACGGCGTGAAGGCGGAAGCGCTCGGGCGCGGCGTCCCACGTCTTGCCGCGCTCGAAGAACTCGAACGTCTCGGCGTTCGCGGCGAGCCGCTGGACGGCCTCCGGCGACAGCACCTCGACGGAGCCGACGACCGACTCGACCTGGCCGCGGCGCGGGGAGTCGAGGCCGTTGGCGAGCCGCATGACGGAGATGACGAGCGCGACGTCGGACTCGATGGCGCGCACCACGTCGCCGATCGAGGGGCGCTCCTCGGAGATCAGGGCGAGCAGCCGGTTGCGCGACTCGGCGAGCGCCGGGAACACCTCGAGCGCCTCGAACGCAGCCGTGAGCCGCTTGCCGTGGCCCTCGTTGCGCGGACGGCCGACGACGGCGTACGGCGCCTCCTCACGGGGCCTGGCCTTGACGGCGGCGGTTGCGGGTGCGGTGCTCATGAGCGAGTGATCGGCTGGATCGTGTGGTTCTGGAGTCTGGGCAGGGGTCAAGGAGATTCCGCCTTGACCCGCTATCGGCATTGCCGGACCGATGGTTGAGGGCCCGCCCATACTTCCTCCCTGTCCCTGCCTGCTATGCGTCGAGCGCATCTCCCACCCTTGCCAGGCTCTTATCGCGCCCCAGGAGCGCGACAGTCTCGAAGATACCTGGTGAGACGGTCGTCCCGGTAAGAGCTACGCGCAAAGGCTGGAAAAGTTGCTTGGGTTTGCGCCCGGTGCGATCGACGACCGCACGCAGCGCCTGCTCCACCGACTCGGCCGTCCAGGGCGCCGGAAGCGCCTCCAGGGCCTCCCGCGCGTCCTCCAGCGCCGCGCGGTGCTCCGGCGTGGAGAGGAACTTCTCGCGCGCCGCCGGGTCGTCGAACGGACCATCGAAGAACGAGCCGGCCAGCGGCCAGAACTCGCCGAGCGTGGAGATCTTGTCCTGCGTGATGGCGACGGCGTCGCGCAGGCCGGTGCGGCCCGTGAACGCCTCCAGCCGCGCCGTCAGATCGTCGAGCGGCAGCTCGCGGACGTAGCGGCCGTTGACCCAGCGCAGCTTCTGCTCGTCGAAGACCGCAGGGGCCTTCGACACGCGCTCGAGCGTGAACAGCTCCTGCAGCTGGGGGATCGTGAAGAACGTGGTGGATTCGTCGTAGCCCCAGCCGAGCAGCGCCAGGTAGTTGATGACCGCTTCCTTCAAGTACCCAGAATCTCGTAGATCTTGCACCGACGCCGCACCGTGCCGTTTCGAGAGCTTCTTTCCGTCCGGCCCGTGGAGCAGCGGAAGGTGCGCGTAGACCGGCACTTCGGCGCCCAGCGCCTCGTAGATGCGGACGTGCTTGGGCGTGTTGGAGTAGTGGTCGGCGCCGCGCACGACGTGCGTGATCCGGGAGTCGATGTCGTCGACCACGACGGCGAGGTGGTAGATCGGCGTCCCGTCCGCGCGCGCGATCACGAGATCGTCGAGCAGCGCGTTCTCGAACTCGGTCTCGCCGCGCACGATGTCGCGCACGAGCGTGACGCCCTCGTCGGGCATCCGCAGGCGCACCGCGCCCTCGCCCTCGTCGCTGCCGCGGAAGCCGCGGTTGTCGTGCGCCTCCTTGTAGGCGCGCACCTCGTCGGCGCCGGCCGTCGTCCGGTACGCCTTGCCCTCGTCGAGCAGCTGCTGGACGACCTGGGCGTGGCGCTCGGCGTTGGCCGTCTGGTAGATCGGCCCCTCGTCCCAGTCGATCCCGAGCCAGTCGAGCGACTCGAAGATCTTGTCGACGTTCTCCTGCGTCGAGCGCTCGCGGTCGGTGTCCTCGATCCGCAGCACGAGCTGGCCGCCGGAACCCCGCGCCAGAAGCCAGTTGTACAGTGCCGTCCTCGCGTTGCCGATGTGCAGCGCTCCAGTTGGCGACGGAGGAAAGCGGACTCTCATGGGCATTAGGATGGCACCAGTGAAGGACGCGCCCCGGGCATGCTGATCGGCGCCCACGTCTCCCCCGCCGGCGGTCCCGCCAACGCCGTCGCACGCGGCGAGGAGCGCCATTGCACGGCGATCCAGATCTTCAACCAGAGCCCGCGGGCGTGGAAGGGCCGGCTCTACCACGACGAGGAGGTCGCGGCCTTCAAGGAGGCGCTGGACGGCTCGAGCGTCGAGGCGCTCGTGATCCACGCGATCTACCTGCTCAACCCCGCGTCCGAGAAGGCCGAGTTCCGCGAGAAGTCGCTCGCCGCGCTGACGCTGGCGCTCAACGCCGGGGCGCAGCTGGGCGCCCGCGGCGTCGTCCTGCACCCGGGCTCGGCGCTCAAGAGCGAGGACGTCGACGGCGCGATCAAGCGCGCCGGCGAGGTGATCAAGGAGGCGCTCGACGCCTCCGAGGGCTGCGACCTGCACCTGGAGGACACCGCGGGCGCCGGCGGGACGCTCGGGCGCTCGTTCGAGGAGCTCGCGCGGCTGATCGAGGTCTCCGGCGGCGGCAAGCGGCTCGGCGTCTGCCTCGACTCCTGCCACCTGCACGCGTCCGGGTACGACATGCGCAGCGCCGAGAGCATCGCGGGCGTGGTCGACGAGTTCGACCGCGTCGTCGGCCTCGACCGCCTCCACTCGCTGCACGTCAACGACTCGATGACGCCGCTCGGCTCCAACCGCGACCGCCACATCAACCTCGGCGACGGCGAGATCGGCGCCGAGGGCATCGCCGCGTTCCTGTCGGAGCCGCGCTTCGACGGCCTGCCCGCGATCTTCGAAGGGCCCGGCCACAAGGGCAAGGCGGTCGAGCCCGAGGACATCGACAACGCGATCGCGCTGCGCAAGCGCGGCCTGAAGGCCCGCTAGCAGCGCGTGAAGCTGTAGGCCTGCGTCGCGGTCGCCCCGTTGCGCAGCGTCACGGTCAGCGTCACGCGCGTGCGGCGCGCGAGCGCGACGCGCGTGCTGCGGCCGGCGCCCAGCCTCGCCTTATGCCCGCGCACGGCGACGACGAGCGACTGCAGGTCCGCCGCCTTGCGCGCCTTGACGGTGATCGCCTTCCCGTGCACGCAGCGGCTCGCGCGGGCGAGCGAGACATCGCCACCGACGATCGGGGGCTTGGGCTGCGGCACCGCCGGAACGACTCCGACCAGCGCTTGGGCCACCTGCGTGATGAAGCGGAAGCGCACCTTGTCGCCGAACGGCGCGACCGCCGCGGCGGCCGTCTGGACCGCGTCCGCCGACGGGTCCGGGCCGCCGGTGTACGCGGCGAGGCTGACGCGCAGGGCGTCGTCGACGCAGCTGATGTAGGACTCCGTCACGTTGAACCCGGCGGCCTGGAGCGCCTGCACCGCGCCGACGCCGGCGGCCGTCAGATCGGCCTCGCTGTAGGGCTCCGGCACCACGTGGAGCAGGCGCGTCGCGGTCGCGAGCTGGTCGGGCGTGAGGACCGCGGCGAAGCGGTCGAGGATCGCGGCGCGCGCAGGCGCCTCGTCCAGCGTCCCGGGTGCGAAGCCGACGTCGATGCCCAGGTCCAGGCCGCTCGCCCACAGCCCCGTGAACTGCGTGCCGAGCGCGTCGCGCACCGCCGGCTGGACCTTGCCGGTGAACATCAGCGGCGGCGCGCCGCTTCGTGACGCCGGTTCAGGCGGCGGCGGGCGTGGCGGCGCCGAGCAGCGCCTCGAGCTCGGCCTTGAAGCCGGCGTCGCGCGCCTTGACCTTGTAGTTGGCGCCGAACTTGAGCCGGCGCAGGCCGGTGCGGGTATGCATCTCCAGCACGAACTCGGTCTCGCCCTGGTAGCGCTCGAACAGCTCGCGCAGGTCGTCGATCACCGACGCGGGCAGCTGCGCGGCGTCGACGCGGCGCTTGAGCGCGGCCGGCACGATCGCGGCCTGCTTGGCGACCTGGGCCTTGGCCTTGTCGATCTCGGCGTCCGTCGGGTCGAACGGCTCGACGTCCTGCACGATCACGCAGACCTTGCCGGCCTCCTTGTGATCCACGCGCCCGCGCACGAGGACGATCGCGTCCGCGGCCACGACGCCCTCCGCGGCGGCGAGCGACTTCTCGAAGATCACGATCTCGACCGCGCCCTCGAGGTCGTCGAGCGTCGCGAACATCATCGAGCTGCCGCTGCGGGTGCGGATCTTCTTGGACTCGGTGATCATCCCGCCGACCTTCACCCAGTCGCCGTCGCGCTGGTCGATCACCTTGTCGCACGTGCAGTCGGTCTTGACCTTCAGCGCCTCGCGCACGCGCTTGAGCGGGTGCTCGGAGATGAAGATGCCGATCGATTCCTTCTCCATCGCCAGCAGCTCGGTGCGCTCGTGCTCGTGCGTGGGGATCGGCGGGTGGGCCGGCGCCGTGAACGGCGTCGCGTCGCCGAAGCCGGCGAGGTCGAAGATCGAGCCCTGGCCCATCTGCGCGTCCTGCTGCGTGCGCTGGCCCGCCGCCTGGGCGGAGTCCAGGACGTCGAGCATGCCCTTGCGCGTCGCGCCGGTGGAGCCGAAGGCGCCGCACTTGATCAGCGCCTCGATCGAGCGCTTGTTGACCGTGCGCGCGTCGACGCGCTCGCAGAACTCCCACAGCGACGTGAAGTCGCCGCCTTCCTCGCGCGCCTTCTTGATCGCCTCGACGGCCGCGTAGCCGACGCCCTTGACGGCGTCCAGGCCGAAGCGGATGTTGCCGTCGACGACCATGAACTCGTGGTCTGACTCGTTGACGTCGGGCGGCAGGATCTCGATCCCCATCGCCTCCGCCTGGTTGACGAAGAACGGGACCTTGTCCTTGGTGTCCATCACCGACGAGATCAGCGCCGCCATGTACTCGGCGGGGTAGTTGGCCTTCAGCCACGCCGTGCGGTAGGAGATCAGCGCGTAGCAGGCGGCGTGGGACTTGTTGAACGAGTAGTCGGCCGACTTCTCGTTCGTCGCCCACAGGCTCTCGATCACATCCGGCGACGTCCCGGACGCGCGGCAGCCCTCGACGAACATCGGCTGCAGCTTGGCCATCGCCTCGCGGTTCTTCTTGCCGATCGCCTTGCGCAGGTCGTCCGCCTGCGGGCCGGTGAAGCCGGCCAGGGACTTGGCGATCTGCATCGCCTGCTCCTGGTAGAGGATCACGCCCTTCGTCGAGTCCGTGATCGGGCGCAGGCGGTCGTCGATGTAGCCGATCGTGTCCGGGTTGCGCTTGCCGCGCGCGTACGCCGGGATCTGATCCATCGCGCCCGGGCGGTACAGCGCCACGAGCGCCACGAGGTCCTCGAACTCGGTCGGCCCGATCTTCTTCAGCGCCTCGCGCATGCCCTCGGACTCGAACTGGAACACGCCGATCGAGTCGCCCCGGGCCATCATCTCGTACGTCTTGACGTCGTCCAGCGGGAGCGTGGCCATGTTCGGCCGCTCGCCCGCGGAGCGCTCGATGATGTCCAGCGCGTCCTCGATCACGTCGAGGTTGCGCAGGCCCAGGAAGTCCATCTTGAGCAGGCCGATCTCCTCGATCGGCTTCATCGAGAACTGCGTGACCGTCCTGTAGATCTTCGCGCCGTCCTCGCCCGTGCCGGCGTCGGCCAGCTGGAGCGGCACGATGTCGGTCAGCGCGCGGTCGGAGATCACGACGGCGGCGGCGTGGATCGACGCGTTGCGGACGATGCCCTCGAGACCCTGCGCGACGTCGACGATCTGCTTGGCGACCGGGTCGCGCGCGACCTCCGCGGCGAGGTCGGCGCCGGGCTCCAGGCAGTCCTTGAAGCTCGGCGGGCGGCCCATGATCGGGTCCGGGATCAGCTTCGCCAGCCGGTCCCCCACGCCGTAGTCGTGCCCCAGCACGCGGGCGGCGTCGCGCGTGGCCGCGCGCGGGAACATCCGGCCGAAGGTCACGATCTGCGCCACGCGGTCGGCGCCGTACTTCTCCGTCACGTAGCGGATCACGCGCTCACGGCCGCGCACCGAGAAGTCGATGTCGATATCAGGCATCGACACGCGCTCGGCGTTCAGGAAGCGCTCGAACAGCAGGTCGTAGGCCAGCGGGTCGACGTCGGTGATCTCCAGCGTGTAGGCGACGATGCTGCCGGCCGCCGAGCCGCGGCCCGGGCCGACGGCGATGCCGTTGGACTTGGCGAAGTTGACGAAGTCCCAGACGATCAGGAAATAGGCGTTGAAGCCCATCTTGTCGACGACGCCGAGCTCCATCTCCATCCGCTCGATCGCGGCGGCGGGCAGCGGGTCGCCGTAGCGCTTGGCCATGCCCTCGAGCACGAGCTTGCGCAGGTAGGCCTTCTCGTCGAGCCCGTCCGGGCAGTCGTAGCGCGGGATCAGCTGGCCGCCGAGCGCGATGCCGACGTCGCAGCGCTCCGCGATCTCCAGCGACGCCTCCAGCGCGCCCGGGTACTCGGCGAACGACTCCGCCATCTCCTCGGAGCTCTTCAAGTAGAACTCGTTCGTGCTGAAGGACATCTTCGGCGCCGCGAGCGTGGACTTGGTCTGCACGCACAGCAGCGCCGCGTGGTGGTGGAAGTCCTCCTTGCGCAGGTAGTGCACGTCGGCCGTGCTGACCAGCGGGCGGCCCATCTCGGCCGCGAAGCGCTTGAGCGCCGCGTTGACCTGCTCCTGCTCGTCGAGCCCGTTGCGCTGGACCTCGAAGTAGACGTCCTCCGGCCCGAACACCTGCACCAGCTCGTCGAGGTGCGCGCGGGCGTCCTCGAGCTTGCCCGCGACGATCCGCTGGCTCGAGCGCGAGGCCAGGCAGCCGGTCAGGCAGATCACGCCCTCGGCGTGCTGGGACAGCAGCTCCAGGTCCACCCCGGGCTTGCCGCGATGCAGGCCTTCCAGGAAGCCCTTGCTCGACAGCGTCGTCAGGTTGCGGAAGCCCTCGTCGTTCTGCGCGAGCAGCGTCAGGTGGTTGCGCTCGAGCTTGCCCTCGCGCACCCGGCGGTCGTCGACGAAGTACGCCTCGAGGCCCAGCAACGGCTTCACGCCGTGCTTCTTGGCAGCCTTGTAGAGCTCTACCGCACCGTTCATGACGCCGTGGTCGGTGAGCCCGATCGCGGGCTGGCCGTAGGCCGCGGCGCGCTCTGCCAGCGCGTCGACCTTGCACGCGCCGTCCAGCAGCGAGTACTCGGAGTGGACGTGCAGATGGGCGACGGAAGGGCTGCTCACGGGCTGGGAACGATAGGCGGAGCTGCGGACGTGAACCGGCTCTCCGGCCGCACCTTGCGGGTCTTGACGAGATTGTCGGATTGTCGGACAATCCTACGCATGGGGGTCTATTCCGCGTTGGGGGTCCGGCGCGTGATCAACGCGTGCGGCATCTACACCGACCTCGGCGGCTCGTGCCTGAGCCCCGGGGTGTGGGCGGCGGCGGCGGAGGCGAACAGGACGTGGGCGTCCGTGCCGGAGCTGCTCGATCGTGCCGGGGCGCGGATCGCCGAGCTGGTGCACGCCGAGGCCGCCCGGGTGGTTCCGGGCGCCTCGGCGGGCATCGCCCTGTCGGTGGCGGCCTGCATCGCGCGCGGGAGCGGCGCGGTCGGCGAGGCGCTGCCGGAGACCGACGCGGTCGTGCTGCTGCAGCGCGCGCACGCCTACAAGTACGCGCGCTGCGCGCGCCTGGCGGGCGCGCGCGTGGTCGAGGTCGAGGATCTGGCGGACGGGCTGGCGCTCTCGCCAGTCGCGATCCTGCACCCGGCGCACCTGGACGGCGCCGGCATGCCGCTCGCGCAGGTGCGCCAGCTCGGGGTGCCGGTGGTCGTCGATGCGGCGTACCTCAGCTACCCGCTGGAGGAGCTGTGGCGCTGGCCCGCGGACTTCGTCTGCTTCTCGGCCAAGTACTTCTGGGGCCCGAACGGCGGCGGCTTCGTCGCCGGGCGCGCCGCGCCGATCGCCGACCTCGCGGCGCTCGACTTCACGGGCTACGAGTCGGGCGAGTGGCGGACGTTCGGGCGCGCGTTCAAGCTCGATCGCGCGACGATCGTGGCGACGCTGGCCGCCCTGGAGGAGTGGGTCGCGATGGATCACGCGGCGCGCTGGGCGGGCTACGGGGCGCACGCGCGGGCGCTGGCGGACGGGCTGCCGGGCGCCGGGTTGAAGCAGTTCACGCTCGACGAGCGGCTGATCGACGGGCCGGTCAACGCGGTCGTGCTCCCCGGCGAGGCGGCGCTCGAGCGAGCGCTGGCGGCCGGGGACCCGAGCATCCGCGCCAACGTCGTCGGAGACGCGCTCGTGCTCTGCACGGAGGCGCTCGAGCCCGCGGATATCGAGCCGCTCTTGAGCACAATTGCCGCGATGCGGCGCGCTGCTGGGCCGGGATCGGGATGATGTCCGGCGTGACCTTGCGGGTGGCGCGGGCATCCACGAGCGCGATGCTCGCCGCTCTCCTGCGGGACGAGCTGCTCTCGGGCACGCTGGCGCCGGGCGCCCCGCTGCGCGACACCGACCTCGCCGCGCGCGCCAACGTGTCGCGCGGGACGGCGCGCGAGGCGCTCGCCGAGCTCGCCCGCGACGGCCTCGTCGTGCAGACGCTCCACCGCGGCGTGCGCGTCGCGAGCCCGACGGAGTCCGACGTCGCCGACGTCTACGGGGCGCGCCGCGTGCTCGAAGGCGCGGGCCTGGAGGTGTTGCTGGCGACGCGGGCGCTGGCGCCGCTGGAGGCGGCGCTGGCGCAGCTCGCCGCCGCGCGCAGCGTGTCGGAGGGCGTCGAGGCCGACGCCGCGTTCCACCTCGCGATCGTCGCCGCGACGGGCGTCGAACGGCTCGTCGCCGCCGCCGAGCGGGCGCTGCGCGAGGTCCGGCTCGTGCTGTGCGCGTCCGATCGCGCGACCGCCAACCTCGGCGCGCAGGTCGCCGGCCACCGCGCGCTGCTCGACGCGATCGCGAGCGGGGACGGCGCGGTGGCGCGGCGCGCCCTCGCCGATCACCTCGCCCACGGTGAGGGGCGGGCGCGCGCCGTGGTGGCGGCGCGGTGACCCGGCTCCTGCGGGCCGAGGACGTCCGTGCGCTGATCACGCCCGCCGACGCGCTGGAGGCGGTCCGCGGCGCGTTCGTGCGGCTCGCCGCGGGCGAGGCGACGGTGCCGGAGATCATGGACTTCGAGTTCCCGGCGGGCGAGGCGCACGTCAAGGGCGCGTGGCTGGCCGGCGACGAGTACTGGTCGGTCAAGGCGTCGGCGGGGTTCTACGGGAACCCGGCGATCGGACTGCCGAGCGCGTCGGGCGTCTCGCTCGTGCTGTCGGCGGTCGACGGGCGGCTCGCGGCGGTAGTGATGGATGGCGGGCTGCTGACCGAGCTGCGCACCGGCGCGGCGGGCGCGCTGGCGGCGTCGCTGCTCGCGCGCCCGGAGCTGGAGCAGGCGTGCGTCGTCGGCGCGGGCGGGCAGGCGCGGTTCCAGGTCGAGGCGCTGCTCGGGGTCCGCTCCCCCGCGCGGGTGGTGGTCTGGGCGCGCCGGCGCTCGGAGGCGGATGCGTGCGCCGGGGAGCTGGCGGCGAAGTTCGGGGTCGCGGCGGCCGGCGTCTCGGACCTCGAGGCCGCGGTGCGCGGCTCGGACCTTGTCGTCACGGTGACGCCCGCGACGTCGCCGCTGATCCTCGCGGGCTGGCTGCGGCCGGGCGCGCACCTGACGGCGGTCGGGTCCGACATGCCGGGCAAGCAGGAGGTCGAGGCGGCCGTGCTCGGCGCCGCCGACCTCGTGGTCGCCGACCATCCGCCCGTGGCCGCCGTCAACGGCGAGCTCCAGCACGCGCTGGCGGCCGGGGCGGTCCGCCTGGGCGACGTGGCGGCGCTCGGGACGCTCCCGCGCCGTGTGCGCGAGGAGGACGTGACGGTCTGCGATCTGGTCGGGATCGGCGTGCAGGACGCGGCGGTCGCGGGGCTCGTGGCCGCGCGGGCGCTCGAGCGGGGAGCCGGCGTGACGCTCTGAGGAAACGGGTTCAGACCACCCCTTCGGGTGGGTACGGAGCCGTTGGCCGTTGACACTGTGTTACTTGACAGTGGCTCACGATCCTCAGAGCATCGTTTCGATGGTCCCCCACGCCGGCCCCATGGCGTGCCGCACCGCGTCTTGCGCGTTGCGGTCGCCGCAACCCGTTCTCCGCCGCGGCCCGCGGGCGCTGGTCCGTGCGCAGACCTGCGGACTCGGGGCGAGGTCTGAACGGCAACCCTCCGGCTTCTGGAGCGGCTCATGACGCTGCTCCCGCTCGAGCGGACATCGCCCGCGGACAACGTGGTGGAGGCGCTGCGCGACGTGCTGCTGAGCGGCGAGTACCCGCCCGGAACCGCGCTCCCGGACGTCGAGGTGATGCAGCGGCTGGGTGTAGCGCAGAACCTCGCACGGGCCGCGCTGGGGCAGCTCGAGCGCGAGGGGCTGGTCGTCCACTCGCTGCACCGCGGGATCGAGGTGGCGCGGCTGTCGGTGGAGGACGTCCGCGATCTCTATGCGGCGCGCCGGACCTTGGAGATCGCCGGGCTCGAGGCGCTCGTGCGGCGGCGCCCGGCGGACGACGTGTGGCTGCAGGCCGCGGTGACGAGCATGACCGAGGCGGCGAAGGCGGGCGACGCGCGCGCGGCGGTCGCGGCGGACGCGGCGTTCCACCTCGCGCTGGTCGCCTCGACGTCCTCGCGCCGGCTGCGGCTGGCCGCGGAGGCGGCGCTGCGCGAGCTGCGGATCGTGCTCGCGGTCGCGGACCGCGTGGCGTCGGACCTCGACGAGCTCGCCGCCGATCACGCGGCCCTGCTCGAGGTGCTCGTCCACGCCCCGGCGCCGTCGGCGCGGGCGGCGCTGCTCGATCACCTGCGCCGCGGCGAGTCCCGGGCGCTCGCGGTCACGCACGGCGCCTGAGCACCGGGCTCAGGTCGCGCCGCGGGCGCGGTCGGTCCAGGACTTCAGGAGCGCGACGGCGGCGCGGTCTCCCTGGACGAGCGGGCGCTCGTGGGGCGCGGACGGGTCGTCGCGGAGCAGGCGGTCGAACGCCGCGCGCGTCATCGTGACGGTGGCGTCCGCGGGGCGCTCGTCCTCGGTGACCTCCACGCCGGCGCCGTCGCGGACCGTCAGGTACCACGTCCGCGGGACAGGGTCGGTGATCTGCTGCGCGACGGTGAACGCGTGGCCGGCCGTCCACTCGGGCTCGATCGCGAACGGGAGTGTGCGGTAGACCAGCGCGGGCTCGAGCCGGGCGCCGGCGGCGACCGCCTCCGCGAGGCTCATCCGGGTCGCCGGCAGGACGCGCAGCGCGCGCGCCCGGCGCCGGCGCCGCGTCACCCGGGCGCGGCCGGCGAAGCGCCCGAGACGCCGCTCGTCGCCGGCGAGCAGCTCGGCCAGCGCGAGCGGGTCAGCGCGGAGCTCGAACGCGGCCTCGCGCCGGGAGCGCCGCTTGGAGACGCGCTGGACGCCCGCGACCCCGTCGACGACCGTGATCGCGAACGTCCCGACGCCCGCGATCGTGAGGTCGTACGCGATCGGGGAGTCGAACAGCGACCCCTGCGCCGGCAGCAGCGCGGCCAGGATCTGGCCCGCGGCGAGCGCATCCTGCGCGGCCAGCTCGACGAGCACGCGACGCAGCGGCCGCGCGGCCGGCCCGACGAGCGCCATCGACGTGCCGGGGCGCGCGGCAACAGCGTTCCCGCCCCCCGCGGGGGCATCGTCCGGCGCGGCGACCGGCAGGCCGTCCGTGGGTGCGGTGATGGCGGTGCGGGCGCGGAGCGCCGCGGCGGCGGCTTCGAGGTTGGCGACGAGCTCGCCCGTCTCCTGCTCCGGGCGGCGCTCGGCGGCCGCGGCGGATTGCGCGTGCTCGCGGGCGCGGCGGTCGAGCGGCGTGTCGTCGCGGGCGGCCGCGCGGTTGAGCTCGGCGATCCGCGCCATCAGGGCGGAGCCCTCCTCGCGGGTCTCCGCGAGCGCGTGCTCGGCCTGGGCGCGGGCGGCGCGTTCGCGCTCGAGCGCGGTGCGGAGGTCGATCGCGCCGTCGTGACCGGTGCGCTCCTGCGCGAGCGCGGACCGGAGGTCGGCCGCGGTACGGCGCGTGACGGCGTGCGCGATGCGCTCGGCCTCGAGCTCCGCGGTCAGCACCGCGATCGTGTCCGCGTCCGCCGCGCGTGCGGCCCGTGCCGCGCGCAGGTCCGCGCGCACCCCGGCAAGCGCCGCGAGCACGGCGTCGCGAGCCTCGCGCTCGCCCTCACGGGCACGCCCGATCGCCTCCGCGGCACGATTGATCTCGCGCTCCAGCTCCGCGCGCTTGGCGGTCCAGACCGCCTCGGCCTCGAAGACCGAGCGCGAGAACGCCCCGGGCGGATCGGTCCACGCGCCCACGGGGACGGAAGACCGCGCGGCCGCGGAGAACGAGGGCACGACAGGGTCGGACGACGGGGCCGCAGCGGCCGATGACGGCGCGGCCGGAGGCGGCAGTGGGGTCGTCGCCGGCGACGACACGCCGGCGGGCGATGCGTCCGTTGCCGGCCGTGGCTCGTTCGCCGGCGAGGCTCCTCGGCGGGCTCGGAGGGTTGTGAGGACCGAGGGGTCGACGATCTCGGCTCTGGGGGTGGCCGGCGGGTCCGGGAGCGGGATCCGGGTCCCGGCCGGCCACTCCAGGATCGTCTCCGACCATCCGGCCGTGACGAGCTCGGCGGGGATCAGGTACGACGCCCGCCACTCGTGGGCGCGGGTGAAGCGGGACTGGCCTCGCGGCTCGATCCGGCGCTCGCCCGCCGTTCCGCGGAGGACGAGTGCCGGGGGATCGCTGACGGCGGCCTCTCCGTGCACGCGCAGGAGGCGACTCCCGCCGAGCGCCGGGAGCCACTCGGCGAACTCGACGGCGGGCCTGGCGAGGTTGCCGGGCACGGCGGGCTGGGTCGACTCTGCCATATCGGCCGAAGATCCTCCCAGGCGCCCCGGCGGTAACTTCCGCGGCGTGGACGCGAACCACGTCGTGCCGATCCTCAACGTCTCCGACCTCGCCGCGAGCTTCGCGTGGTTCGCGAAGCTCGGCTGGACGAAGACGTTCGAGTGGGAGGACTCCCCCGGCGCCAAGCCGAGCTTCGGCGGCGTCGGCTCAGGCGAGTGCGAGATCTTCCTGTGCCTCGACGGCCAGGGCGGGCGGGGCGACACGGGCGCCTGGATGAGCGTCTTCGTGGACGACCCGGACGCCGTCTACGCGCGCTGCCTCGCCGAGGGCTTCGACGTGACGTCGCCGCCGGCCGACCGGCCGTGGAACGTCCGCGAGTTCCACGTCCGCCACCCGGACGGCCACGTCCTGCGGATCGGCCGCGGCGGCTAGCGAGCTAGCCGGTCTGGTTGCGCGCGAACAGGACCCCGCCGAGCATCGTCGCGATGACGCTGAGCGCGAGCACCGGCCGCGGCAGGCGGCTCTTGGCGTACCGCCGGCGCACGTACCGCTTGGCGACGTACCAGACGATCCGGCCGAGCAGCGCGTAGAACATGCCGCGAGGCTACCCGGCCGGACCCACGATCACGCGTCGCCGCGCACCCGCCGCGCCATGCGCGACTGCAGCGACCAGATCTCGATGAACCCGGGCGACGCCGACTGCGAGAACAGCCCACCCGACTCGGCGAACGTCGCCAGCTGCGCGTCGTAGACCGCGTTCGCCGACGCCCGCGTGACGACGCGCACCGAGCCCTTGTACAGCTTGAGCCCGATCGTCCCGGTCACGCGCGAGTTGACGTGCTCCGAGTACGCCTCGATGTCCTCGCGCAGCGGCTCCCACCACAGGCCCGCGTACACCAGGTACGCCCACTTCCGATCCAACTCAGGCTTGAACTGGTTCTGGTGGATGGTGCCGACCAGGCGCTCGAGCTCCTTGTGCGCCTTCAGGATGATCGCCGCCGCCGGGATCTCGTAGATGTCGCGCACCTTCAGGCCGACGATCCGGTCCTCGATGTGGTCGACGATCCCGACGCCGTGCTTGATCCCGATCGAGGCGGCCCGCTCCAAGAGCTCGACCAGACCGAGCTTCTCGCCGTTCAGCGCCACCGGCACGCCCGCCTCGAACGTCACCTCGACGATCTCGGCCTCGTCCGGCGCCAGCTCCGGCCGCGTCACGAGCTGGAACACGTCGTCGTCCGGGGCGTGCGCGAGATCCTCGATCCACTTGCCCTCCGAGGAGCGCCCCCAGAGGTTGTCGTCGATCGAGTACGGCGCCGTCTCGGTCCCGCCCTTGACCGGGATCCCGTGCTTGCGCGCGTACGCGATCTCCTCGTCGCGGCCCATCTGCCACGAGCGCACGGGCGCGATCACCTTCAGCTCCGGCCCCAGCGTCGCGACCGTCGCCTCGATCCGCACCTGGTCGTTGCCCTTGCCCGTGCAGCCGTGCGCGATCGTGTCGCAGCCGGTCTTGCGCGCGTACTCGACCGCCAGCTTGGCGATCAGGGGACGGCCCAGCGCGGTGAACAGCGGGTAGCCGTCGCCGTAGTCGGCGTTGGCCTTGATCGCGGGGAGCACGTACTCGCGGGCGAACTCCTCGCGCGCATCGACCACGTGGCAATCGAGGGCGCCGAGCTGCAGCGCCTTGCCGCGCACGACGTCGTAGTCCTCCCCCGGCTGCCCGAGGTTGACGGTCAAGGCGACGACCTCGGCCTCGTACTCGTCCTGGATCCACTTGAGCATCACGCTCGTGTCCAGGCCGCCGGAGTACAGGAGCAACACGCGCCCGACCTCGCCGGGCTGGGCCAGATAGCTCGCTACGCGGGTCGCGTCGGGATCGGCGACGCGGTGGACCTCGGTATGGGGATCGCGGGGCTGCTCGTTCACGGCGAGACAGCCTACGAGCTTAAGGTCGGATGATCGGGGTGGGGCGGAGGGGCTGTTGCCTCAATCTCACCAGCGACGTTGTCGCGCGACGGCTCGCTCGTAGCGGAAGCCCTCGCCGTCGTCGGCCTCTTCGTAGCCGACGTCCTCAGGGCTGTCCTCGGCGTCGCGGACGTCCGCGAGCCAGCGCGCGCCCGACAGATCCGTGCGCCCGGCGGCCTCGTCGAACACGCGGCCGGCGTCGATGTCGAGCAACTCGGCGCTGCGACGGTGCAGCGCGGGAACCGCGAGCGCCTCGCGCGGATCGCCCTCCTGCGCCAGCGACGCCGCGACCAGGCCCTGGACCAGCGGCTCCGTGCTCTCGAGCCGCACCGCAAGCGCGGCCACGCGCTCGCTGAACACGAGCAGCAGCCCCGCGCGCACGCCGTCGATCGCCTCGCGGAAGACGGCCTGGCGGCCGGGGGACGCCTCGCTGAACGCGCGCACGACGCGCGCCACCTGCTCGTCCTCGCGGCAGGGGATGCGGGCCCGGTAGTAATGGTCGCCGGGCGGCAGGTCGAGCTGGGCCAGGAGGTCGCGCAGATCCATGGTGCGTCGTCAGTCAAGCATGCCGTGCGGTCCGGCGTTAGTGAAAGGGTGTGCGGAAGAATCCACACCGTGCGAATCAGCGTCTGCGATGTCGGGCCGCGCGACGGCCTCCAGAACGATGAGGCGACCCTCGACCCGGCCGTCCGGGCCGAGCTCTGCACGCGCCTGGCGGCCACCGGGCTCCCCCGCGTCGAGGCCGGCAGCTTCGTCAATCCGAAGCTCGTCCCGCAGATGGCCGGAGCGGAGGCCGTGTTCGAAGCGCTTCCGGCCGGCGCGACCGTCTGGGCCGCGCTCGTGCTCAACCGCAAGGGGCTCGACCGCGCCCTCGCCGCCGGCGCGCAGGAGGTGCACGTCGCCTATCCGGTCACCGACACGTTCGCGCAGCGCAACCAGAACATGACCGCCGAGCAGGCCGCGACCGTGGCGGAGGAGATCGTCGCCGCGTCGCCCGTCAAGACGACCGTCACGCTCGCCGCCGCGTTCGGCTGCCCGTTCGAAGGGCGCGTCGATCCGGGCGTCGTGCTCGAGCACGCCGCGCGGATGGCTGGGGCCGACGAGGTCATCCTCGCCGACACGATTGGTGTCGGAGTTCCGTCGCAAGTACGTCGCCTCGTACCCGCAGCGCGCGAGAACGGCACCCCGATCGGCCTGCACCTGCACAACACGCGCAACACGGGCTACGCGAACGCGGTCGCCGGGCTCGAGCACGGCGCGACGATCCTGGACGCCAGCGTCGGCGGCCTGGGCGGCTGCCCGTTCGCTCCGAACGCGACCGGCAACATCGCGACCGAGGACCTGATCTACCTCCTCCACGGCGAAGGCGTGGAGACGGGAGTCGACCTCGACGCGCTGATCGGCGTCGCGGAGTGGCTGTCAGGCGTGCTCGCGCGCCCGCTGCCCGGGCTGCTGCACCGGGCCGGCAACTTCACCGCGTAGCGCGGACGGCGTCGCGCCGAGCAGCGCCCGCGCCTCGCGGGCGAGATGCGCGTGGTCGGCGAACCCGGCCTCGGCGGCGACGCGCGCGAGATCGCCGTCGCCCAGCCGCTCCAGCGCGCTGCGCAGCCGCAGCCGCCGCCGGTACAGCGACACCGTGACGCCGACCTCCGCCCGGAACACGCGGCTCAGATGATGCGGCGAGGCGCCGACGGCGCGGCCCAGCTCGACGAGCCCGAGCGCCGTGTCGGCCGCGAGCGCCTCGCGCGCGTCGGAGGCGAGCGCGCGGCGGGCCTGCGCGGTCGCCGGGCGCCCTGCGGCGACGCGCGCCGGCACCACGCGCCCCAGCACCGACGCGAGCAGCGCGATCGTCCGCTCCTCGAGCGCCTCGGGCGCCTCGCCGCGGCGCGCCGCGGCGACGATCGCGCGGTGGGCGAGGTCGTCGCGGGCGCTCGTCGCGACCACGCCGGGCGGGAGCTCGTCGACGAGCTCGGCGAGCAGCGCGTCGCTTATGCGCACCGCCGTGCAGTCGTCGCCGCCGTCCTGCGGGTGCGCGTACTCCTCCTGCTCGCCCGCGCGCTGGAACACGGCGACGCCGGGCTCGACGACCTGCTCGCCGTGCTCGGCGCGGCGCCGGAACGCGCCGCGGCGGGCGAAGATCACCGCCGCGCCGGGCGCCGTCTCGACGGCCGCCCACGGCCCGCGGGCGTGCGCGCAGCGCACGTCGTACACGTGAAGCGAGGGAGTGTCGAAGAGCGCGGTCGAACTGAGCATCGTCGTTCAAGCGGTGGAGTCGCCCTGAGACGACGGTACACACATGCCCTGGCGGACTCTTGCCCTGCTGCTCGCCGGCCAGCTGATGGCCTCGATGGACAGCTCGATCCTGACCGTCGCGATGCCCGCGCTGCAGCGGCAGCTCGGCGCCGGCCCGACGATGCTGCAGGCGATCTTCGCCGGCTACACGTTCGCGTTCGGGGTGCTCGTCGTGACCGGCGCGCGGCTCGGCGACGACCGCGGCCACGGCCGCATGTTCATGGCCGGCCTGGCCGGCTTCACGGCGACCTCGCTGCTGTGCGGGCTGGCGTGGAGCGCGCCGGTCCTGCTCGCCGCTCGGTTGGCCCAGGGCGCGTGCGGCGCGCTGATGACGCCGCAGACGCTGCAGGTGATCCAGCGACGCTTCGACGGCGCGGCGCGCGAGCGCGCCGTCGGCCTGTACGCGATGGTGCTCGCGCTCGGCGTCTGCGCCGGCCAGGTGGTCGGCGGCGTGGTCGTGACCGGGCTGGGCTGGCGCTGGGCGCTGCTGATCAACGTCCCGATCGGGCTCGTCCTGCTCGCCCTGGCGCCGAGCGTCCTGCCCCCGGACGAGCGCCGCGGCGCGCGCCTGGACCTCCCCGGCGTGGCCGTGCTCACCGGCGCGATGACGCTGATCCTCGTGCCGCTGCTGCTCGGGCGCGAGCAGGGCTGGCCGGCGTGGGTGTGGCCGAGCATGGCCGCCGGCCTGCTCGGCCTGGCCGTGTTCGCGCGGCTGGAGCGGGCGAACGCCTCGCCGCTGCTCGATCCCGCGGTGCTGCGCGAGCCGGGCGTGACCTCCGGGCTGGCGACCGTGGTCGCGGTGATGGGCGCGTACGCCGCGCTGCTGTTCAGCCTCACGCTGCACCTGCAGGACGACCTCGGCTTCTCGGCCCTGCGCGCCGGGCTCGCGTTCGCCGCCTACGCGGTCGGGTTCGCGGCGATGAGCCTCGGCTGGCGGCGGCTGCCGGCGTGGCGCTGGCCCGTGCTCGGGCCGCTCGCGCTCGGCGCCGGCGCGGTCGTGATCGCCGCGCTCTCACGCGACTCGTGGCCGCTGGTGATCGAGCCGGTCCTGTTCGTCGCCGGCGCCGGCCATGCCGCGGGGTACGGTCCGGTTGCCGCGCGCACGGTCGCGCGCGTGCGGGCGCAGCACGCGCCCGAGGCGAGCGCGCTGCTGACGACCGGCAGCGTGCTGGCGAGCTCGTTCGCGGTCGCGACGCTCGGCTCGCTCTACCTCGCGTCGGGGCTGACCGCGGTCGCGGCCGGGATCGCCGCCACGTGCGCGATCGCGGCACTCAGCTCGACGACGTCGCCGTAGCGGCCGCCCATGTCCTCCAGCGCCTGCTCGTGCGCGCGCGGCGAGCGGTCGCCGACGCACTCGCGCGGGACGACCGGCGACAGCCCGTGCTGCATCGCGTCCACGACCGTCGCGCGCACGCAGCCGGAGGTCGAGGCGCCGCACACGATCAGCGTGTCGCGGCCGGCCAGCATCGCCGCCAGCGGCACGCCGAAGAACGCGCTCGCGAACGCCTTGGCGATCACCGGCTCGCTCTCCCGGCGCCCCAGCCGCTCGTCGATCGCGACCCAGCGGGAGCCGGGCTCGAGGATGCGCAGTGCAGGCACTTTGCGCAGGAACACGCCGGCGGCCGCCGCGGCGACGTCGTCATACGACACCGTCGTGAAGAGCACCGGGACCTTTCCGCGCGCCGCGTCCAGCAGCGCGCGGGTGGAGGTCACGACGTCGTCGAGGTCGCATGCCAGCGGCGAGCTCGGGTCGGTGAAGCCGACGCTGAGGTCGACGACGAGCACGGCGGGCCGCTCCCCGAACCCCGCCGTGCCGCCGAAGTCAGCCATCGAGCGCCGCCCGCACGCGCGCCTGGGCGGCGTCCGCGTCCTCCAGCGGCGACCAGCGCAGCGGCTTCGCGCGCGCCGGCGCCGGCAGGCCCGTCTCGGCCTCGCAGGCGGCGAGCGTCTCCTCCAGCGACGGGCCGAAGTCGAACGCGAGCGCGTCGCCGCGCTCGGCCCGCTGGCGGTCGCGCTCCTTCGCCGTCGCCTCCGGGTCGCCGATCACGACGCCGTACGCGGACTTCGCCTTCTCCTTTGACACGAGTCCAAACGAGACGTCGCGCTCGACCGCCTCGACCGGCCGGTCGAGCCGGTCCTTCCAGCCGCCGCCGCCCGCCGTGCGGTAGATCAGCATGTCGCCGGGCTCGACCTCGATCTCGTCGCACTTGGCCGGGAGCACGCGCTCGCTGCCGTCGACCTTGCGCAGGATCTTCGTCGAGCGCTCGCCCGGCTGGCCGCCGAGCACGCCCCAGGGCCGCGTGAGCCAGCGGTCATCGTGGATCGACACGTGCCCCGGCTCGAGGTAGACGTAGCGCTTCTCGACGCCGTTGCCGCCGCGATGGAAGCCCGCGCCGCCGCTGTCGGTCACGGTCGTGTAGCCGTCGACGCGCAGCGGGTAGTAGGCCTCGAGGTACTCGGTCGGGATGTTCTCGAACAGCGGCCACCACGAGTGGCCGTCCATCCCGTCGCCGATCGGCCGCCCGGGGATGCCGCCGTAGAGGATCTCCATGGCGTAGAAGAACTCGCCGTCCTCCTTCCAGCCGGAATACAGCATGTACGGCGAGGTCCCGTAGCCGGCCGCGGTGTTGAGCTCCGGCGCCTGCTTGGTCAGCGCGCCGCCGAGCACGTCGAACAGCCGCGTCAGGCCGTGCGTGCGGCAGCCGAGCGCGGCGGGATACCTCGGATTCAGCAGGCATCCGGCAGGCATGACAACGTGCAGCAGCGGATAGAAGCCGTCGTTGAACAGGATGTCGGGGTCGTTGACCATGATCAGGTAGACCCCGATGAACATCTTGAACATGCCCTCGGAGAGGTAGAAGTTGATCGGGCCGAGCGACTGCGGGTCGGTGCCCGACCAGTCGAACCAGGCCTCCTCCCCCTCGCGCCAGATCGTCAGCTTCATCTTGTACGGGCCGTTGCCGAGCCCGTCGTCGTCGATCCAGTCCTCGAACGTCTGCGGCTCCTCGGGGATCGCGAGCTGGATCAGCTTGCGCATCGCCTCGTGCGTGCGGTCCAGCAGCGCCTGCAGCGTCGCCAGGTAGACGTCCTTGCCAAAGCGCGCGCACAGCTCCATCACGCGCTTCTCGCCCGCGTGGCAGGCGGCGATGATCGCGAACAGGTCGGCGCGGTTCATCTCCGGCAGGCGGACGTTGTTGAGGATCAGGCGCAGGACGTCCTCCTGCACCGCGCCGCGCTCGACGATCTTCAGCGGCGGGATGATGATCCCCTCCTCGAAGACGGTCGTCGCACCCGTGGGCAGGCTGCCCGGGAGCCGCCCGCCGGCGTCCATCTGGTGGCCGAACTGCGAGCTCCACCCCACCAGCTCGTCCTCGAAGAAGATCGGCACCAGCACGAGCCAGTCGTTGGTGTGCGAGATGCTCGCGGAGCACTTGTACGGGTCGCTGGTGAGGATCACGTCGCCCGGGAAGATGCCGCGGTCCCAGTCGGCCATCATCTCCGAGATGTAGGCGCCGAACTGGCCGACGACCATGCGCCCGGAAGGGTCAGTGAGCATCGGGAACTCGTCGTGCTGCTCGCGGATCACAGGGCTCATGGCGGAGCGGAACAGCACCGCGTCCATCTCGAAGCGCGCGTGGCGCAGCGCGTTCTCGATGATGTCGAGCGTGATCGGGTCGACCTCGAGGTCGGGGATCTGCGCGATCTTCATCGGTCCGCCTTCCGGATCAGCAGGTTGAACCAGCGGTCGACCTCGGCCTCGTAGCCGTCGAGGACGACGGTCGTGGAATCGAACTCGGTCACGATCGCCGGGCCTTCGATGCGCGTGCCCGGATGCAGCTCGGCGCGGTCGTAGGTGCCGGGCGGCAGCGACTGCTCGCGCGGGTCCTGCTCGGGCAGCTCCGGCTCCGGCCGGTCGCCGGTGCCGACCGCGCGAAGGTTGACGATCTCCGACGCCGTGTTGGGCATGCGGAAGCCGTACAGCTGCTCGTGCAGGCCATTGAAGCGCTCTTCGAGCCCTTCCTCCCACGGGACCGGGATCTCGTAGCCCTGCCCGCGGTAGCGCATGTCGGCGACGAACTCGACGTGCTGGGCGTCCGCCGGGATGCCTTCGGCGTCCATCCACGCCCGCGCGCGGCCTTCGAGCTCGCCGAGGATCGCCTGCAGCTCCTCGTCGGTGGTGTCCTTCGTGAGCCGGATCAGCGTCTGCGCGAACTCGTTGCGGAAGCCCGCCACGAGGTCGCCGAGCGCGCACAGCAGGCCCGGCGACGGCGGCACGATGACCGGGAAGGAGCCCATCAGCTCTGCGACCGCGTTGGCGTGCAGCGGCCCGGCGCCGCCGAACGCGACGAGCGCGAACTCGCGCGGATCGTGACCGCGCTGGACGCTGATCACGCGCAGCGCGCCGGCCATGTTCTCGTTGACGATCTTCAGGATCCCCTCGGCGGCCTCCTCGAGGCTCAGCCCCATCGCGTCGGCGACCTTCTGCACCGAGGCGCGCGCCGCGCCGGCGTCGAGCTCCATCTCGCCGCCGATCAGGCGCGGCGGCAGGTGGCCGACGACGACGTTGGCGTCCGTCACCGTCGGCTCCTCGCCGCCATGGCCGTAGGCGGCGGGGCCGGGCTCGGCGCCGGCGGACTGGGGGCCGACGCGCAGCGCGCCGGTCAGTTGCGGGACGTGCGCGATCGAGCCGCCGCCGGCGCCGACGGTGTGGACGTCGACGCTCGGGACCTTGATGCGGAACTGGCCGATCGTGGTGTCGCGGCCGATCGTCGGCTCGCCGTTCTGGCACAGGCTGACGTCGGTCGACGTGCCGCCCATGTCGAACGTGAGGATGTTCGGGTAGCCGGCCCGCGTGGCGACGTAGAGCGCGCCCGCGACGCCGCCGGACGGGCCGGAGAGCACGCCGTAGACGGGATTGCGGCTCGCCTCGCGCGGCGTCATCACGCCCGCGTCGGAGCGCAGGATGTCGACCTCGGTCTTGACGCCGAGGCCCGAGAGCTGCGACTGCAGGCGGTCGACGTACTGGGCGACCTGCGGCCGCACGTAGGAGTTCATGCACGCCGTCAGCGTGCGCTCGTACTCGCGGAACTCGGGCAGGACGGCGCTCGACATCGTGACCGGGAAGCCCGGGCGGATCTGTTCGACGAGGTCGGCGATCTGCTGCTCGTGGCGGCCGTCGACGTAGGAGTTGATCAGGCTGATCGTGAGCGACTCGACGCCCGAGCCGATCAGGTCCTCGATGATCGTGCGCGCGTGCTGCTCGTCGACCGCGACGAGCGTGTTCCCGCGCGCGTCCATGCGCTCCAGGGCCTCGCGGGTGTCGGCGAGCGAGGCCGGCGGGTCGGGCTTGACCATGATGATCCAGCCGGCCAGCGGGCCGGGGGTCTGGCTCCGCGCCAGATGCAGGATCTGGCCGAAGCCCTGCGTCGTGATGAGCCCGACGCGCGCGCCCTTGGACTCGAGCACGGCGTTGGTGGCGACCGTCGTGCCGTGGACGACGTTGCCGAGGTCGCCCGGGGCGATCCCGGCCGCCTCGCAGATGCGCGTGATGCCCGTCAGCACGCCTTCGGACGGGTCGCCCGGCGTCGACGGGGTCTTGACCCGCCACTGCCGGTGATCGCCGTCGTCGACGAGGAACAGGTCGGTGAACGTCCCTCCGACGTCCACGCCCAGCCGATACGCCATGCCGCTCCTTCTCCTAGATCACGCCGTCGCTCGCGAGGCGCTCGCGCGCGCTCGCGTCCACTCCGAGCTCCTCCAGCACCGCGTCCGTGTCGGCGCCCACCGTCCAGCGGGCCGCCTGGCGGATCGAGCCGGGCGTCCGGCTCAGCTTGGGCACGACCCCCGGGACGGTCATGTGCCCGTGGACCTCGTCCTCGTGCGGGACCAGCAGCCCGCGCTCCTGGAAGTACGGGTCCTCCGTGACGTCCTTCGCGTTGTAGACCGGCGCGCACACCACGCCGCCCTCGTTGACGATCCGGTCGAGCTCCTCGGCGGTGTGCTGGACCGCCCAGGCGCCGATGATCTCGTCGAGCAGGTCCTCGTGCTCGCCGCGCGCGTGGTGGGTGCTGAAGCGCTCGTCCTCGCCCAGCTCCGGCTGTCCCATCAGCGCCGCGAGCCGCCGCCACAGCGTGTCGTGGTTGGCCGCGATCACGACCCACTTGCCGTCCTTGCTCTTGTAGACGTTGCTCGGCGCGATGCGCGGGAGCCGCGGGCCGGTCGGCTCGCGGATGAAGCCGGTCTTCTCGTACTCGATCGTGCTCGACTCCGACATCGCGAAGCAGGCGTCGACGATGCTCGCGTCGACGACCTGGCCCTGCTCGCCCTTCTCGCGCGCGAAGAGGGCGAGCAGGACGCCCTGGAACGCGGACTGCGCTGCGAGCGTGTCGCCGAAGGAGATGCCGTTGCGCGGGGGCGCCTGGCCGGGGTAGCCGTTGATGTACCTGAGGCCCGAGAGCGCCTCGCCGGCGGACGCGAAGCCCGGGCGGTGGGCGTAGCGGCCGGTCTGGCCGTAGCCCGAGACGCGCGCGTAGATGGCTCTGGGGTTGGTGGCGTGGATGTCGTCGGGTCCGAGACCCCACTTCTCCATCGTGCCGGGGCGGAAGTTCTCGAGGATCACGTCGGCGCCGTCCGCGAGGCGCCTGGCGATCTTCTGGCCTTCGGGGTCTCTCAGGTTGAGCGTGACGGAGCGCTTGTTGCGGGCGAGGATCGACCACCAGAGGCTGTGGTCGTTGTGGCGCAGGCGGCCCCAGTCGCGCATCGCGTCGCCGTCGCCGGGCGCCTCGACCTTGATCACGTCGGCGCCGAAGTCGCCCAGCAGGGTGCCGGTGTACGGGCCCGCGAGCAGCTGGCCGAACTCGATCACGCGCACGCCGCTCAGCGGTTCGGCCATGTCCGCTCCAGGAAGGCGATCGCGCCGAGGATGTGCATCCGCATCACGGCCTCGGCGAGCTGGGCGTCGCGCGCTCGGAAGGCCTGCACGAGCAGCCGGTGGCACATCAGCGACTCCGCGCGCTGCTCGGCGTCGTCCCAGAAGACGCTGCGGAACGCGCGCGGGATGCCGGTCGCGGCGCGCATCGCGACCTGCAGGCGCCGGCTCCGCGCCGCCTCGCCGATGACGCGGTGGAACTCCTCGTTGAACGCGATCTGGGTCTCGACGGCGGCGTCGTCGTCGAGCAGCTGCTCGAGCCGGACGATGGCGCCGTCGCCGATCCGCGTGGCCGCGCGTGCCGCCGCGGCGGGCTCGAGCAGGGCCCGGACCTCGTAGAGGTCGTGCAGGTCGGCGGCGTCGAACGGGCGCACGACGGCGCCGCGGTTGGGCTCGAGCTCGACGAGCCCCTGCGCCTCGAGCTGCAGGAACGCCTCGCGGACCGGCGTGCGCGAGGTGCCGTACCGCTGCGCGATCGCCTCGGCACGCAGCCGCTCGCCCGGCTTCAGGACCCCTTCGAGGATCGCGTGCTCCAGCTCGTCCCGGACCCGGACCGTACTCGTCTCGGCCACCTTGCATACGAAACCACGCCCGCCCGGGCCGCGCAAGCCCGATCCGCGTGAGATTGCATGCAATCAGTGCCGGCGCGAGGGGGTGCGGCGAGACGGGAAGCCGGGCGGCGGCGAGTCCGCCGCGGCGGGCTCCGAGTCGGCGGCCGGCGGGGGGTCGTCCGCGCGCGGCGGGGCGGTTGCGGCCGACGCGGCGGGGGCGGGGAGCTCGGGCGGCGGCGTCGTCCAATCGCCGCCCGCGGCCGGCGACGTCGGCGTTGGAGCCGCGGCGGCAGGTGTCGCCGTCGCGGGCTGGGGGCGGGTTCGGCGGCCCGTGAGGAAGCCGGCGATGCCGAGCAGGAGCAGGAGGATCGGGATCCAGAGCGCGAAGCTTCCGTCGCCTACGGGGGTCGGGAGGTGGGTCGCGGAGCGGCCGGCGACGCCTCCCTTGGACGCCGGGGTCGGCTTCGGGCCCGTCTTGGAGTGGCCCGCCGGCTTGGCGCCGTGGCCGCCGTCGCCCTGCTTCGCCGCCGGCGCGAGCGTGGCCGAAGCCGGTGCGATCGCGGCCTCGGCGACGGTGTGGGTGGTCGTCGTGGGGCCGGCCGGTGCGCCGCAGGCGGCGCGCAGCGCGCGCAGGCCGGTGCGTTCGAGCCGGGTCACGCGGCGCACGGTGATGTGCAGGCGGTGCGCCACGGTGGCGCGCGAGCGCGGCGCGTCTGTGCCGACGCCGGCGCGCAGCACGAGCACGCGGCGCTGAGCGGCTGAGATGTCGTCGAGGCATGAGCGCCTGGCGAGCACGTCGGAGCGCAGACGGCGGTCGCGGCGGCGGACGGCGGCCTTGTGCGCCGGTGTCGAGGCGGCCGGCGAGCCCGCGCCGGCCGGGCGCTTGGAGGGCGAGGTGGTCGAGCCCGATGAGCCCGTCGACGCGCCGGATGAACCGGACGAACCCGTGGAGCCCGACGCGCCCGTGGAACCGCCGGACGATCCGCCGGACCCGCCCGAGGAACCGGCGGGCGAGCCTGTGGAGCCGCCGGACGAGCCCGTGGAACCGCCGGACGATCCGCCGGACCCGCCGGACGAGCCGCCTCCTCCCGAACCACCGCCGGTGCCGGGCAACGACGGCACGTTCGGCGGGGTCACGGATGGGATCGAGGTCGGAACCGAGGTCGGGACGGACGTCGGCACCGGGACCGGCGGACGAACGGTCGGCACCGGCACCGCCGGGACCGTCGGCACCGGCACGGCCGGGACCGTCGGCACGGGTACGGCCGGGACCGTCGGCACGGGTACGGCCGGGACGGTCGGGACCGCCGGCAGCTGGGCCCACGCGGGAGCCGCGACCGCGACCGCAGCCACTCCGCACAACATCAGGGCCCGAATCCGCACTTGCTCCTCCGACTCCTCCTTCCCACCCGACGATACGCTTCAAACCAGAGCGGCACGCCATCCGCAAGACTTCACAGATGCGCAAGCGGATCTGGCTCGGGGTCGTAGTGGCGACGTTCCTCTCGGCATCGCCGGCGGCGGCCGCGCCGTCCGGCGTCGTCTACGGCGGCGCGACCGCGCAGGATTGGCCCGTGGTGGTGCAACTCGCGCAGAACCGCCGGTCGATCGCGAAGCTGACCATCGCGCTCGAGCTGAAGTGCCAGAGCGGCACGCCGGTCATCAACAAGGACCGCTACGACAAGCTCAAGCTCTCGGCGAGTGGTCGCTTCGAAGACACCTACGGCCCGGTCACGACGCGCAACGGCGACGGGACGACGACCGACTACCGCGGCTCGGTCGCGGGCAAGGTCACGAGCGCGAAGGTGACGGCCACCTCGCGCCTGACCGGCGACTTCTACGACGCGACCGGCAAGCTGACCGACAGCTGCGACAGCGGCAAGGTCAGCTGGACGGCGCGTCCCTGAGGACTCGGGCGAGCAGCGCCACCAGCTGAGCGCGCTCGGCGGCCGACAGCGGCGCGAGCAGCGCGTCCTGGGCGGCGTCGACGCGCACGTCGAGGTCGCGCAGCACCGCCTCGCCCGCCGGCGTGAGCTCCACGAGGTTGCGGCGGCGGTCGGCCTCGTCGCGCACCCGCGCCACCAGCGCGCGGCCCTCCAGCTCGTTCAGCACCGCGTGCAGGTCGCTGCGGTCGATCCACAGCCGGCGCCCGAGCTCGGCCTGGCTCGTCGCGCCCTGCTCGGCCAGCGCGGTCAGCACCGCGAAGTGATGCCGGCGCATCCCGGCCTCCGCCAGCGCCTCGCTCACGAGCCGGGCGCCCTGCTGGGCGACCTGGCTCGAGAGCCAGCTCGGCAGCGTCGTCAGCCGGCGAGGCGAGTCCACGCGCGGAACCCTAGACGGCGAGCTGATACGTTGGTATAACCAACGTTGGATACACCAACGATCAAGGAGCCATCATGACGCAGCCGCTCATCGACCGCCAGGACATCACCGACCTGATCTCGCGCCTCGGCCTCTGGCTCGACGGCGAGACCACGCTCGACGAGGCGCGCGCGATCCTCGCCGAGGACATCGCGGTGAGTACGCCCGGCGGCACCCAGCAGGGCATCGAGCGCGCCGTCGAGCAGGCCCGGCGCACCCACCAGGTCAAGACCCAGCACCTGATCGCCAACGTGCTGATCGACCTCGACGGCGACCGCGCGACGGCCGGCGCGAACGCGATCATCACGTTCCCGGACAACGTCCAGAACGAGCGCTACGCGTTCGAGACCGCGCGCACGCCGGACGGCTGGCGGCTGACGAGGATCGCGGCCGGCTAGAGCACGGCCGCCAGGCGCCCCAGCGCGTCGTCGATCTCGGGCGGCGAGACGATCAGCGGCGGCAGGAAGCGCAGCGTCGACGGACCCGTGGCGTTGACGATCAGCCGCTGCTCCAGCAGCAGCCGCCGGGCCAGCTCGGGCGCGTCGTCGCGCCCGAGCTCGGCGGCCACCATCAGGCCGCGCCCGCGCACCGACTCGACGCCCGGCAGCGCGCGCAGGCCGGCCGTCAGCCGCTCGCCGAGCGAGCGCACCGACGCCAGCAGGACGGGATCGTCGATCACGTCGAGCGCCGCGTGCGAGGCGGCGGAGGCCAGCGGGCCGCCGGCGAACGTGGAGCCGTGGTCGCCCGGCGCGAACACGTCGGCGACCTTCGGCCCCATCACGAGCGCGCCGATCGGCAGCCCGCCGCCGAGCCCCTTGGCGAGCGTCATCGCGTCCGGCACCACCGGCGTCTGCTCGTACGCCCACAGCGAGCCGGTCCGCCCCATCCCGGTCTGAACCTCGTCGAACACGAGCGCGGCGCCGGAGGCGTCGCACGCCTCGCGCGCGGCCACGAGCACCTCGTCCGGCAGGATGTTGACGCCCGTCTCACCCTGGATCGGCTCGAGCAGCACGGCCGCGGTGCCCTCCCCCACGGCGCCCGCGATCGCCTCCGCGAACGGCGGCACGACGCGGAAGCCGGGCACCAGCGGCGCGAACGGCGCCTGCTTTGACTCCTGCGGCGTGGCGCTCAGCGCGCCGTACGTGCGCCCGTGGAACGCGCCGTGCACGACGACGATCTCGCCGCGCGGCCGGAACTTGCGCACGAGCTTCAGCGCCGCCTCGTTGGCCTCCGCGCCGGAGTTGCAGAAGAACACGTTGACGCCGAACGAGCGCTCGACCAGGCGCGCGGCCAGCGACACGTTCGCCGCCGTGGTGAACAGGTTCGAGACGTGGATCAGCCGCCCCGCCTGCTCGCGGATCGCGGCGACCACCTTGGGATGGCAGTGGCCGACGTTGTTGACCGCGATCCCGGCCAGGAAGTCGAGGTAGTCGTTGCCCTCGGAGTCGCGCAGCACGCAGCCGGAGCCGCTGACGAACTCGACGGGGTAGCGGGCGTAGGTGGGAGCGAGCGTCATGAGGCAGGCCTGACCTTCGTGCCGATGCCGGCGTCGGTGAAGAGCTCCAGCAGCAGCGAGTGCGGCAGGCGCCCGTCGATGATGTGCGCGAACGTGACGCCGCCGTGGATCGCCTCCACGCACGCCTGCAGCTTCGGCCGCATCCCGCCCTTCATGTGCGGGATCGCCTGCTCGACCTCGTCGGCGCCGCACTCGGAGATGACCGAGTCCAGGTCGTCGGGGTCGCGCAGCCAGCCCGGCACGTCCGTGAGGAACATGACCTTGTAGGCGCCCAGGGCGCGGGCGATCGCGCCCGCCGCCTCGTCGGCGTTGACGTTGTGCGAGCGGCCCGCGCGGTCGTTGCCGACCGACGCGATGACCGGGATGTAGTCGGCCGCGATGTGCTTGACCACGCCGACGTCGACGCGCTCGATCCGGCCGACGAAGCCGATGTCCTCGCCCTCGGGTCCGGTCATCGTCGCCACGCGGAAGAGCTGGCCGTCGTCGCCGGAGAGCCCGACGGCCGGCTGCCCGTGGCGGTTGATGCGCGACACGATGTCGGTGTTGACCTTGCCGACCAGCACCATCTTGGCCACCTCGACCGTATCGGCGTCGCTCACGCGCAGGCCGCCGACGAACTCGACCGGCATGTCGAGCCGGTTCATGTAGGCCGTGATGTCGGGGCCGCCGCCGTGCACGACGATCGGGTTCAGCCCGACGTACTTGAGCAGCACGACGTCGCGCGCGAAGTCCTCGCGCAGCTCCGGATCGGTCATCGCCGCGCCGCCGTACTTGATCACGACCGTCTTGCCGTGGAACTCGCGGATGTACGGGAGCGCCTCGAGCAGCGTCCCGACGTCGGGCGCCGGCCTCATGTCGTGTAGTCCGCGTTGATCGTCACGTACTCGTGCGAGAGGTCGGAGAAGAAGACCTCGGCCTCGACCTCGCCGCCGAGCGCGACCGTGTACTCGACCTCGTCGCCGGCCACCGCGAGCGCGAGCGACGCCTTGTCGAACGCGATCGCGTTCCCGCCCGCGCACACCTGCGTGTCCTCGATCCAGATGTCGGGCGCGATCGCCACATCGGTCACGGCGCCGCCGACGGCCTGCGCGATCCGGCCCCAGTTCGGGTCGCCGCCGTGCAGCGCCGCCTTCACCAGCGGCGAGTTCGCGACCGCCCGCGCCGCCCGCGCCGCCACCGCCTCGTCGCCGGCGCGCACGAGCACGCGGCCGATCCGCTTGGAACCCTCGCCGTCGCGGACGATCGCCAGCGCGAGCCGGCGCAGCGCCCAGTCGAGCGCCTCGCCGAAGCGCAGCTCGTCGTCGGACTCGGACTCGACGACGATGCCAGAGGCGCCGGAGGCCATCAGGATCGCCGTGTCGTTGGTCGAGAGCTGCCCGTCCACGCTGACGCGGTCGAACGAGCGCTTCACGCACACGCCGAGCAGCAGGTCGGCGGTCTCCGGCGACAGCGCCGCGTCGGTCTGGACGAAGCACAGCATCGTCGCGAACGCGGGCGAGATCATCCCCGCGCCCTTGGCCTGCGCCGTCAGCCGGACGGTGCCGGACGGGAGCGCGACGTCGACGGCGACGTCCTTGGCGAACGCGTCGGTCGTGCGGATCGACTCCGAGAAGTCCTCCGCGCCCTCGGGGCGCAGCTGCGGCCGCGCCGCCGCGATCCCCTTGATCACCTCGCGCGTGTCGAGCGGGACGCCGATCACGCCCGTCGAGGCGACCGCGACCTGGTCCTCGGGCACGCCGCACGCCATCGCCGCGGCGCCCTGCATGCGCGCGGCGTCCTCGAGCCCGCGGTTGCCGGTGGCGGCGTTCGCGTTGCCGGAGTTCGCCACCACGACGCGGATCGCGTCCAGGCGCGTGCGCCGCTGGCACAGCACGACCGGCGCCGCGAGCACGCCGGAGCGCGTGAAGCGGGCGGCCGAGACGGTGTCGGGCGAGTCGGAGACCAGCAGCGCGACGTCGCGCGCGCCGGACGGCTTCAGGCCGGCGGAGACGCCCGACGCGCGGAACCCCGCGGGCAGCTCGCCGGGACGGTCGGTCACGTGCTCCGGCGTCTCCAGCCAGCGGCTCATGTGGTCACCTCGCCCGGGAGAATCGCCCTCTGGGCGATTGCTCCCAGCGACGCGAGCCCTCTGGGCGAGTCGTCGCCGCTCAAAGTCCCTCGCTCTCGGGTCGTCCGAACATCAGGTTCAGGTTCTGCACGGCCTGCGACGCGGCGCCCTTCCACAGGTTGTCGAGCGTCGAGAAGACGATCAGGCGCCCCGTGCGCGCGTCCTGCACGTAGGAGATGCGGCAGAAGTTCGTGTCGCGCACCTCGCGCACGCCGACGGGGCCGGTGCGGACCTCGACGAACGGCTCGCGCGCGTAGGCGTCGTCGTAGAGGTCGACCAGCTCGTCCTCGGTTGTGTCACGTGTCAAGGTCACGTAGCAGGAGACGAGCTCGCCCTGCGAGAGCGGCAGCAGGTGCGGCATGAACGTGATCGTCACGCCGTTGCCGAGCTGCGCCAGCTCCTGCTCGATCTCGGGCGTGTGGCGGTGGCCGTCGATCCGGTACGGCGTCACGTTCTCGTCGGCGGAGATGAAGTCCTTCGTGCCGCGCCCGGCGCCCGAGACGCCGGACTTCGCGTCGACGATGACGTCCTGCAGCAGCCCCGCGCGCGCGAGCGGCGCGAGGCCGAGCAGCGTCGCCGTCGGGTAGCAGCCGGGGTTGGCGACGAGGTCGGCCGTCTTGACCTGCTCGCGCGTGAGCTCCGGCAGCCCGTAGACGCCCTGCCCGAACAGCTGCGGCGCCTTGTGCTCGCCGTACCAGTCCTCGTAGATGCCGCGGTCGCGCAGCCGGAAGTCGGCGCTCAGGTCGACGACGCGGACGCCGCGCTCGCGCAGGTCGGCGACGACCGGCGCGGCCGCCGCGTGCGGGTAGGCGACGATCGCCGCGTCCACGCTGCCGTGGGCGTCGGCGTCGTAGGTCTCGAGCTCCATTGGCACGCGCGTGCGCGGGTGCACGTCGTCGAGCCGCTGCCCCGCCTCGGCGCGTGCCGTGACGTGGGCGAGCTCGAAGCCCGGGTGGCGGTACAGCAGCTGCGCGGCGATCGCGCCGGCGTAGCCGGTGGCGCCGACGACGGCGACGCTAGCCACGGAGCTCGCCCCCCAGCTTGGCCACCTCCGCCACGATCTTCTCGCGCCGGGCGCGCACGTCGTCGTCGGTCAGCGTGCGGTCGTTGGCACGGAACTCGAGCCGCAGGGCGAGCGAGGACCGTCCCTCCTGCACGTAGACGTCGAACACCTCGACGCCGCGCAGCAGCGCGCCGCCCGCGCGTCGCACCACGTCGACGAGCCGCGCCGACGGCACCTCGGCGGGGATCCAGAACGCGAGGTCCTGGCGGATCGACGGGAAGCTCGTCAGGTCCTCGTACAGCGGGTCGACCTTCGCCCCCGGCAGCACGACGCCGAGGTCGAGCTCGAACCCGGCCACGCGCCCGAGGTCCCACTCGGCCGCGACGCCGGGATGCAGCTCGCCGAGCCAGCCCGCGTCGGCGCCGCCGACGAGCACGCGCGCGGCGCGGCCCGGGTGCAGGAACGGCTCCGACGCTCGCTCCACGGCGAAGTCGACGCGCAGCGCGCCGAGCAGCGTGGTCAGCACGCCTTTGGCGGCGAAGAAGTCGGCGGCCGGCGGCGCGTCGTCGCGCCACGACGGCGGCCGCAGCCGCCCGGTCAGAAGCGCGGCGAGGTGGTTGCGCTCGTCCGGTAGCGGCGTGCCGCGCTGCTCGGCGGGCGTCGGCTCGCGCTCGGGCGGCCCGGGGAGGTAGACGGCGCCCTCCTCGAACAGGCGCACGTCCTCGAGCCCGCGCGCGCGGTTGTGGCGCAGCGAGTCCAGCAGCGAGCCGAGCAGCGTCGTGCGCATGACCGCCTGCTCGTCCGACAGCGGGTTGCGCACGCGCACGGGCTCGACGTCCAGCCGCAGCCGGCGCGCGATCTCGGGCGACTGGAAGCTCCAGCCGAGCGCCTCGGAGAGCCCCGCGCCCACGAGCGCGTCGCCGGCGCGGCGGCGCAGCTTCTGGTCGCGCGTCAGGCGGCCGGTGGCGCCGCGGCGCGACGGCAGCGTGGCCGGGAGCTTCTCCAACCCCCAGATGCGCGCGACCTCCTCGATCAGGTCGACCTCGCGCGTGACGTCCTCGCGCCGCCAGTAGGGCACCGAGACGGTCCCGTTGACGCCGAAGCCGAGCGCCTCGAGGATCCGCGTCGCCTCGTCCGCGGGCACCGCCGTGCCGAGCAGCGCCTCGGTCTTCTCCGGCCGCAGCGTCAGCTGCGCCGGCTCCGGCCCCGGCCCGCCGACGTCCACCGTGCCGGGGAGCAGTGTCGCGCCGGTGAGCTCGAGCATCAGGTGCGTCGCGACGATCTGCGCGTCCATCGTCTGCTCGGGCGCGAGGCCCTTCTCGTTGCGCCCGGAGGCTTCAGAGCGCAGGCCGAGCCGCGTCGACGTGCGCTGGATGTTCGGCCCGTTCCAGTTGGCGACCTCCATCAGGACGGTCGTCGTGGTCGGCTGGACCTCCGAGCGCTGGCCGCCCATGACGCCGGCGATCGAGGTCGGGCCCTCGTCGTCGGCGATCAGCATCATGTCGCCGTCGAGCGTGCGCTCGACGTCGTCGAGCGTCGTCATCCGCTCGCCGTGGCGGGCGCGCCGGATCACCAGGTGGCCGCCGGCCACGAGGTCCCAGTCGAAAGCGTGCAGCGGCTGCCCGGTGAGCAGCATCGCGTAGTTGGTGATGTCGACGACGTTGTTGATCGGGCGCTGGCCGGCCGCCATCAGGCGCTGCTTGAGCCACCACGGCGACGGCGCGATCGTGACGTTCTCGTACAGCCGCGCCGTGAAGCGCGGGCACAGCTCGGAGTCCTGGACCTCGATGTTGACGCCCTGGACCGGGCCGAGCGAGCCCGGATCGAAGCTCCACGGCGCCTCGGCCAGGTCCGCGCCGGTCGCCGCATGGACCTCGCGCGCGACGCCGTAGACGCCCAGGCAGTCGGGCCGGTTCTGCGTGATCTCCAGCTCGAGCACGTCGGTGTGGATCGGCAGCACCTCGCTCAGCGGCGTGCCGGGCACGAGCTCGTCGGGCAGGACCATGATCCCGTTGTGGTCGGTGCCGATGCCGACCTCGTCCTCGGCCAGGATCATGCCCGCCGATTCGACGCCGCGCAGCTTCGCGCGCTTCAGGCGCGTGCCGTCGGGCATCACGGCGCCCGGGTTGGCGACCGCGACGGTCTGGCCGGCGGCGACGTTCGGCGCGCCGCAGACGATCTGCGCCACGTCGCCCTCGCCGATCGAGACCGTGCAGACCGACAGCCGGTCGGCGTCGGGGTGCTGCTCGCGGGTCAGCACGCGGCCGACGACGAAGTTGTCGAGCGCGCTGACCCCGTGAGCGAGCACGTGGTCGACGGCGGTGCCGGTCATCGTCAGGCGCTCGGCCAGGTCGAACGCCTCCAGGCCGGGGTTGACGTACTCGTGGAGCCAGTTCAGGGGGAGCTTCATCAGCCGAATTGCTCCAGCATGCGTAGGTCGTTGTCGTAGAACATCCGCAGGTCGGGGACGCGGTGCTTGAGGAACGCGATCCGCTCGATCCCCATGCCGAACGCGAACCCTTGGACCTTGTCCGGGTCGTAGCCGTGCTCGCGCACGTAGCCGAACACGTTCGGGTCGACCATCCCGGCGCCGAGGATCTCGATCCAGCCCGTGCCCTTGCACAGGGGGCAGCGCGAGCCGTCCTTCAGGAAGCCCTTGCTGCAGTTGAAGCACGAGACGTCGACCTCGACGCTCGGCTCGGTGAACGGGAAGAAGTGCGGGCGCAGGCGCACGTCGCGCTCCTCGCCGAAGATCGCGCGGGCGAAGGACAGCAGCGTGCCCTGGAGGTCGCCGAGCGTGATGTCGTCGTCGACCGCGAGGCCCTCGACCTGGTGGAACTGCGGCGTGTGCGTCGCGTCGTTGTCGCGCCGGTACGTGCGCCCCGGGACGATGATGTAGATCGGCGGCGGCTGCAGCTCCATCGCGCGCACCTGCATCGGCGACGTGTGCGTGCGCAGGACGATGTCGTCGGCGAGGTAGAACGTGTCCGCCTCGAGCCGCGTCGGATGGTTCTCGAGGAAGTTGAGCGCGTCGAAGTTGTAGTAGACGAGGTCGGCCTCGGGGCCTTCCGCGACGCGGAAGCCGAGACCGAGGAAGACGTCCTCGATCTCGCGCCGGACAGCCGTGATCACGTGGTGGCGGCCGGCGGGCGCGATCGGCGAGCCCGGCAGCGTGACGTCGACGACGTCGGCCGCGAGCCGCTGCTCCAGCTCGGCCGCCTCGAGCTCCGCGCGGCGCGACTCCACGGCCGCCTCGATCGCGCGGCGCGCCTCGTTGGCGCCCTTGCCGACCGGCCCGCGCTCCTCCGGCGGGAGCTTGCCGACGTCGCGCAGGAGGTTCGGCAGCTCGGCCTTGCGGCCCAGGAAGCGCACGCGGACCTCTTCGAGCTCGGCGGTCGCGGTGGCGGAGGAGACCGCGGACTCCCCTTCGGATCGCAGCGCGGCGATGCGGTCGGCGGTGCTCATGGGCGGGTGATCCTAGTTCAGCTCGTAGAGGGCCACGGTCGCCGCCATGGCGGCGTTGAGGGAGTCCGCGTGGGCGATCGGGATGTGCGCCACCTCGTCGCACGCCGCCAGGACGGAGTCGGGCAGGCCTTCGCGCTCGGCGCCGACGACGAGCGTCACGTCGCCGCCGGGCGACAGCTCGTGCAGCGGCACGCCTTCGCGGGCGGCGAGCGCGATCCGCCGGCCCGGAAGCTCGGACACCTGCCGCACGCGGCCGACGGGCATCGAGAACAGCGCGCCCATCGACGCGCGCACGGCCTTGTGCCCGTACGGGTCGGCGCTGCCCGGGCCGAGCATCACCGAGTCGGCGCCGAACGCCAGAGCGGCGCGAATCACGGTCCCGACGTTGCCGGGGTCGGCGACGCCCCATAGCGCCACGCAGCGCGGGCCCGCGGGCGCCGCCCAGCGCTGCGGGTAGACGCCGATCGCGCGCGTGCCGGAGCCGAGCAGGGAGACCTCGGCCATCACGTGGGGCAGCACGTCGATCCCGTTCAGCCCGCTGCCCTCGGCGACGTAGACGGCGCTCGGCGCCCAGTGCGCCTCCTCGGCCGCCGCGATCAGGTCCTCGCCCTCGGCGACGAACGACGCGAGCTTGTCGCGCCACTTGCGGCCGTGGAGCTTGCGGAGCTCCTTGAGCGCTTCGTTGTGTGAGCTGGTGATGGTCATTTGGGGCGAAAAAAAGGGCGCCGCTCCGGTTGGAGGGGCGCCCTATAAGGCTTGCGGCGGGTTTCGGTGGTTGCCTAGGCCGCCGCGGCCTCACGAGCGCGGTCGACGAATCGGCGGAAGGTCTCGGGATCGCGCACGGCGATGTCGGCCAGCACCTTGCGGTCCAGCTCCACGCCGGCGAGCTGCAGGCCGTGGATGAACGTCCCGTAGGACATCCCCTCGGCGCGCGCGGCGGCGTTGATGCGGGTGATCCAGAGGCGGCGGAAGTCGCGCTTGCGGTTACGACGGTCGCGGTACGCGTACGCGTCCGCCTTGAACATCGCTTCCTTCGCGCGGCGATACGAGGAGTTGGCCTCCCCGCGGAAGCCCTTCGTCCGCTCGAGGACCTCGCGGCGCTTCTTGCGGGCGTGGACTGAACGCTTGACGCGGGTCATCGCCCGTTGCCTCCGAGCAGCTTGGTGACGGTCTTGCGGTCGGCCTTCGAGATCTCGCGATCGAGACCCATCTCGCGCTTGCGCTTGGGCGACTTCTTCTCGAGGATGTGGCTCGAGAACGCGTGGCGGCCCTGCAGCTTGCCGGTGGCCGTCTTCTTGAAGCGCTTCTTGGCGCCGGAGTGGGACTTCATCTTGGGCATGACGAGCGGGGCAGTATAGCCGTGTGCGCCTCATGCTGATCCTGCTGGCCGCGCTCGCCTGCCTCGTGGGGTGCGGCGGCGCGACGATATCGCCCGGGTCGGTCCGGATGGCCCGCAGCGCCGAGTCGGACTTCGAGCGCTACACCGCGGATCCCAGCACCGCCGCGAAGGGCTTCATGACGTCGCACTACTGGCGCATGCGCACGTACTCGCCGTATTTCGACACGCGCCTGCGCTGGTACCCGGACGCCTGGGTGTACCGCGACGCGCAGGCGATCTACAACCCGTCGGCGCCGGCGCGGCGCCATCCGGAGTGGATCCTGCGCGACGCGTCCGGCCGCCGGCTGTACCTGCAGTTCGGCTGCACGGGCGGCACCTGCCCGCAGTACGCCGCCGACATCGGCGACCCCGCGTTCCGCGCGGACTGGATCGCCGGCGCCCGCGCGCAGCTCGCCGCCGGCTACAAGGGCCTGTTCATCGACGACGTCAACATGGCGCGCGCGACCGGGGACGGCGACGGCGCGTTCGTGGCGCCCGTCGACCCGCGCACGGGCCGCGCCATGACCGACGCCGCGTGGAAGCGCTACATGGCCGACTTCATGGTCGAGGTGCGCGACGCGCTGCCGGGCGTGGAGATCGTCCACAACGTGCTGTGGCCGGTCGGCGACGCGTCCGCCGACGTCCGGCGCGAGCTCGGCGCCGCCGACTACATCGAGCTGGAACGCGGCTTCAACGACGACGGGATCACCGGCGGGACGTCGTACTTCGGCTTCCAGACGCTGGCGAGCTACATCGACCGCCGCCACGCCGCCGGCCAGGGCGTGATCCTCGACGGCTACGCCGACACGCCCGCCGGCCGGCTCTACGGCCTGGCGACGTACTTCCTCGTCTCCGACGGGCACGACGCGCTCGCCAACGACGCCTACACCCGGCCGGACGACTTCTGGAAGGGCTACGACACGCAGCTCGGCGACCCGACGGGCTCGCGCTACCTCAGCGACGGCGTCTGGCGGCGCGACTTCGCCCGCGGCACCGTGCTCGTGAACGAGCCCGGCGCGCCGGCGCGCACGGTGCGCGTCGGCGCGGGGTTCAAGGATCTCGACGGCGTCGCCCGGCAGCAGGTCAGGCTGGCGCCGGCAGCCGGCGCCGTCCTGGTCCGCTAGGTCGGAGGAGCCTGGGTCTTCAGCGGGCCGAGCATCATCGTCATGTTGCGGCCGTCCTGCTGGGGCCGCTGCTCGACGGTGGCCAGGTCCTGCAGCTCTTCCGCGAGGCGGTTGAGGATCATCTCCCCGCGCTCGGGGTGCGCCATCTCGCGCCCGCGGAACATGATCGTCACCTTGACCTTGTCACGCGCCTTCAGGAAGCGCATGACGTGGCCCTTCTTGGTGTCGTAATCGTGCTGCGCGATCTTCGGCCGGAACTTGATCTCCCGGACGTTGATCTGCTGCTGGTGCTTGCGAGCGGACTTCTGCTTCTGGGCCTGCTCGTACTTGTACTTGGAGTAGTCGAGGATGCGGACCACCGGCGGCTTGGCCTCCGGGGCGACCTCGACGAGGTCCAAGTCCTTCTCCTGCGCCTGGCGCAGGGCGTCCTGGGTGCGCATGACTCCCACCTGCTGGCCGGTCTCATCGATGAGACGGACCTCGGGAACGCGGATGCGTTCATTGATGCGGGTGGTGTCGCGCTCCGGCGGTTGCCGGTCGAACCTGCGAGGGACCGGCACTAGCTCTTATCGGCGCGCGGCGTCAAGAACGCGGCGCGGTGTGGGAACGCTTGATCAACGCGATGCAGTATAGCCGCGGATGGCCTTCCTGTCATCGCGCGATCAACGGAGGCTAAATCGCGCGCCCGATCCGCCGACTTGACGGGCAGACGATTTCCAGGGAAGGAACCGATGAAGATCACCTCGCTCAGGGGCCGGATGCTCCTGTTGATCCAGCCGGCCGTGATGGTCGCCATCGCCGTGCTCGCCGTGCTGTCGATCTCGCGCGCGACGGAGCATGAGACGAAGGCCGTCCATGACGGGCTGCGCTCCACCACCAGCTCCGCGGCCGCGGACGTCAACACCGAGGTCGAGCGCCAGCTCGCGCTCTCGAAGGCCTCCGCCGCGATCGTCGAGGACTCGCTCGGCGCGAGCCCGGCGACCGCCACCCGCCTGCTGACGGGCCAGCTGAAGGCCGCCTCCGGCGTCGAGGCGATCATCGCCACGGTGCCGCCGAGCTCCTTCTCCCCCGCGGCGACGAGCTCCGCCGCGGTCGTCAAGACCGCCGGCAAGGTCGGCCCGCTGCCCGGCCAGAAGTTCGACCCGAAGGACCCGATGCTCGCCGCGATGCTCGCGAACCCGCGCGCCACCGTGGCCGAGCCGCTGATCTACCAGGGCGACCCGAAGGGCACGTTCCTCGCGCCGATCCGCTCGCACGGGCAGGTCGTGGGCTACGCGCTCACCGGCGGGCCGCTGAAGACCGTCTTCGCGAACGTCAACCGCATCAAGGTGCTCGACAGCGGCTACGGCTTCGCCGTCAGCGCCAAGGGCATGCTCGTCGCGAGCCCGAACGCCAAGCTCAACGGCAAGGCCACGCTCGCGTCGCTGGCGAAGTCCAAGCACAACCCGGCGCTGGCCCGGATCGCCTCCGCCGTCGCCGCCGGCAAGGGCGGCCAGATCCAGGCGAAGGACCCGTTCACCGGCAAGGACGTCGAGCTGACGTGGTCGCCGGTCACGAGCGCCGGCTGGAGCGTCGTGACGGCCGTGCCGACCGCCGAGGTGCTGGCGCCGGTGCACGCGCTGCGCAACCAGATGATCCTCTTCTCGGTCGTCATGGCGGCCCTGATCGCGCTGCTGATCCTGTGGGTCGCGACGCGCCTGACGAAGCCGATCGGCGCCGTCACCGAGGCCGCCGAGCGGCTCGCCGAGGGCGACGTGAACGTCAAGCTCGACGTCTCCACCAACGATGAGATCGGGCGCCTCTCGGCCTCGTTCCAGCGCACCGTCGACTACCTGCGCGAGAACGCGGCGGTCGCCGAGGCCGTCGCCGGAGGCGACCTCACCGTCGAGGTCCAGCCGCGCTCGGAGGGCGACCTGCTCGGCCACGCGTTCGCGAAGCTCGTGACCGACCTGCGCGACATCGTCGGCCGCGTCGGCGGCACGGCGACGCAGGTCTCCGCGGCCTCCGAGCAGATGGCGAGCACGTCCGACGAGGCGGGCCGCGCGGTGCAGGAGATCGCCACGGCGATCGGCGAGGTCGCCCAGGGCACCAACGTCCAGGTCCAGCAGGTCGAGACGATCCGCGTGGCCGCGGAGCGCTCGGCCGAGTCCGCGCGCGAGAGCGCCGGCCGCGCCCACGAGGCGGCGCAGACCGCCGCGCAGGCGCGCGAGATCTCCCAAGAGGGCCTCGGCGCCGTCGACGAGGCGTCGGTCGCCATGCGCGGCCTCGTCGAGTCCTCCGCCGGCGTGACCAGCGGCATCCAGGAGCTGGCGGCGAAGTCCGAGCGGATCGGCGGCATCGTCGACACGATCACGGGCATCGCCGAGCAGACCAACCTGCTGGCGCTCAACGCCGCCATCGAGGCCGCCCGCGCCGGCGAGCAGGGCCGCGGCTTCGCGGTCGTCGCCGACGAGGTCCGCAAGCTCGCCGAGGACTCCTCGAGCGCCGCCGCGGAGATCTCCGCGCTGATCCGCGAGATCCAGCACGACACCGAAGGCGTCGTCGGCCTGGTGGCCGACAGCGCGGCCCGCACCGAAGGCGGCACCGTCACCGTCGAGCGCGCTCGCGAGGCGTTCGAGGCGATCGGCGTCGCGATCGGCGAGGTGTCCTCGCGCGCCGACGAGATCGCCTCGGCGGTCGAGCGGCTGTCCGAGGACGCCGGCCAGATGGCCCAGGACGTCGTCGGCGTCGCGACGGTGGCCGAGTCGGCCAGCGCGTCGAGCGAGCAGGTCTCGGCCTCGACCCAGCAGACGAGCGCCTCCACGCAGGAGATCGCCGCCTCCGCCCACCAGCTCGCCGGCAGCGCCGGCGAGCTCGAGCAACTGGTCTCGACCTTCCGGCTCTAGCTCGAATCCTCCTCGCTGAGCCTCGCGCGCACGTCGTCGAGGCTCAGCGAGCCGAGGTCGCCTTCCTTGTGGCGGCGCAGCGACACGGCGCGGCCTTCGGCCTCGCGGTCGCCGACCACGAGCATGTACGGGATCTTGCGCAGCTCCGCCTCGCGGATCTTGCGCCCGATCGACTCGGTCCGCTCGTCGACCTCGACGCGCAGGTCGCCGAGCGCCTCGCGCACCTCGGCCGCGTACGCCGCGTGGCGATCGGCGACCGGCAGCACGATCGCCTGCACCGGCGCGAGCCAGAACGGGAACTCGCCGGCGTAGTGCTCGACCAGCATGCCGATGAAGCGCTCGAACGAGCCCATCAGGGCGCGGTGGATCATCACCGGGCGGTGGTCGGCGTTGTCGGCGCCGGTGTAGGTGAGCTCGAAGCGCTCCGGCATCACGTAGTCGAGCTGGACGGTGCCCAGCTGCCATGAGCGGCCGATCGCGTCGGTCATGTGGAGGTCGATCTTCGGGCCGTAGAACGCGCCGTCGCCCTCGTTGAGGTCGTACGCGAGGCCGCGGTTGTCGAGCGCGCGCTGCAGGGCCGCCTCCGCGCGGTCCCACATCGCCTCCTCGCCGATCCGCTTCTCCGGCCGGGTCGAGAGCTCCAGCCGCGGCTCGAAGCCGAAGCGGTCGTAGATCGCGAACCCGAACTCCAGGCAGCGGACGACCTCCTCCTCGATCTGGTCCTCGGTGCAGAAGATGTGGGCGTCGTCCTGCGTGATGTGGCGGACGCGCAGCAGGCCGTGCAGCGTGCCGCTCGGCTCGTGGCGGTGCACGAGCCCCTGCTCGGAGTAGCGGATCGGCAGGTCGCGGTAGGAGCGGCGGTCGTTCTTGTACAGCTGGACGTGCGCCGGGCAGTTCATCGGCTTCAGGCCCATGCTCTGGCCCTCCACGTCGGTGAAGTACATGTTGTCGCGGTACACGTGCCAGTGGCCGGACTGCTTGAACAGCTCCGCGTCGTAGAGGATCGGCGTCTTGACCTCGCGGTAGCCGCGGCCCGTGTTCTCGGTCCGCCACAGTTCCGTCAGCTCGTTCCAGATCGCCATCCCGTTCGGCAGCCAGAACGGCGAGCCGGGCGAGAGCTCGGAGAACATGTAGAGGTCGAGCTCCTTGCCGAGCTTGCGGTGGTCGCGCTTGCGCGCCTCCTCCAGCCGCTCGAGGTGCTCGTCGAGCTCTGCCTTACTCGCGAACGCGGTCCCGTAGATGCGCGTGAGCATCGTCCGCTTGGCGTCGCCGCGCCAGTACGCGCCGGCGACCGACGTGAGCTTGAACGCCTTCACGCGGCCGGTGGTCGGCGCGTGCGGGCCGCGGCAGAGGTCGTGGAAGTCGCCGTTGGAATACAGGCTGACGGTCTTGACGCCCTGGTCGCGGACGAGGTCCTCGATCAGCTCGACCTTGTACGGCTGGTCCTCGCGCAGGTAGCGGTCGATCGCGTCGGACGTCGAGACCTCCGAGCGCTCGAACGGCTCGTCGGCCTTGACGTGCTCGCGCATCCGCGCCTCGATCTTCGGGAAGTCCTCCTCGTTGATCGTGACGCCGTGCGGGAACTCGAAGTCGTAGTAGAAGCCGTCGGCGATCGGCGGGCCGATCGACACCTTCGTGCCCGGATAGAGCTCGAGCACGGACTCGGCGAGCACGTGCGCGATGTCGTGGCGCAGCAGCTTCAGCGCGTCGCCGTCGCCGTCCTTGGCGGTGACGATCTCGACCGTCGCGTCGTCGGGCAGCGGCTGCGAGAGGTCGAGGATGCGGCCGTTGTCGTACGCCGTCCCGTCGCGCTTCTCCGTGGTTTCGCCGTCGAGGACGCGGATGGCCATGGCCGCGCGGGCGAGGCCGGGGCCGATGTCGGCGGCGAGATCGGCGCCGGTGGCGCCGTCGGGAAGTTCGCGGTGTGATCCGTCGGGAAGCTGGACGCGCATCGGCGGGTGAGATTAGTGTGCCGGCAGTCGAGCCGAGGAGAGAGAAGATGGCGGACGAGCTGTGGCGCCGGGGCGCCGTCGAGCTTGCGGGCATGATCGCGGAGGGTTCGGTGTCCTCGCGCGAGGTCGTCGACGCGCACCTGGAGCGCATAGCCGAGGTCAATCCGCACCTGAACGCGATCGTGGTCGTGCTCGCCGAGGAGGCGCGCGCCGCGGCCGACGCGGCGGACTCGAACCGCGAGTCGCTCGGCCCGCTGCACGGCGTGCCGTTCACCGTCAAGGAGAACATCGACGTCGCCGGCACGGCGACGACGCAGGGCCTGCACGCGCTCGCCGAGGCGGTCGCGCCGATCGACGCACCGCAGGTCGAGCGCCTGCGCGCGGCCGGCGGGATCCCGATCGGGCGCACGAACCTGCCGGACCTCGGGCTGCGGATCCACACCGACTCCTCGCTGCGCGGGCTCACGCGCAACCCGTGGGACGCCGGCGTGACGGCCGGCGGCTCCAGCGGCGGCGAGGCGTCCGCGCTCGCGTCCGGCATGTCGCCGCTCGGACTCGGCAACGACGTCGGCGGCTCGCTGCGCAACCCGGCGCACTGCTGCGGGATCGCGTCGATCAAGCCGACGCCCGGCCGCGTCCCGCACGCGAGCGTGATCCCGCCGGAGGACTTCGGCTCCGCGATCCAGCTGATGGCGGTCGAGGGCGTGATGGCGCGGCGCGTGGCCGACGTCCGGCTCGGCCTCGGCATCGTCAGCGGCTTCTCGCCGCGCGATCCGCAGTCGGTGCCCGTGCCGCTCGACGTCGCGCGCCCCGACGGGCACGCCGTGGCCCTCCTGGCCGAGCCGCCCGGCGGCGACACCCACCCGGAGGTCGCGGCCGCGGTGCGCCGCGCCGGCGACGCGCTGTCGGACGCCGGCTACGACGTCGTCGAGGCGGAGCCGCCGAACTACGAGGACGCGCTGCGCGTGTGGGCGACGTGGCTGTTCGCCGACGTCCAGGTGCAGGAGCCGCTGCTGCGCCAGATCATGGGCGCCGACGGGCAGAAGTTCCTCGACTTCGCGATGGCTGCGATGCCGCCGATCGACATCGGCACGCTGTTCAACGCGCTCGTCGAGCGGCGCGCGATCGGGCGCGCGTGGTCGCAGTTCCTGCTCGAGCACCCGCTGATCCTCAGCCCGATCTGGACGCAGCCGCCGTTCCCGCACGGGTTCGACATCGCCTCCGAGGAGGGGGCGCACGCGACGATGGCGCTGATGCGGCCGGTCGAGCCGGCCAACCTGCTCGGGCTCCCGGCCGCGGCCGTCCCCGCCGGGCTCGCGGCGGGGCTGCCGTGCGGCGTGCAGATCATGGGCGAGCGCTTCCAGGAGCTGGCGTGCCTGGAGGCGGCCGAGGCGATCGAGACCGCGCTCGGCGTCGCGATGCCGGTCGACGTCGCTCAGGGCGCGGCCGTGACGTAGCGCAGCAGCGGCCAGCGCTCCCGCCAGCGCTTCTCCGCGACCCGCCGCTCGTAGAGCTCCGCCGGCGCGCGGGCCGGGTTGTGGCGGCAGACGCAACCGAGCAGGTCGTCGAGCCGGTACGGCGCGACGACCAGCAGCTCGTCGTCGTCGCGCAGCCGCACGCCCACGCACGTGGCCGTCTCGGGGAACGTCGCCACCGCCTCGGCGGAGGAGCCGAACGGCGCGACCGCGATGCCGAAGCGGCGCGGGTACCAGAGGTGGACGGCCGCCTGGTTGGCGGCCTCCCACGGCAGCTCCGGCGCGCGCTCGCGCAGCGCGGCCTCGACCGCCTCGTCGCGGCCGGGCTCCAGATCGGCGGCGTCGAAGTACGCGAGGTCGACGTCGCGCGGCATGGCGGGCGGACGGTCGTGGGCGGCGTCCCACACCGCGTCGCGGATCGCCCCCGCACAGACCAGCCAGTCCGGGGCGCCCACCTCGCGCGCGGCGCGCAGCGCCTGCATCACGCGCGGGGCCCGGCGCAGCAGCTCGCGCAGCCGATCCTCGCTCACGCCCTAGGTGTACACCCCGTCCAGCCACGCCTTCAGCGCCGCCTCGCTCGCGGCGGCGTCGACGCCGTCCACGAACAGGTGCGCGCTCATGCCGACGACGCCGCCGTAGTGGTTGCGCCCGAAGAAGCGGTACAGCCCGTCGGCGGTGCGGACGCCGAGGAACTCCGGCGTCGAGTAGTCGATCACGCCGTCGAGCGTGCCGGCGGCGCCGAGCGGCGCGTTGACCGCGTCGCCGACGCCGGCGCCGGAGGCGCCTACGGCGGCGCGCAGCGTGTCCATCGCGTCCGCCCCGCCGGCCGTCTCGGGGCCGTTGATGCCGTACGACGGCTGGCCGACGTAGGTGACCGGGCGGCCGTTGAAGTGCTCCAGGTACTGCCCGAGCGTGTGCAGGTAGAAGTCGGTATGGCCGCCGATCGCGTCGTACTGGTCCTCCCATTCGTCGGCGAGGATCCCGCTGTGGACGTAGCGCAGGTGCGCCGTGCCGCCCGCGCGCGCCTCGATCGCGTAGTCGAGCGCGTTGAAGCTGCCGTCGGGCGCCTCCATGCGGATCATGAGCCGGTGCGGCGGGTCCCAGGTCGTGACCGGCCCTCCCTCGCCGGACGGGGCGGGCCCGACCGGGAACTGCCAGGCCGCGGTCTCAGCCGTTATCGCGGTCCAGACGTCGTCGGGGGCGGCGGGCAGGTCGACCTCGCGGACGATCTCGAATTCGCGGCTCACGGTTGGTCTCCTTTGGGCTTCGTGATGGTGGGGTGCAACGCGACGATGAAGCGGTGCCGGCGACCGCCGGGGGCCGCCTCGTCGTGGTACTTGGCGACGAGGCCGTTGACGGCGTCCGCCAGCTCGGCGGCGAACGCGGCGCGGTCGGAGGCGGACGCGAACCGCACCTCGCTGTCGATCCCGAGCGTCGCGAGCGGCTTGCCGGCCGCGCTCGCTCCGGTGATCAGCTCCCCGACCTCGCGCACGAGCCGCCCCGCGACCGCGAGCAGCCAGCGCGCGGAGCGCTGGTCGGGCTCGCGCGACGGGTCCGGCGCGACCGCCGACAGCGCGGTCGGCGAGATCACGTAGGACGCCGCCGTCGCCTGCAGCACGCGCTCGGTGCAGTTGCCCTTGCGGCGCTCCTCGACGAGCTCCACCAGGCCGTGGCGCTCCAGCGCCCGCAGGTGGTAGTTCGCCTTCTGGCGCGTGAGCCCCACGCGCGCGGCGAGCGTGCTGGCGGAGCCGGGCGCGGCCAGCTCGGCGAGCAGGCGGGCGCGGATCGGATCCAGCGACGCCTCGGCGGCGGCGGGGTCGTCGATGACGGTGACGTCGTGCACAGCACCACTGTCTCACCGACAGGTATTTCTGTCAAGACGACATTTGCTGTCGGTGCGCTGCTACGATCAGCCGCCGCGACGGTGTGGTCGCGCCGCTGATCCGTGCGCCCTGACGGCGCCGCACTCGGGATCGGGCAGGCGCCGCCGTCCATGACACGCAAGCGACCTGGAAGGTCCCATCCGATGCGAACCCCGACCATCGTGGCCGTGGGCGCCGCCGTCCTGGCTGCCCCGGCCGCCGCTCATGCGCAGCCCGACATCCGCGCTCCGCTCGCCGGCCACCGCAGCGTCCGCGCCCAGATGAACGAGCACCGGCGCGAGCAGGTCTCCGAGCGGCTCCTCACGCGCGCGGCCCACCTCCGAGCGCGCGTCGCCGACCGCCACCACCGCGACTTCTCCGCGCGCGCCTACCGGCGCGCGATCCGCGACGACTCGACCGCCAGGCTCGCCGGCCGCGTGCGCGCGCTGCGGCGCGAGCTGCGCACGCCGGACGCGCCGAAGGTGTCGCCGGCGATGCAGTCGATCGCCGCCTGCGAGTCGGGCGGCAACCCCGCCGCCGACACCGGCAACGGCTTCTACGGCAAATACCAGTTCACGCTCGAGACGTGGGCGAGCGTCGGCGGGCGCGGCAACCCCGCGCAGGCGAGCGAGGTCGAGCAGGACCGGCGCGCCGCCGCGCTGTACGCACGCGAGGGAGCGTCACCGTGGCCGGTCTGCGGCCGCTAAGGTCGCGCGTTCCATGGACGCCGCCGCCTTCCGCTCCCAGTTCCCCGTCCTCGAGCGCCTGACCTACCTCAACGCGGGCACGGACGGCCCGATCCCGCGCGTCGCCGCGGACGCCGCCGCGGCCGAGCTGGCCGCCGAGGCCGGCGACGGGCGCGTGTACGCGCACTTCATGCGCAGGCGCGAGCTCGCGGACGACCTGCGCGCGGCCTACGCGGCGCTGCTGAACTGCGAGGTGGAGGAGATCGCGCTCACGACCTCGACCAGCGAGGGCGTCGGCGGCGTGCTGGGCGGGATGGACCTCGGGCCGGGCGACGAGATCGTCACGTCCGACAGCGAGCACCCCGGCGTGCTCGGGCCGCTGCTCGTCGCGCGCCGGCGCGGCGTTACGGTCAAGGCCGTCCCGTTCGCCGATGTCGCCGACGCCGTCTCGGCGACCACGTCGATCGTGGCCTGCTCGCACGTGAACTGGCTCACCGGCGAGCTGGCGCCGGCGGCGCTGGCCGAGGTGCCGGTGCCGGTGCTGCTCGACGGCGCCCAGGGCGTCGGCGCGATCGACGTCGACGTGCGCGCGCTCGGCTGCGCGGCCTACGCCGGCTCAGGCCAGAAGTGGCTCTGCGGCGCCGACGGGACGGGGATGCTCTACGTCGCGCCGGAGTTCCTCGAGCGGGTCCAGCCGCTCCGCCCCGGCTACAGCGCGTTCGAGGACGCCTCGCGCGGGCTGGACTCGACCTTCAGCGCCGAGGCGCGCAAGCTCGACGCCGTCTCGCTCCCGCGCGAGGGCGTCGCGCTCTCGCTCGCGTCGCTGCTGCTGCTGACGGGCACCGGCTTCGACGAGATCTTCGCCCGCGCCGCCGATCTCGCCGCGCGCTTCGCGGCCGCGCTGGAGGAGTCGGGCCGGACCGTCGCCCCGCGCGCCGCGACGACGCTCGTGGCCTGGGAGGACGCCGATCCCGAGGCGACGCGCGAGCGGCTCATGAACGAGCACGCCGTCTCGATCCGCAACCTCCCCGGCACGCCGTACCTGCGCGCCTCGGTCGGCGCGTGGAACGACGAGTCCGACCTCGAGCGCCTGCTCAGCGCGCTCGGCGCAGCGGCAGGCTGATCCGGTCCGGCAGGCCGGACTGCTCGATCAGCATCCGCTGCGGGTAGGTCTCCGGCGGCGGGGCGGGAGCCGCGAGCCGGTCGTACTCCTCGGGCGTGAGCGTCAGGTCCGCGGCCGGCAGCAGGTCCTCGAGCTGCTCGAACGTGCGCGCGCCGACGATCGGCGCGGTGACGCCCTCGGTGGCCAGCAGCCAGGCGATCGCGACCTGCGGGATCGTCGCGCCGTGCGCCTCGGCGATCGCGCGCGCCTCGTCGACGACGCGGAAGTTGCGCTCGATCGCGCGCCGGTGCGTCGCCTCCTCGAGGTCGTCGGCGGCGTCGGCCATGCGGCTGCCCGCGGGCGGCGCGGCGCCGCGCTCGTACTTGCCGGTGAGGAAGCCGGCGCCGAGCGGGCCCCACGGGATCACGCCGAGGCCGGCGGCGCGGCAGAACGGCAGCAGGTCGAGCTCGGCCGAGCGCTCGACGAGCGAGTACTGCGGCTGCAGGCTCACGAACGGCGCCCAGCCCTCGCGATCCTGCGTCGCGACGGCCCACGAGAGCAGCCAGGCGGGCAGGTTGCTGGCGCCCAGCGCGCGCACCTTGCCGGCCTTGACGAGCCCGTCGAGCGCCTCCAGCGTGTCCTCCAGCGGCACGTCCGGATCGGGGCCGTGGACCTGGTAGAGGTCGATCGTGTCGATCCCGAGCCGCTGCAGGCTGTCGTCGCACGCGGCGCGGATCGCGTCAGGCGCGAGGCCCGTCAGCCAGCGCACCTTCGTCGCGATCACGACCTCGTCGCGGTGGCGCGCCAGCCAGGGCGCCAGCGTGCGCTCGGAGCCGCCGCGGTCGTAGACGTCGGCGGTGTCGACGAAGTTCCCGCCCGCGTCGAGGAAGCGGTCGAGCAGGCGGTGGGACTCGTCGGTGGGCGTCTTGGTGCCGAAGAACATCGCCCCGAGGCAGATCCGGCTGACCTCGAAGGATCCAAGCTTGGCGCGCTGCATGGTTCGCTAGGGTCGCAGGCGTGAACGAGCTGCGCTCGGTGACCGTCTACTGCGGCTCCAATCCGGGAGCCGATCCGGCGTTTGCGGAGGCCACTCGCGAGCTCGCGACGCTGCTGGCGGGCTCCGGCGTACGGGTCGTCTACGGCGGCGGCCACATCGGGCTGATGGGCGTGCTCGCCGACACCGTGCTGGCGGCCGGCGGCGAGGTCGTCGGCGTGATCCCGCGAGGGTTGGTGGACCGCGAGATCGGCCACAAGGGGCTGAGCGACCTGCGCGTGGTCGGCTCGATGCACGAGCGCAAGGCGCTGATGGCCGAGCTCGGCGACGCGTTCATCGCGCTGCCCGGCGGGATCGGGACGCTCGAGGAGCTGATCGAGGTCTACACGTGGAGCCAGCTCGGCATCCACCGCAAGCCGCTCGGCGTGCTCGACGTCAACGGCTACTACGACGGGCTGGCGTCCTTCCTCGACGACATGGTCGACGCGCGCTTCATGCGCTCGCAGCAGCGCGAGGTGCTGATCTTCGAGGCGGAGCCCGAGACGCTGCTCGCGCGGCTGGCCGCCGCGGAGCCGCCGTCGCAGACCAAGTGGCTGAGCGAAGCCGAGACGTGAGCCCGTGGTGGCGCGGCGGGGCGATCTACCAGGTCTACCCGCGCTCCTTCCAGGACGCCAACGGTGACGGCGCCGGCGACCTCGCCGGCGTGCGCGAGCGGCTGCCGTACCTCGCGTGGCTCGGCGTCGACGCGCTGTGGCTGTCGCCGTTCTACGTCTCCCCCATGGCCGACTTCGGCTACGACGTCGCCGACCACCGCGACGTCGACCCGGTCTTCGGCACGCTCGCCGACTTCGACGCGCTGACCGCCGAGGCGCACCGGCTCGGGCTGCGCGTGATCCTCGACTACGTCCCGAACCACACCTCGATCGAGCACCCCTGGTTCCGCGAGCACCCGGAGTACTACCTGTGGCGCGACGAGCCGAACAACTGGGTCGCGGTGTTCGGCGGCTCCGCGTGGGAGCCGCGGGACGGGCGCTTCTACTACCACGCGTACCTGCCCGAGCAGCCCGACCTCGACTGGCGCAACCCGGCGGTGCGCGAGGCGATGCTCGGCGTGCTCGACTTCTGGTGCGAGCGCGGCGCGGACGGGTTCCGGATCGACGCGCTGCGGCAGACGGTCAAGGACGCCGAGTGGCGCGACAACCCGGTCGACCCGGACTGGGACGGCGCCGATCCGTACCACGCCCTGATCCCCGAGTTCACGACCGACCGGCCCGAGGTGCAGGACCTGATCCGCGCGTTCCGGGAGCGCGTCGGCGACCGGCTGCTGGTCGGCGAGCTGTACCTGCCGGTGGAGCGGCTCGTCGCCTACTACGCGTCCGGGCTCGACATGCCGGCGAACTTCCACCTGATCTCGACGCCGTGGGACGCGAGCGCCATCGCGTCGCTGATCGAGCGCTACGAGGCCGCCCTGCCGGAGGGCGCGTGGCCGAACTGGGTGCTCGGCAACCACGACCGGCCGCGGATCGCGACGCGCTCCGGCCAGCCCGCGGCGGCGGCGATGCTCCTGCTCACGCTGCGCGGGACGCCGACGCTGTACTACGGCGACGAGATCGGGATGACCGACGTGCCGATCCCGCCCGACCGCGTGCAGGACCCGTGGGAGCGGCGCGTCCCCGGGCTCGGCCGCGACCCGGCGCGCACGCCGATGCAGTGGGGCGACCGCGCGTTCAGCGCGGCCGAGCCGTGGCTGCCGTACGGCGACGAGGCGGTCAGCGTCGCGGCGCAGCGCGACGACCCGGCGTCGCTGCTCTCGCTCCACCGCCGGCTGCTGCGCATGCGGCGCGAGTTCACCGAGGCGCCGTACGAGACCGTCGCGGCCGACGGCGCGCTCGTGTTCCGCCGCGGCGAGCTCACCGTCGCGCTCAACCTCGGCGATGCCGAGCACGCCGTCGCGCTCGACGGCCGCGTCGAGGTCGCCACCGACGTGCGCCGCGAGGGAGAGCGCGTCCGCGGCGAGGCGCGCCTCGCGCCCGGCGAGGGGCTCGTGCTCGACCGCAACATCCGTTGAGGATGTTATGAACGGCCGCTGACTGGGGAGGGTTCTTTCACGGGCGCGTCGGAGCTTTCGCGCGCTCGCCCTCGATCTGGAAGGCACCCTCTTGAATTCGTACCTGCGCCGAGGCGCGACGCTCGTCGCCGCCCTCGCGCTCACCGCGGCACTCCCCGCCGCCGCACATGCGGCGACGCTGACCAACGCCGGCGGCACGCTGACCTACGCGGGCAACGACTCCGACGACTTCGTCGAGTTCTCGCAGGCGGATCCCGCCGTCGACACGGTGCGGGTCAGCGACTTCAGCACGGACGACGCGATCACGTCGTCGGGCTGCACGGTCATCAGCCCGACCGTGTTCGACTGCGCCGGCGTGTCGCTCTACGTCGCGAGCGGCGCGGGCGGCGATGACAACCTCTTCCCGGACAACGCCAACGCCCCCCAGATGCCGGGCCAGCTGTCCGGCGGCAACGGCAACGACAACCTCACCGGCGGCGACGGCGCCGACGCGCTCAGCGGCGGTGCCGGCGACGACTCCCTCTTCGGCGGTCTCGGCACCGACGCGCTGAGCGGCGGCACGGGCGTCGACAGCGCGCTGCTCGATTTCGCCGCGGCGGGAGGCGCGGTCTCGCTCGACGGCCTGGCCAATGACGGCATCGCCGGCGAGAACGACAACATCGGCGCTGACATCGAGGACGTGAGCGCGCTCGGCACGTCGGCCGTGGCCATCACGGGCAACGCCTCCGCGAACGTCCTCTCCGGCGACGCCGGCAACGACGGCATCAACGGCGGCGCCGGCAACGACACGCTCAACGGCTTCGGCGGCAACGACACGATCGACGCGCGTGACGGCTTCGCCGACCGCGTGACCTGCGGCGCCGGCACCGACACCGTGCTCGCCGACACGCTCGACGTGGTCTCCGACACCTGCGAGAACGTGTCGACCACCGACATGGGCAACGCGAACGAGGACAAGCCCCCGGCCATCGCGTGGACCGCTCCTGCGGCCAATGCGAAGTTCGCCGGCAGCAAGCTGACGTCGCTGATGGTGACCGCGACCGACGACAAGGCCGTCGCCAAGGTCGTGTTCATGGACGACGACCGCGTCGTCTGCACCGACACCGTCGCGCCGTACACGTGCGCCTACCAGGCGCGCGGCGCGGATCTGGGCCGCAACACGCTCACGGCCACCGCGTCCGACGCGGCGGGCCAGACGGCCAGCAGCGTCCGCGTGGTCACGGTGACCCGCTTCAGCGCCAAGAGCGTCTCCCTGAAGGTCTCGCACAAGGGCAGCCGCTACACGGCGACCGGCAAGGTCACGCTCCCGGCCGGGGTCTCCAAGGCCCAGGGCTGCAAGGGCACGACCGTCAAGGTCACCGCCAAGGGCGTCAAGCGCAGCGCCAAGGTCCGCAGCAGCTGCAGCTACCGCGTGAGCATCACGTCCGGCCGCAGCGGCCTGAAGTTCAAGGCCGCCTACAGCGGCAACGACATCGTCGCGCCGCGCAGCAGCCGGACGGTCTCAGCCCGCTAGCTCGGCCAGGAAGAGGGCCTCGGCGAGCGCGATCTTCGCGATCTCGCCGAGGTCCACCGACTCGTTCGCGGCGTGGATCTGGGCGTGGTCGGAGTCCTGCGCGCCCCACAGCACGAACGCGGCGTCCGGGTAGGTCTCGCGCAGCTTCGCCACGAGCGGGACGGAGCCGCCGCTGCCCATGCGCGCCACCGGCTTGCCGTAGGCGGTCTCCAGCGCGCGCTCGGCGGCGCGCGACTCGCCGTCGAGCGCGATCGGCGTGCTCGCCGGCTCGACCTCGATCCCGAGCTCGGCGCCCCACGGCACGCGCGCCTCGAGGTGGCGCCGGACGGCGTCCATCGAGGCCACCGGGTCCGCGCCCGGCGGGACGCGCACCGCGACCTTCGCGCGCGCCGACGGGATCACGATGTTGCCGGCGTCGGCGACGTCCGGCGCGTCGAGCCCGAGCACGCTGATCGCGTGCCGCGCCCACAGGCGGTCGGCGACCGAGCCGGACCCGACCAGCGCGACGCCGTCGAGCACGCCGGCCTGGCGGCGGAAGTCGGCCTCCGGCAGCTCCGCGCCGGGCCACGTGTGCTCCTGCAGCCCCTCGACGGCGACGGCGCCTTCGTCGTCGTGCAGCGTCGCGAGCAGCCGCACGAGCGCGAGCAGCGCGTCCGGCGCGGCGCCGCCGAACTGGCCGCTGTGCAGCGCGCCGTCGAGCGTCCGCAGCGTCAGCGTCAGCTTGCCGTGTCCGCGCAGGGACTCGCACAGCGTCGGCTCGCCGAGCTTCCAGTTGCCGCCGTCGCAGATCACCATCGCGTCCGCGCGCATCAGCTCCGGGTCGGAATCGACGACCTCGAGCAGCTTCTGGCGGCCGTTCTCCTCGGAGCCCTCGATCAGCAGCTTCACGCCGACGGGCGGGCGCCCGCCCCACGCGCGCAGCGCCGCCAGGTGGGCGACGACGCCGGACTTGTCGTCCGCCGCGCCGCGGCCGAACAGGCGCCCGTCGCGCAGCGCCGGCTCGAACGGGTCGGTGTCCCAGCCCTCGGGCGGCGCGGGCTGGACGTCGTAGTGCGCGTACAGCAGCACGGTCGGCGAGCCGGGCCACTCGGCGAGCACGCTCGGCGCCTCGCCCGGGACGTCGACCGCGCGCACCGACGGCGCTCCCGCGTCGCGCAGCAGCTCGGTCACGAGGGCGGCCGCGGCGTCCAGCGGCTCGCGCGGATGGCCGGCGAAGGCGATCGACGGAAGCGCCACGAGGCGCTCGAGATCGGAGCGGATCCGCGCCGCGTCGGCGCGCACGGCTTCGCGCAGGGTCTGCTCGTCCATGCCCCAGAAGTTACCCGGGCCTACGATCGGGCTCGGTTGCGGCCGATCGCAGGATGGCCCGTGGTAAGGCGGCTGCGTCACAATCGGAGGGTGCCCGACGTTCTCGAAGGTGCTCATATCGCCGGGTGCCGCATCGAGTCGGTCGCCGGACGCGGCGGCATGGGCATCGTCTATCGCGCCACGCAACTGTCGCTCGCGCGGCCCGTCGCGCTGAAGCTGATCGCGCCCGAGTTCGCCGCCGACGCGGGCTTCCGCGAGCGCTTCGAGCGCGAATCGCGGATGGCCGCCGCGATCGATCACCCGAACGTGATCCCCGTCTACGGCGCGGGCGAGGAGGACGGGCGCCTGTACCTCGTGATGCGCTGGGTCGCGGGCACCGACCTGCACCGGCTGCTGCGCGAGGACGGGCGGCTGGAGCCGGTGCGCGCGGCGCGCATCGTCGAGCAGGTCGCAGGCGCGCTCGACGCCGCCCACGCGGCCGGGCTCGTCCACCGCGACGTCAAGCCCGCCAACGTCCTGCTCAGCGGCGAGCATGCCTACCTGGCCGACTTCGGGCTCACGCGCCTGGTCGGCTCCGACGAGCACCTGACGACCGCCGGGCACTTCCTCGGCACCGTCGACTACATGGCCCCGGAGCAGTTCCGCAACGAGCCGCAGGATGCGTTCACCGACGTCTACGCGCTCGGCTGCGTGCTGTACGCGGCGCTGACCGGCGCGCCGCCGTTCCCGCGCGAGACCGTGCCGCAGACGATGCTCGCGCACCTGCACGACGAGGCGCCCCGCGCGCTCGGCGTGCCCAAGCCGCTGCAGCGCGTGCTCGCCCGCGCGCTGGCGAAGGCGCCGGACGAGCGCTACCCGTCGGCGGGCGACCTCGGCCGTGCGGCGCTGGCCGCCGCCGAGGGGCGCTCGGTGACCGAGGCCGAGCGCTCCGTCGCCCGCGGCGCCGCGGCGCCGCGCACGCGCCGCCGGCCGGCGGCGCCGCCGCCGTCGCCGTCGCCGTCGCCCGACGCGCCGCAGGTCAAGCGCTACCGCACGCGCCCGCGCAGGCTGTGGGCGTGGGTCGTCGGGACCGTCGCGCTGGCGTCGGCGGCGCTCGCGTTCGTCGCGCTCTCGCCCGACGCCGCGCCGGAGCCGCCCGGCGGGCCGGTGTCGGCCACCGAGGTGGCGCGGCTGGCCAACTCGTTCGCCGACGCGTACGCGAAGGAGGACGGGGGCCGCCTCACGCGGCTGCTGACCTCCGACGTCCAGCGCGTCACCCCGCGCGACCGCCAGCGCGGCCGCACCGACGTCGTGGCCGAGTACCAGCGTCAGTTCGACGGCAACGCGACGACCGGCTTCAAGCTCTCCGGCCTCAAGACCGACGGCGGGCCGACGGGCCGCGCCACCGCGCGCTTCACGGCGACCTACCAGGGCGCCTCGCCGTCCACCGGGGCGATGACGCTGATCGTGATCCGCGACCGCGGGCGCCCGCGGATCGCGCTGATCAAGACGCTGCCCAGCTAGCAGGAGGGCGCGACGGCGAGGGTCACGGTCGTGCCCTTGTCGACGAGCGTCCCCGCGGGCGGGCTCAGCTCGCACACCTGCAGCTCGCCGCCGAACAGCCGGTCGAGGAAGCTGCCCTGCTTGTCCTCGCGCGCGTCGAGGCCGAGCGTGGCCAGCTGGTCCTCCGCGTCGGTGGACGGCAGCCCGACGAGCTTCGGGATCTCGATCCGCATGTCGCGCGTGACGCGCACGGCGTCGGCGTCGGCGCGCCGGCCGGGCGCGGAGGCGGTGACGTCGATCAGGTTCGCGCCCCCGTCGAGCCGGACCTCTGCGGTGAACGTGCCGCCGTCGACGCGCGCGTCCTCCCCGTTGACCCGCACGCTCGCTCCCGCGGGCGACACCGTGCCCTGGACGCGGACGCTGTCCGACCGCACGGTGCCGGCGTCGACAGGCGCGCTGAGCTTGAGCGTCACGCGCGGCCCGGCCGCCGGCCGGGCCGTGCTCCCGCACGCCGCGACGGCGACCGGAAGGGCGAGCAGGGCGAGACGGCGCACGCAGATCAGGCTAGCCGCGCCGGTCCCGGGCGGCCCCGCGGGTGCACTTGGGGCCGCCCGAGATGGCGCGCCGGGCTAGCGCATCCGCAGCGTGCTCTTGACGCTGCGGGTGAGCTTGTGGCCGCCCGGCGGAATGAGCGCGACACTCACGGTCACCGAGAGGCGGCGGTGACGGCGCAGCGCGCTCTTGGCCCTCGCGTCGGTGGCGACCGCGAAGGTGACCTTGCCCGCCGGCGCCGATGACCGCGTGACGCGGCCGATCCGCACCGGCTTCGTGCTCTTACCACCGGAGAGCACGCCCTTGGCCGCCCACACGGCGACCTCCAGCTTCGTGCCCGCGCGCGCGACATCGACGCTGCCGCGCACGCGCGTGCCGGTCTGCGTCCTGGCGAGCGTGAGCTTGATCTTCGCCTGCGGCGCGCTGCCGCCGCTCCCGCCGCCCGGGTCCGGGGTCCCGCCCGGCCCCGGCGTCGCGGTCGCGCCGGGCGTCGCGGTCGCGCTCGGCGTCGGGGTCGCCGCCGCGGGATCGACCACGTGGATCGTGCCCTTCATGTCCGGATGGGTCTGGCAGGCGAATGTGTACGTGCCGGCCGCGTCGAAGCGGCAGTTGCCCGACCAGCCGCTCGGCACCGGGCTCGCGGGCAGCGGCGGCACCGGGCCGGTGTTGAAGCCCCCGGTCTGCGTGCACGCGGCGGGCTTCGGCGAGTCGGCGTCGAACGCGACGTTGTGGAAGTTGTTGCCCGTCGGGTAGCGGAACGTCACCGTCCCGCCGACCGCGATCGTGACGTCGTTCGCGTTCCAGACGTGGACGGTGTCGCTCGTGTCGACTGCGGTCACGGTCGCGGTGGACGGCGGCGCCTGCTGCCCGTAGGCGAGCGCCGGGATGGCCGCGGCGGCGGCCGCCGCGACGATGACCAGACCGCGCGTCTTCAGCTTCAAGACTCATCCCCCTCGTGACTCTTCAACCGGCCCGTCCGGTGATACGGACGCGCCGCGAGGTGGGTTCGATCGCAGCTGACCTACGAGATCGCCGAGGGCGAGAACGGCGTCAGCAAGCTCACGGTGACGCATGACCTCGAGGGCGCGCCCGGCGGGGCCACGATGGTCTCCGGCGGGCTCGAGCACACCGGCGCCGGCGGTGGCTGGGCGTTCGTCCTCTCCGACCTCAAGTCGCTGCTCGAGACCGGGCGCCCGCTGGCGGGTTAGACCGCGGTCGGCGGCGCGAGCTTCTGCTCCTGTCGGGCGGGCGTGATCAGGACCAGGTCCCAGGCCAGCCCGACACGGCGCATCAGCCGGATCGTCAGCGCGGACAGGTCGACCTCGTACCAGCGCAGGCCGTGCGCGGCCGAGCGCGGGAACGCGTGGTGGTTGTGGTGCCAGGACTCGCCGAAGGACGGCAGCGCGAGCCAGAACACGTTCGTGGACTCGTCGTCGACGGCGAAGCGCCGGCGGCCGAAGAAGTGGCAGACCGAGTTGACCGACCACGTGATGTGGTGCTGGAAGAAGATCCGCGCGAAGCCGCCCCACAGCAGGCCGGTGAGCGCGCCGCGCGGCGAGCCGCCGCTGAGCACGAAGCCGAGCAGCGCCGGCAGCGCGAGGCTGACGAGGATCAGCTGCGGGAACGCCTTGTTGATGCGCTTCATGCCCGGGTCCTCGACGAGCTCGCGGGCGTACTTGTAGGCGCGCGCCTGGCCGTTGGTCTGCCACAGCCAGCCCATATGGGCGTGGTAGAGGCCCTTGAGCGAGCCGCGCAGGCCTTCGCCGTGCCCGACGTGGGGCGAATGCGGATCGCCCTCCTTGTCGGTGTGCGCGTGGTGCTTGCGGTGGTCGGCGACCCACTCGATCACGGGCCCCTGGATCGCCAGCGACCCGAGGATCGCGAACACGTAGCGCGTCGCCGGGTGCGTCGCGAAGGCGCGGTGCGTCAGCATGCGGTGGAAGCCGACGGTCACGCCGAGCCCGCACAGGACATACATGATCGCGAACACGATCACGTCGGATGGGCCGATCAGACTCCCCCAGAGAAGAGGAACAGCGGCGGCCACCACGAGGAACGGCAGCAGGACGGCGGTGATGTTCACATTACGCTCGAGTCGGGTCATCCTCGTTGAGGCTACGAGATAACACCGCTCGATTCTCCGGTCACTGGCCTGCAGTTTCGAGAGCATTCTTGTAGCTTCCCTACAGTGCGGCACATCTTCGCCCCGGCCTCCATGGACGGCCGGGCCGCGATTCCCGCGCCCCGGCCGGACCTGTGGGCCTACCTTCCGGCGGCGTCGTAGGGTGCTGGTCACGGGAACGATCACCACGACCGACGGCACCGAGATCTTCTTCAAGGACTGGGGCTCAGGGCAGCCGATCGTCTTCAGCCACGGCTGGCCGCTCTCGGCCGACGATTGGGACACGCAGATGCTGTTCTTCCTGCAGAACGGCTACCGCGTGATCGCGCATGACCGTCGCGGGCACGGGCGCTCCACGCAGACGAGCGAGGGTCACGACATGGACGACTACGCCGACGACCTGGCCGCGCTGACGGAGCATCTCGATCTCCGCGACGCCGTCCACGTCGGGCACTCGACCGGCGGCGGCGAGGTCGTGCACTACATCGCCCGCCACGGCGAGAGCCGCGTCGCGAAGGCGGTCCTGATCAGCGCGGTCCCGCCGCCGATGGTCCAGACCGACGCCAACCCCGGCGGCCTGCCGAAGAGCAGGCCCGTTCTACGGCTTCAACCGGCCCGTCCTCGTGATGCACGGCGACGACGACCAGATCGTCCCCTACGCGGACTCCGGCCCGCTGTCCGCGGAGCTCGTGCAGAACGGGACGCTGAAGACCTACAAGGGCTTCCCGCACGGGATGCCGACCACGGAGGCCGAGACGATCAACGCGGACCTGCTGGCCTTCCTGCAGTCCTGACCCGACGCGATCGGCATGTCAGCTCTGGCCGGAGAGCAGCAGCTCGTACAGGTCGCCTCCGGTGGTGGCGCGGGTGACCTGGATTCGGCCTAGCGGCTGTTCGCTCCCGGCGTGCGCTCGCGCGTTCACGTCCTGGGTGAAGACGGCGTCGTAGCGCTGGGTGAGCCAGCCGAGGAGGTCGTCCGGGATCCTGGAGTCGTTGGTGCCGTCCTGGCCGTAGCTGCCGTACGGGGGACTGAAGGCGAGCGGCTGGTAGGCGGAGATGTGATCGGCGAGCGTCGTCTGGCCCCAGGCGATGTCGGAGTGGACGCGGTCGCGCCACCCGTCGAAGCCCTCGCCCGGCTCTTCGTAGGCGTAGAACGGTCCGTAGTCGTCGGGTCCGGGGCCGTAGTGGATCTGCGTGTGGCCCCGGCCCGAGTGCAGTTGCAGCTGCCAGCGCCCGCTGTCCTGCATCGTCGCGAGCTCGTGCCACGTGAGGTACTCGGGGTCGCCGTCGTCGACGCGTCCGACGTCGACGAACATGACGGCGTTGAAATGCAGCTTGCGCAGGATGCCGTCCGCGCGGGTCCAGGAGTCCGCGCGCGCGTCGTCGAAGGTCAGCAGCAGCGGTCGCGGTGGGAGATCGACCGGCTTGTTCCGTACGAAGTCGATCAGCGTCTGGAGGTCGACCGTCTCGTAGCCGGCATGCTGGATCATGGTCATCTGCGTGGCGAAGTCCTCGGTGCCGATGCCGTAGGAGGCGTCCGCGGCGTTGGCGAAGTCGCTCTCGGGTCCGATGCCGTGGTACAGCAGGACGGGGATGGCCGACCGATCCGGCGGGAGCTTCTGCCATACCTGCTTCTCGCCCGAGGTGAGTGCGACTTCGGGGGCGGGCAGCGGCGTCCGGGCGGCCGGCTCGGGGGCCCGACCCGGCGAGTGCCCGCAGGCCGCCAACCCAAGGCACAACCCGCACGTCAAGGCGGCGAGCACCTCGGCCGATTTCATAGGGAGCTTGACTGTAACCGTCGCTGACGGTCCCAGTCGGGTCCTCGTATGCGCCTTGCCTCGTGCCTCATCTCCTCCATGCTCCTGTTCTCGTTCGCGTTCGCCGCGGACGCGTCGGCCGCGTCGCGCGTGTCTGATCCGCTCGCGGTGACGGTGGCGCGCATGGCCGCGGACTCGCTGGTGGCGCGTCATCGGGACATGCCGCGGGGAGGCTGGGCGTGGCGTTCCTCGATCCAGGCTCCTCACTTTCAGACCGATCGCGACGTCGGCGCGGCGTCGGTCGGCGAAGGCCTGCTGGCCGCCTACGCGGTCACCCACGACGCTCGCTACCGGCGCGCCGCCGTGGCCGCGGGCGACTTCCTGCTGGGCGTCGCCGAACCGGCGGGCGGCGGCTTGCGCTGGCCCGACTGGGCGGATCCGGGCGGGGAGCGGTCGGCGACGCACTTCACCAGCTTCGACGACGGGGCGGCCGGGATCAGCGACTACCTGTGGCGGCTATTCAGCGCGACACGCGAGCGGCGCTTCCGGGACGGGGCGCTGGCGGGCATGCGCTGGCTGGTCGCGCAGGCCCAAGGCGCGTCGTGCCCGGAGACCTCGTGCTCGTGGCGATGGACGGACGATCCGTCCTGGCGCGTCGGCTACAACGGCGTCGGCATGGGCCAGGCGGGCGTCGTCCTCGCACTCGACGCGTTCGCCGATCGCACCGGGGACCGGACCTTCCGCGCCTACGCACGTGCCGGAGCCGCGTCGCTGCGGGAGCTCACCGCCGATGGCGTCAAACCGCTGCCGCGCGGCTCCGAGGACCCGACGCAGGAGACCGGATTCCTGTCCGGCTCGGCCGGAGCGGCCTACATGTTCTTCGAGCGCTACGCGCGCGATCGAGACCCGGCCGATCTCGCGACCGCGCGCGGGCTGCTGCGCTGGGTCGACGACCAGGCGGTCCACGACGGCTCGGGCGGGCTGTACTGGCCGGTCAGTCGCGGCAGCGCGGCGATGCCGGCGGGATTCGAGTTGGGGACTGCCGGCATCGCGTGGGTCGACCTGCGGGCGTACGAGGCGACCGGGGATCGCGAGTACCGCGAGGCCGCCCGCCGGGCGGCCGTGTGGCTCCGGTCCGTGGCGATCGCGGGATCGGCGTGGGCCGAGTTGCCCGGCGACCCCACCGCCCCGGTCCACGTCGGGCTCGACAGCGGCACGGCCGGAATCGGCTGGGTGCTGGACGACCTCGCCCGCGCGGGCCTCGACCCGGCAGCGAACCGGGCGGCCGCCCGGTCGGCGCTGGCGGGTCTCCGTGCCGCCGCCGTCCGGGACGGCCAGGGAGCGTTCTGGTACGCCGACCGGACCGGGAGCCGGCCACGGCTGCGCGCCGAGCCCTCGTGGCACTGGGGCTCAGCCGGGATCGCCGGCTTCGCCGCCCGGCTCGCCGGATGGTCCGGCAGCGGTCCGGGCGGCCAGAGCCGCCGCTGACGGTTGCTTGCGCGACCCGCCTCGGGCATCATCGCAGCGAGATTGCACCGGCCTGACGATGCCCACGGGTTCGAGGAGCCGTTTCGGCCGCTGCGCCCTGCGTCGCGGCCGAAGCTGATCGCGGCGTTCGTGCTCGGACCGATCCTGTGGGTGATCGGGCTGATACTCGTCTCCTGGGTGCTGGACCGCACGGACGCGATCGAGCTCGGGCTGCTGATCGCCGCCGCATCGTTCGTCTTCGCGGCGGTCGTCCTGAGTCTGCTCCGAATCGGGCGCAACCGCGAGGAGCGCCGGTATGCAGACCGCGCTTGACGTGCTGCTGGCGATCGTCGCGCTCTACCCCGTGATCACAGCGGCGCTGTGGGTCGCGGGCGGCCTCATGTTCCGCATGTGGGAGGAGCGCCCGGGCGATCCGGTGCTGGAGCCCGAGGGCGAATGGCCCGGTGTCAGCGTCCTGATTCCCGCGTACAACGAGGAGGCGGTCATCGCCACCAGCGTGCGCGCGGCATTGAGCTCCGACTACCCAGTGCTGGAGGTGCTCGTCCTCGACGACGGCTCCACCGACGCCACCGAGGCGGCGGCGATCGAGGCGGCAAGCGGCGACAGACGCATGCGCGTGCTGCGTGACCCCGTCAACCGCGGCAAGGCCGAGCAGCTCAACATCGGATTCGCGCGCGCCCGGCATGAGCTGGTGATGGTCACCGACGCCGACACGCACATGCACCCGCACGCCATCCGGTTTCTCGTGGCGCGGATGGAGTCCTCGCCCATGCTGGCGGCCGTGGTGGGCGGGCCGCACGTCACCAACCGCGATGGCGTGCTCTGCGCGATGCAGGTGCTCGAAGCCGCCGCGATCATCGGGCTGGTGCGGCGCACCCAGTCGCTCACCGGACGTGTCGGCATCGTCGCCGGGGTGCTCGGACTGTTCCGCCGCGATCGGGTGGTGGCCGCCGGCGGCTACGACGGGCGGATGGCGACCGAGGACATCGAACTCACCTGGCGGCTGCTGATGGCCGGCTGGCAGACGGCGTACGAGCCACGCGCCCTCGTCGGCATGCAGGTCCCGTCGAGCCTGTCCGCGCTGTGGGCGCAGCGCACGCGCTGGGCGCGCGGGCAGGGCGAGGTCCTGCACGTTCACGTGCGCGAAGTCTGCCGCTGGCGCAATCACCGCATGTGGCTGCTGGGCCTGGAGTCGCTCTCATCGATGATCTGGGTGGTCTGCCTGCTGTGCTCGCTCGTGCTCACCGTGCTGAACGTGCTGTTGGGCAATCATCTCGGGGGCTTCGGGGTCGGGCTCGCGTGGGGCATCGCGATCTCGACCGTCGCGACCATCCAGCTGATCGTCGCCGTGGTGTTGAGCTATCCGTACGACCACTGGGACCTGCGCGCGATGGTGCTCGGCCCGCTCTACCCGATCCTGTTCTGGCTGGTGTCCGCCAGCGCCGCGATCGACCAGCAGGTCACGGCGCTGATTCGCGGGCCGCGCGAACAGCGGGTGGTGTGGGACATCCCACGCGAACGCCTCGACTCCGCCAGCCCGTGACGAGACCACGGCTGGCTCGAACTTGCCTACCGCAAGAGCAGACGCGCGCGGAGATCCTCGTCGAGCTCGATTCGCCTGGGCGCGCTCACGAGTTGCCAGCGGGAGACGTCGAATCCGCCCATCTTGAGGTCGCCGTGGAGATCCGCGATCCCTTCAGCCCACGTCTCCTCCGCGATCCCGAGCAGAGCGCTGGTTGCGCTCGACGACACCGGGACGCGGGTCCCGTGGTCCTCGTAGCTGACCCACCGCTCGACGGTCCCCTCCGCGTCGAACTCCACGAACGTCCGGCTGACGACGAACACGCCGTCAGGCGGACCACCGATCCCGTCGAACCGGTAGCTGCGCGGCGGCTCGAGCGTCGCCTCGAAGCCGTTGTTCCACTTTCTGACCGCCAGGACCTCGCGGTCGCCGGCGAGCCGGATGCGCACGCCTGTGCCAAGCACCTCCGCCACCCCGCCTGAATGTAGCCCCCGCCCCGCTAGAGGGGGACTGTCGCGCTTTCGCATCGCGCGGCCGTGGGGCTTCGGCTGACGTGCAGCGCGCCTGCGACCGCGGCGCCGAGCGCGTCGAGGGCGTCGACGCCCGCGGCGAAGCTGCCGCTCGCGGGGGTGGCGATCAGTCCGACGACGGCGCCGCGCAGGCCGGGGCCGCGGACGATCCCGAACTGCCGCACGAGGTAGCGGCCGGCGCGGTTCGGGCCCCAGCCGCCCTTGGACAGGACGCGCGTCGCGGCGGCGAACCGCGCCCTCCCGAGCCCCCACCGCTGGCTCGGCTCGACCTCGCCCATGAGGTCGGTCACGCGGCGGGCGGCGGAGCGCGGCGCGAGGCAGCCGTTCGCCAGCGCGCGGTAGAAGCGCGTGCCCTGCGCGAGCGACCAGACCGTCTGGCCGAACGTGGAGTACCCGCCCGCGGGGACGGTCGTGTTGACGGTTGTCCTGCGGTCCCCGCTCTCGCGCAGTAGCTCCTGCACGTACGCGCTCGCCTGCGCGAGGCCGCCCTTCGCGGCCTCGATCTGCCGGAACAGCGTCTCGGCCGAGGCGTTGTCGGACGCCGTGATGGCGCGAACCGCGAGACCGTCATACGCGGACGCCGGATCTCCCGCCGCGGCGGCGAGCCTGAGCCGCGCGAGGACCACCGGAACCTTCATCGTGCTCCACGCGGCGCCTTCCTGCAGCGGCCCGGCGGTGAACGCGCCGCCGCCGTCCAGCGGCCGCACCGCCACCCCGACCTCCGCTCCGGTGCGCCGTGCGATATCGGCGACCGCCACGCGAAGCTGATCGCGGTCCAGCCAGTGCCGGACGGCGTGAGCCGGCGTGCCCGGCGCAGCCGCCGTTGGAGACGCGGCGGTCGCCGTCGCGTCGGGCGTAGCCGTCGTTCTCGGCGCCGCCGGGACGGGCGGCGCCGTCGCGTTCGCGTGATCACCGCAGGCGGTGAGGAGCAGCGCCGCCAGCAGGGCGCCGGCGCGGGTCAGCCGCACGTGGCATAGATCTTCGTGATCACCCACCCGCTCGGCGCCTCGGCGAGCGTGAAGGCCACGCTTCCCGAGGCGCCGCCGAGCGAATACGTGGCGTTGACCGTCGCGGTGCGGCCGTTGACGTTGACCTTCGCGGGGGTCAGCCCGACGAACGCGTACGAACCCGTGCCGCCGCTGAACTGACTGCGGTAGGCCGAGAGGACGGCGCCGCGACCGGTCGAGACCGCACACCCGCCCGAGGCGAGTCCGCGCCGCTTGACCTTCGAGCTGAAGATCGCCGAGAGGGCCGAGACATCGTGCGCGCTGTATGCGGAGGCGTAGCGATTGAGCACCGCGACGACGTCGCGCTTGGCGGCCGCGGCGTCGACCGTCGGCGCCGGCGTGGCCGTCGCCGTCGCCGTCGCCGTCGCCGTCGCGGTCGCGGTGGCCTCCGGCGAAGCGGTCGGCGTCGCTTCGGGCGTCGCCGCGGCCGAGCCGGCGCCGCCGCTCGCCGGCGAGTCGGGCGCCGAGCCGGTGTCCGACGCCGCGTTCGCGTTCGGCACCTTCGCGGTCACGGCCGCGCCGTGCGGCTGCGAGGAGCCGCCTCCGAACGCGCCGGTCGCGACCAGCACGACAAGGATCACGACGACCAGCGCGCCGCCGCCGATCGCGGCAGCGAGGCGGCGATCCTCGAGCACCGGAGCGAGCGGCGCAAGCCGTGACTTCGCGCCGTGCCCGTTGGCAGCCGGCGCGAGCGGCTCGGGATCGGGCTCGGCCGTCTCGAGCTCCGGGAAGCGCAGGCCGTCCGGCGCGAGCGCGGGCGGGTTCGGCGCGGGCGCGCCGCTCAAGGTCGTCCCGCAGCCGCGGCAGAAGGAATCGCCGTCGGGGAGATCGCGGCCGCAGCGCGTGCAGTAGCGCCGGCCCACAGGCGCGGCGGCGACGAGGGGCGGCGGAGGCGGGGGTGGCGGAGGCTTGAGCGTCGCCGTCGCCGTCGCGGGTGCCGGCGGGATCGTCGCCGTCGCCGCAAGGGTGGTTCCGCAGCCTCGGCAGAACGCGTCACCGTCGTTGAGGCCGCGGCCGCAGCGGGTGCAGAAGTGCGCGCTCATGTGTCGTTGTCCACGACGAGCTGGACCGCGGAGCGGTTGGACATGGTGATGTCGGCCTCCGGCACCCGCTCGGCGTTCGCACGCAGGTTCGGCGCGAAGTACTGCGCGCCGCCTCCCCGCCCCCACTGGGTGCTCGCCTCCGCCGTCCCCTTCGCGACGACGGTGTCCTCCGTGAGCCGGTATGCGCGAAGGTGCTCACGGTACGTCGGCTCGCTCTCGCCTTTCCCGCGATACGGGGCGACCTGGACGTCGCGGTTGTACGCGGCGGCGTCGCCCTCGTACCCCTGCGCGGTCTCCTGGGACACGTAGAAGTCGCCCGGTCCCGGCTCACCGACGTAGACGATCGTTCCCGCCGGCAGCACCTCGGCCTCCCAGTCGTCGATCTGGTACTTGTTGTCCCTCGAGGCTTGGGCCAAGGAGGCGAGCTTGGAGATGTCGTCCTCGTCGTCGTTCGCCGGCTCACGGTCGTCGTCGCCGTCGGCATCGGCGGGTCCGACCGCGCCGGCGGGCTCGTACGAGTCCTCGCCGTCATCCTCGCCATGCTCGGCCGAGCTGTCGTCCGCGTCCTCGTCGTCGACGGTGTCGTCGTTCGCCGCCTGCGGGACGTTGTCGTTCGCGGCCTCGGGTAGAGATGTCGCTTCGCCGGTCTCGGCGATGTCGTCGGCCACCGGTGCGTCGCCTCCGGCGGGGATGTTGTCGTTCGCGGCCTCCGGGATCTCGACGGTGCCCGTCTCGCCGCCGCCGTCCATCCCACCACCCATGTCGCTCATGTCCCCTCCATCGCGGTCGCGGCGAGGCGCTGCGCGGTCGCGGTCGCCCAGGTCGGTGCGAAGTTCATCCGGCGGATGGCGAGCGAGTGCAGCAACAGGCAGAACGCGGCGTCGCTCAGCTCCGGCTCGGCCGACGGCAGCGCGCGGAACGAGCTCACGCGACCGCGCAGCCGGGCCAGCAGCCGGGTCCAGGCGGCGTTGCGCTCCCCCACCTCCACATCCGGTCGCTGGATCGTGCGCATCTCGTGCTGCAGTCCCTCCACGAGCTCCGGATCGCGCACGAGCGAGAGCGCGGCGCCGCGATACCGGCATTGGGCGCGGCACGCCGAGCACGCCCGGAAGGGCGGCGACGCGACCGGCGACAGGGACGGAAGCGGCCCGGAAGCGCCGGGCGAGACGGTCACGTGCAACGCCTCGGGCAGCTCGTCGCTGTACACGAGTCCCTCGCCGACCGTGATCTTCGTCGCGAAGCGCAGCTGCGCCTCGTCGAGCCCCATCGTCTCGCCGAGATAGGTGCGCTCGTCGGCCGCCGTCAGCCGGTGCATGATCTTCAGGTTCGTGTTCTTGATCGCGTCGGCGACGAGCTTCGTCGGCAGTTGCTCGGCGATCAGCAGCCCCTCGCCGTACTTGCGGTTCTCGGCCAGCGTGTTGGCGAACGCGGCGGCCGCCTTCTCCTTCGCCTGTGCGTCTCCCTGCGCGGCGCCGCCGGCGGGCCGCTCGAGCAGCCGGTGCGCCTCCTCGATCACGGTCACGTGCGCGAGCCCGGAAGAGGCGCCGCGGGCCGACTGGTAGTGCTCGGTGATCGCGTTGAGCAGCAGCCCCATCATCAGCGCCTGCTCGTCGCCCGCGCCCAGCGACTTGAGCTCCAGCACGGTCGGGCGAGCCAGCAGCGCGCCGATGTCGTTGGCCAGGTTGGTGACGAGCGCCGACGCGGAGGGACCCGTCGTCAGTTGCTCGGCCCTGCGCACCGAGGCCGCCTCGATGTTGTGCTTGACCTCGCCCGCGTACTCCAGTTTCGACGTCACCGCGCGCATCGCCGCGAGGAACTCGACGACCGAAGGCCACGGGTCGATCTCCGGCCCGCCGCGCTCGGACATCAGGATCCCCGCGTTCAGGTACGTCAGGTTCAGCGCGTCCTGGTAGATCGACGGCAGCGGCTCCCACAGGCCGAACGCCGCCTTGAAGCACGCGAGCAGGTTCGCGGCGTGCTCGCCGACCTGCACCCCCGCCGGCACCTCGAACGGGTTGAAGCGCAGCGGCAAGCCGCTCTCGTCGCCCACCGTGATGACGACGAGGTCCTCGAAGCCCGGCTCGCTCAGCAGCCGGCGGTAGTCGTCGGCGTCCGAGTTCACCGGCTCGATCACGAGGAACGGCGTGCGGTGGTCGAGCCACAGCTGGCGCAGGATCTGCAGCACCGTCGTGGTCTTGCCGCTGCCCGTCATCCCCGCCACCAGCGTGTGCTTCGAGAGGCTGTCGAGCGAGACCCGCAGCTCCGCCCCGCTCTGGCTCAACTGCCCGATGCGGATGCTCGGCCCCGACGCCTCCGCCGACTGCTCGTGCCCGAACGCGCCCTTGCCCACGACGAACCCGGGCACCGTCCCGTCGATCGCGATCGGGAGGCGGAAGGCGCACGCCGCGTCGCGCGCATCGCCCAGCGACGCCAGCGTCGCCAGCGGCCGCGCCGGCGGGTCGGCCCGCTTCCAGATCTCCGCCGCGCCCGGCAGCAGCTGCACGTCGAGCTCCTCGAGGTCTGCGATCGCCCGCCGCCGCCCCGCCTCGTCGATCGCGCGCCGGATCTCGTACGCGGACGCCGCACGGGAGTTGTTCAGGTGCGTGGTGAGGCTGTCGCCAGGCGAGATCGAGGACGCGATCGCCTCGAGCAGCCCCGGCGGGAAGCCTGACTCGGCGGCCGCCAGGACGCGGATGACGAACCCCGACCCGTTGTAGCGGCGGGCATAGTCGGCGAAGATCGGCTCGGCGTCGACCGCGAACGCGTCCGGGGGGATCAGCCGCTCGCCGTAGTAGACGCCCCCGTGGACGCGGTCCTCGCGGGCCAGCCGCGCGTACGTCGTCGACATCCGCTGCAGCAGCTGCCCGTAGCTGGGAGGGAGCGTGATCGGCAGCAGCGCGACCGACAGGCAGACCGGCACGGGCGACGCCGCGAAGCCCTGGTAGAGCATCGTCCAGTCCGTGTCCGTCCAGTTGAACGGGACGACCGCGAAGTAGTAGCCGACGCCGGCGTCCGGCCGCTGCGGCGCCGCGATCACCTCGCGGCGCGTGATCGTCGCCACCTCACCGACGTGCGCAAACGGCGACAGCCAGCCCGCGAGCTCGCCCGGATCGACGATCGGCGCGCAGCTCACGTGCCGTGGCAGCGAGGCCGCCAGCAACCGCTGCCGCTCGTCCGCCAGCGCCTCCGCGCGGCCGCGCTCATTCGCCCACACGCGGCCGAGCAGCGCCATCGAGATCGGCGTCCGCGCCGACGGGTCGACGCGCATCCGCAGGTCGATCACGCCGAGTCGCGGATCGAGCTGCGCGTTGAGGAAGCCCCGCTGCTCCTCGAGCGCCTTGTGCAGCCGCTCGGTCCGGTCGAGCTGGTGGTACTCGCGCGCCTCGAGCAGGTTGACGGCCGCCTCGATCCTGATGCCGAAGAACGCGTTCTCGACGTCCGGCCGCGCGGCGCCGTCGCCGAGCGACGGCGGGGGCATGCGTCTGGCGAACGTCGTCACACGCTCACAGCGCCTGGTCGGGGATCAGGACCTCGTCGATCGAGATGTTCGACCCGATCGTCCCGGCGGCGGCGGAGAACGTCACCGACTGGGTCGCGACGTCGAGCCCCTCCCGCGTCGCGCTGTGGACCGTCTCGCGCAGCGCCTTGGCGTAGTCGTATCGATGCAGGGCGTAGACCTCGTTGCCGCGCAGTGCGACCGTCTGGATGATCCGCCGGAGCGCCACCAGCACCCAGCGGAACAGCGACAGCCGCCACCAGAACGTCCAGCCGACGTAGAGGTCGTTGCCGTAGGGCACGCAGGACACGTAGGCGCGGAAGACGCCGTCGTGGACGTAGAAGTAGTCGCGCGTCGCGCTCCCGCCCAGCCGCAGGCGCTGGACGCCGACCTTCGCCGCGGGCGTGCGGCGCGCGCTGAGCACGTTGGCGACGTGGGCGAAGGCGGCCGGGCCGGACGCCGCCTTGCCGTCGATCATGAACTTCCACTCCGAGATCGAGGCCGAGATCGGCGCGAACAGGATCACGCCGGCGACCACCAGGAACCAGCAGACCATGAGGAGGATCCCGAGCTTCCCGGCGATGATGACCAGGATCGCCAGCGGGATCGCCACGAGGAAGCCCACGAGGAACATGACCCCGAAGTGGAACCAGATCGCCCGTATGAACTTCGGGCTCACCGGGTCCAGGATCTCCGCTTCGCTGTAGACGAGGCGATGCCCGAGGTAGTGCTGGTTCGGCGCCGCCGTGCCGAGCAGCTCGACGTCCGCGAGCCGCGAGACGACGACCGCCGGCTCGGACCGAGCCCCGCAGACGGCACAGAACAGATCGTCAGGGCCGAGTGCGGCCCCGCACTGAGTACAGCCACCCATCAGCCACCCCTTTGGGAAGCGAGGAACCGTGCTCTGGCGAACGTATCCGAACCGGTCAGCCAGGTCGACTAGCCGATCGAGGGGGTGCGAGGGCGAGGAGGCTGGCGCCGGCCCCAGAAACCGACAGAAGCCCCGCAAAGGCGGGGCTTCCGAGAGGTGGGCGATACTGGGCTCGAACCAGTGACCTCCGCCTTGTCGAGGCGGCGCTCTCCCAGCTGAGCTAATCGCCCGGGAGCGACGCGAAGCCTAGCAAGGGCTCAGGAGTCGAGGTCGAGCGCGCGGCAGATGAAGTGGATCAGCGGAGCGCCCGCCTCGCAGATGCGCGTGTACTCGTCGAGGAAGCCCGGCGTGGTCGCGACCTGCTGGTCGAGCGAGGTGCGGCCGAACCAGCCCTTGCGGCGCAGATCCTCGCCGTGCTCGTGGTCGGGGTCGAAGGACGAGGGGACGCGCTTGAGCTGCTCGCCCCCGAGCGTCATCCGGTCGGTGAACGGCGGCTCGCAGGTCGCGGCGCGCCAGCCCTTCGGATTGGCGGCGATCGCCTCGCGGACGCGGTTGGCGGTCGCGGTGTCCGGGCGCCAGATGCCGCCGCCGGCGAAGACCTCGCCGGGCGCGAGGTGCAGGTAGAACCCGGGCGCGTGGACGTCCTTGGCGCGGGCGTGGCGGAAGTGCATCCCCGTGTGCGTCTTGTACGGCGTCTTGTCCTTGGAGAAGCGCGTGTCGCGGTAGATGCGGAACAGCGAGCCGCCGATCCGGCGCGGATCGGCGCGGAAGTGCGGGCTGATCTCCTGCAGCCGGTAGCCGAAGTCCTCGATGAACGCGAGCGAGGGCTCGAGCACGTGCGCCTCGTAGCGCTCCTTGTTGGCCGCGAACCACTCGCGGTCGTTGTGCTGCTCCAGATCCGAGAGGAACTCGAAGAACTCCGGATCGAACTCGCGGGCGGTCTCCGGTACGGCGCTCATCCCTCCAGTTCAGCAGACCGACCGCCCGTCTACGATGTAGCCGCTCCGGCGCCGTGGCGGAGTGGCTACGCAGCGGCCTGCAAAGCCGTGCACACCGGTTCGATTCCGGTCGGCGCCTCTAAGCGGATCCCGCGTCGGGCACTCAGCGCCTGGTCTCGTACCTGGTCAGCACCACGCCGTCGGGAAACGTCCGGGTCTCCACCAGGCGCAGGTTCACCCAGTCGTCCAGGGCCGTGAAGAACGGCGTGCCGCCGCCCACCAGGACCGGATGGGTGACGAGCACGTACTCGTCGATCAGCCCGGCCCGCATGGCCGCCGCGGCGAGCGTGGCGCCGCCGATGTCCATGGGGCCCCCGTCGTCGGCCTTGAGCCTGGTGATCTCGGTGACCGCGTCGCCGGTGACCAGACGGGTGTTCCAGTCGACCGCGCTGGTCGTCGAGGAGAACACCACCTTCGGCATGTCGCGCCAGCGGCCGGCGAACTCGATCGCCGCCGGTGTGGCGTCCGGCTGCTTGTCGGCGGTCGGCCAGTGGGAGCTCATCGTCTCCCACAGCTTGCGCCCGTACAGCGCCAGGCCTGTCGCCCCGACCCGGTCGGACCACCACTGGAACAGTTCGTCGCTCGGCACGCTCCAGCCGAGGTCGTCGCCGGGCGCGGCGATGTAGCCGTCCAGGCTCAGGTTCATGGCGAAGGTCAGTTTCCGCATGGCGTCAGCCTCCCGTGAGTCGGTATTCGGCGTACAGACCAGCACGGCGCGCAAGAATCATCGGTCAGGCCGACCGAGGGCCAGTTGACCACGACGCCAAGCAGCTGCTCCGTACGGAAAGGAACCGGTGCCGGCACTCCGTCGCGTGGAGCCCGTCCCGAGAGGACCACGACGGCGAGTGCGCTCGCTGCCCTGCGAGGCGACATTCCTTACGCACTCAAGGCGGCCTTCGGCCGCGGCCGGCTGCGGGCGGCTCGCTGCGCTCGCCGTCCAACACCAGGACGACTCGCGTCGAGGTGGCTAGGCGGCCGAGCGATCCGCGTCGCGCAGGAGCTCTGCCACGACGTCGCCCGGCGTCTGACCGCGCGCCTGGGCGATCCGCTCAAGCCGCACGACGTCCTCCCCCTCGACGCTGATCAGCATCTTCAGCTTTGCGTCCGGATTGCCGGCGTGCGCCTCGACGAAGCGCGGATCGATCCGCGCGAGATCAGCGTCGAAGTCGCCGGGCTGCGGGTCGGGGTCTGTCCAGGGGTCTTTGCTCATGGTTCAGTAGTCAGCAGCTTACGCTCGACGGCCGTCGCGCTCCAGCCCGTCACGATCAACCACGTCGTCGGATCGACCGTCCGCTCGATCACCAGCGTCAGCGCTCGGCCGCCATCCGTCTCGCCGACGAGCAAGCGGCGCCTGCCAGGCTCGCCACCCTCTCGTGGATTGCGAACGATCCGATGGTCGTTCCGCGGGACCTGCTCGACTTCCGCCGGTGAGATGTTGCGTGCCGCCAACTTGTCGCGCGCGACCTCTGTCGCGACCAGCTCGTACACGACGTCGGACACGTCCACCTCTGTACCGGAACGCCAGGACAGAACGGCAACGGGGTAGCTGCGATGGGCCGGTCAAGGAGGCAGGACAAGTCCTGCAGACCACATCAGACAACGCCACCGGTCGGCGCCTCAACTACGCTGGGCTCGTGACGCCGGAGGATCTCGCCAATCTCGCGCACCTGCGCCGCGCGCGCGATCTGATGGACCGCGAGTACGCGCGCCCGCTCCAGGTGTCCTCGCTCGCCCGCGCCGCGCTGATGTCGACCGCGCACTTCTCGCGCCAGTTCCGCGCGGCCTACGGCGAGACGCCCTACTCCTACCTGATGACGCGACGGATCGAACGGGCGAAGGCGCTGCTGCGCCGCGGCGACATGTCGGTCACCGATGTCTGCTGGGCGGTCGGATGCACGTCGCTGGGCTCCTTCAGCGCCCGCTTCACCGAGCTGGTCGGCGAGACGCCGACCGCCTACGGCGCCCGCGACCACAGCGCGCTCGCAAGCGTGCCGGGCTGCCTCGCGAAGGACCTCACCCGCCCGAGCCGCCAGCCGAGCAGGATCGGAGAAGCGGGCACGGCGCTGGTCCCCTAGCGTTTCGAGACATGGATCTCACGCTTTCCCAGTGCTTCGTCATCGTCCACGACCCTGAGCCCGCACTGGCCTTCTACCGCGACGCGCTGGGCCTCGAGCTCCGCAACGACGTCGCGCGCGAGGACTTCCGCTGGATCACCGTCGGCGCCGCCTCCCAGCCCGGCATCGCGATCGTCCTCACCAACTACCTGAACGGGAGCCCCGCCGACGGCGACGCGGTCGCCGCGCTCGTCGCCAAGGGCGCCCTCAACGGCGTCCACTTCCACACCGACGACCTCGACGAGACCTTCGAGAAGGTCCGCGCGGCGGGGGCGGAGATCGTCCAGGAGCCGACCGAGCAGTTCTGGGGCACGCGCGACTTCGCCGTGCGCGACCCCTCCGGCAACCTCGTGCGGATCGACCAGCCGCCCGCCGCCTAGGAGCGCCTACGGAGACTTCGCCACGACGTAGAGGTGGGCGTCGTCGACCGTGGCGTCGACCTTCCCGCTGTCGTCGAGCTTGAGCTGGAGGAACGCGCGGCCGAGCTGGCGCCCGAAGGCCGGCTGGGTGATGAACACGGTCTGGACCTGGTGGTCGTTCACCGACAGGTCCCGGCAGGTCTGCAGCGGCTCCTGGTCGTTGAAGAAGTACTCGATCGAGCACACCTGCAGGACACGGTCGGGCGAGGCGCGGTCGATGCGGATCTTCGCCGCGACCGTGACCGAGTCGGCGACCGGGCCGCCGTCATAGGGGTAGTTGTGCACGAGGCCGACGCGGCCGTACGCGTTCAGGTGCGCCTTCAGGCTCGCCACGCCGGCGATCGGGTCGACGGTCGTGCGCGAGACGCTGCCCTCGCTGCGCGAGAAGGCGGCGAACTTCGCCGTGGAGGCCTCGAAGCCGTTGTCGGAGACCAGGTCGGTGAGCCTGAAGCCGTCCGGCACCGGGGGCGTCGGCGGCGCGCCGTCGCGCCCGACCACGTACAGGTGCGCGTCGTCGAGCGTCGCGTCGATCGTCCCGGTGTCGTCGAGCTTGAGCAGGAAGTACACGCGGTCCAGCTGCGCGTCCCCCAGCGGCAGCCGCACGAACACGTCCGCCACGTGCGACGGATCGACGGGGAAGCTCTGGCACAGCGTGCGCGGCTCGGGATCCGTCGTCACGTACGCGACCGGGCAGACCGACACCGACTTGCCCGCCGGCACGCTCGAGTTCACGCGCAGCTTCCCGGCCACCGTGACCGAGTCCGCGACCGGCCCCGCCTGGAACGGGTAGCTCCCGAGCAGCGACACCCGCCCGAACGCGTTCAAGCTCACGTGCAGGCTCGACGACCCGTCGATCGGGTCGCTCGCGTCGCGCACCGCCGTCCCGTCCAAGGGCGATCCCGGGACGAAGCCCGAGTCGCCCGACTCGAAGCCGGTGTCGGACACGAGATCCGAGAGCGAGAAGCCGTCCGGGACGGGCGGCGTCTGCTCGGCAAGCGGCGATCCGGCGTGCGCGGCCGAAGCCACGCCAAGGACTAGCGCGAGCGAGACGCCCGCGCCGACCAACCTCCCGCGATTCATGGACCGCATCCTCTGAGCCGCCCCGCGAACCCGCAATGAGGGCGCACCCCCGGACTTTGAGCGCCTCGCCCTGAGATTCCAGCCGCGCCGGGTCAGAACAGCGGGGCGAACAGCGCGTCGTCGAGCGGCTCGCCGAGCACGAGGCCGGACGCCTCGACGCGCCGGAACACGGCGTCGCCGGAGAACGCGGTCGTCCCCAGCAGCACGCCGCGCGCGGCGTCGACGACGAGCTCCCAGCGCGACGCGCCCCAGCCGATCGGCGCGAGGTCAGGCGCGTAGGCGGCGCCCTCGCGCGCCGTCGCGGAGACGATCAGCCGCCCGTCCTGCTCGCGCTCGAGCGAGAGGTCGAGCGCGCGCGTGAGCGCCTGCGGCCGCAGCCACACGCGCAGCGTCTCGCACGCGTCGATGCTGCTCTCCGGCTCCGAGCCCGACTCGTTCCCCGCGCCGCTGCGCCACCAGCGCGGCCCGTCCTTGACGATCACCAGCCCGCGGCGCTCCTCGCGGGCGCGCCCGCGCCCGAGATCCAGCCACTGGCGCGACTCGTCGGTATAGGGCTCCTCCGGCATCCCGAACACGCCGGGGTCGCCGTCGGCGGCCTCGGCCGCCCACGGGCCGGTGCTCCACGCGGCGAGCGTCGCGTGCGGGTCCAGCCAGTCGCGGATCGTCGCGCTCGCGCGCTCGACGGCGGCGCCGCCGAGCAGCGCCGCGAGATCGCCCGCGCTGGTCATGCGCCGACGAGCACGGCGAACGGGACGGTCGCCGCGGGCGCGCCGTCGACCTCGACGACGAGCGTGTGCACGCCGGCCGACTCCAGCCGCAGTCCGTCGAGGTTGAACGCGATCGGCACGAGCTGGTGGCCGAGCGGCGAGTCGTCGGGCTCGGACACGAGCGTGCCTTCGACCTCCGCCGCGACGAGCTGCGCGGCGTCGGGGTCCGAGGTCAGCCCGACCGGCGCGCCGTCGGGACCTTCGAGCCGCATCACGAGCGGGATCGGCTTGCCGGCCCGGTCCGCCGGGACCTGCAGGATCACGCCCATGCCGAGCCGCCCCGGGTTCGCCGGGAGCGAGGCGACGCGCAGGTTGGCCCAGCCCGCGCCGTGCACGAACAGGCGCCCGCCGGCGACGGCCACCGACTCCGCCAGGAACGCCTGGGCGGTCACGCCGGTCACGCGTCTTCGGCCTTCGGCTCGCCTTCGAGCTCGACGCTCCCCGGCCCGGCGCCGACCGCGCCGACGCCGGCGATCGACGCCAGCGCGGCGTTGTCGCCCGCGGGCGCCGCCGCGGCGGGCGGCGCGCCGGCGGCGGCGGGCGCAGGCGCGGCGGGAGGGTCGCCGGCGGCGGCGGGCGCAGGCGCGGCGGGAGGGTCGCCGCCCGCGGGCGGCGGCGGGGACGGTGGCTCGTCGTCGCGCGCGAGCAGCGCCTTGCGCGCCACCGGCGCGCCCGCGGCACCCGCCTGCGCGAGCGACTCGGCCTGCTTGCGCTCGGCCTCCGTGCGCGCGCGCAGGACCTCGCTCACGCCCGGCTGCGCCATCGGACCGACCCACGGCTTGATGTTCACCTGCAGCGGGCGCCCGGGCCCGAGCGAGCCGTCGACGTCCAGCCCCGCCTCGGCCAGCGTCCACTTGCCGATCTTGAACTGCCCGAACTGGTCGCGGTAGATCCACAGCACCTGGTACTCGAAGTAGCCGGCCGCTTCGGCGATCAGCGCGCCCTTGATCTTCGCGTTGAACTTGATGTCGCCGGTCCACGGACCCCAGGTCCCGCCCGCGCCCTTCGGCCGCAGGCGCTTGATCGAGCCGTCGAAGTGCGCGTCGCCGTCGGCGCGGAACGCCATCGTGCCCTGTCCATAGACGCCGACGTTGGCGACGCCCGGGATGCCGATCTTCAACCCCGCGACGAGCGAGCCGGCGATCGTGCCCGACGCGCTGCCGTCGCCGCTCGCCGTGACCTCCTGCTTCTTGGCCGCGCCGAACGCCGCCGAGGCGATGTTGGTGCCGGTCAGCTTCAGCGAGGCGTCGGCCTTCGCGCTCATCGCGCCGCCGGCGCCGAAGCCGGCGAAGATGCCGGGGAACAGCGGCACCTGCAGGCTGTACGGGCCGAACTGCGCCGCGTGCCCGAGGTGGGTCGAGAACGTCTTCGAGAGGTCGCCGCCGTCGGCCGGGATCACGCCGTCGAGCATGTCCTTGCCGAACTGCAGGCCCTTGACCTCGATCGGCTCCGGCGCGTCGTCGTCGGTGTCGGCGGCCGGCGCGGCCGGTGCCGCGGGGTCGCGCTGGATCCCCCACGCCTCGCGCGCCGACAGCGACGGCACGGTGCCCGTACCCGCGGTCGCGGCCCAGCGGCCGAACGCTTGGTTGCCCATCGCGGACGCGCTGCGCGCGAGCTGGGCGCGCAGCGGCGACGGGCCCGGGAGCGCGGGCGCGACCTGCGGTTCGGCGACGGCCGGCTCGGAGACCGCCTGCTGTGCGCCGTGCTCGGGCATGCGCTCGCGCGACCTTAACCGACGGCCCATCCGGACGCGAGAGTAAGTTCACGGCCATGACTGCGGAACCGTGGGGGACGATCCATTTCGCCAACGGCGAGAAGGTCCACGTGCCCGGAACGATGGCGGAGATCCAGGCGCGGCTGACGTCCGGCGGCGTGGGCGGGCCGGTCCTGTTCCAGGACCGCAATCAGCACGACGTCCTGGTCTACCCCGGCCAGGTCTCCCACGTGATCGTGCTGCAGTCCGAGCGGCGCTAACGGCGCGGCGGCTCGAGCAGCAGCAGACGCCCGCGACCGAGCAGCCCGGCGAGCTTGCACGCCAGATCGAGCTGCTTGGACGTGTACGCCTGGGGGCTGTGCAGCGTCTCGATGTGAATACCGGGCATCGGCATCGTGGGCCGGTTGATCGGACCCACGAGCCGATACTTGAGACGGGCACTCAGGTGACCGTGAGCGTCCCCTTCATGCCCGCGGCCTTGTGGCCCGGGACCGGGCAGTAGAACTCGTACTTGCCCTTCTTGAGCGTGACGGTGACGGTCGACGTGCCGCCCTTGCGGACGGTCTTGCCGTCCTTGTCGACGCCCTTGCCCTCGACCGCGATCCCGTGCGGCAGGCCGGACGGGTTGGACATCTTGATCGTGACCTTGCCGTGCTTGGCGGTCAGCGACTTCTTGTTGAACTTGAGCTTGCCGCTCTTATCCGCCGAGATGCTGATGCTGGCGGCGGACGGATGGGCGCTCGCCATCTGGCTCGCCGCGAGCCCACCGCCGGCCACGGCTACGGCGACCGCCACCGCGGTCATGCTCCTCGCTCGCAAGATGCTGCCTCCTTCGGACCTGTAGGTACGGACCCCGGGCACTACGCATGCTCGCTCCCGCGGGTTCGGATGCGCAAGCCTGGACGTTCGGAGGGCGACCTGGACCCCAGAAGGTGGTGCGATGGTCGCATGTGCGATCACCAGGGCTTCCACAGCGGCGAGGGTCGCTACGACGCGGGGGCGCGCATCCTGCGCTACGTCGTCGTCTGCGACGCCTGCCGGAACGAGGTGCGCGAGGTCTCCGCCGAGCCCTACGCGCCGAACTTCGACCCGCGCGGCAACGACAGCTTCCTCAACGGCGCCTAGAGGACGCGCCGCGCCCAGGCGAACTCGTCGCGGCGCCAGCCGTCGTCGAGCGAGGAGACGTACACGCCCTGCGCCGACGAGTGGATCATCCAGTGCTCCGACAGCGCGATGCCGACGTGCACGATGCTGCGCTCGGTCGCCTTGGAGCCGAACGACGCCGGGCCGAAGAAGAGCAGGTCGCCCGGGCGGACGGCCTCGAAGCGGATGCGCTCGGACTTGCGGATCTGGCCCGCCATCTGCGCGGCGGTGCGGCCGCCGATGGCGGCGGGCGTGAACACGCGCCAGACGAAGCCGGAGCAGTCGTAGCCGCCGTGGACCTGGCCGGGTGACACCGCGTCGGTCTCGCCGCCCCACACGTACGGCATGCCGATCTTGGACACCGCGAGGCGCAGCGCGGCGCGCGTGCCGGCGTCGTAGGACGGGAGCGCGAACGCGCTCAGCTGCGCGCGCGTGTTGGCGACCGCCCAGTCGCCGCTGTCGAGCACGACGGCGAGCGAGTGCGCCGCCTCGGCGCGCGTGATCGGCTCCCACGGGTACAGCTCGAGCTTCTCGTCGCTCGCGGGATGGTTGGTGCGCAGGCCGAGGAAGCGGGCGACGACCTCGGTGCCGAACGCCGCGGGCGGGTTCAGCCCGGCGTCGCGCGCGACGTCCTGGACGTGCGCGGCGACGTCGGCGAGGCCGAGCTGGCCGACCATGCGCGCGTCGAAGGCGGTCACGGAGACGGTGGCGGCCGAGCCGGCGGCGACGGGCACGTCGGGGGCGACCGCGGTCAGCGCCGCCGACAGCTGCGCGCCGGTGAGCGGGCGGTCGCCGTGGAAGCGGCCGTCGTCGAGGCGCGGGAGCAGGCCGGCGGCGGCGACGGCGCGCTGCTCGCCCTGGTTCCAGCCGCCGAGCGTGGCGGCGTGGGCGGACGAGGGAACGACGAACGCCGCGGAGGCGATCAGGAAGACGGTGAATCGGCGCACCTTCAGAGCGTCGGCGCGAGCGGCGAGTTGTTGAGCGCAATGTCGGTTGCCTGACGCGCCGCGACGCGCAACCATCCCACGGATGGAGGTGGCGGCGGCCATCACCGTCTACCTCACGTTCGGCATCTGGCTGTTCCTCCCGACCGTGCACGCACCCGCGTTCTTCAGTCGCGTCTCGATCGGGCTGTGCGGGTCCGAGCTGGTCGCCGTCGCGGTCTGGTCGTTCGGCTCCGAGCGGTGCGTCCAGCGCCCGTGCGCGCCGCTGCCGGAGGCAGCGCGGAGCGCGGCGGCGCTCGACATCCCCACGCTGACCGGGCTGGGGATCGCGCTCGCGCTCGCGTACGCGGTGCGCGCCGCGCGCGCCTGCTAGTTCTCTCGCGATGCGCATCCTCGTCACCGGCGCCCGCGGCAAGGTGGGCGCGGCCACGATCAACGCTCTCGTCGAAGCCGGCCACGACGTCACCGGCTGCGACCTCGCGGTCCCGGTGTACGAAGGCGGCGCCCGCGTCGCTCATTACGTACAGGCGGATTTGAACGACGCCGGCGACGCGTTCGCGGTCGTGCGCGGGCGCGACGCCGTGATCCACGCCGCCGCGATCCCCGAGCCGACGCAGAACGCCCCGCACACGGTGTTCCGCAACAACGTGATGGCGACGTTCAACCTCGCCGAGGCGTGCGTACGGCTCGGCGTGTCGCGGCTCGTGAACCTCTCGAGCGAGACCGTGCCCGGGATGGGCTTCGCGGAGCGGCCGTTCTTCTCCCCGTACGCGCCCATCGACGAGGCGCTGCCGAACCGGCCGCAGGACCCGTACGCGCTGTCGAAGCTGTTCGGCGAGCAGCTGATGGACGCCGCCGTGGCGCGCTCGGACATCCGCGCGATCTCGATCCGGCCGACGTGGGTGCAGTGGGAGGGCAACTACGCGCGCTCGCTCGGCCCGTGGCTGCGCGACCCGCTCGGGTCGCCGCCGAGCCAGAGCTTCTGGAGCTACATCGACGCGTACGACCTCGCGGACGCGCTGCGGCTGGCAGCCGAGAGCACGCTGCCGGGGCACGAGGTGATGTACATCGCCTCACCCGACAACGCGACCGGGCGGCCGCTGAAGGAGCTGATCGCGCACCACTTCGGCGATGCCGTCGAGGTGCGCGGGGAGCCGGACACGGGGATCTCGATCGCGAAGGCGCGGCAGCTGCTCGACTACGCGCCGTCGCGCTCGTGGCGCGACTACCTGTCGCCCGAGGGCGAGCTGCTGGACGCGGCGCGCGAGCGGCTCGAGCGCGGCGAGTCCGGCGTCCAGCGCGGCCGCGCCGCGTTCGGCTAGACCGTCGCGGGGGCGCCTTCCGCGCGCGCCGGCAGCGGCACGCCGGCCGCCTCGTAGGCCTCGTTCTGGTCGACCGTCTCCTTCTCGAGCAGGCGCTCGGTCAGGTTTTCGAGCTTGTCGCGGTGCTCGGTCAGCAGCTGCGTGACGGCGACGTGCGCCTCGTCGACGATCCGCCGCACCTCGCGGTCGACCGTCTCCTGCGTCGCCTGCGAGACCTCCGAGACGCCGGGCAGCAGCGGGCCCTGCCCGTCGGACGGGATCACCGCGATCGGGCCGATCGCCGGGCTCATCCCCCAGCGCCCGACCATCTGGCGCGCGATCGCGGTCAGCTGCTGGATGTCGGACTCGGCGCCGGCGGAGATCGACTCGTAGACGACCTCCTCGGCGACGCGGCCGCCGAGCGCGACCTTGATCCGCGCCGTCAGGTAGTCGAGGTCGTAGTTGGTGCGCTCGGCGTCGGGCGAGGAGATCGTCACGCCGAGCGACATCGTGCGCGGGATGATCGAGACCTTGCGGACAGGGTCGGCGCCCTTGGTGAGCATGCCGACGATCGCGTGGCCGGACTCGTGGTAGGCGGTCCGGCGCTTCTCCGTCGGCGAGAGCACGATCCCGCGCGGGGCGCCGAGGATGATCTTCTCCAGCGCGTCCGTGAAGTCCGCCTCGTTGACCTTCGTGTGCGCGCGGCGCGCGGCCAGCAGCGCGGCCTCGTTGCAGAGGTTGGCGATGTCGGCGCCGACCATCCCGGGCGCGATCGCCGCGATCCGGTCGAGGTCGACGTCGTCGTCGAGCGGCAGCGAGCGCGTGTGCACGTCCAGGATCTTGCGCCGGCCGTCCTTGTCGGGCGGCGGGACGGTGACGCGGCGGTCGAAGCGGCCGGGGCGCAGGAGCGCGGAGTCGAGGATCTCGGCGCGGTTGGTCGCGGCGAGCACGATCACCGTGTCGCCCTGCTCGAAGCCGTCCATCTCGGTCAGGATCTGGTTGAGCGTCTGCTCGCGCTCGTCGTTGCCGCCGCTGAAGGGGCCGACGCCGGCGCTGCGCGAGCGCCCGATCGCGTCGAGCTCGTCGATGAAGATGATCGACGGGGCCGCCTCCTTGGCCTGGCGGAACAGGTCGCGCACGCGGCTCGCGCCGATGCCGACGATCGCCTCGACGAATTCGCTCGCGCTGAGCGAGAAGAACGGGACCCCCGCCTCCCCCGCGACGGCGCGCGCGAGCAGCGTCTTGCCGGTTCCGGGCGCGCCCGAGAGCAGCACGCCGCGCGGGATCCGGCCGCCCAGGCGCTGGTACTTCTCAGGCTTCTTGAGGAAGTCGACGACCTCGGTCAGCTCCGATTTGGCCTCGTCGATCCCGGCCACGTCGGCGAACGTCACGTGCGTGTCGCCGCTCTCGACGCGGCGCGCGCGGCTGCGCCCGAAGCTGCCGAGCGCGCCCATCTGGCCGCCCGCGGCGCGGCGCGAGAGCCACACGAACAGGACGACGAGCAGGATCACCGGGCCGAAGCCGAGGATCAGGTTGGTGAAGAACCCGCGGCCCTGGTTGATCGGGTCCGCGACGATCTTGACCTTGTGCGCGAACAGCGTCTTCTCGAGCTCGTCGCCGTTGGCGAACGTCGGGATCTGCGTCGTGAAGTTCTTCGCCGCCTCGGACTTCTTCGGGTCCGGGTACTTGATCGCGGCCTTGAACTCGCCGCTGACCGCCTCGCCCTCGGTGTTGATCGCCGTGACGTTGTTGTCGTTGACCTGCGCCAGGAAGTTCGGGCTGTACGGGATCTTCACGCTCTTCTCGCGCCCGGACGCGAACAGGCCCACGCTCGCGTAGTTGATGACGAGCAGCACGAGCACGAAGATCCAGAACCCGCGCGAGCCCGGCATCCGCGGCATCCGCGACGGTGGACGACCGCTTCCCTGAGCGGGAGGCTTGCCGTCGGCGCCGCGCGGGAGCGGAGTCCTGGGCCGGCGTTCGATGGGGGATTCCGCCATCGTGTGAGCGTACCGGGAGCGACTGCCCGCCCAGCCGTGGCTATACTCGGCGATCCCGTGCGGATGTAGCTCAGTTGGCTAGAGCGTCTGCTTGCCATGCAGAAGGTCGAGGGTTCGAGTCCCTTCATCCGCTCCTAAGAAAGGCCCGCTCAGGCGGGCTTTTCTCGTTCCAGAAGCATGCTCTCGAGGCCGGAGGCAAATCGCAGTTGAGGCTCTGGGTCGGAAATGGGTCGGAATTGGACTCTGGCGAGCGCCCGCGGGTCCTCAGCCTCGAACACCGCGCGAGCCTCGTCGCGCGTGCATCCCATGGCCTCCTCGAGCGCTCCTACGTCGCCGGGGCCGAGTTTGAGCAACTGCGCGTAGACGCCCAGCGTCATGCGGGCGTCGGTGTGCCCCATGAGCGCCACCGCGCGGCGCGTGTCGACGCGGCAGACGCCGAGGATCGAGGCGAACGTGCGTCGCAGGGTGTGAGGCGTGAGGTGGGCGATCGGCGGCTGGCCCTGACCCTCGAGCAGCTCGTTGGCTCGCGCGTGGACGGGCGCCAGCACCGTGTGCAGCACGTTGTTGGGCGTATTCGACGTCCCATTGCGAGTCGCGAAGATCGGTCCGCCGGGGCCGTAGGGACGACGCGCGCGATGATCGATCAGACGCTCGCGGGCGGCGGGGAGCAACGGGATCACTCGCTCCCCGGCGTCGGTCTTGGTGTTGTCGCGCCGGATTCGCACGCGGCGAGCCGCGAGATCGGCGTCATGGCCGAGCAGCCCGCACAGTTCCGAGACGCGGGGGCCGAGCAGCACGAGGGCTGTCACGATCGCCAAGCGCGGCACGTCGTTGCGATTGGGCCGCTCAGGCGCGCCGTTCCAGATCAGCCCGCGGCGAACCTTGCCGACGAGCACATCGGAGACGCCCAGTTCGCGAGCCAGCGCGACCGCGGACTTGGGCGAGGCACGGATGTAGCGCACCCGGTCCCAGTCCAGACCGCACGAGGCAGCGTCGAGCTGCGCAGCGGCCGCGAGCGCAGCGGCGATCTCGATCGGCTGCAGGTAGGAACGGCGCGGACGCTGCGCACGCTGTCGTTGCTCGGAGAACTCGGGCAATCGATCGATCAGCCGGCGTCGGTGGGCGTAGCGCAGGACGCGTTCATGCGCGCCGATCGCCAGGTTGATCGTCGAATTCGACAGACCACGCCGGCGGCGTCGGTGGGTGCGGCCCGTGCGTGGGTCGATGTAGTCCTCGGTCAGCGGCGAGCCGCGCTCGCGCGCCGCCTCGATCGCAAGGCGTTGGTCGATCAGCGCGTCGACCATGTCTTCGATGGCGCGCTCGTCGACCTGATCGACTGGCAGTGGGCCGAGGATGTCGAGGCCGATGGACAGCTGGTATTCGAGTTCGCGGGCGCGCCGGCCTGCGGGGTCCTGCAGCCGTTTGATCTGACGCGCGAGCGCCTCGGCCGCGACGTCCGCGTACAGCGGGGTCGCGGTGACATGCGGCCGCGGCTCAACGACGGCAGCCATCGGCGTCCACTCGCCGCGGTTGACGCGTTCCATCAGATATGTCTGCTCGCGCTCGGCGCGCTCGCGGTCCCAGGCTGCCGAGCCTTCGAACGAGACGTATTGACGCTCGCCGTGGAGCGAGAATTCGACCGCCCAGCGGTCGCCGGCGCGCTTCGGCGCCTTCAGATTGCCGCGGCGGCGCCTCACGGCCGCACCCGAGCTTTCAACGCGTGCATCGGAGTTAGACCCTCCGGTGTCCGGGTCCGGGGGTGCGTCAACACCCGCCGGACCGTGGTGAGTACCGGACGCCAGCATCGCAGGGTTCGTGCTCATCGGGAAGGCCTCGCCTGGACCGTCTTGACTCCGGGCGGCAGTCCTCGCGCGCGAGCGCGGGTTCGCCGCCTCGGCGACGACTCGGCCGGGCGGGGCGCCCTCCCACCGCCGTCGTTCAGCAGTTCGCGCACCTGCCGAGGATCGAAGCGCAAGGGCGCCTTCGGTCCGTCCCCTAGTCGCAGTGCGCCGAGTCGCGTCGCGCGCGCGTAGACCCAGTCACGCTCGACGCCCAGCGTGCGGGCAAGCGTGGCTGCGTCGATCAGGCGCGGACGCTCTCTTTCGGGGTCGCTGAGCAGCTCGAGCACGCGCTCGGCGATCGCCTCAATGTCGTCTGCGTCGAGCTTCACGATCGGTCGCGGGTCCACGCCGAGGAGGTCGTTTCACCCCGCCGCGCACGTTCCAGCTAGCGGAGACGACGACCGTTGCCTATCCGGGTGCAGCCGAACGAGCGCGGCGTGCGCCCGCCGCATGCCACGCTCGACGCTCCGAGGTGCCTGCCTCGCCGAGATTCCTGGCGGCGATGCCGGCGGACGATCCGGCACCGCGCGTTAGTAGAAGACGTAGCGAAACTTGGTGCCGTTGCAGAAGCGCCGCAGCTTGGTGCCGAGCGAGGAGCCGTGGCTGCGGTTCTCGGCGCTGGGGACGTAGTCGACGTCGGCCATCCAGCCGCGCGGGTCCTTGCCGCGCACCAGCCCCTTGCCGCGCCCGCGGCCGACGGCGGGCGGGTACTCGTCGCGGTCGTAGCCGGCGCGCGTCGGCACGTCCTCGAGCAGCCGTCTGCGGCGGTCGTCGGCGCCCGGCCGGTTGAGGACGAGGATCGACGGCCAGCCGGCCTTGATCGCGGCCAGGGCATGCGCGCGGATGTTCGGGTATTTCGTGCCAGAGAAGCTGATCGGCTGGACCTTGGTCGGCTTGCTGCAGCTCGGCGTCGGATCCGGGGACGGCGTGGGTGTGGGCGCCGGGTTCGAGCCGCCGCCGTCGTCGCCGGGCTTCAGGCACGGGCACGGCAGCGACTCGCAGTAGATCCCGTCGCCGTCGCCGTCGACGGTGTCGGCCGCCCGCTGCGCCTGCGCCTGGTTGGCGTAGTCCGAGCAGGTCGCCGACGCGCGGGCGATCGGGACGTCGAGCGGCCGCGCGCTCGCAATGGGCGCGAGCAGGCCGAACCAAACGACCAGCGCGACGATCAACCGCACGACGAGACCCCTTCCGTGGAACGCTGGACCTGTCCTGATCGGGCGACTCTATTCGTCGATGGAGACGGCGCCGCAAGATCGGACGCGAGCAAGGCGGTGGAGGGCGCGGCCAGTAGTGGCGGGGGCGAGGTCGCTCGCACACGTCCTAGACAGGTCGTCATCTCAACCAGGGGGTTCCGCATGGTTCGCTACGTCATCGTCTCGGCTGTCTCCGCCCTCGTGGCGTTCACGGCGTTGCTCGGGGCGCTCATCGTCAGCGAGGATTCGGCTGCCGCCGCGGCGCACCGCTCGTGCGGCTTGTTCGTGGACACCGACGGGGCGCGCATCGGCGTGCTGGTCCTGCGCGGCGGTACGCCGTGTGCGACAGCGCGCAGCGTGCTGCGCGCGTACCTCACCTCGAACGCGCCGTGTGACGGCTCGGCCTGCGTACGCCGGATGCGGGGCTGGACGTGTGCATCGGCGGCTGCATACGCATTGCCGCGTCTGGCGAGCTGCGACCGCGGCAAGCAGCGCATCGCCGCCTACTCGACCGCCGACTGAATTCGAGGAGCTTGCGCTACCGCGCCGAGGGTCGCGTCGGTTCGCATCCGCCGGACACGGGTTCATCGTCTCGCGGATGACGCCCAGCTACCCGCGACGTCAGCAGTTCCGCCGCTACCGCCCCGCGGCGCGGCGGGCAGTGCAATGCGCCGTCGCAATGGCCGCCGCCGACGTCGTGCTCCGCTGGGGTCACGCCGCATTCGCGTGCGTCCTCGTCGTCATCGCACTCGCAGCCGCCTTCGGAGCGCGTCGGCAGTTGCGTCTCGCGGGGCGTAGCCGGCTCGGCGCGGACTGCGAGCGGGATGTGCGCCGCGCGTTGGCGAGGCTGCGCCAAGAGGGCTGGTCGGTGCGCCACTCGGTCGCGTGTCGACGCGGCGATCTCGACCATGTCGCCCGTTCGCCGCGCGGGCTCGGATTCGTGATCGAGACCAAGGCCCACGGATACCGGCCCGTGCACGTCCACCGGACGGCCGCCGCGGCGGCGCGGCTCGCTCGCCGGCGGTGGCGTTACCCGCACGGCGCGGTGCCCGTGGTGTGTATCGCCCGTGGACGCGCGATCGAGCGCCACGAGCACGGCGTGGTGATCGTGTCGGTCGACCGGCTGCCCGAGATGTTGCGTGCGCGCGACGCGTCGCCTGGATTCCGAGGGGCTTGCCGGACCGCGTGCTTCTCGCAGGTAAGCGACTGTGGCGAGACGCTATCTACGGGCGTATCGTCGGCGTACTTGCATCCGAGGGAGGTCCTGTCGTGGCCGAGAGCGAGGCGCAGAAGGCCCACCGGCTCAAAGAGTGGCGCGAGAAGCGGGCGGCGAAACGCGCTCTGACGGGCGATACGCCCCAGAAGCTCGCCGAACGCCCCAAGCCCGGCGATCAGCCGGAGGTCAAGGACAACATCGACCGAGCCGGACGCGGGGGTTCATCGCAGGCGGTTTCTGAGGCGGAGGAGGCACGGCTCGCGCTCGACTCAGTGCGAACGTAGCTCTACAACGCGGTCTCGCGAGGTCCGCTAGACCTCCCGGCCGCGTGGGTGGTGCGCATCAAGCCGCGTGCGCCGCCAGCTTGCGGCGACCACGCTGGAGCGCGTTGTTGACGGCGCGCTCGCCGACACCCAACGCGCAGGCGATCTCGACGTATGGGCGGTCGGCGGCGGCAAGGGTGATCGCGTCACGCTCGAGTCGGCTGAGCCTCGACATGCGGGCGAGGATCTCGCGCAGGTGCTCTCGTCCGATCGTCTTGGCCACGGGGTCCTCGTCGGGACGATCTCTCGCCGCCAACGTCTCGGCGAGCGCGTGCCCGTTCGCGTCGGTCATCGCATCGATCGGGCGCGCGCCGTTGAGCGGGAGGTGCTTGCTGCAGGACGCCGCAGCGGCCACCATCCAGGCCTCGCGTCGCGCGCATAGTGCGGCGAACGCGCGGAACGGGACGCCGCGGGACGGTTCCCACGCGCGGATCGCGTCGAGCAGGCTGACGCGAACATGCTGCGCGAGATCGTCGCGATCAGCACCGGCGAGGTGAGTGGTGGCGGCGATGTGACGCACCAGCGGTTCGTAGTGACTGATCAGCCGCGACTGCGCCTCCACGTCCCCCTGTTGCGCCGCGACGATCAGCCGGAACTCCCAGAAGGGGGTCGGGACGGGCAGCCGGCCGGAGTGTGCGATCGACATGCGGCCCGACCGTAGGTTCGCGCTTAGACGATTCCGCGAGTCGAAGCGACGTGCACTCGGCGCGCCCGTCGCCGCGGATCGCAGACCGCGGAGGCCTCCGGCGCTCGAGGCCTGTCGGCGAGCCGTGAGTGTTGCTCCAAGGCACCGCTCTGTGCCGACTTCGCAACATTTCTGTACAAATTCACCCCGACTCACCTCGCGCCCTGTCCACGCCGTCCCCGGCCGCCGGAGGCGCGGCTACCGTGGCGCCGGTGAACGTCGCAACCGGAACGGGCCAAGTGATCTCGCCGCAGTCATCCGGCGCCGCGATCGGGCCTCGTACGCCGGTGGGCGTTCTCTCGAGCGCGTCGTGGGCCAGGTCAAGCTGATGGGTCTCGCGACGGCATTGGCAGCTGCGCTGACGGTCGCAATCACGTGGGCCTGTATGCGACGCATGCGCGGTCCCACGGAGGTGCACGACACCGACCGATCGGCGCGGGCAGATCGCACCGATCGGGCCGACCCGACGCTCCCCTACGCGCTCGAGCCGTTGCCCATTGCGATCGGATCGGGCTTTGCCACACACGACGCCGCCGCAACCAGCGGCGCCGGCGGACAGCTGATGTCCACATCGGCGCCGGTGGTGTGCGCACGACTCGCCCGCACGATCGAACGCTCACGTCGATTGCTCGTCGTGGAGGAGCGCGTCGCGCTCGAGCTTGCCCAGCTCCCTGACGCGGACTGGCTCGTCGAACGCTACGTGCGCATCGGCAGCGCGCGCGTGCCGTTCGTCGTCGTGGGACCGCCGGGTCTGTTCGTGCTGGCGGCGAGCGACTCCGACTGGACGCTGGCGTCGCTGCGCGACCTCGCCGAGGCCGCCCAACGACTGGGCGTGCAGACCCCGGAGTTCGGCGGCCGCGCGTTCAGTGCGATCTGCCTCGCGTTCGACGACGCCTCGCCGCGCTGCTGGTTCGATGCGGCCGCGCCGGGCGCGGGCGGTTGGGTCCTCGGGATCGAGTGGCTGCAGCGCTGGCTTGACGGCGTGAGTCCGGGCGACTCCGTCGATCCGGGGTTGATCCGAGCGATGGCGCTTGCGGCCGGCCCGTTCTGGGAGCGAGCGGTGGCGCACCACCTGCCGCGCATGCGCAACCGCGGCTGATCGCCGGCGCCGGCGCCGGCGCCGCGTTGACCTCGATTGGGCGGGGGCGAGTTCTTGCGCGGATCGTCTAGAGACGGCGTGAACACGCGACGTCCAGTTCATCGGCAACGTCAGGTGCCGCACCCCGCGCAGGGTCTCGATCAGCACGGGAGCCGACGTTGCCACCCTGGTGTGGGACTTGCCATGCCGGCTCCGCGATCGAGTCGAGCGCTGACGTCATGACCGCCACGGGTCGCTCGGCCGCACGTGCGCCGATCCGGTCCGCGTCGACGGCGTGCGACTGGTGTGCAGAGCACCCCGATCAACCGTGTCCGGCCTGCCGCGCACGGAGTGCTCACGCGGTCCGACTCGTACGCGATCAGCGGCTCTCGCTCGCCGTGACGGCAGCGAGGCTCGGCATGTCGGTCGCGCGCGTCAAGCGGCTGCTCGAGCAGGAGGACGATCGACGCGCGCTGTCGCAGCTGAAACGCGATCGGGTCGACAACGCGGTGCTGCGCGAACGATGGCGGCGCCGTCAGCGGGTCGATCCCACGTTGACGGTGTCCGAGCTCGCACGCCGATTGGACACGTCACCGATCCAGGTGCAACGGTGGCTTGGGCTGCGCCCGACGGCGCCGAAGACCGACCGCCACGGGCGCGTGTATCCCGGGCGCATCCTGACGCAGATCAGCGTCGAGACCGCGGGACGGCTGGCGCGCGCCATGGGGTACGCGCCGTGCGAGATCGACGGATGCTGAAGCGCGACGACGCCGCCCCTCTCGCCCGCGCAGCCGGCGCGGCGTCCGGAACAGCCCGCCCGGCGCACGTCGTGGCCGGCTACAAATCGGGAGGCCGCGATCACGTCGTCCTGGTGCGTCGCGACACGGTCGGGCGCTGGCAGGTGCTCGACCGAGCCGGTGCGCGCACCCGGCTCGTGGAGACGCTGCACGGACACGACGATCGCCTCGCACAGGCCGTCGCGCTCGCGCGCGACTACGCCCGCCAACAGCAGGCGTTCCACGATGGGGACCGATTGGAGAGCCCCCTGCCGGAGCGCAGCGCGAGCGCGTCCGCGGGCTCTGGGGGCGGCGCGGCAGGCGTCGCCGCGAGCGACCGCTAGCTGAAGGCGTAGCGCGTACGTCGCGCACCCCGAACGTCGCTCGTGCTCAGGAGTCAGACCATGCGCCTCGCAACCCCGCTCCGCCGTCTTCGTCTCGCACAGGCACTCGCCTATGGGGTGCTGGCGCTCGGCCTGCTCGCGCAGCTTCACGGCGTGACAGGGGCGGCGATCGTCCGGCGCGCCGCCGGGATCCCCGACAGCGCCCCAGGGCCTCGAGGGCTTCGTCAACGCGGCCAACGCGTTGCTCTCGCCCGCGCTCGTCGCGATGGCCGCCCTCGCGCCGCTCGGCTGTGTCGTGGGCGCCGGGGCGCTGATGTTCGGCAGCCGGCGCGGGATGCTCATCATCGGCGCCTCGCTCGGCACGCTGATCTTCCTCGGTTCGGTCAAGGGCATCGTCGCCTGAGTGCGGACGGAGCCGGCAATGCCGTCGACCGATCAGGCGCCGACGTCTCCCAGGCGTCGCACGACGACGACTCGCGTGCTCGCCAGCGGCGCGTGCGTATTCGCGATCATCGCCGTGTGCGCGCTCGCGGCGCCCGATCCGGCAGCACGCTGTCGGGATCAACCCGCTGGACGCGCTCGACGACCTGCTCGGGGCCGGCGCCAATGCGATCACCGGCGGGATCGGAGGTGCTGCGGTCGACGGGTTCGGGGCGATCCTGCGAGGCGCTGTTCGCGTGGCCCGGCAAAGCTGATCAACCGCGAACTGCTCGCATGGCTGGTCGCGGTGCCCGACTACGCGATCCATCCGGAGACGAGCGGCGCGGGACTGCGACGGCAGCAATCTCGCCGAGCTCGGCGGCACGACGTCGGCGATGGCGTTCGCGGCGACTCGCCGCCGTCGGCACGGTCGCGGGGATCCGCTATTGGGCGGCCGGGCTGACCGGCTCGGGCGGTCTCGGACGCGGTCGAGGGGCTGGCGCGCACGCTCGGCGTCGCGCTGTTGATCGTCCTGTGGCCGTGGCTGTTCCGGCACTGCGGCCGATCTCGCCAACCAGGCCGGCCGAGCGCTGCTGGGCAGCGGCAGCGTGCTCGACGACACCGCTCGGCTGCTCGCGCTGGCGTTCGCGGCCGCCGTCGCCTTCAACATCCTCGCGATCCTGATCGCGATCGGCGCCGGCGTTTGCTGTTGCTCGTGCTGCTGCTTCCAAGATCGCCGTCAGCGCCGCGACCGCGCTCGTGTTCGTCGGCATGCCGCTGGCGCTGATGCTGTGGCCGATCCCGGAGCTCGGCGTGGATCGCGCGGACCGCGATGCGGGCGTTCGCGACGGTGCTCGTGATCCCGTTGGCCTGGGCGATCTGCTTCGCGACCTTCGCCGCGGTCGGCGTCGACGCGCTGGCGTTGAAGGGCGCGGGCAAGCTCGTCGACGCCTTGATCATGCCGCTGGTCGCGCTGGCGCTGCTGTGGATCTGCGCGTCGCTGCCGAAGACGCTCGACGCGGATGGCGCTGCTCGGCGCCGTCGGCGGCGGCGGCTCGTCGGTCGTACCGCGAGCTACATCGCCGCACGCCGCGCCGACGCGGTCGTCGCGCACGCGGTGCCGATCGCTCTGGGCGGTCGCCACGACCACGCCACGAGCGGATCCCGCAATGGGGAGGGCATGCCGGCCGCATCCGGGCCGAGCGACGCGACGACGCCCGACTCGACGTCGGGATCGCACACACAGACACACGTGCCCCCGGCGTCATCCAGCGCCGTCGCCGTCGGCACGCGGCCGGGTTCCGAACGCGCGCGAGCGCCGCAGGATGGCGCGCTTGCAGGCGCCCGCAGCGATGTGCACGGCGAGGAAGCCCCCGCCGCGCAACGTTCGGCATGGGCCCCTGCCCCGGGCTTCGCGCATTCGCCCGTCGCGGCGCCGTCGAGCACCTCGCCGGGGCTGCGCACTCCCGCATGGCGGGAGATCCGCGAGCGCATGCCGATCGAGCTCGCGGCCGCCGCGACGCGCCAGCCGCAGATCAGCGGGTGAGCACGTCGCGACCGCGATGCGCGCGCTGTCGCCCGAGTCGCGTCACGGCGTCCTGGAGTTGATGGCGCGACATGAGGGCCAGATCCGCGGTCAGATGGCACAACAGGCTGCGCGTAGCGATCTCGGCGACGGCGAGCGCGACGCCTTTCGAACGCTCGCGGCGGCGACGCCCGACGTCCGCACAGAGGGCATCGCCGCGTTCACTGCGGCGCTGGCCGATCCGGCGCAATCGGCGAGCGCCGCGGCGTCGCCCCGGGACACCGATCGCGACCCGCCACCGGACTCTCGGCCGTCGCCCTCGCGGCCGGGCGGCGCCGATGGCGCGCCCACCCCGGCGCCGACGGCGCCGCCGCAGCAGGGAGCCGGCGCGACATTCCCGCCGACGCTGCCGCCGGCTTCCGACGTCCGCGACGGAGATCCGCCTGCGCATCGGGACGCGCCGTGAACCTCGCGTTCAAGCATCTCGAGGCCAAGCTGCGCTTCGCAGAGCTGTCGATCGGCCAATGGGCCGGCGTGCTCGGCGGCGTGCTGTTCGCGATGCTGTTCGCCGAGTACCTGAGCCCGTTCCACGGCCTCGGCGGCGCTGATCGTCGGCGTCTACCTCGGCGCGATCCCGGCCAGCGCCGCGTTCTTCGCCGGGCTCGGCGAGTTCGACCTCTGGGGCGTTGCGGCCGCGATGTTCCGCTGGCGCCGCTTGCGCGGCCGTTTCGTGCCGGGCGGCGGACACGACGCACGCGGCTACGTCGCTCGTGACCGACCGCGCAGCCTTCGATGATCCGGCCTCGGCGGCGCCCGTGCGACCTCGAGGCGGTCTGGCGGTGACGATCGCTCAGGCGTGTCCCCGCCGGGCGCCGTGCCGCACCAGCGAAGCGGTGGGTTCGAGCCGGCACGAGACGGGCGACCTGGTCGCCGTCGAGGCGATCGACCGGACGGGACTGGTCGTACGAGCGAGGGCGCGTTCGTGCGCATCCTGCGAGGTGACGCCGCCGAATCCGTTGATCCTCTCGCGCGAGGATCGCGACGCCGTCGCCGCCGGTTTCTGCGACCTGATCGGGCGGCTGGCGGCCGGTCAGTCGCTGCAGTTCTACGTCGAAGCGCGTCCGGTCCGCCTCGACGACGTCCTCGCCGACGCACGCCGCGAGGTCGAGGCCATCGCGGGACCGCGCGCCGGCGCGCCGCCCGCGCCGCCCGCGACGCGACGGCGCTGTCGCGCTGGCGCCTGCACGCCGCGATGGAGGAGTCGCTGCGCCGGCACGCCGACGAGCAGGCCGCCGTCGAACTGCGCAGCTACGTCGTGGCGCCCGTGACGCCGGCCGCCGGATCGGCACGGGCGCTGTTGGCGCGGCCTGCGGCGTCGGCGGCTGGCGCTCGGCCCGCTCGAGCGCGGGCTGGCCGCGCACCGGCGCGCCGCTCGCGACAAGCCAGGCGCACGTCGACGCGCTGCGCGCCGAGCTCGAGGCGATCGGGATGCCGGTCCGCCAGCTCAACGGCGAGCGAGGTGTTCGCGCTGCTGTGGCGCGCGACTGAACCCGACCAGCGCCGACGCGACGCCGTCGGTCGGCCGTGTCCGGTCGAGATCGCTCGGCGAGCTCGATCCGGCGCGTCGACCGCGAGCAGGCCCGCAGCGCCGCGCTCGAGCTGCGCGAGCAGCTCGCCGCGCTCGCGCGTGAACCTCAAGCGCGATCGCCACCACGTCGAGGTCGAGCGCGACGTCGAGCAGGTGATCTACGCCCACGGCACCGCGCAGCAGACGACGATGGGCTGGCTGCTGGGCGCGATGCTGACGCGCCAGCCGTACACGCTCAGCGTGTACGTGCACGCGCTCGATCGCCGCCGCGAGCGACAGCGGATCAAGCTCGGCTACCGCCGGCTGTTCGCGATCAACCGCGGCGCCGAGCAGCGCGGGCGGGTGCCCGACTTCGACCGCTACGCGCAGGAGCACGAGTACGAGCAGCTGCTCGGCGAGATGGCCGGCCACGAGCGCGCCGAACTTGTTCGAGGTCGCGATCTACCAGGCGCTCCGCGCCCGCGGACCCGTCCCCGACCTGGCCGCTCTGGCGAGGCGGTCGACTACTGCGTCGAGCGACTCGAGTCCGCCTCGGACTGCAAGGTCGGCCGCGGCGAGTTCCGCCAGCCCGAGCTGTGGCAGAGCACGCTGCCGCTCGCGCGCGACGTCGCCGGCCGAGTGCGCAAGTACGCGACCCGCAACGTCGGCCGACACCGTCCCGCTGGTCGGGCACGACGTGCGGCTCGCCCGAGCGGGATCCCGTTCGCGTTCGCCGACCCGGGCCGCACGCTCGAGCGCCTCGACCCCTACGACGATGCGCACGCCAACCACACGCTGCTGATCTGCGGCGCGCAGCGGCTCGGGCAAGACGATGACCGCCAACGTGCTGCTGGCGCGCGCGATCGCGCACGGCGCGCGGGCGTTCGTGATCGACCGCGCCGGGCACTACGAGCTGCTCACGCGCCTGGTCGACGGCGCCCAGCAGATCGAGCTCGGCGCCGACGACTCCCCGTACGCGATCAACCCGTGGGACGTGCCCGAGGCGCCGCGAGCGCGTCGCGCGAGAAGGTCGCCTTCCTGATCTCGCTGCACACGCTGCTGATGGGCGACGAGGGCCTCGGCCAGGCGCGAGATCGCCCAGCTCGGCGAGGCGATCCGCGCCGTCTACGCGCGCGCCGCCACGCTCGAGGACCAGGCGCCGCGCGAGTCGATGCTGCGCGACGAGCTGCAGCGCGATGGCCGAGCACATCAAGCGCCACGGCGCGGTCGAAGTCGCCGCGATGCTGCGCAACCTGGCGATGCGCCTGAGCGAGTTCTGCGGCGACGGCACCTACGCCTACCTGCTCGACCGCCCGACCACGTCCCGCGCCGACAGCCCGCTGGTCGTCTTCGACACCCGCCGCTGCCCGCAGGACGTGCTGCGGCCGGTGATGTTCGCGATCATGGAGTACGTCACCGGGACGGTCGAGCGCCACTGGCGCGCACACCTGCAGCATCCCGGCGAGCGCGCGAGGCGCCGATGTTCGCCGGCCGCTCGATCATGCTGATCGACGAGGCGTGGCACATCGTCGCGCCGCCCGGAGACCGGCGAGTACGCCAACGACCTCGCGCTGCGCGCTCGCCATCTCGGCCTGTTGCTGTCGTGATGTCCCAGCAGCTGTCGCAGTTCGACACCGAGCACGGCCTCGCGCTGCTGCAGCAACTCGACGCATGCAGATGCTGCTCGCCCAGCACCCGAACGAGACTCGACTTCGTCCAGGACGGCGCTGCAGCTCTCCGACGAGGAGCGCCGGCTCGTCGGGCGGCTGAAGACCGTCAAGGGCAGCCACGCGCAGATGCTGTGGATCAACGGCACCCGCGGCCGCGGGCGCGTCGTCGCTGCGCGTCGGCGCCGACCGAGTACTGGGCCTTCACGTCCGACCAGGCGCCGACGCGCCGCTGCGCGACGGCCGCGCTCGCACGCATGACGGCGACGCGTGGGCCGCCGTCGGCGAGCTCGCGCGCAACAACGCGCGGCGCGGTCCGCCCGGTCGAGGTTCCGGCGACGTGATACCGCCTGCAGGGCGTCGAGCTGTCACTCGCGGCGGCTTCGAGCAGTCGCCGCACGAGCGCACCTGGTGCCGAGGCAGAGACCGCGGCCGCGCACTGCTCGCCGTGTGCGGGCTGTGCGGAGGCGCCGGCGCGAGCACGCTGAGCTATCTCGATCGGCCGCTACTGCTCGGCGCGCTCGCCCGGTGCCGTGCTGGTGTGTGACACCGGCAGCATCGACGGCGGCCTCGCGGCGCTGGCCGCGGTCGAGACACCGCGGTCGCTGACGGAGGCGAGCGCACGTCTCGCCCACGGCCTGCCCGTGACGGGCGGCCTGTACGTCGTCGACCCGCGCACACGCGCGCCGGACCGTGAGCTGCGCGTCATCGCCGCGGGACCGCGAGTGCCGGCCTCCGGAGACCGCGCTGCGCTCGGCGATCTGCTCGTCCTCGCCCGTTCGAACCATCGGCTGACGGTCGTCGACTGCGGCACGCTCCAGCGTCCGGCGCAACGCTATGTCCTGTCGCGTGCCTAGCCACGTCGCCTGGGTCGTGCCCGCCACGGCGCCGGCGATGCGAGCGGCGGCGCGGTCCTGACGCGCCGTCGGCGCGCGCGTCCACGGTCGGGAACTGCTGGTCGCACGACGGCAGGCGGATCGGCCGCGCTCGCCGCTGAAGACGCTCAGGGCGCTCGCCCAGGACCGCCACGCTCCCGTGTTGCTCGTGCCGTCGCTGCCCGATGTGGAGCCCTCGCCGGATCACGCCCTGCGCGAGGCCAGGAACGCGCTCGAAGCGATGGCCGGGTGGCTTGCGCGATGACCGACGCGCTTCGACGCGATGCGGCGACGACGGCGACGATCACCTCGGCGATCTGCGTTGCGACCGCCATCGCGGCGCTTGCCGTGCGTCTCGCGTGCGCCGACGCCGTACGCGAACGGCTCGGGTACCGCTTCGCGCCGCTCCCGGCGAACGCGCACACGGCGATCGGCATCTTCACGACCAACGCACGGCTGCTGCTGGTGGTGCTCGGAGCCTTAGCGGTCGCGCAGCTGCCGTGGCTGACCGGCGATGGCTCGCCCGGGCCAGTCGGCCCACACGCTCGCAATCGTCGGCGACACCGTTCTGTGCCTGCATGTCGCCTTCAACACGATCGTCGTGGGTGCTGGCATCGGTGCCTACGGCGCGCGGATGCTCGTCGCCCTGCTGCCCCACGGTCCCGTCGAACTCGTCGCGTTCGCGGCCGCCCTCTCGTTGTATCGACGCGCGCGCCGAGGGCCCGTCACGCGACGCGCGGCGGCGCTGCGGATGGGAGCCTGCGCCACCGGCCTGGCCCTCGCCGCCGCGCTGGAGACATTCGTCGCCCTATGAGCGGCGCGCGCATCGCCCTGCTCGTGCTGCTTGCGCTCGGCGCGACGGCCGCCAGCGCGCAATTCGCACGTCGGCTTCCGCGCGCCCTGTCGCCTCCAGCGGCGACTCCGCATCCCGAGACGACGCCCGCGACATCGGGTCGCGGCGCGACGGTGGGCAGGCGACCGTCCGGCGTAGCACGGCACACGCGGCGCCGCCTGCGCGACAACCAGGCCCGCGCATGGTCGCGGGTGGGACGACTCGGCCCGTTGGCGGTCGAGCCACAGCAGCGCGACCGATCGCGGCACGCCGCGACGATGATGGGACTGAACGTCGCGCTCTTGATCGCCCTCGAGTTCCTCTGTGGCATTCCGGCCCTCACCGGCCTTGCGGCCGCGCTCGTCGTGCGTCGCGACGCGCGCGCGCCGGGAAACGGGTCTACGCGCTCTACGAGCTGCACCTCTCCCCCCACGACGAGGCGAAGCCGCAGGACCTCGAGGACTGCATGGAGGCGATCGCCAACCTCGTCCGTGTCTTCCCGGCGGAGCGGGCGCGCCACGGCCAGCCGTTCGTGGCGATCGAACTGCATCACGGGATCGGCGCCTGCGGTGCGAATGGAGTGGTCGATCGGCGTGCGCTGCGAGCCGCGCAGCGCGGGCGCGCTCGACGCCGCGATCAGCGCCGCCTACCCCGACGTCCGCCTCGGGCACGCGGCTGGCGGTCCCCCGCTGAACCCACGACCGAAGCACCGCGAGTGCCCGGCCACGTCATGCGGTTCCGCAAGGCACGCGGATTCGTGTACCCGCTGGTCGCCGCCGAGGACGTGCTCGCGTCGCCTCCGCTGGAGGCGATCGCCCACACGCAGGTCGCCCTCGGCGTGCCGTCGGTCGTGCGTTTCCAGCTCACGCCCGCGCCGTTGGTCTGCGAAGCGCTCGCGCGCGGTCTCTATCGCCGGCACGAGAACCGGCTCGTGCGACAAGAGCGCTGGGGACTGCCCGAAGGAGGCCTCAGCTCGACGCTCAACCGCGCCGAGATGGGCAACGCCCAGCGGACGCAGAATCGCAGTCTGTTCTGGCTCGAGCTGGTCGTGGCCACCGACCGACCGCGAGACCTGGCCGGCAGATCGCGGCGGCCGTGCAGGCGCGCCGCGGCGAGAACCGCCTGCGACGGCGCTGGATGATCGTGCGCCGCAACCTCTACCGACGGCGCTTCCCGACCGCCACACCGCCGTTGCTGCCGTCGCCGCGCGCGCTCGTCTCCGCCGCCGAGGTCGCACATCTGCTCGCCCTGCCCTCCGCGCGCATGAAGGGCGGTCCCGGTACGGCGCCTGACCCTCCCGCGTATCCCGATGCCGCCGGAGATCCTCGGGGCCGACCGACGACGCGCCGGTCGCGAGCCCGCCGTCGGCTGCCGCCGCCCTTCGGTGTCAGCACGGCGGCGACATCGTGACCCTGCTGCAGGCATCCGGAGGCGGACACCGCGCGCTGTCGTATCGCACCGCTGCCGGTCCTGCGGGCCAGCAACCGCGCGGGGCTGATCCACCCCGACGACCGCAAGTACGGCGCGCTGCTGGTCGGCGGCCAAGGATCCGGCAAGTCGGCCGCGATGCTGCGCATGTATCTCAACGACATCCGCGACCCCGATGCCGCCGTCATCGTGCTGGACCCCAAGAGCGAGCTGAGCCGGCTGTGCCTGGCACTGACGCCGCCCGACGCCGGCAAGCGCGTGTGGTTCCTCGATCTCGGCCACCCGCTGTTCGGCATGAGCCCGCTGCGACCTGACCGGAACCGACCCACTGCCGCTGCAGGCGACCGCGATCGCCGACAACGTCGTCGCCGCGCTGCTCGACATCAACGAGAACCAGATCTTCCAGTCCTCGCGACGCTACCTCTACCACGCCGTCATCGGTGCGCTCGCGCTCGCCGCCAAGCAGGACCGCCGCGCGCGCTTCGAGGACGTCTACAGCCTGCTGCTGCCCGAAGCGCAACGACGTCCGCGACGCCGTCTACCAGGCCTGCGCCGACACCCCGGACCTCGACCAGACCGCCGAGTTCTTCCGCGTCGAGCTGCCGCAGGACCTCGAGCTCGCGACCAGCGCAACCGCCCAGCGTCTCGACGCGCCGCGCAACAAGGTCAGCCTGCTCACCGGCGTCCCGCCGCTGCGCCGCTTCTTCAACCACACCAGCGACATCGCGCTGGCGGACATCATCGACGCGCGCGACATCCTGATCGTCGACGCCAACATGGCCGCGATCGGCGCCGAGAACGCCAAGGCGTGCCTGCACTTCGTCCTGCGCATGCTGCACACCCACCTGCAGCGCCAGGTGCGACGCCCCGAGGCCGAGCGACCGCGCGTCGCCCTGCTCGCCGACGAGGCCCACTACCTCGCCTCCGCCGAGAACGTCGTCGACCAGATCGCCACCCACCGCGCCGCCGGCCTCGACGTCACGTTCGGCCTGCAGTACTTCGCGCAGCTGGGCTCCGGCTCCGAGCACCAGGAGAAGATCCGCAAGGGCATCGTGAACCTGCTGCAGAGCCGCTTCCTGTTCCGTCTCGGCGACCACGAGGACGCCGAGGACGCGACGCGGATCGCGATGGCCGTCTACTCGACGATGCTGCGCGACGACCCCGACTCGCGCGCGCGCATGCGCGTCATCGCCCGAGCAGACGCTCAACTTCCCCGCTCACTTCTGCCTGGCCTCCTGGATCGCCGACGGCTCGCGCGCCGCCAGCTTCATCGGCCAGACCTTCCCGTTCCCGCAGCCGGTCTCCGACACGTGGGCCACGGCGCACCTCGACCGTCTGCAGGCCAAGGTCGGGCCATACCCCGACGTCGATGGCCTCGACGCTCGAGCGCGTCGCTCACCGCGGACGGACACCCGCGCAGCGACGCCGACGCTCACCGATCGTCGCTCGAGGCCGGACAGCCGAGCGCAGACGGTCAGCCGACGTCCGGATCGTCGCGCCGTCGGCACGTCGCGGACGCCGCGGCGCCGACGACCGCCGCCGCGGCGATCGAGCTCCGAGGCTCCGGCGACGTCAACGGCAGCGCAGAGCCGAGCGAGGCGCCGACCGACGTCCGGCGCGCCGACGGGCCGGCGATCGAGTTCCACGCCGCCGTACCACAGGCCCCGACCACCAGCCCAGCCCGCCGGATCGTCGGGCGGCCCGCGCCCCGACGCGCAACGCCGACCCGTCGCGGCCCGGCACCCGACAGCCTGCGCGAGCTCGCCTTCATCGACCGCATCAACGAGATCAAGGAACCCCAGCACGAGCCCCCGAGCGACAAGCTTGCCGCGGCTCTACGACGCCGACTACGCGATCCTCGCGCTGCTCGACCGTGCCGGATTCGCGCTTCCGTCCCAGATCGGCCGCGCCACCCTTCCCGGCAAGGAGCCCAAGACCGTCCGCCACCGCCTCAACAAGCTCTACGAGCACGGCCTCGTCGCCCGCGTCGGCATCGGCGTCAGCGACCGCACGAGCGCCGACGGCCGGCTTCCGTCGCTGTACACGCTCACCCGCCACGGACTCGAGACCGCCCAGCAGCGCAAGCCGCCCGCCGTGCACCCGCAACGCGAGTGGCGCGCGCTCGAGCAGCGCCGCGCCGGCATCGCTCCCACACGACCTGCACGCGCTCTCATGGGCGATCGAGCTCCACCGCGTCGTCGGCGACCTCGCGACCGACTACTGGCGCACACCGCGCTACGCCACCGGCCGCTACCCCGTGCCCCAGATCGGCAACGGCCGCAAGCGCCACCCGATCACCCTGCGCGAGCTCACGGTCCCCGCCGGCCACGCGATCCTCGACCTCGACGCCTTCCGCGAGATCAAGCCCGACGTATCGCTCGAACTGCGTGTCCCCCGCATCCGGCTCACCTTCGACTTGCTCGTGGAGCTCGACCTCACCGGACGCCCTTCGTACAACGACGACAAGTTCCGCGCCTACGACGCCTTCCTGACCGGCTGGTCGCTCACCCACCCGCGGTACAAGACGCTCGCCGCGCGCCCGATCGTCGTGTTCGTCTGCGCGGATGCGCGCACGCTTCTGGCCAGCGCCGAACAAGCTGACCGCGCGATGACCGGGCGCACGGGCGCGATGGGGGCAGCCCCGACGGACTGGTACTACGCGGGCCGCGACCATACGTTCTTCGCTGCCGAGTCCGACCTCCACCACGGCTCCCTCGCTGCGTTGGCGCTCCCGTCGCTGCCGCCCGCCGTTCGCGAAGGACTCGGTCACGGACCGCGGCTCGAACTCACGCGCGTTGCGCTCTTGCCGCCGACCGTGGCTGAAGCGGCAGCTCGGGAGACTTGAAACCCGCCCAGACCGCGACGCGGTGTGCTGCTCTTGCACGGGGCTGTCGCGCAAGTCGCTCGGCCCGGCCGGGCGAGTCGGTAGGCGTGTAGCGGCCCCGACGAAGATCGTGAGCCACTCCGGGTCTGACGGAGGCCGTGATCTGCCCCGGAGTTGACGGAGTCGGGTTTCTCGAGTCGTCCGGCAGTTCGGAGGATTCAGATGCCCCGCAGGTACCCGCCGGAAGTCCGTCGCCAAGTGCTCGAGCTCGCTCGCGCGGGCACGCGCGTCGAAGCAGCTCGCGTCGACGTTCGCGATCAGCGAGGCGACGATCTACATGTGGCGCAAGCAGGATCGGATCGATCGCGGTGAGCTTGACGGTCTGAGTACCGATCAGGCGATCGAGTTGGCGGCCGCCAAGCGCCGGATCCGGCAGCTTGAGACCGAGCTCGCGGTCTCGCGCAAGGTCAACGAGGTCTTTCTCGAGCAGGGGCTTGCCCCAAAAGGCTCTACCCGGTGATCGCGTCTGTGGCCGGGCAGGGCATCGACGTCAGCCACGCCTGTCGCGTGCTCGGCGTGTCTCAATCGGGCTACTACGGCTGGAAGACGCGGCCGCTGTCGCCGCGGGCGTTGCGGCGGATCTGGCTGGCCGGTGAGATCGTCGACGTCCACAAGGCCTCCCGCGGAACCTACGGCGCGCTCAGGGTCACCGCCGAGCTGCGCTACGGCCGCGAGATCATCGTCGGGCACAACGCGGTCGAGGCGATCATGCGCGAGCTCGGCATCAAGGGCCTGCCGACCCGCCGGCTGCCGAAGGGCGCGAGGGTCGGTGCCGTCACCTCGTTGGATCTCGTGCGCCGAGCGTTCGCCGCGAGGCACCCAACCGGCTCTGGATGACCGACATCACCGAGCACCCGACGCGGGAGGGCAAGCTCTACTGCTGCGTCGTCATCGACGCCTACTCGCGACTGGTCGTCGGCTGGGCGATCGACAGCACCCAGACCACGACGCTCGTGCTCAACGCCCTCGGCATGGCCACACGACGCCGCCACCCCGCAGGCGAACTGGTGATCCACAGCGACCGCGGCGTTCAATTTACGTCCTGGGCCTTCAGCCGCCACGTCCGCGACGCCGGCCTGGCGCCGTCGATGGGCGCCGTCGGCAGCCCCTACGACAATGCCGTCGTCGAGTCGTTCTGGGCACGCATGCAAGTCGAGCTACTCAACCGAGCCCGCTGGAAGACCCGCGTCGAGCTCGCGACCGCGATCCACGACTACATCGAGCTCTTCTACAACACCCGCCGCCGGCACTCTTCCCTAGCCATGCACTCCCCCCAGCGAATACGAGCAAGAACACCAGACCACCATCAACGCCGCCTGATCTCCAGAACCCGGACTCCGAAATATCGGGGGCAGATCAAACCTGTCCGACGAACCCGGGGAACTCCAGCCTTCATCCCGGCACTCGGCGATATATGCCCTGACGCGAGCCAGCTCCGGGGCAGACGCCCCATTTCGCGACGCTCGTCGAGAAGCAGCACTTGCGCTTGTCGCCACAGCGAGCCGTCGCCAAAGCATGAACACGTTCGACTACACGCTCAACGTGCAGACGACCGCCAGGACCGCAAACGGCTCGGTCCAGGTGAAAGTGACTGAGACGGACGCCGCGGGCAATGTCACCGCATCCTGCGACTCCGGCGCGGTGTCCTTCACCACCGGTCCGGCTGAGGGTTCCAGCGAACTCGACGGCGTGCGCGTCGGGCTAGATTTCCAGTGATGTCCAGGAAACTCGTGTTCGCGTGCGCGGCGGCCGCCGTGCTGTGCGGTCCGGCGGCGGCACAGGCCGCGGCCCAGGCGCCGACGGTGACCTTCATGACCCGCAACCTGTTCCTAGGCGCGGATCTCTCGCCGGCGATCAACGCACCGACGATCCCGGACGCGATCGACGGCGCCGGGACCGTGTGGAACCAACTGCAGAGCACCAAGTTCGCCGAGCGCGTCATCCCGCTCGCGCACGAGATCAAGGCCTCCAAGGCCGACCTCGTCGGCCTCCAAGAGGTCGCGCTGTGGCGCAAGCAGACGCCGTCCGACGGTGGCGCCAAGCCGATCAGCCCGCTGCCCGGCGCCACCCCCGCGACCGCGGTCGAGATCGACTTCCTCGCGCTCCTGCGCGCCCAGCTCGGCTCGAGCTACAAGGTCGCGGTCGCGCAGCAGGAGTTCGACGCCGAACTGCCCGTCGACGCCGACCACAGCGACTCGACCGGCACCGGCCCGCTCGCAGCGTTCGGCGCCGACTTCGACGCGCGCCTGACCCTGCGCAACGTGATCCTCATCCGCAAGGGCAGCAAGGTCAAGCTCGGCAAGACCCGAGTGGGGAACTACAAGACACGCTATGAGCCGAACGTCGGCGGCATCAAGATCCCCGTCGACCGCGGCTGGACCTCGGTCGAGGCGCGCATCGGGAAGCGCAAGTTCCGGTTCGTCAACACCCACCTCGAGGCCTACGGCGACCCCAAGATCCGCGAGGCGCAGGCCAAGGAGCTCACCCGGGGTCCGCTGAAGACCACCGAGCAGATGATCCTCGTCGGCGACTTCAACTCGGGCGACAAGAAGGACCACGAGCCCGAGAAGCCAGGCGACGAACTCGCCTTTGCGGCGCTGACGAAGTTCGGGTTCAAGAACAACGGGGCACGGCAGTCCTGCTGCTACGAGAACCTCTTCGATCCGGCGCTGCGCTTCGACCACACCGTCGACCACGTGCTATCCAAGCCGGGCCTGACGACGGTCAAGGCATCGATCACCGGCAAGAACCCGGCCGAGCGCACCCCGTCCGGGCTCTGGCCGTCCGACCACGGCGGCGTCGTCAGCACCGTGCGTTTGCGATAGCGCGATCTCGCGTGGGCGCGCGAGCGGTCCCCGTTGCGTCGGATGCGTGGTGCCGCGATCCAAACGGCCCTGGCTTGGAGGCTCGATGAGCGACTGGCGCCGGGTGCAGGCGCGGGTCGAAATCCAGCGGTCCGCGTATCCCAGCGAGCTAGTTTCGCAATGCGCGATGAGCGACACGGACCCGCGCCGCTACCCCGGTGCTCCAGGCGTGCGAAAGGAGCACTCCGTCGGAGTCTCGTCCGGGCCGCCCCCACCACGCGAAGGCGACAGCGACGGGGACTTCGGGCTCCGTTCTGTCGGGACTCATTTCCGCCGAGGCCGTGCCTATGCAGCGCGTTCGCTCAGGTGAGCGCATCGCGCTTCTGCTGGTCGTCCGGAGCCGGCATCGGTGGCAGGCGGGCGGAGGCGCTCGCGCGTGCGTCGATGCAGCAGCGCCGTTACTCGTGCTCCGGTGCTCACCGTCACAGCCAACGGTCCTCCGTTGCCCGAGTGGGCGAGGACGCGCCAGCACCGGCCCCAGTCTTTGATGACCCGTAGCCCTGGCTCGGAATGTCCGCGCAACACTACGCATCGACAACCGTGGTATCCGCCGTTGCGGCTGGCCACGTACTGACCGACGATGCAACGTAACGGCTCGCCTCGAAGGGGAGTAGGCCTCCAGCCGGAGAGACAAACGAGCCGCGGATCCACCGCAGAGCCCGTTCACCGGAGCGGGCTCTCGGCGTTCTCGGGCGTGCGTTGCACCGCGGGCGAGCTAGCAGCGAGCGGCTCGGCGCCTCCCCCGCCGCCGTCCGCGGGGCCGCAGGCGGGTCAGCTGTGGTGCTGGCCCGCCCAGGCCATCAGCGCGAAGAAGAGCGCTGTGCCGCACACGATCGCGATGCTGGCGATGTGCTGAAGATCGTCCACGTCACCGAAGGTCGCAGGCACGACGCAATCGGCGATCAAGGTGGACTCAAGGCGGAGCTGAAGGCTCGCCTGACCGGCGGGAGAGTACCGAGACGAATCCGCGCGGGATGCGGATGCACCGATCCGCGCGGACGCGGATGCTCTATTCGATGTCGGATCGGCTCACGCCTCTCGACGCGTCCTTTCTCGAGATCGAGGAGCTGGATGAGGCGTCCCACATGCACATCGGCTGGGCGATGCTGTTCGACCCGCTCCCGGAGGGTGGCGCGCCGAGCATCGACCGAGTGCGGGAGCAGCTCGAGCCCCGGCTCGGGGCGCTCCCGCGCTTCGGCGCCCGCCTCTCCGAGCCGCACACGGGCGGGCTGTCCTGGCCGCGCTGGATCCCCGACGACCGCTTCGACGTCGCCGACCACGTGCGCGAAGCGATGCTGCCCGCGCCCGGCGGCGAGCGCGAGCTGCTCGACTGGCTGGCCGACTTCTGGTCGCACCGCCTCGACCGCTCGCGGCCGCTGTGGGAGCTGACCCTGCTCGAAGGGTTGGCCGACGGGGGCTGGGCGCTCGTCACCAAGACCCACCATTGCCTGGTCGACGGCATGAGCAGCGTCGACGTCACCAACCTCCTGCTCGACGCGACGCCCGAGCCCGCGCCGCGAGCCGCCGCGCGCGACGCTCCCGGCGCCGAGCCGCCGCGGAGCTCCGGCCCGATCCGTATGGCGGGCACCGCGCTCCGGCTGCCCATCTCGGTCGCGCTCAAGAGCGCGCGCGCCGGCGCCGGCGCGATCGCGCATCCGCGTGTCGCCGGCGAGCTCGTCCGGCGGACGCGCGGCGTGGCCGAGCTGCTCGTGCGCGACGAGCTGATCGGCGCCCCCGCGACGAGCCTCAACGTGCCGATCGGCGGCAGCCGCCGGTTCGCGGTCGCCCGCGCCGACCTGGCCGACTTGAAAGCGGTCAAGCGCGAGCTGGGCGGGACGCTCAACGACGTGATCCTGGCGGCCGCCACCGGCGCGCTGCGCAGCTTCCTGCAGGCGCGCGCGGAGCCGCTCCCGCCGCGCGGGCTGCGCGCGATGGTGCCGGTGAGCGTTCGCGGTGCGGGCGAGGCGGGCACGCTCGGCAACCGCGTCAGCTCGCTGTTCGTGGACCTCCCGGTGGCGATCGCCGACCCCGCCCGCCGCTATGCCCGGGTGGTGGAGGCGGCGGAGTCTCTCAAGGCCGGCGCGCAAGCCAGCGGCACCGAGTCGGTCGTGCAGGCCGCGGGGATCGCGCCGCCCGCGCTTCACGCCCTCGCCGTGCGCACGATGTTCTCGCCGCGTCTGTTCAACCTCACGATCACGAACGTGCCAGGCCCGGCCCGGACCCTGTACTCGTTCGGCGCGCCGATGCGGGAGATCCTGCCGCTGGTGCCGGTGTTCGCCCGGCACGCGGTCGGCATCGCCGTCGTGAGCTACGCCGGCCGTGTCCGCTTCGGCGTCAACGCCGACGCCGCCTCGGTGCACGATGTGGAGGTGCTCGCGCGCGCCTTCGAGACATCGATCGCCGAGCTCCAGGCCGTCGCGCGCGCGTCCCGGGCGAATCCGGTCAGGAGAACACGATGACTCGCGAGCAGATGTCCAATGCCGACGCTGCGTGGCTGCACATGGACCGCCCAACCAACCTGATGGTGATCACGTCGGTCATGTGGTTCGACCGGTCGCTCGACGGCGCCCGCATCCGAGAGGTCGTGAGCGAGCGCCTGGTCAAGCGCTACGTGCGCTTCCGCCAGCGGGTGGTGGAGTCGCGCGTGCCGCTGCGCGCGCCGCATTGGCAGGACGACGCCGACTTCGACCTCGAGCGTCATCTCCACCACCGGGCGCTGCCCGCGCCGGGCGGCGACGCCGAGTTGCAGGAGCTCGTCGGCGAGCTGATGTCGATGCCGCTCGACCGCGCGAAGCCGCTGTGGGACATGTACATCGTCGACGGCTACCGCGGCGGCTCGGCGCTCGTGTCGCGCATGCACCACTGCATCGCCGACGGCATCGCGCTCGTGCGCGTGATGCTGTCGCTCACCGACGCGCAGCCGGACGCGGGCATCGCGCCCGTCCCGCCCATGGCCGCGCCGCGCCGCGGGGCGGCCCGCGAGCTCGCGCACCAGGTGCGGGCGGTGGCCGACACGGCCACGCACGCCGCCGGCGCGTTCGCGCACGAGGGCATCGAGATCGCCGCGCATCCGCGCACCGAGATCGCGCATCTCAGCGACGAGACCGCGCGCGACGCGCGCGCGCTCGGCAAGCTCCTGCTCATGAGCGCCGACGCGGACACCGTGTTCAAGGGCAAGATGCGCGCCGGCCGCCGGGCGTCATGGTCGCGAGAGCTGGACCTCGACGAGATCAAGGCGATCGGGCACGCGAGCGGTGCGACCGTCAACGACGTGCTCGTCACGGCGCTCACGGGCAGCCTGCGCGACTACCTGCGCCGCCGGAGCAGCCTCGTGGACGAGGTGCGGGCGATCGTCCCGTTCAACCTGCGACCGCTCGACCGGCCGCTGCCCTCCACGCTCGGCAACGAGTTCGGTCTCGTATTCCTCAGAATGCCGGTGGGAATCGCCGCCACGCGCACGCGGCTGCTCGCCGTCAAGCGGGAGATGGACGCGATCAAGCACTCCGCCGAGGGCCCCATGGCCTTCGCGATCCTCGGCGCGATGGGGCTGACGCCACCTGAGATCGAGAAGCTCGCCGTCGACGTATTCGCCGCCAAGGGCAGCATGGTGGTGACCAACGTGCCCGGGCCTCAGCAGCCGCTCTACCTCGCCGGCGGGCGCCTGCGCGGCGTGCTGGGGTGGGCGCCGATGTCGGGCAGCGTCGCGATGAGCGTAAGTATCTTCAGCTACGACGGCCGCGTCACCGTCGGCGTGATGTCGGACGCGGGCCTCGTGCCGGATCCGGAGCGGATCGTGCGCGGCTTCGAGCTCCAGCTGCGCAGGCTGCGCCGCCTCTGCCTGCCGCACGAGCGCGCGGCCGCCCCCGCGCGGCGGGCACGGCGGGCGCGCCCCGGCCCCGAGCGGTCTTCGGCCTAGCGCCGCTCGGGCGGCAAGTTCCGCGCCGCGTCCGCCCCAGGGCCGAGACGCGTCCACGAAGGCCGGAAGACCAGGCGCCTCCTGGCCGCCGCACGCAGCAGCTCGTAGAGGCCGCGCTCGTTGGCGGCGGGCAGCTCGATCTGCGCCTCGACCAGGCCCGACTCGCTGCTGGCCAGCCGGGCGCTCCCCAGCTCCTGCAGCAGCTCGAGCGCCTCGTCGTTGTCGGCCAGGCAGGTGGCGGTGAAGTGCGTGATGCCCTCCTCGCGGGCCCGTTCCGCGAGCCGTCTGAGCAGCTCGGTGGCCACCCCGCGCCCGTGCCAGTGGTCGACGACGGCCACGGCCACCTCCGCGGCCTCCGCGTCGTCAGGCGCCCGGACGTACGGGGCGACGCCGAGCGGCTCTCCGCTGTCGGCGCCGACCGTCACGAGCGCCTCGTGGTCGTGGTGGTCGACCTCGGTCAGGTAGCGCACGAGTCGCGGGCTCAGGCGCGGCATCGGCGTCAGGAAGCGGCGGGCGCGCGACTCGGGGCTGAGCCTCGTGAAGCCCGCGCGCAGCCGCTTCTTGTCGGTGCTCCGGATCGGGCGGATCGCCACCTCCGCCCCGTCGCGCAGCGCCGCCCGCTCCGGCCAGCGCGGAGGTGTGCGAGGGCTGGTCGCCGGTGCAAGCTCAGGCATACAGCCCTTCGAAGACGTCGGCGTAGCGCTCGTACACGACGCGGCGCTTGACCTTGAGCGTGGGCGTGAGCTCGCCGTCGGCCTGGGTGAGGTCGTTCGGCAGGATCGCGAAGCGCTTGACCTGCTCGATGCGGGCGAAGCGCGCGTTCACGCGGTCGACCACCTCGCCGATCGCCGTGCGGACGCGCTCGTCGGCCGCCATCGCGCTGCGCTCGGGCGCCACGCCGAGCTGCGCCGCGAGCGCGGGCGCCTGCTCCGGGTCCAGCGTGATCGCTGCGACGAGGTAGGGCCGCTTGTCCCCGTAGACGACCGCCTCGCCGATCCAGCGGCTCTCCTTGAGCGCCGTCTCGATGTTCGCCGGGCTCACGTTCTTGCCGCTCGAGGTGATGATGAGCTCCTTCTTGCGGCCGGTGATCGTGACGAAGCCGTCGTCGATCGCACCCAGGTCGCCGCTGCGGAACCAGCCGGCCGTGAACGCCTCCTCCGTGGCGCGCTCGTCGTGCAGGTAGCCGTCGAAGACGTGCGGACCGCGCATCAGGATCTCGCCGTCGTCGGCGATCCGCACGTCAACGTTGGGCAGCGGCTTGCCGACGGTGCCGATCCGCCGCTCGCGCACGGTGTTGAGCGTGCCGGCGGCGGTCGTCTCGCTCAGCCCCCAGCCCTCGAGCACCGTGACCCCCGCGGCGTCGAAGAACTCGAGCACATCGGCGGCGATCGGCGCCGCGCCGCTCATGGCGAGGCGCAGCTGGTCGCCGAAGAGCCCGCGCACCTTCGAGAGCACCAGCCGGTCGGCAAGCTGCATACGGCGGCGCAGCAGCCAGTCGATCTGCTCCGGATCGCGTCCGCGCACGTCGCGCCCGGTGGCCAGCGCCCAGCGGAAGATCGCGCGCTTGATCGCCGATTGCCCGGCCACGCCGGCGGACGCAGCCGTGAAGATCTTCTCGAACACGCGCGGAACCGACGTGAAGTGCGTGGGGTTGACCTCGCGGATGTCCTCGAGCAGGCGCTGCGAGTCGCGCTGCCAGAAGGCGAGCGTGCCGCCGACGTCGATCGTGACCATCTGGATGATGCGCGCGAGCGAGTGCGCCAGCGGCAGGAACATGAACGTCACCACCGGTGGCCGCTCGAGATCGAGCACCCGCTCGTACAGGTCCGCCGTCGCGGTCCAGTTCGCATGGCTGAGCATGCAGGCCTTCGGCGGGCCGGTGGTGCCGGACGTGTACACCAGCGTGGCCAGGTCGCCCGGCCGCACCTCGTGCACGCGCCTCTCCACCGTCTCCGGCGGCACGTCCGCGCCGGCGGCGCACAGCTCGTCGAGCGTCATCGCGTCGCGGTCGGAGCCGGTCAGCAGCACGGCGTGCTGGAGCTCCGGACAGCGGTCGCGCACGCGCTTGACCTTCGCGAGCTGCTCCGGGTCCTCGCAGAAGACGAGCCGGCTGCCGGAGTGGCTGAGCACGTACTCGCACTCCTCCGGCGAGTTCGTGTGGTAGATCGGCGCGGTGGCGGCGCCCGCGCACATCACGCCCGCGTCCGCGATCGTCCACTCGGGACGCGTGTTCGAGAGGATCGCGACGCGGTCGCCGCGCGCGATGCCGAGGGCGATCAGGCCGCAGGCGATGCCGGTGGCACGCTCGCCGAGCTGACGGTGGCTGAGGTCCACCCAGCGGCCGCCCTCCTTCCAGCGCAGTGCCGGGGAGTCCGATCCCGGCCAGCCGGCGGTGGGGTCCGCGGCGCGGTCGGCGCTGCGTAGGAACATCTCGCCGAGCGTCCGCGCATGGGTCGATCTCTCGGCGGCGGCGTGCTCGAGGGTCGCCATGGCAACCTCCCTCAGTCGTAGAGCGTGCGGATCTCGGTCACATATCGCTCGCAGACGATCCGGCGCTTGACCTTGAGCGTGGGCGTCAGCTCCCCGTCGGCCTGCGTCAGGTCGTGCGGAAGCAGAGCGAAGCGCTTGATCTGCTCGATGCGGGCGAAGCGGTCGTTGACCGCATCGACCTCCTCCTGGATCACCTTCCGGACGCGCCCATTCTCGGCCATCGCCGCCGCGTCCGGCGCGGCGCCGGTCTGCTCTGCCAGCGCCGCGATCTCGTCGGGATCGAGCGTGATCAGGGCGACCAGGTAGGGCCGGTTGTCGCCGACGACGAGGGCCTGGGAGATCCAGCGGCTCTCCCTGAGCGCGTTCTCGATGTTGGTCGGCGTAATGTTCTTGCCGCTCGAGGTGATGATGATGTCCTTCTTGCGGCCGGTGATCGCCACGAAGCCGTCGTCATCGAGCGAGCCGAGGTCCCCCGTGCGAAGCCAGCCGTCCGCGATCGCCTCCGCCGTGGCGGCCGGATCCTTGAAGTAGCCCTGGAAGATCTGCGGGCCGGACATCAGGATCTCCCCGTCGTCGGCCAGTCGGATCTCGCTCGGCGGCAGCGCGCGTCCGACGGTGCCCACGCGCCAGTCGTCGAGCGTGTTGATCGAGCCTCCGGCGGTGGTCTCGGTCATCGCATACGCCTCGAGCACGCGGACGCCGGCGGCGTTGAAGAAGTGCAGGACGTCAGCCCCGATCGGCGCGGCCGCCGAGATGGCGAAGTCGAGCTCGTCGCCGAACAGGGCCCGAATCTTCGACAGCACCAGCCGGTCGGCCAGCGCGTGGCGGCGCTGGAGCAGCCAGCCGATCGGCTCGCCGGCGTCCTCGCGGGCGCGAACCTGGCGGCCGGTGCGCAGCGCCCAATTGAAAACGCCGCGCTTGACCGCCGACTGCTGCGCGATCCCCGTCGACGCCGCCGTGTGGATCTTCTCGAACAGGCGCGGGACGGCCGCGAAGTGCGTGGGGTTGGCCTCCTTGAGGTCGTCGAGCAGGGATGCCGGATCGCGCTGCCAGAAGATCAGCGTCGCGCCGATGTCGAGCGTGAACATCTGCGTGATCCGCGCCATCACGTGCGCGAGCGGGAGGAACAGGAAGAAGCTGCCGCCGTGGAGCTGGAGGCGGTCGACGTACATGTGCACGGCCGAGGTCCAGTTGCCGTGCGTGAGGATGCAGCCCTTCGGCGGACCGGTCGTGCCCGACGTATAGACCAGCGTCGCCAGGTCGTCGGGCCGAATGCCGTCCACCCGCTCGTCGACTACGCCCTCCGACACGCCCTGACCGGCCGCGCGCAGCTCGGCCAGCGACAGCGCGCCGTCCGCCTCGCCGGCGAGCACGATCACGTGCTCGAGCGCCGGGCAGCGGGCCCGGATCCTGGCGAGCTTCGCCACCTGCTCCGCGTCCTCGCAGAACACCGCGCGGGCGCCCGAGTGATCGAGTATGTAGTGGCACTCCTCGGGAGAGTTGGTGGGGTACACCGGAACCACGACGGCCGCGGCGCACAGGGTGCCGCCGTCTGCGAGCGTCCATTCGGGGCGCGTATCGGACAGGATCGCCACGCGGTCGCCCGGCTCGATGCCGAGCGCCACGAGCCCGCGCGCGATCGCGCGCGCAGCCGCGCCGAGCGCGGGATACGAGATGTCGGCCCAACTCCCGTCGCGCTTGTAGCGCAGCGCGGGCCCGTCGTAGCGCTCGGCCGCGCGAAGGAACAGGTGGCCGAGGCTTGCAGCGCCGGTGGCTGCTTGGATCGTGTGATCAGGTTGAACGGTCATTTGCACACCTTCCCGAGACGACCGTACGCCCGCGCTCGAGGCGGCACATCCGTTCGAGTCGCTGCCTCGCTTCCGTAGTTGTGCGCATCCGCGGTCGTCGCCTCGGATGTCGACGAGCAGGGCCGAGCCGCGGGGACCCTGGCGAGCGGATCCGGCTGACGGGACCGAGCAGCCCGATCGTGGCGATGACGGCCGCAATCCCGAGCAGGAGTGGCAGGCCCGCGGCGACGATCGTGCCGAACGCGGCGACGAGGATTAGCAACGTGATCGGCAGCGAGAGGAACTCCGCGCGCCGCGCGTCGTCCTGGAACGCCTGCCAGATCGCGCGGCTGGCGCTGGCGTCGCCGAGCTCCTCGACGCGCGGCTCCGGATACGCGGCCTGCACGCGCGCGACGGCGGCGAGCACGGGCACCACGCGCTCGCGCGCGGCCTCCGAGTCGCCCAGAAGATCGAACTGCAGCAGCGTCGAGCGGCGGTCCTGGGAGACGAGGTTCGCGCGATGGGCGAGTGGCGAGCTGACGTTCTCGACGTACTCGAAGCGGCTCAGCCGCTTCTCGAGTTGGTCGATCGCCGCCCGGAAGCGGGGGCTGTCGACATTCTCCGATCCGCGGCTCTGCACGAGCACCTTCTCGCTCGCGTGGTCGACAAAGCCCCCGGCGATGATCTGGTCTGCGCGGCCGCTCTCGCCCGTGCCGAGATCCTCATCGCGCTGGTAGACCACGCCGCTCGCCGCGCCGATGAGGACGGCCGCGACCACGAAGACGAGCCAGCCGAGAATCGCGGTCTTGCGGTGGGTCGCGCTCCACCGTCCGGCGCGGGCCGCGAAGTTCGGCTGATGCGGCATGACCTTCGTCCTTGTTTCCGACTCGGTTTCGCCGACCGTACGCCCCCGGTCACCAGGAACAACCGCAGCGAGTACGGATGTGCCTCAGTGGCGACTACGGGACAGCGACCGTGGTGCGAGCCGGGCCGCGCAATTGCCCGGCCGAGTGGCCGGCGAAGGTCAATTCGAGACCTTGAATGTGCAGCTCTCGCCGCCGCTCAGCTCGCGGACGTCGTCGTGATAGGCGACCCTGATCGTGCCTCGGGCGCCCTCGGCCAGCGCCGCGACCGTCAGCTCGCCGTGGTCGAGCGCCACGCGGACCGCGGTGCGGCGGAACTGCATCAGAAGCGACAGCCCGTCGAGGTGATCGGTCAGGCGAGGATCGAAGCGCAGGACGTCGTCGCGGATCTCCGTTCCGAGGTAGGCGCGTTGAACAAGGTCGAGCGTTCCGGACATGACGCCCGTGTGGATGCCCTCCTTGGTCGTGCCGCCCTGGATGTCGCCGACGTCGCTCTCCAAGGCGATCAGGAAGCGCCGCCATGAGCTCTCGGGGTCGATCGGCGCCAGCACCCCGGCGTGGGTGATGTGGCTGAGCGTCGACCCGTGCGAGGTCCGCTGGTCGTAGTACTCGACCGTGCGCCGCCGCGTGTCAGGCCCGTACGGGTAGCCCAGACGATCGAAGATCGACTGCAGCTGCTCATCGGTGAACAGGAAGAAGAGCATCACCGTGTCGGCCTGCTTGGCCACCTGGTAGGCGTCCGGGTCCCCGCCCTCGGCACGCAGGATCCGGTCGAGGCGGCCGATGTTCTCGTGCCGGGCGCGGTAGTCGTCCCAGTCGAGCTCGATCAGGTCCTCATAGCCCTCGAACTGGCTCACGATGCCGTCGGCGTGGAAGGGGACGAACATCCGCCTGCTCATGTCCTGCCACGTGGCGATCTCCTCGTCGCTGAGCCCGGTCTGGCGGCGCAGAGCCTGCTGGCGGGTGGCCGGCAGCAGCTTGAGTACCTCCCCCGCGGTCTGGCAGATCCACGCGACCATCACGTTCGTGTAGGCGTTGTTGCGCAGCCCGCCCTCGGACGCCCCGGGGTACTTCTCGTGGAACTCGTCGGGGCCCATCACGCCGTGGATCTCCCAGCGCTGCCGCTCGGGGTTGTAGTGCGCGATGGAGGACCAGAACCGGGCGATCTCGACCATCATCTCGGCGCCGTAGTCGCGCAGGAAGTCGACGTCATGGGTCGCCTGGAAGTACTGCCAGACGTTGTAGAAGATGGCCGCGTTGACGTGACGCTGGTTGTGACTCAGGTCCGGATCCCAGCGCCCCGAGAGCGGGTTCAGATGGACCTTGGGCGTCTCGTCCTGCCCGTCGCTGCCGCTCTGCCAGGGGTACATCGCGCCGCGATAGCCAGCCGCCTCGGCCGCGGCCCGGGCCTCTCCGAGGCGCCGATAGCGGTACATCAGCAGGCTGCGGGTGATCTCCGGAAGCCTGAAGTTCAGGAACGGATACACGTAGAGCTCGTCCCAGAACACGTGTCCGCGGTAGGCCTCGCCGTTCAGGCCGCGCGCCGGCACCCCGGCGTCATGGTGCGCGGTCATCCGCGAGCACACCTGCAGGATGTGCGAGATGTGCAGTCGCAACAGGAACTGCACGCGACGGTCGCCCGGTACGCGGATGTCACACACGTCCCACAGCTCCTCCCACGCGCGCGCGTGATGAGCGAGCGCCGCGTCCAACCGCGGATAGTGGGTGACGCTGCGCCCTGCGTTGAGCAGCGGCTCGCTGATTCCCCGGTCGCGCGAGGTGTAGAGCGCGATCATCTTCTCGATGCGCACCGGCTCGCCTTCGTGGACGTCGAACGCCAGCACCTGCTGAACGTAGTCCTCGGTCTGGAAGGTCGCGCGCTCGACGGCAAGCTCGTGGTCACCTTGGTACACCCGAGTGCGGGCGGCCTCCGCGATCTCGATGCGCGACTGGCGGGTGCGCACTTTCAGGGCGATGACGTCCGCCCCGTAGATCCGCGGAGCCTGAGGATCGAGGTGGCGTCCCTCGAGCTGGCGATAGCGCACCACGCCGCGATTGACGACCCGTCCGTCGATCGCCGACACCAGCTCGATCCGCCCGGACCAGTTCTCCGGCACCAGATCCCAGGCCAGCGCGACCTGGTGCATCCGCGTCATGCTCACGAAGCGGCGGCTGGCGAGCGACGTCTCACGACCGTTCTCGTCTCGGAGCCGCAGACGGCGGACGACGACCGCGTTGCGGATGTCGTACTCGTGCCAGTACGACAGAACCTCGACGTCGTCGAGTCCGCGCATCTTCTCGTCCGTGTGACGGAAGTTCAGCACCAGCGGGTTGGGCAGGTTGACGAGGTCCTCATTCAGGACCGGGCGCCCGCCCATGATCGTGGTCTCGCGGTTGTAGAGGCCGTGGGCGTACGTGCCCGGGTAGTGGACGTCGCCCGCCGGCTCCCACTCGGCCGCGCCGCGGATGCAGATGTAACCGTTGCCGGTCGAGGTGAGCGTCTCTCGCAGTCCCTCCTCGCCCGGGTCGAAGCCGTCGTAGGCGAGCTCCGGCTCGCCGGCCGGGTCGAGCCGAACGAGCGCCGCGAGGAGGTCCTGAACCTCGCCCGGGTGACGGAGCGCGAAGTGGGCGGAGGTCGTGCGGCCATGGACCTCCGGGTCGTCCGGATCCGCAACGAGGATTCCGACGCCGCGCTCTGCGATCGCCGCGAACGCGTCCTCGTCGGTGATGTCGTCACCGATGTACAAGGGGAGCACGTCCTCGCGGTCGAGGCCGAGGGCGTTCAGCAGGTGCAGCACCGCCTTGCCCTTGTCCCACTCGATGTTCGGCTGCAGCTCGTAAACCATCTTCCCGGGCGTGACCTTCAGCACGCCGGGGTGCTCGGCGAGCACCTCGTCGACGACCGCGGTCACCAGTGGCCGTTCGGACTCGTCGACGAGCCGGTAATGGACGGCCACGGAGCTGCGCTTGGGCTCGACGAGGGCGCCGGCGATCGAGCGGGTGCGGTCGCGCAGCAGCTCGGTGATCCGGGCGATCAGGTCCTCGAAGCCCTCGGCCACGTGACGCTCGATCGCTCCGCCGCCAGGGCTCCAGATGTCGAACCCGTGGCTGCCCGCGACGATCAAATCGTCCACGCCCACGAGCTCCCGGACGACGACCAGGTCGCGCCCGCTGACGATGCACACGCTGAAGCGCTCCGCCAACGCGATCAGGACCTCGCGCATCGCGTCGGAGATGACCGCGTCCTCGGGCCGGTCGACGATCGGCGTCAGGGTGCCGTCGTAGTCCAGGAACACGGCCAGGCGCTTGTCCGCCATCCGCGCCGCGAGGCCGCCGACATGATCGAGTGCGGGCGCGAGCTCCCGGATCGTCGCGCGAACGCGAACGCGACCGCTCCGCGACGCTGAAGCGATGTCGCCCGGTTGTGTCTCGCTCGACACGGTGCCGACGAGCGTAGATCCTCGCGCCGACCGGTACCACCAACGTACGCGAACGCGGTCTGTCGGTGTCCGCGCTCAGTAGAGCGGTGCGAATTGCGCGGTGAAGCGCCGCAAGGCGGGCGGCTGGCTGGTGATTCGGTAGCCGCGCAGTTCACCCGCCCGCGCCGCGACGCGCTCGCACACCTCGATCACGTAGTCGATGTGGCTCTGCGTGTACGTGCGGCGGGGAATCGCCAGCCGCACGAGGTCCATCGGCGCCGGTGGCTCGGTGCCGTCGGGGCCGCGCCCGAACATCACGGTGCCGATCTCGCGCGAGCGCACGCCGCCTGTCTCATAGAGCGCCACGACAACGGCCTGCCCCGGGTACTCGAGCGGATCCACGTGAGACAGCAGCGCGCGCGTCGATGTAGACGGCGTGTCCGCCGATCGGCATCACCACCGGGGTGCCGACCCGATCCAGCGCCTCGCCGAGATAGCCGGTGGAACGGATGCGGTAGTGCAGATAGTCGTGGTCGACCGCCTCGCGCAGCCCCTGCGCGAGCGCCTCCAGGTCGCGGCCCGCGAGGCCGCCATAGGTCGGGAAGCCCTCGGTGAGGATGAGCAGGTTGCGGCACTCGAGCGCGAGCTGGTCGTCGTTCATCGCCAGCCAGCCGCCGATATTGCCCATCGGGTCCTTCTTGGCGCTCATCGTCATGCCGTCCGCGAGCGAGGCCATCTCGCGCACGATGTCGGCGACCCGCCGCGTGTCGTGACCCGGCTCGCGCATGCGGATGAACCAGGCGTTCTCGGCGAACCGGCATGCATCGAGAAACAGCGGCTTGCCATGGGCGTCGCAGACCGCGCGCACGCTGCGCAGGTTGGCGAGCGAGACGGGCTGGCCGCCGCCGCTGTTGTTGGTCACGGTGACCATCACGCACGGCACGTCGTCGCCGCGGGCGGACAGCAGCGCCTCGAGAGCGTCCACGTCCATGTTGGCCTTGAAGGGATGGTCGCTGCTCGCGAACGGCGTCACGGAACACGAAATACGAGGGCGAGCCGACGTAGGACTCGTCGCCGTGCTGGATCGCCGCCCACTGATCGCGGCTCATCGCACCCGTGCCGGAGTCGGTCAGCAGGTCGATCAGCACGTCACGCGCGTGGACCTGAAAGAGGTTGTAGCCCGCGGCGCGCAGCACCGCCCGCCGCTGCTCGCACGTCGTCATCACGAGCGGCTCGGCGGAGTGGATCCGAAACGGCTCGATCGCCGTTCTGAACTCACACTCGCTCATGACCGGCGGATGAACGACATCGCGGCGGTGGCGGAGTACCCATCTCCGTCGGGAGACAGCCGGCGCACCGCGTCGAGGTCGGCGCCGCCTGTGAAGATCTGCGCGTACGCGCTGCCCGCGAACGCTGAGAAACCGGCCACGGTCGCGAGGATTGCGACCAACCTGCCGAGGCGGGATGGGTACATGGATCCTCCTCTCGCGCCTAGCGGAACTGGCCGCCCATGTCCGCCATAGGGACGGCACCCGCCCCGCGATCGGCGGCGGCGAGCTTCTGGAAGCTACCTACACCCGCAGCGACGGGCGCAAAGGCAAGAAACTCGAGGTCGGTCTGATTGTGCTGGTAGACCGACGCGCCGAGCCCGGCGTGCCCGTTGTAGACGATCACACCCAACTCCTGAGTCGCGGCGCTCGCCGATCCTGCCGTGGCGAGTGCGCCGACGGCGATGGCGATGGTCGCAAGGCAGTGTCTGAGGTTGATGCCGTACATGAGGCTCCGTCTCGTCGAGTGCGTGTCGGGCGATATGACCCCCACCGCGTGAGGAAGGTTGGCCGCATATCCGCGCTGGCATCGCTGTCAGCGAGTCGACTCACGCGACGGCGGATCGTCGACGTTGCGCCGCTGGCGTCGAGACGAAGCACATCGTCGACGCGGTCCATGTCGCCCGTCGCGCGCGCGGCGGGCACTATCGCGTCTGCCTCAACGGAGCGGTGAGCGCCAGGTCCGCGATGATCCTCCCGCGTCGGCCGGAGGGCGCGCGGACGCGGCGGACGCGGTTTCAACGGGTTGCCGCGACCCACGACCACCGGCCAGCTAGTTCTCGAGCTCGAACAGCAGGAACTGCGTGAACTGGCTGGCGGCGAAGTTGTTGTCGCTGACCAGCACGACGGACTGGCGGCCGTTCGGCAGCCGCGGCCCGAAGGTGAGGCCCTCGACGTTGTCGAGCGGGATGCCGAGCTTGTCGAGGTCGAGCAGGAGCGTCTTCTGCGCCGGACGGACACGGTCCAGCTTGCCCGCGAGGCTGTCGACGCCGTTGACGTCGGTCGCGCCGGGGAGCGCCACCATGTAGAGCTTGATCGAGTTGCCCGTCCCGGCCACGCCGACGGAGAACGAGCGTTCCATCGCGATCAGGAACTCGTTGTTGAGCGGCAGCAGCTCGACCAGCCCGTTGACCGAGAACTGGCTCGCGGGCACCGGCGGCTGCGCGACCGGGTCGGTCTCATAGACCCACTGGCGGTCGAGCCGGCCGGTCTGCAGGTTGTAACGCATGATCCGCGACGGGCTGCCGTTGGACACGGTCGCGGCCGGGCCGTCCTGGTAGAGCGCGTTCTCGGTGGCGGTAAACACGAACCGGCCGTTCTGGGGCACTCCGGCGCTCTCGAACGCCAGGTTCGGCCGGATACCGCTCGAGTGATCGGCCGTCGGCAGGAACGGCTGCGGCACCGGCAGAGAGCCGAGGAACGACCCGTCCAGCGCGTAACGCCGCACGAACGGGTCGATCAGGCTGTTCGTGAACCCCTCGGAGGTGAGGATCAGCTGACGATCCTTGGTCAGCGCGAGCCCCTCGGGGTCGAGACTGAACGACGCGTAGGGCTGACCGTCCGGGGCCAGCAGCGTCGTGACGCCCTCGAACCGGACGTCGCCGTCGCCCAGGCGCCCGTCACCTAGGTCGAGCCCGACCGTGTAGAACCGCGCCGGCTGGAACTGGCTCGGGTCATCGGAGAGCGCATAGAAGACGTTGCGGCGGGGGTCATACGTGATCGACGACAGGCCGCCGACCGTCGTCCCCTGAAAGGCCGTCCCGGTCGGCACGATCGCCTGCCCGAGAAACCGCAGGTCCACCGGCGGCCCCTTGGCGACCGCGGCCGCCGTGGGCGCCAGCATCGTGGCCACGGTGACAGCTGCGCCGAGCGCTGCTGCGAGCTTGGATCTCAAGGCTGCCCCCTCCTGAAAATCAGTGCCGACCCGACGCCGGCGCTCGGGCGATCGTACAAGCGCACCCCGGCGCTCGACGAACTCGTCGATCCCCAGACGTCGCAAGTGGCTACCTCGCACTCCCGAGCCCGGGCGGCGAACGAAGAAGCACACGGACTACCACTCGTACGCCCCCCGGCCCGGTCGGAGCACCGACTCCACCGCTCCCGCTCAGGACCGTCGCACGCCCGGCGAGACCGGAGGCGGCCGCCGCGCGCGTTCGTGCCGTGCACGAGAAGCGAGCGCCCGAGCTCACACCGCCAGACGCTCGCCTCAGACGACAAGGAGCGGTCCGGCTCCTGGGAAGGTCGCGTCTCAGAACTGGTGTAAATAGCCGCCGGTGCCGTCAAGACGACGGCGTAGGTTCCCTCAAGTCCTGCAAGACATCGAAGGAGGACCTACGCCGTGAGACGTACCGTACCGCCGTCGGCGGAGATTGAAGCGCAGATCGATCAGCTGCTCGCGGTCGGAGTGGGTGAGAACCCGCGCGAGTCGTTGTCGGAGCTCGCGAGGCTCGGTGCCCGGTTGATCATTCAGCGGGCGGTCGAGGACGAGTTCGAGGCCTGGTTGGGCCGCTCTCGCTACGAGCGCCGTCCCGACTCGCAACGAGGGCTGCGCAACTATGAGAGCGGGCTGCGCAACGGGTTTCGTCCGCGCAGGGTGCAGACCGGCGAGGGTGAGCTCCAGATTGAGATCCCGCAGGTCCGCGAGGCGGCGGAGACGTTCGCGTCCAAGCTGTTCCCGCGGACGCCGAAGCTGTTGCGGACCGAGCCGTTGAAGGCGTTGGTGATCGGCGCGTTCGTGCGCGGGTTGTCGATGCGCGATGTCGAGTCGCTGTGCGAGCAGGCCGGGCTGGGGAGGCTCTCGAAGTCGACCGCCTCGCGGATCTGCGAGGAACTCAGAGACCGCTTCGATGCGTTCAAGCGCCGCAGCCTCTACGACATCCAGCTGGTCGCGCTGTTTCTCGACGCGACCTTCATCTCCGTGCGTCCCAGCGGGCCGAAGGAGGGCGTGCTGGTCGCCTGGGGATTCACTGAAGCCGGCGAGCGTGTGCTGCTCGCCGTGATGCTCGGAATGCGCGAGTCCTACGAGGACTGGCAGGCGCTCGGCCGCGATCTCATCGCCCGCGGCCTCGGCGCGCCGATGCTGATCGTCGCCGACGGCGCTCCCGGGCTCAACAAGGCGATCGAGCACTGCTGGCCGGCATCGGATCGCCAACGCTGCTGCGTGCACCGCGCGCGCAACCTGTACGCCAAGCTGCCCGAACGAGAGCGCGAGCGCGTCAAGCACGCTTACTGGCAAGCGCTCGACGACGCGATTAACGAACGCGACGCCGAGCAGCGACTCCAAGCGCTCGTCGACGAGCTCGACAAGGGCGGCTTCACCGCCGCGGCCAAGTGCCTGGCCGACGATCTCGACGCGCTCGTCGTGCACCTGCGCTACCCACTGCGCCACCGCCGCCGGTGGCGCAGCACCAACCTGCTCGAGCGATCGCTCGGCGAGGTCAAACGACGCACCAAGGTGATGGGCCGCTTCCCCGGCGAGGACAGCTGCCTCACCCTCGTCTGGGCTGTCCTGGATCTCCTCATCACTCACCAGACCAACGGCATCCGCTTCACCGAACTCGACCGCCAACGGCTCAACCGCGCCAGATATCACCAACCCGACGACGCACTCCCCGAGGAGATGACCGCCGCATAGACTGACCAACCGGGAACCTCAGCCGCGGACGAATTTACAGCGGCAAAGAGACGCCACCCCTGGGAACGCTTCGCTATCGCAATGCGCGAGAAGCAGCAGTGCTCCTTCAGGACGGAAGCACCATGGTGTCGGTCGAGTTCCGCCTAGCGCCTTGGGAAAGGATTCCGCGCAGCGCAGGACGCGACGGCGCGAGAGCTAGTAGCCGCGGGCGATGTCCCGCGATAGCAGCGGCAGGAGGACGTCCTCGCGGCCGTAGTGGCCGGTAACGTCGAAGGTTCGCTTGGCCTTCAGCGCGGTGGACAGGTCGCAGTCATGCAGCACCATCCCCTCCTGGCCGTAGAGCGGGCCGGCGACGACGTCGCCGTCGACGGGATCGATGATCGCGGCGCCGCCGTTGCCGAGGACCTCCTTGCCCTCGGGCAGCGCGACCGGGAAGTCCGCGGGAAACGCCGCGGCGGGGATGAACTGCGGCACCGAGACGACGAAGGCGCCCGCCTCGTACGCGATATGGCGCATCGACCCCAGCCACGACTTGGAATCGTCAGCCGTCGGGGCCAGGTAGATCTGCGGGCCGCCGCGATAGACCGCGTAGCGCGCCAGCGGCATCATGTTCTCCCAGCAGATGAGGCCACCGATCCGAGCGATCGGCGTGTCATGAACCTGGAGATCGTCGCCCGCGCCGACCGCATGAAACAGGCGCTCGTGGACAGTGGGCATGAGCTTGCGGTGCTTGCCGAGGAAGCCTCCGGGCCCGAAGTAGGCGAGCGTGTTCCACACGCTGCCGGGGCGTTGCGAGTCACGTTCGTTGACCCCGATCGCCAGGTGCAGGTCGCGCTGGCGGCAGACGGCCGCGAGCCGGTCGAGCATCGGGCCCGGCACGTCGACGCTGCTCGCCCACAGGCGCTCCCACAAGCTCGTCGAACACCGTGTTCCACGGATTCGTCGACCCAGCCCACGACCCCGACGGATACAGCGAGATGAAGCACTCCGGAAGGACCGCGAGCCGCGCGCCCGCGTCAGCCGCCTCGTGCAGCAGGCGCTCGGCCTTCTCGATCGTGCCCTCCACATCCAGGATCACCGGCGTCGCTTGAATCGCCGCCACCCGAACCGTGTCAAAGGACGTCATCGCGCGCTCTTTCCGTGATCGTGGACGAGCGCCGACCCTACTGCGGGCCGCAGCCCCACGTGAGCCCCGGTGCAGTCAGCGGGCGACCGTCCACCACTTGCGTCGCCAGAACGAGCGGCGGCCAGCGCCCGGCTCACTCAGGCCGTGGCGCTGAGACTTCCGAGGACGAGCTCGAGGAGCGACTGGAAGCCGATCCTCGGATCACCGTCGCCCGCAGTCCGGTGGAAACCGTTCCGCCCAAGGACCCGCGATACGCCCACGGAGACTAGGAGTCCAGCCTGGGCAGCCTCATGCATGCCGATCGACGTACCGGTAAAGCGCGAGCAGCGCGCCGAGCGCCCACGCGAGGTGTTCGGGGACACCCATCCGATCGCATTCGAGCCCGACCAGCGCGGCCGCCAGCTCGCGCGCGACGCCGTCGACCTCGGCGACGAGCTCGACCCCCATTGGCTGTGGAGAGTCGACGGCGATCGCCTCGGCAATGTTCGTCGCGTCGCGCAGCCACGCGCCGCGGGTCATAGCCGACATCGCGCGCATGGACCTCGAGCGCGTAGTGCGTCCGCCGCAGCGCCCCGGCGATCGCCAGACGACCCGCGATCGCAAGCGGGCCTGGTCGTGAGCACGCCGTCCTCCGCGTTCGCAGTGATGACCGGGGCGGCGAGTCCAGCAATCACAGGCGCCGCAGCGCGTCGGAGATCAGGCGTACCGGGCGTTGGACGAGTTCCTCGGCGGAACGGCGGCCGGTGTCGTGGGCACCGTAGGACAGTGCTTGGGCGTAGAGGAGCTGCCAGCGGGCGGGCCAGGCGGCCTCGTCGGGGAGCGACGGCATGGACCCAGTAGCGGGCGGAGGGAGAAACTCGCCCCTGGGACTTGCTGTGCGGGCCGTGTCGAGGCACAGTCAGGCAGGAGGGTCACGACAGCGCCGCAAGGACGCCGTCGTCCGTGGCGGATCAGGCGCGCACGCGGGTTGCTCGAGCGTGAGACCCGACGACCAAGCGTCGCTGCCGCGCGGCGAACCACCATCGACGCCGAGCCGGGTGCCTCAGGCGAAGGCGCGTCAGGTCCAACACTTGAGCGCGGAAGGATCTCCCGGAACGAGAGAGTCGAACGGCGCGCGATGATCTCGTCACCTTGCCGTAGCGTTTGAGAAGATCCATCGTCACGGTCCGCGGTGCGCCCGCCCGGTCTTCTGGGCGGAGCCTGCGCATGACCTTCTTCACGGTGGAGCACATCTCGCTGGCCCGCCTCGAGGGCGGCGGACACGCGATCTACGCGATCACCTGGCCGGGTGCCCCCTATCTCGGCTGGGTCCGCGTCAGCTCGAGGCGGCACCAGTCCGGTGCCACGGAAGCCTGGATCGCCGACGCGCTCAACCAGCAGGTCCTGCGCTTCGGTGTTGCAATCGTCGAGGCGGCGCTCGCGCGGCCGCTGCTGCTGGAGTGAGGACGGCGACGGTGCAGTGGACATGCACCCTCGACGAGGGACGCGCTGAACTCGGGGCCGAGACGGACGGCGCCGGAGCAAGAGGGTCACGACGGCGCCGCGAGGACGCGAACGTCCGTGGCGGACAAGGCGCGCACGCGGGTTGCTCGAGCGTGAGACCCGACGACGCCTCACCCTCCGCTCGGCCGCCTTCCGGCGAATCACCATCGACGCCATGGTTGGCGGGCACATGCCGGCGCACAGGCGGCGAGCGCGCCGGGACTCCCGAGCCACTTATCGCCGTCGGCTCCGAATGAAGCGGGGTTCCGATCTTCGGATACTGGGTCGTAGTGGGCATGTGTCGCCGCTCACGACATCGTGACCGGCGACTCAGCGGATGCGACGACGTCGGAAGCCACGAGCGTCAGCGCCAATCGGCCGGCAGAGATCGCCGCGAGCGACATCACACCGAAACCAGGTCTTTCGCACAGCGGGCGCGGTCCGATCTGTCACTAGGCTGACCTGCACCATGCCCACCAGTACGCACTCCCCATCCGGTACTGACCGGACCCGACCACCAGGGGAGACATCAGAGGCACGAATCGCGAAGGCTCTCGCCCATCCGCTGCGGGCTCGCATCCTGCAGCGTCTGGGTGAGCGTGTCGCGAGTCCCGGTGATCTCGCCTTGGAGCTCGGCGCCCCGTTGGGCGTCGTGAGCTACCACGTACGGATGCTGCGCGACTACGACTGCGTCGAGCTCGTCAGGACCGAGCCCCGCCGCGGCGCACTGCAGCACTTCTACCGCGCCACCGCCCGCCCCACGCTCGACGAGGACCAGTGGAAGACACTGCCGTCGAGCCTGCGCCGCGAGCTCTCCAGTCGAGACGCTGGCCGAGGTCGTCGAGGACGTCCGCGCGGCCAGCGAGGCCGGCACGCTCGACGATCCCGAGGTGATCGTCCAGCGCACGCCGCTCGAACTCGACGAACGCGCCTTCAAGAAGCTCAACCGCCTGCTCGCCCGCACCCACGAGCAGGCCCTGCAGATCGCCGCCGAAAGCGCCGAACGCGGCGGCGAGGTCTTCCCGACCGAACTCGCCGTCCTGCACTTCAAGCGCGCCCGCTGACCGGCACCCGACCTGTTCCGCCGGGTTGACGCGAATGGGCGTTCATGCGCCGCTCACTCACGGACGAGAAGACTGCCGGTTGCAGAGCGCATCGGATTAGCTCAGTGACGAGGGTTCTTCGCCCGGGAGGAAGACGCCGTGACCAGCGACGCCGCACGTATCTCGTCCGTCATCAGCCGGCATCTCGACGCGCTGCGGCAGCCCGGGGTGCTCAGCGTGCGTCCCGGCTACGAGGTCACCGATGGATGGCTGACGGGCCGGCCCGCGATCGTGGCGACCGTGGCGGCCAAGCGGGCGGCGGTCCCCGCCGGGCAGGCGCTGCCCGACGAACTGGAGGGCGTGCCGGTCGACGTGCGCCAGGCGAGCCCGCGCAAGCGGCAGGTGCTCGCCGACCCGGCGCCCGGCGGCGGCGCGCTCGGGCTGACCCCGGCCGACGGCGTCCCGCCGGACTTCGCCGACGAGCTGCTGCTCGACGGCCAACCGGCGCCGCTGGCGCGCGGCGCCGCCGTCGCGCCGATCGCCGCGGCGGCGGCCAAGCCCCAGCTGACCTACGCCGGGCCGGCCGGCGTCGCGCTGCGAGAGGCGACCGGCGAGATCACCGTCGAGGCGTGCGCGAGCCCCGACGCCGGCTGGCCCGTCCTGAAGGCGTTCCTCGGCAGGCGTGACCGAGTCGCTGACGATCGGCCTCTACGACTTCACGTCGGCGCACATCCTCGACTGGTTCGCGCAGCAGCTCCCCGGCAAGACCGTCAAGCTCTGCCTCGACCACCCGGCCAAGAACCCGACCGCCGACCAGACCGACGAGGACACCGTCGCGGCGCTGAAGGCACGGCTCGGCACCGACCTTGACCAGGCGTGGGCGCTGGAGCGGATGGACCCGCTCGCCGCCGCGTGGATCTTCCCCACCGCCTACCACATCAAGGTCGCCGTCCGCGACCACTCGGCCGTGTGGCTCTCCAGCGGCAACTGGAACAACTCCAACCAGCCCGATATCGACCCCGCCGCCTCGCCCGCCGACGCCGACGCCGCCCGCAGCCATGACCGCGACTGGCACCTCGTGATCGAGCACGCCGGGCTCGCCGCCATGTTCGAGGCCTACCTGACCAACGACCTGACCGTCGCCAGCCAGCACAACCGGCCCGCGGCGGCGGCACCCGAGGTCGCCGCGCTCGCGCAGCTCGCGGCCGCGCTGGAGGGTCCGACGCAGACGCCGCCGTACGCGGAGTTCTTCGCCCCGCTGAAGCTGCGCCGGAGCATGCGGATCATGCCGCTGCTGACCCCCGACCACGGCAGCTACGCGCCGCACATCAAGACCCTGATCGCGTCCGCCAAGCACACGCTCTACATGCAGTTCCAGTACATCGAGCTGCCGAAGACCCCGAGCGACGCCTCCGCCCCGTTCGCGGACCTCGTCGCCGCCGTCGTCGCCCGCCAAGAGGCCGGCGTCGACGTCAGGATCATCATGAGCCAGTACGAGACGGCCGGCTACCTCGAGCAGCTGCAGGCCGCCGGGCTCGACGTCGTCAACCGCGTCAAGCTCCAGAACAACGTGCACAACAAGGGCATCGTCGTCGACGGCGCCTCGGTGCTGGTGTCCAGCCAGAACTGGTCGACCGCCGGCACGCTGACCAACCGCGACGCCGGCGTGATCGTCCACAACGCCAAGGTCGCCGCGTACTTCCAGACGATCTTCCTGCACGACTGGGAGCACCTGGCCGGGCAGACCGCGAAACCCGACTAGGCGCTGGAGCCCGGTGGTCGCGAACTCACGGCGCCGCCGGCGACGACCCGTGGAACGACGTCTCCCCCTCCCCCTCGCGGTCGCCTGCGACGACCGCTGCCCATGCGAACATATGTTCGTAGATGACCAGCGACGGATCGCCGTACAAGCGCCTCCAACACGCTCTCCGGATGGGCGATCTGCTGCTCGTGCGCGCCGCCGCCGCCGAGCTTCCCAGATCCCGCTCGCCCCCGCGCTGGCGATCCTCGAGCTGATCGAGGCGCAGGAGGAGACCCGCTTCGAGCCGGCCGCCGTGCGCTGGGTCGGCCGGCTGGCGCTCGAGGCGCCCGGCCTCACGCTCGCGCAGCTGCACCTCGCGATCGAGGCGCTCGACGCGCTGCCCGACGACGACGCGCGGGCCACGTTGCGCGAGCTCGCGCGCCGCGCCCAGGCGCGGCGTGCCGCCTCAGGCCGACCGCGCGGTGCGACCGGGCGCGACGGCTCGTAGCCCGGCGGGCGAGCCTTCCGTGGAACGCTCAGCGAGGCTGGGGTCACGGCTGTATCGTCGTCCAATGACGAACCCGGGTGCGCCGCAGGACGCTGTCGACGCGGTCGTCGATGCGATCGAGCATCCCGTCCTTCCGAAGTCGGACCCGGAAGTCACCACCGCCTTCGCGATGGGCTGGCAGATCGGTGCCGCCAGCGCCCTGATCTCCGCGACGTCGCCCGCATCGGCACAGCCGTTCGGAGTCGACCCCGCCGACCGCTTCCTGCTCGCATGGGCGCAAGTTCGGGCGGGCCGCTACAAGCTCGATGCGCGTCTGAGGGGCGCGGGCCAGGACCCCAAGGACATCGACACCGCGCTCACTACGTTGCGCGAGAAGCCCTCGAAGTCGTCACTCGACGGGGCGTATGCCGAGATTCTCGGACAGCTGTACGCGGCGGACTTCCGGGTGGGAAAGGCGCTACGGCTCGGGCGCCTCGTGCACGCGATGTCGACGCTGGAAGGGGCCACGACCGTCGCTGCCGCGTTCGCGCTGTATCACGACGAGATCGACGCCGTGCTGTCTGACCTCGCGTCGCTGCTGCCACCGAATGCCGCCCACAGCGTCAAGAACTCCCTGCGTCTCTGGCAAGAGGCAGGCGACGCTGTCGAGCATCCCGACGCGCTGCGCGAGCAGGGAGTCCGCTGGCGCGCGCTGCTCTCCGGCGAGACAGCGGCGAAGGACGTGCTCAAGCTGCGCGACTACGTGGGAACCGTGGAGAGCCTGATGAACCGTCTCCACGAGCTCGCGCGTAAGAGTCTGCGCCGGTACTGGTGGATCGCCGTGCTCGCGCTGCTTCTCTTCCTCGTCGGCATCGGGTTGATCATCATCGACAAGTCGGGCTCGATCGTCGCGGGCGCAGGAAGCATCCTCGCGGCCTTCGGGTTGACCTGGAAGGGACTCGGGGGCCTGCTCGGCCGCGCCGTCGAGCACGGCGAACAGGCCCTTTGGGCCGCTCAGCTCGACTGGAGCATCGCGTATCGGGTCACCGCACTCCCGGCCCCGGATCTTGCCCGTATCCCGGACGATGACGAGCATGTGCACCTGCGAGAACTGGTGGCGTGGCAGTCACGTAAGGCCGTGGCCTGAGGCATCGTGTTCGGCTGGGCCGTGACTCAGTCCCGGCCGACTACCGGCCCTCGGCACCGTCTGGCCTTGACCTTTGAGCTTCGGACGCGACTGCGGCAACGTCGCCGGCCGCGGTGGCACGGGCAGTGTCGCCGGCCGCCGACGCAGCCAGCGCGTAGCCGGACCCACCGCCCGGCAGGTCTCGCTTGATCAGCTCGCCGCGCTCGGTCAGCGTGTTGAGCAGGTTGTACAGCGTCGGGCGCGCGATCCCGGACGCGCTCGCCAGCACGCCGACGCTCGCACCCGGCCGCTCGGCGACGGCCCGCAACAGCGCCGCGCGGTTCGCGCCACGCGGCGCACGCTTGCGCGGCGTGCGGGTCGCCGGCGCCGCGGTCGACCGGCGCCGCGGTCGACTCGGCGGGAACGGCGGACGCTATCGGCGAGCGGGGCGACGTCCCACGAATGCCGTCGAGCGCGGCGAGCGCGGCCGTGAGACGCTCGTACTCGCGCATCGCGGCGCGCGAGCGCTCGAGACGCTCGCGGATCTCTGCGTGCACGCGATCCAGGACCTCAGACATCGCTCTCCATGATCGACAGGCGATCGAGGCTAGCGTCCGGGCGAGACCGCGAGCCGGCACCGAGCGCCACCACAGCCACAGCGGACGGCGCCGTCGGCCGTGTGGCTACCTCACAGGCAGCGCGGGCGCGTACTGACGAGACAGACAGAGGACAGCGATGCACGTCGTGGTCGTTGGCGGCGGCGCCGCGTGCAGGGCTCGCAGTCAGGTCGGGCTGGGCACCACGTCGACTCGCGCGTTCGCACGATCGAGCCGACGTTCGGACCGTTTGGCCCGTCGCGGCATCGAGCGAGCCCGGGCTACGTCCGAGGCGTGACGCCCACCACCGCTGCGGCGACCGCACCCGCGATCACGACGCGAACGGTCATCGCGAGCACTGACAGGCGAGGGTGTGCACGGCACCTACCGGGTTTGCAGAGGGCTGAGCCGCGGCCCCCTCAGGACGGCGACAGCCTAGGAGTCCGGCGTCGGATCGCGGCGAATCGCTCCCATGTCGCGGCGGCGTTACATCCGTCAGGTCAAGGGCTCGCCAGCGCCACCAGGCGAAAGGAATAGCGAGGGGGCGCTCGACCGCGCTGCTCCTTTGCATGGATAGGAGCAGTCAGCGCTTCCCGCGGCCCAGTGCTCCCGTCAGGCGAATGCGCTAGCGCGCCGGTGGGCTCCGCTTAGCTCCTCCTATCACGCGCAAGCGACAGTCATCAGCGACTGGTGTCAAGGCCGGTTGAAAACTGGGCCGCTTCTGCCGGTTGAAGAGTGGTCCACCTGGTGAGGGTGCGAGCCGGCGTAGCCGGCGAGGCTAGTTCCTCGCTGCGGAGAGTTCAGTCGTCTCGGGTGGGGCGGGCGAGGTCGCGGTCGCGGAGGCGGTAAGAGTCGCCTTTCAGGGCGAGGATCTCGGCGTGGTGAACGAGCCGGTCGATCATCGCCGCGGCGGTGACGTCGTCGCCGAAGATCTCGCCCCAGCCGCGAGAACGGCTTGTTGGAGGTGACGATCAGCGAAGCGCGTTCGTAGCGGCTGGAGACGAGCATGAACATCAGGTTCGCGGCTTGGGGATCGAACGGGATGTAGCCGACTTCGTCGACGATCAGCAACGGGATCCGCTGGAGCTTGTCGAGCTCTGCGTCGAGGCGGCCGTGGCGTTGCGCGTCGGCGAGCAGCGCGACCCATTCGGTCGCGGTTCTGAACGCGACGCGGTGCCCGGCCAGGCAGGCGCGGATCCCCAGCGCGATCGAGAGGTGCGTCTTGCCGGTTCCGGGCGGGCCGAGCAGGACGACGTTCTCTTTGCCGGCGAGGAAGTCGAGCTGGCCGAGGTGCAGGACCGCGGTCTTCTTGACCGAGCGCTGGAAGGCGAAGTCGAACTCCTCCAGCGTCTTGTGTGCCGGGAACCGCGCGGCCTTGATGCGGGCTTGGCCGCCGTGGCTGTCGCGGCTGTCGGTCTCGGTTTTCAAGACCGTGGCGATGAACTGCTCGTAGCTCCATTGCTCCGCGCGAGCGCGCTCAGCGAGCTTCGGGAGCGCGCGCGCCGCCGCCGGGGCTTTCAGGACGCGGAACAGGTGCGCGAGCTCGCTGCTGGCGCCGCTCATGCGATCAGCGCGTCGTAGCGGGCCAGCGGGCGGACCTCGACCGGCGTCTGGTCGGCCGGCGTGACTGGGTCTTGAGCGTGCGGGCGTGCTCGAGCGCGGTGATCGTGCGGTGACGTGCGAAGCAGCGCTTGTGGCGGCAGGCGAGCTCGCCGGTGTCCAGAAGCGACCGCGCTGATCTGGCCCTGATCGACGGAAACCTCGACGCGCCGGCCGACCAGGCCCGGGTCGAGGCTGTAGTCGTTGGTGTCGACGCGCAGATGCGGATCCGGCGCGACCCGAGTCACCCAACGCCGTGCCGTGTCAGGGCATCGTCTCTGGGAGCAACGTCATCGCCTCAAGCTCGGTGGCGAGCCGATCGGCCGGACGCTCCCTGAGCGTCTTGTGGATGCGCGCGTTGACCTTCACGAACCAGCCGTCGAGCTGGTCCTGAAGTCGAGCTCGTTCGCGAACGCGCGGCCGGGCTCGAAGTTGGTCTCCGCGAAGCCCTGCAGACGCTCGACTACGCCCTTAGCCTGCGGATCGGCCGGCTCGCAGAAATGCCACCCGACCCGCAACTGGCCGCAGAACGCGGCGAACGCCTCGGTTGGCTGACCGTCGCGGCCGTGGATGCCGGCCTGGCGATCCCAGACCAACGTCTCCGGCAGCCCGCCAAGCCGCTCCAAGCAGCCAGAGATCCCAGCCAGCAGATCCTCGGTGTGCGTCGAGAACACGAGCACGCCCGCGCCCGCGCGGGAGTAGCCCAGGCACGCGACGACGACCCAGCCGCGGCGCGTCTGGCCGTGACCGACCGGCACCTCCGCCCTCGGGCGCCAGACATCGAACTGGCAGACCTCGCCCGGCCGGTAGACCGTCCGCTGAAACACCCGCGGCCGAGGCGCGAACAACGGCCTGACCTCGCGCAAGTAATCATCGACCACCGTCTTAGACGCCGTGCAGCCCAACGGCTCCAGCAACTCGCGGACCCTGACGCCCGGCAACTTCGGATCCTCGCCGAGCAGCCGATGGATCTCGTCCTTGAACGGATCCAGCTTCGACCCCGCCGGCGCGCGTCGATAGACCGGCGGCTCGCTGCTCGCGACCGCGCGCCGAATCGTGTCGCGATGCAACCCCGTCCGCCGACGGATCTCGCGCTGCGACAACCCCTTGACGAAGTGCAGCCGACGGATCTCGGCCCATTGCTCCACCCCGACCACCCCGATCCTCCCGGGCTCGCTCTGCGAGCACGATCCCAGGAACCACAGACCACGCGACGACGCGTCGAGTGGCCCAGATTTCAACCGGCGCAGGTGGACCAGTTTTCACCCGGCGCCGACACGAAAGCTCTCCGCCGCCGATCGCGCGGCGGCCAGGGCTTTATCCAGCTCGTCTTCCAATTCCAGAGTGCCGGCGAGATTGCGCTGCTCATGGCAGCGCCGTAGGGGTCGCCGATCTCCTCGAATACGACGACAGCCTGAAGGTGCGAATCACTCGCTTCCCGGTAACGGCCGAGAAGTTCGAGCGTGTTGCCGAATCACCCAGCGCACGCGCCTCGCCTTGGCGCTCGCAAGCCGCGATAGCGCTCCAGCGCCGTCGTCTGGAACGAGAGCGGCGTCCTCGAGCCTTCCTGTGTCCTTGTGCAGGTTGCCGAGCTGGGCGAGCGCGCGAGGCTCGTTCCCGCGTCGCCGCGCTCGCGTGCCGTCTCGGCGATCGTCTCGTAAGCTGCGCTCGGCTCCGTCGTCGTCGTCAGCTGAGCTGGGCGATGACCCGGTTGAGCTCGAGCTTGAGCGCGGCTTCCTGATCCCCCGACCGCCCGGCCGCGCGGGCGCCGACTCTGATCAGCTCCAGCCAGTCCTGATACGCGAGCACGGGCGGTAAAGCGGCCCGAGTCGCAGGGCGGCTCCATCGCCAACTCGGGGAACGGCGTTCGATCTCAGCCGCAGCTCGCCGACCGCCTCGCGTCGCGTCGCGAGCCAACCGAACGCCGAGGTCTCGGCGGCATGGTGGCCTGCGACGATCAGGTGGCCGGCGAGGCGCTTGAGCATGCTGCTTCGCGCGTGTGGCGCCTCGTCTGCGAGCCAACGCTCGCGGGCGAAGAGACGCATGAGCTCGTGGAGGGTGTAGACGCCGGGCTCACCGGGGGACAGCAGCTGCGCATCCGCGAGCGCCTCAAGCGACGGCTCGGCATCCTCCTCGAGTGCTGCGGATACGTCCTCGGCGTCGACTGTCCTTGAGAACAACGCGCCGAGAGCGCGGAATACCCTCATCGTCATCCTCAAGGAGGGCATAGCTCAAACTGAAACTCGCCCGCACATCCAGGTCACCCAGGCTGAGTTGTGACAGTCGGCTACGCTCGTCCGCGAGTCTGCTGCCATACATCGCGAGCGTCCAGAGGTCCCGTGTAGCCAGACGCGCACCGGTGATGCGGAGCGCCAGCGGGAGGCCGCCGCAGAGTTCGACGAGTCTGCGCGCGGCATCGCGCTCGGCCTCTGCCCGCTCGCTCCCGACGAGCCGGGCGAGAAGCTCTACGCCCTCGGGCTCCGACAGGCTTTCAAGAACAACTCGCAGCGCGCCGGGGATGGTGGCCAGCGCGGGCTCCGTGAGGTCACGATGATCAAACACGTCGAGTTGTTCTCGACCAGCGTGGAGACGTGTTTCGCATCACGCGCATCATCGAGGAGGATGGTCGCGCGCCGTGTCTGAGACTTCGGCAATGGCGCGGCGGCGGCCCGGGGAATCCTCCGGGTTCGACTCCCCCTGCTCAAACACGGATAGCACTTGCGTGACGATTTCTTCGGTGCGAAGAGGATGGTCCACACCGCGCAGCTCAATCCCCACCTCACCGTCTGGCAATGCGTCCCGTAGTCGCGCGGCGAGGGTGAGCGCGAATGCACTCTTTCCGACGGCCGGCATGCCGCTGATCGCGATTATTCGGTGTTCCGGCGACTCCTCGAACCACGCAACTGCGCGATCGAGCTCGGCCGTTCGCGCAACCAAGTCAGCTGGCGGCGGCGCCAAGCGCGCGCCAGCACCAAGGAGACTGAGGCCAGTCGCACCGCGCGTGGCAGCCGTCCTCCAACGTCGTAGCGACGGCTGTCTCGAGCGTCGCCGACGTGACCGGGCAGTACTTGACTCGCAGCTGGACCTCTGCCAACAGCGATCGCGTGCGGTCGTCCTGCTCACGGTCCTCAAACACGAAGACCAGGCAGCCGCGGGCGAGGCGATGCGAGGGCGAGGAGGATCTCCGTCTCCACGGGATCGGTCGTCGACTCGCCGACCAGCCACACCACAAACTCGGCCTCTCGCACGTGCTTGAGATAGCTCTCGTCGAGCGCATCCGAACTCGCTGGCGTCTCCTCCAACACCCAACCCACGAGACCCACGCGCTCCGCTCCGCGGCGAACAGCCGAACGCTCCTCCTTTAGCCCGGCGATGACGCTGCTCACGAACACCAGCAGCGGCCGTCGGCGTGACGCGGGCTGGCGGCGGACATGTCGGAGAGCCTCCCAGATGCCGCCGACACAGACGCGTCTCTCGGCGCCGCGGTCGCGATCGGCTGTAGAGCGCCGAGCGTCGACCGCGCCGGGCTACCGCCGCCGCGCGGCAGGCCGCTCGATGAATCGAACGATGGCGAATCGGAGCATCGTGAAACCGTCTGGCGCCCGCGTCATCGTCGTCTGGTGCGCTCGCCCCTCGACCTACTCGACCTTCCATATGTCTTTAGTCAGCTAGACCTCCTTCCCGCCGACAAGTTCATCAAGGAGGCCAAGGTCCGTCATATCCGGCTCACGCTGGCGGATCTTGAGGGCCTTCACCGGCTGGGACTGTTGCCGCCAATGCTCGGATCAGCCGCGACCGTAGGGCGATCGTGCGGGCTCATCGCACTCAGCCGGTCCTCGCGCACCAGCTCGCGCACTGGGTCAGCACGCAGGCATCGTCGCTCGCTCCGAGCGTGCTGCGGGCCGAGCCCACGACGCGTTCACTGAGCGATTCGTCCCGAGATCGCGGCTGCAGCGCTCTCGATCGGCGACCGCCAGTACGAAGCCAGTTACTTCCTGTATTCGCCTCATCAGCTCATGCTGCTGCCGATCATCGCCGATGGGTTCGGCTCGATTTGGTCTACGACCAGTCAGGCAGCGTAATCGCCATCGACGTCAACAGCTTCTGGCTGGAAATCGCACGGGCGCGGTTGGATGAGGCGCGAAACCTCATCGTTGCCGTCTCGGCGTTGGAAGCGCGCTACCTGCCGAGCATCGTAGAGCGGCTGCAGCTGCCGTCGATCAGCGAGTTCGGCGAATACGACCGCTGGCGGGAGCGCCAACGGCTCAGCCGCTCGGTGTTGCGCTGGCTTGACGTGCGGCCGGCGTGGCTGCGGATGGTGCCGCATCGCTGCTGCGGCAGGCTGACGTGATCGATCCGCTGGGCGACTGGCTCGAAGTCGTTCGCGAGGCGCATCCCGAGTTCTGGGGGCGGCTCTCGGGCCGCGCTCGCAGCGCCATGGATCTGCGAATCGCCGCGGAGATCCTGCTCCCGGCTACTCACGAGGAGCTCGTGAGCGCAGGGCGCGCCGCTTCGTTGCCGCCTGACCAGGTGCGCGGATCGTTTGCGCGCTCGGGCTTCGAGCGGAGACTGAAGCCAAAGGGTGGGCTGGACAACCTCCTAACGCGTTTCGGGCTATCGCCCCATCCGGACGTGGTGCTCGTCCTCGAAGGGGCCACCGAAATGCTGCTGGTTCCGCGCGTCATGCGCCTGCTCGGCGTGACCGTGAGCGACGACTACATCCGGGTCCAGGACGCCGAAGGCGTCGCGACGAACCTCAGCTCGCTCGTCGCGTACGCGATCGCGCCTCGTGGTGTTCTGGAGGAGGACGGACGCTACCTGATGTCTCGCGCCCCCTTACGCGTCTGCTGTCGGTAGCGACGCTGAGGGTCCCCGCGAGACAGCTGCGATGCGGGCCAAGCAACGCGAGGTCTGGGTCGAGCGGATGCTGCGAACACTGCCGATCAAGCAGCGAACGGCGGCGGTCCACACGTCGGTCGCGCGGCTCGTGGACGTCGACGTGTGGAATCGGAGCGGCGCGAGCTTCGAATTCGCGCATTTCAGTGACCGGCAGATCGCCGTCGCGATAGACGGCCTCGACCGACGGGGCCGCGCCGGCCGCGGTTCCAAGACTTGGTTGGGCTCGTCCACAAGCTGCGCGTGCGCCGGGGCAATCTTCAAAAACGTGCTGCACGGCACATCGAAGCCGGACCTTGCCGACGTGCTTTGGCCCGTGCTGGAGCGGAAAATCCAGAAAGCGCTCGAGCGCGGGACCGAACGGCGTGTCCCGGTGGTACGGGTGGTCGACCGAGCCGTCACGTTGGCGCGTGGCATGCCACGTCGCAATGTCGTCATCCCGATCGAGGATCCCTAAGGAGCTTGGGTCTTCGTTGAGAGGAGGCTTGCAGGACGGATCACTCGGCCAAGGCGCTGCGGTAGCACGCCCACTGCAAATGGCTCCGATACCGCGTCTATCGTTGGTGCATGCCGGCGATGGGAAGAACCACGTCGTAACTCGCGGGCACCTCGCCCTGTTCTCCAGGCGGCGGTCTTGTGAGATGCCACTTCGCCGACGGTCGCTCGAAGGACATCTCGCCTGCCAGCGTCGGGACCGAACTGACTTCTACGTCATCAAGGACGGAGATGGGCGTCGCGACAGCTCCTGGGAACGGGCGATGGGGACCTTCGAGGCAACGGCTGTTCCGGCGTTGCGACGTGTACGCGACTGGCCACTTACCAGCGACGATCGCTGCGCGCTGAGCGAGTACATCGCCCTCTTGGCTCTACGGAGTCCTGCATTCCGCGCCTGGCACGCCGAAACGACGCGGGTCTTCTCGATGCGGACCAACGAGGCGGGGGCGACCGGAATTGACGGATGCCCAGTGGGATATGGCCGAGGCGTACTTCACTGGGCCTCAGCACTGGCGCGACACAATGGCGCGGATGCTGTCGCGGATCGGAAGCCTGTTGGCTCGACGCACTGGACCTCCATGCGCTTCTCGTCGGCGCGATGTTGCATCAGCGACCACCCAGTCGTCGCCGTCCCGCTCGCGAAGGTCGGCGAGGTGAAGCCGTTCGTCCTCTCCCGGCGAAGGGATCGCCAACGTGATCGAGGTGAGAATGCCCGTCGACCCGCGTCATGCGCTCCTTCTGACCTGGCACGACGATATGGATGCCGCTCGCCCCGTTACCGCCGACCGCGAACTGCTGCGGGATCTGAACCTTTCGACCGTGCAGCAGGCCGAAGCTCATCGGTGTCATCGACCTGGTGGCACGCCACCGCACGCCCCTCGCCTACAGTGCCGTTGTCGATGCGATTGATCGAGGGGTATCGGCCGGCGGCGGCGTACCGGTCCACGCGAAGGGAGACCGCTCTGCAGATCGTGAACGGCATGATCGCCAAGGGGGGAGTGTCCGACACAATGAGGTTCGTTACGCCGGGGAGCCGCGCCCGAGCGACTGAATAGAAATCCGCCCGCGTTCTGGCGTCGCGGGGTGCACGGTGCGCGGCCGCTCTTTGCGCTGGGAGCTCGGGCTACGAGTGGATTCTGTAGATCCGCTCGCGGTTCGAATGTGGGGCTCGCCCGGACCGAGCTCCCGGGCGACCCGTCGTGATGAGCGTCATTCGCGGACTACTCGACCGGCTCGGGATACGGCATCCCTGCATCCCACTGGACTTGGAGTAGTCCCACGCCTGACTGGTCGCACGCCGACTTCGCAGCCGGCAGCTGCCATTTCGGGAATCTCTACGCCAAGGATGACTGCCGCGATGGATTCGGCGCCGCCAAGGCACAAGACGTAGTCCGGCGCCTCGCCTGAGAACAGCGTCATGCGGAACTCGTACTCCGTCCGCCAGTCAAGTGTCTTGCGGAAGAACAGCTCTCGTTCGTGCTCGACTACGAACTTCGCCGCGGCGTTCTCCGTTTCGCTGCTGAACTCGTCGAGGATCAGCGTCGCGGCCGCGGTGTCGCCGAACCCTTGCGGCGAGTAGACGACCTTCTCCGTGGGTGAAGGTGCCGAGCTGGTTCAGCTCAGCCCGGAGGCTGCCCAGACCGCGCTCGCCGTCGAACACGATGCAGACGCCAGCGTGGTTGGCGCCGTACTGCTCCCACATTCGAGCCCGCGTCCAGCCCTCCATGAACGGCTCGTCAAGCGGTGTGTAGCCATCGTCCTCACCCGCATCGATCGTGAAGCACAGCAACCGGGTGCGGTTTCGGACTCGCTTGATGAGCGTAAGCACTCGCGTCAGCAACTCCGCATCGGACTGACCCATGAGCCTGTCGAACTGGAACGGCGAATTCGCGATTCTCGAGCGGGTCGCGCATCAGCGCGTAGGGACTCATCCGCAGCTTGCCTGTCGGGAAGAAGTGCTCGAAGGCCGCTTCGGCGGTCGTGTAGTGGCATAGGCGGCAGAGAGCTGCATCATTCGGACCCCCAAGACGGCTTGCGGGCCCGAACAAATCGACGGTCCATGCGTCATCGCTTTGACGCCTCCGCAGCTGAACGTGCCCCATGGGCTGGTCCGCATCATGGACGACAACGCCTCCCTCTCGAAGCGTCTTCTCGACTGCCGGCCGGTATTTGCGTCGGCGACGAGGGTGCGTAGACGTGATGAATACATCGTCAGTTCGCCCCACGAGCCGCTTTCGGTCGTCGTCTCGTGGCAGCTCGATGTCGCCCTGAACGAATGGAGTGAGAAACGCAACCGGCCGCCGCTCGAGCAATTCGTCCCAAATACGCTGCTCGTCGGAGTCATCGGAGCCATGGTGGGGTACTTTGATTCCCGATGAAGTCGTGTCGGGCCGGTGCTTGCCATCAGGATCGGCAACCAGCCGGTGACGGGTGGACGTCTTCTCGAGGTCCGCCCCCGAAGGACTCGGATGGACCCACTTGGAAGTCCAGCACGACTGAGGCTCGATTTGGGCTCGGACTTCGCACGCGCCGTTTGGGCTCGCCAGGTGAGGGCACGAGCTCGGCAATTGCCCGCTGAGCGAGTGTCACGCCCGCATCCGAGGGCGAAAGTGCTGTGAGACCGGCGGCCGGTACCGCTGGCTGCTCCTCCGTACCCAGAGAGGACGCCCCTCAATCGCGAACGATGGAGCGGCGAACCGCTGGTTTGCCAGCTTCCTGCGCTTCAGAACATCGACGACGCCGGAGAATTCCGAGTAGCCGGAGCGGGTCATCAATGACGCCGCACCCCGCGTCTCTGTGACCAGCAGGAACTCGCGAGTCCTCACGGCCATCGAGCAGCAGAACTCTGAATTCCTACATGCGTCGAGCGTTTGATGGAGCCCGCCGACATGGTCGTCGTCCCAGTGTGTAGCGATGATGCAGTGCACTCTGGCGGGGTCGACGCCGATCGCGTGCAGACGCGAGGGCGGCCGGCTTGCCGTTGTCGTCAAAGCAGGAGTCGACTAGCAGCCAATCGCCGTTGCCGGCATGAAGCACGACCGCCTCACCGAGACCTGGCCCGAACAACGAGACCTTCGACGAGGTCGGCGTCAGGTGCGTCGAGCGCTGCCGGCACGGATAGGCCTACGCCCAGTCCAGAAGTTGCTGCGTCTCACGCGCCTTATGTCTGGCTTCGCGAAGCTCGCGATCGGTCCATACCGGCAGCCGGCGGAATCTGATGGTCGAAGTCCGAGTTCGCTGACCACCTGGGCTTACGAGGTACCCGATCGACCAGTAGAAGACCGCGCCCTACCGCAACCAAGCCGAGATCACTGTCGGCGACATCAGAAAGCGGGAACTCGGCCTCCTCGGGCGCCCGCGGGGCGACGGCGATCTAGAGGCGCGCGACAAACGTCTCGGCCAGGACCTCGGCGACGACGCCCTCCCAACTCTGAAGTGGCTTGAGATGGTTGCGGGCATGACGCACCCGAAGAGGAACAACCGGCGGAACGATTCGCTCGGCTAGCGGGAAGCCGCGTCCACCGCAGTCGACGATTTGGACGGGAGGGACATTCGCGGCCGCGTCGCTCGAACCGGCGGTTGCGTCAGCGGGTCGCGGGCGCAGATAGCCGCCGACGAAACCGGAAGGGTCGTGGTCGGAGAACTCCGCTGGTTGCGAGGGTCGCGCGGCCGTCGTCGCGGCGGCGGTTGGCTGTGCGATCGGGCTCACTCGACAGAGAAGACCATGTCCGCGGCCCTCGGCCCCAACTCGAGCGACTGGTCCAATGATCACGTACGAGCGCAAGCGCGCGCTCGGGAGTCCCCACTTCTTCTTGACCTTCGGAGACGTCGTAGTGGTCGTTGACACCGATGAAGATACCTGGATCGATCCGCGCCGAGGGCTCGAGGGCTATCCGAAGGTAGCCGTCATGGCCATCCGTGCGCGTGCCTTCCATTACAAGCGAGCGGACACCGGGACGATCAAGAGGCGTCCAGTAACTCGGTCGGGGGGCGAACAGGTGCCGATCTGGTGCCACCGCTCCCTGGGACGACACTTTGTAGTGGGCTTCGCTGTTGATCCCTACCAGCCTGATCGGCGTGTGCTCCAGGATTCCGAAGACGCCAAGGCCAAGGTCTCGCACGGGCTCGGCGGCGTCTGCCGTCGTGGTCGCCTCTTCAGCTGGAAGCGTTCGCGTCACTTCGACATCCACCCATTCCAGCGTGTACGAGACAACGTCCGGGGTTGAGACAGTCGGATCTCGGCCGACTCGCTTTCTTCGTTTCGTATGAGCCCGTGCGCAGCGAGCCATGCTCGCTGAAGAATCGCGGGGTTCATGGCGCCGACGAAGACCAGCGAGACTCCGGCGATCTGGGGTCAGGTGGACAAGGTCGCGCAAGTCTATGCCGACCACGCAACCCGCCCCCCATCACGCCCTCGTCCAGCTCGGGATGACGAGTCGGCTGATCCGCCATCTGGACACCAGAGCTGGCCGTCGTCCGGCAGTTGGTGTCAGCGGAGATCTCGTCGAGACTGTGCGCGGCGGCGGCTGCGTGGATCGGTTGCACCGTGGGAGCGTCGGGGTCGACAGCCTGTCGCCCGCCCGCGAAATGCTGCCACCCCTCGCGAACTTCCAAGCGAAGAACTCTGACGATTCGTTTGCTCGCCGACGAATTCGACGGCTTGAGGGTCGTGGGACCCTCCAGCCCGTCCGACGAGTTCTTCGCCTCCCTAGCCCGCCAGCTACCGTGCCACGCATGGACGGCTGACGGCTGTGGTGACGGCAGCGCGCGGCGTGTGCGAGAGCGTCCGGGAGCAGTGCCGAGCGTTCGCAGACGGGGTGCAGATCGGGAAGCGGGCCGACAGGTTGCAGCACCTCGACGGAGCGAACACGCGCCGGCGGCGCTGGTGGAGCCCCGCGGCCGCGGCGCCGCTAGTCGCGACTTCGGTTGTGCTCTATGCGCACGGCTTTAGCGCGGACTCGACGAGCGGCGGAGTCGCACGCGACGCGACTTCGCTCCGAACCGTTGTCACGTGGCGAACCCGATCGACTCGCGCGCTCGTCCGAACGGGCTGCGTCGCCAGGCGCCCGACCGCCTCACGAACGTGGTCGGGCGTGATCCTCGGCCGAAGACCTCCGGCCGCGCGCGGCGTGGTCGTCGCAGCGGTCATGACGGCGCTGCGCCTGCCGCGCGACCGCCGCGAACGTTGCGCTCGTCCGGGTCACGAGCCGCCGTCCCAGGTACTCCGAGATCCGCCGTGCGCTTTCCTGCGGCGTCGAGCCCGCCGGCTCGTGAAGCCCCGTCGTCTGTCGACGCGACGTGCCGGGAGTTCCCGCCGTGCTGATGCGGCCCGTCCAACCAGAGGAGGTTGTCGTCGTGTCCTCGCACGCTTCGCCGTACACGGGCAGTGCCCGAGATGCTGTTGCCGCCGTTTTCGGCGTGCTGATCCTGCACCACGCTTGCTCGCTTGCGAGCGGCTGGCGTAACTGGTCACGCGCCGCAAATGCCGCTGCGATCCAGAAATTCGTGTCGACGATGACCGACAACGCGCTCTGGATCATCGGCACGGTCGCGACGCTCGCGGTCCTGGTGATCGGCGGGCTGCATTTTTTCGGCCATAGTCGCGCCGGGGACTACGCCGCGAAGCTCGCGATCGGCGCGGTGATCATCATCGCCGCGCCGGGGATCGCTGCCTGAGGTTGGCGTGCGTCGATCCGGTCGTGTTCGGCGGTTGGTCCTGCGCGCGCGTGCGGCAATTCCGGCAGGTGGTCGTCGCCGCCGTTGCCGCCCTGGTGGTCGGTGCGCTCGTGCCGGCAGCGCGCACGCGGCCGATCTGTTCCCGATCGACGACTGGATCGGCGATGGTCTGAAGTCGGCCGGCGATGTCGTCCTAGGCCCGCTGAAGATCGGGGCGAAGAGATCGCGCGGCTCCTCGCGACGACGATCGGCGCGCTCGCGGATCTGCTCGTGCCGAAGAGCCTGGTGCGCGCGGGGATCGACGGCATCCGATGGCTCGTCGAGCTGCCGGCGTTCGGGTCCGCGCGTCGGGACCGGCGTCGACGGCGTGCGGATGCCGCATGTGACCGAGCTGCGCGAGACGCTGACGTGATCGGCGTGACCTTGCTGCCGTTCGGTCTCGTGAGTCGCGGCGGGCCGTGCGTTCCTCGCGCCCGGGTCGATGGCGAGAGTCCTTCGGAGGTCCTGCAACGGTCCTCGTTGCAGGGATCGGGCTGGTATCTACGACTGGGCGGGACATGGCGACGCCTCTCGTGGGCCTGTCACGGACGCGATCCTTGGGCTTCCGTGGGTTGCGGACGGGGTCCGCCGGATGCTGCAGTCGCTGCTGATCGGCGGGGCGACGGTTCGGCGGTCGCGGCGGAGTTCGTCGTGCCGTTGATCGTCCTGGCCGCGGGCGGAGCGCTGCTGGCGCTGTTGCTCGTACGCGTCGGGCTCGACGTGGCCGGCGCCTTGATCTACGTGTCCGGCGGGCTCGCGCTTGGCCTTTCGGTCACGACCTCGGCCGGCGACTGCTGACGGGGTGGCTGATCGCCGCGGCGGCGATCGTGATCTGCCGGTGCTGTGGAGCATCGTGTTCGCGACCGGCGCGGCGTTGATGCTCGACGCCGGCAGTCGGGCGGGCACGGCGGGCTCGGCACGTTCGTCACGCAGCTCTACAACGTCGCCGCCGCGCTCGGCGGTCTTCGCGATCGCGATCAAGCTCGCCCGGGGGTGTTTCGTCACGCGATGACGCGATCACGACGGTGGCCGCGCGCCGACCAGCGCGGGCCGCGCGGCAGGTGGCCGAGGGCACCAGGCGGATGCGAGCGGCTCGCCCAGAACGCGACGCCGGCTGGCCTGGCACGCTTCTCGCAGCACGTCCGCGGCACTGTCGGCGGCGGCGCGGTCGCGGGTGCGCGGGCTGCGCTTCTCGCGATCCGAGACCCGGTGGCAGCCGCCAGGCGCGGCAGCCGGAACGGTCCGATCCACTCAGCAGGCCGCGGGTCGGCTGCGCGACACGATGGCGAGCTCCAGTCCGGGCGCCGCTGCACCAACGGGCGGTGCTGGTCGGCATCCGGCGGCCAGGTGCAGGAGGAGCAGTAGGTAGCCCGCGGCTGCATCCAACGAGAGACGTCCGCGGCGCCGCAAGGAGTGGGACGGTCCGTCCGGTGCGACCTCACCCGCGCCGCGGGCAACCGTCGAACCGCCGACGGACGAACGCCGGCCGCGACAGAACGCCGTCGCCGACGCGGCCGTCACCCCCGAGACACAGGCAGTTTCACCAGCGGATCGATCCGTCCAGACGTGCGCCCGTCGCCATCGTCGACCGGGCTCGGGGGCGACGGCTCTCGGGCGTGGTGGCGCGTGCGTCCTCGCAAGAAGCGTGACGAGCGGAGG
>CAVTOZ010000004.1:0-224125 GCA_963736505.1 uncultured Solirubrobacteraceae bacterium
CGACGCTGCGGCAGCTCTATGAGACCTACCTCGAGCAGTACGACGTCGCGCCGTCGACGGTCGCGTCCCTCAAGGACAACATGAGGCCGGCGCTGGCGAGCTTCGGGGAGGAGCGGGTCGGCGAGCTGCGCGTGGATCGGATCGCGGCGTGGCGCCGAAGTTGCCGGAGGGCAAGCGGTACCGGTCGCTGCGCAGCCTGCGTCAGATCCTGGCGGCCGGCGTGCGGTGGAAGTGGATCGAGGACAACCCGGCGGCGCTGGTCAAGAACCCGGAGCCAAGCCGGGCGAGATCGATCCTTTGATCGTGGGCGAGATCGACGCGATCGGCGAGGAGCTCGACGAGATCGGCGCCGCCCTGGTCGTGTTCCTGTGCGGGACGGGTGTTCGGCCCGAGGAGGCGTTCGGCGGCGAGTGGCGCGACGTCGACCTCGAGCGCCGGATGTTCCGGGTGCGCCGCGCCTACGCGAAGGGCCGGCTGAAGGACTTCGCGAAGCGGGCGGTGCCGCCCGTGCCACTCGCGGCGGGTGCGACGGCGCTGGAGGCGATGCCGGTGAAGCGGCGCGGGATCCTGTTCCCGGCGCCCGAGGGCGGGCGGATCGATATCAACAACTGGCGCAACCGTTTCTGGACGCCGAGCCTCGAGGCCGCCGGCGTCAAGCACCGGCGGATCTACGACCTGCGGCACACGTGCGCGACGTGGTGTCTGGCGGCGGGCGTGGACATCTTCACGCTCGCGAGGCGGATGGGCACGAGCGTGAAGATGATCGACCGGACGTACGGCCATCTGATGGCCGGCGCGGATGCGTACGAGAGCGAACTGCTGGACGCGTTCGACAGCCGCTTGGACGCGTTTGGACGCGGGCGGAGCGAGCAGGATGCCGCGTAACACTCGACCCACGAACGCGAAAAGCCCCGCGCGTGCAGGGCTTCTCCGAGGAGCGGGAGCGACGGGACTCGAACCCGCGACCTCCGGCGTGACAGGCCGGCGCTCTAACCAACTGAGCTACGCCCCCCGGGCGTGGGAGCGAAGAATAGCGCCCTGCCCCCGGGCCCTGAGCCGCGGACCGCCGCGGGCGCAACTGCGACCACCGGCGGGTGTTAGCGGAGGCGTCAACCGATCTGAGCCCGGAGGTAGGGCAATGTCCAATGTAGTCAGGGGTCGCGTGGTTCTTCCCGCCGCTCTCGTGCTCGTGCTCGGCCTCGCCGGGACGGCGCACGCGCTGGATATCGGCGGGACCCCCGGGAACGACCGGATCAAGGGCACCCGCAACGCCGACACGATCGACGCGAAGGCCGGCGACGACCGCGTGTTCGCGCTGGGCGGCGACGACGTCATCACGCTCGGCGAGGGGCGCGACCGCGCGAGCGCGGGCGCGGGCAACGACACGGTCGACGGCAACCAGGGCCGCGACACGATCCTCGGCGGCCAGGGCAACGACACGCTCAACGGGCTCGCGGGCGACGACCGCCTGCGCGGCGGGCCCGGCGACGACACGATCGTCGGCGACGTCAACGACGGCGGCGACCTGACGAGCTTCGACCGCATCTGGGGCGGCAGCGGCAACGACAAGCTCTACGGCGGCGACGCGCGCGACCGCATCTGGGGCGGCGACGGCAACGACCTCTCGTACGGCCAGAACGGCAACGACCTGATGGGCGGCGGCCCCGGCGACGACCAGCAGTGGGGCGGGTCCGGCAACGACACGATCTACGCGGGCATCGGGCGCGACGAGACGTGGGGCGAGGACGGCGACGACACCCTGTGGGCGCTCGCCCGCAAGGACGTCAACGGACCGGACGACACGCTCGGCGACACGCTGCACGGCGGCAACGGCAACGACACGTTCAAGACGCGCGACGGCGAGCAGGACGTCGTCGACTGCGGACCGGGCGTCGACACCGCGCTGCTGGACTTCAAGGACGTGATCGCGGACGCGACGCCGCAGAACCCGAACGGGTCCTGCGAGGTCGTCAATCGCGCCGCCCCGAAGCCGCACCAGGACCGGACCGAGGTGACCACCCCGCCTGAGCAGGACTGAAGCGGGGTAGGAGGGATCCCATGTACATCGGACTGGGAACGCTCCTCATCATCATCATCCTGCTGATCGTGCTGCTCTAGAGAACGCAGGTAGGGCTAGCCCCACCGGACTGCCGGTGGGGCGCCCGAGCCCCACACGCCGGGGGGCGCGAGTGTCAGCGCGCCCCGGCATCGGCAGCCTCCCCTATGACCCCGCTCCCGGTCATAGGAAGGCTTTCGAACTTGCCCAAGAAGACACTCGCGGCGCGCGCAGGACACTGGAGCGCCCGCCATCGCAAGACCGCCATCTTCGGATGGCTCGGATTCGTCGTGATCGCCTTCGTCCTCGGCGGCGCGATCGGCACCAAGAACATCAAGGACGAGGACCAGGGCAACGGCGCGTCGCGCACCGCCGACCGCCAGATCGCCGCCGCCGACTTCCCCAAGCAGGCCAGCGAGCAGGTCCTGATCCAGGTCAAGGGCGCCGGCAAGGCGACCGACCCCGGCTTCACGGCCGTCGTCAAGGACGTCACGACGCGGCTGCAGCACACCAGGTACGTCACCGACGTCGAGTCCCCGCTCGCCAAGGGCAACGAGGGCCAGTTCTCCAAGGACGGCCGCTCCGCGCTCGTCACGTTCACGATCCCGGGCGACGACACCGTCTCGCAGGATCGCGTCGACCCGTCCGAGCTGACCGTCGCCGCCGCGCAGAAGGCGCATCCTGATCTGCGCGTCGAGCAGTTCGGCGACGCCAGTGCGGGCAAGGCGCTCGACAAGGCGCTGAGCAAGGACTTCCAGCGCGCGGAGACCCTGAGCCTCCCGATCACGCTGATCATCCTGATCGTCGCGTTCGGCGCGCTCGTGGCCGCCGGCGTGCCGCTGATCCTCGGCCTCACGGCCGTGATGGCGACGCTCGGCCTCGTCGGCCCGATCAGCCAGATCTTCCCGATGGACGAGTCGATCAGCTCCGTCGTGCTCCTGATCGGCCTCGCCGTCGGCGTCGACTACTCGATGTTCTACGTCCGGCGCAAGATGGAGGAGCGCGACGCCGGCCGCTCCAACGAGGAGGCGCTCGAGTTCGCCGCCGCGACGTCCGGCCGCGCCGTGCTCGTCTCCGGCGTCACCGTGATGATCGCGATGGCCGGCATGTTCCTGGCCGGCAACTCGACCTTCACCTCCTTCGCCGTCGGCACGATCCTCGTCGTCGCCGTCGCGATGCTCGGCTCGATCACGTTCCTCCCCGCGATGCTGAGCAAGCTCGGCGACGGGATCGAGAAGGCCCGCGTGCCGTTCATCGGCCGCCTGCGCCACCGCAACCACGGCGAGTCGCGCGCGTGGGGCTGCGATCCTCGACCGCGTGCTCGCGCGCCCGGTGATCTCGGCCGTCGCCGCCGTCGCCGTCCTGCTCGTGCTCGCGATCCCCGCGCTGAGCATGCACACCATCAACCCGGGCGTCGCCGGGCTGCCGCGCAGCCTCCCGGTGATGAAGACCTACGACCGCATCCAGGCCGCGTTCCCCGGCGGCCCGATGCCCGCGACCGTCGTGGTCAAGGCCGACGACGTCACGAAGCCCGAGGTCCAGCAGGGCATCAAGGCGATGACCGCCAAGGCGATCGCGTCCGGCCAGATGTCCGGCCCGATCACGACCCGCGTCGCGCCCAACAAGACGGTCGAGATCGTCAACATCCCGATGCAGGGCAACGGCACCGACCCGAAGTCCGACAGCGCGCTCGCGACGCTGCGCGACGACGTCATCCCGAGCACGCTCGCCCGCGTGAACGGCGCCGAGGTCAACGTGACCGGCATGACCGCCGGCTCGAAGGACTTCAACGACACGATGAAGTCGCACCTGCCGCTCGTGTTCGCGTTCGTCCTCGGGCTCGCGTTCCTGCTGCTGCTGGTGACGTTCCGCTCGGTCGTCGTGCCGCTGAAGGCGATCGTGCTGAACCTGCTGTCGGTCGGCGCGGCCTACGGCGTGCTGACCTGGATCTTCCAGGACGGCCACCTGGAGAGCGTGCTCGGGTTCAAGTCCGTCGGCGGCATCACGAGCTGGCTGCCGCTGTTCCTGTTCGTGATCCTGTTCGGCCTCTCGATGGACTATCACGTGTTCATCATCAGCCGGATCCGCGAGGCGGTCGACGGCGGGATGAAGACCGACGACGCCGTCGCGCACGGCATCAAGTCCACCGCCGGCGTCGTGACCAGCGCGGCCGTCGTGATGGTCGCGGTGTTCAGCATCTTCGCGACGCTCTCGATGACCGAGTTCAAGCAGATGGGCGTCGGCCTCGCGGTCGCCGTCCTGATCGACGCCACGATCGTGCGCGCGGTCCTGCTCCCGGCCGCGATGAAGCTGCTCGGCGAGCGCAACTGGTACCTCCCGCGCAAGCTCAGCTGGCTGCCCCGGTTCGAGCACGACGTGCCCGAGCCCGTTCACGCCTAGTTCACCAGCGCCGCGGGCCGGGATACCGGCCCGCGGCGTTTCCGCTTAACTCCGTGGCATGCGTATCGGCGTGCTCACCGGTGGCGGCGACTGCCCCGGCCTCAATGCGGTCATCCGTGCCATCGTCCGCAAGGGCATCAACGCCCACGGACACGAGTTCGTGGGCTTCCGCTACGGCTGGGCCGGCGTGCTCAACAACGAAGGGATGGATCTCACGCTCTCCAGCACGCGTGGGATCCTGCACCGCGGCGGCACGATCCTCGGCTCCTCGCGGACGAACCCCTACAAGATCGAGGGCGGCGTCGAGATGGTGCGCTCGTCGATGAAGGCGCGCGGCATCGACGCGCTGATCCCGATCGGCGGCGAGGACACGCTCGGCGTGGCCGGCAAGCTGCACGAGGACGGGATCAACGTCGTCGGCGTCCCGAAGACGATCGACAACGACCTCGCGGCCACCGACTTCACGTTCGGCTTCCAGACCGCCGTGCAGGTCGCCACCGACGCGATCGACCGGCTGCACACGACGGCCGAGTCGCACAACCGCGTGATGATCGTCGAGGTGATGGGCCGGCACGCGGGCTGGATCGCCGTCTACGCCGGCATGGCCGGTGGCGCCGACGTGATCCTGATCCCGGAGCGTCCGTTCGACATCGACGAGGTCTGCCGGCACATCCGGCGCCGGCACGCCAACGGCAGCCTGTTCTCGATCGTGGTGGTGTCCGAGGGCGCGACCCGGTCCGACGGCGACGTGATCACCGAGCACCAGCAGACCGACGCCTTCGGCCACGTCCGGCTCGGCGGCATCGGCATCCAGCTCGAGCACGAGATCGAGGAGCGCACCGGTTACGAGTCGCGCATGACGATCCTCGGCCACGTCCAGCGCGGCGGCACGCCGCTGGCCTACGACCGGGTGCTCGGCACCCGCTTCGGCGTCGCCGCGGTCGACGCGGTGACCGAGCGCGACTTCGGCAAGATGGTCGCGCTGCGCGGCACGAAGATCGTGCGCGTGGACCTCGCCGAGGCGCTCGTGGAGCCCAAGCTGGTGGATCCAGAGCTGTACGAGACCGCTGAAGTCTTTTTTGGCTAGGCCCACCGTCCCGGAAGGGACGGTGGTCAACGTTAGGTCGCAGCTGGCGGTCCCGGTCGTCCTGATCGGGCTCAACCTGCGGCCGCTGTTCGCGAGCCTGCCGCCGCTGCTGCACGACGTCCGCACCGATCTCGGTCTTAGCGCGACGGCGGCGGGGCTGCTCACGACCGGGCCGCTGCTGTGCCTCGGCGCGCTGGCGCCGCTCGGCCCGCGGATCGCGCGCCGGGTGGCGGTCGAGCGGCTGCTCGTCGCGTGCGCGCTGCTGACCGCCGCGGGCTGCGGCGCGCGCGGGCTCGGCGGCGCCGCGCCGCTGTACCTCGGCACGCTGCTCGCGGGCGCCGCGATCGCGCTCGCGCAGGTCGTGATCCCGTCGCTCGTCCGTGCCAGAGCGCCCGCGCGCGCGGGTGTCCTGACCGGCGCGTTCAGCATGTCGCTCGTGGCCGGCGCGACCGTGGCCGCGTTTGCCGCGATCCCGCTCGAGCACGCGCTCGGCGGCTGGCAGGGCGCGCTGGCGATCTGGGGGCTGCCGGCGCTCGTCGCGGCGGCCGCGTGGCTCCCCGCCGCCCGCGCGACGCACGACGCCGTGCGCGCGCCCGAGCCGCATCCGCTCTGGCGCGACCCCGTCGCGTGGTCGATCGCCGCCTTCTTCGGGCTGCAGTCGATGTGCTTCTACTCGAGCAACTCGTGGCTGCCGGAGATCCTCCAGTCGACCGGTATCAGCGAGGGCCGGGCGGGAACGCTGAACGGCGTGACCAACCTCGTGCAGGTGATCCCGGCGTTCGCGGTGCCGGTGCTGGCGGCGCGCACGCGCAACCGGATCGGCCTGCTCGCGGCGATCGTCGCCGCGACGCTGGCGGGGATCGCCGGCGTGCTGGCGGCGCCCGAGGTCGCGCTGCTGTGGATGGTCGTGCTCGGCCTCGGCCAGGGCGCCTCGCTCGGGCTCGGCCTGATCCTGCCGGTGCTGCGCGGCCGGACCGTCGACGAGGTCGCGTCGATGACGGCGATGGCGATGGGCATCGGGTACCTGGTGGCGGCATGCGGACCCGCGCTGGTCGGCGCCGCGCACGACGCGAGCGGCGGGTGGACGGTGCCGCTGGTCGTGCTGCTCGTCATGGCCGCGCTGCAGTTCCCGGCCGCATACCGGGCCGCGCGGTGATATACGTTCGTACTCCGCACCAACGTTTGCCATGCGCACACATGCCGTCATCGTCCCCCTCGCCGACGCCGTCGCGGACCTCGTCCACGACGGCGACACCGTCGCGCTCGAGGGGTTCACGCACCTGATCCCCGTCGCCGCCGGGCAGGAGATCATCCGCCAGCGCCGGCGCGACCTGACGCTCGTGCGGATGACGCCGGACATCGTCTACGACCAGCTGATCGGCGCCGGCTGCGCGCGCAAGCTGATCTTCTCGTGGGGCGGGAACCCGGGCGTCGGCTCGCTGCACCGCTTCCGCGAGGCGGTCCAGGCGCACGAGCTCGAGATCGAGGAGCACAGCCACGCGGGCATGGCCAACCGCTACGTCGCGGCCGCCTCCGGCCTGCCGTTCGCGGTGCTGCGCGGCTACAACGGCACGTCGCTGCCGGAGCACACCGACACGATCAAGCCGATCACGTGCCCGTTCACCGGCGAGGTGCTGACCGCCGTCCCGGCGCTCGAGCTCGACGTGGCCGTCATCCACGCCCAGCAGGCGGATCGCAAGGGCAACGTGCAGCTGTGGGGCCTGACGGGGATCCAGAAGGAGGCGGTGCTCGGCGCCAAGCGCTCGCTCGTCACCGTCGAGGAGATCGTCGACGAGCTGACGCCGCGCCCGAACGGCGTCGTGCTGCCGCGCTGGGTCGTGACGCGCGTCTCGGAGGTCCCGGGCGGCGCCAGGCCCTCCTACGCGCAGGACTACTACGACCGCGACAACGAGGCCTACCGCGCGTGGGACGCCGTGTCGAAGGACCGCGACAAGTTCTCGGAATGGCTCGATGGACTACACGGCTGACGAGATGATGAGCGTCGCCGCGGCGCGCGCCCTGAAGGACGTCACCGCGTGCTTCGTCGGCATCGGCCTGCCGAGCACGGGCGCCAACCTCGCGCGCCGCACGCACGCGCCCGACCTCGTGCTCGTCTACGAGGCGGGGGCGATCGGCGCCAAGCCGCCGCGGCTGCCGCTCTCGATCGGCGACGGCATCCTCGCCGAGACCGCCGACGCGGTGGTGACCGTGCCCGAGGTCTTCAACTACTGGGTCCAGCCCGGCCGGATCGACGTCGGCTTCCTCGGCGCCGCGCAGATCGACCGCTTCGCCAACATCAACACGACGGTGATCGGCGACTACGACGACCCGAAGGTGCGGCTGCCCGGCGCCGGCGGCGCGCCGGAGATCGCCGCGAGCTGCGGCGAGGTGATCGTGATCGTGCGCCAGACCCCGCGCGCGTTCGTGGAGACGGTCGACTTCATCACGTCCGTCGGCCACGGCTCCGGCCCTGGCGATCGCGAGCGGCTCGGCCTGCGCGGCAAGGGCCCGACGAAGGTGATCACCGACCTCGGGATCCTCGAGCCCGACGACGGCCGCGAGCTCGTCCTCACGCACGTGCACCCCGGCGTCAGCGCCGGGCAGGCGCGCGAGGCGACGGGCTGGGACCTGTGCGTGTCGGACGACCTGGTGACGACCGAGCCGCCCACCGCAGACGAACTCCACGAACTGAGAGAGCTGGTCGCCGCGACATGACCTCCTACATCCTTGACGCGGTGCGCGTGCCGTTCGGCCGCTACGGCGGAGCGCTCGCCGGCGTGCGGCCCGACGACCTCGGCGCCCACGTCGTGCGCTCGATCGTGGAGCGCTCGGACCTCGACCCGGCCGCGCTCGACGACGTGATGTTCGGCAATGCCAACGGCGCGGGCGAGGACAACCGCGACGTCGCGCGCATGGCCGTCCTGCTCGCCGGCCTGCCCACCAGCGTCCCCGGCGTCACGATCAACCGCCTCTGCGGCTCCAGCCTCGACGCGGCGATGCAGGCCAGCCGCGCGGTCGAGACCGGCGACGCCGACCTCGTGCTGGTCGGCGGCGTCGAGTCGATGAGCCGCGCGCCGTGGGTGCTACTGAAGCCCGAGAAGGGCTATCCGGCCGGGCCGCAGACGCTGCACTCGTCGACGCTCGGCTGGCGCATGGTCAACCCGCGGATGCCCGAGCAGTGGACGATCTCGCTCGGCGAGAGCGCCGAGAAGCTCGCCGGCATGTACGACATCAGCCGCGACGCGCAGGACGCGTTCGCGCTGCGCTCGCACACCAACGCGGCGAAGGCGTGGGACGCCGGCTTCTACGACGACTGGGTCGTGCCGGTCCCGGACGTCGACCTCGCCCGCGACGAGGGCATCCGCGCCGACTCCTCGCTGGAGAAGCTCGCCAAGCTCAAGGCCGCGTTCGTCGCCAACGGCACGGTGACGGCCGGCAACAGCTCGCCGCTCAACGACGGCGCGAGCGCGGTCCTGATCGGGAGCGAGCAGGCAGGGCTGAAGCCGCTCGCGCGGATCGCCGGGCGCGGCACGTTCGCCGTCGACCCCGACGTGTTCGGGATCGGCCCGGTCGAGGCCGCCAACCGCGCCCTGAAGCGCGCCGGGATCGGCTGGGGCGACATCGACATCGCCGAGCTCAACGAGGCGTTCGCGTCGCAGTCGCTCGCGTGCCTCGCCGACTGGCCGGAGCTGGACCCGGACAAGCTCAACCCGCACGGCGGCGCGATCGCGATCGGCCACCCGCTCGGCGCGTCCGGAGCGCGCATCCTCGGGACGCTCGCGCACGGCCTGCGCCAGACCGGCGGCAGGTGGGGCATCGCCGCCATCTGCATCGGCGTCGGCCAGGGGCTGGCCGTGGTACTGGAGGCCGCATGATCGATCCGCCGCTCGACTACCCGGGCTACAAGTCGACCGCGCTGCGACACCCGACGCGGCCGCTGATCGCGCTCCCGCACGGGCTCACGGAGCTGTCGGCGCCCGTGCTCGGCGAGGATCGCATCGGCCCGCTCGACAACGACCTCACGCGCCAGCACGACGGCGAGCCGCAGGGCCAGCGGATCATCGTGCACGGGCGCGTGATCGAGGAGGACGGCCGGCCCGTCCCCGACACGCTGGTCGAGGTCTGGCAGGCGAACGCCGGCGGGCGCTACTTCCACCGCAACGACAACTGGCCGTCGCCGCTTGACCCGAACTTCACGGGGCTCGGGCGCACGCTGACCGACGCCGGCGGCGCGTTCCGCTTCACCACGATCCGGCCGGGCGCGTACCCGTGGGGCAACCACGCCAACGCCTGGCGCCCCGCGCACATCCACTTCTCGCTGTTCGGGCGCGCGTTCACGCAGCGGCTCGTGACGCAGATGTACTTCCCCGACGACCCGCTGTTCTTCCAGGACCCGATCTTCAACTCCGTGCGCGACGAGCAGGCCCGCAGGCTGCTGATCAGCGCGTTCGACTACGAGCACACCGAGGACTCGTGGGCGCTCGCGTACAAGTGGGACATCGTGCTGCGCCAGACGCCGATGGAGGACGAGTGAACACGCCGTCGCAGACCGTCGGGCCGTTCTTCGAGATCTGCCTGACCAAGTGGGAGAACGGCCCGGTGGCGGCCGGCGACGGCGTGCCGATCGGCGGCTACGTGCTCGACGGCGCCGGCGACCCCGTGCCCGACGCGATGATCGAGACGTGGGACGGAGCGCTGTTCGCGCGCGCGGGCACCGACGACGAGGGCCACTGGGAGATCGTCACGCGCAAGGCGCCCTATCTCGACGTGTCCGTGTTCGCGCGCGGGCTGCTCAACCGCGTCGTCACGCGGATCTACTTCGCGGACGCCGACAACTCGGCGGATCCCGTGCTCGCGTCGGTCGACGAGGATCGCCGCGGCACGCTGCTGGCGCACCCTGACGGCGCCGGGTACCGCTTCGACGTCATCCTGCAGGGCGAGGGTGAGACCGTCTTCTTCGCGATCTGAGCTGTTCGCCGCGATCGAGGCCCGTGGCGGGGTCGCCGAGGCGACGTCCGATCGCGCCTGGCTGCAGGCGATGCTCGACTTCGAGGCCGCCCTCGCGCGCGCCCAGGCGGGCGCGGGGCTGATCTCCGGCGCCGACGCGGACGCGATCGCCGCGGCCTGCGTCGCGGACCGCTTCGACCCGCAGGCGATCGGCGCCGCCGCGGCCGGCATCGGCAACCCGGCCGGGCCGCTCGTGAAGGCGCTGACCGCGGCGGTCGAGGGCCCCGCGTCGGCGCACGTGCACAAGGGCGCGACCAGCCAGGACGTGCTCGACACGGCGGCGATGCTCGTCGCCAAGCGCGCGCTCGAGCCGCTGCTGGCCGACCTGAACGCCGCCGCCGACGCCTGCGCGCGCCACGCCGCGCGCCACCGCGACACGCCGATGGCCGGCCGCACGCTGCTCCAGCAGGCCGTGCCGGTCACGTTCGGGCTGAAGGCGGCCGGCTGGATGAGCTCGCTCGACGAGGCCGCCGCGCGGCTGACCGAGCTGCGCGACACGCGCCTGGCCGTGCAGCTCGGCGGCGCCGCCGGCACGCTGGCGTCGCTCGGCGACGCCGGGCCCGAGGTGCTCGGCCGGCTGGCGACGGAGCTGCGGCTCGCCGAGCCGGTGCTGTCGTGGCACACGCTGCGCACGCGCGTCGGCGAGCTGGCGGGCGCGCTCGGCGGCGCGGCGGGCTCGATCGGCAAGGCCGCGCGCGACATCACGCTGATGGCGCAGACCGAGGTCGCCGAGGTGCGCGAGACCGGCTCCGGCGGCTCCTCGGCGATGCCGCACAAGCGCAACCCGGTCGCCGCCGTCGCGGCGCTGGGGTGCTCGAGCCAGGCGCCCGGCCTGGCGGCCAGCCTGCTCGCGGCGATGATCCAGGAGCACGAGCGCGCCGCCGGCGCGTGGCACGCGGAGTGGCGGCCGTTCTCGGACCTGCTGCTCGCGACCGGCTCGGCGGCGTCGTGGCTGCGCGCCTCGCTGGAGGGGCTCGAGGTCGACGCCACACGCATGCGCGCGAACCTCGACGCGACCGGCGGGCGGCTGCTGGCCGAGCGCGTGGCGACGGTCGTCCCGCGCGAGCTCGTGGAGCTGGCAACCGACGAGGACGATTTCGCCGCCGCGCTCGAGCGGCTGACCGACCTGCCGCGCGCCGAGATCGACCGGCTGCTCGATCCCGAGGACTACCTCGGCTCCGCCGGCGAGATGGTCGACCGCGCGCTCGCCGCCCACCGCACGGAGGTGCCCTCGTGATCCCGCACCACGTCGTCACCGGCGACGGGCCGCCGCTCGTGCTGGCCAACTCGCTCGGCTCGAGCCTGGCGATGTGGGACGGGCAGGCGGACGCGCTGGCCGAGCGTCACCGCCTGATCCGGTTCGACGCGCGCGGGCACGGCGCGTCCGAGGTCCCGCCCGGCCCGTACACGATCGACGACTTCGGCCGCGACGTGCTCGAGCTGCTCGACCACCTCGGGATCGAGCGCGCGACCGTCGCCGGGATCTCGCTCGGCGGCATGACGGCGATGTGGCTCGGCATCCACGCGCCGGAGCGGGTCGAGCGGATCATCCCGACCTGCACGTCGGCCAAGCTCGGCCCGCCGCAGATGTGGGCGGACCGCGCCGCCACGGTGCGCGAGCACGGCCTCGCGGCGATCGCGCCCGCCGTCGCGAAGAACTGGGTGACCGACGCGCTGGCCGACCGCCGGCCGGAGCTGGAGGCGATGATCGTCGCCACGCCCGCCGACGGCTACATCGCCTCGTGCGCGGCGATCGAGCGGATGGACCTGCTCCCGCGGCTGCACGAGATCACCGCGCCGGCGCTCGTGATCGCGGCCCGGCAGGATCCGTCGACGCCGCCCGAGCACGGCGAGCGGATCGCCGCCGCCATCCCCGGAGCGCGCTTCGAGGTGCTCGACGGCGCCGCGCACCTCGCCAATCTGGAGCGCGGCGACGAGCTCGTGCGACTGTACCTGGAAGCCTGACATGGACGACCGCTACGAGGCCGGCATGAAGGTGCGGCGCGAGGTGCTCGGCGACGAGCACGTCGACCGAGCGACCGCGAACGCGACCGACTTCTCGCGGCCGTTCCAGGAGTTCATCACCCGCCGCGCGTGGGGCGACGTGTGGACGCGCGAGGGACTCGACCGCCGCACCCGCAGCGTCGTCACGCTGTCGGTCCTGATCGCGCTGCGCGCCGAGAACGAGATCGGGATGCACATCAAGGGCGCGCTGCGCAACGGGCTCAGCCACGAGGAGATCCGCGAGCTGATCATCCACGCCTCGGTGTACGCGGGCGTCCCGGCCGCCAACAGCGCCATGGCGATCGCCCAGTCGATCCTCGATGGGTGAGCGCGAGAGCTACTTCGTGCAGTCGCTCGAGCGCGGCCTCGCCGTCGTTCGCGCGTTCGACGCCGACCACGCGGAGCTGACGCTGTCCGACGTCGCGCGGGTCACCGGGCTCACACGCGCCGCCGCGCGGCGCTTCCTGCTCACGCTGACCGACCTCGGCTACGTGCGCACCGACGGGCGCCGCTTCGCGCTGACCGCGCGCGTGCTCGAGCTCGGCTACTCGTACCTGTCGGCGCTGACGCTGCCGGAGGTCGCCGAGCCGCACCTCGAACGGCTCGTCGCCGAGGTGCGCGAGTCGTCCTCGCTGTCGGTGCTCGACGGCGACGACATCGTCTACGTCGCGCGCGTGCCGACGTCGCGCATCATGCGTGTGGCGATCAACGTCGGCACCCGCTTCCCCGCCTACGCGACGTCGATGGGCCGCGTCCAGCTCGCCGGCCTGCCCGACGAGCAGCTCGATGCCTACCTGGACCGCGCCGCGCTGCTGCGGCTGACGCCGCACACGCTCTCCGACGCCGGCGCGCTGCGCGCCGAGCTCGACCGCGTCCGCACCCAGGGCTGGGCGCTCGTCGACCAGGAGCTCGAGGAGGGGCTGCGCTCGGTCGCCGCCCCGATCCGCGACCGCGACGGCGCCGTCGTCGCCGCGATCAACGTCTCCGCGCACGCCAGCCGGGCGAGCCGGGACGCGGTCCGCAAGACGCTGCTGGGGCCGCTGCTGGCCGCCGCGGCGCGCATCGAGGCGGACCTCCGCGTCGCCTCCGGCGCCGGCCGTTCCCTGACCGCGCGTTGAGTCGACACGACAGGCGGGGCCCTTCGTCGTCGTTTAACGACTTCCACGACTTCTCGATTGCTTACAGCGCCTTCCTCCGCTGCAATCGCTTTCGTCCCCCGACTGGGTCTAGACGCGGGACGACCAAAAAAACGGAGGGTTGCTCATATGCGCTGTCGCGCGCCCGTGCTGGCCGTAGCCTCGCTACTTGCCTGTGCTGTCACGCCTGCCGCGGCCTTGGCCGCAGGCGGGGATTACCTACGGCCTTACGAGGCCACGGTCGACTCGACCTCGGCGGCCACGCTGGCCGACCAGGGCTTCGACCTGCAGGAGGGCGGCTACGACCCCGCCAAGACGTACGACCAGCAGGTCGGGATCGTCGCCACGGCCAAGCAGGCCGCGGGCCTGGAGGCCGACGGCATCAGCGTCTCGGCGATCGCGCCAGACACGCCAGTCGCCAAGAACAAGGCGCTCGGCGACGGCCCGAATCCGTACTTCAACGTGTATCGCTCCTACAGCGAGAAGGGCGGCATCGCCGACGAGATGCGCGCCACCGCGGCGGCGAATCCGGACGTGATGAAGCTCGAGCAGATCGGGACGTCGACGCTCGGCAAGCCGATCCTCGTGATCAAGATGACCGCCGACGCCCGCAGCGTGCCCGACGGCACGCGGCCCGCGCTGCTGTTCTCGGCCCTCAACCACGCGCGCGAGTGGCTCGCCGCCGAGGAGGGCCGGCGCCTGCCGATCTGGTTCGCGCAGCACAAGAACGATCCGCAGATCAAGGCGCTGCTCCAGAAGGAGGAGCTCTGGTTCGAGCCGATCATGAACGTGGACGGCTACGACTTCACGTTCACGTGCGGCACGGGCACGGCGCAGCACTCGTGCGACTACCGCACCGAGACGCCGAACAACCGCTTCTGGCGCAAGACGCTGCGCGACAACAACGCCAACGGCGTCTTCGGCGACAGCCAGGACGGCGTCGACCCGAACCGCAACTACCCGGCCAAGCGCGGGATCGACGAGGAGGGCGCGTCGAACTCGTTCAACAACGAGACCTACCGCGGCCCGTACGCGCTGTCTGAGCCGGAGAACCTCGCGTTCGACCGCCTGCTGCGGCGCGTGAAGTTCGTCGGCAACATCAATTACCACACCGACGGCCAGCTGCTGCTGACGCCGGTGTCGAACACGACCGACTACGCGCCGCCGGACGCCACGATCTTCAACGCGATCACCGGCACTGACGGCGACTCCGCGGTCTTCCCGTACCAGCCGCAGCGCTCGTCGGATCTGTATGAGTCCAACGGCGACACGATCGACAACGAGTACCTCAACTACGGCATGATCGGCTGGACGCCGGAGATGGACACGTGCGCCACCGGCGGCGACGCCAGCGGCTGCCGCCAGTTCTCCTATCCGGATCAGGAGGACAAGATCGCGGCGGTGTTCCAGAAGAACCTGTTCTTCGTCCTCAACGTCGCGAACTCGCTGACCCACATCGACCGCCCGTCGAACTGGGACAACGACCCGAGCGTCTACCAGGTCAAGGCGACGCTGGACATCCAGCCGAACAAGTTCGACGTCTCCTACGGCAACCCGCAGACGATCGAGGCGATCGTCCGCAAGTCGCTCGGCCAGTCCGACGTCCGCGTGACGGTCGGCGGGCAGACGGCCGTGATCCCGATGACGGTCGCCCCCGCGGGCGAGCGCTACGGCGAGGCCACGGGCGTGTACTTCGAGCGCCGCCGGGCCGTCGTGCCGGCGCGTGTCGGCAACCACAACGTGGTGGCCGGAGACATCGTCCAGATCGCGGTGCTGGCCGGTGGCCAGCAGCAGCGGTTCAGCTACCGCGTCGCGTCGGTCCAGGCCGACCCGACCAAGAAGCGCGTGCTGGTCGTCGCGGCCGAGGACTACACCGGCAAGTCGCCGAACGTGACCGCCGGCTACGACACCGCGCCGCGCTACCTGCAGCAGCACGTCGACGCGCTCACCGCCGCCGGCTATGAGGTCGCGACCTACAACATCGACGCGCCGCCGCAGAACGCCGGCACGCCGTCGATGAAGTACCCGACCTTCCTCGGCGTCATGAGCCACTTCGACGCCGTCGACTACTACTCGGGCGACGACTTCGCGCCCGAGGAGTCCACCGAGACCAACCCGCGACGCATGACCAGCGCGACGGCCCAGACGGGCAATCGCGAGATGTCGCCCTGGTCGCATCACGTGATGCTCGAGCTGCGCGACTACATGAACGAGGGCGGCAAGGTCATCGCCGATGGCCGTGGCATGCACCAGGCGTTCACGGGGACGAGCACGAGCCTCTCGGCGACCGGTCCGTACACGTGGTCGCCGGACAAGCTGCCCGGGTTCTTCTACCCGGACTTCAACGCCGGTGACGACGACCTGCCGGGCACGGCGTTCCAGCGCTCGCGCGGGATCTCCAACGACACCTGGCAGAACTACTTCGGCGTCGTCGGCTTCGCCGGCGGCATCGGAGCGGGGGGCACGTCGTGGGCGAACGTGCCGGTGGCCGCGAAGGCCGGCGGCATCTTCGACGGCATGGCGCCGTTCACGCCGGATTCGGCGGCGGGCAACGACCCGAACCAGAACGCCGACGGCACGCCGAACCCGATGGCCAAGATCCCGGTCCGGCTGCGCCAGTGGGGCTCGAGCAACGAGCCGCTGCGCCAGGAGACGGTGCAGGCCGACTTCGCCACCACCCCGGCGCAGGCCAACAACGGCGGCGCGATCATCTCGACGCGTGACGGCGTGATCTTCGGCTTCGGTCTCGAGCAGCTCGACGCGGCGACGCGCGACGAGGTCGTCAAGCGCTCGCTCGCGTACCTGCTCCCGACCACGCCGGACACGACGCCGCCGACCATCGTCGGCTTCAAGTACCCGGTCGACAACTACCAGGCGACGCCGGCCGACCCGGTCGAGCTCGAGGTGACCGCCTACGACGAGCGCGGCGACATGAAGCAGGTCAACCTGCTCGCCAACGGCGTCCAGGTCGCCAGCGTGCCGGTCTACCCGTTCCAGTTCCGCTACACGCCGCCGGCCTCGGCCGTCGGCACCACGGTGACGCTGACCGCGCAGGCGGTCGACAAGGCCGGCAACGTCTCGACGTCGGACCTGCACGTCCGCGTCGTCTCGGCGGCGGCGACGGTGCAGGCCCCGCTGCCGGTCAACAACCCGACGATGACGGGCACGCCCACGGTCGGCTCGACGCTGAACTGCACCACGGGCGGGTTCCTCAACACGCCGGACACGACCAGCGTGGCGTGGCTGCGCAACGGCAACGTGATCGCCGGCGCGGTCACGTCGACGTACGTGCTGACGTCGAACGACCTCGGCCGCAACGTCTCGTGCCGCTACACGGCGACGAACTCGGCCGGCACCGCCGACGCCACGTCGGACTCGCTGACGATCTCGTCGGCGCCGATCGCCGGTCCGGCGGGTCCCGCGGGCCCGGCAGGTCCGGCAGGTCCGGCAGGTCCGGCGGGTCCGCTCGGCGCGACCGGCCCGGCGGGCGGGGCGGGTCCGGCAGGCCCGGCCGGTCCGGCAGGCCCGGCGGGTCCCGCCGGCGCGAAGGGCGACAAGGGTGACAAGGGCGACAAGGGCGATGCCCCGAACGTCCGCGTGACCTGCGACCTCTCCGCCGACGGCAAGACGATCGTCTGCACGATCACCGCCGTCCCGCCGAGCAGCAGCGCGGCGAAGCTGACCGGCACCGCCCGGATCGCGGGCTCGTCGAAGACGACCCGCAAGACCGGCAAGGGCAAGGTCACGATGCGCCTGCACTCCAGCAAGCGCCTCAAGAAGGCGCCCAAGGTGGTCATCAAGATCGCCTCGGGCAAGTCCACGACCAGCCTGACGGTCAAGGCCAAGTGAGCGCTGGAGGGCCCCGCTCCGGCGGGGCCCTCCGACGTATCAGGCGCCGGCGCGCTTGAAGTGCAGGACGGCGAGCTCGGTCGGGAAGACCTCGCCGCCGCGTTCGGCGCTCTCGGCCGCGATCTGCAGCGCCTGCTCGTGGGTGCGGGCGAGCAGGCGGTTGAGCTTCTTGAAGGCGCGCTCGTCGAGCTCCAGCGGCGTGCGCTGGACGATCACCTCGGGATCGTCGAGCGTGCCGGCCACGCTGGCCGCGCGGACGTCCTCGACGACCTCGGCCAACGTCTCACTGGAGAGCTCGCGGCGCAGGCTCGACGGCAGCGTCTTCCACTGATCCTCGTCGAGCGTGGGACGGGCGGTGGCGCGGTAGAAATGCTGCAACGCGCCGCGGCGGGGCTCGGTCCTGACGAGCTCGACGCAGTCGTAGTCGCGCAGCATCCGTACGTGGTAGCTCACGACGCCCAACGGGGCGCCGAGCTCCAAGGCGAGATCACCGGGACTCGCGACACGCTCACCCAGACGCTGCAGGATGCGAGCCCGCAGCGGATGGGCGAGAGCCTTCGCGATTCGTGCCTCTGATGTCTCCCCTGGTGGTCGCGTCCGGTTACCGGACGGGGATTGCGTACTGGTGGGCATGGTCGGATGCAAGCGTAGCGGTCATCCGCGTTACACGTCGAGCCGGTGCATTGGCGTTGAGCGCGGGCGCGCCAACTGAGTGCCGGACATGACGGTGCGTGTGACCAGCCAGGCCGGATCACGCCAAATTCGTCAGCCAATGGTTCAGACACCTTGACCTCAGGCATCCGACTCTGATTCGATTGACAGGCCCACCGGGTCGGCACCCCTCCCGGACCCCCCGACGAGACCCCCGCCGACCTCCCGCTCGTCCTGACCAGACGCAGCCTGGATTGGCTGATAAGAGCGGCTCTGGAGCAACGGGGGAGGGTCGGTTGCTCGACCGGCCCTCCCCCGCCCCTCAGATCGCGTGCGCCTCGAGCCGGTCGATCGTGGCGCGGATGTCGTCGTCGGTCGTGCGCGGGTTGATCGTGCACAGCCGCACGACGGGGCGTCCGTCGATCAGCGTGGTGCTGGGCGCCGTGAAGCCCTCGGCGACGGTCGCGACGACCATCCGGTCGTTGAGGGCGTCGGTCGCGGCGTCGTCGAGCCCCACGACGGTGCGGCGGAAGCAGACGATCGCCAGCTGGGCGGGCGTCACGACCTCCCAGCCGTCGCGCGCCCGCAGCTCCGCCTCGGCGAGCTCGGCGAGCTCGATCCCGCGCGCGATCGCGGCGCGGAACGCGTCGAGCCCGAACACGCGCAGCGACAGCCACAGCTTCAGCGCGCGCGAGCTGCGCGTGAGCTGCAGCCCGCGGTTGCGGAACTGCACCTCGTCGGACGCCGTGTCGCGCAGGTACGCGCCGTCGAGCCCGAACGCGCGCTCGAGCAGGCCCGGCTCGCGCATCAGCACGCAGCCGACCTCGTACGGCTGGAAGAGCCACTTGTGCGGGTCGAGGACGAGCGAGTCGGCCAGCTCGATCCCGGCCAGCACGGCGCGCCCCGGCTCGGTCAGCCGCGCCGGTGCGCCGTACGCGCCGTCGACGTGCAGCCACAGGCGCTCGCGCCGCGCGAGCGCCGCCAGCTCCGGCAGCGGGTCGATCGCGCCCGTGCTCGTGGTGCCCGCGGTGGCGAACAGGACGAACGGCTCGAGCCCGGCCGCGCGGTCGGCCGCGACGGCGTGCTCGACCGCCGCGGCCGGCAGGCGCTGCCGGTCGTCGGCCGCCAGCACGCGCAGGTGCGCGGGATCGAACCCGAGCGTGTGCCAGGCGCGCGCGACCGCGCTGTGGGTGTGCTCGGACGCATAGGCGGTCGCGCACGGGCGCTCGGGCGCGCGCGCGTGGGCGGCCGCCGCCAGCGCCGTCAGCGTCCCGACCGAGCCGCCGCTGACCAGCACGCCTTCGGTGCCGGCGGGCATCCCCATCCACTCGCGCAGCCACTCGAGCACGGCGAGCTCGACGGCGGACGCGCCCGCGCCGCCGATCCAGCTGCCGGCGAACACGTTCACGCCGATCCCCGCGAGGTCGGCGAGCACGCTGACCGGGTTGCTGGGGCTGCCGATGCGGGCGAAGAAGCGCGGGTGGCTCGTCAGCTGCGCGCGCGGGAGCACTTCGTCGAAGAGGTAGTCGAGCGCCGCGGCGGGATCGGTCGGCCCGTCCGGGCAGGGCGGGACCGACGCCGCCGACCACTGCGGGTCCGGCAGCGGGAGCGGTCGCTTGCCGTCGAGCGCCTCGTAGTGCTCGACGAGCCGGTCGATCGCGCGGTAGCCGAGCCGGCGCAGCGCCTCGGGCTCGAGGCTCAGGGGGTCGGGTCCGCCCACATCGCGACAATACGGGCAATGCGCGCCGCCGTGATGCACGCCTTCGAGCAGCCGCTGTCGCTGGAGACCGTTCCCGACCCCGCGCCGGCGCCCGACGGCGTGGTCGTCGAGGTGCGCGCGACCGGCGTCTGCCGCAGCGACTGGCACGGCTGGATGGGCCACGATCCGTCGATCGTGCTGCCGCACGTGCCCGGCCACGAGCTCGCCGGCGTCGTGGCGGCGCTCGGCCGCGAGGTGCGGGGATTCGAGCTGGGCGATCGCGTGACGGTGCCGTTCTGCTGCGGCTGCGGCCGCTGCGACCCCTGCCGCCAGGGCGAGACGCAGATCTGCGAGCGCGACGTCCAGCCCGGGTTCACGATCTGGGGCTCGTTCGCCGAGTACGTCGCGCTGCCGCGCGCCGATCTGAACCTCGTGCGGGTGCCGGAAGGGCTCGCGTTCGCCGACGCGGCGTCGCTCGGCTGCCGCTTCATGACCGCCTGGGCGGCGCTGCACGTGCACGCGGGCGTGCGCGCCGGCGAGTGGGTCGCCGTCCACGGGTGCGGCGGCGTCGGGATGGCGGCGATCATGATCGCCGTCGCCGCGGGCGCGCAGGTCGCGGCCGTCGACATCGACGAGCGCAAGCTGGAGCGCGCGCGGGAGCTGGGCGCCGTGCCGGTGGCGGTGGAGGACATCCGCGAGCTGACCGGCGGCGGGGCGCACGTGTCGATCGACGCGCTGGGCTCGGTGGCCACGTGCGTGAACTCGATCCGCTGCCTGAGACGGCGAGGGCGGCACGTGCAGGTCGGCCTGCTGCTCGGCGACGAGCGCAAGGTTGCGCTCCCGATGGCGCGCGTGATCGCCCACGAGCTGCGCGTGTTCGGCGTGCACGGGATGGCGGTGCGGCACTACGAGGGGCTGTTGCGCGCGGTGGGCGCGGGGTCGGTGCGGCCGGGGGATCTCGTGGCGAAGACGATCGGGTTGTCGTCGGTCGGGGACGAGCTCGCTTCGATGGGGCGGTTCGCGCAGGACGGGATCACGGTTGTGGTCTCCGGTTCGGAAACTGCGCAGTAAGGAGAGTGGGCCGATCGTGACCGATCGTCCGTGGGTGTGATCCGCGCACGCTCGATCATCTTCGCGCGTCACGGTGTGGGGGGTGCGTCACTTTTGCGTCCGCTGGGTGAACAAAAGTGACGCACCCCTCCCGGGGAGTGGTCGATTTACAGTCACTGAACCGTTCCGGGGAACCTCACTCCCTCACCCGCGCAGTTCGCCAATATCTCGACCCGTGACCGACTTCTACCTCCTCGACGAGAAGCTCACGAACGAAGAACGGACGATCCGCGACCGGCTCCGGACCTTCTGCGACCAGGAGGTCACGCCGATCATCAACGGCTACTGGGAGCGCGCGGAGTTCCCGTTCGAGCTCGTCCCGAAGATCGCGGAGCTCGGCCTCGCCGGCGGCACCGTCGAGGGCTACGGCTGCCCCGGCATGAGCGCGACCGCGGCCGGGCTGGTGTCGATGGAGTGGGCGCGCTGCGACGGCAGCATCGGCACGTTCTTCGGCGTGCACTCCAACCTCGCGATGCAGTCGCTCGCGATGCTCGGCAGCGAGGAGCAGAAGCAGCGCTGGCTGCCGGAGATGGCGTCGCTCGACGCGATCGGGGCGTTCGCGCTGACCGAGCCCGACCACGGCTCCGACGCCGTCAAGCTCGAGACGAGCGCGGTCCGGGACGGCGACGACTACGTGCTCAAGGGCAACAAGCGCTGGATCGGCAACGCGTCGATCGCCGACGTCACGATCGTGTGGGCGCGCGACGAGGACGGGCACGTCGGCGGTTTCCTCGTCGAGAAGGAGACGCCGGGGTTCCACGCGCTCGTGATGACGGGCAAGACCGCGCTGCGCGCCGTCTGGCAGGCCGACATCGAACTGCACAGCGTGCGCGTGCCGGCCGAGAACCGGCTTCCGGGCTGCCGCAACTTCCGCGACGTCGCGACCGTGCTCGCGCGCACCCGCTACACGGTCGCGTGGCGCGCGCTCGGGCTCGCGGTCGGCGCGTACGAGGCCGCGCTCGCCTACGCGAAGGAGCGCGAGCAGTTCGGGCGCCCGATCGCCGCCTACCAGCTCGTGCAGGACAAGCTCAGCCGCATGCTCGCGGAGATCACCGCGATGCAGGCGATGTGCCTGCGCATCTCCGAGCTCGCGCAGGACGGGCGCCTGACCGCGGGGATGGCGTCGATGGCGAAGATGAACCACGCCGCCAAGGCGCGCGAGATCGTCGGCCACGCGCGCGACATCCTCGGCGGCAACGGCATCCTGCTCGCCAACCACGTCGCGCGCCACCACGCCGACATGGAGGCGATCTTCACGTTCGAGGGCACCGACAGCATCCAGTCGCTGATCGTCGGGCGCGAGATCACGGGGATTCCTGCGTTCTAACGTCGCCCGAGGTCCGAACTTGAGAGGACGGAGGGCGAAACCCGATAGTACGGAGAGCCGTACCCCCCGGGTGTTGGCTCCCCGTCTGTCGGCCCACTCCCGTACGGCGTACGGTGCTCTGTTGCCGTGCGTGTCGTGATCGCCGAGGACCTGACCCTGTTGCGCGAGGGGCTTGCCGCACTGCTCAGCGAGTGCGGTCATGACGTCGTGGCCACGGTCGGCGACGGCGACGCGCTCGTCGGCGCGGTCGAGGAGCACTGCCCCGACATCGCGCTGGTCGACGTGCGGATGCCGCCTACGCAGACCGACGAGGGCGTGCGCGCCGCGCTGGAGGCGCGCCGGCGCAAGCCGGAGACGGCGATCCTGATCCTGAGCCAGTACGTCGAGGAGAAGTACGCGGCCGACCTGCTGGCCGGCGGCGCGCGCGGGATCGGATACCTGCTCAAGGACCGGATCGCCGACGTCGAGCAGTTCCTCGCCGCCGTCGACCGCGTCGCCGGCGGCGGCACGGTGATCGACCCCGAGGTGATCGCGCAGCTGCTCGTGCGCCAGCAGCGCGACAACCCGCTCGACCGGCTGACGCCGCGCGAGACCGAGGTGCTCGCGCTGATGGCCGAGGGCCACACCAACGCCTCGATCGTCGAGCGCCTGCACATCTCCCACAGCGCCGTCGAGAAGCACGTCCGCAAGGTGTTCGCCAAGCTCAGCCTGACCGACGACGACCAGCATCACCGCCGCGTACTCGCGGTACTGACCTACCTCGGCGCCTAGACTGCGCCCGTGCGGCGGCTCATCGCTGTGACCTGCGCAGCGACGGCGGCGATCGCCGCGCCCGCGTACGCGTCAGTCAACGGCGGCACGCCCGGGCGTATGAGCGATGCGCGGCTGCTCACCCGCGCGCTCGCGTTCGCCAAGCGGTCCGGCGAGGTCGACCCGCGCTCGGTCAAGGCGGTCGCCGCCGACCACGCCGACGCCGTGCGCGTGACCTCACCGGGAGACGAGATCCAGCCCGACGGCGTGCGCGTGGACGCGATCGTGATGACCGGGAGGTTCTCCACCGCGGGCGAGAAGGGCGGCGGCAGTGGGACGGTGCGGGTGCTCACCGCGGTGCTCGACGCGGCGACGGGCGCCGTGCTCGGCTTCGGGCTCGGCAACCGGGCGCCGGACCTCTCGCCGCTGGGCAGGCCGGCCGCGCTCGCGCGGCTCACGGGCAAGGCTTCAGGCGCCGTGCGGCTGTCGCGCGGCGGCCGCACGGTGGCGACCGCGAAGGGCGCGTTCAGCTTCACCGTCGCACCCGGGACGTACCGGCTCTCGGCCGCGGGCTGCCACCGCACCGTCCACCTGCGGACGGCGCGCACGACAGCCGACCTCGCTTGCTAGGGCGTTCGGGTTCCGAACGAATGTGAGGCGCTCCGCCTCTTTTTCGTTCGAACCTTGACAACTGCCCGGGCGAGCGCGAAAGTCGCGCCGTCCAGAGGTCCACGGAGGAGGAGAGGGTCATGCGCTGGGAAGCGCGCGCGGCGGGTATCGCTGCGCTGCTGGCCGCGGCCGTCGTCGTCACGGAGCCCGCCCGCGCGGCGGTTCCGGTGACGCTACAGGCGGACAAGGCGGTCTATCTGGTCGACCAGGGCGGGCTCGCCCACGTCGGCATCCGGCTCACCACGACGGGCAGCGTCCCCACCGATGCCGACGTCACGGTCAACTACACGCTCGGCGGCACGCTGACGATCGGCACCACGACGAACCAGAAGGTGCTCCCCGACACGGGTGTCGCCGGCACCGACTACACGGCGGCCACCGGGTCGGTCGTGTTCCCGGCCGGCAGCACGTCCGGCACGGTCAAGACGATCGACGTCCAGACGCTCGCCGTCAGCGGCGCCGCCAAGGCGAAGACGATCCTCGTGCCGTTCACGGCGACGAGCGCCAACGGATCGGCGATCACGAACAACCAGAGCCCGCCGACGGTCGTGATCAACGCGCACGGGTTCCCGTACCTGGATTCGTCGCTGCCGATCGCCACGCGCGTCGACGACCTGCTCTCGCGGATGTCCGTGGAGGAGAAGGTCGGGCAGACGACGCAGCCCGAGCGGCCCGCGTTCTCGCTCGGCACGAACACCGTCTCGAACGCGCAGAACCAGACGACGTCCAACAACAACGCCAACTTCATCGCCGCCTGGAACCTCGGCTCGATCCTGTCGGGCGGCGGCTCGGTGCCGGCCAACGGCAACAACCCGGCCAGCTGGGCCGACATGATCGACGACTTCCAGCTGCGCGCGCTGCGCACGCCGCTGCAGATCCCGCTGATCTACGGCATCGACTCCGTGCACGGCGACAACAACCTCGTCGGCGCGACGATCTTCCCGCACAACATCGGGATGGGCGCCGCGCACGACCCGGCCCTGGCCGAGCAGGAAGGCCACGTGGCCGCCGCCGAGACGCGCGCCACCGGCCCGCAGGAGGCGTTCGCGCCGTGCGTCTGCGTCGCCCGCGACGACCGCTGGGGCCGCACGTACGAGTCCTACGGCGAGGACCCGGCGCTCGTGAACCTCCTGGAGACGTCGATCGACGGCTTCCAGGGCACGACGCCGACGGCCAAGGGCGCCAACGACCGCGTCATGGCCACCACCAAGCACTTCGCCGGCGACGGCCTCACGACCTACGGCGCGGCCACGGCCAACCGGCTCGACCAGGGCATCGACCAGGTCAGCCAGGCCGACTTCAACCGGCTCGCGCTGGCGCCCTACATCTCCGCCGTCCAGCAGCACCACACCGGCTCGATCATGCCGTCGTACTCCAGCGTCGACTACACCGACGACGGGCTCGGCAACCCGGTGAAGATGAGCGCGATGAAGAGCCTGATGACCGACTGGCTGAAGACCCAGACCGGCTTCGAGGGCTTCCTGATCAGCGACTACAACGCGCTGCAGCAGATCCCGCCGCCCGACACCGGCTCGCAGCCCACGCCGGGTCAGGTCGCGATCTCGATCAACGCCGGCATGGACATGGTCATGATCCCGTCCGCCTACCGAGTGTACGAGAACAACCTGATCGCCGACGTCAACTCCGACCCCGGCTCGCCGTACAACGTGCCGATGTCGCGGCTTGACGACGCGGTCAGGCGGATCCTCACGCAGAAGTTCGAGCTGGGGCTGTTCGAGCACCCGCTCACCGACCGCACCCACATCTCCGAGGTCGGCTCGGCGGCGCACCGCGCGACGGCGCGCCAGGCAGTCTCCGAGTCGCAGGTGCTGCTGAAGAACGACGGCGTGCTGCCGCTCTCGAAGTCGGCAAAGATCTACCTCGCCGGCTCGGCCGCGGACGACCTCGGCAACCAGGCCGGCGGTTGGACCGTCGACTGGCAGGGCGCCTCCGGCAACACGCGGATCCAGGGCGCGACGTCGATCCGCGCCGGCCTCACCCAGGTCGCCCCCGGCTCGACGGTCACCTACAGCCGTGACGCGTCGGCCGACATGACCGGCTCCGACGTCGGCGTCGTCGTCGTCGGCGAGACGCCGTATGCCGAGGGCAACGGCGACGTCTCCATGAGCGGCAGCGGCAGCCAGCACATGACGCTGACCGCCGCCGACGGCGCGGCCGTCGACAAGGTGTGCGCAGCGATGAAGTGCGTCGTCCTGGTCGTCTCCGGCCGGCCGATGATCATCAGCGACCGGATCGCCAAGACCAACGCGCTCGTCGCGTCCTGGCTGCCCGGTAGCGAGGGCGCGGGCGTGGCCGACGTGCTGTTCGGCGACAAGCCGTTCACCGGCCGGCTGCCGCAGACGTGGCCGAGGGCGATCACGCAGGAGCCGACCAACGTCGGCGACGCGACGTACGACCCGCAGTACCCGTTCGGCTGGGGCCTGCGCACCGACGCCCCGGCGTCGCGCGCGTCGGCCGCCGCGGCCGCCCTCCCGCCGGGTCCCGCCAAGGACGGGCTCACCGCGCTCGCGGCGCTGCCCACCTGGGACAAGCGCGACGTGCTCCTGCGCCTGACGGGCATCGCCCGGGCGCTCGACCAGACGACCGCCGACAGCTGGACCGTCGACGACCTCGTCGTCTCGATCGCGCGCGATTACGCTCAGTCGGCCGCGATCGACCCCACCAGCTCGAAGCTGACGTCCGACGCCGAGCACGAGCTGCTCGTCGGCAACGTCGCCAACGCGGTGTCGAAGCTGGCGACCGTCGCGGGCTTCGCACTGACCGAGACCAACGGCGGCGTGTCCGGCACGGTGCCGGCGACGCTCTCGCTCACGCTCGGCGCTCCGGCGAGCTTCGGCGCCTTCACGCCGGGCCTGGAGCACACCTACACGGCGGGCACCACGGCCAACGTGATCTCGACCGCGGGCGACGCGACGCTGAGCGTCTCCGACCCCGGGCATCTGACGAACGGCGCGTTCAGCCTGCCTGAGGCGCTGCAGGTGTCGATGACCCCCGCGAGCTGGACCGGCCCCGTCTCCAACGGCGCGGTCGCGATCGGGTTCACGCAGCACATCGGCTCGACCGACGCGCTGCGGACGGGCAGCTACAGCAAGACGCTGACGTTCACGCTGAGCACGACGACGCCGTAGAGAAGGGTTTCGCCTGCCAGGCGGGCGAGGGCTTCGCATCCTCGCCCGCCTTCGGCGACGTTACCCGCGTCTCACGAGAACGCCGCGATCCCCGTCACCGCCTGCCCGAGGATCAGCGTGTGCATCTCGTGCGTGCCCTCGTAGGTCAGAACCGACTCGAGGTTGTTCGCGTGCCGCAGCACGGGGTACTCGAGCGTGACGCCGTTGGCCCCGAGGATCGTGCGCGCGCTCCGCGCGACCTCCATCGCGGCCGAGACGTTGTGGTACTTGCCGAACGAGACCTGCTCGGAGCGCAGCGTGCCGGCGTCCTTCATCCGGCCCAGGTGCAGCGCCAGCAGCGTGCTCTGCCCGACTTTGACCGCCATCTCGGCGAGCTTGGCCTGCGTGAGCTGGAACGCGCCGATCGGCTTGCCGAACTGCTCGCGCGTACGCGCGTAATCCAGCGCCGCCTCGTAACATGCGCGCGCCGCGCCGGCCGCGCCCCAGACGATCCCGTAGCGCGCCTCGTTGAGGCAGGAGAGCGGGCCGCGCAGCGAGTTCGCCTCCGGCAGCCGGGCGTCCTCCGGCACGCGGACGCTGTCGAGCACCAGCTCGCTCGTCACGCTCGCGCGCAGCGACAGCTTGTGCTCCATCTTCGGCGCGCTGAAGCCGGGCGTGCCGCGCTCGACGAGGAAGCCGCTGACCTTGCCCTCCTCGGTGCGCGCCCACACGACGGCGACGTCGGCGACGGAGCCGTTGGTGATCCACATCTTCGCGCCGTCGAGCACCCAAGCGTCACCGTCGCGGCGCGCGCGCGTACGCATCGCCGCGGGGTTCGACCCGGCGTCGGGCTCGGTCAGGCCGAAGCAGCCGATCGCCTCGCCCGCCGCCATCCGCGGGAGCCAGCGCTCCTTCTGCTCCTCGCTGCCCCAGCGGTGGATCGCGTACATCGCCAGCGACCCCTGGACCGAGCAGAACGAGCGCAGCCCGGAGTCGCCCGCCTCGAGCTCCAGGCAGGTGATCCCGTACGCCGTCGCCGACGCGCCGGCGCAGCCGTAGCCGTGCAGGTGCATGCCGAGCAGGCCGAGCCGCCCGAGGTCGCCCGGCACGTTCTGCGGGAACGTGCCGGCCTCGAAGTGCTCGGCCACGACGGGCAGGAACTTCTCCCGCACGTACTGGCGCACGGTGTCCCGGATCAGCCGCTCCTCGTCGTCGAGCTGGGCGCCCACGTCGAGCGGGTCCAGCGGATCGAACGGAGAAAGCGTGGGAGCGGGAGCGGCGGACATGCCGCTGAGGCTACCCCCCGGCGTTGTAGATGGCCTTGTCGAAGCCCGAGGTCGTGGGGTCGGCCGCGTGGCCGAGGTGGTCGAGCCCGAACAGGTCCTCGATCGCCTTCAGCAGCGAGTAGTGGGTGTAGGTGCCGATCTCGTCCGATCTGTCCGGCTTGACCTGCTGGGAGAGCAGCAGGAGGCCGACGCGGTTGTCGCCGCCGGCGGCGCCCTGGTCGAACGTGATCGCGATCAGCCCGCCCTCCTTGTAGGCGGCGGAGCTCAGGATCGGCGGGATCGTCGCCTTCAGCCACGCGTCGGCGGCCGCCAGACCGGCCGGCTGCCCGGCGGCGCACGGCGTGTCGGTGCCGTCGTGACAGCGGTTGGGCACGATCAGCGAGAGCGAGGCGGTCGTGTCCGCCGAGGTCAGGTCGAAGCTCAGCTGGTCGAGCCCGAGGTCGAAGCTCGCGCAGTCGGGCCCGTCGGTCAGCGAGTGGAAGTAGACGAACGGGTTGCGCCACGTGACGTAGTTCCCGGCGGGCGCGTCGGCGGCGCCGGGCGCCGGGTGGCTGCAGCCGGCGGGCTGGTCCTCGACGTAGGCGCGCCACGTCTTGCCCGCCGCCGTGAGCTGGTCGGCCACGGTCTTCACGGTCGCCGGGTAGACGCAGTCGTCCGTGTACGCCGGGCAGTTCGCCGTGATCGCCGGCGTCGGATCCTGGCCGCTGACGAGCGCGACCTCGTTGGCGAGCTCTCCCTGCGTGGTCGCGGAGTACCCGGGCACCAGCTCGCCCTGCTTGCGCAGCTCGCCCGTCAGGTACTTCGCGGGCGAGCCCGCGCCGAACGCCTCGTCGTAGCCGTGGCCCGAGAGCACGATCAGGAACACGTGCTTGACGGCGGGCGGGGCGTCCGGCGTCGGCGTCGGCGTGGCGGTGGGCGTGGCCGTCGCGGTGGCCTGCGGCGTCGCGGTGGGAGCCGGCGTGGCGGTCGGCTCCGGCGTGGCGGTGTCCTCCGGCGTCGGCTCAGGCGACGGCGCGACGGTGGCCGTCGGGGTCGCCACCGGCGTGGCCGCCGGCGCCGGCTGCATCGCGAGCACGACCGTCTCGGCCGCCGCGCCCTCGCTGGGCGGCGCGATCGCCGAGCCGACGGCGACGCCGAACCCCAGCACGAGCAGCACCGCGAGCGCGGCCGAGCGCACCGAGGGCATCCAGCCGCCGGCGGCGGGCGCGACTCGGCGCGCACCGCATTCCAGGCAGTAGCGCTGATCGTCGGCGAGCGGTGCGTGGCATTCCGCGCAGGTCACGGCGCGCCATGTCTATCTCCCCGCGCACGTCGCGCGGGACACCGGCAACGAATGCTTCACAACTGGCGAACGGCGACGAAGCAGACTGACCCGATAACCCGTCCGATGGACATCCTGATGCCGGCGAGCGCGGAGCTCTGCCCGGCCTGCCGCGCGCCGATGCTGCCCGACCAGCGCTATTGCCTGGAGTGCGGCGAGCGCCGCTCGGATCCGCGCCGCTACGTCGCCGCGTCGGCGCCGCCCGCGCTGCCGCCCGCGGCGCCGCGGCGGCGCACGGCCACCCCGGCCGGCGCCACGCTGGTCGCCGGCGTCGCCACGCTGCTGATCGCGCTCGGCGTCGGGGTGGAGATCGGGCGCTCGTCCGGCTCGTCGTCCACGCCGAGGGCGGCGGCGCCGGTGCGCATCGTCACGGTGGGGTCCGCCGGCACGGCGGCCGCGGCGCCCGCGGCCACCGCGACCGCCACGGCGTCGCCCGACGCCACGCCGGACGCGAGCGCGACGAAGGAGAAGAAGACCGCGAAGGCCACGCCGACGCCCAAGGCGGTCAAGACGCCGCCGCCGGAGGTCAAGGTCGGCACGCCCGGCAAGGGCCCGGGCTACAAGGACGGCAAGTTCACCGGCGACTTCTTCGGTCAGTGATGTTCGGACGCAACGCCAGCCGCCAGTACGTCAAGACGCCGAGCCCGTTCGACCCGGGCTACGAGCCGCCCGCGGGACCCGACCTCCCGGTCGACCTCGTGCGCCGGCGCGATCAGCTCGCGGCACGCGTGAGCGAGCTGCAGTTCGACCTCGGCGGGCTCGCGTACGAGATGATCGTCCGCAACCACGTGCGCATGGACCTGCTCAGCCGCCGCGCCGCCCTGCTGCAGGAGGCCGATGCCGAGCTCGGCGAGGTCGAGCGGATCCTGCGGATGGAGCAGACCGGAGCCGCCGGCGCGTGCGGGATCTGCGCCGCCCCGCACTCCCCCGGCGCGACCTACTGCTGGCAGTGCGGCCAGCCGCTCCTGCAGCAGTTGCACGCCGGGGCGATCAACAGCGCCTAGCCGAAGCGGCCGCTGACGTAGTCGCGCGTCCGGGTGTCGGCCGGGCGCGTGAAGATCGTCTCCGTCGTGTCGTACTCGATCAGCGTCCCGACCCGCTCGGCGTCGAGGCTGAAGAACGCCGTCCGGTCCGCCACGCGCGCGGCCTGCTGCATGTTGTGGGTCACGATCACGATCGTGTAGCGGCGCTTGAGCGAGTGCATCAGCTCCTCGATCGCCAGCGTGGCGATCGGATCCAGTGCCGAGGCCGGCTCGTCGAGCAGCAGCACGTCCGGCTCGACGGCGATCGCGCGCGCGATGCAGAGCCGCTGCTGCTGGCCGCCGGAGAGGCCGAGCGCGCTCTGCTTGAGCCTGTCCTTCACCTCGTCCCACAACGCCGCCCCGCGCAGCGCCTGCTCGACGCGCTCGGACAGCCCGGCGCGCAGGCCGAGGTTGCGCGGCGCCCACGCGACGTTGTCGAAGATCGACTTGGCGAACGGGTTCGGCTTCTGGAACACCATCCCGATCCGGCGGCGGACCTCGACGCGGTCGGCGTCGGGGGCGTAGACGTCGTGCCCGTGGTAGAGGATGCGCCCCTCGAGACGGAAGCCTCCGACCGAGTCGTTCATCCGGTTCAGGCTGCGCAGGATCGTCGACTTCCCGCAGCCCGACGGCCCGATCATCGCCGTGACGATGTTGCGCTCGATCTTCATCGTCACGCCGGCGAGCGCGCGCTTGGCGCCGTAGTACACGTCGACGCCGCGGACGTCGAAGACCGTCTCCCGCGGCACGGCCGGAAGCGCGTCGCGGCGTGGCACGTCGGAGACGACGCGCACACGCGTCGGGGGCAGGCTCATCGGGTCAGCTTCCTCCGGCTGCGGGCGAGGATGGTCCTCGCCGTGATGTTGGTGAGCAGGATGAACGCGAGCAGGATCAGCGCGGCGCCCCAGGCGCGCTCGAAGCCCGACGGGTCGGCCTGCTCGGACAGGACGAAGATCGAGACGGGGATGTTGGGCACCGCGCTGCCGAAGACGTCGAGCGTCGTCTGGTTGCCGAAGATCGAGCACGTGAAGATCAGCGGCGCGGTCTCACCGGCGGCGCGCGCCACGGCGAGCACGGTGCCGGTCACGATCCCGCCGAGGGCGCTCGGCAGCACGACGCCGGCGACGGTGCGCCAGCGGCTCACGCCGAGCGCGTCGGCGGCTTCGCGCAGCTGGGCCGGCACGAGCAGGAGCATCTCCTGCGTCGCGCGGGCGATCAGCGGGACCATGATGATGGCCAGCGCGAGCGCGCCGGCGAAGCCGCTCTGCTTGTGACCGGCCACCAGCAGGCCGAAGACGAACAGCCCGACGACGACGCTGGGGAGGCCGTTCATCAGGTCGAGCACCAGCCGCACCGCGCGGCCGGTCCGCGGCCCCGCGAACTCGACGAGGAAGACGGCGACCAGGACGCCCACCGGCATCGCCATCGCCGTCGCCAGCGCCACGAGCACCGCGGTGCCGACGATCGCGGGCGCGATCCCGCCGCCGGGGCCGCCGAACCGCGGTGGATCCTTGGTGAGGAAGTCCAGGCTGAGCGCGCCGGCCCCGCGCCGCGCGACCGAGAGCACGACGATGCCGAGCACCACGACGGCCAGCACAGCCGCGAGCACCGCCGTGGACTGCGCGAGCCGGCTGACGATCCGGCGCCGGCGCAGGTTGCCCGACGCGATCAGCGGGGCCGTCGGGTCGTACAGGGCGGTCACTGGGCGAACCGGTGCCCGATCCACTGGGCGAGCAGGTTCGTCACGAGCCCGATCGCCAGAAGCACGACGGCGAGGTAGAACAGGGCGGAGGTGTGCAACTGCGACACCGAGCCCTGGAACTGGTTGGCGATCCGGCTCGCCAGCGTGTCGCCGGTGCGGAACAGCGACGCGTGCACCTCGGCGCCGGCGCCGATCACCTGCGTCACGGCGATCGCCTCGCCGAGCGCGCGGCCGAGCCCGAGGAACGCGGCGGCGGCGACGCCCGGCGCGGTCGCCGGCAGCACGATGCCGCGCACGACCTCCCACGGCGTCGCGCCGAGGGCCGCGGCGCCGTCCTGCAGCTCGCGCGGCACCGTCTGGAACAGGTCGCGGCTGATCGAGGCGATGATCGGCACGACCATGATCGCGAGGATCAGGCCGGCCGCGAAGACGCTGCTCCCGCTCGTCTGCGCCGCGCCGAAGAACGGGACCCAACCGAAGCTCGAGTGCAGCCACGGCTCGGCGTGCTGCTGCAGGAACGGGCCGAGCACGAGGATGCCCCAGAGGCCGAGGATGACGCTCGGGATCGCCGCGAGCATCTCCACCAGCGGGCCGACGACGCCGCGCACGGCGCGCGGCGAGAACATGCTCAAGAAGAGCCCGATCGAGATGCCGATCGGCGTCGCGATCAGCAGCGCCATCGCGGACGTCACGGCGGTGCCGTAGAGCAGCGGCAGCGCGCCGAAGACGTCGAAGTTCGGCTTCCACGCGCTGTGCGTCAGGAAGCCGAGCCCGAACTTCGCCATCGCCGGGCGGGCGCCGTCGATCAGCTGGTAGGCGACGTCGACGATCAGCGCCGCGACGAGCAGCGACGCCAGCGCGCAGAGCGCGCGCAGCGTACGGTCCGCGATGCGGTCGAAGCGCTTCAACCGCCGCCGGGAACCGGTCCGCGGGGTCGTCGAGATGGCGCGAGCTGACATCGCGAGCCGACCATAGATCGGCGGCCGCCACGCGGGCGAGAGGCGTTCACGAGAAAGCAACAGCACGCCAACAGGTCGGTCACAGCCAGGTGCCCGCCGACGTGCTCACCTACGCCGACCCGGGAATCACATCCCATACGAGGCGGAAGGAAACGCTTTGAAGCGCAGTAGGTTCGTTGCCGTGACTATCGGCGCGTTGGCGGTCGGCGTCGTCGCCGGCCCGACATCCAACGCATTGGCACAGGACGCCCAGCTCGTCGGCGCGGGCTCCACGCTCGTCGCGCCGTTGATGACCAAGTGGAGCCAGGACTTCCAGGCCAAGAACAACATCAAGGTGACCTACGGCGCCGTCGGCTCGGGCGCCGGCATCGCCCAGATCACCGCGCGCACGGTCGACTTCGGCGCCTCCGACGCACCCCTGTCGGCGGCCCAGGCCGCCGCGTGCAACGGGTGCGTGCAGATCCCGTGGGCGCTGACCGCCACGGGCATCGCCTACCACCTCGACGGCGTCAAGAAGCTCTCGCTCAACTCGTCCGTGCTGACCCAGATCTTCCAGGGCCAGATCAGCCAGTGGAACGACAAGCGGATCAAGGCGCTCAACAAGGGCGTCTCGCTGCCCGCCGTGAAGATCACGCCCGCCTTCCGCAGCGACGGGTCCGGTGACACGTACGCGTTCACCGACTTCCTCTCGCGGACGAGCCCGTCGTGGAAGAGCAAGATCGGGTTCGGCACGCAGGTGAGCTTCCCGGTCGGCGTCGGCGGCAAGGGCAACGACGGCGTCACCGCCGTCGTGACCTCGACCAACGGCGCGATCGGGTACATCTCGGCCGCGTACATCATCGCCCACGGCCTCAAGGCCGCGGCGCTGCAGAACGCCGCCGGGAACTTCGTGTTCCCGAACCTCAAGAACATCCAGGCGGCCGCCGCGGTCGTGAAGAAGGTCCCGGCGAACAACGAGATGCACATCGTCGCGCCGCCCAAGAAGGCGACCACGGCGTACCCGCTCTCGACGTTCACGTACGCGATCGTCCCCAAGACGACGCCCAAGGCGAGCATGATCTCCAAGCTCGTGACGTACGCGATCGGCGATGGTCAGAAGTTCGGCGCCGCGCTCGACTTCGCGCCGGTCCCGAAGGTCGTGCAGACGGCCGCGAAGAACACCCTGAAGCAGATCAAGCAGGGCTAGCGGCCGAAACTGTCTGGTTTTTAGCCCATCCCACCGGGGAATCCCGGTGGGATGGGAGGCAGAGCACATAGGGCCGGCGGCTGGCCGGCGTACCGCACGCTGTGGGTCTTCCTCGCGCTGGGCTGGACCGTCAGCGCGGCCGACCGCGCCCTCACCGGGCCGGTCGTGACGTGGATGATCGAGAACAAGGTCTCGTTCCTCGCCGGGGCGGACAGGCCATACGCGCTCGGAGGGCTGATCGGCGGCCTGTTCTTCGCGGGCTACATGCTCACGCAGTTCCCCGGCGGCTGGCTGGGCGACAAGTACGGCCACCGCACGATCATCGTCATCAGCCTGCTGTGGGCGGGCATCGCGACGATGCTCAGCGGCGTCGTCACGGGGCTGGTCGCGTTCATCGCGATCCGCGTCTTCACCGGGCTCGGCGAGGGCGCCTTCTACTCCAACGACCGCAGCCTGATCGCCGAGGACACGCCCGTCGAGAAGCGCAGCTTCGGGATGGGCTTCGTGATCACGGGCCTGGCGATCGGCATCACGATCGCGACCGTCTTCACCCCGAACCTGATCGACCTCGGCGGCAAGGTGTTCGCCGCCGACGAGGCGTGGCGGATGGCGTTCCTCGTCCTCGGCGCGGCCACGCTGGCCGTCGGGACCGCGTGCGCGGCGTACTTCCGCCGCCGGCGGCCCGGGCTGCCCTACGCGCGCGCGACGCTGCACATGCTCGCGTTCGCCGCCGTCGGCCTGGCGGCCGTGATGGGCGTGTACTTCGTCGGCGACGCCGCCGGTCTGTCGGACCTGTGGATCGCGGTGCTCGAGGTCGGGCTCGCGCTGTCGCTGGTCGCGGTCGTGCTCACGCGCCGCACCGGCGAGGTCGGCGAGGTGCTGCGCAACCGCGACCTGATGCTGATCAACCTCGCGTTCATCGCGGTGCTGTGGAACCTGTGGTTCTTCTCGTTCTGGTCGGTCTCGATCGTGGCCGAGGCGGCGCACTCGTCGTTCGGGCGCTCGGCGCTGATCGCGGCGTTCAACGCCGGCGCCGGCATCCTCGGCTTCCCGGTGGGAGGCTGGCTGTCCGACGTCGCCGTCCGGCGCGGGATCGGCCGCAAGCCGCTGGTGATCGCGTTCACGGCGATCCAGTGCGTGCTGACCGTGCTGTTCGGGATCGTCGTCTCCGGCGGCGCCCCGCCGGTCTGGACGATGGCGGCGCTGCTGTTCGGCGCGAGCACGTTCTTCAACGCGATGCAGCCGATCGCGCAGGCGATGCTGGCCGACATCGCCGATCCCGCGCACCACGGCGCGGCGTTCGGGATGAACAACCTGATCGGCGAGATCGGCGCCGTGCTCTCCCCCGCGGTCAGCGGCGCGCTGCGCGACGCGACCGGCCACTGGACGGCGGCGATCTTCCTCGACGCCGGGCTGATCGCATGCGCGGTGCTGCTGTTCGTGTTCGTGCGCGAGGCGCCGCCGTCCCAGGTGCTCGGCTCGGGCCGCTTCGACCGGACGCGCGAGCGCGAGGCGGCTACAGCAGGACCACGTGCGTCGTGACGTCGCCGTCGCGGAGGACGTGCAGCGCGTAGCCGGGCGGGTCGTCGTTCGTCGTGATCTCGGTGGCGTGGAAGTCGAGCGTCAGCTGGCTGTGCGTGCCCGGGCAGGTGAAGACGGGCACGCCGGCGAGCGCGCCGACGATCGTGCGGTGCACGTGGCCGCACACGACCCGCTTCACCTGCGGGTGGCGCGCGAGCACGTCCGCGAGCGCGGCGCGGTCGGCGTCCGGCACGCCGAGCGCGTCCATCGGCGGGATGCCGGTCGTCAGCGGCGCGTGGTGCATCGCCACGATCGTCGGCTTGGGGTCGTCCAGGCGCGCGGTCAGGCGATCGGCCGGGATCCGCCCTCCGCCCTGGCCCGGGATCGTCGTGTCGACCGCGACCAGCCGCAGCGGGCCCGCGTCGACCGCGTACTCGGCCGGGCCGAACACGGCCTCCAGCGCGGGCACGTCGTCGTGGTTGCCGGGCAGCACGTGGACCGGCATCGGAAGCGGTTGGAGCAGCTCGCGCACGAGCGCGTACTCGCGCGGGTCGCCGGTGTCGGCGAGGTCGCCGCTCACCAGCACGGCGTCGGGCGCGGGGTCGAGCGCGCCGACCGCGGCGACGGCATTTCGCAGCGCCGCGGCCGCCGCTTCGGCGCCGTCGGTAAGTCGGATGTGGGGATCGCTGAGTTGCGCGAGCATCGGTCGGCGAGGATAGTGGCCGGGTGCAGCCAAAGGCCCTCGCGCGGGCGACGGTAAAGGGCCTCTGGATCGCCATCCCGACGCCGTTCACCGCCGACGGGGGCGCCGTCGACGAAGAGCTGCTGGCCGCCTCGGTCGAGCACTACATCTCGGCGCTGCAGGTCGACGGCATCTTCTGCGGTGGGGTCATGGGCGAGTTCTGGGCGCTGTCGAGCGCCGAGCGCCGGCGCGTGCACGAGCTCGTCGCTGCGCAGGCCGGCGGTCGCGTGCCCGTGATGGCCCAGATCGGCCACCATGCGGTCGTCGAGGCGGCCGAGCTCGCCGAGCACGCTCTGGCGTGCGGCGTCGACTTCGGGATCGCGATGAACCCGTACTACCCGCCGCGGCTGCCGGCGGCGTCCGTCCAGGCCTGGTACGAGGCACTGGCGGAGCGCACCTCGCTGCCGCTGTTCCTCTTCAACACGCCGTACTCGGGCATGTCGCTGAGCGCCGACCAGATCGCGGCGCTCGCGGAGATCGACATCGTCTGCGGGATCAAGAACCCGCAGGGGCGCGAGCACCTGCTGGAGGTGCAGTCGCGCGTCGGCGACCGCATCGTCGTCGCCGACGCGATCGAGCGCGACTGGCTCGACCTGCACGTCGAGCACGGCTTCCAGGCCCTGATGTCGACTCCTGCGCTCGCGCTCTACCAGACGCCCGGGAACCTCCCGATCGCGGACTACACCCGCCTCGCGGACGCCGGCGACGTCGTTGGAGCCCGCGCGATCGCGGACCGTCTCGGCCCGGAGCGCGACGCGTTCGTCAAGTGGCTCCGCCGCCCCTGGCTCGACGAGGGCATCGTCCCGATCGCCCACCTCAAGGCGTGGCTCGGTCTCCTCGGCCTCCCGCAGGGCCCGGTCCGGGCACCGCTCGCACCGCTGACGTCCGAGCAGCAGCACGAGCTGCACGCCGACCTCGCCGCGCTCGGGCTGCTGTAGCCCCGCCGTGAAGACGTTCAGGATGTCGTCTAGGGGTCGAGTTCAGGGCGCTTCCCGATTGTCGAGGGCGGCCGGCTGCGGCACCCTCGGCGGATGAAGCTCTGCCTCACCGCCGCCCTCGTGCTGCTGCTCGCGACGCCCGCCGCGGCGGCTCCGGTGCAGATCCCGCTCTCGACGGACCACGACCAGATCGGCTCGCAGACGACGGCCTTCGACGAGGACCCCGTCACGGTTTCGATCGCCACCGGCAGCGCGATCCAGGCCGTGGAGCGCGGGTCGCACGGCGTGCAGATCGTGCGCCGCACCGCGACCGGGCCGCCGCTCGTGCTCGCGCAGGTCGACGATCCCGCTCCGAACGCGAACCGGCACGTGTCCGGCGTCGCCGCTTCGGCGACGTCGTGGGTCGCGGCCATCAGCGGCGGCCGCTCCGACGGCAACCGCGGGGAGGGCGGGGAGGACGTGGCGGAGCTCGACGAGGTCATCGTCACCGGCTCGCTGCAGGGCGGCCCCGCCCGCCGGCTCGTGGCCTGCCGCACCGACGCCGGGCAGTCGCTCATCGCGGCGATCTCGGGCGCCGACGTCGCGTTCTCCGGCGCGGGGTGCGCCGGCAGCCGCGGGGTCTGGTTCGTCCCGGCGGGAGGCGCGCCGCGCCGGCTCGCCACGGGCGGCGACGTGCAGGCGCTGTCCGCCGCGGCCGTGCTCACATCGATCGACGACCACGGCGAGCTGCTCGGCGTCGGCGGCGGCACGACCGCCCTTCCCCGCCTCTCGGGCGCGGCGTTCGACGACGACGGCACGCTGCTGACGCTGCTCGACGGCCCGCCGCCGACGCTGGCCCGCGTCGCGGCCTCCGGGCCCCCGGTGCCGATCGGGCCTGTGCCCGCCGCCGCCAATCCGCCCGGGAACGGGTTCGTCGCCGGCGGCGGCCGGGCGCTCGCCGCGCCGGCGCGGTTCGACGGTGTCGTCGCGATCGACGCGACCTCGGGCGCGGTCAGCTACGCGGGCGTCGGGCAGGCCGATGCGATCTCCGCGCAGCCGCTCGGCGTGGACGCGACGCGCGCGGCGTGGCTCAGCGAGGACTGCGCCCGCCGCCCGGAGGTGGTGATCGACGCCACCTCGCCCGACCGGCCGGGCCAGCCGACCACGGAGCGGTGCCCGCTGCAGCTCGTCAGCCCGACGCTTCCGGTCCGCGGCATGCGGGCATCGCTGAGCGCGACGTGCCCGGAGGGCTGCGCCGCGTCGGTGGTCCTGCGCGCGGGCGGCCATGCGATCGGGAACACCGGCTTCACGCTCGCGCACGGCCAGACGAAGACGGTCCACATCGCGCTCAACCGCCGCGGCCGCGCGCTGCTCGCGCGGCGGCGCAGCGTCGCGGCGCAGCTGGTCCAGACCGACGGCTGGCTCTACGTCAAGCCGCCGCCGTTCGACGTGCGGCTCCAGCGCGGCGGGTAGCGCCGGCGATGCACGCGATCAGCGGCGCTTGCAGCTGGCGCAGTGCCGGTGCCGGTGCCGGCCGTGCGGGCGCCGGTGCCTGGGCGCCGGCTCCGGGCGCATCAGCGCCAGCGCTGCGAGGATCGCGAGGCCGAGCAGCGCGACCATGCGGGCGGGCTGCACGATCGGCACGTAGCGCGAGCCGCCGTCCTTGAGCTCGATGTAGCCCTTGGCCGACATCATCCCGCAGGCGCCGCCCCCCTCGCCGTCCTGGCCCTTTGCGGGGTCCGCGCCGCTTCCGCCGCCGAGCCCGAAGCGAAAGCCGGCCACGGGGATGACGGTCACGCCGTCGCGCTCGACGGGCGCGCCGAAGACGCTGGAGGTGGTGAAGCGGGCGCCGATGCGGTCGGCCAGTGCCGAGAGCAGGTCGCCGGCCTTGCGTCGTGGTGGCTGCGGGGACGTCGGAGGTGTCTCAGGCTCGGTCGACATCGGAGCTCCTTCGCTCGCGGATCGGACACTCCCGAGCTTGGCCCAGGCGTCGCGGCGTCGCATCCGTGGAAGCCCGACACCGCCGCGGACTTCTCCGCAGCGGCGCCGAGCACGTCGCGGGCCGCGGGGGCGGAACCATCCGCCCCCGCGGCCCGGTGCCGCACGACTACGGAGTCGTCGTCGACAGCGTGAACGTCAGCGTCTTGCCGTAGGTGCCCGTTCGCAGCGCGTCCGTCGCCCCGATGTGCTGCTGGAACGACAGCGCGACCGGGTCGCCGGTGGTCGGGTTGGCGTACGTCAGCAGCGCGGTCGGGGTGGCCGAGCCTCCGACGTTCGCGAGCGCCGAGCCGACGCCTGCGGGGCTCGTCGCCTTCGCCTGCAGGACCGACGGCAGCAGGAACGCTCCGTTGGCCAGGTGACCGGTGGACACGCTGTTCGGATCGGCCACGCTCAGCGCGGCGTCAGCCCCGGTCGAGGTCACGCTCGCCGTCATCGCCGCGAGGTAGTCCTTGACCAGTCCCGGCGTGAACGTGCCGAATGTGCCCGGCGCCCCGAGTGTCAGCGACAGCGTCGCCGGCACGGTGCCGCCGACGCCGCCGTCCGCGCTGACGGACAGCAGCGGGGCCGTCGTCGCCGACAGCGGGAGGTCGTCCGACGAGCCGCCGACCGACACCGTGCGCGGCCCGTAGTTCGTGACCCACTTGTTCTCCGCCGTGCTCCAGTACTCGAACGAGCGGCGGGCGAGCGTCATCGTCACGTGCCTCGTCTCACCCGGGCCGATCGCGATCCGCTCGAAGCCGCGGAGCGCCTTGACGGACTGCTGGACGCCGGCGATCGCCGGGCCCGAGCCGACGTAGACCTGGGGCACCTCGTCGCCGCCGACGCCGCCGGTGTTCTTGACGTCGAAGGCCGCGTCCACCGTGCCGTCGAAGCGCGGCGTCAGCACGAGGTTCGAGTAGGCGAAGCGCGTGTACGACAGACCGTGCCCGAATGCGAACAGCGGCGTCACGGCGTGCTTGTCGTACCAGCGGTAGCCCTGGAAGATCCCGTTCCCCACCGTCGCGTCGAGGCCCGTGATCTCGCGGTAGGAATGGTTGCCGCTGAGCCAGCCCGGCCGCGCGACGCCCGGATAGATCGGGCAGTTGCCCGTCGAGGACGTGTCGACGCAGCCGGGGTCATAGGACGGGAAGTGCGTCGCGTCCACCGGGAACGTCTCCGGCAGCTTGCCGCCGGGGTTCGTCGTGCCGAGCAGGACGCTCGCGGTCGCGGGACCGCCCGCCTGGCCCGGATACCACATCTCGAGGATCGACTTGACCGAGCCGGCCCATGGCATCAGCACGGGATCGCCGGTGTTGAGGACGACGATCGTGTTCGGCTGCGCCGCGGCCACCGCCGCGATCAAGGCGTCCTGGTACCCCGGGAGCACGATCCCGGCGCCCTGGTTCGAGCCGCCGCGATCGCTGCCCTCGGTCCCCTCGTCATAGGCGAAGATGACGGCCTTCCCGGCCGCCGCGGCGGCGGTCGCCGCCTGGGCGATCGACGCCGCCTGGTTGTCCGGCGGGACCCAGCGGAACTGGATCTGCGCGGGGCTCGCGCCGGTCACGAGGCGCAGGTCGAGGTGGAGCTTCTGGCCCGCGGCGAGCGTCACGGAGTACGTCGCCTGCTGCAGGCCCTCGGCCGCGGGGTCGTGCGACTTGGCGGTCTGGCTCTGGCTCGGGAGTGAGTTCGACGGGGCCGCCGGGTAGGCGCCGAGGTTGATCCGGCGGCTCGAGCTCCCGCCCGAGGACGACAGGCCGTCGACGAACAGCTGCGCGCTCGCCTGGTTGCGCACGAACAGCTTGAGCTGCCAGCCGGTGCCGGCCGGGTTCGCCGGCGCGGTCAGCGTGCCGGTCCAGCGCCAGCCGGTGGTCGCCGGCAGCGTGGTGGCGTCGACCGTCGGGTCGAGCCGGTCGGGCGCGCCGTCGGCCTGCAGCACCGGCTGGGCGCCGGAGGCGACGGGGGCGGTGGTGATCTGCTGGCGCAGCAGGCCGGGCAGGCCGGCGAACGCCGCGTCGGCGGGCGTCAGCGTCCAGTTGGCGTACCCCTCGGCCGGGTCGGGCGCCGCGAGCGCCGACGACGGCACCATCTGCCCGTCCAGGTCATAGCCCGGGACGTAGCTGATCTTCGCGCCGCTCCCAGCCTTGGCGACCAACGACGAGTAGGCGCTCGGAGCCGTGTCGTACGGGATCACATGCGCGCTGCCGCCGCCGCCCGTGTACGGAGCGATGGCGGTCGGGCCCATCACGACGGTGCCCGCGCCCGCGAGGTCCGCGGACGTCAGCGGAAGCATCGCGCCGTCGTTCTTGAGCAGCGTGGCGCTCTCCTCCGCCAGCGCCTGGGCGGTCTGGAAGTCGGAGTCCCGCAGGCCGGCGAGATCGGCCCGCGCCGGCACGTACGGAGTGCCGTCCGTGTAGTGGGACCCGTCCTGCGTGCCCTCGAGCAGCCCGGCGTTGTTCATCGAGCGCAGGATGCGGAGCACGGAGGCGTCCATGGCGGCGAGCCACACGCCCGCGCTGTACGCCGGCTGGGCCGGGTAGTCGTTGCTCACGGGAACCTCGGCCGTGCCGTTGTTCGCCGCGGTGACGAGCGCGGCGCCGAGGTTGCTCGAACCGTTCTGCTCCATGTCGAGGCCGTGGATCAGGTCGGTCGTGCGGTGCGTGGCTCCCCAGTCGGACGTGACGAAGCCCTTGAAGCCGAGCTCACCGCGCAGCACGGTGTTCAGTGTGTAGTCGTTCCCGCATCCGTAGACGTCGTTGATGCGGTTGTAGGAGCACATCACCGAACCCGCGCCCGCCTTGACACCCGCCTCGAACGCCGTCAGGTCGGTTTCGTGCAACGTCTGCGAGTCGATCTTGACGCTCGTGGAGTTGCGCCCGTTCTCGAAGTCGTTGGTGATGTAGTGCTTGATCTGGGCGATCATGCGCTCGCTCTGCACGCCCTTCGTGAGCGCACCGGCGAGCTCGCCGGCCAGGTAGGGATCTTCACCCAACGTCTCGAAGTTGCGGCCGCCGGTGATGTAGTTGACGGCATTCATCATCGGCGCGAGCCAGACGTCCTGGTTGGACGCGCGACCCGCCGCGCCGACGCTCTTGCCGAACAGCTGAGCGGCGTTGCGGTCGAACGACGCGGTCAGGCCGACAGGAGCCGGCATCGCGGTCTCAACGTGCCCGAGCCGCACGCCGGCGGGGCCGTCCGTGAGCCGCAGCGGCGGGATGCCGAGGCGCGAGACGCCCGGGATCCAACCCGCCTGCCCCCAGCAACCCAGCGGCGACGTGGCGCACGCCGAGTCGGTGCTGCCGTGCAAGAAGCTGTCCTTCTCATCGAGCGTCATCCGCCCGACCAGCTGGCCGAGCTGCGGCTCGGTCAGCGTTCCCGAACCCCACGCCGATGCAGCGGACGGCGGCGGAGTCGGTTCCGATTGCGCGGGCGATACGAGCATCCCGGCGGCGAGAACGGCGGTGAACGCGAGCGCGAGTGCGCGCGTGCGCGTTCGAGCAAGCTCAAAGAGCATGACGAGTCCCTCCCCACATATAGACCTGCACGAGCGACGCCATATGACACCTTCGTGGCGGGCGCTCCGTAGCCGTCAACGTCTCGCCGTGTGAGGCCCTTGTCAAGCGGTTGACACGAAGTGCCGCAGTTCACACACTCAAGTCAGGTAGTTACTCCCTCGACGGCTCCGTAGCCTTCCGACGCTAGGACTCGGTGACCCGGTAGCCGACGCCGGGCACCGTCTCGATCGCAGGGGGTTCTCCGAGCTTGCGGCGCAGGCGGCTGAGCGTGACGTGGACCGTGTTGGTGAACGGGTCGACGTGCTCATCCCACACCTGACCGAAGAGGACTTCGGCGCTGAGGACGCCGTGCTGCGCGCGCATCAGGGCCTCGAGCAGCGCGAACTCCTTGGCTGAGAGGTCCAGCCGCCGTCCGGCGCGGGTGACGGTGTGGTGGAGCGGGTCGAGCTCGATGCCGGCCGCGCGGAAGATCCTGGCGCGCGCCGCTGGCCGCCGGCGGGCGAGCGCGCGGACGCGGAGCACGAGCTCAGGGAAGTGGAACGGCTTGGAGAGGTAGTCGTCGGCGCCGAGGCTGAGGCCGCTGACGCGCTCTGCGGGGCTGCCGGAGGCCGTGAGCATGAGCACCATCGTGGGGTCATCCCGCTCGGTGATCACCCGGCAGAGCGTGTCCCCGTGGATGCCCGGGAGGTCGCGGTCCAGGACGACGACGTCGTAAGCGTGGAGGTCGAGCTTCGCAGCGGCCTCGAGGCCCTCGTAGGCGACGTCGACCGCCATCCCTTCGTCCTGCAGGCCTTCGACCAGCGCGTCGGCCAGCGTGGGCGAGTCCTCGACGACGAGCACTCTCACGTCGCGGCTCCGCCGGCGAGCGGCAACCCGATCGCGACCCGCAACCCGCCTTCGTCACGCGCGGCGAGGTCGAGCGTGCCGCCGTGGGTCTCGGCGATCGAGGCGACGATCGCCAGCCCCAGGCCGGCGCCACGATGCGAGCCGGTCCGCTCGGCGACGGCGCGGCGGAAGGGCCGGCTGAGCTCCTCGACGACGTCGGGGTCGAGCCGCTCGCCGCCGTTCTCGACGACGAGTTGCGCGCGCGTCCCCTCGACCGCGGTCGAGACGCGCAGCCAGCCGTCCGGCTCGTTGTGGCCGATGGCGTTCTCGATCACGTTCTCGACCATGCGGGCGAGCAGCGGCGCGTTGCCGGTGACGCGCGCGCGCGGATCGGGCCGCTGCTCGACATTCAGGCCCTGCGCCGAGATCGCGGCGGAGCGGTCCTCGATCGCCACGCACGCGAGCTCGGCGAGCGAGAGCGTGGCCTGGTCGGCGAACGGCCCCTGCTGGGTCCTCGCGAGCGTGAGGAAGCTCTCGAGCAGCCCATCCATGCGGTCGAGCTCGCGGCGCAGCCGTTCGGTGAGCGTGACGACGTGCGCCGGCACCGGCCCGGGCTTGGCCATCGCCACGTCCAGCGACGTCCGCATCCCGGCGAGCGGGGTGCGCAGCTCATGCGAGGCGTTGGCGACGAAGCGGCGCTCGGAGGCGAACGAACGCTCGAGCCGGCCGAGGAGCTCGTCGAAGGTGTCGGCGAGCTCGGTCAGCTCGTCGTCGGGGCCGGAGAGGTTCAGCCGCTCGTGCAGGGTGGTGGCGGAGATCTCCCGCGCCGCCGCCGTGATCGTGCGCAGCGGCCGCAGGAAGCGCCCGGCCACGAGCCAGCCCAGCCCCAGCGAAACGGCGCCCATCGCGATCAGCGCGACGCCCGCGGCGACGAGCAGCTCGCGCCGGTCGGCGCTGTGCTGCGTCGTCGGGAACGCGACGCCCCCGGACGGCGAGGGGTGCGCCACGGTGGCCCCGCCGGTCCGGCCCAGCCAGACCACGACGGTGACGGCCAGCAGGGTGGCACCCGCGGCGAGGAAGGCGGCGAAGACCAGGACGGTGAGCCGCGCTCGGATGGTGCGCCGTGGCGGGTGGACTCGCATGCGCTCGCGTGAGGGTGCCGCGGCGCACCTTACAGCGGGTTAACCGGCGCGGTTAGGTCCACGTCAGCGGCGTCGCCATATACACGGCGGGCATGGTTCCCAACACAAGGAGCAAGGCCATGAGGAAGATGTGGATGGCGATCCTGGCGGGGCTGGTGCTGATCGCGGCGGGCATCGGCGGCGCGGCCGCGTCGGGGAGCGGCCCGTCGGCCGCGGAGTTCGCGTGGGCTCGCTGCCTGCGCACGCACGGCGTTCCGAGCTTCCCGGACCCCGATCGCAGCGGCGCATTCGACAGCAGCAGGTTCGACGACCGCTCGCCCGCGTTCCAAGCCGCCGCCAAGGCATGCACCGCACAGCAGCCTCAGGGCGCGGTCGCCGCTGTGCCCGGCAGGAACTAGCGCGGTCTGTCGGCAGGCACTCGCTCGATCCGGGTCCAGCCCTTCCAGCCCCGCTCCTGCAGAATCGCGAGCAGTCGCTCGGCGACCGGCGAGGACTCGACGGCGGTCGCGTCGAGCAGGTCGACGAACGGGTCTTCGAAGGGGTCGGTGCCCACTTCGCCGGCCTCCACGGCGCGGATCATCAGGCGCTCGAGGAGGTCGGCGATCTCGACGATCCGCGGGTCGTCGGCCTGCCAGTCGATCGCCTGGCTGAGAAGGCGATAGAGCTTGACCGTGTCGGGGTCGTCGAGCTCCTCGTGCTTCTTGGCGATGACGGAGTCGATCTCGTGCGGCACCTGGGCGGCGATCATGATCCAGCTGCCCCGCTCGAGCTCGATGTAGCGCTCGTCGACGCCAAGGCCGCGCAGCCGGTCGAGGTACTCCACGACGCTGTCCGGGAGCGCCAGCTGCTCTCCGGCGGCGAGCCGGGCCATGCGCTTGCGGTTGCCCTCGAGCCGCCGGATCTCGGCGCGCAGGTCCTTGTCGATCTCCCGCACGCCGCGGGCGAACTCCTCGGGGCCGGCATCGAGAAGCTCCTGGACGCGGGCCAGCGGCACGCCGGCGTCGGCCAGCGTGCGGATCTGGATCAGCCGCACGACCGCGGCGGCGTCGTAGGTGCGGTACCCGGAGTAGGTGCGCTCGGGCTCAGGCAGCAGCCCGATCTGGTGGTAGTGGCGTACCGCCCGCACCGTCACGCCGGCGTATGTCGCCAGCCGGCTGATGGTGAGCATCGGTTCGACTGCCTCAGGCGATCTTGCGGCGATAGGCGAGGATCGCGAAGCCATACGCGACGACGAGGATGCCGACGCACCAGGCGAGGGCGACCCAGATGCCGCTGCCGACCGGCTGCTGGGCGAACAGGTCGCGGATCGCATCGACGATCGAGGTCACCGGCTGGTTCTCGGCGAAGGCACGCACAGGTCCGGGCATGCTGTCGGTGGGCACGAAGGCCGAGCTGATGAACGGCAGGAAGATGAGCGGGTAGGCGAACGCGCTCGCCCCCTCCACGGTCTTCGCGGTGAGGCCGGGAATCACGGCGATCCACGTCAACGCGAGCGTGAACAGCATCAGGATGCCGCCGACCGCGAGCCACGCCGTCACGCCCGCCCCCGAGCGAAAGCCCATCACCAGGGCGACGAGCACGACGACCACGACCGAGATCAGATTGGCCACCAGCGAGGTCAGCACGTGCGCCCACAGGACGCCGGACCGCGCGATCGGCATCGACTGGAACCGCTCGAAGAGCCCGCCCTGCATGTCGGTGGAGAGCCGGACCGCGGTATACGCGATCCCCGACGCGATCGTGATCAGCAGGATGCCGGGCAGCATGTAGTCCACATACGAGTCCGAGCCGGTGGCGATCGCGCCGCCGAACACGTACACGAACAGCAGCATGATGGCGATCGGCGTGATGACGGTCGTGATGATGGTGTCGAGGCTGCGCGTGATGTGGCGCAGGGAGCGTCCGGTCAAGGCGGCCGTGTCAGCGAAGAAGTGCGTGGTCATCGTTGCTCCTTAGTTGTGCGCGCCGACGTGGTCGATGCTGCCCGTGTCGTCGCCGACGAGCGAGAGGAAGACGTCCTGGAGCGTCGGCTGCTTCTCGACGTACTCGACCTTGGCGGGCGGGAGCAGCTGCCTGAGCTCGGCGAGCGTGCCGTTGACGATGATCCGGCCCTGGTGGAGGATCGCGATCCGGTCGGCGAGCTGCTCGGCCTCGTCGAGGTACTGCGTCGTGAGCAGCACCGTCGTACCCCCGTCGGCGAGCTCCTTGACCGCCTGCCACACCTCGATGCGCCCCTGCGGGTCGAGCCCGGTCGTCGGCTCGTCGAGGAAGATCACCGGCGGGTTCCCGATCAGGCTCATCGCGATGTCCAGGCGGCGGCGCATCCCGCCCGAGTACGTCGCCACCCTCCGCGCGGCCGCGTCGGTCAGCGCGAACCGCCGGAGCAGCTCGTCGGCGAGCCCTCCCGGGTCCTGCATGTGCCGCAGCCGGCCCATCAGCACGAGGTTCTCCCGCCCGCTGAGGATCTCGTCGACCGCCGCGAACTGTCCCGTGAGGCTGATCGACTCCCGCACCTGCGCCGCTTGCGTCGCGACGTCGAAGCCGTTGACGCCGACCGTCCCCGCGTCCGCCTTGAGCAGCGTGGACAGGACCTTCACGACCGTGGTCTTGCCCGCGCCGTTGGAGCCGAGCAGGGCGACGATGCTCCCGCGCGCGACGTCGAGGTCCACCCCGCGGAGCACCTCCAGCTCCTTGAACGACTTCTGCAGCCCCTGCACGTGAATCGCGAGGCCTGGGCTCTGATTGGTTGGCATATCGATGTCCGTTCTCTCTCTTTGCGTATTGCCTCTCCCGTGAGTGTCGACCCTGACGTAGCGTCAAGGTCAAGCCGGTGGCCTAAACGGTTCAACGGCGAAGCGATGCTCGTGCCAAAGGAGAAAGCGCCGCTCCTGCGGCGAGCCGCAGTTCGAAGCGATGGGATTCGTGGCGCCGATGTAACTGAGATCGACACTCCCTGGCGGATGTCATGTCTTGACCCGACCGATGGTCGGTCGCCTGCACGGCCCGGTCGGGTCCAGCGGCTTGCGCGGCCGGGCGAAAGAGTGCGCGCTGCTGGACGAGTTGACGTCGGCGATCCGCCGCGGCGAGAGCCAGTCGCTGGTGCTCCGCGGCGAGGCCGGGATCGGCAAGACGGCACTGCTGGAGCACCTGCTCGCGTCGGCGTCTTCGGACATGACCGTCGTGCGGACGGTGGGTGTGCAGTCGGATATGGAGCTTGCGTACGCGAGCCTGCACCAGCTGTGTGGTCCGCTGCTCGAGGGACTGCATCGCCTGCCGCCGCCGCAGCGGCAGGCGATGGAGATCGTGTTCGGGCTCAGCACCGGGGAAGCTCCGGATCGGTTCCTCGTCGGGTTGGCGGTATTGGGTCTGATGTCGGATGCGGCCGAGCAGCGTCCGCTGCTGTGTGTCGTCGACGACGCGCAGTGGCTCGACCGGGCCTCGGCGCTGACCCTGGCGTTCGTGGCGCGACGGCTGCTGGCGGAGCCCGTCGGGATCGTCTTCGCCACGCGTGAGCCGCGTGAGGAACTGCAACACGTGCGTGAGCTCGAAGTGCACGGCGTGCGCAACGGCGATGCCCGCGCGCTGCTGAGCTCGGCGGTGCAGTTCAAATTGGATGAGCGAATACGGGATCGCATCATCGCCGAGACGCACGGGAACCCGCTGGCCCTGCTCGAGCTCCCGCGAGGGTTGACGGCACGGCAGCTGGCGGGCGGCTTCGGCCTGGTCGAGGCGCAGGGGCTCGCCGGGCGGATCGAAGACAGCTTCGTGCGCCGGGTTCAGACGCTCTCCGACGACGCGCGCCGTCTGCTGCTGCTGGCGGCAGCAGAGCCGGTGGGCGATCCGCTGCTGCTCCTCGCAGCATCCGAGCGGCTCGGCATCGCGGTCTCTGCCGTGGATACGGAGACGGACGGGCTGCTCGCGCTCGGCCAGCGCGTGACCTTCCGTCACCCGCTGGTGCGCTCTGCCGTGTACCGGACAGCGAGCAAGGAGCAACGCCGGGAGGCCCACCTGGCGTTGGCCGAGGCGACCGACCCCGGCGCCGACCCCGACCGTCGCGCGTGGCATCTGGCCACGGCCGCGGCGGGGCCGGACGAGCCGGTCGCCGCCGCGCTCGAGCAGTCCGCGGGCCGCGCTCAGGCACGGGGCGGCTTGGCGGCGGCGGCCGCGTTCCTGCATCGCTCAGTCGTCCTGTCGCGTGATCCCGAGCAGCGGGTGCGGCGTGCGCTGGCCGCCGCGCAGGCGAGCTTGCGGGCCGGCATCTTCGAGGGTGCGCTCGAGCTCCTGGCGTTGGCCGAGGCCGCGACGCCGGACGAGGTGCAGATGGCGCAGGTCGAGTTGCTGAAGGGTCAGATCGCGTTCGCGTCGAGCATGGGGTCCGCGGCGCCCCCGCTGCTCCTGAAGGCCGCGCGGCGCTTCGAGCGGCGCGACCCCGAGCTGGCGCGCGAGATCTACCTCGACGCGTGGGGAGCTGCGCTGTTCGCCGGTCGCTCGGTCTCGGCCGGCAGCCTCGCCGAGGTCTCCAGCGCCGTCGCGTCGGCTCCGCGGCCGACCCACCCGCTCCGTCCATCGGATCTGCTGCTCTATGGCCTCACCACCTTCGTCGCGGAAGGACACGCGGCGGCCGCGCCGATGTTGAAGCGGGCCACGGCCGCGTTCGCGGACGAAGCGTCACCGAGCCAGGAGGGCTTCCGCTGGGGCTGGATGACGACGATCCCGCCCAACATCCTCTGGGACGAGGACAGCTGGCGTGCCATCAGTGCGCGCCACCTCAAAGAGGCCCGCGACGCGGGGGCGCTGGCGCGACTGCCGATCGACCTCGCCGACTGGGCGATCTTCTTGGCGTGGTGCGGCGACTTCGGCGGGGCGGCCGCCGCGATCACCGAGGCCGAAGCGATCACCAAGGCGACCGGAACCTCCATCGCGCCCTATGCCGGGCTGTTGCTCGCCGCGCTCGGTGGCCGAAGCGACGCGTCGCCGCTGATCGAATTCACGATCCGCGAGGCCAGAACAGGCGGTCAAGGGCTGGGCGTCCAGTGGGCCGAGTGGGTGGGCGCGATGCTGTACAACGGCCTCGGCCGCTACGACCAGGCGCTCGCCTCGGCGCAGCGAGCGGCCCAGGAGACACCGTTCCTCCACGTCACCCCCTGGGCACTGACCGAGCTGGTCGAGGCGGCGGCCCGCACCGCGCGGCCTGACCTCGCGGCCGGCGCGCTCGAGCGCGTGATGGCGGCCACGGCGTCCTCCACCACCGACTGGGGCCTCGGCATGCAGTGGGAGAGCACGCTGCGTGCCGTCACAGATCCATCCCTCCCAAGGAGGACTCACATGGCCGTTGCGGTCGAAAGGCCGGCGGACGCGACGATCCGCCCGTTCACCATCGAGTTTCCCGAGTCGGACCTCGCGGACCTGCGTACGCGCATCGCCGCCACGCGGTGGCCGGAGAAGGAGACCGTCGAGGACGACTCGCAGGGCGTGCCGCTCGCGCTCATGCAGGACCTCGCCCGCTACTGGGCGACCGAGTACGACTGGCGCACGTGCGAGGCGCGGCTGAAGGCCGTTCCGCACTACATCACCGAGATCGACGGGCTCGACATCCACTTCATCCACGTCCGCTCCAAGCACGAGGACGCGCTGCCGCTGGTCGTCTGCCACGGCTGGCCCGGCTCGGTCGTCGAGCAGCTGAAGATCATCGGCCCGCTCACCGATCCCACGGCGCACGGCGCGAGCGCGTCGGATGCCTTCCACGTCGTGATCCCGTCGATGCCCGGGTACGGATTCTCCGGCAAGCCGACGAGCGCCGGCTGGGATCCCGTGCGCATCGGGAAGGCGTACGTCCAGCTCATGAAGCGTCTGGGCTACGCGCGGTTCGTGGCGCAGGGCGGGGACTGGGGCGCGGTCGTCGTCGACGCGATGGCCGGCGGCCGCGCCGACCCGGCGGCCGCCGAGCCGGCGCCGCCGGAGCTGATCGGCATCCACACCAACATGGCCGGCGTGGTCCCGCCGGACCTCTTCGCCGCGTCCTTCATCGGCAGCCCGGCGCCGTCGGGTCTCTCCGGCGAGGAGCTGAGCACCTACGAGCAGCTGCGCGCCTTCTTCGCGTCGCACGTGGCGTACGGGCTGATCACAGGGACGCGTCCGCAGACGCTCTACGGCCTGGCGGACTCGCCCATCGCCCTTGCCGCGTTCATGCTCGACCACGGTGACGGGAGCGGTCAGCCCGGCCTCGTCCAGCAGGTCCTAGAGGGCCGTCTGGAGAAGCCGAGCGACCTCACGCGCGACGACATCCTCGACAACATCACGCTCTTCTGGCTGACCAACACCGGCGTGTCCTCGGCGCGGCTGTACTGGGAGAACAAGCTCCCGTTCTTCTCGGTCAAGGGCGTGAAGATCCCGGTCGGCGTGAGCACGTTCGCCGACGAGATCTACCGGGTTCCGCGGAGCTGGGCGGAGCGGGCGTACCCCAACCTCGTCCACTACAGCCGGCATGACCGGGGCGGGCACTTCGCCGCGTGGGAGCAGCCGCAGCTGCTCTCCGAAGACGTCCGTGCGACGTTCCGATCGCTTCGCTGAGATGACCCTGCTCGAACGTGTGCACATGCCCGCGTTCGCCGCGCGACCGAGTGGCTCAACTCCGAGCCGCTCGGCCCCGCCGAGCTGCACGGCCGGGTCATCCTCGTGAACTTCTGGACGCTGACCTGCATCAACTGGCTGCGCCAGGAGCCCTACGTGCGAGCATGGTCACAGGCCTACCGCGACAACGGCCTGATCGTCATCGGCGTTCACACGCCGGAGTTCTCGTTCGAGCACCGGATCGACCGCATCCAGCAGGCGGTCGCGAACCGAACGATCGACTACCCGGTCGCGGTCGACAACGAGTACGCGATCTGGAACGCCTTCGCCAATCGCGCATGGCCGGCGCTGTACTTCGTCGACGCGGACGGCACGATCCGCGATCGGCACTTCGGCGAAGGCCGCTACGAGAAGTCCGAGCGCCTCATCCAGCGACTCCTCGGCATCGAGCGCGAGCCCGTCACGGTCGAGCCGCTCGGCGTCGAGGCACCGGCCGACTGGGACAACCTGCGCACCCCCGAGACGTACCTCGGCTACTGGCGCGACGGGCATTTTGCGTCTCCGGGCGGCCCAGCGCTCGACGAACCGCGCGCGTACGACCTGCCCGCGCGACTGGGCCTCAACGAGTGGGCGCTCGCCGGCCGATGGACGATCGCCGCCGAGAGCATCGTCCTCGACCAAGCCGGCGGCAGCATCGCGTTCTGCTTTCACGCGCGCGACGCGCACCTCGTGCTCTGCCACGGCGCACGTGAACCGATCCCCTTCCGTGTACTGCTCGACGGCGAGCCACCGGGCCCTTCCCACGGCGTTGACGTCGACGAGGACGGAAACGGCGCGCTTTGGGACTGCCGCATGTACCAGCTCGTCCGCCAGAACGAGCCTGTGCGCCCGCGGAGGCTGGAGATCACGTTCCTCGCCGCCGACGTCGAGGCCTACTCGTTCACGTCCGGGTGATCGGCCGGGATCATCGCGGTCCCGAACTCGATCATCCAGCACATCTACGTCAAGATCGGCGTCTCCACCCGCGCCGCCGCCGCCCTCTGGGCGATGCAGCACCCGTCGTCGGCCGAGGCTCAGCAGTCGAACACCGACCAGCAGATGTCGTTCCGCAACCGCTGGTCGTCGAGTACGAGCTCGCGAAGCTCCCCCGGGAGCTGGTCACGCTGCCACCGGCACTCGAGCCGCCCCGCGGCCGCGCCCTCGCCCTCCGGCGCAGAGGCGCGTGCGGCCTTGATCGCATAGGCGGCCGCACCGAGCTCGTGCGCGGCGACGTGCGCGACGACGCCGGCCTGGCCGGCCGCGTACGCGGCGTGCCGTGGCGCTCCGCGCAGGTCTCTGGCCGCGGCCTGTGCACGGCCGGCCGCCTTGCGCGCCTGCGTCATCTTCACCTCGCCACGCACCCAGGCGCGAGCATGCTCGATCGCCTCACGCGGTCGCGGGTCCTCAGGCCGGGCCGACTCGAACAGGACAAGGACGTGCTCGGCGCACGACGCCGCCCAAAGCGCGAGCAGGTGGTGATGCGAATCGGTGAGGGTCCCACCGCGCCGGATCGTCACGAAGCGAGGATCTCGCACCTTCGGGAGGATCATGGTCGGCGCCTTGTATCAGCTGCATCCGGGGTCGGTCACGTCCGTCGTTCTCCACGGCGGCTCGCGGAGAAGTACGCTGCGAACGCGGCCGTCGCGGCCGTACGGTGGGGACGTGACGACGGTATCGGCGTTCGGTGTGCTCGCGTCCGTGATGGGGACGCTGATGGCGACCGCGCCGCTGCTGCAACTGCGCCGGATCCGCCGCCGGCGCAGCGCCGAGGACGTCTCGAAGGCGTTCATCGCCATCGTCTGCTGCGGCTCTGCGAGCTGGCTCGCATATGGCATCGCGCTGGGCGACCCGTTCATGATCGTGCCGAACGTGATCGGCGTCGCGACCAACGGCGCGACGCTGCTCGTCGCATGCCGGCTGACGCGCCGCCCGCGCACGCCCGCCGCCGCGCGCCTGACCCGCCCGCATCGCGCGACCTAGCCTCGATCGTCCACGAAGCAGAGCGGCGGAGTTGCTCGGCTGGCGGAGACGCTTGGCCTCAGCGAGAGCGACCTGCTCGCTCAGGTGTCCTCGGGCGCGAACTTCAGCTCGTTGCTCGGGGAGCGCAGCCCGTCGCGCCACGATCGCCCTGCCTGCCAAGGTCAGGGCGATCGCTCCCCTGGCGTCACACCGTTCGCAGGGCCTCGGTCGGCGAGAGCCGCGACGCACGAACGGATGGGTAGAGGCCGGCGACGGCCCCGATCAGCAGTGCTGCCGCGATGCCGCCGGCGATCGCCTCCGGTGGAACCACGACCGCTTGCTGTTGCGCCGTCGAGCTGACGGCGGTCACGATCGCCCCGAGGGCGGCGCCCGCGACACCGCCGGCGATGGCGAGCAGCAGCGATTCGGTGAGGAACTGGATCGCGATGTGGCGGCGGGTGGCGCCGAGTGCACGGCGCAAGCCGATTTCGGAGCGCCGTTCGAGTACGGATATGACCATGACGTTGGCGATTCCCACGCCGCCTACCAGCAGTGCGACGGCACCGAGGCCGAGGAACAGAGATGTGAAGGCGCCCTTTGCAGCGGCCTTGGCTTCCAACGCGTCCGAGGGCCGGCTGACGTTGACTTCCTCCGGGTGTTCCGGGTTGGCGGTCGCGGACGCCAGGCCGCGGACGGCGCTGAGGCGCTCGTCGTCTGCCCTGACGTAGGTGCTGGAGGGATTCGCGTCGATGCCGAACGTGGTTTCCGCGTACGGCAGCCCGATCAGCACCGAGCGGTCGATGTCGCTCGACAACGTGACGGACTTGAGGATCCCGACGACGGTGAGATATCGCCCGCCGATGTAGACCTGCGGGTTCCCGCTGAGGCCGTCGATGCCGAGCCGGTTCGCGGCCACCGAGCCGAGGACCACGACCGGATAATGCTGAGTTGCCGCCGTGAGGAAGCGGCCTTGGGCGAGGGGTGCGCTCAGCGTCTTGGGCAGGCCGAGGTCGGCGGCCTTGACGCCGACGCCGCTCGTATCGTCGGGATCGACGAGCGCGTTGCGGCGGACGGTCGCGCCGCTCACGGTGTACACGGAGGCGGACGCGGTGACGCCGGAGACGGAGGCGAGCTTTGCGCCGGTGCTGACCGGCAGGACGCTGTCGTCGCCGAAGAAGGACTGGCCCGCCTGTACGGTCAAGAGATTGGTGCCGAGCCGGTCGATGGTCCGGAGCAGGTCAGCCTGCGAAGAGGCCGAGATGCCAAGGACGGCGACCATCGACGCGATGCCGATCGCGATGCCGAGCGCGGAGAGCGCCGCCCGCATCCGGCGTGTTCGCAACCCGATCGAGCCGACACGGAGGAGGTCGCCTGGCAGAAGCCGGCTCCGCGCGAGCGTGGCCGCGCTCATGCCGACACCTCCGGCGTGGTTGCGCAGTCCTGAACCATCTGGCCGTCGCGCATTTCGACGCGTCGCGGGAGCGCAGCCGCGAGCTCGCGGTCGTGGGTGATGATGACGAGCGTCGAGCCATCGCGGTTGAGTTCGCTCAGCAACTCGATGATCTCGTGTCCGGCGCGCGTATCCAGCGCGCCCGTGGGCTCGTCGGCGAACACGATCGCGGGTTGACCGACGATCGCGCGCGCGATCGCCGTCCGCTGCTTCTCGCCACCGGAGAGCTGGCTGGGGCGGTGGTCGAACCGGTGACCGAGGCCGACGCGCTCGAGTGCGTGGCGTGCGCGGTCTCGTCGCTCGCCGGCCGAGACTCCCGAGTACAGGAGCCCACCGGCTACGTTGTCGACTGCGCTCATGCCGTCGAGCAGATAGAACTGCTGAAAGACGAACCCGATGCGCTGGGCACGTAGCGCCGACAACTCGTCGTCGGCCGCCGCTCCGGCATCGCGCCCGTCGATCCAGACGTCACCCTCAGTAGGGCGGTCGAGTGTGCCCATGATCTGCAAGAGCGTCGTCTTGCCCGAGCCGGAAGGACCGACGATCGCGACGAGCTCGCCCGCATCGATGCGCAGATCCACCCCACGCAACGCGTCGACCCCGCCGGGATAGCGCTTGGCGACGCCCCTGAGCTGGAGAACCGGCTCGCTCATCACTGCACCGCCGCGTTGGTGACGGTCATGCCGGCCTCCAAGCCCTCGCCCTCGATCTGCACGTCGTCGCTCGTGTAGAGGCCGGGGTTGACCGTCACGAGCCGTCGGCTCGCGCCGTTGACGAGCTCGACGGCGAACCGTCCCCCGGACTGGGCGAGCAGCGCCGTGACCGGGATCGTCAGCGCGTTCCTTGCGCGCTGCTGCTCGAAATCCACCGTGACCGGGGCCTGGTCGAGCGCCGAGGCCTTCTCGGAGAGCCTGATCGTCACCTTGATGGTCGAGGTCGAGTTCGAGTTGGAGCTGGAGTTCGAGCCGGAGCTGTCGGAGGATGACGTCGTCGCAACTCGGCCGACATCCGTAATCCGCCCGCGAGCCTTCTTCTCGGACGGCAACGTCACGGTCACGCGAGCGCCTCGCTTGGCCAGTGACGACTTCGTGGTCTCGAGCTCGACCGTCACGATGCGGCGCGGCGATGTCGTCGTCATGATCGTGTTGACCTGCGTGCTCGTCGCCGTCGTCGCGCGCTGCCGGTCGCGCCCGTCGTCGCCGCCCCGCTCGCCGCACTGCCCGTGCCGGAGGGCGACGTAGAGCGGCCTGACGCGACCGGCGCGGCCGACGCGGGCGGGGAGCCGGCTGTCGGCGTGGCCGACGCGCGCGGCGCGGGAGTCGCCGTTGCCGTCGGCCTCGGATTGGCTGAGCCGCCCGGCGTGCCCGTCGGGGTGGGCGTCGGGGTCGCCGAGGGCGACGGGCTCGGCGTCGCCGACGGGCTGGCAGTCGCCGTCGGCGATGGTGTGGCCTGCGCGGCGCGGGCGTGCGACGCCGTTCGCCGTGTGCTGTACGACACGAGACGCAGGCCGACCACCGGCGTCGGTGTATATGCGGCGTAGACCGTCGTGGCATGCGTTCCTGTGGACGAGGCCGTCGCATCCGTGCCGGTCGCGCCGGAGCCCGAGCCCGCCGAGCCGGAGCTGGATCCCCCGAGGGTCACCGCCGTCGAGGCAACCCGGCGCGCGCCGGGCTCGAAGACGACGCGCCCGAGCTCGATCTTGCCGGTCTGCGACAGACCGTGGGCCTTCTGCCAGCGCTTGACGGCCTTCGTCGTCGAGGTCGTCCAGTTGATGTCGACCGTCATGTGGTGACCGGGGTCGTAGCCGTTCGTACGCAGATTGCGCTCGAGCTCGTACACGTCGCGCCCGTTGCTGACGTCCGGTCCGAGGTCGCGGTAAGCCGGCAGCGGCCCGTCAAGCAGGATCACCGGATTGTCGTCGACCCGGTAGAGCGTATGGTCGGCACGGATGACACCCCCGACGTCGGGCAGCCATGTCACGGTGCCCGTGAGCCGGTTGCTGACGTCACGCTCATCGGCATAGCCGAGCGTGCCCGTCTCGCTCGCGGTCTCCACGAGATCCTTGCGGACGATCTTCGTCGTCGGAGTGTGAGCGCTCGCCGACGCGGCAGAGGATTCACTCTGCCCGCCTCCTTCGGCGACCACCACCACGACGGCGACGGCGACGACCGCCACGGCCGCGCCGGCGGCGATCCGCTTGCCTCGTCGCATCACTGGTCACCGCCGCCCGGCCCGCCCGGGCCGCCTTGCGCGCCCTGGGGAAGCTTGCTCTGGCATGCCTTGGTCGCGGCCTTGACCTTCGGGTCGTTCTGGTCAGGCTGATTGCCGCCGGCCGGTGGCCCACCGCCGGTGCCGGAGGTCGGATCGGAGATCTCGACGCCGTGCTGGCGCATGCAGGCCGTGAACTTGGTCAAGGAATCGCGGAACTGCTGCTGCTGATCCGCGCTCACGTCGCCGAACGCCTGTCGCTGGTACTTCGCACAGGCCTTCTGCGCCTTCTGGAGCGCTGTCCGGTCGATGCTGTTCTGGTTCGCGCCCGGGCCACCGCCCTGGCCAGGATTGTCGGGGATGTCGACGCCGTTCTCGCGCATGCACTGCCGGAACTTCACCTGCGCGGCGTTGCGCGAGTTGTCGCTGCTTGCGCCCGTGCTGTCGTCAGATCCAGAGTTCGAACCGCCGCATCCCGCCGCGACGATGGCCGTGACGGCAAGAACGAAAATGAGGGCCAACGGCCGTGGATATCGCATCCGATCAACGATGGTCGCTCCGGACAAGACGTCTGCAAGAGCCGTCGACGAATTGGAGAAGAGACCCTCTTCGCGAACTCTTCGCGAAGCGACCTAGCGTGGGCGGCATGCGCGTTCTGGTGATCGACGACGAACCAGCCCTGCGCAACTCGTTGCAGCGCGCGCTGGAGCTCGAGCGCTACCTGGTGTTCTTGGCCGAGGACGGCGAGAAGGCGCTGCGCCGGCTCGAGCACGAGGTCGTAGACGCGATCATCCTCGACGTCTCGATGCCGAACATGGACGGACTCGACTTCGCTCGAAGGCTGCGGGATGCGGGCGACCGCACTCCGATCCTGATGCTGACCGCGCGAGACGCGGTGGCCGACCGCGTCGACGGTCTTGACGCCGGCGCGGACGACTACCTCGTCAAGCCGTTCGCGCTCGCAGAGCTCCACGCGCGCTTGCGAGCGCTGTTGCGACGCATCGAATCTCCAACGGAGCGGATCAGCTTCGGCGGTCTCGTCCTGGATCCGCTGACGCGCGACGTCTATCGCGGCGGTCGCCGGATCGAGCTGTCGCGGACCGAGTACTCGCTGCTCGAGCTGTTCATGCGCAACCCGCATCAGGTCCTCACGCGCACCACCGTCTTCGAGCGCGTCTGGGGCTATGACCCTGGCGAGGCGTCCAACTCCCTGGGCGTCTACATGGGCTACCTGCGCCGCAAGACAGAGCAGGACGGCGAGCCGCGACTGCTGCATACGGTGCGGGGTGTCGGCTACATCCTGCGCGAACACGACCGGTGAGTCTTCGCGGACGCCTGACGCTGATGTCGGCGGGGGTCGTCGGCGTCATCCTGGCAGCAGCGTCAGCGATCTGCTTCACCGCGATGCGATCGGAGCTGCGGGGGCAGGTCGACGAGTCGCTGCGACAACAGGCCAGGCTGATCAGCACGGTGAGCGCGACGACGCTGGACTCGCGACGACTGCCCACGCCGCCGAAGCAGAGCGGCGGCGGCGCGCCCTATGTGCAGTTCGTTTCGCGAAACGGCCACGCCACGGTACCGCCGGACGAAACGGTGGCGATCCCGGTCACGGCCGTCGACCGTGCGGTCGCGAGCGGGAAGCGCACGCAGGTGCTGGCCGACCGCCGCGTGAGCGGTGTTCACCTGCGCGTCATCACCGTGCACGTGAGCACCGGAGCGGTGCAGCTCGGACGCTCGCTGGAGAGCATCGACTCGGTCCTCGACCGGCTTCGGCTCCTGCTCGCGGCGTTGGTGCTCGGCGGAGTGGCGGTCGCCGCCGCGGTCAGCCGCGCCTTCTCCCGCCCAGTCATCGCGCCGATCGCCTCGCTCACCGACGCCGCCGCGCACATCGAAGCGACCGGGGATCTCCGCCGCCGGATCGCCGTCGGCGGCAGCGACGAAGTCGCGCGGATGGCGTCAAGCTTCAACGCGATGCTGGACCGCGTGCAATCTTCTCAGGCCGCGCTGGAAGCGTCGTCGCGAGCCCAGCGCCAGCTCGTCGCGGATGCGTCGCACGAGCTGCGCACGCCGGTCGCGAGCCTGCGCACCAACGTCGAAGTCCTCCAGCTCGCGGGCGACTTCAGCGATGGGCAGCGGGCGTCGTTGCTCGCCGACGTCGTCGAGCAGACCGACGAGCTCACCGCGCTGGTAGGCGATCTGATCGAGCTCGCGCGCGGTGATGAGCCGACGACCGACATCGAGGATCTCGACCTGGCCGGCATCGTGCGTGACGCCCTCCTCCGGGCGCGACGCCACGCTCCGGCGACCACGTTCGTCGAGCAGCTCGAGCCGTGGCCCATCAACGGCTCTCGCGAGCGACTCAGCCGCGCGGTGAACAACCTCCTCGACAACGCCGCGAAGTTCAGTCCACCTGGCGCAAAGGTTGAAGTGCAGCTACGTGGCGGCGACCTCCGCGTGCGCGACCACGGACCCGGCGTCCCGCCGGACGAGCTCCCGCACATCTTCGACCGCTTCTACCGGGCCCGCAATGCCGCCTCGCACCATGGCTCCGGGCTGGGCCTGGCCATCGTCAAACAGGTCGCTGACGCCCACGGCGCACGAATCTCCGCGCGCTCCGCCGATGACGGCGGGCTGGTGGTACACCTCAGCTTCGGTGACGGCGCGCAGCACCTACCCCCGGACCCAGGAGCGGGCCGTGGAAGACCCAACGCGCGTTCAGGCATGACTTGATGCCCTCGATCGCCCGGCGCGACCGAAACGCATTCAGAGGTCCGGCTCAATGCCGCGCCGCGAGGACCGCGCCCGAAGACGGAGGAGTGCCGGCGCAGAGCCGGCGGCCCGAAGAGCCGCCGGCTCCGCGTGGCGTGATTACGGCTGGGTCGTGGACAGGGTGAACGTGAGCGTCTTCGCGTACGTGCCCGTGCGAAGCGCGTCGTTGGCGCCGATCGGCTGCTTGAAGCCGACGGCGACTGTGTCGTTGGACACCGGCCCGCTGTAGGTCAGAACGGTGGTCGGGTTCGACGTACCGCCAACCGGTGCAAACGCGCTGCCGGTGCCGAGCGGGCTCGACGCGTTGACCTGGAGTACCTGTGGCAGCGAGAAACTGCCGTTCGTCAGGTGCCCCGTGGCGATGCTGCTCGGATCGGCGATCGAGAGCATGCCGTCGCCCGCGGTGGAGATCACGTTGGCGGTGGTCGTGGCCAGGTAGTCCTTGGCCGTGCCCGGCGTGAACGGACCGAACGTCGCCGGCGCGCCGAGCGTGAGCGCCAGCGTGGCGGGCACGTTGCCGCCCACCGTGGTGCTCTGCTGAACGGGCGGGATCACGATCAGGGCGGACTCCGAGGTCTTCACACCGGAGACGGTCGCGGTGACCGTGACGCGCACGTGCCCGACGCGGTTCACGGTCAGGACGCCCGCCGGGGTCACGGTCGCTCCGGCGGTGTTGGTGTCCATCGGAGCGATCTGGTAGCTGTAGGTCGTCCCGGGGGCGGCCGGCACCACGCTCGCGGACAGCTGGAATCCCGTGTTGGCCTTTGCGAGCGGCACATTGATGTCGCCGAAGTCGATCCGCGACGTGTGGGTGTTCGGGAACTTCGTGCCGGTGGCGTCGGGACGGCCCGAGGTGACCACGACCGGGAACGTGGTCGACTTGGTCTCGCCGTCGGCCGTGGCCGTGGCCGTGATCAGCGCCGCACCCATGGACACCGGGGCGACGGCGCCCGTGGCGTCGACGGTGGCGACCGACGGCTCCGAGGAGGTGTACTTGACCGTGAGCGCGGGATCCGTCAGATCCCAGAACGACATGTCGTGCTTGGTCACCGAGAGCTGAGCGTTGATCCGGTTGTCCGGAGTGTCGAGACTCAGCTCCGTGCCGTCCGGCTGGGCCGAGACCACGTCGACGCCGGCCGTGCGCTGCCCGGTCACCGTCAGGGTCACGGGCTTGCAGGTCCGCGTCCGCGGAGCTCGGACCCGGCCAGGAGGGTCCAGTCGCCCGTCGGGAAGTTCTTCCTGTGGTGCACGTCATCCCAGAACCACAGGTCCCCGGCGCCGATGGTCACCCGCACGGTCTCCGGGTTTCCCGCAGAGATCAGCCCGCTCTTGGCGAAGCCCTTCAGCTGCTTGAGCGGACGATCGTCCCCGTTGGCACCCACGGGCGCCTTGGCATAGACCTCGACCACGGCCTTGCCCGGGTGGTTCGGATCCTGGTTGGAGACCGGCACCGAGACCGTCACCGACTGGTCCGGGGTGATCGTCGCAGACGACAGTGTGGGTGCGCCGTAGGCGAAGCGCGAGTAGGACAGGCCCTGCCCGAACACATAGTCGGGCGCTGCGCAATTGGGACCGACCTGGTAGTAGAGGTAGGTGCGACCGCACATGGCCCCTTCCGCCTTGGTCATCCGGTAGTCCTCGATCGCGCGGGACGGAGCGGCCGCCGGCCCCAGCTGCGCGTCGACGTTCGAGTACCACGTCAGCGGCAGCTTGCCCGAGAAGTTGGCGACCGCCGTGCGGCCGTCCTCGAGCGTCACGGTGTCGTTGTAGAGCAGCGACGCCATCGCCGGGCCCTGGTACATGCCGTCGAACGACGACCAGACGATCGCGCCCACCTCCGGCAGGTCCTTGAACGGGCCGACATCGACCATCGTCTTGCCCTGGATCCACACCACGATCTTCTTGTGATATTTGGCTGCCAGCGGGGCGATCGAGTTCTTGATCAGCTCGGCCTGCATGCGGGGCAGGGCGACCGTCGTGCGGTCGGTGCCCTCGCCGCCGTCGCTGGTCGTGTGGCCGACGACGATCACGATGTTGTCGGCCTGGGAGATCCGGTACTCCGCCGTCGCTGCGTCCGTGGCCGGATCGCAGGGGTTGCTCGAGCACAGCGAGGTCGTGATTGCGGTGCCGCCGCTGTTGAGCACATCGGGGAACGCCGCGAAGTGATCTGACAGGAACGGCGTCGAAGAGCCCGCCGTCACCGCCGAAGGCGACGATCCGTTGCGCGTCGCCAGCGCCTGCTCGAACGTGGTCTTGCTCTGCGCGGGACCCGAGTAGGACCCCGCCTGGAAGGTGTTGAGACTGCTGACGTGCCCGAGCGCGACGGTCTGACCCGTACCGGCGCCCGTGAACGGAAGCGTCCCGTCGTTCTTCAAGAGAACCGGGGCCTCCAGGCCCGACTCGTGGGCGACCGCGCGATGGGCGGCCGAGGCCAGCTTGACGTTGGGGTCGCCGGTCGAGGAGAGCGTGTAGGAGTCGTCGTTGTACGGCACGGAGCCGGTCGGGTCGAACTCACCCGTCTGGAAGCGGGCGGTGAACGCGCGCTCGAGGGCGATATCGAGATCGGCCGCGGTGACAAGACCCTGGTCCTGGGACGCGGACAGGCCGGTGGACGAGGGGTAGTCCGAGCCCGAGCAGTCCTGATCGGTGCCGGCCTTCAGCGCCCAGGCGTCACCCTGAGCCTTGTTGATCTGCGTCAGGCCGCCGAGCTGGACGGGATGCCACGAGTGACCCTGGGTCCCGGTCTGCCAGACGCGGGTGATCGCGTCGCAGTCCGAGACGACGTATCCGTCGAAGCCGAACGAGCGGCGCAGCAGGGTCTCCAGCGTGTACCTGCTTGAGGCGCTGGGCGTCCCGGGCGTGCCATTCGGGGTCGCGTTGTCGCGAGGACTCCACAGGGTCGGGAAGCTCGAAGCCGACGGGTACTCGGTGGTGTAGTCCTCCTTGAGGCCGACGGCGTTGTAGGCGGACATCAGCGATCGCGCCCCCGCTTTGCCCGCGGACATCGCGAACGGCACCGTGAAGTACTCGAGCAGCGAGCGCTCGGTGACGTTCGAGGTGCCGAAGTTGCGGTTCGCCTCGGAGTTGTTGGCCAGGTAGTGCTTCGGCGTGGCGATCGCCTCGATGTAGGAGCTCGGGCCCGTCGCCACCGTGTCGGGCTTCGGCGAGTCGTTGTTCTGCAGACCGCGGACGAAGGCGCCCGCGACGTCGCCGGTCAGGAACGGATCCTCCGAGTAGGACTCGTCCGCGCGGCCCCACCGGGGATCGCGGTTGAGGTTCTGGTTGGGCGAGAAGTAGGACAGGCCCCAGCACGCGCCGCCCGTGGGGTTCGGGTTGGCCACACCCGGCGGACAAGAGGTGTTGTAGGTGTCCCGGCCCTCGTCGGCGATGCCGCCGGCGATCGTCTTGACCAGACCGGGGTTCCACATCGAGGCGATCGCGGTGCTCTGCGGGTACTGCGTGTAATTGCTGTTCCCCGGCAGCGTCGGGAAGTAGATCCCGTGATTGGCCTCACTCCAGTAGCCGTACGACTTCACGCCAAGGCGAGGGATCGCCGACGGCTTCGCGGCAAAGGTGGAGTGCGGCTGCATGGCCCTGAACTGGTCGAGCTTCTCTTCCATCGTCATACGCGAGACCAGGTCGGCTGCGCGAACGCTGAACGGCAGCGACGTATCCAGATACGCCGGCGGCTCGTCGACGGCCGCCGCCCGCGGCGCCGAACCGGCGAGGCCGACGCAGCCGAGCCCCAGCACCAGCGCCCCTCCCGCGAACGACATCTGCGCACGACCACGACCCGATCGCATGCGACTGCCGACTACGCGCAACGCCGCGCTTGATGCCCCAAATCCCCGCACTGTGCTCACCTCTCCCCGCTGACAGCGGACCCCGGCCCAATCGCCAGCGAAAGCTAGACCCTCGAGTTCCTCCGAGTCAAGGACAAACGATCCTGAAACGTGGGCGCGACTCCTCAGCAGTCTGACAAACCCACCCCCGTATGCTCCGCGACGTGCCGGAGGGACCTGGCTCGCTCGAGGCGCTTCGCCGGCTCGAACGCGGCGCAGGTACGAGTCACGAGCTGACGTCGCGTACCGCCAACGCCAGATCACGATCGAGCCCGTGTTCGGCCAGATCAAGTTCAACCGCGCGATCAAACGCTTCCACCGCCGCGACCCACAACCTCTTGAAGCTCCACAACTACCGACTCGCTGCCGCGACACCCTGACCGCGGCGGCGGTTTCCCCGCCGGCGGCGCCCCGACATTCACTGCCGCGCCGGGCCGATCGGACCGCCCGCCCGGAATTACCCGACAGCCTCGACGAAAAGGAGCAGTCGCCCGTCAGACTGCCGCTGAATGGTTGAGCAACTCGCAGCCTGGTACGAGCGGGAGCGCACCGACTTGAAGGCGCGAGGCAATGACCCGACGTTGGAGCGCAAGTCCCGATGACGGGCGGGACAGGGCCTCGGCGTGGCTAACGGTGACCCGAGGCGAGACTGCGGGCCAGATCACCATGTGGGAAAGCGGCGAATGCGAGCTGTGGGGTCCGGTGCGCGAGGAGGAGATACCTGGAACAGATCCGCAGGCGGAGCATCGGCAGCTAGGGCCCGTGCATCGCGGCTTCGCGGACTGGTACGGGGCTGGCCGCGTTCCTCAAGCCGGCTGAGCAGGCAGTCCCCGTTGGTCAGCCCCGTCTGCGGCGGCGCGCTGGCGGGCAGCCCGAACCGAGGGAAGAGCGCGGCGTCGGTGAACACGGTCATCGCGGTGATGCCGTCGCGGGCGATCGTGAGGACCACGATCGCGTAGGGCGTGCCGTGCCAGTACGCGGCGGCGGCGGGCTGCCCGTTAGCCGTCGTCGGGATCAGGCGCCAGGCGCCGGGCCGGTGCAGAGAGCGCCCGATGAACTCCAGGCAGGTCCGCTTGCCACTAAACCACGTCTTCGACTTCGTCCCCTCGAGCGTGGCGTCGTCACGCAGGACGCGTTCCAGGGAGTGGATGTCGGCCTGCTCGAAGGCCCTGATGTAGCCGTCGAGGAGCGCGCGGACCTCGGGCTCGGTCGGCTCGACGACGTCGCGCTCGTCGAGCGGCGCCTCGGAGAGCTTCGCGCGGGCGCGCTGCAGGATGCTGCGGGTGGCGGGTACGGTCGTGCCGAGCGCGTCCGCGATCTCTTCGGTCTTCCAGTCGAGCACGTCGCGCAGGATGAGCACCGCGCGCTGGCGCGGCGGCAGATGCTGCAGGCTGGCGATCATCGCCAGTCGCAGGCTGGCGTTGGCGGTCGCCACGTCGGCGGGGTCGGGCAACGGCTGCACCCACAGCACGTCGGGATCCTCGGGAAGGGGTTGGGACGGGTCGTCCTCGGGTGCGCTGAGGACGTTCGGCAGCGCCCGGCGCGGACGTCCCTCCAGCGCGGAGAGGCACGCGTTCGTGGCGATGCGGTAGAGCCACACCCGCACGGAGGACCGACCCTGAAAGCCGGTCCAGCCGCGCCACGCGCGCACATACGTCTCCTGCACGAGATCCTCGGCGTCCGCGCCCGAGCCGAGCATCCGGTAGCAGTGCCGGAGCAGCTCGGCGCGGTAGGCCTCGGTGGCCGCGACGAAGGGCGCGTCGCGCATCAGCCGATCAGCGGCGAGACCCATGCCCCGAGCCTGGCGATCGCGGCGTCCGCCGGGTCGCCGTGGCCCGCGTCGAACTGGAAGGTGTGCTGCTGGCCGTCGACGACGTCCAGCCGTACGGCGACGCCGGCCTGCTCGGCGCGCGCGACGAGCCGCCGGGCGTCGTCGAGCAGCATCTCGGCGCCCCCGACCTGGACGTACATCGGCGGCATCCCGACGAGGTCGGCGAACGCTGGGCTTGCCAGCGGATCCCGCGCGTCGCCGTCGGGCCCGAGGAACAGCGCGGCCAGGCCGTGCAGGTCCGCGGGCGACGGGTCGCCGAACAGCAGATCGGTCGGCCGGTTGGTCTCGATCGAGGGGTAGTCGAAGGTCATGTCGGTCCACGGCGACAGCAGGAGCAGCGCGGCCGGATCGGGAAGCCCGCGCTGACGCGCGCGCAGCACGGTGGTGAGGGCCAGGCCACCGCCCGCGCTGTCGCCGGTGAAGGCGACGTCGCGCGCGGCGACGCCCTGCTTCAGCAGCCAACCGTAGACGTCGGTGCACTGGTCGACCTGCACGGGGTGCTGGTGCACCGGCGTGTGGTGGTACTCGACGATCAGCGCTCGGGCGCCCGCCGCCTTGGCGAGGTGCCCGAAGAGCTTGCGGTGCGTCCACACGGAGCCGCCGATGAAGCCGCCGCCGTGCATGCACACGATCACGCCGCCGCGCACGTCGTGCGGGACAGCCCACAGGGCGGGCACGCCGCCGGCGTCGATCTCGGCGTAGTCGACCGCGCCCGGCTCGGCGGTCACGTCCCCCCAGCGGGCGTTCAGTGCGGCGAACTCCTCCGGCGACAGGCCGGCGTCGGCGGCGGACGCGTTGGTGGCCCGCCAATGATCATCGAGAGTCGAAACGAGTGTGCTCATATCTCTACAGACCGCCGCCGTGCCCGAGATGCATCGCTCACTCGTCAGGTGAGACCCACGACAGTGTGGACCCGCCGGCACGCATCTTCGTCGGTGATCGGCGACACGGCACGCGGCTGCGACCGGCGACCCACGCGGTTCCGAAAGGAGCTGCTCCCCTTCGAGGGCCGGCCGGTGCTCCAGCACGTCGTGGAGGAGTTCATCGCGGCGGGCGTCGCCGATATGTCGTGCTCCAGCCGCATCCTCGACGCTGCAGCGCAGCTCTTCTACGAGCGCGGCGTGCACGCGGTGGGCGTGAACGAAATCGCGGCATGCGCCCCGCTGTCGGATCGGGGCCATCCCGTTCGTCGTATGGGTGAGCCGCTCACGAGGAGCGGCACAACCGCACCAGGAGCGACGACATGAAGCTGACGACCATGACGCAGGTCACCATCGACGGAGTGATGCAGGGAAACGGCGGCCACGACGACCCCCGGAACGGATTCGAGCGCGGCGGCTGGGCGCGGGGCACGGGCGACGAGAGCACTACGAAGTTCATCAACGACACCTACGCGCGCGCCGACGCGTTCCTGTTCGGACGGCGGACGTACGAGATCTTCGCCGGCTCGTGGGGGTCCCTGACGATCGACGAGGTCCCGGGCTGGGTGCCCACCTGGCGGGCCCTAGACAGCCGGCCCAAGTACGTGGCCTCGACGACCCTGTTCGACCCGGCGTGGTCGGGCACCACCGTCCTGCCTGATGACCTCGCGGGCGCCATCGCGGACCTGAAGGCCACGCCGGGCGGCGAGCTGCAGGTGCACGGCAGCGGCGTCCTGATCCGGTGGCTGCTGGAGAACGACCTGGTCGACGAGATGACGCTGGTCGTCGTCCCGGTGATCCTCGGCCAGGGCACGAGGCTGCTCCCCGAGACCGGCCCCGACCGTGCGCTCGAGCTGGTCGACTCGCGCGTCGACGCGAGGGGCGTGACGATCCAGGTCTTCCGACCGGTGGGGCGCCCGCAATACGCAACGGGCTGAGCCCTGATCACCGACGCTGCAACCACAGGAGGCGATGTTCAGATGAAGTACCTGATCTCCGTGATCGACGATTCGAGCAACCCCGGCCGGGCGGACCGCCGGCCCGGCATCAGCGCGTTCAACGAGCGACTGATCGCCGACGGCTACTGGGTCTTCGCGGGCGGACTCGCGGACACCGATGCGGCCACGGTCGTCGACAACCGGGGCGAGCAGCCGGTCTTCAGCGACGGGCCGTTCGTGGAGTCGAAGGAGTACCTCGCCGGCGTCTGGGTGTGGGAGGCCCCGGACTTGGACGTGGCCCTTCGGCTCGCCACCGAGGCGTCGAAGGTCTGCGACAGGAAGATCGAGGTCCGGCCGTTCCTGAGCGCGTGACCCGTGTCGACGTCCGCGCGGCGCTCGCCCAGGCCCATCGCGAGGAGTGGGTCTGGGTGGTCGCCGCCCTGACCCGGCGCTTCGCCGACCTGGACGTCGCCGAGGACGCGGCCGCCGAGGCGTTCGCGACCGCCGTCGAGCGGTGGCCCATCGACGGCGTTCCGCCCAACTCCGGCGCCTGGCTGACCACCACCGCCACCCGCAAGGCCATCGACCGGATCCGGCGCGAGAGCAAGCGCGGCGGCAAGCACGAGGAGGCTCGGACCATGTACGACGACGACCCGCCCGAGCAGCTCGGCGCCATCGACGACGACCGGCTTCGCCTGATCTTCACCTGCTGTCACCCGGCACTGGCGATGGAGAGCCGCGTGGCCCTGACACTGCGCATGGTCGGCGGCCTCACCATGCCGGAGATCGCCCGGGCCTTCCTGGTGACCGAGAGCGCCATGGGCCAGCGCATCACCCGCGCGAAGGCGAAGATCAGGGCCGCCCGTATGCCCTACCGCGTGCCGTCCGCCGAGGATCTTCCGGCCCGCGTTTCCGGCGTGCTCGCCGTCCTCTATCTCGTGTTCAACGAGGGCTACCTGGCGACCGGCCCCGACGCCGATCCCCTCCGACACGAGCTGACCGCCGAGGCGATCCGGCTCACCCGGCTCGTCCGGACGCTGCTGCCCAGCGACGGCGAGACCGCCGGTCTGCTCGCCCTGATGCTGCTCACCGAGGCTCGCCGGCGGGCCCGGGTCTCGGCCCGCGGCGAGCTCGTCTCCCTCGATGAGCAGGACCGCGGAGCCTGGGACGCCGCGCTGATCGCGGAGGGCCACCGACTCGTGCGGGAGCGCCTCGTGGCGGCCGCTGACGGGGCGGCTCCAGGCCGGTACCAGATCCTCGCCGCGATCAACGCCGTGCACACCTCCGCCCGCCATCTGCGCGACACCGACTGGGCCCAGGTGCTCGCGCTCTACGACCAGCTCGTCCGCCTCGACCCGTCGCCGATCGTCGCCCTCAACCGCGCCGTCGCGGTGGCTGAGCTCGACGGCCCGCAGCTCGCGCTGGCAACGGTCGACGATCTCGAACCACAGCTGGCCGACTATCACGCCTACCACGCCACCCGCGCCGACCTGCTTCGCCGGCTCGGCCGCCGCCAACCGGCACGCGCGGCCTACGACAGGGCGATCGAGCTGGCCGGCAACACCGCCGAGACCCCTGCCCTCGTCCGGCGCCGCGACGAGCTCGGCTAACAACCGCCCCGCCCGCCCTGGGACGTCTGGCGCAAGAGCCCGAGGATCATGTCGAGCTGCTCTCGCACGCCCGCCAGAGGCTCGACGCTCTCGCCACGGTCGACCACGGCCTGGCACGTCTCGTTGAACCGTTCGCGGAGCACGCACAGCAGCGGCCGCACGATGAAGCGAGAAAGGCATGGTCGCCGACGAGGTCGACCGGCTCGTCCTCGCGGCGGCTGTCCCAGTCGACCTGGTCGAGCAGCTGGCTCGCAGCGTGCCGCTGCGCGTTGGCTCGCCGCAGGCCCGCTCCGGAGTCCCCGTCCGGCGCAAGCAGGCCGGTCTCGCTCTCCATGGTGCTCTCGCCGCGGTCCTCCCACACCATCTGAAGATCCTGGTACAGCGGATCGACCAACTCGGCCGGGACGCGCAGCTTGATGCGCGCTATCGAATCCCCCTTCGGGGATCGAGGCATCGACTCAGCCTTCAGAACACGGACCGGCCGTCCCCCCCACCGGGGTCCTTAGCTAGCTAGACAAGGACTCCGACCTGTCAGCGGCTCTTGCTCGCCTACTCGCCCTGTTCGACTAACGCTGCCGCATCGAGGCTTGCTGTTGTGATCTTGCGTTGTCGGTGATGTCCGACGCTGCGGAGAAGGTCCCGACCGGCGCGACTTGAAAGGAGCGTGGCCGCGCCCTCAGCAAGCCGTGTCAGCCGGGTGTCCGCTTCAACCGCGAGGAGAAGGGGACGCAGCCGATGATCGTGCTCGGTGCGGACATGCACAAGAGCTCACACACCGTCGCGGCTGTTGCGGCGGCGACGGGCGAAGTGCTCGACGACAAGACCGCGGCGGTTGCCGCTCTGGAGTTCCCCCGCCTTTCCGGACACTTGACCAATCGCGCCCGCTGGGCGCGCAAGGATGGTGTCCAACGTGCCCAAGACCCGACCCGCGTACCCGCCGGAGTTCCGCCGTGAGGCGGTGCAGATGCTGCGCGCCGGCCGCGCGCCGCGCGAGCTCGCGAAGAGCCTCGGCGTGCCCGAGCAGACGCTCCGAAACTGGCGCCGTCAGGACCAGGCGGACCGCCGCGAGCGGACCGACGTGCCGACCAGCGCCGAGCTCGAGGAGCTGCGTCAGCTGCGCCGCGAGAACGCGCGCCTGAAGCAGGAGCGTGACCTGCTCAAACGAGCCGCGGCCTTCTTCGCAGCGAAGAACGAGCGCCGGTGACGGCCTACCGGTTGATCTCGGCGGAGAAGGCCCGCACCCCTGTCTCCATGTCGTGCCGGCTACTCGGCGTCAGTCGCTCCGGCTATTACGAATGGACCGCGAACCGGCCAAGCGCTCGCGCCCGCCGGGACGTCGAGTTGATCGAACGCATTAGGGCGATCCACAAGGACAACCTGGGTGTCTACGGCTCGCCCAGGATCCACGCCGACCTGCGTCTCGCGCACGGCATCCATGTCGGCCGCAAGCGCGTGGAGCGCTTGATGCACCAGGCCGGGATCTCGGGGGTTCAGTCGACGGCGAGATCTGCCGCGGCACCCGCACCGGCCGCTGCGCCGACCTCGTGCACGAGCTCGCCGCCGTCACCGGGCCGCTGCGCTCGACCGAGCTCATCTACTGCTGGGACCCCGACGGTCCATCAGACCCACGCGGCTTCGCCCGCGCCGACCATTGCGACCACATCCACGTGGGATGGGACGCATTAGACGCGACGTGGGCATGATGCAGCCGGGTAGCTTGGATCAGGGACCGGATCCGCCGCCCGGGCCACCCTGGGCGCCTCCGCTGCCCGGGCTGCCCGGGGTCCGGTTTCTGTGGAGTTCGCGGAGCTCGGCCTTAGCGGCGGCTCGGCGCGCGTTCGCTTCTTTGCGGGCTTCGGGGCCGCCACCGCGGCCGGTCCATTTCTCGCGGAGCCTGCGCAGCGGATTTCGCGAAGGAGGCATGAGCTCTCCCTTTCCTGTGGTCGTCGAGGCGACACTACTCCTGCCTGAGAGGACCTGCACCTCCTCGCAGCGGAGTCTCGGTGGGGGCGGCGCGCCGGCTACGGAGCGCGGACGTCGACCAGGTCTTCGATGATCTTGAAGTCCGCGACGTTGTGCGTGATCAAGTGAACCTTGTGGACGTTGGCGGTGGCCGCGATCGCGAGGTCCATCGCGCGCCGGCGGGGCTGGCCTCCGCGGGTGCGCACGGCGGCGGCGAGTCGTCCCCATTCGCGTGCGACCGCGGCATCGATCGGGAGTGGCTCGAAGGTCGACTCGATGACTCCGAGGCGCAGGCCTCGTCGGGCGCGCTCATTCGGCTCCTGCGCGACTTGGACGCCGAAGTGCAACTCGGCAAGGGAGGCGGCGCTGATCGCGCCTTCGAGCTCGCCGGGCTTCTCGGCGCCGACCAACACGGAGGTGTCGAGCAGCCCGCGCATCTAGGCGAACGGATCGGCGAGTTCGCCGGGGAACCGCTCGAGGTCGGCGGCGAGCGTTTCGGGCACGGGCGTGTCCCAGATCTTGTCCAGCTCGGGGCCGCTGACCCATTGCCGCCGGCGGGCGGGCCCGAGCTGCGCGACGGGTCGTCCCGCGACCGTGATCGTGAACTCCTCGCCGGCTTCCGCGCGGCGGAGCACGTCGGCGACGTTGTTGCGGAGCTCCTTCTGCGGGATCACAGGCACACGCGGCAAGGTAGCAGAACTGCTACCTGATGCGGCGCTGTCTCGTTCTGGCTTCGGATGCCCGAGGCATTCCCGGCGCAGCCGGCTTCCCCAGCTGATCAGCGGAGTCGGGGCGGTTCCGTCAAGGGCAGCCCGTCAGCGCCGAGCGCAGCGAGCTGCGAAGCAGTGCTCTGGACGGGTTCGTGCCGGGCGCAGCTACGGGGCGACGCTACGTTGCCCGCATGGGTGCGTGGGGGAAGGGAACGTTCGAGAATGACGCAGCTGTCGCGCCGGATGGGCACGAGCGTGGCGATGATCGACCGCACCTACGGCCACCTGGCCGCGGGCGCGGACGACTACGAGCGTGACCTGCTCGACGCCTACGACAATCGGAATGGGCGCTGTGTGGGCGCTGGCTCTGAGAGTCCTGGAGACCGAAATGGCTGATTTCCAGGAATGGGCGGTGCGCGGCTCGAACGCGCGACCTCCTGCTTGTAAGGCAGGCGCTCTGACCAACTGAGCTAACCGCCCCTGTGCGGCGACGGCCATGCTAGTGCGGCGGGCGTGTGACGGTTCGGGGATGCCGGAATCACGTGCATCGGCGCGTGTGGTATCCACCCCCTGTGGTACGCCGCATGCTCGCGATCGTCGTGATCGCAGTGCTCGCCGCGGGGTCTGGCTGGGCGTTCTTCTCGCTCGCCGCGAGCGGGAAGCCGCTGGCCGCTCGTGGCGGCGTGAGGCTGGCCGCGAGCAGCGGCGCGCTCGTGCACGGGCGCTGGCAGGCATGGGCGAACTCGGCGCTCGTGCCGACCGTCTCCGGGCGCGTGACGATGCGGCTGACCGGATGTCCGGCGCTGCCGAAGGCCGCAGGCTGCGTGTTCCCGCGCGCGCCGCGCGTGGTCTACCTGCGCGCCGGCCTGCGCGACGCGCGCGGGGTGCTGCTGCACGAGCTCGGGCACGTGTACGACCTGACCGTGCTCAACGACGGCGACCGCGCGAGCTTCCGCGCGATCTTCCACGTCCCGGCGTCGCGCGCGTGGTGGAGGGGGGCGGTCCCGCTCGCCGAGTGGTTCGCGGAGGGCTACTCGTGGTGCGCGCGCTACGCCCACATCGTCTCGGTCAAGCGCTACGCGCTCTACGACTACGACCCGACCGCGGCGCAGCACCGAAAGCTGTGCGCGCTGATCACGCGCGCCGCGCGCGACCGGACGCCGCCGCAGGCGCCGGAGGCGCCGCCGGTCATGACCGGCGATCCCGCTCCCCCGAGCGTCATGCCCAGCGTCGTGCCGGGCGATCCCGTCAGGGACGTCGTCACGCCGGAGCGCGCCGCGTCGGCCACCGTGACGCCCGCGGCGGCGCCCTCGGCGACCGCGACCCCGCACCACATGCGCACGCCGACGCCGACGCCGACCCCGAGCGCGACGCCGACGCCGAGCGCGACGCCGACGGCGGAGCCCGAGCCGGAGCCCACCGCGACCGCGACGCCCGAGCCCGAGGCCACGCCGGAGCCGGAGCCCGAGCCGACGGTCGAGCCGGAGCCGACCCCGACCGCCGCGCGCTGACGCGCTGACGCGTGCGATCATGGCGGCCATGGATCGGTCGGTCGCCTGGCGGGCGGCGCTGCTGCAGGCGCTGCTGCTCACCGTGACGGCGCTCGTGCTCGCGGCGCTGCTCGACAAGCAGTTCTTCCGCGACTGGGGCTGGCTCGCGGGTCCCGGTGCGTGGGCCGCCTGCGCGCTCGCGACGGGCGCCTTCCTGCGCCTGGACCCGCTCGCCGTGCTGATCGGCGCCGCGCTCGCGGGCATCCCGAGCCTGATCACCGTGCTGATCGGGGTGCACTGGCTCGGCGCGCCGTTCGGGGTCGCCGCGTTCGCCGCCTGGTGCGGCCATCTCGCCGTCCGCCGCCAGCGACTCGCGCCGGTCTGATGGACCTCGGGCTCGGAGGCCGCGTCGCGCTCGTGACCGGCGGATCGAAGGGGATCGGGCGCGGGATCGCGGAGGGGCTCGCGGCCGAGGGCGCGCGCGTCGCCCTGACGTCGCGCTCCGAGGACGCCGCGCGCGCGGTGGCGGGCGAGATCGACGGCGCCCGCGGCTACCGGTTCGACTCCGGCGATCTCGACGCGATCCCGGACCTGCTGGCGCGCGTCGAGGCCGACCTCGGCCCGCTCGACGTCTACATCGCCAACACCGGCGGTCCCCCGCTCGGCGACCCGCTCTCGTTCACGCGCGCGCAGTGGGAGGAGGCGCACCGCACGCTCGTGCTGTCGCCGATGACGTTCCTCGAGCGCGTCATCCCCGGCATGCGCGAGCGCGGCTTCGGCCGGATCGTCGCGATCGGCTCGATGGCCGTGCGCGAGCCGATCGACCCGCTTCAGCTCTCCAACACGCACCGCCCGGGCCTGGTCGCCGCGTTCAAGGTGCTCGCCCGCCAGTGCGCCGCCGACGGCGTCACGCTCAACCACGTGCACCCGGGCCGGATCGCCACCGCCCGCCTCGCCGACGCGACGGGCTCGCTCGAGCCGGCCGAGGCGAACGCGCGAGAGACCGTCCCGGCCCGGCGCCTCGGAACCGTTGAGGAGCTCGCGGCCGCCGCCGTGTTCCTGTGCTCCGTCCAGGCCGCGTACATCACGGGCACCAGCGTGCTCGTGGACGGCGGCCTGACGCGCAGCACGTCCTAGAATTCCCCCCGCGCCCCCATGGTGTAACGGTTAGCACGACAGGTTTTCAACCTGTTAGCGCGAGTTCGACTCTCGCTGGGGGTATCCACGACGGTGGGTTCGATTCGATCGATCCGTCCGAGCTCGATGCGAACATGTGTTCGTGTCACACCCGCCCGAACTCCGCCGGCATGCCCGTGAGCTTCGCGGCCAGGGCCACTCGATCAAGACGATCGCACGCGAGTTGCGGATCGCGCAGTCGACTGCCAGCGTCTGGGTCGCCGGCGTCCCGCTGACAGACGAGCAGCGACGGCGCCTCGCCCAGTTGTCGGACCGACAGCGGGCCGGCCTCCGCACGCGGGTCGTGCGCGCGCGGCAGGCGCGGCTCGACGCCCAGGACCTCGGTCGCATGGTCGCGAAGGTCGACGAGCCGCTGCATTGGGCGGGCTGCATGCTCTTCTGGGCCGAAGGCTCGAAGAAGCGCAACGGCGTGGCGTTCACGAACTCCGACGTCGACATGATGCGCTTCTTCCTGCGTTTCCTGCGCGAGTGCTACGACGTGCCCGACGACCGGGTGCGGCTGTGCGTCAACTGCTTCCTCGGCAACGGCCTGACGCTCGCGGAGATCCAAGGCTGGTGGCTCGAACGCCTTGATCTGCCCGCGAGTTGCCTGACCAAGGCGACGGTGAACCGGCCCTCGCGGGCGTCGAAGGGCGTGCGCCGGCCACTCTTGCACGGCACGGCTCGACTGACAGTCAGCTCGACAACACTCGTGCAGAGCATCTACGGCGCCATCCAAGAGTATGCCGGGATCGAGAGGCCGGAGTGGGCCGACCTCCGCTCCTAAGTCGAGGTCGGCTCCTCGTCCGGCCAGTAGCCGTGCGCGTCGAAGAACTCGCGCGCCTCCTCCTCGCGGTCGCGGTCGTGGCGGCCCGTGATGAGGAAGTACACGACGACCGCGCACATCGCGAAGCTCGCCACGCAGGCGAAGACGGCCCAGATCTGGTCGAACACGCCCTACATGTTGACGGTTCCGGGTCAGCGGGCGCCGAGAAGGTGCTCCAGGGCCAGCTGGTTGAGGCGGACGAAGCCGTAGCCGCGGGCGCCGACGGCGTCCGCGTCGTAGTCCTCGAAGGCCGTGCGGTCGTCGAGCAGCGCCTGCCACGTCTCGCCGGCGTCCAGCGTCGGCTTCGACAGCTCGGCGACCTTCGACGCCTCGAGCGCCTCCTGCACCTCGGGGTCCGCGCGGAACGCGGCCGCGCGCGCCTTCAGGAGCAGGTACGTGCGCATGTTCGCCTCGGCCGAGGCCCAGACGCCGTCGAGGTCCTCGGTCCGCGAAGGCTTGTAGTCGAAGTGGCGCGGGCCGTCGTAGCCGCTCGTCTCGAGCAGGTCGACGAGCGCGAACGCCTCGATCAGGTTGCCGTGCCCGAACACGAGGTCCTGGTCGAACTTCGGCCCGAACTGGCCGTTCAGATCGACGTGGAAGAGCTTGCCGTGCCAGAGCGCCTGCGCCACCGCGTGCGCGAAGTTCAGGTTCGACATGTGCTCGTGCCCGACCTCCGGGTTCACGCCGACCATGTCGTGGTGCTCGAGCGTGGAGATGAACGCGAGCGCGTGCCCGACGGTCGGCAGCAGGATGTCGCCGCGCGGCTCGTTCGGCTTCGGCTCGACCGCGAAGCGCAGCCCGTAGCCCTTGTCGACCACGTAGCCGGCGAGGAAGTCGAGCCCCTCGCGGTAGCGCTCCAGCGCCGCGCCGATGTCCTTCGCCGCGTGGTACTCGGCGCCCTCGCGGCCGCCCCAGAACACGTACGTCGAAGCGCCCAGCTCCGCCGCCAGGTCGATGTTGCGCATGACCTTGCGCAACGCGAACCGGCGGACGGAGCGATCGTTGGACGTGACCCCCCCGTCCTTGAAGACCGGATGCGAGAAGAGGTTGGTGGTGACCATCGGGACGACGAGCCCGGTCTCCTCGAGCGCCGCCTTGAAGCGCGCGATCAGGCGGTCGCGCTCCTTCGCGTCGGTCCCGAACGGGATCAGGTCGTCGTCATGGAACGAGACGCCCCAGGCGCCGCGCTCGGCGAGCCGGTGGACGGTCTCGACCGGGTCGATCGGCGCGCGCGTCGCCGAGCCGAACGGGTCGCTCGCCGGCCAGCCGACGGTCCAGAGCCCGAACGAGAACTTGTCGCTCGGCGAGGGAGTCGGGGCATCGCCGGTCAGATGGGGAGCGGTGGCACTCAAAGCGGACTTCCTTTCGAAACCGGCGCGGTCCCCTGGGGAGAGGGGACCGCGCCGGCGGGACCCCTACGGAGTGGTAGTCGACAACGTGAACGTCAGCGTCTTCGAGTAGCTCCCGGTGCGGAGCGCGTCGTTGGCGCCGATGTGCTGCGTGAACCCAATGGTGACGGCTCCGTTGGAGACCGGTCCGGACCACGTGGACGGAGTCATATTGACCTGAAGCGCCTCCGGCAGCATGAACGTCCCACGACCTCGACTAACGACCGCCCGCCGGACTCTCATCCTTGCCGTCCTCCTCCTCCTAGACCATGACCACCCCGCGTCTCCGGACGGAGCCCGCCGATGCTATTCCTCATGAGAGAGTTCTGTCAAGACCGTTGCAAAACAGGCGCGAGTTGTGCTGGTGTCGGCCGAACAGTATTGTAGGTATTGACGAAAGTCCCTGTGAGGAGGGAACAGACGTGACGGACGAGATCGGGCTCGCTGGAACCCGTGAGCTCAACCGCCTGCGCGTGATGCAGGCGCTGCTGCGCAACCCCGGCTCGAGCCGTACGGACGTGGCGCGCCTCACCGGGCTGTCGCGCCCCACGGTCTCCACGCTGGTCGACGAGCTCGAGGCCGCCGGCATCGTCGAGCAGCACCCGGATCGCGACGAGGAGCGCCCGCGCGCCGCCGGGCGGCCGCCGATGTACGTCTCGCTCGCCCCGCGCGCGGCCTTCGCCGTCGGGCTCGACTTCGGCCACCAGCACATCCGCGCCGGCGTCTGCGACCTCTCCGGCGCGCCGATCGCCGACGACTGGTCGCAGGCGGAGGTCGACCACGCGCCGACCGCCAGCCTCGATCTCGCGCACGAGCTCGTCCAAGGCGTCCTCAAGAGCGCGAAGGTCGATCCGCGCAACGTGATCGGCGTCGGCATGGGCCTCGCGGCGCCGATCGACTCCGCGACCGGCACCGCCTACGTCGAGGGCATCCTCCCGAGCTGGGGCGGGATCTCGCCCGCGGCCGAGATGGAGGCGCGGCTCGGCCTGCCGGTGCAGATCGAGAACGACGCCAACGTCGGCGCGCTCGGCGAGCACATGTTCGGCGCCGGCCGCGGCGTCGACGACATGGTCTACGTGCGCCTGTCGGCGGGCATCGGCCTCGGGCTGATCCTCGGCGGCAAGCCGTACCGCGGCAAGTGCGGCGTGGCGGGCGAGCTCGGGCACGTCGCCTCCGTCGACGACGGGATGATCTGCCGCTGCGGCAACCGCGGCTGCCTGGAGACCGTCGCGAGCCCGGTCGCCGTCGCCGGCCTGCTCGAGTACAGCCGCGGCGAGCCGGTGTCCGTGCAGCGCCTGCTGGAGCTCGTGCACGCGGGCGACCGCGGCGCGCGGCGCGCCGTCGCCGACGCGGGCGCCGCCGTCGGCAACGCGATCGCGGCGGTCGTGAACGTGCTCAACCCGGAGCTGGTCGTGATCGGCGGCGAGCTCGCCGGCGCGGGCCCGATCCTGCTCGACCCGCTGCGCACGGCGATCGAGCGCCGCGCGATCGCCCCCGCGGTCGCGGCGGTGCGCGTGACCCAGGGCGCGCTCGGCGAGCGCGCCGAGGTGCTCGGCGCCGCCGCGCTCCTGCTCTCGCAGGCGCCCCAGGCGCTCGCGCGCCGGCTGGTCGACGCATAGCACGCGCCCCGGAGCGCCCGGCCTGTAGCGGGCGCGAGTTCACCTGCGGACGGCGCCCAGCAGGGCGCGCCGCGGAACTCGCTGCGACCTCGCCCTCTGGGCGAGTGTCGCAAGTGCCGCCGGCAGGGATCGAACCTGCGCACATCGGATTAAAAGTCCGGTGCTCTACCGCTGAGCTACGGCGGCGGGTAGAAACGCGACTGTATCGCTCCGGACTGTGACGGAAAGCCGGTGTACCGGCTAGGCTTGGCTGCGGTGAGTGCGGGGGGTGTGGAGGTGACTGGCCGCCGGCGGAGACGGAGCCCGGAGGTGGCGGAGGCCGAGATCGTCGCGGCCGCTGAGGCGCTGCTGCGCGAGCGGCCGTTCCGTGAGCTGACGGTCGACGAGGTCATGCGCCGGACCGATCTCTCGCGGCCGTCGTTCTACGTCTACTTCCGCGACCGCCATCACCTGATCCTGCGCGTGGTCGAGCACCTCGGCAACGAGCTGCGGACGATGTCGCAGCGCTGGTACACCGGCTCCGGCGACGGCCCGGCGCAGGCGCGCGAGGCGATGGAGGGCATCGTCGACGTGTTCGCCGAGCACGGCGCCGTCCTGCGCGCGCTCGCGGACGCGGCCGTCGACGACCCCGAGGTCGAGCGCGTCTACGGCGGCCTCGTGCAGTCGTTCGTCGACGCCACGCGCAAGCACATCGAGGCCGAGATCGCCGCCGGGCGCGTGGCGCCGCTCGACGCCGGCGAGACGGCGCGGGCGCTCGTGTGGATGATGGAGCGCTACCTGAACCTCTCGCTCGGCCGCGCGCACGGCACGCCGCGCGACACGGTCGCCGACACGCTGACGACCATCTGGACGCGCGTGCTCTACAGAGCCTAGAGGTCCTTCAAGAGCCACAGCCCGAGCAGTGCGGCGGAGCCGGCCAGCGCGGTGACGCCGATCGCGCCGGTGGCCGGCAGCGCGTCGCGGCGCGAGAGGTTGGCGGCCGCGTCGGCGGCGTCGCACAGGACCGAGGCGGCGACCCACGGCCGCGCGTCCTCGCCGCGCGAGAGCGCGCGCAGCGTGCCGGCGGCGACGGCGATGTCGCGCGCGCCGACCGCGATGCCCATCACCTGGGCGCCGGGCGTGGTGCCGTCCTCGCCGACCCAGCCGCGGGCCGAGCGCGCGGGCGCGATGACGAGGCCGGCGCCGAGGGCGACGCGGAGGTACGCGACGCCGCGCGCGAGGGTGCGTGGGTCCATGCCCGGGACGCTACCCGGTCGTCAGTGCCGGAAGTGGCGGCGGTGCGTGAAGACCATGCTGATCCCGGCCGCGTCGGCGGCCTCGACGACCGCCGGGTCGCGCACCGAGCCGCCGGGCTGGATCACGGTCGTGACGCCGGCGTCGATCGCCAGCTGCGGGCCGTCCGGGAACGGGAAGAACGCGTCGGAGGCCATCGAGGCGCCGAGCAGCGAGGAGCCGGCGGCCTGCGCCTTCTCGATCGCGAGCTTGACGGAGTCGACGCGGCTCATCTGGCCGGCGCCGATGCCGACGGACGCGAGGTCGTTCGACAGCACGATCGCGTTCGAGCGCACGTGCTTGCAGACCTTCCAGGCGAACAGCATCTCGCCCCACTCGGCCTCGGACGGCTTGCGCTCGGTCACGACCTCCATCTCGGTGCGGTCCTCGAGCCCCATGTCGCGATCCTGGATCAGCAGGCCGCCCATGACGCGCTTGATGTCGCGCTCGGCGATGTTCACGCGGCGGCGCTCGCCGTCCTCGAGGATGCGCATGTTCGGCTTGGTCGAGAGCAGCTCGAGCGCTTCCTCGCTGTAGGCGGGCGCGATCAGGACCTCGCAGAACTGCTTCGTCAGCGCCTCGGCGAACGTGCGGTCGACGGGGCGGTTGACGCACACCACGCCGCCGTACGCCGACAGCGGATCGCACGCGAACGCGGCGCCGTAGGCCTCCAGCACCGACCCGCCGACGGCCACGCCGCACGGGTTGTTGTGCTTGATGATCGCGCACGCCGGGAGCTCGAACTCCTCGGCCAGCAGCCGGGCCGAGTTGAGGTCGAGCACGTTGTTGAACGACAGCTCCTTGCCGCCGAGCTGGCGCACCATCGACAGCGCGTGCATGCGCGCGCCGACCTGGGCGTAGTAGGCGGCGCGCTGGTGCGGGTTCTCGCCGTAGGAGAGGTCGGTGACCTTCTCGTAGGCCGACAGCAGCAGCGGCGGGAAGTCGTCGTGCTTCTCGACGAACCAGCGCGAGATCGCGCTGTCGTAGCGGGCCGTGTAGGAGAACGCCTCGGTCGCCAGGCTCTCGCGCGTGCCGAGCGAGAGCCGCCCGTCGGCGTCGCTGAGCTCCTGCACGACCGCGTCGTAGCTGGCCGGGTTGACGACCACGGCGGTGAACGGGAAGTTCTTCGCCGCCGCGCGGATCATCGTCGGGCCGCCGATGTCGATGTTCTCGATCACCTCGTGCTCGGTCGCGCCGCGGCGCGCCGCGGTGGACTCGAACGGATACAGGTTCACGCACACGAGATCGACGAGCTCGATCTCGTGCTCGGCGGCGGCGGCCATGTGCTCCTCGTCGTCGCGCAGCGCCAGCAGCCCCGCGTAGAGCTTCGGGTGCAGCGTCTTGACACGCCCGCCCATGATCTCCGGGAAGCCCGTGAAGTCCTCGATCGGGCGGACCTCGAGCTCCGCCTCGCGCAGCGCCGCGGCCGTGCCGCCCGTCGAGATCAGCTCGATCCCGAGCGCGGCGAGACCGCGGGCGAAATCCACGATCCCCGTCTTGTCCGACACCGACAGCAGCGCGCGCCGCACGCGCACCTCACCCGGCTGAACCATCGCCTCCATCGGGCGCGGACGATACCTGGACCCGGCGCGTGCCCGGCTGGACGTGCACCGCGCCGCGCGCGATCAGCCGCACCGCCTCGGTCAGCAGGTCGTGCTCGAGCGGGCGCAGCGCGTCGCGCACGGCCGCGGCGTCGCTCGCGCCGGGGAGCTCGAGCGCGCGCTGGAGGATCACCGGGCCGGTGTCGGTCCCCGCGTCGACGAAATGCACCGTGACGCCGAAGACCTTCACGCCGTAGTCGAGCGCCTGCTCGATCGCGCGCAGGCCGGGGAACGCGGGCAGCAGCGCGGGATGGACGTTGATCACGCGCTGCGGGAACGCGTCCAGGAACCCCGGCGTGACGAGCTGCATGTAGCCGGCCAGCACGACCAGCTCGGCGCCCGCCTCGCCCAGCCAGGCGGCCATGGCGACGTCGCGCGCCTCGCGGTCGGCGTACGCGCCGCCGGGGAACGCGCGCGTGGCGATCGCCAGCGCGTCGCCGCGGGCGAGCGCCTCGGCGCCCGGCTTGTCGGAGCCGACCGCGACGACCTCGGCCTCGCGCCCGTGGACCCGGTCCAGGATCGCCTGGAGATTCGTGCCCGCGCCGGACGCGAGCACGCCGACGCGCAGGCTCAAGTCACTTCCAGCTTCGGGAACCGCCCTCCGGTGGAGCGCAGCGTGCCGGCCGCCAGCAGCGCGTCCACTCGTGCCAGCACGTCCTCGTTGCGCATGTGCGCGAACGTGCCGTAGTGCGGCAGCCCGTCGTAGGAGTACTTCTGCACCACCTTCGAGCGCCCGCCGCGCAGCACCTCGACCGCGCGCGTGCGGCCGACGCCGGGCTGGGCGGCGGCCACGACGTCGAGGATCGCGCCCTCCAGGTCGCCCGCCTCGGCGGTGCCCAGCGCGCGCTGGCGCGGCGTCTCGACCGGCGCCGCGGGGATCAGCGACGGATCGCAGACGTCGCAGCAGGCGACCTGCGGGCGCGGCGTCGCGCGGTCGCCGAAATGGCGCAGGATCCCCTCGCGCCGGCAGCGGTCGCCCTCCACCCACGCCCACACGGAGCGGTACTGGCGCCAGCGCACGCGCGTGCCCTCCTGCGCGGCGGAGCGGCAGATCGCCAGCGAGCGCGCGTCCCACTTGCCGATCAGCCGGCCGGCCACGCGGTCCGGCGCCGAGGGCGACGGCTGGATCACGCCCGCCTGCGCGAGGTGCCCGATGACCGCGCGCACCGCCTCCTCCTCGTTGCCGCGCGCGAGCGCGCCGAGCTCGAGGTGGTAGCGCGCCGGATCGCCCTCCGCCGTGCGGCTGATCGTGCGGCCGATGTGCTGCAGCAGGTCGTCCCCCACCGCGGCGCGCTCGATGAAGAACACGTGCAGGCCCTTGTCGCGGCTGGTGGCGAACAGCAGCGCGCGCGCCGGCGCGCCGTCGCGCCCGGCACGGCCGGCCTCCTGGTAGTAGGCCTCGATCGAGCTCGGCACCGACTCGTGGCAGACCGTCCGCACGTCGGCCTTGTCGACGCCCATGCCGAACGCGTTGGTCGCCACCACCACCTCGACCTCGCCGGACATGAAGCGCCGCTGCGCCTCCGAGCGCGCGTCGCGCGGCAGCCCGGCGTGGTAGGCGAGCACCTCGATCTCCAGCTCGCGCCCCAGGCGCGCCGACAGCCGCTCGCACTCCGCGCGCGTGCCGGCGTAGACGATCGCCGGCCGCGACTCCGGGGACGCCAGCGCCGCCGCGATCCGCCGGTGCACGACCTCCTTGTTGGCGCAGTTGACGACCGCGAACGAGAGGTTCGGCCGGTCGAACCCCGTCGCCACGTGCACCGGGTCGCGCAGCCCGAGCCGCGCCACGATGTCCTTCGCCACCTGCGGCGTCGCCGTGGCGGTCGACGCGACGATCGCCCGCGCGCCGAGCCAGCGCGCCGCGTCGGCGAGCCGGAAGTACTCGGGCCGGAAGTCATGCCCCCACTGCGAGACGCAGTGCGCCTCGTCGACCACGAACAGGCCGATCCTCGCCTGCCGGATGCGCTCCAGGAAGCCCGGCGACGCGAACCGCTCCGGCGCGACGTACAGCAGCCGCACGTGGCCGGAGACCGCGCGCTCGACCGCGCGCCGGTTGGTCGCCGCGTCCTGCTGCGCGTTGACCAGCGCCACGCGACCGGGCGCGATCCGCTCCAGCGCCTGCACCTGGTCCTGCATCAGCGACACCAGCGGCGACACGACGAGCGTCAGATCCGTCCGCATCAGCCCCGGGAGCTGGTAGCAGAGCGACTTGCCCGAGCCGGTCGGCATCACGACCAGCACGTCGCGCCCCGCGCGGGCCGCCTCGACCGCCTCGCGCTGGCCAGGCCGGAACGCGCCGAACCCGAACAGCTCGTGCAGCGCCCCGTCCACGTCGGTGGAACGAGCGATGGGCTCGGGCGGTGGAGGCCCGAGCCCGGGAAGGGCGATGTTCTCGGTCGCGACGGACACCGGACCGGCGACCATATCGGCCGGTCCGGTCGTCCTCGCGAAAAGGCGCAGAGTCGTTACAGACTCAGCGCAGCGACGTGAACGCCAGGTCCCAGACGCCGAGGTTCTCGTTCGCGACCGCGTTGACGTCGGCGGAGTGCGCCATCGACACGCGATCCCAGACCAGCGGCACCGCCGGGGCGTCGGCCGTGATCTGACGGTCCACGTTGCCCCACGCCACGGCGCGCTTCTTCGGGTCGATCAGCGCCTTCGCCGCGTCGATCGCCGCGTTGACCTTCGGATCGTCGAGCTGCGAGACGTTCGCGTTGCCCTGCGGGGAGATGTGCTGGCCGTTGAACGTCGGGTCCAGGAAGGTCTGGCCGTCCGCGAAGTCGCGCGTCCAGCCGACGTTCGGGCACACGGCCACCTGGGCCGACGGCACGCCGCAGAACCTCGTCTGCACGACCTGCTGGGAGAGCAGGCGCAGCTTGACGTCGAACCCGAGCGTCTCGAGGTTCTCCTTGGCGATCTCGGAGATCTGGCGGCCGTTGCCGTCGATCGGGCCGACCATCAGGATCGGCGCGCCCTGGTACTTGCCGGACGCGAAGCCCGCCCGCTTGAGGTACGTCGAGGCGAGGCCCGCGTTCCCGTCCGGGTTCGAGAGGAAGTCGGCGCCCGTGCCCTTCACGCCGCCGGCGTCCTCGAAGCCGGGCGTGCCCGGCGGCAGGAAGTGGTTCGCCACGGTGCCGACGCGCTTGCCGCCGAGGGCGAGCAGCGCCGCCTGGCGATCGAAGCCGGCGAGCACGGCGCGGCGCACGTTGACGTCGTCGAACGGCTTCGCGGTCGTGTTCAGCGCCGCCCAGCGGCCGCCGCCGGAGTCGACCAGCTGGACCTGCCCGGGCTTGTGCTCGAGCGCGTCCTTGAGCACGGCCGGCGGGAGCAGGAAGTCGCCCGTGAGCATGTCGGAGCCCTGCAGCACCCGGCGCGAGGCCACGGTGGAGTCGTTGTTGCCCTGCGGCATGTCGATCTTGTCGACGTAGGCGGGGCGGAAGTCGGTCGCGCCGTTCCAGTTCGGGTTGCGCACGAGCGTGATGCCCTTGCCGGGCTGGTAGCCGGTGAGCTTGCCGGACTTGTCGGCCGGGATCATGTACGGGCCGGTGGCGACCTGGTGGAAGCCGTAGGAGGACTCGCGCCGGCGGTCGAACGCCAGGGCGTAGTCGCGCGGCACCGGGGCCGCGAGCGGGAGCACGAGCGCCGCGGCGAGCGTGCCGCCGGTCGCCGAGCGCAGCTTGAAGACGACGGTGTGCGCGTCCGGCGTGGTGATGCCGGAGATGCGCGTGCCGGCCGCGGCGGCGGGCTTCGCGCCGATCAGGTCGGCGAAGTAGGCGCCCGCGTACGGGTTGTTGACGGTCTTGAAGAAGCCGCGCTCGATCGCGTACTTGACGTCGGCGGAGGTGACCTCGCGGCTCACGGGCGGCGAGAAGCGCACGCCGGAGCGCAGCTTGAGGGTCACGGTGCGTCCGTCGGCCGACACGGTCGGCGCCGCGGTCGCGAGGTCCGGGCGGGCGTCCTTGACGCCGGGCGCGTACGCCATCGGCGTGCGCTGCGTGACGTTGGCGACCATGTAGCCGCCGGCGTAGTAGGTCTGTCCGGGGTCGATCGAATCGACGTCGCTGGACCACGGCACGGTGATCGTCCCGCCGCGCTTGGTGGGACCGCCGCCCGCGTCGGTGCGGGTGTCGGGCTTCGCTGCGCCGCAGGCGCTGACCGTCAGCGCCGTCGCGGCCGCGAAGGTGAGAGTTCTGGTTAGGGCCACGTCCTTGCCATCGGCGAGGCGCGCCCCCGCTTGACTAGAACATCAGCCGACTACGGGCAGCGCATGCTCGAACGCGTCCTTGGACGCGGTGCCCACAAGCGGGTAGGAGCCCGAGAAACAGGCGTCGCAGTGCGTCTCCGACGTGCCCTGGATCGCCTCGTAGACGCCACGGAGCGAGAGGTAAGCCAGGGAGTCGGCGCCCAGCTCGGCGGCCACCTCGGCCTCCGTGCGCCCGTGGGCGATCATCTCCTCGCGCGTCGACATGTCGATCCCGTAGTGGCACGGGTGCCGGATCGGCGGCGCGGAGATGCGCATGTGGACTTCGCTCGCGCCGGCGTCGCGCAGCATCTGCACGATCTGGCGGGTCGTGTTGCCGCGCACGATCGAGTCGTCGACGACGACGAGGCGCTTGCCCTCCACGACCTCGCGCAGCGGGTTGAACTTCAGCCTCAGGCCGTGCTTGCGCAGCTCCTGGCCCGGCTGGATGAACGTGCGCGCGACGTAGCGGTTCTTGATCAGCCCGTCGTCCTGCGGCAGCCCGGACACGCGCGCGTAGCCGCGCGCGGCGGGGTTGCCGGAGTCCGGCACCGGGATCACCAGGTCGGCGACCACGGGCGCCTCCTTGGCCAGGATCTCGCCCATGCGGCCGCGCGCGACCTGCAGCGGCTGGCCGCCGAGGCGCGAGTCCGGGCGGGCGAAGTAGATGTGCTCGAACACGCACAGCGCGCTGCGCGGCGAGGCGACCGCCTGGCGCGTCTGCAGCCCGCGCTTGGTCAGCGAGACCACCTCGCCGGGCTGGATGTCGCGCAGGAACTTGGCGCCGATGATGTCGAACGCGCAGGTCTCCGACGCGACGCAGTACGCGTCGCCCAGCATCCCGAGCGAGAGCGGGCGGATGCCCATCGGGTCGCGGAACGCGACGACCCGGTCCTTGGTCATGACGACCGTCGAGTAGGCGCCCTCGACGCGGGCCATGACGTCGACCAGCGCGTCCTCGATCGTCTCCGCCTCATGGGTCGAGAGCAGCGCGGCGATGATCTCCGAGTCCGACGTCGAGCGGAAGGTGACGCCGCGGCGGCGCAGCTCGGCGTGCAGCTCGACGACGTTGACGAGGTTGCCGTTGTGGGCGAGCGCGACCTCGCGCCGATCGGCGCGGTAGACGGGCTGGGAGTTCTCCCACGAGCTCGCCCCGGTGGTCGAGTAGCGCACGTGGCCGACCGCCATGTCGCCCTGCAGCGCGCGCAGCTTCTGCTCGTCGAAGACCTGGTTCACCAGGCCCTGGTCGCGCACGGCCATGATGTGGCCGCCCTGCGAGGTGGCGATGCCGGCCGACTCCTGCCCGCGGTGCTGGAGGGCGTAGAGCGCGAAGTACGCCAGTCTCGACACCTCGCGCCCGGGGGCGACGATGCCGAAGACACCGCACTCGTCGCGCGGTCCATCACGGGAATCGAGGAGGGAATCCAAGAGGAAGCTCGGGCGTTGCGCCGTGTGACCGACCGGCCCGGTCAGGCTAGCAGCGCCCCCGGCCCGAATCCGGCGGATCGCCGCCCTGGCGCACCGCCGCGCCGTCCCTCCGACATCGCGCAGCGCCGCCGGGGTCTAGGCTCTTGGGCATACCGCCGCCGGGGCCCGGCCGAACGCCCAGGCGGCCCTCCTATCAGGAGCCGGATAGTCATGGCCATCGAGTCCCCCGTCCAGATCCCCCGCCAGCGCATCTCCGAGCTGATCGCGCGCGAGGAAGCCCGCCTCAACGACGCGACGCGCAAGTCGCTGGAGACCTACGAGCGCGCGAAGGTCCACCTCGCCGGCGGCGTAGCGTCGTCCTACCAGCTGCGCGACCCGTGGCCGATCTACCTCGAGCGTGGCGCCGGCCCCAAGGTCTGGGACGTCGACGGCAACGAGATGTACGACTTCCACAACGGCTTCGGCTCGATGGTCCAGGGCCACGCCCACCCGGCGATCGGCGCCGCGATCGCCGAGCGCTACGCCAAGGGCACGCACTTCGCGGCGCCGACCGAGGACGCGATCGTCGTCGGCGACGAGCTCGCCCGCCGCTGGGGCCTGGCGAAGTGGCGCTACACGAACTCCGGCTCGGAGTCCACGATGGACGCGATCCGGATCGCGCGCGGGCACACCGGCCGCGACACGATCGTCAAGATCTTCGGCTCCTATCACGGCCACCACGACGGCGTGATGGTCTCGATCGGCGTCGAGTACGACCAGATCGGCGATCACGAGAACCTCGCCTCGCTCCCGTACGGCGCCGGCATCCCGCAGGCCGTCGTGGACCTCACGATCCCCGTGCCGTTCAACGACGCGGGCGCGATGGAGCGCCGGATCGAGCGCCTCACGGAGGAGGGCCGCAAGCCCGCCTGCGTGATCATGGAGCCCGCGATGATGAACCTCGGGGTCGTGCTCCCCGAGCCCGGCTATCTCGAGGCCGTGCGCGACATCACGCGCCGCCACGGCATCGTGCTGATCTTCGACGAGGTCAAGACCGGTCTGACGATCGCCGCCGGCGGCGCGACGGAGAAGTGGGGCGTCACGCCCGATCTCGTCACGCTCGCCAAGGCGCTCGGCGGCGGCATGCCGACCGGCGCGATCGGCGGCACCGAGGAGGTCATGGCCTCCGTCGAGGACGGCTCCGTCTACCAGGTGGGCACCTACAACGGCAACCCGCTCGGGATGGCGGCGATCCGCGCGAACCTGCTCGAGGTCCTCACGCCGGACGCCTACGCGCACCTCGCGCACCTCAACGACCGCATCCTCGCCGGCTGCGAGGGCGTGATCCGCAAGCACAACCTGCCCGGCTACGCCGTCGGCGTCGGCTCCAAGGGCTGCGTCACGTTCTCGACGACCAAGATCGTCGACTACGAGACGTTCAAGGCCAACCAGGACAAGGATCTGTCCGAGCTGGCGTGGCTCTACAACATGAACCGCGGCATCTTCATGACGCCCGGGCGCGAGGAGGAGTGGACGCTCTCGGTCACGCACGACGACGCGTCGGTCGACACGTACGTGCAGGTGTTCGAGGCGATGGCTGCCGACCTACTGAGCTAGTAGGCCCACCACGAGCGGCCGCCCTGCTCGTCGATGAAGATGGTGCCGAACACGCGCAGGCCCATGTTCAGGTGGGCCTGCCGGATCGCGTCGTCCTTCGGCGGCAGGTCGGAGTTCCCGGCGGAGTAGTGGCGGAAGACCGTCGCGAACTCCGCCGGCGACACGCCGGCCGCGGGCGCGTCGGCACCGAAGGCCGACTGAACGACCATCGATGCAGGAGTGATCGGATCGATCGTTGCCGACATAGGGACGTCCCGGGCAATCGGCCGCGGTCGGCGAATCCTGAGCCGAAGTTCCCGCTAGGAGCGTGCGATCAGTGCAACAGCGCGGTGAGGCCGTTGGAATGCGCGCGTTCGAGCTCGACTAGGCCGAGCTCCCCGAAGCCCTCGATCGCGAGCGTCTCGCCGCCCACCTCGCCGATCACGCGGGCGGCCGAGCCGAACGCGCGCAGCGCGTCCGCCGGGCCGGAGACCAGGAACGCGCCCGGGCCTTCGCCGAACAGGTCCTCCTCGGACTCCAGGCCGCGCACGCGCGCCCCGACGCCGCCCGCGATGCAGGATTCGGCCAGCGCGACCGCCACGCCGCCCTCGGCGACGTCGTGCGCCGACGTCAGCACGCCCGCGCGCACGGCCTGGCGGATCGCGGCGTGCAGCGCCTTCAGCTCGCCCAGGTCGGCGTGCGGGAGCGGGCCGGCGACGGGCTCGCCGCGCAGCTTGGACAGCTCCGACGCGGCCAGCGACGGCGCGTAGGACTCCGCCACGATCAGCGCGACCGCGTCGCCGGAGCCGGAGAAGGCGAGCTTCCCCGCGCGCCGCGCGTCGGGCAGCTCGCCGACCAGGCCGACGACCGGCGTCGGGTAGATCGGGCCCTCGGCACCTTCGTTGTAGAGCGAGACGTTGCCGCCGACGACGGGCACGCCGAACGCGCGGCAGGCGTCGCCGAGGCCCGCGACCGCGCGCGTGAGCTGCCACGCGATGTGCGGCTTCTCGGGGTTGCCGAAGTTGAGGCAGTTCGTCAGGCCGAGCGGCTCGGCGCCGACGCAGGCGAGGTTGGCCGAGCACTCGAGCACGGCCTCGACGGCGCCGCGGTACGGGTCGGCGGCGACGCGGCGGCCGTTGCCGTCGATCGCCACCGCGATCGCCGGCCGCGGGCCTTCGCCGCGGCCGGACGGCCACAGCGCGGCCACATCGCCGTTCAAAGGCGTGTCGGGGAGCAGCAGCACCGCGGCGTCGGCCGACTCCGGCCGCCGCACGGTGCGCGAGCCGACGACCGAGTCGTACTGCTCGAACGCCCAGCGCCGCGAGGCGAGGTTCGCGCTCGAGAGCAGGGACAGCAGCGTCACCTCGGGCGCCTCGCCGGCGTCGATCAGCGCCTCCGGGACCGGGTAGACCGGCGAGGCCGGCTCGGCGGGCTCGAGGTCGTAGGCCGGGCACTCGTCGACGAGCGCCGTGACCGGCATGTCGCCGACCAGCGTCTCGCCGTCGAACACGCGCAGGCGGCGCGTGTCCGTGACCTCGCCGATCGCCGTCGCGTTGACCTCCCAGCGCGCGCACAGCTCCAGCACGGCGTCGAGCTTGGCGGGCTCGACCACGCACAGCATCCGCTCCTGCGACTCCGAGACCATGATCTCGAACGGCTCCATGTCCTCTTCGCGCAGCGGGACCTTGCGCACGTCGAGGTCCAGGCCGAGCTCGCCCTTGGCCGCCATCTCGGCCGACGAGGACGTCAGTCCGGCGGCGCCCAGGTCCTGCAGCGCGACGAGCAGCTCGTGCTGGAGCAGGTCGAGCGAGCACTCGAGCAGCTTCTTCTCCTCGAACGGGTCGCCGATCTGGACGGTCGGGCGCTTGTCGTCGGACGCGTCGAGCTCGGCCGACGCCAGCACCGACGCGCCGCCGATGCCGTCGCGGCCCGTGCGCGCGCCGAACAGCACGACGACGTTGCCGACGCCGGCGGCGGCCGACTTGATCAGCCGCTCGGTCTCGATCAGCCCGACGCACATCGCGTTCACGAGGCAGTTCGTCTCGTACGGGCCCTCGAAGTAGATCTCGCCGCCGACGGTGGCGATGCCGATGCTGTTGCCGTAGTGGCCGATCCCCGCGACGGCCTGCTCGAGCAGGTAGCGCGAGCGGGCCGAGGTCGGCTCGCCGAAGCGCAGCGAGTCGAGGATCGCGATCGGGCGCGCGCCGATCGCGAAGATGTCGCGCAGGATGCCGCCGACGCCGGTGGCCGCGCCCTGGAACGGCTCGACCGCGCTCGGGTGGTTGTGCGACTCGACCTTGAACGCGCACGCGAGGCCGTCGCCGACCGAGACCGCGCCGGCGTTCTCGCCCGGGCCGAGGATCAGCCGCGGGCCCTCCGTCGGCAGCGACTTCAGCAGCCGGCGCGAGTGCTTGTAGCCGCAGTGCTCGCTCCACATCAGCGAGAACACGGCCAGCTCGACCTCGTTCGGCTCGCGGCCGAGCTTGCCGACGATCAGGTCGTACTCGGCGTCGGTGAGGCCGAGCTCGCGGTGCTTCATCACGAGGCGAAGCCGGTGACGAGCCCCCCGGGGCGAGGCAGCGGGACGCGGGCGGCCGAGAGGAACAGCTTCAGCCCGTCCGCGGAGCCGGTCAGCGGCTCGACCGCGTGCTCGGGGTGCGGCATCAGCCCGACGACGTTGCCGGCGTGGTTGCTCACGCCGGCGATGTCGCGCGCGGAGCCGTTGAAGTTCGAGCCGGGCGCGTAGCGCAGCACGACCTGGCCGGACGCCTCGAGCTCGTCGAGCACGGGATCGGGCGCCCAGTAGCGGCCGGTCATGTGCTTGGCCGGGATCGACAGCACGTCGCCGGCCGAGGTCGCCGACGTCCACGCCGTGTGCGAGTTGACGACCTCGAGCGCGAGCTGGCGGCAGGTGAAGCGCAGGTTCGTGTTCGGCAACAGCGCGCCGGGCAGCAGGCCGAGCTCGCACAGGACCTGGAAGCCGTTGCAGATGCCGAGCACGAGGCCGCCTGTCCGCGCGAAGCGCTCGACCTCCTCCATCACCGGCGCGAAGCGCGCGATCGCGCCGGCCCGCAGGTAGTCGCCGTAGGAGAAGCCGCCGGGGACGATCACGGCGTCGACGCCCTTGAGGTCGTGGTCGGCGTGCCACAGCAGCTCGGCCTCGCCGACACGGCGCGCGGCGAGCAGCGCGTCGACCTCGTCGCACGAGCCGGGGAAGCGGACGACCCCGAACCTCACAGGGTTACCTCCGCGGGGCATCCAGCCCCGCGCTTTGACTCGGACGAGTGGCATCCGGCCACTCGATTGAGTAGTCCTCGATCAGGGGATTCGAGAGCAGCTTCTCGCACATCTCCGGCACCTGCGAGGCGTCCGGCACGTCGAGCTCGATCAGCCGGCCGACGTGGACGTGCGCGACGCCCTCGAAGCCGAGCGCCGGCAGCGCGCGCTCGACGGCCTGGCCCTGCGGATCGAGGATGCCGGCCTTCGGCCGGATCAGCACGCGGACCCGGGTCACGCCGCCCGCTCCGCATGGCCGTGACAGTGCCGTTGGTTGCCTCTCACGGAGGTATTCGTCACGCGACTCGGTCCAGCCACGCGCCGAAGGGCTCGCCGGCCAGGCGCTCGTAGGCCGTCACGTAGCGCTCGCGCGTCTGGGCGACGACCTCGTCCGGGATCGCCGGCGCGGGCGGGTTCTTGTCCCAGCCCGTCCCGGACGCCCAGTCGCGCACGTATTGCTTGTCGAACGACGGCTGGCCGTGGCCGGGCTCGTAGCCGTCGGCGGGCCAGAAGCGCGAGGAGTCCGGCGTGCAGACCTCGTCGCCGAGCGTCAGCGTCCCGTTCTCGTCGAGGCCGAACTCGAACTTCGTGTCGGCCAGGATCACGCCGCGCGCCCGAGCGTGCGCCGCCACCGCGCCGTAGACCGCCAGCGAGGCGTCGCGCACCTGGGCGGCGAGCTCCTCGGAGCCGAGCAGGCGCACCGTCTCCGCGAAGTCGATCGCCTCGTCGTGGCCGACCTCGGCCTTCGTCGACGGCGTGTAGATCGGCTCCGGCAGCTGCTGGGACTCGAGCAGCCCGGCCGGCAGCTCGACGCCCGAGACCTTGCCGGTCGCCTGGTAGTCCTTCCAGCCGGAGCCCGTGATGTAGCCGCGGATGATGCACTCGACGGGCAGCATCTTCAGGCGCTTGACCCGCAGCCCGCGGCCGCGGAACTCGGCGGGCACACCCTCGGTGGCCGAGAGGAAGTGGTTCGGGACGATGTCCCGCGTGAGGCCGAACCAGAGGACGGACAGCCCGGTCAGGACCTTGCCCTTGTCCGGGATCGCCGTCGGGTGCACGACGTCGTAGGTGGAGATCCGGTCGGAGGCGACGAGCAGCAGGTCGTCGCCCAGGTCGTACAGCTCACGGACCTTGCCGGAGTGCAGCAGCGGAAGCGTCACAGACACCTTCGAGAGGTTAGTTCACAGGTCGTACGGGAAATCGGTCAGCGTCTCGTAGCCGTCCGCGGTGACCAGCACGATGTCCTCCAGCCGGCAGCCGCCGAAGCCGCGCCGGTAGCAGCCGGGCTCGAGCGTGATCACGTCGCCGGCCACCAGATCGTCGCCGAGCCGGCCGAGGTTCGGGCCCTCATGGACCTCGAGCCCGACCCCGTGGCCGAGCCCGTGGAAGTAGCCGTCCTCGAGGATCTCGCCCGGCTTCTTGGTCAGGTGCGTCGGCTTGCCGGCCTCGATGTAGGGCTCGCACGAGCGCTCGAACAGCGTGCGGCCGTTGGCGCCGGGCCGGACATCGGCGTAGACGCGGGCGAGCGAGTCCTTCGTCAGCCGCCAGTACTCCTCGAGCTCGGCCGGCGGCTCGCCGCCGCCCGCCACGAACGTGCGCGTCATGTCCGACCAGCAGCGCGAGCGCTTGTCGCGCGGCCAGATGTCGATCACGACGGGCTCGCCGGCGGCGATCCGGCCGTGGCCGGACTCGTGCCCGACGGCCGTCTGCGCGCCGTGGGAAACGATCACGTCGTCGCCGAGCTCGCAGCCGTGCGCCTCCGCGACGGCCTGCATCGCGGCGCGGACCTCCTCGCACGTCAGCCCCGCGCGGAGCTCGCGGACCAGCGCCGCGGCCGCGCCCATGGCGGCGTCGGCGGCCTTCTGGGCGCGCCGGATGCCCTCGAGCTGGGCCGGCGTCTTGACCCGCCGGCGGCGCGCGAACGCGTCGCCGTCGACGGTCAGCTCGATGCCGGCGGCGCGCAGGTGGTCCGCGACGAAGAGCGGGAACTCGGGCGGCACGGTCGCGTGGCCGACCCCCAGCCGCTCGCAGGCGCGCAGGCACAGCTCGGCCTCGAGCGTGACGCGGTCGATCCCGCCCGCGATCAGCTCGTCGATCCCGAGCACCGAGGAATCGATCACCTCGATGCCCAGCTCCGACACCTTGTCGGCGTCGAGCACGCTGACGGTCGCCGCGCGGCGGTCGCCGTCCTCCACGTACAGGAACGGGTCGGTGATGCCCACCGGGACCGCGTGGAAGAGGTCGGCCGACAGCTCGGGAGAGCCGAAGATCAGGACGGGGATGGGATCACCTCCAGCCGCTCCAGCGCCTGCGGCACGAAGCGGACGTAGTAGCCGTAGTCGAACACCTCGTCGAGGTCGAGCGACACGTTCTCCTGCTCCAGCAGCGTACGCAGCGGCGTCTGCGTGTCCCAGGCCTGCTGGGCGAGCCGCTGGACGATCCGGTAGGCGTCGTCGCGCTGCATCCCGCCCGCCACCAGCGCCAGCAGCACGCGCTGGGAGAACAGCGCGCCCGAGGTGAGCTCGAGGTTGGCGAGCATCCGGTCGGCGTGCACCGTCATCCCGCGCACGACGCGCAGCGCGAGCGCGAGCACCTGGTCGAGCAGGATCGTCGAGTCCGGCAGCACGATCCGCTCCGCCGAGGAGTGCGAGATGTCGCGCTCGTGCCACAGCGCGACGTTCTCCAGCGCGACCTGCGCGTTGCCGCGCAGCACGCGCGCGAGCCCGCAGATCCGCTCGCAGATCACGGGGTTGCGCTTGTGCGGCATGGCGCTGGAGCCCTTCTGGCCCGCGCGGAACGGCTCCTCGACCTCACGCACCTCGGTGCGCTGGAGGTGGCGGATCTCGGTCGCGAAGCGCTCCAACCCGGCGCCCGCGAGCGCGATCGCGCTCAGCAGCTCGGCGTGGCGGTCGCGCGGCACGACCTGCGTGGAGATCGTCTCGGCGTTGAGGCCGAGGCGGGCGAGGACGCGCTCCTCGTAGTCCGGGCCGAGCGTGGCGTAGGTGCCGACGGCGCCGGAGATCGCCGCCGTGGCGGCCCGGGCGAAGGCGCGCTCGAGCCGGTCGGCGTTGCGGTGGGCCTCGATCGCGTAGCCGGCGAGCTTGAGCCCGAACGAGGTCGGCTCGGCGTGCACGCCGTGCGTGCGGCCGACGCACAGCGTCCCGGCGTGCTCGCGCGCGCGCTCGGCGAGCTCCCACGCCAGCCGGCGCGCCTCGGGCACGAGCAGGGCGCCGGCGCGCTGCAGCTGCAGCGCGAGCCCGGTGTCGACGACGTCCGACGACGTCAGGCCGTAGTGGATCCAGCGGCCGGCCGGCCCGGCCGACGCGGCGAGCACGTCGACGAACGCCGCCGTGTCGTGATCGGTGATCTTCTCGCGCTCGTCGATCGCGGCCACGGTGAACGTGGCGGCCCGGATGGCGTCGAGATCCTCGGGCGTCGGTCCGTCGAGCGCCTCGGCCGCCGCGACCTCCACGTCGCGCATCGCCGTGAAACGCGCTTCGTCGGTCCATAGCGCACCGATTTCGGGGCGGGTGTAGCGGGCGATCATTCGGCGCCCGATCCTAGAGGCCGCGCCAGAATGCTCGTTCGTGACCCGCATCCTGTTGGTCGAGGACAACCCCGGCGACGCGCAGCTCGTGCGCATGGCGCTGACCGAAGCGCTGCCGTCCGCGCGGTTGTCGGTGGCGGCCGACGGCGAGGCCGCGCTCGCCCGCCTGCGCGACGAGGGCGGCCCGCCCGACCTGATGCTGCTCGACCTCAACCTCCCGCGCCTGTCGGGCCACGAGGTGCTCGCCGCCGTCCGCGAGGACGAGGATCCCGCGGTCCGGCGGCTGCCGGTCGTGGTGCTCAGCTCGTCCGACGCGGAGGCCGACGTCCGGCGCTCCTACGAGCTCGGCGCCAGCTCGCACGTCGCCAAGCCGGCCGACGTCGACCAGCTGTTCGCGCTGATCGAGACGCTGACGCGCTACTGGTTCGGCGCCGTCACGCTGCCCGGCGGAACAGCAGGCCGGCGCTGACGATCCCGACCGCCGCGAGCCCTGCGCACCAGGCGAGCGCGATCGCGGCGTCGTCGCCGATCGGCGTGCCGAGCAGCAGCCCGCGCAGCGTCTCCACGATCGGCGTGACGGGCTGGCGGTCGCCGATCCAGTGCAGCGCGGCCGGCATCGTGTCCGTCGGGACGAACGCGCTGCTCACGTACGGCAGGAACATGATCGCGAACGAGAACGCGCCGGCCCCCTCGGCGCTCTTGGCCACCAGCCCGAAGCAGGCGGCGATCCACGAGATCGCGAACATGAACGCGAGCAGGATCCCGGCCACGCCGAGCCAGTCGAGCGCGCTCGCGTGCGGGCGGAACCCGATCAGCAGCGCGACGCCGATCACGATCACGGTCGAGACGAGGTTGCGCAGCACGCTCGCGACGACGTGGCCCGTGAGCACGCCGGAGCCGGCGATCGGCAGCGAGCGGAACCGGTCGATCACGCCTGTCGTCATGTCCGCGTTGACGCTGACCGAGGTCGTCGCCGAGCCGTAGCCGGCGCACAGCAGCACGATCCCCGGGACGACGTAGTCGACGTAGCGCCCCCCGGCGTCGAGCGCGCCGCCGAAGACATAGACGAACAGCAGCAGGATCAGCACCGGCAGCAGCACGGCGACCATCACGGCGTCGATGCTGCGGGTGCTGTGGCGCACGCTGCGGCCGACGAAGACGAGTGAGTCGGACATCTCAGACCCTTTCGGTGAGCGAGAGGAACACGTCGTCGAGGCTCGGGCGGTGCAGCGCGATCCGCTGCACGCCGGCGACCTCGTCCAGCAGGCGGCGGACGCGGTCGGCGCTGCCGTCGGACGGCACGCGCAGGCATAGGCGCTCGGGATCGGCGACCCCCTCCGCGCCGGCCGCCTCGAGGCTCTCCAGATCCGCGAAGAACAGCTCGACCGTCTCGTCGCCGAGGCGCGCCTTGAGCTCGTCGGCGCTGCCCTCGGCGACGACGCGGCCGCGGTCGATCACGGCGATCCGGTCGGCGAGGACGTCGGCCTCGTCGAGGTACTGCGTGGTCAGCAGCACGGTCGCGCCGGACGCGGCGAGCTCGGCCACCGCGTCCCAGACGTCGCGCCGGCTGCGCGGGTCCAGGCCCGTCGTCGGCTCGTCGAGGACGACGACCTGCGGCTCGGAGACGAGGCTCATCGCCAGGTCCAGCCGCCGCTTCATGCCGCCGGAGTAGGTCCCGACGCGGCGGTCGCAGGCCTCCTGCAGGCCGAAGCGCTCGATCAGATCGCTCGCGCGCCGGCGCGCGGCCGGCCGGCGCAGGTGGCGCAGGCGCGCCATCAGCACCAGGTTCTCGCGCGCGGTCAGGACCTCGTCCACGGCGGCGTACTGGCCGGTGAGGCTGAGCGCCGTGCGCACCGCCATCGGCTCGCGCGCGACGTCGTGGCCCGCGACCCGGGCGCTGCCGGAGTCGGCGTGCAGAAGCGTGGAGAGGATCCGGACCGTCGTGGTCTTGCCGGCCCCGTTGGGGCCGAGCAGGGCGAACACCGAGCCCGCCTGGACCGCGAGGTCGAGCCCGGTCAGGACCGGCACCTTGCCGAACGACTTCGTCAGCTCGTCGATCTCGATTGTGTATGCCATACACAATGTGTACCACGTACACTTCGAGCATGCAACCCGAACTGCCCCCTGGCCTGGACCGGCTGTGGGCGCCGGGGCCCGCGAAGCCGAGCCGCGGCGGCCTGAGCGTCGACAAGGTCGTCACGGCCGCGCTGGAGCTCGCCGACGCCGACGGGCTCGAGGCGGTCTCGATGGCCCGCGTGGCGAAGTCGCTCGGCTTCACGACGATGTCGCTGTACCGGCACGTGCGGTCCAAGGAGGAGCTGCTGGTGCTGATGATGAACCGGGTGATGACGATGCCCGCGGCCCGGCCCTACGCGGGCTGGCGCGAGGGCCTGGCCGGCTGGGCGTGGGACCTGCTGCGCATGGTCCGCGCGCATCCGTGGGTCGTGTACGTCCGCATCAGCCCGCCGCCGGCGACGCCGTCGAGCGTCGAGCTGATGGAGCGCGGCCTCGTCCCGCTCGCGGACACGCCGCTGACCGAGGACGAGAAGGCGTCGCTGATCCTGATGATCAACGGCTACGTGTTCTGGCAGGCGCGGCTGGAGATCGAGCTCGCGCCGGGCGCGGGCGACCCCGCGACCGACCCGCTGGTCGCCTACGTCACCGTCATGCACGCGTTCGTCGACGACCGCTGGCCCGCCGTCAAGCGGCTGGTCGACGCCGGCGTGTTCGACGACGAACAGGACACGCGCGACGCCGACTTCGCGTTCGGCCTCGAGCGCATCCTCGACGGCGTCGAGGCGCTCGTCAGGCGCTGAGGATGCGCGCCGCCAGCACGGCGGCGTTGCGGGCGTTGTCGACGCCCACGCACGCGACCGGCACGCCCGGCGGCATCTGCGCGATCGAGAGCAGCGCGTCCAGCCCGCCGCCGACCGAGGTGGACGACGTCAGCGGCACGCCGATCACCGGCAGGTCGGTGTGGGCGGCGACCACGCCGGGCAGCGCGGCCGACAGGCCGGCGCCGGCGATGATCACCTTCAGCCCGCGGTCGCGCGCCGTCTTGGCGTACTCGGCGACCTTCTCCGGGTCGCGGTGCGCGGACATCACGTTCATCTCGTGGGTGATGTTGCGGGCGTCGAGCTCCTTCGCCGCCTTCTCCATCGCGGGCAGGTCGGACTGCGAGCCCATCACGATGCCCACTTGCGCGTCACTCATGCTGCGATGTCCCTCCGGAGGGTCTTGCCGTCGAAGTCGATCACGTCGGCGGCAGCATACGCAGCCCCGCGCGCCGTCCTGACGTCCTCCCCGAGCGCCGTCACGTTGAGCACGCGCCCGCCGGCCGTGACGATGGCGCCGTCGCGCTCGGCCGTGCCCGCGTGCGTGACCTCGATGCCGCGCGGGACGCCGCCGAACTTGATCACGTCGCCGGACGAGGAGGACCGCGGGTAGCCGCGCGAGGCGAGCACGACGGTCACCGCGGCTCGGGCGTCCCACGACAGCGTCGCGCCCGCGAGGCCGCCGGGCGTGGTCGTGCGCAGCATCAGGTCCAGCAGGTCGCTGCGCAGCCGCGGCAGCACGGCCTGCGTCTCGGGGTCGCCGAAGCGGACGTTGAACTCGAGCACCTTCGGGCCGTCCGCGGTCAGCATCAGGCCGGCGTAGAGGACGCCGTGGAACGGCGTGCCCTGGCGCTTGAGCTCCTCAACCACCGGCTGCAGCACGCGTACGCGCACGTCCTCGACGAGCGCGTCGTCCGCGCCCTCGACGGGCGAGTAGGCGCCCATCCCGCCGGTGTTGGGGCCGGTGTCGCCCTCGCCGATGCGCTTGAAGTCGCGCGCCGGCGCGAGCGGGAGCGCGGACTCGCCGTCGCACAGGGCCAGCAGCGAGACCTCGGGGCCCTCGAGGAACTCCTCGATCACGACCGGCACCTCGCCGAAGCGGTGCGCGACGAGCATCTCCTCCAGCGCCGCGCGCGCCTGCGCCTCGTCCTGCGCGATCACGACGCCCTTGCCGGCGGCAAGGCCGTCGGCCTTGATGACGGTCGGATAGCGGTCGATCGCGGCCATGCCGGCGTCGACGTCCTCGACCACAGAGTAGGCGGCCGTCGGCACGCCGGCGGCCGCCATCACCGCCTTGGCGTGGGCCTTGGAGCCCTCCAGGCGGGCGGCCGCCGCGCTCGGCCCGAACACCTGCAGGCCCGCGGCGACGCACGCGTCGGCGAAGCCGGCCACGAGCGGCGCCTCGGGCCCGACGACGACGAAGTCGACGCCGGCGGCCTTGATCGCCGCCGGGTCGTCGGCGCCTTCGAGCCCTGCGGCGTCGCGCGCGATCCCGGCGTTGCCGGGGGCGCACAGCACCTCGGGCGCCTGCGGCGAGCGCCGCAGGGCCCGCACGATCGCGTGCTCGCGGCCTCCGCCGCCGACGACTAGCACCCGCATGAGCCCTCCTCGGCCGCGAGAATCCGCGAAGCGATTCTCGACAGCAAATCCGCGAAGCGATTTGCCACTTTCACAAGCTGGCGATGAAGTCGTCGATCGGGATCGCCATCAGCGTCTCGTAGTGCCCGGTCCCGCGCGAGCCGAGCTCGAGCGAGATGCGGGCCATGGTCTTCTCGTCCGGCGCCTCGATGATGTTCACGAAGTCGAAGTGGCCGAGCGTGGCCCACTGCGCCTTCACGGACGCGCCGAGCTGCTCGACCTCGCGATTGACCTCGCGGATCCTGGACGGGTTGTTCTTGACGGTCTGGATGCCCTCCGGCGTGAGCGTGGAGAGCATGATGTAGGTCGGCACGGCTTCCTCCTCGCTGGGTACGACCACCCTTCTACCGAACCTCCGGCCCCGATGCGGTGTTCTTCCACCACGATGCTCCTTCGCATGACCCTCGCCGGGGTCGCCGCGGCCGCCTTGTTCGCGGCGCCGGCGGCGGCCCAGACCCAGCCCCAGGCCAAGATCGACGTCCCGCTGAAGTCCTGCTACGTCTCGGTGACCCCGGATCTGCGCGAGCCGGTGTCGATCGACGCGTCCCAGTTCATCCCGTTCGCCCCGATCGACGTGTTCGTCGACAACGTGCTGCAACCGGTGCCGGCCGGCAGCCCGGCGCCGATGGCGGACGTCCACGGCGTGCTCGCGGGCTCAGTGCCGGCGCCCTACATCGCTTCAGGCCAGCGCGTCTTCCAGCTGCGGCTGACCGAGCACAACAGCGATCCGAACCAACGCTCGTCGGTGCTCGCGGCCTCCAAGGTCACGGCGCTGTCGGTCAGCCAATCGCCCGCGAAGTCGGCCACGACGGCCAAGGTCCGCTTCCGCGGGCGCGGGTTCACCGACCCGCTGAAGCCGATCTACGCGCACTACGTGCTGCACGGCGTCTCGCGCGCGACGGTGCAGATCGGCAAGCCGCGCTTCGACTGCGGTCAGTTCTCGGTCAAGCGGCGCCAGTTCCCGATGCGCAACCCGACCGTGGGCGTCTGGACGATCCAGTTCGACCAGGCCAAGGCGTACAACCCGCAGACGCCGCTGTTCACGACGCTGCAGGTGCACGTCTCACGTAAGCCGAACCGCTGATAGATCTCGAGGCATCGAGTTGAGTTGAGGCCTGCTCCTGGTTGGGGTGGGCCTTTTCTCTTTGATCCTCTGGGTGTGGAGGTGTCTGGTGCCGGGATTGTTGAGAGAGCTCGAGGGCGATCGTCTGGTGGTGGCGGTCGATCCGGGCAAGGTCTCGCATCGGGTGTGGTTGGCTGATCGCGAGCGCGGTTTGGTGGGCGAGCCGGTGTCGGTCGCGAACTCCAGGGCTGGAATCGAGCGGCTCGTCGGCTTGGTCGGCGGCAGCGATCCCGTGTTTGCGGTGGAGGCGACGGGGTCGCTGCATCGGGCGTTTGCTGGGGAGTTGGAGCGGCGTTGGCCGGGCGCGTTGCGGCTCTTCGCGCCGTCTGAGACCCAGGCTGCGCGGGCGCAGATCGGGGCGCGTCGGTTCAAGACCGATGACCGTGATTGCGCGGCGTTGGTCTGGCTCGCGCGCCAGGGCGCCGGGCGGCGAGCGCCTGCCTCGCCGGTAGAGGCGATGCTCGGCGCGGTCGCGCATCGCCGTCAGCTCGTGCTCGCGCTGACGCCGTTGCGCCAGCGTTTGCACGATCAGCTCAACGCCCTCGCGCCGGGCCTCTCAGCGCCTGCCGGTCACGGCCGCGCGTTGTTGTTGGACACGCCGACCGGACGCGCGGTGCTGGCCTGCGCGGTCGACTTCCAAGGACGCCCGCCGAGCCCACGATCGCTCAAAGCCCGCGCCGATGGACGCCTGACCGACGCGATCGCGGCCTTCTGGTCTGCGCGCTGGAAAGACTGCCTCGCGCCGCCCGCCGACGCCACCCTGCGCGCCCAACGGCTCGCTCGCGATGTCGACCGCTTCTGGACGCTGCGCGCCGACATCGCCCTCGTCGACGCCCAACTCGAGCAGCTGCTCGCCGACAGCGCGGGCCAGATCCTCACCTCGCTGCCGGGAGTCAAGATCGTCCGGGCCGCCGCGTTTGCCGCGCACAGCTTGCCGATCGAGCGCTTCCCAACCCCCGAGCACCTGTACTCCGCGACCGGACTGGCCCCGGCCAGCTATCAATCCGCGACCGTCCGCAAACGCGTCGTGATCAGCCGCACCGGCCTGCCCGAGCACCGCGACGCGCTGATGGCCATCGCCTGGGGCCTGGAACAGTTCGCTCCCGCCTTCCAAGCCCGCCGCCGCGAGCTCGCCGAGCGCGGCCTGATCGGCATCAGAGCACGAGTCGCGCTCGCCCGACACGCCTGCCGGCTCTGCTGGCGACTACTGCACTCCCAACAGCCCTACGACGATCGGCGTTACGATCGCGCCAGGCGAGACCGCGGGCGGTGACGGCGCTACCGCTATGCCGCACTGACGGCGCAACCTAGCTTGCCGCCCGCCCGCGCTCGCCGGCCCTCACGGCGCACACGAAAGCCTGCCGCACCCGACGGCGCCTAAACAGCCTGCCGACCCCGACAGCGCGACCGCGACCCCGATCCCCCGCAAACACCGCGATCACCGACCGCGGCGACCGCCCCTGCGGCCACCGCGATCTTGACTCACAGCCGGAAAGCTAGGCGACGGCGGGCTCGGCGGCCGCGACGCGGGTCCGCTCGAACCGCAGGTCGCCCTCGTCGACGTCCACGGTCACGTGATCGCCGGGCACGAACTCGCCCTTCAGCAGGCCCAGCGCGAGCGGGTCCACGAGCCGCTTGGAGATGATCCGCTTCAGCGGCCGGGCGCCGTACGCCGGGTCGTAGCCGAGCTCGCCCAGCAGGTCGCGGGCGGCGTCGGTCAGCTCGACCGTCACGTTGCGCTCGGCGACGCGGCCGATCAGGCGCGTGACCTGCAGGTCGACGATCTGACGCAGCTGCTCGCGTGACAGCGGGGCGAACTCGACGATGTCGTCGAGCCGGTTGATGAACTCGGGCTTGAAGTTGGCCTCCACCCCGGCGCGGCCGCCCGGGATGTTCGAGGTCATGATCAGCACGCTGTTCTTGAAGTCGACCGTGCGGCCCTGGCCGTCGGTCAGCCGGCCGTCGTCGAGCACCTGCAGGAGCACGTTGAAGACGTCGTTGTGCGCCTTCTCGATCTCGTCGAGCAGGATGACGCTGTACGGGCGCCGGCGCACGGCCTCGGTGAGCTGGCCGCCCTCCTCGTAGCCGACGTAGCCGGGAGGCGCGCCGACGAGCCGCGCGACGGAGTGCTTCTCCATGTACTCCGACATGTCGATCCGCACCATCGCGTCCTGGCTGTCGAACATGAACTCGGCCAGCGCGCGGGCGAGCTCGGTCTTGCCGACGCCCGTCGGGCCGAGGAACAGGAACGTGCCGATCGGGCGGTCGGGGTCGCTCAGGCCGGCGCGGCTGCGGCGCAGGGCGTCCGAGACGGCCTCGACGGCCTCCTCCTGCCCGATCACGCGCAGGTGCAGCCGCTCCTCCATGTGGATCAGCTTCTCGACCTCGCCCTCCAGCATGCGGCTGACGGGGATCCCGGTCCACTTGGCGACGACCTCGGCGACCTCGTCGGCGTCGACGCGCTCGGACAGGTAGACCGGCGGCTCGATCGCCTCGTCGCCGGCGTGCTCCTCGGCCTCCTGCAGGCGCTGCTCGAGCTGCGGGATCTCGCCGTGGCGCAGCTCGGCGGCGCGCTGGTAGTCGAGCTCGCGCTCGGCGCGCTCGAGCTCGCGGCGCGCCTCGTCGAGCCGCTCGCGCAGCTTGCCGTGGCCCTCGGCCTGCTCCTTCTCGCGCTCCCACTGGGCGCGCATGCCGGACGCCTGCTCGCGCAGCTCGGCGAGCTCGCGCTCGATGTCGGCCTTGCGGGCGACCGCGGTCTCGTCCTTGGCGACGGCGACCTGCTCGATCTCGAGCTGCTTGATCCGGCGCTCGACCTCGTCGATCTCGGTCGGGACGCTGGAGAGCTCGATGCTGACGCGGCTGGCCGCCTCGTCGACGAGGTCGATCGCCTTGTCGGGCAGGAAGCGGTCGGCGATGTAGCGGTGGCTGAGCGTGGCGGCGGCGATCAGCGCGGCGTCGGTGATCGTGACGCCGTGATGGGCCTCGTAGCGCTCCTTCAGGCCGCGCAGGATCGCGATCGTGTCCTCGACGGACGGCTCGCCGACCTGGATCGGCTGGAACCGGCGCTCGAGCGCGGCGTCCTTCTCGACGTGCTTCTTGTACTCGTCGAGCGTGGTCGCGCCGACGGCGCGCAGCTCGCCGCGGGCGAGCATCGGCTTGAGCAGGTTGGACGCGTCGACGGCGCCCTCGGCGGCGCCGGCGCCGACGATCGTGTGCAGCTCGTCCATGAACAGGATGACCTGGCCCTCGGCGTCCTGGATCTCCTTCAGGACCGCCTTCAGGCGCTCCTCGAACTCGCCGCGGTACTTGCTGCCCGCCAGCAGGGCGCCGATGTCGAGGCTGATGACCTTGCGGTCACGCAGGCTCTCGGGGACGTCGCCGGAGACGATGCGCTGGGCGAGGCCTTCGACGATCGCGGTCTTGCCGACGCCGGGCTCGCCGATCAGGACGGGGTTGTTCTTGGTGCGCCGCGACAGCACCTGGATCACGCGGCGGATCTCGTCGTCGCGGCCGATGACCGGGTCGAGCTTGCCGTCCTCGGCGGCCGCGGTCAGGTCGTTGCCGAACTTCTGCAGCGCCTGGTACTTGTCCTCGGGGCTCTGGTCGGTGACGCGGTGCGGGCCGCGCACGGACTCGATCGCGGCCAGCGTGTCCTTGTGCGTCGCGCCGTTGCGCTTGAGGATCGCGGCGGCCTCGCCGGCCTGGGCGCCCGTGAGCGCGAGCAGGATGTGCTCGGTCGAGATGTACTCGTCTCCGAGCTTGCCGGCCTCGCGCTCGGCGGCGCGGAGGACGTCGAGCAGCTCGCGGCTCGTGCTCGGCTCGTTCGCGCCCGCGGTGATCGTGGGCTTGGCGTCGAGCGCCTCGTTGAGCTCGCGGCGGAGGGCGTCGGTCTGGACCCCGAGCTTGCGCAGCACGGGCCCGACGACGCTCTCGGGCTGCTCGAGCAGCGCGAGCAGCAGGTGCTCGGGCTGCGTCTCGGTGTGATGACGGCCGGCCGCGATGGCGATGGCGGCCTGCAACGCCTCCTGGGACTTGATCGTGAAGCGGTCGGCTTGCATGAAGGGCGGTTTCCTAAATCTCAGTCGGGGTGACTGAGATCTTAGCCTGCCGCCGCCTTGACATCAACCGCTCAAGGATCGATCTCCTCGCCGGTGTCGGCGTCGAGCAGGACGATCGCGCCGGCGGGGCAGGCCCGGGCGGCGCGGCGCAGGAGCTCGTCCGGCCCGCTGCCGACGATCCGCGCGACGTCGTCGACGGCGAACACGCCGGGGGCGACGACGGCGCAGTCGCCGTGCGCGAGGCAGGCGTGTTCGTCGATCTCGAGTTGCAGGGTCATGCGGCCTCCTTGGTCGTGATGGCGTGCAGCAGTCGGCGGCGGGCGGCCGCGACGGCGCCCGGGCGGTTGACGAGCACGAACGCGACCGGGCGGCCGGCGCGCTCGAAGGTCAGCGTGAAGTCGTCCTCGCCGGAGTCGGCGTGCGCGCGATCCGCCTCGCGCGGGTCGCCGAGCTTCTGGATCCGGGCGCCGTGCTGGTCGCTCCAGACGAGCGCCGGCCCCTCCGCGCGCGCCGGCAGGCCGAGCATCGCGCGGGCCGCGGCCGCGCCCTGGCGCGCGGCCGCCTCCCAGTGGCCGGCGGCGCCCGCCACGCAGTCGCCGGCGGCGTAGATGCCGTCGTGCGACGCGGCGGCGGGCACGCCGCACGGCCACAGGGCGGTCCATTCCGTGTCGGGGCGGACGCCGACGGCGACGACCACGTGGTCGGCGGCGACGGTGCCGTCGTCATCGAGGACGAGCGTCGCGCCGCGGGTCGCGACGAGGCGGCGGCCGAGGCGGAGCCGGACGCCGGCGCGCTCATGCCGCCGCCGCAGCCAGTCGCCGTGCCGGGGGCCCATGAGCGCGTCGAACGGCCGCTCGGCGGCGTCGATCAGCGTGGCGCGCGCGCCGCGCGCCACGGCGGCGGAGGCGATCTCCTGGCCGATCAGCCCGGCGCCGAGCACGGCCACGTGCGCGCCCGGCCGCAGGCGCGGCGCGAGCGCGACCGCGTCGTCGAGGCTGCGCAGCGTCTGCGCGTCCGCGAGGCCGGGGAGGGTGACCGGCCGCGCGCCGGTGGCGATCAGCAGCCGGTCGTAGGCGAGCTCGCCCGCGGGCGTGCGCACGCGCCGGCGATCCGGATCGAGGCCGGTCGCCGGCGTGCCGGTGAGCAGCTCGACCCCATGCTCGGCGTGCCAGCCGTCCGGTCGCAGCGCGAGCTGCGGCCGCTCGCCGGCGAGCACCGCCTTCGACAGCGGCGGGCGGTCGTACGGCGCCCTGTCCTCGGCGGCCAGCATGGTCAGCGGTCCGTCGTGGCCGAGCGCCCGCAGCGTCTCGGCGCAGCGCTGCGCGGCGAGGCCGCCGCCGGCGATGACGATGCGCGTCATGCCCGTGCCGCCTGCGCGCGCGGGGCGCGGCGCCGTTGCTTCGTGAGCCGCGCGACGAGCAGGCCCGCGGCGGGGATCGCCGTGGCGAGCAGCAGCGCGCGCAGCCATGGCGCGCCGGCGTCGGTTCCGGCGCCAAGCGTGTGGACGAGCCCGAGCACGTAGACGACGGGCGTGGCGCGGTGCAGGTTGCGCCAGCGCCGCGCGCCGATGCGGCGGCGGGCGTAGAACGAGAGCCCGAGGATCGCCGCGAGGTAGCCGCCGATGATGCCCATCCCCGTGAAGACGGGGCGATAGCCGAGCACGAACGGCACCGTGATGCCCGCGAGGCTCGGCTTCAGCCACGGGTCGCCGAGCAGCGCCGCGCCGTGCAGCCCGATCGCGGCGAGGCCGGTGACGGCCGCCTGCTCGTGCAGCGCGACGAGGACGCGCCTCCGCGCCGGCGGGCCGCCGAGGCCGGCGGCGAGCGTCAGCCCGATCAGCACCGACGCCGAGACCAGCACCAGCGCCACCACGCCCGCGGACCGGCTCAAGAGCCACCACAGGTTGCTCGTGACGTCATGCGAAGCGGTCATGCGACACGCATCCCGGGCATCGGCACCCGCACGACCGGGCGCGGGCGGAGCGGGCCGAACGGCTCGACCTCGCCGTCGTCGCGGATCGCCAGCCCGCCGTGCTCGCGCAGCCAGCGCCCGGCGCCCGCCGGTCCGCTGAGCAGCGCCGCCTTGGCGAGCGCCTCGGCCTCGAGGGCGGTCGGCGCCAGCGCGGTGACGCCGGCCAGGCCGGTCCAGGCCGGCGCCCCGGTGGCGGGGTCCAGCAGGTGGTGGGCGGGCCGGCCGTCGCGCCGTCGCCACAGCCGCACGTCGAGGCCGGAGGTGGCCACGGCCCCGTGCGTCAGGCGCAGCTCGCGCACGACCTCGCCGCCGAGCGGGTGGCGCACCTCGACGGCGAACGGCTCGGCGGCCGGGGCGCCGACGCGCAGGTCGCCGCCGCAGTCGACGGCCCAGCGCGGCAGGCCGGAGAGCGCGTCGGCGAGCAGGTCGGCCGCGAGGCCCTTGCCGCTCCCGCCGGTGTCGAAGCGCAGGCCCGGCGGGCGGCGGATCGTGCCGCGCCGCTCGTCGACCGCGATCTCGCGCCAGCGCGCCTCGGGGTGCGCCGCGGCGGGCGCGCGTTCCGGGGCCAGCGCGAGCGCCTCCGCGAGCGAGAGCTCGGGAGCGCGGCGGTCGCCGTCGTAGCCGGCGTCCTCGAGGGCGCCGAGCAGGGTCGGATCGACGAGCCCCCTGGTGCGCTCCGCCGCCCACAGCCCGGCGCGCACCGCGATCCGCATCAGCGGCGTGGCGGACCGCTCCGCGGCCGGGTCGGCGTTGAGGCGGCACAGCTCGCTGTCCGGGCGGAAGCGGCTGAGCACGGCCTCGTAGCGCTCGAGGAAGTCGCGCGCCCATTCGGCCGTCTCGACCGTGTCGACGATCAGCCGGGCCTCGGAGCCCATCGAGTCGAAGGCGACGTCGTGCTCGCTCATGAGGTGCGCGTGGTCAGTGGTGCGGGAGCCGGGGCGGGTGCCGGGGCCGGGGCCGGAGCGGGAGCCGCCTGGACCGGAGCCGGCGCGCTCACGCGCGTCACGGCGACCGGTGCCGCGGGCGCGTCGTCGGCCTCGTCGCGCCGGACGCGCACGATCACCTTGGTCACGATCACGCGGCGCTCGAGGATCCGGCGCGTCTGCGCGGTCGCCGCCGGGACCGCGGCGCGCAGCCTCGACGCCTCGCGCGCCCGCATCTGGAAGGCGAGCAGGCTGAACACGACGAGGAACAGCGCCAGCGCGCCGGCGACGACGGGCAACGGCCCGGGGCGGGGCATCCGCCGGCGCGCCGCGTGCTCAGTCATCGCCGCCCTCGTGCTCGTGCTCGCGCTCGCCGCCGTCGTCGCCGCCGCGGCCGTGGCCGCCGCCGCTGGTGCGCGACACGAGCGGCCGCGACTGGCGGACCGGGACCGCGGCGCGTGGCGCCGGGGCGGGAGCGGGCGCGGCGGCCGGGGCGCTGACGACGGCCGCGGGCGCGGGCGTCGCCGAGTGCTTCACACGCCGGTGGGAGCGCTCGTGGCGGACGACGTGGATCGTGCGGTGGATGGTGCGCGTGCGCACCTCCGTCGCCGGGGTGGCGGCGGCCACGGCGGCGGCGGGAAGGGCAGGCTGCGGCGCAGGCAGCGCGACAGCCGCGGCCGCAACGCCGGTCAGCGCCGAGACGATGCCGATGGCGGCGGCGGTGGGGGTCCTGATGGTCACCTGGCCAGCGTGGCGAGCGCGTGGCCAAGACCCGGGATGGCGCAGGGAAAGGCTTGGCAAAACCTGCGCCGCGAAGGCGGCCCGCGCTCAGTCGTCGCCGCCGCCGCCGCGGCCGCGCCCCCTCCCGCTCCCGCCGTCGTCGCCGCCGCGGTCGTCGGCGGTCGGGGCCGCCGTCGGCGCCGACGTGGGGACCGACGTGGGCGCCGAGGTGGGCGCCGGCGTACGGGTCGCCCGCGGGCGCGGGGTGCGCGACGGCGCGCGGGTGGGCCGGGGCTTGGCGGTCCGCGCCGGCGTGGGAGTCGCCGACGGGACAAGCTGCTCGCCGGCGGTCAGCGGCTCCGACGACAGGCCGACACGCTGGTCGGACAGCGTCGCCGCGAGCGTGGTCAGCGCGGCCGCCACCGCGAGACCGGCAAGCGCGCCGCCGATCCACGCCGCGGTTCGCCGCCAGCCGGTCATGAGGTGCTGCCCTCCAGCACCGAGTCCGCGGCCGTCCCGGCGGCGAGCGGGAGCGTGACGATCGCGAACGCGCCGCCGGCGTCGCGGTTGGAGAGCGTGACCGTGCCGTCCCAGCGCGCGGCCAGCTCGCGCGCGATCGCGAGGCCGAGGCCGGTTCCGCCCCGCACCTTGCGGCCGGCCGAGCCGCGGTGGAAGCGGTTGAACACGGCGGCCTCCTCGCCCGCGGCCAGCCCCGGACCCTCGTCGGCGACCCACACGCGGCCCGTGTCGACGCCGAGGACGACCCGCTGGCCGGGCGGCCCGTAGGCGATCGCGTTCTCGATCAGGACGTCGAGGATCCGGTCGAGGTCCGCCGCCGCGCAGCGCAGCGCGGCGCCATCGCCGCCCTGGACGACCACGCTGACGTCGTGCCCGCCCCAGCGCGTCGCGGCCCGGCGGCACGCCCGCAGCGGGTCGACGGCCGCGTCGGGAGCGCGCGCGGCGCCCGCCTCGCTCAGGACGAGCAGCTCCGTGACCATGTTCGAGAGCCGGTCGACCTCGCCGAGCGCGCCGTCGACCTGGACGCGTGCCGGCCCCTCGCCGGCCGCCGCGGCCGCCTCCTCCAGCCGCAGCCGGAGCCCGGTCAGGGGCGTGCGGAGCTGGTGCGACGCGTCGGCGACGAACGCCTGCTGGGCGTCCACCATCCGCTGCACGCGCGCCGTCATCTCGTTGAACGCGCGCCCCAGCTCGCGCTGCTCGCGGCTGCCCTCCTCCGGCACGCGCACACCGAGGTCGCCGTCGCCGGCCCGGCGCGCCGCACCCGCGAGCCGCCTCAGCGGCCGCACGACGCTCGCCGCCAGCAGCGCGCCCGCGGCCAGACCGAGCGCGAGCACCACGGCTCCGATCAGCACGAGCCCGGCGGTGGCGGCGTTGAGCGCCCGGTGCACGGCGGCGACGCTCTGGGTGACGCGAACGGCGCCCGCGAACCGCGTGCCGCGGCGGATCGGCACGGCGGTCGCGAGGATCCGCTGGTCGAGCGTGTCGCTCTGGCGCTCCTCCTGGACGACCCTCCCGCGCAGCGCGCCGGCGATCTCCGGCCGGCTCGAGTAGTCGGCGCCGACGGTCCCCGGCGAGCTGTCGGCCCGCACGCGGCCGTCCGGCCCGACGATCACGACGCGCCCGCGCGCAGTGCGCGCCGAGTCGGCGGCGAGCGCCGCGAGGTCCGCGGTGCTCGACGCCGCGACGGCCGCGGCCGCGTCGGCCTGCGTCAGCGCCTGTGTCTTGACCTCCGCCGCCACGCGGTCGCGCACGGACCGCACCAGCGGCACCAGCAGCGCCCCGATCGCCAGCACCAGCACGTACGCGAGCGCCAGCAGCAGGCGCGCGCGGAGCGTCAGGCTGCCCACTCGTCCGCCCCCGTGAAGCGGAACCCGACGCCGCGCACGGTGTGCAGGAAGCGCGGCTCGGCCGGATCGTCGCCGAGCTTGCCGCGCAGCCAGCGCACGTGCACGTCGAGCGTCTTGGTCGAGCCGAACCAGTTCTCGTCCCACACGCGCGCCATCAGGTCCTCGCGCGTAACGACCTCGCCGGCGTGTGCGACGAGCTCCGTGAGCAGGTCGAACTCCTTGCGCGAGAGCTGCAGCTCCTGCTCGTCCAGCCAGACCCGCCGCGAGGCGCCGTCCACGCGCAGCGGCCCGATCTCGACCACGGCCGAGGCCGCCGCCGCCGGCGGCCCCGCCCGCCGCAGCACGGCCCGCATGCGCGCGATCACCTCGGCGCCGCTGAACGGCTTGACCACGTAGTCGTCGGCGCCCAGCTCGAGGCCCAGCACGCGCTCGAGCTCGGTCCCGCGCGCCGTCAGGACGATGATCGGGACGTCGGAGACCGCGCGCAGCTCGCGGCACAGGTCGCGCCCGTCGCCGTCGGGCAGCCCGAGGTCGAGCAGCACGAGCGCCGGCGCCCGCTCGGCGAACGCCGAGCGGGCCTCGGCCAGCGTCTCCGCGACGAGGGGCTCGAACCCCTCGCGCGTCAGCGCGGCCGAGAACGGCTCAGAGATTGAGGGCTCGTCTTCGACGAACAGGACCAGCGGCCGGCCTGCGTTCACTCCTCTGAATGTAGGCGACGTGACACGGGACTCTCGAAGATGCCGATCGACGGCAGCGCCGCGCCGTGGAAGTCGAACAGCGTCAGGTTGTCGTTCGGCGTGCCCGCGCCGGGCTGCCAGCCGACGCCCGGAACCCATTCCGGCTCCCAGTAGAAGAGCCCGTCGCCGTGCCCGCCGGGCACCGCCGCGAGGATCGAGAGCACGTCGTTGACGAAGGACAGCTGGCCGGCCGGCGACGCGGGATAGCCCGGCTCGAGCTGCGACTCCTGCCAGACGAAGTTGTTCTCCGAGTCGCCGTAGCCCAGCGTCCAGGCGTACTGGATCTCGGCGACCATGATGTCCTTGCCGTAGCGCGTCGCGAGGTCGTCGACGTTCGCCCGCAGGTCGCGCAGGTGGCCGTGCCAGAACGAGTAGTACGACAGGCCGATCACGTCGTACGGCACGCCCTGGGCCTTGATGTGGTCGAAGAAGGCGCGCGAGCCGCCGTTGTCGCCGCCCTGGTCGTAGTGCAGCATCACGCGCAGCCGGTGCCCGCGCGGATTGCCGGCCTGGGCGCCCGCGACGCCGGCCTTCAGCAGCGTCCCGAGCGCGTTCCACTCCGCGTCGGACCAGGTGGTGAGCTGCCCCGTGGGCCACACGATGCCGTTGCGGATCTCGTTGCCGATCGAGACGAGGTCGACCGGCGTCCCCTGAGCGGCGAACGCCTGCATGACGCGGCGCGTGTAGTTCTGCAGCGTGCGCGCCATCGTCGGCAGGTCCTGGCCCGCCCAAGCGGACGGCGTGACCTGGTGCTGCGGGTCGGCCCAGAAGTCCGAGTAGTGGAAGTCGAGGTAGAGCTTCATCCCGGCGGCCTTGAAGCGGCGCGCCATCTCCAGGTCGGTCAGCAGGTCCGGGTAGCCCGCCGGCGGGTTGATCCACAGCCGCAGGCGCGCGTAGTTGGCGCCGTGGTCGGTGAAGATCCGCTCGACCGGCTTCGCGCGGCCGCGGTCGGTGAAGACCGTGCCCGCCTCCTCCTCGAGCAGCGTGAACGAGAGGTCCCCGCCGAGCGCCCAGCCGCCCGGCGACGCGCCGAACGCGCGCAGCTCGCCGATGCAGCCGGCGGCCGTGAGCCGCGCGTAGCGTGCGCTGCCGTCGAAGCGCGCGTAGGCCGGCGCGCCGGCGGGCGCGTCGATCGAGCGCCGCGCCCAGTCGCGCCCGTTCTGAGACAGCTCGACGGTCACCCGGCCGGCGTCCTTGGCCGTCACGCCGATGCCGCTGAGCGACAGCGGGCGCCCGAGGTCGACGACCACCGGGCCGTCCGGGCAGTAGGTGGTCGACGCGTCGCCGTCGGTCAGCGCCGCCGCCACGGCGGGCTTGACGTCGGCGCCGAGCGCACGGTTGATCGCCAGATCCGACGACGCGTGCGCGGCGGGCGCCGCCGACAGCAGCAGTCCAGCCGCCACGATCCCCACACGAAGCATTTGCGCTCTCCTCGCAGTTCGCTTGTGAAAGCGGAAGATAGCGCTGCGGAAGCGAAAAGGTAAGAGTGATTACCGCCGCTCTGGCGGCGGCACGAGCCCGGCGTCGACCGCCATCCGAACGAGCTCGAAGCGCTTGCGATACGGCGGCGCGGCGCCGAGCTGGAACGCGTCGAAGAGCGCGCGCATGTGCGACTTGACGGTGTCGATGCTGACCGTCAGCTCCTGCGCGATCTCCTCGTTGGTGGCCGGCCCCTCGGAGTAGCGGCAGAGCGCGATCAGCACGCGCCGCTGTGCCGCCGTGAGCGGCGGCGCGACGGCCTCGGAGGAGACCTCGGTCAGCTTCAGCTCGGAGTCGGCCGACGGATCGTGGAAGCGCAGTCGCGTCGCGCCGGCGCGGATCACGTCGAGGTGGTGCAGCGCGCGCCGGCCCTGGACGCGCTCCTCGTTGACGAACGTCCCGTTGGTCGAGCGCCCGTCGTCGAGCACGGTCCAGACGCCGTCGATCGCCTCCAGCGTCGCGTGGCTGCGCGACACCTGCGCGTCCCACGTCAGCGCCAGCCCGGAGGCCGGCGTGCGGCCGATCGTGAGCCCCGCGTCCGACATCACGATCAGCTGCTGCACGCCGTCGCCGTCGCGGAACTCGATGAACGGCGCAGCCGCGCGCTCCGCCGCGAGCCGCGCCTGCAGCTCGGTCGGGGACGATGCGTGTCGGTCAGGCCACTCGCTCACTGCGATCGTCACTCTAACCCGGGTGCGAGATAGAGTCGCGGGATGGCTGAAGAAACCTCAAGCAGGAGCGCAAGCGAGCCCTGGCCGGGGTACGGCAAGCTGAGCGCGGACGAGCGCCACACGGAGCTCGACAAGAAGTTCGCCGACGCCAAGGAGCACCGCGACAAGTCCTACGCCCTGCTGCTCACGTCGGCGGTCGCCAACTACGAGCTGGTGCACGAGCTCCAGCCCGGCGAGACGCATGCCGAGCCGGTCGCCGTGAAGGCGCGCGACCTCCACCGCGACGCCGGATCGTGGATCGGGAGCTAGAGCCCCCGGGCCTGCCGGTCGCCCTCCGCTCGCGAAAGCCGCGGGACGACTACGACCCGGCGCGAGCCGGCCTCGGGCAGGCGCCCCTGCCCGAGTCGGTCGATCTGCGCGAGCCGTGGCACACGGTCGCCGACCAGGGCCACACGGCATCGTGCGTGGGCTGGACGATCGCCGACTCGGTGATGCGCTGGCACCTCGTCAAGGCGGGCCGCCTGGCGCCGGACGCGAAGCTCTCGCCCCGCCACGTGTGGATGGCGGCGAAGGAGACCGACAAGCGCACCGACTACCCGTCGACGTTCCTGGAGGAGGACGGCACGAGCCTGAAGGCCGGGCTCGACGTGGTGCGCAGGTTCGGCGCGGTGCGTGAGCAGGCGCTGCCGTGGCACCACGGGCTCGCCCACGGCCCGCCGGACGCCTACTACGCGGGCGCGCACAAGATCAAGGCCTACTTCAACCTCGGCGACGACGCCGTCGCCGACCGCTCGGTGTTCTTCAGCCGCTGGCGCCGCTGGCTGTTCGAGCACGGCCCGATCGCCGTGCTGATCCAGATCGACCGCAGCATCCAGGCGCCGACCGACCCGCTCGACGGCTTCGACGCGGCGTCCGTCGTCGGCAGCCACTGCGCCGCGCTGTTCGGCTACGGCCCCGACCACTTCCTGCTGCGCTCCAGCTGGGGCGCGGGCTGGGGCGACGGCGGCTACGCGCGCATGAGCCTCGCGTACACCGCCGCGACGGTGATCGAGAGCTACGGCGTCACGGTCTGAGCCTCGTCGGCGATCCGCGCGGCCACCCACGGCAGGCCGAGCTCGCGCGCGAGCGCGAGCCCCTGCGCGACGAGCGCGGCCCGGTCGGCGACCGGCACGCCGGTCGCGAGCCAGTCGCCGATCGCGCGCAGCGTCCAGGCCGGCGCCCCCCACTCGCCTGACAGCCGGACGGCGTGCTCGAAGTGCGCGGCGGCGGCGTCCGGCCGGTCGTCGGCCGCGGCGAGCAGCCCGAGCACGCGCGCGACGGGCCCCCACGCCGCCCACGTGTTCTCCAGCACCGGGTTCGCGTCGGCGTGCGGCGCCAGCAGCGCGTAGAGCCGCTCGACGCTCTCGCCGACGCCCGCGGCCGCCTCGCCGAGGCACGCGGCGGCGGCGAGGAAGTCCGGCGAGCGCTCGACCGCGTCGAGCGAGACGACCGCGAGGCTGCGGCGGGCGGCGTCGGGATGGCCGAGGTCCCACTCCAGCGCCGCGACCATCGCCTCCCACGCGGGCAGGTGCGGGTAGCGGGCCGCGAACCCGCGCAGCTGGGCGGCGTCGGCCTCGTGCGGGCGCCAGCGCAGGCGGGCGAGCACGAGCCGCTGGACGGTGTGCTCCTGCAGGCAGTCGTCGCCGTGGCGGCGGTTGAGCGCGAGCGCCTCCTCGGTCATCCGGTCGGCCTCCTCGAGCCGGCCCGCGAACGCCAGGCGGCTCGCCTCCACGACCATCAGGAACCAGCGGTGCACGCTGCGCCGCGTCGCGTGGGCGACCGGGCGGGCGCGGTCGAGCTCGGCGTCGGCGGCGCCGACGTCTCCGGTCTGCAGCGCGTCGCGGATCCGGTGCACGTAGGCCCACACGAGCGCGCCGTGGTCGGCGTGGCGGGTGGCCACCCCGATCACCTCGGTCGCCGCCGCCGCGCGCAGCTCCGAGCGCCGCCAGTTGACGACGACGGCCGCCGGGTACAGCCAGCCGAGCGTCGACTCGTCCTCGAGCCGGCGCGCGATCGCGAGCGCCTCGTCGATCAGCGCCTCGCGCCGGTCCTGGTCGGGCTCGACCACCGCCAGCAGCCCCAGCACCTGCGCGCGCAGCGGGTTGTCGTGCGCGGGCAGGCGCTCGAGCGCCGCCTCCAGCAGCGCGACGCCCTCGGCGTCGACGTCGCCGTACGGGCGCACCTGCGTGAAGCCGAGCGCGGCGCGCGCGAGCGCGGCGGCGTCGTCGTCGCGTCGCGCGGCGTCGGCGGCCTGCGCGTAGCGGCGGCGCGCGTCCTCGATCTCGCCGGACGCGAACGTGGCGTCGGCGAGCGCGAGCTGCGCGTCGCGGCGCGCGTCCGCCGGCGCCTCGGCGCCGAGCGCGAGCGCCTCGAGCGCCTCCGCGTAGTGCGACGCCGCCTCGGCGTGGCCGAGCGAGGCGGCCGCCTCGCTCGCGGCGTCGAGCGCCGCCTGCCAGGCCGGCTGCGGGTCGCCGCCGCCGCGCGCGGCGGCGAGCGCGTGGTGCGAGAGCCTCGCGGCCGAGACGTCGGCGCCCGAGTCGCGGCGGGCGAGCAGCGCCCGCGCCACCGCCTCGTGCAGCTCGCTGCGGCGGCGCTCGGGCAGCGCCTCCTGGATCGCGTCGCGCACGATCGCGTGCGTGAACGTGAAGTGGCCGGCGTCGGCGGGGCCGACGAGCCCGGCCGCGGTCCCGCGGTCGAGCGCGTCGACCACGACCGGGCGCGGCAGGCCGGCCGCGCGCACGAGGTCGGCGATCGTGAAGCGCCCCGCGACGGCGCCGGCCTCGAGCACCTGGCCGACCTCGGGACCGAGCTTCTCGACGCGCCGGCGGACCACCTCGCGCACCCGGGCCGGGACGCCGAGGCGCCCCTCGGCCGCCAGCAGTCGCATCAGCTCCGCGACGTAGAACGGGTTGCCGGCCGTGCGCTCGTGGATCGCCTCCAGCGCGCCGGCCTCGACCGAGACGTCGTCGGGCACGAGCGCGCGCACCTCGTCGGGGCTGAGGCCGGCGAGCTCGACGCGCGTGGCGCGCGGGTCGCCCTCGATCTCCTCCAGCACGCCCCCGAGCGGATGCCCGGCCGGCAGTCCCGCGGCGCGGTAGGCGCCCGCGAGCAGCAGCCGCGCGCCGCGCACGGCGCCGGCGACGTGCGCGAGCAGGCGCAGCGAGGACGCGTCGGCCCAGTGGAGGTCGTCGAGCACGACCAGCAGCGGGCGCTCGGCCGCCGCGGCGGCCAGCAGGTCGGCGACGGCGTCGAACAGGCGCAGCCGCTCCTCCTCGCCGCCGGCCTCGCCCGCCGCCTCGCCCGTCAGCCGGCGGACGGGCTCGGGCGGGTCGCCCCCGACGGCGTCGACAAGCCCGCGCACGACGGGGCGCCAGAGCGCGTAGGCGCGGCTCTCGGGGTCGCCGCGGCCCCACAGCACCGCGCCGCCGCGCCGCTCGGCCTCGGCGGCGAGCGCGTCGAGCAGCGACGTCTTGCCGATCCCCGGCTCGCCCTCGACGACGACCGTGCTCGACGCGCCCGTCCAGGCGCCCGCGAGCGCGGCGCGCAGGCGATCGAGCTCCGCGGTGCGGCCGACGAGCCCGGCCTGCGCCACGGGCGCGCTCGGAGCGGGCGCGAGCAGCGCGTCGAGCGCCGTGCGCACCTCGGCGGCGGTGGCCGGCCGGTCGTCGGGGTCGGGGGAGAGCAGCTGCACGATCAGCCGCTCGAGCGGCTCGGGCACCGCGAGCGGGCCGCGCTCGCCGGACGGCGGGCGGCCGCTGAGCAGCTCGTACAGCGTCGCGCCGAGCGCGTAGAGGTCGCTGCGCGGCGTCGCGCGGCCGCCGGCGGCCTGCTCCGGCGGCGCGTACAGCGGCGTCCCGGACGCGGCCGACTCGCCCTCGGCGAGCGCGATCCCGAAGTCGCCGAGCGCGGCCTCGCCGTCGGCGTCGACCCAGACGTTGTCGGGCTTGACGTCGCGGTGCACGACGCCGTGCTCGTGCGCGTGGGCGAGCGCGTCGGCGATCTCGCGCCCCGCGCGGATCGCCTCGGCCGGCTCCAGCCGGCCGCCGGGCGTGCGCGCGAGCCGGTCGGCGAGCGACCCGCCGGTCATGTAGCGCGCCACCAGGCACGGCGTGCCGGCGTCCTCGAAGACGTCGTGGACCGTGACGATGTGGCGGTGCCCGCCCAGCCGGGCGGTCAGCCGCGCCTCGCGCCGCAGGCGCTCCCACGCCGCCGGGCCGCTGACGCGCGCGAGCGCGACGGCGCGATCCAGCGTGAGGTCGTGCGCGAGCCAGACGTCCTTCGCACCGCCGCGGCCGAGCCGGCGCTGCAGCATGTAGCGGCCGGCCACGAGGCCGGCCGGCGCCTCGCTCGCCGGGGTGGTCGCCTCAGGCGACGGGAGCGTGCAACTGGGGCACGGCGAGCCATCGCCGGGAAGCGGCCGACCGCAGCTTGGGCACGGGGTGGTCAACCCATCGAGCATAAGGGTCACTCATCCGCTGGGGTGAGCGTGACCACCCCTGGTGTCGGGAGAGTTCACCCCTTGCATGGATGGTCGGCGTGCTGACCATGCGGGAGTGTTCGCTTCATGGCCGCCCCTTCGCTTCTCTTCCCGACCACCGACGCTCCCGGCACGCGGGATTTCGCCGCGGAGGCTGCTCTTCACCGTGTACGCATCGCCGCGATGACAGCCCGGGACCGCCTCGCCGAGATCCCCGGCGTGCGCGTGATCGGGCCTGAGGTCTCCGGCGACGTCTCCGCCGGCGTGCGCCTGGCGATCGACGTCCGCGAGACGGGCCGCGACGCCTGGGCCGTCGGCTGCGCGATGGCGACGCGCGGGTTCCCGCTCGACGCCGCCTCCGGCCGCGTGATCATCGTCCGCCTGCGCGACGAGGACATCGCCGAGGGCATGCACGCCCGCCTCGCTCCCGCGCTCGAGCTGGCGCTGTGGTCGGTCCCCGGGCCGGCGCGCGACTCGGAGCCGGAGCCCCCGGCGCCGTTCATCCTCGCCTAGGACAAGTTTTCCTCGAGCACGCGGCGGTGTGTCGGCCGCGCCGCCTCGTAGCGCTCCATCCCGGCCGGCGTCAGGCACACCGAGACGCCGCGCCGGTCGTCCGGACACATCGCCCGCTGCACCAGCCCGCCCTTCTCCAGGCGGGCTACGGTGCGTGAGAGGGCGCTCTGGCTCAGGTGCACGGCGCCCGCCAGCTCCTGCACGCGCTTCGCGGTCCCGTTCGCGAGCCGGTCGAGCACCTCGAACTCGCTCATCCCGAGGCCGTGGTTGGCCTCCAGCTCCCGATCCAGGGCGCAGACGGTCCGCGCGTGGCGGGAGAGAAGATCGCGCCACTCGCCCTCGAGGGGGTCCGCGGGAACTGGCTGGGTCATCGCGACGTCGATTATACCGTGCGCCTGCAACATATGCTGTTGCATCGTTTGCATAAGCATTAGATGCATCTGCATGTATTATCCCCGAGGATGACTCACTCCTCCTCCCCTGCCGTCCAGCGTTGGGACGCCCGCCTCTGGGGCGCGCTCGTCCTGCTGTGCGGCGTGCTCTTCCTCGACGGACTCGACGTCTCGATGGTCGGCGTGGCGCTGCCCTCGATCCAGTCCGACCTGCACCTCACCACCTCGCAGCTGCAGTGGGTCGTCTCGGGCTACGTGCTCGGGTACGGCGGCCTGCTGCTGCTCGGCGGCCGCATGGCCGACCTGCTCGGCCGCCGCCGCGTGCTGATCGCCGGGCTGTCGGTCTTCACGCTCGCCTCGCTGGCCGGCGGCCTGGTCGATTCAGGCACCCTGCTGGTCCTGACGCGCTTCCTCAAGGGCGCCAGCGCCGCGTTCACGGCGCCGGCCGGCCTGTCGATCATCACCACGACGTTCACCGAAGGTCCCGCGCGCAACCGCGCGCTGAGCATCTACACCGCGACCGGCGCGAGCGGGTTCTCGCTCGGCCTCGTGTTCGGCGGGCTGCTGACCGAGCTCGGCTGGCGCTGGACGTTCCTGCTGCCCGTGCCGTTCGCCGCGGCGATCCTGTTCGCCGTGCCGCGGCTGATCCGGCCTGACCGGCCGCAACTCGGCGCGCGCCGCCGCTACGACCTCCCCGGTGCGGTCACGCTGACGGCGGGGATGCTCCTGCTCGTCCGCACGATCGTGCAGGCGCCGCAGGACGGCTGGTCCGACCCGCTGACGCTGTCCGCGTTCGCGCTCTCGGCCGCGCTGCTGGCGGCGTTCATCACGATCGAACGGCGCTCCTCGCACCCGCTCGTGCGGCTCGGGATCCTGCGCTCCGGCACGCTGGTGCGCGCGAACCTCGGCGCGATGAGCGTGTTCGGCGCCTACGTCGGCTTCCAGTTCGTCGGCACGCTGTACCTGCAGGAGACGCTCGGCTGGTCGGCGCTCCACACCGCGCTCGCGTTCCTGCCGGCCGGCCTGCTCGTCGCGTTCGGCGCGCCGCGCATCGGCGGGCTCGTCGACCGCTTCGGGACGCAGCGGGTGATCGCGGCGGGCGCCGCGTTCTTCGTCGTCGGCTACGCGCTGTTCCTGCGCGTGGACGCCGTCCCGTACGGGCTCACGATCCTGCCGACGATGCTGCTGATCGGCCTCGGCTTCGCGCTCTGCTTCCCGTCGCTGAACATGCAGGCGACGATGGGCGTGGCCGACCACGAGCAGGGCCTCGCGTCAGGCCTCGTGAACACGTCCTTCCAGGTCGGCGGCGCGCTCGCGCTGGCGGTCGTCAGCGCCGTCGCGAGCGGCTCGGGCGACATCGTCGAGCTGTACCGGACGGCGATCGGCGTGGTCGTCGCGATCGCGGTGCTCGGGCTCGTCGTCGCGCTCGCCGGCGTGCTGCCGGCGCGCACGAGCGAGGTCTACGCCGAGGCCTAGGCGCGCTTGCGCACGTGACGGATGGGGATCAAGGCGGTGCCCGGAGCGGCCTCGTAGCGGACGAGCTCCGCCTTGACGCTCCGGCGCACCTCCTCGAGCCGCGCGATCTCGGCGCTGCGCGCCTCGATCTCCTCCTGCAACTGCTCGGACCGGCGCTCCATCGCCTCGACCTTGCGCTGCATCCGCTCGAGCTGGAGCTCGAGCTCGAACACGCGCTCGACGCCGGCGAGGTTCATCCCCCACTCGGTCGTCATCTCCTGGATCCGCCGCAGGCGCTCGACGTCGGCCTGCGAGTACAGGCGCGTGCCCTTGGGCGAGCGCTTGGGCTCGATCAGGCCGCGCGCCTCGTACATGCGCAGCGTCTGCGGGTGCATCTCCGCCAGCTCGGCCGCGACCGAGATCATGAAGACCCCGCGGTCGTGCTCGACGCGGGCGGTGATGCGCGTCGTGCGGCGGACGGACATCAGGACTGACCCGCGGCCCGCAGGATCCGCTCGCGCGGGTTGCCGTTCATCACCTTCGAGAGCTGGTCGACCGCCTCCTGCTGCTCCTTGTTGAGCTCCGACGGCATGTCGATCACGAAGCGATAGTGCAGGTCGCCCCGGTTGGAACCGGAGCCGAGCGTCGGCGGGCCCTCGCCGCGCAGGCGCTGGAGCGTGCCGTGCTTGGTCCCCGGCGCGACGCGCAGCTTCTTCGTCCCGTGCAGCGTCGGCACCTCGACCTCGGCGCCGCCGAGCGCCTCGGCGACCGTGATCGGCACCTCGACCTCGAGGTTGTCGCCCTTGGGCTTGAACACCGGCGACTCGCTCACGTGCGTGATCACGTAGAGGTCGCCGGGCGGCCCGCCGCGCAGGCCCGCCTCGCCCTTGCCGGGGAGCCGGATGCGCGAGCCGTCCTTGACGCCCGCCGGGATGTTCACGCGGTAGCGCTTCATCTCGCGCAGGCGGCCCTGGCCGGCGCAGGTCGGGCACGGCTCCTCGATCACGGTGCCGGAGCCGCCGCAGCGCGAGCACGGGCGCGTGATCGAGAAGACGCCCTGGCCCTGCGCCTCGACGCCGCGGCCGGCGCAGACCGGGCACACCTTCGGCGACGTGCCGGGACGCGCGCCGGTGCCGCGGCACGTCGTGCACGCCGCGTGCGTGGCGACCGTGACGGGCACCTGGGCGCCCTCGATCGCCTGCTCGAAGGACAGCGAGACGGTCGTCTCGAGGTCCTTGCCGCGCTCGGTGATCGGCTTCGTGCGCGTGCCGCGCCCGCCGCCGGTGTTGAAGATGCCCGACAGGATGTCCGAGAACGAGCCGAAGTCGGCCGCGCCGCCGGCCGTGCCGCCGGCTCCGCCTCCGCCGAACGGGTTGCCGCCGGGGAAGACGCCGCCGCGGTCGTACTTCTTGCGCTTCTCGGGGTCGCCGAGGACGTCGTAGGCCTCGGAGATCTCCTTGAAGCGCGCCTCGGCGCCCGCCTCCTTGTTGGTGTCCGGGTGGTACTGGCGGGCGAGCTTGCGGTAGGCCTTCTTGATGTCGTCCTGCGACGCCTTCTTGTCGACGCCGAGGGTCTTGTAGTAGTCCGCCGCCCGCGCCATCGCTACGCCGCCACGACGACGCGCGCGGGCCTCAGGACCGCGCCGTTGATGCGATAGCCGGACTGGTAGACCTCGACCACGGTGCCGGGCTCGGCGCCGTCGGCCGGCTGCTGGGACAGCGCCTCGTGCTCGTTGGGGTCGAACGGCTCGCCCTTGGGCGAGAACGCCTGGATCCCGACGCGCTCGAACGCGGCCTTGACCTCGCCGGCGACCATCGCGAAGCCCTTCACGACGTCCTCGTGGCCCTCGGCGGCCTTCAGTGCGAGCTCGAGGTGGTCGAGCGCCGGCAGCAGCTCCTTGGCGAGCTTCGCCATCCCGCGGTCCAGCGCCGCCGCGTTCTCACGCGACATCCGCTTGCGGTAGTTCTCGAAGTCCGCCTGGGTGCGCTGGGCGAGCGCGAGGTACTTGTCGCGCTCTTGTGAGCCTCGAGGTCGCGTGACGAGCCTCGGAGGCCGGAGGGGCCTCGGCGTCGCCGAACGACGTCTCGCCCGTGCCGGCCGCCGCGGGATGCGGCGGCGCGGCGGCCGAGAACTCCTCGTCGACCGAGCCCTCGTGAGAGGTCGGATGCTCGGGGTGGGGCGGAGGGGATGCGTGCCTCTCCATTACTTCTGCTCGTCCACGACCTCGGCGTCGACGACCTCCTCCTCGGCGGCGGAGTCGCCGGCGCCGTTGGCGGAGGACCCGTTGGCCGTGGTCTCGGCCTCCTGCTGGGCCTGGGCGCGCTCGTACATGGTCTCGGAGACCTTGTGGAACGCGGTCTGCAGGCGGTCGGTCTTGGCGCGGATGTCCTCCGCGTCCTCGCCCTTGACGGCCTCGTTGAGGTCCTTGACGGCGTCCTGGATCTCGCGCTTGGACGCCTCGTCGATCTGCTCGCCCAGGTCCTTGAGCTGCTTCTCGGCGGTGTAGGCGGCCGACTCGCCGCCGTTGCGCGCCTCGGCGAGCTCGCGCAGGCGCTTGTCGTCGTCGGCGTGCGACTCGGCGTCGGACACCATGCGCTTGATCTCGTCGTCGGAGAGCCCGGAGCCGGACTTGATCTCGATCTTCTGCTCCTTGCCCGTCCCGAGGTCCTTCGCCGACACCTTCACGATGCCGTTGACGTCGATGTCGAAGCCGACCTCGATCTGCGGGATGCCGCGCGGTGCCGGCGGGATGCCGGTCAGCTGGAACTTGCCGAGCGACTTGTTGTAGGTCGCCATCTCGCGCTCGCCCTGGAGCACGTGGATCTCCACGGAGGGCTGGTTGTCCTCAGCGGTCGAGAAGACCTCCGACTTGTGCGTCGGGATCGTCGTGTTGCGCTCGATCAGCTTCGTCATCACGCCGCCCTTGGTCTCGATGCCCAGGGTGAGCGGGGTGACGTCGAGCAGCAGGACGTCCTTGACGTCGCCGGCCAGGACGCCGGCCTGGATGGCGGCGCCGACGGCCACGACCTCGTCCGGGTTGACGCCGCGGTGCGGCTCCTTGCCGGTGAGCTCCTTGACCTTGTCCTGCACGGCCGGCATGCGGGTCATGCCGCCGACCATCACGACGTGCTGGATCTCCTTGACGCCCTTGTCCTTGGCGTCGTCGATCGCCTGGCGCACCGGGCCGACCACGCGCTCGATCAGCGCGCCGGCGAGCTCGTTGAGCTTGGCGCGCGTGAGGCGGACGTCGAGGTGCTTCGGGCCCGAGGCGTCGGCCGTGATGAACGGCAGGTTGATCTGCGTCTCCTGCGCGGAGGACAGCTCGATCTTGGCCTTCTCGGCGGCCTCGTAGAGGCGCTGGAGGGCCATCTTGTCCTGCGTCAGGTCGATGCCCTGGTCGCGCTTGAACTCCGCCGCGAGCCAGTCGACGATCGCCTTGTCGAAGTTGTCGCCGCCGAGGTGGTTGTCACCCGCGGTCGACTTGACCTCGAAGACGCCGTCGCCGATCTCCAGCACCGACACGTCGAACGTGCCGCCGCCGAGGTCGAAGACGAGGATCGTCTGGTCGGACTCCTTGTCGAGGCCGTAGGCCAGCGAGGCGGCCGTCGGCTCGTTGATGATGCGCTTGACGTCGAGCCCGGCGATCCGGCCGGCGTCCTTGGTCGCCTGGCGCTGATCGTCGTTGAAGTAGGCCGGGACGGTGATGACCGCGCTGTCGACGGTCTCGCCGAGGTAGGCCTCGGCGTCGGCCTTCAGCTTCTGCAGGATCATCGCGGAGATCTCCGGCGGCGAGTACTGCTTGCCGCCCGCCTCCACGCGCGCGTCTCCACCGGAGCCGGAGACGACGGTGTACGGGACGATCGACTCCTCCTCGCGCACCTCGGCCTCCTTGCGGCCCATGAAGCGCTTGATGGAGAAGACGGTGTTCGTCGGGTTGGTGACCGCCTGGCGCTTGGCGACGGTGCCTACCAGGCGCTCGCCGCTCTGCGTGAAGGCGACCACCGACGGGGTGGTGCGCCCACCCTCTGAATTCTCGATCACCGTCGGCTCGCCGCCCTCAAGGACGGCCATGCACGAGTTCGTGGTGCCGAGGTCGATGCCGATGGTCTTTGCCATGTGCTGGACTCCTCTACAAGATCTCAGTCTGCTTGGCGCAGATTGTAGCCGAAGGGGCACATGCGCAGGAGGTCGCATTCCTCGCAGTTCGGACGGCGCGCGTGGCAGGTCCGGCGGCCGTGGCGGAGCAGGTTCACGTGCAGCTCCAGCTCCTGCCCGCGCGGCGTGATCTCGAGCATCGTGTCGTGCAGCTCCTCGAACGGCGCCTTCTCGCGGAACAGACCGAGGCGCGTGCCGACGCGGCTGACGTGCGTGTCGACCGGGACGTCGCGCTTGCCGAACGCGAACAGCAGCACGCAGGCGGCGGTCTTGCGGCCGACGCCGGGCAGCGCGATCAGGCGGGCACGGCCGGCCTCGACGGACTCGTGCGCGAGCCCGCTCAGGTCGTCGCCGTCGAGCTCGCGCAGGATCTCCTGGATCCGAACGGACTTGACCTTCGAGATGCCGCCGGGGCGGATCGCGGCCTCGACGTCGGCGTTGGGCGCGTCGCGCACGGCCTCCCAGCTGTCGAAGCGGTCGCGCAGGCGCAGGAACGCGACGTCGCGGTTGCGGTCGTTGGTCGACTGCGACAGGACGGTGAGGATCAGCTCGTCGAGGCCCTGGCCGTGCGGCGGCGCGATCGGGCGCCCGTAGATCTCGCGCAGCCGGTCCCGGATTCTGCGCACGCGTGCGCGCGTCGGGTCTGCCATGGCGTGCGGACCGTACTCATTCGCCGAACGGGGGAGCGCCCCTACCCCGATACGGGGAAAAAAGGCAGTTCGGCGTCAGATTCATTACCGCTCCGGCCGGTTTTAGGCTGAACGGTGACGAACGGGGCAATAGGGTCGCGCCCCGCGAAGGAACGCACCGCCGTCGCAAGCATCGGACGGCGCGATTGGTCAGAGAGAAATTCCCGGACGCCATGGTCAGGCGCCCGGTCCCCAGGGAGTGTCCCCATGCGTTCCGTACGCACGTTGCTGCGCGGTCTGGTCGCCGCGTTGCTCGTTGTCATCGTCGTCGTGCCCTGCTCCGCGTCCGCCTCGGCCCGCCAGGACCGGACGGAGGCGGCGATCCTGCGCGCCGTGAACAAGGTCCGCGCCCAGTACCGCCTGCCGCACCTGCGCACCAGCGGCGCGCTCGCGCGCGCGGCGGACGCGCACTCCGCGGCGATGCTGCGCAGCGGCACGTTCTCGCACGGGTCGGTGCACGCCCGCCTGCGGCGCTACACGCACTCGCGCTCGGTCGGCGAGACGCTCGCGTGGTACTCGAGCTGCAACAGCACCGCGATCGTGAACATGTGGCTCAACTCGGCCGCGCACCGCAGGATCCTGCTGTCGAGCAAGTTCAGCCATGTCGGCGTCGGGCGCCGGTCGGCGCCGTCGAAGTGCATGGTCACGGCGGATTTCGCGGGGTGACGTCGCGGGATCGAGGGTTCGCCCTCGATCGCCTGCGGCCGGAGGCGAAAGCGGCGCGCTAGGGTCCAACGCGCCAATGCGGCGAGCGTTCGAGCATCCTCTGGCGCCGGCGCTGGGATGCGCGGTGCTTGGCATCGTCTACCTGATCGCGCGGCCTGCGACGGCCGACATGGCCGCGCACGCGTACCGCGCCTGGCTGTTCCAGCAGGAAGGGCTGACGGTCTGGAACGCGCAGTGGTACGGCGGGCACCACGTGCTCGGCTACTCGCTGCTGTTCGCGCCGCTCGCCGCCCACGCCGGGCCGGCGCTCGTCGGCGTGGCGTCGGCCGTGCTCGCGGTCGCCGCGTTCGGCCCGCTCGCGCGCGCGGCCGCGCCGACGACCACCGCCGCGGCGCTGGCCTCGTGGCTGTTCGCCGCGGGCGTGATGTCGAACGTCGCGATCGGGCGGATGCCGTTCCTGCTCGGCGTCGCGCTCGCGATCGGCGCCTGGTGGTGCGAGTCGCGCGGGCCGGGAGTGCAGTGGCGCGTGGCGTCGGTCCTGCTCGCGCTCGGCGCGATGTGGGCGAGCCCGGTCGCCGGCGCGTTCCTGCTGCTCGGCGCGGCCGCGACGCTGCTGGCCGGCGGGCGCGCCGCGCTCGGCACCGCGGCGCGGCTCGCGATCCCGGCGCTGGCCGGCGGCTTCGTGCTGTGGCTGCTGTTCCCCGAGGGCGGCACCGACCGCTTCACCGCGCTGACGTTCTGGCCGATGCTCGCGCTCTCGGCGGGCGCCGTCGCCCTGCTGACGCCGCGGCGGCGGATCATCTACGCCGCCGGGCTGCTGTACCTGCTCGTGCTCGTGGGCGCGTTCGTCGTGCCGTCGCCGTTCGGGCAGAACGCCCTGCGGCTCGGCGTGCTCGCCGGGCCGTCCGCGCTCGCGCTGGCGGGGCGCCGGCGCGTGCCGTTCGCCGCGCTGGCGGTCGTCGGCGTCGGGTCTGCTCTACCTGCAGTGGCTGCCCGCGGTGCGCGCCGTCGCCGAGGCGCACGGCGACCCGAGCACGCGGCCGGCGTTCCAGGCCGAGGCGCGCCGCTTCCTGGAGAAGGTCGCGCAGCCGGGCGAGCGCGTGGAGGTCCCGCTCACGCGCAACCACTGGGAGGCCGCCGACATCGCCAAGGTCGTGCCGCTCGCGCGCGGCTGGGAGCGCCAGCTCGACCAGAAGTCGAACCCGATCTTCTACGACAAGAGCAAGCTGACGGCCGCGAGCTACCACGCGTGGCTGCGCGAGAACGCCGTCCGCTGGGTCGCGCTGCCGAACGCGCCGCTGGACTACTCCGCGCAGCAGGAGGCGGCGCTGCTGGATCGCGGCGCCAAGTACCTCAAGCCGGTCTACGACTCGCCGCGCTGGCGCATCTGGGAGATCCGCGGCACCGACCCGCCGGCGTCCGGCGGCGCGAAGATGGTCGCCGCCGGCCCGAGCTGGTTCGAGGTCGACGCGCGCCACCCCACGGTGGTGCGCCAGCGCTACACGCGCTACTGGTCGACGCAGGGCGCGTGCGTGCGGCGCGCGCCGGGCGGCTGGACCGAGGTCGACCCCGGCGCGAGCGGCGTCGTGCTCGTCCAGGCGCGCTTCGGGATCGAGCACAGCACCAGCGCCGGCTGCAAGCCGACCCTGCAAGCCGGGGGATAGCCGCACTGGAGGTGTTACCGGCCGGTGTCTAGCATCGGGTGATGGATCGCGTCCGACGCCTGCTTCCCCACGGTCCGCTGGACCTGGTCCGGCAGATCGTGCTGTTCTGCGGCGCGTACTGGCTCTACCGGCTCACGCGCGGACTGGTGTACGACCAGACGATCGCGGCGTTCGCGCACGCGCGCGACATCGTGCACCTCGAGCGCTCCGTGCACCTGTTCGTCGAGCCGTCGATCCAGAATTGGGCGATCCACACGGACTTCGTCGAGGACGCCGCGAGCTGGATGTACCTGAACTCGCACTTCGTCGTGACGACGTGCACGCTGGCGTTCATCTACCTGTTCCGCAACGAGCACTTCTACTTCGTGCGCAACATGTTCATGGTCGCCATGGGCCTCGCGCTGGTCGGCTACGTGATCTATCCCACGGCGCCGCCGCGGATGCTGCCGGAGCTCGGGTTCGTCGACTCGGTGGCCGACTTCACGGGCGTCTCGGAGTCCTCGGTCGGCGCGCTCTTCAACCCGTTCGCCGCCGTGCCGTCGATGCACGTCTGCTTCGCGTTGATGCTGAGCATCCCGATGATCCGGATGGCGCGCCACGGCTGGGCCAAGGCGCTCTGGACGGTCTACGCGCCGGTCGTGACGTTCGTCGTCGTCGCGACCGGCAACCACTGGGTCTTCGACGCCGGCACCGGCGCGCTGGTCGCCGGTGTCTCGGCGATCGCGGCCCAGACGCTGTTCGCCCGCGCGCGGCCGCAGGCCTGGGCGTGGGAACCGGCGCTCGCGGCGCCGGCGCGCGCCGGGTAGGCTCTCGCCCCGAGCATGAGCCGCCCCTCCGCCGCGCGTGACTACCAAGCGCAGTTCCGCAACCGCCTGATCGACTCGCGCCTGACGCCGAACGCGATCTCGCTGACCGGCTTCGCGCTCTGCGTGGTCGCCGCCGGCCTCGTCTACAAGGAGTGGTGGCTCGCCGGAGGCGTGGCGTTCATCGTCGGCTCGGTCTGCGACACGCTCGACGGGCGCTACTCGCGCATGTCGGGCAAGGGCTCGCCGTTCGGCGCGTTCCTGGACTCGACGCTGGACCGGATCGAGGAGGGCGTCGTGCTCGCCGCCGTCGGCGTGCACTTCTCGCGTCAGGGCGAACGACCTCGCCGCCGGCGCGGTCGTGATCGCCGTCGTGGCGTCGCTGATGGTCAGCTACACGCGCGCCCGCGCCGAGGCGCTGGGCGTCGAGTGCAAGGTCGGGATCGCCGACCGCGCGGTGCGGGTTGTCATCCTGTCCGCAGGCTTGGTGTTCGCGGAGTTCTGGAGCGACGCCATCACGGTGGCGGTCTACGTGCTCGGCGCGATGGCCGTGATCACCGTGCTCCAGCGCATCTTCCACGTGCGCAAAGAGCTGACCCGCGCTGTAACTGACCCGGCCTAGCCGGGTTTGTTGGGCGGAGTTCCTATTTCGGAGGCATGGTTTCTTGACGACGCACATCGGTAATGAGCTGTCCGCAAACGGCGGCGGCCGCTACCAGAACGACAAGGTCCGCGTAGCGATCATCGGCGTGGGCAACTGCGCGAACGCCTTCGTGCAGGGCGTCCACTTCTACCGCGACGCCGACGGTTCCGAGCGCGTCCCGGGGCTCATGCACGTCGATCTCGGCGGGTACCACATCCGCGACATCGAGTTCTCGGCGGCCTTCGACATCGACGCGGACAAGGTCGGCAAGGACCTCTCCGAGGCGATCTGGTCGGGCCAGAACAACACGATCAAGTTCGTCAAGGAGGACGTGCCGCACCTGGGCATCCCGGTGCAGCGCGGCATGACGCACGACGGCCTCGGCAAGTACCTGTCGGAGAAGATCACCAAGGCGCCGGGCTCGACGGTCGACATCGTCCAGGTCCTCCAGGACACCAAGACCGACGTCGTCGTCTCCTACCTGCCGGTCGGCTCCGAGCAGGCGACCAAGTGGTACGTCGAGCAGATCCTCGAGGCCGGCTGCGCCTTCGTGAACTGCATCCCGGTCTTCATCGCCCGCGAGACGTACTGGGACAACCGCTTCAAGAAGGCCGGCCTGCCGATCGTCGGCGACGACATCAAGTCGCAGGTCGGCGCGACGATCGTCCACCGCTCGCTCGCGCGCCTGTTCGGCGACCGCGGCGTCAAGCTCGCGCGCACCTCGCAGCTGAACGTCGGCGGCAACATGGACTTCTACAACATGCTCGAGCGCGAGCGCCTGGAGTCCAAGAAGATCTCCAAGACCAACGCGGTCACCTCGATCGTCGAGGACGAGATGAAGGCGACCGACGTCCACGTCGGCCCGTCGGACTACGTGCCGTGGCTGACCGACCGCAAGTGGGCCCACATCCGCCTCGAGGGCGAGGCGTTCGGCGGCGTGCCGCTGACCGCCGAGCTCAAGCTCGAGGTCTGGGACTCCCCGAACTCGGCCGGCATCGTGATCGACGCCGTGCGCTGCTGCAAGCTCGCGCTCAACCACGGCATCGGCGGCCAGCTGGACGGCCCGAGCTCGTACCTCATGAAGTCTCCGCAGAACCAGCGCCCGGACGACCAGGCGCGCGAGGACACCGAGACGTTCATCGCCACCCACGCCCGCACCGAGAAGGCCGGCCGCGCCGCGCGGAAGGGCGCCGGCAAGGACACGGTCGAGACCGCGGAGAAGGTCAGCAAGTAGCAGCTATGCAGTGATGGTGAGCGCGAGTGACTCGCGCTCACCGTCGCCGTCCACCCCATCGTCGTCCGCGAACGACAGGAGGTATTCCTGTAGCGCGTCGACGACCATCTCCTTCGCCTCCGCGCGGGTCGGCGCGGCGGTGATGACGTCGGGCAGCTCGACGATCTGAGCCTGAGTCCAGCCCTCTTCGACGGGCGTGTAGAGGATCGACAGGTTCAGGGTGGGCACGGGGCGAGTATGGCGGGTCATGCCCTCGTCGTCCACATGACGACAGATTCGCCCCCTCGCCGCCTGTGATCGGCCGGCGAGACTTCATCCGCCACTTGGAGTCGCACGGCTGCTTTCTCCTGCGGCAAGGCGGAAATCACGAGATCTGGTGCAACCCGCTCGGCCGACGGCGTGCGCCCGTTCCCAGACATCGCGACATCCCCATCTGGACGGCGTACTCCATCTGCCGTCGCCTGCACCTCCCCAGGCCGTGACGCCCCCTCGTTATGCTGCGCCACGGTGCCGGAGCGGTTCGCCATCGCGCACGTCGCGCCTCGGGCTCTCGAGGATGAGCACGACGTCGGGACGTTCGCGTCGGAGCTGTCGCGCGAGCTGGCCGAGCGGGGGCACCGGGTGCTGCTGCTGGCGCCGTCGCGGTCGCCGGAGCTGGTGCGCGAGTCGCGCCGGCTGATCCGGGCGGCGCGCGAGGCTCCGGAGACGCTGTTCGACCCCGGCGGCGGGGTTCGCGTGCTCGGCGTCGGCGAGCTGCTGCCCGTGCACCGGCGCGGGGTGGCGCCGTCGCCGCCCGTCGACATCGCGCGCACGATCGAGGATGCGCTGTCGATCGCCAAGCTCGACTTCGTGCACGTGCACGAGCCGTGGGCGCCGAGCGCGGGGTCGGTCGCGCTGCGCCACTCGCGCGCGCTCAACGTCGGCTCCTTCCACGCGCCCGCCGAGCGCGTGCTCTCCACCCAGGTCGCGCGCCGGTTCGTGGAGCTGTTCTTCGGCCGCCTGGACGCGCGCACGGTCAGCTACGAGGCGACCGCCGACCTGCTGGAGCGCTTCTTCCCGGCGTCGTACGACCTCCTGCGCCCGGGCGTCACGACGCGCCCGCGCGAGCCGCGCAACGGCCGCGTGCGGATCGTCTTCTGCGACCGCGAGGAGCGCGCCGCGCTGCGGCTGTTCCTGCGCGCGCTGCGCCGGCTGCCGGAGTCGCTGCCGTGGGAGGCGGTCGTGGTCAGCGCCACGGGCGCGATCCCGACGCTGCGCTCGAGCCTGAGGGAGCGCGTCCGGGTCGCGAGCGACGAGGCCGCCGAGATCGCCCAGGCCGACGTCGTCGTCACCGCGTCGCTCGGCCAGGTCACCGCGCCCGGCGTGCTGGTCCAGGCGCTCGGCGCGGGCGCGGTGCCCGTCGCGGCGCGCCAGCCGGTCTACGAGGAGGTCCTCGAGGAGGGCGACCTCGGCCTGCTGTTCGAGCCGGGCGACGTGGACGTGCTGGCGGCGCAGCTGGAGCGCGTGGTCGGCGACGACGCGCTGCGCGCGCAGCTCGCGGGGCGCGCGACGCAGGTCGAGCTCAGCTGGAGCCGCGTCGCCGACGAGGCGGAGGCGATCTACGAGCGGCTCGCCGCGCTCCGCCACGACCCCGAAGGCCGCCCGGACATCCGCGCGCGGCTCGCCAAGCGCAAGCTGATCGACGTCGACCTGCACATGCACACCGACCACTCGCACGACTGCGCGACGCCGGTCGAGGTGCTGCTCGCGACCGCCCGCGACGCCGGCCTCGGGGCGATCGCGGTGACCGATCACAACGAGATCTCCGGCGCGCTCGACGCGCGCGCCAAGGCGGCCGAGTACGGCGTCAAGGTGATCGTCGCCGAGGAGGTCAAGACCGCCGACCAGGGCGAGGTGATCGGCCTCTTCATCGAGGAGAAGATCCCGCGCGGGATGACGCTGGAGGAGACGATCGCCGAGATCCGCCGCCAGGGCGGCCTCGTCTACGTCCCGCACCCGTTCGACCGCATGCACTCGGTGCCCGACTACGAGCACATGCTCGCCGTCGTCGGCGATATCGACGCGATCGAGGTCTTCAACCCGCGGATCGCGCTGCCCGCCTTCAACGAGGAGGCGGTGCGCTTCGCCGCCAAGTACCGGATCGTCGGCGGAGCGGGCTCGGACTCGCACGTCGCGCAGGGCCTGGGGAGCGTCCGCATCCGCATGCGCGACTTCGACGGGCCCGAGGAGTTCCTCGAATCGCTGCGCGACGCGGACATCACCGGCAAGCCCTCATCGCTGCGCTACGCCCACGTCCAGGCCCTGAAGTTCCTCCAGACGCGCGCCACACCTCCCGCCGCCCGCCGTGCGACCCGCCGGCGCAAGGTCGCCCGCGCCGTCGCCGGTCGCGGCGGGAGTTGAGTTGCAGGGGCAAGGAGAACCCGGCCGAGGGGTGAACCCGGTGGGCGGAATGCCCGCAACCGACGACGAGATCCGCGAGAAGTACCTCGAGCGCGCGATCCGAGAGCTCAATCACTTCACCCGCGACCTCCAGGCGTGCGAGCGCTGCCCGCGCGGGAACCTGATGCCGGTACTCGGCTCAGGCCACCCGCAGGCGGACGTGCTGCTGCTCAAGCACGCGCCGACGCCGGCCGAGGTCGAGGAGGGCGTCGCGTTCTACGGGCGCGCCGGGACCGCGCTGATGAAGTCGCTCAAGCGGCTCGACATCGATCCGCTCGCCGTCTACGGGACGCTGTGCGTGAAGTGCCCGGTGGCCGACAGCGCGCTGGCGGCGCCGGAGTGCATCGCCCGCCTGGTCGAGGAGATCGCGATCGTGCAGCCGAAGATCGTGGTCGTGATGGGCACGGACGCGCTCGACGTGCTCAACGAGCTGCAGCTCCCGCTCGCGCGCGAGGTGCGCGAGGACCAGGGCGTGATCCAGCACCTGACGCCGTCGATCGACGCGCTCTACGTGCCCGACATCGACCGCTCGCTCGACGAGGAGTCCGCCAAGCGCGACTTCTGGCGCGCGTTTCGGGAGCTGGGCACGTGGTGGTCTGACTTCCCGCCTTATTGAGGTTTCGCCTCCACTTCGCCGGCCGTCGAGGGCCCGGCATCGCCGGCCGAGCCCAACGGGCCTTGCTCCGCTTCGGCGACGTTAGATTTCCAGCACGATCTTCCCGAGCTTCGAGCCTGCGCGGAAGCGCTCGTAGGCGGCCGGCGCCTCCTCGAGCGGGTACGTGGCGGCGACCGGCACCGACAGGTCGCCGGACACGAACCCGGGCAGCACCATCTTCTCCATCAGCCGCGCGGTCAGCGCCTTCTCCTCGATCGGCCGCGTGCGCAGCGTCGAGCCGCGCAGCACGGCGCGCTTGTGCATCAGCATCCGCAGGTCGAGCTCGGTCACCGCGCCGGCGCCGACGCCGATCACGACGATCCGGCCGCCGGTCGCGAGCGCCTCGAGGTTGTCGGCCAGGTTGACGGCGCCGACGAGCTCGAGGATCACGTCGAACGGGCCGTAGTCGGCGAAGCCCTCGGGCTCGATCGCCAGCGCCCCGAGCGCGGCGACCTGCTCGCGGCAGTGCTCGTTGCGGACCGTCGCGGTGACCCGCGCGCCCGCCATCGTGCCCAGCTGCACGGCCGCCGAGCCGACGCCGCCGGCGGCGCCGTGGACGAGCAGCCGCTCGCCGAGCAGCAGACCCGCCTGCGTGAAGAGCGCGTCGTGCGCGGTGGTGAAGACCTCCGGCACGCCGCCCGCGGCGGTCCAGTCGAGCTCCTCGGGCACGGGCATCGCGGTGCGCTCATGGATCACCGCCAGCTCGGCCTGCCCGCCGCCCGCCACGATCCCCATCACGCGGTCGCCCGGCTCGAAGCGGTCCGCGCGGCGGCCGCACGCGAGCACCTCGCCCGCGAGCTCGAGGCCGGGGATGTCCGCGGGCACGCCGGGCGGCGGCGGGTAGTGGCCCGCGACCTGCAGCATGTCGGCGCCGTTGAGGCCCGCGGCCCGCACGCGGATCAGCAGCTGCCCGTCCTGGGGCTCGGGATCGGGGTGCTCGGCGACCTCGATCCGGCCGTCGCGAATGGTGGCGGCTCGCATTATCGATCGATCGTACCCCCCGATCGAGTGTGGTGGTCTGCGGCGTTTTGCGGTACAAAACGGACGTGGCCGTCCGGCTCCCGTACATCCCACCGCTGTGGCGCGAGGGTCTCGCGGGGGTCGAGGCCGCGGCGCTGCTGCGCAGCCAGGTCTGGCGCGGCGCAGGAGTGCCGCCCGGCGATGGGCGGCCGGTGCTGCTGATCCCCGGCTTCCTCGCCGGCGACGGCTCGCTGGCGACGATGACCCGCTGGCTGCGCGCGAACGGCTACGTCACGCGCCGGGCTGGGATCCGCGCCAACATCGACTGCTCGACCGAGGCGTGCGCCCGGCTCGAGGCGCGGCTGGAGGCGTTCGCACACGAGAGCGGCGCGCGTGTGACGATCATCGGCCAGAGCCGCGGCGGCACGTTCGCCCGCGCGCTCGCCGCGCGCCGGCCCGACCTCGTCGCCGCGATCGTCACGCTCGGCGCCCCGACCGTCTCGCAGCTGCGGATCCACCCGGTCGTGCTCGTGCACGTCGCGGTCGTCGGTGCGCTCGGCAGCGGCCGAGTACCCGGCATGTTCCGCATCAGCTGCCTGCGCGGCGGCTGCTGCGCCGAGTTCCGCGACGAGTGCGTCAGCCCCGTCGAGGTCCCCTACACGGCGCTGTACTCACGCACCGACGGGATCGTCGACTGGCGCTCCTGCCTGGACCCGGCGGCCGAGCTCGTCGAGGTCCGGGCCTCGCACCTCGGCATGGGCCTCAACGCCGAGGTCTACGCCGAGATCGCCCATGCGCTCAAGCCGGGGCCGAGCGGCATGAGCGATCTCGCGCAGGCCGCCTAGCGCTTCTTCTTCTTCACCGCGCGCAGCGTGACGGTGCGCGTGGCGGTCTTCGTGGCCTTGTTGCCGGCGCTGTCGACGGCCGTCACGACGACCTTCGCGGTCGCCTTCCCGCCCGCGTACTTCTTCGCGACCGACTTCGGCACCTTGATCGAGACCGGCACCGCCTGCCCGGGCAGGACCTGCGCCGTGGTCTTCGGGAGCTTGATCACGATCTTGCGCTTCGGCCTGGCCGACGCGTGCGCCTTCTTGCGCGTGATCGTGAACGTGCTGACGGTCGTGACCGTCGCGGCCGAGTCGCAGTTGACGGTGATCACGAGCGGCTTGCCCGCGCCGCCGCCGCCCGGACGGTCGCCGGTCACCTTGACGGCGCACGACGGCGGGATGTTGTCCACGAACGTCGCGAGCGCCGACGCCTGCGGCTCGTTGTCCTGGCGCGCCCCGTCGCCGTTGAGGTCGACGTAGGCGACGACCGTGTCCGCGCCGGCGTTCGCGCCCGCGTCGGTGATCGCGGCGTTGCCGGCGGCGTCGATCGCCGCGGCGCCGGACGCCGGGTTGACGCCGGAGATCGTGAAGCGCAGCGACTTGCCGGCGAACGCCACGCCGGCGGTGTCCTTGGCGGTGGCGACGAACGTGATCGGCGTCCGCTGCGGCGCGCCCGCGTTGGTCTTGTCGAACTGCAGGGCCGCCGGCAGCGCGCTGCGGACGGTCAGCGCGTACGTGCGCGTCGCCTGGCTCGCGAGCGCGTCACCGGTGAGCGTGTCGTCCCACTCGACGCCGCCCGCGTTGTCGGTCGGCTCGCCCTCAATGGTGTCGTCGAACGTCGGCGCGACGCTGTCGCCGGCGTGCTCGACCTTGTCGTCCCAGATGTCCGGGATCGCCGCCGACCCGTTGATCCCGCCGTACTCGAGCGCCTGGTAGTGGGTCCACGCGGGTGCGCCGGACACCTCGGCGAAGCCGCCCGACCGGCCGGTGTCGGCGTTCGTGCCGCCGACGAAGCGCGGCGGCCCCTGCGTGAAGATGCCGGTGCCGCGGTCGGAGCCCTCGAAGTAGAAGTCGGCCGCGGTCAGCGCCTTGTAGCGCAGCGCCTGGCCGGAGACGTTCTTGACGTCCCAGCGCAGGCCGAACTCCTGGCTCCCGTTGACGTAGGTGGTCGTCTGCGTGACCTGCACGAGCCCCGCGGCGGTGTAGGTGGTCACGAGCTGGAACGGCGACTCGGGCGTGCCCGCGCCGGTCGGCGCCGACTGCGAGACCGGCGTGTACTCGAGCAGCGGCGGCGCGTCGGGCCCCGCGCTGCCGTCGAACCCGAACACGTGTCCCGCGAGCGCGCCGGGCTGGCCGGCGCCGGGGAACGCGAGGAAGAACCCCGCGTCGCCGGACTGCCGCGTCGGGAAGTAGAAGAAGCCCGACGTCTCGCCGGCGCGGAACGCCTGCAGCTGGCCTCGTTCCCCTACGTGCACGGTCAGCGGCGTGCCGGCGATCGTCGTGACGTCGGCATGCGCGGCGGGCGCGGCCGCACCGGCCGCGACGAGTGCGGCGGCGAGCATCCTGCGGTACATCGAACCTCCCTGTCCGTCCTGCCGGTCGGACCCTTTACGTCGCCCACAACGACGGGGTTACACTCGAAGACATGCCCAGGCATGAGCCCTCGGGGCGGCAGGACGCGGGCGAGCCGCCCGCCGGGAAGGTGAAGATGCGCCTCGACGCGAACGGCAAGTGGGTCGCGGTCCATCCGCCGGCCGAGACCGTCGAGACGACCGAGGCGGCCGAGCGCCCGCCGCTGGGCGACGATCCGCGCCCCTCCGCGTTCCGCAACATCCCGCCCTTCGGCGGGGCCTAGCTACTCGTCGCGGTCGGGGTTCTTGACGCCGTCGGGGCCTGCCTCGAAGAGGGCGACGGCCTCGATGTGCGGCGTCTGCGGGAACATGTCGACCGGGCGGACCTTGATCAGCCGGTAGCCGGCCTCGACGAGCTGGGCCGCGTTGGGCGCGAGCGTGGTCGGGTTGCAGGAGACGTAGACGATCTTCTTCGGCGCGGCCTCGACGATCCGGCGCACGACCTTCTGCGACAGGCCCGCGCGCGGCGGGTCGATCAGCGCGACGTCGGGCTTGCCGGTGCGCTCGACCAGCTCGCGCATCACCAGGCGGATGTCGCCGGCGAAGAAGCGCGCGTTCTCGATCTCGTTCACGCGCGCGTTGGCGATCGCGTCGGCGACGGCCGGCTCGACGATCTCGACGCCGATCACCTCGCGCGCGCGGGTGGCGAGCGAGAGGCCGATCGTGCCGATGCCGCAGTAGAGGTCGAAGACGCGCTCGTGGCCGCGCAGGCCCGCGTACTCGCGCGCGATCGCGTACAGCTCCTCGGCCATCTCGGTGTTCGTCTGGAAGAACGCCTCGGGCGAGATCAGGAAGTGCAGGCCGCCGAGCTGCTCGGGCAGCTGCGGCGCGCCGGCCAGCAGCGTCGTCTCGCCGCCGCTCGTCGTCTCGCCGAGGTCGGCCGTCTGCGTCCACAGCAGCCCGTCGCAGTCGACCGCCTCGATCAGGGCGTCGACGTCGAGCTTGCCCGGCGAGGTGATCAGCCGGACCTGCAGCGCGCCGGTGCGGCGCCCCTCGCGCACGACGAGGTTGCGCAGGAAGCCGCGCTGGTCGCGCCGGTCCCACGCGCCGAGGCCCTGCGCGCGGCAGAACGCGAGCACCTGCTCGCGCGCGACGTTCGAGCGCTCGGAGGCGAGCAGGCAGTCGGTCATCGGCACGATCTCGTTCCAGCGCCCGGGCGCGTGGAAGCCGAGCACGAGCTCGCCCTCCTCGCTCGTCCCGAACGAGTACTCGAGCTTGTTGCGGTAGCGCCACTGCTCGACGGCGGGCACGATCGGCTCCAGCTCGAAGCCGTCGAGCTTGCCGATCCGCCGCAGCGCGTCGGCGACCTGCTCGGCCTTGACCTCGAGCTGGCGCTCGTAGGGCAGCACCTGCCACGGCGCGCCCGGATGGTCGGCGAGCGGGGCCACGCGGTCGGGCGACGGCTCGAGGATCTCGATCGCGCGCGCCTCCGCGTAGGCCTTCTTGGCCTTGCCGACCTCGGCGCGCACGCGGTCCCCGGGCACCGCTCCGGCGACGAACACGACGTACCCGTCGCGGCGTGCGACGCCGTTGCCGCCGTGGGCGAGCGAGTCGATCGTGAGCTCGAGGACGTCGCCTCGGGAAGGGCGCTGTGCGGTGACTGACATGCGATATGTGAGGATGACAGGGTGTCCATCGACGACCCAGAGGAGCTCGCCGCCCTGCGCGCCGCCGGCCAGGCGGTGGCCGAGGCGATCCGCGAGATGAGCCGCCGCGTGCGCCCCGGCGTGACGACGCGCGAGCTCGACGAGGTGGCCGCGCGCGTGTTCGCCGCCCACGGCGCCCGCTCGGGCCCGCAGCTCGACTACGACTTCCCCGGCGTCACGTGCATCTCCGTCGACGACGAAGCCGTGCACGGGATCCCGGGTCCGCGCCGCCTGCGCGAGGGCCAGCTCGTCAAGCTCGACGTGACGGCCGAGCTCGACGGCTTCTACGCCGACGCCTGCCGCACCGTGGCCGTCGGCCGCGTGCGCCCGCGCGAGCAGCGGCTCGCCGCCGCCGCGCAGTCGGCGCTGCGCCGCGGGCTCGACGCCGCCACCGCCGGCCCCAACGTGGGCGCGATCGGCGCCGCCGTGCACGCCGAGGTGACCAAGCGCGGCTTCAGCGTCTGCGAGGAGCTGACCGGCCACGGGATCGGCCGCAAGATCCACGAGCCGCCCGACGTGCCGAACGTCGCCTGGGACGGCCCGCCGCTGACCGCCGGGCTCGTGATCACCGTCGAGCCGATCATCGCCGCGGGCCTGGGCGACGTCTACATGGCCGACGACGGCTGGACCGTGCGGACCGAGGACGGCTCGCCGTCGGCGCATGCCGAGCACACGATCGTGATCACGGAAGGCGCCCCGATCCTGCTCACCGCCTGATGCGGATCGCGGGCCTGCCGGCCGGGCGGATCGGGCTCGGCTGCATGGGCATGAGCTGGGCCTACGGCGCCGACGGCCGCGACGAGGCCGAGTCGATCGCCGTCATCCGGCGCGCGCTGGAGCTCGGCGTGACCCTGCTCGACACCGCCGACATGTGCGGGCCGTACACGAACGAGGAGCTGGTCGGCCGCGCGCTGGCGGGCCGGCGCGAGCAGGCGCTGCTGGCGACCAAGTGCGGCCTGGAGGTCGAGGACGCGGCCGAGTACGTGCTGCGCCGCAACGGCCGGCCGGAGCACGTGCGCGACGCGATCGACGCCTCGCTGCGGCGGCTGGGCACCGACCACGTCGACCTCTACCAGCTGCACCGCGTCGATCCGGCCGTGCCGCTGGAGGACACGTGGGGCGCGATGGCCGAGACCGTCGCGCAGGGCAAGGCGCTCGCGATCGGGATGTCGGAGGCGAGCGTCGCCGAGCTCGACGCGCTGCCCGATCCCGTGGGCGCCCGGTATTAGGACAAGCGCTGCTCGAGCGCCGACAGCACCGTCTTGCGGTTCGCGTTGCGCCGCTCGTACTCGCGGACGCGGCGCAGCTGGTCAGCGTCCAGACCCTTGATCCGCTCGACGACCTCGGCGGCGGTGAGATCGTCGTAGCCCTCGAGCGGGAACGCCCCGGGCTCCGGCTCGTCGGCGCGGCGGCCGCGCAGCAGCTCGGCCAGCAGCTCGGTGGCGTCGTCGCGCGTCATCCGCCCGCGCCGCACGGCGGCGTCCAGCGTGTCCTTCAACCACTCGACCGGGATGACGACGAGTCCGGCGGGGTTCTTCAACGACGGCATGGCCGCGGAGACCTACCCGCGGGACCCGGCGGGCGAAACGAGCAGCTCCAGCAACGCCTTCTGCGCGTGCCGCCGGTTCTCGGCCTGGTCCCAGATGCGCTGGCGGCCGCCGTAGAGCACCTCCGCCGTGATCTCCTCGCCTGGATGCGCGGGCAGACAGTGCAGCGCGAAGGCGCCGGGCGCCGCGCGATCGAGCAGCGCGTCGTCGATCCGGTAGGCGGCGAGCGCCTGGCGCCGCTGGGCGGCGGAGGCCTCGTCGTCGCTCATCGAGACCCAGACGTCGGTGTAGACGGCGTCGGCGCCCGCGACCGCCTCGGCCGGGTCCTCGTACAGCGCCGCGACGCCGTCCTCGAGCTGGTAGCCGGCCGGCGCCGCGACACGCACCTCCAGGCCCGCGAGGCCGCCGAGGATCGCGAGCGAGCGGGCGACGTTGTTGCCGTCGCCGACGTAGGCGACGACCCGGCCCGCGAGCTCCCCGAGCGCCTCGCGCAGCGTCAGCAGGTCGGCGATCGCCTGGCACGGGTGATGCAGCGGCGAGAGCATGTTGATCACCGGCACGGTCGCATGGACGGCCAGCTGGCGCAGCTCGTCCTCGTCGCCCGTGCGCAGGCCGATCGCGGCCGCGTTGCGCGAGAGGATCAGCGCGGTGTCGCGGACCGACTCCCCGCGCGTGAGCTGCAGCTCCTCGCTGCGCAGGATCATCGGATGGCCGCCGAGCTCGAACACGCCCGCCTCGAACGACGTGCGCGTCCGCGTGGACGGCTTCTGGAACAGCAGCGCCACGGTGCGCCCCGCGAGCGCGCGCGAGGCCAGCGGCGCCGCCTTCAACTCGGCGGCGCGGTCGAGCAGCGCGGCGAGCGCCGCCGCGTCCAGCTCGGCGCCGGTGAGGAAGTGGAGTGGGGTCTCGAGTGCGTGCATTGACCTGGAACCTCTACCACGGTCGCAGCCCGAATCCCGCCCGGCGTTCGCTGCTGGACGAGTTCGCCGCCGCGCTGGCCGGCTGGGAATGGGACGTCGCGCTGCTGCAGGAGGTGCCGCCGTGGTGGCCGCCGGCGCTCGCCCGCGCGGCCGGAGCGCAGGCGCGCTGGGTGCTCACGTCGCGCAACGGACTGCTGCCGCTGCGGCGCGCGATCGCCTCCCGCAACCCGGACGTGCTGAAGGCCAACGGCGGCGGCGCGAACGCGATCCTGGTGCGCGGGCGCGTGCACGAGCACCGCTCGGCGCTGCTCACGCGCGCGCCCGAGCGGCGCTTCGCGCACGGCGTGCGGGTGGACGACGGCTGGGTCGTCAACCTGCACGCGTCCACGCCCGACGGGAGCGCCGACTGCCTGCGCGCGCTGGCGGTGGCGCGCGACTGGGCCGGCGGGCTGCCGCTGCTGTTCGGCGGCGACCTCAACGTACGGCGCCCGTCGCTGCCGGACATGGTGCGGATCGCCGGCAACCACGTCGACCACCTGTTCACCGAGGGCCGGCGCGGGCGCGACGCGACGGTGCTCGAGCGCGGCCCGCTGTCGGATCACGCGCCGGTCGCCGTGACCGTCTGAACGTTCGGGCAGGACTCCCCCGCCTCCGCAGGACTAGCGTGCAGCGGATGCCGAGGTCGATCGCCGCGCTCGCGTGCGCCCTGCTGCTCGTCTGCGCCGCTCCCGCGCACGCGGCGGTCTTCACGGTCAACGCGCCCGGCGACCACGCGGCCGACGGCTGCGACCCGTCGCCCGGCGACTGCACGGTCCGCGACGCGATCGCGGTGGCCAACGCCGGGTCCGACGCCGACACGATCTCGATCCCCGCGGGCGACTACGCGCTGTCGGCCGGCGCGCTGTCGATCACCCAACCGGTGGAGATCTCCGGCCCGCCGTCGGCCCAGCCGACCGCGACGCTCGACCCCGCCTACAGCAACCGCGTGTTCGACGTGGCGGCGTCGGCGAACGCGGTGACGATCTCGCACCTCGTGATCGCCAACGGGTTCTCACAGGACCTCGACGGCGGGTCGGCCCTGATCCAGCGCGGCGGCACGGTGACGCTCGATCACGACATCCTCACCGGGAACTCGAACAACCTGTCCGGCGGCGCACTGCTGCTCCAGGGCGGCGTGATGAACGTCACCGACTCCGAGATCCGCGGCTCGCACGCCTATCGCGGCGGCGGGCTGTTCATGTCGGCCGGGACGGCGAACGTGGAGCGGACGCTGTGGCTCGCCAACGACGGGTCGACGGGCGGCGGCGGCGCGATCTACAACGCGCTCGGGTTCCTCACCGTCGACGACTCGACGTTCGCCGGCAACGGCGCGAGCGCGGCGCTGGGCGGAGCGATCTACGCGAGCGCGTCGACGTCGCTGCGCAACGACACGTTCGAGGCCAACTCCGCGTCCGGCCACCGCAGCGGCGACCAGTACTACGGCGGCTCGGCGCTGTACGCCGAGAACACGAGCGTGCAGATGGCGAACGTGCTGTTCGCCGACTCCGAATACGGCGACAGCTGCGCCGGGACGATCCCCTTCGAGCTCGGCGGGAGCGTGGACGCGGGGCAGACCTGCGGCGCGACGAACGGCGATCGCTCCGTGCGGCTCGGACCGCTGGCGCTCAACGGCGGCTCGGCGCGCTCGTTCCTGCCGTGGGCCGACAGCGACGGCCTCGACGCCGGCACCAACCAGTACTGCACCGGGTTCGACCAGCGCATGACCCCGCGGCAGAGCCCGTGCGACGCGGGCGCGGTCGAGGGCGCGGCGGGCCTCGCCGCGCCGCCGCCGGACGTCGCGAACGAGGCGGCCCCCGGCCCCGGGGCCGGCTCGGCCGAGATCGACGCCACGATCGACCGCCAGGGGCTGAAGACGAGCTATCACGTCGACTTCGGCCTGACCGAGGCGTACGGCTCGCACACCGACGACGCCGCGGTGCCGTTCAGCCCGGGCTTCGGCGCCGAGGACGTGCAGGCGCTGGCCGGCGCGCTCCAGCCGGGCACGACCTACCACTACCGCGTCGTCGCGGCGTCCGCGGCAGGGACGCGACAGGGCGGCGACCACACGTTCACCACGGCGCCGGCACCGCTCGTGACGACCGGCGAGCCGACCGACGTCCAGTCCGGGCAGGCCACCGTGACGGGCACCGTCGACCCGCGCGGGAGCGCGACCGGCTACCGCTTCGAGTACGGGCCGACGGCGACCTACGGCTACTTCACGCCGTACGCCGACGCCGGCGCCGACCCCGGCGAGCGCCCGTACTTCGAGATCCTCGAGCCGCTCACGGCGAGCACGACCTACCACTACCGCATGGTCGCCACCGACGAGCGGACGGGGGTGGTCGTCGCCACCGGCGCCGACCGCACGTTCACGACGGCCGCGGCGCCGGCGGCGCCGGTCATCACGGAACCGGCGGAGGGCGCCGTGCTCGGCTCCACCGCGGTCAGGATCTCGGGCACCGCCGATCCGGGCACGACGGTGGCGATCGATGCGGGCGACGAGCCGTTCCTGTTCCCCGTCACCGACGACACCGGCCACTGGTCGATCGCGACGGACGGCGACTTCGCCGACGGCGGCGCCTACCGGCTGCGCGCATACGCCTACGACCAGGCGGGCAACGTCTCGCCGGCGTCTGCGCTGCGCACGTTCTCGATCGACACGACGGCGCCGCCGCCCGCGACGATCGACGCGAGCACGACCGCGGCCGGCTCCGCCGCGTTCACGTTCAGCGCGTCCGGCTCCGGCATCACGTTCGAGTGCAGGCTGACGCGGCCCGGCGAGGACGGCGCGTTCAGCCCGTGCACGTCGCCGAAGGAGTACCCCGGCCTCGCGCCGGGCGACTACGTCTTCCAGGTCCGCAGCGTGGGCGCGTCCGGGCCGTCATCGGCCGTCGCGTTCCGGCAGGTCACGGTCGCGGCGCCGCAGCCGCAGCCACAGCCGTCCGTCACCCCGGCGCCCACGCCGGCGCCGACCGCGACGCCGGTCGCGACGCCGACGCCCGTGCCCGGCAAGACCGTCGTCGCCACCCCACTCAGCGGCAAAGTGCTCATCAAGCTCCCCGGCGCCAAAGGCTTCACCGAAGTCGACGCCGCCACCGGAATCCCACTCGGCTCAACCGTCGACACCCGCCACGGCGTCGTCGAGATCACCGCCAAGCCCGGCCAGACCGCCAAGTTCTACGACGGCCTCTTCACAATCACCCAGTCAGGCGGCATCACCACCCTCACGCTCGTCGAAACGCTCGCACCCTGCGGCAAAGCCGCCCACGCCGCCGCGGCGAAGAAACCCAAGACCCGCAAACTCTGGGGCGACGGCACCGGCAGCTTCCGCACCCGCGGCCAATACAGCGCCGCCACCGTCCGCGGCACCACCTGGCTCGTCCAAGACTCCTGCGCCGGCACCCTCACCCGCGTCAAAAAGGGCGTCGTCTCGGTCACCGACACCGTCAAGCACAAGACCATCCTGCTCAAAGCCGGCAAGCACTACCTGGCCAAGCCGCGCTAGCCGCGCAGGCCGAAGCCGCGCAACAGCAGCAGCGCACGCTCGCCGGCGGTGCCGTGCTTGGGCAGCGCGCCGAGCTGGACGCCGGCCGCGTAGACGTCGAAGAAGGCACGAACGCGCAGCAGCCGCTCCTCGCGCAGCTCGGCGTACACGACGGCGTGCAGCTCGAGCGCGCGGTGCGTCGGCGCGATGCGCCCGATCCGCCCTTCGTGCGTGCCGAGCACGCGGCAGGGCGCGCACACGAACGCGCCCGTGCCGAGCCGGTCGCCCGTCGCGTTCACGCGCGCGTCGGGGAACGCCTCCCACAGCTGCTTCGCATGGGCGCGCAGCGCGGGGACGCCGACCAGCGGCGCCTCGGTGAACGGATCCTCGTAGTGGATCTCCGGATCGCACACGTCGGCGAACGCGCGCGCGTCGTGGCCTGACCAGGCGCGCTCCCAGGCGTCGAAGAGGCGATCCACGTCCATACCGGCATGATGGCCTGCCCGTTCGATGGTGCGCGACCACGTCGCAGCGGTTAGGGTCGGAGCCAGATGCGCAGACGCCTCTCCCTCGCCGTCGGGTCCGCGCTCGCGGCCCTGCTCACGTTCGCCGCCACGGCGCTCGCCGACAACTCGTACCTCGTCCTCGGGCCCGCCCCGGATGGCGCTGGCTCCTGCACGCTCGACGGGAGCGGCGTCTTCTACCAGTGCACGACGCTGCGCGCGGCCGTCAACGCCGCGAACGCGAACACGGACACCGACAGCATCTCGATCGCGGCGGGCACGTATCCGCTCTCGAGCCCGCTCGCGCTGACCAACAGCGTCGACATCACGGGCAGCGGCGCGCGCGACACGTTCATCTCGCCGAACAACGTGCAGGGATTCACGATCGGCGGGGGCGCGTCGGTCAGCATCGCGCTGCTGACCGTGCAGAACGGCAACGCCGCGTCCGGCGAAGGCGGCAACATCTTCAACGCGGGCGACCTCACGCTGGGCTTCGTGCGGCTCACCGGCGGCAGTGCGCTTCGCGGCGGAGGACTGGCCACGGACGGCAGCGGGGCCAGCGCCTCGATCGTCTACAGCCTGATCGACCACAACTCGGGCGCGGGAATCGTCAACCGCGGCCAGACCAGTCCCGCAACGCTGACGATGGCCTCGTCGACCGTGGCGTTCAACACCGGCGGCGGCATCGTCAGCGGCGTCAACGGGACCGACGACGTGACGCTGTACGAGAGCACGATCGGGCGCAACAGCGGCGGGGCCGGGCTGGCAGTCACGCTCGGCACCGCGACCGTGCTCGGCTCGATCCTCGCGAACAACCCGACCAACTGCACCGGCAACGCGCCCACCGACGACGGCGGCAACATCGACGACGCCGCGACGTGCCACTTCGCCGCCGCGAACTCGAACCAGAACCCGGGCCTCGGCTTGGCGCTGGAGTACCAGGGCGGCCAGACCGAGGTGCTCACGATCCCGGCCGGGAGCCCGGCGATCGACATCGTCTCTCCGTGCCTGTTCCCGATCGACCAGCGAGGCGAAACCCGCTCGGCCGACTTCAACTCGCCGTGCGACGCGGGGGCCTACGAGCAGTCGCCCTATGTCCCCCCGGCCCCGCCGCCCCCTCCGCCTCCGCCGATCGCGACGCCGACGCCGCCTCCTCCGGCCGCCACGCCCACGCCGGTCGCCGGGCAGACCGTCGTGGCGCGGGAGGTCAGCGGCAAGATCCGGGTCAAGCGGCCGGGGACGAACACGTTCGTCGACCTCGACGGCACGCAGGGGATCCCGGTCGGATCGACCGTGGACACGAAGGCGGGCAGGCTCGAGCTCACGGCCGTGCAGAAGCCCGGCGCGACGCCGGAGAAGGCGCAGTTCTATGACGGCATCTTCAAGGTCACGCAGACCAAGACGACGACCGACCTGACGCTCAACGAGCCGCTCGCGAAGTGCGGCAAGGCCGCGAGCGCGGCGGCGAAGAAGCCCAAGTCGCGCAAGCTGTGGGGCAGCGGGAGCGGGTCCTTCCGGACGCGCGGCCAGTACAGCGCGGCGACCGTCCGCGGCACGCAGTGGCTCGTCCAGGACTCGTGCGCGGGGACGCTGACGCGGGTCAAGACCGGCGTCGTGTCGGTGCGCGACAACGTGAAGAAGAAGACGATCCTGCTGAAGGCCGGGAAGAAGTACCTGGCGCGACCGCGGAGGTAGCGCAACCGCGGCGCTCCGCCGGTGTTCGGTTGGGCATGCACGGACGCACCGCGGCGATCGCGCTCGCCCTCACGCTGTCGATCGCCGCTCCTGCGCGGGCCGCCGACTTCACCGTGACCGGCACGGGAGACGACATCAACGCGACCTGCACCGGAACGGACTGCCCGACACTGCGCGCCGCGCTCGGCGCGGCGGGCGACTCGTCGCCACCGAACACGATCACAGTGCCCGCGGGCGAGATCCAGCTCGTCAACGGCTTTCTGCAGCCGCCCAACAACGTGACGATCACCGGCGCGGGCGCGCGCGCCACGGTCATCAAGGCGCAGGCCAACGATCGCGTGTTCGACATCGTCAACCCGTCGAAGGTGGACTTCAAGAGCCTGACGATGAGCGGCGGCACCGACGTGGAGGGCGACGGCGGCGGGAACCTGCGCATCGCGCCCGGGTCGGACGTGACGCTCGACCACGTGCGCGTGACCGGCGGGCAGTCGGCCACCGGCGGCGGCATCTTCAACGACGGCGCGGCCACGCTCACGATCGCCAAGAGCCTGATCGACGCGAACACGGCCCAGGGTCCGGGCGGCGGGATCGAGAGCCAGGGCAGCGGCGTGTCGTCGCCGACCGCGCTGACGATCACCGACTCGACGATCGCCGGCAATACGGCCGCCACCGGCGGCGGCGTCAGCCTGCTGCAGAACCAGGTGGCGACGACGCAGCTGCAGCGCGTGACGATCGCGCGCAACACGGCGCTGGGCTCCGGCGGCGGCCTCGAGATCGTCGACCCCGGCACCGTCCAGGTCGGCGCCTCGATCGTCGCCGCCAACACGGGCGGCGACTGCGCCGGCACTCTGCAGACCCTCGGCGAAAACGTCGAGTCCGGGACGAGCTGCGGGTTCACCGTGGGCAACGTGGACCCGGGCCTCGGGGTGCTCAGCGACGGCGGCGGCCAGACCGACACCCTGCCGCTCGCGGCCACGAGCCCGGCCGTCGACCTCGCCGGCGCCTGCGGCCCGGCGTCCGACCAGCGCGACGTCCCGCGCCCGCAGGGCCTCGCCTGCGACGCGGGCGCGTACGAGCTGCTCCCCACGCCGCCGCCTCCGCCGCCGCCCGTCGCGACGCCGACGCCCACGCCCGTGCCCACCGCGACCCCGAGCCCGACGCCGTCGGCCGGCACGACCGTCGTCGTCGGCCTGGTCGAGGGCACGATCCGGTTCCGCCGGCCGGGCTCGAACACGTTCGTCGAGCTCGACGGCACGCAGGGGATCCCGGTCGGCTCTACGGTCGACACGCGCGACGGCACCGTCCGGCTCACGTCGCAGCAGAAGAAGGGCGGCAAGCCGCAGACGGCCACGTTCTTCGACGGCATCTTCAAGCTCACGCAGACCAAGACGACGACCGACCTGACACTCAACGAGGCGCTCGCGAAGTGCGGCAAGGGCGCGAGCGCGGCGGCGAAGAAGCCCAAGTCGCGCAAGCTGTGGGGCAGCGGGAGCGGGTCCTTCCGGACGCGCGGCCAGTACAGCGCGGCGACCGTGCGCGGCACCACCTGGCTCGTCCAGGACTCCTGCGCCGGCACGCTCACGCGCGTCAAGCACGGCATCGTCTCCGTGCGCGACAACGTCAAGCGCAAGACGATCCTGCTGCGGGCCGGAAAGCGCTACCTGGCCAAGCCATGAAGCGCGTCCTGGTCGCGACGCTGGCCGCCCTCGCGCTGACCGCGACGCCGGCGCACGCGGCCGTCTTCACCGTCACGACCGGGGCCGACACGAGCCCGCAGAACCCCGCGGGCTGCACGGCGATCGCGTGCTCGCTGCGGCAAGCCGTCGCCGCCGCCGTGGGCAACGGCAACGGGGCGGCCGACCAGATCGTCGTCCCGGCGGGGAACTACACGCTCAGCTTCGGCGCGCTGGCGGTCGGCAACAGCGCGACCGGGATCGCGATCTCCGGCGCCGGCGCGGCGACGACGATCGTCTCGGCGAACAAGCAGAGCCAGGTGCTCACGCTCGGCGGGGAGACGTCGGTGACCGTCAGCGGCGTCACCCTGCGCGACGGCAACGCGGGCACCGCGTCCGGCGGAGTCGTCCAGGTCGGCAACACCGCGACGCTCGGGCTCGATCACGTGCGCGTGACGGCGGGCACCGCGGCCACCGGCGGCGGGATCGCGGCGACGACCTCGCGGCTGGTCGTGATCAGCTCCAGCCTGATCGACGGCAACGTCGCGACCGGCGCGGGCGGCGGCGGGCTCTTCCTCGACAGCGGCACGACGACCGTGATCCGCGACACGACGGTCGCGTTCAACACCGCGAGCACCGGGGCCGGGATCGACGTCCCCGCCAACACGTCGGCGACCCAGTTGCGCGCCGTCACGCTCGCCGACAACCAGGGCGGCGGACTGAACGCCGGGGCCGGCGCGCCGGTCTCCGTCGGCGGCTCGATCCTCGCCGGCAACACGCCCGTCAACTGCGCGGGCGCCGCGCCGTCCGACGCCGGCGCCAACCTCGAGTCCGGCAGCGAGTGCGGCCTGGCCGGGCACCAGAACACCGACCCGCAGCTCCCGCAGGCGCTCTCGGACGGCGGCGGCCAGACGCCGGTCCTGGCGCTCGCGCCGGGGAGCCCGGCCGTCGACATCGTGCCACGTGCCTGTCCGCGGCCGACCAGCGCGACGTCGCCCGCCCGCAAGGCGCCGCCTGCGACGCCGGGGCGTACGAGCTGATCCCGCCCGCGTCTCCGCCCCCGGCACCGACGCCCACCCCCACGCCGCCCCCGCCGCCGCCGGCGCCGAAGTTCCACTCGCTCGTCGTGATCGGGCCGGTCAGCGGGAAAGTGCTCGTGAAGCTGCCCGGGAGCTCGAAGTTCGTCGCCATGACGCCGTCACCGGCATCCCGCTCGGCGCCACGGTCGATGCGCGCGACGGCCACGTGCGGCTGACGTCGGTGCCGAAGTCCGGCGGCGCGCCGCAGAGCGCGGAGTTCTGGGACGGGATCTTCAAGGTCACCCAGCCCGGCTCGATCACGCAGCTGCAGCTCGTCGAGCCGCTCGCCGCCTGCCCGAAGGCCGGCAAGGCCTCGATCGCCGCCAAGAAACCGAAGACGCGGCGGCTGTGGGGGAGCGGAACCGGCTCCTTCCGCACCCGCGGCCAGTACAGCGCGGCCACGGTGCGCGGGACGAAGTGGTTCGTCGAGGACTCCTGCGGACAGACGCTCACGCGCGTCGCGCACGGCGTCGTGTCGGTGCGCGACGAGGTCAAGCACAAGACGATCGTGCTGCGCGCCGGCAAGCGCTACATCGCGCGAGCACGACGACGCTAGGCCTCCCCGTTCGACGGTTGTCGTGCGGACCGTGCCTCGGTTACGCTCGGCGCGGTCGATGCAGGGACGCTCTTCGATAGTCGGGCGGGCACTGACGCTCGCGCTCGCGGCGGTGCTGTTCGCCGTCCCCGCCGCGCGTGCCGAGACGTTCACGGTCACCGGCACCCAGGACGTCAGCGACGCCTGCAGCGGCACCTCGTGCCCGAGCATCCGCTCCGCGCTCGCCGCCGCCGGCGCGCTCGCAGGCGCCGACACGATCCTGGTGCCGGCCGGCGACTACCAGCTCGGCGCCGAGCTCGACATCGGCAGCGAGGTGACGATCCGCGGCGACAGCGCGCGCACCACCACCGTCCTCGGCACCGACTCCGCGCGCGTGTTCGAGGTGATGCAGGGCGCGACGGCGACGATCTCGCACCTGACGATGAAGAGCGGCACCGCCAACAACGGCAACGGCTGCTGGGGCGGCAACCTGCGCAACGACGGCACGGTCGTGCTCGACCACATCCGCTCGACCGACGGCGAGGCGTGCAGCGGCGGCGGCCTCGGCAACATCGCGGGCACGATGACGGTGCAGTCGAGCCTGATCGACAGCAACACGGCCGACATCGGCGGCTCGGACTCCGGCGGGATCCAGAACTTCGGCTCGCCCGGCAGCCCCGGGAACCTGACCGTGCGCGACACGACGATCGCGTTCAACAACGCCGCCAACGGCGGCGGCATCCTCTCGTGGAGCTTCAGCGGCGACGTCCCGAACGTGACGCGGCTCGAGCGCGTGACCGTCGCGTTCAACAGCGGCGGCGGCATCCGCAAGGGCGACGACAGCCAGACCTTCACGGTCGCCTCCTCGCTGATCGGCGACAACGGCTCGGGCGACTGCTCCGGCACGATCACCGACCTCGGCCACAACTTCCAGTCGCACGCGACCTGCGGGTTCGACCACACCGAGTCCGACATGGAGATCAGCGACGGCCGTACGGACCTCGGCGGCGAGACCGACGTGCTCCCGCTCGGCAACCGCAGCGAGGCGATCGACGGCGGCGGCGACTGCACGGGCAGCGACCAGCGCGACCTCGCGCGCCCGCAGGGCGAGGCGTGCGACGCGGGCGCGTTCGAGGTCGCCGCCGGCACGCGGATCGACTCCGGGCCGAGCGGCGCCGTCAACCGCAGGGAGGTCGCGCTCGCGTTCTCCAAGGCGCCGGACAACCAGGCCGACCCCGTCACGTTCGAGTGCCGGCTCGAGCCCGTCGAGACGGACTACTCGGCCTGCGCCTCGCCGCAGTCCTACGGCGGGCTCGGCGACGGCACGTACCGCTTCCTCGTGCGCGCCGTCAACGACGCCGGGACGCCGATCGGCGCGGCCGACACGCGCACGTTCCGCGTCGACGCAACGGCGCCGGATCCGCCCGCGATCGTCTCCGCGGCGTCCGGCACCCTGTCCGGCACGGCCGAGCCAGGCGCGACGATCTCGGTCCTGGAAGGCGACGCGCTGGTGGCGCTGACGACGGCCGGAGCCGACGGCGCCTGGTCGGTGGCCGTCCCGACCGCGGGGGTCCACACGTACACGGTCCGCGCGACCGACCCGGCCGGCAACGTGTCCGCCGCGTCCGCGCCGGTGACGATGGGGACCGCGGCGATCGCCCAGGCGACGCCGACGCCGGTCGCGACGCCCACGCCCGTGCCCGGCAAGACCGTCGTCGCCACCCCACTCAGCGGCAAAGTGCTCATCAAGCTCCCCGGCGCCAAAGGCTTCACCGAGGTCGACGCCGCCACCGGAATCCCACTCGGCTCAACCGTCGACACCCGCCACGGCGTCGTCGAGATCACCGCCAAGCCCGGCCAGACCGCCAAGTTCTACGACGGCCTCTTCAAAGTCACCCAGTCAGGCGGCATCACCACCCTCACGCTCGTCGAAACGCTCGCACCCTGCGGCAAAGCCGCCCGCGCCGCCGCGGCGAAGAAACCCAAGACCCGCAAACTCTGGGGCGACGGCACCGGCAGCTTCCGCACCCGCGGCCAATACAGCGCCGCCACCGTCCGCGGCACCACCTGGCTCGTCCAAGACTCCTGCGCCGGCACCCTCACCCGCGTCAAAAAGGGCGTCGTCTCGGTCACCGACACCGTCAAGCACAAGACCATCCTGCTCAAAGCCGGCAAGCACTACCTCGCCAAGCCGAGGCGGCGGTGAAACGGGCCCTGGTGGCAGCGGCCGCCGCGCTCGCCCTGAGCGCGCCGCCGGCCGGCGCCGCCAGCTTCACCGTCACGACCAACCTCGACGCGCCCGGCGTCTGCGCCGCCGACCTGTGCACGCTGCGCGCCGCGCTGGCGGCGAGCGCCGACACGCCTGAGGCGGACACGATCGCGCTCGGCGCCGACGACTACGCCGTCACGCTCGGCGAGCTGCCGGCGGCGGGCGACGTGACGATCCAGGGCGTGAGCGCGCGCACGACCACGGTGCACGCCACCGGCAGCCGCGTGCTCGCCGTCAGCGCGGGCAGCGTCAAGATCGCGCACGCCACGCTGCGCGGGGGCTCGACCGCCGGCGACGGCGGCGTCCTGGTCAACGCCGGCACGCTCGAGCTCGACCACGTGCGCGTGACCGGCGGCGCGGCGGCCGACGGCGGCGGGATCGCCAACCAGGGCACGCTGACGCTCGACCACAGCCTCGTCGACGCCAACCAGGCCACCGCGGCGGGCGGCGGCGTGTTCAACACGGGCACGCTGACCGCGCGCGACTCGACGGTCGCGCTCAACACCGCCGCGGGCATCGGCGGCATCAGCGGCGGGGGCGCGACGCTCGATCGCGTGACCGTCGCGCGCAACGGCGGCGGCGGCGTGGGCGGCGACGCGATCCGCGTCACCGGCTCGCTGCTGGCGGCCAACGAGATCGCCCCGGGCACGCCGAAGGACTGCTTCGCGGGCATCACGACCGGCGGCGGCAACGTCGCGTCGTCGTTCAGCTGCCTGCTCGGGATGCAGGACAAGGTGCTCGCGGACCCGAAGCTCGGGCTCGCGCTCGTGAACGCCGGCGGCGAGACCGACGTCCTGCGCCTGGCGCCCGACAGCGAGGCCCAGGACTTCAGCGGCGCGTGCGCGAGCACCGACCAGCGCGGGCTCCTGCGCCCCCAGGGCGGCGCCTGCGATCCCGGCGCGTACGAGATCGAGGCCGTCCAGCTCACCGGGCCGCAAGGGCCGACGGCCTCCCACGACGTCGAGTTCAGCTTCACCGCCGCTCCTGGCAGCGATTTCCGCTGCACGCTCGACGGCGAGGCCGGCCCGTGCACGTCACCGCAGGACCTCCAGCTCGACGACGGCCCGCACACCTTCAGCGTGCAGGCCGTCAGCGGCGACGAGCCGCTGAGCGACGTGGTCGAGCGAAGCCTGACGATCGACACCGTCGCGCCGGAGATCACGTTCACGCCGGAGCCGCCGGCGCTGACCAACCAGTCCTCGATCGCGTTCACGTTCAGCGCCGGCGAGGAGGTGGCGTTCACGTGCCACCTCGACGCCGTCGCCTTCGCGCCGTGCACGTCCGGCCACCTGTACGAGGACCTCGCGGACGGCGACCACACGTTCACGCTGCGCGCCGCCGACGCCGCCGGCAACGCCACGGTCGCCGTGCGGCGCTTCACCGTCGACACCGTCAAGCCGGACGCGCCGGTGGTCGAGCACCCGGCCGAAGGCAGCCTCGCGACCAGCTCGCCGGTCGTGTTCGACGGGACCGTCGCCGAGCCCGGCGGCGCCGTGACGATCCGCGAGAACGGCGTGCTGCGCGGGCGCGTGAACTCGCTCGACGGCGTCTGGAGCACGCCGATCGCGGCGTCCGACGGGACCCACACGTACGCGATCACGGTCGACGACGCCGCCGGCAACACCTCGGCGCCGGTGCTGCGGACCGTGCGCGTCGACGCCGACGCGCCCGCCGCGCCGCGGATCGTCTCGCCCGCCGAGGCCAGCGCGCAGCGCAGCACGACGGTGACGCTCGCGGGCACCACGGAGCCGGGAGCGAGCGTCGCCGTGCTCGAGGGCGCCGACGCGCGCGGCGCGGCGACCGCCGACGCCGACGGCGACTGGGCGCTCGCGATCGCCGGCGTCGCCGAGGGCGTGCACGCCTACACCGCGACGGCGACCGACACCGCCGGCCACGTGGGAGCGGCGTCGGAGCCGCGCAGCGTGCGCGTGGACCTCACCCCGCCGCCCGCGCCGGTCGTCTCCGGCGGCCCTGACGCGTTCGAGCTCTCCTCGCCTGAGGCGGACGCCGTGCTCGCGTGCCGGCTCGACGGGCCGGCGGGGCCGGGCGAGTTCGCCGCCTGCGCCTCGCCCCTGAGCTTCCCGGGACTGCCGGCCGGCGAGTACCTGCTCGTTGTGCGCGCGACCGACGCGGCCGGCAACGCGAGCACGACCGAGCGGCGCTTCGCCGTCGCCGCCGCGCTGCCCGCGCCGGCGCCGGCCGCGACGCCGCGGCCCGTCGCGACCCCGGCCCCGACGCCGTCGTTCCGCCAGACCGTCGTGCTGCGGCCTTCGACCGGCCGCACGCTGATCAAGCGGCCGGGCGCGACCGCGTTCGAGGAGCTGCGCAGCAAGACCACGGTCCCGCTCGGCGCGACCGTCGACGCCCGCACCGGCCTCGTCGTCATCACCGCCGCGCCCGCCGGCGGCGCGTCGCCGCAGTCGGCGGAGTTCACCGGCGGCGTGTTCACGATCGCCCAGCCGGACGGCGCGACGGAGCTCGCGCTCAGCGGGACGCTGCGCTGCGGCACGACGCGAAGGCTGTGGGGCGACGGCGCCGGCGCGTTCCGGATCCGCGGGCGCTTCGGCACGGCGACGGGGCGCGGCGCCAAGTGGCTGGTGCAGGACTCGTGCAGGACCACGGTCGTCCGCGTCACCCGCGGCGTCGTCGCCGTGCGCGACGACCGCACGCGCAAGACGCTGCTCGTACGCGCAGGGCGGCGCTACGAGACCCGTCCAAAGCGCTAGGTCCGCCATTGCTCATCCGGCCGGCGTCTGGGATGGTCGGAGGCGAATGCGGGTGCGCGTTTCCCTCCTGGCCGCTGTGGTCCTCCTTCTCAGCGCCACTCCCGCCTCGGCGGCCACGTTCGACGTCACGACGACCGCCGACGGGGCTGGACAGTGCCCCACGATCCGCAACGTGCCGTGCACGCTGCGCCAGGCGATCACCAACGCGAACGGCAACGGCGCCGGGACGTTCGACACGATCAACCTGCCCGCCGGGATGTACACGCTGACGTCCGCCCTTCCGGCCGTGACCGACGCGATCATCCTCGGCGCGAACGCCGCCACCACGACGGTCCAGGGAAACGGGACGTTCCGCATCTTCTCGGTGCAGTCCGAGGCGATCGTGGGGATCGGGAGCCTGACGATCGCCAACGGCGCGGCCACGGGCGCGAGCGACGACGTCGGCGGGAACATCCGCGTCGGGGCAGGCTCGACGCTTCTGCTCGACCACTCGCGCGTGATGGGCGGGAAGGCGGGACGCGGCGGCGGGATCGGCATCCAGGGCGGCGCCGCGACGATCACGTCGAGCCTGATCGATCACAACCAGGCGGTGAACGTCGTCGGCACCAACCTCTCCGGCGACGGCGGCGGCATCCTCAACACCAACCAGGGCGGGAACGGCGCCGCCATCAAGATCTCCGACTCGACGATCGCGTTCAACAAGGCCCAGACGGGGGCGGGCATCGTCGTCCGCGACAGCGGCGGCAACGCGACGACGCTCACTCGCTCGACGGTCGCCTTCAACGACGCATCCTCGTTCGCGGGTGGCGGCATCTACCTCCCCGACGCGCAGACCTTCACGGCGACCGGCTCGATCGTGTCGAACAACACCGGCAATCTGAGCCAGGCTGCCGTCCTGATCGGCCCGTCCAACTGCGGCGGCGCCACGAAGCCCACCAGCGGCGGCTTCAACGTCGAGTCGCTGGCGGACTGCAACTTCACGGCGGGCACCGACAGGCGCAACACCGATCCCTTGCTCCCGAAGGCGCTCGCCGACGGCGGCCAGACGCCGGTCCTCCCGATTCCGACGAACAGCCCGGCCGTCAATCTCATGCCGGCCGGCAACGCCGCCTGCACCGGGTCTGACCAGCGCGACCTCGCCCGCCCGCAGGGAGCCGGGTGCGATGCCGGCGCATACGAGGCTGACGTCACACCTCCAGCCGAGACGATCGACTCCGGTCCGGAGGGCACGATCACCGGCTCGAGCGCGTCGTTCACGTTCAGCTCGCCGGAGTCCGGCATCACCTTCGCCTGCCGGCTCGACGGGCCTGCGGGGCAGGGCACGTTCGGCGCGTGCACGTCGCCCGCGAGCTTCAGCGGCCTCGCGCCGGGCGCCTACACGTTCGTGGTGCGAGCAACCGACGCCTCAGGGAATCAGACGACGACGACGCGCTCGTTCACCGTCGCCGTGGTCCAGCCCGCACCGAGCCCGACGCCCACCCCGACGCCCACGGCTCCCGTGCCCGTCTTCCACCAGTCCGTGGTGATCCAGCCGGTGCGGGGTAAGACGCTCGTCAAGCTGCCGGGGGCGAGCAAGTACACGCCGGTCGACGTCACGATCGGGATCCCGCTCGGCTCGATCGTGGACACGCGCAAGTCCGAGATCCGCCTGTTCTCGATCCCCAAGCCGGGCAAGCCGGCCGAGAGCGCGCTGTTCTTCGACGGCATCTTCAAGGTCACGCAGGTCGGCGGGATCACCCAGCTGCAGCTCGTGCAGGCGCTCCGCTGCACCAAGCCCGGCAAGGCCTCGGTCGCCGCCAAGAAGCCGAAGACGCGCAAGCTGTGGGGCGACGGCACTGGCTCCTTCCGCACGCGCGGCCACTACAGCGCCGCGACCGTGCGCGGCACCAAGTGGCTCGTGCAGGACACGTGCACGACGACGCTGACCCGCGTCGCCAAGGGCGTGGTGTCGGTTCAGGACTTCGTCAAGCACAAGACGCTGCTGGTCCGGGCGCCGCACCGCTACACAGCCCGTAAGAAGCGCTAGGTCGCACCGTTGCCCAATGGGCCGGGTTCCGGTTAGGGTCGCCTGATGCGCGTTCGTGTCGTCCTGCTGACCGCGGGGATCCTGCTGGCGATCGCCGCGCCGGCCTCCGCGGCGACGTACACGGTGACGGGGACGACCGACTCCGCGAGCGGCAGCTGCACGGCCAACAACTGCACCACGATCCGCGCGGCGCTGGCCGCGGCGCTCGCCAATGGCGCGGCGACTGTCGACACGATCAGCGTGCCGGCGGGCAACTACGTGCTCACGCAGACGGCCGGCGGGGAGCTCGCCGTCAACAGCAACGTCACGATCGCGGGCGCCAACGCGTCCACCACGACGATCCGCGGCGACGGCAAGAACTTCCGCATCGTCGACGTCACGGGCGCGGGCCGGCAGGCCACGATCTCGCACGCGACGCTCACCTTCGGGACGGCCAGCAACCAGCCGCTCGCCGCGAACCAGGTCGGCGGCGTGGTGCTCGTCGACAGCGGGGCGACGCTCGCGCTCGACCACGTGCGCGTCTACAACGGCCAGGCGACGCGCGGCGGCGGCATCGCGATCCGCGGCGGCACCGCCAACATCACCAAGAGCGTGATCGACGACAACATCGGCACGCAGGACGGCGCCGGCATCCTCAACCTCGGCGCGGCCGGCGCGCCCGCGACGCTGACGCTGACCGACTCGACCGTCGCGCTGAACACGAACGGCACGGCGGCCGGGATCACCTCGCAGGGCAACACGGGCAACGCCGTCACCGTCACGCGCTCGACGATCGCGTTCAACTCGGCCGGCTCCAACGGCGGTACCGGCCTGCGCAACGGCACCGGGACGATCACCGTCGGCGGGTCGGTCCTGGCCGGCAACACCGGCGACGGCACGCCGGACAACTGCGGCGGGACGATCACCAACGGCGGCGGCAACGCGGACACGGGCAGCGCGTGCGGCTTCTCGCTCTCCAACGTCCAGAACGCGAACCTCCAGCTCGTCTCGAACACGCTCACGGCCGCGGGTGAGACGCAGGTGCTGACGATCCCCTCGACGAGCGTCGCCGTCGGCCTCGCGGGAGCCTGCACGGGCGCCGACCAGCGCGACCTGCCGCGCCCGCAGGGCAGCGGCTGCGACGCCGGCGCCTACGAGGTCGACCAGGTGCCGGACACCGCGATCACCGCGACGCCGCCAGCGCTGACGAACGACAACACGCCGACGTTCGGCTTCAGCTCGCCGGAGCCCGGCGTGACGTTCGAGTGCACGCTCAACACGGTCTACGCGCCGTGCGCCACGCCGTTCACGTACACGGCGCAGCCCGACGGCACCTACACGTTCTCCGTCCGCGCCAAGGACGGCACCAATACCGACCCCACGCCCGCGACGTTCACGTTCCGGATCGACACGACGCCGCCGGACACGACGATCACCGGCGGGCCGACCGGCTTCACGAACATCACGTCGCCGTCGTTCTCGTTCACGTCGGAGGCCAACGCCACGTTCACGTGCGCCCTCACCGGCCCCGGGCAGACCGGCACGTCCGCCGCCTGCACGAGCGCGAAGAGCTACGCGGGGCTCGCCGACGGCGCATACACGTTCACCGTCACCGCCCGCGACCAGGCGCTCAACAGCGACCCGACGCCCGCGACGCGCGCGTTCACCGTCGACACCATCGCCCCCGACACCACCGTCACAGGCGGGCCGACCGGCTTCACCAACAACGCCTCGCCGTCGTTCTCGTTCACGTCGGAGGCCAACGCCACGTTCACATGCGCCCTCACCGGCCCCGGGCAGACCGGCACGCCCGCCGCCTGCACGAGCGCGAAGAGCTACGCGGGGCTCGCCGACGGCGCCTACACGTTCACCGTCACCGCCCGCGACCAGGCGCTCAACAGCGATCCCACGCCCGCGACGCGCTCGTTCACCGTCGACACCGTCGCCCCCGACACCACCATCACAGGCGGCCCGTCCGGCCTGACCGGCAACAACGGCCCATCGTTCACGTTCACCTCGGAGGCGAACGCGACGTTCGAGTGCAGGCTCGACGGACCCGGCGCCGCGACAGGCTCGTACGCGGCGTGCACGAGCGCGAAGGCCTACAGCGGGCTCGCGAACGGCTCGTACACGTTCTCCGTGCGCGCGAAGGACCGGGCGACGAACGTCGACCAGACGCCCGCGACGCGCAGCTTCACCGTCGACGCGACGTCGCCGGACAGCACGATCACGAGCGGCCCGAGCGGGCCGACGAACAACGCCTCGCCGTCGTTCGGCTTCGTGTCGACCGAGCCCGGCGCGACGTTCCAGTGCAGGCTCGACGGACCGGGAGCGGCGACCGGGGTGTTCGCCGCGTGCACGTCGCCCAAGAGCTACAGCCGCCTCGCCGACGGCGCCTACACGTTCTCGATCCGCTCGACCGACGTGGCCGGCAACACCGACCCGACGCCTGCCACGCGCGCGTTCACGATCGACACCACCGCGCCCGCGACCGACGTGGTGTCGGGCCCCGACGGCCCGACGACCGACGCGTCGCCGGCGTTCGCGTTCACGGCCGACCCGGGGACGAGCTTCGAATGCAGGCTCGACGGGCCCGCCGGCGACGGCCAGTTCGGGGCCTGCACGTCGCCCGCCGGCTTCAGCAACCTCGCCCCGGGCGCCTACACGTTCCTGATCCGGGCGACGGATCCGGCCGGCAACCAGTCGACGACGTCGCGCGCGTTCAGCGTCTCCGCGGTGCAGCAGGCGACGCCCACGCCGACGCCCACCCCGACGCCGACGCCCTTGCCGGTGGCGGGCAAGTCCGTCGTGATCCAGCCGGTGAGCGGCAAGACGCTCGTCAAGCTGCCGGGGGCGAGCGCGTTCACGCCCGTCGACGTCACGATCGGGATCCCGCTCGGCTCCACCGTGGACACGCGCAACAGCCGGATCCGGCTGTTCTCGATCCCGCAGCCCGGCAAGCCGGCCGAGAGCGCGCTCTTCTACGACGGCATCTTCAAGGTCACCCAGGTCGGCGGGATCACGCAGCTGCAGCTCGTCGAGGCGCTCAACTGCCCGAAGAGGGGCAAGGCGGCGGCCGCCGCCAAGAAGCCGAAGACGCGCAAGCTGTGGGGCGACGGCACCGGCTCCTTCCGCACGCGCGGCCACTACAGCGCCGCGACCGTGCGCGGCACCAAGTGGCTCGTGCAGGACACGTGCACGACGACGCTGACCCGCGTCGCCAAGGGCGTGGTGTCGGTGCGGGACTTCGTCAAGCACAAGACCTTGCTCGTGCGCGCGCCGAAGCAGTACATCGCACGTAATACGCGCTGAAATCCTCACCCAACGGACATTGCGCCCGCTCCAGCGCTGCGGGTAGTGTCGGCTGTGATGCGCCTGCGGGCCTTCTTGGTGGCTGCCGGGATCGCCGCGCTGGGCGTGGCTCCGTCCGCGCGCGCCGACGACTTCGTCGTCACGACGCTCACCGACGGCACCGGCACGTGCAACAAGACCGACTGCACGACGATCCGCGCGGCCCTGGCCGCGGCCGGCGCGACGGCGGCCACCGATGACACCGTCACCGTGCCGCCGGGCACGACGACGCTGACTGGCGGCGACCTCGTCCCGCCGAGCGGCGTCGCGATCAGCGGTGCGAGCGCGCGCACGACGATCATCCAAGGCGACGGCAAGGCGCGGATCTTCACGATCGGCGGCGAGCGCGTCGTCACGTTCGCGAACCTGACGATGGCCAACGGCACGGCGAGTGGCGGCCAAGGCGGAAACCTGCTCGTCGGGGCCTCGGCGATCGTCGGGCTCTCGCACGTGCGCGTGACCGGCGGCGACGCGGCGCAGGGCGCCGGGATCGCCGCGACGGCGCCGCGAATCCTGCTGATCCAGCAGAGCCTGATCGACAACAACGTCGCCACCCCGGCGCCCAGCGGCGCCGGAGGCGACGGCGGCGGGATCTACTTCCAGGGCACCTCGGCGGCGCGCACGCTGGCGATCAACGACACGACCGTCGCGTTCAACAGCGCCCGCAACGGCGGCGGGATCGACCTGGTCACCAACGCGCAGACGACCGCCACGCTGACGCGCCTGACGGTCGCGCGCAACACGTCGACCGTCAGCCGCGGCGGCGGCATCCACTTGGACAGCTCGGGGCCGATCACCTCGACGGCGTCGATCTTCGCCGGCAACACGGGCAACGTCGGCGCCGGCGCGCCCGTGCCCGGTCCGGCGAACTGCACGGTCACGTTCGGCGACGGCGGCTCGAACCTGGAGAGCGGCAGCGACTGCGGCTTCAAGCTCTCCAGCGACCGCCAGAACACCGATCCCGGCCTCTCGACCGCGCTGTTCAACGCCGGCGGGCAGACCGACCTGCTCACCGTCCCCGCGACCAGCGCCGCGGTCGACCTCGCGGGAGCGTGCGCGGCGACGGGCGCCGCGACCGACCAGCGCGACATGCCGCGACCGCAGGGCTCGGCGTGCGACTCGGGCGCGTATGAGTACGTCCTGCTCGATACGACGATCACCGGCGGCCCGTCCGGCCCGGTGTCCGCGGCGATCGTCAGCTTCACGCACACGTCCACCGACCCGCTCGCGGGCTTCGAGTGCCGGCTCGACGGCCCGGGCACGGCGGTCGGGACGTTCGCCAAGTGCGGCTCGACGGCGACGTACCGCAGCCTCGCCGACGGCGCCTACACGTTCCGCGTCCGCGCCGTCCACGGCGACCTCGTCGACGGCACGCCGGACACGCGCGCGTTCAGCATCGACACGGTCGCGCCGGCGGCGCCGGCGATCACGTCGCCCGCCGACAACTCGAGCCAGAACAGCTCGACGGTGGCGCTGACGGGGACCGCCGAGGCGGGCGCGACCGTCGAGGTCTTCGAGGGCGCGACCTCGCGCGGCACCACGACCGCCGACGGCAGCGGCAACTGGACCCGCTCGATCCCGAGCGTGGGCGACGGCTCGCACACGTACACGGCGACGGCGCGCGACGCGGCCGGCAACGTCTCGGGGAACTCCAACTCGCGCACCGTCATCGTCGACACCGCCGCGCCCGCCGCGCCGACGATCGCCTCACCGGCCGAGAACGCGCTCCAGAACACGTCGACCGTCACGCTGAGCGGGGCCACGGAGCCGTTCGCGACCGTCGAGGTGTTCGAGGGCGCGACGTCGAAGGGCACGGCGACCGCGAACGGGAACGGCGGCTGGTCGCGCGCGATCGCGGGCGTCGCCGACGGCACGCACGCCTACGTCGCCCGTGCGACGGACCTCGCCGGCAACGTGTCGGGCAACTCGAACACGCGCACGGTCCGGGTCGACACGACCGCGCCGGAGACGACGATCACGGGCGGACCGAACGGACCGACGAACAACACGACGCCGTCGTTCACGTTCACGTCGGAGTCGAACACGACGTTCGAATGCCGGCTCGACACGGCCGTCGCGCAGGGCACGTACGCGGCATGCACGAGCCCGAAGGCGTACTCCACGCTGGCCGCCGGCTCGTACACGTTCATCGTGCGCGCGACCGACGCCGCGGGGAACGTGGACCCGACCCCCGCGTCGCGCGCGTTCACGGTCGACACGACGCCGCCCGAGACGACGATCACGAGCGGCCCGACGGGCACGACGACGGTGACCGCGCCGATCTTCACCTTCGGCACCAGCGAGCCCGGGACGTTCCAGTGCAAGCTCGACGGACCGGGCGCGACCCTTGGGACGCCGGCTCCATGCGTATCGGGCCGCGGCTACGGGCCGCTGGCGGACGGCACGTACACCTTCACCGTCACCGCCACCGACCTGGCCGGCAATCCCGATCCGACGCCCGCGACGCGCATGTTCACGGTCGACACGACGCCGCCGGCCGCGCCGGCGATCACGTCGCCGGCCGACAACGCGCTGCAGAACACGTCCACGGTCACGCTCTCCGGCACCGCCGAGGCGGGCGCGACCGTCGAGGTGTTCGAAGGCGCGGCGTCACGCGGCACCACCACGGCGACCGGCGGCGCCTGGACCGTCACGATCAACGGCGCCGCCGACGGCTCGCACGTCTACACCGCGCGCGCCACCGACGTCGCCGGCAACACGTCCGCCGCGTCCGCCACGCGGACCGTGCGCGTCGACACCGCCGCGCCGGCCGCGCCCGCGATCACCGCGCCCGCGGACAACAGCGTCCAGAACACGTCGACGGTGACGCTGACCGGCAGCGCCGAGGCCAACGCCGTCGTGGAGGTCTTCGAGGGCGCGACCTCGCGCGGCACCACGCTCGCCGACGGCAGCGGGAACTGGACGCGCGCGATCGCGGGCGCGAGCGAGGCCACGCACACCTACACCGCGAAGGCGACCGACGCGGCGGGCAACACGTCGGCCGCGTCCGCCGCGCGCACGATCCGCGTCGATCTGACCGCGCCCGCCGCGCCCGCGATCACGTCGCCGGCCGACAACGCGCTCCAGGGCTCGAGCACCGTCACGCTCTCCGGCACCGCCGAGGCGGGCGCGACCGTCGAGGTGTTCGAAGGCGCGGCGTCACGCGGCACCACCACGGCGGCCGGCGGCGTCTGGACGGTCACGATCAACGGCGCCGCCGACGGCTCGCACGTCTACACCGCGCGCGCGACCGACGCCGCCGGCAACACCTCCGCCGCGTCCGCCACGCGGACCGTGCGGGTCGACACGACGGCGCCCGCGGCGCCGGCGATCACGGCGCCCGCCGACAACGCACTCCAGGGCTCGAGCACCGTCACGCTCTCCGGCACCGCGGAGGCGGGCGCGACCGTCGAGGTGTTCGAAGGCGCGGCGTCACGCGGCACCGCCACGGCGGCCGGCGGCGTCTGGACGGTCACGATCAACGGCGCCGCCGACGGCTCGCATGTCTACACCGCGAAGGCGACCGATGCGGCGCTGAACACGTCCGTCGCGTCCGCGACGCGGACCGTCCGCGTCGACACCGCCGCGCCCGCCGCGCCCGCGATCACGTCCCCGGCCGACAACGCGCTCCAGAACAGCTCGAACGTCACGCTCTCCGGCACCGCCGAGGCCGGCGCGACCGTCGAGGTCTTCGAGGGCGCCGCCTCGCGCGGAACCACCACCGCCAACGGCAGCGGCAACTGGACCCGCGCGATCGCGGGCGCGAGCGACGGCTCGCACGCGTACACCGCCAAGGCCACCGATGCGGCCGGCAACACGTCGGCGGCCTCCGCCGCGCGCACGGTCCGCGTCGACACCACCGCGCCCGCCGCGCCCGCCATCACCGCGCCCGCCGACAACAGCGCGCAGAGCAGCACGACGGTCACGCTGTCGGGCACCGCGGAGGCCAACGCCGTCGTCGAGGTCTTCGAGGGCGCGACCTCGCGCGGGACGACGCTGGCCAGCGGGACCGGCGCCTGGACGCGCGTGATCGCCGGCGCGAGCGAGACGACGCACACCTACACCGCGCGGGCCACCGACGCCGCCGGCAACACGTCCGGCGGATCGAACACGCGCACGATCCGCGTGGACCTCACCGCGCCCGTCGCGCCGGCGATCACCGCTCCCGCCGACAACAGCGCGCAGAACACGACGACCGTCACGCTCTCGGGCACCGCGGAGGCGAACGCCGTCGTGGAGGTCTTCGAAGGCGCGACCTCACGCGGGACGACGCTGGCCAGCGGGACCGGCGCCTGGACGCGCGTGATCGCCGGCGCCACCGAGGCGACGCACACCTACACCGCGCGGGCCACCGACACCGCCGGCAACACGTCCGCCGCATCCAACACGCGCACGGTCCGCGTCGACACCACCGCCCCCGCCGCGCCGGCGATCACCGCTCCCGCCGACAACGCGCTCCAGAACAGCGCGACCGTCACGCTCTCCGGCATCGCCGAGGCCGGCGCGACCGTCGAGGTCTTCGAGGGCGCCGCGTCGCGCGGCACGACGACCGCCAACGGCAGCGGCAACTGGACCCGCGCGATCCCGAGCGTGGGCGACGGCACGCACACGTACACGGCCAAGGCCACCGACGCTGCCGGCAACACCTCCGCCGCGTCCAGCACGCGCAGCGTGCGCGTCGACACCACCGTGCCCGCCGCGCCTGCCTTCACGTCGCCGGCCGACAACGCGCTCCAGAACAGCGCGACCGTCACGCTCTCCGGCACCGCCGAGGCGGGCGCCGCCGTGGAGGTCTTCGAAGGCGCGACGCCGCGCGGCACCACGACCGCGACGGGCGGCACGTGGACGGTCACGATCAACGGCGCCGCCGACGGCACGCACGTCTACACGGCGAAGGCGACCGACGCCGCGAACAACACCTCCGCCGCGTCCGCCACCCGCAGCGTGCGGGTGGACACAGCCGCGCCGGCGGCGCCCGCGATCACGTCCCCGGCCGACAACGCGCTCCAGAACAGCGCGACCGTCACGCTCTCCGGCATCGCCGAGGCCGGCGCGACCGTCGAGGTCTTCGAAGGCGCCGCGTCGCGCGGCACGACGACCGCCAACGGCAGCGGCAACTGGACCCGCGCGATCCCGAGCGTGGGCGACGGCACGCACACGTACACGGCCAAGGCGACCGACGCTGCCGGCAACACCTCCGCCGCGTCCAGCACGCGCAGCGTGCGCGTCGACACCACCGTGCCCGCCGCGCCTGCCTTCACGTCGCCGGCCGACAACGCGCTCCAGAACAGCGCGACCGTCACGCTGTCCGGCACCGCCGAGGCCGGCGCGACCGTCGAGATCTTCGAAGGCGCCGCCTCGCGCGGCACGGTCACGGCGACCGGCGGGAACTGGACGCGCACGCTCACGCTCGTGCCGGACGGCCAGCACGTCTACACGGCCACCGCGACCGACGCGGCGGGGAACACGTCGGCGGCCTCGGCCGGGCGCACCGTGCTCGTCGACACCGGCCCGCCGGCCGCCCCCGCGATCACCTCGCCCGCCGCCGACGCGATGCAGAACAGCGCCACCGTGACGCTCTCCGGCACGGCCGAGCCGGGCGCGACGGTCGAGGTCTTCGAAGGCGCCGCGTCGCGCGGCACCGTGACCGCGACCGGCGGGAGCTGGACGGTCACGATCCTCGGCGTCGCCGACGGCGCGCACACGTACACGGCCAAGGCGACCGACATCGCGGGCAACGTGTCGCCCGTGTCGGCCGCGCGCACGATCACCGTCGACACGACGCCGCCGCCCGCCGACGTGACGTCGGGCCCGGACGGCCCGACGAGCGACACGTCGCCCGCGTTCGCGTTCACCAGCGACGCGACGACCACCGAGTGCAAGCTCGACGGCCCCGGCGCGGCGGTCGGCAGCTACGGCCCGTGCACGTCGCCGAAGAGCTTCGAAGGTCTGGCGCCGGGGGCGTACGTGTTCTCCGTCCGCGCGATCGACAGCGCCGGCAACCAGACCGTCCGGTCGCGGAACTTCTCGGTCACGCTCGTCCAGCAGGCGACGCCGACCCCGACGCCGACGCCGACGCCGACGGTCACGCCGGCCCAGGAGCCGACGCCCGTACCGAACAAGACCGTCGTGATCCAGCCCGTGAGCGGCAAGACGCTCGTCAAGCTGCCGGGCGCGAGCACGTTCACGCCGGTGGACGTGACGATCGGGATCCCACTCGGCTCGACCGTCGACACGCGCAAGAGCAAGATCCGCCTGTTCGCGATCCCGAAGGCCGGCAAGCCCGCCGAGAGCGCGCTTTTCTACGACGGGATCTTCAAGGTCACGCAGATCGGCGAGATCACGCAGCTGCAGCTCGTCGAGGCGCTCGCGCCGTGCGGCAAGGGCGCCAAGGCGGCCGCCAAGAAGCCCAAGACGCGCAAGCTGTGGGGCGACGGCTCAGGCTCGTTCCGCACCCGCGGGCAGTACAGCGCCGCGACCGTGCGCGGCACGCGCTGGCTCGTGCAGGACTCGTGCGGCAAGACGCTGACGCGAGTCGCCAAGGGCGTCGTCAGCGTGCAGGACTTCGTCAAGAAGAAGACGGTGCTGGTGCGCGCGCCGAAGAGCTACACGGCGCTCGCGAAGAAGCGCTAGAACTCGGCGACGCCCTCTTCGGGCGTCGACGCCTGCGCGTACAGCCGGCGCGGGATCCGGCCGGCGTTGAACGCGAGCCGGCCGCCCTCGACGCCGAGGCGGATCGCGCGCGCCATCGTGACGGGGTCCTCGGCGCGCGAGATCGCGCTCGCGCACAGGACGGCGTCGTAGCCCAGCTCCATCGCCAGCGCCGCGTCGGACGCGGTGCCGACGCCGGCGTCGAGGATCAGCGGCACGCCTGCGCGCTCGCGGATCAGGCGCAGGTTGTACGTGTTCAGCAGGCCCATGCCGGAGCCGATCGGCGAGCCGAGCGGCATCACGGCCGCGCAGCCGACGTCCTCCAGCCGGCGCGCGAGGATCGGGTCGTCGTTCGTGTACGGGAGCACGACGAAGCCGTCGTCGACGAGCTCCTCGGCCGCCTCGAGCAGCGCCGGGGCGTCGGGCAGCAGCGTGCGCTCGTCGCCGACGACCTCGAGCTTGACCCAGTCGGTCTCGAACGCCTCGCGCGCGAGCTTGGCCGTCAGCACCGCGTCGCGCGCCGTGAAGCAGCCGGCCGTGTTGGGCAGCAGCATCACGCCGGCGCGGTCGAGCACGTCGATGATCGAGCCGCGCTGTGACGGCTCGATCCGGCGCAGCGCGACGGTCACGAGCTCGGAGCCGCTCGCCTCCAGCGCGGCGGCGAGGGCGTCGAGCGAGCGGAACCCGCCCGTGCCGAGCAGCAGCCGCGACTGCAGCTCCTTGCCGGCGATGGTCAGTGTGTCCGTCTCGGTCGCGGCCATCTCAGCCCCCTTGGATCGCGCGCAGGATCTCCACCCGCGCGCCTTCGTGCAATGCGGTGAGCGCCCACTCGCCGCGCGGGACCACCTCGGCGTCGACCGCCACGGCGACGCCGCGGCCCGCGGCCGGCAGGTCGAGCGCCTCCAGCGCGGCGGCGACGGTGGCGCCGTCGGCGAAGACGGCCTCCTCGCCGTTGAGGACAACTCTCATCCCGTCACCTCGTCCGGGAGAATCGCCCTCTGGGCGATTGCTCCCAGCGACGCGAGCGCGCAGCGCGAGTCGTCGCCGGGGACCCCCGCGAAGCGCAGCGGGTCGGCGGGAGCGGCCCAGTCCGGCAGCGGCTCGCCGTCGAGCGCCGCCGCCACCAGGTCGGCGGTGACGGGCGTGAGCAGGATGCCGTTGCGGAAGTGCCCGGTCGCCCATACGAGCCCCTCCAGCGCGCCCGCGCCGATCGCCGGCAGGTTGTCGGGCGTCGCCGGTCGCAGGCCGGCGATCATCTCCTCGATGTCGAGCTCGAGCACGCCCGGGACGATCTCGGAGATGTCGCGCAGGAGCTCGTACACGCCGCCGGCGGTGGGCGTCGTGTCCCAGCCGCGCTCCTCCATCGTCGCGCCGAGCACGTAGCGCCCGTCGCCGCGCGGGACGAAGTACGCGCGCTCGCCGCGGATCGTGCGCTCGACGAGCGCGGGCTCGCCGCGCAGGCGCAGCACCTGGCCCTTGACCGGCCGCACGGGGACGCGCGCGTGCTCGGGCATCGACAGGTTCGCGACGTCGACGCCCGCGGCCACCACGACGGCGCCGGCCGAGATCTCCTCGCCGTCGGCGATCACGCCGGTGACGCGCTCGCCGCTGACCGCCAGGCCCTGCACGCGGGCGCGCCGCAGCTCGCCGCCGAACACGCGCCGCAGGGCCGCGACCAGCTTGCGCGGGTCGATCGAGTGGTCGGTCGGGATGTCGAGCGCGAGCCGGACGGTCGGCGCGAGCGCCGGCTCCAGGGCGCGTGCCTGGGTCGGCCGCAGCCGCTCGACGGGCAGCCCGAGCCGCGTGCGGAACGCGGCCAGCCGGTCAAGCGCCTCCGCCTCGTCGCGGTCGCGGGCGACCACCAGCGTGCCGACCTCGCGGTAGCCCGGATCGTCGAGCTCGGCGCAGAAGGCCGGATAGCGGCTGAAGCTCTCGCGCCCCAGCTGCAGCAGCTCGCCCTCGCCGAACTCCGCCTCGGAGACCGGCGCGAGCATGCCGGCCGCGACGTTCCACGCGCCGGGCTCGCCGGCGTCGATCACCACCACGCGCGCGCCGCGCCGCGCCGCGCGCCACGCGCACGCAAGGCCGATCGCTCCCCCGCCGACCACGGCGACGTCGAAGCTGTCTGACTGCGATGACACTGCGGTTACGGCCTCCCTACGCCGGTACGACCCGGATCAGGTTCGACGGTCGGCGCCCCGGCGGCGCCCTCTCAGCCCGAGATTGGCGGGCTCCCGTGTTGTGCTGTGATGCTAGCGCGATGACGCCGCGCGAACGCCTCGCGAACGCCCGCCTGTACCTCGTCTGCCCGGCGCGCCCGCGGGCCTGGCTCGAGGCGGCCGTCGCCGGCGGCGTCGACGTCCTGCAGCTGCGCGACAAGTCGCTCGGCGACGACGCGCTGATCGCCGCCGCGCGCGAGTTCCGCGACACCGGCGCGCTGTTCATCCTCAACGACCGGCCGGACCTCGTTGACGCGTGTCAAGCCGACGGCATCCACGTGGGGCAGGACGACGCGACGCCGGCGCAGGCGCGCGCGGCCGTCGGGCCGGACCGGATCGTCGGGCGCTCCACGCACGAGCCGGCGCAGGCGCTCGCCGCGCAGGCCGACCCCGACGTCGACTACCTCGCCATCGGCCCGGTGTGGGCGACGCCCACCAAGCCCGGGCGGCCCGCCGCCGGCCTCGGCTATGTGGAAGCCGCCGCCAAGACGATCGCCAAGCCGTGGTTCGCGATCGGCGGCATCGACGCGGGCAACGTTGTCGAGGTGACGGCGCGCGGCGCGACCCGGATCGTCGTCGTGCGCGCGATCACGGAAGCGCCCGATCCGCGGGCCGCCGCCCGCGAGCTGCGCGAGGCGCTACATGAGTGACGGATATTCGAGGTCGCGCAAGCGCGCCGACGAGACGCGCGCGGCGCTGACGCCGCTCGGCGACGGCGAGCGGCCGCTCGGCATCAAGCTCGCCGTCGCGCTCGCGATCGCGAGCGCGGTCGCCAACGTGATCGGCGTGATCGCCGGCGCGGGCAACGAGTCGCCGGGCCTCGGGCTCGCGTTCGCGGGCGTGATGCTCGCCGCCGCGGCGGGCATGTGGGCGCGCAACTACCTGACGCTGCTCGCCTTCCAGGCGCTGCTCGCGATCGCGATCATCTACGCCGCGCTGTCGCTGCTGTTCGCGTCGAGCCTGCTCGGCGTGGTGATCTCGGTCGGGATCGTCGCGGTCTGCTCGCCGGTGTTCTGGCTGCTCGTGCGCGTGATGGCGCGCCTCCAGGTGCCGCGCGGGTGACGTTCCCGCAGGCGCTCGCCGTCCTCGCGGCAGGGTTCGTCGCGGGCGGTGTGAACACGATCGTGGGGTCAGGCTCGCTCGTCACGTTCCCGACGCTGCTCGCGGTCGGCTACCCGCCGGTGACCGCGAACGTGTCGAACGGCCTCGGCCTCACGCTCGGCAACCTCAGCGGCGCGATCGGCTACCGCGAGGAGCTGCGCGGCCAGCGCAGCCGCGTGCTGCGCCTGGCGTGCGGGTCCGCGCTCGGCGCGCTCGCGGGCGGCGCGCTGCTGCTCTCGCTGCCGTCGAGCGTCTTCGACGCCGTCGTGCCGGTGCTGATCCTGCTCGCCGTCGCGCTGATGGCGTTCAAGCGGACGCCCAAGACGTCGGCGCAGCAGGAGCACATGACGGGCGCGTTCTTCGTCGCGTTCTTCACCGGCATCTACGGCGGCTACTTCGGCGCGGCGCAGGGGATCATCATGCTCGCGCTGATGCGGTTCTGCTTCACCGACGACCTGCAGCGCCTCAACGGCATGAAGAACGTGCTGGTGATGGTCGCCAACGGCGTCGCCGCGCTGCTGTTCATCGCCGTCGCGCAGATCGCGTGGGAGGCCGCGGCGCTGATCGCCGTCGGCTCGGTCGTCGGCGCCCAGGTCGGCGCGAAGTACGGCCGCCGCCTGCACCCCGAGGTGCTGCGCTGGATCGTCGTGTTCGGCGGAACGATCGTGGCCGTCGTCCTGTTCGTGACCTGATCGCTAGTGTCATCGGCCGAAATGCCTTCGTACGACTGCATCGTGATCGGCTCCGGTCCCGGCGGCTATGTCGCCGCCATCCGCGCCGCCCAGCTCGGAATGAAGACCGCCGTGGTCGAGAAGGACAAGGTCGGCGGTCGCTGCCTCAACTACGCCTGCATCCCGGCCAAGGCCGTGCTGCGCGTCGCGGACATCCTCGCGGAGATCGACGACGCCGACGAGTTCGGCATCGAGGTCCCCGGCCGCACCGTCGACTACGACAAGGTCTCGGCGCGCCGCGAGAAGGTCATCAAGACGCTCACCGGCGGCGTGGCGGGCCTGTTCAAGAAGAACAAGATCGACTACATCGAGGGCGTCGGCAGCCTCGCCGGCGACGGCAAGGTCAAGGTCGGCGACGAGGTCTACGACGCGACCAAGGCGATCGTGCTCGCGACCGGCTCGGTCGCGCGCCCCGTCCCCGGCACGCAGTTCGGCGGCCGCGTGATCGGCACCGAGGACGCCTGGGCGCTGCCCGCGCTGCCGAAGACGCTGGCCGTGCTCGGCGCCGGCGCCTCCGGCACCGAGATCGCGTCCGCGTACGGCCGGCTCGGCACCGAGGTGCTGCTGTTCGAGGCGCTCGACCGCGTGCTGCCGACCGAGGACGCCGACATCTCCAAGGTCGCCGGGCGCGCGTTCGGCAAGCAGAACATCAAGGTCCACACGGGCACGCTCGTGACCGACGTGCAGTCGCACGACGACAAGGTCACGTTCTCCTACGGCGACCAGACCGGCGAGGCCGAGTACCTGGTGATCGCCGCCGGCCGCGGGCCTGACGTCGAGGCGCTCGGCCTCGAGGCGGCGGGCGTGAAGCTGACCGACAAGGGCCTGATCGAGGTCGACGGCGCGCTGCGCACGTCCGTCAAGGGCGTCTACGCGATCGGCGACCTCGTCCTCGGCCCGGCGCTCGCGCACAAGGCCTCCGACGAGGGCATCATCGCCGTCGAGGACGCCGCCGGCATGCAGACGCACCCGATCGAGTACGTCGACATCCCGCGCGCGACGTTCTGCACGCCCAACGTCGCCTCCTTCGGGCTGACCGAGGAGCAGGCGCGCGAGAAGGGCATCGACGTCACCGTCGGCAAGGTGCAGTACGGCGCCGTCGGCGCCGGCACCGTCTACGGCGACCGCGGCGGCGTGATCAAGATCATCGGCGACAAGCGCTACGGCGAGCTCGTCGGCGCGCACATCGTCGGCGCGAAGGCGACCGAGCTGATCCAGGAGCTCGTCAACGCGAAGCTGCTCGAGGGCGGCTATCCCGAGGTGGCGCGGATCATCCACGGCCACCCGACGCTGTCGGAGGGCGTGATGGAGGCCGCGCGTGCCGCCGACGGCTGGCTCATCCACGGCTGAGCAGCCCCGCTTCTACTACGACCTCGCGTCGCCCGAGTCCTACCTCGTCGCCGAGCGCGCGCTGCACGCGCTCGGCGAGGTGCCGGAGTGGATCCCGGTGAGGCTCGGCGAGCCCGTCTATCGCTGCGAGCACGAGCTCGACGCCTACCGCGAGGACGTCCGGCGCCGCGCGGCCGCGCTCGGCGCGATGGAGATCCGCTGGCCGGACGGCGTGGCGGACGAGTGGGCGATGCTCGCGGCGACCTATGCGAAGGGGATCGGCCGCGGCGTCGCGTTCTCGCTCGCCGCGTTCCGGCAGGCGTTCGCCGCCGGGCGCGACCTGTCCGTGCAGGCCAACGTGCTGATCGCCGCCGCCGCGTGCGAGATGCACCCGACGGCCGTGATCAAGGGCGCCGGGATGGCGTCCACCGCACGCGCGCTCGAGGCCGACAACGAGCGCGCGCGGGCCGACGGCGTCGACGCCGTGCCCGCGATCTGGACGCCGGACGGCATCCTCGCCGGCGAGCGGGAGGTGCCCGTATGAGAGCGGCGACGACTCGCAGCTGCCTCGGCCTGCGGCCTCGTCACCGCTTCGCTCGGCTTTCGCGTCGCTGGGAGCAATCGCCCAGAGGGCGATTCTCCCGGAGGTGCCGCAATGAGGGCTAATCGTGCCTACGAGCTCAAGGTCCACCGCGAGGGGCGGCTGTTCCGGCCGTCCGAGCGGCTCGAGCACGTCGAGGTGATCGAGATCGACACCGGCGAGGTCGTCCTCTTCTGGGACACCCGCCCGCGCGAGACCGGCAAGCTCGCCCGCGCCCTGCGCGCCGACCTCGCGCAGCTCGAGGCCGAGGAGTTCGTCGGCAAGTGGCGGCAGTACGAGTCCGCCTAGCTGCGACTCGCTCGTAGCTAGTTTTACGTCCGTCTCCCGGGTCCGCGCGCAATGAGGGTCGTCCCCACGACCCCAGGAGACCCCAATGAGGAGATCCCCCCTAGTCGGGGCGGCGACCGTCGCCGCCCTCTGCGCCGGGGCGCTGGTCACCACCGGCGTACTCGGCTCGTCGCACCGTGAGGCGCCGCGGATCATGCTCGACCCGAGCGCGGACAACACGGACCTGTACGCGTTCACGGCGCCGGACGCGCCGGGCAAGCTGACCATCGTCTCGAACTGGGTCCCGTTCGAGAACCCGTCGGGCGGGCCGTACTTCGGCAAGCTCGACCCGCAGGCGCGCTACTACATCAAGATCGACAACACGGGCGACGGCGTCGAGGACATCGCCTACCGGTACCAGTTCCACAACCGGTTCCGCAGCCCGAAGTCGTTCCTCTACGCGGCCCCGACGGTCGACTCGGTCGGCGATCCGGACCTCAATTTCGTCCAGACGTACGACCTCTACTTCGAGAAGTACCGCAACGGCAAGGAGATGTCGTCGACGCGCATCGGCACGAACGTGCCCGTCGCGCCCGACAACGTCGGCCCGAAGACGATGCCCGACTACGCGCGCGTGTCGAGCTCGGCCGTGCGCACGATCAAGTTCGGCGTCAAGACGTTCGTCGGCCCGGTCGACGACCCGTTCTACATCGACCTCGGCGCCGTCTTCGACGGCATCAACATCGACAAGCCTGGCCGGCCCGCGATCGGGCTCGGCAACGAGGGCGGCGGCAAGGACGACGTGTCGGGCTACAACGTCCACTCGTTCGTGCTGCAGGTGCCCGACGCGCACATCACGCGCGACGGCAAGGCCGTCTCCGGCGCGACCGCCTCCAACGCGGTCGTCGGCGTGTGGTCGACGACGGAGCGCAAGGCGATCTCCGTCTCGGGCAAGGGCGCCTCGCACTGGACCCAGGTCAGCCGGCTCGGCAACCCGCTGATCAACGAGGTGATCATCCCGATCGGGTCCAAGGACAAGTTCAACGAGACGGCCCCGGCGGATGACGCGAAGAACTTCGGCGCGTTCGCCGTCAACCCGGAGCCGGCGCGGATCCTCAACGCCCTGTTCCACCTGGGCATCAAGGAGACCGGCCGCACCGACATCGTGCAGGCGCTGCTGACCGGCTTGCCCGGCCTGACGCAGATCTCGCCGAAGGCGGTGCCCGCCGACACCCTGAAGGTCAACCTCGGCGTCCCCGCGGCCGCCACGCCGAACCGCTTCGGCGCACTGGCCGGCGACACGCAGGGCTTCCCCGACGGCCGCCGCCTGACGGACGACATCACCGACATCGAGCTGCGCGTGATCGGCGGCGCGCTGCTGAAGCCCGACCAGGGCGGCAAGCAGCTCCCGCTCGGCGACGGCGTCGACCAGAACGACAAGCCGTTCCGCACCGCGTTCCCGTACGTGGCCCTGCCCGACAGCGGTTTCGATACGCACTTCGGCCGCGTGGAGCCGGCGCATGCGCCGGTGCCGCAGCCGCCGGCCTGACCCATCGAACGGCGCCGCCCGCGTGCCCGCGGGCGGCGCCCCTTCGCCATGAACCCCACGCTTCCACGCCCCCTCCTCGCCGCCCCGCTGCTGGCCTTCGCCGCCGCCCTCGCCGTCTGGGCGCTGCTCGCGCACGGCGGCCCCGCACTGCCGCACGCCGCCGCGCCGGCCGTCGACGTGACGCCGCGCCTGACCGGCACCGACGCCGACATCCCCAAGCTCCAGGCCGCCGTGCGCGCGGCGCCCGAGCGCCCCGACCTGCGCGTCTCGCTCGCCGCCGCCTACCTGCAGCGCGTGCGCGAGACCGGCGACCCGGCCTTCTACACGCGCGCCCAGGGCGTGCTCGCGCCGGCGCTGCAGGCGCACCCGCGCGACGCCGACGTGCTCACCGAGGCCGGCCTGCTGGCGCTCGCCAAGCACGACTTCCGCGGCGCGCTCGCGCTCGGGCAGCGCGCCCGCGCCGCGCAGCCGGACATGGTCGACGTGTCGGCCGTGCTGGTCGACGCCGAGGTCGAGCTCGGCCGCTACGGCGACGCCGCGCGCGAGCTGCAGTCGATGGTCGACCGCAAGCCCAACCTCGCCTCCTACGCGCGCGTGTCGTACCTGCGCGAGCTGCACGGCGACCTGCCCGGCGCCGCGAGCGCGATGCGCCTCGCCGTCGCCGCCGGCGGGCCGGCGCTGGAGAACCGCGCGTACGTGAGCGCGCAGCTGGGCGAGCTGCAGCGCCAGCGCGGCGACGACGCGGGCGCGCGGCTGGCGTTCCGCGCCGCGCTCGCCGCGAGCCCCGGCCACCCCGGCGCCACGGCGGGGCTCGCGCGCATGGACGCCGCGGCGGGCGACCTGCCCGCCGCGATCGCGCGCTGGCGCTCGGTCGCCGACCGGCTGCCGCTGCCCGAGTACGTGATCGGGCTCGGCGAGGCCGAGCTGGCCGCCGGGCGCACGGCGGCCGGCGAGCGCGACCTGCAGCTCGTCGGCGCCGAGGAGAGGCTGCTGCGCGCGGCCGGCGTCGACACCGACGTCGAGCTGGCGATCTTCGAGGCCGACCACGGCGACCCGGCGCGCGCGGTCACGCTCGCGCGGCGCGCGTGGGCGGCCGCCCCGAGCGTGCGCGCCGCCGACGCGCTCGGGTGGGCGCTGACGCGCTCCGGCGATCCCGTGCGGGGACTCGAGTGGGCGCACCGCGCGCTGCGGCTCGGCTCGCTCGACCCGCTCGTGCGCTCGCACGCGGGCCTGACGGCGCTCGCCGCGGGCCGGCGGGAAGAGGGCCGCCGGCAGCTGCGGCTGGCCCTCGCGCACGGCCTCGACGGCTACGCGTGGCAGGCCGAGCGCGCACGCGAGGCGCTGCGATGAAGCGCCTCGTCGCCGTGCTCGCCGCGTTCCTGCTCCTCCCCGCGGCGGCGCAGGCCCATCCGCTGGGCAACTTCTCCGTCAACCACATCGCCGAGGTGCGCGTGTCGGCCGACCGCACCGACGTGCTCTACGTGCTCGACCAGGCCGAGATCCCGACGTTCCAGGAGCGCGGGATGTCCGACGCCGCCGTGATCGCGCGCAAGCGCGCCGAGGTGGCGAAGCGGGTGACGATCACGGTCGACGGGCGGCCGCTGGCGCTGACGCCCGGCACGCCGCGCCTGACGCACCCGCCCGGCCAGGGCGGTCTGCCGCTCACGCGCCTGGAGCTGCCGCTGCGCGGTGCCGGAGTCGAGCGCGGCGCGGTCGTCGTCGACGACGGCACGTTCCCCGGCCGGATCGGCTGGAAGGCCGTCCTGCCGCTGAAGGGCAGCGGCACCGCGGTGCGCTCGAGCGTGCCGGCCGCCGATCCCACCGGCGGGCTGCGCCGATACCCGAAGGACCTGCTCCACAGCCCCGCCGACATCCGTACCGCCCGCCTGCGCGTGACCCCGGGCACCGGCACGCTGACCGCCCCGGGCGCGGCGCCCGTGGCGGTCGGCGGGCGGGGCTCCGGCGGCTTCGCCGGCCTGCTCGACGACGGCCGCGGCGTGATCGTGCTGCTGCTCGCCGCCGCGTTCGGCTGGGGCGCGCTGCACGCGCTCTCGCCCGGCCACGGCAAGTCGATGGTCGCGGCCTACCTCGTCGGCACGCGCGGCAGCGTGCGCGACGCGATCGTGCTCGGCGCGACGGTGACCGTCGCGCACACGGCGGGCGTGATCGCGCTCGGCGTCATCGCGCTCGCGCTGTCGCAGTGGATCCTGCCCGAGGACCTGTACCCGTGGCTGAACCTCGTCGCCGGCCTACTGGTGGTGAGCGTCGGCGTGCAGGTGCTGCGCAAGCGCATGCGCAAGGTCGCCCACCACCACGCGCACGAGCATGGCCACGACCACCACCACGAGCACAAGGGCTCGATCCTCGCGCTCGGCGCGTCGGCCGGCCTGATCCCCTGCCCGTCGGCGCTCGTCGTGCTGCTCGGCGCGATCTCCCAGCACCGGCTGGCGCTCGGCCTGGTCCTGATCCTCGCGTTCTCGGCCGGCCTGGCGGCGACGCTGACCGGCCTGGGCATCGCCGTGGTGAAGGCGTCGCAGGCGCTCGCGCGGCTGCGCGTGCCCGGCCGGCTCGCGGGCGCGGCGCCGGCGTTCTCGGCCGCGCTGATCGTCGTCATCGGCGCCGTCCTGACCGCGCGGGCCGTCCCGCTGCTGCCTGTGTGATCCGAATGCGGCCCACGCGCGCTAATGAGACTGCCGTTCGGGAGCGGATCGGAAGAGGAATCGCCGTGTCGTCTCTACACGCCCTGACCAACACCATGCGCGCCCACGGGCTGCGCGTGTCGACCGCCCGCCGCCGCGTGCTGACCGCGCTGCTCGCCGCCGACCACCCGCTCAGCGCCTGCCAGATCGCCGGCGGCCGCGACGTCGCGTCGGTCTACCGCAACCTCGAGGCGCTGGAGTCGATCGGCCTCGTGCAGCACGTCCACCCCGGCCACGGCCCGGGCCGCTACGCGCTGGCCGGGGGCGGCGGCTGGGCGACGTGCGAGGACTGCGGCGAGGCCGTGCGCCTGGCGCCCGCGGCCGTCGCGCGGATCCGCGAGGCCGTGCGCGACGCGTGCGGCTTCGACGCCCCGTTCACCCACTTCCCCGTCGTCGGGCTGTGCCCGCACTGCACTCGCGAAGGAGCCCTGCGATGACCCGCCTCGAGAAGCGCCGTGCGGCCGGCCTGGCCGCCGCCATCCTCGCCCTGCACGCGATCGGCTTCGGCACGCTGATCTTCCTCGTCGCCCCGCAGGACCTCGAGCTCGGGGCGGGCGGGTTCGGCGTCGGGGTCGGCATCACGGCCTACACGCTCGGCCTCCGGCACGCGTTCGACGCCGACCACATCGCGGCGATCGACAACACCACGCGCAAACTGATGAGCGACGGCCGCCGGCCGCTGAGCGTCGGCTTCTGGTTCTCGCTCGGCCACTCGACGGTCGTGTTCGTGCTCGCGCTGCTGCTGAGCGTGGGCGTGCGCACGGTCGCCGGCGGCGACTCGGCGCTGGCGTCGGTCGGCGGCGTCGTCGGGACCGCGATCTCCGGCTCGTTCCTGTACCTGATCGGGATCGTCAACCTCGTCGTCCTGCTCGGCGTCGGGCGCGCGTTCCGCAGCCTGCGCTCCGGCGAGCGCGACGAGGCGGCGCTGGAGCGCGCGCTCGCCCCGCGCGGGCCGATCAGCCACCTCACCCAGCGCTTCAGCCGCCGCATCACGGCGTCGTGGCAGATGTACCCGCTCGGGCTGCTGTTCGGCCTCGGGTTCGACACCGCGAGCGAGATCGCGCTGCTCGTGCTCGCCGCCGGCGCCGCGTTCGGGTCGCTGCCGTTCTACGCGATCCTCTGCCTGCCGGTGATCTTCGCGGCCGGGATGTCGCTGCTGGACACGATCGACGGCGCGTTCATGACGTTCGCCTACGGCTGGGCGTTCGCCAAGCCGGTGCGCAAGCTCTACTACAACCTCACCGTGACCGGGCTGTCGGTCGCCGTCGCGCTCGGCATCGGCACGATCGAGCTGCTGTCGGTCGCCGGCGTCGCCCGGATCGACCTCAATGCGGTGGGGTACGTGATCGCGGGCCTGTTCGCCTTCACGTGGCTGGCCGCGATCGCCGTCTGGCGGCTGGGCCGCATCGAGCAGCGCTGGGCGGGTTAGATTGTGGGCGCCGATGAGCGCCCAGCGGGAAGGGTTGAGGCGACGACTGAGCATGGTCCTGCCGCACGGCAAGACCCTGCCCGAGGACCAGTGGCGCGCGCGCCATCGCGCGCTCGTCTGGCTCCTGTGGGCGCACGTCGTCGCACTGCCGATCGTCGCGCTGCTGTACGGCATGTCGGTGCCGCACGCGCTCGCCGACGGCGCCGTGATCGCCGTCTTCGGCGTCGCCGCCGAGCTGCGCATCGGCGGCCGGCGGGCGCAGGAGCTGGTGGTCGTGTTCGGCCTGCTGACGTGCTCGGCCGACCTCGTCCACATCACCAGCGGCCTGATCGAGGCGCACTTCCACTTCTTCGTGATGGTGGCGGCCCTGTCGCTCTACGAGGACTGGGTGCCGTTCCTCGTCTCGGTCCTCTACGTGCTGTTCCAGCACGCGATCATGGCCGCGTTCATCGACCACGACATGGTCTTCAACCACCCGGGCTCGTCGTGGAAGTGGGCGGGCGTGCACTCCGCCTTCATCGCCGCGCTGAGCGTCGCGTGCCTGGTCAACTGGCGCGCGAGCGAGGCGCAGCGCGCGGCGTTCCGCACGCTGGTGGAGACACTCGACGAAGGCGTGTTGATGATCGGCCGCGACGGCGGCCTGGTGACGTCGAACCCGAGCGCGCGGCGGATCCTCGGGATGGACCCGGCGCTCGTGATCGACACGCCGGGCGTGGCGCTGATCGGCGCCGACGGCGAGCCGGTGCCGCCCGAGCACTGGCCGATCCGCTCCACGCGCCGCACCGGCGTGCCGCAGCTGGGCTTCCCCCTCGGGCTGCGCCGCCCCGACGGCAGCGTGCGCTGGCTGTCGGTCTCCACGCGCGCGGTCGACGCCGGGCCTGACGGCGTCGCGCCGTACGCGGTCGTGATCTCCTTCATCGACGTCACGGAGGAGCACGAGGCGCGCGAGGCGCTCGAACACTCCAACGCCGAGCTGCAGCAGTTCGCCTACATCGCCTCGCACGACCTGTCGGAGCCGCTGCGGATGGTGTCGAGCTACCTGCAGCTGCTGCGCCGGCGCTACCACGGCCGGCTCGACGGCGAGGCGGACGAGTTCATCGACTACGCCGTCGACGGCGCGACGCGGATGCGCTCGCTGATCGAGGCGCTGCTCTCCTACTCGCGCGCCGGCCGCGGCGACGACCCCGTCCCGGTCGACCTCTCGAACGTCGCCTCCGACGTGCTGCGCACGCTCGCGGAGTCGATCGTGCAGTCCAGCGCGCACGTCGACGTCGGCGCGCTGCCGCGCGTGCTCGGCGACCGCGTCCAGCTGGAGCAGCTGCTGCAGAACCTCGTCGCCAACGCGCTGAAGTTCCGCGACGGCGAGCGCGCGTCGGTGTGGGTGCGGGCCGAACGGGCGCCGTCGGGCATGGTCCAGATCTCCGTGGCCGACGCGGGGATCGGGATCGACGCGGCGCACCGCGAGCGCGTCTTCAACATGTTCCAGCGCCTGCACGACCGCCAGACCTACGACGGCACCGGCATCGGGCTCGCGATCTGCCGCAAGATCGTCGAGCGCCACGGCGGGCGGATCTGGGTCGAGGCGCGCGAGGGCGGCGGGACCGTGTTCCGCTTCACGCTCCCGCCGGCCGCCGCCGAGGTCGAGGCCGCCGCGGCCTGACATCCTTGCGGCATGGCCGATGTCCCCATGCCCCGCCTGTCCGACTCGATGGAGGAGGGCACGATCCTGAAGTGGCTGAAGTCCGACGGCGACGAGGTCGCCGAGGGCGAGGAGCTGGTCGAGATCGAGACCGACAAGGCCAACATGACCTACACCGCCGAAGCCGCCGGGACGCTCTCGATCGTCGCGCCTGAGGGGCAGTCGCTCGCCGTCGGCGCGACGATCGCGCGGCTGGGCGAGGGCGGCGAGGCGCCGGCGGCGCCGCCCGCGGTCGTCGCGGCGCCGGTCGAGGAGGAGGCCAACGGACGCGTGAAGGCGTCGCCGGTCGCGCAGCGGATGGCACGCGAGCGCGGCCTGGACCTCGCGAGCGTGAAGGGAACCGGTCCGGGCGGGCGGATCGTGAAGTCCGACATCGAGGGCGCGCCGTCCCCGGCGCCGTCCCCGGCGCCGGCCGCGGCGCCGGCTCCGGTGCGCGAAGGCCGCGGCGACGTCGTCCACCAGGAGCTGACGCGGCTGCAGCAGACGGTCGCCCGGCGGATGGCCGAGTCCAAGGCGACGGCGCCCGAGTTCACGATCACCGCCGTGGCCGACATGGCCGCCGCCGTCGAGCTGCGGCGGCAGCTGAAAGAGGCGGCCGATCCGGCGCCGTCGATCAACGACCTCGTGATCAAGGCCTCGGCGCTGGCGCTGCGCGACGTCCCGCGCGCGAACGGCGCCTACCGCGACGGCCGCTTCGAGCTGTACTCGCGCGTCAACGTGGGCGTCGCCGTGGCCGGGCAGGACGCGCTCGTCGTGCCGACCGTGTTCGACGCCGACGAGAAGAGCCTCGCCACGATCGCGCGCGAGGCGCGCGTGCTGGCCGAGCGCGTGCGCTCAGGCGAGATCACGCCGCCGGAGCTGTCGGCGGGCACGTTCACGGTGTCCAACCTCGGCATGTACGGGATCCGCCGCTTCACGCCGATCATCAACCCGCCGCAGGCCGCGATCCTCGGCGTCGGCGAGATCGCCGGCGGCGTCTGCGAGCTGACGCTGGTGTGCGATCACCGGATCCTCTACGGCGCCGACGCGGCCGGCTTCCTCGGCCGCATCCGCTCCTACCTCGAAGCGCCGCTGCGGCTGCTGCTGTAAGCGTCACCACCAGGGCACGAAGCGCGGGTCGAAGCGCAGCCGGTCGAGGATCGCGTAGGCCTGGACGCGCACGGCCGGCGAGGCGCGCGGGTCGAGCACGACGAGCGCGTGGAAGTTGCGCAGCCCGTCGCTGAACTCCTCGTAGGACACGGTGGCGGGCGACAAGACGCACTGCTGCACGATCCGGGTCGTGATCGGGGAGATCGGCACCGGCGTGAACCGGCGCGGCCGGGGCGCGAAGGCGGCGGCTCGCGCGCGCTCCTGGACCGAGACGAGCGCGTCGCCCGACCCGAGCCTGGCCGACGGGAAATGCGAGCAGCCGCTCGCCCGCGGCACGGGCGTGAACGTCGCCGCCGTCAGGATCTCGTGCGGATCGAGCAGGTGCGGCGTCAGCGACGCGGACGCGAGCTTCCAGCCCTCCGGCAGGCTCACGTCGACGCCGTAGCGCGGCACCGCGACCGTCGTCCAGCGCGGCGTGGCGGCCCGCTCGTCGTCCGGCGGCGCCGGGCGCGCGACGAGCAGCACGACGCCGGCGAGCGCCGCCGCCGCGACGGCGAGCACGACGCGCGGGCGCCAGCGCCGCCAGCCGTAGCGGCGGTGCGCGGCGCGCACCAGCGCGGCCTCGTAGAGGGGGAACTCACTCATGACTGCTCCTCCACGAACGCCCGCAGCGTGGCCAGCCCGCGGCTGACGCGCTGGCGGATCACGCTCTCCGAGCAGCGCACGTCGGCGGCGATGCTCCCGTACGGGCGCTCCTCGATCACGCGGGCGCGGACCGCCTCGGCCTGCGCCTCCGGCAGCCGCGCCAGCAGCGCGTCCACGCGCGCGTCGCCGCCGAGCCGCGCCACGCGCTCCAGCGCCTCGTCCTCGAGCACGAGCGGCGGCAGCCCGAGCCGGCGCCGCGCCCGGTCCTCCACACGCCCCTTCTCGAGCGCCCGTTGCAGCTTGTGCTGCGCGATCCCGAACGTCCACGCGAGCGCCGGCCCGCGCCGGGCGTCGAAGCGCTTGACGCCGAGCAGCGCGGCGGCGAACGTCTCCGCGGCGAGGTCGGCGGCCAGCTCCGGATCGCCCGTACGGCGCACGAAGTAGCCGAGCAGCGCCGGCTCGTGGCGGCGGTAGAACGCGGCGAACGCCTCGGGACGGCGCGGCGTGAGCGCGAGCAGCTCGTCGTCGCCGAGACGGTCCATGTCCGCTTCTTCCCGGACCCGGCCCCGTTGTGACGAGCTAGCGCGTATTGGGCTCGCGCGACGGGTCGCGCGTGACGCCCGCCGGCGCCTGCCCCGTGTTGACGAACAGGCACAGCGGGTTCTTCGAGGGTCCGTACACGCACACGCGGTAGAGGTCGGCCTCCTCGCGCAGCATGTCCGGCGCCGCCAGGCCGGCGCGGAACGCCGGCGCCTGCGCGAGCACGTAGTCGTGCGTCGCGGCCAGCGCCGCCGCCCGGTCGCGCCGCTCCTCCAGGCGCCCGGCGCGGTGGATCAGCCCGCCGGTCAGAAGCGCGACGGTCACCAGAGCGAGGAACGCCGTGCCGGCGTAGTCGCGCGCGATCAGCCGCGGCAGGTCGGGCCGGCGGCGGCGCACGAGCATCCCCGCGAGCGGCGCCGCGACGGCGACCGCGAGCAGGTTCAGGAACACGGCCAGCAGGATCGCGCCGGCGGTGTCGGCGCCGTCGCCGTGGAACGGGAGCCGCACCGCGAGCACCGCGTCGACGACCGTCAGCGCCCCGAACACGGGCCACTGCCAGGCGCCTCGCATCCGCCAGCGCAGGCGCGGCCAGAAGACCGACTCGACCATGGTCGATGGCAAGGCTAACCAGCCATGCCGTACCCTTGACCCGCAATTGCCGGGCTCCGCGGAGATCCCGCATGCTCGGGCATCGCGCCTCCTGGCGATCCCGGGATGGCGCACCGTACATACGAAAGGGCCAGATGGCGACTGAAACGGCAGCGTCAGCGTTACCTGACGTGACCCAGCACCTGACCACGGACGACCGGGTCGGGCTGCTCCGCGCGATGTTGACGATGCGCGGCATCGAAGAGCGCGCGATGACGCTCTACCGGCAGGGCAAGGTGCCGGGCAGCTTCTACGACGGCTTCGGCCAGGAGGCCGTGTCCTCCGGCGCGACCTGGGCGATGGCCGCCTCCGACCGCCTCTGCATCCTGCACCGCGACCTCGCCGCCCACGTCATCCGCGGCGTCGAGCCGTGGCGCATCTTCGCCCAGTACATGGGCCGCGCCGACGGCATCACGCGCGGCCGCGACGGCAACGTGCACTTCGGCGACCGCACCAAGGGCTGCGTCGGGATGATCTCGATGCTGCCCGACATGATGCTGATCGCCACCGGCATGGCGATGGCGTTCAAGCTGCGCGGCGAGGCCCGCTGCGCGATCACCTGGTTCGGCGACGGCTCGACCTCGCGCGGCGACTTCCACGAGGCGATGAACTGGGCCGGCGTGCAGAAGCTGCCCGTGATCTTCGTGCTGGAGAACAACCAGTACGCGTACTCGACGCCGGTGGACCAGCAGTTCGCCGTCAACCCCGTCGAGCGGGCGGCCGCCTACGGCTTCCCGGGCGTCAGCGCCGACGGCAACGACCCCGAGGCGATGTTCGAGGTCACCCGCCTGGCCCGCGAGCGCGCGATCGCCGGCGAGGGCCCGACGCTGATCGAGGCCGTCACGATGCGCATGCACGGCCACGCCGCGCACGACGACATGAAGTACGTGCCCAACGAGAAGGTCGAGGAGTGGCGCGCGAAGGACCCGATCGACCGCCAGGAGAAGCGCCTGGAGGCGCTCGGCGTGGACACCCACGCCGTGCGCGAAGAGGTCAAGGCGCTGATCGACGAGTCCGTCGAGCGCGCGCTGCAGTCGCCGATGCCCGACGGCAACACCGTGCTCGACGGCCTGTTCGCCGACGAGCCGGCCCTGCTCGAGGACGGCAACGCCCCCTGGTCCGGCTTCAAGGCGAGCTGACGATGCCCACGATGACGTACCTGCAGGCGATCTCGGACGCCATGCGCCAGGAGATGCGCGCCGACGAGCGCGTGTTCCTGATGGGCGAGGACATCGGCACGTTCGGCGGCGCCTTCAAGGTGACCGACGGCTTCATCGACGAGTTCGGCGCCAAGCGCGTGATGGACACGCCGCTGGCGGAGTCGGCGATCGTCGGCTGCGCGATCGGCGCAGCGGTGGAGGGCATGCGCCCGATCGCCGAGATGCAGTTCTCGGACTTCGTGTCGTGCGGCTTCGACCAGCTCGTCAACGTCGCCGGCAAGACGTACTACCGGATGGGCCTGTCGGTGAACATCACCGTCCGCCTGCCCTCCGGCGGCGGCTTCTCCGGCGGTCCGTACCACTCGCAGAACCCGGAGGCGTGGTTCATGCACGCGCCGGGCCTGAAGATCGTCGCGCCGAGCACGGCCGAGGACGCCAAGGGCCTGCTGATCTCCGCGGTGCGCGACCCCAACCCCGTGCTGTTCATGGAGCACAAGCACCTCTACCGGCGCGTGAAGGGCGAAGTGCCCGAGGGCCTGTACGAGACGCCGTTCACCGCGCGGATCGCCCGCGAGGGCACGGATCTCACGGTGATCGCCTACGGCGCGATGGTGCACACGGCGCTGGAGGCGACGGCCGACCTCGACGGCGCGTCGATCGAGGTGCTCGACCTGCGCTCGCTCGTGCCGCTCGACGAGGCGGCGATCCTGAAGTCGGTGCGCAAGACCTCGAAGGTCGTGATCCTCGACGAGGCCAACCAGACGTGCGCCGCGGGCGCGCAGGTGGCGTCGATCATCGCCGAGAAGGCGTGGGAGGACCTCGACGGCCCGGTCGTACGCGTGGCCACGCCCGACGTGCCGATCCCGTTCTCGCCCACGCTGGAGCAGGCCGTGCTGCCGCAGCTCGACGACGTCAGGGAGGCGTGCCGTGAGCTCCTCGAGTACTGAGACGCTTGTCGACGTCAACATGCCCCAGATGGGCGTGTCCGTGGCCGAGGGCACGGTCGTGGAGTGGAAGAAGCAGGTCGGCGACTGGGTCCAGGCCGACGAGATCATCGCCTCGATCTCGACCGACAAGATCGACACCGACGTCGAGTCGCCCGCCACCGGGCGGGTGGCGGAGATCCTCGTCCAGGTCGGCGAGACGGTCGACGTCGGGAGCGTGATGGCGCGGATCGCGACCGACGCGCGCCCCGGCGAGGCCCACCGGTCCGAGAACGAGGAGCCCGAGACGGGCACCGGCGAGGCGACGGCCGCGCTCGAGGCGCCCGGCGAGGCCGGCGAGCTGCGCGGCGACGACCCGCCGCGGCGCTACTCGCCCGTCGTGCAGCGGATCGCCGCCGAGCACAAGGTCGACCTCGACCAGGTCGCGGGCACGGGCCGCGGCGGGCGCGTGCGCAAGCAGGACGTGCTCGCGCACATCGAGTCGGCGCCGGCGGAGGACGCGCCGATGCACATCGAGAGCCCGTACCGGCCCGACGAGCCCGCGCCGCCGAAGAAGCGCGAGCCGCGCTTCAGCCGCATCGAGGAGGACCCGCGGAGCCCGCGCCCGCCCCGGCTCCCGCTCCGGCCCCGGCCGGCGGCGCCACGCTCTCGCGCATGCGCCAGGCGATCGGCCAGCGGATGGTGCAGTCGCTGCAGACCGCGGCGACGTGCACGACGATCGCCGAGGCCGACATGACGCGGATCGAGGCCGCGCGCAGGCAGTCCGGCTTCAGCTACCTGCCCTACCAGGCGCGCGCGGCGATCGAGACGCTGCTGGAGATGCCCGAGCTCAACGCGACGCTCGAGGGCGACTCGCACACGGTCTACAGCGACGCCGTGCACCTCGGCATCGCCGTCTCGCTCGGCACCGGCGGCCTGATCGTCCCCGTCATCCGCGACGCGCAGGACCTCTCGGTCGAAGGCCTGGCCAAGCGGATCAAGGACATCGCGCGGCGCGCCCGCGCGAACCAGCTGACGCCGGACGAGGTGAGCGGCGGCACGTTCACGATCACCAACCCGGGCGGCTACGGCTCGATCATGGCGACGCCCGTGATCAACCTGCCGCAGGTCGCGATCCTCGACACCGAGGCCGTGGTCAAGCGGCCCGTGGTGATCACCGACGAGCTCGGCAACGACTCGATCGCGATCCGCTCGATGACGTACCTGTGCATGTCGTGGGACCACCGCGCGCTCGACGGCGCGACCGCGGCGCAGTTCCTCACGGCTTTGCGCAAGAAGTTGGAGAACTGGCCGATCTAAGGGACACGGTCTGACGGACACCCGCTCCGGGGCGAGAGCCCCGGAGCGGGCCAGACTAGACTCGGTTGCATGGCGAACGACCTGCTCGTATGCCACCTGGGCAAGGTGGAGTACACCGAGGCCGCGGCCCTCCAGGAGCGCCTGCGCGAGCGCGTGCTCGCCGGCGAGCTCGGCGACCTGATGCTGCTGCTCGAGCACCCGCCGGTCTACACCGTCGGCCGCCGCTCCGACGAGGACGAGCTGCCGCTGGGCGAGGAGCACTACCGCTCGCTCGGGATCGACGTCGTGCGCACGCCGCGCGGCGGCAAGCTGACCTACCACGGCCCCGGCCAGCTCGTCGGCTACCCGATCATGCGCGTCGCGAGCGTGCCGGAGTACATCCTCACGATGGAGCGCGCGATCGTCACGGCGCTGGGGCGCGCGGGCGTCGAGGCGACGACGAAGCTCGGCCACAAGCACGTCGGCGTGTGGGTCGGCGAGCGCAAGATCGCCTCCGTCGGCGTGCACCTGAGCCACGGCGTCTCCAGCCACGGCTTCGCCGTCAACGTCGACAACGACCTGGACCCGTTCAGCTGGGTCGTCGCCTGCGGGCTGCCCGACGTGCGGATGACCTCGATGGCGGCGGAGGGCGCGGCCGAGGGCCTGGCCTGCTTCCGCAAGCGCATGGGCCACGCGTTCTGCGAGGCGTTCGGCGCCCGCCAGCGGCTCGTCTCGCCCGCGCGGCTCGGCATCGGCGCGCTCGTGCCCGCCTGATGGACGTCGGGCTCGCGACCTTCCTGACCGACGGCGGGATCCACCCTGCGGTGCTCGCCCGCGCCGCCGAGGAGCGCGGCTACGAGTCGTTGTTCGTCACCGAGCACACGCATATCCCGGTCTCGGCCGGGATGATCGCGCGCGACGGCGCCCCGCTGGACGACAAGTACCGCCGGACGCACGACCCGTTCGTGGCGCTCGCCTTCGCCGCCGCGGCGACCGAGCGCCTGATCGTCGGCACCAGCGTCTGCCTCGTGATCGAGCACGACCCGATCGTGCTCGCCAAGCTGGTCGCGTCGCTCGAGGTCCTGTCCGGCGGGCGCTTCGTCTTCGGCGTCGGCGCCGGCTGGAACAAGCCGGAGATGCGCAATCACGGCACCGATCCCGCGACGCGCCACGGCGACATGCGCGAGCGCGTCGAGGCGATGAAGGCGATCTGGAGCTCGGACGAGGGCGAATACCACGGCAGGCACGTGGACTTCGACCCGATCTGGCAATGGCCCAAGGCGACGCGGACGCCCGTGTTCATCGGCGGCAACGGCCCGCGCGTCGAGGACCGCGTGCTGCGCTACGGCGACGGCTGGATGCCGAACATGCCGGAGCTCGAGACGCTCGGCCCGCGCGTGGCGGCGCTGCGCGAGCGGGCCGGTACGCACGTGCCGGTGACGTACTACGGCGCCACGCTCGAGAACCTCGAGACGTTGGAGGCGGCGGGAGTCGACCGCGCGCTGATCGTCCTGGCGTCCGCCCCCGAGCCCGAGGTGCTGGCCTCGATACCCTCACTCAGGTAAGCAGCCCCTCCGCCCCACCCCGATCATCCGACCTGACATGAGCGCCGAGCCGATCCTGCGCGTGCATCAGACCCGCTCCCGGGCCAACCCGGGCGGGATGGATCCGCGCAAGGTGCTGGGCGACGACGTGCTGCCGTTCCGCAGCCGCAAGCCCGCATGGTTCAAGGTGCCGCCGCCCGGCAGCGCCAAGTACCGCGAGCTCAACCGCCAGATCAAAGACGAAGGGCTCCACACGGTCTGCCAGGAGGCGGCCTGCCCGAACGTCGGCGACTGCTGGGAGCGCGGCACGGCCACGTTCATGATCCTCGGCGACACGTGCACGCGGCGCTGCGGGTTCTGCAACGTCAAGACCGGCAAGCCGACCTGGAACGACCCGCTGGAGCCGCTGCGCGTGGCCCGCAGCGTCGCCCGCATGGGCCTGCGCCACGCCGTCGTGACGTCCGTCGACCGCGACGACCTGCCCGACTACGGCGCCTCGGTCTGGTGCGGCGTGATCCGCTCGATCCGGATGCAGGCGCCCGAGTGCAAGATCGAGTGCCTGACGCCCGACTTCCGCGGCGAGGAGATGCCGCTGGCGAAGGTGATCGCCGAGCGCCCCGACGTCTTCAACCACAACGTCGAGGTCGCGCCGCGGCTGTACCCCGTCGCCCGCCGCGGCTCGCGCTGGGAGCGCTCCCTGCGCGTGCTCGGCAACGCGCTCGAGATGGGCGAGGGCGAGGTCAAGACGAAGTCCGGCCTGATGGTCGGGCTCGGCGAGACGCACGACGAGCTCGTCGACGCGTTCGGCCAGCTGCGCGAGGCCGGCGTCTCGATCCTCACCGTCGGCCAGTACCTGCGCCCGACCGAGCGCCACCTGCCGGTCGTGCGCTACTGGCACCCGGACGAGTTCAAGGCGCTGGAGGTGGCGGCGTACGAGCTCGGGTTCGAGCACATCGCCGCCGGCCCGCTCGTCCGCTCCTCGTATCACGCGGACGAGCACGTCAAGCAGGACCGGCCCGGCGTCGGGCCGCTCGCTACGGCGACGCAGCCCCTCCGCCCCACCCCGATCATCCGACCTTAGGTCACCTCAGGGTGAACGCGGCCACGAGCTGAGACAGCTCGGACGCGGTCTCGGCCAGCGCGTTCGCCGAGCCGGCCATCTGCTGCGCCGAGACGGACGTCTCCTGCGCGGTCGCGGTGACCTCCTCGGACGCGGCCGACGTGACCTCGGCGACCGAGGTGACCTCGCCCATGTCCTGCTCGACGCCGTGCACCTGCTCGGCGATCTGCGCGATCGCGGCGGCGATCGCCTCGACGCGGGCGGCCATGTCGTCGACGCTCTGGCCGACGAGCGAGAACGCCTCGCGCGCGCCGTCGACGCTCGCGGCGCCCGCGGCCGTGCGCTCGGCGCCGGACTCGATCACCTGCGCGGTGCGCGCCGTGACGGCCTGCATCTCGCCGATCAGGCCCGCGATCGTGCCGGCGGCGCGCTCGGACTCCTCGGCCAGCATGCGCACCTCCTCGGCCACGACGGCGAAGCCCTTGCCGCTGTCGCCGGCGCGGGCCGCCTCGATCGCGGCGTTGAGCGCGAGCAGGTTCGTCTGCTCGGCGATCCGCGTGATCGTCGCGGCGATGCCGCCGATGTCGTCGGACTTCGCGCTCAGGCCGCGGATCGACTCCGCCGCGGCCGTCGAGGACTCGCGCACCGCCTGCATCGCGTCGAACACGTCGCTGACCGCGGTGCCGCCGGCCTCCGCCGCCGCGCGCGTGCGCTGGGCGGCCGCGACCGTCTCCTGCGCGTCGGCGACGCCCTGCTGGGTCGCGGCGGCGACCTCGTCGGTCGTCGCGCGGGCGCTGCCCGTGCGGTGGACCTGGGTCTCGGCGCCGCGCGCGACGTCGGCGACGGCCAGGGCGATCTCGGCGACCGCGCGCTCGGTCTGCTCGGACGACGAGGCCATCTGGAGCGACGTGCCGGAGACGCTCTCGGCGCCGCGGGCGACGCGCCCGATCGCCTCCGACAGCGCGCCGCGCGTGTCGTTGTAGGCCTGGACGGACGCGATCGTGTCGTCGCGCACCGCGTTGACGGCGCGCGCGACCTCGCCGAGCTCGTCGCGGCTGGGATGCTCGATCGGCTCGGTCTGGGGCACGACCTCGACGGTCAGGTCGCGGCGCGAGATCGCCTCCAGGCCGGCGCGCAGCGCCGTCGTGTCGCGCTCGGCCAGCGAGCGCAGGCGGCCGGAGATCTCGGCCACGGCGGAGCGCACCGACAGGAAGAAGCCGACGAACAGGTAGAGCGCGAGCAGCACGGCGATCGAGACCTCGATCGCGAGCTTGGTGCGCGCGCGGGAGAGCTTGTCGACGCGGACCTTCAGCAGCTGGTCGAGCACGGGCGTGGTGACCGACTCCATCTTCGCCACGGCCTCGACGCGGCCGGCCTTGGCGCCCTTGACCGCGCCGAGCGGGCCCGACAGCTCGTCGCGCAGGGAGCCGCGCGCCGTGTGCGTGAAGGCGGTCTCGAGCCCGTCCGAGAGCAGCCCGAGCGTGCCGGACAACCCGCCCTGGGCGGCCGCGAGCGCGACGCGCTGGTCCATCGTGCCGCCGGCGGCGACGATCCGCCCGAGGTCGGCCGTCTGGCCCGCCTGGTCGGCCGCGGTCGGCAGCTTCGTGATCAGCGTGTCCATCAGGTAGTACGTGTCGAGATCCGGGTCGAGGATCAGGTTCGAGCCGTTGGCGACCTGGACGACGAGCCCGAGCGCGCCGCTGACGGCGGGGCTCCAGGCGTCGAAGGCCTTCTGGCCGCTGGCGTGCGTGGCCTGGGCCTTGGCGATCTCGGCCTTCAGCTTCGTCCACAGCTCGGTCGTCTCGAGCTGCGTGCCGAGCGACGCGTCGGCGCGGCCGACGGCCGCCGCGGCGGCGTCGAGGCTCGGCACCTGGGCGCCGCGGACGGCGGCGCCGCGCGCCTCGACGACGCGCACGGCCAGCGCGTTGGCCGGCTTGAGGTAGACCATGCCCACGCGCTCCTTGGCCGAGAACGCGATCTGCGCTCCCTGCTGGGACCAGTAGGCGTGGAGCGCGAGCGCGGCCGGGACGAGCAGCACGAGACCGATCAGCGCGAACTTGCGCGCGTAGGTCAGGCGCGCCATGAGCAACGACGCGGGGTGAAAGAGCGGGAACACGTTGGACCGTCGCAGGTCGGGGGGAGCGTTGACACGTTTGTCGGCCGATCGGGGGAAAACCTGAGGGGCGTCATCCCGAGCGGGTACCGTTGACGCCCGCCGGTGCTCCCGCTTCGCGACAACATCCCGACGAGCCGCCCGCCGGTGCTCACGATCGCGATCATCGTCGCGAACGTGCTGGCCTACTTCTTCTGGCAGAAGGGCGGGCTGACGCTCGGCGATCCGAACGGCGCGCACTACATCTGCAACCTGCAGGACCACGCCGCGATCCCGTACGAGTTCACGCACCCGGGCAAGCAGGTCGAGATCGCGACGGGCTGCGCCCCGCCCACGGCGGCGACGTGGACGACCGCCTTCACCGCCATGTTCATGCACGGCGGCCTGCTGCACCTCGGCGGCAACATGCTGTTCCTGTGGATCTTCGGCAACAACGTCGAGGACGCGCTGGGCTACGTGAAGTTCATCCTCTTCTATCTCGCCGGCGGCCTCGCCGCGCTGGCGCTGCAGATCCTCGTCGGCCCGAGCTCGCAGGTGCCGACGCTGGGCGCCTCCGGCGCGATCGCGGCCGTGCTCGGCGCGTACATCGTGCTGTTCCCGCGCGCCCGCGTCGTGACGGTGATCTTCATCGTCTTCTTCTTCACGATCCTCGAGCTTCCCGCGATGGTCGTGCTCGGCATCTGGTTCCTGCAGCAGGCGCTGTTCGGCTACTTCGACCTCGCGCAGCCGGGCAGCGGCGGGGGCGGCGGCGTGGCCTACTTCGCCCACGTCGGCGGGTTCGTGTTCGGGCTGCTGGCGATCCGGGTGCTCGCGAAACGGCCGCCACCGCGGCGGAAGACGTCCTGGGCGCGCTGATCGCAGATGCCGTACCAGGTATTCCAAGGCGGCCACCGGCGACGGCGGCGCGGCTCGCGGATACTCGCGCTGCTGATCCTGCTCGTATGCGCGGGCGCGGCCGGCGCGATCGCGATGCAGAACGGCGGCTCCAAGCCGCGGGCGGCGGCAGGGCCGACGCCGCAGGCGCCGCTGACCGACACCGGGACCGCGCCGCTGGCCGGCGGCGGGACGGCGCCGTCGCCGCTCGCGGTCCGGCTCGAGGACCCGCGCGACACGGTCTCGATCGACTTCAAGCAGCCGCCGCGCTCGGCGCTGCTGTTCGACCTCGACACGGGCAAGGTGCTGTACCGGCGCGATCCGACGCGCGTGCTGCCGATCGCGTCGCTGACGAAGATGATGACCGCGCTCGTGGTCGTCGACCGCGTCCCCGAGGGCGCGAAGGTGCTGGTCACCAAGCAGGCGCTCGCCTACCAGGGCTCGGGCGTCGGACTGCTGCCGAAGGGCAAGTGGATCGGCGTCAACACGATGCTGCACGGCCTGCTGCTGCCGTCCGGCAACGACGCGGCGATCGCGCTCGCCCAGCGCGCGGCGCGGACCGTGCCGCACTTCGTGCAGCTGATGAACGCCAAGGCGAAGGCGCTCGGGCTCGTGTGCACGCGCTTCTCGACGCCCAGCGGCTTCCTCGACAAGGGCAACCATTCGTGCGCGAGCGACCTGGCCGCGATCGGCCGCGCCGTGCTGCGCCAGCCGCGGCTGGCGCGCATCGTGCGCCGCCGGGATGCGAAGCTGCCGTTCCCCATCAAGGGCGGCCATCTGTGGCTCTACAACAACAACCCGCTGCTGCGCCAGGGCTACCCCGGCACGACCGGCCTCAAGACCGGCTACACCGACGCGGCGGGCCGCTGCCTGGTCGCGACCGCGCGGCGCGGTCCGATCAAGCTGGGCGTCGTGCTGCTGCACTCGCCCGACCCGGGCAAGCAGGCGATGCAGCTGCTCGACCGCGGGTTCGCCGCCGAGCGCTGAGCGCAACCCGCGTGACGGCGGCGCTCGGCGGGTAGTGACGCGCGATGGCCGTCAACCCGGCGACCCGACCTGACTTCCGCCGCCGGCGGCTGACCGCGCTCGCGGTCGTCGCCGCCGCGGCGGTGCTCGTCGTGCTCGTGGTGAAGGCGCTCGGCGGGAGCGGCGCGGCGTCGCCGAAACAGTCAGGCCCCACCACAGCTGCCGCGCCCACGGCGACGCCGAAGCCGGCGCAGCTCCCGCGCGGCGGGCGCACGATCCTGCCGGACTTCCGCATCGTCGCCTACTACGGCGCGCCGCAGGACCGCCAGCTCGGCGCGCTCGGGATCGGGACGCCGGCGCACGCGGTCGCGCGGCTCAAGCGCCAGGCCGCGCCCTACGCGCGCAAGAGCCGCCCCGTCCTGCCCGCGCTGGAGCTGATCGCCGTCGTCGCCGCGGGCGCGCCCGGCCAGGGCGGCCGCTACAACCTGCGCCAGCCCGACTCCGTGATCCGGCGCTACCTGAAGGAGGCCCGCAAGGCCAAGGCGCTGCTGCTGCTCGACATCCAGCCGGGCCGCTCGGACTTCTTCACCGAGACGACGCGGCTGCGCAAGTGGCTCAAGGAGCCCGACGTGGGCCTGGCGCTGGATCCGGAGTGGCGGATGGGCCCCGACCAGGTGCCGGGCAAGGTGATCGGCCAGGTCGGCGCGCGCGAGGTCAACGCCACGACCGCATGGCTGGCGCAGCTCGTCAAGCGCTACAACCTGCCGCAGAAGCTGCTGCTCGTACACGAGTTCACCGACGCGATGGTGCCGGAGGCGCAGCTCAAGAAGCCGGACGGGCTGGCCTACGTGCTCAACATCGACGGCTTCGGCACGCAGGCGCTGAAGATCGCGAAGTACCACGACTTCGTGCACCAGGCGCGGCAGTTCCGGCGCGGCTTCAAGCTCTTCTACCAGGAGGACACGAAGACGATGACTCCCTCGCAGGTGATGGCGCTGAAGCCGCGGCCTGACGTCGTCGTCTACGAATGAGTCCGTTAACGTCGGTCCGTGCTCGCCGGGCTGATCGTCGCGTTGGTGGTGCTCGTGGCCGTCGCCGTCGCGGCGGCGCGCGAGCGCGGCCGCCACGCGGCCGAGCTGCGCGAGCTGGGCTCCCAGCTCGAGCGCGAGCGTGAGCGCAACGCGCGGCTGGTGATCGACGAGGAGCGGGCGAAGATCGCGCGCGAGCTGCACGAGCTGATCGCGCAGCGGCTCGACGCGATCGTGCTGCAGTCGAGCATCCCGCTCAGCGACGAGGACGAGCCGGAGCGCGCGCGGCGGCGGCTGAACGCGATCCACCGCTCGGCCGACGAGGCGCTCGGCGAGCTGCGGCGCGCCGTCGAGCTGCAGGGCGAGCCGCAGCCTGGCCTCGCGCGCCTCCCGGAGCTCGTCGAGCAGGCGCGCGCGGCGGGCATGCCGGTCACGCTGCACGTGCAGGGCGAGCCGCGCCACATCGCGCCGGGCATCGACCTGTCCGCGTTCCGGATCGTGCAGGAGGCGCTCGCGAACGCCCACCGGCACGCGCGCGGCGCGCCGGCCACGGTGCGCGTCGTCTGGGAGCGCCGCAACCTCTCGTTGCAGGTGCGCGACGCCGGCACGCGCGCGGAGGCCGGCGAGGAGAGCCTGCTCTCGATCCAGGAGCGCGTGGACCTGCTGCACGGCGAGCTCGCGGCCGGGCGGCTCGCGAGCGGCGGCTACGAGATCCGCGTCGTGCTGCCGCTCTGAAGTTCCTCGCCCCGACGCGCCGGGTAGCCCGGCTCCCGCGAGGTTCAGATGAACGAGCTGGTGCACGACCGGCGTCGCTTCACCGCGTCCGCGACCGCTGTATACAGCCTGTACTTCGTGGCGTTCCTGGCACTGCTGGGGTTCGCGCCCGACACGATGAGCAAGGAGGTCGCGGGCGTCTCGCTCGCCCTCTGGGGCGGCCTGAGCATCTGCGCGGTCACGGTGGTGTTCGCGCTGCTGTACCGCCGCAAGGCCGTCACGTGGGACCGGATGGCGGAGCGGCTGCGATGACCGGCGCCTTCAACGGGCTCGCCGTCGCCATCTTCGGCGTCGTGCTCGCGATCACGCTGCTGATCACGCGCTGGGCGGCCAAGCGCGCGCACTCCGCGACCGAGTTCTACGCCGCCGGGCGCGGCATCGCCGGGCCCGCCAACGGGATCGCGACGGCCGGCGACCACCTGTCGGCGTCGACGTTCCTCGGCTACGCCGGCCGTGGGTGCAGATCGTCAAGGCCGGGATGCTGATGATCGCCGGCGGGGACATCGCGCTGGCGCTGTTCTCGGCGGCGGCGTTCGCGACGATCCTGGCCGTCGTGGCCGGGCTCGTGATCGCCTCGTCGGGCGCGATCGCGCACGACCTGTGGGCGAACGTGCTGCGCCGCGGCGACGAGTCGGGTGAGCGGCGGATCGCGCGGATCGCCTCGATCGGCGTCGGGGCGGCCGCGATCGGCGTGACGCTTCTCGTCGGCTCGGGCTTCAACGTGACCGTGCTCGTGAGCATGGCGTTCGTGTTCGCGGCGAGCGCGAACTTCCCGCCGCTGCTGCTGGCGCTGACGTGGCGGCGGTTCAACACCACCGGCGCGCTGACCGGGATCGCGTTCGGCATCACCGCCTCGGTGATCATGATCGTGCTCATCCCGCCGGTGTGGCCGGGCGCGGACTCGCTCGGCTCGCCGTCCTCGCTGACGTTCCCGGGCATCGTCACGATCCCGATCGGCTTCTTCGGCTGCTGGCTCGGCACGATGCTGGGCAAGCCCGACGAGGGCGAGGCCACCTACGACGAGCTGCTGATCCGCACCGAGCTCGGCGTCGGCGCGGAGGAGGGCCCGACCAGGCGGACCGGGCGCTTCGACCGGGAGCGGGCGCCCGAGCCGGCGCTCGTGGACTAACCGCGGGGGCGCGCGCGGCGGGCGGCCAGCAGGGCGCCCCCGTGCGCGCCGCCGAGGTCGCCGAGCTCGGCGAGCAGGATCGGCGGCGGCTCGAAGTCGACGAACAGGTGGGGCATCATCGCCTCGCGGATCTTCTCCAGCCACGGCTGGCCGAGCCGGATGCCGAGCCCGCCGCCGATCACGACGGCCTGTGGGTCCATCAGGTTCACGGCAGACGCGACGCCGTTGCCGAGCGCCTCCACGGCCTCCTCGAGCAGCTCCTGCGCCATCTTGTCGCCGCGGTCGAGCGCGCGCTCCCAGATGCCGCTGGAGAGCCGGTCGCGACCGCGCTCCTCCATGATCCTGAACAGGTGCGTCTTCTCGCCCTTCTCGACGCGGCGGCGGGCGCGCGCCTCCATCGCGCCGCGGCCGGCGTAGGCCTCCATGCAGCCCTTGCGCCCGCACGGGCAGCGGGCGCCGTCCTGCTTGACGACCATGTGACCGATCTCGCCGGCGGTCCCGCGGCCGGTCCACGGCTTGCCGTCGAGGATCAGGCCGCCGCCGACGCCGGTGCCCCAGAAGACGCCCAGGATCGAGCTGTACTGGCGCGCGGCGCCGACCTCGAACTCGGCGTCGACGGCGAGGTCGACGTCGTTGCCGAGCGAGACGGGCGAGCCCAGCTCGCCCTCGAGCGCGGCGCGCAGGTTGAAGCTGCCGCCCCAGTCGGACAGGTTCTTGGCGGTCGCGACGGTGCCCGCCTCGTCGTCGACGCTGCCCGGCGAGCCGACGCCGATGCCGTCGAGATCGGCCGTCTCGACGCCCGCCTCCCCGGCGGCGACGCGCAGCACCTCGACCATCTTCGCCGCGATCGCCTTCGGGCCACCCTGCAGCGGCGTCTGGTCGCGCCTGGCGCCGAGGACCTTGTGGTCGCCGTCCACCACAGCCGCCTGGATCTTCGTCCCGCCGAGATCGATGCCGCCGTAGACCGCCACGTTGCCTCCCACCCGATTGGACCGCGTCATTGTAACGTCGCACGGAGGTTCGGCGGCGGGCCTGGGCCCGCTGCGAGAGGGCCCTCGACCGCCGACGACCGGAAGGCGAAATTGATTGTCTGGAGTCATGACAGGTGGCGCATCCCGCTGCCCGACGGGCACACGTTCCCGATCGACAAGTACGAGCGCCTGCGGCGGCGCGTGGAGGCTGACGGCGTGGTCATCCGCGAGTCCGAGCCCGTGCCGTGGGAGTGGCTCGCGGCCGTCCACGACGCCGGTCTGCTGGAGCGGATCCGCGACGGCGCGCTGACGCTGCGCGAGCAGCGCGGGCTCGGGCTCCCGTGGTCGGAGGTGCTGGTGGAGCGCGGCCGGCGGTCGGTCGGCGGCACGGCCGGCGCCGCCGGGCACGCGCTCGCGCACGGCATCGGCATGAACCTCGGCGGCGGCACGCACCACGCGGGCCGCGACTTCGCGCGCGGCTACTGCCTCTTCAACGACGTCGCCGTCACGCTCGCGCGGCTGCGCGCCGAGGGCCGCGTGCGGCGGGCGCTGGTGGTCGACTGCGACGTCCACCAGGGGGACGGCACGGCGCAGATCCTCGGCCCGGATCCCGACGCGTTCACGCTCTCCCTGCACGGCGCCCGCAACTACCCGTTCGAGCGCATCCCGTCCGACCTCGACCTCGACCTGCCGTCCGGCACCGGCGACGACGCGTACCTGGAGGCGCTGTCAGGCGCGCTCGACCAGGCGCTCGCGTTCGACTTCGAGATCGCGTTCTACCTCGCCGGAGCCGACCCGTGGGAGGGCGACCGGCTCGGGCGGCTGTCGCTGTCGAAGGCCGGCCTGAAGGCCCGCGACGAGTACGTGCTGGAGCGCCTGGCGCCGCGCGCGCCGGTCGTGGTCGCGCTCGCGGGCGGCTACGCGCCGGACGTCGACGACACCGTGGAGATCAACCTCGCCACGGTGAACATCGTCCGCGCCCTAAGCTGAGACGCCCGATGGGGGCGTAGTGATAACGGGAGCACGCGGCCTTTGCACGGCCGAGGTAGGGGTTCGATTCCCCTCGCCTCCATCCTCGGACATGTCGACGACGACCTCGGCGACCGAGCCGCTCTCGGCCACGCGGACGGTCGGGCGCTCCGGCGCGGCCGGGTCGACGGCGGACACGACGCCCGTGCGGCCGTCGGGCAGCGCGACCTCGTGGCCGACCGGGTACGGCATCACGATCGCGGCGAAGTGGCGCACGACGTCGGGGCAGAACTGCGTGCCGTCGCCCTCGCGGATCACGCGCACGCCGACGTGCGGCGGGCCGGCCGGCTTGTACACCCGCTCCGACGTGACGGCGTCGTAGACGTCGGCGACGGCCGCGATGCGCGGGAACTCCTGCACCTCGCGGCCCGCGCGGCCGTGCGGGTAGCCGGTGCCGTCCGGGCGCTCGTGGTGGTCGCGGATGACCGACATGACGAGCGGGGAGACTGCCGCGCTGCGCAGCAGCTCCACCCCGGCCTCGGGATGGGTGCGCATGATCGCCAGCTCGTCGTCGGTCAGCGCGCCGGGCTTGTTGAGGATCTCCGGCGGCACGGCGAGCTTGCCGACGTCGTGGATCAGCAGGCCGACGCCGAGCTTGCGCATGCGCTCCTCGACGCGGTCGCGGCGGCGGATGCCGCGGAAGTCCGTCCAGCCGTCCTGCGTCCAGATGCGGCGGGCGATCAGCAGCCCGAGCACGGTCACCTGCACGCTGTGACGGTGCGTGTAGGAGTCGAAGCTGTTGAGGTCGTCGAGCACGAGCGCGGCGTCGGGGACGTCGAGCAGGTCGCCGACCATGGCGTCGGCGACGCCGGTCAGCGACTCGAGCACGGCGGTCGGCATGCCTGAGCCGGTCCTCAGCGCGGTGCCCGCGTCGCGCAGCGCGGCGCCCGTGGCGCGGTGGACGCGGCCGCGCGTCTCGGCCGTCAGCGGCTCGTTGAGCTCGATGTCGGCGCCCAGCTCGTCCTCGATCCAGATCGAGCCGATGCCCGAGCGCAGCAGCAGTCCGACGTAGCGATCCGACAGCTTCACACCGGCGCGGAGCAGCGGCGCGGTGCCGGGCGGACCCGCGATGACGTCACGGGCGAGCTCGACTCCGTCGCGGATGTTGCGGGACGAGATCAGGCGCACACACGGGTTGATCGACGCGCCGGCACCCGCGCTTGAACGCAGATCGCTCACGATCTTTTCACCGGGCAATCACGGTCTGGCAACCGATGTGAACGCTCTCGGCCCGGAGGCTCCTGCCCGCCGGGGCTCGCAATCCAGATGAGGGGGTCGTAGTGAGTGAAGAGGGCCAGAAGCGGCTGTCACGCCGCCGCTTCCTGACGATCGCGGGCGGAGCGGGGGTCGCGGCCGTCGCGACACAGATCCCGTTCGCGCGCGCCACGACCGCTTCGCGGCGGCGGGCGAGCAGAGCCCGATCGGCCGCACGAAGACCGCTCCCGCCGGCGCGGCGTCGGCGCTGACGTTCGCGTTCGCGTCCTGCCAGCAGTACGAGCACGGCTACTACACGGCCTACAAGCACATGGCCGCGGAGGACAAGCTCGACCTCGTCATCCACGTCGGCGACTACATCTACGAGTACGGGACGAACCTGTACACGTCGACGGGCGGCAACCCGCGCGGGCACTCCAACCGCGAGATCACGACGCTCGCCGACTACCGCGAGCGCCACGCGCAGTACAGGACCGACCCCGATCTGCAGGCGGCCCACGCCGCCGCGCCGTGGCTCGTCACGTTCGACGACCACGAGATCGACAACAACTGGGCCGGCGAGGTCCCCGAGGAGGGCATGCCGCACGACGCCTTCCTGCAGCGCCACCGCGCCGCCTTCCGCGCCTACTGGGAGCACATGCCGCTGCGCCGCACGGCGCGCCCGAGCGGCGACCACATCCAGATCTTTCGGCGCGCGCAGTACGGCAACCTGGCGACCTTCCACGTGCTCGACACGCGCCAGTTCCGCGCCGACCAAGCGTGCGGCGACGGCGTCAAGGCCAACTGCGACGCGCGCCTGACGCAGTCGATCACCGGCGCCGAGCAGGAGGCCTGGCTCTACGACGGGCTCGACACGTCGCCCGCGACCTGGCAGATCATCGCCAACCAGGTCTTCATGGCCCAGCAGGACTTCACCAACGGGGCCGGCGAGTCCTACATGGACGCCTGGGACGGCTACCGCGGCTCGCGCGACCGGCTGCTCGCCCACATCGAGCAGAAGGGCGGGCTGAACCCGATCGTCATCACCGGCGACGTGCACGCCAACTGGGCCGCCGACCTGCTGTCGGACTTCTCCAACCCGGCGTCGAAGGTGCTCGGCTCGGAGTTCATCGGCACGTCGATCTCGACGACCGGCGACGGCTCGGACGCGTCGACGCCGGCGCGGCTGACCGAGAACCCCTGGATCAAGTTCAACATCCAGCAGCGCGGCTACGTCCGCGTCGCCCTGTCGCCCACGGAGTGCCGCGGCGACTTCCGCGTCGTCCCGTACGTCAAGCGCCCTGGCGCGCCGATCTCGACCCGCAAGTCGTACGTCGTCGAAGCGGGCCACCCCGGCCTGCAGGACGCCGCCGGCCGCCGTCGTGGTGAGCCGGGCGGCCAACGCGGTGGAGGACCCGCCGCAGCCCCACTACATGATGCTCGAGGCCGAGTCCATGCTGCCGGTGCTGGAGTCCTACGCCGGCGTCACGGCCGCCACCGCGACCGTCTCCACCAACATCCGCACCGCGGCGGGACGTTCTCCGGCCAGGCGTTCGTGCGCTTCGACAACAAGAACGCCGACGGCAGCCGCCTGACGCTGCCGCTGGACGTCGACTGGCCCGACGCCTACGGCGTCTCCGCCGGGATCGTCACGGGTCCAAACTACGGCAAGGTCCAGGTCTCGATCGACGGGCGCCCGCTCGGTCCGGTGACCGACGCGTACTCGACGGCGCTGGGCCGCACGATCGTCCCGCTGGGCGGCCTCGAGCTGTCCAAGGGCAGGCACGCCCTCACGCTGGACTCCAAGGCGGTCGCGGCGCCCACGCCGGCCGCCGTCGACAACACCGCGTCGACGGTCGCCAACGTCGTCACCACGGCCGGCGACGCGGCGCTGAACGTCTCCGACCCCGGCCACCCGGTCAACGGGTCCTACGCGCTGCCGCAGCCGATGCAGGTCACCGGCGTGCCGAAGACGTGGACCGGGCCGGCCTCGAATGACCCGGTCACGATCGGCTTCAAGCAGGCGATCGGCGCCACCGACGCGCTGCGCAGCGGCACCTACTCGCGCCAGCTGACGTTCACGCTGTCGACCACGAACCCGTAGGGGACGGCCGGACGCGGCGGGGGCGGGTCCGGGGCATGGACCCGCCCCCGCCGGGGGCCATCCGGCCTCGGCTCGCTCGGGGCGCGAGCCTGGCAAAAATCGTGATCGGCAGAGGCGCGCGCGACTGGAGCCGCGCGCCGGGGGACTGGACTACTTGTCCCAGTCGAAGTCGCGCGGCGGCTTCTGCTCGAACCACAGCCGGTCGTGCTCGGGCGTCTCCTGGAGGAAGTCGGGCGTCTCCTCGAGCACGTCCTCCTCGCCCGTGGGCGGCTGCTGGGAGTCGCGGCGCTCGAGCGCCTCGTCGGCGGGGACCTCGTCCGGCTCGTCCTCGAGCCACGGATCCTCGTCGTAGCCCGGGGCCGCGGCCGCGTGGCCCTCGGTGGGCTCCTCAGGGATGCCCGGCTCGCCCTCCGGCAGCTCGTCGGCCACGGGAGGCGGCGGCGGCGCGGCGGGCTCCTCGACAGGCGCCTCCTGGACAGGCTGCGCGAACTCGGCCTGCGGGGCGCCTTGCCCCAGGGCCTCCTTCTCCTGCCGCGCGACGTCGTCGACGTCCGCGCCGTGCTTGCGCTTGAGCTCGAGGTGCTCGCGAATGGCGTCGTCCAGCAATCCCATTGGTCCGTACCTCCTTGCCCTTCAGCCTACTCGGCCTTGACCGTGCGGTTCTTCCCGGAGCGCTTCGCCCGGTACAGCGCGGCATCCGCCGCGGCGACCAGGCCTTCCTTGTCGCCGTTCTGCGCCGCCGACAGCGACGCGGCACCGAACGACGCCGTCACCTTCAACACGCCGTCGCCGTCGAGGAGCGGCAGATCGAGCGCCTCGATGCGCTTGCGGACGCGCTCGGCGAAGCGGAACGCGCCCTCGAGGTCGGTCTGCGGCAGCGCCACGGCCATCTCCTCGCCGCCGTAGCGGGCCGGCTCGTCGATCTCGCGCGCCGACTGGCGCAGGACGCGGGCGACCTCCCGCAGGACCATGTCGCCCTGCATGTGCCCGTACGTGTCGTTGACGCGCTTGAAGTTGTCGATGTCGAGCATGATCAGGCCCATCTCCTGGTCGTAGCGGCGCGCGCGCTCGACCTCGGCCGCGATCACCTCCTGGAAGCGGCGGTGGTTGAACAGCCCGGTCAGCTCGTCGGTCACCGCCTGGCGCTGCACGGTCTCGTGCAGGTCGACGTTCTCGACGCTGACCGCCGCCTGGGAGGTGAGGTATGAGAACAGCTCGCGCTCGGGGTGGCTGAAGCCGCGGTCGCCGCGGGCGACGGAGACGATCGCCAGCACGCGGTCGCCGCCTTCGGTGGCGGAGAGCGGCGCGGCGAGGGCGCTCGCGCCGCCGATCTGGATCTCGGCGACCTCGCCGGCGTCCATCACGGCCAGCTCGGCGGCGTGCAGGGCGCGCTCGTAGGCCTCGGGCTCGCCGGAGCGGGCGACCTCCTGCAGCGGCGCGTCCGCGCGCGTGCGCATCGTGGCGCGGCCGCAGGCGCCGCCGACGCCGTCGACGGCGGTCTGCACGACGATCTCGAGCACGCCGACGCGGTCCAGGCCGCGCGCGAACGACTCGCCGACGCGCCTGATCGCCTCCTGCAGCCGCCCGCGCTCGCGCCTGAGCTCCTCCAACCGCGTCTCGAGCTCGCGCGCCATGCTGTTGAACTCCTTGCCGAGCGCGGCGAACTCGTCGTTGCCCTCGGCGGGCACGGAGACGCTGAAGTCGCCGCGGCCGAGCCGCTGGGCCGCCACGAGCAGCCGCTGCACCTCCGACTGCAGCGTGCGGCTGACGATCACGGCGAAGATGAAGGCGAGCAGCAGGAAGCCGAGCGTGAGCCCGATCACGGCGAACGTGCCGTTGCTGAGGCCGGAGCCGCCTTGGCGCGCGAGCAGGCGCACCTGCGTCTGCCCGCCGTCGAACGAGGGCGCCATGAACAGCGTCGTGCGGTAGTCCTTGCCGGCGATCGTCACCTCGCCGCGCTCGGGCAGCGCCACGCCGCGCGACTCGGGCAGCGTGGTGGCGATCACGTGGCCGTCTTGGTCGATCCGGCTCTCCACGAGCAGGATCCGCGCCAGGTGGGTCGCGAAGTCCTGCGCGGCGGTGGTCGAGACCGTCAGCCGGCCGACGCCGACGCCCTTGTTGTTGGTCAAGTCGGTCACGTACGGCGCGATCGCCCCGGGCGCGCCGGACTCGAACGTCCCGAGCTTGTCGACGACGAGCTTGAGCCGCACCGCCCCGGTCGCGCGCACGAGGTCGTCCATCTCAGCGCGCACCGCCGCGGCGTTGCGATCGCGGACCGCCGTCGCGAGCGTCACGTCGCTCGCGGCGGTCTGGACCGCGCGCCTCGCGTCCCCCCGGGCGTCGTTGAACAGCCCGGTGGCGGCCACCTGGGCCTCCGCCAGCCGCGAGTTCACCTTCCCGGCGTCGTTGGCGCCGAGCAGCTGGAACAGCACGACCGCCACGGCGATCAGGGGAACCACGACGATCACGGCGAAGAAGAGCCGCAGCCGTCCGCGGAACGATGGCTGGAGAATGGGCATATGGGGCGTCGCCTGCGCGGGGCAATCTAGCCGGGACGGCTATAGTGCGGCGTTGGACGGCGGGTTCCGGATTCCTGCCGGCTCGGGGCTATAGCTCAGTTGGGAGAGCGCCTGGATCGCACCCAGGAGGTCCGGGGTTCGAGTCCCCGTAGCTCCATCTCCGGAATGTCCTGCAAAGCGCGCCGCACGCCAGCGGCGCGCGCGGTCCGGAGTGCGCTGCGACGAGGCCGAAGTACCCGCGTTGGCCCGGTCATTGGCCCGATCTCCGCTCGATGGGCCCGGAAGCCCCCGAAGATCGATTGTCGGGACTCTGCTCGTCGCGCTTGGCCGCGTGTGCCTCCAGGCTCGTCGCGTTTCCGGCCTGACCGACCAGCAGGTCGTCGAAGGCGCGCGCGATTTGCTCGCGGTCGCGCCGCTTGAGCACCTGGGCATAGATTTCGAGCGTGACCTTGGAGTCGTCGTGTCCGACCTGGGCCATGACGTAAGGGAGTTCCGCTCCCGCCGCGAACATCATCGAGATATACGTCCTCCGAAGCGTATGGGCGGTGACCCTCGCTGGAAGCGGCGGAAGGCCGCGTGCCGCGCGCCGCGCGTTGGCACGGCGAATCGCGGGCTTGAGCACACGAGCGTTGATGTTGTCCTTGTCGCGACGCTTTCCTGCGCGGCTGGGGAAGAATGGGGCTTGGGCCGATGCGTTCGGCAGCGAGGCGCGCCAAGCCAGGAGTTCGTCGTGCAGCAGCGGCGTGAGGTCGACCTTGCGCACTCCGGCCGCCGTCTTGGCATCGCGGACGTTGATGTGGCCGTGGACGAAGTCGACGTCTTGAACGTCGACGCAGCAGAGTTCCGTGTTGCGCAGACCCGCGCCGGCAAGGCACGCGATGATGGCGCGCCGCGCGCTGATCCCGCTGCGCTCGTGCTGCTTGCTGTAGTAGATCGCCGTCGCCTCTGCGACTCCGACGGAATGTGCGATCTGCTTCCAGGAGACACGCTGCTCGCGCAACTCCCGGACGGCGGCGGCTCGCTCGAGGACGTCCGGCGTCGCGCGTTGGTCGATCTCTCCCGCGGCGGCGAGGAGATCCTCGAGCTCGTCGATCTCGAGCACATTGCCGCGCGTTCGCTGTTCCTTGAGCCTGAGTCCCTTCTCTCGCGCGGGATTGCCCGAGAGCAGATTCCGGCGGATGGCGTCGTCCAGGATCTCGGCGAGCAGTTCGACGGTCGCATTGATCGTCGAATTGGACAGGGGCCGCTGCCGCCGCCCGTTGCGATCACGTAGGGCGACGCCACGGCGGCACGCCTCACGGATCTCCTCGGCGTGCATCTGCTTGCGCTCGATGTACGCATCGACCGCCGCGTAGTCGATCTGCGCCACGCGGAGAGCCGCGAGCTCTGGCAAGAGATGGTTGGACAGCAGGTAGCGGTAGCTCTCGTATGTGCGCTCCCTGAACGAGGGGCGGCGCCGCTCCAACCAACCGGACGCGAACTCATGAAACGTCGGATCCGGCCGCGCGGGCGAGCGCGCAGCCGGTGGCTCCCAGATTCCGGCCTGTACGCGAGCAAGGACGTTCTGCAACTCGATCCGCGCCCGGGGCTCGGTCCACCCGTCCAGCTCGGTTCCCAAGTTGACGCGGTGCCGGCCACCGTAAGCGCGTACCCGCAGATACCAGGAGGTCAGACCGTCCTTTCGCTGGTGGGAAAGGACTTGCCCCGTCGCTCGCGGGTCGGGGGGACGCTGTTCGCGTCGCGGGCTCATCGCCCGTGGCTCGCATCTGCTCGGCTCATGCGCGCTCTAGGTCGCCGGGATGCACTCTTCGCCCCCTCACCGCAAATCGGCAGAAGATCGTCCGGCTCGGGGCTTCCAGCGACGCCGATCTGGTCCGGAAGTTGGCGACCGGCCCCACGCCGAGCGGTCGAGACGCCGGCGATGCGGGAACCGATCGTGGCGCGGTCAAACCGCAGTCGCGCGCGAGGACCGGTGCCGATACGTATGACCCCCAGCTGCTGCGCATGGCTGTAGATCCAGTCGGCTGACAGGCCATATTCGGTCGCCACGTCGGCCACGCTCATCAGCCGTGGCGACGGTGAATCGACCGGAGCCTCACGGAGCAGTTCGACGACTCGCCGAGCGATTGTTTCGGCCAGGTCGCCGTCGTAGTGACCTTCACCCATTTGGATCCGCGGGGAGCTCGTCGAGGATCGCCTCATCGGCTGCGACAGTCGCTTCGATCAGGACTAGGCGCGTGTGCTCGAGCGTCGCGCTCCATGCGGCACGCAGCAGCGCATTCGCCAGGTCTCGCCGCTCCGCATCGTCGAGCGAGTGCAGTTCGATTTGCAGGGTCTGCAGCACTTGAAGGCATGTCGACGCGAGCGCGTCGATGACCCGGCAAGTTGGCGCCTCGGCGCGCCCCGGCCCTACAGGACATAAGAACCGGCGGGCTCAAGCGGCGCTCAGCCGCTCAGGTCGTGCGTCGCTCATTCGTGATCCGTGCCGCGAGCAGCAGCGCCACGGTCGCCACGGCCGGCTCCTCCAAGCCGACAGGCCTGACGGCGATCGCAGCCGCTGGAACGCCGCGAGGGCCTGCGAGGCGGACGGCGATCTCGTCTCCGACGCGGGCCCATTCGACATCGTCGATCGGCTCCGCCGCACGTGCACGGTGCGCGAAGAGGATGGCCCCGGCCGCGGTCCGACTCATCGGCAGCATCTCGCCGCGGGCGACCGGGGACGCAGCGCTGCTCGCGATACACAGAACCTGCTCATAACACGGGATCGCGACGAACGCCGAGCGATCCAGGCAGGCCGCAACGTCCTCCACCAGCGCCGCGGCTTCGGCGACGAACGGCGCTCGGGTCATGGTCTGAGCGCCCAGGGCAGCCGCTCGCAGTGACAGTGCAAAGCGCGGCGGCCAGCCATCCACGGGATGAGCCCAGTTCTCGCCGACGAGACGCTCGAGGACACGCCGTGCGGTGCGAACGTGACAGCGGAGCGCCTCCGCAAGCTCCGTCGTCGACATCGGACCGAACGCCAGCAACTCCGCCGCGCGGAGCGGCGCGACGCCGGAGTACACCGGCCCGGCCAACGAGGCGGGCGGGCTACTCGACGCCATGGTTCTGGACGTAGTCGAGTCCGATCAACGTCGCCGCGCACGCCGACGCGCTGTCCACCGCCGCGCGCAGACGATCCGCCGAGGTCCCGGCGCCGTCCGCCCGGAACACGTCCACCGCCTCGCTCAAGCGTTCGGCCGCCTCGGACGCTGCTTCGCGGATCACCGGGTCCAGCAGCCACGTCGGGCCTGACAGCTCCCGGGGTTGTCCCTCGGGCACCGCCCGCCGCAACGCGTCCAGGACGCGCGCGATCACGAACATCTCGTCGTGCGGGCCCTCCGCGGCGATGTCCGAGCCGGCGTCGACGGGCGCCACCGGCGTCGTCCCGGCGGCCGCGACGGCCTCCGCGCGGCGACGGCACAACACATTCCGCCACACGCCGACCTCGCACGACTTCACCCGCACGACCAGCATCATCGGCGAGCCCGTTCCTACGACCTTCACGACCACCACCCCGCAGACACGAGCGGCGTGGTCGAGAACGCGGGCGCGAGGCGACCGGCGCTACGGTGCGATTGCATGGGAGTCCACCTCCTGTGCCGGCCCCGGGGACGTTCCAGCGTCGCCCGGGGCGCTTCTTACATCAATGGTAAACAACTTTACCATGCCGCGTCGCGCATGGTGGCTCATAAACTCGCGGCGTGGCCGACGATCGAGACCGACTCCTTGAGGCGTTGCAGGCTCAAGGCGACCGTCGACGAGAGCTGCAGGAAGCCGAGCGGCAAGTCCTCGATGCCATCGCGGAGCTGCTGCCTGCGGCGCTTGCCGCCGGGATCTCAAAGCGTGAGATCGCTCGACGCACCGGACTGAGCCGGCCTTGGATCGACCATCTGCTCAAAGCGCGAGCAAGCGACGCCTGAGCAGGCCTGCCTTGGCGTCAGGTTGTCACGTCAGTGTCGTGTTGATGCCGGGACGCTGATGTGGGCCGTGATGGCTGTCGCGCCGACGTGTTGTGGGGCGGCGCTCGTGGTCCACGCCAACCGCCTCAACCACGCCGGCACGTCGCCGCAGCGTCGCCCCGGTCGACGACCGGCGTTCAGCCTCGCTGGCGCGGGTCGGATGCGGTCCGCAGCAGCGTCGCGAGCGTCGCCGCGTTGACTTCGATGTTGTGCCGCTCGGCGATGCGGCGGCGCCCGGCGTCTCCCAGCTTGCAACGGAGCGCCGTATCGCTCGCCAGGCGCGTGATCGCGGCAGACCACTCACCCTCCGTGATAGCGAGGATGCCCGTCTCGCCGTCGAGCACGGCTTCCGCTGCGCCGCCGACGGGGGAGGCGACCACGGGCTGGCTGGCGGCGGGTATTGCAGCGCCTTGTAGCCGCACCGTCCGCGCGTGCGCTCGTCGTCACGCAGCGGCATGATGCCGAGGTCGCAGCCTGCCAGCTCGACCACTTCGCGCTCGAACGACCACGGCGCGAACTCGGCCGCAGGCCACTCGCGCTCGTCCAGCGGGCGGTCGGAGATGACGCACAGCCGAACGACACCGGAGTCCATGAGCGCGCGCAGCGCGCCACTGACGGGCTCGAAGTCGCGGAAGTTGCCCGACGTGCCGATCCAACAGGCGACCCGCGAGGCCACCTGCGCGTGCTCATGGACATGTCGATATCGGCGCAGGTCCAGCGACGGCGGCAGCACGTGTACTTCGCTAGCTGTCCTCTGCTGCGCCCAGGCCGCCAGGTGCCGGCTGCCCGTCGTGACCAGGCGCGCACGAGCGAGCGTCGCCTCCAGTGACGGCAGGCCGTCAGCCGGCTCGCCAGGACCGTAGCCCATCCAGATGGCGTCGTCGAAGTCGACGACCAGCCGCCCGTCGCCGGCGTCAAGCAGCTCATTGAGCTGCGCGAACGTCAGGTTCGGCTTCTGCACGACCACCACCGCCCCGCCAGCGGCCCGCTCACAGACGGTCCCGAACGCGGCGGGGTCGGCTTCGCCGTGCTCGTTCACGCGGCTCACGATGCACGCGTCGATGCCATGCGCCCGCAGAGGCTCAACGTACTCGAAGGCCCGCGTCCTACTGCTGCCACCGGTGGCCGCGTAACGCGTGTAGAAGACCGCCTCCAACGGCGCCGGAGTCATGACCCCATCCTGCCGCGAACCGCCGAACACGTCGGGTTTCTCTCCGCGCCGCGAGGCGGACGAGCCTCAGCGACATCACGACTCAGTCCCGACCCCGTCCGTCAGATCGAACGTGCTCAGCCGGCGGAGCGGATCCGGCGCCTCCCTTCCGTGATCCGCCGGTTGACGGCCGTGTAGCTGGCGCTGGTCAACTGCGTGATCTCCTTGTAGCGATAGCCGAGGGCGTGCAGCCACAAGGCGTCGCGCTCTCGCGGCCTGGCACTCGCGAAGCGCTCGCGCCGGTCGAGGTGATCCTCGAGCTCAATCACACGCTCGAGAGGGTCGAATGATGGGCCGGCCGGGTCCGAAGGCTCGCCCGGCCCCGGCTCGCCGCCGAACGTGCCCGACGGCAGCTCGGTGCGGCGATGCCGCGCCTCGCGCCACGCCTCGTGAATGGCGACCGTGATGACCCATCGCACGCCGCGTCCGTCGAGTGCGATGTCGTCGCGCCGAACAAGTGTCAGCCACGCGATCGAGCACGCATCCGCTGTGCTGGATCCGCTGCGTTCCGGTGCCGCGTGCTGGACCGCACGTGCGACTCGCCGGTGATGCAGCGCGTAGAAGCCGGCGACCAACTGCTCTCGGGTCCGCTCAATCGCGAGCATGGCCGCCGAGCTCCCGCGGAACGAGGACCGCCGGCTCGCCGCGCTCGACCGAGTCGGCGACGTAGGCGGCGACGAGGCCAGCCATCTCCTCGACGCTCTCGACGTGGCGCTCCACGAGGTGGACACGACCTTCATCGCCTTCCGGGATGTCGATGATCGCCACGCGGCCGTCGATCCGCTGGCCGACGACCCGGCGGACCTCACCGCCGGGAAGCTCGTAGCGCGCCAGCTCCGTTTCGGCGCCAACGACGGTCATGACATCGCCTCGCCGGACCGGCGCGCCCAGCGCGCGCTGCCGCCGTGTCCGAGGATCTCGTCCTCGCGAACCGCGGCGCTGCTCATCGGCGGCGCGATCTGCTGACCGGTGTGAATCTCGATGGCGCGCTCGGCGCGCGTGGACCCGGGAGTGCGCAGCAGCCGCGCGATCTCCGCCGAGGCCTCAGCCCGCGTCGCGGGGTACGCGAACGTCTGTCCGCGCGCGGCCGCGAGCTTGCGCAGAGCGACCATCTGCTTGCGGGTTGGCCGATTGGCCTGGCCGCTGTAGGGGTGGGGTTCGGACATGCCGGCGCCCGGGCCGGCCGCGGCGCGAACGCACGCGCCAGCTCCGCTAACTACCTCTGTCGTCCACCGCCATCACGCGGGAGCTGGCGTGGCGGATTGCGTCCGGTCGGGCACCATGCCGAGCTGTCTGAGACCCGCCCTACGCCGCCGCCTCGGGGTCCTCCATCGGTGGGATGAGCGCGTCTTCGAGTGTGCGCATCAGCCGGTCCGTGAGTGCCGCGATCCGCTGCCCGGAGTCGGGCTCGACTCGCTCCGACCAGCCGGCCAGGTACGGGATCGAGTTGGCGCTCGTGTCCAGGCCGAGCTGCCCGCAGAGCGCGAACGCGATCGACTCCGGCCACGAGCTCTCCGGTGGCGTAGTCCAGCTCGGGGTCCTCCGGCTGGTGGTCCAAGTCGACGAGTGCGTGGCTCAGCTCGTGGACGAAGGCGACGACTCGTCGGTTGATCGCCACTCCGGCGTTGATGCGGATGTGCCGCTGACCGGGCAGATGGCTGCCGTCGTGGCCCGGCTCCATCGGCTCAAAAGGCGACCGTGATCCCACGCTGCGTCGCGAGCTGCCCGAGTTCGGGCAGCGCCCAAGCGAGGGTGTCGCCCGCGATCGGCGCGTCGAGGGGCCCCGGGGTGGCCCGGCGGTGGGAGCAGCTCGACCTGGACGCGCTCGTGTCTCGTGATTCGCCCGGGGCAGGCATTCGTTCCGTCTTGGCGATGGCCGGTGGGTTGGCGAGTGGCGCGGTGCGCCGCTTGGAGGCACTCACTCGACGACGGCAACGAGCCGCCGCGCGTTCGCGCACGCGCTGGCAAGCCGCGGTTGGGCTCACGACGGACGCGACGGGCGACCCTTGACGTGCGATGCCGCGGTGCCTACACATTCCTTGGGATGAGGCCGTTCCGTCGATCAGCACCTCTGTCTGGACCTAAGACCTACCTCTACGTCTCTGACGCAAAGGTCGACATGCCCCTGGACGGCCTCGATCCGTCCCTCCTGGAACACCTCGACCTGAAACTCAAGATCGGGGCTCATGGACTTGGCGCCGAAGTCGGTCTTCGCGAACCCCAATCCTGGCGCTTCAAACGCGCCGAGCGCCTGTGTGCGGCACTTGAGGTCGGGGGTCACGTGGGTTCAGTGTTTGACGAAGGTAGCGAGTACTTCCGCGGTCAACTTCTTGCGGCGTGGGGCTTCTGGAATCGAGCTGACAGGGGATATGCGGACGTGGTCTTCTTCTCCGGGTTCGCCGACGAGGACACTTTCGTGGGACTAGGCGGCTCCGCCTACCACACGATGGAACGGGCCGGCGAACGCTTGCAGCAGTACTCGAACTCAGGACTCCGAGGGCTGCTGTCTTTCCTCAAGGAGCGCTCGGAAGCTCCGAGATCGGAAGACGGTGCTTACGGACTGCCCCGCCCGAGCGGCGCGTGGGGCGGCGAAGCTTTGGATGCCGATCACGACAACCCGGTGACCCCGGAACCAATTGAGTTCGTTGCACAGCGATTGCTCGATGGGCCCAGGTACGGCACCCGGACAATCGTTGGAAGTCCCATCTATGTGGCTCGGACGGGTCAGCCGACGACCCGTCACGCGCTGAAGGAGTACGAGTCGCTGCGCGATCGAAATGCGATCAAGCACTACGGGAGGCGACGGCACCAGCGGCCGCGCCGGACGCTACTTGTGCTCACGCACCTTCCAGCAGCAGGGCACGCGCCGGCCGTGCCAAGGCCTCGGCGCGCTCCGCGTCGACCGCGCCGTCGCTGCCGCGTTCCTGGAGGCCGTCACGCCCGCCGGGGTCGACGCCACCGCGCACGCGCTCGAGACGCTCGAGACCGCGCACGACGAGCGCATGAGGCTCCAGCGCCTCGCGGTCGAGCGCGCCGGGTATGAGGCCGAGCGCGCGCGCCGGCAGTACGACGTCTGCGAACCCGAACACCGCCTCGTCGCCCGCACCCTCGAAGACAACCTCGAAGCCGCGCTCGCCGCACTCGAGACGCAGGAACATGCGCTGCGCGAACTCGAGCGCCAACGCCCCGCGCCGCTGAGCGACCGCGAACGGGTGAGGCGGGCTGGGTTCCGCGGAGACCGGGTTTGTTGGTTTCCTCTCTTCAGTGAGAGGGTGTGCTCGGCTCGTTCCGCGGAGCGTAGAGAGCCTCGAACTCGGCGGGCGGGATGTCGCCGAGGGACTCGTGCAGGCGGTCGGTGTTGAACCAGGCGACCCATTCGACGATCGCGAGCTCGAGCTGGCTGCGGGTGCGCCAGACGCGATCGGCGATCAGCTCGGTCTTGAAGGTGTCGACGAAGCTTTCGGCCATCGCGTTGTCGTAGGCGTCGCCGACCGATCCGATGGACGCCAGCACGTCGTGGTCGTCGAGGACTTGCTGGAAGTCGAAGCTGGTGTATTGGCTGCCGGCGTCGCTGTGATGGATCAGCTCGAGGTCGGCGCCGTGCGCGCGGCGGGTGAGCGCCATCCGCAGCGCGTCGCAGGACCAGATCGGTGCGCATGTGATGCGGCGAACTGCCAGCCGACGACGCGGCGGCTGAATAGGCGTCGATGACGAAGCTGAAGAACACCACGCCTTCCCAGCAGCGCAGGTAGGTGAAGTCCGCGACCCACAGCTCGTCGGGCCTGCGTCGCGGTGAAGTCGCGGTCGACGAGATCCGGCGGCGCTGGCGCGGCCGGGTCCGGGGTCGTGGTGCGCCAGGGCTTGCCGCGGCGCTTGGCGCCCTGAATGCCGTGCCGGCGCATCAGCCGCTTGACGCGGTCGCGGCCGACCTCGTCGCCGGCGCGCCTCAGCGCGAGCCACATCTTGCGGTAGCCGTAGGCGCCGTAGTTGCGCCTCGTGCGACCTCCTCGATGCAGCTCAAGCAGCCGCTCGTCCTCGACGACGCGGCGGAGCGCCGGCCGGTCGCGCGCTGGTAGTAGGCGGACGCCGACACGCCCAAGACCCGGCAGATCGGCTCGACCCCGAAGCGCGCGCGATGCCCGTCGATGAACGCGCTCACCTCGTCCGGTCTTGGTCGAGCTCGGTCGCGAAAAACACGCTACGCCGCCTTGAGGATCTCGTTCGCTCGGCGCAGCTCAAAGACCTCCTTGCGCAGCTGCTTGATCTCCTCACGCTCGGCCGCGGTCGGCAGATCCGGCCGCAGCCCCTCGTCGGCCTCCGTCCTGGCGCACCCACTTGCGCAACGTCTCCGCGGGCATCCCGAGATCCGCGGCGACATGCGCGATCGGACGGCCAGCTCTCCATCACCAACCGCGCGCCGCGCTCAAGCAGCTCAGGCGGGTACTTCCTCGGACGGGCCATCAGAACGGATGCTTCCTCTCCGCGAGGACAGAATCCTCGCATCGAGGCCTCCGTCAAACCCAGCCTGCCTCAGGGACGCGCTCAAGCGCCTCGCCGCCGACCTCCCGCGCGTCTGGGACGCGCCGACCACCAACGACCGCGACCGCAAACAACTGCTGCGCGGCCTATTGGACGACGTCGTGCTTACCGTCGATCGCGACCAGCAGCAAGCTCGCGTCGAGCTCTTCTGGGACGGCGGCGCGCACACCGAGCTCGCCGTCGCGCTCAACCGCACACCCGCCAAACGCACCGACACACCGCAGGACCTCGTGGCGCTGATCCGCCGGCTCGCCGAGCACAGCCCGGACGCTGAGATCGCGATGATCCTCGCCAAACAAGGCCACCGCACCGCCACCGGCCTCACGTTCACCGCCACCCGCGTCGCCGGAATCCGCGAACGCGCACACATCCCCGTCGGCCCGCGCCGCCCCGCTACCAGCGACGACGGCGTGTCGATCCACGAAGCTGCCCGCCAACTCGGCGTCTGCACCCAGACCATCCGCCGCTGGCTGCGCGAAGGGCTCCTGCCTGCCGAGCAGACGGCACCGCACGCGCCCTGGCGAATCAAGCTCAGCGACGACGTCAGCCGCCGCTTCCTGCCCGAAGTTCCCGCCAGTTACGTCCGCCTCGCCGACGCCGCCGCGCGCACCGGTCTCGCGCGCCAGACGATCCTCAACCAGATCCGCCGCGGCGACCGCGACGCCATCCACGTCACCCAAGGCCAACGCCGCGGACTCCGCGTCCAGCTTCACGCCCAAGAACAAGGCCTGCTGCCGGCGGCGAGCAGCGAGACCCTCTGAGTGTCCCCAGATCGTCGAGAAGAAGAACAACCGCCGGCCTTCGGTTGGCGGTTGCCGCGCGGGCTATGGCGGCTCGGTCGGCGAGACGAGTCGTGCGATCGACCGCGTGCGTGCCTTAGCGATCGACCATGTGCCGCGCGAAGTCACCGACGAGCTTGCCCCACGCGGCATAGCTGCCGAGCTCGCTGGCGTTGTGGTCGTAGAGGAAGACGCTGAACGGCGGTGGGCTGGCCTGCAGCGCCTGCGGCATGCTGCTGAGCTCCACGTAGGGATGCATGCCGTTCTCGACCAGGAAGTCATAGGCCTGGTCGACGTTGAAGAAGCGGAAGGCGTCCTGCGAGCTACCGGCGGGCGGCGTCTGCCCGTTGGGCAGGGTCGGGATATGGAGGCTGGTCGACGTGTTGAGGATGCCGTGGAAGCGCAGCAACTGCAGGCCCAGGTCGCGGTGCGCGGCCAGCAGGTGGTCCTGGTAGTCGCGCCGCAGCGCCTGCTTGGCCCAGTCGCCGCCGACGATGCGCTCCCAGACATGCGGGAACGGCGAGGTCGGCTTGGTCAGGTCGACCACGGAGGTCGCCGTGGGGGCGTTCGCGCGCGCCGCGCCTGCCGAGACGCCGGTCAGCGCAGCGGCGCGACGGCGCTTCCGCCGTATTGCAGGACCTGCCGGCGGGTCAGGTTGTGGTGATCGTGGGCATCGATGGGCTCCTAGCCTCGCTCACGGCGTAGTTGTCGAGAGCGTGAACGTGAGGGTGCGGCTGTAGGCGCCGGTACGCAGCGCGTCGCCGGCGCCGATGTGCTGGCTGAAGCCGATCGTCACCGGGTCGTGCGACACCGGGGCGTTCCAGCTGGACTTCGACAGCGTGACCTGCAGCGGGTCCGGCAGCGAGAACGCGCCGTTGACCAGGTGACCGGGGTCGGAGACGCTCAGCGTCGCGTCGCCGGCGGTGCTCAGCACGTCGGCCGTCGTGGACGCGGTGTACGTCTTGTCGACGCCGGGGGCGAACGCCCCGAATGACGCGGCCGCGCCCAGGCTGAGCGACAGGGCGGCCGGCACGGTGCCGCCGACGCCGCCGGTCTGTGAGGTGCCGGCGAGCGGGGCAGTGGTCGCGGTCAGCGGCAGGTTGGCGGAGGAGTCACCGACCCAGAGCGTCCGCTGCCCGTAGTCGGTGGTCCAGTTCTGCCCGGTGCTGTTCCAGTACTGGAAGGAGCGGGCGTCGAGGGTGACCGTCTCGTGCTTGGTCTGGCCCGGGTCGAGCGTGACACGGTCGAAGCCGCGCAGCGAGCGAACGGCCTGTTGGACGCCGGGAATGGCGGGTCCGGGGCCGACGTAGACCTGGGCCACGTCGGCACCGGCGCGCGTGCCGGTGTTGGTGATGTCGAAGGACACGTCGGCTGAGCCGTCGACGCGCGGTGTGACGGTCGGCTTCGAGAACGCGAAGCTGGTGTAGGACAGCCCGTAGCCGAACGGGAACAGGGGCCCGGCGTGCTGGGCGTCGTACCAGCGGTAGCCCACGTCGATGCCTTCGCTGTAGAAGACGTCGGTGCCGTCGCCCGGGTATTGCAGCGTGCCCGCGCCCCAGGGGCCCTGCTGGTCGGAGGCGGGGAAGGTGAGCGGCAGCTTGCCGGATGGGTTGGTATCGCCGAACAGCAGCGAGGCCAGCGCGGTGCCGTACTGCTGGCCGGGATACCACGTCTCCAGCACGGCGCTGACGTTGTCCAGCCATGGCATGCTGACGGCGCTGCTGGTATTCAGCACGACGACGGTATGCGGGTTGACGTCGGCCACCGCTTGGATCAGCGCGTTCTCGTCGCCCGGCAGCGCGAGCGAGGTGCGGTCGCGCCCTCGGTGGTGAAGTCGCTGGCGAAGACGATCGCGGTGTCGGCGTCCTTGGCGGCCTGCGCGGCGGCGGCGATCGGGTCGGGGTCGTCCGGCGTCTGGGCGCCGAGCACGAGGTGCGAGAACAGCGACGTGGAAGGACGGGACGCTGAACGGCAGATAGTCGACGCGGATCGCCGCCGGCTGGCCGGCGGTGAGCTGCACCGAGCCCTCGCCGAGCGCGCTGGTCACGCCGCTGGTGGCGGTGAGGACCTGCCGGCCGTTGACGTAGAGCGTGACCGTGCCGGTGGACTGGCTGCTGAAGTGGTAGGTGCCGGTCGTGTTGACCTGCAGCGTGCCTTGCCAGCGCACCGACTGCGCGCCCTGGACGGGCAGCGAGTACTCGCCGAGCTGGCCGGTGCCGAAGTCGAGCGTGGGGTCGTTGCGGACGGCGAGCGGCGTGCCGGAGAAGTCGGCGCTGGAGTAGTAGGTGCCGGTGAAACCGGTGGTGCCGCCGCCGGCTGGGGTGACGCGGCCGGCCGGCAGGACGGGGAGCGGCCCGCCGGGGCCCTTGGCGTAGCTGACGTGCGCCGCCGGCGCGCTGGGTGATGCCGGCGAGCGGCGAGACCGGCGTGCCCGAGGGCATCACGTTGGCGGAGCCGCCGCCGGCGTACTGGGCGCCGGCGTCGCCGGCGTAGCCGACGACGGCGATCGTCTTGCGCGGGGCGTCGGCGAGCGGCAGCTGGCCGCCTTGGTTCTTGAGCAGCACGGTGCCCTCCTGGGAGAGCCGCCTGGCGAGCTGCTGGTGCTCGGCGGTGCTGACGTTCGTGTTGATCGCGCTCGCCGGCGGGACAAGCGGGTGATCGAACAGGCCGACCTGGAACATCGCGGTGAGCAGGCTGCTGACCATGCCGTCGAGGCGGGTCATAGGGACCTGCCCCGAGGTCACGGCGTCCTTGAGCGCGCTGCCGAAGAAGCTCGAGCCATCGGCGGCGCCGGGCATCTCGAGGTCGAGGCCCGCGTTGGCGGCCTTGGCCGTGCTGTGGGTCGCGCCCCAGTCGGAGACCACGAAGCCGGCGAAGTGCCACAGGTTGCGCAGCGCGGCGGTGAGCAGGTCACCGTTCTCGCAGGCGTAGTCGCCATTGACGCGGTTATAGGAGCACATCACCGACCCGACGTGCGCGTCCTTGACCGCGGCCTCGAAGGCGGGGAAGTAGATCTCGTGCAGCGCCTGCTCGGAGACGTTGGCGTTGATGCCGTCGCGCTGCACTTCCTGGTTGTTGGCCGCGAAGTGCTTGACCGTGGCGATGACGTGCTGGCTCTGGATGCCGTCGATCTCCGACACGCCCATCGCGCTGGTCAGGAACGGGTCCTCGCTGAAGGTCTCGAACGCCCGGCCCCACAACGGGACGCGCAGGATGTTCACGGTCGGCGACAGCGCGACGTTGCGGCCCTTGCCGGCGAACTCGGCGCCCACCGCCTGACCCAGTTGGTTGACCAGCAGCGGGATCCCAGGTCGCTGCGTTGTTGGCCGCGTCGGGCCACTGCGTGACGCCCGTGGCCGCGTTGGCCACGCCCACCGGCCCGTCGCTCAGATACAGCGCAGGGATGCCGAGCCGGCTGTTCCCCGGAACCGTGCCCGCCCCTGCGCCGGCCGCGAGCGCGCCGCCGTGCACCATGGCCAGCTTCTCGTCGAGCGTCATGGCCGACAGTAGTTGCTGTGCGCGCCAGGCGGGAGCTTGGCTGGTGTCCATCCACGCGGGCGTCTGCGCCATCGCGGGCGCACCAGCCAGCAAACACCCCAGCAGCGCGACGGTCGCCGCCAGACCGCACGTCCGCGCCCGCCTCCGCCGGCGCCCGCCCGTCATCGCAGCGGTCAGCCTCATGTCCCCGGCCGCCGCACCGCCGCGCCGCACGATCGCCTGGCTCGTCAGACCGTCCCGCTGGTGATCGGTCATCGTCTTTCCTTCGCTGTCGTGGGACTCGGCTCAGTCGAACCGGGTGCCGGAGTCGCTGAAGAGCACGCCCTCGCCGGGCTTGGCCGCGGTCAGGACGAGGTAGAGCGGGCCGCCGGTGGCCGGCGGGGTGAACGTGATCGGCTGCTGCACGCTCTCGCCGAGCGGGACGTCGAGTCGCAGGTTCTGCGCCGCGACGAGCGCCCCGTCGACGGCGCCGCGCCGCAGTTCCCAGCGCACGTCGACGCGAGTGCCGGCGAACGTGTCGTTGAACACCACGAGCGCGCGCGTAGCCGGCGTACCGCGGGTGAGCGGGACAGAGACGGCGGGCCAGTCGCCGTTGGCGTTTGAGAGCTTGTTGGCTTCCCAGTAGTCGCGGTCGGCGACCAGCACGGGCGAGGACGCCGTTTGCACGCGCTGGATCTGCGGGTTGGCCCACGGGTCGGGGAGGTTGTCCTCGCCGTAGATCGGGTGCCCGCCCTGCTCGAGCGTCATCTGGTCGGTCCGGGTGCCGGGGATCAGTGAGCTCCAGGCCGAGAGCAGCGTGTAGGGGCGGATGTCGTCGGCGCCGTTCTCGCGCATCTTCTCGGCGGAGGTGCCGAACCAGGTGAAGCCCTGCTTGGTGTTGTCGGCCGGCCACAGGTACTCGCCCTGCCCTTGCGGCTTGCCCTGGGAGGGGCCGTCGGGGCAGATGCGGTCGGTGTACTTGCCGGTGCCGGTGAGCACGCCGAGCGGGGTGTCGCTGTCGTAGTGGCAGAACGTCGTGTAGTTGTCGTGCGGGAGGTCGAAGGCGGTGAAGTCGGTGCTGATCGGCCGCGTGGTGTCCGCGGACATGACGGTCTGGTAGAGCGCCTCGTCGAACGCGGCGCCGGCGCCGGGGGGCGTGACGGGAAACGGCAGCGGGATCGGTGAGGCCTTGCCGCCGAAGATGCCGCCGGGCTCGTTGGCCTGGCTCCAGCGCATGCACGGACGGCGTGGTTGCGGTCGCGCAGCACGAGGTCGCGCAGGCGTGGTCGATCATGTTCTGCAGCGCGTCGCCGGCGAACGTCTCGCGCAGGTTGGAGCCGCGGATCGCGGTCTCGTCGATGACCATCAAGCCCATCTCGTCGGCCACGTCGAGCATGTACGGCGTCCACGGCTCCTGGTGGGCGCGGACGTCGCTGAAGTTCAGCCGCTGGTAGTTGTCGACCGCCTGCGGCCAGCCGCCGTTGCCCGCGCGAGGGGGCAGGAAGCCGGGCAGCGTGTCGATACGCGTCGCCGCGGCCGCCGTTGTCGATGCTGTCGTAGTCGGCGGCCTGCAGGCTGTCGCCGCGGAAGTTGATGCGCACGCCGTTGAGCTCGTAGTTCGCGCCGACCTGGCGTGACTCGCGGAACCCGAACCGCACCAGCGCGCCGAGGGCTTCACGTCGTCGTCGTGGCCTCGTTGGCCGTGCCCATGACCGTGCGCGCCATGCAACTCCAGCTCCAGCTCGTGCAGCTGCGCCCGATAGCCGGGCTGGTACGGAACGTTCGGCCACCAGTACGACTGCGATCCGAGGTTCCACGCGACCGCCGGTGATGTGAAGGTCCGCGTGGAGTGCGCGGGCACCGTCACCGACCGGTCGGCAAGGTTGGGGTAGCGCCACGGGCTGCGGTTCCAGGAGCTCAGGCGCGAGTCCAGCCGGGCCGTCTGCTGCCGGTCGGTGGCGTTGGCGACCGTGACGTCGTACTGCAGGGTGCGGTTCTGCACGGACGTGCGCACGAACGCGTCCGAGATGAACAGCGCGGGGAACACCTCGAGCCGGGCGGACTGGAAGATCCCCTGCGCGATGTTCGGCGACCAGCTGGCGCCCTCGGGCACCATGAAGTAGCCGGCGGCGTCGCGCAGCGCGTAGCGTCCCTTGACGTCGACGCTGATCAGGTAGCGCCCGCCCGGTCGCACGAACGGCGTGAGGTCGAACGACGACGGCGTCCACGACGTGGTGTTGGTGCCGACGGTCTGCACCGGCCCGCCGTGGACGGACTGGATCGTCAGCGTCGCGCGATGGTTGACCGCGCCGAACACCAGCTTCGTCGCCTGCGGCGAGTGGATGTCGGGAACGTCGACCGCACGGCTGTAGATCGCCTCCGACACGTCGGCGAAGCCCTGCTTGACCCAGCCGCCACCCGGCACCTGGATCGTCGTCCGATCAGACGCGGGAGCGCTCACGCACGGCTGCGGGCCGACCGGCAGGGCGGCCGGGGAGCAGGTCGTGGTCTGCACCGTCTGGAACCCCCAGGTGCCCGCGAGATCGACCGAGCGAGCGGGCCGCGGCCCAGAGATCCCGCCCAGATCGGGCGCGTCGAACGTCGCGCTGGCATACTCCGGCCGCGCGCCAAGGCTCACCGCGGCCACCCCAGCCATGACCGCGCACGCCAGCCAGCGCCGACGCATCCCGCGTTGCACCATCGACCCTCTCCTCGTCATGCCGGCGAGAGCCGGCACGTTGCTATGACGGCATCGCCGTCGCGCCCTGGGCGTGCGGCAAGCCGCTGTTACCGACAACCTATCAGGTAGTAGGTAGGGCGTCCAGCCGAGAAACTCGGTCAGTCGCCGGCGCCCAATTCCGGGATGCCAGCGGTGACCCGTTCCCAGTCCTCGACCCAGTCGACCGATGGATCACGCAACCACAGGACCTGCATCCCCTCCATCAGCCCGAGAACACGTCGCGCCACGGCCTCGCTATCGGCCCCCCGTGGCGCAAGTTGCGCGCAACCCCCAGAGCGCATACGCCTGCCGCCGGAGGAAATACTCGTATGCGGGATGGTCATCGGCGAGGGCCTCTCCCGCCAGAACGTGAAACAGGCGGACAATCTCGCGCTGACCCTGGTTGCGAGCCACGAGCGCCCGGCAGAGACGGCGAAGCGTGACCCCGCCGCCGACATCGGAGCCCAACTGCTCCTCTAGCCACTGCGTATCGAGCTCGTCGCGCCGCTCGAGTACTCCGACGAGCAACGTCTCCTTGCTCGGAAAATGGTGCAGCACACCAGCAACCGTGATGCCGCACGCGTCCGCGACCTCCCGCAACGACGTGCCCCAGAACCCGCGCTCGGCGATCATCTGCGCCGCGACGTCAAGGATCTGTGCGCGGCGATCTTCGGCCGGCATCCGGACCCGGCCGCGCCGCCGCGTTCGTTCAGTCACCGCACGGGTCATAGCACCCGCGCGCCCTCCGACGCGAAGTCGCGGTCCGTGGCCGCGCTGCGGCCAGACTGCCTGGGGGGATATCCACGGCTGCGCGTCGGTGTCAGCCTCGAGCGGGCACAGCATCGGGTCCCGAGGTGCGCGGTGCTCGCCAGCGCCTGTTGAAGAGCGCGAGCTCCGAGGGAAGCCGATGTGCCCATATTGTGGATTTCGGGCACTTTCATCGACCGGCGGGTCCGCGGTTCAGCGCGAAGCGGTAGCCGCGGCGCCGGCGATGGTCGCGTCTCAGAACTGGTGTAAATAGCCGCCGGTGCCGTCAAGACGACGGCGTAGGTTCCCTCAAGTCCTGCAAGACATCGAAGGAGGACCTACGCCGTGAGACGTACCGTACCGCCGTCGGCGGAGATTGAAGCGCAGATCGATCAGCTGCTCGCGGTCGGAGTGGGTGAGAACCCGCGCGAGTCGTTGTCGGAGCTCGCGAGGCTCGGTGCCCGGTTGATCATTCAGCGGGCGGTCGAGGACGAGTTCGAGGCCTGGTTGGGCCGCTCTCGCTACGAGCGCCGTCCCGACTCGCAACGAGGGCTGCGCAACTATGAGAGCGGGCTGCGCAACGGGTTTCGTCCGCGCAGGGTGCAGACCGGCGAGGGTGAGCTCCAGATTGAGATCCCGCAGGTCCGCGAGGCGGCGGAGACGTTCGCGTCCAAGCTGTTCCCGCGGACGCCGAAGCTGTTGCGGACCGAGCCGTTGAAGGCGTTGGTGATCGGCGCGTTCGTGCGCGGGTTGTCGATGCGCGATGTCGAGTCGCTGTGCGAGCAGGCCGGGCTGGGGAGGCTCTCGAAGTCGACCGCCTCGCGGATCTGCGAGGAACTCAGAGACCGCTTCGATGCGTTCAAGCGCCGCAGCCTCTACGACATCCAGCTGGTCGCGCTGTTTCTCGACGCGACCTTCATCTCCGTGCGTCCCAGCGGGCCGAAGGAGGGCGTGCTGGTCGCCTGGGGATTCACTGAAGCCGGCGAGCGTGTGCTGCTCGCCGTGATGCTCGGAATGCGCGAGTCCTACGAGGACTGGCAGGCGCTCGGCCGCGATCTCATCGCCCGCGGCCTCGGCGCGCCGATGCTGATCGTCGCCGACGGCGCTCCCGGGCTCAACAAGGCGATCGAGCACTGCTGGCCGGCATCGGATCGCCAACGCTGCTGCGTGCACCGCGCGCGCAACCTGTACGCCAAGCTGCCCGAACGAGAGCGCGAGCGCGTCAAGCACGCTTACTGGCAAGCGCTCGACGACGCGATTAACGAACGCGACGCCAAGCAGCGACTCCAAGCGCTCGTCGACGAGCTCGACAAGGGCGGCTTCACCGCCGCGGCCAAGTGCCTGGCCGACGATCTCGACGCGCTCGTCGTGCACCTGCGCTACCCACTGCGCCACCGCCGCCGGTGGCGCAGCACCAACCTGCTCGAGCGATCGCTCGGCGAGGTCAAACGACGCACCAAGGTGATGGGCCGCTTCCCCGGCGAGGACAGCTGCCTCACCCTCGTCTGGGCTGTCCTGGATCTCCTCATCACTCACCAGACCAACGGCATCCGCTTCACCGAACTCGACCGCCAACGGCTCAACCGCGCCAGATATCACCAACCCGACGACGCACTCCCCGAGGAGATGACCGCCGCATAGACTGACCAACCGGGAACCTCAGCCGCGGACGAATTTACAGCGGCAAAGAGACGCCACCCCGGCGATGGCGTTTTCGATCTGGCGGGCGAGCCGGTCGATCGTGGTGGCGAAGTGGTTGATGGCGTCCAGTGCGCCGTCTTCGCCCCAGCCGGCGACGTAGGGGATGCTCTCGCCATCGATTGCGAGCCCGAGGCCGGCGCAGACGATGTAGGTGATGGTGTCGACCATGACTTCGGCTTGCTGGCGCGTGTAGGTCTGGTAGTCGATACCGAGCGCGTGCGCGGTCTCGTGGATCAACGATCCGTAGTTGTGCGTTGGGCGGCGCGTCAGCGTCGACGACGATGCGCTGGTTGGGCCGATCGCACCAGCCTCCGGTACCGGCGGGCGTAGTCTCAAACGCGACGGCGTAGCCCAGCGAACGCGCGAACGCGGCGGCTGGTTCGATCAGCTGCGCGTGGCTGTCGCCGGTCAGCGGCTGGCTCGGCGGCTCGAGCGGGGCGGGCTGCCGGCCGTCGAGGGCGTCGACCTGGCAGCGGTCGAAGACCGGCACGGCCCGAAAGAGAACCCGCAGCTGCTCTTCGTCGGAATCGGCCGTGGCGTCTCGGTCGCGGCCACGCGTGGGCATTGGCGCGAAGATCCAGATGGCGTGTTCGCCTTTGCGGACGCAGTAGCCGAGCTCGAGCCAGGCCTTGAAGCCGGCGACGAAGCTCGCGTCGGGGTTGGCGAGCAGGATCAGGCAACAGGTTGGAGACGGAATAGAGCGCGAGCCCATTCCGGGCGCGGGCGCGGACCCAGCGCTGCCAGCCCTCAGAGCGACAGCAGCTGCTCGCAGGCGTTGCTTGAGGCGCTCGCGATCGCGGGCGCGCCGCTCGTCGCGCGCGGCCTCGGTGAGACGGCGGTGGTGCTTGGCCATCGAGCTGCCCTTTCTTGGGGAGCGCCGCCCGGCGCGGCGCCTGTGCCGCCTTCTCCGCAGCCCTCCGGGCTGCGATAATTCAGGCGGTCAGATGCCGCGGCGGTGAAAGACATCCAGTCCAATGCGTTGGGACCGGAGCTCGCGGAGGTCGTCATGCAACGCGGCCGTCGCGCTGCGGCGCGAGTTGACGCGGTCCGCTGGACCTGATGTGCAGTCGTCCTGCTCGAGGAGGCAGTGTGAAATCAGCTTCTG
>CAVTOZ010000005.1:0-886634 GCA_963736505.1 uncultured Solirubrobacteraceae bacterium
CCATCACGCGGATCAGCGCCTCGGTGCCGCTGGGGCGCAGCAGCACGCGGCCGGTGCCCTCGAGCGCGGCGGACTCCTCCGCAACCGCCGCGAGCACCGCGTCGGCCTGCGCGAGCGCCTTGTCGCGCACGCGCACGTTGACGAGCTTCTGCGGCAGCTTCTCCATCGCCGCGCGGTCGGCCAGGTCGCCGCCCTCGAGCGCCTCGAGCGTGAGCAGCGCGGCGGCGATCCCGTCGCCCGAGGGCACGAAGTTGCGGTCGATGATGTGGCCGGACTGCTCGCCGCCGAGCGACCAGTCGCGCTGGCGCAGCTCCTCGAGCACGTAGCGGTCGCCGACGGGCGTGATCGCCACCTCGACGCCGTGCTCGCGCATCGCGGTGTGGAAGCCGTAGTTGGTCATCACCGTCACGGCGACGCCGTCGCCCGGCAGCCGGCCGGCCGCGCGCAGGTGCAGCGCGGCGAGCGCGATCAGCTCGTCGCCGTCGACGACGACGCCGTTGCGGTCGACGGCGAGCATGCGGTCGCCGTCGCCGTCGAACGCGAACCCGATCTCGTCATCGCCCGTCTGCATCGCCGCCTGCAGCCGGCGCGTGTGCGTCGAGCCGGAGTCGAGGTTGATGTTGCGCCCGTCGGGCTCGTGCGCGAGCACGCCGACGTCGGCGCCGAGGCGGCGGAAGATCTCCGGCGCGGCCCGGAACGTCGAGCCGTTGGCGCAGTCGAGCAGGACCCGGCGGCCGCTCAGATCGAGGTCGGCGAAGCGCTCGTGCAGCGCGCGCAGGTAGTCCTCCAGCGCGCCGTGGAACGTGCGCACCCTACCGATCCCACCCACCCGGGCAGGGATCGCCGGCGGCACGTCGAGCGCGGCCTCGATCTCGGCCTCCGTGCTGTCGGACAGCTTGTAGCCGTCGCCGCCGAAGAACTTGATCCCGTTGTCCTGGTACGGGTTGTGGCTCGCCGAGATGACGATGCCGAGGTCGAACCCGTAGCGGGCGATCAGCAGCGGCGCGCCGGGCGTCGGCAGGATCCCGCCGAGCAGCGCCTCGCCGCCGGCCGCGGCGATGCCGGCGGCCACGGCGGCCTCCAGCATCTCGCCCGACTCGCGCGTGTCGCGGATGATCAGCGCACGCGCCGTCTTGCCCGGAGAGTGCACCCGAGCGGCGGCGGCGCGCGCGAGCGCCAGCGCCAGCTCGGCGGTGACGAACTCGCCCGCGACGCCCCGGACGCCGTCGGTGCCGAAGAGCCTGCGGGGTGCGGCGCCGGTCGCCGCTTCCACTAGCGCTTCGAGAACTGCGGCCGCTTGCGGGCCTTCTTGAGGCCGGCCTTCTTGCGCTCCTTCACACGGGCGTCGCGCGTGAGGAAGCCGCGGCGCTTGAGCTCGGAGCGGAGGTTCGGATCGGCCTCCAGCAGGGCGCGGGAGACGCCGTGGCGCAGCGCGCCGGCCTGCGCGGAGACGCCGCCGCCGTGCATCGCGGCGATCACGTCCATGCGCGTCTCGTAGCCGACGGTCTCCAGCGGCTGCCGGATCGTCCGCTGCAGCGTCGCGCGCGGGAAGAACTCGTCGAGCGGCTTGCCGTTGATGACGTACTCGCCCGTGCCCGGCTTCAGCGTGACGCGCGCGACGGCCGTCTTGCGCTTGCCCGTCGCGCGGTAGCGCGCGCCGGCGGCCAGGTCGATCGACGCGTCGGCGATCGTCTGCGGAAGCTCTTCCTCGGTGTCGCCGGAGGTCTCGTCCTCCTCGTCGAACGGCTCGTCCTCGCTGTAGCGCGAACGCCCGCCGAGGGCCTCTTCGCCCTCGCGCACGATGTCGACCTCGAGGTCCATGCCCGGGATCGCCGGCTTGACGCGCGGCGTCGCCTCGAACTCCTCGGCGTCCTCTTCGGTGATGACCTCGTCGCCCTCGACCACGACCTCGTCGGCCACGGGCGCCTCGGCGACGGGCTCCTCGGCGGGAGCCTCCGCGGGCGTCTCAGGAGCCTCCGCGGCGGGAGTCTCCTCAGCCGCGGCCGGGGTCTCCTCAACCGGAGTCTCCTCAGCCGGGACTGCCTCGCGCAAGCGCTCGTCACCGGCTCCGCCTCGCTCGGGCTCGTTGACCTGGTCCTCGTTGTCGGCCATGGGGAAGTCTGGTTCTCCTACTTCGTCTCGATCAGCGCCATCGGCTTCGGCTGCTGCGCCGCATGCGGATGGTCGGGGCCCGCGTAGATCTTCAGCTTGGTGATCTGCTTGCGCGCCAGGCGGTTGCGCGGAAGCATGCCCTTCACGGCGAGGCGGATGACCTCCTCGGGGCGACGCTCGAGCATGTCGTTGAGCGTGCGCGACTTGAGGCCGCCGGGGTAGCCCGAGTGGCGGTAGTACATCTTCTCGGTGCGCTTCTGGCCGGTCACGGAGATCTTCTCCGCGTTGACGACCACGACGAAGTCGCCGGTGTCGATATGCGGCGTGTACGTGGGCTTGCGCTTACCGCGCAGCGCGTCGGCGATCTGGGTCGCGAGGCGACCGAGGGTCTGGCCCTCGGCGTCCACGATCAGCCAGTTGCGCTCGCGATCAGTTGTGTTGGCGACGTAGGTCTTCACGGTCTCGAGTGCTTTGGGCGCGGTTCGACCACGCGACACCGCGCGGCGGCCGATCACTCTAGCAACGCCGCTCTGGCGACCACGCCGAGCGCACCTGTATATTGCCCGGCGTTCCAGTCGGCCGAGTTCGCCCAGGAAAAGGCGGATCGGGGGAACCGAGTGTTGGGGCGAATCCAGGCAATGCCGCCTGGTAGCGCAAGGTCAAGCGCGAGCCCGTCAGCTAACTCCGTAGGCCGGCGCGAAGTCGAGAGGTCACGTGGGTCCGAGAGGGCGACATCCCGTGCTGCGGCGCGGGCGCATAACGGCATACGCGGTCGCGGCGGCGCTCCTGGCGAGCGCCGGCAGCGCGCACGCGGCGCCGCCCACGCCCTCGGCCGGCGGCATGGCCGTCCCCACGGCGACCGCGACCCCTCAGCCGTCGTCCAAGCCTGTCCCGTACGGCGTATCCACCGCGCCCGCGCCCGCGATCACGCGCGTCGACTGCGCGTCGCAGTGCTCGGGCGCCGCCGTCCGGCCCGGATCGGTCCTGCGCGTGCGCGGGAACGACATGCGCCGCATCGACGTCGTCGAGTTCCTGGGCATCGACGGGCCCGCCGACGACGTCTCGGCCGCGCCGATCGTGCGCCGCCGCACGTCCGCCGACGTGCGCGTCCCGCTCGGCGCCGCGGGCGGGTTCGTCGACGTCGTCGACGCCGACGGGCGCACCTCGCCGCCCTCGCCGGCCGCGCTGACCGTCGCGGCGGCGCAGGCGATCACGCTGTCGGGCACCGCCCCGACGGTCGAGCTCGCCGTCCGCACGCCGCGCGCGTACTACGACGCCGCCGCGCCGGCGACGCTGTCGTACGAGATCCATGCGCCGGCGCCGGTCGACGCGGCGATCGAGCTCGCGCGCGTCAGCGACGGCGCCGTCGTCGCGCGCTGGAGCGTGCCGCAGGTCACCCCCGAGACGCTGCAGACGGTCAGCTGGGACGGGCTGGCGGGCGGCAAGGTCCAGAGCACCGGCCGCTACGCGTTCCGCGTCACGCTCGCCGGCGTGGCAGGGCCGCCGCAGCCGGCCGAGTTCGATTTCGCGCGCGACCGCTTCCCGATCCTCGGCCCGCACGTCTTCGGCACCGGCGCCGCCGCGTTCGGCGGCCCGCGCGGGCACCAGGGCCAGGACGTCTTCGCCGCCTGCGGCACGCCGCTCGTGGCCGCCCACGGCGGCACCGTCAAGTACGCCGGCTTCCAGAGCCGCGCCGGCTACTACCTCGTGATCGACGGCGAGGGCACGAGCACCGACTACGCCTACATGCACCTGCGCGAGCAGGCGCTGGTCGCGGCCGGCGACCACGTGCTCACCGGCCAGCCGATCGGCTACGTCGGCGACACCGGCGACGCCGACGGCTGTCACCTGCACTTCGAGATCTGGACCGCTCCCGGCTGGTACGCCGGCGGGCGCCCGATCGACCCGCTTCCCTCGCTACGGGCCTGGGACCGGCGCGCGTAGCGCGTCGCGGCGGCCTGGTCAGCCGCCGCGACGCGCTCCACCGGAGCTAGCGCTTCGGCGCGCGCGGGTGCCCGCGGCGGAAGCGCCCGCGGTTGGCCGCGCCCACGGCGCGCTTGCCGGCCTTGCGCAGCGCCGAGTCGCGCGGCGCCGCGAGCGTGATGTCGGCGACGGCCGGGATCCCGGTCGCGGCGCCGAGCGGGCACAGGCCCGAGAGCGCGAGGCTCGCGTGGCCCGACTGGGCGGCGAACGACAGCTTCGCCGACGCCGCGCTCGCGAGCGCGCCCGCCCCGCCCACCGGCGCGGCCACCAGCTCGACCGCCGCGTAGTTGAACTGGTCGGTGGTCGGCGCGTTGTCGTGGATCGTGACGAGCCCGAGCGCGGTGTTCGGCGCCTGGGTCGACTGGACCCAGAACGTGTCCCCCGCCGCCGTATCGACCCACTGGCGCTGGAGCACCTGCCCGGTCACCGGGGTGCGCGCGACGGCGCGGTCCCAGTCGTTGCCGACGGCGAACACCCAGGAGCCGGCCGCGATGCCCGGCAGGTAGATGTCCGGCGCGCCCGACGCAGCGCCCGCGGCGCCGGCGACGCCGGTCCCGGACGCGCCCTTGAACGCGATCACGTTCAGCAGGCCGTCGTAGCCGGTCTTGGCCGGCGTCGCCGTGATGGCGGCGTTCGAGAGCACCGTGCTCGCGCTCGCCGACCACACCTCGCTCGAGCCCGACTGCGTGTTCGCCCGCTTCACGAGCGTCCACGTCAGGTCGCCGCCGGAGACGGTCGCCGTCTGCGCGCCCGCGCCCTTCGGCCCGTCGACGGAGACGAACGCGAGCAGCTTCTCGCCCGCGGCGGCCGTCGTGAGACCGGGCGTGACCAGCGCGCTCTTGCCCTGCTTGAACGCGGACGTGTCGATCGTGATGGCGCCCGGCGCCGGCCCGCTGTTGTCGACGTTGACCACCACGCCGGCCGATGCGCCCGTGTTGCCGGCGGCGTCGTAGGCCTTGGCCGTGAGCGTGTGCTGCCCCTGGCTGGACTTGGTCGTGTCCCACGACGTGCTGAACGGCGGCGCCGTCACGGGCGCGCCGAGCGCCTGCCCGTCGAGGAAGAACTGCACGCTCGCGACGCCCGTGTCGTCGGACGCCACGGCGGCGATCCGGACGATGCCCGTGTTGTCGGATTCCGGCCAGCGGCTCGCTCACGTGCACCTGCGGGGGCGTGACGTCGAGCGGCGGCGGCGTGAACACGGTGCCGCCGAGGACCTCGACGGAGGCGAAGTTGAACTGGTGGTTGGTCGGGGCGAGGTCGTTGAGCGTGACGTTGGCCCCGGCGGCGGGGGTCGCGGTCGCCGTGCTCTGCATCCAGAACGTGTCGCCCGCGCCGTTGTCGACCCACTGGTGGTTGAGGGTCTGGCCCGCGGGCACCGTCCGCGGCGTCGCCGCGTCCCAGTCGTTGGCCACGCCCCAGACCCAGGAGCCGGGCTGGCTGGTCGTGAGCGACACCGACGGAGCCCCGCTGGCCGCCCCGGCGGCCGCCGACGTGCCGACGCCGGCGGCGTTGGCGAACGCCACGAGCTGGATCGACTGGTGGAAGCCGGCCTTCGCGGGCGTCGACGTGACCTGGAGGCCGGAGATCGGCCCCGGCGCGACCGCCTTCCAGATCTCAGACGTCCCGGCGCGCTGGTTGGCGCGGCGCACGAGCACCCACTGCAGGCCGCCGCCGCTGACGGTCGTCGTCTGCAGGCCGGCGCCGCTCGGTCCGTCGGAGGACACGAAGGCCAGGAGCAGGTCGTTCGACTTGAGGGTGGAGAACGCCGGCGTGGTCGCGGTGCCGCTGCCGTCCTGGCTGACGGTGCCGTCGACGGCGAGCGTCCCGTCCGGCGGGGGCGGCGCGACGTTGGAGACGTTGACCGTCGTGACCTCGGACGTGTTCGCGCGCCCCGCGGCGTCCACGGTGCGGGCCGCCAGCCAGTGCTCGCCGTCGACGACCACGGTTGTATCCCAGGCGAACGTGTACGGCGCCGCGGTGTCCGTGGAGGTGCCGATCGGCGTGCCGTCCAGCAGGAACTGGACCGCCTGACCCGGCGCGGCCTGCGCCGAGAGCGTCACCTGGCCGCTGAGCCGCGCGCCGGACGCGGGCGCGACGACCGAGACGGGCGGCGGCGTCGTGTCCGGATGCCGGACCTCGCCTGGCGTGACGATCCCGTTCTTGATCGTGACCTTGACGTCGGTCTCGTTGTTGGCCTCGTTGATCTCGGCGAGATCGTTGTTCGGGTCGGTGATCGCGCGGAACCAGTAGGTCCCGTCGGGAACGCCGTCGAACGGGATGGCCTGCCCTGGATCGCGGTAGTCGTACTCGTCCGCGGCGCCGACGGTCATGCCGCGCAGGCTGAGCGGATCGGCGCAGCTCCCCTGGGTCCCGACGAACACGCCGGCGTTGGGCACGGTGTTGTTGTACTGGTAGGAGTCCGAGATGCAGAAGCCGTTCTTCGGCGACATCGTCACCGGCGCACCCGGCCCGCCATCCGCGGCCACGGCGAAGAGCCCGAACGACGCGAGCGGGAAGTGGAAGTGCCCGTGGGCGGCGTGGAAGATGAACGCGTCCGGCACCTTGCGCTCGCCGACCTTGGTCCACTGCGACCCGGACTTGTCGAAGAACTGCTGGACGCCCTGGTAGTTGCCGGACGCCTCGCTGTACTGGGGCTGGATCTCGAGCGGGGAGGGGCCGGCGCTGTACACGAGATGCGTGTAGCGGAACTCACGCCCTGTGCCGGTGCTCACCACTGAGAACTGGTCCGTTGGGATCACGGTCTGCAGATCGGGCAAGGCCGAGCTCGGCACGGCGGCGGAGGCCTCCCCCGTGACCAGGGGGAAGGCCGCGATCGCGGCGACCAGAGCAACGCTTAGGCGTTTGGGCGACATGGCGCAGCAACGCGCCAAGTCGGGGGCCGCTTGCGTCGAGATGGCGCCTTGCCGCTCGCATTTTTCGGTGTGTTTTTACGCGAACTGCCGCGCTTTTCCGGCGCGGCAGCTCACCATTTTCACGTGTTTACTTGGCGAGGCTGAAGAGCGACTTCAGCACCCTCCAGATCGTGTCGACCGGAAGCGCCTGCGACCACACCTGGACGCCGTCGACGTCGCCGCTGAGGGTCAGGTCCTGCGAGCAGTCCGGCCCGTAGCCGCCGATCGCCCCGCCGTGACCCGGCAGGTCGTAGTCGATGCGGGCCGGCGCGGCGGTGCTGCCGATCAGGTTGCCGTCGACGTAGAGCTTGAGCGTGCGCCCGTCGAACGTGCCGGCGACGTTGTGCCATGCGCCGTCGGCGAACGACGTGGACGCCTCAGGCGTGACGTAGTAGTGCGTCGGGCTGTCGGCGATGTAGAACGCCAGCCCGCCGTTCGGCCCGTTGTAGAGGCCCCAGGAGCCGGTCTGGCAACCGAGCGATCCCTTGGCGACGATGTAGTGGAACGGGCTCGGATTGCTCGCGCGGACCCACGCCGCGACCGTCAAGTTCGCCGGCTCGAGGCTCGAGGAGGCCGGGATGGTGACGTAGTCGTCCATCCCGTCGAAGCGCAGGGCGGAGCCGGAGAAGACGCCCGCGATCCAGCTCGGGTCGTTGGTGTCGACGCCCGTCGTGCTGCCGAGGTAGCCGTTGTTGTTGTGCCCCGACCAGTCGCGCACCGTTTGACCGGAGCCTTCATTGAGGGGCCACCAGCCCGCCAACGGGAATGAGAATGAATCGGCGCTTGCCGCCGCCGGCATGGCGAGCGCGATACCGGCGGCGACCACCGCCGCCAAGAGATGACCACGTGACATGGCGCCAGCATCTGGTATGGCGCATCAGGCCGTACTGGGCAAAAGAACAGACCGTCAACCGAGGTGGACAGACGCCCGAGTGCGAGACTTCGCGCGATGGTCGACGACACGGCGCAGATCGCGGCCGATGCACAGCTCGGGCCGTACGCCGTCGTCGGGGCCGGTGCGCGGATCGGCGCGGGCGCGCGGATCGGCGCGCACGTGGTGATCCATCCCGGGACGCAGGTCGGCGACGGCTGCGAGATCCAGGACGGCGCCGTGCTCGGCAAGCCGCCCAAGCTCGCGCGCCACTCCGTCGCGTCGCGCGCGGCGCCGGCGCCGCTGACGCTCGGCGACGGCTGCGTCGTCTGCTGCGGGGCGATCGTCTTCGCGGGCGCCGAGCTGGCCGCGGGCGTGATCGTCGGCGACCAGGCCTACGTGCGCGAGCGCGCCCGGATCGGGACGGGCACCCTGATCGGGCGCGGGAGCTGCGTCGACAACGACGTCGTCGTCGGCGCGCGCGTGCGCATGCAGACCGACGTCTACCTGACCGCACACTCGGTCGTCGAGGACGACGTCTTCGTGGGGCCCGGCGCGTGCACCACCAACGACGACACGATGGGCCGCCACGACGCGTCCTACGCCCTGCGCGGCGCGACGCTGCGGCGCGCCTGCCGCGTCGGCGGCGGCGTCGTCGTCTGCCCCGGCGTGGAGATCGGCGAGGAGGCGTTCATCGCCGCCGGCGCCGTCGTCACCGCCGACGTGCCCGCGCGCGGCGTGGCGATGGGCGTCCCCGCGCGCGTCGTGCGTGAGGTGGCGCCCGAAGACCTACTTGAGCGCTGGCGCTAGTCGAATCGCCCAGGGGCGATTCTTCGGCGAGTTCGGCGCGCGGCTCGCCGGGCGCGATCGGCGCGGCGAACTCGCTAGCGGATCACGGGTACGAGGCGAGCCGCCGCCACGACCTCGTCCGCCTGCGCGCGGGTGAGGACGGGGCTCATCGGGATCGCGAGGTTGGTGCGCGCGGCATCCTCGGTGCCCGGGAGGTCGAGGCCGGCGCCCCACTCGCGCATCGCCGGCTGCTCGTGCGTCGGCACGCGGTAGTAGGGCCGCGCGCCGATCCCGGCCTCCGACAGCGCCCGCTGCAGCTCGTCGGCGCGCTCGTGGCGGATCATGTACAGGTGCCACGCGGGCTTGGTCCCGGGCGCCGGCACGGGCAGCGCGGCGAGCTCGCCGAGCCCGGCCTCCTCGTAGTGGCGGCCGGCGGCGCGGCGGCCGTCGCACCAGCCGTCGAGGTACGGGAGCAGCACGCGCAGGATGCCGGCCTGGAGCTCGTCCAGGCGCGAGTTGTGGCCGATCAGCTCGAACGTCTTCTTGTCGCGCGAGCCGTGGAAGCGCAGCGTGCGGACCTGCTCGTCGAGAGCGGGATCGCTCGTCGTGACGGCACCGCCGTCGCCGAAGGCGCCGAGGTTCTTCGACGGATAGAACGAGAACGTCGCGATCGTGCCGAGCGCGCCGGGGCGGCGGCCGTCGTCGAGCACGGTGCCGGCCGCCTGGGCCGCGTCCTCGACGACCGGGACGCCGAGCGCCTCGATCGCCTCGACCGGCGCGACGTTGCCGAACAGGTGGACCGCGATGACGGCCTTCGTGCGCGGCGTCATCACCGCGCGCACCGTCTCGGGCGTGACCAGGAACGTCTCCGGGTCCACGTCGCAGAACACGGGCCGCGCGCCGGTGTGCGGGATCGCCTCGGCCGACGCGTAGAACGTGAACGAGGGGACGATCACCTCGTCGCCGGGGCCGACGCCGAGCGCGCGCAGCGCGAGGATCAGCGCGTCGGTGCCGTTCGCGACGCCGATCGCGTGGCGCGCGCCGACGTAGGCGGCGAACTCGGCCTCGAAGGCCCGCACCTCCGGACCGAGCACGAACGCGCCCTTGTCGAGGATCGCGTTGATCTTGGCGCGGATCTCGCCGTCGATGGCGGCGAGCGTGGTGGACGTGTCGAAGAGCGGGACGGCCATTGCCCTGAGGCTAGCGTCGGCGGTTCTTGCGCTTGCGCCGCTCGTCGACCTCTTTGAGCAGCAGGAACATGACGAGCCCGCCGAGGATGCCGCTGATGACGCCCGGCAGGAAGCCCGTCCGCGGGCCGAACGTGGCGATGTACGCGGCGGCGAACACGACGCCGACGATCACGCGGTTCCGGAGCCCGAGGAGATCGTCCCCCGGGGCTCCTTGGGCTTGTCGTCGGGCTCCTCTACTCCCACTCGATCGTGCCCGGCGGCTTGCTCGTGATGTCGAGCACCACGCGGTTGACCTCGCGGATCTCGTTGATCATGCGCGAGGCGATCTGCTCCAGCAGGTCGTACGGGAGCCGCGCCCAGTCGGCCGTCATCGCGTCGTCGGACGTCACCGCGCGGATCGCGACCACGTAGCCGTACGTACGCTCGTCGCCCTGCACGCCGACCGTGCGGATGTCGGGCAGCACGCAGAACGACTGCCACAGCTCGCGGTACAGGCCGGCCTTGCGGATCTCGTCCTGCAGGATCGCGTCGGCCGCGCGCAGCGTGTCCAGCCGCTGCTTGGTCGCCTCGCCGCCGACGATCCGGATCGCGAGGCCCGGGCCGGGGAACGGCTGGCGCCACACGAGCCGCTCGGGCAGCCCCAGCTCCGCCCCCACCGCGCGCACCTCGTCCTTGAACAGCGCGCGCAGCGGCTCGACGAGCTCGAACTCGAGGTCGTCCGGGAGGCCGCCGACGTTGTGGTGGGACTTGATCGTCGCCGCCCCGGTGCCGCCGCCGGACTCGATCACGTCCGAGTACAGCGTGCCCTGCACGAGGAACTTGGCGTCGCCGATCCTCGCCGCCTCCTCCTCGAAGACGCGGATGAACTCGGCGCCGATCGCCTTGCGCTTGGCCTCGGGCTCGCTCAGGCCGGCGAGGCGCCGCAGGAACCGCTCCTCGGCGTCGACGGCCACCAGCGGGACCTTGAAGTGGTCGCGGAACGCGGCGATCACCTGCTCGCCCTCGTTCTGGCGCATCAGCCCGTGATCGACGAACACGCACGTCAGCTGGTCGCCGATCGCGCGGTGCACGAGCAGCGCGGCGACCGACGAGTCGACGCCGCCCGAGAGCCCGCAGATCACGCGCCCGTCGCCGACCTGGGCGCGGATCGCCGCGACCTGCTCGTCGATGATGTTCGCCGCGCTCCAGGTTCGCGCGCAGCCGCAGATGTCCTCGAGGAACGTGGTGAGGATCTGCTGGCCGTAGGGCGTGTGGACGACCTCGGGGTGGAACTGGATCCCGTACAGCCCGCGGCTGACGTCCTCCAGCGCCGCGACCGGCGACTCGGTGCTCGAGCCGAGCTCGGTGAAGCCCTCCGGCGCCGCGTACACGGTGTCGCGATGGCTCATCCAGCAGGCCTGGGAGTCCGGCGTGCCGGCGAGCAGCCGACCGGGCTCGGCGACCGTCAGCTGCGAGCGCCCGAACTCGCCGACCTCCGCGCCTTCGACGCGGCCGCCGAGCGTGAGCACCAGCGCCTGCATCCCGTAACAGATGCCGAGCACGGGAATCCCGAGCTCCAGCAGCGCCGGGTCGAGCCGCGGCGCGCCCGGCGCGTACACCGACGCCGGGCCGCCGGACAGGATCAGCCCCTTCGGCGCGCGCTTGCGCACCTCGTCGACGCCCACGTGATGCGGCAGCAGCTCGGAGAAGACCCCGAGCTCGCGGACGCGGCGGGCGATCAGCTGCGAGTACTGACCGCCGTAGTCGAGCACCACAACCTCGTCGGTCGCGACCTCGCGCTCGAGCGCGAGCTCCTCGATCGGCTGATCGGCGGGCAGCGCGGAGCCGTGCCCGAGTGAGACGCCGTCCTTAAGGTCGGATGATCGGGGTGGGGCGGAGGGGATGTCCGCCTTATCCATTCGGGGTGGGGCGGAGGGGATGTCTGCCTTACTCAACCGCAAGTGCTACCGATCCGCCGCGCGCGCCCATGCCGATCCCCTGGTCGCGCTGGAGGTTCTTGCCCTCCGTCTGCAGCGCCGGCGCCACCATCAGCTCGGCACGGTTGAACTCCGCGATGTCCTGGTAGCCGCACGTCGCCATCGACGTGCGCAGGCCGCCCATCAGGTTGAACGTGCCGTCGTTCTCGCGCGCGGGGCCGGAGACGATCTCCTCCAGCGAGCCGTTCTGCGTCGTCTTGACGCGCGCGCCGCGCGGGAGCGTCGGGTGGAACGTCGCCATGCCCCAGTGGAACCCGTGGCCGGGCGCCTCGTAGGCGCGGGCGAGCGGGGAGCCGACCATCACGGCGTCGGCGCCGCAGGCGATCGCCTTGGCGACGTCGCCGCCCGTGCGCATCCCGCCGTCGGCGATCACGCGCACGTACTCGCCGGTCTCCAGCATGTGCTGCGAGCGGGCGGCCGCCACGTCGGCGATCGCCGTCGCCTGCGGGACGCCGATGCCGAGCACGCCGCGCGTGGTGCAGGCCGCGCCCGGGCCGACGCCGACGAGCACGCCGGCCGCGCCGGTGCGCATCAGGTGAAGCCCGGTCGAGTAGCTGGCGCAGCCGCCAAGAACGACGGGGATCGAGAGCTCGCGGACGAACTCCTTCAGGTTCAGCGCGTTGCCCGTCGAGGACACGTGCTCGGCCGAGATGACCGTGCCCTGGATCACCAGGATGTCCAGGCCGGCGTCCAGCACCAGGTCCGTATACCGCTCGACACGCTGCGGCGTCAGCGACGCGGCGGCGACGACGCCGTGGTCCTTGATCTCCTGGATCCGCTGGGAGATCAGGTGCTCCTTGATCGGCTCCTGGTAGATCTCCTGCATCTCGCGCGTCGCCTCGTCCTTCGGCAGGCCCGCGATCCGCTCCAGGATCTCGTCCGCGTCCTCATAGCGCGTCCAGATGCCCTCGAGGTTGAGCACGGCGAGGCCGCCGAGCTTGCCGATGATCCCGGCCGTCTCAGGCGATACGACGCCGTCCATCGCCGACGCGAGCAGAGGAAGCTCGAACCGGTACGGACCCAGCGTCCACGTGATGTCCACGTCGTCGGGGTCGCGCGTACGACGGGAAGGAACGATCGCGACATCATCGAAGCCGTAGGCGCGGCGCGCCTTCTTGCCTCGGCCGATCTCAATCTCCATGACGGAATCCTAGGGTTCGGTGCGGACGGGAATGCGGCGGGGGGAACCCATCAATCTAGTAGCCGTCGCGTGCTTATGGATACCGCGATCGTCGAAACTCCGGCGATCGTGGCTGAGCATGTGTCCCCGCTATGGCTGCGCGGCCAGCGTCGGGCGCTCGACCTCGACGTCGGCCAGCAGGCGCTCGACGCGATCGGGGTCCACGAGCCCCGCGCCCAGGTGCTGGGTGGACTCCGCGCCGCACGCGACGCCGTACGCGAGCGAGCCCGCATAGTCGCGGCCGTTGTAGCGGGCGGCGACGAAGCCGGCCAGGAACGCGTCGCCCGAGCCGACCGTCGAGCGCGGCTCGACCGTGCCGGGGCGCACGCGCACGCGGTACAGGACCGACTCCGGGCTGCCCTCGGGCGTCATCTTGGCGAAGCAGCCGTCGGGCATCGTCATGATCGCGGCGCGCGCGCCGAGCTCGCACATCTCGCGCACGGCGATCATGCGGTCCTCGTCGTCGTTGAACTCGTGCCCGACAAGCTCCTCGGACTCGAGCACGTTCGGCGAGATCACGTCCGGCTCCGCCCGGACGGCGCGGCGCAGCGGGTCGCCGTCGGTGTCGACGACCGTCAGGACGTTCAGCTTGCGCAGCTCGCGCACCAGGTGCGCGTAGACGTCGCTGTCGACGTCGCGCGGGAGCGAGCCGGCGAACACGCACACGCTGGCGCCCTTGGCGAGGTACAGCAGCTTGTCGACGAACAGCTCGATCTCGCGCTCGGAGATCTTCGGGCCGCGCTCGTTGATCTCGGTCTGCTCGCCGTTGGTCGGATCGATCACGGCCGTGTTCGTGCGCGACTCCTCGCCGATGCGGACGAAGTCCGACAGCACCGACAGCTGCGTCAGCTGGTCGACGATGCGCGTGCCGGTCGCGCCGCCCGCGAGCCCGGTCGCGATCACCGGCGCGCCGAGCGTCTTGAGCACGCGCGCGACGTTGACGCCCTTGCCTCCCGGCATCGTCGTCTGCTCGACCGTACGGTGGCGGCGCCCGAGCCGGAAGTTCGGAACCGACAGCGTCTTGTCGATGGCCGTGTTGAGCGTGACGGTGACGATCATGCGGCGCGAGCCTCCCGTGGGGACCGCCGGGCCGAGTGGAGCCGGCGCCGGCGTGCCAGAAGCAACGTACCGACTATGGCGGCAAGCACTCCAACGATGACCCACGGACGTCCGGCCCAGTCCTTCGTGCGCTGCGTGATGCCCGCCGCGGGCAGCGCCCCGGCGGCGATCAGCGGCACGGTGGCGACGAGCTGGCCGGCCTGGCGCACCTCGACGCGGCCGAGGCGCTGGCCGCTGTGGACCGGCCCGGCGACGTCGGCGGGCGCGAACACGCGCACGCTGACGGCGGCGCGATGGCCGCGCTGGACGATCCGGCGCACGGTCCGGGCCGCCTTGAGCTTGAGCTTGGCGCCGGGGCGGAAGCGGATCGGCACGCTCGCCATCGGCGTGCCCTTGATGACGGGGCGGATCCGCTGGTAGCGCGGGAACGCCCACTTGTACAGCGCCATCGTGTCGTCGTCGCGGGCGGCCTCGCTCGGCGTGTCGAGCACGGCGCTGATCAGCTGGATGCCGTTGCGGCTCGCGGAGCCGACCAGCGCGTAGCCGGCCTGGTTGGTGTGGCCCGTCTTGACGCCGTTGACGTAGCCGTACTTGAGCACCAGGTTGTTGCGGTTGGTGAACGTGCGCGGGTGGTTGCCGCTCTTGAGCGTGACCGTCTTGGAGTCCACGACCTTCTTGAAGAACGAGTTCGTGCGCAGCACGGTCGCGAGCGTCACGAGGTCGCGCGCCGACGAGTAGTTCCCGGCCGCGTCGAGGCCGATCGGGTTCTGGTAGTGCGTGTTCTTCAGGCCGAGCTGGCGCGCGCGCTGGTTCATCAGCCGCACGAAGCGCTTCTCGGAGCCGCCGACGCCCTTGGCGAGGGCCGCCGCCGCGTCGTTGCCCGATTCGACGAGCAGGCCGCGCATCAGGTCGGAGACCTTCATCCGCTCCCCCGGCTGGAGCCCGATCTGGGACTCGACCGGGGCCGGGCGGTAGTTGGACGCGGTGAAGGTGTCGGAGAGCTTCGCGCGCTCGAGCGTGAGCAGCGCCGTCATCAGCTTCGTGGTGGAGCCGACGAGCCGGTGCTTGTCCGGCGCGCGGGCGCAGGCGACGGTGCCGGTCGACACCTCGATCACGATTGCGCTCGGCGCCCTGACGGCGGCGGGGCAGTCGGGCGGCGTCTTGGCCTGCGCGGCCGCGGGCGCGACGAGAGCCAGCAGCAGCGCGGCCGCCGCGAGGACGGCCCGCCTCACTCGCTGAGCCTGATCCGCTGACCTGGCGAGAGCGTCTGCGGGTCGAAGTTCTTGTTCAGCTTCTCCATCGTGATGACGGTGACGCCCGTCTTCGCGGCGATTCCCGAGGCGGTGTCGCCGGCCTTGACGACGTACACGCGCTTCTTCTTCTTCTTGCTCGACTTCTTCGAGCTCGAGCTGCTCTTGGCCGGCGTGCCGCTCGCCTGCGCGGGAGTGTCGGAGCTCGACTTCCCGGCCGGCTCGCGCGCGTCCTTGACGACCGTGTAGAGGGCGAACGCGAAGGCCAGCAGCGCGATCGGCGCGACGAAGCGCAACGGACTGCGACCGGCCATCTCCGCCGATCATAGCGGTGGACATGGCGGCTTCAGCTGAGTGCCCGGGCCTGCTCGCGCAGCCGCTCGGCCTCCGCGCGGGCGGCTTGCGCCGGGGATCCACCCGCCTGCTCGTGGGCGTTGGCGATCGAGCGCGAGGCCGTCACGAGCCCGCCGGCGCGCCCGGGCGCGAACGCGGGCCGCAGCGCGCTCACCTCGCCGCCCTGGGCGCCGATGCCCGGCAGCAGGAACGGGGCGTGCGGCATCAGCTCGCGCAGGCGCGCGAGGTGCTCGGGCTCGGTCGCGCCCGTGACCGCCCCCACGTCGGACAGCCCCGACCGGCCGATGCCGTCGCGGCCGAGCTCGTCGACGGCGGCCGCGAGCCGCTCCCACAGCCGTTCGCCGGTGGCGAGCTCGGCGTCGAGGAAGTCGGCGGCGCCGGGATTGGACGTCCGCACGAGCACGTAGACGCCGGCGCCGCGAGCGCGGGCGGCGCGGATCAGCGGCTCGAGCGCGTCGCGCCCGAGCAGCGGGTTGGCGGTGAAGGCGTCGGCCTCGAGGCCGGCGACCATGCCGAACGGCGACGGCGTGCCGCCGACCAGCGCCTGCGCGTACGCGGCCGCGGTCACCGGGACGTCCCCGCGCTTGCCGTCGGCCAGCACCAGCAGGCCATTCGATCGCGCGTGCGCGCACACGTGCTCGAGCGCGAGCCAACCTGGCGCGCCCAGACGCTCGAAGCACGCGAGCTGGGGCTTGACGGCGACGCACGCCGGACCGGCGGCGTCGATCAGCGCGAGGCAGTGCGCGAGCACCGCCGCGGCCGATTCCAGGCGCGCGACGACGCCCGGGCCCGCCGGCGCCGCTCCGGACTCGCGCACCTCGCCGGCGGCGCCTTCGGCGTCCGACAAGGTCCACGCGAGCCGCGCACGAGCTTCGCTCGTACGCTCGACCGCGGCGGGCCACAGGCGCGCCGGGTCAGGGTCGATGCCGAGGACGATCTGCGAGTCGCGCTCGTCGACGGCATCGGCGAGGCGGTCGCCGAACCGGGAGGCCCCCGTTTCTGGTGAGCCCGAACCGGGCCCGCCGTTGGACGCGGTCATCCCGGCCTCCTCGCACGGCCGGGCGCCGGCGTTGCTCCGCCGGCGCCCGACAAGAGCCTCTTCCCGCCTACTTGACGGCCTTCTTGAGACCCGAGCCGGCCGTGAAGCGCGGCACCCGGCTTGCGGCGATCGTCATCGTCTCGCCCGTGCGGGGGTTACGACCCTCGCGCGCGCCACGCTCGGCAACGTGGAACTTGCCGAAGCCGGTGAAGTTGACCTCTTCGCCCGACTGCAGGGCGCCTTCGATAGAGCCGAGGACGGCGTCCACGGCAGATCCTGCATCCTTCTTGCTCAGACCGCTCTTTGAAGCGACCCGGTCGACGAATTCACTCTTCGTCACAGACACTGCGTCCTCCTGTAATCCCTCGGGGGATGGGTGGAAGGCCGAAGCTAACAGCGGCTTCGGACGCGCTAGGTGCACGTCGGCGGGAAAATACCGCAATTTGCGAGGATTCGGCGGCAGGAATCTTGCCGAAATTTCGCGCTGTGGCGCGAAAAAGTGACTTGGCGCTTCTCGGAGGGGTCCGTCAGAGAGCGCTCAGGACTGCCTCAGCGGCGGCCGCCGAACCCGGCTCCGCCAGGCCGTCCGACGCCCCTCCGCCGAGCGCCGCGAGCACCGCCTTGACGTCGTGCAGCGTCAGCCCGGTCAGCGCCAGCGGACCCGCCGCCGCGACCACGGCGTGGCGGTCGTCGCGCGCGCCGACGACGAGGCCGGCGGCGGTGCGTGCGCTGACGAGGGGGGCGGCGGCGAGGAGCTCGCGCGCGGGAGCGGCCAGCGCGGGCGGCCCGGCGAGCACGTTCCCGGCCGCGTCGAGCACGATCGCGGCGCGGATGTCGGCCGACATCTGGTGCAGATAGTCGAGCGCGTAGGCGGGGGTGAGCGCGGCCGTCATCGGCGTCCGCGACAATAGCCCGCCGCATGCAGCTCTCCCGAATCGCATGGCTCGTCACCGTCGGCATCTGCCTGATCGCCGGCCTCATCCTGCTGCTGTCCGGATACGACGGCTACGCGGGCGTCTCGCTGGCCGTCGCGATCGCCGCCGCGATCAACCTGTTCTGACGGTTCAGCCGCCCCGCGCCGGGCGGTGCAGCGTGAGCTCCTCGCCGGGGCGGACGCGGTCCTCGGGCTCGAGGTGGATCAGGACGTCGGTCTGCGGCAGGCGGGCCTGGATGGCGTCCTGCAGCGCGTGGGCGGTGTGGTGGGCCTCCTCCAGCGAGGTCCCGTGGCGGAACTGGACGTGCAGGTCGACGTAGCGGCGCGCACCGGCGCGGCGCGTGCGCAGCTGGTGGTAGCCGACGACGCCCTCGCCGGCGAACGCCTCGATCGACTCGCGGATCGCGGCCAGCTCCTCGTCGGGCAGCGCCTCGTCGACGAGCACGCGCAGGCTGCCGACCGTCAGGCGCATGCCGGTCACGACGATGCCGCCCGAGATCGCGAGCGCGACGACGGGGTCCAGCCAGTCCTTGCCCGTGATCGCGACGAGCGAGAGGCCGACGAGCACGCCGATCGACGTGTAGGCGTCGGTGCGCAGGTGCGCGGCGTCGCCCTCCAGCGCGGGGCTCGACATCTCGCGCCCCTTGCGGAACAGCCAGCTCGAGACGGCGAGGTTGACGACGGCGGCGAAGCCGACGACCGTGATGCCGATGCCGAGGTGGTCGAGCTGGGGACCGGCGATCAGGGAGCTGATGGCGGCGAACGCGATCACCGCCGAGCCGGCCAGGATAAGCATCCCCTCGGTGGCAGCCGCGGCGTTCTCGAACTTGTCGTGGCCGTAGCGGTGGCCCGCGTCGGCGGGCTCCTCGGCGCGGCGGACGGAGAAGAACGCGATCAGGCTCGCCAGCAGGTCGATGCCCGAGTGCAGCGCCTCGGTGAGGATCGCGACCGAGCCCGTGAGGATGCCGGCGACGATCTTCAGCGCGATCAGCGCCGTGTTGGAGCCGATCGAGACGGCCGCCGCGCGGCTGCGGCCGCGGGCGTGGTGCCCCTCCTGTCTCAGGGACCGAGCCATGCGAGCAGCGCGCGCGCCGCGTGACCGCGGTGCGAGATCGCGTCCTTCTCCGCGTCCGTCAGCTCGGCCATCGTCCTTCCAGGCGCCTCGTCGGGGACGAACAGCGGGTCGTAGCCGAAGCCGCCCCCGCCGCTGGGCGCGACGGCGAGTGTGCCCGTGCAGCGGCCCTCGAACACCTGCTCGGCGCCCTCGGGCGTGACGTGCGCGATCACGCAGACGTAGCGCAGGGCCGAGCCGGCAGGCGCCTCCTCGTGCAGCTTCTGGAGGTTCTCGCCGTCGGTCGCGTGCTCGCCGGCGAAGCGGGCGGTGCGCACGCCGGGGCGCCAGCCGAGCGCCTCGGCCTCGATGCCGGAGTCGTCGGCGAACGCGGCCCGGCCGGTCGCCCGCGCGGCGGAGCGCGCCTTGATCAGCGCGTTCTCGGCGTAGGTCTCGCCGGTCTCCTCGGGGGTCCCGGCCTCCTCAGGCAGCGGGTCGAGCGCGACGCCAGGCAGCAGCCGCCCGAACTCGCGGAGCTTGTGGTCGTTGCGTGTCGCGAGCACTAACCGCACGCCAGTTGGTGGACGTATCCGGGAGTACGACGCATTCCGGCGGGCCCGGACCGCCACCTGTCTCGCCCTTGGGGCTCGCCACCTGGCTCTCGCCGCTGCCGGGCCGCGGCAGTCGCACACGTACCACCAGTATGCGAGCGACTGCCGCCGAGGCGAAGCCGGTGACGAGCGCTCTGCCGCGAGGCAGTGGCAACGACGACCCGTGCATTCGCCGGATTATGCGCCGTACTCACGGACACGCCCACTTCAGCGAAGCGCCGCTTCCTGCGCGGCGCGCAGGCCTTCGATGCCGTGCTGGGCGAGCTGGAGCAGGTCGTCCAGGTGCGCGCGGCTCAGCGGCGTGCGCTCGGCGGTCGCCTGGACCTCCACGAGCCCGCCGTCGCCGGTCATCACCACGTTGGCGTCGACCTCGGCGCTGGAGTCCTCGGGGTAGTCGAGGTCGAGCAGCGGGACGCCGGCGACGACGCCGCAGCTGACCGCCGCGAGGCTGCCGGTCAGCGGCGAGCGCGCGAGCTTGCCCTCGTCCTGCAGGCGGCGGCACGCCAGCGCGAGCGCGACGTAGCCGCCGGTGATCGAGGCGCAGCGCGTCCCGCCGTCGGCCTCCAGCACGTCGCAGTCGACGTAGACCGTGCGCTCGCCGAGCGCGTCGAGGTCGGCCACCCCGCGCAGCGAGCGGCCGATCAGGCGCTGGATCTCGACGGTCCGGCCGTCGGGCCGGCCCTTGGTGACGTCGCGCTGCTTGCGGTCGCCGGTCGACGCGGGGAGCATGCCGTACTCGGCCGTCATCCAGCCGCGGCCCTGGCCCGCCATCCAGCGCGGCACGGACTCCTGCACCGACGCGGTGCAGATCACGCGCGTGCCGCCGCAGGAGATCAGCGCCGAGCCGGTCGCCGTACGCACGAAGCCGGGCTCGATCGTCACGGGCCGGAGCTCGTCGGCGGCGCGGCCGCCGCTGCGCTGGGGGGTCATAGGCGTGCCTCCGAGAGCGCGCCGGCCTTCAGCTCCGGCGACAGTGGGACGTGCTCGACCGCGCCGATCGGCAGCTGCAGGAAGCGGGTGCCCGCCGCGCGCAGCGACTCGGGGTCGCCCGACGTGAGGAAGCGGTAGTCGCCCTCCCCCTCGCGCGGGTTGCCCAGGCCGCGACTGCCCAGGACGTGCTCGACCTGGCGGGCCACCGGCACACCCGAGCTGACGATCTCCACGCCGCGTCCCAGCATCCGCTGCAACAGCGGCCGGATCAGCGGGTAGTGGGTGCAGCCGAGGATCACCGTGTCGACCTCCGCTTCGCGCAGCGGGCGCGTGTAGTGGCGGACGGCGTCGACGATCGTGGCGTCGAACGGCGAGCCGCGCTCGATCAGCGGCACGAGCTCCGGGCACGCCACCGCCGTCACCGTCACGAACGGGTCGGCCGCCGCGATCGAGCGCTCGTACGCGCCGCTGACCACCGTCGCGTCGGTCGCCATATAGCCGACGCGCCCGTTGCGCGTCGCCGCCACGGCCTGGACGGCGCCGGGCTGCACCACGCCGAGCACGTCGACGCCGAGCGTCGTCTGCATCAGCCGGTCGCGCAGCGCCGGCAGGGCGGCCGACGAGGCGCTGTTGCAGGCGACGACGAGCAGCTTGATCGAGCGCGTCAGGAGCTCCTCCGCGACCTCGAGCGAGAACGCCTCGATCTCCGTCCGCGGCCGCGGCCCGTAGGGCACGCGCGCCGAGTCGGCGAAGTACACGAAGTCCTCGTGCGGCAGCTGCACCAGCAGCTCGTGCAGCACGGTCAGGCCACCGACCCCGGAGTCGAACACGCCGACCGGCCGGCGGCGCATCGCGTCGGGCGCGGACGGGGGGACCGGCGAGGCGACCACGCCGCCAGTCTGGCACGGCGACTCCCCGGAAGGCTCCCGCGCGCACGCTCACGCCGCGGCCTCGAGGCCGTTGATCGTGTCCTTGAGCTTCTTCACGACCGTCTCCGCGATCCCGCCCCCGTTGAGGCTGTCGCCCATCGCCACGACGCCCGCGAGGACGGCCGCGATCAACAGGACCAGGCCCACGTACTCGACCGTCCCCTGCCCGCGCTCCCGCAACAGCGCGGCGTGCACGCGTCCCATCAGCTCGTACATCTCGGTCTCCCTGCGCGCTCCTCGCCCCGGCGGCCCCGGGGCCCGGCGTCCCGCGGTCTGCGGGACAGGGTGGGAGTCTCAGGCGGGACAGGGCGACGGATCTACGCGCGTTTGTGCCGCATTCGTGACAAATGCGCACCGAGAGTGCAACAACCGCGTCGAGGTGCGTCATCGGCGCCGGAACGCGTGCCATGGTCTGGGTCTGGCATGCGCGTCCTGGTCGTCACGAACATGTATCCCTCCGCCGAGCGGCCCGCGCTCGGGCCGTTCGTGCGCGACCAGGTGGAGGCGCTGCGCCGGCGCGACGACCTCGAGGTGGAGCTGTTCGCGTTCCCGCCGGGGCCTAAGTCGCTGCTGCGCGCCGTGGGGGCGCTGCGAAGGCGCTTCCGCGGGCACCGCTTCGACGTCGTGCACGCGCACTTCGGCCTCACGGCGTGGCCGGCGCTGCTCGCGCGGCTCGGCCCGGTCGTCGTGACGCTGCACGGGAACGACCTGCTCGTGCGCCGCTCGTACCTGGCCACGCGCGCGGCACTGCCGTTCTGCGCGCTCACCGCCGCCGTCTCGCGCGAGTTCAGCGGCAACCTCCCCGGCGTGGGCACACGGCGGCGCGTCGCCATCCTCCCCGTGGGGATCGACCTGCACCGCTTCCGCCCGATCTCGCGTGCCGAGGCGCGCGCCCGCGTGGGGCTCGACCCGGACGGCCGCTATCTGCTCTTCCCGCACGATCCCGCGCGGCCGCTGAAGCGCTTCGACCGCGCCGCCGAGGCGGCGGGTGACGTGCGGCTGCTCACGCTCGGCGGCGTCGCGCCGGACGAGGTGCCGTACTGGATCAACGCCGCGAACGCCGTGCTCGTGCCGAGCGAGAAGGAGGCGTTCGGGCTCTCGGTCATCGAGGCGCTCGCGTGCGGCGTGCCGGTGCTCGGCACGCCGGTCGGCATCCACCCGGTCGCGCTGGAGGGCGTGGACGGGGCGTACTGCGCGCCCTTCGACCGCGACGCCTGGCGGGCCGCGCTGCGCCCGCACCTGGAGGCGGCCGATCCGCGCAGCGACGGCCGCGCGCGCGCCGAGCTCTTCTCCGCCGACGCGATGGCCGCGCGCGTCGTCACCGCGTGGCGCGACCTGCTGGATGATCGAACCTTCGAGGAGGCCGCCGCGTTGTGAGCGTCGTGGGAGAAGGAAGCGACCCTATACTCGACCGCTCGGGGCCGACGAGCTCGCGATCCCCGTCTGACCTATGAGCGGCCTGAAGCGACGCTTGTCCCGCCGGCGCTCCGCGGGTCCAGAAGGCACCGAGCCGCCCACAGCGGCGGCGCCAGGACTCGAGGACGCGGCGCCCCAGACCCCCGTTGAGACGGAGGGCCATACCTCCCTGCTCTCGGACCCGGCGGCGGCGACGCCCGCCGTGCAGCCCGAGCCGGCCGGGTACGCGCCGTTCACCACCGGCGAGCCGTATCCCGGCGCCCCGTACGCCGTGCGCGATCCCGCGGAGCCCCCGGCCGTGCCGGTCGCCGACCTTCCCCCCGGGCTGGATCCGGACGAGCTCAGCGCGGTTCCGTCCTCGAGTGCCCGGCGCGGGCGCCTGCGCAAGCGCGTGGCCTTCCTGCGCGCGGCGCGCGAGCTGCTGCTGCGCGACCTCGGCGGCTTCGTCTACGAGCTGCACCGCACCGCCCGCGACATCGAGGCCGAAGGCCATCGCCAGCTGCGCGCCACCAAGCTCGACCGGCTGACCCGGATCGACGCCGAGCTGCACGCCCTGGAGCTCCAGCTCGACGACGTGCGCCGCAACGTGGTCGTGCGCGAGCCGGGCGTCGGCGGCGAATGCCCACACTGCGGCGAGCTGTTCGGGAGCGACGCGCACTACTGCTCGCACTGCGGGCTGCCACTGACCGAGAGCGCCCGCCGCGCCCTCGCCCGCGCGGCGGAGCCGGCCGCCGCGCCCGAGCCCGCGCCCGTGGTCGCGCCGGTCGCCGCCCCGATCCAGCCGGCGACCGCGGACCAGCCGACGCAGGAGCTGCCACCGCTCCCGCTCGAGCCGGGAACCGAGTTCCACTGGCCCCGCCGCGACGCGACGAGCGCCCCGGCCGCCGGCGAGCCCGGTCCGGAGACGGCCGCCGAGGCCGCCGCGGGCGGCGCGGAGACGGCGGCCGGCGGCGACGCCGCGGGAACGGCGCCCGCCACCGGTGCGGAGACGGACGGCGACGGCGCGGAGACGACCTCCGGCGGCGACGCCGCGGGATCGGCGCCCGCGACCGGTGCGGAGACGCCCGGCGACGCCGCGGGTTCGACGCCCGCCACCGGTGTGGAGACGCCCGGCGACGGCGCGGAGACGACGGGCGGCGGCGACGCCGCGGAGTCGGCGCCCGCGACCGGTGCGGAGACGCCCGACGGCGGCTCGAAGACGACGGCCGGCGGCGACGCCGCGGCGTCGACGCCCGCGACCGACGCGGCGGGATCGGCGCCCGCGACCGGTCCGGAGACGAGCGGTGGCGGCGCGGAGACGACGCCCGCGGCCGACCCGGCGAAGTCCGGCGACGACGCCGACGCGGCGACGCCCGGCGGCGACGCGGCGGGATCGGCGCCGTCGTCCGACGAAGCTCCGACGCGCGTGATTCCCGGCGACGGCGAGCCGTCCGCGGACTCGCCGGCGGCCCCCGAAGGGCTCGACCTGTACTCGCGGCGGATGGGGCGCCGCACATGAGCACGATGCAGACGCCGCCGCCTGACGCCGCGGCTCCGCCCGAGCGCCGCTGCCCGCGCTGCGGCAGCGCGATGGCTCCCGATCAGGAGTGGTGCCTCGCCTGCGGGGCGGCCGCCACGACCGAGGTCGCCGAGCCGCGCGGGTGGCGGGTGCCGATCATGCTCTCCGGCGCGCTCGCGCTGCTCGCCGTGATCGGCGTCGTGCTCGCGATCGTCGCGCTCTCCGGCGGCTCGGAGAAGCTCGCGTCGGCGACGCCGACGCCCGGCGCGGGGGGAGTGCCGCCCGCGACGACGCCGACCCCGCTGCCGACCGCGACCGTCTCGCCGCTTCCGACCGAGAGTGCGACTCCGGCGGGGACCGCGACGGCGGAGCCCAGCACGACCGCGACGCCGACCGGCACGCCCACGGGCGGGGGCAACACGCAGAGCGGCGGCAGCGGCGCCACGTCGTCGACGTTCCCGGACTGGCCCGGCGGCACCGGCTACACCGTGATCATCGAGTCGGCGGGCGACCTGGCGAAGGCCGAGAAGGTCGCGACCACCGCACAGGGCCAGGGCCACACGGTCGGCATCCTGCACTCCGACGACTACTCGTCGCTGAACCCCGGCTACTACGTCGTGTTCACCGAGAAGTACGACTCGCAGAGCGCCGCCGAGAGCGGCCGCGATGCGGTCAAGTCCGACTACCCGGACGCCTACGTGCGCAAGGTCGCGCCCGCCTAGCTTTCCGGCTGTGAGTCAAGATCGCGGTGGCCGCAGGGGCGGTCGCCGCGGTCGGTGATCGCGGTGTTTGCGGGGGATCGGGGTCGCGGTCGCGCTGTCGGGGTCGGCAGGCTGTTTAGGCGCCGTCGGGTGCGGCAGGCTTTCGTGTGCGCCGTGAGGGCCGGCGAGCGCGGGCGGGCGGCAAGCTAGGTTGCGCCGTCAGTGCGGCATAGCGGTAGCGCCGTCACCGCCCGCGGTCTCGCCTGGCGCGATCGTAACGCCGATCGTCGTAGGGCTGTTGGGAGTGCAGTAGTCGCCAGCAGAGCCGGCAGGCGTGTCGGGCGAGCGCGACTCGTGCTCTGATGCCGATCAGGCCGCGCTCGGCGAGCTCGCGGCGGCGGGCTTGGAAGGCGGGAGCGAACTGTTCCAGGCCCCAGGCGATGGCCATCAGCGCGTCGCGGTGCTCGGGCAGGCCGGTGCGGCTGATCACGACGCGTTTGCGGACGGTCGCGGATTGATAGCTGGCCGGGGCCAGTCCGGTCGCGGAGTACAGGTGCTCGGGGGTTGGGAAGCGCTCGATCGGCAAGCTGTGCGCGGCAAACGCGGCGGCCCGGACGATCTTGACTCCCGGCAGCGAGGTGAGGATCTGGCCCGCGCTGTCGGCGAGCAGCTGCTCGAGTTGGGCGTCGACGAGGGCGATGTCGGCGCGCAGCGTCCAGAAGCGGTCGACATCGCGAGCGAGCCGTTGGGCGCGCAGGGTGGCGTCGGCGGGCGGCGCGAGGCAGTCTTTCCAGCGCGCAGACCAGAAGGCCGCGATCGCGTCGGTCAGGCGTCCATCGGCGCGGGCTTTGAGCGATCGTGGGCTCGGCGGGCGTCCTTGGAAGTCGACCGCGCAGGCCAGCACCGCGCGTCCGGTCGGCGTGTCCAACAACAACGCGCGGCCGTGACCGGCAGGCGCTGAGAGGCCCGGCGCGAGGGCGTTGAGCTGATCGTGCAAACGCTGGCGCAACGGCGTCAGCGCGAGCACGAGCTGACGGCGATGCGCGACCGCGCCGAGCATCGCCTCTACCGGCGAGGCAGGCGCTCGCCGCCCGGCGCCCTGGCGCGCGAGCCAGACCAACGCCGCGCAATCACGGTCATCGGTCTTGAACCGACGCGCCCCGATCTGCGCCCGCGCAGCCTGGGTCTCAGACGGCGCGAAGAGCCGCAACGCGCCCGGCCAACGCCGCTCCAACTCCCCAGCAAACGCCCGATGCAGCGACCCCGTCGCCTCCACCGCAAACACGGGATCGCTGCCGCCGACCAAGCCGACGAGCCGCTCGATTCCAGCCCTGGAGTTCGCGACCGACACCGGCTCGCCCACCAAACCGCGCTCGCGATCAGCCAACCACACCCGATGCGAGACCTTGCCCGGATCGACCGCCACCACCAGACGATCGCCCTCGAGCTCTCTCAACAATCCCGGCACCAGACACCTCCACACCCAGAGGATCAAAGAGAAAAGGCCCACCCCAACCAGGAGCAGGCCTCAACTCAACTCGATGCCTCGAGATCTATCAGCGGGCGGCGGCGCCGAGCGCCGGCCAGTACGGCTCCAGCCGCTCCAGCGCCCGCGCGGCGAGCGGGTGCAGATCGACCTCGACCGCGGCCGGCGTCTCGGGCGTGACCAGCACCGGCATCAGCGCCGCCATCGAGCGCGACAGCCCGCCGAGGTCGTAGCCGCCTTCGAGCACGATCCCGAGCGGCGCGCCGACGCGGTCCGCGGCCCGCCGCAGCGAGCCCGCCATCGCGGCGAACCCGGCCTCGGTGACGCGGCAGGACGCCAGCGGGTCGTCGCGGTGCGCGTCGAAGCCGGCCGAGATCAGGATCAGCTGCGGCTCCCACGCCGCCGCCAGCCCGCCGGCCACGTGCTCGACCAGCGATGCGTAGGCGAGATCGCCCGTCCCGCCCGGCACCGGCAGGTTGACGGTGAAGCCCTCGCCCGCGCCCTCGCCCACGTCCGACGCCGCCCCCGTGCCCGGATACAGCGGCCACTCGTGGATCGACATGAACAGCACGTCGGCGTCCGCGTGGAAGATGTCGTTCGTCCCGTTGCCGTGGTGGACGTCCCAGTCGACGATCAGCACCCGCTCGAGCCCGTGTGCCGAGGTCGCCCGCCGGGCCGCCGCCGCGACGTTGTTGAAGAAGCAGAACCCCATCGCGCGTTCGCGCTCGGCGTGGTGGCCCGGCGGGCGCAGCGCGCTGACCCCGAAGGCGGCCTCGCCGCCCAGCAGCGCGTCGACGAGCGCGACCGCGCCGCCGGCCGCCCGCTGCGCGGCCTCCCAGGTCGCCGGCACCGCGAAGGTGTCGGCGTCGATCGCGCCGCCGCCGCTCACGCACAGCTCCTCGATCGCGGCCACGTGCGACTCCGGATGGACCTGATGCAGCGCCGAGCGCTCCACCCGCGGGGCGAGCACGCGCTCGCACCCGAACCAGCCGGACGCGCTCATCTCCGCCTCCAGCGCCCGGATCCGCGCCGGGCGCTCCGGATGGCCGGGCACGTCGTGGCCGAGGACCGCGTCGTGGCGCAGCCAGATCGAGCGGCGGGTCTCCTCCATGCGCACACCGTACCCTTGAGGACCGATGGCGGACCTGATCGTGGTGGGCGCCGGCGCCGCGGGGTTGTTCGCCGCGCTGACCGGGGCGCAGCAAGGTGCGAGCGTGGTGCTCGTCTCTGCCCGTCCGCTCGCGGAGACGGCGTCCTACTGGGCGCAGGGCGGCGCCGCGGCCGCGCTGGCCGTCGACGACTCGCCGTCCCTGCACCTCGAGGACACGCTGATCGCCGGCCGCGGCCTCACCCGCCCCTCGGCGGCGACGGTGCTGACCGACGAGGCCGCCGCCCGCGTGCGCGACCTGCTGCGGCTCGGCGTGCACTTCGACGCCGACCGCCACGGCGACCTCGCGCTCGGCCTGGAGGGCGGCCACTCGAGGCGCCGGATCATCCACGCGGGCGGCTCGACCGGGCGCCGGATCCTGCGCCAGCTCTCCGCCAGGGTCGCCGGCAACGAGCACATCGAGGTGCTCGAAGGCCACCAGGCGACGAGCATCCTGCGCGCCGGCGACGGGCGCGCCGTCGGCCTGTACCTCGAGACCGGCGAGAAGCTGACCGCGCGCGCCACGATCCTCGCCACCGGCGGCGCCGCCGCGCTGTGGTCGCGCACGACCAACCCGCCCGGGTCCTACGGCTCCGGCCTGCTGCTCGCCCGCCACGCCGGCGCCGCGCTCGCCGACCTCGAGTTCATGCAGTTCCACCCCACGGCGGTCGTCGGCGTCCAGGGCCGCGAGGGCTTCCTCATCTCCGAGGCCGTGCGCGGCGAGGGCGCGACGCTGCACGGGCCGGACGGCGAGCGCTTCGTCGAGGAGCTCGCGCCACGCGACACGGTCGCCCGCGCGATCTTCCGCCTGCTCCGGGAGACCGGCGCGCAGGCGGCGATGCTCGACATGACGATGGTCGATCCGAGCCGCTTCCCGAACATCGTCACCGCCCTGCGCGACGCCGGGATCGACCCGACGCGCCAGCGCGTCCCCGTCGCGCCCGCGTCGCACTTCCTGATGGGCGGCGTCGTCACCGACCTGCACGGCCGCGCCGACGGGGTCGACGGGCTGTACGCCGTCGGCGAGTGCGCGTGCACCGGACTGCACGGCGCGAACCGGCTCGCGTCCAACTCGCTGTCGGAGTGCTTCGTGTTCGGCCGCCGCGCGGCGCTCGCGGGCCTCGACGAGCCCGTGCCGATCCCCGTCACCGAGGTCCCCGCGCCGGAGCTGATCGCGCCCGCCCCCACGCGCGAGACGCGCCAGGCGGTCTGGCGGCTGGCCGGGCTCGAGCGCAACGCCGACGGACTGACCGAGCTGCGCGACGATCCGCACCCGCTCGCGCGCCTGATCGCGCTCTCCGCGCTCGCCCGGGAGGAGACGCGAGGCGCCCACGCGCGTGCCGAGTTCCCCGAGCCCGACCCCGCCCTGGATGGGCGCCACACCGTGCTTCCCGCCGGTTCTCAGGCTCCCGCGTTTGTGCCTTGGCTTTAGCCGGGCGCGCTTCTTAACGCGAAGTCAACAAAGCTGACGTTTCGAGCATCCGTACCCCCGGTGAACACCTCTCCACCGGGCCACGGATGGGACGCCGCCGCCGGATGGGCGCGTCCCGGGGAGACACGATGTACCACTTCAGCCGTTCCATCTACAGGGAACTCGCGCCGGACATCATCGAAGACCGTGCCGAGCGCGAGGGTCCAACCAACCACGAGCGCGTCCTGCGCTCTTGCGAGACCTGCGTAGAGCGGCTCGCCACGGACTGGCACTACTTCGCCAAGCCGACGAAGACGTTGTTCAACGACATCCGGGTCTACTTCCCGATGTCGTCGCAGCTGCGGGTCTACAAGATCGTGGACCGCTACATGACGTTCGCGCGCGACTACTTCGCCGCCAACCCGGCGACCGAGCAGCTCGATTGCCGCGCCACCACGCGCCGCGGCACGCCGTGCCGGCGTACGCCGCTGCCGCACAACGGCTACTGCCCGTCGCACCAGCACCTGGCCGAGACGGAGGACGTGCCGCTCGCCGCTTGACGGACCGCCGGCGCCGCCTCATGGGAGGCGCCGGCTCCGATCATCCGGAGCGCCGCCGAGCCTTCGAATCGTCGGCCGGGTGTTCTGCCAGTCCGACGCGCAACTCATTCAGAAGCGCGTCGATCTCGCCGTCGGACATGTCGTCCGCCCCGAGCAGATCGATCCCCTCTGAGCCGTCGTAGGCGACCAGCACCACCGGCGGCGCCCCGGAGCCTCGGCGCCGCAACACCGCGTACCGGGCCGCACCGAGCTCATCGTCGCCTGTTGCCCAGCGCACCCCGGCGCGAGCGACCAACGCCTTGGGAGTCGTGTCCAGCACCCGTCGCAGCCGCGCGCCCGGCACGATGCTCCCCGGCGCGAGTTGCTCTACCGCGGCGGCGACGCTCATGCCGTCCTCCGGATCCGGGCGATCATCACGGACATCTTCGCCACACCTCCATTCTGACGGACCGATCCATCCTCGCGACGGCGCCAACAGGCGCGAGGCCCCGCCTCGTTGTCCGGGCGGGCGCGGGAATAGAACTCGAATCCGCTCTGACGTTGGGGCAGCGGACCCGCAAATGCCTCGACGGCAGGGAGATCCGAGCCGAACGGCGGCCCGCCCCAGAGCTCACCGGTGTCAAGCACCGCGTCGATGACGTCGTCGGTCTGGGTGGGCGACCACTTGCGGTGGAACGGTCCGTAGACGGATATCTCGAGGTGGTTGGGCGATTGCTCCCTCACACTCCTTTCAGTCACGGCGGCGGCAACTTGCCCCCCCTTGGCGAGGTAACTTGCGCGCGTGCTCCTGGGCGTCGACGTCGGCGGAACGTTCACGGACGCCGTCCTCGCGGCCGGCGACCGGGTCGTGACCGCGAAGGCGCCGACCACGCCCGAGGATCAGTCCGAGGGCGTGCTCGCGGCCGTCGAGGCGGTGCTCGCGAAGGCGCACGCGCAGGCCGGCGACGTGCGCGAGTTCGCGCACGGCACGACGGCGGCCACGAACGCGCTGCTGGAGGGCAAGGGCGCGCGCACGGTGCTCGTCGCGACGAAGGGCTTCGAGGACGTCGTCGAGCTCGGCCGCCAGGCGCGCGCGGACCTGTACCGCCTGTGCGTGGCGCGGCCCGCGCCGCTGGTGCCGCCCGCGCTGCGGGTCGGCGCCGACGAGCGGATGACGCCGGACGGGCCGCTGAAGCCGCTCGACGCAACGGCCGCGGCGCGGGCAGTCGCGGAGCTGGACCCGGAGTCCGTGGCCGTCTGCCTGCTGCACGCGTATCGCCACCCGGAGCACGAGCGCGCGCTCGGCGAGGCGCTGGCGCGGGAGCTCCCGGGCGTCCACGTCTCGCTCTCGCACCAGGTCGTCGGCACGTTCCGGGAGTACGAGCGCGCCGCCACCACCGAGCTCGACGCCGCGCTCTCGCCGCTGCTCGCGGCGTACCTGAACAAGCTCACGCAGCGGGCGCGCGACGCCGGGCTCCCGGAGCCGAGCGTGATGCAGTCCAGCGGCGGCCTGGCGGCGCTCGCCGAGGCCGCCGACCACGCCGTGCTGACCGTGCTGTCCGGCCCCGCGGGCGGCGCCGCCGGCGCCGCCTGGGCGGCGAAGGCGGCGGGCGAGCCGGACACGCTGTGCTTCGACATGGGCGGCACCAGCTGCGACGTCTGCGTCGTGCTCGGCGGCGAGGTGCGCGAGGCGTCCGGGCGCGAGGTCGGCGGCCGGCCGGTCGCGCTGCCGATGCTCGACATCCACACGGTCGGCGCCGGCGGCGGGTCGATCGCCTGGCGCGACGCGGGCGGGGCGCTCCGCGTCGGCCCGCGAAGCGCGGGCGCGCGCCCCGGCCCGGCGGCGTACGGCCACGGCGGGACCGAGCCGACCGTGACCGACGCGAACCTGCTGCTCGGCCTGCTCGGCGACGACGCGCCGCTGGCCGGCGGGATCGCGCTCGAGCGCGCCGCCGCAAGCGCGGCGGTCAGGGCGCTGGGCGAGGCGCTGGACCTCGACGAGCGAGAGACCGCCGAGGGCATCGTCCGCGTCGCCAATGCCGAGATGATCCGCGCGCTGCGCGTGATGACCGTCGAGCGCGGCGTCGACCCGCGCGAGCTGGCGCTGATGGCGTTCGGCGGCGCCGGCGGGCTGCACGCGGCGGCGATCGCCGAGGAGCTCGGGATCACGCGGATCCTGTGCCCGCGCGCGTCGGGCGTGCTCGCCGCGCTCGGCCTCGTCGTCTCCGAGCGCCGCCGCGACGCCCAGCGCAGCGTCCTCCTCGCCGGCGACGCGCTGACCACGGAGGCCGTGACGAGCGAGGCCGGCCGGCTCGCCGAGCGGGCGCGCGCGACGCTCCCCGGCGCCGACGTCCGGCTGACCGCGGAGCTGCGCTACAAGGGCCAGGCGTTCGAGCTCTCCGTCGAGCTCGACGACGCGGACGCCGATGCCCTGAGAACCGCCTTCCACCGCGCCCACGAGCGCGCTTATGGCTATTCTGACCCTCAGGTCGAGGTTGAGCTTGTGACCTTGCGGGCGACCGCGACGACCCCCGGCCCGGCCATCGCCGCCGCGGCCGAAGGCGCCGTGCAGCGCGGAAGGCGGGACACGGTGCTCGGCGACACCGAGGTCATCCGCGGCGAGCCCGCGCCCGGCGAGCCGATAATCGGGCCGGCGATCGTCGAGCTGCCCGAGGCGACGCTCGCGGTGCCCGCCGGCTGGGCCGGAACCACTCTCGACGACGGCACGATCAGGATCGAATGGACCCCGTAACGCTGCGAGTCGCGTCCGGCGCCCTGAGAGCGACGTGCGAGGAGATGGGCGCGGTCCTGATCAAGGCCAGCCACTCGGCGAACATCAAGGAGCGGCGCGACGCGTCGTGCGCGCTGTTCGACCCCGCAGGCCGGCTGGTGATGCAGGCCGAGCACATCCCGGTCCATCTCGGCGCGATGCCCGCGGCGGTGCAGGCGGTGGCCCGCGAGGACCACGAGCCGGACGTCGCGTGGGTCCTCAACGACCCCTACGCCGGCGGCACCCACCTGCCCGACATCACCGTGATCACGCCGGTGTTCGCCCACGACGCGCTGATCGGCTTCGCCGCCAACCGCGCCCACCACGCCGACGTCGGCGGCCCCACGCCCGGCAGCATGCCAGCGGACTCCAAGACCCTGCAGGACGAAGGCGTCGTGATCTCCCCGCGCCGCCTCACGCAAGCGGCGATCGAGGAGCTGGTCGGCCAGATGCGCCAGCCGGACCAGCGCCGCGCCGACCTGCGGGCCCAGCTGGCCGCCAACCGCACCGGCGCGGCCCGGCTCGCGGAGCTGTACGACCGGATGCCGCTCAAGGAGGCGATGGACGCCACGATCGAGTACGCGGAGCGGCGGACCCGCGCCGCGCTGGAAGCGCTCGAGGACGGCACGCGCCACGCGACCGACGTGCTCGAGGCGGTCGAGGGCGACCTCCAGCTCAAGCTCGCCGCGACCGTCGATCACGACACGCTCACGCTCGACTTCACCGGCTCCGCCGGGCAGCACGACGGCAACCTCAACTGCCCGCTCGCGGTCACCGTCAGCGCCTGCTGGTTCGCCGTGCGCGTGCTCACCGACCCCGACATCCCGCCCAGCTCGGGCGCGATGGCGCCGGTCACCGTGATCGCGCCGGAGGGCTGCCTGCTCAACGCCACGCCGCCGCACGCCGTCGTCGCCGGCAACGTCGAGACGTCCTCACGCGTCGCGGACCTGGTGCTGAAGGCGTTCGGCCGCGCGCTCGGCCAGGGCACGATGAACAACCTCACGCTCGGCAACGACGACTTCACGTACTACGAGACGCTCGGCGGCGGCCAGGGCGCGTGCGAGGACGCCGACGGCCCGTCCGCCGTCCACGTCGCGATGTCGAACACGCTCAACACGCCCGTCGAGGCGCTCGAGCTCGAGTTCCCGCTGCGGGTCACGACGTACGCCGTCCGGCGAGGCTCAGGCGGCGCCGGCAGGCACACGGGCGGAGACGGCGTGATCCGCGAGCTCGAGGCGCTGGCCCAGATGGACTACTCGCTGCTCACCGAGCGCCGCCGCCACGCGCCGCCGGGCGCGCAGGGCGGCGAGCCGGGCGCCAAGGGACGCAACCTCGTCGACGGCGAAGAGCTCCCCTCGAAGGCGCGCGGTAGCCTGGCGCCCGGTCAGACGCTGCGGATCGAGACGCCGGGAGGTGGTGGGCATGGCTGACCGTGCCGTGGGGTTCATCGGGCTGGGCATCATGGGGTCGCTGCAGGCGGCCAACCTGGCGAAGGCCGGGTACGAGCTGACGGTCTACAACCGCACTCGCGAGAAGGCCGACGCGTGGGCCGCCGAGCACGGCGGGACCGTCGTCGGCTCGCCGCGCGAGGTCGCCGAGCGCTCCGACGTCGTGATCACGATGGTCGTCGACGGCCCGCAGGTCGAGTCGATGGTCGAGCAGGCGCTGGAGGGCGCCCGCCCGGGCACGCTGTTCGTGGACATGTCGACGATCGCGCCCGGCACCGCGCGCGCGCTGAACGCGAAGCTCAAGGCGGCGGGCCACGGCTTCATCGACGCCCCCGTCACCGGCTCCTCGCCGAAGGCCAAGGCCGGGACGCTCGTGATCATGGTCGGCGGCGAGTCCGGGGACCTGGAGCGGGCGCGCCCGCTGCTGGAGGTGATGGGCGCGAAGATCGTGCACTGCGGCGAGGCCGGCCAAGGGCAGGCCGTGAAGGTGATCGCCAACACGATCACGGCGATCAACGCCGCGACGCTCGCGCAGGGCCTGACCGTCGCGCGGCAGGCCGGCGTCGACCTCGACGCGCTGCTGGAGTCGATGGAGGGCGGGTCGGCCGACTCGACGATGCGCTCACTCAAGGGGCGGCCGATGATCGAGCACGATTTCACCCCGCTGTTCAAGCTCGCTCACATGCTCAAGGACGTGCAGCTCTGCCTGGCCGAGACGCGGACCGCCAACAGCGCGTTCCCGTTCGCCGGCCTGGCCCAGGAGCTCTACGGAGCCGGCATGGGACACGGTCTCGGCGATCAGGACTTCTCCGCCGTCATCCGCGTCGTCGAAGCACTCAACGGAATCTAAGTTGGCGCGCGCGGACTCACCGCGGCAAATCGTGCGTTTCATAAGAAACCTGCGATTTTGCAGGGATGTTTTGAGTTCGCCCGACTTTGTGCATAGTATGTGACGTCCCGCCGGGAGGTTTCCGGGTCGCATCGCCGGGCAGGGTCGTTGCGCAAGGTCCCCCGTGTGGGATTTCGCTGGTCTCTTTCATCCTTCTCCCCTCACCTCTATGCCGATCGCTTTCAAGGAATGGGCCGTCACCGTGCGCGCGCTTGCGGAAGGTGAGCAGCTGCTGACGCTCCGTAAAGGCGGGATTCGCGAGCCGACCAAGCACTTCGAGGTCGAGCACGACCGCTTCTTCCTCTACCCCACGTTCGATCACCAGCGCAACGACCTGGTGCGGGAGTCCCACCACCCGGAGTTGCGCCGCGCCCTCGAGGAGGGCGTATGGCCGGACGGCGAGCCGCCCAGCCGCGCGCTGACGATGGACGGCGGCATCCCGCAGCCCGACCGCGTGCGGATCCGGGCCTGGGCCGAGGTCGCCGGGACGTGGACGATCACCGATCGCCGCGCGCTCGACGCGCTGTCGCCGTTCCACGTGTGGACGACCGACTACGCCGAGAAGCGGCTCGCGTGGAAGCGCCGGCATCCGCTCAACGTGCTGCTGCTGCGCACGTACCGGATCCCGCGCCCCGTGACGGTTCGCGTGCGCGATGACTACGGCGGCTGCCGGTCGTGGCTGGAGATCACGCGCGATCTGCCCTTCGAGGGCACGCCGGTGCTGTCGGACGAGGAGTTCGACCGCGCCTCCGAGGAGATCTCGGCGATCGCCGACGCCAACGGCGTCGCCGCCTACGCGTAGACCCTAACTTTTCTGGGTATTGGCGCGGGCGGTGCACACCGTCCGCCTGTCCATAGCGCTGTTCTTCGCGCTCGCCGCAACCGCCAACGCGCAGCTGCCGCTCCCGCCGCTGCCGCTCCCCACCCCGGCGCCGACCGTCGCGCCGGGCGCCTACCAGGCCGACGACGGCGGCGGCTTCCGCTCGATCCTGCCGTCCGGCACGCGCGGGCGCTACGACCTGCCCGAGCTCGCCGCGTTCCTCACCACCGGCGCGACGGTCCCGCACTGCTGCGACCAGCTGCCGATGTACGACGGCCTCAACCGCGCCGTGCCGGGGCTCAAGGCGGCCGACGTCGCGAAGTACTACAAGGACGCGAGCTTCGGCGTCCCGGCCGGGGGCGCCGAGCGCACGTACTCGCCGCGCGCCGACGTGACGATCGTGCGCGACAAGGCGTTCGGCGTCCCGCACGTGTACGGCGCCACGCGGGCGGGAGCGATGTTCGGGCTCGGCTACGCGGGCGCCGAGGACCGGCTGTTCTTCATGGACGTGCTGCGCCACGCGGGCCGCGGCGAGCTGTCGAGCTTCGCGGGCGGCGCCAATCAGGCGATGGACGCCGAGCAGTGGGCGGTCGCGCCCTACACGGAGGCCGACCTCGCGCGCCAGGCGCGCGACCTGCCGAAGTACCTCGGCGCGCAGGGCTCGCAGATCGTCGCCGACGTCGACCAGTACATCGCCGGGATCAACCAGTACATCTCCGAGGCCAAGCTGGACCCGACCAAGCTGCCGGGCGAGTACGCCGCCATCGGGCGGCCGCTCGGCCCCGACCCGTTCAAGCCGGCCGACCTGATCGCGACCGCCGCGCTCGTCGGCGGGATCTTCGGCAAGGGCGGCGGCGAGGAGCTGCAGTTCTCCCAGCTCGCCGACGCGCTCGAGGCCCGCTTCGGCCGCAAGACCGGCGACCGCGTGTTCAGCGGCTTCCGCGCCGCCGAGGACCCCGAGGCGCCGGTCACCGTGTTCGACACGCGCTTCCCGTACCAGGCACCGGCGAAGCAGCTCGCCAAGGGCAGCGTCGCGCGGCCGGATCCGGGCTCCTTCAAGCCCTCGCAGCCCGCCACCACCGGCGGCATCCTCGGCTTCCCGGCGCGCGCGTCGAACGCCCTGCTGGTCTCCGGCGCGCACTCCAAGAGCGGCCACCCGCTGATGGTCGCCGGGCCGCAGGTCGGCTACTTCAACCCGCAGATCCTGATGGAGGAGGACGTGCACGCCCCGGCGAGCGCGGCCGGCCCGGGGATCGACGCGCAGGGCGCCTCGTTCGTCGGCATCAACCTCTACGTCCAGCTGGGCCGCGGGCGCGACTACGCGTGGAGCGCGACCTCGGCGGGCCAGGACATCATCGACACGTTCGCGCTGCCGCTGTGCGACGCCACGCACTACCGCTACCACGGCGCGTGCGAGCCGATCGAGGTGCTGCAGAAGACCAACACGTGGGTGCCGACGCCGGCCGACCAGACGCCGCCCGGCACGCAGACGCTGACGGCCGAGCGCACGAAGCTCGGGATCGTCGCGGGCCGCGGGACCGTCCACGGCAAGCCGGTGATCTTCACGAAGCTGCGCTCGACCTACTTCCACGAGGTCGACTCGGCCGCCGGCTTCATGGACTTCAACACGCCCTCGGTCGTGCGCGACCCGGCGAGCTTCCAGCGCGCGGCCGCGAAGATCGGCTACACGTTCAACTGGTTCTACGCGGACCCCGAGCACATCGCGTACTTCAACTCGGGCGACAACCCGGTGCGCGCGGCCGGCCTCGACAACGACTTCCCGGTCGCCGCGGGCTTCGAGTGGCGCGGCTGGAACCCGGACACCTGGCGCGCGCAGTTCACGCCGCCCGCGCAGCACCCGCAGGTCGTCGACCAGTCATACCTCGTCAACTGGAACAACAAGCAGGCGCGCGCGTATCGCTCGTCCGACGAGAACGCGTACTCGTCGACGTACCGGTCGGTGCTGCTCGAGGACCGGATCAAGGCCGGCATCGCGGGCGGCAAGAAGATGGACCTGCCCGGGCTGATCGAGGCGATGGAGATGGCCGGGACGGAGGACCTGCGCGCGCACGTCGACCTCCCGCTGGCGCTGAAGGTGATCGGCAGGTCCAGCGATCCCGCGGTGGCGACGCTGCGCGAGTGGGTGCGGTCCGGCGGCCAGCGCAAGGACGCGAACGGCGACAAGGTCTACGAGCACGCCGACGCGGTCCGGATCCTCGACGCGTGGTGGCCGCTGTGGGTCGCCGCCGAGTTCCGGCCCACGCTCGGCAAGTCGGCGTTCGACACGCTCACCGCGACGATCGCGACCGACAACCCGCCGAACAACCACGGCCAGCACCTCGGCTCCTCCTACCAGGGATCCTGGTACGGCTTCGTCTCCAAGGACCTGCGCACCGTGCTCGGGCAGAAGGTGCGCGGGAAGTACGCGCGCGAGTTCTGCGGCGGCGGGTCGCTGAAGCGCTGCCGCGCCGCGCTGCTGTCGTCGCTGCGCGCAGCGGCCAAGGTCCCGGCGACCACGGTCTACAGCGGCGACCCGTCATGCCAGGACGGCGACCAGTGGTGCTTCGACGCCGTCCGCCAGCGTCCGATCGGCGGCGCCACGCAGCCGCTGATCGAGTGGATCAACCGGCCGACGTTCCAGCAGGCCGACGAGATCCAGCATCGCGTCGCGCGCTGACCACGCGCGGTGAGGGAGGGGTCAGGACCCCTTGAGTCGGGGACGCTCGAGGGGTCCGATCCCGCTCGCCGCGGCGGCGACGCAGGCGCCGGCCGCGAGCAGCGTGCCGGCGCGGGCCCCGGGGCCGGCGAGGACCGGCCCGGCGAGCGCGGCGCCCGCCGCGTAGACGCCCGTGCGCAGGCCGGCGGCGCTGGTGAACACCTGCGCGCGCAGGTGCCGCGGGGACCAGCGCGCGCGGGCGGTCATGAGGCTCGCCATCGCGACGCCCTGGGGCGCCCCGGTGATCGCCGCGGCGACCAGCGCCAGCGGCAGGCTCGGGGCGAGCGCGAGCAGCGCGAGGCCGATGCCCTGCGCGAACGTCCCGGCCGCGATCAGCGGCAGCAGCGCGTGACGCGCCTGCAGCCACGGCGCCGCGGCGGCGCCGAGCAGGCCCCCGCCCGCCACGGCCGCGAGCAGCAGCCCGCCGGCCTCCTTCCCCGCGCCGAGCGCGAGCGCCAGCGCGGGCGCGCCGACGCCCATGAAGCCCCACGGGAGCTGGGCGAGCATGGTGACGAGCGTCGCGGAGCGCAGGCGCGGCGTGCGCACCAGATGCGCGGCGCCTTCGCGCAGCACGGGCCACGGGTCGCCGCCGCGCGCGCCGTCCACGCGCGCCGGGAGCGAGAGCACGGCGAGCAGGCCGGCGAGCGCGATCGCGATCTGCGCGATCACCGCGGCGGGCGCTCCGGCGGCCGCCGCCACCGCGCAAGCGAGCGCCGGCCCGGCGACGTTGACGACGTTGTAGGTCATCGAGTCCGACGCGCCGGCGCGCGCGAGCCGCGCCTCCGGCACCAGCGCCGGCACCATGCTCGAGAACCCGCCGGTGACCAGCGGCTGCGTGAGGCCCGCCAGCCCGGCGCACAGGATCATCCACGCGCCCGGGGCGAGCAGCATCGCCGCGAGCGCGCCGGACAGGATCACCTGGTTGCCGGCGATCGCGGCGCGGCGGCGGCCCGACACGTCCAGCCAGGCGCCGAGCAGCGGCGCGGTGACGAGCGTCGGGAAGAGCGCCGCGGAGGCCGTCAGGCCGGCGAGCGAAGCGCTGCCGGTGCGGTCGAGCACGAGCAGGACCGGCGCCAGCCACATCGCGTCGGCGAGCCGGCCCGCGGCGGCGGCGAGGAGGTAGCGGCGCATGTAAGCGACATGCTACCCATTACTGCTTACGGTGACGCCGGACATTGACGCGCGTGGCGCACGTGCGCGAGCAGTAGCGGCGGTCGCCGCGCGGCGACGTGTCGGCGAACACGCACTGGCAGTCCTCCGCGTCGCAGAACCCCAGCCGGTCGAGGCCGCGCTGAGACGCGAGCGCGGCGAGCTCCGACGCCGCGGCGACCGCCACGCGGTCCGCCGCCGAGAGCTCCTCCGACGCCACCCGCAGCGCCCCCTCGGGCGCGAGCCGCAGCGGCCCGCCGCGCGCCAGCAGCGGGTTCAGCGCCGTCGCCAGCTCGGTCATGTCCTTCGCCTCGAACGCCGCCAGCAACACGGCGCGCACCTCGCGCAGCGCCTCCACCGACGCGCCGCCGGCGTCGAGCCCGTACGGCGCGAGGACGGCCGCGACCGCGTGTGGGCCCGTGAGCTTCTCCCCCGGGTTCGTCGAACGCGGCCGCGTGTTCACGAGGTCTGCGGCGAGCGAGCTCACAGCGTCTTCGCGAGCCACTCCTGCGCCGCCGGCACGTGCGCCGGGTCGATGTGGTGGGCGGCGTCGGACTCGTGGTACTCCACGTCGAGGTCCGCGAGCGTGTCCCGCGCCGTGCGCGCGAACTGCACGTCCATCACCGGGTCGTTGCGGCCGTGCGCGATGAACACGCGCGGGCGCCGCGCGAGGTCGGGCTCCCAGCCCTCGACGACGGGGATGAAGCCCGAGAACGCGAGGATGCCCGCCGGCGCCGGGCGATCGGCGCCCAGCCCGAGCGAGTAGCTCATCACCGAGCCCATCGAGAAGCCGCCGAGCACGGTCTGCGCGGGCGTCAGGCCGGTGCGCTCCCACAGCTCGTCGTGGAAGCCGGCCAGCGCGGCGTAGGCGGCGGCGAACGTCTGCGGGTCCGGGTATCCGACGCGCGGGACCATGTACCAATGATGCCCCGGCCAGCCCGGGATCGTCAGCGGCGCCCGCGGCGTGACCACGTGCAGCCGGCGCTCCGGGTCGAGCACGTCGCCGAGGCCGAGCAGGTCGTGCTCGTCGGCGCCGCGCCCGTGATGGAGCACGAGCAGGCCCTCGGCCGTGCCGGCGGGGGGCCGCTCGCGGTAGGCGAGGGCGCTCATGCGGTCACCGTACGCGGGTTCACGACGGGGATCAGGGTCGCCTCCAGGTGCGCGCGCAGGTGCTCGTGCTGGGACGGGAGCTTGAGCGCCTCGCCGAGGTGCTCCGGCGCCTCGTCGACGGCGAAGCCCGGGCTCAGCGTGGCGATCTCGAACAGCACGCCGCGCGGCTCGGCGAAGTAGATCGACTTGAAGTAGTCGCGATCGCGCACGTCGGTGACGTAGCCGCCGGCCTCCGCGATCCTCGCCCGCCACGCGAGGTGGTCCTCGTCGCGCGACGCCCACGCGATGTGGTGGACGCTACCCGCGCCCTGGCCGCCGCGGTACGCGGGCGCCGGGTCGTAGGCCCAGCGGAAGCGCCGCTCGGAGCCTTCGAGCACGTACTCGCCCTCGCCCTCGTAGGTGAAGCCGAGCGTCTCGATCAGCACCTTCTCCTCGACGCCCGCGTACGCGCTGTAGGCGCGCGCGCCGTCGAGCCCCGTGATCGCGAACTCCGCCGGGATGTCCGGGTGCGAGGCGACCAGCGGCGGATTGCCGAGCGTGCTCACGACCAGCTCGAGCTGGAGCCCGTCGGGGTCCTGGAAGCGTGTCCCGCCGACGCGCTCGGACCAGAAGTCCAGCGCGGCCTCGCTCGCGACGGCGAGCTGCAGCGTGTGGATCTGGCCCACGCCGGCGCGGCCGCGGGCGGCGCCGGGGAACTCGAACCACGTGAGGATCGAGCCGGGCGCGCCGGTCTCGTCGCCGAAGTACAGGTGGTAGGCCTCGGGCTGGTCGAAGTTGACCGTCTTCTTGACCAGCCGCAGGCCGAGACGATCGCCGTAGAAGCGCACGTTCGCCTGTGCGTCGCCGGTGATCATCGTGATGTGGTGCAGCCCGACCAGCTTCATGATGCCTCGCTCGAAGTAGTTGTCTATGCAACTATATCATGGGTTCGTCATGCTGTCCATGTGTCGTGGATGGAGAGCGCGTCGGAGACGTTCGTGGCGCGCCACGACGAGCGCGACGGCGATGACGTGGTCCGCGTGCTCGCGCAGCTCGAGCACGCCCGCGCGCGGCTCGAGGAGCGCTTCGAGACCCGCCCCGGCGAGCTCGCCGTCGTCCTGCACCCGTCCGCCGCGCAGCTGGACGCGGCGCAGCCGTGGCTGCCGGTCGCGCGCCGGCTGACCGCGCCCGCGGCGCGCCGCTACGTCGTCGGCTGGGCGGGCGAGCGCGAGCTGCACGTGCTCTCCCCCAGGCTGCTCGCGCACCGCGCGTCCAACGTCGAGGGGTCGCTGGAGATGCTGATGCTCGCGCCGTCGGCGCTGCTGGCGCGGCGCTACGTCGCGGCCGGGCATCCGGCGCTGCCGCCGCCGCTCGCGCCGCGGCGGCTCGCGCGCTGGAGCCGCTGGGCGTGGCTCGTGGAGGGCGCGGCGCAGTGGCTCTCCGGCCAGACGCGCCACGTGCATCCCGCCGTCGCGCGGCGGCTGCGCGAGGGGCCCGTGCCGGAGTTCCCGCCGGGGCGCGCCGACGCGATCCTGCTCGGCGGGACGGTGTTCGACCTGCTCGCGCGCGAGGAGGGCGAGCGCGCGTGCGTCACGCTCGCGCGCGGCCCGCACCCGGACGGGCCGGTGCGCGCGCTGGAGATCGCGTTCCCGCGCGCCCTGCGCCACACCGAGCGCGCGTGGCGCTCGCATCTCGCACGGCTATAGCGTGACGGCGACCGGCTCGCGGCGCGACGCGCCCTGCGACAGCGCGGCGCCGAGGACGAACGTGGCGATCACCAGCAGGGAGACGATCGCGAGCGTCAGCGCGAGCACGCGCACCCAGGCCGGCCGGCGGCCCTGGCTGAACGGCACCGGCGCCGGGACGCCGAGGATCTCGCGCGCGGCGTCAGCGCCGGACGCGGCGACGACGATGTCGCGCGGGCCGGCGGCGAGGAAGTCGGGCACGTCGAAGCCGCCGGAGCGGCGCACGAGCGACGGGATGCCCTCGTTGAGCAGCAGGCCCTGGAGCAGCTCGGCCTCGGCCTGGTGGCGCGCCGTGGCGACGCGCGTGAGCGGGCCTTCGGCGTAGCCCGGCCGGATCTTGCGCGCGCGCTCGCGCAGCTCGGTGTCCGGCGGGAGCACGACGTCGTCGGTGTGCACGAGCGGGAGCCCGCAGTCGTCGCAGAAGCGCTCGTCACCCTCGTGGTGCGCCGCGCAACCGGGGCACACCAGCGGCGCGGTCATCCCTCGACCTGCAGCTCGACCTGCTCGACCGCGTCGCCGGCGATCGACCACAGGCGCGGATCGGGCTCCGGGTCCTTGACGCCGACGATCAGATACAGCGTGCCGGGGAACACCGGCTGGCCGGTCTCCTTCTGGCGCGCGAGGTTGATGTCGGTCTGCGACGGGACCGGGTCCGAGCGCGTGTGCGAGTGGTAGATGACGCCGAGGTCCAGGCCCTCGTCCTCGATCCGGCTGAAGATCCGGATCAGGTCCTTGGAGTCGACCTCATAGCGCAGCGGGCTCTGGTACGCGTTGCGCGCACGATGCACCTCGACGGCCACGCCGTCGCGCGAAGCGACCATCCCACAACACTCGTTGGGCGCCTCCTCGCGCGCGTGCGCGACGATGTCGTCGAGAAGCTGTTGTGAGATGCGCAGGGCTACTTCGCCTGGTGGATGGTGCTCACGTCCTCATCCTCCTCGCGGCGCTCGCCGCTCAGAGAGTCCTTGAACTCGCGCATCCCCTTGCCGAGCGACTTGCCGACTTCCGGCAGGCGCTTCGGCCCGATGACGATCAGCGCGATGACCAGGACGATGATCAGTTCCGTGGGTCCGATGTTGTTGAACGGCATGGACTGCTCCCCTTTTGGGCTCGGTATCCGGAGGTTAGCTGCCTGACCCTGTCGCCGCCAAACCCAGGATGAAACGGTGCTGAGCATGCGAGGCGAGGATGGTGGCGACGGTCATCGCGATCTTCGGGTCGGGGAGCGAGGGGAGCGCCTGCCGGTAGGCGGCGACGAGCTCGTCCTCGAGCGTGACGGCGGCGCCGACGACGTCGCCGGTCGTGGTGGCGAGCGTCGCCGCCGCTCCCTCGAGCTTCGGCGGGAGCGGACGCGGCAGGCCGATCGCCGCGAGCTCGGTGGTGAGCGCGTCGGCGTGCTCGGACTCGTGCCCGCGGATGGTCACGAGCTCCTCCGGCGCCGCGGAGCCGAGCCGTTTGAGCACGGTCGTGTAGGCGAGCTTGGCGCGCTGCTCGCGGACCATCAGGTCGAGCAGGACGGCGCCCTCGGTCGGCGCCGCGCTCGCGACGGCGGGGGCGGCGAGCAGGCCGGCGGCGGCGAGCAGCAGCTCGCGCCGCCTCATCGCGGCTCCCCCGGGAACGCGGTCGGGAGCGGGTCGCGCTTGAGCCGGCGGGCGAGCTCGGCCTCGCCCTGGGCGGCGTCGGCGACGAGCGGGGCGAACAGCTCGCGCGAGGCGCGGTCGCCGAGCTGGCCGATCGCCGACACGTAGCCGGCGAGCGCGCGCTGCTCGGCGTCGTAGGCGGCCTGGAGCCCCGCCGGTCCGGTCTGCTTGGCGGCCGTCGCGCCGGCGGCCTCGAGTGTCCTCGCACGCGCGCCCGCGCGAGGCGCGCCCGCGGTCTCGGCCAGCAGCGTCAGGCGCAACTGCTCGTCGAGGACGTCCTGGCGCCCGGCGGTCTTGGACTCGGGCGGCCCGCACCCGGCTGCCAGCAGTGCTCCCGCGCCGGCGCCGAGCAGGGCTCGGCGGCTGACCATCCGCGAAGCGATGGTCAAAGCGACCGCGAAATCGGCCCTGGCAGCGAGTGGCGGTGGTCGCCTACCACCAGACTGTGGTGTCCAGGTTCTCGAGCTCGTCGACAGGCGTCGTGTAGAGGCCCGACGAGAGGTACTTCCAGCCGTCGTCGCAGACGATGAAGACGACGTTGCCCTCGTCGAGCTCGTTCGCGATCCGCACCGCGATCGACGCGATCGCGCCGGTCGAGACGCCGGCGAAGATGCCTTCCTCGGCGAGCAGCTTCCGCGTCCAGATGATCGCGTCGCGGTTGGTGACGAAGATCTTCCGATCCAGCAGCGAGAGGTCGATGATCGGCGGGATGAAGCCGTCCTCGAGCGAGCGCAGGCCCTGCACGGGCTCGCCCTGCATCGGCTCCGCGGCCACGATCTTCACGCTGTCGCCGAGCTCCTCGCGCAGCCGGCGCCCGACGCCCATCAGGGTGCCGCCGGTGCCGAGGCCGGCGACGAACGCGGCGATCTCGTCGAGCTCCTCGAGGATCTCCGGCGCCGTGCCGTGGTAGTGCGCGTTGGGATTCGCCTGGTTGCCGTACTGGTAGGGCATGTAGTACGAGGCGTCGGCCTCGGCCATCTCCAGCGCCATCGCGACGGCGCCGTTGGAGCCCTGGTCGCCGGGCGAGTAGACGATCTCGGCGCCGTACATCTTCAGCAGCTGCGTGCGCTCCGGCGTGACGTTGTCGGGCATCACGACCTTGAGCTTGTAGCCCTTGCGGCTGCAGATCATCGCGAGCGAGATGCCGGTGTTGCCCGACGTCGGCTCGAGGATCGTCTGGCCGGGGCGGATCGCGCCCTTCTCCTCGGCGTCCTCGATCAGCGCGCGGGCGACGCGGTCCTTGACCGAGCCGGTCGGGTTCGCGGACTCGAGCTTGGCCCACAGCCGCACGCCCGGCTTGGGCGAGAGGCGCTTGAGCTCGACCAGCGGCGTGTTGCCGATGGCCTGGATGATGTCGCCGTAACGACCGCCGCACGGGCGGTTCTGCAGATGCTGGACCATCGCTATACGAAGTGTAGTGTCTACGTGATGCCGCTGTTCGGCGCTCCATCGCTCGTGGCGCGGCTCGCGCGAACCGGCGGCACGACCGGGGACCTGTTGCTCGGGATCGCCGGCGACGAGCAGGTCGCCGCCGTGCTGACGGCCGCCGGGCTGGCGCCGGATTCGCTGCGCGAGCGCCTGCAGCGGACGGGCGTGACCGAGTACGCGCGGCGGCGTCCGCGCTCCGGCTCCCCGTTCACCGCCGAGGGGGACGCCGCGGTGGCGCGTGCGATGGTCGGGCGCGGCAAGGACGTGCGGCCGGTCGACCTGCTGGCGGCGCTGGCGAGCGGCCCGTCACAGGCGCAGGCCGTGCTCGCCGAGTTCGGCCTGCGCCCCAGCGACGTGATCGCGCTCGCCGAAGGGCGCCCTCGGCCCGGGCGGCCGGACGGGAAGGTGCCGGACACCGAGCTCCACCGCGCGCTGGCCGATCCGCGCGTGCACTGGCACCGGCAACGTCACGCGTCGCCGCACGCGCTGGTCTCGGACGTGCTGCACGCCGCCGGCGACCCCGAGCTCGAGCCGTACCTCGACTCCTACGTCGAGCGCACCGGCGGCTGCCGCCGCGATCTCCCGGTGCGCAGCCTGCGCGGCCGGCTCACGGACGAGGTGCTCTCGTTCTACGAGTGGCCGGGAGCGCTGTAGCGGGTCCTCAGCGCCGAGCGGGTGGTGGGCACCGCCGGGGCGGTGGCGAGCAGGAAGAGCGCGGCGAGCACGAGCCATCCGGGCCGTCCCCAGCCCGCCACGAGCGTCGTCATCAGCCCGGGCGCGAGCATCTGCGCGGTCGCCTCGCCGGTCGCGAACATGCCCTGGTACTGGCCGGGCGCGCCCGGCGGCATGAGCGGGATCGACAAGCCCCAGGACGCGGCGACGAACAGCAGCTCGCCCGCGACGTGGACGGCGCCGGCGGCGAGCAGCAGCACGGCCGCGGCAGTGCCGCCCATGCCGTCGGTGAGCGCGAACAGCAGGCACGACGCGGCGAGCAGGGCGCCTGAGCGGAACGCGCCGCGGGCGGCCTCGAGCGGGGTCCCGAAGCCCCGCGTCGCGCGCACCTGGAACGCGGCGACGCCGACCGAGTTGATCACCACGATCGCGGCGGCGAGCGCCGGCGAGGCCTCGGTGTGGCGGGCGATCCAGAGCGGGACGCCGCTCGACAGCATCCCCCAGCACAGCGACAGCACGCCGATCGTGCCGGCGAGCGCGACGTACGGCCGGTCGCGCAGGACGATCAGGCCGCTGCGCGGGAGCGGCGGCACGCGCTCGACGCTCGCGACGACCGCCGCGTAGACGGCGAACGTGGCGGCGTCGACGACGATCAGCGCGCCGTAGCCGGCGTCAAGCCCGATCACGACGCCGCCGACCGCGGCGCCCGCCGCGGCGCCGACATGGTTGTAGACGCGCAGGCGCGCGAGCGCGGGGAGCCGCTCGTGCGGCTCGGTGAGGCCGACGACGAGCGCGGCGCGGACGCCTCCCGCCCCTTGCTGGGCGGCGGTCGTGACGCAGGCGGCGGCGAGGAACACGGGGACGCCGCCGATCGCGAGGTAGGCGAGCATCCCGGCCGCCTGGATCGCCAGCAGCGCGGTCAGCGTCTCGCGCGGGCCGAGCCGGTCGCCGAGCTGCCCGAGCGGCGTGGCGAGGAGCATCCCGAGCGCGCCCGCGAGCGCCATCCCGAGCCCGACCTCGCCCGGGCTGAGTCCCTTGGCGCGCGTGAGGAACAGTGCCCAGCTCGTGTACCAGGCCCCGTTGCCGAGGTTGCTGAGCAGGATGCCCCAGTTCAGTCTCGCCATGACATTTCACGCTACCCTGAAGTGTGTGGACCCACGCGTGGCGCTCTTGAAGGAGCTGGCGGACCCGATCCGCCTGCGCGTCGTCGACCGCCTCGGCCACAGCGGGCCGGCGACGGTCTCCGAGCTCGCGGGCGCGCTTGACGTGCCGATGCCGCTGCTGTCGAACCACCTGCGGAGGCTGCGCGACGCCGGGCTCGTGGTCGTCGAGCGCTCCGGCCGCAGCGCGATCTACGCGCTCGCCGACGACGGCCTGCACGCGCTGCTGCCGCTGCTCGACCGGCTCACGGGCGTGGTGACGACGGCGCCGCCGCTGCCCGACGGCGCAGACGGCCGCACGTGTTACGCGCACCTCGGCGGGCGGCTCGGCGTCGCCGTCTACCGAGCGCTGCTCGAGCGGGGCTCGGTCGTGGACCGCGCCGACGGAACCGTGGTGCTGGGCTCGGAGCCGATGCCGCTCGGGATCGCGGTCGACGGCGACCGCCGTCGCTTCGCGTTCGAGTGCTTCGACGCGACGCAGCACGCGCCCCACCTCGCGGGGGCTTTGGGGGACGCGGTCGCGGCTTCGTTGTTCGAGCGCGGGTGGATCGAGCCCGGCGAAGGGCGTTCGGTCCGCCTGACCGCGCGCGGCGCGCGGGGGCTGAAGCGCGCGTTCGGCGTGGCGCTCTGAACGCCCGGCCCGCCACCATCTCCGCGTGGCCACGGACCCGCTGACCGCCATCCGCGCCTCGCTCGCCGAGCGGCTCTCCGCCCTGCGCGGCGTCCCGCAGGCCGCCCTCCCCCCGGCCCTGCTCGACATCGCCGTGCGCCGCTACGGCGACCTGTACCTCGTGCACCCCGCCGACTGGGAGGAGCTGCGGCACGTCGAAGCCGGCGCCGGGCGGCCGATCCCGTACTGGGCTCGTCCCTGGCCGTCCGGGCTGGCGCTCGCCGCCTCGCCGCCCCCGCCCGCCGGTGCTCGCGTGCTCGAGCTCGGGTGCGGGCTCGCCGCTCCGAGCATCGCGGCCGCGAAGGCCGGTGCGGAGGTGGTCGCGACCGACGGGTCGACGGACGCCGTCGCGTTCGCCGCGCATGCGCTGGCGCTCAACGAGGTCGAGGCGACGGTCGCGCACGCCGACTGGGCCGGGCACGGCGAGACGCTCGTCGCGGGCGGGCCGTGGGACGTCGTGCTCGCGGCCGACGTCTTCTACACCCAGGCCAACGTCCAGACGGCGCTGCGCCTGCTGCCGCGGCTGCTCGAGCCCGGCGGCGAGCTGCGGCTCGCCGACCCCGGCCGCGCCGGCACGCGCGACTTCCTCGCCGCCGCGCGCCACATGTTCACGCTGCGCTCGACGAGCACGGGCGACGTCACGCTCCACACGCTCACGCGCGGATCGTGAGCGGCGTCCCGACCGGCGCGAGGCGCGCGAGCCGGACGATGTCGGCGTTGCGCAGCCGGATGCAGCCGTGCGAGACGCGGCCGGGGATCAGGTCCGGCCGGTCGGTGCCGTGGATGCCGACGAAGCCGCCGCCCGGCCAGTCGGTCAGCTTCGTCCGCGCGCTCGTGCCGAGCGCGATCGGGCCGTAGAACGCCGAGCGGTAGCGCGTGAGCCGGCTGCGGATCACGAACTCGCCCGTCGGCGTCGGCGCCGCCGCCGTCCCGGTGCCGACGGGCAGCCGCAGGATCGGCCGCCCGTCGCGCAGCAGCGTCGCCGTCTCGCCGGAGAGGTCCACGACCAGCCGCGTCCGCGCCTCCCCGTAGGCGCCGAGCGCCGCGCGCGGGACCCAGCCCTCCTTCAGCCGCACCCAGAGGCCGCGGCGGGCGAGCGGGAGGACGATGTTCGTCGTGTCCTCCGGCGTGCGCGCGGGGATCGAGGCGACGGCGTCGGCCGAGCGCGAAGGCCGCCGCCGCGCGACCGCGTCGCGGCGCACCGCCGCCCACGTCGTCGCGTACGCGTGCCGCGCGAGCGGGACCGGCGCCCCGACCGCGAACGCGGCCTTCGGCGTGGCCGGAAGCGGCGGCGCCGCCGAGACGGCGGCCGGCCGCGCGGGCGCGTCGCCGCCGCGCAACGACACCGCCAGGACGGTGGCGGCGACGACCGCGATCAGCGCGAGGGCCGCCCGCTTCACCCCGTGAACCGGGGCTTGCGCCGGCTGCGCGTCGTCATCGCGAAGTGCGTCGCGTCGACGATCGCGAGCGTGCTCTGCTTCGAGCGCGGCTCGTCGAACGCGTCAGGCGCCGGCGTGATGCCCGCGAGCCGCCGGATCCAGGCCGCGTGGCGCGCCTCGACGGTGTGGATCGCCAGCGCGGGGACGAGGTACGCGCGCTTGGAGATCAACGGCGCCTGCGCCTTGTAGGCCGCGACCGCGAGATCCTCGAACGCAACCGCGGTCCTGCGGAAGCGCGACGCGTCCTCGGTCGCGCCGCGGAAGTCGAACCGCGGCCGCTTGATCGCGCGCGTGCCGAGCACCTCGCGGAACGCCTTCACGTGCGCGCGCTCGTGGGCGCCGACGATCCGCGCCTGCTCGGCCAGGTCGCCGGTCAGCACGCCGAGCCGCTCGACCTCGCTGTAGAACGAGTCCTGCACGTACTCGAGCGAGAGCGCGTAGTTGAGGATCGCCTCGTCGCGCCCCGCGCCGGCGGCGCGGGCGGGCGTCGCGGACGCCGCGAGCAGCGCGGCCCCGCCGAGCGCCGCGCGGCGCAGGAACGCGGCGCGGGTGGTGCCGTGGAGCGCGTCGAGCGCCTCCGCGATCGCGCCGTCGCGATCGACGTCGGCCAGCGTGAGGCTCACTTCACGTACCCGCTGCCCTTGAACGTCGCCAGCACGCGCTCGGCGCTGATCGGCGGCTCGGACGCGTGCGGGGCGGGGACCTCGCCGCGCAGGTCGCGGATCCAGGCGGCGTGGCGCGCCTCGACGGAGACGATCTTCGCCGCCGCGGCGAGCGTCGGCTTGGTCAGGTTCGGCGCCTGCGAGTTGTACGCCGCGACGCCGAGGTCCTCGAGCTTGACGGCGGATGCCCCGAACCGCTCCGCGTCGGCGGTGTCGTCGCCGAAGTCGAGCTTCGGCGGCTTGCGCGCGGCGGAGCCGAGCGCCTTCTTGAGGAACTCCAGGTGCGTCTGCTCCTGCCCGGCGACCGTGCGGGCGAACGTCAGCAGCTCGCCGGTGAGGCCGGCCCGGCGGACGCCTTCCGCGTAGAACGCCGACTGCACGTACTCGAGCAGCAGCGCGAAGTTGAGGATCTCGGCGTCCTGCTTGGCCGACGGGCTCGAGGTGGCGGGCTCGGCGCGCTCGCCGAGCACGACGCCTCCGGCCACGGTCCCGGCCAGGGTGAGCGCGGCGGCCTCCAGTGCCTGTGCGCGGGTCATGCGGCTCCTTCCATGCCTGGCGGCGGTTCGGGTCGTGTCCAGACGAAGCGCAGCCGGTACCAGCGCCCGCCGCGCTGGACGGACGTCCAGCCCTGCGCCTCGAGCGCGATCGCGAGGTCGCGCACGGCCGACGCCAGCTCGGGCCGCGGGACGTCCGCCGGGTCCTTCATCAGGTTCTTGAACGACGGCGAGGTCGCAACGGCACGCCGCCGGCGCGCTCCGGGCGCGTTCACCTGGGCGCGGAACTCGGAGCGCAGGTAGCCGGAGTGCCACGTGATCTCGCACCGCCACGCCGCCTCGGTCCCCTCGGGCCACGCCACGCGGGGCGCGATGACCGGCGCCTGCGCGCGCGCCGCGGGCTTGGCGCGCGGCGGCGGCGGCGCGGGCGGGCGCGCCACAGGGCGTGGAGGCGGCGCGGTCGCGCGCGCCGGCTCCGCGGTCGCGACCGCGGCCGGGGCGCGCGCCTCCTCGCGGCCGAAGCGGTCGCTGCGCTCGGGCGCGGCGACCTCGACCGGCTCAGGCGCGGCGGCGACGGGCTCCGGCGGCTGACGCCGGCGCAGGCGGCCGAGCAGCAGGCCGCCGGCGAAGGCGAGCACGGCCGCGCCGCCGATCACGATCGGCGCCACGCCGCCACCGCGCGAGTCGCGCTTCGGCGTGACGGCGGCAGGCGCCGCCGCCCGGGCCGTCGGCGTCGCGGTCACGATCCGCTCGGCCGTCTTCGGCTTGAGCGGGTAGGCCTCCCACAGCTCCTTCGGAGACGGTGTAGGCGCAGTGGCCACCGCCATCCCGACGAACAGCGCGGATGTTCGCGCGCTTACATTCAGAGCTCCATCCTACCGGCAACCGGTGAGTCAGCGGATGCCAACGAGGGCGGGATACAGCGCCCGGTAGCGGGCCAGCAGCTCGCGGTACGGCTCGACCCACTCGGCCACCGGCTCGATCTCGCCGTGCGTGCGCACGCAGGCGGCGACCGCCTCGCCGACGTCGCCCCAGACGCCGCCTGCCACGCCGCCGAGCAGCGCCGCGCCGTACGCCGCGCCCTCCTCGACCGCCACGCGCTCCAACGGCATCTCCAGCACCGACGCGACGATCTTCAGCCACAGCTCGCTGCGCGCGCCGCCGCCCGAGGCGCGGCCGCGCGAGCCGCCGCCGACCAGGTCGAACGAGTCGCGCAGGCCGCACGCGACGCCCTCGAGCACCGCGCGCACGAGCGCGCCGCGATCATGGCGCACCGACAGGCCGGTGAACGCGCCGCGCGCGTCGGGATCGGCGTGCGGCGTGCGCTCGCCGGTCAGGTACGGCAGGAACGTCAGACCCTCGGCGCCCGGGTCCCAGGCCGCGGCCTCCTCGACCAGCGCGCCGAACTCGCCCCCGACCACGCCTCGCAGCCACGCGAGCGAGCCCGCGGCCGACAGCATCACGCCCATCTGGTGCCACGTGTCGGGCACCGCGTGGCAGAACGCGTGGACGCGCGCCTGCGGGTCGGCGGCGTACGCCGGCAGCGCCGCGAACACGACGCCCGACGTCCCGAGCACGACCGACAGCGGCCCGGGCCGGTCCACGCCGACGCCGAGCGCGCCGGCCGCTTGGTCGCCGGCGCCGGCCGCCACCGCGACCCCGCGCGGCGTGCGCCCGGACACCTCGGGCGATTCGAGCACGCGCGGCAGCCAGGCCGGGTCGAGCTCGAGCGCGCTCACGACCTCCGAGCTCCAGCGCCGGCCCGCGACGTCGAGCAGCAGCGTGCCGGACGCGTCGGCGACGTCGATCGCGCGCTCGCCGGTGAGCCGCAGCCGGACGTAGTCCTTCGGCAGCAGCACGTGCGCGATGCGCGCGTACGCGTCAGGCTCGTGCTTGCGCAGCCACAGCAGCTTCGGCGCCGTGAACCCGGTCAGCGCGCGGTTGCCGGTCAGCTCGATCAGCCGGTCGAGCCCGACGCGCGCCTCGATCTCCTCGCACTCGGCCTGCGTGCGCTGGTCGTTCCACAGGATCGCCGGCCGGATCACCCGATCGGACGCGTCGAGCGTGACCAGCCCGTGCATCTGGCCCGACAGCCCGATGCCGGCGATCTCGCCGTCGACGAGCCCGTCGAGCGCCTGCTCGGTCGCCCGCCACCAGTCCTCGGGGTCCTGCTCGGACCACCCCGGCCGCGGGGCGGAGAGGGGGTAGCCGACCTCCCGCCGCGCCAGCACCTCCCCGTCCTCGGCGACGGCTATCGCCTTGACAGCCGACGTCCCGACATCGATCCCCACCACGGCGCTCATGGCGGCGGACGATATCCCTGGGGGTGCCGAGGTGGTTTGCGACCTGACGCCGTGTGGCATACATAACTCTGCGGGAGCGTTCGGCTTGCCTCTGCATCAGCCGTTTCCCCACGGCTTCCGCGCAACGATCACGTGCTCCTCTCAACCCGACATGGGCGGAGCCATGCTCTCCTGCGCCGCCGCCGCCGGCTGGCGCCGCTGAGCCTGGCGCTGCTGCTCCTGCTGTTCCTCGCCGGCTTCCGGCTGCTCCCGGCCGCCGCCGGCCAGCGCTCGCCGATCTGGCCGCACGGCGTCGTGCGCGTGTACGACGCGAGCGGGATGAGCGAGACGATCGCGACCGCCGCGGCGCGCTGGAACGGCTCCGGCGCCGGCGTGCACTTCGAGATCGTCGACGGCCAGCGCGACGCCGACGTCGTCGTGCGCTCCGACGACGCGAAGCTGCTGCGCCTGTGCGGCAAGGACTGCCTCGGCTACAGCACCGCGATCGGGCGCGCCGCGCACGGGCGCAACGAGGTCTACCTGCGCAGGAACCTGGGCGGGACGCCGCGCGCGCTGTCGATCTGGGTCGCCGCGCACGAGCTCGGGCACGTGATCGGCCTGCACCATCGCAGCGGGCACGACTGCTCGGTGATGTCGCCGCGCGCATTCGACACGCGCTGCGCGCCGTCGCTCACGGCCACGACGCCGACGGCCGACGAGCTCGCCTGCGTGCCCGCGCCGGCCGACGTCGACGTCGCCGCCGGCCTCTACGGCGGCGCCGCCACGACGCGCGACCCGCGCTGCCGCTAGCGTCCGCGCCATGAAGGCGGCCGCCCGCGTGTCGGGCTTCGGGACGACGATCTTCACCGAGATGTCCGCGCTCGCGGAGCGCACGGGCGCGATCAACCTCGGCCAGGGCTTCCCCGACTACGACGGCCCGGCGGAGGTGCTGGACGCCGCGCAGGCCGCGATCCGCACGGGCCGCAACCAGTACGCGCCGCTGCCCGGCGTCGCGCCGCTGCGGCACGCGATCGCCGACCACCAGCGGCGCTTCTACGGGATCGAGCTCGACCCCGCGACGGAGGTGCAGGTCACGATGGGCGCGACGGAGGCGATCACCGCCGCCGTCCTCGGGCTCGTCGAGCCGGGCGAGGAAGTGCTCGCGCTCGACCCGTCCTACGACTCCTACTCGGCCGCCGCCGCGCTGGCCGGCGCCACGTTCGCGACCGTCCCGCTGCACCCGCCGCAGTGGCGCTTCGACCCGGCCGAGCTCGCCGCCGCCGTCACGCCGCGCACGAAGGTGCTGATCCTCAACTCGCCGCACAACCCGACCGGGCGCGTGCTCGACCGCGGCGAGCTCGAGGCGGTCGCCGCCGTCTGCCGCGAGCGCGACCTGATCGCGATCACCGACGAGGTCTACGAGCACCTCGTGTTCGACGGCGAGCACATCCCGCTCGCGACGCTGCCTGGGATGGCCGAGCGCACGCTCACGATCTCCTCGATCGGCAAGACGTTCTCGGTCACCGGCTGGAAGACCGGCTGGGCGACGGGGCCGGCTGAGCTCGTCGCCGCGGTGCGCGCCGCCAAGCAGTGGCTCACGTTCGCCGGCGGCACGCCGTTCCAGTACGCGAGCGCGGCCGCGTTGCGGATGGGCGACGACTTCTACACGGGCCTCGCCGCCGACCTGAAGCGCAAGCGCGACCACCTGTGCGCGGCGCTGGAGACGGCCGGGCTGAAGGTGCTCGTGCCCGCGGGCACGTACTTCGCGAACGTCGAGGTCGAGGGCGACGGGGCCGAGTGGTGCCGGGCGCTCGTCCCCCGCGCGGGCGTCGTCGCGATCCCGACGTCGGTCTTCTCGACCGAGCCGGAGCGGCTACGGCCGTATGTGCGGTTCGCGTTCTGCAAGCGCCTCGGCGTCATCGACGCCGCCGCCGCGCGGCTCACCGCAGCCGCTGCAGCACCCAGTGGCTGAGCTCGAGGATCCGCTCGGCCGGGAAGCGCTCCGTGAGCAGCAGCCGCGCCGCCTCGTCGGCGTAGGCCGAGAGCATGTGGGCGGCGAGCTCCGGGTCCGGCAGGCCGGCGCCCGGCGTTAGCCCGTGCGCGAGCCGGGCGACGATCGCCTCGCGACCGCGCGCGATGCGGTCGTGCAGCATCCGCGGCGCGCCCTCCTGCGGCATCAGCACCAGCCGCCACGTGTCGGGATCGGAGCGCACCGCCTCCAGGTACGCCTGCAGCGCCTGCAGCAGGTCGCCCTGCGGCAGCACCGTCTCCAGCTGGCCGAGCGCGCGCACCGACTCGCGCGCGACGAGCGCCTCGAGCAGGCCCGTGAGGTCGTCGAAGTGGCCGTAGACGATCGGGCGCGAGATGCCGGCCTCGCGCGCCACCGCCTCGATCGAGACCGCATGGAAGCCTTGGTCGACGACGATCCGCTTCGTCACGTCGAGCAGCTGCTCGCGCCTTTGCTCCGCGCTCAATCTCATGTTACAGACGTGTAGCTTACGGTAATGTAACCGCGCATGGACACGACCGTCGCCATCATCGGCAGCGGGTTCTCCGGGATCGGGCTCGCGATCCGCCTGCGCCAGGAGGGCATCGAGGACTTCGTCGTCCTCGAGCGCAACGAGGGCGTCGGCGGGACCTGGTGGGCCAACACGTACCCTGGCTGCGCCTGCGACGTGCCGTCGCACCTGTACTCGTTCTCGTTCGCGCCCAACCCGGACTGGTCGCGCACCTACTCGCGCCAGCCGGAGATCCGCGAGTACCTGCGCCGCGTGGTAGACGATTTCGGCGTCTCGCCGCAGATCCGGCTCGGCTGCGAGGTCCAGGGCGCGGCGTGGGACGAGGCGGCGTCGCGCTGGGTGCTCGAGACGTCGCAGGGCCAGGTGCGCGCCCAGGTGCTGGTGAGCGGCGCCGGCCCGCTGGTGGAGCCGAGGATCCCCGACCTGCCCGGTCTCGAGACGTTCAAGGGGCCGGCGTTCCACTCGGCCCGCTGGGACCACTCCGTGTCGCTGCGCGGCAAGCGCGTGGCGGCGATCGGCACCGGCGCGTCGGCGATCCAGTTCGTGCCGTCGATCGCTCCCGACGTCGAGCGCCTGCACGTCTTCCAGCGCACGCCGCCGTGGGTGATGCCGCACTCGAGCCGGCCGATCACGCGCTTCGAGAAGCGCCTGTTCAGGCGCTTCCCGCCGCTGCAGCGGCTGATCCGGGGCTGGATCTACGCGGGGCGCGAGCTGCTCGTGCTCGGGTTCGTCAAGCACCCGCGCGCGATGCCGCTGCTGCAGCGGATCTCGCGCAAGCACATGGCGCGCGCGCTGCCGGACCCCGGGCTGCGGGCGAAGGTGACGCCCGACTACACGTTCGGCTGCAAGCGCATCCTGCCGTCCAACGACTGGTATCCGGCGCTCGCGCGCGACAACGTGGAGCTGATCGCGGCGGGCGTGAGCGAGATCCGCGAGCACTCCGTGGTCGGCGCCGACGGCACGGAGCGCGAGGTCGACGCGATCGTCTTCGGCACCGGCTTCCACGCCGTCGACTCGCCGGTCGGCAGGCTCGTGCGCGGGCGCGGCGGGAAGGCGCTCGCCGACGTCTGGAACGGCAGCCCGCGCGCGCACCTCGGCTGCACTGTTCCGGGGTTCCCGAACCTGTTCATCCTGCTCGGGCCGAACACGGGGCTCGGGCACAGCTCGATGGTCTACATGATCGAGTCGCAGCTGGCCTACGTGGTCGGCGCGCTGCGCGAGATGCGCTCGCGCGGGGCGTCGGTCGTCGAGGTGCGGCCGGAGGTCGTCGAGCGCTTCAACGCCGACGTGCAGCGGCGGCTGCAGGGCACGGTGTGGAACACGGGCTGCCAGAGCTGGTACCTGGACAGCTCGGGGCGCAACCCGACGCTGTGGCCCGACTGGACGTGGCGCTTCCGGCAGCGGACAGCGCGCTTCGACCCGGCCGAGTACGTGGTCGCATGAGGGTGCTCATCACCGGCGCCGGGGGCGGGATCGGGTCTGCCACAGCGGCCGGGTTGCGCGAGGCGGGGTGCTCGGTCGTGGGCGTGGGCGTCGACGAGTGCGACGTGCGCTCGCAGGCGTCGGTGGATCGTGCGGTGGCGGCGGCGGTGGCGCAGCTCGGCGGCCTCGACGTGCTGATCAACTGCGCCGGGCTGGGGACGCCCCAGAGCGCCGGCGCGCGGCCGGACGCGGATGCGCTGGCCGTCCTGGACGTCAACCTCGTCGGGCCGTGGCGGATGACCGCCGCGGCGCTTCCGGCGCTGCTGGAGAGCGGCGGGCGCGTGGTCAACGTCGCCTCCGGGCTCGCGCACGTGACCGTCCCGTTCTCGACCGCGTACACGATCAGCAAGCGCGGGCTGGTCGCGTACTCGGACGTGCTGCGGCTCGAGTACGGTGACCGCATCACGGTCACGAGCGTCTACCCGGGCTACATCCGCACCGCGATCCACGAGCGGTCGACGGCGGCCGGCGTGCCGCTGGAAGGCGCGGTGCCGGTCGAGCAGGTCGCGGACGCCGTGCGGACGTGGTGCGTGCCTGTCTCGGTCCAGCGGCCCGCGATCTGGCGACGACGCGCTCGGGCGGGCTCGGCTACGCGCTGCTGCGCGTGCTCCCGCGCGGCTGGGTGGATCGCGTGACGCGCGCGCGCCTGCGACGGCTCGCCCGGCGCGGGCATTTCGACGCCGGCATCGCGCGCGAGTTCGGCACCCGCCTTCGCGCTGGATGAGGGTCTGGGCGCCGGACGAGCATGTCCCGGGCCTGCGCGCGGCGCTGCCCGGCGACGTCGAGCTGGGGCGCTTCGACGACGCGCCGTTCATGGTGCCGTCGTACGGGACGGCCGAGGCGCTCGAGTTCATCTCCGCGGCGCCGTCGCTGCGCGTCGTGCAGACGCTGGAGGCCGGCGTCGACTGGCTGCTCGGCCGCGTGCCTTCGTCGGTGACGCTCTGCAACGCCCGCGGGATCCGCGACACGCCGGTGGCCGAGTGGGTGCTCGCGATGCTGCTCGCGCACGGCAAGGGCCTGTTCGAGGCGGTCGAGCGGCGGACGTGGAGGTACTGGCAGCCCCGCGAGCTCGCCGGATCGACGGTCCTGATCGTCGGCCACGGCTCGATCGGGAGTGCCTTGGCGAGCCGGCTGCGCGCGCTCGACGCGAACGTGGTCGGCGTGGCGTCGACGGCGCGCGACGGGCTGCACGGCGCCGACGCGTTGCCGGCCCTGCTCGGAGATGCCGATTTCGTCGTGCTGCTGGCCCCGTTGACGCCGTCGACGCGCGAGATGGCGGACCGGGAGTTCTTCGCGCGCATGCGCGAGGGCGCGCTGTTCGTGAACGCGGGCCGAGGCGCGCTGGTCGACACGGAGGCGCTGATCGCGGCGGCGGCTTCGGGTCATATCCGCGCGGCGCTCGACGTCACCGACCCGGAGCCGCTGCCCGACGGCCACCCGCTCTGGACCACGCCGGGCGTCGTCGTGACGCCGCATATGGCGGGCGACTCGCCGGAGTCGTTCGTGCGCGTGTACTCGCTCGTTGCGGATCAGGTGGAGAGGTTCCGGGCGGGGCGGGAGCTCGTGAACGTCGTGGCGGGCTGAAAGTCAACGTCAACTGCGCAGTAAGGAGGGTGAGTCCTTTCGCGCCGTCGAAGTTCAGCGCCACGACACGCGGAACGCCAGAAACGAGCGGTTCCACGGGGGGTGAGTGACATTTGTTGCCCCACAGGACGCAAATGTCACCCACCCCCCAGCGCGCATCGAACATTCCGCGCCCGCAAGCGCTTGCGCGTTCAGTCCCACCAAACCACGGGGAACGAGACCACAAACGGACCCACCCCCTTACCAGCGCAGTTGACGTTCGCGACCGAGCCCGCCCCCGACGCGCAGGGAGGCGCGCACGGAGATCGCCGGTGGCGCAGCCACGGCCGCGCGCGGAGGTGGCGCAGCCACGGCCGCGCGCGGAGACCGCGCGCCGCGGCACCCGCTACAGCGTGACCGCGCGCCCCTCGTCCGCCGCCCGGTACAGCGCCGCGATCGTGGCCGCCTGGGCGCGCGACTCCGCGCGGTCCAGCGCCGGCGGGCGGCCTTCGGCGACCGCCGCCTCGACCTCCAGCAGCTCGCGCCCGTACGGGTTCACGCGCTCGACCTCGATGCGCTCCGACCCGCCGTCGCGCTCCAGCGCGATCCCCGGCTCCAGGCCATGCCACGGGTCGGCGACCCACAACGTGCCCGCGTCGCCGACGACCTCGAGCCCCGAGCGCGGGTAGACGTCCATCCCGCAGTCGAACGCGCCGGTGACGTCGGCGGCGAACCGGAGCACCGCCGCGACGCGGCCGTCGACCTCCTCCCCCACGCGCTCCGCACTCACGCGCAAGGGCTCGCCCGCGATCAGGCGCATGCCCGAGACGCAGTAGCACCCGACGTCCATCAGCGACCCGCCCTCCAGCTCCGGCGACCAGCGCACGTTCCCGGACGCGGGGTGGAGGTTGAAGCCGAAGCGCGCGTTGACATGCCGCAGCTGCCCGATCGAGCCGTCGCGCACCAGCGACACCACGCGCGCGGTCTGCGGGTGGAAGCGCCACATGAACGCCTCCATCAGCACCCGCCCGGCGCGGTCGGCGGCGTCGAACGCGCGGTCGACCTCCGCCACGTCGCGCGTCAGCGGCTTCTCGCACAGCACGTGCTTGCCGGCCTCCAGCGCGCGCACGGACCACTCGACGTGGAGCGAGTTCGGCAGCGGGTTGTAGATCGCGTCGACCTCGTCGTCCGCGAACAGCGCCTCGTAGGAGCCGTGCACGCGGGCGATGCCGTGCTCGTCCGCGAACGCGCGCCCGCGCGCCTCGTCGCGCGAGGCCACCGCGACGAGCTCGACGCCCGCGTCGCGCGCCCCCGCGATCAGCTTGCGGCCGATGTTGGCCGTCGAGAGGATTCCCCAGCGCATCAGACGCCCCCAGTCGCGAAAAGCCGCCGGGGCGCCCCGAAGGGCGCCCCGGCCAGGTTCATGCTCGTCCGGAGCTCGCGCGGCCGCGCGTGGCCAGCGAGTCGACCGTCACGGCGAGCAGCAGCACGCCGGCGGTGACGACGAACTTGGTGCCCGACGACAGGCCCAGCAGGCCGAGCCCGTTGTCGATCGAGCCGATCACTAGCGCGCCGAGGATGGCGCTCTTCATGTGGCCGCGGCCGCCGAACAGCGACGTGCCGCCGATGACCGCCGCGGCGATCGAGTACAGCAGGATCGAGCCGCCGCCCGAGTTGGTGTCCACCGAGCGCAGGCGCGAGGCGAGCACGAGGCCGCCCACCGCCGCCATCAGCGAGCACAGCGCGAAGCAGGCGATCCGGATCCGGTCGACGTTGATACCGGCACGGCGCGCCGCCTCGGCGTTGCCGCCGACCGCGTAGATGTGGCGGCCGAACTTCGTCCGCCGCAGCACGAACGTCCACCACACGAACAGCACGGCGACGATCACGCCGACCCACGGGATCCCGCGGTCCTGGTTGCAGACGTACACGACGACGGCGAGCACCACGAACAGGAACGCGACGCGGATGCCGATCAGCAGAATCGGCTCGGTCGGCAGGTTCGCCGCCTGGCGGCTGCGCACCCGCATGAACTGCAACCCGGCAAAGAGCGCCGTCACCACCACCACGAGGATCCACGCGAGCGAATCCGACATGAAGTTGTTCGCCAGGCCGACGAGGAAGTCGTTCTGAAGGATCACCGTGCCGCGGCTGCCGATCAGCAGCAGCACGACGCCGTTCCAGCCCAGCAGGCCGGCGAGCGTGACGACGAACGACGGGATGCCGATCTTGGTGATCAGCAGGCCGTGCAGCACGCCGATCGCCGAACCGGCGAGCAGCGCCACGATCACCGCCACGAACGTCGGCGGGACGCTCTTGTCGGGGTTGAGCAGCAGCGCGACGATCACGCCCGCGACGCCGGAGACGTAACCGACCGAGAGGTCGATCTCCCCCAGCAGCAGGACGAACACGATGCCCATCGCCACGAGCGCGTAGGCCGCGGACTGCACGACCAGGTTGACGAAGTTGCCGGCGGTGAGGAAGTTCGAGTTCGCCGTCTGGAAGACGATGGCGATGATGACCAGGCCGAGGATGATCGGCAGCGAGCCGAGATCGCCCGCCCTGACGCCCGTCCACCAGCGCGACGCGTATGCGCCGAGGGTGTCCTTGGCGTGCGCGTCCGGCGGGATGACCGGGGGCTGCTCCGCGACCGCGCTCATACCGCCACCTCCGCCTGACCCGGCACCTCGGACAGCGCACCGGCGGTGATCGCCTCGACGACCTTCTGCTGCGTCGTCTCCGTGCGCTTCATCTCGCCCACGTTCTGACCGAGCCGGAGCACGGTGATGTTGTCGGCGACCTCGAAGATGTCATGCAGGTTGTGCGAGATCAGGATCACGGCCAGTCCCTGCTCGCCGAGCCGCTTGACGAGCTGCAGCACCTGGCGCGTCTGCGCCACGCCGAGCGCGGCCGTCGGCTCGTCGAGGATGACCACGCGCGAGTTCCACATCACGGCCTTCGCGACCGCGACCGACTGCCGCTGGCCGCCGGACAGCCCAGCGACCGTCTGACGGACGGAGCGGATCGTCGTGACGGACAGGCTCTTCAGCGTCTCCGCCGCGCGCGCCTCCATCTTGGTCTCGTCGAGCCGCAGCATGCCCTGCGTCTCCTCGCGGCCCAGGAACATGTTCTGGACCACGTCGAGGTTGTCCGCCAGGGCGAGATCCTGGTACACGATCTCGATCCCGAGCGCCGCGGCGTCCTTCGGACCGTGGATGTGCACCGGCTTGCCGTCGAAGAGGATCTCCCCGTCGTCGATCGGGTAGATCCCGGCGATGCACTTGATCAGCGTCGACTTCCCGGCGCCGTTGTCTCCGACGAGGGCCATGACCTCGCCGGCGGATACATGGAAGTCCACCTGGTAGAGCGCTTGGACCGCGCCGAAGCTCTTCGACACGCCCTTGAGCTCAAGGACCGGGGTTCCCGTCACGTCAGTTCTTCCTCCTCTACGTAGAACCGGGGCCCGCGATCAGGCGGGCCCCGGGACTCTACGAAATCGTGCGGATCGCTACCTACTGGACGCCGTTCGCCGAGCAGGCCGACGCGACCTTGCCGGCGCAGATCTCCTCAGGCTTCGGGAAGTCCGGCTGGGTGGTGTAGTTCTTGACCGTGTCCTTGGTCACGCTGACCGGGGGGAGCAGGATCGACGGAACGTCCTTCTTCTGGTTGTTCGTCGTCTCGGTCGGGGCCGCGGGCGTCTGGCCCTTGGCGATCGCGATCGCGAGCTTGGCGGCCGCGTCGGCCTCCTGCGCGATCGGCTTGTAGACGGTCATGCACTGATCGCCCGTGAGGACGTTCTGGATGCCCTGCAGCGTCGCGTCCTGGCCGGTGACCGGGATCTGCTTGAGCTTGCGGGCCTTCAGCGCGGAGACGGCGGCGTTGCCGAGACCGTCGTTGGCGGCGAGCACGCCGTCGATCTTGTTGCCGGTCTTCTGCAGCATCTGCTCGAAGATCGTCAGCGCCTTCTGGTTGTCCCAGTCGGGCACGTCCTGCTCGGCGACCTTCTTGTAGGCGCCGGAGGAGATCTTGGAATCGAGCACGGAGTGCGCGCCCTGCTTGAACAGCGTGGCGTTGTTGTCCGTCGGGGAGCCGTTGAGGAAGACGATGTTCTTCCCGCCCGAGGACTGCAGGCAGGTGTCAAGGCCCTGGCCCTGAAGCTCGCCGACCTTGACGTTGTTGAACGAGACGTAGTAGTCAGCGCTGCCGCCCAGCGTCAGGCGGTCATAGTCGATGACCTTGACGCCCTTGGCCGCCGCGTTGGCCTCGATCGCCGAACCGGAGCCCGAATCGAGGTTGACCAGCAGCAGCACCTTCGCGCCGTTGGTGATCATCTGCTCCGCCTGCTGCTGCTGCGTGGACTTATCGCCCTCAGCATTCTGGATGTCGACCTTCACGCCGGCATCGCCGAACGCCTTCGTCAGGAACGGACGATCGACCGTCTCCCAACGAACCGACGACTTCGAATCCGGCAGCAGCACGCCGACGCTGCCGGCCTTGGCCGCGGCCGGCTTGGAGCCTGAACTACTGCTGCTCGAGCTCGAGCTGTTGTTGTCGCTGCCGCACGCGGCCACGACGAGCGCAGCCGAAGCGGCGAGCACTGGAATGAGCCGAGTGGCTCGATGCATAGGGGTCCTCCTCCTCCAGGTGGACACATGGGACAGGGACGGGTGTCGAGGCGACCTCGGACGACCGGTTGTGGATTCGACACCACGGCGGGGGCTTTGTCAAGAACCTGGACGAACTTCGGTCGAAATGCTCATCGTTGCTTCCGGTCCCGAACGAAGCTCAGGTTGCGACGAAACGCGTCGGGAAGGTCCTGTCAGCCTCCGAGACCACGAGCGCAAGGGCGCCCAGGACCTGCGCGCGCTCGCCAAGGACACCGGCCACGACCTCCGCGCGACGGGCCGCCTCGGGCAGTGCGGCGCGGCTCACGGACTCTCGCACACCGTCGAGCAGGAGGTCCCCCGCACCGGCGAGATCGCCCCCCACCACGAGCAACTCCGGATTCAGGACGTTCAGCAGCGTCGCGACGACCTGGCCGAGGGCGCGGCCGGCGTCGTGGATCACGCGCCGGCAGCCGAGATCGCCGTTGCGGGCGGCGTCCAGCATCGCCTCCACGGTCAGGTCCTCGCCGTGCGAGCGGCGCAGGAGGTCGACCAGCGCGCCGGTCGCGGCGACCGTCTCCAGGCAGCCGCGGTTGCCGCAGCGGCACACGATGCCGTCCGGATCCACGAGCACGTGGCCGAGCTCGCCGGCGAGCCCGGCGCTGCCCCGGTACAGGCGGCCGTTGAGGATCAGCCCCGCGCCGATGCCGGATGAGACCTTCAGGTAGATCAGGTCGCCGGCGTCGCGGCCGGCGCCGAACGCGGCCTCCGCGAGGGCGCCGAGATTGGCGTCGTTGTCCACCATCACGGGGATGTCGAGGCGGCGGCGCATCTCGGTCGCGGCCGTCATCCCGATCCAGCCGGGCAGGATCGCGCTCGACCCGACGGTGCCCTCGAGCTGCTCGATCGGGCCAGGGAGTCCCATGCCCGCCCCGATCACCGCGGTGCGTGGCACACCTGCGTCGGCGAGCGCCTCGGAGACCATCTCGGCGGCCAGCTCGAGCCCCTCCTGGGCGTCGTGGTCGGTGTCGAGCGGCTGCTTGCGCTCGGACAGGATCGTGCTGGCGAGGTCGGAGACCGCCACGCGCAGGTGCGAATGGCCGAAGTCGATGCCCACCGCGGCGCCCGCCGAGGCGTCGAAGGAGAGCAGGATGGGAGGCCGCCCGCCCTGGGCGCCGAACGCGGATCCGGGCTCAGGCCGCTCGACGACGAGGCCGTCGGCCTGCAGGTCCGCGACGAGGCTCGAGACCGTCGACCGGGACAGCCCCGTACGGCGCGCGATATCGGCGCGAGAAATCTGGCCCTCGTCGCGCAGCGCGTGGATCACGCGGAGGCGATTGAGCCGTCGGAGGGATTCGAGTGAGCCTGCGCGACCCTGCGGCATGGACGGGCCGCATTGGACCGGATGCAGACCGGTTTGTCAATTCTTCGAACGAACCAGCGACATCCGGTCCAGCCCGACGCGGCGTTACGAGTAGTCGGAGACCGGCACCACGACGTCGTTGGCGACCTTGTCCTGCCAGCACTGCTTCTCCTTGTCCCACAGCATCCAGAAGTAGCCGAGGAAGAGCGGGATCGCCGAGACGATCTTCATCACCTGCCGGATGAAGGCGCGGCTGTGCCCGATCGAGCCGCCCTGCTTGAAGTCGTAGACGCGGATCCCGAGCGCCCGCTTGCCGACGGTCTGCCCGGTCGCCCCGCCCTCGAGCCACGTGCCGTAGGCGATCGAGAGCAGCGCCGAGAGCCCCTGACGCGCCGCGGGCGAGTCCTTCAGCAGCAGGTAGATGATGATGTTCGGGATCAGCAGCACGAGCGCGTCGACGATCAGGGCGCCGAAGCGCTGCCAGAACGACGCGCGCGGACCGCTCGGACCCGACGAGTACGAATCGGACGGCGGCGGCGGCGCGGACTCATAGCTGGGCTGGGACACGGGTGGGTCTCCTTTCGCTGGCACTCAACGTCTGGACTTCGCTGCGGCGACCTGCTCCAGGAACGCCTCGTCGGCGAGCCCGGCGCGCGCGCCGGCGACGCGCGGGCGCAGCCTGCCGGCGAGCTCGGCCGCGAGCGTGCGGCGCGCATGCGGCGCGAGCTGCTCGCGGCGGGCGAGGAACGAGCGCACGACGGAGAGCTCGTCGTCGCCGATCCCGGTGGCGTCCAGCGACGTGTCGCTCGACGCGCTCGGGATGTGCGGATCGGGTGGGACGACGCGGCGGTCGCGGATCACGAGCGTTCCGGCCGCGAGGTCGCCCAGCCGCTGGTTGTCGCGCGTGACGAGGATCGAGACCGTCGCGGGCACGTAGGACGTCGCGAATCCCTCGAACAGCCGGATGATGTTGCGGATCAGGCTCGCGCGCAGCCCGACGGGCTGCCCGCCGTCCATCACGACGCGCACTCCCGCGGCACGCTTGCCGGGCGTCCGGCCGCCGCCGCGGACCTCGAAGATGACGTCGTAGCCGATCACCAGCAGCACCGCGGCGGAGCCGATCACGATCGCGGCGACCTGGCTGCCGGCGACCACCGCGGCGATGATCGCGACCGTGATCACCGCGCCCTGGATCATGGTGTCCAGCAGCAGGCCGATGAAGCGCGACCCGAGGCCCGCGAGCGGGATCTCGAGATCGACGCCTTCCGGCGTGGCGATCGTGCGGCGGTCCTCATACTCCACGATGAGTGAACCTAGATCGTTTCGAGACCGAGCGCGGAAGTGGCTGGAAGGCGCTTGACGCGGCGCTCAAGAAGGCGGGCGACCGGCCCGAGCGCCTCGGCGGCGACGGCGTGCGCGAGCTCGGTGCGCTGTACCGCTCGACAGCGGCCGATCTGGCGTTCGCGCGGCGCCGCTTCCCCGGCGATCCGCTCACGGCGCGGCTGGAGTCGCTCGTCCTGCGGGCACGCGCGACGGTCTACGCGCGCTCGGGCCGGCGCGCCTCGCTGTGGAGCTTCGCCTCGCGCGGCTACTGGCGCCGGCTGCGCGAGCGCCCGCTCCTGATCCTCGCCGCCTGGGCGGTGCTGCTCGTACCCGCGATCGGCGGCGCCGCGTGGGGCGCGGCCGACCCCGGCGTCGCGGCCGGCATCGTCCCGGGCCAGTTCCAGGCCGCGGCCGACCCGCCGCCGCAGGGCCGCGACTACGACGCCGCGACGGCGACGGCGTTCTCCGCCTCGGTCATGTTCAACAACATCGGCGTGGCGCTGCTCGCGTTCGCGGGCGGGATCGCGTTCGGCGCGGTGACCGTGCTGTCGCTCTTCTACAACGGGCTGATCCTCGGGACGTTGGCGGGGATCGCGATCGGCGCGGGGCACGGACTCGCGTTCCTGCGGCTCGTGTCCTCGCACGGGCCGCTGGAGATCTCCTGCATCGTGGTCGGCGGGATCGCGGGGCTTCGGATGGGCTGGGCGCTGATCCGGCCGGGGTCGCGCAGCCGCGGCAGCGCGCTGCGGATCGAGGCCCGCCCGGCCGTCGAGATCGCGGTCGGCACGGTGCCGTGGCTCGTCGTGTGCGGGCTGTGCGAGGGGTTCCTGACCGGGCCGTCGCTGCCCGTCGCGCTGCAGGCGTCGATCGGCGTGGCGCTGTTCGCGCTGTTCTGGGGCCTGGTGGCGTTCCGCGGGCGCGATCACAGCGCCGCCCTCGCCTTCGCGCGCAAATAGGCCGCGACGCAGGCGGCCGCGAGCTTGTCGGGCTCGGCCTCCAGCACGCGCGCGCCGGACGCGCGGACGCGGGCGACGGCCTTGGCCCGCGCCTGCAGCACGTCCTGGGCGATCGTCGCGCGCTCGTCGGCGCCGGCGGCGAGCCGCTCCAGCGCCGGGTCCCGCGGCGCCGCGACCAGCACGGCGTGGCGGCGCGCGAGCACGGGAACGGCGTCGGCGAGCGGGCGCGCGGCGGCCTCCTCGATCAGGTCGCAGAGCACGATCACGAGCGCGCGCTTGGACGTCTGGGCGCGGCGGAAGGCGAGCTCGTAGTCGCTGTCGACGGGGCTCGGCTCGAGATCGAACAGCGTGCGGACGACGGCGGCGCCGCCCGCGCGCCGCGGCGGCAGCGCGGCGCGGATCTCGCGGTCGAACGCGACGGCGCCGCAGCGGTCGCCGAGCTGGTCGGCGACCAGCGCGACGGCGACGGCCGCGTCGAGCGAGGTGTCCAGGACCGTGCCGGCCGCGCCCAGACGGGCGGCGGAGAGCCGCCCGGCGTCCACGAGCACGATCAGGTCGCGGTCCTGCTCGAGCCGGTACTGGTTGCTCATCGGGCGCCCGAGCCGGGCGGTCGCGCGCCAGTTGACCTGGCGGATGTCGTCGTCGGGCTGGTAGTCGCGGATCAGCTCGAACTCGGTGCCGAGGCCGAGCGGGCCGGACGGGGTGGCGCCTTGCTCGCGGAAGCGTCCGCGGGCGACGGTCAGCGCCAGCCGGCGCGCGGTGTGGAGGTCGGGGAACACGCGGATCTCGGCCGCCTCGCCGGGCGCGTGGTCCCAGCGCGCGAGGTTCAGCGGGCCGGACGTGCGCGCCGCCAGCGGCGGCAGCGTGTGCCGCCCGCGCCGGCGCGCGACGATCGTCGCCGCGAGCGCGTCCGGCGCCTCCTTCGGCTCGACCTCGATCCCGGGCGGCGCGGCCTGGCGCACCCGCACGCTCCCGCCGGCGGGCGCCTCGGCGGACGCGCGCAGCGGCGCGGGGACGCCGCGCGAGAGCACCTCCGGCGCGTCGCGGCCGACGGCCGGCGCACGCCGCGCCGAGAACGCGTCGACGACGGTCGCGGCGACAAGCGCCACCGCGGCCAGCGCGACGAGCCCGAGCGGTGCGATCAGCGCGGCCAGTGCGATGACCGCGAGCGCGACGACGGCACGCGGCGCGGGCGTCATCGCGTCATCCCGTCCGGGAGGATCGCCCCCTGGGCGATCGCTCCCAGCGACCCGAGCGCCGAGCGAAGCGGTGATGAGGCCGCAGGCCGAGGCAGCTGCGAGCGGTCGCCGTCATCGGGGCACGGGGACGTCCTCGAGGGCGGCCCGGATCGCGGCGTCGGGCGTCGCCCGCTCCAGCTCGGCCTCGGGCGTGAGGACGAGCCGGTGGCGCAGCACCGGCGGCGCCATCCGCACGACGTCGTCGGGCGTGACGTAGCCGCGCCCGGCCAGCCGCGCGGCCGCCTTGGCGGCGCCGAGCAGGTGGACGGCGGCGCGCGGGCTCGCGCCGAGCGAGACGCTCGGGAGCTCGCGGGTGCGGCGGGTGAGCGCGACGATGTAGCCGACGACCTCGTCGGAGACCTCGGTCGCGTCGACCTCCGCGCGGGCGGCGCGCAGGTCCTCGGCGCTCGCGACGGCGCGCACCTGCTCGAGTGCGATCGGCGTCAGGCCGCGGCGCGCGAGCCGCAGCATCGCGCGCTCGTCGCTCGCGTCCGGATAGCCGATCGCGACGTGCACGAGGAAGCGGTCGCGCTGTGCCTCGGGCAGCGGGTACGTGCCCTCGTACTCGACCGGGTTCTGCGTCGCGAGCACGAGGAACGGGTCGGGCAGCGGGTGCGATTCGCCGTCGATCGTGACCTGGCCCTCCTGCATCGCCTCCAGCAGCGCGGCCTGCGTCTTCGGCGGCGTGCGGTTGATCTCGTCGGCGAGCACGACGTTGGCGAACACGGGGCCGGGGCGGAACACGAGCTCGCCGGCGCGCAGCGTCATCGTGCCGGTGACGTCGGAGGGCAGCATGTCCGGCGTGAACTGCAGGCGCCGGAAGTCGATGCCGAGGGCGCGCGCGGTGGCGCTCGCGAGCAGCGTCTTCGCGACGCCGGGCACGCCCTCCAGCAGCGCGTGCCCGCCGAGCGCGAGCGCGGCCATCAGGTCCTCGAGCGACTGCCGCTGGCCGACGACGACCTTGCCCACCTCCGCCGCGATGCGATCGTGCAGCTCCTTCACGTGCGTTCCTCCTCGGTCTTGCGGCGCGTGCGCGCGAGCGCGGCGGCGAGTGCGTCCACGTATTCGATCCGGGCGGGCGCCGGCGGGCGCTCGTCGGCCTCGGCGGGCCCGAGCCGGCGGCCCGCGGTCCAGAGCGCGAGCAGACCCGCGATCAGCAGGCCGCCCAGCGTCCACTTGACGCGCGTCGGCAGTGCGGAGAGGCCGCGCGCGACGCCGTAGCCGTGCACCGTCTCGAGGAACGCGACCGGGCGGTCGCCGGCGATCGCGAGGCCGAGCGCGGCGCCGTCGTCGCGGCCGAGCAGCCGGTTCTGGATCGGCGACGCGTCGGCGAGCAGCACCACCGTGCCGCGCCCGCTGCGGGCGACGACGGCGAGCGGATTCGCGGCCGGGCCGAAGATCGGCAGCGCGCGGCCGGCGGAGCGCCAGCCGCCCCCGTCGGCGGGCCTGACCAGGTTCACGCCGGCGGTCTCCGGCACGGGAGCGAGCGGGGTGGCGCGCCGCGGCGCGCCGTCCTGGAACGTCGGTGCGCGGCCGATCACGTCGTCGAGCCACGACGCGTCGCGGCGGCCGCCGGCGACGAGCCGGCCGCCGGAGCGCACCCAGCGCCCGATCGCGCGCGACTCCTCCGGCTCGACGACGTCGGGATCGAGCACGACGAGCGTCTCGCCGCGCGCCGGCGCGCGCTCGGCGATCGGCGTGATCGCGCGCCGCACCGGCCGCCCCTCGCGATCGAGCAGCGCGGCGTATGCGGCGAGCCCGCTCGGCGAGGTGGCGAACGACGACGACACCGGCCCGTGCGGCGCGGGCGCGAGCCGCGCGATCCCCGCGAGCAGCACGGCGAAGACGAGCAGCGCCGCCCCGATCGCGAGCGCCGCGCGGACGCGCGGGTCGGCGGGCAGGCGAGCGGTCACGCGGCCGCCTTGTCGCGCGCCTCGGACACGACCGCCGGCCAGCGCCGGCGCGACGCCTCGAGGTCGTCCGCGGCGGCGGGGCGGCCGCCGTAGACGACGTCGTCGAAGTCGCTCGCGAGCGCGTCGAAGTCGCTCGAGCGCAGCGTGCGCCGGACCTCGTAGGTCGAGATCGAGGGGCGGAACTCGATCGCTCCGCCGGCGTCGAGCCGCAGCAGGCCGGCGCGGAAGCGCAGCCGCAGGGCGAGCGCGAGGTCGCCGCCCGCCTCGGCCGCGTCCGCCCGGCGCTCGAGCTCGCGGGCGCTGTCGCGCGGCGGCGCGGCGGCGGCCGCCGCGACCGTGGCCGCGCGCACGCGACGCGTGAGCGTGCGCCGGGCGACGACGACCGCGATCAGCCCCACCAGCGCGGCGAGCGACAGCCAGAGGACCTTGCGGCCGCCCGGGAGCCAGATGTCGAGCCGGTCCAGCAGCGAGCGCACGCGGTCGCCGAGCCAGTCGATCAGGCCGCGGAACGGCCCGGGCACGCGCGTGCCGGTGAAGCGCGACTGCGAGAGGATGTCGCGGGCCTGCGCGCGCGGGTCGCCCTGCGGCCGCGCCGCCGCCGGCGGCTCGCCTAGGACCCGCAGCCGCGCCCGCAGCGCCGCCCCGCGCGCGCCGCGCAGCGCGCCGGCGACGTCGACGCGCCGGCCGTCGACGCGGTCGACCCGGCGCAGCTGCGCCAGCGCCGCCGGATCGGCGGCGGCGCGCTGGGCGAGCGAGCGCAGCTGCGCGCCGCTGACCGCGTCGGCGCGCGCCGCGGCGGGCGCGCAGGCGGCCAGCACCGCGCACGCGGCGAGCGCCCGGCCCGCCGCCCGCGCCCGTCTCACAGCCCCCCGGGCCCCCTCGGCGCCTCGGGCGGCAGCCAGTCGGCCCGGCCGGGATCGGGCTTGCGCTTGTCCTCCTTCGCGGGCTCGCCGGCCGCCGGCGGCGGGTCGGCCGCCTGCGGGCCCGCATAGCCGCCGCCGTAGGTCCCCTCGCCCTCCGGCGCGAGCGGGTCCTTCCACCACTGGCGGTCCGGCTCGGGGGCGGGCACCGTGTCGGGTGGGACCCAACCGGGCGGCGGCGGCCAGTACGGCGCCGCGGCGCGCTGCTCGGGCGTGTAGTCCGGGCCGACGAGCGGCGCGGGCAGCGGCGCGTCGGGATCGCGCGCGGCGCCGAGGCCCTCGGCCAGCAGTTGCAGGTCGAACCCCTCCTTGCGCACGCGCTGGTCGAAGTAGAGCAGCGTGATCACGGCGGCCGTGAAGGGCGTCGAGATCATCTTGCTGATCGTGCCGCCGATGACGATCGCGACGGCGCGCGCGGCGTCGCTGTCGTTCGTGACCGCGCCCGCGATCCCCGACGGGATCAGCTGCACGAGCCCGCCGACGATGCCGGCCAGCAGGTAGCCGACCAGCAGCGCCCCGCAGATCGGCCACCAGCGGTGGCGCACCAGCCGGAACGAGCGCCCGAGCGACTTGAACGCGCCGACGCGCTCGAACAGCATCACCGGCACGGCGAGCGACCACGCGACGAACAGCCAGATGCAGGGGATGACCAGCGCGATCAGCGCGAGCCCGAGGCCGAGCCCGCCCACGAACGTCAGCCACACCAGCATCGGCAGCCGCCGCAGCCCGAAGCGCAGCGACCGGCCCGCCTGCGGCGTGGCCCCGAGCCACGCGTCGGAGACCGCCTTGAAGCACGCGGCCGTCGCCAGCAGCGTGCTCAGCCCGGAGATCAGCGTGACCACGAGGAACGCGGCCGTCTCGGACGCGCTCGGGTCCGCGCCCGACGACGTCGTCCCGCCGCTGAAGCTGTATTCGAGCGAGCTCGAGTCGATCGACGCGATCACGAGCACGGACAGGATCTGCACCGGTAGCACGATCCCGACCACGCAGATCATGAGCGGCTTCCAGTGGCGCAGGTAGATCTTGATCCCCGCGTCGAGGATCTCGCCCACGCCGAGCGGCCGCAGCGAAGGTGTGGTCGCCACGGCCGCGAAGGTACCCGGTCTGCGCGGGTCTATGCGCTGCCGCCGGCCATGGCCGGCAGGATCACGAGCGTGTCGGACTCCGACACGGACGTGTCGAGGCCGTTCAGCACGCGAACGTCCTCGTCGTTGAGGTACACGTTCACGTACCGGTTGAGCGATCCGTCGGCCCCGAACAACTGGGCCTCCGTCGCGGGATGCTGCTCGGCGAGCGCGCGCAGGACCGCGCCGACGTCACCGCCGCCGGCCTGCACCTGCTTCTCGCCGCCGACGGACGGACGCAGCACGGGTGGGATCTTGATCGTCGCCATGTTCGGGAGCAGACCCTAGCCCGCCGCGGCGCAGAACGCCTCGTAATCGGGGAACACGCCCATCTCGGCGTCGGAGATCTCCGACGGGTCCTTCGAGCAGATCGGGCACTCGGGGTCGCGCCGCACCTTCAGCTCGGTGAATGTCGCGCCGAGCGCCTCGTAGAGCAGCAGCCGGCCGACCAGCGGCTCGCCCGCGCCGATCACGAGCTTGACGACCTCGGTCGCCTGCAGCAGGCCCATCGTCCCCGGCAGCACGCCGAGCACGCCGTTGGCGCCGCAGGAGGGCGCGAGCTCGGCGGGCGGCGGCACGGGGTACAGGCAGCGGTAGCACGGGCCGTCGTGCGGCTTGAAGACCGACAGCTGCCCGTCGAACCCGAGGATCGAGGCCGACACCACGGGGATGTCGAGCCGCACCGTCGCGTCGTTGAGCAGATAGCGCGTCGGGAAGTTGTCGACGCCGTCGACGATCACGTCGTAGCCCTCGATGATCTCCATGATGTTGGAGGCGTCGAGGCGCGTCTGGTACTTGACGACGTTGACGTCGGGGTTGATGCCCTTGATCGCGACCTCGGCCGAGTCGACCTTCGGCGTGCCGATCCGGTCGGTCGTATGGATCACCTGGCGCTGCAGGTTGGACAGGTCGACCTCGTCGTCGTCGACGATGCCGAGCGTCCCGACGCCGGCCGCCGCCAGGTACAGCGCGGTCGGCGAGCCGAGCCCGCCGGCGCCGAGCAGCAGCACCTTCGCGTTGAGCAGCTTCGTCTGGCCCTCGAGGCCGATCTCCGGCACGAGCAGGTGGCGCGAGTAGCGCTCGCGCTGCTCCTTGCTCAGCGACACGGGGACCTCGACGTCGTAGCCGCGGTCCTTCCACAGCGTGATGCCGCCGTTCATCGAGGCCACGTTCTCGTAGCCCAGCAGCTCCTTGAGCGTGTTCGCCGCGAGCGCGGAGCGCTGACCCGACGCGCAGTAGATGACGACGCGCTGGTCGCGATCGGAGCCGATCACGCCCTCGACACGCGACTCCAGATAGCCGCGCGGGATGTGCTTGGCGCCCGGGAGGTGACCGGCGTCCCATTCGTCGCTCTCGCGGACGTCGAGCAGCACGGCGTTGCCGTTCATGGCCTTGACTTCCGACGGGTCGACCTCGTCGATCTGGCTTCTGATTCGGCGGATGACCTCCGCCCCGGACGGGCTCATGCGATCGGTGTCCTTAGGAAAGCGGATCAGGATTCAATACTTCACGAAGTATAGCTCCGGGGGGATGGGGTCCTACCCGGGGTCAATCAAGCGTCCAGTTATGCCGATGAACGTTGCGGATGCGCACCCGCACCCTCCTCACGCAGGTCCTCGCGGTCAACACCGCGCTCGTCGCATGCACGGGAATCGTCGCCGCGGTGATCGCGCGCGGGCGCTTCGAGGACGTGTTCTCGCTCCAGCGGATGCTGCTGCTCGGCCTCGCCGTGGCGAGCGCCGTGCTGGTCAACTCGCTGCTGCTGCGCCGCCGCCTGCGCCCGCTCGAGCGCCTCCTGCACACGATGGAGCGCGTCGACCTCAGCCGCCCCGGCCAGCGCGCCGCCGCCCCCGCGGGCGCCGCGCAGGAGGTCGAGCGGCTGACCGCCGACTTCAACCGCATGATGAGCCGCCTCGAGGAGGAGCGCCGCGACGCCGGCCGCGCCGTCATCCGCGCCCAGGAGGAGGAGCGCGCGCGGATCGCGCAGGACCTCCACGACGAGGTCAACCAGGCGCTCACCGCGATCCTGCTGCGCCTCCAGGCCGCCGCGCTCGACGTCCCGCCCGGGCTGCGCTCGGAGCTGAGGGAGATCCAGACGCTCGCGACGCAGGCGATGGAGGAGCTGCTGATGCTCGCTCGCACGCTGCGCCCGACCGCGCTCGACGACCACGGCCTGGTGCCGGCGCTCGCGAGCCAGGTCGCCGACTTCGGCGAGCGCACCGGCATCCGCTCGACCTTCCACCGCCACGGCGCGCCGCCCGAGCTCTCCGACGAGGAGCAGCTCGTGCTCTACCGCGTCACGCAGGAGAGCCTCTCGAACGTCGTGCAGCACTCCGGCGCGAGCACCGTGCGGGTCGAGCTGTCGAGCATCGGCCGCACCGTCCTGCGCGTCCGCGACGACGGCTGCGGTTTCAAGACCTCCACCAACGGCGGCGCCCGCAACCGCCTCGGCGTCTCCGGCATGCGCGAGCGCGCGCTGCTGGTCGGCGGCCGCCTGAACGTCTTCAGCGCCCCTGGAGAGGGGACCACAATCGAACTCACCATGGGAGCTACATGAGGATCTTGATCGCCGACGACCACGGCATCGTGCGCGGTGGCATGAAGCTGCTGATCGACCGCCAGCCCGACATGGAGGTCGTGGCCGAGGCCGGCGACGGCGTCGAGGCCTTCGAGCAGGCGCTCGCGAGCCGCCCGGACCTGTGCGTCATGGATGTCTCCATGCCGCGCATGACCGGCCTGCAGGCCGCGCGGCAGATCCGCGCCCACCTGCCCAACACGCAGGTGCTCGCGCTGTCGATGCACGACGACGAGCGCTACGTGTTCGACGCGCTCAAGGCCGGCGCGTCCGGCTACGTGCTCAAGCGCGAGGTCGACCAGGCCCTGCTGAACGCGATCCGCGCCGTGCACCGCGGCGAGACGTTCCTCACCAACGCGGTCGAGCGGACCGTCGTGCGCGAGTGGATGCGCGACGACTCCTCCGGCCCCGAGGAGCCGCTCTCCCCGCGCGAGCAGGAGGTGCTGAAGCTGATCGCCGAGGCGCACACCAACAAGCAGATCGCCGAGACGCTGCATCTCGCGGAGAAGACCGTCGAGTCGCACCGCGCGAACCTGCTGCGCAAGCTCGGCATGCGCGACCGCGTCGAGCTGGTCCGCTACGCGATCCGGCGCGGGTTGACGGAGGCCTAGGATTGGGCGCGTGCACCCGCGCCTGCGACTCGCGATCACCGCATTGACCGTCTGCGCGGTCGCCGCGGTGATCGGCGCCTCGCTGTCGTCCCGCGGCGGAGACGGCGAGACGGCGCTCGCCGACGGCTGGGCCGGCGCGATCCGGCCCGCCGGCCAGCCGGTGCCCGACTTCGCGCTGCGCGATCAGGACGGCAAGCTGGTCACCAGCGCCTCGCTGCGAGGGAAGCCGACCGTGTTCGCGTTCGTCTACACGACCTGCCGCGACACCTGCCCGGCGCAGGTGCAGACGATCCGCCAGGCGCTCGACGACACGCACGCCGACGTCAACGTCGTCGCCGTCACGGTCGATCCCAAGACCGACACGCCCAAGCTGGCCAAGACCTTCATGCTCCAGCAGAGCATGACCGGGCGGATGCGGCTGCTGCTGGGCAGCGAGTCCGAGCTGCGGCCCGTCTGGACGGGCTTCGCGATCCAGCCGCAGACCAAGGGGCTCGAGCACTCCGCCGAGATCGTGCTGGCCGACAAGGCGGGCGTGCAGCGGATCGGCTTCCCGTTCGACCACCTCACGACCGACGGGCTCGCGCACGACATCGCGAAGCTCGCTGGCCACTCTTGAGCGGGCGTTTCGACGAGCTGAAGTTCTCGGGCGAGTGGCGCCGCTACCAGCGCGCCGCGCTGGCCGCGTTCGAGCGCGACCGCAAGTCCGGCAACACGAGCACGCACATCGTCGCGCCGCCGGGCTCGGGCAAGACGCTGCTCGGCGTCGAGCTGATCCGCCGCGTCGGCAAGCGCGCGCTCGTGCTCGCGCCCAACCAGGCGATCCAGCAGCAGTGGCCGCGCGCGGTGATGCAGTTCACCAAGACGCGGCGCGACGCGGCCGACATCGCCGGCGCCGAGGTCAACAAGCCGATCGCCTGCCTCTCCTACCAGGCGCTGTGCCAGCTCGAGGACCCCGAGATCCTGCTCGGCCGGCTCGCGATGACGCGCTGGGCCGGTCAGCGCGCCGCCGCGACCGGCATGACGCCGGAGGAGGCGCTGCGCGAGGGCGAGGCCTACGAGGGCGCCGCCGCGGACCGCCGCGCGCGCGAGCTGGCGCGCATCTCGGCCGCGCTCAAGCGCGAGGTCGCGCGCGGCGAGCACGCCGGCGTCGAGCTGCGCGAGCTGCTGTCGGAGACCGCGCGCCGGCGCGTGAGCACGCTCGCGAGCCTCGGCGTCGGCGTCGTCCTGCTGGACGAGTGCCACCATCTCGCCTCGCTGTGGGGCTACGTCGTGCGCGCCGTGCTCGAGGAGCTGGGCGGCGGCGTGCACGTGATCGGGCTGACGGCGACGCCGCCGGTCAGCCTGTCCGATGACGACCGCGAGCTCTACGACGCGCTGCTCGGCCCGGTCGACTTCACGGTGCCGACGCCCGCGGTCGTGCGCGACGGGCACCTGGCGCCGTACCAGGAGCTGGCGTGGCTGACCGAGCCGCTGGCGAGCGAGCGCGCGTGGCTGGCCGAGCACGACGAGCGCTTCCGGGAGCTGATCGCGGCGCTGCACGAGGACGCCGAGAGCGAGATCTCGTTCCCGGCCTGGGTGATCTCGCGCCTGCGCGACCGCCGCCGCTCGCCCGACGACGACGCCGAGGTGCCGTGGGAGGCGTTCCAGCGGCGCAGCCCGGCGCTCGCCCGCGCCGGCGTGCGCTTCCTCGCGAGCGCGGGGCTCGAGCTCCCGTCCGGCGCGCCGCGCGGCGAGGCCTACCGGCGCACGCCGGACCTCGAGGACTGGCTCGTCCTGCTCGAGGACTACGCGCTGCGCTGCCTGGCGGGGAGCAGCGCGCGCGCCGCGGGCGCGCGCTACGACGCGATCGCCGCCGCGCTGCGCGAGCTCGGCTTCCAGCTCACGCGCCAGGGCATCCGCCGCGGGACGTCGGAGGTCGACCGGCTGCTGACCAGCTCGCAGGCGAAGGCGCTCGGCCTCGTCGAGGTGCTCGCGGCCGAGTCCGACACGCGCGCCGAGGCGCTGCGCGCGCTCGTGCTGTGCGACGCCGAGCTGGCCGCGCAGCGGCCCGACGACGCGCTGACCGGCGTGCTCGACCCGGCCGCGGGCTCGGCGCGCCACGCTCTGATGGCGATCGCCAACGACGCCCGCACGGCGGCGATGCGGCCGCTGCTCGTCTCCGGCCGCGGCCTGCGCTGCGCGCCCGCCGACGCCGACTTCCTGCTCGAGGCGCTGCGCGCCGAGGCGGAGGAGCGCTTCGCGCTGCCGGAGTGGGAGGCGGAGCCCGACGGGCTGCTGGTCTCGCTGCGCTCCTCCGGCGCCGAGTGGGTCACGCGCGCGTGGGTCGAGCTCGCGACGCGGCTGCTCGTCGAGGGCATCACGACGGTCCTGGTCGGCACCCGGTCGCTGCTCGGCGAGGGCTGGGACTGCCCGCCGCTGAACGTGCTGGTGGACATGTCGATCGCGACCACCGGCGTGTCGGTGCAGCAGATGCGCGGGCGCTCGCTGCGGCTGGACCCGAACGACGCCGAGAAGGTCGCCTCCAACTGGGACGTGGTCTGCGTGGCGCCCGACCTGGTGCGCGGGAGCGCCGACTACGAGCGCTTCGTGCGCAAGCACATGCACCTGTTCGCGCCCGCCGAGGACGGCGAGGTCGAGGCCGGGCCGTCGCACGTGAGCCCGGAGCTCGGTCCGTTCGCGCCGCCGCCGGCGGAGCGCTTCGGGCCGCTCAACCGCGAGCAGCTGGCGCGCTCGGCCGACCGCGACGGCGCGCGCTCGCGCTGGCAGGTCGGCACGCCCTACCGCGGGGTGGAGATGCCCAGCCTGCTGGTGCGTCGCGCGGATCACGGTGCGGACGCCGCGCCGGCGCAGGTCTCCTCGCCGTCGCTGCCGCTGTCGCAGCGCGTCCCGCTCGGGGTCGGCCTCGGCGGCGCGGTCGTCTTCGGCGCGGCGGGCGTGGTGGCCGCGCCCGCGCTGCTGGCCGGCGTCGCGCTCGCGCCGGTGGGGCTGGGCTGGGCCGCGTACCGGCTCGGCCGGACCAAGAAGCGGATCCCGCTCGTGCTCCCGCTCGACGCCGCCGCGCGCGCCGTCGCGGACGCCTACCGCGACCTCGGCGAGCTGTCCGGCGAGGCGGCCGCGTCGCTCTCGATCGAGCCGCGCGCGTCAGGCTTCCTGCGCTGCGAGCTGACGGCCGCCACGGCCGAGGAGGCGCGCCGCTTCGCGGGCGCGCTGGACGAGCTGATGGGCGTCTCGGACGCGCCGCGCTACCTCGTCGGGCGGCCGCTCGCGGACCCGTCGGTGGGGTCGGCCGCGCTGCTCGGGCGCGTGCTCACGCGCAAGCCGCCGTTCGAGGAGCGGCTGCATCCCGTGCCGGCCGACCTCGCGCGCAACAAGGAGCGCGCGGAGGCCTTCGCGCGCGCCTGGCGCAAGCACGTCGGGCCGGGCCGGCTGGTCTTCACGCAGCGCTCGGAGGAGGGCCGCGAGGCGCGCGCCGAGGCGGCGTCCGAAGACGGCGGCTACGAGACGCTGCTGCGCGACGTGTGGGTGTGAGCCCAGCCGCCGCCCGGGCCGGCGACTAGGAGACGCGGCCTCGCGACGTGTGGGTGTGAGCCCAGCCGCCGCCCGGGCCGGCGACTAGGAGACGCGGCCTCGCGACGTGTGGGTGTGAGCCCAGCCGCCGCCCGGGCCGGCGACTAGGAGACGCGGCCTCGCGACGTGTGGGTGTGAGCGAGCGCGTCCTGGGCCGCGTCCGCGCGGTCCTGGGCGGCGCGGTAGACAGCGTAGGCGCCGCGGCCGGGCTGCGCGCACCACACCGCGAACGCGGAGCGCGCCTCCTCGCCGGCGTCGAGCCATGCCTCGCGCTCCAGCGGGCCGCAGGTCTCGTGCCGGAGCACGATCTCGAACGTGTCGGGCACGTCGTCGAGGAGGGTCTTGAGCTCGTGGCCGCTCATGGTCGCGGGGGGAGGTTTTCCCGTTCGCCCGACTCCAACACCTGATTGGGCGTCTCGATGCGGACTACGGCTTGTTCTTGCGCTCGCGCAGCTTGCCCAGGCCGACCGCGCCGAGCATGACCACGACCGGCGCGAGGTAGAGCAGTTGGGGCAGCCAGTGCCCGGCGTGGGCGAACTCGATCATGTCTGCAGGGCGGCCGAGAGCAGGAACAGGCCGAGGCAGGTGAAGACGACCATCAGCACAAGCATGACGATCTGCGAGCGCGTCGCGGCCTTGGCGGACCCGTACAGCTCCAGCGCGCGGTCGTGCGCGAGCACGAGCGCCCACACGTGGCCGGCCACGAGCGCGCCGACCTGGACGTACCAGATGCCGGTCGCCGTGATGATCCCGTAGTCGATCGTGGCGTTGCCGCCGCCGAACAGGTCGCTGCCATGGCCGAGCGGGTCGTTGGCCAGGCGCCACAGGTCCTGCCCGTTGTAGGCGAGCAGCGAGAAGTAGTGCGCGACGAGGTAGCCGGAGGCGATCGGGATCAGCGTGTGCGCGAACGTGCGGGCGAGCGTGGTGCGGTCGGGCGCCTTCGGCACCGTCGGCATCCCGGCCATGCCGAGCATCCACACGACGCTGACCAGCCCGATCGCGATCGCGAGGCCGGCGACGAAGCCGAGCTCGAGCGCGGTCGACAGCGGCAGCCCGAGCGAGTGGAAGAAGTTCTGGAAGTCGATCGCGAGGTTGTTGAACAGCGCGCCCTCCTTCGCGCCGTCGAACGCGGTCGAGCCGATCGAGACGAGCAGCAGGCCGACGACGCCGGCGCCGAGCGTCAGCTTCGCGGCGCCGGTGCCGGGCGGGCGCAGGACGAGCCGGCCGTCGTCGCGCCGGCCGATCGGCGCGAGCGTGGCGATCAGACCCCAGAGCACGCCGAAGCCGTCGGCGTTGCGCACCCACGGCTCGACGCCGTAGATGCTCATCCCGATCAGCATCGCGATCAGGTAGAGGATCATCAGGATCGCGAGCGTGCCCGGCTCGGTCGCCGACGCCCAGCACAGCTCGCAGATCGCGAAGCCGAAGATCACGGCGGCGGCGGGCCAGCGGCCGAGCCGCTCCGGGTACGGGAGCGGCTCGGGCATGCTGGAGCCGTGCGACGCGATCCAGCCGGCGGCGCGCCCGATCGCGCGCCACGGGCTGAGCAGGCGGAACACGTCGCCGAACAGCAGCGAGGCGAACGGGACGGCGACCCAGAAGCCGACGTAGACGGCGGTCGGCGCGAGGTTCTCGCTCTGCAGGTCGGTGCCCGCGAGACCCGCGTAGGCCGTGACGGCGAAGGCCGCGACGCCGAGCGCGCCGAGGACCACCTCGACGGCGCGCGGGAGGACGAACAGCGCGCGCTCGCGTGTGTTCGCGAGCTTCGGGGTCGACCAGCCGGCGGCGAGCGCGGCGAACGAGACGACCAGCACGGCCGCGGCCGCGGCGGCGAACAGCGACTCGGGGATCGGGAGGTCGGCGCGCCCGACGATCCCGTGCGCGAAGAGGATCACCGGCGCGAGTCTATGAACGAAAAGGGCCCCGCTGACGCGGGGCCCTCATGAGGCGTGGTGTCGCCTAGGCGACTACGAGCACTTCGCGTCGGCCGAGTTGGTCGCCGTGGAGGCGGCCGGCGGGGCCGGGTTCGGGACGAAGGAGACCGTGACGCCGATCTTCTGCTTCTTCGAGGTGCAGCCGGTGGAGCTGATCAGCGAAGCCTTGCCCTTGGTCAGCTTCAGCGTCGTGTTCAGGCCGTTGAGCGCCGAGTAGGTGCCCGGGGCCGGCTGCTGCAGGAAGTCCGGGATCGCGATCGTGAGCTTCTTGCCGGAGATCTTGCCGTGCAGCACGGCCTGGACGGCGCCAGGGCTCTGCTGCAGGAAGAACAGGAGCTCGTTCTTGCCGACGATCGGGGTGACCTTGAAGCTCAGCGGCGCGGGGGTCGCGGAGGTCGGGTTGAGGATCGCGCTGGCGCTGCCCTTGCCGGCGATCGAGCTCTTGCAGGCCGACGGACCGGCGTTGACGAGAGCGTCGTCGCTCTTGGTGCACTGGGGCAGGCCCTTGGTGCTGAGCTTGAGCGTGCTCGGGAACGAGATCTGGATCTGCTTGGCGGTCGTCTTGCTCGCAGGATCGTTCGTCACGCCGACCGTGACCGAGGTGGCCTTCGGCTTGGACTTCGTGCCCGCCTTCGTCGGCGAGACCTTCGCGGTGACGGTGATCGAGGGCGCCGGGTTCTGGGCGTAGGCGATGCCGGCGACACCGACGGCGAGGGACGCCGCGGTGGCGGCGATGAGGGTCTTGCGCAAGGAGTCTCTCCTCCGGAAGGGGGACGTTCAGGTTCTTGGACAGGGGCGGACGGTGCTCGACCGACCGCCAAGTGTCAACAACACGTCAACAGCGGAAAGGTTTCGCTTCTAGTATCGCCGCCGTCCATGCGCGCTGACGCACCCACCATCTCCGCGCCGCCGTTCCCACGTGAGCTCCCGTGGGTCAACGTCGCCTCGCTGCGAATGGATCAGCAGCACGGGAAGGTCGTGCTCGTCGAGTTCTGGGACTTCTGCCGCGTCAACTCGCTGCGGACGCTGCCGTACCTGCGCGAGTGGCACGCGCGCTACGCGGCCGCGGGGCTGCGCGTGATCGGCGTCCACACGGGCGCGTTCCCGCCTTCGCGCGACGACGAGCAGGTGCGCGCGGCGGTCGCGCGGCTGGAGATCCCGTGGGCGGTCGCGATCGACACGGGGTTGCAGGTCTGGGACCTGTACGGCAACGAGGGCTGGCCGGCGCGGTACCTGTGGGACACGTCGCTGCATCTGCACTCGCTGCACTACGGCGAGGGCGCGTACGCGGAGACCGAGCGCGAGATCCAGTCGTTGCTGGGCCTGTCGCGCGACGTGATGGAGCCGCTCCGGCCCGAGGACGCGCCCGACGCGCTCCTGGTCGCCCAGACGCCCGACCAGCCGGGTCCGTACTCGGGCCCGTACGAGGCGGGCGCCGTCTGGGCCGTCGTCTCGGGGTCGGGGTCGCTGGGCGTGAACGGGCGCTCGGTTCCGGTGCGCGAGCCGGGATGCGTGGAGCTCGTCGCGCACCCGCACAGCGTCGCGGGCGAGCTGTCGCTCGAGGTCGGCGAGGGCGTCGTCGTGCACGCGACGTGCTTCCTGCCCGGCCTCGCACCGTAGCGAGTCAGCGTGGGCGGAGGGCTTCGTGGGGGTGGTCTGCGAGGAGGCGGAGTAGGCGGGGTGGGCCGGTATCGCCGACTTCGATCGCGACGCCCGGCCAGTACGGCGACCCGCCCGGCTCAGGGCCGAGGAAGTGGGGTTGGTAGACCCAGGAGCCCGAGTTCCAGATCCGGGCGCCTCCCGGCGCGGTCCATTCGGCGGTGTCGTCGGGCGCGAACGGGCCCGCTCGGTGGGAATGGCCCCAGATGACGTGCTCGGCGCGGATGTCGAGGCGGCGCACGACCTCGGTGATCCCGCGCAGGTAGCCGTGGCGGAGCGCCGCCGGGGAGAGGTGGCGATCGAGCGGGCCGACGCCGAGCGCGTTCAGCGCCGCGACCGCGCCAACGTAGCCCGTGCCGAAGAACACCGTGCGCAGCGGGTGGCGGTGGCGCTCGGCGGACGTCAGCGCCGTCCAGGTCCGCGCCGACGCCCCGGCACCCGCGGAGATGCGCGCGTGGTCGGCCCGCTGCGTCAGCGCGTGCATCCACGCGTACAGCGGCGACAGCGCCGCCTCGTAGTCGTCCGGCGCGGCGCCCTCGCCGGGCAGCGCGACGACGTAGCGGGCCATGAACCCCGCGAAGATGCGCTCGAACGTCGGCACCGTCGCGTGCAGGTCCGCGTAGTGGCCGTGCAGGGCGTAGACGTCGTCGCGCAGCCATACGCCCGGGTACGCCATCTCCACCCGCGCCGGGCGCGCGGACTCGGCCAGGCGCTCCGCCAGCGGGCCTGAGGGCGCGAAGCGCTGCTCGAGCCCGAGGAAGCCGGCCGGCTCGGTCGCGAGCCGCTCCTCGATCCAGCCCGCCGCGAGCCCGTGATCGTGGTTGCCGGCGAGCACGAGCAGCTCGCCGGAGGGCCCCAGCGCGCGCCCGAGCTCGGCGAACAGCGGCGCGGCGACGTCCGCCGCGTCGCGGTGCGCGGCCTCGCGCAGCTCGAGTCCGTCGCCGAGGATCACGAGCCGGTCGACGCCCTCGAGCGCCTCGATCAGCGGCTCCCGCAGCGACGCCCGGCGCAGCAGGTCGGTGCCCGCCGTCTTCCCGAGGTGCAGGTCCGAGATGACGAGGGTCCGCACGCGGCGCACGCTAGCGTGCCGCGCCGTGCCGAACGCCGAAGGACCGCTCTCCGGGCTGCTCGTCGCCGACTTCTCGCGCGTGCTCGCCGGGCCGCTCGCATCGATGCTGCTCGGCGACCTCGGCGCCGACGTGATCAAGGTCGAGCGACCCGACGGCGGCGACGACACGCGCGCCTGGGGACCGCCGTGGCGCGACGGCGTGAGCACGTACTACCTCGGCCTGAACCGCAACAAGCGCTCCATCGCGCTCGACCTCACGCGCGACGCCGACCGCGAGCTCGCGCGCACGCTCGCGACCCGCGCGGACGTGCTGCTGGAGTCCTTCCGCCCCGGGCTGATGGCGTCCTGGGGCCTCGACGGCGACACGATCCGCGCGCACAACCCCGGCCTCGTCTCGTGCTCGGTCACGGCGTTCGGCACCGACCCGAAGGCGCGCGGGCTGCCGGGCTACGACTTCCTCCTGCAGGCGATGGGCGGGCTGATGGCGGTCACCGGCGAGCCGGACCGGCCGCCGCTGAAGGCCGGCACCGCGGTCGTCGACCTCGTGACCGGGCTGCTCGCCGCCAACGGCATCCAGGCCGCCCTGATCGAGCGCGCGCGGACCGGCCGCGGCCGCCACGTCGAGGTCTCGCTGATGGACAGCGCGCTGACCACGCTGCTCAACCAGGGCTCCGCCTGGGTGTCCGCCGGCGTGCGCCCGTCACGGCGCGGGAACCGGCACCCGAGCATCGTCCCGTACGAGATCTACGAGACCGCCGACCGGCCGATCGCGATCGCGGCCGCCAACGACCGCCTGTTCGTGCGCCTGTGCGAGGCGGTCGGGCTCGACGCGCTCACGGACGACCCGCGCTTCACGACCAACGAGGCGCGCGTCGCGAACGTCGACGCGTTCGCGGACGCGCTCAACGCCGTGCTGCGCGAGCGCCCCGCAGCGCACTGGGTCGAGGCGCTGCAGGCGGCGAGCGTGCCCGCCGGGACGGTCAACGAGGTCGACGAGGCGTTCGCGCTCGCCGACCGGCTCGGGCTCGAGCCGACCGAGGAGCACGACGGCCTGCCGCTGATCCGGCCGCCGCTGCGCGTCGACGGCGAACGCCCGCCGATCCGCCTCCGCCCGCCCGGCCTGGACGAGCACGGCGACGACCTGCGCGCCTGGCTGCGCGGTTAGCGGTCCCAGCGCAGGCGATCGGCGGGGAGCCCGTCGCGCAGCAGCGGCTCGATCGCGTCCGCCGGCGCGGGGCGGGCGAGCCCGAACCCCTGCGCCACGTCGCAGCCCATGCTCGCCAGCCACGAGGCCTGCGCCATCGTCTCCACGCCCTCCGCGATCACGGCCACCCCGAGCGCCGACGCCATGCTCACGATCGCGCGCAGCAGGTGCCGGTCGCCCTCGTCGTCGGCGATCCCGGCGATGAACGAGCGATCGACCTTGATCCCGTTCAGCGGGAAGCGCTTGACGTAGTTCAGCGACGAGTAGCCCGTCCCGAAGTCGTCGAGCAGCAGGCGCACCCCGAGCGCCTGGAGCGTCTGCAGGACGACGGCCGGCGAGCTCGTCTCCTCCATCAGGACCGTCTCGGTCAGCTCGAGCGCGAGCTGCTCCGGCGCGACGCCGGTCCGCCGCAGCGCCGCGTCGATCTCCTCGGCCAGCCCGGGCGCCGCCAGCTGGCGGCCCGAGAGGTTGACCGACATGTAGACCGGCGCGAGCGCCGGGTCCGCGCCCCAGCGGGTGAGCTGGCGGCAGGCCTCGTCGAGCACCCAGCGCCCGAGCGGCACGATCAGCCCCGTGTCCTCCGCGAGCGGCACGAACCCGGCCGGCGACACCATCCCGCGCGCGGGGTGCTGCCAGCGCACGAGCGCCTCGACGCCGACGATCCGGTGCTCCTGCAGCGAGACGAGCGGCTGGTAGTGGAGCACGAACTCGCCGGCCTCCAGCGCGCGCCGCAGGTCCTGCTCGAGCTGCAGGCGCTCCACCACGCGACGCCGCATCGCGCGATCGAACAGCTCGTAGCCCGTCCCGTGGCGGGCCTTGGCGCGGTGCATCGCGACGTCCGCGTCGCGCAGCAGCCCCTCGGCGCTCCCCGAGCCGCCGTCGGCGACGGCCACGCCGATGCTCGCGGAGAGGTGCAGCGTCCGCTCGCCGATCACGACCGGGACGTCGAACAGCGCCATGATCCGGCGCGTCGCCTCGATCGCGCCGCGCTCGTCCTCGACCCCCTCGCACAGGATCGCGAACTCGTCGCCGCCGGTCCGCGCGAGCGTGTCGGACACGCGCAGCACGCTCTGCAGCCGCTGCGCGAGCGTGCGGATCACCTCGTCCCCGGTGCCGTGGCCGAACGTCTCGTTGACGTCGCTGAAGCGATCGACGTCGACGCAGACGGCCGCGAGCGTCGTCCCCTCGCGCGCCGCCCGCGCCGTCGCGTGCGCGGCGCGGTCGGCGAGCAGCGTGCGGTTCGGCAGCCCGGTCAGCGGGTCCACCAGCGCGCGGACCCGGGCCCGTGCCTCAGCCGTCCGGCGCTCCTCGGCCGCCGCCAGCAGATGCGCGGTCGCCTCGACGAACTGCAGCTCCTCGTCGCCGAACGCCTCCTCGGCGCGGCTCATCGCCGCCACCCAGGCGCGCGGCTGCGACGGCGGGCCGACGGGGGCGACGATCGCGCTGCGCACGCCGGACGCGAGCCAGCGCTTGGGCAGCCGTCGCGCGTCGAGCAGCGCCGGCTCGGGCGGGAGCGGGACGTCGAGCGCGCAGCCCGGCTCGGCCCCCTCGACGGGCGCCGCGCCGCCGTCCTCGGAGCGAGCGAACACGCAGGCCCACTCGACGCCGAGCGCCGCGGTCATCTGCGGCCCGGCCGCGGCCGAGAGCGCCTCCCAGCCGGCGCCCTCGACGGCCCGCCGCCCGAGCGCCGCGAGCGCGCCCTGGCAGCGGACATGCCGCGCGAGCCGCGCCTCGTCGCGGCGCGTCGCCGTGATGTCCACGATCCGGCAGATCCCGTACTGCGGCCGCCCTGAGGCGTCGCGCACGAGCGACAGCGTGACCTCGCACAACAGCGGCGGATCGGACGCCGGCAGCGCGCGCTGCTCGATCTGGCAGACGTCGGTCTCGCCGGCCAGCAGCCGCCGCAGCCCCTGCTCGCCGGCGGCGCGGTCGTCGGGGTGGACGAAATCGCTCGGACTGGAGTGGCGCCGAAGCGCCTCCTCCGTTGTCCCGAGCAGCGCGGCGAGCCGCTGATTGACGGCCAGCAGCGTCGACTCGCCGGGTCCCAGCGAGAACAGCGCGAGCGCGTCAGGCGCGCCCTGGAACGCCGCGGAGAAGCGCTGCTCGGCGAGATACAGCTCGCGCGCGGTACGCGTCTCCGCCTCGATGCGCTCGCGCAGCTCCCACGCCAGCCGCTCGCGGTCGAGCCCGCCCGCCAGCGTGCCGGCGAGCGCCTCCAGCGCCTCGCGATCGGCGCGCGTGAAGCGGTCCGGCGCCCTGCCGAGCACGATCGCCCCCACGACGCCCTCGCCGGGCTCCTGCACCGGCACCGCCAGCAGCGAGCTGAGCTCACTCGCCGGCGTGTCCATGCGGGGCGCCCCGAGCCAGTCGTCGATCTGCGTCGGATCGCCGGAGACGAGCACGCTGCCGCCGCAGTCCAGCGCGGCGATCAGGCGCCGGCTGGACCACGTCGCCGGCGCGTCGATGAACTCCGCGAAGCGCGCCGCGGCCGCGGGGTCGTCGTGGTACGCCGCGACGGGAACCAGCGCCGCGCGGACCTCCGAGCGGAGGTAGATCACACAGCCGGAGCGGAAGCGGCGGCCGACGATGCCCGCCACCTTCGCGAGCCCGCCTGCCCCGGCTGCGCGCCGCTCGGCGAGCAACTGCGCGATTTCCTGTGACGGATCGTCCACTGGTTGAAATGGGTGCCCCGTCACACCCGACCTCAAGCGGAATGTTGAGGTGGTGAAGACCTAGGCTTCGGCGGCCGTCATGGCCTGGCGGATCGTCTTCGGCAGCATGAAGCGCACGTCCTCGCGCAGCACCTCGTACTCCGAGACGTCCTCGGTGCCCCGCTCGCGGAAGAACGAGATCAGCCGCTCGACCAGCTCCTCAGGCGCCGACGCGCCCGACGAGATGCCGACGACGCGAGCCCCCTCGAGCCACCGCTCCTGCACCTGGTCCTCGTTGTCGATCAGGTACGAGGCCGCGCCGGCGTCGCGCGCGACGTCGACCAGCCGGTTGGAGTTCGACGAGTTCTGCGAGCCGATCACGAGCACGAGGTCGCACTCGGCGGCCATCTGCTTGACCGCCGTCTGGCGGTTGGTGGTCGCGTAGCAGATGTCGTCGGTGCGCGGCCCGACGATGCCGGGGAAGCGCTCGCGCAGGCGGGCGATGATCGTGCGCGTCTCGTCGACCGACAGCGTGGTCTGCGAGATGTACGCGAGCCGCGTGGGATCGGGCACCTCGAGCGCGTCGACGTCGTCCTCGGACTCGACCAGCACGATGTGCTCGGGCGCCTCGCCCATCGTGCCCTCGACCTCTTCGTGCCCGGCGTGGCCGATCAGCACGATCGTGTAGCCGTCGGACGCGAACTTCAGCGCCTCGCGGTGGACCTTGGTCACCAGCGGGCACGTCGCGTCGATCGTGAACAGCCCGCGGCTCTCGGCGTCCGAGTGGACCGCGGGCGAGACGCCGTGGGCGGAGAAGACCGTGATCGCGCCCTCGGGGATCGCGTCCTCGAGCTCGTCGACGAAGATCGCGCCGCGCTCGCGCAACTGGGCCACGACGTGCTTGTTGTGCACGATCTCCTTGCGCACGTAGACCGGCGCGCCGTAGAGCTCGAGCGCGCGCTCGACCGTCTGCACGGCCCGGTCGACGCCGGCGCAGTAGCCGCGCGGGGCGGCGAGCAGGAGCTTCTCCGGGGCGGCGGCCATCGACTCCGAGTGTAGGAGACGGGGTACCCGACGGTGCGATGGCCTCCGAGAGCCACAAGACCGTCTACCTCGCGCTGGCCGCCAACGCGGGCATCGGCGTCGCCAAGCTCGCGGGCGGCCTGGTCAGCGGCTCCAGCGCGATGCTCGCCGAGGCCGCGCACTCGGTCGCGGACACGACCAACCAGCTGCTGCTGCTCGCCTCGCTGAACCTCGCCGAGCGCGAGCCGGACGCCGAGCACCCGTTCGGCTACGGCAAGGAGCGCTTCTTCTGGTCGTTCCTGGCGGCCGTCTTCATCTTCGTCTCGGGCGCCGCGTTCTCGATCTTCGAGGGCATCCACCGGATGCTCGAGGGCGGCGGCGCGGAGGGCGGCTCCGGGATCGCGTTCGCCGTGCTCGCGCTGGCCGTCGTGCTCGAGGGGTCATCGCTGCTGCGCGCCGCGCGCCAGACGCGCGGCGAGGCCGAGCGCAGGCAGCGCAGCTTCGCGCGCCACATCCGCGTCAGCCGCGACCCGACGACCAAGACCGTCGTGTTCGAGGACAGCGCCGCCGTCGCCGGCGTTCTGCTCGCCGCCGCGGGCCTCGGCCTCACGCAGCTGACCGGCGATGCGGTCTACGACGGCGCCGCGTCGGTGCTGATCGGCGTGCTGCTGGCGGTCGTCGCGTTCACGCTCGGTCGCGACAGCAAGGGGCTGCTGATCGGCGAGGGCGCGCTGCCGGAGGAGCGCGAGGCGCTCGAGCGCGTGTTCCGCGAGCACCCGCAGGTCGACTCGCTCGAGGAGCTGCTCACGATGGCGCTCGGCCCCGGCTCGCTGCTCGTCGCGGCGCGCTTCGACATCGCGGGCGGGCTCGACTCCGACGCCGTCGAGACGCTCGCCGACGAGCTCGACCGCCAGCTCCACGAGGCCGTGCCGGACGTCGGCGAGGTGTTCCTCGACCCGACCCGGCGTAGAGTCCGGCGATGATCCTCGACGCCGCTCTGCTGGAACGCACGAAGGCGCACGCGGAGGCCTTCCTGGCCGGGCTGCCGGAGCGCCGCGTCGGCCCGCGAGGCGACCCGGACGGGCTGCGGATCGCGCTCACCGACGACGGCGTGCCGGCGGCGACGGTGATCGACGAGCTGGTCGCGGCCGCCGAGCCCGGGCTCGCCGCCTCCGCCGGCCCGCGCTACTTCGGCTTCGTCACGGGCGAGGCGCTGCCGGCCGCGCTCGCGGCCGACTGGCTCGCGGCGGCGTGGGACCAGAACGGCGGCCTGTACGCGACCTCGCCGGCCGCCGCCGTCGCGGAGGAGGTCGCCGAGGGCTGGCTGCTCGACGTGCTCGGCCTCCCGGCGACCGCGGGCGTCGGGATGGTCACCGGCGGCCAGATGGCGAACTTCACGTGCCTCGCGGTCGCGCGCGACGAGGTGCTGCGGCGCGCCGGCTGGGACGTCGCGCGCGACGGGCTCAACGGCGCCCCGCGGATCGACGTGGTGGTGGGCGAGGAGGCGCACGGGACCGTCTTCCGCGCGCTGCGGATGCTCGGCCTCGGCGAGCCGCGCCGGATCGCGGCCGACGACCAGGGCGCGATCGACGCGGACGCGCTCGCGCGCATCGACGGCCCCGCGATCGTGTGCGCGCAGGCGGGCAACGTCAACTCCGGTGCATTCGACCCGTTCGGCGCGATCGCGGACGCGTGCGGCGAGAACACGTGGCTGCACATCGACGGCGCGTTCGGCCTGTGGGCGGGAGCGAGCCCGTCCCGGCGCCACCTCGTCGCCGGCGCCGAGCGCGCCGACTCGTGGGCCGTCGACGCGCACAAGTGGCTCAACGTGCCCTACGACAGCGGGCTCGCGATCGTCGCCGACCGCGAGGCGCACGCGCGCACGTTCGCGCTCACCGCCGCCTACCTGATCGCGTCCGGCCGGCGCGAGCCGGCCTACCTGGTGCCGGAGTCCTCGCGCCGCGCGCGCGGCTTCGCGCTCTACGCCGCGCTGCGCCAGCTCGGCCGCCGCGGGGTCTGCGAGCTCGTCGACCGCTGCTGCGAGCACGCCGCCCACATGGCCCGCCTGCTCGCCGGCGGCGGGATCGAGATCGTCAACGACGTCGTGCTCAACCAGGTCGTCGCCGGGCTCACCGAGGCGGAGATCGAGCGCGTCCAGGCCGAGGGCACGCTGTGGGCGGGCGGCACCGTCTGGCGCGGCCGCCAGGCGCTGCGGATCTCGATCTCCGGCTGGGCGACGACGAGCGGCGACGTCGAGCGCGCCGCCGCCGCGATCCTCACGACGACAGGTCGCTGAGCAGCCGCAGCACGGCCTCGCCGCTCTTGTCCAGCGACGCCTCGGACACGGCGGTGATGTCGTCGCAGGCCTTGTGCCAGCAGGGGAACGTGAAGTCGATCAGGTCGATCGACGGGACGCCGCGCTGCAGGAACGGTGTGTGGTCGTCCTCCACCACGCCCTGGACCTCGTCGGGGAACGCGTCGCCGGAGCCGACCTCGGCGGCGGACTCGCGCAGCGCCGCCCACAGCTCGGGATCCGAGCTCTGGTCGCGCGGGATCGCGAGGTCCTTGTCGGCGACGAAGTCGAGCAGGATCATCGCCTGCAGCTGCTTGGCGTGGCGGCGCGCGTAGGCCTTCGAGCCGCGCACGCCGGTGCCGAGGAAGTCGCTGTCGTCGGTCGCCTCCTCGCCGTCGAAGGCGGCGAAGCGGATCGGCGGCGCGTCCGCGGGCCGCTTGATCCGCTTCAGCGCACGCGCGAGCTCGAGCATCTGCGCGGTGCCGCCGGCGCCGTCGTTGGCGCCGACGAAGCGCGGGAGGTCCTTGGTGTCGTAGTGGGCGGCGACGAGGATCGCCTTGCCCTTGCCCGGCAGCTCGCCGACGACGTTGCGCAGCCCGCCGGGCACCTTCTCGTAGCGCCCGTGCGGGAGCCGCGCGCGGATGTAGGCGGCGAGCCTGCGCGACGCCGCCGAGCCCGCGGGGCGCGGGCCGAGCGCGACCTGGTGGGAGAGCATCGCCCACGCGTGCGGGCCGTCGAAGCGGTCGACGGCCGCGACCGGCGCCGGCGCCGGCGTCGAGGCAGGCTTCGCGGCGCCCCCGCCGCAGCCGACCGCCAGCGCGGCGAGGAGCAGCACCGCCCTGGGAGCCGGTTGAAGAATTCCGGTACGCCTGCTGCGGCACATCCGCGGCCTGGCCTCGCCCTGCGGGCTCGTCACCGGGCTTCGCCCTGCCCGCCACCCACGATGCTCACGTGGCAGAGCCACGCATCACCATCGCGAGCGGCCCGAGGCATCCACGGCTGCACCACATCAGGGCGGACCGACCATTCTTCAACAGGCTCCTAGTCGTTGGAGGTCACCGCTTCCAGCACCTCGGCGAAGCGCGCCCGCGCCGCCTCGCGGCGGGTCGGCACGTGCTCGGTCGGGGTCTCGGTCGCCTCGTAGCCGCGCAGCACGCGCCGCGCGACCGACTGGCGGTGGACTTCGTCGGCGCCGTCGTAGAGCCGCGCGGCGCGCGCGTAGCGGTACATCTGCTCCAGCGGCAGGTCGGTCGAGTAGCCGAGTGCGCCGTGGATCTGCAGCGCGCGGTCGACGACGTCGAACAGCACGTTCGCGCCGTAGAACTTGATCAGCGAGATGTCGGTGCGCGCCGCGGACGCGCCCTCGGTGTCCATCTTCCACGCGGCGTGCAGCGTCATCAGCCGCGCGGCCTGCATCTGCGCGAGCGAGTCGGCGACCCAGTTCTGGACCGTCTGCTTGTCGGCCAGCACCGAGCCGAACGCGTGGCGCGACACCGCGCGCTCGCACAGCATGTCGAACGCGCGCCGCGACACCCCGAGCCAGCGCATGCAGTGGTGGATGCGGCCCGGGCCGAGCCGCTGCTGGGCGATCAGGAAGCCGGCGCCGCGCGCGCCGAGCAGCGCGTCGGCCGGCACGCGCACGTTCTCGTAGTAGATCTCCGAGTGCCCGCCGTAGCGCCCGAAGTGCTCCTGCGGATGCTCCATGGTGGGCACGTCGCGCACGATCCGCACGCCGGGCGTGTCGGCCGGCAGGACGAACATGGAGGCGCGCTGGTGCGGCTGCGCCTCAGGGTCCGTGACCGCCATCACGATCAGGAAGTCCGCCACCGAGCCGTTGGTGGAGAACCACTTGTGGCCGTCGATGACCCATTCGTCGCCGTCCTGCACCGCTCGCGTGCGCAGCAGCGTGGGATCCGAGCCGGCGGTCTCGGGCTCGGTCATCGAGAACGCGCTGCGCAGGTCGCCCGCCAGCAGCGGGTGCAGGTAGCGCTCCTTCTGGTCGGGCGTGCCCGCGAGCGCGAGCACCTCGGAGTTGCCGGAGTCGGGCGCCTGGTTGCCGAACACGGGCGGCGCGAACGGCGAGGAGCCGAGGATCTCGTGCATCAGCCCGAGCCGGACCTGGCCGAAGCCCTGCCCGCCGAGCTCGGGCGGCAGGTGCGCGGCCCACAGCCCGCGCTCCTTCACCCGCTCCTGCAGCGGCGCGATCGCGCGCCGGAAGCCGTCGTCCCCGAGCTCGTCGAAGACCGTCTCGATCGGCCACACCTCTTCGCGCACGAATTCGCGCATCCAGGCCAGTTGTGCCTCGAACTCGGGCTCGGTTGAGAAGTCCCACGCCATGGCCCGGATGATCGCAGGACGGGGTCTAGACCCCAGTCAAGCTCTCACGCGAACGCGCCGATGCAAGCTGGACCATGACCTCTCGCGCGCTTGCTCTCCTCGCCGCCTTCGCCAGCCCGTTGTTCATGGCCGCCGCGATCGCCGGCTGGCTGACCGACACGTGGCCCGCCAACTCCCTCACGCTGTTCGTCGCCGCGTGCGCCGTCCTGGGCGGCCCGGTGCTCGGCATCTTCCATGTGGCCACCGCGCACGAGGACGACTACGAGGAGGACGAGCAGCCGACGCTGGCGCTCGTCTCGATCGCGCCCGAGCCGCGGCGCCGGCGCGTCGCGTTCGACGCCGCCGCGCTCACCCCGCGCCTGATGGAGGCGCGCCGCTTCCACAACTGGCGCGAGCGCCAGAGCGACGTGCTCTCGCGGCGCGAGCGCGAGGAGCAGTTGCGGCGCAACCAGCGCCTCGCGCGCGAGATGCGCCGGGCCGGACGCGTCTAGCCTTCTCCCCCGCGATGTCTCGCGGGGGAACATGAGCGCGCTGATCGTCGCCGCCGGCACCGGCGTCGCGGCCGGCGCGCTGCTGCAGTCGGCGACCGGCTTCGGCTTCTCGCTCGTCGCGGCGCCGCTGGTGTTCGCCGCGATCGAGCCCGAGCAGGCCGTCGGGCTGATGATCCTGCTCGGCACCGAGGTCAACCTGCTCACGCTCGGGTCCGAGCGGCGCCGGCCCGAGCCGCTCTGGAGCACGTGCGCGCGGCTGCTCGCGTGGGCGGCGCCGGGCGCGCTCGCGGGCGTGTTCGTCCTGCGCGCGCTGTCGCCGCTGGCGCTGCAACTCGCGGTCACCGCGGGCGTGCTCGGCACGCTCGCCGCGCGCCACGCCGCCGGGCGCCACGTGCGCGTGCCGGCGTGGGCGGCGGGCTTCGCGTCCGGTGCGTTGACGACGTCGACGACGACGGCGGGGCCGCCGCTGCTGCTGCACCTGCTCGGGCGCGAGGTCCCGCCGGTGCAGGTGCGCGACAGCCTGACCGCGTGCTTCCTCGGGCTCAACGTGCTCGGCGCCGCGGCGCTGCTGGCCACCGGAACGCCCGCGGTGCCCGACGCGACGCTGGTCGCCGCGCTGATCCCGGCCGTGGCGCTCGGGAGCCTCGCGGGCCGGCGCGTGTTCGCGCGGCTCGCCGCCGGCGGGCGCTACGAGCCGGTGCTCAACGCCGTGCTCGTGTTAGCGGTCCTTGTCGGTCTCGTGAGCACGATCGCCTGACGGGGTACGCTTGCGCCCTCACCGTCGGGCGAGTGGAGGCAGCATGGCGCAGGCGCACGGAGACCGGCTTTCGGCCATCGACGCGTCGTTCCTCGCGCAGGAGCGGGCCAACAGTCACATGCACGTCGGCGCGGTGCTGATCTTCGACGGACCGGCGCCCGCGTACGACGACTTCCTCACGCACATCCGGTCGCGCCTGCACCTCGTGCCGCGCTACCGGCAGAAGCTCGCGTTCCCGCCGCTGGAGACGGGCCGCCCGGTGTGGGTCGACGACCCGACCTTCAACCTCTCCTACCACGTCCGCCACACGGCGCTGCCGCAGCCGGGCTCGGAGGAGCAACTGCTCGCGCTCGCCGCGCGGATCCACTCGCAGCGGCTCGACCGCGCGAAGCCGCTGTGGGAGACGTGGCTCGTGCAGGGCCTCGAGGGCGACCGCTTCGCGCTGATCTCCAAGAGCCATCACGCGCTCGTCGACGGCATCTCCGGCGTCGACCTGATGACGGTGCTGTTCGACTCCACGCCGGAGCCGGTGGTGGCGCCGCACGAGGGCGAGCCGTGGGTCGCGGCGCCCGAGCCGAGCGCCGCGTCGCTGGCCGCGCGCGGCGTGCGCGGCCTGGCGCGGCTGCCGTTCGACATCGCGGGCCGCGCGCTGTCGGCCGCGACCCACCCGGGCGAGGCGCTCGACGACGCGCGCGAGGCGCTGGAGGGCGTCGGCGAGGTCGCCTGGGCGGCGCTGAACCCGGCGCCGTCGACGCCGCTGAACGTGCCGATCGGCCCGCACCGGCGGCTCGCGTTCGTGCGCAACGACCTGGCCGAGTTCAAGCTCGTCAAGGACGCGCTCGGCGGCACCGTCAACGACGTCGTGCTGACGGTCGTGGCCGGCGGCCTGCGGCGCCTGCTGCGCTCGCGCGGCGTGCGGACCGAGGGTCTGGAGCTGCGCGCGCTCGTGCCGGTCTCGACGCGGGCGCGCCACGAGCACGACGAGCTCGGCAACCGGATCGTCGCGATGCGCGGGCCGCTGCCCGTCTACGTCGAGGATCCCGTCGCGCGGCTGCGCGTCGTGCGCGAGGCGATGGGCGAGCTGAAGGAGTCCAAGCAGGCCGTCGGCGCGGAGCTGATCGCGGGGCTGGAGTCGTTCGCGCCGCCGACGATCCTCGCCCAGGCGTCGCGGCTGCAGTTCTCGACGCGGCTGTTCAACCTGCTGGTGACGAACGTGCCGGGCCCGCAGTTCCCGCTCTACGTCCTCGGCCGCGAGCTGCGCGACCTGTTCCCGATCGCGTTCCTGCCCGAGAACCAGTCGCTCGCGGTCGCGATCATGTCCTACAACGGAAGCATCGACTTCGGGCTGCTCGGCGACTACGACGCGATGCCCGACATCGCGGAGTTCGGCGACATGCTCAACGCGTCGCTGGCCGAGCTGGTGCTCGCCGCCAAGGGCGAGTCGCCCAACGGCCGCCCGCGCCGCGCGCGGGCGGACAAGAGCGCCTCACCCGCGCCCCAGTAGCCGCGGTGACGGCACGCGCCCGCCCGGCCGACGTCATCGACGTCTTCGTCTACGTCGTCGTCCTCAACCTTGCGATCCAGTACACGCCATCGGTCATCAGCGAGAGCTTCACCCTCTCACTGCTGACCGCGGTTCTGCTCAAGATCGCCCTGGAGGCGGTGATCCTGCTCAAGGGCGCGATCCTCACCAGGCTCCGCGCCGCCGACACGCGGCGCGCCAAGCTCGCGGCCGCGATCTCGCTGTGGGTGGTCGCGGCCGGCAGCAAGCTCGTCGTGCTCGAGCTCGTCGACCTCGTCTTCGGCGAGTCCGTGAGCCTCGGCGGCTTCATCTCGGTGACGTTGCTCGTCGTCGCCCTGCTCGCGTCACGGGCCGCGGTGCGGCGCCTTCTCTATGACACCGCCGGTTAGACCTCAGTAGCCGAGCGCGAACTTCGCGTCCTCGGACATCTTGTCTGGGGTCCACGGCGGCGTGAAGACCATGGTGGACGTCACGTTCTCGACGCCCGGGAGCTCGCCCACGAACTCCTGGATCTGCTCGCTCACCTGCGGGCCGATCGGGCACGCGGGTGTCGTCAACGTGAACGTAACGTTCACGTTGGATTCATCAATCTCGAGCCCGTAGATTAGACCGAGCTCGACGAAATCGAGCCCCAACTCGGGATCGATGACGTTGGAGAGCGCCTCGTAGACCTCGTCTTCGTCGATCATCGCAAGAGAGTGTAGAAATATCCGCGCGTCGGGGGTGTACGTACCAGCGGGTACGTTGTAAGTTCCCCGGCATCGTCAGCTTCGACGCACAGCTCGCGATCCTTCGGATCGAAGGGGACGAGGACCGGACCACGAGCGGCCGCCGCCGGCGACCGTTCTCCACGGCCTTGACCGCCACCCGCGACGTGATCGTGGATCTCTCGGGCCTGCGCTTCGCCGACTCGTCGCTGATGATCGACCTCGCGTGCCTGGCCCAGCGGCTGCGCGCGCAGGGCCAGACGCTCTGGCTCGCCCACCCGCAGCCGCACATCCGCTTCCTGATCGAGACCGTCGGTCTGCACCGGATGCCTTCGGTACGCGTCGACAGCGGTCCTCAGCCGGCGCTCACGTAGTTCTCGAGCGCGTCGAGCGAGGTGCGCAGCGTGCCCTCGACCTCGCGGCGCCCGAACGCGCGCATCACGAGGCCGCGCATGCGCGACGCCGGAACCTGGGCCGAGCTCAGCCGCACGCGCGTGCCGCCGTCCTGCGGGATCAGGTCGATCGTGAAGTCCGTCGACGCGGCGAAGCGCGGCGCGGGCTTGCCGTTCAGCCGCTCGGCGAGGTGCCGCCACGCGAGCCGCTTGGGCGGATCGAACGCCGTCAGCTCCTGATCGACTTCCGACGGTCTCTTGCCCCAATGACCGTACTGGCGCCGGAGCTGGCCCTCGCCCTCGCCCTCGAGCACCTCGATCCGGTCGGCGAAGCCGAACCAGCCCACCAGCCGCTCGGGGTCGGAGACCAGCGGCCAGACCGCCTCGGGAGGGGCGGGAAGCGTCCGCTCGGCGACCACCTCGATCACGCGGCCTAGCCTACGCCTGCGTAACGTGTGAGACCGATGCGACTGCTGCTGATCGTCCTCTTCATCGTCGTCCCGATCGCCGAGCTGGCGCTGCTCATCCAGGTCGGATCCTGGATCGGCGTCTGGTGGACGGTGGCGCTGCTGGTCGCCGACTCGGTCCTCGGCGCGTACCTGATGCGCTCGCAGGGACGCGCCGTGTGGCGGCGCTTCAATGCCGCGATCGGCGAGGGCCGCGCGCCGACCCGCGAGGTGCTCGACGGCGTGCTCGTGATCTTCGGCGGCGCGCTGCTGCTGACCCCGGGGTTCATCACCGACATCTTCGGCTTCCTGTTCCTGTTCCCGCCCACGCGCGTGCTCGTGCGGCGGCTGCTCGTCCGCCGCGCCGCGCTGCGCGTGATGACCGTCGCGCGGCCGCCGGGAGCGCGCGCGAACGACGTCGACGGCACCGCGATCGACATCGAGCCCGACCAGCTGGACCATCCGCGATGAGCGGCGCGGAGCGGCTCGAGTCGGCGCGCGCCCTGCGCCGGCCGGGGGACACGGACGCCGTCACGTTCTCGTGGGCGGACCCGGTCGCCGGGCTCTACGGGCTGGTGCGGGTGGCCAACGGCGTCGGCGCCGACGGCGTCGAGCAGCCGAGCGCGCTGGCGATCGCGTTCGCGGGGCGCACGCCCCTCGGCGCCGTCGCGGTCGCCGGGCCCGAGGCGGCGGCGGCCGCCACCGCCACCATCGACGAGCCGCTGCAGCGCTGGACGCTGCGCGGCGCGGGCGAGCTCGAGTTCGAGCTGGACTTCGAGGCGACCACACCCCCCGCGTCGATCGGGGGCCGCGAGAAGGTGGCCAAGACCGGCGGGATGGAGGGCTACGAGCAGCTCTGCCGCGTGCGCGGCACGATGCGCGTCGACGGCGGCACGCGCGACGTCGGCGGCGTCGGGCAGCGCGGGCACGCGTGGGGCAACCCGGACTGGGACCGGATCGCGCTCACGCGCGCGGTCGGGGCGTGGCTGGACGACGGCACCGGCGTCGTCCTCACCGCCGTGCGCCCGTCCGGCGTGACGGCGCACGCCGACGAGGCGATCTGGGCGGCCAAGCTCGACACCGAGCAGGCCCGCGAGATCGAGGACCCGCGGCTGTCGACGACCAGCGACGAGGGCGGGCGCCAGATCCGCGCGGGCCTGGAGATGTGGATCGACGACAGCGACGACTACCCGCTGCGCGGGACCGGCGAGGTGGTGGCCGGATCGACGCTGGAGCTCGGCGCGCTGCGGCTCGACGTCGCGTTCTTCCGCTGGCACGTCGAGGGACGCACCGGCACCGGCCGCTACGACGTGATCCGCCGCGCGTGATCCGCGCCGTCGTGACGGACTTCGGCGGCGTGCTGACGACGCCGCTGATCGAGGCGTTCACGCGCGCGAACGCGGAGATCGGCGTGCCCGCCGAAGCGCTGCGCGACGCGATGCGGCTGTCGGCGGCGCGCGCCTCCGAGCCGCCGCTGTGGACGCTCGAGCGCGGCGAGATGAGCGAGCCGGCGTTCATCGCCGACCTCGGCGTGAGCCTCGAGCAGGTGCTCGGCCGCCCGGTCGACCTCGACGGCTACGGCGCGCGGCTGATGGGCTCGCTCGAGCGCAACGAGCCGCTGCTCGCGTACTACCGCGCGCTGCACGAGCGCGGGATCCGCTTCGCGATCCTGACCAACAACGTGCGCGAGTGGCAGCCGCTGTGGCGCGAGCGGCTCGCCGCCGACGACCTGTTCGAGCTGATCGTCGACTCCGGCTTCGAGGGCGTCCGCAAGCCGGACCCCGCGATCTACGCGCTCACGCTCGAGCGCCTCGGGCTGCCCGGCGACGCGTGCGCGTTCGTCGACGACCTCGAGGTCAACCTCCCGCCGGCGCGCGAGGCGGGCATGCACCCCGTGCACTACCGCGACGCCGAGCAGGCGATCGCGGAGCTGCGCGGGCTAATTGTCTGAGCCGAGGCGATCCCAGCAGTAGAGCTCGAGGCACTCGGCCGCGAGCTCGGTCGCGCGCTCGCGCGACAGCCACGGCAGCACGCTCTCGAGCGCCTGCTCCTCCGCCACGCCGGCGGCGAACGCGTCCTCCCCGCGCAGGCCCGCGGCGATCCGCAGCGCCTCGCGCCGGTTCTCGCCGAGCCCCTGGAAGGCGCCCATCAGGAACTCCTTGTTGGCGACCGGCATCCCGACCTCCATCGAGGCGTGCCAGGCGGCGAGCATCGACAGGTCGTGCTCGTCGAGGTCGGCGACCGCCTTCGCGTAGTGCGAGGCGAGCTCACCCTCCGGGATCTCGTCGACCCAGGCGCGCACGAGCTCACCGAGCAACTGCCGGCGAGCTTCGCGACCGACCGACTCGGCGATCACGCGGATGGCGTCCTGGGGTTCGATGAAGCAGAGTGGCATCCGTCCTGGTCCTCGAATCCGGGGGATGACGACGTTGTTCACGGTACGTGGTGCGTCGGACGGCACAATGGCGGCGTGGCCGGACGCTACGAGTCGTGGTTCCTGAGCGCGCGCGACGCGGAGCCGGGCCGTCCCCCGCGCGCGCTGTGGATCCGGCACACCCGCCATCGCGCGGCGAACGCCCGCGAAGGCACGGCCGCGCTGTGGTGCACGCTGTTCGACCGCAGCGGCCCGCAGGCGGTCAAGGAGTCGGTCACGGAGTTCCCCGCGAGCGCCGCCGCCGGCCCGACCGGCTTCCGCGGCGAGGCCCGAGCGCGCGGCCGGATGGCCTCGTGGGACCTGACGCTGTCCGGCGACGAGCCGCCGCTGCGCCACCTCCGCCCGGCCGCGCTGTACCGGCTGCCGGTCCCGCGCACCAAGCTCGAGGCGCCCGTCCCGGACGCGATCGCCAGCGGCCGCGTCGTGCTCGACGGCCAGCTGCTCGAGGTCGTCGGCTGGCGCGCGACGGCCGGCCACAACTGGGGCGCCGAGCACGCCGACCGCTGGGTCTGGCTGCACGCCGCCGGGTTCGAGGACGAGCCCGAGGCGTGGCTGGAGCTGACGCTCGCGCGCGTGCGGATCGGCGGCGCGACGACGCCGTGGATCGCCAACGGCGCGCTCTCGCTCGGGCGCGAGCGGCTGCGGCTCGGCGGCCTCGGCCACATCCCCGGCGTGCGCGTGGTCGCCTCGCCCGGGCGGCTCGAGGCGATCGTCCCCGGCGAGCGCGCCGACATCCGCGTCGCCGTCCACGCCGACCTCGACCAGATCGCCGGCTTCCGCTACGCGGGCGTCGGGCCGGACGCGGTCACGGGCGAGCGCGAGGTCCTGCACGCCGGGCTCGCCGAGGTCCACCTCAACGTCCGCCGCTCAGGCCGGCCGACGCTCGAGCTCGCGACCGCCGCCGGCGGCGCCTACGAGCTCGGCGCGCGCCAGTTCACCAACGCCGTCGCGCTGCAGCCCTACCCGGATCCCTAGAGCGTGATCCTCACGCGCCGGCTGGCGGAGCCGGTCGTCCCGTCGGCGTAGCGCGCGCTGACCTTCAGCGTGACCGTGACGGACTTCAGCTTGTGCCGGCGCAGCGCGCGCTTGGCCTTCGCCGACAGCGTGATCTTTATCCTCGTCGTGCTCGCGCGCTTGATCTGGACCTTGCTCGTCGCGAGCGTGGAGAGCCCGAGCTTGCGCTTCGTGCGCGCGTCGACCGTGGCCGTCGCGGTGGTGTCGCAGGCTGCCGCGCACCTGACGTCGAAGACGGCCGAGCCCTTGCTCCCGCGCGACGGCAGCAGCAGCGCGGGCTTGGCCGGCAGCGGCTTCGGCGTGGGCGTCACGGTCGCGACGGGCGTGGGGATCGGCGTGGGAACCGGCGTCGCGCCCGGCGTGGGCGTGGGCGTCGCGGTCGGCGTGGGCGTCGGGGTCGGCGTGCGCACCGGCGCGCCCTCGCTGACCGTCAGCGTGATCGGCGGCGCGGCGCCCTTGCCGCCGCGGAAGTCGTCCGCGGCCACGCCGGCCGTGTACGTGCCCGCGGTCGGGTACAGGTGCTCGACCGTCGGCCCGTTCGTCGTCGCCGTCGCGCCGTCGCCGAAGCTCCACTCGTAGCCCGTGATCGCGCTGTCGAGATCGGTCATGTGCGCCGTGAACAGGACGCTCGAGCCTGGCCCGGCCGGGTTCGGATCGGCTTCCAGCGTGCCCGCCGGGAGCACGTTGGGCGATCCGCCGAAGACCTCGAACTCCGTGAAATCCTGGTACGCGTACCCCGCGCCTTGCGTGCTCAGGAGCGTCAGCCGGACGTAGCGCACTCCGGTCGCGCCGGCGGTCGGGGCGAACGCGCTGAGATGGCCGCGATCGGCGTCGCCGAAGGTGCGGTTCAGCGCCGTCGTCCAGGTCGTGCCGTTGGGCGACGTCTCGACGCGGACCTGGGCGGCGGCTGCGTCGCGCGGGTCCGCGCAGGTCTCCGTCGGATTCATCGCGAGCGCCGCGACGTCGATCGTCTGCGGGAGCTTGACGACGAACGAGTTCGGCGTGGCGCCGGTCGGCTTGATCGAGGACCAACCGGTCGCGTAGGAGCCGTCGATCGCCTTGTCCGGGCTGCAGCCGCCGTAGGAGTCGCCCTGCGTCGCTGTGATCTGGGCACCGCCGGAGGACGCCGCCCAGTCACGTCGCAACGCCATGTCGCGCGTCGCGCCGGCCGAGGTCTCGACCGTGACGGTATCGGTCAGCGTGTCGTAGCCGGGAGCCGAGAAGAACAGCCGCGGATAGGTGCCGAACGGGACGTCGTCGATCCTGTAGCCGCCGTCGCCCGCGCTGGTGGCGACGAGCGGGGTCGGGAGCGCGCCGGGCGTCGTGAGGCCGCCGATGCCGACCGTCGCGCCGGACAGGGGCAGGCCGTTGTCGGCACTTGTGACGTGCCCAGCGATCGGCCCGGTCGGCGTGCCCGCCGCCGGCGGCGCCGACGAATCGGCGAAGGGCGCCGCGTCGCCGCCGCTCGTCGCGGCCGCGTAGAAGCCCATCCCGCGGATCCGGAACAGGTTCCACAGCGTGGTCAGGTCGGCGCCGCCGTAGAGCGCGGTGTCGGCCGCCAGGATCGCATTGCGCGCGTCCAGGAACGACGGCTCGGGCGGCGTCATGCGCAGCCCCTCTGTGATCAGCGCCTCGGCCTTGGACGGGAGCGCGGTGCGCAGGTCCCACAGCGTCTCGCCCCAGATCTCCCCGTCCGCGTGGACCTCGGGCGTGCCGAGGATCTTGCCGAAGTCGGCGTACGTGTAGCCGCCGTTCGGGCAGCCGGACTGGTTGGACACGTCCGCGCGGCAGTCCAGCGGCTGCGTCCGGATCGTGTTCGACGTCGAGTAGTCGGTGTACGCGCCCATGTCCGGCCGCACGGTCAGGAACTGGGAGACGATGTAGTCCATCGCGTACCAGTCGCTCCACGCCTCGCCCATCGCCCCGGCCTGGGCGCTGTTGAGCGCGCCGTAGCCGTCCGCGTCGCTCACGAGCCGCGAGGACAGCCCGTGCGTGTACTCGTGGAAGACGATCCCGGCGTCGTCGCCGCCGTTGACGTTGCGATGGCCGCCGCGGAAGAGGTACATCTGCATCACCGGCGACTCGCCGTCCGGCGGCGTGTACATGTTCGCGTTGTTGACGTGGTTGCCGTCGGGGCCGGTGCTCGCGCCGTCGTCGGTCTCGAGCTTGAGCCGGTCGGCGCCCTCGAACGGGTGATCCGCGGCCTTCGTGCCGAAGCCGATCGGGGCGGCGGCGAGGTGGTCGTGGAAGACGTTGGCGAAGTAGAACGCCTGGACACCGTTCTGCAGGCGGTTCGGGGTCCACGTCACGCCGGTGCCCGTCCACGAGCACACGTGCGCCGCGTCGCAGCCGGTCCCCGAGCCGGCGGTGAACGGCTCGACCCACGTGCCGTCGCCGGCGCGCGTGATCAGCTCGCCGGGGCCGCTCGGGTCGTCGGCGAGGGTGTCGTCGAGGTCCGACCAGACCTGCACGTTGCTGCCGTCGAGCGTCGTCCCGTTCACGGTCGAAAGCCACGGCGTGAGGTCTACGTTGTGGCGAGCGCCGCCGGGACCCGTGCCCGGGAAGCGGTCCCACACCGACGCGGTGTTGTCGGACTTGACCATGTTCACGCTGCGCAGGACGCGGCCCGTCTGCGCGTCGACGGTCGCGTCGTAGACGGCGTCGCCGGACGCGCGGTACGTGATCCGCCACGCGAGCTTGCGGTCGAAGAGCACGAGCGCGGCGCGCGTCCCGTCGCGGTAGGCGACCGACCGGCGGGCGCCGGCCGGACCGCTGCGGCGCGTCACCACGCGAAACGCGCCGAGCTTGTGCTGGACCGCGCGGACGGCCGCGCCGGCGTCCACCGCCGGCGTGGTCGTGGCGACCTCGAGGGCGTGGGCGGGCGAGCCCTGCACGCTCAGCACGCGGCCGTCGGGCGCGACGTTGACGCGCAGCTCGGAGTCCGCCGCCGGGATGCCCTCGTACGACTGACGGCGCAGGACCTCGGTGATCCCGCCAGGCGAGGTCGACGTCGCCGGCGCGCCGAGCGTGTCGAGGTCGGCCGCGGTCAGTCCGAGGACGGACAGGTGCGAGCGGACGTAGGCGTCGGCGATCGCCTTGGGATCGCTCGGCGACGGGCCCGTCAGCGTGCCGTCCAGCCGCGCCAGCACGCGCGGCGTGCCGGTCGCGGCGTCGATGTCCAGCACCGCCTGCGGGCCGAGGTGGCGCTCGAGCGACGCGCGGTCGGCCTTCACGTCCGCGCGTGCCGTCGCGGGCGCGACGAGCGCCAGCAAGATCAGCGCCGCCAGCGCCCTCCTATGTCCCGCGACCCGGGGGATCTGGCGAGGCTACTGGACCCCCCGGTCCGCGCACACCGGACATGCGCCTAGTTTCACTGCACGTGCTTGGCGACCTCGTCGTACGCCGGGCGCTTGACGCCGTTGGCCACGAGGCCGGCGTCGAAGCGCGGCGTGACGGCGCCGTACCACGTGTAGACGTACACGCGCTTGATCTTCTTGTTCTTGGCCGCCGTGCTGAACAGGTACTTGGTCGCCTTCAGCTGGCACGCGGACGCCGACTTGCAGCCGTGGTAGGTCTTCTTGGACCAGAAGGAGCCGAACTTGTACAGGCCGCCGGTCTCCGTCAGCCAGTACTGCGAGCAGCCGAGCGCCTTGGTCAGCGCCGCCGTCCCCGTGGTGCGGAAGCGGTTGACGTCGGAGTAGTTGTGGATGCCGCAGATCGTCCGCTTGGTCTTGAGCGCCTTGCGGAACGCCTGGATGTACTTCGTCGTCGCCTTGAAGGTCGGGTGCTTGGCCGACGGGTCGTCGGCCTGGTCGAGCATGTCGGCGACGACGATCGTGCACTTCGGGCACGCCTTCTTGGCGATGTCGGTGAACTTCGCGGCCGCCTTCGGGTCGCGCGACGTCGGCTGCGAGAAGTGGTTGGCCTCGTTCCACGGCGCGATCACCTTCACGTAGGAGAAGCGGGCCAGGAAGGCCTTGATCGCGGTCTCGTACTGCTTGGCCGTCGGCAGCTTGCAGACCGCGGTCCTGAAGTACTTCTTCTGGCCGCAGCGCGAGGCGTCGCCGCGCGTGTGCTCGAACGCCACCAGCGGCTCCACGCCCGACGCCTGCGCGGCGGAGATGTACGACGTCACGCGGTCCAGGTCGAAGCCGCCCTTGGCGACGACGTCCCATGCCACGACGATGCGGGCGTGCTTGATCCCGATCGACGTGAACAGCGGATCCGAGAACATCGTGGGCTGGTTCTCGGAGATGCCGACGGTGAGAGCGGCGGACGCCTTCGCGGGGATCGCGAGCGCGAGCAGGCAGGCGGACAGCAGGACCAGGCGGGAACGCATCCGGCCAGGCTAGTGGATGCGTCCGAAGGTACGGTGCATCGCCGGCGAATGCACGGGTCGTCGCTGCCACTGCCTCGCGGCAGAGCGCTCGTCATCGGCTTCGCCTCGGCGGCAGTCGCTCGCATACTGGTGGTACGTGTGCGACTTCCGCGGCCCGGCAGCGGCGAGAGCCAAGTGACGAGCCCCAAAGGCGAGACAGATGGCGGTCCGGGCCCGCCGGAATGCGGCGTACCTCCGGACGCGTTCACTCGCTCACACCCGGGACGCTCCTCGCTTCCGCTCGCGCCGCAGCTGGAACATGTAGTCGTCGTAGTCGACCTGCATCGTGTGCCGCTTGGACGCGACGTAGCGGCGGTGCATGACCGCCCGCTCGTGCTCGATGTCGGCCAGCATCTCGGCCCGCGGCGGCAACGCGTAGCGGCCCGTCAGGTGGTCGCAGACCCACTCCGACTGCACCTCCGCGAGCGGCATCGTGGCGCCCAGCGGCTGCAGCAGCGCGAGGAAGTACAGCCGCTCGATGTCGGGGTGGAAGACGCGCCGGTAGAGCGGCAGGTCGTTGTCGGGCGCCGAGACGAAGCCCTCGTCGAAGAACGGGAAGCTGACCTTGTAGCCGGTGCAGTAGATGACGATGTCGGCCGGCTCCTCGGTGCCGTCCGCGAACACGACGGTGCGCTCGGTCAGCCGCGCGATGTTCGGCTTCGGCGCGATCTCGCCGTGCGCGATGCGCGAGAGGATGTCGTCGGAGATCGTCGGGTGCGCCTCCAGCAGCGCGTGGTCGGGCTTCGGCAGCCCGTAGCGCTCCATGTCGCCGACGGCGGTGCGGATGACCGTCTGCAGCACCTTCTGGCGCACGCGGAACGGGACGTTGGGCAGCGTCGCCAGCGTGTCCAACGGGCGACCGAAGACGTACTTGGGGATCACGTGCGCGCCGCGCCGGGCGGCGAGGAACACGCGCTCGGCCGAGAACGACGCCTCGACCGCGATGTCCATCGCCGAGTTGCCCATGCCGAGCAGCACGACGCGCTTGTCGCGGAAGAAGCTCGGGTCCTCGCCGGTGTAGTGGTGCGAGTGCATCTGCACGCCTTCGAAGACGTCGGACCCCGGGAACGCGGGCTCCGGCCAGCGCGGGTCCCAGTGATGGCCGTTGGCGACCAGCAGCGCGTCGTAGGCGCGCTCCTCCCCCGTGTCGAGCCGCACGCGCCACTCCGCGCCGGGCTTGGCGGCGTGCTCGACGCCGGTGCCGAACGTGATCCTGTCGCGGAAGCCGAAGTGGTCGACGTAGGCGTCGAAGTACGCGGCGATGTGCGTGTGGTGCGGGAAGTCCGGATACGAGTCCGGCATCGGGAAGTCCGAGTACTCCATCCGCTTGCGCGACGTGTTGATGTGCAGCGAGCGGTACGACGAGGACATCCCGTTCGTGTTCTTGAAGACCCAGTTGCCGCCCACGCGGTCGGACTTCTCGAAGCAGTCGAACGCGATGCCGCGCCCGTGCAGGGCCTTCGCCGCCGCTATGCCGGAGGAGCCGGCCCCGATCACACATGCCTTCACGGCATCGACGTTACCCTTGCGCGGCGATGGACGAGCCGGAGGTCAGGGCGGCGGGCGGCGTGGTGCGGCGTGACGGCCGGATCGCCGTCGTGCACCGCCCGCGCTACGACGACTGGTCGCTGCCCAAGGGCAAGCTCGACCCGGGCGAGAGCTCCGAGCAGGCGGCGGTGCGCGAGGTGCGCGAGGAGACCGGACTGGAGTGCGCGCTCGGCGAGGAGCTGTCCTCGACCTCCTACCACGACCGCAAGGGGCGCTCGAAGGTCGTTCGCTACTGGCTGATGGATCCCGTCGGGGGCGAGTTCACGCCCAACGACGAGGTCGACGAGCTGCGCTGGCTCACGCCCGCCGAGGCCGCGGCGCTGCTCACGTATCCCCGTGACGTCGAGCTGACACAGGAGATTCCATGAACCGCGACCGCTTCCCCGCGCTGCGCGACGGCTGGGCCCGTCTCGACGGCCCCGCCGGCAGTCAGGTGGTCGACAGCGCGATCGAGGCGATGGCGGACTGGATGCGCTCCGGCAGCGCGGCCAACCACGGCGGCGCGTTCAAGGCGGCACACGAGACCGACGCGCTGATCGAGGGCACGCGCGCGGCCTGCGCGGCGCTGCTCGGCGGCGAGCCGTCGGGCGTCGCGTTCGGGCCGAGCTTCACGGCGCTGACGATGCGCTTCGCGGCGACCGTCGTGCGTGAGCTCGAGCCGGGCGACGAGATCGTCCTCACGCGGCTCGACCACGACTCCAACGTGCGGCCGTGGACGATCGCGGCGGCCCGCGCCGGCGTGCGCGTGCGCTTCGCCGAGCCGGACCCCGAGACGCTCGAGCTGCCCTCCGCGGCGGTGGAGGCGGTGCTGAGCGAGCGCACGCGCTGGGTCGCGGTGACCGCGGCCTCGAACGCGATCGGGACGGTGCCGGACCTGCCGGGGATCATCGCCGCCGCCCACCGGCGCGGCGCGCGCGTGTACGTCGACGCGGTGCACGCGACGCCGCACCGCCGCCACGACGTCGCCGGCCTCGACATCGACGTGCTCGGCTGCTCGGCCTACAAGTGGTTCGGGCCGCACGTCGGCGTGCTCTGCGCACGGCCGGAGATCCTGTCGGAGTTCCGCCCGGACAAGCTCAATCCGTCGCCCGACGACGCGCCGGACCGCTGGGAGCTCGGCACGCTGCCGTTCGAGTCGCTCGCGGGCGTGCGCGCGGCCGCCGAGTACATGCTCGAGCTCGACTTCGAGGCGCTGCGCGCGCACGAGGACTCGCTGCTGGGCGCCGCGCTCGAGGGACTCGGCTCGATGGACCACGTGACGCTCTACGGCGCCGCCGCCGACCGCGCCCCGACGCTGATGTTCAACGTCGCGGGCCGCAGCTCGGCGGAGACGGCCGCCGCGCTCGCCGAGCACGAGATCGCGGTCTGGGACGGCAACTACTACGCCTGGGAGCTGGAGCGGCACCTCGACCTCGCGCCGCACGGCGCAGTGCGGGCCGGCTTCCTGCACTACAACGACGGCGCCGATGCCGAGCGCCTCCTGGCGGCGGTGGCCGAACTCGGGGCGTAGCCTGCGCGCATGACCCGGCAGGCACCCGTTCGGGTGATCTTCACCGGCCTCGTGCTGGTGATGCTGCTGGCGGCGCTCGACGGCACGATCGTCGCGACCGCGCTGCCGACGATCGTCGGCGAGCTCGGCGGACTGCAGCACATCTCGTGGATCACGAGCGCGTACCTGCTCGCGCAGACCGCGGTCACGCCGCTGTACGGGAAGCTCGGCGACCTCTACGGGCGCAAGCGCGTCCTGCAGACCGCGGTCGTGATCTTCCTGATCGGCTCGGCGCTGTGTGGGCTGGCGAACAGCATGACCGTGCTGATCGCGTTCCGCGCGGTGCAGGGGCTCGGCGCCGGCGGGCTGATCGTGCTCACGCAGGCGACGATCGGCGACATCGTCCCGCCGCGCGAGCGCGGCAAGTACCAGGGGATCTTCGGCGGCGTGTTCGGCCTCGCGAGCGTCGCCGGGCCGCTGCTCGGCGGCGTGATCGTCGAGAACGCCTCGTGGCGCTGGGTGTTCTACGTCAACCTGCCGATCGGGCTCGTCGCGCTCGTCGTGCTCGCGCTCACGCTCCCCGCGGGCGCCGCGCGCGGCAAGCCGGTGATCGACTACCTCGGCGCGGGCCTGCTGGCGTCGGGGCTGAGCGCGATCGTGCTCGTCACGAGCCTCGGCGGGACGACGTGGGAATGGGGCTCGGGCGCGGTCATCTTCACGGCGCTGTTCGGGGTGGTCGCGCTGGTCGTCTTCGCGTTCGTCGAGACGCGGGCGACCGAGCCGATCCTGCCGCCCGCGCTGTGGCGCGAGCGCGTGTTCGCGAGCGCGGGCGCGCTGTCGCTGATCGTCGGCTTCGCGCTGTTCGGCGCGGTGACGTTCCTGCCGCTGTACTTCCAGACCGTCGACGCCGCCTCGCCGACCGGATCGGGGCTGCGGCTGGTGCCGATGATGCTCGGCGTGCTCGTGACGTCGATCGGCTCGGGCCAGGCGATCTCGCGGATCGGGCGCTACAAGGTGTTCCCGGTCGTGGGGACGGCCGTGATGGCGGTCGGGCTGTTCCTGCTCTCGGACCTCGGCGTCGGGACGAGCACGCTGACCGCGTCGCTGTACCTGCTCGTGCTCGGCCTCGGGCTGGGGCTGGTGATGCAGGTGCTGATCCTCGCCGTCCAGAACGCGGTGCCGTACGCGGTGCTCGGCTCGGCGACGTCGGGCGTGACGCTGATGCGCGGGATCGGCGGCTCGCTCGGCACGGCCGTGTTCGGCTCGATCTTCACCAACCGGCTGGCGAACGAGCTGTCCGGCGCTTCGCTGCCGCCGGCGCTGCAGAAGATCGTCGGCGGCGGCGGGCGCCTGACGGGCGCGATGGTCGAGAAGCTGCCCGCCGACGCCCGGCTCGCCTACGAGCAGGCCTACGTGCACGCGCTGACGCCGGTCTTCCGCGTGGCCTCGGTCGTCGCGCTGCTCGGGTTCGCGCTCAGCTGGCTGCTGCCGGAGAAGCCTCTGCGCGCGACGGCGGCGACCAGCACCGGGCTCGAGGACGGCCTCGCCGCGCCGAAGGCGGCCGACTCGCTCGCGGAGCTCGAGCGCGCGCTCTCCCAGGTGACCACGCTCGAGGAGCGGCGCCAGTTCCGCGGCGCGGTCGCCGAGCGCGCGGGGGTCGACGTCAGCCCGGGCGGCGTATGGGCGCTGGTGCGGATCTGCGAGCTCGGGCTCCACGGAGCCGGCGACCGCGCCCGCGAGATCGGCGTCACCGAGGAGCGGATCGCCGAGGTCGTCGGCGAGCTGCGCACCGACGGGCTGATCGACGACGACGGGGCCACGCCGCGGGGGAAGGCGTTCACGGATCAGCTCCTCAGCGCGCGGAGGGAGCTGATGAGCGAGGCGCTCGACGATCCCGTCGCCGAGGAGCGGCCGGAGGTCGCGGCGCTCCTTCGCGAGTTGTCGGCGGAGCTGGTGGGCGAGAGGCCGTAGAACCGTCGGGCTCAGAGGTCGAACGATCCCCGCACCACGCGATCCCACGCGCGGTCGGGGAGCACGCGCCGGACGCCCATCAGCAGCCGGGCCGAGGCGGTGACGGGCACGCGCGTGCGGGCGCGCCGAGCCTCCAGCGCCTTCAAGATCGCCGCCGCGACGTCGTCCGGCTCCCCGCCAAGGCGCGCCGCCGGCCCCTCGTAGATCTCCCGCGTCGCCTTCGCCACCGAGGCGTTGAACGCGCCGTACACGCCGCCGCCGGCGCCGACCTGCGCCGCCGCCGTCTCGCCGAACTCGCTCTTGATCAGGCCCGGCTCGATCACGATCACGTCGATCCCGAACGGGGCGACCTCGACGCGCAGCGCGTCGCTCAGCGCCTCGACCGCGTACTTCGTCGCGTGGTAACCGCCGCCGCCGGGGAACGTCAGCCGGCCGCCCATCGAGGACACGTTGACGATCCTGCCCGCGCCGGCCGCGCGCATCTGCGGCAGCACGAGCTGGGTCAGGCGCAGCAGGCCGAACACGTTCGTCTCGAACTGGCGCCGCACCTCGTCCATCGAGAGCGTCTCGAGCGCTCCCGAGAGGCTGTAGCCGGCGTTGTTGACGAGCGCGCCGAGCGGCGCCTCGACCTGCGCGACGGCCGCCTCCATCGAGGCCTCGTCGGTGACGTCGAGCGCGAGCGTGCGGCACCCGCTCAACCCCGCGAGCGTCTCCGGCTTGCGCGCCGTCGCGTAGACCGTCCACCCGGCCGCCGCCAACCGCGCGGCCGTGGCGCGGCCGATGCCCGTCGAGCAGCCCGTGATCAGGACGCTCCGGGCTGCCGCCATCAGCGTCTTCCAGGCATCCCCGGGTCGACCAGGCCGCCGCCGCGCCGGCGCCGGATCACGTACATGATCGCGACCGAGCAGCAGAAGCCGAGGAACCAGCCCGCGCCGTACGTGCCGCCCGTGATCAGCGCGACGATCAGCGTCGCGATGACCGAGCCGGCGATGCCGACGAGCATCGTCTGCAGCAGGCTCAGCGGGTCCTTGCCCGGCAGCGCCAGCCGCGCCAGCGCGCCCGTGAACAGCCCGACGATGGCCGCGACGATCAGGCCGACGAGCATGTGCGGAACCTCTTCGATGACTTCACGGTGCGTCCGTCCTTCGTCTTGACTCGCACCTCAAGCGTATAGCTCCCTCGCGGGAGCCTGGACACCTTGATGGTCCGCTTCAGCTCGGAGGACTTCGTCACCCGCAGCCTCCGCTTGGAGTTGACGTAGACATCGACGCCGGTGACCGTGCCGCCCGTGGCGATCTTGACGCGGACCGACTGCGAGCGCGACGTCAGGCACTTCTTGTTCGAGGCGAGCGTGACGGTGACCTTCGGCGGCGTCTTGGCGCCGGGAAGCGGAGTGGGCGCCGGGCTCGGCAGCGGCAGCGCGACGGCGAGCGGCAGCGTCGTCAACGTCCGGTCCTCGCCGAACGTCGTCCCGGTCGGGCTCGAGGCCACGACCCGGTAGTGGTACGTCGCGCCCGGCGCGAGGCCGGTCAGCGTCACCTGCACGTCCTTCGGCAGTGTGCCCGCCCCGACGGAGCCGCCGTCGGCGGAGGCCCCGTAGCCGTCGGTGGCGCCGTAGTCGACGTGGAAGGACGTCGTGTCGCCGCGCGCATCCACGCTCGCGGGAATGATCGCGCCGGTCTGCGAGATCGCGGTCACCTGGCCCGCGGTCACGACCGGCTTCGTCGGGACCCACTCGTACGCGCCCATGTCGGGCAGCGGGCCGAGCAGGCGCGGGTTGCCGTCCAGGTCGGTCTCCTGAGCGACCACGTCCTTGAACCCGGCGTTGATCGTCGGCGAGCCCGCCACCGGCCGCAACGGCTGCGAGAGGTCGGAGAAGATCGTCTCCAGCGGCGTCGAGATCACGCCGCCGGCGGCGTGCACGTCGCCTTCGGACGTCGCCATCCGCGACGCCTCGACGCGGACCTGCGCGCCGGTCTGCGCCACGACGTCCTTGGCCCCGCCGCTGACGATGCTGCCGACGATCGAGGTGAACGGCGCCGTGTCGTCGAACGCGTAGCTGCGGACGCCGACGCCCGGCGAGACGGCGGTGACGTCGAACAGGCTGATCGTGGCGTCCGTCGGATCGGGCGGATCCGGGAAGTGCCACGCGTTGAGGGCGATCGCGTTCGGGCCGCCGGCCAGCGGGTTCGCGTGGCACGCGCTGTCGAGCACGTCCGTGTCGCCGTCGAACTCGCACACGGTCGAGGTCGCGACCCCGTCGGAGCTGTTGGACGCGTCGACGCGCTCGACCGTGCCGTCGACCACGATCAGGATCACGTCGGCGGTGCCGTGGAGCGTGAGATCCGACACCGCGGAGCCGGAGCCGAGCAGGTGGAGACCGGCGGCGTCGAGCACGGGCCGCTGCCCGCGGATGCCGCGGACCGCGACCGACTTCGTGAATGTCACGGCGGGTCCGGTCGAATATGTCCCCGCGGTGACGTTGACGGTGTCGCCGTCGGCCACCTTGGCCGGCACGGCGGGCAACGCGCAGGGATCGATGTGGGTGCACGCGGCGTCGTCACCGCCCGTCGGACTGACGTACCACTGCATCTCCGCTGCGTGCGCGCTCCCTGCGCCCGCGAGCATGAGCCCGGCCATCGTGGCCATCACCGTCCAGAACCGCATACGACCTCCGTTGACCCCGATCCGTCGGCGCCAGCCTACCGCCCGGAAATGAATCCGCTACGCGGAACTGGCCGTACGCGGAGGGTCGGCGCCGAGATCAGGAGAGCCGAAGCGGTCCGACGTGCCGGCCGACTCGTCCTCGCGCGGATCGCGTGCGGCGAGGTGGCGCAGGTGGCGATCGGCGACGCGGGCGCACTGGCGCCCCTCGTTGATCGCCCACACGATCAGCGACTGCCCGCGGCGCGCGTCGCCGGCGGCGAAGATGCCCTCGACCGACGTCGCATAGGCGCCCGCCTTGACGTTCGAGCGCGCGTCGCGCTCGACGCCGAGCGCGTCGAGCAGCGGCTGCTCCGGCCCGAGGAAGCCCATCGCGAGCAGGACCAGCTCGGCCGGACGCGTCTCCTCGGTGCCCGGGACCGCGTCGAACGGCGGCTTGCCGCTGTTCTGCACCCAGTGCACCTGCTGCACGCGGCCGTTCCCGGTGAGCTGCGTCGTGGAGATGGCGAAGTCGCGCTCGCCGCCCTCCTTGAGCGCGTACGAGGTGCGCAGCTTCACGGGCCAGCGCGGCCACGGCGTGAGGTCGTCCGGGCGATGCGCGGGCGGCTCGCCGAGCAGCTCGATCTGCGTCACCGACGCGGCACCCTCGCGGTGCGAGTGGCCGACGCAGTCGGCGCCGGTGTCGCCGCCGCCGACGACCAGCACGTGCTTGCCGGCGGCGCTGATCGGGCGCTCCGGCGGGTTCCCGTCCAGACAGCGGGCGCGGTCGTAGAGGTACTCCATCGCGTAGTGGACGCCGTCGAGCTCGCGGCCGGTGACGGGCAGGTCGCGCGGGACGCGCGAGCCGGTGGCGATCACGATCGCGTCGTGGCGCGCGCGCAGCTCCTCGGCGGAGACGTCGACGCCGACGTCGACGCCGTACTTGAACTCGACGCCTTCGGCCACGAGCTGCCGCAGGCGCCGCTCGACGACCCACTTCTCGATCTTGAAGTGCGGCACGCCGAAGCGCACCAGGCCGCCGCCGGCCTCGTCGCGCTCGTAGACGGTGACCGCGTGGCCGGCGCGGCGCAGCTGCTGCGCGGCGGCCAGGCCGGCCGGCCCGGCGCCGATCACGGCGGCCGTCATGCCGGTCTCGACCGCGGGCGGCCGCGGCACGATCCAGCCCTCGTCCCACGCGCGGTTGACGATCGAGACCTCGATCTGCTTGATCGCGACCGCGTCGCCCTCCCGGATCTCCAGCACGCAGGCCGCCTCGCAGGGAGCGGGGCAGAGCCGGCCGGTGAACTCCGGGAAGTTGTTGGTCGCGTGCAGCTGGTCGATCGCCTCGCGCCAGCGGTCGCGGTAGACGAGGTCGTTCCAGTCCGGGATCAGGTTGCCCAGCGGGCAGCCGTTGTGGCAGAACGGGACGCCGCACTCCATGCAGCGCGCGCCCTGCTCGCGCAGGCCCTCGACCGGCAGCGTGTTGACGAACTCCTTGAAGTCGTGGGTGCGCGTGCGCGGGTCGCGCTCGGGCTGCTCGACGCGGATGATCTCGAGGAAGCCGCCGACCTTGCCCATCAGCGCACCCGCTCCGCGACCCGTGACTCCTCGGCCTCGGCCTCGGCCAGCTCGCGCAGCGCGCGCTTGTAGTCGTGCGGCATGACCTTCACGAAGCGCGGCAGGTACTCGGCCCACTCGCGCAGGATCCGCGCCGCCACCGGCGACTGCGTGCGCAGGTGATGCTCCTCGATCAGCTCGTGCAGCTCGATCGCCTCGGACTCCTCGATCGGGTCGAAGCCGACCAGGCCCATGTTGCAGCGCTGCTCGAACGTGCCGTCGAGGTCGAGCACGTACGCGACGCCGCCGCTCATGCCGGCCGCGAAGTTGCGGCCCGTCGGCCCGAGCACGACGGCGCGCCCGCCGGTCATGTACTCGCAGCCGTGGTCGCCCACGCCCTCGACCACGGCCGAGGCGCCCGAGTTGCGGACCGCGAAGCGCTCGCCGGCCAGGCCGCGGAAGAACGCGCGGCCCGCAGTCGCGCCGTAGAGCACCGTGTTGCCGATCACGACGTTGTCCTCGGCCTTGAACGCCGCGTCGTCGGGCGGGCGCACGGCGAGCACGCCGCCGGACAGGCCCTTGCCGGTGTAGTCGTTGGCGTCGCCGACCAGCGTCAGCTCGACGCCGGGCGCGAGCCAGGCGCCGAACGACTGCCCGGCCGAGCCGCGCAGCGTGTAGCGGATCGTCTCCGGCGGTAGCCCGGCGGCCCCGTGCACCTGCGTCACGGCGCTGGAGAGCAGCCCGCCGACGGTGCGGTTGACGTTGCGCACGTCGAACTCGCCCGTCACCGGCATGCGGTGGTCGATCGCGTCGCGGGCGTGCTCGATCAGCGTCCAGTCGAGCGCCTGCGGCAGCGGCGAGTCCTGCGGGCGCACGCGCCGGCGCGGCGCCTCGTCGTCGACGTCGGGCGCCGTCAGCACGTGCGTGAGGTCGATCCCGCGCGCCTTCCAGTGCTCGATCGCGGCGTCGGCCTCGAGCAGGTCCACGCGGCCGACGAGGTCCTCGTAGCGCCGCACCCCGAGCCGGCGCATGATCTCGCGCAGGTCCTCGGCGACGTAGTAGAAGAAGTTCACGACGTGCTCCGGCATGCCCTGGAAGCGCTTCCGCAGCTCCGGGTCCTGCGTCGCGATGCCGACCGGGCACGTGTTCAGGTGGCAGGCGCGCATCATGATGCAGCCCGTCGCGATCAGCGGAGCGGTGCTGAAGCCGCACTCGTCGGCGCCCAGCAGCGCCGCGATCGCGACGTCGCGGCCCGTCTTGAGCTGGCCGTCGGTCTGCACCCAGATGCGCGAGCGCAGGTCGTTGAGCACGAGCGTCTGCTGCGTCTCGGCGAGGCCGATCTCCCACGGCACGCCGGCCGCCACGATCGAGCTCAGCGGCGACGCGCCGGTGCCGCCGTCATGGCCGGCGATCAGCACGTGGTCGGCGTTGGCCTTCGCCACGCCGGCCGCGACCGTGCCCACGCCGACCTCGCTGACCAGCTTGACCGAGATCCGCGCGCGCGGATTCGCGCAGCGCAGGTCGTAGATCAGCTGCTTGAGGTCCTCGATCGAGTAGATGTCGTGGTGCGGCGGCGGCGAGATCAGGCCGACGCCGGGCGTCGTGAAGCGGATCGTCCCGATGTACTTGTCGACCTTGTGGCCGGGCAGCTGGCCGCCCTCGCCGGGCTTGGCGCCCTGGGCCATCTTGATCTGCAGCTCGTCGGCGTTGACGAGGTAGTTGATGTTCACGCCGAAGCGGCCGGACGCGACCTGCTTGATCGCCGAGCGGCGCAGGTCGCCGTTCGGGTCGGGCTTGTAGCGGACGGGGTCCTCGCCGCCCTCGCCGGTGTTCGACTTGCCGCCGATCCGGTTCATCGCGATCGCGAGCGTCTCGTGCGCCTCGCGCGAGAGCGATCCGAGCGACATCGCGCCGGTCGCGAAGCGCTTGACGATCCCGCTGACCGGCTCGATCTCGTCGATCGGCAGCCACTCGGCCTCGGGCAGCTCGCGGAACTTCAGCAGCCCGCGCAGGGTCGCCCGCCGCGCCGCGTCCTCGTTGACGAGCTTGGCGAACTCGTGGTAGGTCGGCTCGCCGCCGTGCCGGACCGCGTGCTGGAGCAGCGCGATCGTCTCCGGGTTCCACATGTGGTGCTCGCCCTCGCGGCGCCACGCGTAGACGCCGCCGACGGGCAGCAGGTCGTCGGTGAGGATGCCGAAGCCGCGGGCGTGGCGCTCGAGCGTCTCGACCGCCAGCACCTCGGCGCCGATGCCGCCGATGCGCGACGCGGTGCCGGTGAAGTGGCGGTCGATCAGGTCCTCGGCGAGGCCGACGGCCTCGAAGATCTGCGCGCCGTTGTAGGACTGGATCGTCGAGATGCCCATCTTCGAGATCGTCTTCAGCAGGCCCTTGGCGACGCCCTTGACGACGTTCCACTGGGCGGTCTCGAAGTCGTCGACGCCGGGCACGCGGCCGTCGGCGACGAGCTGCTCGAGCGACTCGAACATCAGGTACGGGTTGATCGCGCTGGCGCCGTAGCCGATCAGCGTCGCGAAGTGGTGCACCTCGCGCGGCTCGCCGGACTCGAGCACGAGGCCGGTCTGCAGGCGCGTGCCCTCGCGCACCAGGTGGTGGTGCACGCCGGCGACGGCGAGCAGCGACGGGATCGCGACGCGCTCGGCGCTGACCGCGCGGTCGGACAGGATCACGATGTTGACGCCGTCGGCGAGCGCGTCGTCGGCCTCGCTGCAGACACGCTCGAGCGCCCGCGCCATGCCGTCCGGGCCCTCGGCGATCGGCCACGTGATGTCGATCGTGCGCGACTTGAAGATCGACGAGTCGACGTGGCGCAGCTTCTGCAGCTCGCGGTCGAACAGGATCGGCGTCTGCATCGCGAGCTGGTGCGCGTGCGAAGGCGACTCGTCGAGCAGGTTGCGCTCGGACCCGACGCCGGTGCCGGTGCTCATCACGACGGCCTCGCGGATCGGGTCGATCGGCGGGTTGGTGACCTGCGCGAAGAGCTGCTTGAAGTAGTTGAACAGCGGCGGCTGGCGGTCCGACAGGACGGCCAGGGCCGCGTCGTTGCCCATCGAGCCGATCGGCTCCTCGGCCTTCGCCGCCGTCGGCGTCAGCAGGACGCGCAGGTCCTCCTGCGAGAACCCGAACGCGAGCTGGCGCTGGTGCAGCGGATCCGCGGCCGGCTCGAGCGCGGGCGCGTCGGGCAGGTCGGCGATGTGGACGATGCCCTCGTCGAACCACTCGGCGTACGGCGCGCGCCCGGCGACCTCGCGCTTGACCTCGCCGTCGGAGACGATCTCGCCGCGCTCGAGGTCGACCAGGAAGAGCTTGCCCGGCTGCAGGCGGCCCTTGCGCTTGACCTTCGACGCGGGCACGTCCATCACGCCGGTCTCGGAGCCGAGCACGACCCAGCCGTCGTCGGTCTCCAGCCAGCGGCCGGGGCGCAGGCCGTTGCGGTCGAGCGTGGCGCCGATCACGCGGCCGTCGGTGAACGCGACGGCGGCGGGGCCGTCCCACGGCTCCATCAGGCAGGAGTGGAAGGCGTAGAAGCCCTTGAGGTCGTCCGGCAGGTCGTCGCGACCCTCGTAGGCCTCCGGGATCATCATCATCACCGCGTGCGGCAGGCTGCGGCCGGCCAGCACGAGCAGCTCGAGCACGTTGTCGAACGTGGCGCTGTCGCTGCCGCCCGGGCGCACGACCGGGAGGACCTTCTTGAGGTCGTCGCCGAACAGCTCGCTCGCGAGCTGCGACTCGCGCGCCCGCATCCAGTTGATGTTCCCGCGGACCGTGTTGATCTCGCCGTTGTGGGCGATCATCCGGTACGGGTGGGCGAGCTCCCAGCTCGGGAACGTGTTCGTCGAGAAGCGCGAGTGGACGAGCGCCATCGCCGTCTTCGTGCGCGGGTCCTGCAGGTCCGGGTAGTAGCCGAGCAGCTGCGGGCTCGTGAGCATGCCCTTGTAGACGACCGTGCGGCTGCTGAAGGACGGCACCACGAGCTCGGGGCCGGCGGCGATCTCGGCCACCCGGCGGATCACGTAGAGCTTGCGCTCGAACGCGTCCTGGTCGGACGCCAGCTCGTCGGACGCGGCCACGACGAGCTGCTTGACGTACGGCGCGTAGAGGTTGGCGGTGATCCCGACGTAGTCCTTGTCGACCGGCACGTCGCGCCAGCCGATCACGCGCTGCCCCTCGGCCTCCACGGTGTCGGCGAGAAGGCGCTCCAGCTCGGCGCGGCGCTGCGGCTCCCGGGGCAGGAAGCACACGCAGACGCCGTAGGCGCCGGGCGGCGGGAGGTCCTCGTTCATCACCCCGCGCAGGAACTCGTCGGGCAGCTGCAGCAGCATGCCCGCGCCGTCGCCCGTGTTCGGGTCGGCGCCCGCCGCGCCGCGGTGCTCGAGGTTCTCGAGCGCCACGATCGCTCGCTGCACAGTCTCGTGGGAAGGCGTGCCGTCGAGCTTGGCGACCATCGCGACGCCGCAGGCGTCGTGCTCGTAGGACGGGTCGTAGAGGCCGATCCGGCCGCTTGGTCGTGCAGGCATGGGCAAGCGAGAGGGGTAGGGGAAGGCGCCCCGCCCGAAGCTCGGGAGGGAAGCGAAAAGGTAGCAACGGCTGATGTCGAGCCCAAATGGCCGAGCGGCGAGGTCTTTCGCCGAACGCAGCGGTCAGCGGGTCGAAAGGGTGTCTTCACGCAACGTTGTTGCGCGGTAGGCGTCGGCGACCCGCTCGGCGAGCGCCGGCCACGCGTAGCGCTCGGCGGCGTCGATCCGCGCTGCGGCGCCGCGCCGGCGGCGTTCGGCCGGCCGGTTGACGGCTTCGACGAGCGCATTGGCCATCCCGTCCACGTCGTCGGGCTCGACGAGCCAGCCGGTCTCCCCGTGCTCGACGATCTCGGCGGGCCCGTACGCGTCGATCGCGATCGGCGGCAGCCCGCATGCCATCCCTTCGACCAGCACCTGGCCGAACTGCTCGCGCACGGACGGGAGCACGATCGCGTCGGCCGCCGCGAGGATGTCGGGCAGCTCGCGGTGCTCGTGCCAGCCGGCGAGGAAGACGTCCGGGACGCCGAGCCGGCGGACCGCGTCGAGCGGGTGCTCGCCCTCCCACTCGCCCGGGAAGCCGCCGACGAGCACGAGCGGCGCGCGGCGGTTGAAGCCCTCGCGGGCGCGCGCATAGGCCTCGATCAGCAGCGGCAGGCGCTTGACCTCGGTGAAGCGGCCGACGTAGAGCAGCACCGGCGACTCGCCGTCGGGCGCCTGGTCGTAGCGGACGGAGCCGGGCTCGCCGTCGGGCGACCAGCCGCGCGGCTCCTCGACCAGCAGGCGCCTCCAGACGGCGGCGCGGTCGACGGCGCGAGGCGCGAACAGCGCCGGGTCGTAGCCGTTGGGGACCAGCACGAAGCGCTCGGGGTCGATCGGCAGGACGTCCTCGGCCCGCTCCGCCTGCGACGTCGCGGACACGATCACGCGCTCGCACGCGGCGGCCCAGCGGCGCATCCGCTCCGCCCACGCCTCGCCGTACGGCCAGCGGCGGGGGTCGCGGTCGATCGCCTCGAGCATCAGCAGCTCGGTCCCGTGCAGGTGGCCGACGACCGGGACGCCGGGCGCCACGCGCGCGGCGGCCTCGTTGAGCGGCGTCAGGTGGTGCAGGTGGAGCACGTCGGCGTCGGCCGCGCCGGCCGACTGCAGCGCGCGCGCCCAGGCGGTGGCCTGGTGCTCGGCGGCGGCGTCGTCGAGGCACGCGAACACGCGGTCCGGGCCGCCGGGGCGGTCCTCGTAGGACGGGTGCAGCGGCGTGTTGGCCGCGAGCGGGTCGGGCGAGTGCAGCGCGGCGGTCATGTCGACCGGGCGCACGTCGAGCCCCTCGTAGAACTCGGCCGCGTCGCCCGGCAGGCCGGGCCGGGTCAGCGAGCCCGACAGCACGGTCACGCCCCAGCCGGCGCGCGGCAGCGCCCGGGCGAGGTTGCGGGCGACGTGCGCGGACCCGCCGCGGGGGAAAAAGATCAGGCCCATCAGGGCGCGGTGTGAATGCGATGTAGACAGGCCGTGAACATACCCGGCGGAGGTGTCTCATCATTCATGTCCGTGAGCGGGCACGACCACCACGATCACCACGGGCATTCGCACGCGCCGCCGGACGCGACGGCGCGCCGGCTGGCCATCGCCCTGGGGCTGCTGCTCGCGCTGATGGCGCTCGAGGTGACGGCGGGGATCGTCGCCTCCTCGCTGGCGCTGCTCTCCGACGCGGCGCACATGCTCACCGACGCCGGCGCGCTCGCCCTGGCACTGGTGGCGATCCGGCTCGCGAAGCGCCCGCCCAAGGGCGCGATGACGTACGGGCTGCGGCGCACGGAGATCCTCTCGGCGCAGATCAACGGCGCGACGCTGCTCGTGCTCGGGCTGCTGATCGTGGTCGAGGGCATGCGGCGGCTGGTCGAGCCGCCGGCCGTCCAGGGCGGCCTGGTGCTGGTCGTCGCGCTCGTCGGCGTCGTCGTGAACCTGGCGGCGACGCTCGTGCTGCACGGCGCGGACCGGAGCTCGCTGAACGTCGAGGGCGCGTTCCAGCACGTGCTGACCGACCTCGTCGCGTTCATCGCCACCGCGATCGCAGGCCTCGTGATCCTGCTGACCGGGTTCGACCGCGCGGACGGGATCGCGTCGCTGTTCGTCGCCGCGGTGATGCTGCGGGCGGCCTGGAGCCTGTTGCGCGACTCGGGCCGGATCTTCCTCGAGGCCGCGCCGCGCGGCGTCGACGTCGACGCGATCGGCAAGGCGATGGTCGACCAACCCGGCGTGATCGAGGTCCACGACCTGCACGTGTGGGAGGTCAGCTCGGGCTTCGTCGCGCTGTCCGCCCACGTGCGCGTCGGCGCCGACAACGACTGCCACGCCGCCCGCCGCTCGCTCGAGCGGCTGCTGCACGACGGCTACGACATCGAGCACACGACGCTGCAGGTCGACCACGAAGGCGGCGATCTGCTCCAAATCGATGTGACGCGATCCGTGCGCGGGTAGTAGTACGGGCATGCGTACGGTTCTGGCGGCGTTCGCCGCTTCGCTGCTGCTGGTCGCACCCGCCGCGGCTCAGACGACGGACACCACGCCCACGATCGCGGCCGACGGCCTCGGGACGGCGACGCTCGTGCCGGACATCGCGGACTTCCAAGCCGGCGTGCTGCGCCGCGCGCCGACGTCGGCGGGCGCGCGCAAGTCGGCCAACGCGCGGATCGCGGCGATCGTGAAGGCGGTCAAGGCGCGCGGGGTCGCGGACGCCGACATCCAGACGACAGGGCTGAGCATCGGGCGCGAGAAGGTGGGCCGCCGCGGGCACCGGCGGGTGCGCTACGTGGCCGAGCAGTCGCTGCAGATCCGCTCGCGCGACGTGAAGGCGCTCGGCGCGCTGCTCGACGCGGTCGCGAACGCCGGCGCGGACTCGGTGCGCGCGCCCGACTTCGGCTTCGCCGATCCTTCGCAGGGCCGCCTGCTGGCCACGCGCGCCGCGCTCGCCGACGCGCGCAAGCGCGCCGACGACGCCGCCGCCCAGACCGGGCTGCGGATCACCGGCGTGCGGACGGTCGACGTCGACCCGCAGACCGAGCCGGCGTTCTCGCAGAACGACTCCGCCTCGGGCGGCTCGTCGGGCTCGGCGAAGTCGCCGGCGGCGACGCAGGTCGAGCCCGGCACGCAGGAGTTCGACGCCCGCGTGCGCGTGATCTACACGGCGGCGCCGGTCACCTAGGCACGAAGAGCAGGGCGGTCGACACCGGCCGGCCGCCCGGCTCCGGCGCGTCGAACCCCTTGCGGGGCCGGTTGCGCAGGCGCCCGCCGGAGACGAGCGAGGTCGAGCCGCCGCCGTCGAGGTTGAGCGCGGTCTCGCAGTCCAGCGCCGCCATCAGCGCCGCGAGCTCCTCAAGCGTCAGCCCGGCGTCGTGGCGCGAGCGGCCGTCGCACGCGACGGCGTAGTAGCGGTCGCCGGCGAGGCCGAGCGCGGCGCGCGGGTGGCGGCCGTCGGTGATGTCGGAGTCGAACTGGCGGCTGCCGGCGGAGAAGCCCTCGGCGTCGCGCTCGCGCCGGAACACGGGCCGGCCGGCGCGCACGAGCAGCGGACCGGCCTGCAGCAGGTCGCCACGCGGCGCGGGCTCGAGCTCGTCGCGGCGCGCGATCCGCGCCGTCCCGCCCTGCACGTGCAGGCACGCCCGCACGTCGCTCCACGGCGCGTCGAAGGGGACGTGGCGGCGCGCCACGCCGCGCGTGCGGACCTCGCCGAGCGGCGCCCCGTCCGGACGCGTGAAGAAGCCGCCGACGAGCGCCTCCTCGAACCCGCGCTGCGCGCACCACGGCTCCAGCTTCGCCTGCCCGCGGAGCAGCGCCACCCGGATCTCGGTCCGCGTCGCGTCGTACGCGGCGACGTGCACCGTCGTGCGCGAGCCGTCGAGCAGCTCGAGGCGGACACGCCGTGCGCGGCGCGCGCGCGGAGCGCGGAGCGGCTCTTGGCTGGCGAAGGACATCGAGTACAGGATCGTCCGGGTTACGGCGGATCGTGTGAACAGCCCGTTGGCATAGTTCGCGTCTACGCCCGGTCGGTTACGCGCGGCGGTCCCGACCGGGACCGCGATCGCCGCCCGCGCCGGAGACCGGCGACGCCGGTCGCGGCGCGTCACCGCACCGCGTACGCGATCTCGCGGGCTGGCGTGACCGACCACTCCCCGCGCGTCCAGCGCACGACGGTCCCGTCGGCGAGGCGGGCGACCGCGCGGCCGGACGGCGGCTCGCCCCATAGCGTCGCCTCCAAAGGCCGCTCACGCTCCGGCGTGTCGCCCAGGCCGCCCGCCACGTGGCCGGCCGGGTGGGTGACGATCACGGCGCCTCGGCGGACCCAGACGGGGATGCGGGACAGCGGCGCCGCGGCGCGGACGGTCCCGCCGCCGCTCACCTCGGCCCCCGTCCACATGTCGATCCAGTCCCCGCGCGGGAGGTCGACCTCGACCTCGCGGGCGCCGGCCTCGAGCACCGGCGCGACCCAGAGCGACGGGCCGTAGCCGTACGCGTCGGCGATCGCCCAGCCGCGCGCGTCGCCGGCGTCGCTCAGCAGCAGCGGGCGCACGATCGGCAGTCCGGTTCGCGCCGCTGTCCATGCCGCGGCGCGCACGTAGGGCACGAGCCGCTCGTGCAGCAGGACGTGCTCGCGGTACACCCGCAGCGTCTCGGCGTCGTAGGTCCACGGCTCCTGCTGGAAGCGCGCGTGCGCCTGCATCAGCGGCGTGAAGCAGCCGAACTGGACCCAGCGCAGCAGCAGCTCCTTCGGGCAGCGCGCCATCAGGCGCTCGCCGAGGTAGCCGCCGACGTCGTGCGACCAGTTGGAGATGCCGGAGGCGGCCGCCGTCAGCGTCGCGGCCACCAACGTCCGCAGCGACCAGAAGTCCGACGGCTGATCGCCGCCCCAGGTGATCCCGATCGCCTGGTGCCCGGTCCAGCCGGGGCGCGCGAACAGGACGCCCTCGCCCGGGTGGACCTCGTCGAGCGCGCGCTGCATCGAGCGCCGGTACTCGAGCCCGTGGCCCCACGCGAACTCCGCGCCCGTGCGGCCGTCGGAGAACCGCACGCCGTCCGGCAGGTACCAGCCCTCGCCGTCGTCGGCCTTGATCCCGGCGACGCCGAGCGAGAGCACCCGCTTGGCCTGCGAGCGCCACCACGCCTCGGCCTGCGGCGACGTGAAGTCGACCGGCGAGCCCGTGCCCATCCACCAGCGCGCGACGAACGGCTCGTCGCCCTCGCGCACGTAGTGCGGCACGCCCTCCGCGTAGTTCGACGCGGGCGCGGCGTGCAGCCGGGCGGACTCGGCGTCCGGCGGCCGCTGGCCGTCGTTGGACTCGATATTGACCCACGGCGTCACCCACACCACCGTGCGCACGCCGGAGGCCCGCATCCGCCTGATCAGTGCAGGCGCGTCCGGGAACTGGTGCGGGTTGAACTCCCACGTGTTGTATTGCGTCTCCCACGGCGAGTCGAGCACGATCGCGTCGAGCGGGAGCGAGTGCTCCGCGTAGCCGTCGAAGTCCTCCTCGACGTCGCGCTGGTGCTCGTAGACGTCGCGGCTCTTCCAGTGCCCGTACGCCCACTCCGGGAGCACGGCCGGGAGCCCGGTCGCGCGCAGGAACGCGCGCAGCCGCGCCAGCGGCGTCGACTGGCAGAAGAGGTGCACGCGCAGCGGGCCGGCGACGCGGCGGGTCGAGATCGCCAGCTCGTCGCCGAGCTCGAAGCGCGCGCCGTGCCCCGCGGTCTCGACCCAGGCCGCCCAGCCGCGCGAGCCGAGCAGCCACGGCACGGGCGCGTAGTCGCCCTGCGGGATGCCGCCGAGCTCGAGCATGTCGGGCGGGCAGTCCGGCCCGGTGTAGCGGCGGTCGGCGCCGAGCTGGAGCGAGCGGCCCGCCTGGTCGACGTGCAGCCCGTGCCGCGCGCCGAGCCCGCTGAAGCGCTGCTCCGGATGCCCCGGCGCGACCAGCGCGACGCGGTGGAACGGCTCCGGCACGGTCACCGTGAGCGTGACCTGGTCGTCGGCGAGCGAGACCGCGAACGTCCCGCGGCTGCCGTCGGAGAGCTCGAGCTCGCCGCCGGCGCAGGCGACGGCGTCGACCGGATCGCCGAGCTCCTCCATCGCCACGAGGCCTTCGGTGAGCCCGATGAACTGGTCGTCGGCGGTCCCCGTCCAGGCCCGGACGGTCGCCGGGCCGAACACGCGCCGGCCGTCGCGGTGCACGACGATCGAGAACGGTCGCGGGGTGATATCCACGGATACGCGCACCGTGCGAGCTTCGACGGAGCGGTCCGTTTGTGCACTTCCGTTCACAACACGGTCACCACCTGGTGCCCGCTTGGTCACAAAGAGCGCGGTTTGCAGCCCGAATCTGTAGTCATGACCGACAGCCGCGCGGACCTGCACTGCCACTCCACCGCGTCCCAGGTCTCCAAGCTCGGTGTCCAGCGAGCGCTCGGCCTGCCGGAGTGCGCAACGCCCCCGGAAGAGGTCTATGACCTGGCCAAGCGCCGGGGCATGGATTTCGTCACGATCACCGACCACGACACGATCGACGGCGTCCTCGAGATCGCCGGCCGGCCGGACGTGTTCATCTCCGAGGAGCTGACCGCGCGCTTCCGCGGCGAGGCGCAGGCGGTGCACATCCTCTGCTACGGGATCACGCCGGACGACCACGACTGGCTGCAGGCGCACGCCGGCGACGTCGAAGTCGTCGCGAGCTACCTCCACGAGCGCGAGATCACGTCCGCGCTGGCGCACCCGTTCTACGCCGTCGAGGCGCCGCTGCAGCCACGCCATCGCCGCTGGCTGGCGCAGCGGTTCTCGATCTGGGAGGTGCGCAACGGCTCGCGCGCCCGCGAGCTCAACCACCCGGCCGCGATCTACGTCGACACACACGGCGGCACCGGGGTCGGCGGCTCCGACGACCACGCCGGCGTCGACATCGGCCGCACGTGGTCCATGACGCCGCACGCCGCGACGCCGGAGGAGTTCCTCGCCCACATCCGCGCCGGCCGCGTGAGCGCCCACGGCGAGCAGGGCTCGGCCGCCAAGTGGGCGCACGCCGCGATGGCGCTGGCCGTGCGCGCGCTGGGCCGCGGCGAGTCCGACGCCGCGCCGGACCCTGAGGCCGTCCTGCGGATGGTCGAGCGCGTGATGACCGAGGGCGACGCCCGCACCGGCGCGATCGGCCACGACCTCGGCCCCGAGGACGCCCGCGCGCTGCTGCGCGCGTGGCTCGACGCGGTCGACCTGCGCATGAGCGAGCGCGAGCTGCTGACGCTGCTGCAGTCCGACGGCTTCTCGCACGCCGACCTCGAGCGCCGCGCCCGCCGCTGCCACGAGCGCCGCCTGCAGCGCGCCGTCGGCGACGCGCTCGGCGCGCCCTCGTTCGACACGCTCGGCGCCGCCGCCCAGGACCTCTTCACCGCCTGCTTCGCCGCGATCCCGTACGCGCCGGCGACGGCCTTCCTCGGGCGCGAGAAGGGCAAGCTCGCCACGCGCGACCACGAGCCCGTGCGCGTCGCGCTGGTCGCCGACGGCATCGGCGGGATGCACGGCGTCACGCACACGCTCGACGAGATCCGCGAGCGCGGCGTGCCGGGCTTCGAGGTCGAGGTGATCGGCACCGACGCCAACGTGGACCGGCGCCTGAGCGCCGTCGCCGAGGTCGACATCCCGTTCTACCCCGGCCTGCGCGTCGGGGTCCCGTCGCTGCCCGCGGTCGTCGAGGCGCTGGCGGAGGGCCGCTACGGCGTGCTGCACCTGTGCTCGCCCGGCCCGGCCGGCATCGCCGCCGCGCTGATCGGCCGCGTGCTCGGGCTGCCGATCGTCGGCTCCTACCACACCGAGCTCGCCGCCTACACGGCGCTGCGCTCCGGCGACGAGCGCCTCGGCATGGCCGTCGAGGCCGCGCTGGCGGCGTTCTACGGCGGCTGCGACGTGGTGCTCTCCCCCAGCGCCGCGTCGGACGAGCGGCTCGCCGCGCTCGGCATCTCCGAGCCCGGCCGCTGGGACCGCGGCGTCGACCTCGCGCGCTTCTCGCCCGCGCTCCGCACGCGCGTGGCGGATGGCCGCGTGCGCGTGCTCTACGCCGGGCGGCTGACGAAGGAGAAGGGCGTCGACCTGCTCGCGGACGCGTTCCTCGCGGCGCGGGCGCGCGACCCGCGGCTCGAGCTCGTGCTGGCCGGCGGCGGGCCCGAGGAGGACGCGCTGCGCTCCCGCCTCGGCCGCTCCGCGCGCTTCCTCGGCTGGCTCGAGGGCGACACGCTCGCGCGCGCCTACGCCGACGCCGACCTGTTCCTGTTCTGCTCGCAGACGGACACGTTCGGCCAGGTCGTGCTCGAGGCGCAGGCGTCCGGGCTGCCGGTCATCGCCGTCGACGCCGGCGGCCCCGCCGAGCTGATCGCCGACGGCCGCTCGGGCCTGCTGTGCCCGCCGCGGCCGAGCGCGCTGGCCGACGCGCTCACCGGCCTCGCCGGCTCGCGCGCCGGGCGCGAGCGGCTCGTCCGCGGCGGCCTCGCCTCAGTCCGCGAGCGCACCTGGGACGCCTCGCTCGGCGCCCTCGGCGCCGGCTGGCGCCGCGCCCTCGCCGCGCACCGCGACGCGGAGATGCGCGCGGCGTGAGCACCGACTTCCCACAAGCCCGCCCTCTGGGCGACCCCACGTCTCCGGCGCGCCCCTCGAGGCGCCGATCCTCGCCGGCCCACGACGCCGCACGTCCCAGCGGTGGCGCGCCGGAGGCGCCCGTACTACGACTCGTCACGCAGCGGCCGCTGCGAGTGGTCGACGTCGCGCTCTTCTACGGCGCGCGCTCGGGCGGGATCCGCACCTACCTCGACGCGAAGGTCGAGCACGCCGAGCGCACGGGCGCGTTCGAGCACCACCTGATCGTGCCGGGCGTGCGGGCCCGGCGGCGCGAGCACGCCGCCGGCGCCGTGCACGAGCTGCCGGCCGTGCGCGTCGCGCACTCCAACGGCTACCGCTGGCCGCTCGGGACGCGGCCGCTCGCCACGCTCTTGCGCCAGCTCGAGCCCGACGTGCTGCTGCTGCACGACCCGTTCTGGGCCCCGCGCGCCAGCGGCGGGCGCGTGGTCATGGTCCACCACGGCTCGGCCGCGCTCGACGCGGCCGCGATGCATGGCCCGCGGCGCCTCTACGCCGCCGGCTTCCGCGCGTGGCTGCGGCGCAGCTACGCGGCCGCGGACGCCGTCATGGCCGCGTGCGACCCGCACGCCGACAGCGGCCGCGACGCGACCATGCCGCTGCGCTTCGGGCTCGATCCGGCGTTCCGTCCGCGGGCAGGGGTGCCGCGCGGCGACCACGTCCTCTACGCCGGCCGGCTCGGCCGCGAGAAGGGCGTGCTCGCGCTGCTCGAGGCGGCCCGGCGCTCGCAGGAGCCATGGCCGCTGTGGCTGATGGGCGCCGGGCCGGCCGAGCGCGAGATCGCCGCCCGCGTGCGGACGCTCGGGCTGCGCGACCGCGTGCGCTTCGTACCGCACCTGACCGGCCGCGACGCCGTGGCCCGCGCCTACCGGCGCGCGCGCTGCGTCGTGATGCCGGGCGAGCTGGAGACGTTCGGCCTGGTCGCCTACGAGGCGGCGGCGAGCGGCGCCGCGACGGTCGCGTGCACGACGGCGCCGTCCGCGCGGGCGCTCGGCCCGCTCGTGCATACGTTCGCGCCCGGCGACGTCGACGGGCTGGCGGGCGCGATCGCCGCCGCCCGCGCGCAGCCGCCCGACCTCGACGCCGCGAACGCGTTCGCGGCCACGCACACGTGGGACCGCGCCTTCAAGGCCGAGCTCGCGGACCTGACGCGCCTCGTCGAGGCGCCGTGACCGCGGTGGCCGGCGGCCGGGTCGCGTCCGCGGCGCCCGCCCCCGGCGCGCTCGCCGTCGCCCTGCACGACGTCGCGCCCGCGACGTTCGAGCGCTGCGCGCTGATTCGCGACTGGCTGCTCGACCTCGGCGTCGAGCGCGTGACGCTGCTCGTCATCCCCGCGCCCGAGCTGCACCCGTTCTTCCAGCGCTCGCCGGAGCTCGCGGCGTGGCTGCTCGACCGCCGCGACGGCGGCGACGCGATCGCCCAGCACGGCCTGCAGCACACGCGCACGCGCCTGCCGCACCCGCTCGCGCGGCCGGTGCGCGGGTTCCAGGGCGGCGCGGCGAGCGAGTTCCCCGGGCTCGACGAGGAGGCCACCGTCGCCTCGCTCGACGCGGGCCTGCGCGTGCTCGAGCAGGCCGGGATCCCGCCGCGCGGGTTCGTCGCGCCCGGCTACGCCTACACCGGCGCGCTGCGCGACCACCTCGCCACGCGCTTCGACTGGTGGGCGACGCTGCTCGGCGTGCGCCCGCGCTCGCGGTTCTCCCCCGCGCTCTGCCTCGGCACCTCGAGCGCGCTCAAGCGGGCGACGTCACCGGCGCTCCTGCGCGCCGGCGCCGCGCTGTCCGGGGACCTGCTGCGACTCGACCTGCACCCCGCCGACTTCGCCTTCCCGAGCCACGTCCACGCCGTCGAGGCCGTGCTCCGGCGCGCGCAGCGCCGCACCGCGATCACGTATGACGACCTCTGCTGAGGGCGTCTTACGCGCGAACTGGCGAGAGGGGACACGGCGCGACGGCACGCGCTTCGGGTTCACCTGCCCCGCCCCTCGCCGCTACAAGCACCAGTGGTACTGGGACTCGTGCTTCCACGCCGTCGCGTGGTCGCACCTGGAGCCCGCACGTGCGAGGGAGGAGCTGCGGACGCTGCTGCGCGCCGGGCGCAGCGACGGCTTCGTCCCGCACACCGCGTTCTGGCAGGCGTCGCCGCGCTGGCGCCGCGCGCCGCTGTACGCGACCGCCCGCGTGCTCGGCGACGTCGCCACGGCGTCGATCCAGACGCCGCTGCTGGCGGTCGCGTGGGAGCGCGCGGCGGCCGGCGATCCGGCCTTCGCGGCCGAGGGGCTGATGCCCCTGGCGGCACACGCGCGCTGGCTGTGCCGCGAGCGCGACCCGGACGATGACGGCCTGCTGACGATCCTGCTGCCCGACGAGTCCGGCCTCGACGACTCGCCCAAGTACGACGCGGTCTACGGGCGGCTCGCGCACTGGCGCCCCGGCTACGCCCGCCTCGTCCAGCGCGCCCGCCGCGCGCACTGGAACGCGCGCGCGTTCACGAGCGCCTGCGACGAGCACGTCGAGGACGTGCTGGTCAACGTCGCGCACGCGCTCTCGCTGCGCGCGCTGCACCGCATGAGCGGGGCGCCGGAGTGGGCGGCGCGCGCGGAGCGCGTCGAGACCGCGCTGCTGGAGCGCTGCTGGGATCCGCGCCGCGGGCTGTTCTTCGACCTCGCCGGCCGCGACGAGCGCCGCGTCGAGGTCTCGACCTGGTCCTCGCTGGCGCCGCTCGCGCTCGGCGACGCGATCCCGCGCGAGATCCGCGAGCGGCTCGCCGGCGAGCACCTGCTCGACCCGCGCCGCTACGCCGCCCGCTTCGGCGTCCCGTCGGTGTCGATGGACGAGCCGTCGTTCCGGCCGGGCTTCGATGCGTTCCGCACCTGGCGCGGCGCCGCGTGGGTGTGCACCGCCTGGCTGCTGGTCGGCGGCCTGCGCGCGCTGGGCGCGGCGGGCGAGGCCGACCGGCTCGCGCAGGGCGTGCTCGACAAGGTCGAGCGCAGCGGGCTGCGCGAGTACTACCACCCGCGCACGGGCACCGGGCACGGCGAGCACCGCTTCGGGATGTCGGCGCTCGTGCTCGACCTCCCGCGCGGTTTCTCCCCCGCCGGGCTAGCCTGCGCGCCCTGAGCTACCGCGGACTCGGAGCCGACCCGCCCTTCGGCGACCCGCGCCGCGCGCACGGGATCGGCCTGGAGGGCTACTACTGGCGCTTCACCGGCGCCGGCTGGAGCGTCGCGGTCATCTGCGGCGTGTGCCGCGACGCGCGCGGGGAGTGGGCGATGGTGACGCTGTGCTCGCAGCCGGGCGACTTCGAGCGGACCGAGATCGCGCAGGTCGCGCGTGCCGACCCGCATGGGCTCGGGGTGACGTGCTCGCACCTGCAGGCGGGCCCCGACGGGCTCGAGGTGACGCTGGACGGCGCGTCGCTGCACGCGCGCTTCGAGCGCCGCGCCGACTGGCCGCGGCGCGCGTTCGGCGCGCTCGGGCCGGCCCAGGTCCTGCCCGGCCTCGGCCAGTACTGGACGCCGCACCTGCTGTCCGCGAGCGTGTCGGGCCGCGCGACGCTCGGCGCGCGCGAGCTCTCGCTCGACGGCGCGCGGGTCTACGGCGAGAAGAACTGGGGCATCGCGTTCGCGGCGCACTGGTGGTGGGGGCAGGCCTCGTTCGAGGACGACGCCGGCGTCGCGTTCGCCGGCGGCCGCGTGCACGGCGTCGCGCCGACATCGGTCGTCGCGTGGACCCGCGACGGCCTCGTCTCGCTCGCGCCCCCGTTCGCCCGCACCGTCGCGCGTGCCGGCGGCGGCGAGTGGCGGATCCGCGCGCGCTCGGCGCGCCATACGATCGAGGTCCGCGGCGAGGCCGCCGGACCGCCGCTGCGGCTCCCCGTCCCCATCCCGGCCGAACGGAGGCTCGAAGCCCGCTCCGAGCATCACCTCGCCGGACGCGCGCACGTCACCGTCCACCGCGGCCGGCGGCTGCTCTGGCGCGGCGAATCGGCGCTGGCCGGGCTCGAGGACGGGAGGCCGTAGGTGCCGGACCTGCGCCGGCTGGCCTACTTCGTCGCCGTCGCCGAGGAGCGCAACTTCACGCGCGCGGCGGAGCGGCTGCACGTCGCGCAGCCGGCGCTCAGCCGCCAGGTGCGGCTGCTCGAGCGCGAGCTCGGCGTGGAGCTGCTGCGCCGCACCACGCACGTGGTCGAGCTGACCGACGCGGGCGCGCTGCTGCTCGAGCGCGGGCCAGAGCTGCTCGCCGGCGCCGACGCGCTGTGGCGCGCGGTCCAGCGCGTCGCGGCGGGCGAGCAGGGGACGCTCACGCTCGCCTACGGCGCGAGCGCCGGCTACGAGACCGCGCCGAAGCTGCTCGCAGCGCTCGCCGAGCGGCTGCCGGAGCTGCGGATCGAGACGCAGGTGCTGCCGGCCGAAGCGATCGTGGCCGGCGTCGGCGACGGCACGCTCGACGCGGGGATCGTCCGCTGCGCGCCGCACGGCGCGGTCCTGCGGCGCGAGCCGCAGGGCGTCGTCATGCACCCGGAGCACCCGCTCGCGGGGCGCGACGCGATCACGCGCGAGGCGCTCAGGGACGAGCTGCTCCTGATCCACCCGCGCGCCGAGAACGCCGGCCACTACGACGCCCTGCTCGCGCTCTTCGGCTTCACGCCGCGCCTGCTCGAGCGCCGGGTCGCGTTCGACCTCGCGCTGACCCCGGTCGCGGAGGGCCGCGCCGTGATGGTCACCGGCGTCTCGGGCCGTCCCGCGCACCTCGTCTGGCGCCCGCTCGACCCCGCGGCGACGCTCGACGTCCACCTCCTCGCCGGCGACGCGTTCACCGCCGCCGCGCTCGCCGTCGCGCGCGATCTCGGATGGGTCTGAAGCCATGCCCGGCCGGTCTTTCCCATCCGGGACGCGCGGCCGTACCGTCGCTGCATGACCGATCCCCGCACCGTGATCCAGCGCTACGTGACCGCCGTCGAGGCGCGCGACATCGACACCGTCCGCGAGCTGTTCGCCGAGGACGCCACCTGGTGGCTCGGCGGCGACATGCCGCTGTCTGGCACGTGGCGAGGCCGCGACGCGATCGTCGAGGACTTCCTCGGCTCGATCCCCCGCCTCTACCAGGTCGACACGATCGAGCTGACCGTGACGAGCCTGATCGCCGAGGGCGACAAGGTCGCGCTGGAATGGACCTCGCGCGCCCGCACCGTGAAGGGCGAGCCGTACGAGAACGACTGCGCCGGCGTGTTCACCGTCCGCGACGGCCGGATCGCCGGGGTGCGGGAGTACATGGACACGCAGTACGCGGCGCGCGCGTTCGGGTGAGCTTCAAAGTCAACTGCGCTGGTGAGGGGGCGGGTCAGTTTGCCTCGCGGTTCGCGAGGCGGAAACGATCATCGCGTGGGACCGCTCAGGGAATCTGGTGGTTGGAAAGTGGCGCTATGCGACACCTATCCGCCACACGCGAAAGTGGTGCATCACTGACGTGTTCGTTCGTGATCGCGGAGCCGGACCCGGTGATCGGTTCTGGGAACCCCACCTCCCTCACCCGCGCAGTTGACTTTCGGCCCGGCGCGCCGCCAGAGCCAGCGGCTCGCTCGCGACCAGATGCGCGAACGGGCCGAGCAGCGCCCAGATCGCCTTCAGCCGCAGCCGCGCGCGCGTGTCGACCGGCTCGACGCGCGCCTCGGACACGATCTCGGCGCCGCCGTCGGCCGGGACGACCCAGTTGGCGACCGCGACGCGCACGGTGCCGGGCTCGTCCCACGCCGCGAACTCGGCCGCGTCGGCGAGCGCCGGGTAGTCGCGCGCCAGGGTCCAGATCCGCCCGCACAAGCCGCTCACGAGCCCGTGCTCGGTCTCCTCGAGCACCACGAACGGATACGCGCGGAACATGTCGCGATAGCGCAGCGAGCCGTGCAGATCCGGGATGCGCCAGTGCACCATGCGCCCCAGCCGGCGCGTGTCGGCGAGCGAGATCCCGGCCGCCGCCTCCCACAGCGCCGCCGGCTCGGCGGCGGCGGTCCGGCGCTGCACCGTCCGCACGGCGGGGTCGGGAAGCCAGGAGTCGAGCGTCGCGGCGGTCACCTCCGTATCTTGGCGAGATGGGCCTGATTCAGCACAAGCGGGAGGCGTACTGGTTCTACCGCTTCCTGTCGCTCGGATACGACCGCTGGGTGAATCCGCTGTTCTGGACGCCGGCCATGCGGGAGCAGGCGCTGGAGCCGGCGCGCCTCGACGACCCGCAGCTGAAGGTGCTCGACGCGGGCGCGGGCACCGGCTTCACCACCGAGGGGATCGTGCGCCGCGTGCATCCGTCGAGCGTGACGATGCTCGACCAGAGTCCGCATCAGCTGGCGCGTGCGCGCACGAAGCCGGCGCTCGCGCAGTGCGAGAAGGTGATCGGCGACGCCGAGGCGCTGCCGTTCGAAGACGACGCGTTCGACCGCTACGTGTCGGCCGGCTCGATCGAGTACTGGCCGGACCCGCAGCGCGGCATCGCCGAGGCCTACCGGGTCACGAAGAACGGCGGGATCGCCACCGTGATCGGGCCCGTCCGCCCCGCGAACCGCTTCGCCCGCTACCTCGCGGAGACGTGGATGCTGTTCCCCGGCGCCGACGAGTACGAGCGCTGGTTCCGCCGCGCCGGCTTCCGCGACGTGCGCGCCGTGCCGCTCGCGCCGGACTGGTACCGCGACGAGCGCGGGCCGTACGCGCTCGCGGTCAGCGGCGTCAAGCCGGCGCCCGGGCCGCCGCTGGCGACCGAGCGCGTCGAGGACCCGCCGGCCAGCCCGCTGCGCTTCGCGGCGCGCTTCGTCGCCGGCTCGCTCGCGGGCCTCGTGTTCATCCCGGTCGCGATCGTGCTGACGCTGCGCAGGCGCCGATGACGGCGGTGCCGATCGCGCTGCCGGCGGTCCGCGCGGCGAACGTGCTGTGGCGCTTCGCTCGCCCGCACACGATCATCGGCACCGCGCTCTCGATCGGCGGCCTCTATGCGATCGCCGTCTCCGAGGGCCGCGGCAGCGGCGCCGCCGACCTGCTCGCCACGCTCGTCGCGGGCCTCGCCGTGAACATCGCGATCGTCGGCGTCAACCAGCTGACCGACGTCGAGATCGACCGCGTCAACAAGCCGTTCCTGCCGATCGCCGCCGGCGACCTGAGCCCCGCCGGCGCCGGCGCGATCGTGCTCGCGTGCACGCTGCTGCCGCTCGCGATGGCGCTCACGCAGGGCGCGACGGAGACGCTCGCGGTCGCCGCCGCCCTCGCGGTCGGAGCGGCCTACAGCCTCCCGCCGGTGCGCCTGAAGCGCTTCCCGGTCGCGGCCAGCCTCTGCATCACGGGCGTCCGCAGCATCGTCGTCAACCTCGGCGTCTACGCCCACTTCGCGGGCCACATCGCGCCGCCCGTGTGGGCGCTGTGCCTGTTCGTGCTGCCGTTCAGCTTCGCGATCGCGGTGCTCAAGGACGTCCCCGACCTGGAGGGCGACCGTGCGTACAGCATCCGCACGTTCACGGTCCGCCTCGGCCCCGAGCGCGTCTTCCACATCGGCCTCGCGGCGCTCGTTCTCGCGTACGCCGGGATGATCTTCATCGGCGCGCCGCTGCTCGCCGGCGACGCGCAGCCGGTGGTCCTGATCGCCGGCCATCTCGGCGCGGCGGCGCTCCTGGTCTACTGGGCGCGCTCCGCCGATCCGGGCGATCGAGAGGCGTTCACGCGCTTCTACATGCGCGTCTGGGCGCTCTTCTTCCTGGAGTATCTACTGGTCCCCCTGGCCTGCCTGACGTCCTGAATTCAAGTTGGACGTCATGGCGAAGACACGTGCCGACGATTCGACAAAGAGGCGTGGACAAGCCTCAACGCCCAGGGTAAGTTTCCCCCCAATGATTGCCTCCGAGGCGGATCAGCAGCCGCGCTCGGTACGGTCGCCCGTGGAGCCCTCCAGGCGCTTCGGACGCTCATCCGAGTTGAACACCATCACAGCCTCCCAGGCGCGAGCAGCACAGCGCAGGGAGTCCCGGCGTGACGAGCAGGCCGTGGCCAACTGGCTACGCGAGCTCGCCGCGCGGCCTCGCTGACTGCGGGACGCCGCGCGCGCCCGCGGCGTCCCGTGTTTTCCCCGTTCACAGCTGGGGAACGTCCTAAAGAAGAGGGTGTCACGATGTGAGGACCCCCCTTCTTCAAAAGGAGAACCATGACTCCTCTCCAGCAGCTCGGTGAGCACGGCACGAGCGTCTGGATCGACTTCCTCTCGCGCAAGTTCGTCAAGGATGGCGACCTGTCCGGACTGGTCGACAAGGGCGTGGTCGGCGTGACGTCGAACCCGACGATCTTCCAGGCCGCGATCGCCGCCGGCGACGCCTACGACGACCAGATCCGCGAGCTCAGCGCGGAGTACGACGATCCATATGAGATCTTCTGGCTGCTCGCGCGCGACGACATCCGCGACGCCTGCGACGTCCTGCGCCGCGTCTGGGACGAGGGCGACGGCAAGGACGGCTGGGTCTCGCTCGAGGTCGATCCGCGGCTCGCGTTCGACACCGACAAGACGGTCTCCGAGGCCAAGCGCCTGCACGCGCTGGTCGACCGCCCGAACCTCTTCATCAAGATCCCGGCGACCGAGCCCGGCCTGCAGGCGATCGAGGACACGATCGCCTCCGGCATCCCGGTCAACGTCACGCTGATCTTCTCGCTCGAGCGCCACAAGGCCGTGATCGAGTCCTACATGCGCGGCCTCGAGCGCTTCGCCGACGCCGGCGGCGACGTCTCCAAGCTCGCGTCGGTCGCGTCGTTCTTCGTCTCGCGCGTCGACACCGAGGCCGACAAGCGCCTCGACGCGATCGGCGGCCACGACGACCTCAAGGGCAAGCTCGGCATCGCCAACGCCCGGCTCGCCTACCAGGTCTTCCTGGAGGTCTCCGAGGGCGACCAGTGGAAGGCGCTGGCGGCCAAGGGCGCGACGCCGCAGCGGCCGCTGTGGGCGTCGACCTCGACGAAGAACCCCGCCTACCGCGACGTGATGTACGTCGAGGAGCTCGTCGGGCCGGACACGGTCAACACGATGCCGCGCGAGACGGCCGAGGCGACCGACGACCACGCCGTCATCCGCGGCGACACGATCCTCGAGGACATCGACGGCGCGCGCGCGCTGCTCGAGGCGCTCGAGGCGGCCGGCGTGCACTACGACGACGTCGTCGCCGTGCTCGAGAAGGAGGGCGTCGAGAAGTTCGAGAAGTCGTTCGCCGACCTGATCGAGGGCCTGGAGAGCAAGCTCAAGGCACTCGTGGCCGCGTAGTCATGGCACCACCGCCTAACGCGGGCGAAAGCTCAGCCACAGGACGAGGCGCGGATTTCCGCCGCGAGCTCGGCCAGCAGCTGCGGGTCGATTCGGTACGCGCCACGGCGGCGGCGGGGTCGGGCCATCCGACCTCGTCGATGTCCGCGGCCGACCTGCTCGCGGTCCTGATCGACGGGCACCTGAAGCTCGACTACTCCAAGCCGCACGACCCGGCCAACGATCACCTGATCTTCTCCAAGGGCCACGCCTCGCCGCTGTACTACGCGGTCCTGAAGGCGGTCGGAGCGATCGACGACGCGGAGCTGCTCACGTTCCGCAAGCTCCACAGCCGGCTCGAGGGCCATCCCACGCCGCGGATCCCGCCGACCGACGTCGCCACCGGCTCGCTCGGCCAGGGCCTGCCGATCGGCGTGGGCATCGCGATCGCGGCCCGCGACCTCGACCGCCTGCCGTACCGGACCTGGGTCCTGTGCGGCGACTCCGAGATGGCCGAGGGCTCGATGTGGGAGGCCTTCCAGCACGCCGGCTGGGAGGGCCTGAGCAACCTCACCGCGATCATCGATGTCAACCGGCTCGGGCAGACGCGCGAGACGATGCTCGGCTGGGACGTCGACGGCTACGTCCGCCGCGCCGAGGCGTTCGGCTGGAACGCGATCTCGATCGACGGCCACGACGTCGAGGCGATCGAGCAGGCCTACGCGGAGGCGGAGAGCACCACGGACGCTCCGTCGGTGATCGTCGCCCGCACCAAGAAGGGCAAGGGCGTCAAGGCGGTCGAGGACCAGCCCGGCAAGCACGGCAAGCCGCTCGACGACCCCGAGGCGGCGATCGCCGAGCTCGGCGGCGTTCGCGACCTGCGCGTGGACGTCGACAAGCCGCCCCACGGCACGCCGCATGCGTTCCCCGCCACCTCCGGCGCGGCGATGCCGCGCTACGAGATGGGCGACGAGGTCGCCACCCGCAAGGCCTACGGCGAGTCGATCGCCGCGCTCGGCTCGATCCGCGGCGACGTCGTCGCGCTCGACGGGGAGGTCTCGAACTCGACGCACTCCGAGGACTTCCGCGCGGCGCATCCCGACCGCTACTTCGAGATGTTCATCGCCGAGCAGCAGCTCGTCTCGGCGGCGGTCGGCTTCCAGGCGCGCGGCTGGGTGCCCTTCGCATCGACGTTCGCCGCGTTCTGGTCGCGCGCGTACGACTTCGTACGCATGGCGGCGATCTCGCGCGCGAACCTGCGCCTGTCGGGCTCGCACGCGGGCGTCTCGATCGGCGAGGACGGCCCGTCGCAGATGGCGCTGGAGGACATGGCGTCCTTCCGCGTGATCCACGGCTCGACCGTGCTGCACCCGAGCGACGCGAACCAGACCGCCAAGCTCGTCGAGGCGATGGCCGACCGCGACGGGATCCAGTTCCTGCGCACGCTGCGCGGCAAGACGCCGGTGCGCACGCCGCCCGACGAGGGGGTGACGATCGGCGGCAGCCGGATCGCCTACCCCGGCGACGACGTCGCGATCATCGCGTGCGGAATCACGCTCGACGAGGCGGTCAAGGCCGCCGAGCAGCTCGCCGAGCAGGGCGTCCACGCGCGCGTGCTCGACGCCTACTCGATCAAGCCGATCGACGCCGAGGCCGTCCAGGCCGCGGCGCGCGAGTGCGGCGCGATCGTGACCGTCGAGGACCACTGGGCCCAGGGCGGCCTGGGCGACGCCGTGCTGGAGGCGCTCGCCGAGGGCGACGAGCACGCGAAGGTCGTCAAGCTCGCGGTCCGCGAGATGCCGACCTCGGGCACGCCCGAGGAGCTGCTGCACGAAGCGCGCATCGACGCCGCGGCGATCGCCGACGCGGCGTCCAAGCTGGTCGGGGCTCGCGCCTAGGCGGGCGCGCCGTCGTCGTCAGAAGGGGCCTCTTCCATCGCGTGCACTGTGCACAGGAAGGGGCCTCCTTCTTCACGCGCGGCGACGATCTCCTCGGTCGTCAGCCGCGCGCCGCAGACGGCGCAGGTTCGGGCGATGGTGTCGTCGAGGCTGCGCTCTTCGAGGTCCATGACGGGACGGTAGCGCGAACGCGGCCGAGCGCGAGCCCGGCGAGCGCGGACACCAGCGCCGTCCCGACCATCATCGTCCAGCCCTCCTGGAAGTCGGCCAGCGACGGATGGTCGCCGAGCAGCGCGACGAGCACCGCGATGCCCAGCACGGCGCCGATCTGGCGCGCCGTGGAGGAGATCGCCGAGCCCGTCGCGAAGCGGGCGGGCGGCAGCTCGGCGACGGCCGCCGAGGAGAAGCCCGCGAACGAGGCGCCGACGCCCAGGCCCGTGAGGATCGTGCCCGGCAGGTACGCGGCGAGGTAGTCCGGCGTCGTCCCGAGCGTGAGCGCGAACCACAGCGCCCCGGCGGCGAACAGCAGCCCGCCCGGGAACGCGACCGCGCCCGAGCCGTAGCGATCCGCGATGCGCCCGGCGTTCGCGCTCGAGAACGCGGCCATCAGCGGCCCCGGGGTCGCCGCGAAGCCGGCCTTGAGGATCGAGTAGTGCCAGATGCCGGTGAGGAAGAGGATGTTCGAGAGCAGCAGCGCGTAGAAGCCGAGCGCGAAGATCCCGACGCCGGCGCACGCGATCGCGAACGAGCGCACGCGGAACAGGTGCAGCTCGAGCACCGGGTGGTGATGCGTGACCGAGCGCGAGAGGAACCCGGCCGTCATGACGACGGCGGCGGCAAACGCGAGCAGGACGCGCGTGCTGCTCCAGCCCCAGTCCGGCGCTTCGACGATCGCGAGCGAGAGCGCGCCGATCGCGCCGGCGAGCAGCACGATCCCGAGCGGGTCGGGGATCGCGCCGCGATTCGGGTCGCGCGCCTCGCGCAGCAGCCGCCGCGCCGGGACGACGGCGACCGCCCCGATCGCGACGTTGATGAAGAAGACGAGCCGCCAGTCGGTCCACTGGATCAGCACGCCGCCGAGCGACGGCCCGGTCGCCGCCGCGACGGCGCCGACGGCGCCCCATAGCGCGGTCGCGGTCGCGCGCCGCTCCGGCGGGAACTCGGGCAGCAGCAGCGCCAGCGAGGTCGGGACCAGCAGCGCCGCTCCGGCGGCCTGGATCGCTCGCGCGCCGATCAGCACCTCGGCCGACGGCGCGAGCCCGCACAGCGCGGAGGCGCCGAGGAAGATCCACATTCCGATGAAGAACACGCGCCGGCGGCCGAACAGGTCGGCGATCCGGCCGGCCGGGACGAGCAGCGCCGCGAAGACGATGTTGTAGGCGTTCAGCACCCACGAGAGCCCGGCGACCGAGGTCCCCGGGAACGCCCGCTCGATGCTGGGAAAGGCGACGTTGACGATGGTCACGTCGATGAAGGCCATGAAGATGGCCGCGGCGGTGACGGCGAGCACCTTCCACCGGCGTTCGAGTTGCTTCATGCAACTTAGCCTACACGAGAGCGTTGCTTGACGCTACTCTGTACGCACAGTGCTTCCGTCGACGTACACCGGCCAGAACTGCTCGATCGCCAAGTCGCTGGAGCTGCTCGGCGAGCGCTGGACGCTGCTGGTCGTCCGCGAGGCGTTCCTCGGCACGCGCCGCTTCGAGGGCTTCCTCGAGCGCCTCGAGATCGCGCGCAACGTGCTCTCGGCGCGGCTCGCGCGGCTCGTCGACGAGGGCGTGCTCGAGAAGGTCGCCTATCAGGAGCGGCCCGCGCGCTACGAGTACCGGCTGACCGAGAAGGGCGTCGACCTGTGGCCGGTGATCGTCTCGCTGCTGCAGTTCGGCGACCGCTACTACGCGCCCGACGGCCCGCCCGTGATCCTGCGCCACCGCGACTGCGGCGGCGAGGTCGACGACCATCGCATGTGCAGCGAGTGCGGCGCGCGGCTGAGCGCGCGCGACTCCTTCGCTACCGCGGGAGCTCCTGCGTAAGCGTCTGCACGGGCGCGAAGAGGTCGCCGTGCTCGGCGACGCGCTCGAGCACCTCCGGCGCCGTGAAGGCGCGCGGCTCGCCGTCGGAGGCCATCTCCTCGACCTCCTCCCACGCCAGCGGCGTCGACACCGTGGGACGCTCCATCCCGCGCAGCGAGTACGCGTTCACGGTCGTCTTATGGCGGTCGTTCTGGCTCCAGTCGACGAACACCTTGCCGCCGCGCAGCGACTTCTTCATGTCCGACACGACGCGGTCGCGCGCGCGCCGCTCGAGCAGCTGCGCGAGGTGCATCGCGAACGTCTTCGTCTCGTCCCACGTGACGCCCGGCGTGTTGAGCGGCAGGTAGACCTGCATCCCCTTCGAGCCCGACGTCTTCGGGAACGCCTCCAGGCCGAGGTGCTCGAACGCCTCGCGCAGGTCGAGCGCGACGCGCGCGCACTCCACGATCGTGGCCGGCGGCCCGGGGTCGAGGTCGAACGCGACGAGCGTCGGCGTCTCGGTGTCCGGGACGCGCGCCAGCGGCGTGTGCATCTCGAGGTCGGCGAGGTTGGCCAGCCATACGAGCGTGGCGAGGTCGTCGGCCACGCAGTAGTCGATGTCGCCGTCGTTGCGGCCTGACCAGACCGGCGCGGTGCGCACCCACTCGGGCCGGTGCGACGGGCAGCGCTTCTCGTAGAAATGGCCCTTCTCGACGCCGTCGGGATAGCGCTTGAGCGTCAGCGGACGGTCGCGCAGGTGCGGCAGCAGCACCGGGGCGATACGCGTGTAGTAGTCGATCACGTGCCCCTTCGTGAACCCGGCCTGCGGGTACAGCAGCTTGTCGAGGTTCGACAGCGACAGGCGGCGGTCTTCGATGCTGACCTCGAGGCGCTTGGGGGGCACGCCCCGAGTATGCCGACGGTCCAAGCGCCAACAGTGCGTAATCGGCGTGACGGCAGGTCCGGGAACGAACGCCCCCGTGGGTGATCTGGCCAGGCGCGGGTACGGCCCACACGATGGGCATCTCCGCACCTACGGCCCCCGCACCGCTCGACCGCGCCCTCCGTCAGCGGGAGGACGTCCGGCTGATGCGCCTCGTCCAGACCGGCGACGGGCATGCGCGCGACGAGCTGATCGAGCGCTACATGCCGCTGGCCCGCTCGCTGGCGCTCCGCTACCGGCGCGCCTCCGAGCCGCTCGACGACCTGATCCAGGTCGCCTCCGTCGGCCTCGTGAAGGCCGTCGACCGCTGGGACCCCGAGCGCGGGCTCGCGTTCTCCTCCTACGCGGTGCCGACGATCCTCGGCGAGCTGCGGCGCTACTTCCGCGACTCGACCTGGGACGTGCGCCCGGCGCGCGACCTGCAGGAGCTGTGCCTGGCGGTCGAGGAGGCGCGCGAGAAGCTGTGGGGCGAGCTCGGGCGCTCGCCGACCGTCGGCGACCTCGCGCAGCGGCTCGACCGCTCGCCCGAGGAGATCATCGACGCGCTGCAGGCGACCGAGGGGCGCTCGCTGCGATCGCTCGACGCGCCCGTGCACGACGAGGACAACGACTCCGCCGCCGCCGGCGATCTGCTGGGCGGCCCGGACGAGGAGTTCGCCCGCGTCGAGGCGGCGGTGACGCTGGAGCGGCTCACGAGCGTGCTCGACGAGCGCGCTCAGCACATCCTGCGGCTGCGCTTCCAGGACGACCTGCTGCAGTCGGAGATCGCCGAGATCGTCGGCTGCTCGCAGATGCACATCTCGCGCATCATCCGATCCTCGCTGGAGAAGCTCGGCGCCTACGGCAGCGGCATGAAGGCGGACGAATGAGACTCGAGATCCCAGGGCCCGTCGAACCGGCCGACCCGGTCGTGCCGGACGAGCCCTCGATCCCGACCGATCCCGTGCCGTCGCCCGAGGCCCCGGAGCCGGTGGACCCGAACCCGCCGCAGCCCGACGGCCCCGAAGTGCCTCACCCGGACGAGTAGGCGTCGATCAGATCGAGGACGGCCTCCTCGATCTCGCGCTGGTGGATCGCCAGCTCGGCCCCGTCCTGGACGGCGCGCTCGAGCACCTCGCGATCCAGCACGTCGCCGCCCTGGTAGGCGTCGAAGACGCGCGGGTCGATGTAGGACGCACGGCAGACCGCGGGCGTGTTGCCGAGGTAGCGGGCGGTCTCCTTGACCGCGCGCGTGATCGACGCCTTCTTGCTCGTCGCCGCGCCGGACACCGAGAGCGCGACGGCGGCCAGCACGGTCGCGTTCCAGGTGCGGAAGTCCTTGGCCGAGAAGTCGGCGCCCGTCGCCTCCTTGACGTAGAGGTTGATGTCGGGCGAGCGCAGGTCGTGCCAGCGCCGGCGCTCGCGGTAGGCGAGCAGCTCCGGGCCGCCTCCGCGGCGGCGCTTGAGCGTCGCGACGATCTCCGTGACGAGCGGGTCGACGACCGCCTGCACGCGCCGCTGGCCGCTCTTGGCCGGGTAGTCGAAGACCATCGTGCCGTCGGGCTCGAGCGCGACGTGCTCCTTGCGGATCGTCGCCAGCCCGTAGGACTCGTTCGTGACCGCGTACTGCTCGGTGCCGATGCGGAAGAAGCCGCGGTCCAGCAGCCGCACGGAGGCCGCCAGCACGCGCTCGCGCGAGACCTCGCGGGTCATCGCGAGATCGGCCTGCGCGCGCTCGCGCAGCGACGGCAGGGCGCGCGCGAAGCTCGTCATCTCGTCGAACTTCTCGGCGTCGCGGCGCAGGCGCCAGGCGTCGTGGTAGCGGTACTGCTTGCGCCCGGCCGCGTCGATCCCCGTCGCCTGCAGGTGGCCCCTGGGGTCCGAGCAGATCCACACCGACCGCCAGGCGGGCGGGATGCCGAGCTCGGCGATCCGGGTCAGCGTGTCCGGGTCCGTGACCCGCGCGCCGGCGTCGTAATAGGCGAAGCCCCGCCCCGCCCGGCGACGTTCGATCCCGGGCCCGGAGCAGTCGGAGCGACGCAACCTCGACATCACGTTGCTCTTCCCACCCCGCGTCCGGTTTAGGCTTGCGCCGTGTCGAGGTTCGGGTTCGAGTCGGAGCAGCGTGGCGCGGTCGCGTTCGTGACGCTGCGCGGCGAGCTGGACCTGCTCTCGACGTCGGATCTGGAGCCCGAGCTGGAGCGTCTCGCGCAGGAGCCGGGCGTCGAGGTGATCGCGCTCGACCTGCGCGAGCTGGAGTTCCTGGACTCCAGCGGCCTGCGGCTGGTCGTGCTGACCGAGCGGGCGCTGCGCGAGTGCGGCGGCCGGCTCGTGCTCGTCCGCGGCGCTCAGCCGGTCCAGCGCGTGTTCGAGATCACACGGATGACGGAACGGCTGGAGTTCGTGGACGCTCCGGAGCACGTGCACCGTTGACCGGCGGCGTGTAGGGCCCCGGCTTCGGGCGCGGCTTGCCGCCAGGGAACGCCAGCCGCGCGATCGTGCGCTGGACCATGCCCCACTGCTTGAAGAACGGGCCGGTGTTGTACGGCAGCCGGTAGCGGGCGCAGATGTCGCGCACGCGCGGCGCGATCTCGCCGTAGCGCGTGCTCGGCATGTCCGGGAACAGGTGGTGCTCGACCTGGTAGCCGAGGTTGCCGCTGATCACGTGGAACAGCGGGCCGCCCTCGATGTTGGCGGCGCCGATCAGCTGGCGCACGTAGCGCGCGCCGCGCGACTCGTCCTCGGTCTCGGCGATCGAGAACGTGTACGTCTGATCCGGGAAGTGGCCGCAGAAGATGATCGCGTGCGACCACAGGTTGCGCACGACGTTGGCGGCGACGTCCGCCCACAGCGTGGCCATGTACGCGCGCCTGAAGCCGGGCTCGCGGCCGAGCGCCCTGCGCACGCCGGCCGTGATCGCGGCGCTCAGCGCCGGCCACGCGACGTAGTCCTTCTGGATCTGCGTGCGCGCCTTTCCGGCGATCCCCTTCAACTCGGCGCGCAGCTCGGCCTTGGACTTCTCGCCCGCTCGGATGGCGTCCACGTCGAGGTCGTGCAGCGCCACGCCCCACTCGAACAGCGCCATCAGGATGACGTTGTAGACCGGCTGCAGCAGGTAGACCGGGTGCCACGGCTGCTGCGGGTCGATCCGCATGATGTCGTAGCCGAGGTCGCGGTCCTTGCCGCGGATGTTCGTGTACGTGTGGTGGATGTAGTTGTGCGAGTGCTTCCACGCCTTCGAGGTCGACGCCGTGTCCCAGTCCCACGCCGTCGAGTTGATCACCGGGTCGTTCATCCAGTCCCACTGGCCGTGCAGGACGTTGTGGCCGATCTCCATGTTCTCGAGGATCTTCGCCAGCGAGAGCGTGGCGACGCCGGCCGCCCAGGCGGGCTTGAAGCGGGCGCCGACGAGTAGCGCGCGGCCGATCAGGCCGAGCCGGCGGTGCAGGTCGATGATGCCGCGGATGTACGCGGCGTCGCGGTCGCCGAGGTCGGCCTGGATCTCCTCGTGGAGCGCGTCGAACTCGCGCCCGAGCGCCTCGATCTGCTCGTCGGACAGCTGCTGCAACGGGTTCATAGCTCGATCTCCACTCGGCCCTCGGCCGCGTTGATGCACGTACGGACCTGCTGGCCGTCCTGGCCGCCGACGTCGCCGTTGCGCAGGTCGCGCACGCGGCCGGAGCGCAGCGTCCCGACGCACGTGTGGCAGATGCCCTCGCGGCAGCCGAACGGCAGCTCCAGGCCGGCCTCCTCGCCGGCGACGAGGATCGGCGTCGCCCCGTCGGCCTCGACCTCGGTGCCGCTGCCGACGAACGCGATCGTGCCGCCCGCCCCGGTCTCGCCGGTGAGCTTGGGCTGGAAGCGCTCGAGCTGGAGCCGCTCCGCGACGCCCTCGCGCTCCCAGTGCTCGACGAGCGCGTCGAGGAAGTCGCCCGGGCCGGACACGAACGCGTCGCGCTCGCGCCAGTCGGGGACGAGCTCGGCGATCCGCTCGGGCGTCAGCCGCTCGTCCTGCGCGGTGTCCTGCTCGTGCAGGCGCACGCCGGCGTGCTCACGCGCCAGCGCGCGCAGCTCGTCGCCGAAGATCACGTCGGCGGGCCCGCGCGCCGAGTGGACGAGCACCGCGTCGCGCGGCTCGATGCTGCGCAGCATGCTCATGATCGGCGTGATCCCGCTGCCGGCGCTGACGAACAGCAGCCGCTCCGGCGGCGGCTCCGGGAGCACGAAGTCGCCCTCCACCCCGCCGAGCGAGACGATCGCGCCGGCGCGCAGGCGGCGCACCAGGTACGGCGAGACCTTGCCCTCGTCGACGTGCTTGACCGTGATGCAGACGCAGCCGTCCGCGCGGCCGGGCTCGGACGTGATCGAGTACGCGCGCCAGTGCCGCACTCCGTCGATGTCGACGCCGATGCGCAGGTACTGGCCCGGTCGGTGGCCCATCCACGCGTAGCCGGGCTTGATCACGACGGTGGCCGCGTCGGCCGTCTCAGGCTCGATCCGCTCGATCCGGCCGCGCAGCTCGCGCGTGGACCAGAGCGGGTTGATCAGCTCGAGGTAGTCGCCCGGGAGCAGCGGCGAGGTGAGCGCCTCGACGGCGCGCAGGACGCGCCGCTGCAGCTTCGGGACGTTCGGCGTGGCACCGGTCTCGGGCATCGGGCACACGCACGTATGCCCGAATCCGGCGTGTTGGAAGCAGGTTCACGATCGAACACACCTTCGCCCTGGGCCTTGCGGCGTGACGCGGCTCGCGGCGCGACGTGCCCCACTGCGGGGTCACGAAACATACGCTCGCGCCGTGGGTCTACACGAGCAGCTCGCGAGCGAGCCGCCCGAGCCTGCCGCGCGCGTGCGGCCGCCCGGGCCGCGGCGTCAGGCGACGCCGGCCGAAGCCGTGCTCGCGCTCCAGGTGAGCGCCGGCAACCAGTCCGTGCAGCGCTACCTCACCCATCCCACGTGGACCCGCGGCTCGTTCGGACGGCCGGCCGCGAAGGCCGCCGAGTGGACGGAGAACGACAAGGACCCGAAAGGCGAGTACCGGCTCACCGAGGACGGCCAGGACTACCGCTGGAACAAGAAGCGCGGCAAGTGGACGCTCGTGGCCGTCGCCGAGCCGGAGCCGGTGGCCGTGGTCGAGGAGAAGGCCGAGGAGACGGTCGAAGCCGTGCCCGAGCCCGAGCCCGTCGCCGAGGAGGACGCGAAGCCCGTCGGCCACTTCACCGACCTCGGCGCGGACTCGACGCTGCCGCTCGGCGGGAGCATGGTCCCCGAGGCGATCCTCGGCGAGGTGTTCGGCTATCTCGACGCCAAGTCGATGGTCGCCATGCGCCTGATGGACAGCTACTTCCGCGCCTACGGATCGACGGCGCTGCGCAACCACCTGAAGCCGCAACTGGGCGAGAAGCTCGGCGCGATGTCCTCGCTGGACACGAAGAAGACGCTCGTCAAGCAGTACCACGACGCGATCGCCGAGCGACCTCCGGAGAGCGTCGTCGTCGCCTCCGACCAGGTCAACGAGAACACCGTCAAGGAGATCTTCGAAGGCTTCCCGAAGGCGGTCACCGTCTACCGCGGCGAGCACGGGAAGGGCGCCGACGCCAAGAAGGACAACGTCGACTACAAGACGGTCGAGGGGCCCGACCACAGCGCCACCCCGGACGGTCCGACCGACACGAAGATGCACAACAAGGCCGTCGTCGGGCTCGGCGCCGAGGGCAAGGGGCAGTTCCTCGTCTCCGGCTCGCCGAACCTGACCAAGTCGGCGATGGAGAACAACACCGAGTCCGCCGCGATCGTGCGCTTCCCCGGCATCGCGCAGATGTACAAGGAGTACGTCGACCGGATCAAGGGGCGCACGAAGGAGGACGCCAAGTTCAGCGACGCGCTGAAGGGCTTCAACGAGAGCAACCCGGTCGGCATCCGCGCCGCGCTCGCCCCGTTCGTCGACATCGGCGAGACGCTCAAGGCGGAGCTCACCGGGGCGGACGAGGTGACCATGCGGATGTACCTGGTCGGCTCGGTCAAGGACGACGACCCCGTCGACGCGCTGTGCGCGCTCGCCAAGTCCGACCCCGCGGTCAAGGTCTCCGTGATCGTCGACCGCTCGCAGGCCGAGTCGACGCCCTACATCCGCGCCGCGCTCGAGAAGCTCGAGAAGGCCAACGTGAAGGTCTCCACCGAGAAGGGCAAGGGCGGCGGGATCATGCACGACAAGACGATCTTCGCCCACTACCCGAAGACCGAGACGCAGGACGAGCGCCACACCGTGATGATCGGCTCGTCAGGCCTGACCAAGCACGTGGTCAACAACTGGAACTACGAGAACCTGCTGATCATCGACGACAAGTCGCTGTTCGACTCGCTCCAGGTCCATCACAAGGCGGCCGAGGCGAAGGGGGACCGCAAGCCGGGGATCCCGGCGATCCCCCCGAACTCGCCGCTCGGGAAGTGCCTGACCGCGCTCAACACCGTGGTGGGGCCACCCGGCTCGCCGCGCAAGCCGCAGGCGGACGTCAAGCGGCTGCTCGTGGGCCGGGATCAGAACGCGGCGCTCAAGGACGCGATCGGGCTCGCCGGCATGGTGAAGATCACCGACGGCAGCAAGGTCTACATCGGCTACCCGTAGCGGCTAGGCCTTCTCCTTCTCCTTCTCCTTGGCCTTCGAGCGCGAGCCCGACGGCGCCTTGCGCTTGGGCTTGTCGTCGTCGTCGGAGCGGACGGCGGCCAGGCTCGCCTCGAGGGCGGCCATCAGGTCCGGCACCTTCGCGGGCTCGGGCGCCTCGGGCTGGACGGCGATCTCCTCGCCCTCCGCCTTGCGCTCGATCAGCTCGAGCACCTTCTCGCGGTACTGGTCCTTGTACTTGCCGGGGTCGAAGTCGTCGGTCAGCGACTCGATCAGCTGGCGCGCCATCTTCAGCTCGCGGTCGGACACCTGCAGCTCCTTGGCGTCCGGCAGCCCGTCGAGCTCGTCGGTGCCGACGACCTCGTCGGCGAAGACCATCGTCTCCATCACCAGCAGGTCGCCGTCGCGGTGCGGCCGGATCGCGACGAGCTGCTCCTTGGAGCGGATCACCACCCGCGCGATCGCGACCTTGTCGGCCTCGGCCATCGCGTTCAGCAGCAGCCCGTAGGCCTTCGCGGCGCCCTTGTCCGGGACGAGGTAGTACGGGTGGTCGTAGAAGATCGGGTCGATCTCCGACTCGTCGACGAAGTCCTCGATGTCGATCGAGCGCGACTTCTCCGGGTCCAGCGTCTCCAGCTCGTCGGGCGTGATCAGGACGTAGCGGTCGCGCGTGAGCTCGTAGCCCTTGACGATGTTCTCGTAGGCCACCTCGTCCCCGGTCTCGGGGTCGACGCGCTTCTGCTGGATCCGGTTGCCCGTCTCGCCGTTGAGCTGGTGGAAGCGGACAGTCTTCTTCGAGACCGCCGAGTACAGCTTGATCGGCACGTTGACCAACCCGAAGGAGATCGCGCCGCTCCACATCGATCGTGCCATAGACACATTCTGCTACCCAGCGCGGCGATCAACCAACGTCCGCACGCTCCATTGCGACGTCGCGCGGGTCGATGTCGTCGCGCAGGCCCTTGTACGACGGGTGCCGGATCGTCCCGATCCGCGTGATCTCGGTGTACTCGACGCTCGCCACGAGCACCGGCTCGACGAAGCGCGTGAGCTTGGGCGGCTGGGTCCCCGTGAACGGGCTCGTCTCGCGCTCCAGCGGCTCCAGCAGGCCCTGCAGGCGCTTGAGCTCGGCGTCGCTGAAGCCGGTGCCGACCTTGCCGGCGAAGCGCAGCTCGTCGCCCTCGTAGACGCCCATGGCGAGCGCGCCGAGGCGCCCCGCGCGGCCGCCGTCGCCCTTCAGCCAGCCGCCGATCACGACGTCGGCGCGGCGCACGTTCTTGACCTTGACCCAGCCGGATGTCCGCCTCCCGGGCAGATACTGGGCGTCCAGGCGCTTGGCGACGATCCCCTCGAGCCGCTGGGCGCGCGAGGCCTCCAGCAGCGCGGCGCCGTCGCCCGCGTGGTAGGCGGGGACCTGCCACGTCGGGCCGGCGAGCTCCAGCTCGGCCAGCTTCGCGCGGCGCTGCTCGTAGGTCTCGGCGAGCAGCGAGTGGCCGTCGAGGAACAGCAGGTCGAAGATCACGTACGCGACCGGCTGCGACTGCGAGAGCCGCCGGACCTGCGACTCCGACGTCAGGTGCATCCGCCCCTGGAGGCGCTCGAAGCTCGGCCGGCCGTCGGCCCCGAACGCGACGATCTCGCCGTCCAGCACCGCCTCGTGCGTGCCGAGCGCGCGGCCGAGCGGGCGCAGCTCCGGGTAGCGCGACGTGATGTTGTTGGCATTGCGGCTGGCGAGCCGCAGCCGGCCGCCGTCGGCGTAGCCGATCGCGCGCACGCCGTCCCACTTGATCTCGTACGCCCAGCCGTCGCCCTTGGGCAGCGGGCCGGACTTGGCCAGCATCGGCTGGATCGAGTCCGGCATCGGCTCCCGGTCCGGGTCCTCGGGCGGGTCCATCCGGTGGATCATCCAGTTGGCCCCGTCGGTGCGGAACAGCACGTAGCGCCCGCGCACGCGTTCGCCGTGCAAGACGACCATCACCTCGTCCTCGCGGAACTTCTGCAGCTCGTATGTCCCGCGGTCGTAGATCCGCATCGTGCCGGCGCCGTACTCGCCGGCCGGGATGTCGCCGTGGAACTCGAGGTACTCGAGCGGATGATCCTCGGTCCGCACCGCCAGGTGGTTGCGCTTCGGATCGGCCGGGATCCCGCGTGGGACGGCCCATGAGGCGAGCGTGCCCTCGTGCTCCAGGCGCAGGTCCCAGTGCATCGAGCGGGCCGAGTGCTCCTGCACGACGAACCGCCGCCGCTCCTCTGCGGCGCCCTCGTCGCCGCCCGGCTCGGGCGTGCGTTCGAAGTCGCGCTTGTCGCGGTAGCGCCGCAGGCGATCGGGCATCGCACCTTTGATACCTGAAGTGGTGACGTTAAGCGGCGGCCCCAGTAGGTATCGTGCACCCCCGTATGGAAGCCAACCCCATCGTGCTCGACGAGACTGCGGACGATGTCGTCGTCGTGGTGGTCGAGGGTGAGCACGACATCTACACCGCGCCGACGCTGCGCGAGCGGCTGGAGGAGGCCCTCGCGCGCGGTGGTGGGATCGTCGTCGACCTGACGGCGGCCACGTTCGTCGACTCCTCGGTGCTCGGGGCGCTGCTCGACGCGCGCCGGCGGGCGATCGAGGCAGGTCAGGGCTACGTCGTCTGCGTCGGGGACACCGTCGAGCCGGGGGTCCAGCGGATCCTCGACATCACGGGCCTCGTCCCCGTGCTTCCGGTCCTGCGAGGTCGCGAGGAGGCGATCGAGGCGGCGCGCTCTTCAAACGGCACCGGGTCATGAACCCGGCGCCCGAAGTGCTGCTGACCATGCCGGCCCGGCCTGAAGGGGTCGGCGTCGTACGGCAGGCGCTCGCGGGGATGGCCGACGCGCTGGACTTCGACGCGTCCGTGCTGGCCGACATGAAGATGGCGGTCACGGAGGCGTGCACCAACGTCGTCGTGCATGCGTACGACGAGGACGCGGGCATGCTGGAGGTCGAGATGCTCGCCGACGAGGCGGGCCTCACGATCGTGGTGCGCGACCACGGCAGCGGCATCCAGCCGCGCCCGGCGCGCTCGGAGCCGCCGGCGCTCGGCCTCGGGCTGCCGCTGATCGCCGCGCTGTCGGACTCCTTCGAGCTGCGCGGCAGCGCCGGCCAGGGCACCGAGGTGCGGATGACGTTCGCCTACTCGCGCTCCGGCGATCCCGCGGACGCGAACCCGGTCACGGGCACCGTCGGCCACGACGGCCGCTGGGATCCAGAAGCGCCCTAGCGCCAATTAGGTCGGATGATCGGGGTGGGGCGGAGGGGCTGCTGCCTGATTACGCTGCCTGGCGGAGCGCCGCGAGCTCTCGCATGCGGCCCAGGCGCCCGAGCGCCTTGGACTCGATCTGACGCACCCGCTCGGGCGTGATGCCCAGCTGGCGGCCGATCTCGCGCAGCGGGGTCGGGTCCCCGCCGTCGATCCCGTAGCGCATCGCCACGACCGTGCGCTCGCGTTCGGGCAGCTCCATCAGCGCCCGCTTGAGCGTCTCCTCGCGCAACGAGACGTGCACGACGTCCTCCGGCGCGGGGCCCTCGGACGGGAGCAGGTCGCCGAACGCGGCGTCCTCGCCCTCGCCCAGCGGGCGATCGAGCGACGTCACGGTGCGCGCGGCGTCGCGCAGCGCCAGCAGGTCGGACACGCTGATCTCGGCCTCGGAGGCGATCTCGTCGTCCGTCGGCGCGCGATCGAGCTTGATCGACAGCGCGTTCTCGGCGCGCGCGACCTTGCGCTGCGCGCGCACGAGGTTGATCGGCAGCTTGATCGTGCGGGCCTTGGCGTCCATCCCGCGCTCGACGGCCTGGCGGATCCACCACGTCGCGTACGTGGAGAAGCGGTAGCCGCGGCGCCAGTCGAACTTCTCGACCGCGCGGATCAGGCCGAGGATGCCCTCCTGGATCAGGTCCAGGAGCGTCAGCTCGGAGCCTTGGTACTTCTTCGCGATCGACACCACCAGGCGCAGGTTCGCGTTGATCATGCGGTCCTTGGCCTCGAGATCGCCGCGCTCGATGCGCTTGGCGAGGTCGATCTCCTCCGACGGAGTCAGCAGCCGGTGGCGGCCGATCTCGTTCAGGAACAGCTGCAGCGTGTCCGTCGTGACCGTCGCGAACTGGGCGTCGTCGATCGGCGCCTCGGTGACGTTCTCTCTGGTGCAGTCGTCGCGCAGCTCTATGTGGCGCAGGTGAAGTTGCTCGTACAGGGCACCCAGGTCTTCGTCCTCGAGCTCCAAGGCTTGAGCGAGCTCGTCGACTTCGCTGAGGTCCACGCAGCCTCGCTCCTCGCCGCGATCGAGCAGGGCGGAGATGGGTCCGGTCGTCGCTACGCGTTCCGTGCTCATGACTGCACCATTGACTCACCGCTCAAGGCCCGGGATAAACCCGTTGGAAACAGGTGCCATGCGGGAGGCATGGGCGGCCGTGTCAAGACGCACGTCTGGAATCCGACCGCGCCGGGTAGGGCTATGTCGTGAGAGGAGGCGCAATCGCATTGCCACGGACGCCGGACATGGTCCGCCTGCTCGACGCCGATCCCGATCTGGGGGCGTTGTTGAGCGAGGGCCGCAGGGAACAGGCCGAACGAGAGCTCGTCGTGCGCAGCCACCGGCTGCCCGTCGGCCCCTGGGACGTGTCGCGACTCGCCGGCGCCACGGCCGATCACATCGGCCTCCTCATCATCGACGGAATTCTCTCACGTGAGCTGGTCGTCGCGGATCACGTCAGCGCCGAGCTGCTCGGCCCGGGCGACCTCGTGCGCCCCTGGCAGCCCGCCAGCCGCACCGGGCTCCTGCCCGTGGACGCGGTCTGGACCGTCCTGTCGCCGCTGACCGTCGCCGTGCTCGACCGCCGCTTCGCGGCCGAGGTCACGCGCTACCCGGAGATCACGGCCGGCCTCTTCGACCGCCTGAGCGAGCGCTCGCTGCGCCTCGCCACCACGCAGGCGATCTCCCAGCTCACGCGCGTGGACCGGCGCCTGAAGGCCCTGTTCTGGCACCTCGCCGAGCGCTGGGGCCGCGTGTCGGGCGACGGCGTGATCGTGCCGCTGGCGCTGACGCACCGGATCCTCGGCCAGCTCGTCGGCGCGCGCCGCCCCACCGTCTCGACGGCCCTGTCGGAGCTCGCCGACCGCGAGGAGCTGATCCGCCGTCCCGACGGCTCTTGGCTGCTGCGCGGCGATCCGCCGGACGCGGAGTCGCTCGCGCGCAAGCCGCCGTCAGGCGGCGCCGCCGCGCGTTCGCAGGACCTGCTGCGCCCGGCGCGCCGGTTCGACCGCGAGGGCGCCCCGTCGCCCAGCGGCGAGGTGATCGCGGCCATCGACCGGCTGCGCGAGGCGCTCGAGCCCGGGCAGCTGCGCGAGCTGATGGAGCGCCGGCGCGACGACGCGCCGGACGACGACGAGCCCGAGCCGCTCTGACCCGCGGCTAGTTGTTCGGGTTCCCGGTCGCCTTCCCGTCGCCGCTCTCGGTCTCGGGCGTGGTGCCGTCGCCGTGACCCTCCTTGCGCGGCCGCTTCGGGCGGGTGGTCTCGTCGCCCACCTCTTCGGGCTGCTCTTCCGGATAGCCGACGTCGGAATGCGTGGTCTCCATGGCAACGGTCCTACCCCGGACCGGTGCCTTCGCACGCCGTCTGGCGAGGGCGTAGTCTGAGTCGCGGTCAAGCAGGGGCCGCCGCCCCCGATGCAGTTCAGCTTCCAATTCCCCCCGGCAGAAGACGCGCCCGCCCAGGCGCGTGCCGCCCTCGAGGTCTTCGATCAGATCCTCGCCCCAGAGGTCCTGGAGGACCTCCAGCTCGTCGTGTCCGAGCTCGTGACCAACAGCGTCAAGTTCGGCCCCAAGCGCTCGATCACGCTGTCGCTGCAGATCGCGCCGGACGGGATCGTGCGCGGCGAGGTGATCGACGAGGGCGACGGCGAGCGCGCCAGGGTCGAGATGCACCCGGAGCCGTCGCTGGACGGCGGCTGGGGGCTGCACCTCGTCGACCGCCTCGCGATCCGCTGGGGCGTGCACGAGGGGTCCACGCACGTCTGGTTCCAGGTCGGGCCCCGGCCGGTGCTGAGCGACTGAGCGAAGGCTCAGCCTCAGGTCGAGCTTCAGCCCGAGTGCTCGGCGACCGTGCGGAGCCGCTCGAGCGCGCGCCGGATCAGGCGCGAGACGTGCATCTGCGAGACGCCGACGCGCTCGGCGATCTCGGCCTGCGTCATGTCCTCCACGAAGCGCAGGTGGAGCACGATGCGGTCGCGCGGCGGCAGCGCCTGCAGCGTCGGGGCGATCGTCGCGCCGTACTCGACGAGCTCGAAGCGCTCGTCGACCTCGCCGATCGACTCCGCGTAGGTCTCGCCGTCGCCCTCGTCGCCGAAGCGGTAGGACTCGAGCGACACCGCGTCGTAGGCGCCCGCGGCCTCCATCGCCTCGAGCACCTGCTCGGTCGTGATCTGCAGGTGCTCGGCGACCTGGTTGGCCGATGGCGAGCGCCCGAGCTTGCGCGAGAGCTCCTTGACCGCGCTGTCGACCTGCATCACGCGCTCCTGCATCCCGCGCGGGACGTGCACGGCCCAGCCGTTGTCGCGGAAGTAGCGCTTGAGCTCGCCGAGCATGGTCGGCACCGCGTAGGACGAGAACGCCGTCTCACGCGCGGGGTCGAAGCGGTCGATCGCCTTGATGAGGCCGAGCGTCGCGACCTGGATCAGGTCGTCGAGCGGCTCGTCCGAGCGCCGGTAGCGGCGTGCCATCCGCCGTGCGAGCGGCAGCAACCGCTGCACGAGCTGCTCGCGCGCGGCCTGATCGCCGTGGCGGTGGTAGCGGATGAGGAGCCTGCGGTCCTCCTCCGACCTGCTCGGACCGTCCTCGGCGCGTGCCGGCGGGACGGATGTCATCGCGGTGGCGGTCTCCTCTCGCACCGGAGCGCGCCCGGCGAGCGTCGGCTCTGGAGCGGTCACCGGCGGGGTAGCTTCGAGAGTATCCATAGCAGCGTCCGTGGTGGTCGTGAGCCGGACGCCTGTCGAGCCGGCCTTGCCGGACGATGTCATTTCCGCGACAGACGGGGTTCAAACACGCAGCGGCGAATCCGCCAGGTGCTCGCGCAGCAGCTCGACCGACGCGAACACCTCCGAAGCGCCGGCCTCGACCAGCTCGGCCTCGCTGAACCCGCCCGTCAGCACGCCGATCGAGCGCACCTTGGCGCCGCGGGCCGCGCGGCAGTCCCAGATCGAGTCGCCGATCATCACGGCGTCCTTCGGCTTCGCCCCGGCCTTCTCGAGCGCGGCGAGCACCAGATCGGGCTCGGGCTTGGTGCGCTCGACGTCGCTGGAGTCGGTCCAGCCGTCGACAAGCGAGCGGGCGTCGAGCAGCGTCAGGTAGTGCTCGAGCTCGTCCGGCTTGGCCGAGGACGCGAGCACCACCGTGTGGCCGGAGCCCTTGAGGTCCTCGATCAGATGACGCGCGCCCGCGAGGGGCTCGACCTCGCCGATCAGCTGCGTGTAGAGCACCGTCTCGGCCGCGCGCACGTCGTCGCCCTGCTGGCGCTCGAAGCCCTCGCCGGCGAGGGCGGCGACCAGCTGGTCGCCGCCCATCCCGATGTGGCGGTGGATCCGCCACAGCGGGAGCACGAGCCCATGCTGGCGGAACGCGCGGTACCAGGCGATGGCGTGGTGGTAGTTGGTGTCGACCAGCGTGCCGTCGATGTCCAGGACCGCGGTGCCCATGCTCAGGCCGTGCGCGCCTGGCCGGCGTGAACGCCCTCGGCGATCTCCTCGACGACCTTGGCGCAGAACGCCGGCAGGTCGTCGGGGTTGCGCGAGCTGACGAGGCCCTCGTCGACGACGACCTCCTCGTCGACCCAGGTCGCGCCGGCGTTGCGCAGGTCGGTCCGCAGCGACGGCCACGACGTCAGGGTGCGCCCGCGCACGACGTCGGCCTCGATCAGCGTCCACGGCCCGTGGCAGATGACGCCGACCGGCTTGCCCTGCTCGAAGAAGTCGTGCACGAACGCGACGGCGGCGGCGTCGGTGCGCAGCAGGTCGGGGTTCGCGACCCCGCCCGGCAGCACCAGGCCGTCGTAGTCGGACGCGTCCGCGTCGGCGGCGACGCGGTCGACAGGGAACGTGTCGGCCTTGTCGAGGTGGTTGAACGCCTGCACGTCTCCGTCCTCGACGGAGATCAGCTGCGGGCGGCCGCCGGCCTGCTCGACGGCCTTCCAGGGCTCGGTCAGCTCGACCTGCTCGACGCCCTCGGCGGCGAGGAAGGCGATGGTCTTTCCAGTGAGGTCCATGCAATTGCGCTACCCAGATCCGACCGGGCAGCGCATTTCGGTCCGCTGTCGGACATTTTGGACGCCTTGAGCCAAGATTGAGTTCGTGTTGGTTTGAACCTCAACTACCTAGGGCACATACTGGATGTCGCGTCGAACGGATGCCCTCCACTCTCCGGCAGGCGCGCCAAACCCTCCTCCTCAGCGAACGGGGCGTCCATGTGGCGCCCCGTTCGTCTTTAAGCACATGACCCACCCGCTCCCGCCTGGACCGGACCCCGTCCCGCCGTCGCCGGCGCCGAGTCCGCACCCGCTTCCGCCGGACCCGAACCCGCGTCCGATCTGACGCGCACGGCGAGCCCCCGGACGTGTCATGCTCCGGACCGCCGGATTTCGGTCTACGCCACGGTTAGGCCGCGTCGGGGCTGGGGTAACAGAACGCCACAACCATGGGCAACGCACAGCCACTCCGCTCAGTCGAAGCGACTGAGCGCTACAGCGCTCATCGCAGCGACGTCACCCTGACCCTTCCCGCGCGTCCTGAGAACCTCGCGGTGGTCCGGCACGTGCTCGGCGCGTTTGCGGAGTCGATGCGACTGCCCTTCGAGCTCATCGAGGATCTCCGGCTCGCGGTCACCGAGGCGTGCACGAACGTCGTGCGCCACGCGTATCCGGCCGGAGCCCCTGGCGCGGTGGAGGTCACCGTCGAGCCGGCGGAGGAGCACGTGCGCGTGATCGTGTCCGACTATGGTCAGGGCATCGGCACGAGCTCCGACACCTCCGGCCCAGGCCTTGGCCTCCCGCTCATCGCCGCGATCGCGTCGTCCGTCGACCTGCAGTCCGCACCGGGCGCGGGCAGCCGGGTCGCGATGACGTTCGCGCGACGAAGCGCCGGTGAGGCGGCGTGACGAGCCCCGAGGCTGACGGCCCGACGACGGTCTCGATCGCGGCAGGCCCGCTGGTCGGCCCGATCCTGCGCCGCGTGGTGGGCATGCTCGCCGCGCGCGCCGACCTGCCGCTGGACCGCCTCGACGACGCCGTCCTGGTCGCCGACCTGATCGCCGCGCGCGCCCCCGCGCACGTCCTGCACAACACCGTCGACGTGGCCTTCGAGCCCGGCCCGCGCACGCTCTCGCTGCGCGTCGGGCCGCTGCGCCCGGGCGGCGGCGACGCGCTCGTGGTCGACGCCGCGGTGCCCGGCGTGGGCAACGTGATCGAGCAGCTCGCCGACGAGCTGCGCGTCTCGCCGGAGGGCGAGCGCGAGTACCTCCTCGTGCGCCTCGAGTACGCCGGCGCGGCGAACTGAACTTCCGGGTGGATTGAGAACCGCCGACGCGGGGGATGACCCCCCGCGAATGGCCATCGACTTCGAAATCGACGATCACCGGATCGACGACGAGACCCACATCGTCGCGGTCACCGGCGAGATCGACCTCTTCACCGCCCCAGAGTTCAAGCAGCGCGTCGCGGCGCCGATCGACGCGGGGCGCTCGCGCGTCATCGTCGACCTGACGGCGACGACGTTCATCGACTCCTCGTCGCTCGGCGTGCTGATCGGAGCGCACCGCCGGCTCCGCCGCCACGACGGCTCGCTCGTCATCGTCTGCACCAACGACGCGATCTCCAAGACGTTCAGGATCACGGGCCTGGACAGCGTCTTCACGATCGTCGGCTCGCTCGAGGAGGCACTCGACGGTGATGCCGTCGGCGCCGGGTAGGTAGCCTCGATCGGCGGTGAGCTCGGGCTTCTCCGCCTCAGACGCGCAGCACGACTTCTCCCGCGCCAGGCGTGCGCGGCTGCTGTCCGACGTCGCTCGCCGGCTGCGCCGCGAGCCGGACGACGTCGGCCTGATCCTGCCGTTCGAGGAGGTCGTCGAGGCGCTCGGCCGGACCGGGCAGGTCGACCGCGGGCTGCAGGTCGTGCCGCTCGACGCGATCGTCGGCACCGTCGACCGCGCCGTCGACTTCGACCGCGGCTTCCGCCCCACCTCGGCCCGGCTGCGCTCGCGCTGGGAGCGGATCGCGGCCGCCCAGCGGCGCGGCGAGGCGCTGCCGCCGATCTCGCTCTTCCAGGTCGGGGAGCTGTTCTTCGTGCGCGACGGGCATCACCGCGTGTCGGTCGCCAAGTCGCTCGGGCGCGAGGACATCGACGCGTACGTGACCGAGGTCACGACGCGGCTGAAGCTCGGCGCCGACCTGACCGTCTCCGAGCTGCCGCTGAAGGACCACGAGCGGCTGTTCCGCGAGCGCGTCCCGCTCGACCAGGAGCGGCGCGCGCGGATCACGCTGTCGGACCCGTGGGACTTCGGCGTGCTCGCGGAGGCGGTCGAGGCGTGGGGCTTCCGGCTGATGCAGGAGCGCGGGCACTTCTACGAGCGCGCCGACGTCGCGCGGCAGTGGTTCGACGAGGAGTACGTGCCGGTGTCGGAGCTGATCGCCGGCGGCGACCTGGTCGAGCGCGGCGAGACGGAGACCGACGCGTACCTGCGCATGGCGGCCGACCGCTACCTGCTGCTGCGCACGCACGAATGGTCCGGCCAGGTGCTCGACCAGCTGCGCCAGGCCGAGCAGCGCCGCTACCGCCGCCGGCACCGGCTCCCGCCGCGCCGTCCTCGCCGCTGGCCCTACTGAGCGCCCGGATCTCGCCTGCGGCGACCCCGGTTCGCTCACGGGGGTTAGAGAGACCGCTTCGCTTCCCCGTTTCCGGCCCTGCCCCTTGGGTAGCCGAAGAGGTATGAGAACCCCCATCAGCTTCGCTCTGGGGCTCGCCGCCGGAGCCGCCGCAGCGCACTTCCTGGATCCGGCCAGCGGCCGCAGACGCCGCCACCAGGTCGCCGATCAGGCGCAGTCGAAGGCGACGCACGCCGCGTCCGCCGTCCAGTCGCAGGCGACGGCCGCGGCGCATCAGGCCAAGGGCATGGCGCACGCCGTCACGCCGAGCGGCGCGCGCCTCGAGGACCCGGACGACGTCACGCTCGCCCACAAGGTCGAGACAGAGATCTTCCGCGCGTCCGACGCGCCGAAGGGCAGCGTGTCGGTGGACGTCCAGGCCGGCGTCGCCACGCTGCGCGGCGAGGTCGCCGAGCAGGAGTGGGTCGAGAAGCTGGCCGACGAGGCCGGCCACGTCGACGGCATCCAGGGCGTCCAGAACCTCCTGCACACGCCCGGGACGCCCACGCCCGAGGCCGCCCCGCGCGGCTGGGCGACCGAGCGTCTGCACTCCTCCTAGCGGTCAGTCGTCCCGCGCGCCCGGGTGTCCGTCCCCGGGCCACGGGGCGAGGACGATCAGCAGGCGCGCGTCGGTGACGGCGCGCACCGCATGGCGCTCGTTGGGCTCGAAGACGGCCCCGAGGCCGGCGCCGCCGGTCTGGCCCGCGAGGTCGACCTCGCCGTCGATCACGACGACGTAGGCGCGCTCGTGGACCTGGTGCTCCTGCAGCTCCTTGCCGGCGGCCAGCTCGATCAGGATCGAGCGCGCCTCGCCGCGCGCGGAGTGCAGGATGCGCGGACGGTGGGGCTCGATTTCGAGCGTGCGCAGATCCCAGTGCTCCATGGCACCGGAGCCTATTCCTCCGCGGCTTCGCGCAGCCGTGCGATGGCCTGCCGGATGATGCGCGAGACGTGCATCTGCGAGACGCCGACGTGCTCCCCGATCTCGGCCTGCGTGAGGTCCTCGGCGAAGCGCAGGCGCAGCACCTCGCGCTCGCGCTCGCTCAGCACGCGCATCAGGCGCTCGACGGTCGCCGACGCCTCGGCGACGTTGAAGCCGGGGTCCTCGATGCCCACCGCGCCGGCCAGCGGGTCGGCGTCCTCGTCGTCGTCGCGCGGGCGGTCGAGCGAGACGGCGCGGTACGCCGCAGCGGCCTCGCGCGCCTCGAGCACCTGCTCGACCGTCGTGTCGAGCCGGCGCGCGATCTCGTCCATCGTCGGCGCGCGGCCGAGCTCGTGCAGCAGCGCCTCGCTCGTGGGCTCGAGCTTGACGGCCAGCTCCTGCAGGTCGCGCGGGACGCGTACCGACCAGCCCTTGTCGCGGAAGTGACGCTTCAGCTCGCCGAGGATGGTCGGGACGGCGAAGCTCGAGAACGCGGTCTGGCGCTCGGGATCGAAGCGGTCGATCGCCTTCAGCAGCCCGAGCGAGGCGACCTGGTTGAGGTCGTCGAGCAGCTCGCCCCCGCGCTGGTAGCGGCGGGCCAGCTGGCGCGCGAGCGGGAGGAACCGCTCGACCAGCGCCGCGCGCGCGTCCTGGTCGCCCGCGCGGGCGCGTTCCAGCAGCCGTCGGTCGGCCCGGCTGCGCGCCGCTCGACCGTCGGCGTCGGCGGGGTATGCTCGGGTTTCGGTATCGCGGTCTTCGATGTGCTCCACAGCCCAGCGCCTGTCGGTGGGATCGGACGCCGGGGTGCAAGGGCGCTCGGGATCCGCGGCAGGTTTCAGGGCCGGGGTCCTACGGATTGTAGACGGCAGTGCACGGATGAACATGACCACAAGCGAACGAAGCCTCCGGATCCTCCTGGCGAACGAGCGCGAGGAGGACCTCCAGGCGCTCGGCGACGTCCTCGACGAGCTCGGCCATGAGGTCACGCCGTTCGCGGTCTCGGTCGCCGAGGCCGTCGACCTGATCGCGCGCGAGGACCCCGACGTCGCGTTCGTGGTGCTCGACAACGACGACGAGCACGCGCTCGCGCTGATCTCCGAGACCGTCGAGTACGCGTCCGGCCCGGTGCTGGTGAGCGTCCGCGAGGCGAAGGATCCGGCGGTGATCGCGCGCGCCGCCGACATGGGCATCTCGGGCTACGTCGACTCCTGGAGCCCGCACGACGTGCAGGCGGCGATCGAGGTGGCGCTGCGGCGCTACCGCGCGGAGACGCGGCTGAACGAGAAGGTCGACCAGCTGGAGACCGCGCTGGAGCGGCGGACCGTGATCGAGCGCGCCAAGGGCGTGCTGATGGAGCGCCACCAGGTCGGCGAGCAGGACGCGTTCCAGCTGCTGCGCGAGCATGCGCGCGGCGGCGGGCGGCGGGTGGTGGACGTCGCCCAGACGGTGCTCGACGGGCACGCGCTGCTACCGAAGCAGTCCCGCTAGCTCCTCCACCAGCGCGGCCGGGCCGGCGATGTGCCAGCGCACGCCGGCCTCGACCACGCGCGCCTCGCCGCCGGCCTGCGTCACCAGCAGCGCGCCCGGGAGCCAGTCCCACGGATCGGCGTCCGGCTGGATCCAGGCGTCGAGGCGGCCGGCCGCGATCCACGCGAGCTCGAGCGAGCCCGGGCCGGCGTGGCGGATCAGCCCGCAGCGGTCGAGCAGCCGGTGCGCGGTCTCGCGCACGCCGGGCAGCACGAGCCGGTCCTGGCGCAGGAACGTGGCGACGTGCGCGTCCTGGAGCGGACGTCCCTGTCGCACGCGGTTGACGCCGGCGGCGCCGCGGCGGGCCGTATGGAGCTCGCCGGCGCCAGGATCGAGGACCGCCGCGACGGCGGTGCCGCGCTCGTCCTCGAGCGCGACCGCGCTGCACCAGCCGCCCGGGATGCCGTTCGCGAACGCGACGGTCCCGTCGATGCCGTCGATCAGCCAGCGGCGCCCGCCGCCGTGCGTGCTGGTGCCCTCCTCGCCGAGGATCCCGTCGTCCGGGCGGTGCTCGCGCACGACGGCGACGGCCGCCGCCTCGGACTCCGCGTCGGCTTCCGTGACGAGATCGGCGGGGACGCTCTTGGCGCGCGGGTTGAGCGGCCTAGACCGAGCCTGGACGGCCGCACGGGCGGCCGCTTGCACCGCGGCGATCGCGACGGCCAGGTCGCCCTCTGACGATTGGCCTCGGTGCACGGAGGGAATGTATGACGTACCGTCAACCAACGAGACAAGGGGAAGCGTTCTCGTGATCGGAGTACTCATCGCCGTGCTGCTCGCGGCGCTCGTCTACGCGTTGTGCCTCGCGCTCGGCCTGCCGGCCATCGTCGGAATCGTCGCGGCCATCCTCGTCCTGCTCGCCGGGATCCCGATCAGGTGGCTACGGCCTCGGCTCCCGCTGGGGAGGGAGGCGCGGGCTCTGACCCCCGCATCCGGCAACGGGGCGGCCGTCAGGGACGGCCGCCAAGCCGGCCCCGCGCTGGAGCTCGCCGACTTCAAGCGCGCCTTCGGGCGCTTCCGCAAGGACGTCGTGACCGACGACGCGGCGGCGCTGACGTACTACTCGCTGCTGTCGCTGTTCCCCGCGCTGCTGTTCTTCGCGGCGGTGCTCGGCGTGTTCGGGCAGGAAGGGCTGATCACCAACGCCGCGTCGTATCTGAAGGACGCCGGCGCGCCGCCTTCGACCGTCGACGCGGTGACGAGCGCGCTGCAGTCCGCGCAGGACCACCGCAGCACGGCGATCGTCGCGCTCGTGATCGGCCTCGCGACGGCGTTGAACGGCGCCTCCGGCGCGTTCGGCGCGGCGGGGCGCGCGCTGAACCGGATCTTCCGCGTCGAGGAGGGCCGCGGCTTCGTGGGCCACAAGGTCCACGACCTCAAGTGGACGCTGATCGTGGCCGTCCTGACGCTGATCACGTTCGTGCTGATCTTCCTCGGCGGCGGGCTCGCCTCGGATGTGCTCGGCAGGATCGGGCTCGGGGAGGGCGCCGCGACCGTCTGGCGGATCGCGCGCTGGCCGGCGGCGCTGGGCGTCGCGATGACGATCTACGCGATCGTCTACTACGCGGCGCCGAACGTGGAGGTGCGCCGCTTCCGCTGGATCACGCCCGGGGCGATCGTCGGCGTCGTGCTGTGGATCCTCGCGTCGGCGGTGTTCTTCGTCTACGTGTCGAACTTCTCGTCGTACTCGGCCACCTACGGCGCGTTCGCGGGCGCCGTGATCCTGCTCGTCTGGCTGTGGATCACGAACGTCGTGCTGCTGTTCGGGGCCGAGCTGAACGCGGTCGTGGACCTGCGGCGCTCGGCGTACCTGCCGCTCAGCTACGACGGGCCGGTGCTGCCGGAGAAGGAGCCGGCAGAGGCGTGAGCGTCCGCGACTCCGGGTGGCTGCACAGCGCGGCGCGCCCGGGGCACTCGCCGCACAGCTCGCGGTGCGGCGTGCGCGTGACCGGGTAGCGGTGCTCGAGGATCCCGGTCGCGAGGTCTGACAGGCGGCCGGCGAGGTCCGGCGCGTCGGCGGCCGTGAAGGTCGCCGTCACGGGCTCGTCAGGGCGCTCGAGGAAGCAGTGGGCGACCTCGACGCGCGGCGCGCCGTCGCGCAGGGCGGCGAGCGCGTAGACGAGCTGCTGGCTGGCGTAGTCGCGCTCGACGATCTCGCGCGGGTCGTCGCCGGCGGCGAGCTGGTGCGACTTGTAGTCGATCACGAGCGCCGCGCCGTCGGCCTCGTGGGCGAGCACGTCGACGAACCCGTTCACGAGCGGGCCGGCGCCCTGCTCGTCGAGCGCGAACGCGAACGCCGCCTCGCGCTGGACACGCCGCGCGGTCGCGAGACGGGCGTTGAGCGAGGACGTGGCGAACGCGTGGACGAGCTCGCTGATCTGGTCGATCTCGTCGTCGCTGGGAAGCGCGCCGATCCGCTCGGCGATCGCGAGGATCGCCTCGCGGCCGGGCGGCTCGGGGCGCGTGAAGTCCAGCTCCTCCAGCGCGATGTGGACGAGCGTGCCGCGGACGCGCGGGTCGAGCGCGTGGACCGGTTCGACGTCCTCGTCCTCGTGCAGGGGCGGCGGGGCGGGCACGTCGGGCAGCCGCAGGATCCGCCGCAGGTAGAAGCGGTAGCCGCACTTGCCGTAGTCGGAGACCTGCGAGAACGAGAGCCGTTGCGGCGCGGGCCGGGGCCGGGCCGGCGCCTGCGGCACGGCGGCGGGCACGGCCGGCAGCGAGGTGGACGGGACGGCGCGGGCGGGCGCGCGCGGCGCCAGCGCCTCGGCGGGCAGGGTGTCCGGCGTGTTGAGCCAGGTGCGGACGCGCGCGGGGCGGCCGTCGAACTCGCGCGTGACGACCGCGTCCTGCGCGATCGCGGGGTCGCCCGCGACGGCGCGCGCGATCCAGTCGATCGGCGGGCCGCCGGGGCGCGGCGCCGGCCACTTCTCGGTGTCGGTGCCGCCCGACAGGATCAGCAGCTCCTGCGCTCGCGTCATCGCGACGTAGAACAGGCGCCGCTCCTCCTCCGCGTCGGCCTGGATCTCGTGCTCGGCCAGCCGCTCCCACGCCGGCGTCGGGACGCTGTCGCCGCCGCCCAGCGCGTAGAGGCGCAGGCCCGGCGTGCCGTCGCGGCCGACCAGCAGCGGCGAGCGGCGCGCGCCCGACTGGCGCCCGAGGTCGGCGACGCAGACCACGGGGAACTCGAGCCCCTTGGCGCGGTGGATCGTCATCAGGCGCACGGCGTCGAGCCCCTCGGACTCCAGCGCCGCCTCGCCCTCGCGCGCCTCGGCCAGGTCGCGCGCGGCGGCGTCGGCGAGGAAGCCGCGCAGGTCGCGCCCCTCGGCCCGCTCGTACTCGCGCGCCAGCCGCATCAGCTTGCGCAGGTTCGCGAGCCGGCGGTCGCCGCCGGGCCGCGAGAGCACCGCGAGGTCATACCCGGTCGCCGCGATCGCGCGCTCCAGCAGGACCTCCAGCGGCGCCCGCTCGGCGCGGTCGCGCTCGGTCGCGAGCAGCCGCCCGAGCACCCCGACCCGCCCCACCTCGTCATCCCCGACGACCGCGAGCCGCCGGGCGACCGAGGCGCCGCCGCGTGGCGGGACGACCTCGCCGCCGCGCGACGCGACGATCTCGCCGTTCGTCTCCCGGGCGAGCTCCTGGAGGGCGTTCCAGAGGCCTCGGCGCTCGCCGCCGGGGCCGAGCTCCCTCCCCGCCTCGGCGAGCAGGATCAGGGTGTCGGTGCCGGCGCCGCAGAACGGGGAGGCGAGGATCGTCAGCAGCGCGCCCTCGTCGCGTGGGTTGGCGAGCACGCGCAGCCAGGCGAGGCCGTCGCGGACCTGCTCCTGCGACCAGTACCCGCGGCCGCCGACGACGTACGTCGGCAGGCCCTGCTCCTCGAGCGCCTGCTCGAGCAGCCGCAGCGAGCCGGTCGCGCGCACGAGCACGACGCATTCGCCGGGGCGGCGGCCGGCCTCGACCTCCTCGCGCAGCCGGTGCGCGATCAGCCGGGCCTCGGCGCGCCGCCACGGGTTGTCGCCGCCGGCGTCGAGGCCGAGCCCCTCGCCGAGGTCGTCCCAGCACTTGGTGTCGGTGACGAGCAGCTCGACGGGCGGCGCGCCGCTCGGCGGCGCGAGGTCGAACAGCCGCATGACGCCGTCGGGGGGCACCTCGACGCGGCCGGCGCGCAGCGGCGAGAAGCGCTCGCCCAGCTCCAGCGCGAACGTCGCGTTGAGCACGTCCAGCAGCTCCTCGCGCGAGCGGAAGTTGACGGCGAGCGTGCGCACGCGCTCCGCCCCGAGCGTCGCCGCGCGAGCGCGGAAGATGCCGACGTCGGCGTGCCGGAAGCGGTAGATCGACTGGAATTCGTCGCCGACCGCGAACAGGTTGTCGCGCTCGAGCGCCTCCAGGATCTCGAGCTGGATCCCGTTCGTGTCCTGGAACTCGTCGACCATGATCAGCGCGAACCGCTCGGCCCAGCGCACCCGAGTCGCCGGGTCGGCCAGCAGGTCGCGCACGCGTAGCTCGAGGTCGTCGAAGTCGACCGCCGCCCGCGCCGCCTTCGCCGCCTCGTAGACCTCGCCGAAGCGGTCGAGCAGGCCGTCGATCAGCGCCAGCGCCGAGCGGGCGTGATGCGCCGCGCAGGCGGAGCGGTGGGCGGCCCACGCCTCCCGGTACGCCTCGCACGCGTCGCTCTCCAGCGCCTTCGCCCCGCGCTTCATCTCGGCCGGCCCGAGGTCGCCCGGCCAGGGGGTGCCGGGGGCGCTCGCCAGCAGCTCGCGGCACGCGGACAGGGCGTCGCGGGCGGCGGTGACGCGGACTCCGGCGCCGGCGAGCTTGAGGTCGGCGACCGCGGCCTCGCAGGCCGCGGCCAGGGCGTCGGAGCCCGGCGCGGGCGACTGCGGCGGGATCGCGAGCCGGGGGCGGGCGTGGCCGCGGGCGCGCAGCGAGCCGTAGGCGCCGAGGACGAGGTCGCGCAGGGCGGGGCCGTAGGACGCGGCGAGGTCGATCGCGTCGGCGCCGCGGCCCCAGGCGTTCAGCGCGTCCTCGTACGCGGCGGCCGCGACGCGCGAGGCGGCGGGCTCGTCGAGCACCTCGAAGCGCGGGTCGAGGCCGGCGGCGAGCGGCTGGGAGCGCAGCACGCGCGCGCAGAACCCGTGGATCGTGCCGATCCACGCCGCGTCGACGGCGCGCGCGTGCTCGGCCTCGCCCAGCTCGGTCAACCGGCGCTTCAGCCGCTCCGCGAACTCGCCCGCCGCCTTCTCGGTGAACGTGAGCGCGAGGATCGAGCCGACCGGGACCTCGTCGTGCAGCACCGCCTCGGCGAAGCGCTCGACCATCACCGCCGTCTTGCCCGAGCCCGCGTTGGCGGCGAGCAGCGACGCGCCGGTCCGCGACCGGATCGCCGCGCGCTGCTCGGGCGTGAAGGCGGGGCGGCTCATGCGGCGGGGCCGCGCGGGCGGTCGGACGCGTCCTTGCGCGGCTCGCCGGCCACGAAGACGCGTGGGAGCAGGATCGCGAGCAGGCGCGTGAGGTCGACGCTCATGAGCGGCAGATCCCCGGGTAGGCGCAGACGCCGCCGTAGCCGCAGCGGTCGGGGCACGGGCGGATCCGGCCGGCGCGCAGCTCGGCGGCGGCGTGCGTGGCCGCGGCGCGGGCCGCATCGAGCCCGGCGGCGAACGCGTCGGCGTCGACGACGTCGCCGTTGACGTAGCGGCCCGGGACGTCGTCGCGGACGAGCCCGCGCGGGCGCTGGTCGGCGCGGCCGATCGGCTGGTAGAGCGCGCCGGCCACCTCGACCCCCAGGCGCTCGCGGACGGCGATCGCGTACAGAGCCGCCTGCAGGCGCCCGTCTTCGCCCCAGCGTGCCCCTGCGTGGACCGTGCGGCCCTTGTAGTCGGTGACCACGGCACCGGCCGGGCCGACGTCGATCCGGTCGACGCGCCCCGACACGTCGACGCCGCCCTCGAGCCGCAGCGCGGGCGCCTCGTCGTGGTCGCCGCCGAAGCCCCACTCCAGCCGCTCAGGCTCGTAGCCCGCGCCGCACTCGGCCTCGTGGCGCAGGTAGCGCTCGAGGTCGACCTCGAGCGCGCGCGCCGCGGCACGGCCGCGCGCCCCGCCGCCGCCCAACCGCCCGGCGTCGGCGATCGCGGCGCGCAGCTCCTCCAGCGCGTCCGCGAGCGTGTCCGGCGTGATGCGGGCGGAGCCGGTGCGCGCCTTGAGCCCGCGCAGCGTGCGCTCCAGCACCGCGTGCACGAGCGAGCCGCGGCGCATCGCCTCCGGGTCGGGATCGACCGCGTCCGGCCGCAGGAGCTGCTCGACGACCCAGCGCACGCCGCAGGCGGCGAACGCCTCCAACCCGCGGGCCGACTCGCGGTCGCGCGCGGCCAGCGCTGCGAGCACCGGCGCAGTGACGGGCGCCGCGAGCGGCGACGGGTCACCGCGCTCCTCCACGAACGCCTGCGCGCGCCGCAGCTCGTGCGGCGTCGGCGCCTCCGCGGGCGGCCACGTGACCTCCGCGAGCAGGCGCCGGCCGCGGCCGGTCCACAGCTCTTCGGTGAACAGCGCGCGGACGTCGTCGACGAACGGCGACGGCTGCAGCGGCCCGCCCTCCTCGTCGGACGTGCGGAAGGAGAGGAACAGCGCCTGCTCGGGCCGCGAGACGGCGGCGTAGAACAGCGAGCGCTCGCGCGCCAGCGTGTCCTCATGGCGCGGGAGCACGAGCCCCGAGGCGGTCGCCAGCGCGCCGCGCGCGTCGTCGTCGAGGAACGGCTCCGGCTGCGGCCGGCGCGGCAGCTCGCCGTCCTGAAGGCCGCACACGAGCACCGCGCGGAAGCGCCGCGCCCGGATCGCGAGCGGATCGGCCAGCAGCACGCCGGGCGCGCCCTCGGCCGCCGCGGGCCCCTCGCGCACCTCGACCGCCGCGAGCGCCTCGATCAGCTCGGCCGGGCTCCCGGCCAGCGCCTCGTCGGCCTCGGCCAGCCGCGTGAGCTCGCCGGCCGCGGAGCGCAAGGCCGCCGCCGCGCGGGCGTCCGCCTCGGCCTCGGGCGTGAGCACGTCGGCGCGGCGGACGTGCGGCGCCGTCCAGATCGCTTCGGCCTCGGCCAGCAGCGCCGCCAGGAACGCCGCCGCGCCCGCGGCGCCGGCGAGCGCGTCGAGCTCGGCCAGCGGCCGCCCGCCGGCGCGCTCCCACAGCCGCCGCGCCTCGCCCGCGGACCGCGCCTCGTTGCGCAGCACCGCCGCCTCCAGCCGGTCGGCCGCGTCGCCGGCGAGCTTCCCCGGCGTCCGCAGCCAGGTCACCACGTCCTGGGCGCTGCCGCCGCCGAGCGCGGCGCGCGCGTAGGCGAGCAGGCCGGTGCCGAGGCGCGTCGAGGCGAACGGCGTCCGGCGCTCGCGCGCGACGGGGATGCCGTAGTCGCCGAGCACCTGCGCGGTCAGCTCGGCCGCCTCCGCCCCGCGCACCAGGACCGCGATGTCCTCGAACGCCATCCCGTCGCGCCACAGCTCGAGCACCGAGGCCCCGGCCAGCTCGGCCTCGGCGCGCTCGCCGCCCGCCTCCAGCAGCCGGACCGCGCCGTTCGGCGGCACGCGCGCGCCCGGCTCCTCGAACAGGCCGCGCTCGAGGTGATGCAGCGCGCCGCGGGCGCCCGGCGCGTAATGCTCCGAGCGCGCCTCCAGGACGAGGTGCTCGCGCGCCAGCGGCTTCAGCAGCTCGACCGTGCCGGCGCTGCCCGCCAGCGCGGCCCGGCCGGGCTCGTACGGCAGCGCGACGCAGACGTCCGTCGCGCGCATCAGCGTCTCGACCGCGTCCAGCTGCGCGCGCGTCAGGTCGTCGAACCCGTACAGGAACACCGGCCGCCCGCCCCAGGCTCCGGCATCCCGCCGCAGCGCGTCCAGCGCGAGCCGCGCGCGGCCGTCCTCGTCGACCGTCCCCAGCGCCTCGAGCCGGCGGTGGTAGGCCGAGTAGAGCGCCGCGAGCTCCGCCGCGTGCGCCGGCGCGTCCTCCCAGTCGCGCACGGCGGCCCCGAACCGCCCGGGCCCCGCCAGCGACTGCTGCAGCTCCGTGAACAGATCGCCGAGCGCGGCGGGGAACCCGGGCCCGCGCGCCGAGGCGGCGAGCACCCGCAGCGGCACGTCGGCGATCGCCGCGCGCACGACCCGCTCGCGCGCCAGCCGCCCGAGCGGCCGCCCGCGCACGCCGCAGCGCTTCGCGATGTCCGCCGTCAGACGCGAGAACGTCCACACGTCGGCGCCGAACACGACGCCGGCGGCCGCGAGCTCCCGCGCGTAGTGGACCGCGTCGGCGGACGTCGGCACGACGAGGACGGGATCGCGCGACAGGGCCGCGCGAAGCCGCTCGAGCACGGCGCCCGCCTTGGCCGCGTTGGCTGGACCGGTGATCAGCGTGAGGGGCATGAGCGACCTCACAGGGTCGCGCGTGGACCGGCTGGAATGACAGCGGCGCGGAGGAGTTCCCGCAAACGCCGTCATGAAACAACTTCTGGACGAATGTACGGGCGCCGTTCGTGGCTCAAGTTGCGACGCTGGAGGCCGTCAACCCAGACAAAGAGGCCCCACCCGAGCCACCTCCCCGGAGGCCGCAATGCCCACGCTGCACCTTCCCGCCGCCCACACTGACACCGACGTCGCACTCGCCGCCGAGATCGCGGCCGTCGTCGGCAGCCACGAGCTCTACGTCACGTGGACGCACGGCGAGGGGCCGGGCCTTCCGCCTGAGGTCGAGGCGTTCATCCGCGAGGAGGGCGAGCACAGTCCGCTCTCCCCGTTCGCCGAGGTGATGATCGCGATGGTCCAGGGCATCGCCGCGCTGTGGCACGCGATCCTGCACCCGCCGTCGACTCGCCCGGCGCTGCCGGCGCCGCGTGACACCGCGACGCCGCGGACGACCGAGGAGTCGAGCGCCTAAGCGGCTTCGGAGGACGAGGCCGCGGCTTCGACCGTGGCCTCGGCGGTGGCAGGCTCGTCGGGCGGCTTCGCGCCTTCGCGCGCCCACGGCTCGTCGAACTCGACGCGCCAGCGGCCCTCCTCGGACTGCTGCAGCGCCAGCCGCGCCCGGAACGAGCGGCCTGAGCGCCCCTTGAAGCCCGTCACGGGCTTCTCCGTGCGGCCGTGCGAGATCAGCTCGCGCGCGACGGCCTGGGGCAGCGTCTTGCCCGCCTTGGACTTCCAGATCACGAAGCCGCAGCCCGGGTCCTCGCGCGACCAGCACGAGAAGCCCTTGCGGTTCTCGACGATGTCGTGCCGGCAGACCGGGCAGGGCCCGAGGTTGGCGCGCGGGATGCGCACCTCCTTGAGCTTCGCGTCGAGGTCGCCGACGGTCTCCTCGGCGAACAGCGCGATGTCGCGCATGAAGCCCTCGCGCGACTCCTCGCCGTGCTCGATCCGCGCGAGCCGGTGCTCCCAGTCGCCGGTCAGCGACGGCGAGGTCAGCTTGTGGTCCTGCAGCAGCCGGATCACCTGCAGGCCCTTCTCGGTGCACACGAGCGAGCGGCCGTCGCGCTCGATGTAGAGCACGTCGATCAGGCGCTCGATGATCGCCGCGCGCGTCGCCGGCGTGCCGATCCCGGAGTCCTTCATCGCCTCGCGCAGCTCGTCGTCGTCGACGAGCTTGCCGGCGGTCTCCATCGCGGCCAGCAGCGACGCGTCGGAGTAGCGCCGCGGCGGCTGCGTGATCTTCTCCTCGGAGGCGACGTCGAGCGTGTCGACGGTCTCGCCCTGCTCGAGCTTCGGCAGCTGCTGGGAGGTGCCCTCGTCGTCGCTCTCGCCGTCCGTGCGGTCCTCGATCGCGCCGTAGACTCCGCGCCAGCCCGCCTCGACCAGCACGCGGCCGGTGGTGCGGAAGACGTGCTCGGCGACGGTGGTCTCCAGCCGCGTGTTCTCCCATACGGCATCGGGATGGAAGACGGCGAGGAAGCGCCGCACGACCATGTCGTAGACCTTCTTGTCGTCGTCGCTCATCTTCGACACGTTGTGGTCGGAGCGCGTGGGGATGATCGCGTGGTGGTCGGTGACCTTGGCGTCGTTGATCACGCGGCCGAGCGGGAGCACGTCCAGGCTCGTGACGTACTTCGCGGCCGCCGCGTACTCGCGTGCCCGGCCGACCAGCTCGGCGGTCGGCTTGATCTCGCCCGGCATGTCGCTCGACAGGAAACGCGAGCTCGTACGCGGGTAGGTGAGCGCCTTGTGCTCCTCGTAGAGCCGCTGCGCCGCCGCGAGCGTGCGGCGGGCGGAGAAGCCGTAGCGCGTGTTGGCGTCGCGCTGCAGGCTCGTGAGGTCGTAGAGGAGCGGCGCCTTCTCGCGGCGCGTCGTCTTCTCGAGCTTGGTGATGTCGCCCTGGTTGCCGCGCACGGCGGCGACGATCGCCTCCGCCTCCTCGGCGGTCTTCATGCGCGGCTGCGAGCCGTCGTGGAAGCGGCCTACGTACTTGCGCCCTGGTTCCCCCGCGACGGGCTGGAAGGTGGCGTCCACGAGCCAGTACGGCTCGGGCTTGAAGGCGCGGATCTCCTCCTCGCGGCGCGCGACGATCGCCAGCGTCGGCGTCTGCACGCGGCCGAGCGAGACGGCGCCGTCGAACGAGGAGCGCAGCCGGATCGTGGCGGCGCGCGTCGCGTTCATCCCGACGATCCAGTCGGCCTCCGAGCGCGAGCGCGCGGCCTGCTCGAGCAGGTTGAACTCCTCGCCGGGGCGCAGCTTGCCGAACGCGTCCTTGATCGCCTTCAGCGTCATCGAGGACAGCCACAGCCGCTGCACGGGCTTCTTGGAGCCGGCCTTGTCGTACGTCCAGGCGAAGATCAGCTCGCCCTCGCGGCCGGCGTCGCAGGCGTTGACGACCTCGTCGACGTCGGCGCGCTTGAGCAGCTTGCTGATCACGGTGAACTGCTTGCGCGAGCGCTCGTCGCGCACGACCAGCCGGAACTCGTCCGGCACGATCGGCAGGTCCGCCATGCGCCACTTCTTGTACTTGGCGTCGTACTCGTCGGGCTCGGCGAGCTGCACGAGGTGCCCGACGGCCCACGTCACGACGTGCGCTTCGGCCTCGAGGTAGCCCTCGTGCTTGGTGAACTGGCCCGGCAGCGCGCGAGTGAGGTCACGCCCGACGGACGGCTTCTCGGCGATGATCAGCGTCTTGCCCATGAACGACGGCGCAGCCTAGCGCTAACCCCGTGTCATCCCGTCGCGGCCGCGAGTTTCGGCCGGACCGCGAAGCGTCCGCCGTAACTCGACAGGCTGAGCGCCCTCTGGGCGATCAGCCCGCGCACGGTCCTGTCGAGACCCCGTTGGACGACCGCGCCTTCGACAGCGTGGCACGCACCACGGCGTTGGGTACGCCGAAGCCGCCGCGGGGCCCGCTGGTGGTCGCCGCGAAGACCGTGGTGACCACGTGGCCCTCGGCGTCGACCATCGGGCCGCCCGAGTTGCCGGAGCGCACCGCGCCGCGCAGCGACGTGATCGAGCGCCGCACGGGGCCGTTGCCGTAGGCGTCCTGCGTGATCACCTCGCGCGTCTCCCCCACGCGGCCGGCGCGGATGTCGTACGGCCCGTTGCCGGGGAAGCCGAGGATCGCCGCCGATGTGCCGGACTTCGGGTCCGGCGACAGGTCGAGCACGGGCGCGTGCAGCCCGGACACGCGCAGGACGGCGACGTCGTTGTGCGGGTCGAACGCGACGACCGTCGCGTCCTTGGCCGGCCGGCGGCCCTGCAGGAGCACCTCGGTGTCCTTCTGGCCGGCGACGACGTGCGCGTTGGTGACAACGAGCCCGTCGCCCGCGACCCAGCCGGAGCCCTCGATCCCGAGTCCGCATGCCGACCCGAGGATCTTGACCACGCTCTGCGCCGCGGCCTCGACGCCGGAGGTGCGCGCGATCGACGCCTTCGGCGGCGCGACGCGCGCCTCGGGGCCGTCGATGCGCGGGAACGGGTCCAGGCGCGAGAGCGTCGCGAGCAGGCCGGTGGACGGCGGCAGCACGTCGTTGAGGCGGCCGAGGATCGTCGAGCGCTGGACCTCGCGGCGCGCCTCGCCGCCGTTGGCGAGCGCGAGCGCCCCGAGCACCCAGGCGATCCCGAGCCCGACGATGCCGGTCAGGATCGCGCCCAGCAGCCCGTCGACCGCGGTCGCCGCGGGCGAGCGGACCTTGCCGCGCAATCGCGCTCCCACGCCCTCGAGCCCGAGCGCGAAGACCGCGCCCGCGACGAGCGCGCCGATCAGCGCGAACGCCGGCGCCCACGGCGAATGGCTGCCGTCGCTGAGGACCAGCGGGCCGAGCTTGGTGCCGAGCCAGGCGCCCGCCGCGAAGCCCAGCAGCGCGAGCGCGCCGGCCACGAAGCCCTGCGCCCAGCCGAACAGGGCGAGCAGGAGCACGATGCCCACGATCAGCCAGTCGATGCCCGTCACGATGTCCGAGCGTAACGAGGAGTGGAATCACCCTCCGGGGGTAGCCCCGATTCGCCCTGCAGCCGCCTAGAGTCCTCGACGGCCCCGCCATGACCACGAACACCTCGTCGACTCGCGCCCGCCGCCCTGAGCGGAAACGGCGCCGCGCGATCGCGGACCCGCGCCGATTCGCCCCGATCGCGGTGACCGCGCTGCTCGCGCTGGTGGCCGGGATGGTGATCGGCGCGCGCCACGTGCCCTCGGAGCGCAAGGTCGCCGCCGAGTTCGCCGCCGACTGGCAGCGCGCCGACTATGCGGCGATGTACGCCACGTTGTCCGACGACGCGCGCAAGCGGACGTCGCTGGAGCGCCTGAAGCGCACCTACGCGGCGGCGGCGGACACGTTGACGCTGACGCGCGTGACGACCGGCCGGCCGCGCGAGCACGGCGACGTCGTCGACGTGCCGGTCGTGCTCGACACGCGCATCTTCGGCCGCCTGCGCGGGACGCTGGTCGTCCCGACGGGCGACCGGGCGAAGGGCGGCGCCGGCGTCGACTGGCGCGCCGAGCTCGTCTTCCCGGGCCTGCGCCGCGGCGAGAAGCTGCGGCGCGAGACCGATCTGCCTCCGCGCGCGACGCTCGAGGCGCGCGACGGCAGCGCGATCGCCAAGGGGCCCGACCGGGTTCCCGACGCGTCGCTGGGGCAGCTGGCCGCGGAGATCGGCGGGACGGTCGGCCCCGCGCCGCCGGACCGCGCGGCCGAGCTCGCCGCGCGCGGCGTCCCGAGCGGCGCCGCCGTCGGGCTGACCGGCCTCGAGCGCCAGTTCGACGACCGCCTGACCGGCACGCCGGGCGGGACGCTGTACTCGGGAGCGCGGACGCTCGCCCGGCGCAAGCCGGTCGCGGGGCACTCGGTCCGCACCACGATCGACCCCTCGGTGCAGCGCGCGGCGGTCGCGGCGCTCGCGGGGCGCTACGGCGGGATCGCGGCGGTGCGGCCGGAGACGGGCGAGGTGCTCGCGCTCGCCGGGATCGCGCAGTCGGCGCCGCAGCCGCCCGGCTCGACGTTCAAGATCGTGACGCTGGCCGGGGTGCTGCAGCAGCACGTCGCCAAGCGCAGCGACAGCTATCCGTACGAGAACGCGACGAAGATCGAGGGCGTCGAGATCCAGAACGCCAACGGCGAGTCGTGCGGCGGCTCGCTGGAGGCCTCGTTCGCGCACTCGTGCAACTCGGTCTTCGCGCCGCTGGGCGCCAAGCTCGGCGCCCGCCGGCTCGTCGCGACGGCGGAGCGGTTCGGGTTCAACGAGGACCCCGGCCTCGCGGGCGCGGCGCGCTCCACGATCCCCGCCGCGAGCGAGATCGGCGACGACCTCGCCGTCGGCTCGAGCGCGATCGGGCAGGGCAAGGTGCTCGCGACGCCGCTGCAGATGGCCCTGATCGCCGCCGCGATCGGCGAGGACGGCGCGCGGCCGCTCCCCACGCTCCTGAAGGGCGCCGACACGAAGAAGGTCCAGGCCACGACGCCGGCGGTCGCGAAGACGATCGCGCGCTACATGCGCTCCGTCGTCGTCGGCGGGACCGGCGCGGGCGCCGCCGTGCCGGGCGTCAAGGTCGCGGGCAAGACGGGCACGGCCGAGCTGCGCACGACGGTAAAGGTCGAGCCGACCCCGGACCCGGTCACGGGCATCACGCCCCCACCCCCGCCGGAGCAGAACGACACGACCGACACCGACGCCTGGTTCACCGCGTTCGCCCCGCTCGGGAAGCCGCGCGTGGCGGTCGCCGTGCTGCTGGTCGGCCAGGGCGCGGGGGGCGCCACGGCCGCCCCCGCCGCCCGGGTCGTCTTGCAGGCGGCGTTGAAGAACAGCTAGGCGCTTCGGCGGGCTGCCGCGAATTCGTACGGCGGGTCGTGGCGAACTGCGCGGTAAGGAGGCGGGCGCGATTTCGCGCGGCAGAGATCGTCGCCGCGCCGCGGAGATCATCGCCGCGCCCGGCCAACTGCGCGATAAGGAGGCGGGCGCGGTCTCGCGCCGCGGAGATCATCGCCGCCCGGGGTGCGTCACGTTTGTCAACCCACGGTTGAGGTTCGTGACACACCCCGGTCCGCGCGGGAAACCGATCATCGCCGGCGTGGGGGGTGACCTACATTTGCGTCCTCTGAGGACGCTTTCGTAGCGCACCCCCCACGTACCGCGCGCGCTGATGATCGACCGTGCGCCAATGCCTCGCATGATCGGCGAATCCGCGCGAGATCGCCCGCGAGCCTGGGGATCCGGCCGCGCTCCCTCCCTAGATGCTGCCGTTCATCGCCGGCGTGGGGGGTGACCTACGTTTCTCAACTCATAGTTGAGGTTCGTAGGGCACCCCCCTCGCGCCGCGCGAGATCGCCCGCGGGGCCGGAGAGCCGGTCCGCGCACCCTCCCTCGATGCTGCAGTTGTCCCGGCGGGCGCTAGAGGTCGAGATCGACGGTCGCGGCTTCTTCGCCGGAACCGATGTGCAGCACGAGCGGGCGGTTCGGGAGTGCGTCGGACTTGATGCTGAAGAGGATCAGCGAGCCCTGGATCGGGCCGGTGGCGGCGGGTGACTCAGGCTCGGGGAGCACTCCCGCGTGCGGGATCGGGACCGGCGTGAAGACGAACGGGTTGACCTTCTCGTCGATCTGGACCGGCGAGAACGTGTTGTCCTGCGTGTCGGTGATCGTGAAGTCGCTCGTCGGCGTCAGCGTCCCGCCGCTCTCGTTCTTGACGCGCATGAAGACGGCGAACCAGACCGTGTCCTTGCCGGGATCGAGCTTCGTGCCCGCCGGCAGGCCGCGCAGGTAGTACCCGTCCTCGACGTCGTTCGGGTTCAGGAAGCGCGAGACCTGGACCTGGTACTTCAGGCCGGCGACGTCGACGGTGACGCCCTCGGTCTCGGCCACCTTGACGACCGACATCTTGTCCCCGCAGCCTGCGAGCAGCACGACGGCGGCGCAGAGCGGGATGATCAGCTTCAGCAGACGCATCCGGCAGCGCAGATTACAGGCCGCCGACGGTGGCGCGCGCCCCGCGGTCGTGGTCCTCTTCGAGGATCGACTGCAGCCGGCTCAGCGAGCGCTTGAGGCCGCGCCGGAACCAGCCGCGGCGGCGCGTGACGGTCTCCATCAGCTTGTCCGTCGGCAGCGCCGGCACGCTCTCCGTGGTGACCTCGACGCGCGTGGCGCCGTTGCCCTGCGGCTCGAGCTTCCACTCCGTCCAGGTCTTGTTGCGGTTGAACTTCCCCGCCCGCCCCGCGGCGGCGATCCGGTACGGCGGCTCGAACTCGACGAACGTCATATCGCCCCAGCCGTAGCGGTCCAGCGGCGCGTCGATCCGGAAGCGCGCACCTGCGCCGCGGCCGTAGGAATCGACGCGGGTCAGCCGCCACTCCTTGAGGTAGTGGTCGGAGAACTCCTGGTGGTTCGCGATGTCCGCCAGGTAGTCGAAGACCTCCTCGCGAGGGCGGTCGATCGTCACATGCGCGGTGATGGGGTCCATCGCCCGCGCAGCATAGTCACCGCTTCAGCCGCCTGACGCTCAGGGTGTGCTCGGCCGAGTGGACGATCTCCTGATGGCTCGGCTGCTCGCGGCGCAACGGACGGCACAGCTCGCACACCATCCGGTCGCCGTAGAAGAAGACCATCTCACCAATCAGCGGCGTGCGCTGACAATGGACGCATCCTGTCCGGCGTTCCCGCAGCGCGCGCATGCTGGGGCGAACGAGGTTTATTTCGAAAACGGTTCGAGGCCGCGCTAGAACGGGCATAGAGCCGGAATTCGGCGGGGTGGCGCCGCACCCTTCCGCTGCAACGAGCGACCCAATTTGGGGTCGCGGCCCCAGCAAAAGCGACGTATGCTGTGGACGCGGAGGGGTCCACCGGACCCAGGGAGGAAGCTGTCTTGATGGACCCACGTTTCGACAACGACGCGCAGACCGGCACCCTTCCGGGGCTTGCAGCGGGCGTTCCCGCCTCGCTGCGCCCGGAGCCGCCTGCGTGGCTCGCCGAGACGCGGTCCGGCCTGTCCACGCCGGGTCGCTACGTCGCGTTCGAGCAGGACGGCCGGCGGGTCGCGATCCCGCTGTCGCGCGAATGGACGCGCATCGGCCGCTCGCTCGCCGCCGACATCCGGTTCGACGACGCGACGGTCTCGCGACGTCATGCGCTGCTCGCGAGCGAAGAAGGCGGTGTACGCGTGCTCGACGACCGCTCCTTGAACGGGATCCAGGTCAACGGGCGACGCGTCGAATGGAGCCCCCTCAACGACGGCGACGAGCTCGTCATCGGGCGCCACATCCTCTACTTCCTCGACACGGTGTCCGAGCCGGCGCCCGCCGGAAGCACCTCGGCGGCCATCGCCGACTAGCCACCGCCGCCGCTATCGTGCTCGGCCGCATGGCCGACACGATCGCGGTCCTGTCGCTCAAGGGCGGCACGGGCAAGACCACGACCGTCCGCACCCTGGCCGACGTGCTCCGCCGCGTCGGCCTCGAGGTCCTGGCGATCGATCTCGATCCGCAGGGGAACCTCTCGGACTACTTCGACGTCCCCGCGGACGCGACGCCGACGATCGCCGACGTCCTCGCCGGCGACGCCAGGATCAAGGAGGCGGCGCACGACGGGATCGTCCCCGCCTCGCCGATCCTCGCCGAGGTCGAGCGCTCGCTCTCGGGCAAGATGGGCCGCGAGCTGGTGCTCAAGAAGGCGCTCAAGGACGCGCGCAAGCAGTACGACGTCGTCCTGATCGACTGCCCGCCCGCGCTCGGGCTGCTGACGATCAACGGCCTGGTGGCCTCCGACTGGGCGCTGATCTCCTCCGAGGCGCAGTACTTCGCGCTCCAGGGCGTCCAGGGCGCGCTCGAGGTGATCGACCAGGCGAAGGAGTACTACAACGCCGACCTCGAGTTCCTCGGCGTCGCGATGAACATCGCCGACATGCGCACGGTCCACTCGCGCGACGCGTTCGAGCAGCTCAAGGAGGCGTTCGGCGAGAAGGTCTTCGAGAGCGTCATCCGCTCCTCGATCGCCTACGCCGAATCGGCCGAGCGCGCGACGTCCATCCTCGACTACCGGCCCGACCTCGGAGCCGACTACGTCGCGCTGGCCGACGAGGTGCTGGCGCGCGTCGGGCTCGACGAAGCGCGCGAGCGGTTGCAGCCCTTGCGGGCATAACGTCAGGCCGTAAACTGCCGCAGCGGCATGGGGATCCGCGTCTTCCACTGCGACGACTCGGAAGCGTTCACGCGGCTGGTGGCGTTCTGGCTCGCCGAGCATCCCGACATCGAGCACGTCGGAGCGGCCCGGACCGCCGAGTCCGCTCTCGCGGCGCTTCCGGCCGCCCGTCCCGACGTGGTCCTGCTCGACACCATGGGCCGCCCCGGCGACGGCGCCCTGCTCGGCGCGATCCGCGGCGCGGCGCCGCAGGCACGCGTGATCGTGTACTCGGGCTACGTCCGCCTGATGCGCGACGGCACGCTCGGCGAGGAGGCCGACGCGTACCTGGAGAAGGGCGACGACGAGCAGGCGCTCGTGGCGCTGATCCGCGAGGTCGCGAGTGGGCGCGTCCGTAAGCACGGCGCATAACCGGCGAATGCACGGGTCGTCGCTGCCACTGCCTCGCGGCAGAGCGCTCGTCACCGGCTTCGCCTCGGCGGCAGTCGCTCGCATACTGGTGGTACGTGTGCGACTGCCGTGGCCCGGCAGCGGCGAGAGCCAGGTGGCGAGCCCCTAGGGCGAGACAGGTGGCGGTCCGGGCCCGCCGGCGAGCGAAGCGGTGGCGAGCGCTAGCGAGACAGGGTCGTACTTTCGGACGCGTCCACTACAAGGCGCTGACGTTGGCGCCGGAGCCCGTGAAGGGCACGCGCAGGACCTCGGCCCACTCCGACACCTCGGCGCGCAGCCGCGCGGCGACCGCGCCGGTCGACTCGAAGTCGCACCACACGAGGACGGTCGGGCCGGCCCCGGAGATCGTCGCGCCCAGCGCGCCCAGCTCGCGCGCCCGCTGGACCAGCTCCCATGAGCGCGGGTACAGGTGCGCGCGGCGCGGCTGGTGCAGGCGGTCGCCGAGCCCGCGCGCGATCAGCCCGAGGTCGCCGCGCGCGAGCCCGAGCACGAGCAGCGACGCGTGCGCGACGTTGAAGACGGCGTCGCTCATCGGGATCCGCCCCGGCAGCGCGGCGCGCGCGCGGGCCGTGCGCACCGACTGCTCCGGCACCACGAGCAGCGCCTCCAGCGCCGGCACCGGGTCGATCCGCTCGACGTCGCCGCCCGAGCAGACCACGAAGCCGCCGAGCAGCGCGGCCGCGACGTTGTCGGGATGCCCCTCCATGGCGATCGCCTCGGCGAGCACGTCGGCGCCGAGCTCGAAGATCGAGTCGGCCGCCACGAGCCCGGCGACGATCGCCGCCGCGCTCGTCCCGAGCCCGCCGGCCAGCGGGATGTCCGAGCGGATCGTGAACTCGAAGTCGTCGACGGGATGCAGCGCCGCGAACCCGCGCACGGCGAGGTTGCGGCGGTCGCTCGCGATCGCGAGGTCGGTGTGGACGGCGAACGAGCCCGTCTCGGCCACCTCGAGCTCCATGTGCAGGTCCAGCGCCGCCGCGAGCACGTCGAACCCCGGCCCGAGGTTCGCCGATGAGGCGGGCACACGGACGACACGGCGCCGGTTCAACCGATGACAGCCTTCTCCACGGACGCGAGGTCCGGCTCGCACGGCACCACCGCGCCCGCCTGCGAGAGCGCGGTCTGCGGGTCCTTGAGGCCGTGCCCGGTGAGCACGCAGACGACGCGCTCGGACTCGCCCGCGCCGTGCGCGAGCAGGCCGGCGACGCTGGCGGCGGACGCCGGCTCGCAGAAGACGCCCTCGTGCGCGGCGAGGAAGCGGTAGGCCTCGAGGATCTGCGCGTCGCTGACGGCCGCCACGCCGCCGTGGGAGCCGGTGAACGCCTCCATCGCCTCCTCCCAGCGCGCGGGGTTGCCGATCCGGATCGCGCTCGCGACGGTCTCGGGGTTCTCGACCGGCGCGCCGAGTACGAGCGGCGCCGCGCCCTCGGCCTGGAAGCCGAACATGCGCGGGCGCGCGTTCATCTCGCGGAAGCCCTTCCAGTAGGCCGTCACGTTGCCGGCGTTGCCGACCGGGATGCACAGCGCGTCGAGCTCGCCGAGCGCGTCGAGCACCTCGAACGCGGCCGTCTTCTGCCCTTCCAGGCGGAACGGGTTGACGGAGTTGACCAGCGCGATCGGGTGCCGCTCGGCCAGCTCGCGCACCAGCTTCAGCGCCTGGTCGAAGTTGCCGCGCAGCGCGATCACCTTGGCGCCGTGCATCAGCGCCTGCGCGAGCTTGCCGGTCGCGATCTTGCCCTCCGGCACGATCACCGCGCCCGTCAGCCCCGCACGCGCCGCGTAGGCGGCGGCGGAGGCGGCCGTGTTGCCGGTCGAGGCGCAGATCACGGCCTCGGCGCCCTCGCGCACGGCGGCCGAGACCGCGCAGGTCATCCCGCGGTCCTTGAACGAGCCGGTCGGGTTCGCGCCCTCGAGCTTGAGCCACACCTCGGTGCCGGCGCGCTCGGACACGCGCTCGGCCAGGACGAGCGGCGTCGAGCCCTCCTCGAGCGACACGACGGGGTCGCCGGGGGCGAACGGGAGCCGCTCGCGGTAGCGCGTGATCAGGCCCACTACTCGAACTCCTCCTCGAGCACGCGGATCGAGCGCGGGCGGGCGCGCACGAACGCCATCTGCGAGATCAGCTGGACGGCGGCGTAGAAGCGCGACTCCAGCAGCGGGTGCAGGACCATCACCAGCCGCGCCTGCGCGCCCAGGCCCTTCTGCACGACCGACTTGATCGACGCGCCCTGCATCCCCAGCACCTCGGCGACCTGCGCGAGCACGCCGGGCTCGTCGTCGACCTCCATCGCGAGGTAGAACGCCGACTTGACGTCGCCGACGACCGGCAGCGACTCGGTCGCCTCCGGCGTCGAGGCGGGCGGGATCATCGCCGAGATCACGTCGCCCAGCACCGCGCTGGCGGTCTGCGGGCCGCCCGCGCCGGGGCCGCTGAGCGTGACCTCCGTGATCGCGTCGGACTCGATCGTGACGGCGTTGAACGGGCCGTTGACCGACGCCAGCGGGTGCCCGGGGTACAGGAACGCCGGGTGCACGCGGACGGAGATGCCGCCGTCGACGCGCTCGGCCGTGCCGATCAGCTTCAGCCCGAGCCCGAGGTCGCGCGCGAACGCCATGTCGTCGGCGGTGATCTGCTCGATCCCCTCGTAGGTCACCTGGTCGAGATGGACGGGCGTGGAGAACGCCAGGCGGGCCAGGATCGCCATCTTGGCCGCCGCGTCGCGGCCTGTCACGTCATCGGTCGGATCCGCCTCCGCGTAACCGAGCTCCTGGGCGCGGGCCAGCGCGTCGGCGTAGGCCATCCCGCCGCGCGCCATCTCGGTGAGGATGAAGTTCGTGGTGCCGTTGACGATCCCGTGGATGCGCTCGACGTGGGCCGCCGCGAGCGTCTCCTGCAGCACGCGGATGACGGGCACCACGCCCGCCACGGCGCCCTCGAAGCGCAGCTGCACGCCGTGCTCGCGGGCGCAGCTCCAGAGCTCCTCCCCGTGCTGGGCGAGCAGCAGCTTGTTGGCGGTCACCACGTGCTTGCCGGCGGCCATCGCGCGCAGCACGTAGTCGCGCGCCGGGTCGATCCCGCCCATCAGCTCGACCACGAGATCCGAGCCGTCGAGGATCTCGTCGAAGCTCCCGCGCGAGCGGGTGAGCACGCCGCTCAGCTTCGGTCGCAGCCCCGTGACGGCCTCGACCGCGCCGGCGCGCTCGGCCAGCAGCGTCTCGAAGGCGCCGCCGACCGTGCCGCGGCCGAGCAGGCCGACCCTAAACGTCTCGCCCATAGAGGTCCTCGAAGGTCTCGCGGCGCACGACCTCGCGCGCGTGCCCGCCGGAGCAGAACACGACGGGCGGCCGCGGGACGCCGTTGTAGTTGTTGGCCATCGCGTACACGTACGCGCCGGTCACGGGCGTGACGAGGATGTCGCCGGGCCGCGGGTCGGCCAGCGCCGTCTCGCGGATCAGCACGTCGCCGGACTCGCAGTGCTTGCCGACGACGGTGCAGGACGTGCCCGGCGCGCCCACGCGGTCGACGAGATCGGCTTCATACGGGGCGTCATAGAGCATCGGGCGAAGGTTGTCCGACATCCCCCCGTCCACGGCGACGAACCGTATCGGGCCGTCCTGCAGCGCCACGTCCTTGACGGACTCGACGGTGTAGAGCGTCACGCCGGCGGTGGCCGTCAGCGCGCGGCCGGGCTCGATCGAGAGCGCCTTGCCGGGGCCGAGCAGATCGTCGGCGGTCGCGACCATCGCGGCGACGTACTCCGCCACCGACGGCGGCCGGCGGTCGGTCGTGTAGGCGACGGCGAGGCCGCCGCCCAGGTCGTAGGCCTCGAAGTCGCCCAGGCTCGCGATCGCCTCGACCGCCGCGCGCCAGGGCGCGAGGTCGAACAGCTGCGAGCCGATGTGCATGTGCAGGCCGCGCAGGCTCGCCCAGCCGGACGCGCGCAGCCGCTTGATCGCGCGCGGCGCGTCGGCGAGCGAGAAGCCGAACTTCGACCCGGCGTGGCCGGTGAGGATCTTCGCGTGCGTGTCGGCCACGACGCCCGGCGTGACGCGGATCATCACCTCGCACGGCGCCTCGATGCGCTCGAGCTTCTCCAGCTCGTCGAAGCTGTCGATCACGATCCGGGCGCCGGCGCGGGTGGCGGCGCGCAACTCGGCCTCGGACTTCGCGTTGCCGTGCAGGATGATCCGCGGCCCGTCGAAGCCGGCGCGCCGCGCGAGCGCGAGCTCGCCGCCGGAGGCGACGTCGACCGACAGCCCCTCCTCGTAGAAGATCCGCAGCACGGCGGTGCACGGGAACGCCTTCGAGGCGAACACGACCTCGCCCGGCATCGCCGCCGTGAACTCGCGCGCCCGGGCCCGCAGATCGTCTTCGGCGACGACGTACAGCGGCGTGCCGTAGCGGCGCGCGAGCTCCTTGGCGTCGCAGCCGCCGATGCTCAATCGCCCGTCGCGGACGGCGGAGTGCTCGGGGTACAGGGTCTCGACCGCGGTCACCATGTCCGCGGCATGATGACCTACAGGTAGTTCATGGGGTTCACGACGCTGCCGTTGATGCGCGTCTCGAAGTGCAGGTGCGGGCCGAAGCAGCGGCCCGTGCAGCCGGAGTAGCCGATCACCTGGCCCTGGCTGACCTGCGCGCCCATCGAGGTCCCGAAGCGCGACTGGTGCGCGTAGCACGTCGACAGCGAGGAGGTGTGCTGGATGCACGTGAAGTTGCCGTAGCCGCCCGACGCCGCCTCGGGCTGCATCAGCACGACCTTGCCGGACGCGGCGGCGCGGATCGGGGTGCCGGACGGGACGCCGATGTCGATGCCCGGGTGGCAGGACTCCCAGGCGCGCGACTCGCAGAACGGGGACGTGATCGGCCCGTTGACCGGCCAGATCAGGCCGCCGGAGCCACCCCGGATCGGCCCGGCCGGCTGCGAGCCGGCGAAGCCCGCGAGCTTGGCCTGGATCTTCGCCTGCGCGTTCTTCAGGCTCGCGACGTCGTCCTCGAGCTGATGCCGGCGGTCGCGCGAGGACTTCAGCAGCGCGAACTTCTGCGAGCGGACCGACTGGATGCTGTCGCGCCGGCCGACGAGGCTCACGCGCACGGTCGAGACCTGGTCGCGCTGCGTCTGGATCTGCGCGGCGACGTGCGCGGCCTGCTTCTCGAGCCCGTCGAGCGTGGCCGCGGTCGACGTCGCGTCAGCCTTGGCGGAGCGCACGACGTCGATGATGTGCGCATCCTGCTGGGAGATCCGGTGCAGGAACTCGGTCCGCTCGAGCAGGTCCGCGAAGCCGTTGGCGTTCAGCACGACGGTCACCACGTCGGGCTTGTCGGCCTTGTAGAGCTCGACGAGCCGGTTGGAGAGCGTGCGCTGCACGACGAGCAGGCGGGCGCGCAGGCGGGCCAGCCGGGCGCGCTCGGCGCGCAGCTTGGTCTGCACGGCGGCGAGCTGGGCGCGCTTGGCGTCGAGGCTGTTCTGCAGCTTCTGCTGGCGCGCGCTGAGCGTCGTGATGTCCGTTTGGAGGTGGTCGATCCGCTTCGTATATGACGAAACCTCGGTCGTGAGCACGCGCTCGTGCGCCTTGTGCCCGCCGATCAGCGACTGCTTGCGGTCGATCTTGCTCTGGAGCTGCCCAGGGCCCTGGGCGGTCGAGCCCACGGGCAATACCGCCCACAGAGCGACCGGGAGGACGACGACGAGTACGAGCAGCGACAGGCGCGAGCGCATGCGACGGGCCATGCTACGAGGCGGGCCGGTCGCGGGCCACGCTTGAGGCGATGCTTATGGAGCGTGCACCGAATCCTGCACTGTGCAGGGCTTTCGCGCAGGAGTAAATCTTGATAAGCCCCCACGCGCGTGTGCCACCATCTTTCATGAGATGCCCAGACCCACCACTTTCGGCAAGGACACCGGCCTTCAGGTCCGGATGACGGTCACGCTCTTCCTGCTCGGCTTGCTGTACGTCGTGCTCGTCGTCGCGATGATCGCGGTCGGCGCGAGCGGGATCGTCGTGGCGGTCGTCGCCGGCGGCCTCGCCGCCGTGAACCTGTTCGCCTCCGACAAGCTCGCGCTCGCCGCCATGGGCGCGCGTGTCGTGACGCCCCAGGAGGCGCCGCAGCTGCACGCGATGATCGAGCGGCTGTGCGTGCAGGCCGACATCCCGAAGCCGAAGGTGGCCGTCGCCAACACGTCGATGCCGAACGCGTTCGCGCTCGGTCGCTCGCCCAAGTCGGCGACCGTGTGCGCGACCACGGGCATCATGGAGCTGCTGTCGCCCGCCGAGCTCGAGGGCGTGATGGCGCACGAGATCACCCACGTCGTCAACCGCGACGTGATGGTGATGACGCTCGCCGGCTTCTTCGCCACGATCGCCGCCTACATCGTGCAGTTCGGCTTCCTCTTCGGCGGCTCGTCGTCGTCCGACGACGACGACGGCCCCAGCTTCATGGTGCTGCTGCTCGTCTCGCTCGTCGTCTACGTCGTCTCGTTCTTCCTCATGCAGACGCTGTCGCGCTACCGCGAGTTCGCGGCCGACCGCGGCGCGGCGCTGATCACGGGCCGCCCGAGCGCGCTCGCCAGCGCGCTGCAGAAGATCTCCTCGGGCATGCACCGGATCCCGCAGCAGGACCTGCGCGCGTCCTCGGAGCTGCAGGCGTTCTTCATCTTCCCGACGGGCGCGGGCAAGGCGTTCGGCAACCTGTTCTCGACGCACCCCCCGATGGAGAAGCGGCTCGAGCGCCTGGCGCGGCTCGAGGCGCAGCTCCAGGGCACCGCGTAGCCTGTAGAGGCCATGGGCCTCTTCGACGTACTGCGCGGCAAGCGCGAGATCAAGCAGCCTGCCATGGACCGCCTGTTCGCCATGTCGACGGCGTACACGGCCATGGAGACGGGCATGGGCCTGAAGACCTCCGGCGAGGCGGCGATCGTCTTCCAGCCGCTCGCGACGGCGGACTTCGAGGAGATCGTGAAGGACATGGAGGAGGTCCTGAAGGGCACCGGCGACGAGACCGGCACGAAGATCGCTGCGCGCGACGACGAGTTCGGCTATCGCTGGATGGTGCTCTCGGACCCCGACATGGAGGACCTCGTCGTGGGGATCAACGCGGTCTCCACCGCGATCCAGGCCGGCGGCTACGGCGACCGCCTACTCGCGGCGGTGTTCTCGTTCCGCGACGAGAAGGACCGGCGCGTGTACTGGATCTACAACTTCAAGCGCGGCGCGTTCTACCCGTTCGCGCCCGCCGGCGGCCCGCAGTCACGTGACAACGAGCGCGAGCTGCGGCTGAAGGCGCAGATCGGCGCCGAGCTCCCCGTCGAGGCCGAGCTCGAGCGCTGGTTCCCCCTCTGGGGCGCCCCGATCTAGGCGAGCCATCGCGGCAGCCGGCTGGCGCCGGCGGACACCATCCCGCCCGCCCTCGCTTGATAATCGCTTCGCGGATTACCTAGGCCACCAGCCGGAACTCGGTCCGCGAGACGCCGGCGTAGCGGCTGCGGCCGCATTTGAAGGTCGAGCGGAACTTCACCTGCACGTCGCGCGCGACACGGCGCAGCGGGATCGCCAGGCGGTGCCTGCGGCGGCTGATGCCCACGCTCGCGCGGCCGATCTCGACGCCGCCGGCCTCGACCGTGACGCGCGTGCGGCAGGCGCCGCTCTCCTTGTCGCGCCGGAGCGTGAGCGCGAGCGCGCGGCGCCCGAGGTGCGGCAGGTCGACGTCGACGTCGGGCAGGTCGTACTCGCGGCTCGGGAAGACGTGCTCGCACCCGGGCCGGACGGCGAACCGGGCCGGCGGGCCGTACACGCCGTCATCGCCGGCGCCGCAGCTGCCGCCGCCGGTGAACCGGCCGTCGTCGGTCGCCAGCCAGTCGTCGCCGGCGCCGCCGTCGAACCACTCGCCGAGCATCACGTCGTCCCCCGCGCCGCCGTTCAGCCGGTCCTCGCCCTCGTCGCCGCTCAGCTCGTCGTCGCCGGCGCGGCCGATCAGGACGTCGTCGCCCTTGCCGCCGGACAGCCGGTTCTTCCCCGCGTCGCCGGCGATCCGGTCGTCGCCCGGACCGCCTTGCACGTTCTCGACGCCGGTGACGCTGTCACCGCCGTCCGGCCCCGGGTCGGCCAGGTCGACGACCACGCCCTGCCTGCTGGTCGAGAAGTCGAGCTGGTCGGTGCCGGCGCCGCCGTCGATCGCGTCCGCGTCCGGTCCGCCCTCGAGCGTGTCGTCCTCCGGCCCGCCGGTCAGGCGGTCGCGGCCCGGGCCGCCGGACAGCGTGCCGTCGCCCAGCAGGACGTCGTCGCCGTCGCCGCCGTAGAGGTACGCGTCGTCGCCCGTGAGCGCGTCGTCGCCGGCGCCTCCGTCGACGATCGCGAAGGTGTGCGCGACGACCCGATCGTCGCCGTCGCCGGCCGCCACCGACGGCACGCCGCCGGGACAGTGGACGCTGCCGTCGGCCTGGACGCCGCACGGCGCGACCGCCGTGAGCGGTGCGCCGGAGTCGCGCACGACGACGCCGCCGGGGTCGGCGGCGACCTCGAGCACGTTCGCCTCCCCCGGCGCCGCCCGCACCTCGATCGAGCTCGACGCGCCCCCGGCGTGGTCGCGCGGGTCCTGCGGCGGCGCCGGGACATAGGTGACCGTCGCGGCGCGCGCGTCGGCGGCGAAGAGCAGCAGGAACGCGACGGCGAGCAGGCGGATCACGCGCAGCGCCGGCCGAACCCGACGCGGACCTTGCGGGCGCCGACGTGCAGCGTCGCGCAGCCTGGCTTGGAGACGATGAACCCGCCGGCCCACGAGGTCGCGTGCGCGCACGGCTCGAGCCGGACCCGGCGCGCGCCGTCGGACACGCGCAGCGGGCGCCCGTCGTTGCGCTGGGCGCCGTAGCGCAGCGACAGCCACGACTGCTCGACCGAGACCGTCACGGGCTTGCCGCCCGGCGCCGTCACCGTCGAGCGGAACAGCCGCGTGGCGTCGAAGCGCTGGGAGGCAGCGTCGCGCAGGTCGCGGAACACGACGCCGCCGACGGTGACGGCGTGCCGCGGCGGCCCGAACGGCTTGATCGCCTGGTCGCACGTGACCGTCGCGGCACGGGCCGGGGCGGCGAGCAGCAGGAGCGCCGCGACGGCGGCGAGCAGCGGTCTCATCGCTGCTCTAACGGCTCTCAGCCGTCGCGGTAGCGGATTGCCGCGTCGCCCGAGCTCGTCACGGCGCTGAGGCTGCGATCGGCGAGCGGGTCGCTGCGCACGCCGAGCGTGTGGTCGCCGGAGCTGGTGTCGACCTGCGCGTCGTAGCGCTCGCCGTTCCCGCGCGGGACCGAGATCGTGACGTCGCCCGACGACGAGGACGCGCTGATGCGCTGCGGCGGGTTCACGACGTCGATGTCGACGTCGCCGGAGGAGGCGTGCGCGCTGACGACGCTCGCGGTCAGCTCGGTGCCGACCACGTCGCCCGAGGTGCTCTGCAGCGCAACGCGCCCGCCGAGCCCGTGCGCGTCGATGTCGCCCGAGGAGACGCGCGCGTTCGTGCCGCCGGTGAGCCCCTCGAGCTCGAGGTCGCCGGAGGAGACCTCGAAGTCCACCGGGCCGCTGAGCCCGCTCGCGTTGATGTCGCCGGAGCTCGTCTGGACCGACACCGGCGTGCCTTCGGGGATGCGCACGATGAAGCTCACGCTGCACGTGCCGAAGACGACGACGCGGCAGTCGCCGCGCACCGTGACGTGGCCGCCGTCGATCTTCGTCTCCATGTCGGGCATCCACAGCGTCGCCTTGGCGCGGCTGTCGACGACGACCTCGCGGCCGGACGTCGGCAGCAGCGTGACGTCGCCGGCGCTGCCGTCGACCCGCACCTCGCGCACGGTCCCGTGCAGCACGTGGTGCTCGCTGCGCGTGACCCTGCCGACGGTCGAGCCCGCGAGCAGGAAGCCGGCCCACAGCGTGAACATGCCCGCGAACAGCCCGCCGGCGACGAGCCAGAGCACGCGCTGGGGCGCCGCGGTCATCGATCGACCGCCTCGACGAAGCGCAGCACGGCCAGCACGCGCCGGTGCGCCTGGTCGGCGGGCGGCAGGCCGAGCTTGATGAAGATGCTCGTCACGTGCTTCTCGACGGCGCCCTCGGTCACGACCAGGTGGCCGGCGATCGAGCTGTTCGTACGCCCCTCGGCCATCAGCTCGAGCACCTCGCGCTCGCGCGGGGAGAGCTGCTCGAGCGGGTCCTGGCGGCCGCTGCGCACGAGCAGCTGCGAGACGACCTCGGGATCGAGCGCGGCGCCGCCGTTGGCGACGCGCCGCAGCGTGTCGAGGAAGTCGCCGACGTCCGCGACGCGGTCCTTGAGCAGGTAGCCGATGCCGCGGCTGTCGCCGGCCAGCAGGTCGACGGCATAGCGCTCCTCGACGTACTGGGACAGCATCAGCAGGTTGACCTGGGGCCACTGCTGCCGGATCACGAGCGCCGCGCGCACGCCCTCGTCGTTGAACGTCGGCGGCATCCGCACGTCGACGACGCAGACGTCGGGCTGGTGGCGCTCGACGGCGCGCAGGAGCGCCTCGGGGTTGTCGACGGTCTCGACGACGTCGAACCCGCCTTCGCGCAGCAGGCGCGTCAGTCCCTCGCGCAGCAGCACGGCGTCTTCGGCGATCACGGCTCGCATGGCAGCTCCACTCGCAGGGTCGTGCCCTCGCCCGGAGGGCTCACGACCATCAGCATGCCGTCCACGGCGCGCACGCGGTCGCGCAGGCCGGTCAGGCCGGTCCCGTGCGCCCCGTCCGCGCCGCCCCGGCCGTTGTCGGACACCTCGATCACGAGCTCATCCGCCTCGATCTTGACCTCGAGCCGGGCGCGCGAGGCGAACGAGTGCTTGGCCACGTTGGTCAGCGCCTCGGCGACGACGAAGTAGGCGATCGCCTCGACGGCCGGCGCGGCCCGGCGCGGCAGGTCGACGTCGACGGCGACCGGCACCGGCGAGCGAGCGGCGAGCGCGGACACGGCGGCGTCCAGCCCGCGGTCGGTCAGCACGGCCGGATGGATGCCGCGCGCGAGGTTGCGCAGCTCCACGAGCGCCTCCTTGGACTCGCGATGCGCCTCGTCGAGCAGCTCGCGCGCGGAGTCGGGGTCCTCGGCCGCCTTCGCGCGGCCCAGCGTCATCGCCAGCGCGACGAGCCGCTGCTGCGCGCCGTCGTGCAGGTCGCGCTCGATCCGGCGCCGCTCGGCGTCGGCGGCGGCGACCATGCCGGCGCGCGTCTCCTCGAGCGTCCCGACGCGCGCGGTCAGCCGCTCGCGATCGCTCGGCTCCAGCAGCAGGCGCGCCATCGCGAGCTGCACGGCGGCGACGCCGCGCGAGAGCCACGGGGCGGCGCACAGCAGCGCGACCCCGGTGACCACGTGCGCGACGGCGGAGACCGCGAAGCCGACCTCGGCGCCGAGCACGATCCCCTTGCCGACCGTCGCCCAGCCCCACAGCGGGAAGCTCAGGAACGCCAGCCCGCCGCCCCAGGCGAGGAACGCGAGGCTGCCGCCGATCCAGCCCAGCACCGGGAGTGCGATCAGCGCGTGGGTCAGCTCCAGCCAGCAGCCGCGCGAGCCCATCCAGGCCAGCATGTTGCGCGGCAGCGAGGCGCCGCGCGCGAACGGGCGCACGGGGAAGTCGACGCCCAGCAGCGCCTCGGCGCGGCTGCGCTCCAGCTTGGAGAGCCCGTGGTCGAACGCGAACACGAGCCACAGGATCGGCACGCCGGCGAGCGCGACGATCAGCAGCGGGAAGCCGACGCAGAGCCCGACGAGCGCGACGACGAACGAGACCGTCCCGATCACGCCGCTGAGCGCGATGTAGGCGGTGGCGCCCCAGGCCTCGGAGGCGAACGTGCGGGCGGGAAGGCTGCTGACCACGCCCCCAACGGTATGCCCGCCGGCGGGTGCCGGCGGGCGAGCCACCCTGTTTGTCTCGGCGGGGGCTAACCCGAGAGGTGGTTAGTCCGGGATCAGCCCGTCGCCCGTGAACTGCCCGCCGGCCTCGGCGAACCCGAGGTCGGGCGGCGGGAGGATCACGTCGGACTCCTCCAGCTCGTCGTCGCCGAGCGGCGTGCCGTCGGAGCGCACGAGCTCGAGCATCTGCTGGAACACCTCGTTGAAGCGCTCCTCGTCACCCGCGTCGACGGCGGCGACGACCTCGTTGTCGAGGTCGTTGAGCCGGTCGACGTCCCCGTCTGGCAGCCGGAACTGGCCTTCGGTGGAGATCCGGACGATCACGCGGGCCGCTCCTGCGACGGCGCGGCCTCGCCGGCCTCCAGCGCCGGCGACGGCGCGGAGCCCTGGCCGAGCTCGGCCTTCAGCTTCGCCAGGTCGTCGTCGACCTGCGACGACGACGTCAGCTCGTGCAGCTGGCGATCGATGTCGTCCTGGCCCGGGGTGAGCGACAGCTGGTCGTCGAACGCGCCCGAGGCCTCGAGCTCGTCCATCGCGTTGGCACGGGCGCGCATGTTCTCGGTCTTGTCGACCGCGCGCTGCATCGCCATCCCGACGTCGGCCATCTCCTCGCCCACGCCGGACGCGGCCTCGGAGATCTTCACGGAGGCCTCCGCGGCGGAGTACTGCGCCTTGATGACCTCCTTCTTGGTGCGGAACTGGTCGATCTTCGTCCGGAGCGTCTGCTCCTTCTGGACCAGCGACTGCTGCTGGCTCTCGAGCTCCTGCACCTGCGTGTCGAGCGACTGCAGCTCGCCCTGGGCGAACTGCTTGCGCTCCAGCGCCACGCGCGCGAGGTCCTCGCGATTCTGCGCGAGCGCCTGGCGGGCCTGGGTGTCGAGCTTGACGACCTGCTGCTCGAGCTTCTGCTGCTGCAGCTGAAGGCGCTTCTTGGACGTGACGACGTCCGCGATGCCCTTCTTGACGTTCTGGAGCAGCTCCATCTGCTTCTGGTAGCTGTACTCGAGCGTTTCGCTCGGGTCTTCAGCCCTGTCGAGCAGCTTGTTGATCTTCGCCTTGATAACGGTGGAGAACCGTCCGGACATGCCGGCCACGGCACCTCCCAAATTTGGTCGGACTTACGAGTCCGACAAGGGTACCTAGATGAAGAGGCCTAGAACCCGACGGGGTGGCGCGTCTTGAAGCCGCGCGTCGCGCGGAGCACCGGGCGCCAGCGCGGACCGCGCTCCAGCGCCTTCTTGTAGCCGGCCGCCTTGGTCGCCCGCGTGGTCACGCCGGCGGCGCTCGTGTCGAGCCGCAGGCCGGCGATCACGGCGAACGCGTGACCCGGGTTCGTGTAGACGGTGATCCACTGGCCGGGACCGGCGTCGCCCCACTTCATGAACGAGCTCGAGTCCAGCGGCGTGTCGAGCAGGCCGCCGCCGTGGAGCATGTAGGAGACGGTGCCGGAGCAGTCGTAGGCGTCGTCGACGAAGTCCTTGTGGCCGCCGCCGTAGCGGTAGGGCTTGTCCTGGATGTCGTTGGCCTTCCAGACCGCGGCCTGCACCTGCGGCGGCGCGTCGGCCGGGGCCGCGGCGGTGCCGTCGGGCATCAGCTTCGCGACCGCGCCGGGCGTCGTGAGGTTCACGACGGGCGGCGGGGGCGGCGGGTACTGTGCGCCGCCCGCGGCACTGGGTGCCGGAGCCTGCGCCATGGCGGCGCTCGGCAACAGCATTAACGACATCGATGTCAGGGTGAGCGCGAACGCCCGCAGGGAGAACAAGCCGTATTCCTCTTTCGTCGGCCTGCGGGGTTAGCTGACGGGCTAGCGCTGAAAGAGCCTGCGCTTCACATCCGAGGATGCGATTAGCCCCAAACAACTTGGGTCCCCCGTCCCCGGCGACCAACCGGGGTTCGGCGTAGGCGGCAACTTATACGAAGCCGCGGTCTTATGTCCAGTCGCTGACACCCGACAATCGTCAGGCGCCACTTCCACGCTTCATCGGTCCTGACTCCACGGCGCTTGAGCGCGTTCCCGAAGCTGGCGCGCAAACACTTGCACGCGCAGGTCGACTAGCCTCGATCCCGTGCGATTCCTCGGAGTCCTGGCGCTCGCGGGCGCGCTTGCGCTGGCCGGCTGCGGCGGGGGCGGCGCCAAGTCGGGCGGCGACGGCAAGGCGCCCGCGATCGGGCAGAAGGGCGACGAGGTCCCCCAGCAGGGGCCGCCGCTCGGATTCCCCGTGGTCGCCAGCAAGAACACGACGCGCGTCGCCGGCGGGGACGCGATCGCGGACGCGGCGGGCGTGGCGCTCGCCGTCTTCCCCGAGGCCAAGCCGCAGGCCGTCGTGCTCGCGGACGCCACCGACTGGCACACCGGGCTCGCCGCCGCCGTGCTCTTCAGCGCGCCGCTGAAGGCCCCGATCCTGTTCACGGCGGGCGACAAGATCCCCGACGCCACCGCCGCCGCGCTCGACCGCCTGACCCCGACCGGCGCCAAGCAGGCCGGCGGCGCGCAGGTGATCCGCGTCGGCACCAAGGCGCCCGTCCAGGGCTACCGGACGACCGACGTCGCGGCCGCGGGCCCGGCCGCGCTGGCCGCCGCGATCGACCGCCTGCAGGCCGCCGCGGCGGGCGCGCCGTCGGACGTCGTGTTGATCGCCTCGGCCGACCGGCCGGAGTACGCGATGCCGCTCGCGGCCTGGGCGGCGAAGTCCGGCGACCCGATCCTGTGGGTCACGCGCGACGCGATCCCGCCGGAGACGACCGCCGCGCTGCAGACGCACCGCAAGGCCAAGATCTACGTGCTCGGCCCGGCCGACTCGGTGTCGGACGCGGTCGTCGAGCAGCTCGGCAAGCTCGGGAAGACGAAGCGGATCGCCGCCGCCGATCCGGTCGCGACGTCGATCGCGTTCGCGCGCTACTCGGACTCCGGCTTCGGCTGGAACGTCGTCGACCCGGGCCACGGGCTCGTGTTCGCCAACTCGCGCCGCCCGCAGGACGCGGCCGCGGCCGCGCCGCTGTCGGCCTCGGGCGCGTACGGGCCGCTGCTGCTGCTGACCGACGCCGGCGTGCTCCCGCAGCCGCTGCAGGACTACCTGCTCGACATCCAGCCCGGCTACACCGACGACCCGGTGCGCGGCGTCTACAACCACGGCTGGATCATCGGCGACGAGACCGCGATCGCGGGCGCCGTGCAGGCGCGCATCGATACCCTGCTCGAGATCCAGCCCGTCGACACCGGAGCCAAGTGAAATGGCCGAAGCCGAGCAGCCCGAGCGCGCCCACCGTCCCGTGTCGGTGGATGACGTGCGCCAGCTGATGGGCAGCTCGACGCCGCACTTCGCGCTCCAGCTGCGCAACCGCATCCGCAAGCTGATCGCCGGCCTGCCGGCCGACGACCCGGCGCGCCTGCTCGGCGAGGCCGAGATCGCGCGCCTGGAGCGCCTCGGCTTCACCGGCGAGGTGCGCGGCGAGCCCGCCCAGGAGGGCATGGGCGCGCTGGCGAGCGTCGACGAGCACGAGCAGCCTCGCTACATCCCCGGTGCCACGCGGGGCTGAGTCCCTCTTCCTCCTGGCGCTCCGTGCCTCTGGTGGGCGCGGCCCGCACGCCGAGGCGGCACGCAACGTCGTGCTCGCGATCCTGCTCGCCCAGCTGATCGCCGGCGCCGGCCACGAAGGCCCTCCACACGCTGCACAGCGCGCTCCGCGCCATTCGCGCCCGCGACGGGACCGGCTCCCGCACCGCGACACTTTGTCAGGGCGCCGTCCGCGCGGGTGATCGGGGCTCAACCGCTCAGCCTTTCCGGCCGATGTCGCATGTGTGACCGCCCCAGTTCTTGACGCCGCCGCCGAGGTGGTGGTGGCGCGCCAGCCGATCCTCGACCGCGACGAGCGCATCACCGGCTACGAGCTCCTGTTCTCCGCCACGACCGGCCGCCCTGCCGCCGCGCACGCGCATGACGCGACCGCCCGCGTGCTCGTCCAGTCCGTCGCCGACGTCGGCCTCGAGCACGTGTCGGCCGGGCATCCGGCGCACCTGAAGCTCACCCGCGAGGTGCTCGTGGCGATCCGCCCGCTGCCGCTGCCGCCCGAGCGCGTGGTGATCGGGCTGGACGGCAACCACGCGGCCGACATCGCGCTGCTGGACGTGCTCGCCGAGCTGCGCGAGACCGGCTTCACCGTCGCGCTCGAGGGCTTCCGCCTCAACGCCGCGTGGGAGGCGCTGTCGCAGAACGCGGACATCGTCAAGCTCGACATCCGCGAACTGGCCGGCGACGCGCTGCTGCAGACGCTCGACTGGCTTCGCGAGCGCGACTTCACGCTGATCGCCCGCGGCGTCGACACGCGCGAGGACTACGACGTCTGCCGGGCGCTCGGCTTCGACGGGTTCCAGGGGCTGTTCTTCGCCCAGCCGGTGCTGATCGAGGGGCGCTCGAGCCCGACGCACCGGCTCGGCACGCTCTCCGGCCTGGTGGCGCCCGGCGAGCGCGTCGGCTTCGAGCAGCTCGAGCGCATGATCTGCCAGGACGCCGGGCTCGCCCACAAGCTCGTGCGGCTCTCGAACTCCGCCTTCATCGGCGTGCGCCAGGAGGTCTCCTCCGTGCGCCAGGCGCTGATGCTGCTCGGCACCGTGGCCGTGCGGCGCTGGGCGATGCTGCTGACGCTCGCCGGGCTCAACGACCGCCCCCATCACCTGCTCGGGCTCGGCCTGCTGCGCGCGCGCCTGTGCGAGCTGCTGGCGACGCGCGGCGCCGATCCGGAGCGCGCGTTCACGATCGGGCTGTTCTCGGTCGTCGACGCGCTGCTCGACACGCCGATGAGCGAACTGCTCGACGATCTGCCCTTCGACGAGCGCACGGCCGCGGCGCTGGTCGACCACGAAGGCCCGGAGGGCGGGCTGCTGGAGACCGTGCTCGCGTACGAGAGCGGCCACTTCGAGGTCTGCGCGCGCCAGGGGCTCGCGCTCGCCGACGTCGGGCGCGCCTACCGCGACGCGCTGAACTGGACCGAAGCGACCGCTCCTCACCTCGTCTAGCCATTTAGGTTCAGATTCCGACATTCGTCGGCGCTGTTTTTCACATCAACCAGCGGAGATGGTGCAAATATCCGGTGTGCACATCCCACGGAGGAGAGCACACGTTGCACATCTGGAGCAGGGTCCGGCTCGCCGCGGTCATCGGCGGGCTGGCAGCGGCGGGCGTCCCCGCCGCGGCGCACGCGCAGGCGCCGGCCGTCGTCTCGCCTGAGGTCACGCACACCGGGACCGCCCCCACGGGCTACGCGGTCACGTTCCGGGTCTACGACCCGACCGCGACGCGGATGCGGATCCGCGGCGAATGGTTCTTCTCGGGCCTCACCGACACGACCACGACGACGTCGGCGGGCCGCCTGCCGTCGCAGTGGAAGCTCGGCGACTTCCCGATCGCCAACCCGAACAGCGGCGCGGCGCCGAACTGGCCGATCGCCGACATGACGCTCGATCCGGCGACCGGCATCTGGTCCTACACGACGCCGATGCCGAGCGGCACCTACACCTACCAGTTCTACCGGAACTGCAACTCGACCTCGCCCACGCTGGCCGACTGCACAGGCGCGTTCGATCCGAGCAACCCGCCGTTCAACACGGTCAACGGCGTCACCAGCGGCGCGCTGGAGCCGACGAGCCAGGTCTACGTTCCGTCCGATCCCGCGTTCGGCACCAAGGACCTCTCGCAGGAGGCGCCCAACGCCGTCCACGGCACGGTGGCCGACTACACGTATCCCGATCCCGAGTCGACGAACCCGGCCGGCTCGCACTACCTCGCGGTCTACACGCCGCCCGGCTATGACCCCGCCCGCGCGCTCCCGTACCCGACGCTCTACATCTCGCACGGGTCCGGCGGCGTCGAGGCCGACTGGTTCACCCAGGGCGTCGCGAACCGGATCATCGACAACCTGATCGCGGGCGGGAAGATGCAGCCCGCCGTCGTGGTGTCGACGAACTTCAACGGCCTGCCCGGCGGCAACGCGGGCTACCAGAACGACGTCCTCAACCGCGTGATCCCGTACATCGAGGCGAACTTCAACGTCTCGCACCGCGCCGCGGACCGCGCGTTCGGCGGGCTCTCGGCGGGCGCCTCGCGCGCGAACCAGCTGATCTTCAACGCGACGACGTCGTTCGGCTACTACGCGAGCTGGAGCATCGGCACGGGCGGCGCGCCCGCCGCCGGCAGCCCGCTGTACGCGAACCCGGACCTGAAGAAGCTGCTCGGCCTCGTGATCGGCGGCGGCCGCTTCGACTCGATCACCGTGTCGAAGGCGACGCTCGAGCAGCGGCTGACCGACAACGGCGTGCCGTTCGTCGACGACACGATCGACGGCGGCCACGAGTGGTACGTGTGGCGCCAGCTGCTCAACCACTTCGGCGCGTCGGTCGCGTTCCGGCAGACGTCGACGGCGGTCACCGTCTCCGGCACGTCCGTGACGGCCACGGTGACGCCCGGCACGGCGGAGCCGGTGGCACCCACGGGCACGGTCCTGTTCTCGGTCGGCGGCGTGCCGCTCGGAGCGGCGGTGCCGATCTCCGGCGGCAAGGCCACGATCACCGTGCCGAGCACGATGGGCGCGAGCTCGATCGTGGCGACCTACAACGGCGACGCGTTCTACAACGCGAGCACCGGCAGCGCCCCGTATGAGGCGACGACGGTGCCGCAGAACGTCTTCGGCACGGTGCCGGCGACGCTCTCGCTGACGCTCGGCGCGCCCGCCTCGTTCGGCTCGTTCGTGCCGGGCAAGGACGCCACCTACACCGCCCAGACCACGGCCAACGTGATCTCGACGGCCGGCGACGCCGCGCTGTCGGTCTCGCCTGCCTCGGCTCACCTGACCAACGGCGCGTTCTCGCTGCCGGAGCCGGTGGTCGTGACGCCCGTGCCCGCCGCCTGGACGGGCCCGGTCTCCAACGCCGCGGTCGCGATCGGGTTCAGCCAGCACATCGGCGCCAACGACGCGCTGCGGACCGGCAGCTACAGCGCCACGCTGACGTTCACGCTGTCCACTACGACGCCGTAGGACACCCAGGCCTCGCCCCCCTCCTTCCCTGGGGGGCGAGGCCGTCGGGTCCGGCGGCTAGCGTCTGCGTGATGCTCGAGCGGCCCGACGGGATCCCTGGCTCGGTGCTGACCGGGCCGTGGGCGGTCGGGCAGTACGCGGCGCGGCTGCGCGAGCGGCTGCGGGAGTTCACGCGCGTGCAGGTGTTCGGCGAGGTGTTCGGCTTCAAGGCCGGCCGCGCGAAGGTGTGGTTCGAGTTGCGCGACGCCGACGGCGCGCTGCCGTGCTCGATGTGGCGCAAGGACTTCGACGCGCTCGGCATCGGCGCGCTCGCCGACGGCGCCCAGGTCGTGGCCGCGGGCGGCTGCGACTACTACCCCGGCTCGCGCACGGCGTCGCCGTCGTTCTCCTTCTCGGTCGTCAGCCTGCGCGTGGCCGGAGAAGGCGACCTGCTGGCGCAGCTCGAGCAGCTGCGCCGCCGGCTGCATGCGGAGGGCCTGTTCGCGCCGCAGAAGGCGCTCGCGCGCCCGGCGCTGCCGCGCTGCATCGGCGTCGTCACCGGCGAGTCCGGCAAGGCGCGCGACGACGTGCTCGCCGGCCTCGCCCGGCGCGGCTGGCAAGGGCGCGTGGTGTGGGCGTTCGCGCCGGTGCAGGACCGCCACGCCGCGCCGGCCCTCACGCGCGCGCTGCAGGACCTCGCGGCGTGCGCGGAGGTCGACGTGGCGATCGTGGCGCGCGGCGGCGGCTCGCTGGCCGACCTGTTCGCGTTCTGCGACGAGACGCTGTGCCGGACCGTGGCGCTGCTGCGCATCCCCGTGATCGCCTCGGTCGGCCACCACACCGATCGCACGCTGCTCGACGACGTGGCCGCCGTCGCGTGCTCGACGCCGACGCACGCGGCCGAGGCCGCCGTGCCGGTCGACTGCGGCGCCGCCCGCGCCTCGCTCGCGCTCGCGGCGGCGAAGCTCGAGCGCCAGGGCCGCCGCGCGGTGCTGGATCGCGCGCGCGCGCTCGCGCGCCTGTCGCGCGCGCCCGCGCACCACGTCGCGCGCCATCGCGCGCGGCTGCACCAGCTCGCGCGCGAGCTGCGCGCCGTCACGCGCCGTGCGGTGAGCGAGGGCGACCGCGCGACGGCGTCGCGCGCGGCGAGCCTGGCGCGCAAGGCGGCCGCCGCCAACGCGAGGGTGGATCGCACCGAGCTTCCCGCGCCCGCGCTGGAGCGGGCGGCGGCCGCGGCGACGGCCGCGCGCCGGCGCGAGCTGGACCGGATCCTCGCCACGCTGGCCGCACACGACCCGCAACGCACGCTGGAGCGCGGCTACGCGCTGGTGGAGGACGCCGCCGGCGAGCCCGTGACGTCCGCCGCGGGCGCCCGGGCGAGCGACGAGCTCACGGTCCGCCTGCACGACGGCCGTGTCCGGGTCCGGCCCTACCCTGGAGATCGATGAGCGAGTTGACCTACGAGGCCGCGGGCGCGCGGCTGGAGGCGATCATCGCGCGGCTGGACTCCGGCGAGGCCGGACTGCGCGAGACGCTCGAGCTGTGCCGCGAGGGGCGGACGCTGGTCGAGTACTGCGCGTCCGAGCTCGAGGCCGTCGGCCAGGGGCTCGAGGAGCTGCGGCTCGACGAGCTGGTCGCCCGGCTCGAAGCCGGCCGCGCCGCGGCCTAGTCGCCGGTTGAAGAATTCCGGTACGCCTGCTGCGGCACATCCGCGGCCTGGCCTCGCCCTGCGGGCTCGTCACCGGGCTTCGCCCTGCCCGCCACCCACGATGCTCACGTGGCAGAGCCACGCATCACCATCGCGTGCGGCCCGAGGCATCCACGGCTGCACCACATCAAGGCGGACCGACCATTCTCCAACAGGCTCCTAGAGCCGCACGAGCGTCCGGCCGCGGCTCTCGCCGGCCAGGATCGCGGTCAGCGCGCCGTCGAGCTCGTCGAGCCCGATCTCGCGCGCGTCCGCGTGGCGCGGGCGCAGGTCGCCCGCGATCCGGTGCCAGGTCTCGATCCGGTCGCCGATCGGCGTCTGCGCGGAGTCGATACCGAGCAGCGCGACGCCGCGCAGGATGAACGGCAGCACCGTCAGCTCCAGCCCGATCCCGCCGGTGTTGCCCGACGCGGCGACCGCGCCGCCGTACCGGAGCCCGCGCACGACGCCCGGCAGCACGGCGCCGCCGACGCAATCGACCGCGCCGGCCCAGACCGGCTTCGCCAGCGGCCGCTTGGCGTCGCCGATGACGTCCTCGCGCGAGATCACCGAGGCGGCGCCGAGCGAGGTCAGGAACTCGCCCGCGTCCTTGCCCGAGGACGCGACGACCTCGTAGCCGCGCCCGGCGAGCATGTCGACCGCCATCGAGCCGACGCCGCCGGTCGCGCCGGTGACCAGCACCGGGCCGTCCGCCGCCGACAACCCGCGCCGCTCCAGCGCGAGCACCGACAGCGCCGCCGTGTAGCCCGCGGTGCCGATCGCCATCGCCTCGCGCGCGGACAGCCCGGGCGGCAGCGGCACGACCCAGCCGGCCGGCACGCGCGCGTACTCGGCGAAGCCGCCGTGGTGCGACATGCCGAGCTCGTAGCCGTGCGCGAGCACCGCGTCGCCGGCTTTGACCGCGGCGCCGTCCGGCGCCTCCTCGACCACGCCGGCCAGGTCGATCCCCGGCACCAGCGGCGAGATCCGCGCCACGCCGCCCTTGGGGATCGTCGCCAGCGCGTCCTTGTAGTTGACGCTCGAGTACTCGACGCGCACCAGCACGTCGCCGTCGCCGAGCTCGTCGAGCTCGCGCACCCCGCGCGCGACCTCGTCGCCGTCCTTCTCCGCCACGAACGCCCGCACGGGCGCGAAGCCTACGCCTGCGTGCCGTCGTCCGCGCCGACCAGGCCGGAGCGCACGGCGAGCAGCGCGACCTCGGCGCGGCGCTCAGGCCGCGGCATGTCCTCGAGCCCGAACAGCCGCGCGAGCAGGTCCAGCTCCTGCGTCACGACGTCGGTCGAGATGCCGGTCGCGTCGGACACCTCGAGGTCGCTCGACGGGTTGAAGCCGTCGCCGTCGTTGAACAGCGGCCTGCAGAGCGCGCGCAGGATCCGCTGCTGCTGCTCGGAGAAGCGCGGCGTCGCGCTCAGCTCGCCCTGCACCATCGTCGGCCCCGGGCCCATCGCGCCGGGCTGGTGGAAGCCGAGGATCGTGCGCCCGATCTTCACGAGGTCGCCGTCGGCGAGCCGGCGCCGGCCCGCGAGCCGCAGCCCGTTGACCCAGGTGCCGTTCTGCGACCAGCCGTCGTCGCAGATCGTCCACTCGCCCGCGCGCAGCGACAGCTCGGCGTGCAGGCGCGACGCCTCCGCGTCCCACGGCAGCGAGAGGTCGGCCTCGTAGCGGCGGCCGACGGTGATCGCCTCCGCGTCGGCGTCCAGCGTGAAGATCTGCTGGCCGCCGTCGCCGTCGCGGAACAGCAGGAACGGCAGCCCGCGCTCCAGCGCAGCGCTGCGTTCTTCCTGCTCCTCCGGTGTCTGGCTTCCGAGCGTGACAGGGAAATCCATGCGCCATCTGGACCCTACGCCGCCGGGCCCCCGTGAGCAAGTCAGGGAGCCCGGCGGAAACAGGGTTTCGCCTGCCAGGCGAGCGAGACTTCGTCGTCGCTCGCCTTCGGCGACGTTACGGGTTCGTGGTTGACAGGGTGAACGTCAGCGTGGTGCTGTAGTTGCCCGTACGGAGCGCGTCGTTCGCACCGATGTGCTGCGAGAACGCGATCGCGACCGGGTCGTTGGACACGGGCGCCGACCAGCTCGCCGGGACCGGCGTCACCGACACCGCCTCCGGCAGCGAGAACGCGCCGTTGGTGAGGTGCGCGGGGCCGGACACCGACAGCGCGGCGTCGCCCGCCGTGGACGTCACGGTCGCCGTCGTCGACGCCGTGTACGTGTGATCCAGGCCCGGCGTGAACGGGCCGAACGACGCCGGCGCGCCGAGCGCCAGCGACAGCGTGGCCGGCACCGTGCCGCCGACCGTGCCCGTCGTCGACGTCGACGCCAGCGGCGCCGTCGTGGCCGACAGCGGGAGGTTGTCGGACGCGTCGCCGACGGAGATCGTGCGCGGGCCGTAGTTCGTCTCCCACGCCTGGTCGGCGCTCGACCAGTACTCGAACGAGCGCTTCGCCAGCGTCATCGTCACGTGCTGCGTCGCGCCCGGCGCCAGCGTGATGCGCGTGAACCCGTGCAGCGCCTTGACGGCCTGCTGGACGCCCGCGAGCGCCGGCCCGGAGGACACGTAGACCTGCGGCACCTCGTCACCCGCGACCGCGCCGCTGTTCTTGACGTCGAACGCGACGCCCACCGTGCCGTCGAAGTTCGGCGTCACGGTCAGCCCGGAGAACGCGAACGAGGTGTACGACAGGCCGTGGCCGAACGCGAAGCCCGGCGTGACGCCGTGCTTGTCGTACCAGCGGTAGCCCTGGAAGATCCCGTTCCCGGACGTCGCGTCCATCGCCGTGATCTGGCGGAACGAGTGCAGCCCGCTGATGAAGCCCGGCTGCTCGACGCCCGGGTACAGCGGGCAGTTGCCCGTGACCGAGGTGTCGGTGCAGTTCGGGTCATACGTCGGGAAGTGCGTCGCGTCGGCCGGGAACGTCTCGGGCAGCTTGCCGCCCGGGTTGGCGTTGCCCAGCAGCACGTCCGCCGTCGCCGGGCCGCCCATCTGGCCCGGGTACCACATCTCGAGGATCGACTTGACGGCGCCAGCCCACGGCATCAGCACCGGATCGCCCGTGTTGAGCACGACCACCGTGTTCGGCTGCGCCGCCGCGACGGCGGCGATCAGCGCGTCCTGGTAGCCGGGCAGCACGATCCCGGCCCCCTGGTCGGACGTGCCGCGGTCGCGGCCCTCGGTGCCCTCGTCGTAGGCGAAGATGACGGCCTTCTTGGCCGCCGTCGCGGCGGCCACGGCCGACGCGATCGACGCCGTCTGCGCGTCGGGCGCGACCCAGCGCAGCTGGACCTTGCCGGCGCTCGCGCCCGTGACGACGCGCAGGTCGAGGTGCAGGTTCTGGCCGGCGGTGAGCGTGACCGAGTACGTCGCCTGCTGCAGGCCCTCGGCGCTCGGGTCGTGCGACTTCGCCGTCTGCGACAGGCCCGCGTACGACGAGCCCGGCGCGGCCGGGTAGGCGTTGATGTTCACGCGCCGCTGCGCGGTCGCGAGCCCGTCCACGAACAGCTGCGAGTTCGCCTGGTTCTGGACGAACACCTTCAGCTGCCACGCGCCGGCGGCCGGAGCCGTCAGCGTGCCCGACCAGCGCCAGCCGGTGCTCGCCGGCAGCGTCGTGTCGACCGTCGGGTCGAGCTGGTCGGCGGCGCCGCCCGGCTGCGCCACGGGCTGCGCGCCCGAGGCGACCGCGTCCGTCGTGATCTGCTGGCGCAGGAGCCCGTGCTGGCCGGCGAACGCGGCGTCGCCGGCGTTCAGCGTCCAGTTCGGGTAGCCCTCGGCCGGATCCGGCGCCGTCAGCGACGAGCTCGGCGTGACGACCCCGTCGAGGTCGTAGCCGGGCACGTAGGACAGCTTCGAGCCGGCCGGCGCCTTGCCGAGCAGCGCGTCATACGGGCTCTGGGCCGGGTCGTACGGCGTGACGTGCGACGAGCCGCCGCCGTCGATGTACGGCGCGATCGCCGTCGGCCCCATCACGACCGTGCCGGAGCCCGACAGGTCGCCCGAGCTCAGCGGCAGCGCCGAGCCGTCGTTCTTGAGCAGCGTCGCGCTCTTGGTCGCGATCGACTGCGCGGCCGCGAAGGACGCCGGCTTGAGGCTGTCGAGGTCGGGCCGCGGCGGCACGTACGGCGTGCCGTCGGTGTGATGGCTGCCGAACGACGTGCCCTCGAGCAGGCCGATGTTGTTCATCTCGGTGAGGATGCGAGTGACCGCGTCGTCGAGCTGGCTCTTCCACTGGGCCGCCGAGAACGCCGGCTCGGCCGGGAAGTCGTTGGTGGCCGGGACGGCCGCGGTGCCGCTCGTGACGGCGGCGGTGATGCCCGCGGTGGAGAAGTTGCTCGTCCCCGCCGCGCTGCCGGGCTGCTCCATGTCGAGCCCGTGCATGAGGTCGGTCTGGTGATGCGTCGCGCCCCAGTCGGACGTGACGAAGCCCTTGAAGCCGAGCTCGCCCTTGAGGATGTCCTGCAGCGTGTGCGAGTTCGCGCAGCCGTAGACGTCGTTGACGCGGTTGTAGGAGCACATCACGGCGCCGGCGCCGGCGTTCACACCGGTCTGGAACGCCTGCAGCTCGGTCTCATGCAACGTCTGGTCGTCGATCTTGACGCTCGTCGACGTACGGCCGTTCTCGAAGTCGTTCTCGATGTAGTGCTTGATCATCGCGACCATGCCCTTGCCCTGCACGCCCTGGACCTCGGGCGCGAGCAGCTGGCCGGCCAGGTACGGATCCTCGCCCAGCGTCTCGAAGTTGCGACCGCCGGTGATGAAGTTGACGGCGTTGGTCATCGGGGCCAGCCAGACGTCCTGGTTGGTCGCGCGGCCGGCGTCGCCGACGGTGGCGCCGTACTGCGTCGCCGCGTCGCGGTCGAACGTGGCGGTCAGGCCGACCGGGGCCGGCATCGCGGTCTCGACGTGCGCGAGGCGGATGCCCGCGGGGCCGTCGGTGAGCCGCAGCGGCGGGATGCCGAGGCGCTTGACGCCCGGGACCCAGCCCGCCTCGCCGACGCAGCCGACCGCCGAGGCGGTGCAGTCGGCCGTGGCGGCGGCGCTGTTCGGCGGGTCGCCCTCGCCGTGGACCATGCCGATCTCCTCGGTGATCGACATCTGCGAGACCAGGTCCTTCAGGTTCTGGCTCGTCAGCGTGCCGGTTCCCCATCCGGCAGCCGAGGCCGGCGCGGCTAGCGCCAGCGGGAGCAGCACTGCGAGGCCCACCACGCGAACGCGGCCGGCCGCACGCACCGTCATCTACCCCTCCTCTACAAGTGGACTGGACGGTGCATGAAGTTTTCGCAGAATCGAGATTCTGTCAAGAGGCCGTATGAAAAACGGCCTCATGACTCTCATGAAGTGACTAGACGCGCTGAATAATCGTCCCGGTGCCCAGCCCGCCGCCGCAGCACATCGTCACGAGGCCGGTCTCCTGGTCGGAGCGCTCGAGCTCGTGCAGCAGCGTCGTGATCAGCCGCGCGCCGGTGGAGCCGAGCGGATGTCCGATCGCCATCGCGCCGCCGTTGACGTTCACGCGGTCCATGTCCGGCTGCAGCTCCCGCGCCCACGCGAGCACGACCGGGGCGAACGCCTCGTTGACCTCGAACAGGTCGATGTCGGAGATCGCCATCCCGTTGCGCTCGAGCAGCTTGCGCGTCGCCGGGATCGGGCCGGTCAGCATGATCACCGGGTCGACGCCGACGGTCGTCTGGTCGACGATCCGCGCGCGCGGCGTGAGCCCGAGCTCCGCGGCCTTGTCGGCCGACATCAGCAGCACGGCGGCGGCGCCGTCGGAGATCTGCGACGAGTTGCCGGCCGTGACCTTGCCGTCGGGCTTGAACGCGGGCTTGAGCCCGGCGAGCTTCTCCAGCGTCGTGTCCGGGCGGATGCCCTGGTCGGACACGTAGGTGTCGCCGTTGACCGCGAACGGGATCGTCTCGCGCTCGAAGCGGCCTTCCTCGGTCGCCCGGTGCGCGAGCTGGTGCGAGCGCAGCGCGAGCTCGTCGAGCTCGTGGCGCGGGATCTCCCACTGGTCGGCGATCATCTCGGCCGAGAGCCCCTGCGGGATCAGCGCGTAGCGCTCCAGCAGCTCCTGCGGGTAGGGCGAGCCGACGTCGTCGGTCCACTTGAAGCCGATGCCCATGGGGATATGGCCCATGTGCTCGACGCCGCCGCCGATCACGACGTCGTGCACGCCGGCCGCGATCAGCGCGGCGGCGAAGTTGACCGACTGCTGGGCCGAGCCGCACTGGCGGTCGACCGTCGTGGCCGGCGTCTGGAGCGGCAGGCCGGCCTGCAGCCACGCGTTGCGCGTGACGTTGAACATCTGCTCGCCGTACTGCTGCACGCAGCCGCCGATCACGTCCTCGACGAGCGCCGGATCGATCCCGGCGCGCTCGATCACCTCGGCGAACGTGCGACCGAGCAGCTCGTTCGGGTGGACGTCCTTGTAATAGCCCTTCTCCGGATGCCCGCGCCCCACCGGGGTGCGGGCGGCTTCCACGATCACGACTTCACGGCCGGACTGCGGCATATCGGCTCCTCGGGTGGTTCCAAGGGGTAGTGTAGGGAGTTGACTGGCTAGTCAATCAACACGGAGGACAGTCGTGTCGGAGCGTTTGGCGATTGCGGGATCCGGGGCCATTGCGTGCGGTCTGGCGGCGGTCGCCGCCGGTCGCGGTCCGGTATCCGTATGGGCTCGCTCCGACGGCTCCTGCGACCGGGCGACCGCGAAGGTGCACGCGCTGTGCGAGCGGCTCGGCACCGAGCCCGACATCACCGTCAGCCGTGACCCGGACGTACTGATCGGCGCGACGTTCATCGTCGAGGCGGTCGTCGAGGACGCCGAGGCCAAGGCCTCGGTGTGGCGGTCGCTGAACGGGCACGTCTCGCCCGAGGCCGTGCTCGCGACCACGACCTCCTCGCTGCCGATCGGCGCGCTCGCGCGCGCCAGCGGGCATCCGGAGCGCTTCGTCGGCCTGCACGTGTTCAACCCGGTGCCGAAGATGGACCTGGTCGAGCTCGTGTTCCCCGAGGAGGCGACCGCCGCCACGCGCGAGCGCGCCCGCGCGCTCTGCGACGCGCTCGGCAAGACGGCCGTCGAGGTCCCCGACACGCCCGGCTTCGTCGTCAACCGGCTGCTGTTCCCGTTCCTGTTCGAGGCGGTGCGGCTGATGGAGCGCACCGGGCTGGACGCCGAGTCCGTCGACACCTGCATGCGCCTGGGAGCCGGGCACCCGATGGGGCCGCTCGCGCTGCTGGACCTCGTCGGCCTCGACGTGTCGGCCGCGATCGGGGAGACGATCGGCGCCGAGGTGCCGGTCCGCGTCAGCGAGCTGATCGCCGAAGGCGCGCTCGGACGCAAGGCCGGGCGCGGGTTCCACATCTATTAAGGACAACGGGCGAATGTTTAGCTAGGATTGAGGAGCGATTGGAAATATTCCGTTTGCGACGATTTCTCATCGCACCCCTCCTCCAGTCATTTGCGCCCGGCTCGCTCCCCTGAGCCGGGCGCGAGTGCGTTAAAGGGCCGTTCCTCGCGACCTGCCCCTTAACGCACAAAACGCCCGACTCGCTCCCCTGAGTCGGGCGTCTCGTGTGTACTCGGTCGATCCTCCCCAGGATCTCCCTCTCTCTCCTCCTCAACCGCCGTAGCGGCAAGTTGGCTTGCGGCAAGGTAGCGCGTCAGAGGCCAATGTGCAATTCATCACAGAGTTGCGTTTCGCAACCTAAACGGTTGTCCTACGTTGCAGGGAGGCGCCGCTCCCGAATCCGGACCGCCTCGATCCGGTTCTCCCGCACGGACTCGACGCGGATCGAGTAGCCGTTGTGCGTGACGACGTCGCCGCGCTTCGGCAGGCGTCCCAGCTCGCCGAAGACGAAGCCGCCGACCGAGTTGTAGGCGTCGGAGTCGACCGGCAGATCGAGCCCGTAGTCGACCAGGTCGTTGATCGCCACGTGGCCGCGCACGAACCAGTCGCCGTTGGCCAGCCGGCGGATCTCGCCGCCCTGGGGATCGGTCTCGTCGTCGATCTCGCCGACGACCTCCTCGATGATGTCCTCGACGGTCACGATCCCCGCGGTGCGGCCGTACTCGTCGATCACGACGGCGAGCGAGGAGCGCTGGCGCTGGAGGTCGGCGAGCAGGTCGTCGAGCGGCTTGGTCTCCGGCACGATCGGGACCTCGCGCACGAGCGCCTCGATCGTCGCCTGCGGCCCGTCGGTGAGCAGCAGCTGCGCGAGCCCGTTGGTGTGCACGATGCCTTTCACGCGGTCGCGGTTGTCGTCCTCGGTGACGACCAGGCGCGTGTGGCCCGAGCTGACGCAGCGGCGCATCGCCGTCTCGACGTCCTCGGACAGGTCGACGGTGATGACGGCCGGCGCCGGCGTCATCACCTGGCGCGCCTGCTGCTCGTGCAGGTGGAAGACGCCGGTCAGCATTCCGGCCTCGCCGGGGTCCAGCTTGCCGCCCGTGACCGACTCCTGGATCAGCACGCGCAGCTCCTCGGGCGACTCGCCCTCGTCGAGCTGGCCGGACGTGCGCACGCCGATCAGGCGCAGGATGCCGTTCGACGCGGCGTTCAGCGCGCCGATGAAGGGCGAGAAGACCTTGGTGAAGATGTACAGCGGCCGCGCGACGCGCCGCGCGACGGCCTCGGACTTCTGGATCGCGTAGATCTTCGGCACCTGCTCGCCGAACGTGATGTGGATCGCGGTCGTGATCAGGTACGCGAGCGTCAGCGAGACCGTCGTCGAGACCCAGTGCGGGACCTCTTCGCCGAACAGGTTCTCGATCAGCCGGCCGATCGACGGCTCGCCGAGGAAGCCGAGGCCGAGCGAGGTGAGCGTGATGCCGACCTGCGCCGCCGACAGGTAGCGCGAGAGGTCGTCCATCATCGCGACCGCGGTCGCGGAGCCCTTCTTGCCCTCGTCGGCGTCGGTCTGCAGGTGCGCCTTGCGCGATCGGACCAGCGCGAACTCGGCGGCCACGAAGAACGCGTTCAAGAGGACGAGGACCAGGACCGCCAGCAGGAGCAGGGCGATCATCGGTCCTCCTTGCTACTTCGGGAGGGGTCGTCGTCGGGCATCAAGGCGACGAGCGCAATGGTAGCCCGTCGATCCGCTCGGCCATCGCACGATCGTTGTCCGTGAGCTTGCCCGCGGAGTGCGTGGTGAGCGTGAGGCGTACGTTGTTCCACCCGTGGATCAGGATGTCGGGGTGGTGATTGGCCTCCTCGGCCGCGTCCGCGACGCGGTTGACGAACGCCATCGCCTCGGCGAAGTCCTTGAACTCGATGTCGCGCACGAGGGACTCTCCCTCCTGTCGCCATACTGATTCTGCGGCCATGCGAATCGTCTCCCTTGTTCCTTCCGCCACCGAGATGCTGTTCGCGCTCGGCGTGGGCGATGACGTGGCGGCCGTCACGCACGAGTGCGACTACCCGCCCGCCGCGCTGAATCTACCCAAGGTCACGCGCGACGTGATCGGCCCGGGCCTGCCGCCTGACGAGATCGACCGCGCGGTGAAGGAGCTGACCGCGGCGGGCCGCTCGATCTACGAGCTCGACGAGGACGCGATCCGCCGGCTGCATCCCGACCTGATCGTCACGCAGGAGCTGTGCTCGGTCTGCGCCGTGTCGGCCGACGACGTGCGCGCGGTCGCCGAGCGGCTCGACCCGGCGCCGGAGATCGTCACGCTCGACCCGCACACGCTCGGCGAGGTGCTCGGCGACGTGCGCACGCTCGCGCAGGCGACCGGCGCCAAGGACGCGGCGGTCGACCTGGTCCAGCAGGCGGCCGCGCGGATCGACCGCGTGCGCGTGTCGCTGGCGGGCGTCGAGAAGGTCCCGGTCGCGGCGCTGGAGTGGCTGGACCCGATCTTCGTCGGCGGGCACTGGGTGCCGCAGCTGATCGAGTTCGCGGGCGGCGAGGACCTGCTGGGGCTGGCCGGCGAGCCATCCGAGCAGCGCACGTGGGAGGAGGTCGCCGCGGTCAAGCCCGAGATCGTCGTCGTGATGCCGTGCGGCTACGACGTCGAGCGCGCGTACGAGGAGGCCGAGTACTACGGCGACGAGCTCGAGGAGCTCGGCGCCCGGCGGGTCGTGATCGCCGACGCCGCCGCCTGGTTCTCGCGCCCCGGCCCGCGGTTGGTCGACGGGTTGGAGTGGCTGGCGCATGTGCTGCATCCGGAGCGGATGCCCGAGCCTCCGGGTGGGGTTCGGGAGCTGGTTCTGTAGCGGTTCGCCCCATGACGATCACGATCGATCACGTTCGACGCAACTGAACTCGGCCGCGTCGAGTTAAGCACCGTATAGGGCGCAAACTCGACGCGCGCCCTCCCACGGACGATCGTTTCGGTTGATCCCGCACCCCTTACCAGCGCAGTTGACGTTCGCTCAGATCTCAGGCGATCGCGAGCGAGCCCGCGATGGCGACGACCGACAGGATCCCGCAGGCCGCGAGGCCGGGGAGCGTCGAGCCGCGGCGCTGCGCGAAGTACTCCATCACCGCGCCGGCGATGCCGCCGCCGATCAGGCCGCCGAGGTGGCCGCCGATCGAGATCCCGCCGACGATGAACGTGAATACGAGGTTGAAGATGATCAGTGGCCCGATCCCGTTGCGCATCACGTCGATCCCGCGCGCGCGGCCGATCATGAACGCGGCGCCGAAGAGGCCGAAGATCGCGCCCGAGGCCCCTGCCGTGATCGTGTTCGGCGACAGCAGCAGCGCGCCGAACGAGCCGCACAGCATCGAGGCGAAGTAGATCGCGGAGAAGCGCACGTGCCCGAGCGAGGGCTCCAGCTCGCGGCCGAGCCACCACAGCACGTACATGTTCAGCGCGATGTGCAGCAGGTTCAGATGCAGGAAGCCTGAGGTCACGAGCCGCCAGTAGTCGCCGCCGGCGACGGCCGGGCCGTTGAGCGCGAGGTCGTAGAACGCCTTCCCGCGGCCGCCCGAGCCGAGCGCCGAGCCCTGCGCGCTGGTGCCGACATAGATCAGCACGTTGATCGCGATCAGCGCGTAAGTGACGATCGGCTCGACCGCCATCGTGCGCATCGTGCGGACGGGCGTCTTCTGGCGCGCGCAGTCAGGGCAGCGCATGCCGACCGGCGTCGCGGTCATGCAGTCCGGGCAGATCGGGTTGCCGCAGTTCGAGCAGGAAACGCCCGTCTCACGGCTGGGGTGGCGGTAACAGGTGGCCATTCGAGGGCGACGCTAGCAGCGGCGCTTTAAGGGTAGATGCGCTCTTCTGCCGCGCACATCGCGGCGAATTTCCCGATCCGGCGGGCGCGCGTCTCCGGCTTGGCGGCGGTCTGCACGCGATGCAGGATCGCATAGCGGTTGCGGCTGTCCAGCGCGTCGAAGAACTCCCTCCCGCCGGCCTCCTCGAGCGCCGCCGCGAGGTCGTCCGGCACCGTCGCCGTGCTCTGCGCGTCGTAGGCGGCGTCCCAGCGGCCGTCGGCCTTCGCGCGCTCGACCTCGGCGAGCCCGCGCGGGCGCATCGCGCCGCTCGCGATCAGCGCCTCGGCCTTGGCCCGGTTGACCTTCGACCAGCGGCTGCGCGCGGTCCGCGGCATGAAGCGCTGGCGCCAGTGCGTCTCGTTCCCGCCGCTCTTCTGCGCGTCGATCCAGCCGAAGCACAGCGCGGCCTCGAGCGCCTCGGGGTGCGTCAGGCCCGGCACGCCCGAGCCGGCGCGCGGGATCAGCAGCCACACCCCGTCCGCCGGCGGATCGTCCTCCAGCCACGCCTCCCACTCGTCGCGGGAGGCGAAGGCGCGGTCCATCAGGTCATTTTGGCAGCCAGGACCGGATCCGACGTCGGCGCAGGCGAGCCGCCGGCGGGCTCGGCCGTCACGAGCACCTGATCGCCGCCGGAGAGCTTGCCGGTCACGGTCGCGGTGGCGGAGCCGTCGGTGCGCGGCGTGAACAGCGCCGCGGTCGGCTGCGGCGCCTGGCCCGGGCGCTTGAGCCAGACCTGGTAGGTCTTGCCCTCGCCGGGCGACGGCAGCCCGCGCGCGACGAGCACGGCCTTGTCGCCCGTCACGTCGAGCTCGGCGACGGCCTGCGAGCCGGTCGGCGTGAACCGCAGCGTCTTGGAGCCGGTCTTGAACAGCACGCCGCCGACGGCGATGCCGGCCAGCAGCGCGACGCACGCGAGCGCGACGGCGGGGAAGCCCGCCAACCAGCGCCGCCGCTCCCGCGCCGGCTTGCGCGCCGTCGGGCGGTCGGCCTGCGGGCCGGCGGCCGCGAGCAGCGCGGCCTCGCGCTCGACCTCGGCCATCAGGCGCGCCTTCAGGGCCGGCGGCGGGACCATCGCGGGCGCCGACGCCGGCAGCGCGTCGGCGGCGCTGCTGAGCTGGTCGATCTCCGCGCGGCACTCCGCGCAGGTGTCCACGTGCGCCTCGAAGCCGGCGCGCTCGTCGTCGGGCAGCGCACCGAGCACGTACGCGCCGGCCGTGTCCGCCCACTGCTCATGTCCAGGTCCGGCGTTCATGTCCCCACCGCTCCATGTGCGAGGGCCTCGTGCAGTTTCTTGAGTCCGAGCCGCATGCGCCCCTTCACGGTGCCCACCGGCGTCTCCAGCATCTCCGCGATCTCCACGTGCGTGAAGCCGCCGAAGTACGCGAGCTCGATCACCTTCACCTGGTCGGCCGGCAGGTGGTCGATCGCGGCGCGCACGGCCGCGGCCTCGTCGCGCCGGGCGACGTCCTCCTCCACGCGCTCGGGCGCCTCGAGGCGCTCGGCCGCCGTCTCGTCGTCGGAGCGGCGCTTGGAGTGCACCGAGGCGCGGCGCAGCGCGTCGATCGCGCGGTGATGGACGATCCCCAGGATCCACGTGCGCACCGAGCCGCGGCGGCGGTCGTAGTGCGCGCCGGAGCGCCACAGGTTCATGAACGCCTCCTGCGTCACGTCCTCGGCGCTCGCGCGCGCGCCGACCATGCGGTAGGCGAGCGAGTAGGCGGCGCCCGCGTGCCGCTCGTAGATCGCCTCGAAGGCGCGTGCATCGCCCCTGGCCATCAGGGGGATCAGGTCTTCGTCAGCAAGGGCACGCACGTCCACACCCATCCCCTGCGCGCGAGGCGCGCATCCGGATCAGCGATCGGGCGCCAGATCGTCGAAGACGCGCAGCGCCTCGCGCCCGACGTCGCGCATCGTGCGGCCCGCCAGGTCGAGCATGCCGCGCGAGGCGGCGTGGCGCCGGTGGCGCCGCCGCTGCGTGCGCAGCAGGACGAGGCCGACGGCGGCGCCGCCGCCGACGACGACCGCGGCGGCGGGGCCGATCGCGGCGCGCGGCCAGTTGCGCGGATCGCGCAGGCCGCCCAGCTCCCAGCTCTCGAGCTCCTCGGCGGCGAGCTCGACGAGCGAGTCGAGCGTGTGCTCGACGCGCTCCTGCAGCTCGATCGGCGGATCGACGGGAGCGAGCGCGCGGCGCAGCGCGGCTTCGAGGTCGCCGAACGTCTCGGGACTCAAGCCATCACTCCTGCGGCCCGGCGCCGTTGGCGTCCTTCTGCACGATCTCCTCGAGCTGCCGGATGGCGCGGTGCAGGAGCACCTTGGTGGCTCCGTCCGTGCGTCCCAGCGCGCGAGCGATCTCGCGGTTGTCCATCCCCAGCGCGAAGCGCATGATCAGCGCCTCCCGCCGGTCGTCCGGCAGCAGCTGGACGCCGCGCAGGATCCGCGCCAGGTCGTCGCGATCCTCGACGAGCCCTTCGGTCGTGTGCGGCGTCGAGAGCGTGCCCTCGTCGTCGATGTTCGTCTGCGGACGGCGCGACCGGTCGCGGTAGTAGTTCGCCGCGAGATTGTGCGCGATGCGGATCAGCCACGGGCGCAGCGGGCGGCCCTGCGACTCCTGCTGCGCGCGCTCGAAGTGCCGGTACGCCTGCAGGAACGTCTGCTCGGTCAGGTCCTCGGCGTCGTGGTGGTTGCCGATCCGGTAGTAGGCGTACGAGTAGACGTCGCGCAGGTGCGCCTTGTAGAGCTCCGCGAAGGCGGCATCGAGCGCCACCTTGTCCTTGCGCGCGGAGTCGGGTGCTGCGGACATCTGCCACGGACACTATCCCGGTGATACCAGCCGCGGCTAGGCGGCCTTCGCTTTCGCCACCGGCCGGGGCGCCGTGAGCGAAGCCGTCCAGCGTTCCGGGTCCACGCTGCCGTCGATGATCCCGGCCAGCCCGCTCAGCACGGGCGCGTCGACGCCGGCCTCCAGCAGGCGCTCGAGCAGCAGCGGCACGGCGGTGACCGCCTCGGCGGTGTGGCCGAGCGCGGCGTCGATCTCCGAGGCCGGCATCCCCTGCGCGAGCAGCTCGCCGGCGCGGCGGTTGCGCGAGCCCTCGGCGAGCACGGTGGCGACGAGGTCGCCGGCGCCGGCGAGGCCGGCGAACGTCTCCGGCCGCGAGCCGGCCTTGCGCGCGTAGGCGTCGATCTCGGCGAACACCTTGCCGGCGGCGGCGCCCGAGGCGTTCGGCCCGCCGGCCCCGGCTGCGGCGGCGGCGAGCGCGGCGGCGTTCTTCGCGCAGCCCGCGAGCTCGACGCCGATCACGTCGCCGGTGTGCGTCACGTCGAGGCCCGCGGCCGCGAGCGCGTCGTGCACCTGGCGCGCGAACGAGCGGTCGTGCGCGGCGAGCACGAGCGAGGCGCCCTCGAGCGCGTCGGCGGCGTGGCCGGGCCCGCCGAGCGCGCCCACGGCCCAGGCGCGCGTGCGCTCGGCGACGTAGGCGCTCGGGAGCGAGCCGAGCGGCGGGACGAGCCCCTTGGAGAGCATCAGCACGCCGGTCCGCGGCGCGATGTTCGGCGCATGCTCGGCGATCGCGGACGGGAGCTCGGACGCGGGCACGGCGAACGCGACGAGGTCGTAGCGGGCGAGCTGGAGATCCGACGCGCGCATCGGGTTCACGCGCGCGGGAAGGTCGATGCCGGGCAGGTAGCGCTCGTTCGTCCGTGCGCCGGCGAGCAGCTCGGCCTGCGCGCGCGTGCGGCAGCCGAGGTCGACGTCGATGCCGGCGCGGGCGAGCATGACCGACATCGCGGTCCCCCACGCGCCGCCGCCGATGACGGCCGCGCGGCGCAGCGGCGGCAGGCCGCCGAGCCACTCCCACTGGAGCATCACGTTCGGCCAGATGCGGTCGGTCACGCGGGCGGCGAGCGGCCCCGACGTGCGCTCGAGCTTGGGGAAGTGCAGCGGGCTGCCGGCGCGGATGCGGATCTTGTGCGGGCGGATGCGCCAGCCCTTGCGGATCGCCTCGGTGCCGATCAGCGCGATCGGGACGACGGGCGCGCCGGTCTCGAGCACGAGCCGCCCGACGCCGCGCTTGGGCTTGCCGAGCGCGCCCGGGCGGATGCGCGTGCCCTCGGGGAAGATCAGCAGGCAGTCGCCGCGCTCGAGGATCGCGCGGGCGGTCTGGACCATGTCCGCGTCGGCGGCGCCGCGGCGCACCGGAAAGGCGCCGAGCGAGCTGATGAACCAGCCGAAGAGCCGGTTCGCGAACAGCTCCTCCTTGGCCACGTAGTACACGGGCCGGCGGGTCATCAGGCCGATGATGAACGGGTCCAGGAACGACCGGTGGTTGGACGTCAGGATCACCGGGCCGGTCGTCGGGATGTGCTCGCGCCCGATCCGCGACAGCCGCCAGTACAGGTGCGCGAACGGCTGCAGCAGCGCGCGCATGATCCAGTAGACGATCGGGTTGACGCCGCGATTGCGTGCGCGCTCGTGCAGGTGCGAGTGGTCCACGGTCAGCTCCCTTAGCTCCTCGAAAGGTTCGTACACCGGGCGTCGCGGGGGCGTTACAGTGGCGGCCATGGCCGTGGACCGGACGAGGACACTGCGAGGCGCGCTCGCCGGCGTGACCGCAGCCGCCGTGTGGGCGGCGCAGCAGCCGCTCGACAAGCGCGTGTTCGGCGTCGCGTACGACGACGCCGAGCTGCTCGGGCGCTTCGTCACGCGCACGCGCGCCGCGTATCCCGTCGGGGTGGCGCTGCACCTGCTCAACGGCGCCGTCTTCGGCGCCGTGTACGCGAACGTGCGCTCCTCGCTCCCCGTCCCCGCGCCGCTGCGCGGGCCGCTCGCGGGGCTCGCCGAGCACGTCGCGACCTGGCCCGGCACCACCGCGCTCGCGCGCGTGCAGCCGGAGCTCCCGCAGCTGTGGGGCTCGGGCCGCGCGTTCGCGCAGGCGACGTGGCGGCACCTGCTGTTCGGCGCCGTGCTGGGCGAGCTGGAGCGGCGCCTGAACCCGCCGGACTCCGAGCCGCAGCCGGTCGATCCCGTGACGGCCGCGTCCAACGGCCACGGCTCGCCCGAGCACCTGGTCACGATCTCCCCGAACTAGCGTGCGGGTCCTGATCACCGGGGCCTCCGGCTTCGCCGGGCGCCACCTCGCGGCGGCGTGCACGGCGGGCGGTGACGAGGTCGTGCTCGCGCCGCCGTCGGCGGCCGCGGACCTGCGCGACGCGGACGTCGTGCGCGCGCTCGTCGCCGGCGCGCGGCCGGACGTCGTCTACCACCTCGCCGCACAGGCGCACGTCGGGCGCTCGTGGGAGCACCCTCGGGCGACGATCGACGACAACGTCGGCATGACGCTGAACGTGCTCGAGGCGGTGCGCGGCTCGGCGCCGGAGGCGGTCGTGCTGCTGGCGTGCTCGAGCGAGGAGTACGGGCCGCCGGACCACGTCCCGACCGACGAGGACGCGCTGCTGCGGCCCGCGAACCCGTACGCCGTGTCGAAGGCGGCGTGCGACATGCTCGGCGGGCTCTACGTCGGCGCGCACGGGCTGCGCGTGATCCGCGCGCGCGCGTTCAACCATTCAGGCCCCGGGCAGGAGCCGATCTACGCGATCGCGTCGTTCGCGCGGCAGGTCGCGCTGGGCGGCGATCCGATCACGATCGTGACCGGCAACCCGGACACGCGGCGCGACTACACCGACGTGCGCGACGTCGTGCGCGCGTACCGGCTGCTCGCCGCGCAGGGCGAGCCGGGCGTGTTCAACGTCTGCTCGGGCGTCGCGCATTCCGCGCGTGAGCTGGTCGCGGCGCTCGGGCGCGTCGCCGGTATCGAGGTCGTGCACGAGGTCGATCCCGCGCGCGTGCGCCAGAACGAGGTGATGGAGGTGCGCGGCTCGTTCGAGCGCCTGCACGAGCTGACGGGCTGGCGGCCTGAGATCCCGCTCGACCGCACCCTGCTGGACTCCGTGGAGTACTTCCGCTCTACGCGGTGAGGCGGTCCAGCGCCGCGCCGAACTGCTGCGCGACGACGCGCGCGCGGTCGATCTCGGCGCCCGTGAACGCGCGCGGCAGCGAGCGGTAGACCTCGAGCACGGCGAGCTCGCGGCCGCCGCAGACCACCGGCAGCATCAGCATCGCCTCGAAGCCGGCCTCTTTGAGCGCTGCCAGCTCGGCGGGGTCGCCGGCGACGTCGCCGGTGACGACCTGGCCGGGCTCGCGATACGTGAGCACGTGCTCCGTGGCGGGGAAGTCGGCCAGAGGCCAGGAGTCGCCGCGCCCGAAGCCCGAGTGGTCGGTCAGCAGCACCAGCGTCCCGGTCTCGCGGTCGACGCGCATCAGCGAGACGTCGTCGGCGCGCAGCAGGACGGACGCGCGGCGGATCGCCTCGCGCAGCTCGGACATGCGCGCGATCGAGGAGAGCTCGTCGGCGAGCGCGGCCAGCTCGTGCGCGAACGCGCCGCCGCGCGGGAGGCTCGCGACGCGCAGGCCGGCGCGGATCTCGGCGGCCGACGCGCCGGTCGCCTCGGCCCTCGGCGCGGGCCAGTCGGCGCCGGGGCGCGCGATCCCGTAGCCCTGGGCGTAGGTGACGTCGAGCGCGACGAGCGTGCGCAGGTCCTCGAGGTCCTCGACGCCCTCGCCGCAGACGGCGGCGCCGGTGTTGCCGGCGAAGCCGATCAGGGCCTCGAGCAGCGCCTGGCGGCTGGGGTCGGCGTGCGCGCCGTGGACGAGCGCGCGGTCGAGCTTGAGGATGTCGGGCGCGACGCGGATCAGCTGCTGCAGGCCGGCGTAGCCCGCTCCCGCGTCGTCGAGCGCGACGCGCGCGCCGCGGATCCTGAGCGCCGCGAGCTCGGTCTCCAGCTCGCCTTCGGCGCCGAACAGCTCGTGCTCGGTCAGCTCGATCACGATCCCGCGGAGGTCGTCCGGCAGTGCCTCTTTGACCGGCGCCGAGAGCAGCGCGCGCGGGGATACGTTGAGCGCGAGGAAGGCGTTGTCGGGGCGGCCGGGGACCTGCAGGGCGGCGCGCAGCGCGAGCGCCTCGAGCTCCGCGCCGAGGCCGGCGCGGTGCGCCTGCGCGAGCCACTCGTCCGGCCCGCGCGGGGGCTCGACGTCGAAGCGCGCGAGCGCCTCGTAGCCGGCGGGACGGCCGGTGGCGAGCTCGAGCACGGGCTGGAAGACGATCCGCAGCGCGTCGGTGCCGCGCTCGAGCAGGCGGACGATCTCGGCGCGCTGCTCGGCCTCGGGGCGCGCGGCGCCGCGGCCGTAGCGGCGCGTCTGGCCGCGGCCGGAGCGCTTGGCCCAGTAGAGCGCGGCGTCGCCGGACTCCAGCAGGGCCGGCCCGTCGGCGCCGTCGGCGGGAGCGGCGGCGACGCCCGCCGACGACGCCAGCGGGCGCCCGCGGACGGTCAGCTCGGCGAGCGAGGCGCGGGCGCGCTCGGCCGCGTCCTCCGCACCGTCGGCGTCGACGCCGGGAAGGATCAGGACGAACTCCTCGCCGCCGAGGCGCCCGACGGCGTCCGTGTCGCGCACGACGCTCTTGAGCCTCGCGGCGGCGGCGGCCAGCACGCGGTCGCCCTCGGCGTGGCCGTGGACGTCGTTGATGACCTTGAAGTGGTCGAGGTCGATCAGCACCACGCCGACGGGCTTGCCGTCGGCGGCGTTGAGCTCGGCCTGCAGGCGCTCCTGGCAGGCGCGGTGGTTGAGCAGCCCGGTCAGGCCGTCGGTCTTGACCTGCTCGCGCAGCGTCTCGCGCTGGCGCGCGGAGTCGTACGCGAGCGCGGCCATCGTGGCGAAGCGCTCGACCAGCTCGACCTCGGCGTCGCTGAACGCGTTGTCGGCGCCGCTGCGATACACGTTCAGCGCACCGACCACCCGCTCCTCGGCGAGCAGCGGCACGCACACGAACGCCTCGGGCTCGTTCGGCGTGCCCGCGACGACGTTCGAAAGCGGCTCGAGCACGACGTTCGGCACGTTGCGCGTGCGCCGGTTGCGGACCGCCCAGCCGGTCACGCCCGTGCCCACGGGGATCACGCTCGACATGATCTCCTCGACCCAGTTGCCGACCGCGAAGACGGGCCGCAGGACCGCGGCCGTGGGGTCGATCTCGTAGACCGTCAGATCGTCGTACGCCAGCAGCGCGCCCAGGTGGTGCGCAATCCGCCCCAGGGTCCCCTGGAGCGAGTCGGCGGCGAGGATCCCGGCGGCAGCATCGACCAGCGCCTCCAGCGCCGACCCGGTCCCCGCCCGAGGGCGCGTCTGAGCATTCACAGCACTTACATCGTCCGAGCGGGCCCGGGCTTGACCGGTATCTGGTCATACACTGACCAACCGCGCCGGAGTAGCTCAGCTGGTAGAGCAATCGCCTTGTAAGCGATAGGTCGTCGGTTCGAGTCCGTCCTCCGGCTCTTGCGCGGGATCGCGCTGCTCGGTCGGGGGCTCTCGATTCGCGTTCCGGCTAACGGCGTGCCAGAATCCGATTATCGGATTATGACCGAGATCAGCGCCACCGACGCGTCGAAGCGCTTCGCCGACCTGCTGGACGCCGTCGAGCACCGCGGCGAGACGTTCACGGTCGTCCGCCGCGGCAAGGTCGTCGCCACGATCGCGCCGGCCCGCAGCGGCACCGGCGCCGACCTGCGCCGCATCCTCACCGACCATCCGCCCGACGACGCCTGGGACGACGACCTGCGCGACCTCCGCCGCTTCGCCGGCGACGCCCCGACCACCGACGCGTGGAACGACTGATCCTCGACACCGGCGTCCTCGTCCGGCTCGAACGCCAGACGACGGTCCCAGCCGGCGTCATCGCCGACGACGCCGACCTCGCCATCGCCGCGATCACCGCCTCCGAGTTGCTCGTCGCCGTCGAGCTCGCCGACGGTGCCCGACGCGAGCGACGCGCCGCCACCGTCCGCGCGATCCTCGAGACCTTCGACATCCTCCCGTTCGATCTGGACGTCGCCCGCCACCACGCAGCCCTGCTCGCGCACACCCGCCGGGCCGGCCGGCCCCGCGGCGCCCACGACCTCCAGATCGCCGCGACCGCCAGCGCCACCGGGCGACTACTCGTCACGACCGATCGCGCCGCGTTCGACGACCTCCCCGGAGTCAGCTACCGCATAGCCGCTGCACGCTGAGCATTCGACGCGCAACTGCACCCTGTCGCGCATTGCAATAGCCCGTGCCGACCGCTAGCAGGCCGCGGCCGTTCGGGAACCAAGCCGGCTGGCTCGACTGAGCTCCGTCCTGCGCCCTCCGCCTGCGCGTGCCGTCTGGTGACCAGTCGGGCTGCGCGTCGTAGTCCTTGTCGGACACGACGCGGACCTGATTCGTCCCGCCCGGCTCCACACCTGTGCGAGACGGCGCTGCCTCGATCAGCGGCCCGGGCGGGTGAACCAGGTGAGGCCCAGCGGCATGAACCGAGCCGACGCGATCGTCCGTGCCGGCGCGCCGCGAGGGGTGGTCGCGCAGAGCGCCGTCGTGTCGGCCGGCTCGCCGCCACACGTCGCCGACAGCGCGAAGTAGGCGATCTCGCGGCCGTCCGGCGACCAGGTCGGGAGTGAGCCGAACGGCAGCACGCGCCGGCGCGAGCCGTCGAGTCCGACGACGTTGATCCCGCGCTGCGCGAGCGCGAGCGCGTCTGTGCTCGTGTCCCGATCGCCGGACCCCGTCTCGTCCGGCGCCTGCGCCAACGACACGACGAGCCGGTCGCCTCGCGGCGCCCAGTCCGGACCGCCGATCGCCGCGCAGAGGAACCGCGGCAGCAGCAGCGGTCGCGCGCGCCCGCCGTTCGCGGGGACGGTGAAGAGCGCCTGCTGGAGCGCGCAGCCGCGTGCCCGGCCGTGCGGGCGCACGAACGCGATCGCGTCACCGCGCGGCGACCACGCGGGCTCGCCGTCGTCGCCGCGCGTGAGCCGGCGCTTGCCCGTGCCGTCGATACGACTCACCATCAGCCCGGCCTCGACGTGCTGCTTGGGCAGGTCCAGCCCGACCTGCACGTACACGATGTGCTTCCCGTCCGGCGCCCAGCTCGGCTGGATCGCCCGCGTGGCGAGCCGGCGGGCGTGGCTGCCGTCGCGCCGCGCGACGAAGATCTGCTCGCCGTACTGATAGGCGATCCGCCGTCCGTCCGGCGCCGCGACGATGTCCGACACGCGGGCATGGACGGGCCGGCTCTGCAGGTTCGCGCCACTCGGCCCGACGGTGAACTGCTGCCAGGTGCCGCCGACATCGGCGGGCGCGGAGACCCACGTCAGCGAGCCGTTGCCGCCGGGAAACGCCGCCTCGGCCCGCACCGGGCAGGTGAGCACGGCACCCATGACAACCGCCGCGACGATCGTCGGATGACGTCTCAGCCTCATGCGCGGTCAGCCGATCAGGGGGAACCTTCGCGCCGCGGCCAGACGGTCGAGCGCGTGCTGCATTCGTCCCGTGACGAGCTCGTAGGCGTGCTCGGCGTCGGCGTCGGGGCCGAGCTCGTCGAGGAGCCGGATCGGCGGGAGGACGTCGATCGTGATCTTCGCCGGAAGCGGGAGGCGGACCGGGAGATCGAGCACCGTGACGCCCAGCGGCGGTCCGATCTGGACGGGCGCGACGTCGATCCGCAACAGCTCGTGCAGGTGCAGCAGCCGTGCGAGGTGCTCGCCCTGGCCGAGGAAGAGCGCCGTCTCCTGACCGCCGATCGCGACGACCGGGACGATCGGGACGTCCAGCTCCAGCGCGAGCCGGACGAAGCCGGTGCGGTGACCGAAGTCGATGTCGGCCGAATGCCAGCTCGCCCGGTAGGTCTCCCGGTCGCCGCCGGGGTACACGAGCACGGCGGCGTCGCGGGCGAGCGCTCGGCGCATGTGCTCCGGACACGCCGGCACGGCGCCGAACGGCGTGATCAGCGCGCGGAGGCCCGGGATCTTGAACACGAGATCGTGCGTGAGCTGGTAGAAGGGCCGCTCCGGCCCGAAGTGGTCATAGAAGGACTGTCCGAACACGAAGCTGTCGGCGATGAGCCAGCCGCCGGAGTGGTTGCCGACGAGCAGCACCGGGCCGGCCGGGACGTTGCTCATCCCGTGGACGTCGGCGCGGAAGTACAGCTCGGAGAGCGCGCGCAGACCGGGAAGCGTCCGCCGGATGTATTCAGGGTCGCGGAGCTCGAGGGCGTCGACGGCGGGATGGTGGCGTGGGTCGATCGCCCCGGCCACGTCCATGGAGGCCGCCCGAAGCGCCTCCGCGAGTGAGGACGCCGAGCCTTCGACGCCGCTGATCAGCTGCGCCGGCCACGAGCGGTTCGGCGGTGGGGCGGGGTGACGTGGGCGCGGGACGGTCGCTGGCATGAAGGCTCCTCTCCCCGCGACCGTAGATCGCGGGCGCCCCCCACGCATCCGTGGCCTCCCGCCGGCGACTGCGGATTCACCGCACGGTCCCCCGAGGTGCGAGACGACCGTGACCACGGCTCGGGAACCATGCGATCAGCGTTTACTGCGCAAGTTGCCGATCGCGCGCGAACCGCTATAGGATAGCTGAACGATGAGCGCAGAGAAATCCGAAGGCGGGAGCAGGATCTACAGGCACGAGACGCCGGCGGCGGTGGAGTTGGTCGCCGGCGACGAAGGCCTCGTCGACGCCGTGGACGCCCACGTCGAGCGGCACTTCGGCAAGGTCGATCACGTGGTGCACGAGCTCGTTTCGCCGTACGTGCACGTCGATCTCCAGCTCGCGCGGCTCCCGCACGAGTTCCAGACGCTGCTGTGGCAGGGCCACACCGTCCCCAACGGGGATCCGGCGCTGCCATACGCGCGCAACACCAAGCTCTGCGGCGCGCTCGTCGCGCCGATGCTGATGGACGACCACCGCGACGCCGGGACCTTCGACTACGACGGGCGCGAGATCAACCTGTTCGCCGTCATGCCGCTGCACGAGGACGAGATGCGGATCAAGCTCGACAAGGGGCTCGACCGGCTGCTGGACCTGCTCGACGACGCCTCGATCATCGAGCTCGTGGAACCGGACCGGCCGAGCGTGGTCCCGCGACGCCGCCGCGGACTCTTCCGCCGCTGACGGCTCCGCTCCACCCGGCTAGCCCAGCGCGACCGCCACGATCCGCACGTCGCCCTTCGAGCCGCTGCCGTTGCTCGGCCCGGTGATCCGGCTCGCGATCGTCACCGTGTGCGTCCCGGCGGGCACGTTGGCGAGCACGCCGGCGGTGTCGACCGTCTGCTCGGTGTTCACGCCCGCGGTGCCGTCGATCGTCGCGAACGCGCCGGGGACCGTGGTCCCTCCGACGCTCGCGCTGATCTCCCGGGTGCAGTCGCCGCCGGACCCGCAGCGCACCGAGAACGTCCCCATCACGAGCACGAGCACCTTGCCCGGCTGCGTCAGCGTGACGCTCGTCGTCCCGGACGTCGGGGTGCCGGCCGTCAGGGTGATCCCGGTGTTGACGCCGCCGACGCCGCCCGAGGTCGGCCCGGCGGGACCCTGCGGACCGCTGTCGCCCTTCATGCCCTGCGCCCCGGGCTCGCCCGCCTGTCCCCGTGCCCCGGTGTCGCCCTTGGCGCCCTGCGCCCCGGCCGGGCCAGGGGAGCCGGCGCGCTGCAGCTGGTCGCGCACCGCCTTCGCCAGCTTGGCGTCGGTCACCGCGCCCGAGCGGATCTGCGCCGTTCCCACGCTGTTGCGGGGCAGCTTCGCCGCGGCGTAGGACGTTCCGCCCAGCGCGATGAACAGCGCGAGCAGCCCGATGTGGTGACGGCGCAGATAGGCGAGCATCGCATGAGCGTGGCACGGCTCATCGAAGCTTCAATGCGCCGATCGTCCAGTTCGTCGTGCCGCGCATGGGAGTGGAACACTCCGCTGTCATGGATCACGACGCGAGGCGCGACCTGGAAGCGGCGACGCGTGCACTCGAGGCGGAACTGGCCTCCTGCGACGACTCGCGGCAGATGAGTCAGGCGGAGTTCGACGACCTGATCGAATGCGGCGTCGGCCTGGAGCGGGCGCTGCGGCGGGCGCAGGTGATCGGGATGCCGATCACCGAGGAGGCGTTCCTGGTCTGGGACCGGGCGCGGCAGTTCGTGCGCGACCACGAGCCCGCGCCGCGGTTCGGCCGCTAGCGCCGGGCCATCTCGACCAGCAGGCCCCGGATCCGCTCGACCTGGTCGTGGTCGATCACGTCGTCGCGCAGCGCCTCGGCCGGGAAGCGGGCGACGAACATCGCGAGCGCCTCGGGCTCGGTGCTGTCGAGCGAGTGCTCGGCCGCGACGGCGAGCGCGTCGGCGGCGGCCCGCCCCGCGGCGATCCGCAGCTCGAAGACCGACTGCGACGGCGTCAGGACGCCGCGCTCGTGCGCCACGTCGTAGAAGCGGCCGAGAAGGTCGACGAACTCGCGCGGTATCCGCATGCACCGGTGATCGGTGCGGAGGTCCGCATCTTGACATCGCTGGACCGTGGTCGCGCGCAGGCGTAGCGTCGCGCCATGAGACCTGCATCGAAGTGGTTCAGGGCTCTTGCGCTGGTGCCGGTGGCGCTGCTCGCCATGGCGGCGCCCGTCGCCTCCGCCAACGGAGACCGTCCGTCCCCGGGTGCGCCGGGCGGCGGCGACCCCCTGTTCCCGGGCCTGGGCAACGGCGGCTACGACGTCCGCCACTACACGCTCGACCTGGTCTACGGCTCGACGGCCGCGGTGCAGACCGTGCCGGCGCTGGCCACGATCGACGCGAACGCGACGCAGTCGCTGTCGCGCTTCGACCTCGACTTCTCGGGCGACTCGGTCGGCTTCGTCAGCGTCGACGGCCTCCCCGCCGCGTTCTCGCGCCAGGGCGAGGAGCTGGTGATCACGCCGCGGAGGGCGATCACGAAGGGTCGCGCGTTCACCGTGCGCGTCGGCTACACGTCGGGCCCGCGCGAGATCGCGCCCGGCGACGAGAACGACCTCAACAAGGTGCTGGCGATCGCGTGGTTCGCCACGCCGTCGGGCTCGATCACGGCGGCGCAGCCGAACGCGGCCCACCGCATCTTCCCGTCCAACGACATCACCGCCGACCTCGCGACCTACACGTTCCACGCGATCACGCCGGCCGGCTCGACGTTCGTCGCCAACGGGGAGCTGACCGGCAAGCTCACGCTCGCGGGCCGCACGGTCTGGAGCTACGAGGAGCGCGAGCCGATGGCGTCGGAGCTGATCCAGCTCGCGTTCGGCGCGCTGACCGTGCGCGACCGCGGCACCGAGCGCGGCGTGCGCCTGCGCGACGTCGCGCCGACGAGCCAGATCGCGCAGCTGGAGCCCGCGCTCGCGAGCGAGGTCGGCCACCTGGACTACATGACCGACAAGGTCGGCCGCTACCCGTTCCGCAGCTACGGGACGTTCTCCTCCGACGCGACGTTCCCGTTCGCGCTCGAGGATCAGACGCTCTCGCTGTACCCGTCGTTCCTGTTCCTGCCGCCGTTCCCGCCGGCCTTCTACGAGCCGATCATGGTCCACGAGCTCGCCCACCAGTGGTTCGGCGACTCCGTCACGCCGCGGCACTGGAGCGACGTGTGGCTCAACGAGGTCCACGCGACCTGGTACGAGTGGAACTACGGCAACGACAAGTTCGGGATCGACTTCGTCGACCGGATCCACGACGCCTACGCGGCCGGCGACCAGCTGCGGGCGCTCTACGGCCCGGTCGCGGCGCCCATCCACGGCGCCGACGACGTCGCGAACATGTTCAGCCCGATGGTCTACGACGAGGGCGCCGTCGCTCTGTTCGCGTTGCGCCAGGTGATCGGCGAGCCGGCCTTCGAGCAACTCGAGCGCCGCTGGGTCCAGCGCTTCGCCGGCGGCCCGGCGAGCACGGGCGACTTCATCGCGCTCGCGTCCGACGTCTCGCATCGCAACCTGACCGCCTTCCTGAACGCCTGGCTGTTCGGCACCACGACGCCGCCGATGCCCGGGCACCCGGACTGGACGGTCGACCCGGTCGGCGCGCCCGCGCCGGCCGCGCTCGCGGCGCCCCTGAGCGCCCCGGCGCTGCTCAAGCGCTGAGTCGTCAACCGCGCGCGGCGGCCCGCCGCCGCGCGCGGTCGCCGCGCGGGCCGGCCATCCGCTGCAGCAGCTCGCCGGTCGAGACCTCGACGGCGCCGAGCGCGACGGCACGCTCGCGCACCCACGGCGGCAGGTCGTAGTGGTCGCCCTGGAAGCGCGCCCGCGGCATGCCGAGCTGCGCCGCGAACGCGTGCAGCTCCTCGAACCCGCCGTCGCAGACCATGTGACACCAGCGGCGGACTGCAAACGGCACGTGTGGGTAATCACGTAGGGGATCGACGAAGACGGCCATAGGTCGCGAGTCCCATCTTCGCGCTTGGGTCTTTCGGAGGTCGCAACTCCGCGCAAGGATGCGGGTTGGACGGGCGTACCCAACGGAGGCGTTAACAGGATGAAGTCAGGGAAGAAGGCTCTCGCGGCGGCTGTCGCAACGATCGCGTGCGCGGGATTCGCGCCGGCGGCGAACGCGGCGGTGACCGGCTCGGTCACAGGCGACGCGGGGACGCCGGTGGCGCTCACGCCAGGTGCGCCGCTCGCGATCCGCAACATGGATGTGCAGGCGCTGACGCACGTCGACGCCGGCGATGCCGGCTCGTTCAGCGCGGTCGTCGTCGACCAGAACGGCACCGGGGCATCGACCCAGGGCCCGTGCTGGGACACGCGCTTCACCAACGACGACAAGCGCTTCGTCGACTTCCACGGCGACCTGAAGTACTCGCTCGTCGTCAAGACCTTCACCGATCGCGACTGCGCGACGGCCAAGGCGACGACCAACTACGACTGGACCGTCGGCGCCGCCGTCGCCGTCGGAGCGCCCGCCGGCACGCTGATGACGCGCCCGGCGAACTCGTTCTCGACGAACACGCAGCTGCTCGACTTCGTGCCCAACCCGGGCGCGGGGCTGTACGAGATCAAGTACGCGCTCAACGGCACGCTGAACCCGGACGGCAGCCTCGGCGGCGCGCCGAAGGACGCGTTCGTCGACCCGGCGACCGGCAAGGTCAGCATCCTCGAGCGCACGCCGGGCACCTACCTGGTCGTCGCGCGCGCGAAGTCCGGCGACTACTACACGCCGTGGAGCGCGCCGGTCACGATGCGCCTGATCGCGCCGTTCGACTTCTCGTCGCTGAGCTTCCCCGACTCGATCGGGCCGAGCTACCAGACCCGCGGCGTGCTCGGCGAGACGAGCGCCAGCGGCAGGGTGAGCATCGCCTACGCCGTCGGCAAGAAGGGCAAGCACTTCCACGGCCTCGGCAGCGCCAAGATCAACAGCAAGGGCGCGTTCACGCGCCGCTTCCGGCTGACCAGGACCGGCTGGTACCGGCTGCGCTTCAAGTTCCACGGCTCGGCGACCGTCGCCGGCGGCACGATCTACGACGTGGTCCGGATCCGGCGCCACCGGCTCTAGCGACTAACGTCCACGGGCATGACGCGCAGCGTCGCCATAGTCGAAGACCACGGCGCGCTGCGCGTATTCCTGCGCGACGTCCTCACCCGCCTCGGCTGGGAGGTGACCGGCATCGCCGGCACCGCCGAGGCGGGCTACGAGCTCGTGATCGCGACCGCGCCCGACGTCGCGGTCGTGGACCTGCACCTCGCGTCCGAGGGCGGCGGCGACGCGCTGATCCAGCGGCTGACGGACGCCAAGACGCGCACGCGCGTCGTCGTCTTCACCGCCACGACCGACCCGCGCGAGCTGCGCAACGTGCTCAAGGCCGGCGCCGACGGGATCGTCCTCAAGGAGGGCGGCCTGCCGGAGCTGCTCGCGGGCCTCGAGGCCGTGACGCGCGGCGAGCGCTACCTCAGCCCGTCGGTCGGCCCGACTTAGATCGTGTCCGGCGCCGGCGGCGTCGCCGTCGGCGTCGGGGCGGGCGCCGGATCGGGTACCCGGACCCACTGGTTGATGTGGTGGTGCTGGATCAGGAACGCGACCTCAGCCAGCGATCCCGTGCCGGTCCCGCAGGTGCCGCCGGGGCGCTCGGTCAGCTCGAACGTGCCGATCACGAAGTGGTGGACGGAGCGGCGCGTCTTGACCAGCTTGGCGCCGCACGTCAGCGTCGAGTTGAACTCCATCACGTCGGCCTTGCTGGCGAGCTTGTCGGCGCCGCCGCCGTTGGAGACGACGCTCGGGACGTCGAAGTAGCGCGACGCCGCGGTCACGTGTCCGTGGCGCAGCTCGTCGGACCAGCCGCGGATGATCCGCTTCTCCTCGCTCGTCACCGGGCCGCCCTGCGGCGCCGGCGTCGGGCTCGGGCTGGCGGTCGGCGTCGGCGTCGGGTTCGTGAGCGGGAACTTCGCCACCGGGTCGCCCGTGTTGGCGTCCGGCGTGCGCAGCGTCAGCCGGCCCGGGCCGCTGGAGCCGCACGCGCACAGCAGCAGCGCGAGCGCGGCGAGCGCCCACGCGGGCCGGCGTACGACGGAGAGCATGGCTTCGATGATCCCACCGTAGCCACGAGATGAAAACTACGGACGTTCGAGTGGGCGCCCGAGCGATGCAGGCGGGATCGAGCGACCTACCAATCCGGTCACCGCGATCAGCGTCAGCACGTACGGCAGCGCCTGGAACAGCACGGCGCCGGACGGCGAGAACGTGGGCAGCCGCTGGGCGAGCGCGGAGCCGAAGCCGAACAGCAGCGCGCCCGCGAACGCGGTGCCGGGGCGCCAGCGGCCGAAGATCAGCGCCGCGAGCGCGATGAACCCGCGCCCGGCGACCATGTTCTGCGAGAACGAGTGCACGAAGCCGATCGAGAGGAACGCGCCGCCGAGCGCGGCGAGCGCGCCCGAGGTCATGACCGCCAGGTAGCGCGTGCGCACGACCGACAGGCCGGCCGTCTCGGCCGCCAGCGGGTTCTCCCCGGCCGAGCGCAGGCGCAGGCCGGGCGGCGTGCGGAAGACGACGACCCATACGACCACCACCAGGGCCAGCGCGACCCACACGAGCAGGTTGAGCTGGCCGAAGACGTCGCCGAGCAGCGGGATCGACTTGATCGGCAGGTGCACGTCCGGCACGCCCGGCAGGTCGTCCGGCGTGCCGTTGGTGCCGTAGATGTCGACGTACAGGTAGCCGGTGATGCCGAGCGCGAGCAGGTTCAGCGCGGTGCCGGAGACGATCTGGTCGGCGCGGAAGCTGACCGCGAACAGCGCGTGCAGCAGGCCGAAGACGCCGCCGGCGATCATCGCGATCACGATCCCGCCGATCCACGAGTCCGTGATGTCGGCGCCCCAGGCGCCGAAGAACGCGCCGATCAGCATCATCCCCTCGAGCGCGATGTTGATCACGCCGCTGCGCTCGGAGAAGAGGCCGCCGAGCGCGCCGAACGTGAGCGGCGTGGCGTAGCGCAGCGTGGCGGCGAGCAGCGCGCCCCAGACGACGACGTCGTCGAGGTGGCCCTTGCCGGACTTCGTGGCGGCGATCCCGCCCGCCATGCCGGCGCAGCCCGCGAAGATCGCTCCCCAGCCGACGCGGCGCTCGGACCCGCCGACGGCGTAGGCGCCCGCGGCGATCGCGAACAGCCCGAGGATCACGACGGGCGCCCACGAGCGCACCGTCAGCGGCGGGACGGCGATGAAGAAGGCGAGCACGCCGAGCGCGATGCCGGCCCAGCCGGAGCGGCGGGAGGTCATGCGGCGACCGCCTCGGCCGGGCGCATGCGCGCCTTTCGGCGCAGGCGCCAGAGGTAGACCACCAGCACGTCGGTCGAGACGAGCAGGACGACGAGGCCCTGGATGACCGACGTCAGGTTCGTCGCGAGCGCCGGCTCGAACACCGACGGATCGAGGTTGCGCACGGACGTGCCGGTGTTCATCGCGCCGAACAGCAGCGCGGAGAACAGCACCCCGACCGCCGTGTTGCGCCCGAGCAGCGCGACCGCGATGCCGGTGAAGCCGAGCTGGTTGATCGGGATGTCGTTGGTCGCGATCCGGAACTGCCAGCCGATGATGTCGATCGCGCCCGCCAGGCCGGCGAACAGGCCGCAGATGCCCATCACGCGCACGTAGTTCTTGCGCACCGAGATGCCCGACGCGGCCGCCGCCTCGGGGTTGTAGCCGACCGCGCGCACCTCGTAGCCGAGGATGGTGCGGTTGAGGATCACCCAGAACACGACCAGCCCCGCGAGCGCGATGAACAGGCCGACGTGCAGGCCTTGGAGCTCTGGGTCGCCCCAGAACACGGGCAGCTTCGCGCCGGCGACGACGTCGTTGGAGACCGGGCGGTCCTGGGACGCCGGATCGGTGTTCTGCAGCGGCCCGCCGAGGCCGAACAGGAACGAGCCGATCCAGATCGCGATCCAGTTGAGCATGATCGTCGAGATCACCTCGTTGGTGCCGGCGAACGCCTTCAGCGCGCCGGCGATCCCCGCCCACGCCGCGCCCGCGGCGCACCCGCCGAGCAGCGCGAGCACGACGTGCACCAGCCCGGGCATGCCCTTGAACGAGGCGCCGATCCAGATCGTCACGAACGACCCGACGAGGTACTGGCCCTGGCCGCCGATGTTGAACAGGCCGCAGCGGAACGCGAACGCCACGGCGAGGCCCGTGAGGATCAGCGGCGTCGTCGCGATCAGCGTCTGCTGCAGGTTCAGCGCCGCGACCGTGCGGTCGTCGCTGCTGATCCACGGGAAGAACCAGTTCAGGCCGGTGCCGTCGAAGATCGCCTTGTAGGTCGAGATCGGGTTGTGGCCGGTGATCAGCACGACCAGGCCGCCGACGATGAAGGCGACGATGACGGTGATGAACGGCGTGATCACGCCGCCGCCGCGCAGGTAGGTCGACAGCCGCGCCGCGACGGTCGCGTCGGGCGGGAGCTCGAACTCCTCAGGCGGTTGGCTCACGCCGCGGCGTCCCCGCGCCCGCCGCCGGTCATCACCAGGCCGAAGTCCTCCTCGGACGCTGAGGGCGGCAGCTCGGCCACGATCTCGCCCTCGTACATCACGAGCACGCGGTCGCTGAGCGAGCGGATCTCCTCCATCTCGAGCGAGACGAGCAGCACCGCGCGGCCCTGGTCGCGCTCCTCCACGAGGCGGCGGTGGACGAACTCGATCGCGCCGACGTCGAGCCCGCGCGTCGGCTGCGCGGCGATCAGCACGCGCGGCTCGGCGGCGAGCTCGCGCGCGATCACGACCTTCTGCTGGTTGCCGCCGGAGAGCGAGCCGGCGCGCGTCTCGGCGTCGCCGCCGCGGACGTCGAACTCCTTCAGCAGGATGCGGGCGCGGGCCGCCATCTTCTTCGGCGACAGGAAGCCGCGCGTGGACATCGACGACTTGCGGTACTCGCGCAGGCAGATGTTCTCCGCGAGGTCGAACTCGAGCACGAGGCCGCGGCGGTGGCGGTCCTCGGCGATGTGGCTGACGCCGGCCCCGAGCGTGTCGCGCGGGTTGGCGTGCGTGACGTCGTGCCCCTCGACCATGATCTGGCCGGAGTCGGGCTTGCGCAGGCCCATGATCGTCTCGATCAGCTCGCTCTGGCCGTTGGCGTCGACGCCGGCGAGGCCGACGATCTCGCCGCCGCGCACCATGAAGCTGACGTCGTTGATGGCGGGCAGGCCGCGGTCGTCGCGCGCGGACAGGCCGCGCACCTCCAGCATCGGGTCGCCGACCTTGGTGTCGGACTTCTCGACCCGCAGCAGCACGTCGCGGCCGACCATCAGCCGCGCGAGCGAGCGCTCGGTGGCGCCTTCGGCGGGCACCGTGTCGATCCGCTCGCCGCGGCGCAGGACCGTGATCCGGTCGGCGACGTCGAGCACCTCGTTGAGCTTGTGCGAGATGAAGACGATCGCGGTGCCCTCCGCCTTCAGCGCGCGCAGGACCTCGAAGAGATCCTGCGCCTCCTGGGCGGTGAGGACGGCGGTCGGCTCGTCGAGCACGAGCACCTTGGCGCCGCGGAACAGCGCGCGCAGGATCTCGACGCGCTGCTGGGCGCCGACGCCGAGGTTCTCGACGCGCGCCTCGGGGTCGACCGCGAGGCCGAACCGCTCGCCCAGCTCGCGGGTGCGCGCGGCCGCGGCCTTGTAGTCGAGCAGCACGCCCTTGTGGGGCTCGGAGCCGAGCACGAGGTTCTCGGCCACCGTCATCACCGGCACGAGCATGAAGTGCTGGTGCACCATGCCGATGCCGAGCTTGATGGCCCGCCTCGGGGAGTCGATCTGCACCGGCTCCCCGTTGAGGCGGATCTCGCCCTCGTCGGGCTGGTGGAGCCCGTAGAGGACGTTCATCAACGTCGATTTGCCCGCGCCGTTCTCCCCCAGAAGGGCGTGGATCTCACCCTTGCGGACGTCGAGATCGACCGAGCGGTTCGCGACCAGTGTCCCGAACCGCTTGGTGATCCCACGGAGCTCGAGCGCGGGCGCTTCGCTCACTTCGCGACGGTATCCGGGATGTCGGTGATCTCGCCGGACTTGATCTTCTCGGCGATCGCCTGCACCTGCGACTCGTACTTCGCGCCGGTGCTGTTGGTCTTGCCGATGCCGACGCCGTCGTTCTTGAGGTCGAACGTGGTGTTGGTGCCGCCCGCGAGCGTGTCGCCCTGCGCGGCCTTGATCGCGGTCTCGACCGCGACGTCGACCTTCTTCTCGGCCGAGGTCATGACCTGGTCGCCGAGGTACGCCTGGTCGGCGTCGACGCCGATGCCCTGGACGCTCTTCTCCTTGGCCGCGTCGAGCGCGCCGAGGCCGCACTGGCCGGCGACCTGGAAGACGACCTTCGCGCCCTGCTGGATCTGGTTGAGCGCGATCTCCTTGCACTTCGCCTGGTCGACGAAGTCCTGGGAGTAGGCGTTGAGCGTCTTGACGTCCGGGTTGGCCGCCTTCGCCCCGGCCTGGTAGCCGGCGATGTAGTGATCCACGGGCGGGATCTTCTGGCCGCCGACGGAGCTGATCGTGGTGCCGCCGGAGTCCTTCAGGTACAGGCCCGCCATGTAGCCGGCGAGGTAGCCCGCCTCCTGCTCCTTGAACAGCAGGCCGGTGACGTTGGTCGGCTTGTCCTTCAGGCCGGTCGCGTCGACGTCGATGATCGCGAACTTGGTGGTCGGGAACTTCGTCGCGACCGTGTTCATCGCGTCCGCCATCAGGAAGCCGACGCCGATCACGAGGTCGTACTTCTGCTGGGCGAGGCTCGACAGGTTGGGGATGTAGTCGGAGTTGGCCTTAGAGGTCAACACACGGCCCTGAATCCCGAGCGTCTTCTCGGACTGCTCGAGTCCTGCGTTCGCGAGCTGGTTGAACGAACGGTCGTTGAGACCGCCGATGTCGGTCACGAGGCCGACCTTGATCTTCTTCGCCGCGGGAGTGCTCGCCGAGCCGCTGCTCTTGCTCGGCGTGCTGCTGCTGCTGTTGCTGTCGGATCCGCATCCGGCCACCACCAGCATTGCCCCTAGTAGACAAGGAAGACCTATGAACTGAAGAGATCGGCGCACTGGCCAGACTCCTTCTGTTGTGGACGCGCGCCGCGAGCCTAAAGGTTCGAGCGGCCGTCCTTAGCCGTCATACGATTGAGCAAGGAGCGTTTGAGCGCATCGTCCGCAAAGGACGCCTCGATGGCGGTCCGCGTGATCCTCTCCAACTCACCCTCTCCAAAGCCGAGACGCTCACGCGCCACGGCGTATTCGCCGCCGATGCTAGCGCCGAAGTAGGGCGGATCGTCAGAGCCCAATGTGACCTTCACACCGGCTTCGTAGAGACGGTGGAGCGGGTGCTCCTCAAAACTGGCGAATACGTTCGTCGCGATATTGGAGGTGGGACATGCCTCCAGCACGATGCCGCGGTCCGAGATTTCCTGCACCAGTGCGGGATCTTCGATGGCGCGGACGCCGTGTGAGAGCCGCGTGACAGGCAGCGTGAGCGCCTCGCGGACCGATTCGGCGCCGGCGTGCTCGCCCGCGTGGACGGTGCAACCTAGACCTTCGGCGACCGCGATCTCGTAGGCCTGGGCGAACTGCGCGGGTGGGTAGCCGGCCTCGTCGCCCGCGAGATTGAACCCGACGACATACGGGTGGCGCTCGCTCGCGCCGCGCGCGATCCCGATCGCGGCCTCGACACCGAAGTTGCGGACGGCGACGAGCAGCATGCGGGCCTCGATGCCGGTGTCGGCGCGGGCGTCGTCGATCCCCTGCGCGACGCCGGCCTGCTGCTCGCGCGCCGGCAGGCCGACCTCGGCCGCGTGGTCGGGGCTGACGAGCAGCTCGACGTAGATCGCGCCCTCGTTCGCGCAGGAGACCAGGTACTCGTACGTCACGTCGCGGTAGTCCTCGGCGGTCCGGACGACGGTCGCCGCGCGGTCGTACGTGCGCAGGAAGTCGAGGAAGTCGACCCACTTGAAGCGGTTGGGGCCGTCGAACACACCCTCGGGGACCGAGACGCCGTTGCGGTCCGCGAGCCGGCGGATCAGATCGGGCGGAGCGGTGCCCTCGAGGTGGACGTGCAGCTCGGCGAGCGCGGGCATGACGGCCGCGGAGCCTACCGGCGCAGCACCACGTCGGTGGAGTACTGCTCGTCGATCGCGCCGTTGGTCAGCACGACCTCGACGGTCGCGGCGAGGCGCTTGACCTTCTTGAGCTTCTTGGTGGTGGAGGCGGAGAAGCGGAGCTTGATCGTGCCCTTGGCGCCGGCGGCGACGTGCAGCTGCGCGGACTTGGCGAGGGTGCGGCTGAGCTTGAGCTTGCGGGCCGTCGACGAGGGCACCACGAGCGTCGCGCTGACGTCGCACGCCGCGCGGCACGAGTAGCTGACCGCGATCCCGCTCTTGACGACGCTCTTGAGCCGCTGCTCCCCCTTCACATCGACCTCGCCGTGAGGCGGAGGCGGAAGCGTCGCGAGGATCTGCACGGGCGTCGGGGCGAAGACGGGCACCACGACCGGGGGCGTCGGGGTCGGCGTCGGCGTCGGCGTCCGCGTGGGAGTGCGGGTCGGCGTCGGCGTGGGGGTCCGCGTCGCCGTGGCCGTCGCGGTCGGGGTGGCCGTCGCCGTGGCGGTTGCCGTGGCGGTGGCCGTCGCCGTCGCCGTCGCCGTCGCTGTCGGGGTTGGCGTCTCAGTCGGAGTCGGCGTCTCAGTCGGGGTCGGCGTCTCCGTGGGGGTCGGCGTCTCCGTGGGGGTCGGCGTCTCCGTCGGCGTCGCCGTCGGCGTCGGCGTCGCCGTCGGCGTCGGCGTCGGCGTCTCGGTGGGCGTCGCCGTCGGGGTCGGAGTCTCCGTGGGTGTCGCCGTCGGAGTCGGCGTCTCGGTGGGCGTCGCCGTCGGAGTCGGCGTCTCCGTCGGGGTCGCGGTAGGGGTCGGAGTCTCCGTCGGCGTCGGGGTGGCGGTGGGTGTCTCAGTCGGCGTCGGAGTCGGCTCGACCGTCGCGGTCGGAGTCGGCGTCGGGGTCTCGGTCGGCGTGGCCGTCGGCGTCGGAGTCGGCGTCTCGGTCGGCGTCGGAGTCGGCTCCGCGGTCGGGGTCGGCGTCGGGGTGTCCGTCGGCGTCGCGGTGGGAGTCGGAGTCTCCGTCGGCGTCGGCTCTGGCGTCGCCGTCGGCGTCGGCGTGTCGGTCGGCGTCGCCGTGGGCGTGGGCGTGTCGGTCGGCGTCGCCGTGGGCGTCGGAGTATCCGTTGGCGTCGCGGTCGGCGTCGGCGTGTCGGTCGGCGTCGCCGTGGGCGTCGGAGTATCCGTTGGCGTCGCGGTCGGCGTCGGCGTGTCGGTCGGCGTCGCCGTGGGCGTCGGAGTATCCGTTGGCGTCGGCGTCTCCGTCGGCGTCGCGGTCGGCGTTGGCGTGTCCGTCGGCGTCGCGGTCGGCGTTGGCGTGTCCGTCGGCGTGTCCGTCGGGTCCGGCGTCGGGGTGTCGAGTGGGCCGAACGACGTGTCCGGGCATGTCGCGGCCGTGCGGAGAGCGGCCGGGAACCCTGGCGAGGTGCAGCCGTCGAAGTCGCTCGGGTCCGCCCCGGCTCGAGTGAAGCCGAGGAGGTCTCCCCCGCTGTCGTAGCTCTGGAACGCGAGCGTCTCCGCGGCGGCTCCGTAGTCGACGCCGACCGTGTCCCCCGTGACCGACCAGGTGAACGGTGTCGGCGTCGCCCCCGCGCCGAACTGGCAGGCGCCCGAGACGCTCGGGTAGTCGGCGCGGACGCCGGTTCCGGCGGCGGCGAACGTGTACAGGGCGCAGCGCGGCGCCTCGTACCAGGCGCCGCCGTGGGACAGGACGACCTGGCGCCAGTCCGTCGCCGCGGCCGGTGTCATCGCCGCCGCCGCCGTGACCGCGCGGTCGGCGAGCACGAACCCGGCTCCGCAGTCGGCGGCGACCGTGCACCCCGTCGCGTTCGCCGGGTCGGTGAGGATCGCCGCGACCTGGCCGGCCGAGAGCGACGGCTTCGCCGACCACGCCAGCGCGGCGACGCCGGCCGCGTGCGGCGCGGCCGCGCTCGTGCCGTAGAACGGCTGGAAGCCCGACACGCCCGTCATCACTCCGTCGGCGGCCGCGAGATCGGGCTTGGCTCGCACCTCGGGCACGGCAAGCCGGGCGCCCGCGCGATCGAACAGCCGCGTGACCGGCCCGCGCGAGCTGAAGGCCTCGGCCACGCCGACCTGGCTCCAGCGCACCGCCGCAAGCGTCAACGACCCGTTCGCCGACGCCGCGTCGGGAGCGATCGCGCCCGAGCCGGTCGCGTACTCCGCCACGCCGAACGTGCCGAAGTCGCCGTACGTGAGGTACTTCATGAACGGCGCCCGCGTGCCCTGGGCGCGCGCGATGTCGAGCCCGACCGTGACCGCGGCCGGCCCAGAGTTCCTCCACTGCACGACCGCGAGCGGGAGGCCGGTCGCGAGATCGTCCGTCTCGTCCGCGGCGAGCGCCACCGACGGCTTGGTCACGTCGACGAGGTAGGCGTCAATGTCGGTGACCGCCCCGCCCCACGGCTCGTCCCACTCGAGCACGAGCGTGATCGAGCGCCCCGGCGGCACCGTCGCGACCGTCTGCGTCGGGTCGAAGCCCGCCCCCGCGTCGAAGTCGTGGAAGCCCTGCGTGCCCGTCCGGTACGCCGACTCCCAGCTCTGGCGCGCCTCGTTGCCGCCCGCGCTGAAGTACAGGACGCCGTGCGAGCGCGCGCGGTCGACCGCCTGCGCGATCACGCCGTCCTGGAAGAACGGCTGGTCGAAGTAGCCCGTGTCGTCGGCGATGATCCGCGCGCCGTGGGCGACGAGCGAGTCGATCGTGTTCGCCTTCGCCACGCTCCCGAGCAGCCCGGCGCCGTAGACGATGCGGTCGATCCCAGGCGCGACGTCGTAGACGATCTCGCTCATCGCGCGGCCCTCGTCGGCCCCGGTCGGATCGTCGGAGAGGGTCTGCACGTTCGCCGGCAGGTCCCCGCGCGACTGCGACGCGGCCACGCCGGTCCCCGCGCGATCCATCGAGTCCGAGATCACGCCGACGGCGAGGCCGGCGCCGCTCGCCCCCGCGGCCCGCGCCGCCGGCCCGCGATGCGCGGCGTCGCCCTCGGACAGGTTCGTCCCGGTCGCGAGCACGCCCGGCAGCGCCGGGATGACGGCGTGCGCGACGTCCAGCGCGGCGACGCGCTCGACGTCCGCGACCGGCAGCCAGCCTTCGACGACGCCGTCCGCGACGGCCGTCACGCCCATCCCGGCATCGCGCAACACAGCGGCAGCGTCCGCCGCGTCGCCGTTCACGTAGACGTCGGACAGCACCCGCCCGGCGGGGGACACCTTCAGCCCGTCGGCGTCGAGATCACGGCCGGCGCGACGGTCGGCGACCAGGTGCAGCAGGCGGGTCGAGGCGCCCGTGTACGGCTTCGCGCCGGCCGCCGGCAGCTGCGGGAGCGGCCCGGTCGCGGGCGCCGCCAGGGCGTGCGCGGGCATGCCGGCGACGAGCCCGGCGGCGAGGAAAACGGCACGACCAATGCCCCTGACGCCCATTCGGAGCCGTGAGCCTCCCAGGCCGGGCCCCGTCTGGCAACACCCGAGTGGCCAGGGTGGGTCGCGGCGTCAGCCCACGCGGGCGAGCACGACCCGGCGCTCCGGGGGCGCGTCCTGGGACACGCCGACCGCCGCGAGCAGCGCCGTCGCCGCCTCTTCGGCCGACGCGTCGCCGCGCGCGTGGATCACGGCGAGCGGGCGATCCGGGCCGACCTGCGCGCCGATCGGCGCGACGTGCGAGAGCCCGACGGCGGGGTCGATGACGTCGTCCTCGCGCCGCCGGTTGCCGCCGAGGCCGGTGACGACGAGGCCGACCGCGCGGGCGTCGACGGAGGTGATGAAGCCGGGCCGCTCGGGCGCGACCGGGCGCGACACCGCCGCGACGGGCAGGTGGTCGCCGGGCGACTCGACCAGGTCGGAAGGTCCGCCGAGCGCCGCCACCATCGCGCTGAAGCGCTCCGCCGCCGAGCCGTCCTCGAGCACGCGCGCGATGGCCTCCCGCGCGGCGGCCTCGTCGGCCGCCAGCCGCGCCTGGACGAGCGCGACCGCCGCCAGCGCGGTGGTGACCTCCAGCAGCCGCGGCTCGCGCGCCTCGCCGGTCAGCACTTGGATCGACTCCAGCACCTCGAGCGCGTTCCCCGCCGTCGTGCCGAGCACCTCGTCCATGTCGGTCAGCAGCGCCACCGTCGGCAGCCCCGCGCCGACGGCCACGTCGACCAGCGCCCGCGCGAGCTCCTCGGCGTCCGACCGCGCGGCCATGAACGCGCCCGACCCCGTCTTGACGTCGAGCACGAGCGCCTCCAGACCGGCGGCGAGCTTCTTCGACAGGATCGAGGCCACGATCAGCGGGATCGACTCGACCGTGCCGGTCGCGTCGCGCACCGCGTACAGGCGCCGGTCGGCCGGCGCGAGGTCGCCGGTCTGGCCGACGATCGCGCAGCCCGCGTCGCGCACGACGCGCCGCAGCACCTCGGTCGACGGCGTCGACACGTAGCCCGGGATCGAGTCGAGCTTGTCCAGCGTCCCGCCCGTGTGCCCGAGGCCGCGGCCGGAGATCATCGGCACCGCCGCGCCGCACGCGGCGAGCACCGGCGCGAGCACGAGCGACACCTTGTCCCCCACGCCGCCCGTCGAGTGCTTGTCGACGATCGGGCGGTCGAGGTCCCACTGGATCACGCTGCCGGAGTCACGCATCGCGGTGGTCAGCGCGACGCGCTCGTCGCCCTCCAGCCCGCGCAGGAACATGGCCATCGCCAGCGCCCCGACCTGGGCGTCGGAGAGGCCGCCGTCGGCGATCCCGGTGACGAGGAAGCCGATCTCGTCGGCGGTCAGTGTGGCGCCGTCGCGCTTGCGGCGGATGACTTCGGCGGGCAGCATCACCGACCGCCAGTACCCGGGAACGCCCCGGCGAATCGCTCGACCAGCCGGACCAGGTCGCGCGCCGCGACATCGGCGTTGCGCAGCGTCTGCTCGTGCGAGAGCTCCTCGCCGCCCATGCCCTCGGCCAGGTTCGTGATCGCCGACACGCCCGCCACGCGCAGCCCCGCGTGGCGCGCGAGGATCACCTCGGGCACGGTCGACATGCCGACGGCGTCGGCGCCGAGCACGCGGAACGCGCGGATCTCGGCCGGCGTCTCGAAGGTCGGGCCGGCGGTCGCGAGGTAGACGCCCTCGGCGAGGTCGATCTCCAGTTCGCCCGCGGCACGGCGCAGCAGGTCGCGCAGCTCCGGGTCATAGGCGTCGCGCAGCGACGGGAAGCGCGGCCCGACGGCGTCGTCGTTGGGCCCCGTGAGCGGGTTGGAGCCGAGCATGTTGATGTGATCGGCGATCAGCATCAGCCGCCCCGGCCCGACGTCGGCGCGCAGCGAGCCGGCCGCGTTGGTGACCAGCAGCGCCTCGGCGCCGAGCTCGCGCAGCGTCCGCACGGGCACGCGCATCGCCGCCGGATCGCCCTCGTAGGTGTGCTTGCGTCCCGCCAGGCACGCGACCGGGAGCCCGCTCAGGCGGCCCAGCACGACCTGGCCGCCGTGGCCGGCGACGCCGATCTCCGGGAAGCCCGGCAGCTCGCGGTAGTCGACCGCCAGCACGTCCTCGAGCGCGTCGACGAGCCCGCCGAGCCCCGAGCCGAGCACGATCCCGAGCCGCGGCGCCGCGCCGCGGTCGGCCAGCACCTCCGCGGCGCTCATCCCGGCAGGTACTCCGGGCCGAACGAGCGCGGCAGGAGCATCTTCAGCGTGACCTCTTCGTGCGCGCCCGCGGTCGAACACAGATGCACGATCCCGTTGAGGTCCATGAACTCGCGCAGCCGCTGGCGGCAGCCGCCGCACGGCACGCAGACCTGGTCGCCGCCCGCGATCACCGCGACCTCGGTCACGCGCTTGCGGCCCGCGGCGACGAGCGCGCCGATCGCCGACGCCTCCGCGCACTGCCCCTGCGGGTAGGCCGCGTTCTCGACGTTGGCGCCCGCGTGGATCGAGCCGTCCTCGGCGCGCAGCGCGGCGCCGACCGCGAAGCCGGAGTACGGCGCGTGCGCCCGCTCCATCACCGCCCGCGCGGCGTCGATCAGCGCGTCGAACCCGAGCACCTGGTCGGAGTAGGACGTGCGCAGGATCCGCTCGGGCGCGATCTCCAGCGCCTCGGTCAGCTGCGTCACCCGCTCGAGCTCGCCGAGCAGGTTCGAGCCGTCGTCGGCGACGCCCTCGAGCTCGATGAAGCTGCCGAGGCCGGCGACGTCGTCGAGGTGGATCCGGACGCCCTCCCACAGCAGCAGGTGGCGCTCCTTCTCGACGACCGCCAGGGTGCCGAGCGCGGCCTCCAGCGCCGCGCGCGTGACGATCGGGTCGGAGATCGGGACGAGCCGGTAGCGGCTCTCGCGCGCCTCGGCGGCGTCGACGCGGTCGTACTGGACGAGCGAAGCGCCGCCGGGTTCCTCCTCACGCAGCTTGAGCCGGCCGGAGGGGACGCGGAAGTACGTGTCGCGCTGGCGCAGCACGCCGCGGTCGTCGGCCCCCAGCCCCCTGCACACGGCCAGCGAGCGCGCGGGATCCGGATCGGTCGCCTTGAGCTCCACGTTGCGGCGGGGCGCGGGCATGGCAGCGACGTTAGTGGATGGCGCCGCGCGGGGCGGTCCCGCCGCGCGTTGCCGCGCGTCGCCGCGCGAGGCCGCGTCAACGGCAACATCGAGGGAGGGCGGGTCGGTTTGGCGATGCACCGAAGACCGGTGTGGCGGCTAGTGGTCGCTATTCGACCATTGGCCGCCACACCGGATCTCGGTGTGGCCGCTAACTCGCGCATACCGCGAGTTAGCCGCCATGCGAACCTCGAGGCAATCTGACCCGCCCCCTCGATGCCCGCCGTTCGCCGGCGGCGAGAACTCGCAGGCGGAGACCGCGCCGGGCCCTCCGCGCGCTGCCGCAACGAGCAGTAACTTGCACGCGATGGAGGGAGTGACGGTCGTCGACCACGTCCTGCTCGGACGCCTGCTGTCCATCCTGCGCGACAAGGACACGCCGCACCGCGTGTTCCGCGAGACGATGACGGACGCGGCGCTGATCCTCGGCTACGAGTCGATGCGCTCGCTGCGCGGCGCGGAGATCGAGGTGCAGACCCCGCTCGAGCCGGCGCCGGGCATCCGGCTCGCCGACGAGGTGTTCGTCGTCGCGATCCTGCGCGCCGGGCTCGGCCTGGTCGACGGGTTCCTGCGGCTCGTGCCGGACGCGCGCGTCGGGCACCTCGGCATGTACCGCGACGAGGAGGCGCTGCGCCCCGTCGGCTACTACGAGAACATCCCCACCGGGGTCGAGGACGCAGAGGTGTTCGTCGTCGACCCGATGCTCGCCACCGGCGGCAGCGGCAAGCAGGCGATCGCGCGGCTCAAGCGCGCCGGCGCGCGCCGGATCCACTTCGTCTGCCTCGTCGCTGCGCCCGAGGGGATCGAGGCGCTGCGCAGCGAGCACCCCGACGTCCACATCACGGCCGCGGCGATCGACCGCCAGCTCGACGAGACCGGCTACATCCGGCCGGGGCTGGGCGATGCGGGCGACCGCATCTTCGGGACCGATCGCTGAATCACCTACTACCCTTGCCGCCGCGATGCTGCGGAACCGACTCCTGATCCTGCCCGTGCTCGCCGTCTCGCTGGCCCTTGCGGCCTGCGGCGGCAGCAGCTCCAAAGACGAGACCGCGGCCACGCCGGCGGCGGCGGCCACCGATCCGCCGGAGGGGACCGTAACGGTCACGGGCAAGCTCGGCGAGAAGCCGACGATCAAGGTCACGCCCGACAACCCGACGCCGCCGTCGGACCTGGTGAGCAAGGACCTCAAGGTCGGCAAGGGCAAGACCGCGAAGTCGGGCGACAACGTGACGGTCCAGTACGTCGGCGCGCTCTACTTCAACAACAGCGTGTTCGACGCCTCGTGGGGCAAGCAGCCGTTCGCCTTCGCCCTCGGCAAGGGCCAGGTCATCCCCGGCTGGGACAAGGGGATCGTGGGGATGAAGGTCGGCGGCCGCCGCATGCTCGTGATCCCGCCCGCCGACGCCTACGGCGCGCAGGGCCAGCCGCCGACGATCCCGGCGAACGCGACGCTCGTCTTCGTCGTCGACCTCTTGAAGGTCAAGTCCGCCTAGAGGCCGGCCTCGCCGGCCGTCAGCACGGCGCCAAGCAGGGTGCCGAGCAGCAGGCCGTGCAGCGTCTGACGATCGATGTCGCGGTGCTCGACCCAGTCGAGGATCGCGCCGTCCATGAACCACAGCCACGCGTTCACGGCCGTCCGCAGCACGGGCGTCGCGGGCTTGTCGCCGCGGACGCCGTCGATGATCCGCTGCGCCGTCTCGCCGCGCACGCGCTCGAGCATCGCCCGGACCTCGGGCACCGTGCCGGCTGAGCGGATCATCTTCGCGTAGCTCTCGGTGTACTCCTCGACCCAGCCGAGGTAGGCGTCGAGCGAGCCCGCCAGCTGCTCCATCGGCTCCAGCGACTCGTCCGGCCGCGTGCGCGCCTCGAGCTCGGCGGCCGCCGTCTCCAGCGTGGCGACGAAGTACGCCTCCTTGGAGGGGAAGTAGTGGTACAGCAGCGCCTTCGAGATCCCCGCCTCCTTGGCGATCCGGGACATCGACAGCTCGTCGTAGGCGAAGCGCGTGAACAGGTCCGCGCCGAGCTCCAGCAGGCGGCGCCGGCGCTCGTCGACGTCCAGGCGGGTGTAGGCGGGGCCGGTCATCGCAACACACCCTAACTGACCGACGGTCAATTGACTGTTGACCGCCGGTCGATATCGCGCTACCTTGCCGACCGATGGTCAACAAGGACAAGGAGAGGACGATGGTCACGGACCGGATCGATGCCCTCGAGGAGCGCACGCAGGCACTGGAAGCACGGCTGGCACGGTTGGAGGGAGTGCCCGAAGCGCCGCTGGTCGTCTCGGTCGCGCCGCCCGTTCCCGTCCCCACGCCCCTGCCACGGCGGCCGAAGCGCGATCCGATCGACCTCGAGGACTTCCTCGGCGGCCGCGTGCTGGCCTGGCTCGGCGGCGTCGCCGTCGTCGCCGGCCTGGCGTTCCTGCTGACCGTCGCCGTCTCGCGCGGCTGGATCGGCGAGGGCGCGCGGACCGCGCTGGCGGTAGCGCTCTCCGCCGCCCTGCTGATACTCGGCGCCCGGGCGCGCGAGAAGCGCGTGCGCAACGACGCCACGCTCGCCGCGCGCCGCCGCCGGCGTCGCCGGGCTGTTCGGCACGCTCGTCGTCGCCGGCCAGGTCTACGACCTCATCCCCGTCCCGCTCGCTCTCCTCGGCGCGCTCGCAGTCGGCGCCGCCGCCACCGCGCTCGCGGTGCGCTGGAACGCGCAGGTGATGGGCTGGCTCGGCCTGCTCGGCGCGCTGCTCGCGCCCGCCGTGCTCGGCGACATCGGCCGCGGCGACGGCATCGTCTTCCTCGCCGTCGCCTACGGCGCGACCGTCGCCGTGCTCACGTGGCAGCGCTGGACCGCGCTCGCGTTCACCGCCTTCACGGTCGTGACGCTGCAGTGGCTGTGGTGGTTCACGGCGGACACGCCGTCGGGCCCGGTCGTCGCGCTCACGCTCGTCGTCTTCGGCGCGCTCACGACCGCGGCCGCGGTCGGCTTCGCGCTGCGCCGGCGCCAGAGCACCGTCCGCATCGCCGCCGTCGTCCTGCTCGCGCTCGACGCGATCCTGATCGACGGCGTCGGCGCCCAGCTCCTGCACCCCGCCGCGCTGTGGCTGGCGGCCGTGGCCGGCGCGCACCTCGCGATCGGGCTGGCCGGCACGCGCATGCCGCGCGTCTCGCGCGAGCTGTCGCTGGTCGCGCTCGGCCTCGGCGTGATCCTCGCCGACGTCGCGTTCGCGTCGCTCGCGAGCGGCCTGCCGCTCGTGCTCGGCTGGACCGCCGGCGCCGTCGGCTTCGGCGCGCTGCTGCGCCGGGCGAAGACCGACAGCGACCGCGCGTTCGCGATGGCCGGGCTCGGCGGGCACCTGCTCTCCGCGCTGATGCACGCGCTCGTGCTCGACGCGCCGGCCACCACGGTGGGTGCGGGGCCGGACATCGGCGCGATCCTCGCCGTCGCCGCCGTCGGCGCCGGCGCGGCCATCTCGGGCCGCCTCGCCGGCCGCTTCCGGATCGCGCTCGACGCGCTGGCGCTCGCCGCGCTCGCCTACGCCACGGCGCTGACGCTCGACGGCGTCGCGCTGACGGCGGCGCTCGCGGTCCAGGCGGTCGCGCTCGCCGCGATCGCGCGGCGCGAGCACGACCAGGTCGCCTCCTACGGCGCCGCGGCGTTCGCCGGGCTCGCGCTCGCGCACGCGCTGGTCGCGCTGGCGCCTCCCGCCGCGCTGCTGCACGGGCTCGGCCACCCGCTCGCCGCGCTCGGCGGGCTGCTCGCCGTCGCCGCCGGCCTCGCGGCCGCCTCGCGCGCCCCGTTCGCCGAGACGCGCGTCGCCGGCGCGCTGCAGGCCGCCGCCGCGGTCGCCGCGCTCTACCTCGCCTCGACCGAGCTGGTGACCTACGCCGGCGACGCCTCCCAGACCGCGCTGAGCGTGCTGTGGGCGTCCGCCGGCGTCGCCGCGCTCGTCGCCGGCCTCGTCGCCGACCGCGCGGCCCTGCGCCAGGGCGCGCTGGCGCTGCTGGCGCTGACGGCGGGCAAGGTGTTCGTCTACGACCTCGCGTCGCTGGACTCGATGGCGCGCGTCGGCTCGCTCGTCGGCATGGGCCTGCTGCTGCTCGCGGGCGCCTTCGCATGGCAGCGGGTGCGCCCGCGCGCGCTGCCCGACCTGCGCCATGCGGGGGCGGATGCGCGCTGAGCGCGCCTACTCTTGGGAGGTTGCCTGAACCGCGCCACCCCACCTCGCTCGACGAAGAGCTGCTCGAGGCCGAGAGCTACGCGATCCTCAGCGAGCTGACGGACGCGCAGCGCCTGCTGCGCGTCCAGGACGAGCTGCGCGCCGGGTTCGCGCAGCTCTCCCACATCGGCAAGGCGGTGTCGATCTTCGGCTCGGCGCGCACGCCGCGCGAGCATCCTCGCTACGCCGCCGCGCAGGCGCTCGCGCGGCGGCTCGGCGAGGAGGGCTACGCGATCATCACCGGCGGCGGCCCTGGGATCATGGAGGCGGCCAACCGCGGCGCGCGCGAAGCGGGCGCGCCGTCGATCGGGCTGGGCATCGAGCTGCCGCACGAGCAGTCGCTGAACCCGTACGTGGACACCGCGATGACGTTCCACTACTTCTTCGCGCGCAAGGTCATGTTCGTCCGCTACGCGAGCGGGTTCGTCGTCTATCCGGGCGGCTTCGGGACGCTGGACGAGCTGTTCGAGGCGGCCACGCTGCGCCAGACGCAGAAGATCCGCCACTTCCCGATCGTGCTGGCCGGCAGCGACTACTGGACCGGGCTGGTGGAGTGGCTGCACTCGACCGTCGAGGCCGACGGCAACGTCAAGCGCGCCGACGTCGAGTCGCTCGTGCTCGCCGACACGGCGGAGCAGGTGCTGCAGACCGTCGAGGCCGTCGAGCACCGGCGGCCGCGCGCCGAGCGCAAACGCGCCGCGTAGGCGTTCTTAGGTCTCGTTAGTGGGCTCTCGCCTTTTCGTGCCGATGACGTGGAGGTGCAGACCTTCCGCAACCTCAAACTCGGCATCCGACTCGGCCTCTCCTTCGGCGCCCTGATCGCCGCGCTCGTCCTCGTGGGCGCGATCGGCTTCCACGACATGGACGCCCTCGGCACCGACACGCAGGACCTCGCCGACAACGACGTCCGCGCCCTCACCGTCGCCGCTTCGCTCGCCGACCGCAGCGCGGTCACGGCCCACCTCGTCGCCCAGCACCTCTACGTCCACGACGGCGAGCTCGCCGCGCAGGACGCGCTCGCCGCCCGCATCGCGCCCGTGAGCGCCCGCAACAACGCCGACATCCGCTCGCTCGACGCGCTGATCGGCGCCGGCTCGCGCGACGAGCTGCGCCGGTTCGACACCACCGAGGCGCGCTTCGCCAAGGCCTATGTGCAGGCGCTGCGCCGCTCGCGCGCCGAGACGGTCGCGGGGGCCGACGACCGCAGCGGCTCGCGCGACGTCTACGTGCAGCGCGTGCTGCCGCTATCGGCGCAGATCGACGCCGAGGCGCGCGCGCTGACCCACGCCGTCACGCTCGACGCGGTCGCGCAGGCGCACGCCGGGACCGAGAGCGCCGCCTCCGGCAAGCGCGACATCGTGCTCGCCGCGCTGCTCGCCATCCTCTTCGCGATCGGCGTCGCGGTCGTCGTGACGCGCTCGGTCACCCGCCCAGTGGCGGCCATCGCGAACCGCCTGAAGAGCCTCAACGAGCGCTGCCTCGCGGGTCTCTCGCGCGTGCTGGAGTCCGTCGCCGGCGGCGACCTGACGCAGCGCACGGTGTCCGAGACCGAGCCGATCGAGGTCACCAGCCGCGACGAGCTCGGCCAGCTGTCGCAGACCTTCAACGAGATGCTCGCCAAGGCGCAGGACTCGATCGCCAGCTACGACACGATGCGCATTCAGCTCTCGGAGGTGATCGGCGACGTCTCGCGCGACGCCGGCACGGTCAGCGCCGCCTCGCAGGAGATGGCCTCGACGTCCGACGAGGCCGGCAACGCCGTCACCGAGATCGCGACCGCGATCGGCGAGGTCGCGCTCGGCGCGGACCGCCAGTCGCGCATGATCGAGGAGACCCGCACCGCGGTGCGGGAGGCGACCCGCGCCGCGGGCGAGTCCGCGATCGCGGCCCAGGACATGACGCGCGCCGCCGACCAGGCCCGCGAGGTCGCCCGCGAGGGCGTCACCGCCGCGCAGAACGCGACCGACGCGATCCGCCACGTCGCCGACGCCTCCAGCCGGATCGGCGAGGAGATCGAGGAGCTTTCGGCCAAGTCCGAGCGCATCGGCGGGATCGTGACCACGATCACCGGCATCGCCGAGCAGACCAACCTGCTCGCGCTGAACGCCGCGATCGAGGCCGCCCGTGCGGGTGAGCAGGGACGCGGCTTCGCCGTCGTGGCCGAGGAGGTCCGCCAGCTCGCCGAGGAGTCGCAGACCGCCGCGAGCGAGATCACGACGCTGATCGGCGAGATGCAGAGCCAGACCGCCGGCGTCGTCGGCGTGGTCGGCGAGGGCGCCCGGCGCACCGCCGACGGCGTCGCGACGGTCGAGCAGACGCGCGACGCGTTCGAGCGGATCGGTGACGCGGTCGAGGACGTCAGCGCGAAGGTGGCCGAGATCGCGGCCGCGCTGCAGCAGATCTCAGCCGAGTCGACGCGCGCCGAGGACGGCATCCGCGAGGTCGCACGCGTGGCGGAGAACTCGACCGCCTCGACGCAGGAGATCTCGGCCTCGACCGAGGAGACGAGCGCGTCGGCCGAGGAGATCGCGGCCAGCGCCGGCGAGCTCGCACAGACGGCCGAGCGGCTCGACCGCCTGGTTCAGCGCTTCACGGTCGCGTAGAGGGAACCCATTCGCCGTCGCGACGGCCGAGCACGAGCCGGTGGCGAGTGCCGCCGGCGAGCACGTTGAAGACCGCCTCGTCCTCGTCGGTGCCGGGGCGGTCGACCACCTCGACGAGCGTCAGCTCCTCGGGCTCGGCGCCGAGCTGGGCGGCGCCGATCCGGCGGGCGGCGGACTCGAGGTGCTCGCGGTCCCAGCCGCGGTCGGCGGCGGCAGCAGCGACGAGGTCGCGCTCGACCTGCGCGAGCGAACGCTCGAACGCGGGGCGCGTGCGCTTGAGCTGGCGGCTGCGCGCGTAGACGCCTCCCGCGATCAGCAGCAGGAGCACGATGATGACGATGATCAACCAGGTGGGCACGGGCTTGAGGTTAGAGGGAGATGAGCGATTCAGGCCGGGACGGCGCGCGATGCGAGATGCGCGCCGACCTTGCGCTTGACGCGCTGCAGCGCATTGTCCACGGTCTTGCAATCGCAGCCGAGCCGCTCGCCGATCGTGGTGTAGGAGTAGCCGTCGAGGTAGAGCGAGAGGACGCGCGACTCGAGCTCCGAGAGCACGGTCGAGAGGCAGTCGACGAGCGAGCGCAGCTCCTCGGAGGAGATGACCTGGTTGACCGGGTCATGGACGGTCGAGCCGGGGAGCATCTCGTCGAGCGTCGGCTCGGAGTCCGAGCTGCCGGCCGGGGTCGCCGAGAAGGACACGTAGCCGTTCAGCGGCGTGTGCTTGTTGCGCGTCGCGGTCTTCACGGCCGTGATGATCTGGCGCGTGATGCACAGCTCGGCGAAGTTGCGGAACGAGGACTCGCGGTCGGTCCGGAAGTCGCGGATCGCCTTGTAGAGGCCGACCAGCCCTTCCTGGATCAGGTCCTCGGAATCGCCGCCGACGAGGAAGTACGAGGACGCCTTCAAGCGCACGAAGGAGGCATAACGGCGTACGAGGCGGTCGTACGCATCTGGGCTCCCCTGTTTCGCTAGAGCGAGGAGATAACCATCATCAAGCTGAAGTTGAGCTTGAGCCTTAGTGGGAGACAATCTAGCCACGAACGTACGTCCTTTCCAGGGCCTTTTGGGCCCTGGCTCGTCGTGGCGCACACCTCCCCCGGCGCCGCTATTGACCAAGCTCGAGGATGCACATCGCTCACCCTCAAGCTCACCTTGATGCGACCTAGAGTGGCACGCTTATGTCGAGGCGTCAAGCCGCTGCTGCAACATCTCGTACAGCAGCACCGCCGCGGTCGCGCTCACGTTGAGCGAGCCGATGCGCCCGCGGAGGGGCAGCGCGACCAGGTCGTCGCACATCGAGGCGACGCGCGGGCGGAGGCCTTTGCCCTCCGCGCCGAGCACAAGCACGACCGTCCCGCGGTAGTCGGGCTTGGTGTACGGCGTCTTCGCCCCGGCGGCGGCGCCGTAGACCCAGGCGCCGGTCTCCTTGGCGCCGGCGAGGAAGTCGGCGAGGTTGCGGACCTGGGCGATCGGCAGGTGCTCGACGGCGCCGGCGCTCGCCTTCGCGACGGCGGCGGTGACCTCGGCCGAGCGGCGCTCCGGGATCACGATCCCGGTCACGCCGGCCGCCTCCGCGGTGCGGGCGATGGCACCGAGGTTCTGCGGGTCGGTGACCTCGTCGAGCGCGACGAGCAGCGCGTCCGGCCTGGCCAGCAGCTCCGCCGCATCGGCGTACGGGTACGGGTCCACGAGCGCGCAGACGCCCTGGTGGGCGTCGGAGCCGCAGCGCTCCTGGATCTCCTCGGCGGACACGACCGACAGGCGGACGTCGCCCCAGTCCTCCTGGGCGGCCGCCTGCGTCGCCCAGATCCGGTGCACGCGCCGCATGCCGCGCAGCGCCTCATGGACCGGGTTGCGGCCGTAGACGACGCGCGAGGACGCGTGGAACTCCGGCTCGGCCGCCGCGGCGACCGGAGGCGCGGGAGAAGGCGCCCGCCGCACCGGAGGCTTGCCACGCGTGACGGGAGGCTTGCCACGGCCGCCCGCCGGCTTGCCGCGGCCCGCCGGGGCGCCGCGAGACTCCGACGGGCCGCGCCCGCGGGACGCGGTGCCGCGCGCGCCGAAATCGTCGTCCCGGCTCCCGCGACCGCCGGCCGGTTTGCCTCCGCGACCGCCGGCCGGCTTGCGCGCCGCCGACGGCTTCTTCCCCGGGCCGCCGGAGGGCTTGCCCCGGCCACCCCGGGACGGGCGCCCGGGGCTCATATCCGCACCAGCTCGGGCCCGTCGGGGCCGTCGCGGACTTCCCAGCCGAGCTCGTGCAGCTGGTCGCGCAGGCGGTCGGCCTCGGCCCAGTCGCGCGCGTCGCGAGCGGCGGTGCGGCGGTCGGCGAGCGCGACGACCTCGGGCGGCGCGTCGTCCGCGCGCGCCAGCAGCGCCTCGATCCCCAGCACGCTCAGCATCTCGACCAGGTCTGCATTCCCGACGGCCTCCTCAGAACGGTTCGCCTCGCGCACCCAGCCGAACAGCGCGGCCAGGGCGTCGGGCGTGTTGAAATCGTTCGCGAGGGCGGCGAAGAACGCCTCGCGGTGCGGCGCCAGGAACTCTGGCGAGGGGCCGGCCAGCAGGCGGCGGCCCGCGTCGCGGATCCGCTCGGCGGACCGCTTCGCCTCGTCCAGCCGCTCGTCGGAGAACACGATCGGCTGCCGGTAGTGCGCGCCGCTGAAGTACAGGACGAGCACCTCGCCGTCGACCTCGTCGAGCACGTCGGCGAGCCCGCGGATGTTGCCGACCGACTTCGCCATCTTGTCGCCGCCCGGCAGCTGCAGCATCCCGTTGTGCATCCAGATCCGCGCGAGCGGCCGCCCGCGGGCGGCGAGCGTCTGCGCCACCTCGTTCTCGTGATGCGGGAACGCGAGGTCGATACCGCCGCCGTGGATGTCGAACTCCAGCCCGAGCAGCTGCTCGGCCATCGCCGAGCACTCGATGTGCCAGCCCGGCCGGCCGTCGCCCCAGGGCGAGTGCCAGAGCGTGTCCTCACCCGGCTTGTGCGCCTTCCACAGCGCGAAGTCGAGCGGGTCCTCCTTCAGGTCGGCGCCCTCGACGCCCTCGCCCTGGTCCATCTGGTCGATGTCGCGCCGCGACAGCTCGCCGTAGGACGGCAGCGTGCGCACGCGGAAGTAGACGTCGCCGTCGCGCGCGTAGGCGTGGCCGGAGTCGACCAGCGCCGAGATCAGCGCGACGATCGGGCCCATGAACTCGGACGCGTACGGCTCGGCGTCCGGGCGGCCGAGGCCGAGCCGGTCGGTGTCGGCGATGTAGTGGCGGGCCATCTCGTCCGCCAGCTCCGCCGAGGGGCGCCCGGCGGCCTCCGCGGCCGTGTAGATCTTGTCGTTGATGTCCGTGACGTTCGCCACGAACTTCACTCCGTAGCCCTCGTGCTCGAGGAACCGCTTGAGCTGGCTGAAGACGACGAACGGGCGCGCGTTGCCGACATGGACCCGTGAGTAGACCGTGGGGCCGCAGGCGTAGATCCCCACATTGCTGGGATCGCGGGGGGCGAACGGCGCCACCTGGCGCGTTCGCGTGTCGTAGAGCGTGACTTCGCGCACGCACGGAGCCTAGCCGCCGCGTTCCTGGGTACGGTGCATGGATGGACGACCTGCGGGGCCGGGCTGCGGAGGCGTTCCGCTCGCTGCCGTCGCGCTACCTCGGCGCGGCGCCCGGGTTCGACGCCACGTACTGCATCCGGCTCGGAGACATCGGCCGTGCCTGGGAGGTGCGCTGCACCGCACACGGCGCGCGCGTGCGCGCGGGCGCGACCCGGCGTGAGCCCGACGTCGTGATCGGGACCGACGCGCAGACCTGGCTGGACCTGCGCGAGGGCCGCCTGTCCGGCGTGGAGGCGTTCTCCCAGCGCCGCCTGTACGCGCGCGGCGACCTCGACCTCGCGGTCGGCTTCGAGGGCCTGTTCCGGCTCCCCAACGGCCGCCCGCCGCTGCTGCGGATCCACGACGTGCCGGTCGGCCGTCTGCGGCTCTCGACGCTGACGATGGGCGAAGGGCCCGACGTCCTGCTCCTGCACGGGCTGGGGAGCGCGAAGGCCTCGTTCTTCGAGACCGCCGCGGCGCTCAGCCGCGACTACCGCGTGCACGCGCTCGACCTGCCGGGCTTCGGCAACTCCAGCAAGCCGTCCACGGCGCCCTACGGCGCCCCGTACGCCGCGCGGGCCGTGCTCGGGGCGATGGACGCGCTGGGGATCGCCAACGCGCACATCGTCGGCAACTCGATGGGCGGCCGCGTGGCGATCGAGGTCGGCCTGATGCGGCCGGATCGCGTCGGCGGCCTGGGGCTGCTGTGTCCCGCCGTCGCCTTCGTCAAGCGCGACTGGCATTGGATCGTCAAGCTCGCCCGCCCGGAGCTGGGGATGCTCCCGCACTCGCTCGGGCGTGGGCGGATCGAGCGCCAGTTCTGGGCCCTGTTCGCCGATCGCGACCAGGTCGACCCGAGCGTCGCCGACGTCGTGGTCGACGAGTTCGAGCGGATCTACCGCTCGGCGGGCGCGCGGCTGGCCTTCCTGGCCAGCGCCCGCGCGATCTACCTGGAGCGCGCGTACGGGCGCGGCGGGTTCTACGAGCGCCTGGCGGACCTCGAGCCGCCCGCGCTGTTCGTATGGTCCTCGCACGACCGGCTGATCCCGGAGCGCTTCCGCCACCACGTCGAGCGCGCGCTGCCGAGCGCCGAGCAGGTCGTGCTCCAGGGCACCGGCCACGTCCCGCAGGTCGAGCGGCCGGAGCGCACGAACGGCCTGCTCTCGCGCTTCTTCGCCCGCGTCGACGCGCTCGGCGGCTCACGCGCGCGGCTGAAGGCGGCGTAGGGCGGGTAGGCGAGGTCGCATGAGCGCGACGGCACAGAACGGGCACGGCCACGCGGCCGAGGCGAGACGGGTGCTCGCGGGCGCCGCGGCGCCGGACTCCGAGCCGTCGCCGGGCGCCGACGCCGCCTCCGGCGTGCTCGGCACCGCCCGCGGCCTGCTGGCGGCCGGCGCCTCCGCGGTCACCGCCCTCCCGCGCGCGATCGCCGGCCGCGTCCCGCCGGCCGACCTCGACGAGCGCGACCCGGACTACATCCGCGAGACGCTGCCGCGCCTGTGGCTCGCGTCCTCGCTGTGGTATCGCGGCGAGGTGCGCGGCCTCGGGAACGTGCCCGAGACCGGCCCGGTCCTGCTCGTCGGCAACCACTCGGGCGGCAACCTCACGCCCGACACGCTCGTCTTCACGCTCGCGTTCTCGACCTATTTCGGGGTCGAGCGCGCGTTCCACCAGCTCGCGCACAACCTCGTGCTCTCCTACCCCGGGCTCTCGTTCCTGCGCAAGTACGGCACGGTCGCGGCGTCGCACGAGAACGCGCGCCGCGCGCTCGAGGCGGGCGCCGCCGTGCTCGTGTACCCGGGCGGCGACTACGAGGTCCACCGCCCCAGCTGGCACCGCAACCGGATCGACTTCGGCGGCCGCAAGGGCTTCATCCGGCTCGCGATCGACCAGGACGTCCCGCTCGTGCCGGTCGTCGGCATCGGCGGGCAGGAGACGGCGCTGTTCCTCTCGCGCGGCGAGCACCTCGCCAAGGCGCTCGGGCTGGACCGCCTGCTGCGGCTGAAGGTGCTGCCGATCTCGCTCGCGCTGCCGTGGGGCATCAACGTCGGTGACATGCTCGGCCATATCCCGCTGCCGGCGAAGATCACCGTCGAGGCGCTGCCGCCGATCCACCTGCGCGAGGAGTTCGGGCCAGAGCCCGATGTCGACGAGGTCTACGAGCACGTCGTACGGCTGATGCAGGAGACGCTCGACGCGCTCAGCGCCGAGCGCCGCTTCCCGGTGCTGGGATGAGGATCGCCGAGCACTGCGACGTCGCCGCGCCGCCCGCGCTCGTGTGGGAGCAGGTCTCCGACCCCGCCCGGGTGCTGCATTTCTTCGCCGGCGTCACGCGCTGGGAGGTCGACGGCGCGCTGCGCACCGGCCTCGGCGCGCGCTACCGCATGCTCCTGCGCGTCGGGTCCGCGGAGGTCGGCGGGCTGATCGAGATCGTCGAGTTCTCGCCCGAGCGCGACCTCGCCTGGACGTCGGTCACCGGCGTCGACCAGCACGGCCGCTGGCGCCTGCGCCCGCTCCCCGACGGCCGCACGCGCGTCGAGCTGCGGCTCCAGTACGGCGTCGCCGGCGGCGGCATCTGGTCCTGGCTGTCGGAGCAGATCGCAGGCCCCACCGTCCGCGGCCACGCCCGCCGCACGCTCGCCCAGCTCAAGCGGACGGTCGAGCACGAGCAGCTCCGCGCGGCCGCCGCGCAGCGCAAGGCGGCCCGCGCTACAACCTGAGCATGGGAACCGCACCCGAGCCGACGCGCCGTCATAACGGCCCGACGTGCGAGGGCGAGGAGATCTGCCACATCGTGACCGAGGAGGACCCGGACACGGCGCTGTGCGGCAAGGACGTCACCGGCTGGCCGTGGAACCCGCCGTGGCCCTACTGCGTGGTCTGCCTCGACCTCGCGTCGTTCAACGCCTGAGGCGCTCGGTCGCCTCGTCCCAGCGCCAGTCCGTCTCGCGCATCCGCACGCCGCCGACCCAGCGGTCGGTGACGTGGCTCGCCTCGCCCGCCAGCACGCGCTCGCCGAGCGCGGTGCGCGCGTCGCCCGCGACGAGGCCGCCTTCCGCCAGCCGCTCGAGCGCGCGGAACGCGAACGTGTCGCCGAGGAACGGCCGCGCCTCCTTCGCGCTCGCCCGCAGGAACGCCTCCGCCGGCGTGCCGGGCAGCGCGGCCAGCAGGCGGCGCTCGGTCAGCGACAGGCCGTCGCGCGCCGACGGGTACTCGCGGGCGAGCCGGCCGAACGCCTCGCCGAGGAAGCGCAGCTCCGGCGAGCGCGCGTCGATCATCGCCGCGACGGCCGCCGGGTCGGGCGAGCGCAGCGCGTCCCAGGCGCGCACGGCCAGCGCCATCGCGTCCGCCGTCAGGCCCGTCGCCGCCTGTGCCGCGACGGCGCGCAGCTGGGCCGCGTAGAGCTCGCCGAGGCCGCCGAAGCGCGCCACGCCTGGCACCTCGCCGACGGAGACCAGCGTGATCCGGTCCGGGTCGGTGTCGCGCAGCCGCGCGAGGATCTCGGCGATCTGCAGCTGGTCATAGAGGTCGGCCTCGAACCACAGCACGAACGTGCCGCGGTGCTCGTCGAGCGTCCGGTCGCGCTCCTCGAACAGGCTCACGTCGACGCCCATGAACTCGGCGCGGGCGCGGCGGCGCACGTCGTCCGGCCCCGGCAGGACCGGGCCCTCGTGCAGCGCGTCGCGCCACGGCAGGATGCGCTGCGCGAGGCCGGTGCGCGAGAGCTCGGCGACCGTCGAGTCGCCGTTGGTCACGTGCAGCTCGTCCGGCCCTCCGAGCAGCTGCGCCCGGGCCGCGGCGTAGGACTCGCCGGTGCGGGTCATGCGGGCGCGGACGCGCCGCTTGAATTCGGCGTTGCGGGTCATCGTCGTCTCCTCGCCGCGTCGCGGTGCCCCCAGGCGGCCGCCGCGGACGGGCGGGCTCGACGATGTCATGGAACGCCGCTCCGGGAGGTCGTGCCTCCCTTTGCCTCCCAGAGGCGGCGGGCCGGGGCCGCCGCACGGAGGTTCGGCGCGGAGCGCCGCCGTGCGGCGGATGTTCTCAGGCGCGCGCGGCCAGCGTCGCGACGGCGAGCGCGGCGACGCCCTCCTCGCGCCCGACGAAGCCCATCCCCTCGCCTGTCGTCGCCTTCACCGAGACCGACGCGCCGACGGCCTCGCGCAGCCGCGCCGCGATCGCCTCGCGGTGCGGCGCGAGCTTCGGGCGCTCCATCACGACGGTCGCGTCGACGTGCTCGATCGCCCAGCCCTGGGCGGCGACGCGCGCGACGACCTCGCGCAGGAGCGCGATCGAGTCGGCGTCCTTGAAGCGCGCGTCGGTGTCCGGGAAGTGCTGGCCGATGTCGCCCATGTCCGCCGCGCCGAGGATCGCGTCGGTGATCGCGTGCGCGAGCACGTCGGCGTCGGAGTGGCCGGCCAGGCCGCGCGTGTGCGGGATCTCGACGCCGCCGAGGACGAGCCGGCGGCCCTCGGCGAAGCGGTGCGAGTCGAAGCCGAGGCCGACTCTCACCCGAGCGGCTCCAGCCGCCGCTCGCGGCGCTCGAACACGGCGATCTCGGTCACGCCGCAGTCCTTCAGCAGCTCCTGGGCCTTGTCGTAGCCGAACCCGAGCTGCTCGGGCAGATGCGCGTCGCTGGAGAGCGCGATCGGCACGCCGGCGTCGACCGCCATCTCGATCATCGCGCGGTCCGGGTAGATCTCGCCGACCGGCTTGCGCAGGCCCGCGGTGGAGACCTCGATCGCGACGTTCGCGTCGAGCATCGCCTCGATCGCCGGCTCGTAATAGCGGCGCAGATCGGTGTCCGGGAGCGGGCGCGCGCTGCCCCAGATCTTCACCAGGTCCGGGTGGGCGATGATGTCGTACATCCCCGTCTGCGCCGACCGGGCGAGCGTCTCGAAGTAGCGCTTCCACACGCGCTCCGCCGACGTCTCATGCCGCCACACGTCGGTCTCGTCGTCGACGTCGACGGCGAAGTCGCCGAGGAAGTGGACCGAGCCGACGACGTAGTCCCACTCGTGCGAGTCGAGCAGGTTCGCCATCCGGTCCTCGCGGCCGGACACGAAGTCGGCCTCGATCCCGAGCCGCAGGTCGGTCTCCTCGCGCACGAAGCCGACGTAGGCGTCGAGGTCGTCGGTCGCCCAGCGCCGCCACCACGGGTGCTGCCACACGTCCAGCGCGGCGGTGAAGCGGTGGACGTGCTCGGCGACGCCGAGCTCCGCGATGTCCTTCTCGGACGCGGCCTCGCGGTAGCGCTCGGCGTTGGCGGCGGTGAAGTAGCGCTCCGGGGGCGTGCCCTCGTCGTCGGGGCGCAGGTGCACGTGGTAGTCGGTCAGCATCGCTCTCGCAGGATCATCTCGGCGATTCGCAGGTCGTGCGGCGTCGTGATCTTGAAGTTCACATCCGTGGACTCCACCACGACCACGCTGCCGCCCGCGCGCTCGACCAGCCACGCGTCGTCGGTGGCGGCCGCGAGCGTCGCGTCGTCGACGTCGAGCGCGCGCTCGAGCGCCGCGCGCCGGAACGCCTGCGGCGTCTGCACGGCCCACAGGCGCGAGCGGTCGAGCGTGGCGGTGATCGTGAGGTCGTCGGCCTGCTTGATCGTGTCGGTCACGCGGGCGGCCGCGATCGCGCAGTCGGCGTGCGCGAGCGCCTCCAGCGCGCGCGCGAACAGCGACGGGTGCGCGAGCGGGCGTGCCGCGTCGTGGACGACGATCGCCTCCGAGGGCGGCGCGGCGGCGAGCGCCGCGCGGACGGAGGCGGAGCGGGTCGCCCCGCCGCGGACGCCGATGCTGCCCGCTGGCGCCTCGGCGCCCTCGGGCAGCGCGATGACGACCTGGTCGATGCCCGCCGCGTGGAGCGCGGCGAGCGACCAGTCCAGCAGCGTGCGCCCCGCGACCTCCACGAGCGCCTTGGGGCGCCTGTGGCCGAGCCGCTCGCCGCTGCCCGCGGCGACGAGGAGCGCGACGGGCCCCGACGCACCAGCGGGCGGATGCTCGTGCGTTGGGGCCAGTGGGGCTTGGGCTTACTCGGAGGCGGACGAAGCTGAGGCGGCCAGCTGCTCGGCCGTGCGCGAGAGGACGTCGTCGAGGTAGGCCTCGGCCTCTTCCTCGGTCTTCTCGAGCGCGTACATCATCTCGGACGCAAGGATCTTCTTGGCGCGCGTGTACATCTGCTTCTCGCCGGTGGAGAGGCCCTTGTCCTGCTCGCGCACGGCGAGGTTGCGGACGACCTCGGCGAGCTCATGGATGTCGCCGGTCTTGATCTTGTCCCGGTTGTGCTTGAAGCGCCGGTTCCAGTTCTTCGGCATCTCGGAGACGTCGTCGGCGAGCACGCCGAGCACCTTCGCGACGGTCTCCTCGTCGATCACGCGCCGCAGGCCGGCCTTGCCGGCGTTCTGGCACGGGACCATGACGGTCATGTCGTTGTGGAGGATCTTGATGGTCAGATACTCGCGGCGCTCGCCGAGGATCTCCTTCTCCTCCTTCTTGACCACTTGGCCGGCCCCATGGTGGGGATAGACGACGTGGTCGCCGATCTCGAAGTCGATGTTGATGATCTCGCGCTCAATGACGAGATCTTCGAGTTCAATAGCTGTCTCGGGAATCGGTGTCCTCCTTAATCAGGGTCCGGCTGCCGGACCGATACGACGTGATCATCAGGTCTGCAGATAGCGGTCCACGAGGTTGATCTCCTGCAGGCGGCGAAGACCCTCGCGGATGTCTTTCGCCCGGATCTCTCCGACGCCCTCGACCGACTCCAGCTCCGGATCGGTGGCGGCCAGGATCTCGTCCAACCCGCGGAACTCGCGCACGATGTTCTGCACCACCAGCTTCGGAAGCCGGGGGATGCGGCCGAGGATGCGATAGCCGCGGGGTGAGACGGGATAGTCCAGGGTGTTGACCTTGCGGTCATAGCCCAGCAGCTCGGCCAGGCGGCCGAAGTCGAGAAGGTCCTGGTGCGGGAGGCGCGCGATGCCGTCGAGCGCCATGGCGAAGGCGTCGTCGACCGGATCGGCCAGGTAGTCGTGCAGCAGGGCGGCCTTGTCGCCCGCGACGCCGACCATCGTCTCCTCGAGCTGCATCTCGATCAGCCGGCCCTCGGTGCCGAGCTCGACGATGTAGCGCTCGATCTCGACCGCCATGCGCGTCACCAGCTCGGCGCGCTGCAGTACGGTCAGTACGTCGTGGAGCGTCACGCCGCCCTCGAACTCGAGCGCGGTGAGGCGGGTGGAGACCTGATCCAGGCGTGAGCGGTACTTATCCAGCGTGGCCAGGGCCTGGTTGGCCTTGGCGAGCACCGCCGGGATCTCCTCGAGGATGTACTTGGCGCCGTCGACGTAGAGGCTGACGACGTCGCGGCGCTGGGAGATCGCGATCACCAGCGCGTCGGTCTGCTTGGAGATGCGCTCCGCGGTGCGGTGGCGGGTGCCGGTCTCCGACGTGAGGATCGTCGGGTCCGGCATCAGCTGCACGTTGCACCACGCGATCTTCGTCGCGTTCGCGTTGAGCGCGATCGCGCCGTCCATCTTCGCGAGCTGGTAGACCAGTGCCGGCGTGTAGTCGATGTCCAGCCGGATGCCGCCGCTGAAGAGGAATGCGAGCTCATCCGGGTCGCCGATGACGATCAGGCCGCCGGTGCGCGCATGGACGATGTTGTCGATCCCCTCGCGCACCGCGGTGCCGGGGGCGACCATCTCCAAGGCCTTGACCAACCGGGGCTCCTGCCGCGCCTCGAGCTCCGTGAGCTCTTCCCCTGATCGCGGCTGCATCACCACTTGATTCTAGCAGTTGCTTAACCGCTATTTACGCTACGAATGCCCCGCAATAGAGCCAAAAACGCTCCTTGACGACAACGTGATCACCTGCTACGCCGCCCGCGCCGCAGGCGCGCTTCCGAGCGCCGCGCGGACCGCCGCGCGCAGGGTCGGGGTCCGCTCGTTGGGAGCGATCACATGTCCGAGTCCGAACTTGTTGGCCTCCGCGAGGCGGCGGTCGGGGTGGCCGACGGAGCGCAGCTCACCGGTGAGGCCGATCTCGCCGAAGCAGGCGAGCGGGGCGTGCTCGCCCATCGTCACGCCTCTCACCGCGCTGGCGACGGCCAGGGCGACGGCGAGATCCGCCCCGGGCTCCTCGACGCGGACGCCGCCGGCGACGTTGACGAAGACGTCGGCGCTGCCCGCGCCGATGCCGGCGTGGCGGCCGAGCACGGCGAGCACGAGCGCGAGCCGGTTGCGGTCGATCCCGTTGGCGATCCGCCTCGGGGGCACGATCTCGGACGGGGAGACGAGCGCCTGGACCTCGACGAGCAGCGGCCTCGAGCCTTCCATCGCGGCGAGCACGACGCTGCCGGGAGCTCGTGTCGCCTCGCCCACGAAGCGCGCGGAGGCGTCGGCGACCTCGACCAGGCCGGAGGTCTGCATCTCGAACACGCCGACGTCGTTGGTGCTGCCGAAGCGGTTCTTGAGCGCCCTGAGCGTGCGGTAGGTCCGCTCCCGCTCGCCCTCGAACTGCAGCACGCAGTCGACCAGGTGCTCGAGCACGCGCGGGCCGGCCAGCGCGCCCTCCTTGGTCACGTGCCCGACGAGCAGGACGGCCATGCTGCGCTGCTTCGCGAGCCGCGTGATCCGGTCGGCGACCTCCCGCACCTGGCCGACGGAGCCCGCGGCGCCGGTGAGGTCCTGCGCGTGGAGCGTCTGGACGGAGTCGATCACGCAGACCTCAGGGCGCTCGTGGTCGAGCGTGGCGAGGACCGTGTCCAGGTCGGTCTCGGCGAGCACGGGCACGTCCAGCGCGCCGCTCGGGAGCCGCTCGGCCCGGAGCCGGATCTGCGCGGCCGACTCCTCGCCGGAGACGTAGAGCGTCTTGCGGCCGGCCGCTTGGAGGTTGCCGAGCGCCATCGAGGTCAGGGTCGACTTCCCGATCCCGGGCGAGCCGCCGATCAGCACGAGCGAGCCGGGCACGAGGCCGCCGCCGAGCACGCGGTCGAGCTCATTGATCCCGGTCGCCAGGCGCGCGTACTGGACCGCCTCGACGTCGCGCAGCGGGACGGGCTTCACGGCGCGGGTGTTGCCCGCCTTCGACGCGCCCTTCGGCCCACGCGACTCCTCGGCGAGCGTGTTCCACTCGTTGCAGTCGGGGCACTGGCCCCGCCACTTCGCGGATTCGGCGCCGCAGGCGGAGCAGACGAACACGGTCGTAGGGCGAGGCATGGCTTTGCCGACGTTAGGGCGCGCGGCGGACGGCTTCGCCCCCCGTTCGCGCGGCGTGGCGCGAGGCGGCGTAACGGCGGGCATCGAGGAGGCGGGTCCGATTGGCGCGGGGGGCGCGTCACCGCGCCTCGCCGCGCGTCACCGCGCGTCACCGCGCGTCACCGCGCGTCACCGCGCGTCACCGCGCGTCGCCGCGCGAGGCCGCGTAACGGCGGGCATCGAGGAGGCGGGTCCGATTCGCGCCGGGGGTGCGTCACAAACGTTCGCCTATGGCGAACAAACGTGACACACCCCCTCCGAGGTGTCATCGAGAGGGGGTGACCTACGTTTACGGCCTCAGAGGCCGCTTTCGTGGGTCACCCCCTCCGGAGGCCCTCCCTCGATGCGCCGTTCGCCGGCGGAACCGGGCGTCGCCGGGGTGACCTACGTTTCCGGCCTCAGAGGCCGCTTTCGTAGGGCACCCCCTCCGGAGTCCCTCCCTCGATGCGCCGTTCGCCGGGGGCGAGACGCGGGATCGCGGAGACCGCGCGGGGCGACGCGGCGCGACGCCGCATCGCGCGGAGACCGCGCGGGGCTCAGACCCGTGCAGGGACCAGCGAGCGGGCGTGCTCCGCGAGCACGACCATGCCGAGCGCGTCGGCGACGAGGATGGCGTCGGCGAGCATGTCGCTGGCGCGGGCCACGTCTTCGGCTCGGCCTCGGGCGAGGAGCATCTCCGCGTAGGAGACCTGGGTGCGCGCGTGCCATGGGCGGGCGCCCATGTGCGCGTGCATCGCCTGCGCCTCCTCGAAGTGGTGCTCGGCGACGTCCCAGGCGCCCTGGGCGGTCGCGAGGATGCCGAGCAGGCGGGAGGCGGAGCCGTTGTTGGTCGCGTTGCGGCCCACGACGACGTTGCGGCCCGCGTACGGGAGCAGGATCGAGTAGAGCTCCGCCGCCCGCGGGCTGTCCTTCAGCGCGCCGCAGACCTCCGCCACCAGCGTGATCGCGATCAGCCAGTTCGCGTCGCGCGGCACGGTCGAGAAGTGGTCGACGGCGACGCGCTCGAACTCGGTCCGCGCCTCCTCCGGGCGCCCGAGCTCGATCAGGAGCAGCGCCAGGGCGCAGCGCCAGCCCGGGATCGCCGGGTACAGCTCGATGAACCCGCGCACGGCGCCCTCGACCTCGGCCAGGCGGCCCTGCTCGCGGCGGATGTTGAACATCGCCTGTGCGTAGTAGTGGAGCGCGTTCTCGGCCTGCCCGCGCTGGCCGATCGCCAGCGTCTCCTGCGCCAGCCGCTCGGCCGCGTCGAACTCGCCCGCCAGCTGCGCGCGCGCGCCGCGGAACAGCGACGTCCACCAGAGCCAGATCGGCCGGTGCAGCGCCTCCGCCAGCTTCGACGCCGCCGCGATCTGGATGTCGACGCCCTGGATGTCGCCCATCTCCATCAGGTCGATGATCGTCCAGCCCGCGCCCTGCAGCTCGAGCTCGGGATCGCCCGTGGTCTCCGCCACGCGCCGCAACTCGGCCGCGACCTCGAGTCGCTGCTCGACGTTCTCGGGCAGCCACAGCGCGTAGTGGCGCGCGTCCAGGCACGAGGCCAGCGTGCGCGGATCGTCGATGCGGCGAGCGATCTCCACCGCCTCCTCCGACAGCGCCATCCGCAGCTCGGGCTCGCCCGCGTAGTACAGCTCCAGCGACATCCGCGCCAACAGCCGCGCCCGCAGCGGCGAGTCCTCCTCGGGCAGCGCCTCCAGCGCCTCCTCGAGCAGCCGCACGCGCTCGGGGTCGGAGCGGCTCAACATCGACCACGGCCCCGCCACGCCCAGGGCGCCGCGCCCCAGCAGCACCGGGTCGCCCAGCTGCCGCGCCGTGCGGATCGCCGCCTGGAACGTCGAGCGCGCGTCCTCCTCCATCCCGGCGCGGTCCTCGGAGGCGCCCAGAGCGAGCAGGAGCTCGGCACGCACGTGGTCGTCGACCGCGCCGGCCAGCTCGCGCGCCCGCAGCGCCGCGCGGTAGTGCTGCGCCGCCTCCTCCCACGCCAGCAGCCGATCCGCCCGGCGCGCGGCCGCCAAGGCGAAATCGATGGCTCGATCGGGGCGTTCCACAGGCGCCGCCTGCGCGAAGTGGTGCGCGAGCATCGCCAGGTGCGGGTCCAGGTCGCCGCCGCGCAGCTTCACGAGCACCTCGCCGACGCGCCCGTGCAGCCGGGCCCGCCGCAGCTGCGAGATGCCGTCGTAGAGCGTCGCCCGCACCAGCGCGTGCGTGAACGCGTAGCGCCCGACGTGGCCGGCCTCGCGCAGCACGCGCGCCTCGACGCCCTCCTCGAGCGCCTCCACCAGCTCGTCGCCGGACTGCGTCACGACCGCGGCGAGCACGTCGAAGTCGAACTCGCGCCCGATCACCGACGCCACCAGCAGCACGCCGCGCGCGTGCTCGGACAGGCGCCGCAGCCGCCGCGCGGTGACCTCGCGCACGCCCTCCGGCACGCCGGCCTCCTCCAGCGTGACCTCCTCCGACAGCGCGCCGGAGGTGTCGCGGATGTGGCGCACGACCTCCTCGATGAAGAACGGGTTGCCGTCGGTCTCCCCCGCCAGCGCGCGCACGAAGGACTCGGTCGCCGGCGTCGAGGCGAGCTCGACGACCAGCTGCGCGACCTCGCCCTCGTTCAGGCCGGTGAGCTCGAGCCGGCGCAGCGTGCCCTCGCGCCGCAGGTCGCCGATCAGCTCGTGCAGCAGGTGGCGCTCGGAGATCTCGCTCTCGCGGTAGGTGCCGACGAACAGCACGCGCCGGGGCGCGGGCGCGCGCACGAGGTGGCGCAGGAGCTGGAGCGTCGGCCGGTCGGCCCAGTGCAGGTCGTCGAAGACGAGCACGACGGGCGCCTCGGCGCCGATCTCGCCGATCAGCGCCGCGACGGCGTCGAAGAAGCGGAAGCGCTGCGCGTCGGCCTCCGGGCCCGACATCGCCACCGTCTCGGCCGGCGGCGGGCCGAACTCCGGCAGCAGGATGCCCAGCTCGCTCGCGCGCGGCCCCAGGCGCTCGCGCAGCGCGTTGAGCGGCTCGCCGCCCGACCACCCGCGCAGCATCTCCACGACCGGCTGGTACGGCGTCAGCGTCTCCTCGTCGAAGCGCCCGTAGAGCACGATCGCGCCGTCGCTATGTGCGCGCGCCGCAAGCTCCGCCGCGAGGCGCGTCTTGCCGATGCCGGCGTCGCCGGCGAGCAGGACGAGCGAGCGCTGGCCCTCGGTCGCCTCGCGCCAGCAGCGGCCGACGTACTCGAGCTCGACGGTGCGCCCGACGAGCCCGTGGCGGTCGACCGCGGCGGCCAGCGGCGCCGGCCAGCGGACCGCGTCGAACTCGCGCACGGGCACGGGCTCGGGGGCCGGGCGGGCGTCCAGGCGCGAAGGTGCCGGCTCGCCCCGCAGCACCCGCTCGAACACCTGCATCGCCGCCGTCCCGGGCGTCGTGCCGAGCTCCTCGCGCAGCAGCAGGCGCAGCTCCTCGAACGCACGCAGCGCCTCGGCGGGGTTGCCGGCCGCCTCGTGGACCTCCATCAGCAGCCGGTGCGAGGACTCGCGGAACGGCGCCGCGGCGATCGCGGCGCGCGCGGCCTGCTCGGCGGCGCCCAGCTCGCGGCCGCCCTGGCGCAGGCCCGCCTCGGCGAGCGCCTCGAGCGCGCGCAGGCGGATCGACTCCAGCTCGCGCCGCTCCTCGGCCGCCCAGCCGCCCTCGGAGTCGGGCAGGAACGTCTGCAGGTCGATCGAGAGCGCCGTGCGGGAGCACTCGATCGAGCGCGCGAGATCGCCGGCCTCGATCGCCGCCTCGGCCTCGGCGATCGCCCGGGCCGCCTCCTCGACGTCGACCGTCACCTCGCCCGGGATCGTCAGCCGCAGCTCGCCGCGCCCCGTGACGACGCCGTCGCCGAGCGCGCGGCGCAGCTTCGAGAGCAGCGCGCTGAGCGCGGAATCGGCCGCCGCGGGCGGGCCTTCCGGCCACAGGGCGTCGATCAGCTCGTCGCGCGGGCAGCCCCGATTGCGGTTCAGAACAAGGTATGCGAAGAGAAGGCGGCCCTGCCGCCCTGGCAGCCCTCCGTCCAGGCGCTGACCGTGCACCTCGACGGCGACCGGCCCGCAGAGCCGGATATCCCATCCGTGACCCACTGTCAGGCGCTGGAACCTATCGTGCCGCCAAGGTTTCTCCAAGGTTTCGGCAACACACGCGGCGCATCATGCGTTCTGCGGCGATCGGAACAGACCCCCCGACCCGTCGCCATCGACACGGACGTCGATAGGACACAGCGGAGTGCCGAACCTGGCTCGGCCGGCTCTCCCACTCATACAGGGATCGACTGACCACCGATCCCCTCCTCCAGACGCTGGAACTCTCTCACCCTCCTCCAGCGTCGCGAGGCGGACCCCCGACTGACCCCCGGACCACCGCCTCTAAGCGTGAGAGGCCCGCCGATCGGCGGGCCTCTTGCCGTTAAGCGGGCGTCTGCGGGTATGCGAGGTCTCGTCAACCGATCTCCAAGGGGGAGCACGCATGAAGATCTCGCGGCCGTCGCCGTCGATGGCAGTCGCCGGCATCGCGCTGTTCGTGTCGCTGGGCGGCACGTCGCTCGCGGCAGTCAACTACGCCGCCAACGCGGGGGCGGTCGACGGCAAGAGCGCCGTCTCGGCCAGCGGGACGACCAGCCACGCCGCCGGCCGGCTCGTGGCGACGAACTCGTCCGGGCCTGACAAGGGCCAGATCCCCGCCAAGTTCCTCGCCGGCGTCCCGCACACGCAGACGTTCGGGCGCGCCTTCGACGTCGCCGACAACGCGCCCGGCGCGCCGCAGACGATCGGCGACGGCGGCTCGCTCGGCACGCTGACGGCGACCTGCAACGACCAGAACGCCGCCGCGGGCGTCGAGGACCCGACGACGACGCTGAACTTCGTCAACACCTCGGGCGCGACGATCAACGTCGCCCGCCGCGTCGGCACCGGCGACGGCGTCGTCGCGGCGCTGCCCAACCAGACGCTCGCGCCGCTCACGATCGCCGGCTCGAACACGTTCTTCTTCCACATCGAGTCGGCCGGGAAGAACCTGCTCGTCAACGGCGTGGTGCGGCAGGACGGGCGAGGCGGTCCGGCCGCCTCGTGCCTCGTCTACGGAACGGTGATGGAGATCGGCTAGCGGCCGACCACGCGCAGGCTGGCGGGCGCGCAGGCCTGGCGCCCGTCGATGCTGATCGTGACGCGGCCGGAGCGCGGCGCCCGGATCCTCAGCCGGGCGACGCCGGCCGCGTTCGAGCGCGCCTTCGCGAGCGGCTTGCCGTGGCTAGTGCGGCGCGCGACCACGGTCACCCGGCGCGCGCCGACGCTCGCGCGCACGACGGTCGTACGGCGCGCGCCGATGCGCTTGCGCGAGAGCTTGATGACGCACGCCGGGGCGCGGCTGCCGGCTTGGATCGGACTTGGGATCACGGTTCCCGGAGCGCCCGCGAGCAGCGGTGGCGGCAGCGGCGCCGACGGGCTCGGGCTCCCGTCGCCGGCGAGCGGCTTGCCCTTGGCGGCATCGGCGATCGCGCCGGGGCTGAGCGCGCCGTCGACGATCCGCACCAGGTCGACGTCGCCCGCATAGGGCAGGTCGCAACTGCCGACGTAGGCGCCGATCGACGCGCGGTCCGACGTCGTCGCGTAGTCGACCGCCAGCGGCGCGGCCATCGGCTCGCCGACGGCGCGGCCGTCCACGTAGAGCCGCAGGCTGCGCCCGTCGAACGTGGCGCTCACGCGGTGCCATTGGCCGTCCCACACGTCGGAGACGCGCGCGGTCGCCGAGAGGACGTAGCGCGCGCCGTCGAAGACGTAGAACGCGATCCCGCCCGACGGCGCCGTATAGAGCCCGTAGGAGCCTGAGAAGCAGCCGCGGCCGCCGCGCGAGAGGATGTAGCGGTATGCGCCCGGGCTTCCGCCGGCGCGCACGACGGCTTCGACCGTCATCGCCTGCAGCGCGAGGCGCGGCGATTCCGGGAGCTGCACGTAGGTGGTGCCGTCGAAGTGCAGCGCGCCGCCCGTCACTCCCGCGATCCGCGGAGGGTCGGCGGCGTCGGGCGCGCCACTGGCCCCGAGTAGGCCGTTGAGCCCGAACGGGCCGTCATCGAGCGCGACCTGGCCGGAGCCCTCGTCGAGGTTCCACTCGCCGACCAGCGAGGGGGCGTCGGCCCAGGCGGCGGCCTGTCCGAGCGCAAGCACGGCGGCGAATGTCATCGCCGCCGTCTTGTAGCTCCTGCTCGTCCAGCCCGCATTCGTCATCTCGCCCAGCCTGCCTGTCCGTGTACAACACGAACGCGTACACCGGACTGAAGCGTCCGTTAGCCGGGGTCACCTAGACGAATGTTGGTGATGTCAACGCGGACGGTGTCCGCTGAAGCTGAGGACCTGCTGGATGCCGCTCGGGCGGTTGGTGAACCGGATCGTGGTCTTGAGCAGGCCGGGCTCGTACCCGATCCGCTCCTTGTTGGCGTCGTCGAACCAGGCGGCCGCGTCGGCGGTTCCCTCGGCCTTCTCGAGCGCGGCGCCGGCCGTGTCGAACGCGCCCCATAGTGCGCGGGCGCAGGCCGCGAGGTCGCCGCCGCCGCAGTAGCGCAGCTTCAGCGGCTGCTTGAACTTCGCGCCGGCCAGCGTGCGCAGATCCTTGTCCAGATACCAGAAGCCGCCGTCGGTGAAGTGGCTGCTCGGGCCGGCCTGCGTGCCGATCAGCGTCCCCAGCGCCTTCAGGTCGGCCGCGTCCAGCGTGCCGCCCATCGCGGCGCTGAACAGCGCCGGGTAGAGCGCGTCGATGATCGCCGGGGCCGCGCCTGAGTCCATCTTGCCGTCGAGATCGCGGTCGAGCCGGCTGGAGCCGTTCTCGCGCCAGCGCATCAGCAGGTCGAGCATGGCCTGGTCGCGCGGGCTCGGCGCGGGCGCCGCCTTCAGGATGCTCACGAGCGTCGGGACGAGCGCGACGTTGCGCAGATCCTGCGTCGCGGCCGCGTTCATCGCGGAGACGACGGACGGCAGGTCGTGCTGCGCGCGCGTCGCGAGGCCCGCCTGCAGCAGCTGGACGCGCTGCGCGGAGCCGTACTCCCAGTTGTCGTCGGCGGCGCCGAAGCCGGGCGCCGGGCGGTTGTTCCAGTTGACCAGCACGCCGCTCGCGGGGTTGACCTGATGCGGATGCTGGGCGGGGCTGAGGAAGCCGCGCCACTCGTACCGCCCGGTGCCCTTGGTGGGCAGCCGCGGATCGACGCGCGGGTCGCGCTTGGGCAGCTTGCCGGCCGAGTACATCGCGATGTCGCGGTCATCGACGTAGGCGATGTTGAACGTGAAGGGCGACTTCGCGGCCGACTTGAAGAACGAGGCGGTGTCGTGGACCTGGTTGGTCGTCAGGTCGCGGAACATCGTCTGCCACTCGACGTCCTGGCCGAAGCTGGCGCGCTTGCGGGCGAGCGCGACGGTGCGGCCGCCCGACTTCGCGTAGCCGGTCACCGGGCCGTGGACCGTCGTGCGGTAGACGACGCGGCCGGTGCCCTTGATCGTGCCGGCGTCGACGCGGCCCATCGCGCGGCAGCGGCCCTTGTAGAGGTACTTGGTGCGCGAGCCGCCGCACAGCGTCTCGGCGAACGTGTCGACGAGGTCCGAGCCGGCGGAGGTGAGCGACCACGCGAAGTCGGGCCCGCGCCCGATCACGAGCGTGCCGGGGAAGCCGGGGACGGTCGCGCCGCGCGCCTGGTAGCCGGGGCCCTGGACGTCGACCTCGAACGTCAGGCCGGGGTAGTAGTAGCCGATCTGCGGGCCGCCGACGAACAGCGGATGCCCGTTCGTCGAGCGCTTGCCGGAGACCATCAGGAAGTTGCTCGCCCACTGGTGCACGCCGGCCGCGTGCGCGACGCCGGCGGCGCCCGCGAGCTTCAGCGACCCGTCGGCGAGCACCGCGTTCCCGCGGTCGGACTTGAACGCGCCGTATGGGAACGCCTTGGAGATGGTCGCCGGGGAGTCGGGATCGGCGCGCTCGGAGAGGTCGTCGAACGCCTTCTGGCCCTTGCTCTTGCCCAGCCGCTTCAGCAGCCCCGACAGCAGCTCCGAGCGGCGCGCCTCGTCGCCTCCGCCCTGGCCGAAGATCTGCCCGACGAGCGCGTTGGCGCCGATCACGTCGACGCGCGTCCAGGGCTTCTGCGAGCTCTTCTCGGCCTTCAGGCGGGCGTTGACGCCGGCGACGTACACGTCGATGTCGTGCAGCAGCGCGCGCCCCTCGGCGCCGTGCAGGTTGCGCAGCGCGGTCCGCTCGATCGCGCGGTCGGCGGACTTCGTCGGCGTGAACGTCTTGAGCTTCTCGACGAGGCCGAACGCGTCGATGTTCGGCGCGTCGAGCGCGGCGAGCCGGCCCGGGTAGCGCGCGAGCGCGAGCAGCAGGCCGCGGTCCTCCTCGGCGACCCAGCCCGTCGCCCACGTGACGTCGTCGTGCGTGGCGCCGACGATGTGCGGCACGTGGAAGCGGTCGCGCACGATCGTCACGCCGGCGCGCGGGACGCTCTCCGGGGTGCCCGGACCGTCGGTCCCGAGCCCGAGCGCCTCCGACTTGAACTTCGTCTGCAGGTCGGCGTCGGTGACCTGGTTGAAGAGCGGGGTGAGCGCGTCGTACATCTGCGCCTGCGCGTCGGCGTCGGCCAGGACGGGGAAGCCGCCCAGCTCGCCGGAGGGCATGATGTTGCGCGCCGTGACGGCGAAGTCGGTGGCGTAGGCGGGGGCCGGAAGGACGACGACGGCCGCCGCCGCCGCGAGGGCGACGATCCTGGACATTCCCGGCACCTTATTGACGCGGCGTAAGACAATGCGGCAGATGTCACGAGTCGCGTGCGCCACCGCGGTGATGAGGGCGGCCACGGCGGCCTGCTGACCGCCGGTCATTAAGCCTGATTTAGGCTCTGTTGACCGTCGGTCGACAACGACCGACAATGCGGCCATGGAGCTCATCTTCCTGGCCTGCCTCGTGATCGCGGCGTACGTGATCTACGCGGACGGCTGGCTGGTCGGCACCCTCGCCGGGGTATGGGTCTTCATCCAGATCAAGTGCGGCATCGGCAACCTCACCGACTGCGGCTAGAACGACGACGGGCGCCCCGTGGGGCGCCCGTCGGGCAGTGCGGTTCTCGGCGTCTACGACTCGTCGGACGGCGGGACCGGCGGCGTGTCGAGCGCCCCCGTGTCGTCCACCGCCTCGGCGTCGTCGGCGCCTTCCTTGCGGCCGCCGACCCCGACCGGGGCCGGCTGCTCGGCCGGCTTGACGATCGAGAGCCTGACCTCGTCCTCGGAGCCCTCGGGCGCCGGCTCGACCATCACGGTCGCGCCCGGCACGAGCTCCGCGCGGAGCACGAAGTCGGCCAGCGGGTCCTCGATGTAGCGCTGGATCGCCCGGCGCAGCGGGCGGGCGCCCATCGACGGGTCCCAGCCCTTCTCCACCAGGAAGTCCTCGGCCTCCTCGGTCAGCTCCAGCTGCAGGTCGCGCTCGGCGAGCGAGACGCGGATGCGGCGCAGGAGCAGCTCGACGATCGTCTTGATCTCTTCCTTGGTGAGCTTGTGGAAGACGATCACGTCGTCGATGCGGTTGAGGAACTCAGGCCGGAAGACCTTCTTGAGCTCGCCCATGATGCGGCCCTTCATGTCGTCGTACGAGATGCCTGTCTCGTCGTCCGACACGGCGAAGCCGAGCGGGGTGTTGCGCGCGATCTCGCCCGCCCCGATGTTCGAGGTCATGATCACGATCGCGTGCCGGAAGTCCACCGTGCGGCCCTGGGAGTCGGTCAGGCGACCGTCCTCCAGGATCTGCAGGAGGATGTTGAACACGTCCGGGTGGGCCTTCTCGATCTCGTCCAGCAGCAGGACGCTGTACGGCTTGCGCCGCACGGCCTCCGTGAGCTGGCCGCCCTCGTCGTAGCCGACGTAGCCGGGAGGCGAGCCGACGAGCCGGGACACGGCGTGCTTCTCCATGTACTCCGACATGTCGATCCGGACCATGGCCTCCTCGTCGCCGAAGAGGAACTCCGCCAGCGTCCGCGCCAGCTCGGTCTTGCCCACGCCCGACGGGCCCAGGAAGATGAACGAGCCGGTCGGCCGCTTCGGGTCCTTCAGCCCGGCGCGCGAGCGCCGGATCGCCTTCGCGACGACCTCGATCGCCTGATGCTGGCCGATGACGCGCTTGTGCAGCTCGTCCTCCATCCGCATCAGCTTCTGGGTCTCGGCCTCGGTCAGCTTGAAGACCGGGATGCCCGTCCACATCGAGACGATGTCCGCGATCTCCTCCTCGCCGATGGACGGCCGCTCGCCGCCCTCGCCCGACTCCCAGGCGTCCTCGAGGTCGCGCTTCTTGTTCGTGAGCTGGCGCTCGCGATCGCGAAGGTGCGCGGCCTTCTCGAACTCCTGGTTCTCGATCGCGGCCTCCTTGTCGCGACGCGTCGTCTCGATCTCCTCCTCGAGCTCCCGGTACACGGGCGGGGAGGACATCGACTTGATGCGCATGCGCGAGGCGGCCTCGTCGATGAGGTCGATCGCCTTGTCCGGCAGGAACCGGTCGGAGATGTAGCGGTCGGCCAGCTCCGCCGCGGCCTCGAGGGCCTCGTCGGTGATGTTGACCTTGTGATGCGCCTCGTAGCGGTCGCGCAGGCCCTTGAGGATCTGCACGCACTCCTCGAGCGACGGCTGGTCCACCGTGATCTTCTGGAAGCGGCGCTCGAGTGCCGAGTCGCGCTCCAGGTACTTGCGGTACTCGTCCAGCGTCGTGGCGCCCACGGTCTGCAGCTCGCCACGGGCCAACGCCGGCTTGAGGATCGAAGCGGCGTCGATCGCGCCCTCCGCGGCACCCGCGCCGACGAGGTTGTGGAGCTCGTCGATGAACAGGATGATGTCGCCGCGCTGGGTGATCTCCTTCATCACCTTCTTCAGGCGCTCCTCGAACTCGCCGCGGTACTTCGAGCCCGCGACCAGCGCCGCCAGGTCGAGCGTGTAGATCTGCTTGTTCTTCAGCAGCTCCGGCACGTCGCCGTTGGTGATCCGCTGCGCCAGGCCCTCGACGACGGCGGTCTTGCCCACACCGGGCTCACCGACGAGCACGGGGTTGTTCTTGGTGCGCCGCGAGAGGATCTGCATGATCCGCTCGATCTCGGTCTCGCGCCCGACCACAGGGTCGAGCTTGCCGTCGGCGGCCAGCTTGGTGAGGTTGCGCCCGAACTGGTCGAGCAGCTTCGAGGACTTCTTGCCTTCGCCCTGCGCGCCGCCGGGGGCGGCCGCGCCGGCACCGGGGCCGGAGCTGCCCTGCCGGCGCCCACCGGGGCCGGAGAGCATGCGGATGACCTCGTTGCGGATCTTCTCGGAATCGGCGTCGAAGTCGAGCAGGATGCGCGCGGCGACGCCCTCGTTCTCGCGCACGAGGCCGAGCAGGATGTGCTCGGTGCCGATGTAGTTGTGGCCCAGCGACAGCGCCTCGCGCAGCGCCAGCTCCAGCACCTTCTTCGCGCGCGGCGTGAAGGGGATCTGGCCCGAGGTCACCTCCTCGCCGGAGCCGACGATGCGCACCACCTGAGCGCGGACGCGCTCTACGGTGATGTCAAGGGACTCGAGGACACGTGCAGCAAGACCCTCCTCCTCACGGAGGAGGCCGAGGAGGATGTGCTCGGTCCCGATGTAGTTGTGCTTGAGCGTCCGCGCCTCCTCCTGGGCGAGGACGACCACCTGACGTGCTCGCTCTGTGAATCGCTCGAACATGGGTTTGGGGAGCTTCCTTCCTACTAGTGCTCGCCTAGCGCTCAGTCGTTCTGGTGGTCCGTGGGTGGTTGGGAGGGCCTTGTGACGGGAACGGCGGGAGACAAAAATACCCCGGCCCTCATCCGGATATTCGGCAAGAGCGCCGAATCGGATGAATGCGCGGGGTACGTCTTTCCGGCCATACCCCAGTTTACCAACGGAATCGGGGGAGCGGGCCGCGCAAACCTGGCGGCCATATCGGCGGACCGGCCGGTCTACTTGAGAGCAGGGAAGAGCACGACTTCCCGGATGGTGCGGCGCGAGGTCAGCAGCATCACCAGACGGTCGATCCCGATGCCGATTCCGCCGGTCGGCGGCATGCCGTGCTCGAGCGCCCGGATGTAGTCCTCGTCGTAGGGCTGCGCCTCTTCGTCGCCCGCGTCAGCATGCCGACGCTGCTCCTCGAAGCGGGCCCGCTGATCGTCGGGATCGTTGAGCTCGGTGAACGCGTTGGCGATCTCCATGCCGCCCGCGTAGGCCTCGAAGCGCTCGGTGAGCCCCTCGATCTCGCGGTGGCGCTTGGCGAACGGGGAGAGCTCGACCGGGTAGTCGTGCAGGATCGTCGGCTCGATCAGCTCGGGCTCGACGTACTTCGAGAGCAGGTAGTCGACGAGCTGGGCCCAGGTGTCCTCGCCCGGGACCTCGAGCCCCTTCTCGCGCATGGCGCCCTGGAGGGCCTCGAGCGAGCGGTGGGCGAGCACGTCGATGCCGGTGCGGCCCTCGATCGCGCCGGCCAGCGTCTCGCGCCGCCACGGCGGGGCGAAGCCCTCGTTGCCGACCGCGCGGGCGGCGGCGTCGACCAGGCGCTCGGCGCGATCGGCGACGACCTCCCAGTCCGCGTACGCCTCGTACCACTCGAGCATCGTGAACTCGGGGTTGTGCTTGGGCGACAGGCCCTCGTTGCGGAAGTCCTTGCCGAGCTCGTACACGCGCTCCAGGCCGCCGACGATCAGGCGCTTGAGGTACAGCTCGGTCGCGATCCGCAGGTACATCGTGCGATCGAGCGCGTTGTAGTGCGTCGTGAACGGCCGCGCCAGCGCGCCGCCGTAGATCGGCTGCAGCACCGGTGTCTCGACCTCGATGAAGCCCTCGTCGTCGAGGAACCGGCGGATCGTGGAGATGATCCTGGCGCGCGCGACGAAGACCTCGCGCGAGTCCTCGTTGGCGATCAGGTCCAGCTCGCGCTGGCGGAAGCGCGTCTCGGTGTCGGTCAGCCCGTGGTGCTTCTCGGGCGGCGGGCGCAGCGACTTGGCGAGCAGCGTCCAGCCGTCGAGCCTGACCGAGAGCTCGCCGCGGCGGGTCTTGAAGACGGTGCCGTCGGCGCCGATCAGGTCGCCGAGGTCGAGCGAGACGAGCCGGTCGAGCGAGTCCTTGCCGAGCGCGTCGACGGTCGCGTGCAGCTGGATCCGGCCGCTGCGGTCGTCGAGGTCGATGAACGCGGCCTTGCCCTGGCCACGGCGGGCGTGGAGGCGGCCGGCGACGCGCACGCGCACGCCGGTCTCCTCGCCGGGTTCGAGTCCTTCATGCGGCGCCTTGACGTCCGCGATCGGGGTCACGCCCGGAAACGCGTGCGGGAACGGGTCGATGCCCGCCTCCCGCAGCGCTTCGAGCTTGCGCCGGCGGGCGGCGAGGAGCTCGGAAGCCTCCTCGCCCTCCACGCTCATACTTCGATCTTGGTGACGGTCAGCTCGCGCGTCTTGCCGTTCGGGAGCGAGACCTTGGCCGTGTCGCCCTTCTTGCGGCCTACGAGCGCCTTGCCGACGGGCGACTCGTTGGACAGCTTGTTGGACGAGGGATCGGCCTCGGTCGAGCCCACGATCGTGTACGTGAGCGTCTTGCCCGAGCCGGTGTCCTTCACGTGGACCTGCGAGCCCACGCGGACGACGTCGGCCGACAGCTCCGCGGCGTTGATCACCGACGCCGAGCGGAGCTTGTCCTCGAGCGTGGCGATGCGCGCCTCGAGCATGGCCTGCTCGTTCTTGGCGTCGTCGTACTCGGAGTTCTCCGAGATATCGCCGAACTCGCGGGCTTCCTTGATCCGCTCCGCGACTTCGCGGCGCTTATCGATGGAGAGGAACTCGATCTCCTTCTTGAGCTTCTCGAGTCCCTCAGGGGTGAGGATGACGTCCTTCTGCATACTCCGTCAGTCCTTGTTGGGGCTGAAGATGGAAAAGGTCCGCCTTTGCAGGCGGACCAGGATCGCGCTCCGGCTCACGCGAGGCGCGCAGGATAGCAACCCGTCGTCAGGCCGCAAGGGGGGCAAGAGCGCCCAGCACGGCGCGCTGCTCGGTGAGCGTCTCGGCCCGCTGGAGCGCGTCCTGCATCGGCTTGGATCCGCCCAGCCGCTCGATGTACCACGGGTGGAACTTGCGCAGGTAGCGCGCGGCGCGCTCCGGCCCTAGATGCTCCTCCGCCCGGTCGATCACCCATGACCATTCGGTGAGTACCTCGTCGGGGCTCGGATCGCCCGGCCGCGTGCCGAGCACCTGCTCGAACAGCCACGGATTGCCGAGCGCGCCGCGCGCGAGCATGACCGCGGCGCAGCCGGTGTGCTCGAACACCCACTGGATGTGCTCGGCGCCTTCCATCCCGCCCGACACGATCACCGGGACCGGGAGCTCGTCGACGAGCCGCTTTGCCAGCTCGTAGTCCGGCGTGCCCTTGTGGCGCACGGCCGCCGAGCGGGGGTGGAACGTGATCCCGGCGACTCCGGCCTCGTGCACGAGCCGCTGCGCCAGCTCGAGCCCTTCGACGCCGCCGGGCTTCATCGCCGCGCGCAGCTTGACGGTGACCGGCAGGCCGGAGCCCTCGCGGGCGGCCTTGGCGACCGCGACCGCCGTGTCCGGGTCCTTCAGCAGCGCGGCGCCGGCGCCGGTCTTGGTCACCTTCGGGACCGGGCAGCCCATGTTGAGGTCGAGGATGTCGGCGCCGATCCTCGCGACCTGCGCGGCCGCGGAGCGCATGATCTCCGGGTCCTGGCCGAACAGCTGCATCGACACCGGCCCCTCCTGCGGGTGGATCACGAGCAGCTCGTCGAGCGTCTTGCGGTTCTCATAGTGGATCGCGAACGAGCTGATCATCTCGCTGACCGCGAGGCCGGCGCCGTAGCGCTTGGCCTGCAGGCGCACGAACCAGTTGCCGATGCCGGCGAGCGGGGCCAGGACCACCCGGTTCGGGAGCTGGACTCCGCCTAGGGACCATTCGTCGCGCAGGGAACGCACGCGTCTCAGGGTAGGCGAACGTCAACTGCGCTGGTAAGGGAGGCGGGGTCCCAGAACCGATCACCGGGTTCGGCGCGGCGATCACAAGCGATCACCGTCGCGCGCGGTGTCCGGGGGGGTGCCCTACGAAAGCGTCCTGTGAGGACGCTTTCGTGACGCACCCCCTCGGCGCGGTGATCGTTTCCGCCTCGCGACCCGCGAGGCAAACTGACCCGCCCCCTCACCAGCGCAGTTGACGTTCGTCACGACTCCTGGTTGCGCTCCCAGATCAGCTTCAAGCCCTTCAACGTCAGAAGGTCGTCCATCTCGTCGATCGTCGAGCAGTGCGGGACGACCGCGCCCGCCAGCCCGCCGGTGGCGATCGTACGGAACTCCCCCAGCTCCGCGTGCAGGCGCCCGACGAGCCCGTCGACCATCCCCGCGAAGCCGTACAGGACGCCCGCCCGGATCGCGTCGACCGTCGACTTGCCGATCAGCGCCCTCGGCGGCGTCAGGTCGATCTTCGGCAGCGCCGCGGCGCGCTCGGACAGCGCCTCGAGCGAGATCTCGACGCCCGGGAAGATGACGCCGCCGAGGTACTCCCCCGCTTCGGAGACGACGTCGTGCGTGACCGCCGTGCCGAAGTCCACGACCACGCAGGCGCCGCCGACCCGGTCGAAGCCGGCGACGGCGTTGACGAGCCGGTCGGGGCCGATCTCGCGCGGGTTGTCGTAGCGGATCGGCATGCCGGTCTTCAGCCCCGGCCCGACCAGCGGCATCTCGTGCCCGAGGTAGCGGCGCGCCATCGCGGTCCACTCCGGCCGCAGCTGCGGCACCGTCGAGGACACGATCGAGGCGTCGATGTCGCCGAACGCGAGCCCGCGCAGGGCGAGCAGGTTGCGCAGGGCGGCGCCGAGCTCGTCGGCGGTCGAGTCGCGCACGGTCGCGAAGCGCCAGTGCTCGATCAGCTCGGCGCCGTCGTAGGTGCCGAGGTGGGTCTGCGTGTTGCCGACGTCGACGACGAGGAGCATGGCGCGTCAGGGTCCCACGTCGAGCGGGAGGCCGGCGCGCCGGACCTGCTGGCCCGTCAGCTTCGCCAGCGCGTCCGCGGCCGGGCCGACGCCCGGGACGACGAGCCGCGGCGCGAGCTCGAGCAGCGGCTCGAGCACGAACCGGCGCGACGTGACCTCGCGGTGCGGGAGGGTGAGCCGCTCGGACGCGTACTCGCGGTCGCCCAGCAGCAGCAGGTCGACGTCGATCGGCCGCGGCCCGTGGAGCACGTAGCCGTCCTCGCCCGCGAGCGTGCGGCCGAGCGCCTTCTCGACCGCCTTGCACGCGTCGAGCAGCGCCTCCGGCCCGAGCGACGTCTCGACGCGCACGACCGCGTTGAGGAACGCGCGCTGGTCGAGCACCTCGCCGACCGGCTCGGTCTCGTAGACGGCCGAGGACGCGAGCACGTCGACGCCGTGCACGAACAGCAGCTCGACGGCCGCCTGCAGGTTCTGCCGCCGGTCGCCGGCGTTCGAGCCCAGCCCCAGGTATCCGATCTCGTTCATGCCGTCACCCCCACGCGCTTATACAGCCGCACCAGCGGGCGCGGGGCCCACCAGTTCCAGTCGCCCAGCAGCCGCATCAGCGCGGGCACCAGCAGCGCGCGCACGATCGTGGCGTCGATCAGCACGGCGACCGCCGTGCCGAAGCCGAGCTGCTTGATGAAGACGATGTTCGACGTCACGAAGCAGCCGATCGCGATCATCATCAGCGCCGCCGCGAACGTCACGATCCGGCCGGTGCGCTGGAGCCCGAGCGCGACCGCCTCCTCATTCGGCAGCCCCTCGTCGTGCAGCTCCTTGATCCGCCCGAGCAGGAACACGCCGTAGTCGGTCGAGAGCCCGAACGCGACCGCGAACAGCAGCACCGGCTGCGAGGACTCGATCGCGTGCTGGCTGGTGAAGCCGAGCAGCCCCTCGAGGTGCCCGTCCTGGAAGACGAGCACGAGCACCCCGAACGCCGCGCTCAGCGTCAGCAGGTTCATGATCAGCGCCTTGACCGGGAGCACGACCGAGCCGGTCATCAGGAACAGGATGATCAGCGTCGTCGTGCACAGGATCGCGAGGCCGAGCGGGAGGTGGTCGCGCAGCGACTTCTGCTGGTCCAGGAACGACGCCGTCTGCCCGCCTACGGCCACGGGAAACGGGGCGTGGACGGCACGCATCTCGCGCACGAAGGCCTTCGCGGGGTCGCCGAGCGCCGGCCCCGGGGCGATCATGTCGAGCCGGAAGCCGCCGCCCCGCAGCGGCGTCACGCGCGCGGGAGCGGGCAGCGCCTTCGCGTAGCGGTCTACGGCCGCGCGCGGCCCGCGCGCGGCCACGAAGACGGGCGACGCCTCGGTCGGCGGGAACTCGGTCCGCAGCGCGTCGTCGACCACGCGCGCCGACTTGTCCTTCGGCAGCACCGACGCGTCGACGCCCGTGAAGCGGATGCCGGTGAACGGCAGCCCGAGCGCGATCAGCAGCAGCGACGCGAACGTCGCGACCGGCACCGGCCGGCGCATCACCCAGCGCGAGTGGCGGTACCAGAAGCCGCTGCGCTCGGCGAGCGCCTCGCGCTGGATCGCGTCCTTCCAGCGCTTCGGCCCGCCGGCGTTCACGCGCTCGCCGAGGGCGCCGAGCAGCGCGGGCAGCAGCGTCAGCGACACGCCCGCGGCGATCAGCGCGCACAGGCTCCCGCCCACGCCCATCGAGTACAGGAAGCGCTGGCGGAAGATCATCAGCGCGGCGAGCGCGGCGGCCACGGTGACGCCGGAGAACGCGACCGTGCGGCCGGCGGACTTCAGCGTCGCCGCCAGCGCCGCCTCGCGCCCGGCGCCGCGGGCCAGCTCCTCGCGGAAGCGGCTGACCATGAACAGCGAGTAGTCGATCGCGAGCCCCAACCCGATGCCGTTGATCAGGTTCAGCGCGTAGATCGACATGGGATTGACCTGGTTGACCACGCGGATGCAGAGGAAGCTCACGAGGATCGTCGTCGCGCCGACGGCGAGCGGCAGCAGCGCGGAGATCGCGCTGCGGAACACGATCAGGCTGAGCAGGAACAGGATCGGGAACGCGATCAGCTCCGCGCGCGCGATGTCCTCGCTGACCTGGTCGCCGACCTGCGGCGCGGCGAACGCGACGCCCCCGAGCGCGACGTAGGGCAGCTTCCCGAGCCGCTGCTCGATGAAGTCGGTCCCGGTGCCGCCCGGCGACTTGAACGACGCCAGCAGGTAGGTCGAGCGGCCGTCCTTGGAGACGAGGCGGCGATCGCCGCCCGGCTTGTAGCGCACGACCGCCGCGAGGCGGGGATCGTGCAACGCGCTCGCCACCGTGTCGATCCGCCGTTGCGCCGCGGGCGAGTCGGCCGGCACGCCGAGCCGGACGAGCACGACGATGCCCGGCGCCGCCGTCACGCCCGTCGCGTCGGCGATCCGCTCGCGCGCCTGGACCGCCTCGGCGTGCGGGTCGTCGAAGTCGTTGTCGGATCCGAGCTCCCCGAACACCGGCAGCGCGAAGATCGCCGCCAGCGCGAACACCGCCGCGTAGGCGACCAGGATCCGCCGCCGGCGGCGGAAGATCACTCGTCCTGAGAGGCCCATGCGGTCGCCCATTCGTCCTGGCCGGCGATCTCGCGCAGGTCCATCGCGGCGACCAGGTTCAGCAGCATCCCGTAGGCGAAGAAGTCCCAGGTCTGCTCCAGCGGGATGCCCGCCAGGCCGGCGACCTTGCGCACGAGCTCGCCGTAGCCGGAGCGGACCGCCTCCTGGAACTGCGGATCCGACGCGACCGCGTAGGACTGCATCTGGAAGCGCAGCGCGGTCCGGTCGCGCAGCAGCTTCTCCTCGTAGGCCTTGCCCATCGCGTGCAGCCGCTCCTCCGGCGCCACGCCTTCGACCGCCTCCTCGAACACGCGCCCGACGATCGCGTAGCAATGCTCGACGCAGGCGAGGAACAGCTCGCGCTTGGTCCGGAACAGGCGGAACAGGTACGGCTGCGAGATCCCGCCCTCGCGCGCGATCGCCTCGGTCGAGGTGCCGTGGAACCCGCCCTCGGCGAAGTGCCGGAACGCGATCCCGACGATCTCCTCGCGACGGTCCTCGGCGGAGCGGCGGGGTGCCATGAGCTACATGTTAGTGAGTACTAACGCTCTTCGCGCCACAGCTCGACCGAGACCTCCTCGACCGGCAGCGGGATCGGCGGCTCGGGCTTGGATGCCTTGACCGTCACGCTCTCGGCGCCGAACTGGGAGGAGAGGCGCTCGGCGATGACCGAGACGAGCCGCTCGAGCGTGCGGTAGGAGCGCGCCTGGGCGATCAGCGCGATCACCTGGCAGACCTCGCCGTAGTCGACGGTGTCCTCGACGCGGTCGGTGATCAGCGCGTCCGGCTCGCCGATGTCGAAGCGCACGTCGAGCACGAGCCGCTGCCCGATCTCGCGCTCGGCCGCGGTGACGCCGTGGTGGGTGTAGAGCGACAGTCCGACGATCTCGACGGTGACCCCGATCTCGGGACCCTCGTCGTCATCGTCGTCGTCGGTCAGGTCCTCGTCGTCCTCGTAGTCGTCGGACTCGTCACGGGCCATTGTGTCCGCAACGTAGCATCCGCCACCGCCAGCGCATCGGCCACCGCGGCGACGTCGTGGACGCGGAAGACGGTCGCGCCGCGCTCGAGCGCGAGCACGCAGGTCGCGGTCGTGCCGTGGACGCGCTCGGTGACGTCGCGGCCCGTGATGCGGCCGAGGAACGACTTGCGGCTCGTGCCGATCACGAGCGGGCGGCCGAGCTCGGTCAGCTCGTGCAGGCGCCGCAGCAGCTCGAGGTTGTGCTCGAGCGTCTTGCCGAAGCCGATCCCGGGGTCGAGCTGGATCTTCTCCTCCGGCACGCCGGCGCGGACGGCGAACTCCATCCGCTCGCTCAGGAACGCCTTCACGTCGTCGACGACGTCGGCATAGCGCGGGTCGCGCTGCATCGTGCGCGGCTCGCCGAGCATGTGCATCAGGCAGCAGTCGAGCCCGCGGTCGGCGACGAAGCCGGCGAGGTCGGGATCGTTGCGGAACGCCGTCACGTCGTTGACGTAGGTCGCGCCCGCCTCCACGGCGGCCTGCGCGACCGGCAGCTTCATCGTGTCGATCGAGATCCGCGCGCCGACGCCCGCGAGGCCCTCGATGACCGGGACGACGCGGTGCAGCTCCTCCTCGACCGGGACCGGCTCGGCGCCGGGGCGGGTGGACTCGCCGCCGACGTCGAGGATCCGCGCGCCCTCCGCGGCCAGGCGGCGGGCGTGCGCGACGGCGGCGGCCGGGTCGTCGAACGCCCCGCCGTCGGAGAAGGAGTCCGGCGTGACGTTGACCACGCCCATGATCTCGTACACGTCCTAGACGCTAGCGGTGATGCTCCTGCGCTTGGCGGCGTACATGCCGCGGTCGGCGCCGCGCAGCAGCGACTCGGGCGTCGCGTCGGCGGCGCGCGCCAGGTGCAGGCCGACGCTCGCGGTCGCCATCACGGCGCCGCGGTCGATCTCGACCGGCTCGGCGAGCACGAGCGCGATCCGATCGGCCACGTGGGCCGCGTCCTCGCGGTCGTCCAGGCGCGGCAGCAGGATCGCGAACTCGTCGCCGCCGAGGCGCGCGAGCGCGTCCCCGGGCCGGATGCACTGCTCCAGCCGGCGCGCCGTCGTGACCAGCACGGCGTCGCCGGCGGCATGCCCGTAGGTGTCGTTGATCGGCTTGAAGCCGTCGAGGTCGAGGTAGAGGACGGCGATCAGCTCATCGGTGCGCCGGCCCTGGTCGAGCGCCCACTGCACGCGCTCCATGAAGTAGCGGCGGTTGCCGATCCCGGTCAGGTCGTCGGTCAGCGCGTCGGCGGCCAGGTGGGCCTGCAGCGCCTCGCGCGCGGTCACGTCGTGGAACAGCAGCAGGCGCCCGGCGGCGGCCGCGCGGCCGGTCAGGTCGATGTCCTCGACCTCGAACGTGCGCTTGCCGTCGCTGCTGCGGATCACGTCGCCGTCGATCGCGCGGAGCACGGAGGCGGCGGGCCGCCCGATGGCGTCCTCGACCGGGCAGGACAGCAGCGGCTGGGCGGCGTGGTTGCAGTCGGCGATCCGGCCGCGCAGGTCGAGCACGACCATCCCGTCGCTCATATGCTCGACGACCGCGTCGCGGGCGATCGGGACGACGTCGAGCAGGCCCCAGCGCAGGCAGCCGAGCGAGACGGCGGTGGCGGTGACCGCGAAGGCGATCGTCGTGAGGTCGAAGCCGCCGGCGGGGATGTGGAGGATGTAGAGCGCGTTGGCGATCCACGGGGTGCCGATCGCGATCAGCACGACGAGCGACTGGCGGCGGTAGAAGCGGCGGGCCGCGGAGCGCGCCGACAGCAGCATCACCGACGCGGCGAGGATCAGCGTGTAGGCGTACAGGACGCCGAAGTAGAAGACCGCGCCGTGGCCCAGCGCGAGCACGTGCCCGGCGGGCTGGTAGGCGGCCAGGTCGGTCCAGATCAGGTGGTGGCGCTCGTTCGTCCACGCCAGCAGGATCACGGCCACCGGCACGACCGCGAGCAGCGCGAGCCGCCCGGGGCGCGCCCAGGCGCGGCGGCCGCTGTGCTCGGCGGCGAACGCGAGGAACGCGACCGGGAGCAGGTACACGCCGGGGTACTCGGCCTTGGCCCAGAACAGCTTGTCGGCGAGGCCGGCGGCCGCGATCTCGAGCCCGTAGCCGGCGTTCCACACGGCCACGCAGAGCAGGAAGCACATCAGCGCCAGCGCGCCCGGCGCCGTCCGCCGCCGCCACACGAACATCGCCATCCCGGCACAACTGGCCGAGACCGCCAGCAGGACGAGGCTGGTCAGGGGCACGGCGCTCCTCCGATGTGCCGGATCATGTCGCCCTCCTATCGGCCGCGACGCCCAGAACTTGAGCGCGGGTTCAGACCCGGCGCGGGTACGTCATCAGCGCGACGCCGCGCGCCTCCTCCGCACCCGCCTCGTAGACGTGCGGGACGTCGGCCGCGAACACCAGCAGATCGCCCGGCTCGAGCGTCACCGGAGCGCTCAGCGGGCCGACCGTGAGCCGGCCGTGGGTGGCCACGATGTGCTCCTCGACGCCGGCCGCGTGCGGCTCGGCCTCGCGCCGCTGGCCGGCGCGCAGCGAGAACGTCAGCAGCTCGGAGAAGCCGACGCCGTGGATCCGGTCCAGCACCTTCGCACGCAGCGGCCCGGGCACGACCGGGGCGTCGCCGGCGCGCAGGTGCAGCGCGCCCGCGGACGGCTCGGACACGAGCTCGCCGAGCGAGACGCCGAGCGCGTCTGCCAGCGCGTACAGCGTCTCGACCGTCGGATTGCCGCTCGCCGTCTCCAGCCGCGACAGCGTCGCCTTCCCGACCCCGCTGTGCGCCGCCAGCGCGCCGAGCGTCAGCCCTTCGCGGGCGCGCAGGCGCTTGACGTTCGCCGCGACGATCGCGTTCAGGTCTTGCATGGTACGTTTCGTTCCATGAATGGAACAGTACTCGTGGTCGGCGGAGGCATCGCCGGGCTCACGATCGCATGGGAGCTGGCCCGGCGCGGCGCCGCCGTGACGGTCGTCGAGCAGGAGCGGCTCGGCGCCGGCGCCTCCGGGCGCAACACCGGGACGCTGCTGCACCAGACCGAGCCGGAGGTCTCCGCGCTGCTGGCCGAGACCGAGGCGGTCTACGCCGAGCTGCTCGGCGGTCCCGTCGACTTCAGCTGGACCGAGCATCCGGAGCTGCTGCTCGCGCGCGACGAGGCGCAGCTCGCGCTCGCGCGCGCCAAGGGGCGCGCGATCGCCGCGCAGGGGATCCGCGTCGAGCAGGTCGACGCCGCCGCGATCCGCGCCGAGCTGCCCGTGCTCGGCGAGGCGGCCGGGGGCGTCCTGCTCCACGGCGCCCACCTCGTCGACGCCGAGCGCACCGTCCTGGCGTTCGCCGAGGCGGCGCGGCGCGCCGGGGCGGAGATCCGCACCGGCGTGCGCGTCGGCGCGCTGGCGCCCGGCGGCGCGTGGACGACGGAAGGCTTCCTCGAAGCCGGCACGGTCGTGCTGGCGACCGGGCCGTGGCTCGCCGATCTGGACCCCACGACCGAGGTCCGCGGCGGCCGCGGCTGGCTGCTGCGCACGGCCGCGCTGCCCTTCGCGCTGCCGTGGATCGTGGAGGAGGTCTCCTGGCCCGACCAGGCGGTGCTCGGCCGCGCGGCCGAGCCGCCGACGCTGGCGGACGTCGCCGCCGGCGCCAACGACGCGCCCGTCGGCGAGTGCCTGGTGCTGTGCCCGGCGAGTCACGGGCAGGCGCTCGTCGGCGCCTCGCTCTCCACCTCGCTGCGCGACGCCGTCGAGGGGGCCGGCGCGCCGGAGCGGATCGCGCGGCGCGCCGTGGCGGTCTCCCCCGCGCTCGCGGACGTCCCCGTGACGCGCGCCTGGTGGGGCCTGCGGCCGATGACGCCGGACGGGCTCCCGGTGGCGAAGCGGCTCGACGAGAACCTGTGGGTGCACGGCGGGCACGGCTCACTGGGGATGCAGGCGGCGCCCGCGACCGCCCGCCGGCTGGCAGAGGAGATGACCGCATGACGTCCACACGGGTCGCGAGCGCGATGCGCATGACGATGGCCGACATGGCCGACCTGGCCGACGCGACTCCGGGCGCGTACCGGCTCGAGAACGCCGACACGTACCTCACGCCGCCGGCGCACGTGCTCGACGCGACGCGCGCGGCGGTCGGCGTCGACGACTGCAACAGCTACCTGCCGCTGCGCGGGCTGCGCGCGCTGCGCGAGGCGATCGCGGCGCGGCTGCTCGAGGACATCGGCGTCGCGTACGACCCTGAGGGCGAGATCGTCGTCACGTGCGGCGCGGGCGAGGGGATGCTCAACGCCCTGCTGGCCACGATCGACCCGGGCGACCGCGTGCTGCTCACGAACCCGACGTACTCGGGCATGGCCCAGCGCGTGCGGCTGGCGGGCGGCGTGCAGGCGTTCACGCACCTCGTCGACGACGGCGCGCGCTGGTCGCTCGATCCCGAGCGCGTGCCCGCGGGCTGCCGCGCGGCCCTGATCGCCTCGCCCTGCATGCCGACCGGGACCGTCTTCACGCGCGCCGAGCTCGACGCGCTCGCGGGCGACGAGGGCGTGGTGATCTTCAATGCGCACGCCGACAAGGTGATCTTCGATGGCCGGCGGGCGGAGCATCCGGCGACGTTCCTGCGCGGGCGCACGCTGGTCGTCGGCTGCGTGTCGAAGAACTACGGCATGCCAGGCTGGCGGATCGGCTGGACGGCCGGCCCGCGCGCGCTCGTCGCGCCGCTCGAGGACGTGCACATCTTCAACACGTGCATGGCGAGCGGGTTCGCCCAGGCCGGCGCCGTGGCCGCGCTGACCGGCCCGCAGGCGTGGCAGGCCGAGGCCGTCGCCGCCTACCAGGCCGGCCGCGACGCGTTCCTGGACGCGCTCGCCGAGGAGCCGGCGCTGCGCGCGAACCGGCCGGAGGGCGGCTACTACCTGCTCGTCGACGTGGCGGAGACCGGGCTCGACGCGCACGCGTTCGCGGCGGGACTGCTGAAGGAGGCCGCCGTGGCGGTGACGCCGATGGCCGGCTGGGGCGCCGACGACTTCGGCCGCACGCACGTCCGCGTCATCTTCACGAACGAGCCGCCGGAGCGGCTGCGCGAAGCGGCGAAGCGGATCGTGGCGTTCGCTCGCTCACGCCTCTGAGCCGCCCGGGGGGAGGAGGACCCCCGGGCGGCTCAAGCGGTGGTCACCAGGCGTGGGACGCGCCGGCGGCCGCGGGGGCGGCGGGGAGCTCGCGGACCACCGGCATCGCGAAGATGCGGGGAGCGGTGGTGCGGGAGGGATGGGAGACGAGGAGGGTCATGGGAGATACCGGGGAGTGAGGAGAAGAGTTTCACCGTGGCCCCCTCGGCGAGAGGGGGCTGGCAGGCATCTGGGAGTGTGGTAGGCCGAACTCGCCGAATTCCTAGCGGGCGGAGCGGCGACGCCCGCGAAGGCGCTCCGCCTGCGAGGCGGTGGCGAGCTGGATCTGGTGCAGGCCGGTGTTCATGGACCGAACTCTCCCACCGTGGGCCAGGCGCTCCGAGGGGGCAGGCAGGCGTCCGGCGGTGGGGATCGCGACCTTGCGGGTACGGGGAGCCCCACCCGTGCTGAGCGCGATCCCGACGAGGATCACCGTGCCGCCGATCAGCTGCGGCGTGCCGAACGGGTCGCCGAACGCGAGCGCGCCGGCGGCGGTGCCGACGAGCGGCTCCAGGTTCAGGAACGCGCCCGCGAGCTCCGGCGCCACGCGCGACTGGCCGTACGCGAAGAGCGCGAACGGGGCCAGCGTGCCCGCGAGGGCGAGCGCGATCAGCGCGGCGACCGGGCCGGCCGACGGCGGCGCCTGCGGCAGGCCCTCGAGCGCGGCGTTCGGCACGGCGGCGAGCATGCCGGCGACCATCTGCACGGCGGTCACGGCCATCGGGTCGCGGCCCTTGAGCAGCGCCGGCTGCGCGACGACGAAGACCCCCGACAGGGTCACCGACAGCAGCACGAGCGCGTCGCCGCCGAGCGTCGCCGCTCCCCCGCCGCCGCCGGCCACGAGCGCGACGCCGCCGAGCGCGAGCCCGAAGCCCACCCACGCGCGCGGGCTCGTGGAGCCACTGCCTCGCCCTGCGGGCTCATCACCGCTTCGCTCGCCGTGGAATGCCGCGATCAGCGCGACGAGCGCCGGGACGGCGCCGACGATCAGCGACGCGTGGCTCACGCTGGTATGCGCGATGCCGGCGTTCTGGAGCACGATCACGATGCCGTAGCCGGCCGCGCCGGCGCCCACGATCGCGGGCGTGATCGCCGCGCGCAGGCTGCCGCGGGCGGCGAACGCGAGGATCGGCGCCGCCAGCCCGAAGCGCACGACCGTGAGCCAGCCGCCGTCGAGCCAGTCCAGCACGAGCTTGGACAGCGGAACGGTGAGACCCCAGAAGAGGCCGGCGAGGGCGAGCGCGAGGAAGGGTGACCGGAGGAGCTTCGACATGACAAGGTCGATTGTCGTCGAATCTTGAGCCGACTTGAGCTTGATTTGACGGTTGCCGCTTCTGACGAAACAATGTTTTGCGCGGTGGCCACATCACTTGACGAAATCGACGTTCGATTGCTCAAGGAGCTCGAAGTCGACGCTGACCGCCCGAACGTCGAGCTCGCGCGCCTCGTCGGGCTGTCTCCGGCCGCCACGCTGCACCGCGTGCGGCGGCTGAAGGAGTCGGGCGTGATCCGGCGCATCTCCGCGCGGCTGGACTCGGCCGTCGCCGGGTTCTCGCTGCAGGTCTACGTGATGATCACGCTCGCGCGCCACGACGAGGCGGCCGAGCGGCGCTTCTATCAGCAGGTGCGGGAGCTCGACCAGGTGATCGCCGCCGACACCGTGGCGGGCGAGACGGACGCGCTGCTGATGATCGTCGCGCGCGACGTCGCCGAGCTGCAGCTCGTGCTCTCGCGCCTGTCCACGCGCGGCGGCGCGCAGCGGATGATCACGCTGCTGCGGCTGTCGGAGATCAAGCCCGCGTCGCCGCTGCCGCTATCCGTCCAGCGCGACGCGACGCGCTCAGGCCGGGGCGCCGGCGGGCCGATCGCGTGAGCATGGAGATCTCGGGGGCCGGCCCCGCACTGCAGATCCAGGCCAACGCCCTGGACTCCGTCCGCGCCACGCTGGCGCGCGCGCAGGCGCAGCCGGCGAGCCCCGCGGCGCAGGCCGACGTGATCCTCTCGCTCTCGACGGCGGCCACCGCGCTGCTCGTCGGGCATCCGAAGTAGCCCTCGCTGCGTAGTACGGGTTGCCCTACCCGCCGCTCCGGCTGACCGCCACGGAAGACACCGGGTCGCACCCCTCGCGTGGGGGAGGCGGCGCTGGCACTCTGAATCCCACGATGTCCGCTCTCGAACTCAGAACCCACCTCCTCGAGCTGAAGGCCGAGCGAGCGCTGGCCGAAGAGACCGGCGTCGCCTCGATCGAGTCCTACATGGCCGACCTGGAGCGCGACATCGCGCGCTCCCGGGCAGCGTTCGTGGGTGCGGCCGTGACGGAGATCGCGTCCTTCCGGGCGCAGCTCTCCGGCCGCACCTACGGCTGAACCGCGCGGTTAAGGTCGGATGCTCGGGGTGGGGCGGAGAGGCTGCTGCCCTTAAGCCAAGTCCGGCTTCTCGGGCAGGTCCAGGCCGCGCAGCTCGGCTGCGTAGCCCGGGCGCGGGAGCGTGCGCGGGGCCGACTCGCGCGGCGTGACGGTGCCGGGGACCTCGGGGCGCTCGCCCGGGCCGAGCTCGCCCGGAGCCGGTGTGCTCCAGATCTCGGCCTCGGTCTTGCCCTCCAGCAGCGCCTCGAACTCCTCCGCCTCGATCGTCTCGCGCTTGAGCAGGACCTCGGAGATCACCTCGAGGCGCTCGCGGTGGTCGGACAGGATGTCCTTGGCCACCTGGTGGGCGCTCTCGACGATGCGGCGGATCTCGTCGTCGATCTCGCGCGCGATCTCGTCGGAGTAGTCCGGCTCGGAGCTGAACTCGCGCCCGAGGAACGGCTGGCCGTGATCGTGGCCGAACACGCGCGGGCCGAGCTTCTCGCTCATCCCGAAGCGCATGACCATCTGCTTCGCCGTCGCGGTGACCTTCTCGAGGTCGTTCGACGCGCCCGTGGTGATCTCGCCGAAGACGATCTCCTCGGCGGCGCGGCCGCCCAGCGTCATCGCCATCGTGTCGGTCAGCTCGGACTTGGTCGTGAGGAACTTGTCCTCCGTCGGCATCGAGATCGTGTAGCCCAGGGCCTGGCCGCGGGAGATGATCGAGACCTTGTGGACCGGGTCGGAGTGCTCGAGGTAGTGGCCGACGATCGCGTGGCCCATCTCGTGGTAGGCGGTGATCAGCCGCTCCTTCTCGCCCATGACCCGGGTCTTCTTCTCCGGGCCGGCGACCACGCGCATGATGCCCTCTTCGAGCTCGACCTGCGTGATCTCCTTCTTGCCCGTACGGGCGGCGAGCAGCGCGGCCTCGTTGACGAGATTGGAGAGATCGGCGCCCGTGAAGCCCGGCGTCTGGCCGGACAGCGCGTCGATGTTGATCTCCTTCGCGAGCGGCTTGCCGCGCGTGTGGACCTCGAGGATCTTCGCGCGGCCCTTGCGGTCAGGCCGGTCGACGGTGATCTGGCGATCGAAGCGGCCGGGGCGCAGCAGGGCGGGATCGAGGATGTCGGGCCGGTTGGTGGCCGCGATCATGATGATGTTGTCCTTGGCCTCGAAGCCGTCCATCTCGACGAGCAGCTGATTGAGCGTCTGCTCGCGCTCGTCGTGGCCGCCGCCGAGGCCGGCGCCGCGGTGGCGCCCGACGGCGTCGATCTCGTCCATGAAGATGATGCAGGGCGAGTTCTGCTTGGCCTGCTCGAACAGGTCGCGCACTCGCGAGGCGCCGACGCCGACGAACATCTCGACGAAATCCGAGCCCGAGATCGAGAAGAACGGCACGCCCGCCTCACCCGCGACCGCGCGGGCCAGCAGCGTCTTGCCGGTGCCGGGAGGCCCGTAGAGCAGCACGCCCTTCGGGATCCGCGCGCCGAGCGCCTGGAACTTCTTCGGGTTCTCGAGGAACTCCTTGATCTCGTGCAACTCCTCGACGGCCTCATCCACCCCGGCGACGTCGCGGAACGTGATCTTCGGCGAGTCGACCGACATGCGCTTGGCGCGCGACTTGCCGAACGACATCACCTTCGAGCCGCCGCCCTGGACCTGGTTCATCAGGAAGATCCAGAAGCCGATGAACAGCAGGATCGGGAAGACGTAGGTCAGCAGCGAGAGGATCACGCTCGAGCGCGCCGGCTTGATGTCGAACCCGGTGAGCTTGTGCTCGTCCTTGGCCGTCTGCAGCTGGTCGATCAGCTTGACCGAGCCGGCGTCGGTGTAGCCGATCTCGTAGCGCTTGTGATCGGGGCCGTTGAGGACGACGTCCGCGGAGAGGTCCTTCGTCTTCAGCGTGACCGTGTCGACCTTGCCGTCGTTGAGCTGCTGGATGAACCCGCTGTAGCCCGGCGACTTCGTCTGGTCGCCGCTGGCGATCAGCTTCGAGGCGAAGAACGCCAGCACGATCACGATCAGGATCGGGAACGCGGCGCTCTTGAAGAAGCGGCTCATGAGCCGGCGCGCACCAAACGCGCAGAGGTGATACGACGGATCAAGATGTTCAAGGCTACCAGGGGAATGAGAGAGGTCTGGGGGGGTCGGTCAGTGTAGGTCGGCCAACCTATGCCTTCCCTAACGACCATCGGCGATATACGGATTAACCGCCAGGCCTGAAGGTCCAGTTCGTTCGTCAGTCGTCGGACAACACCAACGCGGCGACGTAGGGCAGGTTGCGGTAGCGCTCGTCGTAGTCGAGCCCGTAGCCGATGGCGAACTTGTCCGGGATCTCGAAGCCGGTGTAGCGAACCGGGAGGTCCACGGTCCGGCGGCTCGGCTTGGTCAGCAGCGCGCAGACCTCGAGGCTCGCGGGGCCGCGCGTCGAGAGCGTGCGCAGCAGGTACTGCAGGGTCAGGCCGGAGTCGACGATGTCCTCGACGATCAGCACGTGGCGGTTCTCGAGCGGCGCGTCGAGGTCCTTGAGGATCCGCACGACGCCGGAGGACTCGGTCGAGGAGCCGTAGGACGCGACGGCCATGAAGTCGACCTCGCACCCGGTGTCCAGGTGGCGCATCAGGTCGGCCAGGAACAGGAACGCGCCTTTCAGCACGCCGATCAGCAGCAGGTCCTTGCCCGCGTAGTCGCGCGCGATCTGCTCGGCCATCTGCTTGATGCGGTGCTGCAGCTCGTCTGCCTGGACGAGGATCTCGCCGATCTCTTCGCTCACCGGGCGGAGTCTAGGAGTCCTCGCGCCAGGCGAGCCGCACCCGCTCGGTCGTGGCGTCCGTGACCTTGAAGCGGTCGCCGGTCGCGAGCCCCGGCACCCAGGCGATCTCGCCGTCGGAGACGACCACGGGAACCGCGCCGCGCCGCGCCCGCGGGACCTTGCGGTCGGTGAACAGGTCCTGCAGCGAGCGGCTGCCGCCGAGCCCGAGCGGGCGCATCCGGTCGCCGGGGCGCCACGGCCGCACCTCGAGCGTCTCCGCGAGCGCGGCGGCGTCCAGCGTCCCGTCGGCGATCTCCAGGTGCGCCCCGCGCTCGCACGTGAGCTCCCCGCCCCCGTAGGCCGCCGAGCCGGGCACGGCGAGCCGCGTCGGCCGCGGAGTGGCCGGCTCGCGCGGCCGCTCGATCGCGAGCCGGCCGTAGGTGACGACGGCGCGCAGGCCGCCGGGAAGGTCCAGCGACGCCGTCCCGTGGCCGCCGAGGGCGAGAATGGCCGCGAGCCGGTCGGCGACCGCCGGCGCCTCACCTCCCGCGGCCTTGTCGGCCAGGCGCTGGATCGCCAGCCGCGCCAAGGCCGGGGGCAGCGCCGCGAGGGCGGCGAGCTCAGGCGGGCCGTCGCCGAGCGCGGCCTCGGCGGCGGCGTCGAGCACGGCGGCCTCGTCGCGCAGCAGCGCGAGCGTGCGCAGGATGTTCTGCTCGGCCGCGGGGTGGAGCTCGCGCAGCGCCGGGAGCAGCCGCTCGCGCAGGCCGCCGCGCATGGAGTCCGGGTTGCTGGCGTCCTCGCGCCACTCGAGGCCGCGCTCGCGGCAGTAGGCCGCGGTCTCCTCGCGGGTGACGCCGAGCAGCGGGCGGACGAGCCGGCCGGAGCGCGCGGGCATCCCCAGCAGTGCGCGGCGGCCGGGCGAGGCGGCGAGCCGGTAGAGCACCGTCTCGACCTGGTCGGTCGAGGTGTGGCCGGCCGCGACCAGCGCGCCGCGGGTGAGCGCGAGCCGGGCCGCCTCGGCGTAGCGCTGGTCGCGCGCCCACGCCTGGACGTTGCCGGACTCGGGCCGCCGCGGGCGGTGGACGGCGAGCTCGACGCCGAGCCGCTCGCACGTCGCCGCGCAGTGGGCCTCGTCGTCGCCGGCCGCGTCGCGCAGGCCGTAGTTGAGGTGCAGCGCGGTCACCGGGCCGGCGAGCCGCACGGCGAGGTCGAGCAGGCACGTGGAGTCGCGCCCGCCGGAGTAGAGGACGACCACGGGTCCGGCGAGCAGCCCGGTCGCCCGCACGCGCGCCTCGACGCTCACGGCTTCACCCGCGGCGTCGCCAGGAACAGCTCCGTCGCCTCGTCGAACCCCTTCAGCTTGACCTCGCCGATCAGCTGGAACGCGAGGTGGCGGCCGGCCGCCTGGACCACCTCGCGCGTGACGAGCACCTCGCCGCCGGCGGCGCGCGCGCCGACGCGCGAGGCGAGGTTGACCGAGCGGCCGTAGTAGTCGCCGTCGCGGTACAGGGCCGGACCGGAGTGCAGCCCGATCCGCGGCAGCGGCCGGTCGACGAACAGCTCCTGGAACCCGACCGCCCAGTCGACCAGGGCGGACGCGTCGGAGCCGACGACCATCACCTCGTCGCCGATCGTCTTGATCACGCGGGCGTCGTCGGGCAGCGACTCCTCGACCGCCGAGACGAAGCGCTCGACGACCTCGAGCGCCTCCTCCTCCCCCAGCTCCTCGGTCAGCCGCGTGTAGCCGGCGAGGTCGGCGAACGCGATCGCGACGCGCACGCGCCCGAGCGCGCGGTCGCCGTCGGAGACCGACTCGAGGTGGCCGACGATGTCCTGCGCGATGAAGTGGTGCAGCAGGCGCTGGTGCACCTGGTCCATGATCGGCCCGCTCAGCGGCAGCAGCTCGGAGGCGAGGTCGGCGAGCTCCTCCGCGATGTCGAGCCCGCCGACGCCCTCGCGGATCAGCGGCTCGTGGACGTAGAGGTGGAAGAGCTTGACCTCGGCGTCGGCGATCTGGGCCAGCGCCTGCCCGTAGACCCGGACGAGCTGAAGGAAGGCGACCAGCGGGAAGCCGGCGTTGAGCACGCCGGCGAGGCTCGTCAGCAGCTCGACGTCGTCCTCGGTGAGCCGCTCCAGCGAGGCGGGCGAGAAGCCCGCGTTCGTCCAGATCCGCTCGATCAGCGCGGGCTCGAGCCCGGTGTCCTCGGCCGCCTGCTCGAGCGTGCGCGCCGGCGCGGCGGCCGGGAAGAGGTCCTCCAGGTAGCCGTACGCGAGCCGCCCGCTGTGCGCCGCCTCGCGCAGCTGGCCGAGGCTGTGGCCGGCCTTGCGCAGGCGGGCGACGATGCGCGCGTGGGCGAGCGCCGCAGGCGTCCACTCGCCGTCGCGCAGCGGGACGATCCCCTCGGCCACCCAGCGCCGCAGCGTGGCGGGCGAGACGTCCAGCGCGCGGGCGACCTCGGGCGTCGTCAGCTCGGCCATGGGCGGATGAGAGCTTAGGGTCCGGGGACAGACGGAAGCGGCGGGACCGTGGCCCCGCCGCGCCACTGCGGGCAATGCGGCCCGCTGCCTCGGCCGGCGGCGTTCGTCGTTGGCGACGCCTTGCAGAAAGCCCCTCGCGGGGCTTCCCACTTCCCGGCCTTGTGGGTGCGCGAAGGTCTAGCGCGGGATCGACGGAGTGTCAATCCCGCGCAGCCGGGATCAGACCTTCAGGTGCGGCTTCTCGCGCTCGACGTAGTCGCGGAACTGCGCGTAGACCGGCTTGGTGATCGGGATCAGCGCGAGCGCGGCCTTCATGTCGCCGCTCGTCTTGATCCGTCGCCGGGCGACCGCCATCGCGACGTTCTCCTTGCCCTGGAAGTAGCGATTGGCCACCTCCGAGGACATGGTCATCTGGACCTTGGGCTTCCAGTCGATGTCGTCGGACCACTCCCAGTGCAGGTTCCCGTCCTCGCCCTCGCGCACGGCACGGATGTTCACCACGAGGTCGAAGTCGTCGAACTCGAACCGCTGCGGGCAGTCGGCGTCCCTCAGCTTCGGACCCATGTCCGGGTCCACGTCCATCAGGTGGAACACCTCGTCCATGACCTCCCGCAGCTCGCGGGCCGACTCGAACGAGGCGCTCATCGCGTCAGGAGCTCCCGTCCGAGGACACCGGCTTGGCGGCCGGAGGCGCCGCCGGAGCGGCGGGCTTGGCCACAGGCGGCGCCGCGGGCTTCGAGGCCGCGGGAGTCGCCGGCTTCGCCGCGACCGGCGTGGAGGCCGCCGGCTTCGCCGCCGCCGGCTTGGACGCCGCGGGCTTCGACGCGGCCGGCCGCCGGCTTCCTCGCGGCCGGCTTCGCTCGCCGCAGGCTTCCGTCGCCGCCGGCTTGGACGCCGCGGGCTTCGAGGCCGCGGGCTTCGACGCCTGCTTCGCGGCGGGCTTGGACACCTTCTTCGCCGTCGCCTTCTTCGCCGTCGCCTTCCTGGCCGCCGGCTTCTTGGCCGCCGCCTTCTTCGCGGCCGCCGGCGCCGCCGGGTCGGGCTTGGCGATCGGGCCGTCCGAGTGCTCGAGCGAGCCGATCCGGCGTGCGAGGGCCTCCACCTCCCGCCGCAGGTGCTTCAGCTCGTCGAGCACCTTCATGTCCTCGAAGGTCTGACGGACGCGCCCGGCAGCGTTGGAGATCTCGTCGACGATCTCACGCGTGCGCTCGGATGAGACGCTGCCCAGCGCGCGCTCGATCGCGGAGCGGATCGAGTCGACCGCGTCCTGGGGGACGCCGTGGCTGTCCTTCTTGTCCTTCTTGTCCTTCTTGTCCTTCTTCGCCATAACGCGCGCAACTCTAGTTCCATGCTCGGCCACGTGTCGACAGAGACGATCCATATCCGCCCGAACGAGGCCGTCGCCGAGCGCGTGCTGCTCCCCGGCGACCCCGGCCGCGCCCTGCGGCTCGCGCAGCTGCTGACGGACGCGCCGCGCATGCTCAACCACAACCGCGGCCTCTGGGGCTACACCGGCGTGGCCGCCGACGGCGAGCCGCTGACGATCCAGTCGACCGGCATGGGCGGCCCCAGCGCGGCGATCGTGGCCGAGGAGCTGATCCTGCTCGGCGCCCGCCGGCTGATCCGCGTCGGCACGTGCGGCGCGCTGGCGCCCGAGCTCGCGCTCGGCGACCTGGTGATCGCCGAGCCGGCGCTGGGAGCCGACGGCGCCAGCCGCGCGCTCGGCGCCACCGCGCCGCTGCCGTCGGACCCGCGGCTGCTCGCCGCGCTGCACGCGGCGGCGCCGGACGCGCGCGTCGGCCAGGTCGTCTCGGCCGACCTCTTCTACGACCCCGAGCCGGCGCGCGCCGCGACCTGGGCCGCCGAGGGCAGCCTCGCGATCGAGATGGAGGCGGCGACGATCTTCGCGGTCGCCGCGCGGCACCGCCTCCAGGCCGCATGCATCCTCGCCGTCACCGGCATCGTCGCGACGCGGGAGCGGATCGCGCCCGGCGCGCTCGAGCAGGCCGAGGCCGCGCTCGGGCGCGCGGCGCTCGCGGCTACTTCTTCTTAGCGGCGGGCTTCTTCGCCGCCGCGGGCTTGCGCGCCGGCTTGGCCGGCGGCGTGTCGACCTCGAAGCGCTCCTGCGAGCGGTGCACGGGCGCGGGATGCGCGTCGAGCGCCGTCGCGACCGCGCCGAGCTCGAGCGTCAACTTGACGAGCTGCGCCTCGAGTCCGGCGAACCGGTCGCTGTCGGTGCCGCGCCCGACCGCCTCGACCTGCGCGACCAGCCGGTCGACGCCGATCTGCACGCCGTCGAGCCGCTCCTCGACGCCCTCGAGCCGCTGGGAGACGGAGCGCAGCCGCTTCGTCAGCCGCTCGATGTCCGCGGCCGACGGGATGTTCAGGGCGCCCATGGCGGCCTCCTGCGCGTGCACGGCATGCTCACGCGCCGAGAACGCCCGCGTGATGGCGCTGTTGACGAGCGGGTTCTCGAGCAGGTCCGACGCCAGCTTCCCCAGCGCGTCCTCGCCCTGTCGGGCGATCCGGTCCCGCAGTCCCTCTCCGTCTTCGTCTGCCATCGTGGGGTCGCCTCCCGATACAAGTCGTCGCCGATGCGTGCGGCGATGACGGTACCGTAGCCCCGTCAAAGGAGTGACACTCAACCTCGAGTTGAGGTTGATATAGAAGATTATTAGGTCGAATTGCGGCGAAGCTGCGCAAGACTCGTCACGATTCAGCGTTGCAAGTAGCGACGGCAAGGAGCCGCCACGCTAATTTGCAGCCAGTTGCGGGGGTCCAGGCCCCCAAGGTCATGCAGAACCGCCCGATCGCGATAGCCCTCGCCGCCTCCGCCCTGTACTCGGGCGTCCTCGTCGCCACCGCGCAGGCGGAGACGCACTACGTGCGGGTCACGCTGATCACGGGCCAGCAGCTGACCGTCACCGTCGACGTCCCGGCCGGCACGCCGGTCGACCAGGTCTCGATCCCGGGCCTGCCCGCGCCGGTCAGCTCGATCGTCGACCTCGGCGTCGCCGAGGGCACGCCGACCCCGACGCAGGCCGCCACGCCCACGCAGACCGCGGCGCCCACGCAGACCGCGACGCCCACGGCGACGGCGGCGCCCAACACGGACACGGGCGACGCCACGAAGAAGGCCGGCAAGAAGAAGCAGCAGATCCAGGACGCCGCCGGCAACGCGACCAGCGGCACCGCCGCCGACCCCAACAAGGAGTCGCTGACGGGCAAGGTGCAGGAGGCGGCGCCGGCCAAGAAGCCGGGCACCGCCGACGCCCCCGCCACGCCGCCGGGGCAGAACGACCCCTCGTACACGCTCGCGACGCCCGGCGCGGCCAAGATCGGCGTGCCGAACTTCTTCATCGACAAGTTCCGCATCCCGCCCTTCCTGCTCCCGATCTACCAGGCCGCCGGCACACAGTACGGCGTCAAGTGGGAGCTGCTGGCGGCGATCAACGAGATCGAGACCGACTACGGCCGCAACGCCTCCGTCTCGTCCGCCGGCGCGGTCGGCTGGATGCAGTTCATGCCCAGCTCGTGGGCGACCTACGGCGTCGACGCCAACAAGGACGGCGTCAAGGACCCGTACAACCCGGTCGACGCGATCTTCGCGGCCGCGCGCTACCTGAAGGCGGCGGGCGCCGACAAGGACATCCGCGGCGCGGTCTACGCCTACAACCACGCCGACTGGTACGTCGACCAGGTCCTGATGCGCGCGCAGGTGCTCGGCGGGCTGCCGGCCAACCTCGTCGGCTCGCTCACGGGCCTGACCGAGGGCCGCTTCCCGGTCGCCGCGAAGGCGACCTACGCCGAGCAGCTGGACCTCAAGAAGAGCAGGCGCCGCGGCGCCGTCGCCGTCGCGAGCAGCGCCAACCGCCGCGGCCTGGCGATCTTCGCCGACGCCGGCTCGCCCGTGATCGCGGTCAGCGACGCCAAGGTGATCAAGGTCGGCAGCTCCGACCGGCTCGGGCGCTTCATCCAGATCCAGGACGCGTACGGCAACACGTTCACGTACGGGCACCTGGCGAAGATCTCGCAGCTGTACGCGGCGCCGAAGCCGCAGCGCGTGACGCAGGCGCAGATCCAGAAGGAGCTCAAGCTCCCGAAGCCCGACGCCGCGCCGACGCAGCCCGCCTCCGACACGGCCCAGCCGGCTAGCAAGCGGCGCGTGAAGGCGAACGCGAAGAGCGTCGTGCCGGCGCCCGCGCCGACGGCGGCCGACGCCGTCTCCAAGCTGCGCCTGTTCGCGCATCCGACGCGCGCCAACTCGGCGATCGCCGGCGGCGACACGCAGGAGTTCCTGCGCACCGGCCGGATCGACGGCGCGCTGACCCCGGCCCGCGCGCTCGGGCTCGCACGCGACCAGGTCGTCATCAAGCACCTCAAGGCCGGCGCGCAGATCCCGGCGGGCACGGTGCTCGGCCGCATCGGCAAGGCGTCGAGCCCGACCCACCCGTACGTGCGCTTCGAGATCCGCCCCGCCGGCCGCGGCGCCCCGCGGATCGACCCGAAGCCGATCCTCGACGGCTGGAAGCTGCTCGAGTCGACGGCGATCTACCGCGCCAAGGGCAAGAACCCGTTCGTCGGCGCCGACGCGGCGACGCCGACCGTCGGCCAGATCCTGCTGATGAGCAAGGACACGCTCGCCAAGCGCGTGCTCGCCGACCCGCGGATCCAGATCTACGCGTGCGGCCGCCAGGACATCCAGGCCGGCGCGATCGACCGGCGCGTGCTCGCGACGCTCGAGTTCCTCGTCGCCTCCGGGTTCAACCCGACCATCAGCGCGCTCGAGTGCGGCCACAGCCTGATGACGACGTCCGGCAACGTGTCCGAGCACAGCACCGGCGACGCGGTCGACATCGCGGCCGTCAACGGCATCCCGATCCTCGGCCACCAGGGCGCCGGCTCGATCACCGACCTCGTGATCCAGCGGCTGCTGACGCTGCAGGGCACGATGAAGCCGCACCAGATCATCTCGATCACCGACGAGGGCGCCGACAACACGCTCGTGATGGCCGATCACGCCGATCACATCCACGTCGGGTTCAAGCCGCTGTACGGTGCCAACACCAAGCTGGGCCGTCAGCTCAGCGCGATCCTCAAGCCCAGCCAGTGGACCCGGCTCATCGAGCGCCTCGGCCAGATCGACAACCCCAAGGTGTCGGTCAAGCCGTCGAAGTACGCGTTGAAGACGGACAAGTCCTCGCGCAAGGGCCCGTAGCGAAGCGCTTCGGCTTCGTCCAGTGGGAGTTCGCGGGCCGGCTCGGCCCGCCTCCCGGACGCTACGTCGTGCGCCGCTACGCCGGCGATGACGTGCGCCAGGTGATCGTCGTCTCAGAGCCGGTCGCGCCCGAGTCGCGGCGCCGCCGCCGGCGCGCTCCCGCCGGGCCGCCGGCCGCCGTCGCCCCGGTCACGCGCGTCACGGTGATCGACGCGCAGCCGCTGGAGCACCCGGCGGCGTGGCTGCGCGGGGCGCGCCCGGCGCTCGGCGAGGACGCGCTCGCGCGCCTGCTCGCGCTGCACCGCGTCGCGACCGCCGACCCGGCGGTCGCCGACGCCGACCCGGCGCGGGCGCTCGTCACCCGGATCGGCTACGGGAGCGGGGACGTCGTCGCCGAGGGCGCGTGGGAGGTGGCGCGCGAGGTCACGCCGGAGGAGCCGAGGCGCCTGCTGCGCCGCGGCGACCGCGGCCGCCCGCACGAGCGGCTGGCCGCGCTGCTCTCCGCCCGCGACGCCGCGCTGGCAAGCGAGGAGCTCGCCCTGCGCGCCCGCGCGGACCTCGACCGCGACCGCTGCCGCGAGGCCGCGATCCAGCTCGAGGCGGCGCTGGTCACCGCGCTCGCGGAGCTGGAGGGGTGGCGCGGGACGGCGGACATGACGCGCCGGCTCGCGGAGCTGGAGGGGTATCGGGCCGGCGTCGCGGACGCCGCGCTGGCCGCGCGCGAGGGCCGGCTGGAGGCGGCGCACATGGAGGTCGTCAGGGCCGCGTTGGCTCGGTTGGAGGCTGCGCTGCGGGCGCGCGCGCTGGGTTCTTGAACGTCAACTGCGCTGGTAAGGGGAAGGGTCAGTTTGCCTCGCGGGTCGCGAGGCGGAAACGATCATCGCGCGGGACCGCTCAGGGAATCTGGTGGTTGGAAAGTGTCGCTATGCGACACCTAACCGCCACACGCGAAAGTGGTGCATCAGACTCGCGGTCGATCGTGATCGAATCGGCGAACCCGGTGAGCGGTTCTGGGAACCTCGCCTCCCTCACCCGCGCAGTTGACGTTCGATCAAAGCGCGGCGAGCACCGCGGACAACTCGTCCACGACATCGCCCGACAACTTCACGTCAGCCGCGCGGTCATATGGCGTCGGCCCGGCCGTGACCAAGGCCAGCCGCCCGCCGCGCCCGAGCGTCTCCCCCGGCAGCGCGGCGACCGGGTAGACCTCCAAGGACGACCCGATCGCGAGCATCAAGCCGGCGCTCTCGGCCAGCGCCTGCGCCCGCTCCATCGCCGTCTCCGGCAGGAGCTCGCCGAACAGGACGACGTCCGGCTTCAGCGGCGCGCCGCAGTCGCAGCGCGGGATGCCGTCGAAGTCGGCGGCCAACCGCTCACGCGTCTCGGCCAGAGGGACGGACATGCGGCACAGCAGGCATGAGGCGGAGCGGATCGAGCCGTGGACCTCGATCGGGTCGCGCGTCCCCGCCGCGGCGTGCAGGCCGTCGATGTTCTGCGTGATCACGCCGGCCACCAGCCCGCGGCGCTCGAGCTCGGCGACGGCGCGGTGCGCGCCGTTCGGGAGCTTGCCGTCGAGCGCGGCGAAGCGCTGCCCGTAGAAGGCCCAGAAGCGCGCCGGGTCGCGCCGCCAGACGGAGATGTGGGCGACCTCCATCGGGTCCACGTTCGCCCACAGGCCCGTCAGCGGCGTCCGGAAGTCGGGGATCCCGGACGGCACCGAGATCCCCGCGCCGGTGAGGACGACCACCGGCGCCGACGTGCGGATCAGATCCGCCAGCCGCACTGCGGCCGAGGTCACTTCCCCTTGAATTCGGGCTTCCTCTTCTGGATGAACGCCGCGATCCCCTCGCGCGCGTCCTCGGACGCGAACGTCTTCAGGAACGCGCCGCGCTCGGCGGCGAGCCCCTCGTCGAGGTCGCCCGCGTGCGAGACCTGCTTGATCTGCTGCAGCGCCACCGGCGCCTGGCCGGCGAACTTGCGCGCCCAGCTCAGCGCCGTGTCGAACAGCTCGTGGTCGGCCACGACGCGGTTCGCGAGACCGAACTCGTACGCCTCCTCGGCGGAGATCGGGTCGCCGACCGTGTTCATCTCCAGCGCCTTCGCCGGTCCGACGAGCCGCGCGAGCCGCTGCGTGCCGCCGAAGCCGGGGATGATCCCGAGGTTGATCTCGGGCTGGCCGAACGAGGCCGACTGGCCGGCGAGGCGGACGTCGCACGCCATCGCGATCTCGCAGCCGCCGCCCAGCGCCATGCCGTTGACGGCGGCGATCGTCATCACCGGCGACGCTTCCCACTCGCGCCCGAGCGCGTGGATGCGCTCCAGGTACTCGCGCCCGGTCGCCTCGTCGAACGTCGTGAACGCCTTGATGTCGGCGCCCGCGCAGAACAGCGTCGGGTTCGGGGAGGCGAGGATCATCGCCCGCGCGCCGCGCCGGACGAGGTCGCGCCAGGCCTTCTCCATCGCCTCGATCACCTGCGGCGCGAGCGAGTTCGCGGGCGGGTTGTCGAGCCACAGGATCCCGATGTCGCCGCGCACGTCGAGCTTGACCGGCGCGGTCTCGTAGCCCGGCTCGACCTGCGGGTACGGGTAGAAGCCCTGGCCGCTCTTGGCGCCGAGGCGCCCTTGGGCGACGAGCCGGCGCAGGATCAGCGGCGGCTCGAAGTGCTCGCCCCACTCGTCCTCGGCGCGCTCGAGCGCGGCCAGCACGTCGTCGAGCCCGCGGAAGTCGGCGCGCGCGAACGGCCCCGGGACCATGCCGGTGCCGAGCATCATCCCCATGTCGATGTCGCGCACCCCGGCGACGCCTTCCTCGAGCACGAGGCAGGCCTCGACGAAGGCCTTCAGGGTGAAGCGGTCCGCGATGCTCGCGTCGACCGCGGGAGTCGTCTCAGGAGTGCTCATAGAAGCCCTTCCCGCTCTTGGCGCCGAGATTGCCCTGCTCGACCAGCGCCTCCATCGCGCGATGGACGTAGAAGCGGTCGCCATAGGCGTCGTGGAGGTCGCGCGCGACCTTGACGGTCGTGTCGAGGCCGGACATGTCCGCGACGCGGAACGGGCCCATCGGCATCTGCGTCTGCTCCTGCACGACCTTGTCGATCTCCTCGAAGGAAGCTCCGGTCTCGTCCTGGTAGCGCCAGATCTCGCTCGCGGTCGAGACGAGGATGCGGTTGACGACGAAGCCCGGGCACTCGGCGGCGCGGACCGGCACCTTGCGGATCTGCTGGGCGAACGTGGCGGCCGCCTGGGCGGTCTCCGGCAGCGTGTCGTCGCCCTCGATGATCTCGACCAGGCGCATGTAGGACGCGGGCCAGAAGAAGTGGAAGCCGACGACCTTGTCGGGCCGGTTGGTGATCTCGCCGATCTCGGTGATCGAGAGCCCCGACGTGTTGGACGCGAGGATCGCGTGCCCTGGCGTCGCGGCGTCGAGGTCGGCGAAGACGGCGTGCTTGATCTCCATCTTCTCCGGCACGGCCTCGATCGCGAAGTCGACGTCGCCGAAGCCGTCGTAGGAGGTGGTGCCGGTGATCAGCCCGAGCGTGTGCTCGAGCTGGGCGTCGGCCTGCTCCTGCGAGATCTTGCCCTTCTCGACGAGCTTGGCGACCTGGCGCTGCGTCACCTCGCGCGCTTTTGCGAGCCCTGCGTCGACGAACTTCTGGTCGACGTCCTTGAGCAGGACGGGCACGTCGGCGGACGCGATCACCTGGGCGATCTCGCCGCCCATCACGCCCGCGCCGACGACCGCCGCTTTGAAGACGAACATGGCCCTGACACTAGCGTTCGCGACCGAACTGGCGCTCCGCTGCCAGCTCGTAGGAGAAGCGCGTCAGCGTGCGCTGCAGCGACTCCTTCAGGCGGCGCCGGAACCACCACATCCGCGCCGGCGGGACGCGCAGCTTGGGCGCGGGCTCGACCTCGAGCGTGATCCGCGTGTTCTCCAGCCCCGGCTCGAATGTGACGCGTCTTACTCCCCTGAAGACTGCGTCCTCGTAGTTGAGGGTGTGGCCGAGCCGCGGCTCGTACTGCGTCACCCGCTCGACCACGCGCCCCCGAGACCCCGGTGGCGCGTCCCACACGAGCTTGGCGCCGGACTGCGGCCACTCGTCGTCGAGGCTGACGAGCTTGCCGAAGCCGTCGATCCACGACGGCCAGCGCGCCGCGTCGTACCACAGCTGCTCGACCTCCACGGCGCGCCCGGGAACGAGGATGCTGGCCTTGACGGGATGGCTCATTCGCCTCGTCGCTAACCGTCAGGCTGAGGGTCAGGTTCGTCGGGGTCCGGCGACAGGATCGCCGCGAGCGCAGGGAGCTCGGCGGACCGGCCGAGGCCTGTCAGAAGCTCGTCGAGCCCCCTCTGGATGCTCCGCAGCTCGCGCTTGGTCGGGCTGAGCGCCGCGATCGCGCGCAGATGCCGCTCCGCCACGCGTGGACGCTCGACGGCCACGGCCGCGCTCACGGCGTCCGCGTGCGTCCACACGTTCTGCTCGTCGAGCGCCTCGACGATCTCGATCACGTGCTCGAAGGCGTCCTGGTAGCCGGGGTCCTGCAGGTCCAGCGCCGTCTGCGCCAGCCGCCCCGCCAGGTAGTGCGACCGCGGGTTGCGGGCCAGCGCGCGCTCGAAGACCTCGCGGGCGGCGCGCAGGTTGCCGGCCTTGCGCAGCCATCGGCCCTTCAGGGCGGCGCACTCGGCGTTCTGTTCGAACGCGTCGTCGTCGAGCGCGGTGATCTCGTCGATCACGCGCTCCGCCTTGCCGGCGTCGAACCCGAGGTAGGCCTCGCCGAGCGAGCGCAGGACGAACAGATCCCGCGGCGCGAGCCGGCGGGAGAGCTCGTACTGCCGCGCCGCGCTCGCGTGGTCGCCGGACTCCTGGTACAGCTGCCCGAGCCGCCGGTGGATCCGCAGGTCGAGCGGCCGGTCCGGCTCCTCGCGCGTGCGGCCGAAGGCGAGCTCGATCCAGTCGTGCATCTGACTGGCCTCGGAGGCACGATCGGCTCCCAGGGCGTCGAGGCGCAGGCACCACTCGCTGACCGCGGCCTCGGTCGGCGTCATCGGCGCACGGGCCAGGGCCTCCTCGACCGCCTCGCCGAATCGCCGCGTCGTCGCATCGAGCGCCGCCACCGCGTCCATGTAGCTGTCGTCCGAATGGAGCTCCTTGAAGCGGATCAGCAGCTGCCGGAACAGGCTGCGGACGTCGTCCGCAGCGTCGCCGCGGGTGACCTGGATGGTCCGGAACGGATCCGGCAGCTCCGCGGTCGTGAGATGGAACGTCAGCGGCAGCACGGGCTCGGACTCGCTCCCACGCGATAGCGCGGCGCCATAGACGGCACCCGCCTCCCACGGGATCCACGGCTTCTGCACCGAGGCCGGGGTCAACAGGACGAACGCCACCTCCGAGCTCTGGACCTGATCGACGATCCAGCGGAACCAGTCGGCGCCCGCGGGCACTCCGCCGGCGTGCTTGCCGGAGGAGTAGTGCACCTTCAACCGTCCACGGCCGAACAGCTCCTCGAGCGCCGCCTTCAGCGCATCGGCGAGGGCCTTGTCCGTGACCGTGTGGCTGATGAAGACCTCGGTCAACCCGTTTCCAGCACGTTCGTGCCCGACACGTCCTTGGCGCGCCATCTGTCGTAGACGAGATCGAACGTGACGCCGCCGACGAAGCCGATCGCGGTGACGAACAGCGCCAGCGTGTGGACGCCCGGCTGCGTCAGGGCGCCGGGCGTCGTCAAGACCTGCGAGAGGACGAACAGCAGTGCGGAGGTCCCGCCCGCGGCGAGTCCCAGGACGATGGCCAGGAGCCAGTCCTCGTGCCCCTCGCGCGCGGTGCGGATCAGCGCGCCGGCGACGCCGGCAAGCAGCGGCGCCGCGAACAGGGCGATCGTCGTCGCGGTGTCGCCCGGGTCCGAGTTCACGACGACGAGCATCAGCGCGAACGCCCCGAGGAAGGCGAGCGCGGCGCCGACCAGGCCGCGGCGCCTGCGCCGCTCCGCGAGCAGGCGATCGACGCCGGCCTGCGCGAGCCGCTTCTCGCGCGCGCGAACCTGCTCGACCAGCGCGCGGACGAGGTCCGCGGCGGAGTCGTCCCCCCAGTCGCGCCCCATGGCGGCGATGTGCGCCTTGGTGGCGTCGTTCGGCAACTGCGCGAACTGCGCGCGGACGGCGGCCGCGTTTCCGCCGAACGCCTCGACGGCGACGAGCGGCTTGGCGAACCCGAGCGCGATCAGCCCGGCGATCAAGGTCGCATGGCCGCCGCCGACGAGCAGGACGCCGTCGGCCTCGGCGAGCGAGCGGTAGTAGGAGATCTCCCAGTTGTCGCTGACGTCGGGGTTGTCGGCGAACAGCTTGCGATGAGCGTCCTGCTCGGGGAAGCGGCATTCCGTCGTCGGCGGGTGGCGCAGGTCGATCGACTCGGGCTGGGCCTGCCCCGAGGCCACGTAGCCGCGCACCACCGACGCCTCGACGAACGAAGGATCGCTCGAGTACACGATCAGGGTGAACCCGTGCTCGGCCAGCATCCGGCCCAGCGCCTCGGCCGCGTCCTCGCCCTTCTCGACGCGGCGCAATCCCAGCTCATCGACACGCGACGGGTCGAGACTGCCGACGATGGCGATCGCGGAACTCACGGCGGGGCGCCATCATACGGGCCATCGCCAACTACATCGACGAGCTCTCAGAGGCGGTGCGGCGCGCGCTGCCCGCGGGCACGGCCGCCGATCGGACCCTCTGCCGTCTCTACGCGCTGCTGGTGCTGACCAAGGGCGCGTCGGTCGGCGCCGAGGACGTCCACGACGCGTGGGCGACGTGGATGGCCATGCGCGGCGAGCCGCACCGCTCGCTCGTCCCGTTCGCGGAGCTCGACGAAGAGACGCGGGTCGCCGACGAGCCCTACCTCGCCGCGCTCCGCCGCGTCGCCGCCGGCTAGCCCTTGTCGGCGGGCTTGTAGGAGATCGTCTCGCAGTGCGAGACCTTGTAGCCCTTGCGCGCCTTGTGGCTGATGAACAGGATGTCGTGGCCCGGGCCGCAGTCGATCGTGCCCTTGCCGAAGTGCGAGTGGATGATGTCCGCCCCGCTGCCGCCCTGGATGTCGTTGGTGCCGTGGCTCGCGTAGATGAAGTCGTTGCCGGGGCCGCCGTCGAGCACGTCGTGCTGCGACGTGCCCTGGCCTGAGGGCTTGTAGTCGCCCCAGAGGACGTCCTTGCCGGCCTCGCCATAGATCTGGTCGTCGGCATGGCCGCCCAGCAGCTCGTCGTTCTTGGCGCCGCCGTGGTGCGAGGTGCTCTGGTCGGTCTTGTTGATCCAGAGCTCGCCGTTGATCTTCGGCCAGCCCTTGTGGCTCGTCTGGGCGATCGCCGCCGGGGTCGACACGGCCGCGATCGCGAGAGTTGCGATGAGAATTCGCCGTGTCATCTGGACCAAAGTAGAGGACGGCAAAACTCTATATAGGTAGATTTGACCGCATGACGCGCCGCCACTCACCCCAGACGGAAGCCGTGATCGACACGCTGGCCGGCGATCCGGCGGCCTGGCGTCACGGATACGACCTGCTCAAGGAGCTCGAGCTGAAGGCGGGCACGCTGTACCCGATCCTGATGCGGCTGTGCGACCGCGGCGTGCTCGAGGCGCGCTGGGAGGACGACCCGCCGCCCGGCCGCCCGCCACGCCATGAGTACCGGCTCGCGGGCGGCGTGGCACCGGCTCCGGCGCCGGCGGCCGTCCGGCCGCGCCCCGAGCTGCGAGGCGCGTGGTGAGCCGCGACCTGGCAAGCCGCGCGCTCGGCGTCGCGGTGCGCGCGCTGCCGGCGCGGCGGCGCGACTGGGGCCTCGCGATGCAGGCCGAGCTGGCCGTCGTCGAGGACGCCGCCGAGCGGCGGCGCTATGTGCTCGGCTGCACGCGCGCCGTGCTCACCCAGCCGGCCGCGCTGGCGAGGGTCGCCGGCCGCGCTTCGGTCCCGCTGGCCGGCGCCGTCGCGCTGGTGCTGGCGGTCCGCATCCCCTCGGCCGGCGTGCGCGCCGAGGCGCTCGCGCTGATCGCGGCGCTCGCCGCGGCGGCGTGGCTCGGCCGCCGCCCCGGGCTGCTCGGCCCGGTCGCCGACGACCGCACCTCGCGCCGCGTGCGCGCCGCCGGGTGCGGCGTCGTCGGGGTCCTGGCGCTGATGGTGCTGTGGCCGTCGAAGGGCGGCGGCCACAGCGATCCGTCCGGCTGGTGGATCGCCTGCCTGGCGGTGCTCGCCTACCTCGCGGCGGCGCTGTACGCGACCGCGCAGCGGACGGCGGCGGGCCCGCGCGCGCTACGCCTCGGCGCGGGGCTGACGGCCGCGGCGATCGCGCTCTGGTGGGTGCCGATGCTGCTCTCGGCCGGCGTGCGCGCGCATCCCGGCGCCACGCTCGCGCTGGCGACCGCGATCGTCGTCGCGGGCTGCGCGATCGGCGCGCGGCGGCGGCTGCCGGCGCACGCCGCGATCGTCGCGGGGCTGGGCGCGGGCGCGGCGACGTGCCTGCTGGTCACCATGCTCGCGCTCGGGACCTACGCCGCGCGCCCGCAGCTGGTGCCGCACTTCTGCGGCACCTCGAACGCGTGCGGGCTGACGCCGGCGGCGCGCGCCGAGACCGAGCGGATCGAGGCGGCCGACCCGTACGTCGCCGACCTGCTGATCGGCGCGCTGCTGGCCGGGCTGCTGATCGTCGCGGCGCGGACCGAGCTCGCCCTCGCGGGCGAGCCCGGCCGCCGGACGAGCTAGGTGTAGGACCCAGGCACGTTGTTCAGCTCGCGTAGGCGGGCGATGGGCGGCTTGTGGCTGAGTGAGCCGTGTGGGCGGCGATGGTTGTAGGTCCAAAGCCAGCCGTCAAGGGCGGCGGCGCGTTCGGTGTTGGAGGTGTAGAACGCGCCGTAGGCCCAGCCGCCGAGCATGGTCCGGATGAAGCGCTCGGCTTTGCCGTTGGTGCGCGGGCGGTAGGGCCGGGTGCGTAGGTGGCGGACACCGAGCGCGCGGCAGGCGAAGGCGTGCAGGATCGAGCGGTAGGCGGAGCCGTTGTCGGTCATGACGCGTTCGACGCTGATGCCGTAGCGTCGGTAGAACGTGACGGCGCGGGCGAGGAAGCCGAGCACCGTGGTGGTCTGCTCGTCGGCGAGGACTTCGACGTAGGCCAGGCGGGTGGCGTCGTCGACGCAGACGTGCACGTACTCCCAGCCACCTCTGCCTTTGCCGTGGTGGCGGCCAGGCCCGCGGCCGGTGTAGCGGTGCCCGCCGCCGGCGGGGATGCGGCCGAGCTTTTTGACGTCGATGTGCAGCAGCTCGCCCGGGTGGCGGCGCTGATAGCGGTTCGGTGGCTCGGGCGGTTCCAGACGCGAGAGCTTGCCCAGCCCGATCCGTGTCAGCACCGCCGAGACCGTCGAGAGTGCCATCCCGAGACACAGCGCGATCTCGGCCGCGGTCATCCGCAACCGGCGCAGCGCCGCGATCGCGCTCACGAGCTCCTCCGGCGTGCGATGCGGGACCGTGTGCGGCGCCGAGGAGCGATCCAGCAGCCCCGTCGATCCGTGTTGGCGGTAGCGCGCGACCCACTTCGAGCACGTCCGGTCGCTCACGCCGGCGGCCTCGGCCGCCGTCGCGAGCGACCAGCCCTGCTCGAGCACTCGCAACACCATCCGCTCGCGGCCTTTCGGGCCGAGCGGGGCGTTAGCGTGAATCTTCATCCGGTGCCCTCCTTGGAGAACTGGGGTGGCTGGCACCCCTCAGCCTCCAAGGAGGCCCGGATGAACAACGCTCCTAGGAACTACACCTAGGCCGCGGCGGGCTCCTCGATCCGGCGCGGGAGCAGCGTCTCGCGCGCGATCACGAGCCGCTGGATCTGCGACGTGCCCTCGTAGAGCTGCATGATCTTCGCGTCGCGCATCAGCTTCTCGACGGGGTAGTCCTTGATGAAGCCGTAGCCGCCGTAGACCTGCACGGCGTCGGTCGTGACCTCCATCGCGGAGTCGGCCGCGAAGCGCTTGGCATGCGAGGACTCGAGCGTGTTGCGCTTGCCCTGGTCGAGCAGGACGGCCGAGTTCCAGGCGGCCAGGCGCGACAGGTGCACCTTGGTCGCCATGTCGGCGATCAGGAACTGGATCCCCTGGTGCATCGCGATCGGCACGCCGAACTGGACGCGCTCCTTCGAGTACGCGGTCGCGAACTCGAACGCGGCGCGCGCGATGCCGGTCGCCATCGCGGCGACGCCGGGACGCGTGCGGTCGAGCGTCATCATCGCGAGCTTGAACCCGTGGTTCTCCTCGCCGATCAGGTGATCGAGCGGGATCTCGGTGTCGTTGAAGGTGATGGTCGCGGTGTTGGAGGCCCGCTGGCCCATCTTGTCCTCCTTCTTGTCCACCGTGACCGTGTCGTCCTTGGGCACGAGGAAGCAGGAGATCCCGCGGTGGCCCTTGTCCTTGTCGGTCTTGGCGTAGACCGTGAAGAAGGACGCGTAGCCGCCGTTGGTGATGAAGCACTTGGAGCCGTTGATGACCCACTTGTCGCCCTTGCGGACCGCCGTGGTGCGCATCCCGGAGACGTCGGAGCCGGCGTCGGGCTCGGTCAGGCAGAAGGACGCGAACAGCGGCGCCTCGCTGAGGATCCCGAGATAGCGCTTCTTGAGCTCCTCCGAGCCGCCGAGTACCAGCGGCGCGGTCGCCAGGCCGTTGGCCCCGATCGAGGTGGCGATGCCCGAGCACCCCCAGCACAGCTCTTCCTCGATCAGTGCACCCTCGAGGTAGGACACCCCGGGCCCGCCGTACTCCTCCGGAATATGGGAGTTCATCAGGCCGAGCTCCCAGGACTTCTCGAGGATTTCCTGCGGCCACGTGCTGTCGCGGTCGTACTCCCAGGCGACGGGACGGATCTCCTTGGCGGCGAAGTCGTGCGCCATCTCGCGCAGCGCCACTTGCTCATCGGTCAGCGTGAAATCGACCACAGTCTTGCTCCTTGCCAGCGACAGATTGACTGGTCAGTCAACACATCGACAAGGGTACCCCGGAACCGGGAGACTTCCAACGTCGAATGGACCAGAATTGGATCCCGTGCAGGACGCGCTGCCGATCGTAATCGTCGCCGTGGTGGTCGTCGCGGCCGTCGTGGCGGTCTTGACGCTGGCGCGCGGAAAGGGCGTCTACGACCACATCCTGGAGGGCGACATCTCGCCGGTGCCGCGCGGCACCGACGATCTGCGGGCCGAGGTGCGCGCCCACGTCGTGGCTCGCAACCGCCGGCTCCAGGCGCGGGGAGAAGCCGCATTGGACGTCGAGTCCGAGGTCGAGCGGCGTATCGCGGAGCTGGACGGGTAGCCTGCGCCCCATGCCTGCCGTTCGCCGCTTCGATCTCGACGAGCTCACCACCCGTCCGGGCACCTACTTCAACCCGAACACCGAGATCGTCCTGATCGTGGACGACTCCGCCAGCGTCGACCTCGAGCTGATCGAGGATCTCGACGAAGAGGGTGGGGAGTGGCTGCTGCTGAGCGACGATGCCGCGGTCGACGAGCATCGCCGCGACGAGCTGGTCGAGGCGTTCGAGACGCGCCGCGCGCGCTCCGCCGCACGCGAGGATCCGGACGAGGACGAGCCCGACGACGAGGACCCGCTCGAGCCCGACCCGGACGACGACGAATACTGAGCGACCGGCTCAGACGAAGAAGAACACGATCGCCAGGACGACGTAGACCGCGAGGAGCTGGAGCCCCTCGAACCAGGTCGACTCGCCCTCCTGGGTCACGTGCGAGGCGATGATCACCGCCAGCAGGATCGCGCCGATCTCCAGGCCGCTGAACTCCATCGACAGCGGGAACGGCCCCACGAAGAAGCTCAGGATCACGAGCACCGGCATCACGAACAGGGCGATCTGGGCGCTGGAGCCGACCGCGATCGAGATCGAGAGGTCGACCTTGTCGCGCGCCGCGAAGTAGACGGCGACCCAGTGCTCGGCGGCGTTGCCGACGATCGCGACGATGATCAGGCTGACGAAGAAGGGCGAGAGGCCGATGCCCTTCGAGGCCTCCTCGATCGAGCCGACGAGGATCTCCGACATGTAGCCGACCGCGATGCCGGCGAGCGCCAGCGCGCCCACGCTCTTCCTCACGCTCCACGTGCCGTGCGGCACGTCGTCCTGCCCCAGCTCAGGGTTGAAGACGTCCTTGTGGGTCTTCAGCGAGAACCACAACCCACCCGCGTAGGACAGCAGCAGCACGATCGAGACGCCGAAGGACATCTTCTCGATGTCGGTGCTGAAGCGGGTCGCCTCGTCGCTCAGCGGCGGCAGGTGCCCGCCGGTCGAGAGCAGGAACATCGCCGGCAGCAGCAGCGCGACCGCGGCCAGCAGCAGCATCGTCGCCTGCGCGCTCGCGGCCTCGGCGATGAACGTCTGGCGCTCGCGGCCCCAGCCGCCGATCAGCATCGCGGCGCCCATGACGAGCAGCAGGTTGCCGAGGATCGAGCCGATCAGCGACGCCTTGACGACCTCCTGCAGGCCGCTGTTGAGCGCGAAGATCGCGATGATCAGCTCCGGCGCGTTGCCGAACGTGACGTTCAGCAGGCCGCCGATGCCGGGGCCCGAGCGCGCGGCCAGCTCCTCGGTCGCCTTGCCCATCAGCGCCGCGGTCGGCACGACGCCGAGCGCGGACGCGAAGAACACGATCGTCGGCGAGCCCTTCGCCAGGTCGAGCGCGATCGCCATCGGGATGAACGGGACCAGCACATACGGCCAGCCCTGGCCGCTTCGGAGGAAGCGCCACAGGTTGAATTTGGCGCTCGCCGACGTCACGGGTCCCGAGGATACGGCTCGGGCTTCCTGAGAGCCGCGTGAGTGTCTAGCCGTTCAGCAAGTCGGCGCACTTCTGCGCCTTCGTGCTGTCGCCCTGTGCGTCGGTGATGCACTTGGCGTACTTCTCGATGTTGGCGTCCGGCTTGACCGTGGAGGACGATCCGGACTGCGGCTGCGCGCCCGTGATGCCGCCGAGGCTGCCGCCCAGGCCCTTGAGCTGGTCGGCCATCTTCAGCAGCTCGCTGAACGGCTTCGCGTTCTTGGGCGTCTCGATCGTCTGGTCCTCGCCGACCTTGTTGAGCGTGAGGTCCAGCGACAGGTGCGACGTCGTCTTCGAGGCCGGATCCGCGAGGTCGGCGGCGACGACGAGCCGGCGCAGGATGCGATCCGCCTTGCCGGTGTAGACCTCGATCGAGAACTTCTTGACGGCGTCCACGATCTCCTGGCGCTGCGCGGGCGTGAGCTTCTGCGGCACCTTGGTGGTGCCGGGGATGTTCAGCGTGCGCGCCTTCTCGGCCGCGCGCTGCAGGTCGTCGACGACCTGCGCGACGTCCGCCTCGCCGGCGATCTTGATCGTGTCGGTGTCGCCGACCTTCGCGTCGCCCGCATTGGTGCCGTTCTTCAGCCACTTCGAGAAGTCGATGCCGAGCAGCTGGCCGGCGTTGCCGCCGCTCTGCTTCTTGCCGGACTTGACCGCCTGCTCGTAGCCGGCCGAGAACTGGCGCGCGATCAGCGCCGAGACCGCGTACTGGGTGCCCTGGACGTTGATGAAGCCCTTGTCGCCCGTCCACGTGGCGCCCGCGGTGAAGCTCTTGCCGCCGCTGTCGAGCGTCGCGTCGAGCTGGAACTTCGGCAGCTTGCCGGCGCCCTGCGACTGGAACGGCCCGCTCAGCGTCGCGGCGACCGACTGGCCCTGGCCCTGGACCGCGAGCTTCGCCGAGATGTCCGCCGACGTGATCTTGCTGACGTTCCGAAACGTGTCGCTGAGCAGCGTGTTGACGTCGGTACTCGAGCTCGCGGGCTCGGAATCCGGCGCGCTGCTTCCGCAGCCTGCCACGGCGAGGGTGGCGATGAGCGTGAGGAGTATGAGCGGCGTGCGAATGGTCAAGCTCGGCGAGCCTAGCATCGAGATATGCGCCTAAGACGCAGTTGTTGTTGTGCCCTTGTCACGATTCTGTGCGGGTTCTCTCACGTCGCCGGTGCGTCCGCGGCCAAGCCGCCGACGGTTCCCGGCGAGCTGGACCGGCTCGCCGCGGAGGGAAAGCTGGCCCCGGCCAACGCGACCGCCGACCGTGCCGTCTACGACGACGCCAAGGCGACCGTCAAGAAGCTCGTCGGCACGCGCCGGTCAGAGCTCGACGGCGTGGTCGGCGATCTCGACGACATGGCCGCGCGCGACCAGCTGACGGCGTCCCGCGTGCCCGCGCTGTTCGTCACGCTCTCGCGCAACGTCCAGTACTGGAAGACCGGCCCGCTGCTGGGCTACAACCAGCGCGTCGAGTTCCCGGACTCGCAGCTCGTCTTCCAGCACTACGCCGGGCACGGGATCCAGATCCAGTGGCTCGCCACGTTCGGCAAGCTCAACGGCTACTGGACGGGCGGCAAGCGCTACAACGACCGCGCCTCGGCGCTGCTCGACGAGGCGATCCCGCTTGCCACCGAGCGCGCCGGCGGGCTCGCGTGGGAGTACCTGTTCCCGTTCGACGGCCAGAAGCCGCCGTGGGTCAGCTCGCTCGCGCAGGGCACGGGGCTGCAGGCGATGGCGCGCGAGGCGGTGCGGCTCAACCGCCAGGCCGACATCCTGCCCGCCGCCGGCCGCGGCCTGGGCATCTTCCAGACGCCCCCGCCCGCGGGCGTGCGCGTGGAGGCCGACGGCGGCGCGCACTACCTGCAGTACTCCGGCCTGCCGAAGCTGCAGATCCTCAACGGGTTCGTCCAGTCGCTCGTCGGGCTGTTCGACTTCGCGCAGCTGACCGGCGACACGGTCGCGCAGACCCTGTTCGCCCAGGGCGACGCGGCCGCGCGCAAGGAGGTCCCGCGCTACGACACCGGCGCGTGGTCGCTGTACTCGCGCGACGGCGCGTCGAAGCCGGAGTCCGACCTCGGCTACCACACGCTGCTGCGCGACTTCCTCAACTCGCTCTGCGCGCGGACGTCGGCGACCGAGTACTGCAGCGCGGCGCAGCACTTCACCGCCTACCTCAAGCTCCCGCCCAAGCCGCAGGTGCTCGCGTCGAATCTGCGTCAGGGGAAGTCCGGCCGGCTGCGCTTCAAGCTCGACAAGATCGCCCGAGTGACGGTCAAGGTCGCGCGCGGGCCGCAGGTCGCCGACACGCGCGGCCTCGGCACCGTCGGCCGCGGCAGCCGCTGGATCGCGTTCACGCCCAAGCACTCCGGCACCTACACGGTCACGGTCAGCGTGACCGACCTGGCCGGGAACCCGGCGACGGCGACCGGCACCGTCGAGGTGAAGAAGAAGCACGCCTAGGGCGTCGCTTCAGGAAGGCCGGTGGTCTGAGGGGGCCGGATCGTGGATGCATGGCGACGACTGACCCCGCTGCCTGTACTGGTGGTACCGGTGGTGGGGTCGGGTGTTGCCAGGCGCCGCGAGACGACCGCCTCAGGCCGCCGAGTTCCTGAAGGGTCGCCCCCTAGACTGCGACGTTCGCAATGCGGCCGCGGACGATCCTCTACACGGGCAAGGGCGGCGTCGGCAAGACCTCGGTCGCGGCGGCGACCGCCCGTCGCTGCGCGGCCGCCGGCGCGCGCACGCTCGTGATCTCGACCGATCCGGCGCACTCGCTCGCCGACGCGCTGCAGTCGCCCGTCGAGGGCGAGCCGACGAAGGTCTCGAAGAAGCTGTGGGCACAGCAGGTGCAGGCGCAGGACGAGCTCGAGCGCCACTGGGGCGCGGTCTCGGACTGGCTCGGCGGGCTGCTGATGGAGCGCGGCGTGGACCGGATCGCGGCCGAGGAGCTGACCGTCCCACCCGGCGGCGACGAGCTGTTCTCGCTGCTGCAGATCAAGCGCCACGTCGAGTCCGGCGACTACGACGCGGTGATCGTCGACTGCGCGCCGACGGGCGAGACGCTGCGGCTGCTCTCGTTCCCCGACGCGGCGCGCTGGTGGCTCGACAAGGTGTTCGGGCGCGAGCAGTCGATGCTCGCCGCCGCGCGGCCGCTCGCGCGCATGTTCCTCGACGTGCCGCTGCCCGACGAGAAGGTGATGGCCGAGATCCAGCGCCTGGTGGGCAACCTGGTGGAGATGCACGAGCTGCTGCGCGACTCGACCGCCGTCTCGATGCGCCTGGTGATGACGCCCGACCGGATGGTCGTCGGCGAGGCGATGCGGACGTTCACCTACCTGAACCTGTACGGCTATCTGACCGACGCGGTCGTCGTGAACCGCGTGTTCCCGGACGAGCTGGCCGAGGGCTACTTCGGCGCCTGGCACGAGGTCCAGCAGGAGCAGCTCGCGCTCGTCGACTCCGGCTTCGCCCCCGTGCCGGTGCTGCGCGCGCCGTACTTCGCGTCGGAGGTGATCGGGCCTGAGCGGCTCGACGAGCTCGGCGACGCCCTGTTCGCGGGCCACGACGTGACGGGCGTGCTGCACGACCGGCTCTCGCAGGAGCTGAGCGTCAACAACGGGCGGGCGGAGCTGCGGCTCGACCTGCCGTTCGCGGACAAGGGCGACGTGCAGCTGAAGAAGATCGGGCTCGAGCTCGTGGTGCGCGTCGACGGGCACAAGCGCACGATCGTGCTCCCGGGCGCGATGGCGGGCTACAAGCCGACCTCGGCCACGCTCGACGACGGCTCGCTCGTGGTGGGGTTCGAGCATGGCTGAGCCCGGGCGCGAGGACTACGAGGCGGCCGAGCGGCTCGTGCGCGAGGCGCACGCGCGGGCGGAGGAGGCCGCGCGCGGCGCCGCCGGGGCGATCCCCCCGAACGGCTGGGCGACCGGCGGCGCGGCGGCGCCGAACCCGTTCCCGGACCTCGCCGTGCTGATGAAGCTGCTCGACTCCGCGCGCGGCGCCATCCCGCCCGAGCTCGCGCGCCAGCTCGCCGACGCGCTGCGCGAGCTGCTCGTCGCTTTGCGCGCGATCATCGACTACTCGCTCGCGCGGCTGGAGCCCGATGCCCCGGACGAGCCGCGCGTGGAGGACATCCCGATCCGGTGAGCCTGTCCAAGGACTTCCGCGCGCTTGCGCCCGAGATGCGGCTCGCCGCCGGCGCCGCCGGCGCCCTGGCGCTCTCGCTGATCCTGCCCTGGTACCAGAAGTCGTACTTCGAGGGCCAGAAGGTCGTGCAGGCCAACGTGAGCGCGCTCGGCGTGTTCACGTTCGTGGAGGCGGCGGTGCTGCTGGTCGCGATCGCGGTCCTGTTCCTCGTGTGGGCGCGCTCGCAGCGCAAGGGGTTCCACCTGCCGGGCGGCGACGGCGTCGCGATCACGCTCGCGGGCGGCTGGGCGCTGCTGCTGCTCGTGTGGCGGCTGTTCGACAAGCCCGACATCAAGGGCATCGGCGTGACGGTCGGGATCCAGTGGGGGATCTTCGGCGCCCTGCTGGCCGCCGGCGCGCTCGTCGCGGCGGGCGCGCGCGTGCGCGCGGCGCACCGGCCCGAGCCGCCGAACCCGGTCGCCGACGAGGTCGACTGGGTCGCGCCGGACCGCCCGCCGCGCGGGCCGCGGCCCGACCGCCGGCCGGCCGACCCGTCGGCCGTGACCGACGTCCTGCGCGAGCGCCCGACCTGGGAGGGCAATGCGCCGGAGCCCGAGACGCGCCGGTTTCGCGACGACGATGCCGCGACGCGGCGCATGGCCGACCCCGGCGAGGAGGCGACGCGGCGGCTCCCCGTCGATCCCTCCGACGAGAAGACGCGGCGTCTGCCCGGCGAGGAGCCGACCGGCCGCCTGTGGGACGACGAGTGATCTCGCGCAACATCCGGAGCGGCAGGACCGTTCCAGTGGTGTGCGCCTCCTGCTCGCGTCCGCCCTCTTCCTGATCGCCGCCGCGCCTGCCGCCGCGGCGCCGCCGTGGTCTGACCCGGCGAACGTGTCGAGCGCGCACCAGTTCGTGGACAGCCCGACGCTCGCGTTCGCCCGCGACGGGACCGGGCTCGCGACCTGGGTCGCGCGCGACGGCATCGGCGGCGCCGCCACCGGCGGCACGTTCGGCGCACCGCTCGGTGCGCCCGAGCACCTGATCTCCGCCACCAGCCTCGTCTCCTCACCGGCGCTCTACGCGACCAACCGCGCCGTCGTCGCGACGCAGCGGCCGGCCGGCGACAAGATCCGCGTGTCGGCCGTCTTCGGCCGCGCGAACGGGACCTTCGGCGCGCCCGAGACGATCGCGGTGCGCAAGAACGTCCGCAGCGTGCAGATCGCGGCGAACTCGCTCGGCGACATCGCGATCGCGTGGTTCGAGGACCTCGGCGTGAAGACCGACCGCGTGTACGTCGCCTTCCGCCCGCACGGCAAGCCGTTCACGCCGCCGGTCCTGCAGGCGACCGACCGTGTGCGCTCGGTCTCGGTCGCCGTCTCCCCGCGCGCCGACCTGCTGCTCGCCTACGACGCGCGCGGGATCGTCAAGACGCGCTTCAAGCCCGCGCGCGCCTCGGTCTTCCGCGCCGTGCAGACGCTGAGGTCCGAGCCGGCGTTCTTCGCCCAGCTGCACACGGCGGTGGCCGGCAACGGCCGCGCGTACGTCGCCTGGGCGGCGCAGCTGCTGACCGAGGGCGGCGACCGCGGCCAGGGCTTCTATGAGGCCGCCGTCCAGCCGTCGGGCGCCACGCGCTTCCGCGACGCCCAGCTGTTCGAGATGACCCCGGCGAGCGTCGGCGTCGGCCATCTCGACCTCGTCGTCGACGACGCCAATCGCGCGACGGTCGCGTGGGGCTCGACGACCGTGCGCGCCACCGACACGAAGGCCGATGCCACCTTCCGCTCCTCGCACGACGTCGCGCCGGGTCGGGAAGCCGCGCTCGCGACCTCGCCCGACGGGCGCCGCATGGTCGCCTGGATCGCGAACGCCGGCGACGCGGAGGACGGCGCCATCCAGGCCGCCGTCGCGCCCGCGGACGGCCTGTTCGGCGCGCCCGAGACGGTCACTGCCGGCCCCGAGGCGCGCGTCCCCGCGGCCGCGTTCGACGCGGCCGGCAACCGCTTCGGGCTCGCCTGGAGCAACCGCCCGGCCGGCGAGACGGCGCCGATCCAGACGTTCCTCCAGGCGAGCCTGCGGCCTGCGAGCTAGGCGGCGATCGCCACGCGCGCGTCCTCGCCGAGGAGCTCGGCGAGGATCCCGCCGAGCGCGAGCGCGAGGTCGGGATCGGCGAGGCGGTCGCCGTCGAAGGCGTCGTCGGCCATGCCGACGGGCAGCTCGCGGTCGATCACGCGGGCGCCGAGCGCGGAGAGCACCTTGCGCCCCTCCGCCTGCGCCCAGACGGCGCCGAACAGGCCCGTCGAGGCGCCGATCACGGCGGCCGGCTTGTTGCGGACCGGGCTCTCGGTCAGCGGGCGCGAGATCCAGTCCAGCGCGTTCTTGAGCTGGCCCGGCAGCGAGTGGTTGTACTCCGGCGTGGAGATCAGCACCGCGTCGGCCGAGGCGATCGCCGCGCGCAGCGCGTCGACGGCCTCGTGTCCGGCGGCCTCGTCGTCCTCGTCGTACGGCGGGATCGCCTTGAGCCCGTCGAACTCGACGAGCTCCGCGCCGGGCGGCAGCAGCTCGGCCGCCGCCCGCAGCAGGCGGGAGTTGTGGGAGCCGGCTCGCAGGCTCCCCGAGAGACCCAGGACCTTCATGGCCTACGCCTGGGCGAACTCGAGCTCGACGACCAGCTTGACCTCGTTGGCGAGCGCGAAGCCGCCCTTGGGCAGCGGCGCGTTCCAGGTCAGGCCGAACTCGGTGCGGTCGACGATCGCCTCGAGCTCGACGCCGAGCTTGACGTAGCCGCCGAGCGTCTCGAGCGGCTCGGTGATCGTGCCGCGCGCCTCGAGCGGGCGCGTGTGGCCCTTGATCGTGAGCTCGCCGTCGACGATCAGCTGATCGCCGTCGGTGCGCACGAGCGTCGAGGAGAACGCGATCCGCGGGTACTGGGCGGTGTCGAAGAAGTCGGGCGCGGTCAGGTGAGCGGCGAGGTTCTCGTCCTTGACGGCGATCGAGCCGGCGTCGACGGTGCCTTCGAGGCGCAGCGTGCCGTCCTCGTTGGCGGTCAGCGTCGCGTCGTAGTCCTCGAAGCGGCCGCGGAAGGTCGACACGACCATGTGCTTGACGGCGAATCCGACGTTGGAATGCACCTTGTCGACGGTCCAGGTAGTAGCGGCGGGGATGGAAGCGATGGCGGTCACTTTCGGCTCCTGTGAGAGATCTTGTTTCCGGACTGCGGTCCGTTTGTCTGCGGGCAATGTAGCACGGAAGTGGACCGCAGTCCAGTTAGTATCATGCGGGAGTGCGATGACCTTCGACCTGCCCCTCATCGGAAGCGAGCCCAGCGAGCGCTCCGACGCCGCGCGCAACCGGCGCAAGGTGCTGGAGGCCGCGAGCCGCCTGTTCGAGTGCCACGGCGCCGCGAACGTCTCGATGGAGGCGGTCGCCGCCGAGGCCGGCGTCGGCAAGGGCACGCTGTTCCGCCGCTTCGGCGACCGCGCCAACCTGGCGCGGTCGGTCCTGGAGGCGCGCGAGATCGAGCTGCAGGAGGGCATGATCCGCGGCCCCGCCCCGCTCGGCCCCGGCGCGCCCCCGTGCGAGCGCCTGTACGCGTTCGGGCGCGCCTACCTGGACTTCCTCGAGCGCCATAGCGACCTGATCCTCGCCGCCGAGTTCGGCTCCCCCAGCCTGCGACTGGTCAACCCCGTCTACGCGATGTACCGCACGCACGTGACGCTGCTGCTGCAGCAGCACGGCGTCGACGAGCGGGCGGAGTACCTCGCCGACGTGCTGCTGGCGCCGCTGTCGGCGTCGACGTTCCGCTACCACCGCGACGTGCGGGGGATGTCGGTGGACGAGCTCGGCGACGCGTACGCGGAGCTGTGCAGGAGGGTCCTAGACTCAGGGCGATGAGCGCCCCGCAGGAGCCCGCGTCCGTCGAGCACGTCGCGGACGGGCTGCGAGCCGCGGGGTACCTCCCCGGCGAGTCGACCGCGCTGGTCGCCTACCTCGCCGCCCGGCTCGGCAAGCCCGTGCTCGTCGAAGGCCCCGCGGGCGTCGGCAAGACCGAGCTCGCGAAGGCGATGGCGACCTACCTCGGCCGCACGCTCGTGCGCCTGCAGTGCTACGAGGGCCTCGACGAGGCCAAGGCGCTGTACGAGTGGAATTACCGCAAGCAGCTGCTGCGGATCCAGGCGGAGGCCGACGGCACCGGGTGGCAGGCGGTCCAGGACGACATCTTCGGCGAGGAGTTCCTGCTCAGCCGCCCGCTGATGCAGGCGATCGCCTCCGAGGAGCCGGTCGTGCTGCTGATCGACGAGATCGACAAGACCGACCAGGAGTTCGAGGCGATGCTGCTCGAGCTCCTGAGCGACTTCCAGATCTCGATCCCCGAGCTGGGCCGGATCGAGGCGCGCACGCACCCCGTCGTGCTGCTCACCTCCAACAACTCGCGCGAGCTGACCGAGGCGCTCAAGCGCCGCTGCCTGTACCTGTGGCTCGACTACCCGACGGCCGACCGTGAGCTGGAGATCGTGCGCCTGCACGCGCCCGAGCTGCCGGAGACGGTCGCGCGCCGGCTGATCGAGGTCATCGGCATGGTGCGCGAGCTGGACCTCAAGAAGCCGCCCTCGATCGCGGAGTCGATCGACTGGGCGCGCGCGCTGCTGCTGCTCGGCGCCGAGGACATCGACGCGGAGATCTTCAGGGCGACGATGTCGATCATCGTCAAGCACCGCACCGACCTCGACACGGTGGCTGAACGGGTCGGCGTGAAGCTGGCGGCGTGACTTCGTCACCGCGACCGGCAATTCGGCCCGCGAGCGCGATCTGCGGCGGTCGCCTGTGAGCATCGACCGGCACCTGATCGGCTTCGCCGAAGCCCTCCGGGGCGAGGGCGTGGCGGTCGGGACGTCGGAGCTCAACGACGCCTTCGCCGCGCTCGGCGAGGTCGACTGGCGCCGGCCGGCGCCGTTCCGTGCGGCGCTGGCGGCCACGCTGGCGAAGTCGCCGGAGGACCGGCGCCTGTTCGACATCGTGTTCGACCGCTACTTCTTCCGCGCCACCGAGGGCGCCGCGCTGGAGCACGGCGTGCGCGAGGGCGACCGCGAGGACGACGGCATCACCGGTGGCGAGCGGATCGACTACGAGGCGCTGCGCGAACAGATCCTCGACGCGATCCGGCGCGGCGACGAGGGCGCGCTGCGTGACCTCGCGCGGCTCGCGATCGCCGCGTTCGGCCGCCGCGGCGAGGGCTCGGGCGTGCTCGGCGTCGACGTGCAGCGGATCCGGCGCGCGCTCGGCCTGCGCTCGGAGCCGGGCGGGCTCGTCAAGGGCGAAGGTGCCCCGGCGCAGCTCACGCGCGACCAGATCCGCGCGTTCGAGGCGCACCTGCGGCGCGAGCTCGAGCGCGCCCAGATCGAGCGCACGCAGGCGCTGCCGCCGTCGCGGCCGCTGACCGAGCTCGACCGCCAGCTCCCGTCCGGCCCGCTCCAGGACCTCGCCGCCGTCCACCGCGTCGTCGCCCAGCTCAAGCGCCGGCTCGCGACCCAGGGCCACCAGGCGCGCGGGCGCAAGCGCCACGCGCACGTCGACGTCCGCCGCACGATGCGCGCGTCGCTGCAGACCGGCGGCGTCCCGGTCGTACTCAAGTTCCGCCCGAACCGCCCGCGCCGGCCCGAGCTGTACGTGCTCTGCGACGTGTCCACGTCGGTGACCTCCGCCTCCGTCTTCTTCCTGTCCGTCCTGCACGCGCTGCACGACTCGTTCCGGCGCATGCGCTCGTTCGTGTTCGTCGAGCGGATCTCCGAGGTCACCGACGTGTTCGAGCGCGAGCGCTCGTTCAAGGCGGTCAGCGACGCGATCTCCAAGGACGCGGGCGTCGCCGACGTCTCCGGCTACACCGACTACGGCCGCGTCTGGCGCGAGTTCCTGCAGCTCGTCGAGGACGACCTGCACCCGCGCGCGACGGTGATCGTGCTCGGCGACGCGCGCACCAACGGGCGCGACCCGCGCGCCGACGTCTTCGCCCACATCGCCGAGCGCGCCGGGCGCACGTTCTGGCTCAATCCCGAGCCGCGCCTGTATTGGAACTACGGTGACTCCGTGATCTCGGCCTACGAGCAGTACTGCGACGCGTACGAGTGCTGGACGACGAAGCAGCTCGAGGACTTCGTGCGAGCGCTGACGCGTCCGACGTACGCGTGAGCACGCCTTCCCAGGAGGAGCGCGGGCTCGACCTCGGCGCCGCCGCCAAGCGCGGCGCGTTCTTCGCGGTCGTGCTGATCGCGGGCGCCGTGCTCCTGGCGACGCTGCCGGGCGTGGACGACGTGCGCGACCGGCTCGCCGACGCCGAGCCGATCTGGATCGCCGCGGTCGCCGCCTGCGCCGTGCTCTCGATGCTCGGCTTCGTGCGCGCGCTGTGGGCGGCGTTCGATCGCGCGCTGCCGTGGCGCCGCGCGCTCGTGCTGGGGCTGGCCGAGCAGGGCGCCAACGTGCTCCTGCCGGCCGGCGGCGCCGGCGGCCCGGCGCTCGGCGCGTACGTGCTGCGCCGGCTCGGCGTGCCGGCCGAGCTCGCCGACTCGCGCCACGCGGCGCTGTTCCTCGCCACGAGCGCCGTCTCGTTCGCGGCGCTGGCGGTGTTCGGGACGCTGACCTCGGTCGGCCTCCTGCCGAGCGACGTGTCGCTGCCGTGGCGGCTCGTCCCGGCGGTCGTCGCCTTCGCGATCATCGTGCTGGCGATCGTCTACGCGCGCCTGCCCGCTCCCGCCGAGCCTGCCGGCGGGCGCGTGCTGACGACGATCTGGCGCGTGCGCCGCTTCCTGCACACCGGCGTGCGCACGACGTACGAGCTGCTGCACCGCGGCGACCGCTTCCTCGCGGTCGGCGCCGTCAGCTACTTCGCGTTCGACGTCGCCAGCCTCGGCTGCGCGTTCCAGGCGTTCGGCGGAGGCGCGCCGCCGATCGGCGACTTCGTGCTCGCCTACGCGCTCGGCCACGCGGGCGCGCTGCTGCCGACGCCCGGCGGCGTCGGCGGCACCGAAGGCGGGCTGATCGGCATGTTCGTCGTCTACGGCTCGCCGGTCAGCCTCGCCGCGGCGGCCGTCCTCGCCTACCGCGTGTTCCAGCTCGGGCTGCCGGCCCTGCTCGGCGCGGGGGCGCTGCTGCGGGTGCGCCATGCACTGGCGCACCCGCCGCCGCGCGAGCTGATCGCGGCCCGGTTCGAGGGCCTCGACCGCTAGCTCAGCCTCCGAACGGCCGCCCGTGCAGGACCCGCGGGGTGCGGGCCTGGACCGCGGGCGCGACCAGCGGCTGCGGCGTCGCCTCGAACGGGAGGTTCTGCACGCAGCTGGTGCCGGCGGCCGGCAGCTGCAGCGTGTTGAGGTAGTTCTCGATCCCGCTGTCGATGCAGTCCGGGCTGCCGTTGCCGTACGCGGTGTGGCCGTCGCCGCGCATCGTCAGCAGCCGCGCGTTGCCGAGGTCGTGGACGAGCCGCAGCGCGCCGTGGTACGGCGTCGCGGGGTCGTACGTGGTCGCGACCACGAGCGGCGTGGGCGAGTTGTTCGGCACCTTGAACGGGCCGTCGAACGCGTCCTTGGCCTTGATCGGGTAGAGCCCGTAGTTGAGCTCGACGTAGCCGTTGTTGACCCAGAAGTGCTCGTTCTGGTTCCACGACTGCTCGCCGTCGTGCATGTAGCGGTCGATGTTGCGCGGGTAGTTCTGCTCCGCCGCGCCGATCGTGAAGTAGCGATCGGAGATCGGGTCGAACGCGCCGGTGTCGGGGTCGCGGCCGTAGAAGTACTCGTCGACCATCTGGCGGATCTTGCTGCCGTCGCCGTTCTGCGCCTGGGCGAGCCCCTGTGCCAGCTCCGGCCAGTAGGCCTTGTTGTAGAGCTCGCTCAGCGTCGCGCCGCGGACGTCGTCGCCGTCGACCGGGCGCGGGTCCGGCGTGTAGCCGGCGGCCTGCAGCGGCGTCTGGTCGAGCTTGGCCACGAGCTGGTCGTACGCGTCGGTCGGGTCGGCGCCGCCGAAGCCGCTGCACGCGGCCTGGTTGGACTGGCAGGCGGCGAGGAAGCGCGTCAGCGCCCGCTCGAAGCCGGCCGTCTGGGCCGACAGGTCCTGCAGCGGGTCGTTGATGTAGCGGTTGGCGTCGACCGGCCCGTCGAGCACCATCGAGCGGTAGTTCTTGGGGAACAGGCTCGCGTAGGTGGCGCCGAGGAACGTGCCGTAGGAGAAGCCGAAGTAGTTCAGCTGCTTCTCGCCCATCGCGGCGCGGATGCTGTCGAAGTCGCGCGCGACGTTGGCCGTCGAGACGTACTGGAGCACGCCCGGGTTCATCTGCTGGCAGCGCGAGATGTAGCGCTGGTCCTTGGCGATCAGCTGGCTCTGGTTGGCCGTGAACGGCGTCGGGAACGGCTGCGAGTAGATCCCGAGCGTCTCCTGGTTGGCCTTGCAGTCGATCGCCGGCTGGCTCTCGCCGACGCCGCGCGGGTCGACGCCGACGATGTCGAAGTGCTCGCTCAGGGCGGGGAACAGCGTCGCCCCGTACGCCTCGACGTAGCCGGCCATGATCCCGCCGGGGCCGCCGAAGTTCATGAACAGCGAGCCGATCCGCTTGCCGGTGGCGGGCACCTTGGCGACGTGGATCGTGAACTTGGCGCCGTCGGGCTTGCCGTAGTCGCGCGGGACCTTGTAGTCGACGCACGTGACGTTGGCGGCGGTGCCGCACTTGGCCCACTGCAGGCTGGTTCCGGACTGGTCCGGGGCCGCGCTCGCGCCGGGGGCGAGCGCGAGTACGGCGCCCACGGTCAGGCACGGCAACAGCCGTGTTGCTCTCGACATGGAGTCTCCCTCTGTCTTGGCGCGGGCGGCCGCACCCCTGCGGGGCGCCCGGCACTGTCGACCTACCAGATATCAGGCGGTCATGAGAATCGCCGCGCCCGGAACGCGTGCACGGGGGCGGAGAATCCCTTGAGCTTCTTGCGCCCGGCGTCGGAGAACTCGAACGCGTCGCCGGCCGCGTCGCGGATCTGCTCGGTCACCAGGACGCTCGACGGGCGGGCCCGCGTCGTCAGGCGGCTGGCCAGGTTCACGGGTGTTCCGAACCAGTCGCCCCAGCGGTGCACGGCCTGGCCGGAGGCGATGCCGGCGCGCAGCGGCGGGAACGCCTCGTCCTCCGCCGCGAGGTCCACGAGCCGCAGCGCGCAGTCGACCATCGCCGCGGGCTCGGGTGCCACAAGCATGACCGCGTCGCCGATCAGCTTCACGATTCTGACCGGCGGGTCGCACGCCTCGCCGGCGAGATGCGAGAGCCGTCCGGCGACGCTGCCGAGCTCCTCGACGGGGACGCTCTCCCCCAGTTCGGTGAATCCGACCAGGTCGGCGAACGCGACGACCGCCTCCTGCGTGTCGCCATGCGAGCCGGTGCGCCGCTGCTCCTGCGTCACGGCGTCCGAGCGCAGCACCTGCTGCAGGTGCGTCGCGTACACGTGCTCCAGCCACGGGCCGGCGAGCGGGAGCAGCTGCGAGGCGACCGCGGCGTAACGGCTGGCGAGCTCGTACTCGTCCAGGCCCGGCTCCATGAACGTGCGCGCCACGAGCGCGCGGGTGGCCTCCGCGTAGCGCGCCATCCCCTGCCCGAGCACGCGCGTGACCTCGAGCGCGTCCTCGTCGTCGAACCCGGCCTGGCGGTGGAGCGAGCCGAGCTTGGCCGCCTCCAGGTCGTGCTCGCCGAACACGCGCTCGTCGAGCCCCGGCACCGGCAGCCCGAGCGCGCGCCAGCTCGCCGCCAGCATCTCCACCTCGAGGCCGGACCGCTCGGCGATCTCGCGCGCCGTGTAGCGCTCCTCGGAGCTCAGCAGGCGGCTGACGGGCGCGAGCACGAGCTTGTCCTCGGCCACGAGCCGGCGCAGCTCCTCCAGGCTCACGCCCTCGTCGTGCAGCTCGCCGAGCAGCCGTTCGCGCGCGGCCTTCGCCGCGTCGTCCTCGAGCCCTTCGAGCAGGCCTTCGGCGCCCCAGTCCATGCCGGGACGGAAACCTAACGGCGGGAGGCCGGCCGTGCGCCGGACCTCCCGCCGCCGGGGGATCAGCCCGCCGTCTTGGCGAAGACGCCGTTCTCCTCGAAGTCGTAGACGGTGCCGTTCACGCGCAGGGCGTCGACGGCGCCGGAGAACTTCGTGTCGCGGCCCTTGGAGATGGCCAGCGTCTTGACGACGGCGTTCGGGACCTTCTGCAGGATCTGGTCCCAGCTGCAGAACGTCTGGCCGGCGCCCTGGCCGCAGCCTGTGGCCGTGGCGGTCGCGCCGTTGGTGAAGAACCAGCCCGACGTGCCGCCCGGGTCGGCGGTCGCGTCGAACGCCTTCCACGTATAGGAGTCGGCCGCGAGCGGCTTCGGCGCGACGTACACCACCGACGAGTAGTTGACGCTGTCGGTCAGGTTCGGGTCGATCTCGAGCGCGAGGCCCGGCAGGATCACCGAGGCGTCGTAGTCGAAGCCCTGGAAGATCGAGTAGCCCAGCGTCGTGAAGCCCGAGAGCGGCTTGTTGGCGAAGTCGACCTCGTTGCCGTACGCGATCTTGTCGTTGCCGTCGCGCACGAGCAGGTTGAGCGAGCCGTTGCCGAGCGGCGGCGTCCCCGGGCCCGAGCGCAGCGCGGCGGCCGGCGAGCCGATCGTATTGCGGTCGATGATGCCCCAGAAGCCGCTGTTCGGCTGCGCGGCGGGGGCGGAGCCCTGCAGCGTCGGGCCGGTCGAGCCCGTGGCGCCGGTGTCGCCCTTCGCGCCCTTCTCGCCGGCCGCACCGGGCTGACCGACCTGCGCGAGCGCGCGGCGGACGCTCAGCGCGAGGCGGTCCTGCGTGATCGTGCCCCGCTTGATGTCACGGCCCTGGATCGTGCCGTCCTTGATCTTGCCCGACGTGATCAGCGATCCGGCAGCGGCGCTGCCGGTGAGACCGATGAACACGGCGATGACCCCGAGAATGACCCCGGGTGAGAGACGCTTGCGCATTTCTTCCCTCCCCATTGATGAGCGAGCGCCCCAGCGCTCGCTGTCTGGCGGCACAACGTCCCGGGACCGATCAGTACTTCCACGCCATGTAATGCGGGTGACGCGCTCTGGACGTGTGTCCGTTCAACTCCGGACCGCCGCGTGTCAGATCGGCCCTGTTACGCTCCGTTTTCGGCGTGAAAACGCGGGTGCTGCCGGACGGCGGCTGAGATTGCCTCCAGGACCTCCGAGGCGGGCCGCTTGAACCTGTGGGGTAATGCCCGCGGAGGGAGCGATGCAGACGCACACGGAGGCTCCTCATAGGGAGCCTCTTGACGTTCAGGAGGGCGTGGTGGCGCTCGCCGGCGTGCGCAAGGCGTTCGGCGCGGTGCTCGCGCTCGACGGCGTGGACCTGCGCGCCGCGCCGCATGAGGTCGTCGCCGTGGTCGGGCCCAGCGGCTGCGGGAAGTCGACGCTGCTCGAGCTCGTGTGCGGGCTGACGGCGGCCGACGCCGGCAGCGTCCGCGCCGCCCCCGCGGCGCTGATGCCGCAGCGCGACGCGCTGCTGCCGTGGCTGAGCGCGCTCGACAACGCGGCGCTCGCGCGTCGCGTGGCCGGGGACTCGAAGGCGGCAGCGCGCGCCCGCGCGCACGAGCACTTCGCGGCGTTCGGGCTGGAGGGGTTCGAGGGCGCGCGGCCGGCGGAGCTGTCGGGCGGGATGCGCCAGCGCGTCGCGTTCCTGCGCACGCTGCTCGCCGGCCGGCCGGTGCTGTGCCTGGACGAGCCGTTCGCGGCGCTCGACGCGCTCACGCGCGGTCAGGCCCAGGGGTGGCTCGGCCAGGCGCTGGCGCGCGAGCCGCGGACCGTGCTGCTGGTCACGCACGACGTCGAGGAGGCGGTCCTGCTCGCCGACCGCGTGGCGCTGATGTCGGCGCGCCCCGGCCGCGTGGTGGAGACGATCGACGTCACGCTCCCGCGCCCGCGCGAGCGCTCCGACCTCGCGGTCGTCGAGCTGCGCGAGCGCGCCCTGGCCGCCCTGGGGGTGACGTGATGCGCCGCGGCGCCTGGCTCGCCCCCACGCTCGTGATCGTCGTCCTGCTCGCCGCGTGGGAGGCGATCGTGCGCGCCGGGCTCGTCGACCCGCTGCTCCTCCCCGCGCCCACGAGCGTGGTCGAATCGCTGTGGACCGACCGCAGCTTGCTCGCCTCCGATTTCCTGACCACCACGTACGAGGTCGTCATCGGGCTGACCGTGAGCCTGATCCTCGGCGCGGGCCTCGCCGTCGCGATGCATCTGAGCCCGCCGGTCGACCGCGCGCTGCGGCCGCTCGTGATCGGCTCGCAGGCCGTCCCGATCCCCGTGATCGCGCCGCTGTTCGTGTTCGTGCTCGGATTCGGGCTCGCCCCGAAGGTGCTGATCGTCGCGCTCGTGTGCTTCTTCCCGGTCACGATCAACGTCTACGACGGGCTGCGCGACTCCGACCCGGACGCTCGCGCGCTGCTGCGCTCGCTCGACGCGACGCGCTGGCAGCGGCTGCGCTTCCTCGAGGCGCCGAGCGCGCTCCCGTCCGCCTTCACGGGCGCGAAGATCGCCGCCGCCGTCGCCGTGATCGGCGCCGTGTTCGGCGAGCTGTCGGGCTCCGACCACGGCCTCGGGCACCTGCTCGTGACCGCCAACGCCGGGCTCGCCACCGCGCGCCTGTTCGCCGCCACCCTGCTGCTGTTCGTCGAGGCGATCGCGCTGTACGCGCTGTTCGCGGCGCTCGAGCGGCGCGTCGTCACCTGGAAGTCGAACGCATGAGACGCATCCTCATCCTCGCCGCGCTCGCCGCGGCGCTGACCGCCTGCGGGGAGAAGACCGAGCCGCAGGCCGGGGCTCCCGTCAAGAAGGAGCCGTTCACGGTCCTGCTGGACTACTTCCCCAACGCCGACCACGCGGGCATCTACGCCGCCCAGGCGGCGGGGCTGTACGCGAAGGCCGGCCTGGACGTGAAGATCCAGGCGCCGCCGGATCCGTCCGCGCCGCTGAAGCTGCTGCAGGCCGGCCGAGCGGACGTGGCGATCTCCTACGAGCCCGAGCTGATGCTCGCGCGCGACGCGGGCGCGAGCGACCTCGTCGCCGTCGCCGCGGTCGTGCAGGTGCCGCTGACCTCGGTGATCGCGCTTCCCTCCGCGAAGATCGCGGGCGCCAAGGACCTCGCCGGCAAGCGCGTCGGGACGTCCGGGCTGCCGTACCAGTCCGCCTACCTGAAGACGATCGCCGCCAAGGCGGGCGCGACCGGCGTGAAGGAGACCAACGTCGGCTTCAACCTCGTGCCCGCGCTGCTGTCGAAGAAGGTCGACGCGACGCTCGGCGCGTTCTGGAACTACGAGGGCGTCGACCTCCAGCGCCGCGGCAAGAAGCCCGTGATCCTGCGGATGGAGCAGCTCGGCGTCCCGACCTACGACGAGCTGATCATGGTCGCGCGCCGGCAGGACTTCAACGAGGCCGGCGCCTCGCGCCTGCGGCGCTTCCTGCAGGCCACGGCGGCCGGGAACCGGCTCCTGAAGACCCAGCCCGGCGTCGGCGTCGACGCGCTGCTGAAGGCCGACAAGGGGCTCGACCGGGGCCTGCAGGAGGCGGCGGTGCAGGCCACGCTGCCGGCGTTCTTCCCGAAGGACGCCTCGCGCCCGTGGGGCTACATGGAGCCTGCCGAGTGGGCGCTCTACGAGCGCTGGATGCGCGCCAACAACCTGCTCACGCGGCCGCCTTCGGACGCGCCGCCGCTGACGAACGAGTTCCTGCCCGGAGAGTCGGTCGGCGGATCGGAAGACGGCTGAGCCGCAGGTACTCGCCCGCGAGCCCGGCCCACGGCGCGTAGGGAGCGAAGAACGCCCGCACCTCGGGGATGTCGACGCGGCGGCCGCGCAGCCGGCCGACGAGCTCGAGGTAGCCGAGGTCGCCGGCCGGCACGAAGTCGAGCCGGCCGAGGCCGTGCAGCGCCAGCATCTCGACGGTCCACGGCCCGATCTCGCGGATCGCGAGCAGGCGGGCGAACGAGAGGTCGGCGAAGTCCACGCGCCCCGCGGCGATCTCGCCCGCGGCCCGGCGCATCGCCAGCGCCCGCTTCGCCGCCAGCCCGAACGACTCCAGCAGCGCCGGCGCCTGCGCGGCCACGACGGCGGCGCTCGGCGCGTCGCGCAGGCCGGTGTGCGCGCAGCGCGGGCCGAGCGCGCGGATGATCCGGCGCTGGATCGTCACCGCCCGCTCGAACTCGATCAGCTGCTCGGTGATCGCCCACATCAGCGTCTCCCACGGCGCCGGCGCGCGCCGCACGCGCAGCCCCGGATTCGCCCGCACGGCCGCGCCGATCACCGGGTCGTCGCGGAAGCGCTCGTGGAACGCGCGCAGGTCGTCGTCCACGCCGACCATGAAGCGCATGCGCTCGATCCCGGCGCGGGCGGCGGCGTCGGTGCCGGCACGCGCGGCGAAGACCACGCGGTCCGGCGACGGCTGCGCGACGGCCACCACGACCGGCTCGCCGTGCGCGTGCAGCATCCGGATCAGCCCGTCACCGCGGCGTCGCAGCAGGCCGTCCATCGAGGCGCGGCCCAGCCGGAACGTCCACGGCGGTCGCACGACCTCGCGGACGGGGACGGTCAATCTCTTCGCAGCAGGTGGACGTCGACCAGGAACGAGTTCGAGGACACGATCTCCCCGAACGCGCTGACGCCCTTGCGGCGCCGGCGCGCGGCCTTCTTGTGGCGCCGGTGCGTCACCATCGCCGCGGTCGTGACGCCGACCGCGAACCCGGTCGCCGCCAGCGCGGCGGCCTGGACGGCCGGCACGGGCAGCCGCGCCTCGGACACGGCCTCTACGACCTGCGGCTCCGCGACGACCGGCAGGCCGTCGACGACCTCCGCCTCGACTTCAGCGTCCTCGTCCACCACGAAGGAGCAACACTACCGGCTGCGACGGACGTGCTGGGTGCCGAACACGCGGTCCCAGTACGGCGCGCTGATCCCGAAGCCGCGCTCGTCGTCCTGGAAGTGGTGGCGCATGTGCAGCTCGCGCAGCCACTTCCCGGTGCGCGTGCGCGGCGTGTGGTGATGCAGGTGGTAGTGGATCTCGTCGTAGATCAGGTAGCCGGCCAGGAAGCCGGCGCCGAAGGCGGTCGCACGGTCGGCGCCGAGCACGAGGTAGAACAGCACGTAGAAGATCAGCGCCAGCGGGATCGACGCGGCGGGCGGCATCACCAGCCGCAGCGGATCGTTCGGGTGGTCGTGGTGGACGCCGTGGACCATCCAGTGCAGCCGCGCGCCGAAGCCCTGCTCCGGCTCGAAGTGGAAGATCACGCGGTGGATCCAGTACTCGGCGAGCGTCCACAGCGCGTATCCGGCGACGACGAAGCCGAGCGCCCGCACCAGCCCCAGCCGGTCGACCCCCATCCCGGCCAGGATCGCGATCGCGGGGCCGAACAGGATGACCGGCACGAGGTGATGGACGCGGGTGAAACGATCGAGCAGCCCCGACTTGAACATCGGCGGGGAGGCCTTCAGAAGCTCGCTGCGATCCATGCCTTAATCCTACGTATGAGGCGGGCCTAACTTCCAGCGTCGAGGTTGGCCGCGAACACCCGGAAACGCCGCACGACCCGGCCGCCCATCGCCTCCATGGCCTTGTTCATGTTGCGGTTGGTCTCGAGGATCCAGCCCATCTCGCCCCACTTCTGCGGCGTCCGCTGGGCCGTGTCGAAGTGCTCGACGTACAGGCCGGCCGCGATCCCGGTGTGCTGATGGTCGGGGTGCACGCCCAGGAACCCGACCCGCACGCGGTCGATCGTCTTGGCCTTGCGCAGGTAGTGCCACCACCCGAGCGGCAGCAGGCGGCCTTTCATCTTCACCAGCACCTGGTTGACGTCGGGCACCGTGATGGCGATCGCCGCCGTCTCCCCGGACGCCGTCTCGGCGACCATGAACCAGTTGCGGTCGAAGACCAGCTGCATCTCCTGCGCGTACACGTCGAGGTCGCGCTTGGAGTAGGGCACGAAGCCCCAGTTCTGGCTCCACGCCGCGTTGTAGACCTCGGCGAAGCGGTCCATGTCCTTGCGCAGCGAGCGCCGGCTCATGCGCCGGATCGTGATGCCGTGGCGCGGCTCCACCTGCTCGGCGAGCTTGAAGATGACCGGCAGCATCTTCGACCGGTCGGCGATCACCAGCTCGTACATCAGGAGGTCGACCTCCTTGACCAGCCCGGCCTCCTCGCACAGCCGCTGGTAGTACGGCGGATGCCACGGCTGGCGGATGAACGGCATCCGGTCGAAGCCCTCGGTCATCACGCCCAGCTCGTCGTTGACCGTGAAGTCCATCGGCCCGATCGCGCGGTCGCGGCCGTGGGCGCGCAGCCACGCCTTCACCGCGTCGAGCATGGGCGGCAGGATGTCCGGCGCGTCCTCGAGCTCGAGGAACCCGAACATCCCCCAGCGGTTGTCGTGGTACGCGTTGAAGTTGTCGTCGTACTGGGCGCTGATGCGCCCGACGACGCGCCCGTCGCGCTCGGCGAGGAACAGCTGCGCGTCTCCGTGGCTGAAGAACGCGTTCTGGCTGCGCATGAGGAACAGGCGGCGCTCGAGGCGCAGTGGGGGAACCCACACCCCGGAACTAGAATGCAGCCGGTACGGGAGCTCGATGAACTCCTTGATGTCCCGCCGCGACGAGACGGGACGGACGACCACGCTCACGGAGACGGACCCTACATGCCGACCGCAATCGACGTCTTCGCCAAGGTCCGGGGGCACGAGCGCTCAGAGCAGTTGCGCGCCGCCCGCGAGGCCGACGTGCTGCCGTACTTCCGCCGGCTCGAGGGTCCCGCGGGCCCAGTCGTGGAGATGGAGGGCGCCGAGCGGATCATGCTCGGCTCCAACAACTACCTCGGGCTGACCCTCGACCCGCGCGTCCACGAGGCCGCGCGCGACGCGCTCGACCGCTACGGCACCGGGCTGACCGGCTCGCGCCTGCTCAACGGCACGCTCGACCTGCACCTCGACCTCGAGCGCGAGCTGGCCGAGTGGATGGGCACCGAGGAGGCGATCGTCTTCTCGACCGGCCACCAGGCCAACATCGGCACGCTCGGGACGCTGCTGGCGCCGGGCGACACGGTGATCGCCGACTCCGCCGACCACGCCTCGATCCTCGACGGCTGCCTGCTCTCGCGCGCCAAGCTGCGCCCGTTCAAGCACAACCGGCTCGACCGGCTGGAGAAGATGCTCGAGCGCGCCGGCGACGACGGCGGCGGCGTGCTCGTCGTCGTCGACGGCGTCTTCTCGATGGAGGGCGACGTCGCGCCGCTGCCGCGGATCGTCGAGCTGGTGCAGGCGCACGGCGCCCGCCTGATGGTCGACGAGGCGCACGGCGCCGGCGTGCTCGGCGCGCGCGGGGCGGGTGCGTCGGAGCTGTTCGGCGTCGAGGAGCACGTCGACCTGCGGATGGGCACGTTCTCGAAGTCGCTGGCGTCCTGCGGCGGCTTCATCGCCGGGCCGCACGACGTGATCGACTTCCTGCGCGTCTCGTCGCGGGCGTTCCTGTTCACGGCGTCCAACGTCCCGGCCTCGCTCGGCGCCGCGCTGGCGGCGCTGCGGATCGTGCGCTCGCCGGAAGGCCCGCAGCTGTTCGAGCGCGTGCTCGCCAACGCCGGCTATCTCAAGCGCGGGCTCGGGGCGCTCGGGTTCAAGGTCGTCGAGGACGCCTCAGGCGTCGTCACGCCCGTCGTGCCGGTCGTGGTCGGCGACGACTGGAAGGCGGTGCTGCTCTGGCGCGCCCTCTACGACGCCGGCGTCTACGTCAACGTCGCGATCCACCCGGCCGTCCCGCCCGGCGGCGCGCTGCTCCGCACGAGCGTCATGGCGACGCACGACGAGGCCACGCTCGACCGCGCGCTGGACGCCTTCGCAAGCGTCAAGACGGCCTTCGAAACGGAACACGGATCGCTCCCATAGCACATATGTCGGACGGAATGCGCCTCTAGGAATTAGGTGCTCTTTGCGGGTGCGGAGGGAGGTTGAGCGTTGAATCCCCCCGCCGATCGGGGCTAGCCTGCGGGCCGCGGTCGAGCGCTAAAGCGCAGGCTCCGGAAGAGGGACACCGGTAGTACGCGGGGCACATGCAGCGACCTTCGGGACGTCCGGCCATGGCTGGGCAAGGTCGCTGGAATCTGCGCGCATGCACTCGATTCGCGGGCAATAGGCAACAACTCCCCACCGTGCGAGGGTGGGATAGCGGGGAGGTTCGATGGACGCAACTGCGACAGCACCTGCGCCTCAGCACATGCGGGCGCTCGCGCAGGCAAACCGCGTGCGGCTCGCGCGCGCCGAGCTCAAGCGCCAAGTGGCGGAAGGCGAGGCGGAGGTGGCCGGGATCGTGCTCGAATGCCCGTGGGAGGCAGAGAGCATGACGATCGCGGACCTGCTGATGAGCCAGCATCGTTGGGGACGTACACGCTGCCGCAGGTTCCTGGCTTCGATCCCGATGCTGGAGACCAAGACGGTCGGCTCGATGACTGATCGACAGCGCCACGCGCTGGCGGCCCAGTTGCACGGGGAGCCGGCGGCCGATCGTTTCGGCCTGCACTTCGTAGGAACCTGAGACCCTCCGGCGCCGGCGAGCTGGTCCGCTAAGCGGGCGGCCCGCCGGCGCCGAAGCCGGGCCCGCCGGTGGCGATCTCGACGACGTGGCCGTCCGGATCGCGCAGGTAGAGCGAGTGGAACGCGCGCCGGTCGAGCACGTCGGTGCAGCTCACGCCGCGCGCGACCAGGTACTCGCGCCACGCGCGCAGCTCCTCCAGCGTGTCGACGCGCAGGGCGAAGTGGTGCGTCGAGCCGACGCCGACCACGCCCTCCGGCAGCCGCGGGTACTGCATGAAGCTCACGAGCGAGCCGTCGGCGGCGCCGAACCACACGTGGCGGGCGTCGGGATCGTCGTCGGACGGGCCGTCGTGCACGATGCCCATGCCGAGCACGTCGCGGTACAGCTCGATCGTCTGGTTCAGGTCGCGGCAGATCGCGGTGACATGGTGTATCCCGCGCAGCCGCAGGCGCTTCTCATCCTCCACCGGGCTGAGGATATTGGGCCCGGGCCCACGCGGCCCGGAGCAGGATGAACCCGGCGCCGAAGACGGCGACGGCGCAGACCGGGATGACGACGATCGGGGCGCCCGCGGCGACGAGCAGGACGGTCACCGCGACGGCGGGCGCGAGCGCCAGCACGAGCGTGTGGCTGCGATAGCCGGCGAAGTGCTCGCGCACGGTCGTGTCCAGCCCGCCGAGCGAGCCGAGCAGGACGCCGAGGACGAGCAGCGTGCGGCCGCGGTGGCCGTCGCGGCCGAAGAACCCGACGACGATGCAGACGATCCCGACGAGCACGGCCAGCTCGACGAGCGGGAACGGGTGCCAGGGCGCCTTGGGGCGGTCCTCGATCCGCGGACGCGCGGGCTTCGGCGGGCGCGGCGGCACCGCCGGGGCGGTCGTCTTCGGCCGCGGGCGGCGCTTGCGGTTATGGCGGCTCACGTGCGCCGCCGAGGGTAACGGGCAGCCGGACGAGATCTTGACGCGCCACCAGCCGCTCAGCAGGCGCGGCGCGACGCGGTAGCTCGTGCAGCCGGGGAGCCCGAGGTCGCGGTTCGTGACGACCGCGCGCTTGTGCGCGGGCGGGTCGGCGAGCATCGCGGCGAGCAGCGCGCGGGCCTCGGCCTGGCGGTCGCTCTGCTCCCGCGTGGCGCGGATCGCGCTGCTGACGCGGCCGGCGAGGCCGTCGCGGATGCGCTCGAGCTCGGCGAGGCCGAGCAGGCGCGGGCCGTGGGCGGCCGGCGGCGCCGGCGGCGGCGCGATCGGCGGGTACGTCGAGGCGAGCGTGACGGCGAGCTCGCGCTCGAGCCGGGCGATCTGGGCGCGCAGCGAGCTCCGCGCGGCGTGCGCGTCCGCGGGCGCGATCCTCTCCAGCACCGGCATACGCACCGCGGAGCGTATCGCGACCCTATCCTCGACGAGTGGCGCGCAACGATCCTTCGGACACCGGCGGGCTCTTCATCGGGCGCCGCCCGGGCACCGGGCCGATCCAGTACCGCGGCGAGCCGGAGCGCGGCAGTCGCCGCCGGCGGCGCGTCGACGGCGCGCTCGCGGCGGGCGTGCTGATCGTGGAGACGCTGCTGTGCCTGTCGGTCTGGGGGCCGCAGCCCGCGGCGTGGCTGTGGGTCGGCTCGCAGGTCGACTACCGGACGGGCTCGGTCTTCCTCGGGATCGTCGTCGCGTTCCTGGGCGTGCTCGCGACGCTGATGCTGACCCTGTCGCTGGCGACCCGCCTGGACCGCGTGTGGCGGCTCCTGCGGCGCGCCGCGGGCGTCGACCAGCGCGAGGGCGTCCTCGGGCGGATCTTCGGCGCCAGCGCCGTGATCGCGCTGATCGTGTTCGGGTTCTGGTTCATCGTCATCCAGGGGCCAGGCCCGGAGCTCGCACCGCGCTGATGCGGCGCTTCCTCGACTACTACCGCCAGTTCGACGAGCTGCCGCCGGACGAGATCTCGCGCTCGCTGCGCGAGCGCCGCGACGCCGAGCGCGCGCTCGTCGGCCGGCCGCCGCTGGACCTGTCGTCGGAGGGCTGGCACGCGCCGCCGCATCCGGAGGTCGTCAACGCCGCGACGTTCGCGCTGCGGCGGGCGGTCAACGCGTACCCGGACGCGTCGCCGCTGCGGTCGGCGCTGGCGCGCTCGCACGGCGTCGACCTGGCGCGCGTGGTGATCGGCAACGGCGCGGGCGAGCTCCTGCGCGCGCTGCTGCGGATGCTCGCGCCGGGCGGCGAGGTGGTGCTGGCGTGGCCCGGCTGGGGGCAGCTGCCGCGGCTCGTGAGCGAGGCGGGCGCCATCCCGGTCCCGGCCGCCTCGCCTCGCGCGGACGGGCGGCCGATCGTGCTCTCGCGCCCGGCCGATCCGACGGGCGCGGTCGTGCCGCTCGCCGAGCTGCCGATCGGCGACGGCTGGCTGATCCTCGACGAGGCGCTCGCGGGGTTCCTGCCCGACGGCGAGGACGCGCTCGTCGACCACCCGCGCGTGATCCACGTGCGCTCGTTCTCCAAGGCGCACGCGATGGCCGGCTTCCGCGTCGGCTACGCGATCGTGCCATCGGGAGTTGCGACGGAACCGCTGGCGCCGGTGGGCGGCGTGGGCGCGGCGGCGCTGGCCGGTGCGCTGTGGGCGGTCGAGAACGGCGCGGCGTCGGTCTTCGCGCGGCGCGCGAGCTGCGCTCGCGAGCGCGCGCGGCTTGGCTTGGGACCGTTCGCCGTGGCGCCGGGGCACGGCCCGTACGCGTGGGTGGAGACGGGCGGGGTCGCGCTCGCCGAGGAGCTCGCCGCGCGGCGGATCTTCGTCGCCCCCGGGAGTGCCTGGGGCGACGACGGGCACGTGCGCGTCACGCTCGGGGACGCCGCGGCGACGGACCGGCTGCTCGAAGCCCTGGCAGAGATCGCGGGCTGACGAGCGCTGCGGTGCCCGCGAGCGCGGTCAGCGCGGCGGCGGGGTAGCCCAGGCCGCCGCCCACGATCGCGCCCACGCCGAGCACGGTCCCCACCTGCGCGGACGAGTTCAACAGCCCGGACGCGAGCCCGGGCCGGTCGGGCAGGGCTTCGGTGCCGGCCGCGGTCGAGGCGACCGACGCGATCCCGAGGCCGAGGCCCATGACGACGTAGGCGGCGGTGAACGCGCCGGTCACGAGGAGGAGCGCCCCGGCCGCGACGCCGAGCAGGCCGAGCCCCATCCGGCGCACGCCGATCAGCGAGCCGGCGATCACCGCGGCGTTGAACGGCAGGCACGCGAGCCCGGTCTCGGTCGCCGAGCGGTGCAGCGTCTGCTGCTGGTGGAGGATCGACAGCAGCATCGCGGGCGTGGTGGCCGCGGTCAGCGCGGCGGCGACGAGGTTGGCCGTGACGAAGGGGCGGTTCGTGAGGACGTGGAACGGCAGCAGCGGGTCTTGCGCTCGGCGCTCTCGTTGCACGAACGCGGCGAGCAGGAGCGCGGTGGGTACGAGCCATGCGGGGCTCTGCGTCGCGCCGAGGACGGTTGCGGTGAGCGCGCCGGTGATCGCGGCGCTGCCGGGGAGGTCGAGCGACGTGCGCGCGGCGTGGCGGGCGGTGCGGTCCCGGGGCAGCAGGCGCGGCGCCAGCGCGATCGCGGTGACGCCGAGCGGGACGTTGACGAAGAAGATCGCCTCCCACCCGAGGTGCTCGGTGAGGATGCCGCCGAGCACCCAGCCGCTCGCGCCGCCGCCGGCCGCGGCGGCGGTCCAGGCGCCGAGCGCTCGGGTGCCGGTCGGCAGGCTCGTGAGCAGCGCGAGCGCGGCGGGCGTCATCAGCGCGCAGCCGGCGCCCTGGACGGCGCGGAGGAGGATGAGGCTTTGTGGGGTCGGCGCGAGCCCGCAGCCGGCGGACGCGGCCGTGAAGACCGCGAGGCCGGCGACGAACAGGCGGCGGCGCCCGAGCAGGTCGCCGGCGCGGCCCGACGGGATCAGCAGGCCGCCGAACGCGAGCGTGTACGCGGTCACGACCCACTGCAGGCCGGAGGCGTCGAACCCGAGGTCGCGCTGGATGTCCGGCAGCGCCACCGCCACGATCGTCGTGTCGAGCACCGCGACGAACTGGGCGCCGCACAGGAGGGCGAGGAGCATCTGGGTTGGGCTACCCGTCGCTAACGCGTTTACTCGTCGTATCCGTTAGGGGCGTATCGTGTCGGGCCGTGACGGTCGAACGCTGGTCATGGCTGGGCGAGCCGCTCGCGATCGACTTCGCGAACACGGTCCGCCGTGTCGGGAACGAGTACGAGGAGCTGCTGCGCGACGGCGGCGACCTCGGCGAGTGGGCGGCGCTCGAGGGGTTCTCGCTCTCCGTGGGGGACGTCGCGCTGGACGGCGTCCGGGCGTTCCGCGACGCCGTCTTCGCGGCTCTGCTCGCTTCGACCCGCGGCGAGCCGGCGCCGGCGGGGGTCGCGCGCGTTCTGAACGCCGCCCTGGTCGCGGTCCCGCTCGTCCCGCAACTCGTCGACGGCGAGGTGTTGTTGACGGCGCCCGGAGAGCACGCCGTCCTCGACGAGCTCTCGGCGCGCATCGCGGCCTCGGCGCTCGAGCTGCTGGGCGACCCCGCGCTCGCTTTGTGCGACGCGCCGAGCTGCGGGCAGTTCTTCCTGCGCGGGCGAGGGGATCAGGTGTGGTGCGGGCCGGCCTGCGGGACGCGGGTGCGCGTCGCCAGGCACGCCGCGCGCCGGGATCGAGGAACTGCGCAGTAAGGAAGGAAGGAGCCCGATCGAGGTCGACCATCCGCCTACCCGCTCCGCACGCGAACGATCACGCTTACTCATTGAGGTGTGGGGGTGACCTACGTTTACGTCCTGTGAGTTGATAAACGTAGGTCACCCCCCCTCGCAGACGCCTGCTCCGATGATCGATTTACAGTGACTGCACCGTTCCGGAGAGACCACGCCCCTCTGGGATGAACACCTTCGCGGTAACGGAGAGGGTCCGACCCGGGGCGGCCGTCCGCGAGACCGCCTCCCTCACCCGCGCAGTCCGCCACGGATCCCCGACCCGCGGCGGGCTCACCGGGACGAACAACTTCGCGGTAACGGAGAGGGTCCGACCCGGGGCGGCCGTCCGCGAGACCGCCTCCCTCACCCGCGCAGTTCGCCACGGATCCCCGACCCGCGGCGGGCTCACCGGGACGAACAACTTCGCGGTAAGGGAGAGGGTCCGACCCGGGGCGGCCGTCCGCGAGCCCGCCTCCCTCACCCGCGCAGTTCGCCACGATGCTGCAGTCCGCCCGATCCGGCGCGACCGTCCGCGAGACCGCCTCCCTCACCCGCGCAGTTCGCCACGGATCCCCGACCCGCGGCGGGCTCACCGGGACGAACAACTTCGCGGTAACGGAGAGGGTCCGACCCGGGGCGGCCGTCCGCGAGACCGCCTCCCTCACCCGCGCAGTTCGCCACGATGCTGCAGTCCGCCCGACCCGGGCGGCCGTCCGCGAGACCGCCTCCCTCACCCGCGCAGTTCGCCACGATGCTGCAGTCCGCCCGACCCGGGCGGCCGTCCGCGAGACCGCCTCCCTCACCCGCGCAGTTCGCCACGATGCTGCAGTCCGCCCGACCCGGGCGGCCGTCCGCGAGGCCGCCTCCCTCACCCGCGCAGTTCGCCGCGAATCTCCGGCTCCCCGGACTCGCCGGCCCCGACATCCGATCGCGGTCGCTCACCGGCGCGTCACTCTCACTCGCGAGTGACCACGATCGCTCATCGCCGCCGGGGGTGTGTCACTTAACCGTCCCGTGGGTGAACAAATGTCACACACCCCCCCAAGACCGGTGATCGATTTACACTCACTGTAAGGTCTCAACAGAACCGCCGCCCTCACCCGCGCAGTTCGCCACAAACCTACGACCCGGCGACGATGTCCCAGGCGGTCCAGAGCGCCTCGTCGACCGCGATGTCCGGCACCCCCGGCGCGAGGATCGCGAACACGGTGAGCTGCCGGTCGGCGTGGGTGATCGGCGCGTCCGGACCCGCGAAGAGCTCCGCGACGCGGCCGTGCTCGTCGGCGACGACGATGCGCTCTCCCTCCTGCTCGAGCCTGAGCTCGCGCTGACCCGCGACCGCCCAGACGCCGACCTCGGTCTCGATCGTCGCGGTCGCCAAGGCGTCCGCGAGGACGCCGTGGGATTCGTAGACGCCGGCCAGCAGCCGCCCGACGACGAGCTCCTCGACGGGGATCCGGCGCACGTCCGGCTCGAGCCCGAGGTGGCGGAAGAGGACGCGATACGCGTGCGGGATCGCCCGCGACCGCAGCGCGATCGCCTGCGCGCCGCGGTGGCGGTCCGAGAGCGTGCGCAGCCGCGCCCGCAGCTCGGGCGGTGAGCGCCGGAGCGGATCGCCCGCGATCGCGAACGAGGAGAACGCGATCCCCAGCCCCCGAAGCTCCTCCGAGATCGCCGGCGCAACCGCGCCGACCCGCACGACGGGCTCGCCCGTCACGGCCACGCCATACGACGACGAACCCCGGCGAGGACCATGCGGCGACGGCCGGCGCGGGTCATCTCGCCCCCTCCTCGAGCCGGCGGACGCGGGCCTCCACTCCCGCCTCGTCAAGCGGGCCCACCGTGGACTCGAGCACGCGGCCTCCGCGTTGAGCGAAGACGATCGTCGGGCAGATCACGACCGCGTACTCGTCGGCGACCGCGGCGTCGTGGTCGTAGCCGATCGGGAGCGTCCAGCGGCGGGCGAATTCGCGTGCCTGGGCTCCCGAGGCGCGCACGTCGACGGCCGCGAACGCGACTCCGGGGTGGCGGGCGCGGACCCGGTCGAGCACGTCGAGCTGGGCCCGGCAGGCGCGCACCGGGGCGAAGACGAACGCGAGCACGGCCGGGCCTCGCTCGACGAGCGCGCAGGAGTTCAGGACGTCGGCGCGCCGGACCGAGCAGGCCGGCCGCTCGCCCGCGGCGCCCTGGCCGGCTCGCACCGCGACGTTCGCGTCGCAGCGGCCCTGGCAGGTGGAGCTCGAGAGCGGCATCGCGAACGGCGGCATCCGCGTCCCCGCCGGCAGCCCCTTCGAGCCCGGCGAGTCCGACCGCACGGTGTTCAAAGTCACCCAGCCCAGCAGCGCGACCAGCACGAGGGCCAGGATCCAGCGCGTCACGCGGCGACGGAGGCGCGGCGGCGCCGGCGGCGCGGCATCTCGGGCGCGCGCCGCTCCGCGAGCACGAGCACGGCCGGCAGCACCGCGAGCACGCCCGCGAGCGAGACGCTCAGGTCGACGACCGTCACGAGCCCGAAGTCGCGCAGCATTGCGATGTCGGACGCGCACAGCACCGCGAAGCCCGCGATCGCCGTCACGCCCGACGCGAGCACGGCGGCGCCCGTCGAGCGGTAGGTCCGCGCCAGGGCCTCCGAGGCGACGAAGCCGGCCGCCCGCTCCAGCCGGTAGCGCGCCGACAAGAGCACGGCGAACTCGGTCGAGATCGCGATCACGAGCGCGCCGAGCGCGGCCGACAGCGGGTTCAGCGACACGCCGAGCACCCACAGCAGCAGCGCCGACCACCCCGTCGCGAACGCGATCGGAACCAGGGGCACCCACGCACGCTTCCACGAGCGGTACACGCAGAACAGCGCCAGCAGCACCGCCACCAGGCCCGCCAGCGTCATCCCGAGCCGCCGCAACGGGTCCGACAGCGCGTGGTTCGCATCCGCCGCGAGCACCGGCACGCCCGCGAGCCGCGCCGTCACGCCCGCCGGCGGATGCAGCCGCGAGCGCATGTCCTGCATCACCGCCCGCTGCTTCTCGAGCGAGTCCAGCCGGATCCCGAACGCGAGCACGGCGAAGCGCCGGTCCGGCGTGATCGCCGCGCGCGAGAAGTACGACGGGACCGCGTTCAGCAGCGCGCGCACCTGCGCCCGCGTGGCCGACGAGCCCGGCGCGCGGAACAGGTCCGGCAGCGACAGCGCCGGGCACAGCGCCGCCTGCCCGCAGCCGCGCGCCGCCGTGTAGCCGTTGCGCTTCAGCACGTCGGCCTGGTAGGAGCGCATCCAGGCCACCGTCTTCGGATCCGTCAGGTCGGACGACTGCACGAGCACGTCGACCTCCCCCGCGACGCCGGTGTCGCGCTGCAGAGCGTCCAGATCGCGCACCGCGCCGAGCGACTGCGGCACGAGGTGCGGCAGGTCGGAGACGACCTTCGCCTGCGTCTCCAGCGCCCACCCGCCAAGAGCAAGCACGCCCGCGGCGACCAGCACGCGCGCCGGGTGCCGCGTCACCAGTGCCGTGAACGGCGCCGCCAGCGGCCGCCGCACGCGGATGCCGTCGACGATCTCGCCCGCGCCGCGGAACGACCGCGCCAGCCACCCGTCCGAGGCGCGCCGGCCGACGACCGTCAGCGCCGCCGTCACGACCGCGACCGTCAAGACGAGCCCGACGCCGACCCCGAGCACGAGCAGCGCCCCGAACCCGCGCACCATCGGCACCGGCGACAGGAGCAGCACGAGGAACCCGACCGCCGTCGCCAGCGCCGCCGTCGCGATCGCGGGCAGCGGCCCGCCCGACTGGTACTGGATCGCGTAGTCGACCACCAGCCCGAGCAGCACCGGCAGGACCGCGATCGACGCCATCGTCAGCGGCAGGCCGACCAGCGAGAGCGTCCCGAACACGACCGCGCACGCGGCCAGCGCCACGAACAGCGGCAGCAGCCGCAGCCGCAGCCGGAACAGCAGCACGAGCACGAGCGCCATCACGACGACCGCCACGAGCAGCAGCCGCAGCGTCGAGCCCGCCAGCGTGTCCGACAGCTCGCCCGCGAGCACGGGCACGCCGGTCACGACGTACGTCGCGCCGCCGGAGAGCTTCCACTGCGGCATCCGCACGACGTCGCGCACCAGCGCGATCGCCCGCGCGCGCTGCGCCTCCGACAGCCCCGGCTTCAGCCGCACCGAGATCAGCGCCGACGACGCGCTCGGGAACAGGTACGCGAAGCGCGCCTTCGGGACGCGCGCGCCGCGCGCCGGGTCGAACACCAGCTGGTAGACGAAGTCCGGGTCGTTGAGCCGCGGAGCGCCCGTCAGCGACAGCCCGTACTTCGTGTTGAGCGCGATCAGGTCCTGCGCGAACTGGGCGTAGACGAGCTTGGCCGCCGACTCGCCCAGCTTCTTCGCCTCCGCTTGCGACTTGCCGTCGGCGAGCGCGAGCTTGGTCGCCGCCGCCGCCGCCCGGTCGGCCTGCGCCGCGCGCGAGCGCGTCTGCGCCTGCAGCTGGACCGTGATCTGCTCGACCGCCTGGTTGATGAACGTGCCCGGCCCGTAGACGACCTGCACGGGCTTCAGACGCCCCAGCTCGGCGCACGCGCCCGGGGCCGTCACGCCCTTGGGCACGTTGCCCGACAGGCAGCCCTCGATCCCGACGAGCCGGTTGAGGTCCTCGGTCAGCGTCATCCGCGCGAGGTCGCCGCGCACGAGCACGTAGACCGCGTCGTCGCCGAACTTCGCGTGAGCGATTGAAGTCGCCCGCTCGGACCCCACCAGCGACCCCGTCGAGGCCGAGGGCGACAGCCGCAGCGCGGAGACCGCGCCGAGCACCGTCACGACCGCGACCAGCGCCAGGACCAGCCACGGCCGCCGGCGCGCGAACCCGAAGCTACTTGAGGGCGTTGACATGCGGGTACTGCGTCTTCTCGCCGCCGAAGTCGAAGGCGCTCTGCTTGCGGCACGGCGGCGCCAGCGCGCTCGGGCTCGCCCCGTTGCCGAACGCGTACTGCTCGATCCGCGCCAGCAGGTCGTCCGGGATCAGCGCCTGGGCCTGCGCGGGCGAGAGCGGCACCGTGGGGATCGGCGGCAGCTGCACGAGCCCGCCGGTCACGTCGGTCACGGTCTGCGAGACGGTGTTGGTGACGTCGATCGGCACGTTGGTGATCGTGGGCAGCAGGTTCGCCGGGTTGCACTGGCGATTCTCGTAGACCGGGATGCCGCCCTTGGACAGCTCGTTGAACGTGCCCGGCTGCGTGTACGGGTTCGGGCGGTTGGTCGGCAGCCGGCGGGGATAGGCGGCGAGGTTCTCGGCGTTGAGCGGATTGGTCGTGCGCAGGTAGTGCAGCGGCGTGCCCGGATCCTTGGCCTGCGTGGCGGCGCCCGCGTTGGCGAAGAACGACGTGATGTCCTGCTTGTAGAGCCCGAGGAACTGCACCATCGGTGTCAGCTGCTGCGTCGCAGGACCGAGCTGGGCGATCAGCGGGCGCGCGTCCTCGAGCACCTTCTCGCCCGCCGGGAAGCCCTTGACGGACGCGTCGATCAGCGGCTGCAGCTCCTCGAGCAGGTTCTTCAGGTCCGGCGCCACGTCGGCGAGGTCCTGCAGCGTCGGCGACAGCTCGCGCGCCGCCGGCCGCAGCTGCGTGACGAGCGGGTTGGTCGCGTCGGAGAACTCCGTCAGCCGCCGCAGCGTCGTCTTGGACTCGTCCTCGAACGTCGGCAGCGCGATGAACGCCTGCTTGAGCTGCTCGTCGCGCTTCGCCGTCGTGTCGAACACCGTGTTGGTGTTCTGGATCAGCGAGCGCAGCTGCCCGTCGCGCTCGTTGAGCGCGCCGAAGACGACGCCGGTGTTGGAGATCAGGCGCGAGAGCGCGCCCTCCTGGCGGTTGAGGATCCCGACCAGCGTCGCCGTGTCGTCGGCGAACGGACCGAGGTTGCCGAGCGCGTTGTTGAGGTTCTGGCCCTGGTTGGCGATCGCCTCGCCCTGGTTCTGCATCCACTGCTGGAACGCGGCCCGCGTCGGCGGGTCGAACGCGCGGATGATCTCGTCGAGCTCGACCGTGTCCGACACGCGCGAATCGGCCAGCGCGCCGCCCTCGGGGATCGGCTTCGCCGCGCGATGGCCCGGCGTCAGCTCGACGTAGGTCTCGCCCAGCAGCGTCTTCTGGCGCAGGATCGCGCGCGCGTCCGATGGCAGCGGCGCGTAGCGCGCGTCGAGCTGGATCGTCACGTCCGCGCGGCCCGTGTGCTTGTCGGCCTTGATCGTCTTGACCTTGCCGACCGGGACGCCGGAGATGCGCACGTCGGCCTCCTGCGAGAGCTGGCCGGCCTCGGCGAACGAGGTGTGGAAGCGGTAGCCCTTCGGCTTCAGCGGCACCGAGCCGCCGAACGCCAGCCACAGGAACAGCAGCAGGCCGAAGCACGACAGCGCGAAGACCACCATCGCGGCGATCCTCCAGACCGAGGGGGCTGACTTGACCATGGCTCAGCCGCCGCTGGTGTTGCTGGAGGACGGGCAGATCTGCTGCTGCGTCGGCGCGTTGAGCAGCTGCACGAGCGTGCCGAGCTGCGGGTTCGCCTGCGAGACCGCGTTCAGCAGCTGCGCCGTGTTGCAGGAGAGCACGATCAGGCCGCGCCGGATCGGGCCCTGCGCGTCCTGGCTGGCGAAGATCGCGTTGCCGGCGTGGTTGACCCACGACTGCCAGAAGAGGAAGCCCTCCTCCTTGTCGCCGGGCGGGTTGTAGGCGACCTCGTTGAGCAGCCGGTTGACGACGTTGAACGAGCGCGTGAGGTCGGGCGTGACCGCCGCGAGGTCGCGCATCGCGGGCCGCAGCTCCTTGACCGTCGGCAGCGCGGCGCGCGCGAACGGGCGCAGCTCGTCGCGGATCACCGGCGTCGTCTCGCGCAGGAACGGCCGCGTCTGCTTCAGCGACGGGCCGAGCGCGCGGGCGCCGGGGCGCAGCGCCTCCAGCGTCGGCCCGAGCTCGTCCGCGAGCCCCTTGACCTTGCCGAGCGTCGTCTGCGTCGTGGTCAGCGCGGTCGGCAGCTTCTGCAGCGTCGCCCGCAGGCTCGTGTCCTGGCTCGCCAGCGACGCGAACACGGCGTTGGAGTTCTGCACGAAGTTCGCGAGCTGCGTGTCGCGCTTGCCGAGCTCGTTGGTCAGCAGCGAGAAGTTGTGCACGACGCGGGCGAGGTTCTGCCGCCGCGTCGCGAGGCCCTCGTTGATCTGGCGCGCGTACTTCGCCGTCGGCTGGATCCGCCGGATCGCCGCGGCCAGCTCGATCCCCTTCTGCTTGGACCCGATGCCCTCGGCGCCGTCGTTGAGCAGCAGCTGCAGGTAGTCGCGCGTGTCGCTGTCCAGCGAGGAGAGGATCTCGTCGAGGTTGACGTCGGGCAGCGTCTGCGAGATCGGGATGACGCCGTGCTCCTTCAGCGGGCCCGCGGCGCGGTGGCCCGGCGTGAGCTCGGCGACCATGTCCTTGAGGCCGGTCTTCGGCCGCAGCAGGATGGACGCGTCGCGGTAGATGCGGTCCTTGAAGCGCGGCTGGACCTTCATCCCGACGATCGCCTTGCCGTCGTGCAGCTCGACCGACGTGATGTAGCCGACCTGGACGCCGGCGATGTTGACCGTCTGCCCCTGGCCCGGCGTGACCGCCTGCGCGGTCGACATCTCGGCCGAGAACGCGAACGAGTCGGTGCCGACGAGCGGCACCCAGGCGGGCAGCGTGAAGCGCTCCTTGCCGAGGATCGCCGTCGCGACCACGAGCGCCAGCACGATCAGGCCGACGATCGCCGCGAAGTCCTTCCAGTGCTTGCGGATCGCGGTCGTCATCGCGCCTTCTTCGCCGTGCTGGAGAAGGGGTGCAGCTTCGCGCGCACGGCCTCGAGGTCGGCCTCGCGCTTGAGCCGGTCCTGCACGCTCGTGGCCTGCGCCGTCGCCGCCGTCGAGGACCCCGTCGGCGCCGACTTGGCCGACGCCGGGCCGTTGAGGTCGGGCAGCTTGTTCGTGTAGCAGGGCACGTCGGGCTTGTACGGCGGCAGCTTGCCCGGGTACGCCGGCCGGTTGCCGAGCGGGACCTGGACGTTGTTGCCGAACAGCTCGCCGCTGTTGGCGCTCTTGGAGCCCAGCGACACCGTCTGCGAGCCGCCGCCGACCTGGAAGCGCACGTACATGCCGTTGCCGTCGGTGTTCTGGCCCTCGCCGGAGAGCCCGACGAGCGCGTAGAAGAACTCCTTGTAGTTCTCCACGCCGGTCGCGAACTCGTCCTTGATCGGCACGTCGCCGGTCGGCAGCACGATGTCGCGGATGCACTTGGACGCGAGGTCGGTCTGCGGCAGCAGCACCTCGGCGCGGTCGATCAGCTTCGCCAGGTCGGCGGTCGCCGGCGAGAGCTCCTCGGCGAGGCCGCCGAGCTCCTGCTTGGACACCAGCTTGCGCGTCTGGGCGATCCACGGGAACGCGGCGTCGATCGTCGCCGGCGTCTCGCGCACGCCCGGCAGGATCTCCTTCGCGAACGCGCGCGTCGGCGGGAACGCCGCGTTGAGCGAGGTGAACGCGGCGTTGGCGGTCGCCAGCGTCGGCGCGAGCTCGTGGATCGACGCCTTCAGGTTGTCGGACTCGCCCGCGAACGCCGCCATCGTCGTGTTGAGGTTCGTGATCAGCCCCTGCAGCTGCGACTCGTTGGTGTCGAGCGCGTCGGCGGTGGCGGCGGTGCCGCGGATCAGGCGCTGGACGTCGAGCCCCGGCTGGGTGCCGAGCAGCGCCTCGAACACCTGCGCGGACGAGCTCTCGGCGCTCGGGATGTCGTCGTAGGCGGCGTTGAACGACTGCGCCGCGCTCTGCTTGCCGCCGGACGTGTCGTTGAGCGCCGTCGAGAGCCCGTCGAGCACCTGCTTGAGATCCTCGCGCGAGTCGCTCTGCAGCGAGGTCAGGACCTGGTCGAGCTGGACCGGCGTCGCCGTCTGGCCGATCTTCAGCGTGTCGCCGGAGCTCAGCGTCGGCGACTGCGGCGTGCCCGGCTTGAGGTCGACGAAGAAGTTGCCCTCGAGGAAGATGCGCGGCCGGATCTTGGCCGTCGCGTCGGTGTGGATCGGCAGCGCCGACTTCTTCAGCTCCATCACGAGCACGGCCGCGTTGGTGCCCTGCAGCGGCTCGATCGACTTGACCTTGCCGACCTCGACGCCGGCGATCCGCACCGGCGAGTTGGGCCGGATCGAGTTGGCCGACTCGAACTGCGCCTTGAGGATGTAGCCGTGCGTGAACGGGATGTCCTTGGTGAAGCCGAAGTACCCGACGAGCACGAGCACGATCACGCCGATCAGGCCGACGAACGCGGGCGAGCGCTTGCGCTTCCTCATTGCCCGTCCGTCCTCGCCTGCTGGGTGCCGTCGGCGTTGCCGATCACGGTCTTGCCGGCGGGGTACGGCTCGTTGCCCGCCTCGCACTCCTTCGGCTGGCCCGGCGCCGCCGTGTTCGGGTACGGGTTCGTGTGCAGGTGGTTGTCGACCGACGGGCCGTTGGCGGGGCCCGAGGACGGGCCGCCCTCGCCGTTGGGGCCCTGCGGCGTCGTGACGATGATGAAACGCTGCCACGTGCCGTTGCGGTCGCCCTCGCTCAGCAGCGACGAGATGTTGCGGAAGAACAGCGTCGCGTAGTTGCACTGGATCTGGGCCGGCGCGACGAACTTCAGCGTCGGGTCCAGCGCCTTCACCAGCGCCGTCGTCGACTGGATTCCGCGCGGCACCAGCGGGTCGTCGGAGAACGTCTTGAGCTCGTTCAGCAGCGACTCAAGCCGCTTGTTCAGCGGCGGGGTCTTGGGCAGCACCTCGATGCCGGCGCCGAGCGCGTCCGAGAGCGCCGGCGCGGCGGTCCGCAGCGCCGCCACGCCGGGCCGCAGCTCACGCATCAGGCCCTCGGTGTTGGCGAGGAAGGGCCGCTGGCGCGGGAAGTCGCGGATCGCCTCGTCGAGCGCCGGCTTGCCCTTGGTGATCGAGTCCTGGATGTACGGGCGCGCGACTTCGCGCAGCGCCGCCATCGTCGCGTCGAGGTTGACGAACAGCGACGCGTTCGTCTCCGCGACCGGCGCCACGAGCGCGTTGAAGGTGGCGAGCTGGAACACGAAGCGGCGCAGCTGCGTGTCCGGCGCGGCGAGGTTCTGCATCACCGGGATGACGTCGCGCAGCAGCGGCCGGAACGCCCCGATGGCGGTGTTGATCGACTCCCCGCGGCCCGCGAACGCGGTGCCGAACCCCTGCAGGTTCTGCTGCGCGGCCGCACGCGTCTTGTCGTCGAACATGTTGAAGAACTCGTCGAGCTCGACGGGCTCCTGGGCCTGCGCGAGCCGGATCGTGTCGCCGTCGGCGAGCGTGCGCGAGGAGGTCCCGCGCGTGATCTCGACGTACTTGAGACCGAGGGCGGAGCGCGGGCGCACGAGCAGCTGGGAGTCGACCGGCAGCGGGCCGGCGTCCTTGTCGAGCTTCAGGCCGGCGACGGCGATCACGCTGCCGTTGGACAGCGTCTTCGGCGTCAGCGAGGACACGGTGCCGACGCGCGAGCCGCCGATCTTGACGTCGTTGCCGACGACGAGGTTCGCGCCGCTGGGGAGCTGCGCCTTGAGCTGGTAGGTCGGGACGAACGGCAGGCCCTGGTTGGCGTTGTAGGACAGGAAGACGGCGACGATGATCACCAGCACCGTGGCGGCGCCGATCAGGACCGGGTTGCCCGCGATGCCGGCGCGCGACCTCATCCGCCGCCACCGCCGAACAGGTAGTCGAGCAGCGCGTCGCCGGTGCCGTCCGGCGTGGGCGTCGCCGTCGGGGTCTCCGTCGCCGTCGCGGCCGGGTCGGCGGGCGTGGCCGGGACCGCGGGCACGGCGGTCGGGACGGGCGCGGCGGGCAGCGTCGCGCCGGCGTCCGGCGTCGGCGTCGCCGCGGCGCCGCCGGGCTTCGGCGCCCCGTGCTTGTGCTTGGCGGCGTGCTTGCGCGGCTTGGCCTTCGCCTTGGCCTTGCTGTGCTTCTTGGCCTTCTCGACCTCCTGGCCGAGCGCCTTCGCGAGCGCCAGCGCGGTGGCCTTGAGCACGGGATCGTCGCCGACCGCGTTGGCGACGCTGGCGACCGCCGCGCTGGGGCTCGACGCGGAGGACGCGCCGGCCTGCGGGTAGTTCGACGAGCAGCCCGCGACCGGCTTGACGGCGTAGGTCGCGCACTGGTTGACGATCAGCTCGGCGCGCAGGTAGTGGCCGAGCGCGTCGAACCCGTTGATGGCGGCCACCTGGTAGAAGATGTAGTCCATCAGCCGCTCGATGCCCTGGGTCTTCGAGAAGGACTCGAGCAGGTCCGCCGCGGTCGCGCCGACGGGCCGCACGGCGGTCGCGAGCGAGCGCAGGTCGCCGATCACGGGGCGCGCGGCGGTGACGGCGGGGATGCCGGTCTTCGACGCCTCGCCGAGCGAGTCGAACGCCGGGATCGCGGCCTTCGAGAACGGCCCGAGGCGGCGGATGACGCTGTTGACCTGCGGCGCGACCGCGTGCAGGTCGGTCAGCACCGGCGTCATCTCGTCCGACAGCGAGCCGAGCTGCTCCATCGTCGGCGTCAGCTGGTCGAGGAAGGCCGGCAGCGTCTGGATGTCCGCCTCGAGCGCCCCGCGCCGCTCGGCGGTCGCCTTGGCCACCGCGCTGGAGTTGCGGATCGCGCCCGCGACCGACGCGCGGTCGCGCGCCAGCGGCGCCAGCACCGTGTCGGAGTTGACGGCCAGCTCCTGCAGGATCTTGTTCTGGCGCGCGAGGATCGCGAGCACCCTGTCGGTCGCCTGCAGCGCCGGGTCGGCGCGCCGGATCACCTGGTTGAGGTCCTTGCCGCGGCCCGCGAGCCCGGTGCCGAGCTCGTTGAGGATCAGCGACAGGCGCTCGCGCTCGGGCTGGCGCATCACGTCGCCGATCAGGTCGATGTCGACCGTCTGCTGGGTGTTGGAGACCGGCAGCAGGTACTGACCCTCTCCGGGCCCGTTGTCGATCTTCTTCAGCGCCGGCGGCGGGGTGCTCCCGACCGCGCGCGGCTGTGTCGGCGTGCACTCGACGAAGCGCTCGCCGATCAGCGACTGCGGGCGCACGATGCACGACGCGTCGCGGCGGAAGTCGCGATAGCCGGGCAGGTCGATCTGCAGCACGACGGCGGCCTTGTCGTCAGGCGTGACGTCGACGTCGGAGATCTTGCCGACCTTGACGCCGGCGATCTTGACGTCCTCGCCCGGGATCACGAAGCCGGCGTTGTCGAAGATCGCGCGCACCTCGTACGGGGCGCTGCGGTTCTTCGACCCGAGCAGCACGAACGCGGCCACGATGACCACGAGCACGACGACGATCGGGATCGCGCGTCTCATGGGCCGGGCGGCACCTGCGTCGGGTCGCAGTCGAGGTTGCCGGTGCTGTCGCGGAACGGCGCCGACTTGTCCGGCGGGATCTGGCTCGCCGTGCCCGGGCAGCGCTTGAGCAGGTCCTGCTGTAGGCCGTCGAGGCGCTGCGAGACCGGGATCGGCACGAGCGTGGAGCCGCCCGCCGGCAGGTCGCGGAACTGGAACGCATTGAACATCGGCTGGATCCGGGCGAAGTGCCCGTTGGCGTCGTAGTTGGCGGCGCCGATGCCGAAGTCGCGGAACCAGCCGACCAGCTCGGGGATGTACGGGCGCACGAACTCCAGCACCGGCTGGCTCTTCTTCAGCGCGCCGGTGCCGTCGCTGAACGCCGGGCTGGCGAGCTTCTGGAAGCCCGGCAGCTTGCGCGTGGCATCGACGAGGTCGTTGTTCGCGCCGGGGCTGTGCACGAGCGTCGAGAGGTCGGCGATCGTCGGCTTGGAGTCGCGCACGAGCGGGCGCAGCTCCTTCAGGAACGGCGCCAGGTCCTTCGTCGCGACCTTCGACTCCGCCACCAGCGGGTCGAGGTCGTCGAGCGTCGCGCGCAGGTTCACGAACGTCGAGTTCGCGCGCTTGAGCGTGGTCGGCAGCAGCAGCAGCGCCTGCGACAGCGCCTCGTTCTCGGAGGCGATCGCGCCCGTGGTGGCGTTCGCGTTGCCGACCAGTGCGGACAGGTCGTCGCGCTTCTCCGCGATCGTCGTGACCGTGCGCGAGGAGGACACCAGGAAGTCGGTCAGCGCGCCCTCGTCGGACGTCGTCTCGTTGACCAGCCGGCGCGCGCTCGACAGCAGCGGGTTGAAGTACTTCGTCGACGCCGCCGCTTCCTGCGCCTTGCCCTCGTACTGCGTCGAGAAGCCCTTGATGATCCCCTGAAGGTCCTTGCGCGCCTTCGGGTCGAGCGAGTTGAACAGCTGGTCGAGGTCGACGGCGGTCGTCGTCGAGGACGTGTCCAGCACGGCGCCGTCGCCGAGCGCGCGGTTGGTGCCCGGCGCCGGCGAGAGCGCGACGTAGCGGTTCGCGATGCCCGACAGCGAGGTGAGCCGGATGACGGCCTGCGTGCCCTCGCGCAGCGGCGCGTAGGGCTCGTTGACGGAGACCTTGACCGCCGCCTGGTTGTTCGACGTCAGCGCGATCGACTTCACGCTGCCGACCGCGCGCCCGCCGATCTGCACGTTGTCGCCCTTCACGAGCTGCCCGGCGTTCTGGAAGATCAGCGTGTACTCGTGGCCGCCGCCGCTGAGCAGCAGAAGCCACACCGCGAGAACGGCAACGAGGAAGACGCCGATGGCGACGGACGCGCGGGCGATCGTCACGCGGCTACTCCATGCCCAGCGGACCGCGAGAGGCCCCGGACAGGAACTGGTTCACGAACTGGTTGTCGGAGTCGAAGAGCTCCTCGGCGGGCCCGGACTCGACGATCCGGCCCTTCCAGAGGACGGCGATGTACTCGGCGACGCGCTTGGCGGACATGATGTCGTGCGTGATCACCACGTAAGCGCCGCCGTTCTCCTCGTGGATCTCCTGGATCAGCTCGCACAGCAGCGCGGTGCGGACCGGGTCCAGGCCGGAGTCGGGCTCGTCGAAGAGGACGATGTCGGGGTCGAGCACGAGCGCGCGGGCGAAGCCGGCGCGCTTGCGCATCCCGCCCGAGAGCTCGTTCGGCATCTTGTCCGACGCCGCCTCGAGGCCGACCTCCTTCAGGCGCTGGTTGACGATGTCGGCGACCTCGTCCTCGCCCTTGTCGGTGTGCTGGCGCAGCGGGAAGGCGACGTTGTCCCACAGGTTCATCGAGCCGAACAGCGCGCCGTCCTGGAACAGCACGCCGAAGCGCTTGCGCATCTCGAACAGCTCGTCGTCCTTCATGCCGGGGACCGACTCGCCGTGCACCAGCACGTCGCCGGAGTCCGGGTACAGCAGCCCGACCATGTGCTTGATGCAGACCGACTTCCCGGTGCCGGACGGGCCCAGGATCATCGAGATCTTGTCGTCCGGGATGCCCATGTTGAGGCCGCGCAGGATCTTGTTGCGCCCGAACGCCTTATGGACCTCGATGAACTCGACCGCGTCCTTGGTGGCCCCCGACGGGCGCTTCTTGCCTGTGTGCCACTTGTACTCGTCGTCCTGATCCGGCTTGGCGGTCGGCTCTTCGCTCATCGTCATCCTCCGATGGGGGCGCGCGGATTGGCGCCCCAGAAGATCTGCGTGCCGAGCATCCCGATCAGGTGCACGAGCACGATGTTCAACACCATCGATTTCGCGGTCGCGGTCCCCACGCCCACGGGGCCGCCGGACGCCGTGTACCCGTAGTAACACCCCACGAGCACGATCACGGTCGCCATGGCCATGGCTTTTATGACGCTGTAGAGCAGGTCCGGCGGGTTCTGGAACATCCAGAAGATCAGCGAGTAGCCGCCGCTGGAGACCTCCCCGATCTGCTGGACCACAGCGAGATAGGAAGCGAGGAACCCAGCCCCGATACCGGCGATGTAGACGAAGGGGAGCACGAGCCAGGAGGCCAGCAGGCGCGTCGCGCACAGGAACGTCAGCGACGGCACGCCCATGACCTCGAGCGCGTCGATCTCGTCGGAGATCCGCATCGAGCCGAGCTCGGCGACGATGCCGGTGCCGACCTTGGCCGACATCATGTAGCCGAACGCGTACGGGATCAGCTCGCGCAGGTCGCACCAGGCGGCGAACACGCCCGCGTAGGCGGGGGCGCCGGTGGCGCGGTTGAAGTAGGCGGCCTCGATGCCGCACTGGAGGCCGATGATGAACGTCAGGCCCCAGATCACGAGCGTCGAGGACAGGATCAGCACGCCCGCCTGGCGCAGCGCCTCGCCGAAGTAGCGGAAGACGCGGCCGCCCCAGACCTGGCCGGTGACCGTGCCGGAGAAGCGCAGGATCTCCCCGAACGAGGCGAACCAGTCGCGCGGGACCGCCAGCCAGCCGTCCATCACTTGATGTTGAGGATGTCGGGGTGGGTCGCCAGGAGCGTCTGCGTGAACACGTAGTTGAACGCGAACACGCCGAGCGTGGCGATCACGACGGCCTGGTTGACGGCGCGGCCCACGCCGGCGGCGCCGCCCGATGCCGTCATGCCCTTGTAACAGCAGACGACGGCGATGATCGCGCCGAACAGCGTGCACTTCAGCAGCGAGCCCCAGAGGTCGGGGATCGACGCGTTCGTGAGCAGGTTGGCGAAGAAGGGACCGACCGGCTGGTGGTTGACGCCGTTGGCGAGCAGGCCGCCGAAGAGGCCGAAGAGGATCGCGTAGACGTCGAACAGGCCGGTCACGATCATCAGGGCCAGGAAGCGCGGGACGACGAGGTTCTTGACCGGGTCGACGCCGAGCACCTGCAGCGCGTCGAGCTCCTCGCGGATCTTGCGCGCGCCGAGATCGGCGGTGATCGCGGTCCCGGCCACGCCGGCGACCACGATCGCGGTGACGAACGGGGCGAACTCGCGGATGCTCGCGAGCACGAAGAAGCCGCCGAGGCGGTCGTTGGCGCCGAACAGGGTGAGGAAGTTCGAGGCCTGCAGACCCGGCGCGGCATAGCCGAACGCGATCGTCGAGATCATCAGCGGGAACCAGCAGAGACGGAGCGCGAACAGGAACTGCTGGACGAACTCCCCGCCGTAGGGGTACGGCGGCTTGAGGGCAGAGACGATCGTCTTGCCCGTCAGGATCATCATGTCCCCGACTTCTTCCAGCAGGCCCTTGGCCGGCAGGAACGCACGATCGGCGACGCCTCTAACCACTCTTCTCCTCTCCCCGCGGGGCCCGACGGGCGCAGAGGTTATGCCACGGCCCCTTCGTCTCTCAAACGCGAACCGTCGCGATTACTTGCGCAGACGGGCCAACAGGACCACGTCGACCCGCCGTCCGCGCTCCAGGTTGCGGGCCCGCATCACGCCCTCCTCCACGAAGCCGAGCGATTCGGCGAGCGCCCGGGCGGCCGTGTTGTCGGGCGTCGTGGTGATCTCCAGCCGCTGCAGATCCAGGCGCGCGAACGCCCATTCCACCAGGAGCGAGACAGCCGCTTTTCCGGTCCCTTGGCCGCGCGCGGCGGGCACGAGCCAGTAGCCGACCTCGCCGCGGGCGTGCTTGAAGTCGAGCGTGTGCAGCATCACGTGGCCGAGGAACGGCCGGCCGCTGAGGTCGGTCACGGCGAGGCCGAGGAACTCGCCCCTCGCGCGCAGGCGAGGCTGCCGCGCTATGAAGCGACGCACCCCGACCTCCGTCGGGTCCTCGTCGGCCCCGATCAGGACGCCGAGCCGCGGGTCCTCGCGGAAGGCCTGGGCGAACGCTCCGGCGTCGCGCGCGCGCAGGCGGCGCAGCGCGACGCCGTCGCGGCTGAGGTTGTCAGGGACGGGGATCGAGGGCATTAGCGGCGCGACGGCGGGCTCTGGGGTGGTACGTTCGCCGCTCGATGCGCCGTGCCTGCGTAGTCGCCCTGCTGCTCGCCGCCGGCTGCGGAGGCTCGCGCCAGGACGCCCACGAGCCCTCGGGCGACTTCAAGGTCGAGGTCGTCAGCGCCTCGTTCCCGCGCACGCAGCACATCGCCCAGACGGTCGTGCTGCGGATGCGCGTCCGCAACGCCGACACGCGCGTTCTGCCCGTCGCCGTGACCGTCGAGACGCAGCCGGCGCGCGCCGGCCTCGCGCCGACGTCGTTCGGCCAGGGCTCGCACGACCCGGACCTCGCGTCCAGCGCGCGCCCCGTGTGGGTGCTCGACCGCGGGCCGCTGGGCGGCGACACCGCGGCGGTCAACACGTGGAGCGCGGGCTCGCTTCAGCCAGGTCAGTCGCGCCTGCTCACCTGGCGCCTGGTGGCGGCCAAGGCCGGGACCTACACCGTCGCGTACCGGATCTCGCCCGGCCTGAACGGCAAGGCCAAGGCCGCGAGCGGCGGCCGCGTCTCCGGCAGCTTCCGCGTCCGGATCGCCGACCAGCCGGTGCCGGCGCGCATCGGCCCGGGCGGTTCCGTCGTCCGCGCCCGCACGACCGACTGACGCGGCGTCGTGGGCGATCCGTACTCCGCGCGGCCGTGGTCGGCGCTCGCTCCGGCGATCCCCGCGGGGCCGGAGGCGGCGACGATCATGGACGCGTTCGACGGGACGAGCGGGCGCGAGCTGATCCGGTATGGCGACGAGCGCGTGACCGCGCGCGAGGCGGATGCGCGTGCCGGCGCGCTGGCGGCCGGGCTGGCGGCGCGCGGGATCGGGCGCGGCGACCGCGTCGCGATCCGGCTGCAGAACGTGCCCGAGTTCGTCTACGCGCTGCTGGCCTGCTGGAAGCTCGGCGCGATCGCCGTGCTGTGCAGCCCGCTGCTGCGCCCGCATGAGCTCGAGTTCGAGCTCGAGGACTCCGGCGCCGCGCTGCTGATCGGCGACGCGGCCGAGGCGCAGGACCTGATCCGCTCGCACGCCGGCGATCGCCCCGGGCCGGTCCGGCTCGAGCCCGGCGACGTGGCGGCGCTGACGTACACGTCCGGCACCACCGGCCCGCCGAAGGGCGCGATGAACACGCACGGCAACCTCGTGCACGGCGCGCGGGCCTACCGCGACTTCGCGCGGCTCGGCCCGGACGACGTGGTGCTCGGCGTCGCGCCGCTGTTCCACATCACCGGCCTCGTCGCCCACGTGGCGGCGGCGCTGCTGGTGCCGATGCCGCTCGTGCTCGCCGGCCGCTTCGACGCGGCCGAGACGTGCGCGCTGATCGAGCGCCACCGCACCACCTTCACGGTCGCGGCGGTGACCGTGTTCACGGCGCTGCTGAACGTGCCGTCCGAGCATGACCTGCGCTCGATGACGAAGGCCTACAGCGGCGGCGCGCCGGTCACCGTGGCGAGCGCCGACGCGTGGGAGCTGCGCACCGGCAGCCCGCTGCGCGGCGCCTACGGCCTGACCGAGACGACCTCGCCGTCGCATCTCGTGCCGCTCGGCGCGCGTGCCCCGGTCGACCCGGCCACCGGCGCGCTGGCGGTCGGCATCCCCGTGACCGGCACCGACGCGCGGATCCTCGACCCCGAGGGGAACGCCGTGCCGCTCGGCGAGACCGGCGAGATCGCGATCCGCGGGCCGCAGGTGGTGCCCGGCTACTGGCGGCGTCCGGACGCGACCGCGCACGCCATCCCGGACGGCGAGCTGCGCACCGGCGACGTCGGCGTGATGGACGCCGGCGGCTGGTTCTTCGTCGTCGACCGGCTGAAGGACCAGATCAACGCGTCGGGCTTCAAGGTCTGGCCGCGCGAGGTCGAGGAGGTGCTCTACGGCCACCCGGACGTGCGCGAGGCCGCGGTGATCGGCGTGCCCGACGACTACCGCGGCGAGACCGTGAAGGCGTTCGTCGCGCTCAAGGCCGGAGCCGAGCTGGCCCCGGAGGCGCTGATCGCGTACGCGCGCGAGCGGCTGGCGGCGTACAAGTACCCGCGGCTGGTCGAGATCGTCGACGAGCTGCCGAAGACCGCCAGCGGGAAGATCCTGCGGCGCGAGCTGCGCTCACGGCCGGATGGCCGCGAGCGCAATGCCGCGAGTTAGAGCGCCTGGACCTGGACGGCCTTGGGGCCCTTCGGGCCGGCCTCGGCGACGTACGAGACGCGCGCGCCCTCGGCGAGCGAACGGAAGCCGTCGCCCTGGATCGCGCTGTGGTGCACGAAGAGATCCGTGCCCTGCTCGTCCGGCGTGATGAAGCCGAAGCCCTTCTCGTCGTTGAACCACTTGACGGTTCCTGTAGCCATGCTGGCCTCCACGTGGTGCTTGGTGCTGTGCTGCGGTTCCGCGGAGGTCCTATGAGGCGACGATCTGCGATGCGGCACTGCGGTTCGCCGGTGTGTGAGAACCGGCCTTACACCGCGGACGGTAGCAGTCTTGACGGTCGGAGGGAGGCACCGTTCACCGGCGCTTGACGTGCTCGCAGTGCGTCAGCCGGTCGTGCTTGTCGGCGACGACCGTATCCGAGCCCCTGCCGCAGTCCACGGTGTCGCGCACGCCGTCGCGCACATCGACGCGATCGTCGCCGGCGCCGGCGTCGATCGTGTCCCGTCCGGCGCCGCCGTCGATGCGGTCGTTCCCCGCGCCGGAGTCGATCTGGTCGTCGCCGGCGCCGCCGTCGATGCGGTCGCTGCCGGTCTCGGTCGCCACGATGTCGTCGCCCGCGCCGGCGTCGATCGTGTCGGAGCCGCCGCCGGTGGCGATCCAGTCGTCGCCGGCGCCGCCGTCGATCGTGTCCAGCCCCGTCCCGCCGTCGATCTCGTCGTCGCCGGCGCCGCCGCGGATGATGTCGTTGCCGGCGTCGCCGGAGATCGAGTCGGTGTCGTCGCCGCCGTCGAGCCGGTCGTTGCCGCGGCCGCCGCGCAGTTGATCGCGCCCGGCGTCGCCGGTCAGCAGATCCGCGCCGCCGGAGCGGTCGTCGCGGTCGCTGCACGCCTCCGGCCTGACCGCGCCCGGCGGGCACACGCCGTCGCCGATCAGCGTGTCGTCGCCGGCGCCGCCGTCGATCCGGTCGGCGCCGCCGAGCCCGTACACGACGTCGTCCCCGCCCTTGGCGGCGATGTCGTCGGGTCCGGGCGTGCCGACGAGGAAGTCGGCGAGGTCAGTGCCCTCGATGGCGCCGAACGCCGACCCGGCGACGCCGAGGGTGAGCACCAGCGTCGCCAGCAGGATGCGCATCGACTTCAGGATGACGTGGGAACACTCGAGGTATCCGTGAAGTCGCGGTGCGGGCTGTTGCGAACGTCAACTGCACTGGTAAGGAGGTGGGTCAGATTGCCGCGGCTCGCGAGGCGGAAACGGTCACCGCGCGCGACCGCTCAGGGAATCTGGTGGTTGAAAAGTGTCGATATGCGACACCTATCCGCCACACGCGAAAGTGGTGCATCGTGGACGTGATCGATCGCGATCGCCGAGGCGAACCCGGTGAGCGGTTCTGGGAACCCCGCCTCCCTTACCAGCGCAGTTGACGTTCGTCGAGCTAGCGGTGCAAACGCGGAGCGATGATCCGATACGCCTTCAGTCCGAGCCCGAGCCGCTCGCGATCCTCGCTGAGGAGCGGGTCCAGATTCGTGAGCTCCTTCACGCGCTCGAGCCGGTACGCGACGGTGTGCCGGTGCGCGTAGATCGCCGACGCCGTCGCGTTCATGTTGCAGTTGCGCTCGAGGTAGGCCGACAGCGTCCCCACGAGGTCGGTCGAGTACTGGGCGTCGTAGGCGACCAGCGGCGCGACCGTGTCCTCGTAGAACGAGCGCACCTCCTCCGGGTGCGACGCGAGCACGCGGAACAGCAGCCGGTAGGTGCCGGTCCCGATGTCCTCGGCGATCGGGACGTCCGAACGGCGCAGGACGTCGAGCACCAGCTCGGCCTCCTGGATCGCGCGCCCGAGGTCGGACACCTCGCCGTAGAACGACGACACGCCGACGGTCCCGTGCCGCTGCAGGCGGGCGGCGAGCCGGCGCGCGGCGGCCAGGGTGGCCGTGGCGTCGGCGCCGTTGACGGCCGGCAGCAACGCGTACACGCGCCCCGACCCGCCTCCCTCCATGTGCTGAGCCAAGGCGCCCGGATGCTCGCCCGCGATCGTCGCCACGACGTGGCGCGGGCGGTCGGACGAGAGCTCCGCGCACAGCGCGACCGCGCCGCGCGAGAGATCGCAGCCGAGCCGCGCGGCGCGCCGCAGCACGTCGTCGGCGTCGAGGTCGTCGCGCCCGCGCAGCTCCTCCAGGAACGAGCCGCGCAGGTTCTGCTCGACCTCCAGGCGCGCCTCTTCGACGGCCACCTCGGTCAGGCAGGCGACGGCCGCCACGTGCAGGAACTCGAGCGCGTCCGCGGCCGGCGCGTCCTCGCCGATCATCAGCACCGCGCCGAGGGTCTCGTCGCCTGAGGCGATCGGCACCTCGGCCACGACGCCGGGCGGCACCGCCGCCGTGCGCCCGCGCGAGCGCTCGCTGACGTAGCGCCGCAGCGCCGCCAGCTCGGCCACGGGGCCCGATGCCGCCGACGCCCCGAGACGCGGGACGACGATCGCCACCACGCCGCCGGTCTCGCCGGCGGCGAGGGCCGCGACGCCCTCCAAGCCGTCGCCGCCGAGGACCGCGTCGACCATCCGCAGGTGGACGGCGCGCACCCGCTCCACGACGGACAACCCGCGCTCCCCCACCGACTGCGCCTCCATCGCCACTAAAGATGCCTCCTTCGCACGCGGGGCGGCCGAAGCCGCCCCGCGCAATCCGCCTTGTGAACGCCGCGCTCCTACGAGGCCGCCTGCACGGCGGCCTCCGGGTGCGCCTGCAGGGTCTCCTCACCGGACTCGCCGGTGCGGATCCGGTAGGCCTCCTCCACCGGCAGCACGAACACCTTGCCGTCACCGATGGAGCCGGTCCTGGCGTGCTTGAGGATGGCGTCGACCACCGTCTGCACGTCCCCGCTCGCCACCACGCACTCGATCTTCACCTTCGGCCGCAGCCAGTTGGTCAGCTCGGCGCCGCGGTAGCGCTCGGTGATGCCCTTCTGCCGCCCGGAGCCCTTGACCTCCGAGATCGACAGCGAGGGGAACCCCATGGTCAGTAGCTCCATCCGGATCGGCTCGAACGCCTCGTGCCGGATGAACGCCTCGATCTTCTTCACGCTGGGACCTCCCGAGTTGTCGGCACCCGGGATGGCGGCGTCGTCAGCGCGGAAGGCGCCGAGTAGCCGATCAGCTCGGGAGCGGGAATGAACTGCTCGGGATAGCCGTACATGCCGTGCTCGGAGATGTCCAGTCCGGCGTCCTCTTCTTCAGCGCTGACGCGGATCCCGTAGACCTTCTTAATGCCGAAGAAGGTCGCGAAGGAGAGGATGAACACGAACGCGAACGCGGATGCCACGCCCAGGATCTGGGCGAGCAGCTGGTGCAGCGAGCCGGAGTAGACGAGGCCGGGATCGCCGACCGCGTTGTACTCGGCCAGGCGCGGCGCCGTGAAGATGCCGCACGAGATCGTGCCCCAGATGCCGGCCAGGCCGTGCGCCGAGAGGGCGCCGACCGGGTCGTCGATCAGCTTGTCGATCGCGAACACGCCGAGCACCACGATCACGCCGGCGACCGCGCCGATGATCGGCGCCGCCCACAGCTCCACGTAGCCCGAGGGCGCCGTGATGGCCACGAGCGCGGCGATCGCGCCATTGCCCGCCATGCCGATGTCGATCTTCTTGACCTTCAGGTACATCACGGCGACGGCGGCGATCACGCCCGCGGCGGCCGCGAGGTTGGTGACCATCGCGATCTCCGGGAAGCGGCCGTCCATCGCCTGCAGGCCGGAGCCCGGGTTGAACCCGAACCAGCCGAGCCACAGGATCAGGATGCCGAGGCCGAAGAGCGGCATGTTGTGCCCCGGGATCGCCCGCGGCTTGCCGTCCTTGCCGTACTTGCCGCGACGCGGGCCGAGCAGCAGCAGCGCCGCGAACGCGCCCGTGGCGCCCATCAGGTGCACCACCGTCGAACCGGCGAAGTCCTGCATGCCGAACTTCGTGGCGAGCCAGCCGCCGCCGAAGATCCAGTGCGCGCCGATCGGGTAGATGATCGCCGAGAAGACGACCGCGTAGATGATGTAGACGCCGAACTTGATCCGCTCGAGCGTCGTCCCCCACACGATCGCCAGCGACACGGCGCAGAAGACGAACTGGAAGAACCAGAGCGTCTCGACGGTCACGTGGCCGGTCGACTTCGGGCCCGACCATGCGAGCGGGAAGTTCGCCGCCGCGTCCGAGCCGGCCAGGAAGAAGCCGTGCGTACCGATGATCTGGTTGCCGGCGCCGAACGAGAAGGCGAATCCGACCGCGTAGAACATCAGCGCGCAGATCGAGAAGTTCACGAGGATCTTCGCGACGACGGTGCCCGCGTTCTTGCCGCGGGAGAAGCCGATCTCCAGGAACGCGAAGCCGGCCTGCATGAACATCACCAGGATGCCGGCCACCAGCACCCATACCGAGTTGATCGCGATGTCGGCCGGCATCTTGCCTGCGACGGCGTTGCTCAGCGTGTCGCCGTCGGCCAGCGCCATCGCCGGCACGGCCAATGACGCGAGCAGGCCGGACCCCACTCCGGCGGCCCAACGGGTCCTGCGCATCGATCCTCCTCTGTCAAACAGCATCGACGAGCAGTCTCCGCGCGGCGGGTCAGATCAGCATTGTCCCCGTGTCGAAGATTCGCCCGCCGCACTTCTCCCTGCGGTCGAGGCGACCTGCTGCCGGTTGGCCCCTGTGGCCAAACCGACCTGCGCGACGAGCACGGCGATGTCGTCGCGCGTGACGCCGCCGCCCGCCTCCAGCGCCAGGGCGAGGCAGCCCTCCGCCGTCTGCGACGCGGTCTCGCCGCGCACCCCGGCGAGCAGGCGGGCGACCTCCTCGGTCGTCAGCGTGCGCGACGGCGCGCCGGCCTCGGTCAGCCCGTCGGTGTAGAGCAGCAGCGTGTCGCCCGGCCCGATCTCGGCGTGCGCGTCGGCGAGCTCGGGGTCCTCGATCACGCCCAGCAGCGTTCCGCGCACGGCCAGCGGCCGCGGCTCGCGGTCGGCGTCCAGCAGCACCGGCGGCGGGTGGCCGCCGCACGCGACCACAAGCCCGAAGCGGCCGTCGGGCAGCGCCGTCACGCGCGCGAAGATCGCGGTCAGGAACTGGCCGGGGCGGCCCTCGGCCAGCACCGCGCGGTTGAGCGCCTCGAGCACGGCCGTGGGCGTGGTCCGCTCGTGCGCGGCGGCCCGGACCGTGTGGCGCGCGAGCGCGGTCAGCGCCGCGGCGTCGACGCCCTTGCCGCAGACGTCGCCGATCGCGATGCCCCAGACGCCGTCGGCGATCGCGAAGGCGTCGTAGAAGTCGCCGCCGACCTCGACGCCGGCCGCGCCCGCCTCCAGCCGCGCCGCGATGTCGAGCCCGTCGATCGCCGGCAGCGCGCGCGGCAGCAGCGAGGCCTGCAGCGTCTGCGCGACGCTGTGCTCGCGCTCGTACAGCTGCGCGCGGGCGAGCGCGACCGCGCTCTGGGCCGCCAGCGCGAGGAACAGGTCGCGCTCGTCCGGGCGCGCCGCGAGCGAGCGCGCGAACGTGAGACCCAGCACCCCGAGCACGCGCCCGGAGCCGACGAGCGGCAGCGCCGCGAAGGCGTGCGCCTCGTCCGGGTAGGCGTGCGCGAGCTCGGGCCAGCGCGCCGTCAGCGTGGCGGCGTCGTCGATGAACACGGGCGCGCGCGTGCGCACGGCCTCGGTCAGCGGCAGGTCGTGCTGCATCGAGATCGTCGTCCAGCGCTCGCGCCGCTCGCCGGCGAGCCCGCGCACCAGGCGCAGCTGCTCGTCGCGGCGGTCGAGCACGAACAGCGACGCGCTCATCGTCTCGACCGAGCGGCGCGCCTCCTCGAGCGTCGCGCGCGCGACGCCCTCCACGCTGGACGCGGCCGCGAGCGCGGCGGTCGCGGCCTGCAGCCGCTCGCGCGCGGCCTCCGCGCGCCGGCGCGCGGTGATGTCGGTCAGCGCGGCGCCGATCGCCAGCAGCGAGCCGTCCTCGGCGCTGACCGGGAAGTAGCCGACCAGCAGCGTCCGGTCGCCGGCCGCGACCTCGAGGTCGAGCACCGGCTCGCCCGTGTCGATGACATGGCGCAGCGCCGGCAGCAGGTCGGGCGAGAGGATCACGTCGCCGGCGTTGCGGCCGACGAGCCCGCCGGCCGGCACCCCGCGCATCTCGACCAGCGCGTCGTTGACCCGCAGCACCGTCAGGTCGGGCGCGAGGAACGCGAGCCCGATCGGCGCCGTGCTGAAGACGGCGTCGAGCTCCGCGAGATGGCGCTCGCGCATCCGCCCAAGGCGCTCGGCGGTCTCGTTGAACACGCGTTCCAGCTCGGCCGTCTCCGGCGGGCCGGTCTCCGGCAGGCGCGTGCCGAAGCGGCCGCCGCCGAGCTCGCGGGCGAAGCGCTGGAGCCGCTGGATCGGGCCGACGATCGCCCGCACGGCGCCGAACGCGACGAGCGCGATCAGCACCAGCAGCAGCGCGAGGCCGCCGGCCGCGATCGCGATCGCGCGGTTGCGCTGGTGGTTGGAGACGGCGCGCGCGGCGAGCTGCCGCGCGGCCTTGGCGGCCGTGTAGCGGCCGAGCGCCGCGTCGATGGCGTCGAAGCGCGACGTGTCCTGCGCGGCGGTGTCCGTCCCCGCGATCGCGCGGTCGAGCGAGCCCGCGTAGCCGGCCAGCATGGCGCGGATGCGCGCGACGGTCCGCTGCTGCGCCGGGTCGCGCTCGAGCCGGGCGAGCTTGGCGCCCTCGGGCGGGATGGCGTCGCGCGCCTGCTCGTAGGCGGAGCGTAACTCGCCTGAGCGCGTGAGCAGGTAGCCGCGCGCGCCGGACTCCATCGCCAGCGTGAGCCGCTGCAGCTCGCGCGCCGTGTTGAGCGCGTCGGTCGTGGCGCGTCCGCGCGCCGCCGTGTCGCGCTGATCCTGCAGGCCGCGGAGCAGCACCGCGAACACGAACAGCGAGACGACCGCGATCAGAGCGGCGGCCGCCAGCACCCGTATCCGCAACCCCCACGGCCTGCGCACGCGCGCACTCTACGGTGCGACGGGTCATCACGACTACGATCGGCCGGTGCCGGGGAACGACGCCGACCATGCCGAGCGCCTCTTCGCGCTCTCGCAGGACCTGCTCGGGGCGGCCGACGCCGACGGCCGCCTGCGCTGGGTCAACGCCGCGTGGGAGCGGCTCATGGGCTGGCCGATGGAGGAGCTCTACGCGCGCCCGTACCTGGACTTCATCCACCCGGACGACGTGGCGAAGGTCGTCGCGTTCGCCGAGCGCCTCGCGCACATGCCGCCCGGCGAGAGCCTGCAGCTGGAGGCGCGCGCGTGCCGGCGCGACGGCTCCTACCGCTGGCTGCGCTGCAGCGCCGCGGTGGCGGGCGGGGCCGAGCCGATGGTCTACCTGTCGGGCACCGACGTCACCGACCTGCACGACGCGCTCGACGAGCTGGCGCGCCGCAGCCGCGAGCTCGAACGCTCCAACGCCGAGCTGGAGCGCTTCGCCGGCGTCGTCTCGCACGACCTGCGCTCGTCGCTGACGTCGGTCGCCGGCTTCCTGGTCCTGCTCGAGCGCCGGTACGGCGAGGAGCTGAGCGAGCACGCGCGCGAGCTGCTCGCGTCCGCCGGGGAGGCGAGCGCGCGCATGCGCTCGCTCGTCGACGACCTGCTCGCCTACGCGCGCGTCGGGCACTCCGGGCGCGCGCCGGAGCCGCTCGACGTCGGCGCGCTGGCGCGGCGGGTGGCGGCGGCGGTCGCGCCGGCGGCGACGCTGGAGCTTGGCGAGCTGCCGGTCGTGCGCGCGCTCCCGCGCGAGTTCGAGCAGTTGCTGGCGAACCTGATCGGCAACGCGGCGAAGTTCGTCGCACCGGGCACGCCTCCCGTGATCCGGCTCAGCGCCTTCCCGGACGCCGAGGGCTGGCGCTTCGAGCTGGCCGACAACGGGATCGGCATCGATACGCGGCACGCCGAGCGCATCTTCGGCATGTTCGACCGCCTGCACGCCGGCGACGCCTATCCCGGCACCGGGATCGGGCTGGCGATCGCGGCCAAGGTCGTCGAGGGCGCGGGCGGCCGGATCTGGGTCAAGCCGGGCGCCGGCGGCGGCAGCGTGTTCGCGTTCACGTGGCCTGCGTGAAGGTGGGCGAATCGCGGGCGTCGCAATTTGGACATCGGGACAAGGAAGGCTCCGGCGCACCCACCTAGTCTCAAGGCGCTGTCTCTGATCCTGAGGAGGACCACGCCCGCAATGCCCACCCGCACCCGTACGCCAAATGTCAGCGCCGCCCAGTGGAGCCCGAACGGCGGCGCCCTCGGCCAGGCGGACCTGACGCTGCCCGGGGCCAACATCTTCGGCGAGAACGTGTTCTCGGTCGCGGTCCAGCGCCAGCGACTGCCCAAGGCGGTCTTCAAGCAGCTCGAGGCGACGATCGCCAAGGGCGAGCCGCTCGAGCCCGCGCTGGCCGACGCCGTCGCCGCCGCCATGCGGGAATGGGCGATGGAGCGCGGCGCCACGCACTACACGCACTGGTTCCAGCCGCTCACGAACTCCACGGCGGAGAAGCACGACTCGTTCTTCGGCCCGACCGGCGACGGCAACGCGATCGCCGAGTTCTCAGGCAAGGAGCTGATCCAGGGCGAGCCGGACGCGTCCTCGTTCCCGACCGGCGGCATCCGCGCCACGTTCGAGGCCCGCGGCTACACCGCCTGGGACCCGTCGTCGCCCGCGTTCATGCTCGAGAACCCGAACGGGGCGCTGCTGTGCATCCCGACCGCGTTCACGTCGTGGACGGGCGAGGCGCTGGACAACAAGATCCCGCTGCTGCGCTCGATGGACGCGCTGTCGAAGTCGGCGATCCGGGCGCTCGGGCTGCTCGGCGTCACGGGCGCCTCGCACGTGTTCACCACGGTCGGGCCCGAGCAGGAGTACTTCCTGATCGACGAGCAGTACTTCTTCGAGCGTCCTGACCTGGTCATCACGGGCCGCACGCTGTTCGGCGCCAAGCCGCCGAAGGGCCAGGAGCTCGACGACCACTACTTCGGCTCGATCCCCGAGCGCGTGCTCGCGTGCATGCTCGAGACCGAGCTGGAGCTGGCCAAGCTGGGCGTGCCGATCAAGACGCGCCACAACGAGGTCGCGCCGGCCCAGTACGAGGTCGCGCCGATCTTCGAGAACTCCAACGTCGGCTCCGACCACCAGCAGCTGACGATGCAGGTGATGCAGAACGTGGCGCGCCGCTACGGCCTCGTCTGCCTGCTGCACGAGAAGCCGTTCGCGGGCGTCAACGGCTCGGGCAAGCACAACAACTGGTCGATGGGCACCGACACGGGCATCAACCTGCTCGAGCCGGGCGACACGCCGCACGAGAACCTGCAGTTCCTGTTCTTCTGCGCCGCCGTCATCCAGGCGGTCAACACGCATCAGCAGCTGCTGCGCGCGTCGGTCGCCAACGCCGGCCAGGATCACCGCCTCGGCGCCAACGAGGCGCCGCCGGCGATCATCTCGATCTTCCTCGGCGCCGAGCTGGAGAAGGTCTTCAACGCGATCGAGTCCGGCTCGGGCGACCTGGCCACTCCGCAGGCGTTCCTCTCGCTCGGCGCGTCCGTGCTCCCGCGCCTGCCGCTGCACGGCGGCGACCGCAACCGCACGTCGCCGTTCGCGTTCACGGGCAACAAGTTCGAGTTCCGCGCGCTGGGCTCGAGCATGTCGCTCGGCATGCCGAACACGATCCTCAACACGATCGTCGCGCAGGCCGTCGACGCGCTCGCGAACAAGCTCGAGACCGCCGTCGCCGGCGGCGCCTCGGTCGAGGAGGCCGTGCTGGCGGTCGTCAAGGAGGCGTACTCCGCCAACAAGCGGATCGTCTTCTCGGGCGACAACTACTCGGCCGAGTGGCACGAGGAGGCCGAGTCGCGCGGGCTCGCCAACCTGGCCCAGAGCCCGGACGCCCTGCCGTGGCTGATCGAGCCCTCGACGATCGAGGTCTTCGAGGCCTACGACGTGCTCTCAGAGCGCGAGCTGCACTCGCGCTACGAGGTCTCGCTCGAGCAGTACATCACCACGATCAACATCGAGGCCGAGACGGCCGCCTCGATCGCCCGCACCATGCTCCTGCCCGCCGCGATCCGCTGGCTCGGCACGCTCCAGGGCATCGCGGGCGGCGCCGGCCTGGCCAAGCTGACCGAGGAGTCGGCCGGCCTCGTGGACGAGTTCGCCGAGGCGATCTTCGCGCTCGAGCAGGCCAACCGCGACCACCCCGACGACGAGTTCGAGGAGCTCCTCGGCGGCGCCAAGTACGTGCAGACGGAGGTCATGTCCGCCATGGCCGCCGCCCGCGCGGTCGCCGACAAGCTCGAGCGCATCGTCCCGGACGACCTGTGGCCGCTGCCGAAGTACTCGGAGATCCTCTTCATCAAGTAGCCGCACGGCGTCGTGGCGAGGGCCCTGTTGTCCGGCAGGGCCCTCGTCGATGCCGCGCTGTCGCTTCCACCGATGTGGCCATGCTGTCCGCTCCGTCGACGGGGGTCTCGTCAGTAACGGCGCGCTGTATTCATGAGCGATCTCGTCTCCTCACGTGAGCGCACCGGGCAGTACCCGGTCGATGTCCGCCACAAGATCATCGACGGATCCGCCGTGCCGACCATGCTGTTTGACTAGTGGAGCGAACGCGTTTGTAGAACACGGTGACGGCGGGCTTGGCCGACGTGTTGTGCCTCCTGAGAGACAAGCCGTCCGCGCCTATCCATGACTCGTACTTCACGAGGACGGGCGGGCGCAGCGCGTCGTCAAGTTGGGCCTCGAGCGACCGCAGTTCCTCGCGCCGTATCGCCTCGACGGCGGCGCCTTCGATGACCGGACGGGCCTTGGACTCGCGAAGTAACGTCGTGATCGAGGCCAACTCGGCCTGCATCGCTTGCTCACGTGGCCCGAAGTCCTCCCACTCACGCAACTTCGCTGCGATCTCGTCGGGAACGTCCCTCAGCGACCGACGGTACATCGCGCACCGGCGCCGCCTGAGCGCCGTCGGCCACGTGGGCCGACCCCTCGTCTCTGTCGGCGCCCGGAAACACCCTAGACGGGCCGCCAAGCCTCCAGCGGGCCGTGCTGATCGGGGATCCCGCGGGAAGATCAGGGAACATCGGTCACCCCGAGCACGCCCTCGGAACTCTCGATCCCTCGCTCTAGGGAGGCATCGACGGTCACGACGTGGCGGTCGCTGCTGAGCGGCGGCAAGGTTGCGCCAAGGAACGGGCAAGGCGGGTCGGCGACGGTACGGCCATGCACCGTTCACTGCTGATCCCCGCCTCACTCTCGCTGCTCTACCTCGTCGAATCCCGCACCCGCCCCGCGGTCTGGTGGCGCGAGCCACGCTACGGCGCCGCCTACGGCCTCATGGGCCGCTAGCGCCGCATCCGCTCGTCCGCTCGGATTCATCACTTCGCTCTACCGAGGCGATGCGCTTGTCGCTATCGTGACGTGGTAGAGCGACCGAATGGCGACGGACGGAGGTGGACGTGCCCGTTTTGGAGGAGCAGGGCCGTCAGGCGCTGCAGTCGGTCGATGCGACGCTGGCGCAGATCCAGCGCTCGCTCGAGGACGCGGCGCGTGCTGGAGCACTCGACTCGGACATGCTCGATCGATTCGCGCGGACCGCCCGCGAGGTCGCGGGGAGGGTCAACGACAACCTCCCCCCGGAGATCGATGCGCAGGCCGCGGATGAGATCCGTCGCCGCCTACTCGGCGTGGTAACCCGCGACTTCTCGGAGATGGCGAGCCTGGACGTGGCCGATCACGTGCTGCTGGAGATGGAGGCCGTGCGCCACATCATCCGCGACGTCCTGCAGGAGCAACCCGCCGTCGAGTACCGAGATGCGTCGAACGTGGTCGCGCAACTCGAAGCGTGGTTGCCGGGGCTGACGGTCGGGCAGCTGGCAGACCTGCTCGGCTACTCGACGCGGCAGCTGCAACGTCTGCGTCACGAGAGTCGTCCGGCGACGCACCGCGCCCAACTCGTCGTTCGCCTCGTCGCGATCCTCCGGCACGCGTGGACCGACCAGGGCGTGCTGAGCTGGTTCGATCGTCCGCGCCAGGACCTCGGCGACGAGCGGCCGGTCGATCTCCTCGATGACCCGGCGCGTGAGCGCGATCTCGTGCTGGCGGCGCGCGCGGGACGCGTTCAGGGTGGCGTCTGAGCAGACCGCCCTGCCGGTGAGCGGAACCGGCAGCCTCACGGCGTTCCGCTACTGCAGCTACGACGTCCCGTTCTGGGCGCGCAACAACACGCTCGAAGGACGCTGGCATCGGCTGGGCGACCCGCCGACGCAGTATTGGGCCCTGTGCCCGGAGGCCGCCTGGGCGGAGTTGATCCGGCACGAGAACCTGCTCAGAGAAGGGGACCTCGACCAGGTGCGGATGCCGTTCTGGGTGGCGCGTGTGCCGATGGCAGGGCTCGTCGATCTACGTGACCTCGGCGCGCAGGAGACGTACGGGATCGACGAGGAGCAGATGACAGCCGATCGCTGGACGGCAACGCAGCCCGTCGCCGCGCGGATCCGCCGGCACGACCGTGTCGCCGGCATCATCACGCCCTGCGCCGCGCTACCGGGACACGCCAACCTGACCATCTTCGGGGCGCGCCGTGCGGTCGACTGGCACCGCGAGCCGATGCTCGCGTCGACGCTCTCAGCCACACGGGTCGCCATCGGACGACCGCCCGCCGGGCTGCTCATCTCGGTACGCCGGCCGACAGGGCGGGCGGAAAGCCTGTTCTAGAGCTCGCCGATCCCCTCGGGCGCCTGGATCTCCGGGCGCTCCTCGGGCTCCGGGGTGCGCTCGACCGGCGCCTCGGGCACCGCGGCGAGCGGGTTGACGACAGGCGTCTGCGTGGCCTTGACCGCCGGGGCGCTCTGCGTCGACGTGGTGGCGCTCGTGGGCGCCGACTGGGTCGTGCCGGCGGTCTGGGCGGCGTCGCGGCGGAAGGCCTGCATTCGCATCGCCTCGTACGGCCGCGACGACGCGAGCGCGTCGACCTTCCGTACGGCTTCGTGGTGAGCGGCGTGCGGCTGGACGGCCCGGGTGGGGTCGAACGCGGGCTGCGCCGCGGTGGCGGCCGCGGCCGCCTGGATCGCGGGATCGGGCCACGACGTCGCCGTCGCGCCCTGCACGTTCATCGTCATCACCCACTACATCGGCGCTGCGTCGCACCCACCGAATGTCAGTGGACGGACGTACGGCTAAAGCTCCTCCGACAGCCGCCCGATACGGCTTGTGGGCCCGCTCGTACAGCCCGTCCGAGGAACCCTCTTCAGTGGACGAGGCGCACCAACCCTCACGAGCGGCACCCAACCCTCCCCTCACCCCAGCCCCGGCCCCGTCCCTGACGGGGCCGTCGGCTGTTAAGCGCTAGACGTACCGGTATGAAGGTGCTGATCACCGGCGCCGCAGGGCGCATCGGAACCGTCCTGCGCCGCGACCTGGCGCACGACCTGCGGCTCACCGACGTCGTCGAGTTCGACGACCCGCGCTTCGTCCGCGCGGACTTGACCGACCAAGCGGCGATCGACCGGGCGGTCGAGGGCGTAGACGCCGTCGTCCACCTCGGCGCCGTGCCCGACGAGGCGCCGTTCGGCGAGCTCGCCGGCCCGAACCTGCACGGGACGTTCCACGTCTTCGACGCCTGCCGGCGCCTGGGCGTCAGCCGGATCGTCTACGCGAGCTCCAACCACGCGACCGGGATGTACCCGCCGGGCGCGCCGCTGGACGAGACCGTCGTCCCCCGCCCCGACGGCCTCTACGGCGTCTCGAAGGTCTACGGCGAGGCGCTCGGGCGGATGTACGTCGAGCGCTTCGGGCTCGAGGTCGTCGCGCTGCGCATCGGCACGTTCGCCGAGCGGCCGCCGGACCGCCGCGCGCTGCACACGTGGCTGAGCTTCGGCGACGGCGTCCGGCTCGTCGACGCCGCGCTGACGGCGCCGGACGTCGGCTTCACGATCGTCTACGGCGCCTCGGCCAACTCGCAGCGCTGGTGGCCGCTCACCAGCGCGCTCGGCTACGCGCCGCAGGACAACGCCGAGGACTACGCCGGCGAGATCCGCGACTCGACCGAGTACACCCACCAGGGCGGCCGCAACATCGACCCGTCATATGGCGGCTGGGCGTGAGCGCCAGCGCGCGAGCAGCGCCGGCATCTCGGCCTGCAGGAACTCGAAGAACGCGAGCGTCTCGGCGAGCCTGACGCCGGCCGGCGAGTCGCGCCCGACCTCCTCGACCCCGTCGCGCAGGACGCGCTGCCACAGGTCGAGCAGCCGCTCGCGCCGCACGATCGCCTCGTACCAGGCGTCGTCGCGCATCGCGTAGACGTCGCGGCGCGAGCCCGGCTCGCGCTCGCGCACGATCAGGTCGACCTGGACGAGATAGCGGACCGCGCCGGAGATCGCGGCCGGGCTCGCCTGCAGCGCGTCCGACAGCTCGGCGGCCGTGAGCCGGCCGCGCTCGCTGGCCAGGATCGCCGCGAACACGCGAGCCGGCATGCGCGGGACGCCGGCGTCGACGAACGCGGACGCGAAGGACTCGACGAACGTCACCGCCCAAACTTTACACAGTTTCGAACTTTCACAAACCTGTGTACGATCAGGACATGGCGGCGATCGAGATCGAAGGGCTCGTCAAGACGTTCGGCGCCACGCGCGCGCTCGACGGGCTCGACCTGACGGTCGGCGACGGCGAGGTGCACGGCTTCCTCGGCCCCAACGGCGCCGGCAAGTCGACGACGATCCGCGTCCTGCTCGGCCTCTACCGCGCCGATTCCGGCACCGCCCGCCTGCTCGGCGGCGACCCGTGGCGCGACGTCACGACGCTCCACCGCCGGCTCGCCTACGTCCCCGGCGACGTCAGCCTGTGGCCGAACCTGACCGGCGGCGAGGTGATCGACCTGCTCGGCCGGCTGCGCGGCGGGATGGACCCGCAGCGGCGCGACGCGCTGATCGAGCGCTTCGAGCTCGACCCGGCCAAGAAGGGCCGCACGTACTCCAAGGGCAACCGCCAGAAGGTCGCGCTCGTCGCGGCGCTCGCCTCCGACGCCGACCTGCTGATCCTCGACGAGCCGACGAGCGGGCTCGACCCGCTGATGGAGCAGATCTTCCGCAGCTGCGTCCAGGAGGAGCGCGAGCGCGGGCGCACAGTGCTGCTCTCCAGCCACATCCTCGCGGAGGTCGAGGCGCTGTGCGACCGCGTGTCGATCATCCGCAAGGGCAGGACCGTCGAGTCGGGCAGCCTCAACGAGCTGCGCCACCTCACCCGAACGACGATCGAGGCCGACACCGCCGACGGCCGCCACGTCGTCGAGCACGTCGAGCCGGGCGAGCTGCAGGCCGTGCTCGAGAAGCTCGTGCAGACCGGCGTGAAGTCCCTCACCAGCCGCCCGCCCACGCTCGAAGAGCTGTTCCTGCGCCACTATGAGCGGGACTAGGGAGCTCATCCGGCTCGCGCTCAAGCGCGACCGCGTCTTCCTGCCGGTGTGGCTGGCCTTCCTCGCCGCCGCCGTCGTGCTGACCGGCTCGTCGTACAGCAGCCTGTACGCGACCGAGGCCTCGCGCCGCCAGGTCGTCGAGGGGCTCGGGAGCACGCCCGCCACGCTCGCGCTGTACGGGCGCATCTACGGCGACTCGATCGGCGCGATCACGGCCTGGCGCGTGCTCGGCCTCGCGCTCGCGCTCGTCGGCCTGATGAGCTACCTGACGGTCATGCGCCACACGCGCGCGGACGAGGAGTCGGCGCGCGCCGAGCTGGTCGGGGCGGCGGTCGTGGGCCGCCGGGCGCCGCTCACCGCCGCCCTGCTCGTCGCGCTCGGCGCCAACGTCGCGCTGACGCTGCTGGTCACGCTCGGCCTGCTCGCGATCGGCTTTCCTGCCGCGGGCTCCTTCGCGATCGGCGCGGCGATGGGCATGGGCGGCTGCGTCTTCGCGGCCGTCGGCGCCGTCACGGCCCAGGTCGCCGTGTTCGCGCGCTCGGCGAACGCGCTGGCGGGCGCCGTGCTCGGCGCCAGCTACCTGCTGCGCGCCGTCGGCGACGCCGGCCCGCACTGGCTCTCGTGGCTGTCGCCGCTCGGCTGGTCGCAGCAGGTGCGCCCGTTCGCCGGCGACCGCTGGTGGACGCTGCTGCTCTCGCTCGCGCTGATCGTCCCGCTGCTCGCCGCGGCTTTCGCGCTGCTCGACCGGCGCGACCTCGGGGCCGGCGTCGTGGCGCCCAGGCCCGGGCCGGCCCGCGGCACGCTCGCGACGCCGCTGCAGCTCGCCTGGCGCCTGCAGCGCGGGTCGCTGGCCGGCTGGGCGGCCGGGTTCGCGATCCTCGGCGCGGCGCTCGGGAGCCTCGCCGGCGACATCGGCAACGTGATCGGCGACAGCGAGTCGGTGCGCAACGCGCTGACCGACCTCGGCGGCCGCAAGAGCCTCGCCGACGCCTACCTCGCCGCCGCGATGGCGATCTTCGGGCTCGTGGCCGCGGCGTACATGGTCCAGGCGATGCTGCGGCTGCGCAGCGAGGAGACCGCGGGCCACGCCGAGGCGCTGCTCGCGACGGCCGTGACGCGGACGCGCTGGACGCTCAGCCACGCCGCGATCGCCGCCGGCGGCACCGCCGCGCTCCTGCTGGTCGCCGGGCTCGCGGCCGGGATCGCCCACGGCCAGCCCGCCCGCGTCACCGCCGCCGGGCTCGTGCAGATCCCCGCCGCGTGGGTGCTCGGCGCCGTCGGGCTGGCCGCGTTCGGCCTGGCGCCGCGGGCGAGCGCCGCCGGCTGGGCCGCGATCGCGCTGTGCATCTTCATCTCCGAGCTCGGCCCGCTTCTGAAGCTCGGCGACGCCGTGCTCGGCATCTCGCCGTTCAGCCACGTCCCGCAGCTCCCCGGCGGGGCGATGACGGCGGCGCCGCTCACGCTGAGCGCGATCGCGCTCGCGATCGGCGCCGCCGGGCTGGCCGGGTTCCGGAGGCGCGACGTGGGTTGACAAGGTTGTGTCAAGGTTGCGCTAGCCTGTGTCGATCATGCGTGACTTCCTCGCCGCCACCCGTGACCGCGTCATCGTCTTCGACGGCGGCATGGGCGCCACGCTCGAGCAGTTCGACCTCAGCCTGGAGAAGGACTACAAGCTCCCCGGCCGCTGTCACGAGGCGCTCGTGCTCAACCGCCCGGACGTGATCCAGGGCGTGCACGAGTCGATGGTCGCGGCCGGCGCGGAGGTCGTGGAGACCGACACGTTCCAAGGCTCGCGGCTGAAGCTCGACGAGTGGGGCCTGGGCGAGCACACGCTGGAGATCAACCGCCGCGCCGCCGAGATCGCGCGCAAGGCGGTCGGCGAGGACCGCTTCGTGGCCGGCTCGATCGGCCCGACGGGCTTCCTGCCCGCGTCCGAGGACCCGAGCCTGGGCCAGGTCCGCTTCCGCGAGCTGGTCGCCGTCTTCGCCGAGCAGGCGCAGGGCCTGCTCGAGGGCGGCGTGGACCTGCTGATCGTCGAGACCGCGCAGGACATCCTCGAGGTCAAGGCCTCGATCTTCGGCATTCGCGAAGCCTTCAAGCTGACCGGCCGCACGACGCCGATCCAGGCGTCGGTCTCGCTGCTGCCCAACGGCGGCAAGATGCTGCTCGGCACCGACGTCAGCGCCGCGCTCGCGACGCTCGAGGCGCTGAAGGTCGACGTCATCGGCCTCAACTGCTCGACCGGCCCTGAGGACATGCGCGACGCGATCCGCTTCCTCGGCGAGCACTCGCCGATCCCGGTCCACTGCATCCCGAACGCCGGCATCCCGCACCAGGGCCCGGACGGCGAGACGATCTTCCCGGAGGAGCCCGGCCCGCTCGCCGACGCGCTGGGCGAGTTCGTCGAGCGCTATGGCGTCTCGATCGTGGGCGGCTGCTGCGGCACCACGCCGGAGCACATCCGCGCGATCCACGAGCGCTGCGCCTCGCATCCGGTCGGCGCGCGGCCCGCCCCGCGCGCGCCGCACGTGTCGAGCATGATCGCCGCCACGCCGCTCGTGCAGGAGCCGGCCCCGACGATCGTCGGCGAGCGCGTGAACTCGCAGGGCTCGCGCCGCGCCAAGGAGCTGCTGCTGGCCGACGACTACGACGCGCTGCTGCAGGTCGCCGAGGACCAGGTGGAGGGCGGCGCGCACGTGCTCGACCTGTGCGTCGCGCTGACCGAGCGCCAGGACGAGGACGAGCAGATGCGACTCGTGTCCAAGAAGGTCTCGCTCACGCAGCCGTCGCCGATCCAGGTCGACTCGACCGAGCCCGAGGTGATCGAGACCGCGCTCGACCAGATCCCCGGCCGCGCGATCGTCAACTCCGTCAACCTCGAGGCCGGCCGCGACAAGCTCGACCGCGTGGTCCCGATCGCGATGGCGCACGGCGCCGCGCTGATCGCGCTGACGATCGACGAGGTCGGCATGGCCAAGACGCGCGAGCGCAAGCTCGAGGTCGCCGAGCGGATCGTCGAGCTCGTCTGCGACGAGCACGGCATGGACCGCGAGCTGCTGATCTTCGACGCGCTCACGTTCACGCTCACGACCGGCGACGACGAGTGGAAGCCGTCGGCCGTCGAGACGATCGAGGGCATCCGGCTGATCAAGTCCGAGCTGCCCGGCGTGAAGACCTCGCTCGGCGTCTCCAACGTCTCCTTCGGCATCGGGCTGCCCGCGCGCTCGGTCCTGAACTCGGTCTTCCTCTCGCACTGCGTGGAGGCCGGGCTCGACCTCGCGATGGTCAACCCGAACCACATCACGCCGTACTCGGAGATCCCCACCGAGGAGCGCGAGCTCGCCGACGACCTCGTCTTCAACCGCCGCGAGGACGCGCTCGAGCGCTTCATCGCGCACTTCGAGGCCAAGGGCCCCGAGGCCGAGGCCGAGAGCGCCGACCCGACGGCCGGGATGGAGCCCGAGGAGGCGCTGCACTGGCACATCCTGCGCCGCAAGCGGGAGGGCGTCGAGGCCCAGATCGACGCCAGCGTCGAGAAGATCGGCGCCGTCCCGACGCTCAACCAGGTCCTGCTGCCGGCCATGAAGGAGGTCGGCGACAAGTTCGGCGCCGGCGAGCTGATCCTGCCCTTCGTGCTGCAGAGCGCCGAGGTCATGAAGCGCGCCGTGGCGCAGCTGGAGCAGTACCTCGACAAGCTCGAGGGCTACACCAAGGGCACGGTCGTGCTGGCGACCGTGTTCGGCGACGTGCACGACATCGGCAAGTCGCTGGTCAACACGATCCTGACGAACAACGGCTACACGGTCGTCGACCTCGGCAAGCAGGTGCCGATCCAGACGATCCTCGACGCCGCCAAGGAGCACGAGGCGACCGCGATCGGCCTGTCGGCGCTGCTCGTCTCGACCTCCAAGCAGATGCCGCTGGCGATCCAGGAGCTGCACTCGCAGGGGCTCGAGTTCCCGGTCCTGCTCGGCGGCGCCGCGATCAACCGCAAGTTCGGCCTGCGCGTGCTCTACCCCGGCGGCAAGGACTCCGACCAGATCTACGACCCCGGCGTCTTCTACTGCAAGGACGCGTTCGAGGGCCTGGCCGTGATGGACCGCCTGGTCGAGCCCGAGCGCCGCGCCGAGCTCGTGAGCGAGATCCGCGCCGCCGCCGCCAAGCTGCGCGAGGTCCACGAGGAGGAGGAGGTGCTCGACACCACCGACGACTCCGTGCGCTCGGCCGCCGCCACCGACGTCGACGTGCCCGAGCCGCCGTTCTGGGGCGTGCGCGAGATCGAGGTCGACCTCGAGGAGCTCTACACGCACCTCGACACGCACGTGCTCTTCAAGCTCCACTGGGGCGGCCGCGGCGTCAAGGGCGAGGAGTGGCGCCGGCTGCTGGCCGACGACTTCCGCCCGCGCCTTGAGCGCATGTGGAACGAGGCGACCTACCTGCACCCCCGAGCGCTGCTCGGCTACTTCCCGTGCTACTCCGAGGGCAACGACATCGTCGTGCTCGACCCGGACGACCGCGAGACCGTGATCGAGCGCTTCACGTGCCCGCGCCAGCCCAAGGGCGACCGCCTGTGCCTGGCCGACTTCTACCGCTCCAAGGAGTCCGGCGAGCTCGACGTCGTCGCGCTGCAGGCCGTCACGGTCGGCGACGAGGTGACCGAGGTGATGGCGCGCCTGGAGCAGGAGGGCGAGTTCGCCGAGCAGCTGTTCGTCCACGGCCTGGGCGTGCAGACGGCCGAGGGCCTCGCCGAGTGGCTGCACTGGAAGGTCCGCAACGCCTTCGGCATCGACGTCCGCCAGGGCCGCCGCTACGCCTGGGGCTACCCGTCGATCCCGGACCAGTCCGAGCACGACAAGGTCGAGCGCGTGCTGGGCCTGGAGCGGATCGGCATGTCGATCACCGACGGCTACGCGCCGCTGCCCGAGCAGTCGACGCTGGCGATCATCGCGCACCACCCGCAGGCGATCTACTTCGGCATGCGCAACGGTCGGCTGCTCCCGAACGGCTCGCCGGACGACGTGATCCGCGGCACCGCGCGCGACCCCTCGCTGTTCGCCGATCTCGGCGACGAGGACGACGAGCGAAGCGGTGGTGAGGCCTCCGGCCGAGACAGTGCCGCCGGTGCGGCCGCGGAGGCCGCGGCAGCACGCTGACACACCGGTTGCTGGATCGGCGGCCGTCGGCCGATGACCAACATGGTCGATGCGATCCAGTCAGGGAAGCCACTACGCGGATGACGTAATGCGTGCAACCGCGCGCGCCGGGCAACTGCCCGAGGCGCGTGTGCGCGCCCGCCGGCATGCCTGGCTGCTGGTCGCCGCGGTCGCCGTCGTGCTCGGGTCGGCCGGCTGGATCTGCGCGCTGCACGCCGCCAGCGCACGCGAGCACCACCGCGCGGAGACGCTGATGGCGCTCGACGAGCGCCTCGACGAGCTGCAGCTGCTGCACTGGCGCGGCGTCGCCGGCGACCTCGACCCGCAGGCGTCGCTCGTGCAGGAGACCCTGCGCTGGCGGCTGTTCCGCGCGGACGCCGTCAAGAACATGCCGCGGCTCGGCGGCCGCCCGACGGCCGGCATCGAAGGGCTGCTCGCGGAGACCGCCAGCGACGTCGCCGTGCCGCACCGCAGCGTCGCCGAGGTGCGTCAGGCCGGCGCTCCGCTGCTCGCGCGGCTGGACAAGCTCAGCGGCAGCATCGACCGCGAGATCGTCATCGCCGGCGGGCACGCGCGCGTGGCCCGCGATCGCGCCTGGCGGCTGACCGCGCTGACCGGCCTGCTCGCCCTGCTGATCGTTACGCTGCTGCTCGTCACCTTCGCCCGCACGAGCCTCGCCGCCCGCCGCGCGCTCGCCGCCGCGGCCCGCGCAGAGGGCGAGCGCGGCGCGCTGCAGGCCTCCTCGCGCCGCTTCCACGCGCTCGTCCGCCACGCCTCCGAGGCCGTGATCGTGCTCGACGCCGGCGGCGACGTCACGTTCGCGACGCCGTCGGTCGAAGGCCTGCTCGGCCGCGCCGACCTCGGCGGCTGCTCGCTGTCGGCGTTCGTCGCGCCTGAGGACACCGGCCGGCTCGAGGCGCTCGTCCACGCCGCGCGCGAGAGCGGCGGGGCCGTCGCCGGCGAGGTTGCGCTCGTGCACCTCCAGGGCCGGCTCGTGCACGCCGAGGTGCGCGTCGCCGACCGGCTCGCGGACCCGGACGTCAACGGCGTCGTGCTCGCCGTGCGCGACGTGTCCGAGCGCCGCCGGCTGGAGCGCCAGCTGCGCCGCAGCGCGCGCCGCGACCCGCTCACCGGCCTGCCCAACCGGGCCAGCTTCGAGGACCGCGTGCGCGAGGTGCTCGCCGACCCCGGGCGCCGCGCGGCCGTGCTGCTGCTCGACATCGACGACTTCGAGACCGTCAACGACTCGCTCGGCCACCTCGGCGGCGACCAGGTCCTGATCACCTGCGCGGCGCGGCTGCACGCCGCGGCCGGCGACAACCTGATCGCGCGCCTGGGCTCCGACGAGTTCGCCGTCCTGCTCGAGGACGTGAGCGCGGCCGAGCACGCCGAGCGCGCCGCGCGCGAGCTGGCCGCCGCCGTCGCGCTCCCGGTCACGATCGACGGCGCAGAGGTGCCGGTCACCGTCACCGCCGGCCTCGCGCTCGCCGCGCCCGGGCTCGCGCCCGAGGACCTGTTGCGCTGTGCCGACACCGCGCTGCACATCGCGCAGTCGCGCGGCGCGGGCGAGCTGCAGGCGTACTCGCCGGCGATGCACGCCAACGCCCGCCGCCGGCTGGAGCTGCGCGCGGCGCTCGTGCACGCCGTGCGCGCCGGGACGCTGGAGCTGGCCTACCAGCCGATCGTCGACCTCGCCAGCGACGAGGCGACCGGCGTCGAGGCGCTGCTGCGCTGGACGCTCGACGGCGAGCCGGTCGCGCCGTCGGAGTTCATCCCGCTCGCCGAGGCGACCGGCTTGATCGTCGAGCTCGGCGCCTGGGTGCTCGAACGCGCCTGCGCCGACGTCGCGCCGCTGCGGACCGCGTCCGGCGCGCCGCTGCGGGTCGCCGTCAACGTCTCCGCCGTCCAGCTGCGCTCCGCCGGCTTCACCGGCCAGGTCGCCGAGACGCTGCGCCGCACCGGCCTCGCCCCCGACCGGCTGACGATCGAGCTGACCGAGTCGGTCGTCGTCGACGACGTCGCCTCCGTCACCGAGGTGTTCAGCGCGCTGCGCACGCTCGGCGCGCGGATCGCGATCGACGACTTCGGCACCGGCTTCTCATCGCTCGCCTCGCTCGCCGAGCTGCCGATCGACGCGCTCAAGCTCGACCGCTCGTTCATCGCCGCGATGGATCAGGGCGGCTCGCGCGAGGCGCTCGTCGCCGGCGTGATCTCGCTCGCCGAGCGGCTCGGCCTGCCGATCGTCGCCGAGGGCATCGAGACGGCTGAGCAGCTCGCCGTGCTGCGCCGGCTCGGCTGCGGCTACGCCCAGGGGTTCCACCTCGGGCGCCCCGCGCCGCTGGCTCAGAGCAGCTCGGCGATCAGCGCCGCCGCCTGAGCGGCACCGTCGCGCTCGACCTCCCGGTAGGCGACCTCGCGCCCGATCTCGGCCGCGATCGCCTGCGCGATGTCGGCACAGCGTGATCAGCCGCCCGCCCGTCGTCTCGGCGAGCGCGGCGCCGCTCGCGTACGGGACGATCCGGTCGCGGTCGCCGTGGATCACGAGCACCGGACACCGGACGCGCGCGCAGCGCTCGCGGAAGCCCTCGGCGTCGGCGCCCGCGCAGCCGCGCTCGGTCAGGATCAGCGTCGGCGGCGAACTCCTCCTCGGCGTAGTCCTCGGCGGGCGGCGGGCGGCCGGATCCGCCGCCCGTCGAACGTGATCACGCGGAAGTGCCGGGCCAGGTAGGGGACCTGCAGCTTCCAGAAGCGCGACGGCACGATCGACCGCGGCGGCAGCAGCACGGTCGGATCGCCGTCGCCGCGGACATCGTAGGCCACCCGGACGCCGTCTCGCACGATCGACGCGGTCATGCTCACGACGCTATCCGCTGGACCGGGCGCCGGCCTCAGAGGCCCCCTGGGCCTGCGCTGTAGCCTCGTCGGTGTGAAGGCGCTGGCGATCGACGGCGGCGGCATCCGCGGGCTGATCCCGGCGCTCGTGCTGGCCGAGATCGAGGCGCGGACCGGGCGCCGGATGGCGACGATGCTCGACCTGATCGCCGGGACGTCGACGGGCGGGATCATCGCGTGCGCGCTCTCGCGGCCGGACCCGATGCCGGCCTCGCGGATCGCCGACATCTACGTGCAGGACGGCCCGAAGATCTTCGAGCGCAAGCTCGTCAAGGAGATCGAGTCGGCCAAGGGCTACCTCGACGAGCGCTACGACGCCGGCGCGCTCGTCGCGAGCCTGCAGACCCACATCGGCGACGCGACGCTCGACCAGGCGACGGTGCCGACGCTGATCACCGTCTACGACGTGCAGGCGCGGGAGGCCGTGATCCTGCGCTCCGACCGCGACGCCGTCAGCATGGTCGACGCCGCGCACGCGACCTCGGCGGCGCCCACGTACTTCGAGCCCGTCCGGATCGGCGCGCGCACGTTCGTCGACGGCGGCGTGTTCGCCGTCAACCCGGCGGTGTTCGCCTACGTCGAAGCGGGCGGCGCGCCGGAGCTGCTGCTCTCGCTCGGCACCGGCGAGCACACGCGCCCGCTGCCGTACGACGACGTCAAGGACTGGGGCAAGCTCGAATGGGCGGAGCCGATCATCGACGTCGTCTTCGACGGCGGCGCGGACGCGGTCGACCTGCAGCTGCGCGCGCTCGCCGGCGCGAGCTACGTGCGGCTGCAGACGCGCCTGGAGGAGGCCAGCGACGACCTCGACGACGCGAGCGCCTCCAACCTCGCCGCCCTCGGGCGCGAGGCCGAGCGGCTGATCGCGGCGCGCAGCGCGGACATCGACCGCGTCTGCACGGTATTGACCGCCTAGTACCATCAACCACATGGTTGAGGATCGCATCGGCCTGGTGTTCGGGGCGCTGAGCGATCCGACGCGCCGCGCGATCGTCGAGCGGCTGCGCGACGGCGAGGCGACGGTCGGCGAGCTCGCTGAGCCGTTCGCGATGTCGCTGGCCGCCGTGAGCAAGCATGTGAAGGTGCTCGAGCGCGCCGGGCTCGTGCGCCAGCGGCCCGAGGGCCGGCTCCGGCGCTGCCGGCTCGCGCCCGAGCCGCTGCGCGAGGCTGACGCGTTCCTTGCGCGCTACCGCCCGTTCTGGACGTCCAGCCTCGACGCGCTCGCGGAGGTCTTCGAGGCCCGATGATCCGCCTGACCCGCACCGTCGCCGGATCGCCCGAGGCCGTCTTCCGCGCCTGGACCGAGCCGGAGCGGCTGGCGGAGTGGTTCGGCCCGGGCGCCTAACGCGTGATCCGGGCCGAGCTCGACGTGCGGCACGGAGGGCGCTACCGGATCGAGTTCGACGCCGGCGACGGCGCGGCGGTGACCCTGACCGGCGAGTACCTCGAGATCGAGCTGCCGCGACGGCTCGTGTTCACCTGGAGCTGGGCGCTGGCGTGGCCCGACGAGCCGGAATCGCTGGTGACGGTCGAGCTCTCGCCCGCGCCGGGCGGGACGGAGGTCTCCGTCACGCACGCCGGGTACGGCGAAGACGGCGACGCGTACCGCAGCGGCTGGGAGAGCGGGTTGGACAAGCTGGCGCGCCGCCTGGTCGGCGCCCGCGACGACGAGGAGGACGAGCGATGCCCATGGCCACGAACGAGTTGACGATCGCCAAGCCGCCGGCGGAGGTGTTCGCGTTCATCGCCGACGGCGAGAACGACCCTCGCTGGCGGCCCGCCGTGGCCGACGTCGCGCGCGCCTCCGGGGACGGCGTCGGGACGGTCTTCCGGCAGGGCATGAAGGGTCCGATGGGGCGGCGGATCGAGGCCGACTACCGGCTGACCGCGTACGAGCCCGATCGCCTGCTCGCCTTCGAGGTGATCGCCGGCCCGGTACGCCCGCGCGGGCGCTACGAGCTCGCCCCCGACGGCGTCGGCACGCGCGTGCGCTTCACGCTCGAATGCGAGTTGAGCGGGCCCAAGAAGCTCGTGATGAGCCGCCCGGTCGAGAAGAGCATGCGCGGCGAGGTCGGCAACCTCGAGCGGCTCAAGGCCGTGCTCGAGGGCGGGTGAGGCCGGTCAGACCTCGTCGGGGACCGGGCCGGGCGCGCTGAGCGAAACCGGGGCGCCGTGCATCGCGCGCAGCCGCACCTCGCGCCACGACAGGCCTTCCTTGACGAGCGCGGGAGCGCCCATCACGACCGCGGTGGCGACCTCGACGGCCTGCAGGATGATCCCGTAGCCGAGCGCCTGCGCCGGGGCGACGCCGTAGGCGCCGACCAGCACGGCCATGCAGGCGGCCTGGAAGACGCCGAGGTTCGACGGCGTGACCGGCAGCACGGCGGTGACGTTGACGGCGAACAGGATCGCGGCGGCGGCGCCGAGATCGGCCTTGTGGTCGAGCCCCAGGGCGACGAGCAGCACGTAGCAGGCGACCCACTGGACGGCCCAGGCCGACAGCTGCCCGCCGATCGCGACGGCGCCTTCGCGCGGGCGCCGGAAGACGATCAGGCCCGTGCGGACGCGGGCGAGCGCGAGCCGGCCCTGCGTCATCCAGCGTGAGACGCGCTGCGAGCGCGAGGGCAGGCCGGAGCGGATCAGCGCCGGCGCGACGAGCACCAGCACGAGCACCGCGAGCGGCGCCACCGCGTACCAGACCAGCGCCTGCTGGCGGCCGGCGAACAGCCCGATCGTGGTGAACATCACGATCCCGAGGATCACGAGCGCGAGCAGGTTGATCAGCGTCTGCGAGATCAGCGTGCCGAGCACGACCGGCAGCCGGTCGCGCGCGCGGCCGAGCCGGCGCGAGACGACGAGCGCGCGCGACGGCTCGCCGAGGCGGGCCGGCAGCGTCGCCGACATCAGGACGCCGATCGTGATGCCCTGGAACGCGTCCACCATCTTCGGGCGCGCGTCGGGCAGGGCGGCCTTGAGGATCGCGTGCCAGGAGACGGCGCGCAGGACCATCGAGGCGCACATCAGCGCGAGCCCGAACAGCACCCAGGCAGGTTGCGAGCGCACCAGCGCGTCGCCGATCCGCGCCGGCCCGATGTGGCGCACCGCGAGGTAGGAGCCGGCCACCGTGGCAAGCGTGGCGCCGGCGAGCACGGCCCGGCGGGCGACGCGGACGGCGGTGCGGCCGCGGCTGCGCGGCGCCGGGTCCAGCGACGGCAGCCGGCGCGCCGGGACGCGCGGCAGGTTGTCGGCCGGCAGCGCGCCGACCTTGATCGCGACGCGGCGGGGCGCGCTCTCGGGCTGCGTCACCGCGATCGCGTCGCCGTAGGCGGCGACGACCTGCTCGGCGATCCTCGGCCACGTGTAGCGCGCCGCGCTCTCGCCCGCGGCGGCGCCCAGGCGCTGCACGCGCGCGGGATCCAGCGCCAGGTCGCGCAGCGTCTCGGCCAGCCGCGTGGCGTCGCCGCGCGGGACGAGCACGCCGTCGCGCCCGTCGGTGACCACGGCGCGGTAGCCCGCGATGTCGGAGGCGACGACCGGCGTGCCGGCGGCGAACGCCTCGGTCAGCACCATGCCGAACGACTCGCCGCCGAGCGACGGCGCGCACAGCAGGTCCGCCTCGCGCAGGGCGGCGATCTTGGCGGCGTCGTCGACGCGGCCGAGCGCGGTGATGCCGTCGGCCTCGACCAGCAGCGGCGCCAGCTCGTCCGCCGTCGAGCCGATCACGATCAGCTCGGCCGGGACCTGGGTGCGCAGCGCCTCGAACGCCCGCAGCAGCACGGGCAGGCCCTTGCGCTCGACGGCCTGGCCGACGAACGCGATCCGCAGCGGCTCCCCCGGGACGCGCCGGCGCGGCGCGGGCGCGCCGGCCTCGGGCAGCGCGACGCCGTTGGGGATCACGCGGTAGCGGCCGCCATAGAAGCGCCGGCCCGTCCAGGCGGCGGCCTCGGACACGGCGATCCGCAGATTGAGGTGGTTGAGCTTGCGGCGCGCGCCGAGCAGGCTCGCGACGGCGTGCGGGAGGCGAGCCTCCGAATAGCAGTGGAACGTGCCGACGGTGGGCGCGTCGGCGCTCGTCAGCGCGTCCCAGCCGATCGTCGGCGCGACCGGCTCGTGGATGTGCACGACGTCGAAGGCGCCCGCGCGCAGCTCCCGCCGCAGCGTCGAGACGGCCGACGGCGTGCCGGCGAGGTTCGAGACGGCGCCGTTGAAGTCCCACCCGATCGTGCCGCCGAGCGGCACCAGCCACTCCGGTACGTCGCGCACCTGCGGACGCGCGCCGCGGTGCAGCAGCGCGGTCTTTCGCCGATCCGGGTCATACGGCGCGAGCACGCGGATGTCATGACCTTGGCGGTCAAGCTCCGTGGCCAGGGCCTCGATGTGGCGCGTGACGCCACCTGGGTATGTCCACGAATACGGGGATACGAGAGCGACCCGCATGCCGTGATCCTACGAAGGTCGCCCGACGGCCACGATACGGCTAACCGCTCTTCACCTATGCTGGCTAGCAGGATGCCCGATCGGCAGTTCGTCAAGTACACGTTCTTGAAGGTGGATCCGGCCTGGCGGCGCCTGGATCCGGACGAGCGTTCACGCCATAAGCGCGAGTTCATGGCGGCGTGCGAGGACTTCGCCTCCGAGCGCCTGCTGCGGGCCTTCTCGCTGGTCGGCACGCGCGGCGACGCCGACCTGATGCTGCTCTCCCAGGCGACCAACCTGGAGCGGATCCACGAGTTCCACGTCGTGCTCGCCCAGAGCGGCCTGATGGCCTGGTGCGAGACGTCGCACTCCTTCCTGGCGATGACCAAGGCGTCGGAGTACTCCGAAGAGTCGCGCCTCGAGGTCCGCCCCGCGCACGCCAAGTACCTGTTCGTCTACCCGTTCGTGAAGACGCGCGAGTGGTATGGGATCGATCCCAAGGAGCGCTGGCGGATCATGCAGGAGCACATCCGCGTCGGCCGCGAGTACCCGAGCATCGATCTCAACACCAGCTACAGCTTCGGCCTGGACGACCAGGAGTTCGTCGTCGCCTTCGAAGGCGACGAGCCGGCGGTCTTCCTCGACCTCGTGCAGCGCCTGCGCACGACGGAGGCGTCGGCGTACACGAAGCGCGACACGCCGACGTTCACGTGCATCGGCATGTCGGTCGAACGCGCGCTGAATGCGCTCGACGGCGCGACCGTCGCAGTCGAAGCCTGAACTTTTCCGGCGATCTGCCGATCCCAGGGGCGATGACCCCCGCTACGACCTCACCTCGCGCCGAGCGCTACCGGCTCGTCACCCGCTCGGACTTCGACGGGCTCGTGTGCGCGGCGCTCCTCAAGCACCTCGGCATCCTCGACGACATCCTCTTCGTCCACCCCAAGGACGTGCAGGACGGCAAGATCGAGCTCGGCCCGAACGACGTCACCACGAACCTGCCGTACTCGCCTGACGTCGCGATCTCGTTCGATCACCACGACTCCGAGGTGATCCGCGTCGGCGGCCCGAAGACGAACCACGTCATCGTGCCCGGCGCCGACTCCGCCGCCCGCGTGGTCTACGAGTACTACGGCGGGGACGCGACGTTCCCCGGCATCGAGGAGCTGATGGACGCCGTGGACAAGGGCGACGCCGCCCAGTTCACGACCGACGAGATCCTCTACCCGACCGGCTGGTCGCTGCTGAACTTCCTGATGGACCCGCGCACCGGCCTCGGCCGCTTCCGCGAGTTCACGATCTCCAACTACCAGCTGATGATGCAGCTGATCGACGTCTGCACCGCGATGTCGATCGAGGAGATCCTCTGCACGCCGGACGTCAAGGAGCGCGTCGACCTCTACTTCAAGCACGCCGCGGCCGCCGAGCAGCAGATCCGCCGCTGCGCGAAGGTCCACGGCAACCTGGTCGTGCTCGATCTCCGCCACGAGGAGGTCATCCACCCGACCAACCGCTTCACGCTCTACGCGCTGTTCCCCCAGGCGAACATCTCGATCCACGTGCTGTGGGGCTTCAAGCAGCAGAACACGGTGTTCGCGACCGGCAAGTCGATCATCGACCGCTCGTCGAAGACGAACGTCGGCGAGCTGATGCTCAGCTACGGCGGCGGCGGCCACGAGGCGGCCGGCACCTGCCAGATCGAGCACGGGGACGCCGGGCGCGTGCTCGGCGAGCTGATTCGCACGATCACGACGGACGGCTAGTCTCCGCGGCTTGGACGCCGCGGACGCTCATCTGAGCAAGGACCCGGTCATGGCCGGGCTGATCAGGGACTTCGGCGGCCCGCTCCCGATCAACTCGGACGAGCGGGCCGACGTCTACGGCTCGCTGATCCGCGCGATCACGAGCCAGCAGCTGTCGACGAAGGCCGCCAACACGATCTACGGTCGCCTGCTGGCGCGCTTCGGCGACCGCCCGCCGACGCCGCGCGAGATCCTCGACGACGACCCCGACGCGCTCAAGGCCGCCGCCGGGCTGTCGCGCGCGAAGGTCAACTCGCTGCGCTCGCTGGCCCAGCACGTGCTCGACGGCGAGCTCGCGATCGGGTCGTTCGAGACGCTCGACGACGCCGAGGCGATCCGCGCGCTCGTCGCCGTCAAGGGCATCGGCGAATGGACGGCGCACATGTTCCTGATGTTCACGCTGCACCGGCAGGACATCTTCGCCACGGGGGACGTCGGGATCCGCAACGCGATCATGCGCGCGTACGGGCTCGCGACGCCGCCGGACGCGGACGCGATGACCGAGATCGCCGAGCCCTGGCGCCCGTACCGCACGCGCGCGTGCCGCTACCTGTGGAGAAGCCTCGAAAATGCGCCGCTCACCTGAGCCGCGCCTCGTCGAGATCGAGGTCGCGCTCGATCAGGCGCACCGTGTCCTGCCCGATCCTGCCCTCGTCGCGCAGGCGCAGCAGCGTGGAGCGCTCGGTGTCCATCACGTCGCGGCGCAGGGTGCTGAGCCGCTCGCGGCGCGTACGCGCCTCGTCGAGCGCCTCCTCGCGGCGGTCGCCGCTGACGACCGCCATGCACTGGCGGAAGCGGCCGCGGTAGACCTCGCGCAGGCGCCGCAGCTGCTCGCCGTCGACCTCGCCCTCGGCCTCCAGCTCGTCGAGCCGGTCGAGCGCGGCCTGCGCCGCCTCCAATCGCGCGATCGCCTCGTCGAGGCTCCATTCGCGCTCGCGGTCGAGCTTCAGCGCGCGGATCACGACCGGCAGCGTCAGCCCCTGGCCGACGAGCGTGACGAGGATCACCGCGTAGGTGAGGATGATCACCTCCGGCCGCCCGGGCATGGCCAGCGGCGCGCCGAGCGCGGCCGAGAGCGAGACCGCGCCGCGCATGCCGCACCACCCGATGACGATCCGCTCGCGTCGCGAGATGTCGTCGGACAGCTTCAGCAGCGCGAACGCCGCGCGGACCGCGATCACGACGGCGCTGACCGCCAGGCCGGCGACGACCATCGTCGCCGCCGACCGGCCGTGCAGCTCGTTCACGACGGTGTCGAACTGGACGCCGAGCAGCACGAACAGCAGCGTCTCCAGCGCGAACACGAGGATCGTCCAGAACGCGCTCGCGGTCAGGCGCTTGTCGGCGTCCAAGAACTCCGACTGGTGCCAGCCGGAGTAGAGGCCGCAGGCGACGCAGGCGAGCACGCCGGAGGCGCCGATCTCCTCCGCCGCGATGTAGCTCGCGTAGGCCACGAGCACCGTGAGCACGACGACGACGCTGACGTCGTCCACGCGGCGCAGCAGCTGGATCGACACGCGCGAGACGACGATCCCGACCGCCGCGCCGCCGGCCGCCGCCCAGACGAAGTCCAGCAGCGCGTGGCCCGGCGCGAACGTGCCGGTCACGGCGGCCGCGACGGCGACCTTGAACGCGGTCAGGCCGGTGGCGTCGTTGATCAGCGACTCGCCCTGGACGAGCCGGCTCACGCGCGCCGGGACCGTGACGCGGCTGAACGTCGCGATCGCCGCCACGGCGTCGGTCGGCGCCACCACGGCGCCGAGCACGAACGCGGCCGCCCACGGCAGGCCGTCGACGAGCGCGTGCGCGACGACCGCGACGGCGGTCATGGTCACGAGCACGAGCACGAGGGCGAGGGCTCCGAGGGCGCGCGACTCGGCCTTCAGCTCGCGCGGCGACGCGTACCAGCCGGCCGACATCAGCAGCGGCGGGAGGAACACGAGCAGGACCGCGTCGGGCTCGAGCTCGAGATCCGGCAGCCCCGGCACGAACGCGACCGCGAGACCGCCCAGCACGAGCACGATCGGGTACGGCAGGTGGACGAGATCGGCCGCGCGCACCAGCAGCACGGCGGCGAGCAGGAGCGCGAAGAGGTACTCGAGGTCCCCCAAGGACGCCGGAGTCTAGGCGTGAACCGGGGCGGACGAACGGCGTAGACCCCCTCATGCTCGTTCCTCCCCGCGTTGACTACCCTTGCGCGTCTATGCGACGCGTGCTCGTCCTGTGCTGCGTGGTGCTGCTGGCCGGTTGCGGCGGCGGCTCCAAGACCAACTCCGACCCCGTGCAGTCGGTGCCGTCCGAGAACGGCGTACGCGCGGCCGTCCAGAAGGCCTCCGGGCCGACGAAGGCCGACTTCCCCGACGCCTCCGGCAAGTCGCTCGAGCAGCTCGCCAACACGCTCTCCGCCGGCCCGTCGCTCGCGCTCGCGAGCTCGGTCTTCACGGTCGGCGACAACCGCATGGCCTTCGGCGTGATCGCCAAGGACGGGACGCCGGTCTACGGCCAGACCGCGATCTACGTCGCGCCGACGCCGAGCAAGCCGGCCGAGGGCCCGTTCGTCGCCCCCGCCGACGTCCTGCTGACGCAGGCGCGCTACCGCTCCGAGCAGGCGGCCAAGACGAGCGACCCGTTCGTCGCCGTCTACGGCGCCCAGGTCCCGTTCGCCAAGAAGGGCTCCTACGCGGTGCTGTCGGCGACCAAGGGCGCCGACGGCAAGCTGACGGGCGCCACGGGCACCGTCAACGTGCTCACGAAGACGGCGGACCCGATCCCGGCGGTCGGCTCGAAGGCGCCGAAGGTGCACACCGACACGCTCGCGAGCGCGAAGGGCGACGTCACGAAGATCGACACGCGCGTGCCGCCGAGCGACATGCACAAGGAGGACTTCGCGGACGTGGTCGGCAAGAAGCCGGTCGCGCTGCTGTTCTCGACGCCGCAGCTGTGCCAGTCGCAGGTGTGCGGGCCGGTGACCGACATCGCGCTGCAGATGGAGGCCAAGTACCGCGACAAGATGACCTTCATCCACCAGGAGGTCTACGTCGACAACGACGCGCAGAAGGGCCTGCGGCCGCCGCTGGTGCAGTTCCACCTGCAGACCGAGCCATGGCTGTTCGTCGTCAACAAGCGGGGCATCATCACGGCGCGCCTGGAAGGCTCGATCGGGGTGCGCGAGTTCGAGAACGCCGTGAAGACCGGGCTGTGAGGCACGCAGGCCGGGCGTTGACGGCGGCCCTGGCCGCCCTCGTTCTGCTGCCGGCCTCCGCGGACGCGCACGGCCTCGTCCAGCGCGAGCAGCTCCCGATCCCGCAGTGGCTGTTCGCGTGGGCGGCGGCCGCGGTGCTGGTGATCTCATTCTTCGCCCTCGCGGTGCTGTGGCCGCAGCCGCGGCTGGAGCGCGACGTCTGGCGCCCGCTGCCGCTCGGGCGCGCGCTCGCGAGCGCGCCGGTGCAGGCGCTGTGCGGCGCGATCGGCGTGTTCCTGCTCGGCGTCACGATCGTCGCCGGCTACGTCGGGTCCGGGACGGCGCTGGACAACTGGGCGCCGACGTTCATCCTGATCACGTTCTGGGTCGGGCTCGTGTTCGCCTCGATCCTGTTCGGCGACGTCTTCCGCGCCTTCAGCCCCTGGCGGGCGATCGGGCGCCTGCTGCCGTCGCTGGAGCGGCCGTACCCGGAGCGGTTCGGGCGCTGGCCGGCGGCGGCGGTGATCGTCGTGTTCACGTGGATCGAGCTCGTGTCGGGCTGGGGCGACCACCCGCCGCGGCTGGTGACCGCGGCGCTGCTGTACACCGTCGGGACGCTCGCCGCCCAGTGCGTCTACGGCGTCGAGACGTGGTCGCGGCGGGGCGAGGGCTTCGCGGTCTACTACAACTTCTTCTCCCGGATGTCGGTGTTCGAGACCCGCTCCGGCGTGCTCGGCCTGCGCCCGCCGCTGGCGGGGCTCCCGCGGCTGGATCCGGCGCCGGGCACGGTGGCGTTCGTGACCGTGATGATCGGCACCGTCACGTTCGACGGGCTCAGCCAGGGGCCGCTGTGGAAGAACCTCTCCGCCGACGTCGTCGACGCGCTCGGCAACATCGGGATCGGCGCGCTGACGGCGTCGAAGATCGCCTCGACGATCGGGCTGTTCATCGGCATCGGGATCGTGGCCGGCTTCTACCGGCTCGGGATCGAGGGCGCGCGCTCGGTCGGCGGCGACCTCGACGTGCGCCGGCTGGAGGTCGGCTTCATCCACACGCTGCTGCCGATCGCGGCCGTCTACGTCGCCGCGCACTACTTCACGTTCCTGATCTTCGAGGGCCAGGCGATCGGCTATCTCGCGAGCGACCCGTTCGGGCAGGGCTGGGACCTGTTCGGCACGGTCGCGTCCGGGATCGACTACTCGCTGTTCCCGCAGAAGGACACCTGGTACGTGCAGGTCGCGTTCGTGGTGGTCGGCCACGTGGCCGCGCTGACGCTCGCGCACGACCGCGCGCTGACGCTCTACGGCGACGCGAAGCTCGCGGTGCGCTCGCAGTACTGGATGCTCGGGATCATGGTCGGCTTCACCTCGCTGGCGCTCTGGCTGCTGGCCCAGGCCGGCGCCTAGTAGTGGACGCGTCCGGAAGTACGACGCATTCCGGCGGGCCCGGACCGCCACCTGTCTCGCCCTAGGGGCTCGCCACCTGGCTCTCGCCGCTGCCGGGCCACGGCAGTCGCACACGTACCAGCAGTATGCGAACGACTGCCGCAGCCGGCAGCGACGACCCGTGCATTCGCCGGCGATACGCCGTACTTACGAACGCGCCCACCCGCGGCAAGGTCGCGGCAAAGGCCCGGCAACCCGGGCCGTTCATGTTGCGCCCATGAAACGAACTCCCTGGATCGCGGCGGCGGCCGCCCTGGTGGCGCTCGTGTGCGCGCCGGCCGCGATCGCCGACTCGATCGCCTATGTCAAGGACGGCAACGTGTGGCTGTCGACCGCGGACGGCTCGCGCCAGTACCAGGTGACCTACACGGGCGGCTACGCGGACGTCTCGCAGGCCGACGACGGCACGATGATCGCGCTCACCGGCGTGCGGCTGCACAAGCTCGACCGCGCCGGCAACGTGCTCGCGAACTTCGACACGCCCGTGTCCGACACGCGCCCGGCGCCGGCCAAGACGTTCTACGGCCCGTACGACCCGGCGATCTCCCCTGACGGCACCAAGGTCGCCTACACGTACTACTGGATGACGCAGAGCCAGAACCCGGGCTGCCTGCCGCCGACATGCGTCGTCGCGATCAACGAGGGCGGCACCGGCTACACGTGGTCGGACCGCCAGACGTCGTGGGACGACCCGGCGCTCGGCAAGCACTCCGGCTGGCGCCATCCGGCGTGGGTCGACGACGACACCGTGCTGCTCGCCAACCCGACGCACCTGCCCAACAACGACGTCATCCTCGACACGCTCAGCGACGGCGACAGCGGCAACCTCGTCAAGAACTGGTTCAGCGACACCGTCCAGAACAACCCGCACGTGTCCGGCGGCGACATCACGCGCGACCGGCGCAAGCTCGCGTTCCAGACGGGCAGCGGCGACTCGACGCTGACGCTCTACTCCGTCCCGAGCTTCCCGACCACGTTCAAGGACGGCGACGCGCCCCTGAGCACCAAGCCGATCGTCTGCTACCGCTACAGCGGCGCGCCGGGCGGCACGTTCTCCCAGCCGACGTTCGCGCCGGACGGCACGCGCGTGGCCTGGGGCGCCGGCGACGGCATCTACGTCGCCGCGGTGCCGGACTTCTCCGGGGGCTGCACGCTCACCGGCGCCACGCCGACGCCGCCGCTCGTGATCCCGGGCGGCAGCGAGCCCGACTGGGGGCCCGCCGACGTGCCGGCGGCGCGTCCGGCGCCGGGCTCGAGCCCGGCCCCGGCGCCGGCCCCGGCCCAGCCCGCGGCCCCGAAGAAGCTGGCCGTCTCGCTCAAGCGCACCGGGCAGCGCGTCAAGGTGCGCGTGACGCTGCCCTCCACGGGACGCCTGTCGGCGACCGCCAAGGCCACCGGCAAGCTCGTCGGCACGGCCGCGCGGAAGGTGAAGAAGGGCGCCGCGACCCTGACGCTGCGGCTCAAGGGCCACCCGCGGAACGTCACGGTGACGGTCACGTTCACGCCCTCCTCCGGCGCCGCGCGGACGGGCTCGGCGACGCTGCGCTAACAGGCCGGCGGCGGGGGCGGCGCGCTCGCAGGACGCGCGCCGCCCCAGGCCGTCCACTCCGCCAGGGTCGGGCGCGGGGCGGCGAGGTCGGTCGTCACGAGGCCGGTCGGGAAGCGGTCGTCCTGGCGCAGCGTGTACTGGAACGCGACGGTCACGCGCGGGTCGTTCCACCACGTCACCAGGCGGTCGTGGAGCTCGCGGCAGCCTTCGCGCTCGTCGGCGATCGCGCGCGCGGCGGAGTACTCCGTCGGCGCCGGGCCGACGCCGGTCTCGGTGATCCAGATCGTCTTCGGCTCCGGGCAGCCGCGGGCGTCGAGCGCGGCGGCGACCGCGGCGACGGGGTCAGGTCCGCCGATGTACGCGTGCTGCGACCACACCGTCGAGGCGCACACGACGTCCTGCGGGAGCGCGGCGATGAACTCCGGCACGGTCGTCGTGTTCGGCGTCGGCTTGAGCAGGCCGGCGGTCTCGCCGAGGACGAGCCGGTGGTCGCCGCCGAAGGTCGTCAGCGCCTGGCCGAGCGCGCGCACGAGCGCGGCGTACGGCGCGGCCGCCTGGGTCGGTGACGCCGGGTCGCAGGCGGCCCGCTGCGGGCTGATGAAGGCGGGGTGGTTGGGCTCGTTCCAGGCGCTCCAGAAGCGCACGTCGGCGCCCTCCTGCGCGGCCACCGTCAGCAGGTCGGTGACCAGTTGCTGGTAGGCGGGGAGGGCGTCGGCCCGCGGCGGGCGGGACTTCGGCTGCGTGCCCGCGCGCTCGCAGCCGGCCGCGGGCGCCGCGGCCCAGTCCGGCGTGCCGGTGATCACCGCGAGCCCGGTCCAGCCGCCCTCGCGCTGGCGTGACGCGAGCGCGCGCAGCTGGTCGCGCACGCCGGTCCAACCGAGGCACGGCCCGACGGCGCGCATGCAGCCCGCGTTCGGCGCGGCGAGGTCGGCGGGCGTGCCGGCGCTCGGCTGCAGCGACGCCCAGTCGACCACGAGCCGGTAGAACGCGGGCCGGATCGCGCCGAGCGCGTCGCGCCAGCGCGCCCACGGCTCCGGCACGGCGCGATCGCCCGCCACGAGGTTCGGGTTCGGCTCCGTCACGCCGATCGCCAGGCCCTGCCCGGCCGCGGGCAGCGGGTCGGGCGTCGCCGTCGGGGTCGGCGTCGGCGTCGGCGTGGCCGCCGCGGTCACGGCCGGCGTGGGCGCGGGCGTGGGCGCCGCGGCCGAGTCGTTGTCGAACCGCGAGATCGCGTAGGCCGCCGCGGCGACGATCAGGGTCGCGGCGACGATCGCCAGCCGATTCGCGAGCGGGTACATCGGTTTTCGAGGCTACGAGATGCTCGCGCGGACGCGTCAACCGCAACTGTCGGGCGGCGCCGGGTCGGTCGCCTTCGGCCGCGCCGTGCCGCCCCAGGCGGTCCACTCGGCCAGCGCCGGATAGGCGTCCGAGAGGTCGGTCTTGACGAGGCCGGTCGGGAAGAGGTCGTCCTCGCGCAGCGTGTACTGGAACGCCGCCGTCACGCGGTCGTCCTGGAGCCAGTCGTCGAGCCGGCGGTGCAGCAGCCGGCAGGCCGCGAGCTGCGACGCGTGCGACGTGCGCCGCTTCTGGCCGCTGCGCGGCGCGCCGACGCCGGTCTCGGTGATCCACAGCGCCGGCTTGGCGCAGCCCTTCCGGGTCAGGGCGCGCTCGACGTCGTCGACCGGGTTCACGCCGCCGATGTAGCCGTGCTGGGACCACACCTTCGCGCCGCACGCCAGGTCCTCCGGCACGTCGGCGATGAACTCGGAGATCGAGGACGACTTCGGCCGCCGGTCCGGCAGGCCCGCGAGCTCGCCCAGCACGAGCTCCTGGTCGCCCGGCGCCGCGTCGAGCTGCTGCTTGAGCTTGCGCGCCATCTCCACGTACGGCCCGACCGCGGCCGACTTCGCCGACGAGGAGCACTTCGCCCGCTGTGGCGAGATGAAGAACGGGTGGTTCGGCTCGTTCCAGGGCGACCAGTAGTGCAGGTCGACGCCGTCGTTGCGCGCCTCCTGGAGCACGAAGCGCACGAACACGCCGTACGCGTCCATCCCGTAGCCCTCCTTCGGCGGGCGCGAGCGGGGCAGCGTGCCCGCGCGCTCGCAGCCGGACGCCGGCGCGGCCGCCCACGTGGGCGTCCCGGTCAGCACCACCAGCGCCTGCCAGCCGCCGTCGGCCTTCTGACGCGCGCCGAGCGCCTTGAACACGTCGCGGATGCCGCCGTAGCCGCCGCACGGGCCCTTGTCGCGCATGCAGCCGCCGTTGGGCGAGTCGAACACCGGCGGCTTGCCGGCCTCAGGCTGGAGCACCGACCAGTCGACGATCACGCGGTAGTACGCGGGATGGATCTTGGCCAGCGCGTCGCGCCAGCGCGCGAACTCCGGCACCACCGGATGCGAGTCCGGCCAGATGAAGTTCGGGTTCTGCTCGGTGATGCCGACGGCGAGCGCGGGTGCATCCGGCGGCGGTCCGACCGTGCCCTTCGCGGGGCCGGGCGACGCCTTCGGCGCCGCCGGCTTCTTCGAAGGATGGTCTCCGCCGCCGCAGCCTCCGAGCAGGGCCGCTGCGACCAGCGCCGCGCCAAAGGCGCGGCGGAAGGGCATCAGACCGCGGAAACCTCTTCCTCGTCGGCGACGCGGAAGGAGGAGCCGCAGCCGCAGGCCGCGACCACGTTCGGGTTCTCGACCTTGAAGCCCGCGCCCTGCATGCCGTCGACATAGTCGACCACCGCGCCCTTGACGTAGGGCAGCGACGGGCCGTCGACGAGGATCCTCAGGCCGTGATCCTCGAAGATCTCATCGCCGTCGCGCTGGGTGTCGAAGGCGAGGGCGTACTGGAAACCCGAGCAGCCGCCGCCGCGCACGCCCACGCGCAGCCCGGAGGTCTGGAGGTCCCCGCTCTGCGAGGAGAGGAACTCCTGGACCTTCTCGGCGCCCTTGTCGGTGAAGGTGATCACTTTACGAAGTGTAGCGACCGCTAGGCTTGAAACTTGATGCCATCGACCGACGATCTCAAGCACCGCATCGAGGCCGCCATCCCCGGTGCGACCGCTGACGTCACGGACCTCACGGGCGGCGGCGACCACTTCAAGGCCACCGTCATCGCGCCCGAGTTCGCCGATCTGAGCCGCATCGAGCAGCACCGCCGCGTCTACGCGGTGTTCGGGCCCGACATCGGCGGTCCGATCCACGCCCTGTCCCTCGTCACCAAGGCGGAGTAGTTGTGAGCGACACCACCAATCCCATCCGCGACGCCATCACCGAGGCGATCGGCGAGCACGACGTGATCCTCTTCATGAAGGGCACGCCCGAGCAGCCGCGCTGCGGCTTCTCAGCACGCACGGTGCAGGCCCTGGACTCGCTCGGCGCGTCCTTCGCCGCCGTCGACATCCTTCCCGACCCGCGCATCCGGCAGGAGCTGTCGGCCATCTCCAACTGGCCGACGATCCCGCAGCTGTTCGTCAAGGGCGAGCTCGTCGGCGGCGCCGACATCGTCGCCGAGATGTACGAGTCGGGCGAGCTGGCCACGGTGCTGGGCGTGGAGCCGCCCGCGCCGATCCAGATCGAGAACCGCCTCTGATCGCAGCGCTCGCCGCGGCCGCGACGCTCGCCGTCGCGGCCGCGGGCGGGAACGAGCGTCCCGCCCACCGCACCGAGCCGCCGCCCGTGACCACCGCCGCGCGGATCCGCGCGGCGGAGCGCTACGCGCGCTCCCGCGAGGGCACGATCGCGTTCGCCGCGCTCGGCGACGACGGCCGCCTGCTCGGGGTCAACCGGACCGAGCGCTTCCCGTCCGCCAGCGTCATCAAGGCGATGCTGATGGTCGCCGTCCTGCGCTCCGGGCCGCTCACGCCCCAGCGGCGCGCGCTGCTCGGCCCGATGATCACGCGCTCGGACAACAAGGCCGCCGAGGCGGTGTTCGACCTCGTCGGCGCATCAGGCCTGTGCCGCGTCGCGCAGGCCGCGCACATGCGCGACTTCTACGTCAACACGGCGGTGTTCGAGGCGCAGCTGACCGCCGCCGACCAGGCCCGCCTGTTCGCGCGCATCGACACGCTGGTCCCGGCCGCGCACCGCGCCTACGCGCGCAGCCTGCTGGCCTCGATCGTCCCCGAGCAGCGCTGGGGGATCGCGCCCGTCGCCTCCACGCGCGGCTACCGGATCTTCTTCAAGGGCGGCTGGCGCAAGGGCCTCGTGCACCAGGTCGCGCTACTCGAGCGTGCGGGCCGCCGGCTCGCGCTCGCGATCCTCACCACGGGCGAACCGTCCACGGCCTACGGCGAGGCCACCCTCGCCGGCATCGCCGCGCGCGTCCTGGAACCGTGACTTGAGCCAGTAGCCGAGCAGCACGATCGCGACGCTCGCCAGCCCCCACCACAGCTGCGGGCGGACCTCGTCGACGAGCGCCATCGAGGCGATCACGACGACGATCGCCGCGATCGAGAGCCACGTCAGGTACGGGTACAGCCACATGCGCACCTCGAGCTCGGAATCGTCGAGCCTGCGCCGCAGCACGAGCTGCGACACGCAGATCGCGAGGTAGACGAACAGCGCCACCGAGCCGGACGAGTAGATCAGGAACAGGAACACCTTGTCCGGCGAGATCGCGTCGGCGATCACCGACAGGAAGCCGATCGAGGTCGAGATCAGGATCGCCCGCGCCGGCACGCCGCGCGAGTTGAGCTTGACCATCCACTGCGGCGCGTCGCCGCGGCGGGCGAGCGCGAAGTTCATCCGCGAGGCGACGTAGAGGCCGGAGTTCAGGCACGACAGCACCGCAGTCAGGACGATCGCGTTCATCACCTGCGCGGCGGCCGGGATGCCGATCTGGTCGAGCGTCGCGGCGAACGGCGACTGCCCGAGCTTGGCCGAGTTCCACGGCAGGATCGCGACGATCAGGAACACGGCCAGCACGTAGAAGACGAGCACGCGTCCGATCACCTGGTTCGTCGCCCGCGTCACCGCCTGCGCGGGCTCCTTGGACTCCGCCGCTGCGATCGTGGCGATCTCGGCCCCCACGAAGGCGAAGATGACCACGACGATGCCGGACAGGATCGGCACGCCGCCCTTCGGCGTGAAGCCGCCGTGGGCCGTCAGCTGCGGCGCGCCGTGGCCGATCACGAACACGCCGGCGATCACGATGAAGGCGAGGATGGCGGCGACCTTGATCGACGCGAACCAGAACTCGAACTCGCCGTAGGCGCTGACCGACGCGAGGTTGGTGAGCGTCAGCAGCGTCATCAGGACGAGGCTGGCGGCCCAGACCGGCACGCCCGGCAGCCAGCCTTGGATGATCGTCGCGCCCGCGGTCGCCTCGACCGCCAGCACGATCACCCAGAAGTACCAGTACAGCCAGCCGACGCTGAAGCGCGCCCACGGGCCGAGCGCGATCCCGGCGTAGTCGGCGAACGAGCCGGTGCGCGGGTTGGCGACCGCCATCTCGCCGAGCATCCGCATCACGAGCACCACCAGCAGGCCCGCCGCCAGGTACGACAATACGGCCGCCGGCCCGGTCTGGTTGATTACCGCACCCGAACCCACGAAGAGCCCCGCGCCGATGACGCCGCCGAGCGAGATCATCGTGACGTGGCGGCGCTTGAGACCGCTCTGCAGCCCACCCCTGTCCTCGTCCATGCCACCGACATACCCGGTCATCGCCGTCATCCACCATCTGCGGCAGCCGTTCCTCGGCCACGCGGCGCACGCGCTGCGCGACGCGGAGCTGGTCGAGCACTTCGGCACGCTGCCGTCGCTGGACGAGGTCGACGCGATCGTGTCGCTCGGCGGCGAGGAGTCGGTGCTCGACGGCGGGCTGGAGGCCGAGGCCGCCCTGCTGCGCGAGGCCGTCGGGCGCGACGTGCCCGTGCTCGGCGTCTGCCTCGGCGCGCAGCTGCTCGCGCACGCGCTGGGCGGGAGCGTGGTGCGGCGGCCGCGGCGGCTGGTGGCGTGGACGCCGCTGGGCGGCGAGTGGGAAGGCGCCTACGGGCTGCACTGGAACGAGGACGCCTTCGAGCCTCCGCCCGGCGCCGTCGAGCTGGCGGCGCGGCCGGACGGGTTCGGCGAGGCGTTCCGCGTCGGCCGCGCCGTCGGCGTCCAGTTCCACCCGGAGGTCGACGAGCGCGCGCTCGACGGCTGGTACGCCGCGTGGGGCGACGTGCTCGAGCCGGCCGGCGTGACCGAGGCGCAGGCGCGCGCCGCCGACGCGCGCCACCTGCCGGGCCAGGCCGCGCTCTCGGACGCGATCTTCGGCGCCTTCGCGCGCAGCCTCTGATGCCTGAGCCCGACGTCATCGCCTACGTGCGCGCGGCGCTCCCGCCGCCGCCGGCGCGCGTGCTGGAGATCGGCGCCGGCGACGGGTCGCTGGCGGCCGCGCTGCGCGAGGCCGGCTACGACGTCGTCGCGATCGACCCGTCGGGGGAGCCGCCCGTGCTGCCCCTCGCGCTGGAGGACTACGAGGACCGGCCGCGCTCGTTCGACGCCGCGGTGGCGGTCGTGTCGCTGCACCACGTGTCGCCGCTCGTTCGCTCGCTGCGCCAGCTTGCGGGCCTGCTCAAGCACGGCGCCCGCCTGGTGGTCGACGAGTTCGACGGCTGGGGGCTCGACGAGCGCACGGCCACGTGGTGGCTCTCGCACTCGGGGCATGACACGACGCCGGAGGCCATGATCGCGTCGCTGCGCGAGCACGTGCACCCGCTCGGGACGATCCTCGAAGAGCTGTCGGCGTGGTTCGATGTCGGCGTGCCCGTGCCCGGCGCCTACCTGTACCGCTTCAGGCTCGACCCCGCGCTGCGCGGCGAGGAGGAGGCGCTGATCGCGGCCGGCGAGTTGCCGCCGATGGGCGCGCGCTTCGTGGCGGTGCGGCGGTGAACGCGCGCGCGCTGGGCCGCGCGACGCTGGCGCGGCAGCTGCTGCTCGAGCGCGAGGCGGTCGACGTCGCGGACGCCGTCGGCCGGCTCTGCGCGCTGCAGGCGCAGGAGGCCAAGCCGCCGTTCGTCGCGCTGTGGTCGCGCGTCGAGGGGTTCGAGGCCGCGGACCTGATCGACGCGCTGGCCGCCAAGACCGTGGTGCGCGGGACGCTGATGCGCGGGACCGTGCACCTCGCCCGCAGCGAGGACTTCATGCGCTGGCAGCCGCCGCTCGCGCCGCTCGGCGTCGAGGGCCTGCGCAAGGTCGTCGGCGCGCGGCTCGAAGGCGCCGACATCGACGCCGCGATCGACGACGTGCGCAGGCTGTTCGCGGACGCCGCCGAGCTGTCGGCGGACGACGTGCGCGACTGGATCGGCGAGCACCGCCCCTCCGAGGACACGCGCGCGGTCGCGCGCGTGGCGCTCTACTCGCTGCCGCTGGTGCGGGTCCCGGACGGGGGCCGCTGGGGCTTCACGCCGAAGTCGAAGTTCACCGACTCGCAGCACTGGCTGGGTCGCGAGCCGCGCGCCAACGCGCCGTCGCTGATCCGCGCCTACCTCGCGGCCTTCGGCCCGGCCACGGTCCGCGACGCCCAGCAGTTCCTCGGCGGCGGCGACTGGCAGGACGTGTTCGACGACCTCGAGCTCGAGCGCTTCGGCAAGCACTACGACCTGCCCGACGCGCCCCGGCCTTCGGAGGATGTCGACGCGCCCGTGCGGTTCCTGCCCGACTTCGACTCGCTGATGCTCGCCCACGCGGACCGCTCACGCGTGATCGCGGACGCGCACCGCAAGGAGCTGACGACGAAGAACCTGCGCGTGCGCGCCGTCGTGCTCGTGGACGGGATGGTCGCCGGGTTCTGGAAGCTCGCGGGGAAGAAGGTCGTCGTCGAGCCCGTGCGGAAGCTCTTGAAGCGCGAGCAGGCGGCGGTCGACGAAGAGGCCGCGCGGTTGGCCTCGTTCGCCGCGTGATCGCTCGCCGGGTTCTTTGCAGGTAAGGGGGCGACAGGAGTTTTCGGGCGTCCGTTGATCGCTCGGCGCATGAAACGATCACCCCGCGGACCGCTCAGGGAATCTGGTGGCTGGAAAGTCGCGCTATGCGCCCCTTAGCCGCCAACACGCGAAAGTGGTGCATCGGACCGCGGTCGATCGTGATCGAATCAGCGAACCCGGTGAGCGGTTCTGGGAGACGGACCCCTTACCAGCGCAGTTGACGTTCGTCAGCGCTTCGCGAGCCGCCGGGCGCCCTCGCCCGCCGGCGCGTACTCGAGCCCGTAGTACCCGTACGCCGAGGCCTCGTCGTCCAGCGACAGCTCGGCGTCCACCTCGAAGCTCGGCGCCTTCTTGAACTCGTCCTTCGTCCGCTGCACGCGCAGGAAGTCGCGCCCGACGCTCGCGTGCATGAGCGGCACCAGGGTCAAGGACTTGGACACGAGCCCGGACTTGACTCCCGCGAAGGCCGGCTCGTCGGTCTCGCCGTCGAAGTAGATCTCTTCGAGCTTGCCGAGCTTGGCGCCGTCGGCGTCCACGACCTCCTGGCCGCGCCAGTCGGCGATGTTCTCGACGGGGATCACGCGATCCGATCTACCCCAGGTCGCGGCGCCTGAAGCGCCACAGCGCCAACGCGCCGACAGCGGCCAGGTACGCGCCGGCATAGGGCCACAGCAGCGAGCCGAACGTGCGCGCGCCGCCGAACGGGCCGAGGTCGATCGCGAGCCGGGTGAAGCCGACGGTGTCCTGCGTGATGTCGGACAGCGCCTGCTGGTAGAGCGCCTCGAACGGCAGCGCCCAGGACGCGGCGCGGGCGACGTTGGAGAGCGTGTCGGAGCCGAGCGCGTCGCCGATCTCCCCCAGCAGCCCGGCGGTCAGGCCGGCGCCGAAGAGCATGAAGATCGCGATCCCGTTGGCGGTCGACGACAGCACGACGGACCCGGCCAGCGCGAGCGCGACGAGCACCGCGACACCGGCCCCCAGCTCCAGCGCGGGGACCACGATCGCGTCGGGCCACCAGTGCCCGAACGCGTGCGTGATCACGACCGACCCGAGGAACACGACGATCACGTAGGCGACGCACACCGACGCGGCGGCGAGGAAGCGCCCGGCGAGGAACGTCCAGCGCGTCAGCGGCCGCACGAGCAGCGGCTGCAGGAGGCCGCGCTCGGCGTCGCCGCGCACCGCCCCCAGGGTCAGGAACACGGCGAGGATCGCGCCGAGGAACATCGTCGCGAACATCGACAGCCCGAGCAGGATCGCGCCGGTCACGATCCGCAGCTCGACGCCCTTGTCGAGCGAGGCCACGTCGGTGGTCCTGTACGCCTGCCACGTGCCGAGCCCGTAGAGCGCCAGGAACACGACGGTCAGCAGCGCGACGACGACGAACACGCGCCGGCGGACCGACTCGCGCAGCGCGAACCCCGCGACGATCCAGGCGTTCCTCACCGGCCGCCGACCACCTCGAGGTAGACGTCCTCCAGCGAGGACCGCACGACGCGCACGCCGTAGATCTCCTCCCCCGCGTCGACCAGCTCGCGCACGATCCGCGGCACCTCCTCGCGCGTCGCCGACGCGAACACGCGCATGCCGCGCGCCGTGTCGACCTCGACGCCGCCCGGGTGCGAGAGCTCGTCCGGCGTGCCGGCGGCGACGACCTCGCCGCGCGCGATGATCGCCACGCGGTCGCACACCAGCTCGACCTCCGACAGCAGGTGCGAGTTCAGCAGCACCGCCACGCCCCGCCCGCGCAGCGTCTCCAGCAGCTCGCGCACTGTCCGGCGCCCCGCCGGATCGAGCGCGCTCGTCGGCTCGTCGAGCAGCAGCAGCCGCGGCGAGCCGATCATCGCCTGCGCGATCCCGAGCCGCTGCTGCATGCCCTTCGACATCGCGCCGACGCGTCGCGCGGACACCTCGGTCAGGCCGACCAGCTCCAGCAGCTCGCCGCGCTCGCGCGCGCCGCCGTCCGACGACGCCAGCCGCTGGTGCAGGGAGAGCAGCTCGTCGGCGCTGAGCCAGTCGGGGAACCGGAACAGCTCCGCGAGGTACCCGAGCGAGCGGTTCGCGGACGGGCTGCCGGCGCGCTGACCGGCGACCAGCGCGCTGCCCCCGCTCGCCCGCACGAGCCCGCAGGCGATCTTCACCAGCGTCGACTTCCCGGCGCCGTTGGGACCGAGCAGCCCGACCAGCTCGCCCTCGCGCACGGTCAGGCTCACGCCCTTGAGCGCGTCGTTGTCGCCGTAGCGCTTGCGCAGGTCGGAGACGGCGAGCGCGTCGGGCACCGCATAGCATCGTGCCATGAAAGCGGCCGTGACCGTCGCGCCCGGCGAGACGACGCTCGAGGAGGTGCCCGACCCGCGCTGCGGGCCGGGCGACGTCATCTGCCGCGTGCTGGCGTGCGCGGCGGGCGACGGCGACGCCCACACGACGCTGCCCGCGGTGCTCGGGCGCGAGCCCGCCGGCGAGGTCGTGGCCGTCGGCGCCGGCGTCGACGCGGTCGCCGACGGCGACGCGGTCGCGATCCACTCGCCGGCGCTCGAGCCCGGCGGCTTCGCCGAGTACGTGCGGATCCCGGGCGGCGGCGTCCTGCTGGCGCTCGAGGGTGTCGATCCCGTGGCGGCCACCCTGCTCGACCCGCTCGCCGCCGTGCTGCGCGCGCAGGATCGCGCCGAGCTGACCGGCGAGGACGCGCTGCTGATCGTCGGCACCGGCGCGCGCGGGCTGCTGCACGTCGCCGCCGCGCTCGCCCGCGGCGTCGAGGACGTGTTCATCCGCGCGGCCGACCCGCTCGCCGAGCGCTGGGGCGCGCGCGTCTACGCCGGCGAGGACGTCGGCGTGTCGATCGTCACCACGACCTCGCCGCGCGACCTCGCGCACGCGGCGGAGACGCTGTCGCCCGGCGGGCGCCTGCTGCTGCACGCCGACCCGCCGCCGCGCATGCTGCTCGACGTCGACGCGCACACGCTCGCCGAGCGCGAGCTGCGGCTGACCGCCAGCCACGGCGCGGGCGAGCAACACGCCCGCGCCGCGCTCGCGCTGCTGCGCGCCGGCGCCGTCCGCAGCGGCGACCTGATCACCGCGCGCTTCTCGCTCGCGCTCGCCGGCGACGCGCTGGCCGCCCAGCGCAGCGGCGCCGCGCTCAAGCCGGTGGTCCTTCCGTGGGCGTGAGCGCATCCAGGCGGCGCTCGAGGAACTCGCGCTCGACCAGGCTGTCGGTGCGCGCGAGCGCCTCGCGGTAGGCCGCCGCGGCCTCGGCGTCGCGGCCCAGCCGCCGCAGCAGGTCCGCGCGCACGGAGTGCAGCAGGTGGTAGGCGTCGAGGTCGAGCGCGTCGATCAGGGCGAGCCCGCGCTCGGGCCCGTGCACCTCGGCGACGACGACGGCGCGGTTGAGCGCGACGATCTCCGTCGGCGACAGCTCGTAGAGCCGGTCGTAGAGCCACAGGATCCGCGCCCAGTCGGTCCCGCGCGCGTGCTCGAACGCGATCGAGGCCTGCAGCAGGTACAGGCCCATCCGCCCATGTCGCCAGGCGTCGGCGACCAGCCGCATGCCCTCGGCGATCTCCTCGGCGTCCCAGCGCGTGCGGTCCTGGTCGGCGAGCAGCACGAGCCGGCCCTCGGCGTCCACGCGCGCGTCGCGGCGCGAGTCCTGCAGCAGCATCAGCGCGAGCAGCGCGATCGCCTCCGGCTCGTCGGGCATCAGGCCCACCAGCACGCGCCCGAGCCGGATCGCCTCGCCGCACAGCCCCGGCCGCACCGGCGGTCCGTAGCCGGCGTTGAACACCAGGTACACGGTCGCCAGCACGCTGCGCAGGCGCGCGGGCAGGTCGGCGTCGCGGGGTACCGCGTACGGGATCCCGGCGGCCGCGATCTTCTGCTTGGCGCGCACGATCCGCTGCGCCATCGCCGCCTCGCTCACCAGGAACGAGCGCGCGACCTCGCCGGTCGTGAGCCCGCCGAGCGCGCGCAGCGTCAGCGCCACGCGCGCCTCCGGTGCGAGCGCCGGATGGCAGGTTGTGAAGATCAGCCGCAGCCGCTCGTCCGGGATCGGGCTCACGGGCTGCTCGTCCTCGTCGTCGCCGCCGCCGAGCGCGCGCAGCTCGGCCTCGAGCGCGGCCCGCCGGTCGGCGAAGCGCCGCTCGCGCCGGAGCCGGTCGATCGCCCGGTTGCGCGCGGCGGTGACGATCCACGCGGCCGGGTTGTCCGGCAGGCCGCGCTCCGGCCATCGCTCGAGCGCGACCAGGAACGCGTCCTGGACCGCCTCCTCGGCGCGATCGAGGTCGCCCAGGATGCGCGCGAGGACGGCGACCGCCTGCCCCGACTCGCGCCGGAACAGGCGTTCGATGAGTACGTTCTGCGGCCCCGTCAGGACGCGGTCGCCCCGCCGGCGTTCATGCTCGCCTCGACCGCCTCGTAGTCCATCACCGGGCGCACCTCGATCGCGCCGTACTCGGCCTCGGGGATCTTGGCCGCCCACTCGAGCGCCTCGTCGAGGTCCTTGCACTCGAGGACGTAGTAGCCGCCGATCTGCTCCTTGGTCTCGGCGAACGGACCGTCGGTGAGCAGGCGCTCGCCGTCGCGCACGCGCACGACCGTCGCCGTCGCCGACGGCTGCAGGCCATCGCCGCCGCCGAACACGCCCGCCTCGCGCGACGCCTCGCCGAACGCGCCGTGCGCCGCGAAGATCCGGCCGATGTCCTCGGGGGTGGCGTCGGCGTACGTGGACTCGTCGTTGTAGATGATCGCCAGGAACTTCATGGCACCCTCCTCTAGGAGATTCTCCGCGGCGCCAGCCGCCGCGGTCCGACCCTACGACGAACGGATGAGCGCGGTTCGACAATCCTGGCACGTTCGCGTTCACCGACCGGGCCAGCTAGCCTCCTGCCTCCGATGTCCCCGGTCGCGATCGTCTCCGACAGCACCGAGTACCTCCCGCGCGACGTCGTCGAGCGGCACGCGATCCACATCGTCTCGCTCTGGGTCAACTGGAACGGGCGCACGGACAAGGAGTCCGAGTTCGAGGACTTTGACGCCTTCTACGACTTCCTGCGCTCCGGCGGCGAGCTGCCGAGCACGTCGCAGCCGTCGGTGGGCGACTTCCTGGCCGTCTACGAGCCGCTCGTCGAGCGCGGCGACGACGTCCTGTCGATCCACATCTCCGGCGGCATCTCGGGCACCGTCCGAGCGGCCGAGCAGGCGCGCGAGGTGCTGATCGAGAACGGCATGGCGCCCGAGCGGATGATCGTGCTCGACTCGCGCACCGGCGCCCAGGGCCACGGCTTCGTCACGCTGGCCGCGACGAACGCCGTCGCGGCGGGCGGCGGCCTGGCCGAGGCGCTCGCGGCCGCTCAGGCGATGCGCGAGGACACCTACATCCTGATGGCCGTCGACACGCTCGAGTTCCTGCGCCGCGGCGGGCGGATCGGCGCCGCGGCCGCGTGGATCGGCGCGACGCTGAAGGTCAAGCCGATCCTCACGATCGACGGCGAGATGAAGCCCGTGGAGCGCGTGCGCACCGCCGGCCGCGCGTTCGAGCGACTCGTCGCGCATCTCGAGCAGCGCAAGGAGGAGGGCTGCGACGCGTTCGCCGTCGCGCACACGAACGCGCACGACGTCGCCGAGCGCCTCGCCGACCGGGGCCGCGAGATCTACGCGAGCGAGCCCGTGGTCCTGTCGGAGATCGGCCCCGTGATCGGCACCCACACCGGCCCCGGCCTGCTCGGCGTCGCGGGCCTGCGCACCAGCCTGCTCGGCCCGGTCTGAAGGAATTCTCATCCCCGGCTGGAAAGCCGGGGGCGCATGGCCGTCCGCCTCGATCCGCCCAAGGAGCCGCTGGTCGTCCGGAACGTGCCGATCTACTCGTTCCAGACGATCGTGCGCTCGATGCTCGCCGCGGTCTGCGTCGCGTTCGCGCTGTACCTCGTCTACCTGCTGCGCAAGCCGATCAGCTGGGTGCTGATCGCGATCTTCCTCTCGGTCGCGCTTGCCGGCCCGGTCAACCGGCTGAGCCGCAGGATGCGGCGCGGGTTCGCGATCACGATCGTGTTCCTCGGCCTGCTGCTCGTGCCGATCGGGATCGCGGCGCTGGTCGTCCCGCCGCTCGTCACGCAGGGCAACAACCTCGTCCAGAACCTTCCCAAGTACGCCCAGGACGCGCAGGACTTCACGCAGAAGAACAAGACGCTGCGCAAGCTGGAGAAGGACTACAGCATCACCGAGAAGCTGCAGGAGCAGGCGAGGAAGCTGCCCGCCAGGATCGGCGACGCCGCGTCGGTGCTCGGCAACATCGGGCTCGGCCTGGTCAACTCGCTGTTCGCGCTCTTCACGATCCTCGTCCTGACCGCGTTCCTGCTCAGCAGCGGGCCGGTCTGGGTCAACCGGATCCTCGAGCTCCAGCCGCCCGACAAGGCGGCGCGGATCCGCAAGGCGCTCGACCACATGGCGCGCGCGGTCGGCAGCTACGTCGGCGGCGCGATCGCCCAGGCCACGATCGCCGGCGTCGCCGCGTTCATCATGCTGACGATCCTCGGCGTGCCGTTCGCGGCGGCGCTGGCGATCATCGTCTTCTTCGCCGACCTGATCCCGCTCGTCGGCGCGACGCTCGGCGCCGTCGTGGTGGCGATCGTGACGGTGTTCAGCGACTTCCCGACGGCGACGATCGTGTGGGTGATCTTCTCGGTCGTCTACCAGCAGCTCGAGAACACGCTGATCCAGCCGCAGATCCAGAAGCGGGCGGTCAACGTGCACCCGTTCATCGTGCTCGTCGCCGTCCTCTTCGGCTCGACGCTGCTGGGCGTGCTCGGCGCGCTCGTGGCGATCCCGATCGCGGCGTCGGTGCAGATCGCGGTCCGCGAGTGGTGGGACTACCGCCACGAGCTCAACGTGGCCGAGATGACGGGGGCGGCGCCCCCGAAGCCCGAGCCCGCCTAGCGGCGCGAGGAGCGGCGGCCTGTGAGCAGGCCGGTGAACGCGGCGATGCCGCCGCCGAGCACGAAGCCGGTGACGGCCGCGCCGATGATGATCTCGCGCTGGTGGCGCTTGACCTGGGCGCGCCAGTCGGTCGCCTTCGTCAGCTCGCCGCGCAACTGATCGACGGCGACGCCGAGCTGGGCGCGGTTGGCCTCGATGGAGCGCCGGATGTCCTCCGGCGAGCGGGTCTGGCTCACCGGGCGACTCCCTCGGGTTGCTGGATGGTCTGCTTGATCAGCTGCGCTTCCTCGATCGCCATCGTCGGCGCCGGCGGCAGCGCCTTGCGGACCCAGCGCGAGGCGAGGAAGCCGAGCAGGCCCGCCGTGAGGAACACGACGCCGGTCACGATCAGGTAGCCGAGCCAGGCGCCGCTGCCGATCAGCGACGCGAGCCCGAGGGCGACGAAGTGGAAGAAGTAGATGAGCCCGAAGAGGATCAGCGCGCCGGCCACGACGCCCGCGGCGGCGGCGCGCGCGAGCCCCTTGAGCTTCTCGGTCATCTCCGCCTTGGCGAGCGCGATCTCCTCGCGCACGAGCAGCGAGGCCTTCTCGGAGACCTCCTGGATGGCCTTCGCGAGCTCGGATGTCTGCTGGTCGGTCATCGCTCAGTCCATCAGCCGCTTGAGGATCCGGGCGGCGATGAACGCGCCGCCGAAGGCGAGCCCGATCCGGACCTCCGGGCGCTCCAGCGGGCTGCTCTCCGCCGGCGCGGCCTCGGCGGCGAGCGCCTGGTGCGCCGACGCCGCGGTCGCCGGATCGGTGCTCGACCCGATGCCGGGTGACGTGACCTGGGCGCCGGAGATCCGCGCCGTCCTGTCGGCCGCGGTCTGCGCGCGCAGGCGCGCGGCCTCCTCGGCGTGGCGGCGGGCCTCCTCGGCCTCGGCCGCGGCGGTCTCGGCACGCTCGCGCGCCTTGCGCTCCTTGCGCGAGAGCTTCTCCTCGGCCTTCTCGGCCGCCTCGACCTCGTCGTGCGCCTTGCCGGTCTCCTCCTCGGCACGCCGCACGTCGGTCTCCGCGACCTCGGCGCGCACTTCGGCCGCGCGCGCCTCGGCGCCCATGCGCTCAGCCTGAGCGGCCGCCTCGGCCGCCGCCGCCTGCGCCTCGGCGCGTGCGGCGGTCGCCCCGGGGGCCGACTCCTCCGCGTCAGGCAGGGGGTCCATTTCCTGCGTGCGCTGGGGATCGTCCTCTTTCACTCGGGCGGATCTTCCCCGAAGATGCGGCGGAACGCCACGGCGGCGATCCGCGTGGTCACGATCGAGGCGAGCGCGCCGATCCCGGCGACCAAGCCTGACCAAGCGAGGCGCTTGACGAGTTCGTTGTCGGACATGGCGGCGGAGTCTATGCGGCGAGGCCGTCGACGATCGTCTCGACGAGGTGCGCCTTGGCGCGCTCGTACGCCTCGTCGCCCTGATCGAGGGTCCCGAAGATCCAGCCCGTGAGCACCTGCTCGATCGCGCCGTAGAACGTCATCGCGGCGAACTCGGCGGGGATCCGGGTGCTGAACTCCCCGTCGCGCTGCGCTTTCTCGACCACGCCGCGGATCAGCCCGTATGCCTCGGTGATCTTCCCGAGGTGCGCCGCGCCGAACGTGTTCGCGGCGCGCGTGACCTCGATGATGATCACCTTCATCAGGTCGGGATCGTGACGGTAGGACTCGATGATGAAGCCGGCGATCGCCTCGAGCTTCTCGCGCGCGGGGATGTCCAGCGCGTCGGTTTCGCGGATCGCCTCCAGCAGCACGTCCCAGCGCTGCAGGAACAGCGTGTCGAGCACCTGGTCCTTGGACTGGAAGTAGTGGTAGACGAGCCCGTAGGCGACGCCCGCCTCGTCGGCGATGTCCGACACGCGGCAGGTGTGGAACCCCTGGCGCGCGAACACGCGCACCGCGGCGTCGAGGATCAGCCGCCGCTTGTCGACCGGAGCCTGCTTGGCCGCCACTAGGCCGTGACCTCCGCGGGCCACCGGTACGCCTCCGGGCGGCGGTTGGCCAGCGAGGGCAGCGTGCGGCGGATCTCGTCCTGGCGGGCGAGGTCGAGCTCGGCGAGGACGTATGTCTCCTTGTCCGGCGCCTGCGCCAGCACGACGCCCCACGGGTCGACGATCATCGAGCGCCCGCCGGAGCGGTAGCCGGGCGCGTGCTCGCCGAACTGGTTGGCGGCGACCATGAACGCCTGGTCCTCGATCGCGCGGGCGCGCAGGAGCACCTCCCAGTGCTCGCGCGTGGTGGCGAGCGTGAACGCGGCCGGGACCGCGATCACCTTCGCGCCGCGGACCGCGAGGATCCGGTAGAGCTCAGGGAAGCGCAGGTCGTAGCAGATGGTCAGGCCGAGCGGCGTGCCCGCGGCGGTCTCGGAGACGACGATCTCCTCGCCGGGCGCCTCGCGCTCGGACTCCTTGTAGACCTTGCCGCCGACCTCGACGTCGAACATGTGGATCTTGCGGTAGGTCGCCTTGATCTCGCCGTCGGGGCCGGCGTGGAGGCTGGTGTTGGCGCCGCGCTCGCCGTCGGTGCGCTCGGAGAACGAGCCGGCCACGAGGTCGATGCCGAGCTCGCGCGCGAGGTCCGACGCCCAGCGCAGCGTCGGGCCGTCGTAGGGCTCGGCGGCGGCGGCCGTCTGCTCGGGCGTCCCGAGCACGGGCCACTTCTCGGGCAGCACGACCAGCTCGGCGCCGGCACGGGCGGCGGCGCGCGTGAGGCGATCGGCGGCCTCGAGATTGCGGTCGCGGTCGGGGGTCGACTGCAGCTGGACTGCGGCGGCGCGCACGGCAAGATCTCCTTCCCACGCGGATTGACCGGTCAGTCAATCCGTGGTCTGAGCATATCGTCCGCGCATGTTCTTCAAACGCTGGCGCTGGGTGGGTGCGTTCGGGCCGCGCGTGATGCTGTGCGCGGCATGGGCCTCGGTCGGCGCCGCGCGCGTGTCGTGGTGGGCGGTGCTGGATCGCGAGACTGGCGCGTTCGCGGAAGGCGGCAAGCGCTCGTGGCGCGGCGTGACGGTCGCGCGCGCGTCGGCCCACGTGCCCGGCGCGCTGTCGCTGACGTGGACGTTCGGTCGCCCGGTCGAGGCGGAGTCGATGCACGCGTGGACGCGCAAGACGCCGCTGCAGGTCACCGGCACGGCGCTCGGGATCCCGGTCGCCTGCGCGGGGCTGATGGACGAGTCGGCCGGCCGCCATCCGCGCCACACCGCATGGATGTGGTCGGCGGGAGCGGGCGTGACGGCGGGCGGCGCGCCGGTGCTGTGGAACCTCGTCGAGGGCATGCACCCCGGCGAGCGCGCGGTCTGGCTCGACGGCGAGCCGCACCCGGTCGGCGCGCTCGCGTTCGACGGGCTCGCGGGCGTCGGCGACCTCAGGTTCGCCGCCGAGGCGACGCGGGCACGGAAGGAGAACCTCGTGCTGATCGCGTCCGACTACGAGCAGCCGTTCGGCACGTTCACCGGCTCGCTGCCGGTGGCGGGCGCGCTGCGCGAAGGGTGGGGCGTGATGGAGCGCCACGAGGCGCGCTGGTAGTGGCCGAGGCGCTCGCCCTCGCCGCCCTCGCGGCGGCGCTGGCCGCGGCGATCGCGCGGCTCGACCGGGCGCCGGAGGCGCTCGTCGCGCTCGGCGGGGCGGCCGTGCTGATCGCGGTCGGCGCGCTGCACTGGAGCGACGCGCGCGACGAGGCGGGCGACCTCGCGACGACGCTGGTCGTGCTGGCCGCGCTGCTGGTGCTCGGCGACGGGTGCGAGCGCGCCGGGTTGTTCGACGCGCTGGCGGCGCGCATGGCGGTGGGCGCGCGCGGCAAGGGCGTGCGGCTGCTGGCGCTGGTGTTCGCCGCCGCGGCGGGCGTGACCGCCGTGCTCGGGCTCGACGCCACCGTCGTGCTGCTCACGCCGGCCGCGTTCGCGGCGGCGGCGAAGGCGCGCCTGCCGGGCCGCCCGACCGTGTTCGCGTGCACGCACCTCGCGAACTCGGCCTCGCTGCTGCTGCCGGTGTCGAACCTCACCAATCTGCTCGCGTTCCGCGCGTCGGGCCTCTCGTTCACGCACTTCGCCGCGCTGATGGCGCTGCCGTGGGTCGTCGCGATCGCGATCGAGTGGGTCGTGTTCCGGCGCGTGTTCGCGGGCGACCTCGCGGCTCGCGCGACCCCGCCGAAGCAGACCGTCCCGCCGCTGCCGCGCGCGCCGCTCGGCGTGCTCGCGTTCACGCTCGCGGGCTTCGCCGCGGCGGGCCCGCTCGGGCTCGACGCGGCCTGGCCGGCCGCGGCCGGCGCGCTCGCCATGATCGCGTTCGAGGGCACCGCCTGGCGCGCGCTGGACCTGCCGCTGCTCGGCTTCGTGCTCGGCCTCGGGCTGATCGTGCGCGCGGTCGCGGAACACGGGCTCGGCGACCTCGTCGACGGGCTGCTGCCGAACGGCGCCGGCCTGCTCGCGCTGCTCGGCGCCGCGTTCCTCGCGGCGCTGCTCGCGAACCTGCTCAACAACGTCCCCGCCCTGCTCGTGCTCCTGCCCGCGGCGGCCGCGGCCGGGACGCCGACCGTGCTGGCCGTGCTGATCGGCGTCAACGCCGGCCCGAACCTGACCTACACCGGCTCGCTCGCGACGCTGCTGTGGCGGCGCGTGCTGCGCGAGCGCGAGGCGGAGCCGCCGCTGGGCGAGTTCCTGCGCCTCGGCGCGCTGACGGTGCCGCCGATCCTCGTGGGCTGTACCTTCGCGCTGTGGCTGGTGACATGAAGCTCCTGGTGTGGGTCACTGAGGCGGGCTGGGAGGCGTGCGCCGACGCCGTCGCGACCCTGCCCGCGACCGAGGTGACGCTGCTGCACGTCGCCGAGCCCGTCCACCCCGGGCCGGGGCTGCTCGGGCGGCACGCGCGCCCCGGGCGCTACGAGGAGATCGCCGGCGAGGCGGCGCAGGACCTGCTCGCGGCCGCGACCGAGCGGCTGCGGACGAGCGCCGCCGTCCACCGCATCGCCGCGAGCGGGCGGCCGGAGGAGATCGTGATCGGCGCGTGCGAGAGCGCCGACGTGCTCGTGCTGGCGCGCAACGGCGCCCGGCCGGGCCCGCACTCGCTCGAGCACGCGACCCGCTTCGTGGTCGACCACGCGCCGTGTACGGTGCTCTTGACGTGGCCGTGAGCACGCTTCCCCCCGGGCCCCGCTCCCCGGTGCCGCTCCAGACGCTCGGCTGGCTCGCGCGGCCGACGCCGTTCAGCGAGCGCATGCGCAACCGCTACGGGGACACGTTCTCGATCCGGATCGCCGGCGAGGGCACGTGGGTGATGGTCTCCCACCCGGACGCCGTCAAGCAGGTCTTCACGGCCGATCCGAAGGTCCTGCACACGGGCAACGAGGTGCTGCTGCCGCTGCTCGGCGCGCGCTCGCTGCTGCTGCAGCAGGAGTCCGAGCACCTGGCCGAGCGCAAGCTGATGCTGCCGGCGTTCCACGGCGAGCGGATCCAGTCCTACGGGGCGCTGATCGCCGAGATCGCCGCGCGCGAGGTGGCGACGTGGCCGGCCGGCGAGGCGCTCAGCATGCGCCCGCGGATGCAGGCGCTGACGCTCGAGCTGATCATGCGCGCCGTGCTCGGCGTCCACGACCCGGCGCTCAAGGACGCGATCGCGCGCATGCTCGCGCCGACGCGCGACACGCGCTGGACCGTGCTGCTGATCGCCGCCGGGTACGAGAACGCGCGCAAGCTCTTCGGGCGCGTCCGGCGGCCGGTCGAGCAGCGCATCGACGCCGAGATCGCGCGCCGGCGGACCGCGCCGGGCGGCGGCGACGACGTGCTCTCCCAGCTGCTGCCGCACATGGACGACGCGCAGCTGCGCGACCAGCTGATCACGCTGCTGTTCGCCGGCCACGAGACGACGGCGACGGCGCTCGCCTGGGCGCTCGAGCGGCTCGCGAACCACCCCGCCGCGTGGGCGCGCCTGAAGGAGGGCGAGGAGGACTACCTCGACGCCGTCGCCAAGGAGACGCTGCGGCTGCGCCCGGTCGTACCGCTGGTGCTGCGGCGTGTGATGTCGCCGATCGAGATCGGCGGCCACGTGCTGCCCGCCGGTGTGTCGGTGGCGCCGAACATCCTGCTCCTGCACCGGCGCCCGGACCTCTACCCGGACCCCGCCGCGTTCCGGCCCGAGCGCTTCCTCGAGCGCCCCGCCGGCACCTACACCTGGATCCCGTTCGGCGGCGGCGTGCGCCGCTGCGTCGGCGCGAGCCTGGCGATGTTCGAGATGAAGTCGGTGCTGCGCGTGATCGCCTCGAAGGTCGACCGGCTCGCGCCCGAGCGGCCCGGCGCGGAGCCGATGGGCCGCGCGGCGATCGTGACGCTGGTCCCCGCGCGCGACGGGCGCGTGATCGCGGCGTGAGCGCGCTCCCGCCCGGCCCGCGCGGTCCGCGCGCGCTGTCGACGCTCGGCTGGATCACGCGGCCGGGTCCGTACGCGGCGGGGCTGCGCCGCCGCTACGGCGACACGTTCAGCCTGCGCGTCGCCAACGAGGCCGACTGGGTGATGGTCTCGCACCCGGACGCCGTCCGGCAGGTGTTCACGGGCGACCCGGACGTGCTGCACGCGGGCGAGGGCAACGCCGTGCTCAAGCCGCTGCTCGGCCCGCGCTCGGTGCTGCTGCTCGACGGCGCCGACCACATGAGCGAGCGCAAGGCGATGCTGCCCTCGTTCCACGGCGAGCGCATGCAGGCGTACGGCGACCTCATCACCGGGATCGCCGAGGCCGAGGTCGCGCGCTGGCCGGCCGGCGAGCTGCACGTGCGCCCGCGCATGCAGGCGCTGACGCTCGAGGTGATCATGCGCGCCGTCTTCGGCGTGCGCGACGAGCGGCTGCGCGCGCAGATCGCGTCGATGCTGGACTGGACCACCGACCCGGCGCGCCTGCTGCTCGTCGTGCTCGCCGGCCCGCGGCGCGTGGAGAGGATCTTCCAGCGCGTGCGCACGCCGGTCGACGACCTGCTCACGGCCGAGATCGCGCGCCGCCGCGCCGCGCCGGACCTCGCCGAGCGCGAGGACATCCTCTCGCAGCTGCTCGCGCACTCCGACATGGACGACGCGTCGCTGCGCGACGAGCTGATCACGCTGCTGGTCGCCGGCCACGAGACGACGGCGACCGCGCTGGCGTGGGCGCTCGAGCGGCTCGCGCGCCACCCTGCGGCGTGGGAGCGGCTGCGCGCGGGTGACGAGGACTACCTCGACGCCGTCGTGAAGGAGACGCTGCGGCTGCGCCCCGTGATCCCGATCGTGCTGCGGCTGCTGAAGGCGCCGATGGAGATCGCCGGCTACGAGCTGCCCGCCGGCATCGCGGTCGCGCCGAACATCCTGCTCATGCACACCCGCGAGGACGTCTATCCGGAGCCGCGCGCGTTCCGCCCGGAGCGCTTCCTCGAGACGCCCGCGGGGACCTACACGTGGATCCCGTTCGGCGGCGGCGTGCGCCGCTGCCTCGGGGCGAGCTTCGCGATCTTCGAGATGAAGGCGGTCCTGCGCGCGATCGCCGCCGGGATCGAGCGGCTCGAGCCCGACCGGCGCGAGTCCGAGCGCGTCACCCGCCGCGCCGTCACGCTCGTGCCGGCCCGCGGCGCGCGCGTCATCGCGGCGCCACGAGCAGCGACTGCGCGCCCCGCGCCACCGGTCCCGACCGGTCGCTGAGCACCGACGTGGCGAGCCCGGCCTGCTCCACCTCGGTGCGCGCGTCGAGGCAGACCCACTCGCCGACGGGCGGGCGCAGCAGGTGCACGGACAGCTCGGTGTTGATGAACAGGTGGCGGGTCCAGTCGAGCGCCGCAGAGACGCCGTTGCCGGAGTCGGCCACGACCATCACGCGCTGCAGCGGCGTCGGCTCGGCGCCCTCGACGACCGGGATCCTCAGGCGCGTCCAGACCTGTGCGGGGCCGAGCTCGCGCCACCCGCCGGTCGCGTAGCGGAACTCGATCGCCTTCGCGTAGCCGAAGGCGCCGAAGTCGTCGTCCTGCGGGCCGGGGAGCGCGGGCGGCGCGTACACGGGGGCGACGCGGACCGGCGACGGCCGCGTCCGCCACGCGCGCGCCTTCACGAACGGCTTGCCGTCCACGCGCAGCTCGCCGGAGAGCAGCTCGACGGAGCGCCCCGGCCGCTCGACGCCGGTGACGACCTCGACGTCGGCGATCGGGAGCGGGCCGAGGATCTCGAGCGTGATCCGCGCGAGCACCATGTCGTCACGCGTCTCGAGCGCGCCGGCCAGCAGCGCCGAAGGCGGCCCGGCGTGCTGGTGGCGCGGGTCCCACGGGCCGGCCGTGTGCTCGGTGGCGCGGAAGCGCCCGTCGCCGAGCGGGACGAAGAAGCTCAAGCGATCGCTCCGGCCGAGCGCAGCGCGGCGATCTCGGCTGGTTCGAAGCCGGCCTCGGCGAGCACGGACTCGGTGTGCTCGCCCGGCCCGGGCGCGGCGCCGGTCACGTCTCCCGGCGTCGCCGACAGCTTCACCGGCGTGCCGAAGGCGGCCTCGCCGATCATCCCCCGCGCGACGAACTGCTCGTCGCGCACGACCTCGTCGAGCTCCTGCACCGGCTCCAGGCAGCAGTCGTGGCGCGCGTTGAACGCCTCCCACTCGGCGCGCGTGCGCTCGAGGAAGATCGTCACCAGCTCGGCGTGCGCGTCCGAGCCCGGCGGGTCGAACTGGTGGTCGACCAGGTCGGCGCGCTCCACGCCGGCGCAGAACGCCGCGAAGAACTTCGGCTCCAGCGCGCCCAGCGCGACGTAGCCGTCGGCGCAGCGGTACGGGCGGTAGCAGAGGATCCCGCCGCCGAGCGTGAGCGACCCGCGCCGCGACTCCGGCCGCGGGGCCAGCAGCTGCAGCCACGACAGCGCGCCGTCGGCCATCGCGATGTCGACGAGCTGGCCCTCGCCCGAGCGAAGCGCCGCGAGGATGCCGAATGCGGCCATCAGCGCGCCGCCGCCGATGTCGGCGATCTGGCCCGCGGACTGCACCGGCGGCCCGTCCGCGTCACCGCTCAGCGCGAGCAGGCCCGCCCGCGCGAGGTAGTTGATGTCGTGGCCCGCGCGGTCGCGCAGCGGCCCGTCCTGGCCGTAGCCCGAGATCGCGCAGTAGACGAGCGCCGGGTTGTCCGCGCGCAGCCGCTCGAACCCGACGCCGAGCCGGTCCATCACGCCCGGCCGGAACGACTCCAGCACCACGTCGGCGCCGCGCGCCAGTCGCAGGAACGCCTCCCGCCCGCCGTCGGACTTGAGGTCGAGCGTGATGGAGCGCTTGCCGCGGTTTAGCGCCGCGAACGCGTCCGCGTCGGCGCGCAGGTAGTCGCCCATCCCGAGGTCCTCGACCTTGATCACGTCGGCGCCGAAATCGGCCAGCAGCAGCGAGCAGAACGGCCCCGGCAGCAGCCGCGTCAGGTCCAGCACGCGAACGCCGGCGAGCGCGGTCACAGGCCCAGCAGGGCGCGCGCCTCGGCCACCGTGGCCAGCCGCCGCCCCGCGTCGGTCGCCATCCGCGCCGCGCGCGCCACGAGGTCGCCGTTGGAGCGCGCCATCGTCCCGTCGGGCAGATAGAAGTTGTCCTCCAGGCCCACGCGCACGTTGCCGCCGAGCGACAGCGCCGCCGCCAGCAGCGTCCACTGCGCGCGCGAGATCCCGATCACGCCCCACTGGTGCCGCACGTCGGGCACCTGCTCGGCCATGTGCGCGACGTTGCGCGCCGTCGGCCGGATCCCGCCGGTGACGCCCATCACGAACGAGACCTGCAGCGGCGGCTCGAGCGCGCCCATGTCCAGCAGCGGGTCCAGCGACGCGACGTGGCCGGAGTCGAAGCACTCGTGCTCGGGCCGGATGCCCTCCTCGCGCATCGCCGTGACGAACGTCCGGATCGTGTCGAACGAGTTCTCGAAGACGGCGGCGAAGACGAAGTCCTTGCGCCGCACGGAGTACTTCGCGTAGTTCATCGAGCCCATGTTCACGGCGCCGACGTCGGGCTTGAGCGCGCGCAGGTACGCCACCCGCTTCTCCACCGGCACGCCCAGCGTCCCGGTCGAGTAGTTGACGATCACGTCCGGCGCCTCGGCGCGGATCGCGTCCGTGATCGCGCGGAAGTCCTCGATCTCGTGCGACGGCGCGCCGTCCGGCGTGCGCGCGTGGATGTGGATCATGACCCCGCCCTCGTCGACGATCCGGCGCGCCTCGGCCGCGTACTCGGCGGGCGTGTACGGGATCGCCGGGCACTGCTCGCGCGACGCGAGCGCACCCGAGATGGCGCAGGTGAGGATGACGGGGTCGTCGAGGCTCAGGCGGCGGAATCTACCTTCCGGCCGTTCTTGGCACCCTTCGCGGCGTACATCGCGCGGTCGGCGTGCGCGAGCAGCGAGGGCGCGTCGGCGCCGTCGGCGGGGAACGTGGCCACGCCGATCGCCGCCCGCAGCGGCACCTCGGCGTGCTCGAGCGCGATCGGCTCCGACAGCGCCGCGTCGACGCGCGCGCACGCCTCCGCGGCCGCGCCGGAGCTGCCGCCGACGTCGGTGAGCAGGACGACGAACTCGTCGCCGCCGAGGCGCGCCACCAGGTCGCGCTCGCGCACGCAGCGGCGCAGCCGGCGCGCGACCTCGCGCAGCGCCGCGTCGCCGGCGGCATGGCCGTGCTGGTCGTTGATCGCCTTGAAGCCGTCGAGGTCGAGCATCAGCACCGCCGACGTGCGCCCGCGCGCCGCCGCCCGCGCCAGCGCGCTGGCGAGCGTGCGCTCCAGCGCGCGCCGGTTCGCGAGCCCGGTCAGCGGGTCGGTGTCGGCCTCATGGCGCGTGCGCCGGTCCTGCTCGACGCGCAGCGTCACGTCGTCGTAGCTCGCGACCGCGCCGGACAGTTCGCCCTCGTCGTCCATCAGCGGGTTCGACTGCGCCTCGACCCACAGCAGCGACCCGTCGCGGCGCACGAGCCGCATCACCTCCGAGCGAACCGACTCGCCGCGCAGCGCGCGCTCGAGCGGGAGCCGGTCGGGCGACAGCAGGCGGCCGTCGTCGTCGAGCAGGTCGACCGGCACGCCGCTCAGCGGGCGCCCCACCAGGTCGTCGACCGAGACGCCGAACAGCTGCGCGATCGCCTCGTTGGCGTGGACCACGTAGGACTGCGTGTCGATCACCAGCACGCCCTCGAGCAGGCCGGCGATGATCTCGCGGTTCAGCCGCTCCGACGCGCGCAGGCTGCGCTCGGCGAGCTTGTGCTGGGTGACGTCCCAGTAGGACGCGAGCACCGAGCGCCCGCCCAGCGGCGTGAGCTGCGCGCGCCACCACGTCTCGCCCTCGTCGAGCAGCACGCGCGTCTCGAGCAGCCCGGGCTCCTGCAGCACGCACGCCGCGTGCAGCTCCTCCGCCCAGGTCGGCTCGACCGGGAAGACCTCCTGCACCGTCAGCCCAACGCGCTCGGACACGGCGAAGCCGGCCTGACGGTCGACCTCACCGTTCGCGAAGCGCAGGGTGAGGCTGAGCGGATCGTCCCCCGTCGCCTCCCAGACCTGGAGTCCGACGGGCACCGCATCAAGGACATGTCGATTCGATGCGTCCATGACGTCGATCGCGAGGCGCCCGTCTGTACCAGCGCGAAGTGCGAATGTACTCGATCAGACGGGCATGACACCGTGCCGTCGCCACGGTCGCTCTATTTTCTTGTGTTCTGAGAGCTCCAGCGCCCGGATGATCGTCGGCCGGGTCTCGCGCGGATCGATGACGTCGTCGATCATCCCGTTGCGGGCGGCGACGTAGACGTCGATCAGGCCCTGATAGGCGCCGACGAGCTCCGCGCGCTTGGCCACGGGGTCGTCGGCCTCCTCGACCTGGCGCCGCATCACGATCTCCACCGCGCCCTCGGCGCCCATCACCGAGATCTCGGCGCTCGGCCACGCGACGATCAGGTCCGGCTCATACGCGCGTCCGTTCATCACGTAGTAGCCGGCGCCGTACGCCTTGCGCAGGATCACCGTGACCTTGGGCACGGTGGCCGAGGCCACGGCGTGCAGCATCTTCGCGCCGTGGCGGATGATCCCGGCCGCCTCGACCTTGGTCCCGACCATGAAGCCCGGCACGTCGACGAGGAACACGAGCGGGATCCCGAACGCGTCGCACAGCGTCACGAAGCGCGCCGCCTTGTCGGCGGAGTCGTTGTCGAGGATCCCGCCGAGCTGGCGCGGCTGGGACGCGACGATGCCGACGGGCCGCCCGCCCATGCGCGCGAAGCAGGTGATGATCGTGCGCGCCCACTTGGGCTTGAGGTCGAGCCAGTCGCCGTCGTCGACGATCAGCCGGATCACGTCGTACATGTCGTACGGCTTGCGGTTGGACTCGGGCAGGACGTCGAGCAGCGCGTCCTCGCGGCGGTCCACGGGGTCGCTCACCGGGCGCACCGGCGGCCGCTCCTCGCAGTTGGCCGGGAAGTACGACAGGTACTCCTTGATGCGCGCGACGCACTCCTCGTCGTCGGCCACCTCGAGGTCGCCGACGCCCGACTTGCGGCAGTGCACGCGGGCGCCGCCGAGCTCCTCCTGCGTCACGTCCTCGCCGATCGCGGCACGCACGAGGTGCGGCCCCGCGAGCGCCATCGAGCCGCGGCCGGAGACCATCGGCACGAAGTCCGCCAGCCCCGGGATGTACGCCGTGCCGGCCGCGCACGGGCCCATCAGCGCCGCGACCTGCGGCACGACGCCGCTCATCACGACCTCCTCGCGGAACAGGTGGCCGGTGCCGGCGAACAGCGAGCCGACGGCCTCCTGGATCCGCGCGCCGGCCGAGTCGAGCAGCCACACGATCGGGATCCGCTGGGTTCGCGCCAGCTCGCGCAGGCGCGCGACCTTGATCTCGCCGGTCATGCCCATCGACCCGGCCATCACGGTGAAGTCGTACGCGGCCACGGCGACCAGCCGGCCGTCGACCTTGCCGTAGCCCGTGATCACGCCGTCGGCGGGCGCGTCGCGGCCCTCCATCGCGCGCTGGGAGAAGTGCGGCTGGGCGTGGATGCCGAGCTCGGTGAACGTGCCCTCGTCGATCAGCAGCGCGATCCGCTCGCGCGCGGTCAGCTTGCCGGCGTCGTGCTGGCGCGCGATGCGCTCCTCCCCGCCGCCCAGGCGGGCGCGGGCGCGGCGCTCGGCGAGATCCTCGGCCAGGGGTCGCAGCATGCGCGCGCCTACCCTGCCAGCAGCGGGCCGAGGATGCCGGCGATCAGCGCGACGCGGCGGGCGCGCTGCTCGTCGTCGGCGGGCGCCTCGAACGCGGTGATCTCGATCCCGACGACGTTGCTCGACCGGCGCACCTCGCCGAGCAGGGTGCGCAGCCCGGTGTCGCTGAGCCCGTGCGGGACGGCGAACTGCGACGGCAGCACGTCCGGGTCGAGCACGTCGAGGTCGAGGTGGATGTAGACGTCGTCGCCGCGCACGATCTCGGCGACCTCCGCCGGGCGCGCGTTGCCGACGCCGTTGGTCTCGACCAGCACGCGCTCGCCGGCGTCGAGGTCGCGCACGCCGCACATCAGCACGCGCCCCGGCTCCAGCGACGTCGCGAAGCCGGAGTCCCAGACCCCGCAGGCGGCGCCGAGGCACATGCCGCCGAGGAACCCGCTCGGCGTCGTGTCGGGCGAGTTGAAGTCGCCGTGCGCGTCGAGCCACAGCACGCGCACCGACGGGTGGTGGCGGACGACCGACTGGAACGTCGTCATGCAGATCGTGCAGTCCGACGACGTCAGCAGCGGGAAGTTGCCGGCGGTGAGGATGTCGTCGACCTGGCCGCCGGCCTCGAGGATGCAGCCGCGCGAGTCGCGCAGATCCTCGTCCCAGTTCGCGATCCGCGGCTCGCCCGGCGTGCCGACGAGCCGCGCGCCCGGGTCGATCGCGACGCCGAGCGCCTCCGCGCCGAGCGCGCCCCCCGGCGTGCGGTCGGACGTGCGGCAGCGCAGGACGGCGACGCTCAGCGCCCCGTCCACGCCGGCTCCCGCTTCTCGAAGAACGCCTGGACGCCCTCGCGGATGTCCTCGGTCGAGAACGACAAGGCGAGCTGCGCGTGCAGGTACTCGAGCGCGTCGGCGAGCGGCATGTCCTGCTGGCGGTACATCGCGTCCTTGCCCATGCGCATCAGCAGCGGCGTCTTGGCGGCGAGCTTGCGCGCCCAGTCGTCGACCGCGGCGTCGAACTCGCCGGGCGCCGCGACGCGGTTGACGAGCCCGATCCGCTCCGCCTCCCGCGCGGAGATCTGCTCGCCGAGCAGCAGCAGCTCGTTCGTCTTCTTGCGCCCCACGTTGCGGTAGATCAGCGCCATGATCATGAACGGGAACACGCCGACGTTGATCTCCGGCGTCCCGAAGCGCGCCGTCTCCTTCGCCACCACCAGGTCGCACGCGAGCGCGAGGCCGAGCGCGCCCGCGAGCACGTGCCCGTTGGCCGCGCACAGCGACGGCTTGCCGAGCTCGCCGATCAGCTTGAACAGCCGCACGAAGCGGTCGGTCGCGAAGTACTTGTGCACGAGCGGCGCGTCGGACGCGAACTGCCCGAGGTCGCCGCCCGCCGAGAACACCTTCTCGTGCGTGGACGTGAGCACGACGCAGCGCACCGCCTCGTCGTCGCGCGCCCGCGCGAACGCGGCGAGCAGCTCGTCGAGCAGCTCGTCGGAGAGCGCGTTGCGCGCTTCGGGGCGATCGAGCGCGATCGTCGCGACGCCGGGGTCCGCGACGTCATAGCGGAGGGTCTGGAAGGCCATCGCGTGGGCAGCCTAACCGAGCGGTTGTGCGTGAAGCGGCATCCGGTAGCGTCCGGACGATGGCCGCACCCGACGTCCTCAAGCCCGATCACGCCGCTCCCCGCCGCCACTTCATCTTCACCGAGGAGCATGAGGCGCTGCGGGAGTCGATCCGCGCGTTCGTCCAGCGCGAGCTGGCGCCGCACGCGGACGAGTGGGAGGAGACGACGTTCCCCGACTCGGTCTTCCGGCGCATGGGCGAGCTCGGCTTCCTCGGGCTCTCGATGCCGGAGGCCTACGGCGGCCAGGGCGGCGACTACTTCGCCAACCTCGTGCTCGCCGAGGAGCTCGCGGGCTCGCACTCCGGCGGGCTCTCGATGGGCGTGGCGGTGCACACCGACATGGCGACGCCGCCGATCCTGCAGTTCGGCACCGAGGAGCAGAAGCAGCGCTACCTGGTGCCCGCGATCCGCGGCGAGAAGATCTCCTGCCTCGGCATCACCGAGCCCGACGCGGGCTCCGACGTCGCCGCCATCCGCACGCACGCCGTGCGCGACGGCGACGAATGGGTCATCAACGGCGCCAAGACCTACATCACCAACGGCCACCGGGCCGACTTCATCGTGCTCGTCACCAAGACCGACCTCGAGGCCGGCTACGAGGGCTTCACGCTGTTCCTGGTCGACATGGACCTGCCCGGCGTGGTGCGCGAGAAGCGGCTGGAGAAGCTCGGCATGCACGCGTCCGACACGGCGCTGCTGGCCTTCCAGGACGTGCGCGTGCCGGCGGACGCCGTGCTCGGCCAGACCGGCAAGGGCTTCTTCCACATCATGTGGGAGCTGCAGGGCGAGCGGCTGATCGGCGCCGCCGGCTGCGTGGCCGGCGCCCAGGCCGCGTTCGACCGCACGATCGCCTACGCGCTGGAGCGCAAGGCGTTCGGGCGCGAGATCGGGCACTTCCAGGTCATCCGCCACAAGTTCGCCGCGATGGCGACCAAGATCGAGGCGTCGCGGCAGCTCGTCTACACGACCGCCTGGCGCTTCGCCAACGGCGAGTACCCGGTGCGCGAGATCTCGATGGCCAAGCTGCACGCCGCGCAGATGTGCTGCGAGGTCGCCGACGAGTGCCTGCAGATCCACGGCGGCGCCGGCTACATGCGCGAGTACGGCATCGAGCGCGCGTGGCGCGACCTGCGGCTGAACCGCATCGGCGCCGGCACGGACGAGATCATGCTCGACGTGATCGGCCGCTCGTACGGCTTGTAGCCGCGCGCCGGGCAGGCGTAGTGTCGGCCGATGCGCCTCCTCCTCGCCGCCGCACTGCTGCTCGCGCTGCCCGCGAGCGCGCGTGCGGGCACCGTGACCGCCTCGCCGACCTCGATCACCTATCAGGCGGGTGGTGCGAGCGAGACGGTCAGCGCCGGCGCGGCGGCGGGCAACACGCTGTTCATCCAGGAGGACCACGGCGTGATGGGCAACTGCACCCAGGCGGCGCTCGAGCGCGTCGAGTGCCCGTTCGCGCCGGCCATGACGTTCAACCTCGGCACCGACGCGACGCTCGACACGACGGCGGTGCCCGCGAACGTGGCGGTGACGGTCGTCGGCGGCCCGGGCGGCGACACGTTCACCGGCGGCCCGGGGCCTGACACGTTCAGCGGCGGCGACGGCAGCGACACGGTCAGCTACGCCGCGCGCACGGCGCCGGTCACGATCACGATGAACGGCGTCGCCGACGACGGCCAGGCGGGCGAGGGCGACAACATCGGCGCCGACGTCGAGGACGTCACCGGCGGCTCGGGCGCCGACGTGATCATCGGCGGCCCGCTCGGCTCGCGCCTGCACGGCGGGCCGGGCAACGACGCGATCAAGGGCGGCCCGCAGGAGGACCGGCTGGAGGGCAACGAGGGCGACGACACGATCGACGCCCGCGACGGCCACTACGACTCGATCGACTGCGGCCCCGGCAACGACACCCTGTACGCGGACCCCGGCGACGGGGCCGAGAACTGCGAGATCGCGCCGGACCGCGACGGCGACGGCTACCTCAACGAGGCCGACTGCGCGCCCGACAACCCCGCCATACACCCCGGCGCCGGCGAGATCGTCGGCAACGACGTCGACGAGGACTGCTCCGGCGGCCCGGCGTACTTCACCGTCGAGGCGGGGCTGACCTACTCCTTCGCGAAGAAGAGGCACCCGGCGCGGCTGCGCTTCGCGTCGCTGAAGCTCAACGGCCTGCACAAGGGTGACGCGATCGTGATCCGCTGCAGCGGCAAGGGCTGCCCGTTCAAGTCCAAGTCGCTCAACGCGAGCTCGGCGAAGCTGGACCTGACCTCGCGGCTGAAGAGGCGCTACCTGCGCTCCGGCGCGGTGCTCGAGGTCCGCGTGCTGCGGCCGCTCTACAACGGCAAGGTGTTCCGCCTGAAGGTCACGGGCAAGCCGGCGATCTCGCAGTCGAAGCTCTGCGTCGGCCCGCACTCCACCACGCCAGGAGCCTGCACCTAGCCGCTGCGGCCCGGGACGACGACGCCGGATTCGTAGGCGAGGATCACGGCCTGGACCCGGTCGCGCGGGCCGAGCTTGGCGAGCGCGTGCGCGACGTGCGTCTTGACGGTGCCTTCACTGAGCACGAGCCGGGCCGCGATCTCGGCGTTGGAGAGCCCGCGCGCGAGCAGGCCGAGGACGTCGCGCTCGCGCGCGGTCAGGGTGTCGAGGTCGGCGTTGGGCTGTGGCGAGCTGCGCGCCGGGCCGGAGGCCGGCGGCTTCAGCGTCCGCGCGCGACTGCCGCTGCGGCGACGCGCTGATCGCGCCTGCCGTCACGCGCGCCGTGATCGAGGAGTTCGTGCGCCGCACGCCGCCATCGCCCTCCTCGCCGCCGCGGCGTCTGCACCGTCGTCGGCGGCCGGCAGCCGCTGTGCACCGTTCAGATCCAGTCGACGAGCGGCACGCTGAGCGCGCAGGGCATGATGACCCGGCCCGCCAAGGCCCTGCCGATGGCGATCACCGGCGGCACCGGCGCCTACGACGGCGCGCGCTGCACGGCCGTGATCACCGACGACAGCGCGACCAAGAGCGAGGTCGACGTGCACCTGCTCTCCTAGCGCTTCCGACCATCGGGGCTCCTCCTACCGGCTATGTTGCCGGGCCATGGGAGTTCTCGACGACAAAGTGGCGATCGTGACCGGCTCGGCGCGCGGCATCGGCCGCGCGACGGCCGAGTTGCTCAGCGAGCACGGCGCCAAGGTGATCATCAACGACCTCGACACGGACCTCGCCGAGCAGACGGCGTCCGAGATCGCGGGCGAGACGGCCGTGTACGGCGGCGACCTGACGAAGCCCGGCGCGCCGGACGCCTTGGTCCAGACGGCGATCGACGCCTGGGGCAAGATCGACATCATCGTCAACAACGCCGGCTACACGATCGACGCGCCGATCCACAAGATGTCCGACGACGCGTTCCAGCGCATGCTCGACATCCACACGATCGTGCCGTTCCGCGTCATCCGCGCCGCCGCGCCGCACCTACGCGAGCCGGCCAAGGCCGAGCGCGAGGAGGGCCGCGAGGTCTTCCGCAAGATCGTCAACGTGTCCTCGATCTCGGGCACGATGGGCAACGCCGGCCAGGCCAACTACGCGTCCGGCAAGGCCGGCGTGGTCGGGCTGACCAAGACGCTGGCCAAGGAGTGGGGCCAGTTCAAGATCAACGTCAACGCGGTCGCGTTCGGCTGGATCGAGACGCGCCTGACGGCGTCCAAGGACTCCGAGAACACGATGGAGATCGACGGGCAGAAGGTCCAGCTCGGCATCCCGGACCAGATGCGCTCGATGGCCGCGATGGTGATCCCGCTCGGCCGCCCCGGCACGGCCGAGGAGGCCGCCGGCGGCGTGTTCCTGCTCTGCTCGCCGTGGTCGAACTACATCCACGGCCAGGTCCTGAACATCACCGGCGGGCAGTTCACGGGGATGACCACGTGAAGCTCGTCAAGGCCACGTCGGAGGAGCGCGACGTCCCGCGCGGCGTGGTCGGCGGTGCGGAGATCTCGCAGGCCACGACCGGGGCGACGAACATCTACATGGGGATCTTCCGCGTGCCCGCCGGCTCGCGCGGGCGGCCCCACTACCACGACGCCTGCGAGAGCGCGCTCTACATGCTCTCCGGCAGCATCGAGATCCGCTGGGGCGATCAGCTCGAGCAGTCGCTCGTGGTGGAGGCGGGCGACATGCTCTACGTCCCGCCGCGCGAGACGCACACGGTCCGCAACCTGTCCGACGCCGACCCGGCCGAGTACGTCGTCGCGCGCGACTCGCCGACCGAGGACTCGGTCGAGGTCCCCTGGGCCGAGAACCCCACCAACTGATCGCGGCGGCGCTGCTGCTCGCCGGCTGCGGCGGGCACGCGTCGCCGCACGCGCAGCGCTCGCCCACGCCCACGCGCACCGCCACGGCCGCGGCGGCCCCGGCGCTGTGCGGCCCGCTCTCCACCCGCGTCGTCGCGCGCGTCCCCATCCCGGGCCTGACCGAGGCCTCGGGCCTCGTCCTCTCGGGCGGGCTGCTGTGGACGCACGGCGACTCCGGTGGCCCGGCGACGCTGTTCGCGCTCTCCACGCGCGGGAAGCCGGTGCGCGAGATGCCGGTACCGGGCGCGGCGAACGTCGACTGGGAGGACATCGCGGCGCGCGGCGGGACGCTCTACGCCGCCGACATCGGCGACAACACGGCGTCGCGGCCGGAGATCGCGGTATATCGAGGCGCGACGCGGATCGCGCTGCGCTACCCCGACGGCCCGCGCGACGCCGAGGCGCTGCTCGTCGACGGCCGCACGCTCGTGATCGTGACGAAGAGCGTGAGCGGCGAGGCGCGCATCTACACGGCGCGCGGGCCCGGCGTCCTGCATCGCGCGGGCACGCTGCAGCTCGGCGTCGGCGAGCCGGTGACCGGCGGCGACTCGAGCGCGCGCACGGTCGTCCTGCGCACCTACGACCGCGCGTTCGTGTGGGCGCGCAGGCGCGGCGAGTCGGTCGTGCACGCGCTGCGCGGCGACCGCTGCACCGCGGGCGCCGACCTGCTCGACGAGGGCCAGGGCGAGTCGATCGCGCTCACCCGCGACGGCCGCGGCTTCTACACGCTGCCGGAGGGTGCCGACCCGACGCTGCGGGAGTATGTGAGTCGCCACTAACTTGGCGCGCAGGCGCTCTCTCGGGGTTGACGAATCAAGGAAGTGAGTGGACACTTACTTCATGACCTCCCGTCGCCCACATCCCGGATGGACCTTCGCGATCACGGCGATCGCGCTCTTCATGGTCGTGCTCGACAACCTCGTCGTGACCACCGCCCTGCCGTCGATCCGCGCCGACCTCGGCAGCGGCGTGCAGGCGCTCGAATGGACCGTCAACGCCTATACCCTCACCTTCGCGGTGCTGCTGCTGACCGGCGCCGCGCTCGGCGACCGCTTCGGCCGCCGCCGCATGTTCACGATCGGCCTCGGCCTCTTCACGCTCGCCTCCGCCGCCGCCGCGCTCGCTCCTTCGACCGAGCTGCTGATCGCCGCGCGCGCCGTCCAGGGCGCCGGCGCCGCGATCGTCACGCCGCTCACGCTGACGCTGCTGTCCGAGGCGTTCCCGCCTGACAAGCGCGGGCTCGCGATCGGCGCCTGGTCGGGCATCTCCGGCCTCGGCGTCGCGCTCGGCCCGCTCGTCGGCGGCGCCGTCGTCTCCGGCATCTCCTGGCACTGGATCTTCTGGCTCAACGTCCCGATCGGCCTCGCCGTCATCCCGCTCGCGGCGCGCCGCCTGACGGAGTCCTACGGACCCGCCAAGCAGCTCGACCTGCCCGGCCTCGTGCTCGGCGGCAGCGGCCTGCTCGGCGTCGTCTACGGCATCGTCCGCGGCAACGAGCTCGGCTGGACCTCCCCCACCATCCTCGCCGCGCTCGCCGTCGGCGCCGCCCTGCTGGCCGGCTTCGTCGCGTGGGAGCTGCGCGCGCCGCATCCGATGCTGCCGATGCGCTTCTTCCGCTCGCGCGCGTTCGCCGCGTCCAACGGCGTCTCGCTGGCGATGTACTTCGGCGTCTTCGGCTCGATCTTCCTGCTGGCGCAGTTCTTCCAGGTCGTGCAGCACCTGTCGCCGCTGGAGGCGGGCATCCGCACGCTCCCGTGGACCGGCATGCCGATGCTGGTCGCGCCGATCGCCGGCCTGCTGTCGGACCGCATCGGCTCGCGCCCGCTGATGGTCGCCGGCCTCACGCTGCAGGCGATCGCGATCGGCTGGCTGGCCGACGTCACCAGCCCGACCGTCGCCTACTCGTCGCTCGTGATCCCGTTCATCCTCGCCGGCACGGGCATGGCGCTCGTGTTCGCGCCGACCGCCAACGCCGTGCTCAACGCGGTGCGCCCGAAGGAGGCCGGCCAGGCCTCCGGCGCGACGAACGCGATCCGCGAGGTCGGCGGCGTGCTCGGCATCGCGGTGCTCGCGTCGGTGTTCAGCGCCAACGGCTCCTACGCGTCGCCTGAGGCGTTCACGACCGGCATGACGAGCGCGATCTGGATCGGCGCCGCCGTGCTCGCCGCCGGCGCGCTGCTCGCCCTGCTCGTGCCCGGCAAGACGCGTCAGGCCGAGGAGGCCGTGGCCGAGCCGGGCCTGGTCTCGGCGTAGAGCGCGCGCAGCTCGGCGAAGATCGCGTCGGCGACGGCCTGCTCGGACTCGCGGGTCGTCGTCTCGACGCGCTCGTAGGCGATCGGGTCGCCGTAGTAGACCCGGATCTTCGGGAACTGCAGGCGCTTCCAGTTGCGCACCTGGGTCGAGCCATGGATCGCGACGGGAACGATGGGGGCGCCGCTCAGCAGCGCCAGGCGGCCGATTCCGCGCCGGGGCTTATCAGCAAGCTCGCCGGTGCGGGAGCGGCCGCCTTCGGCGTACATGGCCACGACGCCGCCGCCGTCGAGCACCGAGACGGCCGTGACGAACGCCTCGTCGTCGGCGTAGCCGCGGCGCACCGGGAAGACGCCGCCGTGGGAGAAGATCAGGTCCATCGGCGACTTGAACAGCTGCGACTTGGCCATGAACTGGACCTTGCGCCGGAGCGAGAGGCCGAGGAAGAAGTGGTCCAGGAAGGACGCGTGGTTCGGGGCGAGGATGACCGGGCCGGCGGCGGGCACGCGCTCGGCCTTGTAGCCGCGCGCGCGGAAGAAGATCCACGCCGTCAGGCTCATCGCGATCCGGACGACCTCGTAGACGAAGTTCGGCTTCTTCGTCCGCGTCCGGTGGTGGTAGACGGCGAAGGCCTCCTCGTCGCGCGCGTCCTTGTAGACCTGCTCCTTGATCTGCGCGAGGTCGGGCTCCGGCATCGCCTGGAGGTTATCGGCGGACGCGGTGGACCGGGCCGTCCAGGAGTCCCGGTCCACCGCTGCCTATCGCCGGTTCGCCGGCCGCCGCGGGAGGAGAGAGTCGCGACATCCGACGTGCACAATGGTGGCGCTCGGGCTCACCGGTCCGTATCGCCCGGCGGTACCCATCGGACCCCGCCGCTTCGACACGCGGTCGATATCGTGCCGCGAAACACGAGGAGCGGAGGCGAAGTGGCGCAGGTCGAGGCCCACATCACGGGCACCGTGTGGAAGATCGAGGTCACCGTCGGCGACACTGTCGAGGAGGGCGACACGGTCGCGATCCTCGAGTCCATGAAGATGGAGATGCCCGTCGAGGCCGAGGACGAGGGCACCGTCACGAAGATCCTCGTCGAAGAGGGCCAGGCCGTCTCCGAGGGCGATCCGTTGGTGGAACTGGGATAAGGCATGCAGCCCCTCCGCCCCACCCCGAGCATCCGACCTTAAGCGGGATGGGCGCGCTCGAGATCGATCACCCGGCGCCGCACGTCGCGCGCCTGACGATCTCGAACCCGGCCAAGCGCAACGCGCTGGACCGGCCGATCCTCGACGCACTGGCCGAGACGCTCCCCGGCCTGGACGCGCGCTGCGTCCTGCTGACCGGCGCCGGCGAGATCTTCAGCGCCGGCTACGACATCGGCGACCTCGCGCCGGACCGGCTCGCCGAGGAGGCGGCCGAGCTCGTCGCCCACCCGTTCCAGAACGCGCTCGAGGCGCTCGACGCCGTGGAGGTGCCCGTCGTCGCCGCGATGAACGGGCACGCGATCGGCGGCGGGCTGGAGCTCGCGCTCTCGTGCGACCTGCGCTTGGCCGCCGCGGGATCGCGCATGGGGATGCCGCCCGGGAGGCTCGGGCTCGTCTACTCGCACACCGGGCTGCGGCGCTTCCTCGACGCGGTCGGCGCGGCGCGCACGCGCGAGCTGTTCCTCACCGCGCGGCTGATCGACGCCGAGACGGCCGCGGCGTGGGGGCTCGTGAACGAGGTCGTGCCGCGCGAGGAGGTGGCGGCGCGCGGGCTGGCGCTCGCCGTCGAGGTCGCCTCGCTCGCGCCGCTGGCGCAGCGCGGCAACAAGCGCGTGCTGCGCGAGCTGCTGTCGTCCTCGCTCGACGAGCGCGTCCTGCGCGAGCTGCACACGCTGCGCGAGGGCGCGTTCCGCTCGGAGGACTTCGCCGAGGGCGTCACGGCGTTCGTCGAGAAGCGCGAGCCTGAGTGGAAGGACCGATGAGCGCCGAGGCGCGGCTGCGCGAGCTCGGGATCGAGCTGCCGGAGGCGATGACGCCGGCGGGCGGCTACGTCGCCGCGCGCCGCACCGGCGACCTCGTGTTCGTCTCCGGCCAGGGGCCGTGGTCGGCGGGCGGGCTGGTCAAGGGCAAGGTCGGGCGCGACCTGACGCTCGAGCAGGCGCGCGACGCGGCGCGCCTGACGGGCCTGAACCTGCTCGCGGTGCTGCGCGCCGAGCTTGGCTCGCTCGACCAGGTGGCCGCGATCGTGAAGGTGCTCGGGATGGTCAACTGCGCGCCGGGCTTCAACGCCACGCCCGCGGTCATCGACGGGTGCAGCGAGCTGCTCGTGCAGGTGTTCGGCGAGGCGGGGCGCCACGCGCGCTCGGCCGTCGGGATGGCCGAGCTGCCGTTCGACATCGCCGTCGAGGTCGAGCTGATCGCCGAAGTCGTCCGCCCCGCGCCGTAGCTTCCGCTCAGCAGCCACCCGACGCCCGGGCCTGCAGCGGCCCAGGGAGGATTCAATGCTGGATCTCGAGGACCGCCTGGACGAGCTGAACCAGCTCGGCCTGCACCAGCGGATGCGGATGGTCTCCGGACCGCAGGGCCCGCGCGTGGTGCTGGATGGGCGGCCGGTCCTGTTGCTGTGCTCGGGCAACGCGCTCGGGCTGGCGGACCACCCGCGCGTGCGCCAGGCGGCCGCCGACGCGGCGATGCGCTGGGGCGTGGGCGCCGGCGCGGCGCGCGTGTCGTGCGGGACGATGACGCTGCACCGCCGGCTCGAGGAGCGCCTCGCGACGTTCACCGGCCAGCGCTCGGCGCTGCTGTTCGGCTCGGGCGCGCTGGCGAACCTCGGCGTGATCCCGGCGCTGGCGCGGCGCGGCGAGGTCGTGCTGCACGACGAGCTGGCGCATTGCTCGATCGTCGACGGCTGCAAGCTCTCCGGCGCCGACGTGGTCGCGTACCGGCATGCCGACGCCGAGCATCTCGCCTGGGCGCTGCGCCAGTGCGACGGGCGCGCCTCGCTGATCGCGACCGACGGCATGTTCGGGATGGACGGCGACGTCGCGCCGCTGGCGGAGATCGTCGCGCTCGGGCGCCGCTTCGACGCGCGCGTGCTCGTCGACGAGGCGCACGCGCTGGGCGCGCTCGGGCCGGGCGGCCGCGGCGCGATCGCCGAGGCCGGGCTCGAAGGCGAGGTCGACATCATCACCGGGACGCTGGGCAAGGCGCTCGGCTCCTACGGCGGCTTCGCGTCGTGCGACCCGGTGACGGCGCGCTTCCTCGTCCACAGCGCCCGCACGCTGCTGCACTCGACCGCGCTCCCGCCCGTCGCGGCGGCCGCCGCGATGGCCGCGTTGGAGCTGCTCGAGGAGCAGCCGCGGCGCGTCGACAAGCTGCGCGCGAACGCGGAGTCGCTGCGCGAGGGGCTCGCGCGCGAGGGCTTCGAGGTCTCCGGCGCGGCCGCGCACGTGGTGCCGCTGGTCGTCGGCGACGCCGAGCTGGCGTCGCGGATCGTCGACCACGCGCTGGAGCACGGCGTGTTCGCCGAGGCGATCCGGCCGCCGCTCGTGCCCGAGGGCACGTCGCGGATCAGGCTGGCGGTGATGGCGTCGCACACGCGGTCGGAGCTGCGCGACGCCGCGGCGGTGCTGGGGCGCGCGGCGCTGAAGTGCGGGTTCCGGCCGGGGGCTGGGGTTCCCGTGGCGGCGGCGCACGTGTTCGACGGGCTCGCGCGGGCTGCGTAGCGCCGGGACGAACGTCAACTGCGCTGGGGTAAGGGGGCGGGTCAGATTGCCTCGCGGGTCGCGAGGCGGAAACGATCACGCCTTTCGAGGGGGTGGCCTGACTTTCTTTCATATAGGTGAAGGAAGTCAGGCCACCCCCTTTGTTCGAAGCGCGGACACGGTCGATTGTGATCGCCGAGCCGAGCCCGGTGAGCGGTTCTGGGAACCTCGCCTCCCTCACCCGCGCAGTTGACGTTGGCTAGCTCAACGCGGCGACCAAGGACGCGTTGTCCGGCGCCACCGACCCGTCCCGGAACGTCAACACGTCCTCGAACCCGATCCGGACGTCGCGCCCGCGCGCACGAGCCGCGTCGATGACCGCGTACGTCGCGATGCCATAGCCGTGATGCAGCCGCGGGGTGGGGATCGCGGCGCGGTCCAGCACCGTGTCGATCGCCGCGGCCGTCGCGACCGCCTCGGCGTCGTCCGGTTCGTGCGGCTCGACCAGCACCCGCCGCACGGGCAGGTGCCGGCGCCCGCGCCCGCGCGAGCCGGCGCCCCAGGACTCGACGAGCCCGCTCGCCACCAGCGCCTCGGCGTCCTCGACGCGCCACAGCCCCGCCTCGACCTCGATCCCGCGCTCGACGAGCAGCGCGATCAGCTCCTCCCAGCCGGGCTCGGAGAAGTTGACCGAGCAGAGGTCCGGGCGCTCCGTCCAGCCGGAGATCAGGCGCAGGCGCGCGTCGACGTCGTCGCCCGCGATCCACAACCCGGTCGACAGCGAGAGCTCGGTGCGCGGCGTCGCGACGCGGATCGCGTGCACGGCCGCGGCGATGTCGGCCGGCTCGAGCGTCTCGGCGCCGCTCGCGTCGCGCGGATGCGCGTGCAGCGAGCCGGCGCCGGCGGCGACGGCGGCACGGGCGGCCGCGCCGAGCGCCTCGGGCGTGACGGGCAGCGCCGGGTGCTCGTCCGGCCCGCGGTTGCCGTTCAGGCAGCACTGGATCATCTGCGGCGCACCCCGGGCGCGGCCGCCAGCGCCAGCAGCCCGGCGGCGATCAGGAACGTCCAACGGGTCCCGACGAGCGGGATCAGCAGCAGCGCCGACGCGAACGTGCCGACGAGCCCGCCGGCGGTCGAGAGCGCGTACAGCCGCCCGGTCACGTCGCCGGCGCCCTCGACCGTGCGCACGCGCAGCCGGATCGCCCACGGCGAGATCGCGCCGAGCACGAGCACCGGCGGGCCGACCAGCACGAGCAGCACGAGCAGTGAGCCGCCGAACTCGCCGAGCCGGTCCTCGGTCAGGCCCAGCAGCGGGATCGCCGCCAGCGGGATCAGCGCCACGAGCGCGGCCCCGCCCAGCGCCACGAGCGCGAGCCCGCGCGCGTGCGGATGCCGGTCCGCCAGCCGGCCGCCGGCCCAGTACCCGAGCGCGAGCGCGAGCAGCACGACGGCGATCGTGTTCGCCCACACCACCGTCGAGGCGCCGAACGCGGGCGCGATCAGCCGCTGCGCGGCGATCTCGGCGGCCAGCGTGGCGATCCCCGCGGTGAACACGACGAGGTCGACGTGCGACCAGCGGGGCGCGGGGCCCGCGCGCTCGATCGACGCGTCGCTCATCCGCTCGCCTCCCCCGCCGCGTAGCGCACGATCGAGGTGTCGATCAGCCACTCGACCGGCGCGCGGTCGTCGGTGAACACCTCGCCGCCGGCCAGCGGCGGCTCGACGCTCTGCTCGCCGGCCAGCACGCGCAGGTCGCGCGGCAGCGGCGCGGTCGTCATCGCGTCGCGCGACACGCGCGCGTCCGACGCGATCAGCATCGTGTTCGACGACACGATCGGGTCGCGCGCGACGTGGGCGAAGACCGTCCGGAGCGTCGCCGTCAGCGCCTTCTCGAGCGTGTCGGACCCGCGCGGATGGCCGACGTTGACGATCACCGACCCGCCGGGCTTCAGCCGCTCGCGCGCGATCTGGAAGAACTCCTTCGTGGCCAGGTAGAACGGGATGTACGGCTGCCGGTAGGCGTCGACGAAGATCGAGTCGTAGCGCTCGCTCGTGCGGCGCAGGAACGGCCGCGCGTCCTCGGCGATCGTGCGCAGCTGCGGCCGCGGCTCCAACCCGAACCAGCGGCGGCCGATGTCGAACAGCCTGCCGTCGATGTCGACAGCTTCGATCTGTGTTTGAGGGAAGTACCGAGCATAGGCCCGCGCGACCGTCCCGCCCGCCGTCCCGAGGATCGCGATCCGCCCCGGCGGGCGCGGGCCGACGGTGAACGGGAGCACGAGGTAGCCGTCCCAGTAGGCGCCGGTCAGCACCGTGCCCGGCTTCCACAGCGAGTGGATCGCCTGGCCCTCGTTGAGCTCCAGCCGGCGCGAGCCGTCGGGCATCTGCACGACGCGCGCGTACTGGTACGGCGTCTCGGTCTCGTACAGCACCTTCCCCGTCTCGGCCGGCTTGACGGTGCCGACCGGCAGCGCCAGCGCGGCCAGCAGCACCGCGGGAACGACCAGCCAGCGCGCGCTCAGCGCCAGCGCGGCGACCACCGCCGGGATCGCGGCGAGGATCAGGAACGTCCGCTGCGTGCCGACGTGCGGGATCAGCACCAGCGCGGCGAGGAACGTGCCCGCGAGCGACCCGGCGGTCGAGATCGCGTACAACCGGCCGGCGACCTCACCCGCGCGAGCGACGTCGACGATCCGCAGCCGCGTCGCCCACGGCGAGACCGCGCCGAGCAGCAGCACCGGGACCGCGACGAGCACGAGCACGCCGAACAGCGACGACAGGAACGCGCCCGCTGACAACGTGTCGAACGCCTCCACACTCAACGACAGGAACGGGTGCGCGACGAGCGGCACGATCGCCAGCAGCACGCTCGCGAGCAGCACCAGGCCCGCCAGCGCCTCCACGCGCGGGCGCCGGTCGGCGAGCCGTCCGCCGACGCGGTAGCCGACCGAGAGCGCGACCAGCACGACCGCGATCGTGTTCGCCCAGATGACCGTCGACGCGCCGAAGAACGGCGCCATCAGCCGCGCCGCGGCGATCTCCGCGCCGAGCGAGCTGACGCCGACCGCGAAGACGAGCGCCTCCAGCGGGAGACGCAGCGTCCGGGCGCGGAGCGCGGTCACTCAGCGCACATTAGTCCGTGTACGGCGAGAAGTCCGCCTTGCGCGCGCCGCATACGGGGCAGAACCAGTCGGCGGGGATGTCCTCGAACGGCGTGTTCGGCGGGATGCCGCCGTCCGGGTCGCCCTCCGCGGGGTCGTAGATGAACCCGCACGATTCGCAGATCCAACGCTGCTCCGTCTCCGTGGTCATGCGCGCGCATATTAGGCTCCCCTGATGGCCTACGGTCCAGAGCCCGGCACGATCCTCAACGAGGGCGAGCCCACCGAGCCGCGCCAGGCGGCCACGGTGATCGTCCTACGCGGCGGCGCCGAGCGCCTCGAGCTGTTGCTCGTGCAGCGCACGCACAAGGCGCGCTTCATGGGCGGCGCCTGGGTCTTCCCGGGCGGGTCCGTCGACAAGTCCGACGCCGACGGCCACCGCGCGGCGGCGGTCCGCGAGCTCTCCGAGGAGGCCGGCCTCGTCATCGCCGACCCCGCCTCGCTCGTCCCGTTCGCGCGCTGGATCACGCCGCCCGAGGTCAGCATCCGCTTCGACACCTGGTTCTTCCTGGCGCGCGCGCCCGCAGGTCAGGAGGCGGTGCCGGACGGGCAGGAGACGGTCGACGCGCGCTGGTTCGAGCCGGCCCGCGCGCTCGACGGCGGCGAGGCGGGCGAGCTGCTGCTCGTCTTCCCGACGATCAAGACCCTCGAGCGGCTCGCGCGCTTCGACAGCGCCGACGCGCTCCTGGAGTGGGCGAGCGGCCGCGAGGTCAGGCCCGTGATGCCGCACGTCGAAGGTCAGGGCGAGGCGGCGCGTATCGTCCTCGACGACGAGGATGAGCTCTGAACCCAAGCTGACGGTCGCGGTCACGGGCCCGACGGGCGAGATCGGGCGGGCGTATCTGCGCGCGCTCGACCGCCATCGAGACGTGGGCCGCGTCCTCGGCATGGCGCGGCGCCCGTTCGACCCGGCCGGCCTGGGCCTGCGCAAGACCGAGTACCGCATGGGCGACGTGCTCGACCGCGACGCCGTCGACGCGCTCGCCGCCGAGGCCGACGTACTCGTCCACCTCGCGTTCATCATCATGGGCGGCCGCGACGAGACGCGCCGGATCAACCTCGAAGGCTCGCGCAACGTGTTCGCCGCGGCGCGCCGCTGCAAGCGACTCGTCTACACGTCGTCGGTCGCCGCCTACGGCTTCCACGCCGACAACCCGCAGCCGCTGACCGAGGACGTCGCGCCGCGCGGCAGCGACGGCTTCTACTACTCCGCCCAGAAGGCCGAGCTGGAGCTGGCGCTGGAGGAGGCGCTGGCCGGCTCGGGCGTCGAGGCCTACGTCCTGCGGCCGTGCATCGTCGCCGGCCCCGACGCGCTGATGCTGATGCGCCAGCTGCCGCGCGCCCGCGTCCCCGGGCCGCTGCGGCGGGCGATCCCGCCCGTGCTCCCGGACCCGCACATCCCGTTCCAGCTCGTCCACCACGACGACGTCGCGAGCGCGCTGGTCGCCGCCACCCGCGGCGTAGGCGAGCCCGGCGCGTACAACCTCGCCGGCGACGGCACGATGACGCTCGGCGACCTCGCGCGCTCGCTCGGCTGGCACGCGATCGGCGTGCCGTCGCAGCTCGTCGACCTCGCCGCGCTCGGCACCGAGCTGCCGCTGATGCCGTCGCTGGCGCAGTGGGTCAACGCGGGCCGCGTCCCGGTCGTGATGGACACGGCCAAGGCGCGCCGCGGCCTGCGCTGGCGCCCGAAGCACGACACGCTCGCGACGCTTCAGCTCACGGCTGACGCGGCGCGCGAGCGAGGCGTCGTCTGAGCGCGTCGCCGGAGAAGCCGTGCTCCTGCAGCCAGCCCTCGGGGCCGCCGTGGCGCTCGTCGAGCACCTCGAGCACGCGGCGCATCGTCTCCGGCCTCGGCACGTGCACGTCGGCGGGCATGTCGTCGAGGTCGTCCGCGTAGGTCGGCGACGAGCGCAGCCGGGCGAGCACGGCTTCGAGCCGCTCGCCGGTCGCCGCGTAGTCGGCGACGATCGCCTCGCGCTCGACGCCCGCGGCCGAGAGCGCCAGTGCGACGACCATGCCGGTGCGGTCCTTGCCGGCCGCGCAGTGCACGATCGCGGCGCCGTCGCCGTGGGCGACGTCCTCCAGCGCCGACACGATCGAGTCGGGCCGGTCGTGCAGGTAGCGCAGGTACAGCCGCACCATCGAGCTCTCCTGCGGGAACACGGCGCTGACGTCGGTCCGGTTCCCGCGCTCGGGATGCAGCGAGCGATGGCGGTGCTCGATGCGGCCGACCAGCGGCCCGGGTCCCTCGAGCTCGATCTCCGCGCGCGTGCGCAGGTCGACGACGAGGCTGACGCCGTGCGCCTCGAGCGTGCCGACGTCGCGCGCGCTGAGACCCTGCAGGTTGTCGGCGCGCACGATCACGCGCTCGCGCGTCGTCCCGCCGCCGGCGAGCGGCAGGCCGCCCACGTCCCGCACGTTCACCGCGCCGTCGAGCGTCAGCCACCGCCTCATCGCCACAATGCTGGCATGCCGACCCTCGCCGAGCTCGCCGAGCAGGAAGCCCGCCTGCAGTTCGACGCCTTCGACAACCTCACCGCCTGGGAGCTCGGCTCCGTGATGCGCGCCGAAGCCGTGGCCCAAGGCCTGCCGATCGCGATCGAGATCCGCCGCAACGGCCAGGTGCTGTTCCACGCCGCCCTCTCCGGCACCGGCCCCGACAACGACGCCTGGCTGATGCGCAAGGCGCGCGTCGTCGACCGCTACGGCCTCGCCTCCTACCACGTGGGCGAGAAGTCGCGCCAGGACGGGAAGACCTTCGAGGAGCAGAGCCGCCTGGACCGGGACCTGTACGCGGCGCACGGCGGCGCGTTCCCGCTGACGCTGCGCGGCACCGGCGTGATCGGCACGGTCGCGGTGTCGGGCCTGCCGCAGCTGGATGACCACGAGTTCGTGGTCGAGCAGCTTGCGCGCTTCCTCGGTGCGTAGGCGGGAACATCCGCGGGCGAACGGCGTCCCTGAGCCATGAGATGCCGCGCGCCTTCATCCCCCAGTACACCGTCCGCGTGCTGCGCCCTGACGACCGCGACGCGCTTGCGACCGCGTTCGCGCGGCTGAGCGAGGAGTCGCGCCGGCGCCGCTTCCTCGGCCCCAAGCCGGTGCTGTCGGAGCGCGAGCTCACGTTCCTCACCGACATCGACCACGTCGCCCACGAGGCGCTCGTCGCGGTCGACGAGGCCGACGGCAGCATCGTCGCCGTCGCCCGCTACAACGCGTGGAAGGGCCGCGAGGGCGTCGCCGACCTCGCCGTCGCGGTGCTCGACGAGTGGCAGGGCCGCCGCCTCGGCACGCGGCTCGCGCTGCAGGCGATCCAGCGCGCCCGCGTCAACGGCTTCGGCCTGATCACTGGGACGACGTTCTGGGACAACCGCCCGGCGCGCAAGATGCTCCGCACGCTCGGCTTCCGCACCGTCGGCTACGACGGCGCGCTGCTCGACGTGGAGCTCTCGCTCGCCTAGCCGAGCAGGTCCAGGGCGGCGCCGACGACCGACTCGGCGTCGATCTGGTGGTGCTCGTAGAGCTCGGCGATGTCGCCGGCCTGGCCGAAGCGCTGCACCCCCAGGCAGACGATCGGCGACCCGAGGAAGGCGAGCGTGTGCGGGTGGCCGTCGAGCAGGCTGACGATCGGCGTGCCGGGCGTGAAGAGGCCGGCGAGGGTGCCGGGATCGCCGTCCCCGAGTCCGGCGCGGGCCTGGAAGGAGCGGAACAGCAGGTCGGCGCTCGTGACGCAGACGACCTCGACCTTCGCGTTCGCCTCGTCGCGCAGCGTGCGCGCGGCCTGGACCGCCTCCGGCACGAGCGCGCCCATCACCGCGATGCTGATGTCCGGGTCGGGCTGGGGCTGGAGCTTGTAGCCGCCCGCGATCGCCTGCTCGCGCGTGCCTGTGTGGAGCGACTGGTCGATCGGGCGCGTGGAGAGGCGGAAGTACGCCGACGTCCCGCCCGGCCTTCCGAGCTGCGCGAGCGCGTGCAGGAAGCACCACTCGAAGTCCTGGCCGAACGCGGGCTCGTACGCGACGCAGCCGGGCTGCTCGATGCCGATGCTCGGCGTGATCACGGACTGGTGCGCGCCGCCCTCGGAGCCGAGCGTGACGCCGCTCGGCGTGCCGACGAGGATCGACTGTCCGCCGGCGTAGATGCCGAACGACCACGGCTCCAGCGCGCGGGCTACGAACGGGTCGTAGATCGTGCCGACGGGCAGCAGCGGGCGGCCGTCGCGGCTCCAGGTCGCGCCGAGCTCGCCGAGCAGGCCGACGAGGTTGACCTCGGCGATGCCGAGCTCGACGTGGCGGCCGTGGTCGGACTCGCGCCAGCGGATCAGCGTGTCGGTGTCGTCGGCGAACCAGTCGATCCTGTCGCCGATGCTCCAGATGCCGGCCTTGTTGATCCAGCCGCCGAGGTTCGTGCTCGTCCCGACGTCGGGCGAGACGGTGACGACGTGCTCGGCGACGTCGGGCGCCTCGCGCGCGAGGTCGACGAAGAAGCGGCCGAAGGCCTGCTGCGTGGAGGCGCGGCCGGCGTGCTCGCGGCCGAGGTCGGGCGGGATGGCCGGCGGCGCGCCGATCGCCGGCTTCTGGCGCTCCAGCCGGGCGCCGGCGCGCGCGCACAGCTCGGCCTCGGGCGAGTCGGGCTCGAGCGGCGCCCAGGGGTCTTCGGGATCCTCGTGAAGCTCGCGCGCGAGCTCGCGGTACTGCTCGTTCGTGAGCAGCGCGGAGTGGTTCGCGGGGTGACCTTCGGTCGGCAGCCAGCGGCCTTTGATCGTGTAGGCGAACACGACGGACGGCCGGTCGCGCACCTCGTCGGCCTGGCGGTAGCCGTCGATCAACGTCGCGAGGTCGTGGCCGCCGAGGTCGCGGAAGGTGGCGAGCAGGTCGGCGTCGTCGAGGTCGCTCACGTCGACTTCGATGCGTTGCCGCAGCTCTTGCGCATCGGCCCTGAGGAGACGCTGGTACTCCTCGTTGGGCATCGCGTCGATGCGCTGTCTGAGCGCCGGGCGGTTCTTCAGGCGCGGGCCGTACTTGACCATCACGGTGTGCCAGCCGGCGGCCTCGAACATGCTCGCCAGCCGGCCGGCGGCGATGTCGGGGACGACGCGGTCGAGCGACTGGCGGTTGAGGTCGACGACCCACATCACCTCTCCGAGCTTGCTCACCATCGGGTCGGCGATCGCCTCCCAGCACGCGCCCTCGTCGAGCTCGGCGTCGCCGATCAGCGCGATCTGGCGCCCTCCCACCGGCACGTCGAAGTGGCCGGCGACGTAGCGGTGCGCGAGCGCGCCCCAGATCGGCGCGGTGGCGCCGAGGCCGACGCTGCCCGTGGAGTAGTCGACCGGGTCGGGGTCCTTCGTGCGGCTCGGGTAGGACTGCAGGCCGCCGTACTCGCGCAGCGTGGTCAGGTACTTCGCTTCGAGCCGCCCGAGCAGGTGGTTGATCGCGTGCAGGACCGGGCTCGCGTGCGGCTTGACGGACACGCGGTCGGGCGCCTCGAGGTGGGCGAAGTACAGCGCCGTCATCAGGCTCACCATCGAGGCGCTGGAGGCCTGGTGGCCGCCGACCTTCACGCCGCTGCGGTTCTCGCGGACGCGGTTGGCGTGATGCACCACGCTCGTCGCGAGCCACAGCACGCGCTTCTGGACGCGGTCGAGCGTCTGCAGGTCGATGGCTTCGTCGGCGGCGAGCGCCACGCTTGGAGCCTACGCCGTGAAGCAGTAGCCGGCGGTCTGGAAGCCCGCGCGGAGCTCGGTCGCCTCGGCCTTGATCGCCTCGGGCGCCTCGCCTTCGACGAGCACGCGGGCGAAGAGGCCGGCGATCGCGTCCATCTCGCTCGCGCCCATGCCGAGGCGGGTGACCTCGGTGGTGCCGATGCGCAGGCCGCTCGGGCGGTCCCAGTCGGTGGGCGCGTCGTCGGGGAGCAGGTTCTTGTTGGTGATGATGTTCGCGCGGGCGAGCCGGTGGGCGACCTCGAGGCCGCCGCCGAAGCCGCGGACGTCGGCGATCACCTGGTGCGTGCGCGTGTAGCCCTTGTGCGCGCCGAGGACCGGGATGCCGCGGGTGTGGAGCGCGTCCGCGAGCCGTTGGGCGTTGTCCACGATCGCGGCCATGTAGGCCGGGCCGAACTCGAGCAGCTCGGCGGCCGCGGCGGCAAGCGCGGCGACGCGGTTGACCTGGTGGGTCGCCGCGAGCGCGGGGAAGACGGCGTCGCCGAGCGGCTTGGTGAGGCTCGGGTCGTTCCACACCATCACGCCCGTCTGCGGGCCGGAGAACGTCTTGCCGCCGGAGCCGGTGAGCACGGCGGCGCCCTCTTGGAGCGGGTCCTGGAACTGGCCGCCGGCGATCAGCCCGAGCTGGTGCGCGCCGTCGAAGAAGACCTTGCCGCCCCACTCCTGGGCGATCGCGGCGATCTCGCGCACGGGGAGCGGGAAGAGCGTCATGCTCGCGCCGAGCGCCACGATCTTCGGGCAGGTTGCACGGGCCTGCGTCGCGAACGCGTCGAGGTCGACCTCGAGCTCGTACGGGTCGAACGGGACGTCGAGGATGTTCAGGCCGCGGATCCCGGCGGGGCCGTCGACCCGGTTGGAGCTGTGCCCGCCGACCGGCTGCGGGATCGTCATCACGGTGTCGCCGGGCTCGGTCAGCGCGGCGTACACGGCCATGTTGCCGATCATGCTCGCTACCAGCCGGTGCTCGGCGTACCCGCTCTTGAACAGGCGCTTGAGGAGCTCGACGCACAGCGCCTCGATCTCGTCGATGTGGCGCGTGCCGGCGAACCAGCGATTGACCGGCCCGATGTGCCCCTCGGCGGCGCGCTGGCCGACCTCGGCGCTCAGCAGCGCCTGCACCGTCGGGCTGACGAGCGCCTCGGGCGCGAGCAGGTTGATGCACTCCCGGCCGCGCCACTGCTCGTTGCGCCCGACCGCGGCGAGCACCTCGCGCTGCATGCCCGCGGGATCGGTCGCGTCGATCAGCGCCCGCGCGGCGGCCAGCGTGGCCTCGTCATGGATCTCGGTCTTCGCGATCGCGGTCATCTCGGGTCCTCGTCGTCGTTGAACGTGCGGTCGATCAGCGCGCCGAGCGAGAGCCAGTTCTCGCGCACGCGCGCAGCGGTGGCGGACGCATCGCCAGCCGCGGCCAGCCGGACGATCTCGGCGTGCTGGCGCACCGACGCGCGGCCGGAGAGCGACCCGAACCGCAGCCGCTCCAGCCGCCGCACCCCGGGCATCAGCCGGTCCAGCGCCTTCGGCAGCTCCGCGTTCGCGGACGCCCTGACGAACACGGCGTGGAAGTCGTCATCCGCCTTGAGCGCGGCCTCGACCAGCCCGTCGCGCGAAGCCGCCGCGGGCGCGTCGCCGGCGGCGGCCGCACCGCCCAGCCTCGGAGGCGCCGCCGGCGTGTCGCCGTCGCCGGAGGCGCCCGCGCCGCCCGGCCTCGGAGGCGCCGCCGGCGTGTCGCCGTCGCCGGAGGCGCCCGCGCCGCCCGGCCGCGGAGCCGCCACAGGCGGTTCGCCTGCGGCGACCACGCCGGCCCGCAGGGCGGCGGCGAAGCGCTCGTTGGCCTCGAACATGTCGGCGTAGTCGGAGGCCGTCAGGCGCGGCACCGCGAGCTCGGCGGCCAGCGCGTGCAGGGCGGCGACCAGCGGGAACGCGTCGCGCGCGGCGCGGCGGTCGAGGGGCGTCACGCGCGTGAACCGCTGCGGCGCGGTCTCGACGAGCCCGTCCTGCTCGAGCCGCGCGAGCGCCTCGCGGACCGGCGTGCGCGAGAGCCCGAGCCAGCGCGTCAGCTCGGCGTCCCGCAGCCGCTCGCCGGGAGCGAGCGTCCCGTCGACGATCGCGTCGCGAAGCGCGACGTACGCACGATCGCGCAGGAGGTCCCTGTCGAGCGTGCCTTCACGTTCCGGAACTGGCATGTGAAATATCAGTATGCCAGATGGCCTGCGAACGTCAACACCGGTCATCGAGGGGGTGCCCTACGAACCTCAAGCAGGAGTTGAGAAACGTAGGTCACCCCCCGCGCGGTTCGCCGATGTCACCGGGGCGCGGCGAAGGCGGCGGGGAGCGAGGCGCGCGGCGAAGTCGCGCGCCGGGGCACGCCGCGCGATCGGCCACTCGCCGCCCTCACCCGCGCAGTTCGCCGATGCCGCCGGGCGGCGGCGAAGACGCGCGCGTCGCGGGGCGAGGGCGCCGCGGAGACGCGCGCCCGCGTCAGCGGGCGAGGACGATTCGGATTCGGCCGGTGGTCGTGGTGACGTGGAGCTTCGCGGGGTGCTTCCCGAGGGCTCGGAGCGGGGTGCAGGTGTCGCCGCACGCCATCACCTTCAGCCGCCCGTGCGCGCGCCGCCGCACGGTGACGGTGAGCCGCCGTGCCGACGAAGCCGACGAAGCCGACGCCGACGTCGCCGCGCCTCCGCTGACCGACGCCCGGGCCATCACGGTCCCGCTCGGGCTGCGGACCGCCGAGGATGCGCCCGCGCTGAGCGTCGCCGATGCCGCCGGGGCCCGGACCGGGCCGAAGGGGAGCGAGGTCGCGGCGAGCGTGCCGTCGGCGTTGGCCGCCACGACGCGCAGCTGGAGCATGGCGTCCTTGTCGGCCGCGAGGAGCTTGTAGACGCTGCGCGTGGCTCCCGGAACATCCGCATACCCCGAGCCGGTGTCGCGCCGCCACTGGAACGCGTAGCTCGTGCCCGCCGGGCTCCAGGTCCCGGTCGTGCCCGTCAGCGTCGCGCCGACCAGCGCCGAGCCCGCGACGCGGGGCAGCGCCGTGTTCAGCGGCGGCTGCGCCGCGATCGGGCCGAGCACGGCGGAGTACGCGACGACCGCCACGCTGCCGCTGATCGCGGTCACGCGCAGCCGGATCCGCGCGCCGCGATCGACGACACCGAGCCGGAACGTGGTCGTGCGGGCGCCCGCGATGTCGGCGAAGCCGCTGCCCGTGTCGCGCTCCCACTGGATCGCGTAGCCGGCCGCGCCCGGGTCCCACGAACCGGTCGTCGCCGTCAGCGTCACGCCGGTCTTGGCGGCGCCGAGGATCGCCGGCAGGTGGGTGTTGACCGGCGTCGGCACCGCGACCGGACCCACGGCCGCGGAGTCCGCCGCCGTCGTCCCGTCCGCGTTGCGCGCCGTCACGCGGACGCGCAGCAGCGCGTCCTTGTCGGCGACCGTCAGCCTGTAGTACGCCGCCGTCGCGCCCGGCGCGTCGACGAAGCCGGCACCGTAGTCGCGCTGCCACTGGTAGCCGTAACTCGTCCCGGCCGGGCTCCACGCGCCCACCGAGGCCGACAGCACGGAGCCCGAGGCCGCCGTGCCCGCGACCGCGGGAGCGCCGGTGTTCACCGGCGGCCGCAGCGCGACGGGACCGACCCCGAACGCGTAGCTGACCGCCGAGCCGAACGGGTTCGTCGCCGTCACGCGCAGGCGGAGCATCGCGGCGCGGTCGGCGGTCGTCACGCGGTACGTGCTCGACGTCGCCCCGACGATGTTCACGCCGTCGCGCTGCCACTGGTACGCGTACGACACGCCGATCGGGTCCCACACGCCCTTGGAGCCGGTCAGCAGCTCGCCCGTGGCGGGAGTCCCGGTGACCGTGGGCACGACGGAGATCGCGGGCGGGTCGGTCGGGCCGGACGCGAGGCAGGTGCCGGCGGGCAGCGTCCCGCAGTCGGCCAGGAAGACGTTGCTGTAGACGTTCCAGTGGCTCGCCAGGTAGCTGCTCGGCGGTGGCGCCGGGTTGAAGTAGTCGTCCTGCCCGCAGTCGTAGGTCTGCGGCATCACGCCGGCGATCGCGGCGCAGACCGTCGCGCTGTAGGCGTGCCCCATCGAGGGCCCGTCCTGGTAGCACATGACGTCGCGCCCGTCCCAGCAGTGGCTGTACGTGTAGTTGCGTCCCCCGGCCGGCTGGCTGGAGTGCGGAGCCGACCACTGCACGCCGCCCATGTTGTGCGTCATCTCGTGCAGGACGCCCTCGGGCCACCAGCCGTTCGGGTCCGCGCCGGGCGCCGCGGCGTCGGGCACCCACAGCACCGACGTGAGGCCGCCGAGGTTGTGGACGTTGGTGAGATCGGGGCGCTCGGAGGAGTTCGAGCCCTCGTACAGCTCGCCGACGCCGTTGGCCCCGCCGGAGGCGAGCGTGTCGGCGATGATCACGTAGTTGCGCCGCCCGCCGGGGTTGGGATTGACGCGCGCGAGCACGTCGGTCTCGACCGCGCTCATGTTCTGCACGTACGTCGCGCGCGGGCTCGGAAGCGCGATCGTCTGGATGTCGAGGTACTGCGGCCCGCACGAGGTGCCGAGGTCGAAGCGCGGCGCGCGCGTCGAGCCCGGCTGGGAGGAGACGAACTGGTCGATCAGCGACACGTTCGCCTGCAGCGCGTCCTTCCACTGCGCGAAGCGGTCAGCACGGTCGGACGGGTACGCGTAGACGACCTTGAACTGCGGCAGCGTCTTGTCGAACGTCGCGTCGAGCATGTCGTCGTCCGTCCGCTCGGTGCCGCACCACGCCGTCGGCAGGCCGACGGCGGCGACCCCGACGTCGAACTGGCTCAGCCGCGCCTGGCCGACCGAGCCCACGATGTCGACGCCGCCGAGCTCCTGCACGGTGTCGTCGTGATCGCCGACCGCGTCGTCATGGGCGTACGCCGGGACGGCGCCCAGGACGAGCAGGAACAGGGAGAGCAGCAGCGCGCGACGCATCTCACCCTGTGAACGGCATCCGGGCCCAAGGCTTGAGCGCCCCGAGCGCGCACGGACGCGTATCGTGGCGCCGGATGCACGCGGTCGACATGCACGTCCACCTGCCGACCGGCGACTGGGTCTGCGGCTGCGTCGGGCACTACCTCGACTCCGTCGAGCGCTACTTCGGCACGCGGCCCGAGCCGCGCTCGATCGAGGACCTGCACGCGCTCTACGAGCGGCTCGACCTTCGCGGCGTGCTGCTCGGGTGGGATGCGGGCGGGAAGGAGATCGACAACGCCGAGCTGGCCACGCTGTGCGGCGAGCGCTTCGTCGGCTTCGGCTCGGTCGACCCGAACCGCGAGGACGCGCTCGAGCGGCTCGCGCGCTTCCCGGAGCTCGGTCTCAAAGGACTGAAGCTGCACCCGACGATGCAGGCGTTCGACCCGGGCGACGACCGCTTCCTCCCCTTCTTCGACGCCGCCGCCGAGCTCGGCCTGATCCTGCTCACGCACGCCGGCACGAGCGGCCTCGGCGCCGGCGAGCCGGGCGGCCAGGGCCTGCGGATCGACCTCGCGCGTCCGATCCTGCTCGACCGCATCGCCGCCCGCCACCCGCACATGCCGGTCGTGCTCGCGCACGTCGGCTGGCCGTGGCATCTCGAGGCCGTCGCGATGGCGCTGCACAAGTCCAACGTCTACCTCGACATCTCCGGCTGGAAGTACCGCTACCTGCCGGAGGAGGTGCGGCGCGAGATGCCGCGCCGCCTGCGCGGTCAGTTCCTGTTCGGCACCGACTACCCGATGTTCGACCCGGAGGCGTGCGTCGCCGAGTTCGCCGCGCTCGGGCTCGCCGACGACGTCGCCGGAGCGATCCTGCGCGACAACGCGACGGCGCTGCTCGGCCTGTAGGCGAGCGCCGCGAGGCCGGCGAACACGGGCCCGAGGCCGGCGATCAGCAGCGCCGGCTGCGCGCCGAGCGCCGCGACGAGCACGCCGCCGAGCCCGAGCGCGCCGAGCTCCGCCGTGTTGCGCGCCGCGCCGTAGGCGGCGAACGCGCGGCCATGCGCGTCCGGCGCGACGCGCTCCTGGATCAGCGTCCGCATCAGCACGTTCTTGACGCCGTGGCCGACGCCGCCGACGGCGTAGCCGGCCATCACCCACGCGAGCACGGCCCAGCACGCCGCGGCCGCCATCCCGGCGCCCTGCAGCGCCAGCGCGAGCATCGCGCCGGCCGCGATCGCCTTCACCTTCGGCGCGACGGCGAGCGCGCCGGCGACCATGCCCGCGGTCCATGAGGCGAACACGAGCGCGTAGCCCGCGCCGCCGGCGCCCACGACGTCGCGCACGTAGAAGACCTCGGCGGTCATCGAGGCGGAGACGAAGAGCAGCCCGGCGACCGCGGCGAGCACGGCAGTGCGCACGACCGGGTCGGCGAGGAGCAGCGAGAAGGCGTGCTCGGCCCGCGCGCTCGACGCCACCGGCTCACGCCGCGCGCGCAGCAGCGCCGCGCCGAGCGCGACGGCGGCGAAGCTCGCCGCGTTGACGGCCAGCGCCATGCGCGTCCCGCCCGCGGCGGTCAGCGCGCCCGCGATCAGCGGGCCGGCGGTGTAGCCGGCGTAGCGGGCGCTCTCGACCCAGCCGTTGGCCTTCTTCAAGTCGCGCGCCACGACCGGGACGAGCGACGCCTCGGCCGGCCCGGCGACGGCGGCGCCCGCGCCGAGCAGCGCGGCGAGCGGGAGGATCGCCGCGAGCCCGGTCGCGAACACCAGCCCGGTGGCGACCACCGCCTGCGCGACCGACACGAGCGCGAGCGTCCGCCGCGTCTCGAAGCGGTCGACGAGCCGGCCCGCGGGGGAGGCGAGCAGCGCCATCGGCCCCATCAGCGCCGCGAACAGCGCGGCGACGGCGAAGCCCGACCCGGTCTCGTCGTGCACGCGCAGCGCGAGCACGACGACGAGGATCAGGTCGCCGGCGGCCGACAGCGCGACGGCGCCGGCGAGCAGGCGCAGGTCGGCGACGACTCGCCCTGCGGGCTCGCGTCGCTGAGAGAATCGCCCAAGGGGCGATTCTCTCGCACAGGGTCTTACTCGTCCCATGCCTGGACGCCGTCCCAGCGGACGATCTTGCCGTCGCGCACATGCAGCAGCGCGTTGCTGCGGACGGCTCCGGCGTCGCCCGGGTAGGTGCACATGACGGCGACGGCGGCGCGGTCGCCGGCGCTCAGGCCGTCGACGACCTGGCTGGTGATGCCGCGCGCATGCACGTCTTCGAGCATCGCGACCACGGCGGCGCGGCCGCGGTAGATCGCCGGCGCGTGCGGCTGCGAGCGCTGATCGACCTCGATCCACGTGACGTCGTCGGCGAGCAGCGAGATGAGGTGGTCGTGCGACGAGTCCGCGATCAGGGACTCGACGTCGAGCGGGGTGACGGTGGCTGACATGGCGACGACGATCCTCGGCCCCCGTCAGCCGAGCGTGATCCGCGCGTCAACGCGCCGTAGGCTTCGCCGATGCTGCGCGTGCGGCTGCTCGGCGAGGTCACGGTCGAGACCGGCCGCGGCCGCGTCGCGCCCGCGAGCCGCCCCGCGCGCGAGCTGCTCGCGTGGCTCGCGCTGCACCCAGGGATGCACCCGCGGCTCGGCCTCGCGAGCCGCTTCTGGCCCGACGTGCTCGAGACCAGCGCGCGCGCGAGCCTGCGCACGGCGCTGCACGAGCTGCGGCGCGACGCCGGCGACGCGGTGGTCGCCGATCGCGAGGCGGTCAGGCTGGCCGGGGAGCCGTGGGTCGACGCGCTGGCGGTCCGCGCGCTCGCGGCGGAAGGGCGCGCCGAGGAGGCGCTGGCGCTGTGCGCCGGCGACGCGCTGCCGGGCCTCGACGGGGACTGGGCGATCGCCGCGCGCGACGCGCATCGCGAGCTCGTGGCCGGCCTGCTCGCCCGCCTCGCCGACGGCGCGGAGGGCGAGGACGCCCTGCGCTGGGCGCGCGAGCTGGTGCGTGCCGACCCGCTGTCGGAGGACGCCGCCCGCCGGCTGATGCGGCTCCACGCCGCCGCGGGCGACCGCGCGGCGGCGCTCGCCGCATACGTCCGGCTGGAGGACCGCCTGCGGCGCGAGCTGCGCGTCGTCCCGTCGCGCCGCACCCGTGAGCTGACCGAGGAGATCCGCGCCGAGGACGCGGACGGCGCGGTGGAGGCCGGCGAGGCCGGCCCGAAGGGGGCCGCCGAGGTCCGCGCGGAGGGCGACCCGGCGCCCATGGCGGCCACGCCCCTCCCCCGCGCGCTCGCCGCGCGCGGCAGGCTCGTCGGCCGTGACGAGGAGCTCGCGCGCGTCCGCCGGCTGCTCTCCCCCGGCCGGCTCGTGGCGATCGCGGGCGAGCCCGGCATCGGCAAGACGCGGCTGCTCGCCGAGCTCGCCGACGGCGCCCGCTACGGGCGCTGCTACGAAGAGTCGCTGACGCCGTACCAGCCGTTCGTGGAGGCGCTCGGCGAGGTGATGCCCGAGGCCGACGGCGAGGGCGGCCGCTGGCGGCTGTTCGAGGCGATCGGCGCGCGCCTGGAGGGCTCGCTGCTGCTGCTCGACGACCTCCACTGGGCCGACGCCGGCACGCTGCGCCTGCTCGCGCACCTGCTCCGGCGCCCGGCGGCGCCGGCGGTCGCGGCCGCCTATCGCGACAGCGAGATCTCGCGCACCCACCCGCTCGCCGGCGCGCTCGCCGACCTGCGCCGCGACGGGCTGATCGAGCGCGTGGGGCTGCGCGGGCTCGACGAGGCCGCGGTCGCCGAGCTCGCGGGCGGGGAAGCCGCGGCGCTGCACCGCGAGACCGGCGGGAACCCGTTCTTCGTCGAGGAGGTCCTCCGCCACGTCGCCGACGGCGGCGACCCGGCGGCGATCCCGGAGGGGGTCAAGGACGTGATCGGCCGGCGCCTCTCGCGCCTCGCGCCGGACACGGGCCGCGTGCTCGCGTACGCGTCGGTGGCCGGGCGCGAGTTCGACGTCGCGCTGCTGGAGGCGGTCCTCGAGGGCGTCGACGTGCTCGCCGCGCTGGAGGAGGCGAGCCGCGCGCAGATGATCCGCGAGGAGCAGCCGGGCCGGTACACGTTCGCCCACGCGCTCGTGCGCGAGACGCTGTACGACGAGCTGAGCCTCACGCGCCGCGTCCGCACGCACGGCGCGCTCGCCGACGCGCTGCCGCCGGACCGGCTCGCCGAGCTCGCGCACCACCGGCTCGAGGCGGCCGCCGCGGGCGACGTCGCCGCGGCCGCCGACGCCGCGCTGGCGGCGGCGGGCGAGGCGCTGCGCGCGTTCGCCTACGAGGACGCGGCAGCGCTGTGCGAGCGCGCGCTCGACGCCTCGCCGGACGACCGCCGCCGCGCGGAGCTGCTGCTCGCGCTCGGCGACGCGCGGCTGCGCGCCGGCGAGACGGCGGCAGCGCGCGAGGCGTTCGCCGCGGTCGAGGGCGGACCGGAGCTGCTCGCGCGCGCGGCGCTCGGCTTCAGCGGACTCGGCGTCACGATCATCGCCGTCGACCGCGAGGCGGTGGCGATGATCGAGCGCGCGCTCGCCCAGCTCGGAGACGACCATCCCCTGCGCCCCCGCCTGCTCGCGCGGCTCGCGATCGAGACGTACTACGAGTCCACGCCCGAGCGGCGCAAGGCGCTCGTCGACGAGGCCGTCCGGCTCGCCCAGGGCGACGCGCGGATCGACGCGCTCAACGCCCGCCACGCCGCGCTGTGGAGCGCGCAGTACCTCGACGAGCGGCTCGCGACGGCCGACGAGATGATCGCGCGGGCGCCTGACGCCGAGCGCGAGCTGCAGGGCCGCAACTGGCGCGTGCTCGACCTGATGGAGCGCGGCGACCTCGACGCCGCGCGCGACGAGATCGCCGCGCACCAGCGGCTCGCCGCGCGGCTCAGGCTGCCCGCCTACGAGTGGTGGGGGCCGATGTGGCGCTCGAGCCTGGCGATCCTCGAGGGCCGCTTCGAGGACGCCCGCCGGCTGATCGCCGGATTCAGCGCGATCGACGATCCCAACGCGCGCCTCTACGCCGAGATCCAGGGCTTCGTCACAGGGATGGTGACCGGCGACGTCGGCCCGCTCGCCGCCGACGTGATCGACCGCGAGACCGGCCGCCCCGCCGAGTACGCGTACCGCGCCGGCTACGCGTGGATGCTCGCGCTCGAGGGCCGCCGCGACGAGGCGCGCGAGCAGATCGCGTACGCCGTCGCGCACATGAAGGACGACATGAACCGGCTCGCGGCGCTCGCCGAGCTCACCCAGGCGCTCGCCATCCTCGGCGAGCCCGGCCCCGCCGCCGAGCTCTACGAGCTGCTGCTCCCCTACGCCGACCGCAACATCGTCAACGGCCGCGGCGCGGCGGGGTACGGCTCGGCCTCACATCACCTCGGCGTGCTCGCCGGGCTGCTCGGCCGCGACGAGGACGCCGCGCGCCACCACCGCGACGCGCGCCGCCATAACGAGCGCATGAACGCCGCCGTCTGGCTCGAGCGCTACGCGCCCACGCGCACCGACCGCAGCTCGGGCAGCACCTTCTCGCCGTAGACCTGGATCGCCCGGTGCGGATCGGGCGAGTTGTTCTGCAGCACGATCACGGTCGGCCCGAGTGCGAGCAGCTCGCGGATCTGCTCGACGTGGGCGCCGGGATCGGAGCCGACGATCACCGACTCCTTCAGCTCCTCGTCGGAGACGACCTCCTCGCCGTGCGCGTACATCGCGCGCGGCTCGTGCCAGTCGTCGCGGAAGTACTCGGTCGGCTGGGCGCCCTTCCACTTGCGCACCGACTCGAACGCCGCGTCGTCGTCCTCCGCCCACGAGAACTGGGCCTGGAACACGACCTCGCCAGGCGCGCCGCCGCGCACCTCGTGGAACGCCTCGATCACGTCCGGCGTCGACTCCGGGTCGGGCAGCGTCCACACGCCGTCGCCCCAGCGCCCGGCCACGCGCGCCGCCTGCTCGCCGAACGCCGACACCCAGATCGGCGGATGGCGCTCGGCCAGCGTGTGCAGCTTCGCGTCGCGGAGCGAGTAGAAGCGCCCTTCCTCGGTGATCGTCTCGCCCTTCCACAGGCGGCGGATGATCGAGAGCGCGTCCTCCATCCGCGCGATCTGGTCGGCCACGCTCGGCCAGTCGTCGCCGATCGGCACCTCGTTGAGCGCCTCGCCGGAGCCGATCCCGAGGAACATCCGCGACGGGAACAGCCGCTCCATCGTCATCCACGCCTGCGCAATCAGCGCCGGGTGGTAGCGGGCGCCCGTGGAGGTGACGCCGGTGCCCAGCGGCACCGTCGACGTGGCCTGGCCGGCGGCGCCGAGCCACGGCCACGTGTGGCCGGACTCGCCGCCCCGCCACCACGGCTGCAGATGGTCGGAACTGGACACTCCGTCGAAGCCCGCGGACTCCGCTTCGACGGCTTGGCGTAGGAGGTCTTCTGGCGGGAACTGCTCCTGGGAGGCCCCGAGGAAATAGCGCGTCATTCCCGGGGCCTACCCAGTGCTAGCGTCACGCACGAGCCGACCCTGAGGAGGACGCATGGCCGCTACCGAGACCGGAGCCCAGACCTTCAACAACTTCATCGACGGGGAGTCGGTACCGGCCGCGGAGGGCCGCACCGCCGAAGTCGTGAACCCCGCCGACGGCAGCGTCATGGCGCACGCGCCGGACTCCTCGGGCGAGGACGTCGACCGCGCCGTCAAGGCCGCCCGGGGCGCGTTCGACGAGTGGTCGAACAAGACGCCCGGCGCGCGCTCGGAGGCGCTGCTGAAGTTCGCCGACGCGCTCGAGGCGCACGCCGACGAGCTCGCCGAGCTCGAGGCGCGCAACGCCGGCAAGCCGCTGCAGTCGGTCAAGGACGACGAGCTCCCGGCGATGGTCGACAACGTCCGCTACTTCGCCGGCGCCGCCCGCAACCTGGAGGGCAAGGCGGCGGGCGAGTACCTCGAGGGCTACACGTCGTGGCTGCGGCGCGAGGCGGTCGGCGTCGTCGGCCAGATCGCGCCGTGGAACTACCCGATGATGATGGCGATCTGGAAGATCGGCCCGGCGCTCGCGACCGGCAACACGATCGTCCTCAAGCCGGCGCCCACGACGCCGCTGACGACCGTCCGGCTCGCCGAGATCGCGTCCGAGTTCCTGCCCAAGGGCGTGCTCAACGTCGTCGCCGGCGGCAACGACGCGGGCGCCGCGATCGTCACCCACCCCGGCGTCGACATGGTCTCGCTGACCGGCTCCGTGGAGACCGGCAAGTGGATCGCCCGCGAGGCGGCCGCCACGCTCAAGCGCGTCCACCTCGAGCTCGGCGGCAAGGCGCCCGTCGTGGTGTTCGACGACGCCGACCTCGACGCCGTCTACGAGACGATCGCCGGCACCGGCTTCTACAACGCCGGCCAGGACTGCACGGCGGCCACGCGCGTGCTCGTCGGCTCGAAGGTCTACGACGACGTCCTCGGCGGGCTCGCCGAGCAGGCCAAGGGCTACAAGACCGGCGACACGCTCGACCCCGACACGACGCTGGGGCCGCTCAACTCCGCCCGCCAGCGCGAGCGCGTCGAGGGCTTCCTGCAGCGCAAGCCCGACCACGCGGAGATCGCCGCCGGCGGCAAGGAGCCCAACCTTCCGGGCTTCTTCCTCGAGGCGACGGTCGTCGGCGGCCTGCGCCAGGACGACGAGATGATCCAGAAGGAGATCTTCGGCCCGGTCATCACGGTCCAGCCGTTCACCGACGAGGCGGAGGCGATCGCCTGGGCCAACGGCACGCCCTACGGCCTGGCCTCCTCGGTCTGGACGAAGGACTTCGGCCGCGCGATGCGCGTCAGCAAGGCGCTGCGCTTCGGCTGCGTGTGGATCAACGACCACATCCCGCTCGCGAGCGAGATGCCGCACGGCGGCTTCAAGCAGTCGGGCTACGGCAAGGACCTGTCGATGTACGCGCTCGAGGACTACACGGTCGTCAAGCACGTGATGGCCAACATCGGGTCCTAGGCCCACCAGGGGCCGGCCCGTCCGGCCGATGACGAGGGTGAGGCGACAACTTCCGGAACCTGAGCGGGCGGCGTCGCCTACCCCTCGGACGTTCGGAGCTCGTCACGAAGATGTCCCTGCGCGTGAAGCTGTTCGGCGGCTTCGGGATCGTGCTCGCGCTGATGGCGCTGCTGGGCGTGGTGTCGATCGGCAAGCTCTCCGCGGTGAACGCCAAAGGTGGGTCGATGTACGTCGACCGCGTCGTCCCGCTGCGGGATCTCTCCGAGTCGCGCGCGGCGCTGGGCGACATCGACAGTCAGATCCAGCGCGCGATCACCGACACCCACGGCTCCGACGCCGGCGACGCGCGGATCGCGGACGCGGACGCGGCCAAGATCGACCGGCTGATCGCGACCTACGAGACGACGACGCTCGTCGACGCCGAGAAGCGCGGGCTGCGCGACCACCACCGCGACTGGAGCACCTACAAGACGGCCTACAAGGCGGTGCTGACCCGGTCTCTGCACGGGAGCGACACGGCCGCGACCGCCGCGTATTACGCGGCCGCCGCGCCGGTCTACGCCAAGGTCGACGGTGACCTCGCCGCCCTGAGCTCGGTCAACGATCAGGTCGCGAAGCAGCTCAACGGCGCCATCGGCTCGACCGACTCCGGCGCCCGCACGCTGATCATCCTCCTGGTCCTGTTCGCGATCGCGGTCGGCGGCACGCTGGCGTTCCTGATCGTCCGCAGCGTCGTGGGCGGTGTCGGCCAGGTCCTGACGGCCGCCGAGGGGATCGCGGTGGGCGAGGTCGACCAGACGCTCGACGTCCGCAGCAGCGACGAGGTCGGTGCGATGGCGCGCGCGATGCAGCGCATGCTCGTCTACCTGAAGGAGATGGTCACCAGCGCCGAGCGGATCGCTGCCGGCGACCTGACCGTCGCGGTGGAGCCGAAGTCCGACCGCGACGCGCTCGGCAACGCGTTCGCGACGATGGTCTCGAACCTGCGCGAGCTCGTCGGCAGGATGTCGATGACCGCCGAGTCGCTGTCGGCGTCGTCGGAGCAGATGGCGTCGACCTCGCAGGAGGCCGGCAAGGCCGTCGGCGAGATCGCCGCGGCGGTCGGCGACGTCGCGCACGGCGCCGAGCGCCAGGTGCGCGCCGTCGAGTCGGCCCGTCAGGCGACCGAGCACGTCTCGACCGCCGTCGGCGCGTCGGCCGAGAACGCCCAGGAGACCGCCAAGGCCGCCGAGCGCACCCGCGGGATCGCCCAGCAGGGCGTCGAGGCGGCGCAGTCGGCCACCGACGCGATGCAGGCGGTGCGCGACTCGTCGCAGTCGGTCAACGCCGTGATCGGCGGGCTGGCCTCCAAGTCCGAGCAGATCGGCGGCATCGTCGACACGATCACCGGGATCGCCGAGCAGACCAACCTGCTCGCGCTCAACGCCGCGATCGAGGCCGCCCGCGCGGGATGTGGATCCCGCCCGCCCGCGGCTTCGCCGTCGTCGCCGACGAGGTCCGCCAGCTCGCCGAGGAGTCCCAGACGGCGGCCGCCTCGATCGCCGGGCTGATCGCGGAGATCCAGCGCGAGACGAAGAACGCCGTCCGCGTCGTCGAGGACGGCGCGCGGCGCATCGAGGAGGGCGCCGCGACCGTCGAGCAGACGCGCCACGCGTTCGAGCGCATCGGCGGCTCGGTCGACGACATGACCGACCGGATCGAGCAGATCGCCACGGCGGCGCACCAGATCGCGGCCAACGCGAGTCAGATGCAGCAGGAGATCGGCGAGCTCGCGAGCGTCGCCGAGGAGTCCTCCGCCTCTGCGGAGCAGGTCTCGGCCGCGACGGAGCAGACCTCCGCCTCGACGCAGCAGATCGCCGCGTCAGCCCAGGAGCTCGCCGCGACCGCGGAGGAGCTCGGCGCCTTCAGGGTCGCGTGACCTCCGGCTGACCGTCACCAGGGCGAGGGCGCGTAGTCCTTCAGGAGCACCCCGTGCACGTCCTCGCCCGCCTCGCCGCGCACGATCGGGTCGTAGACGCGCGCGGCGCCGTCGACGAGGTCGAGCGGCGCGTGGAAGCCCTCGCCGGCGAGCCGCATCCTGGTCGGATGCGGCCGCTCGTCGGTGATCCAGCCGGTGTCGACGCTGGTCATCAGGATGCCGGCCGTCAGCAGCTCCTTCGCGCTCGTGCGCGTGAGCATGTTCAGCGCCGCCTTGGCCATGTTCGTGTGCGGGTGGCCGGGGCCCTTGTAGCCGCGGCTGAACTGGCCCTCCATCGCCGACACGTTGACGACGTAGGTGCGGCGCGCCGCCGAGGCGCCCAGCGAGGCGCGCAGGCGGCTGATCAGGATGAACGGCGCGGTCTGGTTGCAGAGCTGGACCTCGAGCAGCTCGACCGGGTCGACCTCGTCGACGACCTGGCTCCAGCTGTTGTGCGGATGCAGGTCGGGCACCAGGCCGCCGGCGTCGATCGCGGTGCCGGTCGCGATCCGCTCCGGCGAGGCCGAGCCGGCGGTCAGGGCGAGCGCGGTCAGCGCCTGCGGCGTCGGCGACCAGTGGCCGTTCGCCGCGGCCGCGTGCTCGGGGCGCCCGAGCGTGACGACGTCGGGCAGCGGGCCGCTCGGCAGCGGCGCCTGGGCGGCCGTGGCGAGGTGCGCGTAGGCCTCCGGCGAGCGGCGCACGGTCTGCGCGGCGTTGTTGATCAGGATGTCGAGGGGCCCCTCGGCGGCGACCGTGTCGGCGAGCGCGATCACCTGGCCGGGATCGCGCAGATCCACGCCGATCACGCGCAGGCGATCGATCCACTCGGCGCTGTCGTCCATCGCGCTGAAGCGCCGGACCGCGTCGTGCGGGAAGCGCGTCGTGATCGTCGTGTGCGCGCCGTCGCGCAGGAGCCGCAGCGCGATGTACATCCCGATCTTCGCGCGGCCGCCGGTCAGCAGCGCGCGCCGCCCGGTCAGGTCCGTGCGCGCGTCGCGGCGCTCGCGGTTCAGCGCCGCGCAGGCGGGACAGAGCTGGTGGTAGAAGGCGTCGACGTCGCTGTAGCGCCGCTTGCAGCAGTAGCACCCGCGGGCGCGCATGAGCGTGCCGGCGCGCTCGCCCGTCGCGCGCGAGGTCAGCGCCAGCCCCTGCGTCTCGTCGTCGATCCGCCCCGGCGCGCCGGTCGCGGTCGCGGCCGTCACCGCCTCGTCGTTGGCGCGGACCGCCGAGCGCCGCTCGGCCCGGCGCTGCTTCTTGACCGTCTTGAACAGCCCGCCGACGACGCGCCGCACGGCGACCGCGTCGGGATGCTCCGGCGGGAGCTGCTCGACCTCGGCCAGGACGCGGAGCGCGCCGGCGAGGCGATCGGGATCGATGCCGTCCATGTGCCCGCCAGAGCCTAGAACGCCGCCTCAGCTGAAGGTGACGAGCGCGCCGTCCATCGCCTTCACGCCCTCGCCGCACGCCTGCCGTGCGGCGGGGGTGGAGAGCAGCGGGCAGCCGGTGCTGGCGAACTTCCCGTCGGTGATCACGCCGATCGCCTTGCCGAGCCAGCGGTTGCACGCGAGCGAGACGCCGCCCGCGAAGTGCTCGCAGTCGCCGATCAGGATCGGGTAGATCCGCGGGTCGTAGGAGAGCATGTTGGTGACCTTGGTGCCGCGGATGCAGCTGAGCGCGTCGGCCGGCCGCACGCCCGTGCAGATCGCCAGCTCCTCGCGCGGGTCGGCGGGCCCGGTCATGATCGCGCCGGTCACGCAGCCCTGGCGCTGGAGCCCGGCGAGGCCGTCGCACAGCGCGTCGATGCCCTGCGGCGAGACGACCGGCGGGACCGGATCGCTCGCCTCGATGAACGCGCGGTACCAGCACGGGCGCACGAACTCGCGCGGCTGCGACGCGCACAGCTCGCGTGGCGCGACGGCGGGCTGCGACGGCGCGTCGTCGAGCCCCTTGGCGGCGAACCAGTAGTCGTGGAACGCGCCCTGCGCGCAGTCCGGCGCCGAGGCCGGGCCGAGCTCGTGGCACAGCTCCAGCGCCGGCTTCAGCTCGTCGCCGTTGAGCCGCATGAAGGCGTGGCCGAAGCCGTGGACGCAGCTGTAGCGCTGCATCCGCGTGGCGGCGTCGCGGCAGACGACCGCCGCCTTGGCACCGCCCGCGGCCTCGATCTGCGGCGCGACGCCCGTCACCAGCCCGTGCGCGTAGCCCGCCGCGCAGGCGGGGTCGTTCGAGCGCGGGAGGTAGTCCATCAGCTTCGCCAGCGTCACCCGGTGGCGCGCGACGTACTCGCGCGCGACCGTGTGCATCAGGCCGTGGCAGTTCGCCAGCAGGTAGCCCTGCTGCTGGTACGCCGCCGCGACGATCCCGTCGACGGCGGCGGACGGGTCCTTGGCGGAGTCGACGATCGCCGCCAGCTCGCGGGCGTAGCACGGGCGCGACTCCCCACATGTCGAGAGGTCGCCCGACGGCGCGTGCACGGGCGCCGCCGCCCCGCCGCACCCGGCGAGCAGCAGCGCGAGCACCAGCAGACGCTTCACTGCCGCACGCCGATCCGCTTGTGCAGGTCGCACACGAACCCGTCGGTCGTGACCGCGAACGAGACGCGCTTCGCGCCCGGAGCCCCGAGATCCGCCGCGACCGCCTGCGTGTAACACGCCCGCGCCGCGTCGCCGACCAGCTGCGAGCAGCGCGAGACGCCGCTCCCCGGCGCACGCCCGCCGCCGCCCCCGAGGGCGACGGCGAGCAGGATGCCGAGGAGCAGCGTGCGCATCACGGGGTGGTGGTCGACAGCGTGAACGTGAGCGTCTTGCTGTACGTGCCGGTGCGGAGCGCCTCGTTGGCGCCGATCGCCTGCCGGAACGACAGCGTCACCGCGTCGTTGGACACCGGCGCCGCGTACGTCAGCAGCGTCGTCGGGATCGGCGCGAGCGTGCCCGCGGGGCTCCCGAGATGCGACCCCGCCGCCTGCACGGGCGACGCGAGCGAGAACGCGCCGTTGACCAGCCGGCCGGTCGCGTTGGCGCTGGCGTCGGCGACGCTCAGCGTCGCGTCGCCCGCCGTGCTCGTGACCGTCGCGGTCGTGCTCGCGTCGTAGTTCTGCGCGATGCCGGGGATGAACGAGCCGAAGCTCGCCGGCGCCCCGAGCGTGAGCGCGAGCGTGGCGGGCACCGTGCCGCCGACGCTGCCCTGCGTGCAGAGCGACATGTTGACCGTCTGGCCGCGCGCGAGCGTGACCTTGTTCGTCTCCAGCAGCGTGCCGTCCGGCGCGGTGCAGGTGATCGTGTACGACTCCTGGATGAACGCGCTCGTGTACTGGCTCGGGCGCAGCGACGGGTTGAGGTTCCACTCGAACTTCCCGCTCGCCGGCACCTTCATCGAGTAGCGCAGGTGCGTCGGGTAGGAGTGGACCTCGTTCGTCGGCCCGCCCGTGACCCACTGCGTCGGCGACGTGTCGAGCATGAAGTCCTTGCTCGCCGTCAGCGTCGCTCCCGCGGGCGCGGTGCCGGCCAGGCGCGAGTGCAGGACCGGGTTCTGCGACGCCTCGAGCATGTCGAGCAGCGCGCCGCGGATCGTCGCGCCCGGGTACTGGCCGATGCCGAAGTAGTTGTCGATCACGGCCTGGTACGGCGGGTGGTACGTGTTGTTGCCGCTGTAGCCCGGCGTCGCCTCGGTCGTGAAGCCGAACGCGCCGTAGGCGTAGTAGGTCTGCTCCTCCTCGGTACTCGTGGCCTCGTAGTAGACGTTGGTCCACGGGCCGTGCGGCCAGCCGGCGAGGTCCTTGTCGGCGATCGAGTTCGTCAGGTTGACGTAGGTCGCCTGGTCGGCGAGCACGAGCGGCTCGTTGAGCGAGGACTGCACCGACAGCAGCCGCCGGTCCGGCGTGTGCATGTCGATGCCGACCGTCACGTTGTGCGTCGCGAGGTAGTCGGCGTAGGCCGCGTTCTCGGGCTCCGACAGCGGCGCCTCGCCGCGGTAGTTGGTGTTGTTCGGGTTGATGCTCGACCCGTTGCCGCCCCAGAACGGCAGGAAGTTGCGGTTGTTGTTGATGCCGGAGTTGACCGAGTTCGCGGCGTCGCACTGCGCCTGCGTCGGGATCACGCCGGGCGAGAAGCGGCAGTTGCCGCGCTTCTGCTGGTTGCCGTTGACGTTGCGGCGCGAGACGTCGTAGCCGTCCGGGTTCTGCATCGGGACCACGGTCACGCGGCCCTTCTCCAGGAACGCCGTGATCCGCGGATCGGTGCCGTCGTTCATCAGCAGGTCGTGCGCGAACTCCATCGCGAAGTCGTTCGACGGCCACTCGCGCGAATGCAGGACGCCGCCGACGTAGAACGTCGGCCGCCCGTCGTCGTCGTTGACGCGGTGGGCGATCTCGATCCCTTCGATGTCGCGCCCGAGCAGCGACTGGTGGCTGAGCTTGATCAGCCTGACCCGGTCCGGGTACTGCGCCGCGAGCGTGTGCAGCTCGGCGTTCGTCTCCGGCAGGTCGCGATACGTGGTCCGTCCCGTCGGCAGCGGCGACGTCTGCGCGGACGCCGTCCCGGCCGTGGGCAGACAGACGCCGAGCGCGAGCGCGCCGGCGCACAACAGCCTCTTCATGCAACCCCCTCTTTCGTCCGTGACCCTGCCGCGATCCTAAGCCCGGGCTGCCATCCGGCCGCCACGCCATTCCCATTCGGGGGATGTCAGATCCTCATCGCGGCCTCCGCCCGGTTGCGCACGCCGAGCTTGCGGTAGATCGAGCACGTGTGCTGCTTGACGGTGTGCGGCGAGAGCCCGAGCCGGCGCGCGATCTCGGCGTTGGTGGCGCCGGTCGCGAGCACGCGCAGCACGTCGCGCTCGCGCGGGGAGACGTGCCCGGCGGGCTGCGGCGGGATCGCCCCGAGCTCGCGCGCGACGTGGACGGCTCCCGCCCGGCCGGCGACGCCGAGCCGCACGTACAGCGCGCGCGTGTGCTGCTTGACGGTGCCGGGCGAGAGGTGCACGCGCGCGCCGATCTCGGCGTTGGTGAGGCCGTCGGCGGCGAGCCGCAGGATCTCGCGGTCGAGCGGCAGGAAGCGGATCGCGCCGGGATGCGGGCTGCTGACCTCGACCTCGACGCCGTCGGCGAGCCGGCGCACGGCGGCGCGGAGGTCGCCCGCGCCCGCGTCGTTGGCGACGACGCCGAGCGCGCCGGCGGCGTCGGCGAAGCGCAGCGGGACGTCGTCGAAGCGCGAGCACGTCAGCGCGACGCGCACGTGCGGCGGCAGCTCGCGGCACAGGCCGCCGTAGCCGCCGAGATGGACGTCGACGAGCGCGACGTCGACGTCCGGCGCGAGCCGCACCGCCTCCTCGGCCGTGCGCGCGCCCGCGCACGACTCCACCCACGGCGCGCGCCGCAGCATCCAGCGAATCCCCGATCGCACCCGTTCGCGGTCGTCGACCACGAGAACGCGGACTCCCCTCATCAGTCCCCCTCTCGACCCTCGTGCGCCCATCCTCGCGGCGGCGGGCGCGAGCGGTCAATGGACTGGGTGTCGGAAACGACTACCCGCCGTCGTCGACGGCGCGCCCGCGGCCGCGCTTGATGTCGCCGCGGCGGCGCTTGTCGTCGAGCCGGCGGCGCTTGCTGGACGCCGTCGGGCGCGTCTTCGTGCGCGGACGCTGGACCTCGAGCGCGTGCGCGAGCCGGCCGGCGAGCCGCTCCAGCGCCAGATCGCGGTTGCGCGACTGCGAGCGCGCGTCCTGCGCGACGGCGGTCACGCGCGGCCCGAGCCGGTTCATCGCGCGCTGCTTCTGCGCGTCGCTCAGCGCGGTCGACGCGGCGATGTCGAACGACGCCTCGATCCGCGACGCGGTCACGTTCGCGTGCTGTCCTCCGGGCCCGGAGGAGCGCGATGCGCGCAGCGTGATCTCGCTCATCGGGAGGGCAAGACCGTCACGGATTGGGAGGAAGTCCGTCATAGGGGGAAGAAGACGTACACCTGATCGCCCGGACCTCGCCTTCGGCGACTCCGGTTCGATCACAAGAGGTACAGATTTGCATCTGGTCCGGAACTTTCCTTTGCGCCTACAGTTACAGTCGCCGGGACGGCAGCTCTAGGAGCCCCATCCATGGAAGCCTCAGCAATCCACGCCCCCGCAACTGTCGGCCGACTCCCACTCGGTCTGCCTCTCCTGCGGTTGAGGTCCGACGAGCAGCTGCTGGCGCACTTCCGCGCGGGCAGCGACGAGGCGTTCCGCGTGCTCCACGATCGCTACCGGCAGCGCCTGTTCGCCTACGTGCGCCAGATGCTCTCCGGCGCCTCGCGCCAGGACGCCGAGGACGTGCTGCAGGACGTGTTCGTGCGCGCCTACGGCTCCCTGCGCAACGACTCGCGCGACATGAACGTGCGCGCGTGGCTCTACCGCGTCGCCCACAACCGCTGCATCGACCACCTGCGCCGCCCCGTGCCGCCCGCGGCCGAGATCTTCGAGGTATCGCGCAAGCCGCTGCACGACCCGATCGAGGAGGCGCAGCGCCGCGACGACCTGCGCCGCCTGGTCGAGGACGTCGGCCGGCTGCCCGATCAGCAGCGCTCGGCGCTGCTGATGCGCGAGATCGACGGCATGAGCTACGCGAACCTCGCCGTGGCGCTCGACGTCACGGTCCCGGCCGTCAAGTCGCTGCTGGTGCGCGCGCGGATCGGGCTCGTCGAGGCCGCCGAGGCGCGCGACGCCGACTGCACCGAGATCCGCGACGACCTCCTGCGCTCCTACGACAAGGGCGTCAAGGCCTCCGGCCGCGCGCGCAAGCACATGCGCTCGTGCGACGGCTGCCGCGAGTACCGCGTCGCGCTGCGCGGCATGCGCCGCTCCTTCGCGGCGCTGGCGCCGGTCGGCTTCGGGCCGCTGGCGCTGGTCGCCAAGCTCGCCGGGATCGGCGGCGGCGGCGCGGCCGCGAGCGGCGGCGCCGCGGCGGCCGGCGGCTCGGCCGCGATCACGTCGGGCGGGCTCGCGACGGCGACGGCATGCAAGGTCGCGGCCGTGGTCTGCACGGCCGCGCTGGCCGGCGGCGCCGTCGAGGTCAATCGCGAGATCAGCCATCAGCAGCCCGCTCCCGCGCGGGCGGCCGCCACCCACGCGGCCAAGAAGCCTTCGCGCCCGAGCGCCGTCGCCGCCGCGGCGGCCGTGCCGGCGGCCCACCGCGCCGCAGTGCCCGTGGTTCCCGACCACTCGTCGGCGGCCGCGACCGGCATCCGCGCGCTCGCGCCGTCGCACAAGCAGCACAAGGCCAAGCACAAGGCCGCCGCCGGCAAGCAGCCCGCACCGGCGCTCTCGAACGACCCGGCGTCGGCCGGCGGCTATCAGCGCGCCGAGGACGATCCGTCGCTCGCGACCGGCGGCGCCCGCGCGCCCGACGCCCCGTCCTCGACCGCGACCCCGTCGCCGACGACGAGCGCGCCGGACTCCACAGGCCCGACCGAGCCGATCGCCGGCCAGCCGCAGGCCGCACCGGACCCGGCCAGCGCCCAGAGCGGCACGCCGGCCGACACGGCGCCGCAGACCGGCGCGGCCCCGGTGCCGACGCCGACGCCCGCTGCGGGCTGAGCCGCTACTCTCGCGGCCATCTCCGAGCGCTACCTCGAACCGCTGGCCCACGAGACGCTGCTGGTCCGGCGCGGTCGCCGGTCCGGCCTGTTCACGATGGCCGCCGTCCACTCGACCGCGCGCGGCCCTGCGCTGGGCGGCTGCCGCATGTGGACCTACGACGACGCGCGCGCCGCGGTGCGCGACGTGCTGCGCCTCTCGCGCGCGATGACCTTCAAGGCGGCGGTCGCCGGGCTCCCGCTCGGCGGCGGCAAGGGCGTGATCATGCTCCGGCCGGACGAGGCCGCGCTCTCGCCCGAGCGCCGCGAGGCCGTGCTGCTGGACTTCGGCGACACCGTCGAGGCGCTCGACGGCACGTACCTGACCGCGGAGGACGTCGGCACGTCGGAGCCCGACATGGCGACGATCGCGCGCCGCACCGCGCACGTCACCGGCCTGGCGTCCGGCTCCGGCGACCCCAGCCCGTGGACGGCGCTCGGCTGCGAGGCCGCGATCCGCGTCACCGCCGCGCGCGTCTTCGGCAGCGACGACCTGACGGGACGCAGCGTCGCCGTGATCGGCGCCGGCCACGTCGGCGGACCGCTGGCGGAGCTGCTGCACGCCGGCGGCGCCGAGCTCGTGATCGCCGACATCGATCCGCGCAAGCGCGAGCTCGCCGAGCGCCTCGGCGCGCGCTGGACCGACCCCGGCAGCGCGCTGAGGGCCGACGTCGACATCGTCGCCCCGTGCGCGCTGGGCGGCGTGCTCAACCACGACACGGTGCCGGAGCTGCGCTGCCGTGCGATCGCCGGCGCGGCCAACAACCAGCTCGCGGCCGACGAGCTCGCCGACGCGCTCGCCGCCCGCGGGATCCTGTGGGCGCCGGACTTCGTCTGCAACGCCGGCGGGATCATCAACATCGCCGTCGAGCTCGAGCCCGAGGGCTACGCGCCGGAGCGCGCCGACTCGCGGGTGCGTGCGGTGGGTGACACGCTGGGGCAGATCTTCGACGCCGCGATCGGCGAGTCGGTGACGCCGCTGCGCGCGGCGCTCGATCTCGGCCGGCGCCGGCTGGCGGGCGAAGAGCTCGCCAGCGGCGCCGACGCCTAGCTATAGCTAGTGCTGCCAGCTCAGTAGGCGCTGCGGCGTCAACCCGCTCAGCCGCCGTGCCTCGCGCGACAGGTGCGGCTGGTCGGCGTACCCCGCCAGCAGCGCGGCGCGCGCGAGCGGGACGCGCGGGATCGCGTGCAGGAAGCGCTGGAAGCGCAGCACCCGCTGGAGCGTCTTCGGCCCGTAGCCGACGTGCTCGGCGAAGCGCCGCTGGAGCGCGCGCTCGCTCACGAACGTGCGCTCGGCGACGCCTGCCACGAGCTCGCCGCGATCGAGCAGGCGCACCGCCTCGCGCACGGCGGGATCCGGCTCGGCGGCGGGGCGCAGCCAGCGCGCGAGCTCCTCGGCGAACGCGCTGAGCGGCTCGGCGGCGTGCAGCAGCCGGTCGTCCAGCCGCGCCGCGAAGCGCGGGTCGATCGCGTCCAGCGCGACGTGCGTGTCGGCCATCGCCGAGGCCGGCGTCCGCAGCGCGGGCGGCGCGGCGCCCGGGTGGAAGCGGGCGCCGAACGCGAGGATCCGCGGCAGCTCGGGCGGCCGCAGGTAGCGCGACTGCGGCCCCGCGATGCGGACGCCCAGGCCGGCGATCCAGACGAAGTCGACGTTGCCGCTCGGCAGCAGCCGCCGGCCTTCGGGCGGCGGCGGCTCGTCGATCCGGTGCACCCAGAGGCAGTCGAGGTACGGCCGCAGTGCCGGCGGCGGAGCGATCTCGGCGTACGCGCCCACGCGTCTCAGGGTAGATGCGCGCCGGCGAGCCGCCGGTCGGGGTCGTAGGCGGCGCGCACGCGCTCCAGGCGCTCCCACGTCGCCGCGTCGTACGCGGTCGACGGGTCGGCTCCGGCGCCGCTCGACGTCAGCAGCGCCTGCGGGGCGGGAGCGAGGCGCTCGCGCACCTGCGCGGTCCGCTCCTCGATCGCGGCGACGGCGTCCGCGTCCGGCGCCGCGCCGCCGGTGAAGAACGAGAACGCGCCGTCGAGCGAGCCGAGCGCGCCGTGGCCCTCAGGCGCGCGGGAGAGCGCGCCGCGGAGCAGGCGGACCTCGACGACGCCGAGCGGGCTGGGGTCGTCGAGCACGGACGCGACCGCCTCGACGTCGAGCTCGCGCAGCAGGAAGCCGTCGCCGCGCGTCGGCATCGGTTCCTCCGGATCGCCGGCCACGCGCACGAGGTCGGCCGGGCCGACCGGGCCGAACGTGTCCGCCAGCGTCGCCCCGCGCAGCGGCTCCAGCAGGCGCCGCCCGTCGTCCGCGGTGCCGACGTTGACGACCACGACCGCGACGATCGGGGCATCCGGGATCGCGATCCGGCGGAACACGGCGCCGGCCGTCTCCGGCAGGTCCCACGTCCAGCGCCGGAACTGCTCGAGCACCTCGGCCGCGCGCTCCGCGGGCCACGTCAGCATCCCGGCCGACACTGCCTCGACCGGGTGCGCGAGCACCTCGACCGCCGTCACCACGGCGGCCGGCCCGACGCCGCCGCGCAGCGCCCAGAACAGGTCCGGCTCGTGCTCGGCGTCGACGCGCGCGGTCTCGCCCGAGGCGAGCACGACGTCGAACGCGCGCACGTTGTTGCACGCGAGCCCGTGCATCCGGCTCAGCCAGCCGTTGCCGCCGCCGATCACCAGCCCGGCGACGCCGACGCCCGCGGCGAGTCCCAGCACCGGCGCCAGCCCGTGCCGCGCGGCGGCGTCGGCCGCCTCGCCCGCGTTGACGCCGGCGCCCGCGCGCACGACGCCGTCGTCCACGCGCAGCTCGCGCAGGCGCGAGGTCTTCAGCAGCACCACGTCGTCGAGCGGGCCGAGCCCCTCGGCCCCGTGCCCGGTCGCCTGCGGCGCGACGCGCAGCCCGGCGCGCAGGAGCGCCTGCACGTCCGCGGCGCCGGCGGCCTCGACTACCGCCGCGGGACGCTGGTCGATGGAGAGGTTCCAGGAGCGGCGGGCGTCATCCCACGCGGAGTCGCCAGGCAGGACCGCGCGGCCTTCGATCTCGGGGAGGTTCATTCCCCAAGCATGGAAGCTTTCGGCCGCTAGCTCTTGAACGAATCCGACAGGTTCTCGTAGCCGTCTTCGCGCAGCTTCTCGAGATGCGCCCGCAGCGACACGGCCGCGAGCGAGCGGACGGCGGCAGGCGCGTCCGCCCAGGCGGCGTCGAGCAGCGCGTCCTCGCCGCGCACGCCGGCGTCGAGCGCGGCGCGCAGCCGGAGCTCGCGCTCGGCGCGGTGCGCGAGGTACTCGTCGAGCTTGGCGGCGGGGTCCCAGACCTCGTCGCCGTGGCCCGGGCAGATGACGGCGAGATCGCGTGCCCGCAGGCGCCGCAGGCCTTCGAGGTACTCGTTCAGCCGGCCGCTGACGAACACGCTCCCCTGCCCGAGCACCGCGTCGCCCGTGAGGGCCGCACGGCCGTAGACGTAGACGACGTGGTCGTCGGCGTGGCCCGGGAGCTCCAGCACCTCGAACGGCCCGGGCCCGCGCGAGACCGGGACGCCGAGGCGCTCGCTCAGCACCGGCGCGGCCTCGACGTGGTCGCTGTGCGTGTGCGTGATGGCGATCCCGCCCGCGCCGCCGCGCGCGGCGACCTCGGCGGCGACGGCGTCGACGTGCTCCGGCAGCGCCGGGCCGGGGTCCACGACCCACGCCGGATCGCGCCCGACGACCCACGTGTTCGTGCCCGTCAGCGTCAGCGGGCCGGGGTTCGGGGCCCGGACGAGGGCGATGCCGAGGTCGGCGAGGGTCACCGTGCGACGAGACGGTACACGGGGCCACTCAGCGAGACCGCGTACACGCGTCCGCTCGCGTCCTCGCCGAACGAGGACAGCGCCTCGATCTTCAGCCCGGTCTCGGTCACCTTGCCGGACGGCAGCCGGGCCGTCTCGACCACGCCGCGGCAGTAGTCGCCGAACACGTAGCGCCCCGCCCACGGCTTCAATGCCGGGTCCCGCACGACCACGCCGCCCGTGATCGAGCAGTTGCCGTCCGAGTGGCGCTCGGTGATCCGGGGCCGGACCGCGCCCGGCGCCGACTCGCCCTGCGTGTAGCGCGCGTTGCCCTCGAACACGCGCCAGCCGAAGTTCGCGCCCTTCCCGTGCCCGCGGCGCACGAAGTCGATCTCCTCGATCGCGTCCTGCCCGACGTCGCCGATCGAGAGGTCGCCGGTGCTGCGGTCGAACGAGAAGCGCCACGGGTTGCGCAGGCCGTAGGCGTAGATCTCGCCGCGCGCGCCGGCGCGGCCCACGAACGGGTTCGAGGCCGGGATGGAGTACGGCTTGGAGCCCGACGCCCGCGGGTCGATGCGCAGGATCTTGCCGAGCAGCACGCCGAGGTTCTGCGCGTTGCCGTGGGCGCCGTGCTGGTCGCCGCCGCCACCGCCGTCGCCGAGCCCGACGTAGAGCAGCTTGTCCGGCCCGAACAGCAGCAGCCCGCCGTTGTGGTTGGGCTCGGGCTGCTTATGGAACAGCACCTGGCGCGCGGAGCCCGGGTCGGCGACGTCGTCGCTGCGGCGGTGGTACTCGATCAGGCGCGTGTCGCCGTTGGTGTCGGTGTAGTCGATGTAGAACAGGCCGCTGGTCGCGTAGTCGGGCGCGAACGCCATCGACAGCAGGCCGCGCTCGCCACCGGCGCTGACCTTGCCGCTGACGTCGAGGAACGGCGTGCCGAGCACCTTTCCGTCGCGCACCACCTTGATCTTCCCGCCCTGCTCGACCACGAACAGCCGGTGCGTGTCGCCGGGCGGCGAGGTGACGTACAGCGGCGAGTCGAAGCTCGCCAGCTTCTGCAGCCGCACGCCCGCCGGCGCGCCGGTCTCCGCGCTGGCGCCGGACGACCCGCCGCACCCGGCCAGGGCGGCGAGCGCGGCGATCGCGGCGACTCTCAAGCCCAAGCCGGCGGTGTCGCGGGCTCGAGCAGCGAGCGGATGCTCTCCGCGAGGCCGCGCAGGAAGCGCACGTCCCCCTCGCCGAGGTCGGGCCGCGCCTCCCCGGCCAGGCAGCAGAGCACGTACAGCCGCGCGTCGGCGGTCGTGAACGGCACGCCGACGTAGGCGGCGATCGAGCCGTCGCGCACGGAGTCGAGAATGGTCAGCGACGGCTCCGCCGCCGTGTCCGGCACCAGCGCCCCGATCCGGCCGTCGAGCAGCCGCTGGCAGATCGTCTCGCTCAGCGGCGCCGAGACCGACGCGTAGTCGCCCTCGCCGGCCGCCCAGCGCACGACCTCGCGCCCGCCGGAGATCTCCGAGACGAGCGCGGAGTCCATGTCCAGCTCGCGACAGACCATCGCGAGCTCGGCGCGGACGGCGTCCTCCGCGCTCCCGCGCGTCGGCCGCGGGCCGGCGCCGGCGCGGCGTGCCTTCAGCTGGGTCCCACAAGCGGGGCAGGCGCCCTCACTGACGCAGTACGTGGGCAGATTGCAGCTTGGGCACGACAGGTAGGGCATACGGCTCTTTCGAGTCTAGGGAGGAGAGCGGTCGAGATTCCCACGCTGGGGATACGTCCAAGGACACCGGGAAGTTCCCCGGGTGACGCGCTGTCGGATTGCTGACTAGCGTTCGACCAGCGCCGCGAACAGGCGCTCGAGCTCGCCCGCGGGATCGCCCGTCAGCCCCGTGTGGACGGGGCCGGGCTGCACGATCGTGCTCGACGGCGCGACGAGCCAGTGGAAGCGCTCCGACTGCGGCAGCGCCGCGATCGGGCCGCCGGCCGGGTCGCCGGCGGCGATCCGCTCGACGGCCTGCAGGTGCGGCAGCACGGCGGCCGGGTCGCAGCCGGGCGAGAGCGCGGCGAGCAGCTCCGCGTCGAGGTGCGTGCGCGCGCCGAGGAAGCGCAGCGGGCGGCAGAACAGCACGACGCCGGCGTTGACGAGCTCGCCGCGCTCGACGCGCGGGACGATCCGCACCGCCGCGTACTGGAACGGCTCACGCGCGGGCACGTTCGGCCTCCTCCGCGAACTCGCGCGGGCCCTCGAGCCGGGCCGTGAGGAACGCGTCGTAGGGCGCGCCGTCGGCCCATGCCGGCGGGACGAGCGCGGCGGCCGCCGCGGGGTCCGCGCGCCCGGCGAGGCGGGCGTCGGCGTCGGCGATCGAGCCGGCCGCGGGCAGCAGCACGTGGTCGCGGATCGCCGGGAAGCCGGCCCGCGCCCGCGCCTGCGGATCGGACCCGTGGAACGCGTACAGCGCCGCGCCGTGGTCGATCAGCCACAGGTTCTTGTGCCAGCGCAGCAGGTTCGGGTTGCGCGGGGTGCGATCGACGTTGGTGATCAGCGCGTCGAGCCACACCACGTCGGCGGCCAGCTCGGGCTCCGGCGGCTCGGTCGGCGTGTACGGCAGCGCGCCCGGGAGGTAGTCGACGCCGAGGTTGGTCCCGGCCGACGCGACGATCAGGTCCTGGATCTCCGGGTCCGGCTCGGCGGCCGCGAGCGCCGGGTCGAGCTCGATCAGCACGAGCTCGGGCACCGGCAGCCCGAGCGCGCGGGCCAGCTCGCCGGCCACGATCTCGGCCGCGAGCGCCTTCGGCCCCTGCCCCGCGCCGCGGAACTTGCACACGTACAGGCCGTCGTCGTCGGCCTCGACGATCGCCGGCAGCGAGCCTCCCTCGCGCAGGGGCGTGACGTAGCGCGTGGCGGTGACCGTGCGGAGCAAGGGTTGGCATGATGGCTGAGTGACGCCCCCGATCCTCTGGACGCCGCCCGAGTCGCTGCTGGAGCGCGCCGCGATCGGCGCGTTCATGCGCGAGCGCGGGTTCGAGACCTACGACGAGCTGTGGCGCTGGTCGGTCGGCGACCTCGAGGGCTTCTGGGGCGCGATCTGGGATCGCTTCGAGGTCGGCGAGCGCGGCGAGCAGGTGCTCGCGTCGCACGAGATGCCCGGCGCGTCGTGGTTCCCCGGCACGCAGGTCAACTGGGCCGAGCGCGCGTTCCGCGGCAAGGCCGGCGACGCGCTCGCGATCGTCGCCGGCGGCGAGTCGCGCGACGACGACCAGTGGACCTGGGGCCGGCTGCGGGCGCTGACCGCGCGGATCGCCGCCGGGCTGCGCGCCCGCGGCGTCGAGCGCGGCGACCGCGTGGTGGGCTACATGGGCAACCTCCCCGAGACGGTGGCCGCGTTCCTCGCCACCGCCTCGCTCGGCGCCGTGTGGTCGAGCTGCTCGCCGGACTTCGGCGCCCGCAGCGTGATCGACCGCTTCGCGCAGATCGAGCCGAAGGTGCTGCTCGCGGTCGACGGCTACGACTACAACGGGCGCCGCTTCGACCGCTCCGACACCGTGCGCGCCGTGCAGGAGGCGATCCCCGGGCTCGAGCACACGATCGTCCTCGGGCGCGAGAGCTGGGACGCGCTGGTCGCCGGCGAGCAGGACCTGACGTTCGAGCTCGTGCCGTTCGACCACCCGCTGTGGGTGCTCTACTCGTCCGGCACGACCGGGCTGCCGAAGGCGATCGTCCAGAGCCAGGGCGGGATCCTGCTCGAGCAGCTGAAGTCGATGTACCTGCACGCCGACGCGCAGGCCGGCGACCGCCTGTTCTGGTTCACGACGACCGGCTGGATGATGTGGAACTGGCTCGTGTCGGGCCTGCTCACCGACGCGGCGATCGTGCTCTACGACGGCTCGCCCGGGCATCCCGACATGGGCACGCTGTGGGACTTCGCCGAACGCGCGCGGATGACGCTGTTCGGCACCAGCGCGAGCTACGTCGGCGCGTGCATGAAGGCGGGCGTCGAGCCCGGCGCCGGCCGCGACCTGTCGGCGCTGCGCGCGGTCGGCTCGACCGGCTCGCCGCTCTCGCCCGAGGGCTTCCGCTGGGTCTACGAGCACGTCGGCGCCGGCACGTGGCTGTTCTCGACCTCAGGCGGGACCGACGTCTGCACGTCCTTCGTCGGCGGCGTGCCGCTGCTGCCGGTCTACGAGGGCGAGCTGCAGGCGCGCCTGCTCGGCTGCGACGTGCAGTCGTGGGACCCGGACGGCAGGTCGCTGGTCGGCGAGGTCGGCGAGCTCGTCGTCGCCCAGCCGATGCCGTCGATGCCGATCTACTTCTGGAACGACGAGGACGGCTCGCGCTACCGCGAGGCCTACTTCGACACCTACCCCGGCGTGTGGCGCCATGGCGACTGGATCGAGATCACCGAGCGCGGCACGGCGATCATCACCGGCCGCTCCGACGCGACGATCAACCGCGGCGGCATCCGCATGGGCACGGCCGAGATCTACCGCGCGGTGCTGGCCGTCGACGACGTCGTCGACGCGCTCGTGGTCGACATCCCGCAGGACGGCGGCGACGCGTGGATGCCGCTGTTCGTCGTCCTGCGCGACGGCGTGGAGCTGACCGATGAGATCGTGGCGGCGATCCGCAAGCGGATCCGCGAGGACTGCTCGCCGCGCCACGTCCCCAACGACGTGATCGCGGTCGCCGAGGTCCCGCGCACGCTGTCGGGCAAGGTGCTCGAGCTGCCCGTCAAGCGGATCCTGATGGGGGCGCCGCCGGAGCAGGCCGCGGCCCGCGACTCGCTGGCCAACCCGAAGGCGCTCGACGCGTTCATCGGCTTCGCACGCGAGCGCGCGTAGCTACCGTGGTCGTGTCGTGTCTGACTCGTCGCCAAGCCTCCGGCGGGCGCTGGCAGGGATCGGGCTCGCGGGAGTGCTCGCGTGCGCGGTCCTGCTCGCGCTCGCGATCGACAGCGTCGGAGGCCACCACCGCGACCTGATCGCGGTCTTCGGCCCGATCATCGGCGGCGCGTTCATCGGCACCGGGCTGCTCGCGTGGCTGCGGCGGCCCGAGAACCGCTTCGGCGCGCTGATGGTCGCGCTCGGCTTCAGCTACTGCCTGTCGGGGCTGATCGTCACGACCGAGCCGTGGCCGTTCATCTTCGGGCTGGCGCTGATCGCGGTGCCGTACGCGGTGCTGATCCACATCCTGCTGGCGTTCCCGAGCGGGCGGCTGCAGGAGCGCGACAGCCGCCTGCTGGCGGGCGCCGCGTACCTGCTGGCGACCGTCGGCTGGTGGGTCTGCCTCGTGTTCGAGGACACCGCGACGATCGGCGTCCCGTCGAACCCGCTGCTGATCTCCGCGCATCCCGATCTCTTCAAGGTGCTCGCCAACGTGCGGCTCGCGCTCGTCGCGGCCCTGATCCTGCTGGTGTTCGCCGAGCTCGCGCGGCGGCGGCCGCGCGGGAGCCTGCCCGTGTACTTGTCGGGCGGCCTGGTGCTCGCGCTCTACGCGGTCTGGGCGGTGCTCGGCGTCTTCGGCGCGTCGGTCTCGCTGCAGGAGAACTTCGAGCGCGCGCGCGTGATCGCGCTGGCGCTCGTCCCGTTCGCGTTCCTCGCCGGGCTGCTGCGCTCGCGCGTCGCGGGCGCGGCGGCGGTGAGCGAGCTGGTCGGCCGGCTCGGGCGCGAGCACGGCACGCTGCGCGACGAGCTCGCCGAGGCGCTGGGCGATCCGACGCTGGAGCTCGCGTACTGGACGCCCGCGGGCTGGGTCGACGCCGACGGCGCCGCGTTCGTGGTCGCCGAGGGGCGCGCGACGACGCCGATCGAGCACGTCGCGCTGCTGGTGCACGACGCGTCGATCACGGACGAGCGCGAGCTCGTGCAGGCGGTCGTCGGCGCGGCGGCGCTGGCGCTGGAGAACGAGCGGCTGGCGGCCGAGCTGCGGGCCAGCGTGAAGGAGCTGCGCGCGTCGCGCGCCCGGATCGTCGAGACCGCGGACGCGGCACGCCGCGCGATCGAGCGCGACCTGCACGACGGCGCGCAGCAGCAGCTCGTGGCGCTGGCGTTGTCGCTGCGGCTGGCGCGCATGCGCGTCGACCGCGATCCGGTCGAGGCGACGCGGATGCTCGACGCCGCGTCGCTGGAGCTCCAGGCGGCGCTGCAGTCGCTGCGCGAGCTCGCCCGAGGCATCCACCCCGCGGTGCTCTCCGACCACGGGCTCGGGATGGCGCTCGACGCGCTCGCCCAGCGCTTCCCGTTCCCGGTCGAGATCGCCGCCGCGCCCGAGGAGCGGCTGGGCGACGCGGTCGAGGCCGCCGCCTACTTCGTCGTCGCCGAGGCGATCACCAACGTCGCCCGCTACGCCCACGCGACGCACGCGACGGTCACGGTCGAGCGCGAGGGCGCGTCGCTCGTCGTGTCCGTCGCCGACGACGGCATCGGCGGCGCGGATCCGGGCGCGGGCACGGGCCTCCGCGGGCTCTCGGACCGGGTTGCAGCGCTGGACGGGCGCCTGGAGGTCGAGTCGCCGCCCGGGCGAGGGACGGTCGTCCGCGCCGTGATCCCCTGCGCGCCCGCCGCGCCACGCGCGGCCCAGCGAACCGCGCAGTAGCGCCACCGGACGTCAACTGCGCTGGTAAGGGAAGCGAGGTTCCCAGAACCGCTCACCGGGTTCGCCGATTCGATCACGATCGACCGCCGTGCAATGCACCACTTTCACGTGTTGGCGGCTAAGGGGCGCATTGCGCAACTTAGAGGACACCAGAATCCCTGAGCGGTCCCCGGCGATCCCCTCGCGAACCGCGAGGCAAGCTGAGAAGCGAACACGCCCGGGAGGGGGTGGCCTGACTTTGTTTGAACATGTTGAACAAAGTCGGGCCACCCCCCAAATCCGAAGCGCGTAGATGATCGATCGCGCGCGGTTCACCCAGGACGATGATCGTTCCCGCGCGAAACGTACCCACCCCCCTTACCAGCGCAGTTTCCGCCCCCGGCAATCGGCCCCGCGCGACGGACCGCGCGGTCTCGCGCTCCGCTACGCGCCGTTGGCCGCGCGCCGTGCGCGCGAGCGGGCCAAGGCGGCCCGGGCGTCTTCGCGGTTCACCGGCGCGGCGAACGCGGGCAGCGCGAGCTCGGCGCTGCGGACGACCGCGGAGCGTTCGCGTATGCCCTTGCGGTCGGAAGGCTCGCGGCGGTGGAAGAGGCGGGGCAGGCTGGCCATTTTCAGCGGAGTCGCTCGGCGGCCCGGGCGGATGGTGCGCGGGCCGCCTCGATGCTCAGGATACCCGCCGCCGCGGCCGCCACAAGCGCACCGAGACCCCAGGTCCACTGCAACGCACCCGAATTCGCGTGGAAGCCGAGCGCGGCGCCGGCTACGACGGCGGAGATCGTCGCCGCCGCCAGGCACAATCGGTACGGCGCCAAGACGAGGCGGACGAGCGGGTGCTCGCCGCTGCGCAGCACCAGGCCCGAGAACACGGCCGAGCTCGAGAGCAGGACCGCGATCGCCGGCCCGCCCGAGACCGCGAGCGCCGACAGGTCGGCCAGCAGCCACGGGAGCGCGAGCTCGAGCGCGATCACCCACGCGACCAGCGCCGCGGGCACGAGGAAGCGCCCGCGCTCGGTCCCGTAGCGCACGCTCAGGCCCGGCTCCACCCGCCGTGCCGCGTCGGCCACGTAGTAGACGGCGGGGCGATCCGCGTCGCGCGGCCCGGCCGCCAGCACCGTGCCGGTCATGTTGTCGACGAGCTCGCTCGTGCGGGCGCGCATCTCGTCCGGGACGTCGACCTCGGCGTGGTAGCTCGCGGCCTCGGTGCAGCCGGGCGCGTCGTAGAAGTGCCGCACGCGGTCGGGCCGGTCCAGCGGCTCGTCGTAGGCGAACTTCAACACGCGCCGGCGCTCGACGTCGTTGATCACCGCGCACAGCAGGAAGCCGCGCGCGAGCCGCTCCGCCAGCGCCACGAAGCTCGGCACCGGACCGACGCGCTCCTCCAGCTCCGCCAGGCCGGCGTCGATCGTCACCAAGTCGTCGCCGTTGGTCGCCAGCACGCGCTCGATCAGCCGGTCCGCGCGCGCGTCCACGCCCTCCTCGAGATCGAGGTCGAGCATCAGGTACAGCAGCTCGCGCCCGACCACCTGCGTCTCCTCCGAGCGCAGCAGCGGCACGCTCGACAGGTCCTCCATGCGCAGGTCGAAATGCGCGAGCGGCCGCTTGGCGAGCAGCGCCAGCGGCACGATCCACTCGCGCTCGGACAGCCGCAGGTCGTCGCGATGCTCGACCGGCACCGTGAAGTCGACCGACACCGACCGGCGCACGAGTTCGTGCGAGAGGACCGTGATCGTCTCCACGCGCCGGTGCCGCCACGCCGCCTGCCGCGTCAGCAGCGCGGCGAAGCCGACCGCGATGTCCCCCGCCTTCTCCTCGAGGACCTCACCCGGCCACACTGCGCAGGGCTCCCTCCACGAGCCCCGGCTCCCATCCGCCGAGCCGCACGCCCGCTACGAACACCGCCGGCGTCGCGAGCACGCCGGAGTCCACCGCGCTGCGCACGTCGTCGAGCACGCGCTCGGCGTGCCGGCCTTCCTGCATGTCGTCCATCAGCATCGCCACGTCGAGCCCGATCGCACCCGCATACGTCAAGAGGTCGGGCACCGTCAGCGCATCCTGACGCGAGAGCAGCAGATCGTGGAACTCCCAGAAGCGGCCCTGCGCCGCGGCGCCCTCGGCGGCCAGCGCCGCGCCGTTGGCGGCCGGGTGCAGCTCGCCGATCGGCAGGTGGCGCCAGGCCGCCGTGAACTCCAGCCCGAGCGCCGCGATCCCGCGCCACGCGTTCGCGCTCTCGGCGTCCTCGTAGTCGCCGAACATGACGACGACCGGCCCCGCGTCCCCGCGCGCGTGGTCGTGCCCGCGCAGGAACGGCGGCGTCAGGCCGTCAGCCGCTCGCTCAGTTCCCACAGCCGCTCCCGCGCACCGGCGTCGTAGGCCTGCGGGTCCGCGCGCGCCTCGCGCAGCCCGTTGAAGTACCGCCCGGTCCCCACGTCGGACGTGATCAGCCGCTCGGTCGCCTCGGCGCCCTCCGCGACCGTGCTCAGGCTCGACCCGCGCGACTCCAGCACCATCTTCGTGTGCATGTAGGTCGCCGGGTGCAGTGCGTTGACGCTCACGCCGGTGCCCTCCAGGCGCTCGGCGAGCGAGATCGTGAAGAGGATCTGCGCGAGCTTGCTCTGGCAGTACGCGCGCGACCCGCTCCAGCCGCGCTCGAGCTGGACGTCGTCGAAGTCGATCGCCTGCTGGCCGCCCGACGAGACGTTGACGATCCGCGCCGGCGCGGAGCGCTTCAGCAGCTCGAGCAGCCGCAGCGTCAGCAGGAAGTGCGAGAGGTAGTTGACGGCGAACACGAGCTCCAGGCCGTCCACGCTCGTCTCGCGGGCGCCGCTGGACCCGGAGCCGATGCCGGCGTTGTTGACGAGCACGTCCAGCCGCTCCTCGTTCGCCAGCACCTCGTCCGCGAGCCGCCGCACCTCGGCGAGCGAGGACAGGTCGGCGATGTACACGCGCGCGCCGGGGAGCACCGCCTCGGCGCGCGAGCGCGAGCGGCCGTGCACGAGGATCGTCCAGCCCTGCCCGGCGAGATCGCGCGCGACCTGCAGCCCCAGCCCGTCGGTGGCCCCCGTGATCAGCGCCGTCGGCATCTGGGGGGTAACCGTACCCGGAGGCGTGCCACCCGCACTATCCGGTCCTCCCGCCCCGGGTTAGCATCGCTCCGGTTTCCATGGCGGCGGTGAACCTCCCCGACACGCGAGATCTCCTCAGCCGCCTCGCCGCGGGCACCGCCGGTGTGGTCGGCTCCGCGTTCCTGCGCCGGCTCGTCGCCGAGCTGGGCGCCGCGCTCGACGCCGAGGTCGCGTTCGTCGCCGAGCTGATCGACGAGCGCCCCGGCTACGTGCGCACGATCGCCGCCGCGACCGCGGCCGGCATGGAGCTCGAGGACGGCTTCGAGTTCGAGCTCCGGGGCACGCCGTGCGAGCACGTCTACGCGTGCGAGCTGCTGCGGATCCCGATCGGCGCGCGCGAGCGCTATCCGGAGGACGCGTATCTCGTGGAGCACGCGCTCGAGGGCTACGTCGCGCTCGCGCTGCGCGGCGCCGACGGCCGCGCGATCGGGCACATCGCGATCGTCTCGACGCGCCGGCTGGAGCTGAGCGCCGACGAGCTCGCCGCGCTGCAGATCTTCGCCGCCCGCGCCGGCGCGGAGGTCGAGCGCCGGCGCCACGAGGCGGCGCTGCGCGCCCGCACCGAGGAGGTCGCCGCCTCGCGCGCCCGCGCGCTGCACGCGGCCGACGAGGAGCGCCGCCGGATCGGCCGCGACCTGCACGACGGCGCGCAGCAGCGGCTCGTCATCCTCGGCCAGGCGCTCGACCTCGCGCTGCGCGACATCGAGCGCGACCCCGAGGGCGCCGCGCGCCGGCTCGCCGACGCGCGCGAGCAGGCCGCGCTGGCCGGGCGCGAGCTGCGCGAGCTCGCCCGCGGGCTGCACCCGGTCGGGCTCGAGCGCGGCCTCGCCGGCGCGCTCGCGGCGCTCGCCGTGCAGTCGCCGATCCGGCTGCGGATCGCCGGCCTGCCGGCCCGCCGGCTCCCGCCGGTGGTCGAGGCGACGGTCTGGTTCCTAGTCTCGGAGGCGCTCTCGAACGCGATCAAGCACGCCGGCGCGACCGACGTGCGCGTCGAGGTCGTCCAGCACGGCCGTACGCTCGTCGCGGAGGTGCTCGACGACGGCTGCGGCGGCGCGCGCACCGAGGGCGGCACGGGATTGCAGGGCCTCGCCGCCCGGGTCGAGTCGCTCGGCGGCCGGCTCGCCGTCGACAGCCCGCCCGGCGACGGCACGCGCCTGACCGCGACGATCCCGCTGGCCCCGTGGCGCACGGCGCGCGACCCGTTCCTCGAGTTCGGCCACGCCGGCGACGAAGGCCGCGGGCTGCGCAAGATCGAGGAGGTGCTGGCCGGCACCCGCACCAGCGCCGTCTCGCTCGCGCGCGAATGGGAGCTCGAAGGCGGGCCGCCGCGGATCGGCCAGCGCCTGCCGGTGTTCGACCACACCGGGCGCAAGTACGCCGTCGTCGAGGTCGTGCGCGTCGCGCTCGTGCCGTTCGGCGAGGTCGACCCGGAGACGATCGACCCCGAGCCCGGCGTCGACGACTGGCACGCGGGCCGCCGGCGCGCGTACGACGCGTGCCGCGAGGAGCTCGCGGCGCTGATGGGCGACCCGGCGTGGCGCCTGAGCGACGCCGACCCGATGGTGATCCTCTGGTACCGCCGGGTCGATCAGACCACTGCGGCGGAGATCAGCGGCTCCACCCGGTAGGGGATCTGGCGCGTCATCGAGATGGCGCTGATCGAGCGCTGGACCGCGCCCTTCTGCAGCATCCCGTTGATCACGTCCTGCAGGTGGCCGTTGTCGCGCGCGACGACGCGGCACAGCAGGTCGCGGTCGCCCGTCACTCCGTGCGCCTCGAGCACCTCCGGCACGCGCCGCAGCCCCGCGACCGCCTCGTCGAGCCGGCCCTGGACGATCTCCAGCGACACGAACGCGAGCACGGGATAGCCCATCTGCATCGGCTCGAGCTCCGGCCCGAAGCCGGTGATCACGCCGCGACGCTGGAGCTTGTCCAGCCGCGCCTGCACGGTGCCGCGGGCGACGCCGAGGCGGCGGCTGACCTCCAGCAGGCCGATCCGCGGGTGCGCGCGCAGCGTGAGCAGGAGCTTCGCATCGAGCTGGTCGATCTCCTCGGGCACTTTGTCCACCTCTTCCGCGATTTCGGTGCACAGACTGTGCACCTGTGCCAGGCGTTGAGTGAAGACTTGCACGATCCGCGGACGAGTGCTGTCCTGTGCGCGCAATGTTCGAGGAGGCTCAGCTCTACGCGCCCGTGACGCAGACGGACTCGGGCGCCGTCGAAGTGCATCTCGGCGCCGGCCACCCGGGCATCAACGACCCGGTGTACCGTGAGCGCCGCAACCAGATCGCCGCGAGCGCGCTGTCGTGGCGGCCGGGCGAGCCGGTCCCCCACGTCGCCTACACCGACGACGAGGACGAGATCTGGCGCCGCGTGTCCGCCGAGCTGGAGGTCAAGCACGAGCGCTACGCCGTTCGCGAGTTCCTCGAGGCCAAGGCCGCGACCGGCCTGCCGGTGGACCGCGTGCCGCAGCTCGACGAGGTGACGGCGTGCCTGGCGCCGCTGACCGGGTTCACGTACCACCCGGCGCCCGGGATGGTGCCGCTGCTGGAGTTCTACGGCTCGCTCGGCCGCGGGATCTTCCACTCCACGCAGTACGTCCGCCACCCGTCGCAGCCGCTCTACACGCCGGAGCCGGACATCATCCACGAGGTGATCGGGCACGGGAACATGCTCGGCTCGCCGCGCTTCGCCGCGCTCAAGCGCGCCGCCGGCGAGGCGACGGTGCGCGTGGAGACCGACGCCGCGCGGCAGGCGATCGCCGACGTCTTCTGGTTCACGCTCGAGTTCGGCGTCATGTACGAGGGCGGCGACCTGCGCGCGTACGGCGCCGGGATCCTGTCCTCCTACGGCGAGATCGAGGAGTTCCGCTCGATGGAGATCCGGCCGCTCGACGTCGCGACGATGGCGAGCGTCGAGTACGACATCACGTCCTACCAGCGGGTCCTGTTCGCGGCGTCCTCGCTCGGTCAGCTCGAGGAGATCGCGGGCGGCTTCTGGGAGACGGTCGACGACGACACGCCGGCGCGACTCGGCCTGGCCGCCGCTGCCTGAGATCACGTTCTCCGTCGCGCGGCCCGACGCCGCCGGCGTCCTGTACCGGGCGCTGCGCGACGACGTGGAGTTCGGCTGGGTCGCGATCGGGCCGGAGGGCGCGTTCGAGGTCGTGCAGGCCGACGGCAGGCCCGACGGACGCGAGGGCGTGACGGCGATCGAGCGGTTCGAGGATCTCGAGGCGTGGCGCTCGCGCCATGCCGCGCTCGTCGCGCACCGCGGCTACCTCGGGACGCGGGTGTACCGCCGCGGCGACGAGCTCGTCGCGGTCTCGCGCTGGTCGAGCCCGCTGATGGTCGCCCGGGCGCGGCGCGGCGTCGAGTTCGACGCCGCGCTGTACCTGGTCGTCGATTGAGCTACACGCCGGTCGCGGCGATGTACACCGCCGGGTTGACCGCGCCGCCGGGCGCCGGGTTGAGCAGGACCGCCGGAGCCAGGCACGGGCTCGGCAGCGGCGTCGCGAGCGTGTCGTCGATGCGCGCGTCGCCGGCGGTCGAGAACGGGGCGGCCTTCGTCGTACCGAGCGCGGCGCCGTTGCAGTAGACCGTCGCGGCGATGTTCGAGAGCGGGTTGGTCCCGTTCTGCGGCGCCGTCGGGATCACGAGGCCCTTGACGCGGACCTTCACGCGGCCGTCGCGCCGGACGTGCGCCTCGCCCTTGCGGATCACCCACGGCGCGCCGCCGGGCTTGGCGGCGAACAGCGTCGGCCCAGTGAGCTGGCTGCCGAACAGGTCGGCCTTGAAGGCCGTTTCGTGCTGGTGGTGATTGTCGTCACGGCCGTCATGGCCGTGGCCGCCGTCGGCGAAGGCAGAGCTCGCGCCGGCCGCGAGCGCCACGGTCGCGAGCGCGGCGACGAAGCGATAGGAAGTGGTCATGCCGGGGTGACACGCCCAACCGGCCCCGCGTTACGGTCGCGCCAGCACCGCGACCGCGCCGAGCACGAGCCCGCCGCCGGCCATCTGCACCGGGCCGAGCGCCTCGCCGAACGCGAGGAACGCCAGCACGACCGTGGTGAGTGGCTCGGCGGTCGAGAGGATCGAGGCCTTCGACGGGCCGACGCGCCTGAGCCCGGCGAAGAACAGGCTCACCGCGCCGACCGTCGAGATCACCGCGATGCCGGCCAGCCAGCCGAAGCCGGCGGGGCTGACGGCGCCGAGGCGCAACCCGCCGCCGGCGATGCCCGCCAGCGTGAGCGTCACGGCCGCGCCCGTGCAGACGAGCGCGCTGAGCAGCAGCGGGCCGACGCGCGCGGCGATGCCCGCCGAGCTGAGGATGTAGGTGCTGTAGATCACCGCCGCCGAGATCCCCAGCAGCGTGCCGGCCGGGTCGAGCGCCCCCGCTCCGGCCCCGGCCAGGACGAGGAACGCGCCGCCGGACGCGAGCACGAGCGCGGCGCCCGTGCGGCGGCTCGCGCGCTCCCGCCCGAGCGCGATCGCGGCGACCGTGACCATCGCGGGGAACGTGTAGACGAGCAGCGACAGCAGCGAGGCGTCCAGCCGCTCCAGCGCCGCGAAGTACGCGCCCGCCTGGGCGCTGTAGCCGATCCCACCGAGCGCGAGGGCGAGCGCGGCGTCGCGGCCCGAGAGCCGCCGCCACGCGCCCGTGGCCGCCACGAGCAGCCAGAACAGCGCGGCGGCGAGCAGGAAGCGGACCGCGAGCAGCGTGCCGACGGTGGCGCCGTCCTCGTAGGCGAGCTTGCCGAAGATCCCCATCGCGCCGAACGCGGCCGCGGAGGCGAGGCAGATGAGCATGCGCCGATGCTCTCGCGAGAACACATCAGAAGCGATCGCGATTGATGACGGATATTCGGTAGCATCGCTACATCGTGCTCGACCTGCGCCGCCTGCGCCTGCTGTACGAGCTGCACGAGCGCGGGACGATCGCCGCCGTCGCGGACGCGCTCCAGTTCACGCCGTCCGCCGTCTCCCAGCAGCTCGCGGTGCTCGAGCGCGAGGCGGGCGTGGCGCTGCTCGAGCGCGCCGGCCGCGGCGTGCGCCTGACCGACGCGGCGCTGGTGCTCGTGCGCCACGCCGAGGCGCTGCTCGGGCGCGCCGAGCTGGCCGAGGCCGAGCTCGCGGCGGCCGCGGGCGGCGTCGTGGGCCGCGCGCGGATCGCGGCGTTCCAGTCGGTCGCGCTGCGCGTGGGCATGCCGGCGCTGCACGCGCTCGCGCGCGACGCGCCGGGGCTGCGCTGCGAGCTGGTCGAGGCCGAGCCGGAGACGGCGCTGCCCGCGCTCGCGCTCGGCGACGTCGACCTCGTGCTGGCCGACGAGTGGCAGCACCAGGCGCACTCGCGCCCCGCCGGGGTCGAGCGCGCCGACCTGCACCGCGACCCGGTCCGCGTCGTGCTCCCGCAAGGCCACCCGGCCGCGCTGCGCCACGACGTGGCCGTCCCGCTCGCAGAACTCGCGGGCGAGGCGTGGACGACCGGCCACCCCGGCACGCCGTGGGAGGAGATGACCGAGCGCACCTGCCGCCGGCTCGGCGGCTTCGATCCCAGCGTGCGCCACCGGACCAACGACAGCGTCCTCAGCCTCGGGCTCGTCGCCGCAGGGCTCGCCGTCACGCTCCTGCCCGAGCTGGTCGCGCCCGGCGCGCACCCGGGCGTGGTCGTGCGCGACATCGCCGAGGCGCCCGTGCACCGCACGATCTTCGCCGCGACCCGCACCGCCGACGCCCGCCGCCCTTCGGTCCAGGCCCTCCTGACAGCCGTCAAAGCCGCCGGCTGGGCCTAGTCGTCGGCGACCGCGATCCCGAGCCGGTCGGCGAGCAGGTGCGCCAGGCCGGCGAGCTGGACGGAGTCGACGATCGCGCCGCGCAGGGCGTGGATGTCGCCGCGCAGGTCCTCGATCTCCGACGTGCGCAGGTCGACGCCCGACAGCCGCGCCTCGTCGATGTCGACGCGCGTGAGCTCGCAGCGGGCGAAGCGGACCTGCATCAGCGACGCGCCGTGGAAGTCGGCCTCGTCGAGCCGGCAGTCCTCGAACGCGGCGCGCCGCAGCGTGGCGAAGCGGAAGCTCGCGAGGTCGAGCCTGCAGCTGCGGAACGCGACCTCGTCGGCCTGGACCTCGGACAGGTTCATGCCGGTCATGCGGCAGCGCTCGAACACGACGCGCTTCACGCGCGCGCCCGTCCAGTCCGCGTTGGCCGCGTTGGTGTCGCGCGCGATCGCGTCGGTCAGCGTGAGCGAGCGCAGCCGCGCGCCGGCGAGGCTGCCGGCCGCGAAGGCGCTGCCGGCGATCGAGCCGCCCGCGGCACGGACGCCGTCGAGCTCGGCGCCCTCGAACCGGACCTCCTCGATCGCGAAGCCGGGCTCGAGCGCTTCGGCGACCCACTCGCGCAGGTCGGCTTCCACGAGGTCAGGCGGCGTCGGCCACACCGCCGCCACCCTAACGCGGGCGCTCGGGACCGTGGAGCGACGCGAGCAGGCCGGAGTAGACGAACCCGGCGAACGCGATGGCGAAGACGACTGGCATGCCTATCCAGACGCCTGGCGCGGCCACCGGTTCCCGCCGTGCTCTAATCGCCGCCGTGATGGACCTCCGAGCCCTGACCGTGCTGCTGCAGGACAACGGGTTCGTGGCGGCCGACGAGGAGGCCGAGGAGCTGCTCGCCCGCGCGGCCGGCGACGCGCGGCTGCTCGAGCGGCTCGTCGCCCGCCGCCTGACCGGCGAGCCGCTCGCCTGGATCACGGAGAGCGTCGTCTTCTGCGGGATCGAGATCCGCGTCACGCCCGGGACGTACGTCCCGCGCTGGCAGAGCGAGCCGCTCGCGCTGCGCGCCGCCGAGCGCCTGCCGGCGGCCGGCACCGCGATCGACCTGTGCACCGGCACCGGCGCGATCGCGAAGGTCCTGATGACCCGCCGTCCCGGCGCGCGCGTGGTCGCCTCCGACGTCGATCCGGTCGCGGTCGCGTGCGCACGCGCCAACGGCGTCGAGGTCTATGAGGGCGACCTGTTCGCGCCGCTGCCGGCGGGGCTGCGCGCCGACGTGGTGGCCGGCGTGGTGCCGTACGTCCCGACGCCCGACCTGCCGCTGCTGCAGCGCGACACGTTCACGTTCGAGACGCCGCTGTCCTACGACGGCGGCGACGACGGCACCCGGTTCCTGCGCCGGGTCCTGGTCGACGCGCGCCGCTTCCTGCGCGAGGGCGGCGCGCTGCTGCTCGAGCTCGGCGGCCGCCAGGCCGAAGCGCTCGCCGGCGACCTCGCGCGCCTCGGCTACCGCGACGTGGCCGTGATCCTCGACGAGGACGGCGACCCGCGCGGGATCGAGGCGACCGCTTAACGACGAAGGCCCCGCCGGGGAGAGCGGGGCCTTCAAGGTCAGGCCATGGTCGTAGAGGTGAGCGCGGTCACCAGGTCTGCGCGGAACCGAGCGCGGAACTGGGGAGCGAAGGCAGCTCGCGAACGACGGGAGTGCTGAACGCGTGGGGGAGAGAGGAGGGAGTCCGGTGCGTGTTCATGGCGACAAGCAGGACTCTCCCACTCGGCCGCGGTGCCCATTGGGAGGCAGGCTGGCGTCTGTGGGTGCGGCCTGCCCGCGCCGGGCTGGGGCCAGCCGCACCCCCGTTCATAGACTCCCGGCATGACGAGCGTGATCCCGCCCGGCGGCGGCGAGGTGATCGGCGACGCGCCGGACCGGCGGGTCGAGATCCTGTGCGAGCGCGACGCCGTGCACGTGACGTGGTCGCGCTTCGCGCCGGGCCGCGACGGCGCCGATCCGCACATCCACCGCCGCCATACCGACATCTTCTACGTGCTCGCGGGCGAGCTGACGGTGAAGCTCTCCGACGAGGAGATCCAGGTGCCCGCGGGCCGCTTCGCGCGCGTGCCGCCGCTCGTCGTCCACGGCTTCGCCAACCGCGGCGGCGAGGAGCTGCGCTACCTCAACTTCCACGCGCCCGGCGTCGGCTTCGCGGACTACATGCGCGGCCTGCGCGACGGGCGCACCGTCGTCTACGACCAGGAGCCGCCGCCCGCCACCGGCACGCGCCCGAAGACCGACGCCCGCGTCGAGGACGGCGTCGACATCGACGCGATCCGGATCGAGGTCGTGGAGGGCGGCGCGCTGGGCATGGGCTACGTGCTCGACGGCGAGCTCGCCGGCACGTGGGTCGACGACGGGCTCGTCCTGCCGGAGCCCGCGCGCTACGTCAGCGTCGTCGCGCGATGAACGCGTACTGGCCGCACAGCAGCAGCTTGAGCGCGTTGCGGTCCTGCGCGTCCCAGCCGGTGAGCCGCGCCGCGCCGTCGATCAGCGTGTTCAGCGGCGAGCGGCGGGCGAAGTAGCGGTCGAAGTAGCGCGCCCGCCCGAGCACGCGCCGGGCGGTCAGCGCCGCGCCGTCGATCCCCGGCAGCACGAGCTCCAGCTCCAGCCCCGAGCGCTCGAGCAGGCGCTTGAGCCCGTACGGCGTCAGGTTCTGGGTCGAGTACGCGTGGTAGGGCTCCAGGTGCGAGGTGCTGCCGGCGAAGACGCCGCCGGGCGCGAGCGCGCGCGTCACGTCGGCCAGCAGCGGCTCCGGGCGCTCGACGTGCTCGAGCACCTGCTTGCAGAAGACGACGTCGACGCTCGCGTCGGCGAACGGGAGGTTCGCGCCGTCGAACGTCCGGAATGTCGCGTCGGTGCGCGTGCGGGCGGCGTACTCCTCGGATTCCGTCCAGGTCGATCCCGACCCAGCGCACCTGCGCGTCGGCCGCGCGGAACACGTCGAGCGAGTCGCCGGCGCCGCAGCCGAGGTCGACGACGAACGCGCCGGGCCGGCCGCGCAGCACGACCGGCACGAGGTCCTCGGCCTGCACCTGGGCGGACGAGCCGGCCGGGATGGCGGCGGCCAGGAGCCGGCGCAGGTCTCCTCCGGGCATGCGGCGATCGGACACGGCGCCCCACGATAGGGTGCCCGCGATGATCGCGCCGGTCGTCGACAACGTGCCTGCCGGTGCCGTGCTGGCCGACGTCCGGCACTACCTCGACGGGCGCTCCGGCCGCGCGGGCTATGACACGGGACACATCCCGGGCGCCGTCTACGTCGAGCTGGACGAGTGGCTCGCGGCGCCCGCGAGCCCCGCCGGTGGCCGTCACCCGCTTCCCGCTCCCGAGGTCTTCGCGACCGGGATGGGCCGCGCCGGCATCGGCGACGGCGACACCGTGATCGCCTACGACGACGCCGGCGGCGTGATCGCCGCCCGCCTCGTCTGGATGCTGCGCGCGATCGGCCACGACGCGGCGCTGCTCGACGGCGGCCTGCTCGCGCACGACGGCCCGGTCGACACCGAGCCGTTCGAGCGCCCGCCCGCGCACTTCACGCCCGTGCCGTGGCCGGCCGACCGGCTGGCGTCGATCGACGACGCCGCCGACCCCGCCAACGTCGTCGTCGACGCACGCCAGCGCGAGCGCTTCCGCGGCGACGAGGAGCCCGTCGACCCGCGCGCGGGTCACATCCCCGGCGCGCGCAGCCTGCCGGTGCGCGAGCACCTCGGCGCGAGCGGCCGGCTGCTGCCGGTCGAGCAGCTGCGCGAGCGGCTGTCCGCCGTCGGCATCGAGCCCGGGACGAGCGTCGTGTCCTACTGCGGCTCCGGCGTGACGGCGTGTCACAACCTGCTCGTGCTCGAGCACGCGGGCCTCGGCCCCGGGCGCCTGTACCCGGGCTCGTGGTCGCAGTGGAGCCACTCCTCACGGCCCGTCGCGACGGGCGACTGAGCGCTCGAGGCAACGGCCTGAAGCGCTAGGTTCGCGGCCATGGACCTCGAACTGGCCGGCAAGATCGCTGTCGTCACGGGCGCGAGCAAGGGCATCGGCCTCGCCATCGTCGAAGAGCTCGCGGCCGAGGGCGCCAAGGTGGTGGCGGGCGCGCGCACCGTCGCGGCGCTGGAGGGGATCGACGGCGTGACGCCGTTCGCGGTCGACCTGGTCGATCCCGACGGGCCGGCGCGGCTCGTCGCGCAGGCGGTCGACGGGCTCGGCGGGATCGACGTGCTCGTCAACAACGTCGGCGCCGTGCACCTGCGCCTCGACGGCTTCGTCAACATCTCCGACGACGACTTCCGCGCCACTTTCGAGCTCGACTTCTTCTCCGCGATCCGCGCGACCCGCGCGGCCGTGGCGGCGATGCTGGAGCGCGGCAGCGGGACGATCGTCAACGTCGTCTCGGTCAACGCGACCTTCCAGCCCGACGGCGCGGTGCTCGACTACGGCGCGGCCAAGGCGGCGCTGCTGAACGTGTCCAAGGCGCTCTCGCAGGAGCTCGGGCCGCAGGGGATCCGGATCGCCAGCGTCTCCCCCGGCCAGGTCGCGACCGACCTCTGGCTGGGCGACGACGGCGTCGCCGCGACGATCGGCGCGAAGGCCGGCGTGAGCGCGGACAGCATCCGCGCGCAGGCGACGGCGGGCATCCCGACCGGCCGGTTCACGACCCCGCGCGAGGTCGCCACGCTCGTCACCGTGCTTGCCTCACCGCGGACCGCGAACGTCAACGGCTCGAACTTCGTGATCGACGGCGGATTGATCAAGACCCTGTGAGGTAAGCCGCACCCTGAGACTGCGAGGAGCCCGTATCGCGCGGGCGCCGCGGCGCTGGCATCTTGGACTCATGATCTCCGCCGCTCAGCTTCCCTGGGGCTACCTCGAGGCCGAGCGGGCGTTCGACAAGATGTCGCGCTCGCGCCGGCGCGCCTCGCTGATGCACAGGCTCCGCCGCCACTGCGCCGAATGCGCCCGGCTCGCCGTCCACGACATCGCGTCGACGCGCGGCGGCGGCACGCGCGGCGTGCGCGAGATCCCGCTCGATGCGATCACGGGCACGGTCGAGCCAGGCCGCGCGCACCAGTTCGACAGCGAGTTCCGGCCCGCGCCCCACGCGCGCGGCCGCTGGCTGCGGATCTGGCTCGCCGAGCACAGCGGCGAGACGCTGCCGCCGATCTCGGTCAGCCAGGTCGGCGACGCGTACGCGATCCGCGACGGGCATCACCGGGTGTCGGTGGCCAAGGCGCGCGGTGCGGTCACGATCGTCGCCGTGGTCGCCTAGGCACGGCCGGCGAACGCCAACTGCGCTGGTAAGGGACCTGCGCGGTTGACGTTCAGGCGCGCAACGCCGCGATCAGCCACTCCCAAGCCGGCACCGTGCTCGGCACCGGCGGCCAGCCGTTGATGATCGCGAGCAGCTGCCAGTAGCGCTCGGCGCGCGCGTCGGTGCCGGTCTCGAGCCGGTCCGCGAGCGTGGCGCGCTCTACATCGCCGAAGGCCGGCAGCAGCTCGGCGACGATCGCCTCGGCCTCCGCGCTGCCCGGCGCCACGCCGCCGGCCAGGGCGGCGCCGCCGCGCTCGGCGACGAGCGCGGCGACGGCGCGCATGTCGCCCGGCGGCGGCGAGCCCGCGCTCTGCTCGGACATGCGGCGGATGCGGGCGCGGAAGTCGTCGTCCTGGACGAGCTCGGCGAGCTCGATCCACGCGTCGAGCTGCTCCGGCGACGGGTCGTCGGGCAGCTCCGGCGCGGCGGAGCGCATGCGCGCGACGAAGGCGGGATCGACGTCGAGGCCGTCGAAGACGTGGTCGAGGAAGCCGGCGACGATCCGCCGCCGCTCGTCGTCGGACAGCTGGGCGAGACGGTGCATGGTCTGGAGCTCCTTCGGGTCGCTGCCTCTGCGGGCGACCGCCACCAGCACGGCCTGCTGCACGCGCAGGACGCGGATCTGGGCGTCGAGCGCCGCCGCGTGGGCGGCCGCGACGTCCGCGACCGACAGCTCGCGCTCGAGCACCCGCCGGATCGTGGCGAGGTCGACGCCGAGGTCGCGCAGCGCGCGCACGAGCCCGAGCCGCGCGAGCGCGTCCGGGCCGTACAGCCGGTAGCCGGCATCGGTGCGCCCGGCCGGCGGCACCACGCCGCTGTCCGAGTAGAACCGGATCGTCCGGACCGGCAGCCCGGTCCGGGACGCCAGCTCGCCGATGCTCAGCAAGACGGTCATGCGGCCATGAAACAGTCTCCACCTACTGGAGGGTCAAGAAGCCGATCAGGAGATCGTGGAACGCGTCCGGCGCCTCCAGCGGCACCAGGTGGCCCGCGTCCTCGAGCACGACCGAGCGCGCGTCGCGCAGCACCTTCGTCAGCGTCTCGGCGCCGGCGAGGAAGTCCGGCATGTCGTCGGCGCCGGCCATCACCAGCACCGGCACGTCGATCCGCACGAGCGACTCCGGGTCCTCGTCGACCGGGTCCGGCGCATCCTCGAGCTCGCCCGCCGCCAGCTGGAGCTCGAACGCGCGCTTCTGCATCGCGGCGACGCGCTCGCGCAGCGGCCCGGGCCGCGTCCACGCCTCGGCGACGGCCGTCGCGGCGGCGTCGACGTCGCCGCGCTCGAGCGCCTCGCCTTCGGCCTCCCACGCCGCCGCGAGCTGCTCCGACGGCTCGCCCGGCATCGGCGTCGCGACGAGCACCAGCGCCGTCACGCGCTCCGGCGCGACGACCGGGAGCCGCAGCGCGACCGCCGCGCCGAACGAGTTGCCGACCACCGCGGCCTTCTCGATCCCGAGCTCGTTCATCGTCGCGAGCACGTCGTTCCACGGCGCCTGCGGCCCCGGCGCCACGGGCGCGTCGCCGAACCCGGGCAGGTCGACGGCGACGGCGCGGAAGCCCGCGTCCGCCAGCACCGGCAGCGTGTCCGCCCACATCGAGCGATCGGCAACGCCGGCGTGCAAGAGGATCACTGCGGGGCCGGACCCCGCCTCGTCATACGGAAGCATCGAAACGCACGCTACCCGCACATGGCGAAGACGCGCGAGACCGTCTTGTGACGCAGCTTGCGCGAGCCGGCGCGGATGAAGTCGACCCGCGCGTACACGCGGCCGCGCCGCCCGGCCGGCCAGTCCATCCGCAGGCGCACGAGATACGGCGCGCGGTGGTCGGCGCGGCGCGGGCCGCCGCGGACGTAGAACACGATCCGCCGCACATGCGGCGCGGGACGCCCGCGCTGGTGCTTGATCCGCAGCGTCACGCGCAGGCGGCCGCCCGGCGGCGTGCAGCCCTTGGGCGAGGTCAGCGTCGCGCTGCCCTGCGGGAGCGGGGCGGCCGGCGGCGCCGCGGGAGCGGGCGCCGGCGGCGGGCTCCCGCCGGCCAGCGTGAGGAAGCCGAGCGGCCCCCAGCCGCTGCCGATCGGCTCGCCGCGGCCCGTCAGCCAGCCGCCCGCGCCGTTGCCGCGGTACAGCAGCAGCGCCCCGTCCTGCGTGCGCGCCAGCACGTCCGGCTTGCCGTCGCCGGAGAAGTCGCCGCCGCCGGCGAGCGCCGTGAACGACTGCCAACCGCTGCCGATCGGCTCGCCATGCCCCGTCAGCCAGCCGCCCGCGCCGTCGCCGCGATACAGCAGCAGCGCCCCATCCTGCGTGCGCGCCAGCACGTCAGGCTTGCCGTCGCCGCTGAAGTCGCCGCCGGCGAACACGGCGGTGAACGGCTGCCAGCCGCTGCCGATCGGCTCGCCGCGACCCGTCAGCCAGCCGCCCGCACCGTCGCCGCGATACAGCAGCAGCGCCCCATCCTGCGTGCGCGCGAGCACGTCGGGCTTCCCGTCGCCCGTGAAGTCGCCCGGCGCGAGCAGCGCCGTGAACGGCTGCCAGCCGCTGCCGATCGGCTCGCCGCGACCCGTCAGCCAGCCGCCCGCGCCGTCGCCGCGATACAGCAGCAGCGCCCCATCCTGCGTGCGCGCGAGGAGATCCGACCGGCCGTCGCCGCTGAAGTCGCCGGGCGCGAGCAGCGCCGTGAACGAGCCCCAGCCGCTGCCGATCGTGTCGGCCGTGCCCGTGAGCCAGCCGCCCGCGCCGTTGCCGCGGTACTGCAGCAGCCGCCCGTCCTGCGCGACGGCCAGCACGTCGCCGGCGCCGTCGCCGTTCCAGTCGGCGCGAGCCGGCGCGGCGAGCAGGAGGAGCAGGATCAGCGGCAGGAGCAGGCGCATGGAGCGCCGACCAAGGTAACGTGCCGAGTTCGGGGCGCGGCGCTCGCGGGAGCGTGCCGGCGCACCGACAAGCCCAGCATGCGGATCCTCGTCGTCACCGCCGGTCTCGCGCTGCTGCTCGCGTCGCCCGCCGACGCGCGCCTGCGCAGCGTCGCCCACCTCACCGCCACCGCGAAAGGTCAGGCGGTCCGCCTGGCGTGGAAGGACCGCGCGAGCGGCGAGACGCGCTACGAGGTCCGCCGCACCGGCCTGCGCGCGACGCTCAAGCGCAACCGCACCAGCTACACCGACCGCAAGGTCAAGGCGGGCAAGACGTACCGCTACAGCGTGCGGCCGTGCCGCGCGAGGCAGTGCGCCAAGGCGCGCACGGTGAAGCTCACGCTCGCGTCGCCCAAGCTGCCCCCGGCGCCCGCGCCGGCGCCGCCGGGCGGCGTCTTCGCCGGCAGCCCGACGATCGGCGCGTGCCCGATCCTACCCAAGGACAACCCGTGGAACACGGACGTCTCGACCGCGCCGGTGGACACGTCGCACGATTACATCGGCTCGCTCAGCGGGATGGTCCTGTGGCCCGACTTCGGCGGCGGCGGGCAGTACGGCATCCCGTACGTCAGCGTGCCGTTCACGCAGCCGCTCGTGCCGGTCTCCTTCGACGAGGAGGACGAGTCCGACCCCGGGCCGTACCCGACGCCGCTCGACGCGCCGGTCGAGGGCGGCGGCGACCGCCACGTGCTGACGCTGCGCCAGGGCGACTGCAAGCTGTTCGAGCTCTACGCCGCCGACCGCCAGGGCAGCGGCTGGCACGCGTACAGCGGCGCCGTCTGGGACCTGCGCTCGAACGCGCTGCGGCCGGAGGGCTGGACGTCGGCCGACGCCGCCGGGCTGCCGATCCTGCCCGGGCTCGCGCGCCGCGACGAGGCCGACGCGGGCGCGATCAACCACGCGCTGCGGATCACCGTCCCGACCACGCAGAAGGCCTACATCCACCCCGCCACGCACTGGGCGTCCTCGAACACCGACCCGAACCAGCCGCCGATGGGCCTGCGGCTGCGGCTGAAGGCGAGCTACGACATCAGCGGGCTGCACGGGCAGGCGCACGCCGTCGCGCAGGCGCTGAAGACCTACGGCGCGCTGGTGGCCGACAACGGCGGCGGCTCGCCGAAGGTGTTCGTCTCCGGCGCCAACGACCCGGGCTGGAACGACGACGACCTCAACGCCATCAAGACGATCCCCGCCAGCGCCCTGGAAGCCGTGCAGACCGGCCCGGTCGTGCGCGGCTACTGAGCCTTCTTCGCCTGCCACAGCGCGACGCCGGCTCCGGCGGGCGCGGCGATCACGGCGCGCCAGCCGGCGGGGCCTTCGCGCGGCTCGAGCGCGACCGTCCCGCCGAGCTCGCGGGCGCGCTCGGTCGCGCTGACGACGTCGTCGACCTCGACGTAGGGGAGCCACAGCGAGCGCCGCGTGTCGGACTCGACGACGCCGCCCTCGAAGTCGCGGCCGAGCCCGAGCGCCAGGTACGACGACGCCCCGACGGCCACCCGCTCGGCGCGCCAGCCGAACAGCTGCGTGTAGAACGCGCACGCCCGCGGCAGGTTGCCGGTGTGCAGCTCGAGGTGCACGATGGGGTGGCTCATGCCCACTTCGACTCCGGCGACCGCGGAAATTCATCGCGCCCGCGATGAGTTCGACGCGCGAAGGCGGTCATACCCGGCGATGGCCATCACCAGCGAGCGCGCGGAGGAGACCTTCCTGCGCCTCGTGGAGCCGCACCGCCGCGGCCTCCACGCCCACTGCTACCGCATGCTCGGCTCGCTGCACGACGCCGAGGACGCCTACCAGGAGTCGATGCTGCGCGCCTGGCGCGGGCACGCCGGACTGCGCGACGACGGCGCGCTCCGCGGCTGGCTGTACCGGATCGCGACCAACGTCTGCCTGAACGCGATCGCCCGCCGCCCGCGGCGCGTGCTGCCCGCCGACTACGGGCCTTCCTCGGCACCGAGCCACGACGTCGGCGACGCGGAGAGCGAGCTGCTGTGGCTCGAGCCGTATCCCGACGACGAGCTCGAGAGCGGTTACGCCGGCCCCGACGCGCGCTACGAGCAGCGCGAGGCCGTCGAGCTCGCGTTCGTCGCCGCGCTGCAGCACCTGCCGGCGCAGCAGCGCGCGGTCCTGATCCTGCGCGAGGTGCTCGGGTTCTCGGCGCGCGAGACCTCGCGCTCGCTCGACACGACCGTCGCCGCCGTCAACAGCGCGCTGCAGCGGGCGCGCCGGACCGTCGAGGAGCGCCTGCCCGAGCGCAGCCAGCAGGCGACGCTGCGCGCGCTCGGCGACGAGCGCAGCCGCGCGCTCCTGCACGGCTACATCGACGCGTGGGAGCGCAACGACATCCCCGCGATCGTGGCGCTGCTGGCCGAGGACGTCACCTTCGAGATGCCGCCGTGGGCGGCCTGGTGGCACGGCCGCGAGAACGTCGAGGCGCTGCTGCGCCACGACGGGGAGCCCTGCTATCCGGCCTTCCGCTGGCGGCCGGCGCGTGCGAACGGGCAGCTCGCGTTCGCGGGCTACGGGTTCGAGGACGGCCGCTACAAGGCGCTCTCGATCAACGTCATCACGCTGCGCGAGGACCGCATCCGCGTCGCCACGGGCTTTGCCTCGCCCGCGTTGTTCGCGCACTTCGGCCTGCCGCGGGAGCTGGCCGCGTGACGCTCATCCGCCTCCGCGGCCCGCTCAAGCAGCGCGCCGGCGGCCGCGCCGAGCACGCGGTCGAGGCCGGCACGGTGTGCGACGCGCTGCGCGCGCTGGAGCGCGCGCAGCCGGACCTGCAGGGTTGGATCCTCGACGAGCGCGGGCGCGTTCGCCGTCACATCAACGTCTTCGTCAACGGCGAGCCGGGGAGCGAGGAGACCGCGCTCCGCGGCGACGACCGCATCGACGTGCTCCCCGCGATCTCAGGAGGCTGAGGCATGACCGAGCTGCTCGTCGGCACCAAGAAGGGCCTGTTCGCGCTCGCCGGAGATCCCGGCGGGCCGTTCTCGGTCACCGCGCGCGCGTTCGCCGGCGAGCCGGTCGAGTACGCGATGCGCGACCCGCACTCCGGCCGCGTGCTCGCGACCGTGACCTCCGCGTTCTACGGCCCGAAGATCTTCTACGCCGACGATCTCGCGGGCGAGTGGACGCAGGCCGAGGGCGTCGCGCTGCCCGAGGGCGGCGAGCAGGCGCTCGAGCGCATCTGGGTGATCGTCGCGGGCGAGGACGGCACGCTGTACGCCGGCGGCGACCCCGGCGTGCTGTTCTCCAGCCGCGACGGCGGGGCCACGTGGGAGCTCAACCGCGCGCTGTGGGAGCACCCCACGCGCCCCGGCTGGACGCCGGGCGGCGGCGGACTGTGCCTGCACTCGATCGTCCCGTGGCCGGGCGACCCGGACCGGCTCGCGCTCGCGATGTCGGCCGTCGGCGTGTGGCTCACCGAGGACGGGGGGCGGACGTGGGCGAACGGCAACGCAGGCCTGAGCGCCGGCTACCTGCCGGAGGACGCGCCGCCGACGCTCAGCTTCTGCGTCCACGACCTGCACCGCGCGCCCAGGCGGCCGGAGCGCATGTTCATGCAGTTCCACGGCGGCGTGTACCGCTCCGACGACGCGGGCGCGTCGTGGACCGCGATCGGCGCCGGGCTGCCGTCGGACTTCGGCTTCCCGCTCGCGGTCGACCCCGCCGACCCCGACAGCGCGTACGTGATCCCGCTGACCGCCGACGTCGACCGCGTCACTCCGGACGGCCGCGTGCGCGTGTTCGAGACGCGCGACGCCGGCGCGAGCTGGACGGCCCGCGGCGAAGGCCTGCCGCGCGAGCACGCGTACCTGACCGTCCTGCGCCAGGCGTTCGACCGCGCCGGCGAGGGTCCGGCGCTGGAGCTCTACTTCGGCGCGACCTCAGGCGAGGTCTTCGGCTCCGGCGACGCCGGGGCCAGCTGGTGCACGGCGGCCGCCCACCTGCCGCCGGTCTACAGCGTCCGGGCGGGTTAGGCGAGCACGTCGAGCAGTGAGCCGCGCATCTCGTCGGCCGTGCGGAACATCGCCGCGTTGGCGCCATAGGCGGCAGGCGCGACGACGGTGGCCGACACGGTGTCGTCGACCGAGGCCGGCTCCGCGGCGATGTTCTGCGCGGCGGCGTCGAAGCGCTTGTCGGCGAACGACATCCCCTTGACGGCGGAGGAGAGCGCGGGAATCGTCATCGTCCTCGCTATCGGCACTTCCGCCCCCCGGCATGATGCAATGCCTAGTCAAACGGACGTTGACGTCCAGATGAGAAGGTATCATTGTGCGCACACGCACGATGAGCAGCGTCTATCGCAGCATCCTCGTGGCGGTCGATGGCTCCCCCGACGCCGACGCGGCGCTTGTCCACGCCGCCGCTCTCGCGCGCGATCAGAACGCCCGCCTGACGCTGCTCACCGCGATCCCGCCGATGCCGGCGACGGCGCTGCTGGCCTCCGGCGCCGCGCCCCCGCGCAGCGAGGTGATCCGCCACTACGCCGAGACGCTGCGGCGCGCGACCGACTCGCTGCCGTCCGACGTGAGCGTCACGACGCTGCTCGTCGAGGGCACGCCGGCGCGCGCGCTCGTCCAGCGCGCCGAGTCCGGCGACTACGACCTGATCGTGATGGGCTCGCACGGCCACGGGCGGCTGCACGCGTCGCTGCTCGGCTGCGTCTCGCAGAAGGTCCTGCACTCGAGCCCGATCCCCGTCCTGCTGACGCGCGCCCCGCGCGAGGAGCCGGCGCCGGCGCCGGTTCCGGCGCCCGCGCGGACCGTCGGCGATACGGCGCCCGGGCTCACGTAGCGAGCCCGAGCGCCGGGTGCCTTACGGCGTCGTCGTCGACAGCGTGAACGTCAGCGTCTTGCTGTAGCTGCCGGTGCGCAGCGCGTCCGTGGCGCCGATCGTCTGCTTGAAGCCGATCGTCACGTTGTCGTTGCTCACGGGCTTGGTGTAGGTGAGCAGCGTCGTCGGGCTCGAGGCGCCGCCGACCGCGGCGTACGCGCCGCCGGTCCCGCCCGCGCTGGTCGCGTTGGCCTGCAGGGCCTGCGGCAGCGAGAACGCGCCGTTGACGAGGTGGCCGGTCGCGTTCGAGCTCGGGTCGGCGACCGACAGGGTCCCGTCGCCCGCCGTGCTGATCACGTTCGCCGTGGTGGACGCGAGATAGTCCATCGGCACGCCCGGAGCGAAGGTGCCGAACGAGGCCGCCGTGCCGAGCGACAGCGAGAGCGTCGCCGGGACGGTGCCGCCGACGTCGAGCGGGTTCGCGTTGATGCGGCCGAACACGCCCTGCGTCTCGCCGTTCGGGCCCGCGGTGAAGTACAGCGCGTTCGTCGGGCCGTTGTTCGTCGCCCCGCTGCCGAACTCGAGCGCCCACAGGCCGCCGATCGAGAGCGGGCCGCCGGTCGACGCCTGCAGCGTGCCGTCCGGCGTCCAGGTGTTCGCCGGCCCCTCCTTGAAGGCGTTGATGCGGCCGTCGCCGAAGTTGCCGATCAGCAGGTCGCCGCTGAACGCGCCGAAGTTCGTCGGCGCCTGCGCGATGCCCCACGGCGCGTTGAGCACGCCGGCGGAGGCGACGCGGCCGAGCAGCGCGCCCGAGGTGCTGAACACGTTGACGTAGCCGAGTCCGGCGCCGTCGACCTCGTCCTCGGCATCCGCGTCCTGCTTGGCGTACGTGACGAAGATCCGGCTGCCGATCGTCTGGATCCCGAACGGCGCGTAGCCGGCGGGCAGGCTCGGGTCGGTGAACGCGCCGGCCGGGGCCGTGACGAGCGCCCACTGCGAGCTGACGACGTCGACGCCGCCGTTGTGGAAGTCGGCCGCGTACAGCTGCGGGCCGGCGGCGGCGGTCGCGATCGCGAGGCCCTTGTAGATCGCGCCGGCGTGCGTGAAGCCGAGGACCGCGGCGGTGCCGGAGCGCCAGCCGAGGATCGTGCCGGCCTCGGTGTCGGCGATGAAGCTCGACTGGCCGCCCGGGATCGGGAACGCGCCGGCGGTGCCGTTCCAGACGATGCCGGTCGGGCCGCCGGGCGTCGCGACGACGGTGTTGTTCACGGCGCCGGTCGCCGGGACGATCGTCATCGTGTTCGACCCGTTGTTCGCGGGCCACCAGGGCGACGTCGGGCTGCTGACGAGGCCCCAGGGATTGATCAGGTTGAGCGTGTCGTAGCGATCCGCGGGGAGCAGGAGCGCATTGCTCGAGACGATGTTGTGGACGACGTACTGATTGCTCGCCGCGACCGCGGTGCCGGCGAACGCGAGGCCGGCCAAGGCCACCGCTATGGCGGTCCTGGACCCTCGGGCGAAGATGCTGTGCACAGCGGTGGGCCTCCTACCTGGACGCTGATCGCCGGCCGCCGACCCTCGCGGCGCCCGGCGCCCTCAGGCGACATTACGCAATGTGACCCGATGCGTTCAGTCCTTTCTCGGAAATTTCTCGTCGGCGCGCTGCAGCGTGAGGATCTTGGCCGGCGGACCCGCGTGGTTGGCGCGCTGCGTGTCGGCGCGCGCGGCCGCCGGACCGGCCACCGAGGCGCCCGTGAGCGCGACCGTGGCGAGCGCGGCGGGAAGCAGGCGAGCGAAGCGGCGGTTGGGCAGGACCTGCTGGTGGCGTGATCGTCTTGGCATGTGCCAAGCCTCGGCGCGAGCGGTCAGAACGCCGTGGGAGCCGCCTGGGAGGTCACTGAGACGACCGGCTGGTGACATGCGCCCGCCTCTCGCGACACTCTAGATCCGTGACCCGCCAGCGCCCCATCCCCCGCCGCCGGACCACCGGGCGGCGATTCGCGGCGGTCGCCGCGCTGCTCATCCCCGTCGCCGCGGTGGCGGCGTTCCTGCTGCTGCGCGGCAGCGACGACAGCGCCGCCAGGTCGCGCGCCGCCGTCGCCGCCTTCGCCGCCGCGTGGAGCCGAGGCGACGACGCGCGCGCCGGCGCCCTGACCGACGGCCCCGCCGCCGCGAAGGCGCTGAAGTTCAACCGCGCCGGCCTCGACGGCGCGAAGGTCAAGGTCACGCCCGGGAAGCTGACCGTCAAGGACGGCCGCGCGACCGGCCGGCTGCGGATCGCCTGGCAGGTGCCGGCGATCGGCGCCTACGCCTACTCCGCCCCCGTCACGGCCGTGAAGGTCAAGGACCGCTGGCTCGTCCACTACAGCCCGCGCACGATCCACCCGTCGCTGACGGCGGGCACGCGCCTCGGGACCGACGCGAGCGGCAGCGGCCGCGCCGACATCCTCGACCGCGACGGGCGGCCGCTCGTGCAGGACCGCGCCGTCGTGCGCGTCGGGCTCCAGCGCGACAAGGTGACCGACGTGGGCGCGAGCACGAGCGCGCTCGCCGGCGCGCTCGACCTCGACGCCGGCGCGCTCGCGAAGGCCGTCCGCGGCGCCGGGCCGAAGCAGTTCGTCGAGGCGCAGACGCTGCGCAAGAGCGACTACGACGACATCAAGGCCAAGCTCGACGGCATCCCGGGGCTGCTGACCGTCGACGGGACGGCGCCGCTGGCGCCGACGCGCGCGTTCGGCCGCGCGCTGCTCGGCGGCGTCGGGCTCACGCCCGGCTCCGAGACGGGCCAGTGGGGCCTGGAGAAGGTCTTCGACAAGCAGCTCTCCGGCATCCCGGCGCGCCGGATCCTGATCCGCGAGATCGCCGGCGGGACGGCCGTGCGCACGCTCAAGAAGCTCCCGGGCACGAAGCCGAAGCCGCTGCACACGACGCTCTCGACCCAGGTGCAGACCGCCGCCGAGTCCGCGCTGGCCGGCGAGGACGCCGAAGCGGCGCTCGTCGCCGTGCAGCCGTCGACCGGCGACATCCTGGCCGTCGCCAACCGGCCGGAGGACAACACGTTCGACCGCGCACTGGCGGGGTCCTACGCGCCCGGCTCCACCTTCAAGGTGATCACCACCGCGGCGCTGCTGCGCGACGGCTTCGACCCCGCCTCGACGGTGCCGTGCCCGAAGACGATCGTCGTCGACGGCAAGACGTTCAAGAACTTCGAGGGCGAGGAGAGCGGCGCCGCCTCGTTCGCCGACGACTTCGCGATCTCGTGCAACACCGCGTTCGTCTCGCTCGCGCCCAGGCTCCCGGCCGACGCGCTCGAGCAGACGGCGCAGGACTACGGGCTCGGCCGCACGTACGACCTGCCGCTCGGCACCGCGCGCACGCACGTCCCGCCCGGCACCGACAAGGTCAGCCGCGCCGCGTCGATGATCGGGCAGGCCAAGATCACCGTGACGCCGGTGGCGATGGCCGGCGTCGCCGCGGCGGTGGCGGACGGGCGCTGGCGCCAGCCGCGGCTCGTCGCGGGCGACCCGTCGAATTCCGGCCCGGCGCTGAAGGCCTCCGAGCTGTCGACGCTGCGCGACCTGATGCGCCAGGTCGTCACGCGCGGGACCGCCGCCACCGCGCTGGCGGGCGCGCCCGGCGAGATCGCGGGCAAGACCGGCACGGCCGAGTTCGGCGGCGCCGACCCGCCGGAGACGCACGCCTGGTTCATCGCCTACCGCGGCGACGTGGCGATCGCGATGCTGGTCGAGAAGGGCTCCAGCGGCGGCGCGGTCGCCGCGCCGCTGGCGGCGAAGTTCTTCAGCGCGCTCGGGTCATAGCCGCGCGCCGCTCACGGCGTCGAACAGATGCGCCTCCTCGCCGCGCACGACGAGGTTGACGCGCTCCCCGCGCTCGGGCGTCCCGTGCGCGCCGGTGCGCGCGACGAGCCTGCCGATCTCCGAGGCGCAGTACACGTAGGCGTCGGCGCCGAGCTCCTCGACGGCCTCCACACGCGCCGGCACGCCGCCCGCGCCGAGCGTCAATGCCTCCGGCCGCACGCCGACGACGACGCGGTCGCAGCCCGAGGGGACCCGGATCGTCGCGCCACCGAGCTCGACCGCGCCGTTGCTCGGCGGCAGCTCGCACAGACTCATCGCGGGCGAGCCGATGAAGCCCGCGACGAACACGTTCGCCGGCCGGTCGTACAGCGCGCGCGGCGTGTCGCACTGCTGCAGGCGCCCGCGGTCGAGCACGGCGACGCGGTGGCCGAGCGTCATCGCCTCGACCTGGTCGTGCGTGACGAACACCGTCGTGATCCCCAGCCGGGCCTGCAGCGCGGCGATCTCCGCGCGCATCTGCACGCGCAGCTTGGCGTCGAGGTTCGAGAGCGGCTCGTCCATCAGGAACACGCGCGGCTCGCGCACCAGCGCGCGGCCCATCGCGACCCGCTGGCGCTGGCCGCCGGACAGCTGCGCCGGCTTGCGCCGCAGGTACGGGACGATGTCGAGCAGCTCCGCCACGGCGCGCACGCGGCGCTCGCGCTCGGCCGGCTTGACGCGCGCCATCTTGAGCGGGAACGCCATGTTGGCGGCCACGTCGAGGTACGGGTAGAGCGAGTAGTTCTGGAACACCATCGCGACGTCGCGCTGCTTGGGCGCGGCGTCGGTCACGTCCTCGCCGTCGATCAGGATCGCGCCCGCGTCGACCTCCTCCAGGCCGGCCAGCATGCGCAGCGCGGTCGACTTGCCGGAGCCGGACGGGCCGACGAGCACGAGCATCTCGCCGTCGGCGACCGTCAGGTCGAGCGCGTCGACGGCCAGCTCGTCGCCGTAGTGCTTCGTCGCCTGCTCGAACCGCACCTCAGACATCGACGACGCTCCTCATCTCGGCCAGCTCGCGGCGCACGCGCTCGTGCGCCTCGACGCCGGCGCCCAGCTCGTCGAGTCCGAGCAGCGCCGCGCCGACGATCGGCGGCTCGGGCACGATGCGCGCCGCCAGGCCGGGGCCGACGGCGGCGATCCCCTCGTCGATCGCGGCCAGCAGGTGGGCGTGCCCCGCGCGCAGGATGCCGCCGCCGAGCAGGACCTCGACCGGCGCGTCGAGCAGTCCGAGCCGCATCGCGGCGACTCGCACGAACGCGACGACCTCGTAGGCGAGCTGGTCGACGAGCGCCGTCGCGACGTCGTCGCGTCCGGCCTCGGCGAGCACGACCGGGGCGAGCTCCATCACGTCGCGCAGCGGGATCCGGCCGAGGTGCATCGCCTCGGCGAGCTCGCCGGGCGTCGCGAGACCGAACGCCGCGGGGACCGCCTGCTCGAGCGCCGTCCGCGGCCCGCGGCCGTCCTGCGAGCGCGCGGCCGCCGCCAGCGCCGCGAGGCCGAGATCGTAGCCGCCGCCCCAATCGCCCGTGATCGTGCCGAGCGCCGGGAAGCGGGCGTGGCGCCCGTCCGGGTCGACCCCGACGCAGTTGATGCCGGCGCCGCAGGTGACCGCGATGCCCCAACCGCGGTCGGTGCCGGCGCGCAGGATCGCGAACGTGTCGTTGCCCACCGTCGCGCGCCCGGCCCAGCCGCGGGCGGCGACCGCGGCCTGCAGCGCCGCCTCCTCCTCGGGCAGATCGGCACCCGCGAGCAGCAGGTGGCCGACCGCGGCCGCCGGCCGCTCCCCGGGCGCGGCCTCCTCGAGCAGGCGCTCGAGCACCTCCAGGCAGCCGTCGAGGCCGACGTGGTGGGGCGAGCACAGCGGTCCGCGCGCGAGCGCCAGGACGGCGCCGTCGGGCCCGATCAACGCGAGGTCGGTCTTGGAGTTGCCGCCGTCGACGGCGAGCACGGCCGCGCTCACGAGAACATTCCCCGCAAGCCCTCGACCATCGCCCACTGGCCGATCAGCGGGTGCGCCAGCAGCGCCTTGCGCACGTCGCCCCGCGCCGCCAGCCGCTCGTACGCGGCGACGTGCTGGACGAGGCCGAGCAGCTCCGGCGCGAGCGGTCGCTGCGGCAGCGGGTGGGCGCCGCCGCCGTCGACTCGGGCCGGAACCTCGACGACGTCGTCGTCGGAGAGGCCCGCGAGCGTGCCGTGGTTGCGGATGTCGACCACGTGGGTGGCCCCGTCGCCGCTGTGCAGCGAGCGCACGAGCCGCGACGCCGCCTCGCTGTAGAACGCGCCGCCGCGCTGCTCCAGGAGCTTCGGCTTGGCCGTCGTGCGCGGGTCCCTGTAGAGCTCGAGCAGCTCGCGCTCGATCTGGGCCACCGCCTGCGCGCGCGGGATCTCGCCGTCGCGCTGCGCGGCGAGCACCTCGTCGTGCGCGTAGTAGTAGCGCAGGTAGTAGCTCGGCACCGCGCCCAGCTCGTCCAGGACCGCGCGCGGGATCCCGGCGGCCAGCTCGTCGCCGTGCGAGGCCAGGAGCCCCGGCAGCTCGTCGCGCCCGTCGACCCAGACCGCTCGCACCCACGTCAGGTGGTTGAGCCCGACCTGGTCCACGACGATCCGGTCGGGCTCGACGCCGAGCCACGGCGCGACCGCGCGCTCGAACGAGATCGCCACGTTGCACAGTCCGATCGCCCGGTGGCCGGCGTCGAGCAGCGCGCGGGTGACGATCCCGACCGGATTGGTGAAGTCGACGATCCACGTGTCCTTCGGGACGCGGGAGGCGATGTCGAGCACGACGGGAACGGTTCGCAGCGCCTTCGCGAGCCCGCCGGCGCCGGTCGTCTCCTGCCCGATGCAGCCGCACGGCAGCGGCAGCGTCTCGTCCTGCAGCCGCGCCGCCTGGCCGCCGACACGCAACTGGATCAGGACGAAGTCGGCGCCGTCGAGCGCGCGGTCGAGGTCGGCCTCGAGGCGGACGCCGCCGCGCATCCGGCGCGCGAGCCCGCCCACGACGGCGAGGCGCTCGGCGTCGACGTCGTGGAGAACCAGCTCGTCGGCCTCCAACCCCGACACGAGCTCGGGCGTGTAGGTCGAGCCCGCCCCGATCACGGCGACCCTCATCCCTTCACCCCCGTCAGCGTCACGCCCTCCACGAACGCCTTCTGCGCCGCGAAGAAGACCGCGATCACGGGCGCCATGAACAGCAGCGTGGCCATCATCGTCAGGTTCCACTGCACCTGGTAGGTGGTGCGGAACTGCGCCAGGCCGACCGACAGCGTCCAATGGTCGGGGTTCTCGCCCGTGTAGAGCAGCGGGCCGAAGAAGTCGTTCCAGGCGTACAGGAAGCTGAACAGCGCGACGGCGGCGATCGCCGGCTTGGCCAGCCGCAGGATCACGGTCGCGAGGATCCGCAGCTCGCCGCAGCCGTCGACGCGCGCGGCGTCCGCGTACTCCTCCGGGATCGTGAGGAAGAACTGGCGCAGCAGGAAGATCGAGAACGCGTCGCCGAACCAGTTCGGCACGATCAGCGGCGCGAGCGAGCCGACCAGGTGCAGCTTCGACCACATCACGTACAGCGGCACGGCCGTCACCTGCGCGGGCAGCATCATCGTCGCGAGCACGAGCAGGAAGACGGCGTCGCGGCCCTTCCAGCGGATGCGCGAGAGCGCGTAGGCGACGGGGATGCTCGAGACCAGCACGCCGACGGTGCTCAGCACCGCGTAGAGCATCGTGTTGAGCGTGTAGCGCCACATCGGCGCCTTCGCGAACACGTCGGTCACGTTGCGCCAGCGGAACGGCTGCGGCCACAGGTGCGATGACAGCGCCTGGGTGTCGGTCATCACCGCCGTCAGGAGCATGAACGCGAACGGCGCCAGGAACATGATCGCCAGCACGATCAGGATGCTGTGGTCGGCGATCGACACGAGCGTGCGGCGGCGCCGGACGCGGCGGCGCGTCGCGCTTGGAGCGGCGGCGGAAAGCGTCGCGGCGGTCATCGCGCGGCGTAGTGCACCCAGCGGCGAGAGTTGCGGATGATCAGCGCCGTGGCGGCGAACGCGACGGCCAGCAGCACGATCGCCATCGCCGACGCGTAGCCCATGTTGAAGAAGCGGAACCCCTGCTGGTAGAGCAGCAGCGGGTAGAACATCGTCGAGCCCTCGGGATAGCCGAGCCGGTTCGCGGGGTCCGACGCCTGGCCCGCTCCGCCGCCGACGATCGAGCTCGCGACGTAGGCCTGCGTGAAGTACTGAAGCGCGTCGATCACACCGATCACGAGCGCGAACAGCAGCACCGGGCTGATCGTCGGCAGCGTCACCCAGCGCAGCTTCTGCCAGCCGCCGGCGCCGTCGAGGTCGGCCGACTCGTACAGATGCCGCGGCACGTCGAGCAGCGCCGCCAGGAAGATGATCATCGTGTTGCCGATCCCCCAGAGGCTCAGCAGCGTCAGCGACGGCTTCGCCCATGTCGGCGACTCGAACCACAGCGGCCCCTCGACGCCGATCAGGTGCAGCGCCGAGTTCACCGGGCCGGTCGCGGGATTGAGGATGTAGGTGAACCCGAGCGTGGCCGCGACCGGCGGCGCCAGCGTCGGCAGGTAGAAGACCGTGCGGAAGAAGCCGACGCCCGCTTTCGCGCGCGTGACCATGCCGGCCACGCCGAACGCGAACAGCACTTGCAGCGGCACCGCGATCGCGATGAACCAGAGCGTGTTGCGGACCGCGCCGCCGAGCTGCGGGTCCTTGTGCAGCATGAAGTCGTAGTTGGCGAGGCCGACCCAGCGCGGCGCCGACAACAGGTCGTAGTGCGTGAACGAGAAGTACGCGCTGGCGGCCAGCGGATAGCCGAAGAACACGATGAAGCCGACGATCCACGGGCTCATCAGCCCCAGTACGAGGCGGCGGCGCCGCCAGGCCGCGCGGCGGCGCGCCGGCGTCACGGCTTCGCGCTGCCCGCCGACTGCGCGAGCTGCGCGTCGATCGCCTTGTCGACTCCCGCCAGGCCGCCCGCGAGATCGCCGACGCGGCCCGCCTGCCACTTCAGGACGAACGTCTGGAACAGCTCCTGGTTGGCGCTGCCGGCCGCGGTGATCGGCGTCGTGGCGGTGCCCGGGTTGGCGAAGATGTCGAGGAAGACCTTGAAGCGCGGGTCAGGCGTCAGCTCGCCCGACTTCAGCGACTCGCTCGTGGTGGGGACGTTGCGCAGCCCGTTGGACAGCAGCGCGAGCGCGTGCTCGTCGGTCGTCAGGTACTTCACGAGCTGCCACGCCGCCTCCTTGTGCTTGGCGCTCTTGGGGATGCCGACGATGTTCCCGGTCACGTAGCCCGCGCCGTAGAGCTCCGGGTGCGAGTCGGCGACCGGCATCGGCGCCGTGCCGTAGTCGAGGTCGGGGTGCTCGTCCTTCAGGAACGCGGTGCGGTACTCGCCGTCCATGTTCATCGCGAGCTTGCCACGCTCGAACGCGTTGGAGGGGGAAAACTCGTCGCCGGCGCCCGACTGCCAGCGGGCGAGCTGGTCGTGGCCGTAGAAGTCGATCAGGCCCTTCTGCCAATTCAGGAACTCCGTCCAGCCGGGGCTGCTGGCGATCGTCGACTTGTCGCCGTCGACCCACTGAGCGCCGAACAGCGGCCCGTAGTGCGCCGGTGCGTTCTCGTAGAAGCCCTGCGCGGGGTCGAACCCGACGACTTTCAGCTTGCCGCTCGCGTCGCGCTGGGTGAGCTTCTTCGCGTCGGCGGTCAGCTCCGACATCGTCTTCGGCGGCTCGGTGATGCCGGCCTGCTTGAAGAGCGCCTTGTTGTAGTAGAGGCCGTAGGTGTCGGCGAGCATCGGCAGCGCGCACTGCTTGCCCTGGAACGCCGTGTAGTACTGGACCGCCTTGGGGAACGCGCCGGTCTGGATGCCGTCCTTGCTCATGTATGGCTTGAGGTCGATCCAGCCGCCGGAGCTGCAGAACGCGCCGGTGTTGTCGGCGGTGAACGACTGCGCGACGTCGGGCGCGTTGCCGCCGCGGATCGCCGCGACGATCTTGTCGTCGCTGATGCCGCCGACGACCTTCACGGTGATCTTCGGGTGCGCCTTGTGGAAGGCGTCGACCGCCTGCTGGACGACCCCGAGCTCGCGGTTGGTGAAGCCGTTCCAGAGCGTGATCGTGACCGCCTGGTCAGGACCGGCGCCGGACTTGCCGCTGCTGCCGCAACCGGCGATGACCATCGACGCGACCAGAACCACCGCGAGCTTCATCTGAACCTCCTGGTTAGGAAGTCTTACCAGATCGCACGCTATTACTTGAAGCCCTTGTTCGTCAAGTGGATCCCTCGTTAAGCTCACTTACTCGATGACCCGGGCCACCGCCCCGCTGCTGAAAGACCTCAACGAGCGCACCGTGCTCGAGGCGATCCGCGGCGGCGCGCCGATCTCGCGCGCCGAGATCTCGCGCCGCGCGGGCGTCTCGAAGCCGACCGTGTCGCTCGCCCTGCAGTCGCTGCTCGACGCCGGACTCGTGCGCGAGGCCGGCGAGGAGCCCGGCGGCCCGAGCTACGGCGCCGTGTTCTTCGAGCCCGTCGCGGAGGCCGCGCTGGTGATCGGGATCGACGTCGGCGCGCGCTTCGTGCGCGGCGCGCTGTGCGACCTGCACGGCGAGGTCCGCGCGCGCCACGACATCGAGCGCGGCGACGCGCTGGCGGGCGTCGCGGGGCTGCACGACGCGCTGATCGCGGCGGCCGGGCTGCCCGCGACGCCGATCGACCGGATCGTCGTCGGCGTGCCGGGCGTGCCGCACCCGGAGACCGGCGTGCTCGAGCTGGCCGACAACGTGCCGGAGCTGGCCGGGACACGGCTCGCGGTCGAGCTCGAGCAGCGGCTCGGGCGCCCGGTGCAGGTCGAGAACGACATCAACCTCGCCGCGCTCGGCGAGCAGTGGCGCGGCGTCGCGCGCGGGGTCGCGGACTTCGCGTTCCTCTCGATCGGCACGGGCCTCGGCGCCGGCGTCGTGCTGCGCGGGGAGCTGCACCGCGGGCGCCACGGCGCGGCGGGCGAGCTGGACTTCGTCAGCGCCGGCTCGGGGCGCGACCTCGACCCGTGCGCGGCCGCACTGAGCGCGTACGCCGCCACGACGGAGCTGCCGCCGCCGCACGACGTGCCGTCGATCTTCGCCGCTGCCCGCGCAGGCGTCCCCGCCGCGCGTGCCGTCGTCGAGGAGGAGGCGCGCCGGATCGCGCTCCACATCGTGCCGCTGGCGGCCGTGGCGGACATCGCGCTGGTCGTGCTCGGCGGCGGGTTGAGCGCCGGAGGCGACCTGCTGCTCGCGCCCGTCCGCGCGCTGCTGGCGGGCTGGCTGCCCTACCCGCCGGCGGTGGAGCTGTCGGGGCTCGGCGATGCCGCCGTGCTGACCGGCGCGCTGTCGGTCGGCGTGCGCGCGGCGCTCGACAGCGTGTTCGTCAACCGCCGCCGGGGCTGAGCCCGGCCTGCAGCTTCTCCAGCAGGTCCGCGAGCTGCCGGGTCTCGTCGTCGCTGAGCTTCGAGCGCAGGCGCTCGTCGAACGCCTGGGCGGCGACGCGCAGCCGGTCGAACAGCGCGAGGCCCTCCGGCGTGAGCTCGGCGCGCTGCTCGCGCCGGTTGCTGGCCTCGCGCCAGCGCCGCACGAGGCCTTGCGTCTCGAGCGAGTTGAGGTGGTGCGTGAGCGTCGCGCCCGTGATCCCCATCGCCTCGGCCATCGCGGCCTGGGTGCCCCACTCGCGCGAGCGGATCAGCAGCAGGACGTGCCACTGCGACGGCGACCCGCCGGCGTCCGCCAGCGCGCGCTCGAACGCCTGCGCGACCACGCGCGACGTGCGCGTCAGCCGCAGGCCGATCGGCGGGAGCACGAAGGGGGGCTTGCCCACGGTCAGGATCATATCAAGGAAAGCTTGACGTCTAAGGGTTAGACGTCTAACGTTGTCGTCATGCCTGCTCTCCTGACCGCCGAGACCGACCTCGCCACGGCCGCCACCGCCCAGCGCTTCGACGGCGCCGACCACGGGGTGGCGCTCTCCTTCTTCCTCAACCACACCGCGCCCGGCCGCGGGACCGACCTGCACCGGCACCCGTACGCGGAGGTCTTCGTCGTGCTGGACGGCGAGGCCGAGTTCACCGTCGACGGCGCGACGATGACCGCCCACGGCGGCCAGGTCGTCGTCGTGGAGCCGGAGGCCGCGCACGCGTTCCGCAACGCCGGCGCGCGGCCGCTCGAGATGATCAGCCTGCACCCCGCGGCCGAGATGGTGACGGAATGGCTGTGAGCCCCGGAATGCGCGCCGGCGACCGCGAGCGCGCGGATGCCGCCGAGCGCCTGAGCGCCCACGCCGCCGCCGGCCGGCTCGACGTCGAGGAACTGGAACGCCGGCTCGAGCGGGTCAACGCCGCCGTCTACCTGAGCGACCTCCGCGCCGTCGAGGCCGACCTGCCCGCGACGGTCGGCCTCCCGCGGCGCGCGCTGCCGGCGCTCCCGCTCCTCGCCATCGCCTGCATCGCGCTGGGCATCGCGGGCTCCGTCGCCGTCGGCCACCCGATCGCGCCGCTGTTCCTGCTCGGCGCCTTCCTGCTCTGGAGACGGTCCGTGTGCGCGTGAGCATCAGCGTCACCGCGTACCCGCGCGATGACGTCCGCGCGCACCTCGCCGGCGTGGTGCGCGCGGCCGATGCCGCCGGGATCGACACGGTGTGGGTGGCCGACCACCTGCTCCAGGCCGCTCCCGGAGCCGCCGAGGACGACCCGATGCTCGAGGCGTTCACGACGCTCGGGTTCCTCGCCGGCCAGTCCGAGCGCGTCCGGCTGGGCACGATGGTCGCCGCCGCCACGTTCCGCGCGCCGGCGCTGCTGATCAAGGCCGTCACCACGCTCGACGTCCTCTCCGGCGGCCGCGCGTGGCTCGGCATCGGCGCCGGCTACAACGAGGACGAGGCGCGCGCGATGGGCCTGTTCCTCCCGCCCGTGGCGGAGCGCTTCGAGCGCCTCGAGCAGGTGCTGCGGCTGGCGAAGCGGATGTGGGCCGGCGACAGCTCCCCGTTCGCCGGCGCCGAGCGCCCCGTCTCCAGCCCCGGGCCGCTCACCCGCCCGCACCCGCCGGTCCTGATCGGCGGCATGGGCGAGCGCAAGACGCTGCGGCTCGTGGCCGAGCACGGCGACGCCTGCAACCTCTTCGACATCCCCGACGGCGGGCGAACGATCCGCCGCAAGCTCGAGGTCCTCGCACGCCACTGCGAGGCCGCCGGCCGCCCGTACGACGGGATCGAGAAGACCGTCAGCACGCGCACGAACCCCGCCGAGCTCACGCATCTCGCAGCGCTCGGGATCGAGCACGCCGTCGTGATCACCGACGGCCCGTGGACCGAGCCGGCGATCGCAGCGCTGGCCGCCTGAACGACGAAGCCCCCGCGGTCGGCGGGGGCTTCGTCACATCATCCAATCGGGGCGCCCGGATTCGAACCGGGGACCTCGCCGACCCGAACGGCGCGCGCTACCAGGCTGCGCCACGCCCCGAGGAAGGGCGTGGAGTCTAGCGACCGGCTCAGCTCCCGCCGAGCAGGCCGCCCGTGGCCTGCTTGACGGTGCCCGTCGCGGCGCCGACCGTGCTGTCCACGGCGCCCTTGACGGTGTCGACGGCGCCGTCGGCGGCGCCGGTGACGCCCTTGACCGTGTCGGCCGCCGGCCCGGGGCCGGTGACCTGGCCGACGGTGTCGTCGACGGCGCCGGTGACCTGCTTGGCCGCGCCCTGGATGGCGCCGGTCGTCTGCTGCACCGTGTTGTCGACGGTGTCGGCGGCACCGCCGACGGCGCCGGTGACCTGCTTGACCGGATCCGAGGTGGCCGCCGGCAGCTTCGGCGCCGCCGGGACCTTCGGCGCGGCGACCTTGCCGGCGCCGCCGCCCCCGCCGGCGCTCTTGGCGGCGTCGCCCGAGGCCTGCGGGGTCGCGCCGGCCGGGGTGCCCGAGGAGGCCGGAGCTCCGCCGCCGCCCGACGTGGCACGGTCGGCGGCGGACTTCGGCTCGCCGGAGCTGTGCTTCGACGTTGAGGAGCGGCGGGGCGTGTGAGCCTGGCCGCCGCCGCTCCGCGAGCTCGTGTCCGGCGCGGTGACGGACGCGCCGGAGGCCGCGGGCGTGGCCGCGGTGGACGAGCTCTGTGACTTGCGGGCCGCGGGCGCCGCGGCCGCGCGATGCGCGGCCGGCGGGGATCCTCCGCCGGAGATGTGCTGCACGCCGACGCCGGTGCCGACGCCGGCCACCAGCAGCGCGAGGCCGGCGGCGGCCTTGGCCCACGGGCCGGACAGCTGGTCCGACAGCGCCGGCAGGTGCGCGGCCATCCGGGCGCCGGGCGGCTCCGGGGCCGCGTCGGTGCCGCGGCGCAGCCGCAGGAAGGCGGGGAAGGGCAGCAGCCCGGCGATCTTCGCCGCGATCCGCTCGGCGGCGGGACGGCGGACGAGCAGCCCGCGGTCCAGGCCGGCGGCCAGCGCGTCGCGCCGGCACGGCTGGCAGTGGGCGAGATGGCGGCTCAGGCGGCGCGAGTCGCGCACGCCGACCGCGCCGCCGGCCGTCGCGGCGATGATCGACTGCACGCGCGCGCAGCGCGCGCCGGAGACGAGCTCCTCGTACTCCTCGGTCAGCCGCCGGCGGGCGCGGAACAGCGTCGACTCGACGGCGGGCCGGGTCATGCCCATGCGCGCGCCGATCTCGTCGTAGGTGAGCCCTTCGAGCTCGCGCAGCACGAGGATCCTGTGGTGCGACTCCGACAGCCCGCCGAACGCGCCGCACAGCGTCTCCAGCTCGTGCTTGGCGGCGACCGCGGCCTCCGGCGACGGGCCCTTGGAGGCCAGCCGCGTCTGGTCGCCGGGCGCGAGCCCCTCCTCGGCGTCGTAGGAGATCTCCTCAGCGCGCTTGGAGCGGCGGAACGCGTCGATGCACGCGTTCTTGGCGATCTCGTACACCCACGGCTTGAAGGCGATCGGGCGATCCGTCGCGCGCATCCTGCGCAGCGCGGAGACGAACACCTCCTGCGTGACGTCCTCGGCGCGCCCGTGGTCCTTGACCATCCCGAGCACGTAGGCGTTGATCCGCCGCTGGTAGCGCTCGTAGAGCACCTCGAACGCGCGGTCGTCGCCGTGCCGGACCGCGGCGACGAGCCGCTGATCGGAATCGGCCGGGGTCTCCCCACCTGCGTCGATGACGGGCGCCAGGACGGCGCCGCTCGATCCCCTACTCAACTCCGCGTCCTCCGGTGCGTAACGATTCCCGTCCCACGCCCCTCCCCTGCAGGTGGGCGCGCGGACACTGTAGTTGCAGATCGCCCAAACTGTTCGTTCTCAAACCGAGATGGCACATATCGACGACCTCATCACCGCGCTGGACGAGCTGCTGGAGCCTTCCGCGTTCAAGGACCTGGGGCCCAACGGGCTCCAGGTGCCGGGCGCGCGAGAGGTCTCGCTCGTGGTCACCGGCGTGTCCGCGACGCGCGAGCTGATCGAGCACGCCGTCGAGCTCGGCGCTCAGCTCGTGCTCACCCACCACGGCCTGTTCTGGGACTTCAACCCGACCGGGCTCACGCCGGTGCTGGCCGAGCGGCTGCGCCCGCTGTTCAAGCACGACGTCAACCTCGCCGCGTACCACATCCCGCTCGACGCGCACGCCTCCGTCGGCAACAACGCGCTGCTGGCCTTGGCGCTCGGATGCACTGCGCACGAGGCGTGGGGCGAGTTCCGCGGCGTTCCGATCGGCCGCCGCGGCACGTTCGCCGGCGACGGCATCACGCTCGCGGACCTGCGCGAGCGCGTGCGCGCGGCCACGCACCGCGAGCCGACGATCCAGGGCGCGGGCCCCGAGCGCGTACGCGCCATCGGGATCGTTTCGGGTTCTGCCGCGGACAAGCTCGCCGACGCGGCCGCCGGCGGCCTGGACGCGTTCCTCACCGGAGAGCCGCGTGAGCACGTGATGGCGGAGGCGCGAGAGTCCGGAATCCACTTCATCGCGGCGGGCCACTACGCGACCGAGACCTTCGGGATCCGGGCCCTCGGAGATATGCTCGCGGAACGCTTCGCAATCGAGCATGTCTTCGTCGACATCCCAAACCCGGTCTGACCGAATGTTTAGCTCAGATTGAGCCAATGGATGTTGTGGACATCCGGTGAACACGCTACGGTGCCTCCAACGTGGCAAACCTCATCAGGAGGACTCGTACTGATGGCAATCCATCTCACGCCCACGGAGCTCGCTCGCGAAGCCGGCATGGAACGTCGCGAGGTCATTGAGAAGTGCATGGAGCTGGGCGTGCCGATCTTCCAGGGCCGAATCGACAAGACGCTGTTCCTCGCGAACGTGTCCCAACTGGACGCCAGGCAGGTAGCGACAGCCTAGGCTGCGGCGCGTAGCGCGCCACCCCAGGTAGCATCGGCCTCCTCGCAGCAGGTTCGAGGAGGAGCGCAGCATGCAGGAGAGCACGTCAGCACCGGGCCACGGGACCGGCTCGGCGACGATTGCGGACATCGTGGGACTGGCCGCCGAACGCTACGGCGAGCAACCGGCGGCCAGGTTCAAGCGCGAAGGCGAATGGGCGGAGCTCTCCTACCGCGAGCTCGCGGACGCCGTCTCGGAGATCGCCCGCGGCCTGATCGACCTCGGGCTGCAGCCCGGCGACCGCGTCGCGCTGCTCTGCACGACCCGCGTCGACTGGACGCTCGTCGACTTCGCGATCACGTGCGCCGGCGCCGTCGTGGTCCCGATCTACCCCACCAACTCGCCCGACGAGTGCGCGTGGGTGGTGAGCGACTCCGAGGCGCGCTTCGTCGTGGTCGAGGACGCGTCGCAGGCGGCCAAGATCGCCGCAGTGCGCGACCGGCTGCCCGCGCTCGAGAGCGTGATCGCGATCGAGCTGGCCGAGAACACGATCGCGCTCGACGAGCTGCGCGAGCGCGGCCGCGACGGCGACGAAGCCGAGCTGGCGCAGCGGATCGCCGCCGTCACGCCTGAGGACCCGTACACGATCATCTACACGTCGGGCACGACCGGACCGCCCAAGGGCTGCGTGCTCACGCACGGCAACTACCGCCAGGTCACGCGCATGTGCGAGGAGATCGGCGTGATCGAAGCGGGCCAGGTCGTCTACCTGTACCTGCCGCTCGCGCACTCCTACGCGCTGCTGATCCAGCTGCTGGCGGTCGACCTCGGCGCACCGCTGGCCTACTGGAGCGGCGATCCGCAGCAGATCGTGCCCGACCTGATGGCGATCAAGCCCGCCTACCTGCCGTCGGTGCCGCGCATCTTCGAGAAGATCTACACGCTCGTCACGTCCAACAACGACCCGAAGATGATCGCCGGCGCGGTCCAGCTCGGGCTGAAGGTGCGGCGCATGATGGAGGCCGGCGAGGAGGTCCCGGCCGAGCTGCAGGCCGCGTTCGACAAGGCCGACGCCGAGCTGTTCGCGAACGTGCGCAACGTCTTCGGCGGCAACCTCGTGCAGGCGACCTCCGGCGCCGCCCCGATCGCGCAGGAGATCCTCGAGTTCTTCTACGCCTGCGGCGCGCCCGTGCTCGAGGGCTACGGGATGACCGAGACGTCGACCGTCACGACGACCTCGACGGTCGCCGACCACAAGCTCGGCACCGTCGGGCGCCCGCTGCCCGGCGCCGAGGTCAAGATCGCCGACGACGGCGAGATCCTGATCCGCGGCCCGCACGTGTTCCGCGGCTACTACGGGACCGGCGACACGACCGCCTTCGGCGCGGTCGAGGGCGGCTGGCTGCACACCGGCGACCTCGGCTCGCTCGACGAGGACGGCTACCTGTCGATCACCGGCCGCAAGAAGGACATCATCATCACCGCGGGCGGCAAGAACCTGACGCCCGCCAACCTCGAGAACGACCTCAAGCGCTCGCGCTGGATCTCGCAGGCGATGATGTACGGCGACCGCCGCCCGTACCCGGTCGCGCTGATCACGCTCGACCCGGAGGAGATCGTCCACTTCGCGCGCGAGCACGCGCTGCCGGAGGACCCCGCCTCGCTCGCGCGCGAGCCGAAGGTGGTCGAGCTCGTCCAGGGCGTGCTCGACGACGTCAACGCCAACTACGCGCGCGTGGAGCAGATCAAGCGCTTCTTCATCCTCGACCACGACCTCTCGCAGGAGACCGGCGAGTTGACGCCGACGCTGAAGGTCAAGCGCAACGTCGTCAACGAGAAGTACGCCGACGACTTCGAGCGGCTCTACTCGTCGCCGGACTGACGCAGCAGCGCGCCTGTCGTCTGCTCCAGGATCCGGCGCCAGGCGCGCGTCTTCTCCTTCTCGGCCGAGAAGTGGCGCACGACCTTGCGCACCCGCGTGGCGGAGATCTCGATCCCGTGCCGGCGGCAGACGTCGCGCAGGTCCTCGTAGTCCTTGGCGAGCTTGACGGTGACCGACTGGAAGCCGTGGCGGGCGACCTCGACGCGGGAGGCGTAGTTGAGGATGTTCGTCTGGAACATCAGCTCGTCGTCGGCGTCGGGCTCGATCAGCACGATGTCGACGCCCGGGTAGCGTTCCTTCCAGTGGCCCGCCATCTCGTGCAGGCGCTGGTAGGCGAGCAGCTTGAACGTCTGGTAGCCGATCTTCGGGAAGCCCATATCGGAGATCCGCCGCGCGCGCGTGCCGAACAGCGTCGGGATCGACTTCGAGAAGTCGTTGACGAACGGCACCAGCGGGTTCACGACGACGATGAACTTCGCGCCCGCCTCGACCGCGATGTCGAGGTTGGTGGTGGACACGATCCCGCCGTCGACCAGCTCGCGCTCGCGCACCCGGTAGGGCGCGTAGATCATCGGCAGCGCCGTCGAGGCGCGCACGGCCGAGGAGATCGGGATGTCGTCCCAGCCCTGGGCGCCGAGCACGATCCGCTCGCACGTGTCGAGGTCGGTCGCCGCCAGGTAGAGCTCGCGCTCGAGCAGCCGGAAGTCGTCGACGCGGCCGTCCTCGGACAGCACTCCGCGCAGGTAGTCCTCGATGCCGGCGCCCGAGTACAGGCCCGACGGCAGGGCGTCGCCGAGCGCGAGGATCAGGTCCATCGCCGAGAACGAGCCGAACGAGCGGACGAGGCTGCGCGCGACGCCGAGCATGTGCAGCGGCAGCCGCACCGCCTTGGACGCCATCTCGCCGTAGTTCGGCCGCAGCAGGTTGCCGAGATCGAAGCTCGGGAACGGCATCGGCGCCTGCTCGTTGACGACGCGCATCATCTGCTCGGGCGTCACGCCGTTGGCGGCCAGCGAGGCGATCAGGGAGCCGGCGCTGGTGCCCACGTAGACGTCGAACTGGTTGACCGAGCGGTTGACCGACAGCAGGTCGAGCGCCCGCAGGGCGCCGATCTGGTAAACGCCGCCGGTGAAGCCGCCGCCGCCGAGGACGAGCGCGGTCTTGGACTGGCGACGCCGGCGCCGGGCGGTCGAGCCCATCTCCACGACGTTGCTCATGTAGCCCAGTGTATGCGCGACTTCCGCCCGTCCGCCGGGTTCCCTACGCTCGAACGCCAATGAAGCGCCTGGTCACAGCCTTCGCGGCCCTGCTCGTGCTCGCCCCGCCCGCCCATGCGGCGAGCCTGGCGTCCACCCAGCGGGCCCTCGCGCGCCAGATGTCGCACGCCGGCAGCTCGGCGGGCGCCTACGTGGTCGACGTCGGGACCGGCCAGGAGCTGTACTCCAGCAACGCCGACGTGCCGCGGATGCCGGCGTCGGTGGAGAAGCTCTACACGTCGGCGTCGGCGCTGCTGCGCTACGGCGACCAGGGCAAGCTGTCGACGACGGTGCTCGTCCCGGCGCTGCCGGACGACTCGGGCGACGTCGCGGGCGACCTCGTGCTGCGCGGCGGCGGCGACCCGACGTTCGACGCCAAGGACGCGAGCACGCTGGCGGGTCAATTGGTGCGCGCGGGGCTCGATCGCGTCGACGGCCGCGTGGTCGGCGACGAGTCGGCGTTCGACGCGTTCCGCGGGCCGCCGTCCGCGAACTTCCAGCTCACCAGCGACGTCGGGCCGCTGAGCGCGCTTTCGTACGACCACGGGCGCACCGGCAAGCGCCACCCGTACTTCCAGACCAGCCCGGCGAGCTTCGCCGCGGCGGCGTTCGAGAAGGCGCTCAAGCACCGCGGCGTGAAGATCTCCGGCAAGGCGCGCGCGGGCATCGCGCCGACGGGCATGACGCCGCTCGCGCACTGGGACTCCCCCACGCTGGCCGAGATCGTGAAGGCGATGAACCAGCCGTCGGACAACTTCTACGCCGAGACGCTGGTCAAGGCGCTGGGCGCCGATTACGGCACGGCAGGGAGCACGGAGGCCGGCGCCGCGGTCGTGCGCGAGACCGTCGCGCGCTTCAAGATCGCGCCGCAGGTCCAGGACGGGTCCGGCCTCTCGCGCCTGGACCGCACGAGCCCGCGCCAGGTCGTGCGGCTGCTGGCCGGCATGGCGGGGACCGAGCAGGCGGAGGCGTTCGACGCCTCGCTCGCCGTGATCGGGCGCAACGGGACGCTCTACAACCGCATGCGCGGCACGGCGGCGCAGGATCGCTGCCACGCCAAGACCGGCACGCTCCACGACGTCTCGACGCTGGCCGGCTACTGCACGACCACCGGCGGCCGGCGGATCGCGTTCGCGTTCATGATGAACGCGACGACGGTGTGGAAGGCCCACCCGCTGCAGGACCGCATGACGGCGGCACTGGCGCGCTTGGACTGAAAACCGGGTAATAGTCACGGCGTGAAACTCGCGCTCGCCCTGGCCCTCTTCCTGACACTCGCGCCCGCCGCCCAGGCGCGCGACGCGACCGTGACGTCGTTCGACGGCACGCAGATCCAGCTCTCGTTCTTCCCCGCGAAGGACGGGAAGAAGGCGCCGACGGTACTCGAGGGCCATGGCTGGGGCGGCTCGCGCGACACCGATCCCAACAGCGCCAGCAGCGAGCAGACCGGCAACGTCGGGCTCGGCGCGCTGCGCAAGGCCGGCTTCAACGTGCTCACGTGGGACGCGCGCGGCTTCGGCAACTCGGGCGGCACCGTGACCGTCGACGCTCCCGACGCCGAGTCGCGCGACGTCAGCGCGCTGATCACCTGGCTCGCGAAGCAGAAGGAGGCCAAGCTCGACCGCAAGGGCGACCCGCGCGTCGGGATGACCGGCGTCTCCTACGCCGGCGGGATCGAGCTCGTCACCGCGCCGCGGGACAAGCGCATCGACGCGATCGCGCCGATCATCGCGTGGCACTCGCTGCTGACCTCGCTGTACAAGGAGGACACGATCAAGGGCGGCTGGGCGAGCCTGCTCTACACGACGGGCGTCCCGAGCTCCAAGAACCGGCTCGACCCGCACATCACGTCGGCCTTCACCAGCGGCCTGGCGTCCGGCACGCTGTCGGCCGACGACCGCGCCTGGTTCGACTCGCGCGGCCCCGGCGACGCCGTCAAGCGGATCCGGATCCCGACGCTGCTCGTCGAGGGCACCGCCGACACGCTCTTCACGCTGCACGAGTCGATCGTCAACTACGGCATCCTGCGCGCCAACGGCGTGCCGGCGAAGCTCGTGTGGTTCTGCGGCGGCCACGGCGTCTGCCTGACCGGCAGCGGGCCGGCCGGGCACGTCGAGTCCGTCGTGGTCAAGTGGCTCAAGCGCTACCTCGCGCGCAAGACGTCGGTCAAGACCGGCCCCGGGTTCGAGTGGCTGGCCGACGACGCCCAGTGGCGCTCGGCGGCCTCCTACCCGCCGCCGGCCGGGGCGCCGCTCGTCGCCACCGGCGCGGGCACGCTGGTCGTCAGCCCGGCCGACGCGCTGTCGGGCACGCCGATCGCCGCCGGCCGCGCCGTCAACGCCGTCAACCTCGCCGTCCCGCCGTCTTCCGCCGCGAGCCAGTTGCTCGGCGAGCCCAAGCTGACGCTCACCTACAGCGGCACCGGCACGGCCACGCACGTGTTCGCGCAGCTCGTCGACGAGACGCGCGGCGTCGCCGTCGGCAATCAGGTGACGCCGATCCCGGTGACGCTCGACGGCCTGCCGCACACGATCTCGCGCCCGCTGGAGGCGATCGCGGCCTCGGCGCCGGCCGGCGCGCGCTACACGCTGCAGGTGATCGGCGGCAGCCAGGTCTACGGACCGGTGCACGGCGCCGGGCTGATCACGTTCAGCGCGATCCGGCTCGAGCTGCCCACGCTGAAATAGCGCTCCAACTGCGATAGTGGCAAGGGCGTGAACCTCGGCCTCTCCCGATCAGCGACGACGTGCTCGGCGACGGCGAGACGTAGTTGAGCGGGCACGTCGTCGCCATCGGCGGCGGGACGTTCTGGGACGACGAGGCCCAGGACCCGCGCCTGGACGCGTTCATCCTCTCGCTCGCGCGCCGCGCGCGCCCGCGCGTCTGCTACCTCGGCACCGCCGGCGGCGACGCCGAGGCCTGGCGCTACCGCTTCTTCCGCGCGATGGCCGCGCACGACTGCGCGCCGTCGGACCTCTCGCTGTTCCCGCGCATCGTCGACGACCTGCCGGCCTACGTCGCCGAGCAGGACGTGTTCTGGGTCGGCGGCGGCTCGACCGCCAACCTGCTCGCGGTCTGGCGCGTGCACGGGCTCGACGCGCTGCTGCGCGAGGCGCACGCGCGCGGCGCCGTGCTCGCGGGCGTGTCGGCCGGGATGAACTGCTGGTTCGAGGCGTCCACGACCGACTCGTTCGGCCTGACGCTGACGCCGCTGCGCGACGGGCTGGGGATCGTCGCCGGCTCGGCCTGCCCGCACTACGACGGCGAGCCGCAGCGGCGGCCGCTGTACCGCGCGCTCGTCGACGACGGCTTCCCGGCAGGCCACGCCGCCGACAACGACGCGGCGCTGCACTTCGCCGGCGGCGAGCTCGTGGAGGCCGTCGCGCTGCGCGAAGGCGCCGCCGGCTACCGCGTCGGACCCGCCGGCAGCGAGACCCGGATCGAGGCGCGCGTCCTATGAGCGCCCCCGGCGTCCGCCGCCGCCCGCAGCGCTTCGTCCCGCGCTTCCACTGGGAGCTGCTCTCGTGCGGCGTCGCCGGCCACCGGCTCGAAGGGATGGACGCCGAGCGCCTGCGACCCGAGGACGCGCTGTTCGCGCGCGAGATCGACGGCGTGCGCTGGTACCGCTGCCTGCGCTGCGACTCCTGGCTGCCGCTGCCGGACCCCGAGACGCCCGCGCGCGAGACGCCGCCGCCGCGCGACGAGATCGACCTGCCGCTGCGCGGCAAGCCGCTGCGCGACAAGATCGTGCTGCGCATCATCGCGATCAACCGCGCGCTGCACTTCGCCGGGCTCGCGCTACTCGGCATCGCGATCCTGCTGTTCGCCGCCAACCGCGCCGACCTGCACGCGACGGTGATCAAGGTCGTGGCCGACCTCGGCGGCGGGACGACCGCCAACGGCAACGCGAGCCACGGGCTGACGCACTCGATCGACCAGCTGTTCAGCCTCGAGTCCGGCCGGCTGCACGTGTTCGCGGCGATCGCACTCCTGTACGCCGCGATCGAAGGGATCGAGGCGGTCGGCCTCTGGTACACCAGGCGCTGGGCGGAGTACCTGACGCTGATCGTCACCGCCTCGCTGCTGCCGGTCGAGATCTACGAGCTCTCGCACCATGTCAGCCCGTTCAAGGTCGTCGCGTTCGTGGTCAACGTCGCGGTCGTCGCCTACCTGCTGTTCGCCAAGCGGCTGTTCGGCCTGCGTGGCGGCGCGGCCGCCGACGAGGCGCTGAAGGAGCGCGACGTCGGCTGGCACGCGCTCGAGCGCACCGCGCCGGCCTAGCTACCTTGGCGGTGTGAAGCTGCTGCTGCCGCTGCTGGTGATCTTCGCGTTGATGGCCTTCCTCGCATTCTCTGGGGCCGCCGGGCTGTCGTCGCTGCGCAGCGACGAGTCATGCGACGGCACGCCGGAGCTGTCGCTGACCCCGCCCGGGTGGCGCTGCGTGGGCGACCAGGGGACGGTCGAGCGCGGCTCGCTGCCGTGGCTGATCGTCGCGCTCGGCGGCGAGCTGGGCGTGGCGGCATGGGTCGTGCGGCGGCGACGGAGCGCGCCCGCGCGGCTCGCGGCCACGACGACCGTGGCGCTCGCCGCGGTGGGCGTCTGCGGGCTGCTCGGAGGGTTCGATTTCGCGTTCACGTTCGGCTGCGCCTTCGGCGTGCCGCTCGCCTGGCTCGCGGACATCGCGTTCGCGCGCGCCGAGGGCGGCCGCCGCAGCCGCCGGCGCAGCCTCACCGCCGCGCTGGTCGCCGGCCTCGCCGTGTTCGCGACGGCCGTGATCAGCGCCGCCGGCATCGCACCGGTCGCGGCGGCGATCGTGGTCGTCGCGGCCGTGGCCGCTACGGCAGCAGCGCCAGCAGCCCGGCCTCATCCAGCACGCTGACGCCGAGCCGCTCGGCCTTCTCGAGCTTGGATCCGGGCGACGCGCCCGCGACGACGTAGTCGGTCTTCTTCGACACCGACGACGTGATACGCCCACCGGCGGCGAGGATGCGGGCCTGCGCCTGCTCGCGCGTGAGGTCGGGCAGCGTGCCGGTGAGCACGAACGTCTTCCCCGCCAGCGGCCCCTCGCCGGGCGGCGGGCCTTCCTCGTGCAGCGTCAGGCCGGCGGCGCGCAGGTCCTCGATCAGCGCGCGCGTCTTCGGGTCGGCGAGCTGGCCGGCGATCAGCTCCGCGACGACTGGGCCGATGCCGGGCGTCTCGGCGATCTGCTCCGCCGTCGCGGCCAGCAGCGCGTCGATCGAGCGGAAGCGCTGCGCGAGGCTGCGGCCCGTCACGTAGCCGACGCCCTCGATCCCGACCGCGTACAGCACGAGCCCGAAGGGACGCCGCTTGGAGCGCTCGAGCGAGTCCATCAGCTTGTTCACGCTGACCTCCCCGTAGCCGTCGAGCGCGAGCAGCTTCTCGGGATCGAGCCGGTAGAAGTCGGCCGCGGTCGTGACGAAGCCGAGCCGCTGGAACGTCGCGACCTGCTTCTCGCCCAGACCGTCGATGTCCATGATGTGCGCGAACGCGGTCATCAGCTGCCACCGGCGTTCTGGGCAGTCGCGGTTCGGGCAGCGCGTGAACACGGCGCCCTCGGGCTTGACGGTCGGCGTGTCGCAGAACGGGCAGCGCTCGGGGACGTGCGGCGCCGGGCCGCGGTCGGGCCGCTCGGCCTCGTGCGGGGCGGGCGAGATCACCTGCGGGATCACGTCGCCGGCGCGCAGCACGATCACGCGATCGCCCTCGCGGACGTCCTTGCGCGCGAGGTCCTCCTCGTTGTGCAGCGTCGCGGCCTTGACGGTGACGCCGCCCACGTGCACCGGCTCGAGCGCGGCGAACGGGTGGAAGTCGCCGAACTTGCCGACGTTCCAGTTGATCGCGTTCAGCGTGGTCACCGCCGTGGTCGGCGGGAACTTCCACGCGATCGCCCAGCGCGGGTCGCGCCCGACGACGCCGAGCCGGCGCTGCAGCTCGAAGTCGTTCACCTTCACGACGACGCCGTCGATCTCGAAGTCCAGCGCGCCGCGGCGCCGCTCCCAGTCCAGGCACTGCGCGACCGCCTCGTCCTCGGTCGCGAGCTTCTTGACGTCGCGGTTGACGCGGAAGCCGTGCGCGCGCAGCCACTCCAGCGCCTCCCAATGCGAGCTCAGCGCCAACCCATCGGTGACGCCGATCGCGTAGCACCACATCGACAGCGGGCGCTCGGCGGCGAGCGCGGGATCCAGCTGGCGGATCGTCCCCGCCGCCGAGTTGCGCGGGTTCATGAACGTCGACAGCCCGGCCTCGGCGCGGCGCTCGTTCAATGACGTGAAGTCCGGCAGCGACATGTAGACCTCGCCGCGCACCTCGAGCAGGCGCGGCGCGTCATCGATCGAGAGCGGGATCGACGGGATCGTGCGCAGGTTGTGCGTGACGTCCTCGCCGACCTCGCCGTCGCCGCGCGTCGCGCCCCGCACGAGCACGCCGTCCTCGTACAGCAGCGAGATCGCGAGCCCGTCGATCTTGGGCTCGGCGACGAACTCGAACGCCGGGTCCTCGATCCCCTCTCGCGCGAGGTGGTTGCGCATCCGCTCGACCCACGCGCGCAGCTCCTCGGCCGAGCGCGCGTTGGCGAGCGAGAGCATCGGCTGCAGGTGCGTGACCTTCTCCAGCCGCCCGACCGGCGTCCCGCCGACGCGCTGCGTCGGCGAGTCCGGCGTCACGAGCTCCGGATGCGCCGCCTCGAGCGCGCGCAGCTCGTCGAGCAGCGTGTCGTACTCGTCGTCGCCCAGCACCGGGTCGTCGAGCACGTAGTAGCGGTGCCCGTGGTAGGCGAGCTCCTTGCGCAGCTCGGCGGCCCGGTCCGCGTCGCTCATGCGTTGCCCAGCAATCGCGCGAGGTCGTACGCCCGCAACGCCTCCATCCCGTGCTCGGCGGTGAGGTCGAAGTGCAGCGGCGTGACGGCGATGCGGCCGGCCGAGACTGCCGACAGGTCGGTCCCCGGCTCGTCGTCGTGGACCGGGGAGTCGCCGTAGATGCGGTACAGCTTGCGGCCGGTGTCCTCCTCGACGAGGTCGAGCTGGTCGCGGTAGATCCGCTTGCCCAGGCGCGAGACCTCGACGCCGCCGATCTCGCCGGCCGGCACGTTGACGTTCAGCAGCATCCCCTCCGGCAGCGGCACGTCGTCGAGCCGGTCGACCATCTGCGCGATGAACGCGGCGGCGTGGGAGAAGTCCATCGCGTGCCGCGTCAGCTGCTGCGAGACGGCGATGCCCGGGATCCCGAGCACGACACCCTCCAGCGCCGCGGCGACGGTGCCCGAGTACGTGATGTCGTCGCCGAGGTTGGCGCCGTGGTTGATGCCCGAGACGATCACGTCGGGCTCGAAGCCCTCGACCAGGCCGAGGCTCGCCAGCCGCACGCAGTCGACCGGCGTCCCGTCGCACGCGAAGCCGACGGTGCCGTCGTCGAACGGCACCTCGGCGACCCACAGCGGGCGCCGGAACGTGATCGAGCGCGCGGTCGCGGAGCGGTTGCCGTCCGGCGCGATTACCGCCAGCTCGACGTCGGAGAGCTCCACGAGCGCCCGCCGCAGCGCCTGCAGACCCTCGGCGTCGATCCCGTCGTCATTGGTCAGCAGCACGCGCAGCATCCCGCCGCAGGATACGGCGCGGGCCACGCTGTCAGCGGTCGGACCTGCGCTCCTCGACCGACGGCCAGGGACCGGCGTACGCGCGCGACCTAGGTGTAGGACCCAGGCACGTTGTTCAGCTCGCGTAGGCGGGCGATGGGCGGCTTGTGGCTGAGTGAGCCGTGTGGGCGGCGATGGTTGTAGGTCCAAAGCCAGCCGTCAAGGGCGGCGGCGCGTTCGGTGTTGGAGGTGTAGAACGCGCCGTAGGCCCAGCCGCCGAGCATGGTCCGGATGAAGCGCTCGGCTTTGCCGTTGGTGCGCGGGCGGTAGGGCCGGGTGCGTAGGTGGCGGACACCGAGCGCGCGGCAGGCGAAGGCGTGCAGGATCGAGCGGTAGGCGGAGCCGTTGTCGGTCATGACGCGTTCGACGCTGATGCCGTAGCGTCGGTAGAACGTGACGGCGCGGGCGAGGAAGCCGAGCACCGTGGTGGTCTGCTCGTCGGCGAGGACTTCGACGTAGGCCAGGCGGGTGGCGTCGTCGACGCAGACGTGCACGTACTCCCAGCCACCTCTGCCTTTGCCGTGGTGGCGGCCAGGCCCGCGGCCGGTGTAGCGGTGCCCGCCGCCGGCGGGGATGCGGCCGAGCTTTTTGACGTCGATGTGCAGCAGCTCGCCCGGGTGGCGGCGCTGATAGCGGTTCGGTGGCTCGGGCGGTTCCAGACGCGAGAGCTTGCCCAGCCCGATCCGTGTCAGCACCGCCGAGACCGTCGAGAGTGCCATCCCGAGACACAGCGCGATCTCGGCCGCGGTCATCCGCAACCGGCGCAGCGCCGCGATCGCGCTCACGAGCTCCTCCGGCGTGCGATGCGGGACCGTGTGCGGCGCCGAGGAGCGATCCAGCAGCCCCGTCGATCCGTGTTGGCGGTAGCGCGCGACCCACTTCGAGCACGTCCGGTCGCTCACGCCGGCGGCCTCGGCCGCCGTCGCGAGCGACCAGCCCTGCTCGAGCACTCGCAACACCATCCGCTCGCGGCCTTTCGGGCCGAGCGGGGCGTTAGCGTGAATCTTCATCCGGTGCCCTCCTTGGAGAACTGGGGTGGCTGGCACCCCTCAGCCTCCAAGGAGGCCCGGATGAACAACGCTCCTAGGAACTACACCTAGGTTGCGTGGATGCGCTCACGACCACTCTGGCCGTGCGTCGTGCTGCTGCTGACCGGGGCGCTGTGCCTGCTGGCCGGCGGCGTCGCCCTCTACGGCCAGCGTGCGGTGCTCGACGAGAACGCGTTCGCGGGGCGCGCGGAGAGCGCGCTCAGCCGCGACGAGGTCCGCGCCGAGGTCGCCGACCGGATCGCGGACAGGCTCGTGCTGGCGCATCCGGAGCTGGCGGCGCGCCGGCCGGTGCTCGACGCCGCGACGAACGACATGGTCGCCACGCCGGGGTTCGCGGGCGAGTTCCGGCGCGGCGCGATCGCGATGCAGCGGGCGCTGTTCGAGAGCTCGAGCGCGCCCGTGGAGCTTCCAGTGCCGGGCGGCGGGCACGACCTGGCGGAGATGGTCCGCAACCACTCGCCGGCCGCCGTGCGCGGGCTGCCGGCGACCGATCCGAAGCTGATGACGATCGGCGGCGGCCGGCTCGAGACGGGGCTGCGCGACGCCGCTCCGATCGCGCGCCGGCTCGCCGGCCTCGCACTGCCGGCCCTCCTTGCCGGCGCGGTGCTGCTGGTGCTCGCCGTCCTGCGGGCGCCGACGCGCCGGCGCGGGCTGCGCCGCGCCGCACTGGCCGTCGCGGGCGTCGGCGGCGTGATAATCGCCGGCCTCGCGATCGCGCGCGGCCTGCTGCTGGCGACGTTCGACACCAGCCACGGCGACGCCGTCGTCGGCGAGATCTGGCACGCCTACCTCGGCGACCTGCGCCTGTGGGGCTTCGCCTGCGGCGCGCTCGGGCTGATCGTCGCCGCCGCGGCCGATCCCGGCGCTCCCGGCGCCTGGCGGCGCGCGGTCGCGTTCGTCGCGCGGACGCCGCATCCGGCGTGGCAGGCCGTGCGCATCGCGGGGCTGCTGCTCGTCGCGGTTCTGCTTCTGACCGCGCCCGAGGTCCCGGTCGATCTCGGGCTCGTCGCGCTGGCGGGGCTGCTCGTCTTCACCGCCGCCGCGGAGGTCTCGCGTCTGCGTCTCGCGCGCCCGCCTGCCGATCACTAGACATATGGAGCGTCGGGTCCGGCTGGTCGGAATCGCCGTGTCCGACGAGCGGGAGCTTGCCGGGCGCGTTCTCGGCTGGATGTTCGTCCTCAGCACCGTCGTCGCCAACGTGCTGCCGCTGCTGCCCGGCGTCGACGGCGACGTCTTGACCCCGACGACGCCGATCGGCGTCGCCGCCCTGATCTTCGGCGTGATCGCGCTGCGGCGGATCCGCTGGGCCGACGTGTCCGGCACCGCGATGCACGCCGCGGTGCTGCTCGGCGCCTTGGGCGTCGCGATCGCGACCTCAGACAACGGCGGCGCGAACTCGCCCGCGCGCTTCCTGCTGATGCTCGTGCTCGTGTTCACGGGCTACTTCTTCCCAGGCCGCGAGGCGTGGCCGTACATCGGCGTCGTGCTGATCCTGCACGCGCTCCCGCTCGCCTACGACCACGACGCGATCGGCAGCGGCCTGCTCGGCGAGCTGCTCGTCGTCGCGCCCTGCTACTGGATCCTGATGTTCCTGCTCGTCTCCGGCAAGCGCGGGATGGTCGAGCTGCGGATGCGCGCCGACGACCTCGCGCGCCGCGACCCGCTGACCGGGCTCGCCAACCGGCGCGCCCTGCTGGAGGCCGCGGACGTCGGCCCGGGGCGCCGCGCCGACGACCAGCTCGGCCTGCTGCTGCTCGACGTCGACGACTTCAAGCTCGCCAACACGCTCCACGGCCATCCCGGCGGCGACCAGGCGCTGCGCTACGTCGCGCTGTCGCTGCGCACCGTCGCTCGCGACAGCGACCTGCCCGCGCGCCTGGGCGGCGACGAGTTCGCGCTGCTCGTGCGCGGGGCGACGCCCGAAGGCATGGAGGCGCTCGCCGAGCGCGTGCTCGAGACGGTGCGCGCGAGCGACGACGCGCTCGGGCTGCCCGGGTTCGTCCTGCGCGTGAGCGTCGGCTGGGCGCTCGATCAGTCCGACGCCGACTCGCTGCTCGCGGCCGCGGACGCGGCGCTGCTGCGGGCCAAGCGCGCCGGCAAGGATCGCGCGCTCATGGGTACCTGACGGACGCCAGGTAGAGGCCGTGCGGGGGTGCGGTGATGCCGGCGTGCGAGCGAGGACGGCCCTCCAGCAGGGCTGTGAAGTCCTCCGGCGTGCGGCGCCCGGCCGCGACCTCGAGCATCGTCCCGACGAGCACGCGGTTCATCTGGCGCATGAAGGAGTCCGCCTCGATCCAGAACTCGAGCAGGTCGCCGTTGCGCTCCCAGCCGGCGCGCAGGACGTCGCGCGTGAAGCGCCGGTGGTAGGTCTCGCTCGGCGTGAAGGCGGTGAAGTCGTGCGAGCCGCGGAGGGCGCGCGCGCACGCTTGCAGGGCGTCGAGGTCGGCCCGGTGCGGCCACCACAGCGCGCGGCCGCGCTCGAACGGCGACGGCTGCGGGCGGTGCAGGATGCGGTAGAGGTACGTGCGCGCGACGGCGTCGTGGCGCGCGCTGAAGCCGTCGGGCGCCGCCTGCGCCTCGATCGCCTTGATCTCGGTCGGCAGGACGGCGTTGACCGAGCGCAGGCGCGGCAGCGGGCCGGCGTAGGAGACGACCTGGCCGAGCGCGTGCACGCCGCGGTCGGTGCGGCCCGCCACGACCAGCTCGACCGGCTCGCGCAGGACGGTCTGGAGCGCCTTAACGACCTCGGCGGCCACCGTCCGCTTGCCGGGCTGCACCGCCCAGCCCGCGAAGGGGCCGCCGTCGTACTCCAGAACGAGCTTGGTGGTCAGACCAGTTCTAGGTAGACCATCTCGGTCGCGTCCGACGAACGCGGGCCGAGCTTGAGGATGCGGGTGTAGCCGCCGGGCCGCTCCGTGTAGCGCGGCGCGATCTCCTCGAACAGCTTGTAGATGATCCCCTTGTCGGGGTGCTGGAGGATCGAGGTCGCCCGGCGGCGCGCATGCAGGTCGCCCTTGCGCGCCAGCGTGATCAGCTTCTCGATCTCCGGCTTGACCGCCTTGGCCTTCGCCTGGGAGGTCTTGATCCGCTCGTGGTCGATGACCTCGATGCAGAGATTGGCGAGCAGCGCCTTGCGATGGGCGCTGTCGCGGGACAGCTTGTGGCGTGTCTTCTGGTGGCGCATCAGTCGGTGCGCAGCGTCAGACCCCGCTGCGAGAGGGTCTCGATGACCTCGTCGATCGACTTCTTGCCGAAGTTCGGGATGGCGGCGAGCTCGCCCTCCGACTTGGACACGAGGTCGCCGACCGTCTGGATACCGGCACGCTTGAGGCAGTTGTACGAACGGACACCGAGCTCGAGCTCCTCGATCAGGATGTCGTCCATCGGGCCGCCGCCGCCGGAGCGGCCGCCGGGCGACAGCACGCCGCCGCCGGCGCCGTTCTCGAGCGTCCCGAGCGGGCCGCCGGGGCCGGCGCGCAGGTCCTCGATGCGGTCCTCGTCGGTGAAGATCGACAGGCTGGAGATCAGGATCTCGGCGGCCTCGCGGAGCGCGGCCTGGGGATCGATCGAGCCGTCGGTCTCGATGTCGAGCGTGAGCTTGTCGAAGTCCGTGCGCTGGCCGACGCGCGCCTGCTCGACCGAGTAGGCGACGCGGCGCACGGGGCTGAAGATCGAGTCGATCGGGATCACGCCGATCGGCTGGTCCGGGGACTTGTTCTCCTCGGCCGGCCGGTAGCCGCGACCGCGGCCGATCGTCAGGTACAGCTCCAGCTTGGTCTTCTTGTCGAGCGTGGCGATGTGCGCGTCCGGGTTGAGGATCTCCACGCCGGACGGCAGGTCGATGTCGCGCGCGGTGATCTCGCCGGGACCGGTGACCACGAGCGGGGCCTCGACCTCGGTCGCGTCCGAGTGCATGCGGCAGACGATGCCCTTGAGGTTCAGGACGATGTCGGTCACATCCTCGGTCACGCCCTTGATGGTCGAGAACTCGTGCGCCACGCCCTCGATCCTGACCGAGGTCACCGCGGCACCGGCGAGGCTGGCGAGCAGCACGCGCCGCAGCGAGTTCCCGAATGTGTAGCCGAAGCCGCGGTCGAGCGGCTCCACCACGAACTGCCCGCGGTTCTCTTCAACCGATTCGGACGTGATTCGGGGGATCTGGAAGTCGAGCATCAGGGTCCTAACGTCGTTCTCTGTGTGGGGAGCGAGCCCCGGCGCGCCGTGTGCGCGGCCGGGGTTTCGGGGGAGGCTTTGCTACTTCGAATAGAGCTCGACGATGAGCTGCTCCTGGACCGGCGCGGCGATCTCCGCGCGCTCGGGCCGGCGCAGCACCTTCGCGGTGAGCTGGTCGTGGTCCGCCTGGAGCCAGGCAGGGACCTGGGCGACGAGCTCGGTCGCGTCGCGGATCACGGTCTCGGCATCGGAGCCGGGCTTGTACGTGATCACGTCGTTCTCGCGCACCTGGTAGGACGGGATGTCCACCCGGCGCCCGTTGACGGCCCAATGGCCGTGGCGGATGAGCTGACGCGCCTGACGGCGCGACGCGGCGAATCCGAGGCGCACGAGCACGTTGTCGAAGCGGCACTCGAGGATTCGCAGGAGGTTCTCGCCGGTGATGCCGTTCTGGCGCGAGGCCTTCTCGTAATAGTTGCGGAACTGCTTCTCCAGCACGCCGTAGTAGCGGCGGGCCTTCTGCTTCTCGCGCAGCTGCACGCGGTACTCGGACTGCTTCTGACGGCCGCGGCCGTGGTCGCCCGGCGGGTATGACCGCCGCTCGACGCCGCACTTGTCGGTCAGGCAGCGCTCGCCCTTGAGGAACAGCTTCTGTCCCTCGCGGCGGCACTGCTTGCACTGGGGAGAGGTATCGCGTGCCATAAAGCCTTAGACCCTGCGCCGCTTGCGGGGGCGGCAGCCGTTGTGTGCCTGCGGAGTGACGTCCTTGACGCCCGTGACCTCGAGGCCCGCGGCCTGAAGGCTCCGGATCGCGGTCTCGCGGCCCGAGCCCGGGCCCTTCACGAAGACCTCGACCTTCTGCATGCCCTGCTCGATGCCCTTGCGCGCGGCGGCGTCAGCCGTCACCTGCGCAGCGAAGGGGGTCGACTTGCGCGAGCCCTTGAAGCCGGCGCCGCCGGCGGACTCCCACGCGATCACGTTGCCTTCGCGGTCGGTCAGCGCGACGATCGTGTTGTTGAACGACGTCTTGATGTGCGCCTGGCCGATCGGGATGTTCTTCTTGACCTTGCGGCGGCCGCGCTGGGGGCGGCGAGGAGCCGGCATTACTTCTTACCTGCCTTCTTCTTGCCAGCCACCTGCATGCGCTTGGGACCCTTGCGCGTACGAGCGTTGGTCTTCGTGTTCTGGCCGCGGACCGGCAGGCCGCGCCGGTGGCGCAGGCCGCGATAGCTGCCGATCTCCATAAGACGCTTGATGTTCTGGCTGCGCTCGCGACGCAGATCTCCCTCGACGACATAGTCGCGGTCGATGATGTCGCGCAGCTTGGAGACCTCGTCGTCCGTGAGGTCGCGGACCTTGCGGTCCTGCTCGATCCCCAGCTGGGCGAGGATCTCGTTCGACGTGGGGCGCCCGATCCCGTAGATGTAGGTCAGGCCGATCTCCACGCGCTTGTTGAGGGGGATGTTGATCCCTGCGATGCGAGCCATGCGTCTTCCTTTTACCCCTGTCGCTGCTTGTGCCGGGGGTTCTGGCAGATCACGAGCACCCGCCCGTGGCGGCGGATGATCTTGCACTTTTCACACATCGGCTTCACCGACGGTCGTACCTTCATGATCCCTTTCGGCTGATGATCCAGACGGGGTGGCTCTGGCGGCCGGGCCGGCCGCCGCTACCATGCCCCCGGAGCGGTCACACGCAGAAGCCTCCCGGCTCCGAGCGCGACAGCGCAGGATAGCAAAGGTCGCTTGCCGACCGAGCCGCGTGCTAGACCCGTCGCGGCGCTCCTAGACACTCTACGAAAGAGGCCGCGTCGGGGCGTTGCGGCAGAGTCCTTGCAAGTCGGCGCCCTGCCACTCGCGAGCCACGGACCAACCGGTCCGCTCCCGTGACGTGGGTCCCCGCCCGCCCCCGCGATCGCCGCGCCCGGCCCCGCGCGGGGCCGATACTGCGTGGCGATGCTCGCCGCCGCCGCGCTCGCGGTCTCGCTCGCCGCGTTCGCGCCGGTCGTGGTCCACAACGCCGACGAGCGCTACCCGCTGACGTCCGCGGGCGGGCACGCGCCGGTGGCGCGCTCGCCCGACACGCGGCCCGCGGTCTACGCGCGCGCGGTCCCGTCCTCGCGCGGGGGCGCGTGGCTGCAGTACTTCCTCTTCTACGCCGGCCAGGACGACGACCGCGGCATCGTCCGCACCGGCCGCCACGAGGGCGATTGGGAGCTCGTCCAGTACCGCGTCGACGGCGGCGGGCACCCGCTCGAGGCGGTCTACGCCCAGCACAGCGGCGGCGAGCGCTGCGGGTGGTCGGCGGTCGAGACGCGCGCGGGCCACCCGGTCGTCTATCCCGCGCACGGCTCGCACGCGTCCTACCTGCGGGCGGGAACCCGCGACCGCCTGTGGCCGGACCCGAACGACGAGGCCGACGGCCGCGGCCGCGTCACCACGCCGGTCGTCGTCCCGATCAGCGCCGGCTCGCCCGCCTGGATGGCGTATCCCGGGCACTGGGGCGGAGCGCACGCCCACTGGTGGATCCCGGGCGAGCAGGACTCCCCGCCCGGCCCCGCGTTCCAGCCCGGTGGCCGCTGGACGAACCCCGACGCGTTCGCCGCCGGCGCCCGCGATTGCCAGGCGAGCTGCAACCGCGTCAACGCCTGCGACGCCCCGGAGCGAGGCCTCACCCTCGCGCTCGGAGCCATCCCACTCGCACTGCTCCTCCTGATCCGCCGCCGCTACGGCCGCCCACGCACGAGCACGCCCCGCGACGCCCCCTCGGACTAGGGGAAGCCGGTCTGCTTCAGCACGCGCGCCTCGCACCGGTACGTCGAAGGCGCGGGGATGCTGCGGAACCGGTAGCGATACACGAACCGCCCATCCGCCCCCGCCCGAAGCGTCTCGACCGGAATCCGCTCCCGCGGCCCACCGGCCAGCGCATAGATCGTCACGATCGCCCGCCGAGTCCCCCGCTCCCCGAGCACCCGCCCGGCGAACTCGATCACGGAGCCGTTCCGGACATGGGTGGGAGAGACCTTCAACGACACCCCGGCACGCACGTGCAACGTGGTCTGCGCCGACGCCACGGGAGCCGGGTCGTCCAGGAACGCGCGATACGAGATCTGCACCACGCGACTCGGCCCGGGAGAGACGCGATAGCTGAACCGCCCTTTCGCATCGGTCGTCACGGTGGCCGCTTTCGCCCGTCTCGTCACGCCGGCAGGGCGCTCCTCGACGACGAGCGTCGCACCGCCGATCGGCGTGCCGGCAGTGCTCTCGAGCACACCCTCGACCCGGGGCGAGGCGCCGTAGGCGACCGTCTGAGCGATTCGCTTCGATCTGCCCTCGAACCACGACCGCAACCTCGCGAACCGTGTCGCCCGTGTCCCGTTCGAGCGATCGAGGATGTTGGCGCTCGACCGGGTTGCGACGTCGTTCTCGATCCGAGCCACGACCGGACCGGACAACGTGCGATTGCCGGCCACGTCGTTGAGCGCGACCTCGAACGTGTGAGCATCGGGGGTCAGCGTCGCCGTGTCGAGCGGTATCACGACATCGCGCGCCAGCGGACACGGAACAGGCTCGACGTAGGGCTGCTGACAGCGCGCTCCAGCAGCGCCGAGCGGGACGCGCGTCGCCTCGGAGCCATCGACCATCAGCGCGGCGTCGAGCAGGCCGCCGCCTCGATCCGCGGCGGTGAACGACACTCGGAGCCGGCCGTCCGCCAGTGCTCCGCCCGTGACTTCGAGACCGCTCGTGAACGACGGCGCGACCGGGTCGCGCAACGTCAACTGCGCGGCGTAGATCTGAAGATCGGCCGACTCGCCGCTTCCCAGGCACACCCCATCCGCGGAAGCCCACCACCCATGACAAACGACGCCCAGCGTCAGACGACCGACTCCGATTCCCGACCGCGTATAGGCGTTTGCAGATGCCATCGGCTCGCCGGCAGACCCAAGCGCCGTGCAGGTGTCCACTCCGCTCGGCGCCCCGGCGAGGCAATCTTCAGGCGCGCCATCGGCCGCCGGGAACCCGGAGGCCGGGGCCCCCGGAGGCCACTGATCGAACGTGCTCACGTAGTCAGCTGCGCCGCTGCCCGCCGGCGAGTACGTCGAACGAGCCGACCGATGCAGGACGAAGCCCGCGATCGTGGTGTCATCCGGCGCGCCGAAGGTCCACGCCGCGGCGGTGGGCGCATACGCCGGGATGGCCGCGTCAACCGGAAGCGTCGCGGTCAGTCCACCGTGGTTCGCGCAGCCGTCGGCCGTTAGGGCACGAGCGCCGGGGGCATCGACGTGCTCGAGCGGCGTCCAACCGGTGGTCGGCGCCGGACTGCCGTCGGGCAGGCGGCAGGAGTAGACGTCGTACGTTCCCGCGACGGCGGGCGAGGGACACAGGGTGAGCGCCACCAGCGTGGCGAGCAGGATGAGGCGGAGCGGCATGGCGCTCCTCGTAGGACCCGCGTAGAGAAGCTCGCCCCCCACGCCGCGATCTTAGGGCGCGGAGGGAACCTTCAGCAAGTCGAAAGTTCAGGCCGCCGCGGCGGCGGCGTCGCCCGGGTGGTGCCAGGGCGTGAGGATGCGGGGGCCGGCGGCCGTGATCGCGATCGTGAACTCGAAGTGGGCGGCGAGCGAGCCGTCCTGGGAGTAGATCGCCCAGCCGTCGTCGCCCATGCGGACCGTGTGGCGCCCGACGGTGACCATCGGCTCGACGGCGAGGACCATCCCCTCCTCGAGCGGCACGCCGCGGCCCGCGGGCCCGTAGTTCGGGACCTGCGGCTCCTCGTGCATGTCGCGCCCGACGCCGTGGCCGACCAGCGAGCGCACGATCGAGAAGCCCGCGGCCTCGACGTGCTCCTGGACCGCGTGCGAGACGTCGCCGAGCCGGTTGCCGACGCGGCACTGCTCGACCGCCGCGAACAGGGCGCCCTGCGTGACCTCCATCAGCTTCGCCGCGACCGGCGACACGTCGCCGACGCCGAACGTCCGCGCCGCGTCCGCGACCCAGCCGTCCTTGACGACGCCGATGTCGACGCTCAACAGATCGCCGCGCTTGAGCTTGAACCTGCCCGGGATGCCGTGCACGACCATGTCGTTCGGCGACGCGCAGATCGAGCCGGGGAAGCCGCGGTAGCCCTTGAAGGCGGGCGTCGCGCCCTGGGAGCGGATGAACTTCTCCGCCGCCTCGTCGAGCTCCAAGGTCGTCACTCCCGGCCGGATCTTGCCCGCCAGGAGGTCCATCGTGCGCACCAGGATGTCGCCCGCCGCCGCCATGGCGTCGATCTCGGCCGGCGACTTCTTGATGATCACAGCCGCTCCTCGAGTCGCAGCGTCGCCAAGGTCGCACGGATGTGGTCGTGCACCTCGGTCACATCGCGCGTGCCGTCGAAGCGGCGGAGAAGCCCGCGCTCTTCGTAGTAGTCCTTGAGCGGCTCGGTCATCGCGTGGTAGGTCGAGAGCCGCTTGCGGATCGTGTCGGGCTCGTCGTCCTTGCGCCGCGACAGCGGCTTGCCGTCCTGGTCGCACACGCCGTCGTGCTTCGGCGGGTCGTCCTCGACGTGGTAGACGTGCCCGTTGGAGCACACACGGCGGCCGGACAGGCGGTTGATCACGACCTCGTCCGGCGCCTCGATCAGCAGCGCGGCCGTCAGCCGCCGGCCCATGCCCTCGAGCTCGCGGCCCAGCGCGTCGGCCTGCGGGACCGTGCGGGGGAAGCCGTCGAGCAGGAACCCGTCCTGCCCCTCCTCCTCGACCTTCTCGAGGATCATCGCGATCACGAGGTCGTCGGGGACGAGGTCGCCGTTGTCCATGAAGCGCTTCGCCTCGACGCCGAGTTCGGTCTCGTTCTCACGATGCTCGCGCAGCAGGTCGCCGGTGCCGACGTAGGGGAGCCCGAAGTCCTCGCGCAACCGCGCGGCCTGGGTGCCCTTTCCGGCCCCGGGAGGACCGAGGAGGATGAGGTTCAGCTCGCTCACGAAGCAGAAGAGGGTACTGGCTACTTCAAGAAGCCTTCGTAGTTGCGCATCATCAGCTGCGCCTCGAGCTGCTTCATGGTGTCCAGCGCCACGCCCACCACGATCAGCAGCGACGTGCCGCCGAAGTAGAAGTTCCGCGTGGCCCCCGTCGAGGCGATGATGATGGTCGGCAACGCGGCGATCGCCGCCAGGTACAGCGCGCCCGGGAAGGTCAGCCGGGCGAGGATGCGGTCGAGGAACTCGGCCGTGGGCCGGCCTGGTCGCACCCCGGGGATGAACCCGCCGTACTTGCGCAGGTTGTCCGCCTGGTCGACCGGGTTGAACGTGACCGCCGTATAGAAGTAGGTGAAGACGATGATCATCAGCGTCTCGCCCACGAGATAGGCCCAGCGGCCTGGGGCGAGGAACGTCGCGAGCCCGCTCAGGCCCGGGACGAGCTGCCCGATCGTCGGCGGGAACGCCATGATCGAGGCGGCGAAGATGACCGGGATCACGCCCGCCATGTTCACGCGCAGCGGCAGGTAGGTCTGCCCGCCGGAGCTCATGCGACGCCCGATCACGCGCTTGGCGTACTGGATCGGGATCCGGCGCTGGCCTTCCTGGATGAACACCACGGCGGCGACCACGCCAATGGCGAGGAACGGCATGATGATCTTGAAGACCGGGTCGGGGTTGGTCCACCAGTCCTGGAAGCCATGCGGCAGGCGCGACACGATCGACGCGAAGATCATCAGCGAGATGCCGTTGCCGATGCCGCGCTGCGTGATCAGCTCGCCCATCCACATCACCAGGATCGAGCCGGCCGTCAGGCACAGCACGACGAGGATGATCGTGCCCGCGTTGAAGCTCGTGAAGACCGGCGTGCCGGCCGACGAGCCCTGCGAGCGGAACAGGAACGTGTAGCCGATGCCCTGCGCGCCGGCGAGGCCGACGGTCAGGTAGCGCGTGTACTGCGTGATCCGCGCCTGCCCGACCTCGCCTTCCTTCTGCAGCTTCTCCAGCGCCGGCGAGACGACCGTCAGCAGCTGCAGGATGATCGACGCCGTGATGTACGGCATGATCCCGAGCGCGAACAGCGAGATCCGCGACAGGCCGCCGCCGCTGAACGTGTTCAGCAGCTGCAGGACGCCGCCGTTGCCTGAGTAGTTGTTCTTGATCGCATCCACGGCGGCGGTGTTGACGCCGGGGACCGGGATGAACGAGCCCAGCCGGTACAGCGCCAGGATGATCGCCGTGAATACGAGCTTCTTACGGATCTCCGCGACGCGGAACGAATTCAGGATCGTGGAGAGCACCGCGCGCTAGCCCTCGACGAGCTGGCAGGTGCCGCCCGCGGCCTCGATGCGCTCGCGCGCGTTCTTGGAGAACTTGTGCGCGTGGACGGTGAGCTTGATGTCGAGCTCGCCGCGGCCGAGGATCTTGACCGGGACGTCGCGCTTCTTGGCCAGGCCGGCGTCGCGCAGCGCCTCGAGATCGACGGACGCGCCGTCGGCGAAGCGCTTGACGAGGTCGTCCAGGTTCACGTGCTGCGTGTGCGTCCGGAACGGCTCGAACGGCATCGACATCTTCTTGTTCGGCCCGCGCAGCTTGCGCATGCGCATGTGGATCGGGTTCTGGCCGCCCTCGAAGCGGGCGCGGTCCTTGGCGCCCGCGCGCGAGCCGTAGCCCTTGTGGCCGCGGCCGGACGTCTTGCCGTGGCCGGAGCCGTGGCCGCGCCCGACGCGCTTGCGGTCCCGCTTCGCGCCCGGAGCGGGCTTGAGGTTGTGGAGGCCGACCGCCTCGGCCTTGAGCTCCTCGTCGACGGTCTTCGACTCAGTACTCACGACTTCTCCTCAACCACGACGAGGTGACGGACCGCGTGGACCATCCCGCGCAGCTGCGGGGAGTCCTCGCGCTCGACCGACTTGCCGATGCCACGCAGGCCGAGCGAGCGCAGCGTGTCGCGCTGGCGCCCGTTGGAGCCGTTGGCGGAACGGACCTGCTTGATGACGTACGTGCTCATGCCGGCGTCTCCTGGGCGACCGGCTCGTCGGCGGAGATCGTCTCGACAGGCGCCTCGACGGGCTTCGACAGCCCGAGCACCTTGTCGACGGAGAGGCCGCGCAGCTGCGCGATCTCCTCAGGCTTGCGCAGGTCCTGAAGACCCGCGATCGTCGCCTTGACGAGGTTGATCGGGTTCTGGGAGCCGAGCGACTTCGAGAGGATGTCGTGGATCCCGGCGAGCTCGAGCACCGCGCGCACGCCGCCGCCGGCGATCACGCCGGTACCGGGTGAGGCGGGCTTGAGGAAGACGCGGCCGGAGCCGAAGATGCCGGTCGTCTGATGCGTGATCGTCGAGCCGTGGCGCGGTACGCGGAAGAGGTTCTTCTTCGCGCGCTCGACGCCCTTCTGGATCGCGAGTGGCACCTCGTTCGCCTTGCCGTAGCCGACGCCGACGATGCCGTTCTCGTCGCCGACGACGACCAGCGCCGTGAACGAGAACCGCCGGCCGCCCTTGACCACCTTGGCGACGCGGTTGATCTCGACGACACGTTCCTGGAGGTCGATGCCGGACGAGGAAATGGATCGGTCGGGAGCTGCCATAAGTCCTTCGAGTCTAGAAGTTCAGGCCGCCCTCGCGGGCGCCCTCGGCAAGGGCCGCTACGCGGCCGTGATACTGGTAGCCGCCACGGTCGAAGACCGCGGAGGAGACGCCGGCGGCCTTGGCGCGCTCGGCCAGCAGCTCGCCGGCCTTCTTCGCCTGCTCCATCGGCTTGAGCGAGCGCAGCTCGGCCTCGGTCCACTGGACCGCGGCGAGCGTCTTGCCCGCGTCGTCGTCGATCAGCTGCGCGAACACGCCGCGGTTGGAGCGGAACACCGAGATCCGCGGAGTCTCCGCGGTGCCGTGGACCTTCGCGCGGACGCGACGGCGGCGCCGCAGGCGCCGGGCGGGAGCGGTGAGGACCGTCATGCTCGATTGCTCCGCGTGGTGGTCCGCGCCTCGGCGGCGCGGTCGAACCGGTTGCTGGTCATGCCCTCTTGCCCACCTTCCGGGCCACGTACTCGCCCTGGTAGCGGATGCCCTTGCCCTTGTAAGGCTCCGGCGGGCGCTGCTTGCGGATGATCGCGGCGATCTCGCCGACGACCTGCTTGTTGTTCCCCTTCACGATCACGCGCGTGGGAACGGGGACCTCGAACTCGATCCCCTCCGGCGCCTTGATCGGCACCGGGTGGGAGTAGCCGAGCGCCAGCTCCAGGTCGCGGCCCTTCAAGGCCGCGCGGTAGCCGACGCCCTGGATCTCGAGCGTCTTGGTGAAGCCGGTGGTGACGCCCTCGACCATGTTGGCCACGAGCGAGCGCGTGAGCCCGTGCAGGGCCCGGTGCTCGGCGCGGTCGGTCGGGCGCTTGACCAGCAGCGTGCCGTCCTCGTGCACGACGTCGATCGCGCGGTTCTTGCGCTCCTCGAGGTTGCCGCGAGGGCCCGAGACGCGCACCACCTCAGGCTCCACCGTGACGGTGACGCTCGTGGGGACGGGGATGGGCTTCTTGCCGATACGGGACATTGCGGGCTACCAGACCTCCGCCACGACCTCGCCGCCGACGCCCGCAGCGCGAGCTTCGTGGCCGGTCATGACGCCGTGCGAGGTGGACACGATGGTGGTGCCCATGCCGCCGAGGACCCTGGGGATGTGCTTGGAATCCACGTACATCCGCTGGCCCGGGCGGGACACCCGGCGCAGGCCGGAGATCACCGAGGTCCGGTTCTCAGTGTACTTGAGCTTGACGAGGATCTTGTCCGCCGCGGAGCCGGGGACGCCGGGCGACTCGTCGAAGCCGAGGATGTAGCCCTGCTCGGTGAGGATGCGGGCCATCTCGCGCTTGAGCTTGCTCGAGGGGATCTCGACCTCTTCCTTGGCGGCCATGATGCCGTTGCGGATGCGGGTCAGGAAATCGGCGATCGGGTCGGTCATCGACATGCGATCACCAGCTCGACTTCGTCATGCCGGGGATGTAGCCCTCGTGCGCGAGCTCGCGCAGGCAGATGCGGCAGAGCCCGAACTTGCGGTAGACCGCGCGCGGACGACCGCAGCGACGGCAGCGCGAGTGCGCCCGCGTCTTGTACTTGGGCGGGCGGTTCGCGCGGACGATCTTGGATGTCTTGGCCATTTCAGGAAGTTCCTTATGCGGCGACGGGCTCGGCGGCGTTCATGCTCTCGAAGCCGGCCGGGCGTCCCTCGCGGGAGAACGGCAGGCCGAGCGCTGAGAGCAGCGCGAACGCTTCCGCGTCCGACGCCGCGGTGGTCGTGATCGCGACGTCGAGACCGCGAACCTGGTCCACGGCGTCGTAGTCGATCTCGGGGAAGATGATCTGCTCGCGGATGCCCACGTTGTAGTTGCCGCGGCCGTCGAACGAGCGCGGGTTCAGGCCGCGGAAGTCGCGCAGCCGCGGGATCGCGACGGAGACCAGGCGGTCGATGAACTCGTACGCCCGCTCGCCGCGCAGCGTGACCGTCAGACCGACGGGCATGCCTTCGCGCAGCTTGAACGCGGCGACCGACTTGCGGGCACGGCGGATGTTCGGCTTCTGGCCGGCGATGTCGGCGAGCTGGCCCTGCGCGGCCTCGAGCATCTTCGAGTCCTGCTTGGCCTCGCCCACGCCCATGTTGAGCGTGACCTTCACCAGCTTCGGCGCCTGCATCGGCGTCGAGTAGCCGTACTTGGAGATCAGCGCGGGGCGGATCTCCTCGTTGTAACGGGTCTTCAGTCGTGCGGCCATCAGTCGATCTCCACCCCGGAGCGCCGGGTCACGCGCACGCGAGCCCCCTGCTCGTTGCGGGTCACGCCCACGCGCGTCGGCTTGTGCGTCTTCGGGTCCACGATCGCCACGTTGGACACGTGGATCGGGCCCTCCTTCTCGATCACGCCGATCTGCAGGTTCGGACGGCCGGCGACCGGGCGCTGGTGGCGCTTGATCATGTTCAGGCCCTCGACGTAGACGCGGCCCCTGGCCGGGTCGACGCGGATGACCTTGCCGGTCTTGCCCTTGTCCTTGCCCGAGATGACGATGACGTTGTCGTCGTGACGGATCTTCATCACAGCACCTCCGGCGCGAGCGAGACGATCTTCATGAAGCCGCCGTCGCGCAGCTCGCGCGCCACCGGGCCGAAGATGCGCGTCCCGCGCGGGTTGTTCTGCGCGTCGATGATCACCGCGGCGTTCTCGTCGAAGGCGATGTAGGTGCCGTCGTCGCGCCCGAACTCCTTCTTCGTGCGCACGACGACCGCCTTGACGACGTCGCCCTTCTTGACCGTCCCGTTCGGGTTGGCCTGCTTGACGGTCGCCACGATGATGTCGCCCACGCTCGCGTAGCGGCGGCGCGAGCCGCCCATCACGCGGATCGTGAGGATCTCGCGCGCGCCCGTGTTGTCGGCGACGCGCAGGCGCGTCTCGTTCTGGATCATCGCGCCCGCTCCAGGATCTCCACGAGCCGCCAGCGCTTCAGGCGCGACATCGGGCGGCACTCCTGGACGCGCACGGTGTCGCCCGCGTGGGCGTCGTTGCGCTCGTCGTGGACGTGCAGCGTCGTGGAGGAACGGAGGATCTTGTGGTAGCGCCGATGGCGGCGGGCCACGTCGATGCGGACGGTGATCGTCTTGTCGCCCTTGTCGGACACGACGACGCCCTGCCGCACCTTCGCGCGGCCGGGGCCGTGCTCGGCGGCGTGCTGCTCCTCGACGACCGGCGCCTCGGCACGGGCCGCGGCGCGCTTGGCCTTCAGCTTGGCGCGGTAGGCCGTGCGCTGGCGCGCGTTCGTCGCGCGGTGCGCCTTGCGCTCCTCGAGGCGGTCCTCGAGCGTGCGCGGGCCTGCCGCGGCCGGCTTCGCCTTCGCCTCGCGGGCGGCGGCGTTGCGCTCCTTGCGCGTCGCGCTGGGCGTGGCCTCGGCCTCGGGCGTCCCCTCATCGGGGGTCGCCGCGGCCTCGACCTCCTCCACGATGGTCTCTGGGGTCTCTTCCGGGTTCTCAGCCATTAGTCAGTCTTCTGGTTCGGGTCGATGCCGCGCTGGCGGGCCACCGTCAGCGCGCGTGCGAGCGAGCGCTTGCCGCGGCTCAGCCCGGCGGTGTTCTCCAGCTCGCCGGTGGCGTGCTGGAGCCGCAGGCCGAACAGGTCGCGCCGCTGGGTGGCGATGTGCTCGCGCAGGCTCTTGTCGTTCAGGTCGCGCAGCTCGGAGGACTTCATCACTGACCGTCCTCGCGCAGCACGAACTTGCTCTTCACAGGCAGCTTGTGGCCGGCCAGGCGCATGGCCTCGCGAGCGAGCGGCTCCGGCACGCCGGAGAGCTCGAACATCACGCGGCCCGGCTTGACGACGGCGACCCAGCCTTCCGGGTTGCCCTTGCCGGAGCCCATGCGGGTCTCGGCCGGCTTCTTGGTGAAGGCCTTGTCCGGGAAGACGTTGATCCACACCTTGCCGCCACGCTTGATCTTGCGGGTCATCGCGATTCGGGCGGCCTCGATCTGGCGGTTCGTCAGCCAGCCGGCCTCGAGGGCCTTCAGACCGTAATCGCCGAACGCCACCGTCTGCTGGCCGCGGGAGAGACCCGCGCGCCGGCCGCGATGCACCTTGCGGAACTTGACTCGCTTGGGGGAGAGCATCAGCGACTGATCCCTCCGCTGAGGTCGGGACGGCCGCCCTGGCCGCCGCGCCCACCGCCGCCTCCGCCGCCACGGCCACCGCCGCCGCCGAAGCCGCCTCCGCCGCCACGGCCACCGCCGCCGCCTCCGCCGCGGCCACCGCCGCCGCCGAAGCCGCCACCGCCGCCGCCGCGACCGCCCGGACCGCCCGGACCGCCGCCCTGGCCGCCGCGACCGCCGCCGCCCTGGCCACCGCGGCCACGGCCACCGCCGCCGCCGCCGCCCTGGCCGCCGCGACCGTCGCCGCGCCCGCGCCCGTCGCCGCGACCCCGACCGCGACCGCGGTCGTCGTCGCCGGCCTGCGGGCCGCCGGACGGCTCGTCGAGCGACGTCAGGTCCTGCCCGGCGTAGCCGGCGGGCATGATCTCGCCCTTGTTGATCCAGCACTTCACGCCGATGCGGCCGAACGTCGTACGGGCCTCGTAGAAGCCGTAGTCGATGTCGGCGCGCAGCGTGTGCAGCGGGACGCGGCCGTCGGAGTAGGACTCCGAGCGGGCCATCTCGGCGCCGCCCAGGCGGCCGCCGACCTGGATCTTGCAGCCCTTGGCGCCCGAGCGCATGGCGCTCGTGAGCGCGCGCTTCATCGCGCGCCGGAAGGCGACGCGGTTCTGCAGCTGCTCGGCGATCGACTGCGCGACGAGCTTCGCGTCGAGCTCGGGGCGCTTGATCTCGAGGATGTTGACCTTGATCGACTTGCCCGTGATCCGGTGCAGGTCACGCCGCAGGGCGTCGACCTCGGAGCCGGACTTGCCGATCACGATGCCGGGGCGCGCGGTGTGGATATTGACCTCCACCTCCGCCGCGTCCTTGCGGATCGTGATGTCTGAGAGGCCGGCGTGCGCGAGCTTGTTCTGGATGTGGTCCCGGATCCGGACATCCTCGATCAGGAAGTCGCTGAAGTTCTTCTCTGAGAACCAGTTCGACTTCCAGTCGTGGATGTAGCCCACGCGCATGGCCTCGGGATGAACCTTCTGACCCATGGTGGGCTAGGACTCCTTCGGGGTGAGCGTGATGGATAGGTGCGAGGTGCGCTTGCGGATGCGCGTCGCGCGGCCCATGGCGCGCGGACGGAACCGCTTGAGCGTCGGGCCCTCGTCGGCGTGCACGTCGAGGATCCGCAGATCCTCGCCCACGAGCTCGTGGTTGTGCTCGGCGTTGGCGACCGCCGACTCGAGCAGCTTGATCCACGCCTCGGCGGCGCGCCGCGGGGTGAACGCGAGGATCGCGCGAGCCTCGACGACGTCCTTGCCGCGGATGTGGTCGCACACGAGCCGCGCCTTGCGGGCGGACGTGCGGACGTACTTGGCCTGGGCGCGGACCTCGAGGCCGACCGGCACGGGGCGGCGCTCGTCGCGCCGGCGGCGCGCGGGCTTGGCCTCCTCCGCAGGAGCGGGCGGCTCGTCGTCGGTCTTCTTCTTGCGCGCGCGCGACCGCTTGGCGGACTCGGTCGCCTCCTCGGCGGCCTCCTCGGCCTGGTCGGCGGCCTGCTCGGCCTCGCGGGCCTTGCGCGAACGCTGGCGCTTGGGCTTCTCCGCGGCGGCCTCGGCGGCCTCCTCGGCCTTCTCGGCGAGCTCCTCGGCCTCTTCAGCCGCGGCGACGGCGGTCGGGGTCGGGGCCTCCTCGGCGGCCTCGGCGGCCTCCTCGGCGGCGGCAGCGGCACGCGCCGCCTCTTCGTCGGCGCGCTCCTGCTGATCCACCTCAGTCGTGGTCTCCGCGACCGTCTCCTCAGTAGACGTCTCGTCCACCGGGGTCTCGCCGGCCGTGGTCTCCTCGACCTCGTCCTTCTTGTCTTCCTCGCTCATCGCACCTTGCCCTTCGAGTCATGCCCGCGGTACGTGCGCGTGGGCGCGAACTCGCCAAGCTTGTGCCCCACCATCGACTCGCTCACGAACACGGGCACGTGCTTGCGCCCGTCGTGGACGGCGATGGTGTGCCCGACGAAGTCGGGGAAGATCGTCGAGGCGCGCGACCAGGTACGGATCATCGTGCGGGAGTTCGAGGCGTTCATGGCCTCGATGCGCGACATGAGGCGATCCTCGACCCACGGCCCCTTCTTTGAGGAACGGCTCATCAGCGGCCACCCTTCTTCCCGCGACGGCGGCCGCGGACGATGTAACGGTCGGACGCCTTGCCCTTCTTGCGGGTGCGGTAGCCGAGCGTCGGCACGCCCCACGGCGTCTTCGGATGGTTGCCCAGCGACCCGCCGCCCTCGCCGCCGCCGTGCGGGTGGTCGACCGGGTTCATGGCCTTGCCGCGCGTCTGCGGGCGAACGCCCATGTGACGCTTGCGGCCGGCCTTGCCGACGGTGACGTTCTGGTGGTCGGAGTTGCCGACCACGCCGACCGTCGCGCGGCAGTCCGAGCGGACCATCCGCATCTCACCGGAGGGCAGGCGCAGCGTGGCCATCGTGCCCTCCTTGGCCATCAGCTGGATGCTCGCGCCGGCGGAGCGCGCCATCTGCGCGCCGCGGCCCGGCTGGAGCTCCACGTTGTGCACGAGCGTGCCGACCGGCATCGAGGCCAGCGGCATCGCGTTGCCGACCGCGATGTCCGCGCCCGGGCCCGACAGCACCGTCATGCCGACCCGCAGGCGGTTCGGGGCGATGATGTAGGCCTTCACGCCGTCGACGTAGTGCAGCAGCGCGATGTAGGCGGAGCGGTTGGGGTCGTACTCGATCGAGGCGACCTTGGCCGGGATGCCGTCCTTGGTGCGCTTGAAGTCGATCCTGCGGTACAGCCGCTTGGCGCCGCCGCCGCGATGGCGGGCGGTCTTGCGGCCGAGCGCGTTGCGTCCGCCGGACTTCTTGAGACCTTCGACGAGCGAGCGCTCGGGCTCGCTCCTCGTGATCTCGGCGAAGTCCGGGTACGTGACGAAGCGGCGCCCCGGGGAAGTTGGCTTAGGCTTGCGTACAGGCATGGCTTAGAGGTCGGCCTCGAGGCCCTGGAAGATCGGGATGGTGTCGCCCTCGCGCACCTGGACCACGGCCTTCTTCCACGCCCGCGTGCGGCCCGCGGTGACGCCGCGGCGCTTGGGCTTGGAGGGGACCTTGGACGTGCGCACCTCGAGCACCTTGACGTCCTCGAACAGCGCCTCGACGGCGTGCTTGATCTGCGTCTTGTGCGCGTCGGGGTGGACGCGGAACGTGTACTTGTTGGCGGTCGCCAGCACGTAGGACTTCTCGGAGACGACCGGGCGGATGATCACCTGGGAGGGATCCATCAGGCCTTCTCCTCCTTCTTGGCGCGAACGGTCAGCGCGTCGAGCGCCGGCTGCGAGATGACGAGCGTCGCCGCGCCCACGAGGTCGGCAACGCCGACGTCGTCGACGTGCAGCACGTTCACGCGCGCGAGGTTCCGGAACGACTTGGCGGCGGCGAACTCGCCGTCGCTGAGCGCGATCAGGACCCTGCCGCCGCGGTGGGCGTGCAGCAGCTCGGCCGCCTGCTTGGTCGACGGCGCGTCGAAGATCGCCGCGTCGAGCACGTGGAGCGTCGAGCGCTCGGCATGCACGGACAGCGCCGCCCGGAGCGCCGCGCGGCGCGCCTTGCGGTTGACCTTGACGGTGTAGTGGCGCGGGCTGGGCCCGAAGACGGTGCCGCCGCCGGTCCAGATCGGCGAGCGCGAGGTGCCGGCGCGGGCACGGCCCGTGCCCTTCTGGCGCCACGGCTTGGCGCCGCCGCCGGAGACCATGCCGCGCGTCTTGGTCGCGTGCGTGCCGCGACGGCGGGCGGCCAGCTCGGCCACCACGACCTCGTGCACGAGCGGGCCGTTGAAGGCCTCCTCGAAGACGGCGGAGTCGAGGGTGACGGACGAGCCGCCCCCGAGCGTCGGAGCGCTAGGCATCGGTACGCACCTCCACGGTGCCGCCCTTCGATCCGGGCACGGAGCCGCGGATGAGCATCAGGTTGCGGTCGGGCATCAGCTCGACGATCGTCAGGCCCTTCTGGGTCGCGCGCTTGCCGCCCATGCGGCCGGGGCCGCGGATGCCCTTGAACACGCGCGAAGGCGTGGCGGAGGCACCGATCGAGCCCGGGGCGCGCTTGTTGTGCGAGCCGTGGGACTTCGGGCCGGAGGCGTAGTTGTGGCGCTTGATCGTGCCCTGGAAGCCCTTGCCCTTGCCGATGCCGGCGACCTTGACCTTCTGGCCGACCTCGAACGCCTCGACGGTCACGGTGTCGCCGACCTGCAGCTCGCCGGCCTCGTCGCGGAACTCCGTCAGGGTGCGCACGGGCGGCGCATCGACCTTCTTGAGATGGCCGAGCAGGGGCTTGTTGAGTGCCTTCTCGCGCACGGCGCCGAACCCGAGCTGGACGGCCTCGTAGCCGTCGATCTCATGGGTGCGGATCGCCGTGACGGGGCACGGTCCGGCCTCGAGCACGGTCACTCGCTCGACGCGACCGTCGTCGAGGAACCGTTGCGTCATGCCGAGCTTCTTGGCGAGGATGGCGGGCATATCAACCGAAGGCGAGTCGGATCTCGATGTCCACGCCGGCGGGGAGATGATCGAGCCGCTGAAGCGAGTCGACCGTCTTGGGCGTGGGCTGATGGATGTCGATCAGCCGCTTGTGCGTGCGGATCTCGAAGTGCTCCTGTGAGTCCTTGTCCTTGAAGGGGGACTTCACGACGGCGTACACGTTCTTCTCCGTCGGGAGCGGTACCGGGCCAGAGACGGTTGCCCCGGTCCGCGTCGCCGTCTCGACGATCTCCTTGGCCGCAGTCTCTATGGCCGACGAGTCGTACGCCTTGAGACGGATGCGGATCTTGTTCTGGGCTATGGCCACTTTCTGTCCGGTGCTTGCGTTGAAGTTTGGCTGGGCGTTCTGCGCGCAATGAGGGCGAGCCCCGGGCTCGCGGGGCCCGCCCTCATAGGTCGTATCGGTCGACTTCGCGCCGCGGCGGGGCGTGCTTGCCCCGTCGCGGAAGGGGACTACTTGAGGATCTCGGTGACCACCCCGGAGCCGACCGTGCGGCCGCCCTCCCGGATGGCGAAGCGCAGCCCTGCGTCCATGGCGATGGGCTGGATGAGCTCGACTTCCATCTGGATGTTGTCGCCCGGCATGACCATCTCCGTGCCCTCGGGCAGGTTGGCGACGCCGGTCACATCCGTGGTGCGGAAGTAGAACTGCGGCCGGTACCCGTTGAAGAACGGGGTGTGGCGGCCGCCCTCTTCCTTCTTGAGGACGTACACCTCGGCCATGAACTTCGTATGCGGGGTGATCGAGTTCGGCTTGCAGAGAACCTGCCCGCGCTCGATCTCCTCGCGCTTGACGCCGCGGAGCAGGCAGCCGACGTTGTCGCCGGCCTGGCCCTGGTCCAGGATCTTGCGGAACATCTCGACGCCGGTGACCACCGTGGAGTTGACCTCCGGGTGGATGCCCACGATCTGGACCGTGTCGCCGGTGTTGACGATGCCCTGCTCGATGCGGCCCGTGGCCACCGTGCCGCGACCCGTGATCGAGAAGACGTCCTCGACCGGCATCAGGAACGGCTTGTCCAGGTCGCGCTCGGGCTCCGGGATGTAGGTGTCGAGCTGCTCTGCGAGCTCGATGATCTTGTTGACGTACTCCTCGTCGCCCTCGAGCGCCTTCAGCGCCGAGCCGATGACGAACGGGATGTCGTCGCCCGGGAAGTCGTAGGCGGAGAGGAGCTCGCGCACCTCGACCTCGACGAGCTCGAGCAGCTCCTCGTCGTCGACCATGTCGGCCTTGTTGAGGAACACGACGATGTACGGCACGCCGACCTGACGGGCGAGCAGGATGTGCTCGCGCGTCTGCGGCATCGGACCGTCCGCCGCCGAGACCACGAGGATCGCGCCGTCCATCTGGGCGGCGCCCGTGATCATGTTCTTCACGTAGTCCGCATGGCCCGGGCAGTCCACGTGCGCGTAGTGACGGTTCTCCGTCTCGTACTCGACGTGGGAAGTGGCGATCGTGATGCCGCGCGCCTTCTCTTCCGGAGCGTTGTCGATCTCCTCGAAGGAACGGGCCTGTCCGCCGAACTTCTCTGAAAGGACCTTGGTGATGGCCGCCGTCAGCGTCGTCTTGCCGTGGTCGATGTGACCGATCGTGCCGACGTTGACGTGCGGCTTGTCCCGATTGAACTTCTCCTTCGCCACTTCTGCTGCTCCTCTTTCCTTAAGTCTCGTTTAGAGGCGAACCCGTCCAGACTACCGCGTCTAGGCGAGGACGGGCTCCCCGGTGCGGCCCTCGACCACCTTCTCGGCGATGTGGGACGGCACCTCCTCATAGCTGTCGAACTGCATCGTGTAGGTGGCACGGCCCTGCGTCATCGACCGCACGTCGGTCGCGTAGCCGAACATCTCGCTGAGCGGGACGTGAGCGCTTACAACCTGCGCGTTGCCGCGCGGCTCCATCGCGTTGATGCGCCCGCGGCGCTTGTTGAGGTCGCCGATGACGTCGCCCATGTAGTCCTCGGGCGTGACGACCTCGACCGCGAACACCGGCTCCAGCAGGACGGGCTTGGCCCGCCTCGCCGCCTCCTTGAGCGCCATCGAACCGGCGATCTTGAAGGCGATCTCCGAGGAGTCCGTGTCGTGGTACTTGCCGTCGGTCAGCGTGACCCGCACGTCCACCATCGGGTACCCGGCGCGCACGCCGGTCTCCAGGGCCTCTTCGACGCCCTTCTCGATGGCGGGGATGAACTCGGTCGGAATCGAGCCACCCTTGATCTTGTTGACGAAGTCGAAGCCCTCGCCGGGCGCCGGCTCGATGTTGATGTAGACGATGCCGTACTGGCCCGAGCCGCCGGTCTGGCGCACGTGCCGGCCTTCGACCTTCTCGGCCGTGCCGCGCACGGTCTCGCGATACGACACCTGCGGGCGGCCGACGTTGGCGTCGACCTTGTACTCGCGGAACATGCGGTCGACCAGCACCTCGAGGTGCAGCTCGCCCATGCCCGAGATCTCGGTCTGGCCGGTCTCCTCGTTGGTGCGGACCTGGAACGTCGGGTCCTCCTCGGCGAGGCGGCCCAGCGCGACCGACATCTTCTCCTGGTCGGACTTCGTCTTCGGCTCGATCGCCACGGAGATGACCGGGTCGTCGAACGTGATCGCCTCGAGCTTGATCGGCTTGTCGGGCGCCGCCAGCGTGTCGCCGGTGACGACCTGCTTGATGCCGACCGCCGCCGCGATGTCGCCCGAATAGACCTCGGTGACGTCCTCGCGGTCGTTGGCGTGCATCATCAGGATGCGCCCGATCCGCTCGGTGCGGCCGGTCGTCACGTTGAGGATGCGCGAGCCCGCCTCGAGCTTGCCCGAGTAGACGCGGAAGTAGGTGAGCTTGCCGACGTAGGGGTCGGCCATGATCTTGAACGCCAGCGCGCTGAACGGCTCGGAGTCGTCCGCGTGGCGCTGGGCCTCGCGGTCCTCGCCGCCGCGGACCGGCTCCAGGCCGGTGACCGGGGGCACGTCGAGCGGGGAAGGCAGGTAGGCGATGACCGCGTCGAGCAGCGGCTGGACGCCCTTGTTCTTGAACGACGAGCCGCACAGGACCGGCGTCATCTGGCTGGAGAGCGTCGCCTTGCGGATGGCCTCGGCCAGCCGCGCGACCGGGATCTCCTGGTCCTCGAGGATCAGCTCCACGATGCCGTCGTCGTAGTGCGAGACCTCTTCGAGCAGGTTCTCGCGCGCCTGGTTGGCGGCGTCGAGGTGCTCGGCGGGGATCTCGATGACCGACACGTCCTTGCCGAGGTCGTCGTTGTAGACGACGGCCTTCATGGCGACGAGGTCGATGATGCCGAGGAAGTCGCCCTCCGCGCCGATCGGCAGCTGGATCGGCACCGGGTGGGCGCCGAGGCGGTCGATCATCGTCTGGACGCCGCGCTCGAAATCGGCGCCGATGCGGTCCATCTTGTTGATGTAGGCGATGCGGGGGACGTGGTACTTGTCCGCCTGGCGCCAGACCGTCTCCGACTGTGGCTCTACACCCGCGACGGAGTCGAACAGCGCTACAGCACCGTCGAGCACGCGCAGCGAGCGCTCGACCTCGACCGTGAAGTCGACGTGGCCGGGCGTGTCGATGATGTTGATGCGGTGATCAGCCCACTCGCACGTGGTCGCGGCCGACGTGATCGTGATGCCGCGCTCCTGCTCCTGCTCCATCCAGTCCATCGTCGCCGCGCCCTCGTGGACCTCGCCCATCTTGTGGGAGCGGCCGGTGTAATAGAGGATGCGCTCGGTCGTCGTGGTCTTGCCCGCATCGATGTGGGCCATGATCCCGATGTTCCGGGTCTTCTCGAGCGTGAACTTGCGCGGCATGGAGGCTTCTCTTCTCTGTGTGCGGTCTTCCTGCGTAGGGTGCCCCGACGGCGGGCAAAGAAACGGGCCCTGGTGGGCCCGTGTCTCTTCACATGCTGCGAGGCCCTGTTCGCAAGTGGGCTATGTCTCGCTTGACTCCATGTGAAGGACCGGGCCGCACGGCGATTGACGACGCTGTGCGACGGCGTTCGAATATAGCAGGGGTCTAGGGAAGCCGGAGGGTGACCAGCGCTCCCCCGGCGGGAGCGTTGGCCGCCTCGACCTCGCCGTCGTGCGCGCGTGCCAGGCGCCGCGCGATGGCGAGGCCGAGTCCCGCCCCGCCGGTGGCGGCCGAGCGGGCCCGGTCGCCGCGGAAGAGCGGCTCGAAGACGTGCTCCAGGTCGGCCGGCGCGAAGCCCGGGCCGTCGTCGCTCACCTCGATCCGGCCCGGCTGCACGGTCACCTGCACGCGCGTGCGCGCGTGACGCACCGCGTTCTCCACGAGGTTCGTGATCGCCCGCTGGAGCGCGACCGGATCGCCGTGGGCGTAGACCGGGTCGCCGGCCGCCACGACCACGGTCTTCCCGCGCGGGTCGACCGCCTCGGCGGCGCCGCGGGCCACCTCGGCGAGGTCGAGCCGCTCGCCCGCGTGCGAGTAGTCGGCGCGCGCGAAGGCGAACAGGTCGCCGACGAGGCGATCGAGATGATCCGCCTTGCGCTGCGCGCGGCCAAGCGCGTCCTCGCCGCCGAGCCCGTGCTCGATCGCCTCCAGCGAGCCGCGCAGCGTGAACAGCGGCGTGCGCAGGTCGTGCGCGATGGCGCTGATCAGGAACCGGCGCTCCTCCTCGGCCGCCGCCGACGTCCCGAGCGCCTCGCCGAGCGCTCCGGCCATGCCGTGCAGCGCGTCGCCGACCTGCGCCACCTCGCGCGCACGCGTCGGTGCGGGCGTCGCGGTCAGCTCGCCGCCCGCGATCCGGTCGGCGTCGGAGGCGAGGCTCGCGAGCGGGCGCAGGACCCAGCGGCTGAGGAACGTCACCGCCAGCGCGAGCGCGGCCGCGAGGCCGAGCGCGGCGACGCCCAGCGCGATCGCCCAGCGTGCCGTGGCGCTCTCGCGGCGCACGAACAGCGTCCCGCTGACCGCCGGCCCTTCCACGCTCACCGTCGCGAACTCCGCGTCGACCCGGCTCTTGGCGTCGGGCGCCTGCATGAACGCGTTCAGTCCCGGCGTCGTCAGCTGCCGCTTGACCGCCGCGAGCTTGGCCTCCTTGGCCTTGTCGGCGAAGTCGGGCGACGTGGCGACGTCGATGGGCTTCGTGGTGTTGAAGACGCTGGGCTTCTCGAACCCCGGCGCCAGCTGCGCCTCCACGCCGAGGCGGCCGAGCCGCTCGCGCAGTGCCTTCCGCTGCGCCGCGGTCTCGACCGAGCCGGCCGCGACGGCGGCGACGGCCGCCTTGCTGCGCGCCTGCTCGCGGCCCGCCTGCAACTGTCCGGCCGCGACCCACGCGCCCGCGCCGGCCGCCAGCGGCACGGCGGTCGCGAGGACGAGTCCGAGCGCCAGCCAGGTCCGCAGCGAGAGCGTCACGGCGCCGGCGGGTCGAAGCGGTACCCGACGCCCCAGACCGTCACGAACAGCGCGGGATCGAGCTTCTCGCGCAGCCGCCGGACGTACACCGCGACGGCGCTGCGGTCGCCCCACGAGCCCCACACGCGCTCGAAGATCTGCTCGCGCGTGAGCACCTGGCGCGGGTGGTCGGCGAACAGCGCCAGCAGCTCGAACTCGCGCGCGGTGAGCGGCACGGGGCTGCCGTCGGCGGTCACCTCGTGCGCGGCGCGGTCGACGGCGAAGCGGCCATAGACGCGGCGAGCGGGGTTGCGCGGCGCGCTCCGGCGCAGCACCGCCTTCACGCGCGCGACGACCTCGGCCGGCGTCGCCGACTTGACGATGTAGTCGTCCGCGCCGAGCGCGAGGCCGCGCAGCTTGTCCTCGTCCTCGCCGCGCGCGCTGAGGAACAGCAGCGGCACGTCGGAGTGCTCGCGGATCCGGCGGCAGACGTCGAAGCCGGACCCGCCGGGGAGCATCACGTCGAGCACGACGCACGCGATCTCGTACGTGCCGAGCGCGTCGATGGCGCCGGCGGGGTCCGACGCGGCCGCGATCCCGAAGCCCTCGTCGGCGAGGAAGTCGGACAGCAGGCCGACGATCTCCGGGTCGTCCTCGACCAGCAGCACGGTGGACACGCGGAGAAGTCTCGCGCGGCATGAGGCGGACGTGACGCGTTTTCCACGGATGTTCATGGTTGGTTCCCCGGCTGGTCAGCGCGGCGCGATGCAGTGGGGTGCATGAACCGCCTACTTGCCGTCGTCGCCGCCACCGCCGCCGCCGCGGCGGTCGCCGCGGCCATCACCATCCCGGCCGGCGCCGACAACGGCACCGATCCCGAAGCGACGTTCGTCAGCTGCCTGCGCGCGCACGGCGCCGACATCCCCGCCGACACGCGCGGCTTCGCGATCAAGCAGTGGCTGATCGCGCACGAGCCGGGCGGCGCGATCGAGGGCGCGCTGGACGCCTGTCAGACGAACGAGGGGGCGCGCGGGCCGGGCGCGCAGGACCTCGCCTCGTGCCTGCGCCGGCAGGGGCTCGACGTCCCGTCGGCGCTCGACCAGCTCAAGCCGTGGATCAACGAGCACGCGGATGACGCGAACGCCCAGAAGGCGTTCGCGGCCTGCCACTTCAGCACCCAGCCGCCGGACAAGGCGGTCGCGGGGCCGCAGGACGAGAAGGCGTTCACCGACTGCCTGAAGGCCAACGGCGCCGACGTCCCGGCGGACCTGCACGGAGCGGAGCTCAAGCAGTGGGTCGTCGACCACGCGTCCGGCGAGGCGCTCAAGCGCTGCGCCGGCGGGATCTCGACCAAGGCGGGCTGCGGCGACGCCGGCGCGCCGGCGCCGGACACGAAGCCCGCGCCGACCCCCGAGGCGACCGCCTCCCCCGCGCCGACCATCACGATCGAGCAGTAGTTCGGCCGGGAGCGAAACGTCGCGGGCCTACGGTGGCCCGGTGACGATCCTCCAAGACCCCGCCTACACGGTCCCGCCGGCGGCGCCGGCGGGACCGGTCGGCACGCTCGCGTGGCTTCGCGCCGCCGTGCCGCGCTTCTGCGACGGGCCTGACCACGCCCGCCGCCGCGCACTCGTGATCGCGCGCCTGGCGGAGATCGACCCGGCCGGGCTGCGAGCCCGCGCGGACGAGACCGGCGACCACGTCGTCGCGCTCGCCCAGGCCCTCGGCGCGATCGACGCGCAGGCCGCCGCCGGCGCCGTCCGCGAGATCGCCCCGCACTACAACCCGCCGCCCGGCACGGGCACGTCTCCGGCCGCCGCCGACGCGGCGGTCGCGCGGCTGCTCTCGCTCCTGCCCGCCGCCGAGCCCGAGGTCGCCGCCCAGGACATCTGCATCCTCGTGCAGGGATGCGCCGCGACCGCCGCGCTGCTCGCGCAGCGCGGCGCGCTCGAGCCGCCGCCCGTGCCCGTGACGCGGCGGATCGCGCCCGACGGATCGCTCGTCGAGGTCGATCTCGCGGCGCACCCGTTCGGCGCCGGGCCGCACGCGTGCCCTGCCGCCGTTCATGCTCTGGCGCTGGTGCCATGACCTCGTTCAAGCAGCTCCACGTCCCCGGCGACCCGTTGCTGCTGCCGAACGCCTGGGACCACGCCTCCGCCGCCGCGCTCGCCGCCGCCGGCTTCCCCGCCGTCGGCACGACGAGCCTCGGCGTCGCCGCCGCGGCCGGCAAGCCCGACGCGGCGGGCGACACGCTCGAGGAGACGCTCGCGCTCGTGCGGCGGATCGCGCACCTCGACGTGCACGTCACCGTCGACCTCGAGGACGGCTTCAGCGACGACCCCGGCGCCGTCGCCGACCTCGCGGCCCGGCTGTACGACCTCGGCACCGCCGGCATCAACCTCGAGGACCAGCTGCGCGACGGCCTCGCGGCCAAGGTCGCGGCGGTCAAGGCGCGCGTGCCGCAGCTGTTCGTCAACGCCCGCACCGACACGCACTGGCTCAAGCGCGAGCAGGATTCCACGTTCGCCCGGCTGCAGGCCTACGCGGGCGCCGGCGCCGACGGCGTCTTCGCGCCCGGCCTCGCCGACGAGGCCGGGATCGAGGCGCTGGCGAGCGCGCTCGACGCGCCGCTCAACGTCCTGTTCTCGCACACGCTCCCGCGCTTGGCCGAGCTCGGCGTCGCGCGCGTGAGCACGGGCTCGGCGCTGTTCCGCGTCGCGCTCGGCGCGACGGTGGACGCGGCGACCGCGATCCGCGCCGGCGGCACGCTCCCGCCCGCGCCGGGCTACGCCGAGGTGGACGCGCTCAGCCGAGCGTGAGGACCAGCTTGCCGCGCACGTGGCCGCCTTCGAGGACCTCCATCGCGTCGGCGGCCTGCTCGAGCGGCCACGTCTGCTGGATGTGCGGGCGCAGGGCGCCCTCCTCGAACAGCGGCGTGATGTGCTCGCCGAGGTCGTAGCCGCTCGGGCGCACGAACTCATAGGCGGTCTCGATCGACTCGCGCGGCTCCGGCGGCGTCCTGATCGACACGATCCGGCCGCCCTTGCGCAGGACCGAGAAGGCCTGCTCCTGACTTTCGTCGCCGTAGGCGTCGAAGGCGGCGTCGGCGCCGCGGCCGCCGGTCCACTCGCGCCAGCGCTCGAGCAGCTGCGGGTCGTGGTAGTCGAACGGCTCGGCGCCGAGCTCGCGCAGGAACTCGTGATGGTTGGGCGAGGCGGTGGCCGCGACGCGCGCGCCGCGGGCGACGGCGAGCTGGACGAGCATGTGGCCGACGCCCCCGGCGCCGCCGGTGACGAAGACGTACTCGCCGCCGCGCAGGCCGAGGATCTCGAGCCCCTGGTGGGCGGTCAGTCCGGCCAGCGGGAGCGCCGCGCCCTGCTCGAACGTCATGTCGTCGGGCATGTGCGCGAAGAAGCCCTCGGGCACGGTCACGTAGTCGGCGTAGGTGCCGTACTCGAGCTCGTGCCGGCGGCAGTATCCGTACGCGCGGTCGCCGGGCTTGAACCATGTGACCGCGGGGCCGACCTTCTCCACCACGCCGGCGGCGTCCCAGCCGAGGATGACCGGGAAGTGGTGCGGGAACGCGCCCGCGAGCCGCCCTTCGCGGATCCCGACGTCGACCGGGTTCAGCGCGGCGGCCTTGACGCGCAGCAGGACGGCGTCAGGGGCGACCGGCGGCGGCTCGAGCTCCATCAGCTCGAGCTTGTCGCGTCCGCCCCACCCGTTGACCGCGATCGCGCGCATGCGCGAGGCAGGCGCCTCCTACCAGCGGTAGTGGGCGAAGGCCTTGTTGGCCTGCGCCATGCGGAAGATGTCGTCCTTGCGCTTGTACGCGCCGCCCTGCTGCGACTGCGCGTCCAGCAGTTCGTTCGCGAGCCGCTGCGCCATCGACTTCTCGCGGCGGTTGCGCGCGAACTCGACCAGCCAGCGCACGGCGAGCGTGCGGGCGCGGCGCGCGGGCACCTCGACCGGCACCTGGTACGTGGCGCCGCCGACGCGGCGCGAGCGGACCTCGAGCACCGGCGTGAGCGACTTGATCGAGATCTCAAGCGCCTCCACCGGGTCCTTGCCGGTGCGCTCGGAGAGGATCGCCAGCGCGTCATAGACGATCGTCTCGGCGGTCGACTTCTTGCCGTCCAGCATCACCTTGTTGATGACCTGCTGGACGAGCTTGGAGCGATGGACGGGATCCGGCTCGGTGGCGCGGATCGTTGCGGCAGCTCTACGCGGCATCTACTTGGCCTTGACTCCGTACTGGGAACGGGCCTTCTTGCGGTCCGAGACGCCGGCGGCGTCCAGCGTGCCGCGGACGACCTTGTAGCGCACGCCCGGAAGGTCCTTGACGCGGCCACCGCGCACGAGCACGACGGAGTGCTCCTGCAGGTTGTGGCCCTCGCCGGGGATGTAGACCGTGACCTCCATCGAGTTGGTCAGGCGCACGCGGGCCACCTTGCGCAGAGCCGAGTTCGGCTTCTTCGGGGTGGTGGTGTAGACGCGTGTGCACACGCCGCGGCGCTGCGGGGCGGCAACCTTCTTCTTGCGACCCTTTCCGGACTTCAGGCCCGGGGTGGCCAGCTTCTTCGTCTTCGGGTTGCGGCCCTTGCGGACCAACTGGGACGTCGTCGGCATACGGCGCGAGATGCTAGCAGCGAGTCACGGATACGCCGGCGTTCACGCCTTCGCCGCCCGCAGCCGCTCGCGCCGCTCCAGCAGCTCGGCCTCGTAGGCCTCGACCTCGGCCTTGTGGCGGCCGACGTGGCCCAGCAGGGCGTCGAGGTGGCTGGACGCCTCGGCCAGCATCCGCTCGCGCTCGGCCTGGCTCTCGGTCGTACGGAACGCGACCCGGCGCGCCGCGCGCGCGTCCTCGCCCGCCATCACCTCGCGCAGCTCGTCGAGCGAGAGCCCGAGCAGCCGCTTCAGGCGCAGGATCTCCTGCAGGCGCGCGAGGTCGGACGGGCCGTAGGTCCGGTGCGCGCCCGCGTCGCGCTCGTCGGGCGCCGCGAGCAGCCCGATCTCCTCGTAGTAGCGGACCGTGCGCGGCGTCGTGCCCGCGAGCCGGGCGAGCTCGCCGATCCGCAGCGTCTGGTCGGCGACCGGCATCAGTCGCCCTTCGGCCGCAGCAGCGACACGCCGGCGCCGACCACGGACGTCGCGGCCAGCACCCACAGCGCGGTGTGCATGTTCGACACGAACGGGTCGAGCTTCGCAGGCGACAGCCCGGTGGCGACGCCGGAGAAGATCGCGAACAGCGTGTCCTTCGGCACCGACGAGGTGACGATGGCGAGCACGAACGCGATCGAGACGACCGCGCCGGTGTTCTGCAGCATCGTGCGCGCGCCCGCCGCGATCCCGCGCCGGTTCGTCGGCACGGTGCCCATCATCGCCGCCGTGTTGGGGCTGTTGAACATGCCCGACGAGACGCCCACCGCGAACAGCCAGAACGCCGACCAGACGTAGGGCGTGTCGACGCCGAGCGTCGTCATCCCCGCCAGCGCGAGCGCGCCGAGCAGCATCCCGACGGCGGCCAGCGTGCGCGAGCCGCGGCGGTCGGCCCAGATGCCCGCCAGCGGCGAGGCGATCAGCATGCCGATCGCCATCGGCGCGAGCTCGATGCCCGCCTTGATCGGGTCGTCGCCCTTGACGCCCTGGAAGTAGAAGACGAACAGGAACAGCAGCGCGAAGCGCGAGAGGCCGTTGATGAACGCGGCCGCGGTGGCGGCGGCGAACAGCTTGTTCTTGAAGATCGTCAGGTCGAGCATCGGCGCGCGGTGGTGGTGCTCGATGTAGATGAACACGGGCGTCAGCACGACGCCGAGCGCGATCGGCAGGTACGTCAGCGGGTCGGTCCAGCCGTTCAGCCCGCCGCGCGAGAGCCCGTAGACCAGCCCCGTCAACCCGAGCACGAAGACCGTCACGCCGGGGATGTCGAACCCGCGCACGCGGTCCTGCTTGGCCAGCTCGCGCAGGATCGTGCCCGCCCACAGCGAGCCGATCAGCGCCACCGGCACGTTGAACCAGAACACCCAGTGCCACGAGATCGCGACGAGCGCGCCGCCCAGCACCGGCCCGATCACCAGGCCGACGGCGGCGACCATCGTGTTCGTCCCCATCGCCAGCCCGAGCTGCTCGCGCGGGAACGCGTCGGTCACGACCGCGGCGGCGTTGGCGAACAGGAACGCGCCGCCGATCCCCTGCAGCACGCGCCACAGGATCAGCACGGTGCCGTTGGCCGCGAAGCCGGCGCCGAGCGAGGCGAGCCCGAACAGCACGAAGCCGCCGACATAGGCCTGCTTGCGGCCGAACAGATCGCTCAGCCGGCCCGCGAACAGCACGAGCACCGTCGAGGAGATCATGTAGCTGAGGATCACCCAGACCAGCGAGAGGATGCTCGTGTGCAGCGAGCGCGCGAGGTCAGGCAGGGCGATGATCAGCGTGCCCGAGTTGATCGTGGCGAGCAGCATCCCGAGGCTCGTGCACGAGAGGGCCCACCACTTGTAGTTGACATGCCCCGCGTCGACGCCGAGGCGCCGGCGCGGAGCGACGGATTGGTCGACGGCCATAGAACCTGATTCTAACGTGAGCGTCAGGTTCTACATGAGCGCTAGTCCACCCAGTCGAGTGAGCGCGAGACCGCCTTCTTCCAGCGCGCGTACTCGCGCTCGCGCGTGTCCTCGTCCATCTTCGGCTCCCAGCGCTTGTCCTCGGCCCAGCGCTCGCGCAGCTCGTCCTGGGACTTCCAGAAGCCGACGGCGAGCCCGGCCGCGTAGGCCGCGCCGAGCGCGGTCGTCTCGACGACCTTCGGCCGGATCACCGGCACGCCGAGCACGTCGGCCTGGAACTGCATCAGCAGCTCGTTGGCGGTCATGCCGCCGTCCACGCGCAGGTCGGTGAACGGGACGTCGGCGACGGCGTTGGCCGCGTCGACGACCTCGCGGCTCTGCCACGCGGTCGCCTCCAGCGCCGCGCGCGCGATGTGCCCGCGGCCCGCGTAGGCGGTCAGCCCGACGATCACGCCGCGCGCGTCGTCGCGCCAGTGCGGCGCGAACAGGCCCGAGAAGGCCGGCACGAAGTAGACGCCGCCGTTGTCGTCGACGGTGCGCGCGAGCTCCTCGACCTCGGGCGCGGAGTCGATGATCTTCAGGCGGTCGCGCAGCCACTGGATCAGCGCGCCGGTGACGGCGATCGAGCCCTCGAGCACGTACGTCGTCTTGCCCTCGCCGAGCTTGTAGCCGACGCTCGTCAGCAGCGCCTCGGAGTGGACGATCTCCTCGCCGGTGTTGACGAGCAGGAAGCTGCCGGTCCCGTACGTGTTCTTCGCGTCGCCGCGGTCGAAGCACGTCTGCCCGAACAGCGCCGCCTGCTGGTCGCCGAGCACGCCGGCCACCGGGCGCCCGCCGATCGCCGTGCCGCGCGCGTCGCCGTAGGGCTCGCTGGAGGAGCGGATCTCCGGCAGCATCGAGCGCGGGATGCCCATCAGCTCCAGCGCCGGCTCGTGCCAGTCGAGCGTCTCGAGGTCCATCAGCAGCGTGCGGCTCGCGTTCGTCACGTCGGTCAGGTGCTCGCCGGTGAGGTTCCACAGCAGCCACGAGTCGATCGTCCCGAACGCGAGCTCGCCGGCCTCGGCGCGCTTGCGGGCGCCGTCGACGTTGTCGAGGATCCACTTGACCTTCGGCCCGGAGAAGTAGGTCGACAGCGGCAGCCCCACCTTCGCGCGCAGGCGGTTGACCCCCTCGTCGCCGGCCAGCTCGCGCACGATCGCGTCCGTGCGCGTGTCCTGCCAGACGATCGCGTTGTAGACGGGCTCGCCGCTCTCGCGGTCCCACACCACGGTCGTCTCGCGCTGGTTGGTGATGCCGATCGCGGCGAGGTCGCCGGCCTCGAGGTTCGAGTTCGCCAGCGCGCCCCCGATCACCTCGCGCGTGCGCGTCCAGATCTCCTGCGCGTCGTGCTCGACCCAGCCGGCCTTCGGCGTGATCTGCTCGTGCTCGCGCTGATCGACCGTGACGATCTTGCCGTCCCGGTCGAAGACGATGAAACGACTGCTCGTGGTGCCCTGGTCGATCGCGCCGATGTAGTCGGCCATCCGGGGTTCTCCTCAGTCGACGATGGAACGGCCCTGCTCCGGCGCCTCCCCCGGCTCGCCGAGCCGGGCCTTGAGGACGTTCCGGATCAGTCCGTCATACAGCAGCGCGCCGATCGCCGCGCCCAGCAGGGGACCGAGGATCGGGATCCACATGTAGCTGTTGATGTTCCCGTAGTCGCCTGGGACGGCTATCCGCTTCCAGCCCTCGACCCAGGCCAGCAGGCGCGGGCCGAGGTCGCGCGCGGGGTTGATCGCGTAGCCCGCGTTGGCGCCGTAGGAGATGCCGATCGCCACGACGACGAAGCCCACGAGCAGCGGCGCGAGGTTGCTCTTCACCGGCGCGTTGAACTCGTCGGTCAGGGCGAAGATGAACATCACCAGGAAGCCGGTGCCGATCACCTGGTCGGCGAACGGACCGAACCATGAGTGGAAGTACGGTGCCGGGAAGGTCGCGAAGATGCTGTAGGTCCCGACCGAATCCGGCGTGCCGCGGACGATCTTGTGCGCGTCCTCGAAGCTGGCGATCGCGTAGTGGTAGTTGAAGTACACGAGCGCGGCGCCGACGAACGCGCCGACGAGCTGCGCCGCCCAATAGGACGGGACCTTGCGCCACGCGAAGCCGCGCCGCATCGCCAGCGCGAGCGTGACGGCCGGGTTCAGGTGCGCTCCGCTGACGCCGCCGGCCACGTAGACCGCGAAGCAGACCGCGAAGCCCCAACCCCAGACGATCAGCAGCCAGTCACCCGCTGATGCCAGGCCCGTGGCGCCGCGGCCGGACTGATTGAGGGCGGCGACCGCCATGGCCACCACGCCGTCGCCGAAGGCGATGATGATGAGGGTGCCCAGCGCTTCGGCGACGAGCTCCCCCCAAGTGGTTCGCTGCCAGCTCCATCTCCTCACGAGGTCTTGGCTACCCGATTTGCGGGGTAGCCTCCCAACAGACGTGAGCGATCCCAGCCAATTGTCACCTCAGCAACGTCGCCGCGCGCTCGAGCGCATGGCCGACGAGACCTTCGACGTCGTCGTGATCGGCGCCGGCGCGACCGGCGGGGGGAGCGCGCTGGACGCGGCCACGCGCGGCCTGTCGGTGGCGCTCGTCGAGGCGCGCGACTTCGCGTCGGGCACCTCGAGCCGCTCCAGCAAGCTGATCCACGGCGGGCTGCGCTACCTCGAGCAGCGCAACTTCGGCCTGGTGCGCGAGGCGCTGCGCGAGCGCGGGCTGCTGCTGAACGTGCTCGCCCCGCACCTGGTGCGGCCGGTGCCGTTCATGCTGCCGCTGACCGAGCACTGGCAGCGCGCGTACATCGGCGCCGGGCTGGCGCTCTACGACACGCTCGGCGGCCACGAGGGCCTGCCCCGCCACCGGCACCTGACCAAGCGCGGCGCGCTTTCCCTGGCGCCCGCGCTGCGGCCGGACTCGCTCGTCGGCGCGCTGCAGTACCACGACGCCAAGGTCGACGACGCGCGCCACACGCTCACGACGGTGCGCACCGCGGCGCAGTACGGCGCGGCGGTGGCGTCGAACACGCGCGTGATCGGGTTCCTGCGCGAGGGCGAGCGCGTCACGGGCGTGACGGTGCGCGACGAGCTCGGCGGTGAGGAGATCGACGTGCGCGCGCGCCAGGTCGTCAACGCCACCGGCGTGTGGACGGACGACGTGCAGCACCTCGTCGGCGAGCGCGGCAAGTTCAAGGTGCGCGCGTCCAAGGGCGTCCACCTCGTCGTGCCGCGCGACCGGCTGCAGCTCGACACCGGCCTGATCCTGCGCACCGAGAAGAGCGTGCTGTTCGTGATCCCGTGGGGCCGCCACTGGATCGTCGGCACGACCGACACCGACTGGGAGCTCGACAAGGCGCACCCGGCGGCGAGCGCGTCGGACATCGACTACGTGCTCGAGCACGTCAACGCGGTGCTCTCGCAGCCGCTCTCGCGCGAGGACGTCGAGGGCGTCTACGCGGGGCTGCGGCCGCTGCTGACGGGCGAGTCGGAGAGCACCAGCAAGCTCAGCCGCGAGCACACGGTCGCCGTGCCGGTGCCGGGGCTGGTCGCGGTGGCCGGAGGCAAGTACACGACCTACCGCGTGATGGCGCGCGACGCGATCGACGCCGTCGCGCACGGGCTGGACCGCTCGGTGCCGGCTTCGGCGACGCACGTGACCGAGCTCGTCGGCGCGGAGGGCTTCCGCGCGCTGTGGAACGGGCGCCACCGGCTGGCGGCGAGCAGCGGCCTGCACATCGCGCGGATCGAGCACCTGCTCGGCCGCTTCGGCGCGCGCACCCACGATCTGCTCGCCCTGATCGCCGAGCGCCCGGAGCTCGCCCGCCCGCTCCCCGGCGCCGACGACTACCTCTTCGTCGAAGCGGTCTACGCCGCCTCGCACGAGGGCGCGATGCATCTCGAGGACGTGCTCACCCGGCGCACGCGGATCTCGATCGAGACCTGGGACCGCGGCCTCGCGGCGGCCGAGCCGGCCGCGCGCGCGATCGCCGGCGTGCTCGACTGGAGCGACGACGACGTGGCGCGCGAGGTCGAGCTCTACCACGGCCGCGTGACCGCCGAGCGCCGCTCGCAGGAGCAGAGCGACGACCACGCCGCCGACCTCGAGCGCACCGCCGCGCCGGACGTTCGCGCGTAGACACCAGAGCGATCAGCCGCCCGGCCGCGTGCCAAGCGCTCGGGTCAGAGCGCCACCATGTCGGTGACGCGCAGCGTGACGTGACGGAAGGCGACCTCGACGGCTGCACCGATGAGGACCGTGGTTCCGTCCGGCCTGGGAACTTCCTGCGGCTCGAAGTACTCGGTGCCGACCAGCTCACTCTCGATCAGGACCAGCTGCCCGTCCCCGACTCGGAACGCAGCGACACGTCCGGACGCGGGATCGATCAGCAGGACATCGTGGCTCCACCGGAACAGGCCACCCTCCGCGCTGAGCCGTACGTTGGACGGCGCTCCAAGCGGTCCGCTCAACTGAGCCGAGACGCGCCGCCCGAGCCGTTGCCCCAACCACGTGAGCAGCTCGTCGAAGTCAGCATCATTCATCACTGCCAGTTTGATATTCCGACCGAACGGAGGACGCTCACGTGGCCACGATCCATCTCACGCAGACGACGACCGCGACGCCTGAGCAGTTCATCGCCGGGATCACCGACTTCGGGCCGGGCCGCTCGAAGATCTTCGGCACCAGCGCCGACGGGTACCTGAAGGTGCATTCCCAGAGCCCCGGTCATGCCGACGTCACGGAGGGCTCGAGCGGCATCTGGGAACGCCTGGACTACGACTGGTCGGACCCCGACCGCGTCGTCATGACGACCACCGACTCCAACGTCTGGGGAGGCGCGTCGGGCCACACCTACACGTTCACGCGCAAGCCCGACGGGACGACCGAGCTCGACGTCGTCGTCGTCCGCGAGGCCAAGAACCTCAAGGGACGCCTGCTCGAGCTCGCGGTCAGGGCCGGCGGGAAGCGCTTCCTCAGCAAGGCGCTGGGAAAGACCACCAAGGCCATCGAAGCGCGCAGCGCCTAGTCCCGCCGATCGCCTTCGAGTGGCGACGCCCCGACCGTGATCGCCAGCGCGGCGCCGTCGGGAACGGCGGGGCGGCCGTGGAGACGGCGCCCGATCCGGTACATCAGCATCACGAGCCGGTACGAGATCTTGTAGCGCTCGATCAGCAGCTTCCGCACGCGCTCCAGCTCCGGGGTGGCGGTCAGCACCTCGACGCGCGCCGGGAGCGGCTCGCCCAGCAGCTTGCCGTTCGCGCGGCACGGCGCCACCAGGACACTCGGGTTGCGGCGGATGCGGCCGACCTTCGCCGAGTGCAGGTCGGTCAGCGCGAACAGCCGCCGGCCGTCGGACACGAACCAGAGCGGCGTCGCGACGCCCGTTCCGTCCCGCTTGAAGCTCGTGAGACTGAGATTCCGGCCGGGGAAGAGCGCCTCCAGGTCGGCTGCGGACCGCTGGAGCGGGCGCTCGATCGTGTGGGTCGCCATGGGATCTCCTTTCCGCGACCGAGTGTCGCGCGCGCGGCGCGCGGACGCATCCGGCATTTGCACGCCGGCGGGTCCGGACAACTACGCACCAGGAGCGGTTGCGGAAGCCTCAGGGGCCGCCGGCCAATGTCCAGGGCTGACGCGGGCGTGCGGATGTGGGAGGCTCGCGCGCATGACGACTCGGGAGCGACTGACCCCGAGGCGCGAAGACGACCAGCGCCGCGCGCCGCGGCCCCAGCCGGACCCGGCGGCGCGCCTACTCGCGCTGCAGCGCACTGCCGGCAACGCCGCCGTGGCGCGGCTGCTGCGCAAGGGCAAGACGCCGCAGCCGCCGCGCGCGGGCGGCTGGAACGAGGCCGAGCGCGACGTCGCCGGTACCAAGCGCGTCCCCGTCGACGGCATCAAGGCCGGCAACCAGGACTCCGACGTCAAGGAGCAGAGCATCGAGGGAGCCGACGGCAAGGCGATCGTCGTCGTCCCCGACGGCGTCGACGTCAACGCCCACCCGGACGTGCTGCTGTTCTTCCACGGGATGGGCAATCTCGGCTACCGCGAGCGCCTCACCGACGACAAGTCGCGCGGCCCCGCGGGCAGCGTGCACGACGTCGAGGCCGACCGGATGGAGCAGCAGCTCGCGCACAGCGGCCGCAGCATCATCGGCGTCCTGCCGCAGGGCACGAGCGCGGCCACGTTCGGCATCGCCGACCCGCAGGCGTACGTGGGCGAGGTGCTCGCGAAGGCCGCCGCCAAGCTCGCCATACCGGCGATCACCTCAGGCCGGATCATCGTCTCGGGCCACAGCGGAGGCGGACGGCCGGCGGTCGCCGCCGCCACGAAGCTGACGGCCACGGCGCCGGCGACCGACGACGAGTGGTTCAACCTGCCGCCGCTGTTCCTCTTCGACGGCATCAACGGGCCGTACGAGTGCGACGCGATCGGGAATCTGATGGACACGTGGCTCGACGCCGACCTCGCCCGCCTGAAGGTCTCGAGCGACCCCGTCAAGCTGCTCAACCGGCGGGCGATCAAGTTGCGCAGCACGCACTCGAGCTCAGACCTCTACACGGCGACGAACCTGGGCGGCGACTACGACACCGAGGTGTCCGACGGCGTCGACGAGCACGGCAAGGCGAAGACCAAGACGGTCACGGTCAAGATCGGCCCCGGACGCTCGCTGAAGGGCCGCATCGATGCCTGGTTCGCAAAGCACAAGACCGAGCTCGGGTCGCTCGCGGCGCCGTTGCGCGCGCAGTACGACGTCCCGGATCAGGCCGTCTCCGGCGGCCATGAGACCACGGTCGGCACGGGCTCGCTGGAGACCGACCCGAAGAAGCGCGTCGCCGCCCCGGGCGGGCTGACGGGCGCCTCGAAGACCGCCGGCGTCCCCGGCTACAGCGGCGGCGGGCACCTCGAGGAGTCGCTCTCCAAGCTGCCTCCACCGCCTCCGCCGCCCAAGCACGCCGAGCTCGAAGCGCCCGAGCTCGACGAAGTCCCCGCCTGAACTCGTCGAGCAGGAGGCCTACCTAGAACGGGTTGAACGTCACCTTCCCCCCTCCCGCTCCGGAGGCGGATGCGGACGAGACGCCGACCGTGGCGAGGACCGCGATGGTCAGGCAGGTGAGGACGAGCATTGAAGTACGTCTCAGGATTCGTGTCATCCGCCGATCCTCACGGGTCGACACGCGCCGCGCTATCGGGGAGATCCACTGAACTTTGCGAACCAGCTAGCGCCTCCGCGGAGCGACCACTCGGGGCTTGGCGGCCGCGCACTCGATGCACAGCACTACGTTGGGCATCGCCTGCAGCCGCTTCGGCGCGATCGGCTTCCCGCACGCGTCGCACAGCCCATACGTGCCTTCGTCGAGCTTGGCCAGCGCACGCTCCGTGCGCTCCAGCTCGACCTCCAACGACGTGCCGACACCGATCTCGGTCAGCCGGCTGATCGCCTCGACCGTGCCATCCCCGATCCGCTTGCCGAAGCCCTGCGCCGTCCCGCGTTCGGGGCGCTTGGCGAGGGTCGCGATGCGCCTGCGGCTCTCGTCGCGGTGCGCCTCGAGGTCACGCCGGATCACACCGAGGTCGGCCACGTTCCAGACACGTTAGAGCGCACAGGCTCCACAAGCGCACCCTGACCGGCAAGCGCACGTACACGGTCTGCGGCAACCGCTGAGTACCGTCAACGGCGTGCCCGCCGGCCCATCCGAGCGAACCGAGGTGACCCACGATGGCCACGATCCATCTCACGCAGACGACGACCGCGACGCCTGAGCAGTTCACCGCTGGAATCACCGACGGGCCGGGCCGCGAGAAGATCTTCGGCAACGCCTGACATGCAAGCGGGCGGGGTGCGGCTGCGACGGGTGCCCGTCGAGCACCGGCGGTTCGGCCTGGATCGGCGGACGCTGCCGTTCGCGGCGGTCGCCGTGGCGGTGTGGCTGCTGTGGACGGTGGCGCTGCCGTGGATCGATCGCAGCGTCCCGTGGCACGACACGATCGCGGCGGGCGACCGGATCCGGCTCACCGATGACGTGACGTTCGCGCCCGCCGTCGGCTGGGGGCTGGAGAGCGGGCTGCGGACGACGGACCGGACCAAGAGCGGGCATCGGTCGACGCAGGAGGTGCAGCTCACCCAGGACGGCGTGACCTTCTTCGTCCAGCGCGGGACGTGGACGGGGTCGGCGGCCGCCCTGCTGCGTCAGATCACGAAGATCACCACCACGTCGACCGGCGGCAAGGGCATCCAGCTGTCCAGCCGGCCGGTGACGTTCCAGACCAGCTCCGGCCATGACGGCGTGCTCGAGAGCTTCCGCTCCCAGCGCGTCGAGGGCCTGATCGCCGCGCTCGTGTTCGGCGACCAGGGCCTGCGGGTCCAGGTCGTCGGTCCGCCCGGCCAGCTCGAGAGCCACGCCGGGGAGATCGGCGGGATGCTGTCGAGCATCCGTCAGGACGGGCGATGAGCGCCGCCGACATCGAGCGCCGCCGCGCGGCGATCGAGACGTCCGGCTGGGGCGCGCGCTTCCATTTCGTCCAGCCGCACAACGCCTGCTTCTGGGTCTACCTCGCGTTCGTCGCCTCAGGCGCCTGGTACGTGGTCAACGCAGTCGCGAGCTCGGGTGGCGCGTTCGATCAGGCCTACGCCACAGCGGTCGTCACCTCGGGTCTGTTCTGCGCGGCGTTCCTCGCGTTCCTGCACCACGCCGACCGCTGGGAGCGCACACCCGGCTCGCTGGCGCTGACCGCCTTCCTCGGCGGCGGCCTCGGGTCGACGTTCGCGATCGCGATCGTCGGCAACGCCGCGCTGAGTTCGCTCTATACGAAGGCGTTCGGCCAGGCGTGGGCCGTCGACTGGCAGGCCGGGCTGACCGCGCCGTTCGTGGAGGAGACGGCCAAGGGCGCGGTGTTCGTGCTCCTGCTCGGACTCGCGCCGGTCACGATCCGCACCGCCGCGGACGGGCTGATCGTCGGCGCGTACGTGGGACTCGGCTTCCAGATCCTCGAGGACATCGTCTACGCCCAGAACTCCGCCTTCGCGGCGTTCGGCGCCCACCAGGCCGACGCGGTGCTGAGCCTGTTCGTGCTGCGCGCGATCACCGGCATCCCGTCGCACGCCCTCTACACGGCGCTGTTCGCCGCCGGCGTCATCTACGCGCTCGGCACTCCGGCGCAACCGCGGCGGCTCGCCCGCGGCATCCTGCTGATGCTCGCCGCGATCGCGATCCACGGCGTCTGGGATTCCGCGAGCGCGATCGGCGGCCGCGTGTGGGTGATCCTGGTGCTGCTCGCGGTCACCGTCGGCAGCATCGCGATGCTGCTCGTCGCGATCCGCTGGGCGGGCCGGCGCGAGCGGCGGTTCATGCGCGACATCATGGCGCCGGAGGTCGCGTCGGGAACGATCTCCGAGGCCGAGCTCGACGCGCTCACCGGCCACCGCGGCGACACCCGCGGCGCGGTCCGCTCACGCGCCGGAGGCGTCAGCCGCCGGCGCGAGAAGCACGTGCTGCAGGCCGCCCGCGACCTCGCCGCCGACTTCGCCGAGGGCGGCGGGGAGGACACGCCGGACGTCGTACACGCCCGCGCGGAGATCGCACGTCTGCGGCGCCGGGGTTCGCCGCCCGGACTGTGAAGCTGTAGGTCGGCCGAGGAGAGGTGGAGCGATGTCTCAGCGCGGAAAGCGGATCGGGCTGCTGGCGGTGTTCATGACGGCGGTGCTCGCCTCCCCGGCCGGCGCGGCGGGCACGGTGCCGGTGCCGTTCGCGGCGCAGGGGCCGATCGGCATCTTCGCCACGCCGGCGGAGAACCAGGGGACGGAGCCCTGGTCGGGCGCGGTGACAGCCGTGCTGCCGGATCCGGTACACGCGAACGTCGCGCTGATCGCCACCGCGAACGGCGGGATCTGGCGCACGACCGATCTCGGCGCCGTCACACCGCAGTGGAGCCCGGAGAGCGACCATGCCCCGAGCCTCTCGATCGCGTCGCTGAGCTTCGATCCGACGGTCGGCGCGGGGGACCGGGTGGCGATCGCCGGGGTCGGTCATCGCAGCGCGTTCGGCGGCGCCGGCGGGCGGTTGACCGGCCTGCTCGAGAGCACGAACGGCGGCGCGACGTGGACGTCACTCGGCGAGTCCGACCTGTTCGGGGTCGACGTGAGCGGCGCGGCGATCCGCGGGAAGGTGATCGTCGCGACCAGTCGCGGCACGCACCCGGGGGTCTGGGTGAGCATGGACGCCGGCGCGAGCTTCACCCGCGTGTCCGGCAAGTCCAAGCCGGGGCATCCGGAGCCGCCCGCCGGCCCGGGATTCGACCTGGTCGGCGACCCGCGCCGGCCGGGTCGCCTGTATGCCGCGATCGGCGGCGCGCACGGCGGCGTGTTCCGCAGCGACGACCGCGGCCGGACCTGGAGCGCGCAGGGTGGACCGACGTTCGGGACCAGCCGCAACCTTGCCAAGGACGCCGTGAACATGCGGATCGCGGTGGGCGCATCCTCGTCCGCGCCGCCCGTCTGGGTCGCCGTCGCGGGACCGGTCGCCGACGCGGCGCGCGCCGCACAGGAGGAGGACGACGACGCGGGCGCTCCGGGAACGAGCGGCAACGTGCTCGACGGGCTGTTCCGGACCGTCGGCACGCGCGCCGCCTGGGAGGCGCTCGACGTCGCGCGGCCGACCGACCCGGTGCTGTCGGTCAACCCCGGCGGCCAAGCGGGCGTGCACCTCGCCGTGGTGGGCGACCCGACCGACGCCTCCGTCGTCTACGTCGGCGGCGATCACCTGCCCGAGGGCGGCGCCGGCCAGATCATCGCCTGCGACGCCGCGCTGCCGCGCGGCAGCCAGTGCCGGCGCGCCGTGCGTCAGGGGACCAGCGACGCCAGCGCGCCGCACGCCGACACGCGGTCGCTCGTGTTCGGCGACGCCGGGCATCTGCTGCTGGGCGGCGACGGCGGCGTCTACCGCGACGACGATCCCGCCCATCCCGCCGCACCGGACAGCCGCTGGACCTCGCTGAACGGCAAGCTCGCCGCGATCGAGGCGCACTCCTGCGCCTGGGACAACGTCCTCCAGACCGCGATGTGCGGACTGCAGGACAGCGGTACCGCCGAGCAGCGCGGTCCCGGGCTGCTGGGCTGGAACGAGCTCGAGAACTTCGACGGCAACGACCTGGCGATCGCCGACGGCGCCGACGGCTCGACGGCGTACTTCAGCGCGCACGCCCTCGACGGCTTCACCCGGCGCATCTGCGCGAGCCCGATGCTGTGCCTCACCAGCAGACCGCCGCTGACCATCGCCGGCACGAGCACGAGCGTCCACGACCTGCCCAATGTGCCGTCCTATGACCCGATCGCGGCGGACGCGTTCTGCCCCGCCCGCCTCGCGATCTTCGCCGGGGGCCTGTTCGAGTCGACCGACGGCGCGCAGTCGTTCCGTCCGGTCGCCGGCCTGGGTGGTGGCACCGTCAAGGCCTTGGCCTATTCGGGCACGGGCTGCGCCGACCCCGTACGGCGCCTGTACGTCGCCGCCAAGACCGGGCTCTTCGCCCGCTCCGCCGGCGCCTCGCGGCTCACCCGCGTGGCCGCCTACAGCGTGGCCGGGCAGGGCGCGCCGGTCGCGCTCTCGATCGACCCCGGCGACGCACGCTCGGTCTGGGTCGCCTCGGCGACGAAGGTCACGCACGTCAGTCTGGGCGCGAGCCGCGCCAGCGACGTCACCGGCGACCTCGGCCACACCGGTGGGATCTCGTCGATCGCGTTCGTCCCGGGCGTGGTCGGCGCGCTCGTGCTCACCGGCACCGGCAACGGGATGTGGATGACCGACGCGGCGGACCTCGGCGCGTGGAGCAAGGTCTCCGGGCCGCTGCCCGACGTCGTCGTCGCGAGCCTCGAGTTCGACCCGGTCGGCGATGTGCTGCTGGCCGGGACGCTCGGCCGCGGCGCCTGGAAGCTCGACCACGCGAAGGACGTGGACGTCCCGCCGGGAATCGTCGGCCTCAAGCCGGGGCACGGCACGACGGGCGTACCGCTGAAGGTCAAAGCCCGCTGGGAGGACCCTGACCGAGTCCGTCTCGACCGCGTCACCGGCCGGATCGACTTCGGCGATCACACGGGCAGCCACGCCCTGACGCTGCAGCCGGACGGGCGGTTCACCGCGACCCACATGTACGCGCACCCCGGCCGGTACCGGTTGGCGCTGACGCTGAAGGACGTCCCGGGCGCGATCACCACGCAGACCGTGCTCGAGACGATCACATGACGCCGGCGCCGGGCGACGAGTCGCCCGGCGCCGCGCATGACTACTGGGTCGCCGCTCCTCGCGGCCCTGCCGCCGCCGGCGTCCCCTTCGGTTTGTGGACGTCCTCGCCCGCCCACACGACGCTCGTGTTGTACGCCATGCGCACTGTCATGTCGGCGAACGCCTTCGACATGAACGTGAGCACGTTCGGATCGTTGTTGGAGAGGTTGTCGCACCAGCGGAACGGGTTGTCGACGCACCCGCCGTCGACGCTGGGCACGTTGCCCTCGTAGTTGCCGGTGTATCCGCCGAAGAGGTCGACCTCCTCCTGGGTCTTGCAGCAGTCCTGCCCGGTGAGCAGGCCGCTGGCGGGAACGCCTGCCAACTGGAACTGCTCCGCGTCGGTTCCCTTCGGTGAGAAGAAGATGTGGTTCTTCCCGATGGAGGTGAAGTAGTCAACCCCGAGGTCGCGGGCGAACTTCGACGGTTCGTACACCTGCGGGGGGAACGTCTCACTGACGGTGCGCCCGAACAGGTCGACGGCCGCGGGGTCGAGGACGCCGATGGAGTAGTTCGGGGTGGCCATCACGTCCGCGTCGAGGTCGTAGCGGATCTTCTGGAGCTCGCTCGCCGAGAGGTGGTTGACGTAGTACTTCGAGCCCAGCTCGCCCAGCTCCTCACCGCCGAACCAGATGAACCGCAGCTTGTTCAGCGGATGCGCCTTTCGCATCTCCTGCGCGATGTCGAGGATCGTCGCCGAGCCGGAGGCGTTGTCGAGCATGCCCGCGCCGTAGATGGCGTCCAGGTGCGCGTCGACCACCACGACGTGGTTCGGGTCGCCGCCCTTGCTCTCCGCGATGACGTTCCAGTCGGTGCGGTTCGGGTCGACGGTCTGGTGGATGCTCAGGTTCATGACCGGCGGCGTGCCGGCGGTGTACTCGTTGAAGAGGCTCCGGCCGATGTCGAACGACGTGAACGCCACCGGGATGCTCGCCACGAACGGGTTGCCGTCCGCGTCCACCATGCTGCCGGAGAACACGCTCGTGCGGCCGGGGTTGCCCTCATTGAAGATGACCACGCCCGCCGCCCCTGCGTGCTCGGCGTTGAGCACCTTCACCCCGAAGTTGCACGTGCCGCGCTGGATCAGGGCGATCTTGCCCGCGAACGAGCTGTCGAAGTCGCCCGCGACGCACCCGCTCGCCGAGCTCGGGGCGGGTGACGGAGGCATGACGGTGTGGCCGGCCGGCTTGACCTGGGCGCCGGTCGCGTCGCCCTGGCTGTCGCCTGGGTTCCAATCGGTGATAAGGGTGAAGTTGCGCGGGGTGGGTGAGACCTCACTGAAGCTCGGCGTCCCGATGTAAGACGAGTACGTGAACGTGTACGGCTGGAGCGTGACGTCGTATCCGGCCTTGCGCATCACGTCCGCGACGTAGTCGACCGACGCCTTGTAACCCGGCTCGCCGGAGTTGCGCGACGGATGGCCGTCAGCACCGGGATTGGCATCGGCGATCGCCTGGAACGCCTTCATGTGGTTCCAGAGATCGTCCGTGGTCACGCACGGCACCAGCTTGCCCGGCGTGTCGTTGACCCGGTTGTCACAGCCGGTGTTCGATTGCGCCTTCGCCGTGGCCGGCAGGCAGAGTGCAGCGGCCGCGCAGAGCGCGAGCAGCCACCAATGTCTCACCTGATAAGGCAAGAGAGACCCTCCTCAGTAGACCCGCAACTGACGTTGCGGTCATGCTACGTCTCGGCCGCTACCGTCGTCAAACTGTCACGTTTTGTTGACGGGCATCGGCCGGGCGGCTCGTCACTCAGCCGCTAGTCGCGCACGCGCTTGAGCACCGCCATCGCCGCGTTGTGGCCGGGGATCCCGGACACGCCGCCGCCGCGGCGCGCGCCGGCGCCGCACAGCAGCACGTTCGCGTGCTCGGTCTCGACGCCCCAGTTGCCGACGTCGCCCTCGTCCTCGGCGAACGGCCACGACAGGTCGCGGTGGAAGATGTTGCCGCCCGGCATCCCGAGATCGGCCTCGATCTCCAGCGGCGTCTTGGCCTCGATGCACGGCTCGCCGCTCGGCGACGTCCACAGGCAGTCCTCGATCGGCTCGCCCAGCACGCTGTCGAGCGAGCGCAGCGTCGCGCCGATCGCCTCCGCCTTCGCCGCCGCCGGATTGGCCGCGAACAGCCGCGCCGGGTGTCGGCGACTTGAAACCAGAGCGACAGAATCGCTCGGCCGCGGGTCCTGTCCTCGCGGGACCCGGGTCGCCGCCGCGCCGACACCGTCATGGGCAGACGGATTCGCGCCTGCGCGACGGCCGTCGACCCCCAAACGCCCACGAGGCCACCCGCGGGAGGATCGGTTACAGCTCAGAGGCGGGGCGGAGCGGCAGACGGTCCGCCGCCGCCTTGGACACGGAAGCGGGTTGGCAGGCAACTGGGATCGACGCTCTCCCAGAGGTCAAGAGCGACGGTCGGTCTACGCGGGCGCGGAGTTCTTGGTGATCCTTGCCGCCTGGGCGCGACGGGCGCCAGTTCGTGCGCGCCGACGACTGGGACTCAGACACTCCCGCTGCTCTCTGATCGGTGCGCCGTCCACCCAGAGCTCGGGTCATTCGCCGGACGGGCGATCTCGTCCCGGCGGTACCCAGTTCACTCATCGAGGAGTTCAGGCGGCAAGACCAGTCGCTTGATCATCCTGCCGTCGTCGAACGGGCTCACCGCGCCGGCGTGGTCGCCGCGCTCCCGTGAGAAATCGCCGCGCGGCGCGCGCTCGGTTCCGAGCACATCGACGTAGGCCCCGTAGTCCAGGGTGTACACGCTGTATTGCTCGCCGACTTCGGCGTCCGGCGGGATGAACCCGCGTTTGACGAGATGAATCAGGCGCAGGTCAAACAGCGATCGGATCGTTTCGTGGCGGTCGGCTTCCTCGGCGAACAGAAAGCTTCGCGCGCGATGTCGCCCGACCACTTCGCTGACGATGCGGCTGAGCACCGCGCGCTGATGCTCGTCGAGCTTGGCCACCTTCTCCAGCGCGTAATGCTCGCGCGTAACGTGGCGCACGCTCGATACGTCGATCCGGACCTTGTGACGCCGCAGCGTGTCGAACACTGCCTGTTGGAACAGGTACATGTAGTCGCGCGCAACGCCCTGGCCGGCCCGGGCAAGCTCGATGAAGGCGTCCGGCGAGTCAAAACAGGCGCTGACGAACTCGGTGCCGTTGGTCACGCCGAACGCGTCCCGCAGGTAGTAGCCAGGCTTCTCGTTTCGGCGCGCGGCGAAGCGCCGGGCGAGCTCGCGCGGAGCGCGCGAGAGCAGGCCCCCGGCCGGAACCACGCCGCTGAGCCAATGGCTGTCGCTCTCGACCGCCAAATGCAGGAACACGACCTCCGCGAACAGGTCCAGCGCACGCTGCTCGTCCATGTCATAGATGAAGAAGTCATCGAGGCTCAGCGACGCTCCCACGTCGGCGCTGCGCTCGAACCCCAAGGTGTTGTTGAGCGAAAGCGGGACCGCCAGGCAGCAGCGGTGCTCGATCGCAGCCAGCTTCACGGTGACCCTCGGATACGGGAAGAAACTGCGCTTAAGGAACTCGGCGAGAAGCGGCTGCAGATCCGCAGGCACCGCCGTCCACTCGTCGATGAGCACCAGCAGCCGCGCGATGCCGGCGTGGGTCACGACGCGCTGCAACGCGTCACCTATGTCGCGAAACAGGATCCGCTGCAGCGGCTGTCCTTCGCGAAGAATCCGCAGCGTCTGCGACCAGGTAGACGAATCGTCGCCTCCGAGCTGGAGCTTCGGCGTGGCACTCGCATCGATCTTGAGCGAACCCGACTCCGTCGCCCCGACGGACGCGCCGCCTTCCGTCACCAGCTTCTCGGTATTCAGAAACGAGCGCGTCATCGCCTGCGCGAGGTCGTCGAGCGACTCGAATACTGGCCCGGGCGGCTCAATGTCCGGTCGCGTCGCATGTTCGAGCAATAGCGTCTGGATGACGCCCAGCACGTCGCGCAGGAGGTTCGCGACGCGCAGGAACGGCGGCCGATCAGCGTCCTCCCAGAGGCGGTCGCTGCCGAGCGTGCGCATGTCGATGTAGACGGGAAACTCCGCGGGCGCCGTGGTCGCATTCTGAAACAGAACTTTCAGGACGTGGGTCTTGCCGGTCCCTCGGCGCCCGAAGACGATCTGGTTGTTGTTGTTGCGCAGCCGAAGCGCGATCCCGGGATCGACGAAGGTTGCCTCAAGCTGATCCAGGTCCTCCTGGCGCTCAGAGCGGTCGAGGATGCTGCTCACCGAGTGCTGTATCAGACGGTCATCGAGCGGCCAGCTCATCAGTGCACGCCTTTCCGGTCGTTTGCGGCGCGCGCCGCGAGCGCGCCGGAGGGCGTGCTCGCTCAGACCATACCGTATTAACAGGGGTCCTCGAGCGATTAGGACTCATCTTCACTGCCGCTGGCCACCGCTGCATCGCGCCGAGCATGAAGCTCGCCTTGGCGCAGCCATCGACGCACGCAGGGTCTTGGACGGTTTCCCGGGAACCTCCATGCGGCGCTACCGCAAGGATCACGCGGGTCGATCCAGATTTGCTGGGCGCTGCCGGCGATCGTGGACGCGGCGGCACTGCGCGACCCGCCAAGCGCGATCGCTACGCCGCGACCCTGGTGAGTGGTGTGCCGTGAGCATGAGACCCGGCTCCGCTGCTGAGCCGTAACCGCCCACCCGCGGGTGGCCTCGTGGGCGTTTGGGGGTCGACGGCCGTCGCGCAGGCGCGAATCCGTCTGGCCATCACGGTTCTCGGCGCGGCGGCGACCCGGGTCCCGCGAGGACAGGACCCGCGGCCGGGCGGCTCGTCACTCAGCCGCTAGTCGCGCACGCGCTTGAGCACCGCCATCGCCGCGTTGTGGCCGGGGATCCCGGACACGCCGCCGCCGCGGCGCGCGCCGGCGCCGCACAGCAGCACGTTCGCGTGCTCGGTCTCGACGCCCCAGTTGCCGACGTCGCCCTCGTCCTCGGCGAACGGCCACGACAGGTCGCGGTGGAAGATGTTGCCGCCCGGCATCCCGAGATCGGCCTCGATCTCCAGCGGCGTCTTGGCCTCGATGCACGGCTCGCCGCTCGGCGACGTCCACAGGCAGTCCTCGATCGGCTCGCCCAGCACGCTGTCGAGCGAGCGCAGCGTCGCGCCGATCGCCTCCGCCTTCGCCGCCGCCGGATTGGCCGCGAACAGTCGCGCCGGCAGCTGCAGCGCGAAGCAGGTCAATGTCTGGGCCCCGGCCTGGCGCAGCTCTGGCCCGAGGATCGACGGATCGGTGAGCGAGTGGCAGTAGACCTCGCACGGCACGATCTCGGGGATCCGGCCGGCGGACGCCAAGGCGTAGGCGTGCGCGAGCTGGGTGTAGGACTCGTTGACGTGGAAGGTGCCGGCGAACGCCTCGCGCGGGTCGACGGAGTCGTCGCGCAGCTTCGGCAGCCGCGACAGCAGGAAGTTGACCTTCAGCTGCGCGCCCTCCGGCGCGGGCTGCGGCTCCGGCTCGCCGAGCAGCCGCGCGAGCACGGCCGGCGCGACGTTGGCGAGCACGTGCGTGGTCTCGGCGAAGCCGCCGTCCCAGTGCACGACGGCGTGCTCGCCGTCGGTCTCGATCCGCGTCACCTCGACGCCGGTGCGCTGTTCGGCGCCCGCCGTCCACGCCTTCACCGCGAGCGCCTCCGTGACCGCGCCCATCCCGCCCACCGGCACGTCCCAGTGGCCGGTGCCGTTGCCGATCACGTGGTACAGGAAGCAGCGGTTTTGGCGCAGCGACGGCTCGTCGGCGCGCGCGAACGTGCCGATCAGCGCGTCCGTGAGCACGATCCCGCGCTCGACGTCGTCGTCGAACCAGTGCTCGATCGCCTCGCTCAGCGGCCGCTCGATCAGCGCGTCCCATGCCTCGTCGTCGCCGACGCGCGCGCGCAGCTGGTCGCGCGAGAGCAGCGGCTCGGTCAGCGTCGGGAACACGGCCTGCCCGACGCGCGAGGTCATCGCGTAGAAGTCGTGCCATTGCCGGTTCGGCGCGCCGAACGTATGCACCAGCAGCCCGCCGCCGTCGGCCGTCGGCGTGTAGGAGGAGACGCTGCGGCGGCGCAGCTCGATCGGCAGCCCGAGGTCCTCGACGACGGAGTGCGGGAGCAGCGAGACGAGGTAGGAGTAGCGCGACAGGCGGGCGTCGACGCCCTCCCACGGGCGCTCGGACACGGCCGCGCCGCCGATCTGCTCACGCCGCTCGAGCATCAGCACCGATTGCCCGGCGCGGGCGAGGTAGGCGGCGGCCACGAGGCCGTTGTGGCCGCCGCCGACGATTACGGCGTCGTAGGCGATGACAATGCCTCGAAGAGGTCGGCGTAGGGCTGCCCGGTCGCGTCGGCGACGGGCTTGTAGGTGACCTTGCCGTCGACGACGTTGACGCCCTTCGCCAGCCCGGGGTTCTCGTTCGCCGCGGCGGCGACGCCCTTGTCGGCGACGTGCAGGATGTACGGCAGCGTCGCGTTGGTGAGCGCGCGCGTCGAGGTGACCGGCACCGCGCCGGGCATGTTCGCCACGCAGTAGTGCAGGACGCCGTCGACCTCGTAGACCGGGTCGCTGTGCGTCGTCGGCCGCGACGTCTCGAAGCAGCCGCCCTGGTCGATCGAGACGTCCACGAGCACGGCCTGGCGCTTCATCAGCCCGAGCTGCTCGCGCCGGATCACGTACGGCGCCTTGGCGCCGTGGACGAGCACGGCGCCGATCACGAGGTCGACCTCGGGCAGCCGCTGCTCGATGTCCAGCGTCGACGCGTAGCACGTGTCGGCGCGGCCGTTGAAGGCGATGTCGAGCTCGCGCAGGCGGTCGATGTTGCGGTCGTAGACGTAGACCGTGGCCTCCATCCCGAGCGCGATGAAGGCCGCGTTCATGCCGACCACGCCGCCGCCGATGATCATCACCTTGGCGGCCGCGACGCCGGGCACGCCGCCGAGCAGGATGCCGCGCCCGCCGAGCGGCTTCTCGAGCATGAACGCGCCCGCCTGCGTCGCGATCTTGCCGGCGACCTCGCTCATCGGCGCCAGCAGCGGCAGCCGCCCGCGCGGGTCCTCCACGGTCTCGTACGCGACGCAGGTGGCGCCGGACTCGACCAGCCCGCGCGTGAGCTCGGGGTCCGGCGCGAGGTGCAGGTAGGTGAACAGCGTGTGGCGCGGCTCCAGGCGCGCGACCTCGACCGCCTGCGGCTCCTTGACCTTGACGATCATGTCCGACTCGGCGAACACGCTGTCGGCGTCGGGCAGGATGCGCGCGCCCTGCGACGTGTACTCCTCGTCGGCGATCGCGGAGCCGTCGCCCGCGCCCGCCTGGATCAGCACCTCGTGGCCGTGCTCGACCAGCTCGCGCACGCCCGCCGGCGTGAGCGCGACCCGGTACTCGTCCGTCTTGATCTCGGTAGGGCAGCCGACTTTCATGTGGTCCTCTCGGGTTGGATCAGCTCTCGGCCACGGAGGGCGAGCCAGAAGTCGATGCGGTCGCGGGCGGAGTCGAGCGTACGCCCGGTCAGCTCCTCGACGCGACGGATCCGGTAGCGCAATGTGTGACGGTGACAGTAGAGGGCGCGCGCGGCTCGCTCCCACTGCCCGTTGCATTCGATGAACGCCTCCAGCGAGCGCATCAGCTCGCCGCCGTAGGCGCCTTCGGACTCCTCGATCGGCGCGAGGATCGAGTCGCAGAACAGCCGCAGGGCGTCGTCGTCCTGCAGCGAGAGCAGCAGCTGGAAGGAGCCGAGGTCGCGGTAGGTGGCGAGCGCGCCGTGGCGCTCGCCGTCGCCGTTGAGCGCCAGCTCGCGCGCCTCCAGCGCGCAGCGCGCCTCGTGGAAGCCGCGCCGCAGCTCGGCGGGTGGGACGCTGCGACCGGCTCCCGCGGACAACTCGACGCCCGCGTCGCGCGCGACCCGAGCCCGCACGCGCTCGCCGAGCGCGAACAGCTCGTCGTCGGCCCCGGCCGGCAGCAGGGCGCACAGGAAGCGCCCCGCAGGCGCGACGAGGCCGCCGCCCGCCTCCTCGTGCACGGCGCGCGCGAGCGCCACCTCGGCGACGGCGCGGACGCTGCGCGGCGGGTCGAGCACCAGCGCGCCCGCGCGGTCGTGCAGGCCGAACGGCTCCAGCCGGCGCGCGAGGTCGGCGCCGCCGAGCTCGCCCGCGACGAGCGCGGTCAGGACGTCGCCGGCGAGCCGGCGCTCGGTGTCGTCGGCGACGCGCCGGCGCAGCAGCTCGAGCGCGACGATCGTCACCGCCTGGTGCAGCGTCAGCCGGTCGAGCTCGTTCAGCGGTCCCGCGTCCTTGGCGGCGATCAGCCACGCCTCCGGCAGCGGGCCGTCGCCGGACTCGCGCCCGCCGGTGCGCGCCACGGGCAACGCCAGCGCGCGGCTGAGCGCCTCCGGGGCGAAGCCGCGGCGGCGGTCGCGCAGCTCGGCGCCGAGCGCCGCGATCCTCGCAGCGGGCAGCTCCGCGCGGCCGGCGCGGCGCGCGAGCACCTCGCCGCGCGCGTCGAAGATCAGCGCCGGGCCGCCGACCATCGACGACAGCGCCGCGGCGACGCCGTCGAGGCCGCGCTCGGACAGCACGATCCGCTCGAGCCGCTCATGTGCCGACAGCGCGCGCTGGAGCACGGCGTACTGCGCGTTGACGAGATGCGTGAACGCCTTCTCGGTGATCGCGATGAACGGGACCTCGTACGGGATCTCGAGCAGCGGGAAGCCGAGCTCGGCGGCCGCCTCCGCCAGCGCGGGCGGCGTGTGCTCGTGCGAGAAGCCGGCGCCGAAGCCGAGTCCGCTCAGCCCATGCGCCGACAGGCGCGCGACGTACTCGCGCTGCTCCGCGTCGTCGCCGAGCTGCAGGCCGGTGGTGAGCAGCAGCTCCCCGCCCGACAGCCACGGCGTCGGGTCGGGCAGCTCGGAGATGTGGACCCAGCGCACGGCACGGTCGAGCGCGCCTTCACCGGCGACGACCTTGACATCCAGCTCGCGCAGAAGATCGCGCAGCGACAGCACGCCCGGTGCAGCTCCCCCGTTGCTCCAGATTGGCGACGCTCATACGCCGCTGCGTACAACTGTACCCGCTGGCGCCGCCTCTTCGGCGGGCGCGACGTGGAAGTCCTTGCGCCGGATCAGGACGAGCGACGTGACCGTCGCGAACAGCGCCAGCACGGCGCCGACCAGCAGCAGCGCGTTGAGGCCGTCGACGAAGCCCTGCGGGTTCCGCGTGCCCGGATCCGCATGGGCGGAGAAGATCGCGCCCAGCGCCGCCACGCCGGTCGCGACCCCCACCTGTCGCAGCGTCGCGTTGATGCCCGACGCCATGCCCGCGCGCGCGGGCTCGACGACGCCGACCGCCGTCGAGGCGAGCGGCACGTTGATGAGCCCCGCGCCCACGCCCGCGAGGATGAAGCCCGGCACGAGGTGCGAGAAGCCGTCGTGGACGCTGATCCCGCGCATCAGCAGCAGGGCCGCGCCGACGAGCGCGAAGCCGGGCCCGATCAGATAGGCGGGCGAGACCTTGTCCGACAGGCGCCCGGCGATCGCGGCCGTGATGAAGATCGGCCCGCTGAGGACGAGGAAGCGGACGCCGACCTCGATCGCCGACATACCGAGCAGGCCCTGGAGGTAGAGCACGAGGTACGGGAAGGCCGAGAACAGCGAGGCGGAGATCGCGAACGCGGCGATCAGCCCGCCGACGAACGTCGGATTGCGCAGCAGCGTGAGGTCGAGCATCGGCTCGCGCACGCGCGCCTCGGCGATCACGAAGGCGACCAGCAGCACCGCGGAGGTGACGAGCGAGATCACGACGGTGCTCGAGCCCCAGCCGTCGTCGTTGGAGCGGATCAGGCCGTAGACGAGCGCGGCGAGGCCGGCGCTGAACGTGACGAGGCCGACGAAGTCGACGTGGCGCGCGTGCGGGTTGCTCGACTCGTCGACCTTGGTCAGCGTCAGGTACAGCGCGCCGATGCCGACCGGCAGGTTGACGAAGAAGATCCAGCGCCACGACAGCCCGCTGACCAGCGCGCCGCCGACGACCGGGCCGACCGCCACCGCGATGCCGGTCACGGCGCCGAAGACGCCGAACGCGACGCCGCGGTCGCCGGCGCGGAACGCGTTGGAGAGGATCGCGAGGCTGGTCGAGAACATGATCGCGCCGCCCACGCCCTGGGCCGCGCGCGAGAGCGTGAGGAAGAGCGGGCTCGGCGCCGCGCCGCAGAGGGCCGAGCCGGCCGTGAACACGACGATGCCGACGGCGAAGGCGCGCCGCCGCCCGTAGAGGTCGGCGAGCGAGCCGGCGGTCAGCAGCAGCGCCGCGAGCGTGAGCGCGTAGGCGTCGATCACCCACTGCAGGTCCGAGAGCTTCGCGTTCAGCGACTTCTCGATGTCGGGAAGCGCGACGTTCACGATCGTGACGTCGAGCAGCAGCATGAAGACGCCGACGACGACCGCTACGAGAGTCCACCACTTGCGTTCCATGTTCTGACCTTACAATCGGCTCGGCTAATCTTCAAATCGGCTAATGATTCGTCTCACGGACTACACCGGGTACCTGCTCCGCGGCGCGTTCCTGCGCCTGGCGAGCGTCGTGGCCGAGACCTTCCCGCCCGGGGAGCACCCGCGCGACGCCTCCGTGCTGGCCACGCTCGACGCGGCCGGTCCATGCTCGCAGCAGCAGCTCGCCGACAGTCTGAACGTCAATCGCACGATGATGGTCAAGCTGATCGACGGGCTGGAGGAGCGCGGGCTCGTGGAGCGCCGGCGCAACCCCGAGGATCGCCGCTCCTACGCGCTCTACCCGACCGACGCGGGCCGCGGCGCGCTCGTCGCGATGGGTCCGCAGATGAACCGCACCGAGGACGTCTACGCGGACGCGTTGAGCGCCGCCGAGCGCGCCCGGCTGGTCGAGCTGCTGCACACGCTCGTGGCGCCGCCGCCGTCGGCGCTGTCGCACCGGATGGGCTTCCTGATCACGCAGGCGCACCACCGCTTCCGCAACCGCGCCGACGAGGTCCTGCGCCCGCTCGGGCTCGAGGTGCGCCACTTCGGCGCGCTGACCGCGCTCGCGGACGGCGTGCCGTCCCAGCGCGAGCTGGCCGACCGGCTCGGCGTCAGCGGCCCGGTCGTGGTCGAGATGGTCGACGCGCTCGAGGCGGCCGGGATGGTCGAGCGCCGCCGCGATCCCGCCGACCGGCGCTCCAACGCGCTCGTCGTCACCGAGGCCGGCCGCGCCGCGCTGGACGGGGCGAAGGGAGAGCTCGACGACGCGACCCGCTCCCTGACCGCGCCGATCGGGGCGGACGGGGACGCCGAGCTGCGCGGCCTGCTGCGGAAGATCCTGGCGCTCTAGCTACGCGGTGGCGTGCGCCGCGGCCCTGACGGGCGGCGGGGTCACGAGCGCGGCGGAGACGACGAGCACGAAGGCGAAGAGCTGGAGCGCGATGCCGACGGTGTCGCCGGGCATCGGGTCGCCGAAGACGACGATGCCGCCGAGGATGCACGACACGTTCGCGGCGGTCGAGGTCGCGGCGATGACCGGGACGGCCTCGCCGTCCTGGAGGCCGCGGGCGGAGGCGTAGAACGCGACGACCGAGGCGAGCACGGTGACGGCGAGCCACGGCGAGCCGAGGATGTCGAAGATGCCGCCGGCGCCGGTCAGCGCCTTGATCGCGACGTCGGAGACGCCGAAGAGGACGCCGGCCGCCGCGCCGAGCATCACGCCGTGGTGATGGTCGGGGGCGCCGATGTGCGGGCCGCTGATCAGCAGGGCGCCGATCGCGAGCATGCCGCCCTCGAACGTGATCATGCCGACGAGCGAGTAGGTCGAGTGCGCCCCGTGCGTGGCCGGCAGCGTGATCACCAGCAGCATCAGGCCGAGCGCGGTCATCGCGACGCCGATCCACTGGCGGATGCCGACCTGGAAGCCGAAGATCCGCTCGGCCATCACCGCGAGGATGACGACGCCGGTCGAGAGCACGGCCTGGACTACGGACAGCGGGGCGAAGGCGAGCGCGGCGACGTGGAAGATCCAGGCACCAGTGGCGACGGCCATGCCGATCGCGAACCACTTGCAGCTGTACAGCTGCTTCGCGGTCCGGAACGGGTGCCGGACGTCGACCTGCGGCGCCTCGTTGGCGCCCTTGTGCTTATAAAGAAAGCCAAGCTGCGTCGCGACGGCGCAGGCCAGCGCGAGCAGAATGCCCAGATTCAGCGACACAAGTGTCCTCTACGTCAGCTCAATTGAAGAGTTCCCGCCTGTCGACCTATTGGCCGACCACCCCGGCGAGTCCTCCTCTACATCGGTTCCCCACCCAGGACTCTTGAGCCCCAAGTTCGGGCCACACTAGCGCTGGACGTAAACCTTCCATGAAGATGCCCGGTCTGTGCCATGCCAAACTGGACCAATGGCATTGCGATCCGCCTTCTTTCTGACTGTCGCACTTCTGGCGCTCGCCGGATGCGGCTCCGAGTCGGACGCCGCGACGCTCAAAGGCGCCCTGACCTACTCCCGCACGGGTGGGCTCAGCGGGGTCAGCGACAAGCTCGCGGTCCAATCCGACGGCGCCGCGAAAGTGACCACACGCAAGGGTTCCAAGAGCTTCAAGCTCTCCAAGGACGAGCGCACGCGGCTGACGAAGGCGCTCGCGAACGCCGACCTGGCGAACGTCAAGGTCAACGCCACTCCGCCGGTCCCGGACGCCTTCCAGTACGCGCTGCACTACCGCACCAGCAAGTTCGCGTTCAACGACACGAATATGCCGAAGGCGCTCAAGCCCGTCGTCTCCGAGCTGAACAAGCTCGTCAAGGCGCACGCGCCCGGCTAGGGCGCCTTCCACTTCCCGTCCAGGCCGACCGCGCGGAACGCCTGGTCGACGCCGCGGTACTGCACGGAGTTCTTACCGTACTTTTCGGCGGCCGCGTCCAGGCAGCCGGCGCGGAAGTCCTCGAAGCCCGAGTCGGAGTCGAGATGCTCGGTCACGGCCGCGTAGACGATCTGCTGCGACGCGTCGCGCCCGATCGCGCCGACCATGTTCACATAGGCCTTGTTGGGGATGCCGCTGTTGGTGTGGACGCCGCCGTTGTCGTCGCCGGTCTTGACGTAGCCGGACACGTTGCCGGGCTGGCCGTAGCGCTCGGGGTGCGCCATGTCGCGGATCGCGCCGTCCGGCAGGTCCTCGCCCATCAGCCAGTCGCCGGGGTCGAGGTTGGAGCCGAAGATGTCGGAGATCGACTCGTTCAGCGCGCCCGACTCGCCCTCGTACTTGAGGTGCGCGCTGCGCTCGGTGATCGCGTGCGTGACCTCGTGGGCGGTGACGTCGAGCGGCTGCGCGAAGCCCTCGCCGAACACCATCTGCTTGCGCTGCGGGTCCCAGTAGGCGTTGCGGAACGGCTCGTCGGGGTCCTGGCGGTAGTTGATCGTCGCGATCAGGGGCGCGCCGTTGGCGTCGTAGGAGTCGCGCCCGAAGTTGTTCATGAAGTAGTCGTAGATCGCGCCGAAGTTGTCGTGGACGGCGTCGGTCTCCTTGTCGCCGGTCGGCCCGTCGCCGTTGACACGCACGACCTTCCCCGGCAGGTCGTCGCCGTTGGCGGCGTCGTAGACGCGCCGGTCGCCGTGGAGATCCTCCTCCGCCTTGCGCTCGGCGCGGTCCTGGGCGGAGTTGAGCCGCGTCGCCTCGGCGTCGCACGACGTGCCGCCCGCGATGACGCAGACCAGGCGCGACATCTGGTGGCGGATGCCGCGCCCGACGTCGGATGTCGCCACGCCCGCGATGAGGACGCTGACGAGCAGCAGCACGCCGAGATACTCGGCAGCGGTCTGTCCCGCGTTCCTTCGCAGCGCGCGCATGCGAGCATCACCCTGTCGTGAGCGCGGAAGCCCAGCAAGAGCCGCCGGACCCCTCTGGGTCCCGGGACCCGTGGGACCTCCGGCCCCTGCTGCTGATCGACGTCGACGGCGTGCTGTCGCTCTACGGCACCGGCGACGGCACGCGCGTGGGCGCGCTCGTCGACGGCGTGCCGCATCTGCTCTCGCGTGACGCCGCCGCGGCGCTGCGCGGTCTGGTCGCGCACTTCGAGTGCGTGTGGTGCACGGGCTGGGAGGAGCGCGCGGACGAGCACCTGCCGGCGCTGCTGGACCTCCCGCGCGGCTGGGCCTACGTGCCGCTGGGGCGCCCAGGTCCGGGCCTGCACTGGAAGCTCGAGGGCATCGACGCGTTCGCCGGCCGGTCGCGACCGCTGGCGTGGATCGACGACGGCCTCGACATCTCCTGCCAGGAATGGGCCGAGGCCCGGCCGGGATCCACGCTGCTGGTCCCGACCGAGCCTGACGTCGGCCTCACCGAGGCCCACGCGCACACGCTGCGCACATGGGCCTCGGGCCTGTCCACGGAGCACTAGTCCGACTCATCGCCGCGGGCGCCGTCGCGCTCGCATGCGCCGCGACAGAGACCGCGCAGGCGGCACCCGCGCCGGTCCCGTGCACGAACATCGGCGGCGGTCACTACGAATGCGGCTGGTACGTCCCGGGCGACGGGGTGCACGGCGGCTCGCTGGTCGCCGTCGGGACCACGACCGTCGGCTACCTCCACAAGGGCCGCAACTGGATCGTGTGCCAGCAGACGGGCGGCGACGTCCGCAACGCCGCCGACGCCGCCGGCCGGCTGTCGGCTGTCGGCTGTCGGCGATCGTGCGCTACGCGTTCGTCGCCTCGCACAGCTCCACGCGCGTCGCGCGCCTGCGCGTGACCGACGCCCCGGCGGGCGCGACGGTCACGGTGACGTGCCGCGGCGGGCGCTGCCCGAAGCCGGGCACGTTCACGGCCGACGCTGCCGGTCGCGCGACGCTGACGAAGCTGTTCAAGCGCCGCTGCGCGCCGGCGCCCGCGTCGACGTCGCGATCAGCGCGCCGAACACGGTCGGCAAGGTCGTCCGGTTCACGATCCGCCGCGGCCACACGCCGCGTGCGGAGACGCTCTGCCTGCCGCCCGGAGGTACGCCTCAGCGCTGCTAGTCGTAGTGCTTGATCATCCGCACGTTGAGCACCAGCATCAGGGCGCCGGCCACCGCGACGACGGCGAAGCCGCGCAGGATGTGCGTCCACGCCAGGTCGTCGAGGATCAGCGACCGCAGCGCCTCCATCAGGTAGGTGACCGGGTTCAGCGACGCGGCGATCTCCATCGGGCGCGTGAGCATGTCGCGCGGCACGAAGTTCGGCGTCAGGAACAGCAACGGGAAGAACACGAGCCCGCCGGAGTTGGTGGCGGCGGCGCTGCGCGTCTTGAGCGCGATCAGCTGGATGAAGCCGACGTAGACGACCGCCCACGACGCCGTCAGCAGGACCAGCAGCACGAAGCCGAGCACGCCGCTGGCGATCGTGATGCCGAACACCAGCCCGAGCAGGACGATCGCGGCCGCGATCAGGAGCCCCTTGACGAACTCGGCCAGCAGCCGGCCGAGCACGATCGCGGTGCGCGGGACGGGCGCCGCGCGCAGCTTGTCGAAGTAGCCGCCCTCGATGTCCTCGACGAGGAACAGCGCGGCGGTGCCGAACGACGCGGCGAGCAGCAGCGAGCTGGGCAGCTGGAACGCGCCGTAGCCCTGGCCCTTGAGGAACTCCGTCGACGCCGACGGGAAGATCTTCCCGGCCTGGCCGACGTTGACGACGAGGAAGAACAGCGGGATGAACAGCGTCGGGACCAGCGCCTCCGGCGTGCGCCACGCCTCGCGCAGCGCGCGCTGGCCGAGCGCCCATGCGTAGCTCATGCCGACACCTCCTGCACGTCGCCCTCGACGCGCCCGCGCGTGCGCCCCGTGGCGTCGAGGAAGACGTCGTCGAGCGTCGGCTCGGCGGCCAGGCCCTCGCGCTCGCGCAGCTCGGCCTTCAGCTCCGTCGGCGTGCCCTCGCGCACGATCAGCCCGCCGTCGATGATCGCCAGCCGGTCGCACAGCTGGTCGGCCTCCTCGAGGTACTGGGTCGTGAGGAAGACGGTCGTGCCGCGCTGGTTGATGCGCCGCACCTCGTCCCACACGGTCAGCCGGCTCGCCGGATCCAGGCCGGTCGTCGGCTCGTCGAGGAACAGCACCTCGGGCTCGTGCACGAGCGCCGACGCGAGGTCGAGGCGGCGCTTCATGCCGCCCGAGTAGCCCTTGATCCGCCGGTCGGCGGCGTCCTCGAGCTCGACCAGGGCGAGCAGCTCGAGCGCGCGGGCGGCCGACTCGTGCGTGGACATCCCGAACAGGCGCCCCTGCAGGATCAGCAGCTCGCGCCCGGTCTGGCGCGGGTCGAGCCCGGCCTCCTGCAGCGCCACGCCCATCTTCCGGCGCGCGGCGTCCGGCTCGTGCGTGACGTCGACTCCGGCGACGCTGGCGGTTCCGGACGTGATCGACAGCAGCGTCGTGAGCATCCGCACGGTGGTGCTCTTGCCGGCGCCGTTGGGGCCGAGGAAGCCGAACACCTCCCCGCCGCGGATGTTCAGGTCGACGCCGCGCACCGCCTCGATCACGCCCGACCGGCCCTTGTAGTGCTTCACGAGTCCTTCCGCCGTCACGGCGGCCTGGGTGTCACCTTCGAGCATGGGCCTCAACGTACGCGACGATGCGGTCACTGGCTTCTCCAAACATGCTGTCTACGGGTATCCGGCGTGCGGGACCGCGACGTCCTGCGCGTAGACGACGCCGGTCTTCCCCTCCATCGCCGCCGTGCCACGCCACTCGGCGGCCGCGATGTAGAGCGTGCTGCCGCCGAGCATGCACGCGAAGCCGCCGCGGTCGAGCTCGATCGTCTGCAGGATCTCGCCGCCCTCGCGCACGCGCACGCAGCGCTGGTTCGGCACGTCGGCGTACCAGACCGCGCCCTCGGCGTCGAAGCAGATGCCGTCGGGCGCCGAGCCCTCGATCTCGGCCCAGGCGCGGCCGGGCGAGAGGCCGCCGTCGGCGGCGATGTCGTACGCGGTCAGCTTGTGGCCATAGGACTCGGCGATCACCAGCGTGTCGCCGCGGATCGCGATCCCGTTCGGGAACGCGATCCCCTCGGCCACGCGGCGCGCGCCGCCGTCAGGCGTGACGAGCGCGATCCCGCCGGGCGCGAACTCGCCGCCGGGGAAGTCGAAGCCGGTGTAGCCGATGTAGGCGTTGCCGCGGCCGTCGACGGCGATGTCGTTCCACGGCGGCGGGGCGAGCGCCGTCAGGTCGGCATGCGTGGCGAGCGTGCCGTCGGGCTCGCGGCGCAGCAGCAGCCCCTCGCGCCCGGAGACGATCAGCATCCGCCCGTCGGGGAGCCAGTCGAAGGACACCGGCAGCGCTCCGACCGCGATCTCGACCTCGCCGTCGAGCGTGACGATCCTCTGGGCGAGCCAGTCGGCGACCCACAGGCGCCCGTCGTGCCAGCGCGGCGACTCGCCGATCGTCAGCCCGGTCTTCAACGTTCGCATCGCCATAGTGTCTAGTCAGATGGACATCGAGACACGAGCCGACGTCGAGCGACTGGTGCGCGCCTTCTACGGTCGCGCGATGGTCGATCCGCTGATCGGGTGGCTGTTCGTCGACGTCGCGAAGCTCGACCTCGAGGCGCATGTCCCGCGGATCGCGTCGTTCTGGGAGACGATCCTGCTCGGCGCCCAGACCTACAGCGGCGGCGCCTTCGCGCCGCACGCGGTCCTGCACGCCAAGGCCGGGCTGCGCGCCGCGCACTTCGAGCGCTGGCTCGTGCTCTGGCGCGAGACCGTCGACGAGCTGTTCGCCGGCCCGCGCGCCGAGCTGGCGAAGTCGCACGCCGAGCGGGTCGCGCACGCGTTCCACGGCAGGCTCGCCACGCTGGGCACGGAGCCCGTCGTCGGCGGCCTGCTGACGATCACCGTCCGCGGTCCGCGCGACGACTGAGCGCGGCGGCGTCGCGCAGGTCGGGCTCGGCGCCTTCGGGCCGGTCGGGCCCGCCGTCGGTCGTCGCGTCGGCGGCATCGCCCGCACTGAGGTCGATGCCCTCGGAGGTCGCCGGCGTGTCGGAGCCGGTCGTCTCCCCCAGCACGTCGCTGCCGAGCTCGGGATCGTCGTCGCCCTTCTCGCGCGCCTCGTCGGGACCGGGCGTCGTTCCTCCGCGCTGCTCGCTTGGCTTCGTCATGCCATCGTCCTACCCGCTGATGCCGCTGCTCGCCCATGAGGACTGCCTGCTGGTCGTGATCGACGCCCAGCCGGGCTTCTATCCCGCCGACCTCCCGGACCGCGAGGCCGCGATCGCCGCGCTCGAGCGCGCCGCGTGGCTGGCGGCGCTGGCGCGCGCGCTGGCGGTACCGATCGTGGTGACCGAGGAGGAGCCGGATCGCAACGGGCGGACCGACGCGCGCTTCGGCGACGTGCGCGCGCACCTCAAGCCGACGTTCGGGCTGGCCGGCACGCCGGATATCCTCGCGGCGGTCCGCGCCACCGGCCGCCCGACCGCCGTGCTGGCCGGGTTCGAGACCGACGTCTGCGTTTACCAGTCCGCCGTCGGGCTGCTCGACGCGGGCCTGCGCGTGACCGTCGCCGAGGACGCCACGTTCTCGCCGGGCGAGATGCACGCGCGCGGGCTTGCGCGCCTGCGCGACGCGGGCGCCGGGCTGACGCACTGCAAGGCGCTCGCCTACGAGTGGGCGCGGACCGTCGAAGGCGCGGCGGTGCTTCCCCGCCCGGCGCCGTTCAGACTGTGACGGCCATGGATCCCCACGTCATCGTGCTGTTCGGTGCCCGCGGCGACCTCGCGCGGCGCAAGTTGTGGCCCGGACTGTTCCGTCTGTGGAAGGCGGGGCGGATGCCGGAGGAGTTCCGGATCGTCGGCTCCGGGCGCCACGCACCGGACGACTTCGCGGGGATCGTGCGCAAGGCGGTCGGCGAGGACGCGGACGACTTCATCGAGCGCATCTCGTTCGTGGCCTCCTCCGACGAGGACGGGTCGGAGCTCGCGCGCGCCGTGGACGACGCGCTCGGCCCGGACGCGCGCAGGCTGCTGTACATGTCGGTGCCGCCGTCGGCGATGCTGCCGATGGTCGGCATGCTGGGCGCGAGCGGGCTCGCGAACGAGCGCACGCGGATCGTGCTCGAGAAGCCGTTCGGGCACGACGTCGACTCCGCCAAGGCGCTCAACGCGGCGCTGCACGAGCACTTCCCCGAGGACGCGATCTTCCGGATCGACCACTTCCTCGGCAAGGAATCGGCGCAGGACATCCTCGCGCTGCGCTTCGCCAACGGCCTGTTCGAGCCGATCTGGAACCGCGAGCACCTCGCGTCGGTGCAGATCGACATCCCGGAGGACCTCGGGCTCGAAGGGCGCGGCGCGTTCTACGAGGAGACCGGCGCCTTCCGCGACATGGTCATCACGCACCTCAGCCAGATCCTCGGCTTCGTCGCGATGGAGACGCCCGCGAGCCTCGACGCGGCCGCGCTGCGCGACGCGAAGGCGGCCGCGTTCGCCGACCTGCGCCCGTTCGCGCCCGGCGACGCCGTGTACGGCCAGTTCGAGGGCTACCGCGGCGAGGACGGCGTGGCGCGCGACTCGCGCACCGAGACGTTCGCGGCCGTGCGCGTCGAGCTCGACAACGACCGCTGGCGCGGCGTCCCGTTCCTGCTGCGCACCGGCAAGGCGATGGCGGAGAACCGGCGCGTGGTCACGCTCGTCCTGCGCGATCCGGCGAAGGTGCTGGTGCCGGGCGTCGAGCGTTCCGACGAGCTCGTGATCGAGCTCGCCGACGACCCCCGGATCGCCGTCGAGCTGCGCGTCAAGCGGCCGGGCCCGGAGCTCGTCGCCACGCGCGCCGCGCTCGAGCTCGACGTCGAGCGCGCGGTCGGCGGGCACGGGCTGGAGGCCTACGAGCGGCTGCTGCTGGACGTGATGCACGGCGACCACCTGCTGTTCACGCGCGCCGACGAGGTCGAGACGCTGTGGGAGCGCGCGGCGCCCCTGCTCACCGACCCGCCGGAGCCGCTGCCGTACGCGCGCGGCAGCTGGGGACCCGCGGCCGCCGATTCGCTGGCGGGTCCGGGCGGATGGAGGGTGAGCCGCTAGACCGGCTCGGCGGGCGGCTCGTCGCCCGCGATCAGGACGCGCTGCGTCCATGCGACGTCGTGCCAGGCGCCGTCCTTGAACCCGATCCGGCGGTACGTGCCGACCGGCTCGAAGCCCATCGCGCGGTGCAGCCCCTCGCTCGCGTCGTTGGGCAGCGTCATGCCGGCGATCGCCATCCGGTAGCCGCGCTCGGCCAGGCGGACGAGCAGCGCCTCGTAGAGCATGCGGCCGCCGCCGGTGCGCCGGCGGCCGAGCTCGAGGTACACGCTCACCTCGCATGCCCAGCGGTAGGCGGCGCGCGGCGCGAACCTGCCGCCGTACGCGTAGCCGACGACGCGCCCGGCGTCCTCCAGCACGAGCCAGGCGTGCGTGCGCGACGCGGTCGCGATCCGCTCCGCCATCTCGGCCGGCGCCGGCGGCACGGTCTCGAAGCTGATCGCGGTGCCGGTCACGTACGGCGCGTAGATCGCCGCGCAGGCCTCGGCGTCGCGTTCCGATCCGCAACGTACGAGCATGCCACTATAGTAGCGATTCTCGCCATCATGATGGACTCTCTTACCACGTCGCTCGCCGGCGCCGTCCACGCCGCCCGGCTCGCCCAGGGCATGTCGGCGAGCGCGCTGGCGGAGCGCTCGGGCGTCTCGCGCGCGATGATCGCGAAGGTCGAGCGGGCGGAGGCGCAGCCGACGGCGGCCCTGCTCGGGCGCCTGTCGGCCGCGCTCGGGCTCACGCTCTCGGAGCTGATCGCGCGCGCCGAGCACGCGGATCGCCGGCTCGCGCGCGCCGCCGACCAGCCGACGTGGACCGATCCCGAGAGCGGCTACACCCGGCGCGCGGTGTCGCCCGCCAGCGGCGGCCCGCTCGAGCTCGTCGAGGTCGAGCTCCCCGCCGGGGCGGAGGTCGAGATCCCGGCCGAGACCTACGCGTTCATCCACCAGCAGATCTGGGTGCTCGACGGGCACCTGCGCTTCCGCGAGGGCGACGTCGAGCACGAGCTCGACGCGGGCGACTGCCTCCAGCTCGGCCCGCCGTCGGCGTGCGCGTTCATCAACCCGACGCGCCGGCCGTGCCGCTACCTGGTCGCGCTCACGCGGCGCGCTTGACTAGGCTGCGCGGCGTGGAGCAGGCGGTTCTCACGCCGATCACCGAGGCGGCGATCTTCCTCGTGCTGACCGTCGAGCCGGGCGCCGAGGACGGCGTCCGCGACCTGCTGGCCGACGTCAGCGGGCTCAAGCGCTCGGTCGGCTTCCGCATCCCGGAGGGCGCGCTGGAGTGCGTGACAGGCATCGGCTCGGACCTGTGGGACCGGCTCTTCGGCGACCCGCGCCCCGCCGGGCTGCACCCGTTCCGCGAGCTGGCCGGCGGGCGCCACACCGCGGTCGCGACGCCCGGGGACCTGCTGTTCCACATCCGCGCGCACCGCTTCGACCTCTGCTTCGAGCTCGCCCAGCGCCTGACGGACCGCCTCGCCGGGCTCGCCCGCGTCGCCGACGAGGTGCACGGGTTCCGCTCCTTCGACCTGCGCGACCTGCTCGGGTTCGTCGACGGCACCGAGAACCCCGGCGGCGACGACGCGTCGGCCGCGGTGACCGTCGGCGACGAGGACCCGGCGTTCGCCGGCGGCAGCTACGCGCTCGTGCAGAAGTACCTGCACGACCTGCACGCGTGGGACGCGCTCCCGATCGAGGCGCAGGAGCAGGCGATCGGGCGCGAGAAGCTCTCCGACCTCGAGCTGGCCGACAAGGCGCCCGACTCGCACGTCGCGCTCAACACGATCGTGGGCGAGGACGGCGAGGAGCGCCAGATCATGCGCTTCAACATGCCGTTCGGCCGCGTCGGCGCGGGCGAGTTCGGCACCTACTTCATCGGCTATGCCGCGGACCCGGCGGTGATCGAGGAGATGCTGACGAACATGTTCATCGGCAAGCCGCCCGGCACCACCGACCGGATCCTCGACTTCTCGACCGCCGTCACCGGCACGCTGTTCTACGTGCCGACCGCCGACTTCCTCGACGACCCGCCGCCCGCGCCGGCGCCCGCCGCCGCGGAGGACGGCGACGGGTCGCTGGGCATCGGCAGCCTCAGGCCGCGGCCTTGATGTCGCCGTGCGGGTTGAGCACGAACTTCCTGGCGACGCCTGAGTCGAAGTCCTTGTAGCCCTGCGGGGCCTCGTCGAGCGTGATCACCGTGGCGTTGACCGCGTCGGCGATGTGCGCGCGGTCGTGCAGGATCATCTGCATCAGGCCGCGGTGGTAGCGCATGACGGGGCACTGGCCCGTGGTGAAGGAGTGCGACTTGGCCCAGCCGAGCCCGATCCGGATCGAGAGCGAGCCCTCCTTGGCGGCGTCGTCGGCCGCGCCCGGGTCGCCCGTCACGTACAGGCCCGGGATGCCCAGCTGGCCGGCGGCGCGGGTGATGTCCATGATCGAGTTGAGCACCGTCGCCGGCGCCTCCTCGCCCGAGTGCGAGCCGTGGCCGCGCGCCTCGAAGCCGACGGCGTCGACGGCGGCGTCGACCTCGGGCACGCCGAGGACCTCCTGGATCTGGTCCTTCGGGTCGCCCTTGGAGACGTCGATCGGCTCGCAGCCGAAGCTCTTGGCCTGGGCGAGCCGCTCAGGGATCAGGTCGCCCACGAACACGACCGCGGCGCCGAGCAGCAGCGCGGAGTAGGCGGCCGCGAGGCCGACCGGGCCCGCGCCCGCGACGTACACCGTCGAGCCCGCCTTGACGCCCGCGGTGTAGGCGCCGTGGAAGCCGGTCGGGAAGATGTCCGACAGCATCGTCAGGTCGAGGATCTTCTCCATCGCCAGTTCCTTGTCGGGGAACTTCAGGAGGTTCCAGTCCGCGTACGGCACGAGCGCGTACTCGGCCTGGCCGCCGACCCAGCCGCCCATGTCGACGTAGCCGTACGCCGAGCCCGGCCGGTCGGGGTTGACGTTCTCGCAGACGCCGGTGTGGCCCTCCTTGCAGTTGCGGCAGCGGCCGCACGCGATGTTGAAGGGCACCGAGACGAGATCGCCCTTCTTGATGAACTCGACGCCGGGGCCGGTCTCGATCACCTCGCCGGTGATCTCGTGGCCGAGGATCAATCCCTCGGGCGCCGTCGTGCGCCCGCGCACCATGTGCTGGTCGGACCCGCAGATGTTGGTCGACACGACCTTCAGGATCGCCGCGTGGGGCAGCTTGCGCCCGACGTTGTCGGGATTGACCCCGGGGCCGTCCTGGAGCTCGAAGGTCGGGAAGTCGATGTTCTGTACCTCGACCTTGCCGGCGCCGACGTAGGCGACGCCTCTGTTATCGGACATGTGGCTCCCTTCGCTCGTCTACGAGTCGGCTACCCGGTGGCGCGACGGCGGCAGGCGAAGCTGTCAGGCACGAGACCTCTTGCATGAGACCGCGGGTGCGAGTATGGTTTGCAGTGCAAACAAGTTCGTGGATGGAGCGGCGCATGGACCCGAGACGACTGCAGGCGGCCGCGGCCGAGTACCCCTATATGCGCGGGCTGCTGCTCATCCCCGCGGGGCTGCTGTTGTTCCTGTCCGCGCTGGGCAACTGGCACTGGGGCCCGCTGCGCCACGACTGGGTGTTCGTCGCGGCCGCGCTCGTGCTCGGCGCCGGCGCGGCGCTGATCTGGCGCTTCTACAACGTGCGCTATGGGCGCGTGACGCCGTTGCCGGGGCGGCAGCTGAAGGCGGGCGCCGCGTCCGTGGCGGGGATCGCGGTGATGCTCGGCGGCTCGCTGCTGCTGCGCAGCCGCGCGAGCTGGTCGCTCGATCTCCCGGTCAACCCGATCCCGGCCACGTTCGCGCTGCTGATGCTCGTCTACTACGCCGCCGTCGTGCGGCTGCGCGTGCACCATGTGGCGATCTGGGGCTCACTGCTCGTCGTGAGCCTGCTGCCGGTCTGGACCGGCGGCGACCCGAGCAACGTCGGGCTCATCCTCGCCGGGGTGGCGATCATCGTCGACGGCGTCTTCGACCATCGGGCGATCAGCCATGCCGGAGGCTGACGGCGAGCTCGTCCTCGACCGGCTCGTCCACGAGCCGGGCCGGCTGGCGATCCTGACCGTGTTGTCGTCGGTCAGCGACGCCGACTTCGTCTTCCTGCAGCGGACCATCGGGTTGACCAACGGCAACCTGTCCAGCCACCTCACGAAGCTCGAGGACGCCGGCCTGGTCGTGATCGCCAAGCGCTTCGTGGGCCGCAAGCCGAACACCAAGGTCTCCCTCACGGCGCTCGGCAAGCGGCGCATCGCCCGTCACTGGGAGCAGCTCGAGCGGCTCAAGCGGCTCCCGGAGGACCTCTAGTCCTTGCCGACGGCGTCCTTGAGCTTGTCGCTCGCGTCGCCGACCTTGTCCTTCACCGCGCCGCTGGCGCGGTCGACCTTGCCCTCGCGCTTGAGGCTGTCGTCGTCGGTGAGGTCGCCCGCGGCTTCCTTCGTGCGGCCCTTGAGATCGTCCAGCTTGCCATCGCCCATGGTGGGCTCCTTTCGCTCTGGTTGCGGTCGCCCTACCCGAACTCGGCGAGAACTACTTGACGACGGGAGCTGACAACGCCCCGACGACCGCGTCGGTGTCGGCCACGATCGCGTCGCCGGCGAACGCGAGCGACTCGAGCGCGCGCTCGCCCGCGGCGGCGTCGCCGCAGCCGCAGGCGTCGCGGACGACGACCGGGACGTAGCCGAGGTCCGCCGAGTGGCGCACGGTCGGCTCGATCCCGACCTCGAGCGCGACGCCGGCGATCAGGTACGCGCGCACGCCGCAGTCGCGCAGCACGATGTCCAGCGGCGTCCCCGCGAACGCCGACATCGTGATCTTGTCGAGCACGGCCTCGCTCGCGCGCGGCGCGAGCTCGGGCACCAGCTCGAACCCGGGCGAGCCGTGCGGGATCAGCGGGCGCGTCTCGGACGCGTGCGCCTTGCGCTGCCAGGCCTTGGCCTGGCGCAGCTGGAACACGCCCTCCAGCTCGGTCGGCATCGAGTAGTGGCGCATGAACACGGTCCGCACGCGCCGCGCCCGGGCGGCTTCGAGCACCCGCAGGACGTTCGCCAGTACGCGGTCGCCGTCCGCGATCTGCCGCAGGATCCCGACCTGCATGTCGTAGACGACGAGCGCGAGGGTCGACGGCACCAGCGCGTCGGCGAGCGACTCGGGGATGTCGAGGTCGTTGAACCGGTCCATGTCACGGAACGCTAGTCCCGCGACTACGCCGACGGCACGAGCGCGGCTTCGGCGAGCCGTCCGAACAGCCGCGGCGGGCAGCGGCGGTCGCCGAGCCCGCAGGTCCAGTCGCGCCGCCGCAGCACGCGCGGGGCGAGGCGCACGCGCACCTTGACGGCGTCGAGGCAGCGCTTCGCTCCCCAGCGCAGCCGCCCGTGCACGAACGAGATCGTGGCCGTGCCGCAGTGGTCGCCGCCCTCGCCCTGGACGAGGTCGCAGTCGACGCGCACCGCGCCGGCGCGCGTGCACCTGAGCAGGGTGGTGCCCTCGCCCGGCAGCACCCTGGCCTTGACGCCGACGGCGACCAGCGCCGCCGTCTCCTCCGGCAGCCACGGCGACGGGAAGACGCGCGCGCGGTCGAACGCGCGCCGGCCGAAGCCGTCGACGGCGACGATCGAGACCATGTGCGGCCGGGCCCGCAGCGGCGGCAGCGGCAGCCGCGAGACGCCGGCGCCGAGCGCCTGCGTCGTCGTGTGGCCGGCGACCGTGAGCGTGACCGTGGCCGGCAGCGTCAGCGCCACGCTGACGGCGCCCGCGCGGCCGGGCGCGAAGACGCGGTCGCGGTCGCGCAGCACCGCGGCCGCCATCATGCCCGGCGCCGGCGGAGCGATGTAGCGCACGAGCGCGCCGTCGTCGTCGTCGGCGACGTCCCCCTCGGCGGTGGCGAACAGCACGCCGCCGTCCGCCGTCGGCGCGACGTCGCCGAGTTGCTCGGTGTCGAGACCCGACGCGGGCGCGCCGGTCAGGCGCTGCTCGAGCCCGCGCGGCGCGGTCGCCGTGAACGGGCCGCCGCCGGCGATCGCCGTCTGCGTCCCGTCGGCGGCGCGACGCAACACGCGGCCGCCGTCGGTGAAGAGCAGCCCGCCGCCGGGCTCGGCGGCGACGCTGCCGGGATCGTGGCTGCGGAGCACCTCGGCGATCGTGCCGTCCGGCGCCACGCGATCGATCCGCGAGAGGAAGCCTTCGGCGATCAGGACGCCGCCGTCGGCGGCGACGTCGATCCCGGAGACGCTGAGCCCGACCGAGGTCGCGGGCTGCCCGTGCAGGTCGACCGGATCCAACGCCTCGGTCCCGTCGCCGGCGATCGTCGCGATCCGCCCATCCGGACCGACGCGCCGCACGAGCTTGCCTTCGAGCGCGACCACGAAGCCGCCGCCGGGCGCGGCGGCGACGTCGTTGGGATTCGTGAGCCGCGCCTGCGTCGCCGGTACGCCGTCGGCGCGACTCGTCCCGCCGCCCGCGACCGTCGTGATGACGCCGTTCGGGTCGACCATCCGGACGCGGTCGGCGAAGGGGTCGACGAAGAGGAAGCCGCCGCCGGGCAGCGGCGCGAGCTCGCCGGCCGTGAGCTCGGCGCGCAGCGCCGGGCCGCCGTCGCCGCTGAAGCCGGACTGGATCGACCCCGCGACCTTGCGGATCACGCCCTGCGGATCGACGCGCAGGATCGACGGGCCGGAGCCGACGAGGAAGCCGCCTCCGGGCAGCGGGGCGACCGTCGCGCCCTGGAGCAGGCCGGCGCGGGTGGCGGGGTCGCCGTCGAGGACGCGCGCCGCCGTGCCGGTGCCCGCCACCGTGTACACCTCGCCGGCCGCCTGCGCGGTCGCGCACGGCACCAGCAGCAGGAGGGCGAGCAGGACGATCCGCACGGCGCGAGCATCCCGCCCCGCGCTCGGCCGCGGCAATCGGGGAGACGCCCTTAAGTTGCGCGCGCGTGCCGGCTCTGCGGATGCCGCGGCAGCCCGTCGTCCGGGATCGCCTCCCACGGCGCCGCCGAGCTGACGAACTGACGCACGCTCGGGCGGATCCCGGGGTCGGAGTCGAACGCGCCCATGCGGATCCCGATCGGATCGGCGTGGCTCGGGTTGCGCCCGAACAGCGACGAGCCGCAATCCCCGCAGAACCACTTCTCGCCGCCGCCCTCCGGCTGCCACATCCGCAGCCGGTCGTGGCCCGCGACGACCCTGAACGCGCCCGCGGCGGGATGCGCGTTCGGCGACGCGGCGGCGCCGCTGCGGCGCTGGCAGCGGCGGCAGTGGCAGTAGCTCGCGGCCACGAGCGGCGCGGACACCTCGAACCGCACGGCGCCGCAGTTGCAGCCGCCCGTGAGAGGCAGGCGGGTCATCGCGCCATCATCGCCCCTTCGCGGCCGGCGTCCAACAAAGTTCAGGGGCGCCGACCGATTGTCGCCCGCGCGCGGGGGCCGTAGCGTCGAGGGCTTGCCCTCGAGCTCCCCCCGGAGGTACCGGATGCGCCGCCTTTTGATCACCGCCGCCCTCGTCGCCATGGTCGGCCTCGTCGTCACCTCGACCGGGCACGCCGCGGGCAGCGCCGCGGCGCTGAAGACCCGGCACGGGAAGCTCGGCACGTTCCTCGTGGACGGCAAGGGCCGCACCCTCTACCTGTTCCAGAAGGACTCCAACGGCAAGAGCCGCTGCGCCGGCGCCTGCGCGGACAACTGGCCGCCGCTGCTGACGACCGGCAAGGCGAAGGCCTCCGGCGGCGCGCGCAAGGCGCTGCTCGGGACGCTCAAGCGCGCCGACGGGACCACGCAGGTGACCTACAAGGGCCACCCGCTGTACCACTTCGTGCAGGACACGAAGCCGGGCGACACCAAGGGCCAGGGCGTCAGCGCCTTCGGCGCCAAGTGGTACGCGGTCGCGTCGTCGGGCAAGCGGCTCGGCGGCGGCTACTAGTAGGCGGCCACCGCCTCCCGCAGCTCCGTGCCGGCCGGCAGCACGCCGGCCGGCCTGCCGTCCGGCCGGACGAGCACCGCCGCGTCGTCTCCCGCGCCGACCGCGCGCGCCGCGACCGGGTCGAGACGCTCGACCGCGACCGGCACGCGGGTCGCCACCGAGGCCGCCGCCGCGTTCCAGGCGGGGCCGGCCAGCAGCGTGAACCCCGTGCCGAGCAGGTCCAGCGTCGACCGCTCCCCCGTCCAGACGTGCGGGATCCGGCCGCCGAGGTCCGCGTGGATCGCCTGCTCGGTCGTGCGGAGCGAGCCGCGCGGATCGGCCGAGCGCGCGGCGGTGTGCTCGGCGACGGGCCGGCGCTCGGCCTCGTAGCTGTCCAGCAGCGCCGGCCTCGCCCACCCGCGCAGCACCCACGCGAGCTTCCAGCCGAGGTCGAACCCGTCGTGCAGAGCGAGGTTCAGGCCGGTCCCGCCGCGCGGCGTCACGCGGTGCGCGGCGTCGCCCGCGAGGAGGACCGGGCCGGCGCGGAAGGTCTCCGCCAGCTGCGCCGCGGAGGAGAAGCCGCGCGACTGCTCGATCCGCACCGGCAGCCCGGGCACGCCGGCGCCGAGACGGACAAGCTCCCCGGCGCGGCGCGCGGCGGGCGTCTCCGCGTCGCCGGTCGAGAGCCCGAGCAGCCAGCGGTCCGAGCGGCCGGCGGGCAGGAACGAGACGGCCGCCTCCGGGCGCGTCATCGAGTAGATCAGATGCCGGTGCGGGCCGACGACGTCCCACAGCGGCGCGCGGAACACCGTCGTGAAGCCCGCCATCACGCCGTCGTCGCCGCGCAGCGCGATGCCGAGCGCGTCGCGGACCGCGCTGCGCGCGCCGTCGGCGGCGACCACGTAGCGGGCATGGACGGCGCGCTCGGCGCCCGTGCGGACGTCGCGCAGCGTGGCGAGCGCCCCGTCCGTCCCGGCCCGGACGCCGGTGACCTCGGTGCCGAGCTCGACGCGCTGCCCGCGCAGGTGCGCGAGCAGCAGCGGCTCGACGTCGTCCTGCGCGACGCACGCCGGCTCGACCGGGCTCAGCACCCGGCTCTGCTCCCGGCTCGGATAGCCGACCTGGAGCGCCGACCCGTCCGCGGCGCCGGCCAGCGTCTCGGCGAGCAGCATCCGCGGGTCGACGTCGACGCTGTGCTCGCGCACCGCCCGCTCGAGCCCCCAGGTCCGCATCAGCTCCATCGAGCGCAGGCTGAGCACGGTGGCGCGCGGATGCGAGGAGAGGACCGTGCGGCGCTCGACCAGCAGGGGCGCGATCCCGTGGCGCGCCAGCTCGACCGCCGCGGCGAGTCCGGCCGGGCCGGCGCCGACCACGAGCACGGGCACGTCTTCGATGTCGTCGGTGGCGAAGTGCATGGACGCCAGAGTGCGCCCGGCGAGCCGCGTCCGCCTGAGCAACGGCTACTCAATCGATCACACTCCGCTCATGCGCCGGCCGCTCGCAGGGCGCGAGGCTGAGCTCCGGTTCGTGGCGGAGGCGCTGTCGGAGGGCTCCGGCGGCGTCGTCGTCGCCGGCGCGGCGGGCGTCGGCAAGACGTGCCTGGCGGGCGAGGCCTCGCGGCTCGCGCAGGAGCACGGCGACACGGTGGCGTGGGTGCGGGCCACCCGCTCGGCGGCGTCGATCCCGCTCGGCGCGTTCGCGCCGCTGCTGCCCGCCGGGCTCCCCGCCGGCGTGGAGCTGCTGGCCGCCGCGCGCCACGCGCTGGCCGAGCGCGCCGCCGGCAGCCGCCTGGTCCTGTGCGTCGACGACGGGCAGCTGCTCGACGACGCGTCGGCGGTGCTCGTGCATCAGCTCGTCGCCGCGGGCGAGATCTTCGCCGTCGTGACGGTGCGGCGCGGCGAGCCGGTGCCGGACGCGCTGCGGGCGCTGTGGAAGGACGAGCTGTGCGCGGTCCTCGATCTGGGAGCGTTGTCGCGCGACGAGGCCGAGGGCCTGCTCGCCGCCGGGCTGGGCGGCCCGGTGGACGGGCCGACCGCCAACGCCATGTGGGAGCTGACGCGCGGCGGTGCAGGCGGGCGCCGGCTTCGGCGCCGAGCTGGCGCTCGGGCGCGCGCTCGCCGGCGCGGCGCGTGGCGCCGAGTCCGACGCGCTGCTGGCCGAGCTGGCGGCGCGGGCGCATGACGACCGCGAGCGGGCGGACGTCGCCCTGGTGGCGGGCGCGCAACCTGTTCTGGGCGCTGGACCGCGCCGACGACGCCGACGCCGTCCTGCGCAGCGCCGAGCGAGCGGTCGGCGACGCCGCCCTGCGCGACGAGCTGACGGCGCAGCGCGTGCGGCTGACGGCCGCGCACGGCCGCCCGCGGGCGGCGCTGGAGGCGGCCGGGCCGCTGCTGCGCGACGGCGCGGCCGGCGAGCGGGCGCGGACGACCGCCGCGCTCGGCGCGGTCGAGGCGCTGTTCTCGAGCGGCCGCGCCGACGAGGCGGTCGCGCTGGCCGAGTCGGCGCTCCCGGCCGCGCGCCGGCGCGCGAACGAACTGCCGCACGCCGAGCCCGTGCTGCTCGGCATGCGCGCGATGGCGCTGCGGCTCTCCGGCCGCCTCGTCGAGGCGACGGCGCTGTCGGAGCGCACGTACGCGCTGCTGCTGGCGCGGCGGTCCGCGCCGGCGATCGCGGTCGAGGCGAACGCGCTCGGCCTGACCTGGCTCGCGCGCGGCCGCGTCCGGACGGCACTGCGCTTCTGCCGCGAGAGCGCCGCGCTGCTGCGCGACGGCGACGCCGTGGGGATGCTGCCGTTCGCGCTCGCCGGCGTCGGCCAGGCGGCGGCGCAGGCCGGCGAGCCGGAGGCCGCCCGCGCCGCCGTCGCCGAGCTGGACGCGACGCCGCTCGGGCACAAGGGCTTCGCGATCGAGCTGCAGCTGGCGCGCGCGTGGAGCGCGGCCGCGAGCGGGGAGCTCTCACATGCGCGCGCGCTCGCGCTGGAGGCGGCCGGGCTCGCGCGCGAGCGCGGCGAGGACGCCTACGCGGTGCGTGCCCTGCACCAGCTCTGCCGTCTGGGCGACGCGGCCGCCGCCGCGCCCGAGCTCGCCAGGCTCGCGCCGCGCGTCGACGGTCCCTTCGCCGCGGACGCGGCCGCGCATGCCGCCGCGCTCGTCGCCGGCGACGGCGCCGCGCTGCTCGCGGTGGCCGAGCGCTACGCGGAGCGCGACGCGCTGCTCGTGGCCGCCGAGGCGGCCGACGCCGCGGCCGCCGCCCACCGCGATGCCGGCCGCCAGGCCAGCGCCCGTGCCGCGGCCGCGCGCGCGGGCGTGTGGCTGACGCGGTGCGAAGGCGCGCGCCCGCCGACGCTGCTCGCGGCGCCGGACGCCGTCGACCTGACGCCGCGCGAGCGCGAGATCGCGCTGCTGGCGGCCGCCGGCTCGAGCAGCCGCGAGATCGCGGGCACGCTGGTCGTCTCCGTGCGCACCGTCGACAACCACCTGCAGAGCGTCTACCGCAAGCTCGGCGTCACGCGCCGCCAGGACCTGCCGCGCGTGCTCAAGGGGTAGACCTCCAGCATGACCACGCCACTGCAGGACACGGTCGCGCTCGTCACCGGAGCGAGCAGCGGCATCGGAGAGGCCACAGCCCGCGCGCTCGCCGCGCAAGGGGCGACCGTCGCCGTCGCCGCGCGTCGCAAGGACCGGCTCGACGCGCTCGCCGGCGAGATCGGCGGGCTCGCGATCGAGGCCGACATCACCGACCGCGAGCAGGCGATCGCGGCCGTCGAGCGCAGCGCGAGCGAGCTCGGCCGGCTCGACATCGTGATCAACAACGCCGGCGTGATGCTGCTCGGCCCGCTCGTCGACGCCCCGGTCGAGGAGTGGGACCGGATGATCGCGCTCAACGTGCAGGGTCTGCTCTACGTCGCCCACGCCGCGATCCCGCACCTGCTGCGCGCCGCCGAGAGCGAGCCGCGGCGCGTCGCGGACCTCGTCAACGTCAGCTCGGTCGCGGGCCGCCGCGTCGGCGCCGGCGGCGGCGTCTACCAGCTGACCAAGCACGGCGTGGGCGTCTTCAGCGAGGCGCTGCGACAGGAGATCACGAGCCGCTACGTGCGCTCGTCGCTGATCGAGCCGGGCGCGACCGAGAGCGAGCTCGTCACCCATGTGCGCGAGGAGGTCCGCAACCAGCTGACGGCCGGCGTCGAGCAGAAGCTCAAGGCCGAGGACATCGCCAACGCCATCGTCTACATCGTCACGCGGCCGCGGCACGTGGCGATCAACGAGATCCTGGTGCGGCCGACCGAACAGGTGCGCTGACGGGCGCTACGCTGGGGGCGTGTCTGAAGTTCGGACGCAGCAGGGGGTGGACGCGGGGCTGCCGGAGGTGGTGCACCGGCCGAGCCGGCTGCGCGCGCTGGCCGCCCTGGAAGCCAACGCCCAGTCCTCGGCGCTGGCGCTGGATCGGATCGCCGGCATCGCCTGCCGGGTGCTGAAGACGCCGATCGTGCTCGTCAACCTCGTCGGCTCCGACCGGCAGACGTTCGTCGGCTGCGTCGCGCCCGACCCGGAGTGGACCTCGGTGAAGGAGATGCCGCTGACGCACGGCTTCTGCCCGTTCGCGCTCGGCTCCGAGGATGCGTTCGCGTTCGCCGACGCGCGCGAGAACCCGACCCTGGCCGCCAATCCGGTCGTCGAGCAGCTCGGCGTGGTCGCCTACGCCGGCGTGCCGCTTCGCGTCGCGAACGGCGAGCCGGTCGGAACGCTGTGCGCGATCGACCGCGAGCCGCACGAGTGGAGCGAGGACGACCTCGCGACGCTGTCGGACCTCGGCGCCAGCGCCGTCGCCGAGCTGCAGCTGCTCGCCGCGACGCGGCAGGCGGTCCGCCAGCAGAGCCGCGTCCGGACGCTGGCGGAGCTCAGCCGCGCGCTGGCGCCGGCCGTCACCGCGCGAGCGGTGTTCGACCGCCTGCTGCCGGTGCTCGACGGCATGGACGCCACCGCCGTCTGGCTGCTCGTGCCGGGCGGCGCGGCGGCGGCCGGCGTCGACCCCGGCGCGATCGCGGGACTGACGCCGCTCGCGCCCGGCGAGTCCGAGTTCCTCGTCACCCCCGCGGGCGTGCGCGAGCGCTTCGGCGCGCGCCTCGACGCCGGCACCGTCGCCCTGCTGCCGGTCGGCGCGGGCGTGCTCGGCGCCGGCTTCGCGCGCGAGGACGCGCTCACCGCCGACGACCGCGGCTACCTGGCGGCGCTCGCCGGGATCGCGAGCCTGGCGCTGAATCAGGTCGGGGCGTAGACGCGCACGAGCACGCGCTTGCCGCGCGCGCACGAGGCCGCGTACGGCGACGTGCCGTGCCCGCGGAAGCACGTCCACGGCGGCGCGACAGTTCCCGCGCGCAGGAACTTCGTGACGACGCGTTTGACCGTCGCGCAGCTGTCGGCGCCGCGCACCTCGCTGACCTGGTACTTGACGCCGTCGACGCGCGCGGTCAACCCGCAGTCGCGGGCGGTGGCGGCATGGCCGGCGGGCGCGACGGCGAGACCGGCGAGGGCGAGCACGGCCACGAGGATCAGGAGGCGGCGGATCACGCTCGCGACCTTAGGGTCCGGCGGGGGCGCGTGACAATCGGCGGGCCGCCCTGAACGTTGACTTCATCGACCCCTGGGACACTGCTGGGATGACGCAACGCGTACGCGCGCAGGCGGTGGTCTACGTCGGGGACCTCGAACGCATGCGCGGCTTCTACGAGCGGTGCTTCGGTCTGACCGCGGCCGAGGCCGAGGACGGCTATTGCGGCCTGGAGTCCGCTGCGTGGCGGCTCATGCTGGTCCGGTCGGCCGAGGCGGTGCCCGCGGCGACTCCGGCGGCCCGGCGCGCGAACACGCCGGTCAAGCTCGGGTTCGCGGTCGGGAGCATCGAGGCGCTGGAGCCGATCGTCGCCGGCCTCGGCGGCCGGCTCGACGACGCGTGGGAGTTCTCCGGCGCGACCTATTGCGACTGCGTCGACCCCGAGGGCAACGTGGTCCAGCTGATCCAGCTCTAGGCGCGACCGTGGCGCTGCAGCTGACGCTCGGCATCTGGGCCGCGTTCGAGCTCACCCTGCGCGTGCGCGAGCGTCTCCAGGGCAGGGGCGGCGAGGCGCGCGACCGCGGCACGCGCGTGCTGATCGGCGTCACGCTCGGGCTCTCCGTCGTGCCGGCGGCCGTGATCGCCTCGCACTCGACGGGGCCGCGGATCGGCGGATTGGTCGTGCTCTGGGCCGGGCTCGCGCTGCGCGTGTGGGCGGTGGCGGCGCTCGGCCGCGCGTTCCGCACGACCGTCGAGGTCGACGCCGCCCAGCCCGTCGTCACCAGCGGCCCGTACCGGTGGGTCCGCCATCCGTCCTACAGCGGGCTGCTGCTGATCGTGCTCGGGTGCGGCCTGGCCAGCGGCAACTGGCTCGCGCTGGCGGTCTGCGCCGTGCTGCCGCCGCCGGCGCTGCTGTGGCGCATCCACGTCGAGGAGGCCGAGCTGACGCTCGTGCTCGGCGACCGCTACCGCGCCTACCAGGCGCGGACCAAGCGCCTCATCCCCGGCGTCTGGTGATCAGGCCGTCCGGCGATCCCACAGCGTGCGCTGCTCCGCGAGCGTCAGCCGTCGCCACTTCTGCGCCTGCGGCTGCCACAGGGAGACCTGCACGTCGACGACGCTGCGGACGCCGCTGAGCACGTCCAGCGCCTCGCGCGTCCCCGCGTCCTCGGCCAGCACGGCGCGGCTCACGACGTCGACGATCCTGAACCGCAGCGGCGCGCGCGGCTCCGGCGGCGTGGGCTCGCGCGGGGCGCGCGGAGGCGGAACGAAGAGCGGTTCGGCGCTCGGCGCCGGCTTGGCGAGCACGCTGTCGAGCGGCACCATCTCGGCGCCGGTGCCCTTGGTCGCCGTGTCGAGGACCCAGACCCTTCCCATCGCTTACTTTATGTTAGCGATTACCTGAACACAGGGCTAAAGCTGCGGGACCCGCCAGCCGAGTACCGGGCTGATGAACCTCCCGCGCTTCGCTCGCGACGGCACGCCAGAGGTCGCGATCGCCGCGGTCATGGCGCTCTTCATGGGCGCGGCGTGCTGCGTGCTCGTCGCGTTCCCGTGGGCGCCTGACGCGCCGCGAGCCGTCCTGGCCTCCACCGGCGTCGCCGGCCTGGCGATCGCCGCCACGCTCGCGTACGCGGGCGGCTGGATCACCCCGGTCCGCCTGCACGTCGCGATCGTCCTGCTCACGCTGCTCCGCAGCGTCCTGGTGGCGACCGCCGCGAGCGAGCGAGGCCTCATGCTCGCCGCCGTCGGCTACGCCTGGACGGCGGTCTATGTCGCGTTCTTCTTCAGCCCGCGCGTCGCGCGGATCTACGCGGCGTGCATGATCGCGGCCCTGGGCCTGAGCCTGATCGCGGCGCGCGCGCCGGCCGACGCGTCGGTCTGGATCGCCGTGTCCACGATGATCTGGGTGGGCGTCACGATCCTGATCGCGCTCAACACGCGCCTGCGGGCCGCGGCGCACGTCGACGGCCTCACCGGGCTGCTCAACCGCACCGGGTTCGCGCTCGCCGCCGCGCGCGGGCGCGGGATGGCCAAGCGCCGTGCCGAGTCGGTCGCGGTCGCGGTCATCGACCTCGATGACTTCAAGCAGGTCAACGACCACGGCGGCCATGCGGCCGGCGACCGCCTGCTGGCCGAGCTCGCCCACGTCTGGACCGCTTCGCTGCGGCCCGAGGACCTGCTGGCGCGGTTCGGCGGCGACGAGTTCGTGCTGATGCTCCCCGGTGCCGAGGAGGAGCAGATCGACGCGCTGCTCGAGCGCCTCGCGCGGGCGCATCCCGCCTCGTGGACCGCGGGCGCCGTGCTGTGCGCCGACGGCGAGTCGCTCGAGGAGGCGATCGACCGCGCCGACGCGCGTCTGTACGCCGCCAAGCAGTCGCGCCGGATGGCCTCCGGCCACGAGGCGGGCGCCACGTGGTCGTGGCAGCCCAGCCTCACCTAGGACGTCAGAGGGCGGCGAGCTCCTCGGGGGACATGCCGTCGAGCCCGAGCGTGCTCACGGTCCTCACCCCTTCGCCGCGGAAGTCGCGGGCGAGCACGACCGAGGTGATCTCGATCAGGGCGTCCATCGCCGGCGTGGTGACGCTCAGGCGGGCGGCCAGGTCGGTCAGGAAGACGAGCGAGTAGCCGACGTCCTCGGTCAGGTAGCGGTGGTCCAGCTCGCTCTGGGCTCCGATCCCGAGGAAGCCGGGGGCGGTGCTGTACCCGGTCGAGTAGTTCTCCTCGCGCATGTATCCCTGCCTGACGCCGAGGGCGGGATCGGAGAAGATCGTCACGTTCAGCGCGGCGGCGATCGCGAGCCGCTCCTTGTCGACGGCCTCGATCAGCCGCCCGACGCCCTCGGTCACCCCGTCCTCGTAGAACAGGAAGTCGCCGCCGGTCCGCTCGATCCGGCCCGCGTTGAGCAGCGTGACCGCGGGATGGATCACCGGGTTGCCGTTCTGGAGCGTGGTCTGGAACACGCTCTCGGCCTTCTCGACGGCCGGCCAGACATCCCTGACGAGGTCGTACAGCCGGTCCGTCCCCGACCGCGGCAGCCCCGCGAGGTAGACGCCGGTCGTGAGCTTGAGGAAGACGTTGATGACGCCCGGCTCGATCACCCGCACCGCGTAGGGCAGCGTGCTGGTCTCGCCGACGACCACGCGCTCGTCGTCGAGCGCCAATCCGGCCGAGCGCCTGAACGCGATCGCGCCGGCGCACGACCCGGGGCAGACCAGCACGGCCATGCCGTCGGACAGGTGCGGCGCGGCCAGGGCGCCGAGCGGCTCGGTGCTGTACGCGGGGCCGACGATCACCACCAGCTCGGCCCCGGCCATCGCCTCGGCGGCATCGTGGCCGGCGTAGCGGATCGCGGCGAAGCCCTCGAGATCGCCGCGGGCGGCGATGCCGCCGCTGCGGTCGACCGCGACGACGTTGTCGCCGAACCGCGGCGCGCCGTACAGCGACACCTCGTGGCCGTGCTGGGCGAAGTCGAACGCCGAGGCGAGCCCTCCGTTGCCAGCTCCGAGCACCGCTACGCGCATCCCGACCTCCCGCTGTGAACGTGGCGCAACCCTAGTCTCTCGCTCCCGTCACCGCCCGAGCCGGCGGTTCAGCGCGGTGGCGGAGGCGCCGTCGCCGCTGATCTGCCGGAGCACGAGCAGCACGGTCTCGAGGTCGTCGTCGGCGACGGTGAGGCGCGCGCGCAGGTCGTCATAGAAGCTCGCCTCGACGTCGGCGACCGCCTGGGCGCGCTCGCGCCCGCTCGGCGTGAGCTCGAGCTCCGAGGCCCGGGCGTCGGCGGAGTGCGTGCGACGCGCGACCAGCCCGGCGTCGACGAGCGAGGAGACGAGGCGGCTCGGGCTTCCCGGCTCGCACACGAGCCGCTCGCCGATCTGCTTGACGGTGAGCGGCGCGGAGGCCGCGTCGAGCACGCGCAGGACCTCCGCCTGCGCCGGGGTCACTCCGGCGGGCCGCAGCAGCGCGGCCAGCGCGCGGTTGCCGTCGCGCTGGGCAGCCAGGACGAGAAAGCGCAGCTGCTCGAGCGAATGCACGGTTGAAGCTTAGAGATGGATGACGTATCATCGATATACATGACACGTCACGCATTTGAAACGCAGATCACCATCGCCCAGGCTCCCGGCCACGTCTTCGGGCTCCTCGCCGACCCGACTCGCTTCCCGCTGTGGAACTCGGCCGTGACATCCGTCGAGCCCACGTCGGCCGGCGAGGGCGAGGTCGGCGCCACCTACCTGATGCGTCGCCGCCTGCCGACCGGGCAGGCCGAGAACGCGCTGGAGATCGTCGAGCTCGAGTCTCCCGTCGCGTTCACGGTGCGCACGACGTCCGGACCCACCCCGTTCACGTACCGCTACCGGCTCGCGGAGTCCGGCGGCGCCACCGTCGTCACGCTCGCCGGCGAGTTCGAGCTCGGCGGCGTGCTGGCCGTGCTCCCGGCACGAGCGGTGATCCGCGGGATCGACGCGAACCTCGCGACGCTCCAGCGCCTGCTCGAGCGGTAGCCGCTAGCCGAGCTGCTCGCGCACGCGCTTGGGGAGCGCACTGACGATCAGGTCGTACGAGTCCTCGACCAGGTCGCGAACGAACTCGTCGGCGAGCGAGCCGTCGAGCGTGATCGTGTTCCAGTGACGCTTGTTGAGGTGGTAGCCGGGGCGGATCGCGGGGTAGCTGACGCGCAGCTCGACCGCGAGCTCCGGGTCGCACTTGACGCTGACATCGAGCGGCGCGCGATCCAGCGCGCTCAGCGCGAAGATCTTGCCCGCGACCTTGAACACCGAGGTCTCAGGCCCGAACGGGAACTCCTCCACCGCCCCGGCCCGTCCCAGGCACCACGCACGCAACGCGATCGCGTCCACCCGCGAATCGTGTCACCCAGCGCGCTCGCTGCGGGCTGCCGGTATCGTCGCGCTCACGCAGGAAACCAGTGGGAGGGGATCCCCGATGAGGCGATCACTGAAGGTGGCGGCGTTGGTGGTCGTCGGGCTCGGGGCGGTCGCCCCGAGCTCAGGCGCGGCCTGGAAGCCGTTCGCCTCGGGCGCGATGAACATCTCCGACCAGGTCAGCCTCGCGCGCACGGGTGACGGCGTCCTGCATGTCGGCTGGTTCCACGCCGGCTACGACGTCTTCCAGACTCCTGTGAGCGCGTCCGGCGCCGTCGGCCCGGCGGTGACGATCGCCGGCGGTTGGGCCAGCGTCGGCAATCCCGTGCTTGTCGCCCAGGGCAACGGGCTGACCGCGTTCTGGCCCGGCTCGCCCACGCTGGTCACCGGGAACCCGCAGTCCGGCATCGACATGGCCTCGAGCGGCGACGGTGGCAGAACCTGGGCGGTCAGTCCGACGGCGGTCAGCTCCGACGGCTTCGCCAGCTCGCCCGCCGCGGTGGTCGTCGGGGGCACCTTCCTGCAGGCCTTCTTGGCCGGCAACCAGACCGTCGTCCATTCCGGCGTGGACCCGGCGGTGCCCGCCGCCGGCGGCTACGCCGGCGGCACCAACCAGGCGCTGGCGGCATCGGCGGCGGGCCAGGCGATGGTCGCCTGGTGCACCGCGGGAGGCGTCTTCGTCGAACCCGTGACCCCCGCGACCGGAGCGCCCGCCGGTCCAGCCAAGAACATGCCCGGGACCGGATACTGCGACGCCGCGGCGCGCACGCAGCTCGTCGCTCGCCCGCACGGCGGCTTCGTCGTCGCCGCGCCCGACGCGACGCGACGCAAGGTGCTCGTGTGGCCGGTCGGCTCCTCGGCGGCGGTCACGCTCGCCGGCGGCAGCTCGTTCAAGCAGCAGGTCGCGCTGGCGGCCGCCCCCGACGGCCGGCTGTGGGCGGGCTGGGAGGACTCCGATACGGGGAAGGCCGTGTTCCGGCGCTCCAACAAGACCGCGACGAAGTGGGGAGCGGCGGTGCCGGTGAAGCTGCCGCCCGGGACCCTCTTCCAGCTCAACCTCGACGCGAGCCTGGATCGCGTCGACGCAGTCATCCGCACCGAGAGCGACGCCGGCACCGTCGGCCTGGCCACAGACCAGATCCAGCCCGGACTCACCCTCGAGGCCTCCGGTGGCAGGCAGCAGTCGTTCCGCGTGCTCGACGCGGGCGACCCGATCGCCCGAGCGAAGGTGAAGGTCGCGGGCAGGTCGCTGACCACCGACGGCAAGGGCCGCGCCACCACGCGCCTGACGCGCGGACGGTACGTCGCGACCGCATCGAAGGCCGGCTACGTGGGCGCCACCGCCCGAGTGCGGGCAAGCTAGCGAGATGACGAGCTACGCAGTCGCGCGACTGGACGAGATCGAAGAGCTGACGGACGGGCGCGAGCCGTATCGGCCTGTCAGGCACCACTTCGGGATCACGTCCTTCGGTGTCAACGCCTGGACAGCCCGTGACGTGGGCGACCGGATCATCAACGAGCACGACGAGTCCGAGCCGGACGGCGACGAGGAGCTGTACCTCGTCATGCGCGGGCGGGCCGTGTTCGAGCTCGACGGCGACCGCGTGGCCGCGCCCGCCGGGACGTTCGTGTTCGCGCCTCCCGGCGTGAAGCGGACGGCGTTCGCGGAGGAGCCCGAGACGACGGTCATCGCGCTCGGCGGCACGCCGGGAAAGGCGTACGTGCCCGACGGCTGGGAGCTCTGGGCCCCGCTGGACCCCCTCTACAAGTCGGGCCGGTACGCCGAGGCGGCCGATCGCGGACGCCGGCTGGCCGAGGCGCATCCGCAATACGGCGGGTTGTTCTACAACCTCGCCTGCTGCGAGAGCCTGGCGAGCCGGCCGGCCGACGCGCTGGATCACCTCCGGCTCGCGATCGACCGCTCGGAGCGGTTTCGCTCGTACGCGAAGGACGATTCGGACTTCGATCCGATCCGCGACGAGCCCGCGTTCATGGACCTGATCGGGCGCTGAGGGTCGGCCGCGGCGCGCGCAAGTTCAGGGTCGCCCACCGATTGCTCCCCGACCCGGCACGCGCGTACGGTCGCGTCGCATGGCCGACGAGGAGCCGATGGTCGATCTCTATGGCGCCAGCTACGGAGGCTTCGCGCGTGACGTCTACGCCGAGGTCCGAAGCGAGGCGTGGGGCGACGAGATCGGGCAGAACAGCTGGCTGACGCGCGACGAGCTGGAGCGCTTCATGGTCAAGCTGCAGCTCGACGGCTCGTCTCGCGTGTTGGAGATCGGGTGCGGCTCCGGTGGTCCGGCGCTGCATCTGGCGCGGTCGAGCGGGTGCGAGATCGCGGGCGTCGACCTGCACGCGGACGGTGTCGCCAACGCGACCCGGATGGCGCGTGAGGCGGGCCTCGACGCGCGTGCGCGCTTCGTGCGCGCGGACGCGAGCGAGGCGCTTCCCTTCGCGAGCGGATCGTTCGCGGGGCTCTTGTGCGTCGACACGGTCAACCATCTCCGCGACCGCGCGCGCGTGTTCGGCGAGTGGGCGCGGGTGCTCGCGCCAGGCGGACGCGCGCTGTTCACCGATCCGGTCACGGTGACCGGCCCGCTGAGCAGCGATGAGATCGCGATCCGCGCCTCGATCGGCTACTTCGTCTTCGTGCCCCTCGGCGAGGATGAGCGCCTCCTGCGCAATGCTGGCCTGCGGCCGCTCGCGGTCGAGGACGCGACGGAGAACATGGCCGCCGTGGCGGAGCGATGGCTCGCCGCGCGCGGCAAGCGCGCCGCGACGCTTCGAGAGATCGAAGGAGAGCAGACGTTCGACGGTCAGCAGCGGTTCCTGGAGGTCACCGCCCGCCTGGCACGCGAGCGCCGGCTGTCGCGCCTCGTCCACCTCGCCGAGAAGCCGCGCTGACCGACCGCCCCAACGTCTACTGGCCGTCCCAGGAATGGACGCGGCGCATCAGCGTCCGGCTCTTGCGCTGCACCTCGCCCATCCGGCGCAGGATGTCATCCAGCGCGCTGATCGCCTCCGTGATGTGCGGGCCCTTGTTCAGCATCACGCACTCAGCGCGCTGGCCCGCGGCGGCGTCCGTGATCTCGGCTCGCGACGGCTGTCCGGTCTTCGCCAATGTCTCGAGGACCTGGGTCGCCCAGATGGCGGGTACGTGAGCGGCCTCCGACAGGGCGAGGATCTGGCGCGGCACCTCCGACATGCGCTCGAATCCGACCTCGACCGCCAGGTCGCCGCGAGCGATCATCACGCCGAGGCGCGCGCGGCGCATCGCCGCCAGCAGGATCGAGGGGAGCTCGCGGAAGCCCTGCGCGGTCTCGATCTTGAGCACGAGCCCCAGGTGGTCCGCGCCGACGCCGGCCAGGGCTTCGAGGACGTGGTCGACGTCGCTCGCCGACCGCACGAAGGAGACGGCGACGATGTCGGCGTGGCCGGCGATGAACGGCAGGTAGGACTCGTCCTGGGCGGTGAGCGCCGGGAGCGGCAGCTCGGTCTCCGGGAGGTTGATGCCCTTCTCGGCCGCGAGCCGCTGCCCGCCCGGCGTAGTCCGCGTGATCATCAGCGTCGCCTCGCCTGCGGCGGTGGACTCGACCACGGCGTCGATGGCTCCGTCGTCGAGCAGGACGGGCTGCCCTGGACGCAGCGCGACGACCGCATCGGGCAGGGTGCAGCCGATCCGGGCCGGCGCGCCGGCCGGCGGCAGGTCCACGGCGCCGAGGTCGGACGCGAGCACGAGCCGGTCACCGGCGCCTAGCGACAGTCGTTGCGGCAGCGGGGGGATGCCCCCGGCCGTGGTCGTCTCGCCGGCGCAGTCCAACCGGGTGCCGTCGGCGACGTAGGCGCTGCGGTCGCCTTCGGCCAACACGCCGGCGGCGGCGACATCCGCGACCTGGAAGGTGCGGCGGCGCTCCCGGGCGTCATGGAGCTCCACCACGTCGCCGGCTCGCCGGTCCGCCAGCCAGGCCGGATCCACCCGGACGGTGAGGGCCTCGCGGCCGGTCAGGACCACCGCGGGGGGCGCGGCGGGCGGTCGGTCGGACGCGACCAGCCACAGCCTCGCGGGAGCCGTCAGGCGGCCGGTGGCATCCCGCGACACGCGGGCACGGCCGATCGCGGGCCCGTCGCAGATCGGGCCGGTCCGGAGCTTGGGGCCGGCGAGGTCCATCGACACGAGCACGATTCGACCCGCAGCGTCCGCGGCGGCTCGGATGTGGCCGATCATCCGCTCCCATTCCGCGGGCCCGCCGTGGGCGCAGTTGATGCGGGCCACGTCCATCCCGGCGTCGACGAACGCCGCCACCAGCTCCGGCTCGTCGGCCGCCTCCGCCGGCATCGTGACCATGATCCGCGTCGGCCTGCCCGGCCGCTGCGGTCCGAACAGCGCCCGCGCGTGCGCGTCGAGGATGTCGTCGCCTTCGTCCAGGGCGTTGTCGATCGCTCCCAGGTCCCACGGGCCCGGATCCCCGCGCAGCGCGGCCAGGACATTGCGCGCCGCCTGGACCTTGGCCTGCACGTTGGCCTCGACGGTGGCCAGCGACGTCGCCCCCAGATCCATCAGGTCGTTCTGCAGGTCGCGCACATCCTGCTTGCGAAGGGCGGTGTAGTGGACCAGATTGGTCGCGCCGGCGCGATGCTCGGGCGCGACCGCCTCGATCTCGCGCCGGTGGGCGACGAGCGCGGCCTGCAGGTCGGCCTCGATCCCGTCGAGACGAGCGATCAGCACATCCAGCGAGTCGGGCACTCCGGACCACTGAAGCACCTGGAGACCCGGCACCGTGTTACCGCGTCGTCAAGCGTCCACGAACGTCGAACCCGCCGCGGCGGGGATCGCCGCGCCGGAGCCGGCGCGGCGATTCCGCGTTCGTGGATCAGTGGATGGTGAACGGTGCCGACGCGGCGACGTTGTACGGCGCCGTGACATTGTTGTTCAACTGGACGACGTAGTTGCCGGGCTCGACGGTCGGTGGCCCGGACGCGTCGATGTCACCCTGCGTCTCGCCCAGTGTGGACACCGGGAATACGACGCTGACGGTCTTGGACTCGCCGGCGCCGAGCGTGACCCGCGCGAATCCGACCAGCCTCTGCGGAGGCACGATCACACTGCTGACCGGCTGGGCCACGTAGACGGGAACGATGTCCGTCCCGCCACGAGATCCGCCGTTGCTGACGGTGAACGTCGCGGTCGCCGTGCCGTGGCGGGAGACGTGCGGTGTCACCGAGAGGCCGCTCGCCGTGAACGTGGTGTAAGACAGGCCGAACCCGAACGGGTAGAGCGGGTTGTAGGCATGCCCCTGCCCGGACCCTGTGCCCGGGAGCTGGTCGAAGAACTTCGGCTGGTCGCCCAGCGGTGAGAATGCGGAGCCGTCGAAGTCGCCTCCCGGCGCGGCGGCGTCGGACGGCCAGCTGATCGGCAGCTTGCCGCTCGGGTCGATCTTGCCGAAGATCGCGTCGGCGACCGCCTGGCCGGCCTCGGTGCTGCCCTGGTAGGCCATCAGAATCGCGTTCGCGTTCTCGGCATCCGGCCCCAGACCGACCGGACGTCCGGCGATGACGACGACGATCACCGGCTTGCCGGTGTCCTCGAGCGCCTTGATCTCAGCCTTCTGATCAGGCGTCAATTGCGGCGCCGGGTTGTCGCCGAGCCCTTCGGCGTACGCCTTCTCACCGACGGCCACGACGTAGGCGTCGGCGGCCGTGTGCGCGGCGGTGTCGCCGTCCGGCACGTACACGGCGTTGCTGTCGGCGTTCCGAATCCCCGCCTGCACCGTGGTGCCGGGCGGAATCTGATCAGGCGGACCCATGCAGCAGACGTGACCGGCACCGAACACGCCCTGCCAGCTGACGCTCCAGCCGCCGAGCTGGTTCGTCATCGAGTCGGCGCTCGGCCCGGTGACGACGATCTTGGCGGACGAGGAGAGCGGCAGCGTGTTGCTCTGGTTGCGCAGCAGGGTCATCGATTCCTGCGCTGCCGTGAGCGTCCCGGCTCGCCCGGCGGTGACCGCCGCGTTGGCGGCGTTGGCGTCGACGCACGGCTTGCTCGGGTTGCTGACACACGGTTGGTCGAACAGGCCGAGCTGGAACTTCAGTGTGAGAATCCGCCGCACCGCCTCGTTGATCCGTCCCGTCGAGATCATGTGAGACTGGACGGCCTGGAGGGTGGCGCTCTGCCATTGATCCGGGCCGGTCACGTACATGGCCATGTCGACACCGGCGTTCACGGCCTTGGCGATCGCCTCCGCCGGGTTGGCCGCGACGTGGTACGCGGTCTGCAATGCCTGCACGTCCTGGTAGTCACTGATCACGACGCCCTGGAAGTGCATCTGGTCGCGCAGGATGGTGGTCAGCAGGTAGTGCGACCCGGTGGCCGGAACGCCGTTGATGGAACCGGAGTCCGCCATGACCGTCCCGGCCCCGGCGTCGATGCCGCCGGCGTAGGACGGGAGGATCACGCTCTGCAGGTAGCTCAGCGGCAGCAGCGCCTCGTTGCGGTCGTGGCCGTTGATCGACTGCGAGTAGCCGGCGAAGTGCTTGACCGTCGCCGCCACGCCGAGCGAACCGGCCGGCCCGGGCGCCTGCATGCCTTGGATGTTCGCGGCGCCCATCGCCGCCGAGAGCACCGGCTCTTCCGCCCAGGTCTCGTATGTACGTCCCCACCGGTTGTCGCGGGACAGATCCTGGACCGGGGCGAAGTCCCAGTTCCAGCCGGTCGCGCGAATCGCCGCGCCGGTCGCGACTCCGCCGGCGCGGGCCGCCGGTGGATCCCAGGTGGCGCCCATGCCGATCGACTGGGGATAGAGCGGCGCCTGCCAGGGATGGCCGAAGCCGTGCACCGCGTCGACCCCGAAGATCACCGGAATGTGCAGCCGCGAATTCTGGATCGCGTACTGCTGGATCATGTTGTACTCGTTGGCCCAGTCGTAGCCGGTGTTACCGGTGCCGCCGTGGCCGGTCGTATCCGGCGGGTTGTCCGTACCGCCCGCGAGCAACGAGCCCGTGTTGTTGTCGACCAGCCACGTCTTCATGCAGCTCTGATTCAGCTGGGCCCAGCCCTGGCTGCCGCACGCGCTGGACGGACCGGTCAAGTTGTCGACGAGCTGCTGGTCCATCTGGCCGACCTTCTCGGGCAAGGTCATCGCACCGAGCAGGGCGTTCACCCGGGCCTGGATCGGCTTGTGCGGATCGAGCCACGGAGCGTTGCCCGGGTGTGCGGAAGCGGCGGCGCCCTGGCCAACGAGGACCAGCAGCGCTGCCGCCAGCCACGCGCCGGCAGCGATGGCGAACATCGCCTTCCTTCGCCTGCGGGTACGGCCTCTGGCATGCGGAGCGGACATGGACTCGTCCTCCTCGGGTTGGGGTTAACCGCGGTGGGTGCCCTCCGTGGCCGAAGTCGCGTGGCGGCGCGCGTCAGCTGACGTCGCGAGAATCCCGAGCGGTAGAGCCACCGCAATCAGCAGCCCCGGAAGCGGAGTGCGCCCTGTTCTCATCGAGCTCTTCTCTGACTGGACCCTCGGAGCTGCCGACGCCCGCAACAGTGGTCCGTTCACCGCGACAAGTCAAGGCAGCCGATCCGCCGGTGTGGAGTCAGAGGTCGCCCCCCGCTCGGATGCGGGGGTCCAGGTGGGCCTGGAGGGCGTCGACCAGGAAGTTGGCGACCACGACGAGGATCACGCCCTCGAGGACCAGCGCCTCCAGCACCGGGACGTCGCGGCTGATGATCGCGCCGCGGATCGTCACGAACATCCCGGGGAGCGAGAAGCCGTACTCGATCGTCGCGGCCTGGATCAGCATCGTCGATACGTTCACGCCGGTCATCGCGAGGATCGGCGGCGTGGAGCTCAGCAGCGCGTGACGGTTGAGCACCCGCCGCTCGCCGAGGCCCTTGGCGCGGGCCGTGCGGATGAAGTCCTCGCCGAGCGACTCGTTCATGCTCGCGTCCCCGATCCTGGCGACCATCGCCGCGAGCGGCAGCGCGCAGCAGATCCACGGGACCCACATCGCCTTCATGAACGCCAGCGGGTCCTCGCCGAACGGCCGGTAGTCGCCCTGGGCCGAGACGAACGGGAGCCTGTAGTCGCCGGCGTTCGACGAGAACCAGAACAGGACCATGAGCGCGAGCAGGTAGGGCGGGCAGGAGAGCAGGACCGCGATCGCGACGCGCAGTGCGCGCGCGACCCACGTGCGTGGGTAGGCCGCGGTCCAGCGGCCCGCGGCGACGCCGAGGAACGTTCCGAGCAGCATCGCGCCGATGACCAGTTGCAGATCGACGGGGACGCGGTGGCGCAGCATCGCGCCGACCGTCCCGCGCTCCCAGTCCGCGCACAGCTCGATCGCGTCTGGCTTCCGCCGCCGGTTGGGGTTGCAGCCCGCGCCGTCGGTCTCGCCCAACTCGCCCTTGACGATGTCCACGAGATGCCCCGGCGTGTCCGTGATCGCCGCGCCGAAGCTCATCCGGTACAGACCCGCGTTGAACATCACGTGCCCGACCGAGAGCGCGAGCAAGGTGGTCAGGACGAGCGCCACCAAGCGGCGTGCGACGAGCCGATGCACATGGTCTTATGTACGGTCGCGTCCGCTTGCGTCTCCGGGTCGGATCAGAACGACCAATTCGTCCCGAAGCGACACGCTCGGAGCCTCCTTCGAGGAGCGTTTGCGTTCGTCCCGGATTCGGGTACATCGCGCGCACACGCCGAACCAGGAGCAGTCGCCCCATGTCCCGCATCCGGACCATCGCCACCACGGCCGCAGTCGCACTCGCCGCCGCATTTGGGCCCATCGCCGCAGCCAATGCCGCTCCCGAGTACGAGGTGACCGCGACCAAGAACGGCGTGGTCAAGGCGCACGCGGTCTACTTCACGGCGAACAACACGCTGTGCGTGAACCTGCTCAACGCCCCCAACCCGGGCGCCTACGCCGCCGTCGAGCTGTACACGCCGGACGGCCGGCTCTGGGCGACCGCGCTGTGGGACCTGTACGACGACGGGCAGCGCTACTGCAAGGCGTATGACATGGCCTTCAACGGCCAGTCGATGCGGATGGTGGTCACCTTCCACCCGCAGCAGGGGGCCGAGGTCAAGAACTTCACGTGGATCATCATGTGAGCCGGCCGACAAGCGCCTCGTGGAACCACGACGGGTCGGCGTCGGCGCGCGACTACGTCGACGCGCTGCTCCGCTCAACCGCCGCGGCGTAGCGTTCGAGGTAGGTCGGCCAGCCGCCGCCGACGCCCTCGCGCACGCCTTCCCAGCCCTCGCCGTGGCGGTCGAGGTGGCGGTGTTCCAGCTCGACGCGCGTGCGGTCCGGCGCTTCGGCGATGAACCGCACCTCCCATTCGCTGACCTTGTCGGGGTCGGTTTCGATCTGCCAGGTCGGCCCGATGTTCCACGTGAGAAGCACGCGCTCGGGCGGCTCGTAGGCCAGTACGCGCGCCCACCGGCACTCGCTGCCGTCGGTACCGCGGTCGTAGAGGTGGCCGCCGGCGAACGGCTCGAAGATCGTCTCGGCGATGGGTACCTTCAACAGGTTGTGCTCCGGCGGCTTGAACGCGCCGAAGTCGCGCGTGAACACGTCGAACGCCCGCTGGATCGGGGCCTCGACCGTGATCGAGTGCTGGATCGAGGTGGCGGCGGCGTGGGTCATGGGTTCTCCTCGGTCGGGTGCTCGACGACCGCCTTGTAGGCCGCGAGCGTCTTGCTCCAGAAACGGTCGATCTCGGCGCGCATGACAGCCAGTCCTCCTGGGTCGACGCGGTAGATGCGCTGCTTGCCGGCCTGGCGGTCGGCCACGAGCCCAGCGGTCTTGAGCACCTTCAGGTGCTGGGAGACGGCGGGCCGGCTCACAGGGAGCTCGTCGGCGAGCGCGCTGACAGCGGACGGCCCTTCGAGCAGCTGCTCGAAGATCGCCCGGCGCGTGGGATCGCCGAGCGCCGTCCATCCCGAAGTCGCGTAAGCTGGCACTAACACGTAAGCGTAGCCTTACCGGAGTGGCACGTCAATCACCAGGCGCGACGCGGCGAGCACCCATTGGCGGGATTGGTGGGATATGCGTCCTAGGCGCCAGCGGTCGTGGGTGGCAGGATTGTCGGGATGCCACCGATCCGCCACATCGTGGTCCTCGCCGTGGAAGGCACCGAGTCGCTCGACATCCTCGGCCCGGTCGAGGTCTTCGATTACGCCGGCCGCCAGGTTCCGGGCTCCTATCGGATCGACGTGGTCGGCCCCGCCACCGATGGCCAGATCACGATGAGCAACCGCCTCCGGCTCGGGGTCGCCCCGCTGCCCGAGCCGCCGCCGCGCCATGACACGCTCGTCGTGGCGGGCGGTGAGGGTGCGCGCCGCGCGATCGCCGACCCGGCGATCCTCGACTGGATCGCGCGTGCCTCGCGGCAGGCGCGTCGCACGGCGTCGGTGTGCACGGGCGCCTACCTCCTGGCCGCCGCGGGGCTGCTGGACGGGCGCCGCGCGACCACGCACTGGGACTACTGCGCCGCCCTGGCAGAGCGCTACCCGGCGGTGAACATCGATCCCGACCCGATCTGGGTGCGCGACGGCGACATCTGGACCTCGGCCGGCGTGACCGCCGGGATCGACCTCGCCCTGGCCTTGGTCGAGGATGACCTCGGCGCGGAGGTCGCGCTGGCGATCGCGCGAGAGCTCGTCGTGTTCCTCAAGCGCCCCGGCGGCCAGTCGCAGTTCAGCGGCGCACTGTCGGCCCAGCAGGCCACCCGGCCCGCGCTGCGCGAGTTGCAGGCATGGATCCCGGCGCATCTCACCGACGACCTGTCGGTGGCCGCGCTGGCCGCGCGCGCGTGCCTCAGCGAACGCTCCTTCGCGCGCGCGTTCCGGGCCGAGGTCGGCCAGAGCCCGGCCGCCTACGTCGAGACGCTCCGTGTCGAGCGCGCACGCTCCCTGCTCGAGGACGGCGCCGAATCGCTGGAGGCCGTCACGCGCGCCACAGGCTTCACCAGCCCGGAGATCCTGCGCCGGGCGTTCCACCGGCGCGTAGGCGTGAGCCCCGCCGCCTACCGAGAGCGGTTCCGGCTAGCCGCCTGAAAGACTCGTGCTAGTACCCCCTAGGGGTATGGTACCTTGACGCTTCGCCAGATACCCCCTCCCTGTATCTTCGACTGCAAGGAATCCCGAATGCCGATGCTCTCCCCCTCATGAACGTCGCCACGAAGCTCGCCGCGTTCGCCGTCCTCCTGACGCTCGCGTTCGCCGGCGCCGCGCTCGCCGGCAGTCGTCTCGACGTCCATCCCGGCAAGGCGACCGGCGACCAGCCGGCCATGGGCGCGATGGCGCCGCAGCCGGTGCGCGGCCTGGCGGTCAGCGACAACGGCCTCACGCTCGAGCTCGCTCGCGATACCGCGCCGCAGGGCACGCCGTTCGCGCTGGGCTTCCGGATCGTCGACCGCAACGGCCAGACCGTGCGCGACTTCGACGTCGAGCACACGAAGCGCATGCACTTCATCGTCGTGCGCCGCGACATGACCGGGTTCCAGCACCTCCACCCGACCAAGAACCGGGACGGCACGTGGTCGCTCCCCGTCAGCCTCCCCGACGCGGGCGCCTACCGGGTGTTCGCCGACTTCTCCGTGGGCGGGAAGGCGTACACGCTCGCCGGCGACATCGCCGTCGACGGGTCGGTGCGCTCCCTGGCGCTGCCGGCGCCGGCCACGAGCTGCGACGTCGACGGCCTGCGCGTGACGCTGACCGAGGGCGCGACCAAGGCCGGCACCGAGTCCGCGCTCGGCTTCACCGTCACCCGCGAGGGCCGGCCGGTCGCCGTCCAGGACTACCTGGGCGCCAAGGGTCACCTCGTGGCGCTGCGCCAGGGCGACCTCGCGTTCCTGCACGTGCACCCCGACCAGAACCGCCTGAAGTTCATGGCCACGTTCCCGAGCGCGGGCAGCTACCGCCTGTTCCTGCAGTTCAAGACCACCGACGGCCGGCTGCACACCGCCGCCTTCACCCAGGAGGTGACCCGATGAGCACGCTCGAGCTGCCGATCACCGGCATGACGTGCGCCTCGTGCGCGAATCGCATCGAGCGCAGGCTCAACAAGCTCGACGGCGTTATCGCCTCGGTCAACTACGCCACCGAGAAGGCCCGGGTCGAGTTCGACGCGGGCAGCGTCGCCCCGGAGCAGCTCGTGTCCGCCGTCCAGGCCGCCGGCTACGACGCCGCGCTGCCCTCGACCGAGCCGCCCGCCGCCGACGCGCAGGACGAGACCGTGCCCCTGCGCAACCGCCTGATCCTCGCCGCGCTGCTCTCCGTCCCGGCACTGCTGATGGCGATGATCCCGGCGCTGCAGTTCGACAACTTCCAGTGGCTCTCGCTGAACCTGGTGACGCCCGTGGTCCTATGGGCGGCGTGGCCGTTCCACAAGGCCGCCTGGGCCAACCTCAAGCACGGCGCCGCGACGATGGACACGCTGATCTCGGTCGGCACGCTGGCGGCGTGGCTGTGGTCGCTGTACGCGCTCTTCCTCGGCGACGCGGGCGCCAACGACATGCGGATGGCGTTCGACATCATCCCCAAGCCGGGCGAGGGCGCCGACCAGATCTACCTCGAGACCGCGGGCATCGTCACCACGTTCCTGCTCGCCGGACGCTACTTCGAGGCCAAGGCCAAGCGCCGCGCCGGCGCGGCGCTGAAGGCCCTGCTGGAGCTCGGCGCCAAGGACGTCGCCCTCCTCGACGCCGACGGTGCCGAGCGCCGCGTGCCCGTGGAGCAGCTCAACGTGGGCGACCGCTTCGTGGTGCGCCCCGGCGAGAAGGTCGCCACCGACGGCGTCGTCGAGGAAGGCGCCGGCGCGGTGGACATGAGCCTGCTGACCGGTGAGTCGGTCCCCGTCGAGGTCTCGCGCGGCTCGGAGATCGCCGGCGCCACGGTCAACGCCGGCGGGCGCCTGATCGTCCGCGCCACCAAGGTCGGCGCCGACACGGCGCTGGCCCAGATCGCGCGGCTGGTCGAGGACGCCCAGACCGGCAAGGCCCCGGTCCAGCGGCTCGCCGACCGCATCTCGGGGATCTTCGTCCCCGTCGTGATCGTGCTGTCGCTGGCGACGCTGGGGTTCTGGCTCGGCACCGGCGAGAGCGCGACGTTCGCGTTCACGGCCGCGGTCGCCGTGCTCATCATCGCCTGCCCCTGCGCCCTGGGACTGGCCACGCCGACGGCGCTGATGGTCGGCACCGGCCGCGGCGCCCAGCTCGGGCTGCTGATCAAGGGCCCCGAGGTCCTGGAATCCACGCGGCGCGTCGACACGATCGTGCTCGACAAGACGGGCACCGTCACGACCGGCAAGATGAGCCTCGTCGAGGTCACCGTCGCCGACGGCGTCGACCGCGACCAGGCGCTGCGGCTCGTCGGTGCGCTGGAGCATGCCTCCGAGCACCCGATCGCCCAGGCGATCGCCAAGGCCGCCGCCGCCGTGAGCCCGCTCCCGGCGGTGGAGGCCTTCAGCAACCGCGAAGGGCTCGGTGTCGAGGGCATCGTCGAAGGCCACGCGCTGATCGTGGGGCGGCCCGCGCTGCTGGCCGAATGGTCGGTGTACCTGACGCCGGAGCTCGACGCCGCCCGCCGCGCCGCCGAGGCGCGCGCGCAGACCGCGATCGCTGCCGGTTGGGACGGCCAGGCGACCGCCATCTTCGTGGTCGCCGACACCGTCAAGGACAGCTCCGCCGAAGCCGTCGCCTCGCTGAAGGCACTCGGGCTGCGCCCGGTCCTGCTGACCGGCGACAACGAGACGACCGCTCGCGCGGTCGCCGCCGAAGTCGGGATCGACGAGGTCATCGCCGAGGTCATGCCCTCGGGCAAGGCCGACGTGATCCGCCGTCTGCAGGCCGAGGGCCGCGTGGTGGCGATGGTCGGCGACGGCGTCAACGACGCCCCCGCGCTCGCGCAGGCCGACCTCGGCCTGAGCATCGGCACCGGCACCGACGTCGCCATCGAGGCCTCAGACCTCACGCTCGTCTCCGGCGACCTGCGCGCCGCCGCCGACGCCATCCGGCTCTCGCGCGCGACGCTGCGCACGATCAAGCAGAACCTCGCCTGGGCGTTCGGCTACAACCTCGCCGCCATCCCGCTGGCCGCCATCGGCCTGCTCAACCCGGTCATCGCCAGCCTCGCGATGGTCTTCTCCAGCATCTCCGTCGTCTCCAACGCGCTGCGCCTGCGCCGCTTCAACGCGCAGCGCAGCAACGCGGCGATCCTGGAGCCGCGGAGCTAAGCGGCGACCTCGGCGGCTCGCGACGCCCCGACGCTGTCGAGATTCGTCCAACGCGCTAGTGCGACGCAGCCACGCCGTCGCTACGCGGCGCAGTAGAGGGCGATCATCGTTCGCCTGGCCGCCATGTCGTCCCGACCGTCGTACCTGCGGGCATTGAGCAGAAGCACCGCGACGCGCGTGCCGTCAGCGTTGACGAAGGCATCGGTCTTGTACGCGTCGCCCGCACCACCCCACCCGTACGCGTTGCCGGCACAGTCGCTGTTGATGCCGCCGTGCCAGATGTCTTGGCGCATGTTCTCCAGCCACTGGCGTTCCAGGAGCTTGCCACGCATGAGGCCGGCGAGAAACGCCGCCGTCTCCGGTGCATTGGAGACGATTCCCGCGGCGGCGCCGGCGCCCCAGTGCCAGTTGGTCGCGTCGGTCAGCGTGCCGTCGGCGCGGATCAGGTAGCCGCTGGCGTGCGCGCCGCTTATCCGTCCCTGTGGGTCGTAGGCGGTCTGCCGCAGGCCCAGCGGCTTGAAGATGCGCTCGCGGTAGGCGTCGGGCAGCGGCTTGCCGCCCGCGCGCGCGGCGATCAGGCCGAGCAACTCGTAGCCGATGCCGGAGTAGTGGTACTGCGTGCCCGGCTTGAACAGCAGCGGCTGCCAGGCCGCGAGCCTGATCAACCACAACGGCGAGACCTCCGCGGACGGGTTCGCGTCAAGGCGCCTCGCGATCGCCGTGAGCTGCGCTCGCAGTTTGCGGTCGTGGACGCGGCCCAGATAGTGCGCCCCCTGGCGCATGACGTCCGCGAGGTCGACGAGCCCGCTGCGCATCATCAGCAACTGGCGGATCGTGATCCGTTCGCCGTAGGGCAACACGCCGGGCAGCCAACGCTCGACGGTGTCGCCGACGTGGAGCCGCCGTTCTTGGGCGAGTTCGAGGATGAGCGCCGCGGTGTAGATCTTGCTGATGCTCTGAAGGCGCATTCGCGCGCCCGAGCGCATCGGTTCCCTGGTAGTGATGTCGGCCACTCCGGCCGAGCCGACCCACGTCCCGCGCGGACCCGAGACGAAGGCGGTGACGCCCGGCGCCAGCCGGTCACGACCCGTGACCACGTCGTCAAGCATCCGCTGCAGATCGGGGCGCCCACCATGCAGCTCCGGGCGCCCGGACCGGCTCGTGTCGCCCGGACGAAGCAGCGAACCGGCGAGCACGGCCACGGAAAGCACTACGGCCAGCGCCACCAGCAGCAGGACGCGCGGACGTCCCGCCGGGCGCGGGGAAGCTCGTTTCGTGACCGACATTCGATGCGGACGCTCGGGTGAACACACCCTGCCAATCGACCCCGAGCCCGCCATCGGGGCCGACCCGGACGTGAGCACCGGGCAACTACGCGTCTACGCTCGCGCGCGGGTCGACGCCAACGCTCGCGACGCCGCCGAGAGGCAGCGCAACGCCGACCGCTCGTCCTTGCACCTGAAGGCGAAGCGGGTCCGATCCACCCGCGGGTGGCCTCGTGGGCGTTTGGGGGTCGGCGGCTGAATGCCGCGGCAGGGCGCCCTGCGCGCGACCACGGGCTTACGCGCCGACCCACCCCGGCGAGCGACACCGCAGACCAGTGCCAAGGCGCCCGGCGCGCGGGTGTCAGTTCAGTCGTCGACCCGGGTCCCACGAGCACAGGACCCGCGGCCGAGCCGACCGACCCTCAGCCATTCCCGTTCAGTCGTGCAGCGACGGCGCGAACGAGATCCCGATGATCGAGCCCTCTTCCGATTGAAGCCGCGCCACCGTTTGACCCCACGGCTCCTCGCGCCGGTCGTGCAGCAGCGTGAATCCTCGCTCGCGCAACTCCTCGGTGGCGGACTGGACGGCGGCCGCGTCGCGCACCTCGAACTTCATGCTCATCCGCGGGACAGTCCGATCCGCCGGCCACTCCGCTGTGCCCGGAGCGTCTTGCAAGCAACGGTGGTCAAGTGTCGGTGTGCGGCGGCGCGGCGGGGAGTTGCACCGTGACGGTGAGCCCCCCGGCGGGGCGGGGGGCGAGGGTGAGCGTTCCGTCGTGTGCCTGGGTGATGCTCTTGACGATGGCCAGTCCGAGGCCGGCGCCCGCGTGGTCGGTGCGTATGCGTGTGCTGCCGCGCTGAAACGGCTCGGCAAGCGTGGAGACCAGCTGTGGCGTGAGCTTCTCGCCGGTGTTCTCGACCGTGAGCACCACGCTCTTGGGGTGAACGCCGGTGGTGACCCACACGGTGCCCTGTTCAGGCAGGTTGTGGACGATCGCGTTGTGCACGAGGTTCGTAGCCATCTGCAGCAGGAGGGCGGGTGAGCCGATGGTGGGGGTCGCGTCGCCGGAGGTCTCGATCGCGACCCCGCGCTTTTCCGCGAACGGGAGGAGCGTCTCCGTGGCCTCTTCGGCGATGAGGGACAGGTCCACGTGTTCTTGGACGAAGGACCGCTGGTCGGCGCGGCTGAGCAGGAGCAGGGCTTCAGTGAGTTCGATCGCGCGGGTGTTGACGAAGTGGAGGCGGTCGACGAGCTCGTCGTTGTCGCGGCTTTGATCGTTGCGGGCGACGTCGAGCAGCGTCTGCGTGATCGCCAGCGGGGTGCGCAACTCGTGGGAGGCGTTGGCGGCGAACCGCTGCTGCTCGACGACGTGCGCCTCGAGGCGCGCGAGCATGGCATCGAAGGCGTCGGCGAGCTCACGGAACTCGTCCTTGCGGCCGGGCAGCCGGATTCGGTGCGAGAGCGATCCGGTCGCGGCGGTGCGTGTGGCGTCTGTGATGCGATCCAGAGGGGCAAGCATCTGGCCAGCGAGCAGCCACCCTCCCACGAGACCGAACACGAGCAGGAACCCCATCACGATGGCCGCGGTCGGAGCGAACGCGCGAAGGAGGTCGGCGTGGCTGCGCACGAGAAAGAGCACACCAGGGTGCACACCACGCGAAAGGGAGAAGTACCCGACGACGAGCAGCACGGCACCGGCGAGCATGAGGAAGCCGGCGTAGCTGAGGGTGAGCTTGAGGCGAACGCTCAAGCCGGGGGCTCTATCCACGGTCCCCCGCCTCGTCCGGCTGCGTGCTGATGCGGTAGCCGGCACCGGCCATCGTGGCGATGATCGCCGGCTCGCCGAGCCGTTTGCGCAGTGCGGAGACCGTGATGCGCACGGCGTTCGTGAACGGGTCGGCGTTCTGGTCCCACGCCTGTCTCAGGAGCTCCTCGGCGCTGACGACACCGCCTTCGGCGGCGACGAGCACCTCGAGTACGGCGAACTGCTTGCGGGTCAGCGCGACGTAGCGGCCGTCGCGGTAGACCTCGCGGCGAAACGGATCGAGCCGCAGACCTGCGATCTCTCGCACCGGCGGCCTGTTGTGTGCGCGCCGGCGGTCGAGCGCCCTGAGCCTGAGCACGAGCTCCTGGAGCTCGAAGGGCTTGGTGAGGTAATCGTCGGCGCCGAGCTCGAACCCGGAGGTCTTGTCGTCGAGGCGGTCGGCGGCGGTGAGCATCAGGATCGGCATGCCGCTGCCGGAGGCGACGATGCGCTTGGCGATCTCGTCGCCGGAGGGTCCAGGGATGTCCCGGTCGAGGACCGCGATGTCGTAGGCGTTGACGCTCAGCAGCTCCAGAGCGGCGTCGCCGTCTCCGGCGATGTCGGCCGCGATCGCCTCCAGGCGCAGGCCGTCGCGGATCGCGTCCGCCATGAGGGGCTCGTCCTCAACGAGCAATACGCGCACTCCTCGATGCTACGAGCTGGCGCATATCGCCCGCGTATCGAAAACCGCATACGTGCCGGCAACACCGCGGTGCCTTCAATGGCCGCGTGACCTACAGCGAGCGAGCACGAACCGCGCCCCGCCGGATCCGGATTCGCAGGATGCGCCTTGCCGTCCTGCTCGTCGTTCTCGCGGCGATCGCCGCAGCCCTCGGCCACCGGCTGCCGGGGTCCTCGCCGGCACCCTCGCCGGCCACGAGGGCGGCAGCGCCGATCGACGTCCGCCGCAGCGAGCACCGTGAGCTTCGCCGCGCGCACCGCGGTGGGCTTGGCGAGGCCGGCGGTGCCGTCCCCAACGGCGCGACGGTCTTCGACGACGACATCCCGGGTGTCGCCAAGCTCGATCCCGCTCTCCTCGGTGCCCTGCGGCACTCCGCGACGGTCGCCGCGGACGGCGGCGTCGAGTTCGTCGTCGACAGCGGCTGGCGTTCCCCGGAATACCAGGAGCAACTCCTCCAAGAGGCGGTCTCGGAGTACGGCTCAGAAGCGGAAGCCGCCCGCTGGGTGGCCACCCCCGGCACGTCTGCGCACGTGTCGGGGGACGCGGTCGACATCGGGCCCTCCGGGGCCGCCGCGTGGCTGTCCCAGCACGGCGCCGCGTACGGACTGTGCCAGATCTACGGCAACGAGCCGTGGCACTACGAGCTGCGCCCGGACGCCATCGCTCACGGCTGCCCGTCCATGTACGCCGACCCTACGCACGATCCAAGGATGCAGAAGTGATGTCGAGTAGAAGACTGCGGCCGCTGGCCGCCCTTGCCATCGTCGCCCTGATCGGCGCGGGCTGCGGCTCGAACGCAGCTTCCGAGACCGGCACCGCCAGCAGCACCGCCGGCAGTAAGAAGGCCACCGTTCGGGACAAGGGGGTGAAGTTCGCGGAGTGCATGCGCGACCACGGTGTCAGCGCGTTTCCGGACCCGGACGCTTCGGGCGAGTTGACCATCGATGGTGTGGTGAACGGCACGTCGCTGAACCCTGACACCGCGGCGTTCAAGCAGGCCATCAGTGCGTGCAAGGACCTGGAGCCGGCAGGGTTCACGGGAGGCAAGAGAAGCACCGAGCAGCAGAAGGACGGCCTCAAGTTCGCCCAGTGCATACGCGAGCACGGCGTGAAGGACTTCCCGGACCCCATTAACGGTGAGCCCCTCGTCGACACGAATCGGATTCCATCCTCGGCGACGAGCGGCGGTATGACCATTCTCAACGCCGCGATGCACAAGTGCGGCGCGCTCGTGGCCAAGGAAGTGACGGGCCGGTAATGCGGCGGAAGCACTGGGCGCCGGCCGCGGCGGCCGTACTGGTCCTCGCGACCGTCACCTGCGGCGTGGTCGTGATCTCGGGTGCGGAGCACTCGACCGCGGCCGCCCAGCCGCCGGCGGCGAACACCGCGAAGGTGGAGCTCGGCGAGCTCTCGGCGATGGTCTCCCAGGACGGGACCCTGACCTATCGGGCGCGACCGGACGGCTCGCCGTACTCCGTCATCAACCGTGCGGGCGGGACATACACCGAGCTGCCTGAAGTCGGGGCCAAGGTCGGCTGCGGCGGCGTGCTCTACCGGGTGGACGACAAGCCGGTGGTGCTGCTGTGCGGCACGGTCCCGGCCTACCGTGGTCTGCGCAGGCGCATGAAGGGCCGCGACGTCCGTGAGCTCAACCGCAACCTGCACGTGCGCGGCACCCACTTCACCTCCGCGACCGTGAAGGCGCTCAGGGCGCTTCAGCGCCGCAAGGGGCTACGGCTGACCGGAGCGCTCGAGCTCGGCGACGTCGTCTTCCTGCCGGAGCCGGTGCGGATCGCCAAGGTCACCGGCGCGCTCGGCGGATCCGCGCGGCCGGGGGCGCCGGTCCTGAACGCCACCTCCGACAAGCTGCACGTGCAGGTGAATCTCGATCCGTCCCAGCAGGGTGAGGTGAAGAAGGGCGACCGCGCCCAGATCACGCTGCCGGGCAACGCGCCGGTGTCCGGACGAGTCGAGGGGTTCGGCAGAGTCGCGCAGACCCCGGCTGGACCGGACAGCAAGCCCGTCGACGCCACCATCCCGACCTACATCGGTCTCGACGACCCGGCACAGGCACGCGAGCTCGACCAGGCCCCGGTCCAGGTGGACATCCGGACCAAGGGTGTGGAGCGCGCCCTCAGCGTCCCGGTCACCGCGCTGGTCGGCAGGTCCGGCGGCGGGTTCGCGGTGGAGGCCGTGCGCGCCGGCGGGCGGCGCGAGCTGGTCGCCGTGACGCTGGGCCTGTTCGACACCGGAGGCGGACGGGTCCAGGTCGAGGGCGATCTCCGCGCAGGCGATCCAGTGGTCGTGCCGTCGTTGTGAGCGGCGAGGCGGTTCTGGAACTCGATGGGGTGACCAAGGTCTACGGCGCGGAGCCCCCGGTGTCCGCACTGCGGGGGGTGTCCTTCTCCGTGCGGCGGGGCGAGCTGGTGGCGATCGTCGGGCCCTCCGGGTCGGGCAAGTCCACGCTGCTGCACGTCATCGGCACATTGGAGCGGCCCAGCAGCGGCGTGGTCCGGATCGGCGGGGTCGACGCGGCGCGGCTGAGCGACCGCGAGGTGTCGCTGCTGCGGGCGCGGGAGATCGGGTTCGTCTTCCAGCAGTTCTTCCTCGCCGAGCACGCCACGGTGCGGGAGAACGTCGCCGACGGGTTGCTCTACGCCGGCGCCCCCGCCGCCGAGCGGTACGCGCGCGCCGATGAGGCGCTCGAGCGGGTCGGCCTGTCGCACCGCGCGACGTTCAAGCCGACCAAGCTCTCCGGGGGCGAGCGGCAGCGCGTGGCAGTCGCCCGCGCCCTCGTCGGGCGACCGGCGATCGTGCTCGCCGACGAGCCGACCGGCAACCTCGACAGCGCCACCGGCGCCTCGATCATCGCGCTCATCCGCGAGCTCAACGCCGCCGGCGCCACGATCATCATGATCACCCACGACGCGGACTTGGCCGAGCAGCTGCCTCGCCGGATCCGCGTGCTGGACGGCCGCGTCGTCTCCGATGAGGGAGCCGTGCCGTGAGCGCCGGCGCGGGACGCTTGCGCCTGAACGATGCGCTGCGGGTGACGAGCGTCGGGCTGCGCGCCCGGCCGCTGCGCGCCGCGCTGTCCGCACTCGGGATCGCGATCGGCACCGCGGCGATCGTGGCGGTCCTCGGCTTGTCGTCCTCATCACAGGCCGGGCTGCTCGCCGAGATCGACCGGCTCGGCACGAACCTGCTGACCGTCGAGGCCGGGCAGAGCCTCACGGGACAGGAGGCGACGCTGCCGCTCGAAGCGCCGGCGCGGATCACGCACCTGGACGACGTCCAGCGGCTGGCACACACCGCGCTGATCAAGCACACGTACGTCTACCGCAACTCGATGCTGCCGGTCGGCAACACCGGCGGGCTGCAGGTGCGGGCCACCAGCCTGAACCTGCTCACCGTGCTCGACACCGGCCTCGCCCGCGGCGCGTGGCTCAACCCGGGGACCGCCCGCGAGCCCGTCGCGGTGCTCGGTTCGGCCGCCGCGCAGCGACTGGGCATCGACCGGATCTTCCCCGACCAGCGGATCCGGCTGGGAGGCCGGTGGTTCAACGTCGCGGGCGTCCTGGCGAGCTCGCCGCTGGAGCCCGACATCGACAGCAGCGCCTTGATCGGCTACCCGGCCGCCCAGCAGTACCTCGGCTACGTCAGCCTCGTCCAAGGCGAGCAGATGGCCGGCCCGCCGAGCTCGATCTACGTGCGCGCCGCCACCGGTCATGAGGCGGCGGTGCAGTCGCTGCTCGCGCAGACCGCCAACCCCGAGGCACCCAACGAGGTGAACGTCAGCCAGCCGTCCGACGCGCTCACCGCCCGGGCCGCCGCGGCGGGCGCGTTCGACAGCCTCTTCCTCGGGCTCGGTGTCGTGGCGCTGATCGTCGGCGCCGTCGGCGTCGCCAACATCATGATCATCTCGGTGCTGGAACGCCGCTCGGAGATCGGCCTCCGTCGCGCCCTCGGCGCGACCAAGAGCCAGATCCGGACGCAGTTCCTCGGCGAGTCGATCCTGCTCGCCGTCATCGGCGGCATCGTCGGCGTGCTCGCCGGGGTTGCGGCGACGGCCATCTACGCCGGCTCGAAAGGCTGGGCCGTCGTGATCCCGGTCGAGGCGTGGTCGGGCGGCATCGCCTCGGCCATCCTGATCGGCGCGTTCGCCGGCCTGATGCCGGCCGTTCGAGCGTCCCGGATGCCGCCCACCGTGGCGTTGCGAACGGCATGAGCAGCTAGCCAGGGACCGGGCGACCCCGGCGAAGACGAACCTGGGACCCTTCCAGGCACCTATGAAGCCAGAGACCTGGGCCATCGTGGGCGGCCGGCCCGAACGCGTGCCCGGCGCACCCCTGAACACTCCGCTCGTCCTCGCATCGAACTTCGCGCTGGGCTCCGTGCGGCTGTACAGCCGCACGGAGGCGACCGAGACCTGGGAGGCCTTCGAGGAGGTCCTCGGCGGGCTCGAGGGCGGCCACGCCGTGTCGTTCTCGTCCGGCATGGCGGCGTGCAACGCCGTGCTCAGTCAGCTGCCGACCGGCGCGCACCTCGTCATCCCCGATGACTGCTATCAGGGCGTCGCCGGCATCGCCGACGCCGGCGCGCGCGACCACGCGTGGCAGGTCGATCGCGTCGCGGCCCCGGACACGGAGGCCTGGATCGCCAAGCTGCTCGAGGCCGACCTCGTGTGGATCGAGTCGCCGACGAACCCGCTGCTCGACGTCGCCGACGTGGCCGCGATCTGCGCCGCGCCCCGCAAGGACGCGGTGCGCGTGGTCGTCGACAACACGTTCGCGACGCCGCTGCTGCAGCAGCCGCTGTCGCTGGGCGCCGACGTGGTCATCCACGCCGCGACCAAGTTCCTCGGCGGCCACTCGGACCTGCTGATGGGCGCCGCGGTGGCCAAGGACGAGGCGCAGCGCGAGCTGCTGATCACGGCGCGCAAGCTCTACGGCGCCACGCCGGGCGCGCTGGAGGCGTTCCTGGCCACGCGCGGCGTGCGCACGCTGCCGGTGCGGCTCAGGACGGCGATCGCGAGCGCTGTCGAGCTGGCGGCGCGGCTTCAGGCGCATCCGGCGGTGCGGCGCGTGCGCTACCCGGGCTTCGGGGCGGTCGTGAGCTTCGAGCTCGCCGACGCGGAGACCGTCGACCGGGCATGCGCGGCCGTCAAGATCATCTGGAACGCCACCAGCCTCGGCGGCGTCGAGACGACGATGGAGCGCCGCAGCGTCCACCCGGGCCAGGAGCACATCCCGGACGGGCTGATCCGCATGAGCGTCGGCTGCGAGGACGTCGAGGACCTCTGGGCCGACCTCGAGCAGGCACTCGGCGGCGTCTGATCGCGCGGGCGTCAGCGCGACGCGCGACCGGCGACGGCGTCGAGGACGAGGTCGAGGCCGCCGCCGAAGCGCGCGTCGTCGTCACGGGTCGTGCCGCCGCCGGCGGCGCGCCGGAGCGCGACGTAGGCCTCGGGCTCGGCCTGGTCGAGCGCGAGCTCGAACGCTCGCCAGCGCGCAGGGGCGGTCGCCGTCGTCTGGCGCCCGGCGCTTCCGAGCACGTAGGTGAGGAAGACGTCGTAGGCGTCCTGCGCGGCGTCGGGGTCGAGACCGGCGTCCTGGAGCGCGTCGAGGATCGCGTCGGCGAGGCGTAGCGCCTGCGGCCCGGTGGCGCCGGAGCGCAGGAGCTCGTCGGCCAGGCCCCGGTGGGCCAGCGCGACGCGACGGATCTCGTGGCCGAGCTCGGTCAGCCGCGTCCGCCAGTTGCCGTGCGGCTCGGTGCGGATGCCGGCCGCCAGGTGCTCGATCAGCAGTGCGAGGAGGCCGTCGCGCCGGCCGCCGGCGTGATGCACGACCGTGGTCGGCCAGACGCCGAGGCGGTTGGCCACCTGCCGGACGCTGAGGGCGTCCAGCCCCTTGGCCGCCACGAGGTCGGCGGCGGCCTCGGCGACGGCCTGCCGTGTCACGCCACGGTGCGAGGTCGCGGCGGGCTTTCGCATGGCGAGCCAGCCTAGCCTCTTCTTGTGCACCGAACAAGTTCTGACTACGGTCTCTTGTACAGTGCACAAGAAGGAGACCGCCAACCGATGCCCCTTGCCCTAGACCTCCAAGGCCGGGTCCTGACCCCGGAGGACCCCGCGTACGACGAGGCGCGGACCGTCTTCGCCGCGCACGTCGACCGCCGCCCCGCGCTCGTCGCCCAGGTGGCAGGCCCGGATGACATCGCCCGGGTCATCGCGTATGCCCGCGAGACCGGGTCCGAGCTCGCGGTCCGGGGCGGCGGCCACAGCCCCGCCGGCCACGGCGTCTCCGACGGCGGCGTCGTGATCGATCTCTCGGCGCTGCGGTCGTTCGAGCTCGATGCCGCCCGGCGCACGGCCTGGGCGGGCGCGGGCCTCAGCGCCGGCGCGTACACCTCCGCGGCGGGGCGGCACGGGCTCGCGACCGGCTTCGGCGACACGGGCGCGGTCGGGATCGGCGGCATCACGCTCGCCGGCGGAATCGGCTTCCTCGTGCGCAAGCACGGGCTGACGATCGACAACCTGCTGGCGGCGGAGATCGTCACCGCCGACGGGCGGCTGCGCCGCGTGGATGCACGGACCGAGCCCGGGCTGTTCTGGGCGCTGCGGGGCGGCGGCGGCAACTTCGGCGTCGTCACGCGCTTGAAGTACCGGCTTCATCCGGTCGACACCGTCGTCGGCGGCCTGCTGATCCTGCCCGCGACGCCCGAGGTGATCGCCGGCTTCATCGCGGAGGCCGAGGCGGCGCCGGACGAGCTGAGCACGATCGCCAACGTGATGCTCGCGCCGCCGATGCCGCTCGTGCCCGAGTCGCTGCACGGCAGCCCCGTCGTCATCGCGAGGATGGTCTACGCGGGCGACGTGGAGGCGGGCCAGCGTGCGGTCGCGCCGTTCCGCGCCCTGACCGAGCCGGCCGCCGACCTCCTGCGGCCGATGAAGTACGCCGAGATGTTCCCCGACGAGCAGGGCGCCCGCGTCGCCGTGGGGCGAGTGACGTTCGCCCGCAGCGTCGGCTCAGCCCAGGCCGCGACGATCCTCGAGCGGATCGGCGAGTCCTCGGCGAACCTGGCCGCGTGCGAGATCCGCGTGCTCGGCGGCGCCATGGCCCGGGTGCCCGCGGACGCCACGGCGTTTGCCCACCGCCGGAGCCGGATCCTGATCAACGTGGCCGCGATCTACGACCCGTCCACCTCCGACCGTGCCGAGCACGCCGCATGGGTGCGCCGGCTCTCAGCCGCGCTCGACGACGGCGACCCCGGCGCCTACGCGGGTCTCCTCGAGGACGAGGGCCAGGCGCGCGTCCGCGCGGCGTACCCGGGCGAGACGTGGCGGCGGCTGGCCGCGGTGAAGGCCGCTTATGACCCGGACAACGTGTTCCGGCTCAACCAGAACATCCCGCCGGTCAACGGCTGAGGGTCGGTTCGCTCGGCCGCGGGTCCTGTCCTCGCGGGACCCGGGTCGACGACTGAACTGAGACCCGCGGGCCGGGCGCCCTGGCACTGGTCCGCGGCATCGCGCGCCGGGCTTGGGTGGCACGTACGCCCGTCGTCGCGTGCAGGGCGCCCTGCTCGCGGCATTCAGCCGCCGACCCCCAAACGCCCACGAGGCCACCCGCGGGTGGACCGGAGGCGTCCTCACCCGCCAGGCGGTAGTCGCACGCTCACCTCACAGACTCAGCACCAAGTCGCGGACGGCGGCCGGCTGGGACAGGAACGGGTGGTGACCGGCGTCGAGCTCGACGACGCTACCTGCCCGGCGAGCGAACTCGCGTTGCCGTTCGGCGGGAGTGCCACGGTCCTCGGAGCAGACGAGGTACGTCGAGGGCACGTGCTGCCAGGCCGCTGAGCGCACCGGCTGCCCGAGCACCGCGAGGCTCTGGCGGGCCGTCTTGTCCATGGCCTGTCGCTGGATCTCGGGATCGCAGTCCTGCAGGAACGTCTCCGCCAGGGCCTCCGGGCGGACGGTGAACGTGCCGCCCGCGGGATCGATGTCGAGGAACGGGGCGGGCTCCTCGCCGCCGAACGAGGAGAGGCTCTGCCCGACCTCCGGCAGGTAGCTCGACACGAGCAGCAGATGGCGAACGGCGTCGACGCCCGCAGCCGCCTCCGCCGTGACGATGCCGCCGTAGCTGTGGGCGACCACGACGGTCGGCTCATCGCTCGCGGTCAACACGTGCCGGACCGAGGCGACATCCTCGGCCAGCCCGGGTCCTTGCGCGCCGGGCGGCTCACCCGTCTCGCCACAGCTCGGCAGGGCGGGCGCCTGGCTGGCGACGCCCCGCTCGGCGAGCAGCTCAGCGGTCGGGTGCCACCACCACGGCCCGTCTTTGACACACGCACCATGCACGAAGACGACTCTCATCACGACGACGGTAGCCGAAGCATTCGTTACGTGAAAGCATGAGCTCGTGGGGAGGCGCCCGCAGCCGCAGATCAAGCACCAGATCCTCGACGCATGCACCGACTACGCGCTCGAGCACGGGCTGCCCGACCGTCTCGGGCCACTGGCGGCCGCCGCCGGGACCTCGAGCCGGATGCTGATCTACCACTTCGAAACCCGCGACCGCCTACTCCGCGAGATCCTCGGACAGGCGCGACAGCGCCAGCTCGAGGCGTTCACCGCGCTGTTGCGCGTCCGCCCCGAGGAGGCCTATCCGACGACCCTGAGCCACGCCTGGTCCGCAATGACGGGACCGCACGGCCAGCCCTACCTGCGCATGTTCAGCCGGCTGCACGACACCGCCGGCGAACCACTCTGGCCAGGCTTCCGGAAGACCGCGACCACCGACTGGCTCGCGCCCCTCGAGCAGGGCATGCGGAGCCTCGGCCGGCCCGAGCTGGCCACCGTCGTGCTCGCCGTGATCCGCGGCCTGCTGATGGACCTCGACGCCACCGGCGATGCCGTACGAACCGATCGCGCGTTCCACGACTTCCTGACCACCATCCAGCACGCCTGACAGCGTGAGCGTCAGGCGGCGAGCGCCGTCGTGGCCACGGCGTGAGGCGCAACCGCGGCCAGCACCGCGTCGGCGACGCGGGGGTCGAACTGCGTGCCACTGTGGCGCCGGAGCTCCGCCACCGCCGCTTCGAACGGCATCGCCGCGCGGTAGCTGCGCGTGGTCGTCATGGCGTTCCACGCGTCGCAGCACGAGATGATCCTCGCCTCCAGCGGGATCGCTTCGCCGCTGAGCCCGTCGGGGTAGCCGCGGCCGTCCCAGCGCTCGTGGTGCGAGCGCACGATCAGTCCGACCTCGCCCATGAAGCCGCCGACGCGATCGAGCATTCGCTGGCCCTCGATCGTGTGCGTCTTGATGATCCTCCACTCCGCCGGGTCGAGCTTGCCCGGCTTGTTGATGATCGCCTTCGGTATCGCCACCTTGCCGATGTCGTGCAGCAACGCGCCGAACTCGAGGTCACGCAGCCGCTCCGCGTCGAGCCCGAGCCGGTCGCCGACCTGCACCGCGAGCGCCACGACGCCGCGTGAGTGCTCGCCGGTGTAGCCGTCGTCGGCGTCGACGACGTCGCCGAGCACCAGCGCGGTGCCGCGATAGGCCTGGTTCAGCTCGGTCAGACTCGCCATCCTGGCTTCCCGCTCGCGCGAGAACGTGGCCAGGACGCCGAGCAGCGGGATCAGCGCCAATGCCGCGACGGGATGGCGCTCGACCGCGAACGCCACCACGATCGCCACCGGCGTCAGCGCGAGGTCGACGCCGTGGATCCACAGCTCGCCGAGTTGCGGGCGCAACCCGCCCCAGGTGCCGAGCAGGCGCTCGCGACCGGCCCACGCCGCGATCTCGGTCAGGACCTGCGCTGCGATGGCCGCCGCGAGCACGACCGGCGTGACGTGCTCTCCCGCCACCGCGAGCACGACCGCGGGGCCGAGCGAGAACCACGCGTCGGCAGGCACGAGCAGCAGCCGGCTCGCCCGCCGCTCGCGCGCCAGCACCGCCGGCACGCGCGCCACGAGCAGCGCGACCACGACGGCCACCGGGATGAGCGCCGGAGGCAGCGTGAACCACAGCGGCACGAAGGCGAGCTGGGTCGGGACCGTGTAGCCGCCGCCGACGGCGAACGGCACGTGGACCGCGACCGCCAGGCAGGCCATGCAGGCGAGCGCCGAGAGGACGTCGATCTCGCTCCGCGCCACGCCGGAGAGCGCCCAGAGCACCGCCACGGCCGCGAACAGGAGCGCGCCGGCGGTGGTCTCCGCCAGGCGCTCGCGCCGCTGCAGCCGACGGCTGCGAGCCGCGGCGGCATCGGCGATCCGCCGCTGCTCGGCTCTGTTGGGATTCAGCGACACCCCCGGGAAATCGGCCGCGAGCCCGGCAAGTTGAGCGCGCGCGGACCGGCCGGCAGGCGTCGTACAAGTGTCGAGCCGCGCGGCAAGCGGCGTGCCCTTGCCGATCAGTGATGCAACGGACGTAAACCAGCTGAACAGGCAAACCCGTCGCGAGGCGGGGACGCAAAGCCAGAGATCTCCCCCAGGGAGACCGCTCGGTTGCCGGCGATTCACCAGGGACGGTTTCATGACCACATCACGACCCCTCAGAAGTGCCCTTGCCGCGGCGTGCGGTGTCACGCTGGCCGCCGGTCTCGGTGCCGGCTCCGCACAGGCCGCGACCGCCACCGACGGCTGCACCAACCCGGCGCTGACACAGCCCTTCACCGCCTTCAAGGACAGCCACCTCTACACGCTCGCGCCCGGCGGCCGCTTCGACGGCGCAGACGGCGCCTGGACGCTTTCTGGCGGCGCCGCGATCGTGTCGACGACGCAGGACGACGGCACCACCGGCGGCGTGCTCGACCTGCCAAGCAATGCCGTGGCCACGAGCCCGGTCGTGTGCATCACCTCCGACTACCCGACCGCTCGGGCCTGGGTGCGCAACGTGGCCGGCAGCGAGGGCGTGAGCTTCAACATCTCCTACTTCGTCAACGGTGTCTGGACCCCGCCCAAGAACACCGGCCAGTTCCATGGCGATCACACGTCGTGGACGCCGTCGAACCCGATGAACATCCAGCCGTACAAGACGACCGGGTGGCAGCAGGTCCGGTTCACGTTCGTGGCGGGCGGCAAGACCAGCCGCTTCCAGGTCGACGACTTCTGGGTCGACCCGCGTATGCGCGCCTGATCGTCGCGCCGCTTCGAGTCGTGAGTTGCGTGAAAGCGGAGGAAGCCGCCGCCGAGCGGGCCCCACGGCGTGAGGCGGACTCCAATGCGGGCCTGGTGAACGGCTGAGGGTCGATTCTCTCGGCCGCGGGTCCTGTCCTCGCGGGACCCGGGTCGACGACTGAACTGAGACCCGCGCGCCGGGCGCCCTGGCACGGGTCTCCGGTGTCGCGCGCCGGGCTGGGTTGGCACGTACGCCCGTCGTCGCGTGCAGGGCGCCCTGCCACGGCATTCAGCCGCCGACCCCCAAACGCCCACGAGGCCACCCGCGGGTGGAGCGGTCACGCCTCGCCGGCAACCGAGCGGCCCGCTCGACCGCGCTGCTCCTTTGCGCGCCGACTTTGCCCGCCGGTCTGTCAGGCTTCTCGGGTGGCGCTCGATGCCCCGTGTGGGTGCCGACATTCTCCGAGGTCCTGACGCGTATCCAGTAGCGCTGTGACCAACCACGATCCGCTTCTCGCCGAGCAACTCGCCTACTATCGGGCTCGCGCGCGCGAGTACGACAAGTGGTTCCGTCGCGAGGGGCTCCATGACTTGGGCGAGGAGCGCAATGCGAGATGGCGTCTTGAGCTCAACAGTGTGTTTTCAGCACTCGATGCGTTTGCGCCTCGTGGAGACGTCCTCGAGCTTGCCTACGGCACGGGTGAGTGGACGATCCGTCTCGCGGAGTCCGCGACCAGTGTGGTCGGAGTCGATGCAGCGCCGGAGATGCGCGAACTCGCTCTGGCGAAGCTGCAGGATGCCGGTAAGAGCAATGTCGAGCTCTGGGTTGACGATCTCTTCAGCTGGCAGCCAGATCAAGACTATGACGTGGTCTTCTTTGCGTTCTGGCTTTCGCACGTCCCCGAGGGCGATGCCCACCGGTTCTGGCGCAGCGTTCACGACGCGCTTCGCCCCGGAGGCCGCTTCTTCCTCGTGGATACCGCACGCGCGGTCGTCGAGAGGAACGTCATTCACGGTTCGCGACTGCCCGATCGCGAGAGCGCGACTGAGCTCCGGCGACTCGAGGACGGTCGAGAGTTTCGGATTATCGAGCGTTCGCTCGATCCCGACCGGCTCGCGCGAGATCTTCGTGAACACGACCTTGACGCGAGCTTTGTCGAGACAGGCGAGTTCTTCGTCTACGGACTCGGCCGACGCGCCTAGCCCGACCTGAGACCCAGCGCGGGTTCAGCTACGAAGGGTGCGAGGCAGCCCGAAGCGACCGATGACGCTGCCGTCGACGAAGTGGGTGATCGCAGAGATGCGGTCGCCCGCGAGAGTCAGCACGATCACTCCGACGGCGTGCGCGATCGGTGATTGCGAGTCGCTGCGATAGCAGCCGAATGCCGGCTGGCCGTTGGCTCGGGTTGGGATCAGCGTGTGGCGGCGCCCGCCCCGCCAATTCAGGTATTCGTAGATCGCCGAGCGGCCCTGGTATTCGAGCGGGGGCGGCGGCATCGTGAACCACGCGTCTTCGGTGAGCAGCGCGACGACGCCGTCGATGTCGTCGGCCATCCAGGCATCGGCGAAACGGCGAACCAGCTCGTGTTCTGTCGGTGAGTTGGGCTCTGGCGCTCGGCCCCGGTCTGACGCGGGAAATAGGCGTTCGGTCGTTACCCGCGCGCGCCTCAGGGCGCTCTTGACCGAGTCCTCGCTTGTCTCGAGCGTGTCGGCCACCTCGGCGGCGTGGAAGCCGAGGACGTCGCGGAGAAGCAGGACGGCGCGTTGGCGTGGCGGGAGATGCTGCAGGGCTGCGACGAACGCGAGCTCGACGGTCTCCCGGGTCTGGTATCGAGCATCTGGACCCGGCGCCGTATCGATGATCCCCTCGAGCAGGGCGTCGGGGTAGGGCTGGAGCCAAGTCACCTCGCCGAGCCTCGTCGGCTCCGGCGGGGCGAACGGCGGCTCGGGTGGCGGCGGCGACCGGCGGCCGAGCGCGCGCAGGGCATCGAGACATCGATTGGTGGCGATCCGGTAGAGCCACGCCCGCAGCGATGCCGTGCCCTCATAACCCGACAGACCGCGCCAGGCGCTCAGCAACGTCTCCTGGAGCGCGTCCTCAGCGTCCTGCATCGAGCCGAGGATCCGGTAGCAGTGGAGCTGGAGCTCCCGCCGATAGGGGTCGGTCAGCTCGCGGAATGCCTCCTGCTCGCCTTGTGCAGCGCGCGTCAGCAGGGACTGGCCCATCTTCTGATCCTCGCATCTCGACTCCGATCTCGCCGGCATTGACAGCTATGACGTCGCGCGCGCCGAGAAAGGGTCGCCCCGGCGACCGCGCAACCGGCACTGACCCTTCTTCGGCCTCGCCGGCGTCTCAATACGCGGATGGCAAACCCCCCGCAGGACCTGACTCGCTAGAGGAGGCTCAAAATGCTGCACCACGCTCTCGCTCCAGCGCTCGCCAGCGCCCACATCGATGACCTGCATCGCGCGGCCGCCCGTCGGCGCACGATCCGTCTCGCCCATCGCGCCGCGCACGAGCCACGCGTAGCGCGCGCCCCGGCCGCGGGAATGACGCCAACCGAGACTGCTCAAGCAGCCCCATGGCCATGCCAATCAGTCGTCGACGTCCCCTCGGGGCCGCGAGCCGGAATCGATCTGGCATCGAGATCGTCGTGAGTCCTTGCCGAGGCTTCGCGTGGGGCGTGCCGTCCGCCATGATGGCCCGATGGACACTCTCCGCGAAGGCCAGAAGATCTGGGTCGAGCAGGAAGATGGGTCACAGCGTGCAGCCATCTACGTCGGCGAAGCCGAAGCGAGCTGGTTCGGCGGCACACCCGGTGCCTATGTCGCCTATCCCGATACGCGTTCCGGCGAAGAGGTGGCGATCATGCGGATCGTCCCGCGCGACGACGGCGAGTGATACGGCGAAACGACGGATCGAGTCGCTATCGCAACGGACGAACTGCGAAAGCGATGGGCCGGCGGCGGGTGGCGTCTCTTTGCCGCTGTAAATTCGTCCGCGGCTGAGGTTCCCGGTTGGTCAGTCTATGCGGCGGTCATCTCCTCGGGGAGTGCGTCGTCGGGTTGGTGATATCTGGCGCGGTTGAGCCGTTGGCGGTCGAGTTCGGTGAAGCGGATGCCGTTGGTCTGGTGAGTGATGAGGAGATCCAGGACAGCCCAGACGAGGGTGAGGCAGCTGTCCTCGCCGGGGAAGCGGCCCATCACCTTGGTGCGTCGTTTGACCTCGCCGAGCGATCGCTCGAGCAGGTTGGTGCTGCGCCACCGGCGGCGGTGGCGCAGTGGGTAGCGCAGGTGCACGACGAGCGCGTCGAGATCGTCGGCCAGGCACTTGGCCGCGGCGGTGAAGCCGCCCTTGTCGAGCTCGTCGACGAGCGCTTGGAGTCGCTGCTTGGCGTCGCGTTCGTTAATCGCGTCGTCGAGCGCTTGCCAGTAAGCGTGCTTGACGCGCTCGCGCTCTCGTTCGGGCAGCTTGGCGTACAGGTTGCGCGCGCGGTGCACGCAGCAGCGTTGGCGATCCGATGCCGGCCAGCAGTGCTCGATCGCCTTGTTGAGCCCGGGAGCGCCGTCGGCGACGATCAGCATCGGCGCGCCGAGGCCGCGGGCGATGAGATCGCGGCCGAGCGCCTGCCAGTCCTCGTAGGACTCGCGCATTCCGAGCATCACGGCGAGCAGCACACGCTCGCCGGCTTCAGTGAATCCCCAGGCGACCAGCACGCCCTCCTTCGGCCCGCTGGGACGCACGGAGATGAAGGTCGCGTCGAGAAACAGCGCGACCAGCTGGATGTCGTAGAGGCTGCGGCGCTTGAACGCATCGAAGCGGTCTCTGAGTTCCTCGCAGATCCGCGAGGCGGTCGACTTCGAGAGCCTCCCCAGCCCGGCCTGCTCGCACAGCGACTCGACATCGCGCATCGACAACCCGCGCACGAACGCGCCGATCACCAACGCCTTCAACGGCTCGGTCCGCAACAGCTTCGGCGTCCGCGGGAACAGCTTGGACGCGAACGTCTCCGCCGCCTCGCGGACCTGCGGGATCTCAATCTGGAGCTCACCCTCGCCGGTCTGCACCCTGCGCGGACGAAACCCGTTGCGCAGCCCGCTCTCATAGTTGCGCAGCCCTCGTTGCGAGTCGGGACGGCGCTCGTAGCGAGAGCGGCCCAACCAGGCCTCGAACTCGTCCTCGACCGCCCGCTGAATGATCAACCGGGCACCGAGCCTCGCGAGCTCCGACAACGACTCGCGCGGGTTCTCACCCACTCCGACCGCGAGCAGCTGATCGATCTGCGCTTCAATCTCCGCCGACGGCGGTACGGTACGTCTCACGGCGTAGGTCCTCCTTCGATGTCTTGCAGGACTTGAGGGAACCTACGCCGTCGTCTTGACGGCACCGGCGGCTATTTACACCAGTTCTGAGACGCGACCCCGGCGGCTTGGGGCTGCCGCGTCCCCGAGCCGGTGACCGATCCACCCGCGGGTGGCCTCGTGGGCGTTTGGGGGTCGGCGGCTGAATGCCGCGGCAGGGCGCCCTGCACGCGACGACGGGCGTACACGCCAACCCACCGCGGCGAGCGACACCGCAGACCAGTGCCAGGGCGCCCGGCGCGCGGGTCTCAGTTCAGTCGTCGAGCCGGGTCCCGCGAGGACGGGACCCGCGGCCGAGCGAACCGACCCTCAGCGGTTCCCCACCCGCGATGCGGGTTGGGTCGTCATCCGGCGCTCACGGAAAGGATCGGGGCATCGCGCTTGAAGCCCCAGACCATGCAGTAGATCCCGAGGAAGAGCTCCCACACGAACTCCGGGATCGTCGCGATACCTTGCAGCGAGCGCAGCGCGCTGCTCGGATCGTTGCCGCTGAACAGCACGGCCGTCCCGGACAGGATGATCAGCGGTCCGCCGATCAGACCGAGCCACGCTGCGCGACGCGGCACCAGGCCCGAGCGGTACATCAGGTAGCCGAGGATCAGCCCGTTCCCCCAGCCGACGACCCAGCCCGGGCCGAGCAGGAACGTCCAGTCCTTGAGTGCCGCGAGCGTGTACGCGACCGTCCCCTCAGACCCACCGGCAACCTCGTTGCGCAACGTGACGAGGCCCAGCATCGAGACGATGCCGACGAGGATGAACGTGGACTCGACCAGCCGCGCCGTCACGTAGCCGATGGCCAGCTCTTCGTTCTGGCGTCTGACGATCGGGAGGATCACGACGGCGGTGCCGACGTTCGCGATGATCAGCAGCAGCTCCAGCAGAGCGCCGAACAAGATCTGCTTGTCGTGCCCAGCACCGGCGATGAACGCCGCGGGATGTCTGAGCGCGGGCTCGTAGAGCAGCAGCGCCGGGATCGACGTGACGAACGTGATGAGGTAGAGCACGCCGAACCAACGCGCCCTCTTCTGGTCTAGGGACACGGTTGGACCCCTTTCCCCGGTAATGGCGAACAGGCGAATTCCCACATCGCCATCTCGACCGGGTAGAACGCCAACTTATACATGCGCACGGCCGCGCATCGCGATCACCCCACGCGGGTGAGGGTCGGCCACACCGACGGCTGGGAAGCTCGCGAGCATGACGGCGCCGGCAAAGGGATCGCAGGCGCGTACCGATGAGCTCGCGGCGCTCGCCGCAGATGCGTTCATCTACGGCTTTCCACTGGTCTTCGACCTGCAGGAGGTCGAGCGCTTCACGCGCGTGGGTATGGGGACGCTGGAGGCGGCGCCGCTGAACGTGTTCTCGCACGCCACCGCGCTGGCCGGCCCGAAGGACACGTTCGTATCGATCAACAACGACACGATCTACTCGATCGCCAACCTGGACGTCAGCGGCGGCCCGGTGCGCCTGGAGGTCCCTGACGCCGACGGCCGCTACTACGTGTTGCAGTTCGTCGATGCGTGGACGAACAACTTCGCCTACATCGGCCGGCGCGCGACGGGAACCGCGGCCGGGTCGTTCCTGCTCGTCCCGCCCGGGTGGGATGGAGCGGAGCCGGGCGACGCGACGGTGATCCGCTTGCCGACCGCGGTGGCGAGCATCGTCGGGCGCTGGGCGGTCGAGGGCGCGGATGACCTTCCGGCCGTGCGCGCGCTCCAGCAGGGACTGACGCTCACCCCGAGCGGCGAGGGGCGCGGGATTCCCGCACTCGACCCGGATGTGCCCGAGGACGTCGCGTTCTTCGAGCGCCTGCGCGTGTGGCTGCAGGCCTTCCCGCCGGCGCCGCGCGACCTCGACCACCAGCGGCGCTTCGAGCCGCTCGGCGTGTTCGCCGCGCAGTCGCCGTACACCGACGCCGACTCGGAACTCGTGGCCGCGTTGCGGGCGGGTCTCGCGGCCGGGCGCGAGCACATGGAACAGGCGCTCAAGCACGGTTCAAGCCCGCGGCAGAACGGCTGGAGCCTGACCTACCACGTGTTCGACTACAACCTCGACTTCTTCGAGGTGGGCGCGCTCGACGAGGACCAGTGGAAGCTCCCCGACGACGCGAGCCGCTACCTGGTCCGCGCCCTCTCGGCCCGTGGCGGGCTCTGGGGCAACCACGGCTACGAGGCGGCCTACGCAATGGTCTACACCGACGGCGACGACCAGCCGCTGGACGGCGCGCATCGCTACGAGCTGCGCTTCACCACGACGCCGCCCGTCGGCGCGTTCTGGTCGGTGACGATGTACGACACGCCCGACTTCTACCTCGTCGAGAATCCGATCGAGCGCTACTCGATCGGCGACCGCACCCCCGGGCTGCATTACGCCGACGACGGCTCGCTGACCATCGTCATCCAACGCGACGCACCGTCCGAACCCGACCGGGCCGCGAACTGGCTGCCCACCCCGGCGGGGACCTTCCGCCCGATCCTGCGCATGTACTCGCCCGACAGCGCCGTCTTCGACGGGACCTTCGAACTCCCGCCCATCACACGCGTCGACTGATTGGGCCGCTTCACGCCTGGCCACTTCCGTGAGGCGAGCCTCGTGACCGACGTGCCGTGACGTTCCACCCGCGGGTGGCCTCGTGGGCGCTGCTCAAGGGCTGCTGGACGGGCGGCGCCACCCATCTTCGTCGCCCGGGCCGAACCGCACGGCGTGCGCGGTTGCACGGGTTCGCATGCGCGCGCCGAGCTTCTGGAGGATCGCGGCGACGTGCGAGGGAGCGCACCAGTCGGAGGGCTGACGGGAATCTTCAGGCGGCGGAGAGCGTCGTGATCTCATGATGGCCCGCCACGCCCGCGCCCTCGCGCTCAGCACCGTCCTCTTGCTCGCCGCCACCGCGTTGAGCGGCTGTGTCGCCATCAAGTCCCAGAGCGCCGATTCCCGGCTGCCGGGCGTCGTGACGATCAACGTGTCGATCTGCGCGAGCAACCGGCAGTCGGCCGCCTCGACCTGTATTCCGAGGCCAGACAGCACGCCGGGACAGACGCCGAACACGGCCGAGGGCGACAACGGCGTCGACGCGCCGGGCGTGGAGCAGCCTCAGCCCGGCCAGCTGCTCGTCGGATTCCGGGTGCCGGACAGCACGGTCGCGCCGGGTCAGTTCACCAGCCCGAACGGAGAGGTGTTCTCGAAGAGCGCCAGCTACACCGCGGCGCTCACCGCCGATCATCCCGCCCCGGCCGGGCTTCGCTGGGAGGGCTACATCTCGTCCAGCGTGCAGCTGGAGGCAGGCTTCTCAATCACGAGCTTCAGCGCCGAGTTCGCCCTGCCGCCAGGTCCCGGCGGCGCGCCGTTCGCCGGGCCGTTCCGGTGGCGGGCGATCGTCGGGATCCGTCTTGTCAGCGGCGATGCCGGGGCGCCTGTCGACTGCGGCCAGGGATCGGACTGCTTCGACTCGCCCACCACCGCGGGCGGAGCAGGCGATCTCGACGGCCAGTTCGACGAGGCGGTCAGCGACTTCCGCGTGCTGCAGGGCACCGGAGCCGGCGCCGCGCCGGGCGAGACGGCGACGGTCTCGTTCCCGGTCCGCTATAGCGACAACGCGACGCCGAGGTTCGGGTCGCAGACGCTCCGGTTGACCGCGGCGAGCGCGCTGCCCGGCAACCCGACCGTCACGCCCTCCGCGCCGACGCTGACGATCGCGTCCGGCGCCACTCCATCCGTCACCGCCCGCGTAATCGTGCCGGCCGGCACCGCCCCCGGCACCTACCCCGTGACGTTGACGGCCGCGGACGGCTCACCGGCGGTGACGCGGTCGAACACGGCGACGGTCACCGTGGTCGACAAGACCCCGCCCTCGATTCGCATCGGGTCCCCCACGGACGGCGAGACCCTCACCCAGGGCCAGCAGATCGCGGCCGACTACAGCTGCGCCGACGAGGCGGGCGGCTCTGGTCCCGCCTCCTGCGCCGGACCCGTGCCCAGCGGCGCGCCGATCGACACCGCGGCCCCCGGGCAGAAGACGTTCACCGTCACCGCGCAGGACAACGCGGGCAACGTCGCGAGCCTTACCCGGACCTACACGGTCGCGGCGCCGGTCGTGCTCCCGAAGCCGCGGATCAACGCGACGGTGACGTTCCTGTTCGCGGCCCGGAAGACGAGCACGACGTTCACCGCGTTGTCGGTCAGAGGGGTGCCGAAGGGAACGACGGTCGTGGCGACCTGCAAGGGCAAGCGCTGCCCGGCAGGCAAGGTGAAGGGCAAGCGACGCGCCCTCTCGTTCACCAAGAAGAACGCCTCCGACTCCGTGACGCTCAGGCCCTGGGTGCGGAAGCCATTGGGGGTGGGGACGGTGCTCACCGTCTCGGTGACGAAGCCCGGCTCGATCGGCAGCGTGAAGACGATCGCGATCCGCCGTTCGAAGGCCCCGAAGGTCACAACGAGTTGCCTGCAGCCCGGCGCGAAGAACCCCTCGCGCTGCTCATAGAGTCGCCCGGCCGATGCGTGAGATCCGTCTGCTCATCGTGCCGTACGAGCTCGGAGGGTTGCGGCACGGTGTCGGGCGTGGGCCGGAACGGCTCTTGGAGTTCGGCGTCGAGAAGGAGCTCAGCAGGTGCGGCGCTTCGGTGCGCAGCGAGGTTCTGGAGTTGCGTGGGAGCTTCAGTAACGAGGTCGCCGCTTGCTTTGAGCTGATGCGGATGGTCTCCACCCGCGTGGCCGATGCGACGCGGGACGACGCGTTCCCGGTCGTGTTGTCGGGCAGCTGCTTCGCGGCCGTTGGCGTTGTGGCGGGCCTGGCGGAGCCGTCGCCCGGTGTCCTCTGGTTCGACGCCCACGGCGACTTCAACACTCCCGAGACCTCGCTCTCCGGCTACATCGACGGCATGGGCTTGCCGATCATGACCGGCGCTGCCTGGCAGGCGCTGCACGCCACGGTCCCCGGTGCGGGGCCGGTGCCTGAGACCGCGATCGTGCATGCGGGGGGCCGTGACTTCGACGAGCCCGAGGTACGACGCTTCGAGGCATCCGCGGTCGCTCGCATGGAGCCCGAGAGCCTGCGTTCCGCGGAGCCGTTGTTGCACGCGCTCGCGGCGCTGGAACCAGTTCCGAGCGGGCTCTACCTCCATGTCGACCTTGACGTGCTCGACAGTCGCGAGGCGCAGGTCAACGCCTACAGCGCCCCCGGCGGCCTGAGCGCCGCACAGCTGGAGTCGCTCGTGAGCGCGGTGCTCACCCACTGCCCGGTGCGGGCCGCCTCCCTCACCGCGTATGACCCGGAGTGCGATCCGGACGATCGCGTGCCGCCGATCGCCCTACGACTGCTCGTGCTGATCGCCGAGTACGTCCAGCGGGCGGAACCGTAGAAGGATCGTCCTGCACGCGGCAAGTCGGCGGTCACGCGAGACGCGTTGGGGCGAGAGCAGCCGGACGGCCAGGGCGCCCGGCAACGCGAGCGCCACGTCAGATGCCAGCCGCCGCACAGGTCGCAGTGGTACGGCGTCGTGCCGGCGCGTCGCCCGCGCCGCGCGTTCATCAGCGCGATCGAGCGCTTCCCCTCGCTCGTGTATCGCTCGGCTGCTACTGCTTTCGTCCGAACGCTGGCGTCTCGGCCGCTCGGACTCACGCCTTTACGGCTGGAAGCACCGTCGTCGCTGCGAGCTCGACCTGCCGCGGCTCGTCGCCGAGTGGCCAGAGGTATACGCGGTCGCAGCCTGCCTCCGCGTAGCGCGAGAGCAGCTCCGCGCAGTGCGCCGCGGGTCCGATGCAGAGCTGGTCGCACAGCGAATCTGGATCGCGCCTGAGCATCGGCGCCAAGACCTCTCGCATCACGCGATCGGCGTCGCGGGCGTCTTCGCTGATCCAGGTCCACATCGTCGCGAGCGCATTCGGGAACCGATCGGGATCCTTGCCGCGCGCGTCAAGCTGCTCCGACAGGGACTGCTTCGCGGCCCTGAAACCGTCGGGCGTCGTGTTGTACGCGGATGCGAGCCACCCGTCGCCGAGACGCGCGACGCGCCGAAGACCGGCAGCTGAGCCCCAGCTCCCGATCCAGACCGGCACTCCGCCGGTCGGCTCGAGGCCGGCGCCAGCGGCGAGCCCGGTAAGGCGTAGTGGCGGCGGGTCTCCGGTGGCGGGTCGTCTCGCAGCAGCGAGCGCAGAATGGCGACGGCTTCGTCGAACCGCTCCCAACGCTCCTCGAACAGCACGCCGACCGCGTCGTAGTCACGCTCCGATGAGCCTGGCCCGACTCCCGCAATAACCCGCCCATCAGACAGGACATCCAACGCGGTGAGCGTCTTCGCCAGGGGCACAGGACCGCGGAGCACGACATTCGCGACCGTCGTCGCCAGCTCCATAGCGCCGGATCGTTCGATGACGGCAGCCAGAGCCGTCGCGCCGTCAAGCCACGGCGTCTGAAAGAGAAAGTGGTCGTTGGCGGAAACCGCGCCGAAGCCGCTCTCACGCGCGGCGTCGACGGCGCCGCCAAGACGCGCGAGCGACTGCCCTTCGTCGCCGAACTCCATCAGCGGCAGATGAAGGCCGAGATCCAAACCAGGCCGATCCTCTCACACCCCACGGCCCACCCGACAAGACAGGCTGCGGCCGTATCGCCGGCCTCCCAGCGAGTCAAGTCCCGGGACGTGGTGTAGGAGTTCTTGGCTGTGATCGTCGGCGAGGTCATCGGCAGCTCACGCCGCTTGGAGCTCGGTCGCCTCCTCTCCCATGTTCTGGGGGATGATCATGTCCAGTTCCGTGCTGCACACCTGAGCGATCGATTCGGCTGAGAGATAGGCGCGTCCGACGAGCCACTCGTCGTTTTGTTCGATGCAGAGCATCCCGGCGAGCCGGACCAACGAGCGGTCGTCGGGGAAGATGCCGACGACGTCGGTGCGGCGGCCGATCTCTTTGTTGAAGCGCTCGAGCGGGTTCGTGCTGCGCAGCTTGGTCCAGTGCGCGGCGGGGAACGCGTAGAAGGCGAGGATGTCGGGCTCGGCGTCTTCGAGCATCGTCGCGATCCGTGACAGCCGGCCGTCGAGGTGCGCGACCGCTTCTGAGAGCCGATCGCGCGCCTGGGCCATGCTCTCGGCGGCGAAGATCGGGCGGATCAGCGCGCCGAGCAGGCCGTGCTGGTCCTTGCGGGCGTGCCCGAAGCAGTCGCGCAGGAAATGGACGGTGCAGCGCTGCCAGCTGCAGCCGAGAACCTTCGCGATCGCCGCCTTCAGCCCGGCGTGCGCGTCGCTGATCGCGAGCTGGACGCCGATCAGGCCGCGCTTGACCAGGCCCCTGAGGAACGCGGTCCAGAACGCCTCGGTCTCGGCCTCGCCGACATCGATCGAGAGGATCTCCCGCCGGCCGGTCTCGTGCACGCCATGCGCGACCACCAGCGCCTTGTTGACCACCCGACCGCCGTCGCGGACCTTCTCGAGCTTGGCGTCGAGGAACAGATACGGGTAGCGGCCCTCCAACGGGCGTGTCCGGAACGCGTCGACGTGCTCGTCCAGCGCCTCACAGACCCGACTGACCTCGCTCTTGCTGATCCGCAGCCCAAGGCTCTCGACGAGCTGATCGACCCGCCGCGTCGAGACGCCGCACACATACGCCTGCTGAACCACCGCCAGCAACGCCTGCTCAGACCGTCGCCGCGGCTCCAAAAAGCTCGGGAAGTAGCTGCCCTGACGGATCTTCGGGATCTGCAGATCGATCGTCCCGGCCCTGGTCTGCCACTCCCGGGATCGGTAGCCGTTGCGATGCGTCACGCGGGCCTCGGGGCGCCGCTCGCCGAGCTCGGCCCCGATCAACCCGGACACCTCGCCCTCCATCAACGCGCCGCAGACCGCCTCCAACGCCGCCCGCACCACGTCACCGTGCTCACGCACCATCACCTGCTTGACGACCTCCTCGATCGTCATCCTGTCGGCACCGGCCATCGCTGGCGCCCCCTTTCGTCGAACCCTGAAGAAGTCCGACGATCATGAGCGCCACGGTGGCCGGAACCGTCCCAGCGGTTCCGTCCGGCCCGCTCCTACACCAACCCTAGGGACGTGACCTCCCAGCGCGCTCGGCGTGATCGACGACGTGCCGCCAGTGCTGCGTTGCGCGACCCGCGCGAGCGTTGGGCCGTCGGCTCGACGCTGCGGTGTCCCCGAGCCGTGACCGATCCACCCCGGATGTCCTCGTGGGTGTTGGGGGGTCGGCGGCTGAGTGACGACGCAGGGCGACCGTTCCTCAGCGAGGTCGTCGAACCCCCCGCCCCCGCCGCTTACGCGAGCGCTTGACAACGTCCGGCCACCCGGCGAGATTTGCCTCGATCTGTCGGACCGCCGGAGGAGCACGATGTCGACGCAGGCGTTCGATCCCCTCGCGTACAAGGAGACCACCCGCAAGCAGTGGCAGGAAGCTGCCGAGGCGTGGGACCGATGGGGTGATGTGCTCGAGCGCTGGCTCGGGCCGGCGACGGAGGCGATGCTCGACATGGCGGGCATCCGCGAAGGCAGCCGCGTGCTCGACGTGGCGGCGGGAACGGGTGGGCAGTCGCTCACCGCGGCCCGGCGTGCCGGCGACGGCGGCTCGGTCCTCGCCACCGACATCTCGCCGAACCTGCTCGACTTCGCCGCAAGGCGCGCGCGCGAGGCCGGATTGTCCAACGTGGACACGGCCGTCCTCGACGGCGAGCAGCTCGACGTCGAGCAAGGCTCGTTCGACGCCGTCATCTCGCGCGTCGGTTTCATCTACTTCCCCGACCAACAGGCGGCGCTGCGCGGAATGTGGCGCGCATTGAAGCCGGGCGGCAAGCTGGCCGGGATCGTCTACTCGACGGCACAGGCCAACCCGTTCTTCTCCATCCCGGTGTCGATCATCCGGCGGCGCGCCGAGCTGCCGGCTCCGGCCCCCGGGCAGCCCGGCCCGTTCAGCTTCGGAGAACCCGGCGTGATCGAGGCCGCCTACGCGGAGGCCGGCTTCACCGACATCGAGACCCGCCGGATGGCGGCACCGCTGCGGCTGTCCTCGACGGCGGAGTGCGTGCGCTTCGAGCAGGAGTCCTTCGGCGCACTGCATCAGATGCTCGCCGGCCTCTCCGACAACGGCCGCGCCGAGGCGTGGCACGAGATCGAAACCGAGCTTGGACGTTTCGACGGGCCGAACGGCTTCGAAGGACCCTGCGAGCTCCTGATCGCCACCGGAACTAAAACCAAGTAGGCCTGCAGCGCCGGCTTGACGGATCCACCCGCGGGTGGCCTCGTGGGCGTTTGGGGGGTCCCACGAGGACAGGACCCGCGGCCGAGCGGCCGAAACCGCAGCCGTCAAACGACGACGGCCCGCCGAAGCGAGGCCGTCCCCGAGCCGTCGGACCGAAGCACGGTTGACGGTCACCGGGCCGTGACCCTCGGGTGGCGCCGGCCGGCGGCGACACCCGCGGCGCCCAGCAGCAGCGCGGCGGTCAGGCCGGCGCCGATCGCGCCGTCGGCCCAGCTGTAGCCGCTGTCGGCGGCGGGGGTCTTGGTGACGTGGACGATCTGCACGCGCGCGGGCCCGTCGGCGGCGAGCTCGTGGGCGGTCACGCTGCGCATCGCGGCGGCGTGACGGAGGGCGTCGCTGACGCGGGAGGGCTCGGCCTGGCCGGCGAGCGCGGGGCCGGCGCCGGCGGCGAGCAGTCCGACGGCGACGATGGATGAGGTGAGCGTGGTGCGCATCGGGGTGATGCTCCTTCGGTGGGTGACCGGACTGGAGCAGACCGTGCACCCCGCCGGTTCGCCCGCGGCATGGAGGGGTTTAAGTCCGGTAAGCGCCCGCTTTCAGCGGACCCAGAGCTGGTCCAGCAGCGGTCCGAGCTCCGGGTGGATCTGCACGTTGCCGACGCGGTCGGACACCAGCATCAGGTTGCGCGGATTGAACAGCGGGACGGCTGGGGCGGACGCCAGCACTCGCCGCTCGAGCGCGGACCAGCGCGCGTTGGCCTGAGCGCCCTGCGCGGCGAGCGCGGCGTCGCGACCGGCGTCGACGGCGGGGTCGCAGAACTCCGAGATGTTCTCGCTGAAGCCCGACGCGGGAACGAACTGGTCGCAGCTGAACGGGCCGAAGAAGCTCGACGCCGTGAGGTAGTCGTCCGACCAGGCCGCCCAGCCGGCCTGCACGTGGTGGCGCGAGTCGTCGACGTAACGGAAGTACGCGTCCTGGTCGGGCACCGTGCGCACCCGTGCGTGGTAGCCCAGGTCCTTCAGGACGCCGGCGGCATAGCGGATCACGCCCAAGGCCTGGCCCGTCCAGGCCCACACCTCGATCGGCGCACCCCGCGTGCCGGAAGCCGCAACGAGCCGGCGGGCGCGGGGAAGGTCCGGCGCGGACCAGGTGCCCCCGCCCGGGGTGGCGTCGCGGGTGAACGGGCAGACGGGCGCGTAGCCGGGAAGCCCGGGCGGGAGCAGCTGGCACGTCAGGCCGGCGACGGCGCTGCCGCCCGAGAGTTCGACCGCGCGCCGGCGGTCGATCGCCAGGTTGAGCGCGAGGCGAACCCGCGGGTCGTCGAACGGCCGCTCGCGCGTGTTCAGGAACATGTAGATCGTGATCGGCGCCGGCGCGCTGTGCACGTGTATGGGGTCGAGCAGCGGAAGTGCGCGGGCCGCGTCGAGCGGCGCGCTACCGCTCCAGGGCCCGGACGCGACGACGGCATCCGCCTGGCCGTGCTGCACCGCGGCCACCCGAGCCGCCGGGCTCGCGATGAACCTGACGCTGATCGTGTCGGGATAGCCGTCGGGACGCGCCTCGGCCGACCACGAGCGAAAACGGGGATTGCGCTCCAGCTGCACCCCACGCTTCGGCGCAAAGGCCGTGATCGTGTAGGGCCCGGTGCCCGCAGGCGGCCGTCCGCGCTTCAGTTCCGTCGCGGGCGTTCCGGCCGGCAGCACATCGCCCAGCGGCAGGGCGAGCTTGTCCACGAACTCGGTGTCGGGCCGGCGGAGGCGGATGGTGATCCTGCGCGTCGCCGGATCGGTCACGATGCCCTGGGACAGGTCGCACTGCCGCCGGCGACACGCATTGGCGCCCAGGATGCCGCCGAAGTAATACTGCCCCTGCGAGCGCACCTCGCGCTCGATCGACGCCCGGAAGTCCTCCGGACGCACCGGCGTCCCGTCGGAGAACCGCAGCCCGGAGCGCAGCTGGAAGGTGTAGGTGCGCCCGCCGTCGGCCGGCTGAGGGACGCTCGTGGCCAGGTCGGCGACGATCGTGCTCGCGGCCGCGCCCCCGATGCGGCGGTAGGCGAGGAGGCCGTCGTAGACCAGCGACAGCTCCGGCCACGAGCCGTCCAGGCACCCGCAGTCGGGCGGCGCCGACACGAACCGCAGCGTGCCTCCACGGTGACTCCGGCTCGAAGCGACCGCCGCGGCCCACACCGAGCCGCCTCCGACCGCCAGCGCGGAGGGCGCGCTGCCGATCGGGATGTGCCGGCTCACGCCGCGCGTGCGTGGGTCGATGCGGATCACGGAGTTCGTGCTCGCGTCCGCGACCCAGATGGCGCCGAGCCCGGCGGCCACAGCGACCGGGCGCCCGCCGACGGTCAGCGTGTCGCTGACCGCGTGCCGCGCGACGTCGATCCGCGTGACCGTGCCGTCGTCGCGGTTGGCCACCCATACCCCGCCGTACCCCACGGCGATGCCGGCCGGGCCGTTGCCGGCCCCGAACGCCTGCAGGACCGCGCCCGAACGCGGGTCGAGCTCGGTCACGACCGCGTCCTCCTCGCCCGCCACCCACACCGCACCGGCGCCGGCGGCGATCACCGCCGGCCCGCCGGGCACCTCGATCGACTTGCTCCGGCCGGGATGCGCGATGTCGATCCGCCGGACCTGCGCGTCGATCGCCGAGGCGACCCAGACGGCGCCGCCCGCCACGGCGACGCCGCGCGACGCGTTGCCGGCGGGCAGCGGGTCGAGCACGCGGTTCGTCGCCGCGTCGATCCGCATGACGGCGCGGTTCTCACCGTCGGCCACCCACAACGAGCCGTTGCCGAAGGCGAGCGCGGTCGGCTCGCCGCCGACCGGGATCGACGTCACCTGGCCGCGGTCGACGCGCGAGACGGTGCCATCGCGGCCGTTGGCCGTCCACACCGAGCCGCCGCCGGCCACGAGCGCGTCGGGCGCGTGCCCGACGGCGTACGCCGAGACGATCCGTCCGCTGCCCGGATCGATCTCGCCGGTCGCGTCCTCGGCGATCCGGTCGAGTCCGTCCGAGCCGGTCAGCTGCGTCACCGCAAGGACCGCCACCCCGGCGAGCACCGCGGCGGCGGCCGCAAACAGCGGCCGGTGGCGCCGGCGCGGACGGTCCGGGAACGCGGCCGGCAGCGGACCGTCGAGCTCGGGATCCTGGCGCAGGATGCCGTCGTTCAGCCGACGCAGCTCGGGACCCGGCTCGAGACCCACCTCGTCGAGCAGAATCTGCCGGGCCTCCCTGAAAGCCGCCAAAGCGTCCGCCTGCTGACCGCAGCGGTACAGCGCGAGCATTCGCCGGACGTGCAGCCCTTCGCGCAGCGGGTGCTCCCGGATCAGGTCGTCCAACTCGCCGAGCGCCTCCGTGTGGCGCCCCTTCGCCAATAGCGAGTCGATCGCCGCCTCGCGCGCCCGCAACCACAGATCCTCGAGCCGCCGGATCTCCGGCCCAGCGAACGGCTCGTTCGCGAGATCGTCGAGCGGAGGCCCGCGCCACAGCGCCAGCGCCTCGCCGGCGTGCGCGCCGTTCTCACCGGACGCCACCAGGCGCTCGAAGCGCAGCGCGTCCACCGCCTCCGGGTCCACCCGCAGCTCATAGCCGCGCCCGCGCGTGACGATCTCCGCATCCGTGCTCGCGAGCTGCTTGCGCAACTGCGAGACGAGCACCTGCACGAGCTTGGGCGCAGTCGCCGGCGGCTCCTCGCCCCACAACCCCTCGATCAGCCGATCGGCCGAGACCGTGGCGTTCGCGTGAAGGGCCAGGATCGCCAGCAGGGACCGTGGCTTCGCACCGCCCAACGGGACGGCACGACCATCCTGCACGGCCTCGACGAGGCCCAGAAGGCGAATCTCCATGGCGATCGTCGCTCGTGGCGAGCCTATCCCGATCGCGCGCACGGCAGGTGGGCAATCGCGGAGGCAGGTTCGACTCACGTGGTCGACCTTGCAAGTCGCGATCGCGATCACGGCCGGCTTCGATCGAGGCTGCGTCGTGCGCGACATCCCAGCGCGTCCGCTGGCTGCACAGGTTCTTGCGGTAGGCGCCCTATGTCGCCCCGGCGGTTCCGCGACGGGACCGCTCCCCTGCGCGAGATGCGGCAGCGATGCGGCCCCGTTTCCCGGCAACGAACCACATCCCCGAGACGTAACCGGTCCACCCGCGGGTGGCCTCGTGGGCGTTTGGGGGTCGGCGGCTGAATGCCGCGGCAAGGCGCCCTCCACGCGACGACGGGCGTACGCGCCAACCCAGCCCGCAGCGCGACACCGCAGACCAGTGCCAAGGCGCCCAGCGCGCGGGTCTCAGTTCAGTCGTCGACCCGGGTCCCGCGAGGACAGGACCCGCGGCCGAGCCAACCGGCCCTCAGCGGTTAAACGACGACGGCCCCGCTCACAAGAGCGAGGCCGTCGGCGCAACAGAACTCAGACGAACGGCTACCGATCGTCGTCCTTGGAGGCACCCGTGTCCAGGTCAGCCCCGATGTCGTCGAACGAGCCGCCCGTCGGACCGAAGCCCGCGTTGATCTCATCCAGCTCCGCCGTGTCGAACGCCGGCCCAAAGCCCTGCAGGCCCTCGCCGTCGTCCAACCCCAGCTCGGCCGCCAGATCGTCGCCCTCGAGCAGCCCGACATCGTCGATCCCGCGAGGCAGCGGCTCCGCCGGCTCGATCTCGATCGTGCGGTAGCGCTTCAGACCCGTGGCCGCCGGGATCAGCTTCCCGATGATCACGTTCTCCTTCAGCCCCGCCAGCCGGTCGATCTTGCCCTCGAGCGCCGCGTCGGTGAGCACCTTGGTGGTCTCCTGGAAGGAGGCCGCCGACAGGAACGAGTCCGTCGCCAGCGACGCCTTGGTGATCCCGAGGATGATCTCGGCCGAGATCGCGGGCTCGCCGCCGGCGTCGATCACCTTGTCGTTGATGCGCTTGAACTCGTGCCGGTCCACGAACTGGCCCGGCAGCAGGTCCGTGTCGCCCTTCTGCTCGACGCGGATCTTCTTGAGCATCTGACGCACGATCAGCTCGATGTGCTTGTCGTGGATGTCCACGCCCTGCGACTTGTAGACCTCCTGCACCTCCTTGACGAGGTACACCTCGGTCGCCGTGCGGCCGCGCAGGTCGAGCAGCTCGTGCGGATACAGCGAGCCCTCGTTGAGCTGGGTGCCGGCCTCGAGCTGCTGGCCCTCGGTCACGTGCAGGCGGGTACGGCGGGGGAACGTGTTGCGGTGCTCCTCGCCGGCCTCGTCCGTGATGACCACGGTGCGCGCCTTGTCGGTGTCCTCGATCGAGACCACGCCGGTGACCTCGGCGATCTTCGCCAGGCCCTTCGGCTTGCGCGCCTCGAACAGCTCCACGACACGCGGCAGGCCGTGCGTGATGTCCGCGCCGGCGACGCCGCCGGTGTGGAACGTACGCATGGTCAGCTGCGTGCCCGGCTCGCCGATCGACTGGGCGGCGATGATGCCGACCGCGTCGCCGATCATGGCCGTCTTGCCGGAGGCCAGCGAGCGGCCGTAGCACTTCTGGCACACGCCGACGGTCGCCTCGCACTTGAGCACGGAGCGGACCGGCACGGTGGAGCCGAGCTCGCCGTTGGCCGAGATCATCCGCGCCAGCTGCTCGCGGCCGATCTCCTCGCCCTTGGGCACGATGACTTCCTTGCCCACCTTGATGTCGGAGGCCGCGACGCGGCCCACGAGCATGTCCTCCGGCTCACCCGTCGGCTTGTACAGCGGGTGGTCGAGGTACTCGACGGTCCCGCAGTCCTGGATCCGGATGATCACGTCCTGCGCCACGTCGACCAGACGCCGGGTCAGGTAGCCCGAGTCCGCCGTACGGAGCGCCGTGTCCGCGAGGCCCTTGCGGGCGCCGTGGGTGGACGTGAAGTACTCGATCACGTCGAGGCCTTCCATGAAGTTCGCCTTCACGGGCCGCTCGATGATCTCGCCCTTCGGGTTGGCCATCAGGCCGCGCATGCCGGCGAGCTGGCGGATCTGCTTGAACGATCCGCGGGCGCCCGAGCTGGCCATCATGTAGATGGAGTTCAGCTGGTCGGTCTTCTGGATGTTCTCGATCATCGCCTCGGCGACCTCTTCGGTCGCCGCGTTCCACTGGTCGGTGACGGCCAGGTGGCGCTCCTCCTGCGTGATCAGGCCATCCTCGTACTGCTCCTGGATGCCCTTCACGAGCTCCTCGTACTTGCCGAGGATCGCCGGCTTGGACGGCGGCACGACCACGTCGTTCTTGGAGATCGTGATGCCGGCCTGCGTCGCGTACTTGAACCCGAGGTCCTTGAACGCGTCGAGGACCTGCGAGATCGCGCTCGCGCCGAACGTCTGCACCAGCTGATCGACGAACTGCGTCGTGTCGCGCTTGCGCAGGGACTTGTTGATGAAGGCGTACTGGGAGCGGTCGAACTCCTCCCCCATCGTCTCCTCGAGCGCGCGCTCGATCTTGTCGTTGAAGATGATCCGCCCGACGGTGGTGGCGATGTGGCCGCCCTCCACCCACTCCGCGCGGTAGTGCGCGGCGTCGTGCAGGCCGACGATCTTGTGCTCGTACGCCAGCTCAGCCTCCTGGGCGGAGCGGAACACGTGCACCTTCGGCACGAACGTCGCGGGATCGATCTTGTCGAGCTCCTCCGACTCCAGCCCGTACGTGAGGTAGTACGTGCCGAGGATCATGTCCTGCGTCGGCGTCGCCAGCGGCGCGCCGTGCGCGGGGGACAGGATGTTGTTGGAGGAGAGCATCAGCACGCGCGCCTCGGCCTGGGCCTCGGCGGAGAGCGGGAGATGGACCGCCATCTGGTCGCCGTCGAAGTCCGCGTTGAACGCGTGGCAGACGAGCGGATGGACCTGGATGGCCTTGCCCTCGACGAGCACCGGCTCGAACGCCTGGATGCCCAGACGGTGGAGCGTCGGCGCGCGGTTGAGCAGGACCGGGTGCTCGTGGATGACCTCCTCGAGCACGTCCCAGACCTCCGGGATCATCGAGTCGACCATCTTCTTGGCCGCCTTGATGTTCTGGACGGCCTTGCGCTCGACGAGCCGGGCCATGATGAACGGCTTGAACAGCTCGAGCGCCATCAGCTTCGGCAGGCCGCACTGGTGCAGGCGCAGCGACGGGCCGGCCACGATGACCGAGCGGCCCGAGTAGTCGACGCGCTTGCCGAGCAGGTTCTGGCGGAAGCGGCCCTGCTTGCCCTTGAGCATGTCGCTCAGGGACTTCAGGGCGCGGTTGCCCGGGCCCGTGACGGGCCGGCCGCGGCGGCCGTTGTCGAACAGCGCGTCGACGGCCTCCTGCAGCATCCGCTTCTCGTTGTTGACGATGATCTCCGGCGCGCCGAGGTCCAGAAGCCGCTTGAGGCGGTTGTTTCGGTTGATGACGCGGCGGTAGAGGTCGTTGAGGTCGGAGGTCGCGAAGCGGCCGCCGTCCAGCTGGACCATCGGGCGCAGCTCCGGCGGGATCACCGGGACCGCCTCCAGGATCATCATCTCCGGCTTGTTGCCGGAGTGGATGAAGGCGGAGACGACCTTCAGGCGCTTGACCGCGCGCTGCTGCTTCTGGCCCTTGGCCGTGCGGACCTGCTCCTCGAGCTCCTCGCGCTCAGCCTCGAGGTCGACCTGCTCGAGCAGGTCGCGGACCGCCTCGGCGCCCATGCCGCCGCGGAAGTACTCGCCCCAGCCGTAGGGAGAGCCGAAGCGCTCCTTGAGCTCGCGGAAGAGCGTCTCGTCGTTGACGACGTTCTTCGGGTCCATCGACTGGAAGATCTCCCAGACCTGACGCAGACGCTCCATCGCGTCCTCGATGTAGGCCTCGGTGTCCGAGCGATCGGACTCCAGGAGCTTGCGCATGTCCTTGATGTGCTTCGCGCGCTCGTCGTCCTCGAGCTTCTTGACGTTGAGGTCGAGGTGCTCCGCCCACAGGTGGTCCTCGTCCGTGAAGCCGGTCTGGGAACCGGACTTCAGGTACTCCTCACGCCGCTCCAGCGACTCGTCGATCTCCTGCAGGCGCAGGTTCTTCTCGGCCGCGTACTCGTCGAGCGCCTCGTTGACGTTGCCGCCGAGGGTGTCGAGGTCCGCCGCGCGGGCGTCCTCGTCGACCCACGTGACCATCGAGGCCGCGAAGTACAGGACCTTCTCGAGCTCCTTGGGCGCCATGTCGAGCAGGTAGCCGATGCGCGACGGGACGCCCTTGAAGAACCAGATGTGGCTCACGGGGGCGGCCAGGTCGATGTGGCCCATGCGCTCACGGCGCACCTTGGACCGCGTGACCTCCACGCCGCAGCGCTCGCAGACGATGCCCTTGTAGCGGACGCGCTTGTACTTGCCGCAGTAGCACTCCCAGTCCTTGGTGGGACCGAAGATGCGCTCGCAGAAGAGGCCGTCCTTCTCCGGCTTCAGCGTGCGGTAGTTGATGGTCTCGGGCTTCGTGACCTCCCCGGAGCTCCAGCTCCGGATCTGCTTGGAGGACGCGAGACCGATCTCGATGGCGTCGAAGTTATTGATGTCGATCACTTACTCGGTCTCCTCACCGTCGACGGCGGCGGCAGTCTCGATGAGCCCCGCGTCCGTCTCGTCTTCGTCTTCTGTCTGGCCCGCTTCGCCCTCTTCGACGATCTCGGACTCGGTCTCGTCGGCGGCGGCGCCGTCGGTCGCGCGCACGCCCGAGAGATCGATGCCGAGCTCCTCGGCGGCGCGCAGCAGGTCGTCGTCCTCGTCGCCCATCTCGGCGCGCGCCCCGTCGTCGGAGACGACGTTGACGTCGAGCGCCAGCGACTGCATCTCCTTCAGGAGGACCTTGAAGGACTCGGGGATCGACGGCTCGGCGATGTTCTCGCCCTTGACGATCGCCTCGTAGGCCTTCACGCGCCCGACGGTGTCGTCGGACTTGATCGTCAGCATCTCCTGCAGCGTGTAGGCGGCGCCATAGGCCTCCAGGGCCCAGACCTCCATCTCGCCGAAGCGCTGGCCGCCGAACTGCGCCTTGCCGCCCAGCGGCTGCTGGGTGACGAGCGAGTACGGACCGGTCGAGCGCGCGTGGATCTTGTCGTCCACGAGGTGCAGGAGCTTCAGGATGTACATGTAGCCGACCGTCACCTGCTTCTCGAACGGCTCGCCGGAGCGGCCGTTGAAGAGGGTGAACTTGCCGGACGCCTTCTCGCCGTCGCGGCGCTTGGGGTCGACGTCCATGCGGATCGCGCCCTTGTGCTCCTTCTGCCACTGCACGAGCGCGTGGTCGACGTCGATCACGGTCGCGCCGTCGAACACCGGCGTGGCGACGTAGACGCGGCCGTTGTCCTCCTCGCGCGCACGCTTGAAGGCCTCGGTGCCGTCGTCGTACCAGCCCTGCGCGGCGGCCCACCCGAGGTGGGTCTCGAGGATCTGGCCGATGTTCATCCGGCTCGGCACGCCGAGCGGGTTGAGGATGACGTCCACGGGGGTGCCGTCCTCGAGGAACGGCATGTCCTCCTCGGGCACGATCTTGGAGATCACGCCCTTGTTGCCGTGGCGGCCCGCGAGCTTGTCGCCCTCGGCGATCTTGCGCTTCTTGGCCACGAACACGCGCACGAGGTCGTTGACGCCCGGTGACAGGTCGTCGCCGGCCTGGCGCGAGAAGGTCTTGACGTCGATGACGACGCCGCCCTCGCCGTGCGGGACCTTCAGCGAGGTGTCGCGGACCTCGCGCGCCTTCTCCTTGAAGATCGCGCGGATCAGCTTCTCCTCGGCCGTCAGCTCCGTCTCGCCCTTCGGCGTGACCTTGCCGACGAGCAGATCGCCGGACTGCACCTCGGCGCCGATCCGCACGATCCCGCGATCGTCGAGGTTGCGCAGCGACTCCTCCGAGCGGTTCGGGATGTCGCGCGTGATCTCCTCGTCACCGAGCTTGGTCGTGCGGGCGTCGATCTCGTACTCCTCGATGTGGATCGAGGTCAGCTCGTCGTCCTTGACCAGACGGCGCGACAGGATGATCGCGTCCTCGAAGTTGTAGCCCTCCCAGGACATGAAGGCGACCATCAGGTTCTTGCCGAGCGCCATCTCGCCCTTATCCGACGACGAGCCGTCGGCGAGCAGCTGACCGGCCTTGACGGGCTGGCCGGCCTTGATGAACGGCTTCTGGTGGATCAGCGTGCCCTGGTTGGAGCGCATGAACTTCTGCAGGTCGTACTCGTCGCGGCCGCCCTCGTCGGTGGTGACGACGATGCGGGTGGCGTCGACGAAGTCGATCGTGCCGTCGTTGCGCGCGAGCAGGACGTCGCCGGTGTCGAGCGCCGCGCGGCGCTCCATGCCGGTGCCGACCAGCGGGGCGTCCGTCTTGAGCAGCGGCACCGCCTGGCGCTGCATGTTCGAGCCCATCAGCGCGCGGTTGGCGTCGTCGTGCTCGAGGAACGGGATCATCGCCGTCGCCACCGACCAGATCTGCTCGGGGGAGACGTCGATCAGGTCGACCTCCTCCGGCGTCACGTAGACGTACTGGCCCGCGAGCGTGCGGCAGAGGATGCTCTGGTTGGTCAGCAGGTTCTTGTCGTCGAGCGGCTCGTTGGCCTGCGCGATCAGACGCTCCTGCTCCTCGGTCGCGTCGAGGCGGACGATCTCCTCGGTGACCACGCCGTCCTTGACCACGCGGTAGGGCGTCGTCACGAAGCCGTGCTCGGACACCTCGGCGTAGCTCGACAGCGAGCCGATCAGGCCGATGTTCGGGCCCTCCGGCGTCTCGATCGGGCACATCCGGCCGTAATGGGTCGGGTGGACGTCGCGGACCTCGATCGGCGCGCGCTCGCGCGTGAGGCCGCCGGCGCCGAGGGCGCTGAGGCGGCGACGGTGCGTGAGGCCCGAGAGCGAGTTCGTCTGGTCCATGAACTGCGACAGCTGGCTGGACCCGAAGAACTCCTTCAGGGCGGCCACCACCGGGCGGATGTTGATGATCGTCTGCGGCGTGATCGTGTCGGCGTCCTCGGTGGTGAGGCGCTCGCGCACGACGCGCTCCATCCGGTAGAGGCCGATGCGGAAGGCCTCCTGGATCAGCTCGCCGACGGTCCGCAGGCGGCGGTTGCCGAAGTGCTCGTACTCGTCCAGGTGCTCCTCGACGGCCTCGCGCGGGCGGCTCATGGCCTCCGCGGCGTAGTCCTTGAGCTCCTCGTCGAGCTCCTCGGACAGGCCGAGGATCTTCGGGAGGCGGACGAGCTCCTTGACGAGCGCGATGATGTCGTCGTGCGTGAGCGTGCGGACGTCGAGGTCGATGTCCAGGCTCAGGCGCGAGTTCAACTTGTAGCGACCCACGCGCGTGAGGTCATAGCGCTTGGGATCGAAGAAGAGCTGGTGCAGCAGCGCGCGCGCGTTGTCGACCGACGGCGGCTCGCCCGGGCGCTGCTTCTTGAACAGCTCGATCAGCGCGCCCTCCTCAGAGCGCGTGACCTCGGTGTCCGCGTCGATCGTGTTGCGGATGTAGAGGCTGTCGTCGAACAGCTTCAGGATCTCTTCGTCGGACGCGTAGCCCATCGCGCGCAGCAGCACCGTGACGGGCAGCTTGCGCTTGCGGTCGATCCGGACGTAGACGCGGCCCTTCTTGTCGATCTCGAGCTCGAGCCACGAGCCGCGGGCCGGCATCAGGTTCGCGACGAAGACCTGCTTCTCCGGGTCCTTCGGCTCCATCAGGTAGGCGCCCGGGGAACGGACCAGCTGCGTCACGACGACGCGCTCGGTGCCGTTGATGATGAAGGTGCCGCGCTCGGTCATCCACGGGAAGTCGCCCATGAACACCGACTGCTCGCGGATCTCACCGGTCTCGCGGTTGATGAAGCCGACCGTGACGGTCAGCGGGCGCGCGTAGGTGAGATCCTTCTCGCGGCATTCGTCCAGCGACGCGACGGGCGCGTCGAACGTGAACTCACCGAACTGCACGGCCAGATTGCCCGTGTAGTCCTCGATCGGCGAAATGTCGTCGATGGTCTCCCGCAGCCCACCTCCTTCGGGATCGACGAGCCAGGCGAAGGACTTCTTCTGGATGTCGATGAGGTTGGGGACGTCGAGCGACTTGTTCAGGCGCGCGAACGTACGACGCGTGCGGGGAGCATCAACGGAAGCCAAGACGGCGACTCCTCAGGGAGATCGGAGGACAGCGGAGAGAGGCGCGGGTCGTGCCGAGGCGAGGCATACGGGCGCGACCAGCCAAGATAGCACAGGGGATGACTGACCCCTGGCGAGGGGCGCTCGGCGCTCACGGACCCCGCCCGGCCCGAGTCCCGTATGTGGCGGGAAGGGCGCTGTGGACGGCTGCGACTATCGGCCGAGTGCGCCCAAGTCTAGCGGGGGGATCAAGGGCCGTCGGCGTGGCGGGATCGGGAGAACGCGGGTTTCGGCCTCCGGTCACCGGAACGGTCGTTGCCGTGGCCGGCCGTGGGCGGCGGCTTCGCCGGCGACCTGCGGACGACGTTACACCTGGATCCGGTTACCCCCTTCCGGGGATGGTGCGGGCCTTAGGCGCCGCCTAGAGTTCTGGAAGTCCGAACCCCAGAGCCTCACCCGGGAGCTGGCCCGTCACCAGCTTCCGGCCTGTCCCCGCCGGGTCCGACCGGCACCGTCATATCGCTCGCGGGTTCCCGGAGGGAACATGCACACGAGGGCGGCCCACACCCGCATCGGGCCGCCCTCGTGTGTTTTCACAGCGGAGAGAGAACCTGCATGAGGGCGCCCTTGGTCAGGGCGCCCTCGTCGTCTAACGAGAACGGGCCGCCCCGAAGGACGGCCCACCGGCGTGCAGGGCTCTTGATTAAGGGTTTTCGCCGTCCGGTCGACGGCCGTCGAGGCCCGACCTCGCCCTCCGGGCGCGGCCGGGCCTTACGACCTACCTGCGACGTTACTTGATCTCGACGGAGGCGCCGGCCTCTTCGAGCTCGCCCTTGAGCTTGTCCGCCTCGTCGCGGTCGACGCCTGACTTGACCGGGCCGGGCGCGTCGTCGACGAGCGCCTTGGCCTCCTTGAGGCCGAGGCCGGTCGCCGCGCGGACGACCTTGATGACCTGGATCTTCTTGTCGCCGGCGCCCGTGAGGACGACGTCGAACGCGGTCTGCTCCTCCTCGGGCTCGGCGGCGTCGCCGCCACCGCCGGCGCCGGCGGCCGGCGCGGCGCTCATCGCCGCGGCGGAGACGCCGAACGCCTCCTCGAGGGCCTTGATGCGCTCGGAGAGCTCGAGCACGGAGATCGACTTGAGCTCGTCGATCCAATCCTGGGTGCTGGTGGCCATTTCTTAGTCCTCCTGGGTCTCAGTGCTGGAAGTGTCTTCGGCGGGAGCCTCGGCCTCGGCGGCCGGTGCGGCCTCCTCGGCGGGCGCCTCGGCCGGTGCGGCCTCGGCGGCGGGTGCGGGCGCGCTGCCGCCCACCAGGCCCTGGTCGGCGATCTGCTGCAGCTGGCGGGCGAAGCCGGCGATGATGTTGTTCAGCGCCGTCACCAGACCGGTGAGCGGCGAGGCGACCATGCCGACGAGCCGGGCCTCGAGGACCTCGCGGCTCGGGAGCTGCGCGATCGCGTCGACCTCGTCGCCCGTGAGCGGGGCGCCGTTCATCCAGCCGCCCTTGAACTCGAGCAGCGTGTTGCCGGTGCCGCGGCGGAAGTCGCGCAGCGCCTTGGCGGCGGCCGCCGCGTCGCCGCGGACGAACGTCATCGCCGTCGGGCCATGCAGCAGCTCCTTCAGCCCCGCGGCGCCGGCCTGATCGGCCGCGCGCTCGCCGAGCGTGTTCTTGACCACGCGGAACGACGCGTCGGCGTCGCGCAGCTTGGTGCGCAGCTCAGCGGCCTGCGGCACGGAGATGCCGCGGTAGTCGACGGCGTAGACCGCCTCCGACTCGCTGATCTGCCCGGCCACCTCGTCGATGACCGCGGCCTTCTGGTCTCGGTTCAAGCTATTCCTCCTATCCCGGTCTTACGCGCGCTAGCGCGGCCGGAGTCTGTGGAGGAGGCTGTCGGCTATGCGGCCGAAACAGCCTCCTGCTCAACAAGATCCTTGGTGCGCGAAGGATCGACCTTCACGCCCGGGCCCATCGTCGACGCCATCACGACCGAGCGGATGTACTTGCCCTTGGCCGCGGACGGCTTCGCGCGGTTGAGCTCCTCGATCACGGCCGAGTAGTTCTCCAGCAGGTGCTCGTCCGGGAACGACGTCTTGCCGACGGTCATGTGCACGATCGCGGTGCGGTCGGTGCGGTACTCGACCTTGCCCGCCTTGGACTCCTCGACGGCCTTGCCGACGTCCATCGTGACCGTCCCGACCTTCGGGTTCGGCATCTTGCCCTGCGGGCCGAGGATGCGGCCGAGGCGGCCGACGATCGGCATCATGTCGGGCGTCGCGATCGCGACGTCGAAGTCGGTGAAGCCCTCCTGCACGCGCGTCGCCAGGTCCTCGGCGCCGACGATGTCCGCGCCGGCCTCCTCGGCCTCGCGCGCCTTGTCGCCCTTGGCGAACACGGCGACCTTGACGTCCTTGCCGAGCCCGTGCGGCAGCGCGATGGTGCCGCGCAGCTGCTCGTCGGCGTGGCGGACGTTCAGGCCCGTGCGGAAGTGGACCTCGACGGACTCGTCGAACTTCGCCCGCTTGAGCTCCTTGATCAGCCGGATCGCCTCGTGCGGCGTGTACTCGTGCTGGCGGTCGACCTTCTCGCGGGCCGCGCGGTACGTCTTGCCATGCGTCGCCATTACGCCACGACCTCCACGCCCATCGAGCGGGCGGTGCCCGCGATGATCTTCGCGGCCTGATCCACGTCGTGCGCGTTCAGGTCGCCCAGCTTCTTCTCGGCGATCTGGCGGACCTGGTCCTGCGTGATCGTCCCCACCTTGGTGCGGTTCGGCTCGCCGGAGCCCTTCTCGATGCCGATCGCCTGCCGGATCAGCACCGCCGCCGGCGGCGTCTTGGTGACGAACGTGAAGGAGCGGTCCTCGAAGACCGTGATGACGACGGGGATCGTCACCCCCATGTCGGAGGACGTCTGGGCGTTGAACGCCTTGACGAACTCCATGATGTTGATGCCGTGCTGGCCCAGCGCGGGGCCGACGGGCGGCGCCGGCGAGGCCTGGCCTCCGGGCGCCTGCAGCTTGATGGTTGTAAGAACCTTCTTGGCCATGTCTAGATCTTCTTCACCTGGTCGTACCCGACCTCCACGGGCGTCTCGCGCCCGAAGATGGAGACCAGGACCTTGAGCTTGCTCGCGTCCTCGTTGATCTCCGAGATCTCCCCGGAGAAGTCGGACAACGGGCCGGAGATCACCTTGACGGACTCGCCGATCGTGAACTGCGTGCGCGTCGGACGCGCGACCGCGACCTCGCGGTGCAGCAGCCTGTCGACCTCGGCCTGCGTGAGCGGGATCGGCTCGTTGGACGCGCCGACGAACCCGGTCACGCCCGGGGTTCCCTTGACGACCTGCCACGAATCCTCGTTGAGGTCCATGTTCACCAGCACGTAGCCGGGCATGGTCCGCTTCTCGACCGTGACCTTCTGGTTGTCCTTCATCTCCTGGACCGTCTCGGTCGGGACGACGACCTGGCGCACGGCGCGCGCCTGGTTGAGCGAGGACACACGGTGCTCGAGATTCTGCTTGACCTTGTTCTCGTGCCCCGAGTAGGTGTTGATCACGTACCAGCGAAACATTTAGCTCTCAGAGGATTGCCTGGATGATGGGATTCCAGAGCGCGTCGAGCGCGCCCAGATAGGCGCCGGCGACCAGCACGAACCCGATGACGACGGCCGTGCCCTGACCGACATGACGCCGGTCCGGCCACTGGACGCGCTTGAGCTCGTTCCACGACGCGCGGATGAAGTCGGCGGCGCGCCCGAAGATGCCCTTGCGCGGGCCTCCGTGGACGACCTCGTGCTCCTCGACCGGCCCGCGGCCGCCGCGCCCGCCGACCTCGGGGGGCTCAGCGCCCTCCTCGGCCAGCCGCGCCTCGGTCACGTCGGGCAGCGCCTGCGCGAGCGGACCGCTCGGGTCCGTCCCGCCGAGCCCGGCGTCGCGGACGTCATCGGCCGGAAGGCCGGTCTCGTCCGCATCCGGGCGCGGGCGCCTACGGCGCTGTCGCTGACGATCGCTGGCCATCGCGGATGCCTAGCGCGTCTCGCGGTGCCCGGTGTGTCGACGGCACCACTTGCAGTACTTACGCAGCGTGATGCGATCGGGGTTGTTGCGCTTGGACTTCTTGGTCTGATAGTTCCGGCGCTTACAGTCCTCGCAGGCGAGGGTGACAGCGATCCGGACGTCTCCGCGGGCCATGACGGCGTGCTCCGAGAGTCGTGGTTCGACACAAAGGAAAACCCCGCACCGGCGCGAGGTCGGCAACGAAGGATAGCGCTCGGCGCGCGACGTCCGCTCGGTCGGCTTCGAAGGCCGTGCCTGCGCCGACTAGCACAGGCCCATGAAGTGGCACGCGACGATGCCCGGGCGCTCGACAGGACGCCCCGCGGCGGCCGACCAGGCGAGCCTGACGAGCTGCGCGTGCGTCCAGGCCAGCGGCGTCGCCGAGCGGGTTCCGCCGCCCGCCTTCGAGCTCGGCTCGCGGGCGTCCCACACCTGCTCGGGGAGCATCCCGCCGTCGTTGGCGGCGGCCGCCATGGCGGCCAGCTGGGCCGTCGCCGGGCGGCCGGCGGCGAGCTCGTACTCGCCGCGCTCGCCGCTCAGGACCGGCCACAGCCGGCCGAGCGTCCGGCGCGCGCCGTCGGAGTACAGCTGCCACGGCCCGCCGTCGCGCTGCTCGCCGTAGCCGTCGTCGGTGTAGCGGTGCCCGCCGAGCTGCGCGTCGGCGACGGCGAGCGAGTTGACGATCGCGGGATCGCCCGGCGCCTTGATCCCGAGCCGCACGAGCTCGAGGAAGCTCGGGTCCACGACCTTGCGCTGGTCGATCGCGCCCGGCCCGGAGTCACCGATCGCGTACGTGGTGCCGCTGTCGGGCCGGCGGTCGGTCGTCAGGCGCAGGTAGTACGGCTTCGGCGCGTACGGGCCGTTGGAGGTCGCGGTCCACTTCTCGACGTTGGCCGCCCACTCGTCGGCCATGCGCGTGTACGTGCTCGCGCGCGTGCCGTCGCCGTTGCGGACGGCCAGGTCGGACGCGCACACGAGCGCCGCGACCTCCGCGGCGATCGTCCCGGGCGAGTAGCCCTCCTCGCCGCCCCAGCGATCTGCCGACGCGGGCCCGCTCTTGACGATCGCGTCGGCGGCCGCGCGGACGCGCCGCCAGGTCTTGGAGTCGAAGCGCCCGAGCTGCCACGCGAGCAGGATCGGGAGCGCGGCCTGGTCGAGCTCGACCGTCGTGTCGACCGCGGTGCCGTCGACCTCGGTGCTCGCCGGCATCGTGCCGTCGTCGCCGAGCTGCTTGCCGAGCATGAAGTCGAGCGCGCGGCCGGCCAGCGCCTTGTCGCCGGCGGAGATCTCGGCCGTGGCGATCGCGTACTCGTCGCGCGCGCGCACGACGTGGTAGAGGCTCGACGGCGCGTTCTCGTCGATCGTCAGCCGCCCGTAGCCCCACGGCATCGACGGCGACGCGACGAACGCGCCCGGGTGCGTCTTGTCCTCGTCCGCCTTGAGCATGAGCAGCGACGTCTCGTACTCGCCGAGGATCGGCGCCGCCGAGGCGGGCGCCGGGTTCAGCCGCGCCCGGTAGGCGGCCCAGGCCAAGGCGTAGCCGGCGGCGACCGCGTCGAAGCCGCTCTTCAGCGACGCCTGCGCGGCGCGCAGGGCGAGCGTGGCGCGCTTGCCGAACGCGAGCGCGAGCGTGAGGTCCTGATGGCCCGTCAGGCCGGTCAGCCGCGTGCGCGCGGCCTGCACGACATTGCCCGGGCGCAGCGCGTCGTAGTTCTTGGCGAGCAGGTCGTTCTCATGGCCGGCGTAGCCCGACGAGGTCTTCGTGAACGCGGGCCGCGCGACGAGCGCGCTGGCGGCGTGCACGTCGTGCGCGAGCAGGACGTGCCCGCGCGTCCACGCGACGTCGTCGTCGCCGTCGTTGGACAGCGCCGGGTCGAGCCGCAGCGCCAGCCGGTGCGCCTTGCCGTCGAGCGACTCGAGCTTCACGCGCACGAGCACGACCGCGCGCGCCGGGTCGGTCACGTAGGTCTTCGTCAGCCGCCAGCGCGAGGTCGCGACGGTCTGGCGGAAGGTCAGCGAGCCGGCGAGCCGCTCGACCTTGCCGGTCCCCGCCGACTCGCCCTGGTCGCCGACCACGAACTCGAGGTCGCGGACCGCGGGCGTCCCGAGGTCGGGGTAGTAGACCTCGGTCAGCTCGCGTGCGCGCAGCGTGAACCAGACCTTGCTCGCGCGCGTCGTCGAGGTGCCGAAGCCGTGCTTGTCGGCCGCCGTCCAGTCCGCCGCGTCGCCCGGCGCCCCGGGTGCCCGGTCACGTGCGTAGGCGGGGGCGGCGGCGAGGCATAGGCTGGCCAGCATGACCGTCGCGATCCCCGACGTTCCCGGCGTCCAGCACCGGTTCCTCGACCTCAGCACGGGCGTCACCGTACACGTCGCCGAGGCTGGTCCGTCTGGCTCGCCCGCGGTACTCGCGCTGCACGGCTGGCCGCAGCACTGGTACGCGTGGCGGAGCGTCTTCCCGCTGCTCGCCGACCACCGCGTGATCGCGCCCGACCTGCGCGGGCTCGGCTGGTCGGGCTGGCCGGCCGACGGCGACTTCCGCAAGGCGCGCATGGCCGAGGACGCGGTCGCCCTGCTCGACAAGCTGGGGATCGAGCGCGCGCTGCTGGTGGGCCACGACTGGGGCGCCTACGCCGGCTTCATCGCTGCGCTGGGCACGCCGGAGCGCTTCAGCGGCTTCGTCGCGACGGCGATCCCGCACCCGTGGCAGCCGCGCTCGCGGGTGCTGCGCAACGCGCACCGGTTCGCCTACCAGCCGCTGGTCGCCGCCTTCCCGAGCCTGATGCCGCGGCTCACGGCCAAGGCGCTGCGCGCGATGCTCGGCGACGGCCCCGATCCGGGCGGCACCGCCGAGTTCGTCGCGACCTACCGCGAGCCGCGCCGGGCGCAGGCGGCCAGCCGCCTGTACCGCGACTTCCTGCGCCACGAGGTGCACTCGCCCGTGCGCGGGCGCCTGACGATCCCGACGCGCCTGCTGTACGGCACGCGCGACCCGCTCGGCGCCGACTTCGCCGAGGGGCTGGAGCGCCACGGCGACGACGCGCGCACGATCATGCTCGACGGCTGCGGCCACCGCGTCCCCGAGGAGCGCCCGGAGGCGGTCGCCGAGGCGGTGCGCGCGCTCGGCTAGTACACAGGCCGGGAATTCCGGTCGTAGCCGGTGACCGGCTGGGCGTGGCCGCGACCGCACGCGGGATGAGTCGACTCCTTGACATCGAGCGCGCTCGAAGGTCTAGCGTCCGCGCCGTGAACACCAGGACATGGATCATCACGGGCGCGACCTCCGGCCTCGGGCTTGCCTTGGCCGAGGCCGCACTACAGTCCGGCGAGCAGGTCGTCGGCACCGCGCGTCGCGTCGCGCGCTTTGACCACCTGCGCGAGCGCTTCGGCGACATGCTGTTGCCTATCGAGCACGACGTCCGCAACACCGAGGCCGCCCCGGCCATCGTCGACGCCACCCTCAAGCGGTTCGGCACCGTTGACGTGCTGGTCAACAATGCCGGCGTCGGCCGCGTCGGCGCCGCCGAGGAGGTCACCGACGCCGAGCTGCGTGACATGCTGGCCCAGCACCTGCTCGGCCCCGCCTCGCTCGTGCGTGCCGTGCTGCCGCACATGCGCGAGGCCCGCTCCGGCGCGATCGTGCAAATGAGCAGCCAGGGTGGCCGCCTGTCGTTCCCGGGCGTGGGCAGCTACTCCGCGGGCAAGTTCGCGCTCGAGGGGTGGTCGGAGGCGCTCAGCGGTGAGCTCGCGCCTTACGGCATCCGCGTACTCATCGTCGAGCCGAGCCGCTTCCGCACCGGCTTCAACGCCGCCGACGTGCTGCTCACGTCGGCCGAGCGCCCCGAGTACGACGGCGTGATCGGCGCCATCCGCGCCGACATGGCGGGCGCCGACGGCGCCCAGGAGGGCGACCCGGTCCGCGCCGCCGCCGCAATCCGCCACGTCGTCGACGCTCCCGAGGCCCCGCTGCGCCTGCCGCTCGGGGGCGAGGCCGTGCGCAACCTCACCGCCTCCTACGAGCGCCACCTCGACGAGGTCCGCCGGTGGCGGCAGGTGAGCGAGTCCGCTGACTTCCCCGATGCCCCGTCGGCCGTGCGAGCATTCGCCCAGACCTGATCCACGATGGCCACCGACGACCTCATAGCCCGCCTGCTCGACGCCACCGACGACGGGGCGGGCGCGTCGGTGGTCGACGCGCTGCACAACCTGCTCGACGACAGCACGATCGAGGCCGACGCGTTGCCGAAGACCATCGCGGAGGCGGCTGCGCTCACCAGGCTGAGCAGTTACACACTGCGCTACTACGAGGACGTTGGCCTCGTCCGCCCGCCGCGCAACGGCTCAGGGCACCGCGCCTACGACGCGGCCACCCTGCGCCGCCTCGTGTTCATCACGCGCATGCGCGCCTCCGGCATGACGATCCGCGACCTCACGCGCTACGTCGTGCTCGTTGAGCAGGGCCCGGCGACGGAGCCGGAGCGGCGCGCGATGATGCTCGCTCAACGCGCGCGCATCCAGCGGCAGCTGCGCGAGCTCACGTTGGCCCTTGAAGCCACCGAGTACAAGATCCGCATCTACGGCGGACACCCGGGCGACTGAGTCCTGCGAGATCTCGTCGTGGTCGCCGCCACAACCCGCCGAACTCGATCGTCAGCGTGGTGTCGGAGACGTGCGCACGGACGATCTTCCGGCCACCTCCGCTAGCTCGCCGGCGAGCCGGCGGCCGCGGCCTCCTGCGCCTCCTCGCGCGTCATCGCCGTCTTGCCCCAGCGGGCGCGGTGGGCGTAGTCCATCAGGACCGGGAAGTAGTCGGCGAGCGGCGGGCAGCGGATCCCCGCCGGCCCGAGCAGCGCGCGGGCGCGGGCGTCGTCGAAGACGACCTCCATGTCGAAGTACGGGAAGTACACCGCGCCCTGGTCGTCGGCGTGCGCGGAGCCGGTGCCGGTCGAGCCGGGCGGGACGACGGGCGGCCGCTCGCGGCCGAACGCGACGGAGCCGAGGTCGATCAGCTCGTCGACCGTGGCCGCGTCCCGGCCCGCGACGAGGTTGAACACGCCGGACTCGTCGTGGTCGAGCAGGTGCACGAGCGCGTCGGCGACGTAGTCGACCGGCACCACGTCGACCTGGCGCTCCGGGTGCGCGGGCACCTCGCTGAACAGCCCGCGCGAGAACGCGCGCAGCGGCCAGTAGAGCACGTTGAACGCGGGCGTCCAGCCGCTGCTCGCCTCGCCCATGACGATGCTCGGGCGCGCGATCGCGGGCGACAGGTCGGTCGCGTCGTTGACGACGTGCTCGGCCTCCCACTTGGTCTGCTCGTACGTGTTGCGGAACGTCTGCCCGGCGTCGAGCTGGCGCTCGCGGAACACGCCGGCGTGCGCGCCGGCGACGTACGCGGTGGAGACGTGGATGAAGCGGTCCATCCGCCCCAGCGCCTTCGCCTCGCGCGCGAAGCCGATCACCTCGCGCGTGCCCTCGACGTTGATCTGGCGGGCCTCCTCGAGCGGGAGGTCGAAGCTGATCGAGGCGGCGCAGTGCAGCACCGCGCCGGCCTCCTCGGCGACCGCCGCGCGCTCGCCGTTGGGGATGCCGAGGCCGGGCTGCGTGACGTCGCCCGCCACGGCCTTGGCGAGGCCGGTGTACGGCGACGGGTCCTTCCACAGCTTCGCCAGCACCCCGTCGAGGCGCTCCTGGGCCGCGGCCTGATCCGGCGCCCGCACGAGCGCGAGCACCTCGCGATCGCCCTTCTCCAGCAGGCGCGCGAGGACCTCCATGCCGAGGAAGCCTGTCGCGCCGGTGAGGAAGACGGGTGGCGTCACGCCTGGCCCTCCTCGCCCGGGAGAATCGCCCCCTGGGCGATTGCTCCCTGCGACGCGAGCGCTCTGCGCGAGTCGTCGCCGACCTCTTCACGGACGGGCGTGATCTGCGTGCCCATGGCGTGGAAGCCGCCGTCGACGTGGATGATCTCGGCCGTGATCGCGCGCGAGGCGTCCGAGAGCAGGAAGTTGATCGCCGCCGCCACGGGGGCGGGGTCCTCGACGTCCCACGGCAGCGGCGCCTGGCGCTCCCACGCCCCGGCGAGGTCGCTGAAGCCGGGGATGCCGCGCGCCGCGAGCGTCGCCAGCGGCCCCGCGGACACGAGGTTCACGCGCACGCGGCGCGGGCCGAGATCGCGCGCGAGGTAGCGCGCGGTCGCCTCCAGCGCCGCCTTCGCGACGCCCATCCAGTCGTACACCGGCCACGCGACCTGCGCGTCGAAGTCGAGCCCGACGATCGCCGCGCCCTCCTCCGGATACAGGTCCTGCAGGCCCACGGCGAGCGCCTTGAGCGAGAACGCGGAGGTCTGGAACGCGGTGATCGCGCTCTCGACCGGCGTGTTGAGGAAGTTGCCGCCGAGCGCGTCGCCCGGGGCGAACGCGATCGCGTGCAGGACGCCGTCGACGCGGCCCCAGCGCTCGCGCAGGTCGTTCGCGACGGCCTCGATGTCCTCGGGCTTGTTGACGTCGAGCTCGAGCACGTCGGGCGCGGGATCGAGCTTCGCCGCCGACCGGTCGGTCATCCGCTTGGCGCGGCCGAAGCCGGTCAGCACGATCTCCGCGCCGGCCGCCTGGGCCTGCTTGGCGACCTCGTACGCGATCGACTCGCGGTTGATGACGCCGGTGATCAGGAGCTTCTTGCCTTCGAGACTCACAGCGGGATGTTCCTCACTCCGGGTGCGGGTTGGGCGATCGCGTCCAGCGTCGTCAGCGCCTCGCACAGCCGGCGGCGCGTGTCGTCCGGAAGGATCACCTCGTCGATGTACCCCTCCGCGGCGGCGATACTCGACGAAAGGTGCTCATCGGCGTACTCGGCGGCGAACGCGTCGCGCGCGGCGACGGGGTCGTCGGCCGCCGCGATGTCGCGCCGGTTGACGATCGTGACGGCCTGCTTGGCGCCCATCACGCCGAGCTGCGCCTGCGGCCAGGCGAAGACGAAGTCCGCACCGAGGTCGCGCGCGTTCATGGCGATGAACGCGCCGCCGAACGCCTTGCGCAGCACGACGGTGACCTTCGGCACGGTCGCTTCCGCGAACGCGTGCACGAGCTTGGCCCCGTGGCGGATGACGCCCATGCTCTCCTGCTTGGTCCCGGGCATGAAGCCGGGCGTGTCGACCAGCACGACGAGCGGCAGGCCGAACGCGTTGCAGGTGCGCACGAAGCGCGCCGCCTTGGTGGCGGACTCGGCGTCGAGCACGCCGCCGAGATAGCGCGGCTGGTTGGCGACGAGGCCGACCGCACGGCCCTCCAGGCGGCCGAAGCCGCAGACGATGTTGCGCGCCCACTTGGGCGCGTACTCGAGCAGGCGGCCGCCGTCGAGGATCCCGCGCGCGACGTCGCGGACGTCGTAGACGGAGCGGTCGGAGTCCGGCACCGGGCCGACCGGCGAGTAGCCGGGCGGACCGGCCGGGCGCCAGCGCGGCGCGCGCTCGCCCGTGTGCGCCGGCAGGTGGTCGAGCAGGTCGCGCACGAGCACCGCCGCGTCGGCGTCGTCGGCGGCGACGAAGTGCGCGACGCCGTTGCGCTCGTGCACCTTGTGGCCGCCCAGCTCGTCGGCGGTGACGTCCTCCCCCAGCACCTCGCGGACGACCGCGGGGCCGGTGAGGAACATGTTCGCGCGCTCGGTCATGACGACGAAGTCGGTCAGCGCGGGCGAGTACGAGCCGCCGCCGGCCGAGGCGCCGCAGATCACCGAGATCTGCGGGACGCGGCCGCTCAGGGCGACGTTCTCGCGGAAGATGCGGGCGTAGCCGGCGAGGGCCGCCGTGCCCTCCTGCATGCGCGCGCCGCCGGACTCGATGAAGGCGACGACGGGCACGTTGGCGCGGCCGGCGAGCCGCAGGACGCGCACGATCGAGTCGGCGTGCTGCTCGCCCAGGGACCCGCCGAGATACGACGGGTCCTGGGCGTAGCAGAAGATCGACCGGCCGTCGACGCGCCCGGCGCCGGCGATCACGCCGTCTCCGGGCTGGGAGCGCTCGCCCATCCTGCGCGAGCGCACGTCGGAGCGCAGGAGCGTCAGCGAGCCCTTGTCGCAGAGCGCCTCCAGGCGCTCGACGGGGGAGAGCTTGTCCTGCCGGTCGGTCAGTTGAAGCGTCACGCTGCCTCCAGGCACAGCACGGCGTTGTGGCCGCCGAAGCCGAACGAGCTGGACAGCGCGATCGCGGGCTTGCCGTCGATCTCCAGCGGCTTCGCCGACCCCGGCACGTAGTCGAGGTCCAGCCCTTCACCGGGGCTCTCGAGCCCCAGCGTCGGCGGAGCGATCCGGTCGCGCAGGGCGAGGATCGTCGCCACCGCCTCCACCGCGCCGGCCGCGCCGAGCAGATGCCCGATCGACGACTTCAGCGAGGAGATCGGGATCTGATGCGCCCGGTCGCCGAGCGCGATCTTCAACGCGGCGGTCTCCGCCGCGTCGTTGAGCTCGGTCGACGTCCCGTGGGCGTTGACGTAGACGACGTCGTCCGGCGTGATGCCGGCGTCCGCCATCGCCGCCTTCATCGCCCGCGAGGGGCCGCCGCCGGTCTTGTCCGGCGCCGTCAGGTGGAACGCGTCGGCGCTGGCGCCGTAGCCGCGCAGCGTGCCGAGCACCTTGGCCCCGCGCTCGGCCGCCTTGTCGGCCGCCTCGAGCACGAGGATGCCGCCGCCTTCGCCCATGACGAAGCCGTCGCGGTCCTTGTCGAACGGGCGCGAGATGCCCTTCTTCGAGAGCGCGTCGAGCGCGCTGAAGGCCGCGTTGGAGAGCGGCGTCAGCGCCGCCTCCGAGCCGCCGGTGACGACGGCGTCCACGAGCCCGGCCTCGATCATCATCTTGGCCGCGCCGATCGCGTCGGCGCCGCCGGAGCAGGCCGAGACGATGCCGTGGCAGGGGCCGAGCAGCTTGTAGCGCATCGACACCGCCGCGGCCGCGGCGTTGCTCATCATCAGCGGCACCGAGAGCGGCGGGACCTTCTTCGGCCCGTCGGAGATCAACAGTTCCTTGCCGCGCTCGAGCGTGCCGATGCCGCCGATGCCGGTGCCGAGGATCGAGGCGATCCGCTCGGCGTCGTACGGCAGCTCGTCGATCCAGCCGGCCTCGCCGAGCGCTTCGTCGCCCGCGACGATCGCGAACTGCGTGAAGCGGTCGGCCCGGCGCGCCTCCTTGACCGACAGGTGCTCGGTCGGCTCGAACTCGGTCGCCGCACCCTCGCCATCCGCGATGCCGACGGTGCCCGCCGTCCAGCGCTCATGGAGCGTGCGAGCGCCGACCCCGAGTGCGGAGACGGCGCCTACGCCCGTGATGACGACTTCGCGCTTCAACCCCGGCTCACCACCAGGTCGATCGCGTCGCCGACCGTCTTGATCTTGCCGACGTCGTCGCCCTTGAGCGCCACGCCGTACTCGTCCTCGATGATCTGCGACAGCTCGGCGAGGTCGAGCGAGTCGACGTCGAGATCCTCGAAAGTGGCCTCGCGCGTGATCTGCGACTCGTCGACGCCGAACTGCGGAAGGGCCTCGTAGACGGTCTTCTGGACGTTCTCTTCAGTGATGGCAGCAGCCATGTCTTTGCTCCTCTGGTGGGTTGAAGATTGAGGTCGGATGATCGGGGTGGGGCGGAGGGGAAGTCTCCCTCAATCAGGCGGACATGCCGCCGTCGACGTACAGCGTCGTGCCGGTCACGTAGCCGGCGTCGTCGGAGGCGAGGAACCGCACGGCGGCGGCCACCTCCTCCGGCGTTCCCTGGCGGCGCGCCGGGATCGCCTTGACGATCTCGTCCGTGGCGAGCTCCGCCGTCATGTCCGTGCTGATGAAGCCCGGAGCGACCGCGTTGACGGTGACGCCGCGCCGCGCGACCTCGGCGGCGACGGTCTTGGTGAAGCCGATCAGGCCGGCCTTGGCCGCGGCGTAGTTGGACTGCCCGGCGTTGGCGCGCGGGCCGACGACCGAGGCGATGTTCACGACGCGCCCGTAGCGCGCCTTGACCATCCCCCGCAGCACGTCGCGCGTGAGCCGGAAGGCGGGCGAGAGGTTGGTGGCGATGACGGTGTCCCAGTCGTCGTCGGACAGCTGGATCGCGAGCCCGTCGCGGGCGACGCCCGCGTTGTTGACGAGCGCGAGCACGGGGCCCAGCGCGTCCTCGAGCGACTTGATCAGCGCCTTGCCGTCGCCGTCGGTGACGTCGGCGTGCAGCGCGACCGCGCGGCCGCCGGCGTCCTCGATCGCCTTGACCGTCTCGTTGGCGCCGGCCTCGTCGGAGCGGTAGTTGACGCCGACGTTCCAGCCGTCGGCGGCGAGCGCCTTCGCGATCGCCGCGCCGATGCCCTTCGAGGCGCCGGTGACCAGCGCCGTGGCGTTCTCGGGACGCCCACTCACGAAGCCGTCCACTCCATCACACCGGCACCCCAGGTGAAGCCCGCCCCGATGGCGGCGACGAGCACCTTCATGCCCGGCCGCAGGCGGCCGTCCTCGCGCGACAGCGACAGCGTCAGCGGGATCGAGGCGGCCGAGGTGTTGCCGAGCTGGCCGATGTAGTCGGCGACCTTCGCGGGCTCGAGGTCGAGCCGCTCGCCGACGGACTTGAGGATCCGGCTGTTGGCCTGGTGGTAGACGAAGAGATCGATGTCGTCGAGCTCCAGCCCGGCGGCGGCGACCGCGAAGACCGTCGACTCCGACAGGCGCTTGACGGCGACCTTGAAGGTCGAGATGCCGTCCATGCGGATCTTGCCGTCCTCGTGCGTCGCGACGATCGTGTCGCCGAGGCCGCCGTCGGCCAGCAGGTCGATCGGGCCGATCCCGCCGCCGTCCTCCGACGGGCCGATCACTGCCGCGCCGGCGCCGTCGCCGAACAGCATCCCGGTCTTCTTGTCGCCGAAGTCGCTCAGGCGCGTCAGCGACTCGGCGCCGATCAGCAGGATCCGCTCCGCGCGGCCGACCTCGACGAGCGCGGCGGCCTGGCTCATGCCGGCGAGGAAGCCGGTGCAGGCGGCGCCGACGTCCCACGCCGCGGCGCGCGTGGCGCCGAGCGCGTGCGCGACCAGCGGCGCGGTGTTCGGCGTGATCTCGTCCGCGCTCATCGTCGCCACGAGCAGGTAGTCGATGTCGAGCGGGTCGACGCCGGCGTCCTGCAGCGCGCGCCGGCCGGCGAACACCGCGAGGTCCTCGGTGCGCTCGTTCGGGGCGACGCGGCGGCGGGCGTGGATGCCGGTGCGCTTGACGATCCAGGCGTCGTCGACGCCGATGCGCTCGGCGATCGGGCCGTTCGGGAGCACCTCGGACGGCAGGTAGTGGCCGAGGCCGAGGATCGTCGCGGTGCGCGGGGGCGCGGGGCGGCGGCCGTTGCGGGCCGCGTCGCGGGCGATCTGGTGCAGCTCCGGCGGAAGCGCGGCGCTAGGCATGGATGAGCCCTTCGGCGGGGGTGTCGAACGGGACGCCCTTGAGGATGCGCTTGCCCATGCGGGCGAGCACCTTGCCCGGGCCGATCTCCACGAAGGAGGTGGCGCCGGCTTCGTGCAGGGCGATCACGGTCTCGCGCCAGCGGACCGGCTTCACGAGCGCGTGCGCGAGCTCGTCGCGGACGTCCGCGAACGGCGCGGCGCTCGCGCCCGAGTAGACGGGGAACGCCGGCTCGTGGATCTCGATCTCGTCGAGCGCGGCGCGGAAGGGTTCGACGCTGGGCTCCATCAGCGGCGAGTGGAACGCGCCGGTGACGGGGAGCTCGATCACGCGCGTGCCGCGCTCGGTGGCGATCTCCTCGGCGCGCGCGAGCGGATCGACCGCGCCGGAAAGGACCACCTGGCCGGGCGCGTTGTCGTTGGCGACCGTGACGCCCGCTTCGTCGGCGATCGCACGCGCGTCCTCGAGCGTGGCGCCGACGAGCGCGAGCATCGAGCCGTTGTGCGCCTCGTCCATCAGGCGGCCGCGCAGCACGACGAGCTTCAGCGCGTCCATGCGGCTCAGCACGCCGGCGGCGGCGAGCGCCGCCAGCTCGCCGAGCGAATGGCCGGCGGCGGCGGTCGGGTTCAGGTTCAGTGCGTCCCAGCCGGCGATCGACGCGCAGTAGATCGCGGGCTGGGCATAGCGGGTGCTCTCGTCCACGCGCGGGAAGGGATCCTCGCCGACAAGCTCGATCACGCGGTCATACAGCTCGGGCTCGCGCTGGGCGACCATCTCGTGCATGTCGGGCGTGTGGCTCCCCTGCCCAGGGAAGAGCGCCGCGGGGTGTGTGGGGTTGCTCACAGCTGCACCATCACCGACACGCGGCTCTGGTCACACCTTCTGCGCCGGGCTACCCCCCGGGCGGGGGGTCTACGAAATAAGTCCTAACCTCTGCGCCTTCTGGACCGCCTCGGCGCGGTTGCGCACGTTCAACTTGCGGTACAGGCTCGAGGTGTGCTCCTTGACGGTGTGGGGCGAAAGGAACAGCGTGCCGGCGATCTCGCGGTTGGTGGCGCCGGACGCGATCGCCTCCAGCACCTCGCGCTCGCGCTCCGACAGCGGCGGGCCGGCGGGCGCCTCGTGCGGGTTGAAGACGGTCATCCCGAGGCCGACCTTGCGTACGGCGACGGCGATGTCGGCCGCCGGCCAGTCCTTGGAGATGAAGCCCGCGGCGCCGGCGGCGCGCGCCGCGTTGGGGCTGATGCGGCCGGCGCCGGAGATCAGCAGCACGTTGAGCTTGGGCGACAGCGCGCGCAGCTTCTCGCAGATCTCGGCGCCCGACTCCTGCCCCACGAACAGGTCCACGAGCGCGACGTGCGGGTCGTAGCGCGTCGCGAGCTGGATCGCCTCCTCGGTGTTGCGCGCGCTCAGGCAGCGTTCGACCCAGGGCTGCTCGCCGAGCATCAGCCGCAGGCCCCAATGCACGACCTCGTGGTCGTCGACCACGAGCACGCGCAGCCGGCGCTCGCTCGAGCCCGTCGCGATCCGGGACGGGTTCATGTCACGCACGGTCAACAGGCACCGCCAGCCTGACCCGCCAGGTTCCGGGCTCGCGCTCGCCGAACTCGACGATGCCGCCGACCTGGAGCGCCTCCAGCGCGGCGAGCCGCAGCCCCATGCCGGTCTGCCGCGGCCGCCCGCGCACGCCGTCGTTGCAGACGTCGAGCACGAGCGCGCCGTCCTTGCGCTCCAGCCCGACCTCGACGCGCGTCGGGCTCGCGTGCTTGTGTGCGTTGCGGACCGCCTCGGCGAGCACCGACTGCGCGAGCGGCTCGAGCTGGCGCGGGATCTCGACGCGGTCGGAGCCGCGCCGCAGCACGAGCCCGAGGTCGCGATGCTCGCGCCGCAGGCGCTCGATCTCCTCCAGCAGCGTGGTGTTCGTCTCCGGCGCGCTGCGCCCGAGCGGGCGCTGGAGCGCGCGCCGCAGGTCGAACAGCGCGGCCTGCAGCTCGGCCGCGATCCGCTCGCGCGCCTCGGGGCTCAGATCGGCCTGGCTGGCGAACACGAGCTGGATCCCGAACAGACGCTGGATCACCGACTCGTGCACCTCGCGCGCGAGATCCATGCGCTCCTGCAGCTGGCGCGCCTGGGCCTGCTTGTTGGTCGCCAGGCGGGCGAAGGCGGCGAGCGCCGCCGTCTTGCCGAGCGTGTAGAGCAGGTAGCGCTCGGAGTCGCTCAGCGGCGGGCGGCCGGGCCCGCGGTCGGACAGGATCACGCCGAGCCAGCGGCCGGCGGCGGCCATCGGGGTCACGACCAGCGTCGACTCGGCGATCAGGCTGCGGAACTCGGCCGGCACGATCCCCGCGACGTCGCTGGAGACCTCGATCACGCGGTCCTCCTCGAGCGACTGGCGCGCGACCGGCACGGTCTCGACCGTCACCTGCGCGTCCGTGAAGAGGTCGAGCGAGATGCCGTAGGCGCCGGACACGCCGACGCGGCGGCGCGCGCTGTCGTAGCGGAAGATCACCGCGCGGTCCATCCCCGCCAGCCGGCAGGTCGCCTCGCACAGGCGCGAGTAGAACGCGTCGCTCGACGGATCGGCCTCGACGCGCGACAGCAGCTCGACGAACGTCTCCAGCGCGTCGACGCTGATGCTGGCGTCCGATGGCACGGTCGGGCTCTCCATCGGTGCCCACTCTACGCGGACGGCAGGCGCTATTCCCGCAGCAGCCGCTCGACGCCGGCGAGCGCGACCACGCGGCGCACCGCGGGCGAGGCGGCGCGGACGGAGAACGACCAGCCGTCGCGCTCGGATTCCAGCCACGCGTCCATCAGCATCGTCAGGCCGGTGGAGTCCATGAACGTCACGCCGGCGAGGTCGAGCACGACGGGGTGCCGGTGCGCGCGCATGCGCGCGAGCATCGTGACCAGCTCGGGCGCGGTGGCGATGTCGAGCTCGCCCTGCACGACGAGCAGGCGATCGCCATCGAGACTCGCCACTTCCGTGAGCTTCCAGACCGAGCGGCCCGCCATCCTTGCCGGCGAGGCTACAGGACGGCTACGCCGTCTCGAGCTCGAACCAGACCGTGGTGCCGCCGTCGGTCTCGACGCCCCAGCGGTCCGCGAGGGTGCCGACGAGGAAGAGCCCGTACCCGCCGGGTTCGTCGACCGCGCCGGTGCGCGGGGCGGGCGTGAACCCGCTGCCGTGGTCTGAGACCTCGATCCGCACCTGCGAGTTCCAGTGCGCGTGCAGCTCGACGGGCGAGCCGTGGCCGCCGTGCCGGACGGCGTTGGTCACGAGCTCGGAGACCAGCAGCCGCAGCGTCTCCGTGTGACCGGCGTCGAGCTGGGGCGACAGCGCGTCGATCACGCGCGTGCGCGCCTCGGCGACCGAGCGGGGCTCAGACGGGAAGGTCAGGTCGAGTGTGCGTGCCGCACTCATCATCAAGTGCGTGCCCGTGCCGCCGGGCGGGGAAACGGACATCCGGCGGGAGGGTCCGCGTTCGGCCCGTCCGGGTTCGGCTCAGGGCAGCGGCCAGGTGTGGACCGGCGCGTTGGAGTGCATGTGCTCGCGGTAGCGGGTGGTCATCTCGCGCAGCGCGTCCGGGCGGTCGAGCCGCTCGTAGAGCCGGTGGAACGCCGCCGCCTGCCAGGAGGCGCCGTTGACGCCGAGCACGCAGCGGCGCTCGATCACCTCCAGCAGCCGGTCGGCGGACGCGGAGTCCACGCCCCAGCGCGCGAGCCCGTCGCGCGCCATCGGCAGCAGCTTGCGCAGCACCAGCTCCGGCGCGGGCGCCTCGCCCACGCCGGGCCAGTACAGCTTCGCGTCGAGCCCTTCGCGCGCGCCCGCGTGGAAGTTCGCCTCCGCGGCCGAGAACGACATCTGCGACCACACGGGGCGCTCGTCGTCGACGAGCACGCGCACGAGCCCGTAGTAGAACGCGGCGTTGGCCAGCGTGTCGACCACGGTCGGGCCGGCCGGCAGCACGCGGTTCTCCACGCGCAGGTGCGGGCGCCCGCGCACGACGTCGTAGATGGGCCGGTTCCAGCGGTAGATCGTGCCGTTGTGCAGGCGCAGCTCCTGCAGCCGCGGCGAGCCGCCCGACTCCAGCACCGCCATCGGGTCCTCGTCCTCGCACACCGGCAGCAGCGAGGGGAAGTAGCGCACGTTCTCCTCGAACAGGTCGAAGATCGAGGTGATCCAGCGCTCGCCGAACCACACGCGCGGGCGCACGCCCTGGACCTTGAGCTCCTCCGGGCGGGTGTCGGTCGCCTGTTCGAACAGCGCGATCCGCGTCTCGCGCCACAGCTCGCGCTCGAAGAAGAACGGCGAGTTGGCGCCGACCGCGAGCTGCACGCCGGCGATCGCCTGCGCGGCGTTCCACTGCGGCCCGAACGTGGCGGGGTCGACGAGCTGGTGCAGCTGCACGCTCGTGCACGCCGCCTCGGGGGCGATCGAGTCGGCGTACAGCGCCAGCCGCTCGACGTTCTCGATCACGATGTGCAGGTCCTCGCCGCGGGCGGCGAAGATCTGCTCGTTCAGCAGCGCGTAGCGCGGGTTGGCCGACAGCGCCTCGCGGTTGAGCAGCTCCGGCGTCAGCGTCGGCAGGATCCCGATCATCAGCAGGTGCACGTGCGCCTTGCGCGCGGCCTGCTCGGCGTTGTTGAGGTCGGCGCGCAGGCACTCCTCGAGATCGTCGAAGACCGTGCCCTCGAGCCGGCGCGGCGGGATGTTGATCTCGACGTTGAACTGGCCCAGCTCGGTCTGGAAGTCCTCGTCGGCGATCAGCTCCAGCACGTGCGTGTTCGCGAGCGCCGGGTCGCCCGTCTCCTCGGTCAGGTTGAGCTCGACCTCGAGCCCGATCGACCGCTTGTCGCCGTCGAAGCGGGCCTCCGACAGCATGCGCGCGAACACGTCGAGGTTGCGCTTGACCTTGTCGCGGTAGCGCTGACGATCCTCGCGCGTGAATACGGTCGCCGCGACCTCGTCACCCATCTAGCGCGTAGTGTCGCAAACATGCACTACGAGGAACACGGAGCCGGCGATCCGCTCGTCCTGCTGCACGGCGGGATCGGAGCGTCGGAGATGTTCGCCGGGCTGATCCCCGAGCTCGCGCGGCACCGTCGCACGATCGCCGTCGACCTGCCCGGCCACGGAGCGTCGCCCGGGGACGACCGCCCGCTGCGCCCCGAGCTGATCGCCGACGACCTGGTCGCCCTGCTCCCCGGGCCGGTCGACCTGCTCGGCTACTCGCTCGGCGGCGAGGTCGCCCTGCGGACGGCGATCCAGCATCCGGAGTATGTCCGCAACCTGATCCTCGTGTCGACGACGTTCAGCCGCGCCGGGAACTTCGCCGAGGTGCTGGCGGCGATGGACGCGATGAGCGAGGACGCCGCCGAGCCGATGCGCCAGTCGCCGGCGTACGCCCACTACGCGAAGGTCGCCCCGCGCGACGAGTGGCGCACGCTGGTCGCCAAGACCGCCGAGCTGCTGAAGGTCGACTACGACTGGGGCGACGAGCTCGCCGGCCTGCCGCGCACGCTGCTCGTCTTCGCCGACGCCGACTCGATCCGTCCCGCGCACGTCGCGGAGTTCTTCGCCAAGCTCGGCGGCGGCCTGGGCGACGCGGGCTGGGACGGCTCCGCGCAGCCGGAGAACCGGCTCGCGGTCCTGCCCGGCCGCACGCACTACGACGTGCTCGGCTCCCCCCTGCTGGCGCCCGCGATCCAGGACTTCCTGTAGCTCCTAGTCGAGCACCTGCCCGACGAACACGCTGGCGACCTTGCCGGCCGCGATCCGGAAGTCCGTCACCTTGCGCCCGGCCAGGAAGTGGCCGGTGTGGCAGGAGCGCGAGCCGGCGATCGTCTCGCACTTGACGCCGGGGATGTGGGCCTTCACGTCGGCCTCCGGCGACCCGACGCCGATGCCGTTGGACGTGCGGTCGCCGAGCCCCGTGGTGACGACGGAGCTGACGCGGTCCTCGCCCTGGAACGTCACCACGATGCCGCCCGCGTACACGTACTGGACGTAGCGCCCGAAGTCGTTGGAGCCCGCGCGCGTCTTGACCGGGTTGCCGAGCGCCGCCTTGACCTGGGCGCGCGTGCCGGAGATGCGCGCGCCCGCGATCCCCTTGTCGATCTGGATCATCGCGAGCGCCGAAGGGGCCTGCGCGAGGCCGAGCGCGCACGCGCCGAGAACCGCGATCCAAAGCCGAGTCATCCGTGGAGCCTCCTGGCGCGCATATGGGCCGCGAGCGTACATCGAGCGACCGAGGAGGAGGAGACCGTGGCGCAGGCCGGCGACGTCATAGAGGTGCCCGAGCTGGGGATCCGCGTCGAGTTCGAGCACACCGCCGAGGAGTACACGCAGGCGATCGTGAGCGGCCGCCCGCGCGGGCTGATCCGCCGCCCGCACGTGCACGAGGGGCAGACCGAGACGCACGAGGTGCTCGAGGGCACGCTCGTGATCAAGCTGGGCGGCACGACGCACGTCCTCAACGCGGGCGACGCGCTCGAGATCCCCGCGGGCGCGCCGCACACGCAGTCGCCCGGCGGCGAGGGCAGCGGCCGCGTGCGCGTGACCTGGCGTCCCTCCGGCCGGATCCAGGAGCTGCTGGAGCGCTTCGGCGAGCTCTCGCGCGACGGGCAGTTCCTGCGCGCCGGCTACCCGAAGCCGCTGGCGGGAGCCAAGCTCGTGTCCGACCTGGGCGACTCCGGCCACGCCGCGTTCCCCTCGCTCAAGCTCCAGCAGGCCGCGGCGCGCGCGCTGCTGCGCTCCCAGCGCCCGTACGCGTTCGTCGACGAGTGGGACGTCGCCGCGCCGCCCGAGACCGTCTTCGACGTGCTCGCCGACGCCGGCACGTACCCGCAGTGGTGGCGCCCGGTCTACGTCGACGTCGAGTCCGACGGCCCGCCCGCGGTCGGCAACGTCACGCGCCAGCACTTCAAGGGCCGGCTCCCGTATCACCTGCGCACGCGCACCCGCACCGTGCGGCTGGAGCGCCCGCACGTGATCGAGGGCGAGACGGACGGCGACCTGCGCGGGCGCGGGATCTGGACGCTGGAGCCGCTCGCCTCCGGCGGCACGCGCGTGCGCTTCGACTGGCGCGTGCACGCCGACCGGGCGCTGCTGCGCGTGCTCACGCCGATCCTGCGCCCGGCGCTGCGCTGGAACCACAACTGGGCGATCGCGCGTGCCATCGAAGGGCTCGAGCCGTACGCTCGAAGCCGCACGTGAGCGGCAAGGGCACACCGGCGACGAAGGCGCTCGAGCGCGCGGGGATCGAACCGCGCACGCTCGCCTACGAGCACGACCCGAAGGCGGAGTCCTACGGGCTGGAGGCGGCCACGGCGCTGGGGCTCGACCCGGCCCGCGTCTACAAGACGCTGCTGGCGCAGGTCGACGGCCGCCTGACGGTGGCGATCGTGCCGGTCGAGCGCCAGCTCGACCTGAAGGCGCTCGCGGCGGCGGCGAAGGGCAAGCGCGCGGAGATGGCCAAGGTCGCCGACGCCGAGCGCGCGACCGGCTACGTCGCCGGCGGCATCAGCCCGCTGGGACAGCGCAAGGCGCTGCCGACGGTGATCGACGACAGCGCCTTGGAGCACCCGACCGTGTTCGTGAGCGGCGGCCGGCGCGGGCTGGAGATCGAGCTGCCGCCCGCCGATCTCCAGCGCCTCACGCGCGCCGCGGCCGCGCCTATCGCACGCCCTCCCGGCTGAGCCGGATCGTCTCGTCGACGTTCGCGCTCGTGACGAAGCGCGGGCCGGTGGGGATCAGCGCGCCGGCGGCCGGGGACAGGCCGTTGCGCGCGCGCTCGGCCAGCAGGACGATCGGCAGATAGCCCTCCAGGTACGGCTGCTGATCGACCGCGAACAGGATCCGGTCGTCCTTGATCGCGCGCAACACGTCGCTGGACAGATCGAACGTGGCGAGCTTGACGCGCGCCTCGAGGCCGCTGGCGCGCAGCGCCGCGAGCGCCGGCACCGCGCCCGTCGGGCCGAGCGCGACGATGCCGTCGACCTCCGGGTCGGTGAGCGCCTGGGCGATCGTGCGCTGGGCGGCCATCGGGTCCTGCAGGTCGATCGCCAGCATGCGCGAGCTCGCGCCGTGCCGGCGCAGCCCGGCGTCGAGCCCGCGGCAGCGCTCCGACAGGCCCTCGTTGCCGATCTCGTGGTCGACGCACAGCACGGTCTTGGCTCCCGCCGCGGCCATCCGCTCGCCGGCCGCGACGCCCGCCGTGAACTCGGGCTGGCCGACGTGCGCGAGCACGCCGAGGCTCTTGAACTCGTTGCTGCCGGAGTTGATCGTCACGACGGGGATGCCGAGCCGCTCGGCCTCGGCGATCGGCGGCGCCAGCGCGGCCACGTCGGGCAGCGAGAGGACCAGCCCGTCGGGACGGTCGGCGATCGCGTCCTCGACCAGCTGCCGCATCCGGCCGACGTCGTACGTGTCCGGCGCCCGGTAGGAGACGGCCACGTTATTGCGGCGCCCGGCGTCCTCCATCCCGCGCCGGACGACCGCCCAGATCGGGTCCGACGCCTGCCCGTGCGTGATCACCGCGATCCGCGTCGACGTGATCCGCAGCCCGCGCGACTGCTGGTCGGGCGCCGGCCGCGTCGTGGCGCCCTGGTCGCCGTGCACGATCACGTCGCCCTCGTGCACGCTGGTCACCTTCCCGCAGCCGGCGAGCACGAGCAGCGAGAGCAGCAGCGCGAGCCTCATCGCGGCGCCGCCGCCTCGGCCACGAGCGAGCCCGGGTCGATCGGGATCCGCGCCTGCAGGCGCGTGCCGGCGCCCGGCGCGCTCTCGAGCTCGAGCGAGCCGTCGAGCACCGCGAGCCGGTCGATCAGGCCGCGCAGGCCGGTCCCGCCGTCGATCGAGGCGCCGCCGACGCCGTCGTCGGCCACGACGACCTCGACCTCGCCGTTGACGCGGCGGACCGCGACCGACGCGCGCCGCGTCTCCGCGTAGCGCACGACGTTGGTGAGGCCCTCGGCGATGACGAAGTACGCCGCCGCCTCGACGGGCGCCGGCAGCCGCTCGGTCAGCGCGACGTCGTAGGTGACGTCCAGCGGCGCGCGGTCGACGAGCGCCTCGACGGCGGGGCCGAGCCCGCGGTCGGACAGGATCGCCGGGTGGATGCCGCGCGCGAACTCGCGCAGCTCGGCGAGCGCGTCGGCGAGCTTGGCGCCGAGCTGGTCGACCGTCGACTGCAACCCGCTGTCGCCGAGCCGCGCCTTGAGCATGCGCAGGTCGAGCGCGAGGCTGACAAGCTGCTGCTGGGCGCCGTCGTGCAGGTCGCGCTCGATCCGCCGGCGCGCGTCGTCGGCGGCCTCGACGATGCGCACGCGCGAGAGCCGCAGCTCCTCCACGCGGGCGCGCAGCTCCGCCTTCAGGCGCTCGTTGTCGATCGCCAGCGCCGCGGCGGAGGCGGCCGCGCTGACGAGCTCGGGCGTCGCGTCGAGCTCGGCGTCGTGGACGATCGCGGCGACGCGCGTGCCGTCGTGCTCGACCGCCGTCCACGCGCGGCCGGAGCCGGGCGCAGGCAGCTCGACGTGGCGGCCGGCGTCGTCGACGAAGATGGCGCGCTCCGGCAGCCAGTAGGCGATCGTCAGCGAGCGGTCGCCGAGCCGCTCGGCCAGCAGCTCGCGCACCGGCCCGCCCTCCGGCACGCGCGAGTGCAGCAGCCGCGCCGCCAGCCTGCGCGCGAGCGCGCCGTCGGCCTCCAGCACGGCGATCGCGACGACGGCGGCGGGCAGCGCCAGCACGCACAGCAGCACGCCGGTGACGGGGCCGAGCGCCCAGGGGCCGACGATCCGGTCGTCGCCGCCGGTCAGGCCGGTGAGCCCGAGCGCGACGAGCGCGACGGCGAGCAGCGCGGGCACGGCGGCGGCGGCGAGCCCGGCCAGCGCGGCCGGGAGCTTGAGCAGCAGCATCGCGATCACGCGCGAGCGCTCGTCGCGCTCGGCGCGTGCGTGCAGCGCGGGCAGGTGCGCGTCCAGCATGCGGTTGGCCTGGCGGCGCTCGCTCTCGGCGAAGCGCCACGCGATCCGCACCGTGCCGTCGAGCGGCCCGCGCCACAGCGGCGAGAGCACGAGGCCGGCGAGCAGGCCGCCGCCGATCAGCAGCAGGTAGGTCAGGCCCTGGCCGAGGCCGACGACGAGGTAGAGCAGCGCCCGCCCGGCCGCGCGCACGTGGCGCGCCGCCTCGAGGCCGCCGCCCGCGCGCTCGCCGCCCGCGTCCAATGCGACAACCACGTCACTCATGGAGACACCTCCGGGAGTTTCGCCCCCTGGGCGAACACTCCCAGCGAAACGAGCCCCGAGCGAAGCGGTGACGAGGCCGCAGGCCGAGGCAGGAGCGAGGCTTCGCCGTCATGCGCCGTCCACCGCGACGTTCCCGGTCGTGCTGAGCGCCTGCACCTGGTAGGGCGCGTCGTCGTCGGGCGTGACGCCGCGCACCGTCTCGCGCCCGCTGTCGCTCTCGGCGTCGATGCGGTAGCGCCCGGCGGGCACGATCGCGCGCACGTTGCCGCTGCGCGAGCGCAGCTCGAGCCGTTCCGTCGAGCAGTCGGCGGCCGCGTGCAGGTCGCCGGCCTCGGAGATCGCGCGCAGCGAGAAGCCGCAGAACCCGTCCGCGGCGACCGGGCCGGAGCCGGTCTGGACCTGGACCGACGCGCGCACGCCGGTGAGCTTCACCGAGCCGCTCGACGTCACGACCTCGATCGCGACGTTGTCGGGCACCGTCACGCGGTAGCTCGTGCGGCACCGGCCGATCACCTGGCGCGGGCAGCGCGAGACGATCGTCAGCCGGCCCGCGGCGACCGTGTGGCGCTCGCTCGAGGGATGGCCGAACGCGAAGCGGTCGACCCGCCGCACCTCGACCGCGCCGCCGCCGCCGTCGACCTCGAGGTCGGCCGCGCCGACGTCGAGCCGGATCCGTGCGAGGTCGCCCAGCACGCGGTAGCTGGTCGTCCGCGTCTCGCTCGACCTGGCCCACCAGATCGCCGTCGCCACGCCCACGGCGATCAGCGCGAGCACGCAGGCTGCGACGAGCCACCACCATGCCGTCACGCGGCGCGCTTGCCCGATGCTCACTCCGCGCAGCGTAATCGGAGCCGGGGTACGGCTGGCCACACTACGACTCACCAGGTTCCCGTAATGGACCCCCGCCGCGCCGGTGGGAGTATTCGCGTCGTTCCCCAGTACCGGAAATGACGGGGCCCACGGACGGGCCGCAGTTTCTCTCCTCGCTCGGACCCCAGGACGCTCCCTTCTCCTCCCCGACGTCCGCCGGTCCGAAGCCTTAGGGCCGCCGCGTCTGACCAACGCGGCGGCCCCTTTTCGTTAAGCCCTCCCGGCCGACTGCCGGCGCGAGCGCGTGACCGCGTCCGACGCCACCGCCGCCAGCAGCACCCCGCCGGTGACCATGAACTTCACCGAGGTGTCCCACGCGAGCAGGTCCATCCCGTTGGAGATCGAGACGATCACGAGCGCGCCCAGCAGCGCGCCCCAGACCGACCCGCGGCCGCCGAACAGGCTCACGCCCGCGACCACCGGGCCGGCGATCGACATCAGCAGCAGATCGCCGCCGCCGGAGGACTGGTTGACGGCGAGCAGCCGCGAGGCGGCCATGATCCCGCCCGCCGACGCCATCAGCGACGCGAGCACGAACACGATCGTGCGCACGCGCGTGACGCGGATGCCGGCCCGCCGGGCCGCCTCGGCGTTGCCGCCGATCGCGTAGATGTGGCGCCCGAACGGGGTGCGCAGCAGCACCGTGTTCATCACCAGCACGAGCACGAACAGGATCAGCACCGCGAGCGGGACGCCGCGGTCGGCGTTAAGCACCGCGACCGCGACGACGATCGCGGCCGCCGCCGCCCCGACGCGCACGCCGAGCGCGACGAGCGGCTCGACCGCCAGTCCTGCCCGCTCCCGCCGGCGCCGGCGCCGCAGCGCCGACGCGACGAGAGCGGTGACCCCCACAAGCGCGAGCAGCCAGCCGACGGCGTCGGAGAAGAACGTCGACGTCAGCCCGGTGATCGTCGTGTCGGTGACGTTCAGCGTGCCGGTGCTGCCGAGCACGCGCAGCTGCGCGCCCTGCCAGGTCAGCAGGCCCGCGAGCGTGACCACGAACGTCGGGATCGCCAGGCGCGTGGCGACCGAGCCCTGGAAGGCGCCGATCGCGACGCCGACGGCCAGCCCGGCGGCCATCGCCGGGACCGCGCCCCAGCCGGCCTTCACCGACAGGCTCGCGGTGACGGCGGCCGAGAGGCCGCTGACGGCGCCGACCGAGAGGTCGATCTCGCCCAGCAGCAGGACGAGCACGACGCCGACCGACACCGTGCCGACCGCGACGCTCTGGAGCGCGAGGTTGGTCAGGTTGACCGGGGTCAGGAAGCGGTCGTGGGCGACCGCGAAGATCGCCCAGATGATCGCCAGCGTGATCAGCACGCGCAGCGAGCCGGCCTCGCCCTGCGAGAGCTTGCGCAGCACGGCGCGCGGGCTGAACTCGACGCCCGCGGCGCGCTCGGTCGTGGCGGGCGCGCTCATGCCGCTACCGCCGAGGTCGCGCCGGTGATCGCGGCCACCACGGCCTGGTGGTTCGACGGGTCGCCGGTGAACTCACCCGCGTTGGCGCCGAGCCGCAGCACGACGATCCGGTTGGCGACGGCGAACACATCGGCGAGGTTGTGCGAGACGATCAGCACGCCGTGGCCGCGGTCGCGCAGGCGCCGCACGAGGTCGAGCACCTGCGCCGTCTGTACGACGCCGAGCGCCGCCGTCGGCTCGTCGAGCACGACGAGCTTGGGCTCGCCGAGCAGCGCGCGCGAGATCGCGACCGACTGGCGCTGGCCGCCGGACAGCGTGCCGACCTCGGCGCGCACGCTCGACAGCCGCACCGACAGGGAGCTCAGCAGCTCGGTCGCCTTGCCCTCCATCGCGATCTCGTCCATGAAGCCGATCCCGCCCTCGCGCGCCTCGGCGCCGAGGTAGAGGTTGGCGACGACGTCGAGGTTGTCGCACAGCGCCAGGTCCTGGTAGACGACCGCGATGCCCAGGTCCGCCGCGTCGTGCGGCGAGCGGATCTGCACTTCGCGGCCCTCGAACGCGATCGTGGCCTCGTCGGGCGGCTGGACGCCCGAGATCGCCTTGATCAGGGTGGACTTCCCCGCCCCGTTGTCGCCCGCGAGGGCGACCACCTCCCCGGCGTCGACGGTCAGGTCGACGTCGCGCAGCGCCTCCACCGCGCCGAAGCGCTTGGAGGCGCCGGTGACGGATAGCAGTGGGGTCACTGGATCCCCGCGTCGGCACAGGCGCTGGCGAAGTCGCCCGTGCAGATGTCGCTCGCGGAGTGGAAGTCGTCCGCGATGATCGTGTCCTTGATGTTGTCCTTGGTGACCGCGGTCGGGTCGAGCATCACCGAGGGGATGTCGGCCGCGCCGTTGTTGACCTTGGCGTTGACGAGGCTCGCGGGCGGCTTGGTGCCGCGGACCGCGTCGACGGCCAGCTCGGCGGCCGACTCGGCCTGCTGCTTGATCGCCAGGTAGATGGTCATGTACTGCTCGCCCGTGAGGATCCGCTGGATCGCCGCGATCTCGGAGTCCTGCCCCGTCGTCGCGATCGTCTTCGGATCGATGCCGGCGGACTTCATCGCCGCGATCGCGCCGCCGATCATCCCATCGTTGGCCGAGTAGACGCCGGAGACCTTGTCCTTGCCGATCGCGGTGATCGCCTGCTCGGTCTCCTGCTGGGCCTTGTCCGGGCTCCAGTCGGGCGTGTCGTACTCGCGCGCGATCTTGATCCCGGACGGGTCGAGCACCTCGTGGGCGCCCTTCTTGTAGTCGCCCGAGCTCGGGTCCGTCGGCGAGCCGTTGAGCATCACGATCTGCTTGCCGGCGGTGCCGCCGAGCTTGTCGAGCAGGGCCTGCGCCTGGATCTTGCCGACCTTGACGTTGTCGAACGAGACGTAGTAGTCGATCGGCGCGCCCGAGATCAGGCGGTCGTACGCGATCACCGGGATGTTCGACTGCTTGGCGCGGTTGACCGTCGCCTTCGCCGCGTCGGCGTCGACCGCGTCGAGCACGAGCACCTTGGCCCCGTTGGTGATCGCCGCCTCCGCCTGCTGCTGCTGGCGCGCGGCGTCCTGGTTGGCGTTGGAGTAGATGATCTTGCAATCCGGGCACAGCGCCTTGGCCTTGGCCTCGAAGCGCGGCTTGTCCTGCTCCTCGTAGCGCGTGGTCTTGGTCTCCGGCAGCAGCAGCGCGATCGTGCCGCTCTTGGCCGCGCCGCCTGACTTGGCGCTCCCGCCGCTGTCGGCCTTGTCGTCGCCTCCGCAGGCCACCATCCCGATGCCCAGCGCGAGCGCGCCGAGCGCCGCAAGCACGTTCGTCCTCATCCCAACTCCCTTCCCCCGAGTGTTTCCGGCGCGTGCCGGTGGTTCGACGGGCGCGCGACCAGGCTCGACGCGAGCCCCGTCGCCGCCGTCAGGGCGTCGGGCCAGTCCTGGCCCGACGCGAAGGCGGCCACCAGTCCGGCGTTGAAGGCATCGCCCGCGCCGGTGGTGTCCGTCGGTTCGACCACGGGCGCCGGGCTGGTCAGGCGCCCTCCATGCGGGCCGAACGCCATGCAGCCGTCCGGGCCCAGCTTGATCACGACCCAGCCGCCCGAGCGCTTCTGCAGCGCCCGGCCGGCCGCGAAGACGGAGTCCGTGCCGGCGAGCGCGCAGGCCTCCGCCTCGTTGGGCAGGAACACGTCGACGAGCGGCAGGATCGCGTGCAGCTCGTCGCGGGTCGGTGCCTGGAAGCCCTCCGGATCCCAGGCGGTGTCGAAGTAGGTGCGCGCGCCGTGCTCGCGCGCGGTCGAGAGCAGGCGCCGCGTCGGCTCGCCGCGCAGGGCGGGCGCGCAGAAGTAGTCGCACAGCAGCACGTGCTCGGCGGCGAGGCTGGCGAACGGGACGATCTCCTCGCTCGCGCTGCCGGTGACGCCGAGATAGGTGAGGAACGAGCGCTCGCGGTGGGGCGCCTCGACGGCGACGGTCAGGCCCGTCGGCCGGTCGGGGTCGACGGCGATGTCGTCGGCGAGGCCGAAGTCCGCGAGCTGGTCGCGGATCCACCGGCCGAAGTGGTCGTCGCCGACGGCGCCCACGAGCCGCGCCGCGACGCCGGCCTCGGCCAGCGCGAGCGCCGCGTTGGCGCCGGCGCCGCCGACGCGCAGGCTCATGCCGTCCACGAAGGCGCTGGCCCCCGCGGCCGGGAGGTCGACCACGGGGGACAGCAGGAGGTCCACCTGGACGCACCCGATCACGGTGACGGCGTGCATCCCACCTCGACCTTCGTGTCGTCCTGCTCGCGCGCGAGCGAGCGGATCTCGCGGCCGGCGGCGTGCTGCACCAGCAACTGGGCGGGGAGGATCTGCAGGATCGGGTCGGGCTCGCCGACGTGCAGGACGCGGGCGCCGTATTCGCCGAGCTGGTGCGCCAGCCGCTGCTCGCGCGCGCCGCCGAACAGCACCGCGCCGTAGCCGGGCGCGACCGACTCCAGCGGGCCGTGCAGGTACTCGCGCGTCTCGTACGCGGCGGCGGGGAGCAGCAGCGCCTCGCGGGCGAGCAGCGCGGTCTCGCCCGCCGACCCGGCGGCGGCGCCGCCGCCGATCGCGTCGAGCATCGTGACGCCGACGAAGTCGGGAGGCGTGAAGCGCTCGAGCGTCTCGTCCACGCGCGTGGGGAGCGCGTCCCAGTCGCGAGTGGTCTGCTGCAGCAGCGCGTCGGTGAGCAGGCCGAGCGTGAGCAGCGTCGCGGTGTAGCCGAGCGAGGAGACGGCGGTGTCGGCCTCGGGGCCGAGCGGGAGCCAGGCGCCGGCCGCGCGCGCGAGCGGGCTGTCGCCGTTGGCGCTGACGGCGATCGCGGGCGCGTCGCCGAGCCGCTCGAGCACGTCGATCACCTCGGCGCTGGCGCCGGACTGCGAGACGAGCACGAAGGCGTCGCCGAGGCCGGGGATGAGCGCCGTCGGATGGATCGCGTAGGCGCGCCGCCCGGCGGCCTGCAAGGCATGGGTCGCGGGCGCCAGCGCGTGCCAGCTCGCCCCGATGCCGCTGAGGATCAGCGTCCCGGCGCGAGCCGGGCCGAGATCCGTCGCGGCGAGAGCGGCGCGCACGACGGGCAGCGCGTCCTGGAGATTGCGTGCCTGCAGCCGGACTCCCTCGGCAAAGGCGCGCGTCATGCCTCGTTCCCCATCTCCGCCCTTCATTCGTAGCCTTTCCTAACAAAAGCGACGGTATAGCTTCCGAGAGCGAGGGTCAAGGGCCGGGCAATAGCGTAACCTTCCTGCCTTGACCGTCCGGAGCAGCCGATCCGACGAGAAGCCGCGCGAGAGCCCGCGCCCGAACCTGCTCCGCGAGTTGAGCGAGCAGGCGATCCTGGAGACGATCTTCCGCGAGGGCCCGATCACGCGGCCGGAGATCGCCGAGCGCACGAACATCTCCAAGCCGACGGTCTCGGCGGTGGTGGAGCGGCTCGTCCAAGCGCAGCTGGTGCAGACCGCCGGGGAGCGCCCCGGCCGCCGCGGGCGCACGCCGCTGGCGTTCACCGTCAACTCCGCGGCCGGCTTCGTGGTCGGCGTCGACATCGGCAGCACGCGCCTGCGCGTCTCCGCCGTCGACATCTACGGCGCCGCGCTGCGCGACGTCGAGCTCGAGACCTCGCGCGGCGGCCCGCGCGCGGTCGAGGAGCAGATCACCAAGACCGTGCGCGGTATCGATCGCGAACTCGGCGGCCGCCACGGCGAGTTGCTCGCGATGGGCGTCTCCACGCCGGGCGTCGTCGACCCGGAGACCTCGCGCGTCACCTCGCTCGCATGGCACCTGAGCGCGACTGGCGAGTTCGACTCGCTGGCGACGCTGGGGAACCGCTTCGGCGTGCCGGTGCTGGTGGACAACGACGTCAACATGGCCGCCGTCGGCGAGAAGTGGCGCGGCATGGCCGGCGGCGTCTCGACCTTCGTCGTGATCTCGATCGGCGCCGGCGTCGGCATGGGCATCGTGATCGAGGACGAGCTGTTCCGCGGCTTCCACGGCGCGGCGGGCGAGATCGGCTACCTGCCGCTGGCGCGCGACCCGTTCGACGCGCACCACCGCCGGCTCGGCGGGTTGGAGGACGAGATCGGCGCCGAGGGCATCCTCGCCGCCTACCGCGAGGCCGGCGGCACCGCCGAGTCGGCGCGCGAGGTCTTCGAGCACTCGCGCGCGGGCGACGCGGCCGCGCGGGAGGTGATCGAGAGCGCCGCCCAGCGGATCGGCCTCGCGATCGCGACCGTCTGCGCGGTGATCGACCCCGAGCTCGTCGTGCTCGGCGGCCGGATCGGAGGCGCGCCCGACCTCCTCCCCGCCGTCCGCGCCACCACCGCCCGCCTGCTCCCGCTCCCTACGCGGATCGAGATGAGCGTGCTGGCCGAGCGAGCCGCGCTCGAGGGCGCGCTCGCGATGGGCCTCCGCGAAGCCCGCTCCCACCTCTTCTCGCGCGAGCGCCGCGCCGTGGTCTCGTAGCGAACGTCAACTGCGTTGGTAAGGGGAGCGAGAGCCTTCGAAACGATCACGAAGGTTCGGCGGGCGCGTCGAGTTGACCACCGTATAGGTGGACAACTCGACTCGGCCGGGAACGAAGCGTCGACCGTGATCGGTCGTGATCGCCGTGGCGAGCCCGGTGAGCGGTTGTGGGAGACCACCGCCTTCACCCGCGCAGTTGACGTTCGCCGGGGGCGCCTAGGCGCCCCCGGCTGAGCACCCCTAGGGCGTCGTCGTCGACAGCGTGAACGTGAGCGTCTTGGAGTACGACCCCGTCCGCAGCGCGTCGTTGGCGTTGATGTGCTGCCTGAACGCGATCGCGACGGGGCCGTTGGACACCGGCGCCGACCACGTGTTCGGCGTGATCGTGACCAGCAGCGGCTCCGGCAGCGAGAACGCGCCGTTCATCAGGTGGCCTGGGTCGGACACGCTCAACAGCGCGTCGCCGGCGGTCGAGATCACGTTGGCCGTGGTCGATGCGCTGTAGTCCTTCGCGAAGCCCGGCGTGAACGCGCCGAAGCTCGCCGGCGCGCCCAGCGACAGCGACAGGGTGGCCGGCACGGAGCCGCCGACGGTCCCGTCGACCGCCGTCAGGCGCCCGACCTGCACGGCCGCCTTGGCCGCCGCCAGCGCTTCGGGCGTGTTGTCCTGGCCGGGCGTGGCGCCGCCGAGCGGGACCTCGCCGTTGGCCTTGCCGAACGACTCCACGCCGGCCTGCGGAGTGCAGCCGCCGTTGGAGGCGATCGTGGTGGTGGCGACGTTGTGGCCGCCGACGGTGACCACCGTCGTTCCCGCGGCCTTGTACGTCTCCGTCACCGTCTGCGACTGGCCGGGCCACAGCGTGACGAAGTTGTCGCTGTAGTTGGCCGGCCGGATCTGGTTGTCACCGGCCGCCGCGGTCGTGCCGGCGCCCTTGCGGACGTCCACGCGGACGAGGAAGGCGAGCGTGCCCGACTTGTTGGTCAGCGTGACGTCGGTGGCCGTGTCCTGGCCGTCCGGCAGCCCCGCCTGCGGGTGGGTCACCGCGCAGGAGTCGACCGTCGTCGTCGCCAGCAGCCCGTTGATCGGATCCTGCGCCGGCGTCTGCAGGTTGCGCAGGTCGCCGTACGTGGTCAGGTTCGGGTACGCGTTGCCCGTGTAGGCCGGCACGTCGTTGACCGTCGAGAGCCAGTACACGTTGCGGTCGATCACCTGCGTCCCGCGCTTGAGCAGCAGCTCCAGGAAGTACGTCCGCTGGGGCACGCCGCCCACGTCCGGCAGCGTCGGGTTCGGCACGCTGAACAGCGAGTTCATCACGCCCTGGCTCGGCAGGTTGATGTTCCACGCGTCCTTGGTGTCGAGCACCTTGCCCGTCATGTCATACGTGCGCGCCGTCACCGTGATGCCGGTCTGCGCGCGGCCCGTCAGGTTGGCCACGTTCACCATGCGATTGCCGGGATCGTTCTCCGGCGCCGCGTATGAGTAGTACACGTGCAGCGGCGCGTTGGCCTTCTTGGCGCCGAAGTACGTACCCGACTGGTCGTAGTCGTAGTTGTAGAGGTTCCACAGCAGGCTCGGCATCGGCTTGTTCATCATCCAGTACACGAGGCCGGTCGACGGTGAGTCGGTCCGCGTCGAGTGGTCGATGTACGCCTCGAACTGCGCCCGCGTGGATTCGTAGTTGAGTGCCTGGCCCTTGCGCACGAAGTCGTTGATGTTCGGGCTGTTGCTGTACAGGTTGGTCGCGCCCGGCGGGTTGGTCGGGCAGGTGACCGGCGCGGCCGTCCAGGTTCCGTACCTGCGGCACACCGCCGTCGCCAGCACGCCGATGTGCTGGAAGCTCGAGTAGCTCGTGCCGCTGTCCTGCGCCCCGCGGCCGGAGTTGAACAGGCGCAGGTTCGGCGACGTGATCATCGACGTCTGCGCCGCCGGCGGCATGAAGCGGTCCAGCGAGTCCTTGGTCGGCACCGTCGAGCCCGGGCTCGCCTCGGTCTCGAACCCCCAGGCGCCGCCGCGGTTGACGAACGAGCCGCTCGTGCATGTGTTCGCGCCGGTGCTGCCGGAGCAGTTGAGGCTGTAGGCGTAGCTCGGCGGGAACCAGTTGTACGGCCCCTCCTTCATCCCGGACATGCCCAGTGTCGGCGTCGATTTGTACTCCGCCGACGCCATCAGGGGTATGTCGAAGTCCGCGTCCGCGAAGCCCTGGCGCGCGCCGGCCTCCTCACGCGCGGACGGGACGTTGTCGCTCCAGCTGAAGAACGCCACGCTCGGGTGGTTGCGCTGCTGGCGGCCGAGCGCGAGCGCCGTCAGGTAGTTGGTCTGGTGGTCCTTGTCGGTCCAGCTGTTCGGGCTCTCCCAGTAGTTGCAGCACAGATAGCCGCCGTAGACGATCAGCCCGGCCTTGTCCATCTCGTCGTAGAACGAGTCCGGCTGGTCGTCGCCCTCGAGGCGCAGGCCGTTGAGCCCCATCGTCTTGATCAGCGAGATCTCGTGCCCCAGGCGCTCCTTGGAGTAGCGCAGGAACATGTCCTGGTCCATCATGCCGCCGCCGCGGAAGACGAACGGCTTGCCGTTGACCGAGAACCAGCGCGAGCCGCCCCACGCCTTCGTGCCCGGCGCCGACAGCCACGTCTTCACCGTGCGGATGCCGAAGGTCGAGGCCTTCGAGTCCGACGACACGCCCGCCTGCGACACGTCCATCGACAGCCCGTACAGCGGCTGGTCGCCCATCTGGTACGGCCACCACAGCTGCGGGTGGTCGACGTGCACCGGCGCGAAGGTGACAGTCTTCGTCTCACCCGCGGCAAGGTCGACGGTGGTGTGCAGCGTGGCCTGGTCGCCGCCGCCCGGCTTGGTGATCCTCGCGTCGACGGCGCCGCTCTGCGCGGTCGCGCTCGTGTTCTTGACGGTGCCCTTCACCGTCAGGTCTGAGCTCGACAGGTCGTCGGCGTTGGCCTGGTTGACGTGCACGTCGGTGAGCAAGAAGGTATTGGAGATGTGCAACCGCACCGGGTACTTGACACCGGTGTTCTGGTCGCGCGCCGTCTGCGTCCAGTCGTTGAAGTCCTGGTTGAGCATCGTGCCCGGGTTGTTCGGGTACAGCTTCAGCGCGAGCGCGTTGGCGCCCGGCTTCACCAGGCTCGTGATGTCGAACGTGTACTCGGGCTCGGAGCCCTGCAGCACGGTCTGGTCGGCCAGCAGCACCCCGTTCACCCACAGGTCGGCCTTGCCCATGATCCCGCGAACCTCCAGCGTCGCGTTCTGGCCGGCCTTCAGGTCAGGGGTGAACTCGGTGCGGAACCACCACGGCACGTTGTAGGGCGCGTTCGGCGCGCTGTGCGCGCCGGGCTGCGCGCCCTGGCACGTGGTGATGTTCTCGCCGTAGAAGATGTTGTCCGCGCCGCACTGGGACGAAGCGGGCGTGTTCTGCAGCTGCGCGGCGACCTCGCCGCCGACGGCGTCGGCGTCGTTGGTGTGCACCTGCAGCCACGCCGTCGTGGCGTAGCCGGGCTGCGAGACGGCGTCACCCGCGTCGGTCGCGATCGCCGAGCTGACCACCTGCCAGTTCGGCGCGAGGTCGACGACCGACGCCGAAGCCGCGCCCGCGCAGCCCAGCAGGACCGCGGCGGCCGCGGCCAGCGCCGCACCAGCCGTTCGAATTCCCTTTCGCGCCGCCATAGCGCTCACCTCTCCCTCGAATTAGACAAGCCCGATTCCGAAAGCTGGTCCTAGGCCGCGCTGCGCCTTTCCCTCAGGGCCAAGCATTCGTTAAGAACCTTTGCTATTGAACCCGGGCCGGACCGTACCACTCTTCTCATGCACGAGCAAGTGGGCGCGCGCGTAGGATCGGCGGATGAGCCAGACCAAGTACGTCCTCGGCGAGGACGCCATCCCGACGCACTGGGTCAACCTGCTGCCCGACCTCCCGGGCGAGCCGCTGCCCCCGCTGAACCCGCAGACCGGTCAGCCGGCGGGTCCGGAGGACCTCACGCCGATCTTCCCGATGGGGCTGATCATGCAGGAGGTCTCGCCTGAGCCGGAGATCGCGATCCCGGACGCGGTGCGCGACGCCTACCGGCTGTGGCGCCCGACGCCGCTGTACCGCGCGCGCCGCCTGGAGGCCGCGCTCGATACGCCCGCGAAGATCTTCTACAAGTACGAAGGCGTCTCGCCCGCGGGCTCGCACAAGCCGAACACCGCCGTCCCGCAGGCGTACGAGAACGCGCAGGCCGGCATCAAGAAGCTCGCCACCGAGACCGGCGCCGGCCAGTGGGGCTCATCGCTGGCGTTCGCGTGCTCGCTGTTCGGGCTCGAGTGCGAGGTCTTCATGGTCGGCTCCAGCTACGACCAGAAGCCCTACCGGCGCTCGATGATGGAGACCTGGGGCGCGACGGTGCACCGCTCGCCGTCGGATCGCACCGACTCCGGCCGCTCGCAGGCGTCGCACCCGACCGGCTCGCTCGGGATCGCGATCTCCGAGGCCGTCGAGGTCGCCGCGAAGGACCCGGACTGCAACTACGCGCTCGGCTCCGTCCTCAACCACGTGCTGCTGCACCAGACCGTGATCGGGCAGGAGGCGATCGCCCAGCTCGAGCTGGCCGACGCGTTCCCCGACGTGATCGTCGGCTGCGTCGGCGGCGGCTCGAACTTCGGCGGGCTCACGTTCCCGTTCCTGCGCGGCACGCTGCGCGGCGAGAACAAGATCCGCTACGTCGCCGCCGAGCCGGCCGCGTGCCCGACGCTCACGCGCGGCGTGTACGCGTACGACTTCGGCGACACCGTCGGGCTGACGCCGCTGATGCCGATGTACACGCTCGGGCACGACTTCGTCCCGCCGCCGGTGCACGCCGGCGGGCTGCGCTACCACGGCGACGCGCCGATGCTGTGCGGGCTCGTGAAGGCTGGCCTTGTGGAGGCGCGCGCCTACAAGCAGAACTCCACGTTCGAGGCCGCCGTGCAGTTCGCGCGGACCGAGGGCATCATCCCCGCGCCCGAGCCCGCGCACGCGATCCGCGCGGTGATCGAGGAGGCCGAGGCGGCGAAGGAGGCGGGCGAGGCCCGCACGATCCTGTTCGGGCTGTGCGGCCACGGCAACTTCGACCTCGCGGCGTACGACGCCTACCTGGCCGGCACGCTGGAGGACCCCGAATTCTCCGAGGAGGAGATGCGGTCGGCGCTGGACAAGCTGCCCGACAACATCCCGGCGATCGCGTGATCCGCCGCGCGCTGGTCCTGGCGGTCGGCTTCGCGGCGCTGCACGCCGGCAGCGCCGCCGCCCTCGACGTGCGGGGGAGCGCCGAGCAGGTGCTCGTGACGGGCGCCAAGCCGGGCGCGCGCGTCACGCTCGCGGGAGGCAGGACGAGGACGCAGCGCGCCGGCTCGCTCGGCGGCGTCGTCTTCCGCAACGTCAAGCCCGGGCGCTACAGCGTGGCCGGCAAGCGCGTGACCGTGCTGTCGAACCGCTCGGCCCCGCCGAGCACGAAGCTCTACAAGCAGAAGATTCCCGCCTCCGGGTACGGCTACCTGACCACGCGCGACGGCACGCAGCTGGCGATCGACGTGCACCTGCCCGCGGGCGCAGGCCCGTTTCCCACGCTGGTCGAGTACTCCGGCTACGGCTACGCGAACCCGGCCGGCGGCGAGTCCTCGATCGCGGCGATCGCGAACCTGCTCGGGTTCGCCGTCGTCGACGTCAACATGCGCGGCACGGGCTGCTCGGGCGGCGCGTTCGACTACTTCGAGCCGCTCCAGGGCCTCGACGGCTATGACGTGATCGAGACCGTCGCGCGCCAGCCGTGGGTCGCCGGCGGCAAGGTCGGGATGATGGGCATCTCCTACGGCGGCATCAGCCAGCTGTTCGTCGCCGCGACGCGGCCGCCGAGCCTGGCCGCGATCACGCCGCTGTCGGTGATCGACGACACCGCCACGACGCTCTACCCCGGCGGCCTGCTCAACACCGGCTTCGCCCTGAGCTGGGGCGAGGACCGCGCGCACGACGCCAAGCCGGCGTCGGCCACCGGCGGCCAGCCGTGGGCGCTCGCCCGCATCCGCGGTGGCGACAAGGTCTGCAAGGCCAACCAGGTCCTGCACGCGCAGGCGATCGACCTGATCGCCAAGCTGCGCGCCAACAGCACGTACGTGCCGTCGGTCGCCGACCCGCTGGCGCCGATCACGTTCGTGAAGAAGATCGGCGTGCCGGTCTTCCTCGCCTGCCAGTGGACCGACGAGCAGACCGGCGGCCACTGCCCCGATCTCGCCGAGCACTTCACCGGCACCACGCGCAAGTGGTTCACGTTCACCAACGGGACGCACATCGACTCGCTCGACCCGGCGACGTTCACGCGCTGGTTCGACTTCCTGGAGCTCTACGTCGCCAAGCGCGCGCCGGTGCTGTCGCCGGCCGTCAAGGGCGCCGCGCCCGCGGTCTTCGCGGCCGCGATGGGCGTGCAGGGCGTGAACCTGCCCGACGACCCGATCCAGGCGCAGCCGAGCTACGCGTCGGCGCTGGCGGCGTTCGAGGCGCTGCCGCCTGTCCGGATCATGTTCGACAACGGCGCCGGCGCGGCGCCCGGGGCGCCGGTCGCGGGCTTCGAGCAGTCGTTCGCGAAGTTCCCGCTGCCCGGCACGCAGGCGCGCACCTGGGACCTCGCGCCGGGCGGCACCTTCACGTGGGATGCGTCCGCGCGGCCCGCGACGAGCTTCACCGGCAACACCGCCGCCGGCCCGGGCGGGCTGTGGACGGCGACGCCCACCTACCACTGGCTCGCCAACCCGCCGGGCACGGCGCTCAGCTACACGACGGACGCGCTGACCGACAACACCGTCGTGGTCGGCGCCGGCGCGCTGAACGCCTCGATCAAGGCCACGGCCGGCGACGTCGACCTGCAGGTGACGATCTCCGAGCTGCGCCCCGACGGCAAGGAGACGTTCGTGCAGAACGGCTGGCTGCGCACGAGCCAGCGCAAGCTCGACGCGAAGAAGAGCACGGCGCTGGAGCCCGTGCTCAGCCGCCGCGCGAGCGACGTCGCGCCGCTGCCGAAGGGCCGCGCGGTGCCGGTCACGGTCCCGCTCTACTACCAGGGGCACGCCTACCGGGCGGGCTCGCGCATCCGCGTGACGATCTCGGCGCCCGGCGGCGACCAGCCGGTGTGGGCGTTCGGCGACGTGCCGAAGCGGACGGCCAAGGTCACGCTCTCCGGCGTGCGCCTGCTGCTCCCGGTCGTGCCCGGCATCCCCGTGCCGACGCTGCTGCCGCCCTGCCCAGGCCTGCGTGGCGAGGCCTGCCGCTGAGTGGCAACATTCCCACGGGATCTCTCCAAGGAGGCGAGCCATGCGGCAGGACATCGAGTTCGACGCCGACGGAACGACGCTCAGGGGGTGGTTGTACGTCCCGGACGGCGTGTCCGGCCCCGCTCCCACGATCGTGATGTCGCACGGCTACTCGGCGGTCAAGGAGCTCTTCCTCGACGCGTTCGCCGAGGTCTTCGCCGATGCGGGGATGTGCGCGCTCGTGTACGACAACCGCTGCCTGGGCGCCAGCGACGGCGAGCCGCGCCAGGAGATCGACCCGTGGGCGCAGGTGCGCGATTACCGCCACGCGATCTCCTTCGCCCGCACCCGCGCCGAGGTCGACGGCGACCGCATCGGCATCTGGGGCTCCAGCTACAGCGGCGCGCACGTGATCGTCGTCGGCGCGATCGACCGGCGCGTGAAGTGCGTCGTCGCCCAGGTGCCCCTGATCAGCGGGCACGTCAACGCCCGCAGGCTCGTGCGCGCCGACCTGCTCGCGCCGACGCAGCGGATGTTCGAGGACGACCGCGAGGCGCGCTACCGCGGCGAGCCGCCGGCGATGATCCCGGTCGTCGCGCCCGAAGGCGAGCCGTGCGCGCTGCCGACGCCGGACTCCTACGAGTGGTTCATGACGAGCGGCAAGGAGCGCGCGCCGTCGTGGATCAACGAGTGCACGCTGCGCAGCATCGAGATGTTCTGGGAGTACGAGCCGGGCGCCTACCTGCCGTACGTCTCGCCGACGCCGCTGATGATGGTCGTGGCGGCCGGCGATCACCTGACGGTGTCGGACATCGCGATCGACGCGTACGAGCGCGCGCGGGAGCCGAAGCGGCTCGAGATCCTCGCGGGGGCGCACTTCGACGCCTACATCGCGGACTTCGAGCGCTCGTCCCACGCCGCGCGCGACTGGTTCGTCGAGCACCTGCACGCAGCGGCTTTGACGCTCGCATGACGGTCCGCTGACGGGCCGCGAAGACACTGGCCGCCATCCACCCCCACGTCTGGAGGCCAGCATGGCGGCGACGCAGATCGACGAAGCCAAGCTCGAGCAGTTCATGGGCCAGTTCGTTCAAGACCTCGGCGCCGCCGCCACGGCGCCGCTGGTCCTGATCGGCGACAAGCTCGGGCTCTACAAGGCGATGGCCGACGGCGAGCCGGTGACTCCGGCGGAGCTGTCCCAGCGCACCGGCTGCCGCGAGCGCTACCTGCGCGAGTGGCTCTGCCAGCAGGCGGCGAGCGGATACGTGGAGCACGCCGACGGCGCCTTCCGGCTGCCGCCGGAGCAGGCGATGGCGCTCGCCGACGACGACTCGCCCGTGTTCATCCCGGGCGCGTTCCAGCTGCTCGCGGCCATGATCCACGACGAGCCGCAGATCACCGCGCGCTTCCGCTCCGGCGAGGGCTTCGGCTGGCACGAGCACCATCACGACCTGTTCGAGGGCACGGAGCGCTTCTTCCGCCCCGGCTACCTCGCGAACCTCGTCGACGCGTGGCTGCCGTCGCTCGACGGCGTGGTGGAGAAGCTCGAGGCCGGCGCGCACGTGGCCGACATCGGCTGCGGCCACGGCGCGACGACGATCCTGATGGCGCAGGCCTTCCCGCGTTCGACGTTCGCCGGCTCCGACTACCACGAGGGGTCGGTGAAGGCCGCGCGCGCGGCGGCCGCGCGCGCCGGCGTGGACGACCGCGTGCGCTTCGAGGTCGCCTCGGCCAAGAGCTTCGGCGGCGGCCCCTTCGACCTCGTGTGCGTGTTCGACGCGCTGCACGACATGGGCGATCCGGTCGGCGCCGCCGGCTACGTTCGCGCGCAGCTCGCCGAGGGCGGCACGTGGCTGGTCGTCGAGCCGTTCGCGGGCGACCGCGTCGAGGACAACCTCAACCCGGTCGGGCGCGTGTTCTACGCGGGCTCGACGATGCTCTGCACGCCGGCGTCGCTGAGCCAGGAGGTCGGGCTCGCGCTCGGCGCCCAGGCGGGCGAGCAGCGGCTCGCGGCGGTGTTGCGCGAGGGCGGCTTCACGCGCGTGCGGCGGACGGCCGAGACGCCGTTCAACCTGGTGCTGGAGGCGCGTCCGTAGCGCCCTCGGCCAGTGCGGCGAGTGAGCGCACGGATGCGCTCACCATGCCGCGCTGGGTCTCGAGCCGGTGCGCCTCGCGCTCAGGGATCTCGACGTGCACGGCGATCCGCGTGCCGGCGCCGTGCTCCTCCAGGCGCCACTCGAACACGAGGTCGCTCGTGAGGCAGGAGATCGTCACGCCGGTGCCGTCGGCCTGCAGCGTGTGCGGCATCGGGAAGTCGGGATAGCCCTCCGGGTAGAGCGTGAAGCCGCCGTCGCGCTCGATCGTCGTGGCCACGCCGGCCCACCACTCCGGAAAGCGCTCCGGGTCGAACAGCAGCTTCCACACGTCCTCGACAGGCGCGGTCGTGGTGGCCGTGTCATCGAACGTCGGCATGCACACGCTCCTTTCGTACGCGCTCGAGCTCCCGCGCGGGGTCGACGATGCCCGTCACCGGCGGGCGGCCGAGGTCGACGTAGGAGGCCAGGTAGTCGGCCGCCGCGGCCCGGCCGAGCCGGCGCCAGTGGGCCTCGGATTCGTCCAGCCGGCGCTCGGCGAGGGCGTCGTCGCCGCGCGCCCGCGCGCTGAGCGCCTGGGCGAACGCCATCCGCGCGACGAGCACGGCGGGCCGGTCGGTGGCGCGGACGGGGGCCAGCGCGGCGGCGCGGATCTCGGCGTCCGCCTCGTCGGGCCGCCCGAGCCGGGCGAGCGCCTCGGCGCGGCGCAGGCGGGCCTCGGCGACCGGCAGCGGCACGCCGGCGGCGAGCGCGCTCGCGAGCAGCGCCTCGGCGCGCTCGTAGCGGCCGCCCATCAGCGCGATCAGGCCCGCGTCGTGCTCGCCCGCGGCGGCGAGCTCGCGCGACCCGAGCCGCGCTGCGATCTCGAGCATGACGTCGCACTGGTCGCCTGCGTCGTCGTGACGGCCGAGGCACGCGAGCACGTACGCGCGCAGGCCGCTCATGTGGAACTGGATGATCGGCTGCTCAGGCGCGATCGCGCGGCCGCGGTCGGCGTAGGAGAGCGCGGCGTCGAAGCGGCCCGCGGAGGCCGCGATGCAGGACGCGTTCGCCCAGCCGCCGTACGCCATGTCGGGCCGCCCGGCGCGCTCGCCGAGCCGCCCCGCCTCCGCCAGGCGCGCCTCGGCCTCGTCGAAGCGGCCGTTGGCGAGCGCGACGAAGCCGCGCACGGTCTCGACGTCCTGCCGGCGCAGCGGCTCCCGCTCGAGGTCGAGCTCGAGCGCGGCGAGCTCCAGCAGCGTGCCGTCGGCGGCGTCCGCGCCGGCCATCGTCACCTCGCCCCACGCGCGCAGGAGCAGCAGCTCGGCGCGCAGCTCAGGCTCGGCGCGACCGCCGAGCGCGTCGAGCCCGCGCTGCGTCGCTTCCCGGACGCGGGCGGGATCGCAGAGCGAGCTGCGGTGCCAGCGCGCCGCGCCGAGCAGCGCGGCGGGGCGCTCCTCGGGACCGATCAGCGCGAGGGCGTGCTCGAGCTCCGCGGCCGCCTCCGCGCGGCGGCCCAGCAGCGCGTGGGCGCCCGCCAGCTCCAGCCGGATCGCGCCGTCGCGCGGGCGCAGCTCGGCGGCCTCGGCGAGGAAGCGCGCGGCTTCGAGGAACGCGGTCGCGCGGCGCGCCTCCTCGGCGGCCTCCAGCAGCCGCCCCGCGGCGAGGTCGTCGCGGCCGGCGCGCCGCAGGTGGCTCGCGGCCTCGGCGGCCGACGCCTGCAGCGCCTGCCCGAGGCGCTCGTGCGCGCGCCGGCGGCGAGCGTCGTCGAGGTCGGCCACGGCCGCCTCCCGCAGCAGCGCGTGGCGGAAGCCGAAGCGGCCGTCGGCGCTGCGGAAGAGGCCGCAGTCCATCGCCTCGACGACCGCCTCGGGCTCGGCGAGCGACGCCAGCTCGGCGCGGTCGAAGTCGCGTCCCGCCACGGCGGCGAGCTCGGCGGTGCGGCGGGCGGGCTCGGTCAGGCCGGCGACGGCGGCACGGACGATGCCGCGCAGCCCGGTCTCGCCGCCGGCGGCCTCCAGCGCGAGCAGCGGGTTGCCGTCCGCGGCGTCGATCACGCGCTCCGGCGCGTCCGGCACCAGGCGCGCCACGTCGGCGCGCGAAAGCGGCTCGAGGTCGAGCTCGTGCACGAGCACGCCGCGGCCGCGGGCGGCGTGGGCGAGGCCGTCGATCGCCTCGCGCCGCGGCGTCGAGCGGCGCGTGAGCACCAGCAGGACCGGCAGGCGCGCGATCCGGCGCGCGAGGTAGGCGGCGAGCTCGAGGCTCGGCGCGTCGGCGAGATGCGCGTCGTCGAAGACGAGCACGAGCGGCCGGTCGGCGGTCGCGTGCTCGGCGAGCTCGACCGAGCCCTCGAACATCCGCGCCCGAGCGAGCTCGGGCGGCACGTCGGCGTGCGGCGCGGGCGCGCGGCCGAGCCGCCGCGGGAGCGACGGCGCGAGGCGCGCCAGCTCCTCCGGCCAGCCGGCGTCCGCGGGCGGCGGCGCGAGCTCGCGCGCGAGCGTCGAGAGCAGCTCCGCCCACGGCCCGAACGGCGCCGCGCCGCCGAGGTCGAGCGCCGTGCACGTCGCGGCCCGCGCCTCGCTCGCGTGCGCGACGAGCTCGGCGGCCAGCCGCGACTTGCCGATGCCCGCCTCGCCGCCGATCAGCACCACCGCGCCGCGGCCGGCGACGACCCGGCGCCAGACGCCGAGCAGGGAGGCCAGCTCGGCGTCGCGGCCGACGAGCGGCGGCCCGTCGACGTGCGCCGGCGCGTCGCCGTCCGCGGCCGGCTCGGGCTCCTTCACCGCGGCGGCCAGCGCGCGCGTCTCGGCGGACGGCGCGAGGCCGAGCGCGGTGCGCAGGCGGTCGGAGAGGCGGTCGTAGGCCGCCAGCGCCCCGGCGCGGTCGCCCGCCTCGGTCAGGTGGCGCATCAGGTCGCGGGCGGCGGCTTCGTCGAGCGGGTCGAGCGCGAGGCGGCGGCGGGCCCAGGCGACGCGGTCGGTGGGTGAAGGCGCGGCGGCGGCGAGCCGGGCGAGGACGGCGCCGAGGCGCTCGGCGTGCTCGTCGCGGGCCTCGAGCACCCAGTCCTCGTCGAAGCCCGCCAGCAGCGGCCCGCGGCAGAGCTCGACCGCCGCCTCCAGCTCGCCCGCGGCGACGCGCGCGTCGAACGCCGCCACGTCGGTCGCGCACGACAGCCCCATCCGGTCGCGGTCGGCGACCAGCGCGTCGCCGACGAGCCGGCGCAGCGACCAGGCGGCGCTGCGCAGGGAGGCGCGCGCGCTGGCGTCGAGCACGTCAGGCCAGAACCGCGCGGCGACGGTGGACCGCGCGTGCTCGCCCGGGTGCAGCGCGAGCCAGCCGAGCAGCGCCCATACGCGCCGGCCGGCCGGGGCGTCGACCTGCCGGCCGTCCACCTCGGCCCGCAACTCCCCGAGGAGCCGCACGCGCAGCATCGGCCAACACTAACGCCGGTTTGACGGTGCGATGACGGATCGCCCGGAGACTGCGCCGCATGACCACCATCCCCACCACCACGTTCGACGTCGCCGCCCTCCGCCAGGCCTTCGCCGGCCGCGACGCCGCCGCCCTGCTCGCGCTCTACGCCGACGACGCGACGATCGAGCTGATCGACGCGCAGCACGCGCCGAGCGACCCTCGCCGGCTGTCCGGCCGCGCGCAGATCCAGGCCCACCTCGAGGACGTGTTCAGCCGCGACATGACGCACGCGATCGACATCGTCGCCGCGTCGCCCGACGCGCTCGGCTACTCGCTGCGCTGCACCTACGCGGACGGCATGAAGGTCGTCTGCGTCGCCAACGCCGAGCTGCGCGACGGCCGGATCGTGCGCGAGGTCGGCGTCCAGGCCTGGGACGCCTGACTACGGCTCGCGGTCGGCGCGCAGGATCGCGATCACCTCGCCCCGGAACGCGTCCGGGAGCGGGTTGACGACGATCCGGTAGGCCTCGTCGCCGAAGCGGTAGAAGCTCAGCTTGCCGGTGAAGGACATGGCGCGCAGCGCCGCCCGCAGGCCCTCGGGCAGCGCGGGCGCGTCATGCGCCTCCGCCAGCGCGCGCTGCAGCTCGGCGGTCGCGTCGTACTGCGCGACGCTGCCGGTGTTGAGCATCACGATCACGTTCGCGCGGCGCGCGACGTCGCTCATCGCGTGGCGGATCCAGGCGAGCACGTGCGCGTTCATGTACACGTCGCCCCGGTCGGTCGCCGTGCAGGCGCGGTAGGCCTCCTTGATCGGCTCCTCCTGGCCGGCGACGATCGCGCCGAGCAGCGTGGTGAGCCGCGGGCTGTCGTGCGGGTTGAGGTCGTGGCCGAAGCCGACCGCCGCCGGTGACGTGAGCGCGCTGCGGATGCGCGCCGCGTCGGCCGCGGCGACGCGCCCCAGCAGCGTCGCGATCAGCGTCGCCGTGCTCGCCTCCGCGCGCTCGGCCGGCGTGAGCACGCTGATCTGGAAGATCACGTCCTCGACCGTCGAGGTGCCGGCGGCGACCTCTCGCAGCAGCGACACCAGCCGGTCGAGGCGGGCGCTGTTGTCGAGGTTGAAGCCGTCGGGTCGCAGATGCGCGTCGACCTGCGTCTTGAACGTGGTGGGCGGCGTCGCCCAGTAGGCCGCGCGCAGGTTGTCGTAGCCGCCGCTGGTCGCGCTCGTGCCGACGAGCTGCGTCTTGATCTGCGCGGCGCGCGCGTCGCCCACGACGCCGGGCGAGAACGACGGCTCGACGAAGTACGCGCGGAACTCGTCGCGGTAGCGGTCGAAGCTGCCGGCGTCGGTGCTCGTGCCGGGGTGCTCGCCGTAGTCGGCGACGAGCACGTGGCTGGCCTCGTGCACGAACGTCCCGATCATGTCGTCCTCGGGCTGCCACGTGCCGCTGGAGCCGCGGCCGCGGACGAGCAGCGTGTTCCCGTCGATCGTGCCGAGCGTCGTCGGGCCCATCTTGATCTCGTTGTTCTGCACGGTGCCGCGGAAGTAATAGGCGGTCGTCGCCGCGTTGTCGGCGCGGTCGGCGACGAGCTGCGCGCTGTCGGAGCGCAGCGTCATCGGCTCGGCGCGCATGCGCCGGCCCTGCGGCGGCGAGCCGGGCGGGTCGAACAGCTCCGCCGTGTTGGCGATCCGCACCTCGGCGCTGTGCTGCATGTGCTGGTGCGCCGTCCGCAGCCGCCCGATCGTCTGGACCGCCTCGGCCTCGGCGGCGGTCTGCGCGGCCGGTGCAGGCGGCGCGGTGGTGTCGCGCGCGACGCGCACGGCTCGCGCGACCGCGCGGTTGCCGGCCGTCGCCTGCAGCGCGCCGAGCGCGGCGGCGCGCTGGGTCGCCGACGCGCTCGCGAGGCCCGCGCCGAAGGGCCGCGGCGCGGCCTCCACGGCCGGCTCGGCGGCCGCGGGCGCCGCGTCCGGCGCGGCCTGCTCGCGCTCGCGCTCATTCATCGCGCCGCGTCACCTCCACGCGGTCGAGCATCCGCGCGAACAGCCCGCGCAGCTCGCCGTCGTCCTCGTCGACGCGGTAGCCGACGCGCACGTGCGCGCCGTCGCCCTCGACGAAGAGCAGGTCGCCGAGCTCCGTCCAGGTGCGCTCAGGCGCGCTGACGCCGCCCGCCTCGCGCCGCCGCGGGAGCCGGCGGACGGTGCGGAACGCGACGCGCCGGCCCGCGACGCCGGCCAGCGCGGCCGGCGCGTCGGAGTCCACGCGCACGTCCGCGCGCGCGACCAGGCCGTCCGCCGTGAACCCCGGGCTGGAGCCGGCCGCGACGCCGAAGAACCCGGCGTCGCGCGGCGACCAGGTGATGTTGCGCGTGCCTTCGGGGAGGCCGTCCTGCTCGCTGAACTCGGCGCCCTCCGGCGCGAGGACGCGCACCTCGGTCCCGCCCAGCTGGAAGGTGTGCCAATCCATCCACGCCCATCCGACCACGCGGCCGCGGCGAGGTCAAGCCTCGGCGAGCCGCTCGATGAACGCCGCCTGCGCCGGGTTGATGCGCTCGCGCGCCTCGTCGAGCCCGAACCAGGCGGCGCGGTCGACCTCGGGGAACTCGCGCGTCCGGCCCGAGCGCGGCGGCCATTCCAGCGTGAACGTGTTCGAGCGCACGGCGCCGGCGTCGAGGTCGCCCTCCGCGGCCCACGCCTGCACGACCTTGCCGCTGCGCAGGCGGACCGTGCCGAGGTCGGTCAGCTCGCCCGGCGGGAGCGCGGTGCCGGTCTCCTCGGCGAACTCGCGCAGCGCGCAGCTGAGCGCGTCCTCGCCCTCGTCGTGCTCGCCCTTGGGGATCGACCACGCGCCGAGATCCTTCTTGGCCCAGAACGGCCCACCGGGGTGCACGAGCAGCACCTCGCGCCCGTCCGCGGCACGGCGATGGAGCAGGATCCCGGCGCTGCGCTTGCCCGCCATCCCACCAGTGTGGCCGACTCAGCCGACGAGCCACACATGCAGCGTCTCGCCGCCGAACCCGGGCTCGTCGAACGACGTCACCGAGGCGCTGGTCGCGCCTATCGCGATCGTCCCCGACGTGGGCAGCGACAGCTTCCGCAGCGTGGGCGAGGACGCGGCGACGTGACCCGCGCGGCCGCGCACGACGACGCCCTGCCCGGTCAGCCGGTGCACGAGCTTGACGTAGCCGATCACGTCCTGGATCGAGATCGTCAGGTCGCCGCGCGTCGGCCCGGCGACGACGAAGCGCCCGCCCACGTCGCCGGCGACGCGCCCGTGGCGGACCACGCGCAGCCGAACGACGTGGTAGCCCGGCAGGAACAACTGGTGCAGCAGCGCGGCGCGGTTCCCGCGCACCACGGCGGCGTCGCGCGCGATCCGGCGCAGCGACGCGCGCACCGGCGGGCCGTCGCGCTCGCTCGCGTAGATGCGCTTGGCGACGCTCGCGTAGGCGTCGAGGCTCGCGGCGCCGACGGCGGCCTGCTGGGGCGACCCGGCGCAGCCTGTGATGCCCACGGCGGCGGCGAGCGCGCAGACGGCGGAAACGGTCATCGCTCCACTGGACCACCGCTCCCTTGCACTAGGGTTGGAGCGATGTTGCGGGTGGATGAGGACGCCGTGACCGCGGCGATCGAGCAACTCGCGCAACGGCTCGGCCGCGACCGCGTGATGACCGGCGCCGACGTGCTGCGACAGCACGGCACCGACGAGTCCTGGCACCCGCCCGCGACGCCCGACGCCGTCGCGTTCCCGCGCGACACCGAGGAGGCGGCCGCGGTCGTGCGCGCGTGCCGCGACCACAAGGTGCCGATCGTCCCGTTCGGCGCCGGGACGTCGCTGGAAGGCCACGTCGCGGCGCTGCGCGGCGGGATCTCGGTCGACATGCGCGAGCTGGACAAGATCCTGCGCCTCTCCGTCCCCGACATGGACGTGACCGTGCAGGCCGGCGTCACGCGCCGGCAGCTCGACGACGCGCTGCGCCCTGAGGGCGTGTTCTTCTCGGTCGACCCGGGCGCCGACGCGACGATCGGCGGCATGGTCGCCACGGGCGCCTCCGGGACGACCTCGGTGCGCTACGGGACGATGCGCGAGAACGTCCTCTCGCTGACGGTGGTGACGGCGGACGGCGAGATCGTCAAGACCCGCTCGCGCGCGCGCAAGTCATCCGCCGGCTATGACCTCACGCGCCTGCTGATCGGCTCCGAGGGCACGCTGGCGCTGATCACCGAGGCGACGCTGCGCCTGCAGCCGACGCCGGAGGCGATGACCGCGGCGGCCTGCGCGTTCGCCACGCTCGACGGCGCCGTCGACTGCGTGATCGAGGTGCTCGCCGACGCGATCCCGATCGCGCGCATCGAGCTGCTCGACGACGTCCAGATCGACGCCGTCAACCGCCACGCCGAGATGGAGCTCGAGGTCGCGCCGACGCTCTTCCTCGAGTTCCACGGCAACGAGCGCGAGGTCGAGGCGCAGGCCCAGGAGGTCAAGGCGATCGCGGCCGGGCACGGCGGCCGCGACTTCAAGTGGGCCGCCGACGAGCGCGAGCGCCGCGGCCTCTGGCGCGCCCGCCACAGCGCCTACGACGCCGCGCGGGCGCTGCGCCCCGGCGCGCAGGGCTTCACCACCGACGCCTGCGTGCCGGTGAGCCGGCTCGCCGAGTGCATCGCCGAGACCAAGCGCGACATCGAGGCGTCGGGCCTGATCGCGCCGATCGTCGGTCACGTCGGTGACGGCAACTTCCATCTCGCGATCCTCGTCGACCCCGACGATCCGGACGAGCTGCGGCGCGCCGTGGAGCTCAACGAGCGGCTCGTGCGGCGCGCGATCGCGATGGACGGGACGTGCTCCGGCGAGCACGGCGTGGGATACGGAAAGTCAGGGTTCCTCGAGTTGGAGCACGGGCCCGGAGCATTGCGGATGATGCATGCGATCAAGCAGGCGCTCGACCCGGACGGGCTCTTCAACCCCGGCAAGATCATCGCCTGACGGACCGGCCTCCGGAGTGATACAACTCGGTCTCGGTTCCTTTCCTGGACCGAGAGGAGAGCAGTCGACGTGTGCCTGGCCATACCCGGTCAGATCCTGGAAGTCGTCGACGAGTCCAACCGGCTCGCCCTCGTCGACGTCGCCGGTGTACGGCGCAAGGTCAACATCGGGCTCCTCGACGACGTCGGTCCCGGCGACTGGGTCCTGATCCACGTCGGCTTCGCGATCTCGCAGGTCGACGAGGAGGAGGCGCGCGCCACGCGCTCGCTGCTGGAGCGGATGGGCGCCGATTACGAGCAGGAGCTGACCGAGCTGCGGGCGAGCGTGATCGAGTGAACCACTGCATCACCTGCGGCGACGACGCCGACCCGATGCGCGTGCTGCGGATCGACGAGGCGCGCGGCCTGGCGCTGTGCGTCGACGACGACGGCGAGCACCACACGGTCGAGATCGCGCTCGTCGACGCCACCGTCGGCTCCGAGGTGCTCGTGCACGCGGGCGTCGCCCTGGCGGTCGCGGCATGAGGTTCGTCGACGAGTTCCGCGACGCCGGCCTCGGCAAGGTCGTGGCCGGCGAGATCCTCGCCACCGTCGAGCCCGGCCGCCACTACAAGGTGATGGAGGTGTGCGGCGGCCACACGCACTCGATCTACAAGTACGGCGTCGACGACCTGCTGCCGGAGAACGTCGAGCTCGTGCACGGCCCCGGCTGCCCGGTGTGCGTGATCCCGATGGGGCGCGTCGACGACGGCATCGCCGTGGCCAAGCAGCCGGGCGTGATCTTCACCTGCTTCGGCGACATGATGCGCGTGCCCGGCTCCGACGGCTGCCTGCTCGACGCCAAGGCCGAGGGCGCGGACGTGCGGATGGTCTACTCGCCGCTGGACGCGCTGCGGATCGCCAAGGCCAACCCGGACCGCGAGGTCGTCTTCTTCGCGATCGGCTTCGAGACGACCGCGCCGTCGACCGCGCTCACCTTGAAGCGCGCGAAGGCCGAGGGCGTGACGAACTTCTCCTGCGTGTGCAGCCACGTCACGATCGTGCCGCCGCTGCGCGCGCTGCTGGAGTCGCCCGACCTGCGGCTCGACGGCTTCATCGGGCCGGGCCATGTGTCGACCGTGGTGGGCGCGCGGCCGTTCGAGTTCATCCCCGCCGACTACCGCAAGCCGGTCGTGATCGCGGGCTTCGAGCCGCTCGACATCCTGCACGCGATCCAGATGATCCTGGTGCAGCTGCGCGACGGCCGCTGCGAGGTCGAGAACCAGTACGCGCGCGTCGTCCCGTACGAGGGCAACCAGCGCGCGCTCGAGGTCATGGCCGAGGTGTTCGAGCTGCGCCCGCACTTCGAGTGGCGCGGGCTGGGGTTCATCAGCCACTCGGGCCTGAAGCTGAGCGAGGCCTACGCCGACCTCGACGCCGAGCTGCGCTTCCCCGTGCCCAACATCCGCGTGGCCGACCCGAAGGCGTGCCAGTGCGGCGAGGTGCTCAAGGGCGTGATCAAGCCGTGGGAGTGCAAGGTGTTCGGCACCGCGTGCACGCCGGAGCGGCCGATCGGCACGTGCATGGTGTCGAGCGAGGGCGCCTGCGCCGCCTATTACAACTACGGGCGGATGGCGAAGGTGTGACCACCCGCCAAGCCCGCATCCTCGAGATCATCGAGACGGCGCGCTCGAAGCCGCTGAAGTTCCGCGACGAGCGCATCACCATGAGCCATGGCGCGGGCGGGAAGGCGACGGCAAGGCTGATCGAGGGGCTGCTCGCGCCCGCGTTCGGGATGGACTCGCTGGATGACGCGGCGGAGGTGTCCGGCGTGGTGATCACGACCGACGCGTTCGTCGTCAAGCCGATCCGCTTCCCCGGCGGCTCGATCGGCGACCTCGCCGTCAACGGCACCGTCAACGACCTCGCGGTCGCCGGCGCGCGCCCGCTCGCGCTGTCGCTCTCGCTGATCCTCGAGGAAGGGCTGGAGGCGACCGCGCTCAGCGCCGAGGTGCGCGCGATCGCGGCCGCCGCCGAGGCGGCCGGCGTCCGGATCGTCGCCGGCGACACGAAGGTCGTCGAGCGCGGGCACGCGGACCAGCTCTACATCACGACGACCGGGATCGGCCGGCGCGATCCGCGCGCAACGCTCTCGCCGCTGTCGGCGCGCCCCGGCGACCGCGTCCTGCTGTCGGGCTCGATCGGCGAGCACGGCACCGCGATCATGCTCGCGCGCGGGGAGTTCGAGCTCGAGTCCTCGATCGAGTCCGATACGCGCTGCCTGTGGCCGGAGGTCGACGCGCTGCTCGGCGCCGCCGGGCCGCACCTGCGCTGCATGCGCGACGCCACCCGCGGCGGCGTCGCCTCGGTCCTGAACGAGCTCGCGCGCAGCTCAGGCGTCGCGATGCTGATACGGGAGGCCGACGTCCCGGTCGCGCCGGCGGTGGCCGGCGCGTCAGAACTGCTCGGCATCGACCCCATGTACGTGGCGAACGAGGGTCGATTCGTGGCGATCGTCGCACCTGAAGGCGCCCAAGCGGCGCTCGCGGCGATGCCGGAAGGCGTTGACATCGGCGAAGTGAAGACGGAGCCGCCGGGGATGGTCCTGGTGGAGACGAGCTTCGGTGGCAAGCGGGTGATGGACCAGCTGGTGGGCGACCCGCTCCCGCGGATCTGTTGAAGAGGAGGGCCCGGATGGCGGCAGAGATCGAGTTCGTCCCGCGTCAGAAGGCGACGGAGCAGGTCACCGCGCACGTGATCTGGATGACGACGGGACTCGGGTGCGACGGCGACTCGGTGGCGATGACGTCGGCGACGAACCCCAGCCTCGAGGACATCATCACGCAGGCGATCCCAGGCATGCCGAAGGTGGTGATCCACACCCCGGTCCTGGCGTTCGAGAACGGCGCCGAGTTCATGCAGGCGTGGTACGACGCCGAGGCCGGCAAGCTCGACCCCTTCGTGCTGATCATGGAGGGCTCGATCCCGAACGAGCAGATCAACGGCGAGGGCCACTGGGCGGGCATGGGCGTCAATCCGGAGACCGGCCAGCCGATCACGACCAACGAGTGGATCGACCGGCTCGCGCCGAAGGCGGCCGCGGTCGTCGCGATCGGGACGTGCGCCACCTACGGCGGCATCCCGGCGATGAAGAACAACCCGACCGGCGCGATGGGGCTGCCCGACTACCTGGGCTGGAAGTGGCGCTCGAAGGCCGGCCTGCCGATCGTCTGCATCCCCGGCTGCCCGGCGCAGCCGGACAACATGACCGAGACGCTGCTGTACCTCGCGCTGCACCTCGCGGGCCTCGCGCCCGCGCCGGAGCTCGACGAGGCGCTGCGGCCCGCGTGGCTGTTCGGCCGCACCGTGCGCGAGGGGTGCAACCGCGGCGGCTTCACCGAGCAGGGCGAGTTCGCGACCGAGTACGGCTCCGACCCGCGCTGCCTGGTCAAGCTCGGATGCAAGGGCCCGGTGGTGAAGTGCAACGTGCCGGTGCGCGGGTGGGTGAACCACATGGGCGGCTGCCCGAACGTGGGCGGCATCTGTATGGCGTGCACGATGCCGGGGTTCCCCGACAAGTACATGCCGTTCATGGACGAGGACCGCTACGGCGCCGTCGCGGCGAACATCATGCAGTTCAGCTACGGCCCGATCGTGCGCTTCATGCGCAAGCGCAACATGCGCAAGGGATACGACGTCGAGCCCGAGTGGCGCAAGCGCGGCCCGCAACTGACCACCGGCTACGCCAAGCGCTGGTAGAGGAGAGTCACTCATGGCGGCCACCGAAACCCCGCGCGGCGACCAGAAGGTCCTCGTCAAGGAGATGTCGTGGGACCCGATCACCCGCATCGTCGGGTCGCTCGGGATCCACACGGAGATCGACTTCTCCAACCAGCAGGTGCTCAAGTGCTACTCGACGTCGATGATCTTCCGCGGCTTCGACATCTTCATGAAGGGCATCGACCCGCGCGACGCCCACTTCATCACCAGCCGCATCTGCGGGATCTGCGGTGACAACCACTGCACCTGCTCGTGCCTGAACCAGAACATGGCCTACGGCGTCAAGCCGCCCGCGCTGGGCGACCTCGCGTTCAACATGGCCGAGTCCGCGGACTACATGTTCGACCATGCGATCTTCAACGACTGCATGGCCAACGTGGACTTCTGCGAGCAGATGGTCAAGGAGACCAACCCGTCGCTGCTGGCCAAGGCCGAGAACACGGCCGCGCCGCACTCGCAGATCCACGGCTACAAGACGATCGCCGACATCATGCGGGCGCTGAACCCGTTCACCGGCGAGTTCTACCTCGAGACGCTACACGTCGCGCGCTACACGCGCGAGATGTACGTGCTCTTCGGCGGGCGCCACACGCACCCGTCGACGATCATGCCGGGCGGCTGCAGCGCCGACATCACGCACCAGACGTGCACGGACTACTACGTGCGCCTGATGCGCTACATCGACTACGTCAAGCGCACCGTGCCGATGCACGACGACCTGTACGACTTCTTCCTGGAGTCGCTGCCGGGCTATGACATGGTCGGGTACCGCGACACCAACCTGGTCAATTGGGGCTGCTTCGACGACCCCGACTACGTCGACTACGACTACCGCAACATGACCGAGTGGGGCCGGCACCGCTACATCACGCCCGGCGTCGCGATCAACGGCGAGCTGATCTCCACCGACCTCGTCGAGATCAACCTGATGATCCGGATCCTGCTGGGCAGCTCCTACTTCGACTCGTGGGAGAACGAGCCGACGCTGGTGACGCACGACCCGCTCGGCAACCCGGTCGACAAGAACCACCCGTGGAACAAGGTCACGCTGCCCAAGCCGCAGAAGCGCGACTTCACCGACAAGTACACGTGGGTCGTCTCGCCGCGCATCTACGACAAGCGCACCGACACGCATGTGTGCTGTGACACCGGTGGCGGCCCGTTCGCGCGCCAGTGGTGCACCGCGAAGGCCGGGCTGGTCGACTTCGGGTATGTGAAGGCGACGGGCCACTCGATCCAGATGGTGCTCCCGCGCACGGCCTCCTCGGCCGAGATGGAGCTCGAGTGGAAGGTGCCGGAGAAGTCCAACGCGATCGAGCGCGACCGCGCGCGGTCGTATCACCAGGCGTACTCGGCGCTGATCGGCCTGCACAACCTCGAGCGCGCGCTGCGCGAGGTGCGGGCGGGGCGGACGAAGAGCTGGAACTCGTTCACCGTGCCGGACACCGCCGTGTCGTGCGGCTTCCACGAGGCGGCCCGCGGCGTGCTGTCACATCACATGGTGATCCAGGAGGGCAAGATCGCCAACTACCAGCCGTACCCGCCGACGCCGTGGAACGCGTCGCCGCGCGACACCTACGGGACGCCGGGGCCGTATGAGGACGCGGTCCAGAACACGCCGATCTTCGAGGAGAACGGGCCGGAGAACTTCAAGGGCATCGACATCATGCGCGCCGTGCGCTCCTTCGACCCGTGCCTGCCGTGCGGCGTGCACATGTACGGCGGAGGCAAGGTGCGGAAGGTGGTGCACACCCCGACGGCGCTCGCGTGATGGGCGGCCCGGAGCTGATGGCGCGCGTCGAGGAGCTCGGCGCGCGCGTGGACGACGCGGCGGCGCAGGAGCTGGTGGGCGCCGTGATGGACATGTACGCCGAGGGGCTGCGGCGGATCGTGGCGGTGTCGCCGGAGATCGCCGGCGACGACTACGTCGCCGCGCTGCTGCTGATCCACGACCTCCACCCCGTGCCGCTCGAGGAGCGCGTGCGCCGCGCGCTGGACACCGTGCGCCCGTTCATGGAGTCCCACGGCGGCGACGTCGAGCTGCTGTCGCTGGAGGACGGCGTCCTGCGCCTGCGGCTGCTCGGGACCTGCAACGGGTGCGCGGCGTCGGCGTCGACGCTCGAGCAGGCGGTCGAGAAGGCGCTCGAGGAGGCCGCGCCTGACCTCGAGGGGCTGGAGGTCGAAGGGGTCGCCGAGCCCACCGGCATCTCGCTCCCCATGGCCGGCGGCCTCACCTGCGGCATATGAGCTCGTCGCTCACGAGCCTGCGGCGGATGGCGCAGCCCTCGCCGGAGGGCGAGCGCTGCGACCTCTGCCGTCGCGGCGTGCCGGACGACCACCGGCACCTGCTGCAGCTCGAGGAGCGGCGGATCCTGTGCGTGTGCGAGCCGTGCCGCGCCATGCGCTCCGGCGAGCCGGGCCTGCGGCCGGTCGGCACGCGCACGCTGTGGCTGGAGGACTTCGCGCTGCCCGACGACGTCTGGGACGGGCTGCGGATCCCGATCGGCCTCGCGTTCTTCCTGCATTCGAGCGTGACCGACAGCGTCGTCGCGATGTACCCGTCGCCGGTGGGCGCGACCGAGAGCGAGCTGCGCTTCGAGAGCTGGGCGCGGCTGGTCGAGCTCAACCCGGCGCTGCAGGGGCTCGAGTCGGACGCTGAGGGGCTGATCGTGGATCGCCGCCTGAACGTCGCGGCGATCGCGCCGATCGACCGCTGCTACGAGCTCGTCGGGCTGATCAAGTCGCGCTGGGAGGGCATCTCCGGCGGGGAAGGCGTGGAGCGCGCGATCGCCGAGTTCCTCGTGGGGCTGCGGTGATCGAGCCCGCCTTCGAGGTCCTCGGCGTGACGGCGCGGTCGTTCGCGGCGGTGCCGACGCTCGACTTCGACGTGCAGGTGAGCGAGCCGAGCGGGCGCGAGGTCTACATGCTCGCGCTGACCGCGGGGATCACGATCGGCTCGCAGGCCTGGACGCAGGAGTCCGCGCTGGTGCCCGCGTTCACCGGGACGACGACGTTCAGGATCGCGGTGCCGTGCACGTACGAGGCGACGTTCCACGGCATCGAGGGGGACGCGCCGCTGGTGTTCCACTTCAACGGCACGATCTTCTACCGCGGCGACGACGGCGGGCTGCAGATGGAGCTGGTGCCGTGGAGCTGCTCGGTCGACTTCGCGTTCCCGGTCGCGACGTGGCACGAGATGATGGCCCGCCACTACGCGGACGGCGCGTGGGTGCCGCTGCAGACGCAGACGCTGGACGCGCTGCGCGAGGAGCAGCGGCGGCGCGGCGCGCCGACGCTCGACGCCTGCCTGGAGGAGCTGCTGCGGTGCTCGACCGCCTGATCGACACGCTGCTCTACGAGGGCTACGCGCTCTACCCGTACACGCCGGGGTCGGCCAAGAACGCGACGCCGACGCCGTTCGGGATCGTCTTCCCGCTCGGGCATCTGGAGCTGCAGGGCGAGCTCGAGCGCGACGCCGACGTCCGCGGCGAGGTGCACTTCCTCGACGGGGCCGGCGCCCGCCACGACCTCGAGCCCGGCGAGCACACGGTCGGCGAGCTCCGTGTTCGCGTCACGCTGCGGCAGGACGGCCGGCGCGCTTCGCTGCGCGTCGAGAACCTCACGCCGGCGCCCGCGGGCCTGGACCGGATGGCCGCGCTGTCGCTCTCGCTGCTCTCGACGCACCCGGTCCTCTACGGACCGTTCCGCTCGCCGCTCGACGTCGCGCACGAGAGCGTCAACACGTACCCGGTGCTCGCGCACGGCGCGCTGCTGGGCGCGGCGATCATGCTCCCGGACAACCCGCAGATCGCGCCTGAGAGCCGCGGCAGCCTGTTCGACTCGACCGAGATCGAGGAGGCGCTGCTGCTCCACGTGCAGACGCTCACCGACTCCGAGCGCGCCTCGATCACCGACCCGCGCGTCCGGGCGATGATCGAGCGCGCCGAGACCGTCACGCCCGACCAGATCACGGCGCTGCACGGGCGGCTGACCATGAAGGACCCGCGCGCGGGCGAGGCGTCGGCGCTGGGGCTGCGCCCCGGCGATCACGTGATCCTGCATCCGCGCGAGGACGCCGACCTGGCGGCGCGCATGCTCGAAGGCCGCAGTGCGACGATCGAGCGCATCTACGTCGATCACGAGGACAAGACGTACTTCGCCGTCACGGTCGACGGCGTCCCCGGCCAGGACCTGATGCGCGAGACCGGGCGCTACCTGTTCTTCTTCGCACCCGAGGTGGAGGCGCTGCCATGAAGAAGGTGCTCGTCGCGGGGATCGGCAACGCGTGGATGCGCGACGACGGCTTCGGCGGGAAGGTGGCGGAGAGGCTGTCGGCGCGCGAGCTGCCCGAGGGCGCCGTCGTGCTCGACTTCGGCACCGGCGGGCTCGACCTCGCGTACGAGGTCATGCGCGGCTACGACGAGCTGATCCTCGTCGACATCTCGCGCCAGGGCGGCGAGCCGGGGACGCTGTACGTGATGCAGCCGTCCGAGGAGGACGTGACGGCGGGGATCGAGGACGGCGAGGCGCTCAACCCGCACGGGATGGACCCGCAGACCGTCCTGCGCTTCGTGCGCACGGTCGGCGCGTGGCCGGGCCGCGTGACGATCATCGCGTGCGAGCCGGCCGAGGTCGAGGTGATGGGCTTCGGGCTGTCGGAGTCGGTCGAGCGCGCGGTCGACGGCGCCGTCGACCTCGTGGTGGAGACGATCGGTGCATGAGCTGTCGATAGCCGGCGCGGTGATCGACACGGCGATCAAGCACGCCGCGGGGCGGCGCGTGACGCTCGTGACGGTGCGCGCGGGCGCGTTGCGGCAGGTCGTGCCCGACTCGCTCGAGTTCTACTTCGGCTTCATGACGCGCGACACGTTGTGCGAGGGTGCACGGCTGGAGTTGCAGGTGGTGCCCGCGCGGCTGCGCTGCTGCGGGCGCGAGTGGGGGATCGAGGAGCCGGACTTCCGCTGCCCGGACTGCGGGCAGGCGGCGGAGCTGGTGGCGGGGACCGAGCTGGAAGTCGAGTCGATCGAGGTCGAGGAGGCCGCATGCACCGCGTGAAGGTGAAGGTCGTCGAGGACGCGCTGGACGCCAACGAGACGATCGCGCGGGCCAACCGCGACGACTTCGACCGGGCGGGCGTCACGGTCGTGAACTTCATGGGCGCGCCGGGGGCGGGCAAGACCGCGCTGCTGGAGCGCGTGCTGGGCTCGCTCGACGTGCGCGCGGGCGTGCTCGAGGGCGACGTGCAGGGGTCTCTGGATGCCGACCGCCTGGCGTCGCTGCACGTGCCGGTCGTGCAGCTGCAGACCTCGCAGGGGTTCGGCGGCGAGTGCCATCTGGACGCGAACATGGTCCGCTCGGCGATCCCCTCGCTGCCGCTCGGCGAGATCGACCTGCTGGTGATCGAGAACGTCGGCAACCTCGTGTGCCCCGCCGAGTTCCGCGTCGGCGAGGACGCGCGCGTGATGGTGTCATCGGTCACCGAGGGCGAGGACAAGCCGTTGAAGTACCCGCTGATGTTCCGCGCGTGCGAGCTGGTCGTGCTGAACAAGATCGACCTGCTGCCGTACGTGGACTTCGACGTCGAGAAGTTCCTCGCGCGCCTGGAGACGGTGCATCCCGGCGTGGCGTGCATCCAGGTGAGCGCGCGCACCGGCGAGGGGATGGAGGCGTGGCGCGAGTGGCTGGCGCGGCTGCCCGGCCGAGTCCTCGTGTGACGGAGCGCTCGCGCGCGAACGCCGAGTTCTTCGCGGCGCAGGCCGAGCCGCTGGCCCGGCTGTGCGACGAGATGGCGGTGCGCTTCCTCGCCGGCGGGCGGCTGCTCGCGCTCGGCCTGTCCGGGCCGGCGCGGTCGGATGCGCGCCACGTGGCGGTCGAGTTCGTCCACCCGGTGATCGTCGGCAAGCGGGCGCTGCCGGCGCTGGCGGTGGATGACCTGCGCGCCGAGGCGGAGCCGGGCGACATCGTGATCGCGTTCGACGCCGACGCGTCGGTGGCGCGCGAGCGCGGCTGCCTGATGATCGAAGGCTTCGAGCCGCCGACCGCGGACGCGTTCATCCGCCAGGAGCTGATCGAGACGCTCTACCACGTGCTGTGGGAGCTCGTGCACGTGTTCATCGACCACCGCGAGCGGCGCGGCCATGACGCGGGCGCGTCGAGCTTCCTCTATCCGTTCCTGGGCGCGAGCGAGCAGTCGCTGGAGGCCGTCGTCGAGGACGTGCGGCGCTCGGTGCTCGACAAGGCGGCCGAGATCGGCGCGCTGCGCGAGCAGACGCTGACCGAGAACGCCGGCGTGCTCGAGGGCGCGGCCGAGGCGCTGCGCTCGTGCGGGCGCGTGCTCGCGCTCGGCAACGGCGGCTCGGCGACCGACGCGATGGACGTCGTCGCCGACCTGCGCGCGCGCGGGCGGCGGGCGCTGGACCTGACCGACGATCCCGCCGTGCTGACCGCGATCGCCAACGACATCGGCGTCGAGGCGATCTTCTCGCGCCAGGTGATCGCCTACGGGCGGCCGGACGACGCGCTGATCACGTTCTCGACGTCGGGGAGCTCGGGCAACGTGATCGCGGCGCTCGCCGAGGCGCGGCGGCGCGGGATGACGACGATCGCGTTCGTCGGCTACGACGGGGGCCGGATCGCGGGCGACTCGCTGGCAGACTTCGTCGTCGTGACGCGCTCCGAGCACATCCCGCGGATCCAGGAGGCGCAGGCGAGCGCGTACCACGTGCTCGTGGAGGCGACTTGACGGCGCGCGTCCGCGCGCGCGTGTCCGGCCGCGTCCAGGGCGTCGGCTTCCGGCCGTTCGTCTACTCGCTCGCGTCCGAGCTGGAGCTGTCGGGCTTCGTCTTCAACGACTCGCTCGGCGTCGTCGTCGAGGTCGAGGGCGATGCGCTGGACGTCTTCATCGCGCGGCTCGCCGCCGACGGGCCGCCGCTGGCCGCGGTCGAGCACATCGTCACCGAATCGCTGCCGGCCACCGGCGAGCCGGGCTTCACGATCCGCCCGAGCCCCGCGGGCGGCCGCCCGGACGCGGCGATCGCGCCGGACGGCGCGACCTGCGACGCCTGCCTCGCGGAGCTCTTCGACCCCGGCGACCGCCGCTACCGCTACCCGTTCGTCAACTGCACCGACTGCGGCCCGCGGTTCACGATCGTCACCGGCATCCCGTACGACCGGCCGAACACGACGATGGCGGGGTTCGAGATGTGCGCGGCCTGCCGAGAGGAGTACGAGGACCCGCGCGACCGGCGCTTCCACGCGCAGCCGAACGCGTGCGCCGAGTGCGGCCCGCGCGTCCGATTGGTGGGCGGCGCGGCCGGCGATCCGATCGCCGCCGCGGCCGCCGCGCTGCTCGGCGGCGCCATCGTCGCGGTCAAGGGGATCGGCGGGTTCCACCTCGCCGCGCGCGCCGACGACGAGTACGCGGTGGCGACGCTGCGCGCGCGCAAGCACCGCGAGGACCGGCCGTTCGCGGTCATGGTCCGCGACCTCGACGCCGCGCGCGCGCTCGTGGCGCTCGACGGCGACGAGATCAGCTCGCGCGCGCGGCCGATCGTGATCGCGCCGCGGCGCGGCGCGGTCGCCCCGTCGGTGGCGCCGCGCTCGAACGAGCTCGGCGTGATGCTCCCCTACTCGCCGCTGCATCATCTGCTGCTCGCCGACGCGGGCGTCGCACTGGTGATGACGAGCGGCAACGTGTCCGACGAGCCGATCGCGTTCACCGACGACGACGCGCTGGAGCGGCTCGCGGGCATCGCGGACCTGTTCCTGCTGCACGACCGCCCGATCCACACGCGCACCGACGACTCGGTCGTGCGCGGGCGGCAGATCGTGCGGCGCTCGCGCGGCCACGTCCCCGACCCGCTCGCGCTCCCGCCGACGCGGCCGCTGCTCGCCGTCGGCGCCGAGCTCAAGAGCACGTTCACGCTCGCGCGCGGCCGCAGCGCCTGGGTCGGCCACCACATCGGCGACCTGCGCAACTACGAGACGCTTACCTCCTTCACCGAGGGGATCGCGCACTTCGAGCGCCTGTTCGCGGTGACGCCCGAGATCGTCGCCCATGACCTGCACCCGGAGTACCTGTCGACCAAGTACGCGCTCGAGCGCGACGGCGACCACGTCGGCGTCCAGCACCACCACGCCCACCTGGCGGCGGTGCTCGCCGAGCATCGCCAGGTCGAGGCGCTCGGCGCGATCTACGACGGCACCGGCTACGGAACCGACGGCACGGTCTGGGGCGGCGAGCTCCTGCTCGGCGGGCTGGCGGGGTTCACGCGCGCGGGCCACCTCTGGCCGGTGCGGATGCCGGGCGGCGAGGCCGCGATCCGCGAGCCGTGGCGGATGGCCTGCGCCTGGCTCGCCGCCGCCGGCCTCGACACGCCGCCCGAGTGGGAGCCGGTGCGCCGCATCGCCGAGAGCGGGCTGGCGTCGCCGGTGACGACGAGCATGGGCCGCCTCTTCGACGCCGTCGCCGCGCTGTGCGGCATCCGCGACACCGTCACCTACGAGGGCCAGGCCGCCGTCGAGCTCGAGGCCGCCGCCGACCCCCACGAGACGGCCGCCTACCCGCTGGCGGTGGCGGCGGGCGGAGATCCGCCGGCGCCCGGCGACGCCTCGCCGGCGGCCGCCGGAGCCGCGCTCGTGCTCGACGCGCGCGCGACGATCGCGCCGTCCACGACGACCTCGCGCGCGGCGTGGACGTCGCGCGGGTGTCGGCGCGCTTCCACAACGCGGTCGCGGAGGCGACCGCGTCCGCGTGCCACGCGATCGGCGCGCCGACCGTGGTGCTCTCCGGCGGCGTGTTCCAGAACGCGCTGCTGCTCGACCGCACGATCGCGGCGCTGGGCCGGACGCGCGTGCTCACGCCGCGGCAGCTCCCGTGCAACGATGGCGGCATCTCCTACGGACAGGCAGCGGTGGCCGCGTGGACGCGATCCTGAGCCGGCCGGTGCATATCGCCGGCTCGAACAAGGCGTTCGGGGAGCTCACGCGCGCCGAGGTCGAAGCCCGAGCGCAGGAGCTCAAGGCCGCGGTCGGCTTCGGGCCGACGATGCGCGTCGCGCCGGTCGCCCGCGCGTGGGCCGAGCTCGCCCGCGCGATGACCGACGCCCCGACGGTCGCCGACCTCGACCCGGAGATCGTGGCCAAGCTCGCCCCGCCGATGTGGATCGCGCCCGCGCTATGAGCGACGACGAGTACCTGCTCGACACGCCCGTCGTGCGCGCGTTCGTCGCGAGCGTCCGCGCCGCGATCGCGCAGGCGAGCGATCCGCAGGACGCCTGCGACCGCATCCGCCCAGCGTTCGCCGCGCTGCTCGCCGACCCGGACTGGCTCGCCGACGAGTTCGCGCAGCCGAACCCGGAGTCGGGCATGGGCGGCGGCATCGGCCAGTGGCTGCTGTTCCGCGCGCACGACCGCAGCCTCACCCTGTTCGCGCTCGTCGTCCCGCCCGCCAGCGAGACGCCGATCCACGATCACCTCGCGTGGGGCCTCGTCGGCCTCTACCGCGGCACGCAGGACGAGGAGATCTACGACCCCGCGCTCACGCTCAGCGAGCGCCGCGCGCTGGAGCCCGGCGACTTCTACGCGCTGCTGCCGCCGCGCGACGACATCCACCGCGTGCGCACGACCTCCGAGGAGACCTCGGTCAGCATCCACCTGCTGACCAACGACACGGGCTGCGTCTGGCGCCACACGTTCGACGCCGACGCCAAGACGAGCGCGCCGTTCCGCAGCGGCTACGTCAACGTCGACTGCGAGTGACCTGAGAACAGCTCCTCGAGCCGCTCCAGCGTCCGCGGCGTCCCGATCGCCATCACGACGTCGCCGACGAGGAGCACGGTCTCCGGCCCCGGCTGCGGCCGGAACGAGCCGTCGGCGTGCCGCACGCCGATCACGAAGGCGCCGCCGCGGACGTCGCCCACCCGGCGCGCGACGCCGGCAGAGCCCGGCTGGATCGTGATCTCCTCGAGCCGGTACTCGGCCGCGACCTCCTTGGCGCCCGTCACGTTCGGGTGCAGCGCGAGCCGCGCCATCTCCGTGCCCGACGACTTGTAGGGCGAGATCACGCGGTCGGCGCCCGCGCGCCGCAGCTTGCTCTCGGCCTCCTCCTCGGAGGCGCGCGCGACGATCGCGATGTCCGGCCGCAGCTCGCGCGCGGTCAGCGCGATGAAGATGTTCTCGGCATCGGAGTCCACGCACGCGATCACCGCCCGCGCCCGTTCGATCCCGGCCTCCCGCAGCGCCTCGTCGTCGGACGCCCGCGCGACGATGAAGCGCACGCCGGGCGCGTACGCCGCCTCGCGGTTCGCGGGGTCCGCGTCGACCACGACGTAGGGCGCACCGGCGGCGCGCAGGTCGCGCGCGACCTGGCGGCCCACGCGCCCGAAGCCGCACACGATGAAGTGGTCGCTCAGCCGTTCGGTCATCCGTCGTGCCTTTCGCTCGGACAGGATGGTGCCCAATTCACCGGTCACGACGAGCTCCGTCAACGACACGAGCGCGTAGAAGAGCGTCCCGACACCGAGGAACGTCAGGACGACCTTCACGATCTCGCCCGCCGCGTCGCCGGGCGGCGGGATCGCGCCCGTCGTCGCGATCGTGTCGGACGCCCAGACGAAGGAGTTCCACAGCGAGCGGTGCTCGGCGATCGAGTACGCGACCGTCCCGCCCGCGATCAGCGCGCACAGCGCCAGCCCCAGCAGGGCCAGGCGGCGGAACACGTCGCGCGCGTGCGGCACACGCGCAGGCTACGCGTTCAGCTCGTGATCACCACCTTCAACGCGTCGTTCTCGTCCGCCGCGGCGAACACGTCGTAGGCCTGCATGATGTCGCCGAGCGCGAAGTTGTGGGTGCCCAGCTTCTCCGCCTCGATCCGCCCGTCGCGCACCAGCTGCAGCAGCGTCGGCACGGTCGAGCCGCTCACGAGCCCGGTCGTGATCGTGACGTTCTTGATCCACAGCTCCTCGAGGTGCAGCGTCGTCGGGGCGCCGTGCACGCCGATGTTGGCGACCGTGCCGCCGGCCTTGACGAGCCGCGTGCAGAGGTCGAACGTCGCCGGCACGCCGACCGCCTCCATCGCCACGTCGACGCCCTCGCCGCCGGTGATCTCGGCCACGCGGTCCTCGGCGCCTTCGCCGCCCGCGATCGTGTGCGTGGCGCCGAAGTCCTCGGCGTGCTTGAGCCGCGAGGGCGCGAGGTCGATCGCGATGATCCGGCTCGCGCCGGCGATCGCCGCGGTCATCATCGCCGCGAGCCCGACCGGCCCGGCGCCGACCACCGCGACCGTGTCGCCCGGCCCGACGCGGCCGTTCTGGACGCCGATCTCGTAGCCCGTCGGGAGGATGTCGGCGAGGAACAGGACCTGCTCGTCGGACACGCCCTCGGGCACGACGTGCACCGACGTCTCCGCGTACGGCACGCGCGCGTACTCCGCCTGCACGCCGTCGATCAGGTGGCCGAAGATCCACCCGATCCCGCCGACCGCCTCGCAGTGCGCGGCCATCCCGCGCTTGCACGGGCCGCAGCGCCCGCACGACGTGATCGCGGGCACGAGCACGTGGTCGCCCTTCGCGAGGCTCGAGACCGCGGCGCCGGTCTCGACCACCGTGCCCACCGCCTCGTGACCGAGGATGCGGCCCTCGGTCACCGCCGGCACGTCGCCTTTGAGGATATGCAGGTCGGTGCCGCAGATCGTGGTCATGTCGACCTTGACGATGACGTCGGTCGGCTCCTGGATGCGGGGGTCGTCGACCGAGTCCCATGACCGCTGGCCCGCCCCGCCGAACACGAGTGCCTTCATGCCATCCACGTCAGCACTCGTCCGTTACGGGCGCGTTGCAGTTCCAGGCTCCTGGGACGTCAGCGCTGGTCCTTGGGAAGGTACGTCACGCGCTCCGCCGTCGTGAGCACGCGCCGCACGCGCTGCTTGGCGAGGTCGCGCAGGTGCGCGACCGTCCCGCACAGCTCGCAGTCGAAGACCCGGATCCTGCCGTCCGCGGACACGACCATGCTTCGCCCGTCGCGGCTGAACCCGACGCCCGTGACGCTGTCAGTGCCGTGGGTGACGACGCTGACGGACTGGCCGGTGGAGACGTCCCACAGTTGCGCTTTCGCCCCCGAGGCGGTCGCGAGCAGCTCGCCATCCGGGCTGAACGCGAGGTCGTTGACGCCCTGGCCCAGGGTCAGTACGCGCTGCGCCCGCGGGTCCCGCCGGTCCCACAGCCTGACGAAGCCGTCGCGGTCGCCCGCGGCGACGAGCCTGCCGCCCGGCTGCAATGCGACGGCGCGCACCCCGCGAACGGAGCCGGGGTCGTCGAAGAGCCCGTTCGAGCTTTGCTTAGGGAGCGGGAACGCCTGCACCTGCTTGCCGCTACTCGCGTCGTACAGCCGCACCGCGCTGCCCGCGCCTCCGGTCACGACCAGCTTGGAGTCGGCGCTGAACGCGGCGTCGCGGACCTCGCGGGCCGGCGACGGCTTACCCGAGCTGCCCAACTCGCGCAGGAGCCGGTGATCGCCCGCCGACCACAGCCACGCCGCCCCGTCGCGCTGGGCGGTCACGATCAGGCTTCCGTCCGGGCTGAACGTCGCGGCGTTGACGAGATCGTGCGGGTAGTCGACCCCGACCGGCGGACCGATCCGCGCGCCATCGGAGAGGCGCACGACGCGTGCCCTGAACGCCGTCTCGGCCGGCAGGCGGCGGCCGACGATCAGGACCGACTGCCGGTCCGGGCTGAGCGTCGCCTGCTTGACGGGCGCGTCGCCGCCGAGGTGCCGCGGTGCGGCCGCCGCGCCCGGGTGGGAGTCCCACACGCGCACGCCCTTGTCGCTGCTCGCGACCGTCGTTCCGCCCTGCTCGTCGAGCTCGGCGGAGCGCAGCCGCGTCCCGGCCTCGTCGAGCGTGGCGCCGGTGCGCGGCCAGATCCGCCACAGCCGGGCCCCGCCCTCCATGTCCGCCGTCAGAGCGATGCCGGACTCCGTCACCGCGATGTCGGCGATCGCCGCTGGATGCCCACCAAGGACGGCGAGCTGCGTGCCGGTGGCGATGTCCCAGACGCGAGCGGTGCGGTCGTCACTGCCGGTCGCCCCGACGCGGCCGTCATCGCTCAGCCAGCCGCGCGAGACAATGCCGGAGTGGCCGTTGAGGATCGTGGACAGCCGCCCGGTGCGCGTGTCCCAGATGCGCACGCGCCCGTCGTAGCCGCTCGTCATCGCCGTCCGTCCGTGCCGGTCCAGCGCCACCACCTCATCCGACGAGTTGCCGAAGAGCCGCCGCGCCGCTCCGGTGCGGAGGTTCCACACGATCGAACCGCGGAATTCGCCGATCACCGCGGTGCCGGCGTCGCCGCTGATGACGTTCGCGGTCGCGAACGAGTACTTGAGCCGGCGGACGATCCGCCCGCCTTCCAGATCGATGAGGCGCGCCTCGTTGAAACCGATCATGGCGATGCGCCGCGAGCTCGGCCAGGCGACCGCGTCGAGCGGCCCCGGGAAGCGCACCTGGTTCGCGAGGCGCCCGTTCCGGACGGTCCACACGCACATGCCCGCGGGACAGACCCCGGCGAGTCGGGTGCCGTCGGGTGACCAGCCGAAGCGGTTCGTGCTGCTGCTTCGCTCGAGCTTCGTGAGGACGTGACCGGTGAGCGCGTCGCGCACCGTCACCCTCCCGTGCCGCTCCGGCACCGCGACACGGGTGCCGGCGGGGTTGAACGACGCGACGCCGAACCGGATCGGGGTCGTGTAGAGCAGCGTCCGGTCGGCCACGGACCAGACCCGCAGTCGATCGGTCAAGGAGCTGACCGCCGCGAGGCTTCCGTCGCGGGTCAGCTCGGCGTAGGCGTACGTCGCCTTCGCGTGCCCGGGCAGGACGCCGAGCGAGCGGTCGTCCCCGAGCGCGGCGCGCAGCGCGCTCTTCGCTCCCGCGTCGCGCGGGGTCAGGCGCAGCGCCGCCTGCGCAAGCAGCACGCTCAGCTCAGGGTCGCTCGCGAGCGCGATCCGCGACGAGGAGACGATCGCGTCGGCGTCGGCGCGCACGCGGGCGACCTCGGACGCGTGCTGGGCGCGGGCGGACGCGCGCTTCTGGTCGCGCGCGCTGAGCAGGTAGAGCACCCCCAGCACGACGAGCGCCGCGATCACCAGGGCGCCGAGCGCGCCGAGCGCGATCGCCCGGCGGGTGCGTCTGCGGCCCTTCTCGAGCGCGAGCCGCCCGGCCCGCGCCGCCTCGTGGCGCGCGCGCCAGTCGAGCACCGGCTCGGCGAGCACGTCGTGGAAGATCTCGTAGCTCACCGTGCCGTCGCGCGGATCGAGCTCGGGCCTCAGGATCCGCCACTCCTCGCCCTGGGAGAGCTTGCCGAGCACGTCGTCGAGCGCCGCTTCGGAGGCGCCCGTGTACGCCGTCAGGTCGCGCACCGAGCGGGCCACCTTCGCGCCTGACGGCGTCACGAGCTGGTGGAAGACCTCCGACGCGACGTCGCACTCCTGCGTCGAGAGCCGGGCCATCTGGTCGTCGAGGTACGTCGCGACGATCTTGCGCGCGCCGCCGAGATTCTCGAGCGTCTCGAGCCGCAGCAGCTCCGACTTCGCGGCGCGCTCGGCGTCCCACACCTTGGTCAGGACGAGCTGGAGGAACGGCGCCTCGATCCCGGCTGCGCTCGCGCCGGTCGGCTGCCCCTGCCCAGCGCCCGCGAGCGCGAGCCGGCCGTCGCCGACCTGGCGCAGCACCTCGCGCTCGAGCGCCGGCTCGACGTGCATCGGATCCTCCGGATGACGCTCGTTCCAGCGGTCGATCGGCCCGGTGATGGCGCGGGCGCCCTCCTCGACCGAGAGCTGGTGCAGCCGCAGGTAGTTGTCGAACAGCCCGGGCACGCGGCCCTTGAACCGGTCCAGCCCGGCGAGCGAGTCCTCGCGCAGCGCGAGCAGGAAGCTCGCCGAGTCGCCCTGGACCGACAGTGCGGCGGCCAGCTGGGCCGCCGGTTCCCGCTCGCCCCAGGCTTCGCCGTGGTAGAGCAGGAACTCCTCGAACTGATCCAGGATCACGAGCATCGTCGCGCCGGTGCGCTCGGCCCAGGCGTCGATCTCGCCGGCGGCCGAGTCCGCCTCGACCGGGTCGGCCACCGCGTCGTCGCCCAGCACCTCCCGGACGCCGTCCGACAGCGCGCGGCTGAGCGCCGCGAGCGGCGCCTGGCGCCACTCGCGCACGACGGCCGGGATGTACTCCGGCCCGTATCCCGCCTCCGACGAGGCGCGCGCGGACTCGACCAGGTCGTGCACGACGCCTGCCCGCAGCACCGAGCTCTTGCCGACGCCCGACGCCGAGTACAGCAGCGTCAGCGGCGACGCGATCAGGTTGGCGGCGATGATCTCGCGCTCGGCCGCGCGGCCGAAGAAGAACTCGGCGTCGCGCTCGGAGAACGGCGCGAGCCCGCGGTACGGGCATGAGGCCTCGGGCAGGTCGATGCGGGCGGGCGGCGAGGCTGCCGCGACGCTCATGACGCCTCCGCGAGCTCCGGCGGCTCTCCGTGCAGGCGGCGCGCGAGCTCCGCCACGTAGTCGTCGAGCGACACGTCGAAGATGCCGACGTCGCGGTCCTGCCAGAACGCCATGTCGAGCTCCTGCGGGTGCAGCTGGACCGCCCAGCTCTTGTAGCGGCGGCGCTGCTTGGACCAGATCCGGTGCAGGATCACGCGCAGGTTCCAGTCGCGCAGGCTGTAGCCGAGGAAGAGGAAGTGGCGGCTCGACAGCTGCGCGGACAGCGTGGTGGGGAGCATCCCCGAGAGGTCCGTGCGCGTCAGGTACGCGATGTAGTCGTCCTCCGTGATCACGTAGGAGTCCTCGTCGGCGTCGGACCGGTCGATCGCGCCGTGCAGCTTGACGATCACGCTGCGCTCGGCGAGCGCGAACCCGGTGTACTCGTTCGGCACCCGGATGACGTTGGGCTCGCCGCCGGACGGCCGGTGCACGAACAGCCCCGCGTCGTCGCCGTCGGCGATGTACGTGACGACGTCGTACGGCTCCTTCACGGCGGCGAACGCGAGCTCCAGCGAGTCGTCGTAGTTGGTCGTCACGATCACGCTCGCGCCGGTCAGCCCCAGCGAACGGCGCAGCGCCGGCAGCGACGCGAGCAGGACGTGCAGCGGCGTCGGCGGGTACTGGTACTGGAACACCTGGCGCAGGCTGTGGTACAGCTCGCCGGTCCCGAGCTTGACGGCGATGAACTGCGACACGCGCAGGAGGTCGAGCTGCTCGCCGTCGGGGTACCCGCGCCCCTGCACGAGATAGGACGCGAGCTCGTTGCCGTCGGGGATGTCGACGCCCTCGCGGCGGGGACCCGCGGGACGGCCGCAGCGGTTGGCGCCGGCGCCGAGCAGGGGGATCACCCGTCCCTGGACGAGAAGCGGCAGGAGCTGCTCGTAGTGCTCTTCCAGCGTGGTCACGGCTACGGCCTTCTTGATCATTTGACCCGACCGGGAGTCCGGCTGTCAACCGCCACAAGTCCTAGGACCTGCGCCCGATGTGGGCGCCGGCGCGCGCGCGTAACCTGCGACGGGTGGCCTCGCAAGACACCGCGTTCCGGGCGCTGAGCGACGTCGTGCTCGCGCTGGCGTCCGAGCACGAGGTCGAGCCGGTGCTGCAGAAGCTCGTCCACGCGGCGCGCGAGCTGGGCGGCGCGCGCTACGCCGCGCTCGGCATCCCCGACGGCGAAGGCGCGTTCAGCAGCTTCATCACGTCCGGGATGAGCGACGAGCTGATCGCCGCGATGGGGCCGCTGCCGCGCACGCACGGGATGCTCGGGGCGATGCTCGAGTCGCCCGAGCCGCACCGGGCCGAGGACTTGCGCCAGGACCCCCGCTTCCGCGGCTGGTGGCCGCGCGCGCACCCGCAGATGCGCTCGTTCCTCGGCGTGCCGATCGTCGCGCGCGGCGAGGTGATCGGCGCGCTGTATCTGACCGAGAAGGACGGCGGGTTCTCCGCCGGCGACGAGAAGCTGATCTCGCTGCTCGCCGCGCACGCCGCGATCGCGATCGAGAACGCGCGCCTGCACGAGCGCAGCCGCGAGCTCTCGATCGTCGAGGAGCGCAACCGGCTCGCGCGCGAACTGCACGACAACGTCACGCAGCGGCTGTTCGGCGTCGCGCTCGCCGCCGAATCGGCGAGCACGCTGCTCGAGCGCGACCGCGACGCGGCCGCGGCCGAGATCGCGCGCGTCGGCGAGCTCGCCCGCGGCGCGATGGAGGAGCTGCGCGCGGTCGTGTTCGAGCTGCGGCCCGGGAGCCTCGAGGCCGAAGGGCTGGCGACGGTGCTGCGCAAGCACGTCGACGTGCTGCGCAAGGTCTCCGGCCGCGCGATCGACCTGCGCGTCGGCGAGGTCCCGCGCCTGCCCTCGGGCCGCGCGGCGCAGGTGTTCCGGATCGCCCAGGAGGCGCTCGGCAACGCGCTCCGCCACGCCGAGGCCGAGCAGATCCGCGTGCGGCTCGAGAACGGCTCGGGCCGGCTCGTCCTCAGCGTCGCCGACGACGGCTGCGGCTTCGATCCCGGCGCGGTGCGCGGCAAGCGGCTCGGCCTGACGTCGATGGACGAGCGCGCGACCGAGCTCGGCGGGACGCTGACGGTCACGTCGTCGGCGACCGGCACGACCGTCCGGCTCGAGGTGCCGGCGTGATCCGCGTCGTGCTCGCCGACGATCACGCCGTCGTGCGCCAGGGGCTGCGGACGTTCCTCGACCTGCAGGACGACATCGAGGTGGTCGCCGAGGCGTCCGACGGCGAGGAGGCGGTCGAGGCCGCGCGACGGCTCGATCCGGACGTCGTGCTGCTCGACCTGGTGATGCCGCGGCTCGACGGGCTGGGCGCGCTCAAGCTCCTGCGCGACGGCCGCGCCCGGGTCATCGTGCTGACCTCGTTCGGGGACGACGACAAGCTCTTCTCGGCGCTGCGCGGCGGCGCGGCCGGCTACCTGCTCAAGGACGTACAGCCGCCGGACCTCGTGAAGGCGATCCGCTCAGCCCACGCCGGCGACTCGCCGCTGTCGCCCGCGATCGCCACGCGCGTCGTGGAGGAGGTCGCCCAGGGCAGCGTGCACGCGCACGACGACCTGACGCCGCGCGAGCTCGACGTGCTGACGCTGATCGCGCGCGGGCGCTCGAACAAGGTGATCGCGCTCGAGCTCGGCGTCGCCGAGAAGACGGTCAAGACGCACGTCAGCCACATCCTCGCCAAGCTCGGCGTGAGCGACCGCACGCAGGCGGCGCTCTACGCCGTCAGGCAGGGTCTGTGACCTTGACCCGCAGCGGGGCCGATGTCCCGCCGCCGGGCTGCGGGTTGGTCACCGTGAACGTCAGCTCGCCCGCCTCCTTGGCGTCCTTGGCGAGCAGCGTCACCTTCAGCGCCGTCGAGCTCTTGAGCCGGACCTTGCGCGGCTCGGACTTCCCGCCGGGCGCGAGCACGCTGACGATCGAGCCGGGGATGAAGCCGGTGCCGACGAGCATGATCGACAGCAGGCCGGGACTGAGCGACACGGGCTCACTGCCCTGGAGCGTCGGCGGGGGGTTGACGATGCTGTCGCCGCGCGCGTCGTCGCCAACGCCTTTTCCCGTCTTGAACGCCGTGTCGAAGATCTCGCGCAGCTTGTCGGTCGCCTGCTTGGAGAACAGGCCCACGAGGCCGGACAGCGCCGCGATCCCGTAGACGTTGAGGTCGGTGCTGTTCGACGCGCCGGAGAAGAAGCCGCCGCGGATCGCGAAGTAGAAGATCACCGCCAGCGAGCTGCCGACGAACACGCGCAGCAGGTACCACCACATCCAGCTGGCGGCCAGCTGGCGGTTGCCGACGAAGTCGCTGAACGACACCGTCGCGTGGATGTAGCTGCCGAGCGCGCTGACGAGAAGGACCAGCAGCATCATCGAGGCGTCGGGGACGAGCGTGAAGCCGAACCCGAGCCAGGTGACGTGGCCGGGCTTGTTGAGCTTGGCCGCGTCGATCGCCGGCCACAGGGTCACCGTCAGGTACAGCAGCAGGACCCCCACGACGAACAGCGCGATGCCGAGTCCGTGCTTGGCCCACGGCGCGATCTCGCCCTGGTCGGCCGTACGCGCGGCCGGTTCTCCCGATGTCTCCGTCACGTGCGTTGTCTACCGGGTCCTAGGTCCAATTGCCAATGGTGGTCGGGCACGCCCGGACGTACCGTCCGTGCCATGCCCACCGCCATCGTCACCGGCGCCTCCCGCGGCCTCGGACTCGCCCTCGCCCGCGCGCTCTCCGAGCGCGGCTGGCGGCTCGTGATCGACGCCCGCGAGGCCGCGCCGCTGCACGCGGCGGCCGCCGGGCTGGACGCGATCGCGATCCCCGGCGACGTCGCCGATCCCGCGCACCGCGAGGCGCTGGTCGCCGCCGCGGGACGCGTCGACCTGCTCGTCAACAACGCCTCCGTGCTCGGCCCCAGCCCGCAGCCGGCGCTCGCGGAGTACCCGCTCGGCGTGCTCGAGCACGTCTACCGCGTGAACGTGCTCGCGCCGCTCGCGCTGTTCCAGCTCGCGCAGCTCGCGCCCGGCGCGCGCGTGATCAACGTGACGTCCGATGCCGGCGCCGAGCCCTACGAGGGCTGGGGCGGCTACGGCTCCTCGAAGGCCGCGCTCGAGCAGCTCAGCGCGATCCTCGCGATCGAGCATCCCGAGCTGCGCGTCTACGCCGTCGACCCCGGCGACATGAACACGCGCATGCATCAGGAGGCGTTCCCGGGCGAGGACATCTCCGACCGGCCGCCGCCGGAGGACAGCGTGCCCGGCCTGCTCGCGCTGATCGAGGGCGACCTCCCGTCGGGCCGCTACAAGGCGGCCTTGGTGGCCGCATGAACTTCGCGCTGCCACGCGAGCTGGAGGCGGCCGAGCCGCCGGCCGAGCGCGACGAGGTCCGCCTGATGGTCGCGCGCGAGCGGCGGCCCGCTCGTCCACGGCCGCTTCCTCGAGCTCCCGCGCCACCTCTGCCCCGGCGACCTGCTCGTCGTCAATGCCTCGGCGACGATGCCCGCCGCCCTCTCCGCCCGCCGCTCCGACGGGACCGCGGTCGAGCTGCACCTCTCGACGCCTGAACCCCCGCCGGCGGGGCGGCCCGGCCGCTGGATCGTCGAGCTGCGCCGCGGTGGCGAGCGCTTCCCCGGCCGCGCCGGGGAAGCGCTCGCGCTCGAAGCGGGCGGCTCCGCCGAGCTGCTGGCGCCGTACCTGTCGCCCGGGCGCCTGTGGATCGCGCGCCTGGCGCTCCCCGAACCGCTGGACGCCTACCTGGCCGCCCACGGCGCGCCGATCCGCTACGCCCACGAGCCGCACGCCCGCCCGCTCGCCGACCACCAGACGATCTTCGCGTCCGAGCCCGGCAGCGCCGAGATGCCGAGCGCCGGGCGCCCGTTCACGCGCCGCGCCGTCGCCGCCCTGCGCGCCCGCGGCGTCGGCATCGCGCGCCTGGTCCTGCACACGGGCGTCAGCTCGCTCGAGCGCGGCGAGCGCCCGTACCCCGAGCGCTACCGCGTCCCCGCCGCGACGGCCGAGCGCGTCAACGCGGCGAGGCGCGTGATCGCCGTCGGCACCACCGTCGTGCGCGCGCTGGAGACGGTCGCCGACGCCTCCGGCCGCGTCCGCGCCGGCGAGGGCTGGACCAGCCTCACGATCACGCCCGAGCGCGGCGTGCGCGCCGTCGACGGCCTGCTGACCGGCTGGCACGAGCCCGACGCCAGCCACCTGCTGATGCTCGAGGCGATCGCCGGCCGCGGGCTGCTCGAACGCTCCTACGCCGCCGCGCTCGCACGCGGCTACCGCTGGCACGAGTACGGCGACTCGCACCTCATCCTCCCGTAGAGTCCCATCCCTTATGAGGGGTCTCGAGGAGCGGCTGCGTCTCGCGCTCGAGGGCACCGACACCGGGTTCTGGGAGTGGGAGATCGCCTCCGACACGGTCGAGTGGTCCGAGAACGTCGGGCCGATGTACGGCCTCGAACGGGGGATCCAGCCGCACGACGCGCAGGGGTACCTGGAGCGCTTCGTCCACCCCGAGGACCGCGCCCGCGTGCAGGGGTTCATCCGCGCGGCGGTCGAGGACGGGACCCCGTACGAGCACGACCTGCAGGTGACGCTGCCCGACGGCCACGAGCGCTTCATCCACTCGCGCGTGCACGTCGTCAAGGGCGCCGACGGCCGCACCGAGCGCCTGATCGGCCTGATGACCGACGTCACCGAGCGCCGCCGGCGCGAGGACCGGCGCGGCTTCCTGGCCGAGGCGAGCGAGGTGCTGGCGGCGTCGCTGGACCCGGTCGAGACGCTCGACGAGGTCGCCCGCCTCGCCGTCCCGCGGCTTGCCGACTGGTGCGCGATCCAGCTCGCCGCCGAGGTCCGCGGGTCGTTCGAGCAGATCGCCGTCGCGCATATCGACCCCGCCAAGGTCCGCTGGGCATGGGAGCTCGCGGAGCGCTACCCACCCGACCCGGACGCGCCGACCGGCGCGCCGAACGTGATCCGCACCGGCCGCTCCGAGCTCTACCCCGAGATCGACGAGGCGCTGTTGCAGGCCGCCGCGCTCGACGACGAGCAGCGCGCGCTGGTCGCCGAGCTGCGCATGCACTCGGCGCTGATCGTGCCGCTGGCGGCGCGCGGGCGCACGCTCGGCGCGATCACGTTCGTGTTCGCGGAGTCCGGGCGCCAGTACTCCACCAGCGAGCTCGAGCTCGCCGAGGAGCTCGGCCGCCGCGCGGGCCTCGCGCTCGATCACGCGCGCCTCTACACGCGCGAGCACGCGACGGCGGAGACGCTCCAGCGCGCGCTGCTGCCGCCGCGGCTGCCCGTGGTGCCGGACCACCGGCTCGTGGTCCGCTACGTCCCGAGCGACGCGCGCGACTACGTGGGCGGCGACTGGTACGACGCGTTCAAGCTGCCCAGCGGGCGCTACGGGATCGCGATCGGCGACGTCGGCGGCCGCGGGATCACCGCCGCGGCGACGATGGGCCAGCTGCGCAACGCGCTGCGCGCCTACGCGCTCAAGGGCGCCCGCCCGGCCGAGGTGATCGACGACCTGCACGCGCTCGCCGACGCCGCCGACGGCGAGATCGGGTTCGCGACGCTGCTCTACCTCGAGCTCGACGCCGCCACCGGCGAGAGCGAGTTCGCCGTCGCCGGCCACCTGCCGCCGCTGGTCGTCGACGCCGACGGCGCCACCGAGTACGTCGGCTTCGCCCGCTGCCCGCCGCTCGGCGCCAGCGGCGCGCCGCCGTGCGTCGCCAGCCACCTGACGCTGCCGCCCGGCGCCACGCTGTGGCTTTACACCGACGGGCTCGTCGAGTCCCGCCGCCAGCCGATCGACACGGGCATGGCCGCGCTCGCGGCGGCCGCGTCCAGCGGCGACGACCTCGAGGCGATCGCGGACGCGATGCTCGCGCTGCTGCCCGGCTCACGCGAGGACGACGTCGCGCTGCTGGGCCTGGAACGAGTCAAGCCGCCCCGTTAGGAGCGGCCTGTGTCAACTTGTATCGGCAGGACCTAAGCGGAACTTGAGCGCCTCCGCCCGAGTTGGCGCGTTGCCGCTCAGAGTCGCGACGCGAGGTCGTCGAGCCCGTCGATCAGGTCGCTGACGCGCCGCACGGCAGGATGCTCGCGCGCGTGCGACAGGCGCTCGCCGAGCTCGTCGCGCACGTCGGAGAGGATCCGGCCGAAGCTGTCCTCCTCGGTTGCGGGCGGGGTGACGCTGCCCGTGGCCGCGCGCGCCTGTTGCCGCACGCGCTCGCGGGCGGCGTGGGCCTCGCGCAGCTCGCGCTCGAGCGTCGCCATGCGGTCTTCCACCGCGGTCTGCGGCGGCGCGGTCTGCACCTTCTCGCGCAGCTCGTCGTAGGCCTGCTGGATCTCCTTGAACGCCTGGGCCGATGCCTCCGAGCCCCCGTTGCGATCCGGATGGTGCAGCTTGACGAGCCGCCGGTACGCGTCGTGCAGCTCCTCGGGCGACACGCCCGGCCTGACGCCCAGCACGCGGTACGGGTCAGGGTGCACGCCGTCAACCTAGCGGCCGATGCGCAGTGCCATCGCGCGCAGCTCGGCGATCAGCTCCGGCGGCGCGTGCACCTCGACGTCGACGCCGAGCATCGCGACCCGCAGCGCGAGCCATTCCAGGTTGTCGTCGGCCGTCCGGTACTCGCAGCGCTCCTCGTCGATCGGCGTCAGCGCGCCGGCCAGGAACGGGAGCCGCCGCTTGAGCTCGTCCGCAGAGGCGTGCACCGTGATGTGCGCCTCGTGGCGGCCCGACGCTCCCGCGATGTTCTGCTCGACGAAGGCCGCGGCGTCCTTCGCGGGCAGCTCGCGCTCCGTGAAGCGCGGACCGGTCGCCACCGCCCGCTCGAGCCGGTCGACGCGGAACGTGCGCCAGTCGTCGCGCGCCCGGTCCCAGGCGACCAGGTACCAGCGGCGCCCGCGGTTGACGAGCGCGTGCGGCTCGACGTGGCGGCGGCTGGCCGTGCCGTCGCGGCTCGCGTAGTCGAAGCGCAGGCACTCGCCGTCGCGGCATGCGGCGGCGATCGTCGTCAGCTCCTGCGGATCGACCGTCGGCCCGTCCGGAGGCGGCGCGACGGTCGCCGATCCGAGCGCGGCGACGCGGCGGCGGAGGTGGGCGGGGAGCACCTGCTCGAGCTTCACGAGCGCGCGGATCGCCGTCTCCTCGATGCCGGTCACCGACGCCCGCGCGGCGGTCCGCAGGCCGACGGCGATCGCGATCGCCTCGTCCTCGTCGAGCAGCAGCGGCGGCATCGCCGTGCCCGCGCGCAGGCGATAGCCGCCCGCGGGTCCGGTGAGCGAGTCGACCGGATAGCCGAGGCCGCGCAGGCGATCGATGTCGCGCCGGATCGTGCGCGGGGACACCGACAGCCGCTCGGCCAGCTCCGTCCCCGGCCAGTCGCGCCGCGCCTGCAGCAGCGACAGCAGCTCCAGCAGACGGCTCGCGGTGTCGCTCATGACTTCGGCATGGTGATCTCGGTTGAGGACAGATACTGACCTAAACCACTCGTACGGTTGCCCAATGACCGACGAAGACCGCTACATCCCCGGAGTCCCGTGCTGGATCGACAACGCGGCGCCCGACCCGGAGGCCGCCGTCGAGTTCTACGGCGGGCTGTTCGGATGGGAGTTCGAGGACGTGACGCCGCCCGGCGCGCCGGGCAAGTACGTCATCGGACGGCTGCCCGGAGGCGACGTCGCCGCCGTCGCGTCGCAGCCGCAGGGCGCGACCGCCACGTGGAACACGTACGTGTGGGTCGCCGACGCCGACGAGACCACGGCCAAGGTGCGCGCCGCGGGCGGCAGCGTGCTGATGGAGCCGGGCGACGTCGGGGACGCGGGACGGATGGCCGTGTTCGCCGACCCGGCCGGGGCGTCGTTCTCGGCCTGGCAGCCGAACCGCCACCGCGGCGCGGCCGTCGTCAACGAGCCCGGCTCGGTGAACTTCAACAACCTCTATACGCCCGACCTCGACGGCGCGCGCGACTTCTACGGCGCCGTGTTCGGCTGGGAGGTGATCGAGCCGGGCGCCGGCACGATGTGGGCGCTCCCGGCGTACGGCGACTTCCTCGAGCGGCGCACGCCCGGCATGCGCGCGAACATGGCCGGGATGGGCGCGCCCTCGCGGTTCGAGGAGGTGGTGGCGAGCGTCGGCCCGGCCGAAGGCGACGCCGCCTACTGGGGCGTGACGTTCGGCGTCGCCGACGCGGACGCGATCGCGGCCCGCGCGACCGAGCTCGGCGGCCGCGTGGACGTCGCGCCGTTCGACGCGCCGTGGGTCCGGATGACCGTCATCACCGACCCACAGGGCGCGACGTTCACCGCCAGCAAGTTCGTGCCGGAGAACAAGGACCTGCCGGGCGCGTGAGCGCTACGGGCGGCGGCGGAGGCCGTCCAGCGCGATCTGGAGCATGTGCGCGATCGCCTCGGGCTCGGCGCCCGGGATCTTCGCGATGCCGCCGACCATCTGGATGATCTCCGCGAGGTTCGTGTCAGACCGGACAGTCCCGGCGTGCTGCGCCCGGGCGAGCAGCGGCTCGCCCGCGGCGAACAGCAATCCCCCGGCAGCCCAGGAACAGCGGCACAGCGCCTCGAGCTCCTCGACATACACCGCCTCCAGCAGCGCCTGGCGGTTCGGGAAGTTGCGGTACAGCGTGCCGATCCCGACAAAGTTCGCTTGACAAACCGGAGGGTGCCTCCGCTATAGTTCCGGTTATGGAGGCACCCTCCACTTAGTTACTGGAGGGTTCCTCCAGTTTAGCGCTCTCCTCCCCGGAAGTCGATATGCCCTCAGCCTCTCGCTCCTCCGCCGCCGCCGCCGCCGAAGGCGATCGCCGTCGCTGGCTCGCGCTCGCGGTGGTCTGCCTCGCGCAGCTCATGATCGTGCTCGACACGACGATCGTGAACGTCGCGCTGCCGGCCATCCAGCGCGAGCTCGACTTCAGCCAAGGCGACCTGACCTGGGTGATCAACGCGTTCCTGGTCACGTTCGGCAGCTTCCTGCTGCTCGCCGGCCGGCTCGGCGACCTGCTCGGCCGCAAACGCGTCTTCCTCGCCGGCGTCACGCTGTTCACCTTCGCGTCCGCGCTGTGCGGGCTCGCCCCCAGCCAGGGCGCGCTGATCGCCGCCCGCTTCCTCCAGGGCATCGGCGCCGCCATGCAGGCGTCGGTGATCCTCGCGATCATCGTCACTGAGTTCCCGCGCCCCGCCGAGCGCGCCCGCGCGATGAGCGCGTACGTGTTCGTCGCCGTGGCGGGCGGATCGCTCGGACTGCTCGCCGGCGGCGCGCTCACGCAGGCGCTCAGCTGGCACTGGATCTTCTTCGTCAACCTGCCGATCGGCGCCGCCACGATCGCGCTCGGCCGCTCGCTGATCCCGGCGGACGCGCCGCGCGTCTACACCGGCCGCGTCGACTGGATGGGCTCGATCCTGGTCACCGCCTCGCTGATGACCGCGATCTACGCGATCGTGCAGGCCGGCAGCAGCGGCTGGACCTCGAGCCGCGTGCTCGGATACGGCGCGCTCGCCGCGGCGCTGATGACCGCCTTCGTGCTGACCGAGCGCCGGATCGAGAACCCGATCATGCCGCTGCGGATCCTGCGCCTGCGCGGGCTCGTGAGCACGAGCGTCGTGCGCGGCTTCCTCGTCACCGGCATGTACTCGACGTTCTTCCTCGGCACGCTCTACCTCGAGCACGTCCGCCACTACAGCGCGCTGCAGACCGGCCTCGCGTTCCTGCCCTGGACGATCACCGTCGGCGCCCTCTCGCTCGGGATCACCGCCCGCCTGGTCGAGCGCTTCGGCCCGTTCCACGTGCTGCTCGCCGGCATGGTGACCGTGATCGCCGGCCTCGGCCTGCTCACCACCACCGGGGCGGACACGAGCTTCTTCCCGACCGTCTTCGCGGCCTACTTCCTGATCGGCCTCGGGATCGGCAGCGCCTTCATGCCGCTGCTCTCGATCGCGATGGCCGACGTGCCGGCCGCCGACGCCGGGCTCGGCTCGGGCATCGTCAACGTGTCGCAGCAGATCGCGGGCGCGCTCGGCCTCGCCGTCCTCGGCACCATCGCCACCAACCGCACCGAGACGCTGCGAGCGGCCCAGCACCCGCTCACGGACTCGCTGCTCGGCGGTTACCACCTCGCGTTCGTGATCGGCGCGGGCAGCGTCGCCGCCGGCGTCGTCGGCGCGCTCGTCCTGCTGCGCCCGCGCCGCGCGCCCGAGCCGGAGCTGGCTCCCGCGCCCGCGCGCGAGCTCGAGCGCCTGGCCGCCTGACCAACTTCCCCCGCAAGGAGCCTCATGACTCACACGGACCATCGCGCCGAGTTGGTGATCGAGGCGATCGTCTCGGCCTACATCGACGAGATCGCCCGCCCGTCTCGCCGGCGCTCGACGCCGCGGCGAAGCCGCCCGGCTCACACGTCGCCCTCGGCCCGCTCGCTCACCGGCAGCCATGCGCGCCAGGTCGCCAGGCGGGCGGCGCCGGCCTCGCTGTGATCGCCCGCGCGCGTCTGGAGCGCGATCGCGGCGATCACGATCGCTCCGCCGGCGAGCGTCAGCGTGCCCGGGCGCTCGGCGAGCGCGAGCCAGGCCCAGATGGGGCCGAGCACGACCTCGAGCAAGGTGATGAGGCCGACCTGGGCGGCAGGGATCAGCCGCGCGCCGGCGGTGAGCAGCGCGAAGCCGAGCCCGACCTGACCGGCGCCGAGCGCCGCCAGCCAGCCGATGTCGTCGCCGCCGATGGCCCGGGGACTGGCGAAGGGAAGCGCGGCGATGACGAGGATCGCCTGCGACAGGCAGGTGGCCGGGGCCATCGAGACGTCGTGGCGCCGGCGCATGATCACGATCATCGCCGCGAACGCGAGCGCCGACAGCAGGGCGAGGCCGTCGCCGGCGAGGCTGCCGTCGGCCGGCGCGCCCAGCATCAGCGCGACTCCCGCGAGGGCGAGCGCCATCGCCAGCGCGGCGCGTTGCGTGATCGGCTCGCCGAGCGTGAAGTGGGCGAGTATCGCGGCGAGCACGGGCGAGACGGCGAAGATGAACAGGACGCGCGCCACGCTGGTGTGGTTGAGCGCGGCGATGAAGCCGCCTGACGCGATCGCCACGCAGACGGCCACGGCGACACCCGCGACTCCGACTGACCTGAACGCCTGCACGACACGCCCGCGCTCGACGACCGCGACGTAGGCCAGCAGCGCGACGCCGGCGAACACCGCCCGGCCGAGGACCTGCGTCGCGGTATCGAGCGTCAGCTGGCGCTGCATGACCCCGGCGGTCGACGACGCGATCGCCGCGAGTGCCACATAGATCTGCCCGCGCCGCACTCCCCAGGGATAGCGACGTCCCGCTCAGCCCCGCGACGATCGCGCCGCCGCTCTGAGCCACCAGGCTCGCCGGTTCGAATCCGCTCGACTACTACGCCCGACTCGCTGGACCTCGTCGCCTCCGCGCTGGCGGTGGCCCCGGGCGAGCTCTACGTGGGCGGCGAGTTCACCGACGCGGGCACGCTCTACGCGGGCGGGGGATTCAGCAACCTGGAGAACCTCGCCGCCGCCGACAACGTCGCGTACCTGCCCGCCGGCGGCACGTGGCAGGCCATGGGCTCGGGCGCCGGGCCGTGCGGCCGCGCCGTCACGACGTTCGTCCGCGGGCTCACCGCCGTCGGGACCGACACGTACATCGGCACGGACGCCAACGACGTCGCGGGCATCCCGCAGGCGGACCACGTCGCACGCTGGGACGGGTCGGCGTGGTCGGCCGTGGGTGCCGGCAGCGGCGGCGCGAACGGGTGGTTCCCGACGACCGCCTCGATCAACGCGCTGGCCGGCACCGGCACGTACCTCTTCGCCGCCGGGACGTTCCAGAACGCCGACGGCGACCCGCGCGCCGACAACGTCGCGTTCTTCGACGGCACCGGCTGGCACCCGGTCGGGTCCGACGGCGCCGGCGACGGCCCGTGGGCCGGCAACGGCCTCGCGCTCGCGCTCGTCGATCGCCGGCTCTATGCGGCAGGGAGCTTCACCAGCGCCGGCGGCGACCCGCAGGCGCATTCCGCCGCCTCGTTCTCGCTGACGCAGATCATCGCCTACCCGACGCCGACGGTGACCCCGGCTCCGCCTGTCCCGACGCCGACCGTGACCGCGAGCCCGAACCCCGTCCCGACGCCCACCGTGACGCCGGCGCCGGACGTCAAGGCGCCGGCCACGTCGCTGCGCAAGGCGCAGATCGCGCAGGCCGCGCGCAAGGCGACGTTCCGGTTCGCCTCCGGGGAGCCGGGCTCGACGTTCACCTGCAAGCTGGACCTCAAGCGGTTCAACGCCTGCACCTCGCCGAAGACCTACAAGCGGCTCGAGCCCGGCAGGCACGTCTTCCGGGTCAAGGCGCGCGATCGCGCCGGCAACCTCGACGCCACGCCGGCGATCAAGCGCTTCACGATCAGGAGGCGGTAGGCCGCCTCACCAGATCTTCTCGCGGTGCGCGCCGGTCAGCAGCGCCCAGCCGAAGACCACGACAAGCGGGGCGAGAAGCTGCAACTCGCCGAGCGCGACGGGGATCGCGGCGACCAGCAGCAGCGCGACCCGGAACGGCCACCGGAACCCGTTGGTCGGCTCCGGAGCCGGCGCCTCGGCAGCCGGTGGAGGCGCCTGCCGCTCCGGTGCGAAGTCGATCCAGTCGCGCACCGGCCGGTCGCGCCGCTGCCAGGCGAGCAGGGCGCGGCGGCCGTCGTTCGAACCGCGTGGAACGAGGTTGCCCACGGCGATCAGCACACTCGCGACCGCGAGGAACCAGAGGCCGGCGTCGAGCGCTCCGCCGGTGGCGCCGGCAAGTGCCAGACCCACGAAGACCGGCACGACGGCGAGATTCGCCAGCGGACCTCCGAGCGCGATGACGATCAGGTCGTGCGCGGACGCCTCGCTCGCTTCGTGGGTCACGTAGCCGCCGACCCGACCGTCGCCCAGCATGCGTCCAAGCCGCACGGTCACCGCCCCGACGCGGAAGGTCAGGTCGTCCGTATCGCCCACGACGATCGAATCGAGCGGCAGGCCCCGAAGACGGACGGCGATCGCGTGCCCGAGCTCGTGGACGAGCGTCAGCAGCGGCACCGTGATCACGGCGACGATCGCGTACAGGAGCGCGAGGTCCAGCGGACCGGGCCCGTCGAAGGATGCGCCCGCGGATCTGAGCACCTCCAAGATCCGGTCGATCATCGCTCACCGGTATCGACCGGCGCATGTCTGGGCTTGAGCCGTCGCCTCAGCCGCTGGACCGCGCCGGCAGCAGCGTCCACAGCTGATTCAACCCCGTGGTGGCCATGATCACGCCGCCCGAGCTATCGATCGCCATGCCGGTCGGGCTGGACAGCGCCGCGGACGTCGCGAGCAGCCCGTCGGCGGGCTTGCTCGTGCCGCCGCCCGCGATGGTGTTGATCGTGCCGTCTCGCTCGATCGAGCGCACGCGGGGGCTCCACCCGCCTTCGGTGACGAGCACGCGACGCGAGCGGTCGACGAGCAGGCTCGTCGGTTGGTCGAGGCTCGCCGCGGAGGCCGGGCCGCCGTCGCCCGCCGAGGTCGCCAGCCCGGTCCCGGCGATCGTGTGGATGACTCCCGACGTGTCGACGCGGCGGACGCGCTGGTCCCCCTGGTCGGCGATCAGCACGTCTCCCGCGCGGGTGACGGCAAGGCCGGTGGGCTTGGTCAGGCTCGCTTGCGTGGCCGGCTTGTCGTCGCCGTCGTACCCCGACGCGCCGTCGCCCGCGATCGTGGAGATCGTGCCGTCGGGGTCGATCCGCCGGACGCGCCGGCCTCCCATCTCGGCGACGAGGACGCCGCCCTCCGCATCGAGCGCGAGCGTCGTCGGCAGGTTCAGCCCCGCGTTCACCGCAGGCCCGCCATCCCCCGCCCCGTAGCCGTCGAAGCCGGTTCCCGCCACCGTCGTGATCGTCCCGCTCGGGTCGACGCGGCGGACCCGGTAGTTGTGCTGATCGGCGATCAGGATGCCGCCCTCGGCGTCGACGACGACCCCCGTCGGGTGGTTGAGCTGCGCGTTCGTCGCCGGGCCGCCGTCGCCCGCGAAGCCGGCGATGCCGGAGCCGGCGACCGTCGTGACGATGCCGTCCGCCGTGATCTTGCGGATGCGGTTGCTCAGGTCGACCACGAGCACGTCGCCCGCGGCGTCGACGGCCACGCCCATCGGCTGGTAGAGCTGCGCGCCGACTGCCGGACCGCCATCGCCGAGATACCCCGGGACACCCGTTCCGGCGAGCAGCTGCAGCGTCGGCGCCGGCACCGCGGCGGAGGCGCCCACCGGCCCGCCGAAGCCCACGAGCACCACCGCCGCGAGGAGCAGACGAGCGGGTCGGATGTGGAGAAGACGGCTGGGCACGGCGGCACCTCCTGGCGGGTCACTGGCGGATACCGGTGAGACGCCAGGGCGAGCGAGGTATTCCGTGGCCGCTCAGTCGCGCCGATCCGGCGCGACGCCGTTCACTTCTTGAGCGGCCTGGTCCCCGAGAACAGCGAAAGGCTGCCGCCGGCGTTGCGGGCCGTCGCCGTGCAGGCGACCCGCCGGTCGTGCTTGGGCAGGTGCCGGTAGAACGAGCTCGTGATCTTGAACGTCTGCTTGGTCGCGCCGCGTATGTCGGCGAACTTGGTGCTCGTCGGCACCGACCAGGAGTACGACAGCGTGTAGGGGTCGCCGCCGAGCTTGGGCGGCTCGCACGTCACGGTGTGACCGACCCGAGCGGTGCCGCCGATCTTCACGACGCCGGAGCCGAAGCCCCCGCTGGTGTCGCGGCGCCGCCTGATGAACGGCTCGATCACCGGCTTCTTCTGGTTGATGAAGGACGCGAAGGCCGCCGTGCGCATGTACACGTCGGGCAGGAACTTCTCCCCGCAGGCGCCGTTCATGGTCTCCGGCCCCCAGCTCGTGACCCCGATCTGCACCTGCCCGGCCGGCGTGGACACGACCACGGGCCCGCCGCTGTCGCCGGGGCACGCCTGGATCAGCGGCGCATGGTGGGCCAGATCCTCCGAGCAGCCCATCGAGGGCTGGATCGCGCGCGGGAACGCCTGCGCGCAGTCGCCGGCGCCGATCACCGGCATCGTCCCCTGCTGCAGCGGCTGGATCGGTGGGGCGCCGATGTCCGGCTGGGGCGCGGTGATGCCGTAGCCGATCAGGTTCGTCTGGACGCCCGGCGCCTCGAGCGCCGCGTCGCCGGCGCCGGCGACGCGCACCGGCGCGATCGTCGTGATCGGCTTCTTGAGCAGGATCAGCCCGACGTCGTTCACGGCGATCGCGTCCTGCGGATCGTCGTGCGCGAACGGGAAGGACTCCTTGAACCTCGGATGGACCGAGTAGCCGGCGACGGGGATCGCCATCGCGTTGCGCTGCTTCGCCGAGAGCATGTTCCCGTCGACGCCGACGAGCACGACGTCGTCGCCGGCGGAGTCGCCGTCGAGGCAGTGCCCCGCGGTCAGGATCCGCGTGGGTGAGATCAGCGTCCCGGTGCAGCGGCCGTCGAGCCAGACGACGTACGGCGCCTGCGCGATCGGCAGCGCCGCTCCACCTGACACCGCTCCGGCGGGAGCGGTCGCGACCGGCGTGGCGAGGAGCGCCAGCAGGATGCAGAGCTTCAGGCGCGTACGCATATGCGGGCGAAGATAGACACGACTGACCCAGGGTTCACCACTGAACTTTCGCGTCGCACCCCGGGCCTGGGCGCGCCTACCGATGAGTTCGGTGCCGTGGCCCGGTCGTAGCGAACGGTGCTCAATCCAACGAGAAGGGAACCGCGAACCATGAAGCTGACGACCCAGACGCAGGTCACCGTCGATGGCGTGATGCAGGGAAACGGCGGCGCGTCGGACGAGGACCGCAGGAGCGGGTTCGAGCGCGGCGGCTGGGCCCTGGGGGCGGGCGACGACGCAACCATGGCGTTCATCACCGAGACCTACCAGCGCGCCGACGCGTTCCTGTTCGGCCGGCGGACCTACGACATCTTCGCCCCCTACTGGGGCGCGATGGATCGGGGCGGCCATCCCATCGCGGACGCCTTGAACACAACGCCCAAGTACCTGGCGTCGACCACGATCACCGACCCGCGCTGGGCGGACACGACCGTCCTCTCCGCTGACCTCGCGGCGGCCATCGGCGAGCTGAAGGCCAAGCCGGGGGGTGAGCTGCAGGTGCACGGCAGCGGTTCCCTGGTCCGGTGGCTGCTCGACCATGGCCTCGTCGACGAGATCCAGCTGATCATCGTCCCCGTCGTCCTCGGCCAGGGCACGCGGCTGTTCCCCGACGCCGGCCCGGACATCGCGCTCGACCTGATCGACTCGCGAGCCGACTCGAAGGGCGTGACGATCCAGGTCTACCGGCCCGCCGGGCGCCCGCGGTATCCCGCCTAGTAGTCGTTCAACCGCCGAGGGTCGGTTCGCTCGGCCGCGGGTCCTGTCCTCGCGGGACCCGCGGATGGATCGGTCACGCCCCGGCGACGCCGGCAGCCCTAAGCCGACCGCCCACGCTTTCGCCTTTCGCGCAAGGCGTTTGTGGTCCTCTTACAGTGAAACGACCCAGTCGGCGGCCACTCATCGAGCGTTCTGATCGCTGGAGAAGGCGCGGCGAACCAAGACCCCTGGCCCGGTGCCTCGTCATCGGCCTCGTCATCCTTGATCACCCCGTCGCCGGCTGGCTGCCCGGTGCGCCCCACCCTCCTCACCCGAGGCTTCTCAGTCGGACACGAAGCCGCCGAGCGCTGCTTGGGCGAACACGTGCACGATCAGCAACAAGATGCAAAAACATCACCGGCGCGAAGCGCCAGGAGCGCGACGGCGAGTCCCGCCGCGGCTACCACGACACTCGTCATCAGGACGGCGGTGGGGTTCGATTCGCGGGGGTCTCGCTCGGACGTCACACGCATACAGACCGGCGCCGGATCATGGTTCTGCAATCCAATTTCCGCGATCGTTCCTGAGTCGGAGCCGCTTCTTTAGAACGATTGGGACACGGTCGTCGAGTAGGTCCAAGCCGCTCACCGCGATTCGCGCGCCGCTGCCGCCAGGCGGAAGCAGCAGTCTGCGGCGAGCCCGGCTGCCGGTGCGGGCTTCCCGAGCCGGAGTGCGGCGTTGTGCTGATGCCCGCAGCGTCGCTTTCGCGGACGCTGGTCTCATGATGATCACCGCGGAGACGGGGAACCCCGTCCGTCTGGGGCCGGCTACGGGCGCGACCGATTTGGCTCCAACCGTGGCGTGGTCGCGGCGCGTGCGGTGGATCGGCGGTCTGATTCAGGCGGCCTTCGCCGCCTTCTGGCTCGTGCGTGGGAGCGTGGTGATCAGCGGTCCCATGGCCGACGTGCTCATCGCGGTCTTCGGAGTCGCCGTGATCGGCGTGTTCTGGTACGGAATCAGGTCCGCCGCGGGGAAGGCCCCGCGACCGAGCACTGTCGAGGGTAAGCGGATCGAGCGAGACGTCACCATCGCCACCGTCATCGAGTTCGCCGCGGCGATGGTCCTGCCGATCATCGTCAGCGCGGCTGGTCACTCAGACTGGGTGCTGCCGTCGATTGCCATCACGATCGGACCGCTGCTGCTCTGGCTGGACCACCGGGTTCATATCCCCCGCTTGCGTCCAGTCGGCTGGGCGTTGACCGTCGGACCGCTGATCCTCATAGCGACCCTGTCAGGCACCGCACTGGTGGCCACGACGGGCATCTCTGCCGGCCTGCTGCTGTTGGGTACTGCGGCCGCCGGGTTCCGGGACCTCGCTGAAATTGACAGGCCGAGCGCGCCCCGGATTGGCGCCGCGATGGCGGTGAAGCCATGAGTGATGATCGAATCCACGTGGTCTTTGGCGCAGGACAGGTCGGGCGTGCGCTCAGCGCGCGACTGATCGGCCTCGGTCTTGCCACGCGGGTGGTCTCTCGCGGCCGGCCGTCAGCGCTGGCCGACGGGGTCGAGTGGCGGGCGGCAGACGCGAGCGACCCAGAGGCCGCCACCCACGCGGCCCACGGCGCGGCGGTCGTCTATCAGTGCCTGAACGCGCCGTACACCGACTGGCCGAGGCGTTTCCCCCCGCTGCAGCGAGGTGTGCTGACCGCCGCTGAGCGAACCGGCGCCCTGCTGGTGACGCTCGAAAACCTCTACGGCTACGGTCCGACGGCGGGCCGGCCGTTGACAGAAGACCTGCCGCTCGCTGCGACAACCGTCAAGGGCCGAACCCGAGCGGCGATGACCCGGGAGCTGCTGGCGGCTGCGGATGCGGGCCGAGTCCGGATCGCCATTGGGCGGGCATCGGATTTCTTCGGCGCCGGCGTCACCGAGTCATCGCTCGGCGAACGCGTCTTCGCCAACGCCGTGGCCGGCAAGCGCGCCGACTTCATCGGTGACCCGGACCTGCTCCACACCTATAGCTACGTCCCGGACATCGTGGCCGGTCTGGCGACGCTCGGCACCGACGAGCGCGCCGTCGGCGAAGTGTGGCACCTGCCCGGCCCAGAGACGGCGACGACCCGACAGATCCTCGACCTCGTTGCTGACCATGTTGGACACGCCGTCGGCGTGCGCTCGTTGCCGAAGCTGGCGGTCCGGGCCTTCGGACTGGTCAACCCGATGATGCGGGGGCTCGCTGAGATGTTCTACGAGTTCGATGAGTCTTTCGTACTGGACACCAGCAAGTACCAGTCCACATTCGGCACCGCCGCCACGCCGCTGCCGGCCGCCATCCTGGCCACGGTCACCTGGTATCAGGACCGCATCGGCACGGCCGGTGCGGGAGACCCACGGTCGGGCTCGGCGCCGAGGGCGGCGACGGGAATCTCGTGACCGGGCGTGGCGGAAGCGCGAAGGAACCGCTCGCACTGCCCACGTTGCTGGAGCCGCTTGTGTCTCGCTCTGCTGCCTCGGCTACTAAGGGACGTGCGCCATCACGAGACGTCGTGACCCCTCCTGCACGGCGCGATCATCGCCCTCGCCCTGCGCCGTCCGTCGCTGAAGGCTCCGGTGACGGGCGTGAGATGGCTTGACGCGGTTGCCGGTGCCGCTGCGGCCGCTGCCGTGATCGCCATCCTGAGGCGTCGGTGCCTGCGGTGGGCCGCCAGCGACGAGGAGGTCGGCGCGGCGCTTCCCGGCGACGAACTGCTGCCTCACGCGGATCTTACGGCCACGCGCGCAATCACGGTTCGCACGCGCCCCGATGGTGTTTGGCCATGGATCGTCCAGCTAGGCCAGGGTCGCGGCGGCTTCTACAGCTACGACCTGCTCGAGAACCTCGCTGGCTGCAACATCCACAGCGCCGACCGGATCGTCGCCCAATGGCAATCCATCAACGTCGGCGCCACGGTCAAGCTTCATCCCGATGTCGGCCTGATCGCGGCCATCGTGGAGCCCCGCCGCGCCCTGGTCCTGCGCGGCGGAGTGCAGATGGGAAAGACGCCGGCACCCTATGAGTTCACGTGGGCCTTCGTTCTGCGCGATCAAGCGAACGGCACGACCCGCCTCGTCGTGCGGGAACGCTACCGGTACGCGCGTCGCTGGGCCACACTGATCGTGGAGCCGACGCAGTTGATCAGCTTGGTCATGAGCTGGCGCATGTTGCGCGGCATCAAGGAGCGTGCGGAGCGACCCGCCGCGACCCGCGACGATCCAGCAGTCGCCACCGACCCAGCGCGCTGTGCTCCTCTAGGAGCCGTCGGCGTTGCGGACGTCGCCGAGCAAGAGCTCGCCGCCGAGGAGGTCTTGAACCACGAGCGCCGTCACTGCGCACTGTCCTCGAGCGGCGTTTTCGGGCGACCAGTCCGCGGCATCTACGGGATCGCACGTGCTGGCCGACCATGCCGAGCGGATCAGATTCTCGATCTCGACGAGCGATCGGAACACCACGCTCAGAGGGTGGCACGCAACGAAGGACCTAGCCGGGCGGGATGCTCCTTCAGGGCGAGACCGGCACGCCCGCGGCGGACGCCGCGGACCACGCGGATGACGAGTCGTCGGAACGCGTCATGGATCGCGCAGTCGGCGGTGGCGTCGGCCGCGCCGTCGTGCCGGAGTCCGAGCTCGGCGAGCCACTCGCGATACAACGCAGCGCCTTCGGCATCTTCTTACGGGTCGCCGATGACGGGAGTCAGTTGCGTCGGACGCATGCGTGGCGAGCGCTGGTCCTCTCGCGGCGATCGCGGGCGTTGCGACTACACCTGACGCAACGTGACCGCGTGCGGTTCGATTTCGGCAGGCCCCGATGACGATCCGGGCGCGGGTGGTGTCGCCGGCGGCAGGCTCAGCCGACCGGGTCTCGGAGGGCCGTGAGACGGATCTGCGTGTCGCCGACCTGCAGCGCCGGCGCAATCCACCAGCCCCCGTACACGACTCGTTCTGCTTGAGGACGATTGGGTCACGCCAGTTGCGATAGGCGTTCCGCAGTTCCACGAGCGCGCCACGCTGTCTTGGCCATGCAGCTCGACCGCGGCGGCGGCGGCGTGGTCGCGCTAGGTGATCGCCGGCGGCTCAGCCTGAGATCGACCGCGCGACCAGGATGTTGCGCCCGGGGCATCGGAGCGCATAGACGGTCACGCGCCGCCCCGTCGTCAGCCGCGGGACGCCGTCGACGACCGGCGTTCGCAATGCGGTGTCGACGGCGATGCTGAAGCGCTCGTGAGGCGAGAACGCGACCAGTCCGTAGTTCACGTCGACGTACGCGACCCGCCCCGTCGCCACCTGCGCTCTGCATCCGTGCTTGGGCACCCCGCCCGCGCGCGGGAAGTAGTACCGCTGCAGCGGGTTGCGCGCCGAGCGCGCCGGGATCTCCGCGGTGACGAAGGCCTGCTCGCCGTCGAAGACCGCGATGCTCGCCGGGATGCCCTGGCGCACGCGCATCGTGGAAGGCGCACGCCCGCAACTCCAGCGCACCTGCCGGGAACCGACCACCGGCGGAAGCGCCCGCTGGGGCTGCCGGTAGAACTCCTCCAGCCGGCGTCCGGCCAGCGATGGATCACACCGCTTTGCCGCGCAGGCGGCGTCGGGCGGACACTCCTGATGCACGTCCGTGCCGCCGCACCCGCCGATGAGGGTCATCCCCAGGAGTGCCACGGCCGCGACGCGAAGCACCATCTCGCCGACGAGGCTACCCATCCTCGCGGCCGCGGCGAACCGCCCTCCCCGTTCGGCCCTGAGCCGTAACGCCGATCCACCCGCGGGTGGCCTCGTGGGCGTTTGGGGGTCGGCGGCTGAATGCCGCGGCACGGCGCCCTGCACGCGACGACGGGCGTACACGCCAACCCACCGCGGCGAGCGACACCGCAGACCAGTGCCAGGGCACCCGGCGCGCGGGTCTCAGTTCAGTCGTCGACCCGGGTCCCGCGAGGACAGGACCCGCGGCCGAGCGAACTCGACCCTCAGCCGAAGTGGAACAAATCGGACAAGTACGGCGTCATGCATCGTCGAACCATTCGAACTGCTCCAGGAGAATCGATGACTGCAAGACGCAGCAGAGCCCGGGGACGGGCGACGGGCCGGATGCTCGCCACCACCGTGATCGCGGCCGGCGCGATCGCCGCCATGACCAGCACCGCGAACGCGGCCGTCACCGGGACCTTCAGCGCCGGCGTGCTGAGCGTGACCGGCGACAGCCTCGACAACTCGATCACGGTCAGCCGCGACGCGGCGGGCAGGATCCTCGTCAACGGCGGCGCGATCGGCGTCGTCGGCGGCACGCCGACCGTCGCCAACACGTCGCTGATCCAGGTGTTCGGCCTCGCCGGCAACGACACGATCACGCTCAGCGAGGTCAACGGCGCGCTGCCCAACGCCAACCTGTTCGGCGGCGCGGGCAACGACGTCCTGACGGGCGGCTCCGGTGCCGACGAGCTGTTCGGCCAGGCCGGCAACGACACGCTGCTCGGCAAGGGCGGCGCCGACCTTCTGTTCGGCGGCAGCGAGAACGACACGCTGACCGGCGGCGACGCCGACGACCAGGTCTTCGGCCAGGGCGGCAACGACCGGATGATCTGGAACCCGGGCGACGACACCGACCTCAACGAGGGCGGCGACGACACCGACACGGTCGAGGTCAACGGCGGCAACGGCGCCGAGCAGTTCACGGCGACGGCCAACGGCACGCGCGTGCGCTTCGATCGCGTCACCCCCGCGCCGTTCTCGATCGACATCGGCACGAGCGAGAAGCTGACGCTCAACGCCAACGGCGGCGACGACAAGTTCTCCGCGACCGGCAACCTCGCCCCGCTGATCGCCATCACCGTCGACGGCGGCACGGGCAACGACACGCTCCTCGGCGGCAACGGCGCCGACTTCCTGCTCGGCGGCGACGGCAACGACCTCGTCGACGGCAACCAGGGCAACGACGTCGCCCTCCTCGGCGCCGGCGACGACACGTTCCAGTGGGATCCGGGCGACGGCAGCGACGTGGTCGAGGGCCAGGACGGCGCCGACACCATGCTGTTCAACGGCGCCAACATCAACGAGCGCATGGACGTCTCCGCCAACGGCGGCCGGGTGCGCTTCACCCGCGACGTCGGCAACATCGTCATGGACCTCAACGACGTGGAGAGCATCCTCGTCAAGGCCCTCGGCGGCGCCGACACCCTCACGGTCAACGACCTCTCGGGGACCGACGTCACCAACGTGGCGCCTGATCTCTCTGCCACCGGCGGCGGCGACGACGGCTCGGCCGACAACGTCGTGGTCAACGCGACCAACGGCGACGACGTCGTGACCGCCTCCGGCGCGGGCACCTCCGCGCAGGTCCTCGGCCTCGCCACGAAGGTCTCCATCTCCGGCGCGTCCGCCGCCAACGACCGGCTCACGATCAACGCCCTCGCCGGCGACGACGTGGTCGACGCCTCCTCGATAGCCGCCAACTCGATCCTGCTGACCGAGGACGGCGGAGCGGGCGACGACGTCCTGCTGGGCGGCGCCGGCAACGACACCATCCGCGGCGGCGACGGCGACGACGTCCTGATCGGCGGGCCGGGCACCGACATCCTCGACGGCGGCACGGGCAGCAACGTGGTGCTCGACTCGCTCGGCCTCAACGCCGTCAAGTCGGCGGCCACCGCGGGCAAGGCGTGGCTCGCGACCCACGCCCGCACCGTCAACGGCAAGACCGTGCTGGTCGTCGACGGCAAGGACCGGACGCTCCCCCGCGCCGGCCTCGCCCAGCTCGCGCGCGCCGCGGCCTGATCCTCGACCGAGGGCGCCGGAGCCGCACGCGCGGCTCCGGCGCCGGCCGAAGCACTAGGGGTTGGGTACGCAGTAGCGCCTGCCGTCGGGGCGGTAGCGCCAGCACGGGCTGACGGAGTACGTCTGCGGCGCGTACGCGGGAACGAAGCGCGGAAGCGGGAGATCGACCAGACGGCACGAGAACGCCGGGTCGCCGCACCGGATGAAGCCGCCGAACGGTCCGGCGGCCAGCGCCGCGAACATCCGGCCGCCGTCGGACGCGAGCGCGAGCACGCTGTCCGGCATCGGCGCGGTGGCGGCGCGGCCGGATCGCACGCTCAGCCGGACGAGCGTCGTCGTGCAGGATCCGAACTCGCTGCTGCGCGGCCAGAGCACGGCGCCGCCGAGGAGCAGCGGAGCACGGGGCGAGCCGTCGCACCAGTCCTCGGACTCGCCGTAGCCGCGCGCTTCGAGCAGCCGGCTGCGCGCGGCGCCGATCGTGGCGACACGAACCTCATAGGCGATGCCGATGTTGATGCCGGGGCCGCTCACCCACCAGAGGTAGGTCACCCGCTCGCCGTTCACGTCCAGCGAAGCGGTGGAGGTCACCGGAAGCTCCGTGCAACGCTGCCCCGGCGGACACGCCGGGATCAGGCCGCCGGGGATTCCGACCAGACGACGGCTGCCGGCCCGTGCCTGCGTGAACAGAGAGGTCAGCGACCGCCGCGCCGGGACGGCGCGCTCGTCGCGGCGGGCGAACGCGATCCGCCCCCGCCAGATCGCCGGCGTGGTCTCGGACGTTCCCCGGCCGGCGGTCGCCCGCACCCGGTGCTCCTGCGCGCCCGGGGTCAGGCGCAGCTTGAAGATCCTGCAGCCGGCGGCGAGCGAGGCTCGGACCACGCCTCCGGGCGTCGGCCGGACGTCCTCGCGGACGCAGCGCGAGTACACGACGGCCGGCACGCCGTCGCGATCGGGTCCGACGTCGGCGTCGAACGGCACGGGGCGCGGCGCGACCGGCAGCGCGCTCACGCCGCTCGACGACCGCGCCATCAGGTGGTAGGCGGTCCCGTCGAACGCGCTCCACACGACCTGCCCGCCCCACGCGCTGACCGGCGAGATCGCGGCCAGCGGGGCGACGTCCTCGGCGTGCGCCGCAGGCGCGAACGCGGCCGCGACACACAGGATCGCGGCGGTCGAGAAGCGGCTCACCCATCGACGGTGCATGAACCGACTCTTCCGCCGCGTTCGAGCCTGCGCATCCGGGCGACCCCACAGCGCGCCGGAGGCGTTCTACGTATGCGCCTGCAACCCGGTTGACCGGGCATGCGCCGGCACATTAGTGTCGGTACATGGCCGTGTTCGCCGGCCGCTACACGGGCGGCCTCGACGGCGATTTCGTCGTCTTCCTGATCGGCATGCGCGTCAACAAGCCGTGGAAGGTGCACCGCTGGCTGCCGGTCTTCACTGCAATGCCGCGGATGTTGCGCGAGCTCGAGCGCCAACCGGACTCCGGCCTCCTCGGGGCGACACAGGGTCTGCTCTCGACCGGCCCGGTCGTGATCCAGTACTGGCGCTCGTTCGAGCAGCTGGAGCAATACGCCCGCGATCCCTACGCCGAGCATCTCCCGGCGTGGCGGAGGTTCAACCAGCTCGTGCGCGGCTCAGGCGACGTCGGGATCTGGCACGAGACCTACCGCGTCCGCGCGGGGGAGTACGAGACCATCTACGGGAACATGCCCCGGATCGGGCTCGCACGCGTCGGCGACCACGCGCCGCTCGGATCGACCAGCACCGCCGCGACGCGCACCGGCGTGCGCGCGGACGACGAGGCGCCGGTCGCGGGCTACTGACGGCGGACGCGCAGCGTGCGCGTGAGCGCGTGCGCGACGCCGTCGCGGCCGGTCACCGTGACCCGCAGCCGGTAGCCGCCGGCGCGCAGCGCGCGCTTGGCGACGAGGGTCAGCGTGACCTTGCCCCGCAGCGAGGTGCGCGTGGCCTGCGCGAAGGTCTTGCCCGCACGCGTGAGCACGGCCTGCACGCGCGCGGCGTCGCCGCTGATCGTCAGCGCGACGCGGCAGCGCCTGCCGGCGCAGCTCGCCGAGCGCAGGCTCGCGGCCGCCGCCGTGAAACGGGGCGCCGGCGCGGCGATCGGCGGCGCGGGCGGCCGCACCACGGGCACGTTCACGGGCGGCGGCGGCGGGCGCAACGTGACCGGCCCGACGTCGGCCGAGTCCAGCGAGGCCCAGCCGGCGTCGTTCTCGGCCGTCAGGCGCGCGAACAGCGTGGAGCCGGCGTCGGCCAAGGTCAACGCGTAGCGCTGCCCGGTCGATGCGAGCTCGCAGTAGTCGTCATCGCAGCGCCACCACTCCCAGGTCAGCGTGCTCGCGGTGCCGGCGACCTCGCCCGCCAGCGCCGCCTCCAACGTCTCGCCGACCATCGGCGTCCCGGCCACCGTGATGGCGCCGACGACGTTCGGCGCGATCACCTCGCAGTCGGCGGGCGCCGCGTCCTCGGCGTCGCTGTAGAGCCAGTCGTCGAGCCCGTCGCCGCAGCCGATCGCCGGCTCGGCGACGCCGTCGTAGCTGCTGAGCGTGTCGTCGCCGGGCCCGCCGCTGAGCGTGTCGACGCCCGCCTCGCCGTCGAGGTCGTCGTCGCCCGCGCCGCCGTCGACCACGTCGTTGCCGCCGCCGCCCGCCAGCACGTCGTCGTCGGCGCCGCCCTCGAGGCGGTCGGTGCCGCCGTTGCCCCTGAGCTCGTCGTCGCCGCCGTCGCCGTAGAGCGCGTCGGCGCCCGCGGCGCCCCACAGATGGTCGTCGCCCGCGCCGCCGTGCGCCTCGATCGGCACGCCCAGCTCCGGCGTCACGGCGAGCGTGTCGTCGCCCGCGGTGCCCTGGAACACGATCAGCGCGTAGTCGGACGGCGGGCCGCAGTCGGGCCACCCGTAGTTGTTGACGGCGCACGCCGGCGCGGAGGCCGTGTCGTGGTCTCCGGCGGCGCCGATCGTCAGGTCGCTCCCCGTGGTGGAGACCGAGACGCGAGTCGCGGCGTCGAGCGTGATCGTCAGCGTCTTGTCCGGCGCGCTGCCGGAGACGGCGACGCTGACCGTGGCCGCGCGCGCGGCCGCCGGCAGCGCGAGCACGAAGGCGAGCGCGAGCGCGGAGATGACCCTCATCGGATCGGCACCCTCGCATCGGCGGACGCCGCCGTCAACTCTCCGAAAGCACGGCTCCGGCGCGCTGCCGCCCGGAGATAATGCGCGCGTTCCAAGGGCGATCAGGAGGGCACGGTGGCGAAGCACCAGGAGCAGATCATCGCGGCGGCGAGCGGCAAGCTCGACGAGGAGATCCTCGGGGCCGCGTGGGGCAAGCCGCGGGGCGCCACGACGGCCGCCGCCGGCGGGCTGATCGCCGGCGAGATCGGCGCCCGCTGGGCAGGCAAGCACGGCAAGGGCGCCCAGGCCGTCGGCATCAGCATCGGCAACCCGGGAGCGATCGCGGTCACGGCGACAAGCCTCGTCACGATGAAGGTCAAGGTCAGCGCCATGGGCGCGATCAAGGAGGTCACCGAGGTCCTCAGCATCGTCCCGCTCGGCGAGGTCGACGCGCTCGAGGTCAAGCGCATGGGCATGACCGGCGTGATGGAGATCAGCGCCGGCGGAGGCTCCTTCAAGCTCGAGGGCAAGCCCGGCGACATGAAGGAGCTCGCCGAGGTCTTCGAGCGCGCCAAGGCCGCGGCCTGACGCCCCGGTTCCGGCGCGGCGGCCAGGCCGCCGCGCCGGGGACCCCCTAGGTCACGGTGTCGTGGTCGACAGCGTGAAGGTCAGCGTCTTGCTGTAGCTGCCCGTGCGCAGCGCCTGCGTGGCGGCGATGTGCTGGCGGAACGTGATCGTCACCGGGTCGTTGGACGCCGGCGCGGTCCACGCGCTCTTGGAGAACGCGACCTGCAGCGGCTCCGACAGCGCGAACGCGCCGTTGGTCAGGAAGCCCGGGTCGCTCACGCTGAGCGCGGCGTCGCCGGCCGTCGAGATCACGTTCGCGGTCGTGGACGCGGTGTAGTTGCCGTCGACGCCCGGCGTGAACGTGCCGAAGCTCGCCGGCGCGCCGAGCGTGAGCGACAGCGTGGCCGGCACCGACCCGGCGACCCCGCCGTTCGCGGTGACCGCCACGTAGTTGCCGATCGCGCTGGTGAGGGCGGCGGTCGCGTTCTTGACGTTGTTGACGTCGCCGATCGTGTAGATCCGGACCGGGACGAGCGCCTGGGCGGCGTCGCGCGCCGCGATCACCTTCTGCCAGGCGTCGGCCGCGTACGTGGCCGGCACGAGCGTGCCGACGCGCGCGATCTCGCTCCGCATCGTCTCGCGCGCCGGGGCGCCGAGCATCGCGAAGAACGACGACTTCTCCGGGTTGCCCGCGAGGCCCGACCACAGGTGACCGCCCGTGGTGCGGTTGAACGTGGCCGAGTCCGACGTGCCGTCGAAGTCGTAGTACTTGATCTTGCTCTTGTAGGAGATCAGCAGGTCCATCCAGTCGGCCACGAAGTCCGCCTGCTTGTGCATGATGTCCGGGCTGTTGGCGAGCGTGTCGTTCGAGCCCGTGCCCCAGGCCGGGATGCGGCGGACCGGCGAGTTGCAGACGTCGAGCGTGTTGCCGTTGGCCGCCGTGCGCGAGTTCCACGAGCACGAGCCCCACGTCGGCCACTGGTGGGCCGGGTCGGCGGCGTCGGCCGCGGTCACCGGGCGCGTGGGCTGCGTCGGGTCGTAGTCCGGGTTGGGCTCGAAGTCGCTGCGGATGTCGGACTCGGAGATCGAGATCTCGTCGGCGACGGTGAGGCCCGCCTCGATCTGCGCCTTCAGCATCGCGATCGTCGGGTACGCCCACGCGAGCCGGCCCTGCATGCCGTAGCCGTCGATGTTGCCGGCGTCGTGGATCGGCTTGAGCATCTTGATGGTCTGGCTCATCTTCGGCTCGTAGAGCTTGTCCGAGTCCTGGAAGTCGTTGTAGTAGAGCTTCCAGTGGACGCCGTCCGCGTTGGCCCACTTGCGGGCCGACTCGAACGCCTGGCGCACCCACGCCGACTCCGCGGACAGGCGCGCGTCCGGATCGCTGTCGAGGTCGGGCCGGCGGAAGATGCGGCCCCACTGGCTGACCTGCGGATCGGTCGCGTTGCGGATCTGGCCGCTGTAGTCGTCGACGGCCTCGTTGACGACGTCCCAGGACACGATGATGTCGGAGTACTTGGCGTACTTGTCCGTCATCGCGTGGATGTAGTTGTCGAGCCGCTTGAGCATCGTCGCGGGGCTCGCCCAATCCGGAGCCGCGGCGTTATAGGTGAAGCCGTTGCAGAAGAACCAGTTCGGCTGCTGGCCGCCGTGCCACGCGAACACGTGGCCGCGGACGACCTTCTTCGTCGCGTCGGTCAGGTGGTTGGTCGCGTTGTAGGCCTGGATCTGCTGCAGGATCTGCTCGGCCTGGCCGTTGCCCGTCGTCGGCTGCAGGACGATCTGCTGGTTGGCGACCTCGATCGCGGCCGCCTTCGCCGCGTCGTCGAGCGTCGGGTCGGCGTTGATCTGGGCGACCTTGGCCACGTACGCCTGGCGCGAGAGGCTGTTGGTCGCGCTCGTGCCGATCTGGCTGTCGAGCTTGAGGTTGTTCGGGATCGCGTTCGAGCGGTAGTGGTACAGCGCCTGCGCGCTGGTCCAGTTGCCGAACGTGCCGATCGTGAAGTCGTTCTGGTACGCCTGCCAGAGCGACGGCAGTGTCAGGTCGACGGCTGACGCGCTGCCGACGCCGAGAACCGGCGTCAACGCGAGCGCGACTGCGGCGCCGGCGACCGCGATGCGGTGCTTGGACCTCATGTATGAGCCTCTCCACGTGTTCGTGATGTTGCGGAGAAGACGGACTGGACCCGACCTCTCTCCCCCAGGCTCGGATCATCGAGCAACGCGGCCGTAATGTCAATCTTTGCCTAAGTGAGCGCAGAATGACTGCCAAGACAGCGCTGTTATGCGAAATCTGGCCGAAACGACACCCGCAGCGTCCCGAACGGGCCGGATGTGTGGATCCGCAGACGCGGCGCGTTGGGCACCGGCCCCGTGTCGGGCAGGTCGATCTCGCGCGTGCCGAACGCGCCGCCGCCGTCGACCTCGACGTGCACGCCGCGAGGCACGAGGATCGTGACCGTCCCGAACCAGTTGCGCACGAACAGGTCCGACTCGGCCGCGTGCAGCGTCGCCTGGCCGAGGTCGAGCACGATCGTCGCGCCGACCGACAGCACGCGCGAGTGCGCCGCGAGCTCCCAGCGCCCGCGCCGCACGAGCCGCGAGCCGATCGCCGAATGGCGCGCCACCGCCTGCGCGCTGCCCGTCGCGGGCAGGTCGGCGACGAGCGGCTCGAGCTCGCCCTGCGTGAGGGCGAGCTCGGCGCGCTCCACGCGCCCGGCGAACTCGTCGAGCGTGAGCCGGCCCGCGACCGTCGCGTCGCGCAGCAGCGCGATCGTGCGGTCGCGGTCCGCGTCGGCCGCTCTCACAGCGACCGCTGGTAGACGCCGAAGGCGCGCGTCGCGAACCAGGCCGACAGCGCGACCAGCGCGCACAGCAGGCCGACGCGCGAGGCCACCAGGCCCCAGTCGAGCGAGCCCATCGCGGCCGAGCGCGCGGACTCGGCCGCCCAGTTGACCGGGTTGAACTTCGCCACGTCCTGGATCCAGCCCGGCGCGAGCGACGCCTGCATCAGCGCGCTCGACAGGAACGTCAGCGGCAGCAGGAACATCGACACGGCCCCGATCAGCGTCTCGCGCTGGCGCGCGAGCACGCCGATCCCGTTCGACAGCGACGCGAACGCCGCCGCCAGCAGCATGGCCACGAGCACGAGGATCGCGATCCCGCCCACGCCATTGGTGTAGTCAGCCCCGAGCGCGAGCGCCAGCAGCACGACGAGCACGGTCTGCACCATCACCGACAACGTCGCCTGCGCCACGCTGCCGAGGTTGAACGCGCCGCGCCACGCGGGCGAGACGAGCATGCGGTCCATCACGCCGGCGTCGATGTCCTCGATGAAGGCCATCCCGGTCCAGCCGGCGCTCGACACCGCGAGCATCACGACGACGCCGGGCGTGAGGAAGTTCACGTACGAGCCGCCGCCGAAGCCGGGGATCAGCGTGACCGCCTTGAACAGCGCGCCGAACAGCAGCAGCCAGATGACCGGCTGGATCAGCGTGATGACGATGAACGCCGGCTGGCGCAGCAGCGCCCGCAGGTAGCGCAGGCTGACCTGGTAGGTCTGGCGCAGCGCGGTCATGCCGCCACCTCGAACGCGCGGCCGGCGTAGCGCAGGTAGACGTCGTCCAGCGACGGCCGCGCCAGCGTCACCGACGCGACGCGCAGCCCGTGCGTGTCGAGCGCCGCGAGCACCGCCGGGATCGCCGCGCCGCCGTCGCGCGAGCGGGCGCGCAGCGTGCGGCCGTCGAGCTGCACGTCGGCCACGCCGTGGACGCGCGCGAGCGCGTCCTGTGCCGCGAAGTCGGGCTCGAACAGCTCGACCTGGATCGTGTCGCCCTGGAGCTCGCTCTTGAGCTCCGACGGCGTGCCGCGGGCGACGATCCGGCCGTGGTCGACGATCGCGAGCTGGGAGGCGAGCTTGTCGGCCTCCTCGAGGTAGTGCGTGGTCAGCAGGATCGTCATCAGCTCCTCCCGCGCGAGGCGCGCGATCTCGTCCCACATCTGCGCCCGCGCCTCGGGATCCAGGCCCGTGGTCGGCTCGTCGAGGAACAGCACCTGCGGGTGGTGCAGCAGGCCCAGCGCGACGTCGAGCCGTCGCTGCATGCCGCCGGAGTAGGTCTTCACCTGGCGGTCGCCGGGCAGGTCGAAGCGCTCCAGCGACTCGCCCACGCGGCGCTTGAGCTCCGCGCCGGTGATGCCGTAGAGCTCGCCCTGCAGGACGAGGTTCTCGCGCCCGGTCGCCTCGGGGTCGGAGCCGCGCTTCTGGCCGACGACGCCGATCGCGTGGCGCACGCGCGCCGGCGCCGCCAGCACGTCGTGGCCCGCCACCCGCGCGGAGCCGGAATCCGGCCGCGAGAGCGTGGTGAGGATCTTCACGGTCGTCGACTTGCCCGCCCCGTTGGGGCCGAGCAGGCCGAGCACGGTTCCCGCCGCGACGCTGAGGTCCAGGCCGTCGAGGGCCGTGACGTCCCCGTATGTCTTGACGAGGCCTGTGGCCTCGATCGCATTCTCGAACACTGTACGAGTCATCTCGAACACTGTTCTACTCCAGTACGCTGTTCGTGTCAAATGACCGCCGTCCCCGAACCCCCCTGGTGGCGCAAGCGCGCCGACTCCCCGCGCGCCGAGCGCAAGCCGCTCACGCGCGATGCGATCGTCGAGGCCGGGCTGCGGCTGCTCGAGCGCGACGGCCTGCAGGGGCTGAGCATGCGCCGGCTGGCGCAGGAGCTGGGCTCAGGCGCCGCGTCGCTGTACTGGCACGTGGGCGACAAGGAGGAGCTGCTCGCCCTGATGCTCGACCGGATCGTCGGCGAGGCAGAGGTGATCGAGCCCGATCCGGACCACTGGCAGGAGACCGTCAAGGAGTCGATGCGGGCGGCGCGCCGGCTGCTGCTCAAGCGCCGCGACGCGGCGCAGCTGTCGCTCGGCCGGATCCCCGCGGGGCCCAACTCGCTGCCCGTGCTCGAGCGCTCGCTCGCGGTGCTGCAGGCCGCCGGCCTGCCGGCGCGCGTGATCTCCTACGCGTCGGACATGTTCGCGCTCTACGTCGGCGGCTTCGCCTTCGAGGAGAGCATGCCCCACGTCGGCGACGCCGCCCAGCTGGGCGCCTACTTCGCGTCGCTGCCGCCGGAGCGGTTCCCGACGCTCGTCGCGCTCGCCTCCGACCTCGCCGAGGGCGATGCCGACGAGCGCTTCGAGTTCGCGCTCGAGCTGCTCGTCAGCGGCCTGGAGGCGATGGCGAGGCGCTATCCGGCGTAGGACGCCGTCAGCGTGTAGGTGCCGGTCGTCTTGACCGTGATGTCGAGCGTCTCGGTGCGCTTGTCGCGGCAGGCGATCCGGTACTGGATCCGGCGGTGGCCGCGGACGCGATCGACCAGCTTGCCCTGCGAGCGCACGACCATCTCGGTCGGCTTGCGCGATGCGAGCAGCGTGAACGCGCCGTCGAGCGTGACCGGCAGCTTGAACGTCTCCGTGCCGGAGCCGCTGAACGTCGTGCTGGTGCGCTGGGTCCACGGCTGCAGCACGTCGGCCGCGGCGGCGAGGTAGGAGCCGCCGCTCGGCTTCAGCAGCGGCGCGAGCCGCCACGCCTGCTCGGGGAAGACGAGCCGCGCGTACGTCTCCGCCCACGCCTCGCCCGGGTTGAAGGCGTAGTTGTCGCCCTCGTCGCCCGGCGCCAGCTTGCCGTTGGAGGTCTTGTCGCACACGAGCTCGTACGACGACCAGCGCTTCGGCCCGAAGTCGAGCGCCGGCAGCGGCGCGTTGGAGCGATGCTGCGCCACGTGATGGCCGTACTCGTGCGCGATCACGTAGTTCACCGTCACGGTCGAGTCGGCCGGCGCGTCGCCGGGGACGATCATCGTCTGGTCGTCGGTCGTGTAGCACGCGAGGATGCCGTCGCCGTCCTGGCCGCCGCAGTCGCCGTTGATCTCCGCCGAGGGCACGACGACGACCTTCAGGCTCGCCAGCTCCGAGCCGTGCGGGAGCGTCCCGATGAACGACGCGTAGACGCCGGCGACGTTCGGATCGCCCTTGAAGGAGCTCGCGACGGTGACCGGGATCGTCGTGTCGGCGGCCGGCCAGCGCTTGGTCTCGCCCTGGATCTGCGAGATGTGCGCCCTGGCGCCCGTGATCACCCGGTCCTTGAAGGCGGCCGCTTCGGCGGCCCCAGGAAAGGTAAGGGCCGCCGAGGCGCCGATGATCACGACGCGGAGGGAGGTCTGCATCGCGGCCTCAAGGTAGCCGCGAGTCTTGCAACGCCCCCTCAGCACGGCCTAAGAGCCGCCTAAGATCCGCCGCGATGGCCGCACGGATGCTCGCGCTGCTCGGAGCGGCGAACGCCGCGGCGGTGGTGGCGCTGTGGGTGCACGGCGGCGGCCTGCACGACGACGCGCTGACGAGCCTCGGCCGGCTCACCGGCCTGCTCGGCGCCTACCTCGCGCTGATCGAGTTGCTGGTGCTCGCGCGCGGGCCGCGCACGTCGGCGTGGCACCGGTACGCCGGCCACGCGGTGCTGTGGCTGCTGCTCGCCCACACCGTGCTGATCACGGCCGGCTACGCGGTCTCCGACGACACCGGCGTGCTCGAGCAGGTGCGGCGCCTGATCGAGGAGTTCCCCGGCGTGATCACCGCCACCGCCGGCCTCGTGCTGCTGATCGGCGTCGTGATCGCGAGCGCGCTGCGGCGCCGGCTGCGCTACGAGACCTGGTACTTCATCCACCTCTACGCGTACCTCGCGATCGCGCTCGCGTTCAGCCACCAGCTCGCGACCGGGACCGAGTTCGTCGGCGATCCGCTCGCCCGCACCTACTGGTACGCGCTGTACCTCGTCACGCTCGCGGCCGTGCTCTGGCGCTTCGTCCGCCCGCGCCGGCTGCGCGTCGAGCGCGTCGTCGACGCCGGCCCGGGCGTCGTGAGCGTGGAGATGTCCGGCGCCCTGCGCGCGCGGCCGGGGCAGTTCTTCCGCTGGCGCTTCCTCACGCGCGGGCGCTGGTTCGAGGCGCACCCGTTCTCGCTGTCGGCGGCTCCGGACGGGCGGCGGCTGCGGATCACGGTCAAGGGCGTGGGCGACTTCAGCCGCTCGCTGCGCGAGCTGCGCCCCGGCACGCGCGTGCTCGCCGACGGCCCGTACGGGGGCTTCACGAGCAGAGGCCCGAAGACGGCGCTGATCTCCGGCGGCATCGGGATCACGCCGATCCGCGCGCTGCTGGAGGAGATCGGCGGCGACGTCGTCGTGGTCCACCGCGGCGAGGCGATCCTGCGCGACGAGCTCGACGCGCTGGCGGCCGAGCGCGGCTTCGTCGTCCACTACGGCGCCCCGGACGGGCTGCTGGCGCTGGTGCCCGACATCGCCGAGCGCGACGTCTACGTCTGCGGGCCGCCGGAGATGGTCGACGCGACGCGCGCGAGCCTGCGCGCGGCCGGCGTCGGGCGGATCGTCACGGAGCGGTTCGCGCTCTGATGCGCCGCGCGCTCGCCGCCCTCGTCGCGACCGTGGCCGCCGTGGTCTGGCTGGCGCGCTATCAGACGCATCCGCCGGCGCCGCCGAAGCGGCCGGCGCCGCGGGTCGCCGAGCACGTCGTCGCGGGACCGATCTTCACGACGCCCTTCTCCGCGATCCAGGTCGGGGTCGTGATCAAGGACGGCAAGGTGACCGACGTGCGCACGCTGATCCTGACCGGTGACGGCGCCCACACGCAGGCGCTCAACAAGCGCGCCGAGCCGCTGCTGCGCAAGCGCGCGCTCGCCGCGGGAAGCGCGAAGTTCGACGTCGTCTCCGGCGCGACCTACACGAGCGAGAGCTACAAGGAGTCGCTGCAGGGCGCGATCGACAAGGCCAGGGGATCCCATCAGTAACCCCTCGTGAGGATCGGACCCCGCCCGCCGGCCCGAAGGGCCAGAGCCGGGCGCTCAGTAGAACGTCGTGCGGGTGATGTGCGGGCGGCCCGGGAGGTCCAGCCCGCGGTTCCAGAGCCAGTTGTCGAGCAGCGCCGGCGCGACGCCGAGGCGGCGCGCGATCAGCTCGCAGGCATGCACGGCGCACGCGCGGATCTCCTGCTCCTGGCGACCGCCGGCGGGCAGCTCGGCACCGGAGTCGACGAGCTCGGCCAGCGCGCCGGAGTACCGCAGCACGCCCGCGTGCCGCAGCACGTGCGGGACGAGGTTGTCGGCGAAGACGGTCAGCTCGCCGATGTCGGGGTACGCCACGACGCCCGCCAGGTGGAGGTCGTGGGCGGCGATCTGGGCGCGCTTGTAGAAGCCGCGGTCGGCGAAGAACGGCAGGGCCGCGAGGCTCTCGGCGAGCGCCTCGGCCGACGTGCCGAGCTCGTGCGGGAGCCACGCGCCGAGCTGGTTGAGGCCTTCGGCGTACAGGCGTGTCAGCTCGTGGGCGGGGTCCATCCCCAGCGCCGCGCCGACGTGGGCCGGGTCGAGCGCACGCAGCTCCGCCTCGCTCCACGGCGCGCCGCGGGCGCGGGTGTAGGCCGTCAGGCGCTCCGTCAGCGCGTTCGTGTCGGTGCCGAGCGCGGCGAACCAGCCCGAGCCGAAGTTGATCGCGTCGAGGATCAGCACGTAGCGGGCGACGTCCTCGGGCGGCCCTTCGAGGTAGTGCAGCTGCGCGTCGAGCCCGCTGACGCCGCCGGCGCCGATCTCGACCGAGGCGTCGATCTCCACGTCGCGCGCCGACGCCGCGACCGCCGCGCAGTGGCGGCGCACGCTCTCACACAGTCCCGGCACGGCGGACAGGCTACGGTGCTGCACCGCATGCGAACTGCCTCGCTTCGCTCGTCACCGGCATGCCTTCGGCGATGCCTCGGCGGCATCCTCTTCGCGCTCCTGCTCGCCGGCTGCGGGTCCGCCAAGGACACCGTCACCGTCGCGCTCGACTTCACGCCGAACCCGGTCCACGCGCCGATCTACCAGGCGTCGGACACGCACGGCGTCAAGCTGAAGATCCGCAAGCCGGGCTCCGGCCCCGACTCGCTCAAGCTCGTCGCGAGCGGCAAGGTCGACCTCGGCGTGCTCGACATCCAGGACCTCGCGATCGCGCGCGAGCAGGGCACCGACCTCGTCGCCGTCGCCGCGCTCGTCGGCCGCCCGCTGGCGGCGCTGATCGCGCAGCCGGGCGTCGCCAGCCCGCGCGCGCTCGAGGGCCGGACCGTCGGCGTGTCGGGCCTGCCGTCGGACCCCGCGTTCGTGAAGGCGATCGTCTCCCACGACGGCGGCGACGCGAGCAAGGTCAAAGAGGTCACGATCGGCTTCGCCGCGGTCAGCCGCCTGCTGACCAAGCGCGTCGACGCCGTCCCGGCGTTCTGGAACGCCGAGGGCGTCGCGCTCCGGCGCGCCGGCCTGCCCGTGAAGGAGTTCCGGGTTGAGGACTACGGCGCGCCGGGGTACCCGGAGGTGGTCCTGATGACCTCGCGCGCGACGCTGCGCGCGCACCGCGACCGGATCGCGGCCGCGCTCGACTCGATCGCCGACGGCCTGAAGGCGACGCGCGACCACCCCGACGACGCCGTCGCGGTGATCGCCAAGGAGGCGGAGACGAAGGACCTCGGGCTCGTGCGCGCGCAGCTGGACGCGGTGCTGCCGGCGTTCGCGCCGGACCTGAAGCTCGACCGCGCGGTGCTCGACCAGTGGGCCGACTTCGACACGCGCGTCGGTCTCGTGTCGCGCCGTCCGGACGTGTCGCGCGCGTTCGACTTCACGCTGCGCTGATGCGGGGCGCCCGGGGAGCTGTCACCCACCCGGGCGGCCACCGTTCATTCGGGGGCCTCTCGGCCGCCAGGCTGTAGAGCCAGGTTAAGCGGTTACCCGCCGCTAGTGGGCGTAGCCCCTAAACGGTCCGGCGGATCGCTCGTGTCGATGCGCACATGTTTGCGCGCGCATGAGAAAAACGCAACTCTCGATGTCAGCGCTCGGTCACGCGTCACGCGCCCGTCGGCAATTGCGCCCGGACCACGCTGCCGGTGCCGGCGAGCGACTCGACGGCGAGGCTGCCGCCGAGCGCCTCGACGCGGTCGGCCAGCCCGCGCAGGCCGGACCCGCGCGCGGGATCGGCGCCGCCGTGGCCGTTGTCGGCGATCTCGACGATCACCTGGCCGGTCGTGCACGCCATCTGCACGTGCACCTCGGTCGCCTCGGCGTGCTTGACGGCGTTGGTGAGGCTCTCGGCGACGACGAAGTAGACGGCCGCCTCCAGCGCGGTGCCCAGGCGCTCCTCGGGCACGCCTTCGACGATCATCGGCAGCGGCGAGCGCGTCGCGAGCGTCTCCAGCGCCGGCGCCAGCCCGCGGTCGGCGAGCACCGCGGGATGCAGGCCGCGGGCGAGCTCGCGCAGCTCGCTGAGCGCCTGCTCGAGCTCCTCGGCCGCGCCGCGCAGGAGCGTGGCCGCGACCTCGGGATCGTCCAGGCGCTTCTCGAGCACGCGCAGCTGGACGGCGAGCGCGACCAGGCGCTGCTGCGCGCCGTCGTGCAGGTTGCGCTCCAGCCGTCTCCGCTCGGCCATGCCGGCCTCGAGGATGCGGGCGCGCGACGCGTTCAGCTGCGAGCGCGCCTCGGCGCTCTCGAGCGCCAGCGCGAGCAGCTCCGCGAACGCCGCCAGGCGGCGCGCGGCGTCCTGGCCGAGCGAGCCGGTCGAGTCGGCCACGAGCACGAGCCCCCATGTGCGGCCGCCCGCCACGACGGGCGCGGCCACGGCGGACCGGTAGCCGTTGGCGCGCATCAGCTCCGCGGCGCGGCCGCGGATGTCGCTGTAGTCGTCGATCCGCGCGGCCTCGCCGGTGCGCGCGACGATCGCGGTCAGGCCGTCGCTGTCGGTCAGCGGGACCGCCGTGCCGACCTCGAAGCCGCGCGTCTCGCCCTCGCTCCAGCGCCCGACGGTCCACGCGTGCTCGCCGTCGTAGCGGATCGTCGCGGCCGAGAGCGCGCCGAGCAGCCGGCCCGCCTCCTCGGCGACGGCCGTGAAGACGTCCTCCGGCTCAGGGTCGGCGGCGACGAGCATCGCGACGCGGCGCAGCGCCGACTGCTCGTCGGCCAGCGCGGCCAGCGCCTCGTGCGCGCCGGCGTCGAGCACCATCCCGATGTAGGTGTCGTCGAGCCGGAACAGCGTCCCGGACACCGGCATCCGCGCGCGGCCCAGGCGCACGCGCCGCGGCGCGCTCGAGCGGACCATCTCCTTCAGCGCGGGCGCGAGGTCGCGCTGGTCGTCCTCGACCGTGCTGCCCACCTGCAGGCCCGTCGCCATCGTGAACGCGGTGTTCGCGTAGACCGTCCGCAGGGCCGAGTCGAAGCAGCCGACGGCGGCCGGCGTGGCGTCCAGCAGACCGCGCAGGACGGCGGGCGGCAGCTGCGCCGGCATCGTCCTCGTTCGCCTCGAGATGGCGGACATGAGGCATAGACGCTATCGGGGCGATTGTCCGTCGCCCCGGATGCGTCCTTGCGGAGGAGAGCGCGTGCCCCCGATACCGATCCAGGGACACGCGTCGAGCCGACTGTCTCCGGTCGCGCGCCACCGGTCAAGGAAGACTGCCCAGGGGTCCAGTCTTTGCGCTAAACGACACAAGCGTCGTGTGCCGCGCGGGCCACTTCGGGGTGTGCGAGGACGGCGCCGCGGTGGTCGAGCAGCGTCAGCGTCCCGTGCATCAGCGAAGGCGTGAGGATGCGGCCGGCGCCTGCCTGGACGTTGTAGGAGCCGCGCGCGATCGGCGTGCTCGCGCGCAGCGCACCGGTGCGCGCGCCGCGCGTCTGCAGCGTGCCGCTGTCGCCGCTGGTGACGTACGCGAGCGCGCCGGCGAAGCCGACGTGCTGCGGCGCCTCGTCGGCGGCCAGCAGGCGCTCCGGGCGCGTGCCGTGCGGGCGGTAGATCGCCGCGCGGCGCTCGCGCCCGGCGGTGACCCAGACGCGCCGGCCGTCGGGCGCGAAGCCGACGTCGTGGGCGAGGAACGGCGGGCGGACGTCGCGGATCACGCGCAGCGACGCGACGTCGAGCACCGCGATCGCCGCCGCGCTCGACCCGAGCGCGACCCACAGCGTGCGGCCGTCGGGCGAGAGCGTGACGTGACGCGCGTGCTCGCCCGCTCCGACGCGCCGGATCACGCGCCCGCGCTCGAGGTCGATGACGGCGACCTCGCCGTGGCCGGAGTCGGTGATGAACGCGCGCCGGCCGGAGACGGCCGTGTAGCGCGGCTCGGCGAAGCCGCGCAGCACCCGGCGCACGCGCGGCGGCGCGCCCTCCAGCAGCGTGACCGCGCCCTGCGAGGTATGCGCCACGATCGCCGAGATGCCCGGCCCGCGCTCGATGCTGCGCGGGCCCTCGAGCGTGTGCACGCGGGCGCTGACGCGGCCGGTGGCGAGCGCGACGGCGACGACGTGGGCCTCGGTGTCGGCGGTGGCGAGCGCGAGCGTCGCCCCCGGCGCGCGCGCGTGGCGCGCGGCCTCCGAGCCGCGCCCTTTGGGCGCGATCTCCCCCCGCGGCCACAGCGCCGCGGCGAGCGCGCCTGCGAGGAACTCGCGCCGGTCCACGCGAGTCCTACGCGCTCGCGCGGGCTAGAGGTCCACGACCTCGAGTGCCGGGCGGCGCTCGCGCAGCGCGTCGGTCAGCACGCGCCGGTGGCACACCGCCGCGTCGGCCTCGAGGCACAGCAGCGCCGTCGCCGGCCCGTGCTCGAGCTCCGCGGCCAGCGCGTCGAGCTCGGCGCCTGCCGTCTCCTCCACGTGCGCGCGGAACGGCGGCGCCGCCTCCGCGACGCGGCCCTGGTGGAACAGCCAGCGCAGATCCGGCGGCGTGCCGAGCGTCTTGCGGCTCTCGTACGCGATCCCGTGATCGCCGAGCAGCTGGCCGAGCCGCGTCTTCGACATCCCGGGCCGGCGCGACTGCGGCCGGTAGCGCACGTCGAGCACGCGCTCGACGCCGGCGGCCACCAACTCGGCCGCGAGCTGCTCGGGCAGCAGCCGCTCGTAGCCGACCGTCCAGATCCTCGGCACCGGCCGGACAGTAGCCGCACGAGCGCTTGCAGCGCTACGCCGGAGCGCCCGGCGCAGCTAGCGTGACTGACGCCGTTCCACCCTCCGGGCGGCTCCGCCATGCGCCGTCTCGCCCCCATCCTCGCCCTCGCCGTCGCGCTCTGCGCCGTGCCCGCCGCCCCCACCGGGGCCCAGAGCGAGGGCACGCTTCGCAACCGCATCGGCGCCGGCAAGTCGCAGGAGCGCTCGCTCGCCTCATCGGCCGCGCGGCTTGGTCAGCTCGAGCGCGAGACCGCGCGCGAGGTCACGCTGCTCGAAGGCCGGCTCGCCGGCGCGCAGGCGCAGCTGAACGCCGCCGAGGCGCAGCTGGCGCTCACGCGCCGGCGCCTCGACGCCGCGCGCAAGCGCGTGACCCGGCTGCGCGCGCGGCTCGCGCAGGTGCGCGGCAAGCTCGCCGGGCTGCTGCGCGAGCGCTACATGGGCGACCGCCCCGACTTCGTCACCGTCGTGCTCCACGCCGACGGCTTCCCGCAGCTGCTGGAGACGCTGTCGTTCGTGCGCCGCGTCCAGCGGGCGGACACGAACGTGCTCGGGATCGTCCGCGGTGCGCGCCTGGACGCCGACCGCGAGCAGCAGGCGCTGGAGCAGCTCGAGGTCCGCAACCAGCGCGCCGCGACGGCTGTGCTCGCGCGCCGCAACGCGCTCGCGGGGATCACGGCCGGCCTGCAGGCGCGGCGCGACACGCTCGCCCGCGCCCGCGCCGCCCGGCTCGCGGCGCTCTCGAGCGTGCGCGCGCGCCGGCGCTCGGCCGAGAAGGAGCTCGGCCGCCTGCTCGCGGCCCGCGCCCGCGCCGCGATGGCGCCCGGCCCCGGCGGCCCGTGGGCGATCCCGTGGCCGATCGTGCAGTGCGAGTCGGGCGGCCAGAACCTGCCGCCGAACTACGCGACCGCGTCCGGCTACTACCAGATGCTCGACTCGACGTGGAAGGGCCTGGGCGGCTCGACGCCGCACGCGTACCAGGCGTCCAAGGCCGAGCAGGACCGGCTCGCGGGACGGCTGTGGGCGGGCGGCTCCGGCGCGCGCAACTGGGTCTGCGCGAGCCTCGTCGGGATCATCTAGAGCGCGACGCTCGCGAGCCGCTCGACCTGCGCGAGGTCGTACGACGCGGGGAACAGGATCAGCTCGTCCGCGCCGGCCGCGGTGAAGGACACGATCGCGCCGCGCACGGCGTCCTCGTCGGTCGCCGCCCACGGCGGGCCGGAGCTGGAGTACGCGTAGTACGCGTCCAGCGCGGCGGTGCCCGTCCCGAGCGCGAAGTAGGTCAGCGCGGTCGTGCGCGGCGGCTCCTCGCGCTCCCACACCGCGCGCAGCTTCGCGAGGCCTTCGGCGAAGCGCGCGGCGTCGCCCCCGCCCGCGGCCCAGCCGGCGCAGCGCGCGGCGCGCCGGAACGCGGCGTCCGAGCGCCCGCCGACGAGCACCGGGACGGTCAGCGACTCCAGCTGCGCGTCGAGCAGCCGGCCGCGGCGCGCGAACTCGACGCCGCTCGCTTCGTAGTCGTCGCGCCGGCCGCCGACGCCCACGCCGAGCGTCAGCCGGCCGCCGCCCGCGATCGTGTCGATCGTCGACGCGCGCTTGGCGAGGTTGGAATGCAGCGGCGCGAGCAGGACGTTCGTCATCAGCCCGATCCGCTCCGTCACCGCGGCGGCCGCGGCCAGGCAGGCGAGCGGCTCGAGGTTCGGGTAGGCGACGCGGTCGAGCACGGCGAGCGTGGAGAACCCGGCGGCCTCCGCGCGCCCATTCGACGATCCCGGCGCGATCCACGCCCGGTACCGCGCTCGGCAACCCGATCCCGACCTTCATCTACGGTGCAACGCTAATGACGTCGCTGGACGAAGCCCCGGACTGGGCGCTCGACCTGCTCGAGACCCAGCGCGTCGGCCACCTCGGACTGCTCGACGAAGCCGGCCGCCCGCGCGTGCAGCCGGTCACGTTCGCGCGCGCCGGCGGCGCGCTGTGGAGCGCGGTCGACGACAAGCCCAAGCGGCGCCCGGGCGAGCAGCTCGCGCGGGTCAGGCGCCTGCGCGCGAACCCGGCCTGCGCGCTGACCGTCGACCGCTACGACGACGACTGGACGAAGCTCGCCTGGATCCAGGTCGTCGCGAACGCGACCGTGGTCGGCGTGCGCGAGGACGTGCTGGAGGCGCTCGCCGCCCGCTATCCCGCCTACCGCGAGCGGTCACCGAAGGGACCGCTGTTGCGCCTGGATCCGGTGCACGTGCTGTGGTGGAGCGGTTAGGCTCGCGCCCATGCTCAAGCTCGCCCTCGTGCTGGCTCTGACCGCCGGCCTCGCCGCTCCCGCGTTCGCCCAGGACGATCCCTGCGCGAGCATCAAGTCCGGCGAGCAGTGCGGCCCCGGCAACGGGCGCAAGCTCCCCGGCGGCGGCGACAAGGTCTCGCACGCGGGCTGGCCGGCGATCACCGGCGTGCTGTGGAAGGTGCTCGACAGCGGCGGCACCCACCACTTCGTCGGCGGGCCGGACAACGACGAGATCCTCGGCCACCACGGCAACGACACGCTCGCCGGCGGCGACGGCAAGGACGTGCTGTGGGCCGACTGGGAGGCGAACAACCCCTCCAACCAGACCGACGTCCTGCGCGGCGGCGCCGGCAACGACTTCCTCTATCCCAGCCACGGCAAGAACACGCTGCTCGGCGGGCCCGGCGACGACCGCATCATCGCCTACTACGGCCACGGCACGATCGACTGCGGGCCGGGCAAGCACGACTACGCGCAGACGCGCTGGCAGAGCAGCGCCTACACGGTCAAGAACTGCGAGCGCGTGCGCCACTTCTGCGCGTTCGGCTCCAAGCCCAACGGCGACTGCAAGAAGCCGGGCGACGCCGCGTCGCTACGCGGGCGGCGGCCCTGACCAGGTCGCCTTGTGGACCTTCTTCTTGGCCTGGTAGGCGCGCAGGTCGTCGCGTGAGTTGACGTCGGCCAGCGTCGGGTGCCACGGCACGAGCGGCTCCGCGAGCGCGACGCCGTACTGCTTGGCGAGCACGGCGCCGAGCGACTTGATCTTCATCTCGCCGAAGCCGGGCAGCTCGGCGATGTTCGCGCGCAGCTGCTCGGGCGTCGCGGCGTCGGTCCACACGCGCGACGCCTCGCCGCCGTAGTGCTCGACGATGAAGACGGCCAGCTCGTGCACGCGCGCGGCCATCGAGCCGGGGAAGCGGTGGATCGCCGGCACCTGGCGGAAGATCGGCTCCAGGTCGGCGGCCGCGACGGCCGCCGGGTCGAGCGTGCCGAGCCGCTCCTTCAGCGCCAGCGGGCCGACGAACGCCTTCATCACCGTCACCTGCTGGTCGAGCGCGAAGCCGACCAGCAGCGCGAACGGGTCGCTCGCGATCAGCGCGTTGGCGGCGTCGGAGTCGGTGAAGTGCAGGCGGTCGGGGGTCATTTGACCTTGGCGGTCGTTGTCGCGTAGCCCTTGGCGGTGACGGTCACGGTCGCCTTGCCGCTGAGCTTGAGCGTCACGGCGCCGCCCGAGTCGGTCGTGCCGGACTTCCCGCCGCCCTTGACCTTCGCGCCCCTGATCTTCGTCCCGGCGTCGGTGACCGTGATCGTCACGCCCCTGGAGTTGCGCTTCGACGTGATGGTCAGCCCGGGCGCGACGCGCGCGTAGTAGGTCGACGTCGTCGACACCGCGCCGATCCCGTAGTTGCCGAGCAGGTCGACGCCGCCGGTCGTCGCGCTCGCGTCGATCCGGTACAGGCTCGACGCGCCCTTCGGCGCGCCCGCGTCGACGGCGCCGCCCCACACCGTGGCGGCCTTGTTCGAGCGGCTAGCGAGCACGTGCGTGCCGTCCTTCCAGGCGATCCACAGCCGTCCGCTCGCGTCCGCCGCGAGCGCCGCCAGCGAGTCGCCCGCGGTCTTGTCGATCAGCGCCGTCCTGGTCGCGCCGACCTTCCACACGCGGACCGCGTTCTGCGTCGGGTAGCCGGTCGGGTACGCGACGTAGAACCCGCCGCCGGCGCGCGCGACGATCGGCGTGCGCGCGAGCATCCCCACGTCCATGTTCGACGTGCCGGGCATGTTCTGCGGCGTCCCCACCGGCGAGCCGTCGGCGTTGACGTCCTGGGCGAACGGGCCGAGGTGGCCGGTGGCGTTGGAGTACCAGGCCATCACCGTCCTGCTCCCGTCGCTCGCGATGCCCGGGTCGTAGCCGTAATTGCCGAGCCCGGCCTGATGGTCGAAGTTCGGGACGTCCGGCGTCAGGCCGGCGTGCGTCCACGTGCCGAGCGTGCCCGCCCACGCGATCACGGGCGTGCCGTCGGCGCGCGTCGTCGCGCTGACCGGGCTGCCGTAGGACTGGCCGCCGGCCGGCACGACCGAGCCGGGCTGGAGCGCCCAGCTCGCGCCGCCGTCGGTCGACAGCGCCGTGTTCATGTCGGTGTTGGTCTCGCTCGGGTCGGTCGTCCGGATCCCGCCCCAGAACGCGCGGATCGCGCCGCCGGGTGCCGTCGTCAGCGCCGCGTTCTCGATCACGGCCCAGCCCGACTGGATCGGCACCGTCGCGCCGACCTTGCCGTCGGCCGCGATCGTCGTGTGCACCAGGTCGAACGTGTTCGGCCCCGTCTGCCGGTGCCAGGCCACGTGCAGCGCGCCATCGCTCGTGCGCAGCAGGCCGACCTGGTCGATGTTCGCGCCGCCGCTGGACGTGAGCTGCTTCCAGCTCGCGGCGTGGGCGGAGGGGGCGGCGGCGAGCGCCAGCAGCGCCGCGGCGAGCAGGATCCGTCGCTTCACGTGGCCGAGCCTAACGGCCCGTCGCGTTCGCGCGCCAGGCGTGTACGTTCGCTCCGACTCGCGAAAAGGAGATCGGACGTGTTCGACAAGAGCATGCGCAAGAGCATCCAGCCGCATCTGCACGCCGGCGAGGAGCCGCTGGCCGTCGTCTTCGGGCAGGGCAAGGGCGCCAGCGGAGCGATGTTCGCGAGCGCGGTGGCCGGCGACGCGACGGCCGCGAGCGCGCGCTCGGAGCACGAGAAGGCGCACGGCGCGGCGGCGGAGGCCGCCGGCGCGGTCGACGTCAAGCTCGAGAAGAAGATGGTGCTCGTGATCACGCCGAGCCGGATGCTGATCTTCAAGGCCGGCGGCGCGATGACCGTCAAGGCGCAGGAGCTGATCAGCGAGGTCCCGATCGCCGACGTCGACGCGATCGAGGTCGGCAAGAGCACGCTGACCAAGCCGGTCACCCTCACCGTGCGCGGCGCGAGCTTCACGATCGAGACGCCGAAGGCGCAGCCCGCCGAGGACCTGCCGAAGGCGCTCGCGCAGGCGAAGGGGACGTGAAGCTGCGGTGACGACCGGCCGCCGCGCCTACGCCGCGGCGCTCAGCTCCGCCCAGGACTGATCGAGCGCCTGCAGCAGGAGCTCCGCCGGCTGCGCGCCGGAGACGCCGTAGCGGCGGCCGAGGACGAAGTACGGCACGCCGTTGATGCCCATCCGGCGGGCGAGCTCCTCGTCCTCGCGGACGGCGTCGGCGTAGCGGTCGGACGCGAGCACGGCGCGCGCCTCGCCGGCGTCGACGCCGGCCTCGGCGACGAGCCGGACGAGCGCGTCGGGATCGTCGATCCGCTCGCCCTCGGTGAAGTAGCCGCGCATCAGCCGCTCCTTCGCGGCGTCCTGGACCCCGCGTTCGGAGGCGAGCTGGATCAGCCGGTGCGCGTCGAACGTGTTGCCGCCGCGCGTGCGCTCCATGTGGTACTCGAGCCCTTCGGCGGCGGCCAGCTCGGCGACCTGCGCCTGCCGCGCCGCGGCCTCCTCGACGGACATCCCGTACTTGGACGCGAGCCGCTCGGCGGCGGTGCCCTGGGGGTCGCGCTCGGCGGTCGGGTCGAGCTCGAACGAGCGCCACGTGACCGTCACGTCGTCGCGGTGGTCGAAGCGCTCCAGCGCGCTCTCGAAGCGCCGCTTGCCGATGTAGCACCACGGGCACACGACGTCGGACCAGATCTCAATCATGAACGGCATCGAAATTCAGCATAAGACGGTTGATCGCTGGACCCTGCCGGTGCGTACGATCGGCTATCGCCCTTCTGGTCGCATTCGCGTTCGTCGCCGGAGCCGGCACCGCGCTGAGCCCGTGCGTCCTGCCCGTCCTGCCCGCGCTGCTGAGCGCCGGCGCGACCGGCGGGCGCCGCCGCCCGATCGGGGTCGTGCTCGGGCTCGCGGTCACCTTCACGGTCACGATCGTCGGGCTCGCGACCGTCGTCGACGGCGTCGGGCTGGGCGACTCGGCGACGCGTGACGTCGCCATCGTGGTCCTGTTCGCGTTCGGGCTGGCGATCGCGATGCCGGCGATCGCCGCGCGCCTGGAAGCGCCGCTGAGCCGGCTCGCGCGCTTCGGCCCGCACTCCGTGGGCCGCGGCTTCTGGTCGGGCATCGCGGTCGGCGCCGCGCTCGGCTTCGTCTACGCGCCGTGCGCCGGCCCGATCCTCGCCGCGGTCGTCTCCGTCGGCGCCGCGTCCGGGCGCACGGTGCCGGTCGGCCTCGCCTACGCGGCGGGCTCGGCCGTCGTGCTGCTCGTGCTCGCGCTTGCCGGCCGCGCGGTCTTCGACCGCGTGCGCAAGGCGGGCCGGGGGCCGGGCCTGCAGCGCGCGCTCGGCGGCGTGATGGTGCTGACCGCGGTGGCGATGGCGTTCCAGCTCGACGTGCGCTTCCAGTCGGCGATCGCCAACCACCTTCCCGCCGCCGTCGTCAACCCGACGCAGTCGCTCGAGGACTCCAACGCCGTCGCGGAGCGGCTGACGAAGCTGCGGCCCGAGTCGCGCTTCGCGCATGCCGCGACCGTGAGCAAGAAGAGCTCCGGCCTGCCCGACTACGGCCCGGCGCCGGAGTTCGCCGGCATCACGCACTGGCTCAACAGCAGGCCGCTGACGCTGGCGGGGCTGCGCGGGCACGTCGTGCTGATCGACTTCTGGACCTACACCTGCATCAACTGCATCCGCACGCTGCCGCATCTGACGGCGTGGGACCGGACCTACCGCAAGGACGGGCTGACGATCGTCGGCGTGCACTCGCCGGAGTTCTCGTTCGAGAAGGACACGTCCAACGTCGAGCGCGCGATCAAGCAGGACGGGATCGCGTACCCGGTGGCGCAGGACAACGCGATGGCGACCTGGAGCGCGTGGAGCAACCAGTACTGGCCGGCCGAGTACCTGATCGACGCCAAGGGCCACGTCCGCCACGTCAGCTTCGGCGAGGGCGAGTACGACAAGACCGAGGCGGCGATCCGGTCGCTGCTGCAGGAGGCCGGCGCGGAGTCGCTCGGCGGCGACGCCAGGCCGGATCGCACCTACGACCCGGCGCAGCAGGCGACGCCCGAGACCTACCTCGGCCTCGCGCGCGCCCAGCGCTTCGTGCCGCAGAAGTCGCGGCCTGGCACGTCGACGTACGAGCCCTACAAGGGCCAGATCCCGCTCAGCAGCTTCTCCTTCGGCGGTACCTGGAAGCTGACCGACGAGTCCGCCACCGCGGGCATCGGCGCGACCTTGACGGGCCGCGTCGCGGGCAAGGACGTCTATCTCGTGCTCGGCCCGCCGAAGGGCGGCGACGGCACCGTCAAGGTCGCCATCGACGGCAGGACGACCAAGACCGTCGACGTCACCTCGCAGAAGCTCTACCACCTGTTCTCGGCGCCCAAGCTCGAGACGCACACGCTCACGCTCACGCCCTCCCCCGGCGTCGCGGGCTACGCGTTCACCTTCGGCTAGCGCGCCTCATCCATTCGGATGAGACGGGCGGGCGAGTCGGTCCTGAGGGCCGATGTGCGCTCGCCCGCACGGCCCGATGCTGGAGGCATGAGCTCCCTCGCCATCGAGACCCACGGCCTCGGCAAGCGCTTCGGCGGCCGGGCCGCGCTGGAGTCGATCGACCTCGCGGTGCCGCGCGGCTGCGCGTTCGGCTTCCTCGGCCGCAACGGCGCCGGCAAGACCACGCTGGTGCGGCTGCTGCTCGGCCTCGCCCGCCCCAGCTCCGGGACGATGAAGCTGCTCGGCCACGACCTCCCCGGCGGCCGGGCCGAGGCGCTCGCCCGCGTCGGCGCGATCGTCGAGGAGCCGCGCTTCCACCCGCACCTGACCGGGCGCGAGAACCTGCACGTGCACGCCGCGGCGCGCTCGCGCGACGCGCATGCGCGGGTCGACGGCGCGCTGGCGCGCGTCGGGCTGGCGGCGCGCGCGGACGATCGCGTGAAGACGTACTCGCTCGGCATGCGCCAGCGGCTCGGCGTCGCGCGCTGCCTGCTGTGCGACCCCGAGCTGCTGATCCTCGACGAGCCGGTCAACGGGCTCGACCCCGCCGGCATCCTCGAGTTCCGCGGGCTGGTGCGTTCGCTCGTCGACGAGGGCCGGACGGTGCTGCTGTCCTCGCACCTGCTCGACGAGGTCGAGAAGACCTGCGACCTCGCCGCGATCGTCGACGACGGCCGCGTCGTCGCGCAGGGCACGATCGCCGAGCTCACCCAGGGCGGCGAGCGCGCGATCGAGATCGTCGCCGACCCGCCCGTGCAGGCGGCCGGCCTGCTCGCCGGCGTGCCGCTGGTGACGCGCGCGGTCGAGCACGACGGCGGCATCCGCGTGGCGATCGCGCCGGGCGCGCCGGACGACCGCGTCGTCGTCACCGCGCTGCTGCGGCAGCTGCTCGCGGGCGGCATCGAGGTGGAGAGCGTGACGCCGGTGGTGCGCTCGCTGGAAGAGGAGTTCCTGTCCGTGACGACCCGCCTGGAGAACGCGTGATGCCCCACGTGCGCCTGATCGAAGCCGACCTGTTGAAGCTGCGCCGCCGCACCGGCATGGTCGCGGTCGTCGCGGGCCTCGTGTTCGCCGCCGTGGCGCTCTACTTCGGCGTCGGCGCCGCGCGCGGCCCGATCGGCGGCGCGAGCGGCTTCTCCGACGCGATGGGGATCCTGTCGCTGCTGGCGTCCGTCGCCGGCGTGATCATCGGCTCCACGGCGGGCGGCGCCGACATCGAGGCGGGCGTCTTCCGCGACCTCGCCGCGACCGGCCGCTCGCGCACGGCGCTGTTCTTCTCGCGCGTGCCCGCCGCGTGGATCCTGGTGCTCGGCACCCTGCTCGTCGCGGTCGTCGCCTCCGCGGTGCTCGCCTTCGCGCTGCCGAGCGACGGCGCCGCCCCGACGCCGGGCGGGATGGCGACCGGCGCGACCCAGGTGCTCGTGACGGGCGCGCTGGCGTCGGCGGTCTGCGTCGGCCTGGCCGCGCTGACCGGCTCGCGCGGGCCGGTGATGGGGATCGCGCTCGCGTTCCAGCTCGGCGTCGCGCCGCTGCTCGCGCAGCTCGACATCCTCGGCGACGCGCGCTGGGCGATCCCGGCGGTCGCGGTCTCCCGCTTCGGCGGCGCCGACGGGCTCGTCGCTCCGCTGGCGCTAGGCGGCGCCGTGGCGATCCTGCTGGCCTGGGCCTGCGCCGGCCTGGGCGCGGGGCTGTGGCGGACTCGCGTGCAGGAGATCTGAACGTCAACTGCGCTGGTAAGGGGATGGGGACCTTCGAAACGATCACTCGTTTCGAGCCGCCGCGTCGAGTTAAGCACCGTATAGGGCACAAACTCGACGCGCGCAGGCAACCTGTCTATCGATCGTGAGCGATCGTGATCGCCGAGGCGAACCCGGTGATCGGTTCTGGGAGACCACCCCCGTTACCTGCTGCAGTTGACGTTCGTCCCGGACAATCAGCCCGCGATGCGCGATTTCGTGCTTCGACGACACTCCGTCCCCATCCTCGCGGCGATCCTCGTCGCGGGGGCGGCGATCCCGGTCTCGACGCCGTTCGTGCTGCTCGCGCTGATCCCGCTCTACGGCGTCGCCTCAAACCGGAGCCTGCGCACCGCGATCGTCGCGGGGGCGGCGGTCGTGGCGGCGTCGGTGACGTGGTCCTACGCCTGGGGCGAGTCGCGGGCCTCGGACGGCGTGACCACGGCCGTCCTCGCCGCCGCCGTGATCGCCGCGGGCGTCGCCGTCGCCGGCCGTCGCGCGGGCGCGAAGCGGGAGCGGGCGCTGCTGGCCGAGCGCGCGGCGACCGAGGAGCGGCTGCGGATCGCGCGCGAGCTGCACGACGCCGTCGGCCACGACGTGTCGCTGATGGTCGTGCAGGCGCAGGCGGTCGCGGCGACGAGCGAAGAGCCGCAGACGCGCGAAGCGGTCGACGCGATCGCCGACCTCGGGCGCCGCACGATGGCCGAGATGCACCGCACGCTGCGCGCGCTGCGTGACGAGCCGTCGCTGCAGCCGACGCCGGGCCTGTCCTCGCTCGGCGACGTCGTCGACGGCGCGCGCGCCGCGGGCGTGCCGATCACGCTCACCGTCGAAGGCGCGCCGCGGGCGCTCGCTCCCGCGCTCGACGCGTCGGCGTACCGGATCGTGCAGGAGGCCGTGACGAACGTCGTCCGCCACGCCGGCGGCGCCGCCGCGGCGGTCACCGTGCACTACGGCGACGCGCTGGAGCTCACGATCGCCGACCAGGGAGACCCGTCGCCCGCCGGGCGCCAAGGCCACGGCCTGATCGGCATGCGCGAGCGCGCGGAGCTGTTCGGCGGGACGCTCGCGGCGGGACCCGGCGAGCGCGGGTTCGTCGTCCGTGCGACGCTCCCATACGTCCCGTGATCCGCGTCCTCGTCGCCGACGACCAGCCGCTCATGCGCGCGGGCTTCAAGACCGTGCTCGAGGCGACCGGCGCGATCAAGGTGGTCGGCGAGGCCGCCGACGGCGAGGCGGCCATCCGCGCCGCCGAGGCGCTCAAGCCCGACGTGATCCTGATGGACATCCGCATGCCCGGCGTCGACGGGCTGGAGGCGACGCGCCGGCTCCCGCGCAACCGCGTGCTCGTGCTCACCACGTTCGGGCTCGACGAGTACATCGTCGAGGCGCTGCGCGCCGGCGCCAGCGGCTTCCTCACCAAGGACGCGCCCGCGCAGGAGCTCGTCGCCGCCGTCAAGGCCGTGGCGGCGGGCGACGCCGTGCTCGCGCCGGCCGTCACGCGCCGGCTGCTCGACCAGGTCGCGCACCGGCTGCCCGCGGCGGTCGCGCCGGACCGCCTCTCGTCATTGACCGACCGCGAGCGCGAGGTCTTCGACCTGATCGCCGCGGGGCTCTCCAACGCCGAGATCGCGACCGCGCTCGTGGTCGCCGAGCCGACCGTCAAGACGCACGTGTCCAACGTGCTCTCCAAGCTCGGCCTGCGCGATCGCGTCCAGGCCGTGATCCTCGCCTACGAGCTCAGACGGTCATGATGCGTCGCGCGTGTCGGATGACAGCCTCCTGAGCGTGCTCGCCGCCCTGGCGGCGAACCTCACCATCGCCGTGGCCAAGGGGGTCGCGGCGGCGCTGACGGGCTCCGCGGCGTTGTTCGCCGAGACGCTGCACACGGTCGCCGACGCCGGCAACGAGGTGCTGCTGTGGATCGCGGTCCGCCGCAGCGGCAAGCCGGCCGACCCGACGCACCCGCTCGGCTACGGGCCGGAGCGCTACTACTGGGCGCTGCTCGCCGCCGTCGGCATGTTCGTCGTCGGCGGCGTGGTGTCGATCTGGGAGGGCATCAAGGCGCTGATCGACCCGCCGGCGCTCGAGGCGTTCTGGGTCGGCGTGGCCGTGCTGGTGATCGCGCTCGTGCTCGACGGCTCCAGCCGCGCCGTCGCGGTCCGGACGCTGCGCCGGCAGGCCGACCGCACCGGCACGACGGTGCGCGGGCTGCTGCGCGAGAGCCCGGACCCGACCGTCACGACGATCTACTTCGAGGACACCATCGACGTGCTGGGCGCGGCGCTCGCGCTGATCGCGCTCGTCCTGCACCGCGTGACCGGGTGGGAGTGGCCGGACGCCGTCGCCTCGATCACGATCGGCGGCCTGCTGGCGTTCGTGGCCTGGCGCCTGTCGGGCCGCAACCGCGCGCTGCTGTCCAACCAGGCGGTCGCGCCGCGGCTCGCCGACCGGCTGCGCGAGCGGCTGCTGCGCGAGCCGGGCATCGCCGAGGTGGTGCGGATGGAGTCCGTCTACCTCGGCCCGCGCGAGGCGATGGTCGCCGCCGACGTAGTTGTGGACTGCTCCGACGTCGAGGCGACGCTCAAGCGCGTCCGCGACGACGTCAGGCGCGAGGTCCCGTTCGTGACGCGGCTCTATCTCACGCCGGTGCGCAACCTGCGGGTCACGGACGACGACCGCACGCTGCGCGACCTCTAGGTCGACGGGCTCGTGTCGCGGATGGACATCGACTCGTCGAGCGCGCCCTCCGGCGGGTCGGTCCCCGGCACGTAGTCGCGCACCCAGAGCTCGTTCGTCTCCAGCATCAGGTTGATCTCGGGCGCGCGCATCGTGCTCACGAGCAGGACGCGGACCGGCTCGGCGGAGCGGTTGTCGAGCCGGTGCGCTCCCTCGCGGCCGGCGGGGAACGCCACGACCTCGCCGGGCGCGAGCTCGCGCTCGCCGTCGGGCGTGGTCAGCGTCGGGCGCCCGGCGACGACGAACAGCAGCTCCTCGTTGGCGAAGTGCGCGTGCAGCGGGAACGTCGCGGCGCCGGGCGGCACCTCGAACAGCGACGCGCCGAGGTCGCGCGCGCCCGCCTGGCGGCCCAGCCGCGCGCGGGTCCACTGGAACGGGGCCGCGTCGCGCTCGGCGTCCCACTCGGGGTCGTAGAAGTTCGGCATCAGCGCACCCACTCCTCGGGCAGCACCGGCCCGAACCGCCCCGCGCCGTCCGGGCAGACGCGCACCGCGTGCCCTCCCGCCGGACGTGCGGCGATCGCGTCGCGCAGCTGGTCGAACGCCATCGCCAGCCGGATCGACGGCGCGATCTGGAAGTCGAGCGCGTTCAGCCGGGCGCCGCCGATCGTCCCGGCGGCGAGCAGGGCGTCGACGCGGTCGAGGTGGCCGGGCAGCGCCGCGGCCGCCGCGCGCGCGACCTCGTCGGGCACCTTCATCTGCATCGCCGTCAGCCGCCCGACGACGGGCAGCGTCGCCTTCACCATGCCCACCGGCATGCCCATCACGGGCCGCTCGAGGAACGTGGCCATGGAGGCGCGATCGCGGACCGCGGCCCAGCGGCCGAGCGCGCGGACGCACTCCTGAAGGTCGTCGTCCGCCCACGCCTCCAGCGCCTCGTCGACGGGCAGGATCGGCGGCTCCGGCACCGCGGCCTCCAGCGCCCGCGCGATCCGCCGCGTCGTCGTCACGCGCCGGCCGTCGAGCGTCATCACCGGAACGGTCCGGACGTCGAAGCCCATCGCCCGCAGCAGCGGCTTGTGCGTCATGTTCGGCAGGTCGCGCCGCTTGTACTCGACGCCCTTGTGGCGCAGCATCAGCTCCGCCGTCATGCTCGGGTGCGAGCCGGGCGTGCCGTAGAGGATCGCCTTCATGCCAGCGCCTGGTAGGCGAGCTGGCGGAGCTGCGTGCGTATCGGGTACGTGCTCGACGGAAGCAGCTGCGTGAAGAACATCGCGGTGATCCCTTCCTTGCGGTCGACCCAGAATGCCGTGCTCGCCGCCCCGCCCCAGGCGATCTCGCCCGCGGACGAGAGCACCCGGTAGGCGACCGGGTCGAGCAGGACCGAGAACCCGAGCCCGAACCCGACGCCCTCGTAGGAGGACTCCGAGAACAGCGGCCGCCCGAACGCCTGCATGTCGACGTTGCCGGGCAGCTGGTTGGTGGCCATGTAGCGCAGCGTGCGGCTGCCGAGCAGGCGCACGCCGTCGAGCTCGCCCTCGTTGACCAGCAGCGTCGCGAAGCGCTGGTAGTCGGCCGCCGTCGACGCGAGCCCGCCGCCGCCCGAGAGGCAGTCCGGCGCCGCGAGGATCCGCTCGCCCATCGCGTCGTTGCGCACGAGGCCCGGGCCGTACAGCGCGGCGACGCGATCCGCCGGGGCGGTGAACGCGGTGTCGCGCATCCCCAGCGGCTCGAAGATGCGCTCGCGCAGGAAGACGTCCAGCGGCTGGCCGGAGATGACCTCGATCACGCGCCCGAGCACGTCGGTCGAGACGCCGTAGTTCCACTCGGTCCCGGGCTGGAACAGCAGCGGCATGCCCGCCCACTGCTCGCAGCAGCCGGCGAGGTCGAGCCCCGGCGGCGTGGTCCCGTCGTGCCCGGCGCGGCGGTAGATGGCGTCGACCGGCGTCGCGTGATGGAAGCCGTACGTGAGCCCGGACGTGTGCGTGAGCAGGTGCCAGATCCGCACCGGCTCGGCGAGCGGCGCCGTCAGCGGCTTGAGGTCGCTGCCGCCGGCGAACACGCGCGCGTCCGCGAACGCGGGGATGAAGCGCGCCACCGGATCGCGCAGCTCGAACGCGCCCTCCTCGTAGAGCATCATCGCCGCGACCGACGTGATCGGCTTGGTCATCGAGTAGATGCGCCAGACGGTGTCGTCGGCGACCGGCAGCCCGGCCTCGATGTCGCGCAGCCCCGCTCGCACGGCGTGCACGACCTGTCCGTCGCGCGCGAGCACGAAGTGCGCGCCGGCCAGCTTCCCGGCGTCGACATAGCCGCCGATCAACCGGTCGATCCGCTCCAGCCGCGCCGCGTCGAAGCCCGCCTGCGCAGGATCCAGTTCAACCATTCCCCCGGATGTTCGCAAGCTGGGATAGTTGCCGCGGCGACAGTCAGGAGGAGAGGGATGAGCGTCCGCAAGGTGCTGCTGGTGGCGACGGTCGTGCTGGCGTGCGCGCCGGCGACGGCGCGAGCGCAGGTGGTCGCGCTCGGCGACTCGGCGATCTCGGGTGAGGCCGGCCGCTGGGCGGGCAACACGAACGGCTCGCCGTCGCGCGTCGACGCGGGCGGCTACAACGACTCGATCGCGGGCTGTCACCGCTCGCTGTCGGCCGAGGTCTACATCGGCGTCACCGCGCTGAACCTGGCGTGCTCGGGCGCGCAGACGACGACGCACACGAGCGACGGCAACTTCAAGCCCGGCATCGACTTCTACAACGACGGCACCAACAAGGGCCAGGCGCTGATGCTGCAGGAGTACGCGGCGACACACCCAGTGAAGGCGGTCGTGGTGCTGATCGGCGCCAACGACTACGGCTTCGCCGACATCGTGCAGTCGTGCGTGGTCGACTGGCTGACGTCGCCGTCGTGGTGGAAGAACTACTGCAACGACGACTCCAGCATCAAGGCCATGTTCACGGCGGCGAACATCGCCAACGAGACCGCGCGCGTGAAGGCGGCCTACCTGCGCGTCGCGCAGGCGATGACGCAGGCCGGCTACGACGCGAGCCAGTACACGATCGTCGCGCAGCTGTACTCGAGCCCGATCCCCAGGGGCGCCGGCTTCCGCTACGGCGAGACCGGCTACACGCGCCAGAGCACGGGCGGCTGCGGCGTCTGGAACAAGGACGCCGACTGGGCCAACGACACGGTCGTGACGACGCTCAACAACACCACCCGCAACGCCGTCGCCCAGACCGGCCTGACCAACGTCAAGCTGCTCGACACGAGCGCCGCGCTCAACGGCCGGCGGCTGTGCGAGAACACGGTCGGGCTGCTCGAGGAGCGCGGGATCGCGACCTGGCGCAGCCCCGGCGCCGTCGACAACTCCGAATGGGTCTCGCAGATCCGCACCACCTCGACGCTGTTCGGCCCGTATCAGCTGCAGGAGGACGCGCACCCGAACTACTGGGGCCAGCTCGCGCTGCGCAACTGCTTCCGCCAGGCCTACAACGGCGGCGCGGTCAGAGGCGGGACCTGCACCCGCAGCGCCAACGGGCTGAACTCGCTCGGCGAGCCGAACATGGCGCTGCAGTGATCCGCGGGGCGCTCGTCGCCGCCGCCTTCCTCGCGCTCGCGGCGCCGGCGCAGGGCAAGGTCGCCCTGCACCGCTGCGGGGGCGCGGAGTGCGGCACCCTCGAGCGCCCGCTGGACCCGTCGAAGCCGCACGGCCGCACGCTCGCGATCGGCTTCAAGCTCTACCGGGCCGCTCACCCGAGCGGTCCGGCGATCGTCGCGATCGAAGGCGGCCCCGGCTATCCGAGCATCGGCAGCAAGGTCGAGTACCGCGGCATCTACCAGCCGCTCTTGAAGGAGCGCGACCTGCTGCTCGTCGACCAGCGCGGCACCGGCCGCTCGGCGCTGATCGACTGCAGGGCGCTGCAGGCGTTCACGGGCCGCACCTCGGGCAGCGCGTTCGCGGAGCGCGTGGGCGGCTGCGCGACGCGGATCGACCGCCGCTTCGGCGCGCACGCGACCGACCTGTTCTCGACCCGCATCGCGGCGGCCGACGTCGCCGCCGTGATCCGCGCGCTCAAGCTCGGCACGGTCGACCTCTACGGCGACTCCTACGGCACGTTCTTCGCGCAGTCCTTCATGGCCCGTCACGCCGGTCTTCTGCACTCGGTCGTGCTCGACTCCGCCTATCCCGTGCGCGACCTCGACCCGTGGTACGCGTCGTCCGGCGCGGCCGCGCGTAACGCGCTGGAGATCGTCTCGCCCGGCTCGGTCGCGCGCCTCGCGCAGCTGCTCGCGGCGCCGCCGAGCGGCATCACCGCGCGCACGCTCGCGGACATGGTCCAGGACTCCGGCAGCGACCCGGTGATCCTGCGCGAGCTCGACGCGTCGGTGCGCGCCGCGTTGGCCGGCGACGCGGTGCCGCTGCGGCGGCTGGCCGAGCAGTCGCACGACTGGGACCACAGCCCCAACCCGGCCGGCTACTTCTCCGACGGCCTCTACATGGCGGTCTCGTGCGCCGACTACCCGCAGCTGTTCTCGCTCGCGGCCTCGCCGCGCGCGCGCCGCACCCAGCTCGCCGCGAGCCTGCGCGCCGCGCCCGACGCCTTCCGGCCGTTCTCGCCCGCCCAGTGGCTGACGATCAGCGGCTACTCGCAGCCGTACGACGTCTGCCTCGACTGGCCGCGGCCCGCGCATCGCGCGCCGCCGCTGCCGGACACCAAGGTTACCGTCCCGGTCCTGGTGCTCGGCGGCGACCTCGACTCGCTGACGCCGTTCTCCGACGCCCAGGTGTTCGGGCCGCGGCTGGGGACGAACGTGCGCGTCGTCAAGCTGCGCAACACCGTGCACGTGACGAGCGAGGGTGACACGTACCTCGTCGACGGCGCCACCTGCGGCCGGACGATCATCCGCGCCTTCACGCGCGCGCCGGGCGCAGCGCTCGACACGAGCTGCGCCGACCGCATCCCCGCGCTGCACACGCCCGACTACCTCGCCGCGCCCGCGACGCTCGTCTCCGGCCCCGATCCGGGCGAGCCCGCCCGGCGCGCCGCGACGATCGCCGCCAACGCGCTCGCCGACGCCGCCATCCGCAGCTTCTACAGCGACGACCGCCACGGCCTGCGCGGCGGCACCTTCACGGTCAAGGGCGACCGCATCACGCTGCACGGCGTGCGCTTCGCCGGCCCCGACCCGGTCGCCGGCAGCGGGACGTTCCACTACGCCACCGGCGCCGTCAGCGGCACGCTGACCGTCGGCGCGACGACCGTCAGCGTCAGCTGGACGCAGGCGACCCCGACCGCGACGGCCACGGTCGGCGGCGCGGTGCTGAGCCTGCCGGCGCCCTAGGCGCCGTTGTCGGAACCGACAACCGGCCCCTCCGACTGTTGGACCGCGGGCCGATGACGCGGGCCCGCGGGTAAGGGACGCTTAGAGACGATGAACTTGGGGATCGGTCTGGCGCTCGCGTGCGCCGCAGTCACGCAGTTGGCATTCCTGTGCAAGCACCGCGGCGCTTCCGCCGTGCCGCTGATCGACCTGCGCCACCCGCTGGCCAGCGCGCGGTCGCTGATGGGCTCGCGCTGGTTCGCGCTCGGCATGGGGATCGCCGTGATCGCGTTCGTGCTGCACGTCGCGGCGCTCGCGCTCGCGCCGCTGTCGGTCGTGCAGGTCTCGCTCGCCACCGGGGTCGTGATGCTCGCCGTGCTCGGCGACCGCCTGTTCGGCTGCAAGGTCGGTCCGCGCCAGTGGGCGGGCGCGTGCCTGACGACCGCCGGCCTCGTTCTGCTGGTGCTGACGCTGCCGCGCACGAGCACGCACTCCGCCTTCGCCGTGCCCGCGCTGATCGCGTTCGAGGCCGGCACGCTCGCGCTCGGCACGCTGCTGATCGCCGCGCCGCGGCTCGGGACGCCCGCCCACCACCACGGCGCCGTGCTCGGCGCGGCCGCCGGCGTGCTGTTCGGCGTCTCCGACGTCTCCGTCAAGGCGCTCACGACGGGCGGGATCGTGTCCCCGTGGCTGCCGGTCGCGGCGCTCGCGTCCGTGCTCGCGTTCCTCGCCAGCGCGCGCGGCTTCCAGGAGGGCGAGGCCGTGCCGGTCATCGCGTGCACCTCGACGGCCGCCAACGTGACCGTGATCTGCGGCGGCATCGTCGTCTTCGGCGACGCGCTGGCGGGCGGCGTGCTGCTCGTCGTCCAGCTCGCCGCGTTCGCGCTCGTCGCCGTCTCCGCGTTCCTGACGCCCGCCCGCGCCGCCGCGTAGATAGTCTCGGGCGCATGGCCGCGCCCCCGGCCACCGCGATCGTCGCGAGCCTGGTCGAGGAGATCGAGGCCGAGCTCGACGCGGTCGTCGCGGGCATCGGGGAGCGAATCCGGGCCGAGATCCCGGACTTCCGGCGCCTTCCGCAAGAGCGCCTGGCGGGCGCCGTGCGCGGGAACGTGAGCCGCGCGCTCGCGGCCCTGCGGGAGCTGCGCGAGCCGACCGAGGAGGAGCTCGAGCGCGCCGCCGCGGTCGGGCGCGAGCGCGCCGAGCAGGGACTCAGCGTCGACGCGGTCCTGCACGCGTACCGGATCTCGATCAGCGCCGTGTGGACGCGCTTCGGCGACCTCGCGCGCGCCCGCGGCGCCGACGTCGGCACCGTGCTCGCGTTCAGCGAGACGCTGTGGCTGTGGGCCGACGCCGTGATGGACGTCGTCGGCGCCGCGCACAACGCGGTCGAGCTCGAGCATGCCCGCGAGGAGCAGCAGCGCCGCGACGCGTTCGTGCTCGCCGTCCTGACCGGGACGCTGGACCCGGCCGAGCTGCGGCGCGAGAGCGCGACGTTCGGGCTCGACTGCGACCGCGAGCACGTCGCCTTCCGCGCCCGCGGCCCGCTCGCGCGCGGCAGCCTGCAGATCGCGCTCGACCACGACGTCGCGGGCATCGCGACGCAGGCGCCGGAGGCCCGGCCGGGCCTCACCGCCGGCGTCGCCGCGCCGGCGCGGCTGGAGGCGCTGCCGGTCGCGTTCGCGCATGCCAGCCGCGCGCTGCAGACGGCGCTCGCGTTCGGGATGGAGGGCGTGTTCTCGCTCGCCGACCTCTCGATCCGGCCCGCGATCCTGTCCGACGACGCGCTCGGCGAAGCGTTCGCGGAGCGCCTGCTGGCGCCGCTCGACGCGCTCGGACGTCTGGGCGCCGACCTCGAAGAGACGCTGCGCGTGTACCTCGACCAGGGCATGCGGATCGAGGACACGGCGCGCGCCCTGCACGTGCACTCGAACACGCTGCGCCACCGCCTGCGGCGCTTCGAGGAGACCACCGGCGTCAGCCTGCGCGACCCCCGCGTGCTGGTCGAGCTGTGGTGGGCGCTCGAGCGAGAGCAGCTCTGACCATGCTCTGGCACGCCGCCGGCGAGACGCCGATCCCGATCGTCTACTACCAGGGCGTCACCGCCGACCCGCTCGGGGCGCTGTACTTCGACGGGATCGTCAACGCGCTGCATCGCGGCGCGCGGACCGTCGACCCCGAGATCCCGCCGACGGAGCCGTTCAACCACATCGGCGACATCTCCTGGGACCGGCGCGAGGGCGGGCGCCTGCTGCTCCCGCTCGAGTGCTACACGCCCGGCGCGCCGAACGGCGGCAACACCTGCGGACGAGGGGCGATCGGCCTCGCCGACCCGAGGACGCTGCGCTGGCGCTACAAGGTCGATCTGGCGTCGGACGAGATCGCCAAGGCGATGTGGTGCGAGGTCTCTCCCGACGGGCGGCTCGTGTGGACGTCGTCGGGCGCCGACCTGCTCGCGTACCGCGCCGACGCGATCCGCCCCGGCGCCGGGCCGCTGCGCGCGGTCAAGCGGCTGCCGGGCGCCGTGCCCCCGACCGGCGTCACCGGTGCCGCCTTCTACGGCGAGAAGCTGCTGCTCGCGGGGCAGTCCGGTGGGACGTTCGACGTCTGGTCGGTCGACACGCGGAGCGGCGCACGGCGGCTGGAGCTGACGCGCGCACTGAGCGGCGAGTCCGAGGGGCTGCTCGTCAGCGACCGGCCGGACGGCGTGCTGCACTGGATCGTCACGCCCGCCGACCCGCTCGGACGGCCGCCGAGCTTCCAGCAGAACGTGCTGCTGCATTTCCGCCCCGCCGCGCGGCGCCCCGCGCTGCGCGTCCGCGCGACCCGCGAGGGCGGCGTCCTGCGCATCCGCGCCACCGGTCCCGACGGCCCGGTGGCGGGCGCGGTCGTGCGCGCGGGCACGCGCTGGGCGCTGACGTCGGCCGCCGGCACGGCGCGGATTCGTGCCGGCCGTGGGCAGCGCGTCAGGGTCGGCCGGGCCGACCTCCTTCCCGCCGAACTGCGATGACGCCGTGAAGGACATTTGCGAACAGGTGCAAAATGCGTGCTTCGATGTCGAGACGGTCAACAGCGCTGATCGTCGCGGAGGGCGCGCTGCTGACGACGGCGGTGGCCGTCGCGGCGCTCAGCTCGACGCAGGCGGACTGGCGGCCGGCGGGTCTCGTGGCGATCCTCGCCGCGCTCGCGCTCGGCAGTGACCTGTTCGCCGTACGGCACGAGAGCCAGCGCATCTCCGGCTCGTTCCTGGCCCTTGTGCTGGCGATGACGCTGCTCGGCCCGGCGCCGGCGGTGGCGATCGGCGTGGCCTCGGTCCTGGCCGATCACATACGGGCGCGCAACCCGCTCCCGCGCCTGATCACGAACCTCGCCACGTTCGCGACGTTCCCGCTCGTCGGCGGGCTGCTGACGATCTGGGCGGTCGACGCGTTCGACATCGCCCGCGACGGCGCCGGCTTCCCGCTGCTCGTGCTCGCCGTCTTCATGGTGACCATCCTGCTCGACTTCCTGATGATCGCGGGCGACCACTGCTTCCACGAGCGCGTCTCGCTCGCCCACGAGTTCCGCGCGATCTTCGTCCCGGTGCTGCCGAGCGAGCTGATCAGCGCGCTGCTGTGCGCGCTGGTCGCCGCCGTCTACGTGCGCACCGGCGTGCCGGCGATGGCGCTGATGGTCGTCGTGCTGGTCGTCTTCCAGTACCTGCTGACGCAGCTGCTGCTCTCGCGCGAGCGCGCCGAGCGGCTCGCCGCGATGCAGATCGGCCTGCTGACGTCGATGATCGAGACGCTCGCGCTGCGCGACCGGATGACCGCGCGCCACTCGGCCGCCGTCGCGCGCTACGCCCGCGCGATGGCCGCCGGCCTCGGCTGGCCCGACGCCGAGCAGGAGCTCGTGCACACCGCCGGGCTGCTGCACGACGTCGGCAAGTTCGCGTTCCCGGACGCGATCCTGCTCGCGAGCTCGCGGCTGACCGACGAGCAGCGCAAGGCGGTCGAGCGCCACCCCGCCGATGGCGCCCGGATCGTCCGCAGGATCGACGGCTACGCGCCGGTCGCCGACGTGATCCTCAGCCATCACGAGCGCTGGGACGGCAAGGGCTACCCGCGCGGGCTGGCCGGCGAGGAGATCCCGAAGGCCGCGCGGCTGATCTCCGTCGCCGACACGTACGACGTGATGACCGCGCGCGACTCCTACCGCAAGCCGGTCTCCTCCGAGGACGCGATCGCCGAGCTGCGGCGCGTCGCCGGGACGCAGCTCGACGCCGAGGTCGTCGAGCTGTTCGCCGAGCTGCTGACCGCGGGCGAGCTCGGCTTCCGCCACGGCGACGACGCCGATTTCGAAGCCGAGCTCGGCTTTGGACGACGCGTGCGGCGCTACGCGCATCGAGGCCGCGGGGTACTCCCCGGAACGGGGTAATTCCGTTTACAGGTATTCAGCCCGTGGGCTGGGTGACCGATGAAGCAGTCAACTTCGCTGCAAGGGTTCTACGAGCAGCGAAATAACCTGCAAAACAGCGCCTTCTCGGTGCTGCTCACCCCTACCCGCAAAGGAGTGCACCATGGGCTTCAAGTACTAGTCTCGCCCTGTAGTCGCCAGTGTCCGGCAACCGACAGTGACATTGCGCTGACAAACGGAGGAAGGCATACGGTGCCGCGCATGAGAAGGCTCTGCATCTGCGTCGCCGCCCTGATCGCGCTCGCCGCGCCGGCTTCAGCACACGCATTCGACCGCCCGTCGCCGGGTGCGCCAGGCCTCGGCGACCGCCTGTACCCCACGCTCGGCAACGGGGGCTACGACGTCCAGCACTACGACCTCGACCTGCGCTACGCGACCGCGTCGCCGGATCAGGGGATCGACGGCACGGCCACGATCCTGGCCGTCGCCACGCAGTCGCTCTCGCGCTTCGACCTCGACTTCGCGGGCGACTCGGTCGGCGGCGTCTCGGTCAACGGCCTGGCCGCGAAGTTCACGCGCGACGGCGACGAGCTCGTGATCACGCCGCGGCTGCCGCTGCTGAAGGGGCTGCCGTTCGTCGTGCAGGTCTCCCGCTACGCCTCGCATCCGATCCCGCCGGATCCGAACAACCTGCTCTCGGCCGCGTTCTTCACGACGCCCGACGGGTCGGCGACGGCCGGCCAGTCCGCCAGCGCGCACGTGTTCATGCCGTCCAACGACCACCCGAGCGACAAGGCCTCCTTCACGTTCCGCTTCGACGTCCCGGCGGGCGAGCTGGCGATCGCCAACGGCGTCCTGCTCTCGAAGTCGACCTCGCGCGGGCGCACGCACTACGTCTACCTGCAGCGCCAGCCGCTGGCGACCGAGCTCGTCCAGCTCGCGGTCGGCCGCTACCAGCAGATCAACCGCGGCTTGCACGACGGCATCATCGTGCGCGACGCGATCGCGCCCAGCCTGGCGACGCTGCTGGCCGACAAGCTGCCGGCCGAGCTCGACCACCTCGACTGGCTGCAGGCGCGCGTCGGCGACTACCCATTCGACTCCTACGGCTCGCTCGTGGTCGACGCGACGCTCGGGTTCGCTCTCGAGACGCAGACGCTCACGCTCTACGACAAGCCCTGGTTCGACGGCAGCTTCGGCGGCCGCGGCGTGTGGGAGCCGACGATGGTGCACGAGCTCGCCCACCACTGGTTCGGCGACTCCGTGGCGCCGCGCGTGTGGGACGACGTGTGGCTCAACGAGGGCCACGCAACGTGGTACGAGTGGACCTTCGCGGCCGAGCACTCCGAGCTCGAGGAGGACATCGGGATCGCCGACTTCGAGCAGCTGATGCAGGTCGTCTACTCGCTCGGCGACCGCTACCGCGCGACCTACGGCCCGGTCGGCCGGCCGCTCAGCGGCGACCCGGTGCAGCTGTTCAGCCGGCAGGTGTACTACGGCGGCGCGCTCGTGCTGTACGCGCTGCGCCAGCAGGTCGGCGACGCGACGTTCCAGCGGATCGAGCGCGCGTGGGTGACCCGCTACCGCGACGGCGTCGCCTCCACGGCCGACTTCATCGCGCTGGCCTCGAAGGTCTCCGGTCAGGACCTGACCGCGTTCCTCAACGACTGGATCTACGGCACCAAGACGCCGCCCATGCCCGGTCACCCGGACTGGACGGTGACGCCCGTCCCCACCGCGACGCAGCGCGCGGCCGCGCCGCAGGACCTGCCCTTCCGAGGGCGCTAGCTACCGGAACAGGCCGTCGACGTAGGCGGCCCCGATCCCGACCCGCTCGTAGTGGGCCCGGCAGAGCTCGATGTAGTCGAACACGTCGAAATGCCCTGCCGGGTCCCCGTTCTCGTCGAGCCACAGCAGCGGGCCGGTGACGTTGAAGAAGACCTTCATCGGCTCGTCGTGCTCGTGCGCGACGAGCGTGTGCGCCTCGCCGGGTGCCTCGTAGACGAAGTCCCCGGCGGTGGCGACCCAGTCGTGCTCGAGGTAGCCCCACTTGCCGGAGATCGTGTACGCGAAGACCTGCTGCGGGTGGTAGTGGCGGTTCACCAACCCCGGGCCCTTGGCGTAGAGGATGTCGCACCAGCGGTTCTGCGTCGGCGAGATCCACAGCGGCCTCGAGCCGACCGTGTCGGTGAACGGGACGTAGTAGCGCTCGTCGTCGGTGGCGGCGCCGGCGATGAAGACCTCGGGCAGCGCATCGGCCTTGAAGACGTTCGTGATCGGCTTCAGGTCGCGCCAGAACTCGGTATCGGCCATAGGTCAGACACTAGCCCGGCGGCCCGCCGGAGGGCGGGCCGCCGGGTGTGCCGCTAGCGCTGCACGCGATCGCAGTCGTTGGCGACGATGTCGCCCGCGTCCACGCGCGCGAAGTCGTCGTCGAACAGGGTCGAGCCGCAGTCGATCTTCTCGCCGCCGACGCTGTCCTTGGCCTCGATCGTGTCCGACCCGCCGCTGCCGGTGAACGTGTCCTTGCCGCCGTCGCCGGTCAGCGTGTCCTTGCCGTCGCCGCCGTCGAGCGTGTCGTTGTCGGCGCCGCCGTTGATGTGGTCGTCGCCGGTGTTGCCCTCGAGCGTGTCGGCCCCGTCCTGGCCGAACAGGTGGTCGTTGCCCGGGTCGCCGATCAGGTGGTCGTTGCCCTGCGAGCCGTGCATTCGGTCCACGCCGGTGTTGCCATGGACCAGGTCGGCGCCCGAGCCGGTCGTGATGTCGTCGTCGCCCGAGTCGCCGTCGACGGTCATCGCCGCCGTCACGTCGCTCGCGTCGAGCGTGTCGTCCTTGTTGCCGAGCTTCACCACCACCGATCTCACCGACGCCAGGTCGCAGTGCACCGGACTGCCGGTGCAACCGGCGCCGGCGGTCACGCCGGCCCCGTCCTTGACCGTGATCGAGTTGCCCGACTGCGTGACGGTGACGTGGTTCGTCTCGCCCGCCTTGGCGTTGTAGGTCACCGTCGAGCCGCTCGCGCTGAGCGTGCCGGCGGATGCCCCGGCGGCCGTGACGCCGAGTCCGGCGACTGTCAGTGCAAGTGCCGCAGCCGTGCGGCGTGTCGTCCTCTTCATGGGACGCCTCCTATGTTCTTCGCGGCTCTGCCTGTCGAGCCGATGAACATTTGACGCGAGCGCGGCGGCGTCTATTCCCGCGGCTCGGCCGTCGATTCGCGCACGATCAGCTCGACCGGGAGCATCACGTTGCGGGCCGGCTCGCCCGCGAGCAGCTCCTGCAGCAGCTGGTAGGCGACCTCGCCCTTCTGGGCCAGCGGCTGGCGCACGGTCGTCAGCGGCGGCGCGTTGCGCGCGGCGGGCGGGATGTCGTCGAAGCCGACGAGCGAGAGGTCCTCGGGGATCCGCAGGCCGCGCTCCCCCGCGAGCCGCTGCGCGCCGAACGCGAGCATGTCGGTCTCGGCGAGGATCGCCGTCACCTCCGGATGCGCGTCGAGCATCTCGGCGGCGCCTCTGTAGCCGGCCTCGAAGCGGTTGCCGCGGGCCTCGAAGATCGGCGCGCCGGCGAAGACCTCGCGGTAGCCGAGCACGCGGCCGCGGCTGACCGGCTCGGTCGCGCCCGCGAGCCGCTCCTCGCTGACCCAGCCGAGGTAGCGATCGGTCTGCAGGCGCTCGGCGATGATCCCGACGCGTGTGTGGCCGAGCTCGGCGAGGTGCGCGGCGGCGGCGCGCGCGCCCGTGCGCTGGTCGATGTCGACGCGCCCGGCGCCGGGGATCGGGTCGCCCTCGATCAGGACGGTCGGCAGCCGGCGCTCCATCACGGCGCTGAGCTGATGGCGCGAGTCCGACACGCAGTAGATGCAGAAGCCGTCGACGGCGGCGTTGCGCACGGCCGACGTCGCGTCGTCGCCGACGGGCGACGGGATCAGCAGCATCGACGTGCCGGCCTGCTCGCCGGTGCGCGCGACGCCTTCGAGGAACAGCGTGGCGGCGGGGTCGGAGAACGCGTAGGTGAGCGATTCCCCGAGCAGCACGCCGACGGTGCCGGTGCGGCGCAGGCGCAGGCCGCGCGCGGCGGGGTCCGGCCCGGAGTAGCCGAGCTCCCGCGCCGCCGCGAGCACGCGCTCGCGCAGTGCGGGGCTCAGCTGGTCCGGCCGGTTGTAGGCGTTCGACACCGTGGCGCGCGAGACGCCCAGATGATCGGCCACGGTCTGGAGGGTGGGTCGCTCTCCCACCCCTCCATCATTACGCGGCGAGGCGGTCGGCGGCGCGGCGAAGGAGCGGCGTCCGGGTGCGCACCGGGATCCGCCAGACCGGAGCGTCGGGCTGGGCGGAGGTGGCGAGACGGGCGGTGGCGCGGGGGCCGTAGATGAGGTCGATCATGTCGGTCTTCCCTTCTGAATCGATCTAGACTTAATCGATACAGTAGCGCCTCACAGCCGTCTGTCAACCCTTGATTTCTGTCGTGTCCGCCTACGCGCGCAGGTAGGTGAGGACCGCGAGGACGCGCCGGTGCGACTCCGGCGTGGCGGCGAGCCCGAGCTTGGAGAAGATCGCGCTCACGTGGCGCTCGACGGCGCGGTCGGAGAGGAACATCCGCTCCGCGATCGCCTGGTTGGAGCGGCCCTCGGCCATCAGCTCCAGCACGGTCCGCTCGCGCTCGGTCAGGTCGTCGAGCGGCGAGCTGGTCGCCCGCCGGCGCCCGAGCAGGTGCGCGACGACCTCCGGGTCGAGCGCCGACTCGCCCGCCGCCACGCGGCGCGCCGCGTCGACGAAACGGTCGCCGTCGGTGAGGCGGTCCTTGAGCAGGTAGCCGACGCCCTCGGTCCCGTCGCCGAGCAGTTGGAACACGTAGTCCTCGTCGAGGTACTGCGACAGCACGAGCACGCCGGTGCCGGGGAGCTCCATCCGGATCCGGCGCGCCGCCTCCAGGCCCTCGTCGGTGTGCGTCGGCGGCATCCGGATGTCGGCGACCACGAGGTCGGGCTTGTGCCCGCGCACCTTGCGCATCAGCTCCTCGAGATCGGCGGCGAGCGCCACCACCTCGATGCCGTCGGCCTCCATCACGCGTGCGATGCCCTCGCGCAGCAGCAGCGAGTCCTCGCCGATCACGACCCGCACGGGATCACCCCTTTCACGATCGTGCCCGAGCCGGCCGGGCTGTGGAGCTCGAGCCGCCCGCCGACCGCGGCGAGCCGGTCCGCCATCCCGCGCAGCCCCGAGCCGGCGACCGCGCCGCCGGCGCCGTCGTCGCTGATCGAGAGCGTGAGCGTGCCGTCGTCGAGCCCGACGGCGATCTCGGCGCGCGTCGCGCTGGCATAGCGCGTGATGTTGGTGAGCGCCTCGGCGGCAAGGAAGTACGCGGTCGCCTCGACCGGCTGCGGCAGCCGCCGCTCGCCTTCGTAGAGCAGCGCGACGGGCAGCGGCGCGCGCCGCACGAGCGTGCGCAGCGCCGGCACGAGGCCGAGCTCGGTCAGCACCGCGGGGTGGATCCCGCGCGCCAGCTCGCGCAGCTCGACCGTCGCGCGCAGCAGCTCCTCGCGCGCCTCCGTGAGCCGCTTGGCGGCCGACTGCACGTCGCGCTCGAGCTCGGCCTGGATGACCTTGAGGTCGAGCCCGACGGCGAGCAAGCGGTTCTGCGCGCCGTCGTGCAGGTCGCGCTCCAGCCGGCGCCGCGCCTCGTCGGCGGCGGCGACGATCCGCTTGCGCGACGCGAGCAGCTCGTCCTCGTGCCGGACGCGCTCGGTGATGTCGCGCACGTAGCCGGTGTACATGGGCGGGGTGGGTGGGGACGACGTCTCGATGCGCGTGATCGTCAGCTCGACCGGAAACTCATGCCCGTCCGCGTGCAGCCCGGTCGTCTCCACGCGCCGGCCGATCAGCTTGCCCGTGCCGTGCGTGAGACCGGCGCGGTGGCTGGCCCGCAGCGAGGGCGGGATCAGCACCTCGGCCAGCTCGCGCCCGACGAGCATGTCCGGCGGGTGACCGAACACGGCCCCGGTCGCGGCGTTGACCTCGACGATCCGGCCGGTGTGGTCGATCGTGATCACGGCGTCGAGCGCGGCCTCGAGCATCGCGCGCTTGCGCGCCTCGCTCTCGCGGTGCTGCATCCAGTGGCCGATCCGCCGGCCGAGGCTCGTGAGCGTCGACAGCAGGTCGGGCTCCGGCGGTGTCGCCGCGGTCGTGAGGAACTCGAGCGCGCCGTTCCCGCCGCCGAGCGGGATCGCGAACGCGCTGCGCAGCCCGGCCTCGATCGCCAGGCCGGCGCGGGGGAAGTTCGCGTCGGCCTCCACGTCGACGATCCATGCCGGCTCGGCGCTCTGCTGCACGCGGCCGGGCAGTCCCTCGCCGACGTCGAGCACGAGCTTCTTCGAGGCTTCGGCGAACGCGCGCGCGCCCGGTTCGGCGACCCAGGTGGCGACGCAGCGGACCGCGCCGGCCTGTGGCAGCCACGCGCCGCCGTAGTGCCAGCCGAGTCCTCCCCCGATGGCGGCGAGCACGGCTTCCATCGGCGCATCCTCGACGAGCGCAGCCGCGACGGCGTGCTCGAGTCGGAGCAGCCTGGCGGGGCTGGGCGGAGGGGCGAGCATGGACGGGCGGGACTCTATGGGGCCGGTGCCCCATTGCGGTGGCGGACTTGTCCGCCCTAGGCTGCGCAGCGAGTGGATGAAGACGGGCTGCTGCTGGCTCCCACCGCGCTTCGCGCGGTGCTCGAAGGCCTGCCCGACGCCACGGTCGCCGCGGATCGCTCGCTGACGATCGTGTTCGTGAACGCGCTCGCCGAGGAGCTGTTCGGGCGGCCGCGGGCGGAGATGATCGGCCAGCCGATCCAGATCATCTGGCCGGAGCGCCAGCGCGACCGCTACACGCGCAACGTCGAGCTGTACTTCGCGACCGAGCATCCGCTGCGCTTCACGCTGCGCGCGTACGGGCTCAAGGCGGACGGGACCGAGTTCGTCGGGGAGATGAGCTGGGGCATCGTCGAGACCGACGGCGGCCCGCTGCTGCTCGCGATCGGGCGCGACATCTCCGAGCGCCGGGCGGCGGAGCAGCGGCTGCGGCGGCAGTCCGAGCAGCAGGCCGCGATCGCCGCGCTCGGCGAGCGCGCGCTGGCCGGCGCGGACGCGAGCGACCTCGCGGCAGAGGCGGTCGAGCGGATGCTCGCGACGCTCCCGATCGAGCACGTCGAGGTGCGCGACGACGGCGGCCTGGTCGTGCACCCGGACGACGTCCTCGACGAGGACGGCCAGAGCTTCGTGCGCGCGCTGTCGAGCGTGCTGGCGACGGCCATGTGGCGCCGCCGCGACGACGCGCGGATGCGCCACGAGGCGCTGCACGACCCGTTGACGGGGCTCGCCAACCGTGCGCTCTGCCATGACCGGCTGACGCATGCGCTCGCGCGCAGCGGGCGCGTCGCGGGCAGCGCCGGCGTGCTCTTCATCGACCTTGACAACTTCAAGCGCGTCAACGACATCTACGGGCACGCGGCGGGCGACGACGTGCTGATCGCGCTGGCGCGCCGGCTCGCGGTCACCGTCCGGCCGGCGGACACGGTCGCGCGGCTCGGCGGCGACGAGTTCGTGGTGATCTGCGAGGAGATCACCGAGGAGGACGCGGTCGGGCTCGGGGCGCGCGTCGAAGAGGCGATCCGCGAGCCGCTGATGGTCGACGGCGTCGAGCACCGGATGTCGGCGAGCATCGGCATCGCGCTGGGCGACGGGCGCGTCAGCCCCGACGCGCTGCTGGCCGACGCCGACACCGCCGCCTACCGCGCCAAGGCCGAGGGCCGCGCGCGCGTCGAGGTCTTCGACACGCGCCTGCGCCGGCACGCGGACGAGCGCCGGCGCACCGCGGAGACGCTCGAGCGCGCGCTCGCGCTCGGGCAGCTGCGGCTCGCGTTCCAGCCGATCGTCGCGCTGGCGGACGACTCGGTCGTGGCGCACGAGGCGCTGCTGCGCTGGGACCGCGCTGACGGCGGCGCCGCGGACCCGTCGGACTTCATCCCGATCGCGGAGGAGTCGGCGCTGATCGTCGTGATCGGCGCCTGGGTCCTGCGGCGCGCGTGCGAGGAGGCCGCGGCCGCGGAAGCCGAGGTCTGGGTCAACCTGTCCGGGCGCCAGCTGGCCCAGCCCGAGCTGCCGGGGCTGGTCGCGTCATGCCTGCGCGACACGGGCCTGGCGCCCTCACGGCTCCGGCTCGAGCTGACCGAGACCGTGCTCCTGCACGCGCCGACGACGGGCGTGCGCAACCTCGCCGAGCTCAAGCGCCTCGGCGCCGGGCTCGTGCTCGACGACTTCGGCACCGGCTACTCGTCGCTCGGCCACCTGCGCGACTACCCGGTCGACGGCGTCAAGATCGACCGCTCCTTCGTCTCCGAGCTCGGCCGCTCGAAGGGGGACACCGCGATCGTCGCGGCGATCGTCTCACTCGCCGCCGCGCTCGGGCTCGACGTCGTCGCCGAGGGCGTCGAGGAGGTCCTGCAGGCACGGACCCTGCGCTCGCTTCGGTGCCCGCACGCCCAGGGGTTCCTGTTCGGGATGCCCGGGCCTTCGATGGCCTAGGCTGAGCGCGTGACGACCTTCGAGGAACTCGACGCGCTCTCCTCGCGAGAGCTTCACGACCGCGCCACCCGTCGGGCGCGACGCCACTTGGATGTGAAGTTCTTCTGGCGCCTGCTCGAGGAGACGCCGGCCGCCGACGCCGCGACGGGCGATGCCGAGCAGGCCACCGAGCAGACCGAGCACTGGAGCCGCCAGGTGATGGAGCTGTTCGACGACGACGATGCGCGGATCGAGGCCCAGCGGCCGATCTACATCGACTACCTGCTCGAGCACAACGGCTGATCAGGCGAGGCCGAGCAGGAGGCCCTTGTCGCCCACGGCGGGCGAGGTGGTCTGCCACAGCACGACGCCGTCCTGGGGTGACGCGACGGTCTCGATCACCTCGCCGAACAGGTCCTTGACAACACCGAGCGTGTCGCCCTCCGCAACCGAAGCGCCCGTCGCGACGGCCGTCTCCCACCAGCCGCCCATGCTCCCGTAGACGAACCGGTGCTCGCCGAGCGCGCGCGTGCGGCTCGGCTCGGGCTCGCCCGGGAGCATGCCGAGCTGCCGCAGCGCGTTGCGCGTCCCGTCCACGAGCTGCCGCACCACCGCCTCCTCGAGCTGGCCGATCCCGCCGGCCTCGGCGATGATCGCCGGCCCGCGGGCGGCCGAGGTCGTCATCCCCGACGGCGACGCCGCGCGCGTGCTGTACGGGAGCCCGAACGCCAACGCAAGCGCCTCCGACTCGTCGCTCTCGTAGATCGCGAACGGCTCCAGGGACTCGACCAGGTCGCCGCCGTGGAGGTCGATCATGGCGTCGGCGGGCGCGATCAGCGTGGTGGCGATCGCGTGCGCCAGCGCGTCGGTGTAGCTGCCGGAGGGGTCGCCGGGGAACGAGCGGTTGAGGTTCTGGCCGTCGATCGGGACCACGAACGGCGAGCGCTGCCGGTAGCTCTCCAGGCTCACGACCGGGACGGCCACGATCGAGCCCGACAGCTCGTCCGTGTCGAGCTCGCGCATGAACCGCGTCGCCGCCGCGATCGAGCTGTACTCGCAGCCGTGGACGCCCGCCATCAGCGTCAGCCGCGGGCCGTCATGGGCGCCGTGGGCCTCGAAGCAGGGGTGCTCGAGGTGGCGCAGCAGCGGGTGGTCGAACGACAGCGTCTTTCGCGTGATCACGCGTGGGATCGTGCCAGGCCGCGCTTGAGCGCCTGCGCGATCTCCGGCTCGCGCGCGGCGGCGACGAGCCAGAGCCGCGCGATCAGCGGCTCGGCCAGCGGGCCCTCCTCGATCCGCCGCAGCCCGTCGCCGCCGGCGGCGAGCAGCGCGACGCCGAGCCCGTTGCGCACGGCGGTCTGGATCCCGCTCAGGTGCGGGCTCTCGGCCGCGATGAAGGTCTCGATCCCGAGCGTGTCGAGCCGGTGCAGCGCGAGCGTGCGCAGCGCGCACGGCGCGGTGTAGGCGACGACGCCGAGCGGCTCGCCCGGCTGCGCGTCGGTCGCCGTGTGCCAGTGCAGCGGGAGCTCGCCGATCAGCTCAGGGTCCGGATGCGCGCCGGGGTCGACGACGATCGCCGCGTCGACCTCGCCGGCCGCGATCCCTTCCACGAGCAGGCGCGAGCGGTCCACGCGCAGCTGCACCTGCCGGTCGGCGAGCGACTTCAGCAGCCCCGGCAGCAGCGGGTCGACGAAGTGCTCGACGGCGCCGAGCACGAACGGGCGCTCGCCGCCCAGGCGCGCGACGACGCGATCGTGGGTGCGCAGTAGCTCGCGCAGCTCGGCGGCGACCGCCTCGCCGCGGGCGGAGACCTGGACGCCGCGGCCGCGGCGCTCGAACAGCGGCCCGCCGACGTGCTGCTCGAGCCGGCGCACGTGCTGGGACACGGCGGGCTGGGTCAGGTGCAGCGCCTCGGCCGCGCGGTGGTAGCCGCCGTAGTCGACGACCGCGAGGAAGGAGCGCACGTGGCCGAGGTCGAGGTCCATCGCAAGGAACGATAATGGGTTGTGATCGGTCTTGGTTCGATCGCACTCGTACAAGCGGTGGTTCCCGGGTTTGATGGAAGCGTGCCCTTCGCCTTCATCGTGCTCTGGAGTTCCGGCTACATCGCCGCCGCCTACGGCGTCGACGCGGCACCGCCGCTCGGGCTGCTCACGCTGCGCTTCCTGCTCGCCCTGCCCGTCGCCCTCATGCTCGCGCTGCGGGTCCCGGGCTGGAGGCGCGCGCCGCTGGCGCGGCTCGCGCTCGTCGGCCTGCTGCTGCAGGCCGTCCAGTTCGGCGCCGCCTACAGCGGCTTCGCGCTCGGCGTGCATCCCGCGCTCGCGTCGCTGCTGATGCTCGGGCTCTCGCCCGTCGTGACGACGGCGCTGGCCGCGTGGACGGGCGCCGAGCGCGTGCGCGGGCGCACGTGGGGCCTGCTCGCGGTCGGCGTGCTCGGCGTCGCGGTCTCGCTCATCCCCACGCTCGGCGAGGCCGACGCGGGCGCCGCGATCGGGCTCGTGGTGGTCGGGATGCTCGGGCTCGCGGGCGGCACCGTGCTGCAGAAGCGCTGGGCCGGCGCCGCCGATCCGCGCGTGTCCGTGGCCGTGCAGCTGTCCGCCGGAGCCGTCGTGATCACGCCGCTGGCGGCCGCCGCCGGGCAGCTCTCGCTGCAGCCGTCGCTGGAGCTCGCGCTGTCGGCCGCCTGGCTCGCGTGGCCGCTCTCGATCGGCGGCACGTGGCTGCTGGTGGCGCTGCTGCACCGGCGCGACGCGAGCATGGTCGCCTCGCTGCTGCTCGCCGTCCCGGCCGTCACGGCGCTGCTGTCGGTCGCGATCCGCGGCGACGGCCTGTCGGTGATCTCCGTCGCCGGGCTCGCCGTCGCGACGGGCGCGGTCGCGCGGCTCGTCAGTCCAGCGCGCGGCGCGCGCTCGCGAGATCGTCGGTGGCGATCACGATCCGTCCTGCGCCGAACGTCGTATATGCCAGATCCACGTTGACGTTCGCCTCGGCGAGCGTGCGCGTGAGCTCGCCGAGCGACCCCGGCCGGTCGGCCACGTCGATCACGAGCACCTCGCGCTCGTCGGCGATCCCCATGTGCGCGCCGTTGAGCGCGGCGCGCGCGGCGGGCAGCGCGTCGTCGTCGACCAGCACGTGCACGATCCCGCGGCCTTCGCCCGTCATCGCCGCGAGCCCGCGGATGTTCACGCCGGCGCTGCCGGCCACCTCCCCGACGCGAGCGAGCTCCCCGGGCCGGTCCTGGAGGATCACCGTCAGGTCCGTCGGCATGGCCACGACATGTTCCCACTCTCACGCGCAAGTGTGGAAAAGCACGCGCGCCGGCCGGAACGCGCCCGCCCCGGGTGTAGGAAGGCCGCATGGATCCCGTCCTGCACTCGCTCTTGACCGACCGGTTGCGGACGAGCGGCCTGAGCGCGCGCGCCGCGCGGATCGTCGAGGCGGCGTGCGAAGCCCCGGCCGGCGGGGTGACTCCCGCGCCGGTGTGGCTCCGGTCGATCCGCGTGGAGGGCTTCCGCGGGATCGGCCCGGCGGCGACGCTGCGCCTGGCACCGCAACCCGGCTTGACGGTCGTCGTCGGCCGCAACGGCAGCGGCAAGTCGTCGTTCGCCGAAGGGCTGGAGCTGCTGCTGACCGGCGCGCTGCGGCGCTGGGCGAAGCGGACGAAGGCGTGGACGTCGACGTGGCAATGCCTGCACCACGACGGGCCGACGCGGCTCGGCGCCGAGCTCGTCACCGGCGGCGGGACGGTCGCGCTCGCGCAGGAGTGGCGGCGCGGCGCGGGCCACGACGACGCGTCCGGGCGGGCCGCGGTGGCGGCGGCGCTGGCGAAGCACGGCTGGGCCGGCGCGCTGGCGTCCTACCGGCCGTTCCTCTCCTACGCCGAGCTGGCGACGATGTTCGACACGCTGACCTCGCTCTATGACGCGCTCAGCCCGGTGCTCGGGCTCGCCGATCTCGACGGCGTGCTCGCCCGGCTCGGCGCGCGCCGGCTGGCGCTGGAGAAGCGCGCCAAGGCGGCGAAGGAGCGCGAGCTCGCGCTGCTCGCGCGGCTCGATCCTGAGGACCCGCGCGAGGCGGCCGTGGTCGCCGGGCTGCGCCGCCGGCGGCGCGATCTCGGCGCGCTTGCGGCGCTGCTGCACGACGCGCCGCCGCCGGCGCCGCGGCTGCCGGCCGAGGCCGAGGTGCGGGCGGCGTTCGCCGAGCTGGCGCAGGCGCGCGCGGCGCACGAGGCCGCCGCGAGCACCGACGCGAGGCGCGCGACCGCGCTCGCCGCGCTGCTGCGGCAGGCGCTCGCGCTGCGCGAAGGCGACGACTGCCCGTTGTGCGGCACGCGCGGCGTGCTCGGCGACGGCTGGGCGACCGAGGCGCGCCGGCAGGCGTCCGCGCTCGACGGCCGGGCCGCCGCGCTGTGCGCGGCCGCGTCCGCCGTCGCGGCCGCCGAGGCGCGCGTCGGCGCGCTGCTCGACGCGCCGGTCTCCGACCTCGACGGGACGCTCGCCGCGCTGCGCGCGGCGCGCGAGCGGGCGGCGGCCGGGAACGGGGACGCGGCGTGGCGCGAGCGCGTGGTCGAGATCGGCGCCTGGCTCGCCGAGGCGCGCGCGGTCGCGGCGGAGGCCGGCGAGCTGAAGGCGCTGAAGGCGGCCGAGGCGTGGGTCAAGGGCGTCGCCGGGGACCTGCGGGCGGAGCGCTTCGCCCCGATCGCCGGGCGCGCGATCGCGAACTGGCGCGAGCTGCGCCAGAGCTCGAGCGTCGACCTGCGCGAGATCAGGCTGCAGAAGGTCGGCCGCGGCGGGCGCGCGACGTTCGACGTGCGCGCCGACGGCGAGCACGCCAACGCGCTCGGCGTGATGTCCCAGGGCGAGCTGCTCGCGCTGTCGGTCAGCGTCTTCCTCCCGCGCGCGGCGCTCGACGAGTCGCCGTTCCGCTTCGCCGTCATCGACGACCCGGTGCAGGCCATGGACCCGGCGAAGGTGGACGGGCTCGCGCGCGTGCTGCACGGCGCGGCGGCGAAGCGCCAGCTCGTCGTGTTCACGCACGACGACCGGCTGCCCGAGGCGCTGCGCCGCCTGCGCCTGCCCGCCACAGTGCTGCAGGTCGAGCGGCGGGCGCGCTCGGCGGTCACCGTGCGTGTCTCGCGGACGCCGGCGCGGCGCCATCTCGACGACGCGAAGCGGATCGTCGCGGGCGACCTGCCCGACGAGGTGCGCGCCCGCGTGGTCCCGACGTTCTGCCGCAGCGCGGTCGAGGCGATGGCGGCGGAGATCGTCCGCCGCCGCGCTGCCCAGGCGGACGCCGACCTCGCGCTCGCCGACGAGCGGCTGCGCGACGCGCGCACGCTGCGCGAGGCGCTCGCACTGGCGCTGTTCGACGACCGCGAGCGAGCGCCCGACGTCGCCGCGGCGCTCGGAGCCGACGCCGCCGGCCTCGTGGACGCGCTCAACCACGGCGCCCACGGCCACGTCCCCGCCGGCAGGGTCGCGAGCCTGCCCGCGCGGACCGAGCGCCTCCTCCACGTGCTCGCCGAGGTCCGGTGACGCTCGCGCCGGCGGCAGGACGCGCTTCGCTTCGGGCGGCAAGCCGATGGAACGTCGCCGCGCTGCTGGACGCGGCCGAGCGCACGCTCGAGCTGCACGAACCGGAGACGGCCGGCATCTGGCCGCACGCGGCCGCCGTCCTGATCCGCCAGGCGCTCGAGCTGACGCTGAACGCGTTCTGGCGCCGCCGCGCCCCGGCGCTGCTCGACGCGTCGTTCGGCGACCGCTGGATCTGCCTGCCCGTCTACCTCGGCGGCGTCGCGGCGGCGCGTGCGGCGAACTTCGCCTGGACCGCGCTGTCGGAGGCGTGCCATCACCGCGCGTACGACGTCGGCCTCACCCAGGACGAGCTGCGCGCGCACCTCGCCACCGCGCGCGAGTTCCGCCTCACCGTCGGCCGGGCGCTCGCGCCGCGCGGATAGTCTGCTTCCCGTGGCGGGTGTCGACGAATCGCTGGCCGCGCTGTTCGAGCAACTGCGCGGCACCGGCTTCACGGACCTCGGGTTCGCGCGCGTGGACACCGATCGCGAGGCGCGCCAGGGCGCGCCCGAGGCGATCATGGCCGAGGGCAAGACGCCCGACGAGATCGAGGCGATCGCGCGCGTGCTGCTGGAGGAAGGCGCCGGCAGCGTGCTGGTGACGCGCGCCGACGCCGACGCCCGCGCGGCGCTGCGGCGGGTCTCGCCGGACGCCGAGGAGGACGCCCGCGCGCGGCTCGCCTGGGTCGCGCGCTCGCTGCCCGAGACGCGCGGCGTCGTGACCGTCGTGTCGGGCGGGACGAGCGACGGGCCGGTCGTCGCCGAGGCGCGCGTGCGCGCGCAGCTGCTCGGGACCGAGGTCGTCGTGCACGAGGACGCGGGCGTCGCGGGGCTGCACCGCCTGGCCCCCGCGCTGGAGGATCTGCGGCGCGCCGACTGCGTGGTCGTCGTCGCCGGCTGGGACGCCGCGCTGGCGTCCGTCGTCGGCGGCCTGGTCGCGGCGCCGGTCATCGGCGTCCCGACGAGCACGGGCTACGGCGCGGCGTTCGGGGGCGTCAGCGCGCTGCTCGCGATGCTGACCTCCTGCGCCGCCGGCGTGGCGGTCGTCAACATCGACGACGGCTTCGGCGCGGGAACGATCGCGGCGCGGATCGCGCGGGCGGCGGCGTCATGAGCCGGGTGCTCTACATCGACTGCATCGGCGGCGTCGCGGGCGACATGCTGCTCGGCGCGCTGCTCGACGCGGGCGCCGACATCGAGGCGGTCCGGCGCGGGCTCGAAGGACTCGGCGTCGACGGCCTGGCGCTGGAGACCGAGCCGGCCGTCCGGCACGGGATCGCGGCTACGCGCGCGATCGTGAGCGGCGCGGACGATCAGCCGCACCGGCACTGGTCGTCGATCCGGACGCAGATCGACGCGGCGGGGCTGCCCGAGCGGGCGCGGGCGATCGCGCAGGAGGCGTTCCGGCGGCTCGCGGTCGCCGAGGGCCGCATGCACGCGATCGATCCCGAGCTGGTGCACTTCCACGAGGTCGGCGCGGTCGACGCGATCGGCGAGGTCTGCGGCGTCGCGCTCGCGCTCGACGACCTGAAGATCGACCGCGTGGTCTGCTCGCCGCTGCCCGCCGGGCGGGGGTTCGTCGACGCCGCGCACGGCCGGCTGCCGCTGCCGGCGCCCGCCACGCTCGCGCTGCTCGAAGGCGCGCCGCTGTACGGCGTCGAGATCGAGCTGGAGCTCGTGACGCCGACCGGCGCGGCGCTCGTCGCGGCGGTCGCGGACGACTATGGACAACTGCCGAAGCTGACGCTCGCGGGCACCGGCTACGGCGCCGGGACGCGCGACCTCGAGGCCGTGCCGAACGTGGTGCGCGCGATCATCGGCGTCGAGGCCGCCCCAGCCGCGACCGTCTCGCTGATCGAGGCCAACCTCGACGACCTGATCCCCGAGCTCGCCCCGGACGCGGCGGCCGCCTGCTTCGCCGCCGGCGCGCTCGACGTCTGGACCGCGCCCGCGCAGATGAAGCGCGGCCGCCCCGGCTTCATCATCTCCGCGCTCGCGCGCCCGCAGGACGAGCGCGCGGTCGCCGACGCGATGCTGCGCGAGACGAGCACGCTCGGCGTCCGCATCGCCCACCTCGACCGGATCGAGCTCGACCGCGAGAGCCGCACCGTCGAGGTCGGCGGCGAGCCCGTGCGCGTCAAGGTCGGCCGGCTCGCCGGGAAGATCGTCAACCTCGCGCCCGAGCACGCCGACTGCGAGCGCGCCGCCCGCATCCTCGGCGAGCCGGTGAAGACGGTCTGGGCCCGCGCCCTGGCCGCCGCCCACGAGGTGCCGGCATGAAGCTGGTGGAGACGTTGACCGCACGGATCGCCGCGCTGGACACCGTCGTCGTCGCCTTCTCCGGCGGCGTCGACTCGTCCGTCGTCGCCGCGCTCGCCCACCGTGCCCTCGGCGAACACGCGCTCGCCGTCACCGCGGTGTCTCCGTCCGTCGCGCAGGGCGAGCTCGACGGGGCACGGCGTGTCGCGGCGCACATCGGCATCGCGCACGAGACGATCGCGACCGACGAGCTCGCCCGCCCCGGCTACCGCGCCAACGGGCGTGACCGCTGCTACTTCTGCAAGTCCGAGCTGTACGACCGGCTCGCCGAGCTGGCCCGCGCCCGCGGCTTCGACGCGCTGCTGTCCGGCGCCAACCAGGACGACCAGGGCGACTGGCGCCCGGGCCTGAAGGCCGCCGCCGAGCACGGCGTCGTCCACCCGCTGCACGACGTCGACAAGGCGACCGTGCGGATCCTCGCCCGCCACTTCGCGCTGCCCAGCGCGGAGAAGCCCGCGACGCCGTGCCTCGCGAGCCGGATCCCGTACGGCACCGCCGTCGACCCGGGCACGCTCAAGCAGATCGACGATGCCGAGCGCGCGATCAGAGACCTCGGTTTCCCGGTCCTCCGGGTCCGCCACCACGGGATCCTCGGTCGCGTCGAGGTTGCCGAACAAGACCTCCCGAAGGCCCTACAACACGAGCCCGAGATCGTCGCGCGCCTCAAAGCGGCCGGCTACGAGCACGCCGTGATCGACCGCGAGCCGTTCCGCTCCGGCCGGCTCAACGCGGTTTCAGAGCGTCCCGCAGCATCGCCTTGAGCGCGTTGCGGAAGCGCGAGACGTCGGCGAGCGGGTCCTCGTCGAGCAGCCGCCCGCGGAAGCGGGCGTCCGAGAAGAACGTCATCACCGCGCCGTAGACGAGCTGCATCAGCTCGACAGGATCGTGCTCGCGCAGCCGGCCCTCGGCCATCTCGCGCTCCAGGAACCCGACCGCCTGCTCCAGGAACGGCCGCATGTGGTCGGCCATCGCCTGCTGCAGCCGCTCGCCGCCCTCGATCGCCTCGCGCCTCCAGATCACCACGAAGTCGTTGTGCGAGGCGAAGAACGCGAAGCCGGCGTCGACCAGCGCGGCGACGCGCTCGTAGCCGGCCACGTCGTCGGCGATCGCCAGCGACGTCATCGCGGCCCAGTCGAGCATCGCCTGCTCGATCACCGCCGCATACAGGCCCTCTTTGGACCCGAAGTGGTACAGCAGCGTGGGGTGCGACAGCTGCGCCCGCGCGGCGATGTCCTGCAGGCGTGCGCCGCCGAACCCGTGCTGGGCGAACTCCCCGCGCGCCGCGTCGAGAATGCGGTCCGTGGAGGCCATCGACTGACACGTTAGTAGAGACGGGTGGTACGGTCGTGTCCACGTGACCGAGACGCTCAGGTCGAGCCTGTCGGGCAAGGCGCTGCTGCTGACTGGAGCCTCCGGGTTCGTCGGCAAGGCCGTGCTGGCCCAATGCCTGCACGAACTGCCCGAGACGAAGGTCACGGTGCTGCTGCGCGGCGACGCCGGCCAGCGCCTGCAGCAGATCCTCGGCGGCGAGATCTTCGAAGGGCTCGACGGCAGCGCGGTCAAGGCGGTCTCCGGCGACCTCGCCGACGATGACCTGCCAGGCCTCGAAGGGATCGACGTCGTCATCCACTGCGCCGCCAGCGTCTCCTTCGAGCAGCCGCTCGACGACGCGCTGGAGCTCAACGGCAAGGGCCCCGCGCGGCTGCTCAGAGCCCTGCGCAAGGCGGGCAGCGACCCGTACATGGTCCACGTCAGCACCGCGTACGCGGCCGGGCAGCGCACCGGGCTCGTGCTCGAGCGCGCCTCCGGCACCGCCCCGTCGGAGCCCGACCTGGACCTGCAGGCGGAGCTCGACGTCGCCAAGGCGTGGCGCCTGGACCTCGAGTCCGAGTCGCGCCTGCCGCTGCACCAGAACCGCTTCGTCGCCGACGCGCGCCGCGCCGTCGGCCCCGCCGGCGGCCCCGCGATCGGCGCCCGCGCCGAGTCGCTGCGGCGCGACTGGGTGCGCGACGAGCTGACCACCCGCGGGCGCGACCGCGCCCGCGCGCTCGGCTGGACCGACACGTACGGCCTCTCCAAGGCGATGGGCGAGCGCACGCTGATCGCGGAGGGCCCGCGCAAGCTCACGATCGTCCGCCCCGCGATCGTCGAGAGCGCGCTGCGCACGCCCTACCCCGGCTGGCTCGAGAGCCTGAAGGTCGCCGACCCGATCCTGCTCGCGTACGGCGCCGGCCTGATCGCCGGCCGCTTCGCCGCCCAGCGCTCGATCAACATGGACATCGTCCCGGTCGACATGGTCGCCAACGCGTGCATCGCGGCAGCCGGTCACGAGCCGGACGAGGTGCGCACGATCAACATGGCGTCGTCGTCGCGCAACCCGCTCACCGTCGACGCGATGGCGGAGCTGACGACGCGCTACTTCCGCGAGCGCCCGCTGCCCGACGAGGACGGCCTGCCCGTCGCGGTGCCGGAGTGGAAGCTCTCCTCGCACGCGCGGATCACGAGCACGATCAGCCGCGCCACGCGCATCCTCGACAGCGGGCGCAACCTCGTCGACAAGGTCCCGCTCCCGCGCGTCGACGACATCGAGCTGAAGCTGCACAAGACGCAGCGCCGCCTGGACCGGATCCGCCGTCTGAGCGAGATCTACGGCCCCTACGGCGAGCTCGACTGCGTCTTCGACGACCGCAACACGCGCGGGCTGCTCGCCCGGCTGCACCCGGACGACCGCGAGCGCTTCTCCTTCGACGTCGACGAGATCGATTGGTCGACGTACATGAACGAGATCCACCTGCCGGCGCTGCGCGCGCTCACGGTGCCGCGCTCGCCGCGCCCCCGCAGCACGCGCGAACGCCCGCGGACGAAGCTCGCCGAGGGCACGCCGGCGCTGGCGATCTTCGACGTCGAGGGGGTGATCCTCGACTCCACCGTCGCGCACTTCTACGCCTGGCTGCGCACGCGCGACATGCCCGAGCTCGACAGGCTCGTGTGGACCGCGGGCATCGCCGCGCGCGCGCCCGGCTGGATGCTGGCCGACCGACGATCGCGGCTGGCCTTCAACCGCAGCTTCTACCGCGTCTACCGCGACTTGCCGGTGCGCGAGCTGCGCGCGCAGGCGGCCGAGGCGCTGCCCGACTTCATCCAGCCGCGGATCCAGAACGAGGCGATCCGCCGGATCCGCCAGCACCGCCGCCGCGGCGACCGCGTGATCCTCGTCACCGGCGCGCTGGACTTCCTCGTCGACTCGCTCAGGCACCTCGGCGACGAGCTGATCGCCGCGCGGCTGGTCGAGCGCACCGGCCGCTTCACGGGCGAGCTCGCCGAGCCGCCGCTGACCGGCGACGGCCGCGCCAGCCTCGCCGCCCGGCTGGCGGCCGACCACGGCGTCGACCTCGCCGACTGCCACGCCTACGGCGACAGCCTCGCCGACCTGCCGCTGCTCGAGCTCGTCGGCCACCCGCACGCGATCAACCCCGACTTCCGCCTCTCGCGCGAAGCCCGGCGCCGCCGCTGGCCGGTGGAGACCTGGACGACGGCCGCCTGATGCAGGCGCTGACCTACACGCCGTCGATCGCGCGCTACCTCGTCGCGCCGGCCAGCGCGCTGTCGCTCGACGACATCCGCCCGCCGCGCCTGCCCGGCCCCGGCTGGGTCGCGGTGCGCCCGCGCCTGAGCGGGATCTGCGGCTCCGACCAGGCGCTGCTGTCCGGCAAGGCCTCGCTGCACCTGGCGGCCCTGACGAGCACGCCGTTCGTCCCAGGCCACGAGGTCGTCGGCACGATCGCATCCGGCCCGCGCAAGGGCGAGCGCGTCGTGCTCCAGCCCGCGCTCGGCTGCGCCGTGCGCGGCGTCGAGCCGTGCCCCGAGTGCGCCGCCGGGCTGCCCGCGCTGTGCCGCCACACGATCGACGGCACGATCTCGGCGGGCTTGCAGACCGGCTACTGCCGCGACGCCGGCGGCGGCTGGAGCGAGGGCCTGGTCGCGCACGAGTCGCAGCTGCACACCGTGCCCGACGACCTCTCCGACGAGGACGCCGTGCTGGTCGAGCCGCTCGCGTGCGCGCTGCACGCCGCCGCGGTCGCCGACCCGCAGCCGGGCGAGACGATCGCGATCATCGGCGCCGGCACGATCGGGCTGCTCACGCTCGCGGCGGTCCGGCAGCTCGCGCCGTCGGCCACGCTGCTCGCGGTCGCCAAGTACAGGGGCCAGGAGGGCGCCGCGCGCCGCTTCGGCGCCGACGACGTCTGCGCGCCCGACCGCCTGCACATCGAGGGCGCGCGGCTCACGGGAGCCAGGCGGCTCGTCGGCCACCAGGGCCGCGAGCTGCTGCTCGGCGGCTTCGACCGCGTGCTCGACTGCGTCGGCTCGGGCGCCTCGCTCGAGCAGGCCACGACGATCGCCCGCCCGCGCGGCCGCGTGATCATGGTCGGCATGCCCGGCAAGCTCGAGACCGACCTCGCGGCGGCCTGGCTGCGCGAGCTCGAGCTGCGCGGCGCGTACGGCTACGAACACGACTTCCCTGCCGCCCTACAGTTCGCGTCCGAGTTGCGCCCCAGCCGCCTGATCGATCGCGGCTGGCCGCTGAGCGGCTTCAAGAAGGCGCTCGAGCAGGCGCCGAAGGCGGCGCGCAACGGCAACTGCAAGACGGTCTTCGAGATATGAGCATCGCTCCCGCACGCATGATCGAACGGCCGCGCCGGCACGTCGCCGCCGAGCGCGAGGCGTGCGTCGTCGAGGTCACCGAGCACTCGCCGCCGACGCTGTTCCACTCGGGCGAGCAGTTCCGGCTCGAGCGCCTGCCGGTCGGCTCGCGGATCATCTACGCGCCGCCGCCGCTGAAGGGCCTGGCCGACGTCGACTCCGCGATCGCCGCCGCGCTCGACAGCCCGCTCGGCATGGACCCGCTCGACAGCCTGCTCAGCCCCGGCATGAAGCTGACGATCGCGTTCGACGACATCAGCCTCCCGCTGCCGCCGATGCGCGAGCCCGACATCCGCGCGCTCGTGATCGAGCAGGTGCTCGAGCGCGCCTACCGCGCCGGCGTCGACGACATCCACCTGATCGCGGCGCTCGCGCTGCACCGCCGGATGACCGCGGACGAGCTCCAGCGCGCCGTCGGGCGGCGCGTGTTCGACGAGTTCTACCCCGACCGGCTGTACAACCACGATGCCGAGGATCCCGACGCGATCGTGCACCTCGGCGAGACGCCGAACGGCGAGACCGTGGAGCTGTCCAAGCGCGCCGCCGACAGCGACCTGCTCGTCTACGTGAACATCAACCTGGTCACGATGGACGGCGGGCACAAGTCGGTCGCCGTCGGCCTCGGCACCTACACGTCGCTGAAGGCGCACCACACGCCGCACGCGCTGCGCCAGTCGCGCTCGTTCATGGACCCGGCCAAGAGCGAGCTGCACCGCTCCGCCTCGCGCCAGGGCGACGTGGTCGAGTCGGCCGTCCCGATCTTCCACATCGAGACGACGCTCAACAACGACATGTACGGCGCGCCGCTGCGCTTCCTCGCCAAGCCGGAAGCGCGCTGGACGCCGCGCGAGCAGGCGACGTTCGCCGCGCTCAAGCGCACGACCGACCGGATGCCGGCCAAGGCGCGGCGCAACCTCTTCCACAAGCAGTACGCGCCCTACGCGGTGACCGGCGTGACCGCGGGCGCCGTCTCGCCCGTGCACGAGGTGACGCTCGAGCACTGCGCCGCCCAGCAGGCCGTGCAGGTCCACGGCCAGTCCGACGTCGTGACCGCGGGGCTGCCGTACGTCTGCCCCTACAACGTCAACTCGATCATGAACCCGGTGCTCGTGATGTGCATGAGCCTGGGCTACTTCTTCAACCTCTACAAGGGCGTCCCGCTCGCGCGCGAGGGCGGCGTGATGATCTTCACGCACCCGGTCACGCCCGAGTTCCATCCGGTCCACCACCCCTCCTACGTCGACTTCTACGAGGAGGTGCTGACCGAGACGCGCGACCCGACCGAGATCCACAAGCGCTTCGAGCGCGCCTACGCCGAGGACGAGTGGTACCGCCACCTGTACCGGACCTCCTATGCGTACCACGGCGTGCACCCGCTGTACATGTGGTACTGGGGCGCGCACGGGCTCGAGCACTTGGGCGACGTGATCTTCGTCGGCGGCGATCCCGAGGCGTGCCGGCGGCTGGGCTTCCGCCGCGCCGACACGATGCGCGACGCGCTGGAGATGGCCGAGCAGGTCGTCGGACGCGACCCGAGCGTCACCCACTTCCACTGCCCGCCGCTGTTCTACGCGGAAGTCTCATGAAGTTCGCGGGAGGCGGACGGCGGCTGGAGAAGCTCGCCGGCGCCAATCCCACCAAGCGCGCGCGCACGCCGCGGCGCTGGCGCACGATCAGCGTCGGCGCGGACCCGTGGAGCGAGCGCACGCTCGAGGACGAGACGTGGCTGCGCGACCCCGGGCCGTCGCGCGTCCGCGAGGTCGCCCAGCAGGCGCTGCTGTTCCCGGCCACGCGCTTCGTCGCGATGCCGACGATCATCGGCGCCGAGGACCTGATCCACGCGCCCCAGCCGGCGATCCTGGCGCCCAACCACGAGTCCGACATCGACACGCCGCTGGTGCTGCTCGCGCTCCCGTACGCGTGGCGCTCGCGCACGGTCGTCGGCGCCGCCAGCGACCGCTTCTACCGCAAGCGCGGCTACGCGCTGGCGAGCTCGTTCTGGATCAACACGTTCCCGTTCGACCGCGGCGGCGGCCAGCGCCGCGGCCTGGCGGCGGCCGCCGCGCACCTGCGCGACGGGCGCAACGTGCTGCTGTACCCGCAGGGCACGCGCGGCGCGGGGCCGGAGGCCTACCGCGCCGGCGTCGCCGAGCTGGCGCTCACCGCCGACGCGCCGATCATCCCGATCCACATCACCGGCAGCGCGCTGATCATGCCCAAGAACCGCGGGCTCAACCGCCGCGCGCGCACCACGGTCACGTTCGCGCGCCCGATCCAGCCGCGGCCCGGTGAGACGCCGCTCGAGCTGACGCAGAGGATGGTCGAAGCCCTAACCTGAGGGCATGATCGACCGCGCCCCCTTCGGCGCGACCGGACACGAGTCCAGCCGCGTGATCTTCGGTGCCGCCGCCCTGGGAAGCGTCTCCAAGGCCGACGCGGACCGCGCCCTCGACGTCGTCCTCGAGCACGACATCAACCACATCGACGTCGCCGCCAGCTACGGCGACGCGGAGCTGCGGATCGCGACGTGGCTCAAGGAGCGCGACTTCTTCGTCGCGACCAAGACCGGCGAGCGCACGTACGCCGCCGCGCGCGAGCAGATCCGCCGCAGCCTCGACCGGCTCGGCGTCGACCACGTCGACTCGATCCAGCTGCACAACCTCGTCGACGTGATCGAGTGGGAGACGGCGCTGAGCGCCGACGGCGCGCTGGAGGCGTGCATCGAGGCGCGCGAGGAGGGGCTGGTGCGCTTCATCGGCGTCACCGGCCACGGCCTGCCGGTCGCGCGCATGCACCGCCGCAGCCTCGAGCGCTTCGCCTTCGACAGCGTGCTGTGCCCGTACAACTGGGTGATGATGCAGGACCCGCGCTACGCGGAGACGTTCAACGAGCTTGCGGCGGTCTGCGCCGAGAAGAACGTCGCGCTGCAGACGATCAAGAGCCTCGCCTACCGCCCGTGGGACGGGCGCAAGCACACCGCGTCCACGTGGTACGAGCCGCTGCGCGACCCGGGCGACATCGAGCGCGCGGTCAGCTGGGTGCTCGCGAACGAGCAGGCGTTCCTGCTCACCACCGGCGACATCGAGATCCTGCCGCTGCTGCTCGACGCGGCGGAGCGCGCGGGCGAGCGTCCGGGCGACGACGAGATGGCCGCGCTCGGCACCTCGCCGCTGTTCATGTAGCCGGCTAGGGCCGCCACATCGCGAAGAGGGATTCGACGACCGCGTACTCCTCGCGGTAGCCGCAGCGCGCGATCGGCTTCAGCGCGGCGGTGTCGACCTTGCCGTCGACGATGTAGGCCTCATCGACGTGCACGCCGACGACCTGGCCGATCACGAGGTGCTGATCCGTGTCGGCGCCGTCGAGGTCGACCAGCTCGAGCGCGTGCACGACGCGGCACTCGAGCGCGCACGGCGCCGCCGCCACGCGCGGCGGCGCGACCAGGCGCGACGGCGCCGGCTCCAGGCCCGCGAACGCGAACTCGCTCTCTCCGCGCGGCAGCGCCTTCGAGCTCTGGTTCATCGCCTCGCGCAGGTCCCACGTCGGCATGTTCCAGACGAACTCGCCGCCGGCGTGCGCGAACGTCGCCGAGTCCTTCGGCCCCGAGGACGAGAACGCGATCATCGGCGGCGTGTCGCAGACGGCGTTGAAGAAGCTGTACGGCGCGAGGTTCAGCTCGCCGTCGGGACCGAGCGTGGAGACCCAGCCGATCGGCCGCGGCGCGACGATCGCCTTGAACGGATCGTGCGGCAGCAGCGAGCGGTCGCGCGCCTGCGGTTCGTAGAAGATCATCTAGCGCAGAGTCTGCCGCGCGTGGCCCAGCAGCCACTCCGGCAGCGCCCGGGCCGGCATCGCGCGGCCGAGGAAGAAGCCCTGTGCCTCGTCGCAGGACAGACCCGCGAGCGCGTCCCACGTCTCGATCGTCTCGACGCCCTCGGCGACCACGCGCATGCCGAGTCGGCGGCCGAGGTCGACCGTCGCGTGCACGATCGCCTGGTCGCGCTCGTCCTGCGGCAGGCGCGTCACGAACGAGCGGTCGATCTTGAGCTCGTCGACCTGCAGCGCCTTCAGGTGCCCGAGCGAGGCGTGCCCTGAGCCGAAGTCGTCGAGCGCGGTCGCGACGCCGATCGAGCGCAGCCCCGCCAGCACCTCCAGCGTGCGCTGCGGGTTGGCCATCACGACGTCCTCGGAGACCTCCAGGCGCAGCTGCTCGGGCGCGAAGCGGCGCCGCCGCAGCAGCCGGTCGACCTCCGACGGCAGCCCGAGGTCGAGCAGGTCGGCGGGCCCGAGGTTGACCGCCACCGACAGGTCGAGGCCGGACTCGGCCATCTCCTCCAGCGCGAGCTCGAGCACGAACGCGGTCAGCGCGCGGCCGAGGCCGCTCTGCTCGGCGAGCGGGAGGAACTCGGCCGGCGCGAGCAACCCGCGCTGCGGGTGCTGCCAGCGCACGAGCGCCTCGACGCCGCGCACCGTGCCCGTCGAGATCTCCGCCTTCGGCTGGTAGTGCAGGACGAGCTCGCCGGCTTCGAGCGCGTCGCGCAGCTCGCCCAGCAGCTCGAGCCGCCCGCGGCTGTGCATGTCGCGCGACGCGAGGTAGACCTCGTGCCCGGTGCGCGTGCGCTTGGCCTCGTACATCGCGACGTCGGCACGCTGGAGCAGCCCGGGGCCGTCGAGCGAGTGCTCGGGGAACATCGCGATGCCGACGCTCGCGTCGATGTGCACGCGGATCCCGCCGACGTGGAACGACTGCTCGAGCGCGGCGCGCAGCCGCAGCCCGGTGGCGCTGGCGGTCGCCTCGTCGCCGGGGTGCAGGACGACGGCGAACTCGTCGCCGCCGAGCCGCGCGAGCGTGTCGCCCGCGCGCAGCGCCTCGCCGAGGCGCGGGCCGATCTGGCGCAGGACCTCGTCGCCCGCGGAATGGCCGAGCGTGTCGTTGAGCTCCTTGAAGCCGTCGAGGTCGATCAGCAGCAGCGCGAGCTCCTCGTGATCGCGCCCGGCGTCGGCGATCGCGCGGTCCAGCCGGGCGAGCAGGTGGCGCCGGTTTCCCAACCCGGTCAGCTCGTCCGTGATCGCCTCCGTGCGGCTGGCGCGCAGGCGTTCCGTGACGGTCAGCCCCGCGCGCGCCATCCCGGTCAGCACCGTGACAGCCGCGAGCAGCGCGGCGCCCGTCGCGAGGTCGACGAACTGGCCCGCGACGAGCAGCGTGAGCCCGATCGTCGCGAACGTCAGCACCGCCACCAGCACGACCGGGCTGAACTCGGGGCCTGGGGCGACGGGCGTCGGCGTCAGGCGCCAGCGGCTGAGCGCCGCCACGCCGGCGATCCCGCCCGCGGCAAGCGCGACGGCCGGGCCTGCGGGCCAGGCCAGCGCGCCGATCGCCGACGCGCCCATCGCGGCGTCCAGCCACGACATCGCGGAAGGCGGACCGAGCCGCCGCACGACGACGATCACGAGGGCGACGATCGCGAGCGCGAGCGCCACGAACAGGAGCACGGACCACATCCGGCCCCATCGTCGCATGCGTCGTCCGCGGGGATGACACGGGTCGTCCGCACGGCCGACGACAAGCGACGGTCAGATCTCCAACCTGCGCCTGTGCGATTCCTCCCCATGCTCGCCGCCGCGCTCGCCGCGGCGTCCGTCGCGGCCGCTCCCGCCGCCGCCGACTCGATCGTCTACGCGAAGGACGGCAACCTCTTCCTGACGAGCCCGGACGGCTCGAAGGGCTACCAGCTCACCAGCGGCGGCGGCTACTCCGAGCCGTCGCAGGCCGACGACGGCACGATCGGCGCGCTGCGCTACAAGCAGCTCGTCCGGCTCGACCGCGCGGGGCATCCCCTCAACGCCCCGATCGACGCCATGGGCACGTCGCGCGGCCCGATCGGCGGCCCCTACGAGCCGCGCATCTCCCCCGACGGCACGCGCTTCGCCTACTACTTCTACGTCCAGACGTCGTTCGACGACTACGAGAACAACATCCGCTGGATCGACACCGGCTCCTACGGCACGTGGACGTGGGCCGACCACTTCACCAGCCCGGCGTCCGAGAGCGAGTACGCGCGCTCGCTGACGCAGCCTGAGTGGGTGGCCAACGACCGCCTGCTCGGCACGCAGGGCTTCTGGATGAACATGTGGACGTGGCAGCTCGGCACCGGCCACGGCTACACCTCCAACGCGTCGCAGTGGTGGTTCGGGCTGCGCGACCCGCTCGACGAGTGGGGCGTCGAGCCGTACCACCGGTACGACGATCCGGCGCTCTCGCGCGACGGCGCGAGGCTCGCGATGACCGACGCCGACGGGCTCTACATCGCCGCGACGCACGGGCCCGCGTGGTCGGGCTCGGCGCCGTACCCCGAGCCCGACTACCTCGGCGCCCAGAGCGACCTGGCGGCCCCGACGATCGCCTGCTCGCGCCCCGGCGCCGGCATCCGCAACCCGACCTGGTCGTCGGACGGCGCCACGGTCGCCTACATGGCCGGCGGCGGCGTGCACGTGATGAGCGCCGACTGCTCGAGCGACCGGCTGCTGGTGCCGGGCGGGAGCGATCCCGCGTTCGGCCGCGCCGACGCGATCGCCCCGCCGGCGCCCGCTCCCGCGCCGAAGCCCGCGCCCGTCACGGTCAGCCGGCTCTCGCTGCACCCGAGCACGTTCACGGCGCGCAAGGGCACGACGGTGCGCTTCACGCTCTCCGCCGCCGCCAGGGTCACGCTGGCCGTCCGCCGCACCACGGCCGCGGTGACCGTCGACGGCCGCGCGGGCGCCAACTCCGTGCGCTTCAAGCGGCGGCTCAAGCCGGGCGCCTACCGCCTGGACGTGCGCGCCGGCACGACCGCGAGCGCGAGGTTCCGCGTGAAGCGCTGATTTGCCAATCCGCCGGTGTTTCTGGTGTTATGCCGGGCTAGAGAGACATAAGGCCGAGTCCCGCCCTCCCCGGAGGACGGGAGCGGGGGAACCAATTGGACCAGCCGGTCCGGGGGCGAATCGCCGCAACAGCGGCGTAGCGCGCAGGCGCGAGCCCGTCAGCTCACCTCGTAGGCCCACTGAGGACGAGGAGGACTTGATGACCGGCACCCGCGATCTCGCGCGCCCAGAGCTGTGGGAGCGTTCGCTTGCCCGCTCACGCCGCAGGCGCGAGCTGAGGGCGCAGCGCCGCCCCGGCGGGCGGACGGTGTCGGCCGTCGCGCTCGCGGCGACGCTGGCCAGCCCCGCGGCGGCCGGCGCCACGCTGCTGCGCACCCACAGCCGGGGTCCGGCGGTGACGGCGGCGCAGCGCGCCCTCGGCGTCGCCGCCGACGGCGAGTTCGGGCCGATGACCCGCAGCGCCGTGCGCGCGTTCCAGCGCGCGCATGGGCTGGAGGTCGACGGGATCATCGGGCCCGTCACCGCGGCGGCGCTGGGACTCGGCGGAGGTCAGGCCGCCGACGGCCCAGCGCCGCCGCCTGCGACGACGCGGGCGCTGCAGGCGAAGCTCGGGCTCGCGGCCGACGGCGTCTACGGGCCGGTCACGCGCGCCTCGGTGCGCGCGTTCCAGCGCGCGCACGGGCTCGAGGTCGACGGCGTCGTCGGGCCGCAGACGCTCGGCGCGCTGGGGCTCTCCGGGTCCTTCTCGTCCACGCCGGCCGCGCAGGGCGGCTCATCCGCGGTCGCCGCCGCCTCGTCGCAGATCGGCGCCCGCTACGTGTACGGCGGCACCGGCAACGGCGGCTTCGACTGCTCCGGCCTGGTGCAGTGGGCGTTCGCCCAGGCGGGCGTCTCGCTGCCGCGCACGAGCTTCTCCCAGTACGGCGCCGGCTCGCCGGTCAGCCAGATCCAGGCCGGGGACCTCGTGTTCTTCGACACCGACGGCTCCGGCGCGTCGCACGTCGGCATCGCGACCGGGCCGAACAGCGCCATCTCCGCCACGACGCACGGCGTGATGCAGCACGAGATCACGACCGGCTACTGGGGCGCGCACTACCTCGGGGCGCGCCGCGTGTAGATCGTCGTCGCAAAGGCTGCGGGCTCCGCGTGGCCGGGAGCGAGCCCAGCACGACCGCGACGGCGAGCATGCATCGGCTGGTCATCAACGACCAGCGTCGCGCGGGCTCTCGCGAGCCCGGACCGCTATCGCGTGGGAGCGAGCACCACCTTGCGGATCGGGGCGTACGCGAACGGGTGGTGGAAGACGTCCAGCGGACTCACCCCCGGCCCGACCTCGATCTCGAAGTTCTCGCCGGTACGCGCGTCGTCGACGACGACGGTGACCCTGTTCTCGCCCGGGTCCCACAGCATGCGGACATCAAGGCCGTCGTTGGTGCGGTGGTCGAGCTCACGAATGGTGGTTTCCATGGATCCCAGAGTGGCAGCCGCGCGATTCTCGCCCCAGGGGGCGGGCTCACCCTTCAGGGTTGGGGCAGCACTACTCTGGCCCGATGAAAGGCGTACTCGCTCTCGCCGCCGCCGTGGCCGCGCTGCTCGCCGCCGCGCCCGCGCAGGCCGCCACGGTGACGTGCAAGCCCGGCAAGTACCTCGTCACGGCCGAGGGCGTCACGCACCTGCGCGCGACCGGCCTGCCGGTCAGGACCGGCGGCTACGCGCCACGCTGCCTGGTGGCCGAGTCCGTCGCCGCCGAGGTGCAGATCCGGCGCCGCGCGTCCAAGGCCACGCCGAAGCGCGTGAACGTCTTCGGCGCCCGCTGGAGCGCCGGCAAGTGGACGGTCAAGCGCAGCGGCAGGCGCGTCACCGCGACGCAGGGCGCCAAGACCGTCACGTTCGACATCTAGAGCGTCGGCGGCAAGCCGAGCGCCTCGAACAGGTCGGCGTCGAACGTCGTGATCTCGGCGATCAGCCCGTCCTCGACGCGGATCACGTCGAGCTTGAAGGCGCGGAACTCCGTGTCGCCGGGCGCGCGCAGGTAGGACGCCGCCGTCGGCATCCGGTTCACGTGCGTCTCGACGAGCCGCCACTCGCCCATCCCGTCGTCGCCGAACGCCATCGCCAGCAGCGGCGCGAGCGAGTCGCGGCCGTCGTAGACGAACGGCTGCGGCGGCATCGTGACGCGGATGTCCTCGCGCATCAGCGCCACGGCGCCCGCGGTGTCGGCGCGCTGGTGGGTGTCGATGAAGCCCTGCAGGAGCCGCCGCTCGTCCTCGCTGAGCTCGGCCGGCCGCGGCTCGGGAAGCTGGTCGCCGATGCTCGCCCGCGCGCGCTGGAGCGCGCTGTTGGCCGCCGGGACGCTGATCTCCAGCATCGCCGCAGTCTCGATCGCCGACCAGCCGAGCACGTCGCGCAGGATCAGCGCGGCGCGCTGGCGCGGCGGCAGCAGCTGGATCAGGGCGATGAACGTCAGCTCGATCGTCTCGCGGGCGACGACGACGGCCTCGGGCTGCTCGGAGGCCGGCGCGACCTCGTCGAGCATGTGGTCCGGGTACGGCGTCAGCCACGGGATCTCGGCGAACGAGCCCAGCTCCTGCACGCGCCGCTTGCGCGCCTTGAGCGTGTCGAGGCAGACGTTGGTCGCGATCCGGTACAGCCACGCGCGCATCAGCACGCCGCCGGAGAAGGTCTCGCGGCTGCGCCAGGCGCGCAGGAACGTCTCCTGCACGTGCTCCTCGGCCTCGTCGAAGTTGCCGAGCATGCGGTAGCAGTGGACCTGCAGCTCGCGCCGGTGGCGCTCGGTCAGCTGGGTGAATTCGGTGTCGAGCACAGCGGTCATGACAGTTGTAACGACATGCGCTGATCGAACTCATCGGTCGCCGGGTATGCCGGTGGTGTCCAGAGGGAGGTCCCGCCGTGCTGTTCCGTCGTCTGCTGCTGCCCGTGGCGCTGCTGCTCGCCGCGGGCGTGTTCGTCGCCCCCGCGCTCGCCGCCGCGCCGGGAGCCCGCGCCACGTGGGCGCCCGCCGACAAGCACGGGTTCGGGACCTCGCGCCAGCTCGCGAGCACCGTCTGGTTCACGCTGCGCCAGGCCTCGCTGAGCGAGATCTACTACCCGGACCTCGACACGCCGAGCTTCCGCGGGCTGCAGTTCGCCGTCACCGACGGGCGCTCGTTCCTCGATCGCGAGACCGTCGACGACGACCCGGCCCACATCGAGCCGGTCCCGCCCGGCGTGCGCGCGCACGTCGAGCCGGTGCCCGGTTCGTTGACGTTCCGGCAGGTGACCGAGACGTCGCTCTGGCGGCTGACGAAGACGTGGATCACCGATCCCGGCCGCGCGACGGTGCTGGCCGACGTGCGCTTCGAGTCGCGCACGCACCGGCCGCTGCAGCTGTACGTGCTCGCCGACCCGGCCGCGAGCGACACGGGCAACGACGACCAAGGCCGCGGGATGGTCGCGTGGGACGCGTCGTCGGCGAGCGCGGTCGCGGCGGACCCGCCGCTGCGCGACGCGTCGGCCGGCTACCGCGGGACCGAGAGCGACCCGTGGATCGACCTGCAGGACCACCGGCTCTCGCACTCGGTCGCCGACCAGCCGGGCAACGTCGTGCAGGGCGCGCTGACGGCGCTGGACGGCCGCGGCCGGCAGCGGATGACGCTCGCGATCGGCTTCGGCGCGCAGCCGGCCGCGGCGGTCGCGACCGCGTCCGCCTCCCTGCGCACGGGCTTCGCGCGCGCCGCGCGCGACTACGCGGGCGCCTGGTCGTCGTATCTCGGGACCTTGAAGCGCCCGCCCGCCAGCGCCGGCCGCGACCAGCGGCTCTACCAGCAGTCGCTGATGGTGCTCGCCGCGTCGGAGGACAAGCTCAACCGCGGCGCGACGATCGCCGCGCCGAACATGCCGTGGGTCTGGGGCACGCTCACGCTCGAGAACCCCGCGGACGGGCACTCCGGCCCGTACCACCTCGTCTGGCCGCGCGACTTCTACCACGTGGTCACGGCGCAGTCGGCGGCCGGCGACGGCGCCGCGGCGACGCGCCAGCTCGACTACCTGTGGCGGATCCAGAAGCCCGACGGGTCGTGGTGGCAGAACACCGAGCCCGACGGGGACCCGCACTGGACCGGCACGCAGATGGACGAGGTCTCGCTCCCCGTCGTGCTCGCCTGGTGGCTCGGGCGCACCGGCGCCGCCGACTGGGCGCACATCAAGCGCGCGGCCGACTTCATCATCGCCAACGGCCCGCGCACGCAGCAGGAGCGCTGGGAGAACCAGGACGGCTACTCGCCCAACACGATCGCGACCGAGATCGCGGGGCTCGTGTGCGCGGCGGCGGTCGCGCGCGCCAACGGCGACGGCGGGAGCTCGGCCGCCTATCTCGCCAAGGCCGACGAGTGGCAGAAGGGCGTCGAGGGGATGACCGCCACCTCCAACGGCCCGTACTCGCCGAAGCCGTACTACCTGCGCATCACCAAGGACGCGAACCCGAACGCCGGCACCACCTACTCGCTCGGCGACAACATGGACCGGCCGGTCGACCAGCGCGAGATCGTCGACAACTCGTTCCTCGGGCTCGTCCTGTTCGGGGCGAAGAAGTTCGACGACCCGGTCGTGCTCAACTCGCTCGCCGTCGGCGACAGGTCGCTGCGCGCGGACACGCCGAACGGCCCGGTCTGGCACCGCTTCACGTTCGACGGCTACGGCGAGACGGACGCCGGCGGCGACTGGGATCTGTTCCCCACCGCCGCGCGCCAGACGCACGGCCGCGCGTGGCCGCTGCTGACCGGCGAGCGAGGCGAGTACGAGCTGCTCGCCGGCCGCCGCGCCGACGCCTACCTGGAGACGATGGCGCGGACCGCCAACGACGGCCTGATGCTGCCCGAGCAGGTGTTCGAGACCACCGGCGAAGGCACGCGCTCAGGCACGCCGCTGGCGTGGACGCACGCGCAGTTCGTCCGGCTCGCCTGGTCGATCCAGGCGGGCACGCCGATCGAGCGCCCGTCGATCGTCGCGGACAGGTACGCCCGCTAGCACCGCCACGCGACGGTCTCCAGGCCGATCGATGATTCGATGTCGAGAACCGCCGGCCGGCTCCGCTCACCAGGTGAAGGGCCTCGAGAGGCGCGGCCCACCACCAGGAGACGACGATGCCCAAGTACCTGCTGCTCAAGCACTACACAGGCGGCCCGGAGCCGCACCATCCCTTCCCCCCGATGGACCAGTGGGCCCCCGAGGACGTCGAGGCGCACTTCGCCTTCCTCAGGCACGTCAACGAGCTGCTCGAGGAGCGCGGCGAGCTCGTCGGGGTGCAGGCGCTCACGCCGGCGCAGACGTGGGTGCGCTACGGCGGCCCGGACGCCGCGCCGGTGACCACCGACGGCCCGCTGCCCGAGACCAGCGACCTGGTCGCGGGCTGGTACATGATCGACGTCGAGTCCCGCGAGCGCGCGCTCGAGGTCGCGGCCTACATCTCGTCCGAGCCGGGCCCGGGCGGCGGGCCGCTGTACGAGTGGATCGACGTCCGGGAGATCATGTCGCACGCGCGGTCGGAGGACTGACCGGCGTGATCGACGCGCCGATGCAACCGGTGGACGAGGACGCGCTGCGGGCGCTCGTCCCGCGGGTGCTCGCGGGCCTGGTCCGGCGGGGCGAGGACTTCGACGCCGCCGAGGACGCGCTCCAGGAGGCGCTGCTGGAGGCGCTCCGGGTCTGGCCCGAGCACCCGCCGCGCGACCCGCGCGCGTGGCTGGCGACCGTCGCGACGCGGCGGCTCGTCGACGCCCGCCGCAGCGAGGCCGCCCGTCAGCGCCGCGAGGAGGCGACGCACGCCGAGCCGCGGCCCGCCGTCACCGAGGAGGGCGACGACACGCTCTTCCTGCTCTTCTGCTGCTGTCACCCCGACCTCGCGCCCGCCTCCCAGGTGGCGCTGACCCTGCGCGCCGTCGGCGGCCTCACCACGCGCGAGATCGCCGACGCCTTCTACGTCCCCGAGGCGACGATGGCGCAGCGGATCAGCCGCGCCAAGGGCACAGTGCGGGGAAGCCGCCTGGACCAGCCCGGCGACCTCGCCGTCGTGCTGCGCGTGCTCTACCTCGTCTACACGACCGGCCACGCCGGTCGGGTCGACCTGGCCGGCGAGGCGATCCGGCTCGCCCGCCAGCTCACCCTCGCCACCGAGGAGCCGGAGGCGCGCGGGCTGCTCGCGCTGATGCTGCTCAACCACGCCCGGATGCCGGCGCGGCTCGATCGCGAGGGCCGGATCGTCACCCTCGACCGGCAGGACCGCGGCCTGTGGGACACGCGCGCGATCGCCGAGGGCGTGCGCGTCCTGCAGTCGGTGCTGGGGGCTTCGCGCCCCGGGCGCTACCAGATCGAGGCCGCCATCGCCGCCCTGCACGACGACGCGGCGAGCGCCGAGGAGACCGACTGGCCGCAGATCCTCGCCTGGTACGACGACCTCGTCGCCCTCACCGAGGACCCGGTGCGCCAGGACCCGGCCGCGGTGCTCGGGCGCGCGGTCGCGGTCGGCCATGTCCTCGGTCCCGCCGCGGGGCTGCGCGAGACCGACCGGCTGCGCGACGTGCTGGGCGAGCGGCACAAGTGGCACGCCGTCCGCGCCCACCTGCGCGAGCTGGGCGGCGACCTGCCAGCCGCCGCCACGGACTACGCCGAGGCCGCCCGCCGGGCCACGAACGTCGCCGAGCGCGACCACCTGGTCCGCCAGGCCGCCCGCGCGCGGGCCGCCGCGCTATCCGGCTGACGCGCCCGCGCCCTGCGGGCGACGCTGCGCCGCGAGCGTCGCAGCCAGCCGCGTCATCGCCTTCTCGTTGCCGCGCCGGATCATCGCCCGCATGAGCGGGACGAGCGGCTTCTCGAGCGCCGGCACCTGCTCGAACGCGAACGTGAACTCGACGTGCGTCCCGCCGTCCGGGAGGTCGCTCAGCTCGTAGGTCCCGGTCGCGATCCGGCGGCCCTTGTTGGCGATGTTGCGCTCGCGGATCAGGCGGTTCTCCTCCGCCTCGATCACCTCGATGTCGGCGTGGTCCTTCAGCGCGCCGAACTTGGTCGTCACGCGCGCCTTGGAGCCGACGCCGGTGGCCGGGCCGGAGCATCTCCAGTCGGTGAGCATGTGGTCGGTGAACTGCTCGTGGTTGGCCATCACGTCGAGGAACGCGTACACGTCGGCGCGGGGCTGGGGGACGTCTATTTTCACGGTGACACTCATCGTGTACCACATGGTACAGTCTTGTCAATGGCCCGTGGCGACGCCCGCGCTCGGCTGCTCGACGCCGCGATCGACCACATCGCCTCGCGCGGCATCTCCGACCTCTCGCTGCGCGAGCTGGCGGCCGCGATCGGCACCAGCCACCGCATGCTGATCCACCACTTCGGCGGCCGCGAGGGGCTGTGGGTGGCGGTCGTGCGCGCCGTCGAGGAGCGCCAGCGCGTCGCGCTGGCCGAGCTCGTGATCGATCCCGCGCTCGGGATGGAGGAGGGCATGCGCGTCTGGTGGCGGCACATCTCCGATCCGTCGCTGTGGCCGAACGAGCGCCTCTTCTTCGAGCTCTACGGCCAGGCGCTGCAGGACCGGCCCGGCGCGCGCGAGCTGCTCGACGGGATCGTCGACGCATGGGTGGAGCCGGCGGCCGCGGCGCTCGAGGCCTACGGCGTCGCCGCTACCGCGAGCGGTCGCGCGGCTCGGGATCGCGGTCACGCGCGGCCTGCTGCTCGACCTGCTCGCGACCGGCGATCGCGACGCCGTCGACGCGGCGATGGAAGTGCACATCGCGGCGGTAGTGTCCCTGGCGCATGCCGGAGACGTACACCGAGCATCCGCTGCTGACTGAGCGATTCGACCGGGCGCTGCTGCTCGCCTGCGAGCACCACCGCAACCAACTGCGCAAGGGCACGACGGTGCTGGTCCTGTCGCACGTGCTCGGCGTCACCGCGCTCGTGCTGGCGATCGGCGGCAGCGAGGACGAGGCGATCGGCGGGCTCCTGCACGACGCCGTCGAGGAGGGCGGCGGCGCGCCGATGCTCGCGCGCATCGCGAGCGCGTTCGGGCCAGACGTCGCGCGCATCGTCGAGGCCAACACCGACACGTTCAGCGAGCCGAAGCCGCCGTGGCTGGTGCGCAAGCGCGCCTACGTCGCCTGCGTCGGGGAGAAGCGCCCGGACGAGCTGCGCGTCTCGCTCGCCGACAAGCTCCACAACGCGCGCTCGATCCTGCGCGAGTTCCACGCCGTCGGCGACGACGTGTGGATCCGCTTCAGCGCGGGCGGCGGCAGCTCGGTGCGCTGGTACTACCGCGCGATGTACGAGGCGTTCGACGCGCGCCGCGACGCGCTCGGCCCGCGGGCGGAGTCGTTCGTCGACGAGCTCGGGCGCGTCGTCGACGAACTGGACCGGCTCGCTACAGCGACTCCAGCGCGGCGTTGAACGTCGCGCTCGGCCGCATCGCCGCCGTCGCCTTGTCGCGGTCGACGAAGTAGTAGCCGCCGAGGTCGACCGGCTCGCCCTGGACGCCGTCGAGCTCGGCGACGATCGTCGCCTCCTCGTCCGACAGGCGCTGCGCGAGCGCCTTGAACCGCTCGTCCTCTTCGGCCAGCTCCTGCGCCCAGTACAGCGCGAGGTAGAAGTGGCTGCCGCGGTTGTCGATCTCGCCGACCTTGCGCGACGGCGACCTGCCGTTCTCGAGCAGGCGGCCGGTCGCCGCGTCGAGCGTCTTCGCGAGCGCGTCCGCGCCGGCCTTCTCGAGGCTCACCGCGAGCGCGAGGAACTCGCCGAGCGAGTCCCAGCGCAGGTGGTTCTCGCGCACGAACTGCTGGACGTGCTTGGGCGCCGAGCCGCCGGCGCCGGTCTCGAACAGGCCGCCGCCGTTCATCAGCGGGACGATCGAGAGCATCTTCGCGCTCGTGCCGAGCTCGAGGATCGGGAACAGATCGGTCAGGTAGTCGCGCAGGACGTTGCCGGTGACGGCGATCGTGTCCTCGCCGTTCGCGGCTCGCTGGAGCGTGAACCGGGTCGCCTCGGCGACCGGCATGATCTCGATCCGAAGGCGGTCGGTGTCGTGCTGCGGCAGGTACGCGCGGACCTTCTTGAGCACCTCGGCGTCATGCCCGCGGGTCTCGTCGAGCCAGAACACGGCGGGGTCGCCGGTCGCACGGGCGCGCTCGACGGCGAGCGCGACCCAGTTGGCGATCGGCGCGTCCTTGGTCTGGCACGCGCGCCAGATGTCGCCCGCCTCGACCTCGTGCTCGAGCAGCGTGGTGCCGCTGGAATCGACCACCCGGACCGTGCCGGGGGCGTCGATCTCGAACGTCTTGTCGTGGCTGCCGTACTCCTCGGCCTTCTGCGCCATCAGGCCGACGTTCGGCGTCGTGCCCATCGTCGCGGGATCGAACGCGCCGTGCTCGCGGCAGAACGCGATCGTCTCCGCGTACAGCGCCGCGTAGCTCGAGTCCGGGATGACGGCCTTCGCGTCCTGCGGCGCGCCGTCGGCGTTCCACATCTGGCCGGACGTGCGGATCATCGCCGGCATCGACGCGTCGATGATCACGTCGCTCGGGACGTGCAGGTTCGTGATCCCGCGGTCGGAGTCGACCATCGCCAGCGCCGGCCCGTCGGCGAGCGCCTGCTTCACCTCGCCCTCGATCTCGGGCGCCGCGCTCAGGATCGCGGCGAGCCCGTTGTTCGGGCTCGGGAGCGTGTCGCCGTGCCGGGCGAACACGTCGGCGAAGTACGCGCGCACGCCGTGGCCGAAGATGATCGGGTCCGAGACCTTCATCATCGTCGCCTTCAGGTGCAGCGAGAACAGGACGCCCTGGCGCTTGGCGTCGGCGACCTGCTCGGCCAGGAACGCGTCGAGCGCCGTCCGGCGCATGACCGCGGCATCGACGATCTCGCCCTCGAGGACCTTCAGGCCGTCCTTGAGCACCTTGCCGTTGTGCTCGATCCGCAGCACGTCGTCGCGGTCCATCGTCACCGACCGCTCGGTCGAGCGGAAGTCGCCGTCGCTCATCGTGCTCACGTGCGTCTTGGAGTCCTTCGACCACGCGCCCATCGAGTGCGGGTGCTTGCGCGCGAACGCCTTGACCGACGCCGGCGCCCGCCGGTCGGAGTTCCCCTCGCGCAGGACCGGGTTCACCGCGCTGCCCTTGACGCGGTCGTACGGCTCGGGATCGTCCTCGTAGTCCGGGATCGCGTAGCCCGCGTCCTGCAGCTCCTTGATCGCCGCCTTCAGCTGCGGCACGGACGCGCTGATGTTCGGCAGCTTGATGATGTTCGCCTCGGGCGTCTTGGCCAGCTCGCCGAGCTCGCCCAGCGCATCGGGACCCTCGCCGAACTGCGCCAGGATCCGCCCCGCCAGCGAGATGTCGCGCAGCTCGACCTCGACGCCGGCGACCCCGGCGAACGCCTCGACGATCGGCAGGAACGAGTGCGTGGCCAGCGCGGGCGCCTCGTCGGTGTAGGTGTAGATGAGCTTCATAGGCAGCGCGACACGCTAGTACGTGCTCACGCTGCGGCGGCCCAGCCCGGCTTGACGGCGACCAGCGAGACGCTCTCGACCTCGTAGGTGCTGCACGCGTCGAGCGCGCGCTCGGACACGAAGCGGTAGTCGTTGCGGCGCACCTGCTGGACGTCGAAGCCCGCGGCCTGGATCGTCTCGACGTAGCTGGTGCGCGGGATCGCGCCGGCGATGCACGCGGCCCACAAGTCGACGTTGCGGCGCGTCCGCTCGCGCAGCGGCTTCCCGCTGACGATGTCGGCGAGCGCGAGCCGGCCGCCGGGCCGGAGCACGCGCGCGGCCTCCTCGAAGACGCGGCTCTTGACGACGGACAGGTTGATCACGCCGTTGGAGATCACCGCGTCGAACGTCGCGTCCTCGAACGGCAGGTCCTCGATGCTCGCCTTGACGAAGCTGACGTGCAGGAACTCGTGGCGGTCGCGCAGGTGGCGCGCCTTCGCGAGCTGGGCGTCGGTGAAGTCGACGCCGTCGACGCGACCCGCGGGGCCCACCTGCACGGCCGCGCAGAAGACGTCGGTGCCGGAGCCGGAGCCGAGGTCGAGCACGGTGTCGCCCGGCGACAGCGCCGCGAGGTCGAAGTAGTAGCCGACCCCGGCGAACGAGGCGAGCGCCTCGACCGGGATCGCGTCCAGCAGCTCGCGCGGGTAGCCGAGGTGCTCGGCGACCGGGCGCCCGACCTCGAAGTGGAGGTCGTCGGCCTCCTCGCGCGCGACGCGGCCGTACATCTCGACCACCTTCGCCTCGAGCGCCTCGGCGTCCACGAGCGAGCTCGCGTCGGCCTGCGGAAGCGCGCGGGCACGGATCATCTCTTCGTTCTGCGCGGTGTTCACGGGTGAACTGTCGGCGCTGCTGCTTGCGCGCGCAATCGGTGAGCCACCCTGAGATTGTCAGCCGGCGCCGAGCAGGGCCTGCAGCTGGCGCCGCACGGCCGGCCGCAGCCATTCCGTGTCCTCCTCGCCGGCGCTCAGGACGCTCAGGCGCAGGCCGTCGAGCGCGGCGATCACGAGCCGGATGTCGAGGTCGGGCGTGAGTGACGGCGAGCGCTCCAGCACGCGATCGCCGACCGCGCGCAGCTCGCGTCCCCACTCGCGGTGGACCTCGCGCGCCCCGGGCGAGCCGAGCAGCTCGATCTGCAGCCGGTAGAGCGCGACGGCGACCTCGCGTTCGTCCGTGACCTGCTCGACCAGCCAGCCGGCGAGCTCCTCGGCCCACGCCGAGGGGTCGAAGTCGGCGCCGCCGAGGCGATCGGCGATCTCGCCGATGCGATCGATCTCGTGCCGCGCGGTCCAGCGCAGCGCCGTCTCGAGGATGTCGGCCTTGGCCGCGAAGTGCCACGTGGTCGAAGAGAGCGAGACGCCCGCCTCGGCCGCCAGGCGGCGATGGGTGACCGCGATCACGCCCTCGCGCGCGACGACCCGGACCGTCGCGGCGACGATCGCGTCGCGAACCCGCTGGGAGGCCTCGGCGCGCGAACCGGCGACGGCGGACACGCCGCCATGGTAACCAGTACGAACGTACTTGCGAAGCGAGTACGTCCGTACTAGGTTTCGCGCGCCCCATGGCCGGCTCACCGACAACCCGCCGCTCGTTCTTCGGCATCGCCGGCGGCGCCGCGCTGCTCTGCACGATCGGCGGCCAGGACGTCGAGGTCTCCGGCCGCAACGGGCTCAAGAAGGCCGACGCGGCCGCCGCCAAGGTGCGCCGCCCGCGCGCCGCCGCCGCGCAGGACGTCCCGCAGATCCAGCCGGCGCCCGGCGGCATCCGGCGCGAGTTCTGGATACAGGCGGAGACCGTGCGCTGGTCGATCACGCCGACGCGCAAGGACGAGTGGCACGGCCGCAGCTTCTCGAGCCGCAACGCCTACACCGCGTACGTGTACCGCCTGATGACTCCCGGCTTCGCCGGCTACGCGCTCCCGCCGGGCATTCCCGGCCCGACGCTGTCGGCCCAGGTCGGCGACGTCCTCGTGGTGCACTTCCGCAACGGCGACCGCACGCTCAACCAGGCCGTCACCATGCACCCGCACGGTGTGAAGTACAACCCGGAGTACGACGGCGCCTACATGGGTGAGTTCACCCGCGCGGGTGGGTTCGTCGCGCCCGGCGAGTCGTTCACCTACCAGTGGGAGTGCACGCCGGACTCCGTCGGCGCCTGGCCCTATCACGACCACGGGCCGAATCACACCTTGAACACCTTCCGCGGCCTGTTCGGCGCGATCCTCGTGCGCCCGCGCGGGGCCAAGTGGCCCGACGTGGTGTACACGCTGTTCGCACATCAGCTGCCGCCGCCGATCACGCGCCTGGACGGCAACTTCCAGTGCTTCAACGGCCGCGCCTACGCCGGCAACACGCCGACGCTGCGCTCACGCGTGGGTCAGGACGTCGAGGTCAACGCGTTCGGCATGGACTCCAACTTCCACACGTTCCACATCCATGGCCACCGCTGGAAGGATCCGGCGGGGGCCGCCGTCGACAACCCGGCGATGGGGCCCAATGAGAGCGTCACGGCCCGCTTCGTCGAGGACAACCCGGGTCGCTGGCTCTACCACTGTCACGTCTTCACGCATCAGGACGCCGGGATGGCGGGCTGGTACGTCGTCGATCCGTAGAAGGAGAGGAGAGGTCATCCGCATCTCGATGCTTGCAGCGCTGGCGGTCGCACTCGTCATACCGGCCACCGCGGCCGCGCAGACGTACCCCGAGCCCCAGCAGCCCGGCCCCGTCGAGGCCGCCCCGAAGGGCCCGCACAAGACCTACACGGTGTGCGCGAAGAAGAACCGCTGCGACTTCCGCACGATCCAGAAGGCCGTCGACAAGGCCCGCGCGGGCGACACCATCCGCGTGCGCGACGGCGTGTACCGCGAGGCGGTGAAGATCAACGGCAGCGGCAAGCGCTACCTGAAACTGGTCGGCAACCCGGCGCATCCCGAGAAGGTCGTCCTGCGGGCGCGCGGGAAGATGCAGAACGCGATCTTCGTCAACGACGCCGACCAGGTCAGCGTCAATGGCTTCATGGCCCGCGACTACGTGGCCAACGGGTTCTTCTTCACGAACCTCAACGGGTACACGATGAACCACCTGATCGCGCGTCACACCGGTGTGTACGGGCTGTACGCGTTCAACACCATCGGCGGCGTGATGGAGAACTCCGAGGCCTATTACGTCAACGACGGCGCGTTCTACATCGGCCAGACGCCGCCGCAGGCCAAGCCGGTCCGCTCGCTTGTGACCAACGTCGACGGCTGGGGCAGCCCGATCGGCTTCAGCGCCACCAACATGCGCTATGTGACGATCACCAAGAGCCGCTTCTACAACAACGCCCTCGGCATCGTCCCCAACGCGCTGGACTCCGAGAAGTACCCGCCGGCCGAGGACAACGTCATCATCGACAACGACATCTTCTGGAACAACTTCAACTTCCATGAGGGTCACCCGCCGTTCGCGGTGCGCAAGGAGGGCACGGCGGCGCTGGCGCCCGTCGGCACCGGCGTGCTGCTGCTCGGCGGCCGCGGCAACCGCGTCGAGAACAACCGCATCTACGGCAACTTCCTCACCGGCGTGGGCGCGATCGAGGGCATCCTGCTGCAGAAGAACCCGCAGGCGAAGGCGCTGCAGCGCAACATCGTCCAGAACAACGTGTTCGGGCTCGGTGGTGCCGACGTGAACGGCTACGACATCGCCTACGACGGCAACGGCAGCCAGAACTGCTTCTCGTTCGCCGGCGTGACCACCACGTTCCCGGCCGACCGCTCGACGTTCGCGGGCTGCGAGGGCGCGAACGCGTTCAGCAAGCCGGTGCAGGACACGATGGTCTCCTGGATCGGCGAGAACGCGCTGAAGGCGTGGAACAAGCACCCGCATCCCGCCAAGCCGGGGTTCACGCCGCTGGAGGTCTTTGGGTGAGATTGACGGTCCTCGTCGCCGGCGTCGCGCTCCTGTGCGCGGCGCCGGCGGTCGCCGCCTCGAAGACCAAGACGGTCCGCGTCGGCGACAACTACTACTCGCCCAAGACCGTCACGGTCTCGCGCGGGACGACGGTCACGTGGCGCTGGCCCGGCTTCGAGCAGGCCGGCGACGTGCACGACGTCAAGCTCAAGTCGGGCCCCAAGGGCGTGAAGAAGTTCCAGTCCGACGCGGCGTCGACGGACTACTCGTTCAAGCGCAAGCTGACGGTGGCGGGGACGTACAAGATCGTCTGCACGCTCCACGAGGAGATGCGCATGACGATCAAGGTGCGCAGCTAAGAGCCGGTTGAGCAATTCCGGTACGCCTGCTGCGGCACATCCGCGGCACATCAGGGCGGACCGACCATTGCTCAACAGGCTCCTAGGCCGGCGGCGTCCAGCTCGGTCCGCGGACGACGATCTGCGCCTTGCGGCGCCACCCGCGGGCGGCGCCGACGGCGCGCGCCAGCGCGGCGTACTCGTGGAACGCGACGCGGACCGGGTGGAAGGTGCCCAGCTGCGTCGTCAGCCCGTAGCGGACGCGCTCGCCCTCGGGCTCCCATGTCCCGAACAGGCGGTCCCAGACGATCAGGATGCCGCCGTAGTTCTTGTCCAGGTACTGGTCGTTCATCCCGTGGTGGACGCGGTGGTGCGACGGCGTGTTGAACACGCGCTCGACCCAGGCCGGCAGCGTGCGGATGCGCTCGGTGTGGATCCAGAACTGGTAGATCAGCGACCACGACTGGGCCAGCAGCACCATCCAGACCGGGAAGCCCAGCAGCGGCAGCGGCAGCCAGAACGGGAAGTACGTCATCGGGACCCACGTCTGGCGCAGCGCGGTCGAGAGGTTGTAGTGCTGCGAGGAGTGATGCACGACGTGGCTCGCCCAGAACAGGCGGCTCTCGTGCGAGACGCGGTGGAACCAGTAGTACGCGAGGTCGTCGGCGAAGAACAGCGCGATCCAGGTGAGCGGGTTGTGCGGGTCCAGGCGCAGCGGCGTGAGCTTGTACAGCGCCGCGTAGGCCGTCACGACGACGAGCTTCCAGCCGACGTTGATCGCGACGTTGCCGAGCCCCATCGTCAGCGAGGTGCCGGTGTCGCGCAGGTCGTAGCCGACGAGGTCGCCGTGGTCGTCGGCGAGATGCCGGTAGGAGGCGTACTCCGCGATCAGCAGCATCACGAAGAACGGGATCGCGTAGTAGAGGATCGCGGTCATGCGGGGATCGAGCGCTCGAGCAGGTCGCGGGCGCGTTGATGGGCGGTGTCGGCGTCGCCCTGGGCGATCGCGGTGACGAGCGCGCGGATCGCGTCCGCGTCCTCGAGCTCGGCCGCGACGGCCTGGGGGTCGATCGCCGCGATCCGCTGGCGCGCGACGAGCGTCGTCAGCGCGAGCCGGTAGGCGATGTTGTCGGAGCCGTCGACGATGTCGTCCCACAGCACCTCGTAGTGGGCGTTGCGGGCCGCGAGGTCGTCCACGGCGGCGAGCTGCTCGCCGCGCGCCTGGAGCTGCGCCTTGCGGGCCGCGCTCGCGCGCGTCGCGCACAGGCGCGCCGCGTCGGCGCCGATGCACGCCCGCATCTCCATCGCCGCCCGCGGCGCGTGCAGCGCCTCGGGCGCGTCGCCCTCGGCCGCGACGTCGAGCAGCAGCTCGAGGCCGCCGTGGCGGCGCCAGTCGCGGACGCGCGTGGCTCCGCCCTGGCTGATGCTGACCAGGCCGGCCTGCTGCAGGCGCTTGAGCGCCTCGCGCACGCCGTGGCGGCTGGTGTCGAGCTCCTCGCTCAGCCGCCGCTCGGACGGCAGTGCGTCACCGGCGGCGAAGCGGCCGCCGAGGATGTCGGCGCGCAGCGCCGCGTGGATCTGGCTTGAGACGGTACTGGTAGAACCAGTCACGAGGACTGGTTATACCAGTCGTCCGCGCTTCCCGCTCGACCAGCTGACGCGGCCGCGCGTCGCGCGGCTCAGCTCCACGACGACCTCTGGACGTTCGCGGTGACGGTCTGGGCGCTCCAGCTGGAGCGGGCCATCTGGGCGCCGCCGCGCGAGGACGCCGAGTGCGCGGCGATGGCAAGGGCGAACGCCAGCACGACGAGCAGGGCGGCGAGCGCGACGCCCCACTTTCGAGCAAGCAACGTAGTAGTAGACAACTCTGGCACCTCCGCGCCGATCGTTCAGATCCACGCTGGCAGCCGAGCCATCTCGCCCCCGGCGAGACCTCTGGCTTTGCGTCCCCGCCTCGCGACGGGTTTGCCCTGAGCAGCTTCTGCTCTCCTGATCGGCGCGAGCGCGGCCGCATTGAGCCCGTTTCGGGCGCACTGGACGATCGTCGGACCCGTGAGGGCAGCATTACCCGTGAGTACGGCTAGCCGGTGCGAGTCTCGCGAGCAGTAGGGCTAATTTGCGGCTCATGCGCAAGCTTGCCGCCTGGTGCCACGATCGGCGCCGTACCGTGATCGGCCTCTGGGTCGCCGCGTTCGTTCTCTTCGCAGCACTGTGGGGCACCGCCGCAGGCGAATACGTGAACAACTTCCGTCTGCCGGGCACGGAGTCCCAGCGGGCCTACGACCTGCTCAAGACCAAGTTCCCGCAGCAGGCGGGTGACACCGCCAGCGTCGTCTTCGCCGTCAAGCAGGGCAGCGTCCTCGACGCGGCCAACCGCCCGACGATCGAGGCGGCCCGCGCGGAGATCAAGAAGTCGCCCGAGGTGCTCTCCGTCGGCGATCCGTTCGCGAAGGGCGCGCCCGTCTCGAAGGACGGCACGATCACCTTCGCGCAGATCCAGTTCCGCAAGGGCGCCGGCGACGTCGACCCGGCCAAGGTCAAGATCATGGCCGAGAACACGCTCAAGCTCGACGGCAAGGGCGGCGTCCAGGTCGCGCTCGGCGGCGACATCATCCACTGGTCGACGGCCCAGCAGGGCGGCGCCGGTGAGATCTTCGGCCTGATCGTCGCGGCGCTCGTGCTGTTCCTGACGCTCGGCGTGGTCGCGATGGGCCTCCCGCTCCTGAACGCCCTCTTCGCGATGGTCGTGAGCCTGTCGCTGACGGCCGTGGTCGGGACGCGCGTGATCGACGTCGTCGACTGGGCGCCGCAGCTCGCGGCGATGATCGGGATCGGCGTCGGGATCGACTACGCGCTGCTGATCCTGAATCGCTTCCGGCTCGAACGCGGGGCCGGCAAGGACGTGCGCGACGCGACGATGATCGCGATCGACACGTCCGGCCGCGCCGTCCTGTTCGCGGGCGTCGTGGTCGTGATCGCGATGCTCGGCATGATGCTGCTCGGCATCTCGTTCCTCTACGGCCCGGCGATCGCCGCCGCGCTGTCGGTGCTGACCACGATGGTGGCCGCGCTGACGCTGATGCCGGCGATCCTCGGCACCCGGATCGGGCGCCGGATCAAGAAGGCCAAGGCCACGAGCGCCGACGAGGAGACGGGCTTCGCCGCCCGCTGGAGCGGCTTCGTCGCGCGCCGCCCGGCGCCGGTGGCCATCCTCGCGCTCGCCGTCCTGATCGCGCTCGCCGTGCCCGCGCTGCACATGCGGCTGGCGACGAGCGACGCCAGCACGTACAAGAAGGACGACACCACGCGCGTCGCCTACGACCTGCTGAAGAAGGGCTTCGGCGCCGGCTTCAACGCGCCGCTGCTGCTGGCGGTGGAGCTGCCGAAGGCCGGCGACAAGGCGCCGCTGCAGCAGATCGGCGACGCGCTGCGCAAGCAGGACGGGATCGCGACGGTGCTGCCGCCGATCGTCAACCAGCGCGGCGACACCGCGACGATGATCGCCTACCCGACGACGACGCCGCAGGACGAGCAGACCGACGAGACCGTCAAGACGGCGCGCTCGTCGACCCTGCCCCCGATCGAGGCGTCGACGGGAGCACGCGTGTCGATCGGCGGCGCGACGGCGACCAACCTCGACTTCTCGAAGACGATCCGGGACAAGCTCCCGCTCTTCATCGGCGTCGTGGTCGGGCTCTCGCTGCTGCTGCTCGCGCTCGTGTTCCGCTCGCTGCTGATCCCGGTCAAGGCCGGCATCTTCAACCTGCTGTCGATCGGCGGCGCGTTCGGCGTCGTGACGCTGATCTTCCAGGACGGCCACGGGGCGGGCCTGTTCGGCGGCGCGACCGGCCCGATCGAGTCGTTCCTGCCGATCATGGTGTTCGCCGTCGTGTTCGGGTTGTCGATGGACTACGAGGTGTTCCTCGTCTCGCGCATGCACGAGGAGTGGACGCACACCCGCAACGCGAAGTACGCGGTCCAGCACGGCCTGGCCATGACCGGCCGCGTGGTGACGGCGGCGGCGATCATCATGATCGCGGTCTTCGGCGCCTTCGCGATCGGCAACGAGCGGGCGCTGGCGATGATGGGCGTCGCGTTCGCCGCGGCGATCTTCATCGACGCGTTCATCATCCGGCTGCTGCTGCTGCCCGCGGTGATGCACCTCGCCGGCCCGGCGATGTGGTGGATGCCGGCATGGCTCGACAAGCGCCTGCCGCACCTCAACATCGAGCCGCCCGAGGCGGACGTGGAGCCGCCTCCCGCGCCCGGTCGCGAGCGGGAGACCGTCTCCGTCTGAGCGTCGTCACGGCCCGGCGGGCTTCGCGCCCGCCGGGCCGGGTACACGGGTGATGTGCTCCGTCGCCTGCGAGACCCCGTCGCCTGGGCGGACGCGTCCCAGCTGATCAAGACGGCGCTCGCCGCCGTGATCGCGTGGCTGCTCGCGGTTCACGTGTTCCACGTCGAGCAGCCGTTCCTGGCGCCGTGGGCGGCGCTGCTGACGGTCAACGCGACCGTCTTCGGGACGGTGCGGCGCGGCGTCCAGCAGGTGGGCACGAGCGTGCTCGGCGTCCTGATCGCGTTCGCGGCCGGGAGCCTGCTCGGGGTCAGCGCGGTCGCGATCGGGCTGGTCGTCCTCGCCGGGCTGCTCGTGGGTCTCACGCGCGGGCTGCGCGATCAGACCACGACCGCGGCGGCGACCGCGCTCGTCGTGTTGACGGCCGGCTACGCCGACGACGGCGGGATGCTGCTCTCGCGCCTGCTCGACACCGGCATCGGCATCGCCGTCGGCCTGCTCGTGAACCTGCTCGTGTGGCCGCCGCTGCGCGACCGCGCCGCCGCGCACCGGATCGACGAGATCGACGACCGCATCGGCGACCTGCTGCGCGACATCGCGGCCGCGCTGCGAAGCGGTGCGGTCGACGTCGACGTCGACGTCGACGACTGGATCGCGCGCACGGATGCCCTGGACGACGACATCGACGAGGCGGCCCAGGTGCTCGGCGAGGCGCGCGAGAGCGGGCGGCTGAACCTGCGCAGCGCGGCGCCGGAGCGGATGCGCGCGGCCGAGACGTTCGGCGCGATCCTGGGGCGGCTCGAGCAGGCCGTCGCGGAGACGCGCAGCATGGCGCTGACCATCCGCCTCGCGCCTTCGTTCGGCGACGAGTGGACGGAGCTGCTCGGCCGCGGCGGCACCGCGATCCGCGACGCCGACGCGGCCGCGATCGGAACGGTGCGCGCCGACCTGGAGGCGTTCGCGGGGCGGCTGGACGTGGACGACCTGCCGGACGGCTTCTGGCCGATCGCCGGCGCGCTGATCGTCAACCTGCGCAACATCCTCGAGGCGCTCGACGTGGTCGCCGACGCGCAGCCGGTCCGCGTTCCCGCGTCGGTCACTTGACCGTCAGCGTGCCCTCCATCCCCGCCTGCCGGTGACCGTCCACCGAGCAGAAGAACGTGTACGTCCCCGCCTTCAAGGTCGGGCTGATGGTCGACGTGCCGCCCTGGCCGACGACGTCGCCGGTGGCGTTCGCGCCGTTGCCCTCGAGCGCGATGTCGTGCTGCAGCGCCGATGGGTTCTTCATCACGATCGTGACCTTCCCCGGCTTGGCCGTCAGCGCGGTCTTGTCGAACTTGAGCGCGCTCTGGTCGGCCTGCAACGACAGGCTGGTGCTGGCGCTCGACGACTTGGAGCCTCCGCCGCAGCCGGCGAGTGCGGCCACGATCACGAGCGTGGCTGGTATGCGCATCGTGTCCTCCTTCGCGGACACGCTATCGCCCGCTTGCTGAAAGCGCGAGGAACGCTCAGGTCTTCGGCGGCAGACTGCGCGCGAAGTCCACGCCACGCCGGACCCAGCCGGCGAGCTCCTGGTCGCCGCGCGTCCCTTCGGGAGCGACGAGGATCCATCCCTTCATCGTCCGCTCGCCCATGTAGGACTGGCGCGCGTGCGGCTCGGCGAGTGCCGCGTCGGTCCCGCCGGCGCCGACCCGCACCATCAGATCGTCACCCCGGATGCCGACCGCCAGGTTGCCGTCGAGCATGAACGCGAGCCCGCCGAACATCGCCTTCTCCTGCAGGCCGGACTCGCGGGCCAGCCGGGTCCGCACGCGATCGGCGAGTGCTCCGTCGTAGGCCATCAGACCAGATCGCCCTCGCGCAGCTCGATCGGCGTGCCGTGCGGCGTGCGCTGCGCGGCGCGGCCCCAGCCGTCGGCGTAGCGCTTCAGCGTGGCCGCATCGGTGAGCCGCTTGGCGGCGACGAGCCGCTCGAGCGCCGCGAGCCAGCTGCGGTAGTAGTCGTCCTCCGGCGCTCGTTCGATCTCCTCGCCCAGCTGCGCCGCCCACTCCGGCCACGTGAACACGCCGCGCTCGTGGAGCGCGACGGCGAGCGCGAACGCCTGCGCCTCCCACGGCTCGCGGAAGACGGGATCCTCGTCGATCACGGCGCCGGCTCCAGGTACGGCTCGAACGCGTCCACGGACACCGCGGCGGATGGGTCGGCGTCCGCGCCGAACAGCTCGCGCGCGTCGAAGCGGACGGTGTACAGCCACTGCGGGTCCTCGCCTCTGCCCTGCGCGTTGGAGTCGGGGAACACATGGCAGCCGTGGATCAGCTCGACGGTGCCGACGTGGCCGCGGACGTAGCGCGGGAGGCGCGTGTGGGTGTGCGGGTTGAGGTTGCGCGCGCGGACGCGGTCGCTCGGCGCGAATCGGGCTGCGCGCGGCGGCTCGCGGTTGGTCGGGCCACCGCGGCGGAGGAGGGCGTCGACGTCGGCCGCCGCGAGCGTGCGGACGCGGCGCGTCTGCGCAAGCAGCCCGCGCTCGGCGAGCAGCCGCTCGAGCCCCTTCTGCCAGATCTCGTAATAGCTGCTGTCGAGGTACTCGTTCGGAGCGCGGTCCTCGCGCGCGAAGCGCGACGCGTCCAGGTTCCACTCGCCGGTCGCGCCCAGCGCGAGCGTGAGCGCGAACACCCGGCGCTCCCACTCGGCATGGAACGCCGGCTCGTCGGACTCGGGCTCCACGCGCCCGAAGCCGTGCGTCCCGCCCATGTCGTGCGCGCCGTTCACGGGGTCGCCGCCAGTCCCGTGCCGATCATCGAGTCCCGCGTGACGAGCGGCGCGAGCTCGTCCTCGCTCAGGCCCTCGGTTCCCGGCGGGCGCATCGGCACCACGAGGTAGCGCACCTCGGCCGTCGAGTCCCACACCCGGATCTCGGTGTCCTCCGGCAGCTCGACGCCGAAGTCGCGCAGCACGCCCCGCGGGTCGGCGACGGCGCGCGAGCGGTACGGCGCGGACTTGTACCAGACCGGCGGAAGCCCGAGCACCGGCCACGGGTAGCACGAGCAGAGCGTGCAGACGACCATGTGGTGAACCGCCGGCGTGTTCTCCAGCGCGACCATGTTCTCGCCCTGCCGGCCGGCGTACCCGAGCGAGGCGATCGCCTCCGTGGCGTCGTCGAGCAGCGCGGCGCGGTACTCCGGGTCGACCCACGCCTTCGCCACCACCCGAGCCCCGTTGCGAGGCCCGATCTTCGTCTCGTACGTCTCGATCAGCGCGTCCAGCGCGGCGGGATCGACATAGCCCTTCTCGGTCAGGACCGTCTCGAGCGCCCGGACGCGCCGCTGGTTGTCCGTGAGCTCAGAGCCATGGTCGTGCCCCATCGCCCGATTATCGCTCTCAGAGCCCGGCTCGGGGTACCGTTCGCCCCGATGGCTCGCACGCTCGCCGAGCGCATGGCCGCGCTCGACGCCGAGCGGTTCGTCGGCCGGCGGCGCGAGCTCGAGTGGCTCGAGGCGCTCGTCGCCGCGTCGCAGCCTTCGCCGGCGGTCGTGCTCGTGCACGGTCCCGGCGGGATCGGCAAGTCCGCCCTCCTGCGCGAGCTGGGCCGCCGCGCGGGCGAGCGGACGGTCGTCGCGGTCGACGGGCGCGAGCTCGCGCCCGTGCCGAACGCGCTCCCCGAGGCGCTGGCCGGCGCCCGCATGGGCCGGCCGCTGGTGCTGCTGGACACGTTCGAGCGCGTCTCGGCCGCCGGCCCGCTGCTGCGCGAGCGCGTGCTCGGCGGGCTGCCGGAGGGAGCGCTCGTGGTGGTCGCGAGCCGGCGCGCGCCCGAGCCCGGCTGGTTCCAGGGCGGTTGGGAGCACGTCGTCGCCGAGCTCGCGCTCGGCCCGCTCGACCCCGCCGACGCGCGCACGCTCGCCGCGCGGCACGGCGACGCGAGCGAGGAGCGGCTGCGCTGGGCCGCGGGCTCGCCGCTGGCGCTGACGGTCGGCGAGCCGGCGCGGATCGTCCACCGGCTCGTGGGGGACGAGCTCGCCGACGGCGACGCGCGCGTGCTGGCCGTCGCCGCGCTCGCGCGCGTATGCGACGAGTCGCTGCTGCACGACGTCCTGCCCGGCGCCGACTGGGACTGGCTGCGCTCGCGCACGTTCGCGGAGCCGGTCGGCGGCGGCGTGGCCTTGCACGAGCTGGTGCGCCGGGCGGTGCGCGCGAGCGTGCAGGACCCGGAATTGCAGCTGCGCGTCGCCGACGAGCTCGCCCGCCGGGCGCTGCACGAGCCGCGGCGCGCCGTCGATCTCGCCGACCTCTCGCGGGATCCCGTGCTGCGCTGGGGCTTCGGCGCCGAGGGCGGCGACACGCACCGCGTCGACGAGGCGCGCCCCGGCGACGAGGCGGCGCTGCGGACCGCCCTCGCCACCGTGCCGCTCGACTGGGAGCACACGGCGCGCTACTTCGAGCACGCCCCGGAGTGCGTCGTGGTCGTGCGCACGGCCGACGGACGCCCGTGCGGCTGGTGCATCGCGACGACGCCGGACGCCGCCCCGCCGTTCGCGAGCGAGGATCCGGTGCTGGGGCCGTGGCTGCGCCACGCGCGCCGGCGCAACGCGCTCGTGTGGCGCGAGGCGACCGCGCTCGAGAACGGCGGCGTGCCGGTGCGCGCGCTGCTGAACACGGCGGTGACGCTGCGCGCTGGGTCGCCCGCGCCGCGCTGGTTCTACGGCAACGTCGACGCCGGCGACGAGGCGGCGCGCGCGCTCAGCCGCGCGATCGGCGCCGTCCACGTCCCTGAGCTCGACGTCGACCTCGGCGACCGCCGCGTCGAGTGCCACGTGCTCGACCACGGCCCCGAGGGCTTCGTCGCCGCGCTGCACGCGCTCGTGCGACTGAGCCTCGGCGCGGCGCCGGCCGGCCCGGTCGCCGCCGACGTGCACGCGGCGCTGCGCGACCTCCATCACCCCGCGGCGCTGGCGCGCAACCCGCTCGGGCCGTCGGCTCGCGCGCGCCTGCAGGACGCGCTCGAGCACGCGTTCGGCGAGGCCGCGGACGAGCAGCTCCTGCGCACCGTGCTGCGGCGCGGCTACTTCGAGGCGGGCGGCGGGCACGAGGACGCGGCGCACGCGCTCGCGCTGAGCCGCTCGGCCTACTTCCGCCGCCTCGCCCAGGCGCGCGAGCGCGTCGCCGCGTACGTGCTCGGGACCGATCCGGGACCTCCATGGGACTGACAGCCCGCGCCGGACATGAGAGTGTCGCCAGGTGCGGTGGCATGGACGCTCCCTCGGCATTGCGCTCCTCGCGCTCGCCGCTCTCGCCCCAACGGTCGCCGCCGACGACGCGCAGCTGACGTCCGCGACGCGGCTGACCGTGACCGGTCCGGCCAACGACTTCGGCTTCTTCACCAACCCGGCCGGAGACGTCAACGGCGACGGCCGGCCGGACTTCATCGTCACCGCGTACCAGCAGACGGTCAACAGCCGCACGTCGGCGGGCGAGGCGTGGGTCGTGTTCGGCCGGCCCGCCCGGACGAGCTTCGACATCAGCGCGCTCGGCTCCGACGGCTTCCGGATCCTCGGACCGGGGGCGAACGGCCACCTCGGCGAGTCCGCCATCGGCCTGGGGGACGTCAACGGCGACGGCAAGTCCGACGTGCTCGTCAGCGCGCCGGACCTCAACAGCGGCAGGGGCGTCGGCTACGTGGTCTTCGGCAAGGCCGACAGCGCCGACGTGGACCTCGCGACGTTCAACGGCGCGCAGTCCGGCGGCTACCGGATCCTCGGCGCCGTCGCCCAGGCCCGGCTCGGGTACGCGGCGGCGGCGAACCTGGGCGACGTGAACGGCGACGGGCTCGCCGACGCGATCCTGGCGGCGCCGTTCTACAACAACGGCACCGCCGTCACGGGCGCGGCGTACGTCGTCTTCTCGCACGCGAGCACCGCCGACGTCGATCTCGCGGGCGCGGGATGGGGCTACCTGATCAAGGGCGCCGACCAGAGCGACGTGGCCGGCGGTTCGGTGGCCGGCCCCGGCGACGTCAACGGCGACGGCATCCCCGACGCGGTGGTCGGCGCCCACCAGCACGGGCTGAGCCAGACACGGCCGCAGAACGGCGCCGCCTACATCGTGTTCGGCAAGCAGGGCGGGGGCACGGTCGACCTGGCCGCGCTCGGCACCGGCGGGATCGAGATCGACGGCGCCGCCGGCATCGACAACCTCGGCTACTTCGTCGGCCCCGCGGGCGATAACGACCACGACGGGAAGGCGGACGTCGCCGTCTCCGGCATCTTCACCGACCACCACGCGCGGACGGACTCGGGGACGATCTACGTCATCCGCGGGCGCGCCGCGCCGGGCGTGATCGACCTGGCGGCGCCGCCCGCCGGGTACGGCTACGCGATCGACGGCGCCTTGCCGAGCTCGCGGCTCCAGCGCCCGGACGGGAGCGCGGACCTCGACGGCGACGGCGTCACCGACCTCGCGATCGTCGACGTGGCGAGCACCGGCACGACCTCGCACGGGCAGGACCAGTACCCGATCTGGCTCGTCCCGGGGCAGGCGGGGAACGCGGACGTGGACCTCGCGTCGCCGCCGGCGGGCACGCGGCGCCTGATCGTCACGGGCGGGACGTTCAACGCGAATCCGCTCGGCGGCGGCGAGGTGCTCGTCGGGCAGAACGGCCGCGTGGACGTGGTGGCGAGCAGCATCACCGCGGCGCCCACGCCTGTCCCCACGGTGGCGCCGTCACCGCCGCCGCCGCCTCCTCCGCCGCCGCCGGTCGTGGTGGCCGCGCCGGTCAAGCTCAGCGCCGCGAGCGTCGTCGTCCTCCCGAGCGCCAAGCACTGCGTCTCGCGGACGCGCATGAGCATCCGACTCAAGCTCCCGAAGGACCCCACCATCGCGAGCGCCACCGTGCGCGTGAACGGCAAGCGCAAGCTGCTGGTGAAGGGCACCAAGCTCAAGCGGGCGATCGTCCTGCGGAACCTCCCGAGCCACGGGTTCACGCTCTCGATCACGCTCAAGGCGTCCGACGGCCGCTCGGACGGCGCGTCCCGCCGCTACCGGGTCTGCCACTAGGCGCGGTCGCCGGCGCTCCAAGTAGGGTCGCGACCGTGCTCGTCACGGACGCCCGCTGATGCCGACCGTCGCCTATCGGCTGCGCGGGATCGAGCAGCTGCTCAGCGTGGAGGACTACCGCCGCGCGGCCCGCCGCCGGGTGCCGCGCGTGGTCTGGGATTACGTCGAGGGCGGAGCGGACGACATGGTCACCGTCGCTCGCAACCGGGACGCGTTCTCGCGCTGGGCGCTGCGGATGCGCGCGATGACGGGACACCGTGAGCGGCGGCTGCAGAGCAGGGTCGCCGGCGCCGAGCTCGCGTTGCCGGTCCTGCTCGCTCCCACCGGAGGACTCGGGCTCGCGCAGTGGCGCGGCGATCTCGCGGCGGCGCGGGCGGCCGAAGCGGCGGGGACGCGGCTCGTGCTGAGCACGGCCTCGTCGTGGTCGATCGAGGAGGTCGGCGCGGCCACGCGCGCCGACCACTTCTTCCAGCTCTATCCCGGCGGGGAGCGCACCGCGACGCTGATGCAGCGCGCGTGGCATGCAGGCTTCCGCGGCCTGTTCGTCACGGTGGACGTGCCGGTGCTCGGCAACCGCGAGGGGGAGCGGCGCCACGGCTACGCGCACACGGGCTCCGGGGTCGGCACGCGCACGATCGTGCTGAACCCGCGCGAGGCGCTCGATATGGCGCGGCACCCACGATGGGTCTACGAGCTCTACCGCCACCGCCGCAGCTCGATGCGCAACCTGCTCCCGACGGCGGGCATCGGCGCCGCGCTGCAGTCGATCGAGATGCTGCATCGCGAGATCGAGCAGGCGACGTTCGCCTGGGACGACCTCGCGTGGATCCGCGACCAGTGGCCGGGTGCCCTCTACGTCAAGGGCCTGCTGGAGGCAGAGGACGCCCGCAGCGCGGTCGCTCTCGGCTGCGACGGCGTCGTCGTCTCCAACCACGGCGGGCGGCAGCTCGACCATGCGCGCGCGTCGCTCGAGGCGCTACCGGAGATCGCGGACGCGATCGGCGACCGCGCGCAGGTGCTCCTCGATGGCGGCATCCGGCGCGGGACCGACGTCGTGAAGGCGCTCGCGCTCGGCGCGGACGCCGTCCTGATCGGCCGGCCGCAGATCTACGGGCTGATCGTCAGCGGCGAGCAGGGCATCGTGGATGTGCTCGGGATCCTGCGAGCAGAGATCGACCGCGCGCTCGCCCTGATGGGCGTCGGCGATGTCGCCGAGCTCGACCGCTCGTGGATCGTCCCCAGCGGCGACGGCGGTTGACGCGGCAACAGGTCAGCTGCGAGTTCGGCGCGTCAAGCGCGTGACGCGCGCGCCTGCCAAGCGCGCGCCAAGGGCCACCGGATCCGCGTCGCGACGAAGCAGACGAGCACGGCCGCGGCGGTGCCGAGCAGCGCGCCCGCGAGCACGTCGGCCGGGTAGTGCACGCCCACGAGGACGCGGCTCACCGCCAGGGCGATCGCCGCGAGCAGTACGGGCAGCGCCCCGCGGCCGAGCCGCATCAGCAGTACGACCGCGATCGCGAACGCGGCGGTCGCATGGTCGCTCGGGAACCCGGGGTCGGCCGCGTGGGCGAGGAAGAGGTGGATCTGCGGATGCGCGACGAACGGCCGCGGGCGATCCACGATGCGCGCGATCGCGGCGGCCATCGCGACCGCGACGCCGGACGCCGCCACGGCCAGCACGCTCGCCGAGACGACCCGCGGGCGGCGCAGCACCAGACCCGCGATCGCCAGCACGACGACGCCGACGATGAACAGCGGCTCGGAGAGCTGCGCGTAGGCACGCGCGACGTCCTCCCAGCTGTCGTGATGCTGGGCGAACGCGTTCGCGCTCTCTGCGAGGCTGACGTCGGGCGACATGCGACGAGGCTCGCGCGGCCATGTGAACGAGTTGTGAATGCCCTGGGCGTCGGTACAGGTACGGCACTCCGATCGAGCCATGCTGAGGGCGCGTGCGTAACGCCCCGCGGGATGAGGAAGTGGGCGCTGATCTGCGCGGTCGGGCTCGCCGGCGTGGCGTTGCCGGAAGCGGCGGCGGCGGACTCGCTCCTGTACCGCTGCAACGGGAACCTCTGCCGCGCGGGCGTGGATGGGAGCGGTCGGCGGCAGCTCACGCGCGACGGCTCGTACTCGTGGTTGTCCGCGACGCGCGACGGGTCGCGCATGGCCGTGAGCCGGGCCACGTACGCGTACGTGCTGGACGGCTCCGGCCGGCCGATCGGGGCCGCGCTGCCGCGCGGCGGCGCCGCGCTCGTCGCGCAGATCGCGCCCGATGGGAGCGCCGTCGCGACGCTCGAGCTGCTCGGCGAGCTGACGCCGCCGCCGTACACCGGGCCGCCGGGATCGCCGCCGACGCTCGGCTTCCAGCCGTACCTGTTCACCGCCGCGCCCGACGGCAGCGGGCGCTCCGTGGTCGCGCGGGACGTGATCGAGACGGCGTGGCTGAGCGGGCGGCTGCTGCGCGACGCCGCGGCCGCGCAGGCGCCCTACCCGCGCGGCGTGTGCGTACTGGCGTCCAACGCCGACTTCCACTGCGAGCGCGACGTCGCGCGCGACCCGGCGAGCGATCTCTCCTCGCCGGGCGCGTCGCCCGACGGCCGCTTCGTCGTCGTCGCCCAGTCGCCCGCGGGGCAGCACGGAGGTACGGGACCGCTGGCGCTCTTCGACGCGGCGTCGGGCGCGCTGGTGCGCGCGCTCACCACCGGCTCCGGCGACGGGCTGCCCAGCTTCTCGCCGGACGGGCGCCAGGTCGTCTTCAACCGCGGCAGCGACATCTACGCCATCGCGGTCGACGGCGCACCGGGGAGCGAGCGGCGCGTGATCGCCGGCGGCCTGCAGCCGATCTGGGTGACCAGCGGCGCGGCCTGCCGGCGGCGCGGGTCCGTGCGTCCGGTCGTGCGCGGACGGGCCGTGATCGTCAGCGCCTGCGCACCGTCCGCGGGCCGCCTCACCGTCACGCTGACGCGTCGGGGCCGCCGCGTGGCGCGCCGGACCGTCTCCGCGACCGCGGGCGGCATCGTCAGCGTCCGCTTCCCGCGCCCGCACGGAAGCGGCGCGCTGCGGGCGACCATCCGGTTCCGCTAGACCGGCGTGGATGCCACGGCGGGCGGGTACCCGGGCGGCATGCGCACCGTCGCCGACGCCATGATCGCCGGGCCGGTCACCGTCGACCCGACGACGAGCATCCAGGACGCGTCCGCGGCGATGCTCGAAGCCCACTCGCACGCCGTCGTGCTGGTCGACGGCGGGCGCGTCTGCGGCCTCGCCACGGCGGAGGACGTCGCGCGCGGGCTCGGAAGCGAGGCGTCGATCGGCGCCGTCGCCGACCGCGACCCGCTGATCGCCTCCGCGGACGAGCCGCTCGCCGAGGCGCACCTGCGGATGCGCGCCGAGCACCGTCCGGCGGTCCCGGTGGTGGGCGCCGGCGGCAGGCTCGTCGGGCTGCTCGTCGACCCCGAGGCCTAGCGCGCGGCGTTCCAGCACTCGTGCGCGCCGTGGCAGTCCTGGAGTCGCTCCAGCTGCGCGTGGAGCTCTTCGCGCCGCGCCGGGGTCAGTAAGCGCGCGATGTTGCGACGCTCGAACGGGTCCTTGGCGATGTCGTAGTACTCGCGCTCGTCGGAGCTGTACTCGATGTAGACGGCTTCGACACCGGGGCGCGAGATCCGCATCGCGTCATAGGTCGTCGGGTCGCCGCCGTGGGGGCCGTCTTCGTAGTCGGGGTCGGTGCGGGCCAGGCGGCGGCCGCGGTGCTCGACGAGCGCGAGCGTGCGCCACGGCGGCGTGCGGATCGTCGGGTGCAGGAGCGGGACGAGGCTGTGGCCGTCGCTGTGCGGGCTCGGCGTCCCGCCCGCGAGCTGGATGAACGTCGGCGCGAGGTCCGTGTTCTGCGCGACCTGATGGACGACCTTGCCGTGCGGCACACCCGGCCCGGCGACGATCAGCGGCACGCGCACGTCGGTGTCGAACGCCGTCATCTTGCCCCACGTCAGCCGGTGCTGGCCCATGTGGTAGCCGTTGTCGGAGCTGAACACGATGTACGTGTTCTTGGGTGCGTGCGCCTCGACGCGGGCGACCATCGCATCGATCGCCTCGACCGACTGCGCCCGCCGCCGGAAGTCGTCGTCGATCTCGGCGATCTGCTGCGGGGTCAGTCGCGCGCGCTTGCCGAGCCATTTCGGCGGGTCGACGTTCGGCGCGTCGAAGGACGGGTCGCGCGGCTGGGTCAGGCCCGGGAAGTCACACGCGTTGCGAGGCGCCGGCGTGTACGGCGCGTGCGGAGCGAACGTCGCGATCTCGACCGCGAACGGACCGTGTGCCCGGTCGATGAACGACGTCGCGTCGGCGCCGAGCACGTCGACGCCGTAGTCGTCGGGCGCGGCGGTGGTTGCGCAGCCGCCTTGCGGCCCGCCATAGCGGTCGAACCTCCCGTTGTCGTCGAGCAGATACCCGAACTCGCGGTAGCCGGTGAGGTTGCTCACGTGCCAGTCCGACCACCCTGGCGGGACTGGCGCTGTCGCACCAGTCATCGCCGGATCGCCGTATCCGTTGAGGTACTTGCCGAGCATCGAGGTCGCATAGCCCCGCTTCTGCAACGCCACCGCGAAGGTCCGAGTCGCCAGCCTTCGCGCACGGAACTTCGCATAGCCCCCGAGCGGCGCCGTGTTCGAGACGACCTTCGTGTCATGCGGGAACATCCCCGTGAAGATCGTCGCGCGCGACGGGCAGCACAGCGAGTCCGCGACGAAGTAGTGGTCGAACGTCTCCCCTCGCTTCTCCAGCGCGACGATGTGCGGCGCGAACCGGCGGTTGACCAGGTTCCAGGAGAGGTCGTCGGTGAGGATGAACACGATGTTCGGTCTCGCCGCCGCGGCGGCGTCGACCGCCGTGTCCGTTCCGCGATGTGCCAGACCTGCGACGATCGCGATCGTCACCACCCCCGCCGCCACGGACCGCACCTTCATCCCGGCCACGTTAGGCGGGGCGCAGGAACGCCAGCTGAGCGCTCTTCGCCATTGACCCCGTTGAATTCGGCGCTACCGCTCAGCTTGCAACAACTCGAGATACGCGCCGTAGATGTAGATCTTGCCCCGCTTGCGACCGGTGACTTCGTGCAGGATTCCCGCGCCTTCGAGGCGCTTGAGCGCCGCATTGACAGTGGGGACGCTCAATTCGAGTTCAGCGGCGGCCCCGGTTGCCGCGAGTCCGATTCGACGCCCGGCGAGTTCGTGAACGCGCAGCGCCGAGTGCGCGCCGCGGCCGAGCCCATGGATCGTCGCGCGGTCGGTCTCCGCGAGCTCTCGGATGCTGCGGGCCGTGGCCGTCGCCGAGCTCGCCACGGCGATGACACCCTCGAGGAAGAACTCGAGCCACGCCTCCCAGGCCCCCTCCGTACGGACACGCTGCAGGTGGTCGTAGTAGGCGTCGCGGTGTTGCTTGAAGTAGAGGCTCAGGTACAGGAGTGGCTGGGCTAGCACCTTCTCGGCGCAGAGCAGCAGCGTGATCAGGAGGCGTCCGACACGGCCATTGCCGTCGAGGAACGGGTGGATCGTCTCGAACTGAACGTGCGCAAGCGCGGCCTTCACGAGGATCGGGGTCGGACCGTGGAGAAACTTCTCGAGATCGCTCATCGCTTCCGCGACGTCTTGGGGAGGCGGCGGGACGAATCGTGCGTTGCCGGCCATCAGCAGGGCGTGGACCTCTCGCAAGAGACGGTTGCTCAGCGGCAGCTCGCCCGAACCGATCCGACGCAGGCCATGGTTCATCGCGGCGACGTAGTTGATCGTCTCTTCGACATCGTCGAGCGGCACGCCGGGCACGCCCTCGTTTTCGAGCAGCAGCAGATCGGACAGCGACGACTGAGTGCCCTCGATCTGCGACGAGAGGACCGCCTCCTTGCGGATGTACGAGTACAGGAACTGCCCGGGGTCAGGGAGCAGCAGCGTCACGGCGTCCAGGCGTCCGAGCCCCTGGTTGGCCTCGTCCAACAAGCCCTGCACGGCCGGCTCGATCCGCAATGGCGGATCGGGCGGGAGTGGGGCGGGCACAAACGCCGAGTACCCATCCGCCCCTGTCTGGGCAATCACGGTCTTCCCCGATCGCCGGTTCATCGACGCTTGCATCGCCGGCTCGATCCTTTACTAAGCGTTGCCACGTAATAAAGGATAGGCCCGTTTCCTTGATTAGCACGGCGCGTATTCAAGGTTGCGTCCGGCGGTCATCTGCCCGCGGTCACGGCGGTCAGCTCGGCCAGCGACTCGCGGATGAGCTGCGGGAGGTCCGTCTGGTTGGACTCGTCGATCCAGCGTTCGAACGCGACCTTGAAGACGGCGATCCCGGCCTCGGCGGCGAGGCTGGCGGCGGGCTCTTTGACTCCGCGTTGCCGCAGCACCTCGGCGAATGCCGAGGAGAGGGAGGCGAGCTTGATCAGCTCGCGCTCGCGGAGCTCCCGGTTGGCCACGATGATCGCCTGGCGCTGCTTGGAGAACTCGCGGTCCTGGATGACGGTGGCGGCCGCCTGGACGCCGACGGCGACCGCGTCGATGGGAGTCGCCGACTCCGGCGCGTCGGCGACGGCGGCGGCCATCAGCTCCTGCAGGCGGCCCGAGCCGCCGAACAGGACCTCGCGCTTGTCGGCGTAGTGGCGGAAGAAGGTCCGCTCCGTGAGGCCGGCCCGGCTGGCGATCTCGGCGACCGTGGTCTGCTCGAACCCGCGCTCGCGGTAGAGCGCGAGGGCGGCCTGCTCGAGGCGGCCGTGCGGGTTTGGCTCCCATCGGCCCATGCGCGTCACATCATATTGCGATGACAGCGACTGACATCGGTGCTACGGTGATGACAGCAACTGACATCAACCACCGCGGAGGCTTCAAACATGCGCGTATTCGTCACAGGAGCATCGGGCTGGATCGGGTCCGCCGTCACGTCCGAGCTCATCGGCGCGGGGCATGAGGTCGTCGGGCTCGCTCGCTCGGACGCCTCGGCCGACGCCCTCGCCGCCGCCGGCGCCGAGGTGCAGCGCGGCACGCTCGACGACCTCGACGTCCTGCGCAGCGCGGCTGCCGCGTCGGACGGCGTGATCCACCTGGCGTTCAAGCACGAGAGCGCGTTCTCGGGCGACTTCCAGGGCGCCGCCGACGCGGACCGCCGCGCCGTCGAGACCTTCGGCGAGGCGCTCGCCGGCTCCGACAAGCCGCTCGTGATCGCGTCCGGGACGCTCGGGATCGCACCGGGGCGCGTGGCCACCGAGCGCGACGGGCACGGCCCCGCGTCGGCCGTGGCCGGCATGCCCGCCGGCCCGCGGACCCGCTGGGGCACCGCCGAGCTGACGCTCTCGCTCGCCGGCCGCGGCGTCCGCTCGACGGTCGTCCGGCTCCCGCCGACCAACCACGGCGACGGCGACAACGGCTTCATGACGACGATCGTCGGCATCGCGCGCGACAAGGGCGTCTCCGCATACATCGGTGACGGCACCCAGCGCTGGCCCGCGGTGCACCGGCTCGACTCCGCGCGCCTGTTCCGGCTCGCCGTCGAGACGGCACCCGCGGGAACGACGCTGCACGCCGTCGCCGACGAGGGCGTGCCGCTGCGCGACATCGCCGAGGTGATCGGCCGCCACCTCGAGCTCCCCGTGGCCTCGATCGCTCCCGAGGACGCCGCCGAGCACTTCAGCTTCCTGGCCGGGTTCCTCGGCGTCGACGTCCCGGCGTCGAGCGCGCTGACCCGCGAGCAGATGGACTGGCAGCCGACGCAGCCCGGACTGCTCGAGGATCTCGAGCAGGGCCACTACTTCCACGCCCTGGTCAGCTGACCTACAGCTGCGCGAGCTCGCCGGCGCTGAGCGACAGACCGAAGGTGTCGCGGAGCGTGCCGGCGAGCTCGCCGTCGCCGATCTCGCGCGCCTCGGTCGACCGATCGGGGCGCGTGACGGTCAGCGTGCGTCCGATCAGCTCGGTGATCGCGTCCTCGTCCTTGCGCACGACGACGGACCGCGTGACGAACGGCGAGGTCGGCCACGTCGACGTGTAGTGGTTGGCGACGACGACGTCCGCCGGATGCTGGCGCTGGTCGTCGAAGCCGTACGCGGTGACCCACTCGCCGAGCCGGAGCTCGCGCAGCTCCCACGCGTGCGGTCCGGTCGAAGCGACCGCGTACGTCCACCCGCCCTGGCGGTGGGGTCCGCCGTCGTCGAGCGGCAGGGGCTCGAGGAGCCCGGACCCGAAGCCGACGTCGGCCAGCCGGCGCTCCGTGCCGGCACCGACGATCAGCGTCATGTGCGTCCGCGCGCGCGGGCGCTCGCCGTCGCACGCCGACCCTGGCGAGCAGGCGCTGGACGGAGTAGCCCAGCCGCTCGAGCACCGCCGCGAACAGCAGGCCGTGCTCGTAGCAGTAGCCGCCGCGGCGGCCGTGGACGAGCTTGGCCTCGACGCGCTCGAGCTCGACGGAGATGCCGCGGCCGAAGACGATGTCGAGGTTCTCGAACGGGATCGAGGCGATATGCGCGCGGTGCAGCGCGGCGAGGCTCGGCGTCGCGCCGGCGTCGTAGCCGATGCGGCGCAGGTAGGCGCCGAGGTCGAGCTGCTCGATGTCCCACTCGCTGGTCACCGACACGGTGGATGGCGAGACTAGCGAGGCGATCTCACGTTGCCCGGCCGCACCGCGTTGGAGCGGGCATGACGCTGCGTCTCTACGACTACCCGGCCTCGTGCAACTGCTACAAGGCGCGGCTGCTGCTCGCGCAGCTCGGGCTCGCCTACGAGCGCGTCCCCGTCGACATCTTCGCCGGCGAGACGCTGACGCCCGAGTACGCGCGGATCAACCCCCAGCGCACGACGCCGGTGCTGGAGACCGGCGACGGCCGCCACCTCACCGAGTCCAACGCGATCCTGCTGTACCTCGCCAAGGGCAGCGCCTATCTGCCCGAGGACGCGTTCGACCTGGCCTCGGTCGTCGGCTGGCTGATCTACGAGCAGACCGACGTCATCCCGATGATCGGCGGGCTGCGGTTCCGGCTGCTGACCGGGCGGCTCAAGCCGGATGAGCCCGAGGCGATCCGCCGCCGCGCCGGCGGCGCCAAGGTCCTCGCCGGCCTCGACGCGCACCTGCGCGGCCGGAGCTTCATGGTCGGCGACGGCTACACGATCGCGGACATCGCCATCTACGGCTACACGCATCTCGCCGGCGAGGCCGGGCTCGAGCTCGATCCGTTCCCGGCGGTCAAGGCGTGGATCGAGCGCGTGGAGCGCCAGCCGGGCTACGTCGAGGACGTCGAGCCCTACGGCGCCAACGCGGCCCCGGGCGCCGGCGCCTCGATCTACGACTGAGAGGTCTCGAGCGGGATCCGCGCGCCGACGCGGGTTCCCTCGCCCGGCGGGCTCGCGACCTCGAGGCTGCCGCCGAGGATCTGGACCCGATCGGCGAGACCGCGCAGGCCGGTGCCGGCGGCGGGGTCGGCTCCGCCGACGCCGTCGTCGGACACCTCGACGCAGAGCGAGCCGGCGTCGACCGCGACCCGCACCCGCGCCATGCCGGCCCGCGCGTAGCGGACGACGTTGGTCAGCGCCTCGCAGACGACGAAGTAGGCCACGAGCGCGACGCGCTCGGGCACCGCCGAATCGGCCACATCGAGCGTCACCGGGACGGCGCAGCCCGCAACCAGCGATTCGAGGACGCCGGACAGCCCGCGCTCGGCGAGCGCCACGGGATACAGCCCGCGCGCGAGGTCGCGCAACTCGGCGTTCGCCGCCGACAGCTCCTGCGCGGCGAGCTCCAACGCGTCCCCTCCGCCCGCCCGGCGCGCGACGGTGAGGTAGTTCGCGACCGCCATCAGCCGCTGCTGCGCTCCGTCGTGCAGGTCGCGGCCGATACGCCGGCGCTCGGCGTCGGCGGCCTCGATCGCGCGCACGCGCGACTCGGCGAGCGCGGCGGCCTGGCGGCGGCGCTCCAGCTCGGCGGCCGCGCGGGAGGCGAAGATGCGCAGCGCGGCGACGTCCTCGTCGTCGGCCTGCATCGGCTCGGCGTCGAGCACCGCCATGTGGCCGAGGTGCGTCCCGTCGGCGGCGCGCAGGCAGACGGCGAGATAGCTCTCCAGGCCCATCTCGATCGCGACCGTGTCCTCGGGGTAGCGCCGGATCAGCGCGTCGGGGATGGCGACGAACGCGTTCTCGACCGCGAGCGCGCACGGCGTGCCGTCGGTGTCGTACTCGAACGGCTCGTCCATGTACGCGCCGTCGTACCAGCCGGCGACGACGCGCACGTGCGCCCCGTCCGGCCGCATCGCCTCGCCGACGAAGACGAGCTTCGCCCCGAAGGCCTCGGCGACGTTGCGTACGAGCACGCGCAGGAACTCATCCCCGACCGCGCCCGCCGTGCCCTCGGCGATCGCGCGCAGCAGCTCGCGGCCGCGAAGGCGTGGGGCGCGATCGTGGACGGCCGCGGACATCACCCCCGATCCTAGTCCGCACGGGCCGGTGGCGCGCCCGGGCGCGCCACCGGCCGTGCCGCTAGCCGAGCGGGGTGTTCATGTCCTTCTGGATCTGGACGGCGGTGAGCGCCTGGTTGTAGATCCGGACGTCGTCGAGCTGGCCCGCGAACCACTCGCCCCAGATGTTGTTGCCGCCGAGGCGCAGGGGTCCGTTGCCGGTGCGGAGGCCGCCGGTGCGTGTGGCGCTCGCCACCTGCGTGCCGTTGACGTAGAGGCGCAGCGTGGCGCCGTCATAGGTCGCCGCCAGGTGCGTCCATGCGCTGACCGTCAGGACGGTCGGGCCCGTCGCCGAGCCGACGCTCCCGTTGGAGAACGCGTAGACGGCCGGCTTGGGCGAGAACGCGTAGAGCGCGTAGTCGAGATCGTCGGTGTGCTCCTTGAGGATCGCCGTGCGCCAATCGGTCTTCTTGGTCGGGTTGATCCAGGCCTCGAGCGTCATGCCGCTGGTGAGGTGCAGGTCGGCCGCGTCGGCGATCGTGACCCAGTCGTTGGTCCCGTCGAACTTGAGCGCGTGGCCGTACTTGCCGGTCGTCGTCCAGGCGGCCTCGCGGATCGTGCCCGTGTGGCCCTTGCCGGTGACGTCCGTCAGCGTGGTGCCGCTGCCGTTCTCGAACGAGTAGGCGGCGACGGGGGCCGGGCCGGCCGGGGGCGTCGGCGTGGGCGTGGGCGTCGGCGTGGGAGTCGGAGTCGGCGTCGGAGTCGGCGTCGCCAGGGCGATCACGACCGTGCCCCGGACCGTCGTCGCGTGCCCGAGCACGTCCGTCGCCGTCACGCGCACCGTGTACGTCCCCGCGTCGGCGTACGCCGGTGCGACGGACACGCCGCTCGCCGTCGCGCCGTTGCCGAAGTCCCACACCGGCGGCCCGGCCAGCGAGCCCGGGTCGGCGACGTTGACGCTCATCGGCACCGCCGTCCCGGCATCCGCGGTCGCGGGCGCGTTCAGGGAGATGCCCGGCCCGTCGCCGTCGAAGGTCTGGATCGTCAGCGCGCCGCCGGTGATGGATGCGTCGACCGCGTCGCCCGCATCGTCGACCGCGACGTCGGAGGCGACGTTGCCCAGCGCGTGCGGTGCGCTCCACGGACCGGCGGCGTCGCCGACGATCGCCTCGCCGAACCAGGCCGACTTGATCGTGACGCCGACCCAGGATCCGACGGTGACGCCGTGCGGCCCGGCGGCGATGCGGGTGGAGTACGCGTCGACGAAGCTGAGGTGCGCGTCCGAGGCGGCCCCGCCGACGTGCTCCAGCGCGCTCCAGGAGCCTCCGGGCGTCAGGCGCGACGTGTGCATGTAGCTGCCGTCGGTGAACAGGACGGTCGCGACGCCGTCATCGTCCAGCGCGACCGCGGGAGCATCGGCGTACGGGCTCCCGGCGGAGATGCGCACGTCCGGGCCCCAGGCGCCTCCCGGCGCCCGGGTCGCGCCATGCACCGGATGGTTCGACAGCGACTGGTCCAGCCAGATGACGACGGCGCGCCCGTCAGGCGCGACGTCGAGCGCCGGGCGCTCGGGCGCGGTCGCCGCGAATCCGGCGGGCGGACCCCAGGCGCCGCCCGCGGGCCGGTCGGCGTAGCCGATGCCGCCGCTCGTGATCCAGATCGCCGTCGCGGCGCCCGACGCGTCGATCGCCAGCCGCGGCGAGCTCCCGTCGCCGCCGGAGATCGTCGCCGGAGCCGACCACGAGCCACCCGCCGCGAGCTCGCTCGACTCGACGACGTTCGCGGTGCCGTTCTGACGCTGCCAGATCGCGACGGCGTCGCCGCCGGAGCTGATCGCGACGCTCGGCGCGTCGGTGATCTGGCCGGCCGCGGACAGGGTGACGGCGCCCGACCAGCTCCCGCCGGCAGGCCGCGTCGCCGCCTGGATCCGGTAGCCCGCGCCGTCGCTGAGCCGCCACACGGCGACCGCGTCGCCGGACCCGTCGACCGCGACGTCGGCTTCGTCGGCCGTCTGGCCCGCGGGCGACAGCTGGACTGGACCGGTGAGCGCTCCGCCCGCGTCGCGCACGCCCGCGCGCGCGACCGAGTCGGTCCACACGGCGGCGAGGCCGCCGCCCCCGGTCGCGACCTGCGGGAGGCTGGAGTACGACGCGCCGCCGACCGTCACCGACTGCGGCGGCTGCCACGCGGCGCCCGCCGTGGACGCGAGCGATCCCATGCTGACCAGGCCGGCCGCACAGAGAAGCGCGCGGCTCGCGCCGCGGCGGGCGCGCCAGAGCGACTTCGACATGCCTAGGAACGACCGAACGGTGGACCTACTTGCACGCAGTGGAGTCGGGGTTTCGGATGATGTCTGCGCGCCATGTCTCACGCGTCGCGCAGCCGGAGGGCGAGGCCGCCGGCCAGCAGTGCCGCCGCCGCCCAGGCTGCGAGCACGCCGAGGCCGGCCCACGGGCCGATCGTGAGGCTGCGCAGGTCGGTGGTGGCCTGGATGTGGAGCCCCGCGGTCATCGGACCGAGCCGCTCCACGCGGCGCTGCCAGTGCGGGTTGGCCGCGAGCGCCGCGATGATCGGGAAGAGGTAGAGCAGGCCGAGGACGAGGCCGATCGCCACCGCCGGATCCCGCACGGCGGCGGCGACTCCGAGCGCGAGCAGGGCGATCAGCCCGAGGTAGAGCACGGAGCCGAACGCGGCGCGCAGCACCGGTCCGTCGCCCAGCGAGGGCAGCAGCAGCCGGCCGGCCAGCAGCGATCCGAGCACGGCGACGACCGCCGCCACCAGGACCGGGACGGTGACGGCGGCCGCCTTGGCCGCCAGCACGGTGCCCCGGCGCGGGACCGCGGTGAGCGTGGTGTGGATCATGCCGGTGCTGTACTCGCCGCCGACCGCCAGCACGGCGAGCACCGCGACGACCGCCTGCCCGAACTGGACGCCGGTGAGGCTGAGCTTGACCAGGTCGACGGGACAGGGGCAGCGCGTGGCGGCCGCCGCCGCGGCGCTCGCGGCGATCGTCAGCACGACCGTGGCGGCCAGCAGCCAGAGCGTCCCGGGCAGCGTGCGCTGCTTGGTCCACTCGGCGTGCAGCGCGCGCATCACGCGTCCCGCCGCCGCAGCACGACGAAGGCCACGGCCATCGCCGCCGCGGCGTAGCCGCACAGCACGGCGAAGCCGGCCCACGGGGAGAGCGGGAAATAGTCCGGCGGCCCATACGCCGCCGCGACGTGCGCGTAGCGCGGGATGCTCTGCTGGATCGCGAAGCCGGCTGCCGGGGTCACCCGCAGCAGCCACTCGGCGGCGCCGACCGGGAGGACCGACGAGGTGCCCAGGATGTAGGGGAGCACGATGCCGACGATCACGGCGGCGATCGCGGCGGCGCTGCGCCGCAGGATCGCGCCGACCGCCAGCGCGAGCACGGCGGCGACGGCGAGCAGCGCCGCCATGCCGGCGACCACGCGCACCTCCGTGAACCCGCTCACGGGCAGCACGTACTGGCCTTCGGCGCGCGAGATCCGCACTCCGCCCACGACCGCCACCGCCACCGCGGCCAGCCCTGCCAGGAACGCGGCCGCGCCGATCACGACCGCCTTGGCGGCCAGGACCCGTCCCCGGCGCGGGATCGCGAGCAGCGTCGTGCGGATCAGGCCGCGCCGGTACTCGGCGGTGATGAACATCGCCGCGACGACCACGATCACGATCAGGCCGGTGAAGACGCCGAGCAGGTGGCCCTCGATCGTCGCGGTCGGGCCGGCGCCGCCTCCGGGCACGAGCGGGGCGATGTCGCCGGTGCCGGTCACGCTGAACCGGTCGCCGTCGGCGCGGTACCCCTGGGTGGTTCGCGGCCCTGACGCGTCGCCCACGGCCCCGCCGCTCCAGCCCGCGCCCGCCCCGGACAGGCTCACGTGCTCGAACATGCCGGTGGCCAGGCTCGGGCCGCCGGTGGACGAGCTGCCGCCGAAGAACCGGTTCGTCTCCATGTGCGCCGGCGAGGCGGCGAACAGGCCGGCCTCGACGGTCGCGGGCAGCCCGGGCAGGTGGGCGGTGCCGGCCTTGGTCCAGTGTGTGCCGTCGGCCGAGCCGTAGCCGGTGATCGTGTCGCCGGAGCGCGTCAGCCGGAGCCAGCGCCCGGACGCCGCCACGTCGTGGGTGTAGTCGAACTGCATCCGCACGCCGTGGCCGCCGGTGAGCATCATCGCCGCGTACGGCGACCCCGGCGACGTGCTCGCCTTGACCATGATCCCGGCCTTGGACCACGGCTCGATCCCGGCGTGCGCGTCGCCGCCCGGGCCGGAGAAGTAGCGGCCGCTGAGCGGCCCCACCGCGGCGGTGATGCTGCCGTGCTCGGTCAGCGGCCGGTGGACGAAGTAGAAGCTGTCGGTCACGGCCTCCCCGTCCGGCCCCGTCGGCGGGGCGGGCCGGCAGGAGGCGCCGCTCTGCTCCCGGCCGTCGACGATGCAGTTGATCTGCGCGTGGCCCGCCGCGAACAGGCCGAACAGGTCCGTGAGCACGGCGGCGAGAGCCATCGCGACGACCCAGCCGCGCAGCGTGCGGAACTTGGTCCACTCGGCATGGAGGGCGGTCATCGGGCGTGGTACTCGACGGCGTCGCGGGTGAGCTCCAGGTAGGCGCGCTCCAGGCTCACGCGCTGCCCCGCGACCTCCGAGAAGGGCACGCCGGCGCCGCTCAGCACGGCGACGATCTCCGCCGCCGGCAGGCCGGACACGGTCAGCGCGTCCGCGCCGGCCGTCACGGACCCGCCCGCGCGCTCGAGCGCCGCCGTGGCGGCCGCCTCGGCGGTGGTGCGCAGCGTGACGCGGTCGCCCGCGGCGGCGGCGAGCAGGCCGGCCATGCTGGTGTCGGCGATCAGCTTGCCGCGGCCGACCACGAGCAGGTGGTCGGCGGTGTCCTGGAGCTCGCTCATCAGGTGGCTGGAGACCAGCACCGTGCGGCCCTCGCCGGCCAGCGAGCGGAGCAGATCGCGCATCCACACGATCCCCTCGGGGTCCATGCCGTTGAACGGCTCGTCGAACATCAGCACCGGCGGGTCGGCGAGCACCGCCGCGGCGATGCCCAGGCGCTGGCGCATGCCGAGCGAGTAGCCGCCCGCCTTGCGCCGCGCTGCGGAGTCGAGACCGACCTGCCGGAGCACCTCGTCGACCCGCCGGCCGGTGAGGCCTTGGGAGTGCGCGAGCCACAGCAGGTGGTTGCGGGCGGTGCGGCCCGGCTGCAGCGCGCCGGGATCCAGCAGCGCGCCGACATGGCTCAACGGACGCTCCAGGCTCGCGTACGCGCGCCCGCCGACCAGCGCGGTGCCCTCGTCGGCCGCGTCGAGGCCGAGGATCACACGCATGGTCGTCGACTTCCCCGCTCCGTTCGGCCCGACGAAGCCGGTCACCCGCCCGGGCGACACCGTGAACGTCATCCCGTCCAGTGCCGTGGTCGGTCCGAAGCGCTTGCTCAGGCCGCTGACGTCGATGCTCGTTCCCATTCCGCCGTCCTCTCGCTCGAAGCTGTGAGGGCCGGTTCTACGGCGGCGCCCGTAACACGGGCCGAACGGCGGGCGTTATCCCGTTGTTAGGGCCGGTCGGGCATGATGGCCACGATGCGGCGGACGGTGCGGATGCGGCTGACGGCCCTGTACTGCGCCCTGTTCGTGGTCTCCGCCGTCGTGCTGCTGGCGATCACCAACGGCGTCGGGTCGACGTCCTCCGGCGTCTCCTCGCAGGTCGGCACAGGCTCGGCCCCGCCGGCCGTCGTGCACTCGTCGGTGTCGCACGGGTACCTGCTCGGGTCGCTGATCGCGCTCGGCGTGACGGCGCTGGCGTCGATCGTGGTGGGCTGGGTCGCCGCGGGGCGGATCCTGCGCCCCTTGCGCACGATGACCGCCGCCACGCGCCGCATCTCCGCCGACAGCCTGCACGAGCGTCTCGCCATGACCGGCCCCGGCGACGAGTTGAAGGAGCTCTCCGACACGATCGACGCGCTGCTGGGACGGCTCGACGGCGCGTTCACCGCCCAGCGCCGCTTCGTCGCCAACGCCTCGCACGAGCTGCGCACCCCACTCGCCACGATCCGCGCGCTGGTCGACGTCGCGGTGGCCAAGCCCGGGCCGGTGCCGGCGCAGACGGTCGCGCTGGCCGGCGGGGTCCGCGCGGAGCTCGGCAAGGTCGACGAGCTGCTGGACGACCTGCTCGTGCTCGCCCGCTCCCAGCACGGCGCGCTGTCCGAGAGGGCGACGCTGTCGCTCGATCAGGTCGTCGACGCGGCCCTGGCGTCACGCGCCGACGCCATCGCCGCGCGGCATCTGACCGTGCAGCACATCCAGGGCGCCGCCTGGGTCCATGCGAGCACGCCGCTGTTGTGCCGGATGGTCGACAACCTGCTCGACAACGCGATCGGCCACAACGACGACGGCGGCTGGATCCGCGTGGTGACCGGCGCCGACGGGACGACGGCGCGGCTGATCGTCGAGAACGGCGGCGACGTCCTCGATCAGGCGCAGGTCGCCGGGTTGACGCAGCCGTTCCGCCGGCTCGCCGCCGACCGGACCGGCTCGGACCGCGGCGCGGGGCTGGGCCTCTCGATCGTCGCGTCGATCGCCGAGGCGCACGGCGGGACGCTCGATCTCCGCGCGCGCGACGGCGGCGGGCTCGAGGTCGCCGTCGCCCTGCCGGTGGCGGCATGAGGGTCCTGGTCGTCGAGGACGCGCGGCCGCTCGCCGACGTCATCGCCGAAGGGCTGCGCGACCAGGCGATCGCGGCCGACATCGCCCGCGACGGGCTCGAAGCCGCGACCAAGCTCACCCTCACCAGCTACGACGTGGTCGTGCTCGACCGCGACCTGCCGGGCATCCACGGCGACGCCCTGTGCCAGATGATCACCGAGCGCTCGCAGCGGGCCATGGTGCTGATGCTCACCGCCGCCGGCGCGCCGGGCGACCGCGTCAGCGGACTCACCCTGGGCGCCGACGACTACCTCGCCAAGCCCTTCCACTTCCCTGAGCTCGTCCTGCGCATCCGCGCGCTCGCGCGCCGCCGGCCTGCCGCCGGAGCTCCGACCCTGCGCGCCGCCGGCATCGAGCTCGACACGCTGCGGCGCACCGTCACGCGCGATGGGAGGCTGCTCGACCTCTCGGTCAAGGAGTTCGCGCTGCTGGAGGCGCTGCTGCGCGCGAGCCCGGCGTACCTCAGCGCCGAGGAGCTGCTCGAACGGGTCTGGGACGAGCACGCCGACCCGTTCACCAACACCGTCGCCGTGACGGTCGGCCGCCTGCGGCGCAAGCTCGGCGAGCCGCCGGTCATCGCCACGACGCCGCGCGTCGGCTACCGCATCGCCGCCTGAGTCAGCGCTCGAGGCCGGCGACCTGCCACGGGAAGCCGCGGTGCGTGAACGTGTGCCGCAGGCCGTCGGCCTCCAGCACGGCGAGCATGGCGGCCGGCGGGTGGGCGAAGGTGCGGAACTCGCGGCCCCTGACGCGGAACCCGAGGTTCTGCAGCGCGACGACCGCGCGCGAGAGGACGTTGCGCGGCGGGTGGCTGAAGACCAGCAGCCGGGTCGCGTGGCCGGCCGCGGCGCCGAGCAGCCGCTCGTAGTCCGGATAGCAGCAGACGACGCGGTGGAGCACGACGACGTCGGCGGGCTCGACCGCGCCGGGGTCGGAGGCGATGTCGTGCAGCCGCCGCTCGAGCCGGGATTCGACACCCGCCTCCCGCGCGAGCCGGGCCGCCTCGTCGTCGTAGGCGGGCGAGAGCTCGAGGTTCAGGGCGCGCTCGGCGCCGCGCGCGAGCAGCTCGAGCTCGATCTCGCCGACGCCGCCCCCGATCTCCAGCACCGTGGCGCCGTCCAGCCCGCGGCTCGCGAGGAAGTCGACGATCTGCCGCGAGGTCTTGTCGGGCCCTCGCTTGCGGTAGCGCTTGGCGACCTGGTGCGCGAATCGGGACCCGAAGAAGCGGTCGCAGCCCCGGGAGTTGCAGCAGCCGGCCATCGGTGGCGACGTTAGCGCGCATCTCTGCGGAGAACCACGGATGTGTTCGACCGCAGGCATAGGAGAGGATCACTGCTCGGTCGCCCGCGCCTGTCGCGCGCGGGACGGCCGTTGTCGGAACGCATCGAAAGGGCGATCAGCATGACCACCCCAGATCGGCGGAGACGAGAGATGGGCCTCGTCACGAACTACCTGCGCGAGCTGCGTCAGCAGGCCCGCGTAGCCAGGGGCAAGGTCATCGCCGGCGTATCGCCCGTCCAGCTGCGCTCGCAGGCGCCGGGCGCCGGGCGTCGAGAGCCCCGCCGTCCGGCTGTCTAGCCGGCGGGATCGCGCTTGATCAGGACCGAGCACGGCGCCGTGTGAGCGACGCGCTCGCCGATGCTGCCGAGCGCGGCAAGCCCGGTCTTGAGCTCGCTGCCGAGGACGATCAGGCCGGCGCTCTTGCGTTCGGCCGCGGCGACGATCCGGTCGGCCGGATGGCCGGCTTCGACGATCAGGCGCGCGTCGCGCCCGAGCAGGGCGCGGGCGTTGGCGAGCTCGGCTTCGAGCTCGCCCACGGTCGTGCTCCCGGCGGTCCGCTCGACGTGCAGCAGCGTCAGCGGGGCGCCGGCCCGGGCGGCGATGTGCGTCGCGGCGGTGATCGCCGGCCGCGTGCGCGGGCGTGCGTCGGACGCCGCGATCACACCGGATGCGATCGGCTCGACCCGGGCCACGAGCACCGAGAGGCCGGCGCGGTGGACGATCGTGGAGGCCGTGTCGCCGAGCACGATCCCCGCGATGCGCGAGTGGGGATGCGTGCCGAGCACGAGCAGGTCGTAGCCCGCCGCGGCGGAGAGCAGCGACTCGACGGGGCTGCCGCCGTGGAGGAGCAGGCTGTCGGCCATGGCACCAGCGTCACGGGCGTCGCGGACGGCGACTTGCAGCGCCTCCTTGGCCCGGTGCTCGCTGAGCGTGGACACGCGTGTCGGCCCGACACCGGCGACGTCGCAGACCGCGATGAACGTCACCGTGCCGTCGTGCCCGGCGAGCGCGCTCGCCTGGCCGGCCGCGACATGCGAGCCGCGGCTGCCGTCGATCGCGCACGCGATGCGCGCGAAGGGCGGGCGATGGAGCGTCAGCCCATTGACTGGATCGGTGTCGAGATCCTTGGCCATGAACCCACGTTCCCACCGATGTGCCCGGCCCACATCCGCACGAGTTACGGCTTAGGCATCCGTGGTCGCCACGGGTTCGCGCGCGCGTCAGCCGCGGAAGTGGTCCGCGAACAGGCGGACGGGTGCGTCCCACATGACGTCGTGCTCCGCGGCCTCGGCGTGGCGATCCAGCGCGGCCGGGAGGAGGTCGTGCAGCTCGTCGTCGCTGAGCTCCAGCGACGCTCGCTCCTCGCCCGGGAGCTCGACGTCGATCACGCGCGCATCCTGCAGCTCGACCTGCCAGCGGTGGGTTCCGTCGCCCGGCGAGCCGGGCGCCCGCCGGTGACCGACGATCGGCACGTGCATCGAGCCACCGTACCGGCTCATGCCCCGTCCGCAAGCCGGTCGGCGCCGATCCACAACGTCCAGCGCTCGACGCCGTCGATCCGCAGGATCGATCCCATCCACGGGTCTGTGTCGAACAGCGCCCGCGCCGCGGCCTCGTCCTCGGCACGCACGACCAGCACCACGAACTCGCCGTCGACGTCGTCGACCGGGCCGCCGATCGCCACCCGCTCCCCGAGCCCGTCGACGAACGCGACATGCCGGTCCCACCCGGCCTGCTCGCGCCGCCGCTTCGACGGGTCCCACTCGGGCCCGCGGCCCTGACGCACGAGGAAGTAGCCGCTCATCCGGCTCACCCTACGGCAGACCGGCTCACGGGCCGACGACGCGGCCTACGAGCCGGATGAAGCGGGCGGGGAGCAGGGCGTGGCGCTCCTCCTCCCAGACCCGCGCGCGCGTGAAGCGCCCGTAGCCGAGCAGGCGCAGGCCGAAGCCCGCGAGGCCGGAGGCGGCGCCCGTGCTCTGCGCGGGCTCGGCGGTCAGCAGCTCGATCCGGCACAGATGCTTGACGTTGACGAAGCCGTAGTGCGCCGGGGCGACCAGCCGCACCGGCGCGCCGTGTTTCGCGTCGAGCGGGGCACCGTCGAGGCGGTCGGCGAGCAGCACGTCGCCGGCGAGCGCGTCCTCGAGCAGCATCACGGCCCAGTGCCCGTCGAGACCGGTGAAGCGCGCGTGCGTCGCCGCCGGGGACGGCCGCAGCACCTCCGACAGCCGAACGCCCTCCCAGCGCAGCCCGCGCGCCGACCACCCGGCGACGCAGTGGAAGTCCGCGAGCAGCGTCCGCCGCGGCAGCGAGGCGAGGTCGGCGGCGGTGAGCGCCGCGGGTGACTCGACGGCGCCGGTGACCGCGACGACAGGCGCAGCGGGCAGCGCGGGCGGCGGGCCTTGGTTGGTGCCGAAGCGCGGGAAGCGGCCGAGCGCGCGCTGGCCGGGTGGAAGCTCGTTATCCATACGTCACCGTATGGATACGCTAGCGTATGGTTGATGCCCGCGCAAGCCCGCACGCCGCGCCAGGACTGGATCACCGCCGGGCTGGCGGCGCTCGCCCGCGGCGGCCCGGAAGCCGTGCGCGTCGAGCCGCTGGCGCGCGAGCTCGGCGCCACCAAGGGCAGCTTCTACTGGCACTTCGAAGACCGTGCCTCGCTGCTCGAGGCGCTGCTCGACGACTGGGAGCGGACGGTCGTCGACGACGTCATCGCCCAGGTCGACGCGGGCGGCGGCGACGCGCGCAACCGGCTCCGGCGCCTGTTCGCGCTGGCCGGCTCGCGCCGCGACCTCCCGCCCGTCGAGCTCGCGATCCGCGACTGGGCCCGCCGCGACGCCGGCGTCGCCCGCCGCCTCAAGCGCCTCGACAACCGCCGCATGGCCTACCTGCGGACGCTGTTCACCGCGCTTGCCGACGACGACGCCGACGCCGAGGTCCGCTGCACGCTGGCCTTCGCGCTCTTCGTCGGGCACCCGCTGATCGCCGCCGACCACCCCGGACGCAAGCGCAGGGAAGTGCTCGACCTGGCGCTCGCCCACCTGCTGCGCTGATCGCTAGCCGCTCCAGGGTGACGGCGGGGGCGGCGGGACGACCGGCGGCCGGTCGTCGCACGTGATCGTGTTCGGAAGCTCCCACGGCGCGAGCCACGGCCCGGTGGTCCCGCCGCCGTCGTTGCCGCCGAGGTCGACCAGCGAGAACTCAGAGCCGGCGGGCGTGAAGTGGAACGAGCCGCAGTTGTTGACGCCGACAGCCCCGACGTTGCGGGCGTCCACGTTCGCGAACGACGCCGAGCCCGCCGAGCGCGCGCTGACCACCGAGGTTCCGGTCCCGTCCACCTGGACGTCCTTGAAGTGGACGTTGGTGATCGAGTACAGGTCCTTCACCGGGAAGTCGGACACGAGCATGATCGCGTTGTAGGTGTTGTCCAGGAAGCGGTCGCCCACCACCTGCACGTTCGAGTCGATGTTGCGCTCGAGCGCGTAGAACCAGATCGCGCCCAGGCCGAGCCGCCAGTTGAGGTCGAACGTCCCCGCGCGAACGGTCGTGTTGTCGGTGATCCACTGGCTGCCTGTGAACGGCTGCGCGCCGAAGCGCGAGCCGAGCTGGATGCCGCTGCCTTCACGCAGCGGGTCGGCGACCAGGTTGCGCGCGACGGTGTTGTCCGTGCCGCCGTAGAGCGCGATCCCGTTGGCCAGCGTCGGCGTCTGCACCGTGTTGGCGATGAACGCGTCGTTGGCGTCCTCGATGCCCTCCGACCACATCGCCAGTGCGTCGTCGCCGGTGTTGCGGATGAAGTTGCCCGCGGCGACGGCGTCGGTGACGCCGGTGTGGAAGTTGATGCCGTCGGCGATCTGGTCGGCGATCACGTTGTTCGTGATGCGCAGCCCGTGCATCGGGCCGTCGAGCCAGATGCCGACCTTGGTGTGGTGGATGTAGAGGCCGTCGATCGTCGAGTGGCTGAGCGCGCCGCCGATCCCGTTGACCTGGTCGAGGTCGATGCGCTCGCGCACGTCGCCCTCGATGGCGAAGTCCGACAGGTGCACGTAGGAGCTGCCGCCGTCCTTGACGTAGGAGCCGTAGAAGCCGACGCCCGTGTGCATCGATCCGTCCGGCAGCGGCTGGCTGAGCGCCACCTCGTGACCGCGCACGATCGAGTACCAGCTGCCCGCGCCCTGGATGCTCACGTGGTCGACGACGATGTGCCGGTTGACCTGGAACGTGCCGCGCGGGATGAACACCGTGCGGCCGCGGCGGCGGGCGAACGCGATCGCGCGATCGAACGCGTCGGCCGAGTCGCGCCGGCCGGAGGGGTCGGCGCCGAAGTCGACGACGTTCACCGCCGCGTGCGGCGGGTGCAGCGGGCCGGCGACGAGCTGGGAGTCGAGCAGGTCGATCACCGTCGTTGCCGCGTTGCCGCGGGTCGGCACGCTGAGCCGCAGCGTCTCTCCCGCGCGATACGTGTGATCGAGCAGGAGGCGCTGCTCGTCGTAGAAGTGGTTCGGCCGGAACGGCTTGGTCACCTGGAACGGCGGGTCGGTCGAGTTCGGCACGCACTGGCACTCGGTGATCCACCAGTCCGGATGCAGGACGTCGGCGTTCGGGTCGTTGGTGAACGGATAGAGGTTGTAGAGCCAGGCGTATTGCGAGGTCAACGTCATCCGCTGGGCATGCCGACCGGCGCTCACATCGAGCGGCGCGGTGATCCCGCCGCCGCCGGGGGCGTCCGGGATGCTGTAGCGGACGGTGATCGCGTTCGTCGAGCGCGGCAGCGTGAAGTCGACGTACTGGCCGGGCGCGAGCTGGACGGCCTTGCGGCCGGACGCCTCGGCGGCGAGCGTGTACGGCGAGCGATCGGGCCCGATCACGGTCCCGTTGGTGGACGCGCTCTCGGCCTCCTGCTCGAGGAAGCCGACCGGCGCGCCGCGGCCGGCGACCAGTGCCGGGTCGAGCGCGGCGCGCGTGACCGGCGTCGGCGTCGCCCCGGCGGCGGGCGCGGCGGCGGCGAGCAGGGCGGCGGTGGCCGCCAGCCATCCGCGGGCCACTGATGATCGTGCGCTCATGGGACCTCTCCTCCCCGTGCTGACCGACCTCTGCGACTGCCACGATCGCACCTGGTGCGCAGGTTTGCACGTTTTCTGGCGCGCCCGACCGCTCCGCTGCTCCACCCCGGGGTGGTGGCGGTCGCCCGCGCGGCCGGGTCTCGCCGAGCACGGTCTCCAACGCCTCCAACCGGCCCGAGCGACTCACGCCCGAGTTGCGCGAGCGCCTCCTGCGCGCCGCCGCCGAGCTCGGTCACCCGGGCCCGGACCCCGCGGCGCGCACGCTGCGACCCGCGGGATCGATCCACGGAGCGCCCTCCGACGGTCTCGAACCGTCGACCCCTTCCTTACCATCCCGGCTTTTTGCGCTATTTGCGGGAACTCGAACAGGTGTCGAGAATGGCGTATTTGCAGGGCTTTTGGGACTCAGCGGACTGGGCGGTTTTCGCTGACGCGTCCCAAATGCGGCCCACGAACACGGTGTCAGTAACGGTCTGCCGTGTCTACTTCGTCGTCCGATGCCGGCCCATCGCGCACGGCGCGATTTCACCCGAGGTCACGTCGCAGACGGGCGAGCCGGAATTCTCCGCAGCGAGTCTCGCACCGGATCGCCGTAGGAGAAACGCCGGAAGGGGGCCAAGTTCAATCGCTGGCGATCTAGGAGAGTCATGTCCGATCCGTCGATCACAGGCGATAACGAAGCGCAGGCGCGGATTCAGGTGCCGGTGTCGATCGTCGACGCTGTGATCGCCGGGCTCCGCGCGGGCGCCGATGCGGTCTTGGACCGGGACTGGGGCTTGTTCACGCTCGGGGAAAAGCATGAGGCGGAACAATTCGCGCGAGAGACGTTCTACGCGCCTGCCGACGCGCTGGAGCGGCTCCGCCTCCTACAGCTCAAGAACCCCGACCAAATCGGCTAGATCGCGGAGTCGGTTGTGGCCGACGAGTTCATCGAGCACCTCGATCTGGTCGGTGGAGCCGGATGCCTTCACCGCTAGTTGCAACTCATCGAGAGCTACGTGGTACAGGGTGTCGACCTCCGCCGTGCCACGTGCCAACGATGCGAGGCGGGTCGGCATCGGCTCGGCGGTGACCGGCGTGATGTGCGGGAGCCGTCCCCGACGATGCCGAATCAGAACTACCGCCTCGTGACGAACGTTCTGCGCACGGTCCGAGCGAAGCGTCCATTTGCATGGAACGGCCGCATGAAGGAACGGCTCTCCTTTGCCGTCGTCCAGGCCGACGGTGACGTCCGGCTTGACTTGGTAGTCCGTCCCGATCGAAGCTCGCAGGGTTCCTGTCTCATCCGCGTCGATAAGCCGCTTGAGCGTCGCCAAGTGTGCGTATTGCTCGAAGTCCGACACGATCGTGCGACGGCTCACGACCACCCGCCGACCAGCGCGAGACCGTGGCATCACGTCCGCAAGATGATGATGAATTGCGTCCTCGAGGAGCATCCCGGCGGTCTGCCCAACGTGGTCGACGCGATGCGTGATCCCCAGCGCATCGAGCATATGAGCGGCAATCGCGCAGCTTGTCTTGCTCGAGGTATCGGCAACATTCGGCTTGCCGCTTCTCCAGCCGAGAAGTTCGTGTACGAACGGAAGTGCTGGCATGGTGGGGCGCCGAAGGAATTCGGCAGCGGCCACACCAGACCTGCTCAGCCGGTCGATCGAGCTCGTCGACGCTCCCTGATCAGCTCCTCGATCCGCTCGGCGGCGATCGTCGGATCCTCGTGTTCCCACACGCGCACGGCGACCCAGCCGGCTTCGGTCAACTTCGCGTCGGTCGCTCGATCGCGGGCGACGTTGCGATCGAGTTTTTCCCGCCACCATTGGGCGTTGCTCGCCGGCGAAGTCGCGTGAAGAGGACAGCTATGCCAGAAGCAACCATCGACGTAAACCGCGATCTTCGTCGGTCCGAACACGATGTCCGGTCGTGTACGAAGCCCCGGCAGGACTCGCGTGGAGACGCGGTACCGCAATCCGCGGCGATGCAATTCCCGGCGTAGCTCCAGCTCCGGAGCCGTGTCGTTCCGGGCTTGACGAGACATCCGGGCACTTACCGCGGCAGACGAGGGTCTCAGGCGATCGCCCACCGCCTAGACGATACGGCCCTCCGGCCGTTGGTCCGTCCGGCGCCACAGCGAGAATGACCGATCCGGACGGCATGCCGACTCCGCTCCCGGACACCTATCTCGCCCGAGAATGCCGCATCGCCCATCGACAATCCAACGAGGCAAGTACCGGCTCGTCGACCTGTTCGCCGGCTGCGGCGGAATGACCCGTGGTTTCATGGACACGGATCAATTCGAGCCGATCTTCGCGGTTGAGATCGACCCCCACGCCGCGGCGACCTATCGGGCCAATTTCGGCGACCACGTCTTCGCAGGGCCGATAGAGGACGTAGTCGATGTGCCCCGCGCGAACGTGGTGATCGGCGGACCGCCCTGCCAAGGGTTCTCGCTTCTCAATCGCGATGGTGTAGGTCTCGAGCGGCGGTCGCTGTGGCGACATTACCTGCGCGTCCTGCTGGACGCCGGTGCGGAGGCATTCGTCATGGAGAACGTCCCGCAGCTCCTCACGTCGCCGGAGTATCTGGAGTTCAAGGACGCCGCTGCCGATGAAGGCTTTCAGGTCGAGGGCCGCGTCCTGCTCGCAGCCGACTACGGCGTCCCGCAACTGCGCCGCCGAGCGATCGCCATCGGATCGCGCGTCGGCGCGCCGACGTTCCCTGCCCCGACCCATGGCGATCCGACGAAGCCGCTCGACCGACGCAGCGAGTGGCGCACGTTCCGATGGGCGATGACACACCCCTCAGAGCTGCCCCTGAAGCCGAATGGTCACGCGTGGCACAAGTCTCGCAACCCGACGTCGATGTCGGTCGAGCGGTACATGACTATCCCGAACGAGGGCGAGGGCCGATTCGAGCTCGCCGAACGCCGCCCCGACCTCACGCCGGCTTGTTGGCTGAACAAGAAGACAGGCACGACCGACGTATTCGGACGACTGTGGTGGGACCGTCCCGCTTACACGATCCGCACAGAGTTCTTCAAGCCCGAAAAGGGTCGATACCTCCATCCATCTGAGCATCGGCCGATCACGCTGCGCGAGGCAGCGCGCCTGATGTCCTTCCCGGATGACTTCGTCCTGCCGCCGGACCAGTCGATGACGGCGATCGGCAAGCAGATCGGCAACGCCGTGCCATGCCTTCTCGCCCAGCGGATCGCCGAAACGCTCGCCGATCACCTCGACAGCGCTGGCGCCGTCCCGGCCACCGACCAGCTTCAGCTGATCGCGGCCTGACCCTAGCCGGGTGAGGGGTCGTCTCGCTCGAGGATCCGTTGGTGGGTCGCCTCTGGCACCGCCCGCCAGCGCTTTTGCACCCACCCGGACGCCGTGGGCGGGGCGCTGGCCTGTGTGGGATCCGCGCGGCGCCGTAGACACGCGATCCGCAGCATGCGCCCGGTCAGCGAGGCGTAAGGAAGCGCCGGATCGCTGGACCCTGTTCACCGCCACGCGTGGAGGCGCGAGAGGCTGTCGGCGAGCCATGGAGACCCGGGTACGGGCCTTCTCCGCCGAGATCAACGGTGCCCAATCCCCCCGTCCTGGTCTCCCGGTGCCAAGGAGGCCCCGGCTCGCTTGAGCAGATCACGCTCCTGCTTCAGGCGGACGTTCTCGCTCCGCCGCCGCGGACGCTCACACGCTCATTCGACGCCACGTCCATCATTCGCGAACTTGCCGGGGCTACCTAGGATGGGGACGTTTCTCCGTCGGACACGGAGGGGGCGGCTTCCAACTCGCTGATAAGCAACCCCAACTCAGCCGCGTGCGCGCCGGGGTGCTCGCGCTCGAAGAGCTCCGCAGCCGCGCGGTAGTACCACAGAAGGTCGTCAGCCTCCACGCCCATTCGGCTCCACATCGCTGCGCCGATCTCTCGATGCATGCGGACCATGTTGCGTGCGTTGTCGAGCTTCTCCGCCAATGCGACGCGGCGGACCGCCGGCTGTCCGTCTTCGAGCTGAGCGATGTGGCGTGCCTTGAGATCTCGCCAATCCCCGTTCACGGCCCCGTCGAGCGGGTCGCTGCAGTCTCGAACGATGTCGGCGACAGCATCACCGAAGCGCTCACGGATGTCTTCCAGCACTATGTCGCCGCCGTGGTCCTCGGGTGCGTCGTGGAGAAGCGCCGCGATCGCCTCGTCCTCGGTACCACCATCATCGAGCACCAGCGCGGCTACGGCCATGAGATGGGCCATGGACGAACACGGTTCCCCGCCGTCGCTGCCGCCCATGCAGGAGCTTCGCCGAGACCAACGCCTCAGTGAAGCGGCTGGTGAGGACCGGTACGTCGGGTGTCCGTTCGCCGATCGGCGTGACGGCTTCGGCGCTGTCGGCAGGTACCTCGTCCCTGTTGTTTCGGAACACGTCAGGGAGCTCGCGCGAGTAGAGGATCTCGAGATGCTGCGTCGCGCGCGTGATCGCCACGTACAGCTCGTTGGGCCCGTACCGTGCTTCCTCGAAGATGGCCGCAGGCTCGACGACCACGACGTTGTCGAACTCCAGGCCCTTCGATCGCTCGGCCGTCATTACCGTGACCCGCTCGCGAAGGCCGTCCTTCACGAGCTCGCCAGCGCGAATGCCCTCCGCCTGAAGGTCCGCGACGGTCCGGCTGACGAGCGACTGAGGAACGACGACGGCGATCTTCCCTGGTCGATGGTTGACCGCGTCAGTGACGATCTGGGTGACAGCGGGCCCAAGGTCCGTTTCCTCCGTACGCCGCAACACTGGCTCAGACGCTCCGGGTCGCACGGCTCGGGGCGCGGTCAGACCGGGCGCAATGTGCGGCAGGAGGGGCGATGCGATGTCCATGATCTGCATCGGCACGCGATAGCCGATGAGCAGCTCCGCGAGCCGTGCGTCGTCGTCGGTTGGCAGGTGCTCGGCGATCTCGCTCCAGTCGTGATAGTGCCATGCGCCCGTCGATTGGGCGATGTCGCCGACGAGCGTCATGTTGCCACCCTGGGCGCGGCGCGACACCATGCGGAGTTGCATAGGCGTGAGGTCCTGCGCCTCGTCGACGATGACGTAGGCGTAAGTGGATTCTCTGCCGTTGAGCAGCGTGGCTATCTCGTCGAGCAACGGGAGGTCGCTCTCGGTCCAACCGGCGTCCTCCTTGATGGAACCCGCGAGAAGCTTTCGCTCGATGGAGGTCAAGAGGTCGACCGAGAGGCGCTCCAGGAGACCCTCGTCGCGAAGCGACATGAGCACCTGCGCGACCTCCAGCGCCGGCCACATCCGGCGGAACGCGCCCTGCCAAGCCGAATTCCCGCGTAGCGCGCGTTCGAATTCGGTCGTGGCGGGTTTCCGTCGCAGCCCAAGACCCTTCGGCGCGAAGGACTCGTACGCAGCGTGCTCCAGCACTGCGCGAAATTGGCGACGCGCTTCCACGTAGCTTCGCCGCGCGGTGCGCTGCCGGTCCACCGCCTCGCCGATTACGTCACGCTCGATGCTGATACGGCCCCCGGCGAGATCAACACGCAGCGGCTCGCCGGGAACGTTCACGAAGGACCAAACAATGCGCTCGAGCAGCGTCGCCATCCGCGGATCGCCTTTGAGGCGCTGTGTCGCGGGACGACTCTCCGAGCGCTGTCCGCGCGAACCCGGCACCAGCCGACCGACGTCGAGCTGCGCGACGAACGACTCACCGAGTGACGGCAGGACTTGGGCGATGTAGTCCATGAACGCCCGATTCGGACCGACGACCAGGATCCCGGATGCCCCGAGTTGCTCGCGGAAGTTGAAGAGCAGCCACGCGGCCCGATGCAGCGCGACGGCGGTCTTGCCCGTCCCGGCCTTCCCTGGATGGCAAGGACCCCGTCGAACGGCTCCGAGATGAGTCGGTACTGATCTGCCTGGATCGAAGTGACCATGTCGCCCATCTGGGCGGTTCGCTCACGCTCCAGATCCGCCAGCACCGCGTCGAATGCAGGCGTCTCGAGAGGTAGCGGTGCCTCGGGCGGCGTCGCCGGCGAGTCGCCGTCAACTGAAGCGCCAGGCTTAACAGGCGGGGTTCCGGACCGGCTGGTTCCGCGGTCGGTACTTCTTCAGGGCGCTCGATGGGACGTGTGTCTGCCGGCGCCGCGGCGCCGGATGGCACTTGAGGCGTCGACACCGTCCGTGACCCGTCGGGGTGGCACGGTCGATGCTCCCAGGGCGAAGCGGCCGAGTGACCGCCGCACGCCCCATCGCTGAGCGCGCTGTCCCGGGCGGAGGTGCCGTGAGGTACTCGTCGGCGAGCGACCTGAGCCGCCGACCATCTACGTTCAGCGTCCGGCGCCTCGTGATCCCCATCGGTTCGTCAGGATCGCGCGATAGAAGGGCGCCGCAGCGGGAGCTCGCCAGCTCCAGACCAGGATCGATTGGTCCTCTCGGATCACCTGCCTGCCGACATAGAGAGGGCCCTTCTCTTCGCGGTCGATCCGGCCGAAGCAGATCTGTCGCAGCGCCTCCGCGAGTTCGCTCGCACGTCTCTCCCGCTGCTCGGCGAGGTGAGTCTCTGCGACCGCATCCGCGGCCGTCGGCGACTGCTTCAGACGATCGAGCTCACCCTCAAGGCTCGCGTGCGCCCGATCGATGTATTGCTGCTCTTCCGCGTGTTCTGGATGCTGTTGGGACGCCATGTCAGTCGATCCGCAACCCGGTATTCGGCGGGACCGCGAATGCCTCGGACAGGGCTCGGGCGAGACCGCGCCCACGATCCTGTGGGTCTCATCGCCGCTCAGCTCGATGCGTCGGACGAAGCCGAGAGGTTCCTTGGCGAATCCCATCTCCAGGAGCCGAGTCGTGCCGTTCGGCTCCGAGGGCTCCGGCAGACGGCCCCGCGGGTCCACAAGCTCGACGATGATCGCACCGTTGTCGCGTGCGCCCTGGATCGCAAGTCGATCGCTCACACTGATCACCACAGGTTCGTCGTCGGGTAGTGCTCGAGCGAAAGCCGCGGCGATCAACGTCTCGTGCGTCCTATTTGCCGTCGCGGCGCCCTCGGCGACTTGGGTGCCCACCGGCGTCGTCACTTCGGCGTCATCGACACGGTTGGGTGACAATCCGCGGTCACCCGCCGGTACGAGCTGGTCGATGACCTCATCCAGCACGGTCTCGAACGCGGCGCTGAGGGACGCCGGCTCCAGCAGGTCATAAGCGATGAACGCACCGCGGCGGAGAAGTGCCATCAGCCAAGCCCTGAGCAGCGGGCGGCGGGCCACCATGTTGTCGGCGATCGGCGCGCTCTGGGTCCGCTCCGTCCAGACCTCGAGAATCGCGCGTACGGTTTCCGGACTGCCGCCGAAGGCTCCGTGGCGGGTGAACACCTGATCCACCTCCGCCTCCGGGACATTATCGAGCACGTCGATCATGCGGCCGGGGTCCTGCGCTCTCGTGAGCATGAGAGTCGCTCGCCACCAGAGTCGCGCGTACGCGAGGCGGTCGATTCGCCCGGGGACGAATCGATCCTTGAGCGGCAGTCGCGCGGAGCTCGCAGGCGGCCACCGCCACAAGGTGACGTCCGGGAGGACTACCAGCGCGTGGTGCGCCCAGATCGATCCGATCGCCGCTTCGGCCGGGAACAGGTTGGCGCGGGCGAGATAGACCCTCGTGGCCTGCGCGTCGAAGGCAGCCCGCTGAGTCGCACTCGGGAACATCGCCGGGTAGCCGCATTCTCGGGCGATCGCGACGATCTCGTTTCGAAGTACCTCGAGCTCCTCACGATTCACCCGCGGTGGCCCGGTTGCGGCAAAGACACAGCCTCGCGTTTCACACGTCGCTTCAACGGCGAGATCGTCAACGCTGCGATCCCCGTCAACGTACACGGCCGCTGCATAATCCTGGAAGAGGGTCGAGGCGCGATGAGGCAACAACCGCGGATGCACCCGGTAATCGGTCATTTGTACATAGAGGGTCGAAGTGCCGCGATGATCTCGCCCGAATACCTCGATGGATCGGTCGTCCGCATGTCCCGGACCGCGGAGATCGAGGCGCCCGGGGAACACACGTCTCAACAATGCCTGCAGCGTTCTGCCGAGGCTCTCCTGCGGGAACTCGCGATCCTCGTCGAGCTCGTCGTGCCCTACCGCGAGATCGACGAGCGTTCGTCCCACGTCGTAATGGATCGACGAGAGCAGGAGCTGGGCCACCTCATCGTCTGAACCGGCTGCCGTGACCGCACGAACAGCCATGGCGTCGTCCTCGTTCACCAACAGGTGCAACGCCCCGAGCGTCGGCTCGTGAAGATCGGCATTCACGTCGAGGATCCAAAGGCGACCCGGCCGGATACCCCTGCGCACCGATGTCGACGACCGCCACCGGAAATCGAGGTACTATCTGCCCTGAAGCTTCGTGCGCTTGTCGTCGTCCCACAGGATGGACCCCAGGCGCCAGGCCACCGGACCGGTCGTCGGAATGCCGTCCCGAGCCACGGCCAGCACCGAGTGCAGACTGAGAGTCCCGCCCAGCTCCCAGCCGCGAAGATCGACGCTCAGCTCGACGGCGAGAGCCTCAGCGGACGGCGCGACCTCTTCGACACTTCCCGTTCCACGCAGGCGGCCCGCCGACCAGTACACGCCCACTTGGAGCGTGGTGTCCTCGAGGCCGGCATCCTCCAGGAGGCGGGTCACGTCGATTCGCACGGTGCGGCTCAACGAGAGGTCGGTGCCGTAGTCCCAGGCAGGCAGCAGTGCGGGCAAGGGCTCGTCCCCTCGGGCTGTGTGCATGACCCACGGTCGTGCGCGTACCACGTCCTTGATGGGCTGCCGATAGGGGAAGCCGCGGCTCACAGCGCGGCCTCGGTGGACAGCGTCAGGTTTGTGACGGTTTCCGCCACCGGGCGAATGAGCAGCTGCCACCTACCCACGTCCCCGGCATCGAATGCACGCGCGGTGACTCCATAGAACGCATCGTCCGGGCCGCGCCAGCCGATCACCTCGGGTTGGGGGTCCTCTCCCGAGCCGTCATTCGACGGCTTGTCGTCATCTTGCACGCCGTCGTCCGACACCGAACCCGCCGCCCCATGCCGCAATCGCGAGGCGAGGTTCCGCGATGACCGGCTGCCGTGGCTCGACGTCCACGTCTTGGACGAGGACATCGTTCCCTTCGAATCGCTCCCACCGAAGTTCGCCGACCAGGCGGAGCGGCTTCCGCGATCCTCCGCCCGGATTGGACGCAGACACTCCGGCGCCTTCCCCGCCGACGTCACCGAGGAGATCGGCGAAGTAGCGACTTGCCGCACCCAGGGCGACGAACGGGCTGTCGGGCTGCTCGCTCAGCGCCGGCCGCACGAACTCGCGCATCCGCCGCCTCAACTCGCGCATGGTCGCGTTGACCAGCGTCTTCTCGTCGCCCTCCAGCTGGGATTCCGACCCATTCGTCATGAGTTATCGTGGGAACGGGCGAAGATCCTGTTGACGTCGGCGTCCGCCTTGAAGACTCCCGCGTACCACACGCTCGGATCCGCGGGAACGTCACCCGCGATGTACTGGACCACAAGTCTCGGCGTGCGGAGCAGGCATGTGTGGTGCACCGCATCGCGGAACCCGCATTCGAGGGCGACGCCTGACGGCTGTGGGATCGCGACGAAGTTCCGGCGAAGCGCGAGGCTCCCGGCGCGGAGGCCGATCGAGCGCGCCTCGACCATCTCCGCCTGGTCTCTTGTCACTTCCACGCGGTGGAGCGCATCGACAAATGAGCGCAGCACCTCATGGTCTGTTGGATGCGAGATCGGATGACTCTCGCCCTCCAACGAGGCACTGAAGACCATGTCCGCGCGGCCGTCCGCGCCGGGGAGCATCTTGGGCCAGAGATGCCAGAGGATCACTTCTCGCATCCAATCCAGCGCTGCTTCGGGCGACCGATCGCCCAAGTTCGGGCAAGCAAGCGCGATCGTGGTACCTCGCTCGTCCTCCGAGAAGCCGGGCAGGCCGAGTTGCTCGGCCCACGCGTCTGCTTCCACGTTGTGGAGGGGCTCAACCCCGTCGTCGCTCGCGCGTCCCCACCAGTGCCGCCCCGTGTAGTTGACCCCGTCCTGCGTGTGGCTGCGGCCCAGGGCGATGCCGACCAGCCGAGATTCGTCGCCGCCGTCGGCGGCGCGACAACGCGTATGGGCCACGACCGCACCGGTGCGCGACGCGGCGAACAAGCTCGACTTGCCGAAACCGTAGGTGCCGCCACCGAGCCCTTCGCCCGTGTCGCCGCTGTTGAGCACGAAGGATGTGTAATTGCGCGGAAGGTCCTCGCGCTCCTGATCACCCCTGGTCGGACCTGCGAGCCCCACCGTGCCACGGTCCGAGATGAACAACACCCACGGGTCCGGCTCCGACAGCGCCGCGGCGACCCGGACGCCTGGCATAACAGCCGACTCTCGCAACAGCTCACGCCAGATCTCGCCGCGCCGCGCTCCGAGGCGCACCAGGTCGATGCTGAAGCGAACCGGTTGGACCGATGCCGCGTCCCGGCCATCCCAGCTGTTCTGCGCGGTCTCACGGACGAGCACGGTCAACCGATCAAGTGTGGGCCGACCCAACGGATTTCTGATTCCTTCGGCCTTGGTCGCACCAAGGGCTCCCACCCTTTGCTAGACCCAGCTGTAGTCGAACTTCATCGGCTGGTGAGCAAGTTGCGGATGTGTATATCGACTGCCCCCTCGGACATGACGACATCTGTAGGTGCGGCCGCGAGGTTCAATTCGTACTCCAGCGCGCCTATCGCATCGGTCACGCTGGCGGGTAGGTGGTGTGCACTGAGTCTCGGAAAGGCGTCTGCTACGCGATACCAGCTCTCGCCGATCACACGGAAGGAGATGCGCCGATAAGCCTCCGCATGCGCAGGCCGGTAGCCCAGCGCGTGGAGACGACCGGCCAGCACGTCGTCCGTCGCGACTTCCTGCGCGCGCTCGATGAGGTCGATGACACTCGGTCCTCCGGCGGACGCCTCTGCGACGCGAACGTGGTACAGCGCGAGCTCTCCTCCAGGGGGCGCGTCGAGCTGGTCGAGTCCATGCACGCGCACACAAAGCCCGTCTTCAGTCAAGCTTGTCTTTACCTCGATCGCCAGTGGCCCCGCGAGGAAGTCGTGACGCGCCCCGAGAGGTCCTGATCCATGCGGACGTAGCGCCCGCATCGCGTTCGAGCATCTGCACCAGGAGCCGGAGCTCGCCGAACAGACCAGCGAGTTGACGCGTCGTGAAAACTCGCTCCCCCGATGCCAACAGCGCCCGCCAGTCCGCGAGGCACCTCCGCAGTGGGCGATCGGCTGGAGCGTCGTCATCCATCGCGTCGAGCCGGACGACTGCGTCCGCGAGGAGGGATGCGAACACCGGGAACAATCGCGGCTGAAGGCAGACTAAGTCGGCGTACCAGCGAAGTACCCCGTCTCGCTCGAGCGGGCGAGGTACCAGGTGGACGCCTGCGCTCCGACGATCGTCCTTGAACGTCCGATGCTCCTCCGCCGCCAACGGGACGAGTAGGTGTGAGCCAGTGAAATCGCGTCCGACAAGGACAGGAATGCCACCGATCGTGATCGGCAGGTCGATCGTGCTGACCTGCTCGTCTCGTGGTGGGGATTCGCCTCGCAGGCGGTCGAAGCGCTCGACGAGCGCGGCTCGCAGTTCGTCGGCGGCGAACGTCATTCCAGTTCCATCAGGGCGTCGACGTCTTCCTGTTCCACGTCGCCCGTGGCGGCGGGCGCGACTCGCGCAGGTCCGCGGACCATCGTGCGACCGAGTCGCGCTCCGGCTGCGGAAACACGAGCCCGACGCCGATGGGCGTCGTGACGGCTGCGAGGGGCCGACGCGACTTGACGTTGCGCGGATCAGGGCGCGACATCGCGTCGATGGCATAGAGCACGAGCAATCCGTGATCGGGCAGCTGCTTCTGGCGCGAGTCGCGGATGACGGCCTCAGACGCGGACGCCGGCGGCAGATCCGGAAGGTCGAGCGCCGCGTCCGCACGGCTCATCAATGTCTTTATGTCGGCCGCGTCGTCGGGGCTGTCCCGAAGCCGGGCGCGGATGGAGCTCGGCACGACGACTCCCGAGCCGAAATCGAAGGGCTCACCGAACCCCTTGTCCATCACGGCCACGTTCCAGAGTTCGAGCGTTCCGGCGTCCCGTCGCTGATTGATGTAGTCGACGAGAAGCTGCGACCGACCGTCGATCGAGATGTTGTGGAAGCGGTAGGCGCCCAGAAACGCGAGAATGGCGTCCGCATCGACATTCCGCCATAGCGCAGTTCCGTCGCGACGGCCAGCCGCCGACGCTGTCGCGACCAAAGATCTCGCCGCTTCCTGATTGCAGTTCAGCCAGTCCTCGTCGACGACCTTGAAGTAGCGCGTCTGCACGCGGATGCCGCCGTATGCCGCCGAGACCTTGACTGCATCGCGCATTTTGGCGGCCGCGGTGATCGCCAACGCAGGGCGCGAGTGAATGCGCACCGCAAACGTGAGCGGTGTTTCGTCCTCCACCACGTATCGCGCGATGTCCTGTCGCAGGTGGGCCTCCACGCCGGCGAGATGGCGGAACCACTCCTCAAGTTCCCGCGTCATCCAGATTCGAGGGAGATCTGCGTACCCGTCTCGGTAGCCGAACCATCTGCCCATCTGCAAGAGGGTGTCGTAGGCGGTCGAGGAGCGTACAAAGAAGCTGGAGACGAGCCCCTCGAGGGTAAGTCCTCTCGACAGCGTGTTCCCGCCGATCGCGATGGCGACGACAGGTTCGTCCACCAAAATCGAGGCGTTCCTCGCTCATCCTGTTGTCGAGAACCACGCGCGTCTGCTCCACAACGTCGATGAGGTGTCCGACTAGATCGTCGAATCGAACTGGTGACTCGCCGGCATCCCCTGACGGCACAGCCTCCGTTTCTCGGTCCCACTGCGCACGCAGCTCGGCGAGCAGATCGACGTCGCGGCCGCGTAGCCGCTGCGTGATCCTCTCCCCGAAGCTTTCGAACGGTCCTTCGAACGACTGATGCACAGAGACGCGGAGGCTGGTGTGAACGAGCATCGTCGAATGCTGCACGCCAGTCCCCCGGTGCCGACGAGCGGCGGTGGCCAGCCAGAACCAGAGCACCGCTTCTCGCAGGGCGCCGGACAGCCGCGGCGAGAACCCGTCCACGTCAAGGCTCGTCAGTGGGCGCACGTCTCCGACCTCGTCGTCGGGAACCGTGCGGATCATGTCCCATCCGTCGTCCAGGTGCTCAGGATCCTCGCCGTCCAGCGGCTCTCGACCGAACAGCACTTC
>CAVTOZ010000006.1:0-183421 GCA_963736505.1 uncultured Solirubrobacteraceae bacterium
GGTGGCGTCTCTTTGCCGCTGTAAATTCGTCCGCGGCTGAGGTTCCCGGTTGGTCAGTCTATGCGGCGGTCATCTCCTCGGGGAGTGCGTCGTCGGGTTGGTGATATCTGGCGCGGTTGAGCCGTTGGCGGTCGAGTTCGGTGAAGCGGATGCCGTTGGTCTGGTGAGTGATGAGGAGATCCAGGACAGCCCAGACGAGGGTGAGGCAGCTGTCCTCGCCGGGGAAGCGGCCCATCACCTTGGTGCGTCGTTTGACCTCGCCGAGCGATCGCTCGAGCAGGTTGGTGCTGCGCCACCGGCGGCGGTGGCGCAGTGGGTAGCGCAGGTGCACGACGAGCGCGTCGAGATCGTCGGCCAGGCACTTGGCCGCGGCGGTGAAGCCGCCCTTGTCGAGCTCGTCGACGAGCGCTTGGAGTCGCTGCTTGGCGTCGCGTTCGTTAATCGCGTCGTCGAGCGCTTGCCAGTAAGCGTGCTTGACGCGCTCGCGCTCTCGTTCGGGCAGCTTGGCGTACAGGTTGCGCGCGCGGTGCACGCAGCAGCGTTGGCGATCCGATGCCGGCCAGCAGTGCTCGATCGCCTTGTTGAGCCCGGGAGCGCCGTCGGCGACGATCAGCATCGGCGCGCCGAGGCCGCGGGCGATGAGATCGCGGCCGAGCGCCTGCCAGTCCTCGTAGGACTCGCGCATTCCGAGCATCACGGCGAGCAGCACACGCTCGCCGGCTTCAGTGAATCCCCAGGCGACCAGCACGCCCTCCTTCGGCCCGCTGGGACGCACGGAGATGAAGGTCGCGTCGAGAAACAGCGCGACCAGCTGGATGTCGTAGAGGCTGCGGCGCTTGAACGCATCGAAGCGGTCTCTGAGTTCCTCGCAGATCCGCGAGGCGGTCGACTTCGAGAGCCTCCCCAGCCCGGCCTGCTCGCACAGCGACTCGACATCGCGCATCGACAACCCGCGCACGAACGCGCCGATCACCAACGCCTTCAACGGCTCGGTCCGCAACAGCTTCGGCGTCCGCGGGAACAGCTTGGACGCGAACGTCTCCGCCGCCTCGCGGACCTGCGGGATCTCAATCTGGAGCTCACCCTCGCCGGTCTGCACCCTGCGCGGACGAAACCCGTTGCGCAGCCCGCTCTCATAGTTGCGCAGCCCTCGTTGCGAGTCGGGACGGCGCTCGTAGCGAGAGCGGCCCAACCAGGCCTCGAACTCGTCCTCGACCGCCCGCTGAATGATCAACCGGGCACCGAGCCTCGCGAGCTCCGACAACGACTCGCGCGGGTTCTCACCCACTCCGACCGCGAGCAGCTGATCGATCTGCGCTTCAATCTCCGCCGACGGCGGTACGGTACGTCTCACGGCGTAGGTCCTCCTTCGATGTCTTGCAGGACTTGAGGGAACCTACGCCGTCGTCTTGACGGCACCGGCGGCTATTTACACCAGTTCTGAGACGCGACCGCGCCCGCCGCACCGCGCTGCCCCTTTGGACGATTAGGAGCAGCGCGGCGCGAGAGTCGCAGCTGCAGCACCCGCTGTCGCAATGAGGCGGGGCTGTCGCACAAGTCCGCGATGAACGCCGTTCGTTGTCGGTTATGACAATCGGGTCACACGATGCGACGGCGGCGTCCCGTTTCCTGGTCGGTGCCGGGGCGCGCTCGCGGTTGCCGTTGGAGGTTGCGACAACGGCGAAGACTTATGCGACAGCCCCAGGCAAAGGCAGAAGCCGACGCGCGATCACCCCGTCAGCGGAGACGAATTTCCTCACATGCTCAAGGCGGCCTTCGGCCGCGCCGGCTGCGGGCGGCTCGCTTCGCTCGCCGTCCTCGCCGGCCACCGCGACGACGACGAGGCGCAGGAACTCGCCGACTCCCGGCGTCTGCGCTGACGTTGCCCATCGCAGCCTGAGCACGGGATCGCGCCCACGTCAACGGCGGGCATCGAGGGGGGCGGGGTCGCGGGGCGCGCCACCCGAGACTGACCTCGGGCGACCACGCACTATCGGCGGTCACGAACGACAGTTACGGGCGTGGTTCGGTCCTCGCCGGCCGGGACGACCGTTCAGCGCGCTCCCGTGCAACGCACCATGAACTCAGCCGGGGCCGCTCGCATCATGCGACCAATCTGCGACCACGACGGGCGGGAAAGTCCGCAGGACGTCGCACATCGTCGCCGCGATCCGTCGAGAGGGTGAGGCAACCACGAGAGGCGTTTTCCGCGCAGTGCCGCGGTTCTCGCCGCTTCTCGCAGCCTCCTGCCTAACGCGCCCGAGAGGATTCGAACCTCTGACCTTCGGTTCCGTAGACCGACGCTCTATCCAGCTGAGCTACGGGCGCGAGCTATCGGCCGACCAGTGTAGCCGGGCCGTTGATGCAGGCGGACAGGGCGGGATTCGAACCCGCGATGGGGCTATAAACCCCATACTCGCTTAGCAGGCGAGTGCCTTCAGCCTCTCGGCCACCTGTCCGCGGGTTCCCGGAGTGTAGAGACCGGGCTGTCAGCCCGTGTAATGGCGTCGGCGGCCTCGACCCATGCTGTCGAGTTCCTCCAGCGACATGCCCGCGCCGGTCGCGACGCAGGCCAGCGGGTCGTCGGCGAGGCGGACCGGCATGCCGGTCTCGGCCGCGACGCGGTCCTCGAATCCGCGCAGCAGCGAGCCGCCTCCGGCGAGCAGGATCCCCTCCGACGTGATGTCGGCGGCGAGCTCCGGCGGGGTCTCCTCCAGCGTCGCGTGGATCGCCGCGCAGATCTCGGCCAGCGGCGCCGCGATCGCCTGGCGGACCTCGCCGGACGTGAGCAGCAGCTCGCGCGGCAGCCCGGACGACAGGTCGCGGCCGCGGATCGAGGTCTCGATCTCCTCGGGCAGCGCCATCGCGGAGCCGGCGGCGAGCTTGATCGCCTCGGCGCTCTGGGAGCCGATCGCCATCCGGTGCTCGAGCCGGATGTGGGTCGTGATCGCGTCGTCGAGGTCGTAGCCGCCGACGCGCAGCGAGCGCGAGACGACCAAGCCGCCCAAGGAGATGACCGCGACCTCGGACGTGCCGCCGCCGATGTCGACGACCATGCGCCCGACGGGCTCCGCGATCTCGATCCCGGCGCCGATCGCGGCGGCCAGCGACTCCTCGATCAGGTGCACCTCGCGGGCGCCGGCGCTCAACGTCGCCTCCTCCACCGCCCGCCGCTCGACCTCCGTGATCCCGGAGGGAGCGCAGATCACCATGCGCGGGCGCGAGAAGCGGCTGTGCAGCACCTTGCCGACGAACTGCCGCAGCATCGCCTCGGTGACCTCGAAGTCGGCGATCACGCCGTGGCGCAGCGGCCGGTCGGCGGAGATCGTGGCCGGCGTGCGGCCGATCATCCGCTGCGCGTCGGCGCCGACCGCGTGGACCTCGCCGGTGCGCTGGTCGATCGCGACGACGGACGGCTCGGAGAGCACGATTCCACGCCCGCGCACGTAGACGACGGTGTTGGCGGTCCCCAGGTCGACCGCGACGTCGCCTCCCGCCCGCAGCCGCGAGACGGGAGAGCGCCGCCGACCCGAAGTCCTGAAGAGTCCGTTCCAGGACATTCGCGATCACTCAAGCAGATGCGGCACCCGCAAGTGCCAAGAACCGCTGCAGCAGCGGCGACGTGTCGTGCTCGCGCCAGGCGAGCTCCACGGGCATCGACTGCGCCGGGGAGAGCAGCGGCGCGCGCAGCGAGGCCGGAAGGTGGCGCGCCCACCGCTCCGTCGTGAGCGTGACCACGTCGTCGCCGAGAGGCCACTCGGCCTCGTCCCAGATCACTCCCGCGAGCACGGTCGCCGGCTCGAAGCCGGCGCACAGGGCGCGCAGGCGGCGGTGGAAGCCGCCGTTGAGGTCCTCGCCGGGCACGACGAAGCGATCGCCGCGCAGCGCCTCGATCGAGACCGTCTCCCACCCCGCCAGCCGATGCGACGAGCGCATCAGCACGTGCACGGCGTCCTCGCTCAGCACGCGGCGCGCGAGCCCCGGGACCGGGTCCGAGCAGAACAACAGCGCCGCGTCGAGCCGCGCGCCGAGCAGCTCGCGCCGGAGCGTCCCGCTCGTGGCCTCCGACAGCTCGAGCTCGACGTCCGGGAGCGCCCCGCGCACGCGCGCGAGCAGCGCCGGGCGCAGCTCGAACCTGGCCGCCGGGCTCGAGCCGAGCCGCAGCGTCCCGACCAGGCCGCGCCCGGCGCGCGCCGCCTCGGCGAACGCGCCGTCGACGGCGGCGAGCGCCGGCAGCCCCTGCTCGAGCAGCCGCTCGCCGGCCGCGGTCAGCCGCACCGTGCGCGTCGTGCGCTCGAACAGCGGAACGCCGAGCTCGTCCTCGAGCCGCCGGATCGCGGCGCTCAGCGGCGACTGCGCCATGTGCAGCCGCTCGGCCGCGCGCGAGAAGCTCAGCTCCTGCGCGACGGCGGCGAAGTAGCGCAGCTGGCGCAGCTCGGGCATTCGCGTCTGAGTATCGCGCCGGCGCGTCTGAATCCGGTCCCCGCGCGGCCGTACCGTCGGCGCCATGGAGATCCTCGTGCTCAACCAGGACGAGGTGCGGCGGCTGCTCGACCCGCGCGCACTGCTCGCCGCGCTCGCCGACGGCTTCCGCGCCCTGACGCGCGGCGACGTGACCGCGCCGGAGCGCAATGAGGTGACGATGCCGGACGAGGCGTTCCTGCTCGCCATGCCCGGCCACCGTCACGGCGGGGCGATGGCCGTGAAGGTGGTGACCGTCTACGAGTCGCACGACCCCTCGCATCTCGCCACGATCGGGCTCTACGACCCGGCGACCGGCGCCTGCACGGCGTTCATCGACGGCACCCACATCACCGCCCTGCGCACGAGCGCGGCCGCCGCGCTCGCAACCGACCTGCTCGCCCGCCCCGAAGCGCGCGTCCTCACGCTGATCGGCGCCGGCGTGCAGGGAGCGCACCACCTGGCCACGTTCCCGCTCGTGCGCGACTTCGCCGAGATCCGGATCGCCTCGCTGATCCACGCCGACGCGCAGCGGCTCGCGGCGACCCACCCGCGCGCGACCGCCGTCACCGACGTGCGCGCGGCGGTCGCGGACGCCGACGTCGTCGCGCTCGCCACCCACGCGCGAGCGCCCGTGATCGAGCCGGACTGGATCCGGCCCGGCACGCACGTCAGCTCCGTCGGCTACCGGCCGCCGGAGGGAGAGCTCCCGCGCGCCCTCGCGCGCGACCACAGCCTGTTCGTCGAGAGCCGCCTGGCCTTCCGGCCCACTCCCGCGGGCTGCGCCGAGCTGGCCGGGCTCGACCCGGCCGCGGCCACCGAGCTCGGCGAGCTCCTGCTCGGCACGCGCCCCGGCCGCACGCATCCCGGCGAGGTCACGGTCTACAAGGCGATGGGCCACGTGATCGAGGACATCGCGGCGGCCGAGCTCGTCGTCGCCGAGGCGCGACGGCTCGGCGCGGGCCAACTCGTACGCTTGTAGCCCCCGGAGGGGTGGCAGAGTGGTCGAATGCACCGGTCTTGAAAACCGGAGACGGGGCAACTCGTCCGCGGGTTCGAATCCCGCCCCCTCCGCTTCAGTCGCCGAGAATTGGCTTGGCAGGCGGCTTTGCGGGTCCTTCCCTCCGCAGGCTGCGCGTTCGGCGAGGTCAACTCAGGCCGTCGGATATGTCTGTCTCTGACGCGTTCTTTCCCCGCGCTTTCCCCGCAAGCGTCGGCGATCGCTGCCCGGGGCGGCCGAGGTTCGGCCCACGTGCGTGGTGTGCACACGGCGGGCATGGCTCAGCGTTCGTAGGCTCGTCCGCGCGGCAGCACTCGGAGTACGACGACGATGCGCCGCGCGCTGTCGAGGCAGACGAGCACACGCCAATCGCCGACGCGGAGACGCCACTCCTCCTCGCGCCCCTGCAGCTTGATCATGTCTTCGACGGGGGGATCTCCGACGAGGCGGTTGATCGCGTCGACCACGCGGGTGCGTATCGGCGGGTCGAGCTGACGCAGGTCGCGTCGGGCGCGCGACGAGGTCTGGACGCTCCAGCCGGCGGTCAGTCGAATTCGCGCATGAACTCGTCGAGCGCCACCGACTCGCCCCGCTCGTACTCGGCCCGTGCCTCGTCGAGGCTGGCCTCCTCCTCAGGCGTGAGCGGCTCGTCGACCTCGGGAGCGTTCTGGAAGGCCTCGAGCACCGGGTCGCGCTCGCGGTGGTGGGCGATGAACGCGAGCGTCTGCTCCGCTTCGAGTTCGCTGAGCTCCTCGACCGCCTGGCGCAACTTGTCCTTGGCGGTCATGGCACCTCGGAGGGTACCCGCGATCTCAGCAGCACCGTCGTCGGAGGCCACCGCCGGTCCGTCCTGGCGCGCGAGGACCGAACCACGCCCGTAACTGTCGTTCGCTACGGCCGGCACCGCGTCGGCGCCCGAGGAACGGTCACGGTGGCGTGCCCCGCGACCCCGCCCTCCTCGATGCGAGGGTGTTCTCGGTGCGTATCTTCGTGGCCGCCGCATGAACCTGCGGGAGATCGGTCCGTTGCCCGCGTGGGCATTCCCGACTTTCAGTCGTTGATGCGACGGTTGCTCTTGACGGTGTTCGGTCCCCCGGAGCCTCGTGGGGCTGCGGTCGATGGGCGGTGCGGTTTGAGCAGCCTGGTGTTTGCTTCCGGTCGGATTGGTGTGCGCACTATTGGCCGGGATGGGCGTTGGCGTCAGGGTTGCTTGCTGTGGCGGAGCTCGGGCACGTGGCGGCAGGCCGGATCGGCGTCGTGAGCGTCGATGATCAGGCGCCGTTCTTGTCGGCGGTCCGAGAGGTGATCGGCGCGACGGAGGGATGTCGAGCTCCTCGGTGAGGCGGCCAGTGGCGAGGATGCCATCAGATTGGTTGCTGAAGTGCGCCCTGATCTTGTGCTTCTCGATGTCGGGCTGCCGGACATGTCGGGGTTCGAGACGAGCAGCCGGCTGGCGCTGCTCCGTCCGAGGCCGGTGGTGGTCCTCGTGTCCGCGCAGGAGGGGCCGCTATGCAGCGAGTTGGCTGGCGCGAACGGAGCGGTTGCCTTCCTACCGAAGCGTCGTCTGCGGCCGAGTACGCTTCGCGCGGCGTGGGAGCTGCGCGATCGGGTCGACGGGGCTGAGATCGCCCTCGGTGCTTGGCGCCGAAGCCAGCCCACCCGGAGTGCGGTACTCGATCGCTCGCCGCGCGGCCGTGAACTACCGGCCGGCGAGGACGGCCGCTTGCGGCCGCCCGCAGCCGGCGGCGGCGAGCGAAGCGAGCCGCCCTTGAGTTCGTAGAGAAGATCTTCACGGGCGAGCATCCTTGTCGCCGTTCTGAGCGGAACTCCCGGGAACCCGAGTCTCAGCTGATGCTTGACAGTGCCGTGAGCGGCGGGACCGTGAGCGGCGGCGTCAGAGGCAAAATGCCGAGATCGTCGAAATGGGCACATCGCGAGCCCTCGGGCGCGTTTAGATGTTCGCGACTACGACGACGACCTTGCCGGAGACCTCGCCGGCGTCGCCCTTGGTGTGCACGGCGGGCAGCTCGGCCAGCGGGACGCGCTGCGCGATGTCGACGTGCAGCTCGCCGCGGTCGATCAGCGCCGTCAGCTGGGAGAGCTGCTGGGCGTCGCTGCGGACGAAGACGCCGACGGCGCGCACGTCGCGGGCCTCGTCGCTCGGGGTCGGGATCGTCGGGACCGTGTTGACGACGATGCCGCCGGGCTTGATCAGGGCGACCAGCGTCTCCAGCGCCTCGGGAGCGATCTGCGCGAGGTTGAGCAGCACGTCGACCGGTTCGGCCACGGCCTCCGGGACCGCGGTGGTGGTGTGGTCGATGACCTCGTCGGCGCCCGCGGAGGAGACGCGCTCGCTGCTGCGGGGGCTGGCGGTGGCGATCACGTGCGCGCCGGCCCGCTTGGCCAGCTGCACCGCGTAGCCGCCGACGGCGCCGCCCGCGCCGTTGATGAGCACGCGCTGCCCGGCCTCGAGCTGCGCGTCGTCGAAGAGCGCCTGCCAGGCGGTGAGGGCGACCATCGGGAACGCCGCGGCGTCAGCGAGCGGGATGCTTGTCGGCGCCGGCGCCAGGACGTCGGCCGGGGTGACGACGTACTCGGCCGCCGCGCCGTCGGCGGTCATCGCCAGGAACGCGACGACCGCATCGCCAACCGCGACGCTGTGGACGCCGTCGCCGAGGGCGTCGACGGTGCCGGCGACGTCGATGCCGGGCGTGTGCGGCAGCGTCACAGGGAACGGTCCCTGCAGGTACCCGCCGCGGATGCCGCCGTCCACCGGGTTGAACGACGTCGCGGCGACGCGGAGGCGGACCTCGCCGGCGCCGGGGACGGGCTGCTCGACGTCCTCATAGCGAAGCACATCGGAGTCGCCGAACTCGTGGAAACGCACTGCCTTCATTTGGGGCCTCGACTTGCCTGGCGTGAATGTGCTTCGAATTTGAAGCACCTGCCGTCATAGTAGCACCCGCTTCGAATTCGAAGCACGTACGATTGAGGCATGCCGAATCCGCCGCCGTCTCTGGACCCCGTCCAGCTCGGCGCCTACTTCGCCCTGATCGAGGTCGTCGGGCTGCTGCGACATGCGATCGAGCGGCAGCTGCGCGAGGCCGGAGACCTCAGCTACGTGCAGTTCCAGCTCCTGGCGCGCCTCGGCGACTCGCCGACGGGTAGCCACCGCATGACCGACCTGGCCGACGGCGTCGTCTACAGCCGCAGCGGCCTGACCTACCAGGCAGGCCTGCTCGAGAAGAGGGGTCTGGTGACGCGCGCCACCTCCCCGGACGACGAGCGGGGCGTAACCGTGACGATCACCGAGGCTGGGCGCGCACTGCTCGGGAAGGTCTTGCCGGGTCACGCCGAAGTCATCGATCGCTTGCTGTTCGAGCGGCTTTCGCACAAGGACGCCAAGGCTCTCGCCGACCTGCTGGCGCCCGTACGCGACCACATGCGGTCGACACCGCCGCGCTCGGCAGCGGCTCGCCGCCAACGGCGTTAGCGAGCACTCGTGCTCACCGGGCGGAGGCACGACCTCCATGCCGTACTCCAGCGCCTTCGCGATGGCCGGCCGCAGACTCGCTCGGCGCTCGGCGTCGCTGAGCGGCGTGGCCGGCGACGTGCGGCTCAGGAGGCGTTCGGTCCGCCAGCAACATCCCAGGGGTCACCGGCCACGGCCTTGGCGGTCCGGCCAGCGCAGCAGTACGCGGACCTGCCCGTTGTCGCAGGTCAGGGTGCGCGGCGTGCTCCGGCTGGCTGATAGCGGCAGCGACCGCCCGCACTAGCGCCCACCGATTTCGACGCAGCTGAGCCGCCGTGCCCGGCGACGCCGACGATGTGCTCGATTCGTCGGGGGCTGTCGCATAAGTCTTCGCCGTTGTCGCAACCTCCAACGGCAACCGCGAGCGCGCCCCGGCACCGACCAGGAAACGGGACGCCGCCGTCGCATCGTGTGACCCGATTGTCATAACCGACAACGAACGGCGTTCATCGCGGACTTGTGCGACAGCCCCGTCGAGAAGCAGCACATGTCCCACATACCGCGACGGGCGCTGCCCGAGCCCGAGCTGCGGGCTCGAGCGGCTGCGTCTGTCTCGCACTGACAGCGAAAGCACGCTATCGCGGTCCACAAGTCGTTCAACGTCGGGCGCCCACCCGGCAAGCCGAACGACTTATTCGAGACTCCACGCGCGGCACAGTCTCGGTCTGAAGGAGGGCATGTGCGGTGTCCGCGGATTGGGTAGCGGAGGTCTATGACCGCGCTCATCAGCCGGCTTGTCCACCGGGTGGACCAGACCCTTCGGCAAGCGGGCGACCGCGTGCCGATGCACGCCGATCCCAGCGGTGAGTGGACCTGGAGCAGCAACGAGTGGTCCGATGGCTATTGGCCCGGGCTGTTGCAGCTATGCGCAAGCGCGACTGGCGACGAGCGGTACGCGCGCGCGGCGACGTCTTCGGCGTCGGCGTTGCGGCCGCGCCTGCTCGAGCAAACGGTCCTCCGCGGGCACCTCTTCTTCTACGGCGCGGCGCGCGTCGATCCGCAGCTGGCAACAGACGCCGGTCACGCGCTGTGCGAGGCGTTCGACCACGGTGCCGGGCTGATCTCTCCAGGCGACGAGGACACCCACCGGTACGGCTGGCCACGCCGAGGCGCATGCATCGACGGCACTCCGGGCATCGTGGGATTGCTTACGCTGGCCGGGCGTCAAGACCTCGCGGTGAAACACGTGCGACGTCACGCCGAGCTCTGTGTGCGCGAGGACGGCTCGGTGGCCCAGACCGCCGCCCGCGATGGCGCCCGCGCGAACCACAGCGGCGCGTCACCGCAAGGGACGTGGGCGCGAGCGCAGGCCTGGGCCATGCTCGGACTCGCCCAGGCCGTGCGAGTCGAGCCTGAGCTCACGGCGATCGCAGGGCGGGTCGCGGACTGGTGGCTCGCGCACCTTCCCGCAGACGGCATTTCGCGCTGGGAGTTCGCCGCCCCGACAGCTCCTTTGGACACTTCCGCCGCGGCGATCGCAGCCGCGGCGCTCGCGACGCTCGAGCGACATCAGGCGGCCGCGGCGGCCGTGGACGCCCTCACCCGCCACGTCAGCCCGCCCGGCGGGCTCCTGAATGGTTGCTACGAGCGTGCCGGCTGCGAGCTGGCGTGGGGCGACTACTTCCTCCTCGAGGCTGCCCTCGCCGCTCACGGTCACAGGCAGAGCGACGTCTGAGCCGAACGAAGCCAACGGCGCTCGGGAACCGACGATCGGCACGTCGACCGTTTCGCGCCAGACGCCGTCCGCCCGCCCCGTTTCGATCGCGTCGCCTTTCGACGATCCCGCATTCTGCCGGGTGAGAATCTTCCCTGGGCGATTAGGGGCGGCTCGTTTCGCTCGCCCGCCGGCGGGGCTGGCTGCGCGTCGCCCGGTCTCGCGAGCTCGTCGCGCACGGCCGCCCGGCGGGGCGCACGCGGCGCGACGCCGACCAAACGTCGGCGTCACACCCAGCCCGAATGTGCCCAGATTGTGGAATCTGGGCACTTCGTCGCCGGCTTGAGCGCTCGCCTCTCGCGCGGGTCACAACGACGGGCGGTGTCGGTATCAGGCGAAAGCGTCACTGCCGCGGACGGCTGTGGCGAACCGTCGCCACTGCCGAAGCGCGAGATCGCGGCCCGCTTGCTGGCGGGCGAAGTTGAGCCGCCCTTTCGGTGCAACCGAGAAGCGGCCATGCATGGCCAGTGACGTGTCGGAAGCGGGAAGTTCGGGAGGGCGCCGTGGCAACCTGCGGCTCGCCGCGGTACCGGCAGTAGATGCCATGTTTGGCGTCGTGCCTGCTGCTATTCCTCGTGCTCGGCGTGGTCGGCGGGCCGCGGTCCTCGGTCCGGGCGTTGCTTCTGAAGGCGGAGATACTGGATCGTGAGGACCGTGCCGGTGCCGAGCACGGCGATGCGCGCCCCAGTGGAGTCTGGGACGAAGTTCCGCGTCGGGACAGTGAGCGCGAGGACGATCTGACTGGCGCCGTCGATCGCGAAGGTCGCGGCGATGATGGCGGTGAGGATCGTGAGGCCCCGTCGGCGGCCCGGGTCGGCGAGCCTGGCCGCGAGTTCGGGGCGGTCTGGGTTCAGCTTGGCGCCGTTCTCGGCGACCAGAAGCAGCAGGGGACGACCGAGTGCGATCGATGCCAGACCGATGATTCCGATCGTCCCGGTGACCGCGCCGCGGCGCAGCTCGATCGCTAGAGGGTCCCCGCCGGTCAGTGCGTAGGCTGCGAGCGCGATCATGACCGTTGTCGCGGAGATGACGGCGATCGGGTCGACGCGGCGGCGGGCGATCCCGACGACCAGCAGCCAGCTCGAGGGGACGGCGTCGGTGATGGCCAGCGCGCCGACCGATGAGCCGGTCAACTTGCGGATGATGAGATACGCGACCAACGGCAGCGCGACTCCGATCATCAGCCTGATCGGGGAAACCCGCGGCGGGCGAAGGTTCACGACATGGCCTCCGCGGGTCGCACGAAGAAGCCGACCACTTGGCGGTCGGGGTCCAGCACGACGCGGCCGCACGCATCGGCGCGCTCCAGCGCGACCGGGATGTCGACCCCGGTGTACCCGTCGCGTACCGAGACGACGGGCGTGCCCAGAGCATGGACCTCGCCGCCATTCTGGCGGACCTTTTCGCGTACGTCGGCGAGAAGCTCGACCGAGCAGGCGTGCAGCATCCGCTGGCCAAACGATGCCCGCGCCTCGTCGAAGCGCCCGTCGAGAAACGCCTGCAGAACCGGGACGGCAGCGTCGACGGCGCCGTCGACGGGTACTGCGATCCCATCCTCGGCCGTGGCTCTTCGGTCGCCTCCGAAGCGCTGAAAGGCGGCCTGCCGGCTGACGCGGAGCAGCTCGCCGATTTCGGCCCACGTGTGCCCGGCTGTCCGTGCCTGTTCGACTAGAGCGCGCAGCGTGTCCTCGACGATCATGTCGAGGCTGCGCGTCGCGGCGATCGCGCGCATGGCCTGGCCGGGCGCGTCGTTTCCGTCAGCGCGGAGGACGCTGGCGACCAATTGCACGTTTGTCAGCAGCAGCGTGGCCATTACGTCGCGGTCCCAGCGAACCACTGCACCGGGTTCATCCATGTTGTAAAGGTAGCCTTTACAGCTCACCTGTCAAGGCGACCTTTACAGCAATCGAGGCCAAGGTGCGAAATTCCGGAAGCCTCGGCCCAGCACGACGACGCTGCCGCCATTGACGCCAGACACGACCGCGCACTCGCCTGAACGCGAAGCCGACGGCTTGGCGGGGTTCGCAGCGCGCGCTCCCGCGGTTGGACGAGGAGCGATCGCCGCTGCTGCATACACGGACACACGCGCGACGTTGGTTCGCCGCCCGGTGGCGTCTCTTTGCCGCTGTAAATTCGTCCGCGGCTGAGGTTCCCGGTTGGTCAGTCTATGCGGCGGTCATCTCCTCGGGGAGTGCGTCGTCGGGTTGGTGATATCTGGCGCGGTTGAGCCGTTGGCGGTCGAGTTCGGTGAAGCGGATGCCGTTGGTCTGGTGAGTGATGAGGAGATCCAGGACAGCCCAGACGAGGGTGAGGCAGCTGTCCTCGCCGGGGAAGCGGCCCATCACCTTGGTGCGTCGTTTGACCTCGCCGAGCGATCGCTCGAGCAGGTTGGTGCTGCGCCACCGGCGGCGGTGGCGCAGTGGGTAGCGCAGGTGCACGACGAGCGCGTCGAGATCGTCGGCCAGGCACTTGGCCGCGGCGGTGAAGCCGCCCTTGTCGAGCTCGTCGACGAGCGCTTGGAGTCGCTGCTTGGCGTCGCGTTCGTTAATCGCGTCGTCGAGCGCTTGCCAGTAAGCGTGCTTGACGCGCTCGCGCTCTCGTTCGGGCAGCTTGGCGTACAGGTTGCGCGCGCGGTGCACGCAGCAGCGTTGGCGATCCGATGCCGGCCAGCAGTGCTCGATCGCCTTGTTGAGCCCGGGAGCGCCGTCGGCGACGATCAGCATCGGCGCGCCGAGGCCGCGGGCGATGAGATCGCGGCCGAGCGCCTGCCAGTCCTCGTAGGACTCGCGCATTCCGAGCATCACGGCGAGCAGCACACGCTCGCCGGCTTCAGTGAATCCCCAGGCGACCAGCACGCCCTCCTTCGGCCCGCTGGGACGCACGGAGATGAAGGTCGCGTCGAGAAACAGCGCGACCAGCTGGATGTCGTAGAGGCTGCGGCGCTTGAACGCATCGAAGCGGTCTCTGAGTTCCTCGCAGATCCGCGAGGCGGTCGACTTCGAGAGCCTCCCCAGCCCGGCCTGCTCGCACAGCGACTCGACATCGCGCATCGACAACCCGCGCACGAACGCGCCGATCACCAACGCCTTCAACGGCTCGGTCCGCAGCGCGCGCTCCCGCGGTTGGACGAGGAGCGATCGCCGCTGCTGCGTACACGGACACACGCGCGACGTTGGTTCGCCGCCCTCGCTAGCGCAATGGACGTATCTCGATAGCGCGTTGGAAACCGAATGAGGTGCGGTCCGTGCTGCTCCTTTGAGGCAGGCGCGAGCGTGGGCCGCGGGGTCCTGTGGCTTGATCGGGGTTGCGGAGCAGTCGGGGAGGGCCGCGCCCGTTGAGGGTGGCACGCCTTCGGCGTGCGGATCGGGCGCTGTCGGCCCGCGCCCGGCGGGCCCTGAGCTCAAAGGGAGCCCGGAGATGCCCAATCGCAAGCGCCTCAGCGATGCCGAGCGCGAGCAGCGTCGCGCCGAGGACCGCGACCGCGTGCAGCAGGCGGCGCAGCAACTGTTGTCGTCGGAGGGTGGCAGCGGTGGGTGCGGGTGCGCGCGCGCAACGGCTTGTCGCGGTATTCGCTCTGGAACCAGTTGCTGATCGCGCTGGCGTGTCCGCAGGCGAGGTTCGTGGCCGGGTTCCGGGCGTGGCTGGAGCTCGTGTATTGCGTGCGCAAGGGTGAGCGCGCGATCCGGATCATGGCGTCGATGCCGATCAAGGATCGCGAGCCGGACGGGCCGGAGTTGCAGGTGGTCGAGGGCGAGCCGCGCGTGCGGGTGTTGTTCCGGGCGGTTTCGGTGTTCGACACGTTATCTCGTGATCGGTGAAGACGGTGGACGCTGGCCGTACAGCGACCGTGAGCAGTCGACACGACGGACGAGGAAACGGGCGCGGCGGCGCGGGTGAGGAGCCCCGTAGGGGCGACGAGCCCGTGCCGCCGCGCGGCGCTCCGTCAGGGCGCCTCTCGGCATCAACAGTGGACACGGGGCAGCGTCGCGTCCGAGTCGCCGCTGCCTTCAGGCGAAAGGAGCAGCGCTCCGGTCGGTGCGGCCTACCGACGTTGCACTGTATGGGAAGTAGCAGTCCGGCTGCCGGGCTCCGGTTCGCCTCAGCCGGGAACCCGTCTCGCGCCCCGGTTCGGTCGCCCTTAGCTAAGGCGCCTACCGCCGGCCAGCCGGGGAGACTCAACCCCATGACGAACCTCGGAGCGTCGGTCGGCTGGGGGCTTGCCATCGCCGGGAGTCTGCTCGCGGGGGCGCTGGCCGCGGTGCTGCTGCGGCTCCCCGAGCGCGTAGCGGCGACGCTCACCGCCTTCGGCGGCGGCATCCTGCTGGCGGCGATCGCGTTCGAGCTCGTGCCGGACGCTGACGCGGGCGCGGGGACCATGCTGACCGCCGGCGGCCTGATCGCGGGCACGCTCGTCTACGTCGGCGCCGACGCCTGGCTCAACCGCGAGCCGGGGATGCACGCGATGCGGCGGTCCGGCCACGCCGCCGCAGCCGGGCGGCCGATGACGCCACCCGCCCGGCACGACGAAACCGCCCGCGGCGAGGCGATCGCCGCCGGGATCTTCGTCGACGGCGTGCCCGAGTCGATCGCGCTCGGCCTCACGATCGCCCAGGGCGAGCTGGGCGTGGCGCTGCTGGCCGGCATCCTGCTCGGCAACGTCGTCGAGGCCTACGGCGCCGCCCAGCCGATCCTCGCGGGCGGTCACCGGCCGGGCTTCGTCCTGCGCCTGCTCGGCGGGATCGGCCTGGCTCTCGCGGCGGCGACGGTGGTCGGCGGCACGGTCCTCGCGGAGGCGAGCCCGGGGCTCGTCGGCACGGCCGAGGCGGTCGCGGCTGGAGCGGTCCTCGCGGTGGTCTCGATCGCGATCGTCCCGTACGCGTTCGCGGAGGTCAGCAGCCGCGTTGCGACCGCCACCGTGCTCGGCTTCGTCGCCGGCTACCTGCTGTCCTGAGCGCATGCCGCCAGCGTCGCCGCTTTACGCTTCGTGGATGATTCCTCCTGCGACCCTTCTCATGTGGTTTCTGCTGCGTTCGCCGGAGCTGGCCGAGGACTTTGAGCGTCTGATGACGGAGGATCGCGACATCGTCCGCGGGTCGCTGGACACGGTCTCGGATTATCGGCTTACGCGGCCGGCGGACGTGCCCGGACAGTCCATCGGTCAAGCCGATTACGTGCTGATCGCCGAGATCGTCGAAGTGGAGCGCTTCGAGCAACAGGGGAGCGAACAGATCCAACGCATGGAGGACGACTTGGCGCATCTCGTCTCGACCCGGGGGCTGCTCGTCCTGCGCCCCGTCCTTTGAAATCCGCGTCGGTGGAGGCCGATCAGACCCGCCCTCGGTCTGAGCACGTGCGAACTCGCGATCGGAGGAGATCGCTGTCGCTTTGAGGCTTGCTGTTGTGATTCGGGGGTCGGTGACGTCCGACGCTGAGGAGATGGTCCCGACCGGCGGCGAGCTGACTCTCTTTTGAGGCTGTCGACCCGGTGGGCCTGACTTGCTTTTGTTGTGTCGCTCGTCGCCGGTCGGGGATGTCCGGCGTGACTTGAAAGGAGCGTGGCCGCGCCCCCAGCAAGCCGTGTCCGCCGGCCGTCCACTTCAACTGCGAGACGAAGGGGACCAGCCGATGATCGTGCTCGGTGCGGACATGCACAAGAGCTCGCACACCATCGCCAGCGTCATGGCGGCGACGGGTGAGACGCTCGGCGACAAGACGATCGCAGTCGGTGCGCGCGGGTTTGATCAGGTGCTGCAGTGGGCGCGCGGTCTCGGTCGCGAGCGGGTGTGGGCGCTGGAAGACTGCCGGCACGTCTCGGGCTCGTTTGAGCGGTTTCTGATCGCGCGCGGTGAGCGCGTCATCCGGGTCCCGACGCGGTTGATGGCGAGCTCGCGACGCTCGAGCCGCGAGCGCGGCAAGTCCGATCGCATCGACGCGCTCGCCGTCGCGCGCGCGGCGTTGGCAGAGGGCCTGGAGACGTTGCCGACGGCCGAGCTGGCCGGGCCCGAGCTCGACATTCGGCTGCTGGTCGACCATCGCGAGCGGCTCGTCCGCCAGCGCGTCGGGCTCAATAACACGCTGCAGTGGCATCTGCACGATCTGTGGCCCGAACTGCGACTGCCGGGCAGTTCGCTGTTCTACGGCAACTGCGGCCCGCGCGTCGCCCCGCGACTCGCGCGCGCCGAGCAGACAATGCGTGTCCGGATCGCCCGCGACGAGCTACGCCGCATCCGAGAGCTCTCGCAGACGATCAAGGCGCTCGAGGCCGAGATCGCCGAGCTCGTTGGCCAAGTCGCGCCGCAACTGCTCACCGAGCCTGGCTTCGGGCCGCTGACCGCGGCCAAGCTCGTCGGTGAGATCGCCGGCGCCGGCCGGTTCTCCAGCGACGCCAAGCTCGCCCGAGCCGCCGGTCTCGCACCGATCCCGGTCAGCTCAGGCCGAACCGACCGCCACCGCCTCGATCGCGGCGGCAACCGCCAGATCAACGCTGCCATCCACCGCGTCGCAGTCACCCGCGCCCGCTGCCACCCCGAGACGATCGAGTTCATCGCGCGCAAGAAGACCGAGGGCAAGACCCACCGCGAAGCGATCCGCTGCCTCAAGCGCCACCTCGCCCGCCGCGTCTGGCAACTACTCCGCGAGCCCCACCCAGACCCAGCAACACCGCCCCACCCATCAATCTCTTGACAAACGAGGAGCAAAGGAGCAGTGGACCCGACTCGTCGCCTCTCGCAGAGCGGTCGATCGAGCGGAGGCAGCCGCTCTTTCCACGCCGATCTGAGCGCTTGCGATCGGTCGCGAGCGCGCCGGCAGCTCGCGAGCGGGTCAGGGTTCGATGAGGTAGTCGACTTCGAGGCGGTCCGTGCGGGCGGTGACCGCGAGTCGGGAGATCGGTGTGGTGGTGGTGCGGGCGGTGCGGGCGAGGGTGAGGGTCGGTGCGCTAGCGGGGATCTGTAGGCGGTCGCGCTCGTCGGCGGTGGGTAGGCGGGCGCTGATGCGTTCGTGGTAGCCGACGAGGCGGCGGCCGGAGATGCGTTCGAGTTGGTCATCGTCGACGAAGCCGGTGTCGAGTAGGAGGGTGCGGGTGGCGTCGTTGAGGGCGTCGACGGGGTAGGTGGCGAGTCCGAGTGCCCACGGTTGACGGCTGACGGCGCCGCGTAGCTCGAATGGGCAGATGATCACTGCGTCGCCGGGGTCGATGCGGAAGGTGTTGGCGTCTTCGGGCGTCGCGGGTGCCATGGCGGTGTCGATGATGTCGACGTCCCAGGGTTCGTCGGTGAGGAGTCGGAAGCGGCTGAGCCAGGGGATGCGGGGGGCGAGGATGTCGTAGCCGCGGGGGTAGGCGGAAACGATCATGCCGTCGCGGGCGAGGCCGGCGAGCGCTTGGCGGATGACGGTGCGGGTGACCCCGAACTCGGCCGATAGGTCGCGCTCGGCCGGGAGGCGATCGCCCGGCTGGAGCTCGCTGCCGGCGATGCGTGCGGCGAGTACGGCGCGGACGTTTTTGTGCAGCGGCTCGTACATGGTCGAGACCATATGCTACATTGGGTGATGTGGTCTGGACCATCATCGGCAAGCGGTAGGGCGGCATGACGACGCTCGCGCCGGAGCTGCTGGCTGGTCTGGTCGAGCGAGCGGGCCGTCCGGACTTCGATGCGTTCGAGGCGCAATTGCGCTCGTCGGGACATTGCGCGCGGCCGATCCGGCTGCAGGGCAAGATCGAGACCTCTGACCGCGACGGGCAGCGGCGCGTGTGGTCGACCGAGACGGAGCCAGACGGAGTGCTCCGCAAGGGATGCGGCAATCGCCGCGAGGCTGTGTGCCCGCCGTGCGCGGAGCGCTACCGCCAAGACGCCTATCACCTGATCGCCGCGGGCCTACGTGGCGGCAAGGGGCTGCCGCAGACGGTGACTGAGCACCCAGCGGTGTTCGCCACGCTGACGGCACCGAGCTTCGGCGTCGTGCACGTGCGGCCGCTCGGCCCCGGCGGGGATCCGGGACGCTGTCGCCCGCGCCGCGATGCGCCCGTCTGCCGGCACGGTGTGGCGCTTTCGTGTACGGCGGTGCACGCGCAGGACGATCCGTGCCTCGGCGAGCCGCTGTGTCCGCGGTGCTTCGACTACGCCGCGGCGGTGACGTGGAACAACATGCTGGGCGAGCTGTGGCGCTACACGACGATCTACGTACCGCGCGCCATGGCACGGCTGTGCGGGATGACGCAGGTCGCGCTCAGACAGGAGGTCCGCCCCGCGTACGTGAAGGTCGCCGAGTACCAGCGTCGCGGCCTCGTGCACCTGCACGTGCTCGCGCGGCTCGATCGCGCGATGCCGGAGTACCGGGCCGAAGAGATTCGGCCGCCGGCGAGTCGCTTTGAGGTCGAGCTGCTCGAGCGCGCAATCCGTGAGGCCGTCGCCGACGTCTCCGCTCCGCTACCCGTCGAACTGGGACGTGGGCGAGTGCGCTGGGGGAGCCAGCTCGACGTCCGCCGACTCAGCACAGGCGCGGAGCGCGGCGAGATCGCCGGCTACCTGGCCAAGTATGCGACCAAGGGCACCGAGCAGGCCGGCGGTCTGCTGCACCGTATCGCTCCCGACCAGGTCGACGACGTCCAGGTCCGCGACCACGTCCGCGTGTTCCTACGGACCGCGTTCGAGCTCGATGCGACGGTCGCCGAGGCACGAGCGTCGCGGATGCGCGGCGGCATGCCCGCACCTGACGTTGAGACGGACTGGAACCCGGCGGCGTTGGCGAGCCGGCTGCATCGGGCGATGGGCACGGACGAGCTGCTGCGGGTTCGACCGCACGAGGGCGATGCGCAGCTGGGGCGCGTTGTGGCAGTGACCGGCGACGCGCCAGCCCGCAAGGGCACCACGCTCGCTGTCGAGCTCGACTCCGGCGTGGGCATTCACTTGGCCGACGTCGCGTCGATCGGGCCAGGCATCCGTCGTATGGGTCGGCGGGATCGGCGCGACCCGCGACTTGGCGCCTGCGCGCACGCATTCGGCTACCGCGGACACTGCCTGACCAAGAGCCGCCGCTACTCCGTGACCTTCAAGGCGCTGCGCGAGGCGCGCGAGGCCTTCGTGCACGAGCAGATTCTCGCTGGCTCTCGGGATGCGACCCAGCGCGCGATCGCGGCGGCGGACGCCGAGACGCGGACCGCGACCTTCACGTACGTCGGCGTCGGGCACGTAACAGCTGCCGATGCCTACCTCGCGGCCTCGGCGGCCGCGCGAGCGCGAGAGCAGCGTCGGATCGGCCGCGAGGAGTGTCGTGTGCAGCTGGCGGCGGCGGATGGTGTCAAGAGGGAGGTTGGACATGAGTGTCGATGGTCAAACGCGGGCCGAGGCGGTGCCGCGGATGTTGCTGACGCGCAGCGAGGCGGCCGCGGCGCTCGGGGTGAGCTTGCGGCACTTCCAGCGGCACGTGCAGCCGTTCGTGCCGTGCGTGTACTCGGGGCAGCTGCGGCTCTATCGCCCGCGCGATCTGGAGCGCTGGGCAGCCCGGGAGGCCTTCGACCCGCGCAGCGTCGCGTAGGGCTGGCGGCGTGCCTTCGGCTCGGGACACGAAGACGCGCTTTCAGGGCGTGTACGCCCGTCACCGGGAAGCGTGCCGGGTGAGCGCCGGCGCGGAGCCGTCGGCGTGTAATTGCGCGCCGAGCTACTACGGCGTCGTGTGGGATCGGACGGCGCGCAAGGCGCGAAAGACGCGGCGGTTCAAGCGGGTGATGGAGGCGCGGAACGCGCGCAAGGACTTGGCGGATGCGCTCCTGCAGGGCACCGAACTGGCGGTGGCGGGCCCCCGACTCGACGACGCCCGTAAGGACTTCATTGCCGCCGCGCGCGACGGGGTCGCGCTCAACAAGTGGGGTCGGCACTACCGACGGCGGGCGTGGGAGGACTTGGAATCGTCGCTGCGCCGGCTGCCCGACGCGCTCACACGTCGCCGCCTGGGCGACATCACGCGGGGCGACGTCCAGGCGTTCATCGACGACATGACCCGGGCCGGCGCGTCGGGCTCGCGGGTCCGCAGCGTCGTCAATGCGGTCCGCTCGCTGTATCGGTGGGCGCAGGACCGCGACCTGGTGGGCCACGATCCGGCCGCCAATGTTCGCCTCCCGGCGATGGAGGCCACGCCACGCGATCGGGTCGCCGCGCCCGCCGAGTTCGCGCAGCTGCTCGCCGCGCTCGAGCTTAACGACTCGCTGCCTTGGGCGCTCGCCGGCTACGGGACCGCGCGCAAGCAGGAAATCCGCGTCCTGGACTGGCGCCATGTCGACCGGAAGCTCGGCGCCGTCGAGCTGGCCGCCGACGAGGAGGGCCGAAAGCCGGGCGGGTCCTGGCGCGTCGTCCCGTTGGTGAGGCCGCTGCACGCGATGCTGCGCGAGGCCTGGATCGCCCAGGGCCGGCCGAGCGAGGGCAAGGTCTGCCCGCCACGGCAGCGGAGCGAGTCCGGGATGCTGCAGCTCGGCGCGATCCAGCGTCGCGTTCGCGGCGAGTGGCGCAGGCGTGGACTGGAGCCGATCGGCCTCCACGAGTCCCGGCATACGGCGGCGACCTGGCTCGACCACGCGGGCGTCTCGCCGAAGGTCGCCTCGACGCTGATGGGGCACAAGACGCCGGAGTACCAACCGGGCGCGGCGTCGATCACGCTCCGGCGCTACACGCACACCCTGCCGGGCGAGCTCGAACGGGCGCGTGATCTGCTCGATCGATTCCTCGTTGAACGCTCGGCGATCGGGCTGGCGGCGGGATGACGGGAGAGTGGCTCTTTCCCCGGGACGTTCCCGGTCGCGTGTGCTCGGCCGCCCGGGCCGAATCCGGCGGACAAGACCGCTTGCTTGAAAACCGGAGACGGGGCAACTCGTCCGCGGGTTCGAATCCCGCCCCCTCCGCTCCGGCCCGGCAGCTAGCGCTCGCGGCGCAGCGCCGCCTGCAGCCACGCCTCGCGCGGTACCCGCGAGTACCGCTCGGATGCATCCCGGTACAGCCGGCACTTGAGCCCGTAGTCGCTGCGCGTCTCGGCGCCCGGCTCGACGTCTCGACCTTCGATCCGCACGGTCGGGGAGCCGAGGAAGCGCAGCGCCTCGGCCTGCTCGGGCGTCTCGACGCGGCGAAGCTCGATCGACGCCCCGGCGCCCGCGGCGAGCTGCCTCAACGACGGCAGCAGCGCCTCGTAGCCGGGGCAGCCGTCGAAGAAGAGCAGCTCGACCTTCACGCGGTCAGCTTGGCAGCGGGCGGGTGAGGCGCCGATCAGGCGGTGGCGCAGATCGCGTACGCCTTGATGTCCCAGTCGCCCGGGTTGCCGCCCTGGATCTCCTCGGCGGAGGCGACCATGCTCACGAGGTTGGCGCCGTTCGGGCGCATCTCCTTGAGCGCGACCTTGCCCGCGCTGCCGGTGAGCTCGGCGCCGCCGCCGAGCAGCTTCTTGCCGGGCGAGCACGTCGCGCTGATCGCGCTCGCCGGGAAGGACGCGGAGTCGCTGTCGGCCGAGATCAGCTCGAGCCCCGGGAGCGGATCGGCGCACATCGCCTGCACGCGAATCGTCCAGTTGGCCGGCGTCCCGGCGCCCAGCTCGCGCGCGAACAGGTCCACGCCCGTGAGCGTGTCGTTCGGGATCAGGTCGTCGATCGAGACCTGGCCGCCGGCGCCGCTGAGCACCGCACCCGCGCCCACGACGCGCTGGCCGGCCGGACACGAGACCGACACCGTCTTGTTGGACGAGGTGCTCGGGCTGACGGCCGAGACCTGCCGCTGGCCGGCGAGCGGGTTGGCGCAGATCACCGACGGCCGGACGAACCAGGTGCCGGCGAAGCCGTCGGCGTCCTCGCGGCCGAACGCGGAGGCGCCGCCCTGGTTGTACTCGACGTCGTCGAGCACGACCTGGCCGTTGCCGCCGACGACGCTGCCGCCGGCGCCGACGGCCCGCTTGCCCGCGGGACAGGCGACCGAGGAGCCCTTGTTGAACGAGTCCGAGACCGACGTCTTGGAGAGGAGCTCGAGGCCGGGGACGGACGCGGACGCGGAACCCGCGGCCGAGAGGGGCAGGATCACCCCGAGTGAGAGGATGAGCGCGGCGCGACGCCGCGTGAAACGCTGCACGATGGTGCCTCCTTGGGCATGTCGTCGAATGTGCAGCGGGCACCGTCCCAGCGCTCCGGCCGCGGCGCCTGAGCAACGGCTACTCAATCGATGGACACCGGGCCTGTGCCGTGAGAGGCTCGGTCGCGATGGACTCGACGCGGATACTCGTAGTGGCGAACCGGACCGCCGCGGCGCCGCGGCTGCTCGACGAGATCCGCCGCCGCAGCGAGGAGGCCCCGTGCGAGTTCACACTGCTGATCCCCGACGCGAGCGAGCGCAGGGTGGCCGACTGGACGCTCGAGGCCGCGCTGCCGCTGCTGATGCGCTACGCGCGCAGGCCGGTGGGCAGCCGCGTCGGCGGCCCGGACCCGTTCGAGGCGGTGCGGGCCGCGGTCGGCGAGGGCGGCTTCGACGAGATCATCATCTCGACGCTCCCGAGGCGCAGCTCGAAGTGGCTGCGGCGCGACCTCGTCCGCAAGGTCGAGGGGCTCGGCCTCCCGGTCACCGCGATCGCCCAGGTGCCGCCGCGCGCCGAGGTGGCCCCGGACCTCCCGGGCCCCCACCCCAGCCCGCTGTGAGCTAGTAGCTCGTGCAGAAGTCCAGGTAGAACGCGCCGCTCATCGCGACGTCGGTGCCCGTCGCGGTGCCGGTGTAGGAGCAGTAGACGCGCAGGTCGGTGCGGTACCAGTAGACCGTGGTCTGCATGCTGCGCGGCTGGCCCGGAGCGGGCTTGTTCGGCCGCGTGTTCCACGAGCCGACCCACGCCGTCGTGCCGTTCATCGTCGCGCCGTAGCGGTCGGCGAAGTCGTTGAACGTGCCCGAGGAGGTGGCCGCCATGTACTCGCTGTCGCCCATGTGCAGCGACGTCGCGCTCTCGACGATCGAGTGCGGATTCGCGTCCGGCGGCCGCGGCTCCGGCGGCGACGGCATCCACGAGGCCTTCGCCGGGGCGGCGAGGGCAAGCGTCGCAGCGATGGCGCACAGCGCGGCTCTCGCGGCTCTCGGGCTGCGTGACACGTCCCGACGCATGACGTTTCTCCTTAAGCGGTCATGGCAGGCATGGCTCAGTCGGCGCGACTGTACCGGTTGGCGACCCCAATAGGGTCGAGTTTCATACGTTTGTCCGCTACTGCTTGTGGTCGCGCATTCCACCGGTGCCGGTGAAGCGCGCGAACAGCAGGGTCCCGGCGTCCAGGACGAGGCCCATCGCGACGAAGAAGAGCAGGAACCCGGCGATCGGGACGTTCAACCGTGCGGCCACGAACAGGCAGATGAACGCGGCGACGAGCGGCACGGCGATCCGGATCACGCGTCCGAGGTTACTCCCGCGTACGCTTGGGTCCAAGCGCATGGGCTCGACACGACACATCCCGCTCGACCAGGCTGGCCCCGCGGTGCGCGACGTGATGCTCGCGAAGCCGCGCACGGTCGCGCCGGACACGCCGGTCGACGAGGTGCGCGAGACGTTCGCGCACCCGAGCGTGAAGCTGCTGCTGGTCGCCGAGGGCGACCGCTTCCTCGGCACGCTGGCGCCCGACGACGTGCCCGCGACGGGCACGATCGAGCCCGCGATCGTCACGACCGCGCCGAGCCTGCGGCCGGACGACAGCATCGCCCGCGCGCTCGAGCTGCTCGAGCACACGAGCCGCGTGCCGGTCGTCGACGGCGACGGCCGGCTGCACGGTCTCGTGTGCCTGAACCGCGGCAGGAGCGCGTTCTGCGCTAGCCCGCTGAGCTAGCGATCACGCCGAAGTAGACGCCCTGCGGATCGGTCAGCAGGGCGAAGCGCCCGATGCCCTCGAGGTCGGTGGGCGGCGCCACCACCGCCCCGCCGAGCTCGCCCGCCTTCGCCACCGCCGCGTCCGCGTCGGCGACCGCGAAGATCGTCATCCAGTACGCGGGGACGCCCTCGGGCGAGCCGGGCGGCATGTCCATCAGCCCACCGATCGGAGCGTCGACGAGGTTGAACACGGCCATGCCGCCGACGTCTGCCGTCGTCCAGCCGAAGACCGACCCGTAGAACGCCGAGGCGCCGGGCTTGTCGTCGGTGTGCAGCTGGTTCCACGTCAGCGCGCCGGGCTCGTTGACCAGCTCCGCGCCGATGTGGTTCCCGGGCTGCCAGATGCCGACGTACCCACCCGCGGGGTGCGCCACGAACGCCATCGTGCCCGCCTCCATCACCTGCATCGGCTCGACGATCACCTGCCCGCCGGCCTCGCGCGCCCGCTCGACCGCGGCGGCGGCGTCGTCGGTCGAGACGTACGTCGACCACACGGGCGGCAGGCTGGGATCCATCAGCGGCCCGATGCCGGCGACGTTGCGCCCGTGCAGCTTGAACATCGCGTAGCCGCCGGTCTCCTCGACGGGACCGGCGTCCTCGGCCTCCCAGCCGAACAGCCCGCCGTAGAACGTCTTCGCGGCGGCGGGATCGGTCGTCGACAGGTCGACCCAGCTCGGAGTGCCGGGCGCGTAGGAAGCTTTCTCGGTCATGCCTCCGATCCTCCGCTAACGGACGCGAAACGTCCAGCTGCCCGTCTCGCGGTGGCCGTCGTCGGACCGCGCGCGCCACTCGGCGGTGTAGCGCCCGGAGGCCAGCGGCGCCTTCGGGAGCCACTGCAGGACGGCGTGGTTGCTCGCCTTCAGGCCGGTGCGCTTGACCGGCACGACGCTCCCGCCGGCGCGCTTGACGGCGATCAGGCCGGTGATCACGGACTCGTCGAACGTCACGTGCACCTCGCGCACGGCGTCGCGCGTCGAGCCTTTCCTCGGCGAGACGCTCTTGACGCCCGCGTGCGCCGCGGTCGCGGTCGGACCGTCGACTTCGCCGTGGGCGGCGGGTGCGGCGAGCGCGGCGACGGCCGCGATCGCGATGAAGCGCTTCATGGCGCGGTTCCTCCTGGATCTGCGAAGACGAAGACATGGGCGAGCCAGACGGCTCGAGCCCGTCGCGCGAACGTCAGGAGGCGAGCGCGGGCGGGCCGCGCAGGGTCCGCGGCGTGCGCTCGATCAGCGACGCGCGCGGGAGCTCGGGGAACGACGCCCAGCCACCGGCGCGCAGCTTCGGGACGGCGCGGACGCGCCGGAAGGCGAGGATCCGCTCCTCGCCGGGATAGCGCCCGCTGAGCAGCAGCCCGGCGACCAGCAGCAACGGCGCGAGGTACAGGACCGCGTCGCTGCCGGCCACCAGCCACGCGGCGACGGCCGCGAAGGCGAGCAGGAGGAAGTGCGCACGTGGGGCCTGCATGAGAGCGGAAGCGTATGGCGTCGCGGGCGGATCGCGCAAGCCGCGCGTTAGCCTCGGCGTCCGTGTTCGCCTCCATCCCAAGCCCGCACGACAGCGGCATCTCGATCGGGCCGTTCTTCCTGCACGCATACGGCGTGCTGTACGCGGTCGCCGTCGTCGCGGCCGTCGTGATCACGAGGCGGCGCTGGGCCGCACAGGGAGGCGACCCCGAGCTCGTCGACGAGGTCGCGCTGTGGGGCTTCCCTGCGGGCCTGATCGGCGGCCGGATCTACCACGTGATCACGAGCTGGAACGAGGTCCCGCACACCTGGTGGGGCCCGTTCGCGGTCTGGAAGGGCGGCCTCGGGATCTGGGGCGGGATCTTCCTCGGCGTGGTCGTCGGGCTCTGGCGCGTGAAGCGCCGCGGCGCGGACATCCCGACGTTCATGGACGCGGGCGCGCCCGCGCTGCTGGTCGCGCAGTCGATCGGCCGCGTCGGGAACTGGTTCAACCAGGAGCTGTTCGGCAAGCCGACGAGCCTGCCGTGGGGGCTGAAGATCGATCCGGAGCACCGGCCGTCGCAGTACGCCGACGCGGCGACGTTCCACCCGACGTTCCTGTACGAGATCATCTGGAACCTCGGCCTGGCCGGCTTCCTGGTCTGGCTCGGCCACCACCGCAACATCCGGCCGCCGGGCCTGTTCGCGCTCTACGTCGCCGGCTACAGCGCGTTCCGGATCTTCGAGGAGTCGATCCGGATCGACCCCGCGCACCACTTCCTCGGCCTGCGGCTGAACCTGTTCGTGGCCGTCACGCTCACGGTCGTCGGCCTGCTGTGGTTCGTGCGCAGCCAGCGGCGCGCGCCGGTCGCCACCTAGTCCGCGGCGGGCGGCTCGGCCTCCGGGATTCCGGGCAGCGGCGCGTCCTCGGGATCCATCCCGGCCGGCGGCCCGAGCGGCTGGTCCTCGACCTCCGGCGTGCCGTCCTCGGAGGGCGGCGGCTCGTCGGGGATGTCCGGGTCCTGCGGCGTGATCGGCGTCTCGCTCATGCCCTTCTGCCTACCCCGGCGGACGACCCAGCGCACCGCGAGCGGCGCGAGCAGGATCATCACGAACACGCGCAGCGCCTGGACGGCGAGGATGAACGTCGTGTCGGCGCCCGCGCCGACGGCGATCGCCAGCACCGCGTAGAGGCCGCCCGGCGTGGTCGCGAAGTAGGCGTCGCGCAGCGAGACGTCGGCCGTCAGGTGCAGCATGACGGCGAGCCCGAAGCACGCGATCAGCAGCGCGGCGAGCGAGAGCACGACCGGGATCACGAGCCGGCCGACCGTGCGCAGCGTGGCGAGCGTGAAGCGCAGCCCGACCATCAGGCCGATCAGCCCGAACGCCAGCTCGCGCAGCACGGGCGGGACGGCGAAGCCGGCGCCCGCGAGCGTGAGCGCGCCGGCGATGATCATCGGCCCGATCAGCGACGGCAGCTTCAAGCGCCGGCCCGCGAGCACGCCGGCCGGCGCGATCGCCGCCGTCAGCAGCCAGCCCTCCAGGTCGCCGAAGGGCGGCCCCGACGGCCCGCCGCTCGCGCCGTGGCCGCCGGTGAACGCGGCGACCGCGGGCGTCAGCAGCACGACGACGAGCACGCGCAGGTACTGCATGAACGCGACCAGCCGGTCGTCGCCGCCGAGCTCGTCCGACATGCCGACGATCCCCGACGCGCCGCCCGCGATCGAGCCGAGCGCGGCCGTCGCCGGGTCCAGCTCGGTCGTGCGCGCGAGCACGGCGCCGGTGCCGATGCTCAGCGCCAGCGTCGCGAGGCTGACGAACACGACCGGCAGCCACGAGCCGGCGATCGCCGTCAGCGACGACGACTGCAGGTACGCGCCCAGCGTGACGCCCGTGACGCCCTGCGCGCCGGTGAACACCTGGCGCGGCAGCTCCATCCGGTCCGGCCAGCGCAGCGCGACGACCACGCCGACCACGAGCGCCGCGAACAGCGTCGGCGACGGGAAGCCGGCGGCGTCCAGCGCGAGCGCGGTCGCCGCGGTCCCCGCGGCCAGCAGGGCCCATGACGCCACACCGCGCACGCGGCAAAGCTAGCGTTCGGCCCATGCTCGTCTCCGAGGTCGCCGGCCGCACCCTGCACGCACTCGGCGTGGAGGTCGTGTTCGGCCTCATGGGCAGCGGCAACCTCGCCGTCACCAACGCGCTGGTCGCGTCCGGCGCGCGCTTCTACTCGGCCCGCCATGAGAGCGGCGCGGTGTGCATGGCCGACGGCTACGCGCGCGTCTCAGGCCGCCTGCCGGCGGTCAGCGTGCACCAGGGCCCGGGGCTGACGAACACGGTGACGGCGCTGACCGAGGCGGCCAAGAGCCGGACGCCGCTGATCGTGCTCGCCGCCGACACGCCGGCCGCGCAGATCCGCTCGAACTTCAGGATCGACCAGGACGCGCTCGTCGAGTCGGTCGGCGCGGTGGCGGAGCGCGTCCACGGCCCGGCGACGGCGGTCGCCGACGTGGCGCGCGCGGTGCGGCGGGCGCAGGTCGAGCGGCGCGCCGTCGTGCTGATGCTGCCGCTCGACGTGCAGGCGGCCGAGGCCGAGCTGACGCCGCCGCCGCCGGCGCCCGCGCTCGCGCCCGTGCAGCCGACCCGGCTCGACGCGGCGCTGGAGGCGATCGCCCGCGCCGAGCGCCCCGCGATCGTCGCCGGCCGCGGCGCCGCCCTGGCGGGCGCGGGACCCGCGCTGCGCAGCCTGGGCGAGCGGATCGGCGCGCTGCTCGCGACCTCGGCGGTGGCCAACGGGCTGTTCGCCGAGGACCCGTACGACCTCGGGATCTCCGGCGGCTTCTCGACGCCGCTGGCGCAGCGGCTGCTGGCCGAGTCCGACCTCGTGATCGCGTTCGGCGCCGCGCTGAACGTGTGGACGACGCGCCATGGCGCGCTGATCGGGCCGGACGCGACGGTGATCCAGGTCGACCGCGACGTCGAGGCGTTCGGCGCCCACCGCCCGGTGCACGTCGCGCTGCACGGCGACGCGCGTTCGACCGCCGAGGCGCTGGTCGACCGCGTCGAGCCGCGCGCCGGCCGCCGCACGCCGGAGCTGGCCGGCGAGATCGCCGCGCGCCGCTGGCGCGACGAGCCGTACGAGCCGTCGCCCGGCTGGGTCGACCCGCGCACGCTCTCGATCGCGCTCGACGAGCTCCTTCCGCAGGAGCGGACCGTGACCGTAGACTCCGGCGCGTTCATGGGCTGGCCGGCGATGTACCTGCGCGTGCCCGACGAGCAGGGGTTCGTGTTCCCGCAGGCGTTCCAGTGCGTCGGGCTCGGGCTCGGCAACGCGATCGGCGCCGCGATCGCGCGGCCGGACCGGCTGTCCGTCGCCGCCGTCGGCGACGGCGGGATGCTGATGGCGCTGCCGGAGCTCGAGACGCTCGGGCGGCTGAAGCCGAACCTGCTCGTCGTCGTCTACAACGACGCCGCGTACGGCGCCGAGGTGCACCACTTCCGGCCCATGGGCTGGCCGGTGGAGCTGGCCCAGTTCCCGCCCACCGACTTCGCCGCGCTCGCCCGCGCGGCCGGCTGCGAAGGCGTCACGAACGATCTCGGCGCCGTCCGCGAATGGCTGCAGGACCCGCGGCGCCCGATGGTGCTGGACGCGAAGGTGGACCCTGACATCTGTGCGGAGTGGCTCGAGGAGGCCTTCCGTGGACACTAGGAGGTATCGATGATCCCCGAGCTCATCACCGGCCTGGCCGACGGCGCCATCCGCATCGTCGACCTGACGCAGCCGCTGCACGAGAACACGCCCGTGCTCCAGCTCCCGCCGCCGTTCGCCAACACGCCCGGCCTGAGCCGCGAGGAGATCAGCCACTACGACGACAAGGGCCCGGCCTGGGCGTGGTCGACGCTGACGGTCGGCGAGCACGTCGGCACGCACTTCGACGCGCCGATCCACTGGGTCACCGGCAAGGACGGCGAGGACGTCGCCAGCGTGCCGCCGTCGCGGCTCGTCGGCCCGGCCGTCGTGATCGACAAGTCCGCCGAGGCGGCCGAGGACCCCGACTACCTGCTCACGCTGGCCGACCTGCAGGCCTTCGAGGCCGAGCACGGCCCGTTCCCCGCCGGCGGCTGGCTGCTGCTGCGCACCGGCTGGGACGCGCGCGCGAACGACCAGGACGCGTTCCTCAACGGCGGCCGCACGCCCGGCCCCGACGTCGAGGCCGCGCGCTGGATCGCGCAGGAGTCGCCGCTGGTCGGCGTCGGCGTCGAGACGGTCGGCACCGACGCCGGCGCGGCGCACGGCTTCGACCCGCCGTTCCCCGTCCACAACTTCCTGCTCGGCGCCGGCAAGTACGGGCTCACGCAGCTCGCGAACCTCGCGCAGCTGCCGCCGACCGGCGCGCTGATCGTCGTCGCGCCGCTGAAGCTCGTCGACGGCACGGGCAGCCCGAGCCGCGTCTTCGCCCTGGTCAGCGCCGCTTGATCGCGCCGAGCCGTGCGAGCCGGAGCTAACGCCGGAGCTCGGCGGGCGCTCCCCACTCGACCAGATTCGCGGGAATCGCGACCGATCCGTCCTCGCGCTGGTGGCTCTCCAGCAGCGCGATCAGCGTCCGTCCCACCGCCACCGCGGTGCCGTTCAAGGTGTACACGTGCGCGGGCTTGCCGTCGCGCCGGTAGCGGATGTCGAGCCGGCGGGCCTGGAAGTCGGTCGTGTTCGACGTCGAGGTCAGCTCGCGGAAGCGCTGCTGCGACGGCAGCCACGCCTCGAGGTCGTACTTCTTCGCGGCCGAGCCGCCGAGGTCGTCGACGGCGATGTTGACCACGCGGTACGGAATCCCGAGGCCCTGGAGGATTCCCTCCTCGATCGCCAGCAGCCGCTCGTGCTCGGCGACCGCCTCGTCCGGCTCCACGAACGAGAACATCTCGACCTTGTCGAACTGGTGCACGCGGAAGATGCCGCGCGTGTCGCGCCCGGCGGCGCCGGCCTCGCGCCGGAAGCACGGCGAGAAGCCCGCGTAGCGGCGCGGCACGACGTCCATGATCTCGCCCGCGTGCAGCGAGGCGAGCGCGACCTCGCTCGTCCCCGAGAGGTACAACGGATCGTCGGCCAGACGGTAGATCTGCTGCTCGGTGTCGGGCAGGAAGCCGGTGCCGAACAGCGCCTCCTCACGCACCAGCACAGGCGGGATGACAGGCTCGAACCCGTGCCCGCGCAGCTTCTCGAGCACCCAGCGCACGAGCGCGAGCTCGAGGAACACGAGGTCGCCCTTGAGGTACGCGAAGCGCGAGCCGGCGACCTTCGCGCCGGCCTCCATGTCGATCAGCCCGCCCGCGAGCTCGAGGTGGTCGCGGCCGGAGGGCGCGAATGACCCCCACTCGCGCAGGACCGTGTCCTCGTCGGCGGCGGTCGGATCCGGCGGGTTCGGGAGCGAGGCGAGCAGCTCGTTGAGCTCGTCGTCGCCAGCCGAGACGTCCTGCGCGAGCGCCTTGACGCGCGCGGACAGCTCCTGCATCGCCGCGATCGCCCCCGACGCGTCCTCGCCGGCCTGCTTGGCGCGGCCGATCGCCTCCGACGCGCCCTTCTGCTTGGAGCGCTCCGTCTCGGACTCGTGGCGCAGCGCGTTCAGGCGCTCGCGCAGCTCCAGCGCGCGGTCCAGCCGCTCCTCGGAGCCGTCGGCGCGGCGCGCCAGCGCGGCGCGCACCGGCGCGGGATCGCGGCTGATCGCTCTGAGATCCAGCACGGCGCTACCCCGCGGGGCAGTCCGGGATCTTCACGGCGGTGGCGCCGGTCGGCGCCGGCTTGGAGTTCTCCGCGACGTACTTCGCGACCTGGTCGGCCTCCTGGCCGGTGAGGATGTTCTGCGGCATCGGCCCGCTCGAGAAGCCGCCGTTGCGGAGCGCGTAGAGCACGCAGTTGACGGTCTCGGTGCGCTGGTTGAAGTTCGGCCCGTCCTTGTACTCGCGCGTCCGCACGTCGGTCGCGGAGCCCTGCGTCCCGGCCTGCTTGAGCGTGTGGCAGCCGGAGCAGTGCTGGACGAACACCTCGGCCGCGGCGCGCTGGTCCTTAGGGCCCGAGATGCCCTGGGAGCCGCACCCGGCGAGGGTGAGCAGACTCGTGCTCGCGGCAGCGATGAGCAACAGACGACGGGCTCTCGGCATCGGGTGCGACAGCATAGGGGACCGATGCGCGCTCCGACCCGCACCCTCGCGCCGCTGATCGCGGCACTGCTCCTGGCGACCGGCTGCGGCGGCACGCCCACCGTTCGCGAGCGCAGCGGCAACTTCACCGTCACGCTGGACGACTACCTGATCCGCCCGCAGTCGATCCGCGTGCCCAAGGGCGGGTCGCTGACCGTCACGGTCGTCAATCACGGCAGGCTCGGTCATACGTTCCGGATCCGCAGCGCCAACCACAACGTCATGAATCTCACGACGATCCCGCCCAACGGCACCAAGTCGCGGACGTTCAAGCTCGCCGCCGGCAGGTACACGATGTACTGCGCGCTGGCCAACCACGAGGAGCTCGGCATGTCGGGCACGCTGGTGGTCGGCTGATGCAGACGGTCGCGCCTGAGCGCTTCCGCGCCGTGATGGGCCACTTCGCGACCGGCGTCACCGTCGTCACCGCGCACGGGCGGCACGGCCCGGTCGGCATGACCGCCAACGCGGTCTGCTCGCTCTCGCTCGACCCGCTGCTGCTGCTCGTCTGCTTCGACAACGGCGCGCGCACGCTCCCCGTCGTCGCCGAGGGCGAGCGCTTCGGCGTCAACGTGCTGGCCAAGGGCCAGGAACGGCTCGCGCGGCTGTTCGCCTCCAAGACGCCCGAGCACGAGAAGTTCGCCGAGGTGCCGCACAGCGTCCACGACGGCATCCCCGTGATCGAGGGCGTGCTGGCGTGGGTGGGCTGCACGCTGCAGGAGCTGATCCCTGGCGGCGATCACACGATCGGCATCGGCGCCGTCACGGCCGCGGAGAAGGGCCAAGGCGGCGACCCGCTGATCTGGTACCGCGGCCTCTACCGATGAGCGGGATCCATTCGTTCCTCGGCGCGGTCACGATCGGGGTCAACGCGCTCGCGGCGCTCGTCGGCCTGTACGCGTGGCTGCGCAGCCCGGTCAAGCCCTTCTGGGTCCTGCTCCGGACCGGCCAGGCGTTCGTGATGGTCGACGCGATCATCGGCGCGGCGCTGTTGCTCGACGGCAAGGACCTGCCCCGGCTGCACCTGATCTACGGACTCGTCCCGATCGCGGTCAGCTTCGTCGCCGAGCAGCTCAAGCTCGCGTCCGCCGACATCGTGCTGCAGCAGCGAGGGCTCGAGAACGCCCGTGAGGTGGCGAACCTCCCGGAAGTGGAACAACGGTCGCTGGTTTCAGGCATCATCCGTCGCGAGACGGGAGTGATGGCCGCATCCGCCGCGGTCGTGGCACTGCTGTGCCTACGCGCTCAAGGATGGCTTTAGCGCGTGCGTTTCGGCACTAAGTGACACGGCCGCACAAGGTGCTACAAATCCGAGACGTGATCCGCGCGTATCTGCCGGCACTGGTCTTCGTGGGGCTGGGGGCGATCCTCGGACTCACCTTCGCCACGCTCAACAGCATTCTCGGCCCCAAGCCGAAGCACGTCCGTGCCGCCACGGGCCAGCCGTATGAGAGCGGCCTGCCCTCCGAGGTGAAGAAGTCGATGCGCTTCGGCATCAGCTTCTACCTCGTGGCGATGCTGTTCATCCTCTTCGACATCGAGACGATCTTCCTGTTCCCGGTGGCGATCCAGCTCAAGGCCTTCGGGACCTTCGCCCTCGTGGAGACGATCGTGTTCATCGTCCTGCTGTTCGTGGCGTTCGTCTACGTGTGGCGAAGGGGGGCGCTCGAATGGAGATAATCCGGCAGCCGCTCGGCAACGGCAAGGACGGCGAGTTCCGCGCGCGTCAGTTGTCGGCGCGCAAGATGCTCACCGGCGAGCTGGACGGGCCTGAGCTCGATCAGTACGTCGAGGAGCGCCTGTGGACGACGACGATCGACAAGGCCGCCAACTGGGCGCGCGCCAACGCGTTCATGCCCGCGACCTTCGGCCTCGCCTGCTGCGCGATCGAGATGATGGCCGCGGTCAACGCGCGCATGGACATCGCGCGCTTCGGCTTCGAGGCGTTCCGCGCCTCCCCGCGCCAGGCGGACCTGATCATCATCTCGGGCCGCATCTCGATCAAGATGGCGCCGGTCGTCCGGCGCATCTACGACCAGATGCTCGAGCCCAAGTGGGCGATCGCGATGGGCGCCTGCTCGTCCTCGCAGGGCGTCTTCAACAACTACGCGATCGTGCCGGCCGACAAGTTCATGCCGGTCGACATGCACATCCCGGGCTGCCCGCCGCGGCCGGAGTCGCTCGTCTACGGGATCCTCAAGCTGCGCGCGATGGTCATGGCCAAGCCCGACGAGGGCTGGCGCACGCGCTACGGCGGCCGCGGCACCGAGGAGTTCGTCGACGAAGAGCTGCAGATCGAGGGCGCGCCCGGTGCCTGACGCGACCGGCCTCGAGCTGATCGCCCAGGACCTGGGCGACCACGTCGTCGAGACCTCCTTCTTCCGCGACAAGGCCGCGCTGCACGTCCGGCCGGAGTCGATCCGCGAGGTGCTCGAGCACCTGCGCGGCAAGGGCTTCACGTTCATGGCGTCCGTCCACGGGCTCGACTACTTCCCCGAGGAGCCGCGCCTCGGCGTGCAGTACGAGCTGCTCGACATGCACGAGGTCGACCGCATCACGGTCAAGCTGCGCGTCCCGCTCGACGCGCCGAACGTGCCCAGCGTCACCCCCGCGTGGCCAACGGCCGACCACCAGGAGCGCGAGGTCTACGACATGTTCGGCGTGATCTTCGACGAGCACCCGGACCTGCGCCGGATCCTGATGCCCGAGGACTACGAGGGCCACCCGCAGCGGCGCGACTTCCCGATGGGCGGCGAGCCGATCCTGTTCACCGACAACGAGCGCAGCCTGCCGGGGTGGTGGAAGTGAGCGATGTGACGCAGCGGCCGACGGCCGCGCCGGGCCTCTCCTACCGGGAGATGGAGTCCTCGATCGACCTCGCGCACATCGCGCACCCCGAGCACGACGAGCTGCTGACGCTCAACCTCGGCCCGCACCACCCGGCCACGCACGGCGTGCTGCGGCTGATCACGACGCTCGAGGGCGAGGTCGTGCGCGACGTCAAGCCGGTCATCGGCTACGTGCACACCGGGATCGAGAAGAACTGCGAGGACAAGGCCTACTGGAAGGTCATCCCGCTGATCGAGCGGACCGACTACCTGTCCTACTACCACAACGCGCACGCCTACATCGGCGCCGTGGAGACGCTGATCGAGCTCGAGGTCCCCAGGCGCGCGCAGTACCTGCGCGTCATCCACCTCGAGCTCAACCGGATCGCCTCGCACCTGCTGTGGCTGGCCACCGGCGGTCTGGACCTCGGCGCGATGTCGGTGTTCTGGTACGGCTGGCGCGACCGCGACCTGATCCTGGACCTGTTCGAGATGTCCAGCGGCCAGCGCATGCACACGCGCTACTTCCAGATCGGCGGCGTGGCGGAGGACATCCCGGCGGGCTGGGAGAAGAAGTGCCGCGCGTTCACCGCGATCTTCCCCAAGCGGCTGGACCAGTTCGAGCAGCTGATCGACAACAACCAGATCGTGCTCGAGCGCCTGCGCGGCGTCGCCGCCGTCGACGAGCAGACGCTGCTGGGGCTCGGCGTGACCGGCCCGCTGCTGCGCGCCGCCGGCAACCCGTGGGACCTGCGCAAGGCGGCGCCGTACTCGTCCTACGAGGACTTCGACTTCAAGATCCCGGTCGGCACGGTCGGCGACAACTACGACCGCTACCGCGTGCGGATGGCCGAGATGCGCGAGTCGGTGCGGATCATCGACCAGGCGCTGGACGGGCTGCCCGAGGGCGCCTACATCACCGACAACCGCAAGTACGCGCTGCCGCCGCGGCATGAGCTCGCCACCTCGATGGAGGCGCTCATCCACCACTTCAAGCTCGTCACCGAGGGCTTCCGCGTGCCGCCGGGCGAGGTCTACTACCCGATCGAGTCCCCGCGCGGGGAGATGGGCTGCTTCGTGCGCTCCGACGGCTCCTCCAAGCCGGCGCGCGTGCACATGCGCGACCCCTCGTTCGTGAACCTGCAGGCGTTCAAGCCGATGGTGCAGGACCTCTACATCGCCGACCTGATCGCCGCGCTGGCGATGCTCGACCCGATCCTCGGGGGGATCGACCGCTGATGGCGATCGATCCGCTCCAGGTGCGCCGCTACGCGCACGGCTCGCGCGTGCCGGGCTGGGACGACTCGGCCGACCTGACCAAGGACCCGGCCGTCGTCCCGGATCCCGCGACGACGCCCGTGCCGGAGCACGTCCGCGTCGCGATCGAGGCGGCGATGGCGAAGTACCCCGACGTCCGCTCGGCCGCGATCCCGTCGCTGAAGGTCGTCCAGAACGAGCACGGCTGGTGCTCGCCGACGGCGATCGAGCAGGCCGCCTGCGTGATGCGCGTGACGCCCGCGTACCTGACCGCCGTCGCCACGTTCTACGACATGTTCGAGCTGCACCCGGTGCCCGAGCACAGCATCTACGTGTGCACGAACATCTCGTGCTCGCTGCTCGGCGCCGACGACATCTACGCGACGATGCAGGCGGTCGCCGGCCAGGAGTTCAACGTGCGCGCGTTCGAGTGTCTCGGCGCGTGCGAGATCGCGCCGATGGCGTCCGTCGACGGCGAGTACGTCGGGCCGCTGACGGCCGAGGACTGCACGCGCATCGTCGAGGACCTGCGCGCCGGCCGCCCGGTGCTGGAGGACAAGCAACTGCGCCACCGCAAGGCGGCCTCGAGTCATTGGCGGGAGCACTCGTGATCGAGGGCATCGACACTGTCCTGTTCAAGGACATCGACGAGCCGGGGCTCAACACGATCGGCGTCTACCAGCGCCGCGGCGGCTACGAGATGCTGCGCAAGGCGCTGCAGATGGAGCCGGCGGCTGTGCTGGAGGAGATGCTCGCGTCCAACGTGCGCGGCCGCGGCGGCGCCGGCTTCGCGATGGGCCGCAAGATGTCCTTCATCCCCAAGGGGTCGATGGACAAGTACCTCGTCTGCAACGCCGACGAGTCCGAGCCCGGGACCTTCAAGGACCGCGAGCTGATGCAGAAGAACCCGCATCAGCTGATCGAGGGCATCATCATCGGCGCCTACTGCATCGGCGCGACGAAGTCGTTCATCTTCGTCCGCGGCGAGTACGAGCATCAGGCGGACATCCTCGACGCGGCGCTCGGCGAGGCGCGCGCGGCCGGCTTCCTCGGCGAGAACATCCTCGGCTCCGACCACACGCTCGACCTCGTCGTCCACCGCGGCGCCGGCGCGTACATCTGCGGCGAGGAGACGGCGCTGCTGGACTCGCTGGAGGGCAAGCGCGGCAACCCGCGCCTGAAGCCGCCGTTCCCGGCCGTCCAGGGCCTCTACCAGGGCCCGACGCTGGTCAACAACGTCGAGACGCTGATGAACGTGCCGTACATCCTGCGGATCGGCGGCGGCGAGTTCGCCAAGGTGGGCACGGAGACCTCGACGGGCACGAAGCTGATCTCGATCTCGGGCCAGGTCAAGCGGCCCGGCAACTACGAGATCATCCTCGGCACCAAGGTCCGCGACATCCTCCACGACCTCGCCGGCGGGCCGCTGGACGGGCGCACGTTCAAGGCCTTCTTCCCCGGCGGCTCGAGCGCGCCCGTGCTCCCGCTGACCGACGAGGTGCTCGACCTCGGCTACGACTTCGACACGCTCGCGAAGGCCGGCTCGATGCTCGGCTCCGGCGCGATCATCGTGTTCGACGACTCGACCTCGATCGTCGACGTCGCGTACAAGACCGCGCACTTCTACCGGCACGAGTCGTGCGGGAAGTGCTCGCCGTGCCGCGAGGGCACGAACTGGACCGAGAAGATGCTCAAGCGGATCCAGGACGGCCTCGGGACGCCGATGGACCTCGACATCATCGACGGCGTGTGCGACCAGATCATCGGCAACTGCCTGTGCGTGCTGGGCGACGCGATGGCGATGCCGATCGCGTCGATGATCAAGCACTTCCGCGGCGAGTTCGAGGAGTACATGGAGTCGGCGCGCGAGCGCGCCGGGCTCGGCGTCTCGATCCCGCAGGTAAACCGCGGCCGCCAGGCCGGCCCGAAGCCGATGCTCGAGCCCGCCGGCATCGACCCCGTCCCGGTCAGCTACTGATGCCGCGTCCGACCGTCAAGGACATCACCTTCTCGATCGACGGGCGCGAGGTCACCGCGCCCGAGGGCGTGATGCTGGTCGACGGCGCCAAGTACGGCGACGTCGAGATCCCGGTCTTCTGCTACGAGCCCAAGCTCGGCCAGCCGGTCGGCGCCTGCCGCATGTGCCTGGTCGAGATCGAGGGCATCCCGAAGCTGCAGACCGCCTGCTCGACGCCGGTCCGCGACGGCATGGTCGTGCACACGCAGACCAAGCGCGTGCACGAGGCCCAGCGCGCGGTGGTCGAGTTCCTGCTCATCAACCACCCGCTCGACTGCCCCGTCTGCGACAAGGGCGGCGAGTGCCCGCTGCAGGACATCACGTACGGCTGGGGCCCGGGCACCTCGCGCTTCATCGAGCCCAAGCGCCACTTCAAGAAGCCGCTCGAGCTGTCGCCGCTGGTGGCGATCGACCGCGAGCGCTGCATCCTCTGCTACCGCTGCGTGCGCTTCTCGCAGGAGATCTCCGAGGACTACCAGCTGATCCTGCTCGAGCGCGGCGCGAACTCGTTCGTCGGCACGTTCGACGGGCACCCGTACGTGGCGCCCTTCAGCGGCAACATCATCGAGCTGTGCCCGGTCGGCGCGCTCACCTCGCGCGCCTACCGCTTCCGCGCGCGGCCGTGGGACATCGAGGGCGCGGGCACGGTCTGCGCCGGCTGCACGGCACAGTGCAACGTCGAGCTGACCGTCCGCGACGAGCGCGTCATGCGCGTGCTCTCGCGCGACCACGAGGGCGTCGACGACGGCTGGCTGTGCGACAAGGGCCGCTTCAGCTACCAGGCCGCGCAGGTCGACGAGCGGATCACGACGCCGTACGTGCGCGAGGGCGCCGAGCTTCTGCCCGCGAGCTGGGACAAGGCGATCGCCGCCGCCGCGAGCGCGCTGAAGAAGGCCGGCGATCGCGCGACCGCGCTGGCGGACGGCACGACGACCAACGAGGAGGCGTTCCTCCTCCAGGGCCTGATCCGCGACCACCTCGGCTCCAACCACCTCAGCGCCCGCCTGTACGGCGAGCAGCCGCTGGACGTCCAGCGCGCGCTGGCCGACCCGCGCCTGCAGGCCTCGGTGCCGGACCTCGAGTTCGCGCACACGGTGCTGCTGGTCGACTGCGACCCGGTCGACGAGGCGCCGGTCTGGGACCTGCGCATTCGCAAGGGCATCCGCCGCCACGGCATGCGGCTGGCCGTCGCCTCGGCCCGGCCGACGGCGCTGGACCCGAGCGCCGCCGCGACGCTGCGCTTCGCGCCCGGCGCCGGGGAGGCGTTCCTGGTGGCGCTGGACGCGGCCCTCAGCGGCGACGAGGGCAACCTCGGCGGCGCGGCGAGCGCCGCCGGCAGCAACGGCACGGCGATCCGCGAGTTCGTCGACGCGCTGCGCGCCGGCGGCGAGGAGATCGTGATCGTCTACGGCGAGCGCGCGCTGCGCGGCAACGCCGGCCGCGCGCTGCTGAACCTCGCCACGCGCCTGAACCTCGCCGGGATCGCCGGCGCGGGACTGCTCGAGCTGCCCGCCTCGCCCAACGGGCGCGGCGTGCGCGAGGCCGGCTTCGCTCCCGGCCACGGCCCGGGCTACGCGACGCTGGCCGCCCCCGGCCTCGACGCGCGCGGCATCGCCGAGGGCCTCGCGAGCACCGACCTGCACACGATCTGGCTGCACCACGCGGACCCGCTGCGCACGCACCCGGACCGCAAGCTGTGGGATCGCGCGCTGGGAACCGCGCAGACCGTGATCGCCGTCGACTCGGTGATGACGGACTCGATCCGCGAGCACGCCGACGTCGTCTTCCCCGCCGAGGCCTACCCGGAGAAGGAGGGCACGCTCGTGCACCCCGACGGCCGGGTCCAGCGCCTCCGCCCGGCCGTCCAGCGCGTGCGCGGCGCCTCCGGCCTGCCCGCCTCCGGCGTCCGGCCGCTGTGGCAGGTCATCTCCGACATCGCGCTCGAGCTGGGCTGGGATGACGGCGTGCACCTCACCGGCGCGCAGGCGTCGGCCAAGCTGTTCGCCGCCGTGCCGTTCTTCGCGGGCCTGACGCTCGACGAGATCGGCGGCCGCGGCGTGCGCTGGCCCGAGCGCCACGACTTCGTCTCGCCCGACTGGGAGCCCGGCGCGCTGGAGATCCCGGCCGCCGCGCCGCCCGCGCAGGACGGCGCGCTGCGCCTCGGCACCTACCGCCCGCTGTGGGCGCACAAGGACGTCGACATCTCGCCGATCCTGCACTTCGCGCGCGCCCGCCAGATCGCCGAGCTCTCGCCGGCCGACGCCGACGCGCTCGGCATCCGCGAAGGCGACCACGTCGAGGTCCGCCCGGGCCCCGCCGTCGGGACCGGCGAAGCCGGTGATGACGGTGGGCGGTGCTCCAGCGTGAGCGCGGGCGTGAAGCTGCGCGCCGCGATCCCGTCCGGCACCGTCTTCCTCGCCGAGGCGACCGCGAGCGACCCCGTCAACGTGCTCACGGGCGCCCTGGTGACCATCGAGCGCGCCGGCGGCGCCCGCGAGTGGGAGCCGTCCGCGGTCGCCCAGCAGGTCACGCCGGCGGCCGAGGGCCTGTCCGAGATGCCGGCGTCCGCCGCGCTCCCGATCCCGCCCCGGGAGGTCACGTGACGAGTTGGCCCATCATCGGCGAGGTCGGCTACTTCGAGCCCTGGTGGATGCAGATCGCCAAGGCGCTGATCATCTTCTTCGTCGTCTTCAACCTGGTGCCGATCGCGCTCGTGGCCGACCGCAAGGTGCTGGGCCGCTTCCAGCATCGCTACGGCCCGAACCGCGTCGGCCCGTTCGGCGCGCTGCAGCCGATCGCCGACATCGGCAAGCTCATCTTCAAGGCGCAGTTCCGCCCTGACACCTCGACCGGCTGGCTGTTCTCGCTCGCGCCCGTGATCTCGATGATCACCGCCGCCGCGACGATCGCGATCCTGCCGTTCAGCGACACGGTCGACATCTTCGGGACCAAGACCGGGCTCTACGGCCTGGACCCGTCGATCGGGATCCTGTACGCGTTCGCGTTCGGCGGCATCTCCTTCTACGGCCTGATGCTCGGCGGCTGGGCCTCGGCGTCGAAGTACTCGTTCTTGGGCGCGATGCGCGCCGCCGCGCAGCTGATCTCCTACGAGGTCGCCCAGGGCCTGTCGCTGATCGGCGTGATCATGATGGTCGGCTCGCTGTCGCTCGTCGACATCGTGGACTGGCAGGCCACGCACATCGCGTTCTTCATCCCGCAGTTCTTCGGCTTCATCATCTTCCTGCTGGCCGGGTTCGCCGAGACCAACCGCGCGCCGTTCGACCTCTCCGAGGCCGACGCCGAGCTGGTCGGCGGCTTCAACACCGAGTACGGCGGCGGCCGCTTCGCCGCGTTCTTCGCCGCCGAGTACCTCAACGTGGTGGTCGTCTCGGGCCTGATCGTGACGATCTTCTTCGGCGGCTGGAACCTGCCGTGGCTGAGCCCGCCGACCTGGGTCGACCCGATCATCGTGATCGTGAAGATGCTGGTCGTCGTGTTCTTCTTCATCTGGGTGCGCGCGACGCTGCCGCGCCTGCGCTACGACCAGCTGATGTCGCTCGGGTGGAAGATCCTGCTCCCGCTGGCGACGCTCAACGCTCTTGTAACCGCGATCCTCGTGGTGGTGTTCGACTGATGCCGTACGACCCTGGTGACGTCGTCGAGGTCGTCCGGGGGCCGCGTGACAACGCGGCCGCCGGCACGTACCGCGCCTTCGCGGCGACGATGAAGGGCCTGAAGATGACCTTCAGCCGCCTGGTGGAGGGACCGATGGTCAACTCCTACCCGGAGCAGAAGACGCCGGTCTACCCGCGCTTCCGCGGCCGCCACAAGCTGCACCGCTTCGAGGACACGGGCCTCGAGAAGTGCGTCGGCTGCTCGCTCTGTGCCGCGGCCTGCCCGGCGGACTGCATCCGCGTGGTGGCGGCCGAGAACACGCCTGAGGTCCGCGTCAGCGCCGGCGAGCGCTACGCGGCCGTGTACGAGATCAACCTGTCGCGCTGCATCTTCTGCGGCTACTGCGAGATCGCGTGTCCGTTCGACGCGATCACCATGGGCCACGACTACGAGATGGCGGACTACAACCGGTCCGACCTGATCTTCACCAAGGAGATGCTGCTCGCCGAGCCGTTGGAGCGCACGCCGTTGCGCTCCGCGGACGAGTAGCCTGGCGCGGCGGATGGCAGAGGTCTTCTTCTTCCTGGCCGCGATCGGGGCCGTCGCGGGCGCCGTGGGAACGGTCACCCTGCGCAACCCGTTCTACTCGGTGCTGTCGCTCGTGTGCCACCTGATCGCGCTGGCGGCGCTGTTCCTGCTGTTGCGGGCGGAGTTCGTCGCGGCGGCGCAGGTGATCGTCTACGCCGGCGCGGTGATGGTGCTCTACGTCTTCGTCGTCGCCTACGTCGGCGGGATGGAGCCGGAGCTGCTCGGCAGCAGCGGCCGCGGCCTGCGGTTCTTCTCCGGCTTCTTCGCGCTGGCGCTGTTCGTCGAGCTCGCGATCGCGCTGATCGGCACCGGCCTGGCCGGCCTGGACACCGAGGGCGCGCCGTACAAGACGCCGTTCGGCGAGCCGGCCGAGGTCGGGCGGCTGTTCCTGACGACCTACCTGGTCGCCTTCGAGGTCGCGTCGCTGCTGCTGCTGATCGCGGCCGTCGGCGCCGTCATCCTCGCCCGCCGCCGCTCCGGCCTGGCCGATCCGGCCGAGCTGTCGGTGGCGGACCTGTTGAAGCGCGACGAGCTGACGGCGGGCCGATGAGCCTGACCTGGTACCTCGTCGTCTCGGCGCTGATCTTCTGCACCGGCGTGGGCGGCGTGCTCACGCGCCGCAACCCGCTCGTGATCCTGCTCTGCCTCGAGCTGATGCTCAACGCCGCCAACCTCGCGCTCGTCGCGTTCGCGCGCGCCCACGGCGACATGGGCGGGCAGATCTTCGCGCTGATCGTCATGGTCGTCGCCGCCTGCGAGGTGGCGATCGGCCTCGGCCTCGTCGTCGCGCTGTACCGCCGGCGGCTGCCGATCGACGTCGATGAGCTGCGGGAGCTCCAGGGATGAGCCTGACGACATACGGCTGGCTCGTGCTGGCCTTCCCGCTCGCGGGCTCGCTGCTGATCGCGCTCACCTCCAAGCTGCTGCCGCAGCGCGTGCACGGCGTGCTCGGCACGCTCGCGATCTTCCTCGCGTTCCTCAGCGCGGTCGCGATGTTCCTCAAGCTGCAGGATCTGGGCGAGGACCAGCGCCAGGTCGTCTCGGTCGGCTGGGACTACGCCAAGACGGTCGGCGTCGACGCGCAGATCGCGATCCTCGTGGACCCGCTGTCGGTGCTGATGTGCCTGATCGTCTCGGGCGTGTCGACGCTGATCCACCTGTACTCGGTCGCGTACATGAAGGGCGACCGCGGCTACACGCGCTTCTTCGCCTACCTGAACTTCTTCGTCTTCAGCATGCTGCTGCTCGTCCTGGCGTCGAACTTCTTCCTGCTGATCGTCGGCTGGGCCTTCGTCGGCGCCGCCTCGTACTTCCTGATCAGCTTCTGGTACCGCCGCGCGACGGCGACCGCCGCCGGCATCAAGGCGTTCGTGATCAACGTGGTCGGCGACGTCGGGCTCGTGCTCGGCACGTTCTTCATCTTCCGCGGCACCCACACGCTGGACTTCCTGCAGACGTTCCACCGGATCGACGCGGCCTTCAGCGTCAATCAGTCCCAGCTGGTGGCGGGCTGCGTCCTGCTGCTCGTCGGCGCGTTCGCCAAGTCGGCCCAGGTCCCGCTGCACACCTGGCTCCCGGACGCGATGGAAGGCCCGACGCCGGTCTCCGCGCTGATCCACGCCGCCACGATGGTGACGGCCGGCGTGTACCTGATCGCGCGCCTGCACCCGCTGTTCGAGCGCGCGCCGGACGCCGCCGCGGTCGGCTCGATCGTCGGCTGCGTGACGCTGATCATCGCCGCCACGATCGGCCTGGTGGTGACCGACCTCAAGCGCGTCATCGCCTACTCGACGATGTCCCAGATCGGCTACATGATCATGGGCGTCTCCTCGGCCGCCTACGCCGCGGGCATGTTCCACCTGATGACGCACGCGTTCTTCAAGGCGCTGCTGTTCATGTCGGCCGGCTCCGTGATCTCCGCGATGGGCGGCGTCCAGGACCTCAACCGGATGTCGGGCTTCCGCAAGGCGATGCCGTTCACGTTCGGCTGCATGGTCATCGGCGGCCTCGCGCTGTCGGGCGTGCCGCCGTTCTCGGGCGCGTTCTCCAAGGACGAGATCCTGTCGCTGGAGTTCGACCGCGGCGGCTGGCACACGATCCTCGGCGTGCTCGGCTACGTCGGCGCCTTCATGACCGCGATCTACACGTTCCGGATGATCTTCCGCGCGTTCACGGGCGATCCGTGCCCGGAGGCGCAGGAGCTCGAGCACGGCCACCTCTATCACCCGCCTGAGCCGATCAACCCGGCCACCGGCGAGGTGGAGGACACCGATGTCGGCTTCCCCGGCCCCGAGCACGCGATCGCCGAGCGCGAGGCGACGATGAAGGTCGCCATGGGCGGCCTGGCGATCCTCGCGATCTTCGGCGGCTTCCTGCAGATCCCGGGCGTCGACGACGCGCTGCACAAGTTCCTCGAGCCGACGTTCGCGGACTCGTCGCTGTACTCGACGCTCGAGCCGTCGACGGGCGTGCAGTGGCTCGAGCTGGTCGTCGGCGGCGTGATCGGCCTGGCCGGCATCGGCCTGGCGTGGCGCCTGTGGGGCGCCGGCCGGCGGCCGGACTTCGCGGCGCGCTACGCGAGCCTCAACCGCTTCCTCGTCAACAAGTGGTACTTCGACGAGATCATCGACTTCCTGGTCGTGCGCCCGGTGGCCTGGTTCGGCCGCTTCGCCCACGGCGCGATCGAGCGCGGGCTGGTCAACGGCGTGCTGGTCGGCGGCGCGAGCGGCACGGTCCGCGCGCTGTCGGCGGCCGTGCGCGGCGTCCAGTCCGGCTATCTGCGCTATTACGCCGCCCTGCTGCTGGTCGGACTGACCGCGCTCGGCGCCTACTTCCTGGTCTCCGCATGACGCTCCATCTCTCCTTCCTCGTCTTCGCGCCCGTCGTCTTCGGCGTGCTCTGCCTGTTCGCGCCGCGCGACGTCGTGGGCTTCGTGGCGCTGGTCGGAACGATCGTCTCGCTCGCCTACGCGATCCTGCTCGTGGCCGACTTCGACGCCGGCGTGGCGGGCCTGCAGCACGTCACCGACGACAAGTGGATCCCCGAGCTGGGCATCCGCTTCAAGCTCGGGATCGACGGCCTGAACCTGTGGCTGGTGCTGCTCACCAGCGCCGTCGGGTTCATCGTGGCGGTCTGGCTGATGGTGCGTCCGCAGGTGCGCCCGGGGCTGTTCGCGTTCCACATGGGCCTCGGGCAGACCGCCGTGCTCGGCGCGTTCGTGGCGCAGGACCTCGCGCTGTTCGTCCTCTTCTTCGACCTGATGCTGGTGCCGTTCTACTTCCTGGTCGGCCAGTGGGGCGGCCCGGACCGCATCCCGGCCGCCGTGAAGATGGTCATCTACACGCTCGTCGGCTCGCTGCTGATGCTGGCCGGCGCGGTGGCCACCGCGGTGCTGTCGAAGGGCGGCGGCAACCTCACCTTCGTGCTCAGCGACCTGGCCAAGAACCCGCTGCCCGAGCACACGCAGAAGTGGATCTTCGTGACGTTCGCGCTCGCGTTCCTGATCAAGATGCCGGCGTTCCCGTTCCACGGCTGGATGCCGGACGCGTACCGGACGATGCCGCTGCCGGCGCTCGCGTTCTTCTCCGGCGTCGTGTCGAAGGTGGCCGCCTACGGCTTCCTGCGGCTCGTGCTGCCGCTGTTCCCGGCCGCGGCGCACGACTTCCAGATCGTGCTGCTGCTGTTCGCGCTGGCGTCGATCCTGTACGGCTCGGTGCTCGCGTTCACCGAGACGAACGCGAGGCTGATCCTCGGCTACTCGTCGGTCGCGCAGCTCGGCTTCATCACGCTCGGCATCTTCGCGCTCGATCCCGCCGGCCAGGGCGCGCAGGGCGCGCTGCTGCAGGCGGTCAACCACGGGCTCGTGGTGGCGCCGCTGTTCTTCGTGATCGCGCTGCTGGCCGAGCGCGCCGGCGGCTCCGTCGACATCCGCGACTACGGCGGGATCGCGTTCCGCGCGCCGGTGCTGGCGGCGCTGTTCCTGATCGCCGCGCTCGCGACGCTGGCGATGCCGGGCTCGGCCAACTTCGCGGGCGAGTTCCTGATCCTGCTCGGCACGTTCAACTCCAAGCTCGCGGTCGCGGTCATCGCCTCGACGGGCGTCGTGCTCGCGTCGGTCTACGCGCTGCGGATGTACATCCGCTCGATGCACAACCGCGTCGGGCCGCAGGTGACCTCGTTCGAGATGACGGTGCGCGACGGCCTCGTGCTGGTGCCGCTGATCCTCGCCATCGTGGCGTTCGCCGTCTACCCGCAGCTGGCGCTGGACGCCGGCGAGCAGGCGGTCAAGACGTCCGTGCAGGCGGTGACGCAGCGATGAAGGGTCCGCACATCGATTGGAACCAGCTCTCGCCGGTGATCGCGCTGACGGCGGGCTCCTGCATCGTGCTGATGCTCGGGCTCTTCCGCTCCTCGTTCGTGCGGCGCGGGCTCGTGCCGGCGCTGACGATCGTCTGCCTCGGCGTGACCGCGGGCCTCGGCGTGTGGCAGTGGGACCACCCGAAGAAGATCATCGAGGGCGCGCTGGCGATCGACACGCTGACGCTCGCGCTGATGTTCGTGTTCGTCGCCGGCGGCATCGCGGCGGTGCTGTTGTCGTGGCGCTCGACGGCGACGGCCGAGGCCGGCGAGGGCGAGTACTACGCGCTGCTGCTGACGTCGATCCTCGGCATGGTCGTGCTCGTGGCGGCCAACGACCTCGTCGTCCTGTTCCTCGGCTTCGAGCTGCTCTCGATCCCGCTCTACGTGCTGTGCGCGACGCACATGCGGCGCGAGCACTCGCTCGAGTCGGGCCTGAAGTACCTGATCATCGGGTCGGTCGGCTCGGCGACGCTGCTGTATGGCCTGGCGCTGCTCTACGGCGCCGCCGGCTCGACGTCGTTCGACAAGATCGCGGCCGCGGGCGGCGGGATCGCCGACGACGTGCTGTTCATGACCGGCATCGCGCTGGTCGTGGCGGGGCTCGCGTTCAAGGCCTCGGTGGCGCCGTTCCACCAGTGGACGCCCGACGTCTACGAGGGCGCGCCGACGCCGGTCACCGGCTTCATGGCGGTCGCGACCAAGGCGGCGGCGTTCGGCGTGATCCTGCGGCTGTTCGACGTCGCGCTGATCGACGCGTCGACGACCTGGGCCCCGGCCTTCGCGACGCTCGCGGTGATCACGATCGTCGTCGGCAACGTGGGCGCGATCGGGCAGTCGTCGCTGAAGCGCCTGCTCGCGTACTCGTCGGTCGCGCAGGCCGGCTACATGCTCGCGGGCGTGGTCGTGACGACGCCGCTCGGCGTCCGCGCGACGGTCTTCTACCTGATGGTCTACCTGCTGATGAACATGGCCGCGTTCGCCGTCATCACCGCGCGCGAGCGCGAGACCGGCCTCGGCGACGACATCAGCTCGCTGTACGGGCTGGGCGAGTCGCGCCCGTGGCTGGCGTGGCCGATGACGATCTCGATGCTCGCGCTGGCCGGGTTCCCGGCGACGGCGGGCTTCTTCGGCAAGATCTACCTGATCGACGCGGCCGTGGACAACGGCTACGCGTGGCTCGGCATCGTGATCGTGGTCGGCTCCGCCGTCTCGCTGGCGTACTACCTGCGCGTCGTCGCGGCGGTGTGGATGCGGCCGGAGGTCGCGACGACCGCGGCCGCCGTGGGCGGCGGCGCGGTGCGCCCGGCGATCGCGGGCGGCTCGGCCGAGGCCGACGAGGCGTCGCTCGCCGCGGGCCTGGAGCCCGGCGCGACGCGGCGGCTGCTGCAGCCCGAGGTGATCTTCGTGGCGGTGGTGTGCGCGGCGGCGACGATCTTCTTCGGGCTCTATCCCGAGCCGCTGTTCAACGTCGCCAAAGACGTCAGCTCCGCGTTCTCGAACCTGGTCTAGCCGGGGGGCGAGGTTCGCGCGCACGCGCCTCTCGGAGGTGTGCGCCCATCGCCCACCGCCGGTCAGGCCTCGCTCGAGTACATCGCCGTCATCTCCCTCGTGGCGGCCGTGCTCGCGTTCGCCGGGCCGGCGGTGGGCGGGGTGGGTGGGATCCCCATCACGGGGGAGGTCGCGCGCGGGATCCGGCTTGGCATCTGCGTCGTCGCGCACGACTACTGCCGCGCGGGCGACGCCGAGGCCGACCGGCTGCCGCCGTGCGCGCTCGGCCGGCGGATCACCGGCAAGGACGACGCGGTGTCGCTCGGCTTCGTGCGCTTCGGCGGGAACGACGACTGGAGCGCGTCGGCCGGCTCCGACGGGTCGGTGACGTTGACCTACACCAAGGGTGGCGGGGCCGGGCTGGTCGCCGGGATCGGCGTCGAGGCGCCGCTGAAGGTCGACGTCGGCGCGGAGGCCGCGGGCGGGTTGAAGTTCCAGGAGGCCCGGAGCTGGACGTTCGCCGGCCCGGCGCAGGCCAGGCGGTTCATCGCCGCGCTGCCGCGGAGCGCGCGGCGAACGCCCACCTGGCACTCGGCCGCGCTCGGCGCCGAGGGCACCGCCGCCGCGGGCGCCCGGGCGCTGGGGCTCGACGCCGCCGCCGTGTCGGCCGCCCTGAAGACCTCCGACGGCGTGCGCTGGGGCCCGGGCGCGTCGACGACGCTGTACACCGACCTCAGCTTCTCCGCTCCGGACCTGCGGCTGCTCGGGCTGCAGGTCACCGGGCTCGGCAACGGGCGGCTGATGGCCGAGTACACGACCGTCGGCGGCGTGCCGACGCAGCTGGCGTTCCGCACGGCCGTGCCGTCGAAGCTGGGCAACCAGGTGACCGAGACGGTCAGGCGCCTGGACCTGCGCAACCCGGGCAACCTCTTCGCCGCGCGGCCGCTGCTCGGCGCGGCGCTCTTCCGTCCCCCAACTCCGGGCTACGTCGCCGACCTCCGCCGCACGCTGGCGTGGATCGACACCGAGGGCACGGTCGAACGGGCGACCTACGCGGTCAACGACTCGTCCAAGAGCATCGGCTTCACCGTCAAGGCCGCCGCCGAGCTCGGGTTCTCCTACGGCGCGGTCCGGGTCGGGCAGCGGCTGCTCGAGGCGACCGCCAGGGTGCCCGGCGCGAAGGAGCGCGAGCGGTTCGACTGCCTCGATCAGCTGCGCTGACCGAGGCGGTCGGTTCGGGACCGCGGCGCGTCGCCGTCAGCGCAGGTGGCCGGCCACGTCCCATGTCCACAGCTCGACCACGTTGCCGTCGGGGTCGTCGGCGTACACGGCGCGCGAGTTCGAGTAGCCGCCGAAGCTGTGCTCCTCGGTCACCAGGCCGCGCTCGCGCAGCCGCGCCACGGCGGCGTCGTAGTCGGCCTCGTCGATGTGCATGGCGTAGTGGACGTGGATGCCCCCGCGCCCGCGCGCGAGGCCGACCTGCGGGCGCCACAGACCGATCCGCGTGCGGTCGCCGGCCATCACCCAGATCGCCTCGCGGTCCTCCCAGCGCTCGACCACGGGCAGGCCGAGCGCGCCCGCGTAGAACGCCTCGGCGGCCTCGAGGTCGACGACTTCGAGCACGAGCTCGCTGACTCCGGTAACAGGAATGCCGTCGGTCATGGACGCTAGTGTGCCCCGTCCGTGCGCTACCCGTCGGACGATCTCACCAGCACCGAGCGCGAGCGGCTCGCGCCGTACTTCACGGACCTGGACGGGCCCGTGTTCGCGCTCGTCAACCTGCCGGAGACCGTCAAGGGCGCGCTGTTCGCGCGCTACTCGCGCTACCCCGGCACGCTGCGGCGCCTGTTCCTCGACGAGTTCGGCGACGTTCGCCCAGAGGCTCACGTCGCTGAAGGTTCTCGCCCTGCGGGCTCGGACTCTCGCCGCTCGCCGGGCATCGATCGGGCGGCGCAACTCTACGAGACGATCTTCGTCGGTTACGGCGACGACTCGGTGGCCCAGCTCGGCGGTGCCCACATCGCGTGCGAGTGGGTCTCCAACGTGCTCACCAAGGTGCTCCAGCGCCCGCGGCTGGCGTCCTACCTCGAGCAGTCGACGCGCTACATCGCCTACGACGCGCCGATGCCCGGCGGCGGCTACCGCTACTACCGCGACGCCGAGCTCGGGCCGGCCTACGAAGCGGCGATGGACGCCCTGTTCGACGCGTACGCGCAGGCGCTCCCGCGCGTGCAGGCGTGGGTCGAGCAGACGTTCCCGGCCAACCCGGACGAGTCGGAGGCCGCGCGCCGGCGCGCCGTCAAGGCCAAGGCGCTGGACCTGCTGCGCGGCCTGCTCCCCGCCGCCTCGCTCTCGCACATGGGCGTCTACGCGTCCGGCCAGGCCTACGAGCAGTTGATCCTGCACCTGCTCGCGCACCCGCTGCCGGAGGCGCGGGCGTACGGGAACATGATGCTCGCGGCCGTCAAGGCCGTGATGCCGAGCTTCGTCAGCCGCGTCGAGCGCCCGGGCCGCGGCGACGTCTGGATGGGCTACCTGTCCGAGCGGCGCGAGGCGGAGCGGCGCTGGGTGCACCGGCTCGGGCTGGACCGCGATGCCGAGGCCGAGCAGCGCCCCACGGTGCGGCTCGTGCACGCCGACGGCGACGAGACGCGGCTGCTCGCCGCGCTGCTGTTCGAGGCCGCGGGCGTCGCCGAGGAGAAGGCGCTCGCGCGCGTCGCCGCGCTGAGCCCCGAGGAGCGCGCGACGATGCTGGCCGAGCTCGTGGGCGAGCGCTCGAACCGCCGCCACCGCCCGGGGCGCGGCTTCGAGGCGCTGCGCTACCGCTTCGAGATCGTGTCCGACTACGGCGCGTTCCGCGACCTGCAGCGCCATCGCCTGCTGACCGTGCAGTGGCAGCCGCTGACGCCGGACCTCGGCGCCGACGTGCCGGAGGAGGTCGCCGCGGCGGGCTGCGGGGACCTGTACGCCGCCGCGCTCGAGCGCTCGCGCGCCGAGTACGAGCGCCTGTGGGCGGCGGGGCTGACCGACGCCGCGCCGTACGCGCTCTGCCTCGGCTACCGGATCCGCTACGTGCTCGACCTCAACGCGCGCGAGGCGATGCACCTGATCGAGCTGCGCTCGGCGCGCGAGGGCCACGCGAGCTATCGCGCCGTCGCGCAGGCGATGCACGCGCTGATCGAGGCGCGCGACCCCGCCGTCGCGGGCGCGATGAAGCACGTCGATCTCTCGACCGAGACGCGCCTGGAGCGGATCCTGTCGGAGATCCGCGGCGAAGCCCGCCTCGCCCGGACTTAACGAGAAAGGCCGCCTGGTAGGGCGGCCTGTGCTTCCCGTTATCGGCAGACGCTGCCGCCGGCTTTAGTCCTCTTGCTGAGTTGGCGCGTCGACGGTCGGCGGGGCGGCCGCAGCCGCCTTGCGCGCGTCCTTCTTCTGCTGCTTCAGCACACGCCGCTCACGGACGGCGTTCTCACGGTTGAGCTTCGCGAAGGTCGTCTTCTTCTTCGAATTCGACGCCATAGGCTAGATCGTCTGCACGTTCGCCGCGCTCGGCCCCTTGGGGCCCTGCTCGGCGTCGTAGCTGACCTTGGCGCCCTCGGCCAGCGACTTGAAGCCGCCGCCCGCGATGCCGCTGTGGTGCACGAACAGGTCCTTACCCTGGTCGTCGGGCGTGATGAACCCGAAGCCCTTCTCGTCGCTGAACCACTTCACGGTTCCAGTAGCCATGCTTTTCCCTCCCGGGAGATATGTGCGAGCGAAACGCGGGAGGTGCTAGGGCAACAACTACGAACGCGGGCACCGCTTCGCCGGGCGAACCCGGCACGATGCGTTGAAGTTTAGCCTAAGTCCCATATGTACGACCACGTCACCGTGCGCGTCCCCGACATCGCGGCCGCCGAGCCGCGCTACCAGACGCTGCTCGACCAGCTCTCGATGGACGAGACCACCAGCAGCCGCACCTTCCTCATGTGGGACGACTTCGCGCTGACCGAGCCCGACGACGAGCATCCGCTGACGCTGCGGGCGCACATCGCGTTCGTCGCGCCGACGCGGGAGGCCGTCGACGCGTTCTGGCGGGTCGGCGTCGAGGCGGGCTTCCGCGACAACGGCGCGCCCGGCCCGCGGCCGAACTACAGCCCCGACTACTACGGCGCGTTCCTGCTCGACGACCAGGACAACAACTACGAGGCGGTCGTCCGCGACGGGCACCGGCGCAACGGCAACATCGACCACGTCGCCCTGCGCGTCGCCGACGTCGCCGCGGCGACGGCGTTCTACAAGACGGCCGGCCTGCAGCTGCGCCGGGAGGGCGACGGCGGGTCGTCCTTCACCGGACCGTCCGGCGGGCTGCTCGGGCTCGCCCCCGGCCCGCCCACCGTCGGCCTCCACATCGCCTTTCCGGGCGACGACGAGGCCGTGCGCCGCTTCTACAGAGACGAGCTCGCGGCCGGGCATCGCGGCGCCGGCGAACCGGGCGAGCGGCCCCGCTATCACCCCGGGTACTACGCGGCCTACGTGCTCGATCCCGACGGCAATAACGTCGAGGTCGTCAACCACCACCTCTCATCCGACTGAACCACGATCCTGTACGGCCGATGCTGACCTGGCTGCGCGCACACGACCGGGGTCTCGCCGCGCTGCGCCGCGCCGGGCGCACGGCGATCGTGATGCCGGCGCTGTTCGCGTTCGGCAAGGTCGTGCTCGGCAACCCGACGCTGGCCACGTTCGCCGCCTTCGGGTCGTTCGCGATGCTGCTGCTGGTCGACTTCAGCGGTCCGATGCGCGCGCGCCTGCAGGCGCAGGCGGCCCTCGGCGTGACCTGCGCGGTGTTCGTGTGCGTCGGGACGCTCGCGTCGAACACGCCCGTCGTGGCGGCGGTGGCGATGGCGCTGGTGGCGTTCGGCGTGCTCTTCGCCGGCGTCGTCAGCTCGGTGCTCGCCGGCGCCACGACGACGCTGCTGCTGGCGTTCATCCTGCCGGTCTCGCTGTCCGGGCCGGCGTCGCAGATCCCCGACCGCCTCGCCGGCTGGGGGCTCGCCGCGCTCGCTTCGCTGCCGGCGATCGCGCTGCTGTGGCCCGCGCCGGCACGCGACCCGGTGCGCGGCTCGGCGATCGCCGCCTGCCGCGCGGTGGCGGCGCGGATGCGCGCGGAGGTCGCGCACGTCCTGCACGGCGAGGACCCCGGCGACGCCGTGGCGGCCTCCGACGCCGCGCTCGCCACGCTGCACTCGGTCTTCTTCGCCACGCCGTACCGCCCCACGGGCTTGAGCACGGGGGCGCGCGCCGTGGTCCGGCTCGTGGATGAGCTGCGCTGGCTCAACGCCATCGTCGCCGAGGCGGTGCCGCCGCACCACGTCGACCGGCGCGCGTGCGCCGTCAAGGTCGCGGCCGCGACCCTGCTCGAGCGCGGCGCCGACCTGCTCGACGCGCCCAGCGCCTCGCCGGCGGCACTGCACGCGGCGCAGGCCGAGCTCGACGCGCGGCTCGGCGAGCTCGAGCACGGCCTGGCCGCCCCCAGCGGCGACATCGTGTCCGCGCTCGACCCGAGCTTCCGGGCCCAGGAGCTGAGCTTCGTCGTCTCGCAGATCGCCCGCAACATCGACCTCGCGGCCGCCGCCGAGCGGCGCAGCTGGCTCGAGCAGCTGCTCGGCCGGCGGCCGGCCGGGCTCGCCGGCTCGCTGGCGTCCGCGCAGGAGCGCGCCGGCGCCCACGTCGCGCGACACTCGACGTGGCTGCAGAACAGCGTCCGCGGGGCGACGGCGCTCGGCCTCGCGGTCCTGATCGCGGACCTCTCCGGGCTGCAGCACGCGTTCTGGGTCGTACTGGGCGCGCTCTCGGTGCTGCGCTCGAACGCGCTCAACACCGGGCAGAACGCGATCCGCGCGTTCCTCGGCACGGCCGCGGGGTTCGTCGTCGGCGCCGTGCTGGTGAAGCTGGTCGGCACGGAGACGGCGGTGCTGTGGGCGCTGTTGCCGTTCGCGATCCTGTTCGCGGGGCTCGCGCCGGCGGCGATCGGATTCGCCGCCGGCCAGGCGGCGTTCACGCTGACGCTGCTGATCCTGTTCAACATCATCGCCCCGGAGGGCTGGCGGATCGGGCTCGTGCGGATCGAGGACGTCGTGATCGGCAGCGCGGTGAGCCTCGCGGTCGGCCTGCTGTTCTGGCCGCGCGGCGCGTCGTCGGCGCTGGGCAAGGCGCTCGCGGCCGCCTATGTCGACAGCGCGCGCTACCTCGCCGCGGCGGTCCGCTTCGGCACGACGCCGGCCCATCCGTCGCCCGCCGCCGAGGCGGTCCAGGCGGCCGCGGCCTCGCGCCGGCTCGACGACACGTTCCGCACCTACCTCGCCGAGCGCGGGATGAAGCCCGCTCCGCTGGCGGAGGTCACGAGCCTCGTGACCGGCGTGGTCGGGTTGCGGCTCGCCGGCGACGCCGTGCTCGACCTGTGGCAGCGCGACGGCGCGCGCGGCGGCGACCGCGCGGCCGCAAGCGAGGAGCTGCTGGCCACGACCGACCGGATGACGCGCTGGTACGGCGACTTCGCCGCCGGCCTGACCGGCGACGGCGCGGTGCCGGATCCGCAGCCCGCGGACGCGGCGGCCGACGACCGGCTGGTGGCCGCCGCCGGGCATGACCTGACGGCGGTCCGGATGCTGTGGACCGGCGATCACCTGGACGCCGCGCGCCGCCTCCAGGCGATGCTCGCCGAGCCCGGGCGGGCCGTCGCGTGACCGCGACGACGATCACCAGCTCGGGCAAGACCGCGTGGGCGCGCAACCTCGCGGCGCCGATCCGCAGCTACCTGCACGCCGAGACGGGCGGGGCGATCGCGCTCGCGGCGGCGGCGGTCGCGGCGCTGCTGTGGGCGAACGTCTCGCCGTCGACCTACACGTCGGTGTGGGAGACGAAGCTCGCGCTGTCGCTCGGCGGCCACGAGCTGGTGACCGACCTGCGCGGCTGGGTCAACGAGGGCCTGATGACGCTGTTCTTCCTCGTCGTCGGGCTCGAGGCCAAGCGCGAGCTCGACCTCGGCGAGCTGCGCCAGCGCACGCGGCTGGCGGTCCCGGTGGTGGCGTCGCTCGGCGGGATGGTCTGCGCCGGCGCCATCTACCTCGCCTTCAACGCCGGGGGCCCCGGCGCGCACGGCTGGGGCGCGGCCGTCTCGACCGACACGGCGCTGGCGCTCGGCTCGCTCGCCCTGCTCACGCGCGGGCGGGCGATCCGCGTGCGCGTGTTCCTGCTGACGGTGGTCGTGATCGACGACCTCGTGGCGCTGCTGGTGATCGCGCTCGGCTACACCGAGGACGTGTCGGTCATGGCGCTGCTCGTGGCGTTCGGCCTGTTCGGCGCGCTCTTCCTGCTGCGCTGGGCGGGATCCTGGCGCGGGCCCGCCGCGGTCCTGCTCGGCATCGGGATCTGGTTCGCGATGTTCGAGTCGGGCGTCGACGCCGTGATCGCCGGGCTCGCCATCGGGCTGGTCACGAGCGCGTACCCGCCGCCGCGCGACTCGCTCGAGCGCAGCACTGAGCTCACGCGCTCCTTCCGCGAGCAGCCGACGCCGGAGCTGGCCTACTCCGCCGTCGCGAGCCTCACGTCGGCGATCTCGCCCAACGAGCGCCTGCAGTACAAGCTGCACCCCTGGACCAGCCGCGTGATCGTGCCGCTGTTCGCGCTCGCCAACGCCGGCATCCACCTCGACGGCAACCTGATCTCCGCGGCCGTCACCTCCTCGGTGACGCTCGGCATCGTCGTCGCGTACGTGATCGGCAAGCCGGCGGGCATCATGATCGCCTCGTGGCTGGCGACCAAGTGCGGCGTGCGGCTGACGATCACGTTCCCCGCCCTGGCCGTCGGCGCCGCGACGGCCGGCGTCGGCTTCACGGTCTCGCTGCTGGTCGCGACGCTCGCGTTCTCAGGCCCGCTGCTGGAGGAGGCGAAGATCGGCGTGCTCGTGACCGCCGTGCTCTCGCCGGCGCTCGGATGGCTCGCCACGCAGGTCATCCGGCGGCTCCCCGACGAGGTGCGCGCGCGCCAGCTCGGCGCCACGGCGGAGACGATCGTCGACCTCGCCGACGACATCGACCCGGAGGTCGATCACATCCGCGGGCGCCGGGACGCGCCGGTCACGCTGCTCGAGTACGGCGACTACGAGTGCCCGTATTGCGCGCACGCGCACCCGATCATCACCAAGCTGCTCGAGCACTTTCCCGACGAGCTGCGCTACGTCTTCCGCCACCTGCCGCTCACCGACGTCCACCCGTCCGCGCAGCTCGCGGCCGAGTCGGCCGAGGCCGCCGGCTCCCAGCGCGACTTCTGGGAGATGCACGACTGGCTGTTCGAGCACCAGGACGAGCTCGCGCCGCCGGAGCTGTACCGGCACGCCGCCGACGCCGGCCTCGACATCAGCCGCTTCGCCGACGACCTGCGGCGGCGCCGCTTCGCCGGGCGCGTGGCGCGCGACGTGCAGAGCGCCGACGCGAGCGGCGTGTCCGGCACGCCCACGTTCTTCATCAACGGCCGCCGCCACCAGGGCGTCTACGACATCGACACGCTGACGCGCGCCGTCAAGGCGGCGACGGCCACCGCGGCTACTTGATCCGGAACGAGGTGATCGAGCCCTCGACGTTGCAGTCGTCGGTCCCCTCGCTGCAGTCGACAACGTAGGCCTGCCAGTAGTAGCGGCCGGGGCGGTTGAGGAAGTGCGACGTCAGCGCCTTGTAGCGCTCGACCTTCTTGACGTAGAAGTTGCCCTTCGGCGTCATCGAGCGGAAGTAGATGTCGTTGGCGAGCGTCCCGTCGTCGCCGACCTTCTTGGACTTCGAGACCTTCAGGAACACGCCCGACGGCGACGACTCCGGATCGACGCCGACCTTGAACGTGAAGGGGACGCCGCGGGGAAGCGTCTTGCCCGCGATCGGGAACGCGGGAGAGGGAGCGATCGGCGTCTGCGCGACCGCCGGGGACGCCAGCGCGAGGGCGACGACGCCCGCCGCCGAGATGCGAGTGAGTTGCTTGAGCACCGCGCAACGCTCGCGTCGCACCGGCCTGGCGACAATCGGGGAGGCGCCCTGAACTTTGCGCCCCTGTCTCAATAGCCGTATGGCCAAGACCAACATCACGCAGGCGTCGACGGTGATCGTCCCCGTCGGCGACCAGGAACGCGCGCTGGCGTTCTACGTCGACGCGCTCGGGTTCGAGAAGCGCGCGGACTTCACCTACGCCGGCGACGTGCGCTGGATCGAGCTGGCGCCGCCCGGCGCGCTCACGACCGTGACGCTCGTGGCGGCGAGCGAGGCCCGGCCCGCCGGGATCGAGACGGGCATCGCGTTCGACACCGCCGACGTCGAGGCCGACCACGCCGCGCTGCAGGCGCGCGGCGTCGACGTGGACGCCGCGATCCTGCGCCAGGGCGATCCGGTCGTGCCGTGGAGCGGCGCGGTGCTCGCGGGCATCCCGGCGATGTTCCGGTTCCGCGATCCCGACGGCAACTCGTACCTGCTGGTCCACCAGCCCGGCTAGCCCTTCGCGCGCAGGCGCGGCGGGAGCGCCCACAGCGCCCGCAGCCGGCCCGTCGGCCCGAGGCCCTGGGCCAGCGCGCGGCGCAGGGCGCGCCGGCCGGCGCGCGTGGGCGCGGCGGGCACCGGCCCGTAGCGGCCCGCGGTCAGCGCGTGCAGGTACCCGGCCGCCTCCGGCGAGTGGCTGCCGAGCCGGCGCTCGAGCTGATGCAGCGTGGTGCCGGTCGAGATCGGGCGCCCGACGCGGCGCAGCGCGTCCTCGAGCTCCGCGATCGCCCCGCGCGGGCGGCGGATCAGCGCGATCGAGATCGCCAGCAGCGCGAGCAGCGCCACGATCCCGATCCCCCACACCCAGTCCGACACGCCGCCTTCCTGGAGGCCGGCGCCCGAGCCGGTGGAGTTGCCGTCGAGCAGCAGGTCCGGGCGCACGCGGATCGGCCCGGGGGCGCCGCTGTCGCCCTCGGCGCCCGGGCCGGGCGCCGCGCGGTCGGGCGCGAGCGGGGCGGCGGACGGCGGCGGCGCGAGCGCGGCGATCTGCGAGCGGGCCGGCGTCGCGTCCGGCGTCGGATCCAGCGTCACCCAGCCGAAGCGGTCGAACCACGCCTCGACCCACGCGTGCGCGTCGGTGTCGCGCACGATCCAGGCGTTCTTGCGCGACGAGTAGCCGCCCGGGCTGAAGCCCGTCGCCACGCGCGCCGGGACGCCGCCCATCCGCAGCAGCAGTGCCATCGCGCCGGCGAAGTGCTGGCAGTAGCCCTCGTGCGAGGTCGTCAGGAAGTAGTCCAGCGGCGTCCGCCCCGCCGGCGTCGCCGGCGGCCGCTCGGAGTAGCGGAACATCGACTCGTGCAGGTAGCGATCGACGTTGCGGATGTAGTCGTAGGCCGACTGCGTGCCGCGCTTGAGCCGCTTCGACAGCAGCCACGTGCGCGCGTAGTAGGAGCGCTTCATGACGGCGTCGATGTCGAACCGCTCCGACTGGAGCGTCGTCGGGAACTCGACCGACGGCACGCCGGCCTGGTTCCAGCCCGGGAAGTGCGCCACGCCCTTGCGGATCCGGGTGTCGACGGACGCGCCCGGCAGCCGCGCGCCCGGCAGCGTGGTGCCCGGCAGCAGGGGGATCGTCACGCTCAGCTCGCCGGGCTCGCGCACGCGCTCGCCGGTCGACGCCGTGGCGAGCGCCGCCGGGTCCGGCTGCGGGACGTGCACCTGCAGCGTGTAGGAGTCGCCGCGGCGCAGCGCGCCGACGGAGTCCCACGTGCCCGACGCGACCCCTGGCTTGACGGGCTGCGACGCGCCCTTGACGTCCATGATCGTGCCCGCGCCGAGCACGTCGGACGTGCGCATGCGCTTGATCGAGACCTCGATCGTGCTCGTCCACGCGGGACGGTCGCGGAAGTCGTCGGGCAGGTCCGCCTCCCACGGCTGGTCGGCGTTGCGGAACGTCGGCGTCGGATCGGTCCGCTGCGTCCAGGCGACGCCGTCGAAGACGTCGAGGTCGCGCGCCTTCCAGTACAGCGGGTCGGCCGACTTGACGCGCATCACCTCGTTGCCGTCGCGCGGCCAGTCGATCGGCCCATAGCTCTGCGACCAGTCGAAGCGCACGGGATCGTCAGGCCCGAGGCTCTCGGCGAAGGCGCGGTAGTCGAACCACGGCTCCCCGCGGTCGGCGACGGCGGCGAGCGGGAGCGCGCCCGCGAGCGCGACGCCGACGAGCGCGGCGACGCCCAGGCCGGGCCGCAGCGGCAGCCGCTCGAGCCACAGGAAGCTGACGCTCAGCGCCGCGAGCACGAGCCCGAGCGCCAGCGAGCGCGTGCCGCCGAGCGAGATGACCGGCGACGCGACGACGATCAGCAGCACCGCGAGCGCGAGGAACGGGTAGCCGCGCTCAGGCGGCGAGAGCGTGTTGCGGCGGTCCGGCTCGGCGACGTCGACGCGCGGCCAGAACGTCATCAGCGCGGCGAGCACGAGCAGCTCGGCGCCGAGCAGCTTGAGCGCGATCGCCGGCCACGGGTCGGCGCTGACGTACGGGATCCGCACCGTCCCGAGCGCCTGCGTCCCGGTCGCGAGGCCGGAGACGAGCTCGTCCCAGTTGCGCGGCCGCAACAGGTACAGGTGCGTGCGCGAGGCGAGGTAGCCGGCGAACAGCCCCGTCAGCACGGCGGCGGCGAGCGCGAAGGCGCGCGGCCAGCCGGCCGGCGCGCGCCCGGCGGCGAGGATGGCGAGCGCCGCGCAGATCGCCGCGAGGACCCACAGCAGCGCGGAGCCCGAGCTCAGCCCGCCGACAAGCCGCTGCCACTCGAGCGCGCCGATCGCGCCGAGCGCCGCGAACCCGGTGAGCCGCGCGACCCACTGCGGCAGCAGCGCACGCGAGACGGGCTGCGCGCGCTCCACACGGACGGCACGGTCGACCCTCGCACGGACGTGCTGCACGCGATCAAGTCTGCCACCCGGCCACCGCCGGGCTACGCGTCCAACTCTCGTTGGCGCAGCTCGATCCGCCGGATCTTGCCCGTCAGCGTCTTCGGGAGGTCGTCGACGAACTCGATCTTGCGCGGGTACGCGTAGGCCGACAGGCGCGAGCGCACGTGCGCCTGGATCTCGCTCACGAGCTCGTCGGAGCCCGCGTGCCCCTCGGCCAGCACGATGAACGCCTTCACCACGTGCCCGCGCCGCTCGTCCGGCGACGCGACGGCCGCCGCCTCCTTGACGGCCGCGTGCTCCAGGCACGCCGACTCGACCTCGAACGGCCCGATCCGGTAGCCCGCGGCGATGATCACGTCGTCGGCGCGGCCCTCGTACCAGACGTACCCGTCCGCGTCGAACTTGGCGGCGTCCTTGGTGTGGAACCACTCGCCGCCGAACGTCTCCTTCGCCGCCTCCTCGTTGCGCCAGTAGCCGAGCGGGTAGTGCGGGTTCGAGCGCGCGCGCAGGCAGATCTCGCCGCGCTCGCCGCGCGGGACCGGGCGCTCGTCCTCGTCGAGGATCTGCACGTCCCAGCCCGGCATCGGGCGCCCCATCGAGCCCTCGCGGACCTCCATGAACGGGTAGTTGGCGACGAGCGGATACGACTCGGTCAGCCCGTAGTAGTCGAGCACGGTGAGCCCGTACTGCTCGCGGAACCAGCGGATCGCCTCGGGGTTCAGCGGCTCGCCCGCCGAGCACACGATGCGGAAGCGCTGCGGGTAGCGCGTGCCGGCGTCGCCGATCGCCATCATCGAGCGCATCGCCGTCGGCGTGGTGAAGACGTTCGACGCCTGGTGGCGCGAGAGGAAGTCGAGCTGCTGGCGCGGGTCGAAGCCGCCCTTGCGCTGGAGCACGAGCTGGACGGCGCCGTAGCGCCACGGACCGAGCAGCGGCGCGATGCCGGCCGCCCAGGCCCACTCGCCCATGCCGTGGAAGCGCTCGCCGTCGCGCACGTCGTGGCAGTAGACGAACTCCTCGTGCGCGAGCAGATAGCGGTGCGCGTGCACGATGCCCTTGGCGAGCCCGGTCGTGCCGGACGTGTAGTAGAGCTGCGCCGGGTCGTCGGCCAGCGTGTCCTCGCGCGAGAACTCCGGCGCGCCGCTCGCGAGCAGCTCGTCGTCGAGCAGCAGCACGTGCTCGACCAGCGCCGGATCGACGCGGCCGGCGTTGGCGGCGTTGGTGACGAGCACCTTCGCCTGCGAGTCCGACACGCGGTGGCGGATGCCGTCGTCGCCGTAGAGCACCGACATCGACAGCAGGATCGCGCCGCACTTCCACGTGCCGAAGAACGCCGCCGCGGTCTCCGGCGTCGGCGGCAGCAGCATCGCGACGCGGTCGCCCTTGGCGACGCCGTGCGCCCGCAGCACGTTCGCGAACCGGTTGGACGCCTCCTGCAGCTCGCCCCAGTACACCTCGCGCACGGCGCCCTCGAAGTGCTCGTGGATCATCGCGAGCTTGTCCGCCGGGTGCTTGTCGCAGACGTCCTCGGCGATGTTGTAGCGCTCGGGGACGCGCCACTCGTGCGAGGCGACGGCCTCCTCGTATGACGCGATCGACGTCGTGCTCATCCGGGCTCTCCTCCTCTGCGGCCGACCCCTGGGAGGATATGTCCCGGACCGCGTCTGCGGACTTCTACGGACGTGATGGCTCCCACCCGCGACGACGCTGCAACGTATGACCAAGACCTCCACGACCGGCCCGCTCGGCTTCGCCCGGCTGTCGGGCTCCTCGATCGCGGCGCGCGACGCGGCGCCGTGGGTGACCGACTTCCTCAACGCCGCCTACTACCGCCGCGCCGCCGCCGAGCGCGAGGTCGACGACCTGCGCGCCGCCTTGTGCGTCCTGACCACATACTGGTACCGCAAGGGCGGCCGGCTGCACGTCAGCGATCTGCCGGCCTTCCACCGCGCCTACGGGCGCGAGCGCTTCGCCACCGAGCTCTCCGAGCGCGGCACGCTGACCCGCGCGCAGCTGCTCGACGGCGCCGCGCGCCTGATCGGCGAGTGGTTCCCCGAGGCCTACGCGGACGACGCGCGGCGCGGCTGGGGCGTCGCGTTCCCGACCGCCGATGAGCGCGACGCGTACGACCCGGCGCGCCGGATGGACCTGGCCAAGCTCGGCGAGCTGACGCCCGAGGCGGGGCCGCCCGCCGAGCAGGTCTGGCACACGTACCCGCCGGTCCCGATGCCATCGGCCGAGGGCGTCATCGGCGCGCTCACGCGGCCCGAGACGTGGCCCGACTACGCGAGCGAGCTCGGCCGGTTCACGCCGCTGCGCGACGGCGGCCTGGCCGGTCAGACATTCGAGATCGAGGTCGTCGCCGGCACCGAGCCAGGGCGGCCCGTCTTCCAGCGCGGCTACGTGACGATCACCGCGCTCGTCACGCCCGACGACCCGGCGGCGCTGCAGGCGTGGTTCGCGGCGCTCGAGGACGGCCTCGCCCGCTACGGCGACCACGAGCCGCGCGCGGTGCCCGAGGGCGGCGTCCCGCTCGTCGGCTTCGACCTCACGACGCACGAGGGTCACTTCATGGGCCGCGGGCACAACCGGCTGCTGCTGTACACGCTCGACGGCCAGGCGTGGGTGAGGGCGGCCGGGACGTGGGACCCGATGCCGTGGCACCTCGACAAGGCGTACAAGCTCGCAGGCCAGGAGGCCCAGCACGCGTTCTGGGGCCAGGGCGACGTCGAGCGTCTGAGCATGCTGCACCAGCTGGCGCGGGCGATCGGTTGAGCGACGCGCTGGTCATCGGCAGCGGCCCGAACGGGCTCGCCGCCGCGATCCGGCTCGCCGAGGCGGGGCGCGACGTGCTCGTGCTCGAGGCCGCTGACGGCCTCGGCGGCGCCGTGCGCACCGAGGAGCTGACGCTGCCGGGCTTCAGGCACGACACGTTCTCCTCCGTCTACCCCGCCGGCGCCGCGTCGCCGGTGTGGGGCCGGATGCCGCTGCGCGAGCACGGGCTGGAGTGGGTCCAGCCCGAGGCCGCGTCCGCGCACGTGCTCCCCGGCGGGCGCGCCGCCGTGCTCTACCAGGACCTCGGCCGCACGGCCGCCTCGCTCGACGCGCTGCACCCCGGCGACGGCGCGGCCTGGGCGAAGTTCGCGACCCCGTTCCTCGACCACTTCGACGCGCTGCGCGACACGATGCTGTCCGGCTTCCCGCCGCTGAAGGGGCCGCTCGCGCTGCTGGCCAAGAGCCCGCTCGCCACGCTCGACCTGACGCGCATGCTGACCGGCTCCGCGGTCGGCCTCGGCCGCCGGCTGTTCGAGTCCGACGGCTCGCGCGCGTGGCTCTATAGCGCGGCGGCACACGGCGACACGCCGCCCGGCGGCGCCGGCTCGGCGATCGCCGCCTTCTACCTGAACCTGCTGGGCCACGCGGTCGGCTGGCCGAGCCCGCGCGGCGGCGCGCAGGCGCTGTCGGACGCGCTGGCCTCCTACCTGCGCAGCCGCGGCGGCGACGTCCGCACGAGCGCGGCGGTCGAGCGGATCGAGGTCGCCGCGGGCCGCGTGACCGGCGTCCGGCTGGCCGGCGGCGAGACGCTCGCCGCGCCGCTGGTGATCGCCACCGTGATGCCGCAGGCGCTGCTGCGGATGGCGCCGCTCAGCGGCTGGTACCGCACCGCGCTCAAGCGCTTCAAGGCGGGGCCGACGACGACCAAGCTCGACTGGGCGCTCGACGGGCCGATCCCGTGGCTCAACGAGGATGCCCGCGTGGCGGGCACGGTGCACGTGGGCGGGACCGGCGAGGAGATGCTCGCGCGCCGCGATCCGTTCCTGCTGCTCGGCCAGCAGAGCGTCGCCGACCCGACGCGCGCGCCGGCGGGCAAGCACACGGCGTGGGCGTACACGCACCCGGGCACGGACGCCGAGCGCATCGAGGCGCTCCTGGAGCGCTACGCGCCCGGCTTCCGCGATCGCATCCTCGCCCGCCACGTGCTCGGCCCCGCGGAGCTCGAGGCGCGCGACGCGAACCTGATCGGCGGCGACGTCGGCGGCGGCAGCTATGCGCTGCGCCAGGTCGTCTTCCGCCCCGTTCCGACGCTGTCGCCCTACTCGACGCCGATCGACGGCCTCTTCCTCGGCGGCGCCTCGACGTTCCCCGGCGGCGCCGTGCACGGCGTGCCCGGCGACGCCGCCGCGCGCGCCGCGCTGCGCCGCGCGTAGTTTTCCCGCCCGGCCCCTATGGGGGGCATGAAGGCCATCCTCCCCATCGCGCTCGTCCTCGCCGCGCTCCCGGCGACGGCGGCGAGCGCCGCCCCGTATCGCGTCTACGGCTGCGACGGGCCCGACGACGAGCCGCTCTCGATGCACGCGTTCTCGACCTACGAGCTGCCCGAGGGCTCGATGAACCACGACGACCACTGCCGCGGCGGCGACGACGCCGCGTACTTCGAATGGGCGGGCCGGACGGCGATGCCGTCCGAGCAGGCCGGCGGCTGGGCGCTCGCCGCGCCCCAGGGCACGTCCCTCACGGCCCTGCGCTGGCGCGGCTCGATCAGCGGCGTGACCGGCACCGGCGTGCGCGTCGAGATCGACACCGACGCGGGCGCGGTCGGACTGTGGAGCTCCGACCTCGAGCAGGACACGCGGTCGTTCGCGCTCCCGCCGGGGACGAGGAACGTCGTGCTGCGCCAGGAGTGCCGCGCGGTCATGTGCGTCACCGGCGCCGGCCCGGCGAGGACGACGATCCGGGCCCTGACGGCCACGCTCGACGACGAGTCGGCGCCGACCGCGGCGGGCGTCGCGGGCGGGCTGGCCGAGCCGGGCACCAAGCACGGCACCGACACGCTCACGCTCGCTGCCGCCGACGCGGGCTCCGGCCTCGCCTCGGCGGCGCTGTACGTCGACGGCGCGACGACCGGCGCCCGCACCGTCGCGCTCGGGTGCACGCCGCTGGAGAAGGACGCCCACGGCTTCACCGACGCGCGGCCGTGCCCGCCCGCGGCGGGCGTCGAGCTCGCGTGGGCGACGGGCGACGTGCGCGACGGCGCGCACGCCGTGCGCGCCGTGGTCGCGGACGCCGCGGGCAACGCCCGCACCGTGTTCGGGCCCGTCACGGTGACGACCGACAACGCCCCGCCGGCGGCCGGGCGCGTCGACGTGTCGGGCGTCCGGCGCGTGGCCGAGACGCTGACCGCAACGGCCGTGGGCTTCGACGGGCAGGACGTCGCGTACGGATACGCGTGGCAGCGGTGCGCGGCCGAGTGCGAGGACATCGAGGGCGCCTCCCGGCGCACGTACGCGCTCACGGCCGCCGACGCGGGCCTGCGCGTGCGCGCCGTCGTGGCCGCGACCGACCGCGGCGGTACCACGCGGGTCGCGAGCGCGCCCGGCGACGCGATCGAGCCGGCGCCGGCGGCGACGCCGGCCCCGACGGCCGCGCCGGCGCCGGTCCCCGCGGCCGCGCCTCCCGCGCTCGTGCCGACGGGGCCCGCGGCGATCGCGCCGCCGCTCGCGCGGCCGCGCGTCACGCTCTCGCGCCGGACGATCCGCTCCGCCTACGGGCGGCGGATCGAGATCCGCGGCCGCGTCGCCGACGCGCGCGGCGCGGCGATCGCGGGCGCGACGCTCGACGTCCGCGCCGTCACGCGCGTGCCCGGCGCGCGCGAGCGGCGCGAGGGCGGGATCGGCACCGCCGCCGACGGGCGCTTCACGTACGTCGCGCCCGCGGGCGCGAGCCGCGACCTGCGCATCGGCGGCGCCACCGTCACGCTGTTCGTGCGGGCCGCCGGGACGCTGAAGGCGCGCCGGCACGGCCGCACCGTCGCGCTGTCAGGGCGGCTCGCCGGCGGCCACGTCCCGCGCGGCGGCGTGCTGGTCGAGATCCGCGGCGCCGGCCTTACGCGCACCGACGCGCACGGCCGCTTCGCGCTCGGCTACCGCGGGCGCCGGCTGTCCTTCCGCGCCGTGGCGCGCAAGGACAGCTCGTGGCCGTTCGTCGCCGGCGCCTTCGCGACTAGTCGGATCCCTCGGCCTGGCGCTCCTTGATCTTGCCCTCCAGCTGCTGCATCACGTCCGGGTCGCGCAGCGTCGTGACGTCGCCGAGCGCACGGCCCTCGGCGATGTCGCGCAGCAGCCGGCGCATGATCTTGCCCGAGCGCGTCTTGGGCAGGTCGTCGGCCCAGATGATGCGCTTGGGCCGGGCGAACTTGCCGATCCGGTTCGCGACCTGCTCGCGGATCTCGCCGACGAGGTCGTCGGTGCCCTCGAGGTCGCCCTCGAGCGTGACGAACGCGGTGATGGCCTGGCCGGTGTCCTCGTCGGCCTGGCCGATCACGGCCGCCTCGGCGACCTTGTGGTGCGAGACGATCGCCGACTCGACCTCGGCCGTCGACAGCCGGTGGCCGGAGACGTTCACGACGTCGTCGATGCGCCCGATGATCCAGAAGTACCCGTCCTCGTCACGCCGCGCGGCGTCGCCGACGAGGTAGGTGTCGCGGCCGAACTTGTCCCAGTAGGTCTCGATGAAGCGGTCGTCCTCCTTGTAGAGGGTGCGCAGCATCGAGGGCCACGGGCGCGTGAGCGTGAGGAAGCCCTGCGCGGTCCCGACGTCGGCGCCGGAGTCGTCGACGACGGCCGCCTCCAGCCCCGGCAGCGGGCGCCCGGCCGAGCCGGGCTTGGCGTCCAGCAGGCCCGGCAGCGTCGTGATCATGATCGCGCCGGTCTCGGTCTGCCACCACGTGTCGACGATCGGGCAGCGCTCGCCGCCGACGACCTTGTAGTACCAGAGCCACGCCTTCGGGTTGATCGGCTCCCCGACCGTCCCGAGCAGCCGCAGCGACGACAGGTCATGGCGCTCCGGGTACTGCACGCCCCACTTCATGCACGCGCGGATCGCGGTCGGCGCGCAGTAGAGGATGTTGACCTTGTAGCGCTCGATCAGCTCCCACCAGATGTCCTTGTCCGGGTAGTCCGGCGCGCCCTCGTACATCACCGAGGTCGCGCCGTTGGCGAGCGGCCCGTAGATGATGTACGAGTGCCCGGTGACCCAGCCGACGTCGGCCGCGCACCAGTAGACGTCCTCGTCGGGCTTGAGGTCGAACACGGCCCGGTGGGTGTAGGCGACCTGCGTCAGATAGCCGCCGGTGGTGTGCAGGATGCCCTTCGGCTTCGCCGTCGAGCCGCTCGTGTAGAGGATGTAGAGCGGGTGCTCGGCGTCCAGCGGCTCCGCCGGGCACTCGTCGGCCGCGGCCTCGAGCAGGTCGTGGTACCAGTGATCGCGCCCGTCCTTCATCGGCGCGTCGTTGTCGGCCCGCCTGACGACCACCACCGTGTCGACGATGTCGCCGACAACGTCGTCGACGGTCGCCTTGATCGGCGCCGTCTTGCCCTTGCGCCGCGCGCCGTCGACCGTGATCAGGAGCTTCGACTCCGAGAACTCGATCCGCTCCTTGACCGACTCCGCGCTGAACCCGCCGAAGACCACGTTGTGGACCGCGCCGATGCGCGCGCAGGCGAGCATCGAGACGGCGACCTCCGGGATCATCGGCAGGTAGATGGCGACGACGTCGCCCTTGGCGACGCCGAGGTCCTTCAGCGCGTTGGCGAGCTTCTGCACGTCGCGGTGCAGGTCGGCGTACGTGACGTCGAGCTCCTCGCCCTCCTCGCCGCGCCAGTGGTACGCGACGCGGTCGCCGCGCCCCGCCGCCACGTGGCGGTCGAGGCAGTTGGCGGAGACGTTGAGCTTGCCGCCGACGAACCACTTCGCGAACGGAGGGTTCGACCAGTCCAGGACCGTGTCCCACTTCGTGTCCCAGTCCAGCGCCTCGGCCTGCTCGGCCCAGAACGCCTCGTAGTCGGCGCCGGCGCGCTCGTAGACCTCCTCGTCGGAGACGACCGCGTCCTCCTTGAACCCCTCCGGCGGAGCGAATGCCTCCTGATCCAGCAGCTCGTCGAGCTGCTGTTCGAGCGTCTGCCCTTCCGTCGCCATGCCGTCTCCTCTCTTACTTCACCGTCTCAGCGCTGCAGGGAGCGGGTGGGGAGCACCGTCCGGCGGAACGTCGCGTTGGTGACCTCCGCGAAGGAGGCGTACCACGCGGCCACCGCCGTGGCGAGCCCGATCCAGCCGCCGGCCTTGATGATGCCGGAGTGGCCGCCGGAGTTGCCGATACCCAGCACGATGAACGTCACCGCGAGCAGCGCGAAGACGAGCGCGACCGCCGCGGTCGTGCGCAGCGAGGCGACGAACATGTACGCCGTGAAGATGCCCCAGGCGATCAGGTACAGGCCGACCGCGTGGCCGGCGTCGGCGGCGGGGACGCTCTTCGCGAAGAACTCCACGAAGGCCCAGTACGAGAGCCAGAACGCGCCGTAGGACGTGAAGGCGGTCGCGCCGAACGTGTTGCCGGTGCGGAACTCCCACATTCCCGCCAGCAGCTGCGCGAGCCCGCCGTAGGCGAGCGCGAGGCCGAGCACGATCGGCTCGCCGCCGGAGCTGAGCAGGCCGGCGTTGAACATGCTCAGGACGAACGTGGTCAGAGCGAACGCTGCGAGCCCCAACGGGGCCGGGTTCGCGGTGGCCGGGAGCGGAGCGGCAGGTGACTCAGCCGGGCGGACGAAGCGATCGTCGCCGGTGTGGACGCTTGCAGCCATGGCGATACCTCCCTGCGGTGGACTGTTGCTACATGTCCAACGTAGGACGCAAAGATGAGAACGTCTAGCGCTTCTTGCGCTTGCTCCGCCGCGGCTCGGCGGCGGGCGCGGCCGGCGCCGGCACCGGCTTGGGCGCGACGGCGGTGGAGCGGCCCGGGCCCTGGCGGCGCGACGGCCACGGCTCGGCCTGGCCGGTCTCCCACGCGGGCGGGATGCCGCCCATCCAGAAGCGGAACAGCAGCATCGCCAGCGAGGCCTGGAAGAGGATCTGCAGCAGCGGCGCGAACAGCGGCAGCGGGATGATGAAGAACACGCCGATCGCGATCCCGACGACCCCGAGCGCGCGCGTCAGCAGGCCCACGCGCATCGCGTTCAGCGACACGAGCAGGTAGCCGCCGGCGCCGGTCAGCAGCCCGAGGAAGCCGATCAGCTGGGCGAAGACGATCAGCCCGTTGGTGTGGCTGGCGTCGGCCACCGTGCGCGCTCCGTCGAGCACCTGGCGGTCGTGCACGAGCTCGCCGATCACGCTCAGCAGCGTGTAGAGCCCGGACAGGACGCCGCCGACGATCGGCAGGTAGATGACCCAGCGCCTGACCTCGGGCCGGCGCGCGCGCGTGGCGACGGCGAGGAACGCGAGCGACCAGCCGGCGGCGATCGACGCGATCAGCCCGACGACGCCGATCGAGATCAGCGCGACCTGGTGGTCGACGACGTACTGCATGCGCGGCACCTGCAGCGACACCAGGTCGTTGACGGCGCCGGGCTTCAGCGCGCGCTGGAGCGCCTCCAGGCCCGACGGCTTCGGCTGGTCGGCGCTGAACCGCAGGTTGCCCCACAGCCCGCCGAGCATGCCGACGGTCGCGACGATCGCGGCGATGCCCGCGCGGGGACGCTGGCGCGCCTCCCATTCGAGCTGCTGGTTCGGGTCGGCTACGGCGGCCACGTGAGAGTTACTTTAGTGGCGGCTCGAGGCGCCGGCGTACGGGCTCCGGCGGGATCTCGTTGCGCCCGGCCACGCGCGACACGCGGTCGCCGACGTACAGCGCCAGGTCCAGCGCCGGCGCGGCGAGCCGGATCAGCGCCTCGATCCGGCGCCGGTGACTCAGTTGTTGCGCGGTTCTGTGCGGCACGATCGCGCGATTGTAGACTCGCGGACATGCTGGTCCGCGACGTCATGACGGAGTCTGTCGTCGTCGCCGATCCCCGTTCGACGGTGCGCGAGATCGCCGGGCTGATGCGCGATCGCAACGTCGGCTCGGTCGTGCTGGTGTACAACGGACGGCCCGCGGGCTTCATCACCGACCGCGACCTCGCGATCTGCGTCCTGGCCGAGGGCCGCGATCACGCGGACGCGGCGTCCGACCACGCCTCCACGCCCGTGATCACCGCCGACCCGGACATGGAGGTCGACGAGGGCGCGCAGCTGATGATCCGTCAGGGCGTGCGCCGGCTCGTCGTCGTCGAGGCCGGCTTCGTGGTCGGCGTGGTCACGCTCGACGACCTCGCGTCGCGGCTCACCGACGCCGACCTCTCCGCGCGGCTGTCGGCGCGGATCACGCGCGCCGCGATGCCGGGCTACGGCATCCGCGCCCACGTGAGCAGCCGCAACTAGCCGCGGCGGGCGCCGAAGAACGTCGAGCGCGCGTGCTTGTACTCGCGCGCCCGGATCTGGTCCTCGCGCGTGTGACCGTCGTCGTCCGGGTCGAGGTGCAGCGGCCGGATCCGCGTCAGCTTGTCCTCGTGGCTGCCGACGTAGACCGGCGGGGGCGGTTCAGGCGTCCGATGACGCCAGGGCGGGCGCATCGGCACCGAGGTTACGCCCCTGCGCGCGGGTGGCGCAAGCGTCCGCATAGGCGCGGATGACCGGGTGCGCGCGCGTGCCGTCGCCCGCCAGCTCAGGCTGGAACAGCGTGCCGAGGAAGAACGGGTGGCCGGGCAGCTCGAGCGCGCGCACGTCGCCGGCGTCGTCGTGGGCGCCGAAGACGACGCCGCCGGCGCGCAGCGCGTCGAGGTACGCCGGCGAGATGCCGTAGGAGCAGTGGTAGCGCTCCACGCTGCGCTCGACGCCCATGACCGAGCGGATCAGCGTGCCGGGCTCGAACGCGATCGCGCCCTCATGGCCGACGAGCGAGCACTCGAGCTCCACGATGACCAGCTCGCCGCCGTCGCCGTACTCGGCGTGCGCGGCCGCCTCGATCCCGCACAGGTCGCGCGCGAGCATCAGGACCGCGTGCTGGAAGCCGCCGCACGTGCCGAGGAACGGGATCCCGTGCTCGCGCGCGGTGCGGGCGGCGGCGATCGCGCCCTCCGCGCTGGCGTACGGGCTGCCGGGCACGATCCAGATCCCGTCGAAGCCCTCGAGGCCGCTGTGCGCCTCCTCGGACGGGATCCAGTACGGGTCCAGCACGACGCCGTCGCGGCGGCGCAGGGCGTCGATCAGCTGCGGGATGCGGGCGTGGGCGCGGACGCTCGGCGAGCGGTCTCCGACGATGGCGACGCTGGGCATGCCCGGCATCCTCGCGCGCGGTCGAGTTCACGTCCAACGATCGTTGGTGGTCGATCCATCAGCGATACTGATGTGCGTGGATCCGCGCTTCCTGCGCACGTTCGCCGCCGTCGTGCGGCTGCAGTCGTTCTCGGCCGCCGCCCGCGAGCTCGGCTACACGCAGTCGGCGGTGTCGCAGCACATCGCCGCACTCGAGGCCGACCTCGGCACCGCGCTGCTGCACCGGCGCCCGGTCGCGCCGACGGAGGCGGGCACGCGCCTGCTCGAGCACGGCGGCGCGATCCTGCTGCGGCTCGATTCGGCGCGGGCGGACGTGATGCGCGTCGCCGCCGGGCCGCCGACGCGGCTGGCGGCGGGCGCGACGCCGCTGTCGGCCGGGCTCGCGGCGCGCGCGATCGCCGCGGCGCGGGCGCAGCTGCCGCCGCTGGAGGCGACGCTGCGCGTCGACGCGCGCGACGCGCTGGCGATCGCCGTCGCCACCGGCGAGCTCGACGCCGCGTTCGTGGACGGCGTCGCCGCGCCGAACGATCCGCTGCGGCTGCCGGAGACCGGCCTCGCGGTGGCCGAGTTCGCCGAGGAGGAGCTCGCGCTGGCGCTGCCGGCCGGCCATCCGCTGACCGGCCCGGCGCGCCTGGAGGATCTCGTCGACGCGCGCTGGATCGAGGCGCCAGGCGTCACCGCGCCGCTGGCCGATCTCGCCATGCTCGCCCGCGCCGACGGGTTCCGCGCGGCGCTGCGCTACGACGGCCACGACGTCGCCGGCCTGCTCGCGCTCGTGGCCACGGGTCAAGGGCTCGCGCTGCTGCCCGCGCGAGTCGTCGTGACCGGCGTCGCGCTCGCCTCGCCGCGGCTCGTCCACCGCACCGAGCTGCTGCGCGGAGGTGGCGCGGCGGCGCTCCTGTGGATAACCCCACCATAAATCGGGTGGGTGGCTCGTTAGAGGCCGAACGACTTTCTTACGACACTCATGTACATGGCCGCAGTCAGCATGGACACGAGCGATCGCGCACTGGGCACCGTCTCCGCGCGCCGCATCGCCGTGCTCGTCGGCGCGACCGTGCTGCTGGTCGTCGGCGCCGTCGTGCTCGCGCCCGCGGTCGCCGACCTGCCGGACGTCTGGCACCGGATCGCGCACGGCGACATGTCGTGGCTCGGCCTCGCGCTCGTGCTCGAGGTCCTGTCGTTCAGCGGCCACATCGTGCTCTTCCGCGCCGTCTCGCTCGACGAGCGCGGGCGGATCGACATGCGCGCCAGCACCGAGATCACGCTCGCCGGCCACATGGCCACGCGCGTGCTCGCCAGCGCGGGCGCCGGCGGCATCGCGCTGACCGCGTGGTCGCTGCGCAAGGCCGGCCTCGAGAAGCGCGACGTCGCCGCGCGCATGACCACCTTCCTCGTGCTCCTGTACTCCGTCTACATGGGCGCGCTCGTGATCGGCGGGCTCGGCCTCGCGACCGGCATCGTCCCCGGCGGCGGCTCGTTCGCGATCACCGTCGTCCCGGCGATCTTCGGCGCGCTCGTGATCGCGGTCGTCGGCTCGGCGCAACTCGTCAAGCCCGGCGACAGCCGCCTGCGGCGCTGGCTGGCGCCGGTCGGCGACGGCGTGCGCGAGGCGCGCCGCCTCGTGCGCACGGGCAACCCCGGCCTGGTCGGCGCGGTCCTCTGGTGGGGCTTCGACATCGCCGTGCTGTGGGCGTGCTTCCACGCGTTCGGCGCCGCGCCGGCCGTCGGCGTGCTCGTCGTGGCGTACTTCGTCGGCATGCTCGCCAACACGCTCCCGCTCCCGGGCGGCGTCGGCGGCGTGGACGGCGGGATGGTCGGCGCGCTGGTCGCCTTCGGCACCGACCCCGGCCTGGCGATCGTCGCCGTGCTCGCCTACCGCTTCTTCTCCTTCTGGCTGCCGATCGCGCCCGGCGCGGTCGCCTTCGCCTCGCTGCGCCGCACCGTGTCGCGCTGGGAGCGCGAGGACCGCGGCGAGGCGGAGTGCGCGGCGGCCCGCCGCACGCGCGCGAAGTCGCCGCGCCGCGCCCCCGAAGCCGCGTACTGCACCAAGTAGGATCCGCTTCATGGAAGGCTTCGGCGGGTTCCTCAACGACCCAGAGTTCCAGCGCCGCATGCAGGAGATGGCGGAGAACATGCAGTCCGCCCAGACCCTCGCGTGGGCCGACAACGCGATCAAGCTGGCCGTCGACATGACGGTCGCCGCGATCAACCGCGTCAACATCCAGGGGACGACGGAACAGCAGGCGCAGCAGATCCGCTCCGTGATGGCAACGGTCTTCCCCGAGGCCGTCACGCTGGTGCGCGAGGCGCGCCAGGGCCTTAGCTGACGCTTACTCCCTCTTTGTTCATCCTCCGGGAAGGTGACTCCCGGGCTGATCGAGAGCAAGCTGGTTCGCCCGCGCCTGCGCGACGGGCTCGTCGACCGTACGCGGATCCGGGCGCGCTTCGAGCGCGCCGGCGCCGTCCCGGTGATCCTGGTCTCCGCTCCCGCGGGGTACGGCAAGACGATCGCGGTCGAGACCTGGCTGGCGAGCGGCGACCGTGCCGTGGCGTGGGTGTCCGCCGACGCGGGCGACAACGACCCCGTGCGGCTGTGGACGTACCTGGCGACCGCGGTGTCGCGGGCGTGCGGGGGCGTGGGGACGATCGCGCTGGAGCAGCTGCGCGGCCCGTCGCCGGCGACCGAGCCGGCGATCGACGAGCTGGCCGCCCGGCTGCGCGCGGACGGCCGCCGCGTGGCGCTCGTGCTCGAGGACGTGCACGAGATCGCCGACGAGCGCTGCATCCGCTCGCTCGGGCACGCCGCCCGCGCGTTCCCGCCGAACGTGCAGCTGGTGCTGATCGCGCGCGCCGACCCGCCGCTGCGGCTGGCCCGCATGCGCAGCCAGGGCGCGCTCGCTGAGATCCGCGCCGCCGAGCTCGCGTTCACCGTCGACGAGGCGAAGCGGCTGCTCGTCGGCGCCGAAGGGCTCGCGCTCACCGACGCCCAGGTGCGCGCGCTGACCGAGCACACCGAGGGCTGGGCCGCGGCGCTGTACCTGGTGGCGCTGTGCCTGCGCCACGCCGGCGACCCCGCACGCGCGCTGGAGCGCTTCGACGGCGTGCACCGCCACGTGGCCGAGTACCTCGCGGCGGAGGTGCTCGAAGGCCTCGACGGCGAGACGCGCGCCTTCCTGCTCGACACGTCGGTCCTGCCGCGCTTCTCGCCGCAGCTGTGCGATCGCGTACGCGGCACGGACGGCTCGGCGGCGGTGATCGACCGGCTGCGGCGCTCGAACCTCTTCGTCAGCGAGCTCGACGATGCCGGCTGGTTCCGCTACCACGCGCTGTTCCGCCAGCTGCTGCTCGCCGAGGCGCAGGAGCCCGCGGTCCTGCACCTGCGCGCCGCGGCGTGGTTCCGCGAGCGCGGGCTGACCGAGGAGGCGGCCGAGCACGCGTTCGCCGCGGGCGATCGCGCGCAGGTCGCCGAGCTGCTCGAGGACGACCACATGGGGCTGATCCGCGGCGGCCGCTCCGCGACGCTGGTGCGCTGGCTCGACGCGCTGGGCGAGGAGGTCCTGCACACGCGGCCGGGGCTGCTCGTCGCCGGCGCGATCGCGGCGGGCGGGATCTGCCGGCCCGGCGTGGAGATCCGCCGCCTGCTGGCGGCGGCCGAGCACGCCCGCGACGCCCACCCGGAGGCGTGGCTGCCGCGCTACGCGACCGCTGTGGAGGTGATCCATGCGCTCTACACCGACAAGGACGTCGGCGCCCAGGTGCGCGCCGCCCAGGCCGCCGCGGCGCACGCGCGCGAGCACGCGCCGGACCTGCTGGTCGTCGCGCTCGGCGTGCTCGCGCACGCCCGGCTGCTGGCCGGCGACCTCGACGGCGCCGAGCAGGCCGCCGCCCAGGCGAACGAGGACCCGGCCGCGCCGCGGCGGCCGATGGGCCACGTCAGCGTCCTGGCGACGCTGGCGATCGTGTCGGTCGAGCGCGGGCGGCCGGCCGACGCGCGCGTGTACGCCGACCAGGCGCTGCGCGCGGCGCGCGCCGGCGGGATCACGGACAGCCCGTCCGGCGCGCGAGCGCAGATCGCCGACGCCGTGACGGCGGCCGCGGAAGGCCGGCTCGCCGACGCCGAGCGCGCCGCCGCCCGCGCGCTGCGCGTCCGCGAAGCGCTCGACGGCGGCGTCCTGCAGGCCTGGATGCTGCTGTCGCTCGCGAGCATCCGCGTGCGCCGCGGCCATCTCAGCGGTGCCGCCGAGTCGCTCGCGCGCGCTCGCTCGATGCTGGCCGCGAGCGTGGACCCCGGCGCGGTCGGCTCGTTCGCCGACACCGTCGCGGCCGCCCTGGACGACGCGCGCTCCGGCGCGCTGACGCGGCCGCCCGCCGAGCCGCTGTCGGAGGCCGAGCTGGCGGTCCTGCGGCAGCTGCCGCGCTCCTCGCGCGAGATCGCGGGCGCCCTGTTCCTGTCGGTCAACACCGTCAAGTCGCACCTGCGCGCGATCTACCGCAAGCTCGCCGTCAACACGCGCGAGGACGCCGTCGCCCGCGCGAGCGCGCTCGGGCTGCTCGATTCACCCGGGTGAACCGGCCGCGCGACCCTGGCGCCGGCGCGCGCCGTCGGCGCAGATACCGCGCTTGCGACCCGCCCGCTACCGCATCGTCGCCATCGGCAGGATCGATCCGGACGTCGCCGTCGACCTCGAGGGAGCCATCTCCGAGGACGACCGGACGACCATCTCGATCGACGTCCACGACCAGGCCCAGCTCGCCGCGATCGTCGCGCGGATCGTCGCCGCCGGCCTGATCCTGGTCAGCCTCGACGCGATCGGGCCGGTCGAGGGTTCAGGCGATTAGTGGACGCGTCCGGAAGTACACCGCATTCCGGCGGGCCCGGACCGCCACCTGTCTCGCCCTAGGGGCTCGTCACCTGGCTCTCGCCGCTGCCGGGCCGCGGCAGGCGCACACGTACCACCAGTATGCGAGCGACTCCCACAGCCGGCAGCGACGACCCGTGCATTCACCGGTTATGCGCCGTACTTCCGGACGCGCCCACCAGCCCGCCCCACAGGTGCAGGACGGCGTAGGCGCGGTAGGGGCGCCAGCGCTCGGCGACGGCGACCGCGTCCTCGGTCACGCCGAGGCGGGTGAGCGCGTGGCGGACGCCGAGGTCGGTCGGCAGGAACGCGTCCGGGTCGTGGACGGCGCGCATCTGGATGTAGGACGCCGTCCAGGGGCCGATGCCCGGGAGCTCGAGCAGCGCCGCCGGCTCGACCGGCGTGCCGTCCGCGAGCGCGGCCGCGAGGGCGCGGATCGTCCGCCGCCGCGAGGCGGGCATCGCGAGCACCGCGTCCGGCACGCCGAGGATCGCCTCCGGCGTCGGGAACGCATGCGTGACGGCGCCGGCGGGGCGTGACAGCGGCTCGCCCGCGGCCGCGACCAGGCGGCCGGCGTGGGTGGCGGCCGCCGCGAGCGAGATCTGCTGGCCGAGCACGGCGCGGAAGCACAGCTCGGCGCCGTCGACGGTCCCCGGCACGCGCCGCCCCGGCTCGCGGGCGACCCACGGCCCCAGCAGCGGATCGGCGCCGAGGTGCGCCGCGATCGCCGGCGCGTCGGCGTCGAGGTCGAGCAGCGCGCGCAGGCGGCCGACGTCGACGTCGCCGTCGAGCGAGGCGTCGATTCCGCCCCGCACGGGCCGCAGCGAGACGGTGCCGTCGCCCACGCTGCGCGTGTAGACGCCGTCCGTCACCTGCTCGATCCCGGGGATCGCGCGCGCGGCGAAGTACGCGATCAGCGCCTCGCCGGCGAACGGCTCGCGCGCGGCGAGGATCACACCGGCTCGGCGGCGCTGCGCTCCGCCCGGCCCGCCGCGATGACCTCCTTGAACGAGCGGAAGCGGAAGATGAACACGACCGCCGCGAGCCCGATCGCGAACGTCCACGCCGCGATCGCGATCTGCTGCCCGACCGAGTACGCCGCGACCGTCGCGCTCCCACCGAAGACCTTCACGAGCAGCGCCTGCGCCACGCCGGCGCCGCCCGGCGTGAACGGCACGCACGCCGCGACCGCGTTGACCCCGAGCACGAGCAGCACGTTGTGCACGGAGCCGCCGACGTTGAACGCGTCGAGCAGGAACCAGAACGCCGCGAAGCGGAACAGCCAGCCGCAGAATTGCACGAGCCAGACCTCGCGGAAGTAGCGCCGGCGATCGAACAGGATCGTCAGCCCCTGCCGCACGCGCGCCCAGAACGCCCGCACCTTCGCCGACAGCAACGCGAAGCCGACCAGCACCAGGATCCCCGCCACCGTCAGCAGGAACAGCGTGAAGCGCGGGTGCGACGCGAAGAACGCGAGGTCGAACGCGGGCAGCTGCGAGAAGTCCGGCGGCTTCGGGAACACGCCCTGCGAGAACGCGAACGCCAGCACCGGCACGGCGATCGTGAGGTCGAACCCGAACTCGACCGTGAAGGCGGCCGCGACCGCCGGGTAGCTCGAGTCCGGCACCGAGCTCTTGGTCAGGAACAGCCGCACCACGTCGCCGCCGCGCGCGGGGATGACGGAGTTGAAGCCGTAGCCTGCGAAGTAGGCGCCCCAGATGCGGCGGAACTCGAAGCGGGAGTCGGGATAGGCGGCACGCAGGATGTGGAACGACGCGCGCGCCCGCAACGTGAGGTAGGCGAGGAACAGCAGCAGCGCGAGGAACAGCGCCGGCCACTGGACGGCGGCGAGGTTCGAGAAGAACGACCCGACCGCGTCGAAGAACGAGCTGAAGGAGCTGGACGCGATCGGCATCGACGTCAACGCTACTCAGCGCCGCAGCGGCGCGACGAACGCGCCGGTGAGCGCGGCCATGCACGCCGCCCCGATGAACCCCGCGCGCGGGTCGGCGTGGTAGAGCGGCAGCCACATCACCGGCGCGGCGGCGTTGCCGGCGAACTTGAACGCCGACACCACCGACGTCCCGCCGGCGCGGTTGCCGGGCACCGCCTCGACGGCCAGCGTGTTGATCCCGGCCCACACGAGCGCGGACCCGAGCCCCGTCGCGAACCACAGCGCGCCGAGCGCGGCGGCGGTCGGCGCGAAGCCGAGCGTCGCGACCAGCCCCGCGCACACCGCGATGCCGAGCAGCGCGATCGGCACGCGGCCGAAGCGGTCGACCGCGCCGCCGGCCGGGCGCCCGAGCAGCATCCCGGCCACGCCGAACCCGGCGAGCAGGACGCCGCGCGCGATCGAGGAGAGCCCGAACTCGTCGGCGGCGAGCACGGCGACGAGGAAGCCGACGCCGGTCACCCCCGCGTACGCCGCGAACGCCGCCGCGCTGAGCAGCCCCACGCGCCGCGTCACGACCGAGCGCAGCCGCGCGATCTCCTCGCGCGGCGCGCCGTCGCTCGGCGGCAGGAGCGCCAGCGCGGCCGCGACGGCCGCGGGCACGAGGAACGCGAGCCGCCAGTCGAGCGCGCCGAGCAGGCCTCCCACGAGCGGCGACAACGCGATCGCGGCTGTCTGCACGGCCGCGAACGTGCCGACCGCGCGGCCGATCTGGCGCGGCGGGACCTCGTCGGCCAGCCCCGCCAGCAGCAGCGGCGTCAGGAACGCGTTCGCGACGCCCTGCAGCGCCCGCATCGCGAGGAACACGCCGATGCCCGGCGCCAGCGCCGCCGCGACGCAGAAGAGCGAGTAGAAGAGGTAGCCCGTCCGCACCACGCGGCGGCGGCCGAGCCGCTCGCCGAGCGTCCCCGACACCAGCTGCAGCGCCGCGAACGGCACGAGGTAGGCCGGGATCGACGCGGCCACCGCGCCCGTGGTGGCGTCGAACGCGTCGCGCAGCTGCGGCACGAGCACGGCGACCATGCCGCCGCCGAACGGCCCGAGGAAGCCGCCGACGTACAGCGGTAGCGAACCGTGACCCCGCGCGCGCATCACCCTTCACACTACGGCCATGTTCAGGCGCAACGTGACGGCACCGGACGGGCGCAGGTGGACGGTCGGGCGGCGCTGGCTCTCGCGCCGGCGCCGGCTCGCGCGCGCGGACCTCTCCGACGCCACGCCCGACTTCCTCGACTTCGGCGGCGCCGACGACCTCGGCGTGCTCGGCATGATCCTCGCCGCGATCGCGCTGTTCTTCGTGACGATCTTCCTCGTGCTCGTGCTGTTCAACGTCGTCGCGATCGCGATCGAGCTGACGCTCGTCATCTTCCTGCTGGTCGCCGGCGTGTTCGGCCGCGTCGTGCTGCGGCGCCCGTGGATCGTCCGCGCGCGCAACGGCGACACGTCGCACGAGTGGCCCGTGGTCGGCTGGCGGGCGAGCCGGCGGACGATCGCCGACGTGAGCGAGCGGCTGCGCTCAGGCGCCCAGCTCGACCCCGCGCCGGGGGACCGGCGATGACTGGATGATCGACGTCGTCGTCTGCCCGTAGGGCGTGAAGCGGTCGATCACCTCCTCCAGGTGCTCGACCGAGCGGACGTGCAGCTTCATGTAGAAGCAGTCCTCGCCGGTGACGCGGTGGCACTCGACCACCTCGGGCGTGGCGCGCGCGACGTCGGCGACCTTCGGGATCTGCCGCGGCGCCGGGCGCATCCGCAGCACGGCGGCGAACGCGTAGCCGAGCGCGCGCGGGTCGACGTCGACGCGATAGCCGACGATCCCGTCGCGCTCGAGCCGCGACAGCCGCTCGGCGACGGCGGGCGACGACAGGCCGACGCGCCGGCCGAGCTCGGCCAGCGAAAGGCGCGCGTCGTCGCTCAGCTCCGACAGCAGTCGAAGGTTCGTTGCGTCCAATGCCTGCGAATCGACGGCCATCGGGACAGACTAGCTTCGATCGGCCCTGGTTGGAAGCACCAATCCCGACGATCCTGTTCTCATGCGGAGACCCCCTCCCCACGCCTACTTCGTCGTCAGCGCCGTCTTCCACTACCTCGGCCCCGCGTTCGCCGTGCTGCTGTTCGTGCGGCTCGAGCCGCTCGGCGTCGCCTGGCTGCGGATCGCCGCGGCGGCCGCCGTGTTCGCGCTCTGGCGGCGGCCATGGAGCGCGCTGCGCAACCCGACCGTGCTCGCCTGGGGCGCGGTGCTGGCGGTGATGAACTGCTGCTTCTACCTGGCGATCGACCGGCTCCCGCTCGCGACCGTGGCGGCGATCGAGTTCCTGCCCGTGATCGTGCTCGCCGCGATCGGCGCGCGCACGCGCCGCAACGCCGCCGCGCTCGCGCTGGCCGTGCCCGGCGTGTACCTGCTGACCGGCGTGCACCTGGAGGGCGAGCCGCTCGGCGTCGCGCTCGCCGTCGCCAACGCGGGGCTGTTCGCCGCCTACATCGTGCTCGCGCACCGCGCGTCGCGCGAGGCGGGGATCGACGCGCTCGGCGCGGCGATGCTGATCGCGCTCGTCGCCGTCACGCCGCTGGCGGGCTGGGCCGCGGTGCCGGCGCTGACGGACCCGGTCGCGCTCGCGGCCGGCATCGGCGTCGGCATCTCGTCATCGGTGATCCCGTATGTCGCCGACCAGCTCGCGATGGCGCGCCTGCCGCGCGCGACCTACGCGCTGATGGTCTCGCTGCTGCCCGCCACCGCGACCGTGATCGGCCTGGTCGTGCTCACGCAGGTGCCGACCGCGACCGACCTGGCGGGCATCGCGCTCGTCATCGTGGGAGTGGCGCTGCACCGAGAGCCGCCGCGCGGAACTCCGCCTGCGTCCACACCTCGGCCAGCCGCACGACCGTCGCCGCCGCCGCGGCCATCTCCGGCAGCGATGCCCACTCGCGCCGCGAGTGGTAGTCGTGGCCGCCCGTGAACAGGTTCGGCGTGGGCAGGCCCATCTCGCTCAGCTTGGCGCCGTCGGTGCCGCCGCGGATCGGCGTGCGCAGGGGCTCGATGCCCTCGGCGCGGATCGCCCGCTCGGCCGCCGTGACGACGTGCGGGAACGCGTCGATGAAGCGGCGCATGTTCGGGTACTGCGGCGTGACCACGAAGTCCAGCGTCGCGCCCGGCGCCTCCGCGACGGCCGCCTCGGCGGACCGCCGCAGCAGCTCGATGTGCGCGTCGAGCTCGTCGTCGTCGAAGTCGCGCACGATCGAGCGCACGACGGCGCGGCCGCCCGAGGCCTGGATCTCGTACGGGTGGACGAAGCCGGAGCGCCCCTCGGTGCGCTCAGGCGACAGCTCGGCGGGCAGGCGCGCGACGAACGCGCCCGCGACGCGGGCGGCGTTGACGAGCGTGTCCTTCGCCCAGCCTGGATGCGCGTCGACGCCGTGGAACGTCACCGACACCTCGGCCGCGCTGAACGTCTCGTCCTGCAGCTCGCCGAGGTCGGACCCGTCGAGCGTGTAGGCGCCGGCGGCGCCGAACGCCTCGACGTCGAACAGCGACGGCCCCTCGCCGATCTCCTCGTCGGGCGTGAAGCAGATGCGCAGCGTCGGGCGCGGGAGCTCGGGGTGGGCGGCGAGGTGCGCGGCCGCGGCCATGATCTCGGCGACGCCCGCCTTGTCGTCGGCGCCGAGCAGCGTGTCGCCGCTGGAGGTGACGATGTCGTGCCCGGCGGCGCCGGGGTACGGGCCGACCACCGTGCCGCCGCGCGGGAGCGCGAGCTCGCCGCCGTCGTAGCCGCGGTGGACGATCGGCTCGACGCCCGCGCCGGGCGCATCCGGGCTCGTGTCCACGTGCGCGATCAGGCCGATCACCGGCGTGTCGTCGACCGTCGCGGGCAGCGTGGCGAAGACGTAGCCGTTCTCGTCCAGGTGGGCGTCGGCGAGCCCGAGCGCGAGCAGCTCGTCCGTGAGCATGCGGCCGAGGTCGAGCTGCCCGGGCGTGCTCGGGCTCTGGGTCCGGTCGCGCGCGGACTGCGTGTCGACGCGGACGTAGCGCAGGAAGCGGTCGAGCAGGTCGGGAGCGAGCAGTTCGGCGAGCGGCGACGTGAACATGCACTTGAACGTACCGACCTCGCCCGCGCGCGACGAGCTAGCGCGCCGGCGTCCAGCCGCCCGCGAGCCGCTCGCCGAGCCGCAGCCCGAAGCGCTCGAGCAGCTCGGGCACCGAGTCCGGCCGCATCTCCAGCGCGTAGCGCTCGTTGAGCTGCGCCAGCGCCTCGGGGTCGGCCTTCAGCGCGCCGCCGATCGCGTCGAGCTCGCGGAAGAAGTGCTCGAAGCCGGCCGGCGAGATGATCTCGAGGATCCGGCAGGGCTCGTCGCCCGCGTTCCAGAACGTGTGCCACTGGTCGCGCGGCTTGAAGACGAGATCGCCGGGGCCGGCCTCGACGACGTCGTCGCCCAGCAGCGCGCCCATGCGCCCCTCGAGCACGTAGCTGTACTCGTCCTCGCGGCTGTGCTTGTGCAGCGGCGCGGCGAGCGCGCGCGGCGACATCGGGTGCTCGACGAGCGAGAAGCGGCGGCCCGCCTCCTCCCCGTCGATGATCCAGCGGACGCCGATGCTGCCGAGGAAGCCCTCCTGGGCGTCGCTCGGGCCGATGATCCTGGGGGCGGTCGCTTCCATGCCTGATTCCTTTCATGGGACAGTGGTGTCGCGTGAAAATCTACGCACGTCCGCCGCGCCTGTCAAGATGTTCATACGACACCTATGTCCGATCAAAAGCGCACCTACCGCAAGACGCGCCGCGCCGACCTCGAAGGTCAGACGCGCCTGCGCATCACCGAGAGCGCGGTCGCGCTGCACGAGGAGCTCGGCCCGGCCCACACCACGATCAGCGCCGTGGCCGAGCGCGCGGGCGTGCGCCGCTCGACCGTGTACCGCCACTTCCCCGACGACGAGGCGCTGTTCGCGGCGTGCTCGTCGCACTTCCGGGCGGCGAACCCTCCGCCGGACCCGGCCGCCTGGGCGGAGCTCGGCGATCCGGCGGAGCGCACCGCGGCCGCCCTGCGCGAGGTGTACGCGTTCTACGGCCGGACCGAGGGGATGTACACGAGCCTGCTGCGCGACGAGCCGCTCGTGCCGATCGTCCAGCGCCGGCTCGCCGACTTCTACGGCTACCTGAAGGCGATCGAGGACAGCCTGATGGCCGGCCGCCGCCTGCGCGGCCGCGCCGCCCGGCGGACGCGCGCGGCGCTCGGGCACGCGCTCGCGTTCGCGACCTGGCGCTCGCTGGCGCGCGAGCAGGGGCTCGGCGACGAGGACGCCGTCGCCCTGATGTCCGTGCTCGTCGAGGGCGCCGCGCTCAGGGACACAGCAGCAGCCCGAGCTCGGCCGGCCGCGAGAGCATCGGCGAGTGCGCCGACGCCATGACGTGCTGCGTGAACGGCGCGCGCCGCTGGTAGCCGGGGTCGACCATCCGGTCCTGCGCGCACACGACGTACTCGGTCGGGACGTCGGGCCACGCCTCCAGCGGCGTCGGCTCCACCTGCGGCTTGGCCGCCTGCGGGCGCAGCCGCGCGAACGCGGCGGCGGCGAACAGCGGGTGGACGTCGGTGTACATGGCGCGCGCGGCCGCGGCCGCGTCGATCCACTCGGTGCGCTTGGACGCGTCGATCGCGCGACCCTCGTTGCCGGCGATCACGATCCCCCCGCGGTCCTGCTTGAGCTGGTCGATCAGGCTCATGCCCGGGCGGGGGAGCAGGCCGGCGATCAGCACGATCCGGGCGACCGGGCGCAGCGCGGGCACGAGCGGGACGCTGAGGCCGGCCAGCGAGTGCCCGACCAGCACGACGTCCTCGGCGTCGCCGAGCGCGTCCGCGATCGTACGCGCGTAGTCCTGCGCGCCGGCGTCGACGTCGTCGCACGGAAGCTCGACGGCGACGTGCCGGTGGCCGCGGACCTCCAGCTCCGGCACCAGGTGCTCCCACACCCACGCGCCGTGCCAGCCGCCGTGTACGAGACCGAAGACGCTCATGCCTGACAGCATGGCGGGATGCCGTCGTACACGATCGTCAACCTCCGCGAGGTCGAGGACTCCGCCAAGAAGTTCGGCATGGCGCCCGGCCTCGAGGCGCACTTCGCCCGCGAGCCGCTCGAGCTGGCCAACCAGGGCCTGAGCCTGTTCAAGATCGCTCCCGGCCACCGGATCCCGTTCGGCCACCGCCACGGCGAGCAGGAGGAGGTCTACGTCATCGTCGCGGGCAGCGTGCGGATGAAGCTCGAGGACGAGATCGTCGAGCTCGGCACGTGGGAGGCGATCCGCCTCTCGCCCGACCTGCGCCGCGGGGTCGAGGGCGGCCCGGAGGGAGCGGAGCTGCTCGCCGTCGGCGCGCCCAACGTGGGCTTCGGCGACGCCGAGCAGCTGCCGGACTTCTGGACGGACTAGCTCCCGCCGCCGCCGTCGCCACCCGAGTAGCCGCCGTCGCCCGGCACCGACCAGCCGCCTGCGCGCCGCCGCCGGCGCGGGGATGAGGGCGCCGCCCGGCCGATGGCCAAGCCGACCCCGATCAGGACGATAATGACGATCGGCACGATCATGAGGCCAACGTAGCGAGATGAGACTCCGGCGTGACGCGGTCGACCTCCAGGCCGCCAACCGCGCGGTGGCGGCGCTCGAGCTGCCGCCGCCGGTGTGGCGCTCGTGCCCGTTCCAGCCGCGCGCGCTGGTCGAGGAGGGGCTGCGCCAGTGGCTGCGCTGCGCAGCCGCCGCGCTGCGCTCGCGCGAGGTGATCGGCATGCCCTCGTACGCCGTCGACGAGGCCTGGCACGGCCTGATCCTCTGCACCGAGCGCTACGCCGCGTTCTGCGACGCCGCGTACGGGCGCTTCCTGCACCACCACCCCGAGGGCTCGGACTCCGGCGCCGGCGGCTCGATGCACGACCAGCTCTCGCGCACCGTGATCGCGTGGTCGCTCGTCGCGCAGCCGGGCGAGGCGTGCGTGCTGTGGGACCTCGACGCGCGCGTCGGCGTCGAGGACGCGTGGGGCATCGCGCCCGAGCACGTCGCCACGGTCGAAGCCCACCTGCTCGAGAATGGACCCAGATGACCGATGCCGCGATCCGCTCGCGCGCCGACGCGCTGCTGGCAGCGATGACGGTCGAGGAGAAGGCGGGCCAGCTGACCCAGTACTTCTACTTCGCGTTCCTGGCCGAGGAGGGGCAGCCGGCCGCGGTCGAGGCGGCGCTCGCGCGCGGCGAGGCGGGCTCGCTGCTGTTCGTGACCGACCCGGCCGAGACCAACCGGCTCCAGCGGCTGAGCGTCGAGGGCAGCCGGCACGGCATCCCCGCGCTGTTCGGCTTCGACGTGATCCACGGGCTCCGCACGATCCTGCCGGTGCCGATCGCGATGGCCGCGTCGTGGGATCCCGCCGCGATCGAGCGCGGGCAGGCCGTCGCCGCGCGCGAGGCGCGCGCCGTCGGCATCCACTGGACGTTCGCGCCGATGGTCGACATCGCCCGCGATCCGCGCTGGGGCCGGATCGTCGAGGGCGCGGGAGAGGATCCGTTCCTCGGCGCCGCGGTCGCCGCCGCGCAGGTCCGCGGCCTGCAAGGCGGCGGGGCCGAGGGGCTGATCGCCGGTCCCAAGCACCTGGCCGGGTACGGCGCGGCCGTCGGCGGGCGCGACTACGACGAGGCCGACGTCTCCGACTCCCAGCTGTGGAACGTCTACTTCCCGCCGTTCAAGGCCGCCGTCGAGGCCGGCGCCGGCAATGTCATGACGGCCTACATGGACCTCAACGGGATCCCGGCGACGGGCAACCGCTGGCTGTTCACCGAGGTGCTGCGCGAGACGTGGGACTTCGAGGGCTTCGTGGTCAGCGACGCCAACGCCGTCCGCAACCTCGTCACGCACGGCTTCGCCGCCGACCTGGCCGATGCCGGGGCGCGCGCGTTGAACGCCGGCGTCGACATGGAGATGGCGATGGACGATCCCGCGTTCGCGCATCTGCCCGAGGCGCTCCGCGGCGGCGCGACGACCGAGGCGGCGCTCGACGCGAGCGTGCGGCGCGTGCTGGAGGCCAAGCTCCGCCTCGGGCTGTTCGAGCAGCCCTACGTCGACGAGGAGCGCGCCCGCGTCGTGCTCGCCGACCCCGCTCACCGCGAGGTGGCGCGCGTCGCCGCGGAGCGCTCGGCGGTGCTGCTGCGCAACGAGGGCGACCTGCTGCCGCTCGACGCCGGCGCGCTCGGGTCGATCGCGGTGATCGGCCCGCTGGCCGACTCGCCGCGCGACACGCTCGGCCCGTGGTGCTTCGCGCATGACCTGGGCGAGACGGTCACGGTGCTGGAGGGGATCCGGCGCAGGGCCGGCGAGCGGGTCGGGTACGCGCCCGGCGTGCGCCCCGCGCGGCGGACCTTCCCGTCGATGTTCGACATGTTCGCCGGCAACACGCCGGAGGACCCGGAGGGCTTCGACGACGAGGCCGAGCTGCGGCGGGCGGTCGAGCTGGCGCGGGACGCCGACGTCGCCGTGGTCGCGGTGGGCGAGTGGCAGCACATGATCGGCGAGGCCGCGTCGCGGTCCTCGCTCGAGCTGCCGGGCGGGCAGCTCGAGCTGCTGCAGGCCGTGGCCGCGACCGGCACGCCGGTCGTCCTGCTGGTGCTCAACGGCCGCCCGCTCGACCTGCGCTGGGCGGCGGAGCACATGCCCGCGATCCTCGACATCTGGTACCCCGGCACGGAGGGCGGCAGCGCCGTCGCGAACCTGCTGTTCGGCGACGTCTCGCCAGGCGGCAAGCTCCCGTTCACCTGGCCGCGCTCGGTCGGCCACGTGCCGCTGGTCTACTCGCACACGCGCTCGCACGAGCCCGAGAACCTCCAGCGGCGCTACTGGGACGAGGCGAGCACGCCGCTGTACGCGTTCGGGCACGGCCTCGGCTACGCGCGCTTCGAGTACGCGAACCTCGCCGCCGATCGCGACGCCATCGGCCGCGACGAGACCGTGACCGTGTCGGTCGACGTCCGCAACGCCGGAGCCCGCGAGGCCGACGAGGTCGTCCAGCTCTACATCCACCAGCGCCACGGGTCGGCCTCGCGCCCGGTCCGCGAGCTCAAGGGCTTCGAGCGCGTCACGCTCGCGGCCGGCGAGTCGCGCACCCTGCGCTTCCCGCTCAGCCCGGCCGAGCGGCGCTACTGGAACGCGGCCGAGCGCGACTGGGTCCTCGACGCCTCGACCTTCGACGTCTGGGCCGGCGGAGACTCCACCGCGGAGCTCACCACCACGTTGGAGGTGCGCTAGGCCGCGGCGAGCTCCCGCAGCGCCTCGAGCACGACGTCGTCGTGCGTCTTCGGCGACACCTTCGGGAACACGCGGGCGACCGTGCCCTCGCCGTCGATGATGAACGTCGCGCGCAGGTTGCCCCAGTAGGTCTTGCCGTAGTTCTTCTTCTCGGCCCAGACGCCGTAGCGCTCGGCCACCGCGTGGTCGGCGTCGGCCAGCAGCGTGAAGTTCAGCGACTGCTTGTCGTGGAACTTCTTCACGTCGGCGACGGTGTCGGGCGAGACGCCGAGCACGGTCACCTCGGCCTCGATGTAGTCCGACGAGTGATCGCGGATGCTGCACGCCTGCGTCGTGCAGCCGGGCGTGTCCGCGCGGGGATAGAAGTACAGGACGACCGTCCGGCCGCGGAGGTCCGACAGCGTGATGTCCTCGCCGTCCTGGTCGGGCAGCGTGAAGTCAGGTGCAGTGGTGCCTTGCTCGAGCATATTTCGGAGGCTACCCGTCGACGGATTCGACCCGACAACGTGTGCCGCGACGCCAGGTTCGAGACGACGGGCACGCGGACCCGCATGTCCGTCTGCGAGCCATCGTCACCCGCCCGTGCCGCCAACGACAGTCCCGCTCTCTTTTGTTCCTTCCCCTGTCGTCCGCCGGTGCTGTTGTCGTTGCCGTCTTGCCGTTGTTGTTTTGCTCCTTGCCCGTTCGTTGACCCGTCGTCGACGTCGTGCAGGGTGTGGCGATCGATGTGGCGCAGGTGCAGCCAGCCGCAGGGCTCGCGCGGCGTGAGCCCGGGCACGTAGCCGGGCTGAGGCCCGAACAGGTACCGCCGCGCCACCGACTCGTCGATGTCCTCAAGGCCCTCGACGGGTCCGCTGTAGAGCACGTGGCCGCCACCCTCGCCGGCGCCCGCAGCGCCGGCAGGCGTTGCGCGAAGGCGAGCATGTCGGTGAACTTCTCCGCGTCGCGCCGCTCCCGCCAGGCCGGGTGATAGAGGTACTGGCGCCGCCCCTTCGCGTCGAGCCCCGTCGCCTGCAGGTGGGCGTTCTGCGCCGCCGCGATCCACACGTCGGTCCAGGCCGGCGGGATCTTCAACGCGTCGATCCGCGCGAGCGTCTCGGGGTGGGTGACCGGCTCGCCGTCGGCGTCGCGATACGTGAACCGGCCGCCTTGGCGCTCACGCCGGAGCCCGGCCTCGCCGCCATGCACACGCTCGAGCTACATGACGTGCTGGCGCTAGGTCCGGGTCGGGTCGCGTCAAGCGACGGCGAGCCGCAGCGCCCGGAAGTCACCAAGGCGCCGGACGAATGCGACGAGCGCCCCGCGCGGGCTGGCGCTGCTGGCCGTCACGCTGGGTGCCGGATTGGTTGTCGTCGGATCGGGTGCGGGCGGGCCGCCCGGGCAACTGCGGCTCGGGTCGACCGCGGAGCGGTTGCTGCACGGCGCGCCGTCCGCGGTCGCGCTCGTGCCCGGCGGCTGGGAGGCTCGCGGCTTCGCGACGATCGGAGCGGGCTTCGTCGACAGCGCCGAGGGCCGCGCGGCGGTGCGCGAGGCGCATGCGCTGGCGGCCCGCTCCGGCGCGCGGCTGCGGGTGCTCACCGCGCTCCGCCCGCGGCACTGGAGCCGTGCCACCGCGGACGAGCTCCGCGCGCTCGGCGAAGCCGCGGCCGCGGCCGCCGTGTCCGGGCTTCTCGGCCCTCCTGTCGACGTCGACGTCTCACTGGTCGAGCCGGCCGACCTGCTCGTCGCCGTCTCGGGTGAGCTCGACGTACTCGTCTGCGGGACGCGCGGCTACGGTCCGCGCCCAGCCGCCTTGCTCGGCGGGGTCACGCGGCGGGTGTTCGCCGAGGCGCGCTGCCCGGTCGTCGTACTTTCCGGAACGCCGCAGACCGGGCTCGCGGCGCTCGTGCGCTGACCCGCCGCCGGGCCGCTGGCACACGCGTCCTGTGAAGTGCCACGCATTCCGGCGGGTCCGGCCCGCCGTGATCTGGCCAGTTATGCGCGGTACTTATGGACGCACGTGCTTAGGACGACGTGCCCGCGTCCTCGGCCTTGCGCTGCGGGCCCAGCACGGGCGACGCGAAGACGCTCACCGCGAGCCAGTCGTCGTCGCCGCGGCACCTGCCGAACGGAACCTGATGGTCAAACGCACGCTGACCGAACGCGCCGACGATGTGCAAGCTCGTCTCGCGCGGAGCGTGCCGGATACAACCCACGCCGGCGAGCAACGCGGCTCGCGTGCTGGCGAGCGCCTCGCACGCGCCCAGCGGATCGGCGGCCCAGAAGCCGGTCGCCGTGCGGCGGTCGCCGTCACACGCAATCGTCGCGCGCTGCGCGGCGCCCCGGTTGCGGAGGACCACGAGGGCGTGTGTGTCATGGAGGCGCGGGGGTTCCGGAGTCGTAGCCGGCGGCGGCGGGAGGACGCGCACAGCGGGCTTGAAGGTCGCCCACATCCCGCCGAGAACGGCCGCGATCGCGATCACTCCGGCCAGCGCTTTGACCCATGTCGTCATCCTCGCGGCAATACGGCACCCAGCGCGGGGCGCAACCCGTGGTTGGAAGGTCTGCACCGCGGCCTACAGCGGACGGGATGGAAGCCCCGGTGCCCCTGCCCGATCCGCACCCGCCGCCCGACCCTCCACCGGATCCGCTGGACCCGGTGGACGAGGCGCTTTTGGAGAGCTTCCCGGCGAGCGACCCGCCCGCCTGGTGGGCCGGCTCGGCGACCTGAACCACCTACTCCGCGTTCGCGAGCTCGCCCGCATTCGGGACCCTCTACTCGCCCGGCATTCGAGACGAGGGCGCCGCAGAGCTTCCCGACAAGGCCTGCGGCCGGCCACCGTGGTGGCCGGCCGGCGGCATGGTTCAGCGCCCGGCGCGGGCGGCTGCGCGGATCACCTTCGCCACGGCGGCGGGCTGTGAGATGAGCGAGAGGTGCGATGCCTTGACCTTGGTGATGCGGGCCTTGGCGCGAGTGGCCATGAAGGTCTGCAGAGCCGGGGGGATGATGTGGTCCTCGGTGCCGATCACGGCCCAGGAGGGAATCGTCTTCCAGGCGGGGTCGACGGTCTGCTCGGTGAGGGCATTGGCGGCGATCGGCCGCTGGGTCGCGGCGAGGACGGCGGCCTCGCGTTTGGGAAGGTCGTTCGCGAGCGCGCTCGGGAAGACGGCCGGTTTGAAGTACAGGTCGGCGACGCCTTCGGGGGCGCCGGGGAAGGGCACGAAGTCGAACAGCGCCTTGGGATCCAGGCCGGGTTGCGAGGGGTCCTTCGGGGTCAGCAGCGAGAGGACGCTGTCGCCCTTGTCGGGAATGAACGCGTCGACGTAGACCAGCGCCTTCACGTTCGCGTCGCCGGTGGCGGCGTCCGTGATCACTGCGCCGCCGTAGGAGTGTCCGGCGAGCACGATCGGTCCGTCGATGCTCTTGAGGTAGCTCGCGAGGTAGGCGGCGTCGGCCTGGAGACCGCGCAACGGGTTCGGTGGGACGTCGACCTTGTAGCCGTCGCCTTGGAGCGTTCGAGTGACGCCTGCCCAACTGGAGCCGTCGGCCCACGCGCCATGCACGAGCACCACGGTCGGTTTGGACGGCTTGGCCGGGGTCGCGGCCTGCGCCAACGGCGCGGTGAAGAGCGTCGCCAATGCGATCGCGAACGCAAGTACGGTCCCGGAGACGCGGGACGCTGCGGGGAGGAACGACATGGATGCCTTTCGAATGGCCGACGGATGCCGGCGGGGTTGGAAGAGAGCGGTGGTTCGAGTCGGGGAAGGCGGCGCCGTCATCCAGACGCGGACATCACACGTGCTGCGACGTCTGCGCGGCGCGTTTGATGACGTCGACCACCGAGGCCGGCTGGGAGGCGTAGACCGCGTGGCTCGCGGCCGCCTCGGCGACAGACGAGTTGGCCCGCGCGGCCATCTCGCGTTGAGCTGCGGGCGGGATGGTCCGGTCGTCGGTGGCGACGAGGTACCAGCTCGGCTTGGTGCGCCACGCGGCCTCACTGACCTCGCCGTGCAGCGCTTCCACGCCCCACGGAAGCTGGGAGTCGGCCATGAACGCGGCCTGGCTCGAAGGCAGATCGGCGGCGAACGCGGCCGCGAACTGCGCGCGGTCGAGCCCGAGGAACCCATTCTGCGGCGGCAGGATCGGCGGGACCGGAGAGTCGGCGGGTGGGTTGGCTATCAGCGTGCTGACCGACTCTCCGGCGTCGGGCACGAACGCGGTGACGTAGACCAGGCCCGCGACGCGATCGTCGTCGCCGGCCTCCGTGATGACCACGCCTCCGGAGGAGTGGCCGACGAGGATCGCCGGCCCGCCGAGCTGGTGGACGAGCACGACGTTGGGCACATCTGTCATTGACGACCTTTCAAGTTCATCGGCCTCCGGGGAGGCCGTGTGATCGTCGGCCAATCTGGCGCAATGGGCGCGCCGTCGCGTACGTCAGGCGACGACACTTCCGGCGCACGGATTACGTAGGCGAGTCCGCGACCGGTGACAGCGCTGAGCCGAGCGCAGCCCGCGAGCTGATCCCGAGCTTGGGGAAGATGCGGTAGAGGTGGGTGCTCACCGTGCGGTGCGAGAGGTACAGCCGCTGGCCGATCTCGCGATTGGAGAGCCCTATCGAGGCGAGCTGCGCGATCTGCAACTCTTGGGCGGTGAGCTGGTCGCGTGCCGCGGGAATCCGGCGCCGGCTGCGCTCGCCGGACGCGCGCAGCTCCTGGCGCACCAGGTCGCCCCACGGAGCGCAGCCGAGCGCGTCGAACGTGTCCCGCGCGGTGCGCAGGACGGAGCGAGAATCGGCGACCCGCCGCTGCCGTCGCAGCCACCGGCCGTAGGCGAGCTGGAGCCGTGCGCGCTGGAACGGCCATCGCCGCAGGTCGCTCGAGAGCGCTCGCTCGAAGCACTCACCGGTCTCTTCGGGCTCTGCCACTACGGCGCGCGCGTGCTCGAGCGCCAGCGCAACCCATGTCCCGGGCTGCTCGCCCGTACGGGCCTCGACCTCCGCGACCCGTCGGCGAGCGGCGGCGAGCTCATCGACGTGCAGCGCCGCCTCGGCAAGATCCGCAATCACCCAGGTCGACATCACCGGGTGATGGGCCGGGTCGCCGGGATCGAACAGACACTCGGCGTACCGGTATGCATCGGCGTACCGAGCGCCCCCCAGCGCCGCCAGCACCTTGCTGAACTGCGCGTACGCCACGGCGTGACGTGCGCCCGTCGCGTCCGCGATGACCTTCGTCTGCCCCGCAAGCTGGTCCGCCGTATCTTCGTCGCCACGCATCGCGGCCACGAGCGCAACCGACGCGTTCGCCGTCGCCATGGCCCACGCCGGTTCGCGGAGCTCCTCGACAAGACGTCTGGCCTCTTCGGCGGCGGTGATCGCCGTGTCGCACTCGCCGAGGCGCGCCGCCATCTGCGCCCGGCTGACCAGCGGACGGCACATCCGCCCGGGACGTCCCTGTCTACGCAGCCCGTCCGCCGCTGCCGCCAGCAGATCGCTGCCGATGTCGAACGCACCGACGACGAGCGCCGACAGGCCGAAGTACTGTGCCGCGTCCGCGTCGAGCTCCCGCTCGACGCCGACCCGCTGTAGCCGGCCCATCACGGCATCCGCGTGCCCCAGCGGGTCCGCAAACGCGTAGATCCCGAACGCGAGTGGGTCCTCCGCCTCCGCGCCGCCGAGTTCGAGCACCGAGTCGATGATGCGCCGGCGTGTCTGGCGATCGGGATCCAGTCCCAACCACCACACGCGCGACACGAGGAGCCAGAGCAACTCGAGGTGCAAGCCGCGGTCGCCCGCGGCCCGGGCCTGTTCCGCTGCCTCGAGCACTTCCGTGTCGCGTTGGGCCCCTCCGAACGGATGGAGAAAACCGATCTCCTCCACGTAGATCGCGCGTGCCCGCTCCAACCCGTCGAGCGGCAACCGCTTGACCTCGCTCAGCAATGCCTCGACCGCGTCCCGCCGTCCGAGCTCGACGGCCAGTGCGGCAGCGTTGAGCAGTCGCCGACCGCGGCCCGACGGCCGGCCAAGCTCAGCCGCGCGGGTGAGTGCCGTCACCGCGATCGCGAGCGCACCCCGGTGGCAGGCACGGTTTCCCGCCTCTTCGAGCTCGAGAGCGACCTCCTCGTGCTCGCCCGTCAGCAGCGCGGCGTGATGCCAGGCGCGGCGATCGGGCTGATCGCTCAACACGCTGGCGAGCGCGTGATGTGCACGCTTGCGATCGGCCACGCTCGCGCTCTGGGCAACGGCCGAGCGAATGAGCGGATGGCGGAACTGAAGCGTCTGCGCGTGCGCGTCGACCGTGACGATCCCGGCCTCGGCCGCCGGAACGATCTCATCGAACTCCAAGTCGGTCCGCGCGATCACGCTGCCCGCCTGAAGGATCGGGCCCAGCGCGGCGTCCTCGGTGGACGCCGCGATGAGGAGCAGGATGCGCGTCATGTCAGGCAGATCCGCCACTCGACCAGCGAAGGCGCGCTCCAGCCGCTCCGTCAACGGCACCGCGTCCGGACCGGATAGCTCCAGCATGCGCCGACGGGGCGCGGCCGGAAGCTCCAGGACCGCGAGCGGATTGCCGGACGCTTCGCGCAGCACCTGCGTGCGCACCAGTGGTGCAAGATCAGGCGCCGACCCATCGAGCAACTCAGCCGCCGCCGAATCGTCGAGCCGATCGAGCCGATGCTCCGGCAACCCCGCATCGCCCAGCACGGACTCGTACCCATCACGGATCGCGACCAGCAAGAGGATCGGATCCGACTCGATCCGTCGGGCAAGAAACGCCAGCACATCCACGGTCGGCTGATCGAGCCACTGTGCGTCGTCGATCACCAACAGCATGGGCCGCTCACCAGCCACATCGGAGAGCAGATCGAGCGCCCCCATCGCGATCCGGAACTGCTCGGGCACGACATCGTCGGAGAGCCCGAACGCAGCGTCGAGCGCGGCGTGCTGAAGCGGCCGCAACGCCGCCACGTGTCGACGCACCGGGCGAAGCAACTGATGCAGACCCGCATAGGGCAGATGCGCCTCGGACTGCACGCCGATCGTGGTCAGCACCCGCATGTCGCGTTCGTTCGCGGTCTGTGCGGCCTCCGACAGCAACCGCGACTTGCCAATCCCCGGCTCACCCCGGAGGACCAGCGCCGCGCCGCGCGTAGCGACTGCGGCGAAAAGCGACGCGAGCAGGCGCCGTTCCCCGTCGCGGCCGACGAGCGGAACGGACAGCTCACGATTTCCGAGCATCGAGCAGCCTATCCTCGCATCGGCGAGGGTCGCCCACCTGTGGCCCCGCATCGAGCTCGAGTTCGAGGAGACCGGCGGCGTCACCACCGCGCCGTCACCGCCGTCGGGCGCCCGACATGGGCGACGAGTCGAACGATGGCCGGCTCGAGCGCGTAGCAGAGCCAATGAGCTCCCCTAAGCAGATCCAGTGGCGCGGATACCGGCAGACGCTCGCGCCGGGAACCGTCGAGGTCGGCCTCGAGCGCGTCCGCGAAGAGCGACGTCTGCTGCGCCGCGGCGTCGTGGTCGAGGAGCGGCTGCTGGACCGGCGCTTCAGGCTCAGAGACCAGCTTGCGTGGGGCCGCTACCAGTCGATTCTCGAGCAGGCGGCCGAGCACATCAATCACGGTACGTTCGGTGCGTACGTCGACATCGACCCGCTCGCGGACGGCGTGCGCGTGCGGCTCGTGCGGCGGGCGCTCGGCGAGCTGGCGCTCGAGGTCGAGATCTCCGACGAGCGGCGCTTCAGCGCCGACGAGATCGCGGCCTCCGCCGAGCACGCGGAGCAGTTGCGCGCGGTCGCGCGCGACGAGAACGAGGCCTTCTGGGCGGCGGCGCGCGAGGCTGCCGAACGCGCGCGCTCGGCGCGAGAGGACGCGCAGCGGAGCGCCGGTGACGCCATGGAGCTCCGCGAGATCCTCGCGTCCGAAGACTCGCCCGGGGAGCTCTAGCTTCGAGCGACGCGGCGTGACGGCGGCTTGGTCAGGCGGGGATGGGCACGGGCTGTGCGCGCTTCTCCAGCGCCGTGACAAGCGGCCGGACGCCGGCCTTCTTGAACCTCGCCACCTGCCAGATGTCCACGAGCCCGAAGAACACGAGCACCGGGATCGGCAGGATCATGAGGGTCAGCGCGGCGATATAGAGCGGGGGGAACGGGAAGGTCAGCGCCTTGCGGATGTCGTGGTTGCTGAAGAACGCCTGGCGGGTCGTGTGGTTGTAGACCATGAAGTAGCGGCCCTTCTTCGCCCTCCCTTTCGAGACCGAAGCCACCGACACCGTGTGGCCCTCCCCGACGGCGGCGTTGAAGCCCGCCAGCTGGTAGGACCGGGTCTCGCCGATCCCGTCGGTGAGGAAGAACGTATCGACGACCACCACCGTCGTCTTGCCCGTGCCGTGCACGCTCGCGATCTGTCCGTCGGCGCCCATGCGCGAGCCGACGTTGATGCTCGTGTAGGCGTCGCCGCGCTGGGTGACGCCCGAGGCGCGGCCGGTGAACGTCTGGATCTTGTAGCGCCGGTAGCCGCCGGCCATTCGCCACGGGTCGGACGCGCTGACGCGCATCGGCATCAAGAGCTTCCTCGTGCGCAGAAGGATCGGAAGCAGTGCGACGACGCTCAACGTGATCCAGGTATTCACGGCAGCCCCCGGGCTCGGCGCGACGATATGCGGAAAACCAGCCGAGGCTAACGGGCCATGGTGCCGATTCGCGACGCTCGGGCCTAGCGGAAAGGCTAGGACCGACATGGGCTCGTGATCCCTATCGCCTCACCGTCACGGAGCTTCTTGCCTTCGCGGCCTTCAGCTCGAGCGTCAGCGGCACGGCACGCGTCCGCAATGCGCGGCGGGTCGCGGCCGGGAGCCTGAGGCGGAGCGTCGCCGTGCCGCCGGCGGCGACTGCCACGTCGCGGCGGAGCAGCGTCGCTCGCCGGTGCTTGACGACGAGCTGGTCGCGGCAGGCATCGCTGCCGCCGCAACGCAGCGTGATGGTGATGACGCCGGTGCGGCTGGACTTGAGGCGCCTGCGCACGCCGGAGAGTTCGAGCCGGCCGCCGGCGTCGGCGCGGTGCGGCGGCGGGACGACCAGCGGCGGCGGGTCCTGCGGCGTCGACGGCTCGGGCTCCGGCTCGGGCGTCGCCGTCGGCTCGGGAGAGGGCGTCGCGGTCGGACCGGGCAGCAGCCGCTCGGTCTCGCCGCCGTATCCACCCGCGACGAGCAGCGACCCGTCGAGCAGGCCGACGGCCACGTGGTCGCTGTGCGGGTACAAGCTCGGCGCGCTCGCCGACCAGGTGCCCGAAGCCGCGTCGAACACCTCCGCCGCCGTATTGGGCCGGCTGTTGATCACCCAGGAGCCCACGCCGATCGGGACAGGCCGGTCGAACGTGCTGCCGCCGACGAAGATGCAGCGGCCGTCGGCGAGCGTGGCCATCGCGGCGTCCCCGCCCCGTTGCTCGCTCATGCCGCCGGTGGGCGACCACGTTCCGGCCGCGGGGTCGAAGATCTCCGCCGTCGTGAGCGGCTCCCAGCCGACCGTGCCGTCGAGGTACAGGCTGTCGCCGCCGGCGACGAGCACGCGGCCGTCCGGCAGCGTCGTGGCTCCGGCGTCGGCGCGCGCCCGGCTCATCGGGGCGACCGCCGTCCACGCGTTGCTCGCCGGGTCGTAGATCTCGGCCCCGGCCTGGATGCCATCGCTAGAGCCGCCGACCGCGAGCACCCGCCCGTCGTGGAGAAGGGCGACGGCCGCTGAGACGCGGGCGACGCTCATCGGGCCGGTCAGCGTCCAGCGGTTCGTGGCCGGGTCATAGATCTCGGCCGCCAACTCGGGGCTGAACCCGAGCAGGCCGTCATCCGGGTCGCCACTTGCGCCGACGAGCAGCACGCGCCCGTCCTTCAATACGACTGCCGCGCCACGAACATGATTGGCGTTGAGGCGACCCGTCGGCGACCACGTGCCGGTCCGCGGGTCGAAGATCTCGCCGGTGAACAACGGACGTATCTCCTCGTCTTGGACACCGCCGGCGACCAGCGCGCGTCCATCCGCGAGCGTGACCGCGGTCGCCCACAGCCGTGCGTCCGTCATCGGCGCCGCCGGTGTCCAGGCGTTGGCCGCCGGGTCATAGAGCTCGGTCGCCGCCACGATCGGCACCGGCGCCTGCCCGCCCGTCAAGAGCACGCGGCCGTCCCCGAGCCGGGTCGCGACCGGCTCGCTGCGGGTGAGCCGCAGCTTGCCGGCGGGCACCCAGCCCGCGAACTCCGACGCGGCCGCCGGCGACGCCGACGTGTGGGACCACGCCGAAGGCGACGTGTTCTCGAGCGATGACGGCACGCACTACTCCGCAGGGGGCGTATCCCGCCGACCTGGAGGTCCCCAAGTGCGCGTCGCGCTGGCCCTCATCGCCGTTTCGCTCCTGTTCACCCCGCACGTTCTCCAACGCGCGGATGACCCTGGACCGTCCCGCCACCGTGAAGGTCCCGCTGGCCTCCGTGCGCACGGGCGAGCTGTTCGCCGTCCATGTAGCCTCGAGGCCGAGGCGGTCAACGACCGGGGAGCCGAGTCCGCCGCGCAGTCCTACATCCGCGACCCGCAGGAGCGCGATCCCGCGCTGCTGACGGCCCGTGGCCTGACCCCGCGCGGCATGCCGAGGTTCAAGGAGCCGGCGGCGACCGCGCCCCACGCCGCGCGCTGCCCCAAAGGGACGCCGCGCAACGCGGGGACGCTCGAGCTCAGCGCGCCGGACTACACGGCCAGCGAGTCCGACGGCGACCCCCTGATCCTCGTGACGCGATCGCGCGGATCGCGCGGCGCGGCGAGCGTCACGCTGAGCACGCGCTCAGGGAGCGCGGGCGCGGGTGCCGACTTCCGCACCACCAGCACGACCGTCCGCTTCGGCGACGGCGACGACACGCCGCGGCTCGTCGAGGTCCCGCTGCGCGAGGACGCCCAGCCCGAGCCGGCCGAGACGTTCACCGTGTCGCTCGGGCACGCGCGCTGCGCCAAGCTCGGCGCGGACGGGAAGGCGACGGTCACGATCCTCGACGACGACGGGGCGCCCACGCCGCCTGCGAGCTCGCCGGCCCCGGCCCCCGTCGCGTCCGCCACGCCGCAGCCCGCGCCCGCGCCTGCGCCCGCCGGTCTGGACCACACGTTCGGCGCCGACGGCCGGGTCTCCGCGTCCGTCGGCGACGCCGACGGCGCGGCGGTCGCGATCGAGCCTGACGGCGGCATCGTCACCGCCGGCTCGCGCGGGACGCCCAGCGGACGTGACTTCGCGCTCACCCGCCACGACGCGTCGGGCAACCTCGACGCGGGCTTCGGGCCGGGCGGCGTCGTCGCGACGGACTTCGGCGGCGACGACGACGTCGCCAACGACGTGGCGGCGCTGCCCGACGGGGGTGCGCCGCCGGCGTGACCGACGTCGCGGGCTTCACGAAGCTCGAGTTCGCGCTCGCCCGCTACCGCGCCGACGGAACGCTCGATCCCGGCTTCGGCCCCGGCGGCAAGGTCCGGACGCCGATCCTCGACGCCGGCCAGGCCAACGCGGTCCTCGTGCAGCCCGACGGCAAGATCCTGGCCGGCGGCTTCGCCGCGCATGGAGTCCTGGCCGACGGCGACTTCGCGCTCGTCCGCTACAACGCCGACGGCACCCCCGACGCGAGCTTCGGCGGCGGCGACGGGATCGTCACCACCGACTTCGGCACGCGCTCGGACGACATCCGCGCGCTCGCGCTCCAGCCCGACGGGAAGATCGTCGCCGCGGGCAGCGCCGGCGAGCGCGTCGCGCTGGCCCGCTACCTGCCCGACGGGACGCCCGACCCCGCGTTCAGCAGCGGGATCACGACCGTCAACTTCGGCGACGGGGCCCACGGCGTCGCGCCGACGCCGGCCGGCCAGATCATGATCTCCGGCTTCGCGTTCAGGCCGGGGGGCAACGACGACTTCGCGCTCGCCCGCTTCACGTCCGCGGGCGCGCTGGACGCGGCGTTCGGCGACCGGGGCGTCGCGACCACCGACGTCGCCGGCCACGACGACTTCGGCGAGCGCGTCGTCGTCGACGGCCAGGGCCGCAGCGTCGTGGTGGGCACGGCGGGCGACGACATGGGGCTCGTGCGCTTTCGCCCGGACGGCACGCTCGACACGAGCTTCGACGGCGACGGCCGCCTCGCCATCGACTTCCATGGCAAGCACGACCAGGGCAAGGACGTGGCGCTCGACGCCGCCGGCCGGATCGTCGCCGCGGGCACGACCGTCGCGGCCACCGACGTCGAGTTCGCCCTCGCGCGGGCGAACCCCTGAGGGCTGGGTAGGCGCAGGTGGCGCCGGGCACGGTCGTGCCCGGCGCCAAGATCGAGCGCCCTACTTGGCCACGAGCCCGCGCATCTGCGCCCTGCCGAGCATCTTCTGCCCCTTGGGCGGCGACGTATCGATGGGCGACGAAAGGTCCTTGGCGAACGCCATGTGGATGACCTGGTTGCCGAACGCGCGCGACATGAACGTCAGGACGCCCGGGTCGTTGTTGCTGAGGTTGTCGCACCAGCGGAACGGGTTGTCGACGCACCCGCCGTCGATGCCGGGGACGTTGCCCTCGAAGTTGCCGGTGAAGCCGCCGAACAGGTTCACCTCCTGCTGGGTCTTGCAGCAGTCCTGACCCGTCAACACACCGCTGGCCGGAATGCCCGCGACGTTGAAGTTGAACGCGTCGGTGCCGACCGGCGAGAAGAAGATGTGGTTCTTGAAGATCGAGTCCAGGTAGTCGACGGCCTGGTCGCGAGCGACCAGCGACGGCGCGTACACGTTGCCGGGGAACGCCGGCGGATTGCCCCCGAAGAGGTTGGCGGCCGCCGGGTCGAGGACCGCCCAGTCGCCGTTCTTCGTCGCGGTGACGTCCGCGTCGAGGTCATAGCCGATCTTGGCCAGCTGGTCCTTCGGGAGGGTGTTGACGTAGTACGACGAGCCGAGCAGCCCGAGCTCCTCACCGCCGAACCAGATGAACCGCAGCTTGTTGCGCGGATTCACCTTCCGCATCTGCTCCGCGATGTCGAGGATCGTCGCCGAGCCGGAGGCATTGTCGAGCATTCCGGCGCCGAAGATGGCGTCGAGATGCGCGTCGACCACGACGACGTGATTCGGATCGCCGCCCTTGGACTCCGCGATCAGGTTGTAGTCGTCGCGGTTGGGATCGACGATCGAGTGGACCTCCATCTTCGCGTGCGGCGCCTTGCCGTCCTTGAAGTCCTGGTAGAGCTGCGAGCCGGTGTCGAAGGTGACGAACCCGACCGGGATCGTCGGGTTGACCGGGTTGCCGTCCGCGTCGACGAGGGCACCGCCGCCGACGAGGCCGGTGCGGCCGGGCTGACCCTCGTTGAAGATCAGCACGCCCCCCGCGCCCGCGTTCTGGGCGTTGATCGCCTTGACGCCGAAGTTGCACGTACCGCGCTGGATCAGCGCGATCTTGCCGGCGGGGAAGCCCGCGAAGTCGGCGGCCGTGCAGCCGCTCGCGGAGCTGGGGGTCGGGCTCGGCGGCAGGATGATGCCGCCGGCGGGCACGATGTCGGCGTCGGCGGTCCCGTTGCTGGTGGCGGCGTTCCACGTGCTGCCGATCGTGAAGTCCTGCGGTGTCGGCGCGGTCTCGCTGAGCGTCGGCGTGCCGACGAACGAGCTGTAGGGGAACTTGTACGTCTGGAGCGTGGTCTTGTACCCGGCCTGCTGCATCTTCTTGGCGACGTAGCGGACGGAGGCCAGGTACCCAGGCTCGCCTGAGTTGCGCGACGGATGCCCGTCAGGACCGGGGTTGGCGTCGGCGATCGCCTGGAAGTCCATCATGTGCTGCCAGAGATCGGCCGTCTGGATACACGGCAGCAGCTTCTTCGCCGTGTCGTTGACGCGCGAATCGCACTTGTGCGGCGTCGTGGCGGCGCCGGCGCTGGGCGCTCCGAAAGCGCCGACGGCGACGAGGCCGAGCAGGAAGAGCCACGACCTCCACGGTCGTGAGCTCGGACGATGCGACATGAACCCTCCCCTGAGAGCGGATCACCGAAATGGAGCCGCTGCCCATCGCCCCTGCGACGCTGACGCTTGGACAAGCGGCAGACCCGTTCCGAATCGAAGCACACTCGAGACCCGCCGCCCGCGCGCGCCGATCCTGGGCGTCACGCGCCTGACGACAACGCCAAGGACCTTTGCTCCGGGTTAAGCCGCGTCTCATAGAGGACGAAATACGTTCGCTCGATGACAACGCTGCGTGTGTCGGCGTTCGTTGGGCTCGTCATCCTCGCCCTGGCTCCGGCCTCGGCGCGCGCGGCGACCTCCGTACCGGCGCTGGTGTCGCAGCTGACCGGCGACGACCCGCTCGCCGGGCAGCGGGCGGCCGAGCGGGCGCTGGCGCTCACGGGCGTGACGATCCAGGAAGGACGGCACGTCGTCCGGCGCGCCACGGCGCCCGCCACGGGCGTGACCATGTCCCCGCGCGAGGCGCTCAACGACGCGATCGACCTCGAGGGGGCGCCGACCCAGCACCTCACGCTCGCCGACCTCGGCGTGCTCTGGGGCAAGCTGCACCTCGTGCCCGCCGGCACGGACCCGGGGGTCTGGCTGCGCGGGCGCCTGCAGAAGTGGCTGCTCGCCGCGCACGCACATCCCAGCTCGCCGATGATCTTCCCGATCGTGATGCTGGCGGCCCTTGCGCAGCGCCGCGGGATCGACATCGGCGCGGCGAGCTACGCCCCGTCCTCCTACGGGCTCGGCATGCTCGAGCTGCAGCTCTTCACCAGCGCGCTGATGCGCGTGCCGAAGGGAGCGATCATCGTCGAGCAGCGCAAGCGCAAGGCCGTGGCGAGCTCCGGTGTCGGGGGCTGCTCGGACGTGATCGACGAGTGGCTGACGACCGCGCTGAAGTACTACGGCGCCACCGGCCCCGCCGCCGACGTGATCAAGTTCCTGCTCAAGCAGAACCTCGAGCAGGTGACCAAGCAGGGCGGCAAGTACGCGGCGGGCGCGCTGGTCTACCTCGGGATGGACCCGACCGACAACTTCGCCAACGCGAAGAAGCAGGCCGGCCCGCTGCTGCAGCTGTTGTCGCTGATGATGCAGGTCGAGCGGCTGGCCGAGATCTACGAAGGCGTCCGCTTCTACGTGGACGTCAATCCGGGGTCGGTGGAGAAGCCCGAGCAGGCGCAGAACCAGACCGCGCTCGGCTACGGCACGTTCGTGGCCACCGCCGGCCTCAATCCCGGGGAGGAGCAGAAGGTCAAGGACGCGCTCAAGAACGGCCACGACTTCCTGGCCCCCGCGCAGGCGGTCAAGGACTGCGCGAAGGAGCTCGGCTTCCCGATCCCCTACGACGCCAACGACCTCGCGGCCGACCTGGACAAGTTCCGCGTGCAGTGGACCCTGCACGCCGACCCGTCCGACGCGGTGTACGAGAACCAGAAGACGAAGTGGTTCGCGTTCGGCTCGCGGATCGGCCTGCTGCAGCGCGCCGCCCCGGACCTGGCGGCCCACGTCTTCTACGCGCGGATCCAGTCGCAGCCGCCGTGGAGCTTCGCGCCCGACATGTTCGAGCAGCGCAGCCACCAGGCGTCGGCGACGGCGGAGCTGCAGACCGACAAGGCGCTCGACCCGGCGATGCTGATCGGGATCCTCAAGAGCGGCGGCAAGTCGCTCTTCGGCCCGATCACCAAGACGGTGCTCGGGATGCTGGAGAAGATGCACAACCTCACCGACACAGGCGACCTGACGATCACCTACCACGTCCCGAAATGCCCTGGGGGCGGCGGCACGCAGGCGCGCGCGGCGCAGGACGTCTGCCAGCTGCCGCTGTCGGCGACGTTCAGCGGCAGCCAGGTGTGCGCGGTCGCCTGCTCGATCGGGAACGCCGTGCGGATCGACTGGACCGGGAGCATGACGGGCCAGCCGTACGTGTCGCCGTTCGGGCTCGGCATGGGCGTGCAGGGGTGGACGATCAAGACCGCCTCCGCGCACGTGACGGTGAGCGGCACGATCGGCGACGAGATCACCGGCACATGCGAGATCCACGGGAACGGCGACATCAGCGCCGCCGACCTGATCGCCGCCAACGGACCGTCCACGCCGGTCTTCACGCTCAACGCCGGGACGCCGCAGACCTACCAGTTCACGCTCAGTTCGGGCCTGAACGACATGACGCTGAGCGAGGACAACTGCACCGGCGACCGCACCCCGGAACCGCCGTTCGTCGTGCCGCTCGCCATCCCGCTCGTCAAGACCGGGCCGCCGATCGCACGGCCGTCGCCGACGGGGCCGATCACCTTCACGGGCGGCGAGACGTCCGGCAACTCGAGCTTCAGCTGGAACTGGACGATCACCGGCGTCTAGGTCCCCTCGTGCTTGACGCGGGGGTGTCGCTCGTGATTGATTGTCGACAATTGCACTGTCGACCGACGAGGCTCGGGTGGGCACGGATCAAGAGCGCTGGATGACGTTCGACTGCTACGGCACGCTGCTGGACTGGCAGACCGCGTTCCGGCGCATCCTCGAGCCCGCCGCCGGCGGGCGCATCGAGGCGTTGGTGGACGCGTTCCATGCCGTCGAGCCCGAGGTCGAGCGCGAGCTGTCGACCGCGTCGTACAAGTCCGTGCTGCGTGAGAGCACCGCGAGGGCGGCACAGCGCGCCGGCATCGCGCTCCCGGACCTCGGGGCGCTGGTCGCGAGCTGGCACACCATCGGCGCCTTTCCCGACACGGTGCCGGCGCTCGAGGCGCTGCGCCGCCACGGCTGGAAGCTCGGCATCCTGACCAACTGCGACGAGGACCTGTTCGCGCAGACCAGGCCGGCGCTCGGCGTCGAGCCCGACGTGGTCGTGACCGCCGAGGCGGTGCGCAGCTACAAGCCGGCGCTCGGCCACTTCGAGCGCTTCGAGGCGGTCACCGGCGTCGACCGGCGCAATTGGGTCCATGCCGCCGTCAGCTGGTGGCACGACATGGTCCCGGCCCGCGCGCTCGGGCTGCGCAGGGTCTGGGTCGACCGCGAGGACTCCGGTCACGACGCGTCGATCGTCACCGCGCGCGTGCCGGACATGGCCACGCTCGCCGAGCTCTACGCCGCGTCATGATCGATTCGGTCCTGGCGGACTCGATCGCCCGCTACACGGCGCGCAACCCCGAGAGCGAGCGGCGCGCCGCGCGGGCGGCGGAGGTGCTCCCGGGCGGCAACACACGCAGCGTCCTGCACTTCGATCCGTTCCCGCTCGCGTTCGCGCGCGGAGAAGGCGCCCAGCTGTGGTCGCTGGACGGCGACCGCTACGTGGATCTCCTCGGCGAGTACACGGCGGGGCTCTACGGCCACTCGCACCCGGTGATCCTCGACGCGGTCCGCGAGGCGCTCGACGGCGGCATCAGCTACGGCGGCACGAACGACCTCGAGCATCGGTTCGCCGAGCTGCTGTGCCGGCGGTTCCCGGCGATGGAGCGCGTCCGCTTCACCAACTCGGGCACCGAGGCGAACCTGATGGCGCTGGCGCTCGCGCTCCACCACACGGGCCGGCGCGAGGTCCTGGCCTTCAAGGGGGGATACCACGGCGGCGTGCTCGCGTTCGGGAGCGGCGAGCCGAGCCCGGTCACCGTCCCGCACGCGTTCGTGCTCGGCGACTACGACGAGGTCGAGGCGACGAGGGCGCTGATCCGGGCGCATGCGGAGACGCTCGGCGCGATCCTCGTCGAGCCGATGCTCGGCTCCGGCGGGTGCATCCCGGCCTCGGGGGCGTTCCTGCGCATGCTGCGCGAGGAGGCGACGGCGACCGGCGCGGTGCTGATCTTCGACGAGATCATGACGTCCCGGCTCGGCCCTCAGGGCGTCGGTGGGCTCGAGGGGATCGCGCCTGACCTGATGACGGTCGGCAAGTACCTCGCGGGCGGGATGTCGTTCGGCGCGTTCGGCGGCCGCCGCGAGCTCATGTCGGCCTACGACCCCACCCGTCCCGGCTCGCTGTTCCATGCCGGCACGTTCAACAACAACGTCCTCTCGATGAGCGCCGGGATCGCCGGCCTGGGCCGCGTGCTCACCGACGAGGCGCTCACCGCGCTGAACGAGCGCGGGGACCGGCTCCGCGCCGACCTCGACCGCGTGGCGGTGGACCTCGACGTCCCGGTCCACGTGTCCGGGCGCGGCTCGCTCATGACCGTCCACAGCCGCGAGCCTGTGAAGCGGCTGCTGTTCTTCGAGCTGCTCGACTCCGGCCACTGGATCGCCGCCCGCGGCATGATCGCCCTCAGCCTTCCGGTCACGGACGAGCTGTGCGCCGGCTTCGTCTCCGCCTTCGAGACGATCCTGTCGCGTCACCGCGAGGTGCTGCGGGCGTGCTGACCCGGACGCTTCCCACCCAGGTCGCCGACCACGTCCGCGAGCAGATCCTGTCCGGCGTGCTCGCGCCGGGCGAGCGGATCGTCGAGGCCGACCTGGCCGCGGAGCTCGGCGTCAGCCGCCACACGCTCCGCAGCGCGCTGCAGACCCTGACGTTCGAAGGCCTGCTGCGGCAGAACCAGTTCAAGAGCACGCACGTCGCCGAGCCGCAGGCGCGCGACGTCTACGAGATCTACACCCTCCGCAACGCGCTGGAGGCGATGGCGTGCCGGCTCGCCGCGGAGCGCGCATCCGTCGCCGGCACGGCGGCTGTGGACGCCGCCATCGCGCGCATGCGGGCGGCGGCGGCGGACGGCGACACCGCGGCGGTGAAGGCCGCGGACTTCGACTTCCACGTGGCCGTCGTCGAGCTCGCCGGGCACGCGCGCCTGCGCGACCACTTCCAGCTGCTGCACGTGCAGACCCGGCTCTACCTCAACCTGACGGCGACGGTCGGCTACCAGCTCGACGAGATCGCGGAGATCCACGCCGAGCTGGCCGACGCGATCCGCGCCGGCGACGCGCAACGCGCCGAGCGGCTCGGCGGCTCGCACAACACGAAGGACGGCGAGGCGCTGTGCCGGCTACTTCAACAGGCGTGAGAGCCGGCGGTCCTTGAGGATCCGGCCCTCGGTCTGGCAGTGCGGGCAATAGGTCATCACGTAGTCCTCGTAGAACACGGCCTCGAGGATCGTCTCGCAGCGCGGGCACGGCTCGCCCTGGTGGGCGTGCACGCGCGTCGGCTTCGGGAACTTCTCCGGCAGCGGGAGCGCGACCTTCGCCTCGTAGACGTCGAGCACGCGCTCGAGCTCGGAGCGCATCGCCTCGCGCAGCGCCTTCGCCTCGCGCTCGTTGAGGTCGTCGCCGCGCTTGAACGGCGACAGCTTGGCGGCGTGCAGGATCTCGTCGACCCACGTGCGGCCGATCCCGGTGATCACCTGCTGGTCGCGCAGGAGCGAGTGCAGCGGGCGCGGGAAGGCGAGCAGCGGGCCGAGCTCCGGCGGGTCGGGCCACGCCTCCGGGCCGAGCGTGCGCAGCGACTCCTCCGCCTCCAGCCCGTCGAGCGTGAGCAGCTTGATCCACGCCGCCTGCTTGCTGCCGAACTCGCGCAGCTTGAGCTCGTGGTCCTCCGGCAGCCGGATCAGCACGCGCGAGGTCCTGTCGCGCAGCGAGCCGCGCTTGGGCTGCAGCTGCAGCCGCCCCGCGGACATCAGGTGCATCAGCAGCGTGAGCGGCCCGTGCGACTCGGTCGACGCCTCCAGCAGCAGCAGCTTCCCGCGCCGGCGCACGTCGGCGATCGTGGCGCCCTCAAGCGCGCTCAACGGCGGATCGAACGTCTTCAGCACGTTGATGCCGGGCGTCGCGACCGACTCGATCGCCTGCCCGGGGAGCACGCCGGCCAGACGGCGGGCGACGATCTCCATCTCAGGCAGCTCAGGCACGCTGAAGACGTTAGCCTGCGGCCGCATCATGGACGCCTGGATCGCCGAGGCCGCCGCCGAGATCGCCCACCGCATCCCGCGTGAGCTGGAGGCGCTCGTGGGCATCTCGTCGCCGTCGGGCGACGCCCACGGCGCCGAGGAGTGCGTCTCGGTCTGCGCGGTGCTGCTGCCCGACGAGGCCGAGATCGAGCGGATCCCGTGCTCCTCGGCCGGCCACGCGCAGGACATGCTCGCGCGCCTGCGCGGCACCGGCACGCGGCGGGCGCTCCTGCTCGGCCACCTCGACACCGTCGTGCAGCACGACCAGCACAAGCCGCTAGCGCGCCTGGGCGAGCAGCTGGTCGGCTCCGGCTCGATCGACATGAAGGGCGGCGACGTGATCGCGATCGGCGCGATGCGCGCGCTCGCGCGCCGGCCCGAGGCCTACGCCGAGCTGGTGCTGCTGCTCGTCAACGACGAGGAGTGGCGGACGCAGCCGTTCTCCCACGTCGCGCGCTTCGCCGGCTTCGACGCGTGCCTGTGCTTCGAGGCGGGCGAGCTCAGGCAGGGCGACGAGGCCGTCGTCGTGCGCCGCAAGGCGGCCGGCACGATCCGCGTCGAGGCGCACGGCCGCTCCGCCCACTCGGGCTCGGCCCCGGACCGCGGCCGCAACGCGCTGCTGGCGCTCGCCGCCGCCGCGCAGGCCGTCGCGGGCGCGCACGACCCGCACGGGCCTGCGCACCTGACCGCGGTGCCGACGATCCTGCGCTCCGGCGACGCGTTCAACGTCGTGCCCGGGACCGGGGAGCTGTTCTGCGACCTGCGCGCCGACGACCTCGACGCGATCGCGGCGGTGCTGGAGCGCGTGCCGGCCGAGGTCGCCGGCGTGCGCCTGGAGGCCGAGCTGATCCGCCGGTGGCCGGGGATGCATTCCGAGGACGCGACGCGGTCGCTGCTCGAGCGCGCGTCGGAAGGGCTCGCCCGCCCGGTGCGGCCCGCCGCGCGCGGCGGGGCGAGCGACGCGAGCCACTTCGCCGCGACCATCCCCGTCACGGTCGACGGGCTCGGCCCGCGCGGCGGGAAGGCGCACAACCCCGAGGAGTTCGTGCTCGAGGCGTCGCTGCTGCCGCGCGCCGAGGTGGCGCTCGCGGTGATCCTGGCCGCGCTCGCCTAGGCGGCGAGCGCCTCGATCTCGCGCGGGCGCAGGAGCACGAGCAGCTCGCCCCCGGTGCGCGCGACGCGCAGCCCCGCGATCCCGCCCTTCTTGAAGTCGATCCGCCCGCCGGTGAAGTCGTACACGACCTGCGAGAACGTGGGCTCGTGGCCGATCACGAGCACTCGGTCCTCGTCGCCGTGCGCGTACAGCAGCTCGAGCGCGTCCTCGCGGTCGAAGCGCCCGGCGATCGACTGCGCGACCACCGGCTCGACGTTCAGCGACTGGCAGGCGAGCTGCGCGGTCTCGAGCGCGCGCACCTTCGGGCTCGAGTAGCAGGCGGCGAACTCGAGCCCGAGTCGCGCGAACGCGACGCCCGCGAGCTCCGACTGGCGGCGCCCGCGCGGGGTGAGCTCGCGCTCGTCGTCAGGTTTGGAGTCGTGCGGCACGGCCTCGCCGTGCCGGAGCAGCCAGAGTTGCGGCGCCATCGCCGCATCAGGTTACGCGGCGTTGGCGAGTGTGGCGGGCTCCTCGAAGCGCCAGAAGCTCTTCGCCCGCTCCGGATCCTCGACCGCGTGGCGGCCCGTGCTCAGCTCCGGGGAGTCCTCGACCTGCCAGGTCGAGAACGCGGTCCGCAGCCCGAAGCCGTCGAACCACAGCTCGTTCATCGGCAGCATGCGGCGCCCGCCGAACGGTCCGTCGAGGCGCACCACGACGAGCTCGATCTCACCGCCGTCGAACGGGTACGTGTCCACGACGAGACCGACCGGCACGCCGGCGCCGTCGCATACCTCCTGGCCCAACAGGCCCCATCGTGTCCATCGCTTGTGCATCGTTCTCCGATCGCCTTGACACGGAAGGGATCGGATTCCACGCAGCCCGGGCGCACCGGGTCTGGACCCTAATAGGCGCCGACCGGAGGACCGGTGTAGGTCTTGCCGTCCGGAGCGGTCCAGCGGACGCGGTAGAGCTGGCCGCTGTGATGGACGGTCTTGAGTGCGTAGACGCCCGTGGCGGTCGTGTCGATCGTCTGCAGCTCGCGCCACGCCTTGCCCTTGGGCTTGCGCAGCAGCGTGACCTTCGTGTGCCCGCGCAGCGGCCGCACGAGGCCCCACAGCACGTCCGAGGCGCCGTAGGACTCCGCCGCCAGCGGCAGCCGGAAGCCCTCGTAGGCGGGCTTCTCCTTGCCGTCGGAGCTGACGAGCCCGCTCTCGAACCCGCTGTAGCGGTAGCCCGACGCGCTGGGCGGGTCGTCGGAGAGCAGGTACTGCGAGAACGCGACGACGCGCGGGTTGACGTACGCGATGTGCTCGGCGATCGCGAGGTAGGCGGCCTGCTTGGAGAGCGATACGCCCGAGATCTTGTCCGGCGTGCTCTGGATCCCGAACTCGGTCAGGTGGATCGGCAGGCCGTGCGGGAGCGCGCCCGCGGCGGCGGCCTTGTTGAGCGCCGTCACGAGGCGCGGCAGCACGCCGATCGTCACGTCGTCGGGCGACGGCGGCTTGAAGCGCGGGCCGGCGCTGGTCGTGTACGCGTGGTGCGCGTAGCCGCCGGCCTGCAGTTCGCCGCACGACTTCGCCTTGTGCCAGTTGGCGTTGAGGCACAGCATCCCGCGCAGGAACGCGAGCGGGCGCACGACGTGCGCGTTGCCGCGCGGCGACGTCTCGCCGATCAGGATCGTGTCCTTGGCGTTGGCGGGCGTCGCGCGCAGGCCCGCGTAGGCGGCCTGGTACAGCTTGCGGTAGAGCTTCGGCGACTCCGGCTTGCCCTTGACGTACTGCGGCTTGAGGAACTGCGGCTGGTTGGGCTCGTTCCACGCCGACCAGGTCGAGATCGCGTCGCCGTAGCGGCGCCCGACGGCGGTCGCGAACGCGCCGAACTCCTTGGCGTCCGGGTACGTCAGGTCGTCCTTCTTGTCGCGCGTCGCCCACTTCGGCACCGGCCCGGTGAGCGTGAGCGTGACGCTCACGCCGTGCGCCTTCGCGGCGGCCACGAGCGCGTCGAGGTTGCCCCACGTGCCGTCGGGATACGCGTTCGGGTCGCTCGCGTCGAAGTCGGGCTTCGTGCGGCTGTCGGGCGCCGGCGCGTAGTCGCGCCAGTACACGAGCTGACGGATGTGCGTGACGCCGAGGGACGTGATCCGGTCGAGCGACTGCTCGCGCGTGGCGGCGCTGAGCAGCTCGCGCGGCGCCTCGAAGGTCACGACCTGGCTGGAGGAGGCGCTCGCGGCGGATGGCAGGGCCAGCGCGGCGAGCAGCGTCAAGATGGGGAGGATTCGTCGCATGAGAGAGGGTGGAGCGCGGAGCGGCGCTGTAAAGGGGGATAGCCGGTCCGCATCAACACAAACGCGCGAAAAGGGCGCGAGTTGTGCTCATCACCTTACGATCCTGCCCGTGACGGCCATCGTTGACACCCCCGAAGAGGCGGCCGCGCTCGAACTGCCGCCGCTGCTGGTGCGGCGCCCGCTGGAGGCGTTCCTGGACGCGCACGGGCTGGGCTCCGGGCCGCTCGACGCGGAGCCCCTCGGCGACGGCCACTCGAACGTCACCTACCTCGTGCGCGGCGAGCTCGTCCTGCGCCGGCCGCCGCGGCCGCCGCTCCCGCCGTCCGCCCACGACGTGCTGCGCGAGGCGTTCCTCCTACACGCCGTGCAGGACACGGCCGTGCGCGTCCCGCGCGTGCTCGCGACGTGCGACGACGAGGCCGTGATCGGCGCGCCGTTCTACGTGATGGAGCGCGTCGAGGGCGACGTGATCACGACCACGGCGCCGGCCGGCGCCGACGGCCAGAGGATCGGCGCCGATCTGATCGACGCGCTCGTCGAGGTCCACGAGGCCGACTGGCGCGCGTGCGGGCTGGAGGGCTACGGCAAGCCGACCGGCTACCTCGAGCGCCAGCTGCGCCGCTTCGCCGGGCCTGTGGGAGCACAACCGCACCCGCGAGCTGCCCGTGCTCGACAAGGTCACCGAATGGCTCGCGGCGCACCGGCCCGAGTCGGGCCCCGCGACGATCGTGCACGGCGACTACCGGCTCGGCAACACGATGTTCGCCGCCGACCGGCTCGTCGCGATCTTCGACTGGGAGCTGGCGACGATCGGCGATCCGCTCGCCGACGTCGGCTACCTCGTCGCCACCTGGGGCCAGCGCGGCGACCCGGAGGGCTCGATCGTCGGCCTCTCGCCGGCCACCCGCGGACCCGGGTTCCCGACCCGCGCGGAGCTCGTCGCCCGCTACGAGGAGCGCAGTGGCCGCTCGATGTCGGACCTGCGCTGGTACACGACGCTGGCGCTGTGGAAGTCCGCCGTCTTCCTCGAAGGCTCATACAAGCGCCGGCTGGCGGGCACGACGGACGATCCGTTCTTCGACAAACTGGAGCATGGAGTCCCCGAGATCGCCGAGCGCGCCTGGCAAACGGCGTGTTCGCAGGATTGACAGTTTTCCGGCGGCGTCTGGACAGATGTCCGACTTCACCCGGCGTCCCGCGAGTGGGACGCTCTGCCTCCCCCCGTCAAGGATGGCGGGGGATCGGACAAGGGGCAGGAGTGCCTATCTCTCAGGGAATGGGACAGGTGGCGGTTCGCCGTGCGGCGGATCGTCTTGAGGCGACGGCGGCCCGGTCGGGATACCGGCGCCGCCGTCAACTCAGCCATCCGCCCGCCGCAGAAGGTCTGGTCCCCGCTGCGGCGGCGCGAGCGCGCGAAGGGGATGACGACGCGCTCCGGTTGCTCTACCTGCTCTACGCGGACAACGTGTACGGCTACGTGCTGGCGATCGTGCGCGACGAGCACGACGCGGAGGACATCACCAGTGAGGTGTTCTCGAGGCTGCCGCGCGCGCTCACCCGATACCAGGCGGGCGCCACGCCGTTCTCGGCATGGCTGCTGCGCGTTGCGCGGAACGCTGCGCTCGACCACCTGCGCGCGCAGCGCTCGGTCCCGCGCGCCGAGGTCTACGCCGTCACCGACGAGGCCGAGCAGCCCGGGCGCGAGCGGCTCGCCGACCTGCGCGCGGCGCTCGCCGCGCTGCCCGCCGACCAGCGCCAGGTCATGCTCCTGCGCCTGGTGGCGGGGATGACGCCGAACGAGGTCGCCGACCAGCTCGGCCGCTCGGTCGACGCCGTGCACGCGCTCCAGCACCGCGCGCGCCGCAAGCTGCGGCGCGAGCTGACCGACCAGGGCTGGGCCCCGGCGCTCGCGGCCTAGACGGGGACCGCGGTCGGCGGCGTGCTCGGCGCGAGGTCGCCCGCGCCGGGCTTGGAGGCGAGGTAGTCGTTGAGCGCCTTCTCGGCGTCGGCGCGGTGCGCGAGCACGATGTCCCACAGCGGATGGCCCGGGAGCGCGTCGGAGATCAGCGCGTCGAGCACGTCGTAGATCTCCTGCAGGCGCGAGTTGGCCTCGGCGGCGTCGGTCGCGTCGACGACGGCCTTCATCTTCGCGGTGACGCGCTCGTCGGCGGCGACCGAGAGCGCGTGCGCGAGCTCGAACTTGGCGGTCTTGAGCTTGCCGTAGACGTCGTCCTCGTGGCCCGGCTGGTCCTTCGCGAGCAGGCCGTGGGCCTGGAAGTCGCCCGTCGCCTCCTGCTTCTTCTGGGTGCCCTCGTCGAGGTGCTCGGCGAGCTGGCGCAGCGCGTAGACGCCGAGCCTGCTGCCCGCGATGCTGGTGACGGTGCCGACGACGGCGCCCTCGGCGCCGCTCAGGAGGCCGAGCGCGAAGCCGGCGACGCCGCCGCCGCCCGCCTTGTTGCCGCGGTCGTAGCCGCGCTCGAAGCTGTGCAGGATGCCGCTCGGCAGGCCGCCGAGCACGGACGGGAGCTGCCCGATCCCGCCCAGCAGGTCGGTCGCGTCGTCCTCGTGCTTGACCGGGGCCTCGTCGCCGGCGTGCACCTCGCCCGGGCCGGGATCGGTGTCGCGGCGGTTCGCCATGCGGTCGATCAGCGGCATCTCGGCCTCGATCTCGTCGGCCAGGCCGCGGACCTTGTGCGCCAGCGCGTGCGTCTTGTCGTCCTCGCCGAACGTCGCCGTCGTGAGGCCGCCGAGCTGGAAGTCCGGGTCGCCGATCGCGCGCTCGACGAAGTTCGAGTGCGACCAGAAGTCCTCCAGCGCGTGCGAGGCGCGCCCGATCTTCTCGTACGCCTGCGGCGCCAGCGACGTCCCGCCGCCGGGCGTGCCCGGATGCTGCGCCTGCACCTCGTCGGACGTCTCGGCGGCGACCGGGGCGGTCGACGCGCCGCCGGCGGTCGGCGTGCCCGGGCCGGCGCCGAGCTTGCCGCGCGTGTCGGCCGAGGCGGCGGCCACCGCGGACGTCGGCTGCCCCGACAGGTCGGGGTGCGAGAGCGCGGCGGCGTCGAACAGCATCTCCTTGATGTACTCGCGGGAGATGTAGATGTGGTCGGGCAGCCCGCTCGTGTTGCGCCCGGCGAGCACGACCGACATCTGCGCGGCCTGCGGCGTCCCCGCCGGGTTGTCCATGTGCTCGTAGAACTCGTAGCCGCCGTAGGACGTGGCGTTGACGAACCCGTCGAAGCTCTTGGTCGTCGCGAAGACCTCCAGCGCCTGCTCGAGCGCGCTCTGGCACGCGCCCTGGAAGCCGGCGATGTCGGCCTCGGTGAGCCGGCCCTCGTACGCGGCGACCTTGGCCGTCTTCCAGGCGAGGATCACGTTCCCGAGCGCCGGGTGCGCCTGCGAGAGGTCGCGCTCCCAGTTGGCGGCGTAGATCGCGCCGATCTCGTCGGGCGTGAAGCCGGAGCCGTCGAGCCCCTGGACGACCGAGGTGCGGTGGTAGCGCGGGTCGAACAGCTGCAGCGAAGGCTCGCGCGGCGCCGGCAGCGGGGCGAGCGTCCGCGGCTCCCGGCTCGCGCCGGCGGCGCGCTCGGCGACGGCGTCCGCCTCGGCCTCGAGCGCGCCGTAGTCGCCCGCGCGGCCCGTGCCCTGCTGGACGACGTGCGCCAGCTCGTGCGCGAGCACGTGCTCGCCGTGGGTGCTGCCGGGCGTCACCCCCGGCGCCAGGTGGACCTCGCTGCCGACGGCGAGCCCGTCGACGCGCGCGGCCGCCGCGGCCGGGCTGGCGTGGCGGACCCGCGCGCCCGAGAGGTCGTAGCCGGTGACGGCCTCGACGCGGCCCTGGACGCCCGGCGCGAGCGCCCGCGCGACGGCGGCGTTGCCGTACCGGCGCCCGAGGTCGCGCACCATCGCCTGGGCCGAGCTGCGGTCGACGCCCGCGGCACGCGCGGTCTCGGCCGGCCTGGCGGCGTCCACGGCGGGCTCGGCGCGCTCCCGTTCCACCGCGCAACCATACGGGCTACGCGAACGCCGCGAGGACCGCCGGATCGGCGTACGCATGGATCGTCGCGATCGCGCCGTCGGAGACGTCGAGCACGAGCAGCCGGTGGCCGCGCAGGAGCACGGCCGGGCGGCCGTTGGCCCACGTCGCCGACGGCGGGCCGCCGGGATGCCGCGTCCGGAAGAACGCGCCGATCTCCGCGGCGCCCTGGATCGAGGGCTCGGGCGGCATCGACAGGACGGCGTCCTCGCGCAGCAGCGCGACGAGCCCGTCGATGTCGGCGGTCTCCCACGCGTCGACGTAGCGGCGCAGCAGGTCGCGCTGCGTCGCGCCGGGCGCGACGGCGCGGGACTCGTGCTCGATCGTGGCGCGGGCGCGCTGGAGCGCGCTGTTGACCGCCGCGCCGGTCGAGTCGAGCAGGTCGGCCACCTCCGCCCCGGTCCAGCCGAGCACGTCGCGCAGGATCAGGACGGCGCGCTGGCGCCCGGGCAGCCGCTGGATCGCCGTCAGGAAGGCGACCTCCATCCCCTCGCGCTGGGCGTAGCGGGCCGCCGGGTCCTCGGCGGGCAGGCGGTCGTCCGGGTACGGGTCGACGACGGGCTCGGGGCGCCGCGGGCGGCGCTCGAGCTCGTCCAGGCACGCGTTGGTGGCGATCCGGTAGAGCCAGGTCTGGATCGAGGCGCGGCGCTCGAAGCGGTCGAGCGCGCCCCACGCGCGCAGGAGCGTCTCCTGGACGACGTCCTCGGCGTCGTGGATCGAGCCGAGCATGCGGTAGCAGTGGACGTCGAGCGCGCGGTGGTAGGGCTCGACGAGCGAGCGGAAGGCGCGCTCGTCGCCGGCCTGGGCGGCGGCCAGGAGCCCGCGCTCGTCGGCGGTGATCGGGGTCATCTCAAGTTGGACGGATCTCGACGCGCGAATTCATCGACGGATTCGCGCGGCGGTCGGGGTCTAACGGAGCATGACCCACGCACACGCCTCCCGCCGCTGGGTCCTCGGCCTCGCGGCGGTCGCCTCCTTCATGGTCGCCCTGGACACGCTGGTGGTGTCCACGGCGTTGAGCACGATCCGGATCGACCTGCACGCGAGCATCGAGGAGCTCGAGTGGACCGTCAACGCCTACAACCTCAGCTTCGCGGTGCTGCTGATGACCGCCTCCGCGCTCGGCGACCGCTTCGGCCGAAGGCGCGGCTTCGCCTTCGGGCTCGTCCTGTTCTCGCTCGCGTCGGCCGCGTGCGCGCTGGCCCCCGGCGCGGGGTGGCTGATCGCCGCGCGCGCGGTGCAGGGCGCGGGCGCGGCGTTCGTGATGCCGCTCGGCCTCGCGCTCGTCGGCGCCGCGTTCCCGCCGGAGCGCCGCGGCGCCGCGATGGGCGCGCTGCAGGGCCTGACCGGGCTCTCGGTCGCGAGCGGGCCGGTGATCGGCGGCGCGATCGCGCAGGGCGTCGCCTGGCAGTGGATCTTCTGGATCAACGTGCCGATCGGGCTGGCCACCGTGCCGTTCGTGCTCGCCCGGATCCCGGAGGGCTTCGGCGGCGAGCGCGCGCTCGACCTGCGCGGGCTCGCGCTGATCACCGGCGCGGCGCTCGGCGTCGTCTGGGGCCTGGTGCGCGGCAACGGCGCGGGCTGGAGCAGCGCCGAGGTCGTGCTCTCGCTCGCCGGCGGCCTCGCCCTGCTGGGCGCGTTCGTGTGGTGGGAGGCGCGGGCGCGTACGCCGATGCTGCCGCTGACGCTGTTCCGCTCGCGCGCCTTCTCGGCCGGCAACGCCGGCATCCTGCTCACGTTCGCGGCGCTGTTCGCCGCCGTCTTCTTCCTCGCCCAGTTCCTCCAGGTCGGGCTCGGCTACGGCGCGCTCGGCGCCGGCCTGCGCCTGCTGCCGTGGACGGGGACGCTGTTCTTCGTGGCGCCGGTCGCCGGCGCCCTGGTGGACCGCTTCGGCGAGCGGCCGTTCCTCGTCGCCGGGCTCGCGCTGCAGGCCGCCGGTCTCGCCTGGATCGCGCTGATCGCCGGCCCGGGGATGGACTACATCGAGCTCGTGCCGGCGCTGATGATCGCCGGCTGCGGCGTCTCGATGGCGCTGCCGGCGGCGCAGAACGCGGCCGTCAACGCGGTGCCGGAGAGCGCCATCGGCAAGGCGTCGGGGATCAACAGCACGCTGCGCGAGCTCGGCGGCGTGTTCGGCATCGCGGTCGCGGTCGCCGTCTTCACCGGCGCCGGCGGCTACGCGTCGGCGGCCCTGTTCAGCGACGGCTTCGTCGCCGCCATGGGCGTCGCCGCGGCGCTGTCGCTGGCCGGCGCCGCCATCGGCCTCGCACTGCCCGGCCGCCGCGGTCTCACCACGCTCGAACCGCTCCCGGAAGGAGCCCCGTCATGACCACCACGCTCGTCCGCTACCGCGTCAAGCCCGGCCGCGAGGAGGAGAACGCCGCGCTCGTGCGCGCCGTCTACGCCGAGCTCGCCGAGCTCGCCCCGCCGGGCTTCCACTACGCCACGTTCCAGGACGGCCCCGCGTTCACGCACGTCGCGTTCGGCGACTTCGCGCTCGCGGGCGTCGCCGCGTTCCAGCGCTTCCAGGAGGGCATCCGCGAGCGCTGCGAGGAGCCGCCGGTCGTCTCGCGCGAGCCGGTCGGGAGCTACGGCGCGACGCGGTAGACGCGGCCGCTCTTCCAGTCGCCGACGAAGACGGCGCCGTCGCGCGCGCGGGCCAGCGGGAGCGGGTTGCTCACGCCGGTCAGGTAGAGCGTGACGGCGCCGGTCTTCAGATCGACGCGCAGGACGCGCCCGGTCGCCCATTCGGAGACGAGCGCGGCGCCGCCGTCGAGCGCCACGGCCCCGGCCGCCGCATGCTTGTCGAGCACCGCGAGCGGCTTCGGGGCGCCGGCGCACTGCCCGTAGCACTCCGGGAAGCGCCAGTCCTGGCCCTCCTGCACGCGGGCGAGCCAGTCGCCGGGCGTGCGCGCGCCGAGGTCGTCGCGCTGGTTCATGCTGGCCAGCAGCCCGTCCCCGTCCGGCGCCAGGCCGAACGGCGCGCGGATGCCGTGCGCGTACACGCGCGCGTCGCTGCCGTCGGGCTTGAAGGACACGATCGTGCCCGACCACATCGACTTCGGCGCGCAGTGGTCGCACGCCGCGGAGATGCCCATCGCCAGCCGGCCGTCCGGCAGCGCGACGATGCCGTCGTTGGAGCCGTGGCCGGCGGGCTCGCGCAGGACGACGCGATGGTGGGCGAAGCGCGCGCCGCGCAGGTCGCGGTACGCGTCGACGCGGCCCGCGGACGCGACGTAGAGCTCGCCGTCGTGCCACGTCAGGCCGAGCGGCTCGCGCGCGGCGAGGACCTTGACCGGCTTGCCGCCTTCCACGCAGGAAGACGCCGTCGGCGCGATGCCCGGACGCCGCCGAGGTGGCGACCCACAGCCGCCCGGCGCCGTCGAGCGCGAACGCCGACGCGTTCGGCAGGCCGGACGCGTAGACCGTCGCCGACGAGCCGTCGACGCCCTGCAGCCCGGCGCCGATCGAGACGAGCCCCACGGGCTGAGCGGGCGCGCCGCCGCAGCCGGCCGCCAGGGCGGCCGCGGCGGCGAGGACGCTCAGACGCTGGGCGCGGACGACTCGCCCGATCCGCTCGAGCTGGAGCCGGAGCCGGAGCCCGATGAGCCACCGCCCATGTTCGGGCAGTTGCCGTGATGTGCCGCGGCGGGCATGGCGTCGTACGCCGGAGCCGACCGCGGACCTGGCGTCGGTGTCGATGTGACCGCGCTCGCGGCATACGCCACGGCGCCGATGGCGAGCGCACCCACGACCGCCAGGATGGCGATCGGGCCGAAGACGCGTCGAATCATCGCCGTCCTCCTTTCGTCGCTTGACGCCTCCCAGTCAACCGGCGGCTCTGAAGAGCGCGCTAACGGGAAGCTGAGAGTGCGCTTGTCACGCCTCGGGCTTGAAGCTGACGCGGAACGTCGAGTCGCGGCCGTGCAGGCGGTAGACGATCGTCGTCGGGGCGCACTGGCCGTCCATCCCGGACGGGAGGTGCCAGTAGCGCCAGCCCTTGAACGGCGCCGTCGCCGTCCGGTGCCACCAGACCTTGCCGGTGTGGCGGTCGATCGCCTTGATGCTCACGCGCCGGCTGCCGGTGGTCCCGGACTGCGCCCAGATGCCCGGCGTGATCTCGTCGCCGCACACGAGCCGCTTCGGGATGCCGGAGATCAGCACGGAGGCGTCGGCGGGCGCAGCGGTGACGAGCGCGCCCGCGAGCACGGCCAGGACCGCGAGCCGCCTCATCCGCGGCGCCCGTAGAACAGCCTCACCCCGCGGTCGAGCAGCTTCGTCATGCGTGCGCTGTAGGGGAAGTAGTGGGGCTCGCGCTTGAGCGCGATGCGCGTGATCAGCAGCGCCTGCGGGCGCGTGTACTTGCGGATCCCGCCGGCGCCGTGGCGGACGCCGAGGCCGGACTCCTTCCAGCCGCCCATCGGCAGCTCGAGCACGAGGTAGTTCAGCTGCGCGTCGTTGATGCAGACGGCGCCGACCTCGATCCGCGACGCGATCGCCTCGCCGCGCGCGATGTCCTTGGTGAAGACCGACGCGCCCAGCCCGTACGGCGAGTCGTTGGCGAGCCGGATCGCCTCCTCGGCGTCGGCGACCTTCATCACCGGCAGCGTGGGCCCGAACGTCTCCTCGGTCATCGCCGTCATCGAGTGGTCGACGTCGGCGAGCACCGTCGGCTCGTAGAAGCGGCCGGCGCCGGGGCGCCGCTTGCCGCCCGCGAGCACGCGCGCTCCGGCGTCGCGCGCCTGCTGCACGTGGCGCTCGACGATGTCGAGCTGGGGCGGGAACGTGACCGCCCCGACGTCGATCGAGCCCGGGCCGTTCGGCGGGCCCTGGCGCAGCGCCGACACCTTCGCCGCGACCTTGCCGACGAACTCGTCGTAGACCGGCGCCTCGACGTACACGCGCTCGATCGAGATGCAGGTCTGGCCGCCGTTCTGCATCGAGTAGTAGACCGCCGCGTTGGCCGCGCGCTCGAGGTCGGCGTCGGCGAGCACGATCATCGGGTCCTTGCCGCCGAGCTCCAAGGACGTCGGCGTGAGCGTCTTGGCCGCGCGCTCCAGCACCTTGCGGCCGGTGCGCGTGGAGCCGGTGAACATGACCATGTCGACGGCGTCGATCAGCGCCTCGCCGGCCTCCGGGCCGCCGACCGCGGTCTGGTAGACGCCCTCCGGGAGCCCACTCTCGAGCAGCCCGCGCTCGAGCAGCAGCGACGTCAGCGGCGTCACCTCGGACGGCTTGATGACGACGGCGTTGCCCGCCGCCAGCGCCGGGATGGCGTCGCCGACCGAGTTCACGAGCGGGTAGTTCCACGGCCCGATCACGCCGACGACGCCGACCGGCCGGTACCGCACGACCAGCTTGCGCCCGAGCACGAGCGGGTTGCCGGTGCGGACCTTCTCGTCGGCCAGGTACTTCGGCGCGCGCTTGGCCCAGAAGCCGAACGCGTTGGCGCCGTAGGCGAGCTCGACCAGCCGCGCGTCCTCCTCGGTCTTGCCCGTCTCGGACACGATCGTGGCGACGACCTCGTCGGCGTGGTCGAGCAGCCACCGGCGCGCGCGCCGCAGCACGCGCGCGCGGCCTTCGTAGCCGAGCGCCTCCCAGGCGGGCTGGACCGCCCGGGCGCGCGCCACCATCGCCGCGACGTCACCGGTGACCGGTACCTCGCGGACGATCTCGCCGGTGGCGGGGTTCTCGACCGCGATGGTCGCCTGTGCCTGCTCGACGATGGCCATAGGGGGAGACTAGCCCGCCAGCGCCTCGGCGACGACGGCCGCGTCGGGCTTGATCCGCGGCGCGGTGAAGACGCCGACGACGAGGTTCAGCAGCGCGAGGCCGGCCGCGACGTAGAGGCCGCGCTGGAAGCCCTCCGACAGCGCGACGGTCTGCGAGGCGCCGCCGGACAGCACGTCGCCGACGCGCGTGGTGGCGGCGGTCGAGACGATCGCGAGGCCGAGCGCGCCGCCGATCTGGAACGCGGTGGTGACGATCCCGGACGCGGCGCCGAGGTCCGACGGCTCGACATCGGCGACCGCCGCGATCTGGTTGCTGACGCCGACCAGCGGCAGGCCGAGGCCGAAGACGACGAGGCCGGGCAGCAGGTCGGTGGCGTAGCCCGCGTGCGCGCCGGCGCGCGTGAGCAGCAGCAGGCCCACGACGCCGACCGCGGCGCCGATCAGATACGCGACCCGGGTCCCGTAGCGGGTCACGAGCTGCGCGCCGATCGTCGCCGACGCGATCGCGGCGATCCCCATCGGCACGAAGTGCGCGCCGGCGGCGAGCGCGCTGTCGTGGTGGACCTGCTGCAGGTACAGCGCGGTCAGGAAGAACATGCCGAGGAACGCGCCGCCGTTGAGCGCCAGCGCGACGGTGGAGGCGGTCAGCCCGCGCGAGCGGAACAGCCGCAGCGGCACCAGCGGGTCCGACGAGCGCGTCTCGGCGACCAGGAACGCGGCCAGCAGGATCGCGGCGGTCCCGAACAGGCCGAGCACCTGGGCGGAGCTCCAGCCCGTCGGCTCGATCCGGATCACGGCGCCGACGAGCGCCAGCAGGCCGCCGGTGCCGAGCACGGCGCCGGCGATGTCGAAGCTGCCGCCCGCCTGCTCGCGCCGGCTCTCGGCCACCACGAGCGGCGTCGCGATCAGCGCGACGATCGCGATCGGCACGTTGACGAAGAAGATCCACTCCCACCCGAGCGAGTCGACGAGCACGCCGCCCGCGACGACGCCCAGCGTGCCGCCGATGGCGGCCAGCGCGCCCCACACGCCGAGCGCGATGTTGCGCTCGCGGCCCACCGGGAAGGTGACCGTCACCAGCGCCAGCGCGGCGGGCGAGAGCAGCGCGGCGCCGATGCCCTGGATGGCGCGCATCGCGATCAGCAGCCCCGCGGAGCCCGCGAACCCGCCGGCGAGTGAAGCCGCCGCGAACAGCGCTAGGCCCGCGAGGAAGACGCGCCGGCGGCCCAGCAGGTCGCTCATGCGGCCGCCGAGCATCAGCAGGCCGCCGAACAGCAGCGTGTACGCGTTGACGACCCACTGCAGGCCGTCGGCGGAGAACCCGAGCGCGTCCTGGATCGACGGCAGTGCCACGTTCACGATCGTCACGTCGAGGACGACCATGAACTGGGCGAGCGCGAGGACCACCAGCGCGAGCCATTTCGATTGCTGGCGAGAATGATTTATGGCGTGAACGGTCATGGTTCGGGCAAGGTACACCCTTGTCAAGAATCATTCAAGGCTTGAATCGTTCTTCTTTGCGTCTATCCTGTGAACCGGAATGGAGATCCCTGCCGGAATCACGCGCCGCCCGGCGCTGCTGATCGCCAAGCTCGGCAACGAGGTCGTCGAGCGCGCCGAGGACCCGCTGGCCGCTCTCGGGCTGAGCGGGCGCCAGTACAACCTGCTCGCGGTCATGGACAGCGACACGCCCGAGTCGCAGCTGGAGCTGGCGCAGCTGTGCGGCCTGGCGCCGGCACAGGTCGTCCCGGTGCTGGACGAGATGGAGAGCCGCGGCCTCGTTGAGCGCCGGCGCTCGCCGACCGACCGCCGCCGCTCGCTCGTCAGCCCAACCGACGCCGGGCGGGCGCTGCTGGCACAGGCCGACACCCTCGGCGAATCGATCATGGACCTCCTGTTCGGTCACCTGAGCCCGGCCGAGCGCAAGCAGCTCGACGAAACGCTGAGCACCGCCCTCACGCGCGCCAAGTCGGAGTGACGCGGCTCAGCAACCGCGTCGTCGCGCTGTTCGCGGTCGCCTGCGGCGCGACCGTCGCCAACCTCTACTACGCGCAGCCGCTGCTGGACACGATCGCGCGCTCCATGCACGTCTCCAGCGGCACCGCTGGGCTGCTCGTGACGGCGTCGCAGCTCGGCTACGTCGCCGGCCTGATCCTGATCGTGCCGCTCGGCGACCTGCTCGAGCGCCGCACGCTCGTGACGCGGATGGTCCTCCTCGCCGCCGCCGCGCTGGCGCTCGCCACGGCCGCGCCCGCGTTCGGCGTGCTCGCCGCGGGGCTGATGGTCGCGGGCCTGGCGTCGGTCGTCGCGCAGATCCTCGTGCCGTTCGCGAGCGAGCTCGCCGGCCCCGGCGAGCGCGGGCGCGTCGTCGGGCGCGTGATGAGCGGCCTGCTGATCGGCATCCTGCTCGCGCGCACGCTCAGCGGCGTGGTCGCGGAGCTCGGCGGCTGGCGGCTCGTGTTCGGGCTCGCGGCCGGGCTGATGGTGCTGCTCGCCGCGCTGCTGTGGCGAGCGATGCCGGCGGGTGCGCCGGAGACCGACCTGCGCTACCCGGTGCTGCTGCGGTCGGTCGCCACGCTCGTGCGAGAGCAGCCGGTCGTGCGCTGGCGGATGGCGTTCGGGCTGCTCGGGTTCGCCGGCTTCAGCGTCCTCTGGACGTCGATCGCGTTCCTGCTCTCCGGGCCGCCCTTCGACTACGGCGACGCCGCCATCGGCATGCTCGGACTGGCGGGCCTCGGCGGCGCGGTGGCGGCCACCGCGGCGGGCCGCTTCGCCGACGCCGGCCACGGGCGGGCGGCGCAGGGCGCGCTGCTCGTCGCCGTCCTCGCGAGCTGGGGCCTGCTGGCGCTGGGCGCGAGCTCGATCGTCCCGCTCGTCGCCGGCGTGGTCCTGCTCGACCTCGGCATGCAGGGCTCGCACATCCTCAACCAGAGCGCGATCTACGCGCTCGCACCCGACGCCCGCAGCCGCGTCACGACGGCGTACATGACCGCGAACTTCACCGGCGGTGCGCTCGGCTCCGCCGCCGCCTCCTACGCGTGGAGCGCGGGCGGCTGGGACGCCGTCACGGGCCTCGGCGCCGCGATCGCGGCACTCGGCCTGGTCGTGTGGGCCTTCGGCCGCTGACCAAAGCTCCGGGTCGCCCACCGATTGCCGTGGCGGCGGCGCGCCGCCATAGTCGCGCGGTGAGACGACTGCTGCTCCCGCTCGCCCTGACCCTGCTGATCGCGACTCCGGCGAGCGCGGGCGCCGCGGGCGAGATCTTCACGCTCGCGGGCACCGGGACCGCGGGACCGGTGCCCGAGGGCGGCGCCGCGGTGCGCGCGGGGCTCGGCGCGGACGCGTCGGTGGCGCCGCTGCCGGACGGCGGCTTCCTCGTCGGTGTCGGCAAGGTGGTGCGCCGCGTCGACGCGCAGGGGCGGATCCACACGGTCGCCGGCACGGGCCGCTCCGGCTCGAGCGGCGACGGCGGGCCCGCGCTCGCGGCCCGCTTCGCGGTCTCCGGGCTCGCGGCGCTGCCGGGCGGCGGCTTCCTGATCGCCGACGGCGCGCATGGCCGCGTGCGCATGGTCGACCCCGCCGGCGTGATCACGACCGTCGCCGGCGGCGGCAGGTCGTTCAAGGGCGAGGACATCCCCGCGACGCAGGCGCAGCTCGCGACGCCGATCGCCGTGGCGCACGCTGCCGGGCGGCGGCTTCGCGATCGCCGACGCCGACGCCGCACGCGTGCGCCGGGTCGGCCCGGACGGGCTGATCCGCACGCTGGCCGGCAACGGCGAGACCGCCCACGAGATCGTGCCGCTGCACGGCCAGCCGGCGACGTCGGTGCCGGTCACGCTCGCCGACATCGCGGTGGCGGCCGACGGCACGCTGCTGATCGCCGACTACTGGGCCGGACGCGTCGACCGCGTCGCGCCCGGCGGCGCGATCACGGTTGCCGTGAGCGGCACGCGCGAGCACCCGATGTCGCCGTACGGCATCTCCGCGCTGCCCGACGGCGGCTACCTGATCGCTGACAACGGCGCGGCCGACGGAGGGGCCGACGCGCATGTCTGGCGAGCGGCGCCGGACGGCGCGCTGACGGCGATCGCCGGCAGCGGCCGCTTCGTGCCGACGGCGCCGACGGGGCTCGAGCACCGCGGCGACGGCGGCGACGCGCTCGGCGCGGACCTGCAGTTCCTGCGTGACGTCGAGCCGATGCCCGACGGCGGCGTGCTGTTCAGCGAGGGCACCGAGGATCTCGTCCGTGCCGACGTCGGCAGCCTCGTCCGCTACGTCGCGCCGGCAGCGCCGGGCGTGCTCGCCGCCTCGCTGCTGCGCGACCGCGACCGCGTCTTCAGGCCCGGGCACCCCGCCGCCGTCAGCGTCGCCTCCACGCTCCCGGCCACCGTCACGCTCGCGGTCGACGGCCACACGACGACCGCCGGCGTCGGCGCCGGGACGACGCGGGTGCCGCTGCCGGCACCGCTCTCGGGCACGAAGCCGCACCTTCTCACGCTCGTCGCGGCGGACGCCGGCGGCCGCCGCGCGGAGGATGCCGCCAAGCTCTATCCGGCCGGCTGGCTCGCGGACGAGACGGCGCGGCTCGTCGCCACCGGCATCGACTTCACGGTCCTGCGGGCGGACTCGATCGGCGGCGACGGGATCGTCGCCTGCCGGCGCTTCGGCGCGGCCCGTGTCGACTGCGCGATGACCGACCTCGGGGCGCACTGCAAGGTCGTCGCGTCGGTGTCATTGGCGCGGGGACGCCTGCGCTGGGGCACGTACCGCTGCGGCCTGCGCGCGCACCCGCACTACACCCGCCGCCCCCGCGCGCTTCGCAAGGGCGACTGGAGCTGCGACGAGGCGGACACGAACTGCCCGCCGCCGCTGTTCGGGAAGGTCGACGAGTCCGCGCTCGTCCCGTCGAACTAGTCGCCGACGGCGAGGGTGTCGATCCGCGCGTCCTCGCGCGGCTTGTCGCGGCCGTCGGTCGGCAGCGACTCGAGCTTGTCGACGACGTCCATCCCGTTCGTGACCTTGCCGAACACGGTGTGCTTGCCGTCCAGCCACGGCGCCTGGTCGACGGTGACGATGAAGAACTGCGAGCCGTTGGTGTTCGGGCCGGCGTTGGCCATCGCGAGCGCGCCGCGGACGACCTTGTGCTGGTTGATCTCGTCCTCGAACTCGTAGCCCGGGCCGCCGGTGCCGGTGCCCTGCGGGCAGCCGCCCTGGATCATGAAGTTGGAGATGATGCGGTGGAAGATCAGGCCGTCGTAGAAGCCGTCGCGCGAGAGCTTGCGGAAGTTCTCGACGGTCTTCGGCGCATCCTCGTCGAACAGCTCGAAGGTGATCTCACCATGGTTGGTGGTCATGGTCGCTTCGGACATCAATGAGCCTCCTCAGGCACGAATGGGTTCAAGCGCAACCGGGCGCCCGTGAACCTCGGTGACACGTTCGACCACGCGGTCGGCCTCGCCGGCCGGGACCTCGACGAGCGCGAAGCGCTCGAGCACGCGGACGTTGCGGACAGCCTCGCCATCGAGCCCGCCGGCCGTGATCGCGGCGATCAGGTCGGCCGTCTCGACGCCCTCGAAGCGGCCCGCGTTGACGATCAGCTTCGTGTACGTCGCGCCGTTCGTGACGACCTCGTCGCGCGGCTTGCGATGGCGCTTGGCCGGCTCGGACGCCTGCGCGGGAGCGACGTGCGCGCCCTCGGCCCACGGCGAGATGCGCGTGGACGCGTGGCGCTCGATCGCCTCCAGCTCGCGCCGCTGGCGCGTCTCGACGAACGTGATCGCGCGGCCTGAGCGCCCGACGCGGCCCGTGCGGCCGATGCGGTGCACGTAGACGTCCGGCGACGTCGGGACGTCGAAGTTGATGATGTGCGTGACGGTCGAGATGTCCAGGCCGCGTGCGGCGACGTCGGTCGCCACCAGGATCGTCGTGCGGCCGCCCTTGAAGTTGATCATCACGCCGTCGCGCGAGCCCTGGCTCATGTCGCCGTGCAGCGCCTTGACGTTCATGCCCTTGTCGCGCAGCGTGCGGAACAGCTGCTCGCAGCGGACCTTCGTGCGCGTGAAGACGATCGCCTGCTTGGGCCGCTCGGCCTCGAGCACGCGCACGAGCGCGTCGACCTTGTCCTGCGGCCTGGTCTCGAGGTAGAACTGCTCGACGGTGTCGATCGTCAGCGTCGCCGACTTGACCTTGATCGTCGTCGGGTCGTACAGGTGGCGCTCCGCGAGGTGGCGGATCTCGGCCGGCATCGTCGCGCTGAAGAGCGCGGTCTGGCGGCTGCCGGGCGCGAGCGAGAGGATCTTCTCGACGTCCTCGAGGAAGCCGAGGTCGAGCATCTCGTCGGCCTCGTCGAGCACGATGTAGCGGCACGCGTGCAGCATCAGCGAGTGGCGCGAGATCAGGTCCAGCACGCGGCCGACGGTGCCGACCACGACCTGCCCGCCCTGGCGCAGCTGCGCCTGCTGGGTGCGGATCGGCGCGCCGCCGAACACCGCCACGGGGTCGATCCCCTTATGGGCACCGTACGCGCGCAGCGCCTGCGTGACCTGGATGCACAGCTCGCGCGTCGGCGTCAGCACGAGCGCCTGGACCTCCTGCTCGGACGGGTCCACGGACTCGAGCAGGGGCAGGCCGAAGGCGGCGGTCTTGCCCGTCCCGGTCTGCGCCTGGCCGATCACGTCGCGGCCTTCGAGCAGCGGCGGGATCGTCTGCTCCTGGATGGGACTCGGGGTCTCGTATCCAACGTCCCGCAGCGCCTGCAGCAGGGGCTCGGACAGGCCGAGTTCGGCGAAAGTCGTCATTTCGAATGAAGGACGTTAGCGGCGCGGGTCGAGCACGAGCTTGCCCGAGGTGCGCCGGGCCTGCATGTCCTCGTGCGCGCGAGCCGCCTCCGAGAGCGGATAGACCTCGCCTTCGACCACGCGCAGCGACCCCGAGGCCACGCGCGCGAACAGGTCCTGCAGCGGTCCGGCGACCATCTCCGGGTGCCGCAGCGCGTGCACGAGCCAGAAGCCGACGACCGCCTTGGAGCCGCGCATCAGCACCCCAGCCGGCACCGTGTTGTTCTCGCGCGACGCCGCGCCGTAGGTCACGAGCCGGCCGAACGGGGCGAGCGCCGCCAGCGAGGCGTCGAACACCGTCCCGCCGGCCATCTCGAGCACGACGTCGACGGGCCGGCCGCCGTTGGCCACGCGCAGCTCGGCGGCGAGGTGGTCTGCGGTGTAGTCGACCGCCACGTCGGCGCCGAGCTCGAGCGCCAGCTCGCGCTTCTCCGGCGTCGAGGCCGTCGCGATCACGCGGCCGGCGCCGAACGCCTTGCCGAGCTGCACCGCGAGCGAGCCGACGCCGCCCGCCGCGGCGTGCACGACGACCGACTCGCCCTCGGCCAGCTTCGCCGACGTGCGGTACAGGTGCCACGCCGTCAGGCCCTGGAGCAACAGCGCGAGCGCCTGGGTGTCCGTGACGCCGTCCGGGATCGGGACCGGCGCCGCGGACACCGCGTACTCGGCGTAGCCGCCGTTGGCGACGAGCGCGCATACGCGCGTCCCGTCGGGCAGCGTCCCCGCCACCTCGGCGCCGGGGATCAGCGGCAGCTCGTAGCGCGCGAGATAGGTGTTGTCGCGGGCGTGGGTGTCGGCGTAGTTGATCCCGGCCGCCGTCACGTGGATCAGGTGCTCGCCCGCGCCGGGCTCAGGCACCGGCGCGTCCTCGACCAGCCTGAGGACCTCGGGCCCGCCCCACTCGTCTATCCGGATCGCGCGCACCGGGGGCTCAGGCTATCGACAGACCTCCCAGCGCCGCGCCGCCGAACGGGATGAACGCGGCACGCGTGGCGAGCGTGGCCGCGTCGATCACGCGGATCTCCGGGCCGATGGCGATCGCGATGATCGCGTGCGACGCCGCGATGGCGATGATCGCCTTGTCGGTGCCGGCGGCGTAGAACGCGCGCAGCAGGCTGCCGTCGGCGCCGCTGAAGACCTTCACGAACGGCGCGCCCGACTTCGGCGCGGTGACGATGTCGGCGCGGCCGTCGCCGTCGATGTCGGCCACGGCGATCGCGATGATCGCGTGGTCGGCGTACGGCGAGAACGCGCGTACGAGCGCACGGCCGTCGTAGACGCGGACGACGCCGTCGCTTGCCGTGACGAGGTCGTCGCGGCCGTCGCCGGTGACGTCGCCGACCGTGGGCCCCGGCGGGTACGCGGCGCGGGTCAGGCCGATCAGGGAGCCGTCGGCGGTGAACTTCGCGGCGACCGGCTTGTCCCGGGCCGTGACGACGACGTTGTCGGCGAACGCCGGGCCGGCGGCCAGCATGACGACCGCCGCGGTGATGGGGAGGAGGAGGGTTTTCAACACCCGGCGAGCATCTTCGAGCGCGCGCCGCGACGATATGGAGGGCCGCCGACGACGTGTGGCGGCGAACCGACGGAATCGCCGTCGGCTAGCCTCCTGCGCCGATATGTCGCTCACCGTCGTCGGATCCATCGCCTTCGACGCCGTCGAGACGCACGCCGGAAAGCGCGACCGCCTGCTCGGCGGCGCGGCCGTGCACTTCTCGCTGGCGTCCTCCTTCCTCGCCGAGACCCGCGTGGTCGGCCCCGTCGGGGACGACTTCGGCGAGGACGAGTACGCCGTCCTGCACGCGCGCGGCGTCATCACCGATGACGTCGAGCACGTCCCCGGCGGCAAGACGTTCTTCTGGGCGGGCCGCTACGAGCGCGACGTCAACATCCGCCACACGCTGCAGACCGACCTCAACGTCTTCGAGACGTTCGAGCCGAAGCTGTCGGAGGCCTCGCGCGCGGCCGACGTGCTGTTCCTCGCCAACATCCAGCCCGACCTCCAGTTCGCGGTGCGCGAGCAGTGCGCGTCCGCCCGCTTCACGGCGCTGGACACGATGAACCTGTGGATCGACATCGCGCGCGAATCGCTCGTGAAGACGATCAAGACGGTCGACTGCCTGATCGTCAACGACTCCGAGGTCAAGGACCTCACCGACGAGCCCAACCTCGTCCGCGCCGCGCGCGCGGTGATGGAGCTCGGCCCGCGCGTCGTCGTGGTCAAGCAGGGCGAGTACGGCTCGGCGATGTACACGGCCGACGGCGTCTTCGGCCTGCCCGCGTACCCGACGGCCGACGTCGTCGACCCGACGGGCGCCGGCGACACCTTCGCGGGCGGCTTCATGGGCTACGTCGCCGCCCACGCCGACGAGGCGATCGACGACGAGCTGCTGCGCCGCGCGATGGCCTACGGGACCGCGCTGGCGTCGTTCAACGTCGAGGCGTTCGGCACCGAGCGGATGCAGACGCTGCAGCCCGACGAGGTCACCGAGCGCGTCGCCGAGCTGCAGCGCGTGACGCGCTTCGACGCGTCGCCCGTCCCGCTGCGCGCCTAGTCGCGTCAGATCGCGGGCCGGCGGCTTGCAGAGCCCCGGCCCAGGCGTACCATTCGCGGCGAATGGGCTGGACGATGCTCTACCTCTTCGTGTTCCTCAAGCTGCCCATCCTGGGCGCCTGCGGGATCATCTGGTGGGCGATCCGCCAGGGGACGGACACCGAGGAGGTGCCGACCGACGGCGGCGCGCCGCGGCGGCCGCGCCCGCATCCGCGCCCGCGGCGCCCCCGCCCGCCGCGCCGGGGCGGCCCGCACGCCGCCGGAGGGCGCCTCGCCTCCCCGCCGCGCATCCGCTCGGTGACGGCCGCGGGCCGCGCCCGCGAGCTCGAGCATTAGCACCGCACGCTGGCGGTCCGCCGTCGCTGCCAGACTTCGCGGCGTGCCAGAGCCCACCGCCATCTCGGTCCTCTCCGACGGCACGATCCGGCGGCTCGTTGAGGCCGGCGAGATCGTCATCAAGCCGTGGGACCCCGACCTCGTCCAGCCGGCCTCGATCGATCTGCGACTCGGTGACTCGTTCCGGGTCTTCCACAACCACCGCGCGGCGGTCATCGATCTGAAGGAAGGCCCGCCGAAGGAGCTGACCGAGGAAGTCGTCGCGAATGCCCAAGACGGCTTCGTCATCCACCCCGGCGAGTTCTGCCTCGGGCGCACGGCCGAGTGGGTGGAGCTGCCGAACGACGTCGTGGCGCGCATCGAGGGGAAGGCGCTGGCGCTGGATACGCCGGTGCCGACGCCGGACGGGTGGACGACGATGGGCGAGATTCGTGCCGGCGACCACGTCTTCGGTCCGGATGGACTCCCGCTGCGCGTGATCGGCGCGACCGGTGTCATCACGGGGCGGCCATGCCGCGAGGTCGTCTTCTCCGACGGCAGCACGATCGTCGCCGACGTCCATCACCAGTGGGAGGTGCTGACGCGGTCGCATCATGGCGGCCGGCGCCGGCAGGTGCTGACCACGGGCCAGATCGAGCGCAGCCTGAAGTACTCCCGCACCGAGTACGCACATCATGTGGCACAGTCGCCCCCGGTCGAGTACGCGGCGAAGGACCTCCCGATCGATCCGTACGTGCTCGGGGCGTGGATCGGCGACGGGACGAGCACGGCGGCCGAGTTGACGTGCGCGGACGCGCCGATCCTGCTCGAGATCGAGCACGCCGGCTACGGCGTGGCGCCGACACGTGCGCCGATTCGCTACCGGATCGGGGGCGCGGGGCACACGCGGGACACAGGCACCGGCCGCTATTCCCGCAACGGCTCGCTCTCGAGCCTCCTGCGCGGCCTGGACCTGCTCGGCGCCAAGCGCATCCCCGACGAGTACATGACGGCGAGCGTCAGGCAGCGACGAGCACTCCTGGCAGGGCTGATGGACACCGACGGGTACGTCGACGTGCTCGGGCACTGCGAGCTGACCACGGTCAAGCAGAAGCTCGCCGATCAATACTTCGAGCTCGTCGCGAGCCTTGGGCATCGGCCGAAGCTCGCGGTCAAGACGGCGTGGCTTGACGGCCGCGATTGCGGCTTGAAATACGAAGTGTGCTTCACGCCGAGCGAAGACGTGTTCCGGCTGCCGCGCAAGCTGAAGCGCCAGAAGCGTTCAGGCGCATTCCGGACAGGCCGTTCGATCGTAGCCGTGAACGAGGTCGACAGTGTCCCCGTGCGCTGCATCCAGGTCGCGTCAGGACGCGGCGTCTACCTCGTGGGACGCGCGTACATCCCCACGCACAACTCGAGCCTCGGCCGCCTCGGGCTGATCGTGCACGCCACCGCGGGCTTCATCGACCCGGGCTGGAAGGGCACGCTGACGCTCGAGCTCAACAACCTCACGCGCGTGCCCATCAAGCTCTACCCCGGGCTGCTGATCGCCCAGCTGTCGTTCATGGGCCTCGACCGCGCCGCCGAGCGGCCGTACGGGTCGGCCGAGCTGGGCTCGCACTACCAGGGGCAGGTGGCGGCCACCGAGAGCCGCTACATGCGGTAGCTTGCGCGCCATGCTGGCCACGCTGCTGATCGCCGCCGAGGGGGAGCCCTCCAAGACGGCCTTCTACATCTTCGCCGCCGCCCTCGTGGCCTTCGCGCTCGGGCTCTCGGCCCTCGGCGTCGCCCGCCACGAGACGTTCCCGCCCACGCGCGGGGCCGCCACGGCGCTGATCGGTGTCTGCATCCTGCTCGTCGCGGGGACGATGTTGTCAGCCGTGCTGACGGCCTGACTCCCCCCGCGGCACCACCTCGCCACAATGGAGGGAGAGTCTTAGTCTTGAACCCCCTCCCAGCCGAGGAGCGCAATGGGAACCGAGGAGCAGAGCACGAACGGCGGTGGCGTGGCCACCGCGTCTGAGACGCTCACGATCACCGACAATCGAACCGGCAAGACGTACGAGGTCCCGATCGAGGATGGGACCGTCCGCGCCACGGCCTTGCGCGACATCAAGGTCGACGAGCACGACTTCGGCGTCATGTCGTACGACCCGGCGTTCATGAACACGGCGTCGTGTCGCAGCGCCATCACGTACCTGGACGGCGAGGCCGGCGTCCTGGAGTACCGCGGGTATCCGATCGAGCAGCTCGCCGAGCAGTCGACGTATCTCGAGGTCGCCTATCTGCTGATCCACGGCGAGCTGCCGGATGCCAAGCAGCTCGAGGAGTGGACGCACCAGATCACGATCCACACGTTCGTCCACGAGAACGTCAAGAGCTTCATGCAGGGCTACCGCTACGACGCTCATCCGATGGGCATGCTGCTGGCCTCGGTAGGCGCGCTCTCGACGTTCTACCCGGACGCCAACCAGATCCACGACGCCGAGATCCGCTACCTGCAGATCATCCGGCTGATCGCGAAGATGCCGACGCTGGCGGCGTTCGCCTACCGCCACAACATGGGGCAGCCGTATGTCTATCCGGACAACGAGCTCAACTACCCCGGCAACTTCCTCTCGATGCTGTTCAAGATGACCGAGCTCAAGTACCAGCCGGATCCGCGGCTGGAGCGCGCGCTCGACATCCTGTTCATCCTGCACGCCGACCACGAGCAGAACTGCTCGACCAGCGCGGTGCGTGCGGTCGGCTCCTCGCAGGTCGACCCGTACTCGTCCGTCGCGGCCGGCATCGCGGCGCTCTACGGCCCGCTGCACGGCGGCGCCAACGAGCAGGTGCTGCGGATGCTGCGCCGGATCGAGACCAAGGAGAACATCCCCGACTTCATCGCGGGCGTGAAGGAGGGCAAGGAGCGCCTGATGGGCTTCGGGCACCGGGTCTATAAGAACTACGACCCGCGCGCGAAGATCATCAAGGGCGCCGCCGAGGACGTCTTCGAGGTCACCGGCACCAACCCGCTGCTCGACATCGCGCTCGAGCTCGAGCGGATCGCGCTCGAGGACGAGTACTTCGTCAAGCGCAAGCTGTACCCGAACGTCGACTTCTACTCGGGCCTGATCTACGAGGCGCTGCAGATGCCCGTGGGCATGTTCACGGTGCTGTTCGCGATCCCGCGCACCAGCGGCTGGATCGCCCAGTGGCTGGAGATGATCCAGGACAACGAGCAGAAGATCGCCCGACCGCGCCAGATCTACACGGGCGAGCGGACGCGCGAGTACGTCGCGATCGACAAGAGGTAGGGCCAGCCGCACTTCCGCCGGCGGGGAGCATGGTTTAGTTTTGCAACCATGCTCCCCGACGGCACCCGGATGCGCCCCATCGCAGCCGAGGACAAGGCGCTCCTGCAGGCGGCGGTAGGCCGCCTCTCGCGTGAGTCCGCCTACCGGCGCTTCCTCACCTCCAAGCCCCGCCTCAGCTCCGCCGAGCTGCGCTACCTCACCGAGGTCGACGGGCGCGACCACATCGCCCTGGTCGTGCTCGACGACGAGGGCGACATCGTCGCCGTCGGCCGGCTCGTGCGCGTGCACGAGGCGCCTGACACCGCCGAGCTGGCGATCACGGTGGCCGACTGCCGCCAGCGCCAGGGGATCGGCCGGACGCTCGCGCTCGAGCTCATCCGGCGGATGCGGATCGAGCGCGTGAGCGGCACGATGCTCGCCTCCAACCGCGCCGCGCTGGGCCTGATGCGCAGCCTCGGGACGATCGAGCACAGCGAGATCACCGGCGGGGTGCGCGAGCTCGTGGCCGGCGTGGGCGTCCTCGTCTAGGTCCCGACACCCGCGCTCAAGCGACTTCGCGCGGGGCCGATCCTCATAAGGTGAGCCGTCTCCGCTCGATCAGCGCCCTGCTCGTAGACGTTCCCGCGGGTCAGGCGGCGCAGCTCGAGCACGTGCTCGAGGAGGCCGGCTGGAAGGTCCGCGCGGTCGCCGCGCACGGCACTGAAGGCCTGACCGCGGCGCTGCAGCGGCGCGGCTGGCACGTCGTGCTCTACGGCGGCGAGGGGCGCGACGCGGTCCCGTCGCGCAAGGCGCTCGCGCTCGTGCGGCTCGCCGATCCGCACCTCCCGTTCGTCGCGTTCTCCCCGCACGTGCGGCCCGGCGACCTGGCCGCGCTGATCCGCGGCCTGCCGCCCAGCGTCCCGACCGTGTCGGACCCGGCCAAGCTGCCCGCCGTGCTGACGCGCGAGATCGAGCAGGCGCGCATGCGCCGGCGCGTCGGCGGCGCGCACAAGCTGCTCGACGCCCAGCAGGCGATCACCGACCACCTCGCGGCCGGCCTGGAGCCCGACGCGCTGTGCGCGCGCGTCCTGGCGACGCTCGGCGACTCGCTCGGCTGGAGCATGGGCGCCGTCTGGCGCCCGCAGGCCGACGGGGCGACGCTGGAGTGCGTCTCGGTCTGGCATCCCACCGGGGCGCCGGCGCGCGTGTCGGCGTTCGCGGCCGAGACGCCGGAGCTGACCTTCGCCCCCGGCCAGGGGCTCCCCGGCCGCGTGTGGGCGTTCCGCCGCACCGCCTGGGTCGCCGACCTGGCACGCGAGAGCAACATGCCGCGCGCGGTCCACGCGCTGCGCGCCGGGCTCGTGACCTCGGTCGCGTTCCCGCTCGCCGCCGCCGACGAGTGCCACGGCGTGCTCGAGTTCTACTCGAGCGAGAGCCGCGAGCCGAACGCCGAGGTCGCGGCGATGTTCGCCAGCGTCGGCGGCCAGCTCGCCCAGTACCTCTCGCGCCGGCGCGTACGCTCGCGCGCCCGCCGCAGCCTCGACGGCGCGGCCGCGCTCGTGGTCGGCCTCGACGCCGCCGGCTGCGTCGAGCTGGCCAACGCCAGGGTGTGCGCCGTGCTCGGCACCGCCGAGGCGCAGCTGCTCGGCCGCGACTGGTTCGCGACCGCGGTGGCCGAACCACAGCGCGGTGCCGCGCGCGCCGCGTTCGCGCGGCTGATGGCGGGCGAGCACGGCGACGTGCTCGCGCTCGAGCAGCCGCTCTCCGGCGGCGACGGCCGGCCGCGCCCGGTCAGGTGGCGCTGGTCGCTCGCGCGCGACGCCGACGGCCGGCCGCTGGGCGCGCTCGGCTGGGGCGAGCCGGTCACGGCGCCGGTGGCGCCGGAGCGCAGCGGGCTGGTGGCCGAGCTGGCCGCCGTGCTGGCGCGCGCCCGTCCCTGACGTGCGCCGGAGCGCCGATGTGGCTACCTTGGAGCCATGCGGTTCGTTCCTCTCGCGCTCATCTGCGCCGTGTTCGCGGCCTGCGGAAGCGACGAGGCCGCCGCGCCGGGCGGCGCCGGCGGGCTCGCGAACCTCGTCGTGCGCGTCGACGACGACGGCGCCAAGGGCCCCGATCCCGCCCGCCGGCTGACGGTCGACTGCGCGTCCGCGTCGCAGAGCGCCGCCTGCGGCGCCGCCGCGCGCGTGTCCGACGCCGACCTCGCGCCGACGCCGGGCAAGATCGCCTGCACACAGCTCTACGGCGGCCCTGAGACGGCGTCGATCAGCGGCACCCTGCGCGGCGAGAAGGTCGACGCGAGCTTCTCGCGCGTCAACGGCTGCGAGATCGCGCGCTGGGAGCACGTTCGCCCCCTGCTGGGCGAGGTGCGCTGAACGTGGCGTGGCGGATCACGGTCCGCCTTGGACCGCGGGTGGAGAAGCTGCGCTGCCAGACGCTGCCGGAGGCGCTCGACGCGGTCGAGGAGCGCGTCCGCGCGGCCGCGGTCACGCGCCTGGACACCGTCGACCTGCAGGTGCGCCAGTACTCGCCGGCCGAGCAGATCGCCGCCCGCGCCGAGCTCAAGGGGCCGCAGCGCCTGCGTCCCGTGATCCACGCGGGCCTCGACGTGCACGGCGACGGCTCCGTCGTCGCGTGGTCGGGCGGCGTCCGGCGCGAGGCGATCACGATGGTCGGCGGCGAGACGGCCTACGCCGCGTTCCGGCGCGCGATCCAGAGCACGAGCGTCGACGAGTGATCGCGGCGCCCGTTCCGGCGGCGCCGCACTTCGGGCCTGCGGTGACGGTCGCGCGGTCGTCGGCGCCGGACTCGGACGGCCCCGGGCTGGCGATCGACGCGAGCGGGCACACGCTCATCGCGTGGCGCGGACCCCGGGGGCAGATCATGGTCCGGCGCGGCACGGGGCGCGTGACGAAGCTCTCGCCGAGCTGGTCGAGCGATACCGCGACGGCGCTGGCGCCCGACGGCACGGCCGCCGTGATGTGGAACCACGACCCTCCCGGCCCGGGGCAGTGGCTCGAGGCGGCGGTCGCGCGGCCCGGGCACGGGTTCGGCCGCATCCAGCGGATCGCGAAGGTCCCGGGGCTCGCGAGCCCGGTGGCGGTGCTCGCCGCCGGCGGGCGGCTCGTCGCGGTCTGGTGGGCGCTGCGACAGGTCCGCTACGCGATCGCCACGGGAGCGCGGTTCGGCCCGGCGCACTCGGTCGCGCGGACCGGCGAGGACGGCAGCGTGGACGCGGCCGCCGACGCCGCGGGCGACGTCGTCGTCACCTGGGACACGCCGATCGAGGACACCAACCCGCAGGCCGCCGCGGCGGTGCTGCCGGCGGGCGCGTCGCGCTTCGGGCCCCCGCAGACCGTCTCGGCGGGCACGCTGCAGGAGGCTCCCGGCTCGCTCGCGTCCGGCATGCGGCTGTTCTCCGGGCCGGGCGGCATGGCGCTCGGCTACGGCGTCGAGCGCATCACGCCGTGGCGGCTGCAGGTCGCGCCGCTGGCCGGCGCGCGGTTCGCGGCGCCGGCGACCGCCGGGACGGTCCAGCCGAACAACGGCACGCGTACGTTCTCCGGCCCGTTCGTGGCGCTGCCGGCCCAGGGCGGCGCCGTCGCCGCGTGGACGGTGGGCCGCTACGAGAACCCGGAGAGCGACACGCTGGCGGAGAACCGCGCCCTGGTCGCCCAGCAGCAGCCGGACGGCACGTTCGGCGCGCCTGTGTCACTCGGCGCCGCGAGCGCGGTCGGCGTCGCCGCCACCACCGCCGACGTCGTCGTGGCGTGGACCTCCGGCCACCGGCTGCGCTATGCGTTCCGGCCGTTCACGGCGCCGCGCACGCTCACGAGCCGCGCCGCGGGCGACTTCGCGCTCGCCGCCGCCGGCGACCACGTGCTCGTCGGCTGGCTCTCGGGCAACCGCGTGCTCGTCGCTCAGAGCACGAGCGTCGAGCCGTAGCGCCGCAGCCACGCCGAGTGCGCGCGCCAGTCGGGCACGCGAGCGGCGAGCAGGCGCCAGAAGCGCGGCGAGTGGTCCATCACCTCGAGGTGGCAGACCTCGTGCTCGACCACGTAGTCGAGCACGGCGGGCGGCGCGAGCAGCAGGCGCCAGTTGAACGACATCGCGCCCTTCGACGAGCAGGACGCCCAGCGCGTGCGCTGGCCGCGGATCGTCAGGCCCGTGTAGCGCGTGCCGGCGCGCGCGGTGGCGGCGTCGAGGCGGGGGGCGATCTCCTCCCGCGCACGGCGCCGGTACCAGCGCTCGAGCGCCTCGCGCGGATCGCCCGGCGGCACGAGCAGCGTGTCGCCGCGCCGATGCACGCGCGTGCGCCCGCGCTCGGGCACGAGCCGCAGCGCCTCGCCGAGGTAGGGCACGGTGCCCGGCATGCGCTCGACCTCGGCGGCCGCACGCGCGACGGCGCGGCGGCGGCGCTCGATCCACGGCGCGAGCTGGCGCACCGCCTCCTCCGCGTGGCGCTCCGGCGCGCGGCGCGGCAGCACGACCTCGATCTCGCCCGCTCCGTCGACGCTGACCCGTACGCGGCGGGCGCGGTCGGAGCGGCGGATCGTGTACTGGGCCTCCATCGGCCGCAGCAGCCTAGAAGCCGGTCCTGACAAGATGGCCGCCGTGGCGCAGTCCAGAGTCCCCTTACCTGCCGGTGTGAGCGAGCCGTTCACCGTGTTCGTCAACGGCGTGCAGCAGGAGCTCGGGCGCGACTACCGCGTGTCGGCCGGCGAGCTCGTGTTCAGCCGCGAGCTGATCAAGGAGAAGAAGCTCGGCTTCTGGCGCTGGTTCCTCGGCGCCTGGGGGATCGGCACGTACGGGCGCAACGACCAGGTGGACGTCGCGTGGGAGTCGGACGGCCGCCCGCAGGTCGCGCACGCGCTCGACATCGCGCCCGGCACACCGGAATCTCGCGACTGAACGGCAACGCGCCAACTATCCAGGGATGTGGCCGAACGGCCGATGACGGGGGTGGAAATGCTTCGCTCTTCCCAGCCCGACGGCCGCGTCATGGACGCCCTTACCCGCATCGGATCGCTGCCCGTGCTGGGCGGCACCGTGGCCCGGATCCGCGCGCTCGCCGAGGATCCGCACGGGACGACGGCGGATCTGGTGGCCGTCGTCGAGTCCGACGAGGCGTTCTCCGCGAACCTGCTGCGCTACGCGAACTCCGCCGCCTCCGCGCGGCCGATCCGCGCGCGCACGATCCGCCAGGCGATCACGCTGACCGGCCGGCGCGCGCTGGTGCGGATCGCGATCGAGGCCGAGACCTACCGCTTCCTCGAGCGCTTCCCCGGCGGCGCCGCGATCTCGCGCGGGCAGCTGCACGTCCACGCCGTCGGCGTCGCCTCCTACGCCTTCACCGCCGCCGAGCTGTGCGGCGCGCACGGCGACACCGCGCACCTCGCGGGGCTGCTGCACGACGTCGGCAAGCTGCTGATGCCGGCCGCGTTCGGCGTCGCCGCGATCGAGCGGATCGCGCACGACGCGCCCTCCGGCGCCGCGCGCGCCGCGCTCGAGCGCCGCCGCCTGGGCCTGGACCATGCTGCCGCCGGCGCCCTGCTCGTCGGCCTGTCGGACCCGGACGACGACGTCGTCCGCGCGATCTCCTTCCATCACGGCGGCCCCTCCGGCAACGAATCCCCCAACGCCGAGGCGGCCTGCGTGCAGATCGGCAACGCCGTCGCGCACCTGCTGTCGGAGGGCGAGACCGACTGCAGCGTGCTCAACGCGGCGCTCGAGCGCCTGGGCCGCGGCCCCGACCTGCTCGACGAGGTCGCCGAGCGCGCCGGCGCCTCCACCGGCGGCGCGGCCGGCGAGCTGGCCGACCAGGTCAGCCGCCTCGAGGCGATCGCCCACACCGACGACCTGACCGGGCTCGCGAACCGCCGCGCCTGGATCGAGAGCGTCCGCCGCGAGCTCGCCGGCGCGACCGAGGGCGCGCTGCTGATCTGCGACGTCGACGGCTTCAAGGAGGTCAACGACGGTCACGGCCACCGCGCCGGCGACCTCGTGCTGACCGAGGTCGCGCGCGTGCTCTCGCGCCACGGCCTCGCCGGCCGCATCGGCGGCGATGAGTTCGGCGTCTGGGTGCCGGAGGGCGGCGAGGCCGGCCACCGCACCGCCCGAGCGATCATGAACGAGATCGCGGGCGCCCTGCCCGCACCGCTCACCGCCGGCGACACCCCGCTCGGCATCTCCGTCGGCGTCGCGAGCGTCACCGACGCCGGCGCCGACGTGATGGACCTGCTCGAGATCGCGGACCGCGAGCTCTACGCGGTCAAGCCCGGCGGACGCCGGCGCTAGCCCGTCGACGCGAACGTCTCCCAGAACCGCTCACCGGGCTCGCCTCGGCGAGCGCGATCGACCACGCATGCGATGCACCTCTTTCACGTGTGGCGGCTAAGGGGCGTATACCGCTACCTTCCAACCACCAGATTCCCTGAGCGGTCGCGCGGGTGATCGTTTCCGCCTCGCGACCCGCGCGGCGAACTGACCCGCCCGCTCACCAGCGCAGTTGACGTTGGTCAGGAGTCGGCGCGGGTGACGTCTCCGGACCCGTCGACGTGCTGCGACAGCGTGGGGTCGCCGTGGTAGCGGACGTCGCCCGAGCCTCCGACCTCGACGTCCAGGCGCTGGTCGGCGTGGACGTCGGCGTTGCCGGAACCCTGGGCGGCCACGTGGGCCTCGCGGGCCGCGAGGTCGGCGAGGTCGGCGTCGCCCGAGCCGTCGAGGACGAGCGCGAGGCGGCCGACGGTGCCCGTGAGCGCGATGTCGGCCGAGCCCTCGGAGCGCACGTCGAGCGCGTCGGCGTCGATGCCGTCGGCGTCGATGTTCCCCGACCCGGACGCGTCGATCCCCGTCAGCTTCGGGACGGACGCCTCGAGGACGACGTTGGAGGAGCCCCCGAAGCCGTGGTGGTCGTACGAGACGTGCAGCGTGCCGTCGCTGACGCTCGTGCGGACGTCGTCGATCACCTTCTTGCCGGCGCGCACCTGCACGCGCTGCGGCGCGCCGACGTGGAGCCGCACGTCGACCGAGCCGGGGTTGTCGATGCGCGTGAAGCCGGCGACGTCGCGCGTCTGCGTGGTGCGCGGACCGTCGTCGCCGATGGCGCACCCGGCGAGCGCGAGGGCGACGCCGGCGGCGGCGAGAACAGGGAGGAAGCGGCGAAGGGACGGCATCGCTCCAAGCTATGCGCGGCGGCGCGCCCCCGCGGTGGAGATTGCAGGCGAACCGGGCGGGGGGCGGCCGGTGATCCGAGGGTGGGGGTGCCCTCAGCCCGTGCGACGATGGGCGCGTGCCGGATGCCTGGGGAGACGACCCGAAGCTCGTCGAGCTGCTCGGCGCGCAGGGCGCGTCCGAGTTCCGCGCGATGTTCGACGGCTTCCCGGAGGCGGTCGGGGTCCTGTGGGCGCTGCGCGACGAGGACGGGCGGATCGTCGACTTCACGTTCGGCTACGGCAACCCCTCGATCCTGCGCGCGTTCCGGCTGCCGGCCGAGACGCGGGATCGCTACACGCTGCTGGAGGCGCTGCCGCCGATGCGCGGCAGCCACGCCTTCGACGCCTACGTCGAGGTCTGCGAGTCCGGCCGGCCGTGGGTCCGCGAGGTCACCTACGACACGCCGTTCGGCGACGGCTACATGCTGGGCACGTTCAGCGAGCGCAGCGCCAAGCTCGGCGACGGCCTGATCAACTTCCTCACCGACGTCACCGCGCAGCGGCGGATGGAGACCGAGCTGCGCAGCTACGCCGACATCGTGGCGCACGACCTCAGCGCGCCGATCTCCGGCATCGCGCTGCTCGTCGGGCTGCTCGAGCGGCGCGCCGCCGAGCCGCCGTCGGCCGACGTGCTGCGCCAGTTGCGGGCGACCAGCGAGCGGGCGCGCGACCTCGTCGACGGCGTGCTGGTCTACGCGCGCGCCGGCGAGCTGAGCATCGAGCCCGTCGCGCTCGGCCGGCTGACCGCCGAGGTCGCCGAGGACCTGGCTCCCGCCCTCGACGCGGCGGGGGCGGTGCTCGACATCGCCGACCTTCCCGCCATCGACGGCGACCCCCGGCAGCTGCGGCGCGTGCTGCAGAACCTGCTCCAGAACGCGATCAAGTACCGCGGCGACGCCCCGCCGCGGATCGCCGTCTCGGCGCTGCGCGACAGCCAGGAATGGGTCGTGACGGTGCGCGACAACGGGCCCGGGGTCGACCCCGCCCAGGTGCGCAACATCTTCGCGATGTTCTCGCGCGCCGACCACGAGGTCGACGGCGCCGGGATCGGGCTGGCCGTGTGCCGCCGCATCGTCGAGGCGCACGGCGGGCGGATCTGGGTCGAGGGCGCGGACGGCGGCGGCAGCGCGTTCCGCTTCACGCTCCCGCGCTGACGCGCAGCGCGAACGCCGGGCAGTCGCTCGGCTGCGGCGGCCCGTTCGCGCCGGGCGTGAAGGCCGTGCCGGGCTTGCCGCTCGTCAAGTCGATCACCGGGCGCGCGCCGAGCGGCTCGGGGAGGGCGACGTCGACGCAGCGGGAGATGCCGACGTCGTCGTAACCGATGCCGATGCCGTCGTCGGCGAACGCCGGATCGCGCCGCTCGCGCACGGCGACGCTGACGCGGTCGGCGGCGACGGCGCCCTCGACCGCGGTCGGCGGCTCGGTCCCGCCGGTCCAGCGCAGCCGCAGCGTGCGGCCGCCGTCGAGCACCTCGTAGGAGCCCCAGGGCACGCGCTCGCTCGTGACGCCGAGCGGGATCGGCCCGCTGCGCCGCTTGCCGCTCGCGCGGCGGACGGTCAGCTCGACCGTCTCGTCCGGCGCGCCCGTCGACGCGAACGCGGCGATGAACGCTCCGTTGCCGGCGCGCGCGACACGCGCGGGCCGGCCCGCCACGGCGAAGGCGACCGACTTCGCGGCGTGCCCGAGCATCCCCGTGGCGACGACGACGCCGGGCGCGGGCCGCTGGAGGCGCAGCGCGGACAGCCCGAGGATCCCGTAGGCCTCGCCGCTGTCGCCGCAGCCGTCGGTGTGGACCGGGCCGATCCCGGCCGGCAGGAAGGCGCCGCTCAGCTCCGTCTGGTCGAGCGCGGTCGGCGCGTCGAGGAACGAGCCCCAGGCCGGCTCGTAGTCGCCGACCTCGCCGTCGACCACGCGCCCCGCCTGCACGCACAGCTGGCGGCCGTTCTGAGAGACCTCCCGCCACGTCACGAGCGCGAACGGCAGGCCGCCGGCCGGATCGGGGATCGTAAGCCGCCGGTGCACCGTGCCGGGCACCACGTGGTCGTGGGAGTAGCCCTGCCCGGTCCCGTGCACGAGGTCGTAGGTGCGCGGCCGCCCGTGCGCGAAGCGGTAGCGGATCACGAGGTCCGAACGCTTGACGTGCCCGTCGAGCACCGCGAGCCAGGACCCGTCCACCCGATCCACGCGCAGCCGCCGCGCGCGCCCGCGCACGGTCAGCTCGACGCGCCGCACATCGCGCTCCACGAGCCCGGCCGCGACCGTGCGCCAGAGCTTCGGCGCCGCGGCGGCCGGATCGGCCACCAGCCGCTCGATCACGATCGGCGTCCCATCGAGCTCGTGCTCGTCGTACGCGCCGCATGCGGCGCGATCGCCGAACCCGAGCACCCGCGCGCCGCGCACGAGCCCGTCTCCCGCGCGCCGCCCGACCTGCAGGCAGCCGGGGTGCTTGTAGCCGCTGCCCGACTGCCGGGCCATGCGCCAGCTGCGCACCGCCCACGGCGCCCCGCCGTCCGGATCGCGCGTGACCGCGCCGATGTGCACCGACCCCGCGAGCGGGACCGGGTCCGGGACGGGCTCCGCGCCCGGCCACGGCGGCGGGGCGGCGAGCGCGAGGACGGCGGAGACCCCGGCCAGGACGCTCACGGCGCTAGGCCGCGACCGCCCTGCGCCACGGCGCCATCACCCGCAGCGCGCTCAGGATCGCGCGCGTCGAGGGCGAGCGGTTGAGCGTGTAGAAGTGGACGCCGGGCGCGCCGTTGGCGAGCAGGTCGGCGCACTGCATCGTCGCGTAGGCGACGCCGAAGTCGGCGACCGCGTCCGGCTGGTCGGAGCGCAGCTCGAGCTCGCGCACCAGCCCTTCCGGGATCGTCGCGCCGCACATGCTGGTGAAGCGCCGGATCTGCGCGACGTTGGTGATCGGCATGATGCCCGGGATGATCGGGACGTCGATGCCGGCATCGCGCGCACGGGCCACGAAGGCGTAGTAGACGGCGTTGTCGAAGAACAGCTGCGTGATCAGGAAGCGCGCGCCCGCGTCGACCTTGGCCTTCGTGTAGCGCAGGTCGGACTCCGCCGACTCGGCGGCCAGGTGGACCTCCGGGAAGCACGCGGCGCCGACCGCGAAGTCGTAGTCGGCGCGGATCAGCTCGATCAGCTCGCGCGAGTAGGTGAGCCCGTTCTCGGCCGCCTCCCACTCGTGCGCGGCGAGGCCCTGCGGCGGGTCGCCGCGCAGCGCGAGCACGTTCTCGATCCCGGCGTCGCGCATGCGGTCCAACGTCGCGCGCAGCTCGTCGACGCTGGCGCCGACGCAGGTGAAGTGCGCCATCGCCTCCAGGCCGTGGTTGGCCTTGATGCGCGAGACGATCTCGATCGTCTTCTGCTTCTGCTCGGCACTGCCGCCCGCGCCGTACGTGACCGACACGTACGTCGGGTCCAGCCGGGCCAGCTCGGCGAGCGCTCCTTCGAGGTTGGCCTCGCCCTCGGGCGTGCGGGGCGGGAAGAACTCGAACGAGAAGGCCGGCTCGCCGCCGCCGGCGATGCGGTCGTCGATGCGCATCGGGTCAGTCTAGGGACCAGCGTTCAGGCGGCTCCCGGTCCGCCGACGCCTGTCCGGTCGCCTCCAGATGCGTCAGCCACGCGAGCGTCTTGGTCAGCAGCCAGCTCCCCATGTCCTGCGTGAACGCGGTGCCGTAGACCTCGCGCGCGACCTCGTAGGGCGTCAGCGGCCCCTTGGCGAGCGCGGCGCGGACGGCGTCGAGCCGGCGCGCGATCAGGTCGCGGTTCGCCTGGACGTGCGCGGCGATGTCGGCGAACGGGCGCGCGTGGCCGGCGAGCGCGAGCCGCGCGTCGAGCCCCTCGACGAGGTCGAGCGAATGCAGGAACTCGCCCACCGGGTCGGGCGTGGCGCCGACGTCGAAGTACAGCGAGACGCGGCCGAGCAGGTGGTCGCCGGAGATCAGCAGCCGGCGCTCGGGCTGGTGCAGGCACACGTGCGACGGCGCGTGGCCGGGCGTCTCGATCACCCGCCAGGGGCCTAGGTCGGTCTCGATCTCGACGCCCGGCACGAGGTCGCGGTCGGAGCGCAGCGTGCCCGCCTGGCCGCCGCCGAAGTCGGCGTGGCTCTCGGCCCAGCGCTCCAGCGGCTCCTCCGGCACGCCGCTCTGGCGCGCGACCTCGACGGCGCGGGCGAGCGCATCCTCGCGCTGCACCGGGCCGGTGTGCGTGCGGAAGGCGGGATGGATCCAGACCTCGCAGCCGGCGCGCTCGGCGATCGGCGGCGCCTGGCCGCAGTGGTCGACGTGCGCGTGCGTGATCACGACCAGGCTGATGTCCTCGACCCGGTGGCCGGCCTGCATCAGCGCGCGCTCGAGGTCGACCATCGAGCCGCGATCGTGGATGCCGGTGTCGACCAGCACGATGCCGTCGCCGGCCCGCAGCGTCCACGCGTTCACGTGCGGGACGCCGGGCAGCCGCAGCGGCATGCGCAGCCGCCAGGCGCCGGGCAGCGCCCGCTCGCCCCTCCCGACGTCCCGCGGCCGCGTCGGCTTGCGCACGGGCCGGGACGCTATCGATAGCGTGCTCGCCATGGCGAAGAAGGGCCGCCGCACCGAGCGCATCCGCGCGCCCGAGTCCGAGTACCGCGACGAGCGCGGCTCGCTGCTCGTGCTGCGCGGCGCGCTCACGCCCGCGACGCGGCAGGCGTACGCGGCCGAGCTGAAGGGCAACGTGCTCTCGCAGGAGGACGCGTGGCAGCGCGCGGTCGAGTTCCTGTTCGAGCGCCTCGCGGTGCGCTGGGAGATCGCCGGGGCCGACCCGCTCACGCGCCAGAAGGACCTGCTCGGCCGCTTCCGCTTCGCCTCGGCCGACGAGCGGCGCTGGATCCGCGACGTGCTGCGCGAGCACCTCGCCGCCCACTTCCCCGACATGGAGGCACCGTGAACGCCGACGCCTTCGCCCGCCTGCTGGCCGCCTACTGCCTCGAGGTCCAGCCGGGTCAGCAGGTCCAGGTGAGCTCGACCACGCTCGCGGCGCCGCTGCTGCTCGCGCTCCAGCGCCAGATCCTCGAACGCGAGGCGTGGCCGCTGCTGGACGTGTCGCTGCCGGGCCAGGCCGAGGGCTTCTGGGCCTCCGCGCGCGACGCCCAGCTCGACGCCTACGCGAGCGCGGAGCAGGCGCTCGGCGAGCGGATCGACGCGTCGCTGCGGATCATGGCGACCGACAACGCCAACGCGCTGGCGGGCGTCGACCCGGCCCGGCTCGCCCGCTTCGCCCGCGCCCGCGCGCCGCTGCGCGAGGCGACGCTCGCGCGCCGCTGGGCGATCACGCTGTGGCCGACGGCCGCGGCCGCGCAGCTGGCCGGGATGGGCACCGCCGAGTTCACCGGCTTCGTCACGCGCGCGCTGTTCCTCGACCGCGACGACCCGGCCGCCGCGTGGGCCGAGCTGCGCGCGTTCCAGGCCGCGCTGATCGAGCGGCTCGCGCCGGCGCGCACGATCCGGATCGAGGCCGAGGGGACGGACCTGACGCTCGACGTGTCAGGCCGCACGTGGATCAACTCCGACGGCAAGCGCAACATGCCGAGCGGCGAGGTCTTCACCGGCCCGCACGAGATGTCCGCCGAGGGCGTGATCCGCTTCACGATCCCGACCGCGCCGCGCGGCGTCGTGGTCGAGGACGCGACGCTCGAGTTCCGCCAGGGCCGCGTCGTCGCGGCGAGGGCCGAGCGCGGCGACGCCTACCTGCAGGCGACGCTGGACACCGACCCCGGCGCCCGCGTCCTCGGCGAGCTCGGGATCGGCACCAACTTCGGCATCGACCGCCCGATCGGCGTGATCCTGTTCGACGAGAAGATCGGCGGGACGGTCCACCTGGCGCTCGGGCGCTCGTACCCGGAGACCGGCGGCATCAACGACTCCGCCGTCCACTGGGACCTGATCTGCGACCTGCGCCGCGGCGGGCGGCTGAGCGCGGACGGCGAGGTCATCGTCGATCAGGACGGATTCCAGATCCGCGCGTCGAACTGATACGCGTCACTCCTGAGGAGGCAGCATGGCTAGAGCACGGCGCATCGCGGCAGGTACGACGGTGTTGGTGCTCGCCGCGGTCCCACTGGCGGGCGCAAAGCCGAATGACCGTGTGAGCGCCAACGCCGCGACAGTGGCCGCAGGCGACCCGATCCGCGCCGAGGTGCGCAACGGCACGACGGGCAAAGAGACCGAGATCATCGGCAACTTCAACGCGACGACGGGCAGCAAGGGCGGCTACGTGACGCGCCAGTCGAACACGCAGACCGGTTCCAAGGCCGGCGGCGGCGCGATCTACGGCTGCCGCGGCGCGGCGGGCGGCACGGCGTCGGGCTCGGCGCCCTGCCTGCGCGCGTCGAACCTGGCCGCGGGCTTCGCGTTCGAGTTCGCCGGCGAAGGCGACGTGGTCGGGCAGATCCTGGTCGGCGACGGCAAGACGGCCGACTCGAAGGCGAAGCCGTTCACGACGAACGCGACAGGCGTGGCGACGGGCCTTAACGCCGACCAGGTGGACGGCAAGAGCGCCTCCGACATCGCGGGCGGCGTCTCGGTCGGCGGAGTCCACGTAGAGGCCGACGGGCACCTCACGGCCGCGATCAACCGCCGTGGCGGCACACCGACCGTGAGCAGGACGGGTACGGGCCAGTACACCGTCACCTTCCCGGGCTTCACCGCCTCCGGGGACGCGCTGCCGCAGGCCACGATCATCGGCGGGCAGTTCGGCCTCGTGCGCGCTGACACCCAGAACGGCGCCGTCCGAGTGTTCACCGCGAACGTCGGCGGTGTAGCCGAAGATCGCGGTTTCGCGCTGACCCTGTTCGACACCGTCCCCTGACACCCGCGCCGTAGAGCGCGGCCGTGATGGACGTTCGAGCCTCCGATGCCGAGCCCTACGCCACCACGAAGCGGCTGCCAATGCGGTGATGCGCTCCGACCTCGTGCCGCTCACCTCCGACCTACCGGCAACGGCTGCCGTCGGCATCGCGACGCAGCCGGCCGCGGTGCGTCGGGTAGGCGACGTCAAGCGCTCGGGGCCCTGGACCGTGCCCGCCGAGAGCTCGTTCCGCACATGGTTCGGCCACATCAAGCTCGACCTGCGCCAGGCGCAGATCAGCGCGGCGGAGACCCACATTCATGCCCGCGCGCTGTTCGGCAACGTCGACCTGCTGGTCCCCGAGGGCGTCGAGGTCGAGGTGCAGGCCCGCACGCAGGTGGGCCGGACCAACCTGCAAGCCGGCTCCGGGATACCTGGGGCGCCGCGCATCGCATGTGGGAGAAGCTGGGGCGCCAGGGCAGACTGACCAGGTAGTGGACGCTCCTTCGGGGTGTGAACACGGTTCCTGACCGCGGGACTTGACAGCCCGGCGTCGTGCGAGACGATGCCGTGGAACCGGTACCAGCCGGCTCAGAAGGAGGAGCTGTCCATGTCCGCACACCGTCGCCTCGGTGCGATCGCCATCGCGTGCGCGCTCGCGCTCGCCGTCGCTCCGGCCGCGTCCGCGAAACCATCGCACCGCGATGGCGGCGGCCACGGCCACGCCTCCGGCGGGGACGTGATCGCGAACCTGTTCGAGTGGAACTGGCCGTCGGTCGCCAAGGAGTGCACGACCGTGCTCGGGCCCGCCGGCTACGGCGGCGTCCAGGTCTCGCCGCCGCAGGACTCGCTGTCGCGCTCCGGTGCCGGCGGCGGCCCGGTCCACCCGTGGTGGGAGGTCTACCAGCCGGTCGATTACAACCTCACGAGCCGGATGGGCAACGAGGCCCAGTTCCGCTCGATGGTGTCCACCTGCCGGCGCGCCGGCGTGAAGGTCTACGTCGACGCCGTGATCAATCACATGACCGGCCAGGGCGACGTCTCCTACGGAGGCGTGCACTACACGAAGTACGCGTACGCCGGGATCTACACGCCCGCCGACTTCCACCACACGCCGGCCGACTGCCCGACCGCCGACGGCAACATCGACGACTTCAACGACTACGCGCAGGTCACCAGGTGCGAGCTGGTCTCGCTGAGCGACCTGCGCACGGAGTCCGAGAAGGTGCGCGCGACGCTCGCCGCGTACCTGAACAAGCTGATCGGCTACGGCGTCTCCGGCTTCCGCGTCGATGCCGCCAAGCACATCCCGCAGACCGACATGCAGGCGATCGAGGCGCGCCTGCGCCGGACCGCCGACGGCGCGAAGCCCTACATCGCGCTCGAGGTCCCGCCCGGCGGGCCCGGCAAGCTCTCGCCGTGGGCGTTCCGCGCCACCGGCAGCCTGCTCGGCTTCGACTTCGCCCAGCAGATCCATGACGCGTTCAAGAGCTACGTGACGCCGCCCGGCGGCAGCATCACCGATCTGGAGGTGTTCGGCGAGGACTCCGGCCTGCTGCCGAGCGACAAGACGCTCCCGTTCGTCGAGAACCACGACACCGAGCGCAACGGCTCGACGCTGAGCTACAAGGACGGCGCGCTGAACGTGCTCGCGACGCAGTTCATGCTCGCCCGCGGCTACGGGCGCCCGCAGGTGTACGCCGGCTTCGCGTTCACCGGCGGCGACGACTCGCCGCCCGCCGACGCGAACGGGTTCGTGACCGACACCGACTGCGCGACCACCTGGGTCTGCACCGACCGCACCGTGGCGAGCATGGTCGGCTGGCACAACTACGCGGGCGGCGCGCCCGTCGCCAACTGGACCGACGACGGCGTGAACCTGATCGCGTTCAGCCGCGGCTCGCGCGCCTGGATCGCGATCAACAACGAGGCCGCGGCCAAGACGCTCACGTTCGCCACCGGGCTGCCGCGCGGGACGTACTGCGACGTGATCCACGGCGCCGTCCAGCACGGCGCCTGCTCCGGCCCGATCGTCACGGTCGGACCCGGCGGCGCGGCGACGGTCACCGTGCCGGCGAAGGACTCGGTCGCGCTCGACGGAGGTGACGCCGTCCGGGGCTGAGAACCGGCGCATCCGCGGAGGCGGCGTTGCTACAAGCCATCGGTGCAACGCCGCTTCCCCCTCCTCTGCGCCGCCGCCCTCACGGCGCTGATCGCCCCATCCTCGGCTCACGCCGCGTCCTTCAACTGCAGCTCCAGCGCGCTCCGGCTCACCCTCGCCGGCGCCGTCACCCAGGAGCCCGTGCTCGCCAACGCCGGCGCCGCGCAATGCGCGCCCGCCGACGCCGGCGGCGCGCTCCCCGCCACGCCGCTGCCGCTGACGGGCGGCGCCGTCTTCGCCCACACCGAGATGACGGGAGCCGACCCGCTCACGCAGGTGGCGTCCGCGTCGGCCGGCGTCGGCCAGCTCACGCTCACGTCGCTGCTGCCCGGCATCCCCGCGCCGGACCTCTCCGCGCTCCCTGGCGGGGGCGTGCTGACCGTGCCCGGCATCGGCACGGTCGACATCCGCCCGGCGCTGAACGCGCTGATCCAGCCGACCGGCCCGCTGCTGCAGCTGTCGGCCCTGAAGTCGCAGGCGACCGCGCGCTGCGACTCCGGCAACGCGGCACTGGACGCGAGCTCGAGCGTCGCGTCGCTGTCGGTCCTCGGCACCAGGCTCGCCACCACCGAGCCGACCGAGAAGACGATCCAGGCGGTCGCCGCGCAGACGATCGACCCGTCGAACATCGACATCTCCAAGGTGCTCGCGCCGACCGCCGACCTGACCGCGCTCCAGCTCGCGCTGCAGCCGGTGCTCGACGCGCTGCCCAACATCTCCATTCCCGCCGTCGGAGCGCAGGTGAAGGCGACGCCGGGCGAGCAGATCCGCAGCGGCGACATGCTCACTCGCCGCGCGCTGCACATCGAGATCTCGGCCGGCGCGCAGAGCGTCGTCGACGCCGTGATCGGCGAGTCGATCGTCGACGCGACCGGCGTCGGCTGCGGCTCGCTCGCCGCCGCCGCGCTCGGCCTGGGCAGCGACAGCAGCTGCACCAAACGCCGGATCACGCTGATGGACGTGCTCCAGCGCGGGAGCACGGTCAAGCTCCAGGGCGCCGCCGACCCGGCCCGCTTCGCCGGCCGCCGCGTGAGCATCGTCTCGCGCTGGAACGGGCGCGTCGTCGCGCGGCCGAAGGTGGCGAAGTCCGGCCTGTTCAACGCGACCGTCGCGCTCCCGCCGGCGGCGGTGCGGCACACCAACCGCGCCCGCTACCGCGCCTCGATCGGCGCCGAGCGCTCGCTCGACCTCAAGCTCGAGCGGCGCATGATCGTGACGTCGGTGAAGTCGCTCGGCAAGCGCCGCGTGCGGGTCAGCGGCATGATCACGCGCCCGTTCGGCGTGCCGATCCAGGAGATCTCGGTCACGCGCCGGATCTCGTGCGGCAACGTGCGCGTGGTGGCGCGCTTCAAGCCCGACTCGCAGGGGCGCTTCCACGTGACCCTGAGAGGGCCCGCCGCCAAGCGCGTGTACGTGTTCCGCTTCCGCACCAAAGTCCGCTACGACGCGCTCAACCCGCGCCTGACGAGGACCTACACGCTGCCCCGCTACGTGCTCGGGACCTAGCCTCTCTATCGTGCGGCGTAGATGCAGCGCCGCACGAAGATCGTCGCCACCATCGGGCCGGCCTCCCGCAAGCCGGATGTGCTGGCCCGCATGGTCGAAGCCGGGATGGACGTCGCCCGGCTCAACTTCTCCCACGGCAGCGCGGAGGAGCACGCGGAGACCGCGCGGCTCGTCCGCGACGCCGCCGGCCGGGCCGGTCGCCAGGTCGCCATCCTGCAGGACCTTCCGGGCCCGAAGCTGCGGATCGGGAAGCTGCGCGACGGCGTCGTGGAGTTCAAGCCGGGCGACCACACGACGTTCGTGTGCGGCAACCACGAAGGCGAGGGCGACGCGAGCCGCCTGTTCATCACCTACGCCGGCCTCGCCTCGACGGTCGACGCCAACGAGGTGATCTACCTCGCCGACGGCGCCGTGCGGCTGCGCGTCACCAGCGTGCGTCCCGAGGACGGCGAGATCGACGCCGAGGTCGAGATCGGCGGCTCGGTCGCCTCACGCCAGGGCCTCAACATCCCGGGCGAGACGGCGGCGCTGCCCGCCGTGCCGGAGGAGGACCTCGAGCACGTGCGCACCGGCGAGCGGATCGGCGTCGACCTGATCGCGCTCTCGTTCGTGCGCCGCGCCGAGGAGGTCTCGGAGCTGCGCAAGCACACGCGGCTGCCGCTGGTGGCGAAGATCGAGAAGCCGCAGGCCGTCACGCGCGCCGAGGAGATCGTGCGCGCGGCCGACTGCGTGATGGTCGCGCGCGGCGACCTCGGGATCGAGATGCAGATCGAGGAGGTCCCGATCGTGCAGAAGCAGATCATCTCGCTCGCCGGCGCGCTCGCCCGCCCGGTCATCACCGCCACGCAGATGCTCGAGTCGATGATCAGCTCCTCGCGCCCGACGCGCGCCGAGGTGACCGACGTCGCCAACGCGATCCTCGACGGCACCGACGCCGTCATGCTCTCCGCCGAGAGCGCCGTCGGCCAGTGGCCGGTGGAGTCGATCGCGATGCTCGCCACGATCGCCAAGCGGACCGAGATGACGGCGCCGTACCGCCAGTGGAACGAGCACCGCGTGCGGCGCGACCGCCGCGACCCGGCCTACACGCTCGCCTACACGGCGACCCAGGCCGCGCACGAGCTCGGCCTCGCCGCGCTCGTGTGCCCGACGCTGTCCGGGCGCAGCGCGCGCCTGATCTCCGCGCACCGCCCGACCGTGCCGATCATGGCGCTCTCGCCCGGCCGCGAGACCGTGCGCCGCTGCGGGCTGATGTGGGGCGTGCAGGCGGCCTCGATGCGCCGCTACGAGATCACCGAGGAGCTGATCGCCGCCGCCGCCGCGCGCGTGGTCGAGCTCGGCTGGGTCAAGAAGGGCGACCGCGTCGGCATCACCGCCGGCCTGCCGTCGGGCAAGCCCGGCACCACGAGCCTGCTGCAGATCCAGGAGGTCTAGCGGTGCGCTGGCTCAACGAGCCGGCGCGCTGGACCGGCGACCTCGACGCGCTCAGCGTCGAGGTCGAGCCGGAGACGGACTTCTGGCGCACGACGCACTACGGCTACGTGCGCGACAACGGGCACTTCGCCTACGAGGAGCTCGAGGGCGAGGCCGGCGTCCGCTTCCGCGGCGAGTGGGCGGCCCAGTACGACCAGGCGGGCCTGATGCTGCGCGTCGACGCCGAGACGTGGATCAAGGCCGGGATCGAGCGCGCCGACGGCCGCGACTGGCTCAGCGTCGTGGTCACGCGCGGGCTGTCGGACTGGTCCCAGCAGCCGGCGCCCGCGCCGGACGCCGACGGCTGGTGGACGATCCGCGCCGTGCGCGAGCGCGACGCGGTGCAGCTGCTGGCCGGCGACCAGCCGATCCGGCTCGCGCCGCTGCCGGCGGACGCGACGGTGCTCGCCGGCCCGATGTGCGCGGCCCCCGAGGGCCCAGGGTTCACGGCGCACTTCTCGCGCGCCGAGTGATGTTGCCGAGGGACGGTTAGGCAGCGGGCGTGCTCTTCCGCAAGTCCGATCTCGACGGGATCGAGGCCGGGACGATCACGCTCGCGTTCCGGCGCTGGGACGCGCCGCGCGTGAAGGCCGGCGGCTCGCAGCGGACGCGGATCGGCGTGGTCGCGTTCGACGCCGTCAAGAAGGTGCGCCGCGTCTCCGACCGCGACGCGCGCCGGGCCGGCTACGCGAGCGCCGCGGCGCTGGACGCCGCCTGGGCCGGGCGCGAGGGCGACCTGTACCGGATCGAGCTGCGGCTCGCCGGCCCCGACCCGCGGATCGCGCTGCGCGAGAGCGAGCCGACGCCCGAGGAGCTCGCGGCGCTGCGCGCGCGGCTGGAGCGCATGGGCGAGTGGACCTACGACTACCTGCGGACGATCGCCGAGCGACCCGGCGTGCGCGCCCCGGACCTGGCCGCCGGCTACGGCCGCGAGACGCAGGCGTTCAAGCTCGACGTCCGGCGGCTGAAGGAGCTCGGGCTGACCGAGAGCCTGCGGATCGGCTACCGGCTCTCGCCGCGCGGCGAAGCCGTCATGCGCGGACGCTGAGCTCGCGGCCGAAGGCGCGCTTGAACAGGTCGCCCTGGCGCTCGGCCGCCCAGCGGGCGATCGTGACGTCCTCGTCGGCGTGCAGCCGCAGCCTCACATCGCCGTCGTCGACCTCGATGTCGGTCGCGTGCACGGCCTGGTCGCGCGAGCGCTCGAGCTGCTCGGCGAGCCGCAGCGTCGCCGACAGGCGGTCGAGCAGCTCGATGTCGCCGTCGCGGGCGAGCGGGGCGAACTCGCCGAGGCTCGGCGTGCCCTTGCGGTGATAGCGCGCGGCCTGGCCGATCAGCGCCGCCTGGCGCGGCGTGTAGCCCGGCAGGCCGGCGTTGAGGATCAGGTAGCGCGAGTGCTTGTGGTGGTCGTCGTAGTCGACCGCGACGCCGATGTCGTGCAGCATCGCCGCCGCCCACAGCAGCTCGCGCTCCTCGCGGTCGCCGCCGTGGACGCCCTGCGCGGCGAGCGCGTCCCACATCTCCAGCGCGAGCATCGCGACGTGGTTGGTGTGCGCGAAGTCGGCGTGGTACTGCGCGGCCAGGTTGTGCACGGTGGCGATGCGCACGTCCTCGAACAGCGGCGGGTCGCCGAGGTAGCTCTCGAAGAACACGCCCTCGCGCAGGCCGGCCTCGGTCGCCTCGACGTCGTCGAAGCCGCCCGCCTCCATCACCGCCTCGATCACGAGCGCGCCGGCGAGGATCAGGTCGCCGCGCTCGGACTTGATGCCGGCGACCTTGCCGCGCTCGGCGGGGGTCTTGTCGGCGAAGTCCTCGATCAGCGCGGCGAGCGCGGCCCGCGTGATGCGGTAGCCCTGGATCCCGTATGACGGCAGCTCGGCCGACAGCTGCGCGGCGGCCGCGAGGTTGCGGACCGTGCCGCCGATGCCCGCGAGCCGGCCGCCGTCGGCGACCCACGGCGCGGCCTCGAGCTCGCCCTTGACGTGCTCGCGCAGCGCCTTGACCTGCTTGCCCTTGGCCTTGCCGCCGTTGAAGAAGCGCTCGGTCATGCGCACGGCGCCGAGCGGCCACGAGCGCTCCTCCGCGGCCTTGCGGCCGCTCACGCGCGTGAGCTGCATCGAGCCGCCGCCGAGGTCGAGCACGACGCCGTCGGCGAGCGTCGTCGAGTTGACGGCGGCGAGGTAGCCGAATCGCGCCTCCTGCTCGCCGGACAGGACCTCGATCTCCAGCCCCGAGCGCTCGCGCGCCGCCTTCAGGAACGCCGCCTGGTTGCCGGCGTCGCGGATCGCCGACGTCGCCACGGGGCGCACGCGGTCGATCCCCGTGGCGCGGCAGAAGTGCGCGTACAGCTCGAGCGTCTCCAGCGCGCGCTCCATCGGCTCCGGCTGCAGCTCGCCGGTCGCGTCGAGCCCTTCGCCGACGCGGACCGGCTCATGGATCTCGTCGGTCCGCTTCCACCACTGCTCGGTGGAGGTGAAGACGACGAGGCGGAAGGAGTTCGACCCGACGTCGATGACGGCGAGCCGCTCCTCCATCTCAGTTCTTCTCGATCAGCTCGATGCGGTAGCCGTCAGGGTCTCTGACGAAGCAGATCCGCGAGCCGCCTTCGCGCACGCGGTACGGCGGCTTCTCCGGGTCGATGCCCTTCTCGGAGAGGTTCGAGAGCGTCGCGTCGAGGTCGTCCACGGTGAGGGCGATGTGGTTGTACCCCGTCCCCAGCTCGTATGAATCGACGCCGTGGTTGTAGGTCAGCTCCAGGCGGTCGCCGTCGCCCGGGAGGCCCATGAAGACGTTGATCGCCTCCTCGCGGATCGGCATCCGGCGGCGCTCCTCGAAGCCGAGCGCCTCGTAGAACGCGACGGACCGGTCGATCTCGCCGATCCGATAGCACGTGTGAATGAGCTCCATGACGTCCGCGAGGGTACCGTCCTGCCCATGATCGTCGAGCGCTCCATGAACGACCAATGGCTGTCCAACACGTACCTCGTGGCGGCGGGTCCGAACTCCGACGCCTTCCTGGTCGACGCGGGCGGTCCGCTGGGGCCCCTGTTCGAGGCGGCGGACCAGCAGGCCCTGAAGGTCACCCACATCCTGCTCACCCACCACCACCACGATCACGTGGCCGAGCTCGGGGCCGCGCTGGAGCGCTGGCCCGACGCGATCGTGCTCGCGCACCCCGAGGAGCGCGTGCCCGGCACGACCGGCGACCTCAACCCCGGCGACGAGGTCGAGATCGGGCAGCTGACGGTCAAGGCGCTGCACACCCCCGGCCACACGGCGGGCATGCTCGCGCTGCTCGTGGACGGTGAGGTGTTCACCGGCGACACGCTGTTCAAGGGGTCCGTAGGGGGCGTCCGCGCGCCCGGCTCGACCTCGTACGCCGACTTGAAGTCCTCGGTCATGGACACGCTGCTCACGCTGCCCGGCGACACCGTCATCCGGCCGGGCCACACGGACCCCAGCACCGTCGCGATGGAGCTGGAGAACAACCCGTTCGTGCGCGTCTGGCGCGGCCTGGACGAGGAGGGCGACGAGCAGGTCACCGCGCTCGGCGAGCCCGCGACGCTCGTCCTCTGGGGCCCGGACTACGACGGCGGCCACAAGGCGTGGGTGCGCTGGCCCGACGGCTCCGACGACATCGTGGGAGGCTCGCGGGTGGAGCGCTAGCCTCGGTGCGGTGAGCCCAGAGCCGAAAGACGGCGGCGGCGGCGGGCTGTCGCTCCAGACGCTGCTCATCTCCAGCCTCGCGGCGGTCGCCGCGGCGATCGTCGTGCCGATGTTCTGGCAGCGCGGGTCGCTGATCGCGACGGCGATCACGCCGATCATCGTCGCGATCACGTCCGAGCTGCTGAACCGCCCCGCGAAGGCGATCAAGACCGTCGCGCCGCGCGTGACGCGGCGGACGGCGACCGGCGCCGCGGTCCGGACGCGCACACCGTCCGGCGTCGGCGCCCGCGGCGACGGGCCTGAGCAGCTCCCGCCGCGGGACGATCCGTTCGGGCTCTACGTCGAGGATCGGCCGAGCCGCCGGCGACCGCTGAAGATCGCGCTGGCGACCGGCGTGCTCGCGTTCGTGATCGGCGCCGGCGTGGTGACGGCGTCCGAGCTGGCCGTGTTCGGGCACTCGATCGGCCAGGACAACCGCTCGACCGGCCTGCTCGGCGGCTCGACGAAGAAGCGGACCGCGACGCCGACGCCGACGCCCAGCGCGACCGGGACCGCCACGGCGACCGCGACCGAGACCGCGACGCCGTCGCCGACGGCGACCGGGACGCCGACGCCCAGCGCGACCCCCACCGCGACCGCGAGCCCACTCGGCGTGGCGCCGAACGTGACCGCGACCCCACCGGCCGCCACGCCCACGCCCTAGTGGCGAAGGACCGCATCCCGACCTCGCGGATCGCGCGGACCGCGCGGGTGTCGAGCCTCGCGGCCGGCCAGGCCGCGCGCCAGCTCGGCACGCGCGCGACCAACCTGGCGCGTTCGGAGCAGGGCAAGGAGGCGGCGCTCGAGCGCCGCCACATCGAGGCCGCCGAGCAGATCGTCACGGCGCTCGGCACGATGAAGGGCGCCGCGATGAAGCTCGGGCAGGTGATGAGCTTCCTCGACGTCGGCCTCGTGCCCGAGGAGCACCGCGAGGAGTTCCAGCGCAAGCTCGGCGAGCTGCGCGACGCCGCGCCCAAGGTGCGCTTCGACGACATGCGCAAGGTGATCGAGTCAGAGCTCGAGGCGCCGCTGTCGGAGACGTTCGCGACGTTCGACGCCGAGCCGGTCGCGGCCGCGTCGATCGGCCAGGTCTACCGCGCGACGCTGCACGACGGGCGCGACGTCGCGGTCAAGGTGCAGTACCCGGGCGTGGGCGCCGCCGTGCGCGCCGACATGCAGAACCTGGGGATGCTCCTGCGCGTGCTCAAGCGGATCGCGCCCGGGCTGGACGTCAAGGCGACCGCGGAGGAGATCCGCTCGCGCATCGGCGACGAGCTCGACTACGAGCTCGAGGCGACCAACCAGCGGTCGATCTCGCGCATCTTCAAGGGCCACCCGTTCATCGTCGTCCCGGACGTCGTCACGAGCCTCTCGCGCGAGCGCGTGATGGTCAGCGAGTACGTCCACGGCGACGGCTTCGACACGCTCAAGGAGACCGACCAGACCACGCGCGACCGCGCCGCCGAGATCATCTTCCGCTTCTACTTCGGCTGCATGTACCGCCACCGCCAGTTCTCCGGCGACCCGCACCCGGGCAACTTCCTGATGCTCTCGGATGGCCGGATGGCGTTCCTGGACTTCGGCCTGTTCAAGCGCATGCCGCAGCGCCTGATCGACCTCGAGCTGGAGACCCAGCGCGCCGGCCACGAGGGCAACGCCCAGCGGCTGTGGGAGATGTGGGTCGAGGGCGGGCTGCTGAAGGAGCCCGACCGCTTCCGCCCCGACAAGCTGCTCTCGCAGTTCCTCGACGCGACCTGGTGGTACCTGACCGACGAGTCGATCCAGCTCGGCCCCGAGGTCGCGACGCAGGTGATGATCGACATGTCCGACCCGCGCTCGGAGCACTTCGGCCAGATGCGCCACGAGACGCTGCCCGCCGACCACATCTTCGGCCGGCGGGTGGAGATGCTCACGCTCGCCGTGCTCGGCCAGCTGCGCGCGAAGGCCAACTGGCACCGGATCGCGCGCGAGTGGATCTACGGCGACGCGCCCGTGACCGAGCTCGGCCGCCAGGAGGCCGCGTTCTACTCGTGATGGCACCCGTGTGAGGGGGCGGGCATGTCGAGCGCGGGGTTGCCGTCGAAGAAGCCGCTCGGCTTGAGCTTGAAGCCGATGTGGGTGACCGGCATCACCGGCCAGTCCTCCGGCCGCACCACGTGGTGGGCGCCGAACGTGTACCAGAGCACGACGTCGGCGTCCGCGGTCGGCCGGTCGCCCGCGACGAAGCGCGGGAGCCCGTCGCCGCCCGCGTGCTGGTACGGGTAGTCGCCGGCGGCGAACCGCTGCTCCGGGTCGTACGCCGTCACCCACACGTGGTCGCGCGTGAAGCCGGCGCGCTGGGCGAAGCGCGAGTCGGGCGCGAACATCGGCGCGACGTTGTCGCCCGGGAGCAGCTTGTAGGCGACGGGGTCGCCGAGCGCGGACGGCTTGCCGGGGTTCTCGATCCGCCAGTAGCGCCCGCGCAGCGGGTCGATCTGCGCGTGCCCGGCGCCCTCGGACTCATAGACCGTGCGCCGGGTGACCCACGCCGTGCCCATCGGGTTCTCGGGGCCTGACGGCAGCGGCTCGGAGTCGACCTGCACGACCGAGTTCGCGTTGCCGTCGACCGCCATGTCGAGCCGCACGCAGAAGAAGTGCTGGTGATGCGGCCCGTACAGCCCGGGCGCGACCATCGTCCCGTGGGCCGGGCGCTCCCCGGGCGCCAGCGCGCCGGTCGAGATCACGCCCGTGAGCTTGACCTCGTACTCGATCGTGCCGTCGGTGTAGAGGTACCAGAAGTACCCGTACTCGTAGTTGCCGACGGTCGCGATCGTCGAGATCACGAGCCGGCGCAGCCGCCGCACCTCGACCGCCTCGGTGCGGAAGTCGGTGTGCTTCCAGCCGATCCCGGCGTCCTCCTCGTGCATGCAGACGGCGTTGGGGATCACCATCGGCTCGCCGTCCTGGTCGTTGACGACGCCGTCGAAGTAGCGGATCTCCCCCAGGCAGTCGCAGCCGAGCGCGAGCGGGTTGGCGAGCCAGCCGACGCCGTACTCGCCCATGTCGAACACGTTCTTGAAGCGGTGCGTGGGCGCGGGGTCGCCGTAGGGCACGAACATCTCCGACAGCGACGCGCGGTAGACGATCGGCCGCAGCGTGCCGCGGTCGACGTAGCCGATGTCGTGCAGGACGAGCCCCTCGCGCGGCGTGAAGCCGATCCGCAGGCGCCACTTCTGCCAGCTGACGGCGTGGCCCTCGACCGTGAAGCTCGGGCCCTCCGGCTGCGTGATCTCGATCGGCTTGAGGTCCGCGCGCTCGGACTCGAAGCGCGGGACGTTGTCGGCGTGCGCCATCCGCGCGGCGTCGTAGTTGCCGGCCTTCGGCGGCAGCGGGACGACGCCGTGGTCGTGCACGGCGACGACGGCCATCTTGTCGAGGTCGAACTCGACCACGAGCCCTTCGACCGGGCGCGCGTAGCCGTGCTCGCCCGGCTCGGAGCGCATCCAGGTCAGCGGCCGCAGGATCCGCCGCGCGGTGGCCGCGTCCTCCTCACCCATGTAGCCGGCGGCCCACGGGTCGACCATCGCGAGCGAGAAGTCCTCGACTCCGCGCTTGCGCATCGCGGCCTGCCAGCCGGGATCGGCCTGCACGGCCGCCTCGCAGGCCATGAACTCCTCGAACGTGATCGGCGGCTGCACGCCCTCGACGTGGCGCCACGACACGACGGACTCGTCGGTGAGCGACACGACCGCCTCGTAGGCCCGGCGCTCGCTGCGCTCGTAGAGCATCACGAACGCCTCGCGCGGGACCGCCTCGGCCGCCTGCACGGCGGCCTTGGGCGGCTCGTGCAGCGCGATGAAGACGAAGCGCGCCGTCGGGCCGAGGCCCTTGGCGGCCTTCAGGATCGCCGACGCGGCGCTGATCTCCTCCGGCGCCAGCGGCTCCAACGGATGCAGTACGGGCAACGCCTCGAGCACGTTACCCGGGAGAATCGCCCCCTGGGCGATTGCTCCCAGCGACGCGAGCCCCCTGGGCGAGTCGTCGCCGCTCATGCCATGACCTCCACTTCCTCCTCGCGCGCGAACCGGCCGATGCCGCGGTAGCGCTCGACCGCGCGGTAACGCATCCACAACGCTACCCCCATGCCGATCGCGAAGACCACCAGCACGACGTACGGGACGAGCTTGATGAACAGCGCGTCGCCGGCACCGGACAGGCCGGCGCGGTTGGCGATCAGCAGGTAGCACGCGCCGGCCATCGCGAGGAAGCCGAGGATCGGCGCGATCAGCGTCTTGAACGGGTGGAAGCCGTCACGCGCCTCGGTCAGGAAGAAGCGGATGATCGCGATCGAGCACAGCCCCTGCACGGCGAGGATGCCGAGCACGCCGAGCAGCGGCGTCCAGGTGCCGAGCTTGAGCAGCGCGGCCAGCGTGCTCGAGTCCGACAGCACGAAGGCGAGCATGTACGCGCCGACGATCGCCGAGACGAGCATCGACGCGTTGACCGGCCCGCGCTGCGTCGGGTGGGTGCTCCCGAGCGCCTTCGGCAGCACGCCCTCGCGCGCCAGCGAGAAGAGGTAGCGGGCGCCGGTGTTGTAGAAGGCCATCGCGCACGCGAACGAGCTCGTGATGATCAGGATCTCGAGGATCGTCGACAGGCCGCTGCCCACGAACTTGGTGGCCAGCGGGTAGAACGCCGAGGCGTACTTGCCGGCGAACTGGTCGGCGACCGCCTGCGAGGACCCGGTCAGGCCCCAGCCGCTGACGAACATGTAGGAGATGAAGATGTAGAAGAGCCCGAGCCCGATCACCGAGCCGTACGTCGCGGCCTTGGCGATCTTCTTCGGCTCGCGCGACTCCTCGGCGTAGTTGGGCGCCATCTCGAAGCCGACCCAGGACCAGAACGCGCCGAACAGCGCGACGCCGGCGGCCGCGGCGCCGAACACCTTCAGCGCGGCCTCGTTGTCGAAGATGTTGGCCGGGTTCAGCGGCGCGGCGCTGAAGCCGTCCGGGCCGCCGCCGTGGGCGATGATGCCGACCGACATCACGAGCAGCGCGAGCACCTCGGAGATCAGCGCGACGCCGAGGATCTTCGCCGTCAGCTCGATGTGGAACCAGGCGAAGCCGGTCATCAGCGCGAGGAACAGGATCATGTAGCCCCACGCGGGGACCGAGACGCCGGTCCAGGTCTCGATCGAGGTCGACGCGAAGTAGCTGCCGACGCCGGTCACGGCGGCGGCGAAGATGATGTAACAGAAGGCGATCAGCAGGCCCGCGCCCATCCCCATGACCTGACCCAGGCCGCGCGAGATGAACGTGTAGAAGCCGCCGACCGAAGTCACGCGGCGCGCCATCTCGATGTAGCCGGTGGAGAAGATCGTCAGTGCGACGGTGGCGACCAGGAACGCCGCCGGCACCGCGTAGCCGCCTCCGGATACGGCCACGGGCACGTTGAACATCATCGCCGCGAGCGGCGCCGCGCCCGTGACGATGCAGAAGAGGACGGAACGGAGGCCCAGCGCATCCTTCGCGAGGGCGTGGTCGTGCTGGCTCATCGCTGGAGCAAAGCCATGCGCGGGCCTCGCGCCGAGGGGCGCGGCGTCCTAAATCGGTGGACCGCGGGTCCAGCGATGGAAAGCTCGCTTGACATCGTGACGAGGTCCGATGTAAAGTCGACTTTCCATCCATGAGGAACGACGTCCGCCACCGCCGCACCGAGCGCGAGCTGTCGCAGCAAGGGCTCGCCGAGGTGATGGACGTGTCCCGCCAGACCATCAACTCCATCGAGAAGGAGCGCTACACGCCCTCGCTGCCGCTCGCGATCGCGCTGGCCCGCTACTTCGGGATGACCGTGGAGGAGCTCTTCCATGCCGACGACGCCTAGCTACATGCGCAACCGCGCGTTCATGCCGCTGTTCTCGCTCTTCCTCGGGGGGCTCGTGCTGGGCGCCTTCGCGATCGGCGGGAACACGACCGACGGGCTGATCTGCTTCGCCGTCTTCGTCGTCCTGGCGGGGGTGTTCCTGTTCGCGCGCGGCAACGAGACCGTGCAGGGCCTCGGCGGCCCGGGCCGCGACGAGCGCTGGGCGCTGATCGACCTGACCGCGACGGCGATGGCCGGCGCCGTCCTGATCCTCGTGCTGACCGGCTGCTGGCTGTACGAGATCGCCAACGGCCGCGACGGCAACCCCTACGGCGCCCTGATGGCCGTCAGCGGCGTCGCCTACCTGGTCGCCGTCGCGATCCTGCGCGTCAGGCGCTAGGCCCAGCGAACGACCGAGTCCAGCGGGCGCCGCGGCGCCGGCCGGAAGTCGGTCCCGATCGTGTACGCGACGGGGATCAGCGCGACCTGCATGACGTCGTCGTACGGGATCCCGAGCAGCTCGGCCGCGTCGCGCTCGTGGCGCAGGTGGAACGTCGTCCAGACGCTGCCGAGGCCGCGCTCGCGCGCGGCGAGCATGAAGCTCCACGCCGCCGGGATGATCGACGCCCAGCGCCCGGCCTGCAGCGTCGACGGCTGCCCGTCGGTGCGGCCCGCGATGCACGGGATCACGAGTACGGGCACGTCCTGGAGGTGGGCGGCGAGGTGGCGCACGCCCTCCGTGATCCGGCCCTTGTCGGGCTGCGACGCGATGTAGCCGTCGGCGTACTCCTTCCACCAGCCCGCGAGCGCGGCCTTGTGGCCGGGGTCGGTGACCACGACGAAGCTCCAGCCTTGGGCGTTGCTGCCGGTCGGCGCCTGCAGCGCCAGCGCCAGGCACTCCTCGATCACCTCGCGCTCGACGGGCCGCTCCAGATCGAGCCGGCGGCGGACGGACCGCGTGGTCGACAGCAGCTCGTCGGCGCTGAGATCGAGCCTCAAGCTAGTTGAACCGGCCCGGGATCACGAGCTCGCGGTCGGCCACGGCGTCGACGACCTCCACGACCTCCTCCTCTTCCTCGTGGTCGGGCTCGGGCTCGGCGTCGCAGGTCACGCGCATCATGCCGGTGGCGACCGTCTTGTCGCCGACGACGACGAGGCCGCAGATGACGTCGCCCTCCTCCCACCCCATGCGCTCGATGTCGAAGTAGGCGAGATGGACCTCATTGGCCTTGCCGCCCCAGACGCAGGTCTTGTCGTGGACCTCTCTCGCCTTGCAGACGGCCTGCATGTTCTTGCCGGATGCCTCGACGCTCATACCTCGATCGTACCCGGGTAGGCTCAGATGGTTGCCCCTCGCGCCCGGCATCCTCGCCCGCGGTCCCTGGCCGCCCGCCCAGGTGTCGTCACGCTGGCGCGAGGAGAGCTTCGAGCCGCCGCCCGAGCTGACCGCCGCCGCCGACCAGGCGATCGCGGCGCTGCAGGAGCGCGGCTCGCCCGCCCATGACGGCGTCGCGGGGCGGCTCGCGGGCTTCGCGGTGGTCGACGGCGAGCTTCGGCTGGAGCTGCAGCCGATGCGCTGGGCGCTGCGGCTCGTCGGCGGGGACGCGTCCGGCGCGCTCTCGGTGCTGTGCGTCGTGCGCGATCCCAACGGGCGCTGGCTCGCGGGCCGGCGCGCCGGCTGGGTCGCGACCTGGGCCGGCGTATGGGCGCTCGGGGCCGGCGGCGCGGTCGACTTCGGCGAGGACCCCGCGCGCGCGCTCGCACGCGAGCTGCATGAGGAGTGGGGCGTCGTGGCCGAGCGGCTCGACGTCGAGGCGCTGATCGCCACGCCCGGCGACATGGCGTTCCTGCTCGGGCAGGCGTGGCTCGCCGCCGGCGCCGAGCTCGTGCGCGACCACGAGCATGACGCGCACGCGTGGTGGCCGCCCGACCCGGCGGACTGGCCGGATGAGGCGCATCCGCAACTCCGGCGCATGGCCACGTTGTTGCTTCGATGAGCTTCAACACCCTGAAGTACCTCTCGTTCGCCCACTCGGGCATCTACACGGCGCTGCTGGTGGTGTGGATCGTGCCCGGCCTGCACGGCGCGGAGTACGTGCTCGGGTGGTGCCACGGCATCGGCTGGATCGTGATGTCGCTGCTGGCGATCGCCGCGGTCAGGGCGCGAACCATCCCGCTGTGGCTCGGCGTGATGGTCGCCGTGATCGGAGGCGTCGGGCCGTTCGCGGGCAGCATCGGCTTTCTGTATGAAGAACGGCGTGCAAGTTCCACTTCACGCTCAGTTCAGCGCGGTATGGTCTAAGGCTCGATATGGCGGTCAACACCACGGTTGAAGTGGTCATGCCCGCGATGGGCGACTCGGTCTCCGAGGGGTCCATCCTGGAGTGGCACAAACAGGAGGGCGACGAGGTCTCAGAAGACGAGACACTCGTCGAGATCTCGACGGACAAGGTCGACGCGGAAGTCCCCGCGCCGATATCCGGCACCGTGGTCAAGATCCACGCAGCCGAAGGCGACACGGTCAGTGTCGGGGCGATCCTGGCGGAGATCGCGCCGAACAACGGCGCGGGACCGGCGGCTCCCGTCGAGGACGAGCCCATGGCGGAGGCCGAGACCGAGCCCGCCGGCGAGGCGACCGTCGTCGAGATCGTGATGCCCGCGATGGGCGAGTCGGTCTCCGAGGGCACGATCCTCGAGTGGGCCAAGCAGCCCGGCGACGACGTCGCCGAGGACGAGACGATCGTCGAGATCTCGACCGACAAGGTCGACGCCGAGGTCCCCGCCCCCGCCTCAGGCACGCTGACCGAGGTGCTCGCCGGCGCCGGCGACACCGTCACGGTCGGCCAGGTCATCGCGCGCATGACCGCCGCCGTCAACGGCGCCAAGCCGAAGGCGCCGGAGAGCACCGCGCCCGCGCGCCCCGCGGGCGACGCGCCCGCGCCGGCGCCGAGCACCAACGGCGCCAACGCCACGCCGGTCGCCGCCCGCGTCGCGGCCGCCCACGGCGTGCCGCTCGACCAGGTCCAGGGCACCGGCCCCGCCGGCCGGATCTCGAAGGCCGACGTGCTGTCGTTCTCCGAGAACGGGGCCCCCGCGGCCGCTCCGCAGAAGGCCACACTGCTCAAGGGCGCGAGCGCGATGCTCGCCCGCTACATGGACGAATCGCGCGCGATCCCGACCGCGACCTCGTTCCGCACCTTCACCGTCACGACGCTCGACGGCCGCCGCAAGCAGCTCAAGGAGGCCGGCCACCGCGTCTCCTTCACGCACCTGATCGCGCACGCGATCGCGCGCGCGGCGACCGAGCAGATGCCGGTGATGGCGGTCCACTTCGCCGAGATCGACGGCAAGCCGCACGTGATCGACGACGGCCAGGTCAACCTCGGCATCGCCGTCGACGTCGAGAAGAAGGGCGGCGGGCGCACGCTGATGGTGCCCGTGATCCGCGACGCCGGGCGCCTGACCTTCCCGCAGTTCCTCGACGCCTTCAACGACCTGATCGCCAAGGCGCGCGAGAACAAGCTGACGGCGGACGACCTCCAGGGCGCGAACGTCTCGCTCACCAACCCGGGCGGCATCGGCACGATCGCGTCGGTCCCGCGCCTGATGAACGGGCAGGGCACGATCGTCGCCACCGGCGCGATCGGCTACCCGCCCGGCCTCGCCTCCATCGGCGCCACGATCGGCGCCGAGAAGGTGATGACGATGACGTCGACGTACGACCATCGGATCATCCAGGGCGCCGAGTCCGGCCAGTTCCTGCAGGTCGTCGAGGCGTACCTGCAGGGCGAGCACGAGTTCTACGAGCAGGTCTTCGCCGACCTCGGCATCAGCGCGCCCGCCGCGCCCGGCGTGGCCGCGCCGGCCGAGGCGCCGACGACCGCGCCGGCCGCCGCGATCTCCGCCGAGCCCGACCTCGAGCTGCTGCAGGCCGTCCAAGCCGCGATGTCGCTGATCAAGGCGCACCGCACGCACGGCCACCTGGCCGCGCGGCTGGACCCGCTGGGCTCCGAGCCCGAGGGCGATCCGGCGCTCGACCCCGAGCCGCTGAAGCTGACGCCGGAGCTGATGCGCCGGATCCCGGCCAAGATTCTCCGCGTCGGCGTCCCCGGCGACACGCTGGCCGACGTCCTGCCGCACCTGCGCGAGACGTACTGCGGCACGATCGCCTACGAGATCGAGCACATCGCGTCGCACCGCCAGCGCGTCTGGCTGCGCGAGAAGATCGAGACCGGCGTCTACCGCCAGCCGCTCGGCGCCGACGAGAAGAAGGCGCTGCTGCGCCGGCTGACGCAGGTCGACTCGCTCGAGCGTTTCCTGCACAAGGCCTACCTCGGCCAGAAGCAGTTCTCCGTCGAGGGCCTCGACATGACGGTCCCGATGCTCGACGAGATGATCCAGCTCTCCGCCTCCGAGGGGGCGCGCGAAGTGGTCATCGGCATGGCGCACCGCGGCCGGCTGAACGTGCTCGCGCACAACCTCGGCCGCGCGTACGAGACGATCTTCCGCGAGTTCGAGGGCGCGTCCTCGATCGAGGCCGTCACGACGATCCCGCAGGGCGGGACAGGCGACGTCAAGTACCACCACGGCGCCCAGGGCACGTACCAGCTGCCCGACGACAAGTCGGTGCTGGTGCGGCTGGAGTCCAACCCGAGCCACCTCGAGTACGTCGGCCCGGTCGTCGAGGGCGCCACGCGCGCCGTCCAGACCACGCGCCAGGGCACGCACGCACAGCTGGACACCAACGCCGCGGTCCCGATCATCCTGCACGGCGACGCAGCCCTCCCGGGCCAGGGCGTGGTCGCGGAGACGTTCAACCTGCAGGCGCTCGACGGCTACACCGTCGGCGGGTCCCTGCACCTGATCCAGAACAACCAGGTCGGCTTCACGACGGACCCGGACGACTCGCGCTCCACGCGCTGGGCCTCGGACCTCGCGAAGGGCTTCGACGTCCCGATCTTCCACATCAACGCCGATGACGTCGAGGCGTGCATCAGCGCGGTGCGGCTCGCGTTCGCGTTCCGCCAGGAGTTCGGCCACGACGTGCTGATCGACCTGATCGGCTACCGCCGCTGGGGCCACAACGAGGCCGACGAGCCGGCGTACACGCAGCCGGAGATGTCGGCCAAGATCAAGGCCAAGAAGTCGTCGCGCGAGCTCTACTCCGAGGCGCTCGTGAGCGCCGGCGTCGTCACGCAGGAGGAGACCGACGCGCTCGCCCAGGAGATCTGGGACGACCTCGCCAAGCGCCATCGCGAGCTCAAGGAGCGGCTCGCGTCGGCGGGCGCCGAGCAGCCGACGGGCGGCTACGAGCTCGACCGGTCGGCCTCGCCCGAGGTCAAGACCGCGGTCTCGACCGAGCGCCTGCTGTCGCTCAACGAGGACCTGCTGCGGGTCCCGCAGGGCTTCACCGTGCACCCGAAGCTCGTCAAGCAGCTCGAGCGCCGGCGAGAGGCCGTGGGCGCCAACGGCGGCATCGACTGGGCGCAGGCCGAGTCGCTCGCCTACGCGTCGCTGCTGTCGGAGGGCACCCCGGTGCGCCTGACCGGCCAGGACGTCGAGCGCGGCACGTTCTCCCAGCGTCACCTCGTCCTGCACGACGCCAAGAACGGCCAGCGGATCTCGCCGATCCAGTCGCTGCCGGGCGCGCTCGCGCCGATGGAGCTGCACAACTCGCCGCTGAGCGAGGTCGCCTGCCTCGGCTTCGAGTACGGCTACTCGATGGAGGCACCGGAGACGCTCGTGCTGTGGGAGGCGCAGTTCGGCGACTTCGTCAACTCGGCGCAGGTGATCATCGACCAGTTCATCGTCAGCGCGCTCGCGAAGTGGGGCCAGACGACGCGCCTGACGCTGCTGCTGCCGCACGGCTACGAGGGCTCGGGGCCGGAGCACTCCTCCGCGCGCATGGAGCGCTTCCTCTCGCTCGCCGCCGAGGGCAACATCCGCGTGGCGAACCTGACGACGCCGTCGCAGTACTTCCACCTGCTGCGCCGCCAGGCGCGCGTGGCCAAGCAGCGCCCGCTCGTGATCATGACCCCGAAGTCGCTGCTGCGCCTGCCGCAGGCGACGTCGCGGATCGAGCACCTCGCCGACGGCCGCTTCTTCCCGGTCCTGCCCGAGCCGCGGGTGGACGAGGAGAAGGTGACGCGGCTCGTGCTGTGCACCGGCAAGCTCTATTACGACCTCAAGGGCCACGCGACGCGCGAGAACAACGAGGGCGTCGCGATCTCCCGCGTCGAGCTGCTGTACCCCTTCCCGCAGGCCCAGATCATGGAAGAGGTCCAGCGCTACCCGAACCTGCGCGAGGTCGTGTGGGTCCAGGAGGAGCCGCGCAACATGGGCGCCCGCGCGCACATGTCGCCGCGCCTGCTGCAGATCCTCCCGGCCGACATCGAGTTCGGCTACATCGGCCGGCCGGAGCGCGCGTCGCCGGGCGAGGGCTATCCGGCCGCGCACACGATCGAGCAGACCCGGATCATCCGCACGGCGCTCGATCTCGACGTGCCGGTCTCGGTCAATCCCAAGAAGCAGCCGGGCGAACGGTAACGTCGCACGGACGTCGGCTCCCCGCGATCGCGGGAGACGCGAGTCCGCGGTGAGCGGGGACAAGACGACGGGAGGGCGAAACCTTCCTCTTTCGGGGGCGCTGTCGTTCTGACAGCGCCCGTGCAAGGCGCAACTCTCCTGCAAAGGCGGTGTCGGAGAGTGCATGAAGAGGCTTCCTTTCTCCGGCCGCGCCGCGGTCGTCTGCTCCCTCATCCTCGCCATCGGCGTGCCGACCACCGCGATGGGCTTCGGCGAAGGCCGCAACCTGCTGCTCGGCAAGCGCAACCCGTCGAGCAACCCCTCGCAGTCGCTCACCAGCGAGACGCAGATCATCGCCAACAACTCCACGTACGGCACCCGCCAGTCCAACAAGGGCACCGGCGGCGGCGCGATCTACGGCTGCCGCGCGACCGCGACGGCCGGCCAGCCGGCGTGCGTGCGGGCCTCCAACCTCAACGGCGGCCAGGCGTTCCAGTTCACGACCACCGGCGCCAACGCCGGCTCGATCACGGTCGGCAACCCCGCGGGCGCGCCGTTCACGACCAACGCCACGGGCGTCGCCACCGGCCTGAACGCCGACAAGGTCGACGGCAAGGACGCGACGGACTTCGCGGCGGCGACGGATCTCAAGGCCGAGACCGCCAGCCTGCTGGGCGCGCAGATCACGGCGTCGGGCAACGTCGACACCAACCACAACCGCGGCGGCGTGTCCGCCAGCGTCGCCGGCGCGGTCTACACGGTCACGTTCAACCGCGACGTGAGCAAGTGCTCCTACACGGCGTCGCCGACGGGCGCCGCCTCGGCGCAGGCGCCCGGCGTCGACGCCGGCGCGCAGCCGACGCAGGTGACCGTCGACACGGGCACGGCGAAGGCGTTCTACCTGCAGGTGGTCTGCTAGCGCTGAAGCGCTTCGCGGACCTTCGCGCCCGCGGGCGCGAAGTCCTCTGACAGGCGGTCGAGCAGCACCAGCCAGTTCGGTTGCCGCTCGGCCGCCCGCCTGACGGCCTCGACACCGGCCTCGAGCTCGCCCGCCTGGGCGAGCGCGAGCCCGGCCCAGAACTGCAGCTCGTCGGACTCCGGCGCCAGCCGCGAGGCCTCGAGGTAGAGGCCGCCCGCCTCGCCCACCCGGCCGGCCGCGAGCAGCTCGTCGGCCGAGCCGGCCAGGTCGTACGCGCGCTGGAGCGCGAGCAGGCGGCGCAGCTCGTCCAGCGGCGCCGGGTGATCCTCGACGCGCAGGTCGACGGTCCGCCGCCACGGCTCGCCGTCGGGCGGCACGACGACCATCGCCGCGCTCTGGCGCCCGCGCACGTCGCCGCCCTCGGCCTCGGCGGCCTCCAGCGCGGCGAGCAGCCGCTGGTGCAGCAGGCCCTCGGTGCGCTCGAACGCGGCGGACATCGCGGCCGGCACCGTGTCGCGGGCCATCATGTTCGCCTGCACGCTGTGGTGGGCGCCGGTCGCGTGGCCGGCGTGCACGATGCAGTCGGCGCCGGTGTGGACGGACACGCCTCCGCCCGCGTCGAGCACGGCGACCTGCCGCAGCGCCGCCAGCGGGTCGGCGGCGAGCAGCTCGCCGAGCGCCTGCTGGGCGCCGATGCCGTCGGCGAGCCGGTCGAGCGCCTGCGGCCCGTACGCGGGCTCGACGACCGACTGCGTGGCCACCGCGCCGACGCCCGCGCGCCCCCAGATGCACAGCGAGCCGACGGAGAACCAGTGCGACTGCACCGCCGCGCCGAGCTCTCCCGTCGCCGGATCGAGCGCGACGATTGAATACGTCCCATGCCGCATTTGGGCAACAATAGGCGGGACGCGGTGTTGCAGCGCGTTCGCGATACGCCCCCGGGGTTCGTGCGCACCTACGGCGACGTCTCCCCCGGCGCGCCGCGCTTCGCCGGGACGGTCCTGTTCGCCTGCGACGATCCCGACGTGCCCTGGTACCGGATCGTGCGCGCCGACGGCTCGCTGGCCAAAGGCGCGCGCCAGCGCGCGCTGCTGGAGGACGAGGGCGTGCCGTTCCGCGGCGGGAAGGTCGACATGCGCGCCGCCCGGGTGCCGTGATGTGGGTCCAGCGCGAGATCACGCTGCCGCCGCACCCGCGCGGCTTCCACCTCATCACCCGCGCGGTGATCGACGCGCTGCCGGAGCTGCAGAAGCTGCGCGTCGGGCTGCTGCACGTGTTCATCCGCCACACGTCGGCCTCGCTGACGCTCAACGAGAACGCCTCGCCCGACGTGCGCGTCGACTTCGAGGCCTACTTCGACGAGGCGGTCCCGGAGACCGCGCGCTACTGGACCCACACGATCGAGGGCCCAGACGACATGCCCGCCCACATCAAGGCCTCCCTGCTCGGCCCGTCGCTCAGCCTCCCGGTGTCCGGCGGCCGGCTCGCCGTCGGCACCTGGCAGGGGATCTACCTGTGCGAGCACCGCGACCGCGGCGGCCCGCGGTCGCTCATCCTCACGCTGTCAGGCGAATAGCCACGCGCGGTCAGCCGTTGAGGACCTTCGCCTTCTCCGCGGAGAACTCCTCGTCGGTGAGGATGCCCTGCTGGTGCAGGTCAGCGAGTTGCTTGAGCTTCTCCATCGGGTCCTCGAGCGGCGCCGCCGGCTCCGCGACGGGCGGCGGAACCTCCGCAGCGGCCTGTTGCTGCTCCTTGGCGGCCCATCGCTGATTCTGGCGGCGGTTGACCCCGCCGGCGACGGCGGTCGCGGTCCCGGCGACCACTGCGGTCCGGGCCATCCTGCGGAGGAGCGGCATGTCAATGTCCTTTCGGCTCAAGCCACGTCGGCGGCATCGAGCGCTTCGGCTGCGTCCAACAGATCCTGCGCCGCGACGCGCTCGAACGCGATCAGCTGACCGCCGTTGCGGCGCACCGCGGTGGCGAACGGCGCCGCCCAGGAGTTCTCGATGCAGATCATCAACGCCATCGCGCCGGGCTCGAGCCCTTCTCCGGCGGCGGCCGCGTCCTCGTCACCCAGCAGTCCCGACCGCGCTCCCTCGAAGAAGAGCAGGTCGTTCTCGCCGTCACCGTCGAAGTCGGTGATCTCGAAGCCGGATACGTGGCCGTCACTGTCCTTCTTGACCGCGAGGACGTCGAGCACGCGGATGATGCCGCGCTCGACGAGGTCGAGGAACAGCGGGATCGCGTCGCCGGTCCGCGCGGAGCCCGGTGGATAGCCGATCACGACGATGTCCACGGGGCCCATCTCAAGCTCTTCGCTGCTCACGGCTTCCTCCTCGATGGCCTGGCGTGATCGGGCAGCGCCCAGCGTCGCACCCGGACCCGCGGGGATCATCACCCGATGCAGGTGACGTCAGCCGCAGCGGCCGCCGCTACGGTCGATCGATGGCGCGCGCGGTGAAGCACGAGAAGGCCGGCAAGCGCGGCGTGCTGGACCTTCCGAAGGCGATCGAGGAGCGGCTGGAGGAGGGGCGCGCCGAGCGTGAGTCGGTGCCGCTGGAGGCACATGGCGAGTGGACGGCTCCCGCCGACCGTCCCGATCCGGTCGGCGTGCTCGAGCAGGAGAACGAGACGCGGGTGGCGGAGCTGGTGCCGATCCGGCACGGGCGCATGATCGCCTCGCCGTTCACGTTCTATCGCGGCGGCGCGGCGATCATGGCGTGGGATCTCTCGCGCACCCCGACGACCGGGCTGCGCGTCCAGTGCTGCGGAGATGCGCACCTGTCGAACTTCGGGGTCTTCGCGGCGCCCGATCGCCGGCTCGTGTTCGATCTCAACGACTTCGACGAGACGCTGCCGGCGCCGTTCGAGTGGGACGTCAAGCGCCTCGTCGCGAGCATCGTCGTCGCGGCGCGCAACAACGGCCACCGGCACAAGGAGCAGCGGGCCGCGGCGCGCGCGGCGGTGGCGGCGTACCGGACCGCGATGAGCGACGCGGCGAGCATGCGCTTCCTGGAGGTCTGGTATGCGCGGACCGACGCCGAGGCGCTGATCCCCGAGCTCAGCGCCGCCGACGCCAAGGCCGCGGAGAAGGGGCTCGCGAAGGCGCAGACGCGGACGAGCCTGGGCTCGCTGGCGAAGTTCGCGCAGCGCGTGGACGGGGGCTACCGGATCAAGCAGCAGCCGCCGCTGATCGTGCACCCGCCCGAGGACAGCTACGGCGACTTCGAGCAGATCATCCGCCAGGGCCTGATCGACTACGCGAGCTCGCTGGCCCCCGACCGGCGCGTCGTGCTCGATCGCTATCACTACGAGGACTTCGCGCGCAAGGTCGTCGGCGTCGGCTCGGTCGGCACCGAGGCGTTCATGCTCCTGCTGGTCGGCGATCGCGAGGACGACCCGCTGTTCCTGCAGATCAAAGAGGCGAGCGCGTCGGCGCTGGCTCCCTATGCAGGGGCCGGCGACTACAAGCATCAGGGCGAGCGGGTCGTCCAGGGCCAGCGGCTGATGCAGTCGGCCAGCGACGTGTTCCTGGGCTGGCTCACGGGCAGCGGCAAGGGCAAGCGCGAGTTCTACGTGCGCCAATTGCGCGACATGAAGGGCTCAGCCGTGATCGAGACGATGGCGCCCGGCCGCCTGGCGCGCTACGGCCAGCTGTGCGGCACGCGGCTCGCCGGCGCGCACGCCCGCACCGGCAGCGCCGCGAAGATCGCGGGCTATCTCGGCGACGACGACGCGTTCGACCGGGCCGTGGCACGCTTCGCGATCGCCTACGCCGACCAGACCGAGCTCGACTACGCCGAGTTCGCGCGCGCCGCCCAGGAGCAGCGCATCGCGGTCGAGACCGGCATGTGAGGCGCGATCAGCCGAATAGCGTGAGCGCGGGCTCGCGCTCGCCGCGCAGCTCCGCGAGGTCGACCTCGACGCACGCGATCCCGCGCGACTCGGCCAGCACGCGCGCCTGGGGCTTGATCAGCTGCGCGGCCAGGACGCCGCGGCAGCCGGCCTTGCCCGGATCCAGGCGGATGCGCTCGAGGTAGCGCGCGAGCTGCTCGACCGCGTCGATCGTGCCGATGCGCTTGATCTCGACGGCGATCCAGCCGTCGGCCTCGTCGCGGCACATCAGGTCGACCGGGCCGATGTCGGTCGGCCACTCGCGCCGGACCAGCCGGAAGCCCTCGCCGCAGAACTGCGGCGCGTCGGCGAGCGCGACCTGCAGGTCGGCCTCCACGCCGTCCTTGCTCAGGCGGTCGGCGTCGAAGTCCATCAGGTGCGAGACGTCGGAGACGACCTCGGCGAGGTGGATCTCCAGCATGTCCTCGCCCTTGAGCTTGCGCACGACGATCGTCTCGCCGGACTCCTCGATCGCCGTCGGCGGCGTCATCCAGTTCAGCGGCTTGTAGCCGCCGGCGTCGGCGTGCACGAGCACGGAGCCGTCGGCCTTGAGGATGATCAGCCGCAGCGCCTCGGGCAGGTGGGCGGACAGGCGGCCGGAGTAGTCGACGGAGCAGCGGGCCACGATCAAGCGCACGGCCGGGCAGGCTACGTGAACCGCCGGACGCGGGCGGCAAAGTTCAGTGGGGCGTCCCGATTTTCGGCGGCTTTCGCATGACGTAGCGTCGAGTGATGGCCAAGACCGACGACAAGATCATCCTCGCCGCCGGCCCGCTGCTCGGCGGCGAGAGCATCCGCGCGGTGCTGATCGCCTCCCCGCGCGGGCACCAGACCGCCGTCGCCGGCGGCATCGCGGGCGAGATCGGGGCGCGCAAGAGCGGCAAGGCGATCCGCCAGGCGTCCGCGGTGGGGCTGGAGGTCAAGCCCTACATGGCGCTGGTGCTCACGCCGACCCGCCTCGCGAGCGTCAAGCGCGACATGCGCGGGCGCGTGACCGAGCTGCTCAGCGCCGTGCCCCTGACGGCCGTGGAGCAGGCCGAGATCAAGCGCTTCGGCCTCGGCGGGCACCTCACGCTCACCGTCGGCGGCGCCGAGGTCAAGCTCGAGTGCCGCGTCGGCGACGGGCGCGCGTTCGCGGACGCGCTCGAGCAGGCGCGCCGCGCCGCGGCCTGAGCTGACCGCTCGAGCCCTCGCGGCGCTGGCCGTCCTCCTGCCGTGCGCCGCACCCGCCCGCGCCGCCGTGCCCGTCGCGTGGCAGCAGAGGGCGGGGACGGTGGCCGAGCGCGTCTTCCACCCGGCGTGCGGGCGCCCGGCGATCGTGTTCGAGGACGCGTCGCAGTCGCACGCCGGGTTCCCCGGTGACGCGCCGGTGGCGCGCCCGACCGGCTGGGCGCGCGCGGGCGAGTGCGTGATCCACCTCGACCGCGACCACGCGTGGCTCGGCTACCCCGAGCTGTGCCATGTCGTGCTGCACGAGGCCGGCAACGTCGCCGGCTACGGCGACGACTGGACCGACCCGCGCTCGATCCGCTACCCGCTGCCGCAGATCACGCGGACGACGGCGCGCGTGGGTGGCCGCGTGATCACGCGCTGGGACGGCGTGGACCGCCGCTGCCTGCCTACCAGGAGCCGCTAGCGGGGCAGCCGCCCGAGCCCGCGGTCGTGCACGAGCGCGTGATCGCGCCGCCGGCCACCGAGATCGAGAACGTGTTGGCGCCGCTGCTCTGCGACGTGACGGTCAGCGTGTAGGACGCCGGCCCCTGGCCGGTCAGGGCGAGCGAGTTGCCGCCGCCGGTCGCCGGCTGCGCCGCCTGCACCAGCACCGGCTCGATCGCGCCGAGCTGCCCGATGTCCGCCGTCGCGTACGTCTGGTTGTCGGTGAAGTACGTCTCCATCGCCGTCTCCGCCGTGCGGACCGCCTCCTTGGCGCTCGCGTCCTGCGCCTTGGCGCGCTGGTTGAGGAACGCCGGCAGCGCGATCGCGGCGAGGATGCCGATGATCAGGATCACGACGAGGAGCTCGATCAGCGTGAAGCCGCTGTCGCTCCGGGCACGCGCGAAGAGCTTGGACATGATGAGGGAATCGACCTGCCACGCCCCGTTCATAAACGTTCCTAAATCCCTCTGGACACGTGGCGTCGTACCGTAGAAGTTCGATGGCCGCCGAAGCTCGTTCCCAGCGCCAGGTGCTGGTCGCGTTCAGCGCGATCATGCTCGCGACGCTGCTCGCCGCGCTCGACCAGACGATCGTGGCGACCGCGCTGCCGAAGATCGCCTCCGACCTGCACGGCTTCGACGACCTCTCATGGGTGGTGACGGCGTACCTGCTGTCGACCACGGTGACGGTGCCGCTGTACGGGAAGCTGTCGGACCTGTACGGCCGCCGGCGGCTGTTCGTCGTCTCGATCAGCATCTTCCTGCTCGGGTCCGCGCTGTGCGGCGCGGCGCAGAGCATGGGCGAGCTGATCGCGTTCCGGGCGCTGCAGGGCGTCGGCGCGGGCGGGCTGATCCCGCTGTCGCAGGCGGCCGTCGCCGATCTCTTCTCGCCGCGCGAGCGCGGGCGCTACCAGGGCTACATCGGCGCGATGTGGGCGACCGCCGCCGTCGCCGGGCCGCTCGCGGGCGGGACGCTGACCGACAGCGTCTCGTGGCGCTGGATCTTCTTCATCAACCTGCCGCTCGGGATCCTCGCGCTCGCCGTCGTGGTGAAGACGATGCGGCTGCCGTTCCAGGCGCGCGAGCACTCGATCGACTACCGCGGCGCAGCGCTGCTGAGCGTCGGCGTGACCGGCCTGCTGCTGGCCTGCGCGTGGGGCGGCACGACGTATCCGTGGGGCTCGGCGGAGGTGATCGGCGCCGCCGCCATCGGCGCGCTCGCGCTGGCCGGCTTCGGCTACGTCGAGCGGCGCGCGATAGAGCCGCTGCTGCCGCTCGGGCTGTTCCGCGCGCGCACGTTCGCGGTCTCGACGTCCGCGTCGTTCCTGATCGGCGCCGTCCTGTTCGGCGTGACGATCTACGTGCCCGTCTACGCCCAGGAGGTGCTGCATGCCTCGGCGACGAGCTCAGGCGTGATCCTGATCCCGCTGTCGCTCGGCTGGGTCGTGGCGAGCATCCTGTCCGGCCAGCTGGTCGCGCGCACGGGCCGCTACCGGATCTACCCGCTGATCGGCAGCGTGTGCGTGCTCGCCGGCACGCTGCTGCTCGCGCGGCTGGACGAGCACTCCTCGCGCTCCGTCGTCTCCGCCGACCTCGTCGTGATCGGGATCGGCATGGGCACGATGTTCCAGACGTTCGTGATCGCGACCCAGAACCGCGTCGACTTCGGCGACCTCGGCGTCGCGACCGCCGCGATCCAGTTCTTCCGCTCGATGGGCGGCAGCGTCGCGGTCGCCGCGCTCGGCGCGCTGCTGGTGTCCAAGGGACCGCACATCGCCGACGGCACGCACGCCGTGTTCGTGGCGCTCGTGCCCGTGGCGGCGCTGATCGTCGCGCTCGCCGTGGCGCTGCCCGAGCACCCGCTGCGGACGAGCGTCCAGACGGATTAGGCGGCGCGCAGCTCGCGCGGCGCGGCGCGGGCGACCTGCTCGCGCAGGTCGCGCACCTCGGGGTCGTCGGCCAGCGCCAGCGCGTGCTCGCACGCGTCCAGGCAGTCCGAGACGCGGTCGGTGCGGGCGAGCGCGTGCGCGTAGCGCGCCCACGCCGCCGCCGACTCCGGGTACAGCGTCGTCGCCTGCTCGCAGGCGGTCACCTCGGCGCCGACGTCGCCCTCGAGGTTGTAGACGAGCGCGAGGTCGAGCAGGCCCTGCTCGCTCGGCAGCAAGGCGCGGGCGCGCTCGAGCGCCTCGCGCGCACGCGCGCGGTGGAACGTTCGCAGCCGCAGGCGGCCGAGCCGCTCCCACGCGCTCGCGTCCTCGGGCGCCGCGGCGACCTCGTGCACGGCGGCGTCGACGGCCTGCGAGAGGGCGCCCATGTCTTCGTAGATGCGCGCGGCGTAGCGGTACGGGGCGGGACGGTCGCGCTCGGCGCGGATCCAGTCGCGCGCGGAGCGCGCGGCGGCCGAGTAGTCGCCGGACTGCCAGAACGCGAGCGTCATCAGCCGCAGCACCTGCGTGTTCCCGGGCTCGGCGTCGCGCGCGAAGATCAGCCGGCGGGCGGCGAGCGCGAAGTCGCCCTCGGCAAGCGCGTGCTTGGCGGCGGTCATGAAGCGCTCGACGCGCTCGGCGCCAGGATCGGGCTTCGTGAAGTCGACGAACTGGAGCGAACCGGCCGGTACGGTCCGGATTCCGACCTGGAAGCTCACCCGCGCCCACTGCTGCATGTCGTCGTCGCCGCCGGTGAAGTAGATGCCGTTGACCGTGCCGACGCCCCACTCGGGATACGACAGGCAGCGCGCGTAGCGGTGCACGACCGAGTGGTCGGGCACGCGCGAGCCGAACGGGTCGTGCTGCGCCCGGTCGGTGTCCTGCGCGCGCTGGCGCTGCTCCTCGGCGTAGGCGCGCGCGCCTTCCTCGGCGCGGCGCTTGCGCGCCGCGGCGGCCGAGACCTTGACGGCGTTGCGCGAGACCCTGCCGCCGCGCGACTCCTCGGCGATCTGCTCGAGCTGGTCGGCGGCCTCGTTGATCGCCTTCAGGTGGCGTTCATGCTCGCGCTGCTTGCCAGGCGGTGCGATGTCGGGATGCCACTGCTTGGCGAGGCGGCGGCGGGCGAGCTGGATATCGCGCTTATCGAACGGAGGATCGATCTCCAGGAGCAGCACCGCCTGCTCGATATCCAGCACCTGAGGCATGGCCACTAACGGTAGCGGCGGCGGTTACGCACGTGTTGCGAGCGCACCGGAGCTCACGGCTGCTGCCGGCCCGGCGGCCCCTACACCCCCGCCGGGCCGGCATGGCGCAGCGCCGGCTAGTTCCGCCAACCCATGGTGACCCCCCTGACGGTCGTGGACCTCGGAACTCACGGGTACGCGTACCCGTCTTGGCACAATATGCGACTAGCCGGATTCCGGTGTGAAGATCGCTGAAACACCCTTCCCACTTTCCGCCTGACTGAACTAAGGCTTGGGCCTGATTGCGCAAAGAGCGGGGTACGCACTACCGTGCTCGCTGTGGTGGTCTGGTTGGCACTTGTCGTGTGGCTGGCGCTGGTCGTCTGGTCGCTCTCCGTCGTACGAGCGGCGGCGAATGCGGACAGGCCCGTCGCCCCGTCGCCAGGAACCCGCGCACGCGGGGGGAGAGCCCCATTCTCGGGCCGTCGCAAGCTGACCGCGATCACGCAGGCGGTCCTGCTCGTGCTCGCGATCGCGCTGGCCGCCTACCTGTCGACGGCCGACCAGTGGCAGCCGGCGCCGCTCGTGGGCCTGATCACGCTGCTCGTGCTCGGCAGCGACATCCTCGTGCTCGACGCCAAGCGCTTCCGCATCGGCGGGTCGTTCACCGGCCTCGTGCTCGCGATGGCGCTGCTCGGCCCGGCGCCCGCCGCCGCGCTCGGCCTCGCCTCGGCGATCGTCGACGCGCTGCGCCGGCGCGTGCGCGGGACGTATCTGCTCAACAACCTGCTGACCTACGTCACGTTCCCGCTGATCGGCGGCGCCGTCCTGAGCGCGCTGGACCAGTCCGAGCCGGAGCAGGGCGGCTACGCGGTCGCGGTGTTCGGCGTCTTCATCGCCGCCAACGCGCTCAACTTCCTGATGATCGCCGGGCACACGCGCATCCTGCGCGGCGGCTCGCTGCCCGACATGCTGCGCACCGTCTTCATCCCGGTGCTGCCGTGGGAGATCGCCAGCGCGGTGATGACGGCGATGGCCGTGTACGGCTTCGAGGTCTACGGCGCCGGGATCATCGGGCTGTTCGCGCTCGCGCTCGGCGTCTACCAGCTGCTGCTGCGCGCGCTGCTGGAAGGCCAGATGCACTCGGAGGAGATCGAGCGAAGAACGGACCAGCTCGACGTCCGCCACGAGGGCATGCTCGGGTTGCTGCTCGAGACGCTGGCCCTGCGCGATCCGAGCGCGGCGCGGCATGCCGCCGCGGTCGCGCATTACGCACATGAGCTCGCCCGGGCGGCCGGGCTTTCCGAGCGTGAGCAGGCGGTCGTCCACACGGCCGGGCTCGTGCACGACCTCGGCAAGGAGGCGCTGCCCGATCACATCCTGCTCGGGCGCAGCGAGCTGCACCCGGCCGAGCGCCGGCTGATCGAGCGCCACCCGGCCGACGGCGCGCGCCTGCTGCTGCGCGTCGAGGGCATGGGCGAGGTCGCCGCCGCCGTGCTCGCCCACCACGAGCGCATCGACGGCCACGGCTACCCGGACCGGCTGTCGGGCGAGACGATCCCGATCGCCGCGCGGATCCTCGCGATCGCCGAGGTCTACGACGTCCTGACGGCGCCGGACTCCTACCGGATCCCGATGTCCGCCGCCGAGGCCGAGGACGAGCTGCGCCGCGTCGCCGGCTCGCAGCTCGACGGCCGCCTGGTCTTCCTCTTCGCCACGCGCGTCCTGCGCGGGCGCCACACCGAGCACCTCGGCCACATCGCCGACCTCGAGACCGAGCTGCAGGTCCAGCGCCGCGTGCGCGGCGTGCTCGACGGCCCGTTCGTCATCGGGCCGCCCTCGCGATAAGCGAAGCGGTCTCCCTAACCCCTCGTGATCGAACCGGGGTCGCCCGCAGGGCGAGATCCGGGCGATCAGACGACGAGTCTGCGCTCCATCCAGCGGATCGAGATCCGCCACGTCAGCAGCGCCCACGCGAGCAGCACCGCGAGGTGCACGAGGTCGCCGCTCTCCAGGCCGAACACCGCGTGCCGCACCAGCTGCACGAGGTGGTAGAGCGGGTTCGCGTGCGCGAGCACCTGCGCCCACCCCGGCAGCCCCTCGATCGGGAAGAACGTGCCGGCGACGAGGAACAGCGGCGTCAGCACGGCGCTGATCACGTAGCTGAAGTTGTCGATCGCGTTCATCCGCGCGGCCACGGCGATGCCGAAGCCGGCCCAGCCGAAGCCGGCGATGAAGCCGATGAACGGGACGAGCAGCATGCCGTAGCTCGGGTCCAGCCCGAACGCCATCGCGACGATCATCGGGGCGCAGCCGTAGACGCCGGCGCGCGCGGCGATCCACAGCGCCTCGGCGGTGACGAGCTCCTCGGTGTCGACCGGCGCCGCCAGGATCGCGTCGTACGTGCGCTGGAACTTGTACTTCACGAACGTCGAGAACATGCCGGGGAAGGCGCTGGAGAACAGCACCGCGGTGGCGACCGTGCCCGTCCCGACGTAGTCGACGTAGTCATAGCCGCCGACCGTGCTCACGAGCGAGCCGAAGCCGAAGCCGAACGCGAGCAGGTAGACCGTCGGCTCGACGGTGGCGCTGAACGTCGAGGAGCGCCAGAACGAGCTGAAGTTGATGACCTCGCGCACGAGCACGCCGGTGAGCGCGGGCCGCTCGAGCCGCCTCATGCGTCTGCTCCGCGTGCGCACGGCGACGCGGTCGCCGGCGTCGAGCCGATCGTTGGTCTCACGCGATTTCTTCCCCGGTCAGGAGCACGAACACGTCCTCGAGGTTCGTGGGCCGGCGCTCGCCCTCGAAGCCGTTCGCGCCGATGATCGAGACCGACGTGCCGGTGCGGCGCGTCCGGTGGCCCGCCGCCTGCGCCTCGCGCTCGACGTCGAGCAGCTTCGCCGGCGGCCCGTAGACCTCGACCGCCTCGGCGCCGGCGTGCTCGCCGATCAGCGCCTGCGGCGCGCCGGTGGCGACCGCCTTGCCGTGCGACATGATCGTCACGCTGTCGGCGAGCCGCTCGGCCTCCTCGATGTAGTGCGTCGACATCAGGATCGAGACGCCCTCCGAGCGCAGCCGGTCGATCAGCGCCCACAGCTCCTGCCGGACCTGGGGATCGAGGCCGACGGTCGGCTCGTCGAGCAGCACCAGCCGCGGCTGGTGCACGAGCCCGCGCGCGATCAGCAGGCGCCGGCGCATGCCGCCGGAGAGCTTGTCGACGATCGTGTCGCGGCGGTCGCCCAGGTTGGCGAGCTCGAGCGCCCGCTCGACGGCGGCCCGCCGCTCGCCGCGGCCGATCCGGTACAGGTGCGCGAACACGACCAGGTTCTGCTCGACCGTGAGCGTCGTGTCGAGGTTGTCGAGCTGCGGCACGACGCCGCACTCGGCGCGCGCCGCCTTGGACTCGCGCGGCAGCGCGTAGCCGAGGATCTCGATCTCGCCCGCGTCCGGCAGCGCCTGCGCGGTCAGCAGCTTCATCGTGGTCGACTTGCCCGCGCCGTTGGGGCCGAGCAGGCCGACGCACGTGCCCTCCGGCACGTCGAGGTCGAGCTGGTCGACGGCCGTCAGCGATCCGAACCGCTTGACGACGCCGCGTAGCCGGAGGGCGCTCACGCCCTCTGAATCTAGTTCAGGCCGCGGCGCGCAGCCCACCGCGCGAGGCGGCGGCGACGAGTGCCTCGAAGAGGCCGCGATGGGCGACGAGCGCCTCGGCGTGCCACTGGACGCCGACCACGAAGCCCGGTCCTTCCACGCCTTCCACGGTCCCGTCATCGGCGCGCGCGACGACGCGCAGGCCCTTGCCGAGGCGGTCCACGGCCTGGTGGTGGAAGGAGTTCACCGGCCGCTCGCCCGCGCCGAGGATGCGCCCGAGCTTGGTCCGCGGCGAGATCTCGACGTTGTGGCTCGGCTTGGTCGCGAGCTGCAGCTGGCGGTGGCCGGGCACGTGCTGGTGCAGCGTGCCGCCGCAGGCGACGTTCAGCGCCTGCAGGCCGCGGCAGATCGCGAGGATCGGCATCCCGCGCTCCAGCGCGCCCCTCAGCAGGGCGAGCTCGAACGCGTCGAGGCTCGGCTCGGTCGGCCCGAGCTCGATGTGGCGCTCGGGCGCGTGGTAGGCGACGGGATCGAGGTCGGGGCCGCCCGAGAGGCAGATCCCGTCCAGCCGGTCCAGGTACGCGCCGGCGTCGCCGACGGGCGGGAGCACGACCGGCATCGCGCCGCCGGCCTCCAGCGCGCGCATGTAGGTCATCCCAAGCGCCATCTCAGGGTGCGGCGGCTCGCCGTGGCGGCGCGTGGTCGCCATCGTGCTCGTACGCATCTCGGAGGTGGTGACGCCGATGAGGGGGCGCATGCCCCAATAATCGGCAGCGGAGCGGCGGATCACACTCGACTTCTGGCCAAGATGCGGCGCCCGCGGTTCGACTGACGGGCCCTTTCTATGCTCAGGGGCTGAATGTCGAGCCAATACATCTACACGATGTACAAGCTCAGCCGGATCCATCCTCCGGACAAGACCGTCCTGAAGGACATCTCGCTGAGCTTCTACCCCGGCGCCAAGATCGGCGTGCTCGGGCTGAACGGAACCGGCAAGTCCACGTTGCTGCGGATCATGGCCGGCCGTGACACCGAGTACAGGGGCGAGGCTCAGCTCGCGCCCGGTGCCACCGTGGGGCTGCTCGAGCAGGAGCCGCACCTGGACGAGAGCAAGGACGTGCGCGGCAACGTCGAGGACGGCGTGCGCGAGCTGCGCGAGCTGCTCGACCGCTTCAACGAGCTGTCGATGAACTACTCCGACGAGACCGCAGACGAGTTCGCGCGCCTCCAGGACCGCATCGACGCCGCCGGCGCCTGGGAGCTCGACAACATGCTCGACCAGGCGATGGACGCGCTGCGCTGCCCGCCTGGGGACTCCGAGGTGACGTCGCTGTCGGGCGGCGAGAAGCGCCGCGTGGCGCTCGCCCGCCTGCTGTTGAGCGCGCCCGACCTGCTGCTGCTCGACGAGCCCACCAACCACCTCGACGCCGAGTCGGTCGCGTGGCTGGAGCAGCACCTGGCCGACTACAAGGGCACGATCGTCGCGGTCACCCACGATCGCTACTTCCTCGACAACGTCGCGGGCTGGATCCTCGAGCT
>CAVTOZ010000007.1:0-544244 GCA_963736505.1 uncultured Solirubrobacteraceae bacterium
CTACGGCGGGCTTTCTTCGTTTTTGGGTGGGGTCGCTCCGGCCGCTGGGACGTCAAGATCGGCCTCATTGCCAATTCCATTGCCAATTGAAGGCGGATTCGTTGTCCGTCGCCCCGTAGAGGCGGTCCCGCGCCTGCCTACCAGGGCGTCGAAGGCCTTCCCGTGCTTGCGATCGACACGCTGCTGCAGCTGCGCGTAGACGTCCATCGTCATCTTCGAGTCGGCGTGGCCGACCTGGTTCATGACCCACAGCACGTCGAAGCCGTTGGCCAGCAGCGCGATCGAGATGTAGGTGCGCCGCAGCGTGTGAGGCGTCGTGTTCGGCAGCGCCGGAAGGCCCCGCGCGTCGAGCCGCTGCGGACGCGAGCGCGGCCGCCTCGCCGACGATCTCGCCCGCACGCTGGCGATCCATGCGGCCACCGCGGAGGTTCGGGAAGAGGTAGCGCCTCGGGCTCGGTGGAGTAGCCGGCGCGGCGCAGACGGTCGAGGTGCGCGACGAGCTCATCGACGCAGATCAGGGCTGACTTGGACCTCGCGGATGCCGGCCTCGGTCTTGGCGTCCGGGATGCGGAAGTGGGCGCCGGTCGCCGCGTGCAGGCGCAGCTCGCCGATTCGGATGTCGCACAGCTCGCTGACGCGGACGCCGCGACGCCGCCGAGCGTCGCGACGATCGCGCGACGTCCGACGTACGTCGCCGGCCCTTCGGCGCCGAGACGCCGCAGGTGGAGCGTCACCGTGGCCTTGGCGAGTCCGAGCTCCGCCGCGATGTCGCTCGGGCGCATGCCCGCGCATCCAGCGCGCCGCGACCGCCTGCGACGTCGCGCCGCGCACCGCCGACGGCATTGATCCGGCGAGCGGCGTCCTGCTCGGCCGCCGCGTCGGCCAGCGCGACCAGCTCGTCCATCTCCAGGAACGTCCGCGCCGGCTTCGGCACCTTCACGCGCATGCGCCGCCCCGCGCCGGGTTGCGCTCGATGTAGCCGTCTTCGATCGCCTCGTCGAGGATCGCGGCTGAGGCAGTCGATGAGCTTGTTGATCGACGCAGGCCCGAGCGGGCGCAGCCGTCGGTTGCGCCGGTCGCGGAGATCGCGCCGGCGTCGAGCGCCGCGCGCAGCTCGGCCGCCTCGCGCAGCTTGTGCGCCTTGAACGCCTGGCAGAGCTCGGAGTCGATCTCGTCGAGCGCGATACTCGCCGAAGAACGGCAGCAGGTGGTTCGAGAGACGCCAGCGGTAGTCGTTCTGCGTGTTCTCGTCGATCGGCCGGTCGCCGAGGACGCCGGCGATCTTCGACTCGAGCCAGGACGACGCGTACTCGTGGAACGTCGGCACCTCGTCGCGGCGCGCTCGGGCTGCGCCTCGACCTCGCGGCGCGCTCCCAGACGCCCGCGCGCACGCGCGCAGCGTGTTCTCGAGCTCGATCGCCGCGGTCCGCTCGCGTCCAGCCGCCGCCACAGCCGCATCGCAGCCGCGGCGCTCGTGGAGCGTCTCGTGCTCGCGCCGCCCGTCGACGTGGAAGCGCAGCTGGAACGCGCGTCGTGCCGTCGGCAGAGCCTCTCGACGTTCACCGTGCCCTTCGCCTGCCGGCCCATCGCCTGACTCCTATGCCCCGCGCCCGGTGCCCTCGTAGGGGATCAGCGACGCCGGCCGCGGGCGCGTGGTCGGCCGGCGCGCCGGCTTCGCGCGCTCTCGCCGCCCCTGGCGCTTCCAGCGCTCGATCGAGGGCAGGTCGAACCCGAGACGCGCGCGCGGCCCGTCGCCGTACCGGAACGCGCCCGAGCTCGTCGGCGTGGTCGTAGACCCACTGGCGATCGCGCCCGAGGATCTCGGCGACGCCGGCCGCGTCGAGCACGCGGCCGCCAGCGCCGGCCGCTCCGACGACCAGGCCGCGCTCGACGAGCACGTCCGCGACGGCCTCGGCGAACGCCCGGAGATCGGCGTCGGGCTGCGTCACGGCGCGTCCTCGCCGAGCACGGTCGCGTCGGTCTCGACGAGCAGGTCGAGGAGCAGCGTGCGCGTCTCCGGAAGCGTCGCGCACCACGCCGCGCGCAGGAACGCATTGGCGAGGTCGCGCTTCTCCGCGTCCGTCAGCGTGTCGAGGTCGATTGCCACCGTGCTCATGGCGCCGTCGACTCCCTGTCGGCACGACAGTCACGGCGCCCCGGCAAGTGGCGCTGCCGCGCTCAGTACGTGCGTCGCTCATTCGTGATCCGTGCCGCCGACAGCAGCACGAGGGTCGCCACGGCCGGCTCCTCCGAGCCGACGGGCCTAATCGCGATCGCAGCCGCTGGACCGCCATCGGGGCCCGCGAGCCGAACGGCGATCTCGTCTCCCACGCGGGCCCATTCGACGTCCTGAACGGGCTCCGAGGGCCGCTCGCGGAGCGCGAGCAGAATGGCGCCAGCGGCGGTCTCGCTCATCGGCAGCACCTCGCCGCGGCCGACCGGGCATTCAGCGCTGCTCGCGATGCACAGGACCTGCTCGTAACACGGGATCGCGACGAACGCCGAGCGATCGAGGCAGGCCGCGACGTCGTCGCACCAGCGCCGCGGCTTCGGCGACGAAGGGTGCGCGGGTCATGGTCTGAGCGCCCAGGGCCGCCGCCCGCAGCGACAGCGCGAACCGCGGAGGCCAGCCATCTACGCGATGAGCCCAGCTCTCGCTGACGAGGCGGTCGAGGATGCGCCGCGCCGTACGGACGTGGCAGCGCAGCGCCTCCGCGAGCTCCGTCGTCGACATCGGACCGAACGCCAGCAACTCCGCCGCGCGGAGCGGCGCGACGCCGGAGTACACCGGCCCGGCCAACGAAGCGGGAGCGTTACTCGACGGCATGGTTCTGCACGTAGTCGAGACCGATCAACGTCGCCGCGCACGCACCGACCGTCTCTACTGCCGAGCGCAGGCGATCTGCCGAGGTCCCGACGCCGTCCGCGCGGAACACCTCTACCTCCTCGCTCAAGCGCTCGGCCGCTTCGGACGCCGCGTCGCGGATCACCGGGTCCAGCAACCATGTTGGGCCCGACAGCTCGCGCGGTTGCCCTTCAGGCAGCGCCCGACACAACGCGTCCAGAACGCGTGCGATCACGAAGATCTCGTCATGAGGGCCCTCCGCGACGATGCCCAAGCCCGCGTCCGCGGACTTCGCCGGCGTCGTCCCCGCCGCGGCGACCGCCTCCGCGCGGCGACGGCACAACACATCCCGCCACACGCCGACCTCGCACGACTTCACCCGCACGACGAGCATCATCGGCGAGCCCGTTCCTACGACCTTCACGACCACCACCCCGCGGAAACGAGCGGCGTCGTCGAGAACGCGGGCGCGACGCGACCGGCGCTACGGTGCGCTTGCATGGGAGCACTACCTCCTGTGCCAGCCCCGGGGACGCGCCAACGTCGCCCGGGGCACTCTGAACCGCTGATGGTACAGAATGTACCATCAGGGCAGTCGGCCTGACACATACACTCAGCGCTCAGTGGACGACGAAGCCGCGCGCCTCCTCGCCGAACTGCGCGACCGAGGCGCACGCCGTAAGGCCGCCCGCGAGACAGACCGCGAAGAACTGGCGGCCATCGCCGCGATCCTCCCGCACGCGATCGAACTCGGCATCGCGAAGCGTGAGATCGCACGGTCCACCGGACTAAGCCGCGTCACTATCGACGAACTCCTGCGCCGCCGGCACGAACAGGCTTGAACGTCTGGAGGGACCACGAGCGCTTCCGTGGAGGAGCTCCGGTTGAAACCCGGTTCCCGCGCGGTCGCGACGTGGAAGGCGTCCGCGACGCGGCTGCTGCCGCTCTGATGCCGCAGCCGGTCGGTCGAGTGGACGATCACCGCCCTGGCCTGACGCGATCACTCAAACCGACGACGCCGGCGATCTGGTGCTCGCGGCAGAGCGCCGCAAGCAGCTCAAACGCCTGCTCCGGGCGGGTGTTGAGGGTGTCGAAGGCGACAGCCGCCAATTGGAGATCGCCGCGTTCGACGGCCGGTCGCTCGAGCGCGAAACGGGCCAGCCATTTGGCCACCGCTCGATCTGCCGAGCGATGCCGGCGAACGATCATGAGGAGCGTTAGCGCCAGCGCGTCGGCGAGCGACATGCCAGGCATCTCGGTCGCCTCGGACAGCGCGCCCACGAGGTCGCCGCGCTTGAGCGCTCCCGTGAACCATGCGTGCGGGCTCCCCTTGATCGACACGAACGCATGTTCGCACGACGGTCAGCGGGATCGCGCGCATCAGCCGGACGCGGCGGCGGAGCGGACGCGTCGGCGACCCTCTGTCATGCGGCGATTCACGGCCGTGTAGCTGGCGCCGGTGAGGGTGCAGATTTCCTTGTAGCGGTAGCCGAGAGCGTGCAGGACTAGGGCTTCACGCTCGCGCGGCTTGCCTGAGGCGAATCGCTCGCGGCGGTCTCGGTGGTCCTCGAGCTCGATCACGCGCTCCAGAGGGTCGGCCGCCGGCCCGATCGGGTCGGCTGGCTCGCCCGGCTCCCACTCGCGGCTGAGCGTCCCAGAGGGCCACTCGGTTCGACGATGACGCGCCTCGCGCCAAGCCTCGTGGATGGCCACCGTCGCGACCCAGTTCGCCCCGCGCGCGTCGAGCGCGACGTCCTCGCGGCGGACGAGCGCCAGCCATGCGACTGCGCACGCGTCGGCCGTGCTCGCGCCGCTGCGCTCGGGCGCGGCGCGAGCCACGATCCTCGCCACGCGCCGATGGTGCTCGGCGTAGAAGGAAGCGAGCGCCTGCGCTCGCGAGGGCTCAGTCGCGGGCATCGTCGGCCCCGTTGCCGCGCGGGACGAGGATCGCGGGCTCGCCGCGCTCGATCGAGTCTGCGACGTAGACGGCGACGAGCGCGTCTAGCTCGCCGACGCTCTCGACGTGGCGTTCGACGAGGTACACGCGGCCTTCGTCGCCTGCGGGCTGGTCGCTGATCGCGACGCGGCCGTCGATGCGCTGGCCCAGGAGGAGGCGGACCTCGCCGCCGGGGAGCTCGTAGCGAGCGAGCTCGCGCTGCTGGCCGGCGGTGGTCATCGGTCGCTGCCGTCGCCGCGCGCCCAGCGGGCGCTGCTGCCGTAGCCGGAGACCTCGTCGCGACGAACCGCCGCCGCGCTGTTCGGCGGTGCGATCTCGCGACCTGTTCGGACCTCGATCGCGCGCTCAGTCGAGCTGGCAGGCGTCGTCTTGAGCAGGCGCGCGATCTCGGCCGACGCCTGTGCTCGCGTGCGCGGGTAGGCGAACGTCTGGCCGCGTGAGGCGGCGAGCGAGCGGAGCGCCCGCCACTGCTTGGCGGTCGGCCGGTTGACCTGGTCGCCGGTGGGGTGGGGTTCGGACATGCCGGCGCCAAGGGCCGGCCGCGGCGCGACCGCACGCGCCAGCTCCGAGCGCAGACGTCCGACGTCAAATTGACCGAGGAGGAGCTGGCGTGGCGGATTGCGTCCGGGCGGACATCATGCCGAGCTGTCTGAGCCCCGCCCTACGTCGCCGGTTGACGGTCCTCGCCGTCGAGTACCAGTGCGTCCTCGAGCTTCCGCATCAGGCGGTCGGTCAGCGCAGCGATCTCCTGCCACGCGTCGGGGTCCGTTCGTTCGCTCCACACCGCGAGATACGGAATCGAGTTCGCGCCGGTGTCGAGTCCGAGCTGCCCGCACATCGCATACGCGATCGACTCGGCGACGAGCTCCCCAGTGGCGTAGTCCACAGTGGGATCCTCAGGCTGGTGATCGAGGTCAACCAGGGCGTGCGCGAGCTCGTGCAGGCCGGCCGTCACGCGCTGGTTGACAGACACGGCGCTGTTGATGCGAATGTGCCGGATGCGAGGGACGTAGCTCCCGTCGTGACCTTGAGCCATCGGCTCGTAACCCACGGTCACGCCGAGGTCGGTCGCGAAGCGCTCTAGCTTGGGCAGCGTCCAGCCGAGCGTGTCGCCCGCGATCGGAGCGATCGGCGGGTCCAAGGGCGCCGGCACCGCGGGCGCCGGAAGTGGTTCCACCTGGGCGCGATCGAAGACCGGTTCGAGGCGGTAGAAGGGTCGCGGTCGCTCCGCGGGATCGGCACCGCTCTCGCGCCACGCCCTGATCTTCTTGGCGGAGGGGTCGCAGCGGGCCCAGATGCGGACGCGGCACGTCTCGCCTTTGCGAACGCAGTAGCCGAGCGACAGCCACGCCCGGAAGCCGGCGACGCGCGTGGCGTCAGGATCTTGGGCGGCAATCAGCAGCTGGTTGCCGAGGCTGTACCGGCGCAGGCCGGTGCGCGCACGGACGCGCAGCCAGGCTTGCCAGCCATCGCTGCTGCGCAGCTGCTCGACCGCACGTTGTGTCAGCTCCCGTTCGCGGGCGCGCCGCGCCGCGCGCTGGGCTTCGCGATCGACGGTCTGTTGCGAGGTGGACATCAGCAGTCCTCCCGGGGTGGGTTCAACTCGTCGGATGGGCCCCGAAGGGCCGCCGCCCGTTTGGCAGGGGCGGCGGCCTCGCGTCGGGGCGCTGGGCTGGTCAGTCGCTCGGCGTCGTGGCGTCGGTGATGTCCATCGACGCGTCGGTCGCCGCAGGTCCGGTCGCCGGCAAGGGCTCGCCGGAGTTCAGATTGAGGACGTGCTCGCGCAGATTGTGCGCCAGCACGCTCGTGCGCCCGTGCTCGGTCGTGAAGTCGCGCAGCGCCTCCAGCCTCTCGTCAGCGCTCATGCCGGCGAGGCGCTCGCGCAGCTCGGCGTCTGCCTGTGCCGCCGCACGCTCTCGTTCGGCGCGTTGCTCGGCGTCCGCTCGCTCCTGTTCGCGGCGTTCCCGCAGGCCTGCCGTGAGGTGCTCGGGCAGGCACTCGATCGCGAGCTCCTCGAGCACGCCGACGACGCCGCTGGCCCACGGAAGCCCGTGGGCCTCGGTGCCGGGCACGGTGTAGCTCGATGGCCGGTAGGCGTGCAGCGAGACCATCGAGCGACTCGATCGCGCGACGCACTCCTCGTCAGCCATCACGGCCATGATCGCCAGGGCCAGGCAGCGGCCCGCGATCTCCGCAGCGTTCCCCGCGCCGGCGAGGAACTCGTTCGCCTTCCTGGCGAGCTTGTACCGCTCGAGGTAGACGACCTTCGCCTTGCCGCCGGCGGTCGTCTCCTCGGTCGGCCAGCCCGGGAATCCGTATCGCGCTCCGCGGGCGGCGAGCTCGGTGAGCTCGCCGTTGAAGTCGATCGCAGACAGCACCCGCAGCACGCGCGCGTCGACGCGGACCTTGCCGAACGCCTTCAGGACGGCGATCCCGAGCTCGAAGTTGAACGCCTGCGCTCGGGCGCGCCGGTCGAGCTCGGCTTGCCGCTCGGCCCGTCGGCGCTCGGCCGCCTGCTCCTCCGACTCCGGCTCCGGCGTGCCCGCGGCGTCCGCCGACGCTGCCCCGGACGCGGCGGCCTGCTGGTTGCGAGCGCGGGCGCGCTCGGCCTTCAGGAGCGCGTGGATGCGGTCGCTCACGAGCTGGTCGGCGACGTCCTGGCCGACGATCAGGCCGGAGTGGCCGTGCTCGGAGCGATGCGCGGCGCCGAGCGACGCGGCCTGGTCGATCATCTCGGCGTCGATCGGGACGCTGACCTGGTCGCGGTCGCCGTAGGCGGGGTTGAGCTTCGCGAGCGCCGCCAGATCCTTCGCCGCGCGCTCGCCGAGCGCGAACGCCGAGAGCGGATAGTGCGAGTGAGCCTCGAACACCCCGTCCGGCAGCTGCGGCTCCTCGTCGCCGTACTGCGTCGTCACCGCGCCGATCGGGTCCTCGATTACGTCTGGCCACGACACGCGCCGCCGCCACGACTCCGTCGGCGGCTCACTCACGCGGCGGACCGCGCACGCCGGCAACTCGTCGTGGATCTTCGCGAGTCCGACCAGCGCCTTGACTGCGCCGAGCGGGATCGTCCCGTCGTCACGCGGTCGTGCAGGTCGGCGGGGAGCGCGAGGATCTCCAGCCGCTCGCGGACGAGCTCGCGCGAGACCTGCAGCTGCTCGGCGATCCCTTTGCGTGTCAAGCCCGCCTGCAGCAACCGGGCAAACGCCTTCGCCTCCTCGACCGGCGTGTGCGGCGCCCGATGGAAGTTCGCCGTCAGCGCGTCCACGAGGCCGGCGCCGTCTTCCTCGTCCGCCGCGTGGGCGGTGACGAGCACCGGCACCTCGACCAAACCCGCCTCGCGCGCCGCCCGATAGCGCCGCTCACCGTCGAGCAGCTCGAACTTGCCATCCGTCTCGGCGGGCTTCACCAACAGCGGCTGCAGCACGCCTCGGCGACGCATCGTCGCCGCCATCCGGCTTAGTCCCGACGCATCGAAGTGCGCGCGCGGGTTGAAGCCGTCGCGCACCACGATCGCGTCCAACGCCACCGTCCGCAGCTCGTCCGCCGCGACCGTCGTCGTCTCCGACATCTCGCCCTCCCGGGTCCTGCGACCCCGCCCGGTGCGGGGCCGATCCCGACCCCTTCGCACGCCGAAGGCGTGCCAAAATCCGGGATTGGTCGGCCCACTGCCTCAGATCGGGAGTGTGCTCCTACAGCCCCTTAAAGCGCCAGGGTCGGGCGCCTGTGCGTCGACTGCTCCTTCGCATGGAAACCAGTAGCGATGCGCTGGCCAGATCGTCGAAATGCACCGGCTGCACGTGGGTGGCCTAGGCTCCCGCGATGACCCACTGGGAGTACACAACGATCAACGCATATTACGACAAGGACCGTCGAGACTGGGTGACCCCTAGCCTGGAGCCGAACGGCAAGCCTCCGACGATGTACAGCACTCTCAACCTCTATGGCAGCGACGGATGGGAACTCGTATCAGCGAATATCACCTTCATGACGTATGGGACGGCTAACGGTCAACAGTTGATCTTCAGGCGGCCCAAGGCAGGAAGCACTCGATGAACTGCCTAGGGGCGCGACGGCGCTCGGCACGGATGTTCCGACCGTCGTTCTGTGTTCATCAGGGCTTGTTCGGCGGCGATCGAAGGTAACGCTTCTGCGGAATGTGGCACTTGCGCTTTGGACGAACAGGAGCAGTCCCGCGGGGCTGCCAGCCGCGCTATCGCTTTGAGCGAGACTCGACAGCCGGGGCCATGGGCTCTCCGCGCCGCACGCCGCGCCTCGGCATGAAGTCTGCGTGCACTTAGCCACCGGGATGACCGAGGTCGGGCGGAGCTGCTCGCGGCCGAAGTCGCCCGGCGCGGAGGCCGCTCGCGATCGTGGCCCGCGCCTCGCGGCGACCGAGGCCGATCGACTCGGCGACGGCCAGCAGGGCCTCCGCGACGTCGTCGGCGGCGTCGAGCTGCCCGAGCCTGAAGGCGACCGCGTTGAGCGTCTCGTTGCGCGTGCCCTCGGTCGCCGCCGCCAATCGCTGCAGCTCGCCGTCGAGCGCGGCCTGGAGGTAGCGCGACGGCATCAGAACTCGCGGCGTGATCGCCGGGAGTCGGGGCTCCTCGCGCAGCAGCGAGTCGAGCCAGGCCGGTAGCGGCGCGAGCTCGCCGCCGCGCTCCCATCGGTAGCGAACGCCCGAGGCGTGGAGGCTCGGGGGCGCGACGGCGTATCCGCCGACACCACGGACGTGGATCGCTCGCGGCAGCCTGGCGCTCGAGTTGCCGAGAGGATCCCCGTCGACGCGAAGGTAGAAGTGCAGCCCGCCGCCGGTGCGCGCAGTGGGCGTCGACGGCAGCGGCTCGTACTCGTCCTCCAGTCGCGCGAGCGCAGTCGCGGCCGGCGGTCCCGTCGACGTCGAGGACGAGGATCTCGCCGGTTGCGATGCCCACGTTCGCGTTCGGCCGGCGTCGCCACATGCGCTCGATGAGCGCGGAATCGCTGGTGGCCTCGTGCACGCCGTGCTTGAGCCGCGGGTGCTTGCCCGGGATTCGCGCAGTCTGCGTGCCCGCAGGAGCAGCCCGCCGGCGTGGGCGTGTGCAGTGGCAGCACGCGCCAGCCCATCGACGCGTAGCGAAGCGCCGCGAGGGCCGGCGTCGAGTCGTTGTCTGAGGTGATGGTCATGGCCCGAAGCGGAAGGGCGGGCCGCCCGTGGGGCGACCCGCCTCGACGGATCAGAACGGGATGTCGTCGTCTGCGGCGCCGACGCGCGGCCGGCTCGGGCTTCGGCTCGCTCGCCGAGGGCTCCGTCTCGGCGTCGCGGGCGCCGAGGAACTGGACGCTGTCGGCGACGATCTCGACGGCCTCGCGCTTGTTGCCCGACTGGTCCTGCCACTCGCGCCACTCCAGCCGGCCGTCGATGCAGACGCCGCGACCCTTCGTGAGGAACCGCGAGCAGTTCTCGCCCTGCGCGCCCCACACGGTGACGCTGAAGTAGTTCGGCTTGTCGACCCACTCGCCGCTCGCGCCGTCCTTGCGGCGGGTGTTGCTCGCGAGGCGCAGGGAGCAGACCGACGTTCCGCCGGGCGTGCTGCGCAGCTCGGGGTCGCGCGTCAGGTTGCCGGTGAGGACAACGCGGTTGATGTTGGTGGCGGCCATGATGGTCCTCCGGGTCGTGGACCGGCGGGGTGCTGGTCCTTGCTGGTGAGCCGAGTTCGGGCCGCTCTCGAGGCGGCCGGCGGAACCGAGCCCCTGGGCGAGGGGAACCCCCTGTGGGTTGCAGCCGGCCGGCGAGCGGCCATGCTTGAGGCGTCCCGCAAGGACCGGCGCCCTTGCCGCTCCGCACTCACGAGGCCCTCGACGCACACCGATCGCTTCGTGGCCATCTCACGTCGGAGTGACCTCCAGCAGCGCCGCCGCGACGAGGAGCGTCGCGCCGCTCGCCGTGGCGAGCACCAGCTGCGCGAGCGCGAGCGTCCGCTGATCACGTCGCGCCTCGAGGAACACTGCTCCGAAGACGCTGAAGGCCAGCAGCTCGACGGGACCGTGGGGCAGAAGCGCCTCGGCGGCGCGAGCTCCGTCAGCCGCGATGATCGTGCAGACGAGCGCCACGTTGAGGGCGCCAAGGCCCACCGACGAGCACGGTGAGCGGCATGCGCGTCACCGGGGCAGCGACGACCAGGAACGAGGCACCGACGATCAGCCCGCCGGCGCGAGCGTTCACCGCGAGCAGCGGCAGCGCGTCCGCGATCCTGCCGCTCGGAGTCGGGTAGTCCAGCTCGACGTCGACGCCTCTGAACAGCCCGGGAAGCGCGAGCCGCATCAGCAGCGTCGCGACCGGAGCAGCCAGGATCGCAACGAACACGCGCGCGGCATCGCGCCGGATGAGGCTCGGCGAGCCGATCACGGCTGCGCCTCCCACGCGTCCACCGCGTATCCGCCGCTGACTCGTTGGGTGTGCCCGCGATAGACGCGATAGCGCTCCGGGCCCGCGTCCGGGCTTAGCCGCTCGCGCGTGACAACCAGCGACCAGCCGTCGCCCTGTGGCAGGATGCCCGCGATCGTCGACGTGCTCGCGGTGCCCTCGAGCTCGGGATCGCCGCGCATCGTCGTCGCGGCCTGCTGCGCGTCGCGACGCGCTTGACCGACGGCGGCTCGGGCGGCCGCGAGGTAGCGCTGGGACGCCGTCTCGCCCGTCCAGTTCGTGGTCAGCGCGGCGAACCGTCGGAGTGCCGCGTCGGCGGTCGTCGCAGGCCGCGACAGCGGCTCGGCGAGCGCCGTCGCGATCACCACTCGGGATCCGCCCAGGGAGCTCGCCGCTCGGCGTCGCGGCCGACGTAGGCGTCGAGGTCGGAGTCGCCGAGTACGGATCGCTGCATGCGGCGAGTAGCAACGCGGCCACCGCAGACACGAGGTGCACGCGCTTCATAGGCCCGGCGGGTGGCGGACGACGAAGTTGGTGGTCGGTCGCGGTCCGAGGCGCCACCGGGGACCGCTCTCGCCGGCGTTCGGCGCGCCCGGCCGCGTCGTACCGCGACGTGTCGAAGCGCAGGCCGGCGACCACCACGAAGGCGTGCCCGGTGTTGGCGTAGACCGTGATCCAACGTCCCGGGCCCGGCTCGCCGTAGCGCATGAGGGCCGACGAGACCCACGGCGCGACGCCGAATGCGCCGGCGCCCCAGAGCACGTGGCTGGTAGCCGAGGAGCAGTCGTACGTCGGGTTGTCGATGTGCGTCGGGTAGTGCACTTCGAGGTACGGCCGATCGCTGATCGCGTTGGCCGCGGCGATCGCGCGTTGGACGGCCTCGGGAGCATCGTTCGGCGCTACGGCGAGTCCGTTCGGCGCGAGCCGCGCGCGGACTCCGGGAGTGGTCTCCGTGCTGCCGCCAAGCGGGTCAACGGGCAGCTGGCCATCAAAGGCACCAACGGCGGTGGCGTACTGGCGCGCCCAGGCCATCACGAGGTCGGCGTAGGCCGGCGCGCCGTTGTACGCGCGAGCTGCGTTCCACGCGCGGGCGTCGAGCGCGCGCCCGGCGCCGAGGTCGTGCAGGTACGCGGCTGCCGCGGCGATCGCGTCGACGTCGTCGTAGACGCACCCGTGCGGAGCGACGTCCCGGCAGCCCGGCAGCGTTGCCGCCATCTGGGGATAGCTCGCGGGCCGCGCGAGGCCGCGACCCGCGTCTCGGTATCGCGCCCACGTCCCGCCGGCGCCGACGCTCGGCGAGCCCGGACACGCGGACACCGTCGCGTCGTAGGGCGCGACCCCGACGATCCCGAACTGCGTCGGCCCCGCGGCGCCGCAGCCGTTCCACCCGCTCGACACGGCGTCGCCGCGCGCGCTTGCCGCGCGCAGTCGCGAGAAGTCGGTCTCGCGGCGATGGATCGCGGCCAGGAGCGCCCACGAGACGGCGAAGCGATCGGCGGCAGCCCGGTAGATCGGCAGATAGACGGCGGGGATGCCGGCGACCTCGCCGGTGGGGGCGGGCTCGGGAGCGAGCGGTCCAGGCGACGGCGCCACGGCGCTGAGCGGAACGAGGATGACGCCCATCGCGACGTACAGCACCGCGAGCACCGCGACGGCCGAGTAGGCGAGCGGTCGCCTGGCGCGCCATGCGAGCGCGGCAGCGTGGGCCGGCGTCATGCGGGCTCCCGAGCGAGCATTTCAAGCGCCGCCCATGCATCGCCGTTCGCATCCTTCAGCGCTCGCAGGCGTCGCGGCGTGTCGCGGATCGGGTCCGACGTCGCGAGCCAGTAGACGAGCGGCGAGTGCCGGCACTCGACGACGGTGCGGCCACGGGTCCCGTTGACCCAGTACGCCTGGCTGTAGCGGCCTCGCACCATCATCAGGTGCGCGATCAGCCCGATCTCGCGGGGGCTCAGCCGGCACGCTTCGCGCAGGACCTCGAGGTCCTCGCCGAGCTGGTGGAAGAAGAGCTGCATGGAGCTCTGGCGCAAGAGCGCCTTGCCGTGCTCCTGCCTGGTCGAGATCGTCGAGCTCCTGCGTGACGGCGATCAGCGCCAGGCCGAGGTGTCGCGATCGCCGAGCCATGTCGGAGACCCACGGCCCCGTAACGTCGTTGTCGACCAGTCCCCACGCCTCTTCGAAGACGAGGAACGAGCGTCCGAAGATGACGTCGGACGGGCAGCGCGACCGCGGTGCGCGCCTCTTGGCGGCGCGCGATCCCAGCCGCGACGTGCTCGCCGATCATGAACATCACGCCGGCGACGAACTGGCGTGAGACGTCGCGTATGTCGAAGACGTCGAGCGGCGTCTGCGCGTCGACTGTCGTCTCGCGATCGAGGAGATGGCCGTACGGGCCCTCGGCGGTGAACCGCCGCACGCGCCACGCGAGATCGTCGGCGATCTCGGCATAGCTCTCGGCGCCGCGCTCGCGCTCTGACTTGGCCCGGTCGGTCAGAGCGACGTAGAGATCGTGCTCGCGCGCGACGCCGCCGCCACGTCGACGAGCGGCGCGCGCGATAGACCGTCGCGATCCCGTCCTCCAGCACGATCCGCTCGCGATCGGTCAGCGCGCTCCCGCCGACGTCGCCCGTCCACCTCGCCGAGCAGCAGCGCATGGAGGTCGACGAGGAACGTGATGCGCTCCGGCGGCACGTGGCTCGGGTCCTCGACGTCCCACGGATTGATCGCGTGCGGGCTCGCGCTGTGGCCGATCGACAGGTGCCGGGCGCCCGGGATCAGCGACGCCAGGAACGCGTAGTGGTCGGCGCGATCCACGACGACGCCTTGAGCGCCGTGACACAGCAGCTGGCTGACGAGCGCGATCGTGCAGAGCGTCTTGCCGCTGCCGCTCTTGCCGTTGATGACCAGCGCGTGGTTGGTGTGCGCCGGGTCCCAGAAGTTGAGCAGCTGCACCGTCTCGCCCGGGCTCGAGAACCCGAGGGGAATGCCCTGCGGCGAGCTGGCGCCGCTGGAGGCGAGCGGCAGCGTGTCGGCGACGTGGCGCGTGAAGTACAGCTGGCGCCGGCGCGCGTGGTCGCGACCGAGCGGCAGCGTCGATCGCCAGAGCGGCACCTGCCGGAGCGCTCCCCTGTAGACCGCCGTGTCGACGGCGTCGCCGAGCGTCCGCGCTGCTCGATCGCAGACCGCCGCGAGCTCGGCCGGATCAGGGTCCGGCCCCGGCTCGCGGATCGCCTGGTAGATCGAGACGTCGAACGGCCGCGCCCGGTGCGCCGCGCCGAGCTCCGAGACCGCGGCCTCCAGCTCACTCTCCTGACTCGACGCGTCCGGGTCGACCGGCTTCTCGGACGCTTCGCGGCCGCGATTGATCCCCCAGACACGCCGATGCTTGGCGCGCAGCCGATGCCGCTCGGCGATCCGATCGAGCGCACGCACATGCACGGCCACGACAAATGGGCGAGGAACGGCGAGCGCCTCCTCCAGCCAGCCGAACCACGTCGACTCGGGGAGCCCGCCGACGTAGAGCACCTCCTCGAGCGTGTCGCCGATCCGCAGATAGCGCTGGTCGCGCGCGTCCAACGACGAGCCGGCAAGCGCCGCGCGCAGTCGCGTCGCGCAGGCGCGTGCGTCGGCCGGCGTCCGGGCCTGATCGAGTGGCGCGAGCGGCGCGTCGGGCGGGCGAGCGCCGGCCGCCGTCGCGTCGGGATTCAGCCGCCGCCACAGCAGCTCGAAGACGGCTTGGCCGTCGAGCGGCTCGCTCGCGAGCTCTGCCGCATGGATCGCGTCGCGCACGCGCTCGACCTGGCGACGCGCGCGATCGAGCAGCTCGCCATGCCGCTCGGGCGTCACGCCTCCATCTCTCGCGACGTTCTCCTTCACGGAGCACGGCACGACCACGTACGCCGCCAGGTCGCGTGCCGCGTCACGCCGCGCGTGCCGTGTGATCGAGTCGTGATGCGCGGCGGCGAGCCGTCGCATCGCTGCGGCGCAGTGCGGTCCGTCCGGCCCTCGCTCGAGCGCCGCGGCGGTCGCTTCCGTCTGCGCGCGGCTGCGGGCGAGGAGCCGATCGACGTGGATCGGCGTCGCCTCGACGATGAACGTCAGGCGCTCTCCTGCAGCCAGCACGTTCGCGATCGCGCCGAACGCGCCGGCGAGCCGATCGACCTGCTCTTCCCCGAGCGTCGCCGGATTGACGGTCGAGACCGACAACACGCGGACGACCTCGCCGGCGTCTGTCAGGGCGGTGCCGTCGGGCGCGAGCGCGACGACATCGACGAGCTCGCCGACCGCCGCCGGCTGCCGCTCCTTGCCGAGCTGAGGGCGCTTCATGCCCGCTCTCGCACGTGGAAGTCCAATGCCGGCGGCGTCCCGGGCGCGGCGGCGAAGCGGCGCGGCGTTCGCTGCCAGACGACGGTCGCGCGGATGAAGCCAAGGACGCTGAACTCGCGACCTTCGAGGGCGATCGCCGCCATCGGCGCGGCTCCCGCCGCAAGCACGCCGCCCGTCAGCGACAACCCGATCGGCGCGCCGAGGCGAATCAATATCGCGGCGAGAGCGAGCGAGACGACGCCCGAGACGCCAAGCGCCATGAGCTGGCCCACGGTGTAGGCGCCCTGCCTGGCCGGCGCCCGCAGTCGCTGATACGTCGTGTTGCGACGAGCATGCTCGCTCATCGCCCGAGCGCTCCGGAGACGCCGGGGATACTGCGGACGGTGACGAGGACCTTCGACGCCTTCGGAGTGCCCCACCCGAGCCCGCGCTCGAGGATCATGCGCGGCAACTTGATCGCGACGATCAGCGCGGCGAGCCCCGTGAGCCTGGCCACCGCCTGACCGAGCAGGCCATCGGCGGCGACGCCGCCCGTCCCGAGCAGCGCGAACGCCGCGAAGCACAGCGTCCACACGACCGGGTAGCAAAGGACCGCGATGGCTCCGCGCGTGAAGATGCCGGTCAGCCACGCGAGGTCTTCCAGCGGCGACAGCGCGATCGCCAGCTGCGCGCCGAGGTACAGCACGGCGAGCGCCGCCGACAGGACGACCTTCGTGACCAGCAACCAGACCGCGCACGCGAGGGTGCCGAACAGCACGACGCCGCCGAAGGCGGGCATCGCCCCGCCCGGGGCGCTGAATGCGAACGCGTCGATGAACAGGCGGTCCGCGCGCTCGCCGACGCCTGGGCCGGATGCCAGCGCCCACGTCAGCTTGTTCACGCCCAAGGTCGCGAAGTGCCACGACGGCTGGAAGGCCACGAGTCCCGAGGCGGCCGCGGCCGTGCGCTGGAACGCGAGCATCGCTTCGCCGGCTGAAAGCCCGCCGTAGCCGGCCGCCCAATAGCGCAGGGCGCTGCCGAGGAGCACGAGCGCGAGGAGCCCCCACGCGATGCCTTGCACGTAGGTCGCGTAGACGTTCAGCGCCGCGTATCGCGAGTCCGTGTAGTCCGGCAGGCCGAGCAGGAAGTTGACGAGGTGGCGGCCGAAGTCGCCTCCGATGTCGCCGATCAGGAACTTCGTGATGCCGAGGAGCGACGCCACCGCCGCGCCGGCGACCTGGTCGCTCGCGAACGACGCGGCATGCCCGACGACGCCACGGACGATGTTGTCGAGCGGGAACCAGTCGACCGCGCTCGCCGGTGCGGGCGACATGAGCGACGCGGCGAAGAAGGCCACGCCGACGATCAGCGCCGCGCGGCGAGGCGTCAGACGGGGCGCGCGCTTCACAGCGTGATGCCCTTGGCGAGCAGGACGAGGACGATGCCGATGACCGTGCCGCCCGCCGTGCGGCTCGCGCTCGGGCTGCCGGCTTGGTACTCGACGCCGGCCTTGATGAAGCCCAGCGCGCCGAAGGCGCCACCGAGGTACATCAGGTACGTCGTGAGCGTGTTGAGGAAGTCGAAGAGCTCGGTGAACCCGCCGCCCGCATCTCCTTTCGAGCCGCCCTGCGCCGTCGACTCCTTGCCCGCGGCTCGAGCGAGCGCTGCGTGCGCGGCAGTGGGGTGGAGATACATGAACGCGACGACGACGAGGACCGTCGCGCAGGCAGCGGCGCAGGTGCGCGGGGACCATCTCGGCGGCAGCGGCATCAGGCAGAGCTCCTTCATCAGGGCAGGAATTCGGCGGTCGGCGGTGGGCTTGCGGAAGGCGTGGCGCCGACGGCTCGGCGGGTCCGGCGTGACGGCGCGACCGGGTGCGACCGGCCGGGGAGGCGCGGAATTCGGTCGTGCCTGCGCCGCGCGACGGTGCGGTCGCCTGCGCGCAACGAACGTGGCGTCGGGATCGCGACGCGCCTTCGCCTAGCTGCGGCTGCGGTGGGGTCGACGGCCGGCTCATTGGCGGCATTGCCGACGGCCGCGTGGTCGGCCGCGCCGCGGGAGCCGACGCCGGTGAGCCGCCGAACAGGAGCAGCCCCATGAGCGACGCGACGGCGCCAGTTGCTGCCAAGCCCCCACAAGGCTCGATGCCGCAAAGAGGCATGGCCGGTTGCGCCGGAGGTCGCGTTGAGCGCCTCTCGCCACGGCAACGTCCGACGCGCACTCGACGTCCGGCGGCAGCGACGCACTGCGCTCGCTGCTCGAACTCTCGAGCGAACGCGGCGAGCAGCTCGGTGCTCGTGTCTTCAGGTGGCGTCGCGTGGCGCGGTCTGCGCTCTCCCGTCCGCGGGCCCCGCCGCCGCCGAGTCGGCCGCGCCTCGCTTTGAGGAGCGGCCGCTCCAGGAGCGTCTCGGCGTTCAGCGGGTCGGTGCTCACGCACTGCTGTCGGCACGACCCGAGCAGCGACCCGCCCGCCGAGCCAATTGGCACGACGACACTCGGTCAGATACGCGAAGGGCCGCCTCGCGGCGGCCCTTCAGACCATCCGAGGACCCGCTGACGTCAGCAGGCGATCACGACGTTGAACGGCAGATCGCGCGCCGTGCCGCTCGCGTCGTAGGTGCGCACGACGATGCCGCCCGACTCGGGCGAGGTCGTCGCGTGACCTGCCGGAGGATCGGGAACGGAACCGCCGGGAACGCTAGCGAGGCCAGCGACTGCGCCGCAGCTGCTGACGTCGCGATCGAAGCGCAGGTGGTAGATGCCGGTGTCCGCGTCGTGGGAGCTGGTCGTTGCGTTCCCGCGCGCGCGACCGCCGCCTGAGTTCACTGCGGCCCAGTACGTCGGGCCGGCGGGTCCTTGCGCTCCGGTGGCGCCCGCGGCGCCCGCCGGCCCCTGCGGGCCGGTCTTGCCGCGAAGCGCGTCGCGCGCGCTCTGCGCCATGTCGCCGGTGCGGATCGAGTGGTCTTTGATCTCCGAGCTGCGGACGGCGCCGGTGCGGATCTGCTCGGCGCCGACGCTGTTGCGCGGCAGCGTCGCCGCCGCGTAGCCCGTGCCGCCGAGCGCGATGAACACGGCGATCGTCGCCATGACGTTGGCGTAGCTGAGTCGCGCTCGCATGCGGTGGATCATCGCGTGGATTCCTCTCCTCGGGTCACGGGAGGCCGCGCACGGTGACTGTCGTGCGCCGGGAGTGACCGCTCGTGTATGGATAACCCGTCTCGGGCGTGATCAGAGCGCGGAAGGCCCAGCGGACGGTTCCGCGGCTGCCATCGAAGCGGTAGGTGTAGCCCCAGCGCCCATGCCGATTCGCGTGGGTGCTGTCGAAGGTCCTCCATTTGCCGCGCGCGTAGAACTGCAGCTCGACGCGCTTGCCCGATGGAAGATGGCCGCCGCGGATCTTGCCGCTGAAGCGGATCGCGTCGCCGTTGACGACGTTGTGGCGACTGACCTTGATCGTTGTCGACGCGCGGACGTCGGACCGGCACGTCCTGGCTGATCGGCCGAATCGTTGCCGTGCCCGGATAGCGGAAGCTGATCAGGCGACTCGGCCCCGGCGGAACCATGTACCGGAAGTGCCCAGTGCGGTCGGTCCGCAGCTGCGCCACCGCGCGATCCGCCGCGCCCGGCACTGTCGATCCGCGAGGTGACGAGCACAGCGACGCCGGCCAGCGGGTTACCGCCCGGAGCGGTGAGCTGCCCGGTGAGCCGCACGCGCTTGCCGTACGCGATCACCGGACGCCGGACGAGCACGGCGTGCGCCTTCGGATTGCCGTTCTTGTGCCTGGCCGCGCCCAGGCGCACCCGCGTGGGCACGCGAAGCGGCAGCGTCAGCATCGCGGCCTGCCCGCTCGTCCAGTCGCCCGTCGAGCGTTCCAGCCCGGCGGCGTTCGCGACGTGCGCGCGCACGGCATAGTCGCCGGCGGGCAGCGCCTCGTCGTCGATCACCGCTTCAAGGCCCTTGCCTGTGACCTGGGTCGGGACCGAGCGCCACGCGGTCGAGCCGCGACGCTGCACCTCGACGTCGCCCTCGAGCGATGGGCGAGCGATCGTCGGTCGCGTCGATCTCGAGGCGCGTCGGGTCCTGCGGGTTCGTCGGCTCGATCGCGATGTCGGGCGCCGTGTCGTCGTAGCCGACCATGGCTTCGCTCGCGTTGGCGAGGTCGGCGTTGCCCGCGGCGTCGACGAGCGCGAGCTGCAGACGCCACAGCCCAGGGCCAGGAACGCTGAGGTCGTCGATCTTCGACAGATCGGAGCCGTTCTCGTGTCCCGTCGCGCAGTCGCCGATCGAGCCCACCGGGCACAGACGCCACGTCGCGCCTGCGATCGGAGCGGCGCTGTCGGCCTGCTTCGGATTCGTCCAGTGCACGCCGAAGCGATTGGTTGCTTGCCACACCGAGCCGTCGTTGGCGAGGCCAAGCGGCGCAATCGGCGCGGTGTTGTCGGCATGGACGGTGAACGACGCGTCCTTCGTGTTGCCGCTGAAGTCCGTCGCGCGGACCGTGACCGTGTGGGCGCCGTCATCCGAGAAGAGCCTCGTCGACAGGGTCGTCGTCCCGTCCGCCTCCGGAGGGCATCCCGGGATTCGCAGGGTGGTGCATCGCTGCTCGTCGGTGGACTTCTGCTGGCCGTCGACGAAAACTTCGACACGCCGGACGCCGCTGCCGTCCGTGGCTTGGTAGCTGACGGTGGCGTCGCCGTGGACCCAGCTCCCGTTGACCAGGCTTCCTCCCGTGACGGTGAGGCCAGGCGCGGTTGGGTCGTTGATCGTGGTCACGAGGTTGATGACCGCGGGCCTGACCGTCGGATGGCACGAGGCGATCAGGCAAACCATTACGAAGCTGACGTCGTGCGAGTCGGCGCCGAAGTCGAACGTGGTGTAGACGCCGTTGCCGCACTGCCCGATGCAGCTCGGTCCCCCGTAGAGCCACTGCTGCGAGTCGTCTTCCTCGAAGCCGGCGTACCAGCCGTCGGACTGGTTCAGGCGGATCGCGCCCTGGAGGCGGGTGATCTGAAGTGAGCTCGGAACTGTGAGGCGCCACCTCGCCCAGCTCCCGTATGGAAGGTTCGGACCGTTTGCGCCGTCCGCCCACAGGAGCAGGCCGTCGCTGCGGGTGCAGTCCGCGTGCATCCACGGCGTGTTCTCCGAGTTCCAGGGGTACCCCTCCGACTGCCCGGTGCACGACTGCACCGTGAAGCTGTTCGCGCGCGCGTAAGCGCTGATCGCGAGACTGGCGGCGACCGCGCAGAGCGCGGCGATGGTCTGTCGTCTTAGCGAGCGCATGGTCGTGTGGCTCCTATGGGTCCTAGGGCCTGAATTCGCCCCCTCCGGCCGCCGAGGCTGGCGCGGCGGCGCTACTTGCGTTTGAGCCCCCTCCGCGCGGAGTGAACTCGCTGGTGCTCGTTGAGCCCGTCGGCGCGGACGCGGGTCGCCTCTGCGTGACGGACTGCGTGTCGTGAGCGACGTTGCCGGTCGGCTCGTCCTTGGCAGTTCGCTCACGCGAGCTGCGATGGCGCTTCGGCGCCGGCGTCACGGAGGGCGTCGGCTCAGGTGTCGACGTTGCCGCGGCGCGCACCAACGTCGGCGTCGGGGTCGTGGTCGGCGCGGCTGCGCGCGAGCGCGGAGCCGCGTTGTGCCCGGGCACCACGACCGCCGCGCACATCCCGGCCGCCGTCGCGCCCGCGCACAGCGCGGCGAGCATGCGGGCAAGCGTGCCGGTTCCGCCGCTGCGCAGAGCGGTCGCCGCGACTGTCTCGACGGTCCGCGGAGCTGGCGCGCCGACGAGGAACTGCTCCGACCGCAGGAAGAGTTGTTGCCAGAACGGCAGCGACGGTGTCGGGCTGGTCGCGATCAGGCCCTTCATCCGCTTCTCGTACGCGCGGCAGGGAGCGCACGTCTCGAGATGGGCGATGAGCGCCTGTCGTTCGCTGACGCCCGCCGTGCCTCGGGCTCGCCGCCGGCTCAACGACCGGCGGCAGTCCGCGCACTCGGTGCTCAGCTCGGTGTCGATGAACGCCTGACGAAGTGCGTTCCATGCGCGAAGCGTGCGCTCCTTCGCGGCCTTCGGGCTGATGCCCAGGATCTCGCCGACTTCCGGGTATCGCGTGCTCTCGAGCGCGAGCGTGAGGAGCCGCTGATGCTCGGCGCTGAGTCGCGCCATCGCCTCGGTCGCGTCCTCGGATGCGCCGCCCTCGAGCAGCTCGACGATCTCGGTCTCACTGATGCGCTTCTCGGCCAGCTCTGTCGCTTCCGCGTGGACAAACCTGCGCCGCGCGCGCTCGTCGCGACTGCGACCGTGCAGCTGCCGGTGCCGATCCAGCAGGCGGCGACGCGCGATCACGAGCACCCAACCTCCGAGGTTCTCCACGCTCAGGGCGGGCCGTCGAAGCGCGTCCGTCAGCGCATCCTGCACAGCGTCTTGGCAGTCCTCGCGAGAGGCGATCCTGCCCAACTCACGGTGCAGGTTCGAGACGCACGCCTCCCACGCTCGGTGGTCGAGCTCCAACGGAGCCGCTGCCGGGGCGCTAGCCATCTGGTCTCTGTCGTCGCCGGTCCGCGAGCGCCCCGCGCGCCACTAGCAGCTGGCGCGTCGGCGCTCAAGACACTCTTCTGTCCGTCCCGCTCAGCGGGACTCTACAGTTCGGCGATGCTCACCAAAGCCCGGTGTCCGAGCGCGAACACGCCGGCGCGATCAAGTCTTGCGAGTAGCTCGTATTCGAACGTGGTCGACGCTGAAGGACGGGTGCTTTCGGACCAGCACCGCTTCGCCGGTGGCGAGCTGCTTGATGTCGTTGGGGTGGGCGCGGAACTGCTCCGCGAGGCGACGGGTCCGCTCGCCGCTTTCATCGCCGAGCAGCCGACGCGAGAAGCGATCGCTAACGACGTGTGAGTGCTCCCAGCCTTCCGCCGTGCCCGCGACCCCGGCGAGTTGCTCGGCCGCATGCGGCGCGGTCTGGCGGTGGATCACGACCAGCTGGGAGTTGTCGAGCACGGCGTCGAGCAGCTTCTCGCCGCCGGCCGTGCGGAAGTTCGACACGCTCTGGCTGGCGACGATGTACGACATGCCCGCCGAGCGGCCGCGTTCCAGGCCGCCGCAGAGCTGATCGCCGTCGAACGCCGACAGCTCGTCGACGAAGGCGATCGAGCGCGCCCGCCGGCCTTCTCGCTCGAGTCGCGTGGCGACCGCATTGAGCGCGGCGAGCACGTAGCGGCACACGTGCGGGATCAGCGCTGGGTAGGTCCCCTCCGGCAGCGAGAACACGACAAGCCAGCCGTTCGTGATCGCCTCGTACAGATCGATCTCGAGGCCATCGGGCCTTGGCAACAGCCATTCGCCCCCGTCCGAGTTGACCATCGTGAAGAGCCGCGTGCCCATGCCGCGGAGCCCGCTCCGTTCGCCGTCGGTCAACCCGCGCAGCCACGTGATGTCGCGCGCGTACTCGTCGGGGCCTACCTCGCGGAGCAGCGCGGCGAGGCGTGTCGGGGCGTCGAGCAGCGAAGCAAGCTCATCCAGGCCGGGATTTCGTCCCAACGACTCGCGGAGTGCGCGTGCAGCGGCGAGCAGCCCGCGTGCGGCGATCGCGGCGTAGTACGGCTCGGTCTGCTCCTCGGCCGATGCAATCCGGTCCTTGATTTCAGTCGGGTTCCCGCCGCCAGCCGGATTCCACGAGCGCCGGTGGCGGTCGAGAACGTGGATGCCGTGCGGCAGAACCGACCACAGTGCAACGGGGCGCCCGTGACGCTCGGCGAGCTCGACGGCGAACTTGGGCAGCGACCGCCCGCCCTTGCCGTCGAGGATTACGAAGCCCCGGCCGCCGGCGACCTCACCCTCAAGCAGAACTTCAGCCGTGGTCGTCTTCCCGGAGCCGCTGCCGCCAACGATCATCGCGTGCGTCTCAAGTGCGGGAATGCGGATCGGCTCACCGGCGCGCGAGAACCCGAGCAGCGTGCCGGAGTCACTGTCGTGCGGCGCCCGTGTGGCGCGCCGCCGGCGGACCGTGCGCGTCGCCATCGCGACAGGCCCGAGTTGCTGGCGGAGCTCACGCTCGCCGCGGCCGCCGTGAAGGCGCGTGCGGCGCTCAAGCCCGCGCTTGGCGAACGGAGACACCGCTCCGGCGATCAGGAGCCAGTACGGCCAAAGCACCGCGACGGCCGAGCCGACCTCGAGCCGGCGCTTGCCGCTCGCAAGGTCGACCGCCAGGTCCTGCACCGCGCGGGTGTGCCCCGCAGGATCAGTCACGAGCGGGAGCACCGAGATCGCCGCGATGACGAGACCGAAGGTCCATCTCAGGCGCAGCGCTCGTAGGACGAACACGAGCACCGCCCCGGCGACAACTCCCGGTGCCGCCAGCGCGCCGAGCGCGGCGAGGAGCAGCATCGCTGCCATCCCACCGAGGCTGTCGAGGAGCCCAGGCGGCGGCGCGTCCGAGCTCGCCCTAGTCGTCACGCTGATCTCGCGGGAGTGACGGGAACGGACGGACGCCCGCATGAACATGCGGCAGCGGATCGCGCCACGGCACGATCCGAAGCGTCGGAACGTGCACCGGTAGCCCCGGCAACCGCGACGCGAGCTCGCTCGCGCGTTCCTCTTCAAGCAGCCGCCGCAGAAGACGCGGCAGGGGAGCATCCGGATCTCGTTCGAGAACCACGAAGTCGACGTAGTCGAACGCAGCGGACTGGAGGTATCCCCGGACGATCGACCGCAGCCGAGCCGTCCCCTTCATCGAGAACTCCAGCTCGACCGCGGTCCGGCCCTCAGGCGTTTCGACGGCGTAGTCGGCCCACCGCTTGCCGCGCCGCCCGCGCTCCCGGACCACATCGACGACCCACGGCCGCCCGTCCTCGAGGCGGGCAGCGCGTCGCATCTCGCGCTCCGTCAGCACCCGGGCGTCAGCGACGTCCTGGTCGACGAAGTGTCTCTCGATCGCGATGACGCGCTTGATGATCGCCAGCTCGTGCCCGAGCGGCTCGCGGGCTTGAGCGGTGCGAACGCTCAATCCCATCTGCGCCGCGCCGCGCTCCGTGACGACGATCCGCCACGGCTCGTTTGGCCCCTCGCGGCGTCGGCGAATCACGCCGGCGTCCTCGAGCCGTCGCAGGCGCACGCGCATGCGCTGCTCGCTCACGCCCCAGCGCTCGCACAACAGGCCCGCGGTCGCGAACGCGAAGCGCGCGATCCAACGCATCAGCTCGCGATCGAAGTCCTGCTCGCGATCCCATCGACGCTCAGCCACATCAGCCGCAGCCGACGCCGACTCCATCGTCGTCAAGTCATCGCCGTCGACGAGCTCCATATCGAGCTGTCGTCACTCGGCGCTCTGCGCCCTATCGGCTCCTGCCTTTGGCGCATTCGCCTTCGCTGCTCGCGCTCTCAGCCCGCGCCGTGCGCCTCACTTCCCTCTGTTCCGTTGCTTGTCTCGCGCCCTGCCGTTGCCGTTGCAGTTCATCGCTCTTCGCTCCTTCTCCCGTTCGATTGACCCCTTGATCTCCGTCTCTTTCTGCCGCCCGCCTGCCCCTCGCTTCCGTTCCTGGGGTGGGGGATCAGACCACGCGCACTCACCCGCCTTTGTCCCTACGGTGGGGGCGCGTGGTCTGATCCCCCACCCCCCACGCCATCCCATACCCAGAGCCAAAAACGGGCGGCCGGCTCGACGCGTCGTCGAACGGGTCGAACGAACGGGTGCGACGCGAAGCGGCTTGCGTCGATCCCACGCCGTGCCGCGCGTTCGTACACGTCCAGAGGCACCAGCAAGAGACCCCCGATACCGCGGCGGACTGATCGAAGCAAGCCATGATGCGATATCCAGCCACCCACGCAACATGGTGCGCAGCCCGGAGGCCGAATGCTCGCGCGGGCGTCACGCCCAGATAGGACCGATCGACACGTATTCGAGCTCAACCCCAGGAACCAGTTGCTGGACGGAGTCCCACGCCACACCGATCCGCCCGGTCTCGTGGGGTGCGCCGCACGGTGCAGGTTCCGCCCGATAGCGTCGACCGCATGTACGCGGACGTCGTCACGGTGGTGGTTCGTCAGACGGATGATCCCTACGGTCGCGACATCGACGCACTTGTGGCGCATCGTTTCTCGCCTGACGAGGGCGAGTTCGAACCCGATGCCGTTACGGAGGCCGCGCGTGCAGAAGCGATGCGTCGCGGATTGAGCCGCATCATCCTCGATGAGCATCGGAGCTACACGTACGCAGGAGCATCGGGAGCGTCCGTCACGTTCGTCCTTGAGCTGCTTGGCTCGGGGGCGACCGGCGTCGCAATGCAAGAGCTCGTCAATTTCATCAAGGCGCTCGTCTCGACCACCGACGACGATCGCGTCGGTCCCGATTTCGTTGAGGCCTCAATCGACACTCTCAGGGACTCGGCTCTTTCCGATGCCGAGCGCGGCCTCGGATTGCCCCGCGGAGACTTGGTAGTCGAAGGCATAGAACGCGACGAAGACGAGCTACGAATGCGCGTGCGATCCCGCTATCGCGGAGAGCGCTACAGGATCGTCTCGAACGCCGATGGATCTCTGCGCGTGCGACGACTTCGAGGCTCGGAGTAGCCCGGTCCCGGGCGGGCCGAGGCAAGGCTGATCGCGGCCACAGCGTTGCTGCTCGAGCGCCGGCTCGGGCTGAAAGTCTGCAGCCTCTGGCCTGGATGTCGAGTTCGATCTCAGGGCGAAGCAGTCGCCACTACGCACCGCCGGTGGCTCTCGGCGAAGAGGGAGTCGATCAAGCGCGACGCGGTGAGTCCGTATGTGGCACGCTCGCGCTATGCCAGACGACGCAACGACCGCGCGGATCAGCCGGCTCAAGCCGTCGGATCTCGCGGATGACGTTATGGCCGCGGTGCGCAGTCTGGGCGGGGAGGCGCAGCGCGTAGAGATCATCGATCGCGCGCTCGACCTCGGCGACTGGACCGCGGACGAGCGCGCCGTGGTGTCGTGGTACACAGGGGCCGCGCGCAGATACCACTTGCGCACGCTCGCCGACTACGCCGTGACCGTCTGCAAGGATCGCGGCCTGCTCGCGCAGGGTGCCGCGCGTGGCCGCTGGCGGCTGTCCACCGCCGCCGAGATCGCCCCGCACCCGTTCGGCAGGGTCTTTACCGCCGGCGTCGGTTTGGGTGACGATCCCGTCGAGGACGACTGGTCGGCCGACGAGTACGAGCACGTGTGGTTCACCCGCCGGTCGCTGCAACTCAGTCGCGGCGACCACCTGTTCGTACTCGGCGCGGGCCGTCACAGTGCCGTGCTCGGGCTGTACGAGGTCACTTCGGCGGGCACTTCGCGCACGCCGCCGAATCCGTTTCAACCAGAGCGCTGGCCGTTTGCGATCGGCGTCCGCGCGCTCGCCGCCGTCCCGCCGTTGGAGGCAAGCCCAGTCCCGGACGTCATCGCTCCTCGCGGCATGGCGCACCACATCGACGACCCCGTACGACAAGCAGCCCTTTACCAGGCAATCCGCGGTCACGAGGCCGCAGCACCGGCGACCAGTGGCACTCCGGGATATGACGGCACGGCGGCAGCCGTCCGAACCGCACGCCCATTCGACTCCGACCACACTCCTTCGCCGGCCAACACCGGTGCCGGAACGCCGATCGACCCGGAGGAGACTCTTGCGCTGCAAGAGAAGGCACGGCAAGCCCACCATCAACTGCTCGTGACCCTCGCCGCGGAGCTTGTCCGCGACGGCTGGAACGAAATCGAGGAGATCCCGGCAGCGATCGACCTCCGCGCAACGCGGCCCGACGGGCAGCGCGTGATCTTCGAAGCCAAGACATTGAACCCGGGCAACGAGACCTCCCAGTCCCGCGGCGCACTGGCGCAACTCCTGGAGTACCGGCTCGACTACGGCCAGCCGGACGATCTGCTGTGCCTCGTCGTCGACAGTGCGCTCCCGGTACGACGCTCCGATCTGCTCGAGCGACTCGGCGTCGCCGCGCTCCACGCATCACCCGAAGGGCTGCACCCGCTCAACGACGCAGGTGACGACGTGCTCGGCACGACTGCCGCAAGCTGACCGGGGCGCCGACGGACTCCACTGCCGTCGGCGCCGAACGCCGAACCATAAGGAGCCTTCGAGGGCGTGCGAACGCATCGCTCTGCCTTCGCGCGGCAGCTCAGCCGTTACCAGCCCAGCATCCTTCGCCGTGGTCGACGCGCGCACGTCGACGACGGCGTCGCCGCCGTCCTCGACGAGGCTGGCCGGTCCGGCGGCCGGGAGTGACAGCGCACGGGCGCGCTGGTCGGCGGTCGCCGTGCGGACCGCGGGCTCGGCGAGCACGGCGAGGCGGCTCGAGAGCCGGCCGCCGGCCGGCGGCGGCGTGCTCGCGGGCACGGCGCCGCCGGTGAGCATCGTGCCGCGCAGGCCCGCGGCCGTCGCGGGCGCGGGCGCGATCGCCGCGCCGATCGCCGCCGCTGTCGTGCGCAGGCGCACCGGCCGACGCTATCCGACACCGCCGCCGCGGGAGTCGCGATCCACCAACGTGGCGGGCCGCCGCTGGCGGCGCGGCGGCTTCAGTTCGCCTTCTCGGCGCGCCGCAGCCCTCGCACGCCCCACGCGCCGAACGCCAGCAGCAGCGCGACCGCCACGCCGTAGACCAGCCCGCCGCGGAACGGGTTGCCGGAGATCAGGTCGCGCCCGCCGGTCACGATCGCGGTGAACGGATTCACCCGCGCCACCGCGTGCACCCAGCCGCCCAGCAACGCCAGCGGCACGTAGACCGGCGCCAGGAACAGCACGATGAAGACCGGCATCTGCATCAGCGGGCCGGCCTGGATCGTGCGCAGCCGCATCGCGACGCCGGCCGCCCACATCGACGCGGTCAGGTTGACGATCGAGCGCCAGCACGATCAGCCCGAACAGGTCGACGCCGTCGCCGCCGACCTGCATGCCGGTCGACCAGCGCGACCGCGAACAGCACACCCAGACGATCGCCGCGCGGATCGAGCGCGGCGAGCGCGTAGCCGAGCGAGGATCCCGAGCCGGTTCGGCGCCGCCAGCAGAAGCCGCCGCGCGAAGCCGCTCTCGAAGTCGCGCGCGATCCCGAAGCCGGTGAAGACGCCGCCGAACGCCGCCGCCTGCAGCAGCACGAAGACGAACTGGAACGCCGTGTAGCCGGACGGGAAGTCGAAGCCCGGGACGTTGCCGATGCTCGACAGCCCGCCGGCGAACGCGGTGAAGAAGAACAGCGGGAAGATCACGGCGGGGGAGCAGCAAGCTGCGGGTTGGTGAGTGAAGCGTCGTCGTGCTGCGCCAGGCGACCGCCGCGCGCCACGTCGCGGAAGCGCCTCATGTCCGCACCAGCCGCGTCTGCAGCGCGCGCGGCGCCGAGCAGGCCGAGGACGCGCGATCAGCGCGACGCGAAGCCGAAGCCCAGCGCCAGCGCCTGCGCGTCCCAGCCGAAGATGACCAGCGAGCGCAGCGCCCTCGAACAGGTAGCGAGACCGGGTTGTAGGTGGCGATCGTGCGGAACCAGTCCTGCTGCGATCAGGGGGCGCGGCAGCGCAGCTCGAGGACAGGAACAGGAAGACGAAGAACAGCGGGAACGACGCCCTGGACGGCTTCGGCCGAGCCGGTGCGCAGCGCCGACGAACGCGCCGAGCGCCGCGAAGCCGAGCGCGATCAGCAGCGCGAGCACGAGCAGCACGAGCACGCCGCCGACGCCCGCCTTCACGTGCAGCCCGGCGGCGAACCCGACGCGCAGGTAGATGCACGACGCCAGCAGCGCCACCGATCATCGACGCCGCCGAGCTTGCCGACCAGCAGCGCCGCGCGCTGCATCGGCGTCAGCGCCAGGCGGTTCAGGAAGCCCGGTCTCGACGTCGCGCGCGAGGCTCGATGCCGGCGTTGATCGACGCGAACAGCGCGCCCTGCATGAACGGGAACGCGATCGCGAAGTCCAGGTAGCGAGTCGGCGGGAAGCCCGGGCAGCTGCGTCGCCGCGCTCAGGCCGCCGACGTTGATCGCCATCAGGCACAGCGGGAACAGGATCGGCGGGATCCACCATCGCCGGCTGGCGCAGCGTCTGCAGCGACCGAGCGGCCGCGCCATCTCGCCGACCTGGCTCGCGAGCAGCCGTCTCACTCGTCGGCGGCCTTCGAGCGTGTGGCCCGGTCTTCGCGAGGAAGACGTCGTCGAGCGACGGCTCGTGCAGCTGGAGGTCGGCGACGCGCAGGTCCTCGCGCGTCGAGCGCGCGCACGACCGCGGCGAGGTCCGTGCCCGTCTCGAGCCGCACGGCGGCGGCGCCGGGCGGCGCCGGCGACGCGGCGCCGAAGCGGCTCGAGCACCGCGGCGACCGCGTCGCGCTCGTCGCGGTCGACTCGGGCATCGACCTCGACCGTCGGGCGCCCGATCTCGGCCTTCAGCGCCTCCGGCGTGCCCTCGGCGACGATCTTGCCCGGGTCGATGATCCCGACGCGGTCGGCGAGCACGTCGGCCTCCTCGAGGTACTGCGTGGTGAGGAACACGGTCACGCCCTCGTCGCGCGCGAGCCGCGCCGACCTCCTCCCACAGGTCGGCGCGGCTCTGCGGGTCGAGGCCGGTGGTCGGCTCGTCGAGGAACAGGATCGCGCGGGCGAGTGGACGAGCGCGAGCGCGAGGTCGAGCCGGCGCTTCATCCCGCCCGAGTAGCCGCCGCACCTTGCGGTCGGCGGCGTCGGTCGAGCCCGACGCGCTCGAGCAGCTCGTCGCCGCGCGCGCGCCGCTCGCGCCTGCGGGAGGCCCTGCAGCGTCGTCTGCAGGCGCAGGTGCTCGCGCCCGGTGAGCAGCGGGTCGAGCGCCGCCTCCTGCAGCGCGGCGCCGATCGCCGCGCGCACCGGCGGGCCCGTCGCGGACGATGTCGTGCCCGGCCACGCGCGCGCGTGCCGGCGGTGGGCGGCAGCAGCGTGGTCAGCATCAGCACGGTCGTCGACTTGCCGGCGCCGTTGGGGCCGAGGAAGCCGTAGATCTCGCCCGGGCTCGACCGTCAGCTCGATCCCGTCGACCGCGCGCGGCCCGTTCTTGAACTCGCGCACGAGCCCATCGACCTCGATCCCGTTGTTCGGCACGTTGGGACCGTAGTCAGGCGGGGCCGCCTACGCCAGCCTCCAGAAGTCCCCGCGCATCCCATGCGCCTCCAGCAGCGCCTGGTTGCGCTCGCGCGTGTGCGGCTGCCAGCCGGGTTCGAGTCTGTCGCCGTACCACGGCTGCGCGAGCGCCCACAGCGGCTCGAGCTCCACGATCCGCCCTCCGGGCACGTCGACGTGGTCGCGGCTGCAGTACGGGCGGATGTGCGTGCAGGTGTCCACGACGTCGTCCCACCACCGCGCGGCGGGGCGCGGGAGGCGGACGAGGAGGTCGGCGTCTGGCGGCTCGGTCGGCGAGGCCGAGTAGCGCAGCTCGCGCCCGCAGCCGCGGCAGGCGGTGAGGATCTCGAGCCGCCGCTTCAGCACGGCCACATTCCCGAAGCTTTCCCATGCGCAGCCGCCCCACCAGAAGCGGTCGCCGTCGCGCACGACGAAGCCCATCGGCCACGCGGAGAACGGGGGCGCCATGCGGATCGCGTCCCCGGCGCGCGTGAGCACCAGCGCGTGCGCGTCGTGCAGCGCGGCGCTCACCGCCTGCGGCGGCAGCTCCAGCGCCGCCGCCAGCTCGGTCGGCGACGGCGGCGCCCCTCGCGCGCGAACGTCTCGTAGACGAGCGTGCGGACGGCGGGCAGCGGCGGCGCGAGCGTCATCCGTGGTGGCGGACGATCTCGATGTTGTTGCCGTCGGGGTCCAGCACGAACGCGGCGTAGCCGTGGCGGCGCGGGCCCGGAGCGCCGTTGTCGCGGCCGCCGGCGCCGAGCGCGGCGGCGTGGAACCCGTCGACGGCGGCGTCGTCGGACGCGGCGAACGCGATATGCACGCGCTCGGTCGGCTCGTCGCCGGCCAGCGCGGAGAACGAGGTGGCGCCCGAGACGAATTGCGCGCGTTCGGGCAGGTCGTGGTCGAGCGCGAAGCCGGTGAACGGCGCGATCGCCGCGTAGAACGCGCGCGTGGCGGCGAGGTCGGCGACGCGGAACCACAAGTGGTCGACGCCGGTCGCCACCTCGTCCATGTAGACCGCCTCGACGCTGTTGCCGTCGGGGTCGAGCAGGAAGCCGCCGTAATAGTCGGGGCCGTACTCGGAGCGCGGGCCGGGGTCGCCGTCGCTGCGGTAGCCGGCCTCGACGCCGGCGCGATGGAAGGCGTCGACGGTCGCGTGGTCGGGGGCGCCGAAGCCGACGTGCAGCCGCCGGGTCACGAAGTCGCCGCCGAGGATGAGGTACTCGCCCCAGCCGACGATGGCCTCGGAGTCGAACGAGCGGCCGATGCCGAGGACCGCCAGCACGGCGTCGTAGAAGCGCGCGGACGCCTCACGGTCGGACGCGCGGATCGCCACGTGATCGAACATCGGCTCGACTATTCCAGGTCGCCCTCGCGCCCGGCGCGCAGCGGTCGCCGCGTCGGTACGTTGGTGCGTCGGTGTGTCGGGACCCGTGGCCGTCGGCGCCCGGCGCCGGCGTCCGCGCGCGCATCGTCTAGCTTGCCGCGCATGGCCGCCCTGCTCCGCCCTCCGCGCCTGCGCAACCTGCCGGCCGCGGACGAGGAAGCCGGCCGAGCGCCACGCGTCGTGGCTGGAGCTCTTCTTCGACCTCGTGTTCGTGGTCGCGATCACCGAGCTCTCGCGCCGGCTTCGTGGTGGATCACTCGCTCGGCGGCTCGCGATCTTCGGCGCGCTGTTCCTGCCCGTGTTCATCGCGTGGCAGGGGTTCACGTTCCACGCCGACCGCTTCGACACCGATGACGTCCTGTTCCGCGGCGTGATCTTGGCTGCGATGCTGGCGGTGGCGGCGCTGGCGGTGCAGATCCCGGACGTCGCGTCGGGCCGGCGCGACGCGGGCTTCGTGCTGGCGTACGTCGCGCTGCGCGGCCTCCTGATCGGTCTCTACACGCGCGCCTGGCGGTGGGTGCGCGAGGCACGCCCGCTGGTCGGGCGCTACATCGCCGGCTACTCGGCCGGCGCGGCGCTGTGGCTGCTGTCGCTGCTCGTGCCGACGCCGGCGCGCCACGTGCTGTGGGCGCCGGGCTGGCGATCGAGTTCTCGATGCCGGTGCTCGCCCAGCGCCTGCACGCGCGGCTGCCGGTCGACGTGTCGCACGTGCCGGAGCGCTTCGCGCTGTTCACGCTGATCGTGCTGGGGGAGTCGATCGCCGCCGTCGCGCTGGGGACGGCCGACACGAACTGGCGGATCGCCTCCGCATCGTGCGCCGTGCTCGGGTTCTTCGGCGCGGCCGGGCTGTGGTGGATCTACTTCGACCGTGGCGCGGCGGCAGGCCTCGACTCGACCGGGTCGATGCAGGTCTACGTGCGCATCCACATCCCGCTGCTCGCGGCCTTGACGGCGTTCGGCGCGGGCGTGCGGCTGCTAATCGAGGGGAGCGGCGACGCGGGCGCGCGCTGGGCGTTCTGCGGCGGCGCGGCGCTGTACCTGGTCTGCCTGACGGTCGCGCAACGGCTCACGACGGCCGGCGTGCCGTCCGCGCGCGCCCGCGCCGCGGCGGCCGTGGCGCTTGCCGCGCTCGCCGTGGCGGCGCCGTCGCCGGTGCCCGTCGCGGGTGCCGGCGCCGCGGTGCTGGCCGCTCTCGTCGGCTTTGAGGTGCGCGCACCATTGCGGGACTCGCAGGCGAGCGGGACGCTCACGCCATGAGCGAGATGTACGTGTTGGCCGCGTCCTACGACGACGTCGAGGCCGCGCGGGCGGACTTCAAGGGAATCGTCGCCGCCCACCGCCACGTCGGCTCCACGCACGACTTCGACGCGATCGTGCTGACGCGCGACGAGGCGGGCAACGTCGAGGTCGCCGAGCGCGACGACGAGCAGACCAAGCACCGGACGGGCTCGGGCTTCGGCTGGGGCCTCGCGTTCGGCGCGGCCGTGGCGCTGTTCCCGCCTGTCGGGATCGTCGGCGCGCTGGCCGTCGGTGGAGGCGCGGGAGCGGCGCTGGGCGCCGTCGCGGGTCATGCCGCGCGGGCCTTGTCACGCGACGATCTCAAGGCGCTTGGCGAGGTGCTGGACCGCGGGTCTGCAGGGCTCGTCGTCGTGTACGGGCCGGACATGGCGGACCGGGTCGCGACGTCGGCCGAGCGCGCGACGAGCAAGGTCCGGCGCAGCACCAGCGTCGCCACCGAGCAGCTGGCCGCGGAGCTGGCCGCGGTGGAGGGCCGCTAGCGCCGGCGCGCCGTGTAGCGCTGCCCGCCCGGACGATCACGGTCCGGTGCTGACCTCGTCGCGCACGCTGACGACGCCGCGCGTCACGCGCGTGAGCGTGCTGGTCCACGAGTCCTGGACGAGCCACTTGGTGCCGCGCACGGTGGCGGCGCTGTACTGGCCGCGAGTGGGGAACGCGCCCGAGCCGTCGCCCCACAGCTTGCGCGACTTCGGCTTCCTGGCCGCGACGGCCGCGTGTCCGGCGCGCGCGCAGCCCAGCTTCTCGGTCAGCGTCAGCGTCGTGAGCGGCTTTGAGCCCTTGGTCTGCGTGAGCGTGAAGAGGCTCTCGAAGAAGTCGGTCGAGGCCGTCCTGCCCTTGCCCTGGGCGGCGGTGATGGTCACGCGCCCCGCGCGCGTGTCGATCGAGGTGCCGATCAGGATCTGCGCGCCCGCCGTCAGCGCACGTAGACCTTGCTGCCGGGCCGCTTGCAGCTTCACGGTTCCGGACACCGGGACGACGTTGACCGTCCTGCCCGCGACCGGCGGGGGGAGCGGGGTCGGCGCCGGCGGGCGGGCGGCGCCGGCGGCGCGGGATCGAGCAGCGCGCTGAAGGTGTCGTTCGTGAACTCGGACACCGCCAGGTCCGGCCGCCCGTCGCCGTCGAAGTCGGCGGCCGCGATGCCGTTGACGGCGCCGGTCACGGGGATCGGCGTGAGGCGGGTGAACCCGCCGCCCGCGTTGCGGTGCAGGACGTCGACGGCGTCGCTGTTGGCCGCCACCGCGAGGTCGTTGCGGCCGGGAGGCAAGCGCTGCCCGCCGCCCGCCGCCGTTGGCGCGAGAGCCTGCTGGCCGGCGAGTTGCGCCTACACCGACCGCACCGTCACCGACTCCGCCGAGATCGAGCGCCAGGCGAGCGCCGCGCGCGAGCGCGGGTACGCGATCGAGGACGGCGAGTACCAGCCAGGCGTCCGCGGCATCGCCGCCCCAGTCCATGACCGCTACGGCGCTGCGGTCGCCGCGCTCGCGATCAGCGCTGCCGGCGACCTTGACGATGTCGAGCTCGTCGCGGGCGACCTCCTCGAGGCTGCCGTCGCGGTGAGCGCCGCGATCGCGGCATACACGCCGCCGCAGCGCCGCGCTCCCGCACCGTCAGGCGATAGCCGTAACGGACGAGCGCGCGGCGCGGCCGCCGCGGGCGCGCGCAGGTCGCTCCGACCATGCGCCGATCACGGGCGCCGTCAACCCCTGACGGGTTCCCCTCCGCTGCTCTCGATGACCGCGCGCCTCAAGGACCGGCGCGCTCGGGCGCCATGAACGCGCACCCGCACGACCACGACGGCCAGCCCGGGACTCGTCTACATCCTGCACTTCAGCGGCCCTACCACCACGCCCGCCACTACATCGGGTGGGCCCGCGACGTCGAGGCCCGCGTCGCCGAGCACCGCGCCGGCGCTGGCTCGCCCTTGATCCGTGCCGCACTGGCCGCCGGCGTGCGCGTTGAGCTGGCCGCCACCATGCCCGGCTCGCGCTTCCTCGAGCGACGCCTGGAGCGCTGGCACAAGACCGGCCAGTTCTGCCCGCGCTGCCGCGCCGCCCGAGGCGGCAAAGGCTCGCTGACCGGCTGGCACGCCCGAATCGCTGTCAAGCGCGCCAACGCGCCAACTCCACGCCGGCCAGCTCGCGATGCGATGCACCACTTCGCTGACGGGCTGAAACCGCGGCATAGAGCCAAAACCGGCCAACCCGGTTTGAGACAATGTGGGTGAGCCCGGGCTCTCATTCTCACCCAACCGCCTCCCCTCCGGAGTCCGTCAGAAGGGAGCCCACCCATGATGGCGATCGACGACCTGCTCGACCGCGGCCGCGACGCCGCCGGCGCCGCGACGAAGCGCCAACGAGCTCGCCGCCGTGCTGAAGGCGCTCGAAGGCCTCGCCGGCGTCGACATGCTCGACGCGACACAGAAGCGCGAGCTCGCTCGCCTGCGCGACCGCCCGCGCCCCAGCGCACGAGCTCGCCGACGCGCCGCGTCGGCACCGTCGTCGGCGAGCTCGTAGGCACCGCGCCCTCGGGCCGAACCGGCACCCCGGTCGGCACGACGCGGTGCCCCGGTCATCCAACACCGTGGGGGGCGAGAGCCGCGTCAACACGCCCGCCGTGAATCCGGTTGACGAGGCGGCTCCGCCGCCAGCTGTTCGACTGCCCTGCAGGGCTCGAGCGGCGCTCCGGCGTCGCCGCAGCGCGCGGTACGGCCGAGCTAGTCCCCTGCGGGGAAACAGCACCCTCCCCCGGAAGGTGCGCGTGAGTGTCGCGGACGTGCTCGCTTCCTCAAGGGACACCGCTGCGCGGCGGCCTGCGGCCGGCCCTGACGGGCTGCCCTTGAGTCGCTGCGCGCGCCCGCACGGCTGGCTTTCACCTTCCGGGGGAGGAACGGTGACTCAACACAGCCGCCCCGCCCCCGTGAAGGCCCGGACACCACCGAGCCCCAGGAGGCCCAGGCCGTGACCAGCAGCACCCGAGCGCCGCGACGAAATCGCCGCGTTCTTCGCCGCTAACGCCACCGACTGCACCGCAGCGTCGCGCCGCCGCGCTCGCGCCCCGAAGAGTCGATCGAGGACGCCTGCCAGACCGCGTGGGCGATCTTGCTGCGCCGCCCCGACGATCAGGCTCGACGACGGCGCGACTCATGGCTCGTCGTCGTTGCCGTCGCGAAGCCCGCGCGGCTGCGCGTCCGCCGCCGCGAAGAGCCGACCGGGGCCTTCCAGGCCGCGTCGTCCACGACGACGAGCGCTGCCGAGCCCGCGCACCCCGACGACCGCGACGTTGTCGAGCAGCGTGCGCTCGACGCGCATCCTGCACGCCGAGCGCGTCGCCGCGATGCAGGACGCTCAAGCCGCGCGAGCGCGAGGCGCTGTATCTCAAGGGCGCTCGGCTACAGCTACAAGGAGATCCAGGCCATCACCGCGGCCAGCTACACCGCTGTGAACCGCCGCATCACCGAGGGCCGCGCCCGCATGCGTCAGCGCGTCGAGCAGCGCCGCGAGGAGGCCGCCACGCCGCGGGACGGCCGCGACGCTGGCGAAGGGGGCGAACCGCCCTGCGAGGCGACTACATCCCTCATGACGCTCATCACCTACCAACGCCGGCCCGTCGCGATGGCCGCACCCGACCGCGCCTATCTCACACCACAGATCGCACTGCGACCTGACAGCGACCCGCTCAAACGCTTCGTCTGCCTGCTCGTCCTCTACGCCCACGACCTCCAGACCGGACGACTGCACGGCGAGCCCCGCCGCTACCTCCCCGGTCGCGCCGAACGCTACGTCCGCGAGCAACTGATCCCATTCGGCCAGTTCCAAGCCCTCACAGCCTGCGGTGATGCCGAGCTCGCGGAAATCTTCCGGGTCCCGCTCGAACAAATCGCCGAGCGCCGCCGCGACATCGCCCAACAGCCGCGACACCCAGGGCGCGTCCGGCGGACCTGCGCCCTCGGCACGCCGTCAACGCGGCCTCCGGGCGCGTAATCTCCGAGCGCCGCTGGGCACGCGGGCGGCGCGCCGTGCCGAAAGCCATGATCCATGCGAAGACGAGGAGCGCAGCGCGGAGCACGACATCCCTGCGCGCGTCCGCCGCCGTTTCTGCGAACGTACGTTCGTGCCGCAGCCACCGTATCCAGTGGTCCGCGCCCGCTTTGACCGCTGCCTCGCGGCTCGCGATCTGCCAGGCGTGCGAGCCGCGGCCCGCGGCCTACCCGGCGGCGTCAACCTCCACGATGCGCTCGCGGTGCTCGTGCTTATGGAGGAACTCGAGGACCCGCGGTTCGAACGGGCGGCTGTCCGCTGGATCAGCCGCTTCGCCGGCGAGTGCCCCGGCGTTGGCCTCGGCGAGCTCCTGGCCGCCCTCGAGGCGCTCGACGGCCTGCCCGCTCCGGTCGCCCACGCCACGCTGAGCGCGCTGCTCAAACGCCACGGCGCGTAGCCGCGGCGTAAGAACGGGTTCCGGAACGAGCCGATCGGCTCCCCCAATCGGCGCGCCGATCTCCTCCACCAAATCATGCAATCGGCCGATGGCGCGACCCGGATCGCCGCCGGACCCTCAAGGCATGTACACAATCGAGGACGCCGCCAACGCCGCTCTACGAGTGCACGCGCGCCATCCCGAGCTGACGATCGATGTCCTCGTGCCGGCGGCCCGTTCGGCGCCCTGGAACTCGACGCGCCGACCGTCGGCCTCGACGTCATGATCGAACGCATCGCCCGGGAGTTCGCCTCCCACGCGTCGCGGCCGCGACCCTCAAAGCTCACCCTGCCGCGGGTCGCGCGGCCGATGGGAAACCTTCGCAAGCTGATCGCCGATCAGGTGCCGACGTCGCATTCAGCCGAGGCTGGCGCCCTTCACGAGCACAGCCCACATCACGGCAACAACCAGAATCACGAAAGTCGAGAGCGCCGCCAACACGGCAAACCCAGCCGCCGCGAGCAGCGATGCACGACGGGCAAGAAGAACGCAAAACGATCGCCGCCAACGGCATCCGCCTGGTGCTCGACGAGCACCGCACGACCGAGACGCCGACCTTGAAGAGCGGCCAGCCGAGCAAGACGAAGGTGACCTACGGCGAGCCCGAGGACGCGCTGAAGTGGCTGTGGAAGTTCGTCCTATGCCGAGCCGCAGGTTATGCCGAGCAGCCGCGACTTGCGTGTTCAACCGCGATTGGTAGCGGTGAGGGGCTCGGCATAATCACAGCGATTCCAGGCAGGCGAGCAGCTGGTCGGGGGCGGTGCCGGGCGGTGGTGTTGGCAGGGGCGCTGCGAGCGAGCCGCGGCATCTCGCTCGATGCCGCAGCGGCGCGTCGGCTTGAGCTGAGCGCCTCCCAGGCCATCAAGCGTCGGGCGCCCGAACGGCCCGGACGGGCGTCGCCGTTGCCGACCACCGCGTCGGGCCGGGCCACTCGCAGATCGCGAGCACGGCGTCCCGCGCTTCGACGTCGCCGCCAACGAGCGCCGCGGCGATCCGCTGCGCCGCGCGTTAGTCGAGCACGCGGACCGCGTGATCAAGCCACCTGCGCCGCCCACTCCACGCGGAGGCGACGACTTCCTGATCGTCGAGATCCCGCTGCACGACCACCGGCGCGTTCACGTCGTCCGCCGCCTGCCGTTCGAGGACGGCGTCCAGATGACGCTCGCGGCGTACTCGCTCGTGCGCGCGCACGAGGTGGGCCTCCGCGTGCAGCTGACCGCCGTCGATATGGATGCCGAGATCGACGCGCCGATCAGGGCGCTCGAGGGCCTCGCCGACGCGGGCGAGTTGAAGAGCGAGTGAAGACCCACTACGGCGCGAACACGCCGGCCGGCTGTCCACTCAGCGCTTGCGGCCGCGGCTGACCACGAGGTTGACCTTCGTGTTGGCCGCGAGCACTTGCTTCGGCTTGCGGTTTTGCGAAACGACCTTGTTCTTCTTGATCTTGCCGGAGAACCCACGCGTGACCTTGCCGATGGCGCAGTGCGCCTTGGCGAGCGCCTTCTTGGCCGCGGTGAGCGTCTTGCCGACCACGTTCGGGACCTTGCACTTGAGCTTCGAGGGCTTGGGTGCGATGGTGAAGGACCGCGAGACCGTCGGCGCCGCGTTGTAGTTTGCGTTGCCGGGTTGAGCGGCCGTGATGGTGCAGGCGCCCGGGCCGGTCAGGTGGACCCTGACGCCGCTGACGGTGCAGCCGCCGCTCGCGGTGAACGTCACAGGCAGACCGGAGCTGGCGCCCGCGCCGAGCGTAAAGTCCGGGTCGCCCTCGGTGCGGCTCGGCAGCGCGGCGAACGTGATCGTCTGGCCGGCCTTGGCGATCGAGAACGTCTGGTGCACGGGCGCAGCCGCGCCGCGCGACGCGGTGATCGTGCAGCTGCCCGCGCCGGTGATGTGGACGGTCGCGCCGGCCACGGTGCAGCTGCCGCTGCTCGCGTAGCTGATGGGCAGGCCCGCGCTGGACGTCGCTGTCAGGCCGAAGTCCGGATCGCCGTAGGTCCTGCTAGGCAGCGACGCGAACGTGATCGTCTCGGGATTGGAGCTCTGCGCCTCGGTCACGGTGAGCACCGTGGTGTCGCTCGTCGCGGTCACGGACGCGCTGATCGTGCTGGTGCCGCCGGCGACGCCGTGCGCGCGCCCGGCGTCGTTGACGGTCGCGACCGCCAGCGCACTCGAGGCCCACGTGACGGTCGAGGTCAGGTCGAGCGAGGAGCCGTCGAGAACTGGCCGGTGGCCGTGAACTGCTGATCGTGACCCGCGCTGATCGTCGGATTTGTCGGCGTCACCGCGAGGCTCGTGAGCGTCGTCGTCCCGTCGAGGATGAAGATGCGCCCGGTGGCGCGGGCGATCGTGGCGTTGATCGCGTTGCTGAGGTTGAACGTGAACGACTCGAGCGTCTCGACGTCGTTGCAGTCGTCGATGTCGACGCGCACGACTTTGGTGGTCTCACCCGGGGCGAAGTTGAGCGTCCCGGCGACGCCGATGTAGTCGCCGTTGCACGCCGTGACGCTGCCCGCGGTGCCGTTCGCCGTCGCGTAGTTGACCGAGACCGGCCCGTTGCCCGGGGCCGACAGCCGGACGAGCAGGTCGACGTAGCCGTCGCTCTCGCTGACCACCACGTCCGCGGGCGCGCAGACGCCGGCTGCGCTGCGGCGGGGGCGTCACTGGCGCCGATCATGACGGTCGCCGTGGCGTCGCGATCGTCGCGTTGGTCGGCGCGGCGAGCGTGAGCGTGAAGGTTTCGGCGTCCTCGGCGGCGGCGTCGTCGATGATCGGCACCGCGATGTTCTTGACCGTCTGGCCGGGCGCGAACGTGAGCGTGCCGGACTTCGCGCTGTAGTCGGCGGCCGCCGCGGCGGTGCCGTCATGCGTCGCGTAGTCGACGGTGACGATGCTGCGCGGAGCTCTGCCCACGCGGGCCGCCGAGCAGCACGCTGACCAGCGCGAGCCGTCCTTCTCGTCGACGGCGGTGCCGCGGATCGTGACCGCCGGCGTGGGTACGACCGTGTCGTTGTCGACGATCGAGATGCGCTGAGAGGCGCGCCGGATCGTCGCGTTGACGGCGTTGCTGAGGTTAAACGTGAACGACTCGAGCGTCCTCGACGTCGTTGCAGTCGTCGATGTCGACGCGCACGACCTTGGTGGTCTCACCCGGGGCGAAGTTGAGCGTCCCGGCGACGCCGATGTAGTCGCCGTTGCACGCCGTGACGCTGCCGGCGCTGCTGTTCGCGGTCGCGTAATCGACAGAGACCGCATCCGTTCCCGGCGCCGACAGGCGCACGGCGAGGTCGACGAAGCCGTCGCCCTCGCCCACGATCGCGTCCGCCGCCGCGCTGATCGCGGGCTGGCCGACCGCAGCCGCGTCACTGGCGCCGATCGTGACCGTGCCGGTGCCGTGACGATGGTCGCGTTGACCGGGTTGCTGAGGTTGAGCGTGAAGTCCTCGGCGGGCTCGCTGTTCGCGTCGTCGGTGATCGGCACCGCGATCGTCTTGACCGTCTGGCCGGGCGCAAACGTAAGCGTGCCGGACCTCGCGGTGTAGTCGCCGCGGCGCCGCGGCGGTGTCGTCGTGCGTCGCGTAGTCGACGCTGACGATGCTGTTGGAAGCCTGCGCGAGCAGCACCGTGACGAGCGCGCGGGCCGTCCGTCTCGTCGACGGTGGCATCGCGGGCGAGCAGGCGCGGCGTGGTGGCGACCGTGTCGTTGTCGACGATCGAGATGCGCTGAGAGGCGCGCCGGATCGTCGCGTTGACGGCGTTGCTGAGGTTAAACGTGAACGACTCGAGCGTCTCGACGTCGTTGCAGTCGTCGATGTCGACGCGCACGACCTTGGTGGTCTCACCCGGGGCGAAGTTGAGCGTCCCGGCGACGCCGATGTAGTCGCCGTTGCACGCCGTGACGCTGCCGGCGCTGCTGTTCGCGGTCGCGTAATCGACAGAGACCGCATCCGTTCCCGGCGCCGACAGGCGCACGGCGAGGTCGACGAAGCCGTCGCCCTCGCCCACGATCGCGTCCGCCGCCGCGCTGATCGCGGGCTGGCCCACCGCAGCCGCGTCACTGGCGCCGATCGTGACCGTGCCGGTGCCGTTAACGACGGTCGCGTTGACCGGGTTGCTGAGGTTGAGCGTGAAGTCCTCGGCGGGCTCGCTGTTCGCGTCGTCGGTGATCGGCACCGCGATCGTCTTGACCGTCTGGCCGGGCGCAAACGTAAGCGTGCCGGACTTCGCGGTGTAGTCGCCGCTGCCCGCCGTGCCGTCCTGGGTGGCGAAATCGACCGTGACCGTGCTGTTGGATGCCTGTCCGCGTGGGCCGCCCATCAGTACCGAGACGAGCGCGAAGCCGTCCTTCTCATCGACGGTCGCGTCGCGGACGAACAGCCGCGGCGTAGCCACGACAGTGTCGTCGTCGACGATCGATATGCGGCTCGAGGCGCGCGCGATCGTCGCGTTGACCGCGTTGCTCAGGTTGAGCGTGAACGACTCGAGGTTCTCGACGTCGGCGCAGTCGTTGATCGCCACGTGGACGGTCTTGCTCGTCTCGCCGGGGGCGAAGCTGAGCGTCCCGGCGACGCCGATGTAGTCGCCGTTGCAGACGCTCACGCTGCCCGCGCTGCTGTTGGCGGTCGCGTAGTTGACCGTGACCACGTCCGTGCTCGTCGCCGACAGCTGCACCGCCAGGTCGACGAAGCCGTCGCTCTCGCCGACGATCGCGTCGGGCGGCGCGGAGATCGCCGGGCGCCCCGCTGCGCGCGCGGCCGGCGCGGCGGTGGCGAGGACTGCCAGGGCGAGCCCGACGACCAGCCGGATGCTGCATGAGCGCGACCGAACGTCTGGCACGGTGATCTCCTCCAGGAGCCGGACCGGCGGGGTGAAGCGTGTCAGCGGACCGTATCGGATACCACCACGACAGCCAGGATCCTCGACCAATGGAGAGGGTCACCAGTGGTCATGAGAGCGCCCTGAGCGGACGCGTGCGATCGCCCGTTCACCCCCGGTCGCGGACGACGCCGCGGCGCTGGCTCTGATCGCTGGCGGGTTGCTGACCGAGTGGGCGTCTTGGCTGCGCGATTCCTCGTCAATGTGGCGATCCGGTTCGCGATGACCGGTATCGGCCGCCCTGTGCTCCCGAGAGGCGCGGCCCCGCGGGCGCTGCGATCCATTCGCCACGCCGACGCCGACGCCGACGCCGACGCGGTCTGCCTGGGCTCGGATTCATCCACGTCGCCTCCGACGGCTGGGTCCATTCCGCGACAGTCGCCGCGCTCGTGACGCAGCACCCCGTTCGCGACACGGAATTTGCGGGGATGTGAGTAACGCTCACGACAGACGGTCCTCGCGGGTTTGCAGGAAGTTCATGACGTCTGGTCACCTTCGGTTCCCTTCCTGAAAATCGTGGTGTTCCCGGTTACAGTCCGGCGCCTCGAACGACCGCCCTCCGGGCGCTCGCCTCGCGAGAGCTAGGCGAGCTCCGACTGGGAGCTGCTGGCCCGCGCCTTCGGCGTCCCCGCGCGCTCGGTCGGCGACCCCGACGGGGTCGCCGACGCGCTCGCGGAGGACGGCCCAGCGCTGCTGAACGTGCGGATCTCTCCGGAGGCCGACTGCCTGCCGATGTTCCGCGCGGGCGGCGCGGCGCAGGAGATCGGGTGATCATCGCGCGCTCGCGCCGCTCGGCGCGAGCGCGGCGGTCCCGCCGAAGCGGGCCTTGATCCGCGTCCTGCTGCGGCGCGCGACGGTGACCACGGGGTTGCCGTAGCGATCCAGAGCGGCGCCGCCGAGCGAGCGTCCGCCGGCGCTGAACGTGACGGTCCCCGCCTTCGCGCCGCGTAGCGACTTTCACGTTCTCGCGCCGCCCTGAGATAACTGGGCCAAGCTCGTGATCCGTTGGCCCGATGCCGGCGCAAAACATCGGAAAGTGCGGACATTTGCGCACCAGCGGTGGCGGTTCTCGCTTTGAAGAAAGCGCTGCTCGTTGCCACATTTTCCGAGCTCGACCTCCTGGATCGCACCCAGGAGGTCCGGGGTTCGAGTCCCCGTAGCTCCATCAGCCCGGATTTCGCGCCACGGCGCGGAGTTCGGGCTTTCTGCTGTCCGGGGACCCTATCCGGTCGCCTCGTGCGTCCGTCCAGGCCGATTGTCCCCCGGGTCGCGCGGGCCCCATGATCCGGTCCATGAGCAGGACGCGGGTGAGTCGGATCGCGAGCGCGGCATTCGTCGTGGCGATCGCGTCGATGGCGTTGAGGGTCGTCGTCGGGACGGACGATCCCTCGCTTGCACTGTCGGTGCTGCGCAACCTCGGCATGCCGTTCCTGGTCGTCGGGATAACGCTGCGCTACGCGGCGCGAGACGATCTCTCGGGCGACCGGGATCTCGTCGCGGCGGCGACCGCGCTGGTCGCGACGCTCGCGATGATGGCCGCCGGCATCGCGGCCGATCGGCATCTCGGCGCGGCTCCGGCGTTCCTGGCCATCGCGGTCGGGCTCTTCGGCCTGGCCGTCGTTGCGCTCCGCCGGGCCGCCGCCCGCCGCAGGAACGCCTAGCTCCGCCGGCTACTGCATTCCCATCCCGCCGCCGATGGGCGAGCCGAAGTGCACGGTCAGGCCCTCGCGGCCGGGTGTGACGACCGTGACGGGCAGGCCGAGGGCCGCCACGCGGCGGGGCAGGTCGCGCCGCAACCACTTGGACACGCGCTCCGGCAGTGTCGAGATGACGACCTCGTCGTAGTCGTCGCTCGCGACCGCGTCGCAGATCGCCGCGAAGGCGTCGTCGCCGCCGGTGAGGCCGTCGACCGGGCCGCCCGCCGCGCGCTTGAGCAGGGGCAGCGCGAGCTCCAGCGTCCAGTCGGTGTGCTCGGACTTCGGCGCGTCGGGGATCAGGAGCGAGAAGGTGCTCGGCCGCTCCCCGGCGAGCCGCTGGACGTGGTCCAGGAGCGTGGGCGTCGCCGCCGTGCGATTGGCGACGATCAGGACCCGTCGGACCCGTGAGGACTCCATCTGCCCCTCCTTTGCTGGACGTCAGGGGCGACACGAAGCTACGCCGAGGCACCGGGGGGAGTCAAGATGGCGTGCATGGCGCAGCCGCAATCGCCCACGCCCTCGGAACTGGATCAGGAGCGGCGCACGTCGATGGCGGCGGAGCGGACGTGGCTGGCGTGGTGGCGCGCCGCGCTCGGCGCCAGCGCCGGCGCGCTGGGCGTGGGCCGGCTCGCGCCCCAGGTGCTGCACGTCGCCCCGTGGCCGTACGTGGTCCTCGGCTGCGGCTACGCGGCGCTGGCGATCGGGCTGCTGATCGTCGGCGGGCAGCGCCAGCGCGAGCTGGAACGCGCGCTGCACACCGGCGGGCACGCGCCGCTGCGGTTCCGCACGGTCGGGATGTTCACCGTCGGCGGGGTCGCGCTCGCCCTGATGACCGTCGTGCTCGTGGTCGCGCAGATCTGAACCTGGACGGTTGTCGGTTGCCACTCATGTTCGCTATCCGGGATGATCGGTCCGGTGAGAGGGCGGGTGAAGGTGGCGGCGCTTGCCGCGGCAGCGCTGATGGCGAGCGGCGGGACGGCGTGGGCCGCGTTCGTGACCGAGCCCGGGTCGCCGTACCCGGTGGGCGGCGCGGACCCGCTGAGCCTCGTCGCGGCCGACTTCAACGCCGACGGGCGTCCTGACGTCGCGACGGTCAACGGCACGTCGGCCAACGTGTCCGTGTTCCTGCGCCAGGCCAGCGGCGGGTTCGCGCAGGAGGGCCCGGCGATCGCGGTCGGCTCGGCGCCGGGCGGCGTCGCGGTCGGCGACTACAACAGCGACGGCCTGCCGGATCTCGCCGTGACGAACTTCGGCAGCAGCAGCGTCTCGGTGCTGCTGCGCCAGGCGGGCGGCGGGTTCGCGTCCGAAGCGGCGGTCCCGGTCTCGGGCGGCGCGCAGGCGGTGGCCAGCGGCGACTTCAACAACGACGGCAAGGCCAACGACCTCGTCGTCTCGTCGTACTCGAGCCCGCAGGTCACGGTGCTGCTGCGCAACGGGGCGAACACCGGCTTCACCGTCGGGTTCAGCGGCGGGACGGGAAGCACCCCGAGCTCGCTCGCGGCCGCCGACTACAACGGCGACGGGCTGACCGACTTCGCGCTCGTCAACATCGGCAGCAACAGCGTCAGCGTCCGGCTGCAGCTCCCGAACGGGGGCGGCTTCACCCCGGAGAGCGACGTCCCACTCGGCGTCTCGCCGACGAGCATCGTCGCCGCCGACTTCGATCGCGACGGATACCCCGACCTCGCGGTGACCAGCGCCGCCGCGGGGACGGTGACCGTCCTGCTGCGCAACGCGGCCCACAACGGCTTCACGGCGGAGGCGGGCTCGCCGATCGCCGTCACCGCCGGCCCGGTCGGCATCACGGCCGCCGACCTCGACCTCGACGGCCGCCCCGACCTCGCCGTCGCCGCCAACGGCGGCGCGGTCGAGATCCTCAGGCGCAATGCCGGCGGCGGCTTCACGCGCGATCCCGCGATCGCGCTCGACGGCCAGCCGAACGGCATCGCCGCCGCCGACTTCGATCGCGACGGGCGCCCCGACCTGGCCGTCTCCCAGCACGTCGCGAACGCGTTCAGCGCGCTGCTGAACCCCGCTCCGCCGCTGCCGCCGCCGACCGCCACGCCGACGCCGACGCCGCCCCTGCCGCCGCCGGTCGCGGGCAAGACCGTCAACGCCAAGCCGGTGTCGGGCACGGTGAAGTTCAAGCGGCCTCACACCAGCCGCTACGTGACGCTCTCCGCGGCCGCGCAGATCCCCGTCGGCAGCTCGGTCGACACCCGCGACGGGCGGATCACGCTCACCGCCGCGCAGGGCAAGGGCAAGACGGCGTCGGCCGACTTCTTCGACGGCCTCTTCACGCTCACCCAGACCAAGGGGTCCAAGCCGGTCACCACGCTGAAGCTGACCGAGCAGCTCAGCTGCCCGAAGTCCGCATCCGCGGCCGCCAAGAAGCCGAAGTCGCGCAAGCTGTGGGGCGACGGCACCGGCGCGTTCCGCACGCGCGGGCAATACAGCGCCGCGACCGTGCGCGGCACCCGCTGGCTGACGCAGGACACGTGCACGTCCACGCTCACGCGCGTGGTCCGCGGCGCCGTGAGCGTCCGCGACGAGGTCAAGCGCAAGACCGTGATCCTGCGTGCCGGCAAGCGCTACATCGCGCGCCGCAAGCGCTGAGCGCGCCGGTCGGGGATCGAGATCACGATCAGCAGCAGCCAGAAGTACTTCGCGAACGACTCCGACACGCCGTAGGCGAGCGGGATCGAGACGAAGAAGACCAGCGCGCGGCTGACCGACCTGAGGATCGTCCCCCGCCGCGAGCGCTTCGCCTGCCCCGCGTAGAGGCCGTCGCCGAGCGCGACGTACTCCAGCAGCCCGTCGAGGATCATCGCGACCCCGACGTTGACCGCGTACACGGCGACGGCGATCGGCTCGTTGTAGCGCCCGAGCACCGCCGTGGTGAACGGCATCAGCGCGATCAGCGCCAGCAGCGCCATGTTGACCAGCACCAGGCGCCCGCTCGAGCGCCCGAGGCGCGCGAACAGCTTGTGGTGGCCGTACCAGAACAGGCCCATGACGGCGAACCCGATCCCGTACGCCACGAGGTCGCCCGACAGGTCCGACAGCGCCGCGCCGAGGTCGGCCCCCGCGACGTCCGGTACCTCGACGTTGAGCACCAGCAGCGTGATCGCGATCGCGAAGACGCCGTCGCTGAACGCCCCGACGCGATCGAGCTCGCGCTCCTCGGCCTGGGTCGGAGCGGACTCCTCGGTCGCCATGTCAGCGCCGCCGCTTGGCCGCCCGTGCCGAGTCGGCGGCCTCCTCGCGCTGGATCGCGTGCAGCGTCTCCTCGGCGCGGACCGGCGGCCCGTCGGGCGCGAGCGCCTCCAGCAGGCGGTCGGTGTAGAGCACGCCGTCGAGATGGTCCATCTCGTGCTGGATCACGCGCGCGAGGTAGCCCTCGGCCTCGAGCTCGTACGGCTCGCCCGCGACCGTGTGGTTGCGGACGCGGATCGCGGCGGGGCGCTCGACGGGCCCGCGCCAGCCCGGGATGCTGAGGCACCCCTCGGCCACGACGGTCAGCTCGTCGGACGCGTCGAGCCGCTCTGGGTTGATCAGCGCCAGCGGCGCGCCGTCGCGGTCGTCGATCACCGCCAGGCGCAGGCTGAGGCCGACCTGCGGCGCCGCGAGGCCGACGCCCGCGTGGCCGTACTGGAGCTCGAACATCGCCTGGATCAGGGCGCGCAGGTCGGCCGGGTCGAACGCGGCGACGTCGAGCGGATCGGCCGGGCGGCGCAGCACCGACGCGCCGAGCCCGGCGAGCGCGGGCGGGAGCGTGACCACGTTCAGCCGCGCGCGCGGCGGGACGAGCTCGGCGGCCGGCTCGCCGAAGACCGCGGCCGCCGCGCCGGCCGCGCGCTCCCGGTCGGGCGGATCCTGGCGCAGCTCCGCCGGGCGCACGAGGTCGGTGAACATGCGGCCGTCGAGCAGGTCGAGCTCGTGCTGGACGATGCGGCCGAGGTAGCCGTCGAACGTCTCCTCGCGCCGGCGGCCGGTGTTGAGCGACTGCCAGGTCACGCTGACGGCCTCCGGCCGGCGCACGCGGGCGCTGACGCCCGGGAGGCTGAGGTTCGCCTCCATCAGCGCGACCGTCTCTCCGTGCGTGGCCACGATCTCCGGGTTCGCCATCGCCAGCGCGCGGCCGTCGTGGGCGCACACGATCACGCGCAGGCCGACGCCCGTCATCGGCGCCGCCAGCCCGACGCCGCCGCGCGGGCCCGACATCGCCCCCACCACGCCGGCCACGATCGCGCGCCGCTGCTCGTGCGGCACGGCGTCGAAGTCGACGGGCGCGGCGACCGTGCGCAGGCTCTGCCCGGGCCAGTCGAGCCCGGCGAGCGACGTCTGGACGAGCGAGAGGCCGCCCATCACCAGCGGAACCCGACGGGCGCGGGCGCGGGCAGCGGGCTCAGCGGCAGCCCCGCGGGCAGCTCAGGCGCGTTGTAGGCGCTCGGCGCGATGTCGTTCGGCGCGTCCGCGTGGAACAGCGACGCCAGCAGCTGCGCCTGCCCGCGCCCGACGCCGAGCTCGCCCATCCCGCCGCTGTACATCCGCAGGCCGTGGGCGTCGCAGTGCGCGTAGATGGCCAGCAGGGCCGCGAGGCTGCCGATGCGCGACGGCTTGACGTTGATCACGCGCGTTGCGCCGATGTCGGCGACGGAGTGGATCGGCGCGTCGAAGGAGACGCGGGCGGCATGCGGCGCCAGCAGCGCGGCGATCTCGGGCAGGTCGTGCGGATCCTCCAGCAGCGCGTCCGGGAGCCGCTCCAGCACGATCGCGTACATGCGCGCGAGCTGCGCCTCGTCGGCGACCTCGAGGCCGTAGCGGCCCTTGAAGTCGACGATCTCGACGGCGCCGGTGGCGGCGACCGCGTCGACGAGCTCCGGCGTCCAGCGCGCGTCCGCGTCGAGCTTGAACTTCAGGCCCGGGATCGCGTCGAGCCTGGCCTGGAGCGTCTCGAACGCCGGCGGGTCGCCCAGCCCGAGCGAGTTGACGAACCGCAGCGGACGCGGCTGGCGGCCGAGCAGCTCCGGCAGCGAGCGCCCGTCCTGCCGCACCGCCAGGTCCAGCGCCGCCGACTCGAACGCCCAGTTACGGTAGTTGCGCATCGGGTCCCAGGACGGCGGCTCGGGCCACTGGTCGAGCGACGCGAGGCGCGCGCAGAACGCGCCGAGCGTCCACTCGCCGGCGAGCGGGAGCTCGGGCGGGGGCATGAACGGGCCGAAGTCGCCGCCGTACGGCGAGACGTCCTCGCCGAGGCCCTCCTCGCCGCCGCCGCGCAGGCGCACGACCATCGTCTCGCGCTCGTAGCCGTCGGCCGCCAGCTGCTCGATCGCGTACCCCTCGACCCGCAGCGGAAGCTCGTCGATCTCATACATGCGCGTCAGTGTGCCGTGACCGGCTCCGGGTGCGCCTGCGCGTACGCGTGCATCGCGCGCAGGACGAGCGCGTCGCCGTAGCGCGGGCCGACGATCTGCAGGCCGACGGGCAGCCCGGCGGCGGTGAACCCGCAGCCGACCGTGCCGGCGGGCTGCTGGGTGAGGTTGAACGGGTACGTGAACGGCGTCCACGACGGCCACTCGCCCTTGCCGCCCGGCGCGTCCGCGCCCGCCTCGAAGGCGACGATCGGGAGCGTCGGCGTGACCAGCAGGTCCCACTCGCCGTGCAGCTCGGCCATCCGGCGCCCCAGCGCGTCGCGCGCGGCGAACGCGGCCAGGTAGTCGAGCACGCCGATCGCACGGCCGCGCTCGGCCAGCCGCGCCAGGCCGGGATCGAGCTCGCCGGGCGGCAGGTCGGCGACCAACCGTGCCGCGCCGGCCGACCACAGCGCGTCGAACGCCGGCCGCGGGTCCTCGATCCCGAGATCGGGCGTCCCGACGTGCGCGCCGAGCGCCTCCAGCCGGCTCACGGCGCGCGCGACCAGCGCCGCGACCTCCGGATCGACCGCGACGCGCCCGAGATCGGGGCTGAACGCCACGCGCAACCCGGCCACGCCGCCCTCCAGCGCCTCGCGGAACGGCCGCGCGGGCGGCTCCAGCGCCGTCCAGTCGCGCGCGTCCGGCTCGCACATGACGTCGAGCAGCAGCGCGACGTCGGCCACCGTGCGCGCCATCGGGCCGACGTGCGAGAGCAGCCCGAACGGGCTCGGCGGATACGCGGGCGCGCGCCCGAAGGTCGGCTTGATCCCCGGCAGCCCGCAGAAGCCGCACGGGATCCGGATCGAGCCGCCGCCGTCGCTGCCGAGCGCCAGCGGCACCATGCCGGCGCCGAGCGCCGCCGCGCTGCCGCCGCTCGACCCGCCGGCCGTCCGGCTCGGATCCCACGGGTTGCGCGTGATGCCGTCCAGCGCGCTGTCGGTCACGCCCTTCCAGCCGAACTCGGGCGTCGTCGTCTTGCCCACGAGCACCGCGCCGTTGCGGCGCAGCGCCGCGACGGCGGGCGCGTCGGCCGGCCAGTCCTGCTCGGGCGCCACCACGCGTGACCCGCGCAGCGTCGGCCAGCCGCGCGTGAGGAAGACGTCCTTGATCCCGACCGGCACGCCGTCGAGCAGGCCGCGCGGCGCGCCGGCGCGCCAGCGCGCCTCCGAGGCGCGGGCATCCGCGCGGGCGGACGCCTCGTCGACGAGCCGGAACGCGTTGACCTCCGGGTTCACGGCCGCGATCCGCGCGAGCGCGGCATCGAGCACCTCGGTGGGCGAGAGCGTCCCTGCCCGGTAGCCGTCGACCAGCGCTCCCGCGTCCATCGCGCCATCGTCGCACACGAATCTGACGGATACGTCCCCTTACGTGACCTGATTCGCCCCATTCGGACGAATCAGGCCGCTGGAGGAGGACGTAGACTGCCGATCCATGGACGTGCTCCGCGAGCGCCGCCTCGGGCTCGGGCTCTCCCAGGCCCAGCTCGCCGCCGCCGCCGGCGTCCACCTGCGCCAGATCCGCCGCTACGAGAGCGGCGAGCAGCAGCCCGCGCTGGGCGTCGCGGTGCGGCTCGCCGGCGCGCTCGGGATCTCGCTCGACGAGCTGGCCGGGCTCGGGCCGGCGCGCGCCCGGCTCGACGGCGACTGGTGGGCGGCCTGGCAGCTGTCGTCGCAGAGCCCGGAGGCGATCGCGCGGCCGGTCGCGCTCATCCAGCACGGCGTCACCGTGCAGCTCCAGGCGCTGGACACCGACCGGCGTGCGTGGCACGGCGAGCTGCGCGTGTGGGACGGCGGCGTGCTGACGGGCTGGTACGAGGACGCGCGCTCCCGCGGCACGATGCTGTTCCGCCTGCGGCCGGGGGACGAGGCCGCCGAGGGCCGCTGGGCCGGGCTCGCGGCGGGCGGCGCGCTCGCGACCGGCCACGCCGCCCTTGCACGTACACGCGACGGCGCGCAGGCGGTGATCGGCGGGCTCGTTCTGGGGGCCTGAGCAGGGGGTTCGTCGACGTCAAGGTCAAGAGTCCTTCTCAGGAATGCCCGCAATTTGCCGATAACGCCGTCTAACCACACATGAAGACGGGCCGGAAGGAATCGGCCCCTGGAAGGCACGGAGCCAAAATGTCCACCATCGATTCACCCGCGGTCCCCCGTCCCCGTTCTCGCCGCCGCCTCGCCGCGTGGCTTGCGTTCGGTGTTGCGGGCCTTGCCACCGGCGCCGTCTGGGCGACCGGGTTCGACACCGTCGGCGGTGCCACCGGCACGCACACCGTGGCGCCCATCGTCGCCCCGACGACGCCCGTCGACCACACCGCCGACCTGTTCGGCAAGGTCACGGCCGGCGCGAGCCTCGACTACAACTGGAGCGGCCGCTGGGGCTCGGTCGCCGCGACGAACCTCTTCACGGTCGACCTGTCGACCGAGTCCGGCAGCAACGCGTACAACGTCGGCTTCCTGCTGACCAACGGCGCGGCGCTCACGAACAGCGGCGCCGGCACCGGCTGGGCCTCCCTGCAGCTGAAGGTGGAGACCGTCGAGGCCTCCGGCAGCGGCGGCACGGTCTGCGTCCCGTCCGACTTCGACGGCACCCACACCACCAAGGTGATGGCGTTCGACGCCACCGACGCGGGCGTGTACTTCAACGGCCTCGCCGGCAACAAGACCTGGTGCGTCGGCGTCGCCGCGGCCGACGGCCATGACATCGCCGGGACGTTCCTGCGCAGCAGCACGGACTCCGCCCCCACCGTCTACCCGTCGTTCACCGCGACCGTCGATCGCGCGTCGTAAACGCTGAGTGCGGGGCGGGCCCGCCCGCCCGCCCCGCCGCAGCGCCCCTCACCCCCCGCCATGCTGCCCACCACCCTCCTCGCCGATCCGGCCCTGGTCACCCCCCGGGCACGGATCCGCACGGCCCCGCGCACCCGTAGCGCGGCGCCTGGCCGGCCCATTCGCTGGGGCCGGCTGGCGGCGGTGCTGGCGGTCGCGTTCCTGCTCGGATCGCTCGCGTTCCTGCGCGAGTGGCCCCCGGTCGCGACCGTGATGTCCGGGAGCATGGCCCCGACCATCAACACCGGCGACATGGTCGTGCTCCAGCACCTCGAGCGCCCGGCCGCGATCGGCGACGTCGTCGTCGTCAACGTGCCCGACGAGGCGCGCTCGCGCTACGGCTACCCCGCGGTGGTCATCCACCGCATCGTCCAGATCGGGACCGACGGGACCGTCACCACCAAGGGCGACGCCCGCAAGGAGCGCGACCCGTTCAACGTGCCGCGCGCCGCGCTGTCGGCGCACGTGGTGGCCAAGATCCCCGCCGGCGGCCACATCCTCGCGTTCCTGAGCAGCGGCCTCGGCCTGCTGTGGCTCGCCGCGGGCGGCGTGTTCCTGCTCGCCATGCCGCTGCTCGACAAGCGGCGCGACGTGCGCCACGCGGCCGACGCGGGCCTGGCCGAGCAGCTGCGCACGATCACCGAGGAGCTGGTCGAGCTGCGCTACGAGCGCACGACGCTCGAGCACCGTTGCGACACGCTGTCACAGCAGGCGTGCGACACGCAGGAGCAGCTCCGGCTCGTCACCGAGCAGCTGGTCCTGCTGCCCGCGCAGCTCGCCGGCGCGCTCGCGAGCGCGCAGCCCGCACCGCCCGCACCGGACCCCGAGCCGGAGCCGGAGCCGCTCGACCCGCTCGCGGAGCTCGAGCTCGCCCTCTTCGCCGCGCCTGCCACGGGCGCGCCGCCGGTCGACGAATCAGGCCCGCAGCTGGCGTTCCTGCTCGACGTCGAGCGCCGTCCCCGCTTCGCGCGCCCCTGCGAGCACCAGCTCGCACTCGGGCTCGAGCCCGGCGCCGCGCCCGCCGGCCAGCTCGCGCTGGCCCCGCCGCCTCCGCCTCCGCCCCCGCCGGCGCCCGAGCCGCCCGCGCCGCCCGCCCCGGGCCCGCGCTGGGACACGACGCCGCCCGGCTTCACCCGCGCGCGCCGCCGCAGCGGCGGCCTCGTCGGACACACGCGGATCGCGCTCAGCGTCGGCGTCGAGCGCTTCCGCGCGGTGGCTCAGGCCGCCGCGACCTCGTAGACGTCCGGGTCGAAGCGCTCCATCAGGCGCCGGTAGCGCCACGTCGCGCCCGGCCACTGGACGGTGTCGCGCCCGTTCTCGTCGAGGTACCAGCTCGAGCAGCCGCCGGCCGTCCAGACGGTCCCGTGCAGCCGCGTCTGCACGTCGGCGTTGTAGGCCGCCTGCGCCTCGGCCCGCACCTCGACGACGGCGGCGCCGCGCGCGGCCATCACGCGCAGCGCGTCGAGCACGTACGCGATCTGGAACTCGGCCATCACGACGACCGAGGTGTGGCCGAGCCCGGTGTTCGGCCCGATCAGCATGAACAGGTTCGGGAAGCCGGTGAACGTCGTGCCGCGATAGGCCTCAGGCGTTCCGCCCCACGCGTCGGCCAGCGAGCGCCCGCCGCGCCCGCGCACGATGCCGGCGATCGGCATGTCGTTGAAGTGGAAGCCGGTGCCGAAGATCAGCGTGTCGACCGGCCGCTCGCGCCCGTCGCGCGTGACGATCGAGCGCTCGCGCACCTCCGCGATCGCGTCGGTCACGAGCTCGACATCCGGCTGCTGCAGCGTCGGGTACCACGTGTTCGACAGCAGCACGCGCTTGCAGCCCATGCGGTAGCTGGGACGCAGCTTGGCCCGCAGCGCGGGATCCTTGACCTGGCGGCCGAGGTGCCATTCGGCGACGCGCTGGATCTGGCGCATGACCGGCGGGTTCATGTAGCCGAGGACGAGCGCCTCGCGCGCCCAGTAGGCGCTCCCGCGCACGGCGCGCTGGGCGTGCGGGACGGCGCCGTACAGGCGCCGCTCCAGCTCGCTGATGGGCCGGTCGGTGTGGGGGATGATCCACGGCGGGGTGCGCTGGAAGACGTGCACCTGCGAGGCGACCTTGCGCACCTCCGGGACGAACTGGATCGCCGACGCGCCGGTCCCGATCACGCCGACGCGCTCGCCCGTGAGGTCGTGCGAGTGATCCCACGCGCCGGAGTGCATCGTCTCGCCCTCGAAGCGCTCCAGCCCCGGCAGGCTCGGCAGCGCGGGCGCCGACAGCGGGCCGGTGGCGAGGATCAGCACGCGCGCCGTCAGCGGGCCCTGCGACGTGTCCAGCCGCCAGCGCCCGTCCTCCCAGCGCGCCTCGCGCAGGTCGCAGCCGAAGCGGATCCGCTCGCGCAGCCCGTCGCGGTCGGCGCAGCCGCGCAGATAGGCGAGGATCTCCGACTGCGGCGAGTACGTGCGCGTCCAGCTCGCGTTCGGGGCGAAGGAGAACGAGTACAGATGCGACGGTACGTCACAACGGCAGCCCGGATAGGTGTTGGCCCACCAAGTGCCGCCGACGTCGTCCCCCCGCTCGAGCACGAGGAAGTCCCGCGCGCCCTCCTGCTGCAGCTTGATCGCCATCCCGAGCCCGGAGAACCCGGCTCCCACGATGATCACATCGTGGTCTACGTCTTCATTCATGACCGGCCCACGCTACGCCTGCGCGAGGGCGCGGGTCAACCCGCGCACGAACGCCATGTAGCGCTCGGGCGTGAAGGCCTCCGGGTCCTCGAGCACGTCGAGCGCGGCCCGCTCGGCGAGGGCGAGCACGGCGCGCGCCGCGAGCTCGGGATCGGACGGCCCGAACGGGCGCAGCAGGGCGCGCACGTGCTCGAGCACGACCGCGCGGCCCGCCTCCACGTGCTCGCGCACGAGGTCCGGCGTCTCGCCGGCGGGCGCGAGCAGCAGGCGCCACTCCGCGGGGTTGGCGCGCACGGCGCGCAGCCCGTGCTCGACCCAGGCGAGCAGATCCCCCTCGGCGGGCGCCTCCAGCGTCGCCAGAATGCGGCGCTCCTCGCGCTCCAGCAGCGCGCGCAGCAGCCGGTCGCGGCCGCCGTAGGCGTCGTAGACGACGGTCTTCGCCACGCCTGTCTCGCGCGCGATCGCCTCCATGTTGGCGGCGCCGTAGCCGCGTGCGCAGATGATCCGCAGGGCGGCGTCGAGCACCTGCTCGCGGCGGACTTCGATCGGCATTCGTGGGGCGCGGGTCTTCTGTGACATAGCTCAACCTACGGTGGCGTACCTACGCTACCGTACCCAGGATGTTCGCCGCCGCTCCCGCGGGAGGCGCCGAGCTCGGCCAGGTGGCGATCGTGGTCGGCTTCGTGAGCGTCGCCTACGCGGGCCTGTTCAGCTTCGCGCTCGCGCACCGGCGCGGGCGCCCGACGCGGATCGGCCGGCTGGCCGAGCGGCTCGCCGCCTGGCAGCGGCTGCCGCTGTGGGCGCCGCTGCCGCTCGGCGTCGCGGCCGCGTCGCTGTCGACGGTCTACACGGGCCTGACGTGGGACATGTCGCTGCACATCGACCGCGGGCGCGATCCCGGCCCGCTCGCGAACCCGGCGCACTACCTGATCCTGCTCGGCCTCTACGGCATATTCGCGGCCGGCTTCCTCGCGCTGGCCCTCGCGCCGCCGCGGCAGCGGCCCGTCGGCGGGATCCTGCTCGCCGCGTGCGGGACGTTCGCGCTGATCGGCTTCCCGCTCGACGACGTCTGGCACCGCCTGTTCGGGCAGGACGTGACGCTGTGGGGCCCGACGCACCTGATCATGCTCGGCGGCGGCACGCTGTCGACGATCGGGGTGGCGGTCCTGCTGGCCGAGGCCGGGACGCGCGTGCGGCCGGTGCGGGTGCTCGCGTGCGCGACGCTGCTCGTCGGCCTGTCGGCGTTCATGGGCGAGTTCGCGTTCGGCGTGCCGCAGTTCCGGCTCGTGCTGCAGCCGGCGCTGCTGGCGTTCGCGTCCGGCGTCGCGCTGGTGGCCGCGCGCCGCTGGGCGGGTCCCGGCGCGGCGCTCGGCGCTGCCGTGCTCGCGCTCGGCCTGGCGCTCTCGGCGGCCGTCTTCGTCGCGCTGGCGGGCGAGGCGATGCCGCGCACGCCGCTGTTCGTGCCGGAGGCGCTCGCGGTCGAGCTGGCGTTCCTCGCGCGCCGCGGCCCCGTCGTCGCCGGCGCGCTGGCGGCGACGCTCGGCCTGGCCGGCGAGTGGGCCTGGACCCACGGCGCGATGCCGATCGCGTGGACCGCCGCGCTGCTGCCCGAGGCGGCGGTCATGGCGCTCGCCGCCGGCGTCGCGGGCGCCGTGATCGGCGGCCAGCTGGGCGGCGCGCTGCGGGGCGAGCCGCCGTCGCGCCGGCTGGCGGCCGTCGCGCTGGCGGCGTTCGCGGCCGTGCTGGCGAACGGCCTGATCGAGCGCGATCCCGCCGGCGCCCGCGTGACGATCGCGCGCGGCGCCGCCGGCATGTCGGTCCGCGTCACGCCCGCCGCGCTGGCCGACGACGCCGCCACGGTCCGCTACGTCGCCTGGCAGGGCGGCCCGCCTCGGCGCGAGGGCACGCTGCGGCGCGTGGCGCCCGGCGTCTACCGCACGAGCGACCGCCTGCCCGTCTCGGGCGACTGGAAGTCGCTGATCCTGATCGACAGCGGCCGCGCGCTCGTCGCGGCGCCGGTCTACGAGCCGGCCGACAGCGCCATCCCCGTGCCCGCCGTCCCCGCGCGGGCCGAGGTCACGCGCCCGCTGGAGAAGACGCGCGTCGTGCTCCAGCGCGAGCGCAAGCACGGCGTCCCGACGTGGCTCTGGACGGCCGCGTCGCTGGTCGTGCTCGCGCTCGGGCTGGCGTTCGTGTCGCTGCTGGCGTGGGGCGTGGAGCGGGCGGCTACGGGGTCGTTGTCGAGAGCGTGAACGTCAGCGTCCGGCTGTAGCTGCCGGTGCGCAGCGCGTCGGTGGCGCCGATCGCCTGCCGGAACGTGATCGCGACGGGCCCGTTGGAGACGGGGCCGCTCCACGCGTTCGGCGCGATCTCGACGCGCAGCGCCTGCGGCAGCGAGAACGCGCCGTTGGTCAGGTGGCCTGGGTCGGACACGCTGAGCGCGGCGTCGCCCGCCGTGGAGACGACGTTCGCCGTCGTCGACGCGACGTACTCCTGCGCCAGCCCCGGCGTGAAGAAGCCGAAGCTCGCCGGCGCGCCGAGCGTGAGCGAGAGCGTGGCGGGCACGGTGCCGGCGGCGGTCCCGTCTGCGTACGTCGCCCAGCCCGGCGCCAGCTTGTAGCCGGGCGGGACGATCTTCGCCGCCGGCGTCGCGACCTGCACGCCGTTGCCGAGGTCCGTCCCCGGCGCGTCGACGACCGGCAGCCGCAGCTGCAGGTCGGTGACCGTGACCGACTGCTGCGGCGACGCCGGCGTGGAGGAGCGCAGGTACGGCGAGTCGCGCGAGAGCAACTCGAGCTTGAGCACGTGGCCGGGCTGTACCGTCCACGCCTGCGGGTGCAGCTGGAAGACCTGGCGCGTCGGGCCGGTGCCGGTCGGGCGCAGGTCGCCGCGCGCGATCAGGCGCTCGGTCGCGCCGTCGACGTCGTACAGCCGCCCGGCCACGTAGTCGTTGGCGCCCGTGGTGGTGAGCGTGGCGACGATCGTCGGCGAGCCGGCCAGCGTGAACGCGCTCGTCGGTGCGGGGAGCCTGTAGGTCGCCGCCGTCGCGTTGTCGGCGCTGGAGGTGGTCGTGCACACGTCGCCGGACGTGAACGCGTTCGACGGCGCCGCCCCCGGCGCGACGACGGTCTGCGTGCCGGGCGCGTCGAGCCGCACCTCGCCGGGCGCCAGCTGCGGCCACGACGGCGCGTGATAGCGCGTCCCGGCGCCGCTGACCGGGCACTTGCTGGTGAGGATGTCGACGCCGCCGCGCGCGTCGGCGGGCTCGGAGCCGACGCCCTTGAGGTAGTAGTCGAACCACGCGTTCTCGGCGTTGTTGAGCGCGGTGCGATCGGCCGTCGAGACGGCGCCCGCGCGCGGGTTGTGGCCGAAGTCGAGGTGGAACATCGTGATCGGCGCGTTCGGCCAGCGGGCGCGGACCTTGTTGTAGTACCGGATCGCCTCGTCGACGGGGAACAGGTCGTCGTTCCAGCCGTTGGCCAGCAGCGCGGGTGCGGGCGGGAGGGAGTCGTCGATGTAGAGCGCCGAGTGGTTGGCCGCCAGCTCATCGGTCATCGCCTGCGCGGCGGCGTTGGTGTCGAACGGCCCGTCGCCGTCGGTGATCGCCTTCCAGCCGGTGATGTCGGCCGACGCGTCGGTGCCGATCGGGGCGTAGAAGCCGAGCACCTGGCCGGCGAGGTAGAGGTTGCCGTTCCAGCTCTGCTTCTGGACGCCGATGCGGCGGTCGCCGAGCGGGCCGCGGTAGGTGCCGTTGGAGACGTAGTCGAGGCTCGAGCCGTTCGGCATCAGCGCCGTGTCGAGGTCGCTCCACGTGAACTCCGGCGCGGTCGCGGCGATCTGCATCGGCTTGCCGGCCGGGCTCGTCCACGGCACGAGCGCGCCGTCCGCCCGCTGCACGCGGTTGCGCAGCGCGCCGAGCGCGATCGCCATCCCGCCGCCGTAGGAGCCGCCGGTCGCGCCGATCTTCTGCGGGTCGATCGCGCCGTCGTCGGCGAGCAGCCCGAGCAGGTACTGCGCGTCGTGCACCTCGTAGGCGTTGTGCATCAGGTGGATGTAGCCCTTGCCCGTGCACTCGGCCGGGCGCGGCGACGCGCAGGAGCGGCCCCAGCCGCGGTCGGAGATCGAGAAGACCGCGTAGCCGCGCGCGAGCGCGCGCTGGACGTCGGCGTTCGTGACCGACGGGACGATCTTCGAGCCGCCCCAGCCGTGGTAGATGCCGATCACGGGATACGGCCCATCCGGGCCCGTCGCGGGCGCGGGCGGGAAGGCGGCCGCGACGTCGATCGGGCTCCCGTCCCAACTCGGCACCGTGGCGGCGCCCGTGCCGCAGAAGCGCTGGCCGTTGGCCTGCACCGTACAGGCGACCGCGCCGCCGAACACGCTCGAAATGGCGGCGTCCGCCGTCGATGGGACCAGCAACCCGGCCGCCACCGCGGCCGCGATGAGCATCCTGCGCATCTCTCTCTCCTCCTCCGTGACCCTGCGGAGCGGAGTCTAAGCGCTGCGGAGGTTCGCGATCACTTCAGAAGCCATACGAAGGCGTAGGGCGAGCACACGCGCGAGATCGCGCAACATCGCGTGGGCGAGCTCGGGCGCGGCGGCGTGGAGGCGCTCGAACGCCGCCTCGTCGAGCCGCACGACCTCGATGTCGGTGACCGCGTCGAGCGTCGCCGAGCGCGGCCGGCCGTCGAAGAACGCCAGCTCGCCGACCACCGACGGCGCGTCGATCGTCTTGAACGCGCTCTCGTCGCGCGGGAGCCGGACGCCGACCGTGCCCTCGGTCAGCAGGTACAGCGCGCGGTCGTCCTCGCCGGCCTGCACGAGCGCGAGGCCCGCGCCGACGTGGCGCACCTCGGCGTGCGCGAAGACGACCGCCCAGTCCGACGCGGTGGCGTCGGGCATGAACAGCAGATCGGCTGAGTCCTCGTGGGCCTCCTCGGCGAAGACGAGGAACGGGCCGGCGTGAAAGACGCTCACTACGCCCCAAGGTACTGGGCGAGCGCCTCGGCTTCCCGCTCGACCGGGCCGAGGTCGACGTCGCGCCACGGCTCGAGCCGGATCGCGCCGTCGACCTGGCGCCACGTGCCGGCCACGGTGCCGTCGACCAGGAACGTGGGCAGCGACTGCGGGATCCTGGAGCTGAAGATCCGCGGGCGGTCCTCCTCGCGGATGATCAGCGCGCGGCGCGCGTGGGCGAGCAGCGTCGCGTCCCAGGTCGGCAGGAAGCGCACCGGCGCGGCCGTGCCGGCGGGCGGCAGCGGCGCCCGCGGGAGGTCGACCAGCTCGGCGCCGTCCTCGGCGCGGAAGCGGCGCAGCTCGAGCCCGCCGAGCTCGACCTCGCCGGCGTTGAGCCCGGCGAAGTTGGCGATCTCATTGACCGTCGACGGCCCGAAGCCCTGCAGGTAGCGGCGGATCAGCGTCGTCAGCGGATCGCCGGCGCCGGCCGGGCCGACCCACTCCTCGGCGAGCCCGTAGAGGTCGGCGCGGCGCCGCTCCCACGTGCCCGACGGCGGCACGCGGACCATGTCGAGCCACAGGCCGAGGCCGTGGAAGCGCTCCTTGCCGACGAGCGCCTCGAGCTCCTTGCGCCGCAGCGCGCCGTCGCGCAGGGCCGTGCGCGCCAGCTCCGCCGCCTCGTCCATGTCCGCCGCGGACTTCATCGCGCGCCGCCACGAGACCCGGCGGCCGCCGCGGACGGCGAGCGCGAGCGGCCAGTAGTCCGCCTTGGAGACCAGGTGGATGGTCGAGCGCATCAGCGTGCCCTGGACGACGCTGCGCCGCTCCAGCGCCCGCGTGACGGCGTCGCGCTCGAGCCCGGCGACGCGCGACCACAGCCCGATGTACATCGACGGCGCGTACTGCGCCTGGATCCCGCCGATCCGCTCGAGCACGCGCGGGAGCGGCGCGGAGAAGCGCTCGAGCAGGCCCTGGCGCGCGAGCACGGCGCGGTTGAGCTCCATCTGCGTCAGCGTCCGGGGCACGCGGAGTAGGTTGCCATTCATGTCCCTCGAACGGCCCACCGCGCCGGACCCCTACGACCTGCTGCCGGCGAAGCCGTCGTTCACGCTCGAGAGCGACGAGCTGCGCGACGGCGAGCTGATGGACGCCTCGTTCGTGCACGCGATGGCGGGCGGCGAGTCCGACCACTCGCCGCACCTGCGCTGGTCCGGCTTCCCCGCCGAGACCAAGAGCTTCACGATCACCTGCTTCGACCCCGACGCGCCGACGCACAGCGGCTTCTGGCACTGGCTGCTCGTCAACGTGCCCGCCTCGGTCACCGAGCTGCCCTCGGGCGCGGGCAGCGGCGGCGAGCTGCCGCCGGGCGCGTTCCACGTCCGCAACGACTACGGCGAGAAGGCCTGGGGCGGCGCCGCGCCGCCGAAGGGCGACCCGCCGCACCGGTACGTGTTCGCCGTGCACGCGGTGGACGTCGAGGCGCTGGAGGTCAACGAGGACGTCTCGCCGGCGTTCGTCGGCTTCAACCTCGCCTTCCACACGCTGGCGCGGGGGACGCTGCGGCCGCTGTTCAGCGCGTAGCGGCGGCGGCGATCATCTCGACGACGGTCTCCAGCGGGAGCGCCGTCGAGTCGACCACGAGGTGGTACAGCGACGGATCGCGCGCGTCGGCGCCGTAGAAGTGGCGCACGTAGGCCTCGCGCGCGCGGTCGCTGTCGCGCCGCAGCCGCTCGGCGTCGGCGGGCGTCAGGCCGCCGAGCCCGATCGCCTGGGCGAGCCGGCGCTCCTTCGGGCCGTCGAGCCGCACGTGCAGCGCCCCCGGGCGGTCGCGCAGGACGATCGCGCCGGCCCGGCCGAGCACGACGGCGCCGGTGTCCGCGTGCTCGAGGATGATCCGCTCGGTCTCGCGCCGGTAGTCCTCGCCGGCGAGCACGCCGGCCTGGACCATCGCGCCGGCCAGCTCGGGCAGCAGCGCGAACGAGGAGGCGAGCCGCCCGATCGCGTCGCCCAGCGACTCGTCGTGCGCGAGCGCGTCGTCGAGCGGCACGGCCAGGCGCTCGGACACGCGGACCGGGATCGCGCGGTCGAGCAGCTCGACGCCGAGGCGCTCGGCCAGCGCGGGACCGACGCGGCTGCCGCCGGCGCCGAAGGAGGCGGAGAGGGTCACGAGCGCGGGCGTGGCGCGCAGGTTAGCCCGAGCGGATGCCGGGCGGGTGAGGGCCTGCCACCCTGGAGGGGTGGTCCGTGCCCGCCGTTCTCGCGTGGCGCTCGTCGCCGGCGTGCTGCTCGCCGCCGTCGCGCTCGCGTTCGCCCTGCGCGGCGGCTCCAAGCCGCCGGCCGGCGTGCCGACCGTGCCGGCGCCCAAGGGCGCCAAGCCGTTCGCGGACCCGTACGCGTGGGCGCCGGACCGCGCCGCCGACTTCTCCCGCCGCGCCGCCGCGGGCACCAGCGACGTGCTGTACGCGCGCTCGCCCGGCGGCGTCGCCGTCAGCGCGCGGCGGGTCGCGCGCTATCGCCCGCAGATCGAGCGGGCGGCCAAGGCGGCCGGCGTCAGCCCGGACCGGCTCGAGGGGCTCGTGTTCCTCGAGAGCGCCGGCCGGCCGGACGCGATGGCGGGTGGCACCGCGGGCGCGGCCGGGCTGACGCAGATCCTCGCCGAGACCGGGACCGACCTGCTCGGCATGAAGATCGACACGGCGCGCAGCGCGAGCTACACGCGCCGGATCGCGCGCGCCACCAGCGTGCGCCACGTCGCCGCGCTGGAGCGCGCGCGGGCGCGCGTCGACGACCGCTTCGACCCCGCCAAGGCGCTGATGGCGACGGCGCGCTACCTGCAGATCGCCAAGCGCAAGTTCGGGCGCGAGGACCTCGCGTTCGTCTCCTACCACATGGGCATGGGCAACCTGGACACCGTCCTGAAGGCATATGGATCCCACCCACCCGGCCGGGTGCCCTACGCGGAGCTCTACTTCGCCTCCACGCCGCAGCGGCACGCCGCCGCCTACGCGCGCCTGTCGGGCTTCGGCGACGACTCCTCGAACTACTTCTGGAAGATCGGCGCCGCCGAGGCGATCATGCGCCAGTCGCGGACCGACCCGGGCGCGCTCGCGCGCCAGGCGGGCCGCTTCGAGGCGCCCGCACCGCCCGCGGCGGCCGGTGAGGCGCGCGCGCTGGGGGCCGTCGACGGCCTCCGGGTGCCCGCCGGCGCGCGGCTGCGCGCCGAGGCGGCGGCGCTCGCCGTCTACGCCGGCGCCGAGGTGAAGGCGATCTCCGGAGCGCCGGCGCTGCGCGTCACGGCGACCTCCGGGGCGAGCTTCGACGTGTCGCGCACGTACGCGTCGCACGCGCAGGCGCTCGCATTTCAGTACGTTCTCGACCGGTTGCGCGTGCTGAACGTCATCACGTGGTCGCGCGACGCGAACGAGATCGGGATCACCGTCTCAAAGGACGCGGCGAGACTGGAGCCACTGCTGGAGCGATGACCGACGCGATTCGAACCCCCGATGTGCTGCTCGACGGACTCCCCGGCTTCCCGTGGGCGGCCAAGTTCCGGACCTACGACGGCCTGCGGCTGGCGCACGTGGACGAGGGCGACGGCGCGCCGGTCGTCATGTTCCACGGCGAGCCGACCTGGAGCTTCCTGTGGCGCAAGGTCGCGCCGCCGCTGCTGGCCGCCGGCCACCGCGTGATCCTGCCCGACCTGCCCGGCTTCGGGCGCTCGGACAAGCCGATCGACGAGGACTGGTACACGTACGACCGCTTCGTCGACTCGATGGCGACGCTGCTGGAGGAGCTCGACGTCCGCGGCGCGACGTTCGTGTGCCACGACTGGGGCGGGCCGATCGGGCTGCGGCTCGCGGTCGAGCACGCCGAGCGCGTCGACCGGATCGTGATGATGGACACGGGCCTGTTCACCGGCCAGCAGCCGATGAGCGAGGCCTGGCACCGCTTCGCGGCCTTCGTCGACCGCGCCGACGAGCTGCCGGTCGGCTTCCTCGTGCGGCGCGGCTGCGCGGCCGATCCCGGCGACGAGGTGGCCGACGCCTACGACGTCCCGTTCCCGAACGAGGTCAGCAAGGCGGGCGCGCGCGCGTTCCCGGCGATCCTGCCGCTGACGCCGAACGACCCGGGCGCGGCCGAGGGCGCGCGCGTGCTGGCGGCGCTCCGCGAGGACCGGCGCCCAGCGCTGCTGCTGTGGGGCGAGCACGACCTCCCGCTGCCGCCCAGCGCGGGCGAGGCGTTCGCGAGCGCGATCGGCAAGCCGGCGCCCACGCTGATCGAGGGCGCCGGCCACTACCTGCAGGAGGACCGCGGCGAGCTGATCGGCGAGACGATCGCCGACTGGCTGCGCTAGGCGGCTTTGGCCTCCTCCGGCTCGGCCTCGACGGCCGGGGCGCTCTCGGCGGCGCGGGCCTCGTAGGCCGCGCGGGCGCGGCGGTCGGTCTTGGCGACGTGGTCGGAGTTCATCGCGCGCGAGACGGCCTCGCGCCAGCTGCGCGGGAGGATCGCGCCGAACGCGATCAGCGGGGCGAGCCGGCGCGGGACCCAGACGTCGAAGCGCGGCACCTTCAGCGCGTCGATCGTGGCGGCGGCGATCTCCTCCGGCGTGACGCGCTTGACGCCGCGCAGGTCCGGGACGCCCGTCGCGAGCTCGGTGCGGGCGAAGCCCGGCATCACGACCGTGACCTCGACGCCCGAGCCACGCAGCTCCATCCGCACGGCCTCCGACAGGCCGATCACGCCGTGCTTGGTGGCGACGTAGGTCGCCAGGCCGGGCGCGGCGGCGCGGCCGGCGAGCGAGGCGACGTTGACGATGTGGCCCGTCCCGCGCGGCCGCATGCGCCGCATCGCCTCCTGCGTGCCGTGGATCACGGCGTGCAGGTTGATCGCCAGCTGGCGCGTGACGCTCGCGTCGGACTCCTCCTCGAGCGGCTGCAGCGGCATGATCCCCGCGTTGTTGACGAGGATGTCGAGCGGGCCGAGGCGCTGCTCGACCGCGTCGAGGAACGCGGTGAAGCCGGGCCGGTCGGTGACGTCGAGCGCGAGGCCGAGCGAGCGGCCGCCGAGCTGCGCCGCGGCGGCCTCGGCCGCCGCGCGGTCGAGGTCGCCGATGGCCACCACGGCCCCCTCGCGCGCGAGTGCATGAGCGATCGCGTTGCCGATGCCGCGGGCGCCGCCGGTGACGACGGCGACCTTGCCGTTCAGCGAGCGCGGGTTCTTGGCCATGGGAGGTTCTCCTGGGTTCCTGGACGCAACGTCAATAGCTTGGCTTATGAATCGTAGGCTCGACCCGGGCGAAAGCCCAGGGAGGAGTGTCGCGTCTCACAGGAACGCGCCGCTCGGCAGGTACGGCGTGAACGGGCCGACATCGCCGTCGAGGAAGACGGCGCCGGTGTCGGTGCGCACGTCCAGGCCGGCGTCGAGGCAGACCGGGACGGCCCATCCCTGCCGCGCCGTGATCATCTCCACCGCCGTGTGGCCGCTCGCGCGCGCCAGCACGGCGCGCAGCACGTCCTGGGCGCCGGCCTCGTCGAACGCCGCGAGCAGCCGCGGCGCGCCTTCGCCGCGCGTGACCGCGTAGCCGCGTCCCTCGGCGATCAGCAGCGTCGCGCCCATCTCGAGGAACGTGCGCATGTCGTCGCCGTGCGCCGCGCCGCGGACGTGCCGGTCGACTTCGTCGACGAACGGCAGGTCCGCGGCCGTGCCGACGCGGACGCCGGGCGGCTCGGTGACGCCGGCCGGCACGCCGGTGGCCCAGAAGCACGGATGGCCGGTCAGGCCGAGCCGCGCGTAGGCGCGCAGCGCCCGCGGGTCGTTCGAGGAGAGGATGATCCGGCCGCGCGCGCCGGCGGCGTAGGCGTGCGCGTGGCGCAGCAGCTCGCGGCCGACGCCCTCCGACTGGTGGTCGGGGTGCACGACGAGCAGCGAGAGCCCCCAGACGCCCTCGCGCACGATCGCGATCGCGCTGCCGATCAGGCGGCCGTCGCGCTCGGCGACCCACGCGCCGCCGGGATCGCTGCGCACGAGGTGCGTGTAGCGCGGGCGAACCGTCGCGGCCGGCGGGGCCGGCTCCGGCGCCTGGTTGTGCCTGCGCGCCAGATCGTCGAACGTCAGCACCGACAGCGCGTGCGCCGCGTCCGCGTCGTCGGGTCGCATCGGGCGGATCATCCCGACAGCCTACGATTGGCCGATGGCGACGTTCTCGCTCGACGGCCAGCGCCTGGCCTACACGGTCCACGGCGACGGGCCGCGCGTCGCGGTGCTGCTGCACGGCCTGCTGTTCTCGCAGCGCATGCACGAGACGCTGGCGAAGGCGCTCGCCGAGCGCGGGCACCGCGTCGTCACGCTCGACCTGCTCGGCCACGGCGAGTCCGACCGGCCGCTGGACATGTGGCGCTACACGATGCCCGCGTTCGGGGGCGAGGTCGTGGCGCTGCTCGACCACCTCGACGTGCCGGAGGCGGTCGTGCTCGGCACCTCGCTGGGCGCGAACGTGGCGCTCGAGGTCGCGGCGGCGGCGCCTGAGCGCCTGCGCGGGATGGTGGTCGAGATGCCCGTGCTCGACAACGCGCTGCTCGGCTGCGCGCTCGCGTTCACGCCGCTGATGGCGGCGCTGACCGTCGGCGAGCCCGCGATGCGCGCCCTGGCGCGGGCCGCGCGCGCGGTGCCGCGCCGGCGGCTGCCGTGGCAGGCCGACATCCTGCTCGACTGGATCCGGCAGGATCCGGCGCCGAGCGCCGCCGTGCTGCAGGGCCTGTTCTTCGGCCGCACGGCGCCGCCGCGCGAGCTGCGGCGCGAGATGGCGACGCCGGCGCTGGTGATCGGCCATCAGCACGACCTCGTGCATCCGTTCTCCGACGCGGGCGAGCTGGCCGCGGAGCTGCCGAACGCGCGGCTGCTGGAGGCGGGCTCGATCGTCGAGCTGCGCGTCGCGCCGGCCCGGCTGACCGGTGAGATCGCCGCGTTCCTCGACGACTGTTGGAGGCCGCGGCGGGCCGCAAAGCGCGCTGTGGCGTCCTAAACGGGCCGCGGGCCGCTACCCTCACGCGTCGTATGTCGAGCCGCCAGGAGGAGAAGGAGCGCCGCCGCCGCGAGCGCGAGGAGCGCGAGCAGGCCGAGCGCGCCGCTCAGTCGCGCCGCACGCGCGTCCAGTACGTGTTCGGCGGCCTCCTCACGGTGCTCGTGATCGCCGCCGGCGCGGCACTGGCCCTCGGCGCGTTCAGCGGCGGCGGCTCGAGCGGCTCCGGCTCGCCCAAGGACCCGCCCAAGGGCGGCGCCGACATCCCCGCGGTGCAGGAGTCCGACCTGACGAAGGCGGCCGCGGCCGCGAGCTGCACGGTCACGAACCCTCCGATCGAGGGCAACACGCACGAGGACAAGCAGTTCAAGGCGTCCGACTACAAGACGAACCCGCCGACCTCGGGCAACCACAACCCGGTCTGGTACCAGGACGGCGAGTACGCCCCCGGCGACACGCCGGAGCTCGGCAAGATCGTCCACCCGCTCGAGCACGGCCGGATCGAGCTGCAGTACGCCAAGGGCACGCCCTCGCACACCGTCTCGCAGCTCGAGACGCTGTTCAGCGAGGAGAGCGACGGCTACCACATGCTGCTGTTCCAGAACACGACGAACATGCCGTTCGCCGTCGCGGCGACCGCGTGGGGCCACATGATCGGCTGCAAGACGATGAACGACAAGGTCTTCGACGCCCTGCGCGCGTTCCACGACAAGTTCATCAACAAGGGGCCGGAGGTCGTCCCCTAGCCCTGGCGCCAGCCGCCCGTCTCGCCGCGGTAGAGCCCGTGGCCGGTGATCGCCATGCGGGCGCTGAGGGCGATGATGCGCAGGTCGAGCCGCAGCGACGCGTGCTCGAGGTACCAGATGTCCAGCTCGATCCGCTGCGGCCACGGCAGCGAGGCGCGGCCGTTGACCTGCGCCCAGCCGGTCAGGCCGGGACGCGCCTCGAGCCGGCGCCGCTGGCGGTCGGTGTACTGGTCGACCTGGACCTGCAGCGTGGGCCGCGGGCCGACGAGCGACATCTCGCCGCGCAGCACATTGACGAGGTTCGGCAGCTCGTCGACCGACGTGCGCCGCAGCAGCGCGCCGACGCGCGTGATCCGGCTGTCGCCCTCGTCGATCGCCAGGCCGGCGCCCATGTGCTCGGCGCCGGAGACCATCGTGCGCAGCTTGTAGACCTCGAACGCGTGCCCGTGGTGCCCGACGCGGCGCTGGCGGTAGATCGGGTGCCCGCGCGACTCCAGCCGCACGGCCAGCGCGGCGAGCGCCACGACCGGCGCCGAGACGAGCGCGATCGCGCCCGCCACGAGCAGGTCCAGCGCGCGCTTGCGGCGCGAGTGCAGGTACGGGCTCAGCGCGTGCCCTCCGGCGCTTCCCAGCCCGCCTCGGTGCCGTGGCGCAGCCAGTCGTACAGCCCGGCCGCGAGCGCGGCCGTCGTCAGCACGTAGTAGCGGGCGACGAGGAACGGACGCGCCTTGACAGGTGTAAAGGCCGCGGCCAGCAGCGCGAGCTGCGCGGCGGCGGCGAGCCGGTAGATCCGCCCGCGCCCCAGCAGCGAGAGCGTCGCGACGCCGGTGAGCACGTGCAGCAGCGGCGTCCCGTAGCGCAGCAGGCGGTGGGAGGCGACCATCAGCGCGTACAGCGGCGGGTAGCCGCGCGGGTCCAGCAGGCCGCCCGTGAGCACGATCGGCCAGCCGTGGGACATCATCCGCCGCTTGCGCGCCCACTCGCCCTCGATCGAGGGGACCATCTTCTCGCTCGCGCGCGCCTCGGGCTCGTAGACGGCGCGCCAGCCGTTCTTGACCATCCGGAACGGGAAGCTGAGGTCGTGGCCCATGATCGGGTCGACCTCGACGTAGGCCTCGCGCCGGACCGCGTAGATCGCACCGTTGCCGCCGGTGACCGACGCCAGCGCCGACTCCTGCTCGCGCAGGAACATCTCGTAGCGCCAGTACAGGCCCTCCTGGTTGCCGCCGGCGTCGTTGGTGAAGCGCACCTGGCCGCACACGTAGCCGACCGCGGGATCGCCGAACACGGCCGCCAGGCGCCGCAGCGCGTCGGGCTCCCACAGCGCGTTGGCGTCCGAGAACGCCACGATCTCGCCCGAAGCGGCGCGCACGGCGGCGTCCTGGGCGCGGATCTTGCCGCCGCGCGGGAGCTCGAGCACCTGGTGGGCGCCCGCGGCGCGGGCGCGCTCGGCCGTCGCGTCGCCGCCGCCGTCGACGGCCACGATCAGCTCGAGGTCCGGGTAGTCGAGCGCGAGCGCGTTGGCGACCTTCGCCTCGATCACGGCCTCCTCGCGGTACGCCGCGACGATCAGCGAGACCCGCGGCGGGGGCTGCGGCAGCGCGCGCCGCGGGGCGGGCGGCGGCGAGCCCTTGGCGCGGCGCAGGCCGGCCAGCGCGGGGGCGTACAGCGCCTGGGTCCAGGCGAGCAGGGCGGTCGAGGTCCAGAACACGCGGCGCACGGCGGGCGCCATGCTAGAAGCGATGGAGCGTCCCACCCTCACCGACGGCGTGCTGACGTTGCGCCCGAACCGGCTCGCGGACGCCGACGCGATCACCGCGGGCTGCCAGGACCCCGAGGTCCAGCGCTGGGCGCTCGCGCTCCCGGTCCCCTACCACCGCTCCGACGCGGTCGCCTACATCGAGGGCTCCGTGCAGGCCGCCGCGGACGGCAGCTCGTTCAACTTCGCGGCCGTCGTGGACGGCCGCGTGCTCGGCTCGATGAGCGTGTTCGGCGGCGAGATCGGCTACTGGGTCGCGCGCGAGGCGCGCGGGCGCGGCATCGCCACTCGCGGCGTCGTGCTGCTGCGCGACTGGGCGCACGCCGCGCTCGGGCTCGGCCGCGTCGAGCTGCTGATCGACCCGCGCAACGAGGCGTCGCTGCGCGTGGCGGCGCGCGCGGGGTTCGCGGACTCGGGCGAGCGGCGGACGCCGTCGCGCGGCCGGAACCCGGGGCCGCATGCGGTCTACGTCTGGAGCGCGGCGTAGAGGTCGAGCGTGCGCCGCGCGATCGCGTCCCAGCCGTACGGGCCGGACGCGGCGGCGCGGGCGGCCTCGGCCATCCGGCCGAGCGCGGCCGGGTCGGCGAGCAGCGCCGTCAGCGCCTGGGCGAGCGCGCCGGCGTCGCCGGGCGCGACGAGCGCCGCCGCGCCGGTCGCGGCGACCTCCGGGAACCCGCCCACATCGCTGAGCAGCAGCGGCTTGCCGAACGCCAGCGCCGTGAACAGCACGCCGGACTGGTCGATCTCGCGGTAGGGCAGCACGACGAGGTCGGCGGCGCGGAAGGCGCCGGCCAGCTCGGCGCCGGAGACGAAGCGCAGCGCGGCGTCGACGTCCGGCGCGTCGACGGAGACCGGCATCCGCGGCATCCCGGCGATCCACAGGCGCGCGCCGGGCGGCTTCTCGGCCCGCCGCCACGCGTCGAGCAGCACGTCGACGCCCTTGTACGGGCGGATCAGCCCGAAGAACAGCACCGTCGGGCCGTCGCCGCGCCGCAGCTCGGCGGGCAGCTCCGCCGGCCCGGTGGCCAGCTCGGTCAGCGCGCCGTGCGGAATCACGTGGATCCGCCGCGGGTCGAGCCGCAGCTCGTCGCGCAGGCGCGCGGCGCCGTGCTCGGAGTGCACCACGATCGCGTCCATCTGCTCGTACAGGCGCCGCTGGCCCTCCAGCTGGCCCTTGCGCGGCTCGCGCGGGAGCACGTCGTGCGCGGTCAGCAGGCGCGGATGGACGCGCGGGAGCAGCAGCGCGTCGAGGTACTGCACCGGCAGCCACTGGAAGTGCACGACGTCGGCCGCCCGCGCGGCGCGGGCGTAGCGCAGCATGTCGGGCACGTGCTGGGCGAGCCGGGCGGCGCGGCGGCCGCGGCGGGGCGCCCAGCGATAGAACGCCTCGCGCACGCGCACGCCGGGTGCGTCCGGCACGTCGCCGTAACCGAAGGCGCTCGTCCACAGCTCGACGTCGGCGCCCGCGCGGGCCAGCGCCGCGCCGAGCGCGCGGTCGTAGGGCGGTGTGTAGGCCGCCGGATCGACCACGTGGACCCGCACGGGGCCGGAGTATGGCCTACGTTCACGATCGGGCCGCCACACGACCGCCGCGCAGGGCAGTATGCAGGGCCGTGGCGGTCGAGCTGACCTTCTGCGTCGTGAACACCGAGCAGCGCGGGCTGCTCCGGTACTGCCTGGACGCCATCGCGCGGGAGCTGGCGACGGTGGACTTCGAGACCGAGGTGCTCGTGCTCGACAACGCCTCCCAGGACGGATCGGCGGACGCCGCGCGGCGGCATCCGGTGACCACGGAGGTGATCGCGCTGCAAGACCGCCGCGGCAAGGCGGAGAACGACTCGGCGCTGCTGCGGCGCGCGCGCGGGCGCTTCTGCCTGCTGCTCAACGAGGACTCCGAGCTGGAGCCCGGCGCCACGGTGGCGCTGCACGCGGCGCTGGCGGCGGACGAGCACGCCGGCGCCGCCGGCGCGATGCTCGTGCGCCCCGACGGCGTGCAGCAGCCGTCGGCGTGGCGCTTCCCCTCGCCCTGGACGGCGCTGCTGACCGCCGTGTGGCTGCACCGCTCGCGCGTGGTCCAGAGCCGCGGCGACAAGATCCGGCGCGTGGACTGGAGCCAGTCCGCCGCGCTGCTGGTGCGGCGCGAGGCGGCCGTGGCGATCGCCTACTTCGACCCGGCGTTCTTCGTCTACTCCGACGAGGTCGACTTCTGCCGCCGGCTCGCCGACGCCGGCTGGCACACGCTCTACGTGCCCGAGGCGCGCGCCGTCCACCACGAGCAGCTCGTCACCGGCAACGTGCCGGCGCGGCGGATCGTCGAGTTCTCGCGCAACCGCGACCGCTACATGCGCAAGCACCACGGCGTCGTGGCGGCCGCGCTCGTGCGCTGGCTGACGGCGTGGACCTACGCGGTCCGCACGGTCGGCGCGCTCGTCCTCCCGGGGCATGATCCGAAGCGCTACGCCAAGCACGTCAGCGCGACGCTGCTGCCCGGCCGCGGCGAAGGGCTCGCCGAGGCGGCGGAGGACTTCAACCGCCGCCGGAGGGAGCTGGGACGGGGCGAGCCCGCCTGAGCAGCCGGCGCGCCGCCGCCAGCTCGCCCTGGTGGAAGAAGCCGACGGCGAAGAGCCCGGCGGGGATCGTCGCCAGCGCGGCCGTACGCGTGAGCAGGCCGACGGCGCCCGAGGTCGGCAGCGACAGCTCCCACAGCGTCGTCAGGCCGCCGATCACGCCGACCGCGAGGCCGAGCCGGACCCACTCGAACGGCACGTGGAACAGGTTCCGCGTCAGCAGCCACATCGCGAGCAGCATCACGACGTACGCGCCGACCAGCGCGAGCCCGGCGCCGGCGATCCCCAGCGGCCCGACCAGCGCGGCCAGCAGCGCGATGTTGACCGCCAGCCCGCACAGCGCCGCGGGCGCGTTGCGCACGGTCACCTGCGCGCGGCCCGCCATCGCGACCAGCACGAGGAAGAGCCCGTACAGCGCCCAGCCGAGCGCGACCCACGTCAGCGCCGTGTGCGCGCTGTAGTACGCGGGAGCCGCGAACAGGCGCACCACCCAGCGGCCGAGCAGCGCGAGGCCCGCCACCACGATGCCGGTGAAGAGCACGTAGTAGGTCGTGATGCGCGAGTACACGCGCGCCGCCTCGTCGTCGCTCTCGATCGAGAACGCCAGCGGCGGCCACGCGTACTGGAACGCGCGCACGGTGAACACGACGACGCCCGCGAGCTTGACCGAGAGCGAGTACAGGCCGGCCGCGTCCTCGCTCTGGAAGCGATAGAGCCACAGGCGGTCGACGAAGAACAGCGCGAAGACCGACACCTCGGCGGGGACCGTCGGCAGCCCGTAGCGCAGCATCGGGCCCAGCTGCGCGCGGTCGATCCCGCCGGGGCGCAGCCCGAATGCGTCGCGCTGGGCGATCCACAGGCCCACCAGCACGACGGCGGACGCGACGTAGTTGCCGAGCAGCAGGCCGAGCGCGCCCTCGTCGCGCCCGACGACGAGCCAGAGGGTCAATCCGACCGTCAGCAGCACGTTGGTCAGCGAGGCGAGCGCGAACGCGCGGGAGCGCTCCTCCACGCGCAGCAGCGCGTAGGCGAGCTCGAGGTTGGTGAACGCCCACAGGCCGAGCGCGGCGGCGCGCAGCTCGTCGGGGTGCGAGGAGCCCAGCAGCGCGCGCGAGATAGGCTCGGCGGCGAGCGCGCAGGCGCCCGCGACGACGGTGGTGAGCACCAGCAGCGAGCCCGTGGCGGTGCGCGCCAGCGCGCGGCGGCGCTCGGGATCGGCGTCGAGGAAGTGGAAGCGCACGAGCGCCTCGCCGAGCCCCGCCCGCACGATGATCGAGACGAGGATGATCGTCGTCAGCAGCAGCTCGGCGGTGCCGTAGTCCGCGCGCGTGAGGTGCCGCGTGTAGATGGGCAGCAGCGCGAGCGCGATCAGCTTCGAGACCGCGTCGGCGACCTGGTACGCCGCACCGGTGGTGAGCAGGCGGCGGAGATAGGTGCTCACACGCGAAGACGCTAGCGTCCGGCGAATCGCCCAGGGGGCGATTCGCTGCGAGTTCGACTGGCGGGTGCGGCCGGCGGACCGGCTCGCGAACACGCGCGGTAGCGTGGGACCGGCGATGACAGATCCGGGAGGCGGCTACGGATGGAGGGGCGGCGGAAGCCCGTACGGGCTCAAGCGGCTCGCGGCGCGTGTCGACCCCGGCCCCCAGATCCCGCTGTGCGTGCTGCTGCTCCCGCGCATGCTCGAGCAGTTCATCCTGCGCGATCAGGCCGAGGACCTGCTGACCGCGCCCGGCGTGATCGCGATCGAGCCCGCGCGCGTGCCGTACGGCGCCTACCTGCGCGTCCCGTCGCCGGTCGCCGACGGGCTCGCGGCGACGCAGGCGCGGCGGCTGCGGCTGCCCGGCACGCCCGCCGCGATCGTGATCTTCCACCCGCTGCAGTACCCGCTCGCCCGCGCGCTGATCTCCGAGCACCCCGACTGCGAGCTGTGGTACTGGCGCTGGGACCGCTACGAGGTCGCCTACGACGCCAACAAGCGCAAGCGCGAGCGCCTGCAGGAGCTGCACGACCACGCCGTCCACCGCGCCTCGCTGACGATCGTGGTCTCCGACGCGCTCGGCGAGCTCGAGCGCGAGCAGGGCCACGCGACCGTGCTCGTCCCGCTCGCCGCCGACGCGTTCCCGGCGCCGGACCCCGGCGCCACCGTGGTCGCCGTCTCGCTCGGGCATCTCGGCCACCGCACCGACTGGGCGCTGCTGCGCGCCGTCGCCGAGGGGATGCCCGAGCTCGTGCTGCTGCTGATCGGCGAGTGGCACACGGAGGAGTCCGGCGCCGATCCCGACTTCCGCGCCTGCCGCGAGGCGCCCAACCTCGTCTGGCTCGGGCGCCGCAGCGACGAGGAGGCGGCGCGCCTGATCGCCTGCGCCGACGTCGGGATCGTCCCGTTCGAGCGCTCGGAGTTCAACGAGACCGCGCTGCCGTACCGGATCCTCAAGTACGCCCGGCTCGGCCGCCGCACGATCTCGCCGCCGCTGGCGGGCGTCGCGACGTGGGCGAACGCCGTCACGACGGCCGGCACGCCGGAGGAGTGGATCGCCGCCCTGCGCGCCCAGGCCGGCGCGCGCACGCGCCCCGACGCCGCGCTGCGCGAATGGGCGCTCGCCCAGACCGCGCACACGCAGAACCTCCCGCTGTGGGAGCGGATGGAGGCGCTCGGGGTCGAGTCGGGCCGGCTCGGCTCCGAGCGCGCCGCGATCAGGGGCAGCGCGAGTACGCGCTGAGCAGCCCGTGCCGCGCCAGCGGCGCGTAGCCGGGGTCGGGCAGGTTCACGAGCGGCGAGGTGCCCGCCGCGAAGCCGTAGCGCCGCAGCGCCTTCTGCCCGAGCGCGAACACCTCGACCCCGTAGCGGCGGCGCCGGTCCGAGCGGGCGCCGATCCTCCCGTCGCGGTGCCAGCGCGCGTCGGGCACGAGCCGGTAGGTGGGGAACGTCAGCGTGCCGCAGCGCCGCGCGGCGACGACGCCCGGGTCGTCGAGCAGCGCGATCAAGCTGTCGTGCGTGGCGCGGATGAAGCGCACCTCCTCGCGCACGTTGGTCAGCGACGGCGCGAGGATCGCCAGGCCGATCGCGCCGACGACGGTGGCTGCGATCGACCCGCGCATCCACAGCCGCCGCCCCGGGTGGTCGGCGGCCAGCGCCGTGAAGCCCGCGAGCGCGTAGCCGGCGAACAGGCAGAGCGCGACCGACGGCACCGTCAGGTAGCGCGGCAGGATCGAGAGCCCGAGCACGCCGGTGCCGACGAACGTGATCACGCCGGCCGCGAACAGCGCCAGCGGCACGCGCAGCGCCCGCCAGCCGAGCACCCGCCAGCCCAGGACGGCGCCGGCGAGCGCGAGCGCGGCCACCGGCGGGCGGACCGTCGAGCTGACGAACGACGCGAACGAGCCGGGGACGTGGCGGATGCCGCGCACGCGCCCGAGGTCGTCGGCGAGATCCGACGTCGCGTGCAGCGAGTGCAGCGGGTCCCCGGTCGAGATCAGGTCGACCAGCGCCCACACCAGCGGCGCGGCGATCGCGCCGGCCGTCAGCAGCACGCGGCGGCGCTCGCGCGGGAGCCACCACAGCCAGTACAGCCCGCCGAGCACCCACGCCTCCGGCCGCAGCAGCCCCGCCACCACGAGCAGCCCGAGCGGCCGCCACGGCCCGCGGTCCTCGACTTCGTAGACGGCGGCCCAGATCACCACGGCCAGGAACGGCGAGTCGACGTAGCCGCGCGCCGCGTAGAGCAGGAACGAGGCGCTGGCGCCGACGAACAGCGCGGCCAGCAGCCCGCTCCAGCGCCCGAACACGGCGGCGCCGACGCGGTAGGTGCCGATCACCAGCAGCGCGTGCGAGAGCAGGCAGACGAGCACCAGCGCGCGGTCGCCCCACTCGCCGAAGATCGCGCCCAGGACGGCGCACAGCGCGACGTAGAGCGGATGCTGCGTCGGCGCGGCGTACGCCTCGAAGCTCGGCGCGTGGCCGTGCAGCAGCTCGCGGCCCCAGACCAGGTGGTAGTAGGAGTCGTAGTTCGGATACGTGCGCGTGACCACCCACACGACCACCGCCGCGACGAGCACGGCGGCCGCCAGCAGGCGGTGCGTCACGACTGCGCCGGCGACGCGACGACCGGCTCGCTCGGCCGTCCGTTGCGCGACGCCGACTCGCCGGAGGACTCGCTCCCGGCGGCCGCCACGGGCAGCGCCAAGGCGGTCCCGAGCGCGAGCAGCGTCCAGGTCATCGGATCCTCCAGGAAGGCCGCGTAGACCCACGTGTGCAGCAGCAGGGCGGCGAAGCAGGCCGCGACGACGGCCCGCACCGGCTCGCCGCGGGCGCCGCGCAGCAACCGCCGCAGCGCGAGCAGGATCAGCGCGAAGTAGACCAGCAGGCCGATCACGCCCTGCTCGGCGGCGACCGTGATCGGGATCGTGTGCGACGCCGAGGTCGCCTCGCGGCCGGACGCGTGCTCATGGCGGCGGTACTCGCGCTGGAAGCTGCCCGAGCCCCAGCCGGCCAGCGGCCGGTCGCGCGCGAGCCGCAGGCCGCCCTCGATCAGATTCGCGCGCCCCGAGGTCGCGTTGCTGAGCGAGTCCTGCGAGCTGAGGTTGAGCCGCAGCGCGTGCGGGAACGCGAGGATCAGGACGAGCGCGGCCACCAGCACCGCCAGCGCCGGCGCGGCGACGACGCGGCCGCCGAAGCGCAGCCAGGCGAGCACGAACAGCCCGAGCAGCAGCGCCGCGAAGCTCGACTGCGACAGCGTCGTCAGCAGCCCGCCCCAGAGGACCGCGAGCGCCGCGACCGCCAGCCAGACGTCGCGCGTGCGCGCCCGCCACAGCAGCACCGCCGCCAGCCCGATCATCACCAGCGCGAGGAAGCGCCCGTAGATGTTCGGGTCGAAGAACAGCGAGTTGACGCGGAAGTACTCCTCGACCTGGTTGGACGCGATCACCTTCGGGTTCAGCAGCAGCCGCCGCGTCTGGAACTCCCAGAAGCCGATCGCGGTGAACGCGAGCGCCAGCCCGAGCAGCGCGCCGCCGCCCCACTTCAGCCGCGGCGGCGTCCATTCGAGCCCGCGCAGCAGCGCGAACAGCAGCGCGAACGGCACGTAGAAGAAGACGACCTGCTGCAGCGCGGTCGAGCGGTCGCCGGCGTAGACGGCCTGCAGCGCGTACAGCACGACGCTGCCGAGCAGGACCCACTCCAGCGCGCCCGGCTTCGGCGCCGGCTCGCCCTGCCGGCGCGCCGACAGCCGCGGCACCAGCCAGGCCAGCGCTCCGGCGCCGATCACGACGTACAGCGGCACGAGCAGGTTCGCGGTGCTGCCGCCCGCCTGCACGGGCACGCGGAACGGCAGCGCCGCGAGCGCGAGCACGCCGAGCAGGCCCGGACGGCGCGAGAAGCACCACGCCAGCGCCCCGAGCGCGACCAGCCCGACGGCGACCGCGGCGGCGGCCGGGGCGGCGTGCGTGCGCGCGGTGTCCAGCTGCGGCGAGTGCCAGATCTCGCCGACCAGCAGCACCGGCGTGACCACCAGCGCGCCGAGCATCGCGTACGCGCGGCCGCGGATCGTGCGCCCGAGCACCGCGCCGGCGGCCAGCGCGGCGGCCAGCACCATGCCCGCCAGGAGCACGCCCGAGGGGAGCGCGGCGGTGTCCTTCATCGCTCGGACCGGATCTTCGGGGTCACGCCGCGCAGCAGGTCGAAGATGTTGCGCGTCGCCTGGGCCACATCCGCGTCGCCGAGCTTGTCGTACCACTCCGGCAGCCCGACCCGGATCACGAGCCCGTGCTTGTCGCCCACCTGCACGGCCGACAGCGCCGGGCGCAGGTCGCGCGCCTGCTTGCCGGACTGCTCGGCCGCCGCCGTCTCCTCCGGCGTGAGCTGCTGGCCCACGCCGGCCAGGAGCTTGCGGTCGCCGGCGACGGGCAGCGACTCCTCGAGCTTCGTGAAGCCCGACAGCTGCTGGACGCCGGTCATCAGGCCGAACTCCGGGTCGCCGTCGAGCTGGATCAGGTCCGCGGGCGCCGGCGGCGTGCGCAGCTTGGCGAGGTGCGCGCCGAACGGGTCGGTGCTCGTCGGCTGGGTCGGGTTCGCCAGCACGCCGGCGTCGTCCGCCTCGCTCGCGCGCAGCGTGACGCCGCGGCGCAGCGTGTCGGCGCCGAACGAGGCGACGCGCCCGCCGTCGAGCACGTAGCGGCGCAGCCGCCGCGCCAGCGTCGACGTGACCCACGTCTCCGGGCCGGCCAGCAGGACGCCCTCGCGATCGCTCGCGCGCGGGTTGCGCGACAGGTCGAGGTCCAGGTCGCTCGTGAGGTCGTAGCGGATCCTGCGGCGGTCGAGGAAGACGAGCAGCTTCGCGACGTCGTCGGCGAACTGCGGCGGCGTGCCGCCGTTCTGCACGAACACGCGCGGCCAGTGCACGCTCGCGCGGTCGGGCAGCGAGTTCGGGATCCCGTCCAGCGGCTGGTCGTCGACGCGGTCGGAGCCGAGCCAGCTGACCGTGGGGACCACGACGAGCACGCTCGAGCGCTTCTGCGCCTGCACGAGGAACGGGACCTTCGCGTGCCAGCGGCCGGCCGTGACCTCCAGCAGGTACGCGCCCGACGGGACGTCCGGCGCGCGGAACGCGAGGTTCGGGCCGTCGCCGCGCCCGCGCTTGCGGATCGCGCTCTCGCCCACGCGCCGCACCCGCCAGGTGTACGAGGCGCCGCGCGCGTCGACGAAGAACTCCGCCCGCGCGCCGGCCGTGACCGGGCGCAGCGGCGGCTGCACAGCGAGCCCGCGCACGGTCAGGCCGGGCCGCCCCGGCACCGCGCCCGCCTCGAGCGTCGACGGCGTCGTGCCGACGTTCCCGGCGCGGTCGCGCACGGACGCCTGGAACAGGTACGTGCCCGGCGGGAGCTTGCTGCTGTCGTAGCGGGCCACGTGCGCGCCGCGCTTGAGGCCGAAGTGGTCGACCTCCTTCGGCGCGTCCTGGTCGGTGCGGAACACCTTGAACGCAGTGCGGTAGGCCGTCGAGACGCCGCGGATGTAGACGTTCACCGGCCCGTGCGACGGCGCGATGATGTTGTTGCTCGGCTTGCGCTTGCACTGGGAGCCGACGCAGACGAGCGACGACGGCGCCTTGGTGTCGAGCGTCATCGTGCGCTGGATCACGCTCGAGCGGCCCTCGTTGCGCAGCGAGACGCGCACGCGGTACTGGCCGTCGGGCGCGCGGGCGCCGGAGTCGGTCGTGCCGTCCCAGGTCAGCCGCAGCGGCCGGTGCGCGTGAGCGGGCACGGCGTCGGCCAGGCGCTTGACGCGGTCGCCGTCGAGGTTGACGACGTCGACGGTGACGTCGTCGGAGACCTTCAGCGTGACCGAGAACGCGTTCGGCTTCAGCGCCGGCGAGAACGCGCGGTTGAGGCTGCCGACCTGGATCACGGGCGGCGAGCTCTTGAGCCGCTGGGCGACGAAGAACGCGGAGAACGTCGCGCCCACCAGCACCAGGAAGGTGATGCGGGCGACCAGCGTCACCGGGTCACCCGATTCAGTTGCCGCTCTTGTCCATGCCGACCTCGACCACGACCGTCTTCTCCGCGGCCGGCGCCAGCGCCTGCGTGGCGGCGTCGATCGGCTTCACGGACTCGATCGCCAGCACGCGTGCGACGTCGTTCGCCTGCGCCCTCGCCCCGCGCTTGTAGAGCACCACCGACGCGGGCCGGGAGGTGCTCTGGGGATCGTTCGTCGCGCCCACGTTCTTGTCGGCGTAGCCGGCGTTGATGAGGCGGTCCTTCATGTCCGCCGCCAGGCCGCCCTGGCCCGTGGCGTTGAAGACGACCACGGCGGTGGTCTCGCGCGTCGGCGTCGGCGTCGGCTTGGCCTTCTTGGACCCGCCGCCCGTGTCCGACGTGCCGGCCGGCGGCGTGACGACCGAGTTCTGCGGGCTCTTGGCCGCGGTGCCGGAGTCGCCGCCGCCGTTGAAGAGCTTGAGACCGCCGAAGACGAGCGCGGCGAGCACGACGACGCCGAGCAGCGACGTCAGCACCACCGAGCGCGTCGAGGTCTCGCGCCGCGGCGGCGGCCCGCTCGGCGCGCGCCGCGCGGGGGCCGGAGCCGGGCGGCGCGGCGGCGGGGTCGCGCGCAGCGGCGCGGCGGCGGGCGTGGCCGGACGGCGGGCGGCGGGCGTGGCGGGCGCGGGGATGCCGCCGTGGCCGTTGCCGTTGCCGGCCGCCGGGACGGGCTCGACGGCGGTCGCCGGCTCGGGCGCGACCTGCGGCTCAGCGTCCTGCACCGCGACGGCGACCGGCTGGGGGACGGGCACCGGCGGGGTCGCCTGCGGCGGGTGCGGCGGGTTGGGCACGCCGGCGGCGCGCGCGAACGCCAGCGCGGCGACCTGCTCGGGCTTGAGCTTGTGCGCCCCGTTCGTCGCGGCCGCGACGGGCGCGGGCATGGCGCGGGGCGCCGGAGCGGACTGCGACTGGACGCGCCGCAGGCCCGCGGCGAGCGCGTCCACGCGGTCGGTCAGCTCGTGCGCGAGCTCAGGCGAGGTCCCCGCCCACGCGCGCAGGCGCCGCACTTCGCGCGCCTGGGCGAAGTAGAGCAACGAGAGGACGGCCAAGCCGAAGAAGCACGCGATGCCGACGTAGGCGCCGTACTTCTCCACCTGGTGCGAAAGCGAGAACGCGAGCAGGACCATGGAAGGCGAGCCGACGATTCTAGGAGCCCGGCCGGGCGGTATACCCGGCGGCGGGCTCGTCGGGGATGTCCTCGGCGCCGACGCGGGCCCAGCGTGAGCCGCTCGTGAGCGCCCCGCGCGTCGCCGCCAGCTCGCCCACGATCGCCGCCAGCCCGGCGGCGTCGCCGCTTGCGACGAGCAGCGCGATCCGGTCGAAGACGTGCTCGACCCACGCCGGGTCGACGGGCGCGCGGATCGCGCGCATGATCTTCTGCGCGGGCGTCGGCTCGGGCCGCTCGTAGGCGTTGAAGAGCTGCTCGTGCAGCTTCTCGCCCGGGCGCGCGCCGATGATCTCGATCGCGATCTCGCGCCCCGGCTCCAGGCCGGAGAAGCGGATCATGTCCTCGGCGAGCTCGAGGATCGACACCGGCTCGCCCATCTCGAGCGCGAACAGCTCCCCGCCGGAGGCGAGCGAGCCGGCGCGGATCACGAGCTGGACCGCCTCCGGGATCGTCATGAAGAAGCGCGTCATCTCCGGGTCGGTGACCGTCACCGGGCCGCCCGCCGCGATCTGGCGGCGGAAGATCGGCACGACCGAGCCGGAGGAGCCGAGCACGTTGCCGAAGCGCACGGCGGCGAACGAGGTGCCGGGGTAGCGCTGGTCGGCGGCCTCGACGGCCCACTCGGCGAGCGCCTTGGACGCGCCCATCACCGTCGCGGGATCGACCGCCTTGTCGGTCGAGACGAGCACGAACGCGGTCGCGCCCGCGTCGCCGGCCACGCGCGTCATCACCTCGGTCGCGAGCGCGTTGTTGCGCACCGCCTCGACCGGGTTGGCCTCCATCAGCGCGACGTGCTTGTAGGCGGCGGCGTGGAAGACCACGTGCGGGCGCTCGGCGGCGAACACCTCGCGCATCCGCTCCTCCTCGCGGCAGTCCGCGAGCACGGCGGCGACGTTGAGCACGTGCCGGTCCTCGACGAGCTCGCGCTCGATCTCGAACAGGTTGTCCTCGGCATGGTCGACCAGCACCAGCCGCGCAGGCCCGACGCGCGAGATCTGGCGGCACAGCTCCGAGCCGATCGAGCCGCCGGCGCCGGTCACCATCACGACGCGCTCGGTCAGGTACCCGCCGACGTGCTCGACCTCCATCCGCACGGGCTCGCGCCCGAGCACGTCCTCGACGCGGACCTCGCGGATCTGGCCGAGGACCGCGCGGTCGGTCTGCAGCAGCTCGAACACCGTCGGCATCGTGCGCACCGGTACGCCGCGCTCGCGGCACGCGCTCACCACGACGGCGCGCAGCGTGCCCGGCGCCGACGGGATCGCGATCAGCACCTCGTCGGGCTCGACGTCCTCGAGCACGTCGCCGAGCTGCTCGGTGGTGCCGAGCACGCGCAGCCGCGGGCCCATCGGGATGCCCTGCTTGCTCGGGTCGTCGTCGACGAAGCCGACGGGCCTGTAGTTCAGGACGGGGTTCTTGAGGATCTCGCGCAGCAGCAGCTTGCCGCCGTCGCCGGCGCCGACGATCAGCACGCGGCGCGCGCCGCGATTCGGCGTCAGGCCGCGCCACGAGCCCTCGGAGAGCAGATGCACGATGAAGCGCGTGCCCGCGACGAAGAAGCCCATCAGCAGGCCCCAGAGGACGAGCACGCCGGCCGGGACGCCGAGCGAGACGAAGCCGGTCGGCGCCAGCACGAGCTTGGGCTGGACGACGGTCACGTAGCCGATCAGCGCCAGCACGCCCAGCAGCGCGCCCTCGGCGATCTTCAGGTACTCGGCCTGCGACGAGTAGCGCATCCAGTGCCGGTAGCAGCCGACGACGGCGAACGCGACGAGCGAGCCGACGACCGCGAAGGCGATCGTGCGCACGAACAGGTCGTGGTACGTCGGCGGGATCCCGCCGTCGAACCGAAGACGGTAGGCAAGGTAGTAGGCCAGCGCGACCAGCCCCGCATCCAGCGCGACCTGAGGCAGGGCGTGGCGATGGACCGGAAAGGCCGCGGAGCGGATCCGGCGGCGCATGCCCGGCCAGTGTATTGAGCCCTCCGGCGTGAGGACCTGCGGCTAACCGTCCTTCACGAACAGATCCGTGAAGAGCTCGGGGTCGCGGCGGAGCCGTTCCGGCGCGTCGCGGGGGTCGCGCTTGACCAGCACGACGTCCTCCGCGCGCTCCAGCCGGCGCAGGCGCCCGGACGCGATGAGCTGCTCGTCGACGGCGCCCAGGCGGCCCTCGAACGTCGTCCACACGGGCGTGCCGAGCGCCACCGCCTCGCGGTTCATCGTCCCGCCCGCGGAGATCACGAGGTCGGCGTAGGCGACCAGCGACTGCGCGTCGACGGCGCGCTCGGGGACGGTGAAGCCGGTCAGCTCGGCGCGCTGGGACTCGGTGCGCGGGAGCACGACGACCTGCTCGCCGCGCAGGCGCTCGAGCACCTGCGCGAACAGCGGCGCGCCGAAGCGGTGGTAGAGCGAGACGTCCGGCGGCGTGCGCACGACGGCGATCGGGCGCGCGCGGTCGAGCCCGAGCTCGCCGAGCACGGCGGGGTCGGGCTCGAAGTCGGCCAGGTAGTACTCCTCCTTCAGCCCGGCGTATGGGCGCAGCTTCGCCGGCGTGGCGCCGTAGCGGGCGAGCCGCTCGGGCGGGATCGCGTCCGGCACGACGATCCGGCGCGCGAGCCGGCAGTTGATCGAGTGCTGGACGGTCGCGAACTCGTAGTCGAACGCGGTGGCGGACGGGATCCGCAGCAGCGCGGCGGCGATCGAGAGGTCGTTGGAGCCGTGCCCGAGCGCGAGATCGAAGCGGCGCCCGCGCGCCCAGCGCACGAGCGCGCCCGAGCGCTGCGCGAGCCCCGCGGCCTTGGCGGCGACGTGACCGCCGCGGTGATGGCCGATCGCCGTGTGGTCGATCCGGAAGCGCTCGAGCAGCCCGAGCGTCTGCGCGAAGTCGCGCGCGGTGACCTCGACTTCGGCGCCGCGGCGCCGCAGCGCGTCGATCACCGGGCGCATGACGAGCACGTGCGGGGAGTTCGTGAGGTCGACCCAGACGCGCACGGCGCGGGACGATAGCCGCAAGTTCTCGGGAGAATCCTGTTTCGCCCTCCGTCCTCACAAGTTCGGACCTCGGGCGACGTTACAGCGGACATGCACAAGACACTGACCGCTCTCCTGGTCGCGTCGGCATCGCTGGTCGCCGTCGCGCCCGCCTCCGCAGCGCCGACCTGGGCCCCCGCGGCGACCGCCGCCGTGCATCCTGGCGTCCAGACCGAGACCAACGGCGCGCAGTGCACGTCGAACTTCGTCTACTACGACGGCTCCGGCGCGATCTACCTGGGCCAGGCCGCGCACTGCGCCGGCACCGGGTCGAACACGGACACCAACGGCTGCACGACGCCGAGCCTGCCGCTCGGCACGCCCGTCACGGTCGACGGGGCGTCCAAGCCCGGCACGCTCGCCTACTCCTCCTGGGGCGCGATGCAGGCGGCCGGCGACACGGACACGAACGAGTGCTCCTACAACGACATCTCGCTGATCAAGCTCGACCCGGCCGACTACGACAAGGTCAACCCGTCGGTCCCGACGCTCGGCGGCCCGACCGGCGTGGCGACGACGACGTCGCAGGGCGACACCGTCTTCACGTACGGCAACTCCTCGCTGCGCGCCGGCGTCACGCTGCTGTCGCCGAAGCGCGGGCTCAGCCTGGGCGCCTCGGGCGGCGGCTGGACGCATGAGGTCTACACCGTCTCGCCCGGCATCCCCGGCGACTCCGGCTCCGGCTTCATGACGGCCGACGGCAAGGCGTTCGGCGTCCTCAGCACGCTCGAGCTGGCGCCCACCCCGGCCGCCAACGGCGTCTCGGACGTCTCGCGCATGCTCGCCTACATGAGCGCCCACGGCGGCCCCAGCGTCACGCTCGCGCCGGGCACCGAGGCCTTCACCGGGTCGATCATCGGCTGAGCGTGCTTGACGGACCTCGTGAAGGGGAAATACCCTTTCATGAGGTCCGTCCGAGCCATGTTCACCTCGCAATCCCTGCGCGCCGTCGTCCAGCCCGGCACGGTGGCCTTCCGTGAGCACCGGCTCGACGACGTCGTCCACCAGATCGACGTCCGCGGGACGCTGAGCTCCGGGACATCCCCGGAGCTGGGGCGGCGCATCGAAGCCGCCCTCACCGGCGGCGTGCGCTGGCTGATCCTCGACGTGTCGGAGGCCACGGAGGTCTCCGACGGCGTCCTCGCCGCGCTCGTCGAGGCCGCCGCCGCGCTGCGCGCCCGCAAGGGCGAGCTGATCGTGGCGGGCGCCGCGACGCCGGTGGCGCAGCGGCTGGCGGGCTACGACGTCGCGCACCGCCCGGCCGTCGCCGCCAACGTCGACCAGGCCGTGATGATCCTCAAGATGCTGCGGCCGAAGACCGACATCCGCCGCCCGCCGGCGCGCGCGAAGCAGCGCATCTCCTCGCTGACGCTCCCGCGCATCGAGCCGCCCGCACCGGCGTAGCCACTACCCTGGACGCCTTGCTCGTCCAGGCCTCCCTGACCGATCCGCTGGTCCAGTTCGCCGTCGATGTGATCGACAAGCTGGGCCTTCCCGGCGTGTTCCTGCTGATGGTCGCCGAGAGCGCGTGCCTGCCGATCCCGTCGGAGGGCACGATGCTGTTCGCCGGCTTCAACGTCGCCGACGGCCACTACTCCCTGTTCGCCGTCACCGCCGTGGGCGTGGCGGGGAACCTGATCGGCTCCTGGATCGCGTACGCGATCGGCTACTTCGGCCGCATCGACCTGCTCGAGAAGCACGGCCGCAAGGTCGGGATCAAGCCGCACCACCTCGAGTGGGCGGACCGCTGGTTCGAGCGCTACGGCGACGCGACGGTGTTCTTCTCGCGCCTGCTGCCGATCATCCGCACGTTCATCTCGCTGCCCGCGGGCGTGGCGAAGATGCCGTTCTGGCGCTTCACCGTGCTGACGATCGCCGGCTGCCTGCCGTGGGTCTTCCTGCTCGCGTTCACCGGCCAGCAGGCCGGCGACCGCTGGGAGTCGTGGAAGGAGCACCTGCACTACGTCGACTACGCGGTGATCGCGGCGATCGTTGTGGGCGCCGTGTGGCTGCTGCTGCGCTACCGCCGCCGGCGCGGCGACACCGCCGCGGCGGATGCCACCGGCGCTTGAGGCCGCCGCCCTCGGGCTGACCCAAGGGGCGGCCGAGCTGCTGCCCGTCTCGTCCTCCGCCCACGTGGCGATGGTGCCGTGGCTGCTGGGCTGGGAGGTCGCGTCGTGGCCGCCCGCGCGGCGCAAGGAGCTGGAGGTCGCGCTGCACTGCGGCGCCGCCGTAGCGCTGGCGCCGGCGCTGTGGCGCGAGCGACCGGAGCTGCGCACGCTGGCGCTGTCGCTGGCGCCCCCGGTGCTCGCCGGGTACGTCCTCGAAGGGCGGATCGAGGCGCGTCTGGGCGGCCCCGGCGCGATCGCGGGCGGGCTGCTGGCGGGAGCGCTCGCGCTCGCGGCCGCCGACGGCGTGACGACGTCGCGCACGCGCGTGACGGCGCTCGACGGCGCGCTGCTCGGGCTCGCCCAGGCCGCCGCGCTCGCCCCCGGCGTCTCGCGCACCGGCGCGACGCTCGCCGTCGCCCGGGCGCGCGGGTTCTCGCGCGCGGACGCGTCGGCGCTGTCGTTCGGCGTCGCCGGGCCGGTGCTGGCCGGAGCGACGGCGCTGAAGGCGTGGCGGCTGCGCTCGGGCGCCTCCGACGCGCGCGTGCTGGCGACCGGCGCGGCGGCGGCGTTCGCCTCGACGGCGGTCGCGCTGCGGGTCCTCGGCCTGCGCCGGCGCGCGCCGCTGTGGCCCTACGCGGCCGAGCGCGCGCTGCTCGCGGGCGGCATCCTGGCCGTGCGCTACCGTCGGGCGAAGTGAGCACCGACGCGTACGCACGGTCCGGCGTGGACCAGAACGCCGCCGACCGCGCCGTCGCGGCGCTCGTCGGCGTGCTGCGCACGATCGACACCGGCCGGGCGTCCCGCTCGGTGCTGGAGTCCGGCCACTACGCCGCCGTGCTCGAGATCGCGCCGAACCTCGGCATCGCGGTCGGGACCGACGGCGTCGGCTCGAAGCTGATCGTCGCCGAGCGGCTCGGCCGCTACGACACCGTCGGGATCGACTGCGTGGCGATGAACGTCAACGACGTCGTCTGCGTCGGCGCGGAGCCGATCGCGCTGCTCGACTACCTCGCCGTCGAGCAGGCCGACCCGGACGTGCTGGCGGCGATCGGGCGCGGCCTCAAGGAGGGCGCCGAGCAGGCGGGCGTCGAGATCCCCGGCGGCGAGGTCGCGATCCTGCCGGAGCTGATCCGCGGCCATCCGTCGCCCACCGGCTTCGACCTGACGGCGACCTGCTTCGGGACGGTGGCGCTGGACCGGATCGTCACCGGTGCGGCGATCGCGCCCGGCGACGCGCTGATCGGGCTGCCGTCCAGCGGCCTGCACTCGAACTCGTACTCGCTCGCGCGCACCGCGCTGCCGGACCTCTCCGAGCGCCTGGGCGACACGACCGTCGGCGCCGCGCTGCTGGAGCCGACCGTGATCTACGTGCGCGCGGTGCTCGAGCTGCTGCGCTCGGACATCCCGGTCCACGGCCTCGCGCACATCACCGGCGGCGGCGTGCGCAACCTGCTGCGGCTGAACGAGACGGGCGGCTTCGCGATCGAGGACCCGCTGCCGGTCCCCGCGATCGTCGAGCTCGTGATCGAGCGCGCCTCCGTCGCCGCCCAGGAGGCGTGGGAGGTCTTCAACATGGGCTGCGGCTTCGTCGCCGTCGTCGGAGCCGAGCACGCCGACGCGGCCACGGCGATCCTCGCCGGCCACCATCCCGGCTCGCGCCGGATCGGCACCGTGACGCCGGAGCCCGGCGTCACCGTCGCCGGCCTGCAGTACCGCTAGTCGGTCTCGTCCGGCTCGGGAGGAGGCAGCTCCTCGCGCGGCTCGCCGGTCGCGCCCGGCACCGACGCGTCGGTCTGCTTGCGCTCCCAGTCCTCACGCTCGTCGGCGATGTCGTCGCCGACCTGCGCCGACCGGCGCTCCATGTCGTCGGCCTCGCGCTCCAGCTCGTCGGCCGCCTGCTCGTGATCGCTCATCGTGCCGGGGTGCTACCCATCCTCGGACTTCTCACGCTCGGCGAGCTTCGCCTTGAGGTACGCGTGCTTCTCGGCGCGGCGGACGTGCGTGTGCTCCTCGGTCGGCAGATCGGCCTCCTCGGCGGCGCGCCGCTCCTCGCGCTCGTGCTCGACCTGCTCGATCCGCATCTCCTTGGTCTCCGGATCGCTCATGCGGCGAGCGTAGCCACCGCGAACGCGATCCGCAGGGCGCCGTAGCCGTCCACGGCCGCCTGCCCGGCGCGCGCCAGCGCCTCGCGGTCGAGCGATCGCGCCGCCGCGACGGCCTCGTGCGGCTCCGCCGCCACCGCGGCGCCGGCGGCGGCCAGCGCGGCGGCGTTGCGCCGCTGGTTGTCGACGAACGCCACCGCGACGGTGGCGGCGCCGGTGGCGGCGGACTCCAGCGCCGTCTGGCCGGCCGCGGTGATGACGACGTCGGCGGCCAGCAGCTGCTCGAGCAGGGACGGCGGTGCGTCGATCAGCTCGACGCCGTGCGGCGCGTCGAACGTCGCGTACGGGCCGCGCACGAGCGCGACCTGCTCGAACGATCCGACCGCGTCGGCGGCCAGCGCGACGCCCGCGTCCTGCAGCGGCCCGCCGCCGGTCGTGATCAGCACACGCCGCGCGGCCGGCGCCACGGTGCGCTGCGGGAGGCCCCAGAACGGCGACCGCAGCGGCGCGTAGCGCAGCCCGGCGAGCGTCCGCGGCCCAGGCTCGCCGCCCACGCTCACGACCAGCGCCGCGCCCGCGGGCGCGCCGCCGAAGTCGTGCATCGCCACCAGCGGCGCGCGCGCCGCGAGCGCCTCGCGCTCGGCCTCGGGCAGCGTGTACGTGTCGAGCACCACGACGTCGCCCTCGGCGACGCCGGGCGTCCACTCGACGCCGTCCATCGTGACCGGCGCCTGCGCGCCGTACGCGCGGCACGCGACCTCCGCGCCGCGCGCGCGCAGCGCGGCGGCGATGGCGGAGCAGCGGCCGAGGTGCCCGAGGCCGGCGCCCGGGCCGCCGTCGGCCACGACGGCGATCACACCATGTCCCACGTGAGGATCTCGTCCTCCTCGACGTCCACCTTCAACGGGCGGCCGAGGACGAGCTCCATGAACTTCGGCGCGATGCCGAAGCCCGGGCGCTTCACGGTGACCATGTCCTGCACGAGCACGGTGCCGGCGGCCAGGTCGCGCGTCGCGATCAGGCTGCGGCGGCCGAGCGTGAACATCTCCTCGCGCTCCTCCGGCGTCGGCCCCTCCTTGCGCCCGTGGCCGAGCGCCTCGTGCGCCTCGCGGATGCCGGCGACCATCGCTCGCAGCTCGTCCGGCTCGAGCGCGAACGGGTGGTCGGGCCCGGTCATCGCGCGGCTGAGCGTGTAGTGCTTCTCGACGAACGCGGCGCCCAGCGCCGCGGCGGCGATCGGCACGGCGATCCCGAGCGCGTGGTCGGAGAGGCCCACCGGCACGCCGAATGCGCGCTCCATCGTGCCCATCGCGCGCAGGTTGATCGTGGCCGGCGGCGCGGGGTAGACGGACGTGCACTGCATCAGCCCGACGGCCGGCGCGCCGGCCTCCAGCGCCGCCGCCAGCGCCTCCTCGATCTCGCCCAGCACGGCCATCCCGGTCGAGATCAGCAGCGGCCGCCCGGTCGCCGCCGCCGCGCGCACGAGCGGCAGGTCGACGATCTCGAACGAGGCGATCTTCAGCACCGGGACGTCGAGCGCGTCGAGCTCGGCGACGGCGGCGTGGTCGAACGGCGTGGACATGAACTCCAGGCCCTTCGAGCGCGCGTACGCGGCCAGCTCCGGCTGCCACTCGCGCGGGAGCGAGATGTCCTCCAGCAGCTCGGTCGGCGACTTGTCGGTGATCGGCGCCAGGTACTTGAACTTCGGCGTCTTCTTCGAGTAGAGCGTCGCGCCGGAGTACGTCTGGAACTTGACCGCGTCGGCGCCCGCGCCGGCGGCGACGTCGATCAGCTCGCGCGCGATCGCGAGATCGCGGTTGTGGTTCGCGCCCGCCTCGGCGATCACGTACGTGGGATGGCCCGGCCCGACGGGCCGCGAGCCGATCTCGAACTGCGCGGGAAAGCTCATGCGAGCCCCTCCTTCACCGCCGCGATCACGATGTCCTGCTCGGCCTCGGTGAGGTCCGGGAAGCACGGCAGCGACAGGCAGCCGGCGTAGTAGCGCTCCGCCTCCGGGCACAGCCCGGCGGCGTAGCCGTAGCGCTCGCGGTAGTACGGGTGCCGGTACACGGGCACGTAGTGGACCTGGGTGAGGATGCCCTGCGCGTGCAGATGGTCGTACAGCGCCCGCCGGGCCGCGGCGCCCTCGCGGCAGTGCACGACGAACAGGTGGTACGCGTGCCGCGAGCCCTCCGGCGCGGCCGGCGCGAGCTCGAGCGCGTCGACCCCGGCGAGCCCTTCGCGGTAGCGCGCCGCGACCGCGTTGCGGCGCGCGATGAAGTCCTCCAGCCGGTGCAGCTGCGAGCGCCCGAGCGCGGCGTGGATGTCGGTCAGCCGGTAGTTGAAGCCGAGCTCGACCTGCTCCTGGAACCAGCCGCCCTCGGCCGGGTCGGTGCCGCGCACGATGCCGTGCGAGCGGAAGCGGGCCAGCCGGTCGCGCAGCTCGGCGTCGCGCGTCGTGACCAGGCCGCCCTCGCCCGTCGTGATGCCCTTGACGGGGTGGAACGAGAAGATCGCCATGTCGGAGTGCCGGCAGGCGCCGACCGGCTCGTCGCCGGCGTACGCGCCGACGGCGTGCGCGGCGTCCTCGATGATCGTCACGCCGTCGCCGACCGCGTCACGGATCTCGGCCAGCGGCAGCGGCAGCCCGGCGAAGTGGACCGGCACGACGGCGCGCGTGCGCGGGCCGAGCGCGTCGGCCAGCGTCGCCGGCGACACGTTCCAGGTCGCCGGGTCGATGTCGGCGAAGCGCGGCGTGGCGCCGACGTAGGCGGCGCAGTTGGCGCTCGCGGCGAACGTGATCGCGCTCGTGAGCAGCTCGTCGCCGAAGCCGAGGCCGGCGGCGTGCGCGGCGGCGTGCAACGCGGCGGTGCCGGAGGAGAAGGCGACGGCGTAGGGCGCGTCGACCGCCGCGGCGAAGTCGTGCTCGAAGCCCTCCACGGCGGGGCCCTGCGTCAGCCGCTCGCCGCGCAGTACCTCGACGACCGCCCGCACGTCGTCCTCTCCCACCGATTGGCGTCCGTACGGGATCACCACGGCATGAGATCCTAGACACCGTGGTCCTGTTCCTCGGGCGTGCCGACTCGCCGGTGCTCGCGCACCTGCGCGAGCACGAGGACGTCACGTTCCTCGGACCGTCGGAGCCGGTCACGCCGGCGCACCAGGCGCGGCTGGCGGTCAGCCACGGCTACCGGCTGATCCTGCGCCGCGACATGCTCGACCGGATCCCGACGGTCAACCTCCACATCGCCTACCTGCCGTACAACCGCGGCGCCGACCCGACGCTGTGGAGCGTGCTCGACGACACCCCGGCCGGCGTCACGATCCACCACATGGACGAGGGCGTCGACACCGGCGACCTGATCGCCCGCCGCCGCGTCGACTTCGACGACGCGACCGACACGCTGGCGACCGCCTACGCGCAGCTGGCCGAGGCGATGGCCGAGCTGTTCCGCGAGCAGTGGCCGGCGATCTCGGCCGGGACGGCGGCGCGCGAGCCGCAGCCGCCCGGCGGGACCGTGCACCGGATCGCCGACCGCGCCGCCGTCGAGCACCTGCTCGCGCGCGGCTGGGACACGCCGCTGGCCGCCCTGCGGGGGCTCAGCGCGTCTTCTGCACCACGTGGGCGTTGAGCGCCGCGACCTCCGGGTGCGCCCGCGCCCACGCGATCACCTCGCCGAGCGGGCGCGGCTCCGGCCCGAGCGCCGCGTAGATCGCGCGCACGACCTCCAGGTCCTCGGGCGTGTCGACCGTCCAGCGCAGGTCGTCGGCCTTGTGCGGGCGCTCGACCGCGAGCAGCGCGAAGCGGTCGGGCCGCTCGGCGTGGATGTGGAACGTGACGTGCTCGCGCGCCGGCGTCGAGGTTCCCAGCCGGTCGACGCGCTCGAGCACGTCGCGCCACAGCGCCTCCGTCTCCAGCCCGCGCGGGAGGTGGCGCACGAGGAAGTTCGACGCGTAGTCGGCGCTGTGGCGGTGGCGCTCCAGCGCCTCGATCACGGCGTCGGTCTCGACCGGGTCGATCAGCGGGCAGTCCGACGTGACGCGCACGATCAGGTCGGCCCCGGCATCGGCCGCGGCGCCGAGGTAGCGCGACAGCACGTCGTGCTCGGACCCGCGGAACCAGCGCACGTCGCTGCGCTCCGCGAGCGCGACCAGCGGGTCGTCGTCGCCGTTGACCGTCGTGGCGACCACGATCTCGTCGGCGTGCGCGCAGCGCTTGAGCCGCTCCAGCTGTTGCTCGAGCATGGGCCGCCCGGCGAGGTCGGCGAGCACCTTGCCCGGCAGCCGCGTGGACGTCATCCGGGCCTGGACGATGATCGCGCGGCGCATTCCGGGCATCATGCACGGCATGGGAGACGACGTGGGGCGGTTGGAGGACCTGTGGGGCGGCGAGTTCGGCGACCGCTACGTCGAGCGCAACCGCGAGGCGGCGGAGGGCCGTGAGCCGTTCTGGCGCGGCCTGCACGAGCGCCACCCGTTCGCGAGCTCGCTCGAGGTCGGCTGCAACGTCGGCGGCAACCTGTACTGGCTCGCCCAGCTGCTGGAGCCGACTGCGGTCTTCGGCGTCGACATCAATACGACCGCCTTGCGCGAGCTGCGTAGCGCGCTGCCCGACGTCAACGCCGTCCACTCGGCGGCCCGCTCGCTCCCATTCCGCGACGCGCGCTTCGAGCTCACGTACACGACCGGCGTGCTGATCCACCAGGCGCCGGAGTCGCTGCCGATCGTGATGAGCGAGGTCGTGCGCTGCTCGAGCCGCTACGTGCTGTGCGGCGAGTACCACGCCGACGAGCTGACCGAGATCCCCTACCGCGGCGAGCGCGGCGCGCTCTTCAAGCGCGACTGGGGCGCGCTGTATCAGACGCTGTTCCCGGAGCTGACGCTGATCGAGACGAGCTTCGCGCCCAAGAGCGAGGGCGGCTGGGACGACATCACGTTCTGCCTGTTCGAGAAGGGCTGAGCAGCCCGCCCTCGGCCAGCCGGGCGGCGATCGGCGCCAGCTCGGCCAGCGGGCGCCCGGCGCGCTCGGCGACGGCGAGCAGGTCGCGCGAGCCGTCGCACAGGTTCAGCAGCCACATCATGTCCGTGACGGCCTGCTCGACCGCGCGCGGGCCGCCCATCGACGGGTACAGGCCGCGCTTGCCCAGCTGCGGCTCGCCGTACGGGTGCGTCGCGGTGTAGGTCTCGTTCGCCTCGAGCGCGGCGACGATCGCGCGGTACATCTCCAGGCTCCCGCCGAGCCCCTCGGGCGTGACGAAGGTCAGGTCGTCCAGCGACGTGTGGTACTCGGGGTAGGTCGTGTACATCGAGCGCATCAGCGAGCCGACGGGCAGGTCGAAGCCCGGCGAGCAGAACTGGCGCTCGTCGCTGCCGGTGGGGAAGAAGTCGACCACGCGGTGCTCGGAGCCCGCGAGCACGTGCTCGGCGACGCGGTCGGCGAGCGAGTCGCCGCGGCGCGAGCGCTTGTACGTGAACGGCGCCGGGTCGCCGGCGCAGGTGATCACGTAGCCCGCCGCCAGCCGCTCGCGCAGGCGGTCGCCGAAGCGCGCCAGGTAGGCGATGCTGCCGATCGTCTCGGGCACGAACAGGAAGCGGTACGTGAACCGGCGCTGCGGCAGCGCCCGGACCGCGGCCGCCAGGTGCGCCGCGATCACGGGGCCGGAGAGCTCGTTGTTGGCCATCGACGGGTGGCAGCAGTAGGTCGAGAACAGGATCTCCTGCTCGCCGCCCTCGATCACGACCTCGCCGACCTCCACGTGGCCCCGCCCGAGGTCGGCGTCGATGAAGACCTCGTACTCGCCGTCCGCCAGCCGCTCGCGCGCGGCGTGCGCGAGGCAGAAGCCCCAGCGGCGGCGGTAGTAGCTCGTGACGTACGGGATCGCCTCGGGCAGCTCAGGCAGGCTGTACAGGTGCGGCTGCAGCTCCTCGAGCGTCATGGTCCGGTGGACCGGCTCGCTGTAGCCGAGCACGTGCAGCGTGTGGTCGGCGAAGTCGACGACGCGCTCGCCGTCCGGGCCCTTGATCCATGCCTCGCGGATCGCCCACTCGTCCGGGATCGTCCAGTCGAGCACCGGCTCGCCGGTCGCCCAGCGGTGGATGTCCATCGGGCCGGCCGTCTCGGCGAGGATCGCCAGCGACTCGCGGAACCCAGGCCCGGTCAGGCTGCGCGCGATCGGCCACAGCCGCCGCGCCAGCGCGTGCAGCGCCTCGCCGCTCACCGGTGGCCCCGCTCGAGCAGGAAGTCCGGCTCCGCGGCGACGCGCTCGGCCGCGTGCGCGGCGACGTCGCGGGCGCGCACGGCGCGCACGGTCGGCCCGCGCGCGATCGAGGCGGTGCGGGCGAGGCCCGCGGCCGCGAGCGAGTCCCACAGCGGCGTCAGGTGCGCGACCACGTCCTCGTCGAGGCGGCGCACGAAGAAGCGCGCCTCGATCGCGCTGCGCTCCCCGTCGACCACGACATCGCCGCGGAACCGCTTGATGTAGCGGTACGGCACGCCGAGCCCCTGCTCGACGTGGTGGATGAACGTGCACAGCTCGAAGCTGACGTCGAAGAAGACGAGCAGCGCGTCGGCGGCGGCGAGGTGCGCGAACACGCTCTCCGGCCCGAAGCAGTCCTGGTCGCGGACGGCGAACAGGTGCTCAGGCGCGTCCCCGCGCACGGCGGCCGAGAAGATCGGGTCCAGCGTCCGGCGCGCGCCGGCGCGGAAGCGCTCGGTCAGCTGCCCGACGGTCGACGGCGTGGCGGCGGGCTCGTAGTCCTCGCCCTTGGTGAACGAGTACGTGAACGTCGGCATCCACAGCGCGGCCGCGTCCGCCCCGAGCCCCGCGACGATCGTGTCGAGCTTCTCCTCGCGCGTCGCCCCGGCGACGCGGCCGGAGCGCTGGAGCCCGGAGTGCACCCACAGCGTGTCGCCCGGCCGCGCGCCCGCCTCGGCCACGGCGGCGGCGATCGCGCCGGCGCCGATCAGCACGTGATCCCGCCGTCGATCACGACCTCCTGGCCCGTGATGAAGGCGGCGGCGTCGCTGAGCAGGAACAGCACCACGGGCGTGACGTCGTCGACCGTGCCGAGCCGGCCGAGCGGCGTGCGGCGGACGATCTGGTCGCGCTGGTCCAGCCCCAGCGACGACGACAGCTCGGTGTCGAGGTAGCCCGGGAGCACGGCGTTGACGCGGAAGCCCTTGGCGCCGAGCTCGCGTGCGAGGGAGCGCGTCATCCCGAGCATGCCGGCCTTGGTCGCCGCGTAGGCGGCGAGCCCCGCGTAGCCGCGGATTCCGATGATCGAGGAGACGTTGACGATCGTGCCCGGCAGGCGCGCGCCGAGCCGCGCGCGCACGAACCACTTCGCGCACACGAGCGCCGAGCGCAGGTTGAGGTCGAGCACGCGGTCGATCGCGTCGACGCTCTGCGTCGCCAACAGCCCGTCGATCCCCGCGCCCGCGTTGTTGATCAGCGCGTCGAAGTCGCGCGCGCCGGCGAGGAAGCGCTTGATGTCGTCGTCGGAGGTGACGTCGCCCGCGACGAACTCGAAGCGGTCGCCGAACGCCTGCTCGAGCGCGTCGACCGCGTCGGTGCGCGAGCGCGCGATCGTGCGCACTGCGGCGCCCTGCGCGAGCAGGCCGCGGCAGAACGACAGCCCGAGTCCGCGCGAGCCCCCCGTCACCAGCACACGCTCCGGCAGCGTCATCGGCGCGCCTTCCCGGCCGCCGTCAGCGGCAGCGCCTCGACCTTGCGGAACAGCCCGGGCACCTCGGCCCGCTCGAGCGCCGCCCGGCACGCCGCGCGCACGGCGGCCAGCTCGTACTCGCCGACCAGCTCGGCGACCACGACCTGCCCGGTCACGGGACTGGGGCGCCCGTACACGCGGCAGTCCTCGACGCCGTCGACGGCGAGCAGCACGCGCTCGACCTTCGCCGGGCTGACCTTGTAGCCGCCGACGTTGACCAGGTCCTCGTCGCGCCCGCGGTAGAGCAGCCTGCCGTCCTGGAGCGCCCAGCGGTCCCCGGTGCGGACCTCGCGCCCGCCCGCCAGCGTGACGACCAGCTCGCCGTCGTCCTCCAGCCGGCCCGTACGGCCCGCGCGGCCGTGCGCGAGCGCCTCGGCCGGGAAGCCCTCGCGGCCGTCGGAGGCGACGAAGCTCGAGCCCGCCTCCGAGGAGGCGTAGATGCTCGTCACGCGCGCGTCCGGCCAGCAGCGCGCGGCGAGGTCGAGCACCGCCTGCGTCGCGTACTCGCCGCCGAGCGTGATCTGCCGCAACGCGGTCAGCCGGCCTGCCCCGCCCGCCATCACGATCCGGCGCAGCAGGCTGGGCGTCGCCGACAGGTGCGTGGCGCTCGCGCCGGCCGCGATCACCGCCTCGACGTCGTCGACGCGCGCGGGCACGAGCAGCTCGGCGCCGTGCACGACGCAGTGCAGCGCGACCTGCAGCCCGGCGTAGCGGGCCACGTTGTAGGTCAGCAGGAAGCGGTCGTCCGGGCCGCCGGCCGACGAGACCTCCGCCACGAGCTCGTCCCACGGCCGGTGCACGGCCTTCGGCGTCCCGGTCGTGCCGCTCGTGAACAGCGTCACGCCCGGCTGCGCGACGACGGGCGCGTCGGGCGCCGCGTCGGCCGCCAGCACGAGCGGCCCGCGCGCGCGGAACGCCTCGGCGATCGCGGCCAGCGCCCGCCGCTGGTCGGCCTCCCCGGGCCCGGCGACGATCATGCCGGGTCGGCGTGGCGCTCGAACACGCCGGCGAGGTCGCGGATCGTGTTGACGCGCGACCAGTCGATCTCCTCCTCGCGCAGCGCCACGCCGAGCTGGTCCTCGACCGTCACCACCACCGACGCGTAGTCGAGCGAGTCGAGGCCCACGTCCTTCAAGATGTCGCTGTCGGGATCATGCTCGCCCGGCCGGTGCTCGGAGAGCGCGCCCATGATGGCCTCCAGTGCGTCCACGCGCGGGCAGTGTACGCCGACTAGACTGGCGCGCCGATCGTGGACCTCAACGGCAAGACCATCCTCGTCACGGGCGCGACCGGCTCGTTCGGCAACCAGTTCCTGCGGACGGTGCTCGACCGCTACGAGCCGCATTCGATCCGCGTCTTCAGCCGCGACGAGCTCAAGCAGTCGCAGCTGATCGAGACGTTCCAGCACGACAGCCGCCTGCGGCTGCTGATCGGCGACGTGCGCGACGTCGAGCGTCTGCGGCGCGCCACGCGCGGCGTCGACGTGATCGTCCACGCGGCCGCGCTCAAGCAGGTCCCGGCGTGCGAATACAACCCGTTCGAGGCGGTCCAGACCAACGTCCTCGGCGCGGAGAACGTGATCTCGGCGGCGATCGACAACAACGTGCCGCTGACGATGGCGCTCAGCACCGACAAGGCCGTCAACCCGGTCAACCTGTACGGCGCGACGAAGCTGTGCGCGGAGAAGATCTTCGCCCAGGCGAACGCGTACGCGCCCGACGGCTCGGTGCGCTTCGCCAGCGTCCGCTACGGCAACGTCGTCGGCAGCCGCGGCAGCGTGATCCCGATCTTCAAGCAGCAGGCGCGCGAGGGCGTCGTGACGCTGACCGACGAGCGGATGACGCGCTTCTGGATCACGCTGCCGGAGGCCGTCGAGTTCGTGCTCACGTGCATGGACCTCGTCCAGGGCGGCGAGACGTTCGTGCCGAAGATCCCGAGCATGCGCGTGACCGACATGGCCGACGCGCTGGCGCCGGACGCCGAGCGGCGCGTGGTCGGCATCCGCCCGGGCGAGAAGCTGCATGAGGTGATGGTCACCGAGGACGAGGCGCGCCACGCCTTCGACCTCGGCGACCGCTACGTGATCCTGCCCCAGCACGCGAGCTGGCCGCGGACGGACCCCGAGGGGGCCCGGCTGCCGGACGGCTTCCGCTACTCGTCGGACAACAACGACCGCTGGCTCACGCGCGACGAGCTGGCGGCGATGGCGGGCGACATCGCCCCCGGCCGGCGCTCGAGCGATCGCTCGCAGGCCGGCTGGGAAGCGTGAGCTAGCCCCAGCTCAGCGCGCGCAGCGCGCTGACGGAGTCCAGCCGGGCCGGGCCGCCGCGCTCGCGCGAGAGCACCGCGACGGCCTCGGCGAGCTCGTCGGCGCCCTCGTCGACGGCGACCATGTCGGGCGCGTCGTCGCCGTCGAGCCCGGCGGTCGTCACCGCGGCGAGCAGCGCCTGGGTGGCGTAGGCCGGCGTGTAGATGACGAGCGTCGCCGCGTCGGCGGACGTGAAGCTGTCGCGCCAGAGCTCGAGCAGCCCGACGTCGGCGATCAGCTCCTCGGCGAACGCCATCACCACGAGCCGGTCGGGCGGGGTGAAGAAGTCGTGCTCGGGCTGGAGGTCGCGCGCGAGCTCGGCCGGGCCGGGCGGCAGGCAGACGGGCTGGCCGTCCAGCACGATCGCGGTGCAGCGGTCCAGCGCGGCGTCGCGGCCCGGCACGAGCTCCCCGGGCTGGTGCCACCTGCGCGTGGCGGCCGCGTCCTGGCCTGAGGCGACGAGCGGGAACTCGACCGGCTGGCGGAAGAACAGGCCGTAGGCGAAGCGCAGCGCGAGCCGGCGCACGTCCTCGTCGACGTGGCGCGGAGCCAGCCCGAGCGCGTCGTCGAGCTCGCGCAGGTAGGCGGCGGACTCCTGCGTCGTGCGCACGAACGGCGTGCCGATCACCGCGTTGGGCGCGGTCACGATCACTCGCCTGCCCTTGGTGGCCATCTCGAGCCCGACGGTGCTGTGGGCCACGAGCCCGACCGTGCCGAGCTCCATCAGCGTGTAGGAGCTGACCTCGTCGTCGGGGGCGACCCAGCGCACGTTGCCCGGCAGGTCGCCGCGCAGCGCGTCGAGGTCCTCGAGCTGCTGCAGGTTGGCGCCGACCGACCGGCGGCTGCCGGTGTTCGGGTGCAGGCGGACGACGAGATCGATCTCGGGGTGCGCACGGGCGTAGGCGATCGTCTCGGCGACCCACTCGGTCTGCGGCCGCATGCCGTGCCAGTCGGGCTCGGCGGCGACCTCGTCGTCGGAGGACGTGAACAGCACCCACGCCGGGCGGTCCTTGCTGAGCCCGAGCCGCGCGCGCACGCCGTCGTGCGCCTGCGGGGCCGGGCTGAAGGCGACGCAGCCGGTGTTGACCCCGTGCTCGCGCTCGGCGAGGTGCCCGGTGATCGCGCGCAGCTCGGCGACGGTGAGCGGGACGCCGCCCCACTCGTCCCAGTACTCGGAGAACTGCTCGCGCGCGATGATCGTGCGATCGGCGGTCAGCCGCATCGTGCCGACGCGCGGGCCGCGCTCGTGGCAGACGACCCGGATGCCGCGCGAGCGCGCGAGCTCGAACGCGACGCGCGTCGAGGACTGGCGGCCGTTGAACAGCAGCAGCGTGTCGGGCGCGTAGTCGTCGAGCAGGCGGTCGAGCGCGAACGCCGCGATCAGGCCGCTGTAGAGGTAGCTGCGCACAGCGCGCTCGACGTCGGGATCCTCGATCTCCAGGCGCGAGCGGCGGAAGTGCGAGTGCACCGAGCCGCGGATCCACTCCGCGATCCGCCACTCGCCGTAGGCCGCGGCCAGCAGCTCGTCGCGCGCGAGCGAGGAGACCCAGCGGCGCGCCTCGCGCGCCTCCTTGGGATCGAGGCTGCGGCCGAGCCACTCGTACGGCATCTGGTTGTCGGCGGCGAGCTGCGCGACGCCGGCCTGGCAGCTCAGGCACGCGTCGGCCGGGCGCTTGCCCCACGCCTCCCAGTGCACGTCGCAGTCGGAGAACAGGCCGTCGCACATGACGTAGCGGACGTCGGCGCCGCGGTGGCGCAGCCCGTGCACGATCGTCATGTCCCACTGGCCGTGGACGACCCAGCGGTTGTGCGGGGCGTAGCAGAGCACGCGCTGGGCGGCGGACAGGGTCGGGTCGGCGGTCATCGGCTCGGCTTTCGGCGATCAGGCGAGGGTCGCGGCGGGCGCGGCCTCGACGGCGCGCTGGAGGTCGGTGCGGGCGAGCAGGACGGCGCGCTCGTCGAGCATCCAGCGGGCGTGGCCGCCGGTCGTCGTGTCGCGGTTGAGGCGGTGGCCGGCGAGCACGCACTCGAGCAGCTGCGCCTCCCAGCCGTGGCCGGCGCGGCGCAGTGCTGCGGCGTCGGCGCGGGTCGCGCCGTCGGTGCCGGCGGCCAGGCCGGCCAGCCGCTCGGCGGCGTCCTCGTCGCCGCGCGTGCCGCAGCACAGCGCCTCGTAGAGCTCCAGCCACTGGTCGTGCTGGAAGAGCGAGAAGTCCTCGAACAGCCGGTTCGGCCACGCGTACTTGGGACACCAGATGCCGTACTGGCGGTAGGTGTCGAGGATCGCGAGGTTGTTGGCGAACGCGAGCTCGGTCAGGCGGACCGACTTCGGCGACAGGTCGAAGACGTGCCGCAGCGTGGTGCGCGAATCCGCCTTCTTCAGCGCCTGCGTGAAGATCCACTGCTCCGGCGTGTACGTGGGGACCTCGCCCGCCGTGTACCAGAGGTCGCGCAGCGCGTCGCTGGAGACCGTCGTCCGCGAGTCGCGCGCGCGCATGTGCGGCACGTCGAACAGCAGCTCGAGGTCCTCGCGCGTGCCGAAGTAGCACCAGTCGCTCGGATGCAGCGGGTACGGGCTCAGGTGCGTCGGCCGGCGCGTGAAGACGTTCGGCACCAGGACGCGGTGCTCGAACAGCCGCAGCTCGTCGGAGCGCTCCTCCCAGCGGCGCCAGTGCGTCAGCAGCGCGCCGGAGAGGAACTGGATGTCGGAGCGGACCTTGACGACCAGCGGGCGCGACGCGCCCTGCACGCCGGCGAGGCTGGAGACGATCTGGCGGTTCGTGTTCGCGTTGAACGGGTGCCCGCCGAAGCCGCCGGGATCGCTGGAGATCACGAGCGTGTCGTGGTCGAGGCCGCTCGTGTCGCTGCCCTCCCACGTCGAGACGACGATCTCGGCGCCCGGGAAGCTCGCGCGGATCGACGCGCAGGCCGCCGCGGTGGAGCCGCGCCCGCCGCGCTCGATCGGGCCCTGCAGGACGAACGAGACGTCCGACGGGTGCGCGCCTTCGGTGCTGCGGGTGACGCGGCGGCGCTCGGCGCGGGGGACGTCGAGCGACGGCACGCCCGCGTGGTGGGCGAGCACGTGCTCGCGGCCGCGCGCGCCGAGCTCGGCGGCGCGCTCGCGGTCGTCGAAGAGGGTGCGCATGTGGCGGCGCAGGGCGGCGACGTCGGGCTCGCCCCAGCGGGCGCCGTCGAGGTCCGGCCGCTCGCGCGCGCCGGCCGCGGTCACCGGCGCCGCCGCGGCGGGCACGGCGAGTCCGGCGCCGGGCGCCAGCAGCTCGCCGCCGGCGGCCCAGTCGGTCGCGATCACGGGGACGCCGCAGGCCATCGCCTCGAGGATCCGGCGGCCCCAGGCGTCGGCGCGCGCGGGCGCGACCACGCAGTCGGCGCCGCGGTAGAGCTCGGGGGCGAGCGCGGCGTGCGACGGCTCGAGCTCGAGGATCAGGTCCGCGAGGTCGCCCGGATCGTGGCCGAGCTCCTGCAGCTCGAGCAGCAGCGTCTGGCCGACCACGTCCGGCGTGTACCCGAGCGACGACCAGGCGCGGATGACGAGCGAGACGTCCTCCTCGGCGTCGAACTCCTCGGCGTAGGCGCGCACGAGCACGTCCCAGCCGGAGGCGCGCGTCCAGTCGAGCACGGCCATGAAGACGAACCCGCCGGCGTCCTGCGCGCGGCGCGCGGGACCGGAAGGCGTGAAGCGCGCGGCGTCGACGACCGGCGGCGCGACGTGCAGGCGCTCGGCCGGCACGCCGGAGCGCTCGAGCGCGGCGCGCGCGAACGGGCCGGGGACGGAGACGGCGCTCATCGAGCCGAGCGCGTCGGCCCACTGGGCCGGGACGCGATCCGCGCCGGCCGCGGCGCGCACGACCGCGGGCCGCTCGGCGCCGAAGCGCGCCAGCAGCGCGGGCGGATACGCGCACGGGCCGCCGGCGCCGAGCGCCGCGAGGTCCGCGGCGGCCTCCGCGTCGGCTTCCGCCGCGGCTGCGACGGCGTCGATCACCGGCCGGGCCTCGTGGCCAGCGCGCCGCGGCCCTTGCCGACGCGCACGCGCGCGGCGCCGCCGGCGGCCTCGGACTCCAGGCGCGTGCGCGCCATCGCCGGCGCGTTGGCGCCGTCCTGCTTGGCGCGATGGCGGCGGCTCGTCTCCATCGTCACCATCGCGTCGATCTTGCCTTCGAGCTCGGCGAACGGGAGGGCGACCTCCATGTCGCGCAGCCGGCCGAGCGCCTGGTAGCGCATGGCGACGTCCTGCACGATCGTCGACACGTCCTTCTCGTGCGCGGTGTGGTAGCGCCCGCGGCCGGTGTCGAACAGGCCGATCATCTCGGCGACGGCGAGGATCGGGTGGTTGACCGCGAGGCCCATCGACGCCTGCCAGTCGGCGACCCACGGGTGATGCCCGAAGTCGACCTCGCCGACGACGTCGCGGTGCAGCGCGATCGCGATCGGGCCGCCCATCCAGTTGCCCTGGAGGACGAAGCGCTGGAGCGCCTCGGGCGTCGCGACCATCTGCGTCTCGTTGAACGGCGCGAAGCGGGTGACGCCGCCGTCGGGCTGGCGCCACAGGTACTGCGCCGTGATCACGCGAGCGTGCGGGTAGTCCTCGGTGGCGCGGTCGAGCACGTCCGCGGCGCCCGGCAGCAGCCGGTCGCCGGCGAAGAGCCACTTCACCCATTGCGCGTCGCCGCCGATCTCGAGGAACACCTGCAGGGCGCGCTTCCAGTTCTCCACGCGCGTCAGCCGCTTCTCGTTGACGATCACGTCGGCGCCGCGGTCGGCGAGGATCCGCGCCGTGTCGTCGTCGGACGCGTTGTCGACGACGATATGGCGGAAGCCGGGCTCCGGCTGCCACGTCCGCGCCCACGCCTCCTGGTTGAGGACCGGCGTCAGCGCGACGTAGGGCGCGAGCTCCTCGCGCAGCACGCGCAGCGCGAGCTCGCCCGGCCCCGGCAGCAGCAGGTGGGCCTCGACGTCGGGCGGCACGTCGCCGTCCACGACGGTGATGTCGGGCAATGTCTCGGCGCGCTCGGCCAGCTCGGCGTCCTGGTGGATCAGCGCCATCAGGCGCTCGCCCGCCTCGTTCTTGTCGAGCGCGCCGGCCGCGACGATCAGCTCCGCCGGGTCGCCCTCGCGGACGCTGCGGCAGTACTTCTCGAGCGCGCGCAGCGCGGCCTCGGGCGCGTCCCAGTCGACGCTCAGCCACATCCGGATCATGCCGCCACCTCAACGCCCGCCGCGCGCAGCGAGAGCGGGTTGCGCAGGAAGCCCTCGTAGTCGCTCGGGATGCCGAGGCCGTACATGCCGGCGCCCTCGGCGCCGATGTTGTCGATGCCGACGGCGGCGCCCTCGGCGATCAGCTGGTTGTAGACCGGCGCGACGTAGAACTCGCCGTTGACGCGCTCGTCGGCGGCGATCATCGCCTTGGCGGCGCGGATGAAGTCGCCGCCGCGCGCGAACGTGTAGATGCCGACCGTGGCCTCGTCGGAGACGACGACCTTCTCGACGACGTTGGTGACGCGGCGGGCCGCGTCGAGCTCGACGAACGACCACTTGGGATCGTCGGCGGTCATGGTCATGATCAGGCCGTCGAGCGCGTCGCGGCGCATCACGGCGAGATGGGCGTCCATGTCGTGGTCGACCCACTGGTCGCTGTTGGCGATCACCAGCACGTCGTCCGCGTCGATCGCGTGCTCGGCCAGCAGCACGGTGCAGGCGGCGCCCTCGGTGACCTCGTCGATCGGCACGATCACGGTGTCCGGCGCGGCCTGGCGCAGGCCGGCCTCGAAGCCGTAGGAGGCGAGGTGCTCGCGGCGGCAGATGAAGACGAAGCGCGCGGGCTCGCTCGGGGCGAGGTTGCGCACGACCGCCTCGATCATCGGCATGCCGTGGATCGGCAGCAGCGGCTTGGGCAGGTCGTAGCCGGCGTCCGCGAAGCGGGAGCCGTGTCCGGCCATGGGGATGACGATGGTCAGCATCGGGGGGTCTCAGTCGGTCGTTTAGGCGGGGTACTTGTCGCCCGCGACGGCGGGCAGCTTCACGGCCACGACGACCGCGTCGGTGAGGGCGAGGAAGTCGCTCGGCTGCCCGGGCGGGATCCGGACGATGTCGCCGGCGTGCAGATCGGCGCCGTCCATCCGGACGCTGCCGGACACGACGGCGGTGAGCTCGGTCGCGACCTTGTGCACGTGGCGCTCCTCGGCGTCGCCGGCGGCGTAGTGCTTGACGGCGACCTCGACCTCGGAGCTGCGCTCGACCGTCGGCTCGAAGTCGCCGACGAACCAGCCGCGGACCATGTCGTCGAGCCGGTGGACGGCGGTGGTCGTCATGCCTCTGCTCGCGTGCGACCAGGAGCGGAGTCGACGCGCGGCGGGCGCGCGCGAGGTGCTCCTCGTAGGTGTTGACGCCGTGCAGCGAGGCGAGCGAGAAGTAGCGGTCGCGCTCGATGTGGCTCGTGCCGATGCGCAGGCCGCGCAGGATCAGCTCGTTGTACACCGGGCAGACGTAGAACGAGCCCTCGACCGAGGCGTCCTTGCGGATCATCGACATCGCGCCGTCGATGAAGTCGCCGCCGCGGCGGAACCAGTAGGTGCCGGCGGTCGCCAGGCGGCTGATCGGCCGCTTCTCGGCGGCCTCCATCACGAGCCCGTCGGGACCGGTGCGCACGTAGGACCAGCGCGGGTGGACCGCGTCGAAGGTGACCACGCCGCCGTCGAGGCCGTCGGCCTCGAAGCCGGCGACGACGGCGCCGAGATCGGCCTCGAGCACCTGGTCGCCGTTGAAGATCATCAGCGGCTCGTCGCGGGCGATGTGGCCGATCGCGTGCAGCGCCGTGCAGGCCGCGCCGCTCTCGAGCACCGGGACGCCGACGACCTCGGCCTGGGGCGCCAGCAGCCGGATCACCGCGTCGGTGTGGTGGCGGCGGTTCTCCTCCTCGCGCACGAGGAAGACGGCGTGCGAGGCGCGCTCGATCAGCGGCTGCAGGCCGTCGACGACGCGCTGCACCAGCGGCTCGCCGTCGATCTCGACCAGGTTCTTCGGGTACTTGTGACCCGCGACCTCGAAGACGCCGCTGTCACCGGCCATCAGCACGACGAGCCTCATGCCGCCACGCTCCTCTCGCTCTCGGCGGTGGCGATGCGGCCGTGGATGGCGTCGAGCGACACGTCCTCGGGACCGCCGACCACCAGCACGTGCGCACCCGCGGCCTCGGCCGCCTTGATGCCGTTCTCGTTGTCCTCGACGACGACGGTCTCTTCCGGGCGCACGCCCAGGGTCGCCATCGCCTTGATGTACATCGCCGGGTCGGGCTTCCCGCGCTCGACGTCCTCGTTGGAGACGATGACGTCCAGGTACTGGAGCAGGTCGGAGCGCTCCATCATCTCCTCGACCGTGCGGCGCACGGAGTTGGAGGCGACGCCGAGCTTGTAGCCCGCCGCCTTCAGGCGCGCGAGCGCGAACTGGTGCTGGAAGACCGGCTTGCAGCGCGTGGCCACGAACTCGAGCGTGTACTGCTGCTTGAGCGAGTTCATGAACGAGTGCAGCTCCTCCGGGAGCCCGTGCTCGACCGTCAGCATCTGCAGCTTGCGCTTGGTCGGGAGCCCGTCGTAGGTGCTCAGGTGCTCGTAGCGGCTGATCTCGTAGCCGAGCAGCGCGAGCGCGCGGTTGAGCGCCTCGTAGTGCCACTCGCGGGCGTCGATGAGCACGCCGTCCATGTCGAAGACGACGGCCTTGATGTCGCTGCTCACGCGAAGACCTCCTCGGCCTGGTGCGGGTGGTCGGTGCAGAGGTGGACCTGCGGGGAGGTCCAGATGTCCCAGCGGCGCCATTCGTCCCACGCGGCGACGTGGTCGCGCTTGTGCAGCTCGGGGGAGACGACGGCGACCTGCTTGCCGGCGGCGAGGTGGGCGGAGATCCGCTCCTCGGTGACGAAGCCGCCGTAGAAGTCGTCCAGCCACACGCCGCCGGCGGCGTCGTAGAGCGCGGGATCGGGCTCGATCTCGCTGTGGCGGGTGAAGTAGGGCAGTCCGGCGCTCGCGTAGCGCAGCGAGTCGGGCACGGACATGTCGAAGGCGAACCAGCCGGCCGGGTCGACCGGGCGCAGGGCGTCGGCGATCAGGGACTCGAGCCCGTCGGCCTTGACGTTGACGGCGAGGCGGCCAGGGCAGCCGTGCTCGACGTAGGCGTCCACCACGGCGTCGAACGCGAGCGCGCCGGCGGCCGGGGGATCGTGGCTGATGACGAGCGCGCCGTCGAGGTCGCGGACGTCGAGCTCGACGCCCCAGCCGTGGGCGAACGCGCCGCGGAACGCGGCCAGCGTGTTGCGCTCGTCCGCCTCAGCCCAGAGGCCGCGGTGTGCGAGGGAGGTCACGAGATCTCTATCGGACAGTCGTCCAGAAACCTGAAGCCGGCTCAACCGAGCCGCACGAAGCCCGTGGCGCCGCCGCCGTCAGGCCCGTAGGTGCGGCGCGACACCTGATCCGAGGAATTGCCCTCGATGGTGTGGATCGAGCCGTCCGCGTCGACCGACTCGACCAGGCCGATGTGGCGGCCGCCCCAGACGATCAGGTCGCCCGTCTGCGGCGGCTGCGTGCCCGGCTGGATCGCCTTGCCCGAGCGCTGCGCCCACGACCACACGTCCGAGACCGAGCCGAAGCCCTGGCCCTGGTCGCCGAGCGGAACGCCTGAGTTGCGGGCCGCCCAGGAGACGAAGTACGAGCACCACGGCCCGACGCCGGACCCGGCCGTCGCCTGCCGGTACTGCGCGATCCGCGGCGAGTCGTTGGACCCCGGCGGCTGCTCGGCGACGCCGACCTCCTGGCTGGCGAGGTTGACCATCGCCTGCCCGGCCGAGGTCCCGCCGGCGACGGGCATGCCCGCCGGCGCGGCGGCCGTGGTCTGACCCATCAGGCTCGCGAAGGTGGCGTTCGCGCCGCTGCCTGCCAGCGCCGTGGAGCTGGCGGTGGCGGTGGCGCTCGCCGCCGCCGAGGCGGCGGCCTGGGGCGCGAACAGCGAGTTCAGCTGCGCGACGCGTGCGATGACGGCGTCGACGCTCACGCGGCTACGGCGGTACCGACCGACTGCAGCACGTCGACCCACTGGCGTGCGGTGGCCTGCGCGCTGCGGTGCTCGGACACGTAGGCCTTCGCCTGGGCGCCGACGCGACGGCGCAGCTCGCCGTCGTCGATCAGCAGCTCCAGCAGCTCGCGCATCTCGCCCGGCGTCGCGGCGTGGAAGCCGGTGACGCCGTGCTCGATCTCCGGATACACGCCCGGGTGCGCGATCGTCGGCATGCCGAGGGCGGACGCCTCGAGCCAGCGCAGGTCGCTCTTGCCGCGGAAGAAGTTCGCCTCGCCGGCGGGGGCGAGCGAGATGTCGTACAGCGTCATCGCGGCCGGGTAGACGTCGAGTCCGGTGAACGGCACCGAGATCGCCCGGCGCGGGCCGAACTCCTCCTGGAACAGGTCGGCGAAGCGCTGGCCGACGCTGACGAAGTTCACGTTGGCGCGCTCGCGCATGACGTCCGCGAGCTGCCGCAGCCACGGGAGCGCCGCCTCGCGGTGCCCCGTGCCGCCGGCCCAGCCGACGCCCACGTGGTCGCGCTCGGGCAGCGTCAGCGCGTAGCGCTTGAGGTCGATGCCGTTCTGGGCGACGAACGTGTTCGGGTTGAGCTTCGCGTAGCGGCGGGCGAGCCACTCGGTCGAGCAGATGACGCCGTCGGCGGCGCGCATGGCGACCTCGTACTCCTCCAGGCGCTTCTTCGTGTACTTCGACGCGAAGTCGTGGTCGCGGCTCTTGCGCACGCCGTGCAGGTCGTCGTCGATGTCGACGAGGACGACGATGCCCTGGCGCTGCCACTCGCGGATCGCGCGCGCCCAGGCCGCGCCGGGCGGCTGCTGGATGATCAGGACGTCATAGGTCTCGAGGTCGCGCAGCGACAGGTCCTTCTGCGTCTTGCCCCAGGCCAGCCGGAGCCCGGGGGGCTCGTCGGAGTAGCAGACCCAGTCGCAGCCGAGCACGAGCGCGGGCAGCGCGCAGCGGTACCAGCCCGGGGCCTTGTTGCCGCGCGACATGAACAGCGTGCGGGGAAGCTTGGTCTCCATCAGAGCACCTCCGGGACCCAGCGGGACAGGTCCTTGGCGCCCCAGAGCGCCTTCATGCGCAGCGTCGACTGACGCGTCCAGCGCTCGATCTGCGGGGTCGGCTTGCCGCGGAAGAACTTCTCGCGGTGGTACGCGCGGACGGACGGCTCGTAGATGCACTCCTGGCCGGCGTCGAAGACGCGCAGGCAGTAGTCGACGTCCTCGAACGCCATCCGGTAGCCCTCGTCGTAGAGGCCGACGGTCTCGAGCGTCTCGTGGCGGATGAACTGCAGCGCCGCCGTGACGGGGCAGCGGCAGGCCACGAGCGCCTCGGGAAGGTTGTCGGGGCCGTACTGGTAGCGGTGCATCCAGTCGCGGTTGAGCAGCGACAGGAAGACGCCCGCGTGCTGGATCAGCCCGTTCGGGTACAGCAGGCGCGCGCCGACGACGGCCGCGGGGCGCCCGTCGGTGTCGGTGCGCTCGCGCATGCGGTCCAGCCAGCCGGCGTCGATGAACTCGATGTCGGCGTTGACGAGGACGGCGTCGTAGCCGTCGGCCAGGGCGCGGCGGAGCCCGACGTTGACGGTCGTCGAGAAGCCGGAGTTGCGGTTGCGCTCGACCAGCTCGAAGCCGAGCTCGTCGCAGGCGACCTTCAGGTTGGCGACCAGCCCGCGTTCGGGGCTGCAGTCGTCGACCACCATCACCTTCGCGTCAGGTGCCGTGCCGGCGAGCGAGACGAGGCAGCGGAGGAGCACGTCGAGCTCCTCGTCGCTGCGCAGGAAGACAGGGACGATGCACAGTGAGGGGCGGATAGTGCTCACACCAACATGTGTCGGCGGCCCACCGATTTACTTGAGGTCTTAACGAGAACGGGCGGCCCCCGTAGGAGCCGCCCGCCTCGATCCGTCCCTCGGTGGGGTTATGTAGACCTAACGCAGGAGCGAAAGAACGTTCTGCGGGGCCTGGTTGGCCTGCGCGAGCATGCTCGTGCCGGCCTGCTGCAGGATGTTGAGCTTCGTGAAGTTGACCATTTCGGAGGCCATGTCCACGTCGCGAATCCGGCTCTCGGACGCCACCAGGTTCTCCTGGTAGGTCGCGAGGTTGTTGAGACGGTGCTCCAGGCGGTTCTGGATCGCGCCGAACGTCGAACGGGCCGTCGAAACGTTCTTGATGGCACCGTCGATCGTGTCGAGCGAGATGCCCGAGAACGCGGTGTCAGCCGCGCTGACGCTCGTGGCGGAGCCCACGTCGGTGATCTCCGACAGGCCGCCCGTGCCCGAGGTGCCGACAGCGCCGGACATCTCGGTAGCGGTGAGGGTGATGGTGTCGGCGCTACCGGCGCCGACCTGCAGCGTCACGTCGCCGCCGCCGCTCAGCAGCTTGATGCCGTTGAACTCGGTCTTGGACGTGATGTCCCCGATCTCCTTGCCCAGCTGCTGGACCTCAGCGGAGATGGCGGTCTTGTCGTCCGCATCGAGGGTGCCGTTGGAATACTGCACCTTCAGGTCACGGACGCGCTGCAGCATCGAGTGAACCTCGTTGAGGGCGCCTTCCCCGGTCTGAACCAGCGACACGCCGTCCTGCGCGTTGCGCTGGGCCTGATCGAGGCCACCGATCTGGGAGCGCATCTTCTCGGAGATGGCAAGACCGGCAGCGTCGTCGGCGGCACGGTTGATCCGATAGCCGGACGACAGCTTCTCCATCGCCTTGGCCGACTTGGCCGCGGTGTTGGAAAGCTGGCGATGGGCGTTGAACGCCTCAACGTTGTTCTGGATACGAAGGCTCATGTCATCTCTCCTTGATGATTTGATTTGGGCCTTGGGGCAACTCCATGTCGCCCCTTACAACCGGAATGATCGGCGCCTTCCGATCAGACTTGAGCAACTTCTTCTCAAGCCGTCAGATCGACGTGCCCCTCAGCCTGCAGGGGCTGCTGGGGCGTCTGCTGCGAGGCCTTCTGGCGGCGCTTTCGCGCCCGCTCGCGGCGGTCGCGCTCGAGCTCTCGCTCCACGCGCGTGAGACGGACGGGCGTCACGGGATCGACCTGGCGCGGCAGGCGCACGTCGATCGGGTGAAGTGGCTCCGTCATCGTGCTCAGTGGGAGATCGTGGCGGCCCACGAGGCTTCAGCCTCGGCGTTGGCGGCCTGCTGGGCCGTGAGCGCCGACGCGGCGCGGTCGGCGGCCTCCTGATGGGCGCGGCGGAGGCGCTCCTTGTAGGCCTCGGCGGCCTGCGTGACCTGCGAGCGGATGACCTGGCGCCAGACCGCGATCGCCACGTACCAGCCCGCGAGCTGGGCCACGAGGCCGGCGATCAGGGCGCGCACGACGGCGTCGAACGCGGGGATGCCCGTCTTCAGGCACAGCGCCAGGACGAGCACGAAGCCGACCAGGCCGCAGCGGGCGCGCGTGCGCTTGACCGACGCGATCGCCTCGGGGTGCGTGCTGAGGCGGACGTGCTCGTCGGCGCCGGCGGCGCCCTTGGAGCCCTTCTTGGGCTTCTTCTCCTTGGACTTCTTCTTCTTGGCGCCGGCGTCGTCGCTCATAGCCCGCGCGCCATTCGCAGCTCCGCGCGCTCGCGCTCGCGGATGAACTTGATCAGGCGGTCCTCGTCGCTGCGCGACATGTCCTCGATCCGGATGCCCTTCTCCTCCTCGGAGGAGTAGCGCACGACGCGGCCGAGCGCGCGCAGCGGCTCGCCGTCGGGATCCAGCTGGACCTCGATGCGGACGTCGATGCCGAGCGGCAGGCGCCACTTGTCCTTGATCAACACGCCGCTGCCGGACACGTTGATCGTCAGGGTCTCGCCGGCGCTGACGCCCTTCTCGAGCGAGATCACCTTGATCGGGACCACGGCGGGCACGCGCACGAAGCTGCGCCGCTGGACGCGCTCGGCGTCGCCCTGGATCGCGATGGTGAGCAGCTCGCCCTTGCTGCCGGCGACCGCCAGCGTGCCGTTGAAGCGCTGGATGCCGCGGCCGGACTTCTTCTCGATCGCCGCCGAGCGGCCGTCGAGCCGCTTGACGCGGTCGTCGGGCACCGCCAGCACGAGCTTCACCGTGGAGCCCTGGACGGACTCCACGGTCGCGGGCAGCGCGCCGACGTGCTCCAGCACGACGGCGACCTGCTCACCGGACTCGAGCAGCGGGGTGGACATGGTGGCGGACACAGTGGATCAGGGCAGGAGGCGCTGGGCAAGGTCGGCGGGATCGGCGGGATCGACGCCGTCGCGGGTGCAGAAATAGGACACCGGCCGGTGGGCCGTGATCGCGAGCTCGATCGGCGCGCCGGGACGCGTGGTCCCGTCGGCGTGCGTGAGCGCGAGGTCGGTGATCGCCAGCGGCGCGAGCGCGGCGTACTGCTCGTCGGCCGCGCCGGTCGAGAGCGTCGCCGGCAGCGCGAAGTGGACCTCGTCGGCCTCCAGCGCGCGCAGCTCGCCGGACAGCGCGACCGCGGTCTGGCGGTCGCCGAGCCCGACGGGCGGCGTGTCGATGAACACGATCGCGGCGCTGCGGCGGCCGAGCCGGCGCTTGGCCTCCGCCGCGTCGGTGGCGGCGATCACGCTGATGCCGAGCGGCTCGAGCGTGGCCGAGAGGCCGGCGCCGCCGTCGGACGTGCGCAGCGCGATCACGACGACGTCGGCGTGCGCGGCGGCGTAGGTCTGGGCGAGATGGGCGATCGCGGTCGTCTTGCCGGCGCCGCCCGCGCCGACGAACGCGATCCGCGGCGGCCGGTTGCCCGGGCGCGAGAGCGGCTGGATGCGGCGCGCGAGCGCCGAGCGGACGAGCTTCTTCAGCGCGCGCGGGGTCGCGAACGGCAGGCCGTGCGCGACGGCCTCGCCGACGACGTCGGCCGCGAGCGCGGGCGACAGGCCGTGCGTGATCAGGCTCTTCTCGATCCCGGCCGCCGACGGCGGCACCTGCGGGCTCATGGCGACGACGGACGGCGCGGGGGCCGCGGCGGGCTGGGGCTCGGACTCCTCGAAGCGCGGAGCCGGCGGGGCCGGCTCGAAGACGGGGGCGGCCTGCTCGAACCGAGGCGAAGCCGGTGACGAGCCGCTAGGCGAGGCAGTGCGATTGGGCTGCGGGCCGTAGAGGCCCGCGTCGGCGGCCTCGGACGCCAGGAACTCCTCGGCGCGCGTGCCGATGCCGCGCTCGGCGCGCGCCAGCGCGTCGGCGAACGGGCTCGCCTGCTCGACCAGCGCGCGCACGACGGGGGAGCTCAGCCCCTCCTCCGTGGCGCGATCGTTGCGCGGGACGGGATCGACCTCGTCGGGCAGCGGCCTGCGCGCGTCGACCTCGACGAACGGGCGCTGGAAGAACCCGGCGACGCCGCCCACGAGGCCCTCGCGCCGGCGCAGGACGACGGCGTCGGGCCCGAGCGCCTCGCGCACCTGCGGAAGCACCTCCTCGAGCGACTTCCCGCGGAACGTCTGCACATCTGCAGGTGTCATGTCCATCTCACTGGTGGTCATCGGCAGGCTCGCGTCGATTCCAAAGGCCCCGGTCAGGCAACTGGCACCGGGACATTCTGGGCGCTGCCGAGCACGGCGACGGTCTCGACGCCCACGCCCGGTGCAACCTCGTTATAGGAGCAGACCGCGAGTTGCGGAAGCCGCTGCTCGACCAGGCGGCGCAGGTGCCGGCGCACCCGCGCCGAGCACAGCAGCACCGGGCGGCCGCCCTGCGCGAGCGCCTGCTCGACCTGCGTGGCGCAGGCCTGCACGAGCCCTTGCGCGCGGGCGGGGTCGATCGCGAGGAACTCGCCGTCGGCGGTCTGCACGAGCGCCTCGGCCAGCTCCTGCTCGAACATCGGGTCGAGCGCGATCGCGTGCAGCGTCGACTCGGCGTCGAGGTACGGCGCGACGATCGTGCGCCCGAGCGCCTGGCGGGCGTACTCGGCGAGCATCGCCGGGTCGCGCGTGAGGCGCGCCTTGTCGCCGACGGACTCGATCACGGCGCCGAGGTCGCGGATCGAGACGTTCTCGCGCAGCAGCGCCTGCAGGACGCGCTGGATCTCGCCGAGCGAGAGCACGTCCGGGACGACCTCCTCGACGACCGCGGAGTTGACCTCCTTGAGGCGGTCGAGCAGCGTGCGCGTCTCCTGGCGGGTGAGCAGCTCCGACGCGTTGGCGCGGATCGTCTCGGTCAGGTGGGTGACGACGACCGACTCGGGGTCGACGACGGTCCAGCCGAGCGCCTCGGCCTCGGCGCGGCCGCCCTCGGGGATCCAGACCGCGGGCAGGCCGAACGCCGGCTCCGTGGTCGCGATGCCCGGCAGCTGCCCCATGGCGTCGCCCGGGTCCATCGCCAGATGATGCCCGGCCATGATGCCGCCGCGCGCAACTTCCGTCCCGCGCACGCGCATGACGTACTCGTGCGAGTCGAGCTGGACGTCGTCGCGGATGCGCACGGGCGGGATGACCATGCCGAGCTCGGACGCGATCTGGCGCCGGATCGTGCCGACGCGGCCCAGCAGCGTGCCGCCGGCGCCCTGGTCGACGAGCGGCACAAGGCCGAAGCCGATCGCGAGCTCGAGCGGGTCGAGCGCGAGCGCCTCCAGCGCCGCGTCGCGCGGGGCGGGGAGCTGCTCGGGCGTGGCCGCGGCGAGCGCGAGCTGCTTGTCGGTCTCCTCGCGCTCGGCGCTGGTCGGCTCGTTCTTGAGCGCGTAGCCGACCGCGAGCAGGATCGCGCCGACGAAGAAGAACGGGATCTTCGGCAGGCCCGGCACGAAGCCGAACATGACGACGACGGCGCCGGCGATCAGCGGCGCCTTGCGCTGGTCGAGGATCTGCGTGCTGACGCTCGTGCCGAGGTCGGCCTTGTCGCCCGAGCGGGTGACGAGGATGCCGGTCGCGACCGAGATCAGCAGCGCGGGGATCTGCGCGCACAGGCCGTCGCCGACGGACAGCAGCGAGAAGTGCTGGCCGGCCTCGGCGAGCGGCATCTTCTGCATCACGACGCCGATCACGATGCCGCCGATGAGGTTGATGCCGGTGATCATGATGCCGGCCATCGCGTCGCCCTTGACGAACTTCGACGCACCGTCCATCGCGCCGAAGAAGTCGGCCTCGCGCGAGATCTCCTCGCGCCGCTTCTTGGCCTCGTCGTCGGTGATCAGGCCGGTGTTGAGGTCGGCGTCGATCGCCATCTGCTTGCCCGGCATGGCGTCGAGGGTGAAGCGGGCGCCGACCTCGGCCACGCGCCCGGCGCCGTTGGTGATGACGGTGAACTGGATCACGATCAGGATCAGGAAGATCACGAGGCCGACGACGACGTTGCCGCCGACGACGAAGTTGCCGAACGACTCGACGACGTGGCCGGCGTTGCCGTGCAGCAGGATCAGCCGCGTCACGGAGATGTTGATGGCGAGCCGGAACAGCGTCGTCAGCAGCAGCAGGCTCGGGAAGACCGAGAAGTCCAGCGCGCGCGGCACGTACATCGTCGCCACGACGATCATCAGCGCGACCGCGATGTTGAGCGTGATGAAGAAGTCGAGCAGCGTCGCCGGCAGCGGGATGATCATCATCGCCACGACGAGCACGACTGCGCCCGCGGCGAACAGGTCGGCGTGCTTGCCCGCACGCTTCAGGAATCCGATCATGCGACGGCAGCCTTTCTCGCGCCGGCGACGCGGTAGACGTATGCGAGCAGCTGCGCGACGGTGTGGAAGAAGTCCTCGGGGATCATCTTCCCGACGTCGACGGAGGCGTAGAGGGTGCGGGCGAGCGGGGGGTCGGGCACGACGGCGACGCCGTGGGCGCGCGCGAGCTCGCGGATCTTCAGCGCCAGGCTGTCGACGCCCTTGGCGATGACGATCGGCGCGGGATGGTCGGGGTCGTACTTGAGCGCGACCGAGTAGTGGGTCGGGTTGACGACGATCACGTCGGCGGTCGGGACGGCGTCCATCATGCGCTGGTTGGCCAGCTGGAAGGCGCGGCGCTTCTGGGCGCCCTTGATCTCGGCCGGCAGCTCCTGCTGCTTGGCCTCGTCCTTGACCTCCTGCTTGTCCATCTTCATGCCCTTCGCGGTGCGGTGGCGCTGCCAGACGACGTCGATGGCCCCGATCACCAGGTAGACCATCGCGGCGCGCTGCGCGAGCTGGAAGATCATGTGGCACAGCTGCGGGAGGAGGACCTGCGCCGGCGTCCCGACGAGCGCGCCGAGCTCGTTGAGCTTCGGCAGCAGCGTCATCGCGACGATCGAGCCGACGAGCGAGATCTTCACCAGGTTCTTGGCGAGCTCGACGAGCGAGTTCGGGCTCGCGAGCGCCTTGAGGCCCTTGATCGGATTCAGGCGCTTGGGGTCGGGCTTGAGCACCTTCTTGTGCGGCTTGATGCCGACCTGGGCGACGTTGACCGCCAGGCCGGAGACCATGCACACGAGGACGACGGGGAGGGCGGCGAGGCCGACCTGGCTGCCGACGTACACGAACAGCGAGCCGATTCCGCGGTTGTCGACGATCCCGGGGCTCGAGCTGAGGCCGATGACGGTCACCATCGCGTCCTCCATGTGCGCGAGCATCTTCGGGCCGAAGGCCGAGAGCGCCATCAGGGAGGCCATCAGCACGACGGCGCCGTTGAGGTCGCTGGACTTGGCGATCTGGCCCTTCTCGTGTGCTTGTTGCTTCTTCTTCGGTGTTGCCTTCTCAGTCTTCTCGCCGGCCATCACGCCACCTTCAGCGAGTGGAGGGCATCCGAGACCGACTGCTGCAGCTGGCCGTCGACCCAGCCGGCGACGAACGGCAGCGACGCGGCCATCACCGTCAGGCCGATCGCGATCTTGGCCGAGAAGCCGACCGAGAACACATTCAGCGACGGGACGACGCGCGTGATCACGCCGAGGGCGCAGTCGGTGAGCACGACCGCGAGCAGCACGGGCGCAACGACCATCAGCGCCGCGGGCAGGATCCCGGCGAACGCGACCTGCACGCCCTCGGTCGCGGTGCCGATGTCCGGCGCCGACAGCAGCGGCACCGCGTCGTAGGTGCGCGCCAGCCCTTCGATCACCCACCCGTCGCCGTTGATCGCCACGAACACGGCGACGCCGAGCATCGCGTAGAGGTTCGAGATCAGCGACGAGTTGTTGCCGCTGACCGGGTCGATCAGCGAGCCGAACGAGAAGCCGATCAGCGTGTCGAGCAGCGAGCCGCCCGCGCTCAGCGCCGCGAACAGCGAGGCCAGCACGAGTGAGAACACGATCCCGACGAGGATCTCCTTGAGCATCAGCGCGCTGAACCCGAACGCGTCGAGCGGGATCTGGTGCTTCGCGCCCGCCGTCGAGGCGATCGGCCAGATGCCGACCGTCAGCGCCACGGCGACGATCGACTTCGAGCGGGCCGGGATCATCTTGTTGGAGAACAGCGGCGCCAGCAGGAAGAGCGGCGAGACGCGCCCGAGCACGAGCAGGAACCCGGCGACCTGCTGCTCGGAGAACTGCGCGAGGATCTCGTTGACGTCGATCATCCGATGAGGGTCGGGATCTGCTCGTACAGGTTCTGCGTGTACGAGACGATCTGGCCGAGCATCCACGGACCGGCGACGACGATCACGACCACGAGGCCGGCGACCTTCGGGATGAAGGTCAGCGTCTGCTCCTGGATCTGCGTCACGGCCTGGAAGACCGAGACGGCGAGGCCGATCACGAGTGCCACCAGGAGCATGGGGATCGCCAGCTTCAGGGCGACCGCCATCATGTCCGTGACGAGGCTGACGACGGTGTCCTGGCTCATGTGTGGAAGCTCTGGACGAGGGACTGCGTGACCAGGTTCCAGCCGTCCACGAGGACGAAGAGCAGGATCTTGAACGGCAGCGAAATGAAGACCGGGGGCAGCATCATCATGCCCATCGACATCAGCGTCGAGCTGATGACCAGGTCGATGATCAGGAACGGCAGGAAGATCAGGAACCCGATCTGGAACGAGGTCTTCAGCTCGGAGATCGTGAACGCGGGGATCAGCACCTGCGTCGGGATGTCCTTGCGGGTCTTGACGTCCTTGAGGTGGCCGAGGCGGGCGAACAGCGCCAGGTCCTTCTCGCGCGTCTGATCGAACATGAACTCGCGCATCGGCTCCTCGGCGCGCTTGAGCGCGACGGTCTGCGTGATCGCGCCCTTCTGCATCGGGTCGTAGGCGTCGTGCTTGATCTTCGTGATCGTCGGGCTCATGACGAACAGCGTCAGGAAGAACGCGATGCCCACGAGCACCTGGTTCGGCGGCGCCGTGGGCGTACCGAGGCCGGTGCGGATGAAGCCGAGGACGATCAGGATGCGGGTGAAGCCCGTGACCGTGAAGAGCAGCGCCGGGACGAGCGAGATGCCGCCGACGAGCAGCAGCAGCTGTACGGCGTTGGAAGAGTCGGCGCCCTTCACTTCATCACCGTGCGCGAGCGGATCTTGTCGATCAGCGAGCCGGTCAGCGCGGGCTGCGCGACGATGTCGACGGTCTCGTTCTCGATCAGGCCGAGCGCACGGGCCTCGGCCTCGGAGTAGGTGCGGATCGGCGTCACGCCGCCGTCGCCGGCGCCGAGCAGGACGACCTCGTCGCCGGCGCGGACCAGGTGCAGCGTGCGGTTGGTGCCGAGCGGCAGCGTGGCGAGCGTCTCGAGCCCGGCGCCGGAGGCGGCGTTGGACTTGGACGACTTGACCTGCTTGAGCACCCAGGTGAGGCCGTAGATGACGCCGATCACGACGGCGAGGCCGACGATCGTGCGAACGATCGAGCCGCTACCCGGGCCGTGGGAGCTCGCGGCCTTGGACGGGCTGTCGGAGGGCAGGTTCAGCGGCGTGCTCTCGCCGTCCGCCGCGAAGGCGACGGGAGCGGTGAGCAGGCAGCCGAGGACGGCCGCGCCCAGGGGGCGGAGGAAGGGAGGAGTACGCATCAATACCGAGGGGGATCGAGCCTGGATCGGGCTCAAGCTCCCTATCGGCCACGGGCCGCGGATGCTTGAGCCATGCCCTACATCCGGTCCACACCCCATCCGCGACGCTCCGACCGCCGGTCCGATGCGGCGTGGCGCGGGTCCTGGTGTGCTGGGGCGATGCTCACCAGACCTCCGCGCCATCGCACGTACCCGCGCGCCCCCGGCAAGCCGGCCGCCGAGACCGGCCGGGTCTCGCGCCCGTGGCGGCGCGCCGTCCCGCTTACGCGGCAGTTCCCGCGGAGCGGTCCCGTTCGCGCCGAAGCTCGTTGACGATCGCGCCGGACAGCAGGATCAGCGCCAGCACGTAGAACCACACCAGCGCGATCAGCACGAACACGACCGACGTGCCGACGCGCAGGCGCGAGATGTTCGTCGAGATACAGCGGGAACGCCCAGTCGACGATCCCCATCGCGAGCGTGCCGCCGAGCGCGCCTGGCCATACGCAGCCCCAGGGGATCGCGCCCTTGGGGACCGCCGCGTAGGTCACGCACAGCGCGCCGAAGAGGACCACCAGGCCGCCGACGATCGTCACGCCGTAGACCAGGCCGTTGACGTCGCCGAGCCCGAGCGGCAGGTCCTTCGCGCTCGAGGCCAGCAGCGCCTGCAGGGTCGGCACCGCGACGCTGGCCACGATGAACGTCAGCGTCACCAGCAGCATCCCGAAGCCGAACAGCTTCTGGCGCACCCACGAGCGGCACGGCAGCGCGTAGATGCGGCAGAACGCGGTGTCCAGCGCGCCCCAGAAGGAGGCGCCGACCCAGAGCGAGGAGACGACCGCCACGATGCCGACCGTGGTCGACGTCTGCTGCAGCCGCCGCACGCCCTCGACGAGCGTGCTCTCCGCCGCCGTGGGGAAGATCGTGCGCGCGTCGTCGATCACCGACTGGGCCAGCTCCGGCGAGCGCAGGATCCGCCCGGCCACGAACAGCGCGATCAGTGCGAGCGGGAAGATCGACAGCAGCAGGTTGTACGCCACCATCGACGCGAGGCCGGTCACACCGTCCGTATAGGCCTTGCGCCAGAACGCGCTCACGGCGCGGGGGACGTGCGTCACATGCCCCCGTATACCTGGTCGGGCGGCTGGCTAGGCGTCCGGCGGGGCGTCGCCGGAGCCCTTGGGCGCCAGGACCTCGGTCACGCGCAGGCCGAACTCCTCGTCGATCACGACGACCTCGCCGCGTGCGATCGGCTTGCCGTTGACCAGCAGGTCGACGGGCTCGCCGGCCAGCTTGTCGAGCGTGACGATCGATCCGGGGCCGAGCGCGAGCGCCTCGCGGATCGTCATGTGGGTGCGGCCGATCTCGACGGCGAGCTCGACCGGGACGTCGTGCAGCCGCTCGAGCTCCTGGGCCGTGACGGCGCGCGGAGGCGCGGGCTCGATGGCGCCGGCCGTGGTGGTCTCGAAGGGTGCGTAGTCGACGGGTTCGGACATGGTTACTGGACCGTGACGTCCGTGAAGAGGACGTCGTCGACCTTCACATCGGTGTGCGCCTTGAGATCCTTGAGGATCTCCTCCTTGACCTTGACGCGGCCGTCGCGGTCGATCAGGTCGGAGTCCTTGGCGTCGGTCAGGTCGTCGGTGATGACGTCGCGCACGACGGCCTCCTGCGACATGGCGCCGAAGCCCTCAGGCGGCTTGGCCGCGCCCTCGCCGGCGGCGACGGTGGAGGTGTCCTTGTGGTCGAGCACGAGCGCGACCGTGAGCTTGGCGAAGCGGCCGTCGGCGAGGTTCACGAGGAACTCCTTGCCGAGGATGTAGACGGTGCCGTCGACCTTGGGCTTGGCCGCCGCCGTCTTGGGCTTGGCGATGACGAACTTGTAGACGCCGCCCAGGGCGACCAGGGCGATGAGTACTGGGACCAGTTTCTTGACCATGGCTGTGTGCGCCTCCGTGCGCGAATCACTCCGTGTTGTGGATGCGGGTAAGGACGATCTCGACGCGGCGGTTCTTGGCGCGCCCGGCGGCGGTCGAGTTGGTGTCGACGGGGTCGTTGGCGGCGTTGCCGACCAGCGTGATGCGGCGCGAGAGCACGCCGTCGCCGACGAAGTCGTCGATCACCGCCGACGCGCGTGCGCCGGAGAGATCGAAGTTCGACGAGTAGCGGCCGCCGTGGATCGGCTGCGAGTCGGTGTGGCCCTGGACCTCGATCGGGTGCGTCCGCTCGTCGCGGATCACGGTCGCGATCTTGCCGACGAGGCCGTGCGCCTGCGGCTTGATCACGGCCTGACCCGAGTCGAAGAAGACCTTGTCGGTCAGCAGCTGGATGACCAGCCCGCGGTTGCGGATGGTGGTCTCGACGCGACCCTGGAGGCCGGCCTTCTTGGCGAGATCGTCGATCCGGTGCTTGAGGTTCTTGAAGTCCTGGTTCTCCGCGGCGGCGGCGAGCTTCTCCTTCGCGTGGTCCTGGGCGGACGCGTCGTGCGTGGCGATGGCGTTGAGCGGCTGCAGCGAGGCCAGCGGCGGCTCGGCGGCGGCCTGCTTGGGCTCCGTGTCGGAGCCCTCCTGCATGATCGCCTTGCCGCCGGAGAGCACCCGGCCGGAGAACGCGTCCTGGAGCGCCCTCTGGAGCGCCTCGAACTTGGACGTGTTCACCGACGAGATCGAGAACAGCACCATGAACAGCGCGAACAGCAGCGTCATCATGTCGGCGAACGAGACGAGCCAGCGCTCGCTCTCGTCGTGCTCGACCTCGTGCTCCTCGTGGCGTGTGCGCCGCGCCATGGCTATGCGGCAGCCTTCTCTGCGGCGGCGCCGCCGGCCTGCTCGCCCTCACCGGGGCGCTGGGACGGCGGGACGAAGGTGATGAGCTTCTCCTGCACGACGCGCGGGTTGTCGCCGGCCTGGATCGAGAGGATGCCCTCGACGACCAGCGCGCGCGCGTGCAGCTCCTCCTCGGAGATCTGCTTGAGCTTGGTCGCGATCGGGAGGTAGAAGACGTTCGCCGAGGCGACGCCGATCAGCGTGGCGACGAAGGCGGAGGAGATCGACGGGCCGAGCGTCTCCGGCGCGTCGAGGTTCGCGAGCACGTGGATGAGCCCGAAGACGGTGCCGATGATGCCCATGGTCGGGGCGTAGCCGCCGGCCTTCTCGAACGGCTGGCGGCCGGTGCCGTGGCGCTTCTTCATGGCGGAGTTCTCCGCCTCGAGGATGTCGGCCACGAGGTCCGGGTCGGTGCCGTCGACGACCAGCTGCAGGCCCTTGCGCGTGAAGGGGTCCTCGATCGAGCCGGTCTGCTCGTCGAGCGCCAGCAGGCCGTCGCGGCGCGCGGACTCGGCGTAGCCGACGAGCTCGGTGACGAGCGCGTTGAGGTCCGGCGCGGGCGAGTTGAAGACCTTGCCGAACATCTTCGGGATGTTCTTGATGGCGTCGAAGTTGGCGCCCACGATCGTCGCGCCGAGCGTGCCGCAGAGCACGATCAGCATCGCCGACGGGTTGATGACCGCCATCGGGCTGGAGCCCTCCATCGACGGCCCGAGGAACAGGCCGAGGAGGGCGATGCCGAGGCCGATGGCTGACGAGGCCTTCATCGCTTCGGCTCCGGGATGGGCGCGCCGGCGCCGCGCACGACCGACAGCGGGACCTCGCTGCGGCGGCGCACGTTCGGCAGGCCCGCGTTGAGGATCGACGCCCGCCACTCGCGCACGGCTTCCACGACTTCCTCGGGCGAGTCCGCCACGAGGACCTTGGTGTGGGTGGTGAGGGTCACGAGGGTGTCAGGGGTCGATTCGAGGGAGACGATCAAGTCAGGATTCAGGTAGAAGGCCTCGGCCTTGCTGCTGAGGCGGCGCAGACGGATCACACCCAGGTGATCGGCATCTGTTCGATTGGCTTAAGCGCGAAGGCCCGCTAGAAGCGGGCCCCCGGTCAGACATCTGATTAGAGATTTCGCCCTTCGGTCGTCTTCCGGTCGCCGCGCGCCTCGCGCGCCGCCACCAGCGGGAATCCAACCTTCGGACAGAGCGGTTTCGCCCTTCGGTCGTCTTCCGGTCGCCGCGCGCCTCGCGCGCCGCGACCAGCGGGAATCCGACCTTCGTGCGACGTTACCTATCGCTTGAGGTTCACAAGCTCCTCGAGCATCGAGTCGGCGGTGCTGATCACGCGCGAGTTGGCCTGGAAGCCGCGCTGGGCGGTGATCATGTTCGTGAACGTCGACGCGAGGTCCACGTTGGACATCTCGACGGCGCCGGCCTGGACGCTGCCCGTGCCGCCCTGACCGGGCGTGCTGACGCTCGGGAGGCCCGAGTTGGCCGAGGACTTCCAGACGTTGCCGCCCTGACGCTCGAGGCCGGCCGCGTTCGGGAACGTGGCGAGCGTGAGCTTGTAGGGCGTGACGCGCGTGTTGGTGGCCGCGTCGATATAGGACACGCCGCCCGACTGGTCGATCGCGACGCCGGTGGCGCCCGCCGGGATCTGGATCGCGACCTCGGTCGAGGCCGGCGTCGTCGGCTGCGCGTAGCCGAGGACGTACTCGCCCTCCTGCGTGGTCAGGTAGCCCGCGGTGTTGACGGTGAAGTTGCCGGCGCGCGTGTAGCCGGTCGGCGTGATCGCCGACGCGGGGCCGGTCGGCGTGCCCGGGCCGATCTCGAAGAAGCCGTCGCCCTGGATCGCGACGTCGAGCGGGTTGCCCGTCGTCTGGGTGGCGCCCGAGGTCATCAGGTTGTCGACCGAGCCGAGGCCGACGCCGAGGCCGACCTGGGCCGCGTTGGAGCCGCCGTTGGTGCCGGACGGGCCCGCCGCGCCGCGCTGCATCTGCGTCAGCGAGTCCTGGAACGTCACGCGGGCGGACTTGTAGCCGATCGTGTTGACGTTGGCGATGTCGTTCGCGGTGACGTCGAGCATCGTCTGGTGCTGCTTAAGGCCGCTGATCGCGGCGAACATGCCTCGCATCATGGGGCATCTGCTCCTTCGGGGGTCGCCGCCGCAGTGGCGATCGTCTTGATGGATGAGGGATCGATTCCGGCACGGCCGGAGACGGTCAAGGTGTAAGCGCCGTCGTGCCCGAGCGACACGCCTTCGACGGTGCCTGAGGCGACCGTCTGGCCCGTGTTGTCGGACGGATCGGTGTAGGTGACGTTGTGGCCGATCATCCCGATGGCCGAGGTCCTGGCGTTCTCGGCGGCCATGTTCGTGATCTGCTCGACCATCGTGAAGGACGCCATCTGCTGGGTCTGCTGCGCAGCGTCCAGCGGGCTCGACGGGTCCTGGTTCTGCATCTGGGCGACGAGCATCTTCAGGAAGCCGTCCTTGTCCAGGACCGCCTTGTCGTTGGTGGCGCTCTTCGTGCCGCTCATCGTTTCGGCGGCGGCTGAGGCTGCGGGTGCGGGGATCGCGCTCATAGTTCCTTCGCTAAGTCAGGCCAGGACGTCGACGAGGACGCCGTCGGGCAGGACGAGGGTGGTCTCAGTGGGTGCGGGAGCGCTCTGGCCGTCGGCGCGGTTGCGGGCGCCGGAGCGGCCGCCCTGCGAGCGGTCGGCGTCGCCGCCGCCGGTCGCATCGCCGCCGAACGACGGGGCCTCGCGGCGGTCGTCGCCGGTGGTCGAGACGTCGAGCGAGAGGAGCGTGACGTCCTTGGCCTCGAGCTGGCGGCGGAGGTCGTCGCCGGCCTGCGTGAGCGCCTTGGCGGCCTCGGGCGAGTCGGCCACGAGGTGCGCGGAGACGCCCTGCGGCGTCGAGTGCAGCCGCACCTCGATGCCGCCGAGCTCGGCGGGCTTGAGGTTGATGCGCGCGTGGGTCACGCCGCGCTCCTGCGCGATGTGGATCAGCGCGGCCATCGCCTGCGGGACGCGGTAGAGCGGCACGGCACGCTCGAGCGGGGAGCTCGGCTGCGCGGCCAGGGCGGGCGCGGGCGCCTGCAGCGGCTGGGCGGTCCCGGGCGCCGCGGGGGCGTCGGCCTTCGGCGCCTCGGCGACCGGCACGCCGGTCTCGGCCGGCGCGGGCGCCGGAGCCTGCTGGGCCTGCGGCTGCGGCTGCTGTGAGCCGCCGCCGGCGTTCGGCTGGGCCGGGGCGCCGGCGTTCGGGGCGGCCTGCTGCGGCGCGCCGGCGAGCGGAGACTGCGCGGGCTTGTCGTCGCCGGTGGCCGGCGCGGCCGCGTCGGCGTGCGCGGGCGTGGCGTCGGCGGCCGGATCGGCGGGCGTCGTGGGAGCGTCCGTCGTCGTGGCGGTCGCCGGCGCCTGCGCCGCGGTGGCGGCGGTGGCGGCGGTGGCAGCCGTCTTCGCGTCCTGGGCCGGAGTCTGCGGCGCCGGCGCGGCGGCCGCGACCGGAGCCTGCTGGGCCTGGGCCTGCGTCTGGGCCTGGGCCTGGGCGGTGGCGTCGCCGGCCGCGGGGGCGGCGGGCTGCGGCGTCGCCGGCAGGGGGCTGAGAAGGCGGGCGAGCTGCTCCGGCGTGAGCGCCGCCGGCGGCTCGGGCTGGGTGGCGCCGGCCTGCGGCAGATCGACCTTGATCGGGTCGGTCGCCGCCGCGTCGGCCGTGGCGGCGTCGTCGGCCAGGGCGTCGGACTGGTCACCCGACTGCGCGTCGGCCTTGCGCGCGGCGTCGGCCTGACGCGAGGCGTGGCCGCGGCGGGCGTCGTCGCCTCGGCGCACATCGTCGCCCCTGCGGGCGTCGTCGCCGCGGCGCGCGTCGTCGCGACGCTGCACGCCTTGGCGGGCGCCGTCCTGCGACGGCTTGGTCTCGGTGGTGGGCGTCTTCGCGCTCAGCAGGGCGGCGAACGCGTCCGGCGGCGGCGCCTGGGTGCGCGAGCCCGCCGAGGGACGCTCGGCGAGCGCGGTGTTGCGCGATGCGGCTGCGGTGCGATCGGTCGTCATCTAGCTCACGGTCTGTGTGGAGGAGCGGAAGGAGGCGGCGTTGGCCTGCACGGCGCGCACGTAGTTCTGCGTCTCCGCGTAGGGCGGGACGCCGCCGAAGCGCTCGACGGCGCCGGGGCCGGCGTTGTAGGCGGCCAGGGCGCGAGCGGTGTCGCCGCCGAAGCGGTCGAGCTGCTGCTTGAGGTACTTGGCGCCGCCCTCGATCGCCTGCGCGGGATCGAGCGGGTTGGTGACGCCGAGGCCGGCGGCGGTGCCGGGCATCAGCTGCGTCAGGCCCTGGGCGCCGGCGCCGGAGCGGGCGTCGGCCTTGAAGCCGGACTCCTGCTTGATCAGGCCCGCGAGCAGCGCGGGATCGATGCCGTTGCGCTGTGCGGAGGCGGTGATCTCGGCGCCGTAGGGCGTCCCGGCGGGCAGCGCGGACACGCCGGTCGAGGCGGTCGCCGCCGGCGTCACGCCCGCGCCGAGCGGGGACGCGAGGGCGGCGAAGCTCGCGTTGGACGAGCCCGAGTCGGTGCCGGTGCCGGTGCCGGTGGACGCGGCGGCCATCGCGGCCGAGAAGCCGGCCGTGTTGTCGGTCGCGGGAGCCACGGACCCCGAGGCGGAGTCCATCAGCGCCTGCAGGGCGTTCATGCGGTCGAGCACCGACTCGATGCTCACGGCGAGCACCTCCACCCTCGACGAGGGTCAGGCCAGCGTTCGCTGTTGAGAATCGCTCCGCGGATTCTCACGCGGCCACGCTCCCGCGCCGGTGCACGGCGAGCGCGAGCTCGTCGAGCTGGTTCTGGGAGCGGCGCGCCCACTCACGGTCGTGGTCGGCGCGCTGGCGCTCCTTGAGCTTGTCGATCGCCTGGCGGTCGCGGGCGGCGGCGGCGGCGAGCGCACGGCGCGCGTCCACCTCGGCGTCCTGGCGATCGAGGTCGAGGGCCGCCTCGCGGCGGTTGCGCTGGGCGCGCTCCAGGTAGGCCTGGGCGGCCATCAGATCGCTCGCGCTGGTGCGATCGGCGCTGAAGGTGTCGAGGCCCACGGAATGGGCCTGGGCGACGGCATGCGTCGCCTCGCGCAGGATCGATTCGGCGCGGACGCGCAGACGCAGCTCGTTGGCGAGCTCTTCTTTGGCGCGCTCTTCAGCGCGCTCGCGCAGCGTCCGGACCCGTTCGAGCCGGAACGTGAAGGACGGAGTCTCCACGAGCATTGTCATCGTCATCCGGCGGGAAACCTGTAGGCCGGGTCTGCGACTGACGCCCTGCGGTACTCATCCTTCTCATCTCCGGGACCTCCCGCGGGCCCGCGGGCGTAAGGTCCGAGTGTCGAGCGAGGAGCTGGCCGTGCAGGACGCGATCGCCGCACCCGGGTTCGGGCGCGTGGTGCGGCGGCCGTTGAGCCGCCGGCCCGAGGCCGCGCTCGTGCGCGCGGCCCAGCGCGGCTCGGCGGAGGCGGTCGACGAGCTCTTCCGCCGCCACTGGCCCGCCGCGCACCGGGCGGCGTGGCTGGTGGTGCACGACGCGGCGGCGGCCGAGGACATCGCGCAGGAGGCGTTCCTCGCCGCGCTGCGCGCGCTCGACCGCTTCGACCGCCGGCGTCCGCTCGGCCCGTGGCTGCACCGGATCGTCGTCAACCGCGCGATCGATTGGACGCGCGCACGCGCGCTGCGCGCGGAGGCCGCCGCCGGCAGCCTGCCCGAGGCCGCCGCGCCGGACGCGGCCGCCGCGCTCGACGGCGACATCCTCGTCGCGCTCGCCGAGCTCGGGCCGGAGCACCGCGCCGTCGTCGTCCTGCGGCACCTGCTCGGCTACACGCCCGGCGAGATCGCGGCGATGCTCGAGCTGCCGCGCGGGACCGTCAACTCGCGCCTGCGCCGCGCGCTCGACGCGCTCGGACGGGAGCTGGGGTCGTGAACGCCGATCGCGCCGATCGGCGGGGGTCTCGCCCCCCGGGCGAGCACCCCCAGCGACGTGAGGCCCCAGGCCGAATCGTCGCCGCGCTACGGGACGCTCCGCTGCCCGGCGAAGGCGCGGCGCGCGAGCGGGCGCGGCGGACGGTGCTCGCCGCGCACGCGGCGTCGGCGCCGCGGCGGGCGCGGCCGCGGGCGGCGGCGGTCGTGACGGCGATCGTGCTCGCGCTCGCCGGCGCCGGCGCGCTGACCCGGCCGGGGCAGGCCGTCGGCGAGTGGCTCGGGCACCGGCTCGACGTCGTCCGCGAGCCGGCCGCGCCCACGCCGGTGACGCGGCGCCAGGGCGGCCTCGCGCTGCCGGCGCCCGGACGGCTGCTGGTCGCGAGCGCCAAGGGCCTGTGGATCGTCGACCGCGACGGGCGCCGCCACGGCCTCGGCGCCTGGACCGCCGGCGCGTGGTCGCCGCACGCGCTGCACGTCGCGGTCGTCTCCGGCCGCACGCTCGCGGCGGTGCGGCCGAACGGCGACGTGCGCTGGCGCCGGACCCTGCCCGCGCGCGTCGCCGATCCGCGCTGGGCGCCTGACGGGTTCCACATCGCCTACCGCGCCGGCGACCGCATGCACCTGATCTGGGGCACCGGCGAGCACGACGTCGCGCTGCGCGGCCGTGCCGCGCCGGCGGCGCCGGCGTGGCGGCCGGGCGCCCCGCACACGGTCGCCTGGGCGCGCGCGGACGGGACCGTGGTGGTCGAGGACGCCGACACCGGCCTGGTCCTGTGGGCACGCCGCGGCGGGCCGGTGCGGCAGCTGTCGTGGTCGGCGGACGGGCGCCGGCTGCTGATCGCCGGCCGCCGCCACGGGGCGGTCCACTCGCTCGCCGGCGGCCCGGCCCGCCGCCTGCGGCTCGCGCCGGGCGAGGAGCTCGCGGCGGCCGCGTTCGCCCCGGCCGGCGAGAGGCTTGCGCTCGCGATCTCCGACCCGCGCCGGACGCGTGTCGAGCTGCTCGGCGACGACGCGGCGCTCGTCGAGGTCCCGCGCGGCCTCGACTCGCTCGTCTGGTCGCCGGACGGGAAGTGGCTGATCGCCACGTGGCCGTTCGGCGACGAATGGCTCCTCGCGCGCGCGTCGGGCGGCCCCGCGGTCCGCGGCATCGCCGCGGTGGCGCGCCGCTTCGGCGCCTCCAGCCGCGCCCTCGGGTGGTGTTGCTAGGACGCGATGTTGAGGGCGGGGATCGCCTGGTGCAACGGCGTCTCCGGCCCGCTCATCGCCGGCGAGACGACCTCGACGGACCCGCTGAGCGTCGCCAGCGCGGCGAGCATCCCGTCGGCGTCCTCGGCCGAGGTGGCCTCGTCGACGGTCTGCTTGAGGAAGTTGTCGATCGGCGCGCGGGCGGCGATGGCGGCGTCGGTCAGCGGATCGGCGCCCGGCTGGTAGGCCCCGATCGAGATCAGGTCCGCCTTCTCCTTGTAGGTCGCCATCAGCTTGCGGACCTCGTTGCCCGCCAGGCGCGTCTCGGAGTCGACGATCTCGCCGACGAGGCGCGACACCGACGAGAGCACGTCGATGGCGGGGTAGTGTCCCGCGTGCGCGAGCGAGCGCGAGAGCACGACGTGCCCGTCGAGGATGCCTCGGACGGCGTCGGCGATCGGCTCGTTCATGTCGTCGCCGTCGACCAGGACCGTGTAGAGCGCGGTGATCGAGCCGGAGGGCGACGTGCCCGAGCGCTCGAGCAGCTTCGGCAGCATCGCGAACACCGACGGCGTGTAGCCGCGCGTCGCGGGCGGCTCGCCGATCGCCAGGCCGACCTCGCGCTGGGCCATCGCGAAGCGCGTGACGGAGTCCATCATCAGCAGCACGTCGCGGCCCTGGTCGCGGAAGTGCTCCGCGATCGCGGTCGCCGTGAACGCGGCCTTCAGGCGCACGAGCGCCGGCTGGTCGGACGTCGCGCAGACCACGACCGAGCGCGCGAGGCCCTCGGGGCCGAGGTCGCGCTGCATGAACTCGAGCACCTCTCGGCCACGCTCGCCGACCAGGCAGATGACGTTGATCTCGGCGGAGGTCGAGCGGGCGATCATGCCCAGCAGCGACGACTTGCCGACGCCGGAGCCGGCGAAGATGCCGAGGCGCTGGCCGCGCCCGCAGGGCACCAGCGCGTCGAGCGCGCGCACGCCCAGCGACACGCGCTGCGTGATGCGCGGGCGCGAGAGCGGATCCGGCGGCGCCGCCTCGGCGGAGCGCCAGGTGCCGACCGGCACCGGGCCCTTGCCGTCCAGCGGGCGGCCGAGCCCGTCGAGCGCGCGGCCGAGCAGATCGTTGGAGACCTCGACGCGCAGCGGCTGGCCGGAGGCGGTCACGCGCGCGCCCGGGCCGATGCCCGTCGCGTCGCCGAGCGCCATCAAGAGGGTGCGGCCGGCGCGGAAGCCGACGACCTCGGCGGGCACGTTGGCGCGCCCGCGGCCGGTCTCGATCGTGCAGACCTCGCCGACCTCGGCCTCGAGCCCGGTCGCCTCGATGATCAGGCCGATCAGGTCGACGATGCGGCCGTGACGGCGATGCAGGTCGGCCTCGCGCAGCGCGGAGGCGGCCTCGTCCAGCAGCGCGCTCATGACGACGCGCGGCCCAGCGACTGCTCGATGACCTCGCGCGCGCGCTGGAGCTTGGTGTCCACGCCCGCGTCGACGTCGCCGTCCTGCGTGCGCACGACGCAGCCGCCGCGCGCGACGCGGCGCTCGGACTCCACGACGCAGTGCTCGATCCCGCCGAGCGACGCGCGGACCTCGTCCATCGCGCCGCGCACGAGCTCGAGGTCGAGCGGGTTGACGAGCACGGTGATGCGCTCGCGCTCGACCAGGCCGCGCAGCGCGCCGCGCACGGCCTCGACGACGCGCTCCGGCTCGGCGGCGAGCGCGCCGGCGAGGATCTTCTCGGCCAGCGCGAGCCCGAGCTCGACGGCGCGGCGCTCCTGGCGCTCGGTCGCCTCGAGGTGCTCGGCGTGCACGGCGTCGACGGCGGCGGCGAGCGCCGCCAGCGCGGGCTGGAGCGAGGCCATCGCCTCGTCGCGGCCGGCGGCGTAGCCCTCGGCGCGCGCGCTCTCGCGCAGCTGATCGGCGTCGGCGCGGGCCTGGGCCAGCGTCTCCATGACCACGTCGGCGGCCTCCTCGGCCGCGACGGGCGGCGCCGGCGGCGCCAGCGTCTCGAAGTCGAACTCGACGGCGGGCATCAGACGAGTGCGTCGTCCCCGCCGGAGCCGCGCGAGATGACGATCGCGCCGGCCTCCTCGAGGCGGCGGACGACGCCGACGATGCGGCCCTGGGCCTCTTCGACGACGCGCTTGCGCTGCGGCGGCTGGAAGTCGATCTCCTCGCGCAGCAGCTCGGCGCCGCGCTCGGACATGTTCGAGAAGATGCGGCCGCGGACGTCCTCGGACACGCCGCGGAGGGCGATCGCGAGATCCTTCTGGTCGGTCTCCTTGAGCACCATCTGGATCGAGCGGTCGTCGAGCTTGACGACGTCCTCGAAGGTGAACAGCAGCAGGCGGATCTCCTCGGCCAGCTCGCCGTCGGCCTTGGCCAGCTCGTCGAGCACGTTGCGCTCGGTCGAGCGGTCGGAGTGGTTGAGGATGTCGGCCAGCGACTTGATGCCGCCGGCGGCCGCGTACTCCTGCGAGCCGACGGCGGACAGGCGCGAGCGCACGACGCTCTCGACCTGCGCGACGACCTCAGGCCGCGTCTCGGACATCATCGCGATCCGCAGGGCGACGACCGCCTGCTCCTCGGCGTCCAGCATGGACAGCACCTGGGCGGCGAGCGTCGTGTGCAGGTTGGAGATGACGAGCGCGATCGTCTGCGGCGACTCGTTGCGCAGGAAGACGGCGATCTGCTCCGGCGGCGTGCGCCGCAGGAACTCGAACGGGCGGCGCTCGATCGTGGCGGCCAGGCGGCCGATGATCTCGTCGGCGCGGTCGCCGCCGAGCGAGCGCATGAGGACGCTGCGGGCGTAGTCGACGCCGCCCTCGGCGAGGTAGTCCTCGGCGAGCACGGACTCGACGGCCTCGTCGATCACGTCGCGGCAGACCTCGGTCGGGACCTTGGACGCCTTGGCGATCTCGAGCGAGAGCGCCTCGACCTCGGTCTCCCCGAGGTACTTGAAGATCTCGCCCGCGCGCTGCTCGCCGATGGCGACGAGCAGGACGGCGGCCTTCTGGACGCCGCGCAGCTTGGCGGTGGCGGACGACGCGGCGGCGTTCGCCTCGCGGGTGGCCAGTTCAGCGCTCATGTCAGTCCGCCGACATCCACTGCTTGACCTGGGCGGCGACGCGCTCGGGCTCGCGCTCCATCAGCTGGTCGAGCTGGTGCATGCTCGCGTCCGGCACGCGCGGGGGAAGGCCGGTGGGCGGCATGATCGTCGTCTGCTCGAGCTGGGCGAGCGAGATCGGCTCCTCGATCTCCTTCAGCCACGCGGGCGTGCCGAGCGACTCGGTCTCGCGCTTGCGCAGCGAGCGCGTCATGAAGAACAGGAACAGCAGCGCGGCGAAGCCGAGGCCGACCCACTTCAGCGGCCCGATCAGCGTCGTCGGCACCGGGCCGGTCTTCGGCGTCGCGGCCTTGGCGAAGGCCATCTGCGAGGACACGACCGTGTCGCCGCGCGCGGTCGACACGCCGGCGGCCGCGGCGACCGTCTGCTTGAGCGCGCTGACCGTCGCCGGCGGGACCGACTTGTCGACCAGCAGCGCCACGTTGAGCTTGTTGATCGCGCCCGGGGCGACGGCGGTCTTGGTGACCTTCTTGTCGATCGCCTGCTCGGACGTCTTGATCGTGTGGTTGTAGTTCGAGTTGCCGGAGCCGTTGGCGCCCGTGCCGGAGTAGGTCGGCACGTTGGAGCCGGTGCCGGCGGTGCCGCCGGACGTGGTCCCGGTCCCCTTGAGCTTCTCGACGTCGGTGGTGGACTTGGTCGGGACGCCGGTCTTGCCGTACGTGAGCTCCTGCGTGTCGACCTTGTCGACGTTGAGGTCGGCGTTGACCTGGACCTGCGCCTTGCCGGGGCCGAGCGTGGACGCGAGCATCGCGTTCAGCGTCGACTCGAGCTGGCGGTCGTAGCGCGCCTCGGTCGCCTGCTTGGTGGCGCCCGTGCCGGCGCCGCCGCCGGCGTCGTCGCCCTGCGGCCACAGCAGCTGGCCGGAGCCGTCGGTGATCGTGACGCTGCCGGACTTCAGGCCCTTGACCGCGGAGGCGGTCATCTGCGCGATGCCGCGCACCGCGCCGGGCTGCAGCGTGTCGGCGGTGTTGGAGAGCATGACCGAGGCGGTCGCGGGCGACTCCTCGGACGCGAACAGCGTGTCCTGCGGCAGCACGAGCTGCACGTTGGCGCCGCTGACGCCCTCGACGCCGTTGATCATGCCGGCGATCTCGCCCTCCAGCGCGCGCTGGTAGGTGACCTGCTGCTGGAACTGGGAGCTGCCGAGCTTGGTCTTGTCGAGCAGCGAGTAGCCCTCCTGCGTGCTCGAGGAGTTGACGCTCACGCCGCTGGACGCCAGCGCGATCCGCGCCTGGGACGTCTGCGACTTGTTGACCGCGAGCGCGGTGCCGTTGTTGCGCAGCTCGTAGGTGATGCCCTGCGCGTCCAGCGCGGCGGTGATCTTGCCGGTCTGGGCCGGGTCGAGCCCGCTGGTCATGAGCACGAACGACGGCGCGGTGGCCATCTTGAGCATGAAGAAGACGATCGCGAGGATCGTGACGGCGGAGACGGCCAGCACACCCTTGGTGCGGGCCGGCAGGGCCATGAGGTTCGTGACGAAGGGCGGCATCGCTCAGCTCACACCTGGGTCTGGAAGATCGTCTGGACGGATTCGACGGCCTTGGTCCGGATCTGGCTGGCGAGCTGCATCGCAAGCTGCGCGCGCTCGACGGACATCACGACCGCGGTCGGGTCCGTGGCCTTGCCGGTGGCGAGGTCGGTCGACATCTGGGAGGCCTCGTCCTGCGACGCCTGGAGCGACTTGATCGACTGGCCGAGCATGGCGCCGAAGCCGCTGCCGCCGGTCGGGGCCGGCGTCGAGTCGACGGAGCCGACCTGCCACTCCGGGCCGCCGATCGAGAAGGAGGGATCGATCGTCGTCATCAGCGCAGGAGGTCGAGGGTCTTGGAGAACATCTGCTTGGACGCCTGCATCGCGGTGACGTTGGCGTCATACGCGCGCGAGGAATCGATCAGGTCGACCATCTCGGTGACCGTGTCGACGTTCGGCATCTCGACGTAGCCCTGGGCGTTCGCGTCGGGATGGCTCGGGTCGTAGACCAGCTTGCCCTTGGTCGGGTCGCTGGCGATCTTCGCGACCTCGACGCCGCCGGCGACGCCCTTGGAGCCGGAGCCCATGGCGGCGCTCAGCTGCGCGCCGAAGGCGCCGGACTGCGGGATCTCCTGCAGCACGACCTCCTTGCGGCGGTACGGCTGGCCGTCGGCGCCCTTGGTGGTCTGCGCGTTGGCGAGGTTCTCGGCCGTGACATCCATCCGCAGCCGCTGGGCCGTGAGCCCGCTGGCGGAGATCTCGAGGCCGCCGAACATGCTCATCACTTACCGCCGATCGCGGACTCGAGGATGTGGATGCGCGCCTGGGCGACCGAGACGGCCGCCTGCTGGTCGAGCGCGTTGGCCGCCATCTTGGCCGACTCGGAGTCGATGTCGACCGTCGAGCCGTCGGCGCGCACGGCGCCGGCCGACTTGTCGACCGTGGGCGTGAAGCCGGTGGTCTCGAGCGCGGAGCGCTTGTCAGAGGAGCCCATCGCGGCGGCGAGCGCGCCGTGGAAGTCGACATCGACGCGGCGGTAGCCCGGCGTGTCGGCGTTGGCGATGTTGGCCGCCAGCGCCGACTGGCGAGTGGACGCGCCTGAGATGGCGCGCTGAAGCGCAAGTTGCGTGGTGTCAAACAGCACGGGGACGGGATCTCCTGAAGGAAGAGGGGGTGGTCCTTCCGTGGACCGACGCGATTCCATCCCTGGACGCATTCCGTTCATCGGCGCTCCGCGAACGGACTTGAGCCGATGTACGCGAACTAACGGAGGCTGTCCACGCGCGAGGGCGCGGGCGCGAGCGAGGCGGCGTAGCCGCGCAGCGCGGTGCGGCCGCGGCGGATCTCGCCCAGCTCGAGCGACGCGAACGCGTGCGCGATGGCGAGCAAGGAGCGGATCTGCGCCTCGAGCTCCCCGAGGCGCTCCAGCGAAGGCCGGGCCGACGCCGGCGCCTGGCCCAGCGCCTGCGAGCGCCGCAGGCGCTCGGTCGACAGCTCGGCCAGCTCGTCCCAGCGGCCGGACTGCGCGAGCTCGTGCTCGCGCTCGGCCAGGGCGACGAGCTCGCCCCAGGGGTCCATCAGGACCCTTCGATCTCGGCCCACGCCTCGCGCAGCTCGCCGAGCATCGAGGAGACCTGGTCGATCTTCTCGGGATCCGACTCGCGCCAGGCCTCGAGCAGGTGGCGGCGGCAGAAGGTGTAGATCCCCATCATCCGGCTCGCGATGACGCCGCCGCGCTCGTGGTCGAGCGTGACGGTCAGCTCGTCGATGATCGCCTCGGCGCGGCGCATGCGCGCCAGCGAGGTCGAGCGGTCGCCCTCGCGCATCGCGTGCGCGGACTGGAATAGGAACCGCAGGCAACCGTCGTAGAGCATGACCACGAGGCGCCCGGGGGGCGCGGTAAGGACGGCCTGCTGCTTGTACGCGGTCGTGTGGTTGCCGGTGAAGGTGGCCAAGGAGTTCTCCTGTTCGAGGGGCGGAGACGGAGATCGTTCGACCGGATAGTCGGCGCGGCGCGCCGGCGCTTGAGCCCCGGCGCTAGCCGAGGCTGGCGATCTGGCCGGTGAGCCAGGCCTGCTGCGACTGCGCGTTGTTCAGCGCCGTCTCCATCGCCGCGAACTGCGCCTTCAGGCGCGCCTGGGTCTGGTCGAGACGCTGGTTGGTCGCGGTGACCTGGTTGGCGAGATCGGTCAGCGAAGACGAGTCGCTCTTCATGCGGCTCGTGAGCATGCCGCTGAGGCCGGTCTGCGCTTTCACGAAGTCGCCGACGAGCAGGCTGAAGCCCTTGCGGGCGCCGACGCCGTTGAACAGCTGCTGGACCGAGGTCGGGTCCTTCTCGATCGCGGTGTCGAGCGCCGCGGGGTCGAACACCAGCTTGCCGGCCTTGGCGTCGTCGCTGACGATGCCGTCGGACTTGGGCAGCGCGATGCCGACGTCGGCGAGGCTCTTGAGGCCGCCGATGTTCGCGACCGTCTGCGTCATCGTGTTCTTCAGCGACGACAGCATCGAGTCCAGGCCGAGATCGCCGAACAGCGTGCCGGTCTGGTAGTCGGTGGTGCTCGACTTGACGACGGGGCTCTTCTCGGCGATGTCCGTGCGCGTGAGGTCGACGACGGCGTTGTAGGCGTCGACGAAGGCCTTGGCCTTGGTCGAGATCGCGGCCTTGTCGATCTTCGGGTCGTTGGTCGAGATCGTGACCGGGCTCGTCGTGACGCCGGTCAGCGACAGGCGCAGGCCCGGGATCGCGTTCTCGAGCGAGTTCGTCTCAGACGATCGCGCGGCGACCGCTCCGTCGACGTGGTACGCCGCGTTGAGCACCGGGCCGATGCGCTGGTAGGTGCTGTCCTCGCTGAGCGTGCCGCCCGCCAGGGCGGTCGTGTCGAGCGCGAAGTCGTTGGAGGCGCCGGTCTTGCGCGAGGACATGACGATGCGGTCGGTGCCGTCGTCGTCCTTGACGACCGCGGCATAGACGGGCGCGGTCGTGCTCGAGTTGATCGCGGTCGCGATGTCCTTGGCGGTCGCGTTGGCCCCGACGCTGATCGTCGCCGTGCTGGCGCCGGACGAGATCGTGAACGTGCCGGCGGCGCCGCTCGCGGCGTAGGCGAAGCCGTGCTGGGCCGACGAGGCGAGCCGGTCGACGGAGATCGTGTGACCGCCGATGCCGGCGCCGTCGAGCTGCGCGACGGCGACCTTGGAGGTGTCCGACGACGTGCTGGACTGGGTCGTCTTCCACGTCGCGGGGTCGTTGAGCGCGGCCGCCGCGCTCTGCAGCGCGTTGAGCTTGTCCGCGACGGCCTTCAGCGCGGTCTGATGCGCCGTCACGCTCGTCGAGTTGTTGTTGATGCGCGTGACCTTCTGGCGCTCGATCGCCATCAGCTGATCGATGATCCCGCTGGTGTCGACCCCTGAAGCGAGTCCGGATAGTGCAAGAGATGACATCGCGCCTCCTTACAGCGCCGATCCGGACATGACCTGGAGTGCATGCGACGGCGGGATGGTGCGGATGACGTTGCCGTCGAGGTCGCGCACCTGGATGACTAGACGACCGGTGTCCTCGTCCTTGGAGAAGTGCAGCTCGCGATTGCGGTCGGCCATGTCCGCCGCGATCTCGGCGGCGCGATCCACCTGTGCCCGGACCTCTTTCGTCGGCGCAGGCGGGACGTCACCGAGGACGGTGTCGAAGCCGGACGGCTGGGCGCCCGCCACAGGGGCGGCGGCGACCGGCCGCGGCTGAACCGCCGGCGGTGTGTGCTGCGAAGGGTTGAAGCGACCGATCTCGAGACTCATCTCACCCTCGGTCATCGACCGAGGGGAGCGAAGCTTTAGCCGACCGCGGAGAAGAGGACGGAGTCGTCGATCAGCTGCTGCTTGAGCGTGCGCTTCAGCTGCGAGTGGATCTGGCAGATGCGGCTCTCGGAGACGCCGAGGATCTCGCCGATCTCGCGCAGCGTGAGGTTCTTGACGTACAGCAGGACCGCGACCTCGCGCTCACGCTGGGGCAGCGTGTCGAACGCGCGGCGGAACTTCGCCTTGGCCTCGGTGGTGGCGGCCGCGTTCTCCGGATCGAGGCGCGAGTCGCCGTCGGCGAGCGTGTCGATGCGCTCGACCGTGGTCTCGTCGTCGGAGATCACGAGCGTGTTGAGCGACGTGACGTCGGAGACGGCGATGTCGTCCTCGCGCTTGCGGAGATCCTCGACGCTGATCGACAGCGTGTCGGCGAGCTCGGCGCGCGTCGGGCGGCGGCCGTGAAGGGTGGTGAACTGATCGCGCGCCTTGGCGATGTCGCGCTCCCAGCGGCGCAGCGAGCGCGGGGCCCAGTCCTGACGGCGGAGCTCGTCGAGGACGGCGCCGTGGATGCGGGTCCACGCGAACTGCTCGAGCGTGGCGCCCTTCTCCGGGTCGTAGCGGTCGATCGAGGCGATCAGCGCCTCCAGGCCGCACGAGATGAAGTCCTCGACCTCACAGCGCGCCGGCAGCTCGCGGACCTTCTTGAACACGATGTACTTGACGAGCGGCGCGTAGGTCATGACCAGGCGGTTGCGCACCTGGAGATCACCGGTGGCCTTGTACTCGCGCCAGAGGGCGAGCGCATCCTCCGCGCTGACGCGGCGGCGGCTGGTGGACGTGGAGGGCTTCATGCGGGGGTGTTGCTCCTGAGGGGGGGACAGCTGACGGACGAAGCCTGTATCGGGTGCTGACCCGATGTCCTTCATCACCCATTTGGGGTAGGGACCGTTTTCTGGAGTCCATATGCCCACGCCAGCACCTCCGCGACCGCCGTCCACATCGCCTGTGGAACCTGCTGCCCGAGCGCCAGCTGGGCGAGCGCGGTGGCGAGCTCGGGATCGCGGTGGACCGGCACTCCGGCCTCACGTGCGCGCCCGAGAATCGTGGCGGCGACATGTCCGCGCCCGGCGGCCACGACCTGCGGCGCTCCGTCGCCGGTGTACTTCAGCGCAGCGACGACCTCCTTATCGGACATAGACGTCGAACGGCTCGCGGCGGGCATTGACACGGACCGTCGGGTCGAGTCCGACGGCCGTCAAGTTGGCGCGTAGGCGCTCACTGGAGCCCTCCGCGACGTCCAGAGCGGGGCCCGCGGCGGTCGTCACCTCCGTCAGCAGATGCTCTCCGCGCAGCTCCAGGCGCAGGTCGATCCGGCCCAGCGTCGGCGAGTGGAACGCGAGCGAGACGATGTCGGCCGGCAGGCCGTCCGCGCCGCGGCCGTGCTGCGGCGGCTCCTCGACGGTGACCTTGGCGGGCGGCGGCGGCTGGCCGGGGCCGTGTGGCGCCACGACGACCGGCGGCTGCTGCGGATCCAGCTGCAGCGTCACGCGCTCCGGCGTGACCTCGCGCACCTTCAGCCGCAAGGTCGCGCCGTTCTCGACCTCGGGCGGGACCTTCGCGGTCAGCGGGATCCCGGCCAGAACGAGCACGGCGTGCCCCTGATGGGTGGACGCGACGCGCGCCATCACGGTCGATCCGGCCCGCAACGTGACGTCCGGAAGCTGCTCGCGCAACAGGGCGGCGGCGACGGCGATCGATTCCATTCCTTCAGGATGCCGCGCCCGGCGCCGATGACCAACGCATATGGACCGCGGGCTCTACCTCGCCGCCTCCGGCATGCTCGCCGAGCAGGTGCGCCAGAACCAGATCGCCAATGATCTCTCCAACGCGTCGACGCCCGGCTACAAGGCCGACCGCACGACGCAGCAGTCGTTCGGCTCGCTGCTGCTCGGCAACTCGACGAACGGCCAGTCGATCGGCTCCCAGTCGACCTCCGTCGAGGTCACGGGCGAGGTCACCGACTTCACCGCCCAGCCCGTCAAGGACACGGGCGAGCCGCTGGACTTCGCCGTCGTCGGCGACGGCTTCTTCGCGCTGCAGACCGCCAAGGGCACGCAGTACACGCGCAACGGCCAGTTCAGCTCCAACGCGCAGGGCCAGCTCGTCACGTCCTCCGGCGATCGCGTGCTCGGCCGCAACGGCCGCCCGCTGACGCTCGGCGCCGACGGCAAGGTCGACCCGCGCAGCCTCAACGTCGTGTTGCTGACCAACCCCAAGAAGGGCGGCGACAACCTCGTGACCGGGACCCCGGGCCGCCCCGCCGGCCAGATCGCGGGCCAGGTGCGCTCCGGCGCGCTGGAGGGCTCCGGCGCCGATCCGACCACCGCGATGGTCGACATGATCGCCTCGATGCGCGCCTACGAGTCGGGCCAGAAGGTCATCCAGACCATCGACGCGTCGCTCGGCAAGGCGACCAGCGAAGTCGGCAAGGTCAACGGCTAGCTCAAGTCTCAGCCGCAACCGTCGATCCACAGGACAGCATGCTCGAAGGACTCCGAACCGCAGCGGCAGGTATGGCCGCCATGCAGCAGAAGCTGGATGGCGTCGCCAACGACCTCGCGAACGCCAACACCACGGGCTACAAGCACGTCCGCGTGGGCTTCAAGGACCTGCTGTACGAGCAGGGCGGCCGCCCCGCCGCGGCCGGCGTGCTGCGCGGCACCGGCTCCGCGGCCGTCAACGCCGGGCGCGGCTTCGAGCAGGGCTCGCTGCGCCAGACCGGACGTCCGCTCGACGTCGGGATCGAAGGCGACGGCTTCCTCAAGGTCCGTCTCAACGACGGCCGCCAGGCGCTGACGCGCGACGGCGGGCTGCAGATCGACGGCAACGGCCGCCTGACCAGCTCGACCGGCGCGCTGATCCAGCCCGCGATCACGATCCCGGCCGGCGTCACCGAGGACCAGATCTCGATCACCCGCGACGGCAACGTCACCGCCGGCGGCAAGAGCATCGGCAAGCTCCAGCTCGTCACCGTGCGCTCGACGCAGGGCCTGCTCGCCTCCGGCGACAACGCGTTCGTGACCACCGCCGCGTCCGGGCCCGCCCGCAACGCGCCGGCCACCAGCGCGATCAGTCAGGGCACGCTCGAGGCCTCCAACACCGACATGGCGCAGTCCATGGTCGACATGATGGACGCGCAGCGCACCTACCAGCTCACCTCGAAGGCGATCCAGACGGCCGACACCATGATGGAGATCGCCAACGGGGTCAAGCGATGACGATCTCCGGCCTTCCCACGGTCGCCGACTCGGCGCTCCCCGCCGCCGTCCGCACCGGCAGCGCCTCCGACAAGCAGGCCTACAAGGCCGCGCTCGGCTTCGAGCAGATGCTCGTCGAGCAGCTCGTCAAGTCGATGGCGGGCGACAGCGGACCGCTGTCGCAGGGCCCGTACGCCGAGACCATGCAGACCTCGCTCTCCAGCGCCATCACCGGCGCGGGCGGGCTCGGACTTGCGCAGCAGCTCTACAAGGAGATCAAGGCGTGAGCACCGTCCTCGAAGCCGAGCTGCTCGTCCACCTCGACCAGCAGATCGACTCGGCCCGCCGCCTGCTGGGCTTCGTGCTCTCGCAGGGCAAGGCGATCCGCGCCCGCGACGTCGAGGCCGTGCTCGCACGGCTCGCCGACGTCCAGTCGGAGATGGTCAGCCGCGCGAAGCTCGAGACGGCCCGCACGGGCCTGCTCCAGCGCGCCGGCACCGCCCTCGGCGTGCCGCCCACGCAGGTCACGCTCGAGCGCCTGTGCGTGCTCGTCACCCCCGAGGCCGGCCGCTCCGCGATGCAGCGCTCCGCCGAGCTCCGCGGCCTGCTCGCCGAGATCGCACGCGAGCACGGCATCAACCGGGCGCTGATGCGTCAGGAGCTCACCTTCCTCGCCCACCTGACCCGCGTCCTCGGCCAGGAGCCGGAAGCCGGCTATCGCCCCCCGGGCGACAACGGCACCGCTCCCCCCGCCCATCGCGCACTCGACCTCCAGGCATAGCCCCAAGACACGATGCCGATCTCTTCCTTCTACGGACTCCAGACGTCCCTGCGCGGCCTGATGGCCCAGCAGCGGATGCTCGACACCACCAGCCACAACATCGCCAACGCGTCGACCGCCGGCTACTCGCGCCAGGAGGCCACGCTGGCCGCCTCGCCCGCGCTGCAGATCGCGGCCGGCAGCACGGCGAGCGGCTCGGGCGCCCACCTCGGCTCCGGCGTGGACGTGCAGAGCTACCGCCGCGTCCGCGACCAGTTCCTCGATCTCCAGTACCGCGGCCAGAACACGAACCTGCAGGAGCAGACGGCGCGCGCCAGCGGCCTCGACTCCGCCGAGCTGTCGCTCGCCGAGCCCGGCGACGACGGCCTCAACAAGCAGCTGTCGAAGTTCTGGGACGCGTGGTCGAACCTGTCGAAGTCCGCGGCCGACCCGGCCGCCAAGCAGGCGCTCGTCGAGCAGGGCCAGTCGCTCGGCGACTCGATCGCCAGCGTGCGCTCGCAGATGACGGCGGCCCAGAACGTCGCCCAGGCGCAGTACGACGACATCTCGCGGCCGGCCAGCGGCACCGATCAGGGCGGCCAGATCGCCCAGATCGCGACCGAGCTCGCCGACCTCAACACGACGATCTCGCACTTCCAGACGGCGGGCGACACGCCCAACGACCTGATGGATCGGCGCGACCAGCTGCTCGACCAGCTGTCGGGCTTCGGCCAGATCTCCGTCGAGCAGCTCGACGGCGGCTCGCAGAACGTCTCGTTCGTCGACAAGGTGACCGGCACCACGTACCCGATCGTGTCCGACATGGCGGCCACGTGGGGCGGCCCGCCGGCCGGCGACAACTGGACGCCCGGCGGCCAGATGGGCGGCCTGCTGAGCATCGCCAAGACGCCCGGCGGCACGATCGACGGCTACCTGAACACGATCGACTCGCTCACCGACTCGATCGCGAGCAAGGTCAACGCCGCCTACGGCGGCAGCTTCTTCACGACCGGCACCCCGTCCGGCGGCACGCTGCAGGTCGACCCGGCCCTGACGACCGACCCCAGCTCGGTGGTCGCCGGCACCGGCGCCTCCGGGTCCAACGACATCGCGCTCGCGGTCTCCCAGCTGCGCGGCGACGCGTCGATCGACGGCGCCTACAAGGCCTTCATCGCGAAGGTCGGCTCCAACGTCAACGAAGCCGACCGCCAGCAGGCCAACGCGCAGGTGCTGACCGACTCCGTCGAGGACCGCCGCTCCAGCGTCTCGGGCGTCTCGATGGACGAGGAGATGTCGAACATGATCCGCTTCCAGCGCGCCTACCAGGCGTCGTCGCGAGCGATGTCGACGATGGACGACATGATCGACGTGCTGATCAATCGCACCGGCAGGGTGGGACTCTGATGCCGACCGGGTCGACAACTCACGACCGGGCGCGTAGCGCACGCGGAGCATGGGGGCTCTAGCCATGAACAGCCGCATCACCACCTCGATGGTCCAGCGCAACGTGCTGTCGGACCTGAACTCGCTCTCGAACAAGCTTGCCCGCACGCAGGCCAAGGCCGCGTCGGGCAAGGAGATCACGCGCCCGTCGGACGATCCGTTCAACACGGCGCGCGCCATGGGCCTGCGCCAGGCGATGGACGGCAATACCCAGTATCAGTCGAACATCGACGACGCCAAGGGTTGGCAGGACGCGACCGAGACCGCGCTGTCGGGCATGAACGACTACCTCAAGGTCGCGCACGACCTGATCATCCAGGGCGCGACCGACACGTCCGATCCCACCTCGCGCAACGCGATCGCGCAGCAGATCGACCAGATCATCAACGGCCTCAAGGAAACCGCGAACGCCACGTACAACGGCAGCTTCCTGATGGCCGGCACGGCGACCGACGTCGCGCCCTACGCACAGGGCACCGACGACACGTACAAGGGCAACGACGCCGGCTTGGACCCGGCCGTCCCAGGTGTGCTGCGCGAGATCGGCCCCGGCGTGACGATGTCGATCAACACGACCGCGCACGAGGTCCTCGGCGACGGCCCGGGCTCCGGCGACGGCAAGCTGCTCGATGTCCTGCGCGGCGTCGCCGACCACCTGCGTGCCAATGACGGCACCGCGCTCAAGGCCGACATCGGTCTAGCCGACAAGAACCTCGACACGCTCCTCACGGCTCGCTCGCGCAACGGTGCGCGCACGAACCGCCTGGATGCGGCGTCGTCGCGTATCGACCAGATCCAAGGAGCGCTGACACAGCAGCTCTCGGACACGGAAGACGCCGACTTCACGAAGACCATGATCGACTTCAACTCGCAGTCCGTCGCCTACCAGGCCGCACTCAAGGCCGGCGCGAACATCGTGCAGAGCTCGCTCATGGACTTCCTGCGCTAGCAGGACCCCCGATCCGCACCCCCGGAGACCCATGACCACCCTCACCATCGAGTCCTCCCGCTTCGGTCCGCTCGAGATCGCGGCGGATGCCGTGATCGAGTTCCCGACGGGCCTCGTCGGTCTCGGCGGCCGCCGTTACACGATCCACACGCCGGACGCCGAGTCCCCCTTCCACTGGCTGCACTGCATCGACGACCCGTCGCTGGCGCTGCCGATCGCGAACCCGTGGCACTTCTTCGCCGACTACGCGGTCGAGCTGTCCGACGAGGACCACGCCCGCGTCGGCTCCGACTCCGCCGAGGTGTGGGTCGTCGTCCGCGCCGGCTCCGAGCTCTCGGACTTCAGTGCGAACCTGCACGCGCCGATAGTGATGGCGAACGGCCGTGGCCACCAGGTGATCAACTCCGTCGCGCATCCCGTGCGCGCCGCGCTGTTCCCCGAAGTGGCCGTCCAGGCCGCGTAAGACCTAAGACACTTTCCCCCCCGCAGCGGATCCAAGGAGGAACCGCCATGCTGATCATCACCCGCCGCGCCGGCGAGAAGCTCATGGTGGGCGACGACGTCGTCGTCCACGTCATGGAGATCGTCGGCAACACCGTCCGCGTCGGCATCGAGGCTCCGCGCTCGGTCCCGGTCTACCGCGAGGAGATCTGGCACGCCGTGCGTGCGGAGAACCGCGCCGCCGCCGCCGCCCCGGTCGATCTGCCCGTCCCGGCGCGCAGCTAGCGACTTCTCGATACAGGCGCCGCCAGACGGGTACGGTTTCAGTCCGTTCCCCGAAGGAGGCGCCTCGTGTCGAAGCTCACCAAGAAGGCCCGCAACGCGCTGATCGCCAAGGCCGCGCTGTCCGTCGCCCGTGATCATCTCGTCCCGGAGAAGCCCAAGCCGCGCAAGCGCGGGCGCAAGCTCCTGCTCGGCGGCGTGATCGCCGCCGCCGCGGCCGGCCTGCTGCTCAAGCGCGACAAGGTGCTCGCGCTGCTGCCGGGCCACTCGGAGGACTTCGCCCCACCACCGCCTCCGCCGCCCCCTGCGCCGTCGAACTACGACGTCGGCGGCCCGGTCTCGAACACCGCGACCGCGGTCCCGGCGCCCGATCCGGTCGACCCGCCGGCGATCGACGAGGCCGCCGAGGAGGCGGCCGCCGCCGCCGAGGCCGCCAACATCGGCGGTCCCGCGCCCGATTACGCCGCGGCCGCCGAGCCGGGCGCGCTCGCGCCGGAGTCCGAGCGCCCGCTCGACGAGGCCGGCGAGGGCGAGTCCGAAGGCGCCGAGCAGGCCGACGCCGACCTCGTCGACACGATCGCCGAAGCCGACCCCACGGCCGAGGAGGCCGCCGGGGTCGAGACGCCGGAGCCCGCGGCGCCGCCCGAGGAGAAGCCGATCGCAGAGCAGGGCGGTGGCTCGGAGTGGCGGACGTGGTCGGGACGTTCCGTGAACCCCTGACGAAGGACGCAGGGCCCCGGTCGGCGAATTGAGCCTCGGTAGGGATCCGTGAAGATCGTCACCGAGGCACTCCCGACATCAGCCACAATACGAGCGCGTACATGAGCACCCTCGTGGGCATGCAGCTCAGCGGCCGCTACCGGCTCGACGCCCAGATCGGCGCCGGCGGGATGTCGACGGTCTATCGCGCCTTCGACGTCAACCTCGAGCGGCAGGTGGCGATCAAGCTCCTGCACCGCGAGATGTCGGCCGACTCCGACCAGCTGGAGCGCTTCCGGCGCGAGGCGCGCGCGGTCGCCCAGCTCTCGCACCCGCACATCGTCGGCGTGATCGACGCGGGCGAGGACGAGCGGCCGCCCGTACATCGTCTTCGAGTACGTCGAGGGCGAGACGCTCAAGGACCGGATCCGCGAGCTCGGTCGCCTGCCGGTCGACGAGGCGCTCGCGTACGCGATCGAGATCGCGCGCGCGCTCGGCTGCGCGCACGGCCACGGCATCGTCCACCGCGACGTCAAGCCGCAGAACGTGCTGCTCGACGAGGAGGGCTCGGCCAAGGTCACCGACTTCGGCATCGCGCGGTCGCTGAAGGACGACGGGCTGACCGCCGACGGCCGCGTGCTGGGCACGACCGACTACGTATCGCCCGAGCAGGCGCTCGGCCACGACGTCAACGGCCAGTCGGACATCTACTCGCTCGGGATCGTGCTGTACGAGATGCTGACCGGCGAGGTCCCGTTCGGCGGCGAGAACCAGATCGCGGTCGCGATGAAGCACGTGCGCGAGGACCTGCCCGACATCCAGGTCCGCCGCCCGGAGGTCTCGGCGACGCTCGCGGCCGTGCTCGACCGCATGACCGACAAGGACCTCGAGCACCGCTACCTCGACGTGCCGGCGCTGATCGCCGACCTCGAGGAGACGCTCGCGATCGAGGCCGCCCGCCACGGCACCTCGACCGGCGAGGCGACCGCCGTGATCCGCACGCTGCCGGCCCGCGCGCGGCGGCGGCTGCCGTTCCGCATGCGCCACTCGATCCCGGTGGTGGCCGTGCTCGCGCTGGCCGCCGTGGCGGTGGCGATCATCCTGCTGGCCGGCCACGAGGCCGCGCGGCACACGACCAAGGGCTCCGGCACCGGCCGTGTCAGCGCCCCGCCGCCGGGCACGAAGGTCGTCTCCGTCCCGTCGCGCTCGGCGCACGCCTTCGACCCGTTCGGGGGCGACGGCGAGCACGACGCCCAGGCGTCGCGCGTCGTGGACCGCGATCCCGGCACGACGTGGACGACGGAGAGCTATCAGGACGGGATCGACGGCGCGGGCAAGTCCGGCGTCGGCATCTACGTCGACGCGAAGCCGCAGGTCGTGGCGGTCCAGCTGCAGGTGCAGACGCCGTCGCCCGGGTTCAAGGCGACGATCTACGCCGCCCCGCCCGGGCCGGTGCCGGATTCCGTCCCGGACGGCTGGACGAAGGTCGGCGGCGGGACCGTCAACAGCTCCGACAAGCGCTTCAAGCTCGACACCGGCGGCAAGGCGTACCGCTACTACCTGGTCTGGATCACCAAGCTCGCGCCGGACTCCGAGCGCGCCGAGATCGCGGAGATCCGCCTGTTCGAGGAGAAGGCGGCCTAGAAGTCGTGCCCGCGGCGCTCTGTCTCGTGGCGCTCGAGCGCGAGACCGAGCAGGCGGTCGCAGAGCGCCGGGAACGGCAGCCCGGACGCCTCCCACAGCTTCGGGAACACGCTCGTGGCCGTGAAGCCCGGCATCGTGTTGAGCTCGTTGACGAGCACGCGGTCGCCCTCGACGAAGAAGTCCACGCGGGCCAGGCCGGCGCAGCCGACGCGCAGGAACGTGTCGACGGCGAGCCGGCGGACCTCCTCCAGCACCGCGTCCGGCAGCCGCGCCGGGACCTGCAGCGACATCGCGCCGTCGGTGTACTTGGCCTCGTAGTCGTACCAGTCGGCGCCCTCGAGCACGATCTCGCCGGGCACCGACGCCTCCGGCGTGCCGTTGCCGAGCACCGAGCACTCGACCTCCAGGCCCGAGGAGAACGCCTCGACGATCGCCAGCGAGTCGTGCGCGAACGCGCCGTCGAGCGCCTCGCCCATGCCCGCCTCCGACCACACCTTGGCGATGCCGACCGAGGAGCCCAGCCGCGCCGGCTTGACGAACACGGGCGTGCCGAGCACGGCCAGCTCGCGCAGCACCGCCTCCGGCTCGGCGCGCCAGCGCGGCTCGCGCACGGCGGCGGAGTCGACCTGCGGCACGCCGGCGGCGGCCAGCACCTCCTTGAACACGATCTTGTCCATGCACAGCGACGAGGCGAGCACGCCGGCGCCGACGTAGGGCACGTCGAGCAGCTCGAGCAGCCCCTGAACCGTGCCGTCCTCGCCGAACGGCCCGTGCAGCGCCGCGAACACGACGTCGCCGCCGAGCAGGCCGCCGCCGGGCGCGAACGTGAGCGTCTCGCCGGCGTGCGTCCACGCGCCGGAGCGCTCGATCGTCACCGGCACGACCTCATGGCCCGCCGCGGCGATGCCGGCCCGCACGGCCGCGGCCGAGCTGAGCGAGACGTCGTGCTCGGAGGACCGCCCTCCGGCCAGGACCGCGACCCTCACGGGCCTGCTCCGCGTGCGCGTGACGCCGCCGCTGGCACAATCGACCCGATGGGCATTTTCACGCGGTAGGGGTCGGGGTGGGGGTCGGGGTCGGCGGGCCCGCGGGGCCGACGCGCAGCGTGACGGTGGCGCCGGTCGAGCGATGCTCGCCGGGCGCGGGGTCCTGGCCGGTGACCTTGCCCGCAAGCTCCGGCGGCGCGGACGGGTCGTCGCGCACCTGCACCTTGTAGCCCGCGTCCTCGAGCTTCTTCTGGGCGTCGGCGACGGCGGGGTTGCCGGTCGTCACGTCCGGCACCGCCGGCCGTTCCTTGGAGACCGTCAGGCTCACGCCGGCGCCCTTGTCGACGACCGTGCCCGGCGCCGGATCCTGCGCCAGCACCTTGCCGGGGTCGCCCGAGGACTCCTTCTCGGTCACGTTCGCCGTCAGCCCGAGGTCGGACAGCTGGCCCTGGGCGTCGTCGAGCGAGAGCCCGGTGAGCTTCGGCACCGTGATGCCCTGCTTGCCGCGCGAGACCGTCAGGGTGACCGTGCGGCCCTTGGTGATCTGCTGCCCCTCGGCGGGGCTGGAGGAGATCACCTTGCCCTTCGGGACGGTGTCGGAGTACGCCGTGGTGACCTTCGGATTCAGGCCGGCCGCGCTCACGGCGGACTTCGCCTCGGCCTCCGTGCTGCCCTCGACGGGCGGCACCGCGGCCGTGCCCTTGCCGGCCGAGACCTGCACGGTCACGGTCGAGCCCTTCTTGACCTTCGAGCCCGCGCCCGGGTCCTGCGAGATCACCTTGCCGCGGTCGACCGTGTCGGAGACCTCATTGACCGGCGTCACCTCCAGGCCGCGGGAGTGCAGCTCCTGCGCCGCGGAGCTGAACGTCTGGCCCTTGACCGACGGGACCTCGACGCGGTCGCCGGCGAGCAGGTACCAGGCGCCGAAGCCGGCCGCCGCGAGCACGAGCAGCACGAGCAGCCACACCCACCAGCGCGAGCCGCGCTCCTCGACGGGCGCCCACGGCTCGCCGGGCGTCGGCTCCAGCACGACCTGGCGCGTCGGCGCGCGGCGCGCCTGCTCGAGCGCGGCGATGAACTCGTCGGCGCTCCCGTAGCGGCGCGCCGGGTCCTTCTCCAGCGCGCGCATCACGACGTGCTCGAGCGCCGGCGGGATGCCCGGCCGCAGCTGCGACGGCGGGACCGGCGGCTCGGAGACCTGCTTGAGCGCGACCGACACCGGCGCCTCGCCGTCGAACGGCACGCGGCCGGTCAGCAGCTCGTAGAGCACGACGCCGACGGAGTACAGGTCCGAGCGCGGCGACACGGGCTGGCCCTGCGCCTGCTCGGGCGAGATGTACTGGACCGTGCCGACGATCGCGCCCGTCTCGGTCATCTCCGAGGCGCCCGCGCGGGCGATGCCGAAGTCGGCCACCTTGAGGCCGCCCTCGGCGTCGAGCAGCACGTTCTGCGGCTTGATGTCGCGGTGCACGATCCCGCGCTTGTGCGCGTAGCGGAGCGCCTTGAGGATCTCGATCGTCAGGTCGATCGCGGCCGACGGCCCGGCCGGCCCGCGGTCGGTGATCAGCTGCTTGAGCGTATGCCCGTCGACGAGCTCCATCGCGATGTAGGACGTGCCCTCCCACTCGCCGCGGTCGTAGATCGAGACGATGTTCGGGTGCTGCATCGCGGCGGCGGCCGACGCCTCGCGGCGGAAGCGCTCGCGGAAGTCGGCGTTCTGCGCGAAGCGCGAGGCGAGCAGCTTCAGCGCCACCCTGCGCCCGAGCTGGGAGTCCTCGGCGCTCCACACCTCGGCCATGCCGCCCGCGCCGAGGCGGCTCAAGACCCGGTAGCGCCCATCCACGATCGTGTCGCGCCCGATGCTCTGCACGCTCACTGCCCCAATGCCTGGAGCACCTTCTTGGCGACCGGCGCGGCGACGGTGCCGCCCTGGCCCTGCAGGTGGTCGAGCACGACGGCGACGGCCACCTTCGGCGTGAAGCCGATGAACCACAGGTCGTTGATGCCCTGCGCGATGTTCAGCTCGGCGGTGCCGGTCTTGCCCGCGACCTCGACGCCCTGGAGCGCGGCGGCGGTGCCGGTCCCCTCCTTGACGACCTGCTTCATCATCGCCGTCAGCTTGGAGGCCGTGTCGGTCGACATCACGCGCTCGCGCCACCTTCGGCAGCGGCTCCTCGACCGGGCGGCCGTCGGTGTCGACGACCTGCTTGACCAGGCGCGGCTCCATCCGCAGCCCGCCGTTGCCGATCGTCTGCGCGACGGTCGCCATCTGCAGCGGCGTGACGAGCAGCAGCGCCTGGCCGATCGCGGTCCGCCCGACGTCGACGAAGCGCGACTTCTCGCTGATCACCTTGCCCCGGCGGTAGGAGCCCGAGGCGTTCATCTGGTCGTCGGGGTAGTCCATCGGGGGGTCGGCGCCGAAGCCGAAGCGCTGCATGTAGTCGGCCATCGTCGAGCGTCCGAGCTTGACGCCGACCTCGGCCCAGACCGTGTTGATCGAGTGCGTGAGCGCGAACGTCAGATCGACGTCGCCGAAGTCCTCGCCGCCGAAGTTGCCGAGCGGGGTGCCGGAGATGATCTTGTTGTTCTTGCCGGAGACCTTCGAGCCGGGCTGGTAGCGGCCCGTGTCGAGCGCCGCGGTCGCGGTGACCGTCTTGAACGTCGAGCCCGGCGGATACAGGCCCTGGGTCGCCGGGTTGAACTGGTTCTTGTTCGGCGTGGCCGGGTCGAACGGCGGGTTGCCGGCCAGCACGCGCACGGCGCCCGTCTTGACGTCGAGCGCCACGACGGCGCCCTTGCGCCCGTTCAGCGCGTCATAGGCCGCCTGCTGGGCCTTCGGGTCCAGCGTCGTGTCGAGGTCGTCGCCGACCTGGACCTTCTTCGTCAGCGAGTCGACGATGCCGGCGAACTCGCTCTTGGCGCCGGTCAGCTGGTCGTTGTAGTAGCGCTCCAGCCCGGCGCGCCCGAACTTGACGTCGTCGAAGCCGACCGGCTGGCCGAACAGGTCCCCGGTCGGGTAGCGGCGGCCGAAGATGTCGCCCGGCAGGCGCGTGCTGCCGGCCAGCACCTTGCCGTCGTCGGCCCGGATCACGCCGCGCTTGATCTTCTGCTGCTCGATCACGACGCGCGAGTTGAGCGTGTTCTGGCGCAGCGCCGGCGCGCCGAACACGGCCCAGCGCGACGTGAACGCGATCAGCACGGCGAACAGGACGACGACGAGGCCGAAGAGGCGGACGATCGGCTGGTTCACTTCAGGCCCCGCGTGGCGCCGACGCCGCGCGGCCGGCGCGCCTGGTCGGAGATCAGCAGCAGCAGCGCGAGCAGCACGAAGTTCGCCAGGATCGACGAGCCGCCGTAGGAGACGAACGGCAGCGTCACGCCGGTCAGCGGGATCACCCTCGTCACGCCGCCGACGATCACGAACACCTGCAGCGCCATCACGGCCGTCAGCCCGGCGGCGAGCAGCTTCGAGAACGAGTCGCCCGCCAGCATCGCCGTCTTGAAGCCGCGCTCGGCGAACATCAGGTAGACGCCGATCAGCCCGCACGCGCCCACGAGCCCGAGCTCGTTGACGATCACGGCGTAGATCATGTCCGTCTGCGGCGCGGGGATCAGCGGCGCGCCGCCCGGCGTCGTCAGCAGCGAGGCGCCGAGGCCGGTGCCGAACAACCCGCCGTCGGCCTGCGCGAAGATCCCGTTGGCGATCTGGTAGGAGCCGCCGGTGCGGTGGTACTGCGCGGGATCGAACGGGTTCAGCCACGTCTCCACGCGCGAGTGCACGTGGCCGATGTGGCCGGCGAAGAACCAGGCGCCGACGCCGAACAGCAGCAGCCCGACGAACACGAACGAGAAGCGGTTCGTCGCGATGTACACGAGCGCGAGGAAGGCGCCGAAGTACATCAGCGAGGAGCCGAGGTCGCGGATGAAGATCAGCATCAGCATCGCCGCGCCCCAGACGACCAGCAGCGGGCCGAAGTGCTTCAGCGGCGGGATCGTGATGCCGAGGAAGCGGCGCGAGCCCTGGACGAGCACCTGGCGCGTGTCACGCAGGTACGCCGCCAGGAAGATGACGAGCGCGATCTTGCCGAACTCGGCGGGCTGGAACGTGATCGGCCCGAGCTTGACGCCGAGGTACGCCCCGTTGACCTGCTGGCCGATCCCCGGCACGCGCGGCAGCAGCAGCAGCGCCAGGCCGGCGAACGCGATCGTGTAGCGGTAGCGCTCGATCACGCGGAAGTCGCGCAGCGCCACGATCGTGACCACGAACAGGATCAGCCCGATCACGAACCACTGCGCCTGCTCGCGCGCCAGCTTGTCGTCGATCCGGTAGACGACCACGAGCCCGAAGCACGCGAGCACGGCGACGAGCGGGAACATGTACGGGTCGGCGTGCGGCAGCGTGAAGCGGATCACGAGGTGCGCCGCGAAGCACAGGCCGAGGAAGATCGCGCCGTAGGTCAGCGAGACGTTCGACAGCACGTCCGAGCGCTGGATGAAGATCGCCGCGAAGCCGGCGGTCAGCAGCGCCGACGCGGGCACCAGCGCCAGCAGCTCGCGATTGCGCGCGCTCACTGAAGGCGGCCCTGCTCGAGCGCGTCGACGAGGCTCTCCGCGTCCTCGCGCTGGCGGAGCTTGTGATCGGTGAACGTGGTGCGGCGCGCGGGGGGCACGGAATCCAGGGTGACACCGGAATGCGCGACCGGGCTGTAGAGCCGGATGCCGAGCGGGAGGTCGTACGGCAGCCCGCGGTAGACGGTCACGACGTTGCCGCGCTGCTCGTCGACGCCGACGAAGTAGATGTCGCGGGTGGCGAGCCAGAGGGCGATCAGCACACCGACGACGGCGCCGAAGAAGAGGATCTTGGCCGGCGAGAACAGGCGCCGGCGCCGGCGCTTGCCCGGCGTTCGGCCGCCGGGCGGCGCGTGCGGCTGGGCCTCCTCGATCGGCTTCGCGCGCGGCCGCACGGCGGCCAGCGCGACGGTCGCCGACGCGCGGTAGGCGGCCTCCTGCGAGTCGCTGGCGCGCGACGGCGCATGCCCCTCCGGCCGGGTGACGCCCTGGCGCGGCCCGGTGACCGCGTCGCCGGTGAACGTCGAGTACTCGTGCGTGTCGTCGTCGAGCGGGGCCTCGGCCTCCGCCTCCGGCGCGCCGCCGCCGGTGCCGTCGACGTCTTCGAGCCGGAACAGGATCACGGTGATGTTGTCGCGCCCGCCGGCCGAGTTGGCGGCGGCGATCAGGTCCGGGCCGAGCTGGTCCAGCGGCCGCTGATCGCCGACCAGCAGCGGCTTGAGCTTCGGCTCGTGGACCATCGACGTGAGGCCGTCCGAGCAGAGCATGAAGAGGTCGCCGGCGCGCGCGTCGTAGACCTCGGCGTCGACCTGCACGCTCGGCTCCGGGCCCAGGGCGCGCGTGATCACCGAGCGCTGCGGGTGCGTCTCGGCCTGCTCCTCGGTCAGCTTGCCGCGCCGCACGAGCTCCGCCGACGAGCGAGTGGTCCTCGGTCAGCCGCCGCAGCTCGCCGTCGCGGACCAGGTAGCAGCGCGAGTCGCCGACGTGGGCGACGGTGACCGTGTCCTCGCCGACGTACGCCGCCGTCACGGTCGTGCCCATGCCGGCGCGCTGGTGCTCGGTGCGCGAGCGCGTCGTGGATCGCCTCGTTGGCCGCCTCGATGATCGCCGTCAGCCCGTCGGCCGCCGACGCGCCGTCCGGCAGCCCGCGGTCGAACGCGGCGACCGCCATCTCGGACGCGACCTCGCCGGCCTGCGCGCCGCCCATGCCGTCGGCGACGACGAACAGCGGCGCGCGGACGAAGAAGTTGTCCTCGTTGCCCTGCCGCTGGAGGCCGAGGTTGGAGTCGGCCCACTGTTCGGAGATCCGCAGCATCACCGCTCGAAGCTGAACTCGGAGTCGCCGATCCGGATGCGGTCGCCCGCGTGCAGGGGCTGAGGACCGCGCAGCGGCTCGCCGTTCAGGTAGGTGCCGTTCGTGGAGCCCAGATCCTCCAACACCATCACATCCCCCTGTGGGACCAGCCGCGCATGCCGTGAGGAAGCGAATCCATCCTCGAGCTGGATGTCGGCCTGCTCTCCTCGACCGAGCAGCGCGCCGTCGCTGAGATCATATGCGGACCCGGGCTGCAGACCCGCCCCGGTCTGCACGCGCAGCTTCGGCAGGCCCCCCTCGCGCGACAGGCCGCCCGTCGCCGAGTGCAGGCCGGTGGCGTCCTCGTAGTCCGCGCTCGGACCGTCGTAATCGACGTCGTTGCCGCGCCGCAGGTCCTTCAGCGCCGAGCGCGCGACCCACAGCAGGAACAGGTACAGGACGGCGAGGAAGCCGAACTTCAGGCCGACGGCGACCGGGTCGAGCTCCATTCCCCCACTTACCCCAGATCGAACGCGATGCTCGACGTGCCGATCTCGATCACGTCGCCGCGCTTGAGGGATTCCGGTCCGCGGATGCGCCGGCCGTTGACCTTGACGCCGTTCGTCGAGCCGAGGTCGTTGACGATCCACGAGCCGCCGGAGGGCCGCACCTCGGCGTGGTGGCGCGACACGTTCGGGTCGTCGAGCACGACGTCGCAGTCGCGCGAGCGGCCCAGCACGGCTCCCGCCGGGCCGACGACGTGCGTCCGGCCGTCGACGCGCAGCCGCGCGCTGCCGCGCCGCGGATCCGGCTCGCGCAGCGGCTCCGAGACGCGCTCGGAGACCGAGTAGACCATCGTGTGGCCCTCGTCGCCCTGGCTCGGCGCCTCGGTCTCGTGGGCCGGCGGCCGCACGAGCCGGGCCTGGATGCCGAACTCGCCCAGCCGCAGCTTCTCGTCGGTGCGGAACTCGATCTGCGGCTGCGTCACGAGCGCGATCCGCTCGCGCCGCGCGTGCTCGAGCAGGAAGCCCGAGAGCTCGCTCGCGAGCTCGTCCTCGTAGCCTTCGAACTGGGCGCGGTCCTCGGGCGAGAGCCAGACCGCGTACTCGTTCGGCGCGTAGACGCGCGACAGCGACTGCACCCGGTGCTCGTCCATCTCGCGCGCCAGCTTGCGCGCGATCTCGACAGGCCGCACCTCGGACTTGAAGGCACGCGAGAACGTGCCTTCGACGAGGCCCGCGAGCTTGGACTCGAGGTTGCGCAGCACGCTCATGCGCGGCTACCGGGTGCTCTGGCCATGTTGCCGGTGCACAGTATCCAGCCGCGCGTCAAGGCTCCACCGGAGCACGACGTCCGACCAGCACCGCGAGCACGCCCGCGAGCGCCGCTCCGGCGGCCAATCCGCGCGGCTCGGGGGCGCCGAGACCCTGCGCCACGGCGCCTGTCGCCGCCCCCAGCGCACCCGCCCAGGCGGCGGCGAGGACGATGTCGAGCGCGAGCGAGCGCCCGCGCACGAGCCACGGCAGCAGGACGGCGGCGAGCGCCCACACCGCCCCGTACAGCAGCGCGCCGCCGGTCAGGATCGGCCCGAGCGCCTCGTCCCCGCGCGGGCCGCCGCTGAGGTAGACGCGTCCCAGCAGGGCCTCCGCGAGCAGCAGCCACCAGGCGCCGAGCGCGCCGAGCGCCGCGCGGGCGATCCAGCCGTGGGCGCGGCCGGCGAGCGCGGGATAGGCGCCGGCGAGCCCGATCGCCCCCAGCGCGGGCGCGAGCGCGGGCAGCGACCACAGCGTGCCGTGGCGGCGCAGGAGCAGCGGGACGGGCGCGAGCGCGGCGGCGGCCAGCACGGCGGCGTCAGGGTGATCGGGCGCGAGCACCGCGATCGCCGCCGCGGCGGCCGCGAGCCAGGCCGCGCGTGGGAAGATCGCGACGGCGAGGAAGACGGCCGCGGCGACGGCCGCGGCCGGCAGCTCCCCCCCGGCGTAGCGCGCCGCCAGCACGGCCAGGCCCGCGGCCAGCGCCGCGGCGGCGGCCCGCGGCGCCCACCAGGGCAGCGTGAGCGCGCCGCGCTCGAGCGGGTGCGGCGCCACCGTCCCGCCGTCGTCGGAGACGTCGGGCAGCGCGTCCTTCAGCGCCGCCGCGAGGTCGCCGAGCGTGCCGCGCTCGTCCGGCAGCGGCCGCAGCGCGGCGTCGATCGCCACGCCCAGCTCGGGCGGTAGGTCCTTGCGCGAGCGCGCCAGCGGCGGCAGGACCGTCCCCACGCGGCGCGCGGTGGCGGCCGGCGAGCCGGCCCGCACCGGGTTGGTGCCGGCCAGCGCCTCGTACAGGACGAGCGCGAGGCTGTAGAGGTCGGCGCGCTCGTCGACGCGCTCGCCGGCGGCCTGCTCGGGCGCCATGTAGGCGAGCGTCCCGACGATGTCGCCGGTGCGCGTGAGCGGCTCGTCGCCGGCCAGGTGGGCGATGCCGAAGTCCGCCAGCTTGGCCACGCCGGCGGCCGAGCGCGGCGCCTCGGGGATGATCACGTTCTGCGGCTTGACGTCGCGGTGCACGACGCCGCGCTCGTGCGCGTGCTCCAGCGCCCCGCACAGCGCGAGGCCGATCCGCAGCACGTCGCGGTCCGACAGCGCGCCGTCCGCGGCGAGCCGGTCGAGCGTCTCGCCGTGGACGAGCTCGGAGACGAGGTAGCGGGCGCGGCCGTCCTCGCCGGCGTCGAACACGCCGACGACGCCTGGGTGGTCCAGCCGCGCGGCGGCGAGCGCCTCGCGCTGCCCGCGCTGGCGGTCCCAGCCGTCGCCGCCGGGGATCACCTTGACGGCGACCGGGCGGCGCAGGCGTTCGTCGACCGCCGCGTACACGGTCCCGAAGCCTCCCGCGCCGAGACGCTCACCGAGCCGGTAGCGGCCGAGCACGAGCGGCGCCGGGGCGGCCGCCGGGAGCTCGTCCGTGATCTCCATCAGGCTCGGTTCGGCGTCGCCACGCGGTTCCCTCCGGACGTCGTGTCATCCTGGGGGCGCTGCACCTTGGGACCAACAGGACCGCCGGCCGGCCGGCTGGGCGGTCCGCCAGGAGACGAAGTGTCCTTCTTCGATGAGGACGACGAGCCCCTCCGGACGACACCACGCCCGCGGCCGCGCCCGCGACGAGGAAGTCCAGCCGGAGGTGCCGCCACAGATTCCCAGACGATCTATATCCGCCGGGCCGTCACGGGCCTCGGTCTTGTCGTGCTCGTCATCCTCCTGGGCCTGTTCGTCTCCAGCTGCCGCGAGTCGCAGGCCAAGAAGGCGCTGAAGACCTACAACAACAAGGTCAGCGGGATCGCGGCGGAGTCGCAGGGCACGGGCACCGACTTCTTCAAGCTGTTCAAGTCCGGCCAGCCGTCGGCGACCGACCTGCAGGCGAGCATCAACAGCCTGCGCGTGCAGGCCGAGACCACGCTCAAGCAGGCCCAGGGGCTCAGCGTCCCGAGCGAGATGACGTCGGCGCAGCAGTCGCTGCTGATCGCGCTCGAGCTGCGCCGCAACGCGGTCGACGGCGTCGGCAAGCAGATCCGCACGGCGCTCGGCGACTCCGGCGAGCAGGCCGACGCCGCGATCAAGAACATCGCCGGCCAGATGTCGGCGATGAACGCCTCCGACGTGCTGTACCAGGCCCGCGTGGTCGAGTTCATCAAGCAGGGGCTGGCCAGCAAGGAGATCGGCCAGCAGAAGGTCTTCGAGTCGCGCTTCCTGCCCAACGTCGACTGGCTGTCGGCCGAGTACGTGGCGCAGCAGCTCGATCAGCAGCTCACCAGCGGCGGCACGGGCAAGACCACCGGCGGCAAGGCGCAGCCGACCGGGCCGGGCCTGCACGGAACGGGCCTGAACGCGACGTCGGTCGGCAACCAGACGCTGCAGCCGGGCGCGCCGAACCAGATCACGTACACGCCCGGGATGGTCTTCTTCGTCGCCTTCACCAACCAGGGCGAGAACGACGAGTACAACATCAAGGTGACGCTGCGGATCGAGAGCGAGAGCGGGTCGCCGATCACGCTCACCGCCAACGTGCCGACGGTCGTCAAGGGCGCGAAGGCGACCGCCCAGCTCAAGCTCAGCCGCACGCCGCCGCTCAACACGGCGGCCACCATCCGCGTCACCGTCGCCGCCGTGCCGGGCGAGACGAAGACCGACAACAACAAGTCGTCCTATCCCGCGCTGTTCAAGCGCGGGTAGCTCCGCGTGAACGATCTGACGGACGTCCCGGGGCTGGTCGCCCTCGCGGCGGCCTTCGTGGCGCTCGTCGCGCTGATCCTCGGGCTCGTCCTGGTGGTCAAGCTGCGCCGGCTGCGCTCCGCCCAGCGCGTGGTGCTGGGCGAGCACGGGAGCGCCGACCTGGTGATGCACGCGAGCGACCTTCAGGCCGCGTTCGCGACGCTGCACGCGCAGGTCGAGGAGGTGTCGGCGCGGCTCGACGCCCGCATGGCCGCCGCCGAGGAGCGGCTCGACGGCGCGATCGCCTACCGGGCGCTGGTCCGCTATGACGCCTATGGCGAGCTCTCGGGCCACCAGTCGACGACGATCGCCCTGCTCGACGCCGGCCACAGCGGCGTCGTGATCTCGACGATCGCGCATCGCGACACGGCGCGCATGTACTGCAAGCAGATCCATGCCGGGCGCGGCGAGCAGCAGCTCTCGCCCGAGGAGGCCGAGGCCGTGCGGCTCGCGCTCGCCGGCGAGGTCGGATCGGTCACGCTCGACTGATGCGCGCCGCCTACCTCGGGCCGCCGGGGACGTTCAGCGAGGAGGCGCTCACCGCCGCCGCGCCCGAGCTGGAGGGCGTGCCGCTCGGCACGCTGCGCGACGTCGTGCTCGCCGTCCAGCGCGGCGAGGTCGAGCGCGCGATCGTGCCGTTCGAGAACGCGCTCGAGGGCGGCGTGGACCCGGTGCTCGACGCGCTGGCGCTGGCGGCGCCCGACGTTTCGCTGATCGGCGAGCACGTCCAGCCCGTCGTGCACCACCTCGTCGGCCCGCCCGGCCTGACGCTCGACCGCGTCGAGGCCGTGCTCTCGCACCCGCAGGCGCTCGGGCAGTGCTCGCGCTGGCTGGCGGAGCGACTGCCCGGCGCGATCACGCTGCCCTCGGCGTCGACGGCGGACGCCGTGCGCGAGGTCGCGGCCGAGGCCGGCGGCGCGCGCGCGGCGATCGGGCCGCGCGTCGCGGCCGCCCGCTACGGCGGCGAGCTGCTGGCGAGCGGGATCGAGGACGAGCCCGGCAACGCGACGCGCTTCGCGGTGCTGGCGCCGGCGAGCGAGGCGCCGCCCCCGCCTGGCGACGGCGTCGCGGCCAAGACGGCGCTCGTCTACTGGGGCGCGGGCTCGGGCTCGCCGGGCTGGCTCGTCGACTGCCTGGAGGGCTTCGCCTCGCGCGGCGTCAACCTCGTGCGGATCGAGTCGCGGCCGCTGCGGCGCGGGATGGGCGTCTACATGTTCTTCCTCGACCTCGAGGGATCGATGGCGACGGCGCCCGTGTCGGAGGCCGTACAGGCGCTGCGCGGCCACGCGGAAGTGGTTCGAGTCCTCGGTTCCTTCCCCGCGGCGACCGCCTGAAAAGCGGTCGGGACCGATCGCTACACTCCCGTTTCGTGGCTTCAGCGGTACCCCCAGGCCCACTGGGGTCCGTGTCGTTCGTAGATCACCCACGGCACGGACCCGGTTTCGACGGCTCGAGCAGCCGTTGGAGTGGTGGTCGCGTGCTGGTCCTCAACGCCACGTTCGAGCCGATCAACGTCTGCACAGTGCGTCGTGCGACGGTGCTCTTACTGAAGTCCAAGGCCGAGGTCGTCGAGATCGGCACGCAGGACCTGCACTGGGCGACGGGGTCGCTGCCGCGGCCGGTCGTGATCCGGCTCGTCACCTACGTGCGGATCCCGCGCGACACGCACAAGCGCAAGATCACCCGCCGCGCCGTCTTCGCGCGCGACGGCTGGCAGTGCCAGTACTGCGGCGCGCGCACGAGCCTGACGGTCGACCACGTGATCCCGCGCTCCAAGGGCGGCGGGTCCGGGTGGGACAACATCGTCGCCTCCTGCGCGCCGTGCAACCGGCGCAAGGCCGACAAGCTGCCGCACCAGATCAACATGCACCCGCGCGCGAAGCCGCGCACGCCGGGCGCGCACATCTTCATCCAGCTCGCGTCGCCGACGATCCCGGCGACGTGGCGGCAATACCTGCCTGAAGCCGCCTGAGCCTCGCCCTGCGGCGTCCCTCGCCGGCCTGATTAACGGGCGAGGGCCCCGGTCGACACCGGGGCCCTCGCTTGCTAACTCGCTGAACTTTTCGGCCGTCGTCGACCTTTCTAGCGGCCGGGGGGACGAGCTCCGGCATCGACGGCGGCGGTGCACCGGTGTGGATTCCGCTTCCAGCAGAGTCCAGCGCCGGCTGGTCTAGCGGCCGGGCACCTCCAGGGTCCCACAAGAACTGTCACTCAACTTCGGACCACCCCCTTTCTCTGGTGGATCCGAGAGTAGCGAACCCGGAGGCGGAGAGCTACACCCTGACCGTCTAGGCCTCGTCGTCTTCGCCCTCCGGAGTCTCCTCAGTGACCTCGGGAGCGTCCTCGGCGATCTCGTCCGCGCCATCTCCGGCCAGCAGCGGGTCGTCCAGCTCGGCCGCCGGCGCGGCGGTCTGCGCCTCGCTCTCGACGATCAGCGCCACGGCCGACACGCTGTCGCCGTCACGCAGGTTCATCACGCGCACGCCCTGCGACGCGCGCCCGTAGCGGTTGATCCCGCGCACGCTCGTGCGCTGGACCATGCCGTTCTGGGAGATGAAGACGAGCTCCTGGTGCTCGCGCACCACCAGCGCGCCGGACAGCAGGCCCTTGGTCTCGGTGAACGTGATCGTCTTGACGCCCTTGGCGCCGCGCGACGTCAGCCGGTACTCGTCGATCGAGGTGCGCTTGCCGTAGCCGTTCTCGGTCACGACGAGCAGGTCCTGCCCGGGCCGCGCGACGTCCATGGCGAGCACGTAGTTGCCGCCGCCGGAGACGTCCATGCCGCGCACGCCGCTCGTGTCGCGCCCCATCGCGCGCGCGTCCTGCTCCTTGAAGCGGACCGCGAGGCCGTTGTGGGAGACCATCAGGATCTCGTCGTCCTCGTCCACCCGCCGCACGGCGACCAGCTCGTCGTCGTCGCGGATGTTGATCGCGATGATGCCGTCGGCCTTGATCGGCGTGTTGTACGCCTGGAACGCGGTCTTCTTGACGGTGCCGTTGCGCGTCGCGAACACGAGGTACGGCGACTCCGAGAAGTCGCGCGTGGCCAGCACCGACTGCACGCGCTCGCCCTCGCGCAGCGGCAGCACGTTGCCGAGGTAGCGTCCGCGCGACGTGCGGCTCATCTCCGGCAGGTCGTAGACCTTGGAGCGGTAGACCTTGCCGCGGTTGGTGAAGAACAGCAGGTAGTCGTGCGTCGAGGAGACGAAGAGGTGCTCGATCCAGTCCTCCTCCTTCATCTCCATCCCGATGATTCCGACGCCGCCGCGCCGCTGGGCGCGGTAGGTCGCCAGCGGGAGCGACTTGATGTAGCCGGAGTTCGTGATCGAGATGACCATCTGCTGGTCGGCGATCAGGTCCTCGATGTCGATGTCGTCCTCGGAGGGCGCGATCTTCGTCCGGCGGTCGTCGCCGTAGCGGTCGGAGATCTCCTGGAGCTCGGTCTTGATGACGTCGAGCACCATGTCCTCGTTGCCGAGCAACTCGCGCAGCTCGCGGATCCGCTCCATCTTGTCGGCGTGCTCGCGCCGCAGCGCGTCGGCCTCCAGCGCGGTCAGCTGCTGCAGGCGAAGGTCGAGGATCGCCTGGGCCTGGATGTGCGAGAGCTCGTAGCGCTCCATCAGCCCGGTGCGGGCCGTGTCGCGGTCGCGCGAAGAACGGATCAGCGCGATCACCTCGTCGAGGTGGTCGAGCGCGATCAGCAGGCCCTCGAGCCGGTGCACCGAGCGCTCGAGCGCGCGCAGCTCGTACTTGGCGCGGCGCACGATGACCTCGCGCTGGTGCCGCACGTAGTTGCGGATGACCTCGCGCAGCGAGAGCAGCTTCGGGACGTTCTCGACGAGCGCGACCATGTTCACGCCGAACGTCGTCTGCATCGAGGTGTGCTTGTAGAGCTTGTTGAGCACGACCTTCGGGTTCGCGTCGCGCTTGAGCTCGATCACGATCCGCATGCCGTTGCGGTCCGAGTAGTCCTGGACGTCGGAGATCTCGGTGAGCTTCTTCTCGTTGTGCAGCTCGACGATCTTGTTGATGACGCCGCTGTCGCCGCCCTTCTTGACCATGAAGGGGAGCTCGGTGACGACGATCGCCTCGCGGTTGCCGCGGATCTGCTCGAAGTGGCAGGTGGCGCGCACGCGCACGCGGCCGCGGCCGGTCTCGTACGCGTCGCGGATGCCCGAGAGGCCGAGGATCGTGCCGCCGGTCGGGAAGTCCGGGCCGTGCATGTGCTTCATCAGGCCGACCGTGTCGATCTCAGGGTCCTCGATGAAGGCGATCGTGGCGGCGATCGTCTCCTTGAGGTTGTGCGGCGGGATGTTCGTCGCCATGCCGACGGCGATGCCGCTGGCGCCGTTGACGAGCAGGTTCGGGAAGCGCGCCGGCAGGACGAGCGGCTCGCGCTCCTGGCCGTCGTAGTTGGGCCCGAAGTCGACCGTGTCGGAGTCGAGGTCGCGCAGCATCTCGCGCGCGATCGGGGCCAGCCGGGCCTCCGTGTACCGCATGGCGGCGGCGGGATCGTCGTCGATCGAGCCGAAGTTGCCCTGGCCGTCGACGAGCGGGTAGCGCAGGGAGAAGTCCTGCGCCATCCGGACGATCGTGTCGTAGATCGCCGAGTCGCCGTGCGGGTGGTACTTGCCCATCACGTCGCCGACGATGCGCGCGGCCTTGACGTACGGGCGGTTCGGCTGCAGGCCGTTCTCGTTCATCGAGAACAGCGCGCGGCGGTGGACGGGCTTCAGGCCGTCGCGGACGTCGGGCAGCGCGCGCCCGACGATGACGGACATCGCGTAGTCGAGATAGGAGGAGCGCATCTCCTCCTCGAGCCCGCGGGGCTCGACGTTGCCGGACATGATCGTGGTCGACATGGCTGCCTAAGGTCGGATGATCGGGGTGGGGCGGAGGGGCTGCACGGGCCTTAGACGTCCAGGGTCGCGACGCGGGCGTTCTCCTCGATGAACTCGCGCCTCGGCTCGACCTTGTCGCCCATCAGCATCGTGAAGAGCCGGTCGGCCGCCGCGGCGTCGTCCATCGTGACCTGCGCGAGCGTGCGGCTGGTCGGGTCCATCGTGGTCTCCGCGAGCTGCTCGGCGTTCATCTCGCCGAGGCCCTTGAAGCGCTGCAGCTTGACGCCCTTGCCGGCGACCGTGAGCACCGCGCGGCGCAGCTCCTCGAACGAGGGCGCCTCCTCGGCCTCGTCGCCGAGCTTGACCGTGAACGGCGGCGCGCCGGCGAGCTTGACGAGCTCGGCGTGCACGCGCGACAGCTGGCGGTACTCGTTGGCCTCGAACATCGAGCGGCGCAGGCGGTGCGTGCGGGCGAGGTTCGAGCGGCGCTCGGTCGCCTTCACGCGGATCACGCCGTCGTCGGTCGTGAGCAGCTCCGTGAAGTACGGGTCGGTGTCGGACACCTCGCGCGCGAGGTGCTCGAGCAGCTCCTCAGGCGTCTTGATCTGCATGTCGAGGATCTCGGACTCCTCGAGGAACTGGACGACCTCATGGCCGTGGTCGGCGCGCAGCGCGCTCGACCAGCCCTCGTACTGCTTCAGCAGCCGCGAGTAGCGCTGCCAGCGCACGTCCGTGAGCCGGAACGCCTGGCCGGTCGAGTCCGCCACCTCGAAGCGCTCGAGCTTGTCGCCGAGCAGGATGTTCTCCAGCTCGGACTCCTTCTCGATATAGCGCTCCTGCTTGCCCTGGGTGAGCTTGTACAGCGGCGGCTTGGCGATGTAGATGTGGCCGGCCTCGACGAGGTCCTGCATCTCGCGGAACAGCAGCGTCAGGATCAGCGTGCGGATGTGCGCGCCGTCCACGTCGGCGTCCGTCATGAGGATGATCTTGTGGTAGCGCAGCTTCTCGATGTCGAACTCGTCGCGCACGCCGGTGCCGAGCGCCGTGATCAGCGCCTGGATCTCCGCGTTCTGCAGCACCTTGTCGATGCGCGCCTTCTCGACGTTGAGGATCTTGCCGCGCAGCGGGAGCACCGCCTGGGTCGAGCGGTCGCGGCCCTGCTTGGCCGAGCCGCCCGCCGAGTCGCCCTCGACGATGAACAGCTCGGCGATCTCCGGCTCCTTGACCATGCAGTCGGCGAGCTTGCCGGGGAGGCCCATGCCGCCCATGGCCGACTTGCGCGCGGTGTCGCGCGCCTTGCGGGCCGCGGCGCGGGCGCGCGAGGCGTCGACGGCCTTGCGGACGATCCGGTCGGCCTCCTTCGGGTTCTCCTCGAGGAACTCCGCCAGCTTGGTGTTGACGACGTTCTCGACGAAGCCGGCCATGCCCGGGTTGCCGAGCTTGGTCTTCGTCTGGCCCTCGAACTGCGGGTCGGTCAGCTTCGCGGAGATGACGGCGGTCAGCCCCTCGCGGATGTCCTCGCCCTCGAGGCTCTTGTCCTTCTCCTTGAGGATGCCCGACGAGCGCGCGTAGCGGTTGATCGTGCGCGTCAGCGCCGAGCGGAAGCCGGAGAGGTGCGACCCGCCCTCGTGCGTGTTGATGTTGTTGGCGAAGGAGAACACCGACTCCTGGTAGGTGGCGTTCCACTGCAGCGCCACCTCGAGCGCGCCCTCGTCGCCCTCGCCGGTGAAGAACACGACCTTCTGATGGATCGGGTCCTTGTTCTCGTTGAGGAAGTGGACGAAGTCCTCGATCCCGCCCTCGTAGTGGAACTCCTTGGTCTTGACGCCCTCGCCGCGCTCGTCGGTGATCGAGATGCGCAGGCCGCGCGTGAGGAACGCCGTCTCGCGCAGGCGCTGCTCGAGCGTCTGGAAGTCGAAGTTGAGCGTCTCGAAGACCTCGTCGTCGGGCCGGAACGTGATCGCCGTGCCGGTCTCGCTCGTCGCCTCGCCCTGGACCATCGGGCCCTGCGGCACGCCGCGCACGTAGCTCTGCGTCCACGTGTAGCCGTCGCGCTTGACGGTGACCTCGAGGTCGTCGGAGAGCGCGTTGACGACGGAGACGCCGACGCCGTGCAGGCCGCCGGACACCTTGTAGCCGCCGCCGTCGCCGAACTTGCCGCCGGCGTGCAGGACGGTGAGGACGACCTCGAGCGCGGACTTGTCCTCCTTCTCCATCTTCGCGACGGGGATGCCGCGGCCGTTGTCGATCACCGAGACCGAGTTGTCCGGGTGGATCGTCACCGAGACCGCGTCGCAGTACCCGGCCAGCGCCTCGTCCACGGAGTTGTCGACCACCTCGTACACGAGGTGATGGAGACCGCGGACGCCGGTGGAGCCGATGTACATGCCCGGCCGCTTGCGCACGGCTTCGAGGCCCTCGAGGACCGTGATGTCCTGGGCGTCGTAGCCGGTTCGCTGGGGTCCGTTGTTGGGGTCTCCGGTGCTCAAGGGTGCCTTTCGTCCACACAAGCGACGCCCCGGCCGGACGGTGTAAGTCCACGGGCCGGGGCGTGGCCAATCAGTGTGCATAAGTTTAGCACGCAGGGGGCCCGAAACCGGCGCTCAGAGCGTTACGAAAGTGCTGCAAACAGGCACAAAATGGCGGCGGCTCTACGCGCGTGTCGCGCGGATCCGCAAACGCCGCACCGCGGGGCGCCCGAGCGCGGCGTTCAATCGATCCAGCACGAGCTCGGACATCAGGTCCAGCTCCTGCGCCCAGACCGCCTCCGAGCAGGCCACGATCACGACTCCGTCGCGCTCGGAGACCGGCTCCGCGACCGGCCCGAACCTGATCCCCGCCGCCTCCGGCCAGGCCCGCTGGACCTCGGCGAGCAGCGTCGCCGGCGCGAGCGATGAGGTGAAGCTCTCGAGCGCGTACGAGACGGGTCTCGGGCCGCGGCGCCTCACGCCGCGCGGACCTCGCCGGTCCCTGCGGGACCGGGAGTCTTCGCCCCCTGGGCGACGACTCCCAGCGACGCGAGCCCCTTGGGCGAGTCGTCGCCCGCCTGTGTGGCCCGCCCGCCGTCGATGGCGATCCGTGCCACGTCGTCCTCGTCCGCCCCGGGCACGTGCGCGAGCTCGGTCGTCGTGATCACGGCCTGGCCGCCGCGGCGCAGGAGCGTCGTCAGCCGCTCGCGGCGGGTCGCGTCGAGCTCGCTCATCACGTCGTCGAGCAGCATCAGCGGGGCGGCGCCGCGCTCGCTGGCCAGCTCCTCGCGCTCGGCCAGCAGCAGCGCCAGCAGGCCCAGGCGCTGCTGGCCGCGCGAGCCGTATGCGCGCAGCTCGCGGCCCTCGCGCCGGAACGCGAGGTCGTCGCGGTGCGGGCCGTGGCCGGTGAACCCGCGCTCGAGGTCGGAGTCGACGCGCTCGGCCAGCTCCGCGGCCAGGCCGGCGGCGTCGGCGGCCTTCGAGCGCGGCCGGTAGCGCAGCTCCACCTCGCCCTCCAAGCCGAGGCCGGCGGCGTGCTCGGCGAAGCGCGGCGCGAGCCGCTCGACCGTCGCGGCGCGGTCGGCCATCAGCTCGACGCCGTGGCGGGCGAGCTCGGCGTCCCAGGCCGGCAGCGAAGCGCGGCCGGCGCGGCCGGCGCGGATCGCCGCCACGAGCGCGTTGCGCTGCGCCAGCGCGGCGGCGTAGGCGCGGCGCGTGCCGGTGCGTGAGGGCCACAGCGCGGCGACGACCTGGTCCAGGTGCGAGCGGCGCAGCGCGGGCGCGCCGAGGATCAGCTCCAGCCGGTCCGGCAGGAAGACGGACACGAGCGGGCGCGCCTCGGAGTCGGTCAGCCGCTCGACCGCCGCGCCGTCGACCTTCAGCCGCTTCGCCTCGCCCGGCTGGAACCCGACGCTCAGCTCGTGGCACTCATGCGCGTCCTCGCAGCGCAGCTCCAGCCGCGTCAGCGCGGCACCGAAGCGCACGCACTCGCGCTCGTTCGCCGTCCGGCACGAGCGGCCGGTGCAGGCGAAGTACAGCGCCTCGAGCAGGTTCGTCTTGCCGGCGCCGTTGCGCCCGGAGACGACGGTCAGCCCCGCCCCCAGCCGCACGTCCGCCGCTTCATACGAGCGGAAGTCGCGGACTGACAGGGCGGTTGCAATCACACGTTGAGCCTGATGGGCATGAGGAGGTATTGGAAGCCCGACGCGTCGCCGGCCTCGATCAGGCCCGGCCGCAGCGGCGAGATCAGCTTCAGGATCGCGTCGCCGCTCTCGACCGCCTCCAGGCCGTCGCGCAGGAACTCCGGGTTGAAGCCGATCTCCAGCGGCTCGCCCTGGAACGGCACCGGCAGCGTCTCGCGCGCCTCGCCGACGTCCGGCGTGCGCGCCGACACCGTCAGCTCGCCCTCCGTGAACGCGAGCCGCAGCGGCGCGTTCTTCTGCGCGAGCAGCGAGATGCGCCGCACGACCTCCGTGACCTCGCCGCCGGCGAGCCGCAGCTCGTGCTCATAGGCGTCCGGCAGCAGCTGGCGGTAGTTCGGGAACTGGCCGTCGATCAGCCGCGAGGAGAGCACGACGCCCCCGGCCTCGAACACGACCTGGTTCGCGCGCACCGACACCCACAGCTCGTCGGCGCCCTCGTGCTGCACGATCCGCGTCAGCTCCTGCAGCGCCCGGGCCGGGACGTTGGCCTCGAACGATCCGGCCAGCGCCGCCTCCAACCGCGTCTCCTTGACCGACAGCCGGTAGGAGTCGGTCGCGACCATGCGCAGCTCCTCGCCCGACGCCGACACGAGGATGCCGGTGAGGACGGGGCGCGTCTCGTCGCGCGAGGCCGAGCGGGCGACCTTCAGCACGGTCTCGACGAACGCGGGACCCGGGACCTGCACGCGCCCTTCGTCCTCCGGCTCGGGGAACGGCGGGAAGTCCTCCGAGCGGAGCGTGCGGATGTGGAACGTCGCGGCGCCGCCGACGATCTCCACGTCCTGCTCGGCGGGCCGCAGCTCGAGCGTCACCTCGTCGCCGGGAAGCGCGCGCACGACGTCGACGACCAGGCGGGCGGGGAGCACGACGGCGCCCTCGCGGACGACCTCGCCCTCGAGCGGCACGCGCAGGCCGATCTCCATGTCGGTGGCGCGCAGCTCGATCGAGCCGGCGCGGGCGAGCAGCTGGACGCCGGACAGCGCCTGGACGGCGCTGCGGGTCGACGCCGCCCGCGTGACGGTCTGGAGCTGACCGAAGAGGGCGTCGCGGCGTGTCGTGATCTTCATTCGGCTCGCGCCTCTCTCCTCGTCGACATCGAGTGAAGGTTCTCTCTAGTAGTCATCGGGGCTGTCAAATCTGTGCGAAAGCGCCGGGCACGGCGCTGGAGCGCGGGATCGGGCTGTGCACGGGCTGTGGATGAACTGCCGAAGTCTGTCAGGCGGCCCGGACCCATCAACGGCCGCCGAGCGTCTCGGTCAACCGGCGGACCGTCTCGTAGGCGTCGCGGTCGCTGGCGATGCGCGCGGCCGTGCGCCGGTACGCGTGCAGGACCGTCGTGTGGTTGCGGCCGCCGAACGCGCGGCCGATCGCCGGCAGCGTGGCGTCGGTCAGCTCGCGCGAGAGGTACATCGCGACCTGGCGCGGCCAGGCGAGCGGCTGGGCCCGGCTCGAGGACAGCAGGTCGTCCATCGAGACGCCGAAGGCCTCGCACGTGCGCTCCTGGATCTCCTTCAGCGTGCGCGAGCGCGGCGTGAGCTCGGGATAGAGGCCGGCGAGGACCTCGCCGGCGAGCTCGGCGGTGACCGGCCGGCCGGTGAGCGAGCCGAAGGCGACGACGCGGATCAGCGCGCCTTCGAGCGCGCGGATGTTCGCGTCGACGCGGTCGGCGATCAGCTCGAGCGCCGACGGGTCGACGGCGCCGACGTCGTCCTGCGCCACGCGCTTGCGCAGGATCGTCAGGCGGGTGGCGCGATCGGCGGGCGCGACGTCGACCACCAGACCGGCTTCGAAGCGCTCGCGCAGGCGCGCTTCGAGCGCGTCCATGTCGCGCGGGAGCCGGTCGGACGTGAGCACGAGCTGCGCGCCGGCCTGGTGCAGCGCGTTGAACGTGTGGAAGAACTCCTGCTCGGTCTTCACCTTGCTCTGGAGGAACTGGACGTCGTCGACGAGCAGGACGTCGACGCCGCGGTACGCCGCCTTGAACGCGTCCAGCCCATGCCCTTTGAGCGCGCCGACGAAGTGGTCGGTGAACGCCTCGACGGTCGTGTAGCGGACCGTCAGCCCGCCGCCGTGCTCGCCGACGTAGTTGGCGATCGAGTGCAGCAGGTGCGTCTTGCCGAGCCCGGGCGGGCCGCAGATGAAGAGCGGGTTGTAGGCGAGCCCGGGCATCTCGGCGACCGCCAGCGCGGCGGCGTGGGCGAAGCGGTTGGAGTCCCCGATGACGAACTGCTCGAACGTCATCCGCGGGTTCAGCTCCTGGGCGCCGGTCGTGCGCGCGGGAGCGAGGTCGGCGACCTGGGTCGTCTCGGGTCCGCGGATCTCGACGCGCGCGCCCGGCCCGAGGACGCGCTCCGCGCACGCCTGCAGCAGGCGGTGGAAGCGGCCCTGGACCCACGCGCGGATGTCGTCGGGCGCGGAGACCACGAGGGTCGAGTCCTGCAGGGAGACGGCGTCCACCCGGTCGAGCCAGATGTGCCAGGTCGAGTCGCTGACGGCGCGCCGGATCTCACCACGGATCCGGTGCCAGGTACGGGCTAGCTCGGGGTCTGACACGAAGGGCGCGAAGGACTCTCCTCGGCGGGGCGAGGGTCGGAGGTGTGCTGGAAAGGAGAGGCCCGAGGGCCCGGAAGGGCGAACATAGCAAAGGGTCCGGGACCCGTTCGGGGCCTTTCCGGAGTGCCTTCGCAAATCGCGCACGAATGTTGTGAACAGCCCTGTGGAGGGCCTGTGCGCGGTCTGTGCACCGGCGCGCTGTATCCTTGTCAGCCGCCGCGTTGCGCGGCGGCTCGGCGCTGCGCCGAGCCCGCAACCTGACGGAGTCCGAAAACGTGAAGCGCACCTATCAGCCCAAGAAGCGCAAGCGAGCCCGCACCCACGGGTTCCGTCAGCGTATGAGCACGCGGGCCGGCCGGCTGGTCCTCAAGCGCCGCCGCGACAAGGGCCGCAAGCGACTGACCGTCTAAGTGGCCCCGTCCGGAAGCTCGACGCATTCCGGCGGCGCCGGCCCGCGCCTGACGGCACCCGGCAGCCGCACACGTGCCACCAGCATGCGAGCGCCTGCCGTGCGTCGTCAGCCACGACCCGCGACTGCCTCGCCCCAGGGGGCTCGTCAGCGCTTCGCTCGCCCCCGGACGATGCGCCGATCTTACGAACGGAACCACTGATGCCCCCGGGCCGCGCTCCCCGCCGCCGCAGGCTGTCCCGCAGCGCGGAGTTCGAGCGCGTCTATCGGCAGGGCCGGTCGAAGGGCAACCGCTACCTCGTGCTCTACGCGTTCCCACGCGCCGAGGAGGCCTCCGAGCGCGAGGAGGACGGCCCGCGCCTCGGCCTGTCGGTCTCCCGCCGGGTCGGCGGCGCCGTCGACCGCAACCGCGTCAAGCGCGTGCTGCGCGAGGCGTTCTGGGCCGAGGCCGAGCGGCTGCCGGGCGGGTCCGACTACGTCGTCGTCGCGCGGCCAGACTCGCGCGATCTCGCCGAGCGCGAAGGCACCGGCGGCGTGCGCGTCGCGCTGGCCGAGCTCGTGGACGCCCTCGGAGGCTCACCCGCGCGCGAGGAGCCGGCATGAAGGCCGCCGCGATCGGCCTGATCCGGGTGTACCAGCGCTTCCTGTCGCCTCTGCTGGGCCCGCGCTGCAAGTACCACCCGAGCTGCTCCGAGTACGCCGTGCAGGCGATCGGGCGCTATGGCATCCTGCGGGGCTCGGTGCTCGCCACGTGGCGGTTGCTCCGCTGCAACCCGTTCAGCCACGGCGGGTACGACCCCGTCTCCGAGCAGACCCTCTTCCGGCGCCACGCCCACATCCACTAGCCCGTGCTGAACTTCTTCGCGACCAACCCGCTCCAGCCGCTGATCGATGTCTTCGAAGGCATCCTGAAGTTCTTCCACGACACGATCGGGCTGCAGTGGGGCTGGGCGATCATCGCCCTGACGATCCTGGTCCGCGCCGCGCTGCTGCCGCTGACGTTCAAGCAGTTCCACTCGATGCAGCGGCTCGCGCATCTGCAGCCGGAGCTGAAGAAGCTGCAGGAGAAGTTCAAGGGCGACAAGGAGCGCATGAACCAGGAGGTCATGCGCTTCTACAAGGAGAACAAGGTCAACCCGCTGGCCTCGTGCCTGCCGATGGTGGCCCAGTTCCCGGTCTTCATCTCGCTCTACTACATGCTGCGCACCGATCTCCGGCGCGACATCTGCCCGGAGATCAACGGCCCGGGGACGGCGCACTTCGCGGCCCCGATCCCCTGCGGCGACGGCGGCGACGCGTCGTTCCTGTTCATCCACGACCTGACGAACAAGGCGACCGGCACGACGCTGATCATCTTGATCATCCTGTACGTCGGCACGCAGCTGTTCTCGACGCTGCTGATGTCGACGACGACGGACCGCACGCAGCGGATGATCTTCATCGCGCTGCCGTTCGTCTTCGTCACGTTCGTGATCCGCTTCCCCGCCGGCCTGCTCGTCTACTGGATCACCACGAACATGTGGACGATCGTGCAGCAGACGATCATCAAGCGCCGGCTCGGACCGATGCGCCCGGCGCTGGCCGAGGGTGAGACTCCACCATCCTTGTTCGCCGGCCTGCGGGACCTCGGAGGGGGTGGTGCGTCCCGAGACGACGGGAAGGCCAAGGCCCCGGCGAAGGAGCGCACCGCCGCTCGCACCGGCGGAGGCGAGCCGAAGGGCAAGCCCGCGGGGCCCCCGCCCTCGCCGCCGCGGCGTAAGAAGAAGCGATCGGGGAGACGTCGATGAGCGACGCCGGCGAACGGGTGCGCGACCTGCTCGAGCACATCAGCGACGCGCTCGGGCTGGAGGCCGACGTCGTCGTGGAGGAGGAGGGCCGCAACATCCGCGGCGTCCTCGAAGGCGACGACCTCGGGCTGTTCATCGGCCGTCACGGCACCACGATCGACGCGGTGCAGCACCTGGCCTTCAAGGCGGCCACGCGCGACGTGCCGCCGTCCGCCGGCATCCGGGTCGTGGTCGACGCGGCGGGCTACCGCGAGCGGCGCGAGCAGGCGCTGCAGCGCCAGGCGGACGAGGCGGCGACCGACGCCGTGAAGTCGGGCCGCCCGGTCGCGCTCGACGCGATGAGCGCCACGGAGCGCAAGGTCGTGCACGAGTACCTCAAGGACCGCGACGACGTCGAGACGTACTCGGAGGGCACCGAGCCCGACCGGCACCTCGTCGTCGCTCCGCTCACGTCGTAGCCGGTTTCACGTGAAACACGACGCGCTGGCGTTTCACGTGAAACGCTTCGGGGCGCCGGAGAGCGCCGTCGCGCCGCTGGCGCGCATCCTCGCGCTGCAGGAGACTGATCCGACCGCCCCGACCGCGATCCGCGATCCCGAGGAGGCGATCGAGCTGCACGTGGCGGACTCGCTCGTCGCGCTCGAGCTGCCGGCGGTCTCCGCGGCCCGCCGGATCGCCGATCTCGGCTCCGGCGCGGGCTGGCCCGGCCTGGCGCTCGCCGCGGCGCTCCCGGACGCCCACGTCGCGCTCGTGGAGAGCGCGATCCGGCACTGCCGCTACCTCGAGCGCGCGGCCGAGGGGCTCGACAACGTGACCGTGATCAACGCTCGCGCGGAACAGTGGGCCGACGGGATGGGCGCGAACGACCTCATCACGGCGCGTGCGCTCGCCGCGCTCCCCGTGCTGCTCGAGTACGCCGCGCCGCTGCTGGCGCTCGACGGCCACGTGGTGGCGTGGAAGAGCACGATCGACGAGCACGAGGCGCGCGACGGCGCCGCCGCCGCGGAGATCCTCGGGCTCGAGGCCGCCGGGGTGGTTCCGGTGCGCCCGTTCCGCGCCGCACGCGACCGCACGCTGTACGTGTTCCGCAAGATCGCGCCCACGCCGGACCGCTACCCGCGCCGCCCCGGCATGGCCACCAAGCGACCGCTGAGAGCCTAAGCTGGCACGGATGCTCGACTGGGGCCACAAGGTGATGCTCCGCTCGGTCGCCAAGGGCGGGGCGGCCCGTCCCTCGCCCGCCCTGGACAACCTGATCGCCACGGGTCTGGTGCGCGAGACGGAGACCGGTCACGAGCTCACTGCGGCCGGCGAGACCGCCCTGGCGGCGGGCAAGGTGACCCGGATGGAGCGGATCGCATGGCCCGTGGCGGCGGTCTGCCTGCTGATCGTCGCGCTCGCCTCGGTGGTCGAGCTGTTCAGCTGAACCGCGGATCCGACCGCCCGGCTCGCTAGCGTCGGTCCCGACATGGGCACCATCTACGCGATCGCCAACCAGAAGGGCGGGGTCGGCAAGACGACCACCGCGGTCAATGTGGCCGCGTGCATCGCCGCCGCCGGCTACGAGACCCTGGTGGTCGACGTGGACCCGCAGGGCAACGCCACCGTCGGCCTCGGCGTCGACCGCGACTCGGCGGGCGTCTACGAGGTCCTCAGCGGTGACCTCGAGGCGCGTGACGCCGTGCGGCCGACCGGCATCGAGCACCTCTCGATCCTCGTCTCCACGCCGGATCTGGCGGGCGCGACGATGGAGCTCCCGCGCGAGCCGGGCTCCGAGATGCGGCTGCGCGACGCGATCCGGCCGCTGCGCGACGCCTACGCGTTCATCCTGCTCGACTGCCCGCCCTCGCTCGGCCCGCTGACGGTCAACGCGCTCGTCGCGGCCGACCGCGTGATCGTGCCGGTGCAGACCGAGTACTTCGCGCTCGAGGGCCTCGCGGGCCTGCTCGACACGCTGGCCCTGATCCAGCGCGAGCTCAACCCGCGCCTGACGGTGGCCGGGATGCTGCTGACGATGCACGACGCGCGCACGAAGCTCGGCCAGGACGTGGAGCGCGAGGTGCGCCGGCATTTCCCGGAGCTCGTGTTCGACACCGTGATCCCGCGCAACGTCCGGCTCGGCGAGGCGCCGAGCTTCGGCGTGCCGGTCATCCACCACGATCCGCACTGCGCCGGGTCGGAGGCGTACTTCGAGCTGGCCAAGGAGGTCGCCGCCCGTGGCTGAGCGCAACCGGGGCATGGGGCGCGGCCTGGCGGCGATCCTGTCGCCGACCGGGGTCGCGGGCGAGGACCTGGGTCCTGACCTGCGGCGCGTGCCGGTCGAGCTGATCGCGAAGAACCCGCGCCAGCCGCGGCGCGCCTTCGACGAGGACGCGCTCGTCGCGCTGGCCGACTCGCTGCGCGAGAAGGGCGTGCTGCAGCCCGTGCTCGTGCGCCCGCTGCCGGGCGGGAAGTACGAGCTGGTCGCCGGCGAGCGCCGCTGGCGCGCGGCGCAGCTCGCCGGCCTGGAGACGATCCCGGCGCTGGTGCAGCCGTACGAGGACCGCGACTCGCTCGAGGTCGCGCTGATCGAGAACATGGCGCGCGAGGACCTCAACCCGCTCGAGGAGGCGCGCGCATGCGCCCTGCTCGTCGAGGAGCTCGGGCTCACGCGCGAGGACGTCGGCCGCCGCGTCGGCCGCTCGCGGGTCGCCGTCTCGAACCTGCTGCGCCTGCTCGACCTCCCGGACGAGGTGCTCGACCTGCTGGCCAGCGGGAAGCTGACCGAGGGCCACGGCCGCGCGATCCTGATGGCGCCGGACCACGCCGACCGCCGCCGGCTCGCCCGCGCCGCCGCCGAGGAGGGCTGGTCGGTGCGCGAGACCGAGGCTCGCGCCCGCGAAGCCGCCTCGCCGGCGGAGCCCGCGCGCAAGGCCGCGAGCACCGTGCACCCGGACCAGCAGGCGGCCGCCGAACGGCTCCAGGACGCCCTTTCCCGCGCCCTGGGCGCCGACGTCCGCGTCGCCCCACGCCGCGAGGGCTACACCGTCACGCTCGCCGTCGCCTCGCTCGACGAGGCCGAAGCGCTCGCGGAGCGGCTCGCTGCACTCGAGCCGACCTGAGCTATCATTCCGCGCCGCAGCGGGCGATTAGCTCAGTCGGTTAGAGCGCTTCTCTGATAAGGAAGAGGTCCCAGGTTCGAATCCTGGATCGCCCACTCAGGCGACGTGCCACGCCCCGCCCGAGTTGGTGATGACGCTCTGGCCCTTCGGCTGACAGCAGGCGTCGCCGGCGAGGTCGAACGCGACCGCGGATGGCTCGGGTGCGGGCGCGGGGACGAACCAGCCGCCGTAGTAGCCGGCGTTCAGGCGGTCCGGCAGGCGCGCGATGCGTCCGTCGACGACCCACGCGGTCCCGTTCCAGCGGTGGATCACGGCTCCGGCCGGCGGCGTGGAGCCGTCCTTGGGCTCCGGGCCGGCGGGGACGACGGCGATCAGCCAGCGGCTCCCGCCGGCGTCAACGATCCCGTTCTGGCCCGGCCAGGCGAAGCCGTATTGCGTCTGCAGGCCGGCGATCAGCTTCGCCGCGGCCAGCTCGGGAACGACCGCCGTTCCGGCCAGCCGGGTCAGCAGCGAGAGCGGCAGGTCGTAGAACGCCGGCGCCGCAGGCAGCGCGTTGCCGGCGTCGAGGGTGAGCACCTGCCAGCGGTGCCCGTTGAAGCCGCGGGTGAACAGGCCGACGACCGTCCCGCCGAACCCCGCGCCGTCGCCCACCGCGAGCGCCCAGCCGGCCGCGCAGCGCACCTGCGTGAAGCGCAGGACCTTGAGGTACCAGGGGTCGGCGACCCCTGCGAGCGCAGCTGGGCCGCAGTGCGGGGCGCGGCCGGGCGGTTGCGCCGGGACGAAGCGGCCGTGGGCGTAGCGCTCGTACGTCCACGTCGACGGGCCGCCGGCGCAGCTGCAGGCGTCCACCGCTGTGAGCACGCGGCGACCGGCCGGCGTGCCGTTGACCTCGAGGCTCGTGCCGTAGCCGTACTCGAACGGGATCGCGTGCCAGCGCCCGCCGAGCCGCGATACGACGCTGAGGCAGTTGGTGTCGGCGGCGCCGCAGCCCTGGACCGCGAAGTCGGGCGCGAGGGACCCGGTGAGCGAGGCCGCGTTCAGCCACTGGCTCGGGCCGAGCGGGCCGGTCACCGAGCCGTCCCGGCGCCACGCGCCGCCGGACCAGCGGAAGATCTGGATGCGCGTGCGCAGCTCGTCGTCCGGATAGCACGTGCTGCCGACCGCCAGCCACAGCCGCCGGTGGCGCGAGACGACCTTGCTGCGCGCGAACGTGCAGAGGTGGGCGCGAACCCGTGCCGGATGCATGCGCGCCACGAGCTCCGCCGCGGCCTGCCGGGGGCTGGGTCTGATCGCGTGCGCGGGCGCGACGGACAGCGCGGACAGGGCGACGGCGACCGCGAGCGCGGTGCCCCAACGGCCAGGCGTCCTGGCGGCCATCCGCCGAAGCCTACGGCGGCTCGGCGAGCATCGAGCCACCGGCGCCCGCGTGGTGGTACACCTTCCGCGACTTCCAGCCCGAAGGAGACGAACATGGCCGCCACCACCCGGACCCCGCAGGAGGTCTTCGCGCACCACGCGGAGGTGCTGATCGCCGGGGACCTCGAAGGGATCGTCAGCGACTACGCGGACGATGCCGTGTTCATCACGCCCGCCGGCGCGCTGCATGGGAAGGACGGCGTGCGCGAGGGGTTCACAAAGCTGCTCGCGGACGTCCCGAACGCGGAGTGGGCCGTGCCGACGCAGATCTTCGAGGGCGACGTGCTGTTCATCGAGTGGTCGGCGAAGGCCGCCAGCTCCTACGTGGAGGACGGGATCGACACGTTCGTGTTCCGCGACGGGCAGATCCGCGTCCAGACGGTCCGTTACACGCTGCAGCGCTCGTAGCGCCGCGACCATCCCGCGCCTCGGGCCGCCCGGGACCGCCGCCTATACTTGGGCTCCGCGAACGAGCGAGGAGCGCCCCGAGAGTGCAGGAGATGGTCATCTACGGCGTGAGCTTCGACATGGTCGGCAAGCAGCCGATCGTGTTGCTCAAAGCCGTCGACACGAACAAGTTCCTGCCCATCTGGATCGGCCATCCAGAGGCGGCGGCGATCTTGATGAAGCTGCAGGGCGCGTCCACGCCCCGGCCCATGACGCACGACCTGCTGTTCGACATGCTCGGGGAGCTCGAGGTCGCCTGCACGCGCGTCTCGGTCACCGAGTTGCGCGAGAACACGTTCTACGCGTCGATCACGCTGTCAGTGAACGGACGCGAGGTCGAGATCGATTCGCGTCCGAGCGACGCGCTGGCGCTCGCCGTGCGCTCCGGCGCCCCGATCTTCGCCGCCGAGGACGTGATCACCGAGTCGGCGATCGAGTTCGAGCACGAGGTCGAGGAGACCGAAGAGGTCGTCGACAAGTTCAAGGAGTTCCTGGATCGCGTGTCGCCCGAGGATTTCGCGGGCGGGGACGACTAGGCGCGGGCGTACTCCGCGAACACGACGCCCTTCGTCGTGGCCTCGGAGTCGACCAGCTTCAGCGTCGCCGGCGCGCCGCCGTCCGGGAACAGCCGCCGGCCCGCGCCGAGCACGAGCGGGTAGATCGTCAACAGGAAGCGGTCCACGAGGCCGCGCGCGAGCAGCGACTGCACGAGCACGCCGCTGCCGAGCACCACGACGTCCTGCTCCGGCGCCGCCGGCTCGTGCAGCAGCACCGAGTTCTCCCACGGCAGCGGCTCGCCGAGCGTGCTCGACACGACGTACTTGGTCGTCCGGTTGAGGATGTCGGTGAACGGGTTGCCGTCGGTCCGCTTCGGCCAGACCGAGAAGAAGTGCTCGTAGGTCCGCCGCCCGAGCAGCAGGCCGCCGCCCGCGCCGGTCGACGGCCCGACGCGCCGCATCATCACCTCGTCCTGGTAGCCGATCGACCAGCCGCCCTGCGCGAAGCCGCCGCGCGTGTCCTCGTCCGCGCCCGCCGGCGACTGCATGACGCCGTCGAGCGTCAGGTGCTCGATCACCGTGATCACGGGACCACCACCACCTCGGCCGGCTCCGTGATCCGGATGTGGTTGCCGAACGGGTCGCGCAGCGCGCAGTCGATGCCGTAGAACCGCTCCGTCGGCTCCTGCGTGAACTCGACGCCGAGCCCGCGCAGCCGCTCGTACGTCGCGCGGCAGTCGCCGGTGGTCAGCAGCGCGGCCGTGAGCGCGCCCTTGCCGATCAGCTCGCGCAGCGTCTGCGCGGTGGCGTCGTCGTGCACCGGAGGGCCGGGCACCGACAGGATCAGCTCGCTGTGGGGGCGGCCGGGGACGTTGACGGTCAGGAAGCGCATGAACTCCAGTTGCGCGTCCGTGTGGACCTCGAGGCCAAGCGTGCCGACGTAGAAGTCCAGCGCCTCGTCCTGGTCGAGGACGTAGACCATCGTGTGCGAGATGGCGTTCAACATGCCCGCCACGCTACGCGCGGCGGGCGCCCGGTACTTCTCCGAAAGTGCCCGATGGGCGGTCGAGCGCCATCGCCATGCAGCCGGGCACCGGCTGCGGCTCCGCCCGCTCGCGGTACTCGCGCGGCGAGCAGCCGACGATCGCCCGGAACGTCCGGCTGAACGTCCCCAGGCTCGAGAAGCCGACGTCGAAGCAGATCTCCGTGACGGAGCGGTCGGTCTCGCGCAGGAACGCCATCGCGCGCTCGATCCGGCGGCGCTGGAGGTAGCGATGCGGCGTCTCGCCGAACGTCGCCCGGAAGCTGCGGATGAAGTGCGCGCGCGACAGGTGGACCGTGTCGGCCAGCGCCTCGATGTCGAGCGCGTCGGCGAAGCTGCGGTCCATCGCGTCGCGGGCGCGCAGGAGGTTGCGGTTCTCCGCGTGGCCCATCAGGCCGCGGTGCGGGCGACCGCAAGGTCCAGCACGCGCGCAACGAAGTCGTCGAACCCGATCCCGGCGGCGTCGGCGGCGAGCGGGAGCAGCGACGTGTCGGTGAGCCCGGGGATCGCGTTCGCCTCCAGCACGGTCAGCTCGTCGCCCTCGAGCATCAGGTCCACGCGGGCGAACCCGGCGCAGCCGAGCACGCGCCACGTCGCCAGCGCGAGCGACTGCGCGTGGGCGGCGACCTCGGCCGGCAGCTCGGCCGGGCAGGCGAACCGCGTCGCCCCGATCTCGTAGCGCGCCTCGAAGTCGTAGGAGTCGCCGGTCGGGATCGCCTCGACGACCGGCAGCGCCTGCGGCCCGTCCGGCCCGTCGAGCACCGACACCGCGAGGTCGCGCCCGTCGATGAAGCGCTCCAGCAGCACGCGCGTGTCGTAGGACAGCGCCGCGACCAGCGCGCCCGGCACGTCGGCGGCCGTGCGCGCGAACTTGATCCCGAGCGCCGAGCCGCCCGACGCCGGCTTGACGACGATCGGGAACTCGAGCCGCTCCTCGATCGCCGGCAGCGCCTTGGCGGCGCCGAGGTCCTCGAACGCGGCCTGGCTGAACGCGTAGAAGTCCGGCGTCGGGATGCCCGCGTCGCGCAGCGCGTGCTTGGCGACGACCTTGTCCATGCAGCGCAGGCATGCGCCGGGGCGCGAGGCCGTGTACGGGATGCCGACGAGCTCGAGCAGCTCCTGCACCGTCCCGTCCTCGCCGCCGCGCCCGTGCAGCGCGACGAACGCGACGTCCGGGTGCTCGGCCTGCAGGACGTCGACGAGGTCGGCGCCGACGTCGATCGGCACGACGTCGTGCCCGAGCCGCGCCAGCGCGTCCTCGACGCGCGCGCCGGACCGCAGCGAGACGTTGCGCTCCAGCGAGCTGCCGCCCTTCAGGACAGCTACGCGCATGAGGTCGCCTCCTCCCGGGAGAATCGCCCCCCGGGCGATTGCTCCCAGCGACGCGAGACCGCAGGGCGAGTCGTCGCCACTCTCACGACGCCTCCCGCCGCCGCAGCGGCAGCACCTTCGCCTCCGCCGGGGCCTTGGGCGCCGGCTTCATCCCGGTCAGCGTGCCGTACAGCGCGACCTGCTCGGACACGACCTTGCCGATCCGCCGCACGCCCTCGCGGATCTCGTCGTCGCCGACGCCGGAGAAGTTCAGCCGCATCTCGGACCCGCCGCGCCCGTCCAGGTACGCCGCGCGCCCCGGGACGAAGGCGACGTGCTCGCGCAGCGCCCGCGCCAGCAGGTCGGTCGTGTCGATGTAGTCGGGCAGCTTGGCCCAGATGAACAGGCCGCCCTGCGGCTTCGTCCAGGTCGCCTCGGCGGGCAGGTGCTCCTCGAGCGCCTCGAGCATCACGTCGCGCCGGCGGCGGTAGAGCTTGCGCAGCTTGTCCAGGTACGCGCGCCAGTCGCGGTTGGCGAAGTAGGCGGCGACGAAGTGCTGCGTCAGCGACGACGAGCACAGGTCGGCGGCCTGCTTGCCGAGGTTGAGCTTCTCCAGGATCGGCCGTGGCGCCGCTGCCCAGCCGAGCCGCAGGCCGGCGGAGAGGATCTTCGAGAACGTGCCGAGGTAGATCACGTAGCGCCCGCCGTCGAGCGATAGCAGCGTCGGCAGCGTCTCGCCCTCGTAGCGCAGCAGCCCGTACGGGTTGTCCTCCAGGATCACGAGCTCCTGCTCGTGCGCGATCTTCACCAGCGCCTTGCGGCGCTCGAGCGACATCGTCACGCCGGCCGGGTTCTGGAACGACGGGATCGTGTAGATGAACTTCGGCCGCCGGCCCTCGGCCTTCAGGCGCGCGAGCGTCTCCTCCAGCACGTCGATCCGCATGCCGTGCTCGTCCATCTCGATCTGCACGACGTCGGCCTGGAAGGAGCCGAAGCACGGCACCGCGCCGGGATACGTCGGCCCCTCCGCGACCACGACGTCGCCGGGATCGAGGAACGCGCGGCACACGAGGTCGATCACCTGCTGGCCGCCGGTGGTGACGAGCAGGTCGTCGGTCTCGACGCTCATGCCCTCGGCCGCCATCACCTTCACGATCGCCTGGCGGACGTCCTCCTGGCCCTCGGTCGGGCCGTACTGGAGCGCCGCGGCGCTCGAATCCACGGCCACGCGCGCCATCAGCGCGGCGAAGTCCTCAGCCGGGAACGTCGTCGTGTCGGGCAGGCCGCCCGCCAGCGAGATGATGCTCGGCTGCGCCGTGATCGCCATCAGGTCGCGCATCGCGGACGAGTTCATCCCGCGCGTGCGGGATGCGAACAGTCCGCTGTAGCGCTCGATCTCGTGCGCGCTGCCCTTGGGTGTCTCGTCTATCGTCATGGCCGCCCGACGGGGAACGCTAGCGCGCATGGACTATCTGCTCGATCTGCTCCAAGGACTCGGGATCGCCGCGGCGATCGGGATCCGGCCCTTCCTGCCCACGCTGCTGGCCGGCGCGCTGGCGGCCGGCGACGTGGGCCTGGACTACGACGGAACGAAGTTCTCTTTCCTGGAACAGCCGGGATTCCTCTTCGCGATCCTGGCCGCCGTCGCCGTGCTCGGCTTCGTCGAGCGCCGCCAGGACCTCTCGACCACGCGGCCGGGCGTCGCCGTGCTGCTCGCGATCGCGCTCGTGCTGGGGATGCTGCAGGCCAGCGCGTCGATCGCCGACCACTCCGAGGACTGGTGGCCCGGGTTGATCGTCGGCGCCCTTGCCGCGGCGCTCGGGTTCGCCGCGACGCGCTCGTTGTTCACGCGCGTGCGCGCGCGGCTCGACGAGGAGGCCGCCAAGGCGCTCCCGATCTACGCCGAGGGGATCGCGCTGCTGAGCGCCGGCCTCTCGATCCTGTTCCCGCCGCTCGCGATCCTCGTCGCGGCGGCACTCGCGTGGCTGCTGGCGGGCGGCCGCCGCCGCGCCGGCGAGAAGTACGCCGGCCTGCGGATCCTCCGTTGAAGGCGACGACTCGCCCAGAGGGCTCGCGTCGCTTGGAGCAATCGCCCAGAGGGCGATTCTCCAGGGCCCTGGAGACCTTGTGAAGAAACTGGTGCTCACCGTCATCGACGCGATGAAGCCCGCGATGCTCGAGCGGGCGATCGCGACGGGCCGGGCGCCCACGCTGCAGGCGCTCGTCGAGCGCGGCCAGTCGGTCGACTCCTGCGTCGCCGCGTTCCCGTCGGTCACCCCCGTGTGCGCCGCCTCGATCGCGACCGGCACCGGCCCCGGGGAGCACGAGATCCCCGCCATGAACTGGTGGCACCGCGAGGAGGAGCGCTACGTCGAGTACGGGACGAGCTTCGGCGCGTCGCGCGCGTTCGGCATCCGCCAGTCGCTGACGGACACGATCTACAACATGAACCTCGAGCACCTCTCGCGCGACGTCGAGACGGTGTTCGAGCGCCTCGACGACGGCGGCGAGGTGCGCACGGCGGGCACGACGTACCTGATGTACCGCGGCCGCTACCGGCACGAGCCGTCGGTCGACACGGCGCTGACGCGGCTCGCGCACGCCGTCTTCGGGCTGCCCACGTGGGGCCCGAAGGAGCTGTTCTACGCCGACCTGTTCGCGTCGCGCAAGACGCCGTGCCGCTCGCAGCTCGGACTCCCCGGCGTGCGCGACCAGCACGGCGGGTGCGTGGCGGAGTTCATGGTCGAGCAGGACCTGTTCGACTTCCTGCTGCTGTCGCTGCCCGACAACGACACGCACTCGCACAAGTACGGCCCGTTCGCGCAGATCGACTCGCTGGCGGCCGCCGACCGCCAGCTCGCGCGCATGATGGAGCCGGCGGGCGGGATCGACGCGTTCCTCGAGGGCCACGCGATGATCGTCTGCTCGGACCACTCGCAGTCCAAGGTCGAGCAGGAGATCGACCTGTTCAAGGCGTTCGACGGCTTCGGCCTGCGCGCCGCGCAGCGCTCGCGCGCGGCCGACGAGATCGCCGTCTGCCCCAACTCGCGCGCCGCGCAGGTCTACGTGCTCGACCGCGACCAGCGGCGCAAGCTCGTCCCGCGGATCGAGCGCACGCTGCTCGCGCTCGACGGCGTCGACCTCGTGATGCGGATGGGCGACCACCCCGACGGCGAGGCGATCGTGCGCGGCGAGCGCTCGCGCGGCGTCAAGGAGGTGCGCTTCGCTCCGCGCGGTGCCCTGCTCGACACGCGCGGGGAGCGCTGGAGCGTGGAGGGCGACCTCGACCTGCTGGGGCTGACGATCGAAGACGGCGTCGTGCGCTCGGCGACCTACCCGGACGCGCTCAGCCGCGTCTGGTCGGCGCTGCGCTGCCGCACCGCGGGCGAGCTGCTCGCCTCGGCCCGCCCGGGCTACGAGTTCCTCGACTGGGGCGGCGCGCACCACGTCGGCGGCGGCTCGCACGGCTCCCTGCACGCCAACGACTCGCTCGGCTCGCTGCTGTGGTGCGGGACGGGGCCGGCGGCGGACTCGAAGGAGCAGTGGGCGCTGCGCGACATCACGCCGATGGCGCTGCGGCACTTCGGCGAAGCCTCGCCCTGAGGGCTCGTTTCGCTGGGAGTGCTCGCCCTAGTAGGGGGCGAGACTCCCGCCTGGTCGGAGTATCTGCGTGATCGCGTCGGCCCGGCGCGGCGTCGACGCGCGGATCAGGACGGCGTTGATCCACGGGTCGTCCTCGGAGGGCTCGTAGCGCATCGGCATGTGCGTGCGCATGACCGCGATCGACTGCTCGCGCTTCATCCCGATCACGCCGCCGCGGGCGCCGGTCATGCCGACGTCGGTGATGTAGGCGGTGCCGCCGGGGAGGACGCGCGCGTCGGCGGTCGGGATGTGCGTGTGCGTGCCGACGACGGCGGTGACCTTGCCGTCGAGGTACCAGCCGAGCGCGACCTTCTCGCTCGTCACCTCGGCGTGCATGTCGACGAGGATCTGGTCGGCGCCCGCCACCTCCTTCAGCGCGGCGTCGATCGCCACCAGCGGGGGCGCCGCCGCCTGCAGGTGGACCGCGCCGGAGAGGTTGACGATGCCGAGCGTGACGCCGTCGCGCTCGACGATCGTGGTGCCGCGGCCGGGCTGCCCCGGGAGGTAGTTCGCGGGCCGGACGATCCGGCGCTCCTGCTCGAGGTACGGCCAGATCTCGCGGTGGCGGTAGGTGTGGTTGCCGAGCGTGATCGCGTGCGCGCCGAGCCGGAACAGCTCGTCGGCCTCCTTCGGCGTGATGCCGAGCCCGCCGGCCGCGTTCTCGCCGTTGATGACGACGAAGTCCGGCTCGAGCTCCTCCTGGAGCGCCGGCAGCAGGTCGCGCAGCGCCCGGCGCCCCGCGCGCCCGACCACGTCGCCGATGAAGAGGATCGCCGTGATGGGTAGGACGCTATCGACCCACGCCGGATCCCTGGTGCGACGCGAGTTCGCGAGCCGCCCCGACGGCGTCCACGAGGGTCGAACTCGCCCAAGAATCGCCCTCTGGGCGATGCGACATACTCGGGACTGATGGCGCAGGACACCACCGACGACGAGGCGCTCGAGGTCGGCGAGCCGGCCCCGGACGCCGCGCAGCCGATGCGCGAGCCGCCGCCGCCGTTGCCGCCCGCCCGCGTCTCGCCGGTGATCGTCCCGCGCTGGATCCAGATGGTGCTGCTCCCGCTCGCCATCGTCGGCGCCTATCTGATCCTGCGCGCGGCCGGACCGGTGCTGCTGCTGTTCACGATCGCGGGGCTGGTCGCGCTGGTGCTGAACCCGATCGTCGCGCTGCTCCAGCGCACGCGGATCGCGCGCGGGGCCGCCGTGGCGATCGTGATGATCTCGCTCGTGGCGGTGCTGATCGGCATCGGCTTCCTGCTCGCGACCCCGATCTCCGACCAGGCCTCGACGTTCCAGCACAACGTCCCGGGCTGGGTCGACGACGCCAACAAGTCGCTGTCGAACCTGCAGGACTGGCTGGACCGCAAGGGCATCAACCTGCAGGTCAAGAAGGAGGGGCAGAGCGCGCTGCAGACGCTCGGCGACCGCGTGGCGGGCGGCACCGGCGACGTCGTCAGCTTCACGCGCGACGCGGTCCAGACGATCGTCGAGGGCGGCCTGGCGCTGATCCTCGTGATCGTGTTGACGATCTACATGCTGCTCTACGGCGACCGCATCGGCGGCGTCGTGCGCGCCGTCGTCCCGCCCGGCGACGGGACGCCGGAGGACGACTTCCCGACGCGGATCCAGGCCGCGCTGTTCGGCTACGTCCGCGGGCAGCTGCTGTTCAGCCTGATCATGGGCACGAGCGCGGGCATCGTGCTCTACGTGCTCGGCTCGCTCGGGATCTTCCCGGAGGGCAAGACCTACGCGGTCGCGTTCGGCGCGTTCTACGGCTTCGCCGAGCTGATCCCGTACATCGGGCCTGCGATCGGCGCGCTGCCGCCGGTGCTGATCGCCGCGCTCTCGGACCATCCGATCGACGCCGTCTGGCTGATCATCGCGTTCGTCGTGCTGCAGCAGCTCGAGGGTCACGTGATCGCGCCGCAGGTGTTCGGCCAGGCGCTGCGGATCAACCCGCTGCTGGTGATCTTCGCGCTGCTGCTCGGGGGTCAGCTCGGCGGCTTCGTCGGCGCGTTCATCGCGCTCCCGATCGCCGCGATCGTGCGCGAGAGCGTCGTCTACATGAACCGCCACCTGACGTTCCAGCGCTGGGACCTTCCCGCCGAGCCGCCGGCCGAGCCGCCGCAGGACCACTGTCCCGAGTGCGGCGCGGCCGTCCCGCGCGGGGCGGAGACGTGCGCGGCCTGCGGGACGGAGCTCGAAGACTCGCCGGCGGCCCGCGCGTCCGCCCCTTCATGACGAAGCCTCGCCCTGCGGGCTCGTTTCGTTGGGAGTACTCGCCCAGGGGGCGAGACTCCCAGTGATTCAGGTATCGGCGGTAGCCAAGCGCTACGGGGACCGCGAGGCGCTGAAGGGCGTCTCGTTCGAGGCCGCCGCGGGCGAGCGGATCGCGGTCATCGGGCCTAACGGCGCGGGGAAGACGACGCTGCTGCAGATCCTGGCGGGCGCGCTGAAGCCCGACGCCGGCGAGGTCACGGCCGGCCCGACCGGCTGGGTCCCGCAGCGCCCGGCGCTGTACTCCAAGCTCTCGGTCGCCGAGAACCTGCGCCTGTTCGCGCGGCTGGAGCGCGTCGCCGACGTCGGCGCCAAGGTGGCGCAGATGCTGGAGCTGACGGCGCTCGCGGGCGATGAGGAGGCGGGCACGCTGTCCGGCGGCAACCGCCAGCGGCTCAACATCGCGATCGGACTGCTCGGCGACCCGCCGGTGCTGCTGCTCGACGAGCCGTCGGCCGCGCTGGACCCGCGCCAGCGCGAGCGCCTGTGGGCCTTCGTGAGCGGGCTCGAGGCGACCGTGATCTACACGACGCACGACGTCGGCGAGGCGGACCGCTACGCCGATCGCGTGCTCGTGCTCGCCGACGGGGAGCTGCTGTTCACCGGCACGCCGCAGGAGCTGCGCGGCGAAAGAGACCTGGAGGCCGCGTTCGTCGCCTTCCTGCACGAGCGCGGCCATTGACCTGGCTGTTCCTCAAGGACCTGCAGATCCTGCGCCGCTCGCCGCTGCTGGTGGCGCTGCTGGTGATCTACCCGATCGTGATCGCCGTCCTGTTCGGCGTCGCGCTGTCGGCCGGGCCGGCCAAGCCGCGCGTGGCGTTCGCGAACCTCGTGCCGCCGGGCGAGTCGAAGGTCCAGATCGGCGGCCAGAGCATCGATGCCGCCGACTACGCGTCGCGCCTGTTCAAGGACGTCGACCCGATCCGCGTCTCCTCGCGCGCCGAGGCGCTGCAGAAGGTCCGCTCCGGCGACGCGCTCGCGGCGCTCGTGATCCCCGCCGACGCCGGCCGGCGACTGCGCGCCACGCTGGGCCTGGGCGGCGGCGCGCGCCCCACGGTCGAGGTGCTCTACAACGCCGAGGACCCGGTCAAGCGCCGCTACGTCGAGTCGACGATCCGCTCGCAGCTCGCGCAGGCCAACGCCGCGCTGTCGGACGCGGTGCTGACCGAGGCGGCGCGCTACCTGGAGGTCGTCGTCAAGGGCGGGAAGGTCTCGATCCCGTTCCTGGGCTCGGTCGACATCCTCGGCCTGCGCAACGCCCAGACGATCATCGACGCCACGATCGCCGGGCTGCCGAAGGACGATCCGGCGCGCGTCGCGCTCGAGCAGGTGAGCCGCTTCGCGAAGCTCGCGGCCGACAACCTCGACGTCTCCAAGCCGATCCTGGCGGCGATCGGCTCGCCCGTGCAGGTCAAGCAGACCGTCGTCAACGGCTCGCGTACGCCGCTGGACGCGTTCGCCTCGGCGGTCGCGGTCGCCGTCAGCCTGATGTTCGTCACGCTGCTGCTGGCCGCCGGCCTGCTCGCGCTCGAGCGCGAGGAGCACGTGTTCGGGCGCCTGGTGCGCGGGCTCGTATCGCGCACCGCGCTGCTGGCGGAGAAGATCCTGCTCGCGGCGCTGTGCGCGTTCGCGGTCACGCTGCTGATGACCGCCGGGCTGGCCGCCTTCGTCGGGCTCGACTGGGGCCGCGCGCCGCTGTGGGCGCTCGCGCTGGCGGCCGGCGCACTGGGCTTCGCCGCCCTCGGCGTGGCGATCGGCGCTGTCACAAAGGAGGTGCGCGCGGCGTCATTGATGGCATTCCTGCTCGCGCTCCCGCTCGCCTTCCTCGCGCTGGTCCCGTCGGGCTCGGTCGCGCCGGGGGTGTTCGACGTGCTCAACGCGGTCTCCGGTGCGTTCCCGTTCAAGCCGACGCTGCGCGCGCTGGAGGCCGCGATCAGCGGCGGCGAGCTGGCGCTCCCGCTCGTGCACCTGCTCGCGCTGGCGCTCGTCTACGCCGGGATCGGTCGGCTGACGCTGCGTCGGTTCTAAGCTCCACCACGATGGCCTTTCCCGCTACACGGCTGCGCAGACTGCGACAGACCGGCGTCCTGCGCAGCCTGGTGCGAGAGACCGACCTGTCGGTCTCGCACCTCGTGTACCCCATGTTCGCCGTCGCGAGCGGGCCGAAGCGCGCGCCGATCGGCGCCATGCCGGGGATCGACCACCTCTCGATCGACGGCGCCGTCGAGGAGGCCGGCATCGCCGCCGCCCTCGGGATCCCGGCGATCCTGCTGTTCGGCCTGCCGGCGAGCAAGGACGAGCTCGGCTCCGGCGCCTACGACGACGAGGGCGTGGTCCAGCTCGCCACCCGCGCGATCAAGGCCGCGCACCCGGACCTGTTTGTGATCACCGACCTGTGCCTATGCGAGTACACCTCGCACGGCCACTGCGGCGTGCTGCGCGACGACGGCGTGGTCGACAACGACCAGACGCTCGAGCTGCTCGCCCGCACCGCGGTGTCGCAGGCCGAGGCCGGCGCGGACGCCGTGGCTCCGAGCGACATGATGGACGGGCGCGTCGGCGCGCTGCGGGCCGCGCTGGACGAGCACGGCCTGTCCGAGACGCCGCTGATCGCCTACTCCGTCAAGTACGCCTCGGCGTTCTACGGCCCGTTCCGCGAGGCCGCCGACTCGGCGCCCCAGTCGGGCGATCGCAAGGGCTACCAGATGGATCCGGCCAACGCGCTCGAGGCGGTGCGCGAGGCCCAGCTCGACGCCGAGGAGGGCGCCGACATCCTGATCGTCAAGCCCGCGCTGCCGTATCTGGACGTCATCCGCCGCGTCAAGGACGCGACCGGCATGCCCGTCGCGGCGTACAACGTCAGCGGCGAGTACGCGATGGTCAAGGCCGCCGTCGCCCAAGGCCTGCTCGACGAGCGCGCGACCGTGCTCGAGGCGCTGACCGGCATCCGCCGCGCCGGCGCCGACATCGTGATCACCTACCACGCCAAGGATGTTGCCCGGTGGCTCAGCCCGTAAATCCCACGGGGGCCCGCCCGCCCAGCGGAGAACGTGTCGGAGCGTCCGCCGGGCGGGCACCCCTAGGGCGCGAGAAGGTCCGCTCACGGCGGGACGGCGCCGCCATCCCGCTGGACGAGACCGACAAGAAGCTCCTGAACCTGATGCAGGGCAGCTTCGCCCTGACCGAGCGCCCGTTCGCCCACGTGGCCGGACTCGCCGGCATCTCCGAGGACGACGTTATGACACGTGTCCAACGGCTGCTCGACAAGCGCATCATCCGCGAGGTCACGCCGATCTTCGACACCCGCGCGCTGGGGTACTCGTCGATGCTCGTCGCGGCCAAGGTCGACGCCGCCAACCCGCACCGGGCGGCGCAGTTCATCAACACGCACCCGGGCGTCACGCACAACTACCTGCGCAACCACGACTTCAACCTCTGGTTCACGCTCGCCGTCGAGCCCGGATCCACGCTCGGCCTCGACGGCACGCTGGACGTGATGGCGGCCAAGACCGGCGCCGAGTCGATCCGCCAGCTCCCGACGCTGAAGCTGTTCAAGATCCGCATGGACCTCGAGATGGAGGGCGGCACCGACGCGCTCTCGAAGGCGGGCGAGGCGGTCGAGCCGCTGGAGCTCGACCCGATCGAGGTGACCGAGGCCGACATCGAGACGATCCGCGCCACGCAGGGCGCCATGGAGGTCCGCAGCGACGCCTACGCGCCGGCCGCGGAGAAGCTCGGCGTCGGCGTCGACGAGGTGCTGGCGCGGCTGGAGTCGCTGCGCGAGCGCGGCGGGCTGCGGCGCGTCGCGGCGATCCTCTACCACCGTCGCGCGGGCTTCTCGGCCAACGGCATGGGCGTGTGGGCCGTGCCGGACGCCGAGATCCTCGACACCGGCAAGCGGATGGCGGCGTTCCGCGGCATCTCGCACTGCTACCAGCGCCCGACGTACCCCGACTGGCCCTACTCGGTCTTCACGATGGCCCACGGGCGCTCCAAGGAGGAGTGCGACGCCGTGCTCGACTCGATCGCCGACGCGACGGGCGTGACCGATCGCGCGACGCTCTACTCGAGCACGGAGTTCAAGAAGGTCCGGATGATCTACTTCACCGACGCCTTCAAGCGTTGGGAGGAGGAACACGCCAGGTGACCATCCGCGAAGCGATGGTCAAAGCGACCGGCGACGGCGCCCTGCGCGCGAGCGGCGGCGGTCGCCAGTGAGCGCGTCGTCGCTGTCCGACACGCGCTCGGCGGAGCTCTATCGCCGCGCGCTGCACGTGCTGCCGGGCGGCGTGAACTCGCCGGTGCGCGCCATGCGCGCCATCGGGCGCGAGCCGATCTTCATCGAGCGCGGCTCGGGCGCCGACATCATCGACGTCGACGGGAACACCTACGTCGACTACGTGTGCTCGTGGGGCCCGCTGATCCTCGGCCACGCGCATCCCGCCGTGGTCGCGGCGGTGCAGGACGCCGCGCTGAACGGGACGAGCTTCGGCGCGCCGACCGCCGGTGAGGTCGAGCTGGCCGAGCTCGTCTGCTCGCGGATGCCGTCGGTCGACATGCTGCGCATGACCTCCTCCGGCACGGAGGCGTCGATGAGCGCGATCCGGCTCGCCCGCGCGGCGACCGGCCGCGAGAAGATCCTCAAGTTCGCCGGCGCCTACCACGGCCACGTCGACGGGCTGCTCGCGCAGGCGGGCAGCGGGCTCGCGACGCAGGGCATCCCGGCCTCGCCCGGCGTGCTGGAGTCCGCCGCGGCGAGCACCGTGATCGTGCCCTGGAACGACCCGGAGGCCGTGCGCGCCGCGTTCGCCGAGCACGAGCTGGCGGCCGTCATCGCCGAGCCCTACCCGGCCAACATGGGCCTCGTGCCGCCGGCGCCGGGCTTCCTCGAGCTGCTGCGCGACCTCGCCACCGGCTACGACGCCCTGCTCATCTTCGACGAGGTCATCACCGGCTTCCGCGTCTCACCGGGCGGCGCGCAGGAGCTCACCGGCGTGCTGCCGGACCTGACGGTGATGGGCAAGATCCTGGGCGGCGGGCTGCCTGCCGCGGCGTTCGGCGGCCCCGCGTCGCTGATGGAGCGGATCGCCCCGGCCGGCGACGTCTACCAGGCCGGCACGCTGAGCGGGAACCCGCTCGCGGTCGCCGCCGGCCGTGCGGCGCTGTCGCTGCTCGACGAGCAGGCCTACCTCTCGCTGTCGGACACGACGCGCGCGCTCGCCGACGGCCTGCGCGAGGCGGCGGGCGACCGGCCGGTGTCGGTCGTCTCGACGACCGGGCTGTTGACGGTCTTCTTCGCGCCCGAGCCGCCGCGCGACTACGCGGCCGCGGCCGCGTGCGACACCGAGGCCTACGGCGTCTGGTGCCGCGCGCTGCTCGCCCGCGGCGTCTACCCGCCGCCGTCGCAGTTCGAGGCCTGGTTCCCGTCCACCGCGCACACGCCCGAGCACATCACGCGCACGATCGAGGCCGCCGCGGCCGCCTTCGCAGAAGTCGCATGAGACTCACGACGGGGTCGACATCTACCGGCCGCGCCGGGTTGCGCATGCGGATCTGGGCATGAGCGCGCTCGCGGAGTTGGAAGCGCTGCTGCGCGACGAGGGCGGACTGCTCGCCGAGACCGTCGTCGCCGCCGATCAGGCGACGCCCTACGGCGACGCCGCCGGCGAGCGGCTGGCGCTGGTCGTCGAGGCGATCCGCGAGGGCTACGAGCAGCACTACGGCACCGGCCGCGTCGTGCGCCCGGACGATCCCGACCTCGCCCTGCTGGCGGGCGACCGCCTCTACGCGCTGGGCCTCGCGCGGCTCGCCGAGCTCGGCGATCTCGACGCCGTGACCCGCCTCGCCGACCTCATCTCACTGTCCGCGCAAGCACACGCCGAAGCCGATCCTGCGCGCGCCGACGCCATCTGGAGTGCCGTCGCCGCCGCGCTGGGCGACGGGCGATAGCATTCGTCCTCCTTCCCGACCGGAACAACTGTTCGTGTCCGAAACCCCTCGTAAACAGCCCCCGTCCAAGTACACCGCCGACCGCAAGATGCCCGGCGCGTTCGAGGGCGAGACCATCACCCGCCGCCGGATGATGACGCTGACCGTGCACGGCGCCGGCGCCGTCGCCGCGTCCGCGTTCGTCCTGCCCGCGCTCGCGTTCGCGGTCGGCTCCGCGGTGTTCGAGCGCCCGCCGGTCCGCTGGGAGGCCGTCGGCGCGCCTGAGGACTTCCCGAACGACAACTACCTGCCGCGCGTCATCACGACCGTCGAGGGCATCGGCGAGGTCGGCAAGAGCACGGTCTACATGCGCAGCCGCAACGCCGACGACGATCCGGCGGACAAGGACGTCCAGCCGTACATCGCGATCTCCAGCCGCTGCATGCACCTCGGCTGCCCGGTCCGCTGGACGCAGGCCGCCTCGCGCTTCATCTGCCCGTGCCACGGCGGCGTCTACGGCTTCCGCGGCGAGGTCACGGGCGGTCCGCCGGTGCGCCCGCTCGACCACTTCTACACCCGCGTCCGCAACGGCCAGGTCGAGGTCGGGCCGCGCTACTCGGTCAACTCCGAGTTCAAGCGCTTCCCGAGCTACCGCGATCCGGGCCAGTCGCTCGACGGCCTCAGCCAGTACCTCTACCCGGGTCGCTTCTCGACCCCGAAGCAATAAAGCCATGAAGCTCAAGCTCCCCCTCCCGCCGACGCCGAAGCGCTTCCAGCCGACCCCGCCCCGCCCGGGCGAGGACGAGAAGGTCAAGCCGCTCGAGCAGGTCAAGGAGGCCGGGATCAGCGCGGCCGACTGGGTCGACGAGCGCACGTCGCTCGCCGGCGGCGTCCGCTGGCTGATGTTCCGGAAGGTCCCAAAGGGGACGAACTGGTTCTACACGCTCGGCTCGGCGACGATGTTCGCGTTCCTCTCGCAGGCCGTGACGGGCGTCGTGCTGGCGATGTACTACACGCCGTCGGCCACCGGGGCCTACGAGTCCGCGCGCCACATCACCAACGACGTCTTCCTCGGCGAGTTCGTGCGCGGCATGCACAAGTGGGGCTCGTCGGTGATGGTGATCCTGATCTTCCTGCACATGGGCAGGACGTTCTTCTTCGGCGCGTACAAGTACCCGCGCGAGCTGAACTGGATCATCGGCGTCGTCCTGGTCGTGCTGACGTTCGTGATGGCGCTGACCGGCTACCTGCTGCCGTTCGACCAGCGCTCCTACTGGGCGACGATCGTGGCCGCGAACATCAACGGCACGGGCCCGCTCGTGGGGCCGTTCCTCTCCGACGCGCTGAGAGGCGGGGCGGAGTTCGGCGCGACGACCTTGTCGAGGTTCTACGCGATCCACATGCTCGTCGTGCCGGGCGCGATCGCGGCGATGATCGGCGCGCACCTGTACCTCGTGACCCGCCTGGGCACCACGGCCCCGCCGTGGCTGAAGGCCGAGCCGGACTCCGAGCTGGTGGAAGAGCGCGTCTAGATGAACCAGCGGGAGAAGGAGGAGTACCTCCGCGAGTACTCGATCCTGAAGTCGAAGGGGAAGCCGTTCTTCCCGTACGCGGTCGCCAAGGACAGCGTCATGGCGGCGATCACGCTGGCGATCATCATCACGATGTCGATCGTCCTGGGCGCCGAGCTGGGCCCGAAGGCGGACCCGACGACGACCACGTACGTGCCGCGGCCGGAGTGGTACTTCTTCTTCCTGTTCGAGCTGCTGCGCGTGATCAAGCCGGCGGTGCTCGTCCCGGTCGCCACGATCGGCGTGCCGACGGTCTGCCTGATCCTGCTGATCGCGCTGCCGTTCATCGACCGCGGGCCGGAGCGCCGCCCGGAGCGCCGCCCGATCGCGACGCTGACCGGCATCTTCATCATCTGCGCGATGGGCTACCTGACCTACCTGGGCGCGTCGGCCGGCTCGCCGAACTCGATCGACATGAAGGTGGCGCCGCAGTTCGAGGCCGGGAAGCTGGTGGCGGCCCAGTCGGGCTGCCTCGCATGCCACAAGATCGGCGAGAACGGCAATGACGGGCCAGGTCCGCACCTGACCGACATTGGCGACCAGTTGCAGGCCGGCGCGATCCGGCGCACGCTCGAGAACCCGACGGCGCCGATGCCGTCGTTCGCCGGGCTGCCCGAGGAGAAGAAGGCCGCGCTCGTCGCCTTCCTCGCGTCGCTGAAGAGCAACAACTAGTTCGTGGCCGCGCGCTCGGGCACGCTGCCCGCCGACTCGGTGCGGGCCATGTTCGACCGCATCGCGGGCGTCTACGACGTGATGAACACGGTCATGACGGCCGGCCTGCACCATCGCTGGCGCGAGCGCGCCGTCGACTTGGCGCGGGTCGGGCCCGGCTCGAGCGCGCTTGACGTCGCCGCGGGCACGGGCGACCTGGCGATCGAGCTCGCGCGCCGCGGCGCCGACGTCGTCGGCTCGGACTTCTCGGAGGGGATGCTCGCGCGGGCGCGCGCGAAGGCGCCGGGCCTGCGCTGGGAGCAGGCGGACGCGCTCGCGCTCCCCTACGCCGACGACTCCTTCGACGCCGCGACGGTCGGCTTCGGGGCGCGCAACTTCAGCGACCTGCCGCGTGGGCTGGGCGAGATGGCGCGCGTCGTGCGCCCGGGCGGGCGCGTCGTGATCCTCGAGATCACGACGCCGACGAAGCCGCCGCTGTCGACGTTCTTCTCGCTCTGGTTCGACCGCGTCGTGCCGCTGATGGGGCGCTTCGACGAGGCCTACACGTACCTGCCGAACAGCGTGAAGCGGTTCCCGGCGCCCGAGCGGCTCGCGGGCCTGCTGGCCGACGCGGGCTGCGACGAGGTCGGCTGGCTGCTGACCGCGGGTGGGATCATCGCCATTCACCATGGGCGAGTCCGTGGCTAGTGCCGAGGCCGTCGCGGCCGTCGTCGAGGCCGGCGGGGCGCATGTCCCCGCGCTGATGCGCGAGCTCGAGGCGCGGCTGGCGCAGCTCGCCGCCTCGCACGGCGACGTCCTGGGCGAGCACGCCGGCGCGACGATCGCCGCCGGCGGCAAGCGGCTGCGGCCGCTGCTCGTGTTCGTCTCGGCCGGCCCGCAAGGGCACGCGCAGGCGCTGCGCGCCGCGGTCGCCGTCGAGCTCGTCCATTCCGCCACGCTCGTCCACGACGACGTGCTCGACGCCGCCGTGCTGCGGCGCGGGCGCCCGACGGTCGTCGCCTCGGCGGGACGCGCGATGGCGACCGCGACCGGCGACCTGCTGTTCTCGCGCGCGTTCGCCGAGCTCGCGGGCGGCGGCTCGGCCGAGGCGGTGCGTCTGCTGTCGGACGCGTCGTCCGCGCTCGTGCAGGGCGAGCTGCTGCAGCGCGAGGACGCGTGGAACCTCGCCACGCCGCGCGAGCGCTACCTGCGGCGGTGCGACCTCAAGACGGCGCGGCTGTTCGACGCGGCCTGCCGCCTGGGCGCGCTGGCGGGCGGCGGCGACGTCGCGCTGCTCGGCGAGTTCGGGCGCCGGATCGGGCTGGCGTTCCAGCTGCTCGACGACGTGCTCGACGTGTCAGGGCCGGCGGAGCGCACGGGCAAGCACCGCGGCACCGACCTGCTCGACGGCACGGTCACGCTCCCGCTGATCATCGCGCGCGAGCGCGACGAGGGACTCGCGGGGCTCGACCTGCGCGCGGTGCGCACGCCCGAGCAGGCGGAGACGGTCTGCGACGCGATCGCCGCGACGGGGGCGCTCGAGGCGGCGCGCACGGAGGCCTTGGCGATGGTGGCCGAGGCGAAGGCCGATCTCCCGGCCCTGCCGGTGCCGCAGCAGGCGGCACTCGAGCTCGTCGCGGACGGCGTGGTGGATCGGTATAGCTAGCCCTTGCCGGCGTCCGGCCGGCAATCGGACGTCGGCATCCGGCCTCCGATGAATTTCCGCGCGACCGGGCATCCGTGCCCGGTGATCGCTGCGCGGTGGGGGTCTTAGAAGTCTTCGGGGAGGATGGCGTCGGCGTTCAGCGCGTTCGCGAACCGCTCTGCCTCCTCCTCCATGTTCGCCTGCACGAGGCGGCGAAGGTCACGGACGAGGGCCTCGGTGCCGTTGTCCAGGGTCTCGTCGAAGCGGTCGACGGTGGCCTGGTCGTAGGTGCCGAGCTCGCTCCACTCGCAGTTCGGGCAGCGGAGCAGCACCTCCCAGTGCGTGTGGGAGGCCTCCTGCCACTCGATCGGGTACACGAGGTCGCGATCGCACTCGGGGCAGACGTGCAGTTCGTCGATCTGGGGCGCGGGGTGGACCGCGCCCTCAGGGGCGAGAGGCTCGAAGTACACGACCTCGATAGAGCGTCCCGAAGGAAGCACCACGCGGCGTACGTACTGTCCGTTGTCGTTTTGAAGGCTCATGGTCGATCCGGGGTGGCTGACAGCCCGGTGATCGACCGTGCTTTCACGAACTTGACCGACCTCCGCCGGACCGGTACCGCTACAGTCGTTCGAAGCCCTCGGAACGGGGCGTCACGACTACGGGGAGAACGCGATGTTCAACAGCATCGGTCCCACAGAGCTGATCATCGTGCTGGTGATCGTGCTCATCATCTTCGGTCCCAAGCGGCTACCCGGCCTGGGCAAGCAGCTCGGATCCGGCATGCGCGAGTTCAAGGACTCGATCGCCGGCAAGGACCACGACGACGACGACGATGACGACGCCGGCGTCCGCGACGACCGCAAGCAGGCCGAGGCTGCCCTCGGGCGTCCGGAGGGCGAGCAGGCTCCGCTCGAGGGCGAGGTCGTCCGCGAGCGCACTCCGCGCTAGTCGCACCGGCTCAGCATGGCCACCGCTCTACGCCATATCGGGCATGACGACCGGCTGAGCCTCGTCGAGCACCTCACAGAGCTTCGCGTCCGCATCGTGGTCTGCCTGGTCGCGTTCGTCGCGGCGACCGGCGTCTGCATGTGGCAGAACCACGAGGTCCTCGCAGTCCTCAATCACCCGCTCGACCAGACCGTCGGGCACGGGAGCAAGGACCCGCTGATCGAGGGCGCGCGCTACGACCAGGCGGTCAAGCGGGCGATGCTGAGCGAGACGGTGCTGATGCGCCGGCTCGCGCTGACCGAGAAGGACCCGACGACGCGGGCGCAGATGCTCGACGTCGCCGCGCGCAACGAGCAGGCCGCCGCGCTCGCGCCCGCCGTGCGCGCGCGCCGTCCGGTCACGCTCGGCGTCGGCGAGCCGTTCATGGAGACACTGAAGGTCTCGGCGTACGCGGGCCTGCTGATCTCGCTCCCGCTGATCCTGTTCGAGGTCTACGCGTTCGTGTTGCCGGCGTTCTCCCCCCGCGAACGGCAGATCGCCTTCCCCGTCATGTTGGGGGTCCCGTTCCTGTTCATTGGGGGAGTCGTCTTCGGCTACTTCATGGTGCTGCCGCCGGCGATCCGGTTCCTCCAGAACTTCAACACGGAGTCGTTCGACGTCCTGATCCAGGCGCAGCCGTATTACAAGTTCGTGATCATGCTGCTGGCCGCCATGGGGCTGCTTTTCCAGATCCCCGTGGGAATCCTGGCCTTGACGCGTGTCGGGATCGTCACGACGCGCCAGCTCGCCAAGAACCGGCGCTACGCGATCCTCGCGATCGCGGTGATCGCCATGGTCCTGCCCGGCCAGGATCCGGTGACGATGACGATGATGATGGTGCCTATGTACGTCTTGTTCGAAGGCTCTATCCTCATCTCCTGGCTCATGGACCGGCGCGATCGGCGCACGGCAGCCGCGGCGGACGAGTCCGCGGTCGGCGATGAGGATGCGTCGTCGCGCGAGTCAGAGTACGCCACCATCGATCAGGACTAGTCCACTCATGTTGTTCGACCTCCGCAGCGCCGGGCGCAAGCGCACCGTCAAGGGCGTCTATCTCGGCCTCGCCCTGCTCATGTTCGTCGGCTTCGTCGGCTTCAGCGTGGGCTCCAGCGGCCTCAACGGCGGCATCGTCGACGCGATCACCGGCAGCAACAGCGGCGGCGGGTCGAGCACCTCCGCCCAGAAGCGCCTCGAGGCGGACGTCCGGGCGGCGAACCTGAAGGCCACGACGGCGGGCACCGACCCGGCGGCCTGGGCGGGCGTCACGCAGGCGCGCCTGCGTCTCGCGAACGTGGGCGACAACTTCGACTCGGCGGCCAGCGACTACACGGCGGCCGGCAAGCGCCAGCTCGTCGCGGCCGGCGTCGCGTGGCAGAAGTACCTCGACCTCAAGCCCGCCAAGCCCGACGAGGGCATCGCGCGCCAGATGGTCCAGGCCTACCTCGCGATCCCCAACGCCGCCCAGGCGGTCTCGACCCAAGAGGTCGTGACCGAGATCGACCCGAGCCAGCAGACCTTCCAGAACCTCGCGATCCTGTCCTACCAGGCGGGCCAGCTGCGCAAGGGCGACCTCGCGTCCACCAAGGCCGTGGACCTCGCGCCCACCAAGGACGCCAAGAAGACCGTCAAGACCCAGCTCGACCAGTACAAGTCGCAGGCCGCGGCCCAGCAGATCCAGCAGGCCCAGCCCACCGCGACGCCAACCGTCGGCTGACCCTCGTCGCTATCCTCTAGCGCCCACCCGCCCTTGTAGCTCAACTGGCAGAGCAGCGGACTCTTAATCCGAAGGTTCCAGGTTCGATTCCTGGCGGGGGCATCACGAAACCGCGCTACGGCGCGGTTTCGTCGTTAACGGGGCGATGGTTCCGAGGGCACCGTGTCCCGAGCGCCCGGGGGCGAAGCCCGCCTGGTCGCCGAGGCATTCTCGCTCGAACCCCAGGAACGAGAAAACCGCCTCGGCGGGCGGTCTGATCTCGTTATCGGCAGCTCGGACGAAGACCTTTAGCCCTCTCGCGATTGCTGGCGCGTTGCCGCTACTCACCTCTCGATCCCGTGCGAGCGGCGGCGCCGCGTGCTGGCCAACCCGGTGGTCGGTGGTCGTTGGCGCCGGCGTCGACGGTCCACCGCTTGACGGCGGCCTGAGCGCGCGCCAGAGGGGGAACGGCGCGGCGCCGAATGTCGACGGGACGCTCAGGTCACGACATACCGCTGCGCCCCTTAGAGGGAGGTCATCGTGGCGGCCACGGTGGGTGACTGATCGGCGACGTCGCCGGGGAGCATGGCGCGCGAAAGCCCGGAACCTCGACCTTTGGCCAATGGATTTCCCACCCGGCGATCACAAGGGTTGCCTCACCGCTCCGGATGGCGCCGGACGGTGAATCCGAGGTGTAGAGATGACTCCGATCCGTCGGCCCCGGCTCCGTGCGTCCAATCCGTGCCGGCTTGTCCTGGCGACGACGGGCGCGACCCTCGTCCTCGCCGCGCTGCCGGCGACGGGCTTCGCCGCGTGCGCGAACCCGGTCGCGTGCGAGAACGCGAAGCCCGGGAGCGCCCCGAGCGCGTGGCAGGTCGACGGCGCCGGCGACGCCTCGATCATGGGCTATGCGACGTCGATGAGCGTGAACAAGGGCGACACCCTCCGGCTCAAGATCAAGACGAGCGCCTCGGCCTACCACATCGACGTCTTCCGGCTGGGCTACTACCAGGGCAACGGCGCGCGCCTGCAGGCCGGCGGGATCCGCCCGAGCGCGTCGCTTCCCCAGGCGCAGCCCGCCTGCCTTACGACGGCCTCCACCGGTCTGATCGACTGCGGGAACTGGAGCGTGTCGGCGTCGTGGGCCGTGCCGTCCGACGCGGTCTCGGGCGTCTACATCGCCCGCCTGGTGCGCGACGACACGGGCGGGGCGAGCCAGATCCCGTTCGTCGTGCGCGACGACGCGAGCACGTCGGCGGTGCTGCTGCGGACCTCGGACGCGACCTGGCAGGCCTACAACGCGTACGGCGGGAACAGCCTCTACGGGTGCACGTCGCCCTGCCCGCCGGGAAACCCCAAGGCGTACAAGGGCGCGTTCTCGGTCTCCTACAACCGCCCGTTCGACGGCACCATCCCCCAGGACTCGGGGCGCTCATACCTGTTCTACGCCGAGTACCAGCTGATCCGCTTCGTCGAGCGCAACGGCTACGACGTCAGCTACACCAGCCAGGCGGACGTGGCGGCGAACCCCGCGCCGCTGCGCAACCACAGGCTGATCCTGTCCAGCGGCCACGACGAGTACTGGTCGGCGGCCGAACGCGCGAACGTCGAGGCGGCGCGCGACGCCGGAGTGAACCTCGCGTTCTTCAGCGGCAACGAGGTCTTCTGGAAGACCCGCTGGGAGAACAGCAGTGACGGCGCGTCGACGCCCTACCGGACGCTGACGAGTTACAAGGACACGCATCTGGACGCGGCGACCGACCCGGTCGCGTGGACCGGCACCTGGCGCGATCCGCGCTTCAGCGCGCCGGGTGACGGCGGCCGGCCGGAGAACGCGCTCACGGGGCAGCTGTTCATCGTCAACTCCGGGTCGGCGGACATCAAGGTCCCGGCGCAGTACAAGGACCTGAGGATCTGGCGCAACACGGCCGTCGCGAACCTCGCGGCGGGCCAGACGCGGACGCTCGCGCCCGGCGCGAACACGCTCGGCTACGAATGGGACATCGACGCCGACAACGGGTTCCGCCCGCGCGGCGAGTTCGCCCTCTCCTCGACGACGCTGACCACGGCGGAGTCGTTCGTCGACTACGGCAGCATCGTCCAGAGCCCGACGACACAGACCCACCACCTGTCGCTCTACCGCGCGCCGAGCGGCGCGCTCGTGTTCGGTGCGGGGACGGTGCAGTGGGCGTGGGGGCTGGACACCACGAACGCGTGGAACGGCAACGGCGCCCCGTCCGCCGCGTCGCCGGACCCGGTGATGCAGCAGGCGACGGTGAACCTGTTCGCCGACATGGGCGCGGACGCGACGACGCTGATGGCCGGGCTGCAGCCGGCGACGGCGTCGACCGACGCGACGGCGCCGTCGTCCGACATCGCGAGCCCGGCGCCGAACGCCACCATCGCCGACGGCTCGGTGGTCACGATCTCGGGAACCGCGACCGACACCGGCGGCGGCACCGTGGCCGGCATCGAGGTCTCCACCGACGGCGGCTCCTCCTGGCACCCCGCGACCGGCACCACGGCGTGGACGTACCGCTGGATCGCGCATGGCGCCCCGACGTCGAAGCTGCGGTCGCGCGCGGTCGACGACAGCGGCAACGTCGAGTCCCCGACGGCCGGCGTGACCGTCAACGTCGGCTGTCCGTGCACGATGGCCGGGCCGAACGTGACGCCGTGGACGGTCGACCAGACCGACACGAGCTCGGTCGAGCTGGGCGTGCGCTTCAAGGCCGATCTCGACGGGACGATCACCGGCGTCCGCTTCTACAAGGCGGCCACGAACACCGGGACGCATTCCGGGCACCTGTGGTCCGCGAGCGGGACCCTGCTGGCCAGCGGCACGTTCGCCGGTGAGACGGCCAGCGGCTGGCAGCAGCTCACGTTCCCGACGCCGGTGAGCATCACGGCTGGGACGACCTACGTCGCTTCCTACTTCGCGCCGAAGGGCCACTACTCGACCTCGTCGGCGTACTTCCTCCAGCCGAGCCCGGTCGGCGGCAACACGCTGGACTCCCCGCCGCTGCACGCGCTCAGCGCCAACGCGGGCGGCGCCAACGGCGTCTACACGTACGGGGCCTCGCCGGTCTTCCCCGCGTCGACGTTCAACGGCGAGAACTACGCGGTCGACGTGGTGTTCTCGCCGAAGCTCCCCCCGGGGCCGGTGAGCCTGGTCAGCGCGACCGCCGGCCCGGGCTCGGCGACCGTCAGCTTCCTCGCGCCGGTGATCGGCGGTTCGCCGTCGCGCTACATCGTCACGCCGTACGTCGGCTCGACCGCGCAGCCGCCGGTCTCCGTCGACGGCAGCCCGCCCGCCACCTCGGTCGTGGTGAGCGGGCTCGACCCGTCGACCACATACACGTTCAAGGTCCAGGCCGCGAACGGGAGCGGCACGAGCGCGCTCTCGGACGCCTCGAACGCGATCACGCCGTCGGCTCCGGCGGTTCCGGGCGCGGCGACGGCCTTGGTCGCCAGCGGCGGCAACGCCCAGGCGACCGTCCGCTGGACGGCCCCGTCCGACGGCGGGCGCACGATCACGCGCTACACCGTCACGCCGTACCTGAGCGGCGTCGCGCAGCCGGCCACCGTGGTGACCGGCTCGCCCGCGCCGGCGTCGGCGCTCGTGACGGGGCTGACCAACGGGACGTCGTACACGTTCACCGTCACGGCGGCCAACTCGGTCGGCAGCGGCCCGGAGTCGGCCGCCTCCAACGCGGCGACGCCGACCGCCGCCCCGCGCTTCGTCCAGCGCGTGTCCGGCCGCAGCACGCTCGGCTCCACCCTACAGCTGACGCCGGCGTCCGCCATCTCGGCCGGCGATCGGATCGTCGTGATGGCCGGCGTGTGGAGCTCTGGCAGGGCGACGATCTCGGGGGTGACCGACTCCGCCGGGAACACGTACACGCGTGCAACGAGCGCCGTCGCGTCCGACGACACGGAGCTGAGCGTGTGGACGGCGCCGGTCACCGCCGGCGACGGGACCCGCCCGGCGATCACGGTGACCGCGACGGGGAGCGCCGACATCGGCGGCGCGGCGCTCGAGTACGCCGGCGTGTCGGCCGCGGCCGGCACCGCCGCGATCGACGCGGTCAAGAGCGCGTCCGGCACGTCGTCGGGCGCAGGCTTCGTCAGCTCGGGGGCGACGCCTGCGCTGACCGGAGGCAACGAGCTCACGCTCGGCTTCTACGCCGACTCCGGCTTCGGCCGCACCCTCAGCGCCGATCCCGGCTACACGGAGCGCGTCAACGTGTCGCCGACGTCGGACATGGAGTTCGTGGTCGAGGACACGACGGCGGGCCTCGGCGACACGCCGGCCGCGCGCGTCTCGACCGCCGGGACGACGCCGTGGTCGATGGCGACGGTGGTGTTCAAGACCGCCGCGCCCAGCGCGCCGGCGCTGTCGGTGAGCCCGGCGAGCCTGTCGTTCCGGGCGACGCTCGGCGGGGCGAGTCCGGCGGCGAAGACGCTCAGCGTCAGCAACGCCGGCGGCGGCACGCTGAGCTGGACGGCGGCCGAGGGCGCGACATGGCTGAGCGTCGCGCCCGGCAGCGGGACGAACGCCGGGACCGTGACCGTGACGCCCGCGATAGCGGGGCTCGCGGCGGGGACCTACACGACCGATATCACGGTCACCGCCGCAGGCGCGAGCGGCTCGCCCAAGACGATTCCCGTGACGTTCACGGTCGATCCGATCGTTCCCCCTTCGCTCTCGGTCACACCCGCGAGCCTGGCCTTCAGCGCGACCATGGGCGGCGCGGCGCCCGCCGCCAAGACGCTGGCGGTCGCCAACACGGGCGGCGGCACGCTGAGCTGGACCGCCGCCGCCGACGCCTCGTGGCTCACGGTCACGCCGAGCTCGGGCACGGACGCCGGGACACTCACCGTGACGCCGGCGATCGGCGGGCTCGACCCCGGCACCTACACGGCGACGGTGACGGTCTCGGGGGCCGGCGCCGGCGGCTCGCCGGCGACGATCCCGGTCACGCTGACGATCGACCCGCCCGCGCCGCCGGCCCTCGCGGTGGCGCCCTCGACCCTCGCCTTCACGGCGACCAGGGGCGGGGCGGATCCGGCCGCGAAGACGGTCTCGGTGACCAATGGGGGCTCGGGCAGCCTGGCCGTGACCGCGTCCGACGACGCGGCGTGGCTGAGCGTCGCCCCGGCATCCGCCACCGCGCCCGCGACGCTCTCGGTCGCGCCGAGCACCAGCGGTCTCGCCGCCGGCACCTACAGCGCGACCGTCACGGTGACTGCGACCACCGCCGGAGCGACCGGCTCACCCAAGACGGTTGCCGTCACCCTCACGGTGAACCCGCCGGGGGGCGTGGGATTGGTGGGCGCGTGGGGCTTCGACGAACCCTCCGGCACGACGGCGGCGGACGCCTCGGGCCACGGGTACGCCGGCGCCATCGACGGCCCGTTGCGCACGACCGGCGGGAAGTTCGGCGGAGCGCTGAGCTTCGACGGCGTCAACGACTGGGTCACGGTCCCGGACGCCGACGCACTCGATCTCACGACCGGCATGACGATGGAGGCATGGGTCCGCCCGACGGCGGTCGGCGCGCTCTGGCGGACGGTCATGTTCAAGGAGCAGCCGGGCAGCCTCATCTACGCGCTGTACGCCGGCGACGGGAAGGGCAAGCCCGCGACCGACGTCTTCACGACGGCGGACAAGGGGCTGAGCGGGACCACGGCCACGCCGCTGAACGCCTGGACCCACCTGGCCGCGACGTACGACGGGGCGAACCTGAGGATCTACGTCAACGGCGTCCAGGCCGCCACGAAGGCGGTCACGGGCTCGATCCGCGCCTCGACCGGGCTCCTGCGGATCGGCGGCAACGGCATCTGGAACGACGAGTGGTTCGCGGGGCTGATCGACGAGGTGCGGCTGTACAGCCGCGCGCTCACCGCGACCGAGATCCAGGCGGACATGGCGGCGCCGGTCTCGGGATAGGACGACTCGGGGCCCGCTACAGCGCGCTGTCGCGGGCCCCGACCAGTTTGCCGGCCACGTTGAGGCGGCGGGCCTGACCGAGCGGACTTGACTTCGCGGCCGGGCCGCGAAGAGGATCGTCTCATCCGCGTGTCATCGAATTCTCGCATCGCTGTGCTCGCCGCCGTGCTCGCCCTCGCGGCCGGGGTGCCGGCAGCCTACGCGGCCACGTTCGGGCCGCCGGAGACGGTCGACCCGGGGCACCGGCTCAACGAGTACGACAGCCCCGGCCGCATGCTGGCCGCCGACGGCGCCGGGCGCGCGACGCTGCTGTCGGTCCAGACCACGCCGGAGCGGCTCGTCGTCTTCGACCGCTGCGGGACGGGCTGGGCGAAGACGCTGGTCGCCGCGGCCGGCTCGGAGATCTACCCGCACGGCCTCGCGGTCACGCCCGGCGGGATGGCGATGGCGGTCTGGAGCACTCGGGCCGGCAACACGACCAACGTCTACTCGGCGGTCCGGCCGCCGGGCGGCGCGTGGGGCACGCCGGAGCCGCTCGCGCCCGGCGACGCGACCGTGCAGTTCGGCCTCAGCGACGCCGGCGACGCGATCGCCGTCTGGACCGACGCCACCGCCACGTGGTCGCGCGCCCGGCCGGCCCGCGGCGCCTGGCAGCCGCCCGAGAAGGTGACCGCCGCGCCCGTCCCGGCCTACCTGGCGGTGAGCGCGACCGGCGACGCCGTGATCGGCAGCTACTCCGGCACGTTCATGCAGGCCTACTACCGCCCGGCGGGCGGAGCGTGGGGCGGCGTCGAGAACGTCACCGACACGCACGTGATCCTCTCCGGCGTCGCCGTCCCCCAGATGGACGTCGAGTTCACCGGCACCGGGACCGCGACGATGCTGTTCCGGATCAACGTCCTCAGCTTCCACACCATGTACGCCTCGATGCGAAGCGGGGGCTGGTCGTCGCCCCCGGCCGTGCTCGACGACGACAACGCCACGATGGCCCTGCCGAAGCTGGTCCGCCACCCGAACGGGATCGTCGCGCTGTGGTCGCACTCGGTCACGCAGTTCGTCCCGCGCCTCGCCGTGGCGCGCTTCAGCGGCAGCTGGGAGGCCAAGAAGGTCTACGACGAGCCCACGTACTACGTCGCCTTCGACGCGGCCGCCAACAGCGCCGGCGAGATCCTGCTCGCCGCCCAGCTCGACCACGGCGCCGGCGCGACGCTCGAGGACATCGTCGCCGCGACGATCCCGAGCCTGACCGCGCCCTACCCGGCCCTCACCCGCGTGTCGCCGGAGAGCGACGGCAGCACGCTCCTGTTCCGCGGCCCGCTCGCGGCCTCCGGCGGCACCGACTTCTTCCTCGGCTGGAGCGTGCACGGCGGCCCGAGCTCCGGCCAGGTGATCGCGACCAACCAGGTCCCCGCGTGCACGACGACCGCGCCGCCGCCGCCCGATCCGACGCCCGTCCCCACCGGGCAGCCGCAGCCGCAGCCGCAGCCGCAGCCGCAGCCCCAACCCCAGCCGCAGCCGCAGCCGAAGGCCAAGGAGCCCCCGAAGGCGATCGGCGGCTTCGTCACGCTCGCCACCGCCAAGCGCTGCGCCGGCACGGTCACCGTCAGGATCAAGGGCCCGCGCGACTTCCCGCTCAAGCGCATCGTGGTCAAGGTCAACAACAAGCGCCGCGCCACGCTCACCGGCACCAAGCTCAAGCGCCCGCTCACGCTCCGCCGCGTCCCCAGGGGCGCGTTCACGCTCTCGTTCGAGATCCTGCTCGACAGCGGCCGCACGGTGAAGGGCAAGCAGCGCATCCCGGCCTGCCGGTAGCGTCCGGTAAGTGACCCCGGAACCGCAGGACGACGCCGTCCGCGTCTCCACGCTGGAGCTGTTCTTCGACCTCGTCTTCGTCTTCACGATCACGCAGCTGACCGCAGTCCTGGCGCACGAGACGACCCCCAAGGGCGCGCTGCAGGTCGTGCTCATGCTCGGCGTGATCTGGTGGATGTACTCCGGCTACGTGTGGCTCACCAACGCGGTCCAGACCGACCGCGCCGAGAGCCGCGCGTTCCTGCTCGCCGGCATGGGCGCCTACCTGATCCTCGCGCTCGCCGTCCCGCACGCGTTCGGCGACGGCGGGCCGGCCTTCGGGATCGCGTACCTGTTCGTTGTCGGCGTCCACACGACGCTGTTCGCGAAGACCACCAACGCCGCCACGCTGCGCGCGGTGCTCCAGCTCGCGCCGTTCAACCTCGCCACCGCCGCGCTGATCCTCGCGGGCGGGATCGCGGGCGGGACGGCGCAGTACGTCCTGTGGACGCTCGCCTTCGTGTGCGAGTGGATCACGCCGCGGTTCCTTGCAGGCGGCTTCACGATCGCCGCCGCGCACTTCGTCGAGCGCCACGGGCTTGTGATCCTGATCGCGATCGGCGAGTCGGTGATCGCCGTCGGCGCCGGCGCCGCCGAGGCGCGGCTCGACCTCGAGCTGGCGGCGATCGCGCTGCTCGGCCTCGCGCTCAGCGCCACGCTGTGGTGGGCGTACTTCGGCGGCTCCGACGACGCGCGCGCCGAGCACGCGCTCGCGACGGCCAAGCCCGAGGACCGCGCGGACCTGGCCGTCGCGGCCTTCGGCTACTGGCACCTGCCGATGCTGCTCGGCATCATCGGGATCGCGGCGGCGGAGAAGAAGGTCGTCGCGCACCCGTTCGAATCGCTCGCGACCGCTCAGGCGGTGACGCTCGGCGCGGCGGCCGCGCTGTTCATGCTCGGCGACGTGCTCTTCCGCCGCACGTTGAAGATCGGGCGCGGCCCGGTCCGCGCCGTCGCGGCGGTGCTCGCGGCGGCCACGATCCCGCTGGGCCTGGCCGCCGCGGCGCTTCAGCTCGCCGCCCTGGTCGCGCTGCTCGCCGCCGCGCTGGCGACCGAGCAGCGCGCGCTGCGCGTCAGCCCCTCCCGGTGAAGAAGAGCACGAGCGCGACGATCGCCAGCGCGAACAGCAGCGGATGGATGATCACGCCGCCCGCGATGGCGATGATGAGCAGGATGATGGCCAGGATCAGGAGCATGGCCGGGCCCTACCCAGTCAGGCTCCGGACCAACCAGGGCCGTCAACTACTCTGAACGGCCATGCAGCTGGCCAGCGTCGACGGCACCGTCGGACCCGCCGAGGAGGCCCGCATCCCGGTCACGGACGAGGGACTGACGCGCGGCGACGGCGCGTTCGAGGTGATGCGGCTCTACGGCGGGCGCCCGTACGCGCTCGAGGACCACTTCGCGCGGCTCGCGCGCACCTGCGCCGGGATCCGGCTCGACGTCGACCTGGCCACGGTCCGCGCCGAGGCCGAGGCGCTGCTGGAGGCGGCCGGCCCGGTCGAAGGCATCATCCGGATCGTGCTCACCCGCGGCGGCCGGCGCGTGATGGTGATCGAGCCGCTGCCGGTCCGCGGCGCGCTCGCGCGCGTGATGACGGTTCGCTACGCGCCGAATCGCGTGCTCGACGGGCTCAAGACGCTCTCCTACGCCGGCAACATGCTCGCCACGCGGCTCGCGAAGGAGCAGGGCTACGACGAGGCGCTGCTCGTCACGCCGCACGGGCGCGTGCTGGAGGGTCCGACCTGGAGCTTCTTCTGGGTCCGCGACGGCGCCGTGCTGACGCCGCCACTGGAGGACCGCATCCTCGCCTCGATCTCCCGCGCCAAGGTGATCGAGGAGACGGGCGCGGCGGAGGAGCCGTGCACGCTCGCGGACCTGCACGGCGCGCAGGAGGCGTTCATCGCCTCCACCGTGCGCGAGGTGATGCCGATCGCCTCGATCGACGACCTGCACCTGCCGGCGGCACCGGGTCCGGTCACGCTGCGGGCGCGCGAGGCGCTCACGCGGCGGATCGAGCGGGATCTGGGTGCGGCGGTCTAGCGGCGCGCGCGGGGGCGCCCGCCGCACTGGTAGTCCACGTACCAGACCACATGGGACACGAGGTCGCGTAGAACTCCCATGAATCTGTTTTACCCGCAAACGTGAGAGTTCTCACCGTCATCGGCAACCGGCCGCAGTTCGTCAAGGCCGCGGCCGTCTCGCACCGCCTGCGCGAGCGCGCCGAGGAGATCCTCGTCCACACGGGCCAGCACTACGACGACACGCTGTCCCGCGTGTTCTTCGACGAGCTCGACCTGCCGCGGCCGGAGCACCGGCTCGAGCTCGGCGGCGGCACGAACACGGCCCAGACCGCGGCGATGCTGGCGGCGCTGGAGCCGCTGCTGGCCTCCGAGCGCCCCGACGCGGTGCTGGTCTACGGCGACACGAACTCGACGCTGGCCGGCGCGCTCGCGGGCGCGCAGGCGGGTATCCCCGTCGCGCACGTGGAGGCCGGCATGCGCTCCTATGACCGCGCGATGCCGGAAGAGCTCAACCGCGTGCTCGCCGACCACGCGGCGTCGCTGCTGCTGTGCTCGTCGGAGTCCGCCGCGCAGACGGTGCGCGACGAGCGCGTGGCCGGCGAGGTCATCGTCGTCGGCGACGTGATGGTCGACGTCTTCCAGCTGCTCGCGCCGCGCGCTGACTCGGCGACACTCGCGCGCCTCGGCGTCGAGCCCGGCGGCTACGAGCTCGCGACCGCGCACCGCGCCGGCAACGTCGACGACCCCGCGCGGCTGCGCGCGCTGGTCGCGCTGCTGCGCGCGCTGCCCGGGCCGGTCGTGCTCCCGCTGCACCCGCGCACCCGCGCGCGGCTGGACGAGGCGCAGCTGAGCCTCGACGGGATCATCGTCGCGCCGCCGCTCGGCTACCTCGAGTTCACGGCGCTGCTGCTCGGCGCCCGGCGCGTGCTGACCGACTCCGGCGGCGTCCAGAAGGAGGCCTACCTGGCCGGCGTGCCGTGCATCACGCTGCGCGCGACGACGGAGTGGCGCGAGACGGTGCAGGCCGGCTGGAACGTGCTCGTCGACCTCGACGCGGCGGCCGCGCTCGCCGCGCTGCGCATCGAGCCGCCCGCGGCGCGCCCGCCGCTGTACGGCGACGGCCGCGCCGGGGAGCGCGTCGTCGAGGCGCTGCTTAGGATGGTCGCGTGATCCGCCTCGGTGTCGCCGGGCTCGGCTACTGGGGCCCCAACCTCGCGCGCAACTTCGCCGCCATCGCCGGCTGTGAGCTGGCCTGGTGCTGCGACGCCTCCGAGGCCCAGCGCGAGCGCTGGGCGCCGGTCTTCCCGAACACGCGCTTCACCGGCGACCTGCAGGACCTGCTCGACGACCCTGAGCTCGACGCGGTCGTGCTCGCGACGCCCGTCCCGACGCACGGGCCGCTGGCCGAGCGCGTGCTCGCCGCCGGCAAGCACTGCTTCGTCGAGAAGCCGCTCGCCTACTCGGTCGCCGAGGCGGAGGCCGCCGTGGCCGCGGCCGTGCGGGCGGAGCGGATCCTGATGGTCGGGCACCTGCTCGTCTACCACCCCGGCGTGGCCAAGCTCGAGGATCTGACCGCCGCCGGCGAGCTCGGCGACATCCACTACATCTACTCCAACCGGCTCAACCTGGGCAAGCTGCGCGCGGACGAGAACGCGCTCTGGTCGCTCGGCGCGCACGACGTGTCGGTCGTGCTGCACCTCGCCGGCGAGGAGCCGGAGCTGGTCGAGGCGCGCGGCGAGTCCTACATGCGCCGCCCGGTCGAGGACGTCGTGTTCTGCTTCCTGCGCTTCCCGTCCGGGCTCGCCGCGCACCTGCACCTGTCGTGGCTGGACCCGCACAAGACGCGCTCGTTCACGCTCGTCGGCTCCCGCAAGATGGCGACGTTCGACGACATGGAGCTCGAGCGCAAGGTCACCGTCTACGACAAGGGCTTCGACCAGGACGTGCGCTCCTACGGCGAGTACATCACGCGCGCCGGGGACATCTACTCGCCCGCGATCGGCAACCGCGAGCCGCTGCGGATCGAGTGCGAGCACTTCGTGGAGTGCATCCGCGAGGGCCGCACGCCGCGCTCGGACGGCGAAGCGGGCCTGCGCGTCGTGCGCGTGCTCGAGGCGCTCCAGCGCAGCCTGGACGAGTCGCGCCGGTGAGCGGCTACACGTCAGCGCCGCCGCCCGGCGCGGGCGGGCCCGCTCCGGTCTTCGACGCTCCGGCCGGCGATCACCACGTGCTGTCGGGCTGGTGGCGGCGCGTCGGCGCGCTCCTGATCGACGGGCTGATCATCGGCGTGATCGCGCTCATCCTGCTGGTGGCGCTGACGGCGCCGTTCAGCATCGGGTTCTTCGTCAACGACACCGTGGGTATAGGAGCGATCATCGTGGGACTCCTCTTCGCCTGTCTGTGCGTCTTCGTCGCCGCGCTGGGGTACGCGCCGGCGATGATGGCGCGCACCGACGGACGCACGCTCGGGCGGATGGCGACAGGCGTCCGCGTCGTGCGCGCCGACGGCCGCCCGTTCGACTTCGGGTTCGCCATGCTGCGCGAGGTCGCGGTGAAGTGGTTGCTCTTCAACGCCGTGCTCGGCGCGATCACGTTCGGCATCGCGCCATTGGTCGACTACCTGTGGCCGCTGTGGGACGAGGAGCACCGCGCGCTGCACGACTTCGTCGTCAACACGAGGACGGTGCTCGCATGACCCGCTACGGCCTGTTCGGCAAGATCAGCGCGCACGCCGGCCAGGGCGACACGCTCGCCGGCCTCCTGATGGGCTCCGGCGGCGCGGCGATGCCGGGCTGCGAGCTGTACGTCGTCAACCGCTCGGCCGAGGATCCCGACGCGATCTGGGTCTACGAGGTGTGGGAGAGCCGCGAGGCGCACGCCGCCTCGCTCGAGCTGGAGGCGGTGCGCAACACGATCCAGCTCGCGATGCCGCTGATCGCGGGCTTCTCAGACCGGGTCGAGCTGCTGCCCGTCGGCGGGCAGGGCCTGCCAGGCCAGGCTTGAGCGGCCTGAGTCGGTCCAGATGATCTGGTCGCGGCCCGGGCCGACGCCGATCAGCGCGATCGGGACGCCGATGAAGTCGCTGACGAACGCGAGGTAGTCGCGCGCGTTGCGCGGCAGGTCGCTCTCGTCGCGCACGTCGGAGATGTCCTCGTCCCAGCCGGGGAGCTGGACGTACTCGCCGGTCGCCTGGTGCATCACCGTCTGGTGGTACGGATAGTGGTCGAACGTCGCTTCCTCGGCGCCGCGGTAGCGCGTGCAGACGTTCAGGGCGCCGAGGCCGCTGAGCACGTCGAGCTTGGTGATGGCGAGGTGCGTGAGCGAGTTGATGCGCTTGGCGTAGCGCAGTGCGACGAGATCGATCCAGCCGACGCGGCGGGCGCGGCCCGTCGTCGTGCCGTACTCGCCGCCGGCCTCGCGCAGCGTGGCGCCGAGCTCGTCGTCGAGCTCCGTCGGGAACGGGCCGGAGCCGACGCGCGTGGCGTAGGCCTTGGCGATGCCCCAGACCTCGTCGATGTCCTTCGGCCCGACGCCCGTGCCCGTGCAGGCGGAGGCGGAGACCGGGTTGGAGCTGGTGACGAACGGATACGTGCCGTGGTCGATGTCCAGCAGCGTGCCCTGCGCGCCCTCGAACACGACCGTGCCCTCGCGGTCGAGCACGTCCCACGTGAGGCGGGCGGTGTCGGCCACGTACTGGGCGATCCGGTGGCCGTAGGTCAGGTAGTCCTCGGTCATGGACTGCAGGTCGAGCTCCGGCGACTTGGCGAACGGGCGCAGCTGCAGCCGCTTCGGCTCGAGCGCGGCGACGATCTTCTTCTTGAGGATCTTCTCGTCCAGCAGGTCCTGCACGCGGATGCCCAGGCGGGCGGCCTTGTCGGCGTAGCAGGGGCCGATGCCGCGGCGCGTGGTGCCGATCTGCATCGACCCGAGCCTCGCCTCGCCCGCGTGGTCGAGCAGCATGTGGTACGGCATGATCAGGTGCGCGTTGGCGCTGATGCGCAGGCCCGACAGGTCCACGCCCTTGGCGCGCAGCTCGTCCAGCTCGCCGGTCAGCACCTTCGGATCGATCACGACCCCGTTGCCGATCGCGCACAGCTTGCCGGGATAGAGGATCCCGGAGGGGACCAGATGGAACTTCCACGGCACGCCGTCGCGCACGATGGTGTGTCCAGCGTTGTTGCCGCCCTGGAAGCGGATCACGAGGTCCGCCCGCTCGGCGAGCAGGTCGACGACCTTGCCCTTGCCCTCGTCGCCCCACTGGGCGCCCACGATCACGATGCCTGCCATGTCGTGGGATCAGTCTAGGGGCTCGGCCTCTGGCGCCCGTACGGCGAGGGGTCGTCCTCCCACGTGGAGTCGTCGAACGGGTCCCAGCCGGGCGTCTCCGGCTCGGGCTCGGGCAGGTGATCGGCGGCGAACATCCGGTTGTCGTGGCCGAACAGCGGCAGCGGGTCGCCGCAGATCTCCCAGATGCGCGAGACGGTGCGCTCGCCGATCTGGCGCCGCAGCGGCCCGGCCGGATGGCCGTCGGCCGCCTCGGGGTCCTCCTGGCCGACGAGGTTGGTCGTCAGCAGCAGCGCCTTGCCGTCCTCGTAGCGCGTGTTGACGATCGTGTACAGCTGCTCGAGCACCCAGTCGGTCGTCTGCTCGGCGCCGACGTCGTCGACGTGCAGCAGGTCGACGGAGCACAGCCGGTCGATCAGCTCGCTGAGCGAGTAGCGGGCGTCGTCGTCGTAGGTCTCGCGCAGCATCGCCAGCAGGCGCGGCAGGCTGTAGATGGCGACCGTGCGGTCGGCCTCCAGCGCGGCCTTGGAGATCAGCATCGCGAGCGTCGTCTTGCCCGTCCCGACGTCGCCGGTGAACCAGATCCCGCGGCCGGCGGCGAGGTTCTCGGCGATCGCCCCGACGTAGGTCCTGACCTCGCGCACCTGGTGCGGGTTGGCGCGCTCGATCGACACCAGCGGCTCGCGCTCGAACGCGACCTCGCGGAAGCGGCGCGGGAGCCGGCCCGCGACGGAGCCGGCGCGCTTGCGGGCCAGCCGCTGCGGCCGGCACGAGCACGGGTACGCGCGCCGGCGCTCCTCGTCGTAGAGGAAGCCGGAGCCGTCGCAGCGGCGGTCGGGGCAGGCGTCCATCAGTAGTTGTCGTCGCCGACGTAGGACATGAAGCGCGGGTAGTCCTTCTGGAACGTCAGCTCGACCGTCCCGAGCCCGCCGTTGCGGTGCTTGGAGATGATCACGTCGGCGATCCCCTCGCGCTCGGACTCCTTGTCGTAGTACTCGTCGCGGTAGATGAACATCACGAGGTCGGCGTCCTGCTCGATCGCGCCGGACTCGCGCAGGTCGCTGAGCACCGGGCGCTTGTCGGTGCGCTGCTCGACGCCGCGGTTGAGCTGGCTCAACGCGATCACGGGCACCTCGAGCTCGCGCGCGAGCGTCTTCAGGCCACGGCTGATCTGCCCGATCTGCTCGACCCGGTTCTCGACGTTGCCGGCCGCGCGCATCAGCTGCAGGTAGTCGATCAGGATCAGCCCCAGCCCGTCCGCGTGCTGCTGCGCGAGCCGCCGCGCCTTGGCTCTGACGTCGAGCACCGACAGGTCCGAGCTGTCGTCGACGTAGAGCCCCGACTCCGCGAGCCGGTTCGACGCCTGCAGGATCTTCCCCCAGCGCGACTGCGGCACCTTGCCCTTGCGCAGGTCGTCGCCCTTGATCGACGCCTGCGAGGCGATGAAGCGCTGCGCGAGCTCGCCCTCGGACATCTCGAGGCTGAACAGCGCGACGGCCTTGCCCGACCCGAGCGCCGCGTTCTCGGCGAAGTTGGCCATCAGGGCGCTGTTGTGAACGACGATGTCGTCGGCCACGAAGTTGCGGTACCCCGGCACGTCGAGGTCGTACGTCTCCTGCGGACCGAGCGGCTCGATCGCCGCGACCTCGTCCCACCACACGTCGGACTCGGCCAGCCGCTCGAGCTGAGGGCTTGCCACCGCCGTCGCCAGCGCGCCGAGCTGGGCGCGCGAGACACCGCGCGTGTGGACGTGCCGGTTGTGGTTGCGCGGGCGGCCGGCGGCGGTGCTGACGTCGGCCCAGGAGCGCGCCCCCTTGGCCGCGAGCACCTCGTGCCACACGTCGGACGGGACCGTGTCGGCGTTCGTGCGCTCGCGCAGCGTCGCGCTGCCGGCGAGCACCCGGGCGAGCCGGTCCTCCTTCCCGACGATGGGAACTCGCCACGCGAACGCGTCGAGGTCCTCGCGGCCTGTGATGCGCACCTCCTGCGCGCGCACGGTCGTGCCCTCGTAGACCTCGCGGCGAAGCGTGCGGATGGTCGACACGATCCCGAGCCGCAGGAGCAGGTGCTGGACGTCGTGCGCGAGCCGATCGCTGATCGTCGTGTAGCCGATCTGGCGCAGACGGGCGGACACGTGGACGTGGCCGTCGCAGGCGTAGAGGACGCTGAGGAAGCGGACGATCTGCTCCTCGGAGAGGCGGAAGATCGCGTCGGGCACGAACTTGCCGCCGCTGTGCAGGCCCCAGAGGCCATGCCGCCTGCACAGCTCGGTGACCGGATTCGGTCCACCGCCGCGACCTGCCGTGAGCCGGGTGCCGCGCAGTTCGACCCCGATCGCGGCGGCCGCGTCGCGCACCGTGGCGACGACGCCCGAGCCCTCGCCGTGGAAGTACCGGGGCGTGGTCTGCGTGAGATTGCCGTCTGCGATCAGCGCGGCCAGCAGTACGACCTCGTGGTCGGGCATGACCGCATCGGGCCTACGCACCGGCATCCGGCGCGGGACCGCGATACGGGCGCCGGGGGCGAGCTCGTCGAGCTGCCGCCAGCCGTTCAGCGTGAGTACCGGGTGGTTCGCGGTCGCCTCGAGCCGACGGCCCAGCCGCGTGGTGAGCCGGAAGGTCTCCTGCACGCCGTTGCGACGCGCGGCCGCGACGCGCGCCGTGTGGATGAGGAAGTCGGGCCCGAGCGACGCGACGTGGGCCTCCTCGCCGGCCTCGATCCGGTCGACGAGCGAGTCGATCCGCGTGCGCTCGCCGGTCGTGGGATCGAACACGAGTGAGCCGCCCCCGAGGCACTTTCCCATCGACGGCCTTGCCGCGAGGATGATCAGGTTGCCGGGCTGGAAGCCGCCCGTGATCGCGTCGAGGTCCTCGAAGCCGGACGGGGTGCCGGTGATCGGGGTGCCCTCGAGCGAGAGCTTCTGGAGCTTGTCGAGCTCCGAGTGCAGCAGGTCCTCGATCGAGCGGAAGTCCTTGCGCGAGTCCTCGTGGGCGACCTCGAGGATCGCGCGCTCGGCCATGTCGACGAGGTCGCGCGGGAGCGCCTCGTGCCCGTGTACCTGCGCCTGGATCTCGTAGGCCGCGTGCAGCAGCCGGCGCAGCATCGCGTTCTCGCGCACGATCCGCGCGTACTGGCGGACGTTGCCGACGGCGGGGACCGAGCCGGCGAGCATCTCGATCGCGGCCGGACCGCCGACCGACTCCAGCTCGCCCGCCTGCTTGAGGTGCTCGACCAGCGTCAGCGCGTCGACCGGCTCGCCGACCGAGTGCAGGTCCAGCATCGCCTGGTAGATGCGCCCGTGCGTCTCGCGGTAGAAGTCCTCCGACTGAAGCCGCTCGTCGATGATCAGCGCGGGCAGCGCCGTGTCCGACAGCAGGACCGCGCCGAGGACCGACTGCTCGGCCTCGAGGTTCTGCGGCGGAGCGACGGGCCCGAGGCCGTTCGCGTGTCCGTTGGTGCCGGTCGGCGCGCTCATCGGGCGCCCGAGTCTAGGTCGCCGGTCGGATCGAACATACGTTCTTTTCCGCGAACAGCGGGGTTAACGGGCACGGGCTCCGCGGAGAACGAGTTTCGCCCTCCGGCGACGGCCGTCGAGGGCGCCTCTCGTGGGGCGCCCCCGGCGGGCCTTACGACCTGCGTGCGACGTTACTTTTGCTCGACGACCATCGTCTTGATGGTCGCGATGACGCCGTCCTCGACCTCGACCTCGACCATGCGCGTCCCGACGGTGCGGATCGGCTCCTCGAGGTTGACCTTGCGGCGGTCGATCTCGATGCCGCGCGCGTCCTTGATCGCGTCGACGATGTCCTGGGAGGTGACGGAGCCGAACAGCCGGCCGTCGTCGCCCGCCTGGTGCGGGATCGTGAGCACGGTGCGGCTGAGCACGGCCGCGGCGTCCTGGGCGCGCTGGGTCGCCTGCGCGGTGGCCCGGTCGGTCGCCTCCTGGCGCTTGGCCGCGGCGACGATCGCGCCCTTGGTCGCCGGCTCGGCGAGCTTGCGCGGGATCAGGTAGTTGCGCAGGTAGCCCTTGGAGACGTCGACGACCTGCCCGCGGGTGCCGAGCTGCTCGTGGTCCTGCAGGAGGATGGCCTGCGGCATGGCGCTAGTCGCGTCCGCGCCGGCCGCGACCGCCGCCGCCGCCCTCGCGCTCGTCGTCGCGTCCGCCGCCCTCGCCGACGTACGGCAGGAGCGCCAGCTCGCGTGCGCGCTTGACCGCGCGGGCGATCTGGTTCTGGTGCCGGCGGCACGCGCCCGTGATGCGCCGCGACCGGATCTTCCCGCGATCCGAGATGAACTTCTTCAGCGCGTTGATGTCCTTGTAGTCGACGAACTCGACCTTGTCGCGGCAGTACTGGCAGGACTTGCGTCGCCCGCCGCCCCCTCCAGTCTTGCGATCACGCCGGCGCGTCGGCCGGCTGCGCTGCTTTGCCACTGTTCGAAAACTCCTCTAGCTGCACGATTGCGCGCCCCGCGCGCGCGAGGCCGGGCGCCTTCTGGCGCAAGGCCGAACATGGTAGCGGAGCACGTCCGCCGGACAGATGTCAGGAACACGCCCGCGCGAGCGACCCCGTGTGACGAGAGCGCAACGTTTCTGCGGAGGAACCGGCAATTCCGGCGGAGTCGTCAGGAGCCGCACGTAGACTCGCTCCAAGAGTCCGAAAGGTCAGCAGTAGCGAAAGGAGCCAGCCGAGATGGCGGCCACCAACATCAATCGCGTCGTCCTCACGGGCAACCTCACACGCGACCCCGAGCTTCGTTCCACCGCCGGCGGCATGTCCGTCTGCTCCCTGCGGATCGCGTCCAACACGCGCCGCAAGGACAACTCGACGGGGGAGTGGGGCGACAAGCCGAACTACTTCAGCGTCACCGTGTGGGGCGCGCAGGGCGAGAACTGCGCCCGCTTCCTGTCCAAGGGCCGCCCGGTCTGCATCGACGGCCGCCTGGAGTGGCGCGAGTGGCAGGGCCAGGACGGCAACAAGCGCGAGTCGGTCGAGATCGTGGCCGACGCCGTGCAGTTCCTCGGCGGCCGCGACGACGCCCCGGTGGGCGGCGGCGGCAACGGCAACGGGTTCGCCCCGCACTCCGACGTGCCGGCCGACACCTCGGACTTCGCGCCGCAGGCCGTGGGCGCGCGCAACAGCGCGCCGGCCGACGACGACATCCCGTTCTAGGCCGCTCCGGTCCCGGCGGCGCCGCTCAGGCGGTGCCGCCGGCGCGTCGCGCGCGGCGCGACTACGGAGCTTCGACGGGTTCCGGCTGCTGCTGCTCGGGGGCCACGGGAGTGGCCGACGGGCGCAGATCCGGCGGCTCGGGCGTGCCCGGGCGGAGCTTGATGATCCGGAAGCGCAGGACGCCGTCCGTGATCTTCAGGTTGTGATCGAGTTGGTCCAGCAGCGAGGACGGGCCCCGGAACTGGATCAGGTGATAGTCGGCCTCGGCGTGCTTGCGCACCTCGTAGGTCGTCGCTCGGGTGCCCCAGTCGTGGCGCCCGATGAACTCACCCTCGCGAACGATCAGGTCGGCGACGTCGGCGACGATCTGCTCACGGCGCTCGGCCTCGACGGCGGGATCGAGCAACAGGGTCAGGTCGTAGATATGCGTTCCGCTCGACATGCGGTCGCGGATGGTAGCAACGTGGGGCGAACGCTCCGGCCCGCGTGCTAGGAAGAACATGCGGACAGACGTACTGCGGCGCGTCCGCTGGGGCAACGTCGCTCTGGCCGCCGCCGCGGCGACCGTCCTCGCGGCCGTCGTGGCCTGGCCCCGCCTCGCGCCCGCCCCGCCTGCGCTGCCGCCCGACGCGGCGACGCCGCTGGTGACCGGGCCGGCGAAGACGCGCGCGCAAGGGGGCGCGAAGACCCGCCCGCGCGGGCGGGCGAGAACCCGCGCGACTGAGCGGCCCCGGACGCGGGCGAGGCGGGCGACGACGCACCGGGCGAAGCCGCGCGGGCCGAGGCGGCCGGCGAAGACTCGCGGGCCGACGCGGCCGTCGCCGCCCGCGCCCGCGCGGTCGCCTCCGCGCGTCGTCGCGACGCCGCGCGCGCCGGCCGCCGGCGAGTTCTCGTTCGAGCGCGGCGGCTAGCGGTGCGCGGGCGCGCTCGCCTTGGCGCGGATGTCGGCGATCTGCTCGTCGATCCAGTCGCCCGGATCGCGCGACGTGACGATCTCGGTCAGCCCGCGGGCGCGGCGCTCGCGCGACTCGGGGCTCATCGTCAGCGCGTGGTAGATCGCGTCCGCGAGCTCCTGCACGTCGAACGGGTTCACCGACAGCGCGAACTCGCCCAGCTCCTCGTGCGCGCCCGTGTTCTCCGACAGGATCGAGACGCCGTCGCGCTCGTTGACCAGCGGCCCTTCCTTGGCCACCAGGTTCATGCCGTCGAACATGGCGTTGACCATCATCACGTCGTAGTGCTTGTAGGACGCGACCGCCTCGTCGAGGTCGTCGCGCAGCTTGAGGTCGATCGGCATCCAGTCCGGCGTCCCGTGCCGGTGGTTGACGACCGCGACCAGCGCCTCGATCTTCTCCAGGTACTCGGCGTACTCCGGCACGTCGGTCCGCGACGGCATCAGCTGCGCCGTGAACGTGATCCGCTCGGCGAACTCCGGGTGCTGCTCGAGGAAGATGTCGAACGCCGTGAACCCGCGCAGCACGTTCTTCGACAGGTCGGCGCGATCCACGCGCAGGATCGAGTACTGGCGGCGGCGCCGCAACACGCGCTCCTCGAACTCGTGCACGCGCGGGCGCCGGGCGACCGCGCGCGTGGCCTCGTAGTCGATCGGCAGCGGATACGCGCGCACCCACACCTCGCGCCCCTCGAACTGCACGACGCCGGCCTTGAAGTCGACCTCGAGGTCGAGCAGGTCGCGGCAGCACTGGAGGAAGTTGGTCCGGTAGGAGCGCGTGTGGAAGCCGATGATGTCGTTGGCCAGCACGCCCGCGTAGATCTCGTCGCGGATCTGCGTCGGCAGCACGCGCCACGCGTCCGGCTGGGTCCACGGGATGTGGACGAAGTGGTGCAGGAAGACGTCGGGCCGCGCCTCGCGCACCATCGCCGGCAGCGTGTAGAGGTGGTAGTCGTGGACCATCACGACCGGCTCGCTCTGGCCCTCGATCTCCTCCACCACGGCCGACGCGAGGTCCGCGTTGACGCGCTGGTAGCCGTCCACGAACGCGACCACCTCGTGCGTCCGGATGTCCGGCGCGTTGCTCAGGTCCCACAGGTAGTGCTGGATGAACCACAGCATCGGGTTGGCGATGATGTTGTAGAAGCGGTCGTAGGCCTCCGCCTCGGACTCCACGAAGCGCACCCGGAAGGAACCGCCCTCGGGCGCGGAGACCTCGAACGGCCGCCCGCCGTTCTCGCGCGCGACCTTCGTGTCCGCGTCGGTCATCGCCGACGCGATCCAGATCGCGTCGCGGTGCGAGGCAAGGCCCGTGAGCGCCGTCACGAGCCCGCCGGTGCCGCGCTTGAGCGAACCGTCCTCCTGGTAGGTGACCGGGCCCCGGTTGGAGACCAGCACGAGCTGTGTCTGAGGGTCAGAGGACATCGTGGAAGATCCGTAGGTAGTCGCGCAGATAGCGCGGGGTGAGGAAGTGCGCGCGCACGTGCTCCTTGCCGTGGCGCCCCAGCGTCCTGCCGAGGGCGGGGTCATTGATGATGTCAAGGCAGCGTGAGGCGCACGCCTCGACCGTGCTCACGAGGTAGCCCGTCTCGCCGTCGGTGACCTGCAGCGGGATGCCCCCGACGTCGCCGCCGATGAACGGCCGGCCCTTCCACAGCGCCTCGGACACGGTCAGCCCGAAGCCCTCGCGCGTGGACTTCTGCACGACCACGTCGGCCAGCGACTGGAACGCGTTGACCTCGATCGCGCCGACGTTGTTGAAGTTGTTGAGGATGTGGATGTCCGCGTCGCCGGCGGCGTGCGCGAGCGTCGAGTTGTAGAAGTCCCAGCCCTCGGGGTCGTCGGACGCCATCGAGCCGACCAGCGCCAGCTGCACGTCGGGCCGCTCCGCCTTGACGATCCGGTACGCGTCGATCACGCCCAGCGGGTCCTTCCACGGGTCGAAGCGGGAGACCTGGCAGATCATCGGGCGCTCCACGTCGATCCCGAACTGGCGGCAGACGTACGTCGCGTCCTGGTGCGAGAGCGCCATGTTCTTCGGCGTCAGCGGGTCGATCGCCGGCGGGACGATGTTGACGCCGCCGTTCATCCCGGCGGGCACGTAGCCGGCGACGTGGAACAGCGACGCCGGATAGGACTGGATGTACGGCAGCAGCTGCGCGAGCGTGTGCGGATTCGGGGTCGAGATGTCGATATGGCATCGCCATACCCAGGCGCGCGCCTTCTCGGGCGCCAGCGACAGCAACCCGGCGGGTTGGGGGTCGTGCACGATGCAGACGTCCCAGCCGCGCTCCAGCTCGCGCGCGTTCATCTCGTTGTAGCGGCGCCAGACGCCCCACTGCTCGTCCGTCAGGTCCTGCGGGTTGCCCTGCAGCGCGTTGTGCATCAGCTTCGTCGAGTTGAAGAACTCGTCCTGGCCGTAGATCACCTGCCACTCGACCTCGAGCCCGACGTCGCGCATCAGCGGGACGAGCGTGTAGAGGATCTCCGACACGCCGCCGCCGAACGCCGTCGCCGACAGGTGCACGACCCGGCGGCCCTTCAGCGGCTCCGCCAGCTCGCGGATCTCCTCGATGAGCTCGCGGCCGACGATGTGGGTGTAATCCGCCAGGCTCTTGTGAGCCAGCGCAACCGGCTGCAGCACGGGTTGAGCCTAGCTCAGGCCCCGGAGGGCAGCCTCAGCGAGAACGTCGTCGCGCCGGGGATCGACCGCACCGTCAGGTCGCCGTGCATGCGGTCGGCGAGCTCGCGCGCGATCGCGAGGCCGAGGCCGGCGCCCTGGGCCTCCTCGTTGGACGTGAAGAACGGCTCGAAGATGTGCGGCATGTTCGCGTGCTTGATCCCGAGGCCGCGATCGGAGACCTCGAGCCGGACGTGCCCGTTGCTGCGGGCGGCCGAGACGCGGACCCCGGTTCCGGGCGGCGTGTGGCGGAGCGCGTTGTCGAGCAGGATCCGCAGCACCTGGGCCACGCGCTCGGGGTCGCATTCCAGCTCGATCGGCTCGGGCAGCAGGTCGAGCGTCACCTCGGAGCGATGGCGCGTCGCGGCCGGCGTGAACTCCGCCGCCACCTCGCGCGCCAGCTGGCCGACGTCGGTCGGTTCCGGCCGCAGCTCCAGCGCGCCCGCCTCCAGCCGCGAGAGGTCCAGCAGCTCGACCGACAGGTTGCGCATGCGGTCCACCTGGCCGCGGATCTGGTCGAGGAACTGGCGCCGCGTCTCCTCGTCGAGGTCCTCGTCGGCCAGCAGCTCGAGGAAGCCGCCGAGCGAGAAGATCGGCGTCCGCAGCTCGTGCGACGCGGACGCGATGAACTGCTTGCGCGCCCGGTCCAGCCGCGCGAGCTGGTTCTGCATGTCGTCGAACGCGGCCGCGAGCCGGCCGAGCTCGTCGTCGGAGTCGGCCCGGATCGGCTGCGAGAAGTCGCCGGCGGCGACCTTGCGGGCGGCGCGCTCGAGTCGCTTCACGCGCGCGGCGAGCGCGCGCGCGACGAGGTAGCCGGCGAGCACGGCGATCACCAGCGCGATGCCGCCCGACAGCAGCACCTGGCGGCGGATCAGCGCGACGTTGTCCTGCACGTCCGACAGCGAGTCGGCGAAGACCGCCGCGCCGGTCACGCGCTTCTTCTCGTCGAACGTGGGCTGCGCGACGAGCGCCTGGCGGCCGGCGCTGGTCGGCCCGGTCCGCGTCACCTCGCGGCCCGTGTGGATCGCCTGCGTGGCGAGGTCGAGCACGTCGTCGCCGCGGACGCCGCCGCCGGGCTTGGAGTCCGCGACGGCGAACGGGCCGCCCGGGGCGACGGTGTAGACGATCACCTCGGCGCCCGAGGAGTCCGCCGCGCGCTGGGCCGAGAGATCCCGCTGGCGCTTGTTCTTCTTGGCGAGCCGCTTGGGGTCGTTGTCGGCGGGGAGGTGCGCCGCGATCCCCTTCAGGTAGCGCTTGCTGTCGGCCACCAGGCTGTTGAGCCGCTGGCTGGTCAGGCTCGCCTCCAGCCGCGGCGTGACCGACAGGTAGATCGTCCCGATCGCGCCGAGGATGATCAGCGCGAAGATGACCGCGAGCCGGTTGCGCAGGGACCGCAGCCCCGGCATGCGCTACGCGTCCTCGTCGCGGAAGCGGTATCCGACGCCGCGTACCGTGAACAGGTACTCCGGCTCCTTCGGATCCGCCTCGATCTTCTCCCGCAGGTGGCGGATGTGCACGTCGATGGTGCGCGGGTCGCGGTACGCGGAGTCGCCCCACACGCGCGCGAGCAGCATGTCGCGCGTGAACACGCGCCCTGGCGAGCGCGCCAGCGCCGCCAGGATCTCGAACTCCACGTACGTCGTCGCGACGACGTCGCCGTTGCGCGACACCGCCCGCTTGCCGGGATCGATGCGCAGGCCGCGCATGTCGATCGGCCGCTCGTCGTCGGAGTCCGCGCGCGCCATGCCCGACCGGCGCAGCGCCGCCTTCACGCGCGAGCGGAACTCGCGCATCGAGAACGGCTTGGTGATGTAGTCGTCGGCGCCGAGCTCGAGCCCGAGCACCTTGTCGATCTCCTCCGACTTGGCGGTCAGCATGATGATCGGCACCGTCTCGCCCTTCGCGCGCAGGCGCCGGCAGACCTCCAGGCCGTCCATCCGCGGCAGCATCACGTCGAGCACGACGAGGTCGAAGACCTGCTCGGAGAAGCGCGCAAGGGCTTCTCGTCCGTCGGCTGCGTGGACGACTTCGTAGCCGTCGCGTTGCAGCGGGAAGGACAGGAGTGTCTGGATCGGCTGCTCGTCGTCGACGAGCAGGATGCGCGGGGCTCGGTCTGCCATGACCTACGGCCCTGAAGGATAGTCGTGCGCGAGTACCCTCGGCTGACGTGCTCGACGTCCGCGTGTACCGGACCGCTTTCCTGCCGGCGCTGGTCGCGCTGTTCGTCGCCGCGTTCGCGCTCGTCGACCGCCCGACGCCGGTCCGCTCGCCGCTGCCGGCCGACGCGTTCAGCACCGACAGGGCCTACGGCAACGACGTCAACCCGGCGCCGGAGTCGCTGCTCGGCATGGCGCGCGACTTCCCCTCGCGCGCGCCCGGCTCGCCGGGCGACAACGGGCTCGCGGACCGCGTCGCGCGCGTCTTCGCGGCGCCTGACGAGCAGGGCGGCCACTCCCCGTTCCAGGTCACGCGCATGGTCACCAGCGCGCGGACCGCCGACGGGCCGGTCGACGTGCAGACGGTGGTGGCCACGCGTCCCGGGCAGTCGAGCCGCCGCATCGTCCTGTTGGCGAGCCGCGACGCGGTCGGGCGGCCCGGGCTCGCCGAGCTGTCGGCCACGGCCGCGCTGCTCGAGCTCGCGCGCGTGCTCAAGACCCGCGACATCGACAAGACGCTCGTGCTCGTCTCCACCTCCGGCGCCACGACCGGATTCGCGGGCGCGCGCGCGTGGGCCAAGGCGAACGCCGGCACGCCGGTCGACGGCGTGATCGTGCTCGGCGACGTCGCCGGGGCGCAGGTGCGCAAGCCGTGGGTCGTCGCGTGGCCGTCGTCGTCGCGGCCGGTCGCGCTCGGCCTCGAGCGCACCGTCCAGGCCGCCGTGCGCGGGGAGACCAAGAGCAACCCGGGCGGCCCGCACGCGCTCGGCCAGTGGATCCGCCGCGCGCTGGGCGTGACGGTGTCCCAGCAGGGGCCGATCGCCGCCGAGGGGCTGCCGGCGACGATGATCTCGGTGTCCGGCGAGCGCGGGGCGGCGCCGGACCAGCGGATCGTCACGCCGCGCGCCGGGCATGACGGCCCGCTCGGCGCGTTCGGGCGGGCGGCGCTGCGCGCCGTCACCGCGCTGGACGTCGCGGGGTCGGGCGACGCGCCCGCGTTCGCGGGCGTGCCGAACGGGATCGTGACGCTGCGCAACGTGCTGCCCGACTGGGCGGTGCGGCTCGTGATCGCGACGCTGCTGCTGCCCGCGCTGCTGGCCGCGCTCGACGCGTACTTCCGCGCGCGCCGGCGCCGTGTCGCGATCGGCGCCGCGGCGCTGCGGATCACCGCGGGCGCCGTGCCCGTGCTGGTCGCGTGGCTGTGGGTGCGGCTGCTGGGCGTGACGGGGCTGATCGCCTCCGCCGACGGGGCGGTCATCCCGCGCGCGTTCCCGCGCACGACGAGCGCCTACGTGGCGGCGGCCACGGCCGTCCTGGCCGCCGCGGCGGCGTGGTACTTCGCGCGCCGCGCCACGCGCGTCACGGGGCCGCCGGACGGGCACGCGATCGCGGTCGGGCTGACCGTCTGCGGGCTCGCGACGCTGGTCTGGATCGTGAACCCGTACGCGGCGGCACTGCTGCTCCCCGCCGCCCACGCGTGGCCGTTCGCCGCCGGCGGCTGGCGCCTGCGCCTGACGGCCGGCGCCGTGGTCGCGGGGCTGCTGCTGCCGCTCGTCGCCGTCGTCTACGTGGCGCTCGCGCTCGGCCTCGGCCCGCTCGACCTGGCGTGGGCGGGCGAGCTGGCCGTGGCCGGCGGGAACGGGCTCTGGACGGCGCTCGTAGTCGCCGTGCTGGCGGCGGCGCTCGGCGGCCTGCTGCGGATCGCGCTCGCGCGCCACGCGGCCGCGCGCGGTACGTCCGGCGGCGGTGAGATCAAGACCCGCGGGCCGCTCTCCTACGCCGGCCCGGGCTCGCTCGGAGGGACGGAGTCAGCGCTGCGGCGCTGAGTGCCGATAGTGCGGGCATGGCGATGAGCGCCGAACAACTCGAGCGCGCGCCGGAGCCGGCGCCGGCGCCGCGCGCGCGCCGCCGCGGGCGCGCCGTGCTGCGCGCGCTGTCGACGGCGCTGATCGTCGCGGGGACGCTGCTGCTCGCCGACGCGTGCGCGACGCTGCTGTGGCAGGAGCCGGTGTCGGCCGTCTACGCGCACCTGCGCCAGGGCAAGCTCGAGAAGCGGCTCGAGGTGCTCGACGCCGCCAAGCCGACCGAGATCGAGCGCCGCGCGCTCGTCAAGCTGCCCGATCCCAAGCGCCGGCTCGCGTTCGCGGCGCGCTCGTTCGACCGCCGCACGAGCGCGGGCGACCCGCTCGGGAAGATCGCGATCCCACGCATCGGCGTCTCGGCCGTGTTCGTCGAGGGCACGGCCGGCGACGACCTGCGCAACGGGCCCGGTCACTATCCGGACACGCCGCTGCCGGGCGAGTCCGGCACGGTCGGGATCGCCGGCCACCGGACCACCTACGGGGCCTGGTTCCGCAAGATCGACCAGCTCCGCGGCGGCGACACGATCACGCTGACGCTGCCGTACGGGCGCTTCACCTACAAGGTCGAGCGCACCCAGATCGTCCCGCCCACGGCGGTCTGGGTCACCCAGCGCGTCTCCTACGACCGCCTGATCCTGTCGGCGTGCCATCCGCTCTACAGCGCGGCCAAGCGGATCGTGGTGTTCGCCCGGCTTACAGGCGCCACGCCGAGGGGCGCCGCGGCGTGACATCCGGTGAACGCCCCATCGATCCTTGTCCGCACGAGGACGATAGGGCTCATATGACGGTGCAGGAATCCCGATACGTGACGCGAGTGCGGATGACGGGTCCGCCTCGCGACGGTGGGCGGCGCTTCGGGCGCCGACCCCCGCCGGCCCCTCCGACGGATGGCGGCTTGACCAAAGTGGAACAACTGCGAGAGCGCATCGCGCGCGGGACGTACGAGGTCGACAGCACCGCTGTCGCCGCGGCGATCCTGGCACGCCTGCTCGAGCGTGCCGACACGAGCGGAGAAGGGCGGAGCGATGACCGGCTGGCGTAACTAGCCGTCTACGACTCCGACCCTGCCTCCTCCTCAATGCTCAAAACCCCGCCAGGCGCTTGCGTCTGGCGGGGCGTTGAGCCAGTCCACACCCGGTTCCCCGGCGCTGACCACGCCGATCCAGCGCATGCCCGCCGCCTCGGCAGGCTCCCGCGCGGCCGGAGGGACGCAGGCGCAGAGCTCGTAGTCCTCACCACCCGTCGCCGCCAGCTCGGCGGCCGGGACGCCGAGCGCGTCCGCCACCTCCGCGACCCCGGGGGCGAGCGGGAGCGCGCGCGCGTCGAGTCGCAACCGCACGCCGCCGGCCTCCGCGAGCCGGCGGGCGTCCGACGCGAGCCCGTCGGACAGGTCGAGCATGGCGTGCGCGCCGGCGACGGCGAGCGCGCGGCCCTCGTCCAGCCGCGGCCGCGGCCGCAGGTAGCGGTCCGCCAGGGCCGCGTCGCCCGGCGCGCGGCCTTCCAGCACCGCGAGCCCCGCCGCGGCGGCGCCCAGCGTGCCGGTGACCCCGACCAGGTCGCCCGCGAGCGCGCCGTCGCGGCCGACGAACGCGTCCGCGTCCGCGCCCCAGCCGACCACGGTCACGGCCAGCATCAGCGCCGGCCCGCGCGCGAGGTCGCCGCCGGCGATCGTCACGCCGCACGACGACGCCAGCGCCTCGGCGCCACGCATCACGGCGACGACGTCGGCGCCGTCGGGCATCACGATCGACACGTACGCCTCGCCGGGCTCCGCGCCCATCGCGGCGAGATCGGAGAGGGCGCCCGCGAGCGCCCTCCAGCCTGCGTCTTCGAAGGAAGCGTGGCCGAGCCGGAAGTGCGTGCCGTCCACCATCACGTCGGTGGAGACGGCGGCGGCGCCATCCGCCCGCACGACCGCGGCATCGTCCCCGAGCCAGCGCACCACGCGCGAGCCCGGGCGCACCGCGAGCACCGCGTGGATCGCCTCTATGAGGGCGAGCTCACCGATGCCGGTAGACGATCCGCGCCCGGTTGAGGTCGTAAGGCGAGACCTCCACCCGGACGCGATCGCCCGGAAGGATGCGGATGCGGAACCGCCGCATCTTGCCGGCCACGTGGCCTAGAACCTCGTGACCGTTGTCGAGTTGCACCCGGAACATCGCATTCGGGAGCGCCTCGACGACCTCGCCTTCGAACTCGACCTTTTCTTCCTTCGGCAAACTCAGATGATCCGTACGTTCGTGGCTTGCGGACCCTTCGCCGACTCGCCCAACTCGTACTCGACCTTCGCGCCCTCTGCCAGCGTTCGGAATCCGTCACCCGCGATGCCGGAGAAATGGACGAACGCGTCCTTCCCTCCGTCGTCGGGCGTGATGAACCCGAAGCCCTTCTCGTCGCTGAACCACTTCACGACACCGGTAGCCATTGCGAAACCGCACTCCTCTGTGAATCAAGCATGCGCGAGGGGTGCTGCCGGCACTGCCTTCCCGCATACCACCATTGCCGCCTCAGCGGCCCAACGCGGCAAGTTGTACCAGTCCGGGGCGCGCCTGCCCAGGCTACTGGCCTGGAGGCTTTTGGCCGGTGTCCGGCGCGCCCTGCGGTGGCGTCTCGTACTTGTTCGGGTCGTACGTGGTCGCGCCGTTGTTGCCGGGCGGGGTGTTGGTGTTGCCGCCGGTCTTGCCGTTGCCGGTCTTGCCGTTGCCCTGATCCTGCTTGCCGGCGCCGGTCTTGTCTTGTGGCTGACCGGTCTTGTCCTTGGCGTTGGGGTCCTTCAGGCGGCCGGTCGTGGCGTAGTGGCCGAAGAACGGCTGGCTCACGAACGGCACCGTCGGCTTGGTGAACCCGCCGCAGAACTTGCCGGACGCCTGCTTCATGTACGTGCCCCAGATGTCGGCCGGGAACGTGCCGCCGTCGACGTTGGCGCCGTGGTAGAGCCCGTTCATCTCGACGCGCGAGTTCGGGTAGCCGACCCACACGGCGGTCGACAGCCGCGGCGTGAAGCCGACGAACCAGGCGTCCGTGTTGTGATCGGTCGTGCCGGTCTTGCCGCCCGCAGGGCAGCCGAAGTTCGCGTGCGTGCCGGTGCCGCCCTGGACGTTGTCCTCGAGGATCTTGGTCGCCTCGTAGGTCACGCCGTCGTCGAACGCCTTGGTGCGCTTGACCTTCCAGCGCGGCGGCAGCTCGGACTTGCCGTCGGGGAACACGACCTTGGTGATCGCGCGCGGGCGGTTGCGGTAGCCGCCGTCGGCGATCGTCGCGTACGCGTTGGCCATCTCCAGCGGCGAGACGCCGCGCTCGAGGCCGCCGAGCGACTCCGCGCAGTAGCCGTGCAGCGGCGACGTGATGCCGAGCATCCGCGCCGTCTCCTTGACCTTGTCCGGGCCGAGGTCGGACGTCAGCTGCGCGTAGACGGAGTTGTCGGACGCGAGCGTCGCGCGATGCAGCGTCATGTCGCCGGCGCCCTTGCCGCCGTACGTCTTGACCGTCCACGGCCCGCATGGCGGGTCCTTGAAGTCCAACGGCGACACCGACGTGTAGTGCGTGGTGTCCGGGTTGACGCCCTCGCGCAGCGCCGTCATCAGCACCATCACCTTGAAGGCCGAGCCGGGCTGGCGGTGGCCCTGGGTGGCGAGGTTGAAGTTCGACTGGCCGTAATCGGCCGAGGACGCCATCGCGACGATGTCGCCGTTCTTCGGGTTGATCGTGACGATCGCCGACGACGGCCCGATGCCGGCCAGGTTCGTCTTGATCGCCGCGCGCGCCTGCTGCTGCTTCTTGAGGTCGATCGTCGTGTGGACCTGCAGCCCGCCGAGCTTGACGGTCGCCTCGCCGTACTGCTTGATCAGCTCGGACTGGATGTAGTCGACGAAGAAGCGCTCGCGCCGCTTGCCGAAGTAGTCCTTCATGTGCAGCCCGAGGGTTTTCTCCTCCGTGGCCGCCGCGATCTGCGGGCTGATCATCTTCAGCTCCGCCATCTTGCGCAGGACCTCGTTGCGGCGCGCCTTGGTCTTGTCCGGCGCGAGCACGGGCGAGTAGTCCGACGGCGCCTGCGGCATGCCGGCGAGCATCGCGGCCTCGCGCAGCGTCAGGTCCTCGACGCGCTTGTTGAAGTACATCCGCGCCGCGGCGCCGGCGCCGATCGCCGTCTGGCCGCCGATCGTGCCGTACGGGACGGTGTTGATGTACTTCGAGAGCACCCAGTTCTTGTCGTGGGTCTTCTCGAGCTCCTCGGCCAGCTTGGCCTCGCGCAGCTTGCGCTTGACGCCCGCCACGCCGGTGCGCTTGTAGTCCTCGGTGTAGAGGTTGCGGACGAGCTGCATCGTGAGCGTCGAGCCGCCCTGGACGGTCTTCTTCTCGGCCACGTTCTTGAACGCGGCGCGCGCGATGCCCTCGTAGTCGACGCCCTTGTGCTTGTAGAAGCGCTGGTCCTCGATCGCGACCGTCGCCTGCTTGAGCACGTTCGGGATGTGCGCGCTGTCGACCGGCTGGCGCAGCTCGTTGGCCTGGATGAAGGCCAGGCGCGTCCCGTCGGCGGCGTAGATGGTCGAGATCGAGCCGACGTCCTTCTGCTTGAGCGAGGACAGCGGCGGCGCCTGGTTGGCCGTCCTGAGCACCCAGGCGACGGCCGCCGCGCCGGCCAGGCCGGCGAGCAGCACGACCATCAGGACGCCCAGCAGGACGTAGCGGCCGAAGTGCGAGCCGCCGTGGCGGCGCCGGATGCGCGCGGAGTGGCTCATTCGTCGAACGGACGATTCTAGAGCGGGATCGCGGCTCCTCTACGCCGACATGAGCCCTTCCTTACGCAGGCGCTTGAGGCACTGGCGCCGCAGCGCGGCCTCGGCGGGGCCCTTCTCGGGCGGTGGGACGGGGTCGCTGCCGACCGCGAGGCGGACGCCCCACGCCACCGCCTCGACGACCGCGACGTCCTGCCCGGTCTCGTCCTGGAGCGCCTCGATCGCGCGCTCGACGTCGGCCTCCGGCGGCAGCCAGACGGCCACGTCGAGCGCGACGTGGTCGACGACGAGCGTGTCGTTGCGCAGCACGCCCGACGCCAGCCGCTCGTTCGGGATCACGATCCGCTGGTCCGACGGCGAGCGCAGCACGGTGAAGTTCAGCCGCACGTCCTCGACGACGCCGTAGTTGCCCTCGAACGTGACCCAGTCGCCGACCCGCAGCGGCTGCGTGATCGCGAGCATGATCCCGGCGACGAAGTTCGCCAGCACCTGGCGCGCCGCGAAGCCGACGACCGCGGCGGCGATCGCGCCGGAGGCGAGCAGGCTCGCCGCGAGCCGCCCGACGCTGGCGAAGTACGACAGCGCCACCGCGACGCCGATCAGCACGATCGTCGCGTAGATCACCCGCCGCACGAAGCGCAGGCGCGTGTCGGCCTCGCGCGAGATGCCCGTGCGCTGCACGGTGGCGCGGACGATCCGGCCGCGCAGCGTGCGGTCGACGATGGTCGCGATCACGAACGCGACGGTCATCGACACGGCCGCGTTGAACCAGGGCCGGTGCCAGAGCGACTCCGCGATGAGAGGATCCGGGGCCCGCATGGCCGCGCACAGTACCCCGCGGGCCGTCCTGCTGGACGCGCTCGGCACCCTGATCTCGTTCGAGCCCCCGGCTCCGCGGCTGCGGCTCGCGCTGCGCGAGCGGCTCGGCGCCGACGTCGGCGCCGAGGCGGCCGAGGCGGCGATCCGCGCCGAGATCGCCTACTACCGCGCGCATCTGCACGAGGGGCGCGACGCCGCCGCGCTGGCGGACCTGCGCTCACGCTGCGCCGCCGCGATGCGCCCGGCGCTCGGCGTCTCCGCCCCGCTCGATGTGCTGACGGCGGCGCTGCTGGACGCGCTGCGCTTCTTCGCCTACCCCGACGCCGCCCCGGCGCTGACGGCGCTGCGCGCGGCGGGGATCCGCACCGTCGTGGTGTCCAACTGGGACGCCTCGCTGCACGAGCGCCTGCTCGAGACCGGGCTGTCGGAGCTCGTCGACGGCGCGCTGGCCTCGGCCGAGGTGGGCTCGGCCAAGCCCGCCGGCGCCATCTTCGCGGCGGCGCTCGAGCGCGCGGGCACGCGCGACGCGTGGCACGTCGGCGACACCGTCCGCGAGGACGTCGAGGGCGCCCTCGCGGCAGGGCTGCGAGCGGTGCTGATCGCGCGCGGCGGAGCGCCGCCGGACGTACCCCAAGGCGTGCCCGTGATCGAAACGCTCGCCGGGCTTTTACCCTTGGTCGTGACCTGATGACGAGTTCCGAGTTCCTTCCGCCGCGCCCCGAGCTGCCGGACGGCATGTCAGCGCCACGGGAGGAGCCTCCGCCGCCCCCGCCGCGCGACGGCATGCCGTTGTGGGCGCCGTTCGCCGTCATGGGCATCGTGTTCGTCGTGATCGCGACGTTCTCGGCCGCCGTGATCGGGATCGCGGCCGCCTCGGACCCGACGATCAAGGCGTCCGATCCGCCGGACTCGCTGACGGTGATCCTGACCGTGGTCCAGGACGCGACGCTGATCGCCGCCGCGTTCCTCGCGTTCAAGCTCGCGCTCGGCCGCGTGCGGCCGTCCGATCTCGGACTGCGGCGCGTGGCCTCCTGGCAGAAGGCGCTGCTCACCGCCGTCGTCGTGTACGCGATCTACTGGTTCGTCTCGGGCGCGCTGGAGCAGATCTTCGGCTCGCCGCCGGAGCAGGAGCTCGTGAGCGAGCTCAAGAAGCAGCAGGACCTCGCGATCCTGATCGGCTTCGCCGTCCTGACGTGCGTCGTGGCGCCGATCGCGGAGGAGATCTTCTTCCGCGGATTCATGTTCACGACGTTCGCCCGCAAGCTCGGCCCGGTCTGGGGCGCGCTGCTCGCCGGGGGCATCTTCGGGCTCATCCACGCACCCAACCCGGTGCTCAGCCTGATCGCACTCGGCGTGTTGGGAGTGTGCCTCTGCGCCCTTTATTGGCGCACGCAGTCCATTATTCCGTGCATGGCCCTCCACGCATTGAACAATTCGATCTCCTTCGGCTACACGAAATCGCTCGACGCAGGGCTCTATGCCGCCTTGGTCGTCGGCAGCGTGGGCCTCGTCGTGGCCATCGGCACCGCGGTCTCCTCGCGCCCGGCGGTGACTGCATGAGGGCCGCGGGGGCGGCGCTCGCCCTCGCTCTGCTCCTCCCAGCCACAGCCGCCGCCCAGGTCCCTCCCGCACCGACCCCGCCGCCGGCCCCCACGCCCGTCCCGACCCCGGTTCCGCCGGCGCCCGTCGCGGGCGCGATATCGACCTCCTCGCCCGACCTCCCGACCGCCGGGACGGCCTTCACGGGCGCCGCGTTCACCGTGCGCGTCGTCCTGCGCCCGTTCGTCGCCGGCGAGAAGGTGACCGTCCGCGTCTACCGCGGTTCGCGCAAGATCGCCGTTCGCGCGCTGACCCTCAAGCCCGTGGCGGGCAACACGATCGGCGTCGCCACGTTGAAGGTGAAGTCGGCCAAGCCCGGCAAGCTCACGATCAAGGCGTCGCACCGCGCGACGCCGGCGCTCGCCACCGCGGTGGCCAAGACCCTGCGCGTGCAGGCGCTGCGGCCGTACGCCTCAGCCGGCGCCCGCGGCCCGCTCGTGCGGCTGCTCCAGGCCAAGCTGGCCGGGCTCCATTACGCCGTCTCGCGCAGCGGCCTGTTCGACCAGGCCACCGCCAACGCGGTGATGGCGTGGCGCAAGTACACGGGCATGGCGCGCACGAACATCGCGAGCGCGGACGTGTTCAGCGGGCTGCTCAGGGGCAAGGGCGCGTGGAAGGTGCGCCACCCCGGCGACGGCCACCACGTCGAGGCGCTGCTGGGCAAGCAGGTTCTTGCCCTGATCGACGGCAAGAACGTCGTGGCGATCTACCACACGTCGTCGGGCAAGCCGTCGACGCCGACCATCCGCGGGCGCTTCCACGTCTACTCCAAGACGCCCGGGACGAACGCCAAGGGCATGGTCGACTCGAACTACTTCATCCGCGGCTACGCCATCCACGGCTACTTCGACGTGCCGAACTACAACGCCAGCCACGGCTGCCTGCGCGTCCCGATCATGAACGCGCGGACGATCTACAACTGGGTACGGATCGGCGACGTGGTCTGGGTCGAGTAAGGCGCGGTCTCCTCTGCGAGGCGGGAGAGGACGGCGTCCATCCCGCCGGCGGCGTGGGCCTCGCGCATGCGGGCCGCGCCGCCGCCCTCGCGGACGATCCGCTCGACCTCCTCGAGCGCGTCCTCGCCGTCGAGCTCGCGTGCGTACGGCCGCGCGAGCTCGAGCGTGTCCGCCGCGATCTCGCGCACGGGCGTGAGGCGGCCGCGCCACCAGACCGTCGCGTCGAGCCCGTCGCGGGCGGCGCGGAAGGAGGACTCCATCAGCGCCTCCGACGGCGGGGCGGCCTCCTCCTCGCCCTCCGCGCACGCGAGCGCGAGCGCGTGGACCAGCGCCGCGAGCCCGGCAGCGGACTCGAGCCGGCTCTGCGCGTCCATCGCGCGCACCTCGACCGTCCCGAGGTTCGGGCTCGGCCGCAGGTCCCACCACAGGAACGTGTAGTCCGGCAGGTCGCCGGCCGCCACGCACCAGCGCACGATGTCGGCGTAGTGCTCCCAGCCGGCGAACGTGGGCGGGATGGTCGAGCGCGGGAACGCGCGGAAGACGACCGAGCGCGCCGACGCGAAGCCGGAGTCGGCGCCGTGCCAGTACGCCGAGTTGGCCGCCAGCGCCTGCAGCAGCGGCAGATGGGCCCGCAGCCGGTTGCAGACCAGGATCGCGGTCTCGGGGTCGGGCATGCCGACGTGCACGTGCAGGGCGCCCGTCGGCGTCCGCTCGACCAGGCCGCGCATCGACGCCTCGATCTCGCGCGTGCGCGGCGTCTGGGTGTGCGCGACGTCGCCGAACTCCGCCGTCGGGTGCAGCCCGGCGCCGATCAGCGTCGCGCCGGCGGCGCGCAGCGCCGCGCGCAGCGCGGCGAGCGTCTCCATCCCCTCGGGTACGTTGCGCACCACCGGGGTCGAGCACTCGATCAGCGCCTCGTAGAGCTCGAACTGGACCTCGCCGGAGGGCGACTCGACGCGATCGAGCAGATCGGTCGCGACGTGCGCGAGGCCGAGCGTCCGGCCGTCCACCAGCAGAAGCTCCTCCTCGATCCCCAGCGCGAAGTCGGCCTCGCGGCCGAAGGAGTGCTCCACGGGGCAAGTCTACGGCCGCCTCGCGCATTAATGTGCGCGCCGATGTCAGCAAAAGACACGCTCGTCTCCGAGCTCCGGCGCCACGCGCTGGTCCTGGGGGAGGTCACGCTCAGCTCCGGCGCCACCGCGTCGTACTACATCGACGCCAAGCGCGCCATCCTGCGGCCGGCAGGGTTCGGCGCGCTCGCCGAGCTGGTGGCCGGCCTCGCGCGCGAGTGGGACGCGACGGCGGTCGGCGGGCTCACGATGGGCGCCGACGCGCCGGCGTGCGCCGCGCTGGCGGGCGGCGCCGACGTCAAGGCGTTCTTCGTCCGCAAGGAGACAAAGGCGCACGGCCTGCAGCGGCGCGTCGAGGGGCCGCCGCTCGCGCCCGGCGAGCGCTGCCTGATCGTCGAGGACGTCGTGACCACGGGAGGCTCCACGATCCAGGCGATCGACGCCGTGCGCGAGGCGGGCCACGAGGTGGTCGGCGTCGTCACGGTGCTGGACCGTCTGGCGGGCGGCGCCGAGGCGATCGCGCAGGCGAGCGGCGGCGCCCCGTATACGGCGCTGGCGACGATCGACGATGTCTATCCTGAGCGCGCCGACCGGTAGGACGAGCCCTCGTAGCTCAATGGATAGAGCACGCGCCTCCTAAGCGCGGGATGCAGGTTCGATTCCTGCCGGGGGCGTATCGGAGTAGGTTTTTCACCCCGGTCGGGGAACTAGGTAGGTCTTATGAGCACGGGAACGGGCGGCGCGGATCTCCTGCACGCCGAAGACAGCGGTGTCGACGAGATCGTCGCGGGCAAGGCGCCGGTCGCCGCCCGGTCTCCGCTGCAGCTGTTCTGGCGGCGCTTCAAGAAGGACAAGGTCGCGCTCGGCGCGGCCGTCTTCATCATCCTGCTGATCATCGTCGCGATCTTCGCCACGCCGATCCGCAAGCTCGTCGGCGCGCCGGATCCGAACCTCCAGCAGACGTCCGCGCTCGACGACTTCGGCCTCCCGAAGGGCCCCAGCTCCGAGCACCTGTTCGGCGTCGACCAGATCGGCCGCGACGTGTTCTCGCGCACGCTCGCGGGCGCGCAGATCTCACTGCTGGTCGCGTTCATCGGGACCGGCCTGTCGGTCATGATCGGCGTGACGATGGGCATGGTCGCGGGCTACTTCCGCGGCTTCACGGACACGCTGATCTCGCGCGGCGTCGACGTCCTGCTCGCGTTCCCGGTCCTGCTGCTCGGCCTCGGGCTCGCGTCCGCCTGCTCGGGCAAGGACGGCTGCCTCGGCGGTCAGCTGCAGCCGGGCCTGCGCGTGGTGATCACGATCATCGTGATCGCGAACTCGCCCTACGTCGCGCGCATCATCCGCGGGCAGGTGCTGTCGCTGCGCGAGAAGGAGTTCGTCGAGGCGTCGCGCTCGCTCGGCGCCTCCAACCGCCGGATCATCTTCCGCGAGCTGCTGCCCAACCTGGTCGCGCCGATCATCGTCTACACGACGCTGTTCATCCCGGCCAACATCCTGCTCGAGGCGGCGCTGTCGTTCCTCGGCGTCGGGGTCCAGCCGCCGCAGGCCTCGTGGGGCAAGATGCTCGCCGACGCGACGGGCATCTTCAACACGGCCTGGTGGTACATGCTGGCGCCGGGCTGCGCGCTGCTGTTCACGGTGCTGGCGTTCAACCTCGTGGGCGACGGCATGCAGGACGCGCTGAACCCCAAGGGCGGGAAGAACCGCTAGCCATGGCCGCCTACATCGCACGCCGCCTGGTCTGGATCGTCTTCCTGCTGTTCATGATCACGCTGATCACGTTCGTGATCTTCAGCGTGCTGCCGTCGGGCGACCCGGCCGTCCTGCGCGCCGGCCGCCAGCCGTCGCCCGAGCTGATCGCCGCGATCCGCCACAACTTCGGGCTCGACAAGCCCAAGCCGGTGCAGTTCATCAACTACATCGGCGACATCCTGCCGTTCCTCGGCCACAACGGCTTCTACTTCGGCTTCAGCTACCAGAGCAACGCCGACGTGCTGCCGCAGATCCTCGACCGGCTGCCGAACACGCTCTTCCTGACCGCCGGCGCGGTCGTGCTGTGGCTCGCGATCGGGATCCCGATCGGCGTGATCTCGGCCGTCAGGTCCGGCAGCGCGCTCGACCGCGTGCTGATGAGCATCGCGCTGCTGTTCATCTCGGCGCCGGTCTACTTCCTCGGCCTCGTCGTCCTGTACCTGTTCGCCGACGACATCGGCAAGTTCCCGCTGCTGCCCGGCAACTCCGCCTACGGGTCGGCGAACGGGATCTTCGAGAAGGGGAAGGCGCTGATCATGCCGTGGTGCGTGCTCGCGGCGTCGTTCGCGGCGGTCTACGCGCGCTTCCTGCGCGGGAACCTGATCGACACGCTGCAGGAGGACTACATCCGCACCGCGCGGGCCAAGGGCCTGTCGGAGCGCAGGGTGATCTTCCGCCACGGCGTGCGCGCGGCGATCACGCCGATCGTCACGCTGCTCGGCCTCGACATCGGCATCCTGCTCGGCGGCGCGATCCTCACCGAGACCGTGTTCAACATCCAGGGCATCGGCCGCTTCGCCTACGAGGCGATCACGCAGTCGGACCTGCCGGTGATCCAGGGCACGGTCCTGTTCGGCGCGTTCTTCATCGTGATCATGTCGCTCGTCGTCGACATCCTGTACGCGTTCATCGATCCACGGGTGCGTTACTGATGGCCTCCCCGCTGCTCGAGGTCATCGACCTCCGCGTCCACTTCGAGACCGACGACGGCCTGGTGAAGGCCGTCGACGGCATCTCCTACACCGTCGACCGCGGCGAGACGCTCGGCATCGTCGGCGAGTCCGGCTCCGGCAAGTCGGTGTCGTCGCTGACCGTGATGGGCCTCACGCGCGCCCGCAACGCGCGCATCTCCGGCACCGTGCGCTTCGACGGCAAGGACCTGCTGACCGCCAGCGAGGACGAGATCCGCACGATCCGCGGCGACGACGTCGCGATGATCTTCCAGGACCCGCTGTCGTCGCTGCATCCCTTCTACAAGATCGGCACCCAGATCGCCGAGGCGGTGCGCGCGCACCGCGACGTCTCCAAGGCGCAGGCCTGGGATCGCGCCGTCGAGATGCTGAGCCTCGTCGGCATCCCGGAGCCGCGCAAGCGCGCCGACGCGTACCCGCACGAGTTCTCCGGCGGCATGCGCCAGCGCGCGATGATCGCGATGGCGCTCGCCAACGACCCGAAGCTGCTGATCGCCGACGAGCCCACGACCGCGCTCGACGTGACCGTTCAGGCCCAGATCCTCGAGCTGATCGAGCGCCTGCAGAGCGAGTTCGACACGGCCGTCGTCGTGATCACGCACGACCTCGGCGTCGTCGCCGAGGTGGCCGACGAGATCGCCGTCATGTACGCCGGGCGGATCGTCGAGAAGGCGAGCGCGGACGCGATCTTCGCCGCGCCCGAGCACCCCTACACGTGGGGCCTGCTGTCCTCGATCCCGCGCCTGGACACGCCGCGCGGGGAGGAGCTGGTGCCGATCGCCGGCCGGCCGCCGTCGCTGATCAACCTGCCCGGCGGCTGCTCGTTCCACCCGCGCTGCCCGTACGTGCAGGAGTCGCACAAGACGATCGACCCGACGCTCGATCCGGTGCCGGACGCGGCCGGGCACCTCGTGGCGTGCCTGCTCCCGCCGCCGGTCCGGCGCCAGCTGCTGAGCGAGCTGCGCTCCGGCGCCGCGCCTGACGCGGCGCGCAAGGACGTGCTCACGGAGGAGGTCGGATGACCGACGTCGCACCGCCCGCGCGCGAGCCGATCATGGAGGTGCGCGACCTCGTCAAGCACTTCCCCATCCAGGCGGGCTTCTTCCGCCGCCAGGTCGGCGCCGTCCAGGCCGTCGACGGGCTCACGTTCGACGTCATGCGGGGCGAGACGCTCGGGATGGTGGGCGAGTCGGGCTGCGGCAAGTCGACGACCGCGCGGCTGCTGCTGCGGCTGATGCAGCCGACCGCGGGCTCGATCAGGTTCGAGGGGCGCGAGATCGCGAACATCAAGGGCGCGGAGCTGAAGGCGCTGCGGCGCGAGATGCAGATGATCTTCCAGGACCCGTACTCGTCGCTGAACCCGCGCAAGACGGTCGGCTCGATCATCGCCGAGCCGTTCGTGATCCACCGGATCGAGCCGGACGGCGGGCGCAAGCGCGCGGTGCAGGAGCTGATGGACACCGTCGGCCTGAACCCGGAGCACTACAACCGCTACCCGCACGAGTTCTCCGGCGGCCAGCGCCAGCGCATCGGCGTGGCGCGCGCGCTCGCGCTGAAGCCGAAGGTGATCGTCGCCGACGAGCCGGTCTCTGCCCTGGACGTGTCGATCCAGGCGCAGGTGCTGAACCTGCTGCGCGACCTGCAGCGCGAGCTGGGGATCACGCTGATCTTCATCGCCCACGACCTCTCCGTCGTCCGCCACATGTGCGACCGCGTGGCGGTCATGTACCTCGGCAAGATCTACGAGCTGGCGACGTCGGACGAGCTGTACGCGCATCCGCGGATGCCGTACACGGGCGCGCTGATGTCGGCCGTGCCGGTGCCGGACCCGCGGCTGGCGGCCGTCAAGAAGCGCCAGCTGCTGTCGGGCGACGTGCCGTCGCCGACGAACCCGCCGCCCGGCTGCCGGTTCCACACGCGCTGCTGGAAGGCGCAGGAGATCTGCCGCACCGACCCGCCGCAGCTGGAGACCAAGGAGGGCGGCAACCTCGCCGCCTGCCACTTCCCGCTGACCGACGCCGAGGTGCTCGAGCGCGTGCCGACGGCACGCAACGTCAGCGGCTGAGCTGCGCCTGGACTGCGGCCGCGTCGACGCCGAGCGCGTCGAGCGTCCGCCGGGCGCCGCCGCCTTCGTCGCGCAGGGCGGCGGCGAGCAGGTCGCAGACCTCGATCGCGTGGCCGCCCTCGGCGGCGGCGTGGCGCATCGCCTCGCCGAACACGCGCCGCGCGTAGCCCGTGATGGCCGCCGTGCCCTCGCCCTCGCCGTCGCCGGCGAGCGTCGGCTGCGCGGCCAGCCGCGCCGCCTCGAGCTTGACGCCGTTCGCGCGCAGCGCGCCCGCGGCGCGCGGGTCGCCGGCGCGCAGGATGCCGAGCAGCAGGTGCTCGGAGCCGATCCGCGCCGCCCCGAGCGCTTTCGCCTCCTCGCCGGCCAACTGGACCGCCGCGCGCGCCTCGGGCGTCACGCGCAGGCGCGGCGTCCCGGTCGGCGGCTCGGCCGCGGCGGCGAGCTCGCGGTAGCGCCGGTGCGCGGCCTGGCGCGAGATCCCGATCGCGCGCGCGACGGCGCCGTAGGAGCTGCCGCCGTCCAGCGCGCGCCACGCCTGCACGCGCTCGAACGCGTCCAGCTCCTTGCGCAGCGCCGCGAGCGCGTGCAGCGACGTCTCGGGATCGCCGGCCTTGACGGCGTGCTGCAGCAGCTCGGTCAGCCGGTCCTCGATCATCGCGCCGTCCAGCCGAGGTCCATCGTCACGGGCACGCCGGTGAACGCGCTCCCGCCGGGGCCGGCGAGGAACGCGACCACGCCGGCGACCTCGGACGGCTCGATCAGCCGCTTGATCGCGTGCGGCTGCAGGATCACGTCCTCGAGCGCCTGCTCCTCCGACACGCCGTGCGCCTTCGCCTGGTCGGGGATCTGGCGCTCGACCAGCGGTGTGCGCACGTAGCCGGGGCACACGGCGGTGGCCGTGATGCCGTGCTCGGCGCCCTCGAGCGCGAGCGTCTTGACGAGCCCGAGCACGCCGTGCTTGGCGGCGACGTAGGCGGACTTGTACGGGCTCGCGGCGAGCGCGTGGGCGGAGGCGATCGCGATGAAGCGGCCCTGGGTCTCGGCGAGCGCGTCCCACGCGTGCTTGGCGAGCAGGAACGGGCTCGTCAGCAGCAGCGCGAGGATCTGATCCCAGCGGTCCTCCGGGAAGTCGCGGACCGGCGCGATGTGCTGGATGCCGGCGTTGGCGACCACGAGGTCGAGCCGGCCGAACGCCTCGAGCGCGGCCTCCACGGCGCTCGCGTTGCCTTCGCGCGTGGTCAGGTCCGCGGTGTGCGGAGCGTCCTTCAGGTCGGTGGCGAGGACGTCGTAGCCGTCGGCGCGCAGGCGTTCGGCGACGGCGCGGCCGATCCCGCCGGCGGCGCCGGTGACGAGGGCGGCAGGCATTCGGGATGCCTACCCACGCGCCCGCTCCGCCAGACGTGCCAGCCGCTGGTCCCAGCTCGCGCCGACCTCGGCCATCCAGTCCATGGCGTCTGCGAGCGGCGCCGGCGTCAGCACGTAGTGCGTCTCGCGCCCTTGACGGTGCGGCTCGACGAGCCCGGCGCGCTGCAGCGTCGCGAGGTGCTTGGCGACCGCCTGGCGCGTGATCGGCAGCTCGCCGGCGAGTCGCGACGCCGTCAGCTCCGGCCGCAGCGAGAGGCTGCGCAGGACCTCGCGACGCGTCGGGTCCGAGAGCGCGGCGAAGACGTCGTCTACGCCGGGCACAGGGCGGACGCCATGGAGAGCGCCATCAGGCGCGGCCCCCAGGTGATGGTGTCGGCCGCGAAGCGGTGCTCGGTGACCAGGAAGCGCGTGCCGGCGGGGTGGTCCTCGAGGATCCACTCGACCCGGCTGTCGCCCCAGCGGAAGACGATCCGCTCGCCGTCGGCGACCTCCTCGACGACGCCCTCGCGCTCGTCGACGCGGACCGGCGCATCCACCTCGGCCTCGAACTCGACCTCGTCGCCGAGCCACTCCTCGAGCTCGGACGGCTCGGTGATCAGCTCCCAGGCACGCTCGCGCGGGACGGGGAGGACGACTTCGCGGTTCACGACGGGCATCGGCGGCTCCTGCAACTCATGGGTTGCACGAAGTCTACAAAGTTTCTAAGGTGCAACCACACGGTTGCGCTTACTAGGAGACTTTCGATGCCACTCATCCCCATGGTCGTCCAGCAGGACTCGCGCGGCGAGCGCTCGTTCGACATCTACTCGCGGCTGCTGCGCGAGCGCGTCGTGTTCCTCGGCACGGCGATCGACGACGACGTCGCGAACCTCGTCGTCGCCCAGCTGCTGCACCTCGAGGCCGAGGACCCCGACAAGGACATCCAGATGTACGTCAACTCGCCCGGCGGCGTGGTCTACGCCGGCCTGGCGATCTACGACACGATGCGGTTCATCAAGCCCGACGTCGCGACGATCTGCTGCGGGATCGCGATGTCGGCGGGCTCGCTCGTGCTGGCCGGCGGCGCGGCCGGCAAGCGCAGCGCGCTGCCGAACTCGCGCATCCTGATCCACCAGCCGTCAGGCGGGTTCCAGGGGCAGGCGACCGACATCCAGATCCACGCCAAGGAGACGCTCGCGCTGCGCGAGCGGATCGAGGAGATCTACGCCGAGCACACCGGGCAGCCGCAGGAGCAGATCTCGCTCGACCTCGAGCGCGACCGCTACTTCACGGCCGCTCAGGCCAAGGAGTACGGCCTGATCGACCGCGTGATCGAGTCACGCAACGGCAACGGCAACGGGCACTAGTCCTCGTACAGGCTCTCGCGCGCCAGCTCGCTCCCGGCGTCGTCCCACAGGACCACGTCGAGGTACTCGTCGGCGTACGCGTCGGGGGCGAGCAGCGTGAACCGGTCCTCGGTGACCGTGCACTGGTCGACGGTGCGCGGGCCGAGCTCGGCCGTCGCGACCTTGCCGCCGCGCAGCAGGGGGACGCCCCAGATCAGCGTGATCGCCGCGACCTCGCCGTTGTCGCCGCGCCAGCCGCCGACCGCCTCCTGGGAGATGTCCATCTTCCAGTCGGGGTGCGCTTCGGCGGTGTCGGCCGTGTAGTCGGCCCACGCGTAGAACTCGCCGGGCTCGTCCTCGTCGTCGCCGGGCGCGAATGAGACGTACCCGAACAGCTCGAACCCGGTCGACGTGTGCGCGGTGCCGGGCACGTACGTGCGGCCGGACCACGTGCGGTCGGGGAACCAGGTGATCGTGCCCGGCGCGCCGAGGTCCTCGCCCTCCTCGGTCTCCACGCGCAGGCACGCGGCCATGAACTCGGCCTGCAGCGTGTCCACCCAGCGGCCGTGCGGCAGCGAGGCCTGCGGGGGCTCGGCGGCGAACTGGCAGACGGGTCGATCGACGGGCGGCATGGGCGAGGAGACTAGGGGACCTCGATCAGGATCGTCACCGGGCCGTCGTTGACGAGCTCGACGTCCATGTGCGAGCCGAACACGCCGCGCTGCGCGCCGAGCCGCTCGCAGACGCGCTCGTACAGCGGCTCGGCGACCTCCGGGCGGGCCGCGTCGACGTACGCCGGCCGGTTGCCCTTCCGCGTGTCACCGTAGAGCGTGAACTGCGAGATGCAGAGGATCCCGCGGTCGCCGAGCGGCTCGTTCATGCGGCCCTCGGCGTCCGGGAACACCCGCAGGGCGCGGATCTTGTCGGCGATCCGGTCGGCGTCGCGCTCGCCGTCGGCGTGCGTGACGCCGAGCAGCACCAGCAGGCCCGGCCCGATCGCGCCGGTGACCGCGCCGTCGACCGTGCATGAGGCACGGCTGACGCGCTGGACCAGAGCTCTCACCGTGTCCTCGCCCGGGAGAATCGCCCCCTGGGCGATTGCTCCCAGCGACGCGAGCGCGCAGCGCGAGTCGTCGCCGCTCTCACGCGTCGCGCAGCTCGGCGGCCGCGCGCTCGGGCGGCCAGATGCACAGGTTCACGCCGGTGCCGAGCTCGAGCCCGGCGAGGTGCGTGAGGCGCGGCTGGATCTCGATCCGCCAGCAGAAGTGCTCGGCCCCGGCCGGCGCGGTGCGGACCCACAGGTTCAGCGGCGGGCTCGCGCCGAGCCGCGCGCGCAGCCGGCGCAGCGCGTCGTGCAGCAGCGCGGCGCCGGACGGGCCGTCGTCCTCGAAGCGCGCCGCCGGGCGGCGCGGCGCGATCAGCAGGTGATACGGGACGCGCGACGCGTAGGGCGCCATCAGCACCGCCTCGTCGTCGATCGCCACGATCCGCTCGCGCTGGCGCACCTCCGCCTGCACGAGGTCGGCGAGCAGGTTGCCGCCCATCGTCCGCACGGCGTAGGCGCCGAAGCGCTCCCGCTCGCGCGCGATCGCGGCCGGGACGAAGTCCATCGCGTACAGCTGCGCGTGGGTGTGCGGGAGCGAGGCGCCCGCCTCCTTGCGCTCGTTGACGATCAGGTGCTTGCAGGCCGCGTCCGCGTGCGCGCGCATGCGCTCCCGCCACGCCTCGACGGCGTGACCGACCTGGTCCGGCGTGAGGTCCACGAGGCTCGTGACCGGGTCCGGCGCGTTGACGATCACCTCGTGCTCGCCGAGCGCGGGCTGGGCGGTGAACAGGTCCGGGTCGGCGTGCGGCTCCGGCGCGACGGCGTGCGGGTCGAGCGCCGGGTAGAGGTTCGGCACGACGCGCACGGTCCAGCCGGGCGTGTCGGGGGCGCCGCCGCCGGGCCGCACGGCGTAGACCTCAGGCGGCGTGCGGTCCTCGTGCCCCTCCAGGAACGGGTCGCGCTCGGTATCGATCGGGGCGTCCGGCGGCACCTCGAACCCGCCTCCGGGCCGGTCCGCGCGCTCGCCGGCGATGATCGTCTTGAACCCGCTCAGCGGGTCGACGCGTACCTGGGGCATCAGTGGTTCCGTCCGCGGGTATGGCGAGCCTCGGCGTGCCGGGCCCGCCGGAATGCGGCGTACTCGCGGATCGGGGCCACTAGCTCAGGTAGCGGTCGATGTCGGTGATCAGCTGCGCCTTCGTCTTGTACGCGCCGGTGTGGATCGTCGCCACCTTGCCGTCGCGGTCCAGGAAGATCGTGACCGGCGCGATCTTCAGCGGCGCCTTCAGCGAGCTGGTCAGCTTCTCGTCCGGGTCGACGTAGGACGGGAACGGGAGCGGGCGCTTGGCGAGGAAGCCGCGGGCGTGCGAGTCGACGTCGTTGACGTTGAGGCCGAGGAAGCCGACGCGCGTGCCGCGCTGCGTCGCGGCGTTCTGGAAGATCGCGAACTCGGCCTGGCACGGGCCGCACCAGGACGCCCACTTGCTGATCACGAGCGGGTGGCCCTTCAGCTCGGTCAGGCGCGCGTCGAACGCCGCGGTGCCGCCGCCGAGCAGCTGGTTGGCCTGCGCGTAGAGCCCGTTCAGCGGCGCCGGCGCGGCCTCGAGCTTGCGCTTCGCGGCCGGCAGGTCGAACGACGACGCCTCGTCGCCGCCCTCGCTTCCGCCGCTCGCCTGGGTCAGCCCTATGACGACGACGACCGCGATCAGCAGCCCGCCGACCAGTACGAGGACGCGACGCATGGTGCAAGAGGGTGGCACATGCACCGCTTCCGGGAACGAGTCTGCTTCAATAGAACGGAACTCGCAGGGAGCACGACCGAGGGGAACGCCGAGACGCGGCGCCTGGAGCTCTCGCCCGCGAGTCTCTTCCTGGGGCGTCGCCCGAGCATTTTGCCGGGACGCCCCTCACCGACCGAGCCGTCTTTTTTGGCTGAGACCACGCAAGTGGCCGACACGGCCACGCTTCCCTCAATCGACGAGATCGAACGCGCTGCCGCGTTCACCCGTGAGCCCTTCCTGACCGAGGGCGAGGATGTCGCGACGGCGCTTCCGCTCGGCTCTCCGAAGCGCAACGCGCTGGACGCGGCGCTGGCGGAGATCGAGGCGGGCGAGAAGGCGCCGAGCGTCGCCTGGCGGCGCCACTGGGCGCTGATGCTCGGGCTCGACCGCCTGCTGTCGCAGGACGAGCCCTCGCTGGTCGACGGGACGATCCTCTCCGCCCACCAGGTCGACGCCCTGTCGGGCACGCTGACGGCCCTGCTGGCCGACACGCAGCGCTACGGCACGACCAACGGCGACGCCAACGGCAGCGTCGTCCCTGAGCTCCCGCTCGCCTCGCCCGGCATCCCCGGCGAGGAGGAAGAGGAGGACGAGGACGAGCCGGAGGAGCCGCAGGACTGGAAGGAGTCCGGCCCCGAGCAGCTCGCCGAGGCGCCGGAGGACCCCAACGCCGGCAAGCGCTTCTGGTTCGAGCACGCGACCGGCGCCGGCAAGACGGTCGCCGCGCTGGGCTTCGTCGAGGCGTCGCGCACCGGTGGCGTCCTGATCCTGACGCACCGTCGCAACCTGGTCGACCAGTTCCACGGCGAGCTGCGCGACCGCGGCTACGCGAAGCGGATCTCGCGCGCCCTGATGATGGGCGACCGCACGCCGCTCGACGGCCCCGTCACGGTCGAGACCTACCAGTGGTTCGTCCGCAACGCCGGCAAGATCTCCGACGCCTACTCGATCGTGATCTGCGACGAGGCCCATACCGCGCTGGGCGAGAAGACGTCCGGCGCCATCCGCGCCTGGACCGGCCCGATCTTCATCGGCATGACGGCGACGGGCGCGCTGATCGCCCGCCACGTCACCGATCTGTTCCCGACGCAGACGTCGCGCTTCGACCTCGCGCAGGCCGCGCGCCGCGGCGTCATCTCGCCGCTGCGCTGCGTGCGCATCCCGCCCGGCCCGGGCGTGCGGACGATCGCCAAGGTGCCGCTGCGCCGCGGCGAGGTCGACACCGAGTTCGACCAGGAGATGCTGGCCGAGCTGCTCGATCAGCTGCCGTTCAACCTCGCGATCGCCGATCTCTACAAGACGCGCTTCAACGGCGTGCCCGGCGTCGTCTACGCCGCCGGCGTGCGCCACGCCTACAACGTCGCGCAGGCGTTCCGCGACCTCGGGATGAAGGCGATGGCGGTCTCCGGCGAGACGCCGAAGCGCGAGCTGGCGCAGATCCTCGCGCGCTACGAGCGCGGCGACATCGACGTGCTGGTCAACGCGCAGCTGCTCGCCGAGGGCTGGAACTCGCCGCGCGCCACGGTCTGCCTGCACCTCGCCCCGACGGCCTCCAAGCGCATCTACCAGCAGCGCGTCGGCCGCGTGACGCGCCGTCACCAGGGCAAGGAGGCCGGCATCGTCGTCGACTTCGTGCACCCGGCGACCAAGCACGACGACCCGGTCGTGACGCTGCACTCGCTGCTCGACCGCGACGTCTACCGCGGCGGCGCGATCGTCGTCGGCCCGGTCCGCCGCGGCCGCGGGCGGCGCCTGCGCGTCGAGCGCCGCGTCCTGCCGGTCACGGCCGACGAGACGCGCCGGATCGAGGTCTTCGAGCGCGAGCTGTGGCGGATCGCCGTCGAGCACCTCGACTACGGCGAGCAGATCCAGTGGGCGGCGCTGGCCGGCGCCCGCGTCGCTCCCACCGGCTGGCGCCGGGCGCGCGCGATGCTGCACTTCGACCAGGGCGGCGAGCTCAAGCGCACGTTCCTGATCACCGCGGTCGACCGCAACAAGAACCCGGCGCTGCGCCTGCGCGCGCTGCAGGAGATCGCGTCGGGCCGCGACGCCGAGGCGTTCGACCGCGCGCTGGACTTCGTCGAGTCGTGGCCGCGCGACGACAAGCGCGAGGGCGTGAAGGTCGTCCTGCAGGCGCTGGCCGAGAAGAAGATCGGCCGCCGCGACCAGGCCAACAACTGGATCTGGCGCTGCGCGAACATGACGCGCGAGGTCCACGAGGAGTACGCGGTCCAGCGCTGGCCGGAGACCAAGCGGCTGCTGGGCCTGCTCGTGAACTCCTCCGGCGGGGCGCACGCGCGCAACGCGCGCCGGCTCGTGCACGCCTCGCGCCAGCAGGACCGGCGGCTGTCGGCCGCGCTGCTGGCCGCCGCGATCCCGCACACGGCCGAGGCCGGCGAGGTCATCAACGGCGCCCGCACGCGCATGTCGCGCAAGCCGGCCGCGCTGGCGCGCGAGCTGCTGCGCAACTTCCCGAAGGCCCGCGGCAAGACCAAGCGCCGCCGCACGCGCCGCCGCGGCGCGGGCGAGGCCGTCGCGCCGGAGACGCTGAACGCGGTCGGCGTCGTCGACGTCGGCGGCGAGGAGTTCGAGGACGACGACGACGACGCGGTCGAGTCCCCGCCCGCCCGCTCGCGCTCGCGCCGGCGCCGCGCGGTGGCCGCCGACCCGGACCGCGCGCCGGTCGAGGGCGTGCGCCGCGTGACGATCGACGACGAGCCGGAGCCGGTCGTGGCCGACAGCGGCGAGTCGCCGCGCCCGCGCCGGACGCGCCGCAAGCCGGCGGACGCCGCGCCCGCCAAGAGCGGCGAGCAGCGCTCGCGCCGCGCGCGCCGCAAGCCCGCCGAGACGGAGCCCGAGCCCGCCGAGGCCGCCGGCCGCACCCGCTCGCGCCGCCAGCCCGCCGAGACGACCGAGCCGGCGCCCGCGGAGGCCGCCGCGCCGCGCCGTTCGCGCCGCCGCCCGGCACCCACCCCGGCCGCCACCGGCCCGCTCGCGGACGCCGCGGCCGCGGTCGAGGCCGCCGTCGCCGCCGCGGCGGCATCGGCGCCTGCGCGCGGCCGCAGCCGCACGCGCAAGCCCGCGGAGCCGGCGACGCCGGTCGCGGAGACGCCCGCCGCCGCACCGCGCCGGACGCGCGCGAAGAAGGCCGCCCCGGAGGCGACGGCGCAGGCCGCGCTGTTCGAGTCGCCCGCCACGGCGGAGAAGCCCGCGGCCGCGAGGAAGCCCGCGGCGGCGAAGCGGACGACCGCGGCGAAGAAGACGACGACCGCCGCGAAGAAGCCTGCGGCGACGAAGAAGCCCGCCGCGAAGAAGACGATCGCGGCGGCGAAGAAGACGACCGCGGCGGCGAAGAAGACGACCGCGGCCGCCAAGAAGCCCGCCGCCGCGAAGAAGCCCGCGGCCGCCAAGAAGCCCGCGGCGAAGAAGCCAGCCGCCCGGCGCAAGCCGGCCGGCGGCGCGCCCTTGGAGGACGCCGCCGCCTAGTGCCCGACGTGCCCGAAGCCGGTGAACGCGGCGAGGGCGAAGAAGGCGAGCGCGGTCTTCGACCAGATCGACAGCGCGCGATCGCCGCAGCCGGCCAGCAGCGCGACCGCGCCGCCGGCGGCCACGAGCTCGGCCGCGGTGCCGAGGGCGTCGGGCAGCCCGACCGGCAGGCCGCGCACGCGGGTGACGATCCAGACCAGCGCGATCATCGCGTTGACGGCCGCGGCCGGTCCCGGCACCCAGCTCGCGCCCGAGAACGCGAGGCCGGCGGCCAGGACGCCGAGGATCACGGCCATGGCCAGGTTCGGGACCCCGGCCGGCACCACGCCGCCCACCGCGTGCGACGCGCTCATCACGTGCGTGAGCGCGGCGGCGAGCGTCGCGAGGCCCAGCGACGTCCGCAGCTCGGCGGACGGCGCGGGGCGGGCCTCGACATAGGCGCTCACGAGTTGGAGACCAGGCGCCAGCCGACCTCGGCCGGCGGCTCGACCTTCACGGGCTCAGGCGCCACCGGGGCCGGGGCGGGAGCCTCGGTCGACGCCACGAACGGCGCCGGCTCGGCGGGCGCCGTGGCCGGGCGCGCGGGCGCGGGCGGCGCCGGGACGGCGGACGTCGTGACCGCGAGCTCCTTGGCGGCCTCCGGCTGCGGCGCGACCGGCGCCACGACGCAGGGCGCGCCGAGCTTGTAGACGAAGCGCATGCGCGCCTCGTGGTAGCTGCGGTCGTCGCCGAAGAAGCACGCGTGCGAGCGGGCCATCTCCTCGCCGCGGTAGGCCTCGAGCGGCTTGATCTGCTCGTCGGCGGCGCGCCGGCGGCGCTTCTCCTGCAGCCACGCGTGCCAGTCCTGATGTCGCGCGAGCTTCTCGGCCATGCCGCGGACCTGCGAGCGGAAGCCGGCCGCGTCGTCGCCGAAGACGTCGTCGATCAGGCCGATCTCCTTCGCCCGGCGCGTGCCGATCGGGTCGAACTTGCCGGTCTTGATCCCGGTCAGCTCGGCCGTCAGCTCGGCGCCGACGCGGCGCGGGAGAATGTAGGTCCAGTACTCGGAGCCGTAGAGGCCGCCCATGTGCTGGTAGTACGGGTTCAGCACGACGTCCTTGCGCGCGACCACGTGGTCGGCCGCGACCGCGAACGGCACGCCGCCCGCGGCGGCGTCGCCGGTCAGGGCGGAGATGACCAGGTGCGAGTCCGTCTCGAGGATCTCGCGCACGATGTCGTCGATCGCGTGCAGGTTGAACCAGGACTCCTCGCCCTGATCGGCCGCCGCCTCGATCACGTTCAGGTGGATGCCGTTGGAGAAGAAGTCCTCGCCGCCCATCAGCACGATCGCGCGCGTGGTGCGGCGCGAGCGGGCGTAGACGTACGCGTCGCGCAGGCGCCGGCACTGCTCGGTGCTCATCGCGCCGTTGTAGAAGTCGAAATACAGGTACCCGACCCCGTTGGCCTCCTCATAGGAGATCTCGCGGTAGGTCTGGTCGAACGGGATCGGCGCGTGCAGCGGCACGCCGACCTCGGGCACGTCGAGCGCGACGCCGGCCAGCTCGAGCGCGCGCAGCGCGGGCAGCTTGAACCCGTCGACGCCCTTCGGCGGCTTGAGGTGCGTGATCCAGACGGCGCCGTCGACGGTCGCGCGGCAGAACGCGCCGTTGCGCGTCGCGATGATCTCGCCCGGCACGCCGCGCAGGGTGCGCTCGGCGTGCACGCCGAAGAGGTGGAAGTCGACGCCGGCGACGGTGTCGAGCACGCCCGGGAAGCCCTCCGCGGCGCGGATCCTGCGCACGACGGTCGAGGTGCTGTCGGACGCCCAGTCGATCGCGCGCACGGCCTGCTTCATCAGCGGGCGCAGCTGTCCGGTGACCTTCGGATCGCTGTAGTCCAGCGGCTCGGGCGTGAAGCTCGGGTCGGCGACCTTGCGCATCGTCTCCAGCAGCGCGTCGATCGCGTGCGTGCGGACCTCGTGGCGGTAGAGGCTGCTCTTGCCCACCGCGCGCGTGGGGAACTTGCGCGTGGCCCAGATGTCGCCGGCGTCGGCGTCCTCGGCCGCCTCGAGCACCGTCACGCCCCACTCGCCGTAGCCGAGCTCGATCGACCAGTCCAGCGAGGACGGGCCGCGGTCGCCCTGCGGGCCGGGGTGTACGACGAGGCACTTCTGGTCGCGCCAGATGCTCTCCGGGATGAAGGTCTTCAGCATCGGGCAGACGATCAGCTCCGGCTGGTGCGCCGCGACGGCCGCCTCCATCTCGTGCGGCGCGCTGACGACCTGCACGGTGACGTCGTGGCCCAGCTCCGTCAGCGCGATGAACGCGCGCTGGCTGAGGCTGTTGTGGGCGGAGACGAGAAAGAGGACCTTCAGTCCGTTGTCGGTCGCAGAGCTCATGGTGCTCGCGGTAATCGACGGGGCCCTCGAGCCCTTTATGCAGAAACGGACAAACGTCCATTCTCATAAATCCGGGGCGACTCGGGTCGATGACCCCCGGTGTGGAACCCCGTGGCAAGGAGGCGACGGCAATGACCGATGAAACCGGCACCGTCCGGTGGCGTGACCGCCTGCCACGAGGGCAGACGCTCCCGCCCGAGACGTGGGCGCGACGCCATCGCGCGATGATCTTCGTGGCCTGGGGCCACTTCGTCGGGCTGCTGATCTTCGGCGTCCTGACCGGGCACCCGGTCGTCGACTCCCTGCTCGACGTGACGCCGATCGCCGTCTTCGCCGCCCTCGCGGGCCGGCGCGAGCTCGGCCGCCGCTACCGCGCCGCCGCGGTCTGCCTCGCGCTGCTGACCTCCTCCGCGATGCTCGTCTACTTCTGGGGCGGCCGCATCGAGGCGCACTTCCACTTCTTCGTGATGGTCGCGCTGCTCGCGACGTACGAGGAGTGGTTCCCGTACCTGCTCGCGTTCGTCTACGTGCTCGTGCACCACGGCCTGATGGGCGCGTTCGACTCCACGTCGGTGTACTCGTCGAGCGACGCCCAGCAGCACCCGTGGCGCTGGGCCGCGGTCCACGCCATCTTCATCTCCGCTCTGGGCATCGTCAACATCGTCTCCTGGCGCATGAACGAGGACGCGCGCGAGGAGAGCCGCGACTCCGACCAGCGCTTCCGCTCCGCGTTCGAGGACGCCCCGATCGGCATGGCCATCGTCGGCCTCGACGGCAACATCCAGCGCGTCAACGATCGCCTGTGCACCGACACGGGCCTGACCGAGGACGACCTGCTCGGCCGCCGGCTGGACTCGCTCACGCCCGCCGAGGACCGCGACGAGGAGGACGGCGCCGGCTGGCCCGCGGAGGCGGGCGTCGAGATCGAGCGCCGCTTCGAGCGCGCCGACGGCTCGATCGGCTGGGGCCTGTGGCAGCACTCGCTCGTGCACGACCGCGACGACGCGCCCGCGTACTGGGTCTGCCACGTGCTCGACATCTCCGCCCGCAAGGGCGTCGAGCGCCAGCTCGACTACCAGGCCCACCACGACCCGCTGACCGGCCTGCCGAACCGCACGCTGTTCCTGCAGCGGCTGCGCGAGCTGATCGCCAAGACGGGCCACGAGGACGTCGCGGTGCTGTTCGTCGACCTCGACAACTTCAAGCTGATCAACGACTCGCTCGGCCACGGCGCCGGCGACCGCCTGCTCGAGGTCGTCGCCGAGCGGCTGCGCCGCGTGCTGCGCCCGGGGGACCTGATCGCCCGCTTCGGCGGCGACGAGTTCGCCGTCATGATCGGCGGCGCCGGCGGCGAGAAGGCCGCTCGCCGCGTGGCCGACCGACTGGCCAGCGCGCTGCGCGCGCCGGTCGAGCTCGACGGCGGCCAGCGCTTCGTCACGGCGAGCTTCGGCGTGCGCTCGATCAGCGCCACCACGGCCGACCCCGAGGAGCTGCTGCGCGACGCGGACGCCGCGATGTACCGCGCCAAGGAGCTCGGCAAGGCGCGCTGCGAGGTCTTCGACATGAGCATGCGCGAGCGTGCGGTGGAGCGGCTCGATCTCGAAGGGAGCCTGCGTCACGCCCTCGACCGCGGCGAGCTGAAGATGCTCTACCAGCCGCAGGTCGAGCTCTCCACCGGGCGGATCGTCGGCGCCGAGGCGCTGATCCGCTGGTATCACCCCGAGCGCGGGCTGATCGTGCCGCCCGCGTTCATCCCGATCGCCGAGCAGACGGGCATGATCGTGCCGATCGGCGCCTGGGTCGTCGAGGAGTCCTGCCGCCAGGCCGCCAAGTGGGCCCGGACGGTCGACCGCGAGCTGAGCGTCTCGGTCAACGTCTCCCCGCGCCAGCTGGCGGCGGGCGACTTCCCGGCGATCGTCGAGAACGCGCTCGAGGAGTCCGGCCTCGACCCGCGCCTGCTGTGCCTGGAGATCACCGAGAGCGCCGTGCTCGCCGACCCCGAGGCCGCGACGTTCGCGCTCGAGCGCCTGAAGTCGCTCGGCGTGCGGCTGGCGATCGACGACTTCGGCATCGGCTACTCGTCGCTGGCGCAGCTGAAGGCGCTGCTGCCGGTCGACACGATCAAGATCGACAAGTCGTTCGTCGACGGCCTCAACAACAACAGCGAGGACACGGCGATCGTCGACGCGGTCCTGCGCCTCGCGGCGGGCCTGAACCTCTCCGCGGTGGCCGAGGGCGTCGAGACGAGCGAGCAGGTCGAGGCGCTGCTCGAGCTCGGCTGCTCGCTGTCGCAGGGCTTCCACTTCGCGCGGCCCCAGCCGCCCGAGGAGCTCGAGCGCCTGCTCGCCATCGACACGCTGGGCGAGCTCGCCGCCTAAGCGATCAGGTGCACTTCGCCGGCGCTGAGCGAGATCGTCTCGCCGCCCGGCGTCGCCACCAGCAGCGCGCCGGTGTCGTCGATGCCGGCGCCGGTGCCCTCGCCGCCGCTCCACTGCACGCGCGCGCCGCGGAGCGCGTCGCGCGCGCGCAGGTCGTGCAGGACCTCGTCGGCGGGCTGCGCGAGCCGCCGCTCGAGCGCGGCCAGCAGCTCCGCCAGCGCCGGCTCGACGTCGTCGCGGCTGAGCGAGGCGGCGGTCCCGGCCAGCTCGGGCGGGACCGACGTGACGTTGACGCCGATGCCGAGCACGGCCCAGTCGGGCGCGCGCGCCTCGGCGAGGATGCCGGCGAGCTTGCGATCGTCCAGCAGCACGTCGTTCGGCCATTTGACACGTGCCTCAATCCCGGCCAGATCGGCGACGGCGAGGCCGGCGCGCAGCGGCAGCAGGTCGTCGAACGTGCGCAGGATCAGCGAGGCGGCGATCGCGGTGCCGGGCGGCGTCACCCACGTCCGCCCCTGGCGCCCGCGCCCGGCGGTCTGCTCGGACGCCGTCACCAGCGTCCCGTGCGGCGCGCCGCCCTCCGCCAGCGTCCGGGCGCGCTCGTTCGTCGAGCCGGTCGTGCGCAGGTGGAGCCGCGGCAATCCAATCATCGGAGCGTTACCTCATCGCCGGTCTTGACGCCGAGCAGCGTAGCCGCGCTGCCGCCGTTGACGGCGAGCGCGAGCCCGCCGTCGGACTCGACGTAGAGCAGCAGCCCGCCCGGATCGGCGTCGCCGAACGTGCGCGCGACGGTGACGGGCTGCCCGCCCGCGGACGCGAAGTCGCCCGGCTGCGCGTCGAGCCGCAGGTTGCCGAAGCCGTCGACCTCCAGCACGTGCGCGACCGTCGCCGCGCCGTCGCGGCGCGGGCGCAGCTCGGGCAGGCGGACGAGGCCGGCGGGGTCGATCGGGTCCTGCGGCGGCTCGCCGAGCGCGAGGTGGGCCGCGACCGGCCCGAACACGTCGCGGCCGTGGAACGTGGCCGAGACCGGCTCCAGCCGCCACGGCGACGCGCCGATCTCGAACGCCTCCGAGACACCGCCGAAGCGCCCGGCGGCCTCGAGCAGCAGCCCGTTGTCGGGTCCGACCAGCCAGCGGTCGCCGGCGCGCAGCGCGACCGCGCGGCGCGGCCCGCCGACGCCGGGGTCGACGACGGCGAGGTGCACGCCGGGGGGCGTGAACGGCAGCGCCCGCGCGAGCCGCCGCGCGCCCGTGCGGACGTCCTGCGGCGGCACGCCGTGGCCGAGGTCGAGCACGCGCACGTCCGGCGCGATCCGCGCGATCACGCCGTGGACGACGCCCACGTACTCGTCGCCGGGCCCGTAGTCAGAGAGAAACGTGAGCAGCATCGAGCAGGGCCTGGATCATGCCGTCCGGCGTGTGCGGGTCGGCCTCGAGGTCGGGCTCGGCGCCGTGGATCCGCAGCTCGGCGCTGGTCGCCGGGCCGATCGAGACGAGCTTCGGGCCCTTCAGCGACCCGCCGGCGGCGGAGAAGAAGCGGACCGACGACGCGGAGGTGAAGAGCAGGTAGTCGGCGGCGCCCGCGGCATCGCGGGCCGCGTCCGAGAGCGGCTCGGCGACGGTCTCATACAACGCGACGACGTCGACCTCGGCCCCGCGCTCGCGCAGCGCGTCCGGGAGCACGTCGCGGCCCTCGGCGGCGCGCGCGACCAGCGCGCGCTTGACCGGCACATCGGCGAGCGCCTCCACGAGCGCCTCGGCGACGGCGCGCTCGGGCACGAGGTCGGGCTCCACGCCGTGCGCGCGCAGCGCGCGGGCGGTCCCGGGCCCGATCGCGGCGACGGTCACGCCGGCCAGCGCGCGCGCGTCGCGCAGGTGCTCGAACAGGAGCTCGGCGCCGTTCGGCGACGTCACGCACAGCAGGTCGTACCCGCGCGGGTCGGGCAGCTCGACGTCGAGCTTCACGATGCGGATGGCGGGCGCCTCGACCACCTCGGCGCCCAGCGAGCGCAGCCGCGCCGCGAGCTCGCTCGCCTGCGCCCGGGCGCGCGTGACGGCCACGGTCCTGCCGTGCAGCGGCCGCGACCCCAGCCACGCGATCTGCTCGTGCAGCGCCGCCACCGGCCCGACGAGCGTGATCGCCGGCGCCCGCGCGCCCGCCGCCAGCCCGGCGATCGTCTCGAGCGTGCCGAGCGTCGTCCGCTGCGACGGCAGCGTGCCGCGCTCGACCACCGCGACGGGCTCGTCCGCGGGCCGGCCGCCGGCGATCAGCCGCTCGGCGATGCGCGGCAGCGCCTTGACGCCCATGTAGAAGACCAGCGTGCCCGGGAAGGCGGCCAGCGCCGGCCAGTCGAGCGCCGACTCCGGCTTGGCGGGGTCCTCGTGGCCGGTGACGAACGCGACGCCGCTGGCCAGCTCGCGCTGCGTCACGGGGATGCCCGCGTAGGCCGGCGCGGCGATGCCGGCGGTGATGCCCGGCACGATCTCGAACGCGATCCCGGCCGCGCGCAGCGCCAGCGCCTCCTCGCCGCCGCGCCCGAACACGAACGGATCGCCGCCCTTGAGGCGCACGACGGTGCGCCCGCTCGCGCCGTAGGACAGCAGCAGCCGCTCGGTCTCCTCCTGCGGCACCTGCGGCCCGCCGCCCTGCTTGCCGACGTCGACGAGCTCGGCATCCGCGCGCGCGCCGTCGAGCGCGCCCGGCGGGATCAGGCGGTCGTACAGGATCACGTCGGCGGTCGCGATCAGCTCGCGCGCCCGCACCGTCATCAGGCCGGGATCGCCCGGCCCGGCGCCGACGAGGAAGACGGTCATAGGGCCAGCGCCTCGGCCTCGCGCAGCAGCTCGGCCGCGCCGGCGGCGAGCATCCGGCGCGCCAGCTCCTCGCCGGAGCCGGCCTCGTCGATCAGCCACGCGGAGCCGTCGGGCAGGCCGGCGAACCCGCGCACGCGCGCGCCCTGCGCGAGCACGCCGACCGGCGTGTGGCAGGTCGCGCCGAGCAGCCGCACCGCGGCGCGCTCGTGCTCGAGCGCCGCGTGGGTGACGGCGTGATCGGCGGCGAGCGCCGCGGCCGCGGCCGGCGAGCCGGTCCGCGCCTGGATCGCGATCACGCCCTGCCCGGGAGCGGGGATGAAGTCCAGCACGGTCCCGAGCGGGCGCCCGAGGCGCTCCAGCCCGGCCGCGGCGAGGATCAGCGCGTCGACCTCGCCCGCCTCGCGCTTGGCCAGGCGCGTGTCGACGTTCCCGCGCAGCTCGACGACCTCGACGTCCGGCCGCAGCGCGAGCACCTGCGCGCGCCGCCGCAGCGCGCTCGTGCCGACGCGGCCGCGCAGCTCGCCGACCAGCACGTCGAACGGGTTCGCGCGCTCCGGCGTCGCCGCGATCACGGTGCCGTCCGCCAGCTCGCCGGGGACGTCCTTGGCGGAGTGCACCGCGAGGTCGATCTCCCCGGCCAGCAGCGCCTGCTCGAGCGCCCCGACCCAGCGCGACTTGTCGCCGCGCGCGCGGTCGACGTCGCCGGCGGTCGTGATCTCCACGAGCTCGCACGGCTCGTCCAGCAGCGCCGCCACGAGCCGCGCCTGCGCGAGCGCCAGCGCGCTCCCGCGGGTCCCCAGCCGGAGCGGTGCGCCGGTCATTCTTGGCCGTGGGAGAATCGCCCCCTGGGCGATTGCTCCCAGCGACGCGAGCCCTCTGGGCGAGCCGTCGCCAGGCGGCGGACTTCGGCGTCGTCCGCCAGCGGCTCCGCGGGCGCCTCGTCGAGCCCGAAGAGGTCGCGCAGGAGCTGCAGGCGGGCGTGCCGGTGCTCAGGCTCGAGCGCCTTGACGCGCTGCGTCGGCTCGTGCAGCAGGCGCTTGACGATCGCGCGCCCGAAGGCCTCGACGCGCTCGGCGTCGCGCTCGCTCAGCGTCTCCCAGCGGCCCGCGTTCTCGGCCAGCAGCCCGTCGACGACCGCGTCGCCGCGCTCGCGCAGCGCGCCGAGCGTCGGCAGCACCTCGAGCGCCCCGAGCCAGCCCGCGAACGCCTGGATCTCGTCCTCGACGATGTCCACCGCGCGGGCCGCCTCCGCCCGCCGCACGCGCAGGTTCGAGCGCACCGCCGACTGCAGCGCGTCCATGTCGAGCAGCGTCACGCCGGCGAGCTCCGCGCACGCGGGGTCGATGTCGCGCGGCACCGCGAGGTCGACCAGCAGCAGCGGCCGGCCGCCGCGCGCCGCCATCACCTCGGCCAGCTCCTCCGCGCCCACGATCGCGTGCGGCGAGGCCGTCGAGGAGACCACCACGTCGGCGCGTTCGAGCTCGCCCGGCAGCGCGTCGAACGAGCCGGAGGCGCCGCCGAAGCGCTCCGCCAGGGCGATCGCGCGGTCGCGGCGGCGGTTGGCGACGAACATCGTCGAGACGCCCTGGGCGTGGAAGGCCTGCGCCGTCAGCTCCGCCGTCTCGCCGGCGCCGACGATCAGGACGTGGCGCTCGGCCAGCGGCCCGACCGCGTCGCGCGCGGCGTCGACGGCGACCGAGGCGACGCTCGCGTGCCCCGTCGAGATGGTCGTCTCGGTGCGCACGCGCTTGCCGGTCGCGAGCGCGGCGCGGAAGAGCTTGTTGACGAGCGGGCCGGTCGTCTTGGCGTGCAGCGCGCGCTCGTAGGCGCGCTTGACCTGGCCCTGGATCTCGGCCTCGCCGATGATCATCGACTCCAGCCCGCCGGTGACGCGGAACAGGTGCCGGGCGGCGTCGCAGTTGCGCTCCGCGTAGATCGCCTCGACCAGCTCGGTCGGGCGCGTGCCGGCCCGCCGGGCGAGGCTCGCGAGCACGACGGACTCGGCCTCCACCGGGTCGCCGGCCACCAGGTAGAGCTCCGTCCGGTTGCAGGTCGAGAGCGCGACCGCCTCGGCGATCTCCGGGTGCTCGAGCAGCTCGAGCAGGAACGGCTCGACCTGGCCGTCGAGCAGCGCCAGCCGCTCGCGCACGGCCAGCGGCGCGGTCTTGTGCGAGGCGCCCAACACAAGAAGCTCGTTCATCGGCAGACCTCGGCCGGGAGAATCGCCCTCTGGGCGATTGCTCCCAAGCGAAACGAGCCCGCAGGGCGAGGCTTCGCCTTCATCGGGCCACCGGCTCCCGGTCGTCCTCTTCGGCCGACCGCCGGTCGGCCAGCTCGTTCAGCTCGCTCAGGTCGCGCTCGATCCGCGACAGCTTGCCCGCCATGATCGCGACGTAGATGAGGATCAGCGCGAGGAAGACGAGGTACGCGGCGGCGACGTACTTGCCCGCCTCGTCCAGCGGCAGCGCGGGCATCAGAGCTGCGGCGCCGCCGAGCGGCGCGCGTTCGGGGTCCAGGCGTCCTCGTCGCCGGCCAGCTTGCGCTTGAGCCGGCGCAGCTGCATCGACGCGTGCTTGGACGCCAGCTCGTACTTCCACAGCGTGACGAACAGGCACGTCATCCCGGCCAGCGAGACCAGGAACGTGAAGAACATCGAGCCGGGCATGTTCCCGCCGGTCGTGCTCAACACGCGCGGGTGCGCGAGCGATTGCGCCATCCGCACGGCCATGAAGTTCAGCGGCACGAACGCGCCGCCGAGGATCGAGAAGACCGCGGCGTAGCGCGCCTGGCGCTCCGGGTCCTCGATCGAGAACCGCAGCGGCTGGTAGCACGCGTAGAGCAGGAAGACGATCAGGAACGACACCAGGGTCGGCTCGTCCCACACCCACCAGTGGCCCCACGAGGCGCGCGCCCAGATCGAGCCCGTGATCAGCGCGCCGACGGCGAGGATCAGCGATAGGTGGATGGCGACATAGGAGCGCAGGTCGTGCATCCGGTCGCCCGAGCGCAGGTACAGGATCCCGTAGACGCCGCCGGCGACGAACCCGCACAGCGCCACGATGGCCAGCGGCACGTGGAGGTAGAAGATCTTCTGGATGAAGCCCTGGTCGGCGTCGTTGGGCGCGTAGAAGAAGACCAGCGCGAACGCGCCCACGATGAGCACGACGGTGAGGAACGAAAGGGTCTTCAAACCCCGGCCGAACACGCTTTGTCAGTCCTCCAGCAGGAAGTCGAAGATCGCGTAGGCGAGCAGCCCGAACACGAGATCATAGAGACCGAGGATCAGCAGCCAGCGGCCCTCCAGCGCGCCCGCGCCCGCCGCATCCAGCAGCGGCGAGGTCGCCCGCGCGCCCGCGATCACGAGCGGGAGCGACAGCGGGATCGCCAGCAGCGGGACGAGCAGGTCGCGGGCGCGGGTCTGGACGGCGAGCGCCGCGACCAGCGTCCCGACCACCGCCAGGCCCGCGTCGGCGAGCAGCAGGACCAGCGCCAGGCCCGGCAGCGCCGGCCACGGCGACGGGTCGAGCAGCAGGATCGAGAAGGCCGCGATCGCCGCGATCTCGAGCGCGACGAGGAACGTGAAGAGGATCGCCGCCTTGGCCACGAACATCGCGGTGCGGTCGACCGGCGCGAGCAGGAAGCCGTCGAAGCCGCCCTCCTCGCGCTCGGCCACGAACAGCCGGTTGATCCCCAGCACGGCGGCGAACAGCAGCGTCACCCACAGCACGCCGGCCGCGAGGTCGCCGTCGACCGCGGGCCGGTCGAGCGCGAAGTGGAACAGCACGAAAGTCCCGAGCGAGAACAGCACCATCGCGGGCACCGACTCGCGCGTGCGCAGCTCCAGCGTCAGGTCCTTGCGGATCAGCGCGCCCACCGCCGCCCTCATCGGCAGACCTCGCGCGGGAGAATCGCCCTCTGGGCGATTGCTCCCAGCGACGCGAGCGCGCAGCGCGAGTCGTCGCCCTTCATGCGTAGAGCCCCCGGACGTCCTGCACGCTCGGGGCCGGCTCCAGGAACGCGGGCCGCCCGCCGCGCAGGCCCAGCACCAGGTCCGCCTCGGCCAGCCCGTGCTCGACGTCGTGCGAGATCAGCACGCGCGTCCCGCCGGCGATCAGCGGCGCGACGGCCGCGGCGGCGCCGGGGTCGAGCGCCGCCAGCGGCTCGTCGAGCAGCAGCAGCTCCGGCTCGTGCAGCACCGCGCGGCAGACCGCGAGCCGCTGCACCATCCCGCGCGAGAACGTGTGCACCGGCTCGTCGCCGCGGCGCTCGAGGCCGACCGACTCCAGCAGCGTCTCGATCCGGGCCGGCGCGACGCCGTGCAGGCGCGCGTGGAAGCGCAGGTTCTCGCGCGCGGTCAGGTCGCGGTAGAGCAGCGGGTCGTGGCCGAGGAAGCCGACGCGCCCGCGCACGGCCCAGCCCTCGCGCGGCAGCTCGTGCCCGAGCACGCGCACGGCGCCGTGGTGCGGGCGCAGCAGCGTGGCGAGGATCCGCAGCAGCGTCGTCTTGCCCGCGCCGTTGGCGCCGAAGACGGCGAGCGTCCTGCCGGTGTCCAGCTCCAGCGACACGCCGGCGAGCGCGACGCGCTCGCCGTACGCGCGGCCGACGTCAGCCAGCTCGATCGCTCTCATGGTGCGACGAGTCCCCCCGCAGGGTGCGCACCACGTGCTTGAGCGTCGGCGCGAGCACGGGGAAAAGCTGGTCGACCGCCTTCGGCGAGCCGGGGAAGTTGATGATCAGCGTCTGGCCGGCGATGCCCGAGACGCCGCGCGTGAGGATGCCGAGCGGCGTGTGCTTGGCGCCCTCGATCCGCATCGCCTCGGCGAACCCGGGCGCCTCGCGCTCGATCACCATGCGCGTCGCCTCCGGCGTGATGTCCGTGGGGGTCAGGCCGGTGCCCCCGGTCGTGAAGACCAGGTCGTAGCCTTCGCCGACGAAGTGATGCAGGCGATCCTCGATCAGCCCCAGGTCGTCCGGGACGACCTCCATCGCGGTGACCTCGCAGCCCGCGGCGTCGGCCGCGGCCGCCAGCGCCGGGCCCGAGAGGTCCTCGCGCTCGCGGCGCGAGACGGAGGTGGAGATGGTCAGCACGGCGGTCTTGATGGCGTGAGCCTAGCCTGGACACCATGATCCAGCAGGTTCCCCTCGGCACCGAAGGCCTCGTCGTCTCCCGCCAAGGCCTCGGGTGCATGGGCATGTCCGAGTTCTACGGCGACGGTGACGACGCCGAGTCCACGGCCACCATCCACCGCGCGCTCGACCTGGGCGTGACGTTCCTCGACACGTCCGACATCTACGGCCCGCACACCAACGAGGAGCTCGTCGGCAAGGCGATCGCGGGCCGCCGCGACGAGGTCCAGCTCGCGACCAAGTTCGGCATCCTGCGCGACCCGGCGAACCCGTCCGCCCGCGGCGTCGACGGCAGCCCGGCGTATGTCCGGCGCGCGCTCGAGGCCTCGCTGCGGCGCCTCGGCGTCGAGTACGTCGACCTCTACTACCAGCACCGCGTCGACCCCAAGACGCCGATCGAGGAGACCGTCGGCGCGATGGGCGAGCTCGTGAGCGAGGGCAAGGTCCGCTTCCTCGGGCTCTCCGAGGCGGCGCCGGACACGATCCGCCGCGCCCACGCCACGCACCCGATCTCGGCGCTGCAGACCGAGTACTCGATCTGGGCGCGCGAGCCCGAGGCCGAGATCATCCCCACGATCCGCGAGCTCGGGATCGGCTTCGTGCCGTACTCGCCGCTCGGGCGCGGGTTCCTCACCGGCACGGTGCGCTCGCTCGACGCGCTCGACGAAGACGACTTCCGCCGCTTCCAGCCGCGCTTCCAGGGCGACAACCTGGCGCATAACATCGCGATCGTCGAGACGATCGACGCGATCGCGTCCGAGAAGGGCGCCACCGCCGCCCAGATCGCGCTCGCCTGGGTGCACGCGCAGGGCAAGGACATGGTCCCGATCCCGGGCACCAAGCGGCGCGCCTACCTCGAGGACAACGCGGCGGCGCTCTCGGTCGCGCTCGACACCGACGACCTGACGCGGCTCGGGCAGGCCCGCCAGGCGGCGGGCGACCGCTATCCCGACATGTCGTCCGTCAACCGCTGACGAGCGGCGCGGCGTCGCGCTGGGCGGCGGCGATCAGCTCGCGCACGGCGGCCTCGTCCCCTTCGCGCAGGAGCGCGATCGGGTCGGGGTCGCCGTTGACGATCCCCTCGAAGAACGCCTTGCGGTCCTGGTAGGTCGGCAGCGTGCCCTTGGCCCAGCCGCGGACGTCGTTGAGGAGCACGGCCAGGCGCGCGTACGGCTCGCCGTAGACGTCGGCGATCTGCGACTTGATGCGCTTGGCCAGCGCGGGCGACGCGCCGGCGGTGGAGATCGCGATCGCGAGCGGGCCGGTGCGCACGATCGCGGGCAGGATGAAGTTGCACAGCGGCGGCACGTCGACGACGTTGACGAGCATCGCGCGCGCCTCGGCGTCGTTGTAGACGGCGATGTTGACGTCGGTGTCGTCGGTCGCCGCGATCGCGATGAACGTCGCCTCCAGGTCGCCGGTCGCGTAGTCGCGCCGGATCCACTCGATCGAGCCCTCGGCGGCGAGGCGCTCGAGCTCGGGCACGGCATACGGGGCGATCAGCACGACGCGGCCGTCGCAGGCGAGCAGGCCCTCGACCTTCTCGAGCCCGATCGCGCCGCCGCCGACCACGACGCAGCGGCGCCCGGTCAGCTTCAGGCACGCGATATAGAACGGCGTGTCGAGCATGTCGCGCACGCACGTCTGGTCGCAGATCCCGCGCCTGTACTGGCAGACGCACTCTTTTCCCGCATACGCCTGAGCCGGCATCCTTCGAACACCGTACTAAGAACATGTTTCGGCCTACGATCCTCGCAAGCTCGGATCTCCGGACGACGTTACGGGGCTACTTCACGGACGACTCGATCCTGAGAGAGGTCGTGGGCCACCGGCTCACCGCCCTCTCCGGCCCGCGCGCGCTGCTCGTGATGGCCGCCCACCCGGTCGCGTTCGCCGGCTTCTTCGCCCACACCGGCGCGCTCGACGACCCGTACGCGCGCCTGCGCCGGACCGGGCAGGTGCTCGACGCGATCGCGTTCGGGACCAAGGCCGAGGCCGACCGGCTGACCCGGCGCGTACGCGCCCTGCACCGGACCGTGCGCGGGGACGCCGGCGGCACGCCGTACAGCGCCGACGACCCGGAGCTGCTGCTGTGGATCCTCGCCGCCCTGGCCGAGTCGGCGATGCTCGTCTACCCGAAGTACGTCCGCTCGCTCTCGCGCGCGGAGCTCGACGCGCTGTGGCGCGACTACCGCGTCGTCGGCCGCCGCTTCGGGCTGCGCGAGCGCGACATGCCGGCCGACCTCGACGCGTTCGAGGCCTACATGGCCGGCATGTACGCGGGCGGCGAGCTGCACGTGACCGCCGAGGCGCGCGCGCTCGCGCGCGAGATCGTGCTCAGCCCGCCGGTGCCGCGCCACCTGCGCCCGCTCAGCGAGCTCGTCAACCAGATCACGGTCGGCCTGCTGCCGCCCGGCATCCGGCGCCAGTACGGCTTCTCGTGGGACCCGCTGCGCGCCGTCGCGCTGCACGGCGGCGCCGAGTACGTCAAGCGGCTCGTCGTGCCCGCGCTGCCGCGCCGTCTCGCGCGAGCGGCGTAACCCTTCATTTGCGTGCGTCATGATTGACGCGCACAGCGAAGGAGGGGTCATGAATTTCAAGGTTCTCGCGGCGATGGTCGTCGCCGCGCTCGCGTTGCTCGCCGCCGGATGCGGCGGCAACGACGAGAAGCAGGCGACCGGCTCGGCGGCCACCGCCACGGCCACACCGACGGCGACAGAGCCCGCCGACGCGGGCGCGGACGCCGACGCCGACAAGGGCGCGGACCCTGACAACGGGGCGGACGCGGACGCCGGCGGCAAGGACAAGTCCTGCTCCGACGTCGGCGACATCGAAGGCGATCCGAAGACCGCCCCGCCGGCCGACGTCGCGTTCCCGGGCGGCGCGCACGTCTACCAGTCCGCGGGCCCGTTCGGCAAGACGATGCAGTACTTCGCCGTCATCGACGGCGGCCCGGACGACCTGCCGGCCAAGCGCGACGACGCGTCCGACCTGCTGGTCGAGAACGGCTACAAGCTCAACAGCAAGGATCAGGAGGAAGGCACTGAGGCCGAGGCGCACCTGTCGGGCAAGCACAACGTCGACGTCCAGGTGATCAACCTGTGCGAGGGCAAGCTGCGGATCCGCCTGACGGTCTCCTAGCCATCGCGTGAGCGCCGCCGTCGCCCTCCAGGCGCTGATCACGGGGCTGGCGACCGGCGCGACGTACGGGCTGATCGCACTCGGGTTCAGCCTCGTGCACCGGCTCACGGGAGTGATCGCGTTCGCCCACGGCGACATCGTCGTGGGCGCCGTGTTCGTCGGCGTGCTCGTCGTCGTCGGGACGATGCCGGTCGGCTCGACGCCGAGCGTCCCGACGGCGCTCGCGCTGGCGGCGGTCACGCTCGCCGCCGGCGCGCTGCTGTCGGCGGCGGTCTACGTGCTGGCGGTGCGGCCGTTCCTGCGCGGCGCCGGCGACGTCGTCGGCTGGGTCGCCGGCGGCCTCGCCGCCGGCCTGCTCGTGCGCGAGCTGCTGGGCCTGCCGTTCTCGCAGCAGGCGTACGCGCTGCCCGACCCGCTGGGCGCCGCCGGCGTGCTGCGCCTCGGCGGCGGCGTGACGGTGCCGGTGCGCGCGTTCGAAGTGCTGGCGATCGGCCTCGCGGCGGGTCTGCTGGTCGAGCGCGCGCTCGCGCTCACCGGCGCGGGCGCCGTGATCCGCGCCGTCAGCGACGACGCTCCCGCGGCCGCGCTGCTCGGCGTCCCGACCGAGCGCGTCGTGCTGGCCGCGTTCGCGCTCGCGGGCGGCCTCGCCGGGCTTGCGGGGCTGCTGATCGCGCCGGGCGCGCCGATCGGCGTCGACGACGGCGTCCTGCTCGGCCTGCAGGGGATCGCGGCGGCGCTGCTCGGGCGGCTCGGCTCTCTGCGGCTGGCCCTGGCGGGGGGCCTCGTGCTCGGCGTGCTGGAGGCGTTCGTCACCGCCTGGAGCGCGCTCGGCGCGCGCTGGGCCGACGTGCTCCCGCTCGCGCTGCTCGCGATCCTGGCGGCGCTGCGGCCGCGCGGGTTGCTCGCATGACGGCGAAGCCTCGCACCTGCCTCGGCCGGAGGCCTCGTCACCGCTGCGCTCGGGGCTCGTTTCGCTTGGGAGTAATCGCCCAGAGGGCGATTCTCCCGGCCGGGGTCTGCCGATGACCGAGCTCGCGCGCGACCTCTACCTGCTCGCCGCCGTCGTCGGGCTGGCGCTCGCCGTCGCGCACGCGGGGATGCCCGTGCTCGCCCAGGGCGCGTTCGCCGCCGTCGGCGGCGTCGGCGCGCTGCAGCTCGAGCGCGCGGGCCTGCCGATCGGCAGCGCCGTACTGCTCTCGGTGGCGATCGGCGCGGCGGCCGGCGCGGCGACCGGGGCGCTCGTGGCGCGCTCGGACCGCGCCTCGATCGCGCTGTGCACGTGGGCGCTCGCGTGGCTCACGTACACGGCGCTGCTCGCGTTCCCCGGCCTCGCGGGCGGGGACCAGGGCCTGACGCGGCCGGCCGACGACCGCGTGCAGGCGCTGTTCGGGCTGTCGCTGACGCTCACGCCGGGCGTCCACGTCGTCGCGGCCGCGCTGCTGTGCGGGCTCGCGCTGTGGCTCGCCGCGCGGCTGCGCGCCGCGCCGCTGGGGGAGGACGCGGCGGCGCTGCGCGACGACCACGAGCTGGCGCTGGCGCTGCACGTGCCGGTCCTGCGCCGGCGCGCCGAGCTGATGGCGTTCGCCGGCGCGCTCGGGGCCGCGGCCGGCGCGGGCGCGAGCCTGCTGGTCGGCGTCGCCGCGCCGGCCGACCTGTCGCCGCTGCTCTCGCTGCAGCTGTTCGCCGCGGTGATCGTGGGCGGGCGCGCGACGGTCGCCGGGCCCGTGCTCGCCTTCGCCGTGATCGCGGCGATCCCGCGGCTCACCGGCTGGCTGTCGGCGCTCGGCGCGTCCGACGCGGCGGCGACGGGCGTCGTGACCGCCGCGCTGCTCGTCGCGTGCGTCGTCGCGCGCCCGTACATCCGCCCGCGGCCCCGCCCGGCGCCTGATCCCCCGCCCGGCGCCGCGCCGCCGGCGCCGCGCCGGCGCGGCGTGCTGCTGCACGCGAGCGGGCTCGACCTGCGGCTGGGCGCCGTGCACGTCCTGCGCGGCGTCGACCTCGACGTGCGCGCCGGCGAGATCCACGCCGTGATCGGGCCGAACGGGAGCGGGAAGACGACGCTGCTGCGCGTGCTGGCCGGCGACCTGCGCGCGGGCGGCTCGATCGACGGCGAGCGGGTCACGCGCACGCTCCAGCGCGCCGCCACGTTCGACTCGCTCACGCCGGCGCGGCAGCTGCGGGTCGCGTCGCGCGGCGTCCCGGCCCCGGCCCCGGGCGAGTACCTCGCGGTCGAGCGCGCCGCCGCCACCGGCGCGCCGGTGCTCGCGCTCGACGAGCCCGCCGCCGGGCTCGACGACCCGGCGCCGCTCGTCGCGCGGCTGCGCGAGCTCGCGGCCGAGGGACGCGGGATCGTCGTCGTCGAGCACGACATGCGCCTCGTGGCCGGCGCCGCCGACGTCGTCACCGTGCTCGACGCGGGCCGCGTGATCGCGCACGGGCCGCCCGCCGCGATCGTGCGCGACGCCGCGGTGCGCGAGGTCTACCTCGGGACGCCGGCGTGATCGCGGTCGCGCCGGGCGAGATCGTCGCCGTCGCCGGACCGCCCGGAGCGGGGAAGTCGGCGCTGCTCGAGCGCGCCGCCGCCGCGCCCGGGGCCGCCTTCGTCCCGGCCGGCCGGCACGTGTTCGCGAGCCTGACCGTGGCCGAGAACCTGACGCTCGGCGCCTACGCCGACCGCCGCGACCGCCCGCTGGTGGCCGCGCGGCGCGAGCGCGTCCACGCGCTCTTCCCGCGGCTCGCCGAGCGCGGGGCGCAGCGCGCCGGCACGCTCTCGGGCGGCGAGCGGCAGCTGCTCGTGATCGCCCGCGCGCTGATGTCCGGCCCGCAGCTGCTGGTGCTCGACGAGCCGACCTCGGGGCTCGCCCCGCCGGCCGTGGCCGCGGTCGCGGAGGCGCTGAAGTCGGCCGGCGCCGTCCTGTTCGCCGAGCCGGGCCTCGCGCTCGCGCGCGCGGCCGCGCACCGGATCGTCCTGCTCGACCACGGCGCCGTCGTGCTGGACGCGCCGCGCGACCGGGCGTTGGCGGATCCGCGACTCGGCGACGCGTATCTGGTACGCTGACCAGACCAGATGGAATCGAGCCTGTCCACTTTCCGGCCACTCCAGCGCTACGAGCAGATCGCCGAGCGGCTCGCCGCCGACATCCGCTCCGGGCTGCTGGCGCCGGGCGAGCGCCTGCCGTCCGAGCGCGAGCTCGCCCGCGCGCTCGAGGTCAGCCGCGCGTCGGTGCGCGAGGCGCTGGCCGCGCTGCAGCTGCGCGGCGTCGTGGAGACGCGCGCCGGCGCCGGCACGTTCGTCACCGCCGACGCGGCCGCCAAGCCCGAAGGGCTCGCGCATGACGCCAGCCCGTCGGCGGTGCTCGAGGCGCGCGCGCAGCTGGAGCCGGCGGTCGCCCGGCTCGCCGCCGCGCGGGCGCAGCCCGATCCGGCGGTCGAGAACCTGCTCGCCGCCATGGAGGCGGCGCTCGATCCCGAGGATCCGGCCGCGCGGGCGACCTGGAACGCGTCCGACCGGCTCTTCCACCGCCAGCTCGCGGCCATGACCGGCAACCCGGTCCTGCTCGCGTTCGCCGACCACGTCGCCGCGCTGATGGACGAGCCGCTGTGGCAGCGGCTGCGCGACGACTCGATCGCCACGCCCGGCCGCACGCGCATCCATGTGGCCGAGCACCGGATGATCTATGAGGCGATCGTGGAGTCCGACGCCGAGGCCGCGGCGTTCTACTCGGCCCAGCACATCAACCGCGTCCGCACCTACATGGAGCTCTCCTAATGGCCTTCGAAGGCATCATCCCCGCCGTCACCACCCCGTTCGACGCGTCCGACCAGATCGACGTCGCCGCGCTGAAGGCCAACGTCCAGGCGCTGCTGGACGCCGGCGTGCACGGCTTCGTCGCCACCGGCACGATGGGCGAGGCCGGCAGCCTCTCGGCCGAAGAGCGCCGCACCGTCGTGCAGGCGGTCGTCGAGGCCGCGGGCGGGAAAGTGCCCGTGACCGCCGGCGTCTCCTCCGGCTCCGCGCTCACCTCGCTCGCCTACGCGCTCGACGCCAAGGCGCTCGGCGCGAGCTCGATCATGTGCCTGCCGCCGCTCGGCTACCGCGCCGACGAAGACGAGGTCGTGACGTTCTTCCAGGAGCTCGCGAGCGGCACCGGCCTGCCGGTGATGGCCTACAACAACCCGGAGGCCTCCGGCGTCGACATGACGCCGGCGCTGATCGTGCGCATCTACGAGGAGGTCGACGGCGTCGTCGCGATCAAGGAGTGCTCCGGCGACGTGCGCCGGATCACGGAGATCCTCAACGCGACGAGCGACCTCGAGGTGCTCGTCGGCGGCGACGACTGGGCGCTCGAGGGCTTCGCGGCCGGCGCGACCGGCTGGGTCACGGGCGTCGGCGTGGTCGCGCCCGCCGAGGTGGTCGAGCTGTACGACCTCGTCACCGCGGGAGATCTGGCCAAGGCGCGCGCCGTGTACCGTCGGCTGCTCCCCGTGGCGCGCTTCGACATGACCCCCAAGCTGGTCCAGTACTTCAAGGCGGCGCAGGACGCCGTCGGCCTCAACGGCGGCCCCACGCGCCCGCCGCGGCTGCCGCTGACCGACGTCGAGCGCACCGCGCTCGACGCCGCCTTGAGCGTCCTGCGGGAGCCCGCGCACGCCGGATGAGGGCGAGGCGGTACTTTGCGGCCGTCGACTCCCACACGGAGGGGATGCCGACGCGCGTCGTCACCGGCGGCGTCGGACCGATCCCGGGGACGACGATGCTCGAGCGCAAGCTGCACTTCGAGGCCGAGCTGGACGAGCTGCGGCTGCTGCTGATGCGCGAGCCGCGCGGGCACGGCGCGATGTCCGGCGCGATCCTGCAGCCGCCGCTGCGCGAGGACGCCGACTGGGGCGTGCTGTTCATCGAGGTCTCGGGCCTGCTGCCGATGTGCGGGCACGGGACGATCGGCGTGGCGACGGTGCTCGTGGAGACCGGGATGGTCGAGGTGACCGAGCCGGAGACCGTGATCCGGCTCGATGTCCCCGCCGGCCTGGTCGAGGCGCGCGTGGCGGTCTCCGACGGCCGCGCGACGTCGGTCACGATCCGCAACGTCGCCTCGTTCCTGCACGCCCGCGACCGCGTCGTCGAGGTCCCCGGCTACGGGCCGGTCCGCTACGACATGGCCTACGGCGGGAACTTCTACGCGCTCACGCCGGCGGCGGACGCCGGGCTCGTCGTCGACCCGGCGCGGTCGGGCGAGCTGGTCGGCGCGGGCCTGGCGGTGATGGCGGCGATCAACGCCGCGGACCGCCCCGTGCACCCGGAGGACGCGCGCATCTCGGGCTGCCGCCACGTCGTCTTCCACGAGCCGGGCCGCGACGGCGCCGGCGCGGTCTCCGCCACCTCGATCCACCCGGGCTGGCTGGACCGCTCGCCGTGCGGGACGGGCACCTCGGCGCGCATGGCCGCGCTGCACGCCCGCGGGGAGCTCTCCGTCGGCGAGCCGTTCGTCAACCAGTCCGTGATCGGGACCCGGTTCACCGGGCGAATCGTCGACGAGACGACCGTCGGGGGCAAGCCGGCGATCATCCCCGAGATCACCGGCCGCGCCTGGATCACGGGGATGGGCCAGTACCTGCTGGACCGGGACGACCCGTTTCCGGCGGGATTCGCGCTCTGAGCCGTCTGAACCGGAGCAGGGGAAATGCGACGACTGCCGGAGGTCGCCCCGAGCGGCCTCCGGTAGCCTACGGCGGCGATGCCGCCGCGCGATGACGAGGTCCAGACCCTCGTCGAGCAGCTGAGCGCGGAGCTCGAACGCTCGGTGCTCGTCGATGACGCGAGCCTGCGCCTGCTCGCGTATAGCCCCACGCTCGGCTCCGACGACGAGGTCCGCCGCACCGCGATCCTGACGCGCGAGACGCCGCGCGTGATCCGCGACCTGCACTTCGCCCAGGGCATCGCGACGGCCACCGCTCCGGTGCGGACGGCCTCGCGGCCCGACTTCGGGCTCGAGTCGCGCGTGTGCGTCCCGATCCGCTGCCAGGGCACGTTGTTCGGCTACCTGTGGCTGATCGACGGCGACCAGTCGCTGACCGGCGACGACTGCACGCTCGCCGAGCACTGCGCGGACGAGATCGGCACGGCGATGTACCGCCGCCAAGAGCTCGAGAAGCCGCGCCGCGAGCAGGAGCGCCGCCTGCTCGAGGCGCTGCTCGACGGCGACCTCGGCGAGCGCGACCAGGCCGCCCACGAGCTGCTCGCCGCGGACCTGATCGTCGGCGGCACTCCGATCGGTGCGTTAGTGATGCGCCCGTGGACGTCAGGTGAGAGCGAGCTGGGTCCGGCGGAGAAGGCGCGCCTCGGATTGGCGCTCGACCAGTTCCGCCGGGCGCTCCCCGTGCGCCAGTCGCTGAGCGTCGTCCGGGCCGAGCACGGCGTCGTCCTGGTGGCCGTCGATTCACACGTCCAGCGCGCCGGCGGGCTCACCGAGCTCGCCCGGCGGCTGCAGGAGGCGCTCGAGCAGACGCTCGCCGGCGAGGGCCCCGCGCGCGTCTCGCTCGGCTACAGCGAGGAGTGCGAGCACCTGACCGACGCGCACCGCGCGTACGTGCACGCGCGCCTGTCGCTGCGCGTGGCGATGAGCGCGCCGGAGCACGGATTCCCCGCCGGCTGGGCCGACCTCGGCGCCTTCCGGATGCTCGCCCGGCTGGCCGACACGCCGCACCCCGAGGAGCTGCTGCACCCGGGCCTGCCGAAGCTGTTCGAGCTGCAGAGCAAGGAGTCGCTGGTGGCCACGCTGGAGGCCTATCTCGACAACGGCTGCGACACCAAGCTGACCGCCGAGGCGCTGTTCCTGCACCGCGCGAGCCTCTATTACCGGCTGCAGCGGATCGAGCAGCTGACGGGCACCAGCCTCAAGAGTGGGGCCGACCGGCTGGCGCTGCATTCGTCGCTCAAGCTCGCGCGACTGCTCGGACTGCATCCCGCGCGGAGAAGGCTCAACAGCCCCTAGCGCCTGTTTCGACGTTGGTCTACGCTCCCGCGTCGCGGTTTCGACGTTTGAACGAGGAGCCGCGTATGAGAGGCCCGTAGCTTTGGGCCGACCGGAGGGCAACCCATACCCATAGGAGGGGGAGGGGTCATTTGATGACGCGAACGCATAGGGTCGCGACGTTGAGCTGTGCCGCAATGCTGGCGGTCGGTATCGCCGCGTGCGGGTCGAGCTCGAACGACGACAAGGGCGGTTCGGCGAGCAGCGGGGGCAGCAAGCCCGCCGCGCCCGCGGGCCACGCCGACACCTACATCATCGGCACGACCGACAAGGTCGTCGCGCTCGATCCTGCGGGGGCCTACGACCTGGGCTCGCAGCAGCTGATCGGCAACATGTACCAGAACCTGCTGTCGGTACCGGCGGGCGGCAACAAGCCCGAGCCGGACGCGGCCGACTCGTGCGACTTCACCGATCCGAAGACGTACGTCTGCAAGCTCAAGGACGGCCTGAAGTTCTCGAGCGGCGACGCGCTGACCTCCGAGGACGTCAAGTTCTCGCTCGACCGTCAGCTCAAGATCGCCGACCCGAGCGGCCCGTCCTCGCTGCTGGCCTCGCTCAAGAGCGTGGACGCCACCGATCCCGCCACGGTGACGATGCACCTCAAGAAGCCGGACGGCACGTGGCCGTTCGTGCTCACGCACAACGTCGCGGCGATCGTCCCGTCGAAGATCTACCCGGCGGACAAGAAGCAGCCGGACGACAAGGCGATCGGCTCGGGCCCGTACGAGCTCGTGAAGTACGTCCCGAACCAGCAGGCCGTGTTCAAGGCCAACCCGAGCTACACGGGCGCGAACAAGGCCCAGACGCCGAACGTGATCGTCCAGTACTACGAGCAGCCGTCTGCGCTCAAGCTGGCGATCGAGCAGGGTGACGTCGACGTCGCCTACCGCTCGCTGTCCCCGACCGACCTCGAGGCGCTCAAGGGCGAGTCCGACAAGGGCATCAAGGTCGTCGACGGCGCGGGCACCGAGATCCGCTACATCGTCTTCAACGTCAAGAAGGCGCCGGCGGACAACATCGCCGTCCGCAAGGCGATCGCGCAGATCATCGACCGCCAGGCGATCGCGACCAACGTCTACAAGGACACGGTCAAGCCGCTGTACTCGACGGTTCCGGCCGCGCTCCCGGGCACCAAAGAGTCCTTCAAGGACGCGTTCGGCGATCCCGACGTCGACAAGGCGAAGGCGCTGCTGGCCGACGCCGGGGTCAAGACGCCGATCAGCCTCGACGGCTGGTACACGCCGACGCACTACGGCCCGGTCGAGGTCGATCTCTGGAACGAGATCAAGCGCCAGCTCGAGGCGAGCGGCCTGTTCAAGGTCAAGCTCGACTCGACGGAGTGGACGCAGTACAAGGACGCCGCGTTCGCCAAGCACCAGTACTACTTCTATGGGCTTGGCTGGTTCCCGGACTACCCGGACGGGGACAACTACCTCGCGCCGTTCATGCGCGACGGCGGCTTCTTCCAGAACGGCTACTCGAACAAGGACGTCGACGCCGCGCTCGACAAGGAGCTCGGCTCGTCCGACGAGGCGGAGCGCACCGACGCCTTCGGCACCGTGCAGGACGCCGAGGCCGCCGACGTGCCGCTGATCCCGATCTGGGAGGGCAAGCAGATCGCGGCCATCCGCGACGGCGTCGAGGGCGTCGAGAAGACGTTCGATCCGGCGTTCCAGTTCCGCTTCTGGCTCGTGACGAAGAAGGCCGGCTAGCTAGATGTCGAGAGCGGGATCGCTGCGGGGCTATGTCCTCGTACGCCTCGCGCTGATGGTGCCCATGGTCTGGGTGCTGCTGACCGTGGTGTTCCTGATGATGCGAGTCGCCCCCGGCGATCCCATCTCGGCGACCCTGGGCGGCAAGTTGCCGCCCGCCGAGCTCGCGCGCCGCCAGCACGAGCTCGGGTTCGACAAGTCGATCCTCACGCAGTACATCGACTACCTGTGGGACGTCGTGCGCCTGAAGTTCGGCACGACGATCACCGACGGCCAGTCGATCGGCTCGATCGTGATCGAGAACGGCGGCGCGACGCTCACGCTGACGCTCGCCGCGCTGCTGGTCGCGCTGATCGTCGGCCTGCCGCTCGGCCTGATCGCCGGGCGCTACCGCGAGACGGTGCCGGACGCGCTGATCCGCGTGTTCGGCATCCTCTCCTACGCCGCGCCGGTGTTCTTCGTCGGCCTGATGGCGCAGATCGTGTTCGCCAAGAACCTCGACTGGCTGCCGGCGTCCAGACAGGCGTCGGCGCTCGTCCAGGCCACCGTGGTGGACAAGACGCACATCCTGATCCCCGACCTCGTCCTGGCGGGGAACTGGGACGGGGTCGTCGACGCGCTCAAGCACCTGATCATGCCCGCCGTCACGCTCGGCCTGCTCGTGGCCGGCGTGTTCATCCGGCTCGTGCGCGTCAACGTCGGGCAGGCGCTCGGAGGCGACTACGTCGAGGCCGCGCGCGCCCGCGGGATCGCCGAGCATCGCGTCGTGTCGCGCCACGCGTTCCGCAACGCGCTGGTGCCGGTGGTCACCGTCATGGGCCTGCAGGCGGCGCTGCTGCTCGGCGGCGCCGTGCTGACCGAACAGACGTTCAGCTGGCCCGGGTTGGGGAGTCGATTGCTCACGTACCTGAACAACCGCGACTACATCGGGGTCCAGGGCCTGATCACGGTGTTCGCGCTCGTCGTCGTCTTCGTCAGCCTGATCATCGACATCGTCAACGCGATGATCGACCCGCGGGTCCGCTACTGATGGCCGCGACGACGACGATCCCAGAGACCCCGCCGGTGGTCGCGGCGCCGCGCAGGGGCAACCGCCTCGCGCGCCTGATCTCGCCGTTCCGGCAGGCGCACGGCGTGCAGCGCTTCATGCTCCTCACCGGCACGCTGCTGACGTTCGTGTTCGTGATCGCGGCGGTCTTCTCGTCGCTGATCGCGCCCTTCGGGTTCGACCAGTACCAGGACGCGGACGGCCGCTTCCCGCAGCAGGCGCACCCGAGCGCGGAGCACCACTGGGGCACGACGGTCAACAGCTTCGACGTGCTGTCGCGCACGATCTTCGGCGCCCGCACGGCGCTGGAGGTGATGGTCCTCGCGGTCATCTTCGCGCTGTTCGTCGGCGTGCCGCTCGGCCTGGTCTCCGGCTACGTCGGCGGCTGGCTGGACCGGATCCTCGTGCTCGTGATGGACGCGCTGTTCGCGTTCCCGTACCTGCTGCTGGCGATCGTGGCGTCGTTCCTGCTGAAGGAGACGATCGGCAGCGGCATCGTGGTGGCCGCGATCGCGATCACGGTCGTCTACGTGCCGCAGTACTTCCGCGTGGTGAGAGCCTCGACGCTCTCGGCACGAGAGGCCACCTACGTGGAGGCGGCTCGCGCCATGGGCGCGAAGCCCTCCACGATCATCCGCCGCTACCTGTTCGCGAACGTCGTGCAGAGCGTGCCGGTGATCGCCACGCTGAACGCCGCCGATGCCGTGCTCACGCTCGCCGGCCTCGGCTTCCTCGGCCTCGGCATCCAGCCGACCGAGGCGGCGGAGTGGGGATACGACCTCCAGCGCGCGATCGCCGACGCCGGCGCGGGCATCTGGTGGACGGCGCTGTACCCGGGCCTGGGCATCGTGCTGTCGGTGACCGCGCTGACGCTCGTCGGCGAAGGCCTCAATGACGTCTTGAACCCGACGCTGCGCCGGCGCCGCTCGCGTGCGCCGGAGATCATGTCGGGGTCCTCGGCCGTCGGCCCGGCCTCGGCGGGAACGGTGGAAGAGGATGTGGGCGAGTGACTGAGCCGGTCCTGTCGGTGCGCGGGCTGCGCATCTGGTACGGCACCGACCGCGGTCCCGTGCGGGCCGTCGACGGCGTCGACCTGGACCTGCGGCCGGGCGAGACCGTCGGGCTCGTCGGCGAGTCCGGCTGCGGCAAGTCGACGCTCGGGCGCGGCCTGATCGGGCTGCTGCCGGAGGGCGCCACGGCCGTCGGCGAGGTCAACTACGACGGCCGCAACCTGCTGGCGCTCAAGCCGCGCGAGCTGCGCCGGCTGCGCGGGCCGGACCTGGGGATGATCTTCCAGGAGCCGATGACGCGGCTGAACCCGCTGATGAAGGTGTCGCAGCACTTCGAGGAGACGCTGCGCACGCACGAGCAGGGGATCGGCAAGAAGGAGGCGCGCCGGCGCGCGCTGGAGGCGCTGCGCGGCATGGGCATCCCGCCCACGCGCTACGGCCAGTACCCGCACGAGTTCTCGGGCGGGATGCGGCAGCGGATCATGATCGCGCTGGCGCTCGTGCTGCGGCCCGCCGTGATCGTGGCCGACGAGCCGACGACCGCGCTGGACGTGCTCGTCGAGGCGCAGATCATCCGCATCCTCGCCGACCTGCGGGCCAACTTCGACACGTCGATGCTGCTGATCACGCACAACCTCGGGATCGTGGCCGAGGCGTGCGACCGCGTCGCCGTCATGTACGCGGGCCGGATCGTCGAGCAGGGCCCGGCCTACGACATCACGACCAAGCCCGCGCACCCGTACTCGCGCGAGCTGCTGCGTTCGACGATCTCGCTCTCGACGACGGCGCTGCACTCGATCCCGGGGGCGCCGCCGAACCTCGTCGCCCCGCCGGCGGCGTGCCGGTTCCACCCGCGCTGCCCGGACGCGATGAAGATGTGCGCGACCGACTGGCCGCCGAACGTGAATCTGGGCTCCGAGCGCCGGTCGGAGTGCTGGCTGAACGCGCGCGACGAGATCCCGGACGGCGGCGACGCGCCGCTGGTGGGCGAGGCCCTCGCCCTGGCGGAGGAGGCGTGATGTCCGCTCTGGAGGCCGCTGAGCCGAAGACCGCGACCGACACGCTGATCGAGGTCACCGACCTCGAGGTCCACTTCTCCCTGCACGGCACGTTCCGCTCGCGCCTGACCGGCCGCGGCGGCGGGTCGGTGAAGGCCGTCGACGGCGTCTCGTTCGAGTTGCGCGAGGGCGAGGTGCTCGGCCTGGTCGGGGAGTCCGGCTCGGGCAAGACGACGCTCGGGCGCGCGCTGCTCGGGCTCGTGCGGCCGACCGCCGGCAGCGTGAAGCTGCGCGGGCGCGAGCTGGCGGGCCTGCCGGAGAGCAAGCTGCGGCCGCTGCGGCGCTACCTGCAGATGGTCTTCCAGGACCCGCACGCGTCGCTGAACCCCGCGATGAACCTGGAGACCGCGCTCGCGCATCCGCTGCAGATCCACGGGCTGACGAAGTCGGCGGCGGAGACCCGCGCGCGCGTGCGCGAGGCGCTGGAGCTCGTCGGGCTCGCGCCCGCGGACGATTTCGCGGCACGCTACCCGGCCGATCTCTCGGGCGGCCAGAAGCAGCGCGCGGCGATCGCGCGCGCGGTCATCGTCGGCCCCGAGCTGCTCGTCGCCGACGAGCCGGTCTCGATGCTCGACATGAGCGTGCGGGCGAAGATCCTCGACCTGATGCTCGGGCTCAAGAAGCGGCTCGGGCTCACGTACGTCTACATCACGCACGACCTGGCGAGCGCGAAGTTCTTCTGCGACCGCGTGGCGATCATGTACCTCGGCCGGATCGTCGAGATCGGGCCGGTGGAGACGATCTTCGCGGACCCCAAGCACCCGTACACGCAGGCGCTGATCAGGGCGATCCCGGAGCCGGATCCGTCGAAGGCGATCCCGCGCGACCTGCCGCGCGGCGAGATCCCCGACGCGGCGCGCCCGCCGCTGGGCTGCTCGTTCCACCCGCGCTGCCCGGTCGCGTTCGAGTCGTGCGGCTGGGAGAGCCGCGACCTGCGCGTGCTGCTCGAGGAGCGCTGGATCGCCGCGGGCGAGGACGCCTACGCGAGCGAGCGCCCGCTGGTCGGCGACCTCGACGCGCTCAACGCCGGCGACGGCGACACGGCCGTCATCCCGGCCGGCGGCGGCAAGGACCCGGGGGACCTGCTGAAGCTGCTGGAGCGGATCCGCGACGAGCAGCCGGACGAGCCGCTGTGGCGCGGCGTGCGCGACATGAGCGCCGAGACGCACGGCGTGCGCGTGTCGTTCGCGCCGGGGACCGATCCCGAGCTGTACGACGCCGGCGACTCGCGCGCGGCGTGCCTGCTGTACCGGCCGCGCTAAACGTCGCAACGTCGCGCGCGGACCTCAGACAACTGCCGCTTGGAGGCGCTTGTGAGCACCCCTAGGCTCGCGCAGTGAGCATGGAGACGGTCGACGTGGCGGTGATCGGCGGCGGACCCGCCGGGATGGCCGCGGCGGTCGCCGCGCGCCGGGCCGGCGCGTCGGTCGTGCTGATCGACGAGTACGCGGCGCCGGGCGGGCAGATCTGGCGGCGCTCGTTCACCGAGACCGGTGAGACGGCGCCGCGGTCGCTGCCGCGCGCCGCGCGGCGGCTGTGCACGCAGCTGGCGCAGTCCGGCGCGACCGTGCTCGGCGGGACCTCGGTGTGGGCGTCGCTGCGCGAGGGGGCGCTGTGGACGCTGCTGACGCAGGGCGCGGCCGCGGAGGTCCGCGCGCGCGCCGTCGTGCTCGCCACCGGCGCCTACGACCGCCCGGTCGCGTTCCCGGGCTGGACGCTCCCGGGCGTGATGACCGCGGGCGGCGCGCAGGCGCTCGCCAAGGGCCAGGGCGTCCTGCCGGGCCGGCGCGTGCTGCTCGCGGGCGCGGGCCCGTTCCTGTTGCCGGTCGCGACGCAGCTGCGCAGCCGCGGCGCGAGGGTGGTGGCGGTCGTGGAGGCGACGCGCCGGCGCGACTGGCTCGCCGCCGCGCCGCGGATGGCCGCGCACCCGGGCCGGCTTGGCGGCTACGCGGCCTACCGCGCGCGCACGGCCGGCACGCCGTTCGTCTGGGGCCACGTGCTCGTGCGCGCCGAGGGCGACAGCGCCGTCGAGTCCGCGACGATCGCCGCGGCCGCGCCGGACTGGTCGCCGCTGCCGGGCCGCGAGCGCAGCTTCGAGGTCGACGCCGTCTGCACCGCGTACGGCTTCCTGCCGTCGACCGAGCTCGCGCGCACGTTCGGGTGCGAGCTCAGGGGCGACGCCGTGGCGCACGACCAGGACATGCAGACGACGGTCAAGGGCGTCTTCGTCGCCGGCGAGGCCGCGGGCGTCGGCGGCAGCGACCTCGCGCTGCTCGAGGGCGAGCTGGCCGGCACCCGCGCGGCCCGCGCGACGGTCGACGTCGCGAAGCTGCGCCGCCGGCGCGACCGCGCGGCGGGCTTCGCGACGGTCCTCGAGGACCTCTTCGGCCCGCGCCCCGGGCTGGCGGCGCTGGCCGACGGCGAGACGATCCTGTGCCGCTGCGAGGACGTCACGGCCGCCGCCGTCGACGCGGCCGCCGCGACGTCGCCCGCGGCGCTGAAGATCCTCACCCGCTGCGGCCAGGGCCCGTGCCAGGGCCGCGTGTGCGAGCGCCTGATCGCCGAGCGCCTCGGGTCGCCCGCGCGCTTCAGCGCGCGGGCTCCCATCCGGCCGATCCCGCTCGGCGTCCTGATGGACGCTACGGATTCGTCGTCGACACCGTGAACGTCAGCGTCCTCGAGTAGGACCCCGTCCGCAGCGCGTCACCCACCCCGATCGCCTGCGTGAAGCCGATCGTCACGGGGTCGTTGGAGACCGGGGCGACGTAGCGCTTCGGCAGGCCCGTCACCTGCAGCGGCGCGGGCAGGCTGAACGTGCCGTTCGCCAGGTGGCCGGGGTCGGACACCGTCAGCAGCGCGTCGGCCGCCGTCGAGACCACGTTCGCCGTCGTCGACGCCGTGTACTCCTTCGCCACGCCCGGCGCGAAGGCGCCGAACGTCGCCGGCGCGCCGAGCGTGAGCGACAGCGTCGCGGGCACCGTGCCGCCGACCGGCAGCTCCTTGACGTTCGGCAGCGGCTCCGGCGCGGGCGCCTCGCCCGGCCCGCACGTGCGCGGGAGGTAGACGACCGGCGCGACGCAGTGCCACGTCTGCGGGTTGATCTCCGACGGCGTGCGCCGCAGCTCCGACGCGCGCTCGTACGCGTAGGCGAAGCCGAGCAGCTTGGCGTCGTCGCCGGCCGTGCCCGTGAACGACAGCCCGACCGGGCGCCGCAGCGTCGCGTCGTAGCCCATCGGCACGGTGATCTGCGGGTAGCCGGCGCGGATCCCGACCTCCTCGGTGCTCGCCGTCAGCGACAGGATGGCGTCGACCGGCACCCCCGCGTCGGCGAGCAGGCCGTCGATGTAGGCGCGCGAGGCGGCGCGGCCGGCGGTCAGGTCGGCCTGGTAGGCCGCGGCGGTGGCCGGGACCGTCAGGTCGATCGCCGCGTCGGCGCGCAGCCGCGCCTGGTTGAACTTCAGCTCGTCGGCGGGATGCGCGTCGTCGTAGGCGACGATGCCCGCCGTCGAGCGGCCGTACGGCGCCAGGTAGGCGTCGAGGTCGCGCCGCAGCTCGCGGTCGACGACCTTCGCCGTCGTGGGCCGCGCCGGCGCCGTCAGCGTGACGGGCGTGGCGCCGGCCGCCGTGATCGCCGTCACCGCGTCGGCGAACGGCTGCATCGAGCTCCCGCTCGTCGGCGCGATCACGCCGATCCGCTTGCCGGACAGCGCCGACTTCGACAGCGCGGCGGTGTAGTCGGGCGCCGTGTCGGGGGCGCCCGCGGTCGCCGCGTCGGCCGCGTCGCGGCCGACGAGCCCGGTCAGCAGCGCCGCCACGTCGGCGACGGTGCGGCCGACCGGCGCCGGCGTCTCCTGGCTGCGCGCGACCGGCAGGACGCCGGTGCGCGAGATCAGCCCGAGCGTCGGCCGGAACGCGACCACGCCGGTCGCCACCGCGGGCACGAGCGCGCTCGGGGACGCGCTGTTGGACGGGTTCCCGGTGCCGCTCGTCGTCGCGTCGGTCTCCACGCCGACGGTCGCCGCGGCCAGCCCGGCGGCCGCCGCGGCGACGGCGCCCGCGCTCGCGCCGTTGACCGAGGAGCGCATGTCGTACGGGTTCAGCACCTGGCCGCTGAGCGCGCCGTAGCCCGCCGGCATGCCGGTGGAGACCATGCCGTTGAGCTCGGTCACGTTGACCTTGCCGAGCACGATCGCGCCGGCCGCCTTCAGGCGCGTGACGAGCGCCGCGTCGGCGCTCGGGACGACGTCCTCGAGCGCCATCGAGCCGCCGGTGGTCGGCAGCCCGGCGACGTCGATCGTGTCGTCGACGAGCACCGGGATCCCGGCCAGCGGACCGGAGGCCTCGCCGCGGGCGCGCGCGGCGTCGGCCGCCGCCGCCAGCCCGGCCGCGGCGGGGTTGACCGCGCGCACGGCGTCGATCCCCGGGCCCTGCTGGTTGACGAAGCGGATCCGGTCCAGGTAGGCCTTCACGAGCCCGGCGCTGGTCAGCGTCCCGTTGCCGAAGCGGCGCTGGATCTCGGCGATGTCGAGGTGCTCGAGGTCCAGCGCCGGCGCGACCAGCGCGTCCGACAGCGGGCCGGCGAAGCCGCTGAACGGGCCGCACGAGTGCGGGTCGAAGCGCGGGCCGGGCACGCAGCGCCAGCTCGCCGGGTTGACCTCCGACGGCGCGCGCCGGAGCTTGGTGCCCTGCTCGTAGGCGTACGCGTAGCCGAGCAGCTTGGCCTCCGAGTAGCGGCGGCCGACGAACGTGACGTTGATCGGCACGACCGTCGCGCCGAGGGCGGTCAGCGCGTTGCGCGCGGCGACGTAGTTCGCGTTGGTGCCCGAGACGCCGATCCGCGCGCCCTGCAGCGCGTCGGTCTTCAGGCCCGACAGGAAGTCCGGGTGCACCGGCGAGTCGGACGTGCGCGGGTCGTCGGGGTCGTGCCCGGCGCCGGCCTGAAGCAGCAGCGCCGCGTCGCTGACGGTCTGCGTCAGCGGCCCGAGCGTGTCCTGCGTCTCGGAGATCGGGACCACGCCCGACCGGCTCCAGAGGCCCGTCGAGGGCCGGATGCCGACGACGCCGTTCTGCGTCGCGGGCGAGATGATCGAGCCCTCGCTGTCGGAGCCGACCGTCAGCGCCGCCAGGCCGGAAGCGGCGGCGACGCCGGAGCCGGCCGAGGAGCCGCCGGGGTCCGACGACGTGTCGTACGGGTTCAGCACCTGGCCGCCGAGCGAGCTGTTGCCGCTCTGCTGGTTGTTGGAGACGTAGGCCGCGAACTCGGTCAGGTTGAGCTTGCCGAGGATCACGGCGCCGGCGGCCTTGAGCCGGCGCACGAGGAACGCGTCGCGGCTGGGCACCGAGTGCTCGAGCACGATCGAGGCGGCCGTCGTCGGCATGCCCGCGACGTCGACGTTGTCCTTCAGCAGCACCGGCAGCCCTTCCAGCGGGCCGCGCGGGCCCGAGGTCCGGCGCGCCGCGTCGGACGCGCGCGCCTCGTCGAGCGCGTTCGGGTTCAGCGAGCGGACCGCGTTCAGCGACGGCCCGCGCAGGTTGACCGCGGCGATCCGGTCCAGGTACGCATGCGTGAGCGCGACGCTCGTCAGCTCCCCGGCCGCGAGCTTGGCCTCCAGCTCGGTCGCCGAGGTCTTCTCCAGGGTCCAGCTCCGCTCGCGCGGGCTGCGCTGCCGCTCCCATGGTCGCGATCGCCAGCGCGACCGCACCGACACGACTCCCCCGCATCCCATCCCCCTCGGTTGTGCGTCAGGTGTATCCGGTGGTGACCCTCATCCCGGCGGCGACCGGCGTCACGCATGCGCGCACGACGCGCCCGTCGGCCTGTACGCGGCACTCCTGGCAGACGCCGATGCCGCAGTAGAGGCCGCGCGGGCGGCCCGACGGGCTCGGGCGCAGCGCGGCGCGGCCGGACGCCAGCAGCGCGGCCGCGATGCTCTGGCCGGCGGGCGCGTGCAGCGGCTCGCCGTCGACCGACAGCTCGATCACGACATCGCCAGCGCGGCGGGCAGGAAGCGATCGGGCGAGAACCACTCGATCGGCAGCGGCGACTCCGCGCCGGTGTGCCACGCCGCCACCAGCTCGCCGGTCGCCGGCGCGAGGCCGATGCCCGCGCCTTCGTGGCCGGTCGCGACGCACAGGTTCGGCGCCTCGGCGAACGGGCCGACGATCGGCACGTGGTCCGGCGTCAGCGGGCGCAGCCCGGCGTACACGCGCAGCGCGCGGGCGTCGCGCAGGACGGGGAAGAAGCGCGCGGCGCGGCGGGCGATCGCCCCGGCCACCGAGAGGTCGACCTCGCGGTCGAAGCCGACGTGCTGGCGGCTTGAGCCGAGCAGCGCGGTGCCGCTGACGGTCGACTCGACGACCATCGCGATTTGCAGCGCGGCGTGGTCGGCCTCGACGGCGGCGACGTAGCCGGCCTCGCTGAGCTTGCGCCGGAAGCGCACGGGCGAGCGCTCGAGCACGACGATCTGGCCCTTGCGCGGCGTGACCGGGACCGACAGCCGGGCCGTCTCCAGCAACGCCGGCGTCCACACGCCGGCGGCGACCACGACGGCGCCGGCGGCGATCCGCCCGGCGCTCGTCTCGACGCCGGTCACGCGCCCGTCGCGGGCGCGCGTGAGACGGTCGATCGAGCGGTCGAGCGTCAGCGTCGCGCCGGCGGCCACGGCGGCGCGCACGAGCGCGGCGGTCGCGAGCCGCGGCTCCAGCTGGGCGTCGCCCGGGTACAGCACGCCGCCGGGGAGGTCGTGCGCGGCGTACGGCTCCTCGCGCCGCAGCCCGTCGGCGTCGAGCACCTCGCCGTGCACGCCGAGCGTGGCGAGCAGCTGGGCGCGCTCGGCCGAGGCGCGCAGCTCGGCCTCGGTCTCGGCGACCACGACGCTGCCCTTGCGGTCGTACTCGAAGTCGTCCGGCAGGCGCTCGGCCAGCTCGGCCCACAGCTCGGCGGAGCGCAGGGCGAGCGGCAGCTCGCGCTCGAGCTCCTTGTCCCACGCGAGCACGTTGCCCTCGCACGCGCCGGAGCTGCCCGAGCCCACGAACGCGCGGTCGCACAGGTGCACGCGCACCCCCGCGACTGCGAGATGGTAGGCGCATGAGGCGCCGATGACGCCGGCGCCGACGACGACCACATCGGGACTCCGGGCCACGAATCAAACAGTACGCGTCAGCACCTGGACCGCCTTCCGACAAGTGGCGCACACGTGACCGCCCACCTCCTACATATCGCCATTGCCGACCCATGCGCGGCGGGCGGATACTCGTCGGACACAGGGGGGATGAGAGGGAAGCGGTCACCGAGCGAGGCCGACGACACCTCAACCAGGGCGATGTAGTGAAACGCCCGGGCGTGGCCACCACGCCCGGGCGCTCCTCCGACACTCGGCCGGCGCCCAATCCACGGCGCCGGTCGAGCAGCTCACCCGCGGGAGGGGTAGGCGCGGGTGCCAGCAGACTACGCCCTCGTCGCGACGATGTCTGCAGTAAGACCGCGCGAGTCTGGTCAACTCGCGCGGCGAGCTGCTCGCCACGCCGCGCCCGCGCTGCGCCGCAGCGCGCCCCAGCGGCGCGACTCGCGGCCGTGGCGCGCCTCGGCGAACGCGGCCTGCGCGGCCACGACGTCCGGCGCCGAAGGCAGGCGCAGCGTGCGCGGCACGCGCGCGGCGCGCGTCTCCAGGCGCCGCGGCGCAACGTGGCGCGCGAGCCGCACCGCGACGGCGGGGTCCGGGACGGAATGGCGTCCGACCCACACGGCGGCCGCGGGCAGCCCGCGCGCGATCCGCTCGCCCTGCTCGCGGTTGCCGGTCCAGACCGAGACGACGCCTTCGCGCCCGCCCGAGGCGGCCAGCGCGATCGCGGCGTCCTGGTCGTCCGCCTCGACGACGGCCAGCACCGGGCCGGGCGGCGGCGCCTCGAAGACGGCCTCTGACGCCACCACGGCGGGCGCGTAGAACGGGCCGTCGAGACCGGGCAGCGCCAGCCGGCGGCCGCCGGCGGACGCCTCGACCTGCTCCAGCGCGGCGAAGGACGCGAGCGGCCCGACGTCGGTGGCGGGGTCGCGCGGGTCGCCGACCCGCAGCTGCGCGGTCGCGTGCGTGATCGCCTCGATCAGGCCGGGCGCCGCCGAGCCCGTCACGACCAGCCGCCCGGCGGCGGCGGGATGGCGCCCGGAGCCGGCGAACGCGGCCCACACGGCCGCCTCGACCACCGCCGCGCGCGGCGCGCCGCGCAGGACGAGCAGCGTGCCCATGCGCGTCGGGCGCGAGAGGTCGGCGACGCGGTCGCAGACGTCCTCGAGCGCGTCGGTGGACGGCAGCGGCACGAGCAGCTCGCCCGGCACGCCCGCGCGCAGGAACACCGACCGCAGCCGCTGCGCCGCCAGCGGCGCGCCCGCGGCGAGCAGGACGCCGTTGCCGGCGAGCAGCGCGGCGGCGGCCTCCACCGCAGGGCCGTGCCACGGCGACGCCGACGGGCCGCGCAGGCCGACGATCCCCGCCGGCGCCTGCAGCAGCAGGCCGCGGCGGCCGAGCAGCAGCGCCGAGCGCGGCGTCAGCCGGCGGTCGGCCAGCGCGGCCGGTCCGTCGCCGGCGAGCGCGCGCAGGCCGCGCACGGCGGGCAGCAGCTCGGAGACGACCAGGTGCGCGCGCGGCCAGCCGGTCTCGTCCGCGAGCCGGTCCGCGAGGCCGTCGAGCTCGTCGAGCATCGCCACCGCCGCGCGGCGGACGTAGCGCGCCCGCGCGCTCGCCGGCAGCAGCGCCCACAGCGGCTGGACGACGCGCGCGGCCTCCGCCGCGGCGGCCGGATCGACCGGCGCGAGCGTGCCGAGCAGCGCGCCCGTCGCCGGCGCACGGACCTCAGGCGTCACGCCTGCGCGCGGCCCGCAGGGCCGCCAGCCGTTCGCGCATCTCCGGCTCGCCGTCGTCGGGCGCATAGAAGCGCAGCCCGGAGAGCCCGTCCGGCAGGTGCTCCTGGTCGTTGACGTGGCCGGGATGGTCGTGCGGGTAGTCGTAGCCGCGGCCGCGGCCGAGCGAGCGCGCCCCCGGGTAGGCGGCGGACCGCAGCGCGGCGGGCGGCAGGCCCGCGCCGTGCTCGCGGATGTACGCGCGCGCGGCGCCCAGCGCGACGCCGGCGGAGTTGGACTTCGGCGCCAGCGAGAGGTAGATCGCCGCCTGGGCGAGTGCGTACGTGGCCTCCGGCAGCCCGACGTGCTCGACCGCGTTCGCCGCCGCGACGGCGACCACGAGCGCCTCCGGGTCGGCGTTGCCGACGTCCTCGGACGCCAGGATCACCATCCGGCGGGCGATGAAGCGGGCGTCCTCGCCGCCTTCGAGCATCGCGGCCAGGTAGTACAGCGACGCGTCCGGATCGGACCCGCGCGTGGACTTGATCCAGGCCGAGATGTAGTCGTAGTGCTGGTCGCCCGCCTTGTCGTAGCGCAGCGCCTTGCGCTGCATCGCGTCCTCGGCGTCGGCCAGCGTCACGGGCTCGCCCGTGCGCGCCGCCGTGTCGAGCGCCAGCTCCAGCGCGTTCAGCGAGGAGCGCGCGTCGCCGCCCGAGCGGCTCGCGAGGAAGTCGATCACCTCGTCGCTCACCGACGCGCCGACGCGCTCCAGCGCGCGCCGCAGCAGCCCGGCGATGTCCTCCGCCGTCAGCTCCTGCAGCTCGTAGATCTGCGTGCGCGAGATCAGGGCCGAGTTGACCTCGAAGTACGGGTTCTCCGTCGTCGCGCCGACCAGCACGACGAGCCCCTCCTCGACGGCCGGCAGCAGCGCGTCCTGCTGGGCCTTGTTGAAGCGGTGGATCTCGTCGAGGAAGAAGATCGTGTGGCGGCCGCCGCGGCGGCGCTCGCGCGCCCGCGCGATCACCTCGCGCACCTCCGCCCGCCCGGCCTCGACCGCCGAGAGCTCCTCGAACGCCGCGTCGGCATACTCGGCCAGCATCCGCGCCAGCGTCGTCTTGCCGGTACCCGGCGGCCCGTAGAGGATCATCGAGTGCGGCTCGCCCGACTGGATCGCCGTCCGCAGCGCGGACGACGGGCCGAGCAGGTGCGGCTGGCCGACGAACTCCTCCAGCGCCCGCGGGCGCATGCGCGCGGCGAGCGGAAGGTCGGGCGAGTCGGCGGCCACGCGGGTCGCGGGCTCCTCCTCCGGAGGGTCGAACAGCCGTCCCATGCCTACAGTCTGACTATGGGACTCGCCGAGGAGCTGCAGGACGAGACCGCGGAGGTCCTTGCCAGGCTGATCCGCTTCCGCACGGTCAACCCGCCGGGCGACGAGCGCGCGTGCCAGGAATGGCTCGCGGGGTACCTCGAGGACGCGGGCCTGGAGTGCGAGCTGCACGGCGCCGAGCCGGAGCGGCCGAACCTCGTGGCGCGGCTGGCCGGCGGCGAGGGGCCCACGCTCGGCTATCTCTCGCACGTCGACACGGTGCTCGCCGATCGCGAGGACTGGTCGCAGGACCCCTGGGGCGCGGAGATCCGCGACGGCTTCCTGTACGGGCGCGGCGCGATCGACATGAAGGACCAGACCGCCGCCGAGGCGGTCGCGCTCGCCACGCTCGCCCGCGCCGGCGTCAAGCCCAACGGCGAGCTGAAGCTGATCAGCGTCGTCGACGAGGAGACCGGCGGGGCGCTCGGCGCCCAGTGGCTGACCGAGACGATGCCGGACCTCGCGCGCGTCGACTACCTGCTCAACGAGGGCGCCGGCGCGGTCATGCCGTACGGCGACCGCCGCCTGTACGGCGTCTGCGTCGCCGAGAAGGGCACCTTCCGCTTCCGCGTGCGGACGACCGGCACCGCCGCGCACGCCTCGGTCCCGGGGCTGGCCGAGAACGCGCTGCTCAAGCTCGCGCCCGCGATCGTCGCGCTCGGCGAGGCGCGGCCCGGCTTCGACCTGACCGAGGCGACGCACGCGCTGCTCGAAGGCCTCGGCGAGGACCCGGCCGACCCGCAGGGCTCGCTCGACCGCGTCGCCCGGATCTCGCCGCGGCTCGCGCCGATCCTCGACGCCGCGCTGCGCGTCACGTTCGCGCCGACGATGGTGTCCGCGGGCGAGAAGATCAACGTCATCCCCGCCCGCGCCGAGCTGCGCGTCGACTGCCGCGTCCCGCCCGGGATGGGCATCGACGTCGCGCGCAAGCGCGTCGCCGAGGTGCTCGACGGCGACGTCGACGTCGAGTTCACCGAGCGGATCCAGGGCAACCGCTCGCCCGTCGCCTCGCCGCTGATGGACGCGATCCGGGCCTGGGTCGGCGAGCACGACCCCGGCGCCGAGACCGTCCCGACCGTCCTGCCCGCGTTCACCGACTGCCGCTGGTTCCGCGCCGCCTTCCCGGACTGCGTCGCCTACGGCTTCTTCCCCCAGCGTCACCAGACGCTGTACGAGACCTGGCCGCTGATGCACGCCAAGGACGAGCGCATCGACGTGCGCGACCTCGGCTTCGCGGCGAGCTTCTTCCACGACCTCCCCGGGAGGCTCCTCTGATGCCCGTGCCCAAGGACAAGCTGCGTCTGGGAGGGATGGCCCTGCGCAACGGGCTGCTCGTCCACGGCCCGACCCACTGGGCGGCCGCCGTGCGCACCGACGCGGGCGAGGTGAAGGTCGCGTCCGGCCCCAAGCCGCGCGTGACGCGCTTCGACGGCGTGCCGGGCGTGCGCGGCCTCGTACGCCTCGGCGAGGCGTTCGCCGTCATCCCGCTCGTCAAGCAGGGGCTGCCCGAGGCGAAGCTGCCGATGGAGTCGCCGGCCGTGATCGGCGTCGCCGCCGGCGCGTCGCTGGCCGGTACATTCGTCCGCAAGCGTGTCCGCGGGGTGACCGGCGACACGGCCTCCGCGCTGCTCTCCGTCGCGCCCGCGCTGTTCGCCCTGCGCGGCGGCGAGCTGGCCGCCTACCACGGCGTCGAGCACAAGGCGATCGCCGCCTACGAGGCCGACGATCCGGACGCCGCCGACGCCGCCAAGGAGCACGAGCGCTGTGGCTCGCATCTCGTCGCGCCGATGCTCGCGGCCAACATCGCGGGCACCGTATTGCTCAGAAAAGCCCTGGAACGGCCGAACGCGCTGGCCGGCGGCATGGTCGCGCTGGCGTCGACGGCCGCCGCCGTCGAGGTGTTCGCGTGGAGCGAGCGGCACGCCGGCACGCCGGTCGCCCGCGCGCTCAAGCGCCCGGGCTTCGAGCTCCAGCGCGCGCTCGGCACGCGCGAGCCCGACGAACGCCAGCTCGAGGTCGGCCGCGCCGCCCTCGCGGAGATCCTGCGCGTGGAAGCGGAGCCTTCTCCTGTAAACCCCGTGGTCGAACCGGGGTCGCCCGCAGGGCGAGAGCCGGGCGACCAGATGGGGTCAGGACCCCAGCCTACGTAGGCGCCCGCCGGGCGATACTCCAGATCGTGCACTGGTACCAGATCGAGAACAACATCATCACGTGGGCGCCGATCATCTTCATGGCGCTGCTCGTGTTCTTCATCTGGCGCACGATGAAGTTGATGCCGAAGACCAAGCCGCACGAGATCAAGCCGGACTCCAAGGCGGCGGTCGGATGGAACGAGGTGGCGGGCGCCGACGAGGCGCGCGCCGAGCTGCAGGAGGTCGTGGACTTCCTGCGCGATCCGGAGCGCTTCCGCAAGCTCGGCGCCAAGGTGCCGAAGGGCATCCTCCTGCACGGCCCGCCCGGCACCGGCAAGACGCTGCTGGCCAAGGCCGTCGCGCACGAGTCCGGCGCGTCGTTCTACTCGCAGTCGGCCGCGTCGTTCGTGGAGATGTTCGCCGGCCTCGGCGCCGCGCGCATCCGGCGCCTGTTCAACGAGGCGCGCGACAACCGCCCGGCGATCGTCTTCATCGACGAGATCGACGCCGTGGGCGGCGAGCGCGGCTCCGACAACAACTCCGAGCGCGAGCAGACGCTCAACCAGCTGCTCGTCGAGATGGACGGCTTCGGCTCGACCGGCGACCTCGTCGTGATCGCCGCGTCCAACCGGCTCGAGAAGCTCGACGGCGCGCTGCTGCGCCCGGGCCGCTTCGACCGTCAGATCTTCGTCTCGCCGCCTGACGTCGCCGGCCGCGAGGCGATCCTGCGCGTCCACACGCGCGGCAAGCCCTGCTCGACCGACATCGACTTCGAGATCATCGCCCGCCAGACGGCCGGCCTGTCCGGCGCCGATCTGGCCAACATCTGCAACGAGGCGGCGATCTTCGCCGCCCGCGAGCACTGCACGAAGGTCGGCCAGCAGCACTTCGACGACGCGCTCGAGCGCGTCGTGGCGGGCATGCAGTCGCGCAAGGCGCTCAACGACCACGAGCGCCGCGTCGTCGCGTTCCACGAGGCCGGCCACGCGCTCTGCGCCGAGCTGCTCGAGGGCGTCGACCGCGCGCACCGGATCTCGATCGTGCCCCGCGGCCGCGCGCTCGGCTACACGCTCAACCTCCCGGCGGAGGACCGCTACCTCAAGACGCGCGCGGAGCTGCTCGACCAGATGGTCATGCTGCTCGGCGGCCGCGCGGCGGAGGAGATCGTCTTCGGCGCCTGCACGACCGGCGCCGCCGGCGACCTCGAGCGCGTCGCCGAGATCAGCCGCTCGATGGTGCACGAGTACGCGATGGGCACGTCGATCAGCGCGCTCAAGCTCGCCGCCGAGGGCGGCGCGGTGTCCGATCGCACGCGCGAGCTGCGCGACTCCGAGCAGCAGCACCTCGCCGACGAGGCGATGCGGCGCGCGATCCGGCTCATCACCGATCACCGTCCGCAGCTCGACGCGCTCGCCGGCGGCCTGCTGCGCAACGAGGTGCTCGAGCGCGGCGACATCGACGCCGTGATGGACGGTCTTGTGACGCGCCGCCAGGCCGGCGCGCACGGGCTGCGCGTCGTCGCGATCGAGCCGGACGTCGATCCGGAATCCTGAGCATTCAAGTTCGGCCGTCACCGGCCGATCTTGAGTGTCATGGGGGCCGACGATTTCCGAGCACTGCTCCAGCCCGGCGCGATCCGCGCCGTATTCCAGCCGATCGTGCGCCTCGGCGACCTCGGCGTCATCGGCTACGAGGGCCTCTCGCGCTTCCCCACCCCGCCCGGGCTGGTCGCGCTCCCGCCGGACGTGACGCTCGCCGCCGCCGAGCACGCCGGCCTGCGCGATGAGCTCGAGGTCGCCTGCTGGGCGGCGATCGCCGCCGCCGGCGTCCCGCCCCAGGGGCGCGCGCTGTGGGTCAACTTGTCGCCGGAGGCGCTCGGCCATCCCGGCCTGCTCGAGGTCGCCGGGCGGCTGACGACCCGGCTCGTGATCGAGCTGACCGAGCAGGACGCGGTGCTCAACCACACGCTGCTCCAGCGCCGCCTGCGGCCGTGGATCGAGCGCGGCGCGCTCGTCGCGGTCGACGACGCCGGCGCCGGCTTCACGTCGCTGGAGTACGTCGCCGACATCCGCCCGGACTTCCTCAAGCTCTCGCGCGGCATGGTCGCCGGCGTCGACGGCGACCCGAGCCGCTCGGACGTGCTGCGCGCGACCGCGGCCTTCGCCCGCGAGGTCGGCGCCCGCGTGGTGGCCGAGGGCGTCGAGCGCGTCGAGGAGCTCGAGACGCTGCGCGCGATGGACATCGACTACGGCCAGGGCTGGCTGTTCGGCCGCCCGTCGGCGCCGTGGCCGCAGGATCGCGCCGCCGACGTGCCGCCGCCGCGGCCCACGTTCACCGGCGGGCGCCTGGAGCGCGACCTCGACCGCGCCGAGTGCGCGCGCGACGCCTGCGAGGCGGTCGTCGACCACCTCGCGCGCCGCGGCCTGCTCCCGAGCGTCTACCTCGCCCAGTCCGGCCGCCTGCGCTGCCAGGCCTCGCGCGGCTTCTGGCAGGTCTACGACGGCCTGCCGCCGACCGCCGGGATCGTCGGCCGCGTCTTCCGCAGCGGCCAGAGCGCGATCGTCGACGACGTCGGCGACGCGCCCGACTACCTGCCCGCCGTCGCCGGCGTGCGCTCGGAGATCTGCGTCCCGCTGCGCGTCGCCGGCCAGGTCGTCGGCGTGCTCGACGCCGAGTCGGTCACGACGCACGACGGCTCGACCGCGGTCGAGATCGAGCGCTGCGGCGCGCTGCTGTCGGCGCGGCTGGAGGACGTCGGCGCCGTGCCGGCCGCCTCGCCGGCCCAGCGGCTGGCGCGCGCCGCCGCCCGGCTGGCGACGCTCGACGATCCCGAGGGGGTCGTGCGCGAGACGCTCGCCGCCTCGCTGGAGCTGTCGGGCTACGAGTCCGGCGTGATCGCGCTCGCCAACGGGCACGGCGCGCTCTACCCGCACCTCGCCGAAGGTCCCTACGCCGTCGCGCTCGGCCAGCTGGCCGCCGACGAGCTCGCGGCGATCGCGAGCTGGGTCGACGACAGCACCTCCTGCTACACGGTCGGCGACGCCGGCGGGCGCGGCTTCCCCGGCCACGAGGTCCTGCGCCGGCTCGGTGCCGGGTCGCTGATCGTGCTCCCGCTCGCCGCCGCCGGCGAGCGGCTCGGCGCGATCGTGCTCGCCGACCGCGCGAACCGCCGCCCCGCCTTCGAGGACGTCGAGCTGCTCGAGCTGCTGGCCAGCCAGGCCGCCGCGAGCCTGCGCATGGCCAGCGCCGTCGCGCAGCTGCGCGAGCGCGCGTCGCGCGATCCGCTCACCGGGCTGCACGCGTCGTTGCCGATCCTCGCCGCCCGCACCGGCGTCGTGATCGCCGACGTCGACGGCCTGCGCGCCATCAACGACGCCCGCGGCCATTCCGCCGGCGACGACGTCCTGCGCTCGCTCGCGGGACTGCTGCGCGAGCTCACGCCGGCCGGCGGCCGCGCGTTCCGGATCGGCGACGATGCGTTCGTCGTCACGCTCGAGGCGCCGCACGCGGTGTCCGCCGAGCGGCTCGGCTGGGAGCTGCGAAGCCTCGCTCCCGCCCGGCTGGGCACGACGCTGTCGGTCGGCGTCGCCGTCGGCGAGCCGGGCGAGAGCGGCGAGGCCGTCGTCCTGCGCGCCGGCGCCGCGCTGCACGAGGCCAAGCGCCTCGGCGGCAACAGCGTGCGTACTGACTAGGCGTGGGAGTTTCGCCCTCTGGGCGAACACTCCCAGCGACGCGAGCCGCTAGGCGAGCGTCGCCGCACAATAAGCTTGGCGGCCTCGTGTTCGGCCGCATCGACCACATCGGGCTTGCCGTCGCCGACCTCGACGCGGCGATCGAGCTCCACACCGCCACGTACGGCATGCCGCTCGTCCACCGCGAGACGGTGAGCGAGCAGGGCGTCGAGGCCGCGCTGCTCGACGTCGGCGAGAGCCACGTGGAGCTGCTCGCGCCGCTCGGCGCGGACACGCCGGTGGGGCGCTTCCTCGCCGCGCGCGGTCCCGGGCTCCATCACGTCGCCTACCAGGTGGACGACGTGTCGGCCGCGCTGCGCTCGTTGCGCGACGCGGGCATGCGGCTGATCGACGAGACGCCGCGCACCGGCATCCGCGGGTCGCAGGTCGCGTTCCTGCACCCGGCCACCGCCGGCGGCGTACTGACCGAGCTCGTCACGCCAGTGGAGGTCCATCCGTGAGTCCCGCCATCCCCGCCCGCCGCGCCGCCATCGGCTTCCAGGGCGGTCAGGTCCTGTCCGTACGCATGTCGGACGAGCAGCTGACCGCGCTGCGCGCGGCCATGAAGGAAGGGCGCGAGCGCTGGCAGGAGGTCGAGGCCGCCGACGGCGCGGTGCTCGTCGACATCGGCCAGATCGTCTACCTGCGCGTCGAGTCCGACGACCATCGCGTCGGCTTTTAGAACTCGCTTCAACGCCGCCGACCTCGCGCTCTACCGGCGCGTGCGCTCGCTCGCGCGCACTCCGGAGAGCGTGCGGTGGGTGCGCCGCTACTCTCGCCTCGGCGAGCACGGAGCGGTGTGGCTGGCCGGCGGCACGCTCGCCGCGCTCGTCGACCGCCCGCGCCGGCGCCGCTGGCTGCGCGCGACCGCGACGGTCGGCGGGGCCTACGCCGTCTCCACGTCGATCAAGCTCGCGGTCGGCCGCAAGCGCCCCGTTATCGAGGACCTTCCCCACCTGATGGCCACACCCACCGGACTCTCGTTCCCCTCTTCGCACGCGACCTCCTCGTTCGCCGCCGCGCGCGCGTTCGGCGCGCTCATGCCGGGCGCGCCGCTGCAGATCGCCGCCGCCGCGATGGGCATCTCGCGTCTGTACCTGGGCGTCCACTACCCGTCCGACGTCGCGGCCGGCGCCGCGCTCGGGACGGCGCTCGGGAGCTTCGGCCGATGATGAAGGTCGGCATCGTGGGGATGCCCAACGCGGGCAAGTCCTCGCTCTTCAACGCGCTCAGCCAGGCCGGCGCGGAGGCGGCGAACTACCCGTTCACGACGATCGAGCCGAACGTCGCCGTCGTCGGCGTGCGCGACGAGCGCCTCGAGGCGGTCGCGAAGACCGTCGGCGCCTCCAACATCGTCTGGGACACGATCGAGTTCCACGACATCGCGGGCCTCGTGGCCGGCGCGCACGAGGGCGAGGGCCTGGGCAACAAGTTCCTCGCCAACATCCGCGAGACCGACGCGCTGCTGCACGTCGTGCGCGCGCACCACGACGAGAACGTGATCCACCCCGACGGCCGCGTCGACCCCGCCGCCGACATCGAGACGATCGAGACCGAGCTGATGTACGCCGACCTCGACTCGGCCGAGCGCCGCCACGCCCGCGTCGTGCGCGACGCGCGCTCGGGCGACCGCGCGGCGGTCGCCGAGGAGGCGTGGCTGCGCCAGGTGATCGAGGCGCTGCAGTCCGGCCGGCCCGTGCGGACGGTCCCCGTCCCGCACGACGCGCCCGACGCCTCGCGCAACCTCTCGCCGCTGACCGGCAAGCCGGTCCTGTTCGTCGCCAACGTCGACGAAGGCGACGACGAGGTGCCGGCGGTCGTCGCCGAGCACGCCGCGGCCGAAGGAACCGCGGCGGTCGCGATCTCCTCGCGCCTGGAGGCCGAGCTGCGCGAGCTCGACGACGAGGACGCCGCCGCGATGCGCGAGGACCTCGGAGTGTCGGAGTCCGGACTCAATCGCGTCGTTCGCGGCGCGTTCGGGCTGCTCGACCTGATCGGCTTCTTCACGGCCGGCGAGGACAAGCCGGCGCAGTCCTGGCACCTGCGCAACGGGCTCACGGCGTGGCACGCGGCGGGCCAGATCCACTCCGACATCCAGAAGGGCTTCGTGCGCGCCGAGGTGATCGGCTGGGACAAGCTCGTCGAGGCCGGCGGCTACGCCGGGGCGCGCGACAAGGGCACGCTGCGGCTCGAGGGGCGCGACTACGTGATGGCCGACGGCGACGTGATCACCGTCAAGTTCACGCCTTGACGTACTGGCTCAAGCCGATCGGCCACGCCCGCGGCCCGCTTCCCGCCGCGTGGTTCGAGGAGAAGCCGTGGGTCCTGCGGCGTACCGGCTTCCCGCGCAGGCCCCGCGTCGAGGAGGGCGACCGGTTCGTCTACTACGCGTCCGTGTGGAAGCGGATCTTCGCGATCGTCGAGGTCGTGAGCGCGCCGGAGGAGACCAATCCCGGCGAGCGCTGGCCGTGGACGGTCGCCGTCGACCCGCTGCTCGTGATCCCGGTGCTCGAGCATGCGCCGCCGGTCGAGGCGATCGGCGTGCCGGCGCGCTCGACGAGCCAGCAGTCCCATATCCGCCTGTCTCCGGAGCATTACGCGAGAGCGGTGGATGTCATCGCGAGCGTGGCGCACTAGTGTCGCCCTGTGCAGCGCCGGTTCATCCTGCCCGGGCCTGACGTCGGGCGCCTGTTGCTCGACCGTCTCGTCGCCGAGGGCGTGCGCTACGGACGCGATTTCGCGCTCGTCCGGATCGTGGCGCCGCTCGGGACCGTGGAGGAGCTCGCGCCCACCCTCGCGGCCGCGCTGCGCGACGCCGACACGCTCGTGCGCTGGGAGGCCGACGAGCTGCTCGCGCTGCTGCCGGCCACCGACCGCCAGGGCGCCGAGCGCGCCGCCGAGCGGCTGCGCGAGGCGGCGGCCGAGGTCCCGGTGAGCGTCGGGGCCGCGCACTGGGTCGGCGACACGGCGCACGACCTGCTCGGCCGGGCGCTGCCCCGGCGCTAGCCCGACAGCCGCTTCGCCAGCCGGCCCATGCCGAGCTCCGCCGCGGCCGCGGCGCCGCCGGCCCGGTCGGTCGGGCGGTCGGCCGGGCGCTCGACGGCGGCGGTCCGCAGCGTCGCCACGTCGCGGAACACGCGCAGCTCCGCCGCCTGCTCGATCAGGGACTTGCGCACGCCCGGCTTCTCGCGGATCGCGCCGAGGATCACGTGCTCGAGGTCGCCCTTGCGCTGCAGCAGGTCCGCCGCCGTCTTGGCGCCGATCCCCTTGGCGCCGGGGAGCCCGTCGGACGGGTCGCCGCGCAGCGCGATGAAGTCCGGCACCTGCTCGGGCGAGATGCCGTAGATCTCGCGCACCTGGTCCGGGCCGACCTCGTCCGGGCCCTCCTGGCGCGCGCGCTGGAGCAGCACCGTGACGGTCTCCGACGCGCACTGGAACATGTCGCGGTCGCCGGTGAGGATCAGCGTCGTCCCGCCGGCCTCGGTCTCCAGCGCCGCGTAGGAGCCGAGCAGGTCGTCGGCCTCCAGCGTCTCGTGGCCGACCACGCTCCAGCCGAGCGCCTCGTAGAGCGCGGGCGCGCGCGCCCACTGCCACTCCAGCGGTCCCGGCATGTCGGGCCGCTGCGCGTGGTAGGCGGGGTAGGCCTCCTTGCGGTAGACGGCCGCCTCGGCGCCGAAGCACAGCACGACGGCGCGGGGCGAGTACTTCTCGACGCACCAGAGGACCTGGTTGACGGAGCCGAGCAGCGCGTTGACGGGGTTCCCGTCGCCGTCGGTGATCGAGTCGGGCAGCGCGAAGAACCCGCGGTACAGGCACGCGGGGGCGTCGACTAACAGGAGCGGGGCCGGCACCCCGGTAAGTATGGTGCGCGGATCATGAAGACGATCACCGGTCTCGAGGAGCTCAAGCAGTCCGACGGCGAGGTCCTCGGCACGAGCGACTGGCACGAGGTCACGCAGTCCGACATCGACACGTTCGCCGACGTGACCGGCGACCACCAGTGGATCCACGTCGACGTCGAGCGCGCGAAGGAGACGCCGTTCGGCGGCACGATCGCGCACGGCTACTACACGCTCTCGCTCGTCCCCATGCTCTCGCAGCAGGTGTTCGCGATGGAGGGCTTCACGTTCGCGCTCAACTACGGGCTCAACCGCGTGCGCTTCCCGGCGCCGCTGCCGGTGGGCGGCAAGGTGCGGCTGACGGCGAAGGTCGCCAAGGTCGAGGAGATCCCCGGCGGGGCGCAGACGACGATGGAGATGACGCTCGAGCGCGAAGGCGGTGAGAAGCCCGTGTGCGTGGCCGAGACGCTGGTGCGCGTGTACGCCGGAGGCCCCGCGGGTTCCTGACGCCGGTGTAGGGTCGGTCACAAACCGGCCCCTTCTCCGAATAGGGGCACTGAATGCGCCCCTCCGACGTCAGCGACGAGCAGCTGCTGGCCGGCACCGACCCCGCCGGCTTCGAGGAGTTCTACGCGCGCCACGTCGACACGCTGCTGGGCTTCTTCTCGCGCCGGACGCGCAACGCCGACCTCGCCGCCGACCTGACGGCCGAGACCTTCGCGGCCGCGCTGTCGGCGCGGCGGCGCTACCGGCGCGAGTCCGGCGCCCCCGTCGCGTGGCTGTTCGGCATCGCGATGAAGAAGCTCGCCGACGCCCAGCGCCGCGGCTACGCGGAGACGCGGGCGCGCCGGCGGATGGGGATGGAGCGGATCGAGCTGACCGACGCCGACATCGCGCGGATCGACGAGCTCGGCGAGAGCACGAACGCGAGCGCGCTGCTGGAGGCGCTCGCGCCCGACCAGCGCGACGCGATCCGCGCGCACGTGCTCGACGAGCGCTCGTACGCCGAGATCGCCGCCGACGAGCACGTCTCAGAGGCCGTGGTGCGCAAGCGCGTCAGCCGCGGCCTGGCCACCGTACGCCAGCGGATGGGAGCCCGCAGATGAGCCAGGACTTCACGACCACGCTGCGGCTGCAGCTGCGCGAGGCGGCGGAGCGCGAGGCGCGCCGCGGCCTGCTGCGGCGCACCGTGCCGTCGATGCGGCCGCTCGCGCTCGCCGGAGCGCTGGCGGCGGCCGTCGCCGTCGTGGTCCTGGCCGTCGCCTCGCTCGGCGGCAGCCCCCGGCCCGCGCCGACGTCGGCGGCGCCGCGCGTGGTGGCGCGGCTCGCGGTCGCCGACCAGGGCGGCACGCTCTCCACCGGCTTCGGCTCGCTGTGGACCGTCGATCCCAGCGGCGGCGCCGTGCTCCGGCTCAGCACCGCCGGCGGGATCCAGGCGCGCATCCCGATCCACGGCAACCTGCTCAACGGCCGCGCCGGCGCCGGCGCGATGTGGGCGCTGACCGACGACCGCCTGTACCGCATCGATCCGAAGACCGACCGCGTCGTCGCGCGCATCCCGCTGCCGCTGCCGACGCGCTCCAACGGCGCGCTGATCGTCCTCCCCGACACCGTCTGGGTCGGGAACCCGGGCGAGCTGCTGCACGTCGACCTGGCCGCGAACCGGTTCGACCGCCGGGTCAACCTCGAGCACGACGGCCTGGACCCGTACGGGACGTCCGCCGACGACCGCGCCATCTACGTCCAGCGGCGCGACGGGATGCTGCTCACGCTCGACGGCCGCACCGGCCGCCGGCTCGCGCTCGTCAAGCCCGCCGTGGACGGGCAGATGGGCCCGCCGCTCGTCGACGGCGCCGTGACCGTCGCCAGCGGCACCGGCCTCGCCGCCGTCGACGCGCGCACGGGGCGCCTGCGCTGGCGCACCAACCTCGGCGCCGCCCGCTACGGCGTGGCCTACCCCGCGTTCGGCGCGTATTGGGTCCAGGGCACGCCCGTGAGCGGGCGCGACCAGCTGTGGAAGCTCGACCCGCGGACCGGCCGCGTGCTCGCCGCGCTGCCGCTGAGCGACTTCGGCGCCGCGGGGATGACGGCGACCCGCGACCGCCTGTGGATCATGAGCGCGACCGGGAACCTGACCGCGATCGGCTAGCCCACGCGGACGGCGGGGCCTGGCGCGTCCTGGAACACGACGCGGTAGGTGCCCGCCTTGGCCACGGGCCAACGGTACGTGCCGCCGCGGCCGAGCGTCGTGGTGCCGGCGGCGACCCAGCGGCCGCCGCGCAGGGCCTGCACGCGTGCGCTGGCGCCGCGGCGGCCGGGGCTGACGCTCCCGCTCAGCGTGGGTCCGGCCACGCGCGCGAGCCGTGCGGGCGCGCCGGCGCCGCCGGACGGGTCGGCCGCCTGCGTCTTCGGCGGCGCGTCGCCGGTCGCCTTGCTGGAGATCCGCGTGAAGTACGCCCACGTGTCGAACAGGCCGAGCTTGGCGCGCAGCGTCGCGCCGTCGGTCTCCGTCGAGCCGCGCGAGCCGATCACCTGGGCGCGCATGATCCGCGGCGACGCCCCGCGCTGGAGCACCTTGATGCCGCGGAACGAGCCCTGGTAGAGCCCGCGCAGCTGCTTGCCGACCTTCGCGAGCGTCGTCGTCACCGGCGCCCAGCGGTGGCGCGGCGAGACGCTGTCGTACGGGTCGTCGACCGACTTCAGCCACGGCTTCGGCTCGGTGCCGAGCGCCGTGTTCTCGACGTTCTCGGTCTTGCCGCCGGAGGTGGAGAAGAAGTACGTGACGACGGGCTGGCCGCCGTAGGTGACGACCTGCCCGCGCGTGGCGGCGACGGCCTGGTTGGTCGCCGCCGTCTCACCGGAGACGCCCACGTACATCTGCGAGCGCGTGTCGGGGTACATGTCGAAGCTGCCGGAGCGGCTGGTCGTGATCGCGTACGTGCGCGCCGCGATCGCCTGGGCCTGCAGCGCCGCGGCCGGCCACGACGCGGGCGACTCGGCGGGGACGACGCCCTGCAGGTAGTCGTCGAGCGCGACCGCGTTGACGACGCTCACGCCGCCGAACAGGCCCGGCGCCAGCTCGAGCACGCCGCGGTAGCCCTTGCCGCCGAGCGCGACGATCCCGCCCTCGCCCGCGATCTGCAGCGGCGCGGTGAACGTCGCCACGCGCTTGCCCGCCGCCGACAGGTCGACCTGCGTCAGCCCGTGGCGCTTGACCGCGTAGGTCACCGTCGGGTCCAGCTTGCGCTCGCCCGCCTGCGTGGCGCCGCTGATCCGCGCGGCGCCGACCTTGTCGGTCAGCTGCACGCGCACGACGTGGGCCGGGTCGGTCGTGCCGAGCGCCGGTGCCGGTGTAGTAGTGCGCGAGGATCTCCGCCGCGCTCGCGCCGTGCTCGGCGTAGCCCATCGCCCCGTACTGGCTCATCCCGACGCCGTGGCCGAAGCCGGCGCCCTTGATCGTGAAGGTCGACTTCGCCGCGGAGGCGGACGGGGCGACGGCGAGCAGGCCGAGCAGGATGGCGGCCGCGAGGCTGGAGAGCTTACGGGTCATAGGATCAGGGGAGGACTTGCTGGTCTACGTTAGCCCGACACATTGGTTGGTGAGTAGTTGCGCAAGGCATCGGATCTGTTCGTCGAGTGTCTCGAGGCCGAGGGGGTCTCCTACGTCTTCGGCATCCCCGGCGAGGAGACGCTCGACCTGAACGAATCCCTGCAGGACTCGTCGATCGCCTTCATCCCAGTTCGACACGAGCAGGGCGGCGCCTACATGGCCGACATGTACGGCCGCCTGACGCAGCGCGCCGGCGTCTGCCTGGGGACGCTCGGGCCGGGCGCGACGAACCTGATCACCGCGGTCGCCGACGCGTTCCTGGACCGCTCGCCGCTCGTGGCGCTGACGGGCCAGGCGGACCTCCAGCGCATGCACAAGGAGTCCCACCAGCACATCGACATCGTCTCGATGTTCAAGCCGGTGACGAAGTGGAACACGCGCCTGAACGCGGCCGGCGTGATCCCGGAGGTCGTGCGCAAGGCGTTCAAGGTCGCCCAGGAGCCCAAGCCGGGCCCGACCCACATCGAGCTGCCCGAGGACGTGATGGGCGCGGAGGTCGACGCGACGCCGCTGCCCTCGCGCACGACGTCGCGGCGGCTGGAGCCGAGCGCGGGCGAGCTGCTCGCCGCCGTGGAGCTGATCCGCGGCGCGATCAACCCGATCGTGCTGGCCGGCAACGGCGTCTCGCGCGCCGGCGCGGCGCCGGCGCTGCGCGAGTTCGCGCGCGCGACCGGCATCGGCGTGGCCGAGACGTTCATGGGCAAGGGCGCGCTCGACTACACCGACGAGCACGCGCTCGGGACGGTCGGGCTGCAGTCGCGCGACTACGCGCTGGCCGGCTTCGAGGACGCCGACGTCGTGATCACGGTGGGCTACGACCTGGTCGAGCACGCGCCGTCGAACTGGAACCCGAAGCGCGACAAGACGATCGTCTGCATCGACAGCGTCGCGTCGGAGGTCGACGAGTACTTCATCACCGAGATCGACCTCGTCGGCGACCTCTACCACATCCTCAGCCGGCTGACCGAGGAGCTGCGCCACGCGCCGCACAAGATCCGCGGCTCGCGCCTGGACGACATCGTGCTCGGCCGCTTCGAGGCCGGCAAGGACGACGACGCGTTCCCGATGCAGCCGCCGCGCGTGCTGTGGGAGATCCGCAAGGCGCTCGGGCGCGAGGACATGCTGATCTCCGACGTCGGGCTGCACAAGCTGTGGATCGCGCGCATGTTCCCGGCCCACGAGCCGGACACGGTGCTGATCGCCAACGGCCTCGCCGGCATGGGGATCGCGCTGCCGACGGCGATCGCGGCCAAGCTCGTGCACCCCGAACGCCACGTCGTGACCGTCAACGGCGACGGCGGCTTCCTGATGAACGTGCAGGAGCTGGAGACCGCGATGCGGCTACGCACGCCGATCGTCAACGTGATCTGGGAGAACTCCCAATTCGGCTCGATCGTTTGGAAGCAGGACAAGAAGTTCGGCCGCCATTTCGGCACAGACTTCACCAACCCGGATTTCGTCAAGCTCGCGGATGCCTTCGGCATGCCGGCCTGGCGCTGCGAAGCGGTCGAAGACTTCGGCAGGCACCTGCGGCACGCGCTGTCGCTCGAGCTCCCCAGCCTGATCGTGGTCCCGATCGACTACTCGCTGGATGTGTCCATCTCTGAAGAGCTCGGAACGGAGACGGTGGTGGCATGAGTGCAACCCAGGAGCGGACCGCGGTCGACGCGGTGCCGACGAAGCTGTTCATCGGCGGCGAGTGGCGCGAGGCGTCCGGCGGCGAGACGCTCGACGTCGAGGACCCCTCGACGGGCGAGCCGATCGCGGCGGTCGCCGACGCGACGCCGGACGACGCCAAGGCGGCGCTCGACGCCGCCTGCGCCGTCCAGGACGAGTGGGCGGTGCACCCGCCGCGCGAGCGCGGCGAGATCCTGCGCCGCGCGTTCGAGGCGATGACGGCCAACGCCGACGACCTCGCGCTCGTGATGACGCTCGAGATGGGCAAGCCGCTGGCCGAGTCCAAGGCCGAGATCGTCTACGCGGCCGAGTTCCTGCGCTGGTTCTCGGAGGAGGCCGTCCGGATCGAGGGCCGCTTCGGCACCGCGCCCAACGGCGTCGGCCGCCTGATCACGATGAAGCAGCCCGTCGGCCCGTGTTACGCGATCACGCCGTGGAACTTCCCGGCCGCGATGGGGACGCGCAAGATCGGCCCCGCGATCGCCGCCGGCTGCACGATGGTGATCAAGCCCGCGCAGCAGACGCCGCTGTCGATGCTGGCCCTGGCCAAGATCTTCGAGGAGGCCGGGCTGCCCGCGGGCGTGCTCAACGTGCTCACCTCGAGCTCCTCGAGCGCCGTCTCGAAGCCGATCATCAACGACCCGCGGTTGCGCAAGCTCACGTTCACCGGCTCGACCGAGGTCGGCCGGATGCTCGTCGAGCAGTCGGCCGCCGGCCTGCTGCGCACGTCGATGGAGCTGGGCGGCAACGCGCCGTTCCTCGTCTTCGCCGACGCCGACGTCGACGCGGCCGTCGAGGGCGCCGTGATCGCCAAGATGCGCAACATCGGCGAGGCGTGCACGGCGGCGAACCGGTTCCACGTGGCCGACCGGATCGCCGACGAGTTCGCGGAAAAGCTGGCGGGCAAGCTGCGCGCGATGAAGGTCGGGCGCGGCACCGAGGACGACGTCAAGGTCGGCCCGCTGATCGACGCCACGCAGCGCGACAAGGTCGCCGAGCTCGTCGACGACGCGACCGGCCGCGGCGCCGAGGTCCTGGTCGGCGGCACCAAGCGCGACGGCGCCGGCTACTTCTTCGACCCGACGGTTTTGTCAGGCGTCAAGGCCGACTCGCGGCTGCTGAAGGAGGAGATCTTCGGCCCGGTCGCGCCGGTGATCGGCTTCGCCGACGAGGACGCGGCGATCGCGGCCGCCAACGACACCGAGTTCGGGCTCGTCGCCTACGTCTACACGTCGGACATCAAGCGCGCGTTCCGCGTCTGCGAGAAGCTGCAGACCGGCATGGTCGGACTCAACCAGGGGCTCGTCTCCAACGCCGCGGCGCCGTTCGGCGGCGTCAAGGCCTCCGGCTTCGGCCGCGAGGGCGGCCCCGAGGGGATCAACGAGTACCTGGAGACCAAATACATCGCGATGGCGATGTGATCCGGCGGGCATCCCCTCCGCCCCACCCCGATCATCCGACCTGATTTGGACCCGCTGACGCAGTTCCGCGAGTGGTACGAGCAGGCCGTGGCCGCGGGCGTGGTGGAGCCCGAGGCGATGGCGCTCGCCACCGCCACGCCCGACGGCGCGCCGTCGGTCCGCTTCGTGCTGCTCAAGGGCGTCGACGACCGCGGGATCCAGTTCTTCTCCAACTATGAGAGCCGCAAGGGCCGCGAGCTGGCGGCCAACCCGCGCGCGGCGCTGGTGGTCCTGTGGAGGCCGCTGCAGCGCCAGGTCCGCTTCGAGGGTCCCGTCGAGCGGCTCGCGGCCGCGGAGTCCGACGCGTACTTCCAGACCCGCGCGCGCGGCTCGCGCCTCGGAGCGTGGGCGTCGGCGCAGAGCACCGTGATCCCGGACCGGAGCGTGCTCGACGCGCGCCTGGCCGACGCCGACGCGCGCTTCCCGGGCGACGTCCCGCGCCCGGACTACTGGGGCGGCTACCGCCTGCGGCCGGACGTGATCGAGTTCTGGGAGGGCCGCCCGGACCGGCTCCACGACCGTGCGGAGTTCCGGTTGCAGGACGGCGCCTGGCGCTCACACCGGCTCTCTCCCTAAGGGTCCCTCGCACCCCTGAGTAGCGATCGGTTGGGGGGAAACCCCCGATATGAGGGGCGCTCGGGGTCGAAGAGCCTCGTGGAGTGCCTGAAGCGCTCCTCCCCCACACCCTCCCCGCCCACATCGACGCCCTCACCCGTGCCGCGCGCGCGATGACCGGCTCGCGCGAGGACGCCGACGATCTCGTGCAGGACACGCTCGTGCGCGTGCTCGCCCGCGACCGTGCGATCGAGTCCGACGCCGCCGCCGCGTACCTGCACCAGGCGTTGCGCAACCAGTACGTCTCCAGCCTGCGCCAGCGCGACCGCCGGCCGCGCACCGCGCCGCTGGAGAGCGAGGACTTCCGCCTCGTCGCCCCGTCGGGGCGCGAGCCGTCGGCCGTCGTCGCCTCGCGCGAGGTGATCGGCGCGATCGCCGCGCTCCCGACCGACCAGCGCAACGTGGTCGCCGCCGTCGACGTCGCCGGCTTCGGCTACAAGGAGGCCGCCGACTCGCTGCGGATCCCGCTCGGGACCGTGATGAGCCGCCTCTACCGCGGCCGCGCGCGGCTGGCGGTCTACTCGACGGCGACGGCGTAGCGTGCCGGCCGCCGCAGCGCGACCGACAGCAGTCCGGCGAGGATGCACGCGACGCCCGCCAGTTGCAGCACCGACGGATCCTGGCCGAGCAGGAGCGCCCCAAGCGCCACGGACGCGATCGGCTGGATGGTCAGCGTCAGCGAGGTCATGGCCGCGGGCAGGCGCGGCAGCGACACCGTGATCAGCAGCCACCCGAGCACCTGCGACGTGAGCGCGAGCACGATCAGCCAGCCGGCGCTCGGCCACGCGGGCACGAGATCCCCTTCTCCCGCCACGAGCGCGTAGGCCAGCGCTCCGAGCGTCGCGATCAGCGACGTGTCGAACAGCGGGCCGCCGGGCCGGCGCAGGTCGCGGCTGCCCTGGCGCTGGACGAGCAGGAAGGCGGCGTAGGTGAGCCCCGTGACGATGCCGAAGAGCACGCCGCGCGCGGGATTGGCGCCGTAGGCGCCCGACTCCAGCGCGCCGGAGACCAGCACGACGCCGAAGCACACGAGCGGCAGCGCGAGCAGGATCCGGCGCGGCACGCGCTCGCCGAGCACCGCGAGCGCGAGGAACGGCACGACGACGACCTGGAGGTTGCCGAGCACGGTGGCCAGGCCGGCGCCGACGTCCTGGATCGCGTGATGCCAGGCGATCAGGTCGACGGCGAAGAACAGCCCGGCCGGGAGCGCCAGCCGGCGCTCGGCCCAGGTGCGGCGCCCGTGGCGGCGGTCCTCCCACAGCGCCAGCGCGCCAAGCGCCGGCAGCGCGTAGAGGCAGCGGAACACCGCCGCGGCGGCCGGCGAGACGTCGGCGAGGTCGACGAGGATCGCCGAGAACGCGATCACGAGCGCGCCGAGCACGCCCGTGGCCGTCGGGTTCTCGAGGAACCGCTTCACCCGGCGATGCAGGCGGTGCCGACGCGGCGGAAGCCGAGCCGGGCGTACACGCCGCCGATGTCCTCGCTGCCGGCCGAGAGGAACACGAGGTCCGCGCCGCCCTCGAGCGCGTCGGCGACGAGCGCGCCGGTGACGGCGCCTCCCAGTCCCTGCCGGCGCACCGTGGGCAGCGTGGCGACGCCGACGAGCTCGGTCACGTCGCCGACCGGGTTGTGCGAGCCGACCGCGATCGGGCCGCTCACGCCCTCGGCGATCGCGGTCACGGTCAGCCGCCGGCGCAGGCGCTCGCGCCGGAACGCGAGCCCGTCCTCCTCCGACAGCGCCGCGTCGCGCTCCCGCCCGCCCTCCGGGCCGGCGGCCGTCCCGGGGGCGCCGAAGCCGACGGCCGCGACGGCGCCCGCGGCCGCGAGCGCCTCGTCGTCGGCGCCGAGCACGCGCAGCGCGATCCCGGGCGGCGGGTCGGGCGCGCGGAACGCGGAGCGCTCGAGCACCATCAGCGGCGCCTCGAGCACGTCCAGGCCCGTCTCGCGCACGGCGGCCAGCAGCTCCGGGGTCGTCTCGTGCACCCACTCGAGCGCCTCGGGCACGCCGAGCTCGCGCTGGCGCGCGCGCACCGCCTCGACCGCCTCGGCGCTGAAGCCGCCCTCGCCGAGCCGCGGCCGCGCGTAGTACGGCCACGGCCCCTCGCCGACGAACAGCGTGAAGGGGCCGTACTCCTCGGTCCGCGCCGCGGAGCGCGGCGCGGCGTCGCAATAGCGATTGATAAGTGTCCTGCAACGGTCGCTATCTAGAGGCGGCATGGCGAGGCGACCCTTGCAGGACGAAGTTACCCACTGGAACCCGCGGCGATCTTCCGGAGGTCCAGCGCCTTGTCGAGCGTCTCCTCGTCGACGCCGTGCTCGCGCGCGACCTCGCGCAGCGTGCGCCCGCTCGCGGACGCGTCCTTGACGATCTCGGCGGCGCGGTCGTAGCCGATGAACGGGTTCAGCGCCGTGGCGACGGCGAGCGTGCCCTCGGCCGAGGCCTCGAGGCCGGCGAGGTTGGGCTCGATCCCGTCGACGCACTTGGTCGCCAGCAGCGTGCTCGCGCTCGTGAGCAGGTGGATCGACTGCAGCAGGTTGCGCGCCATCAGCGGGATCCGCACGTTGAGCTCGAACTGGCCCTGGAGGCCGCCGATCGTGATCGCCGTGTCGTTGCCGATCACCTGCGCGCCGACCTGCAGCACGACCTCGGGCATCACCGGATTGACCTTGCCGGGCATGATCGAGGAGCCCTTCTGCAGCTCCGGCAGGAAGATCTCGCCGATGCCCACGCGCGGGCCGGAGCCCATCAGGGCGAGGTCGCCGGCGATCTTGATCAGCGAGACGGCGACGACCTTCAGCGCACCGGACAGCTCGACGAGCGCGTCGCGGTTGGCCTGCGCCTCGAACGGGTCCTCAGGCGGGGAGATCGTCAGGCCCGTGTCGGCCGACAGCCGCGCGCGCACCTTGGCGGCGAAGTCCGGATGCGTGTTCAGGCCGGTGCCGGTCGCGGTGCCGCCGAGCGGGATCTGGGCGACCTGCGGCAGTGCGTTGCGCACTCGCCGGGCGCCGAGTCGAACCTGCGCGGCGTAGCCTGCGAACTCCTGTCCCAGTGTCACCGGGACGGCGTCCATCAGATGCGTTCGGCCGGACTTGACGAGGTCCTTGAACTCGTCCGCCTTCGCCGCGAAGGACGCCTCGAGCTGCTCCAGCGCGGGCAGCAGGCGGTGAGTGGCCTCGTCCAGCGCCGCGAGGTGGACCGCGCTCGGGAAGACGTCGTTGGACGACTGGCCCATGTTCACGTGGTCGTTCGGATGCGCGCCGTCGCCGGCGAGCGTCGCGATGACCTCGTTGGCGTTCATATTGGAGGACGTGCCCGAACCGGTCTGGAATACGTCGATGGGGAACTGCGCGTCGTGGCGCCCCTCGGCGATCTCGTCGCCGGCGGCGGCGATCCGCTCGGCGACGGCGGCGTCGAGCAGGCCGAGCTCGGCGTTGACGCGGGCCGCGGTGCCCTTGATGCGCCCGAGCCAGCGCACGACGGGCAGCGGCACGCGCTCGCCCGACACCGGGAAGTTGGCGACCGCCTTGGTGGTCTCCCCGCCCCACAGCGCCCTCGGGGTCTCTTGCACGCTCATCCGGTCCTCCGGTTCCATGGCTGATCTCCGCCATTACGCTAGCGCTGCACATGTCCGCCGGTGAATCGCCAATCGGGGCCCGCGGCCGCGTCACCTCGTCCGGGGCGATCCGGCCGGGCATGACCGGCGAGGTCTTCATCAACATCCGCGGCGGCGTCGAGCACTTCATGGCGCGCGACGTCGACGGCGGCTCCATCGCACCCCACACCGAGGTCGTGGTCGTCGACTACGTCCCCCCGCGCGTGGTCATCGTCTCCCCTCTTCCTGAGGAGTACTAGGTGAACACCACCCTGATCGTCGTTGTCGCCCTCGTCGTCGGCGTCCCGGTCATCCTCGCCGTGCTGTTCAAGGTCCTGTGGAAGGTCCCGGCCGCCGACCAGGCGCTGATCGTGACCGGCTTCGGGGTCAAGGGCCGGGCCGTCGGCGACCGCATCTTCAAGATCGTCACCGGCGGCGGCGCGTTCGTCATGCCGGTGCTGCAGAAGGCGCAGTACCTGACCATGAAGGCCGATTCGGCGCAGCTCGAGGTCGAGGGCGTCGACATGCAGAAGATCCCCGTCGGCGTGCGCGGGATCGCGATCTTCAAGGTCGGCGACGACGAGCGCTCGATCACCAACGCCGGCGTGCGCTTCCTGGCCGAGCAGCAGGGCCAGATGCACGACCTCGTGCGCGAGGTCTTCCACGGCCACCTGCGCTCGATCATCGGCGGCCTGTCGGTCGAGGACCTGATCGCCAACCGCAACGAGCTCGCCCAGCAGACGCGCGACTCGTCCGCCGACGAGATGCAGAAGCTCGGCCTCGTCGTCGACTCGCTGCAGATCCAGGACATCCTCGATCCGACCGGCTACATCAAGGCGCTCGGCGAGCCGCGCGCCGCCGAGGTGCGCATGAAGGCGCGCATCGCGCAGGCGGCGTCCGACCGCGAGGCGACCGAGCGCGAGCAGGAGGCCGAGGCGCTGAAGGCGGCGTCACGGCGCGACTCGGAGATCAAGCGCGCGTCGTATCAGGCGGAGATCGACAAGCAGGCGGCGATGTCGGCCCAGGCCGGGCCGCTGGCCGACGCGGAGGCGCGCAAGCAGGTCGTCGTGCAGGAGACCGAGGTCGCCGACCTCGAGGCCCAGCGCGAGGAGAAGCGGCTCGACACGCAGGTGCGCAAGCCGGCCGACGCGGCCGCCTACCAGAAGCAGGTCGAGGCCGAGGCCGAGCGGGTCGCGCGCATCTCGATCGCCGAGGCGCAGGCGCGCGAGGTCGAGCTGGCGGCGGCCGCGAAGGCCAAGCAGATCGAGCAGATCGGCCAGTCGGAGGCGCGCATCGTGACCGCCCGCGGCCTCGCCGAGGGCGAGGCGACGAAGGCGCGCGGCGAGGCCGAGGGCGCGTCGATCCGGGCCAAGGGCCTGGCCGAGGCGGAGTCGATCGGCAAGCGCGCCGAGGCGCTCGAGAAGGAGGCCGACGCCGTCATCGGCCAGCAGATCGCCGAGCAGCTGCCGGAGATCGTGCGCGCCGCCGCGGAGTCGTTCAAGTACGTCGACAACCTGACCGTGCTCAACGGCGCGCAGGGGATCTCGGAGATCATCGCCCAGGTGATCGGGCAGGCGGGGCCGGCGCTGGAGATGGCGCAGGCGACGCTCGCGGGCCGGCGCTCGGCCAACGGGAAGAAGCCGGACGAGCCGGCAGCCTAGGCCGCGTCGGCGGAGGAGCTGCGCTCGGGCGTCACGTCGTGCGGGTGCAGCTCCTCGCGGCAGTGCGCGCAGACCAGCACCGGGTCGGCCTCATGGCCGCAGAGGTTGTGGCGCAGCACGACCGGCGGGCCCAGCTCGCCGGTCAGGTGCTCGTCGCCCCAGCGCATCAGCGTGACGATCGACGGGTACAGGTCGCGGCCCGCGGCCGTCAGCCGGTACTCGTAGCGCTCCGGCTCCTCCTGGTAGAGCCGGCGCTCGAAGATGCCGGCGCCGACCAGCGTCTGCAGGCGCGTCGAGAGGATGTTGCGCGCGATGCCGAGGTTCCGCTGCATGTCCGAGAAGCGGCGGACGCCGTAGAAGGCTTCGCGAAGGATCAGGAAGGTCCAGCGCTCACCGAGGATCTCCATCGCGCGCGCAATCGAACAGACCGGAGGGCGCTCCAGCTCATACATCGGACTGAGCGTAGCTCACCCGCAGAACGCCACCAGCTCGCGGACCAGTCCTATCGGGTCGTCATAGGCGATCAGGAACCCCGTTCGGGGCAGTACGCGCAGCTGGCCGTGCGGGAGCAGGTCGAGCGCCTCCTCGGCGATCGCCAGCGGGTGCGCGGCGTCGTCGTCGGCCCACAGCAGCAGCACGGGGAAGTCCATCGCCGGGTAGGCGTCGAGCAGGTCGCGCTGCGCGCCCTGCGGCCAGCGCTTGGCCGCCTTGGCCCATGAGCGCGCGCGGTTCGCGTTGCCGCCGAGGTCCATCACGGCGTGGCGCACGAGGTCGCGCGCGCCGGGCGCGCCGGTGACGCTCATGCGGTCGCCGCGCTTGGGCCGGATCGCCAGCGCGCCGGCGTGCGAGAGCAGCCGGTCGCAGCCGGGCACGGCGGCGGCGCGGATCAGCTTGCGCCCGAACCGGTCGAGCGTCGTCAGCCGCGGCCGCTGGTGCAGCGCGCTCGGCATCAGCACGAGCTTGCCGGGGTGCAGCGACCCGTCGGCGACCGCGCGCAGCGCCAGCAGCGCTCCCGCGTCGTGACCGGCCACCAGCGGGCGCGGGCCGCAGGTCTCGTGCAGGAAGCCGGCGAGCACGGCGGTGAACCACTCCGGCGTGTAGGGATGGCGCGGGCGGTCCTCGGAGTCGCCGTGCAGCGGCAGGTCCGGGAGCACGACGCGGTAGCGCTCGGCGAGCTCGTCCACGACCGGTTCCCACTCGCGGTGCGAGAGCCCGCGCGAGTGCAGCAGCGCCAGCGACGCGCCGGTCCCGGCCTCGCGATACGCGATCCGAGCGCCGTCGGGATGGTGGTAGAGCCGGAGCTTCACTGCTCTGTAGTCTGCCGCTGTGTACGTGGGGCAGCCGGTTCGCCGGCGGGAGGACGAGCGGATCCTGCGTGGGCGGTCGCGCTTCCTCGACGACATCGTCCTCCCGGAGATGGCGCACATGGCGTTCGTGCGCAGCCCGCATGCGCACGCCCGCGTGACCGGCATTCGACCGGGCTCGGGCGCGCTGGCGGTGATCACCGCCTCCGACCTGCATAGCTGCGCGGCGCCGTTCCGGGTCGACGGCATGCCCGGGCTGGAGCTCGCCGACGCGCCGCATCCGCTGCTCGCGGCCGGCGAGGTCCGCTACGTCGGGCAGCCGGTCGCGGCCGTGGTGGCGGAGACGCGCGCGCTCGCCGAGGACGCCGCCGAGCGCGTGCAGGTCGCCTACGAGCCGCTCGAGCCGGTCGCCGACCCGCGCGCGGGCGAGCCGCTGCTGCGCTTCTCGCGCCAGGTCGGCGACGTGAGCGGCGCGTTCGCGGCGGCGGCGCACGTCACGCGCGCGGACCGCGTCATCCCGCGCCTGGCGGCCGTGCCGCTGGAGCCGCGCGGCGCGATCGTCGACCCGCATCCGCAGCTGCTGACGGTCTACTGCTCCGCGCAGAGCGCGCACCGGCCGCGGGCGCAGCTCGCGCAGGCGCTCGGACGCGAGGAGCGCTCGATCCGCGTGCTCGTGCCCGACGTCGGCGGCGGCTTCGGGTCCAAGGGCACGCTGCCCGTCGAGACGCCGCTGGTCGCGCTGGCGGCGCTCCAGCTCGACCGGCCGGTCAAGTGGGCCGAGGACCGGCTGGAGAACTTCCTCGCCGCGCCGCAGGGACGCGGCGTGCGGGGCGCCGTCGAGCTCGCGCTCGACGGCGAGGGCCGCATCCTCGCGCTGCGCGCGCGGCTGCTCGCCGACCTCGGCGCGTACCTGCTGCCGAGCACCGCGATCCCGCCGCACACGATGGCGATGCTGCTCAGCGGCGCGTACGCGATCCCGGCGTTCGACGTCGCCCTCACCGGCGCGCGCACGAGCAAGGTCCCGACGGCGCCGTATCGCGGCTCGGGGCGCCCCGAGGCGACGTACCTGGTCGAGACGGCGCTCGACGCGGCGGCGCGCGAGACCGGCGCCGACCCGATCGCGCTGCGGCGGCGCAACCTCGTGCGCGAGTTCCCGTACCGGACGCCGCTCGGCTGGACATACGACTCGGGCGACTACGAGCGCTGCCTCGACACGGCGCTCGAGCTCGTGCGGCCGGAGCACTCGCGCGGCGAGACGCTCGTCGGCACCGGCGTCGCGCTCGTCGTGCAGCGGTCGGGCGGCAACTGGGAGCGGGCGTCGATCCGCGTCGCCGACGGGCGCTTCGAGGTGCGCGCGGGGTCGACGCCGGGCGGCCAGGGCCATCACACGCTGTTCGCGCAGGTCGCCGCCGAGCGGCTCGGCGTGGGCCTGGAGGCCGTCGAGGTGCGCACGGGCGACAGCGCAGCGCTGCCGGACGGCGTCGGGACGTTCTCGGGCCGCTCGATCTCGGTCGGCGGCGCCGCCGTCGCCCAGGCGGCGGACGAGCTGATCGCGGCGGCGCGGGCGCTCGCGTCGGAGCGGCTCGGCGCGCGCGCCGAGTTCCGCGCCGGCCGCTTCTTCACGGCCGGCGACGCGCTCACCTGGGCCGAGCTGGGCGAGCTGTCGGCGTCCGCGCGCTTCAGCTCCGAGCAGGCGTTCTCCTCCGGCGCGTACGCCGCGGTGGTCGCGGTCGAGCGGGCGACGGGCCGGGTCGAGGTGCGGCGGCTGGCGGTCGTCGACGACGCGGGCCGGATCGTCAACCCGCTGCTGGCCGAGGGTCAGGCGCTCGGCGGGACCGTGACCGGGCTCGGGGCGAGCCTGAGCGAGGCCGTCGTGCACGACGAGGACGCGCAGCCGGCGTCGACCTCGCTGCTGGACTACGCGCTGCCGACCGCCGCCGACGTCCCGCCGATCGAGCACGCGTTCGTCGAGACGCCGTCGCCGCTGAACCCGCTCGGCGCCAAGGGCCTGGGCGACAACGGTGCGATCGGCGTCCCGCCCGCGATCGCCAACGCGATCGCCGACGCGATCGGGACGCACGTCGACCCGCCGTTCACGGCCGAGTCGGTCTGGCGGGCGCTGTGCGGCTGACGCGCGAGGTCGCGCTCGCGGCGCCGGCCGCCGAGGCGTGGTGGGCGCTGGCGACGCTGCCGCCCGCGCGCGGGAGCGCGGCCGGCTACGAGGGGACCGCCGTGCTCGTCGACGCCGACGACGAGGCGCGCACCGCCACGCTGCGGCTGCAGGGCGCGGCCGGCCCGGCGACCGTCGCGGTGACTGCGATCGTGACCGTGCTCGACGCCAAGCTCGCGATCACCGCGCTGCTGCTCGCCGGCCCCGGCGGCGTGCCGGTCGAGGAGGCGACCGCCGAGGACGCGCTCGGCCATCTCTCCACGACGCTCGCCTACGCGCTCGTCACCGCCGGCCGGCCGGCGACCGCGTGGGACAAGGCCGTCCCGCCCAGCCCGGCGCCGGTCCCGGCCTGGGACACGCCGAGCCCGCCGCCGGCGCGGCCGCTGCGCGAGAAGATCGGCGAGAGCGCGAAGCTCCGCCCCGCCACCGCGCTCGTGGCCACGGGGCCCGCCGAGGTGCTCACGCCGCGCCCGCGCGACGTGACCGTCCCGGGCCGGCCGACACCGGAGCCTGCCGAGCACCGCTGGGTGCGCGTCGGCGTCGCGGCCGCGGCGGCGCTGGCGGCGGCCGGCATCCTGCGGAGCCGCCGGTGAAGCCGGCGCCGTTCGAGCTCGTCCGCGCGGAGTCGGTCGAGGACGCGGTGGCGCGGCTCGGCGAGGACGCGCGCGTGCTCGCGGGCGGCCAGAGCCTGCTGCCGCTGCTGAACCTGCGCATCGCCCGCCCCACGCGGCTGGTCGACGTCAACGGCGTGGCCGAGCTGGCCGGGCTGCGGCGGACCGCCGGGACGCTCTGGATCGGCGCGACCGTGCGCCAGGCGGCGCTCGAGCGCTCGCCGCTGGTCGCGCGCCACTGGCCGCTGCTGGCGCAGGCGGCCCGCTTCGTCGGCCACGCCGCGGTCCGCTCGCGCGGGACGGTCGCCGGCTCCGTCGCGCACGCCGATCCGAACGCGCAGCTGCCGGTCGCCCTGACCGCGCTCGACGCCCGCTTCCACCTGCGCTCGCCGCGCGGGCCGCGCGTGCTCGGCGCCGGCGAGCTGTTCCTCGGGCCGTTCGCCACGGCGATCGACGACGACGAGCTGCTGGCCGCGATCGAGGTGCCGCCGCTGCCGGACGGCGCCGCGACCGCGTTCGCCGAGTACGCGCCGACGGGCGGGAGCTTCCCGCTCGCGGGGGCCGCGATCGTGCGCGCGCCCGGGCACGCCGCGATCGCGCTGCTCGGGACCGGCTCGCACCCCGTGCGCGCGCCGGAGGCCGAGCGCGCATTGGCCGAGGGCGCGCCCGCGTCAGAGGTGGCCGAGGAGGCCGCCGCCGCGATCGCGCACCCGCACCGGCGCGCGCTCGTGCGGGCGCTGGTGCGCGAGGCGCTGGCGTGAGGATCTCGGTCGCGATCAACGGGACGCCGCACGCCGGCGACGTCGAGCCGCGCACGTCGCTGGCCGACTTCATCCGCGCCCGCGGACTGACGGGCACGAAGGTCGGCTGCGAGCAGGGCGCGTGCGGCTCGTGCACGGTCCAGCTCGACGGGGAGCCGGTGCGCGCGTGCCTGGTGCTCGCCGCGCAGGCCGACGGCTGCGCGGTGCGCACCGTCGAGGGCCTCGCGGACGGCGCGCTGCACCCGCTCCAGCAGGCGTTCCACGAGGCGCACGCGCTGCAGTGCGGCTTCTGCACGGCCGGGATCCTGATGACGCTCGACGCGTTCCTGCGCGACCGCCCCGATCCGAGCGACGAGGAGGTCCGCGAGGCGCTGGCGGGCAACCTGTGCCGCTGCACCGGCTACATGGGGATGCTGCGGGCGGTGGCGGACGTCCGCGCTCCTAACGTGTAGCGGCGATGCGCCGCTCCGCCTACGACCGCGAGATCCTGCGCCTCGCGCTGCCGGCGCTCGGCGCGCTGGCCGCCGAGCCGCTGTACGTGCTGGTCGACACCGCGATCGTCGGCCATCTCGGCACCACGCAGCTCGCCTCGCTCGCGATCGCCGCGACGGTCATGTCGACGGCGTTCACGATCTTCAACTTCCTCACCTACGGCACGACGGCGCAGGTCTCGCGCCTGCACGGCGCCGGGCGCGAGAAGGACGCGGCCGCGCTCGGCTCGCAGGCGCTCTGGCTCGCGCTCGCGATCGGGCTCGTGCTGCTGGTCCTGATCGAGGCGACGGCGCCGTTCGCCGTGACGCTGATGGGCGGCGAGGACGCGGTCGGAGACGGCGCCGTGGTCTACCTGCGGATCGCCGCGCTCGGCGCGCCGCTGTTCATGCTCGCGTCCGCCGGCCAGGGCTTCCTGCGCGGGATCTCGAACCTCAGGACGCCGCTGCTGATCCTCGTCGCCGCGCACATCACCAACGCGGGCCTGGAGCTGCTGTTCGTCTACGGCTTCGGCTGGGGCCTGAAGGGCTCGGCCTGGGGGACCGTGATCGCGCAGCTGGGGATGGCGCTGGCATTCGTCGCGGTGCAGCGGCGCGCGGGCTTCGAGCGCCCGCACCTGGCCAAGATGCGCCCGCTGGCGCGGATCGGGTCGGAGATCGCGGTGCGCACGACGGCCCTGACCGGCTCGTTCCTGGTCGGCAGCGCCGTGCTGGCCCGGATCGGCGCCGCGCCGCTGGGCGCGCACCAGATCGCGTTCCAGCTGTGGGTCTTCCTCGCGCTCGTGCTCGACGCGATCGCGATCGCCGGGCAGGTGATGGTCGGCCGCATGCTCGGTGCGGGCGACGCGATCGGCGCGCGCGCCGCCGCGACGCGCATGATCGGGTGGTCGGTCGCCGTCGGCGCGCTGTTCTCGGTCGTCTTCCTCGCGCTCGGCGACGCCATCCCGCGTCTGTTCACGGACGATCCGGCGGTGATCCGCAACGCGCACGAGATCTGGCCGCTGTTCGCGCTGATGATGCCCGCCAACGGGGCCGTGTTCGCGCTCGACGGAATTCTCATCGGGGCGGGCGACACTCGCTTCCTGATGTGGGGAATGCTGGCCGCGGCGGCGGTCTACGTGCCGATCGCGCTGCTCGCGCTGTGGGAGGACTGGGGCATCCTGGGCGTCTGGTGGGGGCTGCTCGCGCTGATCGCCGTCAGACTGGTCACATGCGGGGCTCGGTTCGTCGGATCACGTTGGGCGTTGACTGGCGCGCCTGCATGACTACCCTTTGCGCGCCCATGACGCGACGGATCGCCCTTCTCACCACCATGCTCGCGCTCGCCGCGGCCACTCCGGCCGTCGCGCAGCAGAACCCGTTCGGCCCGCTTCCGGACGCCGCGACCCCGACGCCCGCGCCGGTCAAGGCGCCGAGCAGCAGCTCGAGCGACAACAACACGAGCCGGATCACGCTGTTCGTCATCGGCGGCGCGCTCGTGCTCGGCTTCGGCGTGATGGGCTGGTTCATCATGCGCGACGCCCGCAGCTCGATCCCCGAGGAGGACCTCGCGGCGATGAGCCGGCTGCGCGAGCAGGGCCCGCACGCGCACAAGCGCCAGGCGAAGGCCAAGGCGCGTGCCAAGGGCCGCGCGCAGAAGAACGCGCGCAAGAGCAACCGGCCTCGCGGGTAACGTCGCACGGAGGTCCGACGGCGCGCCTGGGCGCAGTGCGAGTCCGCGCCGCGACAGACGGCGACCGGAGGGCAGGGTAACGTCGCACGGAGGTTCGACGGCGCGCCTGGGCATCGGGCGATGCCGCGCCGCGACCGACGGCGACCGGAGGGCGAAACCCTATTTCAGGCGCACAACGAGCGATTGGACCTGGAACACCGCGCGGTCGCGCGGGATCTCCTGCAGCGGCGCGAACTCCGCGAAGCGGCCCGTGCCGCGGTAGTTCGCGAAGCGCGCGATCTCCGTCCCGCGCCTGAAGATCAGCAGCTCGCCGGCGTCGACGCCGACGACGCCGGTCCACGGCCTGCCGAGCTCTCGCGAGATCCGCGCCCGCGACACGCCGGGCGCCACGAGCAGGACGCGATCCCAGTCGAAATCGGCCAGCTTGCGCAGATCGACGACGCCGTGCGCGCCGACGTCCGGGTCCTCGGCCAGCGCGACGGCCTTCGAGAAGTCCTCCGACAGGATGTTGTCGACCTCGATGTTGTCCTCGTCGCGCGTGAAGTAGACGGCGAGCCCCAGGCCGCCGATCAGCAGCACCAGCGCGGCCGCTACGAGCGTCAAGACGCGACCCATCCGCATCCCTCGAACCTACCTACCTAGACTCCTGGGCCCGTGCCGCCCCATCGCCCGCTCCCCAAGGACGTCTCCTTCCCCACGCTCGAAGAGGGCGTGCTCGAGCGCTGGCGCGAGCGCGACGTCTTCCGCGAGTCGATGCGCCGCCGCGAGGGCGCGCCGCCGTTCGTCTTCTACGAGGGCCCGCCGACCGCCAACGGCCGCCCGGGCTCCCACCACGTGCTGGCGCGCGTGTTCAAGGACATCTTCCCCCGCTACCGCACCATGCGCGGCTACTACGTCGAGCGCAAGGGCGGCTGGGACTGCCACGGCCTGCCCGTCGAGATCGCCGTGCAGGAGAAGCTCGGGATCGAGTCCAAGCAGCAGATCGAGGAGTTCGGCATCGCCGAGTTCAACCGCATCTGCCGCGAGTCGGTGTTCGAGTTCCTCGAGGACTGGGACCGCCTGACCGAGCGGATCGGCTACTGGGTCGACCTCGAGCACCCGTACCGCACGCTCGACACGTCCTACATCGAGTCGGTCTGGTGGGCGCTCAGCCAGTTGTGGGAGAAGGGCCTGCTCTACGAGGGCTTCAAGGTCGTCCCGTACTGCCCGCGCGACGGCACGAGCCTCTCCAGCCACGAGGTCTCGCTCGGCTACAAGGACGTCGAGGACCCGAGCATCTACGTCACGTTCCCGGTCACGCGTCCGGCGGGAGCGCTGCGCGAGGGCGACACGCTGCTCGTGTGGACGACGACGCCGTGGACGCTGGTGTCCAACGCGGCTGTCGCGGTCGACCCGAACCTCACGTACGTGCGCACGAGCAAGGGCGAGGTGCTCGCCGAGGCGCTGGCGGCGCGCGTGCTCGGCGAGGACGCGATCGTCACCGACCGCTTCAGCGGCAGCGAGATGATCGGCGCCGGCTACGAGCCGCCCTTCCCGTTCATACCCGCGGAGGCGTACGGCCTCAAGGGCCACACCGTGCTGTCGGGCGACTTCGTCTCGGCCGAGGACGGCACCGGCATCGTCCACACGGCGATCGCGTTCGGCGAGGACGACTTCCGGCTCGGCGCCGAGAACGGCCTCGCCGTGATCAACCCCGTGCGCGCCGACGGCACCTACGACGAGCGCATCGGCCCGTACGCCGGCCGCTGGGTCAAGGAGGCCGACGACGACCTGATCGAGGACCTGCGCGAGCGCGGGCGGCTGTTCCGCGCCGAGCGCTTCGTGCACGCCTACCCGCACTGCTGGCGCTGCGGCACGCCGCTGCTCTACTACGCCAAGCCGACCTGGTACATCCGCACGTCGCAGCTCAAGGACCGGCTGCTGGCCGCCAACGAGACCGTCGACTGGCACCCGGAGCACATCAAGCACGGCCGCTTCGGGCGCTGGCTGGAGAACAACGTCGACTGGGCGCTCGGGCGCGAGCGCTACTGGGGCACGCCGCTGCCGGTGTGGCGCAACGAGGCGGGCGAGACGATCTGCATCGGCTCGTTCGAGCAGCTGCGCGAGCTCTCGGGCGTCACGCTCGAGGACCCGCACCGCCCGTTCGTCGACGACGTCGAGATCCCGTCGCCGACCGGCGGCGAGCCGCTGCGCCGCGTGCCGGAGGTGATCGACGTCTGGTTCGACTCCGGCTCGATGCCGTTCGCGCAGTGGCACGCGCCGTTCGAGAACGGCGACAAGTTCGAGACCCAGTTCCCGGCCGACTACATCTGCGAGGCGATCGACCAGACGCGCGGCTGGTTCTACAGCCTGATCGCGATCTCGACGCTGCTGTTCGACCAGTCGCCCTACAGGACCGTCCTCTGCCTCGGCCACATCGCCGACCCCGACGGCAAGAAGATGTCGAAGTCGCTCGGCAACATCGTCGTGCCGTGGGACGTCATCGACCGCCACGGCGCGGACGCGTTCCGCTGGTACTACCTGACGTCCAAGCAGCCGTGGGACGGCTACCTGTTCAGCGTCGAGACCGTCGGCGAGTCGCTGCGCCAGTTCCTGCTGCAGCTGTGGAACACGTACGGCTTCTACGTCCTGTACGCGAACGTCAACGACGTCGCGCGCGAGGACGCCGAGCCGGCGACGGACCTCGACCGCTGGGTTCTCTCGCGCCTGAGCGGGACCGTGGCCGAGGTGACCGAGCGCATGGAGGCCTACGACGCCACGCGCGCCGGGCACGCGATCGCGGCGTTCGTCGACGACCTCTCGAACTGGTACGTGCGGCGGTCGCGCCGGCGCTTCTGGGACGGCGACCCGGCCGCGTTCGCGACGCTGCGCACGGCGCTCGTCGCCGTCACCAAGCTGCTGGCGCCGTTCACGCCGTTCATCGCCGACGAGATCTACGACAACCTCGACGGCGCCGAGCCGAGTGTCCACCTCGAGAACTGGCCAACAGATGGGGATCCCGCCTACCCCCGCGACGAGGATCTCGAGTTCGCGATGGCGACGGTGCGCGAGACGGTCCGCCTCGGCCTCGCCGCGCGCGGCCAGGCCAAGCTGAAGGTGCGCCAGCCCCTGCGCGCGGCCGTCGTCGTGGCCGCCGGCGCCGAGCGCGACGCGATCGAGCGCCTGAGCGGCGTCGTGCTCGACGAGCTCAACGTCAAGGAGCTGCGCTACGTCTCACAGGCCGACGAGCTCGGCTCCTATGAGGTCAAGCCCAACTACCGCGCGCTCGGGCCGCGCTTCGGCAAGCTGATGCCGCAGGTCGCGGCGGCCGTGGCGGCGCTGGAGCCCGACCACGTCGCGGCCGCGCTGCGCGACGGCGGCCGCATCGGCATCAACGTCGACGGGCACGAGCACGAGCTCGGCCCTGACGACCTGCTCCTGGCCATGCGCCCGCTGGAGGGCTACCAGCTCGAGCGCGAGGGCTCGCACGCGGTGGCGCTCGAGCTCGAGCTCGACGCCGAGCTGCAGCGCGAGATGCTCGCGCGCGAGATCGTCCACGCGGTGCAGAACGCGCGCAAGTCCGCGGGCCTGCAGGTCGAGGACCGGATCGAGCTGACGCTCGGCGGCGACGCCGAGCTGCTCGACGCCGCGCGCGCGTTCGAGGACTACGTCAAGGGCGAGACGCTGACCGTGGCCGCCCACTTCGACGGCGCGTCCGGCGTGGAGCCGGTGACGATCGAAGGCCGCCCGCTCCACATCGCCGTGCGCCGCGCCGCTTAGGCCAGCGCGGGCTCCAGCTCGGACTCGATGCGCTTCTTCGGCATCGCGCCCTGGATGCGCTTGGCCTCCTGCCCGTTGCGGAACAGGATCATCGTCGGGATCGCCAGCACCTGGTAGTTGGCCGCGGTCTGCTGGTTGTCGTCGACGTTGAGCTTGACGATGCGCAGGTCGTCGCGCGCGGAAGCGATCTCCTCGAGCGCCGGGGCGACGACGCGGCACGGGCCGCACCAGGGCGCCCAGAAGTCGACGAGCACGGGCGTGTCGGACTCGAGCACCTCGGCCTGGAAGCTGTTGTCGGTGACGTCGGTGATGTGCTCAGCCATTTGTTCCTCTCGAAGGGTCTTGTCGCTTCAGAAAGTATAGCGTCTACCCCTGGAGCGCGAGGACCACGTGCGGCGAGACCCAGACCTCGATCGTCGCGGCGAGCACGAGGATCGGGATCGCCAGCGCGGTCGTCACGAACGTGGCGGCGAGCAGCTCGTTCCACGCGCCGCGGCGGCTCGCCAGCGTCCACGCCGCGAGCGGCAGGAACAGCGCGAACAGCTCCGGCACGGCGTGCAGCGAGAGCGCGACGAGCAGCAGCGCCGGCGACATGTGCTCCTGCAGCGCCAGGTCGGCCGCCGCGTGCCCGAGCGCGTACGCCTGCGTGCAGAGCGAGAACGCCGTCGCGCAGACGACGAAGCCGATCGCCAGCGGCCCGGCCTGCTGGTGGATCCGGCGCTTGAGTCCGGTGTAGCTCCCGGCCAGCTGCGGCAGCGACGAGCCGGCCATGAAGCCGGCGACGCACGCCAGCGCGTGCAGGGCGAGCACGAGCCCGTTGCGGTACAGCAGGAACTCGAAGTCGGCGGTCGTGGCCGGCTGCGTGACGCCGGGGAAGCCGTAGCCGGTCGCGTCCGGCGTGCTCAGCGCGGCGACGAGCCAGGTGGCGAGCAGCAGCAGCAGCGCGACGGCGAGCGAGCCGAGGGCCCAGGAGCGCACGACGGGCAGCGGGTGGGCGTTCCAGCGCCGCAGCGCGGCGCGGGTGTCGTCCCAGCCCTGGACGAACGCGAGCTCTTCAGCCTTCATGCACCAGTGGATCGGCAGCTGGGGCCCGATTCCCCAGCGGCCGCCACCGGCGCGGCCCGTAGCGCAGGGCCGGAACCCGCCACGCGGCCTCGAGCGCGATCCGCCCGGACATCTTCGACGCGCCGAGCCGGCGCTCGCGGAAGCGGATCGGCACCTCGACCACGTCGAGGCCCAGCGACAGCGCCCGCCAGGTCAGCTCGACCTGGAACGCGTACCCCTGCGCGCCGGCGCCGGTGGCGTCGATCGCCGACAGCGTGGCGGCGCGGAAGCACTTGAAGCCGCCCGTCAGATCGCGCACGGAGACGCCGAGCACGCGGCGCGCGTAGCCGCAGCCCCAGCGCGACAGCACGCGCCGCTTGATCCCCCAGTCCTCGATCCCGCCGCCGTCGACGTAGCGCGAGCCGAGCACCAGGTCGGCGCCCTCGCGCGCCGGGGCGACCAGCCGCGGCAGGTCGGCCGGGTCGTGCGAGAGGTCGGCGTCCATCTCGACGATCAGCTCCGCGCCCTCGGCCAGCGCCGTCGCGAAGCCCGCCGCGTAGGCGCGGCCGAGCCCCGCCTTGCCGGGCCGGTGCAGCACGTCGACGCCGAGCGCCTCGGCCAGCGCGCCCGTGCCGTCCGTCGACGCGTCGTCGACGACGAGGATGCGCGCGCCGGGCAGCGCGGCGCGCACGCCGCCGACGACCGCCGCGAGGTTCTCGGCCTCGTTGTACGTCGGGAGGATCACCCAGACAGAGCCGACCATGAGGGCCGCGTAGCCTATTTGAGCCGTGGCCACCAAGACGAACCCCGAGATCGCCGCCGCCTTCGAGGAGCTCGGCGACCTGTACGAGCTCGACGGCGCGGTCTCCTACCGCGTCATCGCCTACCGCACCGCCGCCAAGGCCGTGCGCGACGCCTCCGTGTCCGTGATGGGCCTCACGCGCGAGGGGCGCGTGACCGAGCTGCCGGGCATCGGCAAGACGCTCGAGGAGAAGCTGCGCGCGCTCGACGAGACCGGCGACATCCCCGCCTCCGTGAAGCTGCGCGCGAAGTTCCCGGCCGGCCTGATCGCCGTCATGCACCTGCCCGGCTTCGGTCCCAAGCGCGCGCGGCTGCTGTACGACGAGCTCGGCGTCGACTCGCTCGAGAGGCTGCGCGAGGCCGCCGAGGCGGGCCAGATCCGCTCGCTGCGCGGCTTCGGCGCCAAGGTCGAGGAGAACCTGCTGCGCGTGCTGGCCGAGCAGGAGGAGGGCGGCGGCCCCGCGCCGCGGATCCTGCTCTCGCGCGCGCTGCCGGTCGCCGAGCAGATCGCCGGCGCGCTGCGCGACCACCCGGCGGCCGACCGCGTCGAGATCGCCGGCTCGCTGCGCCGGCTCGGCGACACGGCGAAGGACATCGACATCATCGCCACCGCGAGCGACCCGGCCGCGCTGATCGACACGCTGCGCGAGCTCGACCTGGTCGAGTCCGTGCACGCGTCCGGCGACGCCGGCGCGCGCGTGAACACGCACTCGGGCATGCAGCGTCGACCTGAAGGTGGTCGCGCCGGACCAGTTCGGCAACGTGCTCCAGCACTTCACCGGCGCGAAGGCCCACAACGTGCAGCTGCGCGAGTGGGCGGTCCGGCGCGGGCTGCACATCTCCGAGTACGGGATCCTCGACGACGCCGACGGCGAGACGACGCGCTGCGCGACCGAGGAGGGGGTCTACGAGCGGCTCGGGCTGCCGTGGATCCCGCCCGAGCTGCGCGAGGGGCGCGGGGAGCTCGAGGCGGCGCTCAAGGGCGCGCTGCCGGCGCTCGTCGAGCTGGCGGACATCCGCGGCGACCTGCACTGCCACACGACGCTGTCCGACGGCCGCCAGAGCGCGCAGCAGATGGCCGAGGCGGCGCTCCAGCGCGGCTACGAGTACCTCGCGATCACCGACCACTCCGCCAGCCACGGCTTCGGCGACCACGTGACGATCGAGGCGCTGGAGGAGCGGATCGACGAGATCGCGGCGCTCAACGCGCAGCTCGACGGCATCCACGTGCTGGCGGGCAGCGAGGTCAACATCCTCCCGGACGGCTCGCTCGACTACCCCGACGAGCTGCTGCAGCGGCTCGACTGGGTGATCGCGTCCGTCCACACCTCGTTCGGCATGGACGAGCAGCAGATGACCGATCGGATGATCGGCGCCATCGAGCACCCGTGGGTCGACGCGATCGGCCACCCGACGGGGCGCAAGATCGAGACGCGGCCGCCGTACGCGATCGACATGACGCAGGTGATCGCGGCCGCCGCCCGCACCGGCACGATGATCGAGATCAACGCCGCGCCCGACCGCCGCGACATGAACGAGATCCACGCCCGCGCGGCCGCCGAGGCGGGCGTGAAGGTGCTGATCGACTCCGACGCGCACTCGGCGCGCAACTTCGACCTGCTGCGCTTCGGCATCGCCACCGCCCGGCGCGCGTGGCTGACGGCCGACCAGGTCGCCAACACGCGTCCGTGGCCGGAGTTCGCCGCCCTCAGGAAGCGGGCGCACTCGCGCTGAGCGCTCGTGCGCTAGGGCAACTTGCCTGGCGGCTCGTTCCCCCGCCGCTCACAGGGCCCGCAGTAGCGGCAGCAGGTCGCGGGCGACGACGAGGTCGACCTCCTTCGGCGAGAACGCGGTCAGCGCGAGCCAGGCGCGCTCGGCGTAGCCGTCGGACGGCTCGTCGAGCGCGGTCCGGATCGGGAGCGCGTCGGAGACCAGCCGCGGGTCGAGCGCGTGCGCGATCGGCAGCGCCGCGTACGGGCCGGGGGCGCGCGTGGTGACGAGCGCGCAGCCGTCGGCGAGCGCCTCGAGCTGCGCGATCCCGTAGTCCTCGCGCCGCGGCGCGGTGACGAACACGCGCGCGCGCCGCAGCAGCGCGCGGTAGGCGGCGCGCGGGATCATCCCGGCGTAGCGCACGCCCGGCGCGTCCGGGCGGGCGAGGCCGGCCACCACCAGCTCCTCGCCGGGCCGGCGGTCGCGCTCCCACGCCGCCAGCACGCGGTCGAGGCCCTTCTTCTCCGGGTTCGCGCCGTACGTGATCGCGGCGATGTCGCGTTCCCCCGGCTCGCCCGACGCCTCCACCGGCACCGGCACGACGAGCGCGTCGGCGTGCGGCGCCGGCGCCTCGGCCAGGCCGCCCTCGCTCCACGGGAGGAGCAGCTTGGCGTCCTCGAAGCGCGCGCGCTCGACGCGCCGCTGCCAGATCCCGTGGCGGCCGGGGCGGTTGCCGGCGGCCGGCGCGTCGAAGCGGATCGCGCCGGTGCGCGGGCCGAGCAGGGCCGCGGTGGTCGTCGAGTACAGGACCGCGCGCGGGCGGTAGGCGCGGATGCCGGCGCTCGCCGCGCGGCGGGCGTTGACCGCCCAGGCCAGCTCGATCCCCGCCATCGTGCGCCACTCGCGGACCTTCGCGACGGTCGCGATCTGCACTCCGGCGCCCGCCCGCCGCAGCGAGTCCGCCAGCAGCGCGTCCGCCTCGCGCAGGCCCGCGGTGCCGCCGAGCGACACGATCAGGACGTCGGTTGCAGGCATCGGCTGGCATTGTGGTGGCCATGGACCTGACCGTGCTGCCCGAGCCGCTGGCGATCTGCCGTCTGCACGCCGGCGAGCGGATCCCGTCGTGGGCGCTGGAGCTCCACGAGTCGTTCAGCTCGATCACGCGCACGCGCGACGAGCTGTCGATCGTCTGCCCGGAGGCGGCCGTGCCGCCCGACACGACCGTCGAGACCGGCTGGCGCGCGCTCATGGTGCCAGGGCCGATCCCGTTCGAGCAGACCGGGGTGCTGGCCGGGATCGCCGCCCCACTGGCGGCCGCCGGGATCTCGATCTTCGCCATCTCGACCTACGACACCGACTACGTGCTCGTGCGCGAGGAGGACGTCGAGCGCGCGCTGCGGACGCTCGAGTCGCCGCCGGCGCGGCAACTGATCTCGTCCGGCTCGCCGTTCGAGCCGGTGATCGGCTTCTCGCGCGCCGTCCGCGCCGGCGACCGCGTACTCGTCTCCGGCACCGGCCCGGTGCTGCCCGACGGCGGCTGCCCGGAGACGACGCTCGAGCAGGCGCGGCGCTGCTGGGAGATCGTCGCGACGGCGCTCGAGCAGGCGGGAGCGTCGGTCCGCGACGTCGTCCGCACGCGCACGCTGCTCACGCCCGGGGCGGATGCCGGCGGCGCGATGACGGCCCACGGCGAGGTGTTCGCCGACGTCCGCCCGGCGTCGACGATGCTCACCGTGCACTCGCTGCTGGACCCGCGTTGGACGGTCGAGGTCGAGGCCGAGGCGATGCTCTAGGTCGGCGAGCGGAGGAAGTCGCCCCCGAACCCGGGTGTGCGCACGAGCTGCATCGGCTTCAGCGGCGACGTGCGCTCGACGTAGAAGCGCACGGCGTCGCGCTCCTCGATCGCGGCGACGGCCTGCTCCTGCCGGCGCCAGCTCAGCGCCCAGATGACGGCGAAGCCGGCCGCGATGCCCGCCACCTGCGGGAGGAACACCGACGCGGCGGCGGCCGCGATCGTCGACACCAGCAGCGGCCACAGGCGGTTGACGATCGTGCGCCCGGGATGCTGCTCGGGCAGCAGGGTCTGCGATTTGGCCGACGCCAGCAGGCGCGCGATCGGCGGCGAGCTCTCGGCCCGCCGGCCAAGCCACAGGCCCGCCAGCGCCGACAGCGCCCACCAGGCGACGCAGACGTAGGCGGCCGTGTCGTCGGGCGCGTCCTGCGAGAGGCCGACCACGGTCAGGGCGGCGAGCAGGGTCGCCGACGCCGCGCTCAGCAGGACCGTGGCCTTGAGGAAGTCGCCGAAGCGCAAGTGCTCAGTGCAGCAGCGCGGTCAGCAGGGCGCGGACGCCATCGGTGCCTTCGACCATCGTGTCCGCCTCCTCCTGCAGCGCCGAGGGGCTCTCGTCCGAGCGCACGCCGACGCGCAGCGCGTACTCGAGCCGCCCCATCTCCTGCAGGTCGGTCAGGCCGCGGAAGGCGTCCAGGTCGGTCACGTCGTCGCCGACATAGACGGCGGCCGCGAGGTCGGTGTCGCGCAGCAGGTTGACGATCCCCGCGCCCTTGTCGATCCGCACGGGCGGGCGGATCTCGAGCACCTTGCGGCCCCAGTGGGGGACGAAGCCGGCCTTCTCGGCGGCCTCCGCGACCTCCTCCACGGCGGCCAGCGCGTCCTCCTCGTCGGGCGTCCCGCGCCAGTGGAAGGCGGCGATCGCCTCCTTGTCCTCCAGCCGCACGCGCAGGCGCCGCAGCTTCTCGCCGAACGCGTCGTGCGCGAACGTCTGCACGCGCCGCGTCCAGGCCTGCAGCTCGCGGTCCAGCTCCGGGGCGATCGTGCCCGGGCGCAGCACCTCCGAGCCGTGCGAGCCGAGATAGGCGATCGAGCCGAGCGCGACGATCCGCCGCGCGTCGGACGCCCGCCGGCCTGACACGCACGCCACCGTGCCGTAGCGCTTGGCGACCTCGATCAGCGGGCGACGGGTCGTCTCGGGCATGTGCGCGTCGTCCGGCTGCTGCACGATCGGAGCGAGCACGCCGTCGACGTCGAGGAGCACGGCCGAGCGCTCCGGCGCGGCGCGGAGCGGCTCCAGCAGCTCCTCGATGGTGGCGGCGTCGGACGACACGGTCCTAGTATGGCGTCCGATGGACACCGAGCACGGCAGCGGCTGGGCGGTCGGGAGCATCGACGGGCTCGGATCCGGGCCCGGCTTCCGCAAGATCCGCGGCGCGCTCGGCGTGACCGCGTTCGGCGTCAACGCGGTCGTGCTGCCGCCGTCCTACGCCACCAACGCGCACTACCACGAGCGCCAGGAGGAGCTGTATCTCGTCGTGTCGGGCGAGGTCGAGCTCGAGTTCGGCGACGGCGAGCGGCGCGTGCTGGGGCCCGGCGGCCTGGCGCGCGTGGATCCGGCGACGGTCCGCAGCGTGCGCAACACGTCGGCCGACGGCGAGGCCGTGTACGTCTGCGTCGGCGGCGCGGACGGCTACGTCGGGCGCGACGGCGTCGTCCCCTGACGCAGCAGGTCGCGGATCTCGGTCAGCAGGACGACGTCCTCGGCGGGTGAGTCGGGGGCCGGCTCCTCCTTGGACTTGCGCCGCGCCAGGAACGCGTTCAGCGGCTTGACGACGAAGAAGAAGATCACGGCCGCGATGATCAGGAACGAGATCACGGCGTTGAGGAAGTGCCCGTAGGAGAACCTCGACCCGTTGATCGTGAAGGTCAGGGCGGCGAAGTCGGGCTTGCCGCCGATGGCCGCGATCAGCGGCGTGACGAGGTCGGCGACGAACGCCGCCACGACCGCGCCGAACGCCGCGCCGATCACCACCGCGATGGCGAGGTCGACGACGTTGCCGCGCAGCACGAACTCGCGGAATTCCTTGAGCATGTCCGGATGTTCGGCGCGTGAACCGCGTTGCCTGCCCGCGCAGGCTCGGCTAGGGTCGGCCGGGTGCGGGGCTCGAGGACAGTTGGCGCGGCCGCGGCCGTCCTCGCCTGCCTCGCGTGCGCCGCGTTCGCCTCGGCGCGCCCGGCCATCGTCGGCGGCCACGACGCGCCGCCGGGCTCGTGGCCGTCGGTCGTGTTCCTCTACGGCACCTTCGGCGATCAGCAGTTCGGCTGCACGGGCTCGGTCGTCGCGCCGCAGTGGGTCGTCACGGCCGCGCACTGCGCCTACGGCGCGCCCGGGCGCTTCGCCGAGACGATGACCGCCGTGCTCGCCACCAAGGACTACACCGACCCCACCGCGCCGGCGATCTCGGTCGACAAGCTCGTCGTGCACCCGCAGTACGACCCGGTGCGCGATCTCGACGACATCGCGATGTTCCACCTCGTCTCGCCGGCGCCGGTCCCCGCGGCGCGGCTCGCCGTCAAGTCCGAGCTGTCCGGCTACGTCAGCTTCGACGGCGTGCCCAACTCGGCCGGCTGGGGAACGACGGACCAGGACAACACGGTGCTCACGAACGTGCTCCAAGAGGCATACCTGCGAGTGCGCAAGGGCGACGAGTGCGCGGCGAAGATCCCCGGCTTCGACCGCCCGACCCAGGTCTGCGCGGGCACCGAGAACGTCGCCGGCGCGTGCCACGGCGACAGCGGCGGGCCGCTGGTCGCGTTCGACGCCGCCACCTCGGAGCCGGTCCTGTGGGGCCTGACGAGCTACGGGCCGCAGGCCGGGCAGAACCTCCCGCCGTGCTCGACCAAGCTGCCGGTCGTCTACACGTGGGTGCCGGCGTTCGCGGACTTCATCCAGGCCACCGCCGGCACGACGCCCGCGCCGGCGCCGGTCCCGATGAGCACGCCGGCGCCCGTGCCGGTGCCCTCCGGCCTCGTCCCGCCGGCGCCGGTGCGCGGCCCGTCGGCGGCGTGCACGGCCGCGCGCGTGAAGCTCGCGAGCGCCAAGCAGGCCGAGAAGGCCGCGCTGACGCGCCTGAAGACGCTGCGCCGGCGGCACGCGAGCCGCCCGCGCGTCACAGCCGCGGCGAAGCGCTACCACGCGCTGCGCGCGACGCGGCTGCGCCGGTCCGCCGCCGCCGGCCGCGCCTGTACCTAGAAGCGAAGCGGTCTCTGTAACCCCTCGTGAGCGAACCGGGGTCGCCCGCAGGGCGAGATCCGGGCGCTCAGTAGCCGCGGCCGGCGTCGATCTGCGCGATCAGCGCCTCGCCGGCGGCCAGCCGCTCGACGTTCTCGCGCACGCGCTCGGCGAGCCTGCGCGTGAGCGCGGCCTCCGGGTTGGCGATGTGGGGCGTGATCAGCGCGTTCGGCAGCGTCCACAGCGGGTGGCCGTCCGGGAGCGGCTCAGGATCGGTCACGTCGAGCGCCGCGCCGCCGATCCGCCGCTCGCGCAGCGCGTCCACGAGCGCGCCGGTGTCGATCAGCGAGCCGCGCGCGATGTTCACGATCCAGCTGTGCGGGCGCATCGCGGCGAGCTCCGGGGCGCCGATCAGGTGGCGCGTGGCGCCGGTCGCCGGCGCCGCGACGATGAAGTGGTCGGCCGCGCCCCAGACCTCGCCGAGCTGGTCGGAGGACAGCGACCGCGCCGCGCCCGGCACGTCGTGGCCGCGCCGCGTGACGGCGATCACGTCGACGTCGAAGGCCCGCAGCTGCGCGATCGCCGCGCGGCCGATGCCGCCCGCGCCCACGATCGCCACCGTCGCGCCCGCGAGCGTCGAGTGCGGCGGGATCTCCCACGTGGCCTGCCGCGCCGACGCCACGATCCCGCGCACGCCGGCGAGCAGCAGCGCGACCGCGTGCTCGGCGACCTGCGGCGCGTAGGCGCCCGCGGCGGACGTGAACGTGACCTGCGGCGTCGCCTCGATCCGGGCCATCCACGGCTCGACGCCCGCCGAGGGGAGCTGGACCCAGCGCACCGAGCGCGGCAGGTCGGGCAGCGAGTCCGGCCGGGTCCCGGCCCACACGACGCCGTCGGCCTGCGTGATCGGCACGAGCGACCCACCGGCCGTCTCGACGGCGCGCGAGAGCTCCGGCTGCTCACCGGGGCCTACATGGATCGACGGAGACACGCTGGCCATGCCTACCCAATGGGATACCGGATTCGAACCTCGGAGGTGTGGTTGCCCCGATTGCCGGTGCCTCGGCCATCCGCGACCCTGGGTGTCCATGGCCGTATCGATCCCCCAGCTCGCCGCCCGCGGCATCGTGAAGTCCTTCGGCGGGCGGGCGATCCTGCGCGGCGCCGACCTCGACGTCGCGGCCGGCGCGCGGATCGGCATCCTCGGCCCCAACGGCGGCGGCAAGTCGACGCTGTTGCGGATCCTCGCCGGCCACGAGCACGCCGACGCCGGCGAGGTGACGCTGCGGCGCGGGCTCGTGCTCGCCCACCTGCCGCAGATCGTCGCCGGCGATGAGCGAGACGCGCTCGCGACGGTGCGCGCGGCCCGGCCCGAGCTGGCGGCGCTGGAGGCCGAGCTGGCCGCCGCCGAGGCGCGGATCGCGACGGACGACCTCGACGCGATGGCGCGCGCGATCGCCCACCACGAGCGCCTGCTGGCGCGCTGGAGCGACGCCGGCGGCGACCGCGCGGAGGGCGAGGCGCTCGGGCACCTGCGCGCGCTCGGGCTCGACGGCGCCGCGCTGGAGCTGCCCACGCGCGCGCTCTCGGGCGGCCAGCGCAAGCTCGTCGCGCTCGCGGCCTGCCTCGCGCGCCGCCCGGACGTGCTGCTGCTCGACGAGCCGGAGGCGCATCTCGACATGGCCCGGCGCGAGCGCCTCGGCGCGCTGCTGAACGACTTCGACGGCGCCGTCGTGATGATCTCGCACGATCGCCACCTGCTCGACGAGACGGTGGCCGAGATCGGCGAGCTCGACGGCGGCGAGATCCGGATCTGGCCCGGCGCCTACTCGGCGTACGCCGTCGCCCGGCAGCTCGAGCTCGAGCGCGCGCAACAGCGCTGGGTGACGCAGCAGAAGGAGATCGCGCGCCTGGAGGAGGCCGTGCGGCGCTTCCGCCACTGGGCCCACATCCGCGTCAACGAGCGCGCGGCGCGCCAGGCGCGCGTCAAGCAGATGCAGATCGACCGCATGGAGAAGATCGACCGGCCGGTGCTCGAGCGCCGGCGGATGGCGCTGGCGCTGCGCAGCGGCTCGCGCGGCGGCCAGCGCGTGCTCGCGCTCGAGAACGTCGACGCGAGCTTCGGCGAGGACCCGGTGCTGCTCGACGTCGAGCTGGTGGTCGGCCGCGGCGAGCGCGTCGGCGTCGTCGGGCCCAACGGCGGCGGCAAGACGACGCTGCTGCGGATCCTCGCGGACGACCTGGAGCCCGGCGCCGGCACGCGCTGGGCCGGCGACGGCATCAGCATCGGCTACCTCTCGCAGGCGGCGAGCGGGCTGCCGGACGAGCTGCCGGTGATCGACGCGCTGCGCGCCGGCCGCTCGATGTCCGAGGACGCCGCCGTGCGCTCGCTGATCGGCTTCCTGTTCGACTACGAGCAGTGCCGGCGCCCCGTCGCGACGCTGTCCGGCGGCGAGCGCACGCGGCTGGCGTTCCTGGGGCTGATGCACGACGCGCCCAACTGCCTCGTGCTCGACGAGCCGACCAACCACCTCGACATCGACTCGATCGAGGCGCTCGAGGACGCGCTGGAGCGCTACGACGGCACCGTCGTGGCGGTCTCGCACGACCGCTACTTCCTCGACCGGATCGCCGACCGCATCGTGCTCGTCGCCGACGGCGAGGTGCACGCGTACGAGGGCGGCTGGTCCGCCAACGCCGATACCGTGCGCGCGGCATGATCGCTCGCACCTGGAAGGGCGCCGTCAAGCGCGCCGACGGCGACGCCTACGCCGCCTACATGGAGGACACCGGCATCGCCGGCTACATCGCGATCCCCGGCAACCGCGGCGCGTGGATGCTGCGGCGCGACCGCGGCGAGCTGACCGAGTTCGTCATGTTCACGCTGTGGGACTCGCTCGAGGCCGTCAAGGCGTTCGCCGGCGAGGACTACGAGACGGCCGTGTTCTACCCCGAGGACGACCGCTACCTCGTCGAGCGGGACCTGAAGTCCGAGCACTACGAGGTGGCCCGCCATGCCGGTCCTGAAGATCGCTGACCTCCCGTTCTCCAACATCGCGCACGAGTTCGTCGGGGCCGACCACAGCGGCGTCGGCGTCTGCGTGATCGTCGTCGACGCGCCGCCCGGCCGCGGGCCGTCGCTGCATTCGCACCCGTACGAGGAGCTGCTGCTCGTGCAGGAGGGGACGGGCACCTTCACGCTCGGCGACGAGACGTTGGAGATCGGGCCGGGCCACCTCGTCGTGGTGCCCGCGGGCGTCCCGCACGCCTTCACCAACACCGGCGACGGCCCGTTGCGCCAGATCGACATCCACGTCAGCCCCAGCTTCAGCACGGAGTGGCTTCTCTAAGATGCCGCGCCGTGCCTGAGCCCGCCACGCCGCTCGTCTCCGTCATCGTCCCGATCTTCAACGAGGAGAAGACCCTCGGGCAGGTCGTCGACGAGCTGATCGCCCTGGGGCTGCGGATGGAGATCCTGCTCGTCAACGACGGCTCGACCGACGGGTCGCCGGAGGAGATGGCCCGCCTGGCCGGGCGCTACCCCGAGGTGCGCGCGCTGCACCAGCCCGCCAACCGGGGCAAGGGCGCGGCCGTACGGCGCGGGATCGACGAGTCGACCGGCGACATCGTGCTGATCCAGGACGCCGACCTCGAGTACTCGCCGAAGGACATCCCGGCGCTGATCGACCCGCTCGTCACCGGCAAGGCCGACGCCGTGTTCGGCACCCGCCTGCGCGGCGGCGCCCACGCGCAGCGCGCGCACCTGTTCTGGCACTACGCCGGCAACCGCTTCCTGACGCTGCTCGCCAACGTGCTCTACAACACGACGATCTCCGACATGGAGGTCGGCTACAAGGCGTTCCGCGGCGACCTCGTGCGCGGCCTGCACCTCGTCAGCGACGACTTCCGGATCGAGCCGGAGCTGACCGCCAAGGTGCTGCGCCTCGGCCACTCGATGCGGCTCTACGAGGTGCCGATCTCCTACTACGGCCGCTCCTACGCCGAGGGCAAGAAGATCACGTGGCGCGACGGCTTCGGCGCCGTCGAGGCGCTGCTGCGCTTCCGCTTCAGCCAGAAGCCCTGAGCCGGCGCAGCCCGCCGTAGCGCCACACGAGCAGCGCGAGCCCCACGAGCGTGATCGGGGCGAAGATGACGAAGCGCGTCAGCAGCGCGAAGCCGACCGCGTGCGCGCCGGTGATGCCGAGGCCCTTGAGGCCGAAGATGATCGCGGCGTCGTAGGTGCCGATGTAGCCCGGCGCGGCCGGCACGAGCGACAGGAACGCGCTCAGCACGAGTACGAAGCAGGCGCCGAGCGGCGACAGGTCGAGCGACAGCGACGCGCCGATCAGCCACAGCACGAGGCATTCGAGGAACCAGATGCCGATCGTCGCGACGCCCAGCAGGATGCCGCCGCGGCCGAGCAGCGGGCGCCCGGCGCGCACGAGCGGGCGCACGCGCGCGGCGAACGCGTCGAGCTTCCCGCGCCGGCGGATCGCGAGGTAGACGCGCACGGCGGCCAGCCCGGCCGCCAGCACGAGCACGGCGGCCAGCGCCGGCCGCTGGCCGAGCGGCGTGCCCGCCACGCCCGCCCACGTGAGCGCGGCGAACAGCAGCACGAGCGTCGCGGCGTCGAGGAAGCGCTCGGACACGATCGAGCCGAGCACCTCGCGCCGGCGCGCGGTGCCGCGGCTGGCGAGCAGGAACACGCGCAGCAGCTCGCCGCCGCGCGCGGGCAGCACCGTGTTGCCCATGTAGCCGACCGGCAGCAGCGCGTACGCGTCGGCGCGCGCGTGCGGGATCTCGGCGTTGCGCAGGATCCAGTGCCAGCGCCACCCGCGCGCGACGGTCGCGAGGCCGTAGACGAGCACGGCGGCGGCCACGATCGAGAGCGACCCCGCGCCGGAGGGCAGCTGCGGCGTCCCCTGGCGCGCCGCCCACCAGACGACGGCGGCGAGCGACGCGAGCGAGACGAGCGCGCCGAGCACGCCGCGCAGGCGATGGCCGCCGGCGGTCTGAGGGCTCTCTACCGCGGTCAAGCGGGAGAGGCTAGCGACGTATGTCCTCGCAGCCGCCGACGATCACGTCCTGCGGGTCCACGAACGCGACGTCGTTGCCCGGGCCGCAGTCGATCCGGTCGACCGAGCCGTCGACGGCGTCGATCCGGTCGTCGCCCTCGCCGCCGGCGACGCGGTCTGAGCCCTGCGTGCCGGACAGCGTGTCGTTGCCGGGTCCGCCGTCGACCAGGTCGTCGCCGTACCCGCCCTCGATCTGGTCGTCGCCCTCGTTGCCGAGCACGACGTCGTTGCCGAAGCGCCCGTAGAGCTTGTCGTTGCCGGGGCCGCCGTGGAGCGTGTCGTCGCCGTTCTCGCCGTCGACGTAGTCGTTGCCCTCGTTGCCGAACAGCTCGTCGTTGCCGTCGGAGCCGAAGATCGAGTCGTCGACCGCCGTCCCGTAGAGCACGTCGTTGCCCGGCCCGCCGCGCACGACGGACGGGATCGCGTCGTCCACCGACGCCTCGGGCGGGATCTGGATCACGGTCTCGCACGAGTCGAGCTCGTCGCGGTCGGGCGCGGTGTCCTCGACGTAGACGGTGTCCTTGCCGGAGCCGCAGAAGACGAAGTCGCGCGAGTCGTCGGCGACGCGGATCGTGTCGTCGCCGCGGCCCGCCTGGATCTCGTCGGAGCCGCCGCCGCCCGTGATCACGTCGGCGCCGTCGGAGCCCGACAGGTAGTCGTCGTCGGAGCCGCCGTCGATCACGTCGTCGCCGGCGTGGCCGTAGATCGTGTCGCGCCCCGCGTCGCCGTGGATCGCGTCGTTGCCGTCGTGCCCGAGCAGGACGTCGCCGGCGCGGCCGCCGAACAGCGTGTCGTCGCCGGGCCCGCCGTCGAGCTTGTCGGCGCCGTTCTGGCCGTACAGCGTGTCGTCGCCCTCGTCGCCGGAGATCATCCGGTCGTTGCCGCGGCCGCCGTCGAGCAGGTCGTTGCCCGGCCCGCCGTCGATCAGGACGTCGTTGCCGAGGCCGTGCTCGATGATCCGGTCGTTGCCGTCGCCGCCGCGCAGGGTGTCGTCGGCGTCGCCGCCGTCGATCGAGTCGTCGCCCGGCCCGCCGTCGATCGTGTCGTTGCTCAGCCCGCCGTCGGCGAAGTCGTTGCCGGCGCCCAGGTCGATCACGTCGTTGCCGGTGGCGCCGAACGCGCGGTCTGAGCCGTCGCCGCCGGCGATCCGGTCGTTGCCGCTGGAGCCGGACAGGTAGTCGTCGCCGAGGCCGCCGTCGAGCACGTCGTCGCCGCGGCCGCCGCGCAGCGTGTCGTTGCCGCCGAGGCCGACGAGCTGGTCGGCGCCGCGCGTGCCGTTGAGGATGTCGTCGCCCTCGGTCCCCGTCACCAGCGCGAGCCCGGGCTGGACGACCATGCCGTCGGCCCCCGCGAGCTTGGTCGCGTGCAGGATCCCGCCCGAGAACGCCGACAGGACGTAGACGGTCGCGCGCGACGGCGAGGAGACGTAGATGCGCGTGTTGTCGCCCGAGTAGGCGGCCTGGCCCGGCCCGGGGCCGGTCGACGGCCGCTGGATCACCTTGGACTTCGCGAGGTCCACGAACACCGAGCGGCTGCGCCCGCGCGGCCGCTTCGGGCCCGGGGCGACGAGCGCGTGCGTCGCGTCGGGCGAGATGGCCACGCCGCCGCCCCCGCCGTCGCCGAGCTTGATCGCGCGCGTGACCGCCGCGCGCGCCGGGTCGATCGAGAGCAGCCGCCCGGCCGGCTTGCGCTTGCGCGGCGTGTCGACCGCGCTCACCCAGGCGCGCCCGCGGCGGTCGAAGGCGACGCCGCCGGCGTTGGCGATCCTGAGCGTCCGCACGCGGCCGCTGGAGAGCGTCATCACCGCGACCTTCGAGCCGCGCAGCACGATCACCGCGTGCCGGCCGTCGACGGCGAGCGCGAGCGGCGTGCCGTGCACGCCGCGGCTGCGCAGGACGGTCGCCGCGGCGGTGTCGAGGATGTCGAGCGCGTTCACTCGCGCCGAGTACAGGCGCGCGCCGTCGGGCGAGACGGCCAGCGCCAGCGGCACGCCGCCGACGAGCACCGACGCGCCGCTCTGGAAGGTCGCGAGATCGATCCAGCTGACCGTGCGACCGGCGGCCACGAACGCGTGCGTGCCGTCGGGCGACGCGGTCACCGCGCGCGTCCTGCCGGGCAGCGGCACCTCGCGCACGACGGCGTTGGTGCGCGTGTCGACCAGCACGGCGTTCTTGCCGCCGGTCGCGACCACGACGACGCGCGCCTCGGCGGCGGAGCTGGTGGCGAGCAGGAGGGCGACGACGGCGAGAAGGAGGCGCACGTTGAACCCGAACAGCGCCTAGCTCCCGCAGTTGCGCAGCTTGTACACCTTCATGACAGGCCCCGGACGCGCGTAGGCGGAGTCGAAGTAGTTGAACGAGCGGTCGACCTGGTAGCGCGGCAGGTCGCGGCCGCGCTCGAGCGGGCTGGCCTTGAACTCCAGGGTCCGCCTCGCGCTGGAGCGCCTTGTAGTACTTCAGCGCCTCGGGCGCGCGCTTGGGCTCGGCCAGCGCGCGGCCGTACTGCGTCGAGCCCGACACGACCCAGCAGTAGCCCTCGCGCCGGTAGATGCCGATCAGCGCCGGCGTCAGGGTGCGCTCGTAGTTCTGGAAGTTCGCCGTCCGCAACGCGCCGTGGTAGCTCTTGGCGAGCTCGGCGATGTCGGCCTGGCTGCGGTTGAAGCGCAGCCACTGCTGCCGCGGGTCCGCCTTCGCCCCACCGCCCGGGGTCACCCCGTACCACTCGGTGGGGGCGATCGGCTCGAACACGACCTTCGCCCCCGCGGGCACGTGGGCCACGAGCCAGTCGCGCGCCTGGGTGCGCGTGTCCTCGCGGCTCATCACGGCGGCGTTGCGGATCGTCGGGATCGCCATCGGGATCAGCAGCAGCGCGGCGCCGAGCGCGATCGCGGGCGCGCGCCGCAGCTGCATCACGGCGTAGCCGGCGAGCACGGCCATGGCCGGGTACACGGGCAGCATCCAGCGCGCGTAGAAGCGGTGCTGGCTGCCCATGTAGAGCCAGAACAGGACCACGAGCGCGCCGAACACCCAGGCCTCGCGGCGGCGCTGGAGCACGAGCAGGGCGCCGCCGGCGACCGCCGCCAGCGCGGGCACGATGCCCAGCGCCCACGCGAAGCTGATCGAGTAGTAGACCCAGCCGTTGCGCTCCGGCTGGCCGATCAGCCGGTCGCCGGACGCGAACTTGCGCTGGCGGTCGAGGTCGTGGGTGAACGTGCCCCAGTCCGGGAACGCGTACGGGTTCGTGACGAGCACCACCAGGATCGCCGCGCCGGCCGCGATCGCCAGGCCGGTCAGCACGCGCCGCCAGTCGCGCTCCGGCGCCGCCAGCGCGGCGGCGACGACGGCGACCACGATCACGCCGTCGGAGTACTTCATCGCCGCGGCGAAGCCGACGCTCGCGCCCGCCGCGGCGAACGCCCGCCGCCCGCCGCCGTGCAGGATCGCCGCCGCCGCCCACAGCCCGAGCGCGCACGGCAGGATCGCGGGGCCGTCGTTGAGCGCCTGGCGCGAGTAGAAGACCGGCAGGAACGCGACCGCCATCACGGCGGCGGCGAGCAGCCCGGCGCCGCGGCCGAAGAACGCGCGCCCGGCGGCGTACGTCGCCGCGACACCGCCGACGCTCAGCAGCAGCGTGAGCACGCGCGCGTCGAGGAACACGCGCGTCGGGTCGTCGGCGAACAGCTGCTGGACGTCGCCGCCGAGGTGCAGCACGCTCAGCCACGCCGCGACCATGTACGTGAAGGCGGGCGGGTTGATGAAGTAGCCGGGGTTCAGGTCCCCGCCCGTCATCGCGACCGCGTGCGGCACGAAGTGCGCCCGCTCGTCGAGGTTGTACGCGTACGGCAGGCCCTGCCGGATGCCCCACAGCCTCAGGCCGGCGGCGACGAGCAGGATCAGGCCGAGGGCGGCAGCGGGTGCGTGGCGGCGCAAGCCCGGCAGGCTAGAGGCCGGCGAGCGGATCCGGCTTGGGCGCCGGCTCCCCGTGATCGCGCGGCGACGGGTTCAACAGCGTCCGTGCGCCGATCACCGGACCGAGCACGGCGGCGACCCACAGCCACGAGATGCCGAACGGCTTCATCACGCTGTGGTCGGTGATGTACAAGAGCACGCCGAACGCGACCGGGAACGCGAGCACGGGGAGGAACCACTTCGAGATGCCCGCCCGGCGGGCGCCCACGATCACGCCGATCCAGCTCGCCAGGCCGACCCAGAACCCGCCGTGCCCGCTGACGGCCCAGTGCTCGACGAGCACGACGCCCCAGCCGATCGCGATCAGGCCCCAGATGCCGTAGCGCGCCTTGTCGCCGCGCACGACGACGTAGATCGCGGCCAGGACCGTCGCCACGACGAGCAGCGCGATCGCGGTGCCGAAGATGACGGTTGCGAGCAGCCAGCCGGCGGCGGCCACCGCCGCGCCGAGGATGCCTCCGCGCAGCGCGCCGTCGACGGTCTTGGCGGCGCGCTTGCGCTTGCTCGGCTTGGACTCGCTCAGCCCGGCCACGGCGCTCATGCAACCGACGATACCGCGTGACCGGGCTTCCGAGACTGAACTCTGGGGCTAGCCCCACCCTCAGGCGTGCACGGCGACCCGCTCTTCGGCCTTCGGCGTCGTCATCGAGAGCAGCGCGTCCTCCATGTCGACCGCGTCGAGCGGGTCCGGCTCGCGCGGCGGCAGCTTCAGCTGCGCGTACGCGACGCAGACGACGGCCGCGAAGGCGTAGCCCAGCGCGATCTTGGGCGACTCGAACAAGTGCACCTTCGGGCCGTGGATCAACCCCACGACCGTCAGCACGCCGCCGACTCCGCACGCCAGCGCGGCGCGGTAGAAGCGGCGGTCGATCACGAACACCGCGATCGTGCCGAGCACCATGCCCGCCAGCACCGAGCCCTCGCCGAGGTGGAGCAGCCCGGTGTAGATCACGCCGGCGTTCGCCAGCGCGCCGGTGCCGACCTCCGCCGCGCTCGTGCCCGCCGCCGCGAGCGCGTTGTCGACCAGCCCCGAGCCCCACTGGGCGAGGCTCGGCACCGCGGCGAGCACGACCGCCGCGTAGTGCGCCTTCGGCACCACGCGGTAGGCCTGCGAGCCGATCACCAGGCCGATGAACAGCAGCACCGGCACGATCGCCGGGATCGGCAGGACCGCCGCCAGGAGCGGGAACAGGCCGACCGCGCAGAGCACGAAGATCAGCACGCCGGAGGCGAGCGAGTAGGAGATGCGTCCGCCGGCTTCCTTCCAGCCCGGGTGGCCGATGTAGACGGCGGGCGGGAACGGGCTGCCGAGCGCCGCGCCGATCACGGCGCCGGTCCCGTCGGCGAGCAGCACGTGGCGCAGGTTGTACGAGTCGCCCGCGGCGGCCGCGCTCTCGACGTTGCTCATCGCCTCGGTGAAGTTGTAGATGCCGAGCGGGATCGCGGTCGCCAGCAGCGGCGAGATGCCGTCGAGCCCGTGCAGCAGCAGGTCGACGTTCAGCGACGGGATCCCGATCGCGATGTCGTGCACCGAGCTGCTCACGGCGGCCGTGTCCATGAAGCCGCCGATCCAGCCGATCGCCGAGCCGACGAGCAGCGCCGCGAGCCCGACCGGGAAGTTGCCCGGCAGCCGCACGCCCGCCACGAAGCCGGCGACGATGATCATGAAGACCGGCAGCGCGATCCACAGCGCGTCCCACATCTGCGCGGCCGGCCGCATCGAGATGAACGTCAGCGAGATGCCGGCGAGCGTCCCGAGCATCGCGGCTCTCGGCGTCAGGTGCCGGATCATCGGCCCGACGAAGGCGCCGACGAGGATGATGATCCCGATGATGAAGGCCCACGCGAGTCCTGCCTCCCACGCCTTCACCGGGTCCTTGGTGGCGAGGTAGGTGGGCAGCATGATCACCAGCGTCACGATGAACATGTGCGGGACGCTCGGCCCGTACGGCATCGCCGTCACGTCGGTGCGCCGCTCCTTCGCCGCCAGCCGGCGCGCGAGCCAGAAGTAGAAGAGGTTGCCGATCAGCAGCTCGATGCCGAGCGCCGGCAGCACGACGCGGTAGACGTCGTGATCGCTCATGTGCACGACGCCGAGGCACAGCCCGGCGAGCACGAGCACGTTGACCAGCATGTTGATCCCGAGGCCGAAGAAGGCGTTCAGATCGCCTCGGGTCCAGAAGGGCAAAGCCATCGGTCAGGCTCCTGTCGCGACGTTGACGGGAAGGTGGTCGAGCAGATCCGCCGAGTCGCCGACCCAGCCGAAGATCCCGCCCTGGGCGGCGATCATCCGCAGCGCGACCTCGTGGAACTCGGGGAAGTAGGAGCCGCAGCAGTCGGCGAGCACGAGGCACTCGAAGCCGCGGTCGTTGGCCTCGCGCACGGTCGTGTGCACGCAGACCTCGGTGGTGACGCCCGTCACGATCAGGCTCTTGATCCCGAGGTTGCGCAGGATCAGCTCCAGGTCGGTCGCGCAGAACGAGCCCTTGCCGGGCTTGTCGAGCACGATCTCGCCGGGCGCCGGCGCGAGCTCGTCGACGATGTCGTGCCCGACCTCGCCGCGCACGAGGATGCGCCCCTTCGGCCCGACGTCGCCGATGCCGGTCGTCAGCCCGCCGCGGGCGCGCTTGCTCGGCGGGCAGTCGGACAGGTCCGGCCGGTGGCCCTCGCGCGTGTGGATGATCGCCATGCCGGCCTCGCGCGCCGCGGCGAGCACGGCCTGCAACGGCTCCACGGCGGCCTGGAGCAGGCTGACGTCGTTGCCGAGCAGCTCGCCGAAGCCGCCTGGCTCGAGGAAGTCGCGCTGCATGTCTATGACCACCAGCGCGGTGGTCGCGGGGTCCAGCGCGAAGGGGTAGGGCTTCGCGGGCACCAGCGTGGTCATTCGGGCCTCCCAGTGAGGGCCGTCGCGAGCGCGACCAGCAGGGCCTCTCCGCCCGGCGCCGCCACGAGCTGCAGGCCGGCCGGCAGTCCGTCGACGGGGCACGGGACGGAGATCGCCGGGAACCCGACGAAGCTCCACAGGATCGCGTTGCGCGACAGGATCGTGAGGTACTCGTCCGCCCGCTCGACCGGCGGCGCCACTACGGGCGCCGTCGGCATGGCGAGCACATGGTGCTCGCGGAAGACCGCGAGCATCTCCTCCCTCAGCGCCGCGCGGTAGCGCTGCGCGTCGATGTAGTCGGTGGCCAGGACGCCGTCCGCGGCGTCGAGCTGGTCACGGACCTCCGGCCAGTACAGCGACCGGTCCAGCCCGGCGGCGCGGTGGAAGCAGGCGGCCTCGCAGCGCGAGGTCAGCAGGCCCATCGCGTTCGCGCCGCCGAAGTCAGCGGCGCTTGGACGTTCAATGGCGCGGACGGCGGAGACGAGCTCCGCGAGCCGGCCGACGTGGGCGTCGACGGCGGCCGCGACGTACGGCTCGGCGCCCTCCCACGCGGCGGTCGGCAGCCCGACGCGCAGGTGGCTCACGCGCGCGCCCGCGGCCGGCGCGATGGCGGGCGCCTCGGGCCGCAGCGCGTCGAGCAGCAGCGCGGCGTCCTCGGCCGTGGCGGCGAGCACGGCGCTGGTGTCCATGGTCCAGCTGAGCGGGACCATCCCGGCGGTGCTGACCGTGCCGTACGTCGGCTTGAGTCCGACGACGCCCGTCAGCGCGGCGGGTACGCGGATCGACGCGCGCGTGTCGGTGCCGAGCGAGCCGAGGCCCATCCCGGTCGCGACCGCGATCGCCGAGCCGCCGCTGGAGCCGCCCGGGATCCGGGACGGATCGTGCGGGTTGCGCGCCTGCGGGCTCGTCACGCCCATCGCGAACTCGTGCGTCGACGTCTTGCCGAGGATCACGGCGCCGGCGGCGCGCAGCAGGTCGACGGGCTCCGCGTCGGTGAGCGGGTGCGCCTCGTAGGCGAGCGAGCCCGCGCGCGTCGGCATGCCCTGGACTCCGAAGACGTCCTTGACGGAGATCGGGATGCCGTGCAGCGGCCCGCGGCGGGGCTCGGCGTCGCGCGCCCGCGCCTCGTCGAGCGCGCCCGGGGCGAGCGCGACGAACGCGCCGAGCTCGTCGCTGCGCTCGGCGATCCGCGCGAGCGCGGCCTCGACCAGCTCGACGCTCGTGGTCGCGCCGGTGTCGAGCGCGCGCGCGGCCTCCGCGATCCGGCCCGTCCGCGGCAGGCCGCCGAGCGCGGGAAGCGGGTCTCCCGGAGTGCCGAAGACCTCGAAGGCAGGCCGGCGCTCGGGGTCGACCTCCTGCATCGCCAGCCGCTCCAGCGCGGAGGCGAACGCGTCCTGGGCGATGCTCACGGCGAGCACCTCCACTCGCATCGAGGGCCCAACCAGCGTTCGCTGTTGAGAATCGCTTCGCGGATTCTCATGGCGACTCCTCCTCGAACATCCGGGCCAGCAGCTCGCCGACGCGCCGCTCGACGACGGCGGCGCTGCGCTCGACGTGCACGCGCATCAGCGCGGCGGCGACGTCCGCCTTGCCGGCGCACGCCGCGTCGGCGATCTCGAGGTGCTCGTGGACGGTCGCGACGATCCGGTCGTACGTCGTGAAGTCGTGGATCCGCAGCACGCGGATGCGCTCGTCGATGTCGCGGATGTAGCGCTCGGTCGTGCGGTTGCCGGACGCGCGCGCGAGGCCCTCGTGGAAGCCCTCGTCGGCGAGCACGAAGTCCGGGCCCTCGTCGCGGATGTCCTGCGCGCGCTCGCGCCACTCGTCGCGCAGCGCCTCCAGCGCCGGCCCGCGGTTGGCGGCGGCGCCGCGCACGGCCAGGTCCTCGAGCACGACGCGCACCGCGTAGAGCTCGTGCATCGCCGACACGCGCGGCGGATTCGGGCGCATGCGCCCGTTGCGGTCGCGCACGATGTGGCCGTCGCCCTCGAGCCGGCGCAGCGCCTCGCGCACCGGCGTCCGGCTCGTCTCGAAGCGCTCCGCGAGCTGCTCCTCGGCGAGCGGCTCGCCGTACGGGAGCGCGCCCGCGAGCAGCTCGGCGCGCAGCGCGGCGTGCACGTGCTCGGCTCGTGTGGTCAACGCAGGGCCGCCATCGCGAAGTCGAACGCCTGCAGCGGCGGGTGGGTGACGCCGCCGCCGATCTGGCCGACGCCGGGGCGCCGGTGCGCGATGCCGGTGTGCACGGGAGGCGCGATGCGCGTGCGCGCGACGGCGGCGGCGTCGACGCCGAGGATCGCGGCGCGGCCGTCCGGGAACCGCAGCTCCGGCGACTCGCCGGCCGCGATCACGCGCAGCCGCGCGTCGATCGCGTCGATCGTCTCCGGGTCCAGCCCGACCGACTCCGCGGCCGCCGGCGAGGCGGCGACGGCCAGCGCCCCGAGCCCGTAGGCCTCGACGATCGCGCTGTCGCCGAGGTCCGGGTTCATATCGGCGGCGGCGAAGCCGGGGTAGAGGTTCGCGGGGTCCGGCAGCGCGGCCGGGCCGGTGAACCAGCGGTCGCCAGTGCCGGACACGCGGATGCCGACCTCGACGCCGTTGCGCGCGATCGCCGTGAGGAGCGGCGAGCCCGCGACGTCCGCCGCGCAGTCCAGCGCGAGCTTGGCGGAGACCATGGCGAGGTTGAGGAAGAACTGGCCGTTGCCGGCGATGAAGTCCGCCACGCTCGCGTCGTCGGGCGCGAGCGCCTCGAGCGTGAGCGCGGTGCCCGCCTCGGTCCGGTGGTGGGCCTCGTCGCCGCGCAGCAGCGCGAGGCGCTGGATCTCGAGCAGGTCGAGCGGGCCGCGGCGGTCGAGCGCGCGCCGCAGCGCGGGCGCGAGCACGTCGCGCATCCAGGTCAGCCGCTCGAGCACCTCCGGCCCGTCGGCGCCGTAGCGCAGCACCTTGCCCGAGCCCTCGTTGAGCGGGCACCACGCGGTCCGCCCCGTCGCCTCGTCGCGGGCGACGAGCACGGGCATGTTGGCGGTGATCACGCCGGCCATCGGCCCGACGCCGCCGGCGTCGTGGTTGGGCAGCAGCGACAGCTGGGAGTCGTCGACCAGCAGCATCGCCGCCTCCGGCGTGTCGGCCAGCCCTTCGAGGTAGACCGCGGAGGCGAGCGCCGCCCGCATCGGGGCGCACATGCGCGCCGGCTCGATCGGCGGCCCCGCGTGCGACACGCCGCCCGCGGCATGGTGCGCGCTGACCTCGGCCGTGGGAACGACGTCCACCAGGAGCGGGCGCGCGTTCGCCAGCCGTGCGCCTGCATCCGCTGTTGTATGCAGCGTTGCGTCCATGCCTGCGGACGCTAATTTCGGCCGCGTCTCACGCCTTGGGACCGGCGGCACAGACCTCGTCAGCCGCTGATGGACCGCGCGGCCAGCCAGGCCCCGGCCAGCTGCGCCTCCACGCCGGCCGCCGACGCCCCGCTCGCGCGCCACAGGCTTCCAGGACCGGCCAGGTTGCCGGGCGCGCCGAGCAGGGCGACGGTGCCGATCACGCGGTGCCCGGGGGCGAGCGCGACGTAGGCGCCGGCGGCCCCGGGGTCGCTGCGCAGCGTCTCGTGCAGCAGCGGCGCGCCGTCCAGCGTCACCCGCGTCGTCGCCTCCAACCGCCCCGGGCCCTCGCCGCTGCGGCCGAGGATCACCGTGTCGCGCCACGCCGCCAGCGCGCCGGCCGCGAGCGCGATGCGCGTGCGCCGGAGCACGTCGGCGCCCGCGGGCACGATCAGCGGCGGCTCGTCGAGGATCAGCCGGCCGCCTTCGCCGACCGTGACGTCGAGGTCGAGCCGCGTGCGCCCGTCGCCGGGCAGCGCGAGCGTCGCCGCGATCGGCTCGAGCACGAGCGTCGTGTCCGCGCCCACGCGGATCTCGACCTCGTCGTGGTCGCCGGCGAGCGGGCCCGCCTGGATCGGGACGAGCGCCGCCCGGAATAGGGTCCCGCCACCCACCCCCAACACCGTGCCCCGCTCGAGCACCCGGATGGCGAGCCGCGCGCTGCGGCGGAGGTTGACGATGGTCCCGCGCTCGACCGCGAGCTCAGTGGACGTGGGGCACTCCCTCGGCGCTGGAGTGCAGGTGGCCGTGCGCGCGGAAGTCGGCCAGCCGCTCGCGCACCCAGGCGGCCACCGGCGCCGCGGCCTCGGGCGAGCGCAGCGAGATCGCGTGCACCGGCAGCCCGTCGCGGCGCTCGGCGGCCTCGGCCAGCATCCGCTCGACGTCGGAGCCGACGAACGGCGCCAGGTCGGTCTTGTTGATCGCGAGGAAGTCGGCGCGCGCGATCCCCGGGCCGCCCTTGCGCGGGATGTCGTCGCCGGCGGCGACGTCGATCACGAACACCTGCACGTCGGCCAGCGCGGGCGAGAAGATCGCGGTCAGGTTGTCGCCGCCGCTCTCGACGAACACGAGGTCGAGCGGGCCGGTCGCGGCCTCCAGCTCGGCGACCGCGTCGAGGTTCGCGGAGATGTCGTCGCGGATCGCCGTGTGCGGGCAGCCGCCGGTCTGTACGGCGGCGATCCGCTCGACCGGCAGCACGCCGGTGGAGCGCAGGAACTCGGCGTCCTCGGTGGTGTAGATGTCGTTCGTCACGACGCCGACGCGGCACTCGGCCGCGAGCACGCCGCAGAGCGCGGCGATCAGGCTCGACTTCCCGGATCCCACCGGGCCGCCGACGCCGACGCGCAGGGCTCGTTCAACTGGCAAACAGGCGCTCCTTCGATCGCTGGTGGACCGGCGCGGCGAGCTCGAGCGCGACCGCGGCCGGCGCGGGAAGATCCTCCAAGGGCGTCTCGTCCGCCGCGATCGCGCGCGCGGCGAGCGTCAGCCGGGGCGCCAGCTCGGCGACCCAGCGGGCCGTGACCGCCGGGTCGAGCGGGAGCAGCTTCAGCGCCGCCGACGCGACCGTCGCCGCGTCGTCGTAGAGCGCCAGCAGCGCGGTGTCCTGCTCGGACACGCCCGCCGCGCGCGCGACGAGCCCGAGCGCGACGGGCCGCGGGGCGGACTCCGGCACGTCCCAGATCGCCGATGCCGACCGCAGCAGCTGGCGCCCGAGCCGGGCCGCGGCAGCGCGCAGCACCGGGCTCGGGCAGCGCGCGCACCACTCGTCGACCACGTCGTTGCCGCGCCGCGCCTCGACGGCGAACCGCGCGTCGCTCTCCGCCACCAGGCGCTGCCTTGCCAGCATGAACGCCGGCACGTCGGTCAACCCTTCGCGCACCGCCCGCTCGAGCCCCAGCGAGTGCGCGTACGAGCCCGACGGGAAGCGCGAGTCGGCCAGCAGGAGCGCCAGCGCGTCCATCAGAACAGCGAGTACCGCTGGGCCAGCGGCAGCTCGGACACGGGCGCGGGCACGATCTCGTCGCCGTCGACCCACACGCGGAACGTGTCGGGCTCGACGCGGATCTTCGGCCGCGCGTCGTTGAGCGGCATGTCGGCCTTGGTCACGCCGCGCGTGTTCGCGACCGCCACCACGCGCGACTCTAGGCCGAGGTCGCCGACCTCCGCCACCGGCGCGACGAACGTCAGCGACCGCCGCGCCGCGGCGCGCCCCGTGCCGGCGAACATCGGCTGCGAGAGCACCGGCTGCGGCGTCGGGATCGAGGCGTTGGCGTCGCCCATGGGCGCCCAGGCGATCGCGCCGCCCTTCAGCACCAGCCGCGGCCGGATCGCGAAGTAGGCCGGATCCCACAGCACGAGGTCGGCGAGCTTGCCGACCTCGACCGAGCCGACCTCGCCCGCGATCCCGTGCGCGATCGCGGGACAGATCGTGTACTTGGCGACGTAGCGCCGCAGCCGCAGGTTGTCGGCGCCGCGCCGGGCGGCCATCGCGTGCGCGGTCTGCCACGTCCGCACGATCGTCTCGCCGACGCGCCCCATCGCCTGCGAGTCGGACCCGATCATCGAGATCGCGCCCATGTCGTGCAGCACGTCCTCGGCGGCGATCGTGGTCCCGCGGATGCGGCTCTCCGCGAACGCCAGGTCCTCGGGGATGCGCGGGTTCAGGTGGTGGCAGACCATCAGCATGTCGAGGTGCTCGTCGACCGTGTTGACGGTGTGTGGGCGCGTCGGGTTCGTCGAGGACGGCAGCACGTTCTCGAACGACGCGACCTCGATGATGTCCGGCGCATGGCCGCCGCCGGCGCCCTCCGTGTGGTAGGCGTGGATGCCGCGGCCGGCGATCGCGTCGAGCGTCGACTGCACGTAGCCGGCCTCGTTGAGCGTGTCCGTGTGGATCGCGACCTGCACGCCCGTCTCCTCGGCCGCGCGCAGGCAGGCGTCGATCGCCGCCGGCGTCGAGCCCCAGTCCTCGTGCAGCTTGAAGCCGCCCGCGCCGGCCCGCGCGGCGGCCAGCAGCCCTTCGCGCGAGACCGTGTTGCCCTTGCCCAGCAGCAGCACGTTCACGGGCAGCTGGTCCATCGCCACGAGCATCTCGCGGATCGCCCACGGCGACGGCGTGCACGTCGTCGCGCGCGTCCCCTCCGCGGGCCCGGTGCCGCCGCCGATCAGCGTCGTCATCCCCGCCGCGACCGCCTCGCCGACGATCTGCGGGCAGATGAAGTGCACGTGGCAGTCGATCCCGCCGGCGGTGAGGATCCGCCCCTCGCCCGCGATCACCTCGGTGTGCGGGCCGATGACCATGTCGACGCCGTCGGCGATGTCCGGGTTGCCGGCCTTTCCGAGCCCCACGATGCGCCCGCCGCGGATCCCGACGTCGCACTTCACGACGCCCCAGTGATCGAGCACGACGACGTTCGTGATCACCGTCTCGGGGCCGTCGAGGGAGAGCCCCTGCAGCATCGACTCGCGGATCGTCTTGCCGCCGCCGAACACGGCCTCGTCGCCGCCCACGCAGCGGTCCTCCTCGACCTCGAGCCACAGGTCGGTGTCGGCCAGCCGCAGCCGGTCGCCGACCGTCGGGCCGTACAGCGCCCCGTAGCGCGCGCGGGAGATCATCGGATCCGCAGCCCCGGCACGCGCCGGGCGCCGCCGAGGGCGACGAGCCCGACCTCGCGGTCGGCGCCCGGCTCGAAGCGCACCGACGTCCCCGCCGGGATGTCGAGCCGGAAGCCGGCCGCCGCGTCGCGATCGAACGCCAGCGCGGCGTTGACGTCGGCGAAGTGGAAGTGCGAGCCGACCTGGATCGGACGGTCGCCCGTGTTCTCGACGCGCAGCGAGCGCCGCTCGCGCCCCGCGTTGAGCTCGATCGAGCCCTCCGCCGTGATCAGCTCGCCCGGGATCACGCGATCGGGTCGTGCAGCGTCACGAGCTTGCGGCCGTCCGGGAACGTGGCCTCGACCTGCACCTCGTCCACCAGCTCCGGCACGCCCTCCATCACGTCCTCGCGCGCGAGCACGGTGCGTCCCGCGGCCATCAGCTCCGCGACCGGGATGCCGTCGCGCGCGCGCTCGATCACCCAGCACGACAGCAGCGCGGTCGCCTCCGGCGCGTTCAGCTTCACGCCCCGCTCGCGCCGCTCGCGGGCGACCATCCCCGCGACGGCGAGCAGGAGCTTGCCCTGGTCCGACGGCGTCAGCTGCATGCGCGCCGCAGGCTAGCCCGGCGCCCGCGCGCGGCCATTGGCCAGCGGGAGCAAATCTCACGGCGCGTCTTGGACAGCCCCCCGCTCGGACAGCCACTGGCCGAGCAGCCCGCGGAAGTGGCCGGCGAACCTGTCGTGCTCGTGCGCGGGGTACGTGGCGCGCACCGTGTCCATCAGCAGCGCGTCGAAGTCGGGCGACCCGATCCAGTCGTACACCAGCTCGTCGACGTGGGCGAGCCGCGAGGCGCAGAAGTCCAGGTAGCGGTCGACCTCGAAGTACTCGTCGGAGAGCCTGCGGTACTCCGCCAGCTTCTCCTCGTAGGAGAGGTCGGTGCGGTCGCCGATCGCGAAGTAGACCTGCGTGTCGAGGTCCACGGCGCGCGACGCGCGGCCCGTCACGACGCAGAACACGCACCACTTCAGCAGCGCGCTGATCGCCCACGGGAAGTAGTAGTGCAGGCTCGTCACGGCCACGTCGGGGGAGGCGTTGGCGTAGTCGATCGGGTGTGCCTCGGTGCCGCGGATCAGCGTCTCGCAGGAGTTGAACTCCCAGCGGAAGAACGCGTTGATCAGGCGCGAGATCGTCAGCACCTCGTCGCCGGTCGCGGGCGTCAGGAAGTCGTGCGAGACCGCGTAGCGCTCGTGCATCGGGCGGTCCGGGCGGAAGTTCATCACCATCGTCTCGGCGCCGATGCTCAACGAGCGCGCGAACACGTCGAAGCCCTCGATCGACTCCTGCAGGTGCATCAGCCGCTGGCCGGACTCGTCGTAGGCGCGGAACAGCTCCGCCTCGTCCTTGATCCGCGTCACGCCGACCCACTGGCCGCCGTCGTAGGGCTTCATGAACAGCGGGTAGCCGATCTTGGCGGCGATCGCGCCGAGGTCGAACGGCTGGTTGTACTTCGCCGCCATGTACGCGAAGCGCTCGTTGTCGGGCGGGTGCTTGTGCGGCACCAGCACGGTCTGCGGCACCTTCAGCCCGAGCCGCAGCATCGCGCTGTAGGCCGCGTGCTTCTCCATCGCCTGGAACGTGAACGGCGAGTTCAGCAGGTACACGTCGTCCATCAGCGCGACCTTCTTCAGCCACTCGCGCGGGAGCTCGTACCACCACGCCAGCCGGTCGATCACGAGCTGGTAGCGCGGCTTGTCGCGCAGGTCGAACGGCTCGATCGTGATCCGCTCGCTCGTCACGCGATGCGTCGTGCCCGAGGCGTCCTTGACCGGGCCGACCTTCCCCAGCAGCGTCTCGAAGGCGCGCGGCCAGTCCTCCTCCGTCCCCAGCAGCAGGCCGATCAGGTGATTGCTCATCAGCAGAACCTCGGGAGATGGTGGGCGATCTGGGCGCGCCAGGACGGCCAGTCGTGCGGGACGTCGTGGCCCCACAGGTCGAGCTCGTGGCGGATGCCCTTGGCGGCGAGCAGGCCCGCGAGCCGCTTGGTGGACTCGAGCGCGCCGGTCGAGTCCTCCCACATGCCCTGCCCGCACACGAGCAGCAGGTTGACCTGGCCGCGCAGCCACTCGAGGTGGTCGCCGCCCAGGTGCTCGACGTAGTCGATCGGGTTGTTGAAGTAGGTCGCCTCGCCGCGCTCGCCCCAGCCGTTCCAGGCGGCGGGGTCGTAGTTGCCCGACATGCACAGCGCGAGCGGGAACAGGTCGGCGCGCTTGAGCGCGAAGTTGGCGGCGTGGAAGGCGCCGAGGCTGATGCCCGTGGTGATGATCTCGCCGCCCGTCTCGGCGTGGATGAACGGCACCACCTGGTCGAGGATCCACGACTCGTAGCGGCCGTGCTGGCGCGCGCGCTCCTCGACCGGCAGCGCCTGGTTCGACCACGAGGCGGCGTCGAAGGAGTCGATGCAGTAGAGCTTCATGCGCCCCGCCTCCAGCAGGCCTCCGACGGCGTCGACCATGCCCTGTTCCTGCCAGTCCCACGCGCGCCCCTGCTCGGCCGGGAACGCGAGCACGGGCCGGCCGTAGTGGCCGTAGACGACGACGGAGCCGGAGGCGCCGATCGCGGGCGAGTACAGCTCGTGGTGGTTCATCGGACCCACGCGCGCCGCAGCAGCGCGGTCAGGTGCGGCTCGAACGCGTCGCGCCAGCCGGTGTAGTTGTGCATGTCCGGCACCTCCTCCAATACGACCTCGTACCCCTGCGCGGCCAGGACATGCGCCATCGCGCGGTTGTTCGCCGCGTTCTCCTCGGCGATGCCGACCGTCATCGTCACCGGGATCGGGATCGCGTACGGCGCGTTGCGGTCCATCCCGCGTACGAAGCGCACGATCCGGGCGAAGCGCGGGAAGCGCCACTCCTGCGGATCCAGCCGCGGCGTGAAGAAGCTGCCGGACTGCAGGAACAGCGCGCCGAGGCGGCGCGGGAAGCTGCGGTGCGCGTGCAGCATCGCCAGGCCGCCGAGGCTCGCGCCCATCCCGGCCAGCGCGCCGACGGTGGGGAACTGGGCCCGCAGCGCGGGGATCACGTCGTTGGCGAGCACGCGCCCGTACACCTGCGAGGCCGAGTACCACTGGTCGCGGTCGCCGGGCGAGAGCAGCGCGACGCGGTGCGGCGGGAGCTCGCCGGAGGCGATCTTGGCGGCCGTGAAGCGCGTCAGCGACGCGAGCGCGTCGTACTCCGGCCCGTCGTGCGCGACCAGCAGCCGCAGCGCCTTGTCGGCGGGCGCGTCGGCCGGCGACCAGACGCGGATCGCGACGTCCGCGCCGAGCCCGCGGCCGCGCACCGCGAGCTCGTCGTAGCGCCCCTCGACGCCGGGGGCCTCGAGCCACGCCGGCGGCTCGTAGCCGGGCAGCAGCAGCACCGACTTCTCGCCGAACGCGCCCGGCGCGCGGTGCGGGTTGCCGGGGTCGAGCATGTGCTCGACGCCGCCGTCCGCGTCGACCAGCTCGAGCTTGTACTCGAGCCGCTTGACGTCGCGCGGTCGCAGGTCCAGCACCCACTCGCCGCCGACGTGGGAGAACGTGCGCTGGGCCTCCGGCAGATGCAGGTCGCTGGCGAGCCGTACGGCGGCGAAGCGGCCTTCGGGGTCGGCGACGCGGAGCATGGCCGCGCCACGGTATTACCTCAGTCCGCGGGAACGAGCGCCGCCGCCGCCTCGTCGCGGCTGGCGAACGGCGCGAGCACGTCGGCGATGCCGATCACGTCGAGCACGCGGCGGACCGGCCCGGGCGGGCAGACGACGACCAGCTCGCGCTGCTCGCGCCCCAGCAGCGAGCGGGCGCGTAAGAGCGTGTTGACGCCGGTGGAGTCCATGAAGGTGAGGCCCGAGAGGTCGAGCACGTAGGCGCCGGCGCCCTCGAGCAGCGCGGACTGGATCTGCTCCTCGATCCGCGGTGCGCCGGTCAGGTCGAGCTCGCCGCGGAGGGCGAGGCCGCGCGCGCCGGCGAGGGCGATCGGCTCTGCGAGGAGGTCCATGGCCGCGACACTAGGCCGCCGCGGCGCCCGCGTCCGCGTCCGCGTCGGCGCCACGACGTATGCGCGCGGACATCGCGGGTAGGAACCCGGGATGGCCCCGGGCGTCATCAGCATCGTCGACGCGGACCCCGAGCTCGCGGAGCTGCTCGACGACGGCCAGCTCCAGCAGGCCCGGCACGAGGCGCTGACGCGCGTGCAGCGGCTCTCGCCCGGGGAGTGGGACGTCGCGGGCGCGCTCGAGCCCGACGTCCACCACCGCGGCTTCCTGATCGTCGAAGGGCTGATGAGCCGCGAGGTCGACGTGCTCGGGCGCGGCTGCGTCGAGCTGCTCGGCCCGTGCGACGTGATGCGCCCGTGGAGCTGGGACGAGGAGGGCTCGCACGTGCAGGCCGAGGTGGGCTGGAACGTGCTCGAGCCGACGCGGCTGGCGGTGCTCGACCACGGCCTCGTGGCGCGGATCGTGCCGTGGCCGCAGCTCGGCGTCGAGCTCTTCAACCGCGGCACGCGGCGCGCGCACCACCTCGCCGTCGCGCTCGCGATCGCGCACCACAACCGCGTCGAGGACCGGCTGCTGCTGACGCTCTGGCACCTCGCCGAGCGCTGGGGGCGCGTCACGCCCGACGGCATCGTCGTCCCGCTCCCGCTCAGCCACCAGCGGCTCGCCGACCTCGTCGGCGCCCACCGCCCGTCGGTCACCACGGCGATGGGCGCGCTCTCGAAGGCCGGCAAGGTCAGCCGCCGCGACGGCGGCGACTGGGTCCTGCACGGCCGGCCGCCCGAGAAGCTGCGCGGCCACCGGCTGATGGCCGCGCTGTCCTAGGGCTCCTAGAGGTCGAGCGACTTCAGCGTCCCGTCCGCGGTCCAGTACAGGCGCGGGCCGAAGTCGCTGGTGAGGGCCGACGCCGCGAGCTGCCCGACGGTCGTCCCCGCCGGCTCGAGCTGGCGGTCGCCCTTGCCGTCAGCGATCCGCAGCTGGCCGCACGCGTAGGCCATCCCGCCGTTCTTGAAGAACACGACGTCGACGATGCCGCCGACGTCGCCGCGGTCGAACGCGTCGCACGGCTGCGTCGTGTGCAGCCGCTTGCGCGTCTTGACGTCGAAGGTCGCGGCCCTGCGGTCCTCGCTCGCCCCGCCCTCGAGCAGGATGTCGACGCCGACGTAGCGGCCGCCGACGATCGTGAACGTGTCGTGCTCGATCGAGTCCTCGCCGTGGTCGACGGACGCGATCATCGTGAAGCGGCGGCCGGTCGAGGTCCAGCAGCCGAGGATCCGATCGTGGCGCGTCTCGGTCCGCCCGAGCTTCGCCTTCAGCGAGACGACGCGGACGGAGCCGGAGGCGGCGAGCAACTTGGCGCCGTCGCGCGTGCAGCTCTTCGACGCGGCGTGCGCGGGAGCGCAGAGCAGGACGGCCGCGAGGCAGGTCAGGAGGGGGATGGCGCGTTTCATGGCGACCGACGCTAACCGGCCCGCGTTCACGCCTGCTTCACCGCGAGGGTGGAGCCGGGCACCACCTGTCGGCATGATGCGCCGGTGCTGCACGACCCCGAGCAGGCGCGCGTCCTGCGCGCGATCACCGATCGCCTCGACGAGGCCGCGCTCGTGCGCCGCTTCAACGACGTCCTCGGCGACGCGCCGGCGTTCGCCCGCTTCTCGTTCGACGGCGACGGGCTGAGCGAGCGCGGCCTGGCGGCGATCCGCTGGAACGTCGGCCTCCTGGTGCGCTGGCTCACCGGCGGCAACCCGCCGAGCGCGTCCGAGCGCGGCGAGCTGGTCGACCTGATCCGGATGCGGGCGTCCGAGGGCCGCGCGATGGAGGACGGCCTGTTCGTCTACCGCAATTCGCTGCGGGCGCTGTGGGACGAGCTGCACGCGCTCGCGACCGACGCGGAGCGGCCGACGCTCGACCGCAACGCCGCGATCCTGTGGGGCTACCAGGACATCGTCGGCGAGGCCTTCGGCGCCGCGTACGCGGCCGAGAGCGACACGCCGGGGACCGCCGGCGAGCGGCGCGCGCACGCGCTGCTGGAGCGGCTCGCCTCGGCCGAGCAGCTGTCGGTCGAGGACGCCGAGCGCGCCGCGCGGCTCGGGTTCGCGCTCGAGGGTCCGTTCCGCCCGTTTGTCGCGCAGCTTGCGGGCGCTCCGGTGCGCGACCACATCCTGCTCGCGAGCCGCCTGCGGGCCGACGGCGCGCTCGCCGCCACGCAGGGGACCCGGGTCGCGGGGGTCACGCCGGCCGGGCTGCGCTGGGACCCGTACTTCGGCGACCCGCGGCTGCTGCTCGCCGTCGAGGAGGCGACCGGGCGCGAGCACGTCGGCGCGGCGCTGGCGCGCGTGCACGCGCTGGCGGCGCTGGCCGCCGCGGCGGGGCGCCGTGGGTACGCGGAACCCGGCGAGTTCCTGCCCGAGCTGCTCCTGCACGGGTCGCCGGACCTCGCGACCCGGCTCGCCGAGCGCGTCTTCGGCCCGCTCGACGACCAGCTCGCGCAGACGCTCGCCGCGCTGGCGGCGCACGACTTCGACCGCGCGGCGACCGCGGCGGCGCTGCCCGTGCACCGCAACACGCTGCTGTACCGGCTCAACCGCATCCACGCGCTCACCGGGCTCGACGTCCAGGTTGCGCGCGACCGCGGCACGGTCTGGCTCGCGGCGCTGTGGCGCGCCGCCTAGCGCTTGGCGCGGTGGCGCCTGGACTTCGCCGTCGCCGGACGGCCGATCGAGCTGATCCCGACGATGCCCGTCGGCGCCGAGGTGGACGCCGCGCTGCCGTCCTGGTTGCCGGCCACGACCTGCGCGCGCAGGCGCCGGCCGACGTCGGCGCTCGTCGTCAGGTACGTGGAGCGCGTGGCGCCGTCGATGTCCAGCCAGCGGCCGCGCACCGAGCGCTGCCACTGGTACCCGTAGCCGGCCGGCGCGTTGCTCCAGGTACCCGTGCTCGCCGCGAGCCTGCCGCCGCGGCGCGGCACGCCGCTGACGCTCGGGGCGGCCGTCGCCGCCGGCGGCCTCGGGACCCACAGCTCGCCGCCGCCGCAGGCGGGCGCGATCGCGCCGCACGGCGCCATGAAGACCGAGTCGTAGACGTTCCAGTGCGTGGCGAGGTAGGAGCCGGCGGGCGGCGCGGGGTTGAAGTAGTCGTCGCGGCCGCAGTCGTAGGTCTGCGGGATCGCGCCGGCGGGCGGCGCGCAGTCCATCTGCATCTGGTGCGACGCGCCGGCGTCCTCGACGTAACACATGACGTCGGCGCCCTGCCAGCAGTGGCCGTACTGCGGCGCGTCGCCGCCGGGAGGCTGCGTCGAGTGCGGCGCGCTCCACTGGACCGCGCCGAGCGTGTGCGTGATCTCGTGCAGGAAGCCCTCGGGCCACCAGCCGTGCAGCGTCGGGCCGGGCGCGGCGTCGCCGTCGCGGCTGAACAGGACGGCGTTGAGCCCGCCGCCGTTGTGCACGTTGTCCGGGCCGGGCTCCTCGCCGCTGTCGCCCATCACGGTCTGGCCGAGCCCGTACTCGACGTTGGAGCCCGACAGCCCGTCGGCGAGGATGACGGCGTTCAGCGGCGCGCCGCCGGACGGGAGCGCCTTGCGCACGGCGTCGGTGATGGCGGCGAAGTCGTCGACGAACTGCGAGCGCGGGCCGGGGAGCGTGACGACCTGGATGTCGGCGTACTGCGGCCCGCAGCGCGTGCCCATGTCGAAGCGGATCGCCTTGGTGCCGCCGCCCTGCGCGCTGAGGAAGCGGTCGGCGATCGCCACGTCGGCCTGCAGCACGTCGCGCCAGCCGTCGAAGCGGTCGGGGCGGTCGGCGGGGAACGCGTAGACGACCTTCACGCGCGGCGCGTCCGGCGCGAACGCGGCGTCCGCGGTGTCGTCGGAGGTCAGCTCGTCGCCGCACCAGCTCCCCGGTAGCCCGTCCGGGCCGCCTGACTGGTCCTGCGCCACATCCACGGCCGCGGCGAGATGGACGTCGCGCAGGTCCCCGCGCGTGTCGCGATGCACGGAGATCGGCTCCGGACGGCGATCCAGCGTGGGGAGCGCGAACGCGCCGAGGATGACCAATGCACTGAGTGCTCGCAACATGACTGAGTGGTCTGAAACGCGGCGGGACGCCCGAACTGGCGGCGACCCGGCCACAGGGTGCTTGCCGTCCGCTCCGGCTTGCAGTATCTTCGCCCACGCTTTCGCGATCGCAAGGAGAGCTTTGGCGACCGCAAGCGATTCTCATCTTTCGTCCGCCCGTCCGGGAGCGTCATGCGCGTTCGCATCAGGATTGCCGTCCTCCTCGCCGTTCTCGTCGCGTCAGCCGCAGCGCTGCCGGCGCGGCCGGCGCAAGCCGCTCCGCACACGGTCACGTGGGACGGCTACTCGTTCATGGTCGACGGCCAGCGGACGTACCTGTGGTCGGGCGAGTTCCACTACTTCCGGCTGCCGAGCCCGGACCTGTGGCGCGACGTCTTCCAGAAGATGAAGGCGGCGGGGTTCAACTCGACGTCGCTGTACTTCGACTGGGGCTACCACTCGCCGGCGCCCGGCGTCTACGACTTCAGCGGCGTCCGCAACGTCGACGCCGTGCTCGACGCCGCGCAGGATGCGGGCCTGTACGTGATCGCGCGCCCGGGCCCGTACATCAACGCCGAGGTCGACGGCGGCGGCTTCCCCGGCTGGCTGTCGACCACGGCCGGCAACACGCGCACGGGCGACCCGGAGTACCTGAAGTACTCCGACGAGTGGCAGACCCAGATCGACCGCATCATCGCCCGCCACCAGCTCACCAACGGCACCGGCAGCGTGCTCGGCTACCAGGTCGAGAACGAGTACTACAACGGCAACGCGGCCGGCCGCGCGTACATGCAGCACCTCGAGGACAAGGCGCGCGCCGACGGGATCACCGTGCCGCTGACGGGCAACAACAACGGCACGTTCAACGCGGGCTCGCCCGGCCAGCTCGACGTCGACGGCCCCGACTCCTACCCGCAGGGCTTCAACTGCTCGAACCCGACGCGCTGGAGCGGCGTGCCGGACATCAGCGGCAGCAAGGCGGCCGGCAAGCCGCTGTTCACGTTCGAGTTCCAGGGCGGCGCGTTCGACCCGTGGGGCGGCCCCGGCTACGACAAGTGCGCGCAGCTGATCAACGATCAGTTCGCGAACGTCTTCTACAAGCAGAACATCGCCGTCGGCGCGACGGGCCAGAACTTCTACATGACGTTCGGCGGCACCAACTGGGGCTGGCTCGGGATGCCCGAGAACTACACCTCCTACGACTACGGCGCCGCGATCCGCGAGACGCGCCAGCTCGATCCGAAGTTCTACGAGGACAAGCTGATCGGCTACATGACGCAGGCGGTCGCGCCGCTGACGAAGACCGATCCGATCCGCTCGATCGCCCCGGACAAGGCGACGGTCATCGACACCGCGCGGATGAACCCGGACACGGGCACCCAGTTCCACGTCGTGCGCCACAGCGACGCGACCTCGACGACGGTCGACACGACCCACATCGGGCTCGACTTCAACGCCGTCCCCGGCCCCGCTACGTACACGCTCGACGACGCCGACGCGGCGCTGAGCTACTCCGGCACGTGGTCGCACGTCGGCGCCGAGCAGAGCTACACGAGCGGCGACTACAAGCGCACCGAGTCGTTCTCCAGCGTGGCCGGCGACAGCGTGACGGTGCCGTTCACCGGCACCGCGATCCAGTGGATCGGCCCGCGCGCCACCAACCACGGCATGGCCGACGTCTACATCGACGGCGTCAAGCAGCAGACCGTCGACACGTACGGCAGCGGCTTCCAGGTCGTGTTCTTCAAGGCGACCGGCCTCGCCGACGGCCCGCACACGCTCAAGATCGTCGTCACGGGCACCAAGCAGACGGCCTCGGGCGGCACGTTCGTCTCGATCGACGCGATCGACCAGCCGCAGGCCGGCGGCATCGCCACCTACCCGGTGGTCCCGCAGGAGCCGGGCACCGCGATCACGCTCAACGGCCGCGACTCGCACGTGATCGTCGCCAACTACAAGCTCGGCACGAACCCGATGCGGTACTCGACGTCGGAGATCATGACCAACGCGACGATCGCCGGCCGCGACGTCGCGGTGCTCTACGGCGACGCCGGATTCCGACGGCGAGACCGTCCTGCGCTACAGCGCGCAGCCGACCGTGACCAGCGCCGGCGGCGACGTCAAGACGACGTGGGACGCGGCCACCGGCGACCTGCGCCTGAACTACAAGCACAACGGGCTGATCCGGATCGCGGTGCAGGGGGCGGGCGACAACCCGCTGCTGCTGCTGATCGGCGACAAGGCCACGGCGGGGACGTTCTGGCAGCAGGGCAACACGATCGTCCGCGGCACGCACCTGCTGCGCGGCGCGACGCTCGACGCCGGCACGCTGAAGCTGACCGGCGACAACGCCGGCGACCCGGCCATCGAGGTCTTCAGCGCGGCGGGGAGCGTCACCTGGAACGGCCAGCCCGTCACCGTGTCGGCGCCCGATCCGCTCGGCGGCGCGACCGGCAACATCGGCGTCGCGCAGGCGATCGCGCTGCCGGCGCTGACGACCTGGAAGCACTCGGAGGAGACGCCCGAGGCGCAGCCCGGCTTCGACGACTCGAGCTGGATCGTGGCCGACAAGATGTCGTCGCACAGCACGACGGCGCCCGGCTCGCTGCCGGTCCTGTTCGCCGACGACTACGGCTTCCACACCGGCAACACCTGGTACCGCGGCCGCTTCCGCGCGACCGGCAAGGAGACCGGCATCCACCTGGCGTCCGACGTCAGCGGCGGCGCGCAGGCGTTCTCGGCCTGGCTGAACGGCGTCTTCCTCGGCAGCTCGACCACGGGCAGCGGCGACTTCACGTTCCCGGCCGGGTCGCTCAAGGGCACCGGCGACAACATCGTCTCCGTCCTCACCGTGAACATGGGCCACGAGGAGGACTACAACGAGTCCAACGGCAACAAGGCGGCGCGCGGGCTGGTCGGCGCGTCGATCCTCGGCGCGCAGACGTCGCTCACCTGGCGGCTGCAGGGCGTCAGCGGCGGCGAGAGCCTGAAGGACACCGTCCGCGGCCCGCTCTCGACCGGCGGCCTGTTCGGCGAGCGCGCCGGCTGGTCGCAGCCGGGCTACCCGGACGGCGGCTGGAGCACGGTCACGCTGCCGTACACGGACACGACGCCGGGCGTCTCGTGGTACCGCACCGACGTCACGCTCGACCTGCCGGCGGGCCAGGACAGCTCGCTCGGCCTGACGATCACCGACGCCGCGACCCGGCGCTACCGGGCGATGCTGTTCGTCAACGGCTGGGAGGTCGGCAACTACGTCAACTACCTCGGCCCGCAGCACAGCTTCCCGGTGCCGAACGGGATCTTGAACCCGAACGGGAAGAACTCGCTCGCGATCGCGGTCTGGAACCTCGACGGCAGCACGGGCGGCCTCGGCACCGTGGCGCTGACGAACTACGGCAGCTTCACGTCCTCGCTGCAGGTCGCGCAGAACGACAGCCCGGCGTACGACCCGGCCAAGTTCGCCCAGCCCGCGCCGCCCGGGACGAGCGTCTCGCTCGCCGTGCCGGACGGCGCCCGGGCGGGCCAGACGTTCACGGCCAGCGCGAGCCTCGCGGTCCCGGCCGACGGCTCCGACGCCACCGGCGTGACCGCCACGCTGGCCGCCCCGGCCGGCTGGACGGTCGGCCCGGCCACGCCGGCCTCGGTCGCCAAGGTCGAGCCGGGCGGCTGGACGACGGTCAACTGGCAGGTGACCGTGCCCGCCGGCGACACCGGCAAGGCGTGGCCGCTGACCGCGTCCTTCGCCTACACGCAGGCGGGCAAGGCCGCCACCAACAGCGACGAGCGGATCGTGCGCTCGGTCCCGGCGCCGCCGCCGAACGGCAGCGTCGCGGTGAGCGACCTGCCGTTCCTCTCGGCGACCAACGGCTGGGGGCCGGTCGAGCGGGATAAGAGCGTCAACGGCAACGTCGGCGGCGACGGCAGGACGCTCACGCTCGCGGGCGTGACGTACGCGAAGGGGCTCGGGACGAACTCCGTCAGCGACGTCCAGGTCTACCTCGGCGGCCACTGCAGCCGGTTCACGTCGTTCGTCGGCGTCGACGACGAGGCGGGCAACGCCGGCAGCGTCACGTTCAGCGTGGTCGCCGACGGCAAGACGCTCGCGACGTCGGCGCGCCTGACCGGCTCCTCCGCGACGGCGTCGCTCGACGTGCCGATCGCGGGGACGCAGGTGCTCGACCTGGTCGTCGGCGACGCCGGCGACGGCAACGGCAACGACCACGGCGACTGGGCCACGCCGACACTGACGTGCGACGTGCCGCCGAAGTCCGACGCGGTCCTCAGCGGCCTGACGGTCAACGGCGCGACGGTGCCGGGCTTCGATCCGGCGACGACGAGCTACGTCAACGTGCCGGTCGACGCGACGCACCCGCCGCAGATCGCGGCCACGGCCGCCGACAACGGCACCGTCTCGATCGCGCCGCCGACGTCGCTGCCGGGCACCGCCACGGTGACGGTGACGTCCGAGGACGGGTCGGCGACCACGACGTACACGATCGGGCTGATCCCGACGTCGACGTCCGTGCACGGCGGCGTCGGCGGCACGGTGCCGGCGACGCTCGCGCTCACGCTGGGCGCGCCGGCGTCGTTCGGCGCGTTCACGCCGGGCCTGGATCACACCTACACGGCGGGCACGACCGCCAACGTGATCTCCACGGCCGGCGACGCCACGCTGAGCGTGTCCGACCCGGGCCACCTCACCAACGGGGCGTTCTCGCTCCCGGATCCGCTGCAGGTGACCATCGCGCCGAGCACCTGGACGGCGCCGGTGTCCAACGCCGCGGTCGCGATCGGGTTCTCGCAGCACATCGGCGCCAACGACGCGCTGCGCACGGGCAACTACTCCAAGACGCTCACGTTCACGCTGTCGACGACGACGCCGTAGGGGTACGCAAGGGCGCCGGCCGGGTGCGGCCGGCGCCCCGCGGCCACGCCGAGATGCAGCGGAGCGGCGCAGGAATCGAACCTACCCACCGCCGGGCTACGACGGCTCACCGGTTTTGAAGACCGGCTGGGGCACCAGCCCCGGGCCGCTCCGCGGCGAAGGCTACGTGAGCCGGATCACGTTCCAGGAGCGGGGCGGGAGCGTGGCCCGGAGCGTCTCGCCGTCGACGGTCGCGCCGGTCAGCGTGCGCGGGACGACGCGGTCAGGGTGCTCGGCGGTGTTCGCGGCCGCCGGGTCCTCGTCGGCCAGCGCGAGGTGCTCGGCGACCGTGCGCGCGCCGGAGCGGACGACCGCCTCGAGCGGCAGCTCCGACTCGCCGCGGTTGACGGCGAACAGCGTCACGCCGTCGGCGGAGGCCACCGCCGTCGCCTCCAGCACGGGCACGGCGCCCTCGTCGGCCACCTCGTACGTCGGCCCCTCGACCTCGACGCGCAGGACCGTCCCGTGCCCCCAGCGCGCGGCGTGGGCGAACGGGAAGTAAGTGGTCTGCCGCCACGCCGGGCCCCCATCCACCGTCCGGATCGGCGGGATCACGTTGACGAGCTGCGCGATGCACGCCATCGCCACGCGGTCGGCGTGGCGCAGGAGCGTGATCAGCAGGCAGCCGACGACCAGCGCGTCGGTGACCGTGTAGGTGTCCTCGGCGATCGCCGGCGCGACGTCGAAGCCGACCTCGGCGCCGCGCTGGTGCGAGTTCGCGGTCTGATACCAGACGTTCCACTCGTCCACGCTGAGCGAGATCCGCTTGCGCGAGCGCCGGCGGCCCGCGACCGCGTCGGCGGTGGCGGCGACGGTGTCGATCATGCGGTCCAGGTCGCGCGAGCAGGCGAGGAAGGCCTCCAGCGAGCGGAACGAGGCGGGGTCGTAGTACGTGTGCAGCGAGAGGTGGTCGGCGACGTCCCACGCGAGGTCGAGCACCGTGTCCTCCCACGCGCCGAACGTCGGCATCGCCGAGTTCGAGCTGCCGCTCACGACGAGCTCGATCTCCGGGTCGACGAGCCGCATCGCCTTGCCCGCCTCGTTGGCGAGCCTCCCGTAGGCGACCGCGTCCTTGGCGCCGATCTGCCACGGGCCGTCCATCTCGTTGCCGACGCACCAGACGCGCACGCCCCACGGGTCCTCGACGCCGTGCGCGCGCCGCAGGTCGGCCCAGCGGCTCCCGCCCGCGATGTTGCAGTACTCGACGAGCGAGCGCGCGCCGTCGACGCCGCGCGTGCCCATGTTGACCGCCAGCATCGGCTCGACGCCCGCGCGCCCCGCCCAGGCGAGGAACTCGTTCGTCCCGACCCGGTTGGTCTCCAGCGAGCGCCACGCGAGGTCGAGCCGCGGCTCGCGCGCGGGTCCGACGCCGTCCTCCCAGTCGTAGCCGGAGACGAAGTTGCCGCCCGGGTAGCGCACGATCGTCACGCCGAGCTCGCGCACGAGCGCCAGCACGTCGTCGCGCACGCGCGCGCCGTCGCGGTCGTAGATCCCGCCGTAGACCGCGCGTCCCATGTGCTCGACGAAGGAGCCGAACACGCGCGGGTCGGCGTCGGCGACGCGGAAGTCAGGATCGAGGACGAGCCGCGCGGGCATCCGCGGGCACGGTAGCGACCCAAGCCGCACGCAAGCTTTCGCCAAGTCGGGCGTGGGAGAAGTCCCGCCATGCCCGCGCCCATCCTGGACATCGCCGACCTCGCCCATCGCCGCACCGCCGCCGAGGCGACCGCGAACGGGGCCGCGCTGTTCTACGCCTTCGGCAACTTCTGCGCGCTCGCCGCGCGCCCCGACCTCGAGACGATGCGCCGGATGAACCGCCTCAAGGGGCGCCCGCTGGATCAGGTCGGGAGCGTGACGACGACGCCCGAGTACGCCACGTCGGTGTTCGACTGGCACGCGCTGCCCGGGCTCTCGCGCCGGCTCGTGACCGCCGTGATGGCCGACCTGCACGCGCTCGGGCCGATCGGCTTCCGCGGGCCGGCGGCGGCGTGGGTGCCCGATCACCTGACCGTGATGGACGCGGGCGTGCGCACGGTGCAGCTGATCTCGCCCGGCGACGCCTGCCCGTCGAACGCGCTCGTCGCCGAGATCCTCGAGCTGACCGGCGAGCGGATCCTCTACATCACGAGCGCCAACCGCTCCGGCGACGGCAGCGCCGCGCACTGCGAGATGCTCGAGATCCAGCGCGACTTCGGGCGCGAGCACCGCGTCGCGCTGATCGGCCACCGCAACGAGCGCGCCGTCCGGCGCGCCTACCCGCGGCAGCTGCCGTGCTCGACCTCGATCGTCGCGTTCCACAAGGGCGTGCTGACGCTCGAGCGGCTCGGGTCGCTGCCGGCCGAGGACGTCCAGGAGGTCGTCTCGCGCCGCGGCCTCGCGCTGGCGATCGGCGACCAGGGCCACGAGCGGGTCCCCGCCCGCCGCCCGCGCAACCGCCTAGCCCGCCGCGTCCAGCGCCGCACGGCCGAGCTCGCCGGCTGAGGCGAAGCGCTCGGCGGGGGCCTTCGCGGTCGCGCGCCGGATCACGTCCTCGAACGGCCCCGGCAGGGACGGCGGCGGCTGCTCGATGTGGGCGAACATCGTGGCGGCGGCCGAGTCGCGCGGGTACGGCACCGTCCCGCTGAGCGCCTGGTAGAGCACGCAGCCGAGCGCGTAGACGTCGGTGCGCGCGTCCACGTCGCCGTCGAGCAGCTGCTCGGGGGCGGCGTAGTCGAAGCTGCCGACGAAGCTCCCCGCGATCGTCAGCCGCTGCGTCGCGCGCAGGTCGCGCATCAGCCCGAAGTCGGTAAGGAGCGCGTGGTCGTCGCCTTCGACGAGCACGTTGGCGGGCTTGACGTCGCGGTGGACGATCCCGAGCGCGTGCGCGGCGTCGAGCGCGTCGGCGACCTGCGCCACGACCTTCGCGGCGCGGGCGGGCGCCAGCGGCAGCAGGTGCGCGAGATCCTCGCCGTCGACGTAGCGCATCGTCACGTACAGGCAGCCGTCGTGCGCGCCCGCGCCGTACACCGGCACGACGTTCGGGTGCCGGATCGAGGCGGCCGCGCGGTACTCGCCCTGCAGCCGCTGCCGGAACTCGCGATCGGCCGACAGCTCGCGCGTCAGCACCTTCAGCGCGACCTCGCGGTCCTCCCACGCCGCGCGGTAGACGACGCCCATCCCGCCGCGCCCCGCGACCGCCTTGATCAGATGGCCGGCGAACGTCGTCCCGGGCGCGAGGTCGTCCACATGCGCGAGCCTACGGGCTTACGAGCTCGCGTTCAGGCGCGTCCACCGTCTGCGGCGCCCGCGTGCGCACGCGCCGGCGCGGGCGCTTGACCTTCAGCTCCTGCGCGAGGAAGTAGGAGCCGATCACGAACACGGCGGCGCCGACCTGCGCGCCGAGCGTCTCCCATGTCGGGAACACGCCGAACCACAGCCCGCTCCAGTACGGCAGCGCGACGTCGACCGGGTGGATCGGGATCCAGCCGGTGCCCTGCATCGTGCGCGCCGTCTGGCCGACCATCACGACGAGTACGAAGCCGATGAACACGCCGGTGACGACGAGCATCTTCTTGTAGGGCAGCTTGCGCTGGAAGTAGAACGTGACGCCGGCGACCGCGAGCGTCATCGCGAAGCCGAGGCCGGCGCCCTCCAGCACCGTCGCGGTGCCCGCGGACAGCTGCAGCGACTGCAGGAACAGCACGGTCTCGAAGCCCTCGCGGTAGACCGAGGTGAGGCCGAGCACGAACATCCCGAGCACCTGGCCGGAGAGGAAGCCGGTGCCGCCGAGCCGCTCGAAGCGCTTGCGCTGGCGGTGGAACTTCCCGATCCACTCCGACCAGTAGACCTTGTGGAAGAACCAGTTCGTGATCAGCAGCAGCACCGCGATGGCGATCAGCCCCACCACCGCCTCGAGCTTCTCGCCGTAGCGGTCGAGCGAGCGCAGGATCGTCTGCGCGAGCACCCACGTCACCACGCTCACGAGCAGCCCGGCGAGCGCGCCCACGAACACGGGCCGGCGCAGGCGCCCGCGCAGCCCGACCATCGAGGCGGTGATGGCGGCGAGGATCAGCACGCCCTCGAGCCCCTCGCGGAAGACGATGATCGCCGAGTTGGTCACCACGGTCGCCTTGTTGGCCGAGTCGCCGAGCGTCGCCGCCGCGTCGCCGAGCTTGCGGTCGAGCACGAGCCGCGTCTCGCGGATCGCGCGCCGCGGCGCGCGCTTGGCGATCTGCGTCGCGAGCCCGTCCTGGCCGGCGCCGCCGAACCAGATCAGGCCCTCGATGTCGAGCGCGAGACCTTGGTCGAACGAGCGCAGCCGGCGCTCAGGGCCGAACTCGAAGAACGCGTACGCCTCCAGCCGCGCCTGCTCGGCCTGGCGGTACTGGCCGGCGCCGGCGGCGGCCTCCATGCGGTCGAGCGTGAGCGCGATCAGGTCGTAGTCGGACTCGTCGGTCTTCTCGGTCCACGCCTTCGGCATCGCGGCGGTGACCGCGTTCTGCACCCGCGCGGTGGCCCGCTGCACCTGGGCGTGCGGCGCGACGCCGTCCTTCGTCCGCTGGGCGTGCTCGACGAGCTCGCCGAGCCGCGCCAGCGCGGCCTCGGCGGCCTTCGTCCGCGGCTCGTCGCGCTTGGCGAGCTGGTCGCGCAGGTCGCCGAGCGCGGCGACGGCGGCGGTGCGGAACGCGACCGCCTCCTGGATCTCGAAGTCGCGAGTGACGCGCGTGTCCTTCACGCCGCGGCCGTACTCGACGGGCACGAGCGCGAGGAACTGCAGCAGCTGCTGCGCGCGCCGCGCCGCCTCCTGTGGCGTGAACGGCGCCGCCGTGAAGCCTTCCAGCGCCGCGCCGGCGCGGTCGACGTCGCCCGCCGCGAAGGCGGCGGAGGCGGCGCGCGCGGCGGCCGCCCCGCGGTCCTCCCGGTAGCGGGCGGCGAGGATCGCGAAGTAGCCGGCCGCCTGGGCCGTGGCCTCGGCGGTCCGCACCGGGAGGTCCTTCTCGCTCCCCCGGCGCGCGTCCGCCAGCAGGTCGCGCAGGCGCGCCTGGTAGGCGTCGAGCAGGTCCTTGTCGACCGCCTGGCGCGCGGCCGCGGCCGAGATCCGCCCGCGCGCGAGCTGATCGAGCGCCAGCGTCGCGCTCGCCCCCGGACGCGTGAAGCGCGTCGCGGTCCGGTACTCGCGCAGCAGCAGCCAGCGGCGCGCGGTCGCCGCGTCGCCGCGCCCGGTCGCCGCCAGCGTCTTCGCGTAGGCGCCGCGGAACAGCGCCGCGCGCACCGTCCCGCGGGCGGCCGCGAGCCCGGCGTCGTCGCCGGCGCGCGCCGCCCGCGCGGCGTCCGCCAGGCCGCGAGCGCACGTCGTCGTCCGCCGCGCCCATGCCCTCGCGCAGCTCGCCCGCGTACGCGGCGCGCGCCCGCGCGACGTCCTTGGCCGCCTCGGCCGGCCCCGACAGCACCAGCTCGGTCTGCCCGTCGAACAGCCGGTCCACCACGGCGTCGGCGGACTGCCACGGCGCCACGAGCGCGGCCGCGATCACGAGCGCCGCGAGCATCAGTGGTATCCGCGGGACGGGGCCACTTAGTCCTCGAGCGTGATGCCGAGCCGGCCGGCGGCCTGGGAGACCTGGCCCGCGATCGCCTCGGCGTTGCGCTGCGCCTCGGTGCCGAGCGTGTCGGCGTCGGATGCCGTGAAGCGCTTGCCGCCCTGCTCGGAGTCGAACAGCCGCGCCGCGAACGCGTGCAGGTCCGAGAGCGACTTGGCGGTCTGCGCGGCCTGGGCGGCGTCCGCCTTGGCGATGCTCGGCCGGATGTTCTCGTAGATCAGGACGATCCCGCCGAGGATGTCGCGGATGTCGGCCAGCCGCGAGACGGCGACGAAGCCCTTCTCGTCCGCGCCCGAGCCGGCGATGAAGCGCGAGTTCTTCCAGGCGCCGAAGTACTCCGACATCGTCGGCGTCATCACGACCACGGCCGTGAACGCGTCCTGCAGCGTCGGCTCCCACTTGCCCGCGGCGGCGTTGAGCTCGGCGGCGTTCTTCGCGAAGTCGCGCGCCGCGGCGACGATGAAGTCGGCGTCCGGCAGCGCCTCCGGGAACGTGACCTTGCCGTCGCCGTCGAGGTCGGGCTCGACGCCCTTGGCGGTGAACCTCGGCTCGGTGCCGAACGCGCTCGTCTCGATCAGCGCGAAGAAGTTGCCCGGCTGCTCGAACCTGCGGCCCGCCGGCGTCTCGAGCGAGAACGGCACCGCGTTCTCGGGGTCGGACTTGTCCCCGCCGGCGTCGAGGATGACGTCGAAGTCGGCGAGCTCGGGGACGCCGGCGACGACGCCCTCCATCTCCTCGTAGTCCGGGTTGGCGCGAACGTGGTCGTTCTGCAGCTTCTCGACCGCCGCGGCGACCTCGGCGCGCTTGTCCTTCAGCAGCGCCGCGTAATCGAAGTCCGCGCTCTTGGCCAGCTCGTAGTACGCCTCGGCGTCCGTCTGGAGCCCGGCGGTGCTGGCCTTGAGCCGCTCGGTGTGGGCGAGCAGATAGGCCTTGATGGCGCCCAGATCGGCCTGCTTGGCGGCGGCCGGCGTGGGCGTGGTCTTGGGGTCGGCGCTCCCGCCACAGGCGGCGAGCGCGAGCGCGGCGGCCGCCGCGAGGATCGGAAGGAGGCGCATGTCTTAAGGAGAACTTTATGAGTTAGGGTCCCCGAATTCATATCACAGCAGTCGGAATCCGTTAGGGTCGCCTAACCATGTTGCCGAGCTTCGTCATCGGCCTGCGTGAGGGGGTTGAGGCCGCGCTCATCGTGGGGATCATCGCGACGTTCCTGCGCCAGGAAGGTCGCCGCGACGCGCTGCGCCCGATGTGGCTGGGCGTGGCCGCCGCCATCGCCATCTGCGTCGCCGTGGGCGCGCTGCTGGAGCTGCTCGACGAGGAGCTGCCCCAGCGCCGGCAGGAGGGGCTGGAGACGATCATCGGCATCGCCGCGATCGGGATCGTGACCTTCATGGTCGTCTGGATGCGCCGCCACGCGCGCGGCCTGTCGGGCCAGCTGCGCGACAACGCGCGCTCCGCGCTCGCGACAGGCTCGACCGCGGCGCTCGTGGGGATGGCGTTCTTCGCCGTCATCCGCGAGGGCCTGGAGACGGTCGTGTTCCTGCTCGCGGTCTTCCAGAACGCCGAGGACCCCGGCACCGCCGGCGCCGGCGCGGTGCTCGGCATCGCCTGCGCCGTCGTGATCGGCGTGCTGATCTACGGCGGCGGCGTGCGGCTGAACCTCTCGCGCTTCTTCCGCTTCACCGGCGTGGTGCTGGTGCTGGTCGCCGCCGGCCTGGTCGCGACGACGCTGCACACCGCGCACGAGGCCGGCTGGCTGAACGCCGGCCAGGCCCAGGCGTTCGACCTGACGTGGCTCGTGGTGCCGGGCTCGTGGACGTCGGCGCTGCTGACCGGCATGCTCGGCTGGCAGCCGCAGCCCACGGTGATCGAGGTGGTCGGCTACTTCGCCTACCTGATCCCGGCGGCCATCTACGTGCTCTGGCCCGCGGGCTTCTCGCTGCGCGGCCGCGCGCGCTTCAGCCACACCGCCGGCACCGCGGTCGTCGTGCTGCTGCTGGTCCTCGTGCTGGCGGGCTGCGGCGCCAAGGACGCCGCCTCGACGGGCTCCGGCGCGAGCGCGGGCAAGAACGTCGAGCTCAAGCTGACCGACGCCGGCTGCTCGCCCGCGACGCTGAAGCTCGACGCGGGCCGGACCACCTTCAGGGTCGTCAACGCCGGCACCGGCCGCGTGAGCGAGCTCGAGCTGCTCGACGGCAAGCGGATCATCGGCGAGAAGGAGAACCTCGTCGCGGGCCTCTCGGGCACGTTCACGCTGACGCTGCAGCCCGGCACGTACACGCTCAGCTGCCCTGGCGGGACGTCGTCGGCCACGGGCGTGCTCACGGTCGGCGGCGAGGCGGTCGCGGGCACGACCGACCCGCGCCTGCAGGCTGCCGTCACCGGCTACCTGTCGGACTTCCTCGCCAACGTCAACGGCTCGCAGACGACGTTCGGGCTGCTCGCGCCGGCGCTGAAGGTCAAGGATCCGCGGCTCGAAGCGGACATCTCGACCCGCTTCGACGCGGTCCAGAAGGAGCTTGCGACGCTGGGTCACGACGGCACGTTCCCAAGCTATGACACGGTCGGCGACGCCGAGCGCAAGCAGCTGAGCGTCCTCGTCGAGGCGCTCGCCAAGCCGGTCGCCGAGATCTCGGACTCGCTCGACGCCTGATGCGGGCACTGCTGCTCGCGCTGGTGCTGGTCGGCGCGTTCGCGAGCACGGCGCGCGCCGACGACCTCGCGTCGCAGTACCGCCAGGCCGCGATCTCGCACGACGCGACGCTGGCGGCGCGGCTGCGGACCGAGACGCGGCTGATGGCGGAGGTGAATCCGGCCTATCGCAAGCTGGCCGGCACGGTCGCGCAGACGCGCAACCAGCTGCGCCCGTGGCCGCTGGCCGGCGACGTCGCGCGGCTCGCGCCTCCCGCCCCGGCGGCGCCGGCGCGGCCGTACGACGCCGTGCGCGCCAAGCTCTCCGCCGTCGATCACGCGACGGACCGCCGCACGCGGATCGCCGCCGCGCTCGGCGCCTACGCGCTCACGTCCGGCATCCGCTCGCGGCTGAGCGACAACGCGCTCGATTCCGCGCTGTGGGCGATGCTCACATCGCTCGACCGCGGCGCGCAGCCCGCGACCGCGGCGGTCCGCTCGCGCCTGTCGATCGCCGAGCAGGAGCTCGGCGACGTGCAGGTGAGCCGCGGCACGGTCGTGACCGACGCGGCGATCCTCGTCTTCCGCGAGGGGCTGGAGGCGGTCCTGATCCTCGCCGCGATCACGGCCTCGTTCGTCGGCGCGCGGCGCGCGCTGCGGCGCCCCGTGCTGATCGGCGGGCTGGCCGGGGTCGGCGCCACGGCGATCACGTGGGCGATCGTGCAGCTGCTGATCTCCCAGCTCGGGACCGGCGGCCTGCGGCTGGAGGCGATCACCGGCCTGCTGGCGATCGCGGTCCTGCTGGTGGTCACGAACTGGTTCTTCCACAAGGTCTACTGGAGCCAGTGGATCGCCCGCTTCAACCGGCGGCGGAAGTCGCTCGAGCGGCTCGACCGGCTCGGCTTCGTCTCCGGGCAGGCCGCCGGGCTCGCGATCCTCGGGCTCACGAGCGTCTACCGCGAGGGCTTCGAGACGGTCCTGTTCATCCAGAACCTGCAGGTCAGCGCCGGCACGAGCGCCTGCGTGCTCGGCGCCGGGATCGGCCTGGCCGGGACGCTCGCGGTCGGGCTCGCCACGTTCTACTTCCAGCGCAAGCTGCCGTACAAGAAGATGCTGATCGCGACCGGCGCGCTGATCGCGCTCGTGCTCGCCGTCATGACCGGCGCGACCGCGCACGTGCTGCAGGGGCTCGGCTGGCTGCCGACCACGCCGGCCTCGTTCACGGTGCCGATCTGGGCCAACAGCTGGCTCGGCCTCTATGCCACGTGGGAGGGGCTCGCGTGCCAGCTCGCCGCGCTGCTCGCCGTGGTCGGCTCCTACGTCGTCGCGCGCGAGATCCAGGTCCGCGCGCCGCGCCGGCGGGCGCGCCGCCTCGCGGTCGAGGACACGGTTGTGACCAGATGAGAGCCTTCTCATGATTTCCGGTCGGGGCCTCCTTACCTTGCCGCGGGTCTAGACCCCTGGCAGGGGGGAAGGGAGGCAACTTGCGTCATCGCAAGTACGCCGCCGCGGTGGGTGCCGCGGCGCTACTGGTGCTGCCCGCTTCGGCGAGCGCGGCGTCACACCGGGTCTGCGGGGATCCGGAGCCGCTGCATGCGGCATGTCTGGCCGAGGTGGTCACCACGGCGCCCGGGTCGGCGAAGCCGCGCGCCGCGGCGGTGCCGAGCGGGTACGGCGCGGCCGACCTGCAGAGCGCGTACGGGCTGTCCGCCACGGGAGGGGCGGGCAGGACGATCGCGATCGTCGACGCGTACGACGACCCGACGGCCGAGGCGGATCTGGCGACGTACCGCAGCACGTACGGGCTGCCGGCGTGCACCACCGCCAACGGCTGCTTCCGCAAGGTCAACCAGACCGGCGGCAGCACGCCGCCGCCGGTCGACGGCGGCTGGGCGCAGGAGATCTCGCTCGACCTGGACATGGCCTCGGCCACGTGTGCCGGGTGCCACATCCTGCTCGTGGAGGCGACGTCGAGCGCGTTCACCAACCTGTCCCGCGCCGTCGACGAGGCGGCCGCGCTCGGCGCGAGCGCGATCTCGAACTCCTACGGCGGGTCGGAGTTCTCGGGTGAGTCGACGGCGACCTACAACGGCCACTACAACCACCCGGGCATCGCCGTCACCGTGTCCTCGGGCGACGCCGGCTACGGCGTCGAGTTCCCGGCCGCATCGCAGTACGTGACCGCCGTCGGCGGCACGTCGCTGACGCGCGGCGGCGGGACGCGCGGCTGGAGCGAGTCCGCGTGGTCGGGCGCCGGCTCCGGCTGCTCGGCGTACATCGCCAAGCCGTCGTGGCAGCACGACACGGGCTGCGCGCGGCGCACCATCGCCGACGTGTCGGCCGTCGCCGACCCGGCCACCGGCGTCGCCGTCTACGACTCGACGCGCTACCAGGGCGCGAGCGGCTGGATGGTGTTCGGCGGCACGAGCGCGTCAGCGCCGATCGTCGCCGGCGCGTACGCGCAGGGCGGAGGGAGCGCGCCGAGCACGCCGTACTCGAACGCCGGCGCGCTGTGGGACGTGACCTCGGGCTCCAACGGCGCGTGTTCGGTCGCGTACCTGTGCACGGCCGGCCCCGGCTACGACGGGCCGACCGGCCTCGGCACCCCGAACGGGACGGGCGCCTTCTAGGCGACCCTGGCAGCCGGCTTCGCCGGCGCCGAGGGTCGCTTAAGAATCGCTTCGCGGATTCTTGGAGGCGAGCGCGAGCAGCTCCGCCTCGCGCTCGCCGGACATGGGCGCGGGGCGGTGCTCCGCGCGCCAGTCCGGCAGCTGCGGATCGCCGCGCAGCCACGCGGCGGTGTCGGCGAGCGTCTCGGCGACCGGCCGGCAGCGCAGGCCGGCGGCCTGGGCGCGCTCGGTGCCGACGTTCCAGGTGCCGGCGAAGCGCGGCGGCAGCCACAGCGGCAGCTCCGTCCACGGCTCCACGCCGGCCGATTCCAGCGCGTCGTCGGCGATCCAGCGTGGCTCGCCGCCCGCGAGGATCTCGCCGAACGTCGTCTGGCCGATCGGCGCGGTGCCGTTGAACGTGCCGGCGACGCCCCGCTCGGCGAGGTCGAGCATCCACGCGGCGAGGTCGCGCGCGTCGATCAGCTGCAGCGTGCGCGCGGGATCGCCGGGCGCGGGGAACGCGCCGCCGCGGGCGATCCGCGCGAGCCACCACGGCAGCCGGAAGACGTTGTCGTGCGGGCCGACGAGCAAGCCCGCGCGCACGCTCGCCACCCGGCCGGGCATCGCCGCCTCGGCGGCGCGCTCGCTCGCCGCCTTCTGCTGGCCGTAGTCGTCGCCCTCGAGCCACGCGGGCGAGTCCTCGTCGACCGGCCGGTCGGGCCAGTCCGGGTAGGCGTTGCAGCTGGAGACGAACACGTAGTGGCCGGCGTCGAGCCGCGCGGACGCGGCGACGTGGGCACTGTCGTAGCCGGACGTGTCGACGATCGCGTCCCACGAGCGCCCGGCCAGCGGCGCGAGGTCGGCGCGGTCGCCGCGCACGTGCTCGGCCTCGGGGAAGAGGTCCGCCCCATGCAGCCCGCGCGTGTAGAGCGTCAGCGCGTGCCCGCGGGCGAGCGCCTCGGCGGCGACGTGGCGGCCGAGGAAGATCGTGCCGCCCAGGATCAGGATGCGCATGAAGCGCAACCTAGCAGTTGCACGTCGTGCTACGGCAGTCCGTGCTCGAGTGCGCCCTTGACGCTCGCGTCGAGCGCGTTGATGCGGTAGAGCGCGAGCGCCTCGGCCGAGGCGAACCGCCGGCCCGGCGCGGCCTCCGGGCCGTGGTGGGTGAGCACGCAGTGGAACAGGTCCAGGCGCCGGTCGTCAGGCACCGCGTACTCGCCCAGCAGCTCGATCCCGAGCTGGACGTGGCCGACGAGCCGGCCGGCCTCGGAGAGCCCGATCTCCGCGCCGTAGGTGAACTCGCGCGTCTTGCCGAGGTCGTGCACGAGCGCGGCGCACAGCAGCAGGTCCGGATTCAGACGCACGTGCAGCTGGGCGACCTCGAGCGCCAGCGTGCCCACCGCGACCGAGTGCTCGAGCAGGCCGCCGAGGTAGGCGTGATGGCCGGCGCGCGTGCAGGGCGCGCGGCGCCATTCGGCGCGCAGCGCGGCGTCGCCGAGCAGCCGCTCCAGCAGCCCGCGGTAGCCGGGGTCGTGGACCTCGCGCGCGAGGTGCTCGAGGAAGCCGTCGAGCTCCTCCACGTCGCGGTAGGCGACCGGCAGGAACGCCGCCGGGTCGGCCGCTTCCGTGCGCGCGATCGCGCGCACCTCGATCTGCAGCTCGTCGCGGAAGCGCTCGACCCGGCCTGTCACGTGTACAAGGTCGCCGCGGTCGAAGCGCCCGGCCAGCAGGTCGGCGTCGCGGAACGCGCGCGCCGCCATCGCGCCGGTCCGGTCGCGCAGCTCGAGCGCCAGGTACGGCGCGCCGGAGCGCGCCTGCAGGCGGTCCTTGCGCGAGCAGGCGAAGATGGCGTCCACGGCATCGCCGGCGCGCAGCGACGCGATCGTGGGGGCGGGCTCCGGCACGGGCACCAATATGGGGCACCGAGCGGACGCGGTACGGTGGTGGTCATGCAGCCGCTCCGCTGGGATAGCCGTCCCGACGGGCTTCGAGCCCCGGCGCTCGTCTGTGCGTTCAAGGGCTGGAACGACGCCGGCGAGTCCGCGACGTCCGCGCTGACGTTCATCGCCGGCAGCCTCGGTGCGGAGCCGTTCGCGGTGATCGACCCGGAGGAGTTCGTCGACTTCCAGTCGACGCGGCCGATGGTCCGGCTGGTCGACGGCGTCTCGCGCATGATCGAGTGGCCCGAGTTCGAGGTCCACGCCGCCCGCGTCCCGCGCGCCCCGCGCGACCTCGTGCTGCTGTCCGGCCCGGAGCCGGCGATGCGCTGGCGCACGTTCTCCAAGACCGTCGTGGACCTCGCCGAGGCGCTCGGCGTCCAGATGGTCGTCCTGCTCGGCGCGCTGCTGGCCGACGTCCCGCATTCCCGCCCCGTCTCGGTCACCGCGCACGCGACCGATCCCGCGCTGATCCAGCGGCTGTCGCTGCAGGCGCCGACCTACGAGGGGCCGACCGGCATCATCGGCGTGCTGCACGCCGCCTGCGCCGACGCCGGGCTCCCGTCCGCCTCGCTGTGGGCCGCGGTGCCGCACTACGTCGCCGTCGCGCCGAACCCGAAGGGCGCGCTGGCGCTGCTGCGCCGGCTCGAGTCGCTCGTCGGCGTGACCGTCGACGCGACCGAGCTCGAGGACGCCGCCGGCGACTACGAGCGCCAGGTCTCGCGCGCGGTCGAGCTCGACCCCGACGTCCAGGCCTTCGTCGAGCGCCTCGAGCGCGCCGCCGACGAGGAGAACGCCCGCCCGGACCCGGGCACGCTGCCGTCCGGGGACGTCCTGGCGCGAGAGTTCCAGCGGTTCCTGCGGCAGCGCGGCGAGGACTAGCGCTCCGCTGCCGGGCAGGCGATCCGGTAGTCGCACATCGAGCACGCCGACCATGACGGCGTCGGCTCGAAGCCCTGGCCGAGGATGCCGTCGGCGACCGTGAAGACGGTCTCCGTGATCCAGTCGCGGTCCTCGTCGGAGCGCTCGACGGGCACCTTCTCGTCGTCGAGCACGTAGTAGTAGGCCTGGCTGGCGGCGTCGAGCTGCCACGACTCGCGCGCGCCGACGGCGTACAGCGACAGCTGGACGTCCTCGCGCAGCTGGGCCGGCGTCTTCGGCCGGCCGGTCTTGTAGTCGATCAGCTCGTAGCCGCCGTCCGGGAGCCGGTCCACGCGGTCGACGCGCCCGCGCAGCCAGTGCGGGCCCATCCGGAACGAGAACGCCTTCTCGAACCAGACGGGCTCGCCGTCCTCGTCGCGGAAGCGGTCGTGGTAGCGCACGAGCGCGGAGGTCGCCTTGGCGCGGAACTGGCGCTCCTCCTCGGAGTCGCCGAAGCCGCCGCGGCGCCAGCCGGCCTCGAGCAGGCCGAGCAGCTCCGGCAGGCCGCTCTGCTCGCCGTGCCAGCGCTCGAGCACCTGGTGCACGAGGATGCCGAAACGCTGATTGATCGTCGGTTCACTCGGTATGCGAAATACGCGCGCGAACTTGTACTTCAGCGGGCACGTGCGGTAGGTCTCGATGTCGGTCGCGCTCAGCACCAGCCCGTCGCCGCGGCGCGGCAGGAACGTCTCCAGCGACGGCTCCGACCGCGCCGCGACCGCCTTGGAGCGCAGCCGCTCGTCGCGCTCGGCGTCCTGCAGGTAGTCGTCCAGCGCCGATGTCTCGAAGATCTCGCGCTGCTCGGAGGTGGCCGACGCCAGCAGCCGCGCGTTGACCTCGGGCAGGACCTCGGCGACCGACTGCTCGCCGCCGCGCGTGCGCTCCAGCAGCGCGGCCAGCTTGAGCAGCTCGAGGTAGCGCACGACGGCGTGCGAGACGTCGAGGTCGGTGTCGAAGCGAAGCTCGCCGAGCCGCCCGCCCACCTGCGCGACGGTCGTCAGCAGCTCGTCGCGCAGGATCCGGAACGTCGACTGCAGCGTCTCGGCGGGCCCGAACAGCTCCTCCTCGCGTGCCTCCCACTCGCCCTCCAGCGCCGCGCGCGCCTCCTCGACGAACGGCGACGGCGGCTGCGCCGCACCGCGATCCGTGCGCTCCGGGTAGGCGAGGATCAGCCGCTTGCGCGCGCGCGTCATCGCGACGTGCAGCAGCCGCCGCATCTCGCCGGCGTGCGCGACGCGCGACAGCGACGGCACGGTCTCCTTGATCAGCGCGTCCGGGATGGGCTCGAGCACCTGCCGGCGCGGGCCGGGCATCCGCGCCGACATCACGCCGAGCACGTAGACGTGGTCGAACTCCAGCCCCTTGGCGTCGTGCATCGTCATCACGCGCACGCCGCGGGCGCCCTCCGGCCGCTCGGCCTCCTCCTCGCGCAGCCCGGCGTCGGCCACGGCGGCGATCGAGCGCGCGAACTCGCGCGCCGTCGCCTGCGGCGCCCGGCGCACGTAGGCGGCGGCGAGCTCGGCGAAGCGCGCCAGGTTGCGCAGCCGCTCGACGACCTCGGTCGAGGCCGCGAAGAGGAGCTGCCGGCGCAGCCCGAGCCGCTCGATCAGCCGGTGCACGTAGAGGTCGGGGCGCGAGGAGTCCAGCGCCGCCGCCGCGCTGCGGTAGAGCTTCAGGAACGCGACGATCCGCTCGCGCGCCTCGGGCGGGATCTGCGGCGACTCCAGCGCCGCCGACAGCGCCGCGACCATGTCGAGCTTGCGCCGGCGGGCGATCTGCGTGACGCGCGCGAGGTCGATCGAGCGCAGCTCGACCGGCGGCCGCGCCAGCGCGCGCACGACGGCGCCCGCGTCGCCCGGGTCGACGAGCAGCCGCAGCCACGCCAGCAGGTCGCGCACCTCGGCGCGCTGGAAGAACGCCGCCGCGCCGGACAGGTGGTAGGGCACGGCGCGCTCCTCGAACGCGACGGCGACCTCCTGGCCCTCCGCCCGCACCGAGCGCACGAGCACGCACACGTCCTCCGGCGCGACGTCCTCGCGCGAGATCAGCCGCTCGACGTCGGCGGCGACCGCCTGCGCCTGCGCGCGGTCCGACGCGCAGCGCCAGAACGCGACCTCGCCGGCCGGAGCGCCGTCGCGCGGGTCGAGCAGCTTCTCCAGCCGGTCCTCGATCGGCTCCACCACGGCCCGCGCCGCCGTCAGGATCCGCGCGCCCGAGCGGAGCGACACGTCGAGCCGCACGATCGTCGCGAGCGGCCACTCGGTGCGGAAGTCGCGCACGTTCTTCGTCGCGGCGCCGCGGAAGCGGTGGATCGCCTGGTCGTCGTCGGCGAACGCGCTGATGCCGCCGTGCTCGCTCACCAGCAGCCGCAGCAGCAGGCCCTGGGCGAAGCTCGTGTCCTGCAGCTCGTCGACGAGCACGTGCCGGTAGCGCTGCGCGAGCCGCGCGCGCACGTGCGGCTTGGAGCGCAGCAGCCGGAACGAGTGCAGCACGAGGTCGCCGAGGTCGAGCATCCCCGCCGCCTCCAGCAGCGCGTCGTGGCGCGCGTACAGCTCGGCGAACTCGCGCTCGCGCGCGCCGCGGGCGTCGTCGGGCAGCGTCTGCGCCCAGGCGGCGTAGTCGGCGGCGGAGATCAGCTCGTCCTTGAGCCGGTCGATCCGCAGCACGATCGCGCCGAGCGTTGCGCTCGGGTTGCCGCGCAGGTCGTGGTGGCGCAGCGGCAGGTCGTCGATCCGCTCGAGCAGCATCGCGAGCCGGTCGGCGGCGGCAACCGGCGTCGCGAACGGGTCGATCCCGGCCTCCAGCGCCTCGTCGCCCAGCAGCCGCGCGCAGAGCCCGCCGAACGTCGTCACCGACAGCTCCTCGTAGGCGGTCGCGAGCCGGTCCTCGATCCGCTCGCGCAGCGCGTCCGCGCCACCTTCGTACGTGAGCGCGAGCACGGCCTCGGGGCGCCCCGCCTCGGACAGGTGGGCGAAGCGCTCGACGAGCGCCGTCGTCTTGCCCGTGCCCGCGCCGCCGAGGACGAGCAGCGGGCCGCCGGCGTGCTCGACGGCCTCGCGCTGGGCGGAGGTCAGCACGGCAGGCACGTCCGTAGGATAAGCCGCGCATGGCCGCGCCCATCGACCCCGACGCCGCCGACTGGCTCGGGGCCTGCCGCCGTTCGGTGATCGCGATCCGCGGGATGCTGGGCGAGCGCCCCACGATCGCCGAGCGCGTGCGCGAGACCGGCACGCGCGGCGAGGGCGGCGACCGCACGCTGCTGATCGATCAGGCGGCCGAGGACTTCGTGTTCGCCGAGCTCGACGCGCTGCACGCCGCGGGCGCGCGCTTCACGGCGGTCAGCGAGGAGCGCGGGGTGGTCGACTTCGGCTCGACCGAGACGCTGGTCGTGATCGACCCGATCGACGGCTCCACGAACGCCAAGCGCGGCCTGCCGCACTTCGCGCTCTCGCTCGCCGTCGCGCATGGGGACACCATGGCGGACGTGGTGTTCGGATTCGTGCAGGACTTCGGTCCGCGCGAGGAATGGGTCGCGTGGCGCGGCCGCGGCGCCCAGCTCGACGGCGTCAAGCTCGACCCGTCGGTGGGGGAGCGGCGCACGCGCGACGGCAAGCTCGAGGTGATCGGCGTCGAGTCCGCCGATCCGCGCTGGGTGATGCAGTCCGCCGACGCGCTCGCCGAGACCGCCCACCGGATGCGCGCGATCGGCGCGATCGCCGTCTCGCTCTGCCAGGTCGCCGCCGCGCGCTTCGACGCGATGGCCTCGCTCAAGCGCTGCCGCGCCGTCGACGCCGCCGCCGCGCAGCTGATCGTGCGCGAGGCCGGCGGGCTCGTCTCGTTCGTGGCCTACGACGACCCCCTGTCGGCGCCGCTGGACCTCGTGCCGCACTCGCCGGTGGTCGCCGCGCGCACCCCCGACGGGCTCGCCGCCGCGGCGACGCTGCCCGTCTGGCCCGTGTAAGTGGTCGCGGACCAGGGCCTCGCCGCATTCCGGCGGCGCCGGTAACGCCCTGGCTCGCCCGGGGGCTCGCCACAGCTGCGCGTCTGCCGGCACCCGGCAGGCACCCACGTACCACCAGTATGCGAGCGCCTGCCGTGCGAGCGAAGCGGTGATAAGGCCGCAGGCCGAGGCAGTGGCACACGCGGCCCGGCATCCACCGGCGATGCGCCGAGCCCCGTCCCCGACCACCGCGCCCTGCCATGCTGGATAGGTGATCGATTGGAACCTCGCCGGGACCGTCGCGCGCGGCATCGCCGGCCTGCAGCCCGCCGGCGATCCTGAGCCGTTCGAGGCCGTCGAGGAGCCCGCCGCCGAGAGCGAGCGCCTCGTCTCCGCGTACACCGGCCTCGTGGCCGCCGAGCCGGTGCCGGCGCCTGAGGCGCTGCACCGCCAGGGCTGGATCGAGGCCAACCTGAAGTCGCTCGAGACCGTCCTGGAGCCCGCCGCGGCGCGGATGGCCGGCGGCCTCGGCCCACTCGGCGTCGTCGCCGGCGGTCTGCTGGCGATCGAGGCCGGCGCCGTCTCGGGCTTCCTCGCCGGGCGCGTGCTCGGCCAGTACGACTTCCCCGTACTCGATCCCGCCGCGCCGGCGCGGCTGCTGTTCGTGGCGCCCAACCTGGCGCACGCGGCCGACACGCTCGACGCCGACCCCGATCAGCTGCTGCGCTGGGTCGCGCTGCACGAGACGACGCACGCGCTGCAGTTCGGCGGCGTGCCGTGGCTGCGCCCGCACCTCGCCGAGACCGTGACCGAGCTGCTTGGCGCGCTGCAGGTCGATCCCCGCGCGCTGCTGCGGCTCCCCGACGTCGCCGACCTGCGCCGCCTGTTCGAGCAGGCGCGCGAGGACGGCCTCGCCACGATCGTGGTGGGCCCCCAGCGGCGCGCGCAGCTGGACCGCGTGCAGGCCTTCATGGCCGTGCTCGAGGGCTACGCCGAGCACGTGATGGACGCGGTCGGCGCGGACGTGCTCGACGACCTCCCGTCGCTGCGCACGGCGCTGCAGCGCCGCCGGCGCGACCGCTCGGGCCTGCTGAAGGTGCTCGAGCGCCTGATCGGCATGGATCTCAAGATGCGCCAGTACGAGCAGGGCAAGGCGTTCTGCGACGGCGTCGTCGCGCGCGCTGGGATCGAGGGGCTCAACCGGGTCTGGGACGGCCCCGACTCGATGCCCACGATGCAGGAGCTCGACGATCCCGCGAGCTGGCTGCGGCGCACGAAGCCCAAGGCGCTGCGGGCATAAGAACCTGCGTTCGGATCCGCACAAACTTTTCTCTTCTTTACCGCGTGTTCACGCGGCCTCTCCAGGGTAACTGCTACAAAGTCGGCACCCCGCTGTAACAGCGTCCAGGCTCGGGTGTACGTACATATGTTCGATGGAATTTGTCGATCGAACAGAGCCAAGACTTCCAAGGGGGAACACCAATGGCCGAGACGAACACCACAACCACAACCACTTCCACTCCTACGACGACCAGCAAGCCCGCCGCCCGCCGCACTCCGGCGCGCAAGCCGGCCTCCGCGAAGGTCGCCAACAAGAAGACGGCCGCTCGTCGCGCGCGCACCACCGCGCAGCGCCAGACGCGCAGCGCCGCGTCGGCCAACGCCAACGCCGCCCGCGCGACGGCGCGCGAGGGCCGCTCGGTCGCCGAGCGCGCCGCGCTCGTGTACGTCGGCGCGACGCTCGAGGCGCGTGACCGCGTCGTCGGCGCCGCCACGTCGCTGGTCGACACCTACGGCTCGCGCAAGTCGGCCGAGCGCCGCCTGAAGCAGCTCGAGGGCCGCTTCGAGCGCCGCGGCACGACCGCGCGCAACCAGCTCGAGCGCGACGTCAAGAAGGCGCGCACGCGCGTGGAGCGCGTCATGCGCCGCAACCGCTCCGTGGTTGCGCGCCAGGTCGACGCTGTCGAGCGCGACGCCTCGCGTCGCAACAACATCGTGACCGAGCGCCTCGCCGGCGTCTCCGGCCGCGTCGAGGGCGTCGTCCAGACCGGCGTCGCCGTCGCCGAGCGCGTCGGCAGCGTCGCCAAGGAGCGCGTCACCGCGCTGGCGTAAGCCATGAACTTCCCCCGCGGGCCGGCCGGAGAGGCGGCGTCGCGGGTACGCCTGCCGACCCATATATCTCGTCGGCGGGACCGATCCGGCCCTCATACATGGCCGGATGGGTGCAGCACCCTCTCCTCCCTCAGCCGTCGCCGTGCCCTTCGGGGCGCGGCGTCGGTGCTTAATGGGGTCTCCCCACGGACAGATACGTGGTGCCCCCTATTGCACGAGCTCAGCGACCGCTCATAATCCCCGGTGCGACATGGACGTAGGGCCCACCGGCACGTGCGGACCGCATCACTGGCGGCGTGTACGTGGCCAGACCCCCCCGAGCACGCTCGTGGTCGGCGTGCCGGTGGGAACCTGCATCAAGATGCGCAAGTGAACGCTCCGCGCCCCGCGCTCTTCTGGCGCATCGCGATCGGCAACGCCGCCGTGCTCGCGGCCGCCTGCATCATCACCGCCCTGATCTTCTCCCCGCGCGGGTCCAACGTCGCGGTGCGCGAGCTGGCGATCTTCGCCGGCGGCCTGACCTTGATGCTCGCGCTGAACCTGTGGCTGCTGCGCCGGGCGTTCGCGCCGCTGCGCCAGCTGACGGCGTTCGCGCGGCGGATCGACCCACTCGATCCCGGCCCGCGCGTGTCGGTCGGCGGCGGCGCGTCGGAGACGGCGGAGCTGGCGGCCGCGTTCAACGAGATGCTCGACCGCCTCGAGGCCGAGCGGCGCGACAGCGTCGGCCGCGCGCTGGAGGCGCAGGAGGGCGAGCGGCTGCGCGTCGCGCAGGAGCTCCACGACGGCATCGGGCAGACCCTGACCGGCGTCGTGCTGCAGCTCGGCCGCGCCGCCCGGCACGTGCCCGACGAGGCGCGCGAGGACGTGCTGGAGGCGCAGGAGACGGCGCGCGACAGCCTCGAGGAGGTGCGCCGGATCGCCCGCCGGCTGCGTCCGGAGGCGCTCGACGACCTCGGGCTGGCGAGCGCGCTGCGCGTGCTCGGCGAGCGCGTCGCCGAGCAGGCGGGCCTGCACGTGGACGTGCACGTGCAAACCGGCCTCGAGTTCGACGAGCAGGCCGAGCTGGTCGTCTACCGCGTCGCCCAGGAGGCGCTCACCAACGTCGCGCGCCACGCGGGCGCGCAGCGGGCCGAGGTGCGGCTCGAGCGCCGGCGGCTGGAGATCGACGACGACGGGTGCGGCCTGCCGGAGGGCTCCGAGGGCGGCGGGATCCTCGGGATGCGCGAGCGCGCGGTGCTGATCGGCGCCGTGCTGCGCCTGATCCCGAGTCCGCTGGGCGGCACACGCGTCACCCTGGAGCTGCCATGACCCGGATCCTGCTCGCCGACGACCACGCCGTCGTCCGCCGCGGCCTGCGCCTCGTGCTCGAGGGCGAGCCCGACCTGACGGTCGTCGCCGAGGCCGGCGACGGCGCCGAGGCGGTCCAGCTCGGGATGCGCGAGGACGTCGAGCTGGCCGTGCTCGACGTCTCGATGCCGCGCATGACCGGGCTGCAGGCCGCGCGCGAGCTGACGACGCGGCGCTCGGACCTGCGCGTGCTGATCCTCTCGATGCACGACAACGAGCAGTACCTGTTCGAGGCGCTGCGGTCCGGCGCGTCCGGCTACGTGCTCAAGAGCGTCGCCGACCGCGACCTCGTCGAGGCCTGCCGCGCCACGATGCGCGGCGAGCCGTTCCTGTACCCCGGCGCCGTGCGGGCGCTGATGAAGGACTTCGTCGAGCGCGCCCGCCGCGGCGAGACCACCGACGACCCGCTGACGCCGCGCGAGACCGAGATCGTCAAGCTCGTCGCCGAGGCGCGCACGACGCGCGAGATCGCGGCCGAGCTCGTGCTCAGCGAGAAGACCGTCGAGCGCCACCGCACGAACATCCTCGCCAAGCTCGGCATGCGCGACCGCGTGGAGCTCGTGCGCTACGCGATCCGCCGCGGGCTCGTCGAGCCGTAGGGGTCTCCCCGCGCCGAGATACGGGGCCCGCCGGATGGTGCGACGGGCTCCGCGGCGCCAACCTCTGTGGCATGGACCTGGTGCTCGTCGACGATCATCCCGCCGTTCGCGCAGGACTGCGCGGCCTGCTGGAGGACGAGGCGGACCTCCGCGTCGTCGCCACCGCGGCGACGGCGCGCGAAGGCTTCGAGGCGATCGCCGACCTGCGGCCCGCGGTCGCCCTGCTGGACCACCACCTGCCCGACGACGACGGCCTGTCGCTGTGTCTGCGCACGAAATCCCTCCCGTCGCCGCCACACGTGGTCGTCTACTCGGCGTTCGCCGACGATGCGATGGCGGTTCGCGCCGCGATCGCGGGGGCGAGCGCGGTGGTGCCGAAGGCGACGGCGCCGCGGATGCTGGTGGCGGTGCTGCGGAACGCCGGAGCGGGCGGTGCGCGGCTCGGCCTCGACGGCCAGGCCCTGCGCGATGCCGGCGCCAAGCTGGAGCCCGACGACCTGCCCATCCTGGGCATGCTCGCCCACGGCGTGGGCGACGATGAGATCGCCGCGACGCTCGGCCTCGAGCCGGAGTGGCTGACGGCACGGCGGTGGGCGATGCTCTCCAAGCTCGCCGAACGCCGCCGTGCCGCCGTGCCCGCATAGCGGTCGTGCCAGAATGGCGGCATGCCCACGAGAGAGCAGATCCTCGAGGCGCTGAAGGTCGTCATCGATCCGGAGCTCCACCGCAACATCGTGGAGCTCGGGATGGTCCGCTCCATCGACATCTCCGAAATGGGAGTCGTGGACGTCACGGTCTCCCTGACGACCCCCGGCTGCCCGATCAAGTCGCATTTCCAGACCGGCGTCGCCGCCGCGGTGCGCGGCGTCGAGGGCGTCACGCACGCCAACGTCGGCTTCGACGTCCTGAGCCCGCAGGAGAAGGAAGGGCTCAAGAAGACGCTCGGCCGCCCCACCGGCCTTCCCGAGGGCGCGCTGGCCCAGGTCTCCAACATCGTCTGCGTCGGCTCCGGCAAGGGCGGCGTGGGCAAGTCGTCGCTGACCGTCAACCTCGCCGCCGCGCTGCTGGCCGAGGGCAAGACCGTCGGCGTGCTCGATGCCGACGTGTGGGGCTACTCGATCCCGCGCATGCTCGGCCTCGGCGGCCAGCGCCCGCAGGTCTCCTCCGAGCGCAAGATCCTGCCGCTCGAGTCGCATGGGCTGAAGGTCATCTCGATCGGCTTCTTCCTCAAGGAGGACGAGGCGGTCGTGTGGCGCGGGCCGATGCTGCACAAGGCGCTGACGCAGTTCCTCGAGGACGTGGCGTGGGGCGAGCTCGACTACCTGCTGATCGACCTGCCCCCCGGCACCGGCGACGTCTCGATGACGCTCGCGCAACTGCTGCCGCAGGCGACGTTCCTGATCGTCACGACGCCGCAGGACGCCGCGCAGAAGGTTGCGCGCCGCTCCGCGCAGATGGCCGACAAGGTCAATCTCGACATCTGCGGCGTGATCGAGAACATGTCCGGCTTCACGACGCCGGACGGCCAGCGCTACCCGATCTTCGGCGAAGGCGGCGGCCGGCGGCTGGCGGACGAGCTCGAGGTGCCGCTGCTCGCGCAGGTGCCGATCACGATGCCGCTGCGCGCCCAGGCCGACGCGGGCGTCCCGCTCGTGGCGGTCGACCCGGACGACCCGGCGGCTCAGGCGATCGCGCACGCGGCGCGAGGGCTGATCGCCCTCGCACCGGCCAAGCCCTTCGAGCTGCCCGTCCTGGACGTGGTCCAGGCCGGGCCCCCGAAGCCGCTCGGTATGTCGCTTCCTATGGCGTAGTCGTCGACAGCGTGAAGGTCAGGGTCGTGGAGTACGACCCTGTCCTCAGCGCGTCGTTGGCGCCGATGTGCTGGCTGAACGCGATCGCGACCGCCGCGTTGGACACGGGCCCGGTCCATGAGGCCGGGCTCATGCTCACCTGCAGCGCGTCCGGCAGCGAGAACGCGCCGTTGGTCAGGTGCGCCGGCCCGGAGACGCCGAGCGTCGCGTCGCCGGCCGTGGAGATGACGTTCGCGGTCGTGCCCGCCGTGTAGGTGTGGTCGAGGCCCGGCGTGAACGCGCCGAAGCTCGCCGGCGCGCCGAGCGTGAGCGAGAGCGTCGCCGGCACCGTGCCGCCGACCCCACCGCCCACCGAGGTGCTCCCGCCGCACACGACCTTCAGGTCGGCCCAGTCGGCGTGGTCGGAGTCGGTCCCGTTGCCGCCGTCGGTGACGACGAGCCGGACGAACTCGGAGTTGCCGATGTTCGCGTCGATCGGCTTGGCCGCGTCGGCGAACGTGACCAGGCCGCTGTCGGCGACCTTGCGCGAGTCGGCCCAGACCTCGAAGGAGACCGAGCCGGCGCTCGTCTTCTCGTCGTCGACGCCCACCATCGCGGTCAGCGAGCTGCAGTGCTCGGCGTTGTAGAACAGGATCTGACCGGGCGCGTGCATGCCGAGCCCCTTGGCGTACTGGACGCCGCCGATCGTGATCGTGCGCCCGTCGCCCGCGGCCTGCTCGCCGTTGGACTTGTCGCGCTCGATCGGGCCCCAGTAGCTCTGCGCCTCCAGCCACTGCTGGTCGGACAGGTAGCCGGTGTCCATCGGCGGGCCGGGCACCACGGCCGTCACCTCCGAGCTGAACGGCGTGTCGCCGAGCTTCCCGTCGACGGTGAAGTGGTACGTGCCCGGGGCGGCGCCCTTCGGCGCCGTCACGGTCCAGTCGGCGGTCAGCGTCTGGCCGGCGCCGAGCTCCGGCGTGGTCACCGGGTCCGCCGGCGAGATCGTCCAACCGGGCGGGTTGGCCGCGGCGCCGACCACGACGCGGTCGAGGTCGGGCCCGTAGGCCGTGTCGTTGTAGAACCGCAGCGTGTTCGCGCCCGCCGCCAGCGGGACGGACACGTGCACGGCGGTGGGCGAGTTGAAGCTCGTGCCCGTGACCGGCACCTCGACGCCGGGGCCGTCATCGGCGCTCAACCACAGCGAGCGCGTGCCGGAGACGTTCGCGTACACCGTCACGTCGTACGTGCCGGCGGCGGGCGCGGAGATGCCGTTCAGGCGCACCCAGTTGGCCGCGCCGTTGCCGATGAAGCCGATCTTCTGGCCGCCGGAGCAGCCGCTGCACGACGCGAGCGTGACGGCGCCGTTGCGGGTCCCCGCCTCGGCCTCGTAGGACCGCCCGTCGTAGCTCGTCGGCCCGGACAGCTTCAGCGTCGCGCCCGCGGCCGCGACGCCGCCGTAGTTGGACAGCGAGCCGCGGATCGTGAACGGCTTGCCGGGCACGACGTACTGGCCGGTCGCGCCGTCGACCGGCGCGACGACCGTGGCCGAGAAGCTCGTCGCCGGCGGCAGGTCGCGCCAGCCCGGGTCGGCGACGACGCGGTACATCACCGTGCCGTGTCCGGGAACTGACGCGCCGATCGTGCCGGACGTGCCCGTGGCCTTCTTCGACCACAGGTCGTGCAGCGCGTAGCCGTCCTTCGGCGGCAGCCCGGCGGCCGCCGCGGTGGTGGAGATCGACTGGGCCTGCGCGTTCTCGTTGAACAGCGCGACCGCCACGTCGCCGTTCTGCAGCGGCTTGGCGAAGACCCACAGGCCGTTCGCGTTGGAGACGACCTTGCCCTGCTTGCCGAGCGGGTCCTGGTCGACCGCGATGACGTCCTTGTTGGAGAGGATCGCGAGCGTCTGCGCGGAGACGTTGCGCAGGTCGGAGCCGATCAGCAGCGGCGCGGCCATGACCGACCACAGGCTGAAGTGGCTGCGGTACTCGGTGTCGGTCATCCCGCCGTTGCCGACCTCGAGCATGTCCGGGTCGTTCCAGTGGCCCGGGCCCGCGTAGGCGTCCAGCGGCGCGTTCTGCTTGACGATGCTCAGCATGCTCGCGTAGCCGTCGGAGATGTCGCCCGTCGTGCGCCACAGGTGGCCCACGCTCGCGCCCCACACCCACGGGCTCTGCTGGCCCCACTCGCACAGGCTGTAGACGATGTTCCTGCCCGTCGCCTTGAGCGCGTCGCGCATCCGGGTGTAGCGGTCGATGTACTGCTGCTGGGTGTCCGCCGTGCCCGCGACCGTGTTGCAGTTGTCGTACTTGAGGTAGTCGACGCCCCAGTCGGCGAAGTCCTGCGCGTCGATCGCCTCGTGCCCGTAGCTGCCCGGGTAGCCGGCGCACGTGAGCGTGCCTGCGTCCTCGTAGATGCCGAGCTTGAGCCCGAGCGAGTGGACGTAGTCGGCCGTGCCCTTGATCCCGTCCGGGAACTTCACCGGATCGGGGACGAGATGCCCGCCGGCGTCGCGCGTGTGCGTGAGCCAGCAGTCGTCGATGTTGACGTAGGTGTAGCCGGCGTCCTGCAACCCGTTGTTGTGGATCGCCAGCGCCGTGTCCTTGATCAGCGACTCGCTGACGTTGCAGCCGAACGCGTTCCAGTCGTTGTAGCCCATCGGCGGCGTCAACGCCTGGCCGTCGTCGATGGCTAGCGCAGGCGTCGCCAGCGCAAGCGCCGCGACGGTACACGCGAGCGCAGCAAGCGCTCTTCTTGCTCCCATAGCTCTCCCCCCAAAGAAGAACCCTGGGCCTTCCGAATCGAAGGCCCCCCTATCGGAAGCGAAAGTATCAGAAAAGCGTCAGCGGCCTGCGTAGTAGTCGGCGTTGCGCTGCGCGAAGCCGGCCCACTCGTCAGGAAGCTGATCCTCGGCGAAGCACGCGTCCACAGGGCACGCCTCGACGCAGGCGTCGCAGTCGATGCATTCCTCGGGATCGATGTACAGCATCTCGACCTTGTCGTAGTCGGGCTCGTCGGGCGTGGGATGGATGCAGTCGACGGGGCAGACCTCGACGCAGGAGTTGTCCTTGGTTCCGATGCAGGGCTCGGCAATGACGTAAGCCATGTCGGGAATCGTGACATAGGCTGCGGTCCATGCTGCTGCTGACCGGTGCGAGCGGGGTCCTGGGCGAGGCGGTTCTGCGCCGGCTGGTGGCTCGCGGCGTGCCCGTCCGCTGTCTCGTTCGTGACCCGCGGCGGCTCGGAACCCAGCGCGTGCGGGTCCAGCTGGCGATCGGCGACCTCGCCGATCCCGCCAGCTGGCGCAACGCGCTGCGCGGCGTCGACACGGTCGTGCACCTCGCCGGCGGGGCGCGCGACCAGCCCCGCGCGACGGTCGAGGAGCTCAACGGGCTCGCCGCCTGGCGGCTGCTGCGCGCGGCCGAGCGCGTCGGCGCCCGCCACTTCGTCTGGCTCGCCCCGCTGGGCGCGACGCCGCACCACCCGATGCGCCTGCACCGCGCGAAGGCGCTCGCCGCGGCCGCGGTCGCCGCGGCGCCGGTGCCGACCACGACGCTCGCGCACTCGCTGCTGTACTCGCCCGGCGACCGCCACCTGCGCTGGCTCGAGCGGCTCGGCCTGCTTCCCGCCGTGCCGCTCGTCGGCCGCGGCGGCGCGCGCACGCAGCCGCTGTGGGCCGAGGACGCGGCCGACTGCGTCGTCGCGCTGCTCGACGCGCCGCCGGACGGGCACGCGCACGTCGAGCTCGCCGGGCCCGAGGTGCTGACCCAGCGCGACGTCGTCACGCTCGTGCTGCGCGCCGCCGGCCGCCGCCGCCGCACGATTCCCGTCCCGCTCGCGACGCTGCGCGCCGGCCTGCGCGGCGAGGAGACGCTCGCCGGCCCCGCCGCGCTGGTCACCTGGGACGAGGCGCAGCTGCTGTCGGTCGACATGCTGTCCTCGCGCGGGGCGGCCGACGTCGAGGCGCTCGGCGTGCGCCCGCGGCGGATGGCGGAGGTCCTCGGCGTCGCCTAAAGCGAAGCGGTCTCTCTAACCACCGTGATCGAACCGGGGTGGCCCGAAGGGCCAGATCCGGGCGATCAGAGGTCGGGGCGCTGGTGCACCCACGGGTGCGCCGCCTCGATCTGCGCGGCGACCTGGAGCAGCGTGTCCTCGCCGAGCGGCTTGCCGACGATCTGAACGCCAGTCGGCAGGCCATCGGGCCCGAAGCCGACGGGGACGCTGATGGCCGGCTGGCCGGTGACGTTGAACAGCGAGGTGTACGGCGTGAAGCGGCCCGAGCGCGCGAGGTCCTCCATCGGGTGCTCGCCCAGGCCGTTGCACTCGCCGAGCTTCAGCGGCCGCTCGGCCAGCGCCGGCGTCACGAGCACGTCGTAGTCGGCGAAGAAGGCCACGATCCCGCGCGCGAGCGCCTGCAGCTGGGCGACGGCGCCGAGGTAGCCGATCGACGACGTCGCCTTCGCGCGCTCGTAGATCGCGCGCGAGAGCGGCTCGATCTCGTCCTCGCCCGGATCGCGCCCGGCGAGCAGGACGCCGTAGTTGATGCCGAGCGCGACGGCCGGCCCGAACGCCTGGATGAAGATCTCCAGCACCGACGGGTCCGGGAACGCCGGGTGCGCCTCCTCGACGTCATGGCCGAGCGCGGTCAGCAGCTCGGCGGTGAACCGCAGCCCGCGCAGGCACTCGGGGTCGACCTCGGCGCCGAGCGGGTTGGCCGCGGTCACCGCCACGCGCAGGCGCCCGGGATCGCGCCGCATGGCCAGCGCGTACGGCTCGATCGGGCGCGCCGCCCAGGTCGCGTCGCCGACCTCGTAGCCGCCGAGCACGTCGAGCGCGAGCGCGGTGTCGCTGACCGTGCGCGTGAGCACGCCGTCGGACGCCAGCCACGAGTCGCCGAGGTCCGGCCCGCGCGAGACCCGCCCGCGGCTCGCCTTCAGGCCGACCAGGCCGGTGCAGGCGGCGGGCGTGCGCAGCGAGCCGCCGCCGTCGTTGCCGTGCGCGAGCGGCAGCATCCCCGAGGCGACGGCGGCCGCCGAGCCGCCCGAGGAGCCCCCCGGCGTGCGCTCGAGGTCCCACGGGTTGCGCGTCGGGCCGGTGTGGCGCGGCTCGGTCGTCGGCAGGATCCCGAACTCCGGCAGATTCGTCACGCCGACGACGACGAAGCCGGCGTCGCGCAGGCGGCGGACCAGGTAGGCGGAATGGTCGGGCCGGTGGCCGGAGAGGAACTTGGAGCCGAAGTTCATGCACAGCCCGGCGACCGGCACGTTGCCCTTGATCGCGATCGGGACGCCGGCGAACGGCTGGGCATCGCTGGGCTTCAGGGCCGCCGCCGCCTCCAGCGCGCGCTCGCCGTCGAGCTCGATGAACGCGTTGAGCTTCGGCTCCAGCGCCTCGATCCGGCGTAGGGCGGCCTCCACCAGCTCGCGCGGCGAGACCTCGCCGGTGCGCACGGAGGCAGCCTGTTCGGCGGCGGAAGTGAACGCCCACTCGTCCACGCAGGCCGCAGCCTACGCCACTTGGTCCGTTACGTGACCTTCTGCGAGGTTACGATCCGCTGGTGGCGAGCCGCTACCGCTGGGTGATCCTCGCTGCCGGCGTGTTCGCCCAGGGATCCCTGTCGGCGGTGGCGCAGGGATTGCCCGCGCTCGGGCCGGAGCTGCGCGACGAGCTCGGGCTGTCGCTCGGCCAGGTCGGCGTCGTGCTCTCGAGCGATGAGCTGCGGCCACCGATCACGGCGATGCTGCTCGTGTGGGGCTGGCTGGCCGACCGCGTGGGCGAGCGGATCGTCGTCTCGGTCGGCCTGGCCGGCGGCGCGCTCGCGCTGGTCGCCGCGGCGTACGCGCCCGGCTACGGCGTGCTCGTCCTGTCGCTCGCCGCGGCGGGCGCGCTGGCCGGCTGCACGTCGATCGCCAGCGGGCGCGCGGTGATGGGCTGGTTCGGGCGCCACCAGCGCGGGTTCGCGCTCGGACTGCGCCAGATGGCCGTGCCGCTGGGGGGCGCCGCGGGCGCGCTCACGCTGCCGGCGATCGCCGCCTCCGGCGGCCTGCGCGCGGCGCTGCTCGCGCTCGCCGGCGGCTGCGCCGCGGGCGCGCTGGCGTGCGGGCTGGCGTTCCGCGACCCGCCGCAGCGCGCCGCGCCGCCCGAGGCCGCGCCCGCGCCGCTGCGCGACACGCGCATGTGGCGGCTGTCGGTCGGCTCCGCGCTGTACGTCGTCGCGCAGGTCTCGGTGATCTCGTTCACGGTCCTGTTCCTGCACGAGCACCGCCACGTCGCGCCGGCCGCCGCCGCGGGCGTGCTCGGCGCGATGCAGATCGGCGGCGCGGCGTCGCGCGCGCTCGCGGGCTGGCACTCGGACCGCTCCGGCCTGCGGATCCCGCTGATGCGCCGGATCGGCGCGGCGACCGCCGTCGCGCTGCTCGCCACCGGCGCTTTGGCCGACGCACCGCTCGTGCTGCTCGTGCCGGCCCTGCTCGCCGCCGGGCTGATCGGGATGAGCTGGAACGGGCTGTCGGTCACGGCCGCCGCCGAGCTCACCGGGCCGGAGCGCACCGGCTCGGCGCTCGGGCTCCAGCAGACGCTCGTCGCGCTCGCCGCCGGCACCGCGGTCGGCTTCGCGGCGCTCGTCGACGTGACGTCGTGGCCGCTCGCGTTCGCGCTGCTCGCGCTGCCGTCGCTGGGCGGCTGGTGGCTGCTGCGGCCGCTCGCCGGCGAGGAGCTAGGGCGACTGCGACGTGGCGGCGCGGCCGTGTAGGTCCTCGAGCGTGAGCGGGTGCGCCGGCGGGTCGGGCAGGATCAGCTCGCGCCGGACGTCCAGGTCCGGGCCGACGTGCAGCAGCTCGCCGGGGCCGAGGTCGTACCAGCCCGGGTGCTCGTCCATCGGCTCGCTGGCGACGACGACGGCCGGCGCGTGGGCGAGGTCGCCGGACCGGACGCGGATCGAGCCGGCCGCGCTCGCGTGGTCGAGATGGCGGCCGCGCGGCTCGCGCTCGAGCACGAACAGCTCGTGCGTCTCGGGGTAGCGCAGCGCCCACAGCTCGTCGCGCGTGATCAGGATCACGTTGAGCGCGAACAGCGGCAGCTCGGCCGCGACCCAGCGCGCCGCCGCCGTCAGCCCGGCGGTCACGTCGCCGCCGCGGGCCGCCGTCTCCTTCGTCACCAGCGCGAAGAAGCGCTCGGAGTCCGTCTCGCCGCGGACGAGGTCCAGCGCCGGCCCGAGCCGCGCCTCGAGCGCGTCGAGGCCCTGGATCACGCCGTTGTGCGCCAGCAGCCGCCGCTCGAACTCGAACGGGTGCGTGTTCTCGACCGACAGCCCGCCGGTGGACGCGAAGCGCACGTGCGCGAGGAACGTGCGCGAGCGGACCTCGCGCGCCTCCTCCGCGAACGCGCGGTCCTCGTAGGCGGCGATCGGGTGGCGCATGACATTCGGCACCCCGTCCTCGCCGAAGAAGCCGAGGCCGGTGCCGTCGGGCTCGCGCCGGCTCTGCACCGACAGGCTGTCCGGCGCTTCGAGCAGCCAGAACGTCGCGCTCACGGGGCGCGTCCCGCCGGACATCGCGAACAGGCGGCACATCCACGTCACACCATGACGGATGTCATGGGAAAGTCGTGACCGGCGCCACTTACGCGGGCGCCGCCGCGCTCGTACCTTCGCCGTCATGACGGCGATAGAAGTGACGGGACTGCGCAAGGCCTACGGGGAGGTGGAGGCGGTCCGCGGCGTGTCGTTCGACGTGCGCGCGGGCGAGGTGTTCTGCCTGCTCGGCCCCAACGGCGCGGGCAAGACGACGACGGTGGAGATCCTCGAGGGGCACCGAATGCCCGGCGCGGGCACGGTGCGCGTGCTCGGGCACGATCCGGCCAAGGGCGAGCGGGAGCTGCGCGAGCGCGTCGGCATCGTGCTGCAGGAGTCGGGGCTGATCGCGACGCTGACGGTCGGCGAGGTGCTCGAGATGCACGCGCGCTACTACCCGCGCCCGCGGCCGGTCGCCGAGGTGCTCGCGCTCGTCGAGCTCGACGCGCGCCGCGACGCGCGCGTCGAGACGCTCTCCGGCGGCCAGCGGCGGCGGCTGGACCTGGCGCTGGCGCTGGTCGGCGACCCCGACCTGATCTTCCTCGACGAGCCGACCACCGGGTTCGACCCGCACGCGCGCCGGCAGGCGTGGGAGGCGATCCGCTCGCTCTGCTCGCTCGGCAAGACGATCTTCCTCACCACGCACTACATGGACGAGGCGCAGGCGCTGGCCGACCGCGTCGCGGTGATGGCGGGCGGGCGGCTCGTGGCGATCGGGCCGCCGTCCCAGCTCGCCGGCCGCGACTCGCTGCCGACCGAGATCCGCTTCCGCGCCCCGGGCGTCCCGCTGCCGGAGCTCGCCGGCGCGCACGTGGCCGGCGACCGCGACGGCGTGGTCATCACGACCGCCGACGGCGTCGCGACGGCCCACGCCCTGACCGGCTGGGCGCTGGAGCGCGGCGTCCGGCTCGCCGGCTTCTCCGTCGCGCAGCCCACGCTGGAGGACGTCTACCTGGAGTTGACCGCATGATCGCCCTCGCCGCCTGGCAGATCCGGTACGAGCAGCGCGCGTTCTGGCGCAACCGGCGCTGGACGGGGTTCACGTTCGCGTTCCCGCTGATGCTGCTCGTCATCTTCGGCCTGCTCAACTCCGGCTCGACGCTCGACACGCGCGGCGGGCTGTCGTTCATCACGTTCTACGTTCCGGGCGTGCTCGCGTACGCGCTGATGACGACGGCGTTCTCGAACCTCGCGATGAGCTTCGCCTACGCGCGCGACCACGGCATGATCAAGCGCATCCAGGGCACGCCGCTGCCGTGGGCGGCGTACGTCGCCGGCCGGATCGGCTCGATGCTGGTCACGGTGGCGGTCATGACCGTGCTCGTGCTCGGGCTCGGACTGGCGCTGGGCGCGCACGTGCGGCTGTCGACGCTGCCGGGCCTCGCCGCCGCGCTGGCGCTCGGCGCCTCGTGCCTGGCGATGCTCGGCGTCGGCTTCGCGCGGCTGCTGCCGGACGCCGACAGCGCCGGGCCGGTGCTCGGCATCCTCGTGATGCCGATCGCGTTCATCTCGGGCACCTTCTTCCCGCTCGACGGCGCCCCGGGCTGGCTCACGACCGTCGCCGCGGTCTTCCCGCTGCACCCGCTGGCCGACGCGCTGCAGGTCGCGTTCGACCCGCGCACCTCCGGCGCGGGCTTCGCGCTCGGCGACCTCGCCTCGCTGGCCGCCTGGACGGTCGCGGGCGCCTGGCTCATGATGGGGTTCCTGCGTACCCTGACGCGGCGGGCGTGAGCTGCATGGATGACAGGCGATGGGGCAAGCTGGGGCCGTCGATCGGCCTGCTGTGGTTCGCGTTCCCGATCGTCGCGCTCGCGACGTCGGATCCGTCGCTCGGAGAGGTGCTGGCGTCGGCGGCCGGCGTCGCCGCGTTCGCCGCGATCTACATCGGTCGCGGCCTGCGGCCCGAGCGGCGCGGCTCGGTCGCCGTGGAGGCGGGCTGGGCCGCGGCGATGCTCGCGATCGCGTGCGCGCTGACGCTGTTCGTGAGCACCAACTGGGCGATGATGTTCTGCTTCGCCGCCGTCCCGCTGGCGCTGCGCACGCCGGCGGAGATCGGGTTCTGGGCCATCGTCGCGGTGGCCGCCCTGGCGGTCGGCGTGACGCTCGCCGGCGGCGGGGAGGACATCGAGGCGATCGTGTGGGGCGCGACGACGATCGGCACGGGCACGCTGATCCTGGCGCTCGGCCGGCTCGTGGTGGCCAACCTCGCGCTGCTCCAGGCGCGCGCGGAGCTCGCCGAGCGCGCGGTGGCGGAGGAGCGGATGCGCTTCTCGCGCGACCTGCACGACCTGCTCGGCCAGTCGCTGTCGGTGATCGCGCTGAAGGCGGAGCTCGGGCGCCGCCGGCCCGAGCAGGCCTCGGCGCAGCTCGGCGAGATCGAGACGGTCGCGCGCGACGCGCTGGCGTCGGTGCGCGAGGCGGTCAGCGGCTACCGGCAGCCGACGCTGGCGGGCGAGGTCGCGGGCGCGCGGATGGCGCTCGAGGCGGCGGGGATCGCCGCCGAGGTCGACGTCCCGGACGCGGCGCTGCCGCCCGACGCCGAGGCGGTGCTGGCCTGGGCCGTGCGCGAGGGCACGACGAACGTGATCCGCCACAGCGGCGCGCGGCGGGCGCGGATCGTCGTCGGTTCGGGCGTCGCCGAGATCGACGACGACGGCCGCGGCGGCAACGGCGGCGACCCCGGCCACGGGCTCGCGGGCCTGCGCGAGCGCGCGGAGCGGCTCGGCGGCACGCTCGTCGCCGGCCCGCGCCCGGAGGGCGGCTTCGGTCTGCGTGTGACGGTGCCGGTCGGCCCGTGATCCGCGTCCTGCTGGCCGAGGACCAGGCGATGGTGCGCGGCGCGCTCGCGTCGCTGCTCGAGCTCGAGCACGACATCGAGGTCGTCGCGCAGGTGGGACGCGGCGACGAGGTCGTCGCCGCGTCGGCCGCGAGCCGCCCCGACGTGGCGCTGCTCGACATCGAGATGCCGGGCCTGTCGGGGCTCGACGCGGCGGCCGCGCTGCACGTCGTGCAGCCGTCGGTGCGGATCCTGATCCTCACCACGTTCGGGCGCCCGGGCTACCTGCGCCGGGCGATGGAGGAGGGCGCCTCGGGGTTCCTGCTCAAGGACGCGCCCGCCGCCGAGCTCGCGCGCGCGATCCGGCGCGCCGTCGCGGGCGAGCGGATCGTCGACCCGGGCCTCGCGGCGGCGGCGCTGAGCGAGGGCGAGAACCCGCTCACGCCGCGCGAGCGCGAGGTGCTCGCCGCGGCGCGCACGTCGGGCACGGTCGCCGAGCTCGCCGAAACGCTGCACCTCTCCCACGGCACGGCGCGCAACCACCTGTCCTCGATCATGCAGAAGCTCGGCGCGCGCTCGCGGCTGGAGGCGATCCGCGCGGCCGAGGAGAAGGGCTGGCTGTGAGTCATCCGAACCTCATCCGGCGCCAACCGGATCGCAAACGGCCCGGGACTAAGACCGATGTATGAACATGCCCAGACGAGCCGTTCTCGTCGCACCGCTCACGCTCGCGGCGGCGGTCGCCGTCGCCGCCTGCGGCAGCAGTGACAAGGCGGCGTCCAGCGGCGCGACCGGCGCCGCGAAGACGCCGGCGAAGGTCGCGGTCCTGCTGCCCGACACGAAATCCTCCGTCCGCTACGAGACCTTCGACCGGCCGCTGCTGACCAAGGCGCTGACGGCCGCCGGCGTCCCCGTGCAGGTGTCCAACGCGCAGGGCGACACCTCCGCCCAGATCCAGGAGGCCGAGCAGGCGATCACCAACGGCGCCAAGGTCCTGCTGCTCGACGCGCTCGACTCCGGCACCGGCGCCGCGATCGAGTCCAACGCCAAGTCGCAGGGCGTCAAGGTGATCGACTACGACCGGCTCGTGCTCAAGGGCTCGGCCGACTACTACGTCTCGTTCGACAACACCGAGGTCGGCAAGCTGCAGGGCGAAGGGCTCGTCGCGTGCCTCGGCAGCAGGTCCAGGCCGCGCATCGCGATGCTCGACGGCTCCCCGACCGACAACAACGCGACGCTGTTCAAGCAGGGCGCGCACTCCGTGCTCGACCCGAAGTTCGCCTCCGGCGCCTACAAGAAGGTCGCCGAGCAGGCGGTGCCCGACTGGGACAACCAGCAGGCGCTGACCATCTTCGAGCAGATGCTCGAGAAGACCAGCAACAGGATCGACGGCGTGCTGGCGGCCAACGACGGCCTCGCCAACGCCGCGATCTCGGCGCTCAAGGCGCGCCGGCTGCCGCAGATCCCGATCACCGGGCAGGACGCGACGCTGCAGGGGATCCAGAACATCCTCACCGGCGACCAGTGCATGACCGTCTACAAGCCGATCGCGCAGGAGGTCGCGGCCGCCGCCAAGCTCGCGACCTCGCTCGCCAAGGGCGAGACGCCCACCGGCGTGACGTCGAGCACCGACAACGGCGACAAGCGGGTGCCGTCGATCCTGCTGCACCCGATCTCGGTCACCAAGGCCACGGTCGGCAAGTACTTCGGCAACGCGGACTTCCCGACCCGCACGCAGGTGTGCACGGGCAAGGTCGCCGCCGCCTGCACGAAGGCCGGCGTCTGAACGCGCTCACCGCGCCGGCACCCGCAGCGCGCGCCGCGCCGCGCGTTCCGGCGCCGGCGTGAGGAGCGCCGCCGCGGCGAGCGCGAGGACGGCGATGCCGGCGGCGACGAGCAGCGCGAGGCGGTAGCCGTCGATCGCCTGCGCGCTGTGGCCGGCGACCGCGGTCAGGATCGCGAGCCCGAGCGCGCCGCCGATCTGCTGGCTCGTGTTGACCAGGCCGCTGGCGAGGCCGTAGCGGTCGCCGTCGACGCCCGTCACCGAACCGATCGTCAGCGCCACGAACGTCGCGGCGAGACCGACGCCGACGAGCAGCGACGGACCGAGGATGTCCACCACGAACGTACCGTCGGCGGAGATGCGCGAGAACCAGGCCAGCCCGCCGGCGAACAGCGCGAGGCCGGCCAGCAGGACGGGCTTGACGCCGACGCGCTCGGCGAGTGAGCCGGCGCCGCCGGCGGCCACGACGAGCGACCCGGCGAGCGGCAGCTGGCTCACGCCGGCCTCGAGCGCGGTGTAGCCGAGCACCTGCTGCAGGTAGAGCGAGAGGAAGAAGAACAGGCCGAGCATCGCGGCGCCGGCGCCGACCATCGTCACATTGGCGGAGCGCACGTAGGCGAGGCGGAACGTGCTCAGCGGCATCAGCGGCTCGGCGACGCGGGCCTCGATCGCCACGAACGCGGCGAGCAGCGCGGCCGCGGCGGCGCCGAGCGCCACGTTGGTGTCGACCAGCGCGTAGACGGCGCCGGCCATGCCGGCCGTGACGGTGACGGCGCCCGCGACGTCGACCCGGCGCGAGCCGCCCTCGGAGCGCGTCTCGCCGAACATCCGCGGCGCGAGCGCGGCCGCGCCGAGCGCGAGCGGCACGTTGACGAACAGCACCCACTCCCACCCGAGCGCGCTCGTCAGCACGCCGCCGAGCAGCACGCCGGCGACGCCGCCGGAACCGGCCACCGCGCCCCACACGCCGAGCGCCTTGTTGCGCTCGGCGCCTTCGGCGAACAGCGTGGTCACGATCGACAGCGCCGCGGGGGCGAGCAGCGCGCCGCCGGCGCCCTGCACGGCGCGCGCGACGATCAGCTGGGCCGAGGAGGCGGCGAGCCCGCCGGCCAGGGAGGCGAGGCCGAAGACGACGAGGCCGGCCATGAACACGCGGCGGCGGCCGAGCAGGTCGGCGAGCCGGCCGCCGAGCAGCAGCAGCCCGCCGAACGCCAGCAGGTACGCGTTGATGACCCACGACAGCGTGTCCGTCGAGGCGTGCAGCTCGGTCCCGATCGACGGCAGCGCGATGTTCATGATCGACGCGTCGAGGACGACGACGAACTGCGCCACGGCGAGCAGCGCGAGCGCTCGCCAGCGGCGGGGGTCGAGTGTGGCGGTGACGGTGTGCATTTCCTGCTCCAGTCTCTAGCTTGCGTTAGAACTTCTAACAGAAGTGTCGAGATAGTGCAAACGCGATACCATCCAAGGCATGCCCGTCGTCAGCCGCCGTGAGCGGATCCGCGCGGAGACCGTCCAGGAGATCCGCGGCATCGCCGCCCGCCAGGTGGACGAGGGCGGGCTGGCCGCGCTCTCGCTGAACGCGATCGCGAAGGCGATGGGGATGTCCGGCCCGGCGCTGTACCGCTACTTCGCCTCGCGCGAAGAGCTGCTCGCCGCGTTGATCACGGACGGGTACGCCGATCTGGCGCGCGCGGTCCAGGCCGCCGAGCCGAGCCTGGACGCCGTCGCCGTCGCCTACCGCGCGTGGGCGCTCGCCCACCCGCGCCGCTACGCGCTGCTGTTCGGCGAGCGGCCGGAGGGGTTCCGCGACCCGCCGGAGGCGATCGCCGCGATCCAGGGCGCCATGGACGTGGTGCTCGCGGTCCTCGGCGACCGGCCCGGCGTCGAGCACCTCGGCGTGATCTTCTGGACGCGCATCCACGGCATCGTCAGCCTCGAGCTCGCCGGCGTGTTCGCCGACATGGGCCTCGACGCGGGCGTGCTGCTGGCGGGCGAGGTCGCCGGCATCACCGCGAGCTGAGCGTCTCGACGACCTTGGCGATCCGCCGCTCGCGGGTCTCCGGCGTCCTGGCGCTCTCGACGCTGAGCACGTGCGCCTGCTTGCGGCTGGCCGACAGTGCGTCGTAGGCGCCGCGCGCGGCCGGAGCGGCGGCGAGCGCGGCGGCGAGGTCGGCCGGGAGCTCGATCTCGCGCGGGTCGGTGTCCAGCGCGAGCGCGACCTCGACCTCGTCGCCGGCCGCGACGCCGGCCGCCGCGCGATTCTCGGCGCTGACGGGGAGGCGGTACTCGCCGCCGCGCACGGCGATCTTGCTCCGGTAGGCGTGGCCGTTGAGCGCGACGTGGACGAGCGGCTGGCGGCCGCCGCCGAGGGCCTCGACGACGGCGTCGGGCACGCGGACCCCGGTGGCGGTCTTGCCGGCGAGGTCGAGCGTGGCGCGGAAGGAGGTCATGGGCGGTAGACCGGCGCCGGGGCCGCGACTCATCGCAGCGCGACCGAGGCTTCGAGCACGCGCTGCGCGTCCGCCGCGCGCAGCAGCCCGTCACGCGGGAAGCGGCGCGCGCGCAGGCAGGCGGCGAACGCGCGCACCGACTCGCCGGCGTCCGGCGGCGGCCCGACCCAGCGCTCGCTGCCCAGCTCCAGCACGCCGTCGCGCAGCACGGCGGTCCCGCCCGCGCCCGCGACCACGAGCTCCAGTCCGCCCGGCCGCTCGGCCCAGCCGGCCCGCAGGCTGAGCGGCACGCCGGCGCAGGCGCCGACCGCGGCGCCGCCGAGCCCGTCGCGGTCGAGCAAGGTCGCGGCCACCAGCGGCGGCTCGTCCGGCGCCAGCACCGCCAGCGCGTCGACGAGATGCAGCGCGAGGTCGCCGAAGCCGCCGACGCCCGCCCGGCGCGGATCGCGCATCCACGCGCGCGTGCCCTCGAACATGCCGTCGACGGCGCCGGCGTGCGCGAACCCGGCGCTGACGCCCGCCAGCCGCCCGAGCACGCGCGCCTGCAGCGCCGAACGCAGCCGCGCCAGCGCGGGCAGCTCGCGCAGGAAGAACGCCGCCAGCCCGGGCGTGCGGCTGCGCTCGACCTCCAGCGCGACGGCGCGCGAGTCGGCCGCAGTCAGCGCCAGCGGGTGCTCGACCAGCATCGGCCGCCCGGCGCGCGCCGCCTGCACGCACAGCGCCGGCCGCACGTCGGTCGGCGCGCAGATCACGACCGCGTCGGCGCGCGCGATCGCCGTCTCGGCGCGCGTGACGGCGCTCGACGACACGGGCCCCGGGATCGCCGACGGGTCCGCGTCCCACGCCGCCGCCAGCCGCAGGTCCGGCTCGGAGGCGATCACGCCCAGCACGTCGGCGACGTGCGGGTGACCGCAACCCAACAGCGCGACGTCGATCGGCACGCCCCTAGCCTCGCAGCCCTTCGATCACGGCGGCGACCGCCGGGCGCGGCGGCTCGGGCCGGCGGATCAGGACGACGGGCAGCCACCACTCCTCGATCGGCACGAACGCGACGCCGGGGCGCGGCGTGACGGCGGAGGCGGCGAGCCGGTACACGCCCGTGCCCGCGGCGACGAGCGCGAGCGCGGCCGCCGGCGTGGTGGTGTGGTGCACAGGCCCGGACGCGATGCCCTGCTCGCGCAGCGCGGCGAAGGCGCCGTCGTAGCCGTCCGGCCAGATGCGGCGCTCGAGCATGACGGCGGGCTCGCCGTCGAGCTCGACCGGCGCGATCGAGTCGCGGCCGGCGAAGCGATGCGCCGCCGGCACCGCGACGATGACCCCGTCGGTGCCGATCTGCGTCTGCACGAGGTCGGGCGCGCCCGCGATCCAGCGCGAGATCGCGAGGTCGACGGTGCCGCGCCGCACGGCCGGCGCCAGGTCGACGACGCGCAGCTGCACGATGTGCGCGCGCACGGCGCCGGACCAGCCCTGGATCGTGTTGGCGGTGAAGCCGACGGTCACCTCGCCCTCGGCGCTCGCGGCGCCCAGCAGCCGCTCGGCGACCGCCAGCAGCTCGCGCGCCGGGCCGAGCGCGGCGCGCCCCGCGTCGGTCAGCTCCGTCGAGCGGCTCGTGCGCTCCAGCAGCGTCGCGCCGACCGCCGCCTCGAGCGCGCGCACGTGGCGGCTGACCGCCGGCTGCGCGATCCCGAGCCGGGCCGCCGCGCGGCCGAAGTGCAGCTCCTCGGCGACGGCGACGAACGAGCGGACGTGGCGCAGCTGCGGATCCATTCCGATCCGGCATCGAAGCAGAACGCGCGCGGCTTGGACGCCCGGCCGGCCCGCGCCTACGGTCAGCCGCCGTGAACGCCCGCATCGCCCGCCTCTTCCTCCCCTACCGGCTCGAGCTCGCCGGCCTGCTGTCGCTCGTGATCGCCCAGGCGGCGGCGAGCGTCGCCTCCCCCTTCCTGCTGCGCGCGATCGTCGACCACGCGCTGCCGGAGCGCGACGACCGGCTGCTGACCGTGCTCGCGGCCGGCATCGTCGCCGCGTCGATCACGTCCGGCGCGCTCGCCGTCGCCTCCACCTGGCTGTCCAACACGATCGGCCAGGCGATCATGCACGACCTGCGCACGGGGCTCTACGAGCACGTGCAGCGCATGTCGCTGGCGTTCTTCACGCGTACGCGCGCGGGCGACCTGCAGTCGCGCATCGCCAACGACGTGGGCGCGATCGACAGCGTCGTGACGAGCGCGGCCGGCACGATCGTGCAGAGCGGGACGACGATGCTGGCGGTGATCGCGGCGCTGTTCGCGCTCGACTGGAAGCTCGCGTGCTTCAGCGTCGCCGCCGTCCCCGCGCTCGCCTGGCTCAACCGCCGCGTGGGCCGCACCCGGCGGCGGATCTCCGGCCGCCGCCAGACCCAGCTCGCCGACCTCACGAGCCTCGTCAACGAGTCGCTGTCGGTCTCCGGCTACATGCTCGCGCGCACGATGGGCCGGTCGGGCGAGCTCGCGCGCCGCTTCCGCGAGGAGTCCCGCCGGATCGGCGACCTCGAGGTGCAGGCGAGCATGGCGGGCCGCTGGCGCGTGGCGACCGTCGGGATGGCGTTCACGATCATGCCGGCCTGCATCTACTGGCTCGCTGGGATGACCGGCGCGGTCACGATCGGCACGCTGGTCGCGTTCACGTCGATGCAGAACCGGCTGGTGAGCCCCGTCGCCCAGCTGCTCGGCGTGACGCTCGGGCTGTCCGGCTCGCTCGCCGTCTTCGCGCGCATCTTCGAGTCGCTCGACGTGCCGGTCGACATCGAGCCGGGCACGCGCACGCTGGAGGACCCGCGCGGCGACGTCGCGCTGCGCGACGTCTGGTTCCGCTACGGCGACGAGTGGACGCTCCAGGGCGTCGACCTCACGATCCCCGCGGGCACGCACGTCGCGCTCGTCGGCGAGACGGGCTCGGGCAAGACGACGCTCGCCTACCTGGTCGCGCGGCTCTACGAGGCCGAGCGCGGGAGCGTGACGATCGACGGCGTCGACGTGCGCGAGCTGCGCTTCGAGGCGCTGACCGCCGCCGTCGGCCTGGTCGCGCAGGAGTCGTACCTGTTCCACACGAGCCTCCGCGAGAACCTGCGCTTCGCGGCGCCGGACGCGACCGACGAGCAGGTCGAGGCCGCCGCCCGCGCCGCCCGCATCCACGACCTGATCGCCGGCCTGCCCGACGGCTACGACACCGTCGTGGGCGAGCGCGGCTACCGCTTCTCCGGCGGCGAGAAGCAGCGCATGGCGATCGCGCGCACGCTGCTGCGCGATCCGCCGGTGCTGATCCTCGACGAGGCGACGAGCGCGCTCGACACGCGCACGGAGCGGCTGGTGCAGGAGGCGCTCGACGAGCTCGCCCGCGGGCGCACCACGATCACGATCGCCCACCGGCCGGAGACGGCGCGCGCCGCCGACCGGATCGTCGCGCTGGAAAGCGGTCGTATCCGCGTCCGCGATCTCGGAGAGGCCATCTGAGAAACCGGATAACCTGCGCGCGCCATGCGCGCCCTGGTCAAGGCACACGCGGAGCCGGGTCTCTGGCTCCAGGACGTCCCCGAGCCGGAGCTCGGGATCAACGACGTCCGCATCCGGGTCGACCGCACCGGCATCTGCGGCACCGATCTGCACATCCACTCGTGGGACAAGTGGGCCCAGAAGACGATCCCGGTGCCGATGGTCGTCGGGCACGAGTTCGTCGGCGACGTCGTGGAGGTCGGCACCAACGTGACGGGCTTCGCCCCCGGCGACGTGGTCAGCGGCGAGGGCCACCTCGTCTGCGGGCGCTGTCGCAACTGCATGGCCGGCCGCCGCCACCTGTGCGCGCACACGCGCGGCGTCGGCGTCAACCACCCGGGCGCGTTCGCCGAGTACATCGTGCTGCCGATGACGAACGTCTGGCACCTCGGCGACGGGATCGACCGCGACGTGGCGTCGATCTTCGACCCGTTCGGCAACGCCGTCCACACCGCGCTCGCCTTCCCGGTGCTCGGCGAGGACGTGCTGATCACCGGCGCCGGCCCGATCGGGATCATGGCCGCCGCCGTCGTGCGCCACGCCGGCGCGCGCCACGTCGTGATCACCGACGTCAACCCGCACCGGCTCGAGCTGGCGCGCAAGATGGACGTCACGCGCGCGGTCGACGTCGGGCGCGAGTCGATCGCCGACGTCCAGCGCGAGCTGCGGATGGACGAGGGCTTCGACGTCGGGCTGGAGATGTCGGGCAACGCCTCGGCGCTGCGCGACATGATCGCCAACATGGCGCACGGCGGCCGGATCGCCCTGCTCGGGATCCCGCCCGAGGAGTTCGCGATCGACTGGAATCACGTCGTTTTCAACATGTTGACGATCCGCGGCATCTACGGCCGCGAGATGTACGAGACGTGGTATGCGATGACTGTCATGGTCCAATCCGGGCTCGACGTGTCGCCCGTCATCACGCACCGCTTCTCGTATTCGGACCACGAGGAGGCGTTCGCCACCGCCGCCTCTGGAGCAGCGGGCAAAGTGATCCTGCACTGGAGCGAATGAACGTGTACGACGCCGTCAAGGACCAGCTGGCCGCCGAGCTCGGCGACATCCGCGCCGCCGGGCTGTTCAAGTCCGAGCGCGTGATCGGCTCGCCGCAGGACGCGCGCGTGACCGTCGGCGGCGAGGAGGTGCTCAACCTCTGCGCCAACAACTACCTCGGGCTCGCCGACCATCCGGCGCTGATCGAGGCGGCCCGCGACGCGCTCGAGCGCTGGGGCTTCGGCATGGCCTCGGTGCGCTTCATCTGCGGCACGCAGGAGATCCACAAGGAGCTCGAGGCGAAGCTGAGCCGCTTCCTCGGGACGGAGGACACGATCCTCTACGGCTCCTGCTTCGACGCCAACGGCGGGTTGTTCGAGACGATCCTCGGCGCCGAGGACGCGGTCATCTCCGACGCGCTCAACCACGCCTCGATCATCGACGGCATCCGGCTCTGCAAGGCCCAGCGCCTGCGCTACGCCAACAGCGACATGGACGAGCTGGAGGCGCGCCTGAAGGAGGCCTCCGGCGCGCGCCGGCGCCTGATCGCCACCGACGGCGTGTTCTCGATGGACGGCTACGTCGCCAAGCTCGACGAGATCTGCGACCTCGCGGAGCGCTACGACGCGATGGTGATGGTCGACGACTCGCACGCCGTCGGCTTCGTCGGCGACCACGGCCGCGGGACGCCGGAGCTCAAGGGCGTGATCGAGCGCGTGGACATCGTCACGGGCACGCTCGGCAAGGCGCTCGGCGGCGCGTCGGGGGGCTACACGAGCGCTCGCTCGGAGATCGTCGACCTGCTGCGCCAGCGCTCGCGCCCGTACCTGTTCTCCAACACGCTCGCGCCGCCGATCGTGGCCGCGTCGCTGAAGGCGCTCGAGCTGCTCCAGAGCGGCGGCGGGCTGCGCGCGCGGCTGCAGGACAACACGCGGCTGTTCCGCAGCTCGATGACCGAGCTCGGCTTCGACGTCCTGCCCGGCGACCATCCGATCGTGCCGGTGATGTACGGCGACGCGGCGCTCGCGTCGCGCACGGCCGACGCGATGCTCGAGCGCGGGGTCTACGTGATCGCGTTCTCGTACCCGGTCGTGCCTTCCGGACAGGCGCGGATCCGCACGCAGATGTCGGCCGCGCACTCGCGCGAGGACATCCAGCGCGCGATCGCGGCGTTCGAGGAGGTCAGAACGGCAGTCCCAGGATCCTGACCGGCCCGGCCGGCCAGGTCGCGCCCTCGCGCAGCGGGCGCCACATGAAGACGCCGGACATCTCGACCGGGCCGCCCGGCTGGTCGGCGGTCACGGTCGCGCCGACCGGCGCGAACCCGAAGCGCGTGTACAGCGTCTCGTTCTCGGGCGAGCAGAACAGCGACGCGTGCTCCGGGCCGAGCGTCGCGGCGCGCTCCAGCCACGGCTCGAGGATCGCCCGCGCGTAGCCCTTGCCGCGGTGCGGGCGGGCGACGATCACGGCGCCGAGCCCGACGACCGGGAACGCCTCGCCTGCCACCTGCACGTCGACGATCGCCCAGGCCGCCGAGGACACCAGCTGCCCGTCCATGCGCAGCGCGAGGAAGCGCTCCTTGCGCCGCCACTGGAGCGCGTCGTCGCCGAACGGGTTCTCCTCGCCGGCGCGCAGCTCGTCCCACTGCGCCGGCGAGAGCTGGTCGCCTTCGACGATCACACCGGCTCGTCGTCGGGCAGCGGGACCTCCTGCGGCGGCGCGCCTTCGCCGTCCCACGACGTGTAGGCCTCGCCGTCGCGCCCGACGTGCTCGTTGTGCCCGCCCAGCGCGAGCAGCAGCAGGTCCTCCGGGTGCGGGTTGGCGAGCTGGCGCTTGATGCCGGGCGCGACGCGCGCGAGCCGGCCCTGGCGGAGCTCGTGCCGCTCCCCCTCGACCCACAGCGTGAGCGTGCCGGACAGGACGAGGTAGACCTCCTCCTGCTTGAAGTGGGTGTGGATGCGCCCGCGCTGGCCGGGCCGCAGCAGGATCTGGTTGAGGCCGAAGCTCGAGACGCCGAGCTGCCGGCGCAGCGGGACGAACCGCTCCTCGGCGTCGGGGTCGAGCGCGGCGAAGGCGATGCCGGTCTCCATCACGTCGATGCTACGCCGACCCACGTCTCCCGCTCGTCCGGCGTGCGGCCGCCGTGGTGGCCGCGGAAGCGGCGCTCGTGGCTCGGGAACGCGCGCAGCCACGCCATCCGGCCCGGCGCGGGGAGGACGCAGACGTCGCCGAGGCGGGCGTCCAGGCGCGGGCCGATCGTGCCGAACAGCTCGCGCGCGAGGTGGACCGTGGCGCGGTCGCCGAGGCGCTCGGCCAGCTCCGCGACGACGCGCTCGGGCTCGTCGACTCCCAGGAAGCAGTCGCGCGCCGAGCCGGCCGGCCCGTGGCGCAGGCGCTCCGTCAGCTCGGGCCAGATCGCGTCGAGCTCGTCGAGCCGGTCGGGGTCGACGTCGATCTGCCCGTGGTCGGCGGTGATCAGCACGACCGTGCCGCGCGGGAGCGCGGCCTCGATCGCGTCCAGCGCGTCGATCGCGGCCGCGTCGAACTGCGCGCTCGACGGCCCGTGCCGGTGGCCGGCGGCGTCGACCGCGTCCCAGTACAGGTAGCTCAGCCCGGGCGTGCCGAGCTGGGCGACGCCGGCGGCGAGGTCCTCGAACGGCACCACGGTCGCGCCGGCGAACGCCGCCGAGCTGTAGGTCGAGGGCCAGATGTGCGCGGGCTGGAGCACGGTCGACGGCACGCCGAGGCGCTCGAAGAACGTCGGGCTAGGCACGATCGCGCGCGGGTCGAGCTCGAGCGGCGACCCGTCGGCGCGCACGAACGGCAGCGGGAGGATCACGCCGCCGGCCAGCGGCTCGTACACGCGCCACTCGTACAGCCCGTGCTCCTCCACCGGCAGGCCGCTGTAGAGCGTGGTCAGGTGCGCGGTGGTGGTGGACGGGAACTGCGACGCGAGCGGCTCGATCTCCAGCCGCCGCAGCAGCGGGTGCGAGGCGTGGCGCTGGACGAACGTCCACCCGAACGCGTCGATCAGGATCACCGCGACGCGCTCGTGCTCGCGCGTCAGCGCCGCGATCCGCGCGGGCAGGTCGGCGAAGCTGGGCACGGTGCCAGGATCGCCGATGTCTGGTCCCCTGGGGGTGTCATGCGGCTGACCGACCCGCGACCATCAGCCGTCATGCGACGCCTGGTCATGGTCTGGGCGGCCGTCGCGACGAGCCTCGCGCTCGTCGTGCCCGCCGCGAGCGCCGACGTCACGCCGGACTACTTCCCGCTGCCGGCGGACTACACCTACGGCGAGGGCCTCGACGTGGCGCCGGACGGCACGGTGTACTTCGGCGCGGCGTCGACCAGCGGCGACTCCGCGGTCAAGGAGCGGCCGCCGATCGGCGCGCTGAACCCGGCGCTCGCGGCGCCCGGGACGTCGAACGGGATGACGTTCGCGCCGACCCCGGCGGCCGGGCGCTGCTGCTCGACGCAGATCCGCTCGCTCGCGTACTCCGCGGTGACGGGGACGCTGTATTGGACGCGCAGCGACGGCTACGTCGGGCGCTACGACGCCGGCGGGATGCAGATGACCGCGCTGCCCGGGTTCGTGGCGCCGTACGGGATCGCGGCCGCGCCGGACGGCAGTGCGTGGTTCACCGAGTACGGGGCGGACAACTCCGCCAACTGGTACGGCGACCGCGTCGCCCACCTCGCGCCCGGCCTGGGGTTCACCGAGCCGGTCGACCTGGCCCACCAGACCGGCGTCCTGGACAACCAGCGCTACGACGCCAAGCCGCGCGGTATCGCCGTCGCCGCGGACGGCACGCCGTGGTTCGCCGAGGCGGAGGACGGCCTGCCCGGCTACCGGATCGGCTCGGTCGTGGCCAGCAGCTACGTCGAGTACTTCCCGCCGTGCGTGCCCGGGGCGTACTGCTCGGGCGTCGACCACGGGTCCGACGGCGTGTCCGACGTGGCCGTGGCCCAGGACGGGACGGTCTGGTACACGAACCAGCTCAAGCACACGATCGGTCATCTCATCCCCGGCGGGACGGTCAGCGAGTACCCGCTCTCGGCGATGCGCGCAGGCCTCGGTGCCGGCGCGCCGCGCGCGATCCGCACGGCGCGCGACGGATCGCTGTGGGTCGCCGTCTATGGCGGAATCGGCGCCCCCGCCGCCAACGCGATCGTGAAGATCGTCCCGGGCGACCCGCCGACGGCCACCGTCTACCCGCTCGGCGCCAAGGTCGGGCCCTGGAACGTCGCGCCGGACCAGCAGGGCAACGTCTGGTTCATCGGCAACGCGAGCAACCCGGCCGTGATCGGCCGGCTGGCCGCCGTGCTGCCCGCCGCGCCGGCGCCGGGGGCGCCGGGGGCGCCGCCGGCGACAGGCGGCATCATGACGATCGCGGGGACCTCCACGCCGTTGACGCCGTCGGTGAGCACGGTCGCGAGGGTCAGCGACCCGCGCGTGCACGGCGACTCGATGTCGGCCAACCAGATCTGCGTCGGGCCGCCGCAGGACCGCTGCAGCCTCGTCTACCTGATCCAGACGCACGAGTACGTGGCCGGCCTCCCGGGCTCCCACGGCAATGCCGCCGCGGCGGCCAAGACCCGGCTCGTGACGATCGGCAAGGCGACCGTCTCGCTCGCGGGCGGCCAGTCGAAGAAGATCACGATCAGGCTCAACGCCAAGGGTCGCAAGCTGCTCAAGAAGACGAAGAAGCTGAAGTCGACGCTGACCGTGACGCAGTCGCGCAACGGCGCCAAGCCGGCGACGATCCTGAAGAAGTCGCTGACCTTCAGGCGCTAGGCGCGCCGGCTCCACAGCGCGGCGGCCGCGAAGACCGCCGCCGCGAGGCCGAGGCAGCCGAGGCAGGCGACCAGCTCGCCGCCGTTGACCGTCCCGCGCGGCGCGTCGGTGATCGCCTGCGCCGCCGCGATCGGGCCGAACAGCGTCCCCACGCCGGCGAGCACGAGCAGCGTGGCGAGCACGGCGGCCGTCGCCGTCGCGCGGCGGGTGATGCGCGGCGGCGCGAACAGGACCGCGACGGCGCCGCCGAGGATGCCGCAGCAGATCTGCACGAGCGCGGCGCCGGCGACGTCGCCGGGCAGCGGCCGGGGCCGGAACACGTGCGCCTCGCCGAGCGCCTGCAGCAGCAGCGGGTAGGCGAGGAAGACGACGGCGAGCGCCGGCGCGACGATCAGCGTCAGCAGGACCTCGAGGCCCGCGCGCCCGCGCTGGCCGCCGACGGCCGCGGACGCCATCTCGGCCTGCGCCGGCGGCTCGCCCGCCAGCACGGCGCCGACCAGCCACGCCGCCAGCGCGCAGCACATCACGCCGGTCTGCCCCCACGTCGCGCCGACCTCGTTGTTGGGGTAGAAGAACGTCCCGAACACGAGGAAGAACGTGATCGCCAGCGGCGCCAGCGGCGTGCGCGTGCGGGCGCCGGTCAGCAGCAGGTAGCGCGCCTGGGCGATCACCGGTCGACGCGCTCCACGTGCCAGCCCTCGTCGAGCAGCGCGCGCAGCAGCGCGTCGCTGGCGTCCTCGCCGACGGTCCGCTCCAGCCGCGCGCCGTCGGGGCGGACGGCGTGCACGGTCAGCTTCGCCACCAGGTCGATCGCGGTGCAGCGCCCGTCGCGCAGCTGCAGCCGCTCGGTCGGCGCCGCCGTGCCGGAGTGGTCGGTCAGCAGCACCGCGGGACCGTCGGCGAGCGCCGCCGCCAGCCATTCGCGGCCACTCGCGTCGAGGCCGGAGAACGGCTCGTCGAGCAGCAGCAGCGCAGGCCCCGCGTGCAGCGCCTCCAGCAGCGCGACGCGCTGCAGCATGCCCTTGCTGAGCGTCGCGCTCGGCCGGTCCAGCACGGCGGGATCGAGCCCGCTCGCGCTCGCGCCGCCGGCCCAGTCGACGGGATCGAGGCCGCGCAGCCGGTGCATCGCGCGCAGCCATTCGGCCGGCCGTAGCGCCGGCGCGAGTTGGACGCGCTCGGGCACGTAGGCGCACGTGCCGCTGCGCTCCAGCTCGCCGCCGCGCGCCCGCGCGATGCCGGCGAGCACGCGCAGCAGGCTCGTCTTGCCGCTCCCGTTCTCGCCGGACACGTGCACGACCGCGCCCTCGCGCAGCGAGAGGCTGACGCCGGTCAGCACGATCCGCCGTCCGCGGCCGATCGTCAGGTCGCGCGCGGCCAGGACGTGCATGCAGACGAAGGTACCTCCGCCTCGCGCGACCCGCCGCGCGTCAGATGGCCGGCAGCGCCTCGATCACCGTCTTGGCCGTCAGCAGGTCGCAGCCCGTCTCCGAGCGGTACTGCTTGATCGCCGCGAGCGCGTTGCCGGAGCCGGCGAGCTCGCGTACCTTCGCGCTCACCTCCGGCCCCGACGTCGGCTTCTCGATGTCGAGCACCCGGTAGAGGTGCTCGACGAGGCCTTGGAGCTCGTGCAGGTGCCGGCGGATGTCGTCCATGGGTCTCCTATCCGTGCAGGGCCAGACGCTGGCCGTTCATCTTCGCGCCGCGGTCCGACAGCAGGAAGCGGATGGCCTCCGCGATGTCGGCGGCGTCGGTGAACGTCTTGAACGGCTTCTCCGGCTCGGCCGCGCGCATCTCGGGCGTGACGAGCGCGTTGATCGCGACGACGTTGGCGGTCGCGGCCGTGCCGGACTTGGCGAAGCCGTCGGCCAGCGCGAACGTCCACGCCTCGGCGGCCGCCTTGGCGGCGGCGTAGGCGGCGTTGTCGTGCGTCGGCGCGACCGCCTGCTTGGACGACATCAGCACGAAGCGCCCGTGCGGCGAGCGCGTCAGCGCGCCGTGGAACGCGCGCGAGGTGTGGATCGCGGTGCGGATCAGCAGGTCGTGCAGCAGCGCCCAGTCGTCGAGCGGCGCCTCCTGCAGCGGCTTGCCGCCGCGCCAGCCGCCGACGATGTGCACGAGGCCGTCCACGTGCCCGAAGCGCGCTTCGACGGCGCGCGCCCAGGCCTCCACGGCCGCCGCGTCGAGCATGTCGACGCCCGCGCGGTCGTCCCCCTCGACGCCCTCGACGAGCTCCACGGTGCGGTCGCCGAGCGCCAGCGTGGCGCCGGCCGCGGCCAGCGCGCGGGCCACGTGCGGGCCGAGCGAGCCGCCCGCGCCCGCGATCACGACGACGCGGCCGTCGAGCGAGCTCACGCGGACACCAGCTCCGCGTTGAGCTTCTGCTGCAGCGAGACGTAGAACAGCGACAGCGGGAACTCGTCGTCGAGCACCTCGTCAATGTACGGCTTCGGCTCGGCGACGTCCGCGAACGCGCGCACGCCCTTGACCCAGCGCGAGCCGGTGGCCGGCGGAACGAACTCCGACACGAGGTCGTGCGCCGCGCCCCAGTGCTGGAGCTTGGTCCGCTGGATGCCCGAGCGGTACAGGGCCTCGACGCGCTCGCGCAGCTCGAGCACGCCGGCCGCGACCTCCTCCCAGTCGATGCTGAGGCGGTTGTCGGTCCAGTGCAGGCGGCGCGTCTCGTGCAGGTAGGCGAACAGCAGCTGGCCGCCCAGCCCGTCGTAGTTGCGCACGCGCGGGCCGGTGATCGGGAAGCGGAACAGGCGGTCGAAGAGGATCGCGTACTGCGCGTGGCGGGCGAACGCGAAGCCCTCGGCCTCGAGCTTGACGGACTCCGCGAACGCCGTCAGGTCGCAGCGCAGCTCCTCCAGCGAGTACATCCAGTACGGCATCCGCTGGCGGATCATGAACGGGTCGAACGGCAGGTCGCCGTGGCTGTGCGCGCGGTCGTGGATCAGGTCCCACAGCTCGTACGCGTCGCGCGAGAGCTGCTCGCTCTCGAGCAGCGCCGCCGCGTCCGGCGGCAGGTTCAGCCGCAGCGTCTCGACGGCGCGCGCGGACGTCGCGCGGAAGCGTGCCGCCTCGCGGTCGCAGAAGATGCCGCCGAAGTGGTTGACCGGCTTGCCGGCGACGCTGACCGTCTCCGGGAACAGGACCGCGCACTCGCTGTCGTAGCCGGCCGTGTAGTCGACCAGCGTGACCGGCACGAACTTCGGGTTGTCGTAGCGCGTGCGCTCGAGCTCGGCGAGCCACTCGGGCCACGGCACGCTGACGATCAGCGCCTCGAAGACCTTGTCGCGCGAGCCGTTCTGCTTGTACATCGGGAACACGACGAGGTGCTGGATCCCGTCCTCGCGCTGCTGGTCGGGCCGGAAGCGCTCGAGCGCCGCCGTGAAGTCAGGCTGCGCGTAGCCGCCGTCGGCCCACGCGCGCAGGTCGCCCTCGACCGCGCGGAGATATTCGGCCTGGTGCGGGAAGCGCGGCGCGAGGCCGTGGACCGCGGCGATGATCGCGTCGACCTGCACGCGCAGCTCGACCGCGTCGTGCTCGGCCAGGTCCACGCTCCCGTCCGGGCGCTGCTTGAGGCGCAGGCTGTCGACCTCGGCCTTCAGCGTCGCCCAGTGGGCGTCGCCGGCCGCCGGCGAGGCGATCGGCGCCGCCGGTGCCCGGAACGCGCCGGCCGCCGCCCAGTGCACGAGGTTCAGCCACAGCGTCTCGTGGTCGAGATCGCCGAGGCAGTCGTCGCCGAACAGATCCGAGTCGGCCGCCACGACGACGCGGCCGGCGCCGTGCTCGACGACCGCCAGCAGCGGGGCGCCGGGTGACGAGGACGTCGCGGACGCGCGCGCGAGCACCTGCGCGTCGTCGCCCACGATCAGCGTGCCGGCGCGGTAGAAGCACGCCTGGTGCACGCGCGCGAGCAGGTCCACACCGCGATCCGGGCGCGCGAGGTCGGCGAGGATCCAGTGCGGCGCGGAGTGGTGGCGCTCGTAGTCGGACACCGTGTCGTTGGCGATCTCGACGCCGAAGCGGGCCACGAGCTCGTTGAGGTTGTCGCCGTACTTGGCCTGCTCGCTCTCGCCGAGCACGATGAGGCCGCCGCCGGCGTGGACGAACGCCTCGATCGCCTCCAGCTCGCCGGCCGACAGGCGCGGCGAGCCGCCCGGCACGGTGCGCTCCCACGCGGCGTCCGACGGGTGCGCGAGCACCAGCACGTCGGCGCCGTCGAGTACAGCGCCCGCCAGTGGTCCTGACTCGTGGACTGCAACCGCGAGGTCGTGCTTTCGCAGCGCGTCGGCCGCGTGCGCGTACGAGGAGTCCTCAGGATGCGAGGGCTGGATCGCGGCCGCGACGTCAGGCCGGACGGTCCAGGCCTGGCTGTGCGACTCGTCGAAGAGGATGCGGGCGGAGGAAGGGCGAGCGGGCATGCCTACAGGGTGGCGTGACGCGTGTGACGTTTCCACCCGCGATTGCATCGACTTCGTGCAAGAATTGAACATATAGACGCGATCGACCGACAGATCGTTAGGCTGCTGGTGAAAGATGCACGTCGTTCGTATGGCGACATCGGCCGACACGTCAACCTCTCCGCCCCCTCGGTCAAGCGTCGGGTCGACGCGCTGCGCGCGAGCGGCGCGATCGAGGGCTTCACCGCCGTGCTCGACCACCGCGCGCTCGGCCAGGCGACGGAGGCGCTGATCGAGCTGTTCTACGCGCCCGGGACGCTGCTCGACGAGGTCGCCGACCGGATCGCGTCGCACCCCGAGATCGTGGAGGCGTGGAGCGTCACGGGAGACGCCGACGCGATCGTGCGCGTGCACACGACCGACAACAAGGACCTGGAGCGGCTGATCATGGAGTTGCAGCGCGACGGGAGCGTGGTGCGGACGCGGTCGCAGGTCGTGCTCTCGCACCTCGTGTTGCCGCGCGCCTGAGTCCTTGGGCGCCAGCGCCGGGACGGGCGAACTGCGCGGGTAAGGAGGTGGGTTCGTCCCGGCAACCCCCCGGCCGGGCCTGGGCTCGGGGGGGTGGCCCGAGTTCCTTTGGATAGTTCAAACAAACTCAGGCCACCCCGAACCCGGGCGGGCGCTTCGCTCCTGCCGCTCCTTACTGCGCAGTTGTTCGAGCCCTCGTTAACGACCGCGGGCCCGGCAAACGCCGGGCCCGCGAGCCAAACACAGCGCGAAAGCGCTGGCTTACATCATGCCGCCCATGCCGCCCATGTCGGGCATGCCACCGCCGCCACCGCCGTTGTCCCGGTCCGGGACCTCGGCGACGATCGCCTCGGTGGTGAGGATGTTCTTGGCGATCGAGGCCGCGTTCTGGAGCGCGGAGCGCGTCACCATCGCGGGATCGATGACGCCGGCCGACACGAGGTCGACGTACTCGCCGGTCGCGGCGTTGAGGCCGATGCCGGCCTCGGCGCGACGCACCTCGTTGACGACGACCGAGCCCTCGAAGCCGGCGTTCTCCGAGATCTGACGGAGCGGCTCCTCGAGCGCGCGCAGGACGATGCGCATGCCGGTCTTCTCGTCGTCGGAGCCGGTCGCGTCCAGGTTGATCGCGTCCGTCGCCTCGAGCAGCGCGACGCCGCCGCCGGGCACGATGCCCTCCTCGAGGGCGGCGCGCGTGGCCTGCAGCGCGTCCTCGACGCGGTGCTTCTTCTCCTTCATCTCCGTCTCGGTGGCCGCGCCGACCTTGACGACGGCGACACCGCCGGAGAGCTTGGCGAGGCGCTCCTGCAGCTTCTCGCGATCGAAGTCGGAGTCGGTGTTCTCGACCTCGACCTTGATCTGGTTGATGCGGCCCTTGATGGCGTCCGCGTCACCGGCACCGTCGACGATCGTCGTGGTGTCCTTGGCGACGACCACGCGACGCGCGCGGCCGAGCTGCGAGATCTGCGTGTTCTCGAGCTTGAGGCCCATCTCCTCGGTGATGACCTCGCCGCCCGTGAGGATCGCGATGTCCTCGAGCATGCGCTTGCGGCGGTCGCCGAAGCCCGGGGCCTTCACGGCGACGCCGGTGAAGGTGCCGCGGAGCTTGTTGACGATCAGCGTGGCCAGAGCCTCGCCCTCGACGTCCTCGGCGATGATCAGCAGCGGGCGACCCGACTGGATGACCTGCTCGAGCACGGGGAGGAGATCGCGGACGGAGCCGATCTTCTGGTTGGCGATGAGGATGTACGGATCCTCGAGCGAGGCCTCCATGCGCTCCTGATCGGTGACCATGTACGGCGAGATGTAGCCCTTGTCGAACTGCATGCCCTCGGTGAACTCGAGGTCCATGCCGAACGTCTGGCCCTCCTCGACGTTCACGACGCCGTCCTTGCCGACCTTCTCGATCGCGTCGGCGATGACGTCGCCGATCTCGTCGTCGCCGGCCGAGATGGTGGCGACGCGGGCGATCTGCTCCTTGCCGGAGATCTCCTTCGACTGCGAGCGGATGTGCTCGACGACCTGCTCGACGGCGATCTCGATGCCCTTCTTGAGGGCGAGCGGGTTGGCGCCTGCAGCGACGTTCTTCAGACCCTGGCGGACGATCGCCTGGGCGAGCACGGTCGCGGTCGTCGTGCCGTCGCCGGCGACGTCGTTGGTCGCCGTGGCGACCTCGCGGACGAGCTGCGCGCCCTGGTTCTGGAAGACGTCCTCGACCTCGATCTCACGAGCGATGGTCACGCCGTCGTTCGTGATCGTGGGGGCGCCGAACTTCTTGTCCAGGACGACGTAGCGGCCGCGCGGGCCGAGCGTCACCTTGACGGCGTTGGCGACCGCGTCGACGCCCAGCTCGAGCGCCTTGCGCGCGTCGACGTCGTACTTCAGTTCCTTATGAGCCATGTGTCTTCAAATCTCCTTAGCTGACCTTGGCGAGGACGTCGGACTCGCGCAGGACCAGCAGGTCCTCGCCGTCGACGACGATCTCGGTGCCGCCGTACTTCGAGTACAGGACCTCGTCGCCCTCGGCCACGTCGAGCGGGACGCGCTTGCCGTTGTCGTCGAGCTTCCCGTCGCCCACCGCGAGGACCTTGCCCTTCTGCGGCTTCTCCTTGGCGGTGTCCGGAAGCACGATGCCGGAAGCAGTCGTCGTGTCCTCCTCGACAGCCTTGACGATCAGGCGATCGCCCAGGGGCTTGAGATTCATCGAGTGACCTCCCACTCAGTTCGTACGAGCGAATTCTGTTGGCACTCATCAGGTGAGAGTGCCAGCGGGCGATGATGATACGACGAAAGCGGCGATCGTCAAGAGCAGATTGGCACTCTGTTCACGAGAGTGCCAATTTTCGCGCCAATGGGGTCCGCCCCGGATGCGCGCGCATCGGCTACGCACCGATGAACGGTCCAACGATGCGAACTCTCGGCTTCCGGACCCAGATCCTGCTCACGCTGCTGTCGGCGGCCGGCGTGGTCTTAGCGCTGGGCATGCCGTGGTTCGGCAGCGCGCCGACGACGGCCGCGTACATCGACGGCCCGATGGACCGGACGCTCGAGGTGATCGGGCGCGCCGTGGCGGCGAGCGACGGCGTGACGGGGCACCAGGCGCTCGGCGGCACGGCGCTCGCGGTCACGCTGCTGGCCGGGTTCACGGGGCTGATGGCGCTGCTGTGCCTCACCGACGCGCTGTTCGGCGCGGCGCGCGAGGGGCTGCGGGTCGGCGCGCTCGCGACGTTCGGCGTGGTCGCTTGGCGGCTCGTCGACCATCCCGCCGACGAGCTGCGCCACGGCGCGCTCGTCGCGGCCGGCGCGGCGCTGATACTCGTCGCGGCGGGGCTGGCCGCCGCGGCGGCGCCGGTGCGCCGCGCGCGCACGCCCGTGTTCGGCCACCCGGGCGTCTACGTCCCGCCCGCGCCGCCCCCGCGCTGGGAGGCGACGGAGTCGACCCCACCCCCTCGCCACTGAGGTCGGGGTGGGGCGGAGGGGACGCCCTGCCTTAGTTCTGGGCTCCGCCGACGCCGCGCAGGCGGTCCTGGAAGTCGGGCGGGTTCTCGACGATCTGGGAGAACCGGACGACCGTGACCGTGTCTTCGAGCGCGACCTCGCGCCCGTAGATCTGCTCCATGAAGTGCACGAGCTCCTCCGTCCGGCGGAACTCGGGGTTGTCGTGCTCGATGTCGCGCGGTGAGAGGTCCTTCACCCGCTTGACCTCGACATTGTCGATCACCGCGTGGAAGAGCTTCTCGCGGGGCGAGTACTGGTAGCCCACCGTCACCAGGACGACCTGGTTCTTGCGGTACTTATGGCGCTTGTCGCCGAGACGGATCGTGGCCGTCTTGCGGCCGCGCTTCATCTGGTCGGCGAAAACCGTCGAGTAGAAGTTGAGGACCTGCACGGGGCGGCAGACTAGCGACCGCAGGCCATCTTGGACAGCAGCCTCTCGATCAGGGCCCGCTCGCCCGGGTACGTGAGCTCCGTCCGCGCCCCCGCGATCGCGATCCAGCGCGCCTCGTCGACCTCGTGATCGTGGTCGTCGGTCGATCCTTCGACGTACTCGCAGAGGAAGTAGTGCACGGTCTTGCGCACGCGCCGGCCGTTGCGGCGGTACGTGTAGCGGACGTCGCCGAGCGGCTCGCGCACCGCCGCCACGACCCCGGTCTCCTCGCGCACCTCGCGCGCCGCGGCCTGCTCGGGCGTCTCGCCGGACTCCAGCCCGCCCTTGGGGAGCCCGGTGACCCGGCGCCCCGCGGGCGTGATCACCAGCAGCTCGTCCCCGCGGACGACGACACCGCCGTAGGAGGTCTCCAGCTCAGTAGACATAGTTGCGCAGCGCCTCGGCGTCGTGGACCGTCAAGCGGCCACGGCCCTGTGAGACCACACCTGCCCGTTCGAGCACCGCCAGGAACCGCGAAGCCGACTCGCGCGAGGAGCCGGCCAGCTGCGCCACCTCGGCCTGCGTCACGGTCAGCGGCACGTCGCCCGCGGGCGCGCCCTCCGCGCGCGCCTGCTCGACGAGCTGGGCGATCACGGTCGCGACGCGGCTCTGGACGGTCTGGAACGACTGGCTCGAGAGCCGCTCGTTGGTCGCGCGCAGCCGGCGCGAGAGCGCGGCGGCGAGCGCGATCGCGAGCTGCGGGCGGGCGTGCATCAGGCGCCGCATGTCGGCGCCCATGATCGCGAGCACCTCGAGCGGCTCGATCGCCTCGACGGTGGCCGAGCGGAGCTCGTCGTCGAACATCGCCAGCTCGCCGAAGATGTCGCCCTGGCCGAACGTGGCGAGCGCGATCTGGCGGCCGTCGGCGTGCTCGCGCACCGCGCGCGCGTGGCCGGAGCTGACGATGTAGCACGTGGTCGAGGCGTCGCCTTCGCGGAAGACGATCTCGCCGGCGGCGAAGCGGCGGGGGTGCGAGAGCGCGGCGACGTGCTCGAGGTCGTCGGCGGAGAGATCGGCGAGCACGGGAACTCGGCCTAGCAGCCCGACCCGGTCCTGCGCGCTCGCGGTCATGCTCCGATCAATACCACTCCCCGGCCCCGCTCAACCCTAGGCGAGCTCCAGCGCCCGCTCGCGCCGCCGCCGCGTGACGATCCGGCCCAGCAGCAGGGCGATCACGACCACGACCGCGATCGGCAGCGCGATCGCCAGCGCGATCAGCGCCACGCCGGCGACGACCTCGAGCACGCGGCCGGCGTCGTGCAGCGCGTCGCCGGGCGTCCAGCGGTCGCCGGCGGGCTTGGCCGCGGCGCCGCTGGAGCGGTCGCCGCGCACGCTCACGTCGATCGTGGCGAGCGAGGTCTGCTGCGACAGCTGCGCGACCTGGCGCTGGCGCGAGCGCAGCCGCTGCTCGGCGGCCTGCAGCCGTCCGCGCAGGCTCGACGCCTCGCGGTCGGTCTTCGCGCGCGCGAGCCGCGAGCGCAGCGAGTCGCGGTACGCGCGGGCGTCGCGCACGGCGGCGTCGAGCGACGCGGCCTGGTCGGTCACGTCCTGCGCCTCCTGCGTGCGCGAGCGCACGTGCGCGAGCCGCGAGAGCTGCGTCAGCGCCTGCTGGAGCTTGTCCTGCGGGACCCGCAGCGTGATCTCGGCGCTCTGGCGCGCCGTGATCGAGCTGTCCTGGACGTAGCCGCCGAGCGTGTCGGCAACGCGGATCGCCCGGTCGCTGACGTCCTCGACGGCGGCCGGCGTGGTGGAAAGCGTGAGCGAGACGTTGCGGATCACATCGCGCGGCTGTGGCGACACGGCGCCGGGAGTGGCGGCGGGGGCGACCGCGGTCGAGCCGGCCGCCGACTCGGCCTTCCCTGACGCCGGCACGCTGACCGACGACGCCGAGTCGTCACTGCTGCCGTTCGTGCTCACGCCGAGCGAGACCACGAGCACGACGACCGCCGCGAGCCCGGCGAGCGTGCCGATCGGCAGCAGGTTCCCGCGCACGAGCGCGATCGGCCACAGCCACCAGGCGGGCTTCGCCGACGGGAAGCGCTCGGCCACGTCCTGGTCCATGCGCCCGACCCACTGGGGGCGCGGCTCCGGGCGCGTCGCGCGCACGAGCGTCTCCAGGTCGTAGAGGTCAGGCATCAAGGGTCTCCCGGAGCTTGGTCATGGCGCGGTGCACGAGCGTGCCGGCGTTCGTGACGCTGACGCCGAGCACGGCGGCGAGCTCGGCGTTGGAGAGCTCGGCGTGGTACTTGAGCGCGATCAGCTCGCGCTCGCGCGCGGGCATCCGCCCGAGCGCCGCGCGCACCGCGTCGCGCTGCGCGGCCAGCAGGGCCGCCTCGCCCGGATCGGGCTCGGCGGCCGGCTCCGGCAGCTCCGCCGTGGCGGCGCGCTTGCGCCGGCGCAGCTCGTCGAGCGCGGCGTTGCGGGCGATCCCGAAGAGCCACGCGCGCGGCGAGCCGCGGCGTGCGTCGTAGCGGTTGCGGCGCCGGTAGGCGCGCTCGAAGGCCGCGGCGGTGACGTCCTCAGCCGCCGCGCGGTCCCGGAGCAGCGTGGCCGCGTAGGCGTACACGTCGTCGCGCGCGTCGCGGTACAACGCGTCGAAGTCGAGCGTACGGGGCGGGGCTGCGTCGACGATGGCTGCCGTCACACCCGTACTACGCCGTTCTTCATCGACCATCACAACAACTCGCGGGCACCTTTCGGGTTAACGCCTTCGCACCATGCGATTCGTCATCTCAGCCGCCATGATCCTCGCGCTGCTCGCGCCGGCCGCCGCTTCGGCGAAGGATCCGCCCGATCAGTGGGCGACCGTCAACCTGTGCGACACGGTCAAGCGGCCCGACACGATCGGGATCCGCGCCTCGATGCCCGGCGTGCCGAAGGGCGCGCGGCTGCTGATGCGCTTCCGCGCGCAGTTCAAGACGGGCACCGCCTGGCAGGACGTCAAGGGCGCCAACTCCGGCTGGCAGCGCGTGGGGTCGGCGCACGGCACGGCGGTCGAGTCGGGCTGGAGCTTCGCGTTCGCCCACCCGGCGTCGGCGACCACGCTGCGCGGGATGGTGCAGCTGCGCTGGCGCCGCGACGACGGCACGCTGCGCCAGGTCGAGCTGGCGACCGAGGCCGGCCACCGCTCGAGCGCCGGCGCGGACCCCGCGGACTACTCCGCCGGCACCTGCACGCTCGGCAGCTGAGAAAACAGCCGCGGGTCGTTGGTGATGACGCCGGTGACGCCGAGCGTCTGCAGGCTGCCGATGCGCGGGAGCTCGTCGACCGTCCACACGTAGAGCTCGCCGCGGGCGCGCCGGACGGCCTCGACCAGCTCAGGCGTGACCATCAGCCAGTGCGCCATCAGCGCGTCGCAGCGGCCCGCCTCGATGTGGCGCCCGACGACGCCCGGCAGGCGCCGGCGAACGTAGCGCACGCCGAGGTAGGCGGGCAGCTTCGTCAGCACCGAGGAGGTGTAGTCGCGCCTGACGCGGGGGACCGACCAGCCGAGCCGCAGCCGCGGCTCCAGCGCGCGGATCGCGACGAGCGAGCGCATCCAGTTCGACGAGATCAGCACGCGCTCGATCAGCCCGTGCTCGCGCAGCGCCTCCACGACGCGCGCCTCGTAGCCGGGCAGCTTGAGGTCGACGTCGTACTCCATCCCGTCGAACGCGGGCCCGGCGAGATGCGCCAGCCCGTCGTCGAGCGTGGTCGCGGCGGCGAGGTCGGCCGTGTAGTCGTGCGCGACCAGCAGCCGCCCTTCGCCGGGGCGCTCGCGGTGCTCGGGGAGCACGTCGAACTCGATCATGTCGACGCCGACGGCCAGCGCCGCGTCGAACGACGCGGGCGTGTTGCCCGGCACGATCAGATCCGCTCCCTTGTGGCCTACGCGCCTCAGCGCTGGCAGGTCGGGCACCAGTACGTCCTCCGGTTGTCGTCCCATTGTCCGCGTGCCTGGATCCGGGCCCCGCAGCGCGGGCACGGCTCGCCGGCCTTGCCGTAGATCGCCTTGAATCGCTCCTGCATACCGCCTGCGGCCGACTCCTGCATGAGCGGACGGCAGGCGTGCACGATCGCGAGCGCCTCCTCGTCGGCGACGTCGCCGGTGCGCCGCCACGGATCGACGCCCGCGGCGAAGCAGCCTTCGGCCTTCCACAGGTTGCCGATCCCGGCGATCGTGCGCTGGTCGATCAGCGCGTCGCCGATCGGGCGCGTGGGATCGTCCTCGCGCAGTCGTCGCAGGAAGGTCGCCTCGTCGAGCACGTCGGCAAGGATGTCGGGCCCGAGCCCCGCGATGCGTTGATCCAGGCGGGCGCGCGACGCGGTCATCAGCTCCAGCACCGGGCCGTTGACCTGCAGCACCTGGCGCTCGCCGCGCCGCAGCATCAGCCAGGTGCGCGGCGGCCGCGCCTCGGAGGCGTCGCGCACGCGCCACTTGCCGGTCATGCGCAGGTGCGAGTGGATCAGCAGCCCGCCCTCGAAGCGCACGAAAAGGTGCTTGCCGTGGGCGTCGACGCCCGTCACCGCGCGGCCGGCCAGGCGCTCCGGCCAGCGGTCGCGCGCGAAGCGCGGGTGCGGCGCGGCCAGCTCGTCCGGCACGTGGCCCTCCAGGACCGGCCGGATGCGGTTGGCCGCGTGATGGATCGTGTCGCCCTCGGGCACTGGATCCAGGGTACGGGCGGCCCGCCGAAACGGGCCACCCAACCGCTCAGCCGCGCGGCGCGTTGGCGAGCACGGTCAGCTCCGCGAGAGCGGAGCGCGATGCGGCGCTGCTGTGGGCGCGCGCGTGCCTGCGGCGCGGACCCTTGGACAACACCAGCCGGACGCTCCTGGTCGTCCGCACGCCGGATGCCGGGATGGTGCGGATCACGCGGCCCTTCGGAACCGACGAGTACACGCGCAGCGCGGACGACGCGATCGCGCAGTCGGCGTCGAACAGGCGCAGCTCGGCCGCGTCGCGCGTCCTGCGCTTCACGCTCGGGACCACGCAGCCCTGGTCCGCGACCGGCGCGGCGGCGGGCGCCGGGGCCGGGGCCGCGATGGGCTGGGGAGCCGGCGCGGGCGGAGGGGGCGGCGGCGTCGTCGAGTACGCGACGGCGAGCGGGATCGCCGACGCCGCGCCCAGGTCAGGCGCCACGTCGATGTAGTTCGAGTACAGCCCCTCGTAGATCGTGGCGACGGTGATCCCCGTGGTGACGCCCGCCGGGATGCCCAGCCGGTCGAGCGTCGCGCTGAACCCGCCGACGCCGACCGCGCCGCCGACCGGCGCCGGGTCGGTGAACGTGAACTGGGCGCCGTTCCACACGCCGAGCAGCGGCGGCGACTCCGGGCCGATCTCCCCCAGCGTCCCGACGACGATGTCCGCGCCGTGATCGAGCGCATCGCCGGTCGCCGGGTCGCCGTCGCGATCGATGTACACGAAGACGGCGTCATCGCCGATCAGCGCATCGACTCCCGGGTTGACCGCGTAGTTGCAACCGCCCGAGCTAGTCACTCGCGGCCGCGTTCGGCAACGCGGGCGTCCGAGCTCTGACAGCGTTGTCATCTTCCTGTCACGTGCCTTTGACCCGCGGGCGGGCAGGGGCGCAGATTTCCGCGCGAGGGGTCCGGGAGGGGTGCGTCTCGGATCGGGATGCCGATGCAAAGGGAAGGCCCATGAAGAGGCCATGGAGGGGCGCGTGCGCGTGCGCGGCGGCGGTCGCGCTGGCGCTGCCCGCGGTCGCCCGCGCGGATGACGGGTCCGCGCTGGAGACGTTCAAGCTGCCGAACGTCGCGGCGGTCGACACGCTCAACCGGATGGGGGCGGACCTCGCCGAGTCCGTGCGCCCGGCGGGCGACGGGGCGGTCTACGTCGACGCGGTCGTGACGCCGCAGCAGAAGGCGCAGTACGAGGCGCTGGGCTATCGCGCCGTCGGCGTGATCCAGGACGAGGCCGATTACCAGGCGGTGCGCGCCGAGCGCGACGCCGCGATCGCCGGCGAGCAGGCGGCGCTCGCCAACGCGCGCTCCGGCCAACCGGGCGGCAAGGCGCGCAGCCTGGCGGCCGACACGGTCCAGGCGCAGCGGGCCGACTACTTCGAGAACTACGCCGGCAAGTTCCTCTCGATCGAGGGCTACACGAGCGCCCAGCACGTGACGTGCACGACGGTCAACGGGCGCGAGACGTGCAACTACGACGGGCCGGCGCTGAGCGCGGCGTGGCTGGACGCGAGCGGGAACGTGGCCGGCAGCGGCGCGCTGTCGCCGTTCGTCGACGACAGGCAGTACCTCTACAGCACGATGCTGTTCCGGGTCACCGACCGCCCGGCGACCGTGCGCGTCGCGAGTGCGAACGGCGGCGTCGACACGCTGCCCGTCAAGGACTGGGTGAGCAAGGACGGCAAGGGCTTCCCGGCCACGTTCCAGAAGGACTTCAACACCCACTACGTCGACCCGCAGGAGGGCTACAAGCGGATCAGCGACCTCGCCGCGTCGTACCCGGACATCGCCCAGGTCTACGACCTGCCGAACAAGACCAGCGGCTACCAGCGCAGGTCGCAGGCGATCGTCGGCACGACGACGCCGTACGACCCGCGCATGGACTCGCTCTCCAGCGCCGGCACGGTCGCGGCCGCCGAGCAGGGCCAGGCCGTCGTGCTGACCTCGCTCGAGTACGGCCAGAACGGCGGCAACGACATCACCGTCGCGCTCGTCAAGCCGGCCGCGGCGAGCGCGCCGCTCGGCGTCGCGGTCGCCGGCAAGGCGATCACGGTCGACCTCGCCACGGGCGCCGACGGCGCCGTGACCAGCACCGCCGCGCAGGTCGTGGATGCGATCAACGCCACGCCGGCCGCGACCGCGCTCGTGAAGGCCGACAAGTACAACCTCAACGCCGGCGCCGGCATCGTCGCGCCGACGGCGACGACGAAGCTGAGCGACTTCCTGAAGGCTCCGCCGTCGTATCCGCGCGGGCCGCAGACGGTGAAGATGCTGCGCATCGGCAAGCAGCGCGACGGCAGCAAGACCGGCGTCTTCATCTACTGCCAGGAGCACGCGCGCGAGTGGGCGACGCCGCTGGTGTGCCTGGAGACCGCCGAGCGGCTGCTGCGCAACTACGGCACCGATCCCGAGACGACGGAGCTCGTCGACAACCTCGACATCTTCATCATCCCGACGATCAACGCCGACGGCGCGGCGTACTCGATGTACGACTTCACGTCGCAGCGCAAGAACATGGTCGACTACTGCCCGGGGCCGAACGCGGCGTCGGCGCCGACCTCGCGCAACAGCTGGGGCGTCGACATCAACCGCAACTTCTCGGTCGGGTCGGCCTTCGACGGCTACGAGGGCGCGTCCACGACGGCGTGCACGAGCGGCACCTTCGCGGGCCCGTTCGAGTTCTCCGAGCCGGAGGCGCGCAACGAGCAGTGGGTGCAGTCGACGTTCTCGAACATCAAGTTCGCGATGAACGTGCACTCCTACGGCGGCTACTTCATGTGGCCCCCGGGCGCGTACAAGACCGACGGCCGCGTGACGCTGCCGTATCCGAACTACGGGACGCTGCAGTACTTCGACCAGACCGCGTCGGGCGTGCTCGACCGGATCAAGTCCTACCGCGGGACGGCGGTGCTGCCGTCGCGCACGGGCCCGGTGGCCGACGTCCTGTACTCGGCGGCCGGCAACTCGGCCGACGAGGCGTACTACAACCACGGCATCGTCGGCTACGACTTCGAGATCGGCGCCGACCGCTTCACCGGCACCGGCACCGACCAGACCGAGGTCGGCTTCACGCCGCCGTACAACGCCGAGGGCCATGACGAGGGCATGGAGTTCGCGCACGGCAACTACGCCCTGCTCGACTCGGCGCTCGACTACGAGCGCGACACGACGGCGCCCGTGGTCACGGCCGTCGGCCCGGACATCTCGCCGTCGTCGTTCGACGTCACGTTCTCCCAGAACGAGGCGGCGGAGATCCACTACACGACCGACGGCTCGGCGCCGACGCTGAGCTCGCCGACGTACCAGCCGTCGCATCCGCGCGGGCGGCCGGACCCGGTCCACATCACCGGGACGACCACGCTGCGCTGGATCGCGCGCGACTTCAAGGGCAACACGTCCACGGGGGCTCGCGTGTTCCAGGTCGGCGGGACCGGCGGCGTCGGCGGCACGGTGCCCGCCACGCTGACGCTCGCGCTCGGCGCGCCGGCGGCGTTCGGCGCGTTCACGCCGGGCGTGACGAACGACTACGGCGCCTCGTCGAGCGCCACGGTGACGTCGACGGCCGGTGACGCGCTCCTGAGCGTCGCCGACCCCGACACGGCACACCCGGGCCACCTGGTCAACGGGACGTTCGCGCTGCCGACGGCGCTGCAGATGCGCGGGCGCAAGTCCGACGCGCAAGGAACCGCGTTCAACTACCTCGGCTCCTCGCTGAACCTGCTGACGTGGAGCGGGCCGGTCTCCAACGATCCGGTCACGCTCGATTACAAGCAGCACATCGACGCCAACGACGCGCTGCGCACCGGCAGCTACTCGAAGACGCTGGTGTTCACGTTGTCGACGACACAGCCCTAGTCGCAGCGGTCTCGCCTGCCAGGCGAGCGAGGCGTCGCCCTCGCTCGCCTGGCGACGTGACTCGGGGACAGAGCGGGGGTTTCCCGGATATACCGCTCCCTCCCGCGGGGCCTAGCGTCGCGCCATGAACCCTCTGCGCATCCCCTCCCTCCGCCGCGCCACGACGGCTTCGGCCGCGATCCTCGCCGGCCTCGCCGCCGCCGCGAGTCCGGCGCTCGCGGCGCCGATCGGCGACGGCACGTCGAACACGGTCCAGGTCGCCGTCGCGTCGGCCACGCTCGACCAGGCCCATCACCGCGTCATCGTCACCGGCCCGAAGACGGCCGGCCTTACGCCAGGGCGGCACTTCGCCACCGCGGAGATCGTGACCCCGAGCACCGCGTGGGTGTTCAGCGACGTGCTGGTCGAGAGCCTCACGGGCCAGGCGTCCGCGCTCTCGCTGAACTTCACCAAGGTCGAGCTCGTCCACTGACGTCGGGCTTCACACGCCGCGAAATCGGGTGCTCGGCATGCGCGTGAGTAGGGCGATCGACCGATGCGATCGCCGGCCGCCGGGCGTAGCGTCGGGCTCGACCTGACGTGAGTGAGAGGCGGTCAATCATGGTGTGTGCGCGATCGATCGGCTGGCTGTGCGCGTGTCTCGCCGGCGCGGCTCTGGCGAGCCCGGCCCGAGCGGCCGCCGCGAGCTGTCCAGGCGCCGGCGACCCGTGCCCCTACGGGGGCGTGTCCGTGGTCGGGGGGGACAGCCACGGCGTGTTCCGCCTCGCGCAGGCGCTCGCCATGAGCCCCGACGGGCAGCGCGTGTACGTGGGCGACTCGGGGAGCTACCGCATCCAGGCGTTCACCCGCGACGGGGTCTTCCTGCGGGAGTGGGGGATCTACGGCTCCGGCCCGGGCGAGATCAAGGGCGTCGGCGGGATCGCCACCGACGCGGCGGGCCGCGTCTTCGTGCTCGACTCGAGCAACAACCGCGTGGAGGTCTTCGCACCCGACGGGACGTTCCTCGGCACGTGGGGCTCCAGCGGCGCCGCCCCGGGACAGTTCGACCTCGGCACGAACGGCGGCATCGCGATCGACGGCGAGACGGCCTACGTGGCCGATCAGGACAACCACCGCGTCGAGAAGCTCACCCTCGATCCGGCCACCGGCATGGCGGACACGACCCCCGCCGACGTCGTCACCTGGGGCTCCTTCGGCGACTGCGCGACGAGCTGCACGCCGCTGAACCTCAACCACCCGCAGGGCATCGCGGTCAGCACCGTGGCGGGGCAGCCGCACGACGTCTTCGTGGCCGACGACGACAACCACCGCGTGGTCAAGTTCAGCTCGACCGGGACCCCGCTCGGGACGATCGACGCGCCGGGGGAGCTGGGGTACCCGTACGACGTCGGCGTCGACAGCACGCACGCGCTCTACGTCGTCGACGACTGCGATCCGTCGTTCGTCCCCGTGTGCGTCTACACGACGGGCGATCGCACCGATCTCACGCACCAGCGCGTCCGCAAGTACGACGCCGGATCGCTGGCGTTCCTCAGCACATGGGGCGTGTTCGGCGACCAGCCGGGGCAGTTCGAGTTCCCGCGCGCGGCGACGGCGGTCAGCGCCGACCCGGCCGGCGGCGTCTACGTCGCCGATGCCGCCAACAACCGCGTGCAGTCGTTCGACGCGACGGGGAAGTTCCAGCGCAAGTGGGGCATCTCCGGCCGCGGCGCGAGCTATCTCACCCGCCCGGCCGCCGAGGCGGCCGACGCCGCGGGCATCCTCTACGTCGCCGACTCCGGCAACGACCGGGTCGAGCAGTTCGACGCCGGCGGGCGCTATCTCGGCGAGTGGGACCGCCTCAGCACGACCGGCAACCCGGCGGCCGGGAGCGGGCTGGGCGAGTTCAGCAACCCCTCGGGCATCGCCATCGCCCCGGACGGCACCGTGTACGTCGCCGACACCGCCAACAACCGGCTGCAGGCCCGCGATCCCGTCACCGCCAACTGGCGCGTGGTCGCCGGGCAGACGCTGCGCGGGCCGCGCGGGCTCGCGATCCACGCGGGCCAGCTCTACGTCGCCGACACGACGGCCAATGCCGTGCGCGTGCTCGACCTGGCGAGCGGCCGGTGGAGCCAGGTCACCGGCACCACGTTCCGCTTGCCGCGCGCCGTGGCGGTCGACGCCGGCGGCGATCTCTACGTCGCCGACACGGCGGCGAACCAGGTGCAGGTCCAGAACCCGCGGAACGGCAAGTGGGCCTCCATCGGCGTGGGCAAGCTCAAAGGACCCGCGGGACTCGCGCTGGACGGCGACGGCATCGTGGTCGCGGACACGGGAGACGACCGCCTCGTGCGCTTCAGCGCCGCCGGCGAGCAGCTCCAGAGCTGGGGCGCTCGAGGGCCGGACGGCGGTCAGTTCGACGGCCCGCAGGGCGTCGCTGTCGACCAGGACGGGCGCGTGCTCGCCGCGGACGAGTTCAACAACCGCGTCCAGGTCTTCGGGCCGGCGCCCCCGGTCGTCGAGCCGCCGAAGCCGCTGCCGCAGCCGATCGTGGCACCGGGACCCGCGGCGGTGACCGCGCCGCCGGTCCAGCCGCTGAAGCTCGACGTCGTCACCGCTGGCACGCGCCGCTCGGGCGTGCGCGTGCAGCTGACCTGCTCGCACCCGTGCCTGGCGAGCGTCCGGCTGCAGATCTCGGCGGCCGACGCGCTCCGGCTCGGCCTCTCGGGCTCCGGCCGCCCGTTCACCGTCGCCGCTCGCAACGTCCGGCTGGCAACGGCCCCGCTCCGCGTCAGGCTGCGGTTGCGAGCCGTCGTGCGGCGCGCGCCGCGGCTCTCGCTGCGGATGCTGGTGAGCGCGGTCGACGTGACCGGCAGCCGGGCGGGAGTCGACCGGACGTTGTGAACGCCGGGCGTCAGTGCGCGACGTCGACGACGATCCGCGGGGGGCCGGTGAGGCGGAAGACGCGGAAGCCGGCCCTGCGGCTCAGGCCGAGGCCGTAAGAGACGACGCCCTCGAAGTCGCCGGCCTTCTTGACCTGGCGGAGGTTCGGGCACAGCGGCGTGATGACGGTCGGGAGCGTGTGGCCGCGCGCGTTGCGGATCGTGACGAGGATGCGCCTGACGCCGAGCAGCGGCACGACCTTGCCGGACGGGTCGGCGATCACGTGTTGGACGGAGCGGACGTCGTAGCCCGCCGTGCCGCCGGAGCCCGCGCGGACGACGAAGCGGTCGTACGTCGAGTGGCATCCTGCCGCGACCGAGGACAGCGCGACCTGGGCGCCGGACGACGCGGAGGTCTTGGCCCCGGCGGTGAACGGCGGCAGCGCGGGCGCGAGCGCGACGGCGGCGAGGAGCGGCGCCAAGGGCACCATGGTGTGAGCTTACGCCGTCAGCGTCAGCTTGCGCGGGCCGGCGCGGAAGCCGAGGCCGATCAGGCGCTCCTCCCACGCCGAGCCGACGACGGGCTCGCCGTCGACCTTCTCGAGCGCGAGGCGCTTGACGCGGCCCTTGAGCACGGCTTCCGCGAGCGCTTCGAGCGCCGGCTCGACGCGCGCGTCATCGGCGTCGACGAGCACCTGGATGCCCTTGCCGCCGCGCTCGACGAACAGCACCGGCTCGGCGCCGGCGAGCACGACGTAGGCGCCGGCCTGGCGGGCGGGCCGCCGCGCGCTCTCCGGCCACTTGAGCGCCGCGCCGTAGGGCTGCGCCGGATCGGTGGCGGCGAGCACGACCGGCGGCGCGGCGTCGTCGTCGCGCTGCGCGCGCAGGCGCTCGACCGCGCCCGGGAGCGCGAACTGGGCCCCGCCGAGGCCTTCGATGAAGTAGCCGCGGCGCGCGATGCCGATCGTCTCCAGCGCGGCCAGCGAGTCATAGAGCGAGGAGAAGCCGCCGGGGATGCCCTCGGCCAGCACCTGCTCGCGCGTGACGATGCCGTAGCGCTCGAGCAGCAGCTCGGCCTGCGCGCGCCGGCGGCCCGCCGGATCCTCGTCGCGGCCGAACAGCGCGGACGCGAGCGACCAGCGGCCCTGGACGGCGGGCTGCGCGCCGCTGCGGCGACGCGAGCCGAACGTGCGCCGGCGCTCGGCGCGGGCGCGCTGCGACCACGCCACGAGCTTCGGCGAGCGCAGCGGCGCGAACGCGTCGTTGGTCGCCTCGCCGGCCCACACGAGGTCCCACAGCCCGTTCTGCAGCTCCTCGGTCGGGAAGCCGCCGACGTCGGTCAGCAGGTCGGTGAAGAAGCACGCGCCCGCGCGCAGGCGCTCGCGCAGCGCCTCGTGCACGGGCTCCGACGGCGCGTCGCCGGAGCGCGGCGGCGGCCCGAGCAGCGGCGCGTCCTCGCGGAAGTACAGCGCCACGCGGCCGGAGCGGGTGCCGAGCGCGCCCGCGCCGACCCACACGATCTCGCCCGACGCGCACAGCTGGTCCATCCACGACGGCGAGTACGCGCCGACGCGGCGCGGCAGCACGTCGCGCTCCCACACGTCGACGGGCAGCGCCAGGCCCTGCAGCGGCACGAGCGTCTCGCGCAGGCGGTCCACGCCCGCGCCGGCCGGCGGATGGCGGTCGATCCCCTGCCAGCTGCCGAGGAAGCGCGCGAACGCGCGCTGGTCGGCAGGCTCGATCTCCGCGCGCAGCGCCGCGAGCGACGCGCGCCGCAGGCGCCGCAGGACCTCGGGGTCGCACCACTCGCGCTGCCCGCTCGTCCCGCCCGGGCGCAGCTCGCCGCGCACGAGCTCGCCGGCCTGCTCGAGCCGCTCGAGCACGGGCGTCAGGTCGAGCCCGTAGCGGGCGCGCAGCCAGGACGTCTCGAACGGGCCGTGCGTGCGCGCGTAGCGGCGCACGAGCCGCTCCATCGCGTCCGGCACGTCGGCGACGAACGGCTCGGGCAGCCCCGACGGCGGGACGGCCCCGAGCGCGTCGCGGTACAGGCCCGCGTCCTCGGCCGCCAGCCAGCGCAGCTCGCCGCCGACGCGCAGCTCGATCGCGCGGCGCTCGCCGCGCAGCTGCTCCAGCCACGCGAGCGTCCCGCCGCGCAGCAGCGCCTCGTCCAGCGTCAGGTCGCCGATCCGGCGCAGCACGTCGTGCAGGGCGTCGACGGAGTCCGCGCGCGTGCGCTCGGACAGGCGCTGGAGATCGGCCTCCACGCTGTCCAGCGCGCCCGGGTCGATCAGGTCGCGCAGCTCCTCCTGGCCGAGCAGCTCGCGCAGCAGCTCGCGGTCGAGCGCGAGCGCCGCCGCGCGCCGCTCGGCGTTCGGCTGGTCGCCCTCGTACATGTAGGTCGCGACGTAGTCGAACAGCAGCGAGGACGCGTACGGCGAGGCGGTCTCCGTCTCGGCCACGACGAGCGACAGCTCGCGCCGGTGCAGCTTCGACAGCACGTCGTGCAGCCCCGGCAGGTCGAGCACGTCGCGCAGGCACTCGCGGTAGGTCTCGAGCACGATCGGGAACTGCGCGTAGCGGCGCGCGACCTCCAGCAGCGTCTGCGACTTCAGCCGCTGCTGCCACAGCGGCGTGCGCCGGCCCGGGTACGCGCGCGGGATCAGCAGTGCGCGGCCCGCGTTCTCGCGGAAGCGGGCGCCGAACAGCGCGCTGCCGCCGAGCTCGCCGACGACGAGGTCCTCGAGCTCGTCAGGATCGATCAGCATCAGCTCCTCGCTCGGCGCCTCGTCGGCGTCGGGGAGGTGGACGATGATCCCGTCGTCGGACCAGATCGCGTCCGACTCCAGCCCGTACTGCTCGCGGATCCGGGCGCTCAGCGCGAGCCCCCAGGCGGCGTGGACGCGGCCGCCGAACGGCGACAGGATGCACACCCGCCAGTCGCCGATCTCGTCGCGGAAGCGCTCCAGGACGATCGTGCGGTCCGACGGCAGCACGCGCGTGGCCGCCTCCTGCTCGCGCAGATACTGGACGAGGTTGGCGGCGGCACGCGGGTCCAGGTCATAGTCGCGCTCCAGCGTCGCGGGCTCCTGGTCGACCGCCCAGCGCGCGAACTTGCCGATCGCCTCGCCGAGCTCGCGCGGGCGGCCCAGCCCGTCGCCCTTCCAGAACGGGACGGCGCCGGGGACGCCGGGCGCGGGCGTGACGATCACGCGGTCGCGCGTGATCTCCTCGATCCGCCACGACGACGCGCCGAGCAGGAAGACCTGGCCGGGGCGGGCCTCGTAGACCATCTCCTCGTCGAGCTCGCCGACGCGGCGGCCGTCGGGGAGGTTGACGGAGTACAGCCCGCGGTCCGGGATCGTGCCCGCGTTGGTGATCGCCAGCGCGCGGGCGCCCTTGCGGGCGCGGATCGTGCCCGCCACGCGGTCCCACACGATGCGCGGGCGCAGCTCGCCGAACTCCTCGCTCGGATAGCGACCGTCGAGCATGTCGAGCACGTTCTCCAGCTGCGCGCGCGAGAGCTCCGCGTACGTGTACGTGCGGTTGACGAGCGCGAGCAGCGCGTCGACCGGCAGCGGGTCCTCGGCGCTCGCCGCCATCGCGACGATCTGCTGCGCCAGCACGTCGAGCGGGTTGCGCGGGACGACCGTCGTCTCGATCAGGCCCTCGCGCATGCGCTGCGCGACGACCGCGCACTCGAGCAGGTCGCCGCGGAACTTCGGGAAGATGCGGCCCTTCGACGTGTCGCCGACGTTGTGGCCGGCGCGGCCGATGCGCTGCAGGCCGGCGGTGACCGACTTCGGCGACTCGACCTGCAGCACGAGGTCGATCGCGCCCATGTCGATCCCGAGCTCCAGCGACGACGTCGCCACCAGGCAGGGCAGGTTGCCCGCCTTCAGCTGCTCCTCGACGAGCAGGCGCTCCTCGCGCGCGAGCGACCCGTGGTGCGAGCGCGCGATGTCCTCCTCCGCGAGCTCGTTGAGCCGCAGCGCCAGCCGCTCCGCCGCGCGGCGGTTGTTGACGAAGATCAGCGTCGAGGTGTGCTCGCGCACGAGCTTGAGCAGCTCCGGGTAGATCGCCGGCCAGATCGAGCGGCGCGTCGCCTCCTGGCCCGCGAACGGGTCCAGCTCGAGGTCGGACTGCCCGGGCTCGACCATCGACTCGACGGGCACGTGGATCTTCAGGTCCAGCGGCTTGCGCACGCCGGTGTCGACCACCCGCACGCGCCGGCCCGGGCCGGCCATGAAGCGGCCGACCTCCTCGAGCGGGTTCTGGGTGGCGGAGAGCCCGACGCGCTGGACGTCTCGCCCCGCCTGCTCGACCAGCCGCTCCAGCGTCAGCGCGAGATGCGCGCCGCGCTTGGTCTGCGCGACGGCGTGGATCTCGTCGAGGATCACCGTCTCGGTGCCCTCGAAGATCTCCCTCGCGCCCGACGTGAGCATCAGATACAGCGACTCCGGCGTCGTGATCAGCACGTCGGGCGGGTGCTTGACCATGTCGCGCCGCTCCTTCTGCGGCGTGTCGCCCGTCCGGATCGCGACGTTCAGCTCGGCGCCGATCCCGCGCAGCGGCGCGCGCAGGTTCTTCTCGACGTCGTAGGAGAGCGCCTTCAGCGGCGAGACGTAGACGAGCCGCGTGCGCTCATGGCTGGGCTCGGCGACGAAGCGGTCCAGCCCCCACAGGAACGCGGCGAGCGTCTTGCCGGAGCCGGTCGGCGCCGAGATGAGCACGTGCTCGCCGGTCGCGATCGCCGGCCACGCCTGGGCCTGCGCGGCGGTCGGCTCCGCGAAGGCGCGGCCGAACCACTCACGGACCTGGGGAGTGAAGCTTGCGAGCGGATCGGACACTTCTCATAGGGTACGCACTCGAACGGGTGTTCGATCAAGCGTGTGGCGCCGGGCGACGGCGAGGCCGAAGCCGGCGAAGCCGATCGCGGCCGAGACGGCGAACGCCGTGCGCCAGCCCGGGCCCTCGATCAGCGCGCCCGCGAGCGCGGAGCCGACCGCGATGCCGGCCACGAACGCGGTCGTCGGCCACGTGTAGGCCTCGGTCCGCGCGTTGTCGGGCGCGACGCGCGCGACGAGCTCGTTCCGGGTCGCCATCAGCGGCGCGATCATGCAGCCGGCGGGGATCACCAGCAGGCCCATCACGGCGACCGACGGCGCGGCGGCGAGCGGCAGGATCGTCAGCGGCAGCAGCGCCGCGACGATCAGGTGCGTGCGCCGCAGGCCGGCGCGGCGCGGGAGACAGGCCGTACGCGAGCCCGCCGATGCCGCTCCCGAGCGACCAGATCGCGAGCAGGACGCCGGCCGCGGCGGGCACGTGCTCGATCCGGCAGAAGCCCGGGATCCCGACCTCGACGATCCCGATCGCGACGCCGGCCGGCAGCGAGATCAGCACCAGCGTGCGCACGCCGGGCGAGACGAGCGCGCCGAGCCGGCCGGCGCTGTGCGCCTCGGGATGCGGCACGAGCGCGCGGGCGGCGGGCAGCGCGGTGAACACGGCGGTGCCGCCGATCGCCGCGATCGGGCTGACGATCAACGCCGCCGCGGGCGACCACAGCGCCGTCAACAGCGCGGTCAGCAGCGGGCCGGTGATGAAGATCAGCTCGATCATCGTCGAGTCGAGCGCGTAGGCGGCCTGGTGCAGGCGCGGCTCCAGCAGATCGCCCCACATCGAGCGCAGGACCGCCGAGGTCGGCGGCGTCGCGGCGCCCGCGAGCAGGCCGAACACGATCATCGCGACGGCCGGGAGGCCGGCCTCGGCCGACGCGACGATCGCGCCCAGCGAGGCGGCGTGGACGATCGCCAGCGGCACGAGCACGCGGCGCGCGCCGAGCCGGTCCACGAGCCGGCCGGCGAACGCCGCGCCGGCGCCCGAGCCGGCCGCCAGCGAGCCCGCGACCGCGCCGGCGATCGCGAACGACCCGGTCTTGGCGCTGAGGAAGAGCACCAGCGCGAGCGAGTTGATCCCCACCGGCAGGCGCGCCACGAGGGCCGAGGCGACGAGCGCGCCGACCTGCGGCGTGCGCAGGATCTCGCCGTAGCGCGTCACCGCGTCACCTCGGCCGGGAGAATCGCCCTCTGGGCGATTGCTCCCAGCGACGCGAGCCCTCTGGGCGAGCCGTCGCCGCTCACGCGAGCTGCATGGCCCGCGCGAACACCGCGTCCATCATCGGCGGCGTCAGCCGGCCGGTGAACGTGTTCTGCTGGCTCGGGTGGAAGCAGCCGAGCAGCGTCCACGGCTCGCCGGGCAGCTCCGCCGCGTGGCCGAACCTCGGGCGCGGCTTCGGGACCGCGCCGCGCAGGCGCAGCGCGCTCTCCCACGCGAAGCCGCCGAGGCAGACGACGACGCGCACGTCGCGCAGCAGCGCGACCTCGCGCTCGAGCCAGCCGGAGCAGTTCTCGCGCTCCTGCGGCGTCGGCTTGTTCGCCGGCGGCGCGCAGCGGACGGCGGCGGTGACGTAGGCGCCGTGCAGCTCGAGCCCGTCGTCGCGCGACACCGACTCCGCCTGGTTGGCGAGCCCGGCGCGGTGCATCGAGGCGAACAGGAAGTCGCCCGAGCGGTCGCCGGTGAAGATCCGGCCGGTGCGGTTGCCGCCGTGCGCCGCGGGCGCCAGGCCGAGCACGAGGATGCGCGCCGCCGGATCGCCGAACCCCTGCATCGGCTTGCCCCAGTACGTCTCGTCGCGGAACGCGGCGCGCTTCTCGACCGCGACCCGCTCGCGCCACTCGACGAGGCGCGGGCAGCGGCGGCACGCGACGACCTCCGCGTTGAGCGCGGTCAGGGCGGACATGGCGAGCGATGCTATCCATGGCCAGGCGCTGAGCTACGCTCTCATCCGATGCGCCGCCTCCTGGTCATACCGGTGCTCGCCGCCCTCGCCCTGAGCGCATGCGGCAGCAGCTCCAAGACGCCCCCGGCGCCCAAGTTCGCCGGTGCCCAGAAGGACGTCGCCGACGTCGTCGACAAGCTCGCATCGGCCGGACGCCGCGGGGACGCCAAGACGATCTGCGACGACATCCTCTCCAAGCAGCTGATCACCGAGCTCAAGACGGCCGGCGGCGACTGCGAGAACGAGATGAAGGACGCGATCCGCGACGCGAACGACTACGACCTCCAGGTCCGCAGCGTGAAGGTCACGGGCGACAACGCCACCGCCCAGGTCCGCCAGGGCGACAAGGGCGCGGTCGCGACCTTCACGTTCGTCAAAGAGGGCGGCGGCTGGCGCGCCAGCGCCCTCGGCGGCTCCTAGCCGAGCGAGCGGCCGTACTGGCGCTCGTAGTACGCGCGGTACTCGCCTGAGCGGATCGGCTCCCACCAGGCGGCGTTGTCGCGGTACCACTCGACCGTGCGCTTGAGGCCCTCGGCGAAGCGCACCTGCGCCTCCCAGCCGAGCCCGCGGACCTTCTCGGACGCGAGCGAGTAGCGGCGGTCGTGGCCCGGGCGGTCGGTGACGTACTCGATCAGCGAGTCGTCCTTGCCCGTGTACTCGATGATCCGGTGCACGACCTCGAGGTTGGGCGCCTCGTCCGGGCCGCCGACGTTGTAGACCTCGCCCGGCTCGCCGCGCTCGAGCACGGTGCCGATGCCGCGCGCGAAGTCCTCCACGAAGATCCAGTTGCGGACCTGCCGGCCGTCGCCGTAGACCGGCAGCTTGTCGTCGTGCAGCGCGTTGAGCACCATCAGCGGGATCAGCTTCTCGGGGTACTGGTACGGCCCGTAGTTGTTCGAGCCGCGGCAGATCAGCGCCTCGAGCCCGTACGTGTGCCGGTAGGAGGCGACCAGCAGGTCGGCGCCGGCCTTGGACGCGCTGTACGGCGACGACGGGTTCAGCGGCGAGGTCTCGGTGAACGAGCCCTGCTCGATCGAGCCGTAGACCTCGTCGGTCGAGACCTGCACGTAGCGCAGCGACTGGCGCCGCGCCTCCTCGAGCAGCACGTAGGTGCCCATCCCGTGCGTGGTGATGAAGGCCTCCGGCTCGGCGATCGAGCGGTCGACGTGCGTCTCGGCGGCGAAGTTGACGATCGCGTCGACGCCCTCGGCGGCCTCGGCGACCGACTCCGGGTCCTCGATCCCGCCGACCACGAGCTTGACGTCGAGATCCTCGAGGTTCTCGCGCCGGCCGGCGTAGGTGAGCTTGTCGAGCACGACGACGTCGTCGCCGTGGTCGCGGGTGCGGATGCGGGCGAAGTTCGAGCCGATGAAGCCGGCTCCGCCGCAGACGAGCAGCTTCATGCGAGGACCTTTCGTGCGAGCAGGTGGGCGGCGAGCCCCTCCTGCCAGGACGGGAGCGTGGGAGCGTCGGCGCGCGTGGAGCCGAGGACGGAGAAGGCGGGTCGCGGCGCGGGCAGCGGGTAGTCGGCCGTGCCGATCGGGTGCACCGTGACCGGCATGCCGGCGCGCTCGAACGTCGCGCGCGCGAGGTCGTACCAGGAGCACTGGCCGCCGCCGGCGACGTGCAGCACGCCGTTGGGCCGCGACTCGGCGATCGACACCAGCGCGCGCGCCAGGTGGCCCGTGTACGTCGGGCAGCCGATCTGGTCGCTCACGACGCTGAGCTCGTCGCGCTCGGCGCCCAGCCGCAGCATCGTGTCGACGAAGTTGCGCCCGTGCGGGCCGAAGACCCACGCCGTGCGCACGATCGCGTGCGCGTCCGGGGCGGCGTCGGCGACCGCGACCTCGCCCGCGAGCTTGGAGCGCCCGTACGCGGTGCGCGGGCCCGTGGGGTCGGCCTCCAGGTACGGCGCGGACGCGTCGCCCGCGAAGACGTAGTCGGTCGAGACGTGGACCGTGAACGCGCCCGCCTCCGCGGCCGCCGCCGCGACGTGGCCCGCGCCGTCGCCGTTGATCGCGGTGGCCTCGGCCTCCGCCGTCTCGGCGCCGTCGACCGCGGTCCAGGCGGCGCAGTTGACCACCGCGTCGGGCCGCACGTCGCGCACGGCCGCGCGCACGGCGTCCGCGTCGGTGATGTCGAGCTCGGCGCGCGCGAAGGCGACCACCTCGTGCGACGCCGCGGCGGCGACGACGTCGCTGCCGAGCATGCCCGCGGCTCCGGTGACGAGAAGGCGCATCCGCCTATCAATAGCGCGTGCCCGCGGCCGCGCGAAGGGCCAGCGAGAGCTCGAAGCGGGCGTCGGGGTCCTCCAGCCGCGTGCCGAACAGCTCGCGCAGCTGCTTGAGCCGGTAGCGGACCGTCTGCGGGTGGACGTCGAGCGCGGCCGCCACCGCCTGGACCTGCCCGGGACGGTCCAACCACGCGCGCAGCGTGGCTTCGAGCCGTTCGCGCGGACCGTCCGCGAGCCCGTCGAGCGGCGCCAGTCGCGTGCGCGCGAGGTCGGACGCGAGCGCCGGCTCGGCGGCCAGCAGCAGCGCCGGCAGGTGGTCGTCGGCGACGATCAACGACTCCCCGGACGTCGAGGCGGGATCTAGACGAAAGGCGGCCGCCGCGCGGCGCACGCTGACGCCGGCCTCGGGCCAGCCGACCGCGGGGCCGAGCGCGGCGCGGGCGCCGGCCAGCGCGGACTCGAGCGCGCGCCGCCGGCCGGGGCCGGCCGGGTCGGGCAGCATCACCACGGCCAGGCCGCCGACCGCCGCGCCGACGGCGCCCTCGCCGAGCCGGCGCGCGAGCCGCGCCGCGACCGCGTCGCTCTGATCCTCGTGCTCGTCCTCGCCCGCCACGACGGCGGCGACGAGCCGCGGCAGCGCCCAGGCGGCCGTCTGCGCCGCCGTGCGGACCGCCTCCTGCTCGGCCGGCGGGTCCTGGGCGAGCAGCCGCAGCAGCCGCCGGCGGCGGCGCTGCGTCTCGCCCGCGGCGGCCGACTGCTCCTCGGCGTAGCCCTCGACCGACTCGGCCGAGATCTCGTCGATGTAGGCGAAGATCGCCTCGCCGAGGTCGTACAGCGAATGCGGCGCCAGCCCGCCGCGCGTGCCCGCCTCGACGAACGTGCGCCAGGCCACCCGCGCGCCGACGCGGTAGGCGGCCAGCAGCGCGTCGAGCGAGCGCCCGGCGCGGAACTCGCCGCGCCCGAGCTTGATGTACGTCTCGCGCGTGCTCGAGTCCTCGCGCGCCGCGCCGACGAGCAGGTCGAGGAAGCGGCTGAGCGCAACCTCGACGCCGAACCGCGTCACCTCGCCGAAACGGCCCTCCATCGGGCGCGCGTAGTCCGGCACCTCGGCGGAGATCGCTGCGATGATGTCGTCGGCGAGTCGGGGTAGCACCGGGCGGAGCGCGTCTGCCGCCTCCGGCGGGAGCGTTGCCTGCACGACCATTTGAGGCCAGGCTACAAGAATCGATGTGAATGAGTGTGGATACATGCCAGACGTTGACGGTCTGTAGCGGGTAGGACTCCAAGTCATGTCCAGGGGCCACCAGATCCTCAACCTCACCGGCGTCATGCTGCCCTTCGTGGGCGTGATCGTCGCCGCCGTGCTGCTGTGGGGCACCGTCGTCCACTGGTCGTCGCTGATCGTGCTCGCGCTGATGTACGTGATCACGATCCTCGGCGTCACGCTGGGCTTCCACCGCCTGCTCACGCACCGGTCGTTCCAGACGTTCAAGTCGGTCCAGTACACGATCGCCGCGATCGGCTCGATGTCGGTGCAGGGGCCCGTGATGTCGTGGGTCGCCGATCACCGCAAGCACCACGCCCACACCGACCAGGAGGGTGACCCGCACACCCCCCACGGCCACGGCTCGGGCCTGAAGGGCGCGATCGTCGGCCTCTGGTACGCGCACATGGGCTGGCTGTTCGAGAAGTCCGGCCAGGCCGAGCACACGCGCTACGCCCGCGATCTCTACGAGGACAAGGGGATGCGCGTCATCCACCGCACCTTCGGGGTCTGGGTCGCGCTGGGCATCCTGATCCCGTTCGCGATCGGCTACGCGATCGCCGGCACGCTCGGCGGCGCGCTCGAGGCGGCGCTGTGGGGCGGTCCGGTGCGGATCTTCCTGCTGCATCACGTGACCTGGTCGATCAACTCCGTCTGCCACTTCTTCGGCACGCGCCGCTTCGACGTCGACGACCACTCGACCAACGTCTTCTGGCTCGCCCCGCTGTCGATGGGCGAGGCGTGGCACCACAACCACCACACGTTCCCGCGCTCGGCGTTCCATGGCCTGAAGGCGTGGGAGATCGACCCGACGGGCTACGTGATCCGCGGCATGCGGCGCGTGAGGCTCGCGTGGAACGTGGTCGAGATCACGCCCGAGCGCCAGCGCCAGAAGCTGGCCTAGAAACCCGCACGAACCTGCAACTCCGTGCTATAACCCGCACGGATGTTGACCGCTGAACGCAAGCAGGCGATCCTCGGGCGGCTCGAGCGCGACGGCAAGGTCGTCGCGTCGGAGCTCGTCGCGAGCCTCGGCGTGTCCGAGGACACGGTGCGGCGCGACCTGCGCGACCTCGCCGAGCAGGGCCTGCTCCAGCGCGTCCACGGCGGCGCGCTCCCGGCGCCGCCGCCGACCGGCTCGTTCGCGCGCCGGCTGGCGATCGGGCGCGAGGAGAAGGTCGCGCTCGCCGAGGCGGCGCTGCCGCTGCTCGACGGCGCGCGCGTGATCGTGCTCGACGGCGGGACGACGCCGCTGGAGCTCGCGCGCCGGCTCCCGCCGTCCTTCGACGGCACGATCGTCACGAACGCGCCGCCGGTGGCGGCCGTGCTCGCGGGCCACCCGCGCGCGCAGGTCGTGCTGGTCGGCGGGCGGCTGCTGAAGGAGGCCCAGGTCGCGGTCGGCGCCGCCGCCGTCGAGGCGCTGCACACCGTCCGCGCCGACGTCTGCGTGCTCGGCATCTGCTCGCTGCACCCCGAGATCGGCGTCACGACGCTGCACCACGAGGAGGCCTACGTGAAGCGCGCGATGGTCGCCTGCGCGGGCGAGGTGATCGCGCTCGCGACGGCCGACAAGCTGCGCACCGCGAGCCCGTGGGTCGTCGCCCAGCTCGCCGACGTGGACCACCTCGTGACCGACGGCGACGACGAGCTCACGCATCCCTTCGCCGCCGCCGGCATCGACGTGATCGCCGTATGACGCCGCGCGTCGCCACCTTCCTCACGTTCGGCGTCAACGGCGCGATGATCGGCACCTGGGTCGCGCACATCCCGTGGCTGCAGGACCACCTCGGCGTCTCGAAGGCGACGATCGGCCTGTGCCTGCTGTGCATGGCCGCGGGAGCGCTGGTGTCGATGCCGCTGACCGGCCAGATCCTCGACCGCCGCTCGAGCGCGTCCGTCACGCGCGCCGCGGCGCTGCTCTTCTGCCTGATGCTGCCGCTGCCGCTGCTGGCGACGAGCCCGTACATGCTCGGCGCGATCCTGTTCGTCTTCGGCGCCACCAACGGCGCGATGGACGTCTCGATGAACGCGCACGGCGTCGCCGTCGAGCGCGAGCTGCCGAAGCCGATCATGTCCTCGCTGCACGGCGGCTGGAGCGTCGGCGGCTTCGCCGCCGCGGGCCTGGTCGCGGTGACCGCCGCGGCCGGGCTGGACGCGCGCGTGGAGAGCCTGATCGTCGGCATCGCGCTGTGGCTGGCGGCGCTCTGGATCACAGGCCGGCTCGGCAGCGCGTCGGCGCACTCGGAGGAGGGCAGCGGCTTCGCGCTCCCCTCGCGCGCGGTGCTGCTGATCGGCTCGCTGTGCTTCCTGGCGATGATGACCGAGGGCGCGATCGGCGACTGGAGCGGGATCTACCTGCGCCACGACGTCGGCGCGGGCGCCGCGGCCGCGGCGACGGGCTTCACCGGCTTCTCGCTCGGGATGGCGGTCGCGCGGCTCGGCGGCGACGTGCTCAACGAGCGCCTCGGCGCCGGCCGGCTGCTGCGCGGCGGGATGACGCTGGTCGCGCTCGCGCTCGGCGGCGTGCTGCTGATCGGCGCGGCGGTGCCGGCCGTGATCGGCTTCGCGCTCTGCGGCCTCGGCATCGCCAACACCGTGCCGCTGCTGTTCAGCGCCGCGGGGCGGCTGGACCCGCCGGGCCCGTCGCTCGCCGCGACGTTCACCGTCGGCTACACGGGCTTCATCGTCGGCCCGCCGGTGATCGGCGTCCTGGCCGACCAGATCGGCCTGCCGGAGACGCTCGCGCTGCTCGTGCTGGCGGCGCTGTCGGTCGCCGCCCTCGGCGGGCGCGCGACGCACGCTCCGGTGCAGGTATGAAGAAGGGTTTCGCCCTCCGGTCGCCGGCCGTCGAGGGCGCCACTCGTGGGACGCCCGAAACGGGCCTTACTCCCTACGTGCGACGTTACATTCTCTCCGATCTCGACGGCGTGCTCGTGGACTCGGGCGACTCGGTCGAGCGCATCTGGCGCGAATGGGCGCTCGCTCACGGACTGGACCCGATCGAAGTCGAGCGCGCGAGCCACGGCGTGCCCTCGCGCCAGGTGATCGCGCGCGTCGCGCCGCACCTGGGCGCCGCGGAGGCCGTGCGCGTCGACGCGCTGCACGCGGCGGTCGCCGTCGAGGCGCTCGACGGCGCGGCGGAGCTGCTGGCGCTGGGCGCGGCGATCGTCACGTCGTGCTCGGCCCCGCTCGCGGCGGCGCGGCTCGAGTCGGCAGGGCTGGCGGTCCCGGACGTGCTCGTGACCGTCGACGACGTCGCGCGCGGCAAGCCGCATCCCGACCCGTACCTGCTGGCCGCACGGCGGCTGGGCGTCGAGCCGTCCGGCTGCCTGGTGATCGAGGACGCCCCGGCCGGGATCGCCGCCGGCAACGCGGCCGGCATGACGGTGTGGGCCGTCGCGACGACGCACGACCCGGCCGAGCTCGGCGCGGCGGCCGAGATCTACTCGAGCACGCGGTCGATCAGCTCGCGGATCTCCGTCGCGGCGTCCTGAATGCGCGCGGCGAAGTCCCTGCGGTCCTGATCGCTGATCGGCCGGTCGGCGGCCAGCACCTCGGCGAAGCCGGCCACGATCGTCAGCGGCGTGCGCAGGTCATGCCGCAGGCGGCGCCGGGCCTCCCCGCTCAACACCAGGTCGTCGTCGGTCACGAGCGATCGTTCGTCCCCGTAGGCGGGGAGATGAAGCCGTCGCGCAATGCGATCGCGATCGCGTGCACGCGCGTGTTGGCCTCCAGCTTGGACATCGCGTTGCGGATGTGCGTCTTGATCGTCTCCGGCGAGAGGAACAGGCGCTCGGCCACCTGCTCGCCCGTCAGGCCCTGCGCGAGCAGGTCCATGATCTCGCGCTCGCGCTTGGACAGCACCCGCTGCGTCTGGGTCGCCTTGCGCGAGAGCAGCGCCGGGTGCAGGCGCGGGTCGACGTAGGTCCCGCCCTCGGCGACGGTCGTCACGGCGGTCTTGAGCTCGGTGGGCGTGCCGTCCTTGAGCGCGTAGCCGCGCGCGCCGGAGTCCAGCCCGCTGATCAGCAGGTCGACGTCGGCGGAGCCCGTGTAGAGGACGATCCGGCGGTCGGGGTCGGCGTCGACCAGCTCGGCCGTCAGCTTGATCCCGGAGTCCTCGCCGAGGCGGATGTCGACGAGCGCGACGTCCGGGTTGAGACGCTCGACGAGCTCGCGCCCCTCGGCCGCCGTGCCCGCCGTGCCGACGACGCTGAGACCCTCGCGATCGAGCAGCAGCTCAAGACCCTCGCGGAGGGCCTGATGGTCCTCGATGAGAACAAGGCGCAGGGGCGTGTCGGCTGGGGCCATGGATGCGACTCAAGTGTGCGGAATTTCCGTGCCTGACGAGGGTACGCCGCAGCGCGCACTCTAAGGTGTCGCGAGGTTTGGCGAAGGACACGGAAAAGCTCATCCGGCAGCTGTCGCTGATCTCCTATCTGATGGCCGAACGCCGTCCGGTGACAGCGACGGAGATCAGGCGCGACGTCGAGGGCTACTCCGACATGACCGAGGACGCCTTCGCACGGCGTTTCTATGCGGACCGGGCCGAGCTCGACGCACTCGGGATCCACCTCTCCGTCGACAAGCCGGCCGACGGCTTCTCCGAGCAGGAGAACTACTCGCTCGCGCCTGAGGCGTTCCATCTGCCGCCGATCGCGTTCACCGATCCTGAGCGCGCGGCGCTCCAGACCGCGCTCTCGCTGCTCGACGGCGAGTTCGCCTACGCCGAGCCGCTGCGGCTCGCGCTGCAGCAGATCACGTGGGGCCGGCCGAGCCCGCTGGGCTCCGACTCGCGCCAGACGATCGGCCTCGGCATCACCGCCTCGGCCGGCGGCGCCGAGCTGTCAGGCCGGCTGGCGAAGATCGACACCGCGATCTACCGCCGCAAGCGGATCGAGTTCGAGTACTACACGATGCAGAGCGGGGAGACCGCCAAGCGCGAGGTCGACCCGTACCACCTGCTGTTCGAGGGCGGCCAGTTCTACCTGGTCGGGTACTCGCGAGAGCGCGCCGACGTGCGCGTGTTCCGGCTCTCCCGCATCCGCGGCAAGGTCGCGTACGCGACCAAGGCCGAGCACGACTTCCAGCGTCCCGCGGACTTCGACCCGCGCCTGTACGCGAACCGCATGCCGTGGCAGCTCGGCGACCCGTCGGGCGTCGCGTCGGTGTGGATCTCCGACGACATCGCCTGGTACGTCGAGCGCCAGTACGGCGCCTACGGCACGCTCGTCCCGGCCGAGGACGGCGGGCACGTGTTCACGACCGAGTACGCGATCGACCGGCTGCTGATCTCGTGGGCGCTGCGCTTCGGCGAGCACGCGCGCATCCTCGGGCCGGCCGAGCTGGTCGACGAGGCGCGCACGCGCGTGGACCGGCTGATCGAGGCGCACCGCGGCGAGGCGAGCGTGCCCACGGGCACGGCCGTGCGCCGCCCGGTGCCGGAGGTCGAGCCCAACGGGCGCTCGCGCGGCGGCGACGCGGCGATCCGGCCGGAGCGCTTCGCGCGCCTGGTCACGCTCGCGTCGGTGCTGATCTCGGCGGGCCGCAAGGGCGAACGGCTGAAGGTCGCCGAGGTCTGCGAGCAGCTGCAGATGTCGGCGCAGGAGCTGCGCGAGGACGTCTCGGTGCTCAACGTCGTCAACTTCGGCGGCGGCGCCTACGTGATCTACGCCGAGGTGCTGCCGTCGGGCGAGATCGAGGTCGATCCCGAGCCGTACTCGGACACGTTCGACCGCCCGGCGCGGCTGCTGCCGATCGAGGCCAAGGCGCTGGTGGCGGCGATCGACCTGATCGCGCTGTTCGGGCCCGAGCTGCGCTCCGCGCGCGAGAAGGTCGTCGCCGCGCTCGGCTTCGACCCCGTCGAGGAGGGCCTGCAGATCGTCTCGCCGACGCTGTCGGACGACATTGCGCACACCGTCGAGCTGGCCGTGCACGAGAACCGGCTGCTCGAGATCGAGTACTGGACGCAGAACGAGGACCGCTACTCCGAGCGCGTCGTCGAGCCGTACGCGCTCTTCAACGGGCGCGAGGCGTGGTACGTCGCCGCGTGGGACCCGGAGCGCGGGCGGCTGCAGCACTTCCGGCTGGACCGGATCAAGCACGCGTCGGCGCTGGAGCGCCGCTTCGAGCGCCGCGAGGACCTCGACCCGGTCGCCGACATCGGCGGCTGGCCGCGCACCGGCACCGTCGTCGGCTCGCGACTGGCGCACGTGCTGATCTCCGCCGACCAGGCGCGCTGGGCGCGCGAGGAGCGGACCGTGCTGGCCGAGCTCGAGAGCGGCGAGGTCGTGGTCGAGTGGGCCTTCAAGGGGACCGACTTCCTCGTGCGCGAGGTGCTCAAGGAGGCCGGCGACGCCGTCGTGCTCGAGCCCGCCGACGCCCGCGAAGCCGTCCTGACCTCCGCCGAACGGCTCTTCGCTCCCTCGACATGACGCGCCGCGCCGCGATCGCGATGAGCGACGCGGAGGTGGCCGCGTTCCTCGACGACGCGCGCGTGCTGACGGTCGCCACGGTCGGGCGCGACGGCTGGCCGCACGTGATGCCGCTGTGGTTCGTCGTGCGCGACGGCGAGTGCTGGGCGTGGACGTACGCGAAGTCGCAGAAGGTGCGCAACCTCGAGCGCGACGCGCGCTGCACGCTCCAGGTCGAGGCCGGCGACAGCTACGACCAGCTGCGCGGCGTGATGATCAAGAGCGCCGCCGCGATCCATCGCGAGCCGGAGGTGGTCGCCGCCGTCGGCACCGGGCTGGCCGCGCGCTACGGCGGCGGCGGGCACGTCACACCCGCGCAGGCGGCCAAGCGCGTCGCGCTGCAGTTCGTGGTCAAGGAGATCGCCTCCTTCGACCACCGCAAGCTGGGCTAGGAGCCTGTTGAAGCATTCCGGTACACCTGCTGCGGAGCATCCGCGGCCTGGCCTCGCCCTGCGGGCTCGTCACCGGGCTTCGCCCTGCCCGCCACCCGCGATGCTCACGTGCCAGAGGCACGCATCGCGATCGCATGCGGCCCGAGGCATCCACGGCTGCCGCCACATCAGGCGGACCGACCATGCTTCAACATACTCCTAGACGGACGTCCCGCGCAGGACCGTCAGGGCGGCGTCGAGGTGCGCGCGCAGCGCGGCCAGCGCCCGCTCGAGGTCGCCGGCCCCGATCGCGGCGGCGATCTCGCCGTGCTCGGCCGACGTGCGCTGCGCGCGGTCGTCGCCGCGCAGCGTTGCGCGCGCCATCCGGCGCTGGCGGTCGCGCAGCGAGTCGTAGAGGCCGAGCAGGATCGTGTTGCCGGTCGCCTCCACGAGCGCGCGGTGGAACGCGCGGTCGGACTCGATGAACTCGTTGCCCTTCAGGCGCGTCTGGCGCTCCGCGGACTTCGCGAGCCGCCCGGCCAGCTCGGCGGGATCGCGCATCGCGCGCTCGATCGCGTAGCGCTCGATCACCCAGCGCGTCTCGATCACGTCCTCGAGCTCCTGCGCGGAGACCGGCACCACGAGCGCGCCGCGCTTGGGGTAGAGCTTCAGCAGCCCTTCGGACTCGAGCTGCGTGAACGCGGCGCGGACCGGCGTGCGGCTGACGCCGAGCGCCTCGGCGATCTCGCCTTCGCTGATCAGCTCGCCGCCGGGCAGCTTGCCGGTCAGCACCCGCTCCTTCACGTGGCGGTACGCCCGCTCGCTCGCGGACGCCGGCCTCTCCTCAGCCATGGTGTGAATCGTACTTCGATGCGTCTTGTATACAAGACGTGTACGATATGAGCACGTGATCGGCTCTCGGGCATGGCGGATGTGGGCACTCGCGGCGGCGTTCTACGTCGTCGCCATCTTCCATCGCATGAGCCTCGGCGTGGCGTCGATCAACGCCGGCCATCGCTTCGGCGTCTCGACGAGCACGATCGCGCTGCTCTCGATCGTCCAGCTGTGCCTGTACCTCGTGATGCAGATCCCGGCCGGGCTGCTCGCAGACCGCGTCGGGCCGCGGCGCTCGCTCGCGCTCGGGCTCGTCGGGCTCGGCGTGGGAGAGCTGCTGTTCGCGTTCAGCCCGTCGTTCGGGCTCGCGCTCGCGGGTCGCGCGCTGGTCGGCGCCGGCGACGCCTGCATGTTCCTCAACGTTCTGCGCGTGGCGGCGCACTGGCTGCCGCCGCACCGCTACGCGCTCGCGACGGCGCTGACCGCGGTCTGCGGCTCGCTCGGCCAGCTGCTGACGACGGCACCGCTGAGCGCCGCGCTCGGCGACCTCGGCTGGACGCCGACGTTCGCGATCAGCGGCATCCTCACCGCGGTGCTCGCGATCCTCGCCGTCAACCGGCTGCAGGATCGCCCGGCGGGCGCCGCCGCCGTCATCCACGCGCCGATCCTCCCCACGCTGCGGCGCGCCTGGCGCGCGCCGTCGATCCGCCACGGGCTGTGGGTGCACTTCGCGCTCAACTGCCCGTTCGTCACGCTGACCGGCCTGTGGGCGTACCCGTACCTCGTCCAGGGCCAGGGCCTCCCGCGCGCGACGGCCGCGGCGATCCTGACCGCCTCGGTGGCCGCCTTCGGCATCGCGGCGCCCGCGCTCGGCGCGCTCGCCGGCCGCAATCCGCGCCACCGGGGCCACATCGCCAGCACCGTGGCGATCACGACGGCGGCGACGCTCGGGCTCGTGCTCGGCTGGCCCGGGCACCCGCCGCTGGCGCTGGTGGCGCTGATGCTCGTGCTGTGCGGCGTCTCGGGCGCGGCGTCGATGCTGGCGTTCGACCTCGCCCGCGAAGGCGCGCCGAACGCGGGGGGAGCGCGTCCGGGATCGTCAACATCGGCGGCTTCAGCGCGGCGATCCTCGCGCAGGCCGCGATCGGGCTGCTCGTCGCGGCCCATCTCGGCTACCGGATCGCGCTGCTGCCGCTGCTCGCGCTCGTCGCCGTCGGGGCGCTGCAGACGCTGCGGCACCCGACCGTCCGGCCCACCTGACCTCGCCGATCTCCGACCGGCTGTCTATGCCGGGAGCGCGTGGTCCGGCGTAGCTTGGTGATCACGTTCTGCGCGGCACCACAGAGACGTGCCGGGGCGAGTCTCCTCCCGCCCCGGTGTCGTCGCGGTGCGGAATGTCTCCTCGGGATCACCGGGGCCCGCGAGCGGACCGACAGCCCTCCGCCTGCGGGCCCCGCCCCGCGCTAGCCTCCCGCGCCATGGAGCAGCTCAAAGGCCTGATCCTGTCGGGCGGCAAGGGCACGCGCCTGCGGCCGATCACGTACACGTCGGCCAAGCAGCTCGTTCCGGTGGCCAACAAGCCGGTCCTGTTCTACGGCATCGAGGCGATGGCGGCGGCGGGCATCCGCGAGGTCGGCATCATCATCGCGCCCGAGACCGGCGGTGAGATCCGTGCGGCGGCCGGCGACGGCGAGCGCTTCGGCGTCCAGATCACCTACATCGAGCAGGACGCGCCGCTCGGGCTCGCGCACGCGGTGCTGACCGCCGAGCCGTTCCTCGGGGCCGACCCGTTCGTGATGTACCTCGGCGACAACCTGCTCCAGGGAGGTATCGAGGATCTCGTGGCGGCGTTCCGCGCGAACCGGCCGGAGGCGCTGATCCTGCTCACGCCGGTGCCGGACCCGCAGAACTTCGGCGTCGCCGAGCTCGACGGCGAGGGCCGCGTGGCGCGGCTGGTGGAGAAGCCGCCGGAGCCGGCGTCGGATCTCGCGCTCGTGGGCGTCTACATGTTCACGGCGCGGATCCACGAGGCGGCGCGCGCGATCCGCCCGTCCGGGCGCGGCGAGCTGGAGATCACCGACGCGATCCAGTGGCTGGTCGACGCCGAGGCGACCGTCGAGTCGCACGTCGTGCGCGGGTGGTGGAAGGACACCGGCCGCCTGGACGACATGCTCGAGGCCAACCGGCTGATCCTCGAGCGCGTCGAGCGGCGCGTCGACGGCGAGCTCGACCACTCCCAGATCGAGGGCCGCGTGATCGTCGAGGCCGGCGCGATCCTCGAGCGCAGCACCGTCCGCGGCCCGGCCATCATCGGCGCCGGCGCGCGGCTGACCGACGCCTACGTCGGCCCGTACACCGCGATCGGCCGCCACTGCGTGGTCGAGTCGGCCGAGGTCGAGCACTCGATCCTGCTCGAAGGCTCGTCGGTGCGCGGCCTCGACGGGCGCATGGAGTCCTCCCTGCTCGGCCGCGACGTGCACGTCGGCCGCAGCGCCGGCCAGCCGAAGGCGTACCGGTTCATGGTCGGCGACTCCTCGGAGATCGAAGTCCTGTAGCGGCGCCCGATGAGTTCGGGCCTGTGCCGTCGTCTTACGCACCATGATCTTCACAGGCGCGAGCATGTCGCTGGACGGCTACATCGCCGGACCTGACGAGTCCGGGTTCGACCTGCTCTTCAAGTGGTACGAGAACGGCGACGTCGAGATCCCGTCGGCGCGGCCCGAGACGCAGTTCCGCGTGAGCGCGGCGAGCGCGGAGGTGGTACGGGCGATGCTCGCGCGGACGGGCGTGTTCGTCGTGGGGCGGCGGCTGTTCGACGTCACCGACGGCTGGCACGGGCGTCATCCCTACGACAAGCCGATCGTCGTCGTCACGCACCAGGTGCCCGAGCAGTGGCGGCGTGAGCACCCGGACGCGCCGTTCACGTTCGCCGACGGGCTGGCGCCCGCGCTCGACGCGGCGCGTGAGATCGCCGGCGACCTGGACATCGGCGTCAACGGCGGCACGATCGCGACGCAGTGCCTCGACGCGGGCCTGCTCGACGAGGTCTGGGTCGACCTGGTGCCGGTCGTGCTCGGCGCCGGCGTGCCGTTCCTGAAGCCGGAGACGCCGTTCGCGCTCGACGGGCCGGTCGCGATCACGCCCGGCGACCGCGTCACGCACCTCCGCTACAAGGTGCGGCGCTGAACGGACTCAGTCCGGGACGAGCACGAGCTTGCCGCGGACGTGGCCCCCGGCGCTGAGGCGGTGGGCCTCCGCGGCACGCGAGAACGGGATCACCTGGGCGAGCTCGACCCGCAGGCCGCCGGCGTCGAACAGCGCGGCGGCCTCGCCGAGCGCCTCGACGGCGCGGAAGTCGCCGCCGCCTGTGACCTTCACGCCAAGAGCGGCGGCGCCGAAGTCGGCGATCGTGGCGACGCGCGCCGGGTCGCCGGTGAGCTCGATCAGGTCGGGGATGCCGCCCTGCCCGGCGGTGTCGAACGCGTAATCGACGCCGTCCGGCGCGAGCGCGCGGATGCGCTGGGCCATCCCGTCGCCGTAGGTCGTGGGCTCGGCGCCGAGCGAGCGCACGAAGTCGTGGTTGCGCTCGCTCGCGGTGCCGATCACGCGGGCGCCGCGGGCCTTGGCGAGCTGGACCGCGACGGCCCCGACGCCGCCGGCCGCGCCGTTGATCACGATCGTCTCGCCGCTCTGCGGGCCGCCGAGCACGGTGAACACGCGCACGCTGGTCTCGACCGCGACCGGCATGGCCGCCGCCTGCTCCCACGACGCGCGTGCGGGCTTGCGGGCGAAGTCGTCGAGGATCGCGTGCTCGGCCGCCGCGCCGCCGACGGCGAAGCCGAACACCTCGTCGCCGGCCGCGGCGCCCTCGACGCCGTCTCCCACCTCGTCGACGACGCCGGCCGCCTCGCGCCCGTCGATCGCGGGCAGCTCCAGCGGCATCATCTCGCGCATCGCGCCGCTGCGCTGCTTGAAGTCGATCGGGTTCACGCCCGCGGCGCGAACCGCGATGCGGATCTGCCCGGGGCCGGCGTGCGGCTCCGGGACGTCGGCGACCTGCAGCACGTCGGGACCGCCGTACTCGGCGAACACCAGAGCCTTCATGCGGCAGAGGCTACGCCGCGGCGCGCGCGGCGAACCACGCGCCACCGCCGAGCGCGCGGTCGTACCCCGACCAGCGCGAGCCGTCGGGCAGCGCCTTCTCCAGCCGGTCGAACGAGCCGAGCCGGCCGCCCAGGTTGTCGATCATGTGCACGAGCGTCGCCTCGCGCGTGCACGGGACGACGGGCGAGCCGTGCTCGAGCTGGCCGTGGTGGCTGAGGATGATGTGCAGGACGGCGACGGCGAGCTCCGACGGGAAGTCGGGGATGTCCTCGATCAGGCGCCGCACGCGGTAGTAGCCGAGCGGGATCTCGCCCTGCAGGCGCCCGAGGTCGGTCAGGTCGATCGCCACCGGGTCCGGCGTATAGGCGTCGAGCTTGCCGATGTCGTGCAGCAGCGCGCCGGTGACCGCGACGTCGCGGTCCACGCCGCCGAACGTCGCGGAGATCGCCGACACGCCCTGGGCGACCGTCAGCGAGTGCTCGAGCAGGCCGTGCCGGTAGGCCTGGTGGTAGCGCTTGGCCGCCGGCGCCTCGCGGAACGCGTGCCAGGTCTCGGTGCCCGGGCCGAACACGAGCTCCAGCAGCGCGCGCAGGTGCGGGCACTGCACGGTGGCCACGAGCTCGCGCAGGTCGGCCTCCATGCGCTCGACCGGGACGCGCGGGCCGTCCAGCAGATCGTCGAGCGAGTACTCGCCGGTTCGCGCGGGGCGCAGGAACTCGACGTCCAGCCGCCCGCGCTCGACCCGCCCGCGCACCCGCACGCACGTGCCGGGCTCGCACGCGCCGGCGAGCTCCGGCTCCAGCACCGCGTGCAGGCTGCCGGTGCGATCGGCGAGCGTGACGCGCTCTGGCGCGCGCTCGCGCACGATCAGCACCAGGTCGACCTCCTGGCCGTCGGTGAGGTGGCGCACGTGCACGCCGGGAACCCTAGGACCCGCGGCGGACGCAATCAGCCGCCGTAGAAGCGGATCGCGCGATCCGCGAGCGCGCGCGTGTCGCGCTCGTTCGCGACGGCGTTGAACGCGACGGCGAAGATCGGGACCAGGCGGCCGAACAGCCGCCGGCCCGTGCGCTTGCCGACCATCATCAGCAGCCGCTTGGCGAGCGCCTCGTCGCGCGCGAGCCGCGAGCCGACGTAGGCCTCGGCGATCGTCGTCCCCATGCCGTCCAGCGCGGCGCGCGCCGTCTGCGGGTCGGGGTACAGGCCGGTCAGCACCAGCAGCTCGGCGGGGCGCATCGGATCGAGCGGGTCGAAGCCGTAGGCGGCGGCGACGAAGAACACGAGCCGCGACTGGATCCAGGCGAGCCCCATCAGGTCCGGGACGAACGTGATCACGCCGCCGACGCCGGTCGCCGCGCCTTCGAAGCGCGCGAGCTGCGCGTGCCGGCGCTTGGCCATCTCGCCGAGCGCGGCGGGGTCGGTGCCGTAGACGCGGCGGCGCTTGTCCGCCCACGCGGCCGCCGCGGGCGCGTGCCGCTCGCTCGCGGCGAGCGCGATCAGCTCGGGCGCGCGCACCGGGTTCGCGCGCAGGCGCTCGAACAGCCCCTCGGGCGGCTTCTCCGCGCGCTCGTCGCGCTCGATCGTCGCGTCGCTCATCTGCGCGCCAAATCTAGTCGGACCGGTGTGCCGTGGTGTCAGCGAACGCACCCGACGGGGTATGCCCTGTTCGTGGAGTCGATCTTCGAGCATCGCGTCGAGCTGTCCGGGCACGTCACTCGCGCGCTGGAGATCGAAGGCGACGGCGCCGGCATCGTGCTGCTGCACGGCTGGACCGACTCGGCCGACACATGGCGCCCGCTGCTGGCCGAGCTGGCCGCGCGCGGCCGCCGCGCGATCGCCGTCGACCTGCCCGGCTTCGGCGATGCGACGCGGCTGCGCTCCGGCGCCGTGCTGCCGCAGCTGGACGCGTTCGCCGAGGAGCTGGTGGAGACGTGGGCCGTGCGCGGCCCGATCGTCGTCGCCGGCACCTCGCTCGGCGGCTGCCTCGCCCTGCGGATGGCCGAGCGCGGCGGCGAGCTGCCGCTCGCCGGCGTCGTCCCCGTGGCGCCCGCCGGCCTCGAGCTGCCGGGCTGGTTCGACGCGATCGAGCGCGACCCGATCGTGCGCAAGCTGCTCTCGATGCCGATCCCGGTCCCCGGCGTGCTCGTGCGCGGCGCGCTCGGCCACGCCCACCCGCGCGACGCGCAGCGCGCGGTCGTCGACGCGTTCGCGCCCTACGACGAGTCGCGCGCGGCGGTGGCCGGCCTGCTGCGCTCCGGCCGGCGCCTGCTGCCGGAGCTCGCGAGCGCGCCGTTCGACCTCGCCGGGATCGACTGCCCGGTCATGCTCGTGTGGGGCACGCGCGACCGCGAGATCCCGCACACGCGCACGCGGATCGTGCTCGATCAGCTCCCCACGACGCAGGTCGAGCTGATCGAAGGCTGCGGCCATTTCCCGCAGCTCGAGGCGACCGGGCGCCTGCTCGAGCTGCTGCTGCCCTTCCCCGCGTAGACCGCAACGCGCCGTGCAGCGCGGCTGAACCGGCCTGGGGTCCGGCTACGCTCTTTGGCATGCGCCGGACCGCCATCCTGACTCTGACCCTGCTCCTCGGCCTCGCTCCGGTGGCCGGCGCGCAGGCGCCGACGCCGCAGCCGCGGATCGCGGCGGGCGTGAGCGCCGCCGGCACCGACCTGTCGGGGCTGACGCTCGACGAGGCCGCCGGGCGGCTGTACGCGACGTTCGGGCCGACGATCGGCAAGCCGCTCTCGACGCACGTCGCGGGTCGCAAGTTCGCGCTCAGCTACACCGACGTGAAGCTGAGCTTCGACGTCAACAAGACGGCCCGCCGCGCGCTCAACGCCGGCCGCGCGACGCACACCGGCGCCGTCGACGTGCCGCTCTACATCACCTACGACGCCGGGCTCGTCAACGCGTACGCCGCCAAGGTCGCGAGCACGGTCGCCAAGACCGCGCGCGACGCGTCGGTGAAGATCGGCCTGACCCGCATCACCAAGGTCGAGTCGCGCGACGGCCGCTCGCTCGACGCGACCGCACTGGCCGCGGCGGTCGTCAAAGTGCTGACCGATCCGAGGCAGCAGCGGATCCTGCAGCCGAAGCTCAAGGTCGTCCATCCGAAGGTCACGACGGGCAAGCTCGCGAGCGCCTACGGCACGATCATCACGATCGATCGCGGCAACTTCAAGCTGCGCCTGTTCAAGCGCCTGAAGCTGTCGAAGACGTACGGCGTCGCCGTCGGCATGCCCGCGTACCCGACGCCGACGGGCCGCTTCTCGATCGCCAACAAGGCCGTCAACCCGACCTGGACGGCGCCGAACTCCCCGTGGGCGGGCGCCTACGCGAACGAGTCGGTGCCCGGCGGCTCGGCGGAGAACCCGCTGAAGGCGCGCTGGATGGGGATCGTCAACGGCGTCGGGATCCACGGCACCGGGATCCCGGGGTCGATCGGCTCGCGCGCGTCGCACGGCTGCATCCGCATGACCGTGCCGGACGTGATCGACCTGTATCCGCGGGTGCCGGTGGGCACTCCGGTGCTGATCGGGAACTAGGCGCGTTGGCGCGTTTCCATCCGGCGACCCCGGATAGGGTCGCGCAACGGTGGACATGACGAGAACGCAGGTGGAGCACCTCGCGGAGGTGGCGCGCGAGCACGGCCGGCTCGGGCTCGACACGGAGTTCATGCCCGAGGGGCGCTACAAGCCGCTGCTGTGCCTCGTGCAGATCGCCGTCGGCGACGAGATCGCCGTGCTCGATCCGGTGGACGGCTTCGACCCGCAGCCGCTGGCCGAGGTGCTGGCCGACCCTGAGATCGAGATCGTCCTGCACGCCGGGCGCCAGGATGTCGCGATCCTGCGCCGCGAGTGGCGGACGACGTTCACCAACGTCTTCGACACGCAGGTCTCCGCCGGCTTCGCGGGCTTCTCCGCGCAGGCGGGCTACAGCGGCCTGCTGCACGACGTGCTGCGGATCCGGCTGGCGAAGACGGCGAGCTTCACGCGCTGGGACGCGCGCCCGCTGACCGAGGAGCAGCTCTCCTACGCGCGCGGCGACGTCGAGCACCTGATGGCGCTCGCGGACGATCTCCAGCGGCGCCTGGTCGAGCGCGGCCGGCTCGAGTGGGCGCGCGAGGAATGCGTCGCGATCGCCGAGGCGACCGACGAGCGCGATCCCGACGAGGTCTGGCGCCGGCTCCCGCGCGTCAGCGGGCTCGACCCGCGCGAGCGCGCCGTGGCGCGCGAGCTCGCCGGCTGGCGCGAGCGCTCGGCCGCCCGTGAGGACCGGCCCGTCGGCGCGGTCCTGCGCGACCCGACCGTGGTCGAGCTGGCCAAGCGCCAGCCGCTCGGCCGGCGCGAGCTGTCGCAGATCCGCGGCATCACGCCCGACGTCGTGCGCCGCCGCGGCGAGGACATCGTGCAGGCGATCGAGCGCGGCAAGCGTGGCGAGCCGATCAAGCTCGAGGAGGGCGACCGCTCTCCGACCGAGGCCGTCGACGGCCCGACGATCGCGCTCGCCGAGTCGCTCGTGCGCACGCGCGCGCAGGAGGCCGGCCTCGCGTACGAGCTGATCGCCGCGCGCGCGGATCTGTCGCCCGTCGTCGTGGCGGCGCGCCGCGGCCACGAGGAGCCCGACGTGCGCACGCTGCAGGGCTGGCGGCGCGAGCTCGTCGGCGCGGAGCTGCTCGAGCTGCTCGCGGGCCGGCGGCACCTCGCCGTCGGGCCGGGCGGCCGCGTCGAGATCAACGAGGCCTGAGGCCGTCCAGCGCGGCCCGCATGACGTCGAGCGGGTTGCCGATCTTCGCGGCGTCGCCGCCGGAGATGACGATCCGGTAGATCAGCGGGCCGACCAGCATGTCGACCGCGAGCTCCTCGTCGACGTCGCTGCGCACCTCGCCGCGGGCCTTCGCGCGCCGCACGAGCTCGCGGATGATCCGGCGCCGCGGCTCGACGAGGTTGGCGAAGAAGATCCGGTGCAGGTCCGGGTCGTCGACGACCTCGGCGAGCATCCGCGGCATCAGACTGAAGCCATCGACGGCGGCGGCGGCGCCGAGCGCCGCCGCCGCCACCGCCGCGAAGTCGCCTTCCAGGCTGCCGGTGTCGTCCGGCAGCGGGAGGTCGTAGTTGAGGTGCACGATCGCCGCGCGCACGAGCTCGTCCTTGGAGCCGTAGCGGCGGTAGAGCGTCGCCTTGCCGACGCCGGCGCGCTCCCGGACGGCCTCCATCGTCAGGCCGCGGTAGCCGTCGGAGACGAGCAGCGCCAGCGCCGCGCGCAGGATCGCCTCGTCGGCCTCGGCCGAGCGCGGCCGTCCGGGAGCGCGCGTGCTCACGCGACCGCGACCTCGCCGGCCGGCTCGCGCCCGCGGTCGTACGCGGGCAGGAAGGCGAGCGCGACGAGCGCGCCGGCGAGCGCGACCGCCGCGGCGGCCAGCGCCGCCGTGTGCATGCCCGTCATGAACGCGTCCTGCGCGGCGCCCGCGAGCCGGTCACCGGCACTGCCGCCGATCCGCCCCGCGACCGCCAGCGCACCGGCGAGCGAGTCCTGCGCCGCAGCCTTCGCGGGCGCGGGCAGGCCGGCGGTGACGGCGTCCATGTCTCCACGGTAGCCGCTCGACAGCAGCGACCCGAGCACGGCGACGCCGAGCGTCCCGCCGGCCGTCCGCGTCGTGTCGTTGACGGCCGAGCCGACGCTCATCTTGGCCTCCGGCAGCGAGCCCATGATCGCGTCGGTCGCCGGCGCCATCGCGTTGGCCATGCCGAAGCCGAGCCCGACGAGCGCGATGGCGATCGTGCCATAGCCGGTCGACCGCATCGGCCGTCGAGAGCAGATAGAGGGCGCCGGCCACGATCGCCAGGCCGCCGGAGACGACGCGCTTGGCGCCGATCCGGGCCGCCAGCTGGGCGGACAGCGGGCCGCCGAGCACGAGCCCGGCGGCGACCGGCATCGTGCGCACGCCCGCCTCCAGCGCCGAGTACCCGAGCACGTCCTGGAGGTACTGCGTGAGGAAGAAGATCATCCCGAACAGGGCGAAGAACGCGAGCGAGATCGCGGTGCTTGACGCGCTGAAGCGCGGGTTGCGGAACAGCCGCACGTCGAGCATCGGCTCCGGCGCGCGCAGCTCCCAAGCGACGAAGCCGGCCAGCACCACGGCGGCGGCGGCGAAGGCGCCCAGCACGCCGGCGTCGGTCCAGCCGCGGCCCGGCGCCTCGATCAGGGCCCACACGAGCGCGGTCAGCCCGGCGATCGAGAGCACGAAGCCGGGGACGTCGAGCCGCGGCGCGGAGTCGTCCTTGCTCTCGGGCACGAGCCAGCGGCCGGCGATCAGGGCGACGGCGACGATCGGGAGATTGACGAGGAAGATCGAGCTCCAGGTCGAGTGCTCGAGCAGCCAGCCGCCGGTGACGGGGCCGATCGCGATGCCCAGGCCGGAGAAGCCGGCCCAGATGCCGATCGCCTTGCCGCGCTCGTCGGCGGGGAACGTGGCGGTCAGGATCGACAGTGTCGACGGCATGATCAGCGCGCCGCCCACGCCCATCAGCGCGCGCGTCGCGATCAGCATCGCGGCCGAGCCGCTCAGCGCGGCGCCCAGCGAGCCGGCGCCGAAGACGATCAGCCCGAGCGTGAGCGCGCGCTTGCGGCCGAAGCGGTCGCCGAGCGCGCCGGCGGTCAGCAGGACGCCGGAGAAGACGAGCAGGTAGGCGTCGACGATCCACTGCAGCTGCGAGGCGCTGGCGTCCAGCTCGTGCTGGAGCGTCGGCAGGGCCACGTTGAGGATGGTGTTGTCGACTCCGATGATCAGGAGCGACAGGCAGAGGACGGCGAGCGTCCACCAGCGGCGGGGATCGGGCATCAGACGGCTCCTTCGAATAGAAACGAGACAGTTCCGTTTTGTATCTACCCGCAAGGTAGCGAATCACGATAAGAAACGCAAGCGTTCCGTTTCGTAATTCGTCAAAGGAAAACCGCGGCGCCTGGGGGAGAGGGGGGTCCCAGGCGCCGCGGCGGTCCGAATCGGGGCGGCGGGGCGGCGAGGTCGGAAAACCCGCCGCCTTATGTCGCACGCCTCAGTGCGTGCTCGAGCCGGCCCACGCCATCAGAGCGAAGAGGCCGGCCGCCACCATGGCCAGGAGGGTCGGGAGGGATGAGGTCAGGGCGGCGAGCACGTTGACCATGGTGGACCCGAACCTCAAGCCGGGGCTAATGGCCTCATCAAGCCCCGTTAAGACTTCGGCGCCGCATGAGAGCATGCCCCGATGCTCGCCGTCGACCTCGGCAAGACGGCCTGCCGCGCGGCCGTGGATGGAGCGGAGCCGGTCGTCGTGGCGGGCGCTCCGGGCCTTGCGCAGGCGGGCGGCGTGGCCGCGGCGGAGGCGGCCGTGCTGGCCGCTGCGCGCGCGCTCGGGCTCGACCGCGCCGACGAGATCGTGATCGGCGCGGCCGGTGCGCTGGCCGCCCCGGACGCGGCGCGGGCGCTGGGCGAGGCCCTGCTGCGCTCGCTCGCGGCCGAGCGCGTGGCGGTGACCAGCGACGCGGTGCTCGCGCACGCGGGCGCGCTGGGCGGGCGGCCGGGAGCCGTGCTGATCGCCGGGACCGGCGTGGTCGCGCTGGCGATCGGCGCCGACGGCGCCCTGAAGACCGCGGACGGCTGGGGCACGTGGCTCGGCGACGAGGGCGGCGGCGCCTGGATCGGCGCCAACGGGCTGCGCGCGGCGCTGCGCGCCTACGACGGGCGCGGGCCGTCGACGGTCCTGCTCGACGCCGCCCGCGCGCGCTTCGGCGACCCGTCCGGCTGGCCCGCGCTGCTCGCGCGCGACGGCAACCCCGCACGCACGCTCGCCGCGTTCGCGCCCGACGTGGTGGCGGCCGCCGGGGACGCGGCGGCGATGGCGATCGTGAGCGTCGCCGCCGAGGCGCTCGCCACGACCGCCCGGGCCGTCGGCGACGGCCCGCTGGCGATGGTCGGCGGGCTGGCGGACGTCGAGGCGCTGCGCGACGACCTCGAGCTCGTCCCGGCCGCGGGCGACGCGCTCGCCGGCGCGCGGCGCCTCGGGGCGATCCACGAGCCGCACGTGATCCGCGTGCGAGGCGGCGGCCTCGGCGGAGGCCGTCGACGCGCTCGCGACCGAGGCCGTGCGGCCTGGGCTCGACGACCTCGACGCGCGCCCGATCGCCGACGTCGTCGCGCTGCTCGTCGCCGCCGAGGGCGACGCGCACGCCGCCGTGGCGGCGGCCGTGCCGCGGATCGCGGAGGCCGCCGAACGGATCGCCGCCCGGCTGGAGCGCGGCGGGCGCCTGGTCTACGCCGGCGCGGGGACCGCGGGCCGGCTCGGCGTGCTCGACGCGGCCGAGTGCGGGCCGACGTTCGGGACCGACCGCGTGCGCGGCGTGCTCGCCGGCGGCCCGGCGGCGATGACCGAGCCCGCCGAGGGCGCCGAGGACGCGTTCGATCCCGCGCCGCTCGCGGACCTGGGCGCCGCCGACGCGCTCGTCGGCATCAGCGCGTCCGGGCGCACGCCGTACGTGCTCGGCGCGCTCGAGCACGCGCGCGCGGCCGGCGCGCTGACGATCGCGATCGTCAACAACCCGCGCAGCCCCGTCACGGCCGACGTCACGATCGAGCTGCTGACCGGGCCCGAGGTGCTGGCCGGCTCGACCCGCCTGACCGCCGGCACGGCGCAGAAGGTCGTCCTCAACGCGCTCTCGACGTCGGTGATGATCGCGCTCGGGAAGGCCTACGGCGCCCGCATGGTCGACCTGCGCGCGACCAACGCGAAGCTGCGCCGCCGCGCCGTCCGCATCGTCCGCGACGCGGCCGGCGTCGACGAGGCCGCCGCCGCGGCCGCGCTCGCCGCCGCCGGCGGCCACGCCAAGACGGCCATCGTGGCGCTGCTGGCGGGCGTCGACGCCGCCGAGGCGGCCGCCCGCCTGGACGCCGCGCGCGGGCGCGTGCGGGACGCCCTCGCATGAGGGTGATCGGGCTGATGACGGGCACGTCGATGGACGGGCTCGACGGCGCCCTCGCGGAGCTGACGTGGGAGGGCGCGACGATCGCGCTGCAGCCGCTCCGGCACGTCGAGCGGCCGTGGCCCGAGGCCGTGCGCGCGCGGCTGCACGCCGCCCTCGGGCTGACGACCGCGGGCGAGCTGTGCGAGCTGGACCAGCTCGTCGGTCAGGCGTCCGCGCGGCTCGCGGCCGAGCTCGGCCCGGCCGACCTGGTCGTCAGCCACGGGCAGACCGTCCACCACTGGGTCGAGGGCAGCGAGGCGAAGGGGACGCTGCAGCTCGGGCAGCCGGCCTGGATCGCCGAAGCGACCGGGACGCCGGTCGTCTCCGACCTGCGCGCGCGCGACATCGCCGCCGGCGGTCACGGCGCCCCGCTCGCGGGCGTGCTCGACGCGCTCTGGCTCCAGGGCGACCGCACGCGCGCCGCGCTCAACCTCGGCGGGATCGCGAACGTGACGGTCGTCGCCCCCGGCCGGCCGCCGCTCGCGTTCGACACCGGCCCCGCCAACTGCCTGCTCGACGAGGCCGCGCGCCGCGCGACCGGCGCGCCCGCCGACCACGGCGGCCGGCTCGCGAGCGCCGGGACCCCGCGGCCGGACCTGCTCGAGCGCCTGCTCGCGGATCCGTACTACGCGCTCGCCCCGCCCAAGTCCACGGGCCGCGAGCACTTCTCGCTCGGCGAGCTGCCGGACGCGACGCCGGAGGACCTGCTCGCGACGCTGACCGAGCTGACCGCGATCACCGTGGCGCAGGCGCTGGCGCCGTACGACCCCGCCGAGGTCGTCGCGTCCGGCGGCGGCGTCCGCAACCCCGCGCTGCTCGCCGCCCTGCGCCGCCGCGCTGCCGCTCGTCACCAGCGACGAGCGCGGCCTGCCCGCGCAGGCGAAGGAGGCGTACCTGATGGCGCTGGTCGGCTTCCTCGCCTGGCACCAGGTGCCGCTGCTCTCCGGCCCGCGCGTGCTCGGCCGCATCTCCCCCGGCGGCACCGCGCCGCTGCGCCTTCCCGAGCCGGGCCCGCCGCCGCGGGCCTTGGCGCTCAGAACGCGGTGAAGCCCGCCCCCGCGAGCGTGTCGAGCCGGTTGGCGCCGAGCCCGGAGTAGGAGAGCGTGTAGAGCTTGTCGCCGACCACGAGCGAGCGGTCGATCGCGGCTCCGGCGGGGTGCTGGATCCGCCCGGCCTCGCTCAGCGGCGCTCCGCTCGCGTGCAGCCCGACCGCGCCCTGGAACGTCTCGTTCTGGAACGGCAGCACCGCCAGGCCGGTCTTCGGCCAGTACAGGAACGCGTGCGGGTCGGACTCGACCGCCGTGGAGCCGGAGCCGAGGTCCAGCTGCGACACCCGCTTCGGCGCCGCCATGTCGGAGACGTCGAACAGCGAGGCCTGGACGGTCGCCCCGTCGCGCCCGATGCCGAGCAACAGCGTGTCGCTCACCGGGTGCAGGTACGCGGAGTAGCCCGGCAGCTCGAGCGTGCCGCGCACCGCCGGCGCCGTCGGGTCCGACAGGTCGAGCGCGTACAGCGGGTCGGTGCGCCGGAACGTGACGACGAACCCGCGCTCGCCCATGAAGCGCACGGCATAGATCTGCTGGCCCTGGCCGAGCCCGCCGACGGAGCCGATGCGCTGCATCCGCGCGCCGTCCTGTCGCAGCACGGTCACGGTGCTCGACGACGTCTCCGCCGTTCCCGGCTGCCACGGCGGCAGCTCGGTCGTCGCCACGCGCAGGTCGCCCTTGTACTGCGACAGCGCGTACGAGTTGAGGATGAACCCGGGCACGGTGCCGCTGGCGCGGTAGACGGTGTGCTCGGGGTCGGAGATGTCGAAGCGGTGGATCTCGGTCGTGACCGTGTCCGGCACGGCCGTGCCCTGCTCGAGCGCGCGCACGTAGCGGCGGCTCGCCACGTACAGGCTGTCCTCGGAGCCGTAGACGACCTGCGCGCCCGCCATCACGCCGTCGCGGTCGAGCGAGTACATGCCGCGGTCGAGGTCGACGGTGAGGATCGCCAGCACGTCAAGGCCGGAGAACTGCGCCGGCCGCCGGACCGCGTCGCACGGCGCGAGGTCGCGCTTGAACGTACGGCCGCTGAGCCTGCTCTTGAGCACGGTGTGGCCGAGGAACGCGCGCTTGCCGGCCGCCTCCGGCTGCGCGATCGGCGCGGGCGCCGCGTCGATCACGAGCCGCGCCGTCGCGCCGTGCTGGCGCGCGTCGACGAAGCGCCCGTCGATCGTCATCGTGCGCGCGACCTTCGGCGCGCTCGGGTCCGAGACGTCGATCTCGGTCACGACCGTCTTCGGGGCGAGCCCGACGAGCGGCGTCGGCGCGATCGGGGCCGAGGTGGCGTAGTTGCCCGCGCCCGCGATCGCCAGCACGCGGTCGCCGCGCACGAGCAGCTGCTGGCCGGTGCCCTCGAGCGCGAGCGTGCCGGTCACGACCGGCGCGGCGCCTGTCACATCGATGATCCGCAGCGTCCCGTCGGTCACCGCGAAGACGTGCCGCCCGTCGGTCTTGACGACGTCGGGCTCGTCGACGCCGAGCTCCTGCACGTTCGTCGTCGAGAACGTGTCGCCGGCCTCGGGGGCGGCGGTCGGCGCGATCGTGCCCGCGACCGAGTCCGGCGGCAGCGGGCGCGGCGTGACGATCGGCTGCCCGCCGACGGGCTGCGTGCGCGGCAGCACGCCGACGCCGCCGCCCGTCCGCTCCGCGCCCGTGCGCGCGAAGGACACGAGGTCCTTGCAGCTGGTGAACGCTTTCAGCCGCGCGGTCGCGGCGCCCGCGTCCGGCACCGCGATCAGACCCGTCATCAGCGTGAGCACGGCCACTCGGTAGCGCATAGACGCGACGCTACCGCGTCATGATGCCCGCGTGACGACGATCGGCCTGATGCATCCCGGCGAGATGGGCGCCGCCGTGGGCGCGCTGCTCGTCGCGGCGGGCCATACGGTGCTGTGGCTGCCCGCCGGGCGCAGCGAGGCGACCGCCGCCCGCGCGCAGGCCGCGGGCCTCACGCCGGCGGCCGCGCTCGACGCCGCCGAGGTCGTGCTGTCGATCTGCCCGCCGCACGCCGCGCTCGGCGTCGCGCGCCCGGGCGGCCTGTTCGTCGACGCCAACGCGATCTCCCCCGCGACCGCGCTGCAGGTCGGCGCGAAGGCGGGCGAGTGGGTCGACGGCGGGATCGTCGGGCCGCCGCCGGTCACGCCCGGGACGACCCGGCTCTACCTCGCGGGCGAGCGCGCGCCGGAGATCGCGGCGCTGTTCGCGCCGACCGCGCTCGAGCCGGTCGTGCTCGACGCTCCGCCGCCGGCCGCCTCGGCGCTGAAGATGGCCTACGCCGCGTGGACGAAGGGCGGCGCCGCGCTGCTGCTGGCGCTGCGCGCGACGGCGCGCGCGAGCGGCGTCGAGGACGCGCTGCTGGCCGAGTGGGCGCGCTCGCAGCCCGGCCTCCAGGCGCGCTCGGAGGCCGCGGCGGAGAGCGCCGCGGCCAAGGGCTGGCGCTGGATCGGCGAGATGGAGGAGATCGCGGCGACGTTCGCCGCGGCCGGCCAGCCCGCCGGCTTCCACGCCGCCGCCGCCGAGGTCTACCGGCAGGCGCCGCGCGCCGACAGCTGACGCCGGTAGCCCTGCATGTCGGCGTGCGTCCAGTCGCCGTGCGTCTGCGTCTTCAGCCGCGCGACGTTCTCGCGGTGGTACGGCGACGACAGGCTCTCGCTGTGCCCGATCACGTTGCCGACGCCGATCCCGTAGCGGCAGCGCAGCCAGCGCGTGAGCCGCAGCGACGCCGCCATCTGGCGCCGGTTGTCGAGGATCTCGGCGTCGCTGGAGCCGACGTGCTCGATCCCGATCGAGGTGTAGTTGAGCCCGACCGTGTGGCGGCACATGATCGACAGCGGGACGAGCTGGTAGATCGTCCCGTCGCGGTCGATCACGAAGTGCGAGCACGTGCCCGGCAGCTCGTGCAGCTCGGAGTCCGGCACGTCGGGCGCGAACGTGTTGTACGTCGCCGAGAACGTGCTCGTGACCGTGTAGTGCTCGACGATCACGTGCGGGTCCGTCAGGTGGTAGCTGTCGATGCCGTAGTGACGGTTGGCGTACGCCCGCATCTCGTGCTTGCGCTTGGCGCCGAACGGGATCGGCTTCGACACGATCGTCGGCTTCGGCACGGCCGCCTCCGCGGCGGGCGCGCCGAGCAGCAGGGCGAGGGCGAGCGCGAGCAGCCGCATCATCCGAGCTCCGCCGCGATCGCCCCGCGCAGCAGCTCCTCCGCGCGGGCGCGCGTGATCAGGCCCGCGAGCCAGCGCGAGCTCAGCCCGTCGACCAGCGCCGTCAGCCGCTCGGCCTTGTCATGCGCGCCGGGCGCGCCGATCGCCTCGGCCACGAGCTCGGTCCAGGTGCCGTTGGCGTCGCGCAGGCCGTCGCGCAGCGCCGGCTCGAACACGGCGGACGCGAGCACCTCGTTCCAGACGACCGACGTGTCGTGGGCCGACTCGTCGAGCTCGGCCAGCAGGATCGCCTCGACGCTGCCGCCGGCCGTCTTGGCGGCGCGCTCGTTGGCGTGGTCGAGCGTGGCCTGCACGAGCCCGTTGCGATTGGCGAAGTAGTAGTAGATCAACGAGACCGCGACGCCCGCCTCGGCCGCGACCTGCTCGACGCGCAGGCCGCGCACCCCGCGGCGCGCGATCACGGCGATCGCGGCGTCGAGGATCGCCTGCCTGCGGTCGTGTGGCACGCGTCAAGCCTAGCCATCCTGGAGGCTTGACTGAATTTTCACACTAAGGTACGGTTCCGGCCATGGCAGCCACCGTCGCCGCACGTGTCGTCCCCGCGCCCTCCGTCGGACTCGGCCGCGTCGAGGAGACCGGCGTCGAGTACATCCCCGAGAGCGAGCGCGACTCGCGCCCCGCGAACCTCGCCGCCGTGTTCCTCGGCGGCAACCTCGCGTTCTCGCTGATCGTGTTCGGCTGGCTGCCGATCACGTTCGGGCTCGGCTGGTGGAGCACGGTGACGGCGAGCGCGCTCGGGCTCGCGCTCGGGACGGCGATCACGGCGCCGCTGGCGCTGCTCGGCCCGCGCACGGGGACGAACAACACGGTCGCCTCCGGCGCGCACTTCGGCGTCACCGGCCGGCTCGTCGGCTCAGGACTGACGCTGTTCTTCGCGCTCGCCTACGCCGCGATCGCGGTGTGGACGTCGGGCGACGCGCTCGTGGCGTCGGCGCACCGGCTGATCGGCACGCCGTCCGGCGACGGCGCGCTCGCCGTCGGGTACGCGCTGATCGGGATCGAGATCGCCGTCGTCGCGCTCCATGGCCACGGCACCGTGGTCGCGCTGCAGCGGATCGTCGTGCCCGTCGTCGGCGTCCTGCTGCTGCTCGGCGTGATCGCGTTCGCGGGCCGCTTCAGCGCGGGCAACGCGGGCGGCGACTACGTCCTCGGCGGCTTCTGGCCGACGTGGGTGCTCGCCGTAACCGTCGCCGTCGCGGGCCCGCTGTCGTATGCGCCGAGCCTCGGCGACTACAGCCGCCGGATCTCCCGGCACCGCCACTCCGACCGCGCGGTCCTGCTCGCCGCGAGCGGCGGCGTCTTCCTCGGCCTGTTCGTCACGACGCTGTTCGGCGCGTTCACGGCGGTCACGTTCACGCACCTCGGCCCGTCCTACGTGCAGGACCTCGTCGCGGCCGCGCCGGCCTGGTACGTGCTGCCGATCCTGATCATCGGGCTCGCCGGCGGCGTCGGCCAGGGCGTGCTGAACATGTACGCGAGCGGGCTCGACCTCGCCGCCCTGATCCCGCGCGCGCGGCGCGTGCACACGACGCTGATCACGTCCGTGCTCGCGCTGGTGCTGCTTTACATCGGCACGTTCGTGTTCGACGCGGTCGACTCGATCACGGCGATGACGCTCGTGCTCAACGGGCTCGCGGCGCCGTGGATCGTCGTCAACCTGCTCGGCTTCGTGCTCGCGCGCCGCGGCCGCTACGACCCGGACGACCTGCAGGTGTTCAACCGCGGCGAGCGCGGCGGCCGCTACTGGTTCGCCGGCGGCTGGAACCTGCGCGCGGTCGGCGCGTGGGCCACGGGCTCCGCGTTCGGCCTGCTGGCCGTCGACACGCAGCTCTACACGGGGCCGCTGGCCGGCCTGGCGGGCGGCGTCGACCTGTCGCTCGCCGGCTCCGCCGCGATCGCCGCGGCGGTCTATGTCGCCGCGCTCAGGCTCTGGCCTGAGTAGCGCTCACGAGGTCGCCGAGCGTCGTGTGCTCGAGCTCGGCGACGAGCGCGCCGGCCGCGCGCCGGTCGAGCTCGACCAGCACGCCGTGGATGCGCTGGCCGACCTCGCAGTCCGGGTTGGCGCTGTGCAGCCCGAGCACCGGGTCGTCGCGGTTGACCGCGCGCCAGACGTCGGCGAGCGTCGTGTCGCAGAGCTCGCCGGCCACGAGCCAGCCGCCACTCGGACCGGGGCGGGAACGCACGAGCCCGGCCCGGCGCAGGCCGCCGAGGACGCGCCGCACGTGCACGGCGCTGGCGCCCGCGCTGGACGCGAGGAACTCGGAGCTGTGACGCGCGCCCGGCTCGCTGCCGAGCAGCGTGAGCACGTGCACGGCGAGCGCGAACTGCGTGTTGGTCGGACGGGCCATCCAGGTCTAATCGTAACGGTGTTTGATACGTTCTAATCGTAGTCACACCGGTTACGGATCGAGGAGCAGCAATGGGCATCGTCATCACCGGCGCCTCCGGGCACCTGGGCCGCCGCACGGCCGAGCTCGTCCTGGACGCGGGCGCCGCGCCGGTCCTCGTCACGCGCCGCCCTGAGGCGCTCGCCGACCTCGCCGAGCGCGGCGCCGACGTGCGCTACGGCGACTTCGACGAGCCGGCGTCGCTGGCGGCGGCGTTCGCCGGCGGCGAGCGCCTGCTGCTGATCAGCACCGACAGGGTCGGCGAGCGGCTCGCGGGGCATCGCGCCGCGATCGCCGCCGCGGCCGCGGCCGGCGTGCGCCAGATCGCCTACACGTCGCTGATCAACCCGTCCGACAACAACCCGGCGGGCGTCGCCCCGGACCATCGCGAGACCGAGGAGGCGATCCGCGCCGCCGGGCTCGCGTGGACGTTCCTGCGCAACGCGATCTACGCCGAGATCATGGCCGCGGGCGCCGGGTCGGCGCTGGCGACCGGGACGCTCGTCACCAACGCCGGCGACGGCCGCTGCTCGTACGTCACGCGCGAGGACTGCGCCGCCGCGGCGGCCGCGGTGCTGACGAGCGACGGACACGAGTTCAAGGCCTACGACATCAGCGGGCCTGAGGCGCTGTCGGTCGACGACATCGCGGCGCTCTACGCCGAGGCGGGCGGCCGCCCCGTGGCCGCGGTGCGGCTCGACGACGACGCGTGGGTCGCCGCGATGGTCGAGCACGCGGGCATGCCGGAGCCGGTCGCGCGGCTATACGCGTCGTTCGGGCGCTCGACGCGGCTCGGCTACGCGGGCGTGCTCAGCACCGCGGTCGAGGATCTGACCGGGCGCCCGCCGCGGCCGGCCCGCGAGGCGCTCAGTCCTGCGGCGCCATGAGCGGCGCGGCGTGGCACGGCATCGCCGGCGCGTCGCTGCGCAGCGCCTGCAGGTGGTGCTTCGCCGCGGGCGCGGGCGTCTCGGCGAGCGCGGAGGCGCCGGCCGCCATCGCACCCGCCGAGAGCGCGGCCGCCACGACCCCGATCGCCCATCGCGTCGCACGGCGGGGGCCGCGCGGTGGTTCGGGCTCCTCGAGAAGCTGGAGCTCGACGTCGTCGAACTGCTCCATACGCGGGAGATTAGCGCTCTCAGGGTCCTCTCGGGAGCATCTCAGTCCGCACTCGCACCGAATGCCGATCCTGAGCGGTATGACAGCACGCACCCGCAAGATCGTCGTCGTGCTCGGTGCCAGCGGGTTGCCAAGAGCCAGACGAGCTAGCCGGCCTGGACGGACGTGGTCTCGGCGTGGGCGAGCGCCCAGTCGAGCGCGTAGTCGGCGACCTCCTCCCAGCCGGGCTGGCCGATGGTGTAGTGCGAGCGGCCCGGGAACTCCTTGTACTCGGTGACGGCGTCGGACTTGTAGTGCTTGAAGTTCGACTCCGTGATCGCCGGCGGGATCAGGTGGTCCTCGCCGCCGGCGATCAGCAGCAGCGGCGCGCGGTCGGCGTTGTGCCAGTTCACCTGCAGCGTCGTGTGCGGGCTGAAGTTCTCCAGCGCCTCCTCGAAGACCAGGTGGCCGGGGCCGGGGACGGCGTAGCGGTCGTAGGCCTCCTGCGCGTCGCGGTCGGAGAGCGTGTTGGCGAAGACGTAGCGGAACTGGTCGAAGGTCAGCTCGACGGCCTTGTGGCGGTTGGAGGGATGGCTGAGGACCGGGAACGTCGACTTCAGCGTCGAGGCGGGAAGCGGCAGGACGCCGCGCGGGGCGGCGGAGTCGATCGCGACGCCGGCGGCGCCGAGGCCGCGGTCGAGCAGCACCTGCGTGAACGCGCCGCCGAACGAGTGGCCCATGATGATCGGGTTCGTGTCGAGCGCGCGGACCTTGGCCTCGAGGTCGTCGGCGACGGCGCCGAACGTCAGGCCCTCCATCGCGGACGGGTCGCGGCGCAGCGTCTCCACGTCGGCGTCGTGGGCGGGCCACGCGAGCGCGACGACGTTCAGCCCGCGCGCGCTGTAGCGCTCGACCCAGTGCTCCCAGGAGCGAGTGGTCATCCAGAGGCCGTGGATGAGGACGACGGTGTCGGTTGGCATGCCCGGCATCCTGCACGCCGCGGCGCGCGCCGGCCATGGACGCGGCGCCCAATCATGAGCCCCCCGGGTCGTGCACGCGCACAGTACGAATACGCTCAGCACGCCATGAGCAGCCCGGAGACTCGGCCGACGATCCGCGACGTCGCCCGGCGGGCGGGCGTCGGGGTCGGCACGGTCTCACGCGTGCTCAACGACAGCCCGCTCGTCACGGCGGAGATGCGCGTGCGCGTGATGGGCGCGATCGAGGAGCTCGGCTTCCGCCGCAACGCGGCCGCGCGCAGCCTGTCGGTGGGCCGCACGCACCATGTCGGCGTCGTCGCGCCGTTCTTCACGAGCCCGTCGAGCGTCGAGCGGCTGCGCGGCGTGTCGGAGTGCCTGACCGCGAGCGGCTACGGGCTGCTGCTGCTCGACATCGAGACCGCGCGCCAGCGCGCGAACGTGCTCTCCGACCTCTCGCGGCTCGACGGGCTGCTGGTGATCTCGCTCCCGCTGACCGACGGCGAGGTCGCCTCGCTCGCGCGCGACCGCATGCCGACGGTGCTCGTCGACACCTCGCACCCGAAGCTCGCGCACGTGGAGATCGACGACGTGCGCGGCGGGACGCTCGCCGTCGAGCACCTGCTCGCCAAAGGGCACCGCCGGATCGCGTTCGTCGGCGACCGGCCGTACCCGTCGTTCGGCTTCACCTCCAGCGAGCGGCGCCGCCACGGCTACCGGGCCGCGCTGGCGGCGGCGGGAATCGAGCCTGACCCGGCGCTCGAGCGCCTCGGCGGCCACGATCGCGACGACGCGCGCATCGTCGCCGAGGCGCTGCTGCGCGTGCCCTCGCCCCCCACGGCGATCTTCGCCGCGTCCGACGTGCAGGCGCTCGGCGTGCTCGAGGCGGCGCAGGACGCGGGGCGGCGCGTGCCCGGCGACGTCGCGGTGATCGGCTTCGACGACATCGAGCTGGCCGCCGTCGCCGGGCTCACCACCGTGCGTCAGCCGCTGCGCCAGAGCGGGCGCCGCGGGGCGGAGCTGCTGATCGCCGCGATCGAGCGCAAGCCGCACGTCACGCGCCCGGAGCTCGAGCCGCTGTGCGTGATAGAGCGCCGGACGACGTGACTCAGTAGCGGCCCGACAACCAGTCCCACGCGCGCTTGAGCTTGTCGCCCATGCCGTCCTTCGCGGTGTCGGCGGGATCCGCGCTCATCGACGCCGGGTTCCCGGACGGCTCCGGGAGCTTCTCGGCGTCGCTCGCGCTGAGCGTCAGCGTGACGCCGCGCTCGTGGATCGCGTCGATCTGGTCGGCGTCGACGAAGCGCCAGCCGCCGGGGCCGGCGCGCCCGTCCACGACCAGGCCGTCGAACACGTCGACGTCGGTGGCGGCGAGCACGTGCTCGACCACGCCGACGCGCTCGCCGCCGGAGGCGAAGACGGGCGTGCCGGCGGCGAGCGTCAGATAGGAGATCGGGTCGCCCATGTCCATGCGGACGAGGCTACCCGGCGACCAGCCCGCAGGTCGCGTTGACGATCCCCGAGGTGATCGCGCCGGCGCGGTCGGACGCGAGGAACGCCGCCGTCTCGGCGATCTCCTGCAGCCCGGGCGCGCGCCTGAGCATCGTCATCTGGGCGATGCCCGCGAGGATCTCCTCGACGTCGACGTCCGGGTTGCCGCCGACGGCCCCGATCTTCTCCGCCGTCAGCGTCTCGCGCACCGCGGCGGTGTGGATGCCGGCGACGCGGATCCCGCGCGGGCCGAGCTCGGCCGCGAGGTAGCGGTGCATCGCCTCGACGGCGGCGTCGGTCGGGCCGGTGTTGCCCATCCCCGGCGCGGTCCCGCGCGAGGACCCGCTCGTCAGGTGCAGGATCACGCCGCCGCCGTCCATCCGGCGCGCCGCCGCGCGGGCGGTGAGGAACGCGGTCGTGACGCCGGTGTCGATCGCGTGCAGGAAGCGGTCGAGCGTCATGTCGGCGATCGGCGTCCCCTGGGCGTCGCCGCGGGTGATCAGGTTGAGCGAGATGTCGATCCTGCCGACGGCGGCGGCGTGCGCCTCGACGGCGGCCTCGTCGGTGGCGTCGAGCACGGCGACCTCGGCGCGCCCGCCGGCGGCGGCGATGTCGGCGGCGACGGCCTCGAGCGTCGCGCGCGTACGGCCGGCGAGGTGGACGGTCGCGCCCTCGCGCGCGAACGTGCGGGCGATGGCGCCGCCGAGGGAGCCCCCGGCGCCGTAGAGGACTGCGGTCTTGTCGGTCAGCAGAGCGGTCATGCGGCGTTCAACGACGGTGCGCTCCGGGACTCATCGGTCCGTCCGATGGTCGAGTTGGCGGATGGCGCGCCCGCGTCTACATTCGCGGGGCATGACTCCAGTGAGCACGAATGCCTGATCGAAGCCGCTGCCCGGGCTGCGGCGAGCGCGTCTCCCCGTTCGCCGCGGGCTGCGCCATCTGCGGCGCCGACCTCGACACCCGGCGCTGGGACACCGGTCCCGGCCGCCTCAAGCGCGCCGACTCCTGGCTCGCGGGAATCAGCTTCGGACCGCAGCGGCGCGTACCGCCCTGGGCCGTCCTGATCCTGATCCTGTTCGGCGGCACGATCCTCGGCGCCATCTACGCCGCGATCTCAAGTCTGACCGGCTAGTTGCGCGGCCCGCGGCCGCGCGGTTAGGGTCGGTCGCGACCGTGAAGCGCATCCTTCTCGCCGCCGCTGCTGACGCTGCTTCTCGCGGCGCCCGCCGCGCGGCGCGAGCGACACGATCTACTGGTCGAGCTATATGCGATGCAGGCGCGATCCGCCTCGGAACCTTGGGCGCGACGCGGCAAGCGGACGCTGTTCTCGCCTGAGGACAAGCCCCAGGGGATCGCGATCGACGCCGCTGCGGGCAAGCTGTACTGGGCCGACGCCACCACCGACGCCATCCGCGTCGGGAATCTCGATGGCACCGGCGCGCGGACCCTCTTCCCGAGCGAGGATGGTGCCGCGGGTCCGTCGCGATCGATCCGCCGGCCGGGAAGCTGTACTGGACCGACACGTTCGCGGGCACGGTTCGCACGGGCAATCTCGACGGCACCGGGGCGCGCACGCTGTTCGCCGGCGAGGCCCAGCCGAACGGCCTAGCGATCGATCCCGCGAGCGGGAAGATCTACTGGGGCCTGTACAGCGGCGGGAAGGTCCGCTACGGCAGCCTCGGCGGCGGTACCGGCGCCGACCTGATCACCACGTCCGAGCCGTACGTGACCGGGATCGCGATCGACCCGGCGGGCGGGAGGATCTACTGGACCAACGAGTTCGACGGGCGGATCCGCGTCGGAAGTCTCGACGGCGGCGCCGGGAACGACCTGTACACCGGCGAGATCGGCGCCGGCGGGATCGCGCTCGATACGTCGTCCGGGAAGATCTACTGGGGCGTCTACGGCGGCACTGTGAGGATCGCGAACATCGACGGCTCCGGAGCCGCCCAGAGCCTCTTCACCGGCGGAGACGGATCCGTGGTTCGTGTCGATCCTGAGAGCGCCCGCCCGTGGCGCCGATCCGGTCGTCTCCGGCGGCGGTGTGGTCGGGCAGCCGCTCACCTGCAGCGGAGTCTGGGCGCCCGACCTCCTCGGCGGCCACGTCTATCGCGCGCCGCAGAGCTTCACGTACCAGTGGATCAAGGACGGCGGCACGATCGATGGCGCGAACGGGGCGGTCTACACGCCGTTCGCCCCAGGCGGATACAGCTGCCGGATCACGGGCGCCAACCGCGCCGGCGAGCAGCAGCCCGCAGACGAGCGGCGCCTTCGCCGTCGTCGCGGCGCCCGCGCCGCTCCCGGCCCCCGTCGTCGTCACGCCGCCCCCGCCGCCGACGCTCAAGCAGCTCAACGCCCGCTTCCACTACTTCTTCGACTACACCGCGAGCAAGCGCAACCGGCTGACGGTGTTCAACTTCTCCGAGCTCCCGGGCGGAGCGGCGATCGAGGTCCGCTGCCACGGCAAGGGCTGCTCGTTCTCGCGCAAGGTCGCGAAGTTCAAGGGGACGAAGGCGAACCTCGTCTCGCTGGTGCGCTCCGCGCGCCTGGCCCGCGGCGCGTACTTCGAGGTCCGGATCTCGGCGCCCGGCTACATCACCGAGGTGCTGCGGTTCACGGCCGTCGGGTTCCACGGCGGCAAGGACCAGCGGCTGTGCCTGCCGGCGGGCGCCAAGTCCCCGCGCAAGTGCTGAGCTCATGAGAGCCGTTTGACGGCGCGGCGCCGGGGTAAGCCTCTCGGCGTCTTGAAGCGCTTCATCGTCCTCGCGGCGGCCGCCGTCCTGCTGGTCGTCTTCGCCGCGCTCGCCGTCCTCGCCGGCGGCGTCGCGTGGATCGTGCTCGCCGTGCTCGCCGGCGCGGTCGTCGCCCTCGGCCTCTACGACCTGCTGCAGCGCCGCCACAGCATCCTGCGCAACTACCCCGTGCTCGGGCACATGCGCTTCCTGCTCGAGGCGCTGCGCCCCGAGCTGCAGCAGTACTTCATCGAGCGCAACACCGACGGCCGGCCGTTCGACCGCGACACGCGCACCTCGATCTACGAGCGCGCGAAGGGGATCAAGGACGAGCAGGCCTACGGGACCGAGCGCGACGTCAACGAGCCGGGCTACGAGTGGCTGCTGCACTCGACGGCGCCGATCGATCCGCCGGCCGACCCGCCGCGCGTGCGGATCGGCGGGCCGGACTGCACGCAGCCGTACGAGATGGCGCTGCTGAACGTCAGCGCGATGAGCTTCGGCGCGCTGTCCGGCGCGGCGCTGACCGCGCTCAACCAGGGCGCCGCGGCCGGCCGCTTCGCGCACGACACGGGCGAAGGCGGGCTCACGCGCTACCACGGGCACGGCGCCGACATCGTGTGGGAGCTCGGCAGCGGCTACTTCGGCGCGCGCACGAAGGACGGCGGCTTCGACGAGGGCGAGTTCCGCGACAAGGCGGCGCAGCCGCACGTGCGGATGGTCTCGCTCAAGCTCAGCCAGGGCGCCAAGCCCGGGATCGGCGGCGTGCTGCCGGGCGACAAGGTCACGAAGGAGATCGCCGACGCGCGCGACGTCCCCCAGGGCCAGACGTGCACCAGCCCCGCGTCGCACAAGGTGTTCTCCACCCCGCGCGAGCTCGTCCTCTTCATCGCCCGCATGCGCGCGCTCGCGGGCGGCAAGCCGGCCGGCTTCAAGCTGTGCGTCGGCGCGCGCCACGAGCTGCTGGCGATCTGCAAGGCGATGGCCGACGAAGGCGTCACGCCCGACTTCATCGTCGTCGACGGCTCCGAGGGCGGCACCGGCGCCGCGCCGATGGAGTACGAGGACAACTTCGGCACGCCGCTGACCGACGGGCTGATGATGGTCCACAACGCGCTCGTCGGGACCGGCCTGCGCGACCGCGTCCGGATCGGCGCCAGCGGCAAGGTCTCGACCGGCACCGACATCGTCAAGCGGATCGCGCAGGGCGCCGACTACACCAACGCCGCGCGGGCGATGATGATGGCCGTCGGCTGCATCCAGTCGCAGCGCTGCCACACGAACCGCTGCCCCGTCGGCGTCGCCACCCAGGACCCGCGCCGCAGCCGCGCGCTCGACATCCCCGACAAGACCGAACGCGTCCGCCGCTACCAGGAGGCGGCCGTGAAGGAGGCGATGCGCATGATGGCCTCGATGGGCGTCCGCGAGCCGAGCGGCCTCAACCCGCACCACCTGATGCGGCGCGTCGACCACGTCACGTCGCGCAGCTACGCGGAGCTCTATGAGTGGCTGGAGCCCGGGCAGCTGTTCGCCGAGCCGCCGCCGGGCTGGGACGTCGATTGGGCGCGCGCGAGCGCGGACTCGTTCGCATGACCACGGTCGCGGAGACGATCGTCGGCGCGCTCGCGGCGCAGGGCGTGACGACCGTGTGGGGCGTCGTCGGCGACGCCCTGAACCCGGTCACGGACGCGATCCGGCGCCAGGACGGGATGGAGTGGATCGGCGTCCGCCACGAGGAGGCGGGCGCGTTCGCGGCCGGCGCGCAGGCGCAGCTGACCGGCGGGCTCGGCGTGTGCATGGGCACCGTCGGACCGGGCTCGATCCATCTGCTCAACGGCCTCTACGACGCGCGCAAGTCGCACGCGCCGGTGCTCGCGATCTGCGGTCAGGTGCCGCTGGCCGAGGTCGGCAGCGACTTCTTCCAGGAGGTCGACAACGACCGGCTGTTCGCCGACGTGGCCGGGTTCTGCCGCACGATCACGAGCCCGTCGCAGGCCGTCGGCATGCTCGAGCGGGCCGTGCAGGCGGCGCTGCTGGCGCGCGGCGTGGCCGTGCTCACGCTCCCTGGCGACGTCGGCGGGATGGACATGCCGAAGGGCTCGCCCGCGCCGCACTTCGTCACGTCGCCGGCGCGCGTGGTGCCGGACCCGGCCGCGCTGCACGCGGCGGCGGCCGCGATCGACGCCGCGGGCGCGGTGGCGCTGCTGGCCGGCATCGGCGCGCGCGAGGCGCGCGACGACATGCTCGCGCTGGCGGAGCGGCTCGCCGCGCCGATGGTGCTGACGCTGAAGGCCAAGGAGGGGCTCGAGCGCGACAACCCGTTCCAGGTCGGGCAGACCGGCCTGATCGGCAACCCGGCCGCGCACCACGCGCTCTCCGAAGCCGACGTGCTGGTGCTCGTCGGCACCGACTTCCCGTACAGCGACTGGTACCCGAAGGGCAAGACGGTCGTCCAGATCGACGAGCGCGGCGAGCACATCGGGCGGCGCGTGAGCGTGCAGCACGGCGTGGTCGGCGACGCGACGCTGGCGGTTCCCGCGCTGCTCGAGCTGGTCGCGCCGAAGCCGGACCGCTCGCTGCTCGACGGCGCGCTGGAGCGCTACGCGAAGTGGCGCGGCGAGCAGAACGAGCTGACCGAGCCGGGCTTCGACCGCCGCGGGATCGTCAACAAGGTGCGCTCCAAGCTCGACAACCCGACGGCGTCGATCCGGCCGGAGGCGCTCGCCGCCGCGATCGACGCGCACGCGCCCGACGACGCGATCTTCACCAGCGACACCGGCATGTCGACCGTCTGGCTCTCGCGCTTCGTGACGATGCGCGGCACGCGCCGGCTGCTCGGCTCCTACAACCTCGGCTCGATGGCCAACGCGATGCCGCAGGCGCTCGGCGCGCAGGCGCTGGACCGGTCGCGCAAGGTCGTCGCGTTCTGCGGCGACGGCGGCCTGACGATGCTGCTCGGCGACCTGATCACGGCCGTCTCGCACGAGCTCCCGGTCTGCCTGGTCGTGTTCGACAACGGCCGGCTCGGGATGGTCAAGCTCGAGCAGGAGCAGGGCGGCCTGCCCGAGTTCGGGACGATCCTGGCCAACCCGGACCTCGCCGAGGTCGCCCGCGCGCTCGGCCTGCACGGCGTGCGCGTCGAGGACCCCGAGCGACTCGACGGCGCCGTCGCGGACGCGCTCGCGCACCCCGGCCCCGTCCTGCTCGACGTGGTCACGAACCCGGAGGAGGTCTCGCTCCCGCCGAAGGTGACGCCGTCGGAGGCCTGGGGCTTCGCCGTCGCCAAGCTGTCGGAGACGGTCCAGAGCCGGGGGCGCTGAGCGGGTGGTCGGATTCACCCGCGCGGGTGATGCGCGCGCCGGGCGGGTGGAGCAAGATCCTCGTACGGACTCACCGATCCCAAGGAAGGGACCGAAGCAATGGCACGGAACGCCGACACCGCACGGATGCGGACCACCAGGACGTTGCGCCGCGGCCCGTTCGCCGTGGCGCTGATGGCAGTCGTCGGACTCGCCGCGGCCGGCCCGGCCGCGGCGGCGACGCCCTCAAGCGCTGCGCGTGTCACGGACGGCACGTCGAACACGGTGATCTTCGCCGAGGCGACCCGCTCGCCCGACGGCATCATCGCGGTGCTGATCGGGCTCTAGCCCAGCCGCCGCGTCCGCCTGGCGGGCGCGGCCTGCAGGTTGCCGGCCGCGTCGACGGCGCGCACCTGGAGCGCGTAGGTCGCCCGCGGGAGCTTCGCGCTGGTGAAGCTCCACGCCGCCGTCCCCTTCGCCTTCAGCCAGACCGGCCGCGAACACGCGCGCGCGGCGGTCAGCTTCCCGTTCGCCGCGACGAACCGGCACCGGTGCTTCGGCGCCGTGCGGGAGATCGCCAGCTCGACGCGCGCGACGGCGCTCGCCGCGCAGCCGGCGTCGCTCGCGCGGCCGCGCAGGACGATCCGCCGCTGCTTGGCGAGCACGCTCGCGAACGCGGCGCTCGGCGGCGAGCGGTCCGTGCACGGGCTCGGGCCCGGGCCCGGGCCCGGTCCGGGCGACGCAGGCGGGGTCGACTGCGGCACCACGACCGTCGCCGTGGGCTCGGGCGTCGCCGCCGCGGCCGGCGTGACCTCGAAGCCGTCGAGCAGCGCCGCGTCCTGCGCGCCGGTCGTGACCTTCAGGTCGCGGAACCCGAGCGGCGCGCCGGCGGCGATCTTCAGCCTTGCGACGGCGGACGTCGGGCTGCTCACCGTCGTCGACAGCACCTGCACGCCGGTGCCGCTCACGGAGGCCGCCGACGTGCCGTTCGCGAACGCGGTGTCGGCGCCCGTGAGCACCACGTCGACCGTGGCTCCGCGCGCGCCGGAGCCCGGGCTCGCGCCCGTCAGCCGGGCGAGCGCGGGCGTGGCGGCGGTGATCAGGAGCGGCCCCGGCACGCTCTCCCGCGCGACCTCCGCGCCGGTCTGCACGGTCACGTCGCGCAGGCCGATCGTGGCGCCCGGCGCCACGCTGACGTTGGCCACGGCCGACGTCGGCGAGCCGACGGTCACGTGGTTCACCGTCACGCCCGCGCCGAAGCTCGGCACGCTGGTCGCGTCGAAGTGCGTCAGCCCGCCGGAGATCGTCACGTCGCGCGTCGCGCCGACGGCGAGCGCGGACGGCGTCACGGAGAGGACGGTCGGCGCGGCGGGCGCCGCTGTCACCTGGACCGCGCCGATGCCCGTGGCCGCCTCGACTGTGCCGTCGCCGCGGTCGGTGGCGACGGTCACGTCGCGGAACCCGGCCGTCGCGCCGGGCGCGACGGCCAGCCGCACGACGATGCGCGTGGGCGACAGCACGTCGGCCGACGCGACCGAGACGCCGGAGCCGGCGACCGACACCGTGCTCGCGGGCCGGAAGCCGGTGTTGGATCCGGTCAGCTCGACGGCGAGCGTCGTGCCCTGGGGCAGCGCCGACGGGCTGACCGCCGCGACCGCCGGCAGCACCGCCGAGATGGCGACGTTGGCGAGCGTGTTCGAGTAGCGCTGCTTGGCGTCCGCCGTGGCCGTCTTGATCTCCGGCTGGAAGCTGAAGATCCCGCCGGAGAACAGGGCCTCCTCGCTGAACGTGCGGATCGAGCTCTCGTTGCCGAGCACGTCGACGGGCTTCGCCTGGTCCGGGCTCGCGCCGCCGGCCGCCGCCAACGCCGCCGCGTGGGCGGCCGCGCGCAGCGGCGCCACGGGCGCGCAGCTGCCCGACAGCAGGACGGACAGCCGCGCGCCGCGCGACGTGTAGAGCGCGTCGACGGCCGCCCGCGACGGCCCGGTCGGATGGCTCTCGGCGTCGGTCACGAGGACGGCGCGGCCGCCGCTGGAGAGCAGCCGCCCGGCCGTCATCAGCGCCGCGTTGGAGCCCTCCGGGCAGTCGGGCGTGCTGTGGGTGGTGAGCCCGGCGATGACGTTGCGCAGCGTGTCGGGATCGCGGCTGACCGTGTTGATCGTCGCGCGGTCGTCGAACGTCACGATCGCCGTCTTCGGGAAGCTGCCGGGCACCGCGTCCAGCGCGGTGATCATCGCGTTCAGCCCCGTCTTCACGGCGCCGATCTCGGGGCCCATGCTGCCCGTGACGTCGATCACCAGCGCGAGCGTGGCGCTGTCGACCTTCAGGTCGGCGACCTTCGTCCCGCCGCCGCCGACCGGGACGCTCTCGCGCGCGTTGGGGTCGGTGTCCTGCGCGCAGTCGTCCTCCTTGGACGGGTTGAGGTACTCCTGCGTGAAGTCCGTGTCCACGCGCGTGTAGCTCGCGAGGCTGTCGAGGTACTGCTGGTCGCCGCCGAGCGGCTCGACGAGCACGAAGTAGTCGCCGGGCGGGACGCCGTGAATCGTGTAGCTCCCGTCCGTCGCGCCGTCGAAGCCGGTCACGCGTGTGAGCTGGATCGTCGGGTCCGCGACGTTGACGGCGCGCACGTTGGCGCCGAGCACCGCGTCGCCGCTGCCGCAGCGCGTCACGGTGCCGGTGATCGTGCCCGTGGTGACGGGGAACGTGGGCTCCGGGTACAGCTCCGACAGCGCCGCGACGTCGTCGGCCTCGAGCGAGCGGCGGCCCGTGCCGGCGATGCCGAACGGGTACATCGTCGGCACCTGGGGCTCCAACAGCGGCGACAGCGCGCCGTCCTTGCCGACCGCGAAGCCGACGCTGGAGTGCGCGAGCCCGAGCGTGTGGCCGAGCTCGTGGATCGCCGTCGACGGGCGGTCGAAGTTCGCCCGCGTGCCGTTGAGGACCAGGTACATGTCGTCGATCAGCGACTGCCCGGCGCTCACGACCGCGTGGCTGGGGCCGAAGCCGTTGACCGACGCGGGGGCGAGCCCGAGCGCGCGCAGCGCGGAGCCGTCCTCGTCGAGCACCACCTCCTGCTTGCCGTCGCCCGTCAGGTTCCCCCACGCGGTCCCGAGGTTCGCGCCGGTGAAGTCGATCGGGTTGCCGCCGCCGTCGACGGCCTTCGTCGCGGCGCCCCACGGGTCGAGCGCGCTGGTGACGCCGTTCCAGGTCGCGAGCGCGTTGCCGACCTCGGCCGAGATGTCGGTCGGCCCGTTGTCGAGCGTGAGCGCGATCGGCAGCGACAGCGCCGGCCAGCGGCTCGGCGTGGCCCCGTTCGTCTCCGACAGGAACTGGTAGGCGCCCGTGGGCGCGGCGGCGACTGCGGCGACGGCCGTGGCGAGCAGCAGGGTCCGGCGAAGCCTCGTCATCGCAGCGCGCGCCGGATCTCGCGCAGCATCGTGCCGGCGTCGGCGGGCCGCTTCACCTCGAGCACGGACTGCGGGAAGATCGTCGGGCCGGCGGGGCCGTCGGGGCCGAGGAACAGGATGTACCGGCTCGAGGGCGCGAACGCCTGCACCGGCGAGGTGACGAGCGTGTGCCCGAGCCGCCCGCCGATCACCTGGACGACGAACCGGCGCGGCAGCTCGCCCTTGAGCACGCGCTGCACGGAGAACGCCGTGCGCGTGAACGGCGTCCCCGGCGCGCCCTCGACCACGCGCGTGCCGCGCGCGACGACCAGCGCGATCCGGTCCGCCCGCCGCGCGGCCTGGGCGGTCGTGAGCGGGACGAGGTCCTGCGTGCGCTGCGCGTCAGGCGCCGGCCTGGATGGAGCGGTCTCGCTCGTCGCGCCCCCGCAACCGGCGAGGACGGCGGCCACGATCAGCACGATCGAGGGCTTCACGGCGCGACTCTACGCCCGGTAGGAATTCTCGAGCAACTGGCCGAACGGCCAGGTGACGCTAGGGATCCCGCACGCGCAGGATCACGATCGCGACGTCGTCGCGAAGCGGGCCGTCGGCGTGCTGGAGCGCGGCGTCGACGAGCGCGTTCGCGAGCCGCGCCGGCGGTTCGGCGGGCAGCCGCGTCATCGTCGCCATGACGCCGTCGACGTCGAACAGGACGCCGGCGCTCCGGGCCTCCGTCAGCCCGTCGGTGTAGAGCACCAGCGTCTCGCCGGGGCCGAGCGAGTAGTCCGCGACCTGCAGCGCGTCGGCGTCGAAGTCGGTCACCCCGAGCAGCGGGCCTCTCGCGGAGGACTCCTCGAAGCTGCCGTCGAGGCGGCGGATCAGCGGCGGCGGATGGCCTCCTGAGGCGATGCTCACCGCGACGTCGCCGCGGTCGGCATCGCGGTGCAGGCGCAGGAACGTGGCGGTGGTGAAGCGCGTCGTGTTGGAACGCAGCAGCGCCCGGTTGAGGGTGTGCAGCACGGTCGCGGGATCGGTGTCGAACATCGCCGCGGTGCGGACCGTGTGCCGGGTCAGGGCGGTCTGCGACGCCGCTTCGGGCCCGCTCCCGCAGACGTCGCCCAGGACGATGCCCCACGTGTCCTCGCCGAGATTGAAGACGTCATAGAAGTCGCCTCCCACCATCTCGGTTCCCGCGTGGTAGTGCGCGCCGATCTCGAGCCCGGGGATCGCGGGCAGGTCGGGCGGCAGCAGGCTCTGCTGGAGGGCGATGGCCACCTGGTCGCGCTGGCGCAGCGCCGCCTCGCGCGCGTCCGACTCGCGGCGGACGGACTGCAGCAGCTGGGCGTTGGCCAGCGCCACCGCCGCGGTGGACGCGATGCTCGACGCGGCCGCCTCGGCCTCGGCGTCGAAGACGCCCGCGTCCGGGTGGCCCAGGATCAGTCCGCCCGCGATCTCGCCGTCGGGCGTCCTGATGGGCAGCGCGAGGACGCTGCGCGCCGGAGCCGGCAAGCGCAGATCCGCGCCCTCGTCGCCGATGTCGTCGCTGAGAACGATGTCCGGGCCGGTGAAGCCGCGGTCGAACACGCCGAAGGCGGCGCCGGTCAGATCCGTCGCCGCGTCGATCGCGGTCTGCAGGATCTCCTCCAGGTCGAGCTCGGCCGCGATCTCGCGGCTCATCCGCTCGAGCGCCGCGCTGCGGCGGCGCTGGTGCTGGGCCTCCTCGCGCGCGGCTTCCTCGGAGCGTTCCAGGCGTCGCTGCGCCTCGCGGCGCTCGGTCAGGTCGCGCGTGACCTTGGCGAAGCCGATGAGACTGCCTCGAGCGTCGCGCAGAGCGCTGATCACGACATTGGCCCAGAACAGCGAGCCGTCCTTGCGGACGCGCCAGCCCTCCTCCTCGAAGCGGCCGACGCGGGCCGCCACCTCCAGCTCATGGGCGGGGTGCTGACGCGCGCGGGCCGGCTCGGTGTAGAACAGCTCGAAGTGCCGGCCGATGACCTCGTCGGCCGTGTAGCCCTTGATGTTCTCCGCGCCCGGGTTCCACGTCCGGATGTGCCCGGACATGTCGAGCAGGAAGATCGCGTAGTCGCGCACGTTCATGATCAGCAGCCGGAACTGCTCGAGGTCGGCGTTGGCGACGAGCAGCTCGGACGCCGTCGTACGCAGCTGCTCGGTCGCGAGCTGCCGGCTCGTCAGGTCGCGCGTGACCTTCCCGAACCCCACGAAGGCCCCGTGCTCGTCGCGCAGCGCCGTGATCACCACGTCGGCCCAGAACCGCGTGCCGTCCTTGCGGACGCGCCAGCCCTCCGCTTCGTGGCGGCCCGTCCGCCGCGCGGACTCGAGGATCTGCTCCGGAACGCCCTCCGCCACCTGCTCCGGCGGATAGAAGACCGAGAAGTGACGTCCGATGATCTCGTCCGCCTCATAGCCCTTCAGCCGGCGCGCGCCCCCGTTCCACGTCTGCACGTGCCCGGTCTCGTCGAGCAGGAAGATCGCGTAGTCGGGCTGGGACTCGACCAGCAGCCGCAGGTGATCGGCGACGTCGCCCGTGGCGGCGGGACGGCTCATACGCGCACGACCCTAGCGGGCGCCCGCGCCGCGGTCGCGGGGGTGCCCGAGCCGCCACCGCCCGGGTTCACCTGACGCTGACGAGCGTCCCGCACTCGGAGGCGTCGTCGGCGAACGCCTTGCGGTCGGTGCGATAACGCGCGTAGAGCTCCCACTTACCTTGTCTGCCCGGCGCGAAGCGGTTGTACGCCCACTCCCCGGCGCGGACCGGGACGCGGGCCACGCGGCGCGCCTTCTTCGCGCCCGGAGCGAACGCCCACAGCTCGACGTGCCCCGAGTCCACGTCCGGCGCCGCGGTGCCCGAGACGACGTAGCGGCCGTCCGGCGCGCGCGTCGCCTGGAAGTCCAGCCGCACGCCCAGCGGGCCGCTGTAGAGCGGCGCGTTGGAGACGACGTCGAACGCGCGGCCCTGGCCCGGCTCGATCGACCACGTCGCGTCGAGCGTCTCGTCCGCCCACGGCGCGCGCACGAGCCGGACGTCGGCGGTCAGCGTCGCCGTCTGCCCCGGGGCGAGCGTGAACGTCACGTCGTCGGGGATCGGCCCGATCCGGTACGCGTCATGGAACCTCGTCCAGCGCCCGGGGCACGCGGCCACCGACGGCCCGGTCTGCGGGATCGGCGGCGGCGTCGGCACGCCGGTGAGGACGATCCGCGCCGCCGGGCTCACGCTCACCGTGAGCTGCTCGGCCGCGGTCCCCGCGGTGAGCTGCAACGTATGCCTGACCGTCGCCGGAAGCGTGGCCGTCGAGCCCACCCGCGCCGAGGAGACCACGATCGACGGGTTGGCCCGCGCCGCCGCCGGCAGCGCCATGAGAACCAGCACGGCGAGCACGAGCGAGCGGGGCATGCGAGGAACTAGACCACAGACACGGGCGGAGACGACCGCGTCGCGTCGGCTCGGCGGCGAGCTGGACTCGCGATGAGACTGCGCTTGCAGTGTGCATTTGACGGCCGTTTCGGCCATGTGGCGGCCGCAATGGCCCATTCGGACGGTCGGCCTGAGACCGAGTTCAACCGGTCGTTGCAACACCGGCTTGTTGGGCGATCGTAGACGCCGCTGTTGTTGTTGGTGATGGATCTTCTTGTCGGGGTCCCTGAGCCGCGAAGCGGCGAAGCTGGGAGCCGTGAGGCGAGAGAGTTCGGTTGATGGGTGATCAGCGGCCTTGACGCGGCCGCGGGGTCGGTGAGTGGCCAGTGGCCGCGTCGCCGATGCGAAGGCCCGTGGGGCGGCGGTTTTCAGAGGGCGAGCAGGTGCTCGTTAAGCGCTTCGGCAGGCGTCTTGTAGCCGAGGGTCTTGCGGGGGCGGCTGTTGAGCGCCGCGGCGACGGCGTGGATGTCTTCCGCGCTCCAGCGGGAAAGGTCGGTGCCTTTGGGGAAGTACTGACGCAGCAGCCCGTTGGTGTTCTCGTTCGTCGCGCGCTGCCAGGGGGTTTGCGGGTCGGCGAAGTAGACCGCGATCCCGGTCTCGATGCGAAGCTGGGCGTGTTGGGCGAGTTCCTTGCCGCGATCCCAGGTCAACGAACGGCGCAGATGCTCGGGCATCGTGGTCATCTGGGCCGCGATCGCGGCGCGCATCGTCTCGGCCCCGTAGCCGCCCAGGGCCGGGCCGTTCTTGACCCGGGGCTCGACGCCCCAGCCCTCGGCGCGGGGCAGGTGCAACAGCACGGTGAAGCGGGTGCTGCGCTCGACCAAGGTGCCGATCGCCGTCCGGTCGGAGCCGATCAGCAGATCGCCTTCCCAGTGGCCAGGAACGGCCCGGTCTTCGACCTCGGCAGGGCGCTGGCTGATCATCACCGACGGGGTGACGTGCCCGCCTGGGCGCTGGCGTGCGCGGGCGCGAGGGACGCGCAGCGCCCGTCCGGTCCGCAGACAGCTGACGAGCTCGCGCTTGAGCGCGCCGCGGCTTTGCACGTACAGCGACTGATAGATCGCTTCGTGCGAGATCCGCATCCCCAGATCATCGGGGAACTCGAGCTTCAGCCGCTCAGAGATCTGCTGCGGGCTCCAGGCGGTCACCCAGCGGCGATCTTGGCGGCGCGGCTTGTTGCGGCCCTTGAACGGTGCCGTGGCCGGCCCCGTCGCCGGCGTCCCGCCGGCTCGACGTACCTCGCCCGCGAGGCGCTGCTGCACGTAATCGCGCAGCCGCTCATTCCCGACGAGCTTGGCCGTCTTGGGCCGCCGCGCGATCAGCTCGGCCTTCCACTGCGCCACCGAGGCCCGATACTCGATCTGACCGCAGCGTGTCGCCGCGTTGCGTCGCAACTCGCGGGAGATCGTCGACGGTGAGCGCCCCAACCGCCTGGCCGTCTCACGCACCCCGATCCCTTGGGCCCTAAGGATCGCGATCTCCTCGCGCTCCACGAAGGACAAGTACCGGCCCGTGAGCGGACCGGGATCGACCGATGGCATCCCGCCACCATCCCTGAACCACCGGCTGCCAGCCGCCTGCGACGCCCCAACCGCCACCCCGGCCTGCTCACTCGTGAGGCTGTTCGCGATCTCACGCCAGAACGCCCGCTGCACCTCGCGCCGCAACGACGGACGCCCCGGCGACCTCATCGGCGACCGGCCCGTCAACGCCACCATCCACCCGGCAGGCCTGCCCATCAACACCCCCACGATCAGGGCGTTGCGACGACCACTTGAATCCACCGAGTCACCGGCCCGCGTCATGAAGCGGCGAGCGCTGAAGTTCCGCCGCGTCGAGTTGCTCGCGTGCGTAGAGGTCGGCGGCGGTCTCGCCGCGACGCTCGGCAGCCTGGGTCACGAAGGTCCACGGGTCATCCGCCGGCCGCGTGTTGGTCCGCAGCCGCCAGACCTGCGAGCGGTCCGGTCGCGTCTGGTCACAGATCCGCCCGATATGCGCGAGGATCAGTCCCGTTGCCTTGATCGGGTCGTGGCCGACGGCCTCGGCGACGACGAGCGTCAGCCTTGTCTGGCAGAGGAGCGCGAGCTCCTTGGGCAGGCTGAGCATTCTCGCGTCGGTCGTGATAAGCCCATCCCATCGCTCGTCTGCCGCGTGAAGGGCGTGGAGGATCTCCCAGTCGTCGATCGTTGCCATGCGCGAGTGAATGGTCCGGATCGGCACCAACTCGGCATCGACGCGCAGCCACGCCGCCAGGGCGTTGACGATCGGCTCCGGGAAGTTCTGGTCAAGAGCGAATCGGCGCGGCATGCTCGCCGTCAGGCGACGAGCTCGAGACGCGGGTCCAGCTGCCGTTCCAGGTCGAGGGCGTCTGCAACGTCCGCGTCCTGGATGGCCGGGTACAGCTCAACGATCTGACCGCGGTCAAGGCCGCGCCGCGCGAGCGCGGCGAGCGCCTCGGTCTCGATGCGAGTGCGGTGCACATGGGGCGCCCCGGAGAGCTTGCCCGGAACGATTCGTAGCCGCGGCCGCGGCGCCACGAGGTCAGGACCGTTGACGACTGGGCTGATCTCGAACGGCCGCAACAGGTCCAGCACGTCCGCATCGAGCAGGTGCTGTCCTCCGGGACGTCGCGGCGCGCCATCCGCGTCGATCACGATCTTGCCGGCACGATCGACGGCCACATCGGGCCCGCTGTCCTGATTCCACACCCCCAGATCGAGCGCGGCGAGCTCGCCGAGCGCGTTGCGGACCGCACGCATCGCGGTCCGTGGAACCTCCTGGCCATCCGGGGCGAGCTTCGAGGCACGGAGCCAGGCGATCGTGCGCAGCGCCATCAGGTCGCTGTACGACCACAACTTGACGCGCACGTCAGAGACGCTCGGGACCAGAATCGCGGTCCGGGCCCAGTAGTGGACAGTCGACTTCGGGACACCCGACAGGGCGGCAGCGCGATCGGCGGGATAGGCACCTCGAGGGTCCACGCGTTCAGTATCGCCGCCTCACCGCGTCACGTCGACGGTTGGCACACAGATGCAACGAAGTCGCCACGAACGTATGAGCGCCGTGGCCGAGCCGCTCGCGGGTCTGGAGGTCGTAGGGCCCACGAGGACCGAGGCACTGGCTCTATGCTGCGGCCGGTGGGCGCCGCCGCAACGGAGAGCGATCGACGCATCCGGGAGCCTCGCCGCGCAGCCGTGGGCGCCCTTGTAGCGCTCGCCGTTCTCGCAGGCTGCGGTGGGGACAGCAAGAAGGCCAAGCCGCTTCCCGCCGCGCCCGACACGATCCAGCTCGCCACGCCGGACTTCAAGGACGGCGGAACGATCCCGCGCGCGCTCACGTGCGACGGCGCCGGCACGGCGCCGACGCTCACCTGGCGCGACGTGAAGGGCGCCGCGGAGCTCGTGCTCTTCGTCGACGACACCGACGCCGGCTTCACGCACTGGACGGCGTACGGCATCAGCGCCGCGGGCGGGAGCGGGCTGGCGCCGCACGGTCAGTTCCCGACCGGCACCAAGTACGGGAAGAACTCCGCCGGCAAGACCGGCTGGACGCCGCCGTGCCCGCCCAAGGGCGACGACCCGCATCACTACGTGTTCACGCTGTACGCGCTCAAGGACGCGAGCGGGCTCCCCGCCGGCGCGGAGCCCGACCAGGTCCGCGCGAAGCTGGCCGGCGCCGTCGCCCGCGGCACGTTCACGGGCACCTACGCACGCGGCTGACGCTCCACCGCTCTGTAGTTCCCACCTGTTCAAAGGTCCGGCCGTGGAGTCATCTCCACGGCCGGAGGATGCGGGGGCCCTTAATTTCTGTTGAGATATCCATGAGATAGGGATGTGGCCTGCACGAGTCGCAGGCGAGGGCCTACATACGGAGGGTTCTGCCCATGGTCGGGAGAAAGCCGCTGATCGCGCTTGCCGCGTCGGCGATGTTGTTGGTGGGGGGCCAGTCCGCCGCGTTCGCGGCCGACGACAACGGCATCCCGTTCGAGCAGCTGGTCCAGGTCTACGTGCCGGATCAGAGCGCCGTCGACAGCGTCGTGGCCAAGTACGACGCCGCCGAGTACAAGTCCGTCCAGGACGACGGCTCGATCCTGCTCAACGTCTTCGTCACGGCCGAGGAGAAGGCCGCGCTGAAGTCCAAGGGCTACAGGATCGGCAACGTCATCGAGGACTCCGACACCGGTGCCCAGCGCATGAAGGAGCGCCAGGAGATCATCGATCAGGAGGCCGTCGCGGCCGACGTCGCACAGAACGGGCTCCAGGGCGCCGCGAAGGTCAAGGGCAAGTCGATCGTCCCCGGTCAGGGCGACACCGTCATCCAGCGCGCCGTGATCTTCACGGACGCGGTCGGCCCCAACACGGGCCGCTCGACCGCGCGCTTCCTCTACGTCGAGGCGTTCAACAAGTCCACCACGCGCGTGGGCACCTCCAACACCTTCACCGGCCCGTCGCTGGCGCTGTCCTACGCCGGCCCCGACGGCGTCTACTCGGCGGCGACCAACATGGGTCGCTTCATCGACACCGACCCGACGCCGGACGAGTACATGTACCACCGTCAGCTGATCCGCCTGACCGGCGCCTACGCCACGCTCGCGGCCAGCGACATCCAGATTCGCGTCGCCACCGCGGCGACCGCCGGCGGCGCCGCCGCCAGCACCGAGACCTTCCCGGTCACCGAGTGGCTCGGCAAGGACCTCCCGCCGCACGTCGCGGGCTTCAAGACCGAGTTCTTCACGCACTACCAGGATCCGACCGAGACGCGCGCCGACCTCGACGCGCTGGCCGCGAAGTACCCGGAGCTGGTCAGCGTCGTGAACATGCCGGAGAAGACCTCGGGCTACCAGCGCAAGTCGCAGGCGATCATGTACGGCACGACCGGCATCGGCTCGGCTCCGGCCAACGTCTACGGCACCACCCTGTTCAACACCACGGGCGAGATCACGGCCGCGCAGCCGGTCGCGGTGATTCCGTTCACGGCGACCGCGGGGCAGACGATCCGCGCGACCGTGGACGGCATCCCGACCCGCACGACCGACCTGATCCTGACGCTCAAGCGCCCTGACGGCACCGTCATGCAGTCGATCGACACGGGGACGAGCCCTGAGCTCATCGACCAGTTCTTCGACACCTCCGGCACGTACACGTTCGAGGTGTCGGGCTTCGCCGGCGACCTCGGCGACTTCACGTTCAAGATCGACCCGGTGATCGGCGGGCCCGTCTCGACCGTCGTCCTCACGGCCAAGGACTGGGGCCAGGACGGCGGCAACCAGGTCATGTCCGAGTTCCGCACCCAGACCGGCAACAACCTGCCGCTCAGCATCGCTGTCAACGGCCAGCTGATCGAGGCCTTCCTGGGCACCGACGGCGCCGGCGCGCCCAACTCGACGGCCAAGCAGGTCGTCGACGCGATCAACGCCAACCCGGCGGCCGCCGCGCTCGTCGAGGCGACCACGTACCGCGGCAACGGGGGCTTCGGCATCGTCCCCGCGCGTGCGCGGACGAACCTCTCGGACTTCCTCAACGCTCCCCCGAGCGTCACGCGCGGTCCGTTCCAGCAGCACCTGTACCGCATCGGCGCGCACCGTGACGGCTCCAAGGTGGGCGTGTTCCTCTTCTGCCAGCAGCACGCTCGCGAATGGACCACCAGCCTGTCCTGCCAGGAGACCGCGCACGAGCTGGTCGAGAACTACGCGACCGACCCGCAGACCAAGCAGCTGCTGGACAACATCGAGGTCTTCATCTCGCCGAACTCCAACCCGGACGGCGCGCACTTCTCGATGTACGACGCGTCCGTGCAGCGCAAGACGATGGTCAACTACTGCCCGAAGACGGGCAACTACGACCCGGCCGCGCGTACGACGTGGGGCGTCGACATGAACCGCAACAGCGGCGAGTACTCGCTGTTCGACGGCTACTTCGGCGCTTCGACCTCGTGCACGAGCGAGACGTTCGCCGGCCCGGGCGAGTACTCCGAGCCGGAGACCCGCAACGAGAAGTGGGTCGCGGACACGTTCCCGAACATCAAGTTCATGAACAACATCCACTCCTACGGTGGATACTTCATGTGGGCGCCGGGCTCCTACAAGAACGACGGGTCCCGCACCACCGCCCCGGCCCCGAACATCGGCATCGAGAACTACTTCTTCCAGGCCGGTGAGAAGATCCTCAAGCGGATCAAGGACTACCGCGGCACCGTGATCCTCCCGGAGCGCACGGGCCCGATCGCCGACGTGCTCTACTCCGCCGCCGGCAACTCCGCCGACGACGGCTGGTACCGCAAGGGCATCATCGCCTACTCGTTCGAGACGGGCGCGGACCGCATGCTGAACCTGACGACGGGCACCACCCAGACGCAGGTCGGCTTCCAGCCGTGCTTCGGCGCGGTCGGCAGCGGCGGCGGCCAGGGCTCCTGCCCGACCAACGGCTCGCTGATCAACGAGGGCCACGACGAGTCGATGGAGTTCGCGGCGGGCAACTACGGCCTCGTCGAGTCCGCCTACGACTACGCGATGGACACGACGCCGCCGAGCACCTCGCTCGACTCCGACAACGTCACGCAGTCCAAGAGCCCGATCGCCTACCGCTTCGTCTGGAACGACGAGGCCGCGGTCATCCACTACACGACCGACGGCTCGACCCCGACGCTCTCCTCGCCCACGTACAACAACCAGCGGGCGCGCAGCATCGGCGAGATCCTCAACGTCAGCACGCCCGGCGCGACCACCGTCAAGTGGTTCGCGGTCGACATCAAGGGCAACCAGTCCGCGGTGCAGTCGAAGTCCTTCCTGCTCGACCAGACGGCGCCGACCGTCACGGTCAACATCCCGGAGGGCGCGGTCTACACCCAGGGCCGTCCGGTCCCGCTCACGTTCTCGTGCGCTGACGAGCCGGGTGGCTCGGGCATCGCCTCGTGCGTCGGCTCGACCCCCAGCGGCTCCAACCTGCCGACCGGCACCGCCGGCATGCAGGTGCTGACGATCACCGCCACCGACAACGTCGGCAACGTGTTCGTCAAGACCGTCAACTACCGCGTGCTCGACGCGGTCAACACCAACGGCTCCGTGACGGGCAACGTCCCGGCGACGCTGGCGCTGACGCTCGGCACGCCGGCCACGTTCGGGTCGTTCACCCCGGGCCTGGCGAAGGACTACCCCGCGACGATGACGGCGACCGTCGTCTCCACCGCCGGTGACGCCGCGCTGAGCGTGGCCGACCCGAGCAGCACCGCGACTGGCCACCTGGTCAACGGGACGTTCTCGCTCCCGTCGATCCTGCAGGCGAAGGCCAGCAGCCCGGCCGGCACCGGTGGGGGCGCGTACGCGAACGTCGGCGGCTCTGCCGCGCCGACGCCGCTGCTCAGCTACGCCGGCCCGATCAGCAACGACCCGGTCACCGTGTCGTTCCTGCAGCACATCGGTACGACGGACGCGCTGCGCACGGGTACCTACAGCAAGACGCTGACGTTCACGCTGTCGACGACGACTCCGTGAGAGTGCGTCGTTTGCAGCTGATTCACGCGCTCAGGCGCTTTTCGTGACACGCAGGTGACACTCGGCGCGAGCCTCGGCGATCAGCTCGTCGAGGCTCGCGTAGCGTCGTCGGTGATGCGTGACGACGTGGGCGTAGTGCTTGAGGTGCGTCTGCGGGTCGTGCCATGCGTCTGCTCGCCTCGGCGAGCGTGTGCTGCGCGTAGTGCAGCGCGCTCGCGTGGCTGTGCAGGAGCGTGTAGACGACGACGGGTTCGCTGCGCCGAGCGCGAGGGCGGCGGGCTTGAGGTGCTGGTAGGCCACTGGCGCAGCGCTTCGTCGCTGAGCGGCACGACGATCGGGTCGCTGTCGCGCCGCCGGATTAGAGCGCCAGGAGCGCAGCGCTCGCGCCGCTTCGGTGGGGACGGCGATCGTGCGTGAGCGGGCGGCGCCGCGCTTGGTCTGGTAGGCGCGAATCGTGAGCGTGTCGCCGTCGAAGCCGTCCAGCGTGACGAGCCTGATCTCGATCGGGCGCAGGCCCAGCTGCAGCGGAGCGTGAGGATCGCACGCGATCGGCAGGTGAAGCGGTAGAGCAGCGCCTAGGCCTGCCAGGGCTAGAACGGCACGACGCTAGGCGTGCGCGGCAGCGGATGCTTGCGTAGCGAGCGGACGGGTTGGCGGTGATCAGCGAGTGCTCAGCGGCGACTTGCAGGATGCCGCTGAGAGCTTGGTAATCGCTGCGCGCACGTTGTTAGGGCTGCGGCAGTGGTAGAGCAGCGAGTACTGGTGGCGGGCGAGGCGTGCGACGTAGAGTGAGCGCAAAGGCTGGTCCGCGAGCTCGCGCAGGTGGTTGCGCAGCGCCAGTAGTATTGGCGCAGCGTGCTCTAGACGAGTAGGTTGGCGTAGGGGCGGAAGCTGTAGCAGACGAACTGGGCGAGCGTCACGTAGTGGCGTTAGAGCTCGCGCAGCATGTGCGGGCAGAGCGCCTTGGCGCGCTTGACCTCGCGGTAGTGATGGTAGGCGTAGGCCTTGCGGGCGAACACCTTGGACTTGGGCTTGCAGTTGCTGTAGCGCCAGCGGGCGCGCCACTGCTTGCAGTGTAGGTGCACGCTCATGACGTCGGTACTCCCTGGGTGTCGAGTAGCTGCTGCGCGGCGTAGAGCCACAGCTGCGCGGCGTAGAGCTCGCTGTCGGTGTAGCAGCGTACGAGCGGTAGGGGTCGCGCGGCCAGTTGCGCACGCGCTCGAATTAGTTGATCGCTGAGCGCGAGAAGCCTGCGCGTTAGGCGACGCTGGCTTGCGAGAGCTAGTGCAGTAGGCGGCGCTGGCGGCACACGCGAGCGAGCGTGACGAGCATGGGGTGCTGTGCTGCTGTTGTGTAGTGCATAGACTACATTGTACGGAGCGTGCAGGTCTCGCTGTAGCCTAAGGAAGTGATTTAGTAGAGAGAAGTGGGAACGGGCTGCCAGGGCGCGCACGCGGCGGGCGACGCAGTGACGGCTGCAAGCGCGCGAGCGAGTAGACGTAGGCACGGAGCTCGTAGGCGCGGATAATCTGACGGTAGCCTAGATCACGGGCGATAGGCAGCTCTCGGCGATGCGCCTGCGGACGGTGCGCGGATCGCAGTAGAGCAGCTTGGCGACGGTGGCGACCTTGAGCAGCGCGGGCACCTTCACGACGGCGGCGCGTTAGAGCTAGTAGTAGTAGCGCTCGGCGCGGCTCATGCTGCGCAGCAGATCGGTAAGTAGCAGTTGGAGGTCTGCTCATAGTAGGCGTGTGCGTAGTAGTAGGTGTAGATCGGGTCGTAGGAGGAGACAGTGTTCACGAGCTCACGGTGCACGTCCCTCCCTCCCCTATAGGGGAGGGACGATGCGTCAGTGCAGTGTGACAGCAGTGACCAGGCGTAGAGCCAAATTCTGAGCTAGTGTGATCACCAGTGATCTGGTCACGCGTGGTCACGCAGTACCGCAAATAGTGGACGTTTATGGTCACGCGAGCTCGTAAGGCCTCGGTAGCGAACCACTTCGTCGGGAAGCGATTACCGCTCGGCTCGCGGTGGGCGAGCTAGGCCTCGACGAGTCGGTGGAGCTCAAGGCAGGCCTTCTCGGCCGCGCCCCGATCGTCGCCGACGTAGAGCGCGTTCGCCGCCTCCTTCTTGGTGCGCGCGTAGTTGCCCGCGGCGACGAGCGCTTCGAGCGTGACGTAGTCGCCGCGCGCGCGCATCGCGCCCGCCTGGTGATCGAACACGACGTGGAACGGGCCGACGTAGTCAGCGATCGGCTTCAGCGTAGTGAGCTAGACGATGCTCGCGCAGGGCTTGCAGTTGAGCGCGAGCACGGACCCGGAGCCGCTCGTCAGCGACGTGGAGCAGTAGACGTAGTAGATAGTCTTCAGCTTGCGCTGTGAGTGCTCAGCTTGACGCGCCTCAGGCGCTCGCCTGCTGGATTGCTTGCGCGGATGGTGCAGCGCAAGCACCTGCACGCGGACGTAGGACAGCAGCGCGAGCGCGTTGCTGACGGCGCTGCAGACTTGCCTCGTACAGCGCGTGCGCTAGGTACTTGAGCGAGTAGATGATCACAGTGCGGATGTAGCAGCGGAGACGCTAGACCAGCGCAGCGACGAACTAGCGCAGGCTGTAAGGGTTGGCGACGACGTAGACGGGCGGCGCGCGCTTCCACAAGATCAGGCGCTCGTAGAGCAGCGCGCGATAGTAGGGTGACAGCATAAGGCGCAGCGAGCGCAGCGCCTGCGCGGGCAGGTAGGCGGCGATGTAGAGCACCTTGCGCGAGTAGTAGGCGACTGGCATCCAGAGCACTTGCGGTCACGGATAGCGCAGCGCGCGAGCGCGAGAGCGCTGCGCGAGCGTAGTCTTGCGAGCGCGCTGCGGGCGCGCAGATCATCAGGCGCTCGCGCTCGGCGCACGCGACGAGCTGGCGAGCGCCACAGAAGGCGGGGATAGTGTAGGGCAGGTAGAGGATAGCGCAGCGAGTGAGCAGCTGCAGGGTAGGCGGCTCAGACGGCGACGAAGTGGGCTCGGGATGCCGCTGCTCGTACGCGTAGACGTAGCGCTCGAACGCCTCATAGTAGTAGCGCAGCGCAGCGAGCAGCAGCGAGTTGATCGCAGTAGCGTGTTCAGGCAGCGCGCACGCAGGCGGCTCGCTGCTGCAGTGTTCGAGCGCGTAGTCGATGAGCTCCACGGTGCGCGCGTACGTGACGGCGAGCGCGTGGCGCCCATCGCTCTCGTCGAGCTCGGCGAGCGCGTTGTAGCCCGCGACGTACTCGTCGCGCAGCGACACGTCGCCGCTGAGCCACTCGTCGAGGTCGATCGGGACGGCGTCGACGAGCAACTCGTGCTCGTCGCACGTCAGCACCGCCGCGTCGCCGATCACCTGCGCGTAGCTGGCCTCGTTCTCACACAGCGCGCATGACGGCAGCGTCGTGATCGCGGCGACGCTCACGACGTCACCACCGAGCGGCGCCCGAGCTCCTGGGGATCGAAGCCGCCTACGATCGCCTCACTGGAGGTCGCGCATCCGGCGTGCAAGCGGTGGGTGCGAAGCGCGCTGTAGAGCCGAACCGGGGTCAGCCCAGACCCGGCGCGGCGGTGGTGCTGCTGGGCCGTCGTCAGACGTGGCGCGTGAGCGCCGGGAACGGCGGGTGCGGTGCTCGCGCGACGTGCCACGCGAGACTGAACCTGGAGGGTGTAGGCGAGGCGCGTGTGCGTCGCATGCACGCCTCGCATCTGCGTACGCGGAGGCGGCGTCGAGCGCCAGCCACGCGCAGCCGTAGGCGAGGTTCGCGCCGATCTTCTCGCCCCGCTGGTCGCAGTCGGCGGCGCGGCGATGGTGTTGCTTGGCGTGTAGCTGCGCGATGCGCTGCTTCACGCGGTCGAGCTCGGCGGGGTGCATGTGGCGCTCCCTTCGATCGGAAGACGGGCGGCGCGGTGCGTGTCGTCAGACGGCACCGCGCTGACGGTGTATCACGAGCTCGTGACCCCCCGAATGCACGACGGGCCACCGAATTGGGTGACCTGAGGCGCGACGACTGACCCGATCGAAAGGTCAAGCGGGAGCGTAGGGCACGCGCGCGACGTTGACCACGGGCGGTCGAGCGAGATAGGTGGCTCGGGCGGCCTATCTCCTGCGCGCAGACGCAACGCGCAACCGCGCGGTAGCGTCCCCGATCGTGGCGACGCGCGACGAGCTCTCAGAGCTCCAGCGGGCAGCACGTCAAGCGCTGGCCGAGCTCTCGCTGTGCGCAAGCGCCCCCGCCGGGGCGATCCTCACGCGCACATCGCGCAGCCGTCCCGAGTCGCAACGACCCCGCCGCGTCGACGACATCGTCGGCTGGTTCCGCGAGCGCTTCGCCGCCGCCAGCGGCGCCAGCGAGCTCGCGCTCGTGCTCGACGACGCCCGGCACGAGCTCGCGCTGCTGAAGGCGAGGCCGGACGCGAACGTGCGCACCGAGACGCTGGTCGAGCTTGAGGCGCGTGTCATCGAACGCGGCGAAGGGTTCGCAGCGCTCGACTGCGCCGTCGGGGCGCGCACGTCGGAGGCGATCGTGCGGCGCGCTCGCCTGAAGGCCGGCCGCGACGCGGAATGGGGGCGGCGCCTGCCCGCCGAGATCGTCAACGGCAGGCCGTTGACGTTCGGGCTCGGGCTCGTCGACGCGGGCTTCTCGATCCGGGCCGCGTCGGCCCGCAGCGGCGTGGCGCGCTCGACGCTGTTCGAGCATCTGCCGCGCACCGAGCGCATGTGGCGCGCATCCGCGTAGCTGCGGGTCGGCCCGCAGCTTGGCGGAAAGTGTCGGCCGGGCGGGCGTTAGCGAACTCGGGTTCGCCAACTGCACGCGCAACCGCATCGTTGCCCATTTTCCCGAGCGTTTTCCGCGGTGCGCCTCAGAGCGCCGTCCGCGAGTGACCTCGCGGACCTTCTACCCCACCGCCGGACTTACGGCTTGCGCGCGTCCGACGGGCTTCCATCAGGTCTCACGAGCGTGACGACACCCGCCGCGCGCGAGGTGAGGTAGGCGGCCTCGGCCTGCTGTATGTAGGTGCTCAGCGGCCCGAGCAGGTTGAGAATGTCGCCGTGGAGCTCCTCGGCGATCGGGCGCACGGTCTCGTTGTCGCCCTCGAACGGGTGCACGAGACGGATGCCGACGATGTCGGCGTACTCGGCGCGCATTTCGTACTTGTCGTCGGGGAGTTCACGAATGACGTAGACGCCGTCGTCGTCGGCTGACGCCGCGATCGCGTCACCGAGGTCTGCGTCGCTGTTGGCGTCGGCGTGGTAGTGGAAGAACTGGTTGCGCATCCGTCGCAACTCCTGGCGCAGGTTCAGGCCGGGGCGCTCGGTGAACTGCCGCCGGAGCAAGGCGAGCACGCGTCCATGCGACTCGCGGAGGCGATCGGCATGCAGATCCCGAGCGCCGGAGGGCAACGCCGCGATGAACGCCTCAACGTTCGGTACGACGCCCGCATTGGGTGGATCGAGCAACAACACGGCCTCGCGCATGTGCGATGAGAACAGGCGAATGAAGTACAGGCGTTCGTGCTCGGGCTGATCGTCGCGCACCGCGTACTCGCCCGCGATTCTCAAATCGCCCAATGCCGTCGAGAGGCGCATCACGTAGCGCGCCGTCGGGTCGCGGTCAGGGAACGCGTCGCCGATCCTGAACTCGAAACGGTTCTCCACGGGCTGCGTCATGCCACGCAGCGTATTCGCGATCACGGACCCCAACGCCCGAAGGGCACGCTGCTGCGCGATCCCGACTCCGCGTAGATTGCTCGGCAGCAATACCCATCACCGACGACGAGGCGAGTCGTGACGAGCGACGGCAAGTACGAGACAAGGTGAGTGAGGGCGTCTACGTGCGAAGCGGCGATGTCGTGATCCACCTCAACACGGCCAGCGAGGCGCAGGGAAGCGGGATCAACTTGATGCCCGGCGCACCGATCCCCGAGCCGGACGGAGGGGGACGCATCGCCCTCGCGATCACCCACGCGGCGTTCCGTCGCATCTGCGAGCAATTGCCTGGCTAGGCGGCCACGCGCGGTCGGCGTCGACGCGTGAGGCGAATGGGTGCGCGTCGTTGCGCGCTCGCGCGCAAGCCGAATTTGCAGCCCGTCTCCCGTCGTGAGGGGCCTGGTCGACGTCTTCATTGTCTCGACGTCGGCGGGGGCGAGAGCGGCGAGAGGAGGGCTCAGAGGCGCATTTGTGGCCACACTCGCAGCACGTGCGGGCGGCCGTGCTCCCAGTGCATCCGGCCGAGCTTGACGTCGATCTCCGAGCAGGCGGCGATCGCTGCGGGTCGCTGCCAGACCGGGAAGCGTTCGCCGAGCACGACGCCCACGAGCGCATCGCGAAATTCGATGTAGGCGTAGTCGTCGTCTTCGACCGCAAGCACGATGCGGTACTCGTACTCCGTGGCGAAGTCGTCGCTCTTGAGGAAGAAGAAAGCGTCGCGCCGTTGCGCGACGTACTCGGCGACGGCGTTGGTGAGTGTCTCGCCCTCGCCTAGGAAGGTTCGTCTGTCGATCAACCCCCGCGCAGGGCTTCCGACGATGCCCTCGGGGCTGTAGTCGACGTTGCGGAGATACGTCGTCTCAGGCGGCCAAGCGTCGGCGATGGCAGCTTCGAGGAGGGATCGATCGAAGAGCAGGCAGGCCCCGCGATGCACATCGCCGTACTGCTCCCACATGCGCGGTCGAGACCAACAGCAATCGAATACGGATTCGTGCGCGTGCTGGTCAGCATCATGCGTGAAGCTCATAACTCGCATCCGGTCTCGGGCCGCCTTCAGCAGGGCGTCGAGCTCGTCCATCTCGCGATCCACATCCACCCCGTCCCAGTAGATGTTGGGCGTGATGACCTTGTTCTCGACGGGGTCACGCATGAGTCTGTATGGGCTCAGCCGCAGCGTTCGCGTCGGAACGATGTGCTCGAACACGGCCGATGACGTCGTGTAGTGGGCGAGCAGGCCCTCCGGCTTCGTGAACGTGTAGTCGGGACGCCCGGCGTCGTCGGTCGGCTCGATTCCCATCTCGACGCACGCTAGGGCCCGACGCGGACACGACGGGCCTTAGCCCGGCTCGAAGCTCAGGCTGCCGCCTGCAGCACCCCGAACGGGTACGGCGTGCCCGCCCCGGCAACCGGGCGCGTGACCGGGTTGGCGACGGCGAACGCGGCCCTGAAAACGACGCGCAGCGCGACCATGTCCTGCTGCGGAAGGTTGTAGATGATCTTACCGGTGTCGTCGGTGATGACGCCCTCGGTGATCAGCTTGAACGTCATGTCCTGGCGCAAGCCGAGCACGGCCATCGTGTAGTCGCCGACGACAGCGAGCGTCGCGGGCGGCCCAGCTGGCAGCACACCGTTCGCGACGTACGTGATCGGCGCGTCCAGACCCTGGCCCGACTGCACGTCGACGAGCTTCTGCCCGTCGCTGCCGCGCGCCTTGCGCAACGCGCCGCGGACCGAGCGCGTTGCGGCGATCGCGCTCACGTCGTAGCCGTCGTCCTCGACGTCGTCGAACGTCTCGGCGATGTCGTTGGCCATCCCGCCCTGTTCGGGCGTCGAGTCGGCGACGTTGGTGTTCCCCGCTGCGATCGCGGCGGGCACGATCGCCTGCGCCCACGTGGCGGGCTTGTTCGTGCCGCCGAAGACGGCCATGTCGAGCGTCACGCCGACGGCTTCGGCGAGCCCCTGCTGCACCTCGCCCCACAAGTCGAAGTCGGCGTCGTCGACGACGGCCTCGGGGACCGGCACGAACGCGGCGATCTCCTCGGCTTCGAGGATCACGCCGTTCCACGCCATCTCCGTCGTCTGCTTCAGGCCTGTGTCACCGTTGACGAAGTACGCCTGCGCCAGTGCGCTCAGCACCGGCAACGTCGACGTCTTGGAGCCCATGTTCACCTGCCGGAACAGCGACAGCGCCGCGCTCTCGGCGGTCGCCGCCTTGATCACGTCGTTGACGACATCCTCGGGGATCAGCGGCGCGCCATCGGCGCGGCTGATGATGTTGTTGAAGGGCACGATGCCCTCCTCGTGAGTCGAAGCGATCTGGTCGCTCCGGGCTCGTCGGCGTCGCGCCTACCCGCCGTCGCGGCGGGGGTCCGGAGGGAGCTCGTGCGCGTCGCGCGCTGGGAGCTCCATCGGGCGCGGCCTCAGCGTCGCGCCTCGGTCGCTATCTCTGACGCCGCCCCGGCCGCGTCGCGCGGCCGGGAGCGATCCATCGCCCCGCGATGATTGCGCGCGACGCCGCCGACGTCCAGGCGCGCGGGTTCCCGCCGACTCGCCAACTACGGTGCGCGTGGATGGACGATCGTCCGTGGTTTCAGTTGTCTCCGGAGGAAGTCCTCGCGCTCCCGATCGACGAGCTCGGCCTGCTCATTCTCAGGCAAATGGGACGTGGCTCGGAGATGCGCACCAACCTGATCGGTCGTCTGCGGCAGCAGGGCGACGTCCCCAGGGAAGCAACTCAGGCCGTCGCGGAGGCGTGGTGGTGGCTCATCCGCAAGGGGCTGATCGTGCCGGACACGCAGAACCCGGACGACAGCTGGTGGCTCGCGACGCGTCTCGGACGCGACGTCGCCGAACGCGAAGACGGACGCGAGCGACTGCGGGCGGGCGAGCGCATCGAGTTCGACTTGCACCCGCGTATCGCCGACGACGTCCGAAGCGAGTTCCTACGTGGAAAGTTCGAGGCCGCCGTCTGGGTGGCCGTGCGCGAGGTCGAGATCGCATTGCGTGAGGTCAGCGGCGCTGATTCGTTCGCCTACGGCCCAGGGCTTCTCGGCCACGCGTTCGCCAAGGACGGGGGCGTCCTCAACGACCGGGACTTGCCCGAGGCGGAACAACAGGCGATCGCCAACCTCTTCCGAGGGGCGCTCGGCGCGCTCAAGAACCCGCATAGCCATCGCAAGATTCACTTCGACGACCCGGTCGAAGCGGCGGAAATCGTCGTGTTTTCGAGCCTGCTGCTGCGCATTCTCGACCGCCTCGGCTCTGCGTCGGCGTCGAGCTCGGGGTAGGCGCTGCCCTATCGCTTGAGCACGCCGCGCTCGACGATCGCGGCAGCCAGGTGCTCGCGGTAGATCGTGCCCTCGACCAGCACGCCCGTCCGTGGATCGAGCGCCTGCACTCGCAGCGGCTCGGCCTTGATCTCCGCGAGCTCGGCGTCGATGTCGTCGGGGCCAAGCGGGATCGCTTCCAGGTGATCGCTCATCAGCCGAGACTACGCGTGCCGTCGTACGGCGGCGGTAGCTTGCCACCGGTGACACCGAGCGCAGACCTGAACGCGCTGCTCGACGACATCGGCACCGCCGCGCATCGGGTGGGCGGCAATGCCGAGCGTCCGCCCCACTACCACGAGGTCATCGTGATCTACGACCGCTGCCGCGGTCTGTTCAAGGCGGTGCACACGCTCGTCCGCGAAGGGCTCGGCGAGGAGGCCCTGATCCTCACGCGGCCGATGTTCACCGAGTCCCTCATGCTGATGGACATCGCCGCGGCGGAAGAGCCGACACGCATCAGCCAACTCGCCCGATGGTCGATCACGTCGCTGAACCACCTGGCAGGCGTGATGCGCGAGGGAGAGTCGCGTGGGCGAGACGAAACGGAGTCGCTCGCCAACATCGACGCCCGGCGCGCGCAGATCATCGACTACGCCAGCAAGGCCGGAGTGCGTCTCCCGAGGAACTGGCCGCCGCACGAGAAGCAACTCGCCGACCGTCACGGCCGGGGCGAGGAGTACCTCGACTTCTGCATGCACCACCACTTCGTGCACGGCTCCAGCTTCGCCACGCGGCAGCGATCCGTCCGCAAGGGCGACCTGCACGTAGTAGGCGATCCAGACGCCCGCGATCCTGCGTGGGCGCGCAACGCCGCGCTATCGGCGTCGCAGTCGATGCTGTTCGCGATGCAGGCCGTGTCGCGCATCTTCGGATGGCCAGGGCCGCGCGAGCTCGCCGCCCTCAACGCGCGGGTGCAGGGCGCCTAGAGCGCTCGAACGTGCGCCTCGACGACGACGGCCCGCCGTAGCGGACCGTCGATGGCGCGTGACACTGCCGTGACACACCGGGTGTCGTCTCCACGTCCCGCTACGCCCTCGATTCGACGCCCTAGAGCGGCATTACCGGACGTGGTGGGACACTTCCGCTGTCGACGACGACTCCGTAAACCCAGTCGCTCCCGGAGCACGTCCGCGTGCTCCGGGAGCTATCCCTCCACCTCCGCCACCGTCTTGACCCTCCAGTCGGGGTGGCCTGGCATCGCCGGGGTCTTCGTGCCGTAGAGCCAGTCGTGCAGGAAGGGGCCGAGGCGCTTGCCTGAGACCTTGGAGGCGAGCGCGATGAAGTCCGCGGTCGAGGCGGACCTGCCCTCATAGCGGCTCAGCCACGCGCGCTCGATCCTCCGGAACCTCGCGTCGCCGATCCTCTGGCGCAGCGCGTAGAGCACGAGCGCGCCGCCGAAGTACTGCTGCGCGCTGAACAGCCTGCGGAAGGAGCCGTTCTTCGGCTTGGCCACCGGCTCGATGCTCCGGCGGTAGAAGTCGCCGAGCCCGTAGTAGAACCTCATGGCGCCGTCGAGGGTGTCGGAGACGCCGCCCGAGGCCGCTCGCATGTCGCCGTGCTCGACCGCGTAGCTCATCTGGTACCACGTCGCGTGGCCCTCGTTGAGCCACACGTCGCTCCACTCGCGTGGCGAGACGCTGTCGCCGAACCATTGGTGCGCGGCCTCGTGGACCATCGTCGTCGCCCACGCTGTGAGGGCGCTCGTATCGAACACCTGGCGGTCGAAGATCGAGAGCGTCTGCGTCTCCAGCGACGCGCCGACGTCCGAGTCGATCACGAAGGAGCCGTAGCTCCCGAACGGGTAGCGGCCGAGGCGCGCCGTCAGCCAGGCGAGCTGGTCGAGCTCGGTGGGGAGCTTGTCGGCCAGCAGCGGCTCCAGCGACGGCGCGATCACGTCGCGCACGTGGACGCCGTCGTGGACCCCGCGGTCGATCACCTTGTAGCTGCCGACGGCAAGCTGGATCAGCTCCGTCGCCATCGGCTGGCGCTGCTCGTAGACGTACTGCGTGTGCCCGTCCGCGGTCGCCTGCGACACGAGCTCGCCGTTGGCGACGGCCGTCTCGCCGGCGGGGACGTCGAGGCGAAACGTGAACGTCGCCTTGTCGCGCGGCGCGTCGTTGGACGGCAGGAACACGTGCGCCCCCGACGGCTGGGGAAGCGTCGCCGAGCCGTCGGGCGTGACGATGAACGCGTTGTCGAGGATGTTGCTCCCGCTGGGGCTCCGGGGATGCGCCGTGTAGTGCGAGACCACGACGACGAAGCGGCGGCCCTTCGGCAGTGACGACATCGGCGTGATCACGAGGTCCTGGCGCGAGCGCGAGAACGTCGCCGGCCGGCCGTTGACGGAGACCGAGCCGACGGCGTCGCCGGCGAAGTCGAGGTCGAAGCGCGACAGCGGCCGGGTCGCCGTCGCCTGGATGGTGACGGTCCCGTCGATCCCCTGCGAGGGCGCAGCGGTGGCGTAGTCGAGGTCGACGTCATAGTGCCGGACGTCGTAGCCGCCGTTCCCGAGCCTCGGAAACAACCGGTCGCCGATCCCGGCCGCGCCCGGCGACGGCCGGACGGCCGCATCCGCGAACGCCGGCGCCGTCAAGGCCGCCAGGACGGCCGCAGTCATCAGAAGCCTTCCCATACGTTGAACCTACGCCGCGCGGCGAGCGTCGGTTCGGTTCCGAAGCGCGAATTGCCTGGAACGCCGGATCTGGCGCCCGGTAGTCCTCCACACCGACTCACCGGGGTTATCCGGACCCCCGGATGTCGCGCGCGCACCACGATCGGACGTGCGGAAATGTCACGAACGCACGTCCTGAGACCCCGGGTGCCGCGCAGGCGCGGAGCTTGCCGGCATATCGGCGTGAGTGCGCGCCCCACGCCGCTGAGCGGCGCCGTCCGCCGCCGGACCGCGCCGCCGCGCGAGGCCCGAATGCGCCGCGGCCTTCTCGGCGCCGACGCGCTGGGCGGCCTTCTGGGCGGGCTGCTCGCGGCGCCGGCGGCCGGGCTGACGAGTGGGCCGGCATCGGTGTTGCCCTTCGCGATCGCGTCGGTCTGGGTCGCGACCGCGTTCGTCTGCGGGCTCTACGAGGCCGATGACGCCCGCGTACGCTCCACCGGCGCCGGCGTGGCGCGCCGCCTGATGGTCGCGTCGCTGCTCATGTCATGGCCGGCGTATGCGCTGCTGGGTGTGCTCGACGCGTCGCGGCCGGGCCTCGGCGCGCTGGTCGCGGCGTTCGCCACCGCGGCGTCGGCCGGCATCGCTCGTGCCGTGGCGTGCGCCGCTCTGCGCCGCGCTCCGCGCCTGCGCCAGCGGGTGGTGATCGTCGGCTCCGGCGAGGTCTCGCGCCGGCTCGTGGAGCGCCTGCGGCTGCGGCCGGAGCTCGGTCTGGACCCTGTCGGGTTCGTAGATGACGACGTTCGCGCCGGCGGAGCGCCTGGCATCGAATGGCTCGGGCGGCTCGAGTCGCTCGGGGATGTGCTCGCCGCCGGTGACGTCGACCGGGTCATGCTCGCCTTCACGCGCTCAGGTCACGAGGACCTACTGCGCTGCCTGCGCGTGTGCCGCGACGCCGCGGTCGCGGTCGACGTGGTGCCCCGGCTGTTCGAGTTCCTCGACGGCGCCCGCACGACGGACGCCCTGGGCGGGATGCCGTTGATGTCGATCGAGCCGGCGGTTCCGAGCATGGCGATGCGCTGTGGCAAGCGCGCGCTCGACGTGGCGGGATCGGCGCTCGGGCTGATCGTGCTCGCTCCGCTGATGGCGGCGATCGCGGTCGCCGTCCGGGTCGAGTCTCCGGGGCCGGTCGTCTTCGTCCAGCCGCGCTCGGGCCGCCGCGGGCGCTTCTTCGCGCTCTACAAGTTCCGTTCCATGCGAGACGGCTCGACGGTCGAGACGCGGGATTGCGGCGCGATCGTCAAGCACGCGGACGACCCGCGCGTGACCCGGGTCGGGCGGTTCCTGCGGCGGTACTCACTCGACGAGCTGCCGCAGCTGCTCAACGTGCTCAAGGGCGACATGAGCCTGGTCGGCCCGCGTCCGCTCGTGCGCGACGAGCACGAGGCGCTCACGGAAGCCTGGCAACGCCGGCGGGCCGACCTGCGGCCAGGGCTGACGGGACCGTGGCAGGTGGCCGGCCGCTCCCACCTGCCGTTCTGGGAGATGATCAGGCTCGACTACCAGTACGTCGCGGGATGGTCGCTCGCACGCGACCTCGAGATCCTCCTCGCCACCGTGCCGGCGGTCCTCTCCGGCCGCGGCGCGGTGTGACGGAGCGCTTCGGCGGGTGTGAACTACGGAGGCTGACGGTAGAAGGCACGGATTGATCTGGGGACGGCGGCTGCGATGGTTCGCGCCGGCTCTCGCGCTCGCGAGAGGATGCGTGTGCTGCAGCCATCTCAACCCGTGTGCGAACTCCCCGAGATCATCCAGGGCGGGATGGGGGTCCACGTCTCCGGCCACCGGCTGGCGCGGATCGTGGCGATGGCCGGAGGGCTCGGCGTCGTCTCGGGCACCGGACTCGACGGCGTATACGCGCGGTTGTTGCAGGACGGCGATCGTGGCGCGCGCTGGGGGATCGAGCAGTTCCCGGACCATGCGATCGCCGACCGGCTGGTGACGAGGTACTTCAAGCCCGCCGGCAGGGGCGGCAAGCCGTACATGAACCTGCGCAAGTGGATCATCGCGCCGCGCACCGACCGCCAGCGCACCGGCCTCGCGGAGCTCCAGGAGCTGGCGATCGCGTCGGCCTTCGCGGAGGTGACGCGCGCCAAGCACCACCACGACGGGCTGGTCGGGATCAACGTGCTGCGCAAGATCGGGCTGCCGATCCCGGCCACGATCTACGGCGCGATGCTCGCGGGCGTCGACGTCGTGATCGCGGGGGCGGGCAGCCCGGCTGAGATGCCGGCCCTGCTCGACGCGCTCGCGCGCCATCAGGAGGGCGCCCTCTCGGTGCGCGTCTTGCGCGCTGCGCCCGGAGCCGAGTATGCGACGCGGTTCGCCCCCGCGGACCTCGCCGGGCTGCCGACCGGCGCGCCGTTGCGGCGGCCGCAGTTCCTCGCGATCGTCGCCTCGGTCGACCTCGCCGCGGGCCTCGCCGCGCAGCCCGCCACGCGCCCGGACGGGTTCGTGGTGGAGGGCCCGAGCGCCGGCGGTCACAATGCTCCGCCGCGCCTGCCGTGGCGGCCCCAGACCGACCCGGTCTACGGCGAGCGCGACAGCGTCGAGCTGCGCGCGATCGCCGCCATCGGCCTTCCGTTCTGGCTCGCCGGCTCCTACGGCAGCCCCGAGGGACTGCGCGCCGCGTGGAGCTCCGGCGCCCGCGGGATCCAGGCCGGCACCGTGTTCGCGCTCAGTCACGAGTCGGGCCTCGCGTCCGAGCTCAAGCGGCAGGTGCTCCGCCAGGTCGCCGCCGGAACGCTGGCCGTGGTCACCGACGGGAGCGCGTCTCCGACGGGCTTCCCGTTCAAGGTGCACCAGCTCGAAGGCACGCTCTCGGACCCCGCGGTCCGCGACGCGCGCGAGCGCCGGTGCGACCTCGGCTACCTGCGCCAGCCGGTGGAGCAGGACGGCGACCTGGTCTACATCTGCCCCGCCGAGCCGGAGCCCACGCTCAAGAGCAAGGGCGGAAGGCCACAGCAGGCCGCGGGCCGCGTGTGCCTGTGCAACGCGCTGTTCGCGGCGGCCGGGTTGGCGCAGACCCGCCATGACGGATACGTGGAGGCGCCGATCTTCACCGGCGGCGCCGACCTCGACGCGGTGCGCCGGCTGTCGCCCGACGGGGACGGGTACTCGGCCGCCGCCGCGCTGTCGTTCATCCGCGGGTAGTGACTCGGTCGGCACCGGGGCGGAACGACACTCCAAACAAGAGTCGGTAGTCCGCGCCGCTGCGGTCGCGTAGTCCGCCACGTTGCGGTGCAGGCGCCCGACCGGCGAGAGTTTGAGGTGATCCTCCTCGCTGGGATCGAAGGGAGGCGATTCCGCCGGACAATCCAGCGAACATCCCGTTGTTCCCGTCCTTGACAGGACACACAGCGGTGCGCGTGCACCGCAGCGCATGATCGGGCCGGACTGCAAGATGTCCGGCCCGTCACGTTTCCGGTACCTGGCCGCGATGAGTTCTCGCCGGCCGCGCGGTCTACCGTGGCATCGACTTCCGAAGGAGCTGCCATGTCGCGCGCCAGAGTCCACAACTTCTCGATCTCGCTCGACGGCTTCGCCACCGGTGAGGGCCTGACCGCCGCCGCCCCGTTCGGCCACGCCGGTCATCGGCTCCACGAGTGGATGCTCGCGACCCGATTCTGGGAGCGGCTCGGTGTCCTCGCGACGGACGCCGCCGGCACCGTCGGCGTCGACAACGCCTTCGCCGAGCGTCACGAGCACGGCATCGGCGCCGAGATCATGGGCGCCGGCAAGTTCGGCCCCCCGGGTTGGCAGGACGACCCGGAGTGGCGCGGCTGGTGGGGAGACGATCCGCCGTTCCACACCCCGACGTTCGTCCTGACCCATCACCCGCGGCCGCCGCTGGAGATGCAGGGCGGTACGACGTTCCACTTCCTCGACGCCGCGCCGGCGGACGCACTCGACGCCGCTCGGGAGGCCGCCGCCGGCCAGGACGTCCGTATCGGGGGCGGCCCGACGATGCTCCGCGAGTTCCTCGCCGCCGGGCTCGTCGACCACCTGCACGTCGTGCAGGTCCCGATCCTCCTCGGGCGCGGTGTGCGGTTGTGGGACGGGTTGGAGGGGCTGGAGCAGCAGTACGACGTGGAGGCGGTGTCGTCGCCCAGCGGGGTCACGCATCTCACCTTCAACCGGTGAGGGTCCCCCGACTGTCTGTTGCCGGACAGTCGGCACTCACGCTCGTAACGCTCTGCCGGATCGCATGACTGAGGGCACCATGATCCGCTCCTTCGCCCTCTCCGTCGCGGCCCTCGCGGCCGTCGCGCTCATGGCCCCCGGCGCCGAGGCCCAGACGCCGGCCGCGGTGCACGCGTCGCCGCAGGAAGCCGCGCGCGTGCTGTTCGTCGCCGGTGACGTCCGCCGCCTCAGCCGCATCCCCAGCGGCACCGTGGACATCGTGCTCGAGCACGTCCTGCAGGAGGAGTACGCGCTCGACCCGGCGCTCGCTCCCGACCAGGCGCGCAGCGACATCGCGTCGCTGGGCGCAAGGCTCGGCAACGACGCGAAGACGTCGGCGGCGACGCTGTCCGCCGTTCCCGGCAACCAGCGGATCATCGCCATCCTCGCCGCTCTCAACGGCTCGGGCGAGCCGCGCGTCCAGCGCGCGATCGCGACGGTCGCCGACCAGGCGCTGGCCGAGTCCTCCGCGTCCGCCCGCAACCTCGGGCGTGAATTCAATCCCGCCGCCGACTCCGTCTCCACGCTCCTGTACGGCGGGTTCTCGCCGGCCAAGACGCTGACGGACACGTACGACCTCGCCGCGAAGAACCCCGGCTTCGGCCGCGCCCGCGACGCCCTCTGGCAGGCCGCGTCGCATGAGAGCGTGTTCGACAGCTCGACCACCCTCGCCGCGAACCCGGCCGCCGCCGTCGCGTCCGACGGCAGCATCACCACCAGCGTCGCCGACCTCGAGAGCACGGTACGCGCCGGGCTCAACGCCATCGGCGCCGGCACCACCCAGGCGATCAGCGATCACCAGGACGTCTCCCGCGAGTGCCCGGACGGCCCGCGCTGCCAAGCCGTCAAGGACGCCGCGCAGGCCCATGGCGCCGAGGCCCGCCGGACCATCAGCGAGCAGCAGCAGATCCTCTCCGCCGCCGCGGGCCTGCTCGCGACGATCGACGCCGGCGAGGGCACCGCGATCCAGGCCGAAGGCCAGGCGGCGGCGCAGGTCGCCAGCGCGGTCAACACCTACTTCGCCGCCACCGACTACAACCAGTACCTCGACGGCGCGGCCGACGTCGTCGGCCTGGTCGCGACCCTCTCGGTCGCCGAGGTCGATCCCGCCGCCGCGATCAACGGGGCCCTGAAGGTCGTCCACGACTTCATCAACTTCGGGGTTCCGAAGCCCGATGCGAACGCGCTCATCCTGCAGGGCCTCCAGGGCGTGTCGCAGCAGCTCTCCGCGTTCGCGCAGGAGACCGCGACGCAGTTCCGCGCGGTCGACGCCCGGCTCGAGACGATCAGCCGCCAGGTGAGCTCGCTGGCCGCGGAGCTGAGCACCCAGCTCGCCGAGGCCCGGACGCAGCTCACCGGACTCGGCAACGCGCTCGGGGACCTGCAGAGCTCCGTCGACCGCCTGCACTCGGAGATCCAGCGGCTGTTCGCCACGGACGCGATCAACAGCCTGCGGACGCTCACGACGGAGTCCGTCGGCTTCCAGCAGATCAACCGCCGCCCGCTGCCGCCCGACACGTTCGCGCGCGACGCCGCCGCGCTGTTCGACAACGCGACGGCGACCTCGCTCTCGCAGACCGTGCTCGAGTCGCCGCTGAGCTGGGACGCGCCCGGCGCCGCCGCGGTCACCGACCTCGACCCGTCGATCAACTTCTTCGCGCTGTTCCCGCAGCGCGTCACCGACTCCCCGGTGAGCTGGCCGGCGCTCACGAGCGACTGCGCGAGCGGCCGCTGCCTGCCCTCGCCGGACTACTGGGCCGGGGCTGCGCGCGGCCTCGCGCAGCTGCTGCTCGAGAACCGCGACGCCGTCACGCCGGGCCACCTCACGTGGCTCGAGAGCACCGTGAACACCGGCACCGCGGTGGACAGGACGCTGCGCAGGATCGCCGGCAACGACGACGGCGCCAACGGCACGGGCAGCAAGCTCTACAACGCCGCGCTGGGCTACTACGACGCCTTCGTGGGACGCGACGGCGACCGCCCGAGCACCGAGGCGCCCACGCTCCTGCAGGCGATCCGCGCGCAGCGCGAGCACTACCTGGGGACCCAGCGCCCGCCGGGCGTCAAGCCCGACACGGGCTGGGTCGATCCCTGGGGCGGGGAGCTGCAGCCGCTCGGCGACGTCGACGTGCTCGGCGTGCCGTCGTTGCAGGACCTGCACTCCGATCACGGCCACACGATCCCGGATCTGCGACCGCTCCCGGAGCTCATCACCCGGCTCCCGATCGCCGTGCAGAACGCGATCCGGCTCGGGATCGGGAGCCTCGACGTGAGCTGGACCGCGAACTGGGGCGCCGGCTCGCCCGGCGGCGATGCGTTCCTGAACGCCACCCTGTACTTCCGCTACCACGTCCCGGCGTCGGGGACGCGGCCGGCCATCGACGACGATCTCGGCTGGGTCCGCGCCTCGCACGGCTTCACGAACCTCTGTGCCGCCACCCAGGATCCCGAGCTCACGTTCGCCGCGAGCTGGCAGGCGAAGCCCGGCTGCCGCGACTTCGCCGCCGAGTTCCGCTACGCGATCGGCGCCGGGCCGAACACCGGCGCGGTCGTCAGCCACGACGACTCCGGCTTCGCGAAGGCGAGGGCCGACCTCAACCCGCTCGTGATCGCGCGGCTGCACGAGCTGATGTACGACAGCACGGCGGCGCTCCTGACCGACGGGTCCAAGCTGTCGCGCGGCGGCGACGGCACGCGAGCGACCGACGTGCAGGCCGCCGCCCAGCGCGTGCAGGGAGCGGACGTGCTGCTGCGCGGCTACGTCGCGCTCGGCCTGCCGCAGGCGGTCGCGACCGACGACGGCCTCCGCGGCCTGGTCTCCGGAGACGACGCGGACGCGCTGCTGCACCCGCGCAACGACCAGCACACGGCCGCGTTCGCCCCCGCGGTGCCCGAGCAGCTCGTCAACCTGATCAAGGACCAGCTCGACAACGGCGTCGGGGCGGCCGACCCGCTGATCGGGCTGCGGACCCTGTTCGCCCAGCACCGCGACGCGTTCGCGACCGCGATCGGCTCGTACGTGAAGACCGGGCGCGCGGTCGGCCAGGACGCGGCGGACGGCGGGAAGCTCGATCAGGGCAACCCGCTCGTGACCTCGACGCTGGACCGGCTGGAGCTGACCCGCGCGGTGCTCGAGGACCGTCTCGCCCACCCGCCCGTGCAGGACACCCCGGCGTCGCCGGCCCCGCCCGCGACGCCGGCCCCGCCCGCGACGCCGGCACCGCCCGCGACGCCGGCGCCGCAGGCCGGGCCCACGCCGCGGCCGAGCGGATCCGCCGCGCCCGTCAGGGCCACCGCGCGCATCGTCCGCGCACCCGCGGCCAAGCGCGGCGCGATCGGGTACACGGTCGCCTGCCTGACCGGCACGTGCCGGATCACCACGAGCGTGACCGCAGGCCGCAAGGCCGTCGCGCATCCGCGTCCGCTGACCCTGAAGGCGGGCCGGCGGAGCACGGTGACGATCCGCGTGAGCCGGCGCCGCGCGGTCACCGTCACGATCCGGCTCGCCGGCACGGCGCGCCCGCTCGCGACGACGCGCCTGACGCTGCGCTGACCACGATCCCGGACCGCCCTGGGATTCAGCTCGGGCTCGAGATCGCGACCGCGATCTCGAGCCCGCCGCCGGGTCTCGAGCGAGCGTCGATCGCGGCGTTGTGCGCGCCGGCGATCGCGCTGGCGATCGAGAGGCCGAGCCCGACGCCGTCGGCGGAGTTGAGGCGCTGCTCGGCGCGGGCGAACGGCTCGAACAGGGTCGGGATCCGCTCGGCCGGCACGTCCGGGCCTGTGTTGGCGATCTCGAACACCGCGACCCCGTTCCGCTGCGTCGTGCGGACGCCGATCCAGCCGCCCGCGTGGTTGTGGCGCGCGGCGTTCTCGACGAGGTTGGCGATCATGCGCTCGAGCAGCACCCGGTCGCCCTGCGCGAGCGCGGGCTCGAGCACGGCGTCGACCTCGATCTCGCGCTGGGCGATCGCCGCGTGCGTGGCGTCGAGCGCATCCTCGGCGGCCGTCGCCAGGTCGATCGCCTCGTGGGCCACCGGGCCGAGCTGGCTGGTGGCGAGCGCCAGCAGCGCCTCGACGGTGGCCTCGGCCCGCTCGACCGATCGCTTGACCCGCGCCGCCATCGCCTCCAGCTGCTCGGGCGTCCGCGCCGGCTTGGAGAGCGTGACCTCGATCGCGGTGCGCATCGCCGTCAGCGGCGTGCGCAGCTCGTGCGCGGCATTGGCGACGAACTGCTTCTGGCTCGTGAAGGCGGCGTCGAGCCGCTCGAGCATCACGTCGAACGTGTCGGCCAGCTGCTTGAGCTCGTCGTCGGGGCCGGTCAGCGCGAGGCGCTGGCCGAGCCGCAGCTCGGACGCGCGCCGCGCGGCTTCGGTGATCGACCGCACCGGCCGCAGCGCCCGCCCGGCGACGAGCCAGCCGAGGCCTGTCGCGGCGATCGCGAGGACGCCGAGCGCGATCAGCGACGCGTCCTTCAGCGCGTTCAGCGTACCCTCGCGCCGGTCGTAGGCTCCGGCTCCGGCGGCGACGAGCGCGCGGTTGCAGCGCTCGAGCATGGAAGCCGGCATCGGCGGCTGTCCTGGCGCCCCGGCCCGCTTGCACAGCCCGAGCAGCTCCTGGGTGCGCGGCGGCAGCTGCTTGAGGGTGTCCGACGGCGCCGGGACGAGGACGTGCGCCGCCAGCGTGTACGTCAGCGCCAGCAGCGCTGCCCCGGCGAGCAGGAACAGCAGCGTGTACATGACCGCCAGCCGGGAGCGCATCCGCCGCGGCCACGCGCGCTGCAGGATGGGGAGCGTCATCGCGTGCGATAGCCGGCGCCGACCACCGTCTCGAACACCTCCGGCTCGCCGAGCTTGCGCCGCAGGCGCGTGAGCGTCACGGTCACCGTGCGCGTGAACGGGTCGGCGTTCTCGTCCCACACGCGCTCGAGCAGCTCCTCGGCGCTGACCACCGCGCCGTCGGCCGCCAGCAGCACCTCGAGCACGCCCAGCTCCTTGCGCGTCAGCGAGAGCTCCTTCCCCGCCCGGGTGGCGCGCCGCCGCGCGCGGTCGAGCGTGAGGTCGCCCCAGGTGAGCAGCGGCGGGCCGGCGGGCGCGCGGCGGGCCAGCGCGTTGACGCGCGCGACCAGCTCCTCGAACGCGAACGGCTTGGGCAGGTAGTCGTCGGCGCCGAGGTTGAGGCCCTCGACGCGATCGCCGATCGTCGCCGCCGCGGTCAGCATCAGGATGCGCGCCTCGGACCCGCCGTCGCGCAGCGCCACGCAGACCGCGTCGCCGTGCACGGCCGGGAGATCGCGGTCGAGCACCACCACGTCGTAGCGGTAGACGCCGCCCTTCCGCAGCGCCGCGGCGCCGTCGTGCGCGAGGTCGGTGGCGAACCCGCGATCGCGCAACCCCTCCGCGATGTCGCGGGCGAGCTCGACGTGATCCTCGACCACCAGCACGCGCACGTGCACATCGTGCTCCACGACGGGTCACAACACCATCACACGCGCGTGTTGCACGCGTGTGACCGGCCACCGGTTACCAACTGCGGCATGTTTGCTCAACGTCTCGCGATCGTCGTTGCGGCGATCGGCGCCGCGACCGCGATCGCGGCCTGCGGCTCGCACTCGGCCCACCCGGCCGGCGCGGCCCGTCCCCCGACTCAGGCCCAGGTCCGGCAGGACATGGTCGGCTTCTCGCGCTGCATGCGCTCGCACGGCGTGCCCGGCTTTCCCGACCCGGCCTCCCCCCGGCGGTTCAAGGCGGCGCTCGACCCGAGCTCCTCGCATGCGCCGGCGTTCCAGTCGGCGGAGACGGCGTGCCGTCACCTGCTGCCCGCCAGCCGCGCACCGCGTCAGAGCGCATCCCGGACGCGCGAGCGTGTGACGGCGGCGTTGGCGTTCGCCCACTGCCTGCGCGGCCGCGGGTTCCCTCGCTTCCCCGACCCGACGAGCACCGGCGAGATGTCGCACGAGATGCTCGCGAGCGCCGGGATCGACGTGCATCAGCCGGCGCTGCTGCGGGCCGCCGACGGGTGCGTCAGCGTCACCCGCGGCGCCATCACCAAGGCCGACGTGGCGCGCTTCGCGGCGGGGCGATGAAGCTCGTGGTGCTCGCGTCGGCCGCGCTCGCCGCCGGCTGCGGCGGCACTCCCGCCCGGTCGAGCGATCGGGTGGCGCCCACGTCCGTGGCGATCGTCACCGCGCGAACGCTGTCGGAGACGACGCCGGTCAGCGGCACGCTCGGCTACGCGGGCGGGTACACCGTGCTCGGCGTCCTGAGCGGGAGGATCACCGCGCTGCCCGCGGCGGGGCAGGTGATCCGCAACGGCCAGGCGCTCTACCGCGTCGACGATGCGCCGGTGGTGCTGCTGTACGGGTCCACGCCGGCCTACCGCGCGCTCGCCGAGGGCGCCATCGGGAAGGACGTGTCGGAGCTCAACCGCGACCTGGTGGAGCTCGGCTACGCGAGCCGCGCCGAGCTCGACCCGTCCTCGGACGCGTTCGGCTGGGCCACCAGGCTGGGCGTCGAGCGGCTGCAGGAGCACCTCGGCGTGCTCCAGACCGGCGTGCTCGCGCTCGGAACGGTCGTCTTCGTGCCGACCGCCGCGCGCGTCACCGACGTGCGCGCCGTGCTCGGCGGACCGGCGGCCGGAGCCGTTCTGAGCGCGACGTCGACCGCGCGCGAGGTCAGCGTCCACCTCGACGCCGGCCTGCAGTCGCAGGTCAAGCCGGGCGACCGGGTCAGCATCACGCTGCCCGACGGCCGCACGACGCCGGGCCGAGTCTCGTCGGTCGGCACGGTGGCCACGGCCGGCTCGTCGCCGACCGTCCCCGTGCGCATCAGACTGACCCGGGCTCGCGACGTCGGCCACCTCGACCAGGCGCCCGTCGAGGTGGCCATCACCAACCAGACCGTGCACGGCGCGCTCGTCGTGCCGGTCGACGCGCTGCTCGCGCTGGCCGGCGGCCGCTACGCCGTCGAGGTCGCCGACCCGCACCACCTGGTGACCGTGCGCCTCGGGCTGTTCGACGACGAGCACGAGCGAGTGTCGGTCACCGGATCGGGACTGGCCGCCGGGCAGCGCGTGGTGGTGCCGTCATGAGCGCGGTGCTGCGAGTCCAGCAGGTGACCAAGACCTATGCCAGCCGCCCGCCGGTCACCGCGCTGCGCGAAGTCAGCTTCACCGTCGGCGAGGGGGAGCTCGTGGCGATCGTCGGCCCGTCCGGGTCCGGGAAGACGACGCTGCTGCACCTGCTGGGGACGCTCGACCGTCCCAGCTCCGGGCGCGTGGAGGTGACCGGGCTGGACGTCGCGCGCCTGTCCGACCGGCAGTTGGCCACGCTGCGCGCCACCCGCATCGGCTTCGTCTTCCAGCAGTTCTTCCTGGCCGAGCACTCGACCGCGCTCGACAACGTCGCCGACGGCCTGCTGTACGCGGGCGCGCCGGCCGCGCTGCGCCGCCGTCGCGCGCTCGAGGCGCTGGCCGCCGTCGGCCTCGCCGACCGCGCGGCGTCCCGGCCGACGCAGCTCTCCGGCGGCGAGCGCCAGCGGGTGGCGATCGCCCGCGCGCTGATCGACCGGCCGGCGATCGTGCTCGCCGACGAGCCCACCGGCAACCTCGACAGCGCCACCGGCGACGCCCTCATCGCGCTGCTGGAGGAGCTCAACGCGGCCGGCGCCACGATCGTCGTGATCACGCACGACCGCGCGATCGCCACGCGGCTGCCGCGGCGGATCGAGATGCTCGACGGGCGCGTCGTCGCCGACACCGCGCCATGACCGCGACGCTCGCCCCCCGCCGGCTGCGGCTCGGCGACCTCGGCCGGCTGGCCGCGGTCGGGCTCCGCACGCGCAGGCTCCGCGCCGCGCTCTCGGCCCTGGGCATCGCGATCGGGGTCGCCGCGATCGTCGCCGTGCTCGGCCTGTCGGCGTCGTCGCAGGCCGGTCTGCTGGCCGAGATCGACCGGCTCGGGACCAACCTGCTGACCGTCACGAACGGGCAGACGCTATCCGGCCTGCCCGCCGAGCTCCCCGCCGCCGCTCCCGGGATGATCGCCCGCATCGGCGGCGTGCGCTCGATCCAGTTCACGGGGGCGATCGGCGGCGCGAACGTCTACCGCAGCCCGTTCATCCCCGCCGTCAACACCAACGCCGTCTCGGTGCAGGCGGCCAGCCTCGAGCTGCCGGCCACCGTCGGAACGAGCATCGCGCGCGGCCGCTACCTCGACGCGGTCACCGCCCGCGAGCCGTTCGCCGTGCTCGGCGCGGCCGCCGCGGCGCGGCTCGGCATCGACCGGCTGTGGCCGGGCGAGCGGATCCGTGTCGGCAACCGCTGGTTCTACCTGGCCGGCATCCTGCACCCGGCGGGCCTTGCCCCCGAGCTCGACTCCGCCGTGCTGGTCGGCGTTCCCGCCGCGCGCAAGTACCTCGGCTTCGACGGCCACCCCTCCGAGCTCTACCTGCGCGCCGACACCGACCGTGTCGGTGCCGTGCACGCCGTGCTGGCCGACACCGCCGACCCCGAGTCCCCGGACCAGGTCGACGTCGCGCGGCCCTCCGACGCGCTCGTCGCCCGCGCCCAGGCCAAGAGCGCACTCGACGACCTGTTCCTCGGCCTCGGCGCGGTCTCCCTGCTGGTCGGCGCCGTCGGCGTCGCCAACACGATGATCATCTCGGTGCTCGAGCGGCGCAGCGAGATCGGGCTGCGCCGCGCGCTCGGCGCCGCCAAGGGCCACATCCTCCTCCAGTTCCTCTCCGAGGCGATGCTGCTCGCCGCGCTCGGCGGCCTGGTCGGCATCGCCGCCGGCGCTGCCGCCACCGCCGCCTACGCACACACCCGGCACTGGGCGACCGTGATCCCGACGCTCGCCTGGGCCGGCGGCATCGCCGCCGCGATCCTGATCGGCGCCGCCGCCGGACTGCTGCCCGCCCTGCGCGCCGCGCGCATGTCCCCGACCCAGGCGCTGTGGACGCTGTGAGCCGACACTCCGAGTCTGGCCTTGACGTCCGGGACGACGGGCGTACAGTCAGCCGCATGACGTCGCCATACCGTCTCGAGGCGGACGCGCGCAAGCCCGAAGGCACCCTCGATCGCAATCCCCTAGCGGCCCTGTACGCCCAGATCGAGGGGCTTGTCGGCGAGGAGCAGGAACTACTGATCATCCCCGCCCACGAGCGCAAGACCCACGAGCACGAGCGCCTGCGGGTCATCGGCGAGCAGCTCGACCGCATCTTCGAGCGCCTTCGCGAGCGCGCCCGCGAGCAAGAAGGCAAGCCAACCAAGTCCTGACACGCCGCCGGGCGTCGTCGATCACGGGGCCATCACGCGAGGACGCCAGCGCCTCGCCCCGAAGAGCATGGGTGCGATCGCGCAGCCCGGTCGCGGGTTTGCCGCAGCGCGGCGCCCGGTCGGGTCAGCGCAGCAGCGGTGCCAGGCGCGCCTCGAGCGCGGATCGCGGCAGCGCGCCGACGATGCGGTCGACCTCCCGGCCGTCGCGCATGGCGATCAGGAGCGGGATCGAGCGCGCGTCGAAACGCGCGCCGAGCGCCGGCTCGTCGTCGACATTGACCTTGACGATCTTCAGCGCGCCGGCGTTGTCGGCTGCCAGCTGCTCGAGGACCGGGGAGATCATCCGGCAGGGGCCGCACCACGGCGCCCACAGGTCGACGACGACCGGCACCGACGCCGCCGCCTCGGCCGCGAAGGAATCGCCGTCCGCGTCGACGACCCACGGCAGCATCGCCTTGCACTTCGCGCAACGTGGGGCGCCGCTCTCGATCGGACCGACCCGATTGCGGGTGCCGCAACTCGGACAGCGCAGGATCGCCACGCCCTGCAGTCTAAGGATGCCGCGCCTTGGGCCCGACCCACCGGCTCGTCATTCGCACGGCAGTGAGGCCTGAGCCGCCTTGGCGAGCGCTCCTGCGGTCGGCGGCCGGTCGTCGGGGTCCTTGGCCATGGCGGCCGCCACTGCCTCGCACAACGCCGCGGGTATGTCCGGGCGCAGGGCATGGAGGTCGGGAACCGGCTCGTGCACGTGGGCGAAGAGGTTCTCGAGGTCGCTCTCGTGGTCGAACGGGAGCTGGCCGGAGAGGGTATGAAAGAGCACGCAGCCGAGCGAGTAGACGTCCGCGCGGGTGTCCACGGCTCGGCCTCGCGCCTGCTCGGGGGCCATGTAGTCGGGCGTTCCGATCGCGAGGCCGGTGCCTGTGAGATCGGTGCCCGCGGCGCGGTGCTTGCTGACGCCGAAGTCCGTCAGGTACGCGCGTTGCTCGCGGTCGCGGGAGCGGACGAGGATGTTGGCCGGCTTGACGTCGCGGTGGATGAGCCCGAGCGCATGTGCTTCGTCCAGCGCCGCGGCGACCTGCCCGATCAGCCCGACCGCCCGTTCAGGAGCGAGCGCGCCCTCGGATCGCAGCAGCACCCGCAGGTCCGTGCCATCGATGAAGCGCATCGTGACGTACAGCCGGCCCGCGTCCTCGCCGGCATGAAAGACGGTGACGGCGTTCGGGTGATCGAGAGCGGCGGCCAGCCGGCACTCGCGCTCGAAGCGCTTCCGGAACACATCGTCGCGCGCCACCGACGGCGAAATCAGCTTGAGCGCCACCGGGCGGTCGAGCACCAGATCGGTCGCGCGGTACACGACACCCATGCCTCCCTGGCCGATCAGGGCGTCGATGCGGTGGCCGGCGAACACCGCGCCGATCTCGATCGGAACCGCTCCGGCGGGCCCGGTCACCATGCGCGCACCGATCGCCGGGTCGACGTAGCGCCGACCCGCCGCGACCGCGCGCACCGCATCGACGAGCGCGGACTCCGCGCCTTCCTTGAGCACGTACCCCTGCGCCCCGGCCGCGAGCGCCGCGCGCGCGTACGCCGGATCGCTCTCCATCGTCAGAACGACGATCGCGCTCTGTGGAGCGACGAACGCGAACCGCTCCAGCGCCGACAGGGTCGGGGTGCCGGGCATGTTGAGATCGAGCACCACCACCCTCGGCCGGTGCTCGCGGGCTCGATGCAGCGCCTGCTCGACGTCGGCCGCCTCCGCGACGACCGTCAGACCGGGTTCGCCGTCGAGCATCATGCGCAGTCCGTGCCGGACCATCGTGTGGTCGTCGGCGAGCACGATGTCGATCCGCTCGCGATCGGCTCCAGTCGGCTCCGCCACGTTCCCGCGACTGTACCGATGCCCGATCTCGTTGCTGTCGCCAGCGTCAGAGCCCCTTTCGGCAACTCCGCACCAGTCGCGGGCCAATCCCGCCGCGGGTCGTCGGGTTTTCCTCGTAGCGCGCGGGCCCGGCCGGCCGGACAATGGGTAGAGCGAGTGGCACCGCCCGGTGGCGGCCACCAGCGCGGCCCATCCTTCGCTCACGGTCGCGGCCCTGGCACTGACGGCCAGGTGGGTCCGACTCCCGCGCTCGCTGCTCACGCCACTCCGGCGCCTCAGCGGCTGTCGCCGGATTCGGCGTCGCTGCAAGGACCTGCGCGGCTCGCCATCGGCGCGCGTGGCGACGAGTTTGCCGCGTGGCAGCTGCGGTTTGAGAAGGGCTGGCAGGCAGCGGGCCGGCCGGCCACGAGCCGCCGCTTCGGCGCCCTCGGCGCCCTGGCGCTGGGCGAGGAGACCGTCGACCGCGAGATGCCCTCGCCGCTGGCCTACGGGAACCGGGTGCTCGCGCTCACGCAACGCGAAGGCAAGCGGACGTGCGGCGGCTCCGCCAGCAGCTTTGAGCTCGTGGCCCGCACGGGCGGGGTCGGCGGCGGGCTGCGACGCTCGCAGCGCGTCGCGACGATCCTCTCGCACCAGCTCCCACCGCCGCTCGCGTTCGCCGGGACCGCGCGGGGCGTGGCGCTCGCCGCGTGGGTCGAGTACCCGCGCGACCGCCGCGGCCGCTGGAGCGCGCCGCGCCCGATCTCGGCTCCGGCCGCGCGGGTCGACGCCTTGCGCGCAGCGATCGCGCCCAACGGCGCCGCATGGCTGCTGTGGTCGAACGTCGCCTTCTCCGGAGGCTCCGAGCCCGAGGGGAGGTCACGTCCCTAGGGTTGGTGTAGGAGCGGGCCGGACGGAACCGCTGGGACGGTTCCGGCCACCGTGGCGCTCATGATCGTCGGACTTCTTCAGGGTTCGACGAAAGGGGGCGCCAGCGATGGCCGGTGCCGACAGGATGACGATCGAGGAGGTCGTCAAGCAGGTGATGGTGCGTGAGCACGGTGACGTGGTGCGGGCGGCGTTGGAGGCGGTCTGCGGCGCGTTGATGGAGGGCGAGGTGTCCGGGTTGATCGGGGCCGAGCTCGGCGAGCGGCGCCCCGAGGCCCGCGTGACGCATCGCAACGGCTACCGATCCCGGGAGTGGCAGACCAGGGCCGGGACGATCGATCTGCAGATCCCGAAGATCCGTCAGGGCAGCTACTTCCCGAGCTTTTTGGAGCCGCGGCGACGGTCTGAGCAGGCGTTGCTGGCGGTGGTTCAGCAGGCGTATGTGTGCGGCGTCTCGACGCGGCGGGTCGATCAGCTCGTCGAGAGCCTCGGGCTGCGGATCAGCAAGAGCGAGGTCAGTCGGGTCTGTGAGGCGCTGGACGAGCACGTCGACGCGTTCCGGACACGCCCGTTGGAGGGCCGCTACCCGTATCTGTTCCTCGACGCCAAGCTCGAGAAGGTCCGCGACGGCGGTCGCGTGGTCAACAAGGCGCTGGTGGTCGCGCATGGCGTGCACGAGACCGGGCGCCGCGAGATCCTCTCGATCGATGTCGGCGAGGCCGAGACCGAGGCGTTCTGGACCGCGTTCCTCAGGGGCCTGGTCAAGCGCGGCCTGATCGGCGTCCAGCTCGCGATCAGCGACGCGCACGCCGGGCTGAAGGCGGCGATCGCGAAGGTCCTCGGCTGCAGCTGGCAGCGCTGCACCGTCCATTTCCTGCGCGACTGCTTCGGGCACGCCCGCAAGGACCAGCACGGCCTGCTCGGCGCGCTGATCCGCCCGATCTTCGCCGCCGAGAGCATGGCCCAGGCGCGCGATCGGCTCTCAGAAGCGGTCGCGCACCTCGACGGCCGGCTGTCACGGATCGCGACGATGCTCGAAGACGCCGAGCCCGACATCCTCGCCTTCTACGCGTTCCCCGCCGCGCACTGGACCAAGCTGCGCAGCACGAACCCGCTCGAGCGCTTCAACAAAGAGATCGGCCGCCGCACCGACGTCGTCGGCATCTTCCCCGACGACCGCTCGTTGGTCCGGCTCGCCGGGATGCTCTGCATCGAACAAAACGACGAGTGGCTCGTCGCACGCGCCTATCTCTCAGCCGAATCGATCGCTCAGGTGTGCAGCACGGAACTGGACATGATCATCCCCCAGAACATGGGAGAGGAGGCGACCGAGCTCCAAGCGGCGTGAGCTGCCGATGACCTCGCCGACGATCACAGCCAAGAACTCCTACACCACGTCCCGGGACTTGACTCCCACGCTGCCCGATTTGACCCGCGATCACACCAAGACCCAGCCACACGTGCGGCGATCTGACGACGGCGGTCACGCCGCCAGCCGGTCCTCGTCTGAGGGCACCGAGCGACTCAACGCGCCGTCTGCTTCCGGCGCCCTCACTCGCTGCTGTCCACTCGCCGTCGACCGGCGAAGGCCTACCCCGCGGCTCGGAGCAGGGCGTGGAGCTTCTGCCCGACAAGAACCGCCCGAGCCGAGGTCGCTCGTCGCGACGTTTCGTCCCCCGAGAGCTGACGGCTCGCGAAACCACGCCTTTGCACGCATTTCGACGATGGCGAGACCCGGACGCGAACCGGGGACACCACGATCTTCAGGAACGGAGCCGACGATGGCGAGGGACCCTGAAACCCCTGCAAATCGGCGGCATCGGCTCGTCTTCCGCGGTCCGCTAGATCTCCGCAAATTCCGGTATTTCCGTCGCGGTTTGGGTAATGACCTCCTCGCCGTTGCCTATATCGGCAGCCGCGTGCCGTCTCGAAACGGGCGCTCGAATGGCGCTGAGAGCCGAATCGCCAGGCGACTGAGCTCACGTAACGTCATTGCGCACATGGTCCCAAGTACCGGCCAGGACCGGTGATCCGCTGGGCTGGACGTGTCTGTGTCCGATACGGGCAGGCCGGAGTGCCAGCCGGCGAAGCCTAGCCAGCGCACTAGCTTGTCCCTCATGGCTGGCTCGGCCGACCTGTGCACGCGCTGCGGCGAAGCGGCCTCAGTCCAGCCGTGGATGCGGCCGTGGGCACTTCCCGTGTGCTCACGCTGCCGCTACGAGATCCTCAAGCCGGCTCCGGACCCGGGCGCGCGCCCCGAGGAACAGCTGGGCTATCTACTCGATCTGACACGCGCACTCGGCCGCGTCCCGCGCGACCACGTCTTCGACGAGGACCTGCAAGGCGCGACGGCCGAGCAGCTGCCGGTGCTGATGGAGCTGATGGCGCATCGACCGGACCTGACGGGCCTCAAACAGCGGCACGGAAGCTGGCTGGGGGCGTTGATCGCCTGCGGAGCGCTGCCCGAGGGCGCCTACCGGACAAGCCGCGGCACGCGCTGCATCGCTCGCGATGGTCACGTTTGCGCGTCGCTGGGTGAGCGGCTGATCGACGACCTGCTGTACGCCGCTGGCGTCCCGCACGAGCGCGAGCCCTTGTACCCCGGCTCGCGGATGCGCGGCGACTTCCTGATCGGGGACACGATCGTCGAGTTCCTCGGGCTCGCCGGCAACCAAGACGACGACGCAAAGACCGAGCGCAAGCGCCAGTGGTCCGCGCACCACGGCGTCAGCCTACTCGTGATCACGCCCGCTGAACTCGCCGACAGGACGGCCGTGCGCGCCCGCCTGCTGGCGGTGACCGATAAGTGGCTTGCTCTCCCGGACGAGGCGGACGGGTCTGTGCCGAGCCCGCAGCCCACGGTCGGTTTCGCGGAGCGGCTGGCTGCACGCGAGCAGCGCGCCGTCGCCCGGAGGACGCGCATGCTCGACGCTGGCGCGATCGAACTCAGCCAACGGCAGTCCGAGTTGCTCGAAGAGCACGGCTGGCGGCGGGACCGGGACCCGCGCTCGCACATCGGCGAGCTGTCCAAGGACTGGGAGACCGACGGCGGTGTCGTGTACGCGTTCCTCGACTCAGACCGGCGGCTGCACCGCAACGAGCACGACGACGACACGCCGGCGGTGGACCGCGCCGACGCGCGCCGGGAGTGGTGGCAGCACGGGGAACGCCACCGCGACGGCGACCGCCCAGCGGTCGAACACGAGGACGGCCGACGAGACTGGTACGAGCACGGCGTACGCCATCGCCCGGAGGGCCCGGCTGTGAGCTACCCGGATGGCGGTGTGGAATCCCGGGTGCGCGGACGTCGCCACCGCACCGAAGGGCCAGCGGTCCAGCGGACGGACAGCCCCAGCCCCGACGAGTACTGGGACGAGGGCACGCCGATCCCGGCGCCGGAGGAGGGATAGGCCAGCTACGCGGTTCCGGTCGCGACGGCACAAGAGGGCCGAGGCGTCTCCGCCCGTGCCATCGGCGTGTTCGGCTGCGCGTGTCGTGCTCGTCCCTCGTTGTTCGCCTGACCGGCTCGTCTGTCGCCAACCGGCGGCCTACAACCGCGGACCACACGACCGGCGCGGCCGCTCGCCTCCTAGGACCGATCGAGGTACTGCGTGATCGGTCATACGCGCTTCGCAGCGCGCCAGCGCCTTGCCCCGCTGATAGCGGCTGAGGGCAACGCCTCCGCACGGTCGGCTGACCGCTTGGCCGCGGGCTATGTTCCCTCTCGGCCGATGAGCTTGCTGCGCGACATCCAGGAAGGCGCCGCCGACGGATCGGTGCCGCTGTCTGACCTGTTGCGCAAGACGAAGATCCTGAGCGCCCGGCTCGACAACGCCCGGCTCGCCGAATGGGTGGAGAAGGAGCTCAACGGCTACGCGGCCTCTGACGACCTCCCGGAGTACCGGCGCGTCGGGCCGAACCGGGTGATCGCAGACTTCTCCGGCTTCGCCGGCAGCGGCCTGTCTAACGGCGAGATTCCGTCCGCCCTGATCGACGAGGACGACCGCCCGTCCCTCTACCACCATCGCTTCATCGAAGGGGTCGCCCACTACGAGGCGTTGCTGCGCAACGCCAGTGAGGCCGCCATGTTCGGCGTGCACTGGCCGGGCAACGCACTGATCAAGTACAGCGGCCGCATCTACGAGGACATGAACCTCATGCGCGCCCAGCAGCAGCTCAGCGACGGCGCGATCGCCGGCATGCTGGACACGATCCGCAACCGGCTACCGGACCTGGCGCTCGAACTGGAACGCGAGAATCCCGATGCCGGCGAGGCACCGGTCGGGACCGAGCCGGTCCCGCAGGCCAGGGTCGATCGGATCGTGCAGCAGATCGTGATTCAGGGTGGACAGAACACGATCGGCACCGGCCCGATCACTCAGCACATCACCAACATCACCACCGGACCGGCGTGGGACGAGCTGCGCGAGGAGTTGCGGCGCCTCGGGTTCGGCCAGCCACAGATCGTCGAGCTCCAGGACGCGCTGGACGAGGACGCGGGTGAGGCTCCCGCCGGGGAGATCGGCCCGGCGACGCGTGGCTGGGTCAGCCGAGCTGTCGCGCGCGCCAGGGAGATTGGCACGGATGTCTCGTCCGATGTGATCGGCGGGATCATCCTCAAGCTGCTCAACGCGAACTAGCGATCCGGCGGCCTGACCGGCCGCTTCGCGGGCGCGGGATCGAGCCGCGGCGTGGTAGTCAGGCCGCGGTGTCCTGGCCGTCTTGTGGCACGCGGCGAAACGCGTGCCGGCGAGGCCGCGTAGCTGTTCGAGCAGCCCGGCTTGGACGAGTGCGTCGAGATCGCCGATCAGGTCGTCGACGTTCGCGAAGCCGTCGAGCTCGTCCTCGGCGACCTGGCGGTCGATCACGCGTTCCAATCCTGCGCGTGGGCGAACGCGTCCTCGATCGCGTGGTCCGAGCGGACAACGTGAGCGAGCGCGGCCGCCATGCCTGCCCAGAACGCCAGCTCGATGAGCCGAATCGGCGCGGCGCTCGTACCGCTCGCGCTCGGGTCTCGGGAACGCCGGCGAGGTCGCGGAGGAGCTGCTCGCGAACGAGCAGCTGGTCACCGAGCGAGACCTGGAAGTCGTATTGGCCGTCGCGCTCGGCCTGCTCGTACGCGGTCGTGCTCGCCGACGCCGGCTACTGGCACCGGCGCCAGATGCAGCAGCTCGCCGGCGAGGGCATCCCAGTGCTCGTGCCACCTGACGCCGGCCTGCGGCGAGGCGAGCGGCCGGGTTGGACCGGCGGCATGTACACGTTCATGCGCCGCGTGCTCGCGACACCACACGGCCACGAGCTCTACCGCCAACGCCAGATCACGATCGAGCCCGTCTTCGGCCAGATCAAGTTCAACCGCGCGATCAAACGCTTCCACCGCCGCGGCAGAACCGCCTGCCGCAGCGAATGGAGGCTGATCGCCACGACCCACAACCTGCTCAAGCTCCACAACCACCGACTCGCCGCCGCGACACCCTGACCGCGGCGGCGGCTCGCCGCCGACGGCGCCCCCGACATTCACTGCCGCGCCGCGCCGATCGGACCGCCCGTCGGATTTACCCGACAGCCTCCGTCCATTGCGGGAGTCGCCGGGCGACGCGGTCGCGTCTCAGAACTGGTGTAAATAGCCGCCGGTGCCGTCAAGACGACGGCGTAGGTTCCCTCAAGTCCTGCAAGACATCGAAGGAGGACCTACGCCGTGAGACGTACCGTACCGCCGTCGGCGGAGATTGAAGCGCAGATCGATCAGCTGCTCGCGGTCGGAGTGGGTGAGAACCCGCGCGAGTCGTTGTCGGAGCTCGCGAGGCTCGGTGCCCGGTTGATCATTCAGCGGGCGGTCGAGGACGAGTTCGAGGCCTGGTTGGGCCGCTCTCGCTACGAGCGCCGTCCCGACTCGCAACGAGGGCTGCGCAACTATGAGAGCGGGCTGCGCAACGGGTTTCGTCCGCGCAGGGTGCAGACCGGCGAGGGTGAGCTCCAGATTGAGATCCCGCAGGTCCGCGAGGCGGCGGAGACGTTCGCGTCCAAGCTGTTCCCGCGGACGCCGAAGCTGTTGCGGACCGAGCCGTTGAAGGCGTTGGTGATCGGCGCGTTCGTGCGCGGGTTGTCGATGCGCGATGTCGAGTCGCTGTGCGAGCAGGCCGGGCTGGGGAGGCTCTCGAAGTCGACCGCCTCGCGGATCTGCGAGGAACTCAGAGACCGCTTCGATGCGTTCAAGCGCCGCAGCCTCTACGACATCCAGCTGGTCGCGCTGTTTCTCGACGCGACCTTCATCTCCGTGCGTCCCAGCGGGCCGAAGGAGGGCGTGCTGGTCGCCTGGGGATTCACTGAAGCCGGCGAGCGTGTGCTGCTCGCCGTGATGCTCGGAATGCGCGAGTCCTACGAGGACTGGCAGGCGCTCGGCCGCGATCTCATCGCCCGCGGCCTCGGCGCGCCGATGCTGATCGTCGCCGACGGCGCTCCCGGGCTCAACAAGGCGATCGAGCACTGCTGGCCGGCATCGGATCGCCAACGCTGCTGCGTGCACCGCGCGCGCAACCTGTACGCCAAGCTGCCCGAACGAGAGCGCGAGCGCGTCAAGCACGCTTACTGGCAAGCGCTCGACGACGCGATTAACGAACGCGACGCCAAGCAGCGACTCCAAGCGCTCGTCGACGAGCTCGACAAGGGCGGCTTCACCGCCGCGGCCAAGTGCCTGGCCGACGATCTCGACGCGCTCGTCGTGCACCTGCGCTACCCACTGCGCCACCGCCGCCGGTGGCGCAGCACCAACCTGCTCGAGCGATCGCTCGGCGAGGTCAAACGACGCACCAAGGTGATGGGCCGCTTCCCCGGCGAGGACAGCTGCCTCACCCTCGTCTGGGCTGTCCTGGATCTCCTCATCACTCACCAGACCAACGGCATCCGCTTCACCGAACTCGACCGCCAACGGCTCAACCGCGCCAGATATCACCAACCCGACGACGCACTCCCCGAGGAGATGACCGCCGCATAGACTGACCAACCGGGAACCTCAGCCGCGGACGAATTTACAGCGGCAAAGAGACGCCACCGGCGACGCTCCGGCGCCGCCGGTTGTGCCTCAACGCGACAGCAGGTCGTGGCTCCGTCCTTCCGCGCGCGGCGCTGTCGAGACTCGTCTGAGCGACAGCGGCGTCATGATCGACGACGACCGAGGCCGAACGCGAGAGGGACTGATGACAGCCGTGCGCCCCCGTCTATGCCACGCGCGATTTCCTAGGCTGCTGTTCATGTCGGAGCCTCAGGCACGCTCAGCTCCGCCGCCAGGGGGCGCCGGCCGCCCGCGCCCCCGACCACTGGTGACCCGCGGCGGCCAGACCTGTCGGGCCCCGGCCCGCCGATCGCTGTCCGCGTGAGCGGGATTCCGCTCGGCGACCTGGGTCACCCCCGCGTGGACGGGCGGTTGCTCACGGCGCTGCTGCTGCGCAGCGGACCGGTGGCCGCATGGCTGACATTCCACGGTGTGGACGCCGTCGTCGTCAGCGCGACGGTCGACCTGGAGCAGGTGGTCAGCGGCCTGGAGTCGGCACGCGCGAGGACCCGCAGCTGAGAGATGTCGAGCGCGAGCGCCACTGCTGGGACGACGCGCTCCGAAGCGGCGTTCCGGCCCATGGGCGGGCCGGCCGCATCGGCGGCGACCGAAGCTCGGGTAGACGATGCCGCCCAAGGCGACCGAGATCAGGCTGATGACGGCTCAGGCCTAGCGGGGGAGCAAGCAGGCCTCGTCGGCGCGCGTACGACGTCGACGAAGCAGAAGATCGCGAATCCGACCGCGATGAGGACGACGGGGATGAGCGCGGCAGCGTTCGGACTCATCGCCTCTCACGGCTCCGGCTTGCGACGCACGTCAGGGCGGCGTCGATCGGCGGGCGTGCGACGGAGAGCATGCGTTCACGGGATCCGGATGTCCCGATGCCCGCGTGCGCGCCTACGCTGCCTGGCGCTCAGGTCCGCCTCGCGCACCGGGGTGACGAGGCTCCAATGGCCGCCGACCGGACAGCGCTGCAACCTCGCCACGCCGAGGTCGAGCGCCTTGAGCTTCACGCCGGGAATCCAGACGGTCGTGAACAGGTGGCCTTGCCGGCACCGCACGATCGTGTTGGCGCCGAGCTTGTAGCCAAGAAGACGAGCGGCAAGGGTGAACCCGGCGATCGCTCCGAGCGCCATGCCCACTCGACGCGTGCCGAACCGGCGCCGACCGTCGTCTCGTCCTGTCGCGGATCGTTCCGATTCAGCGAATGTTCCCATAACTGTGAATGTTAGCGTCCTTGGGAGCGGCTGTCTAGACTGCCCGCGTGGCGAGCGCGGATCTCCTCCTACACCCCGTGCGCCTGCGCATCGTGCAGGCGTTCCTCGGTGACCGGGCCCTCACCACGACCCAGCTCCGGGCCGAGCTTCCCGACGTCCCGGCGGGCAGCCTGTACCGGCACGTCGCCAGGCTCGTCGACGGCGACGTCCTCGCCGTCGTCAGCGAGCGACGCGTGCGCGGCGCACTCGAGCGCACCTACGTGCTCCGAACCTCCGCCGCCCGCCTCAACGCAAACGACATCGCCACGATGAGCCGCAGCGAGCACCGCCAAGCGTTCCTGGCCTTCGTCGCCGGCCTGATCGGCGACGTCGACCGTTACCTCGCGCGCGACGAGATCGACCCGCTCCGCGACGGAGCCAGCTACAACCTGGCGGCGATGTGGCTCGACGACGCCGAACTCGCCGAACTTGCCCGCGAGCTGTACATCGTCCTCCAACCCCGGACCGCCAACCCCCCTAAACCGGGACGCAAGCGACGGATCTTCGCCACCGTTCTGCTGCCCGGGCTCGACTACGACGGGCCGTAATACGTGGCGATCGCAGGTGAGCCGAGACCGAGTCGTCGCGCTACCACTGACCTGCGCAAGCCATGGCACTTCACCCGCGCCCGACAACGAGGCGGGCGCCGCACGGCTCGGTGCCGAGTGCTACTTCGGCCTGATCGCGCGCGTGACATGCCTGTCGGCCGCGGTTGCGCCTTCCCTGCCAGGCACAAGCGACGCCTGACCCACCGCAGAGCGGCTTGCGCTATCGCATTTGCCTCGATGCGGTAGCGAGGGCGCCAGCCCGCGAAACGGCTGCTTGTCGCGCAACGCAGCACTCAGCTCGGGCAACCCCGCCGGCAAGTCGCGAGCGGGACGAGTGCTGCGTTCGGCCGAACGCGATCGTCAACGCTACTTCGCTCGCTCGGTCTGAGCTCATCGCGCCCGGGGCGAAACGGACAACTCAGCCGTTGAGACGCAGAGCGCTCGCACGCGACGATGAAGCGTCAGCGGCGCCTCTTCGACCGGTGCGTTGCCGCCGTGACCGCGGCGGCGATGACGAGCGTGCCGGAGATTGCGATTGCGAAGATCCAGGCCGCGGGAAGCCGATTGTTGAGGAGCCCGTTGGCGACCAGCGCGACCAGCGCCATGGCGCCAATGAGCCCGATATTGGTAAGGAATGAGCGTTCACGCATGGTTACCTTGACCGTAGCGAGCCGGAGCTCCGCGCGAAACCGCGATAGCCCGCAATCGGAACGGAGAAACCCCCACGTTGTCGCTCGCGCGGCGTGAAGCAGCAATCTCCTCAGGCGCCGGGCGTGCTTCCCGGCGGTCGTTTGCCGGCGGCCAACATGCGAAAGGTGCTGATGAGGCCGAGCGCGACAAGCAGGATCGAGATGGTGGAGCCTCTTCTCGCCCGCGGGCGTCGGCGGCTTGGGCGGTGGAAAGCTGATCCGGGCGATTGTGGCCGACGTCCATCCCATCCACCACCCGCCACACATACGAGCCGAAGCATGTTCGAGGTCTGAGTGCTCAACCGGCGTCGCCCGAGCACGAGGATGATGCCCCACATGCCGGCGCAGCCGATGCTGTTACGCCCTGCAGGTGTTGCGCTGTGTCCTCATCGGTGACGGCGACATTGCGAGCCGATCCTCGCACGCTGATCGTGTCGGATGTCGCTCTCCGCGCTCGATTGTGACGGCGCGAGCGCCCGGCTCGTCCACATTCGTTCCGAGGCCCGGCGCGTGATCGTGCGCCGGGGGGAAGTCACGGAACTCGCCCGCCCGGTCGCGTGATCCGGGCTTGACTTTGAGCGACAAAGTATATTAGCTTTGAGTCGCAAACTAAACAAGAGGGCAGCGCCATGCAAGGAACGCACGACATCGACGAGTCCACGACAGCCGCTGACGACGGGCTCGATCCGCGGGAGGCGGCGCGCGTGCTCGAGCGGACCAAGCGGGATGCGGAGCGCCAGTTCAATCTCAGCCCGCCGTGGATTAGCGCGTTGATGGGCGCCGTGATCCTCATCGCCTACGGCGCACTGTGGCTCTCGACCCGCGGGCAGCACCCCTACAAGGGCCCGAGCCCCGGCGTGGTCGCGCTGGTGTACGTGGCGGTGGCGGTGTCGATCGCCGTGTCGGTGAGGGTCTACCGGCGCGCGACGGCCGGCGTCAGCGGACCCGCGGTGAGGCAGCAAGGGGTCGAGGGGGTCGCGATCCTCGTGTCGTTCATCCTCGGCAGCCCCGTGCTTCAGGGCTCGATGAAGCACTACGGCGCCAGCAACGCGATCGTGTACGGCGTGCTCCCGGCCGCCGCGCCGCTGATCATCGTCGGCACGACCGCGCTGGGGATCGCCGCCAGCAAGGCCGACTGGCCGCAGTTCGGCGCTGCGCTCGCGGTCGTCGCCGGCGGCGTCGTCGCTGCGTTCGTGGGACCGAGTGGAGCGTGGCTGGCAGCCGGGATCGCCCTGTTCATCGGGGTCGTCGGCTACGCCGCTGCGACCGCCAAGCTGGGCCGCGCGTAAGGGAGGCGCCGATGGGGACGGACGCGCTCGATCCGGTGATCCACGCCCCCGCGCGATTGCGGATCGTCGCGACCCTGGCCGCGCTCCCGGACCCGGACAGCCTGTCCTTCACCCGCCTACAGAACATGCTCGACCTGACTCCCGGCAACCTGATCACCCACCTGCGCAAGCTCGAGGAAGCCGGCTACCTCACTAGCGAGACGACCGGCAACGGCAGAGCATCGCGCACGTCGATCGCACTCACACACCGGGGCCGCACAGCGCTCGACGCCTACACCAGCGCGCTACGCGAACTGCTCGCCGACCTGTAGACGCCGGGCTCGACACCTCTAACACACCCTCCTTCGATGAACAGCACGCTCCACACACATCACGGACCCTGCGCTGCCCGCGTCTGGATGCGATAGGCGAGGCAGTGCGGCGACTGCTGCATTCCATGGCGGCTACCGCGCAAAGGGCTGTCCGGGCGGTTTAAGAGGATCCCGGTATGCCGCAGAACTTCCTGGCGTGTGATCGCGAGCAGGAGTTGTTGTTGCCGCCGAGCCTGCGCGAGTGGCTGCCGGAGAGCCATCTCGCGCGGTTTGAGGCAGGCTGGGTTTGACGGAGGCCTCGATGCACGGGTTCTGTCCCCGCGGAGAGGAAGCATCCGTTCTGATGTCGCGTCCGAGGAAGTACCCGCCTGAGCTGCTTGATCGCGGCGCACGGTTGGTGATCGAGTCTGGCCGTCCGGTCGTGCATGTCGCCAGGGATCTGGGGATCCCGTCGGAGACGTTGCGCAAGTGGGTGCGTCGCACGGAAGCCGACCAGGGGTTGCGGCCGGATCTGCCGACCGCGGCCGAGCGTGGGGAGATCAAGCAACTGCGCAAAGAGGTCTTTGAGCTGCGCCGAGCCAACGAGATCCTCAAGGCGGCGAGCGTGTTTTTCGCGACCGAGCTCGACCAAGACCGGACGAAGTGAGCGCGTTCATCGACGGGCATCGCGCGCGCTTCGGGGTCGAGCCGATCTGCCGTGTCTTGGGCGTGTCGGCGTCCGCCTACTTTCACCGCGTGGCCGGCCGGCGCTCTCGCCGCGTTGTCGAAGACGAACGGCTGCTTGAGCTCATCGAGGAGGTCGCTGAGCGCAATTACGGCGCCTACGGCTACCGCAAGACGTGGCTCGCGCTGAGGCGCGCCGGCCACGAGGTCGGGCGTGATCGCGTGAAGCGGCTGATGCGCCGGGCGGGCATACAGGGCGCCAAGCGCCGCGGCAAGCCCTGGCGCACCACGACCCCGGACCCGGCCGCGTCCAGGCCGCCGGATCTCGTCGACCGCGACTTCGCTGCGACCAGGCCCGACAAGCTTTGGGTCGCGGATTTCACCTATCTGCGCTGCTGGGAAGGCGTGGTGTTCTTCAGCTTCGTGCTGGACGCCTATTCGCGACGCGTGGTCGGCTGGCAGTTCAGCCCATCGATGCGCACCGATCTGGTCCTGGACGCCCTGCGGATGGCGCTCACCCGCCGCGAGCACGGCGCCGATCTCGAACTGGTCCATCACAGCGACGCCGGCAGCCAATCCACCCAATACACCAGCTTCGCCTTCCAACAAGAACTCGACGATCACCGCGTGCTGCAGTCCATCGGATCGGTCGGCGACGCCTACGACAACGCCATGGCCGAAAGCTTCGTCGACACCTTCAAGACCGAGTTGATCGCCGATCGCGTTTGGCGCACCCGCGGCCAGCTGGAGCTCGCGATCGTCGAGTGGGTCGCCTGGTTTAACACCGAACGCCTACACCAGTCCCTCGGCGACATCCCGCCCGCCGAGATCGAGGCTCTCTACGCTCCGCGGAACGAGCCGAGCACACCCTCTCGCCAAAGAGAGGAAACCAACAAACCCGGTCTCCGCGGAACCCAGCCCGCCTCAGAAGCTCGGACACCCTCGCAGACCGCCGACCGACCTCCTGCACCGGCCGGCCCCCGGTCGCGCTCCCGGCTGGGACGCGGGACTTCAATGGCCCGCCGCGAACGCGCACCCGAGCGCGGACGCCCCGAGGCATCCCCCAGATCGGAGCCGCATCCCGTCGGAGCAAGGAGATGAGCAGCACACACGAACCCACGACCGTCCACGTTGCTGGACCGCGCCCCACATCACGCCAGGCCGCCCGCGCGATCACAGACGTCGCCGCTGGCCATGCCGCTGCTTTCACTGCCCGGCTGCTGTAACGCTGGGACGGGCGCTGGGGCGCCACCGACGCCGAGCTCGCCGCGACGATGCCCGGGCCCTAGTCGGGACGATCCGATCGGCCTGAGCCGTCACGAGATCAGCCACCAGGATTCACCTGACACCCGCAAGCGGGCGTACGTCAGCCTGGGCGCGGAGCACCTGGTCGTTCGCTTGCCTGAATGCCGGTGCCCTGGGCTGGGGCGCCGGCCGAGGGGATCGTGACCGTGACGGACAGGCCGCCGTCATTCCGGGGGCGAGCGGTGACGGTCCCGCCGTGGAGCGCGGCGATGGACGCGACGATGGTCAGGCCGAGTCCGAAGCCGTCGTGGGACGTGCGGTCGTTGAGCCGCTGGAAGGGCAGGAAGATGCGATCGGCATCCGCCGGGCTGATGACTGGGCCGGTATTGGCCACGGTCAGCTGACTGCTGCCCGCCGTGGTGCGGGTGCTGATCCAGATGTCACCGGCGGCGGCGTTGTGCCGGACGGCGTTGTCGACCAGGTTCGCGATGAGGCGTTCGGCCAGCACCGGATCGCCCGACATGACGGCCGGGTCCAGCGTGGCGTGCACCCGCCGGCCGCCGAGGTCGGCGGTGTCGAGGACGTCTTCGGCGACCGTGGCCAGGTCGACGTCCTCGTGAACGGTGAGCCCGCGGTCGTTGCGGGCGAGGATGAGCAGCGCCCCGATGAGCTGCTCGGCGTGATCGACTGCGGCGCGGATGTCGGCCGCCATGCCGCGCAGGTCGCCGGGCGTGCTGTTGGGGTTGTCCAGCACGACGTCGACGGTCGTGCGCATGACGGCGAGCGGGGTGCGCAGTTCATGCGAGGCGTTGGCGATGAACCGCTGCTGGCCCTCGAACGCGGCCTGGAGGCGGCCGAGCATCTCGTCGAAGGTCTCGGCCAGTTCGCGGAGCTCGTCGCGGGGACCTGTCGGCGCGACCCGCGCCGACAGGTTGTGTTCCGACGCGGCGCGAGCGGTCGCCGTGATCCGGTGCACCGGGCGCAGCGCCCGCCCGGCGGCGATCCAGCCGAGGATCGCGGCGAGCGCGAGGACCACGGCAACCGTGATCAGCGAGTACTCGAGCAGGTGCGACAGGGTCAGGTCGCGCTGGTGCTGCGCGCCCAGCTGCTGGAGGGCGGCGTTGCACTTGGCGAGGATCCCCTTGTCGGTCGGGAGCTTCCCCGACTGGCATCGCGCCACGAAGCGGGCAAGAGCAGAGGAGGAAGGCTGCCGCCCCTGCCCCTGCCCCTCCTCCGTCCCCACGTGCGCCACCAGGGTGTAGCTGACGACCACGATGATCGCCCCGCATACGGCGAACAGGCCGGTATAGAGGAGGGTCAGCCGGGCCCGGACGGTCAGCCGCGGGCCGGTCACATCCGGTACCCCTTGCCGACCACGGTTTCGATCAGCGGCGGGTCGCCGAGCTTGCGCCGCAGCCGGGTCATCGTCACCGACACGATGTTGCTGAACGGGTCGGCGTTGGCGTCCCACACGCGCTCGAGCAGGTCCTCCGCGCTGACGAGGGCTCCGTCGGCGGCCAGAAGCGTCTCCAGGATCCCGAACTCCTTGCGGGTCAGGGACAGCGGACGGGAGCCGCGGCTGGCGCGGTGGCGGGCGCGGTCCACGGCCAGGTCCCCGCGGCGCACGACCGGCGGCGCGGACGGCGCGCGGCGCGACAGCGCCCGCACGCGAGCGACGAGCTCGGCGAACGCGAACGGCTTGCCGAGGTAGTCGTCCGCGCCCAGTTCCAGCCCGTCGACCCGGTCATCGACGCCGGCGGCGGCGGTGAGCATGAGGATCCGCGGGCCGGAGCCGGCCAGCGTCCGGCACACCCGGTCGCCGTGCACCACCGGCAGGTCGCGGTCGAGCACGATCACGTCATAGGGCGTCTGCGCGGCCGCGTCCAGCGCCGCCGCACCGTCGTGCACGGCGTCCACCGCGATCCCGGCCCGGCGCAGCCCCTCAGCGATCCGCCCGGCAAGCGTCGCATGGTCCTCGACCACCAGCACCCGCATCCCCCCATTGTGCGCCCGCCGGCGTGACATCCGTGCGACATCGCCCGTAGCGCTGATGTCACCCGCCCAGGCGTAGAACTGCAGGCATGAAGCCGGTCCCCGTGCCGTCGGCCAGTCGCCGCGAGGACGGCCGCCCGGGGCGCCTCACCCGGTCCCGGCACCGCCCCGCGGGCAGCGCGCCGTCCCGGATGCCCACGCCGGCACCCAGCACCACGAGCCAACCCCTGAGGAGGGCGTGATGAACGACAGCATCCGCGTCATGTGCCGGCCACGGCGGGCATCGCCGCGGGTCGCGCAACGCGCGGCTGCCCTCATTGCCACGGCCGGCCTGGCCGTGCTGGTGGCGGCATGCGGCGGCGGCTCGTCATCGACGGGTTCCGGCGGGGGATCGACCGCGGGAGGGTCAGCGAGCTCAACGAACTCCCAGACGCTCGCCTTCTCCCATTGCGTGCAGTCCCACGGGGTGTCGAACTTCCCCGACCCCGACAGCAGCGGACAGCTCGACAAATCCAAGATCACCGTGCAACACCTCGGGGTCAGCGACTCCCGGCTCCAGGCGGCCGAGAGCTCCTGCCAGCACCTGCTGCCGAACACTGGCGGGCGGACCCAGGCCCAGCGCCAGCAGGAGTGGAGCGACGCGCGGAAATTCAGCCAGTGCATGCAACACCACGGGGTGCCGAACTGGCCCGACCCCACCCCCTACCCCCCGCACCCCGAGGATCCTACTTTCAAACTGCACGCCGCCGGCATCGGCTTTCACCAGGGCTCCAACACGAACATCGTGAATTCGCCGCAGATCGAGGCCAACGTACAGCGATGCGAGTCGCTGCAGCACGTACGCATTTCGGGCTGGTTCGACTGAGGAGATAGAGCATGAGTGGGACGGTTTCGCGCGGCCGTGGGGCAGGGCGACAGGCGGAGGCCCTGGCGGTCGCGGAGGCAGGGGGTTCTCGCGGGCGCGGCCGGGGCCGCTGGGTGGCCGCGGGCCTGGTGGTCGTTGTGGCTGCCGGGGCGGTGTCGGCGTGGCGGGCCGGGGTGTCCTTCCGGGGGGCCTCGTCGGGGTCCGGGCAGCAGGTGGCGCCCGCGCCGGCGACGGCGGCGGTGACGCGGCAGGATGTGTCGGCGACCAGGCCGGTGAGCGCGACGCTGGGGTACGCGGGCTCGTTCACGGTGAAGGGGCAGGGCGGCGGGACGCTGACCTGGCTGCCGCATGCCGGGCAGGTGATCGACCAGGGCCACGTGCTGTACAAGGTCGACAACGCGTCGCCGGTGGTGCTGCTGGACGGCAGCGTGCCGGCGTGGCGGGCCTTGTATGAGGGCGTGACTGGGGCGGACGTGACCCAGCTCAACCATGCCCTGGTGGCGCTGGGGGACGCCGACCGCTCGGAGGTCTCCGCGCTGGGCTGGGATCGCTTCTCCTGGGAGACGAAGGCGGGGGTGGAGAGGCTGCAGTCGCGCCTGGGGATCTCCTCCCCACCGGGGTCGCTCTCGCCGGGGCAGGTGGTGTTCAAGCCGGAGGCGCTGCGGGTCAGCCACGTGACGGGGAGCCTGGGGGATCCGGCATCCGGACCCGTGCTGCGCGCGACCTCAACACGGCACGTGGTGACGATCAGCCTCGACGCCTCCGAGCAGTCGGAGGTCAAGGCCGGTGACAACGTGACGGTCACGCTGCCCGACGGCAAGACGACGCCGGGGGCGGTCTCCTCGGTCGGCAAGGTCGCGACCACGTCCGGGTCCGCGGCGAATGCGACCACGACGATCCCGGTGCAGGTGAAGCTGACGCACCCGAAGGCGGCCGGCAACCTCGACCAGGCGCCGGTGACGGTGAACATCACCACAAGCAGCGTGCACCATGCGCTGGTGGTGCCGGTGGGCGCGCTGCTGGCCCAGTCGCCAGGAGCGTACGTGGTCGAGGTCGTCGGCTCCGGGAACACGCGGCGCTACGTGCCGGTGAGGCCCGGGATCGTTGACGACACCGACGGGCTGGTGCAGGTGACCGGGGCGCTGACCCCCGGCCAGCGCGTGGTGGTGCCGGCGTCATGACCGTCACGGAGACGGCCCCGGGCCGTGACGGGCCGGGCGGAGTACCGGTGCTGGAGCTGGAGCAGGTGTCGAAGGTCTATCCGGGGCCGGTGCGGGCGCTGGATCAGGCGAGCCTGGCGGTAGCGGCCGGGGAGCTGGTGGCGGTGGTCGGCCCGTCCGGGTCGGGCAAGTCGACGCTGCTGCACCTGATGGGCACCTTGGACAAGCCGACCAGCGGGACGGTGCGGATCACCGGAATCGACGCGGCGCGGATGCGCGACCGGGACCTGGCGGCGCTGCGGGCGTTCCGGATCGGGTTCGTGTTCCAGCAGTTCTTTCTCGCCGAGCACCAGACGGTGCTGGGCAACGTGGCTGACGGGCTGCTGTACGCCGGCATCCGGCGCGGCGGGCGGCAGCGGCTGGCGCTGGCCGCGCTGAACCGGGTCGGGCTGGCGCACCGGGCCGCAGCCCGGCCGACGCAGCTGTCGGGCGGCGAGCGCCAGCGGGTCGCGATCGCCCGGGCGGTGGCGGGCTGCCCGCCGGTGGTGCTGGCCGATGAGCCGACCGGGAACCTAGACTCGGCCACCGGCGCCGCCATTTTGGGCCTGCTGGAGGAGCTGAACGCCGCCGGGACCACGATCGTCGTGATCACCCACGACCACGCGGTCGCCGCCCGGACGCGGCGGCGCATCGAGATGCTCGACGGGCACGTCGTAGCCGACACCAGCCCTGTCCTCGTCGCCGCCCACCCGGCCGCCGCCGGCGGGTGGCCCGCGCAGGAAGGACCGCCATGAGCACCACATCCGCCCCCGCCGCGCCGTCCGCGGCCCGGCTGCACCTCGGGGACCTGGCCGGGCTGGCCAGTGTTGGGCTACGGACCCGCAAGCTGCGCGCCGGGCTGTCGGCGCTGGGCATCGCGATCGGGGTGGCCGCGATGGTGGCCGTCCTGGGTCTAGCCGCCTCCTCCAAGGCCGCGCTGCTGGCCGAGATCAAGGCGCTGGGCACCAACCTGCTGACCGTCGCCAACGGGCAGACCCTCGGCGGCGACACCGCCGAGCTGCCGCAGGCGGCGCCGGGCATGGTCCGCCGATTGCCCGGGGTCACCGCGGTGCAGGACACCGGCACCGTCAACGGCATCGAGGTCTACAAGTCCCCTTACGTCCCCTCGAGCCACTCCAACGCGCTGACGGTGCGGGCCTCCACCCTGACGCTGCCCGCGCTGGCCGGCACCAGCCTCGCACAGGGCCGGTTCCTGAACGCGGCGACCGCGCGCGAGCCCGTCGCGGTGCTCGGCGCCGCCACCGCGCAGCGGCTGGGCATCGACCGGATCCGGCCCGGGATGCGGATCTGGGTCGGCGGCCAGTGGCTCTACGTCACGGGTATCTTGAAGCCGGCGGTGCTGGCACCGGAGATCGACTCGGCGGTCCTGGTCGGGTTCCCGGCCGCGGAGAAGTACCTGCACTTCGATGGGCACCCATCGCAGATCTACGTCCGCACCGTCGACACCCCGGCCGCCACCACCCACGTCGACAGCCTCCTCGGCGCGCAGGCCAACCCGGCACACCCCGGCCAGGTCGACGTCTCCCGGCCGTCCGACGCGCTTACGGCCCAGGCCGACGCCAACGGCGCCCTCGACACCCTGTTCCTCGGCCTCGGCGCCGTCGCGCTCCTGGTCGGCGCGATCGGGGTGGCCAACATCATGGTCATCTCGGTGCTGGAACGCCGCCAGGAAATCGGGCTGCGCCGGGCGCTGGGCGCCACGCGCGGCCACATCCGCATCCAGTTCCTCTCCGAGGCGATCCTGCTGTCCGCGGCCGGCGGCGCCGCCGGCGTCATCGCCGGCGCCGTCGCCACCGACATCTACGCCCGCGGCCACGGCGAGGCCGTCGTCATCCCGCCCCAGGCCTGGGCCGGCGGCCTGGCCGCGGCCGTCGTCATCGGCGCACTGGCCGGGCTCCTCCCCGCCATCCGCGCCGCACGCCTATCACCGTCAGTAGCACTCTGGACCGTCTGACAGGACCCGCCAGGCGAATGCAGAAGAGTCGGCCAAGCGCGACACGACGCGGCAGCCGACATCGAGCGCTGGCCGCGATCAACCGGATTGCGCACTGACAAGTTTCAACCTGGTAGCGCACCCGCCATCCCATCCCGGGATGGCGGCGTAGTGCTTGGTGTCGTAGTCAACGTCCACGCCTGTCGGGGCCCGGCGACGGTGAAGCGACAAGCGGCGCCGTGGACGGTGCAATCGACTCCGGGCGCGGCCTGACCGTCGGCGGCGCGTCGTCCCTGCCGGACATCGTCCAGTAGCTCTCCGAGGCGCAGGCGAGACCGATCGGCTCGTCAGCGCGAAACCGCGCCATCAGATCGGCGACGGCGCTATGAACGCCCTCCGTGTGATTTCGTGGGCGGCGACCTGCTCACCTGGTGGGGTCATGCGCGGCGCGCGACGTATTTGGCGTAGTCGACCTTCAGCTGCGCGCTGGCGCTGGCGACGGTGTGCGGGTGCAGGCCTAGCAGTCCGAAGAGCACCTCGCCGACGCCTTGTGGAGGCGGCTCGAGCGCGTCGATGCGCATCTGGCCGCCTGGCATCCGAAATGCCAGGCAACGACGCATTGGGTACCCAGCTCGATCTCGGTACCCAATTGCGTGGGAACGTTCGCAAATAGCGAGGATCGGTCGCAACGCGGAGGTCGGGCAAGGGCGAGGCTAGATGCAGGGATTTCGCCCAGTTGGAGACTCCGGAACCGAGTACTGAAAATCGTGGTGTCCCCGGTTCGAGTCCGGGTCTCGCCATCAAGGAAAACCCTGGAAATAGTCAGTTTCCGGATTTCCAGATCGTGTCCAGCGGCGGTCTGATTGGGCACCGGGGAGTCGTGTGGTACCCGTTGAAAGGACCGGCGTTCACGCCGAGCGCCTGCGCTTCGCGCGTGCCGCGGCGAGCAAGCACGGGTCGGACCCTGCGTCCATCGCATGGTCGCTGGTGCAGGCAGCTCCGCGCTCACGATGTTCGTGTCGGAAGCAGAGCAGGACTGGCCGCTGCGATCACCGTGTGCCGGCGCGAGTCAGGCTAGCGATGGAGGGACACGCCTCCAGCAGCAGCGATGTGCTGGGTCATTACGCGGCAGTGATCGAGTCTCGTGGCGAGGGGAAGCTGACCTCGATGTCGAGCCCACCAGCCGAGCGCGCGTGTGCAGTGACCTTGGCACCGTGGGCTTGGACGATGGCTTGGACGATGGCCAATCCGAGCCCGTGACCGTCTCTACTCGGCCCCGTTCGGTCGTGCGCCAGCCGCTGGAAGGGCTGAAAGAGTCGCTCGACTTCCGCTATGGGAACGACGGGTCCGGTGTTGCCCACTGACAGCTGGGAGGCTGCCCGGAGCCGGCTGGTCGTGAGGTCGACGCTTCCGTCGGGGATGTTGTGCTGGATGGCGTTGTCGAGCAGGTTGGCGACCATGCTCTCGATGAGGACGGGATCGCCGGTTGTTGGCGCCGCATCGAGCGACGCCCGTAACTTGACGCCGCGTCGCGCGGCGTCCTGGTGGCGGGAGACGAGCACCCGTTGGGCGATCTCGGCGAGGTCGAGGGGCTCCCGGCGTTCGATCCCCCGCTCACTGCTCGCAAGCGTGAGAAGCCCGTCGACCAGCCACTCCTGGCGCTCACCGAGAGCCAGCGCTTCCTCGCATGCGGCCCGGAGGCTCTCGGCGGTGGCGTCGGGATCGGCGAGCGCGACCTGCAGGAGCGTGCGCTGGCCTGCTAGGGGTGTTCGCAGCTCGTGCGAGGCGTTCGCCACGAAACGTCGCTGGGACTCGAAGGAGGACTCGAGGCGGGCGAACAGGTCGTCGAGCGTGCCCCCGAGCTGGGTGAGCTCGTCGTCGGGGCCCTGAAGCCCGAGACGACGATGCAGGTCCGTCGCCGAGATTTCCCGAGCGGTTGCGTTCAGCGTTCGGAGCGGGCGGAGATACAGCCCGGCGAGCTGCCACGCGAACCACAACCCGACCAGCACGGCGAGCACGATGACGATCGCCGCTGCGATCTCGAAAAGGGTGCCCCCGTTGCGTTCGCCACCGGGCGGTGCTGTGGCGGCCCGGAACAGGAAGGCGGCGGCCACGAGCACGACGGCGACAACGACGACCACGAGCCCCGCGTAGAGCACCGTGAGCTGTGCGCGAAGGGTTGACCGGCGCAGGCGATTGACCAGGGTGGTGCGGATGCTCATCGTGAGCCTGCGATCCGGTACCCCGCCTCGCGGACCGTTTCGATCACAGGTGGGTCGCCGAGTTTGGTGCGCAGCCGGCGGATCGTGGTCTTGACCGCGGTGGTGAACGGATCCGTTGCTTCGTCCCAGACTCGTTCGAGCAGCTCCTCGGTGGAGACGACCCGGTCGCCGGAGGCGAGGAGGCATTCGAGCACGGCGAACTCTTTGGGGCTGAGCTCCAGGCGTCGGCCGGCGCGGACCGCGACCCGGCGGGCCGGGTCGAGCGTGAGGTCGCCGGCTTGGAGTGAGGGCGGCGTCGCCGGGGTGGAGCGGCGAGCAAGGGCGCGGACGCGGGCGACCAGCTCGGCGAAGTCGAAGGGCTTGGGCAGGTAGTCGTCGGCGCCCAGCGCGAGACCGTCGACCCGGTCTTTGACCGTGCTTGCCGCGGTGAGCATCAGCACGCGGCTGTCCGCGCAGCCGGCGATCTGGCGACAGACCTCATCGCCGTGGACGCCGGGCAGGTCTCGGTCCAGCACGATCACGTCGTAGCGAGTGACGGCCAGGTGGCGGAGGGCGTCGGTCCCGTCGAGGACCACGTCGACGGCCATGCCCTCGCGGCGCAGCCCGGTACCGATCGAGCGGGCGAGGACCGCGAAGTCCTCCACCACGAGCACCCTCACGACCCTGCTCCGATCCGTCGAGCATGGGCGGTCGGCAGGTCCGGCTGTTGGGCGGTAGGGCGCGGCATGGCGCAACGATGGCATGGCCCGGGTGTCGTCCCGGTGTCGGTCGTTGACACCGGGCTGACACCAGCCGTCGCGTAGAACGCCGCCAACGGGCCCATCCGCGAGTGAAGGAAGACCATGGTGAGTGACGCGACGATCGAAGTGGCCGGGTTGCGCAAGCGGTTCGGCTCGACCCAGGCTCTGGACGGGGTGAGCTTCACCGTGCCGCCGGGGCGGGTGACCGGGTTTGTCGGCCCTAACGGGGCGGGGAAGTCGACCACGATCCGGGTGATTCTCGGCCTGGACGCTCCGGATGAGGGCCACGCCTTGGTCAATGGCCAGCCCTACCAGCATCTACGCCGGCCGCTGCGCCACGTCGGCGCCCTGGTCGACGCCGCAGCGCTGCAGCCGAGCCGCACGGCGCGCAATCACCTGCTGTGGATCGCGCGCTCGCAGAAGATGCCGGCCAGTCGGGTCGACGAGGTGATCGACCTGGTCGGGCTGGCCGGCGCCGCGCGGCGCAAGGCCGGTGGCTTCTCACTGGGGATGCGCCAGCGGCTCGGGATCGCCGTGGCGATGATGGGCGACCCGCCGGTGCTGATCTTGGACGAGCCGTTCAACGGCATGGACCCCGAGGGGATCATCTGGATACGCGGCCTCCTGCACTCCTTCGCCGAGCACGGGAGGGCGGTGTTGGTGTCCAGCCACCTGATGGGCGAGCTTCAAGGCATGGCCGACCAGGTGGTGGTGATCGGCCGCGGCAGGGTCCTGGCGGACGCGAGTGTCGAGGAGCTGATAGCTCGAGCGTCGGGCGACCAGGTTCTGCTCCGCAGCCCGGTCGCGGCCGATGCCGCCACGGCACTGCAACGGGCTGGCGCCACGGCAACGATCAGCGACCGGCACATCGTCGCCGTGTCCGGGATCGGCGCCCAGCGCGTCGTGGAGGTATTGACCCAGGCGGGTGTGGCGTTCTCGGAGGTCACCGCACAGCGAGCCACGCTCGAGGACGTCTACCTCCAACTGACCGGAGGCGAGACCGAATACCGGGCGGCGGCCGGTTGGGAGGCGGAGCGATGAGCGCCACCACGGCGCCGCTTCGCCCGGTGGCTGTGAGCCCTGCGCGCGGGGCTTTCGGGGCGGTGCTGCGGGCGGAGTGGACCAAGTTCCGCACCGTCCGGGGCTGGCTGATCAGCCTCGTAACGGCGGCCCTGCTGTGCGTGGTGTTCACGTTCCTGGTCGCCAACGGCAACCACGAAGACACCTGCACCGGCGTCGGCGTCTGTCAGACCGGGCATCCGTTCGTCCCCACGGGGCCCGCCGGCGAAGCGGTCGCCGACAGCTACCAGTACCTCAGCCGCCCGCTCACCGGCGACGGCACCATCACCGCCCAGCTCAGCTCATTCACCGGGCTGATCTACAACGGCCCGGCCAACATTGCGCCGTCGTTGGCCCACACGCGCCCCGGGCTGGCCGGGTGGTCGAAGGCCGGGATCCTGCTCACCCCGACCACCAAGCAGGGAGCACCCTACGCCGCCGTCATGACCACCGGCAGCCACGGGACCCGCTTCCAGGACGACTACACCCACGACCAGCCCGGGCTGCCCGGCACGGTCACGGGATCATCACCGCGCTGGCTTCGGCTCACCCGCGCCGGGGACACGATCACCGGGTATGGCTCCATCAACGGCTCCAGCTGGCACAGGATCGGCGCCACCCGGCTCTCCGGGCTGCCCGCCGCCGTCAAGGTCGGATTGTTCGTCACCTCACCCGTCTCCTTCGACACCAGCGGCAGTGGCGTCCCCACCCAGGCCACCGCCACCTTCGACCACGTCACCGCCACCGGCACGGTCACCGGCGCCTGGCAGTCCAGGGCCGTGGGAATGAGGGCGCAGGGCTACTACCCGACGCTCGGCACCGGCGTCACCCACCGCCCCGGTGACACCTTCACGCTGGCCGGTTCCGGGGACATAGCCCCCGCCGTCAACCCGCTCGCCGGCGGCAACACTGTGGCCGACAGCCTGTGGTTCGGGCTCCTGGTCGCCCTCATCGTGCTCGTCGTGGTCGCGGTCATGTTCATCACCGTCGAGTACCGCCGCGGTCTGATCCGCACCACCCTCACCGCGACCCCACAGCGCAGTGCGGTGCTGGCGGCCAAGGCGATCGTCATCGCCGCCGTCGCCTTCGTCGTTGGCGCCGTTGCCGCGGCTATCGGCATCCCCCTCGGCTTGCACGTGCTCAACGGCAACGGGAACTACGTCTACCCCGCCAGCACCCTCACCAAAGTTCAGGTCATCGCCGGCGGCGGCGCGCTGCTCGCCCTCAGCGCGGTCGCCGTACTCGCGGTGGGCACCATCCTGCGACGCAGCGCAGGGGCCATCACCGCCGGCATCGTCGTGGTCGTCTTGCCCTACATCATCAGCAGCTACAGCTCCAGCAGCATCGCGACCTGGCTATTCCGGCTTACCCCGGCCGCCGGCCTGTCCGTCCTCGGCGTGCTGCCCCGATCCCCGCTGGTCGCCGCCCCCTACAGCATCGGCAACGACTACTACCCGCTCCCACCGTGGGCCGGCCTGCTCGTGCTCGCCGCATACACCGCCGTCGCCCTCGCCGCGGCACGGTTCCTCCTCGCCCGGAGAGACGCATGACGGACGCGTTCTACGCCGAGTGGACCAAGCTGCGCACGCTCACCAGCACCGCCTGGCTACTCACGGGCACGCTCGCCCTCACCATCGGCATTAGCGCCGCGATCGCAGCCAGCACCCACCAGTCGCCCCACAGCGGCGGCGACCCCACCAAGCTCGCGCTCGCCGGCATCGACCTCGGCCAAGCCGTCATCGCCGTGCTCGCGGTGCTGGCCATCTCCGAGGAGTACGGCACCGGCATGATCCGCACCACCCTCGTCGCCATGCCCCGCCGGGTCCTCCTGCTCGCAGCGAAGGCAGCCAACCTAGTCGGCCTCACCCTCGCAGTCGGCGTGCTCGCCGTCGCCGGCTGCCTGCTCGCCGGAAGGCTCCTGATCCCCGGTACCGGCCTCGACCCCTCCCACGGCTACCAGCTTGTGTCGATCGCGCACGGCCCCACTCTGCGCGCCGCGGCCGGCAGCGTCCTCTACCTCGTCCTGATCGCCCTGCTCGCCATCGGCGTCGCCACCGCAATCCGCGACACCGCTGTGTCGATCGGTGCCGTCCTCGCGCTGCTCTACCTGCCCCCGCTCCTCGCCCAAGCCGTCTCCGATCCCCTCCGTCGCCACATCCAGCAGGTCGCCCCCATGACGGCCGGTCTCGCAATCCAAGCCACCACCAACCTGCCCAACCTGCCCATCGCCCCCTGGACCGGACTCGGCGTGCTAGCCGCATGGGCAGGCGCGTCACTCCTCGTCGCAGCCATCCTGCTCCGACGCCGAGACGCATGAACCTCAACCGCTGCTCAGCAAGCCAGCGAACGCACACGACGAGAGGCGCTACCCCAAGCTCCGCCGCCCGAGCACGAAAGCGGGCCTCGACCCGCGCGCCTGGACACACCCGCTCGTCGCCAGTAGGAGGTCGCGGCGTGCACTTCCCTCTGCGCCTGGTCGCCGACCGCGCCGCTGATCCAGGCCGCGCGAACGAGAGGCGGAGTGCCTGGCAAGCCCGAGCCACCGACGCTCAGCCGCGTGTCACATCCCGACCTGACCGCCTGGCCTGTCGGATGGCCTGCGCGAGCTGGGCACGTAGGTCATCGTGAGCGCGGTGATCTTCGGTGGCGCCTCGTTGGGGCACTCATCCTCGAACAGCGCGCCGCCCATAACGTCGTCGACGACGTCACCGTAGCCCCGCGCGCTGCAGCGATCGCAGGCGCAGAGCACCTCCTCGCCGTCCCACAGGGTGAGCGTCGGCTCGTGGCCGAGGTCGACCGCCAACGGCACGGCGCGCGCGAGCAGGTCGCGGTAGCGCTGGATGTCGCGCACAGATGTTGCAGGATCGGGGCGGCGGCGCAGCGCCCAGACGAGCCCGTCGTTGAAGCCCGTGCGTACCTTGATCTTGTCAGCGCGCGCCTGGCGTCGGATCTGGGCGCGCCACGCATCGACGTCCATGACCTCATCGGCGCTGTGGACCACCTGGCCGCTCGCAAGCAACTGGCCGTAGTCGTCCCGGCGGTTGACACGCTCTATGAGCCGCTCGATGCGTCGTCGGATGTCGACGGGATCGAGCACGACTTGGCGACTCGATGATGCCCGATCTGCGACCCGCACCGGCAGTTTGCCGGTCCGAAACGGCGCTGAAAAGGCAGGAAAAGGCAGACGGGAGGGTCTGGGCCGATCAGGCGTGTGGAGAGACCTACGCCCAACCGCCTATTTCCAGGCCTTTCGCAGTGGCGAGACCCGGACTCGAACCGGGGACACCACGATTTTCAGGAACGCAGCCGACGAGGTCGAGTAGTCGCATAAGTCCTGCAAGACCGCATGTTCTGCTCGCCGAGCATCGTCTTCGATATCGGTGAGCACTTCGGACACGTCGCGATGCGGAACTGCTGGCCACGTTCAATGCGGGAGGACGTCCACACGACGACGATGCCGCTCCGTCCCCGCCGCGCGAGCCGTGCAGGCGCCGGCACGCCGGGCGCCCCCGGCGACGCTCTCCGGGTCGCGGTGGCAGTGACGGCGAGGCGGGGGTGCCACGCCGGTCATGGCCATCCAAGCGGCGCTGTGGGATTCGCCGGGACGCACGTCGATGGCGAGCGTGTCGCGGTGGTAACGGGTGGTCGAGGCGTACATCTCGTCTGCATATTCCTGCGAAGCCGACCAGAGGACATCGGGTCGAAGCCGTGCGCGCGTGTGGCTTTCCCGCAGCTGTCACCGGCCGGCGACAGCCTCGAGGTCGCCAGCACCGGAACACATGTCGAGGGCGCTGAGCGCGAGCTGCCCTGCCGCGAGGACCTCGACGAGACCGCTGCCGCGGCGGCATGCGCTCGGGAGCGAGTCGGTCGTGACGATGCGGTCGACACCGAGCCGCGGCAGGCGTCGCCAGCCCGTGCCGGTCAGTAGCGCAGCGGAAACCCTCGATCGCGCTGCTCGCCAACGGCTTCGACGTGCCTTGGGTCATGAGCCACGTCGGACATGCCGACTCGAAGATGACGATGGATCTTCGCGCAGTTGCAGCAGCGCGTCGACCGGCAACACGGGCGGGCGTCGAGTCGGATCGGGAAGCTGCTGGTGCTGAGGCCGTCGAACAGCGATACTCGCCGCGGATGGGCCATGTCCGTTCGCGCACCCACGGTTGGAACCCGCTCGTGATCGGGCACGTGCCATAGACGCTCCGCCGGAGCAAGCGGGGAGCGCGCGGCTGTCGCTTGTGCTGGCTGCGGCAATGTTCGTGCTCGTCGTGGACACGTCGTTGATGAACGTGTCGATCGCGTCGGTCGTCAGGGATCTCGATACGACGGTGAGTTCTGTTCAGAGCGCCATCGCGCTTGAGGCGCTGGTCTCGGCTGCGTTCATCCTGATCAGCAGCAAGGTCGGCGATCTGTTCGGGCGCAAGCGGGCGTACGTGTTGGGTCTGCTGGCGTATGCGATCGGCGCTCTGGCGATGACGCTCGCTCAGAGCCTGACGGCGATCATCGTCTTCTGGGCGATCATCGGTGGCCTCGGCGCCTCGCTGCTGCTGCCCGCGATGCAGTCGCTGATCCATGGCAACTTCGAGGGAGCGGCACAGAAGAAGACCTATGCGCTAGTCGGTGCGGCGGCCGCGATCGCCGCCGCGGTTGGGCCGCTCCTCGGCGGCTTTGTCACGACCTACCTGTCCTGGCGCGTCGGGTTTCTGCTGGAGGTCGTCGTGATCGCGGTCGTGCTGTCGCAGATCGGGCTCGTCAAGGACGTCCCGTATACGGGAGACCGCCAGATCGACGCCGTCGGGGCCGGCCTGTCCGTCGTGGGGATGGGCGGCGTGGTGCTAGGCATCCTGGTGTGGCAGGAGGGCGGTGACTACGTCGTGCTGTTGATCGCGCTCGGCGCGCTCGCGCTGTGGGCGCTGTCTCGCTGGCTCGTGCGGCGCCATCGCGAGGGCAAGGTGACGCTGCTTGATCCGGATCTGTTCGCGCTGCCGCACTTCAGGCTCGGGATCACCGCCCAGATGCTGCAGAACATCACGCTCGGTGGAGCGATGATCGCGCTGCCGATCTTCCTGCAGATCAAGCTCGAGTACGACGCCCTGCAGACGGGCCTGTCGATCGCCCCACTGTCACTGACGATGTTCGCCGTCGCCATCCTCGCCGGGCGCATTGCCGGCGGCCGGCGCCCCGCCAAGATCATCCGGACCGGGTTCGCGCTGAGCACGCTCGGCCTCGCACTAATCATCCCGATCGTGCCCGACGCGGACTCCGGCTGGTACCTCCTCATCCCGCTGGTGATCGCCGGAGCGGGGCTCGGCCTGCTGGTGTCGCAGCTCAACAACTACGCGCTCGCCCCAATCGATGACGAGCGGATCAGCGAAGCGGCCGGGATCAACTCGGCGTCGGGATCGTTCGGACTGTCGTTCGGCCTGGCGGTCGCCGGCGGCGTCCTGCTCGCGACCCTCTCGCTCGCGTTCACCAACATGACGAACGCCAGCCCCGTGATCCCCTCCACGCAACAGCAACAGATCGCACAAACGTTGGAAGACGACGCCCAGGTTGTGAGCAACACGCAGCTCGACGAACTGCTCGCCGAGGAGCCCCCAGCCGTCAGCGACGAGATCCTCTCCATCAACACCGACGCGACGAACCTCGCCCTTCAGGTGGCGCTGCTCGTGCCGCTCCTCGCTGGTCTCCTCGGGCTCTTTGACTCGTTGCGCATGATGCGCCTACCGGACATCGAGCCCTCGGCCTCCGTCGAAGCGGCGGCATTGGGCTAACTCCGGCCAGCGCCTCGCATGCGATCTGAATCGCAGACGGGGTTGCGGGTGCAGTGCTCCGGCGATGCCTGTTGCTCGTGCGCCGCCGCGCGCCCGAAGGTGGCTTCTTCGCGGACGGCGATCGTCCACGAAAGAGTCGAGTCCAGCTCTCGCAGGAGAACCCTCCGCCGCGGCGACGACACGGCATGGTCGTCGTCGGCTCGCGCGGCCCGATTAGGTACCCAAATCTCGGGCATCCGCGGCCCACTCCGGAGACCAGAACCCCGATGCCATCGGGGTTTTCGGAGTG
>CAVTOZ010000008.1:0-371474 GCA_963736505.1 uncultured Solirubrobacteraceae bacterium
GGCGATCAGCTTCACCGCGCCGCCGTGTCCACCGTCCACTTGCGCTCCGGTCCGCTTCCCGGACCGGCGCCCGCCGCGAACACGACGGCGTCGGAGCCCGCGATGGCGCGCGCCAGCTCGTCCTCGCTCACGTGCTCGAGATCGCAGACGACGGGTTGCCCGCCGGCCGCCTCGACCTCCCCGGCGTGTGCCGGGTTGCGGACCAGCGAGCGCACCGCGTCGCCGCGGTCGCGCAGCCGGTGGGTCAGTCGCAGCGCGACCTTGCCGTGCCCGCCGGCGATCACGACGTTCACGGCGCGGTCACCGGCCGGAGGCTCTGGGCGGCGGCGATCATCTGCGCGCCCCAGAACACGAGGTCGATGCCGACGATCAGCCCGATCGCCCAGTCCCCGAGCCCGCAGGCCACGCGATAACAGGCCGAGGGCGAGCAGAACCGGCCACTACGCGAGCAGCCAGCCGCGGGGGTGCCGCGGTCGGGCCACACCGGGCGATGCCGCCGTCGCGCGTCGGGAACGCGTCGACAACGTAGAGCGCGCTCGCGAAGACGAGCAGGCACCCGATGAAGATCGCGGTGACCGACGCGACGTTCGGCAGCACGACGGCGACGATGCCGCCGAGCACAGAGAGGACGCTGGCGATCGTGAGCCAGCGCCGTGTGCGCGTGAGCTCCTCGGCGGCGTCCGCGGTGGGGTCCTCGTGGTGGAGGACATGGCCGACGGCGCGGGTGCCATGCTCGCCGGGTTAGGCCGAGGTCCGCTCTCGACAAGCTCGGGCGGGCGGCCTGCGCATCCGCGGCGCCAGGGCCGCGGCGATTGATCGGCCGGCAGCTACTTTGGTGTTGATGGCGAGAGCGGTGACGTGGAACGAGCTTCCTGAGCGGCTGCGGCAGTTGGCTGGACGCGCGCCGCTCGCCAGCGGACGGATGCTTCAGGTGATACGGAGTTCACAAACGCTGGAGTACGGACCAAACGGCGGCGAACGCTTCTTGGTCATCGCTGAAGACGAGCTAGACCGCTTGGCGATCAACACCGTTGGGCGTCGGCTCTTGATCTCGGTTCCCCCCGACAACCTTCTACGTCGCGCGCGACGACTTCCGAGAAGCGGTCGAGGAGACCAAACCGCGCGAGGCCTCCCTCGAGATCCGTTTCGAGCCCGATCTGACACTGGACCTCCAGTTCGAGTACGTCCAGGACCCGCGATCGACTGACTAACCCGCGTGTCGACTCGGGTTGACGTGCCCCGCCGCTCGCGGTGATAGGGGCAGCCGCGTTCTGTTCCCCCAGGAGCAGCGGCGTCGACCGCGGCGCCCTCGTTTGCGCGACAGCCACAGGGCGAGAGCACCGGTTCAGTACGTTCCGAGAACGAACGCAGCGCTTTCGCGATTCGCGAGCGCGGTCCGGGAGTCAGCTGGTCCGTTGCAGCGAGAGGCCGACGCTGGCAGGGATCATCGGTCTCCGGCGGGCATGCACGGTCTGGATGATCTCGTCGGGATCGATCCCTTGAAGGTAGATCGAGGTGACTCCGAGGTTGCGGTGGCCGAGTTGGCGTTGGATGACGTTCAGCGGCACACCCTCGCGCAGCAGCTCGGGCGTGCTCGCGCTCGGGGATTCGCCGCCTCCCGGGCGGTACACCGTACGGGTCCAGCTGAGCACGCCGCTCGGAGGCGCCGAGGCGGTCGCCCACGTTGACACGCGGCGCGTCCTTCCGCTGCGCGAGGCGCGCCCACCGCTCCGTCACGCTTACGAGGCGGGAGACGGCGATGAAGGCGGAGCCGAAGGAACGCAGCTCGGGCAATGTCATCGCCGCGCGCCGCGCGTAATCCGGTGCCTGTTGCTGGACTATGTCGATTCCTATGAGCTGGATGCTCCCGAGGTGGGGCGCTGGTCGGAGATCAACGCTCCGGGAGCGTGGGTGACGGCCGCGTTGCGAAACGACGGCATCGTCCACACGTCGCAGCGATGGCTCCCGGGAAGTGACGACACGCCGCAGGCATGTCTCCGCGGCCGCGCGGCGCACGTGCGGGGGACGTGCGCGTGGCGGCGCATCTCCACTGGCGCGCGAACGGGCGCACCCGGCACGCGATCCAGCTTCGTACCCGAGCGCTACGACCGGGACTCAGATGGGTGGTCGCGCTCGCCCTCCCACGCCGCGCGACGAGCGCTATGCGAGCCGATCGGCGCGTAACAGGCGACATCATCGTGCGCGCCGAGCTTCCGACCCGCTACGGCTCGATCACTGAAGAACACGGAATCCCGGTATTCCTTCACCGCTGACGACCGCGATCGGAGCAGAGCAACTGACACGACTGGGCTCCGTCGACGGCTCGGCGATCAGGGTGGTCGGTCCCTCTTCCCGGTCACTGTGCCCGCAATTCCCGAGCAGGCGCTCGGCCGGAGAAGCGCTTGCCGGGCGCCGTTCCCCGTCCGACGGGAGGTTTCCTGCGCGGTGGGGCATCGTGTGAGATGCTCGTATCGACTGCGTGTGCGACACGCGCGGCAGCGCACAAGAGAGGCGGGACCATGCCCGAGGAGCGCCTGACGAGAGCCCCCTCGTTGCTTCGGCAGCGCGAGCGAGGTGCGTGGCGAGAGGGGCGCCGAGCTGCGCGTCGGCAACTGCGAGATGCACGCCGTGCACCGGAACTCGACGCTGGAGACGTCCTCCCGACGCCGGCGGCTACCCGTCGCGGCGACTGGGTCAGGCCGCCCGAAAACTTGATACGCACGGCCCAAAGGTCCGCCGCGCGGGCACGCGGTGCCACTCGACGCCCACGCCGGTTGCTCGGGACGCATGAGCGCCGGACAACGAACACGCTTGGTGGGTTGGGATCCGCCGCGCTTGTCGGCCTGTGCATCTGCGCCTGCGGCGGGGGCGGCGCCGCCCGACGCCATCCGGCCGCGTCGACGCTCACCGCCGCGCGGGCGCGCACCCTCCAGAAGCGCTTGGACGAAAAAGTCGCCTATACCGACGTAGCGGGTGCGTCGGCGGCGATCGTGTTCGCCGACGGGAGCATGTGGAAGGGTGCCGCGGGCTACGCGGACACCGCGTCCAAGCGCGCGATGACCACTGCGACCGCGTTCTCGTTCGCCAGCATCACCAAGGTGGCCACCGCCGCGCTGGCGATGCGGCTGGTCGAGCAAGGGCGATTGGCGCTCGACGATCCGATTCTGCGCTGGTATCCGGCGTGGCGCGGCGACCCGCACGCCACGGTGCGTGACCTGCTGGGGCACACGTCCGGGATCACTGATCCCAGCCCTGCGTGGTTTGCGCGGCTCGTCCGGTACCCGCGCCGGGTCGTGACCCAGGAGCAGTACCTTGCCGCCACGCCCCGACCTGGGCCGCGGACGTCATGGGCCCAGTACTCCGACGCCGGGTTCCTGCTTGCCGGGCTCATCGAGGGCCGCGCCGCCGGCGAGCCGGTGGCCGAGGCGATGCGCCGGATAGTGCTCGCGGCGCCCGGCGGCCGCGGTCTGGTCGTGCAGCCGGCCGAGAAGCCGCACGGGCCGCTCGCGCACCCCTACGTGTACCCGGGCGCGTTCGACCACCCCGTCGATCTCTACGACGGGAGCCGGTTCTTGCCCTCACGCGTCTGGGCGACCCTGGCCTCGACCGCTGCGGGCCTGGCCGGAGACGTCCCATCACTCGCGCTCTGGGGACACGCGCTGTTCGGCGGCCACGTCCTCGCGGCCGCCTCGCTGCGCGAGATGACCCACTTCCACGAGTTCACCGATCTCAGCGGCTACGGCCTCGGAACGATGAAGGACACGCTCGACGGGCACGTCCTGTGGGGGCACCTCGGCCACAGTCCCGGCACACACACCGAACTCTGGCACCTGCCCCGCGAGAACCTCACGCTCGCGGTCGCCTGGAACGACGACTCGGTCGACCACGTCAGCGGATTCGCCAGCACCCTGCTGCGCGCCGCACTCGCGTGACGCGCCGCGCCGCTGCCGCCCGGGGAAGCCCCAAGGCAATCACACGAATGCGCGCGCGCGAAGAGAACTGACGCTTGGACGACAGCGAGCAAAGTGCCTAGATTGTGGAATCTGGGCACTTCGCGGGCGCTCGGTCGCCGCTTGCGCTATGGACGAAATGGAGCCGCGCCGGGGCGTCGCGGCGATCGCGCCGCCCGTCGACGACCGCAGCCAGCGGGCCGCCGTGGTTTCCGAGTGTTGCCCGGGGAGCGGACCACAAATGGATCGCGCTCGGCATCCGGCTCACAGGGGTGCCGCCGGACTCGGGCACGTGAACAGGGCGATCCGCATGCAGACGAGGACGGCGGCGGACAGGTCGCGGCCGACACCAAGCGCACATCGGCCGGGTGCCATTCATCGAGCGAGATCGCGAGACTGTGCGGGTGGCGCGCACGTGGCTCTCGATTCGGGTGGACCTCGTCGAAGGTCGCGGCGAGCGGTTGTGGCCGCGACCGGGACGGGTCTTCGCGGCGGCGCGGTCGCACACGTTCGCGCAGCTCGCCGACGCGATCGACACCGCGTTCGCCCGTTGGGATCGCAGCCACCTGAACCTGTTCGACCTCGCCGACGGCAGCTGCATCTACGGTCCGACCCGGTGGGACGACCCGCCCGAGCGCGGCGTCTTCGCCGGCGACACGCGGCTGAGTCGCCTCAGCGCGGGCGAGCAGTTGGTCTACATCTTCGACATGGGCGACGACTGGACGCACCTGTGCACCGTCGCCGCCGACCGGATCGACCCGCAGCAGGCCCTTGGGATCATCCCCGCCCTTCCCCTGCCCTACTGGGGATGGGGACCGATCCCGGACCAATACGGGCGCCGTAGCGACGACGATGACGACCAGACCCCACTGCCACCGAACCCCGACGCGACGGATCTGCCGCCCTTGCAGCCGCACTGGGGGCTGCGCCCGCCGACGTAGCCCGGCGTCGCCAGACCGACCGCGCCACGCAGAGCAGCGTCCGGCCGACGCAGCGGGCTACCAGCGCCTTGACGGCAGTCCGTGCTCTCGTCGACCCGGCCGCCCGCATCCTCGGAGCGGTCCCCGTGGCCCCGCGGAGCGGGGCCTAGATCGAATCCTGCCCAGCGACGCTCGGTCCACACGATCTCGACGCCGAACCGCATGCCGCGGTGAGACCGCGCTCGGTGTCAGGATCGCTGGTCCCGCGGTCCTTTCTCTTTTCGCCAACGAGTTAGTGATGAGTCAGTAGGCCGACAGATGCAGTGGCCGGGGCACGTCCGCCCGCCGCAGCCCTGCTCACGCGTACGGCGGACTACTGGCTCTCGTCGCCTGCGGGCATGGCCGTCGGAGCATCCGCAGCCCGTTCAACGCCACCGCCGGGCGCTGTGGCCTGGCCCCCGGCCGACGCGGCCCGCGCGTAGCCGGCGCCACCGCCGGGGAGTTCGCGCTTGACCAGTTCACCGCGTTCGGTCAGCGTCGCCAGCAGCGCGTAGAGCGTCGGGCGCGAGATCCCGGACGCGCTCGCGAGCACGCCGACGCTCGCACCCGGCCGCTCCGCGACGGCCTGCAACAGGGCGGCACGGTTGGCGCCGCGCGCCGCACGCTTCCTCGGTGCGCGGGGTACCTTCGCCGGGGTCGATCGGCGCGCCGGTGGCACCGCTGCCGCGGAAGCGGCACTCGGCGCGGCCGCCGACGTCGCGCGGATGCCTTCGAGCGCGGCGAGCGCAGCCTCGAGCTGCTCGTACTCGCGCACCGCATCGCGTGACTGCTCGACGCGTTGGCGGATCTCTCCGCGCACGCGGTCAAGGACGTCAGACATCGTTCTCCCTGATCGACAGGCGATCGAGCCTAGCGGGCTCCCGGGCGTGCTTCCGGCCCGCCGGGGCGCCGCGCACACGCCGGTAGATTCGCTCGTGATCGCCCGATCGACGACCGCGAATCCGCCTTCGCTGCCCGACCCGATCCCCATCGCCGCACCGATTCAAGCCGTTCGCCCCGGCTCCGGCGGCTTCACGCCTGGGCTCGACGCTTCGGCTCTGCACGCCGCGGCCGGCCTCCTGGTGAGCCTCCCGTCCGGGCGCGGCGGCGTTCGCGCGGCCTCTGTCGGGCTCCGGCTGGCGCCGACGGAACAATCGCGTGCGCGCCCCCAACCGCCACGGACGATCACACCATCCCCGGCGCCTACGTGACCCTCATTCAATATGCGGTCACGACCTGCGCGATCCGGCGGTCGGTCCTCGCCGCCGCGTCGACTTCGGGCGTGCGTCCGATCTCGAAGCTCCCGAGTTCCTGACGCACGAGCTTCGAGTGCCGGCTCGTCAGGCGACGGGCTCAGGCTTCGCGGGCTCAGGCTCGACCACGGGAGTGGGTTCCGGCTCGGGTGCGGGAGCGGGAGCGCGTTGGCCCATCACACGCTTGAGGCGCGCGGTGACGCTGCTGATGAGGGAAGCCATTGATCGGCTGCTTTCTCGCTCCGTCGCGGAGCCGTGATCGCCGGGCGGACGGAGCACGAGCTCCCGGCGACGCCGCAGAGCTGTCTGCCCTGCACCACTCACCCTGACAGGTGATGCATGCGCGCGGATACGGACCGCCGGGCCAAGTCCGGGGGTCGCGGCCGAGCGGAGGTGGGATGCCGCAGTCCCGAACCCCGGCCGGCCGGCGAGGGGAGGTGCAATCGCCGCGGCGGCAGGCGTAGGGACGCGCGGCGGCTAGCTGCGGGCATGGCCTTCTCGGGTTCGCCCGCCCCGCGCCACGTCTTCCGCGCGCATGCTGACCCCGCCAAGCAGTCCTCGACGGCCGACGCGACCGAGGCTTCGAGGGACTGACCGGTAGTGCTGTTCGGCACGTCGGTCGCGTTGCGCGCGGGCCTGGCGTTAGTCGTCACGATGCTGCTCGGCGCGGCCTCATTCGCCAGCATCCTCACGGGCCTCGTGTCGGGCTCGGGCTGCGCCGACAGCACAATCGCGGGCGCGCCCCCATCCGCCACGGACGATCACACCATCCCCGCGTCCTACGTGACCCTCTATCAACAGGCGGCCACGACCTACGCGATCCCATGGTCCGTGCTCGCCGCCATCGGGTCGATCGAGTCCGACCACGGCCGCTCGGACGCCCCGGGCGTGCACTCCGGCGTCAACCGCTTCGGCTGCTGCGCCGGCCCGATGCAGTTCAACCTCACCGACGGCCCGCCCTCCACCTGGTCGCGCTACGCCGTCGACGGCAACCACGACGGCGTCCTGGACGTCTATGACCCCGCCGACGCGATCCCGGCCGCGGCGCGCTACCTGCACGCTCTGCTCGAGGCCGCCCACGGCGACCTGCGCCAGGCGATCCTCGGCTACAACCACTCCCCCGCCTACGTCGCCGACGTGCTCGCCCGCGCCGGCGCCTATGCGGGCATCAGCCAGGACGAGCTCGACGCCGAGGCGACCGAGCTCGCCGCCGGCTGCGCCGATCTCGGCGTCGCCGTCGGCGACGCCGATCTCCGGCGAGCGCAGCAGCTGACCGAGCCGCGCGCCTACCGGCCCCTCCCCACGGGGGCGATGGCCCCTGGCCACGGCGTCGAGCCGGTCGACGCGCGGCTCTACGACGACGTCCTGTGGATACTGGGGCGCTACCACCTGCGCGTCAGCGCCGCGCGCGAGGCCGGCCACCACACTCACGGCGACGGCACGGCCGTCGACCTCATCCCCGCCGACGGCACCACCCAGGCCGACTGGGACGCCTCCGCCGGCGCGCTCGCCGACGACCTCGGCTGGACACCGGCCTGCGCCGCGTCCGGCAGCCGGCCCGTCTGCCCACTCGCCCCCGCGATCCAGTTCGTCGGCTACGACGGCTACCCCGGCCACGGTTCACCGCGCACCTGCGGCGCAGGCTGCCCCGCCCACATCCACGTCTCCTGGGTGTCGCCGTGCTACGGCAGCAGCAACCTCGTGCCGCCGTGCACCGCCGTCCTCGCCTTCCCGGTCGCGTCGGGTCTCGACGCGTGATCGCGCCAACCCGCCCGGACCACGACCCGGCAAATCCCGCCGATCCAGGTCCCGTTCGGGCCCTCAGAGCCGTTGAGTCGGTCTCAGTTTCACTGCGCTCCGATCTGTCGCCGAATCTGCCCCCTCGTCCCGCGGCAGACGTCTGCTCTTCGAGCCGACGACAGGACACTCGCAGCCGCGCTGCGCGAACGTGACGCGCGAGACCGCCCGGCCCCCAGCCGCACCAGTCCCGGTTCACCCGCGTCGTTTCGGCGTGGCGACCGCAGGCCTGAAGCTGAACGGGCCGCGCCCCGCAGCGAGTGAAGAGCAGAACCGTCTGCGCCGGCGGCCGGCACAGCCGGGAACGAGGTCACGCTCGAACGCGACGGCTCGCCGGCGCTAGCGCCCGTGTGTTCGCACGCGGGATCGGGGTCCGGTCCAGCGCCCGCGGCCGCCGGGCCTAGGTTGCGGCAGGCTCCGGCGCGGGCTCCTCGCGGCGGAACCGCCGGCTCTCGGTGGTCGTGTCGTCGAGGTCGCGCCCACGTGTAGTCGGAGCGAAGATGATGCCGACGATCCCGGAGACGATCAGCATCAGCGCGAGCACGATCGCGAGCGTGCGGAAGCCCGCCTGCTGCACGGTCGGCAGCAGCAGGCTCCAGCCGCCGAGCGCGATCCGGACGACGCCGAACATGAAGCCCTGCGCCGTCGAGCGCAGCAGCGTCGGGAACAGCTCGCCGCTCCACAGCTGGAACAGCGACTGCTGCCCGATCCCGGCGCCCACCCCGAACAGCAGCACGTTGATGAGCGCGGTCCCGAACGTGACGTGGAAGAACACGAACGGCACGAAGCCGGCGACCTGCAGCAGCGTCGCCCACACCAGCAGCCGCCGTCCTCCCACGCGATCGATCAACGGCATGTACAGCGTGCCGACCGCGATCGCCGTCGACGCGAACCAGATCGCCTGCAGCGCATAGCCGGCACGGTCCGACGTCGAGCCGACCGCGTCGAGGATGTACGGGAAGAAGAAGCCGTACGTGCCCGCGACCAGGTTCCAGACGCCGTACATCACGATCAGGAACGCCAGCGCGCGCACGTGCCGCGCGCGGAACAGCTCCCGCAGCGCACCCGCTGCCGCGTCGCCCCTCTTCTGCGCCTGCGCCCACAGCGGCGACTCGACCATCCCCTGCCGCAGCGCCCAAGTCACGATCGCCACGACGAACAGCTGCGCGAACAACAGCCGCGGCATCAGGTCCCCGAGACCGAGCAGCGCGATCCCCAGCGCCAGCGGCGCGAGCGCGCCCGCGTACCACAGCACCTGCGCGAGCCCCGCCACCCTTCCGCGCGCCTTCGCCGGCGCCGTCTCGGTGATCAGCGTCCACGACGCGGGAACGTCGGCACCCACCGTGAGCCCGACCACGAAGTACCCGAACAGCAGCATCCACGGCGCCTGCGCGAACACGATCCACAGCGCGCCGAACGCGTACAGCAGCAGGTCGTACTGGTAGATCCGCTTGCGCCCGTAGCGATCGCAGATCCGGCCGCCGACGAGCGCGCCGATGCCGGCCGAGATCGCGTTGGAGCTCATCGCTCCAAGCAGCGAGACGAAGTCCGAGCCGAATCCGAACTGCTTCGCCCACAGCGGCAGCGCCACCGCGCCGGCCACGATCGACCCGGCGTCGATGTAGTTCGCCATCGCCGCCAGCGCGGTCTTGCGCCACTGATCCCTGGACACGCCTGAAGAAGCCACTGATCTCTCCTCAACGAGGTCTCCCGCGTGGGCTACCCGAGCAACGACAACCGCTATCGGCTCTTGGCGACGCCGTTCGACTCATATCGCCTTGTGGGCGAATCGATCCCTACGGACCGCAATCGACCACGATGCGTCAGTGACTCGCGACCGCCACGTGAGGACCCGCACGGGCTTGCAAAGCCAGATCCGTGGGCGTTGTCTCATTCGCTAGGGAATTCCCCGGGCGCGAAGCCGAATCCTTGGCCATAGAGTCGCGCCGCATCCGTAGGGGCCCGCAGCGCAAGCGGGACAAGCATCGATTCGGAGCGCTGCGATAGGAGGCAGTCATGGCGACGGGTGACGGCGAGCCACAGCACGGCAAGGCACGGCGCGAGCTGATCCGCGAGTACCTGCTCGAACGCGGCGCTGTCACCACGAGCGAGTTGCAGTCTCGTCTCGGGGTCTCGTCGATGACGGTTCGACGTGACCTCTTGACGCTGGAGCGAAGAGGCTCGCTGAACCGCACGCATGGCGGAGCGGTGCTTCCTGATCCGACTGCGTCGCGCCCGTTCGTCCACCGCTCCACCGCCGGGGGCGGAGCCGCGACGCACCTCGCCGCCATGGCGGCGAGGCTGGTGCATGACGGGGAGACGATTTTCCTGGATTCGTCGCCGATCGCGCTCCTCGTGGCCCAGCGGATCGCCACGCAGTCGGTGACCGTGCGCGTGATCACCAACAGCGTGCCCGTGATGCTGGCGCTCGTCGCGTGCGACGACCGCAGGCTGGAGTTCCACGCGATTGGCGGTGCGTTCCGGCGCCCCACTTCCTCGTTCGCCGGGACGTCATCGGTTCAGATGATCCGGGAGCACTACGCCGATCGTCTGTTCATGTCCGCCGCCGTGACGCGCAACGGGGAGCTCGCTGAAGCGGACGAGCAGGAGGCTGCGGTCAAGCGGGCCATGCTCGATCAGGCGTCCGAGTCGGTTCTCCTCGTGAACGAGTCAAACCTCGTGGCGAAGGGGAACCACGCGATCGGGTCGCTCGACCAGCTCACACTGGCCTTCGCCACCGGCCTCGCGCGCGCGGAAATCGCGCTGCTGCGCGACCAAGGACTCGCGGTGAGCGCCGTCGACGCCGACGTTCGTCGTCAACGCCGCGCGTAGCCCCCTGTCATCCCGAGACGTCGACCGCGGTGCGCTCGAGCGCGGAACGCCGAATGCCGAGAAGCACCTCCACGACATGCAGCCCGCGCCGGCCGTCCGCGCGATGAGACGTGCCGTCGCTGACCGCACGACACAGATCTTCGAGGCCGAGCCCGCGGGCGTTGTCCCGCCATTGGGAGATGAGCGGGAGCTCTTCGTCGGGCGTACCGTGGCGAGCCAGGATGACCGGCCCGTCGAACCCGTTCGGATCGCCGCCGAGCAGCGTCCCGTCACTCCCGTGGACCTCGACCCCGTGACGCGCGGGCGCGCTCGCGTCGAACGTCGTGGTCAACGTGCTGAGGACGCCTGCGTCGTGTTCGAGCACGGCGCTGACACGCGTCGGCTCCGCGATCGGGAAGCGCTGGCCGGCGCGTGGGCCGCCGGCGATCACGCCCGTGTCGCGCGCACGCGCCGCGAGTGCGGCGACGCGGCGGATCGGGCCGAGCAACTCGACCGCGGCCGTCACTCCATACGGTCCGAGATCCATGAGCGGGCCGGCCAGCTCGCGATACAGAAAGCCGGGCGACGGATGCCAGCGCTCCGGCGGCCGTGCAAGGAGGCGAAACTCCGCCGTCGCCGGCGTCCCGATCGCGCCCGCCTCGATCGCGGCTCGGACCGTCTGGATGCCGGCGCCGAGGAACGTGTCGGGAGCGCACCCCACCAGCAGCCCGGCGTCGTCTGCGGCTGCGAGCACCTGCCGCGCGTCGTCGACGCTCGTCGCCAACGGCTTCTCCGTGTAGACGTGAAGGCCCGCCGCGATCGCCTCAGCGGCGATCTGGGCGTGCGAGTCCGGTGGCGTGAGGCACAGGACGACCTCCACCTCGGGATGCCGGAGCAAGGCCTCAGGGCTGCAGGCGTCGAGGCCGTGCTCGTGAGCCACGAGCTCCGCGCGCGCGGCGTAGACGTCGGCGCAGGCCACGAAGCGAACCGCGTCGAGACGTGAGCCGTTGGCGAGATAGGCAGAGCTGATGGCGCCGCAGCCGACCAGCCCGACGCCGAGCGAGCTCATCCGGCCAGCACAGCCCGCAACGTCTCGAGCGAGCGCGCCACGTCGTCGATCGGGTCCGCGCTCGGATGATCCAGCTCGACGACGAGCCGGCTCGCTCCCGCCGCGATCGCAGCTGACACGATCGCCGGCCAGTCCAATTCGCCGGTTCCGACCGGAACGTCGTCCCACCCGCCGTCCGTCCTCTGGCGCACGTCCTTCGCGTGAACCAACGCGCAACGTCCACACAGCTCGCTCAGGGTCGCGGCGGGATCGCGGCCGGCGACCCGCAGCCAGCCCACGTCGGGCTCGAGACTCAGGTCCGTGGTGAGGATGCGGCTCCACAGGTCCGAACCACCGGCGAGCGCTTGGAACTCGAAGTCGTGGTTGTGGTACGCGGCGGCGAACCCGGCCTCGGTCACGGCCGCCGCCACCTCCACGAGACGCGTGACGAGTGCGTCGGCCTCCACGCCGTTCGACGGTCGCGGGACCGACGGCACGACCAGCGTGCCGGCACCGACTACGCTCGCCTCCTCCAGCACGCGCTCTCGCTCCTGCTCGAGCCGCACGAGTGGCACGTGGGCCGAGACCGCGCTGAGGCCCGCGGAGTCGAGTATGCGTCGCAGCTCGCCGGCGTCGAGCCCGTACAGCCCGGCGAGCTCGACCTCCTCCGCTCCTACGCCGACCAACGCCATCAGCGTGCCGTGGAGGTCATCGCCGATGTGATCGCGGAGCGTGTAGAGCTGCACCGCCATTCCCAGCTTCCTCGCGCCTGCCACGGCCAGAGCGTACGGTGCTCAACGTCGCTCATGCTCGGCCAGGGAGTTCCCCGGGTGCGAAGAAATCGATCACCCTAGCGAGCACGACGGGTGCACAAAGACAGCGAAGTGGCGTAGGATACAAATGATCGATCGTGTTCTGCTTCGCGGGAACACGGAGGAGAACTGGTCGCGTTGCACCGAACTCGACAGCCGGCGGTGATCTAGTGGACGACACATCGACATCGGTGTTCGTCGGCCGCGACGCCGAGCTGGCATTTCTGCGCGGCGCGATGGACAGAGCGTCGGACCACCACTCCCAGACGGTCGTGATCGAAGGCGAAGGCGGGATTGGGAAGACGACGCTCGTCGAGCGTTTCCTGCATGAGCTCGACGGCGTCCGGCTGATCCGCGCCCGCGGCGATGAATCAGAGACGCACGTACGATTCGCGATGGCGGATCAGCTGCTTAGAGCCGCCGCCGAAGGACCTGCTGCGGATGTGCTCGGCAACGGCCAGCACGTCCGCGTGGGCATGGAGCTGCTCGAGCTCATGACCGGTGGTGGCGGCCAGACCGCCTCGGTCGTCGTCGTGGACGACGCCCACCTCGTCGACTCGGACTCGCTGCGGGCACTGCTGTTCGCGGCTCGCCGCCTCGGGACGAGTCCGGTCCTCGTGCTGCTGGTGGTCCGCGATTCCGGAGACGAAGTGCTCCAGGAAGGATGGCTGAAGCTCGCCACGGACGGAACCGGAGGGTGGCTACGGGTCGGGCCTCTAACGGCCGACCAGGTCTCTGTGCTCGGAGGCGAGCTCGGTGTGATCATGAGCCCCGAGGCCGCGCGACGACTGTGCGAGCACACGCGCGGCAGCCCGCTGCACACCCGGGCAGTCCTGCGGGAGCTGCCGCACGACGAGACATGGCAGCACGAGCACCGTCCGCTGCCGGCGCCCCGCTCCTACGCGCAACTCGTCCTCGAGCGGCTCAGCCGCCTCGACCCGGCGGCCGTGCGCCTCATCGAGGCGGCCGCGGTGCTCGGGGTGCGCTCGCCCCTGTGGGCCGCGACCGAGCTTGCCCAGGTCGACCATCCGCTCGAGACACTCGACGATGCGACCGAGAGCGGGCTCCTCCGCCTCGACGATCGCCAGCTCGGTGCGTTCGTCGAGTTCTCGCACCCGTTGGCCCGAAGCGCGATCTACGAAGCGCTCTCCCACGCCCGGCGATCCGAGCTCAACGTCGCGGCCGCCGAAGTCGTCGACGATCCGGGAGCGGCCATCCGGCATCGCGTAGAGGCGGCCACCGTCGTGAACGAGGCGCTCCTCGGCGAACTCGAGCGGCTCGCGCACGCGAAGATGGCGCGCGGCGCGTGGGCAGCCGCGGTGTCGCACCTGCTCGCCGCGAGCCGGCTGAGCCCGGTTCCGGACGATCGCGAACGGCTGGCGCTCGAAGCGATCGACGCGATGATGTACTCGGGCGACGGCGCGTCGGCGCGTCGCCTGGCCGAGCGAACCACGAGCTTCGCCGAGGGTCCGCGCCGCGACAGCGTGCTGGCGTATCTCGCGATCTTCGCGGGCGACCTCGAAACCGCGCAACGCCTCTTGACGCGCGCGTGGGATCGACGCGACCTCTCCAACGACGACGCGTTGGCGGCCACCATCGCACAGCGCAGTGCGTTCCTGGCAACGTCTCGCCTGCGCGGGAGCGAGGCGATCGAATGGGCCGGGCGGGCGCAGGCCTTCGCGCCGGATGACCTCACGACCGGCCTACTGTGCGCGCCGTCGCTCGCCCTCGGTCTCAGTTTCGTCGGCCGTCGCGGTGACGCGCATGCGGCGCTCGATCGCTGGCTCGATCATCCCGACGCGCCCCGTCCAGGGGCCGGATTCGTCCTGCTCACGTTGCAGGGCTTCCTCCTGCTCGCCGACGGGGATCTTCGCGCCGCGCGCGCAGCCTTCGTGACGGCGGAGAGGGAGAGCCTGGAAGAGGGCCTACTCGTGGTCGCCGCGCTCTCGCTGTCGGGGTTGACCCGGGTGGAATACGCGGCCGGCGACTGGGACGCGGCCGTGGTCTCGGCGCAGCGAGCGATCGCGCTCGCGCTCGAGTCCGACGATCACTGGATCATGGCCCAGGCGCATTGGTCTGCCTCCTACGTCCCGTGCGCGCGGGGGGAATGGCAGGTCGCCGAGGGCCACCTCGATGCGATCCGAGGGGACGAGCCGACCTTCGAGCGCCATATCGCCGCCCGAGCGATCGCCGTGGCCGGCGTGGCGGCGGCTCAGGAGCGGCCGGACGAGGTGCTCGCCGCGCTCGAGCCGCTCGAACGCATGCCGCGCGGTGAAGGAGTCGACGATCCCGCGTTCCTGCCGTGGCATCACTTGAAGGCGCACGCCTTGGTCGACGCCGGACTGCTCGATGACGCCGAGGAGTTCCTCGAGGTAGCCGAAGAGCTCGCGGAACGACGGTCGAGCGAGCTGCTGGCCGCGCGGCTCGCCCATGCCCGCGGCAAGCTCGAGATCGCCCGGCGCCGCCCCGGTCCCGCCGGGGACGCGTTCACGCAGGCGCGGGAGCTGGTGGAGCCGCTCGGCATGCCGTACGAACTGGCGCTGATCGAGCTCGCGCACGGGCAGCTGCTCCGGCGCGGCGGCGAGCGGCGAGCAGCGGCGGCGATGCTCGTGACCGCTCGCGGGCGGCTCGCCGATCTCGGCGCGGGACCGGCGCTCGCGCGCTGCGAGAAGGAGCTCGCCGCCTGCGGACTCGCGCCCTCGGCCCGCAAGTCGCGCGATTACACGGCCTTGACTCCGCAGGAGCTGGCCGTCACGCGACTCGTCGTCTCAGGGATGACCAACCGCGAGGTATCGGCGGAGCTGATGCTCAGCACGAAGACCGTCGAGTTCCACTTGAGCAACATCTACACGAAGATGGGCGTTCGCTCGCGCGCGGAGCTCCGTGCGCGTGCCCGGGCGAACGAGCTCGACCTCTGACCTACGCGTGGGTCCAGGCCCCGGCGCTGGAGAACGAGTGCCGGCCGGGACCGATGTCATGTGACTCGCCATCCGGCATCACCACAGTCGCGGTCACGTTGGCCGGGATCTCGACCTCAAGCCGGAAGACGCCGTCGTCCTGCGACCACTCGCTCGCGATCGGGCCGCGCACGGACTGGTACGACGCCCGCGCCCACGCGAGACCGCCGGGCTCCGGCGCGATCTCCACATGCTCGTAGCCTGGCCGGGCGGCCCGGATGCCTGCCACGTGCTCGTAGAGCCACTCGCCGACCGACCCGAGCGAGTAGTGGTTGAGCGAGTTCATCGTCGGCGTCTGGAACCCGCTCTCCTCGGTCCAGCCGTCCCAGCGCTCCCAGATCGTCGTCGCGCCGTGGCGGATCGAGTAGCCCCAGGACGGGAAGGTGTCGTTGAGCAGCAGCCGGTGCGCGACGTCGCTGTACCCGAGATCGCTCAGGACCGGGCAGAGCAGACCCACGCCGACGAAGCCGGTCGTCAGGTGACCGTCGTGTCGCCGGATGTTCTCGACGAGCCGTGCCGCGGCGAGCGGTCGCAGGTCGTCCGGCAGCAGGTTCATGTGGAGCGCCAGCAGGTAGACGGTCTGCGTGTCGCCTTCGATGTACGCGTCGTCGCCGACGTACGCGCGATTGAACGCGGCGACGATGCCGGCCCGCAGGCGCTCGTAGTGCTCGACGCGGTCGACGTGTCCGAGCGTGCCCGCGATCTCGACCATCAGCGCCGCGTCGAAGGCCCAGTAGGCGGACGCGAGCACGTCGCGCGGCGTGTCCGCGCCGACCGACAGCCAGTCGCCGTAGTCGTTGCCGCGACGCGCCGTCCAGAGGAGATCCGGGTTGTGGCGCAGGAGGTGCTCCATGTAGCGCTCCATCGCATCCCAATGGCGCTCGAGCACGCCGCCGATCTCCGTAGCGGCGCCACAGTTGCCACGGGACGATGATGCCCGCGTCGGCCCAGGCGGGCGCGCCTTCGCGCTCGACGCACGAGTCTGGGCGCGACGTCGGAGTACGCGCCGCTCGGCAGCTGGGCGTCGAGGATGTCGTCGCCCCACTTCGTGATGAACGCGGCCACGTCCATGTTGAGCGATGCCGTCGGGAGGAAGACCTGGGCGTCGGCCAGCCACCCGAGCCGCTCGTCGCGCTGCGGGCAGTCGGTCGGGATCGAGACGAAGTTCCCGCGCTGCCCCCAGTCGATGTTGCGCCAGAGCTGGTTGACCAGCTCGCTCGAGCATTCGAACCAGCCGCTACGAGGCGTGTCGGAGTGCACGACGCAGCCGGTGAGCGCGTCGAGCCCCGGATCGTCCGGGAGGCCTGTAACCTCGACGTAGCGGAAGCCGTGGAACGTGAACCGCGGCTCGTAGCGCTCCGGCCCGCCGCCCTTGAGCACGTAGGTGTCGAGCTGGCGGGCGCTGCGGAGATTGTCGAGGTGGAGTGAGCCGTCAGGCTCGAGCGCCTCCGCGAACCGCATGCGCACGCGTGCGCCGCGCTCTCCGGCGACCGCCAGCCGCGCCCAGCCGACCATGTTCTGACCGAGGTCGAAGACGTGCACTCCGGGCGCACGGCGCGTGACCGAGACCGGGCGGAGCTCCTCGACGACGCGGATCGGCTGCGCTCGCTCCGGAACCAGCCGCACGCCGTCGCGAGGCTCGACCGCCACAGGTTGCCAGCTCGCCTCGTCGTATCCGGGCTCCGACCAGGCGCCGAGCTCGCGACGAGCGTCGTAGCGCTCACCCATGAGCAGATCGGAGTACACGAGCGGCCCGGTCGCGGCGCGCCAGTCGGAGTCGGACGCGATCACCTCCCGCCCGCCGTCGGAGTACTCGAGGTGCAGCTCGCACAGCAGTTGCGGATCGCGGCCATAGTGGTTCCCCGCGCGCCGCATCTCGAATCCGACCATGCCCGAGTACCACCCGTCGCCGAGGATCGCCCCGAGCACGTTGGACCCTGTGCGCAGCAGGTCCGCGACGTCGTGGACGGCGTACTCGATCCGGCGGTCGTAGTCCGTCCAGCCGGGCGCCAGGACGGCGTCGCCGACGCGGGCGCCGTTGAGCTCGAGCTCGAGCAGGCCGCGGGCCGTGGCGTACAGCGTGGCCCGGCGCACCGGCCGCCCGATCGCGAACGCACGGCGAAGGTACGGACACGCCGGCAGCCGGCGCACCATCGCGTCGCCGTCGTCGGACTCCTCCTCGGTTCCAGGCACCGAGGCCGGCGGATCGCCCAACCGGTCGCGGCCGATCCACTGGGCCTCCCAGTCGGCGAGCGCGGTCCGGAAGCGCGCCGGCTCGCTGACCTCCGACGTCTCCCCCTCCCACACCTCGACCGTCCACTGCAGCTCGGTCGCGGGCGGCAACGGCGGTCCGGCGTAGACGACGTCGATGCTGCGCGAGGACTCGATCCTCCCGCTGTCCCACGCACGCGCCGACGCGAATCCGGTAGGCGGTCTGGAACGTCCCGCCCTCCAGCGCCCAGCTCAGCCTCGGAGCCGGATCGTCGATGCACGGGACGTCCTCTCGATGCTCACACCGCAACGCGACAGCACGCATGAATCAGCCCTTCAATCCGCTTGCGAAGCCCCTGATCACGTACCGCTGGAGCACCAGGAAGGCGATCAGGATCGGGAGTGACGCCACGACGACCGCGGCGAAGATCAGGCCCCAGTTCGAGACGAACTGTCCGACGAACTGGTAGACGACGACCGGCAACGTCTCGTTCGGCGTCCCGCCGAGATAGACCAGCGGGGTCAGGAAGTCGTTCCAGACGAAGACGCCGTTGAGGATGATCACGGTGCCCGTGATCGGGCGCAGCAGCGGGAACGTGATCCGCGTGAAGCTCTGCCAGTGCGACGCGCCGTCGACGAGCGCCGCCTCGCCGTACTCGCGCGGCAGCGCGCGCAGGAAGCCGGTGTAGAGGAAGATCGTGAACGGCACCTGCAGGCCGGTGTAGAACAACACCATCGACGTGTAGGACCCGAGCAGCCCGGTGTCCTTCATGAACTTGTAGAGCGGGACGAGCGCGAGCTGGAACGGCAGGACGATCCCGAGCAGGAACGCGATGAACAGCCCGTAGCTCAGCCTCGTCCTGGTCCGCGCCAGGTAGTACGCGGCGGTCGAGCCGACGCAGATCAGGCACAGGAGGCTCGTGACGGTGATGATCGTCGAGTTGAGCATCGCCGCGCCCAAGTGCGCCCCCTGCCATGCCTGCGAGTAGTTCGACGTCTGCAGGTGTGCGGGCAGGGAGAGGCTCGCCTGCGAGATCTCGTGCGGGGTCTTCAAGCTCAGGTTCACGAGCACATAGACGGGATAGACGAACAGGAGCGCGACGCCGATCATCAGCAGCTCCAGGGCGAAGGTGCGGGGCCGGTAGCGGAACATCAGTACGTCACCTCCCGGCTCTGCAGGAAGCGAATCTGGATCAGCGCCAGCGCGGCGACGAGGATCGCCAGGACCAGCGCGACGGCGGTGCTGTAGCCGTATTGGCCGAACACGAAGGCCTGCTTGTAGATCAGCGTGGACAGTGTCTCGGTCGAGTAGCCCGGTCCGCCGCCGGTGATCGCGAAGACCTGGTCGAAGAGCTTGAGCCCGCCGATCGTCGACAGCGTCAAGTTGATCGTCAGCGCGGGCGCGAGCAGCGGCAGGACGACGTGCCGGAACCGCTGGAGGCGGCCCGCGCCGTCGAGCGCCGCCGCCTCCTCGAGCTCCTGCGGGATCCCCTGCAGCGCCGCGAGGAAGATGACCATCGAGTAGCCGGTGAACTGCCACACGACGGTGATGCCGATCGCCCACAGCGCGACGCTCGGATCGCCGAGCCAGTCCTGCTGCAGGGCGTCGAGGCCGAAGAAGCCGAGCACCGCGTTGATCCCGGCGTCCGGGTCGGGATTGAGCATGTACTTCCATAGGAACGCGATGACCACCGGGCTGAGCACCGCCGGGGCGAAGAAGACGGTGCGCAGGACGTAGCGGCTCTTGATACGCGAGTGCACGCCGAGCGCGAGCGCGAGCCCGATTGCGTTCTGCACGACGACGACGAAGATCGTCAGCTTGATCGTGTTCACCAGCGCCCCGAACGACTGGTCGTCGCGGAACAGCGCCTTGAAGTTCTCGAGGCCGATCCAGTGCGACGCCCCGATGCCGGTCCAGTCCGTGAACGCGTAATACGCGCCGGACAGGCTCGGATAGATCACGATCAGGCCGTAGACGGCCAGCGCCGGCGCCGCGAACCACAGCCCCGGCGCACCGACCGGGGAGGCGCGAGGGCGACCGCGCCGCGTCCGGCCTCCGGCCGCGCTCGCCACCTCCGGCCGAGCGTGCGTCGCGCTCATCGGCTCACTTCTGCGTGTACGCCTCGTCAAGCGAATGCAGCAGACCTGGGACGTCGGTCTTGCCCGCGACGAGCTCCTGGATCCCGGCGAAGTGGGCGGGCTGGATCTTCGCGTTGGGCCATTCCTGGTCCATGAACGCCACCGTCTTGTTCGCGGCGAGGAAGGGAACGAACGGTCCGAGCAGCGGGTCGAGGTGCGCCTGGTCGGCGCCGATCAGCGGGATCGAGAACGTCGCTTTGGAGAAGATGGCCATGTTCGGCGGCTTGCCGATCCACTCGATGAAGCGCTTGGCCTCCGCGAGGTGCTTGCCGTGGGCGCTGGCGCCGAGTCCGGCCGCCACGCCGGCGGGGATCTTCAGCGCATCGGGGCTGTCGGAGGCGGGAAACGGGAACGTGCCGATGTCCGCCTTGTTGTCGGCCGCCGCCAGGAAGGGCGGCAAAGTGGCGATCACCTGGACCGCCATCGCCGCCTTGCCGCTGCCGACGAGCTGTTGCGTCTGCTCGTAAGTGGTGCCGTTCGGGCTCTTGTTGAAGAGGTCGTCCTTGTAGAGCTCGAGGTAACGCTGGAACACGGTCCGCCAGCCGGAGTTCGAGAACGTCTTCTTCCCGGCGAGCATGTCCGCGGCGAGGTTCGGGTCGTCGGCGAAGGCGGTGGAGGGCGCGATCGCGTACGGGATGAGCTGGGTGATCCACGGCGTCTGGTTGCCGACCGCAAAGGGGATCTTCCCGGCGGCCTTGATCTTCTGCGCGTCGGTGAGCAGGTCACCCCACGTCGCCGGCGGAGCGGCGATGCCAGCGTCCTTGAACACCTGCTTGTTGTAGATGATCCCGATCGGCGTGACTCCCGGCGACCACATGTAGGTCTTGCCGCCCGAACCAAGCAGCGGTCGCAGTCCCGCGGGCACCTTGGCGACCCAGCTCTGGTCGGAGAGATCGGCGACCAGGCCTGACGGCGCCAGCTGCTGCACGGCCATCGCGGACCCGTTGCCGGGCCAGTTGACGAAGAGATCCGGGGCGTTGCCTCCGCCGAGCTGGGCTCGAAGCGAAGTCTGGAGCTGATCGGTGGGCGCGAACGACGCCTTGATCGTCACGTTCGGCGCGACCTTCTTGTAGGCGGCGATGAGCTCGTTCCACGCGTCGCGCGTGTCGGTGATGCTCGTCAGCGTAAGGGTGACGTTTCCCTCGGCCGCGTTCCCGCCGCCGCTCGACTGCGTGCCGGTGCCGCACGCGGCCAGTCCCACGGCGAGCGCAGCCGCCGCGGCGATACGCGCGCGCTGGACGCGGCGCGTCGACCAATCCACCATCTCTCTCCTCCTGTGGTGCTCGCACACAGCCTTGCAACCGAGCGAGCCGTTCGCGCCGTGGGAAATCCCTAGTTCCCCGCCGCGGCGGGGCGGCAGTGCGCCGCCCCGCCGCGCGAGCTCACGGCGTCGTGGTGGAGAGCGTGAACGTCAGCGTCTTGGAGTAGCTGCCGGTGCGCAGCGCGTCGTTGGCGCCGATGTGCTGCGAGAACCCGATCGTGACCAGGTCGTTGGAGACCGGCCCGATCCACGAGGCCTTCGACAGGCTCACCTGCAGCGGCTCGGGCAGGCTGAACGCCCCGTTCGTGAGGTGGGGGTGGGAGGGATCCCCATCAGTGACGCTCAGCGCCGCGTCGGCGGCCGTCGAGATCACGTTGGCCGTCGTCGACGCCGTGTAGGACTTCGCCACGCCCGGAGTGAAGGCCCCGAAGCTCGCCGGCGCGCCGAGCGACAGCGACAGCGTCGCCGGCACCGTGCCGCCGACCGGCGTGCTGACGCTCGTCGTCGAGGTCCCCCACGCGAACGTGTGAGCGCCGGTGACGCCGGTGAAGGACACCGCGCCGTCACGCTCGACGGCCGCGGTGCCCGCGACGGGGGCGCCGTCCTGCCAGACGGCGTGGCCGTCCATCGCGATCGTGCGGCCGCGGCCGTACTCCGGGATGCTGACCGTGCCGCTGGTCCCGTCCGGCGCGGACATCGTCAGCGCGAACGAGCTGTCGCCGTCACCGCGGCTCCAGCGCGACACGAGCGGCCCCGACGGCGTCGGGACCTGGCCCTGCGCCCACTTCACGTCGCCCGGCTGCGGCGCGACGACCCACGTCTTGTAGCCGGCCGTGACCGGCCGCGCGCCGAGGGTGTAGCCGCTCAGCGCCGACACGGGGGCGCTCGCCCAGCCGTGCGCCAGGCTCGCGTTGGAGTCGACGTCGGTGCCGTCCTGGTTGAGCTTCTCCCACAGCGTGCCCGCGTAGTACGGGCCGCTCTTGATCGTCATCTGATCCCACAGGTTGTGGATCAGCGCCAGGCCGCCGGTCGTGTCGCCCGAGGCGAAGCGAGCGTCGACCTCCATGCCCGACACGAACGGGCTGATCACGGTCGAGTAGGCCGCGTCGGGCGAGTACGGCTGCGGCCCGAACGTCCCCCACAGGTGGTCCTTCAGGTAGGACAGGATCCCCGCATGGCTCGCAGCGGGAGCGAGCCCGTACGCGATCGCCTCGGAGTTGCCGTCCTGCGGGACCGCGTTCCCGAGGTGCGTCCCGTTGTCGCGGTCGGCGAGCTTGTAGACGCCGCGCGCGGAGTCGAACAGCTTGGCGTTGAAGCTGGTCTTGAGCGCGGCGGCCTGCGCCGTCCACGTCGCCGCGTCCGCCTGCCACGCCGCAGCGGAGGCGTTGCCGGGATCGGCGGACGCGAGCGTGCTCGCCAGCCACGCCGAGTCGGTCAGCGCCTTGTAGTAGATCGCGTTGTAGGCGGTGACGGCACCGGGCTTGCCGCCGTCGTAGAAGTCCCAGTCGCGCTCGCTGCCAGAGGTGATCAGCAGCCCGCTCGCGTCGACGAGCGTGCGGTCGTAGGCCATCTGGTTCTTCAGCGCCTGGTACTGGGACTCGGCGAACGGCGTGTCGCCCGAGTACAGGTAGTACGGACGCGAGATCGAGCGCGTAGTACATCGAGTAGCTCGTCGAGTAGAACGAGCACGTAACGGGCGAGGTCGGGTAGTTGACCCAGTTGCTCGTCTGGCCGCAGGTCGACCCGTTGGCCGCGGGCGCGGAGCCCAGGCCGCCGATCGTGTCCCTGATGTAGTCCGAGCCCTTCGGCCCGAAGCCGAGGCTGTCGAACATCGTCCGGCCCTCGACCGACAGGTCACCGCTCCACGGGCGCCGGTCGCGCTTGGCTCCGTCGAGGATCGTCGGCGCCTTGCTGCAGGTCGTCGCGTTGCTGCAGACGCCGCCGATCGGGATCGAGTTCGTCTGCGCGGTGTAGACGCCGTCGAACCAGATCCGGTTCAGCGCGTCGTCGCTGGACAGGAAGTACCCGCCGTAGGACGAGGCGCCCCAGTTGTTGTGCTTCGCCGTGATTCCCGCCGCCGAGAGCACGACGGTGCCGGGCGTGGTCAGCGTGATCGCCTGGAACCGCTGGCCGCCCTGGACCGCCGTCACGGCGTTGCCGACGGTGGTCCCGCCCGACGCCGTCGTGAGCGTGAAGTTGTCGGCGCGGCTGCCGTCGGTGCCGACGCCGTTGTTGCCGTTGGCGTCGCCGGCCAGGGTGACCGGCGGCGTCGTGACCGCGGTGCCGGCGTCGTGCGCGAACGCGAGCGCCGGCGTGAACGTGATGCCCGAGCCGGTCGAGGACACGGAGGCGCCCGCCGCATGGGCCTGGCTCAGCCCCGGCGTGAACGCGATGCCGCTGCCGAGGCCGCGGATCGTGGTGCCCGCCGCGTGCGGCTTCGTCAGCGCCGGGCTGAACGTGATGCCCGAGCCGGGGTCGGACGCGGCCGCGCCGATCGCGTGGCCGGTCGCGAGCGCGGGCGCGAACGTCACGCCGGTGCCCGGCTTGGAGAGGTCGAGGACCGTCAGACCGGTCGCATGGACGATCGTGAGATCGGCGGTGAGCGTGAGGCCCGTGCCGGTCGCCCCCGCGGTGCCAACGCCGGCTGCGGCGATCGTCGCGACCTCCTGGCCGGCGCCCGAGCCGATCAGGATCGAGTCACCCGCCGCGAAGCCGGTGACGCTGTTGACCTTGATGTTGTTGGCCGAGGGCGAGCTGGGATCGGTGAGCGCCGCCCACGGGCTGATGCCGTACAGGCCCGAGTCGGCGACCGGGGTCCAGCTCGCGTCGTTGAACGTGGTGCCGGTGGTGCCCTGCGGCTGGGTCCAGTCGCTCGGGTTGCTCGAGGGCTGGTTCGCGGCGACCGACGTGCAGTTGGCGGGCGTGTCGGTGCAGTTCAGCGCCGTGGTCAGCCACGTGCCGTCGGCCGCGGTCTGGATCACGCGCCGGTTGTCGGGCACGCCGGCGTCGGCGGTGAAGTCGAGCTGCAGCGCCGCGATCATGCTTCCGGCGCCCGCGCCGGAGTTGTTCGGCGCCACGGCGATGACGTTGCTGCCGGCCTTCAGATACGGCTTGACGTTGACCAGCTGGGACGTGCGCCAGCCGTTGGCGACGTTGGACGAGGACACCAGCGTCCCGTTGACGTAGGCGTAGTAGCCGTCGTCGACGTTGATCCGGAACGCGGCGGTGGTCAGGTTCGCCAGCTCGGTCGCGGTCAGGCTGAAGTTGCGCCGGACGAAGATCGTGCCGGCGGCCGCGGTCGTGGCGGCGCCGGGGGTGTTCCAGACCCAGTGCGCCGTCGTGTAGCTCGGCACCGGAAGCCCGGCCGCCGTGGTCGTGCCGGCGGCGAGCGCCGTACCGGTAGCGGCGGTGCCGACGCCGGAGATCGTGACCGGCTCGCCGTCGACGTTGAGCGGGTCCCCCGGCAGCAGGCCCGAGACGCTCGAGAGCTTGACGTTCGTGTCGCCGGCCGCGGCGGTCGCGGCCAGTGTCGTGGTGTTCGCGACCGAGCCGACGGTCGTGACGGTGCTCGTCTCGAGGTCGGCGCCCGTGTCGACGGCGAGCTTCTGCCCGACCGCGAAGCCGCTCACGCTGTTGACCTTGAGGTTCGTCGCGCCGGCGGCGGACGCCGCGTTGATCGTCGTCGGCGCGCCGGCGGCGGTGCCGACGGCCGTGATGGTGCCAGTCTCGCGACCGGCGCCGGTGTCGACCGCGACGGGCGCACCGACGGCGTAGCCGCTCACACCGGCGACGCTGATGCTCGTGTCACCGGCCGAGGCGGATGCGGCGAGCGACGTGTCAGAGGCGGTGGCGGTCCCGACGGACGTGGCGGTGACCTGCTCACCGGTCGCCCCCGATCCGATCGTGAGCGGCGCGCCATTGAAGAAGTTCGTGACCCCGGCGACCTTGATGTTGGTGGCTCCCGCGGCGGCGGCGCCGCTGAGCGTGGCGCGCGGGGCGGCACCGAGCAGGTACTGCTTGGCCTCGCTGTACGCGGCCCGCAAGGTGACCGACGTGGCCGGCGCGGCCGGAGCGGCCGAGAACACGCCGAAGTACGGCAGGCCGCCGACCTCACGGCCGTAATCGAGCACGATCGTCGGCGGGACCTGGCCCGCGACATAGGTCAGCGTCGCTGTGCCCGTGCCGTCGACGAGCGCCTGTGCGTTGCCGACGTTGCCGGTCGCACTCACCGCGACCGGCTTGAACGCCGACGCGTCGTCACCGTGGACGTAGCTCTTCCACGCGTCGCCGGCGGGGATGGGCGAGCTCGAAAGCGAGAACGCGTCGTCCGCGCGTGCGGACGATGAGGCGACTCCGATCGCCAAGGCGGCGATGCCCGGCGTCAACAGCGATATGGGAATCCAGCGGCGTCGACCGCGCGAGCCGCTGCTCGCCGTGTCCTTCGGCATAACCTCTCTCCTCTTCTCAGGTCGATCATCCGGATCGGCCCGGTTGGTGACCGCACTACGGGGCGCCGGTCACCGCGAAGCGATGACCGGCGCCCAGCCTCCTGCGTTGCGCTACGGGGTCGTCGTGGACAACGTGAACGTGAGCGTCTTGGTGTAGCTGCCGGTGCGCAGCGCGTCAGTCATGCCGATCGACTGTTGGAACTCGAGCGTCACGGCGTCGTTGCTCACTGGCGCCGACCACGTCAGCAGGTTCAGCAGCGAACTCACGCTGTTGAACGCGGTCCCGTTGTTCGCAGCGTTGCGGGCTCGCGCCTGCAGCGCCTGCGGCAGCGAGAACGCGCCGTTGACGAGGTGTCCCGTGGCCGTCGCGCTCGGATCCGACACCGAGAGCGTCGCGTCGCCGGCCGTCGAGGTCACGGTCGCACTGGTGGACGCCGAGTACGTCTTGGCAAGGCCCGGGGTGAACGCCCCGAAGCTCGCCGGCGCGCCGAGCGACAGCGACAACGTCGCCGGCACCGTGCCGCCGACCGGCGCGCTGACGCTCGTCGTCGAGGTCCCCCACGCGAACGTGTGCGACCCGCTCACGCCCGAGAAGACGACCGCGCCGTCGCGCTCGACCGCCGAGACCCCGGATGCCGGCGCCCCGTCCTGCCAGACCACGCGCCCGTCCATCGCGACCGTATGCGCGTGTCCGAGCTCGGGAATGGTGACCGTGCCGCTGGTCCCGTCAGGCGCCGACATCGTGAGCACGAACGAGCTGTCGCCGTCACCGCGGCTCCAGCGCGAGACCAACGTGCCCGACGGCGTCGGGACCTGGCCCTGCGCCCACTTCACATCACCCGGCTGCGGCGCGATCGTCCAGGTCTGATAGCCCGACGTAGCCGGGCGGATGCCCAGCACGTAGCCGCTCATGCTCGAGACCGGCCCGCTCGCCCAGCCATGTGCCAGGCTCGCGTTGGAATCGACGTCGGTGCCGTCCTGGTTGAGCTTCTCCCACAGCGCGCCCGTGTAGTACGGACCGCTCTGCGTCGTCATCTGATCCCACAGGTTGTGGATCAGCGCCAGCGCGCCGGTGGTATCGCCTGCGGCGAAGCGCGCGTCCACCTCCATGCCCGAGACGAACGGGCTGATCACCGTCGAGTACGCCGCGTCGGGCGAATACGGCTGCGGCCCGAACGTGCCCCACAGGTGATCCCTCAGGTAGGACAGGATCCCGGGCTCGGCGCCGCTCGGCGCGAGCCCGAACGTGATCGCCTCCGCGTTCGCGTCCTGCGGGACCGCGTTCCCGAGGTGCGTCCCGTTGTCGCGGTCCGCGAGCCTGTACACACCGCGGGCGGCGTCGAACAGCTTCGCGTTGATGCTGGTCTTGAGCGCAGCGGCCTGCGCCGTCCACGTCGCCGCATCCGACTGCCACGTCGAGGCGGAGGCGTTGCCCGGGTCGCGCCTGGCCAGGTCGCTCGCGACCTCCGCCGCGCCGGTCAGCGCCTTGTAGTACAGGGCGTTGTAGGCGGTGACGGCGCCTGGCTTGCCGCCGTCGTAGAAGTCCCAGTCGCGCTCGCTGCTGGACGTGATCAGCAGCCCGCTCGCGTCGACGAGCGTGCGGTCATAGGCCATCTGGTTCTTCAGCGCCTGGTACTGGGACTGCGCGAACGCCACGTCGCCCGAGTACAGGTAGTACGAGGCGAGATCGATGGCGTAGTAGATCGAGTAGCTGGTCGAGTAGAACAGGCTGCTCGGCGGGAAGACCGTCCAGTTCGAGATCTGGCCCCCGATCGAGCCGTTCGCTCCGGGCGCGGCCCCGAACTCTTGGATTGTGCCCTTGATGTAGTCAGCGCCGTTGGCGCCCCAGCCGAGGCTGTCGAAGGCGTTGCGCCCCTGCACGCTGAGGTCGCCGCTCCAGGGGCGGCGATCGCGCTTGGCGCCGTCGAGGATGACCGGCACGGTCTGATTCGGTACGGCGCCGATCGGGACCATGTCGGTCTGGTTGGTGTAGACGCCCTGATACCAGATGCGGTTCAGTGCGTCGTCACTGGAGAGGAAGTGGCCCTTGTACTCCGACACGCCCGAGTTGTTGAAGCGCACGTGCGTGCCGAGCGAGGTCAGCTGGACGCTGCCGGGGGACGTGAGCGTGACCAGCTGGAAGCGCTGGCCGCCCTGGATCTGGTTCGCCGCGTTGCCGACGGTTCCGGCGCCGGTCACGCTGAACGTGTCCGCACGGCTGCCGTCGGTGCCCACGCCGTTGTTGCCGTTGCGGTCGCCCGTGATCGCGCCTGGCGTGCTGGCCACGGGCGCCGCGACCGCGTGTGCCGCGCTGAGCGGCGAGGCAACCGTCACGCCGGTGCCTGGATCCAGCACGCCCGCACCGGCCGCATGAGCCGCCGTGAGCGGCGGGACTGAAGCTGATGCCGGTGCCGGGATCCTGCACGGCTGCGCCGCTCGCATGGGCGGCAGTGAGACCGGCCGTCAGAGTGACGCCGGTGCCGTTGGCCCTGCGGTGCCGACGGTCTGGATCGTCCGCGTCTCGAGCGCGGCGCCCGTGTCGATGTTCAGCGTGTCGCCGGCGGTGAGCCCCGTGACGCTGGCCGACCTTCACGTTCGGTCGCTCCGGCCGCGGTCGGCGGCGGAGAGCGTGGTGGTGCGCCCTTGGGTGCCCACGTTCGACACCGTCACCGATTCGTGCCGGCGGCCGTGTCGACGCGAAGCGTGTCGCCGGCGGCGATGCCGGTCGTGGCCGCGACCTTGACGTTGGTGTCACCGGCCGCCGCGGCGGTGAACAGCGTGGTGCTGCGCGACTGCGTGCCGACGGCGGCGATCTTCGCGGACTCCTGATCGACCTTGATCGTGTCGCCGACGAGGAAGTTCGGCGACGCTGCCCAGCTTGATGTTCGTGTCGCCGGCGGCCGCGGGCAGCGCGAGCGTGGAGCTCCCTGCCGTGTAGAGGTACTGCAGCGTCTCGCTGTAGGCGGAGCGGAGCGAGACCGACGTCGCCGGCGCGACGGGCGTCGCCGAGCCGACGTTGAAGTACGGGAGGCCGCCGACCTCGCGGCCGTAGTCGAGGACGATGATCGGCGCCGGCGTCCCGGCCGTCCAGTTCAGCGTGGTCGGGCCCTTCGAGGGGTCGACGAGGCCTTGTGGATTGGTGACGTCTCCGGACGTCGACGTGACCGCGCACCGGCGTGACGTCGCTTGCGCCGTCAGCGAGGACGTGGCTCTTCCACGACTGATCCTCCGTGATCGGCTGGCTCGACAGCTGTACCGGACCGTCGGCGCGCGCGGCGGCCGTGCCCCATGCGCCGCACGCGATGGCGAGCCCGGCGACCGTTGCGGCACGGCGACGCCGTCTCCGTGGTGATGCGTCCACTACCTCTCCTCACGTGGTGTTCGACTGCGTGCACCTCACGGGCAATCACGTCCAACTCGACCACAACAGCCCGAAACCTTGTTGTACAGAACGAGTCCGGGCGTTCGCGTCCGCTACATGAGGCGTTCGCGTAGGAGGGCGGTGAGCGCGACGCCTAGGGTTGGGCCCGCGGGATCCCTGGGTCCACGGCGAGGCGCTCGGGCAGCTCCGCGCGCGAGCTGACGCCGAGCTTCGCGTAGATGCGGGTCAGATGGACGCCGACCGTCCTCACGCTCACGATCAGCTCTGACGCGATCTGGCGGTTGGTGAGGCCAGACGCGGCGAGCTCGGCGACCGCGCCCTCCTGCGGCGTGAGCTGCGAGAAGTCGCGCCGGCTCCGCTTCGCGGGCTCAAGGCCGCCGGCGATCAGCTCTCGCTCGCACTCGCTCGAGCGCAGGCGCTGCACCAAGTGCGGCGAACCGCTCCCGCGCGCGTTCGAGCTGTTCCGCCGCCGCGCGGCGGCGCGCGTTCCTGCGCAGGAACTGGCCGTAGGCGAGCTGCGTGAGGGCGAGCTCGTACGGCATGCGCACTTGCAGCCCGTGCTCGAGCGCGAGCATGAACGCGGAGTCGGCGTCGGCGGACCTGCCTCGCGCGGTTTCGAGCCGCGCACGCGCCCGAGCCAGCCGCGCGCTCACGTGCGGACGCACGCACTCTGCCGCTCGAGCTTCGTGCGGGGCGAGGAACGCATCGGCCTCGTCGCTCCGCCCGTCGCGCACCAGCGCCGTCGCGTAGAGCTCGACCCAGCCGAACACGCCTGGCTCATTGGCGGCGTGGTCCGCGGGAAGCTCCGCGAAGACCGCGAGTGCCGCCAGGACGGCCTTCGTCCGCCGGCGCGCGACGTTGATCCGAGCCTCTGCCTCGGCCGCCAACAGCCGCGCCGATTCCGACGTCGGCGCGAGTGCGGCCAAGTGCTGCGCGTGCACGGCGGCGGTGCCCGCCTCTCCGCGGTCCAGCGCGAGGCGGATGGCCGTCGCGTGCGCGCTGGGCGTGGCGAGCCCGACGGTGATCGAGAGCGCGCGTTCGAGGTGGGTCGCCGCGTCGTCCCACATCCCGGCGGCATGCTCGGCGGCCGCCAGCCACGTCAGGGCTGTGAGCTGCCCGCCGCCGCGTCTCGCCGCGGAGGAGAGGTCCACGAGCGCGCCGTCGAGGTCTCCCTTCACGAGCCGTATCCAGCCGCGGACGGCACGGATCGGCAAGGTTGATGGAGCAGCCTCCTCCGGCATGGCCGCGACCGCTTCCTCGGCTTCATCGGACCTACCGACGAGCATGAGTCCGATCGCGAGCGGCGCGGCGGCGAGAAGACCGTCGACTTCGCGGTTGACCCTGCCGGCCCATTCGATCGTCTCGTCTCCGCGCAGCTCGACCAGAGAGAGCAGGGCAAGGCGCTGTGCGATCGTCGCGCTGAGCGCATCGTCTCGCTCGTCGCGTCCCCCCAGGCGCGCACGAGAAGACTGCGCGTCTCGATCGGATCGCCTTCGATCGTCGTCATATGTGCGAGCACGGAATCGCGATGAGGTCCCGGCGGCTGGGAGAGCACCTCATCGCGGAACGCGTCTGCCGCAATGGCACCGTCCGCGAACAGCATCGCGTCGACGGCCGCGAGCAGCCGGCGCTCGCGTTCGGTCGCGTCCGGGCTGAGTCGGCTGGCATCCAGCAGCAGATCCCACGCGGCGGGCCACTCCCCGCGTGCGTGCGCCTCTAGCTCGGCCGCGAGCTCGGCGTCGACCTCGGTCGACGCCGCCACACGGTGACGGAGCGCGCCGCCGGCGTCGTCGGCCAACTCAGCCGCCGCCAGATTCAGACGCGTGCGATCGCCCAACTTGAGCGTGTCGACGACCGCCGCGCGAACGAGCGGATGCGTGAACTCCACCGCAGTCGGGCGATCGACGGCGCGGACGAGTCCGGCTGCGACGGCCTGGTCGAGCGCGTCAAGCGGCGCGCGAAGCTCGGCCAGCGACGTGACCGAGGTCAGCGACGCGCCGGGACCGAGAACCGATGCGGCTCGGATCAACTCGCGAGCCTCAGGCGACAGCGACGCGATCCGTCGAGTGGTGGCCGCGGCCACCCTGCGCGGTGCGGGCAGTGCCCGCCTCACGTCGTCCCACGCATCCTGTGGCACTTCGTGGAGCAACGCCGATGCGTGCAGCGGACTCCCACGTGTGTGCTCCTGCAGCCGGCGCAGGCCGAGTTCCGACATCGTGACGCCGGACGAAGCGACGAGCGCGCGGAGCTCGTCCACCGTCAGCGGCCCGAGATCAACGGTGACCCTCGCGAGCCGGCGCAGCGCGTCAGGGATGGGCCGGCCTTCGCCGTCGCGGGCGATCAGGACCACGAACGCCGCCGTGCCGGCGAGCCGCCGCAGAGCGAACGAGAGCGCCGCGGCGGACGCCTCGTCCGTCCATTGCATGTCGTCGATCACGATCGTCGTGCGGCGATCGCCTCCGTCCATCGTGAGGCGGAGCAGATCGAGACCGACCGCCACCTCGTCGATCGCCGTCGTCGCGGGCTCGTGCGTGAGCACCCCGGATCTCGAGCCTCCCGCGAGCCGCAGGAGCTGATCCACGACACCGAAGCTCACGAGCGATTCGAGCTCGGCGCCGCTGGCCCTGAGGACGCGGCCAGACTCGCATCCGTCCAGCAGCCGCTCCGCCAGTGTGGTCTTGCCGATGCCGGCCTCACCCTCGATAAGCGCGACCACGAGACTCCCCCGCTGGGCGACGCCGAATCCGTCGCGGAGTCGCTCCAGCTCCGCCTGCCTTCCGGCGAAAGGCGGCGATTCGCCGCGTCCAGCGTGGCCGTCCTTGTCCGCTCGCACGAGGACGCCAGGTTAGATCGGGGACCTCCGGTCCTGCTCGCCTAGGGATTTTCTCGGGCGCGAAGGAGCCGCGAACGTCCATAGGGTGCTCTTGATCGATCTCGGTCAATTCGCGGAGCGCAGGAGAGAGAAATGGTCGGAAAGCATCGATCTCGACTTATGGGGGTCACGGCGTGGTGATGATCGGGTTCCGCCGATCGACGAAGACGCCGTAGTCGGGGCTCGCCGGCGAGCGGATCGCGGCGCCGCGCCGTGGTCCGCTCGCCCGGCGGATCAGGGGGTCAAGTGCCCGTCATGGGCCGAGAGGAGAGCACGTACCCATGTTCAGGAGAGGGATGTCCGCGGCGCTCAGCCTGGTGCTGGTGGGCGGCGCCGCGGCTGCGGCCGCACCGTCCGCCCACGCGGACGCGATGAGCAGCGCGTTCGCGGCTCCGGCGCGGTCGCAGCTTCCGCTGTACCGGTTCTGGAACGGCGGAGGGTCCATGGACCCGGCGACGTTCAACCGCGAGCTCGACGAGATGGCGGCGAACGGCGCCGGCGGACTCGAGGCGTCGACGTTCTCGACGCAGAACGCGACGACGGACCCGAGCTACACGACGACGGAGAGCTTCGGGACGCCGCTGTGGACGCAGCGGGTCACGCAGCTGATCCAGGCCGGCAACAGCCGCGGCCTGCGCGTGGATGAGATCTACTCGCCGCGCTGGTCGGCGAGCATCAACACGATCACGCCGGACGGGCCCGGCTCGGCCAAGGAGATCACGTTCGGGCGGGCGTGGGTGAACGCCGGCGCGCAGTACAGCGGAGCCGTTCCGACCGCCTCGCTGCCCAGCGGCGTGACCAAGCGCGAGCCGCTCGCGACGCTGGCCTATCGGTGCGTCTCGACGTGCGGCGGCACCGGGGTGGCGGTGCTCGATCAGAGCACCGTCGTGGATCTCACAAGTCAGGGGTCGACGGTGAACTTCACCGCCCCTGACGGTCCCGCCGGTACGCAGTGGGTCGTGATCGGCGCATGGATGAACGGCACGGGCCAGACCGTCGGCGCCGGCCTGCCCACTACCTCCTACCTGCTCGACCACTTCTCGATCAACGGCTGGAACGCGCTCAAGGACTACTGGGAGACGAAGGTCCTCACGCCCGAGATGAAGTCCGCCTGGGCGGCCAACGGCGGGTCGCTGTTCTTCGACTCGCTCGAGCTCAATCGCAGCGGCGCGCAGGTGCGCCACTGGGCGCCGAACTTCCTGAACGAGTTCCAGGCGCGGCGGGGCTACTCGCTCGTGCCGTACCTGCCGGCCGTCGCCGTGACGACGCCCGCGTTCGAGTTCCAAGGCGCCCTCGGCGCACGAATCCGTGAGGACTACAACCAGACCCTCAGCGACCTGTTCCGCGACTACCACATGCTCCCGGCCCAGGACTGGGCGCACAGCCTCGGGCTGACGCTGCGCGGCCAGGCCTACAGCTCGTGGGGTCCGAGCCCGCTCGACGTGATGGACCTGTGGGGCAGGCAGGACATCGCCGAGGGCGAGGACCACTCCTTCGAATCAGAGTTCGACCTCAACTTCCTCCAGACGCGCGGCACCGACGTATGGCGAGCGATGTCGAGCGCCGTCGAGATGGCCGGCAAGAAGATCGTCTCGACCGAGTGCTGCGCCGAGCGGCCCGCGCTCGGATACCCGCGCCAGGTGCTGCTCTCGCACATGAACCATCAATTCGCGGCCGGCGTGAACCAGATCGTCTACCACGGCTGGAGCCACAAGGCGCCGAAGCTCGCCACGTCATGGCCCGGCTGGGGCGGCTTCAACTACGGGGTCTCCGACGACTACGGCCCCGAGAACCCGACCTGGGGCTCCGGTGACGACAAGGCGATCAACGAGTACGTCGGCCGCGCGCAGACCGTGTTGCGCACCGGCCGTCAGCGCAGCGACATCGCGATCTACCACGCAGGCAAGGGCCACAGCGCCGCGGGCCAGACGGGCGACCGCTACGTCGCCGATCTCTCGATCGAACACGCGGGCTATCGCTACGGCTTCATGAACCACACGATGGTCGCCTCCGACGCCGCGAAGGTCAGCGGCGGCCGCCTGGATCCGGACGGCGAGCAGTTCAAGGCCTTCATCGTCGACGACACCCCGAACGTGAACAACTACACGGGCTTCATGGACCTGGCCTCCGCCACCCGTATCGCCCAGTGGGCCGACGCAGGGCTGCCGATCGTCTTCGTCGGGCCGCCGCCGTCGCGCACGCAGGGCAACCATCCCGACCAGGACGCGCAACTGGCCGCGGTCATCGCCGGCCTGCTCGCCAAGCCAAACGTCACCCAGGTGGCCACGCAGGCCGACGTACCGGCGGCGCTACGAGCGGCGGGCGTCAAGCCGGCCACCGACTTCACGGCTCCGTCGACGCTCATCAGCACCCGCCGGGAGACCGACGACACCAACTACTACTTCTTCTACAACGAGGGTGCGGCGCGGGCGAACACCACGATGACGCTCACCGGCGCCGGGATTCCGTACAAGCTCGACGCCTACACCGGCAAGGTCACGCCGATCGCGGCGTACGAGCGCATGGCGGGCGGCGTGAAGCTCACGCTCTCTATCGCCACCGGCGACGCCGCGATCGTCGCACTCACCGCCGGCAACGACTTCGCGAAGCCCAAGCAGCAGCAGGTCTCCGCGACGTCGACCACGGCAGATTCTGCTCTCTTCGACTCGGCCGGCGATGTCGCCATCCGGGCGAGCGCGCCGGGCAGCTTCAGCACGACGCTGAGCGACGGCCGCGTGGTCAGCACCGCGATCCCGCAGGTTCCGGCCCCGACGGCGCTTCGCAGCTGGACGCTCAACGTCATCTCCTACCAGCAGGGCCTGACGTTCAACGACACCGCACAGGTGCCGATGGGCCCGTACGCCCTGACCGCCGCCGCCAACGACACGCTGCCCGACTGGCGCCAGATCAGCGGTCTCGCCAACCGGGCCGGCATCGGGACGTATTCGACCTCAGTCGACGTCGGGCCCGCGTGGACCGGCGGCACCGGCGCCTACCTGGATCTCGGCAGCGTTCCGAATAGCGACTACACCGTGAGCGTCAACGGTATCGCCGTCCCGTATCCCGACCAGATCGATCCGAGCCGCATCGACATCGGCGCCCAGCTCAAACCCGGCGTCAACCAGATCTCCGTCCGCGTCGCCACGTTGCTCGGCAACGCGCGTGGTCAGACCCTGATGCAGGGTCTGGTGGGTCCGGTCCGCGTGGTGCCGTACGGACAGGCGGCCGTCTACTCGTCGACCGCGCAGGGCGGCACGGTCGGTGGCTCTGTGCCGGCGACGTTGTCGCTGTCGCTGGTCGCGCCGGCGAGCTTCGGGGCGTTCACCCCGGGCTTCGCCAAGACATATACGGCGTCGACGACGGCGAACGTGATCTCCACGGCCGGCGACGCGACGCTGAGCGTCTCCGATCCCGGCCACCTGACCAACGGCGCGTTCAGCCTGCCCGAGCCGCTGCAGGTCAGCTTCTCGAAGGCCTCCTGGACGGGTCCGGTCTCCAATGACCCGGTCACGATCGGGTTCTCGCAGCACATCGGCGCCAACGACGCGCTGCGCACCGGCAGCTACTCCAAGACGCTCACGTTCACGCTCGCCACCACGACGCCCTGAAGTGACGCCACGCCGTGGCGGCCTCCGGGTCGCCACGGCGCCGCCGCATGGCGGTCGTCGGCCGCCGCGACGGTTGTCCATGCCACGAACCGAGGAGAGGATTCCATTGCCGAGTCCAGTTGGTCGTGCCCGACGTCGAGCGGGCTTCCTGCTGACCACGGTGGCCGTCGCCGCAGGGATGGCGACGACGAGCGGTACGCATGCCGCCAGCGGCGCCGCGCCCGCGACCGACCCCTACGCGCCTGCGTTGACGGGTGCCACGTTTGCCGATCCCCCCACCGTCGTCCGGCAGAAGTACCGCTGGTGGTGGCCCGGTGCGTACCTGGACGACCAGGAGATCCAGGATGAGTTGCACGACATCGCGACGCACGGCGGCGGTGGCGTGGAGATCGCGTACTTCACGCCGCCATCGGGCGGCTCGAACCCCAACCTGAAGACGTACGGCTGGGGTGAGAAGGAGTTCTCCGAGAAGTTCAACGTCTCGCTGCAGGCCGCGAAGGCGAACGGCCTCGAACTGGATTCGACGATCGGCGCCCGCTGGCCGACGGTCGTCCCGAGCCTGTCGAACTTCAATCAGCCGGCAGCGGCGAAGATGCTGATCTACGGTCGCGAGTTCGTCGCCGCGGGGGCTGCACGCTCCGGCGCGCTGACATCGACGACCGACATCGCGCCGCCGACCGTGACCACGACGCTCTGCCAACCGGTCGCGCCCGGCGACACGACGATCTCGGTGGCCAAGATCGACAACCTGCGCGCCGGCGATCAGATCAGCATGGGCACGGGCACGTCGCTCGAGCGGTTCACGATCACCGACGTCGGCAGCAAGGTCAACTGCACGACGCTCGCCGCGGCCGCGGCGGCCGGAGCGACCAACATCAAGGTGGCGGCCGTCACAAACTTCAGCATAGGCGAGCAGGTCCGGATCGGGAGTGAGACGGCCACGGTCACCGGCCCGGCTGACGCCAACGGGGCGTTCACCGGGACCGGCGGCCCGACCGGCACCGGAGTCAACCTGAGCGCGCCGCTGGCCGCGGCGCACACGAGCGGCGAGGTCGTCCAGGATCCGGGCGCCGGCGTGACGATCAGCCCGGCCGCCGCGACCGCGCGGACCGCCGGGACCACGATCACCGACACGGCGCTGAAGACGCTCGTCGCCGTCGTCGCCGGCCAGTGCGCGTCGGCCTGCTCGGCGACGGGGTCGTCCCCGCGCACGCTCGATCCCAACTCGCTCATCGACCTGACGTCGAGCGTCGATGCGAGCGGCAACCTCGACTGGACCGCGCCCCAGGGCAACGGCAATCCCGTGGGCGCTGCTGAACTTCTACTCCACCGCCGACGGCCAGACCGAGAACAACCTCACGTCGACGTCGCCCAACTACGTCGTCGACCATCTCAGCAAGGCCGGCGCGCAGATCGTCATCGACGATTGGAACAACCGCGTCTTCAACTTCCCCGGCACGCAGTCGCTGATCGACCAGATCGGCGGCGTGAGCCTGTTCGAGGACTCGCTCGAGCTGTCAGGGAACATGAAGTGGACGCCCGACATGGCGACCCAGTGGCAGCAGCGGCTCGGGTACCCGCTGTACAAGGCGCTCCCCGCGCTCGCCGGCGCGCTGCGCGAGGCGTGCCCGACGGTCCCGAACCCGTATCCCGGAGTCCGGTGCTCGACGCCGTTCTTCGACCTCGGCAGCGGCGTCGGCCCGCGGGCCCGCGAGGACTACCAGAAGATGTGGAACGCGCTCTACGTCGACAACCGGCTCGACACGCTCTCGGAGTGGCTGCACGGCCGCAACATGCGGCTGCGCGTGCAGGCTTACGGCGAGCCGATCGACATGGCCTCCGCGCCGACGCACGCCGACATCCCCGAGGGCGAGTCACTCGCCTTCACCAACAACCCCGAGTACTTCAAGGTCGTCGCGGTCGCGGCGCACATGGACGGCAAGAGCGTCGTCTCCTCGGAGTGCTGCGCGATCTTCACGCGCCCCTATCAGTCGACGGCGACGCAATACGTCCCGTACGTGATGCGATCGCAGGCCGGCGGCGTCACCTCGACGGCGTGGCACGGCTACTCCTACAAGGACGGTCCGGGCCAGTCGTGGCCGGGCTGGAACTCGTTCGGCACAGGCGTGACCGAGCAGTTCGGCCGCGGGCCTCAGTGGGACGACTGGACGAACATCAACCTCCAGCTCGCGCGCATGAACCTCGTCCTGCGCCAGGGCAAGCCGCGCTTCGACGTCGGGGTCTACTGGCAGGACTACGGACTCAACTCGACCCAGACCGGCAACGTCGGCGTTCCGACCTCCGGGGGCAACCTCGGCTACGGCACCCAGCACACGTTCAACGCCGGCACCCAGGACCAGAACGACAATCCGCAGGGCTCCGCGACCGTCGCGGTCAAGACCGCAATGAACGACAACGGCTACACGTACGAGTACGTCAGCCCCGACTTCGTCACCGATCCCACCAAGGCCACCTACACGCCCGGCGCGACGCCAAACGACGGGGCGGTCTTCCCGGACCAGTCGGCATACAAGGCGTTCATCCTCAACAACCAGCCGGCGATCCGGCCCGAGGCCTACGCCAAGCTGGTCGACTGGGCCAAGCAGGGCATGCCGCTCGTCATCATCGGTGCGCTCCCGACGCGCGCGCAGGGCGACAGCGACGCGGCCGGCCGCGACGCCCAGGTCCAGGCCCTCAGCGATCAGCTGCAGGCGCTGGTCGATGACGGGACCCATCACGTCACCACGGTCGCCGCCGAGTCCGGCGTCCCTGCCGCGCTCGCCGCCTTCGGCGTCAGGCCGTCGGCCGGCCACGCGCCCGTCCGCGGCATCGATCCCGTCCGCCGGCACGCTGACGGCGTCGACTACTACTACCTGTTCAACCAGAGCACGGCCGCGATCCGCCAGACGGTCACGCTCGAGGGCAGCGGCGTGCCGTTCGCACTCGACGCGATGACCGGCAAGATCACCCGCGTCGCGAACTACACCCAGGCCGCCGGAGGCGTCAGCGTCCCCGTCGACATCGCCGCCAACCACGCCACGCGTGATCGCGCTGAGCACGTCGAACCTCGACGGCGGCCCGGTCCCGCGGATCCACGCCGTAAGCAGCACGGCTGACAGCGTCGCGTACCGCGACGACGACATCGCGATTCGCGCGACCCAGCCTGGGACCTACACCACGTCGCTCAGCGACGGCCGCACCGCGACGACCTCGGTCGCGGACGTGCCGGCCGCGCAGTACCTCGACAACTGGTCGCTCAGCTTCGACCAGTGGTCCGCCGGCACGAGCACCCCGCGCCCGCAGACGCCCAACGCCGCGCACTGGTCGACGGCGATCACGCCGCTCGGCAGCCGCAGCGTCTCCGCCGACGCGAATCACGTGCTGCCGGCGTGGAATACGCTGACCGCGGCGCCCACGCTGGCCGGCAAGTCCGGCAAGGGCACGTACACGACCACGGTCACGCTGCCGCCGACTGGACGGGTGGACACGGGGCGTACCTCGATCTCGGCAAGGCCATGGACACGGCAACGGTCAAGGTCAACGGCCACGACGCCGGTCCGATCGACCAGGTCGACGGCGGGCGGCGGGTCGAGGTCGGTCCGTACCTCGTGCCGGGTGAGAACACGGTCGTCGTGACCGTGGCGTCGAACCTGCTCAGCGCCACCGGAGGCGGCGCACAGCCCTACGGGCTGGTCGGACCGGTCCAGCTGATCCCGTACGGCGAGGCGTTGGCGTTCTCGACCACCGACGCCCCCGGCACGGTCGGCGGCACGGTGCCCGCGACGCTCGCGCTCAGCCTCGGTAACGAGGCCGCATTCGGCCCGTTCACGCCGGGCGCGGCGAGGGACTACCTCGCCTCCACCACGGCGAACGTGATCTCCACGGCGGGTGACGCCACGCTCTCCGTGGCCGACCCGAGCAGTACCGCCACTGGCCATCTGGTCAACGGCACGTTCAGCCTGCCGCAACCGCTGCAGGCCCGAGCCCGCAACGCATCCACCGTGAACACGAGGTACGGCAACGTCGGGTCCACGGCCAACCCGCTGAACCTGCTCGGCTACACCGCGCCCGTGTCCAACGACACGGTCGCACTCGAGTTCAAGCAGAGCATCGGCACGACCGACGCGCTTCGCACCGGCACCTACGCGAAGACGCTGACGTTCACGCTCTCAACCACGACGCCGTAGTCGACCCGAGGAGCGCCGAGCATCCTCGCGGGTGCTCGGCGCCATCGGCCGTCGCTCGCTAACTCGCCGCGGTCGAGACGACGGCCCGCGCCGGCAGAGCGAGGCGTCGCCGACGTCCGCCGCTATTCCGTGCGATGGAGTCCGATCGGCTGGTCAATCGGCGCTGGACGATCCCTCTGCCCGTGTCGCGGCGGCCGTGGTCGATACGCCCGCGGCGGTGGCGTCAAACGTGGAGGGCGCGGAGGGCGCGGAGGCTGGGGCATAACCAGCCACGGCGCTCGGCAGCGCGTGGCGCACGAGCTCGCCGCGCTCGGTCAGCGTCTTGAGCAGCTGGTAGACAACCGGCCGGCTCACACCGGACGCCGCCGCCAACTCCCCTGCGCTCGCGCCAGGGCGTTCGGACGCGGCCTTGAGCACCGCGGCGCGGTTGGCGCCACGCGGCGCCCGTGATGCCCGCGCCGCCACAGGTCGGGATCGCGGCGCCGGCGTCACCGCGCTTGCGCGGGCCTGACGCGGCTTGGCACTCGGGCCGGCGCTGGTCGCGCCATTGACCGCCGCCAGCGCGGCCAGCGCGGCCTCGAGCTGCTCGTATTCCGTGACCGCGGCACGGGTTACATCGAGACGGCCGTGAATCTCGCCACGTAGGCGATCCAGCAGGTCAGACATCGCGATCTCGCTTCTTCACGCGCGGTCAGGCTAGCGGGACGACTCCGGCGCGACGGCGCTGCTTTTGCACGATGCTGTGGCGTACGTAGGTCGCGGCCTGCCGGCGACATCGGCGAGGCGCCACGGTGGTCACGACGCCGCCAGGTCCGCGAGCCGTCCGAGCTGATCGCTCACTCGCGAGGACGCCGCGTTGTGGGCCCGCACGTCGCTGGCGGCCTCGGCGTCGAGCATCGCGGCGACGTCGGCCGCGAGGTCCTCGTACGCCGCGAAGCGCTCGAGCGAGAGCACGACGCCGACCATCTCGTTGTGCCGCGTCAGGACCAGCTTCTCGCGCTCACCGCGGTTCAACTCGTCCAGGTAGGTGTTAAGCCCACGCTCGCGTCGCGGGCGGTAACGAGCTCGTCGTTCGTGAGCGTGATCCGTGCCACCGTCACAACTTAGCATGACAAATCCTATGACAGCAGACGCGACACGTTTCGTCCGCCCGGCGCGGGAGTACGGTCGAGCCGTGCAGAAGTTCCTGACGCTGGCCTCCGCTGCAGCTGCGCTGGTCGTTGCGCTCGTGAAGGGTGTCGGCGCCGCGACAGGCAACCAGTGGCTTGGGCACAACTGGAAGGGCATGCTGGGCGGTTTCGAGCTGATCGCGATGTCCACCGTCGGCGTGTTCGCCATGACGCTCGTGACCCTGTCCGTACTGCGGCCGTTGAAGGGCCAGCTCACCAAGGACGGAGCCGCGATACCGCTCGGACCCGTCGACCGCGCGATGTTCACGTTCTGGGCGCTGGTCGCTGCCCTCGGCATCATGATGATCGCCGTCGAAGGGCTCGCCTACGCATGGTTGCTCGGCCTCTTCTCCGTCGTCTACACGATCGGCTACGGCGTGTTCCATGGCGCTGTCGAGTGGATCAAGGGGATGCAGCTCAGGCGTACCTGCCCGCTGTGTTACGAGACCGTCCATGCGTATGCCTCGCGCTGCAAGCACTGCCACGGCGAGATCACGCCGAAGCTGACGCCCCCGACCACGAACTGAGCCATGCCGCCAACCCCGCTCGTGGTCCTCGTCGGCGCCGGAGCGTCGTACGACTGCACATCGAATCCGCCCTCAGAGACGTTCGACCCTCTCGCCGCGAGCTGGCGCCCACCACTCGTGCGCGGCCTCTTCTCCGACCAGTTCTCGAAGACCCTCGCCGAGTATCCGCTCGTACAGATGGCGGCATCGGAGATCAACGCCGCGATGCGCGCGGCCGACGCGACGGGGCAGTCGATCGCGGTCGAGCAGTTCATCCGCGAGCGCTACCGTGACTCATCCCACGAGAGCGACAGGAAGAAATTCGCGTCGATCCCGTGGTACCTGCAGGAGATCATCTACGAGGCCGGCAAGAGCTATACGCGGAACCCCGACCACCTCGGCCTGCTCGTGAGCGCGGCCCTCCGGTTGCCCGAAGTAGTCTTCGTCACCCTCAACTACGACACGATCCTCGACCGGCGCCTCACGGCGTTCGACCAGATCGCCTCGATGGGCGGCTACGTCGCCGAACATCGGCCGTGGAGCTTGATCAAGCCGCACGGCTCGGTCAACTGGGGGCGCGAGATCGACGCAAGCGAGGGGTGGGCGACGTCAGACATCTATCGCGGGTCGAGAGTGCCCCGGCTGACGGGCGAGACGAGATATCTCGACCCTGAAAGCACACTCCAGGAGCTTCGGTTGGGCCCCGGCTGGCACTTTCCCGCGCTCTCCGTCCCGCTCGGCGCGCCCGACGAGATCGTGTGCCCCGATGACCACATCGAGTTCCTGAAGCGGCGCCTCGCCAACTGCGACGGTCGCATCCACCTTCTGGTAGCCGGCTACAGCGGACTCGACGATGAGGTGCTCCGCATCTTCAAGGAGCTCGGCGTCACCGCGGTCACCGGGCGCATCGTGGTCAACGGCGAAGAGGAGGCTTTCCAAGTCCGCAGCCGACTCGGGAACGCGATGGAGGTCGGGCCGGTAGCTCCGGCGAAGGAGCGCTTCGGCGAGTTCGTCCAGGGAGATGGGCTGAGCAGATTCCTCGACGAGGTCGCGGAGTCACCGTGGTCGCCCTTGAAGCCCTGACGCTCGGTGCGGCTAGATCAGCTCGGTGGGACGACCAAGAGCGAGATCGCGGCAGAGTTGACGCTGAGCGCCCAAGACCGTCGAACTGCGCTTGTGCAACGCCCGCGCGCAGTTCCGTGTGAGTCGCGTGCGCCGTGGCGAGCGAACGAATTGCGCAGCGAGCCGCGCCGGCCACCGCCACGTGGGCGGTGGCCGGCGCTTGCCGTTACGGGGTCGTGGTGGACAGGGTGAACGTCAGGGTCTTGCTGTAGGCGCCCGTACGGAGCGCCTGGTTGGCGGCGATGTGCTGGCGGAAGCCGATCGTCACGGCGTCGTTGCTCACCGGCCCGGTGTAGCTGAGCAGGCTCAGCGGTGTGCCCGCCGTGGTGCTCAGCGGCGCGAAGGCGCCGGTGTTGGCCTTGGCCTGCAGCGGCTCGCTCAGTGCGAACGCTCCGTTGACGAGGCGCCCGGTCGCCGTGGCGCTCGGGTCGGTCACCGACAGCGTGGCGTCACCGGCGGTGCTGATGACGTTGGCGGTGGTGCTGGCGTTGTAGTTGTTGTCGATGCCCGGCGTGAACGCCCCGAACGCGGCGGGCGTTCCCAGCGTGAGCGAGAGCGTGGCCGAGACGGTGCCGCCCACGCCGGTGTCGGCGCTCGTGCCATGCACGAACGTCGTGCTGCCTGAGGTGACGTCGTAGACCTGCGCGCCATTCTGGTAGCCGACGTACGTCACGCCGGCGCTGCCGTTGGCGACGAACGTCTCGGTCGGCGATGACGTCGGCACGTAGACACGTGCCGTGGTGTTGCCTGGCACTGTGACCGCGAGCGTGCTGAGCAGCCCGTTCGCAGCGCGCGTCCAGCTTGCCGCCGCGTCACCCTGCGGCGTCGTGTAAGTGCCCTCGGCGTGGTTGAGGTCGCCGACCAGCTGCGGCCGGATCTCCAGGCTCTTGTAGGCGACCGACCCGGGCGCCTGCTGGATGCCGACCAGGCCGTGCACGAACCAGGACACGACTTCGCCCATGAAGTGGTGGTCCTTGGAGCTGCCGCCACTGAGGCTCTCGCCCAGGGTGGTGTAGCCGCTGTTGACGAGGAACGCGTAGCCGGGGGACGCCGGGTTGGCGACCATCGTGTAGATGACGTCGTCGCGGCCGGCGGCGTGCAGCGTGCGGAACAGCGGGCCGATCGCGACCGAGCCGGTGCCGATGCGATCGCCATAGGCGTGCACGGCGGCGACGAGGCTGTTCTGCACCGCGGCCTTGTACTGGTCCGGGACCAACCCGGCGTCCAGCGCGACGGCGTTCGAGGCCTCGGTGTTGTTCGCGTAGAACGCGGTCCCGTCGGCGTTGACGTGCAGGTACTTCGTGTTGTACTCGTCCTTGAGGCTGTTCGCGAGCGTCGTGTACTTGGTCGCGTCGTCGGTCCTGCCGAGCAGCGCGGCGATCTTGGCCATCGTGGATGCGCCGCGGTAGTAGCCGTAGTCGATCACGGCCAGCGCTGTCGTGCTCTGCGCGGCCGACCAATCGCCGAGGCCAGGGATGTTGCCGTTGTGCGTGGCCTTGTTGTTCGCCTCGTAGTCGAGCCACTTGGCCATCGAGTCGTAGTTGACGCGCATGGCCTTGGTGTCGCCGTAGACCTGGTAGAGGTTCCACGGGATCATGATCACCGCGCCGCCCCAGTTGGGCTCGTCGAGGAACGTCATCGCGCCACTCCCGGCCCCGACGAAGTGGTACTCCGGGGCGATGTTGGCGATCAGGCCCGGGAACGCGCCGTTCGCCGGCACCGGGCGCTGTGCGGTGCGCATGTTGTTGACGAGCTGGCCCTCGTAGGCCTGCATGTCGAACAGCGTCAGCTCGGTGTCGATGTTGTGCAGGTTGTCGCCGGTGTACGGACCCTTCTCGCGGTCCGGGCAGTCGGTCAGGACCGACTGCATGTTGTTCTCCAGCGCCTGCTTGGAGATCGCGTAGATCTGGTCGAGCAGGTCGCTCGAGCTGTCGAACGTCGCGGTCTCCTTGTTGGAGGCATGCGTGACCAGGACCGTCACGTTGTCAGCCGTTGGCGCCGCCGGGAGGCCGGTGACCTGCAGGTAGCGGAAGCCGTTGTAGGTGAACTGCGAATGCCAGCTCTGCGCGCCGTCGCCGGCGGGCGTGAAGCGGTAGAGGGTCTGGTTCGTCGCCGACGCGCCGGTGGAGCCGATGTTGAGGGTTCCGTTGGCGTTGACAAGCTCCGCGGGGATGAGCGTCACCGTCGATCCGCCGGCGCCTGCGACGCTGATCTTCGGCAGGCCGGAGAGCTGCTTGCCGAAGTCGAGCACGTAGGTGGGGCCAGGCGTGGTGGTGGCCGCGGCACCCACGGCGTGCGCAGCGTCGAAGCCCGTGGCGAGCGTGAGCCCGGTGCCCGCTCCGCGCGTGGCGGTGCCGATCGCGTGGGCACCCGTGACGGGAGTGCTCAGCGTGATGCCGGTGCCCGCCTTGCTCTGGTCACGCACCGCCGTGCCGCTCGCGTGCGCGGTGGCGAGCGCGGGCGTGACACCGACCCCGGTGCCGTTGGCTCCGGAGGTGCCCACCGACGCGATGGTCAGCGTCTCGTTCTCGAGCGAGAGCTTGTCGCCGACGGCGAGATTCGTGACCGAGGCGACCTTGAGGTTGGCTGCGCCCACGGCCGTCGCCGAGGAGAGCGTCGTCGCCGTGCCCGCGGTGCCGATCGCGGAGATCGTCGCCAGCTCGTTCTCGACCAGCGCCTGCTGGCCGACGACGAACCCGGTCGCGCTGCCGACCTTCACGTTGGTGTCACCGACTGCGACCGGAGAGAAGAGCGTCGTCGCGGCGCCCGCCGCAGAACCGACGGCCGTGATCTTGTGCGCGTCGCCTGCCACGGTCAGGGTGTCCCCGGGGTTCAGGCCGGTGACCGACGCGACCTTGGCGTTCGTGTCGCCTGCGCTCGCCGGTGCGGCGAGGGTCGTGCTGAGCCCGGCCGGCGTGATCGGCGTGATCGTCACCGGGTGCGCCTCGCGCTGGACGGTGACGGGCGGGCGCTGGTCGGCGATCAGCGGCGTGGTGTCCTTCGGCGTCGTGTCCGCTGTCAGATTGACCAGCGAGGCGTCGCGCCATGTGCCGTTCATTGTCGAGGACGCGGTCCAGTCCGTCGGCTGCCGCCGCGCGTCGTAGTCCTCGCCCGCCCACCAGGCGGAGAAGGTCGTCGGGCCGAGCTGCGTCTTCCACGACGTGTCGGTGCCGATCGTCTGCTTCGAGCCGTCCGCGTAGGTGATGTCCAGTTCGGCGATCGCCTTCGGCGTGCCGTAGACCGGCGCGGGGTTGTTCTGGAAGAAGTAGCGTCCAGCCGTGATGACGCGCTGGTAGGCGCCGCTGCCGGTCTCCACGCCGAGCAGGTTGCCGCCCTGCTTGAGCAGCGACGTCACGTCGTAGGTGCGGTAGTTGACCTCGGCGTAGTACGACGTCTGCCCTGGCTCGAGCACCGCGCCGCCGACCGGCTGGCCGTTGAGCTTGGCCGCGTACTGCCCGAGACCGGTCATGTACAGCCGCGCCTTCGCGACCTGGCCGGAGAGCTGGAACGGCTTCGCGAAGATCGGCAACGGCGTCGGCACGCCGTTGGTCAGGTACGTGTAGTCGGGGTTCTCGATCCACTTCCCCGACCAATCGCCATTCGCGAGCAGACCCATCTCCCACGTCGCCGGCGCGCTCCAGTCGCCCGCGGCGCCCGAGCCGTCCCACGCGCGCACATCCCACACGACCCCCTGGCGGGAGCTCAGCGCGGCGCCCGCGTAGACGATGTTGCTCGTGTCGCTCGAGTTCACCTTGCCCGAGTCCCACAGATCAGGGTTCGCGAGCTGCGCCTCGCTGGACGCGACACGGATCTCGTACGCCGACTGCCGGCCGCCGGACAACCGCCAGCTGAGGTTCGGCGTCGCGTCACCGAGCCCGATCGGGTTGCTCTGCGTGTTCACGCGCAGGGTCGAGGGCGTGACGCTGCCGCCCGCCGGGTCCGCCGGTGCGACGGTGCTGATCGCCAGCGGCACGGCGCCGACGATGACGAGCGAGGCCGCCAAGCGGCCTATGACTCTTGATCTCAAGTTCTCCTCCTTGGTGCCGCGACGCCGATAAGCGTCGCAAACGATCGACTTCGACCAAACAGCGACGATATGGAGCGTTGCCGCCGTTCGCGCCCGGGAAAACCCCTAGCTAGAGGCGGGCGCGGTCCGCGCCTCCGAATCCCGCGGGTTATCCCCGCGCGAAGCGCGGAGGCGCCGACGTAGACCTGGCGTCGACTGCGGCAGTTGCGCGGGCCGCCAGTAGGTGTTCAGTGGCCGAGGAGCACCCTTGGATCAGCGCTGGATCACAGCGGCGGGAAGCGCAAGAGTCCGTGCGTGGTCGGCGACGAACCGCGGTTGGGGGGAAGGTCGGCGTGGACCAACGCCTGAGCGCCGAGCACGGGCAGTCGCATCGTGAGCGCGTAGCGCCGATACCGACCTGGGACCGGAGCGATGTAGTTCTCGTACGCGAGCCGGGCCAGGATCCGTCGCACGGTTCGCGGGTGAACAGCGATCAGCTCGGCGATCTCGGGAGCTGATCGCCCCCCTCAACGAGCGCCTTGAGGGGTCGCATCGTACGCGTCACGAAGTAGGCCTCCGTCGCCGCACTCATAGATTCACGTCCTGTAGCCCGCCGTTGTCGATCGCCTGGAAGGCGTCCCAGGTCGCCAGGCACGCGCGCGCCGTATCGAGCGCCTTGGCAAGCGAGGTGAGATCGGACGAAGTGGGAACGTGCCGAAGTTCGGCGACCGCGTCGCGCAGCGCGCCGATCAGCACCGGCCGGGCGTGCGCGGACGGCCACAGCAGCTCCGGCGGCGTCGAGCGACTCTCGTCGAGTCCACGAAGCATGTCGTCCCACGCGCCGCGCTGGTCCAACCACCCATCCAGCTCCATGAGATCCCCAATCGTCTCGGGAGGTCCTGGCGTCGGCCGCTTGCGCTCGTGCTCGGTGAGCGCCGCGTGCAGCCTGGCGCCCAGCAGTCGGGTCTCGCAGACATCCGGACGAATGAGCACGGAGACCGGCGCGCCCAGACCGATGACCCGTGCTTCGGCGCATGGCGGGTCCGACGGTGACAGGACGTCACGCAAGGCCTCAAGCGGACAAGAGCGGGCCCGAGCGGGCCCGGGATGCGTGGCACCCCGGAGCGCCGGTACGGTGCGAGTGCATGGGAGCTGAACCTCCTGTGCCGGCCCCGGGGACGTTCACGCGTCGCCCGGGGCACCCTTGGTGGTAGCTACGTTACCACTCTGATCGGCGATGGGACCCATTTAGACCCGCGGTCGTGACCGACGAGCAGGACCGTTTGCGGGCCGAATTGCGGGCCGAAGGCAATCGCCTCTGTGCCGCCGAACGCGCCGACAGGGATGCGCACGCAGCGATCGCGGCGCTCCTCCCGTCTGCGATCGAGGCCGGGCTGTCAAGACGCGAGATCGCTCGCTTGGCCGGCGTCGGGCGGCCGTGGATCGACAAGACGCTCCGTCGCGGAGCGTGAGCCTGGCGGCGGCCTCGCGGCTGGTCGCCGAGACCCGACGACAGCACAACACTCCAGCCCCGTGTCATCGGCCCACAGTCGTTCTCGCCGCCCGAACCTGCTCGATCGGCACGCGGAGTAGTCGAGCCGCATCTTCGTTGGACAGATCGTGGAGCAGGCCGAGCTTGCTCGGTGCGATCAACGCGAGCCTTGCCCACCGCTCGGCGAACTCGCTCGTGAACGGGCCGGCGAGACGCCCGTTGAGCACCTCGCCGCAGCAGAGGCACATGAACGCGACAAAGCGCAGATCCGGATCGCTGGCCGGAAGCCGCGCCAGCCACGGCGAGATGATGTGGACGCGCTCGCGCGAGACGAGCGCGACGAGCTCGCCGCGGTACTCGACCGGCTCGAGTTCTGGCAGCTCCATGCCCCGTATACGACGAGGGGCGGGAAACGTGCCCCGGGTCAGTCCCCGAGGCCGCGGCCGAGCCCACGCCCGCGGACATGGGTGAGCTCGGCGATGGCGCGCCGCGCGAGCTCATGCTGGCGACGGAGGTCGGGATCGGTGGGAGCGACGTTGATGTCGCCGGAGAAATCCGCCGGTCCGATCGCGGTCCGGTAGTCGTCGAGCGCGAGCGCCGCGCGGCGCCACGCCCGGCGCACTTCCGTCTGCGCCACCGAGCGACGGCTTCCCTTGGGCACGCGCCCTATCCGCTCCTTCAACCACGCCGGCTGATCGCGCTCCAGCTCGAACAGGCGCTTCGCTCGTGGCGCCATCTCGTCCGCGTCGTGCGTGCGCTCCCGGAGCACCTCGTAGATCTTGAAGTTCGCTTGTGCGATCAGCTGCGCGACCCGGACAGGGCTGTCGCCGGTGACCTCGCTGATCTCCTGATGGCGCAGGCCGTGCGCTCGCAACATGGCGATCCGTTGAAGCCGCGGCGGTAGCCGCTCGAGGATCGCGTGGACGTCCTCCATGTCGTCGCGGATCTCGTACCGATCGCGCGGATCGAGGATCGACCGGAGCTTGGGCTCGAAATCCGTCGTAGTCGCCGGCAGCGTCTCCCTCCTCTCGCGTTCAAGCCGCCAGGACTCGCGCTGCGCCGCACGAAACAGCCAGCCCTTCCAGTTGCGGTCTCGGTCGGGCTGGTGCTCCATGAACTGCGCCCATGCGTGCGCGCACGCGTCCTCTACGACCTGGGGCGAGGACACGCGGACCGCACGGGCCACCGTCTGGGCCAGTTCGCGGCTATACATCCGGAACAGCTCGGCTTCGTCGCCTTGAGCCGGCGGGCGGGAATCTCGATCGGCCATCTCGACCGTTCCGGCCGACAACCCGACCTCGCGGGCAAGCGAATTTCGATCCTGATCGTTCCTATGCGCGCCGGCGACGCCGTGGCGGGCGGATTGCGCTCTCGCCGAACGCGTCGTTCATCGCGTCCACCTCCGCCTCTGACGGCGCGTAATGCGCGTAGATCTGCGTCGTCTTCAGATCCGCGTGGCCGAGGTACTCCTGGATCGTGCGCAGCGGCACGCCGGCGGCGGCGAGTGTCGTTGCGAACGTGTGGCGCAGGTCGTGGAAGCGGATCCTGCGCACGTGCGCGGTCCCGCAAGCGCTCTGGAACCGCCTCGTGACGTTGGTGCGGTCGAGTGGCGCGCCGATCTGGGGATGCGGGAAGACCAGGTCCTCGTCATCGGCGAACAACGTCCGCAGACGCCACTTCGCGAGCTCGACAGACAGCCGGTCCGTCAACGGGATCGAGCGCTTGGTGCTCAGATCCGGCTTGCCCTCGCCGGAGTGCTCGCCGCGCACCCACGCATTGCGCACGCGCAGCCGGTGCGCGCGCGTGTCGATGTCGCGCCAGCGCAGCCCGAGAAGCTCGGACTGGCGCAAGCCCGTCGAGGCCGCGGCGAGAATCACGACGCGCAGCACAGGTCCGAGCACCTCGTGGCCCACGGGTTCGTCGGGGATCGCCGCGATCACGGCGTCGAGCTCGGCGATCGTCAGGAACTGCAGGTCCGGGTTCGCGTCGCCCTGGCGACGTCGCTTCGGGCGAGCGGCCCGTGCGACCGGGTTGGCGGGGATCCACTCCTCATCAACCGCGAGCGCGAAGACGCTGTGCAGGAACGTGATCGTGTTTCGGACCGTCTTCGGGGCGAGCCCGCGCGCGAGCAGCGAGCGCGCCAGCCGCTCGACGTCGGCGCGTCTCACGCTGTCGACCCGCCGATTCCCAAGCGCCGGCGACATGTGCACGCGTTGCATCGACTCGCAGTTCTGCAGATACGACCGCCGCGCTCCTTCGAGCGTGAGCCGGGCCTGCAGCGCCTCGGCCGCCTGATCGACCGTGACGATCTCCGCGACGACGTCGACCGCCGCCGCGAATGCTCAGCTGCCTGCACGCGCCGGAACGCCTGCTCGGCCTGCGCGCGGGTGAGGCCGTCGGCGGCGCCGGGAGTCCGCTTGGGGCCGAGCCGGCGGTTCAGCCGGCGCCCGTCCGCGGTGCGCCAGCGGCCGTAGTAGGCACCCCACCTCTCGTAGATCTGGCCGGAGCCATATGGACGCTTCATGCCCGCGATAGGCGTCCCGCCGAGAAATTGGACCCCGTATTGGACCCCGTCGCCCCTGAACGCTCGGGGCCTTAACGACGAAAGCCCCTGCTTACCAGGGCTTTCGTCACATCGGGGAGACAGGATTTGAACCTGCGGCCGCCCGGCCCCCAGCCGCACCAATCACGGTTCATACGCTCCGTTTCAGCGCGCTAGAGCGCAATCCGTGTCGCTGAGTGCTCCTGAGTTGCGCTCAATTTGCACCCCGGAGTGCACCCCGCGTGGCGAGCGAGTCCGCCGGCTTGGCCTTCAGCGTCGTGGCATGCCGCCATGCGCCGCTTCGGCCCAGGATGACGATGCGCCGGCGGCGGCGGGGGAGCGCGTGCCGCGGCAAATTTGACGGCAATGCCGACGACGGCCACGAAGACCTCACGCACCCCCGGTCAGAATGCTCCGCCGGACCCACCGACTCCGAAAGGCCCGGACAACGGCCAGGAAACGGTCGCCCGTCGTCGGCTCGCCCGCTGCGCCGTTGTCAGAAGCCTGGTCTTGGCGGCCGTCAGAGAACGTTCCCTTGACAAATCGAGCCAGGCGGCTAGTCTGAGAGAACGTTGTCTGAGCATAGGTGGCTCGGACGAGTTCGGAGGAGAGGACGCGATGCGTGATTCCCGTAGCCGTGCGTTTGCGCGGCTCATTGCCGTGGGCGCCGCCGGCGCCATGGCGGTCGGTGTGGCCGCGTGCGGCAGCAGTGACAACGGCAGCTCGTCGAGCGGCGGCGGTGGTGGCGGAGACGTGCAGGTCGGGCTGATCACCAAGACCGACACGAATCCGTTCTTCGTCAAGATGAAGCAGGCGGCTCAGGCGTCGGCCAAGAGCAACGGCGCGACGCTGGTCAGCGCGGCGGGGAAGTTCGACGGCGACAACCAGAGCCAGGTGACCGCGATCGAGAACATGGTCGCGCGAGGGGTGAAGGGGATCTTGATCACGCCGTCCGATACAAAGGCGATCGTGCCGTCGATCAAGAAGGCGCGCGATCAGGGCGTCGAGGTGATCGCGCTCGACACGCCGACCGAGCCGCAGAACGCGACCGACGGGCTGTTCGCGACCGACAACTTCAAGGCCGGTGAGCTGATCGGCGCCTACGCCAAGGCCAAGATGGCCGGCAAGCCGGCCAAGATCGCGATGCTCGACCTCGCGCCCGGCATCTCGGTGGGCGTTCTGCGCCACAACGGATTTCTGAAGGGCTACGGGATCAAGGAGGGCGACCCGCAGATCGTCGGCTCGGCCGATACCCAGGGCGATCAGGCCAAGGGCCAGGCCGCGATGGAGACGCTGCTGCAGAAGGACCCGAGCATCAACCTCGTCTACACGATCAACGAGCCCGCCGCGGCCGGCGCCTACACCGCGCTGAAGGCCGCCGGCAAGGACAAGGGCGTGATGATCGTCTCCATCGACGGCGGCTGCACCGGCGTGCAGAACGTCAAGAAGGGCATCATCGCCGCCACCAGCCAGCAATACCCCAAGAACATGGCCGATCGCGGCGTCAAGGCCGTCGTGGACTACGCCAAGGGCGGCAAGAAGGTCAGCGGCTACACCGACACCGGGGTGAACCTGATCACCGACGACCCCGCCGACGGCGTCACCAGCAAGGACACCACCTACGGCCTCGCCAACTGCTGGGGGTAGACCGTGGCGTCGACAGAGATTGGGTCGGCGGCGCAGATGGCGCCGCCGACCGCGCCGGAGGGCAAGCAAAGCGGCTGGCTCGGGGGTGAGCGCCTCGCGCAGCTCGGCCCGTTGATCGCGCTGCTGCTCGTGTGCGCGTTCTTCACCACCCAGAGCGACCGGTTCCTCTCGGGCGCCAACTTCTCGCTGATCTTCCAGCAGGTCATGGTGCTGGGCGTGCTGGCGATCGGCCAGACGATCGTGATCCTGACCGCCGGTATCGACCTCTCGTGCGGCACGGTGATGGCCTTCGGGTCGATCGTGATGACCAAGCTCGCGGTCGACAGCGGCGTCCCGCCGGTGCTGGCGATCCTGCTCGGGCTGCTCGCCTGCGCCGCCTTCGGCGCGGTCAACGGCGGGTTGGTGACGCGGTTGGGCCTGCCGCCGTTCATCGTCACGCTGGGCACGTTCTACATCGCGTTCGCGTTGACGCACATCTATTCCAACGAGGAGACGATCTCCAACCTGCCGGGCGTGATGACGGCCCTCGGTAACACGTTCAAGATCGGCGGTACCGCGTTCACCTACGGCACGCTGGTGGCGCTGGGGATGTTCGGGATCGCCTGGTTCATCCTCACACAGACAACGTGGGGCCGGCGCGTGTACGCGATCGGCGACAACCCCGAGGCGACCCGCCTGATGGGCATCAACGTCCGCCGGCAGCTGTTGATGATCTACATCGTGGCCGGCGTGATCTACGGCATCGCGGCGCTGCTGCTCATCTCCCGCACCAGCGTCGGCGACCCCAACGCCGGACAGACCGACAACCTCGACGCGATCACCGCCGTCGTGCTCGGCGGGACGAGCCTGTTCGGCGGTCGCGGCACCGTGATCGGCACGCTGATCGGCGCGCTGATCGTCGGCGTGCTGCGCAACGGCCTCGTCCTGATGGGCGTGGAGTCGATCTATCAGGTGCTGATCACGGGCATCCTGGTGATCCTCGCCGTGTCCGTCGACCAGATCGCCAGGAGGCGCAAGACATGACCGCCGCTGCCCCGACCCCGATCCTCTCGGCGCGCGGGCTCGTGAAGCGCTACGGACACGTGACCGCGATCGACGGTGCCGACTTCGAGCTGTACCCCGGCGAGATCCTCGCCGTCATCGGCGACAACGGCGCGGGAAAGTCGAGCCTGATCAAGGCACTCTCGGGCGCCGTGATCCCCGACCAGGGCGAGATCTTCCTCGACGGCCAGCCGGCCCACTTCAAGTCGCCGATCGAAGCGCGGCGAGCGGGCATCGAGACCGTCTACCAGGACCTCGCGGTCGCACCTGCGCTCGACATCGCGACCAACCTGTTCCTCGGCCGCGAGCAGCGCCGCAAGGGGCCGCTGGGGCGCCTGCTGCGGATGGTCGACAAGGCGGACATGAAGCGCCAGGCCGCCGAGCACATGCGCAACCTGCAGATCGGCATCCGCTCGATGAGCCAGGCGGTGGAGACGCTCTCGGGCGGCCAGCGCCAGGGCGTCGCCGTGGCGCGCGCCGCTGCGTGGGCCAAGAAGCTGGTGATCATGGACGAGCCCACCGCGGCGCTCGGCGTGCGCGAGTCCGCGCAGGTGCTCGAGCTGATCCGCCGGGTGCGCGACAACGGGCTGCCGGTGATCCTGATCAGCCACAACATGCCGCATGTGTTCGAGATCGCCGACCGCATCCACATCCACCGGCTCGGCAAGCGCGCCGCGGTGGTGACGCCGCAGACGCACACGATGCACGAGGTCGTCGGCATCATGACCGGAGCCGTCGTGCACGATCTCGAACATCCCGGCAACGGGCGCGACCCCTCTCGTAAGGAATCGACCTGACGTGACGTTGACAAGCTGATGACCGCTAGCGCATCTGACGGGGCCGGCGACCGGCACGCACGCCGCGCGACGATGCGCGACGTCGCGCGGTTGGCCGAGGTGAGCCTCAGCACGGTGTCGCGCGTGGTCAACGGCCAGCAGATCGACCGCGAGATGGAGGCGCGGGTGCGGGATGCCATCGCAGTGCTGGGCTACCGCCCGAACGTCACGGCGAGCTCGCTGCGCCGCGCCAACGGCGGCTCCGCGAGTGTCGGCGTGGTGTTCGAGGACGTCGCGAACCCGTTCTTCTCGGTCGTCCACCGTGGCGTCGAGGACGTGCTGCGGGCGCGCGGGATGCTCACGTTCGCGGGCTCCTCTGACGAGGAGCCCGCGCGCGAGCGCGCGCTCGCCGAGGCGTTCGCCGCGCGCGGCGTCGAGGGGCTGGTCATCGCGCCCGCCGGCGGTGATCAGAGCTATCTGAAGCGTGACCGCGATGCCGGCATCGCGCTCGTGTTCGTGGACCGCCCCCCGCGCTTCCTCGACGCGGACTTCGTGGTGAGCGACAACTTCGCCGGCGCGGTGATGGCCTGCGAGCACCTCCTCGCGCACGGCCACCGGCGCATCGGGTTCCTCGGCGACCGACCGGAGATCCACACCTCCGCCGAGCGCTTCCGCGGCTACCGGGCCGTGCTCGAGCGGCACTCGATCCCGGAGGATCCGCATCTGATCCGGCATCCGCTCTTCCGGGCGCTGGACGCCTATGAGACGACTCGCGAGCTGATGCTGGGACCATCGCCGCCGACGGCGCTGTTCACCGGCCAGAACCTGATCACCATCGAGGCGGTCTCCGCACTGCACGACCTCGGGCTCCAGCACCAAGCGGCGCTCGTAGGCTTCGACGACATCGCGCTCGCCAATGCGCTCGATCCCGCGCTGACCGTCGTCGCACAGGATCCACTCGCGCTCGGGCGCGCGGCCGCAGAACGCCTGCTCGCGCGCCTCGACGGCGACACCTCGTCGTCGCAGCAGGTCACGCTCCCGCTGGAGCTCGTCCAGCGCGGCTCGGGCGAGATTCGCGGCCCGAGTAACTGACGCTAGAGCGGCCGCAGCCAGGTGAGCTCGGATGCGTCGCCCTCGATCAGCTCGCTCAGCTCGGCGTTGAAGCGCGCGCCGTAGTCGGCGGCGATGTGCGCCTCGAATGCCGCGCTGTCACGGTAGACCTCGAACACGAAGTAGCGATTCGGGTTCGACGCCTCGGTGTAGGGGTCAAACACGAGGTTCCCGGGCTCTGACCGGACGTGCCGGGTGAGTTCGCGGATCATCTCAGCGACCCGCGCCTCGTTGCCGGACTTGACCGTGAACTCCGCGTAGAGCGTCCTCTGCATCGCTCCCCTTTCCCAGGGCCAGACAACGGTCGCTCGACGCCAGCATAGCGAGTTCTTGACGTACACGCTATGTCCCGCTACTGTACGCCGAGGCAGTCAGACAACGTTCTCTGCGATACGAGAGCGAGTGTCGGGTGCAGGACTGGTCGCCATGTCGAGCTGTCGGGAACTCCCGACCCGAGCGGTTCGGTTGGCGCGCGTTTACGCGAGGAGGAGAGAGAGCTATGCAGCAACATTCACGGCGTGTGTGTGGCGGCCGCCTGCGCCAATGCGCGCGCGTCGTCGCCATCACGGTTGCGCTGCTCGGCGGTGCCGCGGTGACACCGGAGGCTCACGCGGCGACTAACTATCAGGAGCCGTTCCGGCCGCAGTTTCACTTCACGCCGGCGCAGAACTGGATGAACGATCCGAACGGGCTCGTGTACTACAAGGGCGAATACCACCTGTTCTTCCAGCACAACCCGTTCGGCGACACCTGGGGTCACATGTCCTGGGGCCACGCCGTCAGCCGCGATCTCGTGCACTGGAAGCAATTGCCGGTGGCGATCCCCGAGCAGGGCGATGAGATGATCTTCTCCGGCAGCGCCGTCGTCGACAAGGACAACACCAGCGGCTTCGGCACGCGCGGCAACCCGGCGATGGTCGCGATCTACACCAGCGCCTATCCCGACGACCAGAAGCAGTCGCTCGCCTACAGCACCGATCGCGGGCGCACGTGGACGAAATACGCCGGCAACCCGGTGCTCGACGACGCCGACCGCGAGTTCCGCGACCCGAAGGTGTTCTGGTACGCGCCGCAGCGCAAGTGGATCATGGCCGTCTCGATGGCCGTGCAACGCAAGATCCGCTTCTACAGCTCGCCGAACCTCAAGCAGTGGACGCTGATGAGCGACTTCGGCCCGGCCAACGCGACCGGCGGCGTCTGGGAGTGCCCGGACCTGTTCCCGCTGGCGCTCGACGGCAACCCGCGCAAGACCAAGTGGGTGCTCGTCGTCAACCTCAACCCGGGCGGGATCGCCGGCGGCTCCGCCGCCCAGTACTTCGTCGGCGACTTCGACGGCAGCCGCTTCACCGCCGACAACGCGGGCGCCTACACGCCACCCGCCGGCGACGTCTTCGCCGACTTCGAGGGCTCCGACTACGGCACCTGGACCACGACCGGCACCGCCTTCGGCAGCGGACCCGCGCACGGCACGCTCCCGGGGCAGCAGACGGTCTCGGGATTCCAGGGCAACGGGCTCGTCAACAGCTTCCTCGACTTCGACAACTCCCAGGGCACGCTGACCTCGCCGAGGTTCACGATCGGCCGCGACTACATCAACTTCCTCGTCGCCGGCGGCGCGCACGCGCACGACCCGGCCGCCGGCGACGGCACGCCCCCGCCCGGCGACGTGCTCGCCGACTTCGAGGGCGCCGACTACGGCAGCTGGACCGCGACCGGCGACTTCGCCGGCACGACGCCGCACCGCGGCGGAGACGGGCGCGTCGGCGAGCAGAGCGTCGACACGTTCTTCGGCAATCCGAACAACGGCGACCCCAACACCGGCTCGATCGTCTCGCCGGAGTTCACCATCGACCGCGACTTCCTCGACTTCGAGATCGCCGGCGGCAACCACCCCGAGCCCGGCCCCGGCCAGACGGCGGTCAACCTCGTCGTCGACGGCGCGATCGTGCGCACGGCGACGGGAAGCGATTCCGGGACGCTCAACTGGGTCGCCTGGGATCTGCGAGACCTCAGGGGCAAGCAGGGCCATGTCGAGATCGTCGACCAGGCCACCGGCGGGTGGGGACACGTGCTGGCCGACCACTTCGTCCTCTCCGACGTCGCCGCCAAGATCCGCTCGGACGAGACTGCGATCAACCTGCTCGTGGACGGGCAGGTCGTGCGCACCACGGCCGGCAAGGAGAGTGAGGCGCTCGACTGGACCAGCTGGAACGTCAAGGACCTGCGCGGCAAGGAGGGGCAGATCCAGATCGTCGACCGCAACAGTGGCGGCTGGGGGCACATCCTGGCCGACCAGATCACGTTCGCCGATGCGCCCGCGCAATCGGCCGAGCAGCGCGCGAGCTGGCTGGATTACGGCAAGGACTACTACGCCGCGGTGTCCTGGAACGACGTGCCAGACGGCCGCCGCGTAATGATCGGCTGGATGAATAACTGGCAGTACGCCAACCAGATCCCAACCTCGCCATGGCGCAGCGCGATGAGCGTCCCTCGCGAGATCGGTCTGCGCACCATCGACGGCCACCCGCAAGTCGTGCAATCACCGATTCACGAGCTACGCGATCTGCGCGCCGGGCCGGCCTACAAGCTCCGGCACCAGACCATCCAGCCGGGGAGCGTGCCCCTGACGGGCCGCGGCGCCTCTGGCAAGACCCTGGAGATCAACGTTGAGTTCAGGCTCCGCGACGCCGCCCGCTTCGGCCTGAAGGTCCGCGCCGGAGGCGACGAGGAGACCGTCATCGGCTACGACGCGACCACGAGCGAGCTCTACGTCGACCGCACCCGGTCCGGGAACATCGGGTTCAACCCGAACTTCCCGGGCGTGCAGCGAGCTCCGCTCGCCGCCCGGGACGGCCAGCTCCGCCTGCGCATCCTCGTCGACTGGTCCTCTGTTGAGGTCTTCACCGACACGGGCGACCGGGTCATCACCGACCAGATCTTCCCTCGCGCCTCCAGCGACGGGATCGAGCTGTTCGCGGACGGCGGCAGAGCGAGCCTCGATTCGCTCACGATTCGGCCCCTGCGGTCCAGCTGGCAGACCGGCAACGACGACCACGACGACGACTGACCAGCCAATCGCGCCTCGGGCGGGCGGCCACAGCCGCCCGCCCGATGAACCGCGATAACGCACGCCCGTCTCCGCGATCGCCGCTCTCGCAGCCACAGACCATGCCGACGCGAGCCAACACGGACCGTCGCGGCCACCGCCCTGCTCCCTCTGTGCCGGGCAGCAACGAGTCGTGGGGTACCGCTTTCTCTTTGATCGCGCGTGGTTCGTCAAGTGCCTCCGTAGTTGGGTGCTCCCGGGGTGTGAGGTGGGCTCATTTCTCTTTCGGCGCTCGCGTCCGCGCAGAGTGTTCGTGGGAGCTGTCTCGGCTTCTCAATTCCATGCAGGGCCGTCAGGCGGCCAGAAAGCAGCGGGAGCTTGCCGAGGCAGGGTCGGGCCGGCGTGGCGCGGCGGGCTTGAAGGGTTGTTGGCGGGAGAGGACGTGCCAGGCGGCGATCAGGATCTTGCGCGCGACGGCGGCCTTGGCCGGGTTCTTGCCCGCGCGCGTGGCGAGGTCGGTGTAGAGCGCGTGCCACGGGTTCGATGGCCGCCAGGCGTGTTGGGCGGCTTCGACGGCGGCCCAGCGCAGCGTCCGTGAGCCGGCCTTGGAGAGCGCGCCGGTGCGCGAGCGGTCGCCGGACTGGTTGATCTTCGGGGCCAGGCCGGCGTAGCCGATCAGCTTGCGCGGCGAGCCGAAGCGGGCGACGTCGCCGATCTCGGACGCGAGCGTGAGCCCGAGCAGGTCGCCGATGCCGGGGATCGTGTCCAGCAACACGACGCGCGCGTCGGCGCGGGCAAGGGGGCGCAGTTCGTGGTCGATCGGGGTGATGCGCGCGTCGAGCAGCTCGATCACGTCGAGTGCTTCGGCGATCGAGCGCCGCCAGACGGCGGGCATGCCCTGCTGTTCGAGCAGGGTCATCGCACCCGGGGCGCGGAGGCGCTGCAGCGAGATGCGCAGGCCCCACTGGGTCTGCAGGCCGAAGATGCGGTTCATCGCCGACGCGCGCATCCGGACCAGGTGCATCCGTCGCCGCAGCCGCTCGCGCAGCGCGCGGTCATCCAGCGACGGGACCCAGAGCTCGGGCACGAGATCGCGACGGCACAGCTCGGCCAGCACGCGCGCGTCGACCTTGTCGGTCTTGCACGCCAGCGGCGCGACGTCACGGACCTTGCGCGCATGCGCGATCTGCACCCGCCAGCCCGCCGCGGCGAGCTGGTCGCGCACCCAGATCGCGCCGCTCATCATCTCCACTACCGCGCGCACCTCGATGCCGCGCTCGATCACCAACCTGGCCAAGCCGTCAGCGTCGGCGGGCACCGCGCCCTCGCCGACGATCACGCCGGCATCGCTGAGCGAACACCACGCCGCCCGGCGATACGACCAATCGATCCCGAGATACTCCACGACAGGGCCTCCCCTTCGCGGGTTGAGAAGCAGACAGCCTCAGTCTGCGGGGAGGTCCGCCTCCGGCGCGCCCTCCTTCATGACATTCCGTGCATCTCAGCCGCGCGGCGGCCCGCCCGCGACACCTCAAAGCGCTGCCCGCTCGTGGCGAAGCAAAGATCGGGCGGCGCTGCCCCCCTTCGATGCACTCAAGCACTGCGGCAGTGAACAGCGCACCAGCGGAAGCGCTTCCCTTTCGCACGTGCGAGCGAGCACCCGCCGAGCGCCGGCGCCGGACGCTCGCTGCGGACGACACGCGGTCGTACACGCCGGCGCCGAACTCGCGCCTGCTCTCCGCGCAGGAGCGAGAGTGTTCGACCGACCGTGGGCGAACCACCGACAAGACCCCGGGTTTGCATCTAACGCATCGAGCTTGCATCGGACGCTCACCGCCGTGCGGACGCCCAAACGCCCTGCATACACCTGACACGCTGGGTCGACAGACGTCCGCCGTCGGGACCTCGCACGCGCTCCTTGCGAAGAGCGCCGCTGCGCATCTAACGCAATAACGGCTACTTCACGAGAACGTTCATGCGCTTGGCGTCGGGTACGCCGTGTACGGGCGCGAGCGAGCCGAGGTGATCGTGGACACCGCGACAGCGGTCGCGTGTGGCAGCGTTGGGCTGAAAGTCGAGGGCGAGTCGATTCCGTATATCGCCGACTGGGGCGAGACGGGAGAGCTCGACGCGGTGACCGCGTTCGCGAAGACGATCGATGAACTCGCGCGGCGGATCGAGGAGGTGCTCACAGCGGGCACCTCGGCCGCCGAACCGGTCGCGGCGTGAACGTCATGCTGGGGCCGGGTCAGTGGACGTGCCGGTCGGCGCGGTGGCGGCCGTATGCAAGCGCGAGCTCGGCGCGGAGCTCTGCGGTCTCGCCGCGGAGTCGCTGGTTCTCGTCCAGCAGCGACCGGACGCGATGACGGAGCGATGCCTCGGTCGCTCGCTCGGCTGACGACGGGCGCGGTGCGGTAGCTCGGCCAGCGCCGCGGAGCTGCTCGATCTCGCTGCGGAGGTCGGGCTGCCCGTAAAGCCATTGCAGCGAGACGCCGGCGGCCCGCGCGACCGCCTGGAACGTGATCGTCGCCCCGGCGCGATCGAGGTCACGAAGAGCCGCGTCGGCGCGAGCGTGCGTAGCGTCGCGCTTGCGGGCCGCCGCGGCGGCGAGTGCGATCGGGCGCTCAGCTGCCATCGCCGCTCTCGGTGTCGAGCGTTTGCAGGCCCTCGATGATCCGCAGGAGATTCAGTCGGATCGGCGTGTTCATGTCGACGAGCCGGTGACGTCCGTCAGCCTCGGCGTCGGCGTCGGCGTCGGCGATCAGCTTGTCGGTGCGCTCGAGCTGCTCCTGGTGCTGGGGAAGGAACTCGACGGTCGTGAGGAAGCTCGAGCAGGTCAGGCACGCGTTCGGGTGTGGGCATGTCTGCTGCAGCGGCAGCCCGCAGTACCCGTTCGAGAGGGTCTGCTTCGCGCGCGCGAGATTCTCCTTCGCCCACGCGGCGTCACTCAGCGGACCGTCGGGGTCGAGGCGGAAACCTCGCCGCGGATGTTGATCCGATCCTCATAGCGGTCGAATCCCCGGCGCAACGTCTGGTGCTTGATCGTCGCGTAGCGCGCCGTCATCGTCGGGCAGGAGTGGTCGAGCATCTGCTGGACGGTGTCCATCGGGACGTCGTTGTTGATCATTCGCGTCCCGACGGTGTGCCGGAACTGGTGCGCGGTCACCCGCAACTGCTCACCTCGAGTGGGTCGGAAATGGGTCGGAGAACCAACCTGGAAGCTCGCAAATTGCGTTGCACCGGCCGACACGCCACCAGACACAGAAATGGCCGATTTCCAGCGATAAGCCGCATCCGTACGGTGTTTCTGAGTTGCTTGCCATGCAGAAGGTCGAGGGTTCGAGTCCCTTCATCCGCTCCTCCTGAAAGCCCCGGAAATCCGGGGCTTTCGGCGTTTCTGGGGTCGTGTTTTCGGGGTCGGGTTGGGGCGGCGGACCAATTCGGCGGACCACGTTGGGTCAGCTGGCGATCGGTCGCGGCAGCGTCGCCAGGTCGCGGTCGCCGAGCCGTCGGACCTGTTTCTCGTACTCGGCGTCCGTGAAGAGCGAGGCATTCCGCTTGACCATCCCGTTGATCACGACGATCTGCGGCGCGTCGAAGCCGCGCTTCGCAAGCTCCTCGGCGCCGCCGTTGTCGAGAATGCAGAAGAGGAGGTAGTGCTGGCGGCCGGGTCCGGTGACGCGGATCTCGTAGTAGCCGCCCATCGAACCGTGCATCGCCTCCCACTTGCCGCCGCCGCTGAAGGCCGGCGGCGGTGCCTCCCTCACGGCTTCAAGGACCGCGACGAGCTTCGCTCGCACATTGGTTGGGCACGACTTCAAGAAGTCGAGGCCCGGGGCCGAGCCGTCCTTGGTCGCGTAGTAGACGATGCCCCACCCCACCGCGGCGACGCTACGCCACGGCCCGGATGGAGAGATTCAATCTCTACGCAGCCGAGGCGGCGTTGCGCAACGCCGTGGACGCTCGGCGCGTCCGCTTCCGCGGGACGACCTTGATCTCCGCGTCCAGCACGTCCGCGATCGCCACGATCGTCCGGAGCTCGGGATTGCCGGGAGCTGTGAGGAGGCGGCGCACGCTCGCAGGGTGCTTGCCGATCTCGCGCGCGAGATCCGCCTTTGTGAGACCGCTTTCCGCGCGGAGGTGATCCAGTGCGTTGACGATGTCGTCGATGACCGCGATCTCCCGGCGCTCACGCTCGTACGCCGCACGAAACTGCGGGTCCTCGAGCTGCTCGGCCAGCCAGCGGTCGTGAAGCCCCGTGTTCTGCGTCGCGTCGCTGGTTGTCGTCGTCATGGGATCCATTGCCGCCTTTTGCACGCGGAACGTAGCACACACGTTACGCGGCATGCGGAGCCTGACGTAGCGCAGGTGTTACATCGGCCTGCATCGCGCGCCCCGGGCATCGTGATCTACAGCGCCGCGGTGGCGACCGCCGGCGACCTGCTCGGCATCACGCCGGAGGATCTCGCCACGGGGTATGCCGTCGACGTCATCGGCGCCGTGGTCACGGCGCAGGTCGCCGTGCCGGCCATGCGGGAGGCGGCGTCCTGCTGTTCACGGGCGGCGGGTTCGCCGACGCGCTCCCGGCGGGTCTCGCAAGCCTGTCGCTCGGCAAGCTCGCGCTCCGGGCGGTCGCGACGATGCTCGCGCGCGAGCTCCGGGACGACGGCATCCACGCCGGCAGCCTGACGATCGCCGGTCAGATCGTCCCCGGCACCGCGTTCGACCCGGACGCCATCGCCCACGCGTACCGGGCCATCCACGAGCGCCCTCGCGAGACCTGGTGCGAGGAGTATCGCTTCCCTGCCTGAGCGGCGCAGGGCCACGCCGCACTCCGGACCTGGCGCCGCGCTGCCGATGTCTTAGGCATGTCGCGAACGACGGCGGGCCGCGGGGAGCTGAAGCAGGCGCTGCGGCGATGCGTCACCGTCCTGGTCGCCGCCGCGCTGATCGCGGGGATGCTGGTCGCGCTCGCCGGGCACCGGCGCGCCTTCCTGGACGCCGTCGTCGGCGTTCCCTCCGGGACGCTGCTGCTCGCCGCGGCGCTGCACCTCGTCTCGGTGGTGGCCCGCTCGGAGGCGTGGACGGTGTCCGTGCGCGCCGCCGGCGGCACGCTCGATCGCCGCTCCTCGTACCAGATCGCGTCGCTGGGCTTCGCGGCAAATGTCGTGTCGGGATCGCTGGGCGCCGCCGTGAGGATCTGGGCGCTGCGGACCAAGGCGGGCGAGCGTGCGCCGTCGGCCTCGGCGCTGATCGCGGCCGAGGTCCCGGTGCTGTCGATCCAGGCGGTGCTGACGGCGCTGATGTCGGTTTCGCTCGTCGGTCCGCTCGGCGCGCCGCTGTGGACGCCGCTCGTCATCCTCGCCGTGGCCGCAGGCCTGGTTCTCGCCCTCGGCCGCGCCGCCCGCCGGGCCGACGGCGCATGGCGCGGGCTGGCGGCGCTGCGCGTCCCTGACGCGCGCTTCCGGATCGCCGTCTCGGTGGTGCTGATCGCGCTGTGCGAGACGGTCCGCAACCTGCTGCTGCTGCGGGCGGTCGGCATCCATGCCGGCCCGCTCGACGCGATGGCGCTGCTCGTCGGCGCCGGCCTGATCGGGGCGTTGCCGCTCGGACCGGGGAGCAGCGCCGGCGCCGCGATGCTGATCTTCGGGGCCGCGGGCATGGGGCCGGCGGCGGCCGCCGGCGTGCTGCTGATGGCGACCGGCTTCGTCGCCGACATCGGCTACGCCTCGTGGGGCGCGGGCGACATGCTCTGGCGCTCGTGCCCGATCCGCATGCGCCGCCTCGCGCGCGCCGCCGACCTCGGCGCGGCGATGTGCTGCGCAGGGATCGCGGCCACTGCCATCGCGCTGACGTAGCGCGATAGCGTTCTCGACGTCCGTCAGCTGACACCCACAGCGCGCGATGCGGGTCGCGGTCAGCGGATCGGCGCCGCCCTCAAGCTCCCGCGGCGATCACCGATGCGTGCACTCGAGCCGCAAATTCCGTCATTGGACCCCGTATGCGCGTCTTCCTCCACGACTACTCCGAGTGCTTCTGCAAGCTCGTGGGCCTGTGGCTGGAGCCGCATCCCGACTTGCAGCTCGTCGCCGGCGCCGACCAGCGCGACAACGTGCTCACTCAGATCGCCGAGACGCTGCCGGACGTCGTCGTCCTGGATGCGGCGATCCACCGCCGCATGTCGCTGACGCCGACGGAGATCCACCGCGTCGCGCCCGCGATCGCCATCATCGTCTACAGCGCCCACCCTCCTGACATCGCGCGACGCGTCGCCCCGGGCGCCGACGCCTACGTCCATAAGCGCGGCGAAGCGCACGAGCTCATCGGCGCCCTGCGCGAACGTTGTCCGCGCGCCGTTGTCTAGCGCGACGGAACGCCCGCAGTGCGGGCGTTCCGAGGCGCCGAACCTCCCTCAGTGGATGTTGCAGGTGGACGCGGTGCCACTGTCGACGGTGATGCGCACGGTCGAGCCGGGCGCCACGACGGCGCCGCCGACGGGGTTCTGGTCGAGCACGTTGCCGGGGTCGAGGCACGCCTTGCGCGTGGAGACGGTCGCGACCAGGCCCAGCGTGGTGATGTCGTGCCGGGCTTCGGCGAGCGATTCCGAGACGACGCTCGGCACGGTCACGCCCACGATCGTCCAGGGAAACGTCGTGGTGCGGCCGCTCGTGCCGACGGCGTCGGTCGCCGAGACCGAGACCGTGAACGTCCCCGCCGTCGCGGGTGTGCCGACGATGTGGCTGCCGCTCGCGCTCAGGCCCGGGGGCAGCCCGGTGATCGAGAGGGTGTACGGAGCGGTGCCGCCCGACGCCGAGAGCATCAGGTCGAGGTAGGCGCCCAGGCTGTTGCGCTGCGCGCCCGGAGACGTCACCGCCGGGGTCGCCGCGGGCGTGTCGGGGACCGGCGTCCATCCGCGCCACGCGTCGCCATGGATGCCATCGGTCGAGTTGAGCCAGATGCGGCCGTTCGCATCCAGCCCGAGGAGGTCCACGCGGCCGCCGCCGAAGCTCTCCTTCGCCGCGGCGACGTTCCACATCCGCGCGCCGCCCAACGACGCCCAGTCCGACCACAGCTCGGTGTTCTGGCCGCGCTGGTAGCGGGTCCAGACGGTGCCGTCCATGTCGGTCCCGAACAGGTTCAGCGAGCCGCCGAGATCGCTTGCGACGGCGACCGTCTTCAGCGCGCCGTCCAGCCGGTTCCACGCCGTCCAGCCACCCGGGCTGGTCTGGCGGCGGTCCCACACCTGCCCGGCGGCGTTGACGCCGAACAGCTCCATCTGGCCGTTCTGGTCGACGCCGGCGGCGATCTGCGTGAGCGTGCCGTCGAGCCGCTGCCAGTCGGTCCACATGTCGATCGCCGGCACGACGTGGCCGGTCTGGACCTCCGGGAGCATGTCGCCTCCGAGCACCTGGTGGCGGGTGAAGATCCGGCCGGCGGGATCGGTGCCGAACAGCTGCAGCGTGCCGTCCGGGTTGCGGGCGACGGCGAGCGAGCTGATCGTCTGGCCGCTCAGCTGCGCCCACGGCGACCAGCTCGTGTCGTCGTCGGCGACCTGCTGCCAGCGGTGGAACACGCGCCCGATCCGGTCGGTTCCGAACATCTCGACCCGGCCGTCCGCGTTGCTCGCCTCCGCGACGGATCGCAGCCTGCCGTCCATCGCCGTCCAGCCCGAGAGGGCCGAGTCGGTGGCGTGGATCTCGTTGCGGGAGACGCTGCCGTCGCCGTTGACCCGCAGCGCCTCGATCGGCGCGTACGGCACGCTGCTCGCGCCGGCGGCGATCGGTGAGCCCCAGCGCCCGATCGCGGGCAGCAGCTCGTACAGCGCCGCGTCGGCGATCGGGGAGCTCGTGACCGCCAGCACCGCGTTCGCCGCGATCGAGAAGTCCGTCGGCGTCGGGTAGAAGACGTTGTAGCCCCGGTTCGGGAAGACGTCGTCGATCTGCTGCGCGAGGCCGCGCACGTACCACGGGTCGTACGCGACGTCGGGCGGCGGGCCGGCGATCCAGACGACGTTGCCGTCCACCCGCGGCGGCACCTTGCGGTGGTAGTTGAGGCACACGCCGTGACCGGTCACGCCTCCCTCGCCCACGCTCGGGACGTCGTCGGGCGACAGGGCCGAGACGTCGCAGCTCGGCTTCAGGCGCTGCAGCAGCAGCTGGTTCGCGGCGATCAGGTCGGTCGTGAGGACGTCGGTCCGCTCGTTGGCGTCGGCCGAGGCGAACAGCGCGATCGGCCCGACGATATTGAGCGCGAACCCGGTCTTGTCGACCGCGGCCTTGTCGGACTCGGCGGCGATGTCCGCCGCCGCCACGTTCACGCAGGCGACGCTGCTGGCGGCGAACGCCTGCAGCGTGTCCGCGCTCATCCGGTCGATGTTCCCGAACTGCTGGACGGCGGTCGCCGAGCAGGCCTGCACCTGCGCGGCGGCGATCGCGTCGATCTGCGAGACGATCTCGTCCCGGGACTGCACGATGGCCGCCTTGATCTGGTCGAGCTCGCTCGGCTCGTGCCCGAGCAGGAACTGGTTGAACAGGTCGTAGAACTTCTGCACCTGGTCCGCGTATCCCGTGACCTTGCCGGGATCCCCGAGGATCCCGCCGTCGTCGGCGCGCGCCGGCGTGACGCAGGCCGCCGTGGCGACGAGCGCCGCGGCCATGGCCGCGGCGCCGAGTCGAATCCGCTTCATCGCGCGGCCTAGAAGTAGCCGTGGATCTGGTTGGAGTTGACCTTCTCCCTGAGGAGTCCGCTCGCGCGGTCGTACACGCGCACCGCGGCGTAGACCTCGTCCTCGCCGATGTCCTCGTCGAGCGTGCTGCTGTTGACGCAGAACGTGATCGAGTACGACCAGTTGAACTCGTCGGGATAGTCCTGGCTCCACGGCCCGGCGAGGTCGTCGTCGAACCACGGGTCGCTGCCCTTCAGATAGACGGAGACGCGGTGTCCGTTGGGGTAGATGCCGACGCCGGTCGTGCCTTGGACGCGCAACGCGTAGTCGTACCAGCGGCCGTCGCCGCCCTGGCACCCGGCGTAGGCGATCGACAGCCTGGCGGTGGCGGCCGACGCGGTCGCCGCGCCGCCGAGGGTGAGGGTGGTCACCGTCGCGAGGACGGTCAGGGTTCTACGGAGTCGCATGAGCTGATACCTGCCTTCGATCGCATGTGAGGCTCGGCTTGGCTCGTGCGGACGGACACCCGGCGACCGTACGCGGCGCCGGGCGCGGGCGAAATGAGGGAAATCCGCGACGTTTCAGCCGCGCATGCGCGCCGCGAGCTGCGTCCGCGAGCGCACGCCGAGCTTCGCGTAGGCGCGCGTGAGATGGGTCTCGACGGTGTGCACGCTGATGAACAGCGCCCGCGCGATCTCCTTGTTCGCGCGTCCGGTCGCCGCCAGCTCGGCCACGCGCCGCTCGGCGTCGCTGAGCTCGCCGGAGGGCCGTGGGCGGCGCGCGCCGACGCGGGCGAGCTCCGCGCGTGCCTGCTCGGCCCAGCCCGGCGAGCCGAGCGCGTCGAACGCCTCCACGGCCTGCTCGAGCACGCGCCGCGCCGCGCCCCAGCGGCGCGAGCGGCGATGCGCGCGGCCGAGCGCCAGCAGCGTGCGCGCGCTGTCGAAGCGCAGGCCGTGTCCGTCCGCCGGCCCGGTGTCCGCGGGCAGCCCCATCACCGCCTGGCAGCGCTGCACGCCGGCACGGCCCCACGGGTGGTCCTGGCGTTCGCTGAGCTCGCGCAGATGCTCGCTGACCGCCAGCGCCGCGTCGCCGTCGCCCGACTCGGCGAGCGCTTCGACGAGCTCGGGCGCGACCGGGAACGCGCCCGGGTCCTCGATGCCCTCGCGCCGCGCGTGATCCCAGACGGCGCCCAGGCTCTCCGCGGCACGCTCCGGAGCGTGGCCGAGCAGCTGCGCGACGCCGCGCGCCCGCAGGCCCTCGAGCCGGTCCCAGGCTCCGCCGACGGACTCGGCGCCGGCGATCGCCTCCGCCGCCCACCGCTCCGCCGTCTCCGCATCGCCGCGCCCGGCCGCGAGCAGCGCGCGGCAGCGCTCACCGGCGGGAGAGACGAACATCTCCGAGGTCGCCGACTCGTGCCACTCTTCGAGCAGCCGCTCGGCCGCATCCCATTCGCCGGCACGCAGCTCGAGCTCGCACAGGTGCATGCGCAGCACCGCATACGCCCACTCCTCGCCGCGCGCGTCGGCGAGCGCCAGCAGCCGGCCGAGCGACGCGCGCGCGACGCCCAGCTCGCCACGCCACACCTGCCGGACCGCCTCGACGCGCTCGAGCGACAGGTCGAGCGGCACGCCTTCGAGGGGCGTGAGGTCGGCGAGCGGCGCCGCGCGGAGGCTGCGTGCCCAGGCGAGCGACTGCAGCACGGCGCCGGCGCCGTCCCCCGCCCCGCCGAGTGCCTCGGCGGCCCACGCCTCGGCCTCGCCGATCCGCTCGACCCGCCCGATCGCCGCGTGTGTCGCCTTCTGCGCGAGCACCGGCGCGCGCAGCCGGGGATCGCCGGCGCTCTCGGCGAGCGCGGCGTCGAGATGCCGGTCGGCGTCGGCGTACTGCTCGGCGACGTCCGACAGCAGCACGTGCGCGCGCACGCGCGCTGCGCCGGGCGGGAGCGATTCCAGCCGCGGCGCGAGCAGCCGCGTCACACCGGGGCCATCGCCGATCACGTCGAGCTGCTCGGCCAGCGCGAGCAGGCGTGCGGGGCGCTCGGCGCCGCCGGGCGGCGTCAGCCGCAGCGCGTGACGGGCCAGCTCGGCGGCGTCGTGCGCGGCGCCGCGCCGTCGCTCGTGCTCGGCCGCGGTGGCGAGCGCGGTCGCGAGGGCGGCATCCGGCCGCGAGGTGGCGAGCGCCAGATGGCGCGCGCGCTGCGTCTCGTCCGCGCTGGCTCGCGCCAGCCGGCGGTGGAGGGCGCGCCGCTCCGCGGGCCCTGCGCGGCTGCGCGCCACGGCCCCGAGCAGCGGATGCGCCAGTCGCACGCGCTCGCCGTCGAGGACCACCGCGCCCGCGCGCAGCGCCTCGTCAGGCAGCTCCGCCGCGCGGACGTCGGCGCCGAGGGCGAGCGCGAGGACGAGCCGGCGCACGCCGGGCTCCATCGCCGCCACGCGCGCGCCCACGAGATCCTCGAGCGCCTCGGGCAGCGCCAGCTCCTCGCCGATCTCGGGCGGCGAGCGACCGACCAGCGTGCGGCCCAGCTCGAGCGCGAACAGCGGGTTGCCGCCGGAGGCGTCGAACACGCTGCGCAGCAGGCGCCGCGACAGCGCGAGGCCGAGCCGCCCGGCCAGCAGCCGCCGGGTCGAGCCGAGGCCGAGCGGGCCGACGGCCAGACGCACGGGCCGCAGCGTCCGCTCGAGCTCGGTCGCGCTGCGCCGGGCCAGGAGGAAGCGCACCGGCACGCCGCCGAGCCGGCGCGCGGCGAAGGCGAGCGCGTCGGCGGACGGCGCGTCGAGCCACTGCACGTCGTCCACCGCGACCAGCACGGGAGCGAGCGCCCGCAGCGCGCTCAGGAAGCCCGCCGGGATCGCACGCGGCTCCGGCGGCGCGCCGTCCGGCTCCTCGCGCAGCAGCGCGACCTCCAGCGCGTGCCGCTGCGGACCCGGCACGCCCGCGAGCGGCACCCCGTCGAGCAGATCTCCGAGCGCCGCGAACGACAGCCGGATCTCGGCGCTCGCGGGCTGCGCGACGAGCACGCGCAACCCGCGCTCGCGCGCCGCTTCGATGCCGGCGTTCCACAACGACGTCTTCCCGATCCCGGCTTCGCCGGTCAGGACGAGGGCGTGACCGGACGCGACGAATTCACGCACCGCGACGAGCTCCGACTCGCGGCCGACGATGTCCACGCGATCAACTTGATGGCCGATGAGAGCACGATATTTCGCGTCACATGAGCGTCCGAGGAGAGCTCCGAGTCGAGGCATCCGGCGAGCGGCGGGGGTGAGCTCGGCATCACCCTTGTGGTGGTGCCGGACGTGCACCGCCCGCACGACGATGACGCTATGCGCAGGATGGTCGTGCTCGCGGCCTGCGGCGTGCTCGCGGCGTGCGGCAGCGCCGAGCCGGCGCGCGTCGCGCGATCGCAGCAGGCGTCGTCGTTGCGGTTCGTGGTGCCGCCGCTGGTGGTCGCCCACGCCGGCGGGGGCGTGACCGTGTGGGTGAGGCTGAACCGGCCGCTGCGCGACAACGAAGGCCTGCTCGGCGAGGACCCGGGCGCGAGCGCCGAGATCGAGGTCCCCGGGACCAGGTCCGACATCCCGGGCCTGTACCGCGACGACCTGCACCCGAGTTGCTACGGGCAGTTCCTCTACGGCCCGATCGCCGGCGGCGCGCAGGTCGCCGTGTCGCTCGTGCTCGGCGCGAGCGAGCGCATCAGCGCGACGGTGCCGGCGCAGGCCTGGAAACGGGAGGGCAACGTCGACGCGCGCGCACTGCGGCGGTTGGGCTGCCCGTCGGATCGCGGCGCGACGCGCCGGTGCGGCGGCTGGGTGGCGGCACGGAACTTCGACGGCATCGAGGCGCGGAGCGCCACGAACGCCTCCTGCTCCACGGCGCGGGCGGTGATGCGCCGCGTGGGACGCTGGGCCAGCTCGCAGCACTGCTACGAGACGCTGTGCGTGGGCGGGCACCGCGTCAACCGCGGCTTCCGCTGCTCCGTCGATGTCGTCGGCCAGGCGGCATGGCAGATCACGTGCGTGCGCGGCGACCGCATCGTCCGCGGCTTCACGGCCGAGTGAGGTGCCACTCACGCCGCTGCCGGCGAACCTACGGCGCCACCGCCTCGTGTGAGGGACTCGGCGATCGCGGCGAGTGACGCGCGCAGGATGCGGCACACGTGCACCTGCGAGACGCCGACGCGCGCGGCGATCTCGGACTGCAGCAGGTCCTCCTGGAAGCGCAGACGGAGGATCTCTCGTGCGCGCTCGTCGAGGATCGCGGTGAGGCGTTCGAGCGTGGCGCGCGCCTCCGCCTGCTCGTACCCCTCGTCGTCGCGCCCGAGCTTCTCGCCGACGGTCGCCGCCCCGCCCTCCTCGCCCTCGCTCGGGACGTCCAGCGACGCGAGCGAGCGGGCCTCGGCCGCGCGCAGCGCCGCCTCGACCTGATCGCGCGACCGGCCGAGCCGGCGGGCGAGGTCGGCGGCCGTCGGCTCGCGCCGGACCTCGCCGAGCAGCGGCTCGCGCGCGCGCCAGATCAGGAGGCACAGCTCCTGCACGTCGCGCGGCGGGCGGATCGCCCAGGTCGAGTCACGGAAGTGGCGCCGCAGCTCGCCGAGGATCGTCGGCACCGCGTACGTCGCGAACGAGACGCCGCGCTCGGGATCCCAGCGGCGGGAGGCCTTGACCAGCCCGAGCGAGGCGACCTGGACGAGATCGTCGAGCGGCTCGGACCCCCGCGCGTACCGCAGCGCGAGCGCACGTGCGAGCGGCAGGTGGCGCACGATCAGCTCCTCGTGCGTGCGATTTCCCATACGCCCACGGTCGGGCCGCGCGGCCCTCCGAGCAAGACGATCCGGCGGCCGCGTGATACCCGCTGGTTGTCAAATCCCGGGGTGGCTCCCTGATTGTCGCGCGCGGAAACTCGCCCACCTTGGTCCGTGACGGTTCGCGCCGCGTGCAGTTCCAGCAACGAATCGCACGCCACCAAGGAGCACCAGAGCCATGTCTCGCCACCTCCGCAGGACCGCCGCCGCGCTCGGCGCCGCGCTGCTCGCGGCCGCCGTGCCGGCCGCCGCCCGGGCCGACGCGCCGTCGCACGTCCCTGTACCGGCCGGGCAGCTGCAGCACACCGTGACCGAGCTGTCCTTCCCGGCGGCCAAGAACACGCAGAGCTTCCACGCGCTGCGCGAGGAGCGCTGGATGGGTGCGGAGGCCGGCCGCGAGCTGACCACCGACCTGACGACGGGCAAGGTGCGCGAGGACTGCCAGTTCACGCTGACCGAGGACCGCTGCTGGGCCGCGCCGCTGAACTCCATCGAGCCGGCCCTCGGCCAGATCTACGTGATGCCCGGGACCCCGCTGCTCCTGCGTTCCTGGGCCGACGAGGGCTCGGGAGTGAAGGCGATGCTCGACCAGGGCTTCTATCGCGTCACCGGCAGCACGACGTTCCTCGGCCACGCCGCGCTGACGGTCGCCGACAAGGGCCCGTCGCCGGCGCCGGACGGCGGGCTCGCGACCACGTCGATCATCGCCGACGCGGGGACCTACTACCCGCTCTGGCGCGAGGACCGCGCGACCGACCAGCCGTACACCAGCGAGGACGGCACGAAGGGCAAGCAGCAGGTCGACCAGGTCACCGAGACCAAGGTGATGGAGGTCATCAGCCCCGCCGGCGTGCCGCTGACGATCGCCGCGCACCCCGGCGCCAAGGTCGTCGTCGAGGGTCCCGGCGACGCCTCGGCCGCGGCCCGGCGCAAGGCCGCCGCCAAGCGCCGGGCGGCGGCCCGGCGCAAGGCCGCCGCGAAGCACCGGCGTCACCACAAGAAGGTCGCCGCCAAGCGATGATCGGCACGCCCCACAGCGCCGTGGCCGCCCTCGCGGCGGCCACGGTCATGGCGGGAGCCTGGGCGGCGCCCGCCGCCCAGGCGCGCGTGCGCCCGACGTGCGCGAACCGCACCCGGGTCCTGAGCACGCCGGGCGGCCTCGTCGTCGCCTTCCTCGCCCGCAACGCGCCCGTGGTCGTGCTCAGGCGCACGAGCAACGGCGTCTGGGCCGACGTGCGCGCGCCGTACTCGATCGTGGGCTGGGTCCGCACGCGAGACCTCTGCTGATGCTCGTGCCGACCACATCCGGGACCGCCGACGAGGACGCGCGCCTGATCGAGCGGCTGCGCGGCGGCGACGAGCGCGCCTTCGACGCGATCGTCGCGCGCCATCGCCCGCGGCTGCTCGCGTTCGCCCGCCGGATCCTGCGCCACGGACCCGACAGCGCCGAGGACGTCGTGCAGGAGGCGCTGATGCGCGCCCATCTGGCGCTGCTGCGCGACGACCGCCAGATCAACCTCAAGCCGTGGCTGTACAAGCTGACGCGCAACTGCGCGCTGGACGAGATCAGCCGCGTCAAGGCCGACACGGTGCCGCTCGACGCGCCCGCGGCGCTGCCCGCGCTGGTCGACGAGGAAGGCCCCGCGCGGCTGGCCGAGCGCCGCGCCAGCGTCCGCGGCATGCTCGAAGGCATGGCGACGCTGCCGGCGGACCAGCGCCACGCGCTGCTGCGGCGCGGCGTGGACGGCGCGTCGCATGCCGACATCGCCGGCGAGCTGGGCATCAGCAGCGCGGCGTCGCGGTCGCTGCTCGCCCGCGCGCGCACGAACCTCGTCAAGCGCGAAGAGGCGATCGACACGCGCTGCGGCGAGATCCAGGACGAGCTGCTGCGCGCGCACCGCACCGGCCGTCGCGCGGGCGCCCCCGTCTACCGCCACCTGGCCGCGTGCAAGGCGTGCCGCGCCTACCGCGGCCAGCTGCGCGCGATGCGCCAGGCGCTGCTCGTGCTCCACCCCGGCGGCCTGCTGCTGCTGAGCGTCGTGGCGTCCAAGCTCGGGCTCGCCGGCAAGGGCGCGCTCGCGGGGCTGGCGGCCAAGGCGCCGGTCACGATCGGCGCCATCACGGCGATCTCCGCCGCCGCCGTCGGCAGCACGCTCGTGATCGGCACCGGGCAGCCCAGCCCGGCCACGATCCACTCGGCGGTCCTGCCCGGCGGCATGATCGCCAAGGGCGCGCCGCTGCCCCCGCGGACCGCCGTCGTCGTGGCGTCGACCGACGTCTCGCGCCGCGCCGCGACCGTCACGCTCGCCTGCCCGCCCGGCCACCGGGTCGCCGACCTGCTTCCGCCCGACGCGCCGGAGCTCACGGCCGGATACCTGCCGACGACCCATCCCGGGCTCTCGCGCAGCGCGACGATCGTGCTCACGGGCCGGCCGACACGCCATGTCGGCGTGGCGGTCCTGTGCCGCGTTCCCGGCCCGGACGGCGCGCTGACGGGGCGCGCCGCGGCGAGCGCCGGCGTCCACGCGGCGGCGGTCGTCTGCGCCCGCCGCCGCTACCTCCGCGCCGCGCCCGCGGGGGACGTCGTCGGCTCCGTCAGCGGCGGCGAGCCGCTACGCGTGCTCGGCCGCCGCGGGAGCTGGCGTCAGGTGCGGACGCAGTTCGCCCGCACGGGCTGGGTTCCGTCCACCGCCGTATGCGGGTGATCAGCGCAGGTCGAACCGGTCCAGGTTCATCACCTTCACCCACGCCGCGACGAAGTCGCGCACGAACTTCTCGCCCGCGTCATCGCTCGCGTAGACCTCCGCGAGCGCGCGCAGCTCGGAGTTCGAGCCGAACACGAGGTCGACGCGGCTGCCGGTCCAGCGCAGGTTGCCCGCGCCGTCGCGGGCCTCGAACGCGTCGCCGGACGGCTTCCACGTCGTGCCGAGGTGCAGCAGGTTGACGAAGAAGTCGTTCGTCAGCACGCCGGGCCGGTCGGTGAGGACGCCGAGCGACGACTGCTTGTGGTTGGCACCCAGGACGCGCAGGCCGCCGATCAGGACGGTCAGCTCGGGGGCGCTCAGCGTGAGCAGGTTCGCGCGGTCGATCAGGAGGTGCTCGGCGGGGAGCCGGTGCTCGTCGCGGAGGTAGTTGCGGAACCCGTCGGCGGTCGGCTCGAGCGCCTCGAAGGAGTCCACGTCGGTCTGCTCCTGCGAGGCGTCGGTGCGGCCCGGCGTGAACGGGACCTCGATCTCGACGCCGCCGTCCTTGGCCGCCTTCTCGACGCCGGCGGAGCCGGCGAGGACGATCAGGTCGGCGAGCGAGACCGGCTTGCCGAAGCCCGCCTGGATCCCCTCGAGCGTGCGCAGCACCGTCGCCAGCGCCTCGGGGTCGTTGACCTCCCAGCCGCGCTGCGGCTCGAGCCGGATGCGCGCCCCGTTGGCCCCGCCGCGCTTGTCGCTGCCGCGGAACGTGGACGCCGACGCCCACGCGGTGGACACCAGCTGCGAGACGGACAGCCCCGAGGCGAGGATCTGCGCCTTCAGCTCGGCGATGTCCTGCGCGCCGATCAGCTCGTGCGTCACGTCCGGGACGGGGTCCTGCCACAGCAGCGTCTCCTTGGGGACCTCGGGCCCGAGGTAGCGCGGCAGCGGCCCCATGTCGCGGTGCGTCAGCTTGAACCACGCGCGCGCGAACGCGTCGGCGAGCTCCTCCGGGTGCTCGAGGAAGCGCCGCGAGATCGGCTCGTAGATCGGATCGAACCGGAGCGAGAGATCCGTCGTCAGCATCGTCGGCGGGCGCGTGTCGGACGCGTCGATCGGCCCGGGAATGCTGCCGGCTCCGGCGCCGTCCTTCGCGACCCACTGGTGGGCGCCGGCCGGGCTCTTGGTCAGCTCCCACTCGTAGCCGAACAGGTTCTCGAAGAAGCTGGTGCTCCAGCGCGTCGGCGTGGCCGTCCACACGACCTCGAGCCCGCTCGTGATCGTGTCCGCGCCCTTGCCGGTGCCGAAGCTGTTGATCCAGCCGAGGCCCTGGTCCTCGAGCGGCGCGCCCTCAGGCTCGGGCCCGACGTACTGCAGGGGGTCGGCCGCGCCGTGGGTCTTGCCGAACGTGTGGCCGCCGGCGATCAGCGCGACCGTCTCCTCGTCGTTCATCGCCATGCGGCGGAACGTCTCACGGATGTCGACGGCGGCGGCGAGCGGGTCCGGCTCGCCGTTCGGGCCTTCCGGGTTGACGTAGATGAGGCCCATCTGGACCGCGCCCAGCGGCTCCTCGAGCTTGCGCCCGCTCGTGTAGCGCTCGTCGCCCAGCCATTCGGTCTCGGGGCCCCAGTAGACGTCCTCGTCGGGCTCCCAGACGTCCTCGCGGCCGCCGGCGAAGCCGAACGTCTCGAAGCCCATCGACTCGAGCGCGACGTTGCCCGTGAGGACCATCAGATCCGCCCACGAGAGCGCCTGACCGTACTTCTGCTTGACCGGCCACAGCAGCCGGCGGGCCTTGTCCAGGTTGCCGTTGTCGGGCCAGCTGTTGAGCGGCGCGAAGCGCTGCTGCCCGGCGCCGGCGCCGCCGCGGCCGTCGCTGATCCGGTACGTGCCGGCGCTGTGCCACGCCATCCGGATCATGAACGGGCCATAGTGGCCGTAGTCGGCCGGCCACCAGTCCTGCGAGGTCGTCAGCACGTCGTCGATGTCGCGCTTGACCGCGGCGAGGTCGAGCGACTCGAACGCCTCGGCGTAGTTGAAGTCCTCGCCGAGCGGGTTGGCCACGGCGGGGTTCTTGGCGAGGACCTTCAGGTTCAGCCGGTCAGGCCACCAGCCGCGGTTGCCTCCACCCTGGGTCGGGTGCGGCGCACGCTCGTGCGCGACCGGGCAACCGCCCTCTGCGGGCTCATTCATCTCGCCGACTTCGGCGTTGGGATGTTCGGACACGGTCAGCCCTTTCGGATCAGAGATTCGAACATTCGGGACACAGGCCCCGGTAGACGACTTCGGCCTCGTCGATGGCGAAGCCGTGGTCGTCGGCGGGGACCAGGCAGGGAGCGTCGCCGACGGCGCACTCGACGTCGGCGATGACGCCGCACGACCGGCAGACGACATGGTGATGGTTGTCGCCGACGCGCGACTCGTAGCGCGCCACGGAGCCCGGCGGGTCGATGCGGCGCACCAGGCGCGCGTCGGTCAGTGCCCGCAGCACGTCATAGACGGCCTGCTGGGAGACGTCGGCGAGATCCTCGCGCACGCGGTCGATGATCGACTGCGTATCGGCGTGCGGGCGGTCGTAGACGGCCGCCAGCACCGCCACCCGGGGACGCGTGACGCGCAAGGAGGCCTCGCGCAGCATGCGCTCGAGTTCCGAGGTCGCCGGCACGCGCGCAGTGTGGCACACGTTCTGGAAACGATCCAGATTAGGCGCGGGATTCGCAGGATGCTGGTCGCCAGGCCGGAACCCGCGGGATCGTCATCGCCGCGGCGGCCGTCACCACGCAGCCGAGACCGATCCAGGCGGTGAAGCTCGGAGCCTCGCCGAGGAAGAGGACGCCGATGGCGACGCCGACCGGGACGCGCAGGTAGGCCTGCGCCGTCGTCCCCACCGAGCCGAGCGTCTGGACGAGCCGGAAGTAGATCACGAAGGCGAGCGCCGTCGAGAACACCGAGAGACCGAGCAGCGCGAGCACGGACGCCGTCGATGGCGCCAGCGTCCACGGCCGGTCGACGGCGAGGCTCGCGGGGATCAGGAGCGCGGCGCCGCACAGCATCGAGCCGGCCGCCGGCAGCATCGGATCGAGCCCCTTGAAGGCGCGGCCGAAGACGGCCGCACCCGCATAGCAAATCGTGGCCGCCACGATCGCGAGCTGCGCGGCGAGTGCGTCGCCGAGCCCGTGCAACGCCTGCACGCCGACGATCAGGCAGATGCCGACCATGCCGGTGACGACGCCGAGCAGCTTGCGGGCGGTGGCCGGCTCGTGCCGCGTGACCGCCGCGGTCAACAGGAACGCGAAGATCGGCGAGGTCGAGTTCAGGATCGTCGCCAGGCCGGCATCGACGGTGAGCTCGGCCCAGGCGATCAGCGTGAAGGGCACGACGCTGTTGAGGCAGGCCTGGAAGAGGAAGCGCCGCCAGACGGCCCGGTTCGCCGGCAGCCGCTGCCCGCGCAGGCGCAGCACGCCGAGCAGCAGCGTCCCCGCGATCAGCGTGCGCGCGGCGATGAAAGTGAGCGGCGGGATCGTCTGGACGCCGACCTTGATGAAGCTGTAGGACGCTCCCCACAGCGTGGCGAGCGCGCCCAGGAGCAGCAGCCCGAGGCCGAGTCCTGGCTTCTCCCCCATGGCCGCCAGTGTCACCCGCCGGCGCTTCGGCGACGGACGAACCATCCATGGCCGTTGCCGCCGCCCCGCATGCGAACATGTGTTCGTAATGACCAGCGACGGGTCGCCCTACAAGCGCCTCCAGCACGCCCTGCGCGCCGGCGACCTCCTGCTCGTGCGCTCCGCCGCGGCCGAGCTCGCGTCGATCCCGCTCGACGCGGCGCTCGCCATCCTCGAGCTGATCGAGGCGCAGGACGAGGCCCGCTTCGAGCCGGCCGCGCTCCGCTGGGCCGGCCGGCTCGCGCTCGAGGCGCCCGGCCTCACGCTCGCGCAGCTGCATCTCGCGATCGAGTCGCTCGACGCGCTGCCCGACGACGACGCGCGGGCCACGCTGCGCGAGTTCGCCCGTCGCGCCGCCCGGCCTCGTCCGCGTCGTTGAAGCGATGCGCGTCGCGTCAGCGCGCGGGCGCCTGCGGCCGCGGCGGCTCGCCGGCGGAGGCCGACTGGATCCGCTCCTCGGTGCCCGCGAGCACGCCGCGCGCCCAGCGCTCGCTGAACCCGGCGAGGATCGCCACGGCGATGTAGAAGTGCGTGCCGGCGGTGCCGTCCGGGACCTTCAGCGGGACGAGCCCGCTCTGCAGGAGCACGTAGACGACGATGCCCGAGAGCGCGCCGAGCAGCGGGCGCAGCGCGCCCGCGGCGACGAGCGGGCCGAGGCCCGATTCGGCGCTGGCGAACAGCGTGTGCAGGCGCAGGTTGCCCGAGGTCATGCCGTACAGGACGCTCAGCACCGCTCCCGCTCCGCCCGCGATCAGGCACGCGAGGAAGACGGCGGACTGGCCGTGCAGGTCGGGCAGGGTGGCGAGCCCGCGCGAGAGCAGGAAGCCGACCCCGGCGATCGCGATCAGGCCGCCGTGGATGCCCGCCAGGTAGCGCATCTGCGCGCGCCGCTGGGCGGCGCGGCGGAAGTAGCCCTCGGCGCGCGCGTACGCCTGCTCGAGGTAGGCGATGCTCACGCACTCGATCGGCGCCTTGACCGCGGCGCGATGCGCCGCCGCGGTGCGGTCGAGCTCCTTGAACAGGCCGGCGATGACGCCGTAGATCATGTTCAGGCACAGCGCGCGGTCGCGGCCGGCCTCGAGCGTGAGGTCGACCTGGCGATACAGGCTGAACGTGCGGAACAGCAGCTCCTCGACGCTCTGCTCGAGGTGCACGCCGGGCGGGCACGCGAGCTCGATCTTCTCGCGCCGCGAGTCGCGCGGGTCGCGCACGAGCGCGACGGCGACCGGGATCAGGCTGCCGTAGTAGCGCTCGAGCACGTCGTTGCCGGCCTCGAACTCGTGCAGCCCGACGGCCGCCCGCGCGGCGCGCGGGCCGCCGGTGAGGCCCATCGCGTCCTCGAGCGTCAGCGGGCGGGCGGCCGGGGCGGCGGCGAGCGCGGTCTCCCACTCAGGCGGTGCGATCTGTGCGGTGCTGGAGTTCATCGTCGGGAGCGACCCTCCCCCGCCGCGACGGCGCCCGCCATCCCACCCGAGGACCAATTGCCTCACCCCGCACGAGTCTTCATGCCCGTGTCATGCGCGCCGCGGAGGGTAGGCGGCCGGGAACGATCCGACCGACCAGGGCGCGTTGTACCTCGAGGTCGACGAGATCTCGGCGAGTGTCGCGGCGGCATGCCCCGCCGACTACCTCGCCGCCAGTCAACTGGCGACCAGCACGGGCGGGCGGCTCGTCGCGTTCGACGATCGCGAGAGCCTCGACGCGGCAGGCGACTTCTCCATGCCGGTCGGCTACACCCCGAACGCGGCCGGAGCGCAGATCCTGTGCGGCTATACCGACGACGGGGCGACCGATACGCTGGCCACCGCCACGCTGGCCTTGAACGTCGCCGCCGCGGGCGCGACGCCCGCGCGCCCCGTCAACACCTCCACGCCGCGCGTGTCCCGCTCGGGCCGGACGCTGACCTGCCGACCCGGCGCCTGGACCGGCGGCCCGGCCACCAGCCCTTCCTATCGCGTGAAGTAGGAGTGAGTGCCATTCTGAGCGGATGCTGCTGATCGGGTCAGCCGACACCGTCGTCACCGCCGTCTCACTCGTCGTCATCGTCGTCTGCCTGTGCGTCATCGCCTGGGCGCGCACGCACCCCCATCCGCGGAGCACGCGCGAGGCGGCCCTCGAGGACTACGCGCGCCGCGTCGAGCAGGAGCGCGAGCGCGACCGGCTGCCATGACCCGGCGGTGAGGTTGCCGTGAGCGTTTCGCGGGCGTAGGCTCGCGACGACCCGCGTCCCAAGGGGGGCTCGCCATGTTCCGCCTCGTCCTCGCCCTGGCCGTGCTCGCCGGACCTGCCGGCATCGCTGCCGCTCCCGCCGCGGCGGTCGACCTGACCGTCACCGGAGTCGAGGTGACGCAGGCGACCCAGAAGCCCGACAACTCGATCAAGCTCGTCGCCCTCCGCAGCACGGCGGTGCGCGCGACGATCGGCGTGAGCGGGAGCGGCGCCCCGGTGCCCGGCGTGACGGGGGTCGTCCATGTGTTCCGCAACGGGACGGAGATCACGCCGGCCGCGGGGGTCGCACCGCTCGCGCCGCTCACCGCCCCGCTCGCGCCGAACCTCAACACCGAGACCGACACGCTCAACTTCGAGCTGCCGGTCGCCACGCTGAACGCGCTCACCGCGACGACGAACCTCGACGTCCGCGTCGACGTCACGCCGGTCGCCGGCGAAACGAACACGGGCAACAACTCGGGCGCGGCCAACGACCTGACCGTGGTCGCCGGCGTGAACCCGAAGCTCTTCTTCACCCGCATCAACTACACGCCGGCGGGCCTCGGCCTGCCTCTCGACGCGTTCATCCAGCCGGGCGTCGGCGACGTGTTCGTCAGGGGCATCCTGCCGGTCGACGACCGCGACGCCGCGCTCTACACGCAGGGTCTGTTCCCGTCGCTGACCTACACCGGCGACGCCAACGGCGACGGGATCCTCGACGCGCTCGGCACCGACGGGAACTCGCTCTTGAACCTGCTCGAGCAGTGCCGCCAGCTGATCGTCAGCAACGGCCTCGGCGCGACCGAGACGACGTTCCTGTACGGCTGGCTGGCCGGCAACCCGATCGACGGGAACGGGCTCGCCGGCGTCGGCGGGCGGACGGCGTTCGGCAACACCGACCCGATCCGCGGCCAGCGGTCCTACGCGCACGAGCTGACGCACAACTTCGGCTTCAACCACGTGACCAACACGATCGACCAGCCCGGCTGGGACGTGGGCGCACGCCTCGTCAACAACCCCGCGACCAACAACACGACCGGCCACGTCAAGCCGACGTCGCTGTTCGACATCCAGGTCGGCGGCCAGCTCACCAACAGCGCGTGGGTCGACACGCCGAAGTACATCTCGCTGCTCGGCAACACGTCGCTCGGCTTCGGCAGCGGCGACACGCAGGGCGACATCCGCAAGAAGGCGCGGCGCGAGGTGCTCGCGATCCAGGGCCAGCTGGACCCGAAGGGACAGCGCGTCCTGCGCCTCGAGCCGGTGTTCCGCTACCCGTGGCTGTCGCAGCCGTCGCCCGCCGCCGCGAGCGGCGACTACGTGGCCGAGGTCGTCACCACGACCGGCGGCGTGATCCGGACGCCGTTCGACGGCGGCGTGCACGACGATCGCGCGCCGGACCGGCCGAGTTTCGGCTCGTTCTCGGTGATGGTGCCGGCGATCGGGCAGGTCGCGAGCGTGCGGATCCTGCAGCGCAAGCAGCGCAAGCCCCTGATCAGCGTCAAGCCCTCGGCGCGGCCGCCGCGGATCGCGATCGTGCAGCCGAAGCCGAAGGGCAAGCTCGCGAAGCGCACCGTCGTGCGCTGGAAGGCGTCGGACGCCGACACCGCGCGCAGCCGCCTGCGCTACCAGGTCGCGTACAGCCTCGACGGCGGGCGGTCGTTCGTGCCCGTGGGCGTCGACGTCGCCGACAGCACGTTCACGTTCGACGCGACGCAGGTCAGGCGCAGCCGGCGCGCGCTGATCCGCGTGTTCGTCAGCGACGGGCTCAACACCGCCTTCGCCGATGTCGGCTCGCTCCAGAACCTCGTCGGGCGCTGACGATCCGCCCGCGGCGTCCGGCGGCCTGAGCCGCCGGACGTTCCTCAGCCGGGCCTCGCTGCTCGCCGCCGGCGCGCCGGCGGCGCGGCGCCCGCCCGGGCCCGGGCGCTACCCGGCCGACGTGCCGGCCGCATGGTTCGACCTGGCGCTGACGCTGGTGCGGACGACGCCGGGGTTCAGCCCTCCCGTCGCCGCGCGCGCATTCGCCTACGCCGGCGTCACGCTCTACGAGGCCGTGATGCCGCACGGGCTCGGGCTGCAGGGCCTCGCGCGGGTACCGCGCGGCTCGGCGTACCACTGGCCGTCGGTGGCCAACGGCGCCCTGGCCGCGATCCTGCGCGACCTGTTCCCGACGACGCCGGAATGGAACCTGCAGGCGATCGACGCGCTCGAACGCCGGATCGTCAACGCGGCGGGGCTGTCGAAGGCGTCGCGCCGGAGCGCCGCAACGCTCGGCGCGAGCGTCGCCCGGCGCGTCTTCGAGTGGTCGAAGACCGACGGCGGGCATGAGGGCTTCCTGCACAACTCGCGGCCGCACCGTGCTCCGCGCGGGCCCGGCCTCTGGATCCCGACGCCGCCGGGCGGCTATCCCGCGCTGCAGCCGTTCTGGGGCGCGAACCGGCCCTTCACCCGCCACCGCTGCGCGGCTCGCCCGCCGCTCGCCTACTCCGCCGACGCGGGCTCCGCGTTCGCGGCCGACGCGCACGACTGCTACGCGGCGGCGACGCACCTGACCGCGGAGCAGACGGCGATCGCGCGGTTCTGGTCCGACGACGCCGGGCTCACCGCGACCCCGGCGGGGCATTCGATCTCGATCGCCACACAGACCGTGCGCGCGCTCGGCGTCCCGCTCGACCGCGCCGCCGCGGCGTACGCGGGCGTCGGCATCGCCGTCTCGGACGCGCTGATCTCCTGCTGGAGGACGAAGTACCGGTACAACGTGCTGCGGCCGGTGACCTACGTCCAGCGGCTGATCGACCCCGGCTGGCTGCCGCTGCTGATCACGCCGCCGTTCCCCGAGTACACGTCGGGCCACTCGGTGCAGTCGATGGCCGCCGCGCACGTGCTCACCGGCCTGTTCGGGACGATCGCGTTCACCGACCGCACGCACTCGTCGCGAGGCGGCCCCGCCCGCTCGTTCGCGTCGTTCACCGACGCCGCGCACGAAGCGGCGATGTCGCGGCTGTACGGCGGCATCCACTTCCGCGCGGCGATCGAGCGAGGCCTCGAGCAGGGCACGTGCGTCGGCGGGCACGCGCTCGCGCTCGTCCGCGGCTAGGACGACGCGTTCTGCGGGATGATCTGCGGCTGGAACGAGAAGACACCGCGGCTGCCCGGGTCGACGTCGACGCGCAGCCACTGGACGTCGTTGTTGTTGTTCTCCTGGTGATCGCCGAAGGTCTCGACGCGCGTGAAGTTCTGAATCCGCCGCCCGGTGGCGTCCTGCAGCGGCTTGTCGATGCGGAAGTAGTGCGAGTCGCCGTGCACGGCCACGACCGGCTTGCCGAACGCGACCGTCTCGTCACGCAGCGCGCCGAGGAACGACTGGAAGCCATCGGGCGCGGTGTCGGTCTCGGCCAGCGTCTTCGGATCGCGGGTCGGCGCGCGGGTGGCGTCGCTCGTGTCCCAGCCCGGATCGGCCTGGAAGATCATCATGACCGCGGCGGCGCGATGCGCCTTGGCCTGTGCGAACGTCGCCCGCAGCCACGTGATGTCGGCTGCGTTGCGAGCCGCCCACTCGGCGGGGTCGGGCGCGGTGTCGCAGAGGTTGTTGCACGAGCCCTGGACGTTGAGCGTGGCGTAGACGACGCCGCCATCCTCCCAGCGCCGGTTCTCGACATACGGCGGAGCCTGCACCTCCTCGCGGAGCGGGTGCTGGCCGAACGAGAAGGGCGTCGAGAAGAGCACCTTGCGCTCGAACGCGAGGCGCTCGGCGGAGCTGACGCCCGGGTTGCGGTCGCAGTCGGTCCAGTCGTTGTCGCCCGGCGTGAACATCGCCGGCGCGCGCAGCGTGTTGAAGCTCGCCAGCGCGTCGGTGTAGAGCGAGTCCGGGCACGGGCCGCTGCCGGCCTTCAGATCCCCGTCGTGGACGGTGAACGCCAGCGGCTGGCTGTTCATGTCGCTGATCAGGTTCGGTACGCCGACGGTCTTCTGCGCGTCGTTGTAGGGCAGGTCGCCCCACAGGCCGATCGAGTACGTCCGCGAGGAATGGTCACCCTCGCGGTGATCGCCGCCGGGGCCGTGATCGGCGACGGCGATCCCCGCGGTCGCGGCGGCGGTGACGAGAGACGCGATGAGAGGGGCCCATGGCAAGCGCATGCCGGCACGTTCGCCGGGCTCGTGCCGGCCGATGTTGTCCGATTGTGAACGCGCCCGCGGGCGGGAGAAGCTTTGCCAAACGTTGACCTGGATCGCCGCCGCGCGCGACTACCGCAGCGGCGGGTCCGTATCGTCGTAGATGCGGGCGGCGGCGAGCTTGCCGCCGTCGCCGCGGACGTAGACGGCGATGCCCGCCTCGGGCGGCAGCTGCGTCCGGCCCCAGGCGACGACGTTGTACTCCAGCGCGCAGGAGCGGCCGTCGTCGGTGACGGCGCAGTGCTCGAGCGGGATGCCGCCGCCGTTGGAGAAGAAGCGCGTAAAGAGCGCGCGGAGCTCGTCCGTCCCGCGGTGGACGTGGGCGCCGCCGGCCGGCTCGCGCACGTAGCCGTCCGGCTCGAATGCCGCGACGGCCGCCTCGACGTCGCCGGCCGCCAGCGCGCGCTGGTAGTCGCCCACGACGCCGTCCTCGTGGAGGTCCGGATCGGGCTGGAGCACCGGCGGGCGCATCGCGTGGGCGCCGTTCAGCGGCCAGGTGCTGAAGTAGATCCGCAGCTCGACGATGCGGAGGTCGTCGGTGCGGTCGGCGACGAGCGCCAGCGGGAGCGCGATCCGCCGGTCCTCGCTGTCGAGGTGCAGGATGACCTCCTCGATCCCGCGCCGGGGCGTGGCGATGAAGTTGACGTCCTCGACGGTGACATTGCGCGCGGCCATCCGGGCCTTGGTCGCGGTCACGAACTGCGCGAACGCGGCGGCGCCCCGGACCCGCCCGCGCACCGGGTGGTGCAGCTCGGGCTCGCCGGCGAACGAGCCGATCAGCGCGTCGAGCTCACCGGTCATCAGGCCGTCGAAGTACGGCACCGCCGACAGGCGCTCGTGTCGGCGCTCGTCGAGGATCCGCTGCAGGACCGGAGCGGAGAACAGCTCGGGGATCCAGGGCACGCGACAAGGATTCCATGGATGCGCCGGGCGAGAAGTCCAGGGTCGCACCCTGAGCGAGTCGAGGGAAGAAACGCGCGCGGCGGGAGTCAGGAAGTGCATGCTCCCTCGGCGCGCGGTCCTCCTCAGCATCGGCTTGATCCTGGCCGGCGGCGGGAGCGCGCAGGCGGCGCTCGTCGATCTCGCGCCCGAGGCGATCGAGTCCGGCGGCGTGGTGTCGAGCGGCGTGGCGGCGGCGGGCGGATCGCTCGTGGCAGGCGCGCCGCGTGTCCCGTGGACGGCGTTCTCGAGTGACGGCCGGCTCCTCGTCCGCGCGTTCGCCGGCGGCCGCTGGGTCACGCAGGGGCCCGGCGCGCTGAACGTCTCCGGCGACGGCGATGCCGAGCAGCCCGCGATCGCCTTCGCCGGGCCGGGCCGCGTGGTGCCGTGGGCGGTCTGGTCGGAGCGCGACGGGCGCCCGGCCCAGATCTTCGCCAGCCGCTTCGACGCGGGCGCCGATCGCTGGGAGCTCGCGGGCGGCGGCACGCCGTTGAACCTCCATCTCGACCGCGACGCGGGCGACCCGGCGCTGGCCGGCGGCCCGGCGGGCGACCCCGGGCCGTGGGTCGCGTGGCGCGAGGCGGGCGCGCATGCTCCCGGCACCGGAGTGGACCAGCTCTTCGTCGCCCGGCCGAGCGATGGCTTCGGGCCGGTCGGCACCGAGCGGCTCGGCGACGACCCGTCGCTGAACGTCGACCGGACGCGCGCCGCGGGCGATCCAGACATCGCGTTCGCCGGACCGGACGACTCGGTGCCGTGGGTCGTCTGGCGCGAGCACGGCCAGACGCAGACCGCCGGGGACGGCCGGCTGCAGGACAACGCGATGATCTTCGCGGCGCGCGCGGCCACGCCGGCGGCCGGGTCGCAGGCGGACGGCGGCATGACGTGGACCGTGGTCGGCAGCGACGCGCAGGGCGCGCTGGACGCCGGGCCGACCGGCGGCCCCTGCGGCGCCGACGCGCTCGACGAAGGTCTCTGCGCGCTGAACGTGAACGTGGCCGCCGACGCCGGCGCCCCGCGCATGGCGGCCGGCACGATGACCCCCGGCGCGGCGACGGCGCCCTGGCTCGTCTGGGCCGAGGCCAACGGGGACGTCTCCTCGATCTTCGCAGCGCGGCTCGTCGGCGCCGGCGCCGACGCGCACTTCGAGCTGGCCGATCGCGGGCGCCAGCTGGGTCTCGGCAGCCTGCCCGACATCGCGTTCGCGGGTAACACGCCGTACGTCAGCTGGATCGGCGCCGACGAGCGCGTGCACACCGGCCACTTTGCCGATCCGAGCCGTTTCGTCGCCGACCACACGTCGGCGTCCCAGCCGGTCCAGCGCCCGGCGCTGACGTCGACGTGCACGCCCGACCCGTCCAGCGGCGACGGCTCGGACTGCCCGGGCGGCACGCTCGGGTCGCCGTTCGTCGCGTTCGACGATGCGTCCGCTCTGCGCGGCACCGGCTACCCGGCCGGCGCGCCGGAGACGGGCGACGCGACCGCGGTGTCGCGATCGACGGCGACGGTGGCCGGAGTCGTCACCCCGCAGGGCGCCCGCATGAGCGCACACTTCGAGTACGGACCGACGCCCGCGTACGGCTCGCGGACGCCGGGCGTCGACGTCGTCGCCGCCGGCGGGCCGCTGCTGGTTAGCGATGACCTGACGGACCTGCCGCCCGGGACGACGATCCACTACCGCCTGGTCGTGGGCAACGACCTCGTCAGCGCCGCCGGCGAGGACGCCACGCTCACGACGACCGCCGCGCCCGCGCCCGTCGCCCCGCCCGCGCCCGTCGCCCCGCCCGCGCCCGTCGCCCCGCCCGCCGCGACCGATCCGCCGCCGCCCGCGGCGCCCACCGCGGCGCCCCGCCTCACGCAGCACGTCATCGTCGGCCGCGGCCGCGTCCGCGTGCGGATCGCCGTCGACACCGCCGCCGACGTCACGCTGCGCGCCACCCTCACGGGCAGCCGGCACCGCACGCTCGCCCTCGGCACCGCCCGCACCCGCTTCCCGCACGCCGGCTCCCGCACGCTGACGATCAGGCTGACGACGAAGGCCAGGCACGCCCTCCAGCACTGGCACCGCCCCGTTGTCACGGTCACCGTGACGCACTTGTCCTAGGCGGCGGCGATCCGCGTGCCCTGGGCCGACGCGAGCGCCAGGCGGCCGTCGCGCTCGACGAAGACGTGGGTGTAGCGACTGTGGGCGGCGAAGCGCTCCTCGCCCGCGCGTCCGCTCATCTCCGTCTCCCCGACGACGATCGTCGTCGATGCGTATCTGCGCACCCGCGGCGCGCCGACGAGCCGGATCGTCTCGAACACGACCGCGCCGGAGCGCACCGCGTCGACGAGCGCCTCGCGGTCGATGACCGACCCGGCGATCACGTCGACGAGGACGAAGTCGTCGGCGAGCACCGCATCCAGGCGCGCGGCGTCGGCATCGGTGAGCGCGTCGAAGAACGCCTGATCGGCAGGTTCAGTCATGCGAGACACGGTGGCGCGAGCACACGGCCCGAGCAAGACGTGTTGCTACTGATCGCGATAAGCCGATCGGCAATACTGCGACGGGTGTCCCGCTCCGACGGCGCCACGGTCCCGGACGATCACGTCATCGTCCTTCTCGGCGCGCTCGGCGACCTCGCGCGGCGCAAGCTGCTCCCGGGCCTGTTCCACCTCGACCGCGCCGATCTGATGCCCGCGGGCTACCGGATCATCGGCACGTCGCGCAAGGGCGGGTCCGACGACGACTTCCGGCGCCTGGCGCGCGACGCGGTCGGCGACGCCGCGGGCGAGACGTGGGAGCGCTTCGCGAAGCATCTGTCGTTCAGCGCGTTCGCGCCCGACGACACCGCGCCGCTGGTGGACGCCGTGGCGCGGGCGGAGAGCGAGCTGGGCGGGGAGCCGCGGCGGCTGCACTACCTGTCGATCCCGCCGGGCGCGTTCGGCGACATCGTGTCGGCGCTCGGGTCCTCCGGCCTCACCGAGCGCTCGCGGGTCGTGCTGGAGAAGCCGTTCGGCGTCGATCTCGAGAGCGCCCGGGCGCTCAACGCGATCGTCCACGGCGTGCTGCCGGAGGACCGCGTGTTCCGGATCGATCACTTCCTCGGCCGCGAGGCCGTGCAGAACCTGATCGCGCTGCGCTTCGCCAACGGCATGTTCGAGCCGGTCTGGAACCGCGATCACATCGACCACGTGCAGATCGACGTGCCCGAGACGCTCGCCGTCGACGACCGCGCGGGCTTCTACGAGCAGACCGGCGCCTATCGCGACATGGTCGTCACGCACCTGTTCCACGTGCTCGGCTTCGTGGCGATGGAGCCGCCGACGACGCTCGAGGCGCGCTCGATCGTGGAGGAGACCGGCAAGGTCTTCCGCTCGGTCTCCCCCATCGACCCCGACAGCGTCATCCGCGGCCAGTACGCCGGCTACCGCGAAGGCACCGGCGTCGACGACGCGTCGCAGACCGAGACGTTCATCGCGATGCGCGCCACGATCGACAACTGGCGCTGGTCCGGCGTGCCGTTCTTCCTGCGCACCGGTAAGCGGCTCGGCGAGCAGCGGCGGCTGCTGACGATCGCGTTCCGCGAGCCGCCGCGGCGGATGTTCCGCGAGGCGCGCGCGTTCGTGGAGGACTACGGGCCTGACCACATCTCGTTCGACCTCGGCGACCCCGGCGGCATCACGACGCGCTTCCTCGCGAAGGTGCCGGGACCGCAGATGCGCCTCGGGCAGGCGCGGATGGAGTTCACCTACGAAGGCTCCTTCGGCACCCAAGGGCTGGAGCCCTACGAGCGGCTGATGTACGACGCGATGCTCGGCGACCGCACGCTGTTCACCGACGCCGAGGGCATCGAGAGCCTGTGGGCCGCGTCCAGCGCGCTGATCGGCGACCCGCCGCCGTTGCACCGCTACACGCCCGGCTCCTACGGGCCGCAGAAGATGCACGAGCTGATCGCGCCGCGGCGCTGGTGGCTGCCGGAGGCCTGAGCGCGGGAGTCAGGAACCGTTCAGGTCGGGCGGTGAAGCTCTGAGCGATGATGGACAGCGCGGTGCGCCTGCGCGAGACGTGCGCCCTGGCCGCGCTCGCCGCGCTGATCGCGACCGCGCTGCTGTACCTCGGCCCGCCCGGCACCGACTACGCCGAGCACGCCTATCAGGTGGGCTTCTACGCGGCCCACGGGTTCTCGCTGTGGAACAACCTCTGGTACTCCGGCCGCTACAGCTTCGTGACCTACAGCGTGCTGTATTACCCGCCGGCGTCGCTGGTGGGGATCCGCGCGCTGGCGGTCATCTGCGCCGCGGTCGCGGTGCTCGCGTTCAGCTTGGTGACGGAACGACGCTGGGGCGCGGAGGCGCGCTGGTCGAACCTGAGCATGGCCGTCGTGATGCCGTGCTTCGTGCTGACCGGGGCGTTCCCGTTCCTGCTCGGGGCGACGTTGTCGCTGCTCGCCCTGGCGGCGCTCGAGGCGCGCCGCTGGCCGCTGTTCGCGCTGCTGTGCGGGCTGTCGGCCGCGGCGAGCCCGCTCGCGTTCCTGCTGCTCGCCGTCGTGATCGGGGGCTTCGCGATCGCCGACCGCTGGCACGGGCTGCCGCTCGTCCGCGGCCTGTCGATCCTCGGCGCGACGGGCGCGGTCCTGTTCGCCGTCACGCGGCTGTTCGGCAGCGGGTCGTGGGATCCGTTCCCGGCGCCGGCGCTGGTGCCGGCGCTCGCGTGCTCGCTCGGGCTCGCCGCGCTCACCTGGCGCGTCGAGGCGGCACGGCCCCTGCGCTTCGCCGCGCTGTTGAACGCCGCGGCGTGCCTGGCCGCGTTCATGGTGTCGTCCGATGTCGGCGAGGGCGCCACGCGCCTGCGCTACGTGGCCGTCCCCGTCGTGCTGCTCGCGCTCAGGCTGCGACGGTGGCAGCCGCGGCGGCCGGCGCTGCTCGCCGTCGCTCTGGCGGCGTACTGGAACGCCGCCCCGCTCGTACGGTCGTTCGCGGTCGGCGTGGCCGATCCGACCGTGAACGCCGCCTACTGGCGCCCCGCGACGCGGTTCCTGCACGACAACCTCAAGCCCTCGTATCGCGTCGAGGTCGTCGACACCACGCATCACTGGGGCGCCGCGTACCTGCCCGCGGCGGGGATCCCGCTGGTGCGCGGCTGGTTCCGGCAGGACGACTTCCCGCAGAACGAGCCGCTCTACGACCCGCTCACGCCGGCGAGCTATGAGCGCTGGCTGCATCGGCTCGGCGTGGCGTACGTGGTCCTCACCGACGCGGCGCCCGACTACAGCGCCCAGCATGAGGCGAGCCTGCTGCGCAGCGGGGGCTCCGGCCTCCCGCTCGCCTACCGGAGCGCGCACCTGCGCGTCTACCGGGTCCCGTCCCCGCAGGCGATCATCTCGGGCCCGGGCCGCCCGCGGCTGACGGCGCTGGACCGCGCGGGCATGACGGCGCGGATCACGGCGGCCGGCAGCTACCGGATCGCGATCCGCTACTCGCCGTACTGGAGCTCCGCGGGCGGCTGCCTCTCCAGCGGAAGCGACGGCATGCTGCGGCTGCAGGCGCGGCGGCCGGGCACGTTCCGCATCGCGTTCCGCGTCGACGTTCCGGCGATGCTGGACGTGTTCGTCGATCGCGGTGCCACGACGTGCGCGGCGCGGTAGGTTGGAAGCCGGATGGTCGCCGACGTCACCGGCTGGGTGGAGGATCTCGTCACGGGTCTGGCACACGCGGTCGCGGGCGCGGGGCTCGCGTGGATCGCGCTGGGCGTCGCGCTGCACCTCGCCAACCAGGTGACGCGCGGGCGCGGCTGGTGGGCGATCCTGCGCGCGACGACGCAGGACGCGCCGCTGCGCCGGCGCGACGCCGTCGCCGCGTGGATGGCCGGCGCGGGAGCGGGCGGCGTGGTGTCCGCGCGCGCCGGCGACGCGCTGCGCGTCGCGCTGCTCGGCCGCCGGCTCCCGGACACGCGCGCGTCGGTCGTCGCCGGCACCCTCGTCGCGGAAGCGGCGGGCGAGCTCGCCGGCGGCGTCGCGCTCTTCGCCGCCGCGCTCGCGCTCGGCATCGGCTCGCCCCTGGCCGCGACGGGGCCGGCGCTGTGGTGGGTTGTCGCGGCGGCGGCAGTGGCCGGCGCCGCGCCCGTGCTCCTGCTGCGCCGGCGCCGCGCGACTCCCGCGCGCTCGCGCGCCGGCCGCGTCCTCGCCGGCGTGTGGCACGGCTGCGCCCTGCTGGGCGCGCCCGCCACCTACCTGCGGCGCGTGGCGCCCTGGCAGCTCGCCAGCCGCGCCTGCCGGCTCGCGAGCATCGGCTGCTTCCTGGCCGCGTTCCACCTGCCGGCGACGCCGGCGGCGGTCCTACTCGTCATCTTCGCGCAGGGCAGCGGCCGCCTGGTCCCGTTCGCGCCCGCCGCGGTCGGCGCGGGAGCGGCCGTGCTCGCCGCCGCGTTCGGGCCTGTCACCGGCAGCGACGTCTCGGCCGCGGAGCTGGCCGCGTTCGTGATCGGCACCAGCTCCGTGCTGACCGCCATCGGCGTCCCGATCGCCGCCGCCGTCACGCTCCGCAGCACCGACTGGCGGACGCTCCCGGCCGCGATCCGCCGGGCCCTTCCACAGCCTTAGGAGTCTGTTGAGGAATGGTCGGTCCGACTGCGGTGGTGCAGCCGTGGATGCCTCGGGCCGCATGCGAAGGCGAAGGCGTGCCCCTGGCACGTTGAGCTCGCGGGTGGCGCGAGGCGCCGCGGATGCGCCGCAGCAGGCGTACCGGAATTCCTCAACCGGCTCCCTAGCGGGCGAGGCCGACGGCGAGCAGCGCGACGTCGTCGCGCGCGCGGCCTTCGTGGGCCGCCACGACGGCCGCCTCGACCGCGTCGACCAGCTCGTCCGGCGTGCGTCCGGCGAGCGTGGGCAGGAGATCGAGCAGGCCGTGGTCGCCGAACGGGCGCGTGCGGGGGCCGGCCTCGGTCACGCCGTCGGTGTAGAGCAGGAGCACGTCGCCGCGCTCGAGCACGAGCTCGGTCTCCAGCAGCGGCGGGTCGTCGTCGATGCCGAGGATCGTGCCGTACGCGCCGGTGGGCTCGACCGCCCCGTCGCGGCGGACGACCAGCGCGGGCGGATGTCCCGCGAGCGAGAGCAGGACCTTGATCGAGTCGCCGGTGACGGCGGACACGTGGGCGACGACGGCGGTCACGAACTGCGAGGTGTCGTCGTGGGCGATCAGCGCCGCGTTCAGACGCCGGAGCGCCTTCGCCGGCCGGTCATCCTCGAGCGCGCCGGCGCGCAGCGTGTAGCGCGCGAGCGCGGTCACGGCCGCGGCCTCGGCGCCCTTGCCGGAGACGTCGCCGACGACCATCGCCCACGTGTCCGGCGAGCGCGGGAAGACGTCGTAGAAGTCGCCGCCGACCTCGTTGAGCTCGCCCGCCGCGCGGTAGCGGGCGGCCAGCCGGACGCCGGGGATGTCCGGCAGCCGCGCCGGCAGCAGCTTCGACTGCAGCGTGTGGGCGATGAAGCTGCGCTCGGTGTACAGGCGGGCGTTCTCGATCGCCGCCGCCGCTCGCCGCGCGAGGTCCTCGGCGAACTGGACGTCGGTCGGCTCGAAGCGGCGGCCGGACTCGGCGTGCGCGAGCGTGAGCGTGCCCAGCGTCCGGCCGCGCGTGCGCAGCGCGACGACGATCACCGAGCGCAGGCCCAGCCTGCGCACCAGCGCGAGCTGCTCGGGATCGTCGATCCCGTTCGCGAGCATCGCGTCGGTGACCTCCGGCACGAACGTCGTCCGCCCGGTCCGCGCCACGCCGACCGTGCCGCCGTCGGAGCCCGGGTCGGGCGGGAAGCGGCGGTTGAGCTCCTCGCCGAGCCGGCGCCGCTCGGCGTCGGCGTGCGCGACCGCGACCTGGCGCAGCGCGCCGCGATCGTCGAGGATGGTGACCGCGCACCAGTCGGCCACCGCGGGGACGGCGATGCCGGCCACGGCGCGCAGCGTCGGCTCGTACTCCAGCGACTCCTCCAGCAGCGCGCCCGCCTCCGCGAGGAAGTCGGCCCGGGCGCGCGCCTGGCGCTCGACGGCGAGCAGCCGGTGGCGCTCGGTCACGTCGAGCACCGCCGCGCTGACGCCCAGGACCTCGCCGTCCGCGTCCCGCGTCGGGGTCAAGGACACGCTCCAGTGGCGCGCGTCGGCGGGGTCGGCGGAGAGGGCGGCGCCGAACTCGTGGTCGTGGATCGAGCTCCCGGTCGCCAGCACCTCGCGATAGAGGCCGACGAGCTCCGGCGAGCGCTCCTGCAGCAGCTCCGGGACCGAGCGCCCGAGCAGCTCGCCGTCGATGAACGCCGCCATCGTGGCGTTGACGCGCACGAAGCGCAGCTCGCGGTCGACGAACGCCAGGCCGACCGGCGCGGTCGCGAAGATCGTGTCGAGCAGGCTCAGCGATCGCTCCGCGGCTTCGTGCAGGCGCGCGTTGTCGATCGCGACCGCGCAGCGCGCGGCGAGCGTCTGCGCGAACGACAGGTCCGCCTCGCCGTAGTGGCGCCCCTCGCGCGTCGAGAGCAGCGTGAGCGAGCCGACGCTGCGCCCGCGGGCCAGCAGCGGGACGATCATGTACGAGCGCGGCTGCAGGCGCGAGACGAGCTGCTGCTCGCGCTCGTCGAGGTCCTCCCCGTGCTCGGTCCGCACGTCGGGGGCGAGGATCGGCTCGCCGGTCTGCGCGACGCGCCGCGACTCCGAGGCGTCCGCGCTGTCGCGGCGGCGGCTGCGGATCTCCTTCAGGACCGCGTCCAGCTCGGGATCCGCGTAGCCGCTGGTCATCTCGGTCTCGGCGCCGTCCTCGCCGCGCACGAACACGCCGCACCAGTCGGCCAGCGCCGGGACCGCGAGCCCCGCCACCTGGCGCAGCGTCTGGGCGTAATCGAGCGAGCTCGACAGGACCGCGCCGGCGTCGGCGATCAGCTGCAGTGCCTGGCCGGCCGTCAGGACCGGGTTGATCGAATCGATCCGCGACTCGGACACGCGCGCGCGGCCACCTCCTCCTCGGCGCGAAGTCTATGTCGCGGAGGCGTTCAGGGCACGCGGCGCCGGCGTGCGGCCCGGTGGCGATCGCGCGCCTGGGTGAGCCGCCGCCGGACCGCCGGCTCGTGCGCGACCTCGGGGACGCCGAGATCCCAGAACGCGCCCGAGGCGGGCACGTCGCCGTCGGCGGTCGGGCAGTGGATGACCGTCGTCGCGTCGCCGCCGCGCGCCGCCGCGAGCGCGCGCTCGAGCGATGCGGCGTCGGCGGCGTGGACGCCCGCGCAGCCGAGCGCGGCGGCCAGGGCGGCGTAGTCGACGGCGAGCCGGCTCCCGTCCGCGAGCGTGAAGCGGTTGCCGACGCTCGTCCCGGTCGCCTCGCGCGCGAGCGCGTCGATCGAGCCGAACCCGCCGTTGTCGAGCACGACGATCGTCAGCTTGAGGTCCTCCTGCACGGCGGTCGCGAGCTCGCCGGGTCCCATCAGCAGGCTGCCGTCGCCGATCACGACGAACACCTCCGAGACCGGCCCCTCGTGCATGCGGATGCCGAGCCCTGCGGGGAGCTCGTGTCCCATGCACGAGAAGCCGAACTCGAGGTGGGCATGGCCGCCCGGCGGAACGGTCCAGAGCTTCAGCAGGTCGCCCGGCGCCCAGCCGGCGGCGGCCACGACCCAGTCGCCCGCTCGCGCGGCCGCGTTGACGGTCGCGTAGACCTGTGCGCGCGTGAGCCCGCCCGCCGGCGGCGGGCCGCGCAGCGCCTGCGCCCACTGCTCCTGCGCCCGCCGCGTCGCCTCCCGGTGACCGGCCGCGACCGTGCGCGTGCGGGGGCGCAGCGCCTCGAGCGCGAGCCGCGCGTCGGCGACCAGCGGGACCGCGCCGAGCTTGTGCGCGTCGGCGGCGCAGACGTTGATCGCGAGGAAGCGCACGCCCGGATCGCGGAACAGCGACAGCGAGGCGGTCGTGAAGTCGGTCAGGCGCGTGCCGGCGCAGATCACGACGTCGGCCTGGGCGGCGATCCGGTTCGCCGCGCCCGTGCCGTTGACGCCCAGGCCGCCCAGGTGCAGCGGCCCGGCGGCCATCACGCCCTTGCCGGCCGACGTCTCGGCCACGGGGATGCCGGTCGCCTCGGCGAGCTCGGCCAGCGCCGCCTCGGCGCCCGAGTAGCGCACGCCGCCGCCGGCGATCAGCAGCGGCCGCTCGGCCGTCGCCAGCAACGCCGCCGCGGCATCGAGCGCCTCGGCCGCCGGCGGGCGCCGCGCGACCGTCCACGTGCGCTCGGCGAAGAACTCGAGCGGCCAGTCGTAGGCCTCCGCCAGCACGTCCTGGTGCAGCGCGACGGTGACGGCGCCGGTCTCGGCCGGGTCGAGCAGGACGCGCAGCGCCGCGGGCAGCGCGGTCAGCAGCTGCTCCGGCCGGGCGATGCGGTCGAAGTACCGGCTCAGCGGCCGGAACGCGTCGTTGACGGTGACGTCGCCCGCGGCCGGGTGCTCGAGCTGCTGCAGCACCACGCCGGAGCGGCGCGTGGCGAACGTGTCGGCCGGGAGCAACAGCACCGGCAGGCGGTTGACGGTCGCGGTCGCCGCGCCGGTCAGCAGGTTCGCCGCGCCCGGGCCGATCGACGCCGTGCACGCGAGCGCCTGCAGCCGCCGCGCCGCCTTCGCGTACCCGAGCGCGGCGTGGACCATCGCCTGCTCGTGCTTGGGCTGGTGCAGCGGCAGCCCGGCGCCCTCCTGCGCCAGCGCCTGCCCGAGCCCGAGCGCGTTGCCGTGCCCGAAGATCCCCCACAGCGCCGGGATCGCGCGCCGGCGCTCGCCGTCGCGCTCGGACCACTGGGCCTGCAGCCAGCGCACGAGCGCCTGGCCGGTCGTGAGCCGGACGTCGACGTCGCGCACGCGGGCGAGCATCACTGCGCCGTCCATCCGCCGTCGACGCGCAGGCTGCAGCCGGTCAGCGCGCCCGCGGCCGGCGACGCGGCGTAGAGCGCGGCGGCCGCGACCTCCTCGGTGGTCGCGAGGCGCCCGAGCGGGATCCGGCCCAGGACGTCGGCGCGGAACGCGGGATCGGCGAGGAACGGCGCCGTGAGATCGGTGGCGACGAACGTCGGCGCGACCGACACGACGCGCACGCCGCGCGGCGCGAGCTCGACGGCGAGCGCGCGCGTGAGGCCCTCGACGGCGTGCTTGGTCGCGCAGTAGACGCTCCGGCGCGGGGCGCCCACGTGGCCCATCTGGGACGAGATGAAGACGATCGCGCCGCCCGCGGGCATGCGCCGCACCGCCTCGCGCGCCGCGTGCAGCCCGGCGCGGACGTTCAGCGCCCACAGGCGGTCGGCGACGTCGAGGTCGACCTCCTCGAGCGGCTGCGGGACGTTCGCGCCCGCCGCGCACACGAGCACGTCGAGCGCCGGGATGCCGGCGAACGCGGCGTCGAGCGCGGCGGTGTCGGTGACGTCGCACGCGAGCACGTCGGCCTCGGCGCCGTGACCGCGGACGGTCTCCGCGACGCGCGCGAGCGCGTCGCGCGTGCGGGCGAGGAGCGTGAGCCGCTCGGCTCCCGCGGCCGCGAACGCGCCGGCGACGGCGGCGCCGATCCCGCGACTGGCTCCCGTCACGAGCGCGTGGCGGCCGTCGAGGCCGAAGCCGCTCATGCGTCCTCGAGCCGCAGCTCGGCGGTGCGGGCGTGGCCGGCGAAGCCCTCGGCGTGCGAGATCCCCGCGACGGCCGGGGCGAGCGCGCGCGTGCCCTCGCGCGTGAGCCGCTGGAACGTGCACGTCTTCAGGAACGTGCCGACCCACAGGCCGCCGGTGAAGCGCGCCGCGCCCATCGTCGGCAGGACGTGGTTGGTGCCGGCCGCCTTGTCGCCGTACGCGACGGTCGCCTCGGCGCCGAGGAACAGCGCGCCGTAGTTGCGCAGGCCGTGGAGATAGGCGTCGAGCTTGGCCTCGGCGACGTGGACCTCGAGGTGCTCGGGGGCGTAGCGGTCGGCGAGCCGCATCGCGGTCTCGTCGTCGGGGACGACCGCGACGGAGCCGTGGTCGCGCCAGGCGACGCCGGCGACGGCGCGCGTCGGCCAGACGGGCAGCAGCTCGTCGACGGCGGCGAGCACGGCGCGCGCGAGCGGCTCGGAGGTCGAGATCAGCAGCCCCGGCGACGTCGGCCCGTGCTCGGCCTGGCCGAGCAGGTCGGTCGCGACGCGCACCGGATCGGCGCTGGCGTCGGCGATCACGGCGATCTCGGTCGGCCCGGCCGGCAGATCGATCCCGACCGTCCCGAAGAGCTGGCGCTTCGCCTCGGCGACGTACGCGTTGCCCGGGCCGACGAGCATGTCGACCGGCTCGGCGCCGAGCAGCCCGAACGCCATCGCCGCGAGCGCCTGGACGCCGCCGAGACACAGGATCCGGTCCGCTCCCGCGACGGTCATCGCGTGCAGCACGGCCGGATGGATCCCCTGGCCGCGATGCGGCGGAGCGCACGCCGTGACGTGCGCGACGCCGGCGGTCTTCGCGACGCCGACCGTCATCAGCGCCGACGCAAGCATCGGATAGCGGCCTCCCGGGACGTACGCACCGACGGCGCCGACGGGGATGTGGCGGTGGCCGAGCGTGACGCCGGGGAGCGGGCTGAGCTCGAGATCCTCCAGCGTGGCGCGCTGGGCGCGCGCGAAGCCGCGCACCTGCTCGAGCGCGAACGCGATCTGGTCGCGCAGCACGCCATCGATCCCGGCGGGGCCCGGCTCGACCACGAAGCTCGGCGGCGACCAGTCGTCGAGCTCGGCGGAATAGCGCCTCACCGCCCGCTCTCCCCCGCGCTCGATCGCGGCGAGCATCTCCGACACGCGCGCGCGGACGGCCTCCGAGGCGGCGGGCGCGTGCCACGGCGCCCACTTGAGGTAGACGGTCTCGCTCACGACACGACCCCCTCGGGCACCCGGCCCGCGAGCACGTCGAGCACCGCGTCGGTGGCGCGGCGCGTCATCTCGTGCACCGAGCGCTCGCTCAGCCCGCCGGTGTGCGGGGTGACGACGACGTTCTGGAGCGCGAGCAGGCGCGAGCCGCCCGGCGGCTCGACGGCGAAGACGTCGAGCGCGGCCGCGCGCAGGGCGCCGCGCTCCAGCGCGTCCGCGAGCGCGTCCTCGTCGACCAGACCGCCGCGCGCGGTGTTGACGAGCACGGCGCCGGGGCGCAGGAGCGCGAGGCGCTCGCGGTCGAGCAGCCCGCGCGTGCCCGGCCCGAGCGGCAGGTGCAGCGAGACGACGTCGCTCTCGCGCAGCAGGACCTCGAGCTCGACCGGCTCGGCGCCCTCGGGCGCTGCCTGCAGGTCGGGGTCGCACACGAGCACGCGCGCGGAGAACCCGCTCAGGCGGCGGTGCACGAGCCGGCCGATCGCGCCGTAGCCGACGAGCCCGACCGTCGTCCCGCTCAGCTCCCACGGGGTCGCTGCGCCGGTGCGCGGCCAGTCGCCGGCGCGCACGGCGCGATCGTGCTCGGGCACACGCCGCAGCGCGGCCAGCATCAGCGCGATCGCGTGATCGGCCGTGCTGGCCGCGTTGGCCCCCGGCGTCGTGCAGACCGCGATCCCGCGCCGCGCCGCCGCGGCGACGTCGATCGAGTCGGTGCCGACGCCGACGCGCGCGATCACGCGCAGGCCCCGGGCGCGGTCGAGGACGTGCGCGTCGAACGGGTCGGTCGAGACGATCGCGGCGACCGCCCCGTCGAGCAGCCCGACCAGCTCCGCCGGCGTGCGCCGCGCGCGCTTGGGCGCGAACCGCAGCGCGTACCCGGCCGCCGTCAGCCGCCGCCCCGTCTCGGGACCATCGCCCTCGAAGTCGGGCCAGGTGATGAGGATCGGCGGTCGCCGCATGGCGAAAGTGATCCAATCACCGGACGAGTTCCCGGACTAGGCCCAGAACTGTCCGGCGGGCTATGTGGTGCGCGCTGGCTGCCGGCCCCAGCGGAAGTAGGACGCCGGACCGATGATGTTGAGCAGGCAGATCAGGCGCCAGAACGTCTTGCTGCCGTGGATCTGATCGGCCGGACGGCGGTGGATGTCGATCTGCGCCGCCGCGAACATGCCGATCTCGACGGCCGCGAGGACGAGCAGTCCGAAGCGCTGCTTCGGCGAGAAGCGGGACATGGGCCGATGCTACGCCGTGACTAGGCTCAGGCGCATGAAGTTCGGGCTCTACGGGCTGCACAAGGGTGAGAACGGGGCTCCGGAGGCGCTCGCGCGGCGTGCGCGGGCCGCCGAGGACGCGGGGTTCGAGTCGATCTGGGTCGGCGATCACATCGCGCTGCCGCTCGACGCGCCCGACGACGCGCACGACCCGCGGCTGGAGGCGCTGGTGGCGCTCGCGCACCTGGCCGCGGTGACCAAGCGCGTGCGGCTCGGGGCCGGCGTGATCATCCTGCCGCAGCGCCAGCCGGTGCTGCTCGCCAAGCAGCTCACCTCGATCGACGTGCTCTCGGGCGGGCGGCTGATCGTCGGCCTCGGCGTCGGCTACCTCGAGGCCGAGCTGCGCGCGCTCGGCGCGTCGCTCGCCGAGCGCGGCGCCCGCACCGACGAGAGCATCGCCGCCATGCTGGCCCTGTGGGACGAGCCGGTGCCGGAGTTCGAGGGCCGCTTCGTCTCCTTCTCAGGCGTGCTGCAGCGGCCGCGGCCGGTCCAGCGCCCGCATCCCCCGCTCGTGATCGGCGGCGAATCTCCGGCCGCCTACCGGCGCGCCCGCGCGGCCGGCGGCTGGTACGGCTGGGAACACACGCCGGAGCAGATCGCGGCCACGCGGGAGCAACTGGGACCGGACGTCGAGATCACGCTCACGCCCGGGCCGCCGGGCCCGATCGATCCCGCGCTCGTGCGCGCCTTCGCGGACGCCGGCGTCGACCGGCTCGTGCTCCAGCCGCCCGACACGACCGGGGCGTCGATGGACGCGCTGATCGCCGCGACCGGCGAGCTGATCAGCGGCTGACGCCGGCGGGAACGGGCCGCTGGACCGGGCCGCGCCCGAGCACCTCGACCGTCTCGCCAGGCGCGCAGGCCGCGATGTCGTGCGCCTCGTCGCGCAGGCGCCGCCGCAGGATGGCGAGCGCGGGGAACCCGAGGATGGCCGGGATCGCGAGCAGCAGGCCCCGGTAGGCGATCACGGCCACGGCGGCGTCCGCGGCGCCGACGCCGTAGATCACCAGCGTGCCGATCAGGCCGCCGTCGACGCCGCCGATCCCGCCCGGGATCGGGATCAGGCTGCCGAGCTGCCCGATCAGGTACGCGACCAGCAGCACGCCGACCGGCGGGACGTCGTTGCCGAACGCCTTGAAGCAGACGCCGAGCATCGCGACGTCGAACAGCAGGTAGCCGGCGGCGCCGAAGATGATCGGCCAGTCGCGCGAGCGCAGCAGCTCCAGCGCCTCCTCCACGCCCTTGCCGACCGCCTCCGCCGCGGCGACGATTCGCGCGCGCATCGAGCGCCGGGCAAGCGTCTTCGCGAGCCGCCCGGCGGCGAGCGCGAGCGCGATCACCGCGACCGCGGCGACCGCGGGGATCAGCCCGAGCAGGAAGCTCGGCGAGTCGCCCAACAGCCCGGTCGCGAGCCCGATCCCGCCGAGCGCGAGGAAGCCGACGTTGGCGAGGCTGGTCAGGAGGAAGAACGCGACCGTGCGGCGGGCGATGTACTCGTTCTCCAGGCCGCCGCGGCGCAGGATCCAGGCGCCGAGCGCGAGCCCGCCGGCGCCGCCGACCGAGAGGACCGAGTTGGCCGCCAGCTCCGACAGCCCGATCTCGGTGCTCGTCCGCCAGCTCATCCGGCGGCAGAACACGCCGCGGAACACGAGCACGTAGCCCAGGCAGGAGCCCAGCTGGAGCACCGCCGCCAGCACCAGCCAGCCGGGCCGCGCGCCGGCGAAGCGGTCGCGCAGCGACGCGAGCCCCGGCACCAGCACGATCAGCGCGACGGTCACGAGCACGATCGCGCCGATGATCAGCAGCGAGCGCCGCAGCCTCGACGGCGAGAACTCGTCCGGCAGCGGCTCGGCGTCGACGTCGGGCTCGAGGTACTCCACGGTCAACGTCGGCTTCGCGCTCATGAGGCGCCGCCGACTCTAACGCGCGCGACCTAGAGCCCGAGTACGGTCGCTATCGCTTCGTCGAGCGCCCGGATCTCCGGTCCGCTCAGGCGTCCGGCGGAGTGGCCAAGACGTTCGGCGCTCACCGCGGTCATCTGCTCGACGAGCACGCGGGTCGGCGAACCGCCGAGCTCGATGACCGGGCGAAATGACCGCGCCGGCGCCGACTGCGACGTCGGTGCGACCAGGACGGTGCTCAACGCCAGCAACTCGTCCGCCTGGACAACGACAGCGAAGCGGGCCCCACGCTGCTCGCTTCCGCGCGCGCCACGAGGAACGCGCAGGCGGAACACCTCGCCACGGACCACTCAGGCCTCAGACCAGGGTGCCGCCAGCAGGTCCATGTCCTCGCGCACTCGCCGGGCCTCGGCCAAGTCGTCAGGGTCGCCGGCGGCGAGCTCAGCCTCGCCACGCAGACCGGCTCGCCGGCGGCGTCGCTGTGCCGACTCGCGCAACGCCAGCCGAATGGCCTCCGAGTCGTTGCCCACCTCGCTGCGCAACAGCGCGAGGTCGTCCTCGGCCCGCTCATCGAGCCGTGCCTGGATGGTTCGTCCCACGGCTGGGAGCGTACCACAGAACGTATTACACCCGACGCGGCCTATCCGGCGCGGCGGGCGGTGAGGCCGCCGTCGACCATCAGCGTCGCGCCCGTGACGTAGCTCGCGTCGGGTGAGGCGAGGAAGGCGATCGCGCTCGCGACCTCGGCCGGGTCCGCGATCCGGCCGAGCGCGACGCCCGCCACCATCGCCCGTCCGGCGGCGGCGGGATCGCCCGACAGCGCCATGCCCTCGCGCACGAGGCGGGTGTCGGTGAAGCCCGGGCAGACGCAGTTGACGCGGATGCCGCGCGGGCCGTAGTCGAGCGCGAGGCTGCGCGTGAGGCCGGCCAGCCCCGCCTTGGCCGCCGCGTACGGGAAGAAGCCCGGGCGCGTCACGGCGGCGTGGATCGAGGAGACGTTGACGATCGCGCCGGACCCCGCGGCGAGCATGTGCGGGAGCGCGTGCTTGGCGCACAGCCAGGCGGCCTTGAGATCGACCGCGAAGAACGCGTCCCACTCGGCCTCGGTCATCGCCTCCGCGTCGAACGTCGCGTTGACGCCGGCGTTGTTGACGAGCACGACCGGCGGCCCGACCTCGGCGGCGCAGGCGGCGACGAGCGCGCGCACGTCGTCCTCGCGCGCCACGTCGGCGCGGACGAAGCGGGCGCCCAGACGGTCCGCCGCGGCGCGCCCGGCCTCGGCGTCGCGGCCGCAGAAGCAGACGGCCAGCCCGTCGGCGAGCAGGCGCTCGACGGTCGCCAGGCCGATGCCGCGCGTGCCGCCGGTCACGAGCGCTGCCGCCGGACGAGACATATAATCACTGTATCAATGGACGTCGAGGTGATCACCGCCGGGACGGACGCGCTCGGCGAAGGCCCGGTGTGGCTTCCGGAGACCCGGGAGCTCCTGCGCGTCGACATCGACGCGCCCGCGATCGTGCTCCGCGACGGCGCGGGCGCCGAGCGCCGGCGGCGGTTCGACGCCCCGATCGGCTTCGCGCTCCCAGCGGCCGGCGGCGGCCTGATCGCCGGCGCCGGCCGCACGCTGCTGCGGCTCCGCGGCTTCGACGCGCCCGCCGAGCCGCTCGCCCAGGTCGAGCCGGACCGGCCGGGCAACCGCTTCAACGACGCGGCCTGCGATGTCGCCGGGCGCCTGTGGGCGGGCACGATGTCGACTACGCGCGAGCCGGGCGCGGCCGCGCTCTACCGCGTCCTCCCCGGCGGCGAGGTCTCGCTCGCGCTGCCCGGCGCGACGATCTCCAACGGGCTCGACTGGGACCGCGACGCGACGCGGCTCTACTACGTCGACTCGACCACGCAGCGGATCGACGCGATCGACTTCGACCCCGACCGCGGCCGGCTGGGCACGCGGCGCCCCTTCGCGGCGATCGATGCGGCCGACGGCCTGCCGGACGGGCTGCGCGTCGATGCCGAGGGCGGGATCTGGGTCGCGCTGTTCGGCGGCGGCGCGATCCGCCGCTACCGGTCCGACGGCGGCCTCGACGCGCACGTCGCGCTGCCGCTCGCGCATCCCACCAGCCTCGCGTTCGGCGGCCCCGATCTCGGCGACCTGTACGTGACGTCGGCGCGGCGCGGCGACCCGCACGCGGGCTCGCTGCTGCGGCTGCGGCCGGGCGTGCGGGGACGGGTGGCGAACGTGTTCGGCGAAGCTCAGGCCGCGCGGGCGACCTTGCGGGCATGCTCGCGCAGGTAGCCCTCGACCGTCTCGAGGTGCGCGCGCATCGCGTCGCTCGCCGCGCCGGCATCGCCCGCCCGGATCGCCGCCAGGATCGCCGCGTGCTCGGGGAGCGCGCGCGAGCGGCGGTAGGCGGGCCGCGCGAGCGGATAGCGCGCGGCGAGCAGCGCCGCGTCGATCCGGCGCACGAGCGAGGCGAGCGGCGCGTTGCCGGTGGCCTCGACCAGCGCCGTGTGGAACGCCACGTCGGCCTCGTGGTAGGCGCGCTCCTGCACCCGCGCCGGGCGCAGCTCGAGCGCGGCGGCCATCGCCCCGAGACGCTGCTCGAGCACGGCCAGCCGCTCAGGCGTGGCGCGCTGCGCGGCCAGCCCGGCCGCTTCGATCTCGACGATCCGGCGGCACTCCAGGTACTCCTCGAGCAGCCCCACCGCATCCGGCCCTTCGAGCGCCGCGGTGAGCACGTCGGCGTCGAACAGGTCCCAGTCGTCGCGCGGGTTGACGGTCGTGGTGCTGCCGTGCTTGACGGTCGCCAGCCCGCGCTCCTCGAGCGCCCGCAGGCACTCGCGCGCGACGCCGCGGCTGATGTCGAAGCGCTCGGCGAGCACGACCTCGCGCGGCAGCGCATCGCCCGGCGCGAGCCTGCCGGCGACGATGTCTGCGACGAGCTCGACCACGGCCTCGCGGTGCCTGCGCACGGCCGGAGAGCCAATCACACGATCACTCCCGGGTCAATCCGCGCCGCCCTCGTAGGCGTCCAGCGCGGCTGCGAACTCGCCGAACGACACGCCCAGCGCGGCGATGATGCGGCGCACCGTCGTCCACGTCGGGTTGACCTGGCCGCGCTCGATCCGCGCGTACGTGGCCACGCTCACCCCGGCGGCATGGGCGAGCCCCTCCTGGCCGAGCTCGTGAGCGGTCCGGAATGAGCGCAGCGTGTGGGAAAGCGCGGGATCGACGCCGGTGCGGGGCGGCACACGCGCAAGCGTGTTTAGTGCCCGGCACACGCACAAGAGCGTCAACTACCAGTAGCGTATGCCCAGTACTAAGCCCGCCGATCGATCTCCACCGGAAAGCATGACCATCCCGGACGCGCCGGAGCGCTCGCTGCTCGGGCTCGAGCTCGCGCTGATCCGCCACCGCCGCGGCGTCCGCCGCCGCCTCGGCGTCAGCGACGAGGAGCTCGCGGTCCTGCTCTGCCTCGCGCACGACGGCAGCGTCCCGCAGGCGCGGCTCGCGGCGCTGACGACGCTCTCGCGCAGCGGCACGGGCGCGCTCGTGCAGCGGCTCGAGCAGGCCGGCCTGGTCGAGCGCCGCGCGGTCGCCGACGACCGGCGCGTGCGGCTCGTGCGGCTGTCCGCTCGCGGGCGCGAGCGGCTCGAGCGGGCCTACAGCGAGCGCGACGAGGCGGTCCGCGAGCTGTTCGGCTCCTCCTCGGCCGAGGAGCTCGACGCCGCCGGACGGCTGCTCGGCGGGCTCGCGGGCGCGGCGGACGCGTTGGGCGAGGCGTCGCCCGATCCCGCCGCGCCGGCGTCCACCAGCCCGATCTGGCGCCGCTGGGGCTGAGGCTCGAAGCCCAGCAGCACGACCCGGTAGGGCCGGCGCTCGCCGCCGGCGCCGTCGCCGATCCGCGCGATCCGCTCCAGCGCCTCGCGCAGGCACCGCGCGACGGCCTGCACGCCTTCGTCGTCGAGCAGCAGCGTCGAGCGGCTCAGGTGCGAGGCGGGATCGTCGAAGCCGCCGGCGAGCGCCGCGCCGCGCGCCTCGTCGGTCGCGAGGCCCAGCGTGCCGAGCACGAGCGCGCGGCGGACCGGGCCCGGCACCGACGCCCACTGCCCGTCCTCGATCACCGGCCCGACCTTCGAGCGGTAGAAGTGCGTCAACGCGCCGCGCCGGCGCTCGGTGCGGACGAGCTCGACGCAGCCATGGCGGGCGAGCACGGACGTGTGGTAGCTGACGAGGTTCAGCGGCTCGTGCAGCCGCCGCGCGACCTCGCCCGGGTTCGCCGGCTCGCCCTGGTACTCGTACAGCAGGCGGTGGCGCAGCGGATGGACGAGCACCCGCGCCAGGCGGTCGGGCATCAGCCCAGATGCTGGCACGCGGCGCACGCGCTGTCACGCGCCACCGGCTCGCCGCGGATCCGCATCGTGCGCAGATCCAGCAGCAGCGCGGCGCCCGCGCTGGCGGGCTCCGCGCCCGCGAGCAGGTGCACCAGCTCCATCGCCATCGCGCCGCCGACGATCGCCGACGCCGGGCCGAGCGTGGCGCCGCGCTGCGGCGCCGACTGCAGGTGGCGCACGTAGCCGTCGTAGTCGGCCGACGTGCGCCGCAGCTCGCGCTCGTGGCAGGCGAAGCACGCCGTCCTCCCCGGCACGTACAGCGGGCCGATGCGCAGCAGCGGCGGCAGCTGGCCGCCGGTGATGAACGGGACGCGGTGCTCGACGCAGGCGGCGTTGATCCAGCGCGCGAGCGCGTACGGCGGCGCGTCGGCGGCCAGCACGAGCGCGTCGGCGCCGGCGACGATCCGCCCGACCCTGTCCGGGCCGTCGACGCGCAGCGCGAGCGGCTCGACCTCGATCCGGTCGTCGAACGCCCGCAGCCACGCCGCCGTGGCCTCCGCCTTCAGCGCGCCGATGTCGGCGGGCGCGTAGAGGATCTGGCGGTTGAGGTTCGACAGCTCGACGCGGTCGTCGTCGACGACGCACAGCCGGCGCACGCCGGCCGCGGCGAGCCCGGCCAGCGCCCACGTGCCGAGCCCGCCGCAGCCGATCACCACGACGCGCGCGGCCGCGAGCCTGCGCTGCAGGTCGCGCTCGTCGCCCAGCTCGGCGAGGTAGGGCAGCTGGCGCGAGTAGCGCCGCGCGTCGGCGGGATCCAAGGGCGGCGAGGCGGCGGCTGGGACGATCACGCCGGCGTCCGCGAGCGCGTCGAGCTTCGCGGCGACGTCGTCCTCGGCCAGCCCCAGCTCGCGCGCGAGCTCGGCGACCGTGGGCTCGCCGCCGGCGAGCAGGTCGAGCAGCCGCCGGTCGGACGCCTGCGCATCGCGGACGACGAGGTCGTCGTCGCCCGCGCGCACGAGATACAGCGCACCGTCGGAACCGGACACCGGGTCGACCGACGGCCGCAGGCGGTGGCGCCGCCCGCCCGCAGGGACTGCGGGCGGGCCGGGATCGGCGCTCAGGTCCCCTTCCAGGTGCCGGCCTCGCTGATCACCGGACGGTCGACGATGTCGATCTTCACGCGCGCTCACCTCCTCTCCGTCGGATCGAGCGCAGCTGCCTGCGCGATGTACACGGCCTTGTTGTGGCGCTCGTCGTCGAGCGGCCTGTCGCTGCCGCCCGCGCCGTCGGTGCCCCACACGGCGACGGGCGCCAGACCCGCGGCGGCGAGCGCGCGCTCGACCGCTGCCGGCGCGTGATGGCGCTGGCGGTGCACGGCGCGGATCCGCCGCCACCACGGCGGCGCCGCCGGCTCCAGCAGGTCGACGTACGCCTCGGCCACCGCGCCCGGGGCGAGCCCGGCGTCCATGCGGCCCTCGAAGACGACGACGCGCTCGGCTCCCGGCACGACGAGCAGCGACGAGTACACGGCGCGGAAGCTCGCGAGCGTGTCGACGTCGAACACGACGACCCCGCCCGGCGCGAGGTTGCGCCGGAAGCCCGCGAACGCCGCGACCAGCTCCTCGTCGCTGAGCAGGAAGTTGACGGCGTCCGAGACGCACCACACCGCGTCGAACTCGCCGAGCCGCGGGAGCCGGCGCATGTCGTGGCGGTGCAGCGGGACGTCCGGCCCGAGCTTGCGCGCGGCCAGCTCGAGCATGCGCGGCGACACGTCGGTGCCGACGACGTCGTAGCCGCGCTCGCGCATCGCGGCCGTGCTCGAGCCGGTGCCGCAGCCGACGTCGAGCAGCCGCCGGCCGGACAGGCCGGCGCCGAGCGCCAGCTCCTCCAGCTGCGCCGCCCACGCCGCGTGGTCGTGGAACCCGGTCAGCAGGTCGTACGAGGGCGCGAGCGTGTCCCAGGTCAGCTGGATCGCCTCGGGCATCAGGCCGCCTCGCCCGACAGGCGCGCCGACAGCTCGGCCGCGGTCGCGCGCACGGCGTCGCCGCGCTCCACCAGGTCCGGCAGCGGCGCCCGCGACGACAGCGCGAGCGCCGCGACGACCTCTTCGCCGCTGTGCACCGGGACCGCGATCGCGCGCACGCCGGCGCGGAACTCCTCGTCCTCGATCGCGTACCCGCGCTCGAGCACCCGCTCGAGGTCGGCCCGCAGCGCGCCGGGCTCGGCCAGCGTGCGCTCGGTCACGGCGTCGAGCGGGGACGCGAGCACGACCTGGCGCCACGGATCGCGGAACGCGAGCAGCAGCTTGCCGGCCGCGATCGAGTTGGCCGGCGCGAGGTCGCGCAGCGCCGGCGCCGAGCCGGAGTCGCCCGTGACGCGGACGAGCCGCAGGGCGGAGCGGTAGCTCGGGACCGCGACGTGCACCGCGTCGCCGGTCAGCGCCTGCAGCTCGCCGGCGAGCTCGGTCGCGTGGCGCACGAGCGGCGTGCGGTGCGCGAGCTGCGCGGCGAGCGCGATGATCCGCATCGTCGGCGTGTAGGTCGGGCGCGGCCCGTCGCGCCGGATCAGCCAGCCGTCGGTCACCATCCGGTTGAGCAGCCGGCGCGCGGTGCGCTGGTGGACCTGCAGCTCCTCCGCCACCTGGGTCGCGGTCGCGGGCCCGAACGCGAGCACCTCCAGCGCCTGCATCGAGCGGCTGGCGAAGAACGCCTCGGTCGCGCTCACCGGGCGTTCTCCGCGGCGGCCGTCTCGGCCGCGTACTCCGACAGGTAGCGCTCGACGGTGAGCAGGTGGTCGCGCATCGCGCCGCGCGCGGCCTCCGGATCGCGCCCGGCGATCGCGGCGAGGATCCGGCGGTGCTCGGGCAGGCTGCGCTCCAGCCGGTGCTCCGGGCGCGCGAGCGGCCGGCGCGCGGCGGCGAGCGCGCGATGGACCGGCTCGGTCATCCGGCCCAGGGCGCGATTGCCCGTGGCGTGGATGACCGCGCGGTGGAAGGCGACGTCGGCGTCGTGGAAACGGTCCTCGGCGGACGGGCCGCCGGCGGTCTGCACGGCGGCGGAGGTCATCTGGTCGAGCGCCTCCGACAGCGCCACCAGATGCGCGCGCGTGGCGCGCTCGGCGGCCAGCGCGGCCGCCTCGATCTCCAGCAGCCGGCGGCACTCGAGGTAGTCCCGCAGCAGCTGCGCGCCGCGGTCGCCCTTCAGCACCGCGGCGATCACGTCAGGGTTGAACATGTCCCACTCCGTCGCGGGCAGTACGGTCGCGCCGCTGCCGTGCTTGACCGCCACGAGCCCACGCTCCTCGAGGCTGCGCAGGCACTCGCGCGCCACGCCGCGGCTGACGCCGAACGAGTGCGCCAGCTCGACCTCGGTCGGCAGCCGCGCGCCAACCGGCAGCGCCCCGCCGGCGATGTCCGCGACGAGAACCTGCAGCAGCGTCCGGTGGAGACGAGACATAGGGTGATTGGACCACTCGTTCGATAGGTGCGCCAGCCAGAGATTCGTCCCGGGGGTGCGCCGACATATCGGCGGATCGCCGTCCGGGCGAAGCGCCACCGGCAGGGCGGACGAAGCCGTGCCGTTGACGGCCCGAGACAACCGATGATCCAATCTCTTCATGACGGAGACCCCCGTGCGCCTCGGCGTCGTCGGCGGCGGCCTGATCGCGCAGATCGCGCATCTGCCGGCGCTGCGCTCGCTCGACGCGCAGTTCTCGGTGCGCGCGCTCGCCGAGCCCAGCCTCGGCGTGCGGAGCGCGCTGGCGCGGCGCTACGGCATCGCCGAGACGTACGCGGATCACGCCGAGCTGCTCGCCCGCGCGCAGCTCGACGCCGTCCTGGTCTGCTCGCCCAACGGCACCCACGCGCGCGTCGTGCTGGACGCGATCGACGCCGGGCTGCACGTCCTCGTCGAGAAGCCGCTGTGCCTGAGCCCGCGCGACGCCGAGGCGATCGTGGAGCGCGCGCGGGAGCGCGGCCGGGTCGTCCAGGTCGGCTACATGAAGCGCTTCGACCCCGCCTACGAGCTGCTGCTCGAGCACGTGCCCGGACGGCTTCGGCTCGTGAGCAGCGCGACCGTCGACCCGGGCATCGGCACGCGGCTGCGGCCGGCGGGGTACGTCGGCGGGGCCGCGGCACCCGATCGCGAGACGGCGGCGCAGGTCGCGGAGGCGATCGGCTCCGAGGACCCGCGCCACGTGCCGCCCTACTCGGACGCGTTCGCCGGCGCGCTCGCGCACGACGTCGACCTCGTGCTCGGCGCGGTCGACGCCCGCTGGCGCGTGACCGACGCGGCGACCGCGGACGACGGCACGCTCGCCTACGGCGCGTGGGCGTCCGAGGACGGCGCGCGCTGGAGCGCGCTGTGGCAGCTCGCGCCCGCGGCGGGCGCCTTCAGCGAGACGCTGCGGCTGTTCGGCGCCGACGGCGTCGTCAGCCTGCGCTTTCCGGCGCCGTACCACGGCTCCGCGCCCGCGCAACTGCACGTGTCGGGCGAGCCGGAGCGGCGCTGGTCGCCCGCCGCGAACACGTACGTGCGCTCGCTCGAGCACTTCCACGCGTGCGTCGTCGAGGGCGAGCCCTGCCGCTCCCCCGCCTCCGCCGAGATCGTCGCGCTGCTCGCGGAGCTCTACCGGGCGGCGATCGCGCGATGAGCGGGCCCGTGATCGTGACCGGGTCGGACTCCGGCATCGGCCGCGCGACGGCGCTCGCCCTCGCGCGGGCGGGGCACGACGTCGGCGTCACGTGGCACAGCGACGAGGCGGGCGCCGCGGCGACCGCCGCCGCCGCGCGCGCGGCCGGTGCGCGGGCCGAGGTCGCCCGCCTGGACCTGACCGACCGGCCCGGCGAGGCGATCGCCGCGCTGGCCGGCGCGCTCGGCGATCTCTGGGGCCTGGTCGCGTGCGCGGGAGCGAACCACCGCGCCGATTCGCTCGACGACGAGCCGGACGCCTGGCGGCGCGCGCTCGAGGTCAACCTGACCGGCCCGTTCCTGTGCGCCCAGGCCGCCGGCCGCCTGCTCGCGGCGGGCGGCCGCGGCGGCCGCATCGTCGCCGTGACGTCGGTGCACGAGCACGTGCCGCTGCGCTTCGCGGCCGCCTACGCCGCCGCCAAGGCGGGCCTCGGGATGGCGGCGAAGGTGCTCGCGCTCGAGCTGGCGCGCCACGCGATCACCGTCAACGCCGTCGCCCCCGGCCACATCGCGACGCCGATGACCGGCAAGGCCGGCGTCGACCCGCACAGCGTCTCGCTGCCGCCGGTCCCGCTCGGCCGGCCGGGCGCGCCCGCCGAGGTCGCCGCCACGATCGCGCACCTCGTCTCGGCCGACGCCGCGTACGTCACCGGCAGCTCGTTCGTCGTCGACGGCGGGCTGCTGCTCGCCGGCGCCGAGCCGCTGCGGCGGCTGGTCGAGGAGGACGCGTGAGCGCGGCCGCGGTGCGCGCTCCCGCCGGCGAGCGCTCGACGGCGCTCGGCCTGCGCGCGCTGCAGGCGGGCCCGGTGCTGATCCTCGTGCTCGTGTGCGCGGCGATGGCGGCGCTGTCGCCGTACTTCCTGACCGGCCGCAACCTCGCGAACATCGGCTTCCAGGCCTCGTTCGTCGCCGTGCTCGCGCTCGGCCAGCTGCTCGTGATCCTCACGCGCGGGATCGACCTGTCGGTCGGCGCGGTCGTCGGCCTGGCGGGCGTGGTCGCCGCGGGCGCGGGCGGCGGCGCCGCCGCGCTGGCGCTGTTCGCGCTCACGGGGCTCGCGGTCGGGCTGGCCAACGGCGCCGTGCTGGTCTGGGGGCGCGTGATGAACCCGTTCATCGTCACGCTCGGCATGCTCGGCATCGCGCGCGGGCTTGCGCTCGTCGTCTCCGACGGCGAGACGCGGACCGGTCTGCCCGCCGTCGTCGGCACGCTCGGCTCGGGCCGGGCGGCGGGCATCCCGGTCCCCGTCCTGCTCGTCGGGGCCGTCGCGCTCGTCGTGGGCGTGCTGCTCGGGCGCACGCAGTGGGGCCGCTGGATCTACGCGGTCGGCGGCAACCCCGACGCCGCGGAGCGCGCCGGGATTCCGACCGGGCGCGTGCTGCTCTCCGTCTACGCGCTGTGCGGGCTGCTGGCCGGCGTGGCCGGGATCCTCGTCGCCGGCCGCACGGACTCGGCGTCGCCGCAGGCCGGGCAGCTGCTCGAGCTCGACTCGATCACGGCCGTGATCATCGGCGGCGCGAGCTTCCTCGGCGGCCGCGGGCGCGTGACCAACGTGCTGGCGGGCGCGCTGATCATCGGCGTGATCCGCAACGGGCTCGACCTGCTCGGCGTGAGCCCGTTCTGGCAGCTGATCGCGATCGGCGTGCTCGTGATCCTCTCGCTCGAGCTCGACGTCGTGCGCGGGCGGCTCGAGCAGCGACTGCGGGCGGCGGCGAGCCGATGACCGCGCTGCTGGAAGTGCGCGACGCGGTCAAGAGCTACGGCGCCGTGCGCGCGCTCGACGGCGCGTGCCTGACCGTCGGCGAGGGCGAGGTCGTCGCGCTGCTCGGCGACAACGGCGCCGGCAAGTCGACGCTCGTGAAGGCGATCAGCGGCGTCCACCGGCTCGACGGCGGCGAGATCCGGCTGGCGGGCGTGCCCACCACCTTCGGCTCCTCGCGCGCCGCGCGCGACGCCGGCATCGACACGCTGCACCAGGACCTCGGGCTGTTCGACAACCTCTCGGCCGTCGCCAACTTCCGCATCGGCCGCGAGCTGCGGCGGCCGCGCCGGCTCGGGCGGCTCGGGCTGCTGCGCGAGCGCGCGATGGAGGACGACTGGAAGGCGCAGCTCGAGCGGCTGGCGGTCGACCGGCTCGGCGCCCGCCAGGAGGTCGGGCTGCTGTCGGGCGGCCAGCGGCAGGCGATCGCCGTGCTGCGCGCGGTCGCGTTCGCCGAGCGGCTGGTGATCCTCGACGAGCCGACGGCCGCGCTCGGGCTGCGCGAGTCGGCCCAGGTGCTGAAGCTCGTCCGCCGCCTGCCGGAGCACGGCATCGCGGTGATCCTGATCTCGCACAACCTCGAGCACGTGGCCCAGGTCGCCGACCGCGCCGTCGTGCTTCGCCAAGGCCGGACCGTCGGAGAGGCGGCGCCGACGCCGGCCAACCATGAGGCGCTCGTGTCGATGATCGTCGGCGCGCTGCCTCCCCCTGCCGCCCGGTCCACATGAGGAGGAGCGACTGATGGATGCACGAGGATGGTCCGCGGCGGCGTGTGCGGTGACGCTCGCGCTCGCCGGCTGCGGCGGCGGTGACGACGGCGGGGGCGGCGCGGCTGCGGCCTCGCCCGCCGCCGCGAAGGACAAGAAGGTGCGCGTGGCCGTGGTGATGGCCTCGCTCGGCAACGACTTCTACATCGCCCAGAAGCAGGGCATCGAGGAGGAGGCCGCGCGCGAGCCCGGCGCGGACGTCTCGGTCTCGGCCGGGCGTGCCCAGGGCTCGACCGACGACGTCGTCGGCCTGATCGAGAACGCGATCGCCAAGCGCGTCGACGCGATCGCGGTCAACGGGTCCGACACTAAGCCGCTGCTGCCGGTGCTGCAGCGCGTGATCGACGCCGGCATCCCGCTGGTGCTGTTCGACGCGCCGGCGGACTCGCTCGACGGCAAGCTCGCGGCCTACATCGGCACCGACAACCGCGCCGGCGGCGAGGCCGGCGGCGCGTGGCTCAAGCAGCAGCTGCCGGGCGGCGGCACGCTCGGCGTGATCCTGTGCGTCGCGGGGCACCCGGTCACGACGGCGCGGCTGGACGGCTTCAAGGCCGGCCTCGGGCCGGGCTTCAAGGTGGTCGCGACGGTCGACGCGAACTGCGACCCCGAGAAGGGCCGCAAGGCGATGGAGGACATGATCTCCGCCCATCCCAAGCTCGACGCCGTGTTCTCGACCAGCGACAGCCAGTCGATCGGCGCTGTGAAGGCGCTGCAGGCCGCCAAGGAGGACCCGCTGTTCGTCTCCTTCGACGCGCAGCCGGCGGTCGTGAAGGACATCGAGGGCGGGACCGTCGTCGACGCGTCGGTCGCGTGGTCGGCGCACACGATCGGCGCCGACGCGGTCAAGGCGGCCGTCGCCGCGGCGCGCGGCCAGGCGGTCGAGAAGACCACGCTGGTCCCCGTCACGGTGGTCAGCAAGGACAACGCGGCCGGCTGGAAGGGCTAGCGGCTGCCCCTCCCCCGGCACATCTCGCGCGAGCCGCGCCCGGCCGATCGCGGCCGGGCGTTCGGCGCCGCGCAGGCCGCTGCGGTCGCGCTGACCGTGCGCACGTACCGCCGCCTCCTGCGGGAGGCGGCGGGCGTCGGGCCCGCGGAGCTGCGGCTCGCGGGCGCGCGGGTCGGCGAGATCCTCGATCGCGCGCGGCCTGAGCTCGTGCTCGAGCTCGAGGGCATCGCCGCGGGCGCGCGCCAGGACGTGGCCGAGCTGCTGGCGATCAACGCGCGCACGGAGCTGCTCGGCGGATCGGAGTGCTCGCTCGTCGCGCATACCTCGATCGGCTTGGCGCAGACGTGGGACTGGCATCCCGCGCTGGCGGACGCGGCGGTCGCGTGGACGGTCTTCTCCGCCGACGGGACGTGGTTCACGACCGTGACCGAGGCGGGCATCGTGGCCAAGCTCGGGCTCAACAGCGCGGGCGTCGCGTGCGGGCTGAACTTCCTTGCGTGCTCGGCCGACGGCGGGCTGGACGGCCTGCCGATCCACGTGCTCGCGCGGCTCGTGCTCGCGCACTGCCGCACCGGTGCCGACGCGCGCCTGCTGCTCGGCCGCGCGGTCGCCTCGGCGTCCTCGGCGCTGACGGTCCTTGCGGGCGGCGACCTGTTCACGGCCGAGCTCTCGCCGGGCGGGACGCAGATCGTCGAGCCCGACGCGGACGGCTGGCTGATCCACACCAATCACTTCCTGTGGCCGCCGGGGCGGGGGATCGACCTGCAGGCCGAGGCCGGGACGCTCGCGCGGCGTGCCCAGCTCGGGTCGCGCATGCGGGCGGGCGTGCCCGTCGCGGCGGCGCTGAGCGAGCACGCGCCGGCGTCGGAGCCGGTCTGCCGGCACGGCGATCCGTCCGGCACGCCGTGGGCCGAGCGGCGCGCGACGCTGCTGGCGCTGTGGGCGCGGCCGGACTCGCTGCGCGTCGCGCCTGGCAACCCCTGTTGTTGCGCGTTCGAGCTCGTCGCGCCGTGATCGCGATCACCGTCGACGTCGACGGCGAGGCCGGGCTGCCGGACGGCGGGCGCGGCTACGGCCACCGGCTCTCGAGCCGCTCGGAGCGCACGTACGGACTGCTGCGCGGGCTGCCGCGGATCCTCGGCGTGCTCGACGAGTTCGCCGCGCCCGCGACGTTCTACGTGCCCGGCGTGACCGCGCTCCGGCACCCGGACGAGGTGCGCGCGATCCGCGAGCGCGGGCATGAGGTCGGCCACCACGGCCACACGCACCGGCGGCCGGACCGGCTCAGCGCGGCGCAGCAGCGCGAGGAGATCGAGGCGGGATCGGCGGCGCTCGGCGCCGTGGCCGGCTACCGCGCGCCCGGGTGGGAGCTGACCGACACGACGCTCGCGCTGCTCGCCGAGCACGGGTTCGGCCACGACTCGAGCCTGATGGGCGATGACCGGCCGTATCGCATCGGCGGCCTGGTCGAGCTGCCGGTGCACTGGAGCCTCGACGACGCGCCGTTCCTCGGCCGCGCGGGCGACCCGGGCGCGCTGGAGCGCGTGTGGCGGCGCGAGCTCGAGCTGGCCGCCGCCGAGGCGCGTCCGCTGACGTTCACGCTCCACCCCGAGATCCTCGGCCGCCCGCACCGCGCCGACGTGCTCCGGCGCGTGCTCGAGGACGCCGCCCGGCTCGGGCTGCCGGCGGTGACGCACGCGGCGCTGGCTCAGACGATGTGAGGCGGGCGGCGGATCGCCGGCAGGCTCGGCAGCGGGGTGGCGACGAGCCGGCAGGGAGCGCCGCTCGCGAGGCACGGCGTGCCGATGGTGCCCGTTGCCGGCCGCGGCCCTTGGATCGCGTAGACCGTCTTCCCGTCCACCGCGATCTGCCAGCTGACGGGCACGCCGGTGTCGAGCAGTCCGCGGAGCCCGTTGGATCCGTGGACAACGGAGGTGATCGGCACCTCGCAGCTCCAGCGGACGTCGTCGAACCACACGTCGCGACCGACCATCGTGGGCGACACCGGGAAGCGGGCGCCGCACGCCCCGCTCTCGTAGCCCGTGTCGTAGGCGCGCGTCGTGCCGGCGCGGACATCGTCGACGCGCAGCTCCCACGCGTCGCCGGCGCCTTCGACGCCGGGTGAGAGGACGTCCCATACGAACGCGACGCCGGCGCCGTCGTAGTCGAGCTGCTGCACCTCGCCGCGGCGGGTGCTCTTGCAGCCCTCGATGTCCAGGCACTCGCCCGGCACGGCGCCGTGCGCGAGCCGCGTGAGCGTGCCGCCGCGGTGGTGCCAGAGCGCGAGCTGCGCGATCGTCTGGCCGGGCGTCATGCGCGCGAACGCGACGTCGCCGCGCCACATCGACGGCGTCGTGTCCGACGCGCCGTGCGGACGGCGCAGGTTCAGCGCGCGCTCGCGGCCCGACGCCAGGTCGAGCACGCGCACCCCGCATCCGCGCGCGAGCGACCGCCGCGGCAGCCCGTTCGGCTCCGCGAAGCCCATCGGGGTCGCCGGCTCGGTCGCGCAGCGCGAGTAGGTCACCACGGCCCGCCCGTGCGCGTCGCTGCCGACGTCGGCGTCGAACGGCGTGCGGCGCGGCGCCGCGGGCAGCGTCACGCGCGCGCCGGCGTGCATGCCGACGAGGCGCCAGCTGCCGTCCGGCTGCATCTCGCTCCACACGACCCAGCCGCCGGACGCGCTCAGCGCGCTGTCGTTCGCCACCGGCCCGAGATCCTGCGCGCGGGCGGCGCCCGAGCCGCCGAGAACGGCCATCACGAGCGCCAGCGGGAGGAGGCGACGCATGCTCGCGGCCGAGTCTACGCCGAGCGCGCCGCGTCGAGCTGAGCGTGCTCGAACGCGCCGGCCATCCGCTCGATCTCCCCCTCCGGTACATCGAGTCGCCGGGCCGCGGACCGCCACTCGGACGTAGCCGCCGCGACCTCGGCCAGGACAGCGCGGGCATCGCCGGTGCGGAGGCGGAATGCGGCCGCGACGTCCAGCAGCGTGTCGACGCGGGCCTCGGGCGAACCGTCGTCGATCGCCGTGCTCAGGTACTTGGTCCCCGGGCGCGGGTCGGGGTTGAGGTCGAACGCCGGCGACAGCGACCAGCCGGCGCTGCTGGTGCGCAGGAAGCCATGGTTGCGCAGGTGGTCGTCGATGTTGGAGATCAGGACCGAGAAGGCGACCCGCCGCCACAGCTCGCGCAGATCGTTCGTCGCGGCCGGCGACTGCGTCTCGATCACCGACGCGATGTCGAGGTAGCTCCAGCCGCCCTCGCCGTCGGCGGCCTCGAGCATCGTCATCGCGCTGGCGTAGCCGATCCGTCGCGACCCCACCCGGTCGAAGCGATCGACGATCAGCACCGGCTTGGAGTCGACGACGTGCAGCTCGGAGTCGGGCACGGTGAGTCCCGCGCGGCGGGCGAGCTCGAGCGCCACGGCCTCCCAGCGCATCACGTCCCAGTCGTCGGCGACGGGGCTGGGGAACTTCGCGATCGCCACCCGGCCGTCACCGGCGAGCACGTGCGCCTTGGGGCGCGCGCCGCCGAGTGAGCTTCCGCCCCGCAGCAGCTCGCGCAGATCGGCCTCGCTCGCCTCGTCGCGCTCCAGCCGCTCCGCCGCGTTGAGCAGCTTCGGCAGCTCGATCGCGCGTGGGACGCCGGTGACGTCGTCGGCGAGGTAGCGGGCGGTCCCGGGCTCGCGGAAGCGCAGCGCGCCCTGGCGCAGGTCGTCGCGGACGCCGAGCAGGTAGTCGATCTCGCCGCGGCTGCGCCCCGTGCCTCCCTCCCGTTCGACTCGGTGCTCCTCCGCGCGGTCGATCAGGCGCCTGCCCCAGCGGTCGGGCGAGCAGTCGCCGAACGCGCCGAAGAGGGCGCGGCCCTGAGGCGTCTGCTGCTGGCCGGATACGAGCGGCAGCGCCGGATCGAGGGCGTATGCGCCGGGGCGCGCGAGGTAGTCGGTCGCGTACGCGAACGTCGCCGACTCCGAAGCGGCCCGGCGGTGTGACCACAGGCGCCCGGCCAGCACGTCCTCGCCGCCGATCTCCACCGCCACGTCGACGACCCGGTCAGCCATCTTCGTCGCCACCGAGATTGCGCGGTCGCACGCGCCGCGGGAGTCGCTCGTCGGCGCGCAGGCGGCCGACATCGCTCTCGTACGGATCGAGTGACCGCGGGAGCGCATCCAGCACCCCGAGCGCTCGCAGCACGCGGAGCAGATTCTCCAGGCTCACGCCGCCGTCGCCGCGCTCGAGCCGGTAGACGGTGCTCTCCGACACTCCGGCGCGGTCCGCCAGCTGCGCCTGGGTGAGGCCACGCAGCCGCCGCCACCCGCCGAGACTGTCCGCGGTCTGGCGAAGGGCGCGGCGTATGGCCGGTGGCATTGAAGCCGCCATATCTGCTGGATAATAGCGCTTAAGCCTTCGGATATGCCCGCTAGTCCAGCAGGTGTCGGCGCATCGCGTGGTGGACCAGCTGGGCGCGGTCGCGGGCCTCGAGCTTGTCCAGCAGGTGCTGCACGTGCGTGCGGATCGTCGTCGTGGCGAGCTGGAGCCGGGCGGCGATCTCGGGGGCGGTGAGGCCTTCGGCGACCAGCTCGAGGACCTCCTGCTCGCGCGGGCTGATCAGCGGCTGCTCGCGCGGGCGGCGGGCGCGGATCTCGCGCGCCACGGCGGCCTGGGCGTCGTCGCACAGTGCCGTCCCGCCGCGGGCGACGCGGTGCACCGCGGCGCGGATGACGTCGGCCGACACGCGGCGCGAGAGCACGCCGGCGGCGCCGGCGCCGAGCGCGCCCCAGACGTCCTCCCCCGGCGCCGGATCGAGCAGGACGACGCGGGTCGGCAGCCCGTCGCGGACGACGGCGCCGAGCACGCGCTCGCCGCTGAGGTCGGCGAGCCCGCGTGCGAGCAGCGCGACCATGGGCCGGTGCGCGCGGATCGCCGCGAGGGCGGCGCGGCCGTCGCCGGCGCCGGCGGCCAGGTGCAGCCCGCTGTCCTGGCGGATGACGCGGACGAGCCCGTCGAGGAACAGCGGCTCGTGATCTCCGACGACGACCTCGATCATCGCGCGCGGACGCTACGCACCCTCGCGCGAGGCGGCCGGAACGGGGAGACGCTGAGCGGCTCGAGCCGCGCCCGGCGGCGAAAGCCGGCCTCCGGCGGGCCGATCACTGAGCGGTCGGCCGCGGTCCGGTGCGGCACGATTGACCGTTCGGGGTCCTCCGTGCTGAGATCCCGCCCGCGATGCCCAGGCGCTACAGCGAGGTGATGCGGGAGCTGCTCGACGCGATCGTCGGGGGCGAGTACGCCGAGGGCGAGTGGCTGCCGCACGAGCCCGAGCTGTGCGCGCGCTTCGGCTGCAGCCGCGGCGTGCTGCGCGAAGCCCTGCGCGGCCTGCAGGAGCGCGGCCTGATCGTCGTGCACCCCGCGCGCGGGCAGGAGGTGCTCCAGCGCGACGACTGGGACACGCGCCACGCCGACGTCCTGCGCGCATGCATCGAGCGCGGGCCGGACCCGTCGATCCTGGCCGACACGATCGCCGCGCGGGCGGCGGTCGAGCGCGCCGCCGCGGTGGCCGCGATCGAGCACGCGACGGCCGCGGACCTCGACCTGCTCGCCGACCGGATCGCCGAGATGCGGCTGGCGCTCGCGCCCGGCGCGCGGCGGACCGCGGACGCGCGCGATCCGCTCGTCGCCGCCGACGTGTGGTTCCACCACACGCTGGCGGTGCTGTCGGGCAACGCGCAGCTGGCCAAGCTCGTCGAGCCGTGGCAGCTCGTGCTCGCCGAGCTGCGCCGCGTGCGCGCGCCCGAGCGCGACTCGGCGGTCGTCAAGCACCATCGCCGGATCCTCGAGGGGCTCTCGAGCCGCGAGGAGGAGCTCGCCACGGCGGCCGTCAGCGCGTACGCGGAGCAGCTCGCGCGCTGGCTCGGCGCGCGCCGCTGAGCAGCGCGAGCGCTCCGGCGGCGGCGATCGCCGCCGCGACGAGCACGGCCGCCTCCGTCCCGCGGCGATCCGCGACGCCGGTCATCAGCAGCGATCCGGCGCCGGCGCCCGCGTACTGCGCGGTCACCAGCAGGCCCGCGACCGGCGCGACGTGCTCGCCCGCGAGCGCCGCCGCCGCACCGGCCGCGCCGGCGTTCGCGATCACATGGCCCGCGCCGAACGCCGCGATCGCGACGGCCATGGGCGCGGGTCCGGCGACGACGCCCGCGCCGATCAGCGCCAGCGCCTGGAGCGCGAGCCCGGCCCCACCCGCGACGGCCGCGCCCCGCCGCGGGGCGAGCACGCCGGCCAGCCGCGCCGCGGGGAGCGCGGCGACACCGAACGCGGCGAGCACGAGCCCGGATCCCGCCCGGCCGAGCACCACCGTCGCCCCCACCCCGCTGGCCGTCGTCGCGGCCGCCGCCAGCAGGACCGCACCCGCGGCGGCTCGACGCGGCGGCAGCCGCGGCGCCGCACGCCGCCCCGCCGCGACGGCGAGCACGAAGGCGGGGACGAGGACCCACGTGGCGCCCGCCAGCGCGACGGCGAGCGCCACGGTGGCGGCGGAGAAGAGCAGCGCGCCGGGGACGAGCCGCGGCTCGCCGGCGTGTGCGGACGCGTGGCGCGTGGCCGTGATCGCCGCGGCTGCGGTCACGATCGTGACGGCGGCGAGGGCGTGGCGCCACGGGATCGTCGTGGCGACCAGGGTTCCGGTGGTGAAGCCGAGGGCGACGGAGGCTCCGAGCCAGGAGAAGCCTCGCGCCGGCCGCTCGAGCGTGGCGAGCCTGGCGAGGGCGGCCGGGGCGGCGATGCCGCCTCCGAGGCCGAAGAGGACGCGGCCGGCGAGTGCGGCCGGCAGCGCCCAGGCGGACGCGACGAGCGCGGAGCCCGCGGCCGCGAGGGCGAGCCCGAGCGTGAGCGGGCGCGCGCGCAGGCCCGTGGCGGGCATGACGGCGGCGCCGAACGCGAACGAGGCCGCGCTGAAGAGCCAGGCGTACGCGGCTCCCGCGCCGACGTCGGCGCCGAGGCGCGGTCCGGCGAGCACCATGAACCCGAAGTCGAACGCGCCGAGGAACGCCGGGACGCAGCACAGCGCGACGATCACGGCCGGAACGCCGCCGCGACCTCGCCGTGCGCGACGGTCGCGAGCTCGAGGCCCGCGGCCGCGTCGAGCACGCGCCGCAGGACGTCGATCCGGCAGGCGCGCCCGAGGATCTCGGGATGGCACGTGATCGTCGTATGCCGCCCCTCGCGGCGCGCGGCGCACAGCTCCGCCCGCCACGTCGCCAGCAACCCGGCCGTGTCGGTGGTGTGCGCGAAGTGCGGCGCGTCGTCGAGCGCCCAGTGCACCGGCAGCTCGACCAGGCCGCCGGCCGCATACGGGCGGTCGTCGCCCATCAGGCTCGAGTCCCACGCGAACCCTCCGTCGCCCAGCGCGTCGAGCGTCGCCGCCGTCAGCTCCCACCCCGGCGCCCGGTAGCCCGCGGGCGCGACGCCCGTGACCGCCTGCAGCGCGTCGCTGAGCTCGGCGCGCTGCTCGGCCTCCGAGAGCTCGGACGGGAAGCGGTGCGTGTGCCCGTGATGGCCGAGCTCGTGGCGCGGAACGAGCGCGCGGACCTCGTCGGGGTGGCGCTCGGCGGTGACGCCGACGACGTAGAACGTCGCGCGCACCGCGAACTCGTCGAGCACGTCGAGGATCCGCGGCAGGCCGCGCAGCAGCCCGTACTCCCGCTCGGAGACGCGCGACAGCCGGTGCTCGAGGCCCGCGCCGCCGCCCGGCAGGCCCGCGGCGCCGTCGACGTCGACGGTCACCGAAAGCGAGCCGGTCACGAGAACAGCACCCACGCGCGGCGGGCGTCGCGATCGATCGCGACGCCGGTCCCGACGCCGCCCGCGGCGACCGCGCGCCGCATCTCCGCGCGCACGCCGAGCCGCCAGCGCGCCAGGGCCGCGCCCTCGAGCGCGCGGTGGTCGAACGGGATCTCGACCCGCGCGCCCGCCGCGCCGTCGTTCACCCGCGCGCCCGTGAGCGGCCACTCGATCACGACGTCGTCGGGCGGCACCGGCGAGGGACGGACCGCCGCGTACAGCTCCGCCTCGTACGCCACGAGCCGCGCCCCGAGGCCGGACAGGTACAGCGACAGCGCCGACGCCGACAGCGGATCGGCCGTCCAGCGCACGCAGCGACAGCCGCGCGCCAGCGCGCGCTCGCGCTGCGCGAGCTTCAACCGCCGGCCCACGCCGCGGCCGCGCGACGCGGGCTCGACCGCCAGCCCGCACGAGAACAGCGCCCCGTCCCCGCACGCCAGCGCGAACGAGAACCCGACGAGGCGCGCGCCGGCGAACGCGCCCAGCGCGAGTCCGCCGCAGCCGGCCGCGGTCTGGACGAGCCACGGCGGGATCGCGTCGCGCTCGGAGAAGCCGAGCGAGGCGGCGAGCAGCGCGCAGCCCGCGACGATCTCGGCACCGCGCGCGTCGCGGACGATCGGATCTGACATGCCGCCGACGATCGGTGCGCTCGCCGGCTCGCGCCATCGTCCACCTGCACGACCGGCCGCACGAGCCCGTGACCGCAGCCGCACGACGCGCGTCCCCCGCCCGATCGCGCCATCGTGCGATACCGGCGCCGCCCCGCCCGCCCGACGGTGGACCGATGGACACCGCCACGATCACCGGCCTGCGCGTCAGCGACGCGTTCGACATGCCGGGCGCCGACGAGACCGTCGTCGCCCACGCGCGGCTCGAGCAGCGCTACCCGATCCACGTCACGCGCGACGCGCAGGACACTCGCGCGCGCCTCGCCGAGCTGCTCCACGACGCGGCAACCGTCGCCGTCGTCAGCGACGACACCGTCGACGCGCTCTACGGCGGCCCGCTGCGGCGCGACCTGCGCGGGCTCGGCCTCGACGTGATCTGGCACAGCGTCCCGGCCGGGGAGGCGAGCAAGTCGCTCGAGCACGCCGTCGAGCTGTGGCACTGGCTCGCCGGCAGCCGGCTCGGCCGGCGCGACGTCCTGATCAGCTTCGGCGGCGGCGTGATCTGCGACCTCGGCGGCTGGGTCGCGAGCGGCTACATGCGCGGCGTCGCCTACGTGAACCTCCCCACCACGCTGCTGGCGATGGTCGACGGCGCGCTCGGCGGGAAGGTCGCCGTCAACCACCCGGCCGCCAAGAACCTGCTCGGCGCGTTCCAGCAGCCCGCCGGCGTGGTCTCCGACCTGCGCCACCTGCGCTCGCAGAACCGGCGCCAGCTCGCCGCCGGCCTCGCCGAGTGCATCAAGAAGGGCGTGATCGCGTCACCGGCGTACTTCGACTTCATCGAGCGGCACGCCGACGCGCTGCTGGCCGGCGAGCCCGCGCCGCTCGAGCAGCTCGTGCGGGCCGCGTCGGCGATCAAGACCGCGCTGATCGAGCGCGATCCGTACGAGGCCGACCTGCGCCGCCCGCTGAACTTCGGGCACACCGTCGGCCACCCGCTCGAGACGGTGACCGGCTACGCGCCGCTGCTGCACGGCGAGGCCGTGGCGTACGGGATGGCGGTCGAGGCGCGCATCGCCGAGGCGCGCGGCTGGCTGGACCCGGTTCTGCTCGAGCGCCTGATCGCCGTGCTCGACCGCAGCGGGCTGCCGACCGACGCGGCCGCGCTCCCGCCGGGCGTGACCGCCGCCGCGCTGCTCGACGCGATGGACAAGGTCCGCATGATCCGCGCCGGGAGCCTGCGCTGGGTGCTCCCGCTCGCGCTCGGCGAGACCGTGATCGCCGACGACGTCAGCGAGGCCGAGGTGCGCGATGCGCTCGCCCGCAGCGGCGTGTAGAGTGATTGAATCACTTACTCTCTTCGAGGAGCCCGCATGAACGCGTCCGAGGCCCTGCTCGCGTCCGCCGCCGAGGTGATCCCCGGCGGCGTCAACACCTGCCGCCGCCGCAGCGAGCCGCGGATCTGCTTCCGCCGCGGCAGCGGCGCCCACCTGGAGGACCTCGACGGACGCCGCTATATCGACTACCACGCGGCGTACGGCGCCGTCATCCTCGGCCACTCGCATCCCGCGGTCACCGCCCGCGTCGCGCGCGCGATCGAGGAGACGGTGCTGTTCGGCGTCGGCGTCACCGAGGCGGAGGTCGCGCTCGCGCGCAAGATCGTCGAGCACGTGCCGTCCGCCGAGCAGGTGGTCGTGTGCAACTCCGGCTCGGAGGCGACCTACCACGCGATCCGGCTCGCGCGCGGCATCACCGGCCGCACGCCGATCATCAAGTTCCAGGGCTGTTACAACGGCTTCCACGACTACGTCCTGCGCAACGTCCTGAGCAAGGCCGATCGCGTCGGGCAGCGCGATCCGCACTCGGCGGGCATGCTCGACGCCGCGGTCGACGCGACGCTCGTGTGCCGCTACAACGACCTCGACGACGTGCGCGCGACGCTCGAGCGCAACGACGTCGCCGCGATCATCGTCGAGCCGGTCGCGCACAACTCGCCCGGGCTGCTCCCGCGCGAGGGCTTCCTGGAGGGACTGCGCGCGCTGTGCGACGAGTTCGGCGCGCTGCTGATCTTCGACGAGGTGATCACCGGCTTCCGCCACAGCATCGGCGGCTATCAGGCGATCGCCGGCGTGCGCCCGGACCTCACGACGCTCGGCAAGGCGATCGCCAACGGCTTCCCGCTGGCCGCCATCGCCGGCCGGCGCGAGCACCTCGAGCGCTTCACCACGACCGAGACCGGCGACGTGCACTTCGGCGGCACCTACAACGGCAACGCCGCCGCCGTCGAGGCGGGCCTGGCGACGATCGCCGAGCTGGAGGACCCGAGCGTCCACGCGCGGCTGTTCGCGCTCGGCGAGCGCATGCGCTCAGGACTGCGCGAGATCGCGGCGCGCGCCGCGGTGCCCGCGGTCGTCGGCGGCTTCGGCTCGCTGTTCGTGCTGTGCTTCATGGAGGGCCCGCTCGACAGCTACGACGACGTCCTGCGCAACGACGAGGCGCTGTTCGTCCGCTACCGGCGCGAGCTGATCGCGCGCGGCGTGTTCGAGATGCCGGAGAGCCTGGGCCGCAGCCACATCGGCGCCTCGCACACGGCCGACGACATCGATCGCTCGCTCGAGGCGGCCGAGGCCTCGCTGCGCGCCGCCGTCGACGCGCTCGCCCGGGAGGCGATCGGCTCCCGCTAGTCTGCCCCGCCTGTCCGAGTTCAGCCCCGAAGACCAGCGCCGGATCGACCTCACGATCGCGGTCCGCGACACCGATGCGCTGCCGAAGGTGCCCGAGGCCGGGACCGTCGCCATGCGCGGATCGCGCCGCGTGCAGGTGATGCACAACGGCATGCTGATCGACGAGGGCTGCTACCACGGGGCGTGGATGACGGAGATCATCCGCGACCTGCGCGGGCACCACGAGCCGCAGGAGGAGCTCGCCTTCCACGCCGTCGTCGAGCGCCTGAAGGCCGACACGCCCGCGCCGGTGATGGTCGAGCTCGGCAGCTTCTGGGCCTACTACTCGCTCTGGACCAAGACCGCCAACCCCGAGACGCGCTGCGTCTGCGTCGAGCCCGACCCGAGCAACCTCGAGGTCGGCCGGCGCAACTTCGAGCTCAACGGCGTGCCGGCGACCTTCGTCCACGCGGCCGTCGGCACGCCGCACGGCGCGACCGTGAAGATCCGGACGGAGAGCGACAACGCGCTGCGCCCGACGCCGCTCGTCTCGCTCGAAGGTCTGATGCGCGACCAGGGGCTGGAGCGGATCGACCTGCTGCTGAGCGACATCCAGGGCGCCGAGACGGAGCTGCTGACCGGCGCGCGCGAGCTGCTGCGCTCAGGGCGCGTGCGCTTCCTCGTGGTCTCGACGCACCATCACCTGATCACGGGCGACCCGCTCACGCACCAGCGCTGCGTCGAGCTGCTGCGCGAGGCCGGCGCGCACGTGATCACCGAGCACTCGGTGCTCGAGTCCTGCAGCGGCGACGGCCTGATCGTGGCCTCGATGGACCAGCGCGACACCGACATGACCGTCGAGACGACGATCGTCCGCTCGCGCAACTCGCTGTTCGGCGAGCCGGAGTACGACCTCGCGCAGGCGCTCAAGCTCAACCCGCGCCACCTCGCGCGGCGCGGTCTGGCGACGGTCCGGCGCGCGCTGCACCGCTGAGCGGACGCGCCCTCTGGCTCACAGCGCGAAGGGCCACAGCGCCTCGACCGCGAGCGTCGCCGGCGACGCGAACAGGCGCCCGCCGCGGCGCACCAGCAGCCCGGCGCGCTCGAGGCCGCCGGCCGCCGCCTCGACCTGCGCGGGCGCCAGCGCGAGCGCGTCGGCGAGCTCCGCGACCCCGTCGCCGTGCGGCGGCGGCGTGACGGCGAGCTCGAGCAGCAGGCGGCGCTGATGCTCGAACGGCGGGGTGCCGGGGCGGGCGACGCCTGCGGGCGTACCGGCGCTACGGTGCGGGTGCATCGGAGAGTTTCCTCCTGTGCCGGCCCCGGGGGCGTTGGCGCGTCGCCCGGGGCGCTCTTTGTGGGTGTGTGCAGGAACTTAGCGGGGGGAGCGGACGGTGGGGCGGCGCCGGCCACGCGCGCCGCGGCCGCAAGTGATTGAATCTCTCGATGGCTTCGATCCGGCTCGCGGGCGGCCCGGTCTCGTGGGGCGTCGACTTCGCGCACGATCCCGCCAACCCGCCGCCGGCGGACGTGCTCGACGGGATCGCCGGCGCGGGCCTCGAGTGGCTCGAGCTCGGCCCGGTCTCCTACCTGCCGCCGGGCGCGCTCGCCGGGCGGCCGCTGACGGCCGTCGGGACGTTCGTGTTCGACGACTTCCACCGCCCCGCCGCCCGCGACGACGTGCTCGCCGCCACCGACGCCGCGCTCGACGCGATCGCCGCGGCCGGCGGCGCGCTGCTCGTGCTGATCGACCGCCCGTCGCCTGTTCGTGCGGCGACCGCCGGCCGCTCGGACGCCGCGCCGAGGCTGGACGCGCGCGCGTGGGCGGCGCTGCTGGACACGCTGCGCCGCGCCGCCGAGCGGGCCGCGGCGCGCGGCATCCGGCCGGTCGTGCACCCGCACGCCGGCGGCTACGTCGAGTTCGCCGACGAGATCGACCGCCTCCTGGACGCGATCCCCGCCGGCGAGCTCGGCCTGTGCCTCGACAGCGGGCACGCGCTGTACGCCGGAGACGACCCGGCCGAGCTGATCCGGCGCCACGCGCGCCGGCTCGAGCACCTGCACCTCAAGGACGTCGCCGCGCCCGTCCTCGCGCGCGGGCTCGGCTTCTGGGACGCGGTCGAAGCGGGCGTGTTCTGCCCCGTCGGCGACGGCGCGCTCGAGCTCGCCGGCGTGCGCGCCGCGCTCGACGAGGCCGGCTACGCCGGGTTCGCGACCGTCGAGCAGGACCGCCGCCCCGGCTCGCCGGGGCGTCCGGAGGACGACCTGCGGCGCAGCGTCGCCCGGCTCCGCGCCGCCGGGATCGGCTGACACTTCTCGCTCATTGGAGGTTGGCAGTCTCGTCGGCATGGCCTCCCAGTACCTGCCGCCGAACCCGGCCGCGCTCGCCCGGATCGACCACGTCGTCGTCCTGATGCTGGAGAACCGGTCGTTCGACAACCTGCTCGGCTGGCTCTACGACGCCGCTCCCCCGCCCCGCGGCCAGGCCTTCCAAGGCCTCCGGCGCGAGCTGTGGTGCCCGCTCTCGAACGTCGACCCGGACGGCATCCCGTTCGTCGAGAAGGTCTACGTGCGCAAGAACGGCGATCCGGCGCCGGCGAGCTTCCGGCACCCGGACCCCGATCCCGGCGAAGGCTTCCGCAACACGAACGACCAGCTGTTCGGGCACTACGAGGTGCCGGACCTGTACCCGCCCAGCCCCGCGTGCCTCGGCTTCGTCGACAACTACGCGCGAGCGATGCTCTACGGCTCGTACGCGTTCGGGGATCCGCCCGCAGACCCGCGCTCGATCATGACCGCGTACACGCCCGAGCAGGTACCGGTGCTGAGCACGCTCGCGCGCGAGTTCGCGGTCTGCGACGAGTGGTACTGCTCGGTGCCGAGCCAGACGCTGCCTAACCGGGACTTCGTCCATGCCGCGACCTCCGGCGGGCAGGTCAACAACCGCCCGCAGCCCGACTGCGACGCGGTCACCGTGTTCAACCGCCTGCAGGCCGCGTCGCTGCCGTGGCGCGTCTACTCCGGCACGTCGGCCGGCAAGCCGTTCTCGCTCACGCGCCTGATCATGACCCAGCTGCACGACCCGTCGCTGGACGCGAGCTTCCTCCCGATCGAGCGCTTCGCGACCGACGCCGCCGCCGGCGACCTCCCGAGCTACGCCTTCCTCGAGCCGCAGCTCTCAGGGCCCGGGCAGGACGACCAGCACCCGAACGCCGACATGCGCCCGGGCGAGAAGCTGATCGCCTCGGTCTATGACGCGGTGTCGTCCTCCCCGCTGTGGCAGAAGACGCTGCTCGTGATCACCTACGACGAGCACGGCGGCTGCTACGACCACGTGCCGCCGCCGGGCAACGCGACGCCGCCCGACGGCTATCCGGGCGCACCCGGGCAGCTCGGGTTCCGCTTCAACCGCTTCGGCGTCCGCGTGCCCGCCGTGCTCGTGTCGCCCTACATCGCGGCGGGCACGGTCGCGCGACCGAAGGGCTCGGTGCCGTTCGACCACAGCTCGGTCGCCGCCACGGTCCTGCGCCGCTTCAAGCTCGACGCGCTCACCAAGCGCGACCACGCGGCGCCGGACCTGAGCTGCGTGCTCACGCTCGACGCCCCGCGCGCCGACGTGCCGGCGGTGACGCCGCTCGACTGGACGGCGCCGGGCCACGGCGGCGAGAACGACCTCCAGCACATCGTGGCCGACACGCTGGCGCGGATGGGCGGCATCGAGCCTCCGAGCCCGCCTCACATGACGGCGTTCATCCATGAGCAGTACGCGCGCCATTTCGGCGCAGGAGCCTGAGAACGGCTCACGTTCTCGGCCTAGCCGCCGATCTCCGTGGCGTGGGCCGCACCGTCGCACCGAGCACCAGCGTCGCCGAGCACTTCGACGCGGCGTTCGACGACGCGCCGATCGGGATGGCGCTGTTCAACTGCGCGGGCGAGTACGTCCGGGTCAACGACGCGCTCTGCACCCTGCTGGATCGCGCGCCGGAGCAGCTGATCGGCCGCCGCGACCAGGAGCTCACGCACCCCGACGACCGCGCGGCGGACCTCGTCGCCGCCGAGGAGATCTTCGCCGGCCTCAAGCGTACGTTCCAGTGCGAGAAGCGGTTCGTGCGGCCCGACGGCAAGATCGTCTGGGCGCTGGCCAACCTGACGTTCCTGCGCGACGACGAAGGCCGCCCGTTGAGCTGGGTGGGTCAGTTCCAGGACATCACGTCCCGGCGCGCCACCGAGGAGGCGCTGCGCGCGAGCGAGCGCCGCCACCGGCTGATCGTTCGCAACCTCCCGGGCGCCGGCGTCGTGCTCTACGACCGCGATCTGTGCTGCGTCCTGATCGAAGGCCGTCACATGGAGGACACGGGCGCGATCACGTCCGACTTCACCGGGCGGCCCATGCACGAGATCGTCTCGCCCGAGCTGCTGGAGCTGCTCGAGCCCGCCGCGCGCCGGGCGCTCGAGGGCGAGCACGGCCTGTTCGAGGCGTTCTCGCCGGCGACCCAGCGGTACATCAGCGCGCACGTCATCCCGCACCGCGAGGTCGACGGCGAGATCGCGGGCGTGCTCGTGGCCGTGCGCGACATCTCCGAGCAGCGCGCCGCCGAGCGCGCCGAGCACGACGCCGAGGAGCGCTTCCAGCTCGCGTTCGAGAACGCGCCGATCGGGATCGCGCTCGTCAGCCCCGAGGGTCACTGGCTGCGGGTCAACCACCGCTTGTGCGAGATGCTCGGGTACGCCGAGACCGACCTGCTCGGGTCGACGTTCCAGGAGATCACGCATCCCGACGACCTCGACAGCGACCTCGAGCAGGTGCGGCGGATGCTGGACGGCGAGATCCGCAGCTACGAGATGGAGAAGCGCTACCGGCGCGCCGATGGCTCGCTGATCTGGATCCTGCTCTCGGTCTCGCTCGCGCGCGACGCGGCCGGCGAGCCGCTGTACTTCATCTCGCAGCTGCAGGACATCGACGAGCGCAAGCGCGTCTTCGGCGAGCTCGAGCACCACGCGCACCACGACGCGCTCACCGGGCTGCTGAACCGGCGGGCGTGGGACACCGAGCTCGCCCGCGCGATCGCCGAGGCCGAGCACGCCCGGCGGCCGCTGGCGGTCGTCCTGATCGACCTCAACGACTTCAAGAAGGTCAACGACACGCACGGGCACGCCGCCGGCGATGAGGTGCTGCGCGATGCCGCCGACACCTGGCGGTCGCATCTGCGCGACGGCGACCGGCTCGCGCGGCTCGGCGGCGACGAGTTCGCGGTGCTGCTCGCGGGCGCCGGCGTCGAGCAGGTCGACGACATCATCGATCGGCTCCGGCACGGTCTCTCCCACGTCGCGGGCGCCGCGATCGGGATCGCGCACCGCGAGACGGGCGAGTCCGCGAGCGGCCTGATGCAGCGTGCCGACGAGGCGCTGTACGCCGACAAGGCGCGCACCGCCGCGAAGGTCTGAGCGCCCTCAGCGGCGAGCCGCGCCGAGCCGGCCGAGCGCTCGGTCGTAGCCGCTCCCGATGGCGCACTGCAGCGCGCCCAGCACCGGCGCGCGATCGCCGAGGATGCCCAGCTCGACCGTCATCCCGGCGCTCGCGACGCGCGCGTGGCGGTCCAGCGCCGCGGTGATGCCGGCGATCAGCTCGAAGCCGGCGAGCTCGCCGCCGATCACGACCGCCGCCGGGTTGAGCGCCTCGCAGACCGCGGCCAGCGCGTGGCCGATCGCGTGGCCGGCGTCGTCGAACGCCTGCACGGCGGCGGGATGACCTTCGGCGAGCAGCAGCCGCACGCCCGGCAGCGTCAGCGTCGGCGTGATCGTCGTGCGCAGCCGGTCCAGCAGCGCGCCCGCGGACGCGACCGTCTGCAGGCAGCCGCGGTTGCCGCAGTCGCAGACCGTGCCGCGCGGATCGACCTGCACGTGGCCGAGCGCGCCCGCGAGCCCGGAGGCGCCGCGATGGAGCCGGCCGTCGAGCACGAGCCCCGCGCCGAGGCTCCACGACGCGTCGACGTAGACGATGTCGCGCAGCCCGTGCGCGGCGCCGCGCGCGAGCTCGCCCAGCGCGCCGAGGTTGGCGTCGTGGTCGACGTCGACCGGCGTGCCGAGCCGGCGCGCGAGCTCTTCCCCCCACTCGGGCGAGGCGTCGCTGTCGCGCGGGATCGCGAGCGCGGCGGCGACCAGGCGCCCGCGCGCGATCCCGGCGCCGGCCAGCGCCTCCTCGGCCAGCGCCACCGCCGTGCCGACCGCGTCCGCGCCCGCGCCGGCGGCGTGCCGCTCGGCGCACGCAGCGCCCGACAGCTCCGACACGGCGACCCGCACCCCGTTCGCTCCGAAGGCGACGCCGAGCGCGCCGGCGGCCGGGTCCAGCGCCAGCAGCCCTGACGGGCTCGGCGGGCGGCTGACCTCGTGAAGATCGTGGAGCGATGCCATTGTCATGACGTGGGTGACAACGTTGTCAACCCCACTGCCGTCCAGTAGATCACACGCTTTCGCGCGCGTCAAGGCGCCAACGGGGGGGCCGCGAGCGCGGCGAGCAGGTCGAGCCGCCAGTCGTTGCAGCGCATGAAGCTCCCGGACGGGAACTCGAACTCCGAGTCCCCGAGCAAGGTGAAGCCGAGCGCACGGCAGATCGCGTTGGAGGTCGGCGAGGATCCGGAACTGCGGATCGGCGATCGCCAGGTAGCGCGCGTGGCGCGCGGCGATCTTCTCGCGCGACTCAGGGCCGCCGAGGTGCTCCATCATCGCCGGGTCGCCCAGCAGCCGCTCGAGCAGCGGGAGGTCGCCCTCGCCCCACGGCTCGATCGCGACGCGCACTCAGGCGACGGTAGTGCGGATCAGGTCGATCGTCACGATCCGGCCGTCCGCCACGGTGAAGCCGGTGACGGTCGCGAGGCCGTCGGGGCCTTCCATGTAGATCCCGGCGGCGCCGTTGACGAGCCCGATCCGGCAGCTCGGCGCGAAGCGCGGTCCCTGGCGGGCCGCGACGCGCGCCACGTTCTCGGCGCCGCTGTAGCTCAGCGGATGCGCCCCGCTGATGCGGAACACGACGTCCGGCGCGAGGACCTCGAGCAGTGCGTCGAAGTCGCCCGCGCGCGAGGCGGCGAGGAACGCGCCGACCACCTCGCGCTGACGCGCCAGGTCGGCGTCCGGCGCCGGGGCGGCGCCGCGCACGCGCCGCCGCGCGCGGCTGGCGAGCTGGCGCGCCGCGGCCGGCGTCCGGTCGACCATCGGCGCGATCTCGTCGAACGGCACCGCGAACATGTCGTGCAGCACGAACGCGAGCCGCTCGGCCGGCGACAGCGTCTCGAGCACGACGAGCAGCGCGAGCCCGACCGAGTCGGCCAGCAGGGCCTCCTGGACGGGATCGGCCCGCCCGTCGGTGCTCACGATCGGCTCCGGCGTGTGGTCCTCGTGGCGCGCCCGGCGCGCGCGCAGCATGTCGATGCAGACGCGGCCGACGACCGTGGTCAGCCAGCCGCCGAGGTTCGCGATCGCGTCCGCGTCGGAGCGGCTCAGGCGCAGCCACGCCTCCTGCACGGCGTCCTCGGCCTCCCCCACCGAGCCCAGCATGCGGTAGGCGACCGCCTGCAGCTGCGGGCGGTGGGATTCGAACTGCTCGGCTTGCACCATCTCGTCAGGCATACACAGCCCTGACGGATCCCGGCCGGCGGATGTGACCGGCGCCCTCATGAGCCGGGCGTACGCTCCCGCCATGCCCTTGGTCTGGAAGCCCAGCGATCAGCTGCCCGCGTCGGCCGTGCTCGACGTGCTCCTCGAGGCCCACGCCGAGTGCGGCGAGGACGAGACGTACGGGATCGAGTACGTGGTCGAGAAGGTGTACGGCGTGAAGATGTTCAACGCGCTCGCCGCCGGCGAGGAGATCACCGACGCTCATTACGCCGACGGCTAGTGGTGGAAGCCGGCGTGCGTCTCGCCGCCGAGCCGGCCGCCGTGGCGCTCGAGGCGCGCGCAGACGCGCTCGAGGTCATCCATCAGCAGGCCCGCGAGGCTTCGGCTGAATCCGTTGCGCACGACGACGCGCAACACGTGCACGTCCTCCATCGCCGGCGGCATCCGGTACGCCGGCACGAGCCAGCCTCGCTCGCGCAGCCCCTCCGAGACGTCGTAGACGCTGTAGCCAGAGACGCCGTCGCTCACCCTGAACGCGAACACGGGCAGCGCGCTGCCGTCGGAGACGAGCGTGAACGGGTCGAGCTCGGACACGCGCTCGGCGAGCCACATCGCGGTGTCGCGCGAGCCCTGCTGCACGCGCCGGTAGCCCTCGCGCCCGAGCCGGACGAAGTTGAAGTACTGCGCGATCACCTGCGCGCCCGGGCGCGAGAAGTTCAGCGCGAACGTCGGCATGTCGCCGCCGAGGTAGTCGACGTGGAACACGAGCTCGGCCGGCAGCGCCTCCTCGTTGCGCCACAGCGCCCAGCCGACGCCGGGATAGACGAGGCCGTACTTGTGCCCGGACGCGTTGATCGACTGCACGCGCTCGAGCCGGAAGTCCCACACCAGCGCCTGGTCGAGGAACGGCGCGACGAACCCGCCGGAGGCCGCGTCGACGTGCATCGGCACGTCGAAGGAGAGGCCGTCGAGCGCGGCGGCGATCTCCGCCACCGGCTCATAGGCGCCGTCGAAGGTCGAGCCGAGGATCGCGACCACGCCGATCGTGTTCTCGTCGCACGCCGCCGCCGCGCCCCCGGGCGTGAGGTGCGTGGCGCCGCCGCCGACCGGGACCATGCGCGGCTCGACGTCCCAGTAGCGGCAGAACTTCTCCCAGCACACCTGGACGTTGGCCCCCATCACGAGGTTCGGCGCGCCCGAGCCGCCGCCGCGGGCGCGCCAGCGCCGCAGCAGCGCGAGCCCGCCGAGCATGCACGCCTCGCTGGAGCCGGTGGTCGAGCAGCCGACCGCGGACTCGGCGGACCACAGGTCGGCGAGGATGCTGACGCAGCGCCGCTCGAGCTCGGCGGTGCGCGGGTACTCGTCCTTGTCGACGATGTTCTTGTCCAGGCACTCGTCGATCAGCACGCGCGCGTCGGGCTCCATCCACGTCGTCACGAACGTCGCCAGGTTCAGTCGCGCGTTGCCGTCGAGCAGCAGCTCGTCGGACACGGTCTGGTAGGCGATCCGCGGGTCGGTGGATTCGGCCGCGAGGCGCGTTCCCGACAGCTCGCGCCCGTACTGCGGGCGCGACTGGATCGTGGCGTCCGGCGCAGCGCCGGCCGGCGTCTTGTGCAGCGGCATCCGCCCAGGCTACGGCGCGGCGGGAACCACCGCGAGCGGGTGCTCGCCCGGCAGCTCGTCGAGCTCGAAGCTCGCGCTGTTGAGCTTCGCCACGTGGTCGAACGTGGCGATGAACTCGTCGGCCGGCTCGAGGAAGCCGATCCGCTCGGTGCGGTAGTGCATCGGCACGACCCACTTCGCGCCCAGCTGCGAGGCGATCTGGGACGCGAGCGTGCCGCCGATCGTCGGGCCGCCGCCGACCGGGATGAAGACGAGGTCGGCGCGCCCGAGCGCGGCGGCCTGCTCCTCGCGCAGCGCGGCCTGCCCGAGGTCGCCGAAGTGCGCCACGCGCACGCCGCCGAACGTGAACGCGAAGATCGTGTTCGGCCCGCGCTGGGTGCCGGCGACCTGGTCGTGCTCGGACGCGACGCCGATCACCTCGCCGATCGGCGACTCGTGCGTCCCCGCGGTCGAGCGCAGCACCACGGGATCGCCGCCGATCGCGTCGACCGCGTTGTGGTCGCGGTGCTCGTGCGTGACGAGCAGCAGGTCGGCCTCGACGCCCTCGATCGCCGGGTACTCCCACACGAGCCCGCGCGCCGCCGCGGCGGACATGTCGCCGAACGGATCGATGAACACGGTCTTGTCGTCCGCCGTCAGGCGGAAGGACGACTGGCCGTACCACTCAACGTGCATGCTGCTCCTCGGGTAGGGGGAATGCGCGCCGCGCCGCCTCGCCGTGGCGGTAGCGGCCGCCGCGCATGAGCGAGGCGCCGGCGGCGACCAGGCACGCCAGGATCGCGAAGATGAAGGCGGCGTGGAGCCCGTCGCGGAACGGGCCGGAGATCAGCTGCGGGAAGAAGCCGTGGCCGACGAGCGCCGCGTGGTCGGCCGGCGATAGGCCGTTGAGCGTGTGCGCGCCGACGAGGCTCTGGATCGGGTTGTAGCCGAGGAAGGCGGCGAACAGGATCGACACCGGCGGCAGCGCCGCGACGTGGTCGGCGACGCCGGCCGGCACGCCGTGCGCCTCCAGCCCGCCGGTCAGCGTCGCGGGCAGGGTCGAGGCAAGCCCGACGATCATCAGCGTGAAGAAGATCCCGATCGAGAGCACCTGCGCGGAGTTCTGGAACGTCTGGTTCATCCCCCCGCCCGCGCCGCGGTCGCCCGGCGGCAGGCTGTTCATCACCGCCGCGCGGTTGGGCGAGGCGAACATCCCCATCGAGACGCCGTTGAGCAGCAGCACGGCGGCGAACACCGGGTAGGAGAAGTCGGTCGGCAGCATCAGCAGCAGCGCGAACGAGAGCGCGGCGCCGAGCATCCCGGCGGTCGCGAACCCGCGCGCGCCGAAGCGGTCCGACAGCAGGCCCGACGTCGGCCCCGCGACCAGCATCCCGACCGTCAGCGGGAGCATGTAGATGCCCGCCCACAGCGGCGTCTCGGTGAAGTCGTAGCCGTGCTGCGGCAGCCAGATGCCCTGCAGCCAGATGATCAGCATGAACATCAGGCCGCCGCGCGCGATCGCCGACAGGAACGTGGACAGCGTGCCGAACGTGAACGCGCGGATGCGGAACAGCGGCAGCTTGAACATCGGGTCCGGCACGCGCCGCTCGATCGCGGCGAACGCGGCGAGGCTGGCGACCGCCGCCGCCAGCAGCGCGAGCACCTTCGGGCTGCCCCAGCCGGTCGGGTGGCCGCCGGCCGGGCGGATCCCGTAGGTCACCGCGACCATGATCAGCACGAGGCCGAGCGCGAACGTGACGTTGCCCCACCAGTCGATCGGGGCGCGCCGCGGCTCGCTGCGCTCCTCGAGCTTCAGGTAGGCCCAGACGGTCCCGAAGAGCCCGATCGGCACGGAGATCAGGAACACCAGCCGCCAGTCGATCGGCGCGAGCAGCCCGCCGAGCACGAGTCCCACGAACATGCCGCTGACGCCGACGATGTTGTTGATCCCGAGCGCCGTCCCGCGCTGGTGGGCGGGAAACGCGTCCGTGATGATCGCCGCGGCGTTCGCGAGCAGGCAGGCGCCGCCGATGCCCTGGACGATCCGGAACACGATCAGGTACAGCGCGCCGGGCGGACCGGTCAGCCAGTCGACGGCCAGCACCAGCGACGCGGCGGTGTAGATGACGAAGCCGAGGTTGTAGATCCGGACGCGGCCGAACATGTCGCCGAGCCGGCCGAGGCTCACGATCAGCACGCTGGAGACGACGAGGTACCCGAGGATCATCCACAGCAGATAGAAGCTGTTCTCCGGCCGCAGCGGATCGAGCTGGATGCCGCGGAAGATATCCGGCATCGCGATCAGCGTGATCGAGGCGTCGAGCGTCGCCAGCAGGACGCCGAGCGTCACGTTCGAGAGCGCGATCCACTTGTACCGGTCGTTCGCCATCCACGAGCAGTATATACAGGTAACCTGTTCAGTTTCCCTGTTAAGCTCGCGCGATGACCGACACGCTGCCGCTGGCCGGCGAGCTGCGCGAGGCGCTCAGCAAGCTGATCCGCCGCCTGCGCGTGGAGTACGGCTTCCCGCTGACCCAGGGCACCGTCCTCGGACGGCTCGACCGCGAGGGCCCGCAGAGCGTGAGCGACCTCGCGGCCGGCGCGCGGATGCGGCCGCAGTCGATGGCCCAGACCGTCGGCGAGCTGGAGGAGCGCGGGTTCGTCCAGCGCCGCCCCGACCCGGACGACCGCCGGCGCGCGTTCGTGGAGCTGACCGCGGCCGGGCGCGAGGCGCTCGCCGCCGACCGCCGCAACCGCGACGGCTGGCTCGCCGCCGCGCTCGAGGCCGAGCTGACGCCGGAAGAGCGGGCGCTGCTGCGCGACGCGGCGCCGCTGCTGCGGCGCATCGCCGACGCATGATCGACCGGCTCGCGGCGATCGTCGGCGCCGCGCATGTGCTCACCGACCCCGACCTGCGGGCGGGGTTCGAGCACGACCTGACCGGCCGCTACGGCGGTGCGGCGAGCGTGGTCGTGCGGCCGGGCTCCACCGAGGAGGTGGCCGCCGTCCTGCGGCTGTGCGACGAGACGCGCACGCCGGTCGTCCCGCAGGGCGGCAACACCGGGATGGTGGGCGGCGGCGTCCCTCGCGGCGGCGAGCTGGTGCTCTCGCTGCGGCGGCTCGACGCGCTCGGCGCGGTCGACGAGGTCGCCGCCCAGGTGACCGCGGGCGCGGGCGTCACGCTCGAGGCCGTGCAGGCGCACGCCCGCGCGGCAGGGCTCGCCTTCGGCGTCGACTTCGGCGCCCGCGGCGCGGCGACGGTCGGCGGCATGGCCGCGACCGACGCCGGCGGCGCGCAGGCGCTGCGCCACGGCACGATGCGCGCGCAGGTGGCGGGGCTCGAGGCCGTGCTCGCCGACGGCCGGATCCTGCGCCGGATGTCAGGCCTGCTGAAGGACACGGCGGGCTACGACCTGCCGCAGCTGCTGGTCGGCAGCGAGGGCACGCTCGGCGTCGTGACGGCCGCGCGCCTGCGCCTGGTCGAGGCGGTCCCGCATCCGGTCACCGCGATCGTCGCGCTGCCGAGCACCGCGGACGCGGTGCGGCTGACGATGCGGCTGCGGGCGCACGCGCAGGCGATCGAGCTCTTCTACGGCGACGGCCTACGGCTCGTGTGCGAGCACCGCGACCTCAGCCCGCCCTTCGCGACCCGCAACGACGTCTACGTGCTGGTCGAGGTGGCGGAGCTGGAGCAGCTCGAGGGCGTGCCGTTCGACGATGTCGCCGTCGCCGACGACACCGCCCGCCGCCAGGCGCTATGGGCCTACCGCGACCTCCACAACGAGGCGGTCGCCGCCGCCGGCGTCCCGCACAAGCTCGACGTGAGCGTGCCGCTCGCCGCGCTCGCGGAGTTCGAGCGCCGCCTGCGCGAGACGGCCGCGGGCCACCGGCTGATCCTGTGGGGCCACCTCGGCGACGGCAACCTGCACATCAACGTGCTCGGCCCGCCTCCGGACGACGACACCGTCGACGAGGCCGTCCTGCGCCTGGTGGCCGAGCTCGGCGGCTCGATCAGCGCCGAGCACGGCGTCGGCGTGGCCAAGCGCCGCTGGCTCGGGCTGACGCGCAGCGAGGCTGAGATCGAGACGATGCGCGCGGTCAAGCGCGCGCTCGACCCGAACGGGATCCTGAACCCGGGAGCGGTGCTCTAGCCGCCGAAGTCGGTCGAGTAGGTCGCGCCGCCGTCGCCGTCCGGCGTGCCCGACGCGATCCCGATGCCGATCGAGTGGAAGCGGCGCTCGAGGATGTTCGCGCGGTGGCCGGCGCTGTGCATCCAGGCGGACACGATCGCGCGCGGCGTGGCGCTGCCGCCGGACCCGTAGCCGATGTTCTCGCCGAGCGTCCAGGAGCGGCGGTGGCGGGTCCAGCCGGTGCGCTGGATCCGCGCGCCGAAGTCGCCGTGGTCGAAGTAGCGCTTGGCGACCATGTCGTTCGAGTGGCCCTGGGCGGCCAGGTTCAGGCGCGCGTCGAGGCGCAGCGCGCCCACGTGGTGCGCCGCGCGCTCGCGGTTGAGCGCGCACAGCGTGGCGGCGCGGGCCGCGTCGACGCCGAGCTGCTCGAGCGGCTGCCCGGCCCCGGCGCAGCGGCCGGTCGCGGAGGCCGCGGGTGCCGTGACGGCGGCGATGACGGCACAGCAGAGCGAAGCGACGGCGATACGGCGCACGAGTGTGACCCCCCAAGGAGTACGAGACCAGCAGCTCCCGGGAGGAACTGCGTATGTACTTGACCTAGGACATCCGTCGGCAATTCCGCGCGCGGACTTAAGCCCGACTTACTAACCTCGATCTCGGTGCCGACCGTCCACGGCCTCGAGTTCGCCTACACCCTGTATCCGCTCCCGCCCGGCCGGCTGCCGTTCCACCGCTGGCGCTGGGAGCTCTGGCACGGCTCCAACCTGATCGCCGCGGGCTGGCGGCTCGCCCGGCCCGATGCCGGACGAGCCCTGCGCCAGCGCGCGGCGGAGTTCGGCTACCGCCTATTCGGCCTGCCCGTGACCGAGAACCGCGTCCCGCGCGGCGACCTGCAGCCCGGCACGACCGAGCGGCTCGCGATCGGGCCGATCACGTGCCTGCTGGTGCCGCGCGCGCTGGAGCGGCCCGCCGTCATCGGCTGACCACGGCCTCGCTGACGACCTTCGCGTCGACGCCCTTGCCGACGTCGTCGGCGAGCTTGACGACGACCTTGTAGGTGCCCGGCTTGGAGTAGGCGTGCTCGCCGCGGACCTCGAACCAGCCGTCGGCGGCACGGCGGACCCAGCCCGGCGAGACCGAGCGGTCGCCCCACGCGATCGTCACCGGATGCCGTCGGCCTCGGTCAGATAGAAGGCGCCGTCCGGCCCGAGCACCATGCCGAGCGTGTTCGCGTTCTCGGTCGGGAGCGCGTAGGTGCTCAGCACCTGGCCGGCCGTGCTCATCCGCACGATCGTGTCGGCGTTGCGCGTCGCGAACCAGACGGCGCCGTCGGGGCCGGCGAGGATCGGACCGGGCAGGCTGTCGGGCGTCGCGAGGTCGAACTCGGTCACGACGCCGGCGGTCGTGACGCGGCCGACCTTGTTCGTCGACTGCTCGGTGAACCAGAGCGCGCCGTCGGGGCCGGTCGTTGCGCGTGCAAGCGCATCGGGGGATCGCCTAGTGAAGGCGAGGCGGCCGGCGCAGCTCGCGCCGCTCGGCGCGGCTGAGCTTGCGCCCGCGCTTGACGTCGGTGCCGCCCATGATCGAGAGCACCCGCAGGCGCAGCACCGGGCCGCCTGGATCCGGCCGCTCGTCGCCGAGCTCGATGTCGTTCCCGCCCATGAAGGCGAACTCGGAGACCTCGACGTTGAGGCCGTCCGGCACGCGGATGTCGGCGCCGCCCATCAGCGAGAAGACTGTCATCTCCACGACGTCGTCGGCGAGCTCGGCGTCGTTGAGGTCGAGGTCGGCGCCGCCCATCACGTTGATCACGTTGAGGCGCGAGCCCACGCGCCAGCGGCCCTTGCGGTCGCGCCCGCTCATCACCGACACGAGCCAGCGCGTCCCGCCCTCGCCGCGCCGCACCGGCAGCCGCGCGTGGCGCGCGCGGCCCTCGGGCACGACGATGTCGGCCACGAGCGCCTCCAGCTCGGCGTGCGTGCGCGTGCCGTAGACGGTGTGCAGGCGCTCCTCGAGCTCCTCGACGGTGAGGCGGCCGTCGCCCGCGGCGTCGCGCAGCAGCTCGGCGGTGTGCTCGCGGTCGGCGTCGGACGCGCGCAGCGCGGGGAGCGGATCGTCGGCCACTCCTGCAGGGTACGGTGCGCGCGTATGGGTCGCATCACGCTGCACCAAGGCGACATCACGGCCGACGCGGAGGCCGACGCGATCGTCAACGCGGCCAACGCGGGACTGCTCGGGGGCGGCGGCGTCGACGGGGCGATCCACCGCGCGGCGGGGCCGGAGCTGCTGGACGAGTGCCGGCGGCTCGGCGGCTGCGACACCGGCGACGCGCGGCTCACCGGCGCGGGGAACCTCCCCGCGCGTCACGTGATCCACGCCGTCGGGCCGGTCTGGAACGGCGGCGGCGCCGGGGAGCCGGAGGCGCTCGCGTCGTGTTACGCGCGGGCGATCGAGCTGGCCGCCGCGCACGGCGACGCGCGCATCGCGTTCCCGGCGATCTCGACCGGCATCTACGGCTATCCCGTCGAGCTGGCGGCGCGCGTCGCGATCGATGCGACCCGCTCGGCGCTGGAGCGGCACCCGGAGGTCGAGGAGGCGCGCTTCTGGCTGTTCGGCGCGCCTGCGTACGCGGCGTTCGAGGCGGCGCTCGCATGAACGGCGCCGAGGCGGTCCTGCGCACGCTCGCCGCGGGCGGCGTGCGCGCGTGCTTCGCCAACCCGGGCACGTCGGAGATGCACCTCGTGGCGGCGATGAAGGACGTGCCCGACGTGCGCGGCGTGCTGACGCTGTTCGAGGGCGTCGCGTCCGGCGCGGCGGACGGCTGGGGCCGGATGACCGGCGCTCCCGCGGCCACGCTGCTGCACCTCGGCCCGGGGCTCGGGAACGCGTTCGCGAACCTCCACAACGCGTACAAGGCGCGCACGCCGCTGGTGAACGTGGTCGGCGACCACGCCGTCATGCACCGGCCGCTCGGCGCGCCGCTGGCGAGCGACATCGAGTCGCTCGCGCGGCCGGTCTCGCACTGGGTGCGCACGACACGCGACGCGCGCACGGCGCCCGCCGACGCGGCGCGCGCGGTGGCCGCTGCGCGGGCCGGCGGGATCGCGACGCTGATCCTGCCCGCCGACGCCGGCTGGGACCCGAGCCCGGGCGCGTCTCCCCCGCTCCCGCCGGCGCCCGCGGCGCGCGTGCCCGAGGAAGCGATCGAGGCCGCCGCCCGCGCGCTGCGCTCCGGCGAGCCGTGCGCGCTGCTGCTCGGCACGCCCGTCACGCTCGAGCCCGGCCTGCGCGCGGCCGCGCGGATCGCGGCCGCCTCCGGCGCGCGGCTGATCCGCGACACGTTCCCGGCGCGGCTGGAGCGCGGCGGCTCGCGCCCCCGCGTGGAGCCGCTGCCGTACCTGACCGAGCTGGCGGTCGAGTCGCTCGCCGGCCTCGCGCACCTGATCCTCGTGGGGACGCAGCCGCCCGTCGGCTTCTTCGCCTACCCCGGGCGGCCGAGCCGCCTGCCCGATCCCGCCACCGAGGTCCACGGCCTCGCGGTCGGCGAGGAGGACGCGCTCGCCGCGCTGGAGGCGCTCGCCGACGCGCTCGGCGCGCCGCCCGCGCCCGCGCCGGAGCCGGTCGAGCGCCCGGCCGTGCCGGACGGCGCGATCGACATCGCCACGTTCGCCGCCGTGATCGGCGCGACGCTGCCGGAGGGCGCGATCGTCGTCGACGAGGCGGTCACCGCGGCGTGGCTGCTGCCGGACGCGACGGCCGGGGCGCCGGAGCACGACTGGCTCTTCCTCACCGGCGGCTCGATCGGCCAGGGCCTGCCGCTCGCCACCGGAGCGGCGGTCGCCGCGCCCGGCCGTCCCGTGATCTCGCTCGAGGGCGACGGCTCGGCGATGTACACGATCCAGTCGCTGTGGACGCAGGCACGCGAAGGTCTGGACGTGACGACCGTGATACTCGCGAACCGTTCGTACGCGATCCTCGCGTTCGAGCTCGCCCGCGTCGGCGCCGAGGGGGGCGACGCCGCTCGCAACCTGCTCGAGATCGGGCGCCCCGACCTCGACTTCGTCGCGCTCGCGCAGTCGATGGGCGTGCCGGGCCGGCGCGTCGACGACGCCCCCGCGCTGGCGGCCGCGATCCGCGACGCGGTCGCCGAGCCCGGGCCGCATCTGATCGAGGCTGTGATGTGACCGGCGTCTGCGATACACCTTGAGGTGGAGATGAGCACGATCCGGATACCCGACGAGCAGGATCTGCTCGACCGCGCCAAGCGCGGCGACGAAGGCGCCTACCGGCGCCTGATCGAGCCGCACCGGTCCGAGCTGCACGCGCACTGCTACCGGATGCTCGGGTCGGTGCATGACGCCGAGGACGCGCTGCAGGACGCGATGCTGCGCGTCTGGCGCTTCCTGCCGCGCTTCGAGGGCCGCAGCTCGCTGCGCTCGTGGCTGTACAAGATCGCCACCAACGCGTGCCTGGACGCGATCCAGAAGCGGCCCAAGCGCGTGCTGCCGGTCGACTACTGTTCGGCCACCGACGGGTCGACGCCGCCTGGCGAGCCCGTGGTGGAGTCGGTCTGGATCGAGCCGTACCCGGACGAGCAGCTCGTGGTTGAGGACGGCTTCGCCTCCCCCGACGCGCGCTACGAGCGCCGCGAGTCGATCGAGCTCGCGTTCATCGCCGCGCTCCAGCACCTGCCGGCGACGCAGCGCGCGGTGCTGATCCTGCGCGAGGTGCTCGGCTTCTCCGCCGCCGAGGTGTCGGAGTCGCTGGAGACGACCGTCGCGTCGGTCAACAGCGCGCTCCAGCGCGCGCGCAAGGCGGTCGACGAGAAGCTGCCCGAGCAGTCGCAGCAGCAGACGCTGCGCGACCTCGGCGACGAGAAGCTGCGCGAGCTGGTCTCCAAGTACGTCGAGGCGTGGGATCGCAACGACATCGAGACCGTCGTCTCGATGCTCGCCGAGGACGCCGCGATCACGATGCCGCCGCTGGCGACCTGGTACAGCGGGCTCGACGGCATCGAGACCTGGCTGCGGCTCTCGCCGATGTCGGGCCAGTTCAGGTGGAAGCACATCCTCTCGCACGCGAACGGGCAGCCGGCCTTCGCCGCCTACCACTGGGACGAGGCCGAGCAGGCGTACACGCCGTTCTCGCTCGGCGTGATGAGCCTGCGCGGCGACAAGGTGCTCGAGGTCGACTACTTCATCGTGCGCACGATCGACGTCGCGCCGAAGGACTTCGAGCGCTGGCCGGACCAGGCGACCGACTCGGCGCGGCTGTCGGCGTTCTTCGAGCGCTTCGCGCTGCCGCCGCGGCTCACGGATTGAAGCGCGAGCGCTCCAGCAGCGCCCAGCGGTAGGGGCTCGCGGCCGGCGTGCGGATCGCGCGCTCGACCGTGACGTGGACGGCGCGGGGCTCGAACGCGAGCTCCGCGGCGCCGGTCAGTTGCAGCGTGTCGCCGTTGTCGAAGTCGACGAACAGCAGGCCGATGCGCGGGTTGGCGACGAGGTTGCCGAGCGACATGTACATCGAGTTGCCCGTGTAATCCGGGAAGCGCAGGCGGTCGCCGTCGACCTCGACGAAGCCGGGCGAGCCGCCGCGGTGCGACGCGTCGGCGCCGCCCTCGGCGGCGGTCGCGACGAAGAACGTGTCGGCCGCCTCGATCAGCGCGCGGTCCTGGTCGGTCAGCCCGCGCTGCTCGGCGGCGGTGCGGCTCTGCGCGCGCCGCTCGCCCACGATGACCCGCTTCTGGATGTACTTCGGGCAGTTGGAGTAGACCTGCTCGGTCGTCACGCGCAGGCCGTCCGGCGTCAGCTCGCCCTGCCCGTTCACGCGCATGCGCCGGCGGGTGGCCGGCTCGAGCGCGAGCAGGCCGACAGGCCCGGCCGTGATCCGCGGCGCGGTCGCCGCGACGAGCACGGTGTGCTCGTCGGGCGTGTCGATGAAGCCCGGCCGCCCGTGCAGCAGCGACGCCCAGACGTCGTCGCCGTCGACCGACGCGACGACGAGCAGCGGCTGCGCGGCCAGGAAGTCGCGCGCGCCGTCGGGCAGCTCGTCGCGCATGCCGCGCATCAGCCGCGCGGCCATGTCCGCCTCGCCCGTGCGCGACTGGACCGCCAGCTCTCCGGCGTGGTAGCCCATCGGCCTAGAAGAACCCGCAGGTCGGGGCGTCGCCGTGCGGGGCGGCGCCGGTCGCGCCGGCCGCGGCGTAGATCTCCAGCCGGATGCCGTCGGGGTCGGTGAAGAAGATCCCGCCGGACGTCGCGCCCTCGCGGTGCGGGACGACGCCGTCGTGGTGCATGCGCCCGCCGTGCGCCCGCACGCGCTCCTCCGCGGCCGCGGCGTCCTCGATCGCCGGCACCTCGAACGCGAGGTGGTGCAGCGCGTCCTCCCCGGCCGTCCACAGCGTCAGGACCGTGCGCTCGCCGTCGCCGAGGAACGCGTAGCCGTCGCCCCCGCCGAGCTGCTCGAAGCCGAACACGCCGGTGTAGAAGCGCACCGCCCGGTCGAGATCGGACACGTTGAGCGCGATATGGCCTGGTTGCATGTCTACCTAACCCCTTCGATCGATTACAGGAGTTAGGGTACCTAACCCGTCAAGTCCGCTTTGACGGTTATGATGTGTGGCGTGAACGATCCTCGCCCGCTGCCGGGCGAACCGCTGGCGATCGACCTGCTCAACACGCGCTGGATCGAAGGCGGCGCCGACCGCGACCTGCTCGCCGAGCCTGGCGGCCTGGCCGCGTGGGGGCATCCGGACGCCGACGCCGACGCGCTCCGGACGGTGCGCGACGCGATCCGCGCCGCGCTCGACGGCGACGCCGCGCCGATCAACGCGGTGCTCGCGCACGGGCGCTTCGCGTTCGTCCTCGGTCCCGACGGGCCCGAGCGGATGGTGGACGTCGACGACGAGCGCTGGCGCCTGCCGTGGCTGGCCGCGCACAACCTGCTCGAGCTGCGCCGGGACCGCATCCGCGCGTGCGCCGGGCACGACTGCGTCCTGCACTTCTACGACGCCTCGCGCGCCGGCCGGCGCCAGTGGTGCTCGATGGCCGGGTGCGGCAACCGCGCCAAGGCGCGGCGCCACTACGAGCGCTCTAGGCTGCCCGGGTGAACGGAATCAAGGCCCTTGTGACGGGCGGCGCCTCGGGCATCGGCCGGGCCGCCGCGGAGCTGCTGATCGAGCGCGGCGCGAGCGTCGCGGTGCTCGACCGCGACGTGGCCGGCGCGCCCCCGGGCGCGCTGGCGCTGCAGGCCGACGTGACCGACGACGCGGCGGTGCGCGCCGCCGTCTCGCGGGCCGCGTCCGAGCTCGGCGGGCTCGACGTGCTCGTCAACAACGCGGGCGTGGGCGCGCAGGGCGACGTCTCGGCCAACGACGACGAGGAGTGGCACCGCGTCTTCGACGTCAACGTGGTCGGGATCGTGCGCGTCACGCGCGCCGCGCTCCCGCATCTGCGCGAGTCGTCGCACGGCGCGATCGTCAACACCTGCTCGGTTGCCGCCACGGCCGGGCTCCCGAACCGCGCGCTCTACAGCGCGACCAAGGGCGCCGTGCTCTCGCTCACGCTCGCGATGGCGGCCGACCTGCTGGCCGACGGCGTGCGCGTGAACTGCGTCAACCCGGGAACCGCGGACACGCCGTGGGTGCAGCGGCTGCTGGATGCGGCGGACGATCCCGCGGCCGAGCGGGCGGCCTTGGAGGCGCGCCAGCCGATCAAGCGATTGGTCAGCGCGCGCGAGATCGCCGAGGCGATCGCGTACCTCGCCTCGCCCGCCGCGGCATCGACCACGGGCACGGCGCTGGGAGTCGACGGCGGCATGCAGACGCTGCGCCCGCGCACATGAAGCTCTCCCGGCTCGGGCTCGGCGGCGCGCCGCTGGCGGGGCTGTACCGCGCGGTCGGCGACGACGCGGCGCGCGCGACGATCGACGCCGCCTGGGAGCACGGCGTGCGCTTCTTCGACACGGCGCCGCACTACGGCTCCGGCCTGTCGGAGCGGCGCTTCGGCGCGGCGCTGCGGGAGCGGCCGCGCGACGAGTTCGTGCTGTCGACGAAGGTCGGCCGCCTGATCGTCGAGGAATCCGACGCGTACCACCGCGGCGACAACCTCTTCGCGGAGGGCTCGGGCGGCCAGCGGTTCGACTTCAGCCGCGACGGCGTGCTGCGGTCGCTGGAGGCGAGCCTCGAGCGGCTGGGCCTCGACCGCGTCGACGTCGTGCTCGTCCACGACCCGGACGACTTCATGGACCAGGCGCTCGCCGAGGCGCTCCCGGCCCTGCTGTCGCTGCGCGAGCAGGGCGTGATCGGCGCCGTCGGCGCGGGGATGAACCACTGCGAGCCGCTCGCGCGGATCGTGCGCGAGGCCGACGTCGACGTCGTGCTCCAGGCGGGCCGCTTGTCGCTGCTCGAGCGCGGAGGGGACGATCTGCTCCCGCCGTGTTCCGAGCGCGGCGTGCAGGTGATCGCCGCGGGCGTGTTCAACAGCGGGCTCCTCGCGGGCGGCACCACATTCGACTACCGCCAGGCCCCGGACGAGCGCGTCGTCCGGGCACGCGAGCTGGAGGCCGTCTGCGCTCGCTTCGGCGTGCCACTGCTGGCGGCGGCGGCCCAATTCCCGTTGCGGAGCCCGGCGGTCGCGAGCGTGCTGCTCGGCATGGCGTCGCCGGCCGAGGTCGAGGCGAACGCTGCGGCTTTGTCCGTCGAGATCCCCGACGAGCTCTGGGACGCGCTCGCCGGTCCCTAGACCACGCGCACCAGCCCTCCGCGCGAGGGCGCGATGACCATGCCGCGCCGGACCATCCGCTCGTCTGAATCCGACATCGGCTCGAAGCGCAGCGACCGCGCCCGCGCGATCACCGCCTCCAGCTCCATCTGCGCGAACGCGGCGCCGATGCAACGCCGGCGGCCGCCGCCGAACGGGATACAGGTGAACGGGCGGGGGCGTTCGGCGAACCGACGCGGGTCGAAGCGGTACGGTCCGGCCACTCCGACGCGCGCGTGTGCGCGAGGTAGGAGCACGCGTAGGCCAGCGTGCCCGCCGGCAGCCCGACGTCGCCGACCGGCAGGTCGCGCAGCAGCGTCCGCCCCGCGAGCCAGAGGACGGGCCGGGTCCGCAGCGTCTCCTGGGCGATCGCGGCGTCGTCGGACGCCCACGCGCCTGGGTGGCGCGCGAGTCGCTCGAACGCCCAGGCGAGCGAGGCCGATGTGGTCTCGTGGCCGGCGAGCAGCATCGTCAGCAGCTCGTCGCGCAGCTCCGCCTCCGTCATCCCGGCGCCCAGCAGCAGCCCGAGCACGTCCACGCCGGCAGGCTCCCGCCGCCGCCCGCGCGAGCTGGACCGGGCTGCGAGCGAGCCGGTTCAGCGCGAGCACCAGCGCCCGCAGGCGCACGCGGTGCGGGCCTGGCCGCATGCCGAAGACCGCCGCCAGCACCGCGTCGAGCGTGACCTGCTGCATCCGATCCCACGTGTTGACGACGCTCCCGCGCCGCCATGCCGACAGCTCGCGATCGGCCAGCTCCGCCACCTGCGAGCGCATCGCGGCGACGGCCGGGCCGTGGAACGGCGGCAGCAGCAGCCGGCGCTGCCGCAGGTGCCCCGGGCCGTCGATGCACAGGACCGACGACGGCCCGAGGATCGGGCGCATGAACTTCGTCTTGCCCGCCCACGCGTCGTCCGGCCCGGTCGCGAACAACGCCGCGGCGGCGCGCGGGTCGCTGAAGAACACGGCCTCCCCCAGCCCGGCGAAGCGGCACGTGAAGGTGTCGCCGAAGCGCTCCCGGCAGGCAAGCAGGAACTCGGCCGGCCTTAGTCCCCAGCGCGCGGCCTGGACGAGCGGCGGGGAGCGCGGGCCGGCGGGCAGAGGTGAGGACATCGTGAGTTCGGGTACCCCGGATCACGATGCTCGAGTACCGGCCGTTCCCCGACCGTCCGGGCCGCAACGCGCGCCAGGAGCGGCTCGAGGTCCCGCTCATGCTGCGCGCGCTCGGCGTCCCGCGCGGCGCGCGGATCCTCGAGGTCGGCTGCGGCAGCGGCGTCGCGCTGCCGGTCCTGCAGGAGCGGCTCGCGCCCGCCAGGCTCGTCGGCCTCGACATCGACGCCGGGATGCTCGCCCGGGCACCCGGTCGGCGCGCCGAGCTCGTGTGCGGCGACGTGCGCGCGATGCCGTTCGGAGACGACGCCTTCGACGCCGTGATCGACTTCGGCACGTGCTACCACATCGCCCGCGCGGAGCGGGCGCTGCAGGAGATCGCGCGCGTCCTGCGCCCGGGCGGCAGCTTCTGCCACGAGACGCCGCTCGCGCAGCTGCTCTCGCACCCGGTGCGACGCCGGCCCGCGCGGACCCTCCCATGGTCCGACGCGCCGGAGCTCGTGGCCTGCCGCTGGGCCGGGCTGTCGGCCGTGAGGCGCCGGGCCGCCTAGAGCAGCCCGCGCGACGCGAAGTCCTTGATCAGCCCGCGGCGGCGGAACATGCCCGCGCCGGCGAGCTGGTCGAGCGCGATCCTGCGCTCGCGGGCGTCGACCTTGACCGATGCCAGCTCCGCGCGCAGCTCGGCGGCGTCCCCGCGAGTCGCGTCCAGCGCCGCGCGCAGCTCGATCGCGTCGGCGCGGGCGGTGTCGATCGCGGCGCGCAACTCGGCGATCTCGGCCCTGGCGTGCTCGCTCTGGTCGGAGACGAGCACCGGGTTGCGGCGCGACTCGCCGCGCGGCGCCAGGGCGGCGCGCAGCTCGTCCGTGGAGACGTGCGGTTCGTTCTCGCTCATGCGGCTCGTTTCGAGCCGCGCCCGATCGATCCTCTAGCCCAGCGTGAACTTCACGAGATCGGCCATCGTGAACTCGCCCGCGGTCGCGGCCGGGAGCTCCGGCTTCCAGCCGGGACGCTGGCGGATGTAGGACAGCGGGTCGCCGTGCAACAACCCGACCAGCACCTCGGCGACGATCGTCGCGCCGACCGGGCCGAGCTGCTCGCCCCCGCCCGCCTCGGCCTCGCGCAGCAGGTAGAACCAGAGCGGCGTGGCGGCCTTGAGCTTCGCCTTGCCCGCCGCCGGGAGCCCGATCGCGTCGAGCCCGAGATCGGAGCCGGTCAGCGGCGCGATCCCCATCGCGCCCGCGACGTCCTGCCCTGAGGGCAGCCCGAGCGCGCGCCCGCGGCGCAGGTTCAGCTGCGCGAGCGCGTGCCGCCCCGCCTCCACGCCGATCGGCAGCTTGAACAGCGGCGCCGACAGGTGCGTGTCGATCCTGCGGCTCAGCTGCGGCTTGCGCGACGACGTCTTGAAGAAGAACGACCAGTCGACCGACCACAGCCCCGGCAGCCGGCGGAAGCCGCCGAGATGCTCGAGCGGCCCGGGCTTGTCGGCGTCGACGAACAGCGGGATGTCGACGATGCTTTCGTTCAGCGAGTAGTCCGGCCGGACCATGCTGTGGCCGAAGCGGTAGGCGGCGCCGGAGAACTCGACCGGCATGTACGGCTCGCTCTGCCACGTGAAGAAGCGGCGCGCGGCGAACGCCGCCTCGCGCGCCGGCCTGCCCGCGATCCGGTCGAGGAAGTCGTGCGTGACGATCCACTGGTAGTGCCAGCGCACGAGCCGCTGCGCCTCGGCGAACAGCTCGGCGCCCTCGAGCTTGGCGTCCTTGCGCACCTTGTCGACGACCTTCGCGTGGAAGCGCACGAACAGCAGCTGCAGCTGCGAGACGATCAGGTTCTCGTCGTTGCGCGGGTCGCCGATCAGCGCGCGCCCCTGCGCGTTGCGCTGGAGGTCGTCGCGCTCGAACCCGCCGTCGGTGTCGTTGTGGCCGACGAGCAGCTTCACGCCGCGGTTGGACGGGCTGTTGGACTCGTACAGGTACGGGGCGCCGGACGGTCCGCCGCCGTAGAGCGAGTCGAGGTCGAAGCGCGGCGTGCGGAAGTCGACCAGTGCGTCCGGGTCGTTGGATTTCGCCAGCACCGACAGCGGGTCGAACGTGATGTCGTGATCGACGAACTGCCCGAAGTACGTGTAGCCGGCCGGGATCTTGGCGTTGTCGCCTGAGGCCGCCTGACCGGAGTCCTCCATCAGCTTCACGAGGGCGGTGATCGCGTCCATGCCCGGGTCGAGCGCCGGCAGGTTGCGGAACATGCGCCCGAAGCGCCCTTCGAAGAGCGCCGACTGCGGCGCGCCGAGGCCGCGGACTTCGATCCCGCCGTGTCCAGTCATCGGCGGACCCTCTCTTCTCGCTGCGCTCATGTCAATGTACGACGATCCTCACGTGAGCGAGATCGTCGGCCGTGAACCGGAGCGGACGGCGCTCGCCGGATTCCTCGCGTCAGGCCCCGGACCGACCGCCCTGCTGCTGGAGGGCGAAGCGGGGATCGGCAAGACGACGCTGCTGCGCGACGCGCTCGCGCAGGTCGCCGGCCGCCGCGTGCTCGCCTGCCGGCCGGCGCCGATCGAGACGCCGCTCTCGTTCGCCGCGGTCGCCGACCTGCTCGAGGGCGTCGACCTGTCCGCGCTGCCCGCGCCGCAGCGCCACGCCCTGGAGGTCGCGCTGCTGCGCGTCGAGGGGACCGCCGATCCGCGCGCGATCGGCGTCGCGGTGCTCGCGGTCCTGCGCGACGCCGGCCCGCTGGTGCTGGCGATCGACGACGCGCAGTGGCTCGACGCCGCGTCGCGCGTCGTGCTCGCCTTCGCGCTGCGGCGCCTGGTCGACGAGCCGGTGCTGCTGCTGATCTCCAGCCGCGGAGGCGAGTGGCCGTTCGGGCCGCCGCCGGAGCCGCTCGAGCGCCTTGCCGTCGGCCCGCTCGGGCGCGCCGCGCTGCACCGGCTGCTGCTCGCGCGGCTCGGCGTCTCGTTCCCGCGGCCGCTCGTCCAGCGCATCCACGCGAGCTCCGGCGGGAATCCGTTCTACGCGCTCGAGCTGGCGCGGGCGGTGGAGCGCCACGGGCCGCGCTCGGACCAGCCGCTGCCCGTATCCGAGCCGCTGCAGCGGCTCGTGCAGGAGCGGCTCGCCGAGTCCCCCGAGCCGGTCCGCCGGCTGCTCGAGCTGGTCTCGGCGATGCTCGACGGCCGCGTCGCGACCGTGCGCGCCCTCGCCGAGCCGGGCGCACTCGACGCGGCGGTCGCGGCCGGCCTGCTCGAGCAGGCGGGCGACCGGATCGCCTTCACGCATCCGATCCTCGCCACCGGCGTGTACGCCGACCTCGGCCCGGAGCGGCGGCGCGCGATCCACCGCCGGCTGCTGGACGCGACGGCCGGCGACGAGGAGCACGCCGTGCACCTCGCGCTCGGCAACGACGAGCCGGACGCCGCGATCGCCGCGCAGCTGGACGCCGCGTCCGCGCGCGCGTTCGCGCGCGGCGCGGCCGCCGCCGCGGGCCGGCTCGCCGAGTGCGCGGCGCGGCTCACGCCCGCCGACGATCCCGCCGCGATCGGGCGCCGCACGACCGCCGCCGGCGGGTACCTGACGGTCGCCGGGCACCCTGCGCGCGCCCGCGAGCTGCTGACCGCGCAGATCGCGCGCCTGCCGCGCGGGCCGGTGCGCGCGCAGGCGCTGTCGGAGCTCGCCTGGGCCGGCGTCGAGGATCTGGCGCACGCCGCGGAGCTGCTGGAGCAGGCGCTGGACGAGGGCGGCGACGGGCGGGCGCACCTGCGGCTCTCGATCGTCCAGGGCATCCGCGGCCGGCTCGATGCCGCCGCGCGGCATGCGGAGGCGGCCGCCGAGGCGCCCGGGCTGCGCGCCGCCGGGCTCGCGCAGAGCGGGTACCTGGCGACGCTGCGCGGCGGCGGCGTCGTCGACGCGTCGCGGCGCGCGGTCGAGCTCGACCCCACGGACCTCATGTCCGCGGTCTCGCTCGGGCAGGTGCTCGTCTACACGGACGCGTTCGACGAGGCGCGCGAGGTGCTCAGCGGCGTGCTCGACCGCGCCGCGGGCAACGAGGAGGTGCGCGGGCAGTGCCTGTTCCACCTCGCCGACCTCGAGCGTCGCGCGGGCCGCTGGGAGCTCGCGCTCGAGTTGTCCGACCGCACCCGCGCGCACGTCGCGCAGTCCGGCAACGAGCAGGAGTACGCGTCGTGCCTCGTCGTCGGCGCGCTGCTCGACGCCGGCCTCGGGCGCGTCGAGGCCGCCCGACGGGTCGCGCTCGACGGCGTCGCCGCGGCGGAGCGGATGGGCGACGCGACGTTCATGGTCCACCACCGCGGCGTCGCCGGGTTCGTCGAGCTGTCGCTCGGCAAGCCGGAGGCGGCCGCGCAGTGGCTCGCTCCCGCGACCGACGCGCTGCTCTCCCAGGGCGTCGGCGAGCTCTCGATCTACCCCGCCGTCCAGTTCGAGGTCGACGCGCTGGCCGAGCTCGTGCAGCGCGAGCGGCTCGCGCACCTGGCCGGCGAGCTCGATCGGCTGCCGCCGCGACCGTGGACGCGCGCGGTCGCCGCGCGCGGCCGCGCCCTGCTGCTGGCCGCCGGCGGCGATCTCGACGGCGCGCGCGAGCGGCTGCTGGAGGCGGCGCGCTACGACGCGCAGCCGTTCGAGCATGCCCGCACCCTGCTCGCGCTCGGGCGGCTCGAACGGCGCGCGAAGCGCAAGCGGGCGGCGCGCGACGCGCTCGAGCAGGCGGCGGCGATCTTCGCCGCGCTCCCGGCGCCGCTGTGGGAGGCGAAGGCGCACGGCGAGCTGGCCCGGCTCGGCATCCGCGGCGCCCCGGGCGGTCTGACCGAGACGGAGTCGCGCATCGCGACGCTGGCCGCCTCCGGGATGACGAACCCGGAGATCGCCGCCGCCGTGTTCGTGAGCCGCAAGACGGTCGAGGCGAACCTGTCGAAGGCCTACCGCAAGCTGGGCGTCCGCTCGCGCGTCGAGCTCGCCACGCGCCTGGCGCGTGGGGAGCTCCCCAATTGACCCGCCGCACGCGCTGACGCAGACTCGCGTCCTCCTCCCCAGGACAAAGGACGTCTCCCCATGCCGCTCCCCCTCGCCGCGCACACGCGCGGCCATAACGGCACGCCCGCGCGGCCGTTCGTGTTCATCCACGGCCTGACCTTCGACCACCGCATGTGGGACCCGGTCCTGGATGCGCTGCCGCCGTGGCGGCGCGCGCTGGCGGTCGACCTGCCCGGCCACGGCGCGTCGCCGGCGCTCGACGACCACCGCCCCGAGGCGGTCGCCGCGGCGGTGCACGAGACCGTGCTCGCCGCCGGGATCGAGAACCCGGTGCTGATCGGCCATTCGATGGGCGCGCTGCTCGCGACCGTCTATGCCGCCGAGTACGGCGCGGCAGCGCTCGTCAACGTCGACATGGCCGCGCGGCCCGAGCCGTTCACGCGGCTCGTGCACGCGCTCGGCCCGCAGTTGCGCGGCGACGGGTTCCCGCGCGTGTGGGAGGCGTTCCGCGCGAGCATGCACGCCGAGCGGCTGCCGGCCGAGGCGCGCGCGCTGCTGCGCGCGGGCGACGTCGTGCCGCAGGAGCGCGTGGTGAGCTACTGGGCGACGCTGCTCGACACGGCGCCGGGCGACGTGCTGATGTGGATCGACGGCCTGGTCGACTGCGTCCGCGACATCCCGTACCTCGCGCTGTTCGGCACCGAGCCGGAGGCCGAGGAGCGGGCGTGGCTCGCCACGCGCGTGCCGGCGGCCGAGATCGCCGTCTGGGACGTCGGCCACCACTTCCCGCACCTCGCCGACCCGGACCGCTTCGCCGCCGTGCTGACCGGCTTCTCGTCCCGGCTCGCCGAGCCCGCCGCCCGATGAGGCGCGCGCTGATCGCCGCGGCCTGTCTGTGCGCGGCGGCCTGCGGCGGGGGCACGCAGGCCGCATCGTCGCACGCGAGCGTCGCGGACCGCTGCGCCGCCGAGGCCGGCAAGGACCCGGCCAAGATGAGCCTCTGCCTGGCGTCGCATCACGCCGTGCTCTCCTCCACCGACGCGCGCCTGCGCCACTGCCTCGACGGCGCGCGCGACGACGCCACGGTGGTCGGCTGCATGCAGGCGGCGGCGCGTTGAGGCTCGCGCTGGCCCTTGCCGCCGCGCTCGCCGCGGCCGCCCCCGCCCACGCGGAGACGTCCGCGCGCTACGGGCACGCCGTGCTGCGGCTTCAGCACGGCGAGCTCGCGTTCGCGCGCTCCGGCGCCCCGCGCCCGCTCCGCGTCCGCGTTCCCGCCCATGCGGCCGGCGTCGCGCTCGGCCTGGACGCCCGCGGCCGGCTCGTCGGACCCGTCGACGGGCGCGGCGGCATCCACCGGGTGCCGCTGAGCGGCGCCGGAGCACTGCGCCGCGTGCCCGCCACGCGTGACGGCGACGACCACCCGAGCGTGTTCCGCGGCCGGCTCGCGTTCGATCGCGGGACCGGCGTCTTCGCCGGCTCGCTCGACGGCGCCGCGCGCCTGGTCTGGCGCGGCGGCGAGTGGGCGCCCGCCGACACCGCGATCGGCGCCGGCGGCGCGGTCGCGTTCGTCGCGCGGCGCGACGGGTCCGGCAACGGGGCGTGGGAGCTTGCCACGCCCTCGAAGCGGCTCCTCAGCCTCCCGCTCGGCGACATCCACACGGGCTCGCTCGCGATCGACGGCGTCGACGCGAGCGGCCGGCGCGTGACCGTCACGCGCCGGTTCGACGACGACCTCTCCCACGTCAGCTTCTCGCTCTGAAAGGACTCGAATGACACGCATCCCCCTCACCGCAGCCGGGCTCGCGCTGGCGGCGCTGCTCGCCGCCGCGCCCGGCGCCCACGCCGCGAACCGCTTCACGCTCGACCCGAACCCGGTCCGACCGGGCCGCGTCCTGCTCAACCCGCCCGGAACGGCGCCCGGCAGCGCGCTCGTCGCCTGGACGAGCGCGGGCGCGATCCCGATGGTCTGCGTGATCCCGCCGGGCGGCGGGTGCCCGGCGCCGCAGACGCTCGCGCAGCCCGCGGGCGGCGACGAGATCGACGGCCTGTTCCCGGTCGTGTCGGGCAGCACGGTGACCCTGATCGGCCCACGCGACGCGAGTGGCGACGCCGTCGAGTGGATGTCGACCGGCGGCGCGCCGTTCGGCGATCCCACGGTCGTCGGCAAGGCCTACCTCAACCTGACCAACCCGCAGGACGTCGTCTCGTCCGGCGCGACCGCGCTGATCGGCGCCGACAACCCGGGGCTGGGGATCGGCGGCCTCGGCGCCCAGACCGGGAGCCTGCGGTTCTCCGATCCCGGCAGCGACATCGCCACGCTCGGGGACGGCTACGGCCCGCAGCGCAACGCGATGGCGGCGGTCGGAGACGACGGGCAGGGCATCGTGAGCTACATCGACGGCGACGGCCTGGAGATCGCCGACTTCGCGCCGCTGACGCCCGTCGCCTCTCCGCCGCCCGTGGGCGGGCCGGTCGCGGGCGCCGCACCACGGCCCGGTCTTCGATCCCGCCCGCGGCCCGTTCAGGACCGTCTCCAGGAGCGTCGGCCACGGCGTCTTGAGGCTGCGCACGCCGACCGGCTGCGTGCAGTCGGGCGTCGTCGTGGCGAAGCTGTCCGCTCGCGGCCTCGACGTCCGCAAGGTCCGGTTCCGCTATGACGGCCGGCGGGTGCGTTCGCGCACGCGGTTCAGCCTGCGCCTGCGCGTCACCGTCGCCCCCGGCAGCCGCCACACGCTCAGCGCACTCGTGTTCGTCAAGACGCGCGGCGAGGTGGTGACGAAGCGGCTCAGCAACCGGTTCTTCGGCTGCCGAGCGCGCTCACGGGGGCGCCGCCCGCGTGAGCGGGAGCACGAGCAGCCCCGCGGCCGCCATCACCGCGAACCCGGCGGCGGGCGTGTCGACGGCGGCCTGAACCGCCAGCGCGACGACGATCCCGCCCGCGTTGCCCGCCATCCATACGAGCGCCGTCGCGCTGCCTCCGGCGGCGCCGGCGCGGCGCTCGGTCAGCTCGAGGATCACGGGCAGGCTGGCGAGCAGCACGACGCCCATCGGCACGATCGCCAGCCACGCGGCGCCGGGCGCCACCGCCATCAGCCCGCAGCCGGCGGCCGCCACCACGGCCGCCAGCCGCAGGAACCGCAGCTCCAGCCCGCGCCGCGCCACGCCGGGCGGGAGCAGCGCGGATCCCGCCACGCCGCAGAGCACCATCGTGGCGAGCAGCCAGCCGGCCTCGGCGTCGGACACGCCCGCAGGCTCCAGCAGCGCCTGCAGCCAGGTCGTGAGCGCGACGAAGATGCCGAAGCCGAGGAACGCGACGCCGGTGATGCGGCGCACGAGCCGGTCGCTCCAGATCGCGCGCAGCTCCCGCCGCACGACGGCGACCGCCGTCGCGGGAGCGCGCGCGGTCCCGCGCAGCGCGACCGTCAGGAAGAGCGCGGCGGCGACCGCGACGGCGAGGTCGGCGATCAGCAGCGGCGTGAAGTCCCCGGCGCTCGCCAGCGCCGGGCCGAGCGGCAGCGCGAGGGCCGTGCCGGCGAAGATGCCCGCCGACGCGAGCGAGATGCCGAGCGGCCGCGACTCGGGAGGCAGGGCCGCCGCGACGAGCTTCGTGATCGCGTTGAGCACGAGCGGCTGCGCGATCGCGACGAGCACCTGCCCGGCGAGCGCGACCGCGAACGTGTCCGCGCCGAGCCGCACCGCGCCGCCGAGCACGGTCAGCCACGCGCCGGCCAGCAGTGAAGGCCGGAACCACCGGTCCAGCGCGACGCCGGCCGGGATGGCGAGCACGACGTAGAGGAGCGGGAAGACCTGCGAGAGCCAGCCGACGGTCGCCTCCGAGACGCCGAAATGGCGCGCGGCGTCGGTCGTCACCGGCGCGTAGGTGAGCCACAGCAGCTGATTGGCCGCGGCGACGGACCCGTATGCGGCGACCGCATCCCAGCGCGCGACCCTCGTCTGCACGCCGAGATTGTGACGTCCCGGGCGGAAGCCGCCCGGGACGCACGCTCTAGCCGCGGCTCAGCCGCGCGCCATCGGGTCGACGTAGACGTCGTCGAGCTCCAAGCTCGAGTTCGACTGCGCCGTGAAGCGGAACGCGACGCGGACGGTGGAGCCCGCATGGTCGAAGTCGACCGGGATGCCGATCTGGTCGCTCGGCGTCCACCCGTCGCCGGTCGTGGCGTAGCCGTCGGTGTTCTCCGACCGCGCCTTGCCCTTCAGATCCGTGTACAGGATCTCGATCTTCAGCTTGCTCTTGCCGCCCGCGGTGTTGCGGGCGAAGAAGCGGAACCACGGGTAGCTGTCGTCGATGCAGATCGGCGCGGTCGTGACCGAGTCGCCGGCGGCGAGCGCCACCGAGTGCCCGCCGGCCAGGAACGGGTCGTTGCCCTCGACCACGTCCGCGGAGCCCGTCAGCGTCCACGCGCTCATGGCGCCCTCGAAGTCGCCGCCGCCGACGAGCGTGTAGATCCCGCCGTCGCCCCACTGGGCGAACGGGTGATCCGATGCGGGCTGCGGCGTGCAGCCGGCCGCCTGGGCGGCGGGCACCGCCGCGAGCAGCGCCAGTCCCGCGAGCGCGGCGGCTACGCCACCGCGGCGCAAGTTCATAGACACGTGTGTGACCTCCATGATCGATCCCCGACCCGCACTCCCTGTGCGGGGCTTTCGCATGGACTTGATCGGCGCGGCGCCAAGCTCGCCCCACGCAGGTGGACGGATAGCCGACGGCAGCTCAAGACCACGGGCGGGCACCCGAACAACCGGGTTGTATGAGCACGCCCGCTCCCGTACCGACGCAGCTCGGTCTCTCACCTGATCAGGTGGAGATGATCGACGCGCGCCGTCGCCGGCGGGTCGAGCGGCGCGAGGTCACCGCCGAGGCGGCCGTGGCGGCGGCGTTCCTGGCCGCGGCGGGCGCGTTCTGGCTGCTGGCGGGCTCGCCGGGGCTCGGAGGCGCGCTCGCGCTCTACCTGGGCCTGATCTGCGCGCTGCTGGTGCGGATCGAGTTCGAGGTCGGCGACGGCCGCACCCGGCCCGTCGTGCTGGCGCTCGTGCCGATGCTCTTCCTGCTCCCGCCCGCCGCCGTCCCGCTGGTGTTCGCGGCCGCGCACGTGGCCGCGCGCGTGCCGGACGTGGCCGCGCGCGGGATGCCGGCGCGCCGGCTGGTGATGATGCTCGGCGACGCGTGGTTCGCGCTGCCGCCCGCACTCGCCGTCGCCGCCGCCGGCACGCATCCGGCCGTGGCCGTGCTCGCGCTCGTCCTGACGGCCCAGATGACGGGCGACTTCGCGGTCTCCTCGCTGCGCTTCTGGGCGTCCGTCGGCGTCGGCCCGCGCGCCCAGCTGGGCGGCTACGCCTGGGTCTACCTCGTCGACCTGCTGCTCGCGCCCGTCGCGCTGCTGGCCGCGATCGCGGGGCGCGCGGAACCGCTCGCCGTCTTCGCCGTGCTGCCGCTGGCGGCGCTGATCGGCGTGTTCGCGAACGAGCGCAAGGGCCGGATCGAGAACGCGCTCGCGCTCCAGCGCATGACCGAGCGCAGCCGCAACCGGCTGCGGGCGATCGTCCAGCACTCATCGGACCTGATCGTGATCCTCGAGCGCGACGGCACGCTGCGAACGCTCAACGGCTCCGTCGCGGCGATCTTCGGCGAGGAGGAGGAGGACACGCACGGCTCGCTGCTGGACCGCGTCCACCCCGACGACGCCGTGCGCGTAGGCGACTTCCTCGCCGCCGTCGCCGAGCGCCCGACCGGCGAGTCGGCCGAGGCCGAGTGGCGGATGCGCTACGACGACGGCACCTACCGCCACATCGGGGCCGTCGCGACGAACCTGCTCGGCGACGGCGTCGTCGACGGCCTCGTGCTGACCGCGCGCGACATCGAGGAGCGCAGCCGGTTCCTGGAGCAGCTGCGCCACCGCGCCTTCCACGACGAGCTGACCGGGCTCGCCAACCGCGCGCTGTTCTTCGACCGCGTCGAGCACGCGCTGATGCGCGGCACGCGCGCCGACGCGCAGGTCGCCGTCGTGTTCGTCGACCTCGACGACTTCAAGGCGATCAACGACCGCCTCGGCCATGCCGTCGGCGACCGCGTGCTGCGCGAGGTCGCGGACCGCTTCTCGAGCGTCGCGCGCTCGGCCGACACCGTCGCGCGGCTCGGCGGCGACGAGTTCGGCGTGCTGCTCGAAGGCGTCCCCGGCGCCCGCGCCGTGCAGGCGGCCGAGCGCCTGCTCGACACCCTGCGCGTGCCGTTGCAGATCGACGGCGAGGAGATCCGCGTCTCGGCCAGCGCCGGCCTGGCGGTCGGCGCCTCCGATGCGCGCGACGTCGAGGAGCTGCTGCGCAAGGGCGACCTCGCGATGTACGAGGCCAAGCGCAACGGCAAGCGGCGGCTCGAGCAGTACACGCTCGACATGGCGCGGCCCGACGCGCCCGACCGGCGCCCGCTGACGTGGTTCATGCGCTCCGACGAGCAGCACGACGAGATCCGCTCGCTGCTCGACGACCCGGACTCGCTGACGATGGCGTTCCAGCCGATCATGGACCTCCGGACCGGCCGCATCGCCGGCTACGAGGCGCTCTCGCGCTTCAACGGCACCCCGTACCGCTCGCCCGACCAGTGGTTCGCGCAGGCGCACCGCTGCGGGCTGGGCTACGCCGTCGAGGCGAAGGCGCTGGCCGCCGCGCTCGCGCTGCGCGACCGCCCCGAGGGAACCTACCTCGCGGTCAACCTCAGCCCGTCGTCGCTGACGGCGGCCGAGGTCCAGGCCGTGCTGCCCGCGCGCCTGGACGACCTCGTGATCGAGGTGACCGAGAACGAGCTGGCGTCCGGCGACCCCGCCGTCGCGGGCGCGATCCTCGCGCTGCGCGAGCGCGGCGCGCGGCTCGCGGTCGACGACGTCGGCGCCGGCTACGCCGGGCTCACGCACGTGATGCGCCTGGCGCCCGACATCATCAAGCTCGACCGCGCGCTCACGACCGGGATCGAGGACGACCCGGTCAAGGCGGCGCTGGTCAGCTCCTTCGTCCGCTACGCGCGCGACATCGACGCGACCGTCTGCGGCGAGGGGATCGAGACGCTCGCCGAGCTGACGACGCTCGCGGGGCTCGACGTCGCCTACGGCCAGGGCTACCTGATCGCGCGCCCGGCCGCGCCGTGGGCGCCGCTGGACCCCGCCGCGGCGGACGCCTGCACCGTCTCCTTCCAGGCCCAGTTCGGCAGCCCAGGCGCCGAGGATCGGCTCAACCGGCGGATCGCCCGCGCCGGCTCGCTCGGCGAGCTCGAGCAGGACCTGCCGCTGCTGGCGCGGACGGTCGGCGCCGACGAGGTGCGGATCGCGGCCGAGCCCGCGCAGGCCGGCCAGCTGCTCGCCGGTGACCCCGGCGCCGATCCGGACGCCGTCGCCGCCCTGCTCGACACCGGCTACCGCGCGGTGCTGACGCTGCCGATCGGGACCACCGCCAGCCTGCGCGCGTACAGCCGCACCGAGCAGCCGTGGACGCGCTTCCACATCGGGCGCGCCCGCAATCTCGCCACGCTGCTCGAGCGCCTCAGCTAGACCAGCGCGATCGGGCGCACCGGCGAGCCGGTGCCGCCGCGCAGCTTCAGCGGCAGGCAGACGAACGCGAACTCGCGGATGCCGTCGGCGGCAAGCTCCTCGAGGAAGAGCGACTCGATGATGTGGATGCCCGCCTGCACGATCAGGATCACGTGGCCCGGGAGCGAGCCGAGCTCCGGGTCGTGGCTGTCGGGCAGGTCCCACGCGAGGTTGTCGGCGCCGACGGCCAGCGGCCGCCGCGCCGCGAGCCAGCGCGACGCGTCGCCCGCGATGCCGCCCGCCGCCTCGTAGGCGGGGCGGTCGGCCCACAGCGCGCCGGAGCCGAGCCGGACGAGCACGACGTCGCCGGCGCCGATCTCGACGTCGCGCGCGGCCAGCTCCAGCTCGGACGCGCTGACCGCGTGCCCCGGGTCGAGCCGCTCGGCGCCGAGCGCGCCCGCGACGTCGAGCAGCACGCCGCGCGCGACCATCGGCGCCACGGTGTCGATCCCGAGCTGTGTGAAGCCGGTCGAGGTCTGCACGCGCGCGTCGATCTCGATCCCGCCGTGCAGGCGGCCGTCAAAGCCCTGATGGCACAGCGCGTCGATGTGCGTGCCGGAGTGCTCGGTCATGACCAGCAGCGCCGACGCGCTCGTGCGCGCCTCCGGCGCGTCGCGCTCGTGGCGGCGGTGGAGGTTGATCAGCACGCCGGGCTCGTGCGCCGGGAACACGGGCGCGCCGGCGTAACGCGGCTGCTCGAGGTCATAGGCGCGTGCGCCGCGCAGCGCGCGCGCGAGCTCGGTGCTCGAGGCCACGGCGGGGTTTCTAACAGACACACGCCCTCAACCTCGGGCCGGTCGCGGCCGATCACCGTGCCGATGGACCAGCGCATCGTCCGGGTGGCCGTGGTCGGCGCCGCCATCGCCCTCTTCACCGCCTACCAGGTCGCGTCGAACCGCAACCCGGCGTCCGGCTCGACGAACACCATGCAGCATGAGCTCACGCCGGAGATCCGGGCGCAGACGCTCAGCTTCGCGCCCGACGTGTCGACGGGCGACCAGGCCTGGATCGTCGGCGCGATCGCGCAGGCGCGGCCCGAGGCGCAGCAGCTGATCGGCGCGGTCGACGGCCTCGTCACGGTCCGCACCGTCAACGCCCCCGGCGCGCCGTACGTCGGCGTCGCCCAGCCGGGCACCGACGACATCGCGCTCAACATCGCCTACCTCGACGGCAGCCGCAAGGTCGACCGTCAGCAGGCCATCCTGCACGAGCTCGGGCACGTGATCGACTTCGAGCTGATCCCCGACGCCGAGATGCGCACGCTCGCGGACGCGATCCCCTCCAGCGGCGGCTGCTTCATGACCGAGCGCGGCGACTGCACCGCGCCGGAGGAGCGCTTCGCCGACACGTTCGCCAAGTGGGCGCTGCGCGGCGCCGTGTCACGCGTCGGCGCCGGCTACGGCGTGATGTCGCCCACCTCGCTCGAGGACTGGGGCGCCCCGCTCGCGCTGATCGCGGCGCAGCAGGCCGTAGCTCAGAAGTAACCCGCCATCAGCCCTTCTTGACGCGCAGCTTCTTCGTGACCGTGGTGGTCTTGCCGCCCTGCGTCAGCGAGACGGTGGCCGTGTAGTTGCCGGCCGACAGCGTGCGAGCCGAGCTGAGCAGCATGTTGACGGTCTTGCCCGGCAGGATGCGGACGGACGAGAGATCGCGCTGGCGGGTGCCGAGCGCGCCCTTCAGGCGCACGCTGCCGTCTACGGGCTGGACGGTGTTGCCGGCGTTGCGCACGGGAAGGACGATCGCCTTGTCGGAGCCGCGGCCAGTGACCTTCGCGGTCCTCGCCTTCAGGCTCAGGACCGGCGTCGCCGGGTTCAGGCGCAGGCTGCTGACGATCCGGTAGCCGGCCACGACGCCCGACGTCGGCGCGTCGGACGGGATCCCGATCACCTCGATCCCGCCGTACAGCGAGGCGGCGGTCGTGGCGGTGACGGCGAACGTCTTCGACGCGCCCGCGGCGAGCGCGAACGAGTCGTCGCTGACGGAGATGCCGGACAGCGTCTTGGCGCGGTTCACGTTCACGGCCCCGCTGGACGACTGCAGCCACGGCCGCGCGTGGACCGTGATGTCGATCCGCTTGGTGCTGTGGTTGGAGACCTTGATCGTCCCCACCGGCCCTGCTCCCGCCTGGCGCTCGATCAGCACCGGCGTGAGCCCGAGCCCGCCCGCCTTGCTCGGCGCGGCTCCGTCGGCGCGCGAGATCACCGCCCCGCTCGCGACCGCCGCCAGCACCGCAACTCCGGCGATCGCGCGCCGCCCGACTGATGACATCTGGAAAGACCCCCTGTTCACAGCACACACACCTACCACGCGTGAACCCGGGGACGACGCGAACGGAGCGGCGATCAGACCGATCGCCGCTCCATATCGGGTTTCGCCTGCCAGGCGAGCGAGACTTCGTCGTCGCTCGCCTTCGGCGACGTTACGGGGCCGTCGTCGACAGCGTGAACGTGAGCGTCTTGCTGTACGCCCCCGTCCGCAGCGCGTCGTTGGCGCCGATGTGCTGCTTGAACGCGATCGTGACCGGGTCGTTGGACGCCGGGTTCGACCACGCCTTCAGCAGCGTCGGGGCCGCCGAGCCGCCGACGTCGGCGAACGGACCGCCCGCGTTGGCCTGCAGCGCCGACGGCAGCGAGAACGTGCCGTTGACGAGGTGGCCGGTCGCCGTCGACGACGGGTCGGCGACGCTGAGCGCCGCGTTGCCCGCGGTCGAGATCACGTTGGCCGTCGTCTGCGCGCTGTAGTCGCCGGCGATGCCCGGCGTGAACGCGCCGAACGAGGCCGGCGCGCCGAGCGTCAGCGACAGCGTCGCCGGGACCGTGCCGCTGACCGTGCCCGTCGTGATGTCGGCCGGGATCAGGTCGACGTTGTAGACGCGCGACGCCGAGCCGTCAGGCGAGGTGACCGTGACCTTGGCCGTGCCCGGCAGCGAGGCCGGGAGCGCGACCGAGATCGTCTCGCCGTTGGCGGGCGTGCCGGTGATCACCGGCGTGCCGTTGTACTGCACCGGGACGGGCCCGTACTGCGTGACGCTGGGATCGAAGGACTTGACGGAGTTCCCGTCGACCTTCAGGTCCAGCAGCGCCGGCTCGAGCTGCTCGCCGTTGACCTCCATCTCCGTGATCTGGAAGAACCCGGTGTTGGTGTCGGGCGCCGGCGTCGTCAGCTCGACCTTGACCTGGGTCGTGTTGACCGGGTCGAACGCGAGCGTCGACGGCGTGTTCGACGTCGCGGCCTGCGTGACGACGAGGTCGCTCACCGGCGCCCACGCGCCGCCGTCCCAGTAGGACACGGCGAACTGCGACGGGAACGCCCGCGTCGCGCTGACCACGAACGACGGCCGGATCTGCGACACCGTCTGCGCCGCCGGCCAGGCGACCGACAGCCACTCGGACTTGTGCGCCTTGCTCACGGCCGCGAGCAGCGCCGTGGCGGACTTGTTGTAGGCGTTCGACCAGCCGGTCGTCGCCGTCGTCGTCCCGTCGAACATCGCGGACGGGATCGTGCCGGCGGCGCCCGAGTAGCTCGCGTCCGGCGCCGGCTTGGTGCGGTTCGTCGAGCGCGCGAGGTTCACCCCGTGCGTGACGACGTTGGTCACCGTGACCGTGGCGACCGCCTTCTGGGTGACGCCCACGATCGTGCCCTGGACGTCGAAGCGGCCCCAGCTCGCGTACTTGGCGGGGTCGATCGCGTCCCACGTGACGGGCAGGTTGCGGTCGTTGCCGTCGTTGTAGACGACCCGCGCGGTCGAGGGCAGCGTCGGCTTGGTGCCGACCGGGACCTCGGTCGTGATCGGGTCGACGCTGGTGACCGTGGTGCCCGTGACGATCGCCTTGGCGCCGTCGGTGCCGGTGATCGTCGTCGTGCCCGCGGCCGCCGTCGCCGGCGCGTTGGTCCACGTGACGGCCTTGGTGCCGCCGTTGGCGAGGTCCTTCACCGTCGCGGGCAGCGACAGCGCCGAGCCGGCCGCCTGGCGGATGTACTGCGGCTCGAGGCCGCCGGCGCCCGCGTAGATGGTCGTCGTCTGCGGGAGCAGGCCGGGCGACGTGACCGTGACCGTGATCGGGCCCTCGGTCGTGTTCGACTGGATGATCGCCAGCGCCTTGCCGTTGAAGGCCGAGCGCGTGTCGGACTTGTAGTTCTCCGCGCTCTCCTCCTGGCCGTTGTCGAGGCCGACGAGCTTGCCGCCCGTGACCGTGAACTTCAGCTTGTTGTTGGCGGACGGGTTCATCACGCCGTCCTTGTCGACGACGTCGACCCCGATGAACGAGAGCGCATGGCCGTCGGCCTTGATGACCTGCTTGTCCGGCGAGAGCGTCACCGTGTCCGGCGCGCCGGCGGTGTCGACCTCGTCACGCGCGACCTGCTGGCCGTCCTTGGTCGCGACGGCGACGAGCTTGCCGGGCGCGAACGGGACGTTCCAGGTCAGGTGCAGCTTGCCGGAGCTGCCGTTCGGGCTCGTGTAGCTGCCCGCCGGGCACTGCGCGCTGGCGGTCGTGAACGTCTTGTCGTCGCCGGGGCACTCCGTGGTCTCGAGGTACTCGCGACCGTCCGTCGTGAACTTGTGGTCGAACTTCCTCACGCCGAGCGACTGGCCGTTGAGGAACAGCTCGACCGTGTCGACGTTGGCGTACGCCCACACCTGGACGTTCTGGCCAGGCTTGTAGTCGGTCCAGTTCATCGGCAGCACGTGGACCATCGGCTGCGTGGTCCACTGGCTCTTGAACAGGTAGTACATGTCCTTCGGGAAGCCCGCCGTGTCGACGGCGCCGAAGAACGAGGACTTGACCGGGAACAGGCTGTACGGCGTCGGCTCGCCGATGTAGTCGATGCCCGACCAGATGAACTGGCCGAGGAAGTACTTGCGGTCGCGGTCCTTCTTGTGGCCGTACTCGCCCGACATGGTCCACGACGCCAGGTTGTTGTCGTAGGACGACGTGCCGCGCTTGCCGGGCGTGTAGTTCTCGCCCGTGTTGAGGTAGTCCGGGTCCTGGTAGACGCCGCGCGTCGAGGTCTCCGACGAGGACTCGGACTCGAACAGGAACTTGGTCGGGTACTTCGCGTGCAGTGCGTCGACCGAGGCCGCGGTGTTGTAGTTCAGGCCGAGGCCGTCGAGGCCGTCGAGGATCACGTCGGCGCCCGAGCCGGTGGACGGCACTGAGCGGTACTTGTCCGAGCCGATCACGATCGGGCGGCTGGTGTCGATCGACTTGATGTCGGCGACGAGGTTCTGCGCGATCGGCACGCCGACCGTCAGGCTGGTCGAATCGGGGATCTCATTCCCGATCGACCACAGGATCACGGCCGGGTTGTTCTTGGCGGCATTGACCATCTCCTTGATGTCGTCGTCGCCGTTGGCGTCGAAGAAGCGTGCGTAGTCGTAGGTCACCTTGCGCGTGTGCCACGCGTCGAAGGCCTCGACCATCATCACGATGCCGAGCTCCTGGCAGACCTCGAGCATCTCGGGCGACGGCGGGTTGTGCGACGTGCGGAACGCGTTCACGCCCATCGACTTCATGATCTTCATCTGACGCATCAGCGCGTCCTTGTTGATCGCCGTGCCGATCGCGCCCATGTCGTGGTGCAGGTCGACGCCCTTGACCTTCGTCCACTTGCCGTTGATCGTCAGGCCCTGGTTCGGGTCGATCTTGAACCAGCGGGCGCCGAACTTCGTGCTCGAGGAGTCGACGACGTCGCCGTCGATGCGGACCTCGGTGTCGAGCGTGTAGAGGTACGGATCCTCGATCGACCACAGGTGCGGATGCGCGATCGTCATGTCGCTGCCCGACTGCGTCGAGGCGACGACGTTGCCGGCCGCGTCCTTGACCGTCTGGCTGATGCCGACGGCCTGGTTGAGGTCGTTCTTGAGCGCCGTCACGACGTGGACCGTCGCGGAGTCGCCGTTCGTGTACATGTTCTCGAGGTCAGGCGTCGTGACCGTCACGCCGTGGCGCGCGATGTGGACCGGGTCCTGGACGAGCAGGTGCACGTGCCGGTAGATGCCGCTGCCGGAGTACCAGCGCGAGCTCGGTTGCTTGTTGCGCACCTGGACGGCGAGCACGTTCGGCGAGCCGTCGGTCTTCGCGCCCGGCAGATCGACCTCGAACCCGGTGTAGCCGTACGGGTGCGCGCCGACCTGGACGCCGTTGAAGTAGATGACCGAGTCCATGTAGACGCCGTCGAAGTCGACGGCGATCCGCTTGCCCGCCGCCGAGGCGGGAAGCGTGAAGGTCTTGCGGTACCAGCCCAGGCCGCCCTGCAGGTAGCCGGTGCCGGCCTGCGTCCCGCTCGTGGTCGGGTTGAGCTCGATGCTCCAGTCGTGCGGCACGTCGATCGAGCGCCACGACGAGTCGTCGTAGGTCGTGCCCGCGGCGTTCATGTTGGCGCCCACGGGGTTGTACGTCCCCGACGGATCCGTGATGTCCGTCGGATTGACCAGGGCGAACTTCCACCCGAAGTCGAAGTTCTGCGATTCCGCGCGTGCTGCCGGAGCGAACGCTGCCAACGCGAGTACGACTGCGGGCACGGCCATCCGTGCGTGCTTCCTCAACACCCGAGCTCTCCCCTCCGGTTGTACTGGAGGCGGTTATACATGGTTTCGACTTCGAAGGAAAGGCCTTCGAAGTCGACAGCCGGCTAGACGATGCGCACGTCGCAGTCGCGCTCGCGAAGGCGTTCCACCACTTCGCGGTCCGCTGACTGGCCCGTCAGCAGCAGGTCGACGCGATCGACCGGGCACAGCAGCGCGAGCTCGGTGCGGCCGATCTTCGAGCCGTCCGCCAGCACGACCACCCGCTGGGCGGCCTTGAGCATGCGGCGCTTGACCTCCGCCTCGGGCAGGTTGACGTTCGTCACGCCGCCCGCGGGATCGACGCCGTTGCAGCCGAGGATCAGCGTGTGCACCGTGATCTGCTCGAGGATCAAGGTGGCCATCGGCTCGACCAGCGAATGCTGCAGCGGGCGCAGCGTCCCGCCGAGGATCACGACCGACACGCGCGGCGCCGCCGCCTCCAGCTCCAGGGCGGTCTTCAGCCCGTTCGTGAACACGACCACGTCGCGCAGATCCGTGCGCGCGACGAGCGCCCGCGCGGCCGCGGCGGTCGTGGTCCCCACGTCCATCAGCACGGTCTCGCCGTCGCGCACGAGCGCGGCGGCGGCGCGGCCGATGGCGAGCTTCTCGTCGGCGTGCGACGTCTCGGACTCCTCGAACGGGCGCTCCTTGTCCGCCGGCGAGCGCGGGATCGCGCCGCCGCGGATCCGCTGCACCTCGCCGCGCGAGGCGAGCGCGTCGAGATCGCTGCGCACGGTCACTTCGGAGATCCCGAAGCGCTCGCTCAGCTCCCCCACGCGCACGAAGTCCCGCTCCCGGATCAGGGCGAGCATGCGATCGCGGCGCAGGACCAGCGCCTCGCGATCGCTGTAGGTGTCGACCATCGGCGCAGTGTATTGAGAACGCAAGTCGCCTTTCGCGTTCGTAAGTACAGGATCCCGAGCGAAGCGCCGTCAGGAGACGATGCGGACCTCGCAGTCGCGGTTGCGCAGCTGCTCGACGACCTCGGCGTCGGCGGACTCGCCGGTGATCAGCAGGTCCACGCGCTCGATCGGGCACAGGTGCGCGAGCTCGGTGCGGCCGATCTTCGAGCCGTCGGCGAGCACGACGACGCGCTGGGCGGCCTTCAGCATCCGCTTCTTGACCTCGGCCTCGGGCAGGTTGACGTTCGTCACGCCGCCGACCGGGTCGACCCCGTTGCAGCCGAGGATCAGCGTGTGGACGTTGATCTGCTCGAGGATCAGCGACGCCATCGGCTCGACCAGCGAGTGCTGCAGCGGGCGCAGCGTCCCGCCGAGGATCACGACCGACACGCGCGGCGCCGCGGCCTCCAGCTCCAACGCGGTCTTCAGCCCGTTGGTGAACACGACGACGTTGCGCAGGTCGTCGCGCTGGGCCAGCGCGCGCGCCGCGGCGGCGCTGGTCGTGCCGACGTCCATCAGCAGCGTCTCGGCGTCGCGCACGAGCGCGGCCGCCGCGCGGCCGATCGCGACCTTCTCGTCGGCGAAGCTCGTCTCGGACTCCTCGAACGGGCGCTCCTTGTCCGGCAGCGTGCGCGGGATCGCGCCGCCGCGGATGCGGTGGACCTCGCCACGCGACGCGAGCGCGTCGAGATCGCTGCGAACGGTCACCTCTGAGATGCTGAAGCGCTCGCTCAGGTCGGCCACGCGCACGAAGTCGCGCTCGCGGATGACGGCGAGCATGCGGTCGCGCCGGAGCGAAGCGTTGACCGGTGACTCCGAATTGCCGTCCGACTTGCTCATCGCTCAAGTCTACGGTCGCTCTCGTACGCTTTCCCGGGATGACTCGACGCGAGATCCGATCGTGGCTGATGGACATGGACGGCGTGCTCGTGCACGAGGAGGCCGCCGTGCCGGGCGCCGACCGCTTCCTCGCGCGCCTGCGCGACACGGGGACGCCGTTCCTGGTGCTCACCAACAACTCGATCTACACGCGCCGCGACCTGTCGGCGCGGCTGGCGGCCAGCGGGCTCGACGTGCCCGAGACCGCGATCTGGACGTCGGCGCTGGCGACCGCGCGCTTCCTCGAGGAGCAGCGCCCGGGCGGCTCGGCGTTCGTGATCGGCGAGGCCGGGCTGACGACGGCGCTGCACCAGGCCGGCTACACGCTGACCGAGCGCGCGCCGGACTACGTCGTGCTCGGCGAGACGCGCACGTACTCGCTCGAGCGCATCACGCTCGCGATCCGGCTGATCGTCAACGGCGCGCGCTTCATCGCCACGAACCCGGATCCGACGGGCCCGACCCCGGACGGGCCCGTGCCCGCCACGGGCTCGGTCGCGGCGCTGATCTCGCACGCGACGGGCGTGCAGCCGTACTTCGTCGGCAAGCCGAACCCGCTGATGATGCGCTCGGCGCTGAACGCGATCGACGCGCACTCGGAGACCACCGCGATGATCGGCGACCGGATGGACACCGACATCGTGGCGGGCCTGGAGGCCGGGCTGGAGACGATCCTCGTGCTCACGGGCGTGGCGACTCAGGCGGAGGCGGAGCGCTTTCCCTACCGCGCCTCAAGGATCGTCGAATCCGTGGCCGAGCTCGCCGACGAGCTCTGACGGTCATGCCGGCAGCGGCGACGCGGGGCTGCCGGTCGCGTCGTCGGACTTGACGAACGCGAGCAGGAACAGATAGGCGAGCGCGCCGGCGCCGCTGGCGAGCGTCGCGACGGCGAAGCCGATGCGGAACAGGATCGGGTCGACGCCGAAGTACTCGCCGAGGCCGCCGGCGACGCCGGAGAGCTTGCGGTCGGTGGACGAGCGGGTCAGGGTGCGGATGTCTGGGTTCATGGCGTCAGCGTGCCGTGCCGGCGGCCCTCGCACCATTGGGGATGACCCTTGGTGAACCCTGGGGTAGAGCTTCCCCCACCCTGGCTGGGGCGGCACCCCGCTGGTGACCGCGCGCAGGGGTTCGGATACTCAGGCCATGACGCGGCGGCAAGCTCTCCTCCTCGCCGCCGCGGCCTCCCTGATCGCGCTCGTGCTGATCGCGACCGGCACCGTCGAGATGCCGAACCTCGAGCACGTGCTGACCGACCTCGCCGACACGCTGGGCGCCTGGACGTACGTGCTCGTCGGCGGGCTCGCGTTCCTGGAGACGGGCGCGTTCGTCGGGCTCGTCGCGCCGGGCGAGACCGCGATCGTGCTCGGCGGCGTCGTCGCCGCCCAGGGCGAGATCTCGCTCGCGCTCGTGCTGCTGGTCGCGTGGGCCGGGGCCGCGCTCGGCGACTACGCGTCGCTGCTGCTCGGCCGCCGGCTGGGCCGGCGCTTCCTGCTCGCACGCGGCCCGTCGCTCGGCGTCACGCCCCCGCGGCTGGAGCGCGTCGACCGCTTCTACGCGCGCCACGGGGCGAAGGCGATCCTGATCGGCCGCTTCATCGGGCTCGTACGCGCCGTCTCGCCCTTCCTCGCCGGCGCGTCCGGGCTGCGCACGCGCGCGTTCCTGCCGTGGTCGATCCTCGGCACCGCGGTGTGGGCGTCCGCCTACACGCTCGCCGGCTACGCGTTCCACCGCTCCTTCGCGTCGGCGACGCACGTCCTCACGTACGGCGCGCTCGGCCTCGCGGTCGTCGCCGCGCTCGCGCTCGCGCTGCGCGCGCGGGTCACGACCGCGCCTTGAGGCTGCGCGGCGCCGAGCGGTTGCCCGCGGCGTCGGTGGCGGTGATCGTCAGCTTCGCGCGGCCCGGCGCGCGCAGCGTGAGCGCATGCGCGCCGGCGACGAACCGGCGCACGATCGCGGCGCGGTGCGCGACCGCGATCCGGACGGTCGCCGGCTCGGTCAGGACGAAGCGCAGCTTCGCCTTCCCTCGCGCGCTCGTGAGCTTCAGCGCGGTGAGCTTCGGGACGACGCGATCGGGCGCCGGAGGCGTGACCGCGGGCGGGGCGGGGACGGTGGCGGGCGCCGGCGTGCTCGCCACGGCGACGGTGAACGAGCGCGTGGCGGTGAGGCCGGCCTCGTCGCTGACGCGCAGCGCCACCGTGTAGATCCCGGGCGCGGCGTAGGCGTGCGCGGTCCGCGCGCCGGTGCCGATCGCGCCGTCGCCGAACGTCCAGACCGCCTGCAGGTCGACGCCGTCCGCGTCCGACGCGGTCACGGCGAAGCTCAGCGCGGCGCCGCCGATGCCGGCCGCGGGCACGTCGGCGGCGTCGATCGAAGGCGCGCGGCGGCGGTACTCGAACGCGCCCGCGTCGGCGCGGCCGAGCGCGGCGATGCCGTCGAGATCGACGTAGCGCCCGTCGGACCTCGAATCGCGGTCGACCTGCGCGGATGAGCCGCGCGGGTGCAGGTCGGCGGTCAGCGCGGGCGCGACGTGCGCGTTGCCGGACTCGGTGAAGTCGCCAGGCTCGCGGACGTCGCGTGACGTATCCCAGACGCTGTCGCGAATCGCGATCGGATAGCTCCCGCCGGTCTCGGACGTGTCGCGCCGGATCCCGCGCGCGTGGCCGGCCAACGCCACGGCGGAGATGTTGGCGCGCCCGTCGAGGTCGACGAGATGGACGTCGAGGGCCGCCTCGCCGGCACCCGCGACGGTGTCGTGGTCGAGCGTGAGGCCGCCGCCGCGGGTGTCGACGCCGACCGCGTTCGCGCCGGTCGTCTCCAGCAGGCTGCGCGTGACGAAGGTCGTGCCGCGCGTCGAGACGGCGGCGTCGCGCGCCCGCAGGCGCGCGCCCGTGACGTGGACCTGGGCGTTGTCGCCGACGTCGAGGCCGGTCGCGACGCGGTCGGTGCGCAGGTCGTCGGCGTCGAACGCGAGGTCGCGCGCGGTCACGCCGGTGGTGCCCGTGCCGCTGACCGTGACGCCGTCCAGCGCGATGTTGCCGAGCGCGTCGATGCCGGTCGCGCCGCCGGCGTCGCCGGGTCCGCTCACGCGCACGTCGCGCAGCTGCGCCGAGGCGGCCTCGATCCCGGTGCCGGCGGCGGCGCTGGGCAGCCGCACGTCAACCCCCTCGAGCGAGCCGTTCGCGAGCTGGAGCACCGTGTCCCCCGCGGCCGCGGTGAGCATCGGGCGCCCAGGCCCGAACGCCTGGATCGCGACGGTGTTCCCGCCTCGATCTTGCCCTTCGGGTAGACGAACGGCCCGGTCTGCGGGGCGCCGGTGTCGCCGAGCAGGATCGTGTCGGCGCCGAAGGTCTTGGCGGCGGCGTCGAGCGCGGCCTGCAGGTCGGGCTGGGCCTGCTCGGCCAGGCACACGCCCGCGTGGACGCAGAACGTGTTGGCGCGGGCGGCGTTCGGGAGCGTGAGGACGATGGTCGCCGCGGCGACCAGGAGCAGGGAGGCAAGTGTCGTCGGGCGTCTCATGGTCTCCGGGAAGACGCCTGCCCGGAGCGGCTGTTCCGGCGTTCCCTCCGTCGGCGCGAGGGCGTATCCTCGTGCCGAACGTCACGAGGAGGTTGCTGGGCCGTGAGGGTGCGAGACGCGATGACCGAGAACGTGCTCACGTACGAGCCGGGGCGCACGCTCCGTGAGGCGGCGCGCTTCATGACCGACCACACCGTGGGCGCGGTCGTGATCATGGATCCCGAGCAGCCCGGGCCGGGGATCGTCACCGAGCGCGACCTGGTGCGCTCGCTCGGCGCCGGCCAGAACCCGGACACCGAGCTCGTCTCCGACCACCTGACGGCCAACGCCGTCTTCGCGGACGCGGACTGGGATCTTCAGGAGGCCGCCGACGCGATGGCGCGCGGCGGCTTCCGGCATCTCGTCGTGATCGTCGACGGTCAGCTGCAGGGCATCATCTCGATGCGCGACATCATGCGGGTGTGGCGACCCGGCTCCTAGCCGCGAGCGTCAGCAGCCCACCGCCGAGCAGGGCGAGCGCGCCTCCGCCGAGCAGGAGGCCGATCGCGAGCTTGTGCAGGAACGGGACCTTCACCTCGACGCGGGCGCCGACGTCGACGCCCGGCGAGGCGTCCGCGTTCATCACGACGACCGACCAGTGGCCCTTGTGGACGGGCCAGGACAGCGGCTTGCCGCCGGTCGCGCTGGCGACCCAGAAGTCCTGGCTCGCGGGGGCGGCCGGGGTGCGATCGCCCTCACGGCGGCGGTAGTCGAGCTTGAACGGGTCGAAGTCGACGTCTGAGACCTCGTCGTGCGAGACGCCGGCGAGGTACGCGTCGACCTTGTCGCGGTCGCCGACGCCGATGAAGACGTCACCGTCCGGGCGGACCTTCAGGTCGGCCAGCCGGTGGGAGCCGAAGACGGCGTCGCCGACGTCGAGGTCCTGCGTGGCGAGCGCGCGGGTGGGCGTCTTGTACTGGTGCGTCGACGTGGTGAAGTAGCCGGCGTCGTCGGTGTGCGAGTCCACGGCCCACAGCAGCCCTCCGCCCGCGAGCAGGAGCACCACCGCGAGCAGCGCGCTGAGCGACCCGGCGACGATGCCGAAGACGCGTGTGGGAGTCGTGTTCTTCATGCTCATCAAGGTCCCACGCGGCGGCTGGGCCGGCCACGGCGGTACCCGGTGTGCCGAGGTAGGGGTCGCCAGAGGGCGGCGTTACCGTTTGCGGACGTGATCGCGTTGGAGCCGCTGGGCGAGGAGCACGTCGCGGACCTGCTGCGGATCCGCGCGACGCGGGACGTCTTTGCGTGGTGGGACGAGCCTGATGAGGACTTCCCGCTTGCCGACGACCCCGACCTGACCCGCTTCGCGATCGTCGCGGACGGCGCGGTCGCCGGCATGATCCAGTACTCCGAGGACGACGACCCGAAGTACCGCTCCGCCGGCATCGACCTCTTCGTCGACCCGGCCTTCCGGGGCCGAGGCGTCGGCCCTGACGCGATTCGTCTGGTCGTCGCGCTTCTGCTGGCGCGCGGCCACCACCGCATCACGATCGACCCGGCCGTGGCGAACACCGCCGCGATCCGGGCGTATGAGAAGGTCGGGTTCCGGCCGGTCGGCGTGATGCGCGCGTACGAGCGCGACGTCGGCGGGTCCGGGTGGCACGACGGGCTCTTGATGGACCTGCTCGCGGGTGAAGAGCGCTAGCTGGCGCCGGGGCGGGATCGCGGTCGGATCGCGCGGTCTCCGCCGTCGGGTCGCACCGTCATCGCCGCGACGGGATCGGCGAACTGCCACAGGTAAGGGAGTGCGCGGTCAACCGCGCGGGTCTCCGTCATCGCCTCGCGCCGTCATCGCCGCGGCGGGATCGCGTGTGCGGTCAGATTCGCGCGGTCTCCGTCATCGCCTCGCGCCGTCATCGCCGCGGCGGGATCGCGTGTGCGGTCAGACTCGCGCGGTCTCCGCCGTCGCCTCGCGCCGTCATCGCCGCGACGGGATCGCGGTCCATCGCGCGCGGTCTTCGTTTAGTCGGACTGTACGCGCAAGCGTTTGCGGTGCTCCGGGGTTCGATGCGCGCTGGGGGGTGGGTGACTTAACCGTCCTGTGGGGCAACAAACGTCACCCACCCCCTCCCGATTCTGGCCTTCGAGGGTCGTTTCGGCCCGAGAACCGTTCGCTGTGGCGAAACTCTCGCGGATGAGACGCGCGAAAGGCGCTCACCCTCCTTACTGCTGCAGTTGACGTTCCTTCGCCGAGACATCGATGCCGTGCAACCGGGCCAGATTGCCCCCGAGGATCTTTCGCTTCGCCTGGTCGAGATGTCCTCCGAGTTCCAGAACTCCTCCAGCGCCCACTGCGGGTGCCAGATCGGGGACTCGCCTCCGTAGAGGATCTTGTCCTCGCCGCACCACCAGAGCATCTTCCCGAGCATCTCGGCGAACACGCGCGGCTGGCGGGCGATGAAGTTGACCGTCGCCGCGATCGACGCGTAGAGGTTCGCGAAGCGCACGATCTGCCACAGGACCTCGTCGAGCCACGGCAGGCCGACGTGGAAGATGACGAAGTTCGCCGCGGCGCCGTCCATGTCGAACGTGCGCGTGTGCTCGACCGGCTGCGGACCCAAGCGCACGCCCTTGTGCACGCCGATCAGGTTCACGCCCAGCTCCTGCGCCTTCTCGAACACCGGGAACGCGATCCGGGGGTCGTCCATCCGCCAGGGGAACGGCTGGCCGTAGTCGTAGCGGACGTTGTAGAACTTGAACGCCTTCGCGCCGAACTCCTTGACCTGGATCTCCATCAGATCCAGCGCCTTCTTGCCCTCGAGCGGGTTCACCGAGCCCCAGAAGACCGCGCGGTCAGGGTGCCGCTGGGCCATCTCCGCGCACTTGCGCCAGTCGCTCAGCCCGTCGTGGAAGAGATCGGTGAGCGGCAGCGGCTGCGCGACGATCATGTCGGTGTCGGAGCCCTCGATGACCATGTCGTAGATCCGTCGACGCTCCACTCCTTCATGAACTCCTCGCGCGGCAGGATCGGCTCCCCCTCGCGCGTGAGCAGCTGGTGGAACGCGTACAGGTGCTCGTCGAACATCAGCCCCGGCCCGCCGAGCGCGTTGGCCGGGTCGAAGTTGAAGATGTGGCATACGCAGTCGAAGACGAACGCGTCGACCTTGTTCATGTGGCGCTCCTTCCCAGCGGCTCGAGCTCGTCCAGCGGCATCGACGACTTCGCGCGGGCCGACTCCGAGAGCCGGTCCGGCGTCCAGCACGGCTCCCACACGAGCCGCACGTCGACGGTCTCCACGCCCGGCAGCGCGCGCAGCGCGTCCGGGATCGCCGTCGAGATCCCGGCGACGAACGGGCACCACCCGGTCGTGGGGACGATGTCGACCTCCACGTGCGCGCCGACGCGGCGCACGTCCTCCACGATCCCCATGTCGACGATCGACACGCCGCGGTCCGCGCAGCAGGGGTCGTAGACCTCCCGCAACGCCTCCATCAGGGGGTCCATGCGTCTCTCCTCTCGTCGATGACGATGCGAAAGCCCGTGTTCGGCGTCGCCCGCGCGGGATCGGCGGGGAGCTCGCGGCGCGCGTCGACGCCGTGCTCGGTGTCGAGGTAGCTGCCGCCGCGGACGACGCCCCAGCCGTCGTCGCACACGTCGGAGACCCACTCCCACACGTTGCCCGCCAGCTGCTCGGCGCCGGTCGGGCCGGCGCCCGCGGGATGCGCGTCCACCGGCACCGTGAAGCCGACTGAGGACATCGCCGGCGGGCACCGGATCCACCTCGCGGCAGACGATACATCCGATGGCTCATGAACCCGCCCTCATAAACAGTGGATTTCCAGGGCGTCCGGGCCGATGACAGGAGGAGATGTCCCTGTCCACGGTCAGCGTGCTCGTTCCCGTCCGCGACGGCGAGGCGTATCTCGCCGAGGCGCTCGAGAGCGCGCTCGCGCAGGAGCATCCCCCGCTCGAGCTGATCGTCGTCGACGACGGCTCGGCCGACGCCAGCGCCGAGATCGCCGCGGCGCACGGCGCGCGCGTGATCCGGCAGGCCAACGCAGGCACCGCCGGCGCCGTGAACACCGCCCGCCAGGCCGCGCGCGGCGAGTTCCTGGCGTTGCTCGACGCCGACGACCGCTGGCCGGCCGACAAGCTGTCGCGCCAGCTCGAAGCGCTCGGCGACGCCGGGATGATCTACGGCGACATGACCGTGGTCGACTCCGGCGGCGAGGTCCTCAGCGACTCGTGGCTGCAGCTCGTCTGGGACGGCGTCCCGCCGTCCGGCCGCGGCTGCTTCGGCGCGATGCTCGCCGCCAATCCCGCGACGCAGTCCTCGATCCTGCTGCGCTCCGATCTCTCGCGCCGGCTCGGGCCGACGCCGCCGCACCTGCGCTGCGCCGACTGGTGGCTGGCGATCTCCGCCGCGCGCGCCGGCACGATCGCCTACCTGCCGGAGCCGCGCACGCACTACCGCAGCCACGACAACAACCTCGGCCTCGGCACCGAAGGCCCGACGCTCGGGCACGCACACGTCCGCCGCGCGGCGACGCAGCGCCACTTCCTCGCCGGGGTGACGACCGCCGACGCGTCGCCGCTCGAGCTCGCGCTCGCGTGGAACGCGTTCGAGCGCAACGTCACCGAGGCGCTCGCGCATCTGGGCAGCCCGTTCGCGACCGTCGTGGACGTGACCGACGCCGACCGCGAGCGCGCCCGCGCGGAGCTCGCCGTCACCCACGACGACCCCGCCGAGGCGTTCGCCGCCACGGTCCGCGCGCTCGCCGCCGACCCGTGGGACGTCGCCGTGCACGCAGCGCTCGACGCGGCCTGGGAGCGCAACCAGTGACCCTCCCCCGCGTCACGGCGATCATCACCGCCTACAACTGCGAGCGCTTCATCGGCGAGGCCGTCGACAGCGCGCTCGCGCAGGACTACGCCGGCCCGCTCGACGTCCTCGTGGTCGACGACGGATCAACCGACGGCACCGCCCGCGAGCTGGCCGCCCGCGCCGGCGACCGCCTGCGCGTCGTGCGCCAGCCCAACGGCGGCTACATCGCGGCCAGCAACCGCGCCGTCGCCGAGGCGGAGGGCGAGCTGATGGCGCTGCTCGACGGCGACGACGCGTGGCCGGCCGACAAGATCCGCCGCCAGGTCACCGCGCTCGGCGACGCCGGCCTGGTCTACGGCGACATGACCGTGATCGACGCCGGCGGGCGCGAGCTGGACCCGTCGTGGCTGGGCAAGGCGGGCCCGCCTGAGACGCTCGCGCAGTGGCTCTCCGGCAACGTGGCGACGTCGTCCTCGATCCTCGTGCGCGCGGAGCTCGCGCGCCGCTGGTGCCCGCTCCCCGCCGAGATCGCGTTCACCGACTGGTACTTCGCCGTCCGCGCGATGCAGGAGAGCAAGGTCGTCTACCTGCCCGAGCCGCGCACGCTATATCGCTTCCACGGCGCCAACATGGGGCTCGGCAGCGCCGGCACCAAGCGCGAGCAGCAGCTGCGCCAGGCGCTGGCGCTGCAGCGCTGGTTCCTGCGCCGGGTCGGCCCCGGCGACGGCACGTGGGCCGCCTGGGAGGCGTTCGAGGCGTTCGCCGGCGAGCTCCAGAAGGTCGCCGACTCGCCGTTCACGCCGCTCGTCGCGGTCACCGCCGCCGACCGCGAGGACGCGCGCCGCGAGCTGGCGCTCGCGCACGGCGGGGATGCGCTCACGCACGCGATCCGCGCGCTCGCGGCGGACCCGTGGTCGCGCGCCGCGCGCGAGATCGCGCTGCAGGCCGCCTAGACTCAACGGGGTGATGTTCGACCGGCGCTTCGACGGCTCGGATGCCGCGCGCCGGGACACCGTCGCGCCGCGGCGCGAGATCCGCCTGGGCCGCACGTCGCAGCTCGCGGCCGGCACGCTCGCCTGCCCGGAGTGCGACGCGCCGGTCTTCCCCGGCGGCGAGCCGCTCTCGGTCGGCGCGCGGATCGCGTGCCCGTTCTGCGGGGAGGCGGGCGCCGTGCGCGACTTCCTCTCGCTCACGCCGCCGGCGCGCGCAGCGCACGTCGTCGTGCGCGTCCGCGCCCGATGAACATCCCCGACCGCAGCGCCGTGATCGAGCAGCTGCGGGCCCTGCGGCCGCCGCTGTGGGCGGGCAGGAACTCCTTCCGCGACCTGTTCCTCGCCACGCGCGACGCCGGCACCGGCGCTGTCGAGCGCGCCGTCGGCCCGTACGAGACCCCCGAGGAGGCGGTCGCGCGCCTGCGCGGCGTCAACGCGGCGCGCCTGCTGACGCTGCTCGAGCAGGCCTGGGTCGTCGAGGTCGACGTCCCCGCCGTCGGCCCGCGGCTGAGCACCGTCAGCCGCCGCGAGGCGCTGCGGATCGGCCTCGGCGCCGTGCTGCCCAAGCCCGTCGTGTTCCTCGACTACGCCTCCGAGACCAACGACGGCGTTCCCGCGAGCGACGACTACACGGTGATCGCGGCGTTGTGCTGGCAGGAGCAGGGGCTGCTCTCGATCACCTCTTACGGCGGCCGCGGCGACGACCGCCACGCGCTCGAGCGCTTCACGCCCGTCGGGCGGATCGCGTTCGGCGCGGCGGACGCGTTCGCGTTCGGGCCGATGATCGCCGACATGCTGGTCGGCGAGGGCTACGTCGACACGCGCTTCGCCTCCGCCGACCACTCGCCGCTGGCGCAGGCGCAGCGCGCCCAGGTCGAGATGGCGGCCGTCACGCTGCAGTACCTGCGCGCGCTCGCGTCCGACCCCGGCGTCGCGCTCGCGCGCCACGAGGACGCGCCGGAGGCCGGCGCCGAGCTGAGCGCGATCGGGCTCGACGAGCCGCGCTGGCCCGCCGTGCTGACGAGCGCGTCCGGGACCGAGCGCGAGCGGATCGCCGAGCCGGCGGGCGTCGAGGAGCCCGCGCCGGACCCGTGGCTGCCCGGCCACGCCGTCGGCGCGACGGTGCAGACGCGCACCGGCGTGCTGTTCCGGATGATGATGCGCGCCTGGGAGTTCGACCCGGCGCTGCTGGTCGTGCGGATGCCGGCCGAGAGCGCCGCCTGGGTCGTGGTGCAGGAGCGCGTCGCGTACGGCGCGACGAGCGACGACCACGCGTTCGCCGACATCTGGGAGGCGCTCGCCGGCGCCCAGCGGCGCGACGTGACGGCCTCCGCCACCCCGGCCGCGTTCCACACCGCCGTCAGCGAGGGCGGCCTCGGCATGGGCGCGCTCGGCGGCGGCCTGCTGGCCGCCGTGTGCGAGCCGCTCGACGGCCACGAGGCGCTGCTGATCGCGCAGGACCCGCGCACGGAGTTCCCGTACGCCTGGCACTACACCGCGTCCGGCGCCTGGTACCTGCTCGCCGACCGCGCCCGCTGCGCGGCGGCGATGCGCTCCGTGCAGGAGCTCGGCCTGCTCGGCGAGATGACCGACGCGGTCGATCGCGCCGAGTACGCGGGCTGAGCGGCGGGTACCCGGAGCCCGTGGGGGTCGAGGACCAGGTCGTGGCGTGGCGGCGCCACCTGCACCGCAACCCTGAGCCGAGCTTCGAGGAGCACGAGACCGCGCGCTTCGTGGCCGAGACGCTCGAGTCGTTCGGCGGCCTGACCGTCGAGCGCCCGACCGCGACGAGCGTGCTGGCGCGCCTGGCGACCGGCGATCCCGGCCCCGTGGTGGCGCTGCGGGCCGACATCGACGCGCTGCCGATCGCCGAGGAGAGCGGCGTCGACTTCGCCTCCGAGCGGCCCGGCCTGATGCACGCCTGCGGGCACGACGGGCACACCGCGATGCTGCTCGGCGCGGCGCTGGAGCTGTGCGAGGCCGAGCTGCACGGCGGCGAGGTCCGCTTCCTGTTCCAGCACGCCGAGGAGCTCGCGCCCGGCGGCGCGCGCGACATGGTCGCGGCCGGCGTGATGGACGGCGTCGACCTGATCTACGGCTGCCACCTGTGGACGCCGCTGGCGTACGGCAAGGTCGTCGCCCGCCCCGGCCCGTTCATGGCCGCGGCGGACTTCTTCACGCTCACGATCAACGGCCGCGGCGGGCACGCGGGCCTCCCCCACACGGCCGACGACACGATCGCGGCGGCCGCCGCCGTGGTGACCGACCTGCAGCACGTCGTCGCGCGCCGGATCGACCCGCTCGAGCCCGCGGTCGTCACCGTCGGCAGCTTCCACGCCGGCGACGCGCCGAACGTGATCCCCGGCCAGACCGTGCTGACCGGCACCACGCGCTCGTTCGACGCCGGCGTGCGCGAGCGGCTGCCGGAGCTGATCGAGCAGGTCGCGCAGGGCGTCTGCGCCGCCCACGGCGCGACGTGCGAGCTCGACTACACGTTCGGCTACCTACCCGTCGTCAACGACGACCGCGCCACCGAGCTCGTGCGGGGGGTGATCGGCGACGAGCTCGCCGAGCTCGACCCGATCATGGGCGGCGACGACTTCTCGGCCTTCCTCCAGCACGCCCCCGGCTGCTACGCGTTCATCGGCGCGGGCGGCGAGTACCCCCACCACCACCCGCGCTTCCGGATCGACGAGCGGGCGCTCGCGACCGGCACGCGGCTCCACGTCCAGGTCGCCCTGCGAGCCCTCCAGGAGTTGACATGAAGCTCACGCACGCGCTGTCGGCGTTGCCGTTCCTCGGCATCCTCGGCGGCATCTTCTTCGCCAACAAGGCCGAGCCGTTCGTTCTCGGCCTCCCGTTCGCGCTGTTCTGGGTCACGCTCTGGGTGGTCCTGACGGCGCTGATCATGGCGCTCGTCTACCGCCTCGACCGGCGATGAACGTCGCGCTGGCGATCATCGTCGCGTTCGTCGCGCTGGCCATCGGGCTGGCGCTGCGCTCGCGGCGCGGACACGACATGGACCTCGAGCAGTGGAGCGTCGGCGGCCGCGGGTTCGGGACGATCTTCGTCTTCCTGCTGATGGCCGGGGAGATCTACTCGACGTTCACGTTCCTCGGCGGCGCCGGCTTCGCGTACGGCTCCGGCGGCGCGGCGTACTACATCCTCGGCTACGGCACGCTCGCGTACGTGCTCTCGTACTACCTGCTGCCCGCGGTGTGGCGCTACGCGACGCCGCGCAAGCTCGTCTCGCAGGCCGACGTGTTCACGAGCGCCTACGCCTCGCGCGCGCTCGGCGTGCTCGTCTCCGTCGTCGCCGTGGGGGCGATGATCCCCTACCTCGCGCTGCAGCTGAAGGGGCTCGGGATCATCGTCTCGCAGACCTCCTACGGGAAGATCTCCTCGACGGCGGCGGTCTGGATCGGCGCGTTCGCGCTGTCGGTCTACGTCGCGGCGGCGGGCATCCGCGGCTCGGCGTGGTCGGCGGCGCTGAAGGACGTGCTGACGCTCAGCGTCGTCGTGTTCATCGGGCTCTACCTGCCGATCCACTACTTCGGGTCGATCGGCTCGATGTTCCACCAGGTCGAGGCGGCCAAGCCCGGCTTCACGGCGCTCAGGGGCGACCAGCTGACGCCGGTGTGGTTCTCCTCGACGGTGCTGCTGACGGCGCTCGGCTTCTACATGTGGCCGCACACGTTCGGGTCGGCGCTGTCGGCCAAGGACGAGAACGTGTTCCGTCGCAACGCCGCCTTCATGCCGCTCTACCAGCTGCTGATCGCGTTCGTGTTCTTCGTCGGCTTCGCCGCGCTGCTGAAGGTGCCCAAGCTCGGCGACTCCGACCTGGCGCTGTTGTCGGTCGCCAAGGACGCCTTCCCGCAGTGGTTCGTCGGCGTGATCGGCTCCGCGGGCGTCATGTGCGCGCTCGTGCCGGGCTCGATGCTGCTGATCGCCTCGGCGACGACGGTGGCTAAGAACATCGTGCGCGGGCTGAACCCGGAGATGACCGACGCGAGCACGTCGCGGCTGACGAAGCTGATGGTGCCCGTGATCGCGCTCGGCGGCGTCGCGTTCGTGTTCGCCGGCGGGCAGACGCTGGTGACGCTGCTGCTGCTCGGCTACGCGCTCGTCACGCAGCTGTTCCCGTCGCTGGTGATGGCGCTCGCCGCGCCCGGCCGCGTGACCAAGCAGGGCGCGATGGCGGGGATCGTGGCCGGCGTCGGGATGGTCGCCGCGATGTCGTTCGCCGGCGCGACGCCCGAGACGTCGTCGACGGTGGACTCGTTCATCGGCGGGCTGCCGTCGTTCCTCGGGCAGCTCAACCTGGCGATCGTGGCGCTCGTCGTCAACCTCGTCGTGACCGTGGTCGTGAGCGCGATCACGCGCGGCTCGGCGGCGGAGCCGACGGGGCGCTTCCGGCGCGCGGAGGCTCAGGAGATGGCGCCGGTGAAGTAGCGCTGGAGCGTGGGCGCGACGGCGGCGACGACCGCCTCGCGCCCCGCCGAGGCGAGCGGCTCGACGCGCGTCACGTAGCGCGTCAGCGCGAGCCCGACGAGCTGCGAGCCCACGAGCGCCGAGCGCAGATCCGCGTCCGGCCCGGTCGCCGCGCTCTCCAGCCGGCCGGTCATGCGCTCGCCGAAGATCTCGCCGAAGCGCTCGGCGGCCGCGTCGTAGGACGCCGCGGAGCGCAGCAGGCCGGCCATCGCCGGCCCGGTCTCGGGGTCCTCCCAGACGTCCAGGAACGTCCGCACGAGCCGCTCGCCGATGCTGTCCGCGTCGCCTTCCAGCACGCCGTCGAGCGCGCGCTCGACGTCGGGCGGCAGCTCCATCACGGCCGCGAAGACGAGCTCCTTGCTCGCGAAGAAGTGCATCACCAGGCCGGGATCGACTTCCGCATCGGCGGCGATCGCGCGGATCGTCGTGCGGTCGTAGCCGAGCCGCGCGAAGCGCTCGCGCGCGGCGGTCAGGATCGCCTCGCGCGTCCGCGTCGAGCCGGGTCGCCGTCCTGGCCTTGCCACGCGGGGGAGCCTGCCACAGTTGAGGCGATGATCGTCGGTCTCCTCGGACCGCTGGAGGTGGAGTCGGGCGGGCAGCGCGTGACCGTCGGCGGCGGCCGCCTGCGCGCGCTGCTGGCGCGCCTCGCGCTCGACGCCGGGCGCCCCGTGACGACGGGCCGGCTGGTGGACGCCGTGTGGGAGGACGATCTCCCGGCCGATCACGTGCACGCGCTGCAGTCGCTCATCTCGCGGCTGCGGCGGAGCCTCGGCGACGCCGAGCTCGTCGCCCCGGCGCCGGGCGGCTACCGGCTCGCGGTCGAGGTCGACGCGGACCGCTTCGAGCGGCTCGCGGCCGAAGGCAGCGCCGCGCTGGCCGGCGGCGACCCCGAGCGCGCCGCGCGCGTGCTGCGCGAGGCGCTGGCGCTGTGGCGCGGACCCGCGCTGGCCGACCTCGCCGACTACCGCTTCGCCGCGGCCGCCGCCGCCCGGCTCGACGACCTGCGCGTGAGCGCGCTCACGGACCGGATCGCCGCCGACCTCGCGCTCGGCGCCGGCGACCGGCTCGTCGGCGAGCTCGAGACGCTGACCTCCGAGCAGCCGCTGAACGAGCGCCTCGCCGCGCAGCTGCTCGCCGCGCTGTACGCCGGCGGGCGCCAGGCCGACGCGCTGGCCGCGTACGAGCGCGTGCGCATGCGCCTGGCCGACGAGCTCGGCGTGCCGCCCTCGCCGGAGCTGCAGGCCGCCCACCTCGCGGTGCTGCGCGGCGAGCCCGCGCCCGCGGCGCCGCCGAAGTCCGCCGCCCGCAGCAACCTGCCCGCGCCGGTGACGAGCTTCGTCGGGCGCGAGCGCGAGATCGAGCAGATCGGCGAGCTGCTCGGGCGCAGCCGGCTGGTCACGCTGGTCGGCCCGGGCGGCGCCGGCAAGACGCGGCTCGCGCGCGAGGCCGTGGCGGGCTGGGTCGACCGCGTCGCCGACGGCGTGTGGATGGTCGAGCTCGCGCCGGTGACCGCCGACGTCGAGGTCGTGCCGGCCGTGCTCGGCTCGCTCGGCCTGCGCGACGCCGCGCTGAGCGACCGCCCGCTCGCCGCCCGCGACGGGCTCGCACGGCTGCTCGACGTGCTCGGCGAGCGCGAGGCGATCCTCGTGCTCGACAACTGCGAGCACCTGATCGCCGCCGTCGCCGAACTGGCGGACCGGCTGCTGGGCGCCTGCCCGCGGCTGCGGATCGTCGCCACCAGCCGCGAGGCGCTCGCGATCGCCGGCGAGAGCCTCGCGCCGGTCCCGCCGCTGGGCCTCCCCGCCTCCGGCGCGAGCGCCGAGGAGGCGATCGCGCATCCCGCGGTGGAGCTGTTCGCCGACCGCGCCGCGGCGGCGCAGCCCGGCTTCGCCGTCGACGGTGCGACGGTCGCCTCCGTGGTCGAGATCTGCCGCCGGCTCGACGGCCTGCCGCTGGCGCTGGAGCTCGCCGCCGCGCGGCTGCGCTCGCTCCCGCTCGGCGAGCTGGCCGAGCGCCTCGACGACCGCTTCCGGCTGCTCACCGGCGGCAGCCGGACCGCGCTTCCGCGCCACCGCACGCTGCGCGCCGTCGTCGACTGGAGCTGGGAGCTGCTGAGCGAGGACGAGCGGCGGCTCGCGCGCCGGCTCGCCGTCTTCGGCGCCGGCGCGACGGTCGAGAGCGCCGCCGCCGTCGGCGGCGACTTCGACGGCCTCGCCGCGCTGGTCGACCGCTCGCTGCTGCAGATGGTCGGGGGCGGCGTCCCGATGCGCTACCGGATGCTCGAGACGATCCGCGAGTACGGGCTCGAGAAGCTCGGCGAGGCGGGCGAGCTGGAGTCCACGCGCGCCGCCCACGCGCGCTACTTCTCCCAGCTCGCCGCGACCGCCGAGCCGCACCTGCGCCGGCCCGGCCAGAAGGCGTGGTTCGCGCGCATGCAGGACGAGCGCGAGAACATCCTCGCGGCGCTGCGCCACCTCGGCGACAGCGGCGACGCGCGCGGCGCGCTGCGTCTCGCGGTCACGCTGCTGTGGTTCTGGCTGCTGTCGGGCAGCCAGAACGAGGCGACCGCGTGGCTGGACTTCGCGCTCGCGGTCGACGGCGAGGCCGATCCCGCCGACCGCGCGATCGCGAGCGGCATCCGCGCGTTCGAGGGGATGAAGGACGCGAGCGACTCCGGCGAGCTGCGCAGGCGCATGGAGACGATCGCCGCGCAGGTCGATCCGATCGACGCCGGCGAGCGCCCGCTGCTGGCGATCGCCAAGCCGGTGCTGTGGATGTTCTGCGAGGACGAGGAGCGCCGCAGCGAGGCCGAGGCGGCGGCCGCCGCGCATCCCGACCCGTGGGTCCACGCGGCGCTGCACCTGCTGCACGCCGCCCGCGGCGAGAACGACGGCGACGTCGCGTCGATGGCAACCGCGCTCGCCGCCGCGCGCGAGGCGTTCGCGGAGGTCGGCGACGCGTGGGGCCTCTCGATGGCCCTGTTCCTCGAGTCCGGGCGGCTGATGCTGGCGGGCGAGCTCGACGGCGCGCGGCGGACGCTGACGGAGGCCGAGCAGCGGCTCGAGGGCCTCGATCCGGCGACCGGCGCCGGGATGGTCGACGCCCGCATGGCCGACATCCTGTTGCGCCAGGGCGATGTCGACGCCGCGCGCGAACGCGCGCTGCGGGCGCGGTCCCGGCTCGAGCTGGGCAGCGACGACACCGCGTTCGTGCAGGCCATGGTGGTCCGCATCGAGTTGGTGGCCGGGGACGTCGAGGGCGCCCGGGCCGAGCTCGCCGACGCGCGCGAGCGGCTCGAGCGCCGCGGCCCGTCGATGCCCGAGCAGGGCCATGGCCACGCGCTGATCGAGGCGCTGACGGCGATCGTCGAGGCCGAGTGCGGCGAGCTCGACGCCGCCGAGCGCCGGCTCGCCGCGGCCCACAGCGCGGCGGTCGCCACGCGCGACATGCCGATCGTCGCGTTCGCCGGCGTCGCCGCCTGCGCCGTCGCGATCGCGCGCGGGCGGCCGCACGAGGCGGCCGAGCTGCTGGGCGCCGCCGCGAGCGTGCGCGGCGCCGACGACTTCACGAGCCCGGAGGTCAGGCGCGTCCACGACGGCGCCCGGGCCGCGGCGTACGCGCGCGGCCGGGCGCTGTCGCGCGAGGATGCGCTCACGCGGCTGGAAGCGGCGGCGTCACACGCGGCGCCCGTAAGCCCGTAGCGCGAGCGGGACGAACACGGCCAGCAGGCCCGCCATCCACGCCAGCGTCCACAGCAGGTGGCTCTGGACAGGCCCGCCGAGCATGAGGCCGCGCAGCGTGCCGATCAGGTGCGTGATCGGGTTGACCGCGGTGAAGGACTGCAGCCAGCCGGGCAGCGTGTCGACGGGCACGAACGTGCTGGAGCCGAACGTCAGCGGGAACATCACCAGCAGGACGATGCCCTGCACCGAGCCCGGCGTGCGCGCGACCATGCCGACGAACACCGAGATCCAGCTCAGGCAGAGCGCGAACGCGATCGCGATCGCGCAGGCGGCGAGGACCTCGGGCGCGCCGGTCTGCGCGCGGAAGCCGAGCACGTAGCCGAAGCCGAGCGTCACGGCGCACAGGACCGCGTAGCGGACGATGTCGCCCAGCACCGCGCCGAACAGCGGGGCCGCGCGGGCGATCGGCAGGCTGCGGAAGCGGTCGAAGACGCCCTTCTCGATGTCGGTGTTGAGGTTCACCCCGATCGCCGCCCCGCCGAACGCGATCGTCTGCGCGAGGACGCCGGGGAGCAGGTACTGCAGGTAGTCGTGCTGCGAGCCGTGCGCGAGCGCGCCGCCGAAGATGTAGGTGAACATCGCGAGGAAGATCACCGGCTGCAGCGTCACGTCGAGCAGCGCCTCGGGGTTGCGCATGACGCCGATCAGGTTGCGCTTGGCCAGCACGAGGCTGTGGCGCAGGAGCCGCAGCGGGTGGCCCGAGGTCGACGTGGCGGCGGCCTTGGCCGCGATCGCGCTCATGCTGGGACCTGGAGCCCGGCCGTATGGCCGGTGAGGGTGGAGAAGACCTCGTCGAGGCTGGGCAGGTGCAGCGACAGCTCGGTCACCGCGATGCCGGCCGCGGAGAGCCGGGCCACGGCCTCGCCGAGCACCTCGTCGCCCGCGACGGGCACGCTGACCGTGCCGCGCGTGGGCGAGTCGGCGCGCTGGCCCGCGAGCTCGGCGATGATCGCGGTGACGTCGTCGAGGCGGTCGGGGTCGGCGGGGCGCACGGTCAGCGTCTGGCCGCCGACGACGCGCTTGAGCCCGTCCGGCGTGTCGTTCGCGATCACCCGCCCCGTGTCGATGACCGTGATCTCGTCGGCCAGCGCGTCGGCCTCGTCGAGGTACTGCGTGGTCAGCAGGACGGTCGAGCCGTCGCCGACGAGGCTGCGGACGACGCCCCACATGTCCTCGCGCTTGGACGGGTCCAGACCCGTGGTCGGCTCGTCGAGGAAGATCACCGACGGGCGCCCCACGAGGCTGGCGGCAAGGTCCAGCCGGCGGCGCATGCCGCCGGAGTAGGTCTTGGCGGGGCGGCCGCCGGCGGCGTTGAGGTCGAACCACTCGAGCAGCTCCTTGGCGCGCGTACGCGCCGCGCGGCCCGACAGGTCGAGCAGCTGGCCGATCATGACGAGGTTCTGCTCGCCGGTGAGCAGCTCGTCGACCGACGCGTACTGCCCCGTCAGGCCGATCGACGCGCGCACCTTGCCGGCCTCGCGCGCGACGTCGTGGCCGTTCACGTGCGCGGTCCCGGCGTCGGCGGCGATCAGCGTCGCGAGGATGCGGATCGCCGTGGTCTTGCCCGCGCCGTTGGGCCCGAGCACGCCGAGCACCGTTCCGCGGCGCGCGGCGAGGTCGACGCCGTCAAGCGCCTGGGTGTCTCCGAAGCGCTTGCGCAGGCCTTCGGCTTCGATCGCATATTCCATGCCGCCAGCATCGGCGGCGGCCCTCGCAGCCCGCGCGCAGATCGCTCACACGGCCTGTGAGCGGCTGCGAACGTGCGGTCCGAAGCGCTCGCCCAGCAGGCCCACCGCGAGCCCGGCGGCGGCCCAGCCCCCGAGCACGAGCAGCGGCGCGAGCGTCGCCGCCCAGTCGAAGTACTGGACGTTGCGGACGGCCGTGAGCGCCGCGCCGGGCGGCAGCAGCTGCGAGACCGCGCCGTAGAAGCCGGGCTCGAGCTCGTACGTGACCGCGCCGCCCGCCGAGCTGAGACCGAGCATCACGAGCAGCAGGATCACCGTGACGATGCCGACGGGGCCGCCGAGGTGCCCGAGCCCGTGCGCGGCGGCGCCGACGGCGAGCGCGAACAGGCCCGTGACGAGCGCGAGCGCGGCGAAGTGGCCGGGCAGCGCGCCGACGAGGACGTCGGTGTCGAACGCGACGAGCAGGCCGGCCAGCAGCGCGTAGGCGATCACGGCGGTCCAGCGCGTGCGGGCGGGCAGCGCGCGGCCGAAGACCGACAGCAGCACGCCGAAGACGACGCTCGGGATCAGCGTGCCGACGACCGTGAAGAGCGACGACAGCCCGCGCCGGTCGCTCGCGGGCAGCGGCCGCAGGTCCTGCACCCGCGCGGCGGGGTCGACGCGCTGGAGCGCGCCGGCGGCCGCGTCGGTGGCCGCAGCACCGAACGCCTGCGCGACGAGGATCCGGTCGCCGTCGAGCACGCCGTGCACGTCGGTGTTCAGCAGCGCGGCGCGCGCGGGAGCTTCGGCCGGATAGGCGTGGACGTCGAACGCGCCGCGCCCGCCGGCGTCGAGCGTGCTCTGGGCGGCGGCGGCCTGCGCGGGCGTGCCGACCATGCCGACGTCGAGGCCCTTGGTGCGCGGCGCGTGGAACGCGGCGACGTACAGCGTGGAGAAGCCGAAGAGCAGGATCAGGCCTCCGGCGACGAGTTTGATGGCGAGATTATTCAACATGCGTTGAATTATAGACCTGGAAGACTTCCGCGCCGTGAAGCCGTTCTCCGTGCAGGTTCCCGACGACGTCCTCGACGACCTCGCGCGCCGCCTCGCGGCCACGCGCTGGCCCGACTCGCCGCCCGGCGCCGGGTGGGAGCAGGGCGCGCCGCTGGACCACGTGCGTGCGCTCGTGGAGCGCTGGCGCGACGGCTTCGACTGGCGCGCGCACGAGGCGGTGCTGAACTCGTTCGCGCAGTTCACCGCGCCCGTCGGCGGGATCGACCTGCACTTCATCGCCGAGGGCGACGGCGTGCCGGTGCTGCTGCTGCACGGCTGGCCGAGCACGGTGTGGGAGTTCCACGAGCTGATCCCGCTCCTGCGCGACGACGCGCGCGTCGTCGTGCCCTCGCTGCCGGGCTACGGCTTCTCGTTCGCGCCGGGGCAGCGGCGCTTCGGCGTCGTCGACTGCGCGGACGCGATCCACACGCTGATGACCGAGGTGCTCGACCACGAGCGCTACTTCGTCGTCGGCGGCGACTGGGGCTCGAGCATCGCCGTCCGGCTCGCGCACGCCTACCCCGACGCCGTCGCGGCGCTGCACCTGTACATGATGCCGCTGCGCCGGCCGGAGACCTGGCCCGATTCGCTCGCCGAGTCGCGCGACGCGCTCAAGCGGTGGTCGAGCGAGGAGGGCGGCTACGTCCACATCCAGGGCACGCGCCCGCAGACGCTCGCGTACGGGCTCGCCGACTCGCCCGCCGGGCTGGCGGGCTGGCTGGCGGAGAAGTTCGAGGTCTGGACCGACGCCTCGCTCGATCCCGACGACGTCCTGGCGATGATCACGCTGTACTGGGTCACGGGCACGATCGGCGCGTCGTTCTGGCCGTACTACGCGCGCATGCACGGCGAGTGGGTGCTCGACGACGTGGTCGACGCGGGCGGGCGGATCGCGGCGCCGCTGACGTACCTGGACTTCCCGAAGGAGCTCGTGCACGTGCCGCGCGAGGTCGTCGAGCGGGCGTTCGACATCGAGCGCTGGGAGACGCCCGAGCGCGGCGGCCACTTCCCCGCGCTCGAGCAGACGGCCGTGCTGGCCGACAGCGTGCGGCGCTTCCTGCGCCGCTAGTGGGCGCGTCCGTAAGTACGGCGCATCGCCGGCGCAGTCCGGGTCGTCGCTGGCGGCTGCGGCAGTCGCTCGCATACTGGTGGTACGTGTGCGACTGCCGCGGCCCGTCAGCGGCGAGAGCCAAGTGACGAGCCCCAAGGGCGAGACAGATGGCGGTCCGGGCCCGCCGGCGAGCGAAGCGGTGGCGAGCGCTAGCGAGACAGGGTCGTACTTCCGGACGCGTCCGCTAGCCGATGGCGACGATCTTGAGCTTGCGCTCGCCGCGCGGCGTGGTGAGCGTGCGCTCGTCGCCGACGCGGCCGCCCTGGAGCGCCTTGCCGACCGGCGAGTCGATCGAGAGCTTGCCGTCGGCGGGCGCGGCCTCGGGCGGGGACACGAGCGTGTAGCTCGTGCGCCGGCCGGAGGCGGAGTCCTCGACCTCGACGGTGCTGCCGAAGCCGACGACCTCGGTCTGCGTCTCGACCTCGCGCACCTCGGCGGCGAGCAGCTGCTCGCGGATCCGGAGGATCTTCGTCTCCAGGTGCGCCTGATCGTTCTTGGCGTCGTGGTACTCGGAGTTCTCCTTCAGATCGCCCCACTCGCGCGCGGTCTTGATGCGCTCGGCGATCTCCCTCCGGGCCACGGTCTCCAGCTGGTGCAGCTCGGCCTGCAGCGAGGCGAGGCCCTCGGCGGTGATGAAGACGGGGTCGCTCAAGCGGACCACTCTAGTCCTCCGGGGCGAAGCAGCGCCGCCACTCGCCGTGGTCGCACACCGTCATCAGCGCGTCCGCGACGCGCGCGCGGAGCATGAAGTCCCCTGTGTCGCACGTGAACGTGAGCGTGGCGGCCGACCGCGTCATCGCGATCGGGGGGCTTCCACCGTCGGCGAGAACGTGCTCCAATCGGTGCCAGACGGCGAGCGGCTGCGGCGCGAGGATCGTGATGCGGTGGACGGCGGGCTCCATGCGGGGCAGCCTACACGAACATATGTTCGTATGCGATGAATTCGGGCGCCGGCGGCAGTCTACGAAGCGATGAAACTGCCCACCGACACCAAGAACCTGGACATCTACGGGCACGCTCCGCTGGAGTGGGAGCGCGTGCACGCGCAGCTCGCGGTGCTCCCCGGACCGGAGCGGCCGTTCTTCCTCGGCACGGTGCGGCCCGACGGCCGGCCGCATTCCGCCGGCATCGGCGCGACCTGGGCCCACGATTCGCTGTACGTCGTGAGCGGGCCGGGCACGCGCAAGTCGCGCAACCTCGCCGCCGATCCGGCGTGCACGATCTCGGTCCGCCTGCACGACCTGGACGTCGTGCTCGAGGGCGAGGCCCACCGCGTCACCGACCCGGACGAGCTCGAGCGGGTCGCCGCCGTCTACCGCGCCGGCGGCTGGCCCGCGCAGGTCGACGGCGACGCGTTCACGGCGCCGTACAGCGCGGCGAGCGCCGGCCCGCCGCCGTGGCATCTCTACCGCTTCAGCTTCCACACGGCGTTCGCGGTCGCGACGGCCGAGCCGCACGGCGCGACGCGCTGGCGCTTCAGCTGAGATCCGGGTGGACGTCGTCGCCGAGCGCGGTGCGGGCGAGGCGGTCGCCGAGGACGGGCCCGAACTTCATCAGGTTGGCGCCGGCGAACGCGATCGCGCGGCCGCGCCGGGCGGCGCGCCAGCCGTCGCCGCCCGCGTCCAGCCACGGTGCGTGGACGTTGACGCAGCGGACCTCGGCGAGCGGCTCGGGATCGAGGCCGGGGAACAGCTCCGGCAGGATCCGCGCCTGGCGCTCGCGGGTCGCGCCGAGGACGTCCTGCGCGTGTGCGTCGTTGAGGCCGAACGCCCAGCGGCCGGTGCCGCCCAGGGGCAGGCCGTAGCCCTCGGGCGCGATCAGGCACGGCCCGGTGCCGGCGTAGGTGAGGCGGACGTGGTCGCTGAAGCGCGCGTCGAGCTTGATCCCGGCCGTGGCCGCGAGCGCCGGCGTGCGCGCGCCGGCGCAGATCAGCACGGCGCCCGCGCGCAGGACGGTGCCGTCGGCGAGCGCGACCGCACCGTCCTCGCCGACGCTCGCCGCCTCGGCGCGCCGCACGGTCAGGCGCGCGGCCAGCGCGTGCAGCGCGCGGCGGACGCGCAGGCTCCCCGCCGCCGGGTCGAGCAGGCCGTCCTCCCACGCGGGCGCGGCGAACGGGATCCGGGCGGCGATCTCGCGCGCGGCGAGCGGCCACCACTCGGCGCCCGCCTCCGTCAGCGCGGCGGCGATCGCCGGCCGCGGGCTCGCGACGACGAGCCCCTCCTCCCCCAGCAGCCGGCCCGCGCCCAGCTCGGACTCCCAGCGCCGCCAGCCGGCGACCGACTCGAGCGCGAGCGCGCACAGCCGCGCCTGGCCGTGCGCGACGCGGAAGATGCGCGCGAGCCCGGCGGACTGCTCGCCGGCGACCTCGCCGCGCTCCAGCACGACCACGTCCGCCCCGCGCCGCGCCAGCTCGTAGGCCGCGGAGAGTCCGGAGATCCCCGCGCCGACCACGATCGCGTCCACGCCGTGATTATCGTGGCCGGATGCAGACGGAGCGCTTGATCCTGCGGCGCTGGCGTCCTGATGACCGGGAGCCGTTCGCCGCGCTGAACGCCGATCCGGAGGTGATGCGGTACTTCCCCGCGCCGCTCTCGCGCGCGGAGAGCGACGCGTTCGTGGACTTCTGCGACGCCCGGATCGAAAGCGAAGGCTTCGGCTGGTGGGCGCTCGAGCGGCGCGACACGCGCGCGTTCATCGGCTTCACCGGCCTCTCGCGGCCGAGCTTCATGCCGGCGGTCGAGATCGGCTGGCGGCTCGCGCGGTCGGCCTGGGGCCACGGCTACGCGACCGAGGCCGCGCGCGCGTGCGCCGCGTTCGGCTTCGACACGCTGGAGCTCGAGGAGGTCGTCTCGTTCACCGCCGCCGGCAACGCGCGCTCCCGCGCGGTGATGGAGCGGATCGGCATGACCCGCGATCCGGCCGACGACTTCGAGCATCCGTCGCTGCCGGCGGGGCACCCGCTCCGCCGGCACGTGCTCTACCGCCTCAGACGCGCGTGAGCAGCATCACCCAGTTGAGCGTGTAGGTCTCGCCGCCGTCGAACGAGAAGCACTGCTCCCAGCGCGCGGAGGCGGCGGTGACGTCCGACCAGTCGAAGCGGACGCGGATCGGGATGCCGTCGAGCACGTCGTCGCACTCGAAGCGCGCGCGGCCGGGCGCGCTGAAGCGGCCCTCGACGGGCGGGTCGAGCCGGCCGGGACGGCCCGTGGACGCCCACCAGATGCGCCACAGGTCGCGCTCCGGGTCGTACAGGCGCAGCGAGAAGCCCTCGTAGCCGTCCATCCGGAAGTGGTCGAGGTTGCCGCCGCCGCCGAGCATGGCGTGGGCCTCGGAGGTCGCCTCGAACTCCTCCCACTCCGTGCAGGCGGGGTCGAGCATGTCGGTGAGGCGGCGGTTGGCGACGTGCCAGGTGCCCGGCAGGAAGTCGAAGTCTGTGATCGGCATGCCGGCGACGGTAGAGCCCGAACAGGGCAGAATGTGTCCGCTATGGCGAAGGCCGAACGCGTGCTCGCGCTGCTGGAGGCGCTCCAGGACCGCCCTGCCGCGACCGGGCCGGAGCTGGCGGCGCGCCTCGGCGTCGACGTCCGCACGGTCCGGCGCGACGTGCTGGCGCTGCGCGAGCTCGGCATCCCGGTCGAGGGCCAGCGCGGCGAGGGCGGCGGCTACCGGCTGCGGCCGGGCTACCGGATGCCGCCGCTGATGTTCACCCCGGCCGAGGCGGCCACGGTCGCGCTCGGGCTGATCGCCGCGCGCCGCGACGGGCTCGACGCCGACGGCGCGCTCGCCAAGGTCCGCCGCGTGCTGCCGGACGCGGTGCGGCTGCGCGTGGAGGCGCTCGAGCACACGCTGCGCTTCACGGGCGCGCCGTCGGTCTCGCCGCCCTCAGGCGAGCGGCTGCTGCTGCTCGCCGAGGCCGCCCGCCGCGGCCGCCGCGTGCACGCGCGCTACACGGCCTCCGGCGGCGCCGAGTCCGAGCGCGAGTTCAGCCCGTTCGGCCTCGTCGCGCACGCCGGCCGCTGGTACGTGCCGGGCTACGACCACGCGCGCGGCGAGCCGCGCGCGCTGCGCGCCGACCGCTTCGGCGCCGTCCGGCTCGGGGAGCCGGGCGAAGCGCCGCCGCCCGGCTTCGACGCCGCCGCGTTCGTCTCGCGCTCGCTCGCGCGCGTGCCGTGGAGCCACGCGATCGAGTTCGTGCTGCACACGCCGCCCGAGCTGGCCGCGGAGCGCTTCCCGCCCCACCTCGCCGAGCTCTCCCCGGCCGGCGAGGACACGCTCGTGCGCATGCGCGCGGACTCGCTCGACTGGGTCGCGGGCCTGCTCGCCGGCGCCGGCTGCGCGTTCACGATCCGCGCGCCGGAGGCGCTGCGCGCGCATGTCCACGCGCTCGCGGACCGGCTCGCCGCCGCCTGACTAGCGCGATACGTACACGTCGCCTCCGAGCCCGAGGCGGCGTGCCTGGTCGATGTCGACGATCTCCCGCCCGAACGGCGTGAGCGAGACCGGGATCAGCTTGAAGTTCGCCAGCCCCAGCGGGATGCCGACGATCGTGATGCACATCGCCACGCCGGTGACGACGTGCCCGAGCGCGAGCCACCAGCCCGCCAGCACGAGCCAGATCACGTTCGCGATCAGCGACCCGGCACCCGCGCCAGGCCGGCGGACGAGCGTCCGCCCGAACGGCCACAGGCAGAACAACGCGATCCGCGCGGACGCGATCCCGAACGGGATCGTGATGATGAGGACGAACATCACCAGCGCCACCAGCGCGTAGCCGAGCGCGAGCCACAGCCCGCCGAACACCAGCCAGATCACGTTCAGGAGCAGGCGCATGCCCCGAACGTACTCTCCGGCGCGCTCCGGGGCCTTGCCTATGATCGCCCGATGCTCGCCGCGCTGCTCGCCTCGACCGCGATGGTTGCCGCCGGCCCGCTCACGATCGAGGTCCCGGACTCGGGGCAGATCGTGCGGGTGGGCGGGTTCCACCCGCGCCAGAACCTCGGCAGGACCCACTTCCCCGGCGGCGTGGCGCCGATCCGGCGCAACGCGATCAAGGCGTTCGGCAAGCCCGACCGCAAGGACCGCAACGGCTGCGCGAACAAGTGGGCCGCGCTGAAGCTGCGGCTGATCACGGCGGACTTCTCCGGCGGCGCCCCGTGCCGGGCGACGACGCCGATCCAGCAGCTCGAGGTCTCCTCGCGGAGCCACTGGATCACCGAGCGCGGGCTCCAGGTCGGCGACTCGCTCGACAAGGTCCGCCGGCTCTACCCCGAGCTCAAGCGCTACAGCGACCTGTACGGCAAGAACGCGGCCTGGCGCTACGACTGGGCGCTCGTGCTCGAGCCGTCCGACGTCGCCGGGCCGCCGAACGTGATCGACCGGCTCTCCGCCGTGATCCGCGGGCGCAAGGTCAAGCTGCTCCGCGTCTCCCCGTACGGCGCGGGCGACTAGCCCGGGCCGCGCGCCGCGCGCCGCGGGCTGGGTTCGGAACTGCGCTGGTAAGGAGGCAGGTCCGTTTCGGGACCGGGCCCGACCCGCGGCACGATCGACCATTCGCACGCCCGTTCCGAGCGCAAACGACCACGATCGCCCTCGGTCACCGGGGGGTGACCTACGAAAGCGTCCTGTGAGGACGGAAATGTCACCCACCCCCCTTCCGCGCGATGTTCGCCGCGCGAAAACGGACCCTCCCCTTTACCAGCGCAGTTGGCCGGTCCGGCGCTACAGCCCGACGCACAAAGGGATCTCGGCGCGCAATGTCGTGCCGAAGCCGAGCGGCGAGTCGACGTGGAGCGTGCCGCCGAGCACGGCGAGGCGCTCTCGAGCCGCCCCGCAGGCGCCGTCCGCGCCGCCGATGCCGTCGTCGGCGATCGTGACCTCGAGGATGCCGTCGGCGACCGTGACGAACACGGTCGCGGCGTCGGCCCGGGCGTACTTGGCGACGTTCGTCAGCGCCTCGCAGACGAGGTAGTACGCCGCGACCCCGACCGGGGCGGGCAGGGTCCGTGCGACGTCGTAGACGAGCCGGACGGGCACCGTCGCGCGCGTGCAGGTCGCCTGCAGCGCCGCCTCGAGGCCGTAGTCGCTCAGCACGGAAGGGTGCAGGCCGTGCGCGAGGTCGCGCAGCTCGGCCAGCGACGCCCGCAGCTCCGACTGCGCGCCGGCCAGCAGGTCGGCCTCCTCGGAGCCCGCCGGCAGCCGCAGCGCGAGCCGGCTCAGCTGCACCGAGAGCGAGACGAGCCGCTGCTGCGCGCCGTCGTGGAGGTCGCGCTCGAGCCGCCGGCGCTCCTCGCCGTGCAGCCGCGCCGCCTCCAGCGCCAGCGACGCCTCCGGCGCGGGCTGGATCGAGCGCTGGAAGCGCCGGCCGCAGAACGGCAGCGCCGAGCCGAGCTCGTCGAGCGCGATCGCCGCCTGGGTGGCCCCTTCGTTCCTCACACCCATAAGACTGGCGCGAGGTACGGAACTCATCGATAGCGATTCAAGTCGCAGTGATCGCGCGGGCGCGACCGGCGCCCTTGGCCGCGTACAGCGCCGCGTCGGCGCGGGCGAGCAGCGCCTCGGCCGACTCCTGCCCGTCCCAGACCGCGATCCCCGCCGACGCCGTCTGCCCGAGCGGGACGACCTCCAGCAACCGCTCGACGACGATCCGCGCGGCCTCGTGGTCGGAGTGCGGGAGCAGCACGGCGAACTCCTCGCCGCCATAGCGCGCGAGCGTGTCCGTCGCGCGCAGGATCGGGCGCCAGGCGGCCGCGGACGCGGACAGCAGCCGGTCGCCGGCCTGATGCCCGTGATGGTCGTTGAACGCCTTGAAGCGGTCGACGTCGACCATCGCCAGGCACAGCTCGCCGCCGTGACGGCGGGCGCGGGCGAGCTCGCGCACGAGGTCCTCGTCCCACACGCGCCGGTTCGGCAGCCCCGTGAGCGGGTCGGTGCGCGCCGTCGCCTTCAGGCTGCCGAGCAGCGCCGTGCGGTGGATCGTGACCGCCGCCTCGGCGGCCAGCAGCCGCAGCAGCTCGGCCTCGCGCGCCGGCAGCACCGGCCGGGCCTCCTGCCAGCCGACCGCGAGCACGCCGGAGACGCGCCCGTCGCCGCCGACCGGCACCCACGCGCTCGAGCCGGCGTCGGTGATCCGGCGCCAGCGCGTCGAGATGCGCTCGTCGACGGAGAGATCCGGGACGAACGCGAGGTCGCCGCCGGCGAACACCTCGGCGGTGACCGTCGAGGTGTCGAGCGACAGCTTCATCCCGTGCACGGCCGCGCCGTCGGCGGCCGTCACCTCGAGCTGGCCGCCGGCCGCTGACGGCTCCCACAGCACGACGCACGACGCGCCGGTGACCTCGCGGACGGCGTGCACGAGGGTGGCGCGCGCCGCGTACATGTCGTTCTGGGACGCCAGCGCGTGCGCGACGCGGGAGATCGTCGTCAGGTCGGCGGCCTGCTCGGCGGCGCGGCGCTCGGCGTCGCGCCGGTGCATGAACTGGCCGATGTGGGCGCCGATCGTCGCGAACGGCCGCACGAGCCCGGGCTCCGGGTCGCGCCGCGTGCGCGAGAACAGCTGCACCACGCCGACGGGGACGTCATCGGCGCGCAGCGGCAGCGCGACGCCCGAGACGAGCCCGACGACCGACGCCTCGCGCGGCCGCGCGAAGCCCGGGTCAGAGAGCAGATCGGCGCGCCACAGCGGCTCGCGCGACATCCACGCCTGGCCGGGGAGCCCGTCGCCGACCTCGAACGTGAGCACGTCGCCGGCGGCCGTGAAGGCGCCGACGTCGACGTCCGGCGCGGTCCACAGCGCGGTGCGGTGCAGGCACTCGTCGGCGTCCATCTGCCACAGCTCGGCGGTGTCCCACTCGAGGTCGCGACACAGCGCCTCCAGCAGCTCGGGCGCGGCCGCGTCGAGGCTGTGGGCGCCGGCCAGCAGGCGCACGACGGCCTGCTCGGCGGCGGCGTGCTGGCGCGCGCGCTGCTCGTCGGTGATGTCGCGCATCACGCCCACGAAGCCGGTCGGCAGCCCGTTCCAGCCCGCGATCGTGGAGACGCGCACGTCGACCCAGCGCACGGCGCCGGAGCGGGTGATGAAGCGGTGCGACAGCCGCGCCGTGGGCTGCTCGCCGCGCAGCAGCGGCTCGAACACGCGGTAGTGGCGCGAGCGGTCGGCCGGATGCACGAACTCCGCCGCGGGACGGCCGAGCGACTCCGCGACCTCGAACCCGGTGGCGTCCGTCCACGACGAGTTCAGGAACGTCCAGCGGCCGCGCTCGTCGGTCTCGAACACGCAGTCGGTCATGCTCTCGACGACGCGCCGGTGGCGCTCCTCGCTGACGCGCAGCAGCTCCTCGGTCTCGCGCCGGCCGGTCAGGTCGGCGGCCGCGATCACGGCGCCCAGCAGGCGCCCGTCGGCCGCCGTCACCGGCCCGCCGCTGCACAGCAGCGCGACACGCCCGTCCGGGCCGTCCACGAGCATCTCCACGCCCTCGATGCGCTCGCCGCGCAGGGCGCGCAGCAGCGGCGCCTCGTGCGGCCCCATCGGCGAGCCGTCCGGGTGCATGAGGCCGAACGTGCCCGCCCACTCGAGCGGATGCATCTCCTCGATGCCGAGGACGTCGTCGCCGAACTTCAGCAGCCGCCCGTCGGCATCGCAGGCGAACACGCGGTCCGACAGCTGCCCGAGCAGCGACGAGAGGAAGCCGCGCTGCTCGTCGAGCTCGCGGGCCGCCTCGACCTTCGCCGTGATGTCGCGGACGATGCAGATCGCGTGCGTGATGCCGCGGCCGGGCTCCTCGAGCGGCCCGAACAGCAGCGAGAACCGCGCGTCGCCGCGGATGCCCGCCCAGTTCACCTGGCTGCGGCCGCCCGCGAGCGCCGCCTCGACCGGTGTGGCGAACTCGGCCGCGCGTTCGGGCGGGAAGATCTCGGTGAGGTGCTTGCCGACGAGCTCGTCGCGGCGCCAGCCGTGGGCCTCGATCGCGCTGCCCTCGAGCAGCTGGAAGCGCAGGTCGCGGTCGATCAGCAGCATCGTCAGCTCGGGCGCGGCCTGCACGAGCGTGCGGTGCAGGCGCTCGGACGTCCGCAGCGCGTTGACGCGCCGCAGCAGCAGCAGGACGAACAGCGCCGCGACGACTGCGACGGCGGCGAGCAGGACGGCGAGCATCAGCCGACCGCCGGGATCAGCGCGGCGCGCAGGGCGTCGCAGGTGGCCTCGTAGGCCACCTCGAGGTCGGTGAGCTGGTCCGGCGCGGCGGCCGCGGCGTGCTCGAGCCGCGCGGCCTGGGCCGCCATGCCGCTCGCCCCGATGTTCTGGCAGCTGCCCTTGAGCTTGTGCGCGGCGCGCTTGACCGCGTCGCCGTCGCCGCTCTCGGCGCCGTCGCGCAGCTCGCGCAGCAGCGGCGGCGTGCTGTCGACGAACAGATCGACCAGCTGCTCCACGATCTCCGGGTAGTCGTCGCGGAACACGCGCAGGCGCGCCTCGTCGACGAGCGCCGCCGACGGGTCCGGCGCGGCGGCGGCAGGCGCCGCGGCGGCGGGCGCGGCGCCGAGCCAGCGCTCGAGCACGGCGTCGAGCTCCTCGGGCCGCAGCGGCTTGGACAGGTAGTCGTCCATTCCCGCGGCGATGCAGCGCTCGCGGTCGCCCTTCATCGCGTGCGCGGTCATCGCGACGACGGCCAGGCGCTTGACGGAGCCCGCCTCGCCCGAGCGCAGCGCGGCGGTCGCCTCGTAGCCGTCCATCTCCGGCATCTGGCAGTCCATGAACACCAGGGCGTACGGCCGCGAGGCGATCATCGACAGGCCCTCGCGGCCGTTGGCCGCGCAGTCGACGGCGAAGCCGCGCTTGTCCAGCATCGCCTCGATCACGCGCTGGTTGACCGCGTTGTCCTCGACGACCAGGATCGAGTGCGTGCCCGTGGGCGCCGCGGACGCCGCGCGCGGGTCGCCGGCGGGGCCGGACGGCGCGAGCGTGCCCATCGCGTCGGCGACGGTCTCCAGCAGGCGCGCGCGGCGCACCGGCTTGGTCAGGTAGTGGTGCACGCCGGCCTCGCGCGCGGCAAGCCGGCGGTCGACCGTCGAGGTGAGCATGATCAGCCGGGCGGCGCGCAGCGACGGCGCCATCGAGATCGCCCGCGCGAGCTCGATCCCGTCCATGCCCGGCATCTGCCCGTCGAGGATGACGACCTCGAAGGGCTCGCCCGCGCGCGCCGCGGAGTGCATGACCTGCAGCGCCTCGGAGCCCGACGCGACCGTCTCGCAGCGCACGTCGCGCGCGTGCAGGTAGGCCTCGACGATCGCGCGGTTGGTCGCGTTGTCGTCGACGATCAGGACGTGCAGGGCGCTCGGCAGCGAGTGGCGCGTGCGGCGCGCGGCGCGCGGCGAGGACGGCGTCCCGAGCCGGGCGCTGAAATGGAACGTGCTGCCGACGCCGGGCTCGGACTGGCAGCCGATCTCGCCGTCCATCAGCTCCACGAGCTGGCGCGAGATCGTCAGGCCGAGCCCGGTGCCGCCGTAGCGGCGCGTCGTCGACGTGTCCGCCTGCGAGAAGGACTCGAACAGCCGCGGCTGCGCGGCGGCCGGGATGCCGATGCCGGTGTCGATCACGTCGAAGCGCACGAGCTCGGAGCCGCTGCCGCGCTGCTGGACGCGCACGCGCACGGCCACCTCGCCGCGCTCGGTGAACTTGACGGCGTTGGAGAGCAGGTTGGTCAGCACCTGGCGCAGGCGCCCGCGATCGCCGCTGACGGCGGAGGGCACGTCGTCGTCGATCCAGGCCATCAGCTCCAGGCCCTTGCCGTGCGCCTGCGGCGCGAGCATCTCGCACACGTCCTCGACGGCCTCGCGCAGGTCGAAGTCGTGCCGGTCGAGCTCGAGCTTGCCGGCCTCGATCTTGGAGAAGTCGAGGATGTCGTTGATGACGGTCAGCAGCGCCTCGCCCGACCGCGCCGCGGTCTGCGCGTGCTCGCGCTGCTCGGGCGTCAGCTCGCTCTCCAGCAGCAGCTCCGTCATCCCGATCACGCCGTTGAGCGGCGTGCGGATCTCATGGCTCATGTTGGCCAGGAACTCCGACTTCGAGCGCGACGCCTCGACGGCGTCCGACAGCGCACGCTTGCGCTCGGTGCTGTCGGTGCCCATCGTGGCGGTCCCGTAGACCGTGCCGTCCGCGCGCTTGAGCGGGAACTTGACGATGTGGTAGCTGCGCTCGCCCGCCTCGCGCTCGAACTCCTTGACCTGGCCGGTGCGCAGCACCTCGACGTCGGTCACGCGGTTGGCGGCGGCGACCGCCTCGGAGAAGAGCTCCTCGTCGGTCCTACCGATCACGTCGGCCTCGGTCGCAGCCATCAGCCGCAGGATCTCGGCGTTGGCCAGCAGGTAGCGGCCGTCGCGGTCCTTGACCGAGATCGACGTCGTCGTGTGGTCGAGGATGCCCTGCAGGCGGTCGGTCTGGACGCGCAGGTCCTCGTCGCGGGCGGCGAGCGCGTCGGCCATCGCGTTGAACGAAGAGCCGAGCAGGCGGATCTCGCCGCGGCCGGTCTCCGGGACGCGCGCGTCGAGCCGGCCGGCGGCCAGGCGCCCGGCGGCGCCGGCCACGCGCCGCACGGGCACGAGGATCAGGCGATGCACGCCGAACATCAGCGCGATCAGCAGTGCCGCGGAGATCAGCGCGCCGGCGGCGGCGATCCACACGATCCGATGCCGCAGCGCCCGCGAGTGCGCGCGCCGGTTGTCGGCGATCCGCTGCTGCGTCGCGTTGAGCGCGGCGAAGTCCGCGCGGATCGCGTCGAGCCGGCGCTTGCCCTCGCTCGTCGCCTGCAGCAGGGCGGTGCCGCCGGGGTTGGAGATATGCAGCAGCGGCTCGGTGTAGTCGCTCACGTACGCGCGCAGCGCGTCGCGCAGCGCGATCACCCGCGGGCGCTGCGCGGGCTCGCTGAGCTCCAGCAGCGCGTCGACGTGCGCGGCGATCGCGCCGCGGCCTCGCTCGTAGGGCTCCAGGTACGACTGGTCGCGCGTGATCAGGAAGCCGCGCACGCCGGTCTCGAGGTCGACCGAGATCCGCTCCAGCTGCGATGCCTGCTGCTGCACCTGCGTCGCGCGGCGGCTGGACTTGGCGGTCGCGTCGAGCGAGCGGCTCGTGACCACGAGCAGCGCGAACATGCCCGCGACCACGGCCAGCACGGCGCCGAGGGCGGCCATGGTCGGGAACGTCAAGCTACGCGGCTGAGCGCGCACGGTGGCTGATGTACCCCGACTGAACATAGGTCTTTGAAGGACATCGGCTGAAACGTGCGCGGGTTGACATGATGGCGCCCATCGCCTGGTCAGCGATGCAACGCACCCGAGCCCTTATGAACATCCTCATCGTCGACGACGAGCCCGGCACGCGCCTGACGGTCGCAGCCGCCGTAGAACGCCTCGGACACACCGCGGTGCAGGCCTCCGACGGGCGCGAGGGCTGGCTGCGCTTCACGCAGTCGCGGCCGGACGTCGTGATCACCGACTGGGCGATGCCCGGGATCGACGGGACGGAGCTGGCGCGCAGGATCCGCGAGGACGCCGGGCCGAGCTACACGTTCGTGATGATCCTCACCGGCCAGGCGGACGAGAGCGCCGCGCGCGACGCGATGCGCGCGGGCGCCGACGACGTGATCCTCAAGCCGCTCGACCCCGCCGCGCTCGAGCGCAAGCTGATCGCCGCCGACCGCGTGACGGCGATGCACCGCCGGATGCTGGAGGACGCGCGCCGCGATCCGCTGACCGGAGCCGGCAGCCGCCTGCGGCTCGTGGAGGACCTCGCCGCGGTCTGCGCCCGGGTCGAGCGCTACGGGCACGCCTACATAGTGGCGATGTTCAGCGTCAGCGGCGACGATGACGCTCTGCGCGTCGCGGGCCGGGCGATCGGCCACGCGATCCGCTCCGGCGACGTCTTCTACCGCTCCGGCCCGCGCGAGCTCGTCGCGCTGCTGCCCGAGCAGGCGATCGACACCGCCACGATCGCGACCGAGCGCCTGCGGCGCGCGGCCGAGGAGAGCCACCCGGACATCCAGGTCACGGCCGGGCTCGTGATGACAGGCACCGGCGAGAGCACGCCGGAGGCGCTGCTGGCCGCCGCCGAGGCGGCGCTGGCGCGCGCCCGCGACGCCGGCGCCGGGACGGCCGGACCGCAGGGCGAGGGCGGCGCCGCGGCACTGCGGCTGCTGATCGCCGACGACGACCCCGTCACGCGGCTGATGCTGAGCGCGATCCTCAAGCGCGAGGCGGGCTTCGAGCTCGTCGGCGAGGCCGAGGACGCCCCGGGCGCGATCGAGCTCGCGCTGCGCCGGCGCCCGGACGTCGTGCTGCTCGACGTCAACATGCCCGGGGGCGGCGGCGCGCGCGCCGCGGTCCAGATCCGCGAGGCGATGCCGGAGGTGCGGATCGTGGCGATCAGCGCCGACGACTCGCAGCTCAGCCAGTACGACATGATGCGCGCCGGCGCCGTCGGGTTCATCGCCAAGGGCGCGCCCGACGACGAGATCCTGCGCGTGATCCGCTCGTCAGCCCGCTGGTAGTCGCATCGCCCAGAGGGCGATGCTTCGGGAGTTCCACTCGCGGATTTGCCGGGCGCTCACGCCGGGTGAACTCCCCGGTCCAACGCGGCGTTGACGAGCGCGTCGGCTTCCGCGTTCTGTGCGCGCGGGACCGAGCGGATGCTCCACGCGTCGAAGCGGCCGAGCTCCTCGAGCGCCGCCGCGTGCAGCGGCTTCATGTCAGGGTGCTTGACCTTGTAGGTGCCGTTGACCTGCTTGGCGACGAGCTCGGAGTCGTTGATCACCTCGACCTCGGTCGCGCCCAGCGCCAAGGCGCGGCGCAGGCCGAGCAGGAGCCCGCGGTACTCGGCGACGTTGTTCGTCGCGGTGCCGAGCAGCTCGCTCACCTCGTCGTGCAGACCTTCCCCGCTGATCACCGCCGCCGCGGCGGCCGGACCAGGGTTGCCGCGTGCGCCACCGTCCACATGGAGCGTGACCTTCACAAGGTCGGATGATCGGGGTGAGGCGGAGGGGCTGCCTTCCTTGTCACTCCACTGGCGACAGGGGCGGGAAGTCGCCCGTGACCCGCATGCGGCGACGGTCGCGCACCTCGCGCTGTCCGCCGCCCGTGGAGCCCGGCAGGCGGCGCTCCTTCTTGCGGCGGTCGACGATGACCGTCACGTTCGGGTCGTCTTCGTAGTAATCGGCCAGCTTCTCGTAGAGCTCCGGCGCGAGGGGCTCTGGTACGACGCAATAGATCACGAGCGCGATCCTAATGCGTGGAGCGGGGGATTGAAGTCGTTCATGTGTTGAGAGCGAGGTGCAACGCTCCGCGTTCATCGGCGGCGGCGTTGACCTCCTGCTCCTCCGGCGAGAGCTCGGCGAGCTCGTCTCCCTGGGCCTCGCGGCGCACGCCGCCGGCCTCGTCGGACAGGTCGATCTCGAAGCGATACCAGGACAGCTCCCACATCACGACGATCGCGACGACGCTCGGGCGGTCCGTGCGCGGGCGCACCGAGACGGCGGGCGCGCCGAGCGAGCGGGCGACGCCGCCGACCGTGCGCGTGTGGTCTGAGGCGTTGAAGACATCCAGCGCGCGCTGCATCTTCAGGTCCGCGTTCGTCGGGACGGCGCGGATGTGGCGCGGCTCGCGGCGCGGCTCCGGGCGCATGACGGGCTCCACCGGCTCCTCCGGCTCGAGCTCCTCGATGTCGCGCGAAGGGCGCTCGCGGCGCGTGCGCAGGCGGTCGATGAACGAGCGCCCGCGCTCGCGGTAGGGCTGGCGCAGGGCGACGTCGTCGGCCCCGGATTCGCGGATCCAGCCCTCGTGCTGGGCACGCGAGGTGCACAGGTCGCAGACCATCCGGCGCTCGCCGCCGGCGAGGAAGTGCTCGGCGTGCTCGCCGCGCAGGAGCGTGCGTCCACACACGTCGCATGCGACGTCCAACTGGTTCGTGTGGATGTCGCGGGTACGTGCCATGACGATCCGGCGAGGGTAGCAACGCACCCTCTCCGGATTGAATGGGGAGTTTCGCCCGCGCCGTCCCCGGCGGGCCCGCGTCGCGGGCGCCTCATCGCCGGGGACGGGCGTGCGACGTTACTCAGGCTACGGCTTCCTCTTCCTTCGCCTTGTCGGCCACCTTCTGCGCCAGGTGCGCGGGGATCTCCTCGTAGCGCAGGAACTCGAGCGTGTATTCGCCCTGGCCGCCCGTGAGGGCGCGCAGGTCGGGGGCGTAGGAGAGCATCTCGCTCATCGGGACCTCGGCCTTGACCTCGGTCATCCCGCCCACCGCCTCGGTGCCGATCGGCCGGCCGCGGCGGGAGCTCAGGTCGCCCATGACGTCGCCGACCGAGCCTTCGGGGACCGAGCAGGTGATCAGCATGATCGGCTCCAGCAGCACCGCGCCGGCCTGCTCGAGCGCCTGCTTCATCGCCAGCGAACCGGCCAGCCGGAACGCCATCTCCGACGAGTCGACGGTGTGGTAGGAGCCGTCGTAGACCTTCACGCGCACGCCCTTGACGGGGTAGCCCGCGACGGCGCCTTCGCGCATCGCGTCGAGCACGCCCTTCTCGACCGCCGGGATGAAGCCGGACGGGATCACGCCGCCCTTGATCGCGTTGACGAACTCGAAGTCGGACCCCTCGAGCGGCTCGATCTCGATGTGGCAGTCGCCGAACTGGCCGCGGCCGCCGGTCTGCTTCTTGTGGCGGCCGTGGGCCTTCGCCGAGCCGCGGATCGTCTCCTGATACGGCACGCGCGGCGGCTTGAGCGAGACCTCGGCGCCGAAGCGCGACTTCATCCGGTCGACGATCACCTCGACATGGATCTGCGACAGGCCGGCGACGATCTGCTCGCCCGTCTGCTCGTCGCGGTGCAGGTCGATCGTCGGGTCCTCCTCCTGCAGGCGCCGCAGCGCCGTGAAGACCTTGTCCTCGTCGCCCTTGTTCTTGGGCTCGATCGCGAACGCCATCACCGGCGCCGGCAGCTTCACCGACGGCATGTGGATCGGCGTGTCGCGCGCCGCCAGCCAGTCGCCCGCGTGCGTCTCCTTGAGCTTGGCCACCGCGCCGATGTCGCCGGGGCCGAACGCCTCGACGTGCGTGACGTCCTTGCCGCGCGGGCTCAGCAGCTGCCCGACGCGCTCCTTGTTGTGGGCGCGCGTGTTGAGCACGTGCGTGTCGTGGGTCATCGTGCCCTGGTAGACGCGGAACAGGTTGATCCGGCCCGCGAACGGGTCGGCGCGCGTCTTGAACACGTACGCGAACATCTCGGCGTCCGGGTCGGGCTCGAGCAGGTGCCCGTCGACGTCGACGCTGCCGCCGTGCTGGACCGGCGACGGAAGGTCGTCGACGATCGCGTCGAGCAGCCGGTTCGCGCCGAGCCGCGTGGTCGCCACGCCGCAGGTGACCGGGAAGATGTGGCCGTGGTCGGTGCCGTCCTCGAGCGCCGTGACGATCTCCTCGTGCGAGATCTCGTCGCCTTCGAGGTAGCGCTCCATCAGCGCCTCGGAGTTCTCGGCGACCTCGTCCATCAGCTTCTCGCGGTACTCCTGCGCCTGAGCGGCGAGGTCGTCCGGGATCGGGATCTCCGCGCACTTGCCGTCGGCGCCGTACTCGTACGCCTTCATGTCGACGAGGTCGATCAGCCCGCGGACCTCGTGCTCGGACCCGATCGGGATCTCGGTGGCGACGACGTGCTGGCCGAACGCCGCCTTCAGCGACTCCAGCGTGCGGAAGAAGTCGGCCCGCTCGCGATCGAGCATGTTCACGTAGACGAGGCGGGCGACGCCGAGCTCCTGCGCGCGCTCCCACAGCCGTCGTGTGGAGACCTCGACGCCCATCACGGCGTTGACCACGAAGATCGCCGACTCGGCCACGCGCAGGGCCCCGAGGGCGTCGGCGACGAAGCTGGGCTCCCCGGGCGTGTCGATCAGGTTGACCTTCACATCGCGCCACTCGAACGAGGCCAGTGACGCGGAGATGGACATTCCGCGGGACTTCTCGTCCTCGTCGGCGTCCGAGACCGTCGTACCGTCGGCCACCGAGCCGAGCCGAGTCGTCGCCCCTGCCTCGAACAGCAAGGCCTCGTGCAGCGACGTCTTCCCGCTCCCTCGGTGGCCGACTAGGGCCACGTTGCGGATCCTGTCTGCGGCGTGCGGCATGCCTGGCGCTCCTCTCTCTACGAAGCCAGAGAGGCGAGGCTACCGTCAATCCCTGAGGTTGTCTCCCTGCAAGCGCGACTTGAGCCGCAGGACCGCCTTGGTATGGAGCTGGGAGATGCGCGACTCGGTCACGCCGAGGACCTCCCCGATCTCCCTCAAGGTCAGGTTCTCGTAGTAGTAGAGCGCGATCACGAGCTTCTCCCGCTCCGGCAGCGCGGCGATCGCGTCGGCCAGGCGGTCCTTGAGCTCGGACGCCGCGAGCATCTGCTGCGGGTCGGGCGCGTCGGGGTCCTGGAGCGTGTCGAGCAGGCTGACGGCGTCGCCAGAGGAGTCCGAGACCGCCCACAGCTCGTCCAGCGCGACCACGGTCGAGTTGGAGATCTTGACGAGGATCTCCTGGAACTCGTCGACCGGGATCTGGAGCTCGCGCGCCATCTCCTCGTCGGTCGGCGTGCGGTGCAGCCGGTGCTCGAGCTTGGCGTGGACCTTCTCGATCTCGCGGGCGCGGGCACGGACCGACCGCGGCACCCAGTCCAGGGCCCGCAGCTCGTCGATGATCGCGCCCTTGATCCGCGTGATCGCGTACGTCTCGAACTTGATCTCGCGCTCGAGCTCGAAGCGCTCGATCGCGTTGATCAGCCCGATCAGGCCGTACGAGATCAGGTCGGCCTCTTCTACGTGCGCAGGCAGGCCGGAGGACATCCGGCCGGCGACGTATTTGACCAGCGGTGAATAGGCGACCACCAGCTGCTCGCGGGCCTTGTCGGATCCGTCGGTCTTATACCGACGCCAAAGGTCCTTGAGCTCGATCGCTTTTACGTTGGTCTCCAGTGAGGCCCCCTCTTAAGCCCGCGGATGGCTCTTCGCATACGCCGCCCGCAGCCGAGCGGACTCTACCCGAGTGTAGACCTGGGTTGTCGATATCGAAGCGTGGCCCAGCAGTTCCTGGATCGCTCTCAGGTCCGCGCCCCCCTCCAGCAGGTGCGTGGCGAAGGAATGCCGCAGGGCGTGCGGATGGACGCCGGTCTGGGTCTGGGCGTGCCGCGCCCACACGCGCAGGCGGCGGCGGACGTCGGACGTCGAGAGCCGCCTCCCGCTCTTGGAGAGGAACAGCGCGGATTCGGCGTCGGCGCCCAGCAGCGCGGGCCGGGCGCGCTCCAGGTAGGCCGCGACGGCCTTCAGCGCGGGCTCGCCGGCGGGCACGAAGCGCGTCTTGGAGCCCTTGCCCTCGACGCGCAGCTGCTCGGCGTCGAAGTCGACCGATGCGACGTCGAGGTCGACCAGCTCCTCGGCGCGCAGACCGCACGCGTACGCGATCTCGAAGAGGGCGCGATCGCGCTGCTCCAGCGGCGTGGCGGCGGGGATGCGATCGAGGATCGCGGCGACGTCGGCGGGCTTGAGCACGCGCGGGAGGTCGTGCGGGAGCCGCGGCGCCGGCAGCAGGTCGGCCGGGTTGGCCTCGATCTCGCCGTGCTCGAGCAGCGTGCGGAAGAGGCTGCGGATGCTCGCGAGCTTGCGCGCCATCGTGCGCGGGGCGGAGCCCTTCTGGGACAGGCGCGCGGCCCAGCGCCGCAGCGCCGGGTAGCCGATGTCGGTCGGGCCGAGCCCGTTGGCGGTCGCCCAGGCGGCGAGCTCGGCGGCGTCCGTGCCGTACGCGCGGCGGGTGCGCTCAGCCGCGCCGCGGCGGCGCAGGTCGGCGTCGAACGTGCGCAGCGCGGCGCGCCACGGCTCCGACACCGCCGCCGTACCCTGGGAGATCGTGAGTGCGTTCTTCATCGACACGTCGACCGGTCAGGTCGCGACCCTCCGGCAGCTCGTGACGGCGGGCGTGACGACGTCCGACGTCGCTCCCCCGCGCCCGTGGCATCCCGTGCGCGGCGACCGCGACGCGAGCACGCTGTGGTACGCGGTGATGCGCAAGCGGATCAAGGGCGTGTACATCGGCACCTTGACTGTTCGGCACCAGGACCATCACGCCTCCCTTCTGAACGAAGGCTGGCAAGAGGTGCCGAAGGAGGAGATCGAGGCATTCGGTCCCGTGCTGGACGATCCCGTCGCGGGATGATCCGGTAACGTATCGGACATGGACCTCCTGTTCCTGCTCAACCAGGCGAGCTTCGCCCTCGGCAACGAGATGGCGTCGCGGCTCGCCGAGGTCGGCATCACGCCGCGGCACTACTGCGTACTGACCCACGCGCTGGAGGAGGACCTGACGCAGATCCGGCTGGCCGAGCGCTCCATGCTCGACAAGACCACGATGGTCGTCACGCTCGACGAGCTCGAGAAGGCCGGCCTTGCCGAGCGCCGTCCCTCCCCCGCCGACCGCCGCGCGCGGATCGTCGCCGTGACGCCGAAGGGCGCCGGCGCGATCGCCGCCGCCGGGCAGATCGTCGACGAGATGCAGCGCGAGCTGCTGGAGGCGCTGCCCGAGGATCAGCGCGAGGTGTTCGCCGGGGCGCTGCAGCAGCTCGTCGCGGGGCCGCTCGCCTCGCCGTCGCATGTGGAGCGCTCGCTCCGACGCCCGCGCGAGCGGGCCCTCGTACCGAACTAGATCGTCTAGTTCCGGATCATCTGATACGGTCCGAGGATGGCTACTTCCTCGGATCCTCGCTGGCGCGCGCTCATCGTGCTGTGCGCCGGAATGCTCATGGTCATCCTCGACCAGACGATCGTGAACGTGGCGCTGCCGTCGATCCAGCGCGACCTCGGCTTCACGCAGTCGGGCCTCGCCTGGGTCGTCAACGCCTATCTGATCGCGTTCGGCGGGCTGCTGCTGCTCGCGGGCAGGCTGGGCGACCTGCTCGGCCGCAAGCGCGTCTTCATGGCCGGGATGGTCGTCTTCACGCTTGCATCCCTGGCGTGCGGGCTCGCGGAGTCGCGCGGCGTGCTGATCGCGGCGCGCTTCGTGCAGGGCGTCGGCGGCGCGCTCAGCTCCGCCGTGATCCTCGGGATGATCGTGACGATGTTCCCGTCGCCGCGCGAGCAGGCGAAGGCGATCGGCATCTACTCGTTCGTCGCGTCCGCGGGCGCCTCGATCGGGCTGCTCTCAGGCGGGGTCCTGACCCAGGCGCTGGACTGGCACTGGATCTTCTTCGTCAACGTCCCGATCGGCGTCGTGACGACGCTGCTCGCGGTGCGGATGGTCGAGTTCGATCGCGGGCTCGGGCTGCGCGCGGGCGCGGACGTGTCCGGCGCCGTGCTCGTCGTCGGCGCGCTGATGCTCGGCGTCTACGCGATCGTGGGCGTCGTGGACCACGGCTGGGGCTCGGCGCGGACGCTCGGGCTCGGCGGGCTCGCGGTCGCGCTGCTGGCCGGCTTCGTCGCGCGCGAGGCGACCGCCGCGACGCCGCTGCTCCCGCTGCGGATCCTGCGCTCGCGCAACGTGTCGGGGGCGAATGTGGTGCAGGCGCTGCTGATCTCGGGCGCGCTCGGCATGTTCTTCCTCGCGGTGCTCTACCTGCAGCGGGTGCTGGGCTTCGACGCGCTGGAGACCGGGTTGGCGTTCCTGCCCATCTCGCTCACGATCGGGACGCTGTCGCTCGGCTTCTCGGCGCGGCTGAACCTGCGCTTCGGCGCGCGCGCCGTGCTCGTCCCGGGGATGCTGCTGGTCGCGCTGGGCCTCGGCTGGCTGACGCGCGCACCGGTTGACGGGAGCTTCCTCGTCGACGTGCTGCCGGCGATGCTGCTGATGGGCATCGGCGCGGGCGTCGCGTTCCCGGCGCTGATGACGCTGGCGATGTCGGGCGCGACGGCCGAGGACTCCGGGCTCGCGTCCGGGCTCGTGAACACGACGGCGCAGGTCGGCGGCGCGATCGGGATCTCGGTCCTCGTCACGCTCGCCTCCTCGCGCACCGACACGCTGGCGGCCGGCGGGTCGAGCGCGGCAGCCGCCCTGACGGGCGGCTACCAGCTCGCGTTCGGCGTCGCGGCCGGGCTGGCGCTGGTCGGCGCGCTGGTGGCGGCGACGGTGCTGCGGCGCGAAGGCGCTGAGGCGTTCGAGACGGCGAACGACGGCGACGAGGCGTCAGTGCCTGCTCACGCGATGTAGACCGGCGCCCCCACGGGCACCATGTCGTACAGCTCCTCGACGTCCGGGACGTGCATGCGGATGCAGCCGTGCGAGGCGGCGGAGCCGATCGAGGCGTCCTCGGACGTGCCGTGGATGCCCGCGCCGTCGAAGATCCCCATCCAGCGCGACTTGATCGGGTTGCCGGGGTCGCCGGCCGGGATCACCGTGCCGGCGAGGTCGCCCGCCCAGGCGGAGTTCGGCACGTGCCAGGCGGGGTTCTCGGCCTTGTTCTGGATGTTGTAGAGCCCGGCGGGCGTCTCCAGCCCGACCTGCCCGACGGCGATCGAGTACGTCTTGGCGACCTTCAGGTCGCGGAACAGCGTCAGCTTGAACCTGCTGCGGTCCACGATGATCACGGCCGGGTACTTCTTGGCCAGCTGCGCGGTCGAGACCTTCGGCTGCACCACGGTCGTCTGGATCGTCACCGGGGAGCGGTTGCCCGGGTCCAGCAGCGTGTGCTGGAGCGCGGCGGCGAGCGTGTTGTACCGGACGCGGATCCCCGTGCGCGACGGCTTCGGGTCCACGATCCCCTTCGACAGGTCCACGTGCGCGTCGCGCGGCGCGCGGTCGATCGTCTTGCGCGCGCGTGCGACGAGCTTCTCGATCGCGGGCTGCGACCAGCTCACGTTCGCCGCCAGCTTGGCGTCGACCGCCTGGTTGCGCAGGTTGCGCCAGCTGCGGGAGAACATGTTGCCGGCCTGCGAGCGCGCGAGCGCCTTGTCGACCGTGCCGTGGATGTCGATCCCGATCGCCGCCTGCGTCGGCGTCAGCGTGAACGTGTGGTTGTGGTACGTCGCCTTGACGGGCCGGTCCAGCGGCGCCAGCAGCGTCTGCCTGAGCTTCGCCTCCGCCTGCGCGCGGGTCATGCCGCCGATCGCGACGCCGTTGACCTCCACGCCGGCCGCGATCCGCTCGCGCTTGGCGTGGTCGTACGCGTAGGCGCCGCCCACCACTCCGAGTGCGATGAACGCCATGACGGCGGTGAGAACGATCAGGCGTTTCCGCATGCGGCCGCCCAATGGTAGGAGAATGAGAGGCGGAACGCCCAGTCCTGCAACTCAGCTGTCGGCGCCGCGGCGCACGCTGGGCGACCAGCGCAGGAACTCCTCGACTTCTCGCTCGTAGCGATATGGCGCACCCGCGCTCTCGCGCATCGGCGCGAGCCGCAGCGCCTCCGCGAACGCGTGGACCGTCTCGCGCGACGTCAGCCCGAAGCGGAAGCCCGCCTCCTTCAGCCGGCGGTTGTCGAGCCCGCGCCCGTAGCGCAGCTGCCGGCGGACCTCGTCCGGGAAGCGCAGCCCGGCGAAGCCGAGCGCGGTCGCGGCCAGCGAGGTCCCCCACGGCGGCAGCACCGGCGCGTAGACCTTGCCGAGCAGGCTCGCGACCTCCGACAGCACGAGCACGCCGTCGGGCGCCGCGTTGTAGATGCCCGGCAGCGAGTGCAGCACCGCGTGGCGCAGGGCGCCGACGATGTCGTCCTCGTGGATGAACTGGTAGCGCGGGTCGAAGCCGAGGATCCCCGGCACCGCGGGCAGCGCCAGCAGCGCCGTATGCGAGGTCTCCAGGTCCGGCCCCAGGCCGTTGCAGAAGCGCAACGTCGTGACGGTCACGGCCGGGTTGCGGCGCGCGAAGCCCTCGACGGCGTCGTCGGCCTCGACGATGTCGGCCTCCAGCCGCGTGCGCGGCGGGTGCGGGCGCTGCATCTGCTCGGTGAAGAAGCTCGGGTCGTCGCGCTCGCAGCCGTAGTAGTGCGCGGAGGACTTGAAGACGACCTTGCGCACGGGCGAGTCAGGCCCGCCGCACGCGGCGAGGATGTTCATCGTCCCGATCACGTTCTGCTCGTGGGCGGCGCGCGCCGGCGCGGTGCGGCTGTCGACCACGAGCCGCGTGTCGACGACCGTGTCGATCTCGGCGGCGTGCACGATCCGGCGCAGCAGCTGGTGCTCGGTCCCGACGCGCACGAACTCCGTGCGCTCGAGCGCGAGCGTCGGGTCGTCGGTGGAGACGCCGATGATCGTCTCGACCGCGGGATCGCGCTCGAGCACCTGCGCGAGCCGCCCGCCCCAGTAGCGCGACAGGCCGGTGATCAGGACGCGCATCAGCCGAGCCAGGCCGATCGACGCTGCGCCAGCATCTCGTACAGCTCCTCCTGGATCCGGCCGCGGACGTCCTCGGCGACCGTCTGCACGAGCCCCGCGTCCTCCCACGGCGCCTCGCCCCACACGTCGGTCGGGATCGGCTTCAGGAAGCGGATGAAGAACTTGGCCGGCAGGTAGACGAGCGGCGTCAGCGGCGCGTAGAGCAGCCCCGTCAGCCGCTTGAGCGGGAGGTGGGCGAAGATCGGCTGCGCCTCCTCGGCGCCGACCACCGCGACGGGGACGATCGGCGTCCGCGCGCGCATCGCCGCCTCGACGAACCCGCCGCGCCCGAAGCGGCGCAGCCGGTAGCGGTCCTTGTAGAGCTTCTCGGTCCCCTTGGCGCCCTCCGGGAACACGAGCACGAGCTGCTCCTCGTCGTACAGCAGCCGCTGCACGTTGGCCGGGTGCGCGGGCACGCCGCCGACCTTGGGGACGAGCAGGCTGAGGAACGGATAGCCCTTGAAGAAGTGCTCGACGGTCATGTGCAGCGGCCGCGGGCGCGGGTGCTCCTCCTTGATCGCCTTGGCGATCATCGACGCGTCGGGCGGGAGCGCGCCGGCGTGGTTGGAGACGAGCAGGGCGCCGCCGGTCGACGGGACGTGCTCGATCCCCTCGACCTCGACGCGGAACCAGTAGTGGTAGAGGAAGTCGTAGACCGTGCGGTCCATCAGGCCCTCGAGGCGCTCGGAGCGGCCCCAGTCGGTCACCTGGCGCTCGGGCTCGATCGCGGGCAGGTGACGGCGGTGGTCGGCGGGCGCCGGAAGCTCCCTCACGCGAGCACCGTCTCCAGCTTGCGCGCCAGCTCCGGCCAGTCGGAGGCGGCGATCACGTCCTCGGTCTCGCACAGCTCGCGGTTCCACGGGTGCAGGATCGTCGCGGGCGTGATCCCGGCGCCGGCCGCGCGCTCGAGGTTGACCGGCGAGTCGTCGATCAGCACGTCGATGCCGATCTCGGCGCAGCGCGCGATCTTGTCGTAGGAGCAGTACAGCTCGTCGAACGGCAGGCCGATCCGCGTCAGCCACTGCTCGGTGTGCTCGTGCGTGTGCGTCGCGCGGTGCGAGGTGATGTGGATGAAGTGGCCCTGGGCGTGCCAGGCGGAGATCGCCTCGACCGCGCCGGTGTAAGGCTCGGCCGCGAGCACGAGCTCGGCGCTGTGCGTCTCCTCCACGCACGCGCGGAGCTGCTCGGGCCGCAGGCGCTCGATCTCCCACACGACCTGCTGGTCGTACGGCAGGTCGACGCCGAAGCGCCGCTTGGCGACGGCCGCGAGCTGGTCCCAGTAGGGATGCAGCGTCGAGTCGATGTCGATGGCGAGGCGCACCGGAGGTGAGCTACGGTAGCGGCGTGCCGGGGTTCAGAGAGCAGCTTCTCGGCGTCACCGGCAACGCGATCGTGCGCGCGAAGCCCGACGCGACATACGCCGACGGCGACGACGCGAGCTGGATGGACGTCGACTGGCGCTCGCTCTCGCACTCGGTGCTGATCGCCGGCAAGCGCATGAACGTGATCGACAACGGAGGCGACAAGCCCCCGCTGCTGTTCATCCACGGGCTCGGCGGCACGTGGCAGAACTGGCTGCTCACGATCCCGCCGTTCCTGGACTCCCACCGCGTCGTCGCGCCCGACCTGCCGGGCTTCGGCGGCTCCGAGATGCCCACCGGCCGCATCTCGATCCAGGGCTACGCGCGCGTCGTCGACGAGCTGTGCCGAACGCTCGGGATCGAGAACCCGGTCGTCGTCGGCAACTCGATGGGCGGCTTCATCGGCGCCGAGCTCGCGCTCGCGTTCCCGACGCGGGTGAAGAAGCTCGCGCTCGTCAGCGCGGCGGGGCTCTCGGTCGAGGGCATGAAGAAGGAGCCGCTGCTGACCGTCGGCCGGCTGTTGTCGTTCACCGCCAAGGGCGCGAACAACCAGACCAGCCAGCTGATCAAGCGCCCTGGGCTGCGGCGGCTGTTCCTGCAGATCGTCGTGCGCTACCCGGAGAAGCTCTCGATCCCGCTGGCGACCGAGCTGGTCGCCGGCGGCAGCTCGGAGGGCCTGGTCGGCGGGCTGGACGCGGTGCTCTCCTACAAGATCCGCGAGCGGCTGTCGGCGATCGAGGTGCCGACGATGATCGTGTGGGGCCGCAACGACATCCTGGTCCCGGTCGGCGACGCCGCCGAGTTCGAGCGGCTGATCGGCGCCAACGCCCACGCCGTGATCTTCGAGGACACCGGGCACCTGGCGATGCTCGAGCGCCCGTCGCGCTTCAACGCGCTGCTGACGCACTTCATCGCCGGCTCCGGCGTGCCCGAAGCCGGCGTCGAAGGCGTCGTCAGCCCGTAGGCACGGGCTGCGGCTTCTTCGGTCCCGTCACCGCGCCCTCGGACGCGCTGGAGACGAGCGCGGCGTACTTGCCGAGCACGCCGCGCGTCTCGATCGGCGGCGGCTCGTAGGCGGCGAGGCGCTGCTCGATCTCCTCGTCGGGGATGTCGAGGTCGATCCGGCGGTTGTCGACGTCGATCGTGATCGAGTCGCCCTCGCGGACGGCCGCGATCGGCCCGCCGTGGACCGCCTCGGGCGCGATGTGGCCGGCCATGAAGCCGCGCGTGGCGCCGGAGAAGCGGCCGTCGGTGAGCAGCGCGACGGAGTCGCCGAGCCCCTCCCCCACGATCGCCGCCGTGACGGCGAGCATCTCGCGCATGCCGGGGCCGCCGGCGGGGCCTTCGTTGCGGATCACGACCACGTCGCCGGGGTTGATCTGCCCGGACGTGACGGAGGCCATCGCGGCCTCCTCGCCGTCGAACACGCGCGCCGGGCCGCGGTGGTGGCGGCGCTCGTGGCCGGAGAGCTTGACGACGCTGCCCGCGGGCGCGAGGTTGCCGCGCAGGATCGCGATCCCGCCGGTGGCCTTGATCGGGTTGTCGAGCGGGCGGATGACCTCCTGGCCGGGGGTCTCCTGCGCCTCCGCGGCGTGCTCGCCGATCGTCCTGCCGGTCACGGTCGGCGCGTCGGCGTGCAGGTGGCCGCCCTCGAGCAGGCGCTTGGCCAGCACGGCGGTGCCGCCGGCGGCGTGCAGGTCGGTCGCGACGAAGCGGCCGCCCGGCTTGAGGTCGCACAGGCTCGGGACGCTGTTGGCGACGCGGTCGAAGTCGTCGATGTCGAGCTCGACGCCGATCTCGCGCGCGACCGCCAGCAGGTGCAGGACGCCGTTCGTGGAGCCGCCGGACGCGGCGACGGCCATGATCGCGTTCTCGAGGCTGTCGCGCGTGATCAGGTCGCTCGGCTTCTGGCCCCGTCTGAGCACGTCCATCACGAGCTCGCCGGCGGCGAACGCGACCTCGGACTTGGTCGGGTCCTGGGCGGGGACGAGCGACGGGCCGATCGGGCTGATGCCCATCATCTCGAACGCCATCGCCATCGTGTTGGCGGTGAACTGGCCGCCGCAGGCGCCCGGGCCGGGGCTGGCGGCCGCCTCGATGTCGGCGAGGTCCTGGTCGGTGATCTTGCCCGCGGCGTTGGCGCCGACGGCCTCGAACACGTCCATCACCGTGATGTCCTTGCCCTTGTAGTGCCCGGGCGGGATCGAGCCGCCGTAGAGCATCACGCCGGGGACGTCGAGGCGCGCGAGCGCCATCACGGTGCCGGGGATCGTCTTATCGCACGCGCACAGGCAGATGACCGCGTCGAACAGGTGGCCGAGCGTGACGAGCTCGATGCTGTCGGCCACGACCTCGCGGCTGACGAGGCTCGTCTTCATGCCCTGCGTGCCCATCGTGATCCCGTCGGAGATCGCGATCGTGTTGAACTCCATCGGCGTGCCGCCGGCGGCCTTCACGCCGTCCTTGACATGCTTGGCGAGCGCGCGCAGGTGGAAGTTGCACGGCATCGTCTCGATCCACGTGTTGGCTACGCCGATGATCGGCTTCGACAGCGCCTCCTCGTCGTACCCGATGCCCTTGAGGTAGGCGCGCGCGGCGGCGCGGTCGCGTCCCTCGGTGAGGGCGCGGGAGCGATGCTTGAGGTCGAAGTGACCGTTCCCGGAGGCGGCGGACATGCCGCCTGAGTCTACGCGGCGCCGCTCTCGGCCCCGGACTGGCGGCGAGCGCGGTCCAGCCGCTCGCGCTCCCAGCGGCCGAGCCGCCAGATGTCGCGGCCGACCTGCTTGGGATCGACCTGGCGGCCGGGCAGGTGCATGTTCGCGGAATTGATCAGGCGGCGCTCGTCGCCGTTGAGCGCCATCCACTTGGCGAGCACGTCGTCGGAGTCCGGCAGCCGCGCGGAGCCGTACGGGCGCGTCTCGTCCGGGAACTCGACGCAATACTCGTTCAGCAGCCGGCCGGTCTGCGGCAGGTACGCGACGATCGGCTTGTGCGGGTAGATCAGGTAGCCGTACGGGACGCCCTTGAGGTCGCGGCCGAGGATCCCCGGCTTGCCGTTGCCCGGGCCCTTGGTCTGGCCGCCCCAGACGCGGATGAACCCGAGGTCGCGGTACATCGCCCACTCCTCCTCGTTCACGCACGACTTCAGCAGCTCGCGGGCGCGCTGCTCGGCGCGGCGCTCGCGGCCCGGGTCATACGCGACGGCGTGGCCGTGCGCGCGTGCCTCGCGGCGGGCGCGGCGGCGTTCGGCGCGCCGTTCGAACCAGGGGATCGACACCTCCCACAGCAACGCGACGATCACGATCGCGGTGGCGCAGAGGGCGACGGCCACGGCTCTAGCGCGCGCCGCCGGCCGCGCGGGGGAAGAAGATCACGCGGCCCGTCTCGCGCGGGATCTCTTCGAACGCGGTGACCATCTCGGCCTGCCGGCGGCCTGTCTCGGACGTGACCGGGACGGCGGCCCACATGCCCAGCTCGAGCTGGCGGCGGAACTCCTCCACCAGGCGCTCCTCATCCTCCGCGACCTCGATGTCGCCCTCGGCGATCAGCTGCTCGCCATAACCCGGACGCATGCGGAGGAACTTCATCCCGCGATTATGTCACGCGGCGATCGGCCGGTTCGTCGTTCACTGCGCCAACTGCGCAGGTGCAGGCGAATGGCGCGCGCGGGCGGCCAGATCGAAGACGTCGACGGGCCCGGCGCCCTGGCCGATCTCGCGCAGGCCGGCGCGCACGGCCTCCGAGGCGATCGCGCGGGCGGCCCGGGCGGCCTCGAGCGGCGTGAAGCCCAGCGCGAGGTGCGCCGCGAGCGCGGACGAGTGCGTGCAGCCGCTGCCGTGGGCGGCGCCGTCGGGGTGGCGGACGCCGGGCAGGAGCTCGATGCTCGTGCCGTCGAAGAACACGTCGGTCGCCTCCTCGCGGTGGCCGCCGGTCACGACCACGTAGTCCGGGCCGAGCGCGTGGAGCTGCCGCGCGAGGTCCTCGGCGGCGGCGTGCGGGTCGCCGGCGAGCACCCGGGCCTCGGGCAGGTTCGGCGTGATCACGGTCGCGAGCGGGAGCAGCAGCTCGATCAGCGCCGCGCGGGCCGCGTCGTCGAGCAGGACGGCGCCGGACTCGGCGACCATCACGGGGTCGATCACGACCGGGACGCCGGGCAGCGAGTCGAGCGCCTCGCGCACGGCCGCGACCGTCTCGGCGCTGCCGAGCATGCCGATCTTCACGGCGTCGACGCCGATGTCGCCGGCGACGGTGCGGACCTGCTCGACGATGAACGCGGCGGGCACGGGGTGCACGCCCGTCACGCCGACGGTGCTCTGCGCGGTCAGCGCCGTGATCGCGGTCATGCCGTGGACGCCGCAGCGGGCGAACGCCTTCAGGTCGGCCTGGATCCCGGCGCCGCCGCCGGAGTCCGAGCCGGCGATCGAGAGCACGGCGGGAACGGGTCGCGACATGGATGTCAGGTTAGGACGCTGGGATCTGACGGGGCTCGAGCGTGCGCGAGGGGGGCGTGTCGCGTCGGCGAGACGGCGCGGCCGGTGCCGGGCGGATCGCTCACGCCGCCGGGACTCCGGCGTTTCGGAGGCGGGCGAGCGTCAGTGCGCGCCTGCGGGGCGCCTGGTCGTGCGTGACGCGGACGACGCGCTCGCCGTGGGCTTCGAGCAGGGCCTGGCGGGCGGCGTCCTCCTCGCGGGTGTGGTCGTGGAAGGCGGCGCTGTCGGCCTCGACGACGAGATGCTGGGCCGGCCAGCGGAAGTCGGGGACGATCGTGGTGCCGGCGAGCTTCATCGGCACGTTCACGTCGGGCATCGCGAGGCCGGCGCCGAGGACGAGATCCAGGACGATGTCCTCGAGGAAGCTGCGGGTCGGGGCCGGAACGATCGCGCGCAGGCGGGGGTGCCGCAGCGTGGCCGGATCCACAAGCCGCTTGGTCTTCGCCTCCCGCAGGACTCGCGTGAGTGCGTTGTCGGTGGTCTTCGCGCGTGCCAGGTCTTCGAGCGTTCTCTCCGGGATGGTGACCGGGATGCCTTGGCGGACGACGGCAGCACCGAGGAGGGAGCGCGATTGGTGTGTGTTGATGCGTGGGTGACGGCGGTGCTTTGACGCGGTCACGTCCGGGTACCGCTCGAACGGATCGAGGAGCTCCCAGAGGACGGCTGCGGAGAAGTGGCTCAGGACCGCGCCGGGTCCGCAGGCCTTGACCGCGGCGAGGAACCAGCCCTCGCGAGTCAGATTCGGGTGGCCCACGGCGTAGACGCCGCGATGGATCGGGTGGAGCCGGCCGGCTGCGACGCGCGTTTCGATCATCCGCCCGGTCACGCCGCACGCCCGGAGCTCGGCGACCGAGATCCCGCCCCATTCCGCACGTTCCGCGACCCGCGCATCGACTTTCCACCTATACGGTGGTCAACTCGACGCGGCGAGTTCGCGCTCGTCTCCCTCGTCGCTGCCGTAACCGCCTCGACGGTCGCGGCGCCCGGGATCACCGCGCGCCCGCGCTGCGGCGCGGAGCCGCTCATGCCGCTCGCTCCCAGCGGCCCGTGAAGCCGCGGTGGATCAGGCCGAGGCGCTCGAGCTCGCCCAGGCCGGCGAGGGCGGCTCGGGCCCCAGTCGGCGTGGTCGCGAGCTCGGAGAGCGTGCCCTGGCCGTCCTCGACGGCGGCGAGGAGGGTGGCGAGTGCGGGCGCGAGTGCCGGCTGGGGCGGCGTGGCGGGCGGGTCGAACGCCGCTCCCGTCGCGGAGGCGAGCAGCTCGAGCACGTCGGCGGCGTCGCAGACGAGCGGAGCTCCCGCCTGGATCAGCAGGTGCGTGCCGGCCGAGAGGCGGCTGGTGACGACGCCGGGCACGGCGCCGACGGCGCGGCCGAGCTCGGCGGCGAAGTCGGCGGTCGTGAGCGAGCCCGAGCGGTCGGTCGCCTGGACGACGACGGTGACCTCGGCGAGCGCGGCGATGATGCGGTTGCGGGCGACGAAGCACCAGCGGTGCGGGCTCGCGCCGGGCGGCAGCTCCGACACGACGGCGCCGCGCGCGGCGACCGCGGCGTGCAGGCGCCAGCCGCCCGCCGGGTAGGCGACGTGGGCGCTGCCGGCGAGGACGCCGATCGTGGTCGCCGGGCCGCCGAGCGCGCCGGAATGCGCCGCGGAGTCGATCCCGAGCGCGAGGCCGGAGACGACCGGGACGCCGGCGACCGACAGGTCCCGGCCCAGCGTGCGTGCGACGTCGAGCCCGTACGGCGACGCGCGCCGTGCGCCGACGACGGCGACGCGGTCGTGCGGCTCGAGCGCGCGCGGGTCTCCGAGCACGTGCAGGACGGCCGGCGGGTCGGCGAGGTCGCGCAGCCGCTCGGGGTACGCGTCGCGGCAGCGGCAGACGGTTGCGAGCCCGGCGGCGAGCGCGGCCGCCCGAGCCGCCGGCGCGTCGAAGCGCGCGTAGGCGCGCCGGACGTCGGGCGTCGCCCCGATCTCCAGCAGCGCGTCGTCCGGGAGCGCGAGCACGCGCCCCGGCGCGGTGCGCTTCTTGAACTCGACCTGCAGCCGGCCGCCGATCGCCGCGATCAGCGCGGTGCGCCGCAGGCAGTCGTCGCACGCGGTCACGGCCGGCCGGCGGGCCGGACGATCGCGGAGCGCGCCGCGGGCGCCCACGAGGCGCCCGCGCGCGCCGCGGCGGCACGCGACGCGGCGGCCGTCGTGCTCATACCGCCTCCGCGAGCGGTGGGGCGTCGTCGAGCCGGAGGCTGGCGGCGACGTTGATGTGCTCGGGGCCGACGGTGTCGCTGGACTCGAGGTCGGCGACGGTGCGGGCGACGCGGAGGATGCGGGTGTGGCCGCGGGCGCTGAGCGTGTGGCGGTCGTAGAGCTCGCCGAGCAGGCGCAGGGCGCTCGGGGCGACGTGGCCGACCTCGCGGATCTGGCGGGAGGTGAGCTGGGCGTTGCAGCTCTCGTCCTGGCCGCGCAGGCGGTGCGTCTGGCGCTCGCGCGCGGCGATCACGCGCTGGGCGACGTCGGCCGAGCGTGGGGCGATCTGGTTGCGCAGCGCCTCGGCGGGCGGGCGCTCGACGCGCATGAGGATGTCGATGCGGTCCAGCAGCGGGCCGGAGAGCCGGCGGCGGTGGCGGAACAGGTCGACCTGCGAGCACTGGCAGCGCGTGCCGCCGAGCCCGCACGGACAGGGGTTCGAGGCGGCGACGAGCATGAAGCGGGTCGGGAACGCCATCACGTGCTGCCCGCGCACGATCGTGACGTGGCCGTCCTCCAGCGGCTGGCGCAGCGACTCCAGGCTCGGGCGCGCGAACTCCGACAGCTCGTCGAGGAACAGGACGCCGCGGTGCGCGAGCGTCGCCTCGCCCGGCTGGGGCGGGTTCGCGCCCCCGACCAGGCCGGCGGCGGAGATCGTGTGGTGCGGCGCGCGGAACGGGCGCGCGGTGACGAGGCCGGCGGAGCCGCGGAGGCCCGCGATGGACTGGATCCGCGTGACCTCGATCGCCTCCTCCGGCGAGAGCGGCGGCAGGATCGAAGGCAGCCGGCGCGCGATCATCGTCTTGCCGGTGCCCGGCGGCCCCTGCAGGAACAGGTTGTGACCGCCCGCGGCCGCGACCTCGAGGCCGGGGACGAGCCCGTTGTGACCGCGCACGTCCGCGAGGTCGGCCGTCAACTCCGGGGGCTCGTCCTCAGGCTCGGGCAGCGCGGGCGGCTCGACCTCACCGCGCAGCGTCGCCACGACCTCCTCCAGCGACGCGATCCCGAGGATCTCGATGTCCGGCACCAGCGCCGCTTCTCGCGCGCGGGCGCGAGGGAGCACGAGTCGCGCCACGCCGTGCCGGCGCACGCCCTCGGCGATCGCCAGCGCGCCGCGGACCGGCCGCACCTCGCCGGTCAGCGAGAGCTCGCCGATGATCGCCGTCGACTCCACCGACTCCGGATCCAGCTGGCCCGACGCGACCAGCAGCGCGACCGCCAGCGGCAGGTCGAACGCCGGGCCGACCTTGCGCAGGTACGCGGGCGCCATGTTGACCGTGATGCGGCGCAGCGGGAACTCGTAGCCGCTGTTGACCATCGCCGCCCGCACGCGCTCCCGCGCCTCGCGCACCGCCTTGTCGGCCAGCCCCACGACCGTGAAGGCGGGGAGCCCGAGCCGGATGTCGGCCTCGACCCACACGCGCCGCGCGTCCACCCCGTCGACCGCGAACGTGACGATCCGGGCGATCATCAGAACGCGGCCTCCAGGTGGTCCAGGCGCACGAGCTCTCCGTGGATGTCGAGCACGATGCCGACCGCGTCGAAACGCAGGTCGGCGCCGAACGGGCGGTCGTTGGACTCGGTGAGCCAGGCGATCGCCATCCGGCGTACCTGGGAGCGCTTGAGCTCGTGCAGGTTCTCCCACGGGTCGCCGGAGCCCTCGCGGCGCGCCTTGACCTCGACGAACACGAGGTGGTCGCCGTCGTAGACCACGAGATCGAGCTCTCCGTAGCGCGTGCGGTGGTTGCGCGCGAGCACCTCGAACCCGAGGCGCTCGAAGTGCGCGGCCGCCAGGGCCTCCCCCCGCTGGCCTCGCACGTGCCGGACGTCTGTCATGGACACGACGCTAAGGCCGACCACTGCGACGGATCAGCACGGAAATGTCAATTCTTCGTGCCGATGGAGGTCGGAGAGCTCACGGAAGCGCTGATCGACGGCCTCGCCGAGGCGATCGGCGCCGCGATCGACGCCGCCTGCGCGCAGCTCGAGGATCCCGCGTTCGCGTTCGTGCACTTCGGCGCCGGCGGCTCCGGGACGCGGCTGCCCGGGCCCGGCTGGGTCGCCGACCACGGCCACGTCGCGGCCAGCCGCGAGGTGAGCGACGCGCCCGACAGCGCGATCTCGCTGCTGACGGCCGGCCCGCCGCACGTCGTCGAGCTCGACGTCGCCGCGCACGCCGATCCCGAGACGCTGCGCCTCTGCCGCGAGCTCACCGACCGCCTGAGCGACGACTCGCAGCGCACCTCGGTCGAGCTGCGCGACCTGATCGGCGAGGTCGGCAAGCTGCGCGCGTGGGAGCTCGTGGCCGAGGCCGGCCGCGCGCGCGACAGCACCGCCGCACTCCAGCGGCTGCGCGAGCAGGTCGGCCGGCGCGTGCAGGCCGCGCCCGGGCGCCCGCTCGTCGTCTGGATGCCCGACGTCGTCGGCGAGGGGCTGCGCGACGACGCGCTATGGGAGCCCACGATCGCGATCGCCGGCCCCGAGCGGGTCGAGGCGCTGCGGCTCGCGATGGCGCCCGGCCCGCGCCCCGCGCTGCCCGGGCCGCCGTCCACGCGCGCGGAGCTGACCGAGCTGGCGCTCGCCGCGGGCCTCTCCCACGAGCACGCGCGCCGCATCGCCGCGGCCGCGCTCCCGGCGTTCGCGCTGCGGACGACGCGCGACCGCGTCCGCAGCCACCTCGGCGGCGAGCCCGAGCTGCCGCGCGACCAGCCCTGGCCGGAGGTCGACGGCCGGCCGCTCGCGTTCCTCGCATCGCTCGCGCTCGACGAGCTCGGGCCGAACGACCTCCTGCCGCCGGACGGGCGGCTGCTCTTCTTCGCCGACCTCGCGGAGCGGCCCAGCGCCGGCGGCCACATCCGCGTGCTCCATGTACAGGACGGCGAGCCCCGGCGGGTCCCGGACGCCCACGAGCGCTTCGAGGAGCGCCGGGTCCGCCCGGTCGAGATCCTCACCGTGCCCGACGCGGCGAGGCTCGGGCTCGATCCCTACGCGGAGCGCCGCTACGCCGGCGTCACGACGGCCTGCGAGTACGGCCGCCAGGACCAGGTGCTCGGCCACCCGCAGCTGATCCAGCTCGAAGGCGACGACGTCCTGCTGGCGCAGCTGACCACCGGCCACCGCAGCTTCTGCTTCCTCGCGACGCCGGCGGCGCTGCGCGAGCGCCGCTGGGAGGACGTGACCGCAACCGACGCGTTCGGCTAGCGCCCTACAGCGCCAGCTGCTGGTACGCCATCGACTGGAACGACAGCCGGTGCAGCGGCGAGACGCCGAGCTTCTCGATCGCGGCACGGTGCTCCGGCGTCGAGTAGCCGACGTGGGCGGCGAACTCCCAGCCCGGGTAGCGCGCCTCCATCCGCTGCATGAAGCGGTCGCGCGTGACCTTCGCGATCACCGACGCGGCGGCGATCGCGGCCGAGATCGCGTCGCCGCCGACCACGGGCCGCTGGTCGAACCCCGTCGGCGGGACCGGGAAGCCGTCGGAGAGGCAGAGCGCACCGGGGACGCCCACGCGGCGCAGCGTGTCCGACAGCGCCGCCAGGTTCGTCTTGTGCAGCCCGCGCTCGTCGATCCCGCGCACGCAGCGCGAGGTGACCGAGACCTTCACGGCCGCCCGCAGCACACGCGGGTACAGCGTCTCGCGCATCTCCATCGTGTGCTGCTTGGAGTCGTTGAGCGCGCTCAGCGAGCGCAGGTCGGTCAGCGACAGCCGCTCGTAGTCGAACAGCACCGCGGCGGCCACGAGCGGGCCGGCCAGGCAGCCGCGCCCGGCCTCGTCCGCACCCGCGACGAAGCGCACCCCGAGCCCACGGTCGAACCGGAACAGCCGGCTGCCCGACGAGCGCGACTTCCCGCGCCTCGCCGCCCGCCGCCCGGACGAGTTAGAGGAGCCCGATGCGCTTGGGAGGCCAGTAGGTGGCGAAGGCCTCGCCGATGATCCACTTGCGGGGGACAGGGCCCCAGAACCTGCTGTCGTCGGATGAGCCACGATTGTCGCCCATCATGAAGTAGTGCCCGGCCGGAATCTTGATGGGCCGGACGAAGTCGCACCCCTCGCCGCCGCCGCACGGGACGATGTAGGGGTCCTTCTCGCGCACGCCGTTGCGGTAGGCGTGGCCGTCCTTGATGTACAGCGTGTCGCCCGGGCCGGCCACGACGCGCTTGATGAAGTTGACGCTCGCCTCGTCCGCCGTCGGCTTGTCGCACGCCTGGCCGGCGGGCGGCTGGCCGGAGCCGCAGGTGTTGTCCTGCTCGGCCCCCGCGGGCGGGTGGAAGACGACGATGTCGCCGACGTGCGGCGCCGAGAAGCGTGCCCCGATGCGGTTGACCAGCACGCGCTGGCCGATCTGCAGCGTCGGGACCATCGATTCGCTCGGGATCCGGTACGGCTTCACCAGGAAGGCCTGGATCCCGAGCGCAAGACCGAGCGCGACCGCGACGATCAGGACCAGCTCGAGCAGTGAGCCCGAGGCCGACGCCGACCCCTTCTTGGTCGCCACAGGGCTACTCGGACTTCTCTTCGGCGGCAGCGGCCGCCTCGGCCTCCGCCGCAGCCGCGGTCTCGTTGACCTCGGTCTCGGCGAGCGCCTGCTCGTCCACGGCCTCGCCGGGAACCTCGGCGTCCGCGGCGGCGGCAGCCTCGGCGGCGGGGTCGTAGAGCAGGCCGCGCTCGACGATCTCCTCCGGGCCCGTGTAGCGGCGCTCGCGAACGCGGGCGCGCTTGCCGACCCGGCCGCGCAGGTAGTAGAGCTTGGCGCGCCGGACGTCGCCGCGGGCGGCGACCTCGATCTTCTCGATCTTCGGCGAATGCAGTGGGAACGTCCGCTCGACGCCGACGCCGAAGGACTGCTTGCGGACCGTGAAGGTCTCGCGAACGCCTTCACCCTGGCGCTTGATGACCACGCCCTCGAAGACCTGCGTGCGCCGCCGCGTGCCCTCGATGACCTGGAAGTGGACCTTAACGCGGTCCCCGGCCTGGAAGCGGGGGACGCGGCGCAGCTGTGTGCGCTCGAGGGAGTCGATAACGGTGCTCATGGCGTAGGAAGGCCCGCAAGGAAGGTCCCCGCGAGCGGTCGATCATGGTAGCGGACGGTGTTCTCCACCCAGATTAGCCCGCTCTCGCGACTGCTCGCGTCGCCACTGCGTCACGCGCGCGTGGTGGCCTGACAGCAGGACCTCCGGAACCGCCCAGCCACGCCATTCCGCGGGGCGCGTGTAGTGCGGGTACTCGGGTGCGCCCTCGAGCGCCTCAGAGAAGGACTCCTCGACGGCGGACTCCTCCTTGCCGAGCGTCCCGGGCAGCTTGCGCAGCACCGCGTCGAGCACGACCATCGCCGCCAGCTCGCCGCCGGCCAGCACGTAGCGGCCGATCGAGAGCTGCTCGGTGCAGAAGTGCTCCAGCACGCGCTCGTCGAAGCCCTCGTAGCGTCCGCACAGGAGCGTGATGTCCTGAGACGACGCCGCCAGCTCGCCCACGTACGCGTCGTCGAGCATCCGGCCGCCCGGGGTCAGGGCGATCACGCGGCGACGATCGCGCAGCTCCACGGGATCGGCGTCGTAGCGCGCCCGCAGCGCCGCTTCGACGACGTCGACGCGCAGCACCATCCCGGCGCCGCCGCCGAACGGCGTGTCGTCGACCTGACCCCACTTCAGCGGCGTCGTCGCACGTAGGTCGACGGCCTCGACCGCATGCCCGAGACGCAACGCGTTCTCGACATGGCGCTGCGTCCGGAACCACTCGAACCACTGCGGGAACAGCGTGAAGACGTCAGCCTTCAAGGAAGCCCAGGTCGACGTCGATCCGGCGCGCGGCGACGTCGACCGAGCGGATCGCGTCGCGCACCATCGGGACGAGCAGCTCCGAGCCGTCCGGGCGGTCGACCTCGAGCACCTCGCAGCTCGGCAGCGCGCTCATGCGCCGCACGTAGCCGATCTCGACGTCGCCGTCGACGACCGCGCATCCGGCCAGCTCATGCGCCCAGTACTCGCCCTCCTCGAGCTCGAGCTCGCTCAAGGGGATGGTCAGCTCCGCCCCGCGCAGCGCCTCGGCGTCCTCGCGCGACGTCGCGCCTTCGAAGCGCAGGATCGGGTTGTCCTCGGTGCCGGCGCGGCGCACGAGCTTGCGCGCCACGGCTTCGACCCACAGGACGTCGCGGCCGCGCAGCAGCTCGACGTCGGCGCCGCCGACGTGGAAGGAACCGTCGAGCCCGTGAGGCCGGCCGACGCGGCCGGCGAACACGAACTCACTCGACGATGTCGACGAGGACGCGCCGGTTGTCCTTGACCGCGGCGGCCTTGACGACCGTGCGGAGGGCCTGCGCGGTGCGTCCCCCGCGTCCGATGACCTGGCCGTAGTCATCCTTGTCCACGCTCAACTCGAGCACGAGCGTTCCGTCGTCCTCCTCGAACTCCTCGACCGACACCTTGTCCGGATGGTCGACGAGCAGCCGCGCGAGGTAGTCGAGCAGCTCGCGCATCCCGCAGTGTTAGATGCCCTGCGTCTTGAGGAGCTTCTGGACCGGCTCCGACGGCTGCGCGCCGACCGAGAGCCAGTGACGGATGCGATCCTCCTTGAGGACGATCGTCGAGGGGTCGGTCTGCGGGTTGTAGCGACCGAGGACCTCGATGAAGCGACCGTCGCGCGGAGAGCGCGAGTCGGCCACGACGACCCGCCACTGCGGATCCTTCTTCCCGCCGACGCGGGTGAGTCTCATTGCGACTGCCATATCGGCGCGGCAGGATAGCGCGTTAGCGCCTTCCCATCATCTGGCCCAGGTCGGGCATCTTGCCCTGCTGGATGCCGCGCATCATCTTGCGCATCTGCTCGAACTGCTTGACGAGCTGGTTGACCTGCTGGACCGTCACGCCCGAGCCCTTGGCGATCCGCAGCCGCCGCGAGCCCTTGATCAGCTCCGGCCGGCGGCGCTCCTCGGGCGTCATCGCGAGGATGATCGCCTCGACGCGGTCCATCTCCTTCTCGTCGACGTTCATCTTCGAGAGCTGATGGCCGGCGAGCCCGGGGATCATGCCCAGCAGCGACGTCAGCGGGCCCATCTTGCGGATCCGCTTGAGCTGGTCCAGGAAGTCCTCGAGCGTGAACTGGTTCTTGCGCAGCTTGCGCTCCAGCTCCTTGGCCTCGTCGGCGTCGACCTGCTGCTCGGCGCGCTCGATGAAGCTCAGGACGTCGCCCATCCCCAGGATGCGCTGCGACATCCGGTCCGGGTGGAACTTCTCGAAGTCGCCCAGCTTCTCGCCCGTGGACGCGAACAGGATCGGCTTGCCGGTGACCGCCTTGACCGACAGCGCGGCGCCGCCGCGGGCGTCGCCGTCGAGCTTGGAGAGCACCACGCCGTCGAACTGCGCCGTCTCGGCGAACTGCTCGGCGACGTTGACGGCGTCCTGGCCGGTCATGGCGTCGACGACGAGCAGCACGACGTGCGGCTTGACGCGCTTCTTGATGTTCGCCAGCTCCGCCATCAGCGCCTCGTCGACGTGCAGGCGGCCGCTCGTGTCGACGATCAGCACGTCCTTGCCGTCGCGCTTGGCCTGGTCGAGCGCCCAGCCGGCGATGTCGACCGGGTCCTTGTCGGTGCCCTGCTCGTAGACCGTCGCGCCGGCCTGGCCGCCGACCTTGATCAGCTGCTCGACCGCGGCGGGCCGGTACACGTCGCACGCGGCGACCGCGACCGACGAGCCGTTCTGCTCCTTCAGCAGCTTGGCCAGCTTGGCCGTCGCCGTCGTCTTGCCGGAGCCCTGCAGGCCGGCCATCAGGATCACGGTGGGAGGACGCGGCGAGAACGTGATCCCCGCCGACTGGCCGCCCATCAGCGCGGTCAGCTCCTCGTTGACGATCTTGACGACCTGCTGGCCGGGGTTGAGCTGCTTCAGGACCTCGATCCCGAGCGCGCGCTCCTTGACGGTCGACGTGAACTGCTTGACGACCTTGAAGTTGACGTCGGCCTCGAGCAGGGCGAGCCGGATCTCGCGCATCGCCTTGTTGACGTCATCCTCAGTCAGCGCACCGCGCTGGCGGACGCCGGCGAGCGTGCCCTGCAGCTTCTCAGACAGCGAATCGAACACTCAGAAAGACTCTACCCCCGTGGAACTCGACCTCCTCGTCATCGGCTCCGGACCCGGCGGCCAGCGCGCCGCCATCCAGGCCGCCAAGCTGGGCCGCCATGTCGCGGTGGCCGAACGCCACGGGAGCCTCGGCGGCGTCTCGATCCATACCGGGACGATCCCGTCCAAGACGCTGCGCCAGGCCGTGCTCGAGCAGCTCGCCACGCGCCCGCTCGACGTGCTCGACCCGACGCGCGTCGAGGAGACCGAGCGGCTCGCGATCCAGCAGCTGCTCGACCGCGCGGCCGCCGTCGTGGCGGCCGAGACGGCGATCACGCGCGAGCAGTTCCGCCGCAACCGCGTCGGGCTGCTGCCCGGCGACGCCGTCTTCCAGGACGATCGCACCGTCCGGATCGAGGGCACCGACGAGGTCGTCCGCGCCAAGCGGATCATCATCGCGGTCGGCACGCGGCCCGCGCGGCCCGCGTCGGTCGCGTTCGACGACCGCACGATCATCGACTCCGACGGGCTGCTCAAGCTCGACAGCCGCGTGCCGCGCACGATGACCGTCGTCGGCGCCGGCGTGATCGGCGTCGAGTACGCGTCGATGTTCGGCCTGCTCGGCGCGAAGGTGACGGTCGTCGACCAGCGCGACCGCGTGCTGCCGTGGCTCGACGGCGAGATCGGCGAGGCGCTGCAGTACCTGCTGCGGCGCCACAACGTCACGTTCCGGCTGCGCGAGAAGGTCGACGCGGTCGAGGCGATCGAAGGCCGCGGCGCCAAGCTCCGGCTCGCCTCCGGCAAGGAGATCATGTCCGAGACGGTGCTCTACGCGACCGGGCGCCAGGGCGACACCGACCGGCTCGGGCTCGCGTGCACGGGGCTGGAGGTCGACAAGCGCGGGCGGCTGAAGGTCGACGCCGAGTACCGCACGACGGTGCCGCACATCTTCGCCGTCGGCGACGTCGCCGGCGGAGCCGGGCTCGCCGCGACGGCGATGGAGCAGGGCCGGCTCGCCGCGCTGCGCGCGTTCGACCAGCCGGTGACCGAGCTGCCCGAGCTGATCCCGATCGGCGTCTACGCGATCCCCGAGGTCGCGATGGTCGGCCGCACCGAGGAGGCGCTGACCGACGCCGCCGTGCCGTACGTGTGCGGGGTCGCGCGCTGGAGCGAGCTCGCGCGCGGCGTCATCACCGGCGACCGCGACGGGCTGCTGAAGCTGCTCGTCTCGCTCGAGGACCGCCGGATCCTCGGCGTGCACGTGCTCGGCACCGGAGCCACCGAGCTCGTGCACATCGGGCAGGCGGTGATGGCCTTCGGGGCCGGAGGCCTGGACTTCCTCGTCACCGCGGTCTTCAACTACCCGACGTTCGCCGAGTCCTACAAGGTCGCCGCGCTGGACGCGGCGAACCGGATCAACGCGATCGGCTAGCCAGGCGGCGGCGGGATGTGCCCGCCCGGCTGGGACGCGCTCTCGGCCGCCTCCGACGCCTCGCGGGCCGCGCGCGCGGCCTCCTCGGCGTCGGCGGCCGCCTTGGCGTCGATCTCCGCCGTGCTGCGCGCCGGGCGGGGGCGCGGCGGAGGCGGAGGCGGGGAGCCGCCCTCCGGCGGGGCCCCGAAGCGCTGTGCGAGCCCGCCCAGCGCCTGTGAGAACTCCGACGGGATGACCCACACCTTGTTCGCGTTGCCCTGCGCGAGCTGCGGCAGCATCTGCAGATACTGGTAGGAGAGCAGCGCCGGGTCGGGCGCGCCGTCGTGGATCGCGCCGAAGACGGTCTCGATCGCCTTCGCCTCGCCCTCGGCCTTGAGGATCGCGGCGGTGCGGGCGCCCTCGGCGCGCAGCACGGCCGACTGCTTCTCGCCCTCGGCGGTGAGGATCTGCGACTGCTTGACGCCCTCGGCGGTGAGGATCGTCGCGCGGCGGTCGCGCTCGGCCCGCATCTGCTTCTCCATCGCCTCCTGCACCGTGCGCGGCGGCTCGACCGACTTCAGCTCGACGCGGTTGACGCGGATGCCCCAGCGGCCCGTCGCCTCGTCGAGCACGGCGCGCAGCTGGTTGTTGATGTTGTCGCGCGAGGTCAGCGTGTCCTCGAGCGTCATGCCGCCGATCACGTTGCGCAGCGTCGTGACGGTGAGCTGCTCGATCGCCTGCAGCGGGTTGGCGACCTCGTACGTCGCCGCGCGCGGGTCGGTGACGGTGAAGTAGATGACGGTGTCGATCCCGACGACCAGGTTGTCCTCGGTGATCACCGGCTGCGGCGGGAAGGTGACGACCTGCTCGCGCAGGTCGATCAGCGGCTTCACGCGATCGATGAACGGCACGATCAGCGTCAGCCCCGGTTCCAGGGTGCGCGAGTAGCGGCCGAGCCGCTCCACGACCCCGGCCCGCGCCTGCGGCACGATCCGGACGCCCATTGCCGCGACGATGAACACGAACAGCGCGATGACGATCAACGCGATCAAGCCGGCGGTCATGCGTTCAGCCCCTCCTTAGTCCCTCACGAGCGCGGTCGCGCCCCTGATCTCGAGCACCTGCACCCGCGCTCCGGGCTCGTAGGTCTCGTCGTCGACGTACGCGCGCGCAGTCCAGATCTCGCCGTCCAGCTTCACGCATCCGACGCCTTCGGCGTTCGCGATGCGCTCCACGACGGTCGCCGTCTGTCCCACCAGCGCCGCGGTCCCGGTCTTGATCTTCGACCTGCTGCGGGCGTGCTCGCGCGCGATCGGGCGCAGCGCGGCAAGGAGCAGGATCGAGACCACGATGAACGCGGCCCACTCGATCGTCGCGCCCGCGCCGGCGGCGGCGAGCAGCGCCGCGATCCCGGCGCCGCCCGCGAACGGGGCGAGGAACAGGCCCGTCGTGGCGAGCTCGCCGAGGGCGAAGATCACGGCCGCGATGAGCCAGAGCACCCAGGGGTCCATATCTGAGAGCGATCGTAGACGCCGTGGCTAAGCGGTGAGCAAAGCGCGCGCGAAGTCGTCGGCGTCGAATGGGCGCAGGTCCTCCAGCTGCTCGCCGATCCCGATCAGCTTCACCGGGATGCCGAGCTCGTTCGCGATCGCGAGCGCGATCCCGCCCTTCGCGGTCCCGTCGAGCTTGGTCAGGATGATGCCGGTCACGTCGACGGCCTCGCCGAACAGCTTCGCCTGGCGGACGCCGTTCTGGCCGGTGGTCGCGTCGACGGTCATCAGCGTCTCGTGCGGCGCGCCCGGGAGCTGCTTGGCGATCACGCGGCGGACCTTGGAGAGCTCCTCCATCAGGTTCGCCTGCGTGTGCAGGCGGCCGGCGGTGTCGATGATCACGACGTCGGCGCCGCGCTCGCGCCCGCGGGCGATCGCGTCGAAGGCGACGGCGCCGGGGTCGGAGCCCTCGGGGCCCTTGATCACGTCGACGCCGGCGCGCTCGCCCCAGCGCTCGAGCTGCTCGACGGCGGCCGCGCGAAACGTGTCGGCGGCGCCGACGACGACCGTCTGGTTGAGCGTGTTGCGCAGGTGCCAGGCGAGCTTGCCGATCGTCGTCGTCTTGCCGGTGCCGTTGACGCCGACGACGAGGATCACGGCCGGCTCGGCGCGCAGGTCGATCCGGTCGGAGCCCGTGCGGGCGAGCTCGGCGAGGAGCTCCGCGAGCCGGTTGGTGAGCGCCTCGCCGCCGCTGATCGCTCCGTCCTCGGCCTCGCGCTCGAGCTTCTCGACCACCTGGGCGGTCGTGGTCGCGCCGACGTCGGCATAGATCAGCGCCTCCTCGAGCCGCTCCCAGGTCTGCTCGTCGAGGTCGCCCTCGAACAGCGTCGCCTGGACCTCGGCGGCGAGCGCCTCGCGCGTCTTGCGCATGTTCTCGCGCAGACGGCGGAAGAAGCCGCGGCGGCTCTCCTCGCGCTCGATCTCGGGCTCGGGAGCCGGCACGTGGTCGCCTTCGATCATGAACAGGTCGTACCAGTCGCGGGCCATCGGGTCCGGCAGGATAGAGGCGTGATCGAGGTACGAGTGGTGCGGGGCGACGAGCCGGTCGCGCTTTCGCTGCTGGCGGAGATGGAGGCCGAGGTCGAGGCGACGCTCGGCCCGGTGACGCCGGAGCGGACGTCGGTGGTCTCGCCGGCCGAGATGAGCCCTCCCGGCGGCGCCTACGTGGTCGTCGTCGAGGATGGCGTCGCGGTCGCCGGCGGCGGCTTGCGGCGGCTCGCGGACGGCGTCTGCGAGATCAAGCGGATGTGGACCGCGCCGGCGGCGCGCGGGCGCGGCCACGGGCGGCGGCTGCTGGCGGGGCTCGAGGACGCGGCGCGGGAGCTGGGCTATGTGCGCGTGCGGCTCGACACCGCCGCGCCGATGGAGGCCGCGAAGGCGATCTACACGTCCTCGGGCTACGAGCCGATCCCCGACTACAACGGGAACGGTTACGCCGCGTTCTGGGGTGAGAAGCGGCTGTATCCTGGGCGTTGATGTCCAGCGCGGATCTGCACGACGCCCGCGAGTCCCTCGCCTACTGGGAGTCGCGCGCCCGCGCGCTGCCGCTGCGGGCGGTCCGCCGCCGGCGCGAGGCGCGGGCGATGGCGCTGCGCTGGAGCCTGCGGGTGCGTGACGCCGAGCGCTCCACCTACGGCGACGGCGTGCTCGGGACGCTGCTGATGCTCGCGTTCGAGCGCCGGCTCCCGCTGCGAGTCCGCCGCTCCTCGCGCCGGCTGGCGCGGATGGCGGTCGGCGTGTCGGCGGCGCTCGTCGCCGCCTGCGGCGCGCTCGTCGTGCTCGCCGTCGCGGCGGTCGCGCAGCTGTTCTTCTAGCTGCGGCCGCTGAGATAGCCGCCGACGACGAAGCCGACGACGCAGCCGATCAGGCAGAAGACCAAGAGGACCATGGCGCAGAGCCTACCTCGCGGAGGAGCACGTAGGTCTTGCGGACGGTGCGGCGGACGTCCCAGTGCCCGCGCCAGCCGGCCGGCACGGTGAGCGTGCGGCCCGCGCGGACCTCGTGGACGGTGCCGTCCTCGCCGGTCACGATCGCGTCGCCGGCGATGAACTGCATGTGCTCGACGTACGGGCCGTGGACGGCGTCGAACGAGCCCGGCGTGACCTCCCAGATGCCGATCTCGGTCCGGTCGTCCGCATAGAGCACGCGCTCGGCGGTGCACGCCTCGCCGGCGCCGGCGCCGGGCATCTGGCCGGTCGCGGTCAGGGCGGTCCACATCACGTCGACGGTGTCCATGCGTCGTCTGACGCCGGCCGCGGGCGGCGTGTTCCTACGTGTGCATCGCGACGTTGATGACGCGGCCGTCGGGGTCGCGCACGAAGAAGCGGCGGATGCCCCACGGCTCGTCGGTCAGCGGGTAGACGATGTCCAGCCCGCGGCGGACGGCGTCGGCGTGCAGCGCGTCGACGTCTTCGACCTCGACCGACGCGTGCGCCTCGCTGATCCCGCGGTCGACGCCGGGCTTGGCCCGGTCGGCGATCGTGATCTGCGCGGTGCGGTTGCTCGGGCTCGCGAACATCAGGAAGCCCGGCTCGTCCATCGCGACGTCGAAGCCGAGGAAGCCGGCGTAGAACTCGCGCGTCTCCGGCATCGCGTCCGACACGAAGTTCGGGACGGCGCGGCGGATGCTCATCGCCGGCCGATGACGCCGACCGCGTTGCGCAACCCGACGGCGCCGACGCAGGCGACGCAGTTCACGCACCCGACGCAGCCGATGCAGGCGATGCAGCCGACGTTGCCGATGCCGCCGAGGATGCCGGCGGAGAGGACGACGGCGCTGCTCGAGGCGACGCCGGCCGAGCCGACGACGGCGGCACTTCCCGCCACGCCCGCGGAGCCGACCACGCCGAGGGAGCCGGCAACGCCGGCCGAGCCGACCACGCCGAGGGAGCCCGCGACGCCCGCCGAGCCGGTGACGCCGATCGATTGCTCGACGGCCGGCATGCCTAGGCGGCCTTCTCCAGCCGGCGGGAGATCACCTTCGACACGCCGTTGCCGGCCATCGACACACCGTACAGGCAGTCGGCGGCCTCCATCGTGCGCTTCTGGTGGGTCACGACGATGAACTGCGCGCGGTCGGAGAACGACTGCAGCAGCGTCAGGAAGCGGTCGATATTGAGGTCGTCGAGCGCGGCCTCGACCTCGTCGAGGATGTAGAACGGGCACGGCTTCGCGAGGAAGACGGCGAACAGGAACGCGAGCGCGGTGAGCGACTTCTCGCCGCCGGAGAGCAGCGACAGGCGCTTGGTCGCCTTGCCGGCCGGCGTGATCTCGATCTCGACGCCGAGCTTGTCCTCCGGCGACTCCTCAGGCTGCTCCTCGAAGTCCGGCGTCTCGCTCGGCGCCTCGGCGCCGCCGAGGACGGGGCGCGGGCCGCTGTCCTCCTTGACGAGGCGCAGGCGGCCGCGGCCGCCGGGAAACAGGTGCTCGGCGACCTCCTCGAAGTTCTTGGCGGCCGCCTCGAACGTCTCCTCGAAGGCCTCGCGGATGCGCTTGTCGGTGTCCTTGATCAGGCTCTGGAGCTCGCGCAGCGCGGTCTCGAGGTCCTCGCGGCGCTGCTCGAGCTCCTCGACGTGCTCGAGCGCCTGGAGATACTCCTGCTGCGCCAGCGGGTTGACGGGGCCGAGCTGCTCGCGCCGGCGCTGGAGCCGCTCGATCCGCGTGCGCAGCGTCGCGCGCTCCTCCTCGGCGAGCGGCAGCTCGGCGGGCTCCGGCGCGAGGCCGAGCTTCTCGGCGAGGCGCGTGAGCTGCGCCTCGGCGTCCTGGGCATGGTCGCGCGCCTGCTGCGCCCGGACCTCGCCGCGCGTGACCTCCTCGCCGCGCAGCTTCAGGCGGGCGTGGACGCGCGACTCCTCGGCGGCGCACTCGCGCAACTCGGCGGCGAGCTTCTCGCCCGCGGCGCGGTCGGCGTTCAGCTCGGCTTCGAGCACCTCGACCTGCGTCGCGATCGCGGCGGCCGTGGCCTTCAGCGCGAGCGCGAGCCGGTCGGCGACGGGCGCGAGCGTCTGGTCGCCCTGCAGGCGCCGGCGCTCCTGCGCGAGCCGCTTGTCGCGCTCGGAGCGCTCGCGCTCGGCGCGTTCGGCGAGCCGGCGCTCGGTCGCGATCGCGGACTCGACCTGGAGCTTGCGCTCCGCCGTCGCGCCTTCGTCGGGCGCCTTGCGGCGCTGCTCGATCACCCAGCGCGCGTGGCGCTCGGCCTCGGCGGCCTCGTCGCGGGCCCGGGCGGCCGCGCGGGCGTCGCGCTCGGCGGCGTCGCGCTTGGAGTCGGCCTGCGCGACCGCCTTCTGCGCCTCCTCGACCGCGTTGAGCGCGGCGCGCTCGGCCTGGGCGGTCGTCTCGACCTGCTCCAGCAGGGCGTCGCGCCGGTTGCGCTCGGTCAGGACCCGGTCCTCGCCGCCGGGATGGACCTGGCGCAGCTCGCGAATCGCGGGAGACCAGACCCGCCCGTCCTTCGTGACGGCGATGCCACGGAAGTGCGACGAGAGTCCCTCGACGGTCTCGACGACCCAGACGTCGGCGAGGATGGCCGCGGCAAGGCGCCGGGCGGCGTCGTCGCCGGAGGCGCGCACGTGCGCCGAGAGCGGCACCGCGCCGGGCGCGGGCGAAGACGCGGAGGCGGCCGAAGACGCGGCCCCGCCGGAGGCGGCCGGCGACGCGGCGTGATCGCCGGCGGCCCCCGCGGCGGCTTCGCCGCCCGGCGGCAGGATCAATGCGGCTCCGCCGTCCTTGCCCGAGCGGCTCAAGAGCGCGGCTCCCGCGGTGAGGTCCGCGGCCACGGCGGCGCGCAGGCGCGGGCCGAGGGCGGCGGCGAGCGCGAGCTCGTAGCCCGGGGCGGCCGCGAGGGTGTCGGCGAGCGCCGCCGCTCCTCCCGGCGCTCCCGCGTGCGAGCGCAGGAACTGGTTGACCTTCGCGAGCCCGGCCCCGATCCGGGCGGACTCGCGGCGCGCGCGCTCGGCGGCCGTGTCCAGCTCGCGGCGGGCGCGGCGGGCGCTGTCGGCCGCGGCGTCGACCTCCGCGCGTGCCGACGCGGCGACCTTCGCGGCCGCCTCGCGCTCGGCCAGCACGAGCGCGGCCGCCGCCCGGCGCTCTTCGAGCGACGCGAGCTCGCGCTCCAGCCGCTCGCGGTAGTCCTCGGCGAGCTGGGTCAGCTCGGCCTGCAGCGCGGCGATGCGCCCGGACGCGCCGTCGTCGCCGGAGTCCGCCGCCGCCTCCGCCTCGAGCCCGTCGATCAGCACGCGGCGGCGCGCCGCGCGGTCGCCGAGGTCGGACACGAGCCGCTCGGCGGCCTCGAGCCGGGTGCCGATCCGCTCCCCCGCCGAGCGGGCGGAGTAGAAGCGCGACGACAGCGACTCGCGCTCGGACCCGCGCGAGGACAGCGCCTCCTCGGCCGCCTCGCGGCGCTTGCCGACCGCGTCGAGCTCGGCCTCGGTCGAAGCCGCGGCGGCCCGCGCGGCGGCGACCGCCGCCTCGGCCTCCGACAGCGCCGCCCGCGCCGCCCGCGCGCCGTCGCGCGCCAGCGTCCAGCGCGCCTCGTCGCTCTGGCGCTCGATCCGCTCGTGCAGCTCGGCCGCCTCGGCCTGGCGCTTCAACGGCTTCAGCCGCGTCCGCGCCTCGCGCTCGACGTCCAGCGACCGGTCCAGGTTGTCCTGCGTGCGCTCGAGCTTGATCTGGGCCCGCCGGCGCCGCTTGCGGTGCTTGCCGAGGCCGGCCGCCTCCTCGATCAGCAGCCGCCGGTCGCGCGGCTTGGACGTCACGATCTCCGCCACGCGGCCCTGCGAGACGACGGAGTGCATCTCCTTGCCGAGCCCCGTGTCGGACAGGATCTCGATCACGTCCGCGAGCCGGCAGCGGGCGCCGTTGATCCGGTACTCGCCCTCCCCCGCGCGGTTCAGCCGGCGCGAGATCGCGACCTCGCCGACCGGCAGGTCCAGCTTGCCCGAAGCGTTGTCGAGCACGACCTCGACCTCGGCCTCCGAGCGCGCCTGCACGCCGTGCGCGCCGGCGAAGATCACGTCCTGCATCGACTGGCCGCGCACGGCGACCGGCGACTGCTCGCCCATGGCCCACAGCACGGCGTCGGTGATGTTCGACTTGCCGCTCCCGTTCGGCCCGACGATCACCGACACGCCGGGCGTGAACGACAGCCGCGTCCGGTCCGGGAACGACTTGAAGCCCTTCAAGGAGATCGAGCTCAGATGCACATCACACCGCCGTGTACTGCTCGAGCGCCGCTTCCGCGGCGGCCTGCTCGGCGTCCTTCTTCGAACGCCCCGACCCGCGCGCGACCTCCTCGCCGTCCACCAGCGCGACGACCTCGAAGGTCCGCTCGTGCGGCGGCCCCTCCTCCGCGGTCACCTCGTAGGTGACGATCGTGCCGCGCCGCGCCAGCCGCTCCTGGAGCGCCGACTTGAAGTCGGCCGGATGCGCGAGCGCCCGCTCGATCTCCGGCTGGAACGCGTCCACGACCGCCGCGAAGACCGCCTCGTAGCCGAACTCCAGGTAGCACGCGCCGATCACGGCCTCGATCACCGACGCGAGCACGCGCTCGGTCCGCGCCAGCGCGTCCGTCGCGGGCCCCGCCATCTCCGGCGGCGCGGCCGCCCGCAGCCGCTCGGGGATCCCGAGCCGCTCGGCCACTTCGCGGCAGGAGCGCCCGGAGACCGCCTGCGCGCGGATCTTGGTCAGCCGTCCGGCGCCATAGACGTCGGCCTGCAGGCGCGGGTAGAGATGCGTGGTGACCGCCAGCCCGAGCACCGAGTCGCCCAGGAAGGCCAGCCGTTCGTAGGACTCCGCGCGGCGCTCCGTCCACGATGAGTGGGTCACGGCCTGGCGCGCCAGGTCGTCCGGAAGACGCTCGAGCAGGTCGTGCAGCGCGCGCAGCGGTCAGAGCCTCGAGGGGTCGTGGGCGAGCACGAAGTCGACCGCCTGCCCGACCGTGTGGATGCGGGCGGCGTCCTCCTCCGGCATCTTGATGCCGTACGTGTCCTCCAGCTCCTGCACGAGCGAGTAGAGGTCCAGCGAGTCGGCCGAGAGGTCCTCGCGGAAGTGCGTCGTCTCCTGCACACGCGCCGGGTCGAGCTCCAGCTCGTCGGCGAGGTGCGCGCGGATCAGCTCGAGGACGTCGTCGCGGGTCATGGCGTCTCTGGGACGCTAGCGGCCGCCTCGGACGCCGCGTCGGCCCGCCGCAGCGCGCCCGCCGCCAGCAGGCGCGCGTGCGTGCGGCCCGCGACGTCCTCGCGGACGCCGCGCGCGGCGACCTCGATCGCCCGCGCGAAGCCGCGCTCGCCGAACGAGCCGTGCGGGACCACGGCGAGCTTGCGCAGGCCCAGCAGCACGGCGCCGCCCGCCTCCTCGGGGTCGATCTCCGCCCGCAGCCCGCGCAGCGCGGGCCGCAGCAGCAGGCCGCCGAGCTTCGACCGCACGGACGACATAGCGGCGCCCCGCACCGCACCGAGCAGCGCCGCGGACGTCCCCTCCATCACCTTCAGCGCGACGTTGCCGGTGAAGCCGTCGGCGACGATCACGTCGGCGACGCCGGTACCGATCGCGAACCCCTCGACGTTGCCGATGAACCCAGGCATCGCCTCCAGGGCCGTGTACGCGGCGAGCACGGTCTCCGGGCCCTTGGTCGCCTCGGTGCCGTTGGACAGCAGCGCCACGCGCGGCGACGCCACGCCCATGACGGCCTCCATGAACGCCGCGCCCATGTGCGCGAACTGGACGAGGTGCTCCGGCCGCACCTCGACGTTGGCGCCCGCGTCGAGCAGCAGGAACGGCTTGCCCGGCACCGGCACCACGATCGCCAGCGCGGGCCGGTGGACGCCGCGAGCGCGCTTGAACGTGAACAGCGACGCGGCCAGGGCGGCGCCGGTGGAGCCGCCGGAGACGAGCGCGTCGGCCTCGCCCGCGGCGACCGCGCGGACGGCCTGCACGATCGAGGAGTCCGGGTTCGAGCGCACCGCGCGCGCCGGGTCGGGCGCCTTGGCGATCGACACGGGCGCGTCGACGACCGAGACGCCCTCCGGCACCGCGCCGATCTCGGCGGCGGGGCCGTACAGGACTACGCGGATTCCACCCGCGGCTGCGCGGGCGGCTCCGCGGGCGACTTCGACAGGGCCCTTGTCGGCCCCGTTGACGTCAACCGCGACGGTAAGCGTTCTAGTGCTCGTGGTCGTGATCGTGGTCGTGCACGTGCACGACCTCGTGGCCGCGGTAGAACCCGCAATGCGGGCACACGCGGTGCGGACGGCGCGGCCGGTGGCACTGGGGGCAGCCGTTCACCGCAGGAGCGGTGATCTTGTGCTGGGCCCGGCGCTGGGCGGTGCGCGCGTGCGACTGCTTCTGCTTAGGAACGGCCATAGGCGACGCGGAAGGATAGCTAACGGCGCCGCTCGGGCGCGAGACCGGCCTCGAGCGCGGCCGTCGCCTCCACCGCCGGCAGCGGCCGGGCAAGCAGGAAGCCCTGCACGATCCGGACCCCGACGGAGTCCAGGAACGCGAGCTGCTCTGGCGTCTCGACACCCTCGGCGACGACGTCGCAGCGGACCGTGCGGGCGAGCTGCATGATCGCGGAGTAGATCGCGCACGCCTGCGGATCCTCCGGCACGCCGGCGAGGAACGCGCGGTCGACCTTGATCACCTGCACCGGCAGCTCGCGCAGGCGCCAGAGCGACGAGTAGCCGGCGCCGAAGTCGTCGATCGCCAGCGTCAGGCCGCGTGCGCGCAGGTCGTGCAGGACGGGCAGCAGCCGCGAGGCCTCCAGCGACCACGCCGACTCCGTCAGCTCGAGCACGAAGCGCGAGCGGTCGATGCCGTACTCGGCCACCATCGCCTCGACGCGGCCGGGGTAGCCGGCGCGGCGCAGCTGACGCGGGGAGACGTTGACGCCGATGTTGGGGAACATCCCCGCCGCCTGCCACTCGGCGCCCTGGCGGCACATCTCCTCCAGCACCCAGTCGCCCAGCGCATCGACCACGCCGGTCCGCTCGGCCACGCCGATGAAGTCGCCCGGCGGGATCAGCCCGCGGTCGGGGTCGCGCCAGCGCACGAGCGCCTCGATCCCGAGCATCGCCTGGTCGGAGGCGCGGAAGACCGGCTGGTAGTGCAGCTCGAGCTCGCCGCGCTCGATCGCGCGCCGCAGCCGCGCCGCGAGCGCCAGGCGCTCGAGCGGATCGGCGGTACCGGCGCCGTAGACGGCGACGCCGCCGCCGCCGGACTTCGACTCGTACATCGCCGCGTCGGCGTGCTCGACGAGCGCCGTAGGGCCGTCGGCGTCGACCGGGAACACGCTCACGCCGATGCTCGCGTCGACGAGCAGCTCGGCCGCGCCGAGCGAGAACGGCACCGCGAGCTGGTCGCAGATGCGCTGGCCGACGACCTCGGCCTCCTGCGCCGCCAGCAGCGGCAGGCCGCGCAGGAGCACGAGGAACTCGTCGCCGCCGCGGCGGGCGAGCAGGTCGCCGGGGCGCACGGCGCGCCGCAGCCGCGCGGCGACCTCGCGCAGGAGCCGGTCGCCGGTCTCGTGCCCGAGCGAGTCGTTGACGCGCTTGAAGTCGTTGAGGTCGACGTAGGCGAGCGCGACCGCCGTCCCGGCGACCCGCGCCTCGGCCACCGCCTCGGCGAGGGCGGCGTCCATCGCGGCCCGGTTCGCCAAGCCGGTCAGGGCGTCGTGATACGCAAGGTACTCGAGCTCCACTACCCCCGGGCAATCGGCCCGGGGGCGGCGTTCTTGATCTAGTCGAACTTCAGCTCGGACAACTTGGCCCAGCGGGAGGCGACCTCGGCCTCGTGGGCGTGCGACGGATCCTCGTTGAGGTTCGCGCCGCACTGCGCGCACAGGCCGGCGCAGTCCGGGCGGCAGGTGAGCTGGGCGGGGATGGTGAGCGCGAGCGCGTCGCGGGCCCACGCCTCGAGGTCGACCTCGGCGCCGGTCTTGTCGAGGTAGGGCGAGATCATCTCCTCGTCGGCGGTTCCCGGCTGGTGGATCTCGTAGGAGTCGACGTCGAAGCTCGGCTCGGCCGGCTCCAGGCAGCGCATGCACGGGCCTGTGACGGTCGCGTGGAAGCGCAGCCGCAATGCCCACCCGTTCCCGGTGGTGCGGGAGACGTCGAGGCGCACGGGCACCAGATCCGGCTCGACCGAGTAGGTCGAGCCGCCGTAGTCGAACGGGTCGACGTGGACGAACAGCTCGAGCTTGCGGCCCTCGCCGGATTGGAACCCGAGACGCCCGAGATCGAAGGTGTCGGTGCGCTGGGACATGGGCCTCTGAGATTAGAGGTCGAGCAGGTCGCGCTTGATCACTTTGCCCGTCGAGGTGCGCGGGAGCTCGTCGATGAAGATGACGTCCCGCGGGGCCTTGTACCCGGCGAGGTTGGCCTTCACGTAGTCCTTGACGTCCTTCTCGCTCAGCGACGCGCCGCCGCGCTTGACGACCACCGCCTTCAGGCGCTGGCCGAACTTGTCGTCGTCGACGCCGAGCACCGCCGCCTCGGCGACGGCCTCGTGGTCGTGCAGCAGGTCCTCGATCTCGGCCGGGAACACGTTCTCCCCGCCCGAGACGATCATGTCGTCGTCGCGGCCGTCGATGAACAGCCGGCCGGCGTCGTCGAAGTGGCCGACGTCGCCCGAGGACATCAGCCCGTCGATCTCGTCCTTGTTGCCGCCGCCCGTGTAGCCCTCGAACTGGACCGCGTTGCCGACGAAGATGCGCCCCGTCTCGCCGGACATCAGGCGCCGGCCGTCGTCGTCGTAGATCCGCACGACGCTCCCGCGCGGCGGGCGGCCGGCGGTGCCGGGCGCGGCGCGCAGGTCGGCCGGGGTGGCGATCGTCGCCCACGCGACCTCGGTCGAGCCGTAGAGGTTGTAGAGGTTGTCGCCGAAGTGGTCCATCCAGCGGTCGGACATCGAGCCCGGCAGCGCGGAGCCGGAGACGGGCACGACGCGGACCTTCGACAGGTCGTAGCGGTCGAGCACCTCGTCGTCGAGCTCGAGGATGCGCTGGATCATCACCGGCACGACGACGAGCGCCGAGCACTCGTGCTGCGCGGTCAGCGACAGCGTCGCCTCCTCGTCGAACCTGCGCTTGAGCACGATCGTGCTCGAGAGGCTGATGCCGAGCGCCCACTGGGCGAAGCCCCAGGCGTGGAACAGCGGCGCGGCGATCATCGTCTTCTCGCGCGAGTGCAGCGGGATCACCGACAGCAGCGCGGCGATCGGGTCGATCGACTTCGGCATCGAGCGGTTGGCGCCCTTCGGCGCGCCCGTCGTCCCCGACGTGAGGATGATCGCGCGGCCCTGCTCGTCCGGCGGGTTGAGGTCGGCCGTGTCGCCGCGCGCGATCGCGTCCTCCAGGCTCGGGTCGCGCGTCGCGCCCTCGTCCGGCTCGTGCCAGGCGACGTAGCGCTTGCGGCGCTTGCCCGCCTCCTTGAGCACCTCGGCGAACTCGAAGTCGTAGACGATCGCCTTCGGCTTCTCGCGCTTGGCGACGTCGGCCAGCTGCGGGCCGGAGAACGCCGTGTTGAGGAACAGCGCGTTGGCGCCGAGCTTCGAGCACGCGACGGTCGCGTCGACCCAGCCGCGGTGGTTGCGGCACATGATCGCGATGTTGTCGCCGGCCTCGATCCCGTCGGCCTTCAGCGTGTGCGCGAGCGCGTTGGAGCGCTCATGCACCTCGCGGAAGCTGAGCGTGCCGAGCTCGTCGATCACGGCCGGCGCGTCGGGGTGGTTGCGCGCGTTGGCGCTGTACCCGGCGGCCGGCGTGGTGCCGTAGCGCAGCAGCGCGCGCACGGTGTTGAACAGATGGTCGGGGCGCTCGGGGTGGACGATCCCGGCACGCGTCAGCGTGACAAGCGTCTCGACCTTGGTGAACAGCTCGTTTGGACCCGGGAGCTTCATCGTGTGGGCAGCTTCATACCCGAAGGAGCCTCGCCGCTGTCGATCATCCGCCGGATCTCCGCCGCGCGGCGCGAATTGAGGTAGACGTGGCGCTGGCCGACGGACGGTTTCTCCGACAGCAGGCCCGCGGCCAGCAGCGCCTCCCCCACCTCCTGGGCGAGCGCGCGGTCGTTGCCGGCGAAGCCGCGCGCGAGGTGCGCGAACTCGGTGTGGTAGCCGCCCCACTTGCCCATCCCGTCGAGCCGTTGGAGGATCCGGCGGGCGACGCGGCGGCCGGGATCCGGGTCCTCGTGCGGGCGCGTGGCCTGGTCGTCGCGGCCGATCAGCGCGAAGACCGCCTCCTCGTGCGCCTCGACCTCCTTCGGGTCCGCCGGGTGGCCGTTCAGCCGCGCGACGGCCTCCGCCACGCGCAGCGGGTGGCCGGCACCGATCGGCTCGCGCAGCTCGACGTCCTCGATCGCGCCGGGCGGGAGCGCGAGCGCCTGCGCGCGCAGGCGGTCGAGCGTGCCGGCGTGCTCGTCGAAGGCGAGCTGGACGAGCTCGGGATCGAGCCCGTCGGCCGGGTAGCCGAGCACGAGGAAGCCGCCGGGCAGCTCGCCCGCCCGCACGTGCAGGTCGGCGGGGCCGTGCGGAGTCGTGGCGCCGGCGAGCTCGACCAGCGCACCGACGGTGGCGGCGACGAGAAGCCACTCGCGCCCGGTCGCGACCTGCGGGTCGACGCGCAGCGCGGCGTCGGCCGGCGTGGCGGCGAGCAGCATGCCGCCGTGCGCCGCGATCCCGATCTCGACCGGCTCGGAGTAGCCCGAGCGCGGCTTGGCGAGCTCCTCGCGACCGTGCTTCAGGGCGCCGGCGAGGACCTGGCGCAGGCGAGCGGTCGCGGTAGCCGGCGCGTCAGCGCCACCACAGGCATCGAGCTCACCCTCCAGGACGGTCATGGGTCTACGTTACCCGGGTGTCACCGGCGCGCCGCAGAGTGATCGCACATGGCCGCGTGCAGGGCGTCTTCTTCCGCGACGCAACGCGCCGGGAAGCGGAGCGCCGGGGCGTGTCGGGGTGGGCGCGCAACACGCCGGACGGGACCGTCGAGGTGGTGCTGGAGGGCGCCGACGACGCCGTCGAGGGCATGGTCGCGTTCCTGCGCGACGGGCCGGGGCATGCATCGGTGGCCCGCGTGGAGGTGGTTTCCGAGCCGCCCCAGGGTCTGCAGGGCTTCTCCGTCCGCTGACGCACGTACCGTGGCGTGTCCGGGATGGAAGCCGCGACGCCACTACGCCAGCAGCGGGTCCACGTCCTCATGGGGCGCGTGCTCGTGGAGAACCTCGTCGTCGACGACCCGGCGGCGGCGGCGTACGTGCGCGCCCGCATCGAAGCGGGCGACGACGCGGCGAGCGTCGTCAACGACGCGATCGAGATCGGCGCCCGCGTCCTGGAGCGCGAGCAGGCGGGGATCGACGCCGAGTTCGTGCGCAACGAGTTCGAGAAGGTCTCGCGCGAGGTGGAGACGGCGTTCACCGACAAGGCGCGCGTCGTGGCGGAGTTCTTCGGGGCCAAGGTCGACGAGGTCTTCGGGGCCGAGAACGGGCACATGGCGAAGGAGCTGCAGCGGCTGTTCGGCGACGAGTCGACGGCGGCGGTCCAGCACCAGCTGCGCCAGGTCATGACCGAGCAGTCGGCGCGCATGCGCGAGGACCTGCTGCGCCAGTTCTCCTCTGCCGACGGGTCGAACCCGCTGGCCGACTTCAAGGCCGCCCACCTGCGCGCGGCGCGCGACGCGGCGGGCCGCCAGGAGCAACAGCTGGAGGCGATGCGCCAGCAGATGATCGCGCTCGGGCTGGAGCTGCAGAAGCTGCAGGCCGAGAAGGACAAGGCGCTCGGCGTCGCCGCCGAGCTGGACCGCTCGACCGCCAAGGGCCGCCCGTACGAGGAGGCGGTGTCCGACGCCGTCGACGCGATCGCGCGCGGCCAGGGCGACGACTGCGACGCGGTCGGCGACCTGCGCGGGCTCGGCGGGCGCAAGGGCGACGTGGTGGTCGACATCGACGGCTGCTCGGGCTCCCCGCGCGGCCGGATCGTCTTCGAGGCCAAGAACTCGCGCAAGTCGCGCAAGGAGGCGCTGGCCGAGCTCGAGGAGGCGATGGCGACGCGGTCGGCCGACTACGGCGTCTGGGTCGTGCCGTCCGAGGACAAGCTGCCGGCGCGGGCTCCCGCGCTGCGCGAGGTCGGCGGGGACAAGCTGTTCGTCGTGTATGAGCCTTCCGAGGGCCGGCTTGCCCTGGAGGTCGCGTACTCGCTGGCCCGGGCGCGGGTGCTGATGGCGCGCGGCGACGCCTCGGGGCTCGACGCGCTGGCGCTGCGCGGCGAGGTCGAGCGCGCGGTCGGCGCGATGGAGGACGTGCGGCGGATCAAGGTCCAGCTCACGAACGCCGCTGGCGGGATCGAAGAGGCGCGGCGGGTGCTGGACGGGATGGCCGAGCGGGTTCGCGGGCACCTGAGCGCGATCGACGCGCTCGTGGCGGCTGCCGACGTCACCGAGTAGCGCCGCCGGCGAACGTCGCCGCCGGCGAACGTCAACTGCGCTGGTAAGGGGTGCGCGGAGCGAGCCGCCTCGGTCGCGCCCCCGTCGGCGCGAGTTTGTTCCCTGTGCGGGAACAACTCGGCGCGGGTCGAGTTCGGGGGTTGACGTTCGTCGTGCACCTTGACAAACTTTCTTGTCAATGCACGACGTCGAGGTCATCGAGGCGCCCGCGGCCGCCATCACCGCGCTCGACCCGATCCGCGCGCGCCTGCTCAAGGAGCTCGCCACGCCGCAGTCCGCCGCGATGCTGGCCGCGCGCCTCGACATCCCGCGCCAGAAGCTCAACTACCACCTGCGCCAGCTCGAGGCCCATGGCCTCGTGGCGCTCCACGAGACCCGCGCCCATGGCGGCCTGACCGAGCGTGTGCTCCAGGCCACGGCGCGCAGCTACGTGCTCGACCCGCGCGCCGAGGCGCCCCAGGGCGACCGCCTTTCCGCCCGCTACCTGATCGCCGTCGCCGCGCGGCTGATCCGCGAGGTCGGGCGCAACCGCTCCGGCGCGACGCTGACGATCGACACCGTGATCGGGTTCGCGACGCCGCAGGAGCGCGCCGCGTTCGCGGACGAGCTCACGGCCGCGATCACGACCCTGGCCGCCAAGTACCACCACGACGGCGGCCGGCCGCACCGGCTCGTCGCCGCCGCCCACCCACTCCCCGACGAGGAGGACGCATGACACGCGAGATCAGCTTCGAGGTCGAGGTCCCCGGCACGCCCGAGGAGGTGTGGGAGGCGATCGGCACCGCGCGCGGGATCAGCGGCTGGTTCGTGAGCGCCGAGATCGCCGGCGGCGAGATGATCCAGCACCACGGCAACGGCTACGACCTGACGTCGGAGATCGTCGCGTCCGAGCCGCCGCGGCGGTTCGCCTACGCGGAGGACTTCCAGCCGGCCGAGGACGCGCCGTCGAGCCGCGTCGCGACCGAGTTCCTCGTCGAGGCGCGCTCCGGCGGCACGTGCGTCGTGCGCGTCGTGCAGAGCGGCTTCGGCACCGGCGACGCGTGGGAGCGCGCGATCGAGAGCTTCACGTCCGGCTGGCCCGCCGCGCTGGACGACCTGCGCCTCTACCTGACCCACTTCGCCGGCGAGCCCGTGGCCGGCTTCGCGACCGGGCGCCCGCTCGACGGCACGTGGGCGTCGGTGCGCCCGGCGCTCGGCGTGCCCGACGACGCGGCCGTCGGCGACCGCGTCGTCGCGCCGCACTTCGCGGGCACCATCGCGCGCGCCGGCGACGGCCACGTCTCGCTCCTGCTCGACGCGCCCGGCCGCGGGATCGGCTACCTCGGCGCCGGCGGGCCGGGCGATCAGACGTTCCTGTTCGTCCGCGCGCGCCTGTTCGGCGACGACGCGCCCGAGCTCGCCGAGCGCACCGAGCGCGCGTGGGACGAGTGGCTCAGCTCCGCGCCAGCCGGAGCGCTTCGCGGAGCTTGACCGCGGACCCGGTCCGCAGCACGGTGGCGGAGTAGATCCGCCCCGCCAGCGGGATCAGCGCGAGCGTCGCGCCGACCGTCACGACGATCGACGCGACGACCTCCCACGCCGGGGCGGCGCCGAGGATGATCCGCGAGGGCATCGTGATCGGCGCCGTCATCGGGATGAACGCCGTGACGTGCGCGAGCGTCCCGCTCGGGTCGTCGTTGACCGCGAACGCGACCAGCAGCGAGATCACGATCGTCAGCGTCAGCGGCGTCGTGGTCGTCTGCAGCTCCTCCAGCCGCGGCACGAGCGCGCCCGCGACGGCGAACGCCGACGCGTAGAAGGCATACCCGAGCACGAACCAGACGAGCGACAGCGCCACCGCGCCGACCACATCGCCGGAGACGTCGATCACGCCCGTGACCTTCGCGGCGAGCAGCCCGAACGCGGCCACCGCCAGCAGCTGCGCGAGCCCCAGCAGCCCGAGGCCGAGCACCTTGCCGGCCAGCAGCGCCCGCGGGCGGATCGCCGCCAGCAGCACCTCGATCACGCGCGAGGACTTCTCCTCCACGACGCCCGACGCGACCCAGAAGCCGTACGTCAGCAGCTGACCATAGAGGATGAAGATCGTGATGAACGCGAGCCCCGCCTTGCGGTCGCGCTCGGGATCGACGGGCTTGACGGTCTGCAACCGCAACGGCGGCCGGACGCTCGCGTCAAGCTGCTGGTTGGCGACCTGAAGCAGGTTCAGCAGCTTCTCGGCCGGCTCCTCCTTGGCCCGGATCACGCCGCCGCGCAGCGTGATGCCGGCCGAAGGCGCCACGGTCAGCGCGACGTCGAAGGAGTCGTCGAGCCGCTCCGCGACCCGCAGCACCGCGCGCGACTGCGCGTCCCCCGCCGCGACGGTGAACTTCGACGGCCCGCCCACGCCCAGCGCCGCCGGCAGGATCACGGCCAGCGCCACGATCACGAGCGTGATGCCCGTGGAGAACAGGAACGAGCGCTCGCGCACGCGCTCCGTCAGCTCCCGCCGGGCCACGAGCCGCACCACGCTCATGCCACGGCCTCGCGGAACAGCTGCGTCAGCGTCGGCCGCTCGACGGCGAAGTACGACACCGAGCCCTCGGCGCGGGCCGCGTCCAGCACGGCGCCCGGATCGACGCCTTCGAACACGCGCTCGCGCCCGTCGACGACGACGCGGATCACGGCCGGGCGCGCGCCGCGCAGCTCCGACACCAGCCCCGACGCCACCAGCCGCCCGTCCTTGATGATCGCGACGGCCTGGCACAGCCGCTCGACCAGCTCCAGCTGGTGGCTCGAGAACACGACCGGGACGCCGGTCGCGGCGTACTCGGCCAGCACGCCGCTGAGCACGTCGACGCCGGTGGGATCGAGGCCGGCGAACGGCTCGTCGAGCACGAGCAGCTCCGGCTCGTGCACGAGCGCCGCCGCGAGCTGGACGCGCTGCTGGTTGCCGAGCGACAGCTGCTCGACACGGTCCTCGGCGCGCTCGCTCAGCCCCAGCCGCGCGATCCAGCGCTCCGCCGCGGAGGCGGCGTCGGCGACGCCGTGCAGCGCCGCCAGGTACTCCAGCTGCCGCCGCACGCGCATCTTCGGGTACAGCCCGCGCTCCTCCGGCATGTAGCCGAAGCGCGAGCGCACCTCGAGGTCCACCGGCGCGCCGTTCCACCACACCGACCCGCGGTCGGGCTCGAGCACGCCGAGCACGATCCGCATCGTCGTCGTCTTGCCGGCCCCGTTGGGACCGACGAACCCGAACATCTGCCCCGGCGCGACGGAGAAGGACACGCCGTCGAGCGCGACCCGGTCGCCGTAGCGCCGGGCTAGATCTCTTAGCTCAAGGCCCGCTATCCGACTTCAGCCGGCTCGTCGCGGCCCTGGAGCCGCTCCCGGCCACGCTGGACGGCGGCGATGAACTTCGACAGGTTGACCTCGAGCGTGTTCAGGATCTCGTCCGCGTAGTCCTCGGCGCCGAGACGGATCTCGCGCTCCCGGGCCCGTGCGTCCTCGATGATGTCCTCCGCCGCGCGCTCGGCCTGGCGGGTGACCTCCTGCTGGGAGACGAGCTGCTCCTGGCGCTCGCGCGCCTCCTTGACGATGCGCTCGGCTTCGCGCTTCGCCTCGGCGAGCATCTCCTGACGCTCCTTGACGATCCAGCGCGCCTGCTTGATCTCCTCAGGGATCGTGGCGCGCATCTGGTCGAGGATGTCGTAGATCTCCTCCTTGTCGACGCGCACGGTATCCGTCAGCGGAACCTGCTTGGCGTTGTGGACGAGGTCGTCCAGCTTGTCGATCAGTACGAGGACGTCCATGGCGCTCCCAAGATTCGCTAGCGCCCGAACGCTTCCTTCAAACGCCGGGCGACCTCCTCTGGCACGAGACCCGAGACATCGCCCCCGAAGGTCGCGATCTCCTTGACTCCGCTAGAGGACAGGAAACTGTACTGCGGCGAGGCCATCAGGTAGATCGACTCCACGTCTGAGGCCAGGGAGCGGTTGAGCTGGTTCATCTCCAGCTCGTACTCGAAATCCGAGATCGCGCGCAGTCCCTTGACGATCGCGCGGGCCCCGTTCTCGCGGGCGAAATCGACCACCAGCGTCGCGAACGGCTCGATCCGGACGTTCTCCAGATGCGCGGTGGCGCGCTCGATGAAGCCGATCCGCTCCTCGGCCGTGAAGAGCGACTTGCTCTTGCGCACGGACGCGTTCACGACCGCCACGATCACCTCGTCGAACATCTCCGAGGTGCGCGTGATGATGTCGACATGCCCGTTCGTGACGGGGTCGTAGGAGCCGGGGCAGACGGCGATGCGCGGGTCAGGGGCCATAGATGCGGATCAGTGTGTCGCCATAGCGGCGTTCGTCGTGGAGGGGCAGGTCGAGCGCGAGCGGCGCCCGTCTGTCGCTCTCGGCCACGGCCACCGCCCCGGGCGCCAGCACGGCGGGGAGGGCCTCCGACAGGCGGCTCGCGAGGCGTTCCGCATGCCGGTACGGCGGGTCGAGGAAGAGGAGATCGTATTGGGCGCCGCCTGCCGATGCGGTGCCGAGGTAACGAAGCGCGTCGACGCGCCGGATCTCGGCGGTCGCCCCGAGCGCGTCGAGGTTGCCGCGGATCGCCTTCACGGCGGGCGGCGCGTCGTCGACGAAGACGGCCTCGGCGGCGCCGCGTGAGAGCGCCTCGATGCCGAGCGCGCCCGAGCCCGCGAACAGGTCGAGGACCCTGGCGCCCGGCACGCGGGCGCCCAGGATCGAGAACAGCGCCTCGCGCACCCGGTCCGAGGTGGGCCGGGTGGCGGAGCCGCTGGGAGCGTTCAGGCGCCGGCCCCCGTACATGCCCGCGATCACGCGCATGCACGGAGACGTTAGGCGCCTACATGTGCACCTCGACGTCGAACGTCCAGTCGTCGGTGTAGAAGTCGGTCGACCGGGGCGCCGACGCGACGCTGGATCTGGATCACGTGGGTGCCCGGCCCGACGTGGTCGACCCACTCGTAGGCGTGCGCGGACGCGGTCGCGTCCTCGCTGTCCATCGCCTGGAACTGGCCGCCGCGCGGGTCCATCTGGACGCCGTCGATGGTCGCCTCGATGTAGCAGAAGTCGGCCGCCGCGCTCGGGCCGCAGGCCGTCTCGGCCGTGAACAGGACCTTCACGCAGCGCGTCTGGCCGGCGGGCACGTTGATCGTCGTCGACGCGCCGGGCAGCTGCTGGAAGGTCGTGTAGTTGGTCGTGTCCGGCACCGTGTTCGTCAGCACCGGGTTGGTCGTGAGCGCGCCGCAGGTGTGGGTGACCACCTGAGGCGTGCCCTGCTGCGGCGGGCCTCCATCCGGCGAGTCGGTCGCCTGGGCGCCCGCGATCGACGCGGTCGCGCCGAACGCGACGGCCGCTGCGAGGGCGAATTGCTTGCTCATACGCTTGGAGAACATACGGGACCCCTTCCATGGGGTTGGGTACTGGTCGGAAGGGAGACCCCGCGTCTCGCGAGCAGGTTGGGCGCTTGCGAAAGTGGCGCGATCCCGCTCAGGCGGGGATCGGCTCGAGCGCGTCGGCGCCGTGGGCGCGGACGATCGCCTCCTCGAGCAGCACGTGCTCGGGCAGCTCGAGCCGGGGGTCGGCGTCGAGGATCGCGCGGGCGTGCAGGCGGGCCCGCTCGAGCAGCTCCTCGTCGTCGGGCAGGGTGGCGAAGCGGTACAGCTGCATGCCGGACTGGCGCACGCCGATCATCTCGCCCTCGCCGCGCAGCTCGAGGTCGATCTCGGCGAGCTTGAAGCCGTCGCGGTGCTCGGCCAGCGCGCGCAGGCGGCGCGACTCCTTCGGCCCGAACAGCAGGCACAGCGACTCGTGCTCGCCGCGGCCGATGCGCCCGCGCAGCTGGTGCAGCTGCGAGATGCCGTAGCGCTCGGCGTCCTCGACGAGCATCACGGTCGCGTTCGGGACGTCGATCCCGACCTCGATCACGGTCGTGGCCACCAGCACGTCGGCGCCGCCCTCGGCGAACGCGGCCATCGCCTCCTGCTTCTCCCGCGGGCGCATCTGGCCGTGCAGGAGGACGACGCGGTAGTCCTTCAGCTCGCCGCCGCGCAGGCGCTCGTACTCCGCGGTCGCGGCGCGCGCCTGCAGCGCCTCGGACTCCTCCACGAGCGGGCAGACGACGAACGCCTGGCGGCCGGCGTCGAGCTCCTCGCGGATGCGTTCGTAGGCGCGCGACCGCTCGTGGTCGGTGCCGGCGACGTAGGTCGTGATCGGGCGCCGGCCGGCGGGGAGCTCGCGCAGCACCGTCACGTCGAGGTCGCCGTAGTTGGTCAGCTGCAGCGTGCGCGGGATCGGCGTCGCGGTCATGTGCAGCACGTGCGGGCTCAGGCCGGCGGCCGCCTTGCGGTCCAGCGCGCGGCGCTGGCGCACGCCGAAGCGGTGCTGCTCGTCGACGACCGCGACGGCGAGGCGGTCGAACTCGACCGGGTCCTCGATGATCGCGTGCGTGCCGACCAGCAGCTTCAGCTCGCCGCTGGCGAGCTTGTTCAGGATGTCGGCGCGGCGGGCGCGGGGCGTCGAGCCCGTCAGCAGCGCCGCCTGCACGAGCTCGCCCGGCATCAGCTTCTGCAGCGTCGCGAAGTGCTGCTCGGCGAGCGTCTCGGTCGGCGCCATCAGCGCCGCCTGGGCGCCGGACTCGACGGCCCGCAGCATCGCGTAGAGCGCCACGACGGTCTTGCCCGAGCCGACCTCGCCCATCAGCAGACGCTGCATCGGGCGGTCCTGGGCGGCGTCCTCGTCGACCGTGGCCATCGCCGCGCGCTGGTCGCCGGTCGGCGCGAACGGGAGCGAGTCCTTCAGCCAGCGCGCCGTCAGCTCGCCGGGGGGCAGCAGCGCTTCGGCGCGCGAGCCCTCGCGGCGGCGGGCGCGGCGGCGCAGGAGCGCGATCTGCAGCAGCAGCAGCTCGTCGAACGCGAGCCGGCGGCGCCCGGCCTCCTGATCGCCGAGGTGGGCGGCGATCAGCGCGGCGCCGCGGTCGGGCAGGCGCTCACGTGCCCTGAGGTGCGCAGGAAGCGGCTCTAGAGCCTCGAGCGCGACCGGGTGCCACTCTCCGACCAAGGCGGCGATCTGGGCGGAGGTGAGCCCCTCTGTGGCCGGGTAGGTCGCCATCTCGTCGCCGGCCGCGACGAGCTCGCCCGTCGGCGCGTGCTCGTTGACGCGGAAGCCGCGCGGCCCGAGGTACTTGCCCGTCAGCAGCAGCCGCGTTCCGGGGCGATAGCGGGTCTGCAGCCACGGCTGGTTGAAGAACGTCGCCTTCAGCGTGCCGGTGCCGTCGGCCACGACCGCCTCGACGAGCGGCTTCATCCCGCGCCGGCGCACGGCGCGCGACGTGATCGAGCGGACCTCGACGACGACGCTGGCGACCTCGTCGAGCTCGAGCTCGGCGAGCGTGCGCGCGGCGCGGCGGTCGCGCGGGACGTGCTCGAGCAGGTCGCCGAGCGTGAACAGCTTCAGCCGCTCGGCGCCCTTGGCCGCCTTCTCCCCCGCCTTCGGGTCGAACGGGGTGTCGAGCCGCGACGGACGCGCGTAGCGCGGCGGCCCCACGGCGTGCAGGGCGTCGTCGGAGAGGGGGTCGGCGGTGGCGAAGGCGGTGGGCCGCACAGGGCCCTACTCGGCCGACACCAGCCACCACCAGGCGGGCTGGCCGCCGCGGCTCAGCTCGACCTCGGCGCCGGTGGGCGCCAGCGCCGCGACGGCGGTGCCGTCCAGCGGCGCGCCGTCGCCCTCGATCACGGTCAGCAGCTCGGCCTCGCGGCCCAGCTGGCCGAGCACGACCTCGAGCGTCTCGCCCGGCTCGCCCCAGGCGACGAGCTCCTCGTCGATGAAGCCGACGGTGTCGCCGCGGCGGAAGCGGCCCTGCGTGTCGTCGCGCGCGGCCTCGGTCACGCCGCCGGTGCGCACGTTGGCGAGCGACTTGATCATCGCGGCGGCGTTGGTCTCGGCGATCCGGTCAGGGTCCAGCGCGACGACCGCGGCCAGGCCGGCCTGCATCGAGCGCGTGGCGACGACGCGGACCTCCTTCTCCGACAGCTCCGCGGCGCGCTCGGCGGCCATGCGGACGTTGGGCGAGTTCGGCAGCACGACGACCTGCTCGGCCGGCACCTCGTGGATCCCGGCCAGCAGCTCGTACGTGGACGGGTTGAGCGTCGGGCCGCCGTCGAGGATGAAGGCGCCGAGGCCCTCGAACAGCTCGCGCATGCCGTCGCCGGAGACGACGGCGAGCACGCCGCAGGTCTTGACCGTCTCCGCGAGCCGCTCCGCGCGCTGGCCCATCTGCTCGTGCATGTCGGCGACGTCGAGGCGGGACACCGTGCCCACGCCGTCGAACAGGTCGGTCACCCGCTCGGGCTCGTTGGAGTGCACGTGCACCTTCAGCGTCTGGCGGTCGCCGACGACGAGCACGGAGTCGCCCAGCTTCTCCAGCCGCTCGATCCACGGGCCGGGATCGAGGTCGGTGCCGGTGACGGCGAAGTTCGTGCAGTAGCGGTACGTCGAGGACTCGTGCTGCGGGTGCGTGATGCGCGCCGGCGCGTGGTGCTCGAGCGGCGGCGGCTCGGTGCCGCGCAGCGCGGCGATGACGCCCGCGAAGACGACCGTCAGGCCGTAGCCGCCGGCGTCGACGACGCCCGCCTCGCGCAGGACCGGCAGCAGCTCAGGACCGCGCTTGACGGATGCCTCGCCGGCCTCGAGCGCGTGCTCGAGCACGTAGGCGAGCATCTCGTTCTGCGTCGCGTCGTCGACGCGGTGCTGCAGGCGCGGCTCGTCCATGTGCGCGATCTCACTCGCCGCGCGGGCGGCCATCTCGCGCACGACCGTGAGGATCGTGCCCTCGGCGGGCTCGCGCACGGAGCCGTACGCGCGGTCGGCCGCGCGCGCCATCGCGGCGGCGACGAGCACCGGGTCGATCAGCTCGCCCGGACGGGAGATCAGCTCCTCCGCGGCGCCGCGGATCAGCTGGCTGAGGATCACGCCGCTGTTGCCGCGCGCGCCGAGCAGCGCGGCGCGGGCCACCGAGTCGACCAGCTGGTCGCGCCCGATGTCGTCGATCTCGCCCTGCGTGGAGAGGTTGTCGAGCTCGGTCAGCACGGCGCGCAGCGTGAGCGCCATGTTGTCGCCCGTGTCGCCGTCGGCGACCGGGAACACGTTGAGGTCGTTGACCTCCTCGCGCCGCGACTCGAGCTGTGCGAGAGCAGCCTCTACGACGAGGCGGAATCGGAGAAGGCTCGGATCGGCCACTCTGGGCGCCGACCCTTGACTACGCCTTGGTGACCTTGCCGGCCTTGAGGCAGCGCGTGCATACATACACGCGCTTAGGAGCGCCGCTCTCGACGATGCGGACCTTCTGGAGGTTCGCGTCGAAGCGTCGCTTCGTCGCAACCATCGAGTGCGAGCGACTCTGGCCGAAGGCCGGGCGCTTGCCGCAGGAATGACAGATTCGAGCCATGCGGCCCCGCAGTATAGGAGGCGCGCCGGTCGATGTCGGGAACCCGGTAGAAACCCGCCTCCTCGGGTACCGTGGATGCGATGCCCCCGGCGACCCCGGCCCGCATCTCCCTGCCCGATCGCTACCGCGTCGTGCGCCATCTGGCCAGCGGTGGCATGGCGGCAGTGTGGGAAGCGCACGACGAGCTGCTGGACCGCGATGTCGCGGTCAAGATCCTCGCTCCCCATCTGGGCGAGGACGAACGCGCGCGCCGGCGCTTCCAGCGCGAGGCGCGCGCCGCCGCCGGGCTGTCCTCGCACCCGCACGTGGTGACGATCTACGACGTCGGCGAGCACGCCGGCCGCGTCTTCATGGTGATGGAGATCATGCGCGGCGGGACGCTCGGCGACCGGCTGAAGTCGGGCCGCGAGATCCCGCGCTCCACCGCGGTCCGCTGGCTGCGCGAGGCGGCCGAGGCGCTCGACACCGCCCAGGAGGCGGGCGTCGTGCACCGCGACATCAAGCCCGGGAACCTGCTGCTGGACGGCAGCGACCGGCTCGGCGTGGCGGACTTCGGGATCGCCCGGATCGCGTTCGAGGACCAGCTGACCGCGACCGGCCAGGTGCTCGGCACGGCGGCCTACATCTCGCCCGAGCAGGCGATGGGCGAGCCGGCCACGGCCGCGTCGGACCGCTACTCGCTCGCCGTCGTGGCGTACGAGCTGCTGACGGGCTCGCGCCCGTTCGACGGCGGGCATTTCGCCGCCCAGGCGCGCGCCCACGTCGAGGATCCGCCGCCGCCGCCGTCGACGCGCGAGCCCGGGTTGTCAAAGAGCGTTGACGCGGTGATGGAGAAGGCGCTGGCCAAGGATCCGGGCGATCGCTACGCGTCCTCGGCCGAGTTCGCCGCGGAGCTCGACCGCGCGCTGGACGAGCCCGCGACGGCGAAGACGCGGCGGTTGCGCGGGCGCGCGACGGCGGTGCCGCCTGCGCAGGCCGTCGACGCGGCCGGCGACCGCGGTCGTGGCGGCGTCGTGGAGCCCGTCGACGGCGCGGTCGGGGATCGCTGGGGCTGGGGCGGCGACGGCGCGCCGCCTCCACCGGCGCATGAGCGCGACCGCGGCGGCGAGCCGCCGCGCAGGCGCGGCAGCGTCGCACTGCTCGTGGGCGTCTCGGCGCTGCTCGTGCTCGCGGTCGCGGGCGCGATCGCGCTCGCCTCGCGCGGCGGTGACGACCCGGGCCCGCAGACCGCGGCGACGCACAAGCCGCACGCGACGGCGACCCCCGCGCACACCAGCGCGCCGGACAAGAAGCCGACGCCGACGGCGACCGCCTCGCCGCAGGCGACGGCCACCCCGACGGCGACACCGACCGCCGCCGCGACCGCCGCCGCGCCGGGCGCTCCGAGCCTCGCCCAGGCGCGCACGCTCCAGCTCGCGGGCTTCAACGCCCGCAAGGCCGGCGACTACGCGACCGCGCTCGAGAAGTCCCGCGCCGCGCTCGCGGCGTGCGGCAACGCGCACCAGCTCGACCCGTGCGGCTACGCGCTGTTCGAGGAGGGCGCCGCGCTCAACCGCGGCGGCAACCCGGGCGACGCGATCCCGGTCCTGCAGCAGCGGCTGGATTCCTACGGCGACAACGCCGCCGGCGAGGTCTCGAAGGAGCTCAAGGACGCGCAGAAGCGCGCCGGCGGGAAGCCCGGCAAGGGCAACGGCCGCGGCGGCGGCGACCGACGAACTAGATAAAGCTCACTGATCGGTCAAACGGGGCCGACTAAAGGAAGCACATGGCCGCTTCCAGCGTCAAGCCCCGGATCCTGTGCGTCGACGACGAGCCGATGGTCCTCGAAGGCCTGCGCGACGTCCTCCACCGCAGCTTCGACGTGCGCGTGGCGGTGAGCGGCGCCGAGGGGCTGGCCATCCTCACGGAGCAGCGTCGCGACATCACCATGGTGATCTCCGACATGCGCATGCCGGAGATGCCCGGCTCGACGTTCCTGCGCGAGGCCCGCCGGGTCGCGCCGCTCGCGGTCCGCATGCTGCTGACGGGCTACGCGGACGCCGACGCGGCCAAGAAGGCCGTCAACGACGGCCAGATCTTCCGCTTCCTGACCAAGCCCTGCAAGCGCGAGGATCTGCTGCAGGCGTGCTCGGGCGCGCTCTGGCAGCACCGGCTGCAGAAGACCGAGCGCGACCTGCTCGAGCAGACCGTCAAGGGGTCCGTGAAGGCCCTGACCGACGTGCTCGCCCTCGCCGCGCCCGCCGTCTTCGGCCGCGGCGCGCGCCTGAAGGACCTCGTCGTCAAGCTCGCGGCCGAGACCGGCTGGATCGACGCCTGGGAGCTCGAGGTCGCCGCCATGCTCGCCCAGGTCGGCGCGATCACGCTGCCCGGCGACACGGCCGAGAAGCTCTACGCCGGCGCGCGCCTGACGCGCGCCGAGGAGGCGATGGTCGAGCGCGTGCCGGTCGTGACGCAGCGCATCCTCGCCAACATCCCGCGCCTCGAAGGCGTCCTGCAGATCCTGGGGAACTACCCGCGGCGCTTCGACTCGGTCGCCGACGACGGGCTGCTGCCCGTCGGCGCGCGCATGCTGCGCATCGCGATCGACTTCCTGGCGCTCGAGAGCGAGGACCCCTCGCCGCGCTTCGCCCTGGAGACCATGCGCGGCCGTGCCGGCGTCTACGACCCGCCGATGCTGGAGGCGTTCGCGCGTACCGCCGGCATCGGCGACCAGCGGATCGTCGTCAGCGAGGTCTGGGTGCGCGAGCTGCTCGAGGGCATGACGCTGGTCGGCGACGCGCGCTCCGGCTCCGGGCAGCTGCTGATCGCCCGCGGGCACGTCGTCACGGCGGAGCTGATCGAGCGCCTGCGCAACTTCCCGGACGGGTACGTCCGCGAGCCCCTGCGGATCGCGGAGCCGGGATGATCGCCCGCACCGCCGTGCCGCTGAGCACGGCCGGTGCCGCCCTGGTCGTACTCGCGCTGCCGCTGTCGCTGCTGGCCCACGGCATCGCCACCCTCACGGCGGTCGCCGTCGGACTGGTGTGGCTGGCCACCGGCCTGCGCCGCCACCGCCCCGGCGGGAGCGCGTGGGTGATCCTGGCCGCCGCGGCGGCGACCAGCACCGTCGCGACGATCGCGTTCTACTGGCCGGTCCTCGCGGGTGGGACCCTGCCCCGCCCGCAGCCGTCGCTCGCCGACGCGCTGTGGGTCGTCAGCTGCCTGCTGCTGACCGTCTGCCTGGTGCTCGCGCTCACGCGCCGCGAACGGCCGCTGATGATCCTGCTCGACGTCGCGTCGAACACCATCGGCGCCGGGCTGATCGTCGGGATCGTGCTGGTCGAGCCCGCCCTGCGACGGCACGACGTCGCGCTCGACCTGCGCGTCTCGCAGGTCGTCTACGCGGTAATCGACGTCTTCCTGTTCGCGGTCGTCGCCCGCGTGCTGGTCGCGCCGCGCGGCCGCCCGGGCGTGCTGTGGCTGCTCGCCGGCGCGGGGCTGTGCATCATCGCGGCCGGCGCGTTCACGAACCCGCTGTTCGGGATCGACGACGGCACGCCCCGCTACTGGATCGGGATCGGCGCCGGCCTCGGCCCGCTGCTCCTCGGCCTCGCCGCGCTGCACCCCTCGATGGCCCGCCTGGGCGTGGTCGAGAGCCGCACGGACGGCGAGCGCCGCGCGATCGGCCCGCTGGTCCTCGGCCTGACGCTGCTCGTCCCGCCGCTCGTGCGCAGCGCGCACACCCTCGTCACGAGCTTCCCGAACATCGAGCACAGCCGCCCGGACAACATCGCCCTGATCGCCGGCAGCACGGCGCTCGCGGCGATCGTCGTGGCCCGCTTCGCGCTGCTGATCCGGCGCGCCCGCGGCCTGGCCGACCGCAGCGAGGAGCGCTACCAGAAGCTCGTCGAGCAGGTGCCCGCCGTCGTGGCGCTGTTCAAGCTCGGCGGCCCAGCCCCGACGCCGATCTACGTCAGCCCGCAGGCCGAGGCGATCATGGGCATGCACCCGGATGCCTGGCTCGCCCGCCCGGAGGCGTACACGTCGCGCGTCAACCAGGAGGACATGGCGCGGATCCGGGCGTCGCGCGTCGGCCAGCCGCCCGGGCCGCCCGAGGTGATGCCCGAGTTCCGCATGACGCGGCCCGACGGCCGCGAGATCTGGCTGCGCGACGTCAGCGGCGTGATCAGCGAAGAGCCCGACGGCCGCTACCTGCACTCGATGCTCGTCGACATCACCGAGGCCAAGCACGCCGAGGCCGACCGCGCGCATATGGAGGGCGAGCTGCGGCTGGCCCAGAAGCTCGAGGCCGTCGGCCAGCTCGCGGCCGGGATCGCGCACGAGATCAACACGCCGATCCAGTTCGTCGGCGACACGATCGGCTTCCTGCAGGACGCCTTCGAGGGCCTGCTCGAGCTCACCGCCGCGCAGGAGCATCTGCGCCTGGCCGTGGAGGCGGGCGGCAGCGTCGATCCCGCCCTGCTCGAGCGCGTGCACGCGGCCGAGGAGGTCGCCGACCTCGAGTACCTGCGCGAGCGCGTCCCGGGGGCCTTCCAGCGCGGCGCCGACGGCGTCGCCCGGATCGCCACGATCGTGCGCGCGATGCGCGACTTCGCCCACCCGCCGACCCTGATCAAGGCGCCGGTGGACATCATCGCGACGCTCGAGGACACGCTGATCGTCGCCAGCAACGCGTACAAGTACGTCGCGGACGTCACGACCGACTTCGAGTCGCTGCCGCAGGTGATGGCCAACGGCGGCGAGATGAACCAGGTGTTCCTCAACCTCGTGGTCAACGCCGCGCACGCGATCGAGAGCGTCGTCGGCAACTCCGGCGACCGCGGCTCGATCAACCTGTGCGCGCGCCGCGCCGGCGACCACGTGCGCGTCTCGATCAGCGACACCGGCTGCGGCATCGCCGACAACGTCGCCGCGCGCGTCTTCGACCCGTTCTTCACCACCAAGGAGGTCGGGCGCGGCACAGGCCAGGGCCTCGCCATCGCCCGCACGATGGTCGTCGAGCGCCATGGCGGCCTGCTCAGCTTCGACACCGAGCCCGGCTCCGGGACGACCTTCCACGTCGACCTCCCGATCGGGGTGGCGGCGTGAAGCGGATCATGTTCGTCGACGACGACGCGCACGTGCTCGAGAGCCTGCGCGACGCGCTGCGCCCGTGGCGGAGCGAGTGGCGCCCGGCGTTCGCCGCCAGCGGCCATTCCGCGCTCGAGCTGCTCGCGGAAGAGTCCTTCGACGTCGTCGTGACCGACATGCGGATGCCCGAGATGGACGGCGCGATGCTGCTCGGGCACGTCCGGGCGATGCAGCCCGACGCCGTGCGGATCATCCTCTCCGGCTCGACGCAGACCGAGGTGGTGAGCCGCGCCGCGGGTGTCGCGCACCGCTTCCTCGCCAAGCCCTGTGACGTCGCGGAGCTCGCCCGCGTGGTCGCGGAGGCCACCGTGCTCGGGGAGGCGACCGACGCCTCGCCGCTGCACCAGGCCGCGTCCGGCGCCACCGCGCTCCCCGCCGCGCCCGCGCTCTACTGCCAGCTGGTCGCGCTGCTCGCCGGCGACTCGGCCGGGATGTGCGACGTCGCCCGGCTCGTCGAGCGCGACGTCGCCGTCACGGCGCGGCTGCTGCAGCTGGCCAACTCGGCCTTCTTCGGGCTGCCGCGTGCGGTCACGCGCGTCGACGAGGCGGTCACGTTCCTCGGGCTCGCGACGATCAAGGCGATCGTGCTGTCGGGCGAGTCGCTGGCGGCGTTCCGCCCGCCGCGCACGATCGAGCACTTCTCGCTCGAGGACCTCGATCGCCACAGCGTCGCCGTCGCCGGCCTCGCGCGGCGCCTCGTGCCGCGCGGGCGGGCGCAGGACGAGGCGTGCGCCGCGGGGATGCTGCACGACATCGGCTGGCTCGTGCTCGCCGCGCAGGCGCCCGACTACCTGGAGGAGCTGCTCGCCGCCGCGCACCGCGAGGGGCGGCCGCCGCACGAGCTCGAGCGCGAGCGCGGCGCCACCTCGCACGCCGAGGTCGGCGCGCACCTGCTGGCCCTCTGGGGCCTTTCGGACACGCTCGTGGCCGCGGTCGAGCGCCATCACCTGCCGCCCGCGGCGGACGGCGGGGAGCTCGACTCGGCCGCGGCCGTCCACCTCGCCGACGCGCTCGTCAACGACCCCGCCGCGGCCGGCCTCGAGTGGGTCGAGTCGCTCGGGCTCGGCGACCGGCTCGCCGGCTGGCGCGAGCTCGCCGTGGCGAGCTGACTACTCGAGCTCGGCCTTGATCCGCGCCAGCGCGATGACCGCCTCGGCGGCGTGCGCGCCCTGGTCGCGCTTCCCGCCGCCGGTCCGCGCCAGCGCCTGGTCCATGTTCTCCACGGTCAGGACGCCGAACGCGCACGGCACGCCGGTGCTCAGCTGTACGTCCATGATCCCGCGGGCGGACTCGCTGCAGACGTAGTCGTAGTGCGTCGTCTCGCCGCGGATCACCGCGCCGAGGCAGGCCACGCCGTCGTAGCGCCCGGTCCGCGCCAGCATCAGCGCCGCCGGCGGCAGCTCGTAGGCGCCGGGGACGCCGAACACGTCGGCCTCCCCCGCCCCGGCCTCGCCGAACGCCCGCTGGGCGCCCGCGACGAGCCGCTCGGCCAGCTCCTCGTAGAACCGGCCGACGACGATCGCGAACCTCATCGGGCGTCGCGCTCGCGGTCGGAGACCTGCTCGTCGTGCACCATCTGCTCGTCCAGCGCCAGGCCCTGGTGGTGGAGCGTGTGGCCGAGGCGGTCGCGCTTGGCGCGCAGGTACGCCTCGTTGTGCGGGTTCGGCGCGTGCTCGATCGGGACCTGGGCGGTCACGGACAGGCCGTAGCCCTCCAGCCCGCGGATCTTCTTCGGGTTGTTCGTGAGGATCCGGATCGAGGTCAGCCCGAGGTCGACGAGGATCTGCGCGCCGATGCCGTAGTCGCGCAGGTCGACCGGCAGCCCGAGCTCGAGGTTGGCGTCGACCGTGTCGAGCCCCTGATCCTGCAGGTTGTACGCGCGCAGCTTGTTCAGCAGGCCGATCCCGCGGCCTTCCTGGGCGAGGTAGAGCAGCACGCCGCGGCCCTCGCGCTCGATCATCGCCAGCGCCGACTCCAGCTGCTCGCCGCAGTCGCAGCGCAGCGAGTGGAAGACGTCGCCGGTGAGGCACTCCGAGTGCACGCGGACGAGCACGTCCTGGAGGTCCGCGACGTCGCCCTTGACGAGCGCGACGTGGTGCTTGTTGTCGACCAGCGAGCGGTACCCGACGGCGCTGAACTCGCCGAAGCCGGTCGGGAGGCGGGTCTCGACCACGCGCTCGACGAGGCGGTCGTGCTTGCGCCGGTAGGCGATCAGGTCGGCGACCGTGATCATCTTCAGGTCGTGGCGGGCGCAGTAGCGCTCGAGGTCCGGGACGCGCGCCATCGTCCCGTCGTCGTTCATGATCTCGCAGATCACGCCGGCCGGGTTCAGGCCCGCCAGCCGTGCCAGGTCGACGGCCGCCTCGGTCTGCCCGGTGCGCTCCAGCACGCCGCCCGGCTTGGCCTTCAGCGGGAAGATGTGGCCGGGCTGCACGAGGTCGCGCGGCGCCGACTCGGGGTCGATCGCGACCTGGACCGTGTGCGCGCGGTCGGCGGCGCTGATGCCCGTCGTGACGCCGTCGCGGGCCTCGATCGTGACCGTGAACGCGGTCTCGTACGGCGACTCGTTCTTGGCCGCCATCAGGTCCAGCCCGAGCTCGTCGCAGCGGTCCGGCGTCAGGGCGAGGCAGATCAGCCCGCGCCCCTCCTTGGCCATGAAGTTGATCGCCTCCGGCGTCGCGAACTGCGCCGCCAGCGTGAGGTCGCCCTCGTTCTCGCGGTCCTCGTCGTCGCAGACGACGATCATGCGGCCGGCCCGAATGTCCTCGAGCGCGTCTTCCACGGTTGCGAACACGCGGCTCATGCGCGCACCATCAGCTTCTCGACGTACTTGGCGAGCACGTCCACCTCCAGGTTCACGGGCCGGCCGACCGCGGCCGTGCCCAAGGTCGTGCGCTCCAGCGTCTCGGGGATCAGCGAGACCGAGAACGACTCGCCGTCGATCGCGGACACGGTCAACGACACGCCGTCGACCGCGATCGAGCCCTTCTCGACGACGTAGCGCAGCAGCTCCGGCGGCGCCGCGATCGTCACGACGCGCGAGAAGCCGTCCTCGGCGAGCTCGCGCACCGATCCCACGCCGTCCACGTGCCCCTGGACCACGTGCCCGCCCAGCCGGTCGGACGCGCGCAGCGGGAGCTCCAGGTTGACCGTCGAGCCCTCGCCGACCTCGGCCAGCGAGGAGCGCCGCAGCGACTCCTGCATCACGTCGGCCGAGAAGACGCCGCCGGCGATCGCGGTCGCGGTCAGACAGACGCCGTTGACGGCCACCGAGTCGCCCTCGGAGAGCTCGGGCGCCAGCGAGGTCCGCACGGCCAGCCGCACGCCGTCGGCGGTCGAATCCACCGCCGTCACCGTGCCAAGGTCGGCTACCAGTCCCGTGAACACGCGCTCACCACTGCACAGCGGTCGGCAACAAATCGCACGTCTCCGTCGGCCGCTCTCGGCCGACGCGCTGTTGCACACGGGTTACAGACACCTGGTGGCTTCGCATCACCATTCTCGCATGCGCGCGGTGATCAGCACGTCGTCGGCGACCCGCTCGCACTCGAGCTTCAACGCCCGCGTGGCGGCGGCGATCCGCTCGGCGCCCTCGCCCTCCAGCGGGTCGCGCGCGCTGGAGCCGCCGAGCACGACCGGCGCGAGGAACAGGCGGATCTCGTCGACCTCGCCGGCGTCGAGGAACGCGCCCGCCAGGTGCGGGCCGCCCTCGAGCAGGATCGACGTGATCCCGGCCGCGCCGAGCTGGGCGAGCGCGTTGCGCACGCGCTCGGGCTCGTTGGGGCCCGTCGCGACGACCACCTCGGCGCCCGCCACCTCGAGCGCGTCGGCCGCCAGCCGCGGCGCCGCGCGCGAGGTCACGACGGTCAGCGGCACGTCTGCCGCGCCGCGCACGAGCTGGGAGTCCAGCGGCAGGCGCGCCTCGGAGTCGAAGACGATCCGGCGCGGCTGGCGCGCGACGCCGTCGATCCGCGCCGTCAGCAGCGGGTCGTCGGTCAGCGCGGTGCCGATGCCGACCGCCACCGCGTCGCACTCGGCGCGCCAGTGGTGCGACATCCGGCGCGAGTCCTCGCCCGAGATCCACTTCGAGTCGCCCGTGCGGGTCGCGACCTTGCCGTCGAGCGTCATCGCCGACTTGAACAGGACCCACGGCCGCCCCGTGCGCGAGTGCTTGCGGAACGGCTGGTTGAGCAGCCGCGCGCGGGCCGCGAGCTCGCCCTCGGCGAACTCGACCTCGACGCCCTCGTCGCGCAGGATGCCCGGGCCGCGGCCGGCCGCCTTCTCCGTCGGGTCCTCGGAGGCGATCACGACGCGCCGGATGCCGGCGGCGAGGATCGCCTCGGTGCAGGGCGGCGTGCGGCCCGTGTGCGCGCACGGCTCGAGCGAGACGTAGAGCGTCGCGCCGTGCAGGTCGGCCCCGCCGCAGGCGGCGATCGCCGCGCGCTCGGCGTGGGCGCCGCCGAGCTCGGCGTGGAAGCCCTCCCCCAGCAGGAGGCCGTCCTTGACGACGACGGCCCCGACCAGCGGGTTGGGGCTCACGCGGCCGCGCCCGCCGGCGGCGATGTCGATCGCGCGGGCGAGGTGCGTGAGGTCGGTCTGCAGGAGTGTGGTCACGTACGCACAGAGGATAATTGACGCATCGTCAGGGACCCCATGATTTCCGGCCGTCGCCGGAGATCGGGATCCGGGCGCCGAGGAAGTGCGGGCTCGCGCCGGTCACGACATCGGCGACCGCCTTCATCCGCGCGGCCGCCTCGCGCAGCCGCAGCCGCGTCATCACGCGGCCGTAGTCGCGCCGGTCGGCGGCGAAGCCGGTCACCTTCAGGCCCGAGTGGCGCGCGTCGAACAGCGCCCGCGCCATGTGGAAGCGCTGCGTCACGACGACCGCGCTGTCGACGTCGAACACGCGCTTGGCGCGCTGCGCCGAGTCCCACGTGTCGAACCCGGCGTGGTCGGTGAAGATGTCGGCCGCCGGGATCCCGTCGGCGAGCATGATCCTGCGCATCGTCCCGACCTCGTCGTAGTCGACGCGGCTGTGGTCGCCGGAGAGCAGCAGCTTGTCGACCCGGCCGGCGCGATAGAGGTCCTCGCCGGCGCGGATGCGGTCGATCAGCATGTCGCTCGGCGTGCCGTCGGGCTTGACCTGCGCGCCGAGCACGAGCGCCGCCTGGGCGTGCGGCACGCGCGCCGGGTCGCTCGTCACCGGGCCGCTGCCGCCGCGCCGCACGACCAGGTTCGGGATCGCGACCGCGGCGACCCCGAGCACGACGACGGCGAGGAGCACGCGCCTCATGCGTGGCATGTTCGCAGGCGGTAGATCTGGACCTCGGGCCCCGGTCTGTCGTAGGACAGCGGGTAGTAGTTGAACGAGTAGTCGAACGAGAACGGCTCCGACGTCCTGCCGCCGTACGGCTTGGACTCGAACTCCAGCGTCGCCTGCTTCTTGAGCTCGTCGTAGTACTTGATCGCCTGCGGCACCTGCTTCGGGTCCGCGTACGCGCGGCCGTACTGGGTCGAGCCGGTGACGACCCAGCAGAACCCGCCGTCGCCGTAGGACTTGACCAGCTCAGGACGGGTCGTCCGCTCGTAGTCCTCGAGCTTGACGACGCGCGCCGCGCCGTGGATCAGGCTGCCGTCGTTGGCGACGCGCGAGCGCGACGTGCGCCACTTGTTCCAGCGGTTGCCGCTGCCGGTCGCGCGGTTGAACACGCCGACGTCGGCCGCCCACTGGTCCGGCGCGATCGGCTCCACGACGAGCTTCGTCCCCGCCGGGATGCGGGCGACCATCCAGTCGCGCGCGATCTGGCGCGTGTCCTCGCGGGCGAGCACGCGGTCGTTGTGGACCGTGAACACGAGGCCCTGCAGGCACACCAGCACGGCGCCCGCGGCGAGCGCCCAGCGGAAGCGGATGCGCTGCACGAGCGCGACCAGCGCCCACGCCGCGAGCATCGCCAGCAGCGGGTAGATCGGCAGCATCCAGCGCGCGAAGAAGCGCGACTGGTGGCCGAGGTAGAGGAACAGCAGCAGCGGCGCCGGGATCAGGATCCACGCCAGCCGCCGCTCGCGCCGGATCAGCGCGACCGCGCCGCCGAGCGCCGCCAGGCTCGGCAGCCAGCCGAAGCCCCACGTGAACGTCTCCAGGTAGTAGAGCCAGCCCGACGTGCTGGCGAGCCCGAGCTTGCCGCCCTCGTCCCCGGCCGCCGTCTCGGTCTGCTTCTGCAGCCCGTCGATGAAGCCGTGGTGGTCGAGCAGGGCGTACGGGTTGAACACGAGGAAGCCGGCGACCACCAGGCCGGCGCAGACCGCGAGGTTGCGCCAGCGCGGCTGCGGCACGGGCGACGCGAGCGCGGCCGCCACGATCGTCACCACGAGGATCCCGGCCGTGTACTTGGTCGCGATCGCCACCCCGAGCGCGGCGCCGGCCAGCAGGTACTCGCGCAGCCGCCCGGTCCGGTAGATCCCCGCCACGCCGACGAGCGAGAGCGCCAGCGGCGCCATCGTCGGCGCGTCGTTGAGCGCGAAGTGGCTGTAGTGGACGGCGAGGAACGCGACCGCCAGCAGCGCGCCGGCGAGGATCCCCACGCGGCGGTCGGCGAACAGCCGCGCGGCGGCGATCGCCGTCAGCACCGCCGCCATCGCGCCGAGCGTCGCGGACGCGGCGCGCGCGATCACGAACGCGGTCGTCGGGTCGGTCGCGTACGCGTTGCCGATCGTCGCCGGATCCGTGCCCCAGCGCAGCAGGTACAGCAGGTGGACGACGTACGTGTACGCGGGCGGGTTGACGAAGTAGTCGGGGTTCAGGCTGTGCCCGAACATCCCGACCGCGCGCGGGACGAAGTGGCTGTTCTCGTCGGCGTTGTAGATGTACGGCAGGCCGGTCTTGATGCCGACGAGCCGCAGGATCAGGGCGCCGGCGAAGAGCGCGGCGAGCGCGGCCGGCCAGCCGAGCCCGGACGGGACCCGGACGCGCCGGCGCGTGGGCTCAGCAACTGACATAGGCCGCGTAGAACCGGCTCGTCTTCACGCGCTGGAAGCCCGCGGGCGGAACCTGGATCAGCGCGTCGTCGCTGGGGTCGGTCCAGGCGTGCTTGAAGATCGCGAAGCGGCTGGTGACGACGATCGCCACGCCCTTGGCCTTCGCGCGCGCCACGTCCGCGCGATCCGCGGCGGTGTACTTGCCCGGGTCGGCGTCGACGCGGAACATCCACGCCCGGGCGAGCACGTCGCCGTCGCGGAGCCCGGCGATCCAGCGCGAGTCGGGGACGATCTTGTGGTTAGGACCCGTTAGGGGGCCGCACTTGAGCCCGGCCTGCACCTTCGGATCGTCGAGCACCTGCGTGAGGTCGTGGTGGGCCTGGCCGCGGAAGCGCAGCTCGTTGTCGAAGCGCGAGAGGTTCAGGTGCGTCGCCGTGTAGCCGACGCCGAGCAGCACCACCACTGCGGCGCCGACCATCCAGCCGGTGCGCAACTTCCCCGGCACGAGCATCGTCCAGCCGCCGAGCGCGAGCGCCGCGAACACCATCAGCGCCAGCGCCGAGACGGCGAGGTAGCGCTCGATCACCGACGCGCCGGCGACGGCCAGCGCGACGAACGTGCCGAGGCCCGAGACGACGAGCACGGCCGGCATCACGATCCGGCGCGGCGACATGACCACGCCGAGCGCGATACCCGCCAGCGCGGCGACGAGCACCGGCAGCTTGACGAGGTCCTTGAAGAACGTCGGCAGCGCGGCGGGCAGCTCCGACAGCGAGCGCTGGCGCCCGAGGTCCTCGGCCGACGCGCTCGTGTAGTGCAGGCTGAACAGCGGGTCGCCGGTGACGATCCCGTCGACCGCGCACCACAGCACCGGCCCGATCGCCGCCAGCGCGGCGAACTTGATCCGGTCCGGCCAGCTCGCGCCCCAGGCGAGCCAGCACCAGTACAGCGCCGCCAGCAGCCACGCCTCGGGCCGCAGCAGGCCGGCCGCGCCGAGCAGCAGCAGCACCGGCGTGCCGCGCTTGCGCCGCGTCCCCTCCAGCACCGCGGCCCACACGACCAGCGCCATGTAGGGGATGTCGATGTAGCCGCGCGCGGCCAGGAACGGGTAGTCGAAGCGCGTCAGCACGAGCGCCGCCGCGATCATGCCGACGAGCGGGGTCGCGGCCAGCCGGCCGAGCCGGTAGACGCCCGCCACGAGCGCCAGGAACGTGCCGAGGATCATCAGGATCCACAGCCGGTCGCCGACCTGCCCGAACAGCGACAGCACGGCGCCCGCGGCGATCGAGAGCGGATGCTCGGTCGGGTAGCGGAAGCCGTCGAACACCGGCATGTGCCCGTGCAGCAGGTCGCGGCCCCACAGCAGGGAGTAATAGGAGTCGTAGACCGGGTACGTGGGGAACACGAAGAACCCGATCAGGAAGCCCACGCACAGCAGCGCGAAGACGATCCGAGCGACCCGCTCGCCGCGGGCGAGCATCGGCACCGGCGGCGTCGCGACGCCGTTCGGGGAGTCCGGTCGAGTGAGCGTGGAGCCCTCCATTCGAGGCACAAGGATGACGCGCGGCTCGTAACGAGCGCCGCGCCGCGCGGTACCGTCTCATGCCGGCCAGATGAAGCTCATCATCCAGATCCCCTGTTACGACGAGGAGGAGACCCTCCCCGTCACGCTGCGCGACCTCCCTCGCGAGCTGCCCGGCTTCGACGTCGTGGAGTGGCTCGTGATCGACGACGGGTCGACCGATCGCACGATCGCCGTGGCGCGCGAGAACGGCGTCGACCACATCGTCCGCCTGACCACCAACAAGGGCCTGGCGAACGGCTTCCAGGCCGGGCTGGACGCGTGCCTGAAGCTCGGCGCCGACGTGATCGTCAACACCGACGCCGACAACCAGTACTACGGGCCGGACATCGCGAAGCTCGTGGCGCCGATCGTGGCCGGCGACGCCGACATGGTCGTCGGCGACCGCGAGGTGATGAAGATCGAGCACTTCTCGCCGCTGAAGAAGTCGCTCCAGCGCTTCGGATCCTGGGTCGTGCGGCAGGCGTCGGCGACCAACGTGCCCGACACGACGTCCGGCTTCCGCGCCTACAACCGCGAGGCCGCGCTCGCCCTGCAGGTCGTCTCGAAGTTCACCTACACGCTCGAGACGATCATCCAGGCCGGCAAGATGACCGTGGCGGTCGACCACGTCGCGATCCGCACCAACCCGAAGACGCGCGAGTCGCGCCTGTTCCCGTCGATGTGGTCCTACGTGCGCCGCAACGGCCTCTCGATCTTCCGCATCTACGCGATGTACGAGCCGCTGAAGGTGTTCATGACCGCCGCGGCGCTGATGGGACTCGCCGCGCTCGCCGTCTGGACGCGCTTCCTGATCGCCTGGATCGACGGCGACGGCGCCGGCCACGTCCAGTCGCTGATCCTGGGCGCCGTCCTCTTCAACGCCTCGGTCGTGCTCGGCGCGCTCGGTGTGATGGGCGACCTCTTGAGCGGCCAGCGGATCATGCTGCAGCGCGTGTTCGAGCGCGTGCGCCGGATCGAGCTCGAGCTCGAGGTCCCGCCGTCGCACTACGAGCCCGGCGCGCAGACCCGGCGGGAGCCGACGACCGGCGCGAACGCCGGCGGCAAGGGCCGCACCGAGGAGCGAGAGGCCGTACAGCTATGAGCACGACGATCACCCGTGACGCCGAGGGCACGGTCACCGGCAACACGTACGACAAGTACGGGTCCAGCAACCCGGTCGTGAAGAAACTGATGGCCGGCTTCGAGCGGACCCTGGACGAGCTGTGGGCGAAGGCCTCGCCGCGCTCGGTGCTCGACGTCGGCTGCGGCGAGGGCGTGCTCACGCACAAGTGGGCGCAGCGCCTGCGCGACGGCCGGATCGTCGGGCTCGATCTCGAGGACCCCGTGATCCAGGCCGAGTGGGCCAAGCGCACGGCGCCGAACCTCGAGTACCGGATCATGAAGGCCGAGCGGATGCCGTTCGCCGACGGCGAGTTCGAGCTCGCGTCCGCGATCGAGGTGCTCGAGCACGTGCCCGAGCCCGAGCACACCGTCGCCGAGATGGCGCGCGTCGCCCGCGGCGGCCACCTGCTCGTGTCGGTCCCGCGCGAGCCGCTGTGGCGCGGCCTGAACCTGGCCCGCGGCGCCTACATCAAGGACCTCGGGAACACGCCCGGGCACCTGAACCACTGGTCGCGCAAGGCGTTCGTGGCGCTGCTGGAGCAGCACGGGACGGTCGAGGAGATCCGCTCCCCGTTCCCATGGACGATGCTGCTCGTCCGCGCGGCTTGACCGGCGACGACTCGCTCCTGCCTCGGCCTGCGGCCTCATCACCGCTGCGCTCGGGGCTCGCGTCGCTGGGAGCAATCGCCCAGGGGGCGATTCTCCCGGGCCGGGTGATTCGTTGAGTACGAAGGCCGCGCCCAAGAGCTACGGCGCCGGCGCGAAGATCCTCTCGATCGGGATCGCGTCGACCGGGGTCGTCACGTTCGCGTACTTCTCGGTCGCGTCGTACGCGCTCAACGACGTCGACTACAAGCACATCTCGCTGCTGTGGTCGGTGCTGTTCGTGATCGTCTCGGTGATCTACCGGCCGATCGAGCAGCTGCTCTCGCGCACGATCGCCGGCCGCCGCGCGCGCGGCCTGCACACCGGGCACCCGATCCGCACGCCGTTGCTGATCCAGGCCGGCTTCGCGACCGCGTTCCTGCTCGTCGCGCTGGCGATGCGCACCAGGATCGAGGAGAACCTGTTCGACGGCTCGTCGGCGCTCTACTGGGTGCTCGTGATCGGCGGGCTGGCGTACGCCGCGAGCTACTTCGCGCGCGGCTGGCTCGCCGGGCACCAGTGGTTCGCGCTCTACGGCGCGCTGGTGTTCATGGAGGCGTCCTCGCGGCTGCTGTTCGCCGTCGCGGTGGCGGTCGGCATCGCGGAAGGGCAGAACGTGGTCGCGATGGGCATGGCGGCGGCGCCGTTCGTGTCGCTCGTCGTCGTGCCGCTGGCGTTCGCGCGCCGCCCGAAGGTGAGCGCCGCTCCGGAGCCCGACGAGGAGGAGCTCGACCTGGCGCGCGGCGGGCGCTTCGCCGTCGCCGTGCTGGTGATCATGGCCGCCGAGCAGACGCTGCTCAACGCCGGCGTCCTGACCGCCAACGCGACCGCCGAGAACGCCGTCGTGGCCGGCTACGTCTTCAACGCGCTGCTGATCGCGCGCGCGCCGCTGCAGCTCTTCCAGGCCGTCCAGGGCTCGCTGCTGCCCCACCTCGCGGGTCTGGAGGCGACCGAGGGGCGCGAGCAGTTCGATCGCGCGATCCGGGTCACGATCCTGGCGATCGCCGCCTTCGCCGGCGCCGTCGCGCTCGGCCTGCTGATCATCGGCCCGTTCGCGATGAGCGTGCTGTTCGACGACTCGGCGACCTACGGCCGCTTCGGGCTCGCCGCCGTGGCGCTCGGGATGGGCGCGCACCTCGCCGCCGGGACGCTCAACCAGGCCGCCTTGGCGCGCGACCACGCGGGCGCCGCGGCGGCCGCGTGGCTGGTCAGCGCGATCGTGTTCGTCGGCTGGATGCTGCTGCCGATCGTCGGCGACGAGCTCGTGCGCGCCGAGGTCGGCTACCTCGCTGCCGCAAGCCTCCTCTGCGCCCTGCTGGCGGTGGTCCACCGAAGCGGTGGTGCGCCACCCGCGGAAGCCGCGCCCGGCCTCCGCAGCGGGTGAGTGGGCCCACCCGGCCAGATTCTGTTGACCATGCCCAGCATGGCGCACCGGCACTAGGAGCCGCGAGCTCCGAAGTTGTGACGGCGGCGGGACGAATCGCCCCGCCGCCGCCGTCGATCAGCGGCTCGGAGCGAGCCCGAGCTTGGTCGCGTACGCCGTCTCGCGGGCGTGCGAGGCGTCGCAGTCGGTGAGCATCTGCTTCGTCAGCTCACCTCCCCCTGGTTCACCTGCGCGACGACCTGGGCGATGAAATCGCCCGACTCGGTGCCGCGGAACACCGTCCAGGACGGGATCTGCTGCAGCACCCGCACGGCGAGCGCGCCGTCGCGCCCGTCGCGCCAGGCCCGCAGCCACTGGCAGGCGGCGTTGTACTGCAGGACGCCGTCCATCGCGCCGGCGGCGACGGCGCCGCCGGCGGCCTGCTCCCACTGCACGCCGTTGAACGTGCCGCCCGCGGGGAGCGGGATCATGGCGCCGCGGACGTTCGCGACGCCACGGGCCTGCGCCGCGGGGTAGGCCAGCGAGCGGTCCGACGGGGCCGCGCCGATCAGCGCGGTCGCCTCGTTGACGGCCGTCCCGCCGCCGGAGGGCGGGGCGCCCGTGGCGACGGTGGCGATCCCGGTGGCCGCGAGGGCGACCGAGACGAATGCGACGACCTTGCGGCTCATCGACTGACCCTTCCGTCGTGGTTGAGCATCGAGCCCTGGCCGGGGTTCGTGTGGCCTTGGAGGATGAAGCACTGCCCCGCGAAGCCATTGGTGAACAGCCAGTGGTAGCCCGTGTCGCCGACGCCGTAGGACGCCACGCTGCCGATCACATGCAGATCGGAGCAGTTGTTGGCGGAGACGACGTTGCTCTTGTTGGGGCTGTCGAGCCAGCGGTACTGCGCGACCCCGGAGCTGCCGGAGGAGATGTGGAACTGGGTGCCCCCGCCGGCCTGGCTGAGGCTCTCGGTCATGTTCCAGTCGACGATGTCAGAGGTCAGGTCGGCGCGTGCCGTGGAGCTGAAGCTGAGGCCCGCGAGCATGAGGCCGAGCAGCGCCGAACACGCCCGGAGGGCGTGATAGCGACGGTCCATTGCGAATCCTTTCGAGCGACCCCACCCGCCTGAGGACGGGCGGGGGAGTGAGGTCAAGTGACCGGCGCGCTCCGGCGTGGCATATGAGCCGCGAACCCGCGCGTTGTGACGGGGTTAGGCTTTGTTGACCGGCTCGTGCTCTCCCGTCTCCCCCGATTCCGTCGCTCCACCAGCCTGCTCGCCCAGTCGCGCCAGGATCCCGAGGCCTTCGCCGCGTTCTACGACGCGTACGCGGAGCGCGTGCTGCTGTTCCTCGTGCGGCGCGTGCTGGACGTCGAGACCGCCTTCGACCTGCTGTCGGAGACGTTCGCGACCGCGCTCGAGCGGCGGCATCAGTTCCGCGGCAGCTCAGCCGAGCAGGAGCAGGGCTGGCTGTTCTCGATCGCGCGCAGCGAGCTGTCGCACTTCTGGCGCGACGGCAAGGTCGAGCGCGTGGCGCTGGCGCGGATCGGCGTCGGCGTGCCGGGGCTGAGCGATCCCGAGATCGAGCGGATCGAGCAGCTCGCCGGGATCAACGAGCTCGTGCCGGCGCTGCACGACGCGATGGCGGCGCTGCCGGAGGACCAGCGCCGCGCCGTCGAGCTGCGCGTCGTCGAGGAGCACTGCTACGCCGAGGTCGCGAGGATCCTCGGCGTCTCGGAGCAGACGGCGCGCGCCCGCGTCTCACGCGGGCTGCGCGCGCTCGCCACCCGGCTGCCGACGCGGGCGGCGATGATGGAGGACGCCGCATGAGCAGTCGCAAGCACGCCATCCCCGCGCTCGACGAGCTGCGCGAAGGGCTGCTCGCCGCCGCCCAGCGCGACGTCGGCGAGCGGCGGCCGGCGCGGCGCCGCCGCCGGCGCGGGCTCGCGCTGGTGCTCGTCGTCGTGCTCGGCGGCGGCGCCGCCGCGGGCGCCGCCGACCTGATCTCGTCGGGAAGCCCGGTGCCGGACAACCGCCATGTCCTGGGCAAGTACAAGCCCAGCACTGAACTGCAGCTGACGGTCACCGCGCACGACGCGGTGGCGCCGTGGGGCGTCGGCGTCTACGAGACCAAGGACGGCCAGTCGTGCGCCGTCGTGGGCCGCGTCCGCGGCGCCCAGCTCGGTGAGCTGGCGGGCGGGCAGTTCCACCCCTACAAGCCGGACGTGAGCGGGGCCTGCGGTCCGCGGAAGGGCCTCAAGAGCGGCATGATCGTGGGCGAGCGCGTCGTGCGCGACGGGCGGACCGTGCTCTACGGGCGTGCCGTCACCAAGCACGTGACGGTCGTCGTCGACGGTCAGTCGCGCGTGGCCGACACGGGCGCCGGCGGCGCGTGGCTGCTGGTGTTCGACGGCGACGTGACGCCCTCCAGCGTCACCGCCGGCTGACGCCGGCTCCCCAGCGCCAGCCACCAGCCGGCCACGCCGGCCGCGATCAGCGACGGCATCAACGGCAGGTTGTAGCGCGCCTGCGAGACGACGATCGCGTGCACGGCGGTCGAGAGCGCGACCGTCAGCAGCACGGCGCCCAGGACCGGGTCGCGCCGCCGCCACAGCCCGGCCAGCAGCCCGAGCGTGCTCGCCACGACGAGGAAGATCTGCCAGCCGCGCGTGACGCTCGAGATGTAGTGGACGCCGCCGCCGCGGTAGTAGAAGAACCACATCCGCTTCGCCTTGCTGAACGCCATCCTCGTGAACGCGACCGGCTGCGTGCTGGCGTAGTGGAAGAGGTTGTGGCGCGCCGCCTTCTGCAGCGCCTCGTCGCGTGAGAGCCCCGGGTACTTCTCGGCGAAGATCGCCAGCGCGTCGGCGGCGGGGATCTTGTAGGTCTTGGTGTCCTTGAACTCGGGATGGCGGCGCCGCAGCTCCGGCTCGATCGCCATCTTCATCCCGACGGTGGTCCCGCCGCCGGGCAGGTAGGTGCCGACGAACAGCGCCGCCGCCGAGCCCTTGGTGACCGGCACGAACTTGCCCTCCTGCGAGGAGGCGTAGATCGTCCACGGCGCCAGCACGACCGCCGTGGCGGCCGCGAGCGCGCCCCAGGTGAGCAGCGCCCGGCGCCAGGCCCGCGCGCGCCAGAGCACGATCAGCGCGCCGAGCCCGGCGAGCAGGAACGGCAGCGGCAGCAGGTCGGTGCGGGTGAGGATGGCGAGCGCGAACAGCGCGCCCGCCGCCGCCCACCGCCACGGCCCGGCGCGGCGCTTGACCGCCGAGGCGAGCGCGACGAACGCCGCCAGCAGCAGGAACGCGCCGAGCGGCTCCGAGAGCTGGTCGCCGGTCGCGCCGAGCAGCGGCGGGTAGGTGCCGACGATCGCGCCCGCCAGCACGCCGGCCCACGGCCCCGCGAGCATCCAGGCCAGGATCGCGGCCAGCGCCGTCGTGCCGGTCGTCAGCAGCGCCTGCTCCCAGTAGGCGGAGCGGATGTCGTAGCGCGCGGTGTCCGACGCCGACGGGAACAGCTTGTGGCCGATCGCGAACAGCACGGGCGCGCCGGGCGGCCAGTGCAGCGGCTCGCGCATCCCCGACCCGTAGCCGTGGTTGTCGGCGATGTCGATCGCGAGCTTGCCGTACGAGCGCTCGTCCGCCGACTGGTACGCCGAGCGCGGGTTGGCCGCCACCCTCGCGTTCAGCCCGAAGGAGAGCACGAGGATGGCGCCCAGCAGGATCACCGGGAGCCTTGGCAAGGCTCCCGAGGGTAGGACATGTTTCGCCCTCCGGACGTCGGCCGTCGCAGCGCGGCCTCGTCGGCCGGGCCTAGCGGGCCGCCGATCCTTCGTGCGACGTTACTCAGTGGTCACGGCCCTCAGCACGTCCACCTTCGCCGCGCGGCGGGCCGGCGGGATCGCCGCCAGCACGCCCGCGATCGCCGCGAGGATGAAGAACCCGATCAGCGAGCCGATCGGCACGATGAACACGAACCCCTGGTCGGCGAGCGGCCGCGACACGATCACCGCGAACGCGATCCCGAGCAGCGTCCCGAGCACCGCGCCGATGACGGCCGTGATCACCGACTCCGCGCGCACCATCCGGCGCACCTGGCGACGGCTCATGCCGACCGCGCGCAGCATCCCGAGCTCGCGCGTGCGCTCGTGCACCGACAGCGCGAGCGTGTTGACGATGCCCAGCAGCGCGATCAGCACCGACAGCAGCAGCAGCGCGAACACGAGGTTCACGAGCGAGTCCAGGTTGGCCTCCTGCTTGTCCTTGAACTGCGAGATCGAGAGCGCGTCGGTCGACGGGAACGCCTTCAGCGCCTTGTCGGTCGTCGCGGCGAGCTGGGTCTGATCGGTCCCGGGCTTCGCGGCCGCCATCACGAACGCGATGTTCTTGGAGTCCCACGACTGCTCCATCGTCGCGGCCGTGGCGATGATGTTCGCCGTCAGGCCGGCCTGGTTCTTGAACAGGCCCGCGACCGTGTAGTCGACCTGCTTGTTCGCCGGCGTGGTCACGTGCACGGTGCTGCCGACCTTGAAGTGGTGCGACTTCGCGAAGTCGCCGTCGAGCAGCAGCTGGTCGTCGCCGAGCGAGCTGAGCGTCTGCGCCGAGCCCTGCTTCCACTTCAGCGTCAGGACCGAGCCGATCGTCTTCGGATCGACGCCGGTCGCCGCCTGCGTGCCGTCCACCCCGCGCACGAGCGCGGACGCGAAGCGCACCGGCGAGACCTCGGTCACGCCCGGCACCGCCTTGACGGTGTCGGCCACGCGCGCCGGGATCGGGGAGAAGCCGTCGTTGTTCTGGACGATCAGGACGGCGCTGACCTGGTCGTCGATCACCTTCGACACCGAGCCCTTCAGGCCGGCGGCGAAGATCGTCACGAACACGACGAGCGCGAGGCCGACCATCAGCGCCGCGGCGGTGACGGCGGTGCGCTGGGGCTGGCGGATCGCGTTCTCGCGCGCAAGCACCCCTGTGAGGCCCTGGAAGCGCGCCAGCGGGGCGCCGATGCCGCGGGCGAGGGGACGGACCAGGACGGGCGCCAGCAGCGCCACGCCGAACATCATCAGGACTGCGCCGAGCCCGAGCAGCGACGCGTCGCCGCTGCCGGAGCCGGTGCCGCCGAACAGGCCGTAGAAGAGCGCCGCCACGCCGACGACGAGCAGCCCGACCGAGCCGATCACGCGGCGCCGGCGCATGTGCCCCGCCCCGGGCGTCTCGCTCTCGCGCATCGCCGTCACCGGTTCGATCCGCGTGGCCCGGCGAGCCGGCACGAGGCCGGACACCATCGTCGCCACGATGCCGACGACGAGGCCGATGATCACGCTGCCGGCGTTGATCACCAGGCCGGTCGTGCCGAGGTCGATCCCGAACGCCTTCAGCATCGCGGCCAGCGCGGGGGCCAGCGCGATGCCGACCAGCACGCCGAGTATCGACGCCACGACGCCGATCGCGAACGTCTCGATCAGCACCGAGCGCAGCACCTGGCGGCGCGAGGCGCCGAGCACCCGCAGCAGCGCGAACTCCCTCGTGCGCTGGGCGACGGTGACCGAGAACGTGTTGAAGATCAGGAAGCCGCCCACGATCAGGGCGACGGCCGCGAACACGAGCAGGCCGGTGCGCAGGAAGCCGAGCGCGTCGGAGAGGTCCTGCGCCTGCTGCTCGGCCGCCTCCTTGCCGGTGCGGACGTTGAAGTCGCCGCCCAGCTCGCGCTTGAGCGCGGCCTTGACGCCCTCGGGGTCGCCCGTGGCGACGGCGATCGAGTCGTAGCCGTCGTGGCCGGTCACGCGCTGCGCCTCCGGCAGCGTCATCACGACCAGCTTCGAGCCGCCCAGGCTGTCGCTGCCGCCCAGCGTCGCGACGCCGGAGACCTTGTACTGCTTGGCCGGCGCGTCGCCCTGCACCGTGACCGTGCTGCCGACGACGAAGTGGTACTTCTTCGACGTGCCGCGGTCGATCGCGACCTGGTCGGCCGTCTGCGGCGGGCCGCCGGACTGGTAGTCGAGCGACTGGAAGCGCTTGATCGTGGATGCCGAGCTGATGATCGTCGGCGGCCCGTTGGACGTGACCGCCTTGCCCTTGTCGTCGAGCAGCGTGCCGTCGGAGCTGACGCTGCCCTCGGCCGCGTCCACGCCCGGCGTGGCCTTGACCTTGTCGAGCGCGGAGGCGGGCATCGTCGGCGGCGCCGAGAAGTCGGCCTTGACGGCCTGATGCGCTTCGACGGAGACGTCGACGCCCTTCTGGACGCGTTCGAACAGGTTCTTGAACGACGCGTTGATGGTGTCGGTGAAGACGAGCGTCCCGACCACGAACGCGACGCCGATGACGACCGCGAAGCCCGTCAGGACCGAGCGCAGCTTGCGCGACAGCAGTCCCTTGAGCGCGACCTTCCCCACGTCAGGCCACCGCCTTCATCAGGTCGAGCACGCCCTCGGCGTCGGTGCCGACGCCGTCGTGGACGACCTTGCCGTCGCTGAGGACGACGAGCCGGTCCGCCACGGCGGCCGACTGCGCCTCGTGGGTGACCATGATCACCGTCTGGCCGAACTCGTCGACGGCGCGGCGCAGGAGGCCCATGACCTCCTCGGACGCGTGCGAGTCGAGGTTGCCGGTCGGCTCGTCGGCGAACACGACGGCCGGCTTGTGGATCAGGGCGCGCGCCACGGCGACGCGCTGCTGCTGGCCGCCGGAGAGCTCGGCGGGCCGGTGCGTCAGGCGGTCGCCCAGGCCGACCGTCTCGATCAGCTGGTCCAGCCACGCCTGGTCGGGCTTGCGGCCCGCGAGCTGCAGCGGCAGCGTGATGTTCTCCAGCGCCGTCAGCACCGGCACGAGGTTGAAGGCCTGGAAGACGAACCCCAGCCGGTCGCGCCGCAGCTTGGTGAGGCCCTTGTCGTCGAGCGTGGAGAGCTCCTGCCCGTCGACGACCACGGAGCCGGAGGTCGGCTTGTCGAGGCCGGCCAGTAGGTGCATCAGCGTCGACTTCCCGGAGCCCGAGGGGCCCATGATCGCGGTGAACTGCGCGGCGGGGAAGGACAGCGTCACGCCGGCGAGCGCGTGCACGGCGGTCTCGCCCTCGCCGTAGGTGCGGCGCAGGTCCGCCGTCGAAACGATGTTCATAGGCGCAGCATCGTCGCAAGCGCCGCGGCGCCACGTGTAGCTCCCACGTGACCTCGGGTATGGCTGGCCCTACTCCACGTAGGCCGCGAGGTGCTCGCCGGTGAGGGTCGAGCGCGCGGCGACGAGGTCCGCGGGCGTGCCCTCGAAGACGATCTGACCGCCGTCGTGGCCGGCGCCGGGGCCGAGGTCGATGATCCAGTCGGCGTGCGCCATCACCGCCTGGTGGTGCGCGACGACGATGACCGACTTGCCGGAGTCGACGAGCCGGTCGAGCACGCCGAGCAGCTGCTCGACGTCGGCGAGGTGCAGGCCGGTGGTCGGCTCGTCGAGGAGGTAGATTCCGCCTTTCTCCGCCATGTGGGTGGCCAGCTTCAGGCGCTGCCGCTCGCCGCCGGACAGCGTCGGGAGCGGCTGGCCGAGGCTGAGGTAGCCGAGCCCGATGTCGGCGAGCCGGCCGAGGATGGCGTGCGCGGCCGGAGTGCGCGCCTCGCCGGCCCCGAAGAACGCCTCGGCCTCGGTCACGGACATCGCGAGCACCTCGCTGATGTCCTTGCCGCCGAGCGTGTACTCGAGCACCTCGGCCTGGAACCGCTTCCCCTCGCACTCTTCGCAGACGGTGGCGACGCCGGCCATCATCGCCAGGTCGGTGTAGACGACGCCGGCGCCGTTGCAGTTGGAGCAGGCGCCCTCGGAGTTGGCGCTGAACAGGGCGGGCTTGACGCCGTTGGCCTTCGCGAACGCCTTGCGGATCGGGTCGAGCAGCCCGGTGTACGTCGCGGGGTTGCTGCGCCGCGAGCCCCGGATCGCCCCCTGGTCGACCGTCACCACGCCGTCCCGGCCCGAGACCGAGCCGTTGATCAGCGAGCTCTTGCCCGACCCGGCCACGCCGGTGACCACGACCAGCACGCCGAGCGGGATGTCGACGTCGACGTCCTTGAGGTTGTGCAGGCCGGCGCCGCGCACCTCCAGCGCGCCCGCCGGCGTCCGCACCGCCGGCTTCAAGGCGGCGCGGTCGTCCAGGTGGCGCCCGGTGATCGTGTCGCTGCCGCGCAAGCCCTCGACGCCGCCTTCGAACATCACCTCGCCGCCCTCGGTCCCGGCGCGCGGGCCGAGGTCGACGACGTGGTCGGCGATCGCGATCGTCTCCGGCTTGTGCTCGACCACCAGCACGGTGTTGCCCTTGTCGCGCAGCTGCAGCAGCAGGTCGTTCATCCGCTGGATGTCGTGCGGGTGCAGGCCGATCGTCGGCTCGTCGAACACGTAGGTCACGTCGGTCAGCGACGACCCGAGGTGGCGGATCATCTTGGTGCGCTGCGCCTCGCCGCCCGAGAGCGTGCCCGAGGGCCGGTTGAGCGAGAGGTAGCCGAGCCCGATGTCCACGAACGAGTCGAGGTTCTCGCGCAGCGCCTCGAGCAGCGGCGCGACGGACGGCTCGTCCAGGCCCGCCACCCAGCTCGCGAGCTCGGTGATCTGCATCGCGGAGACGTCGGCGATGCTGACGCCGTCGATCTTGGAGGACCGCGGCGCCTCGCCGAGCCGGGTGCCCTCGCAGTCGGGGCAGGTCGTGAAGACCACCGCCCGCTCGACGAACGCGCGGATGTGCGGCTGCATCGCGTCGACGTCCTTGGCGAGCATCGACTTCTGGATCCTCGGGATCAGGCCCTCGTAGGTGAGGTTGATGCCCTCGACCTTGATCTTGGTCGGCTCCTTGTAGAGCAGGTCGTTGAGCTCGCGCTTGTTGAACTTCTTGATCGGCTTGTCGGGGTCGAAGTAGCCGCAGCCGCGGAAGATGCGCCCGTACCAGCCGTCCATGGAGTAGCCGGGGATCGTGAGCGCGCCCTCGTTGAGCGACCGGCTGTCGTCGTAGAGCGCGGACAGGTCGAAGTCGTTGACCGAGCCGCGGCCCTCGCAGCGCGGGCACATGCCGCCGACCCTGCTGAAGCTCGCGCTCTTGGTGATCGTCTTGTCGCCGCGCTCGACCGTGATCCCGCCGCTCCCGTGCGCGGAGGCGACGTTGAAGGAGTACGCGCCCGGCGAGCCGATGTGCGGCTTCGCGAGCCGGCTGAACAGGATCCGCAGCATCGCGTCGGTGTCGGTCACGGTGCCGACCGTCGAGCGCGGGTTGGAGCCCATCCGCTCCTGGTCGACGACGATCGCCGTCGTCAGCCCTTCGAGCAGGTCGACCTCCGGCCGCGCCAGCGTCGGGATGAAGCCCTGGACGAAGGCGCTGTAGGTCTCGTTGATCATCCGCTGCGACTCGGCGGCGATCGTGCCGAACACGAGCGAGCTCTTGCCCGACCCGGAGACGCCGGTGAACACGGTCAGCCGGCGCTTGGCGAGCTCGAGGCTGACGTCCTTGAGGTTGTTCACGCGTGCGCCGCGCACGCGGATCAGGTCGTGGCTGTCGGCGACGTGCGGCGTGGGGTCCACGAGGCGCTAGGCGGCCCTGAGGTACGCCAGAACCGCGAGCACGCGGCGGTGGTCCTCCACCGTCGGCGCGAGATCGAGCTTGGAGAAGATCGAGGTCACGTGCTTCTCGACGGCGCGTTCGGTCACGACCAGCGCCTCCGCGATCGCGGCGTTCGAGCGCCCTTCGGCCATCAGGCCCAGCACCTCGCGCTCGCGTGCCGTCAGGCCCTCCAGCGGGTCCTCGCGGCGGCGGCGGCCGAGCAGCAGGGCCACGACCTCGGGGTCGAGCGCGGAGCCGCCGCCGGCGACGCGGCGCACGGCGTCGGTGAACGTGTCCACGTCCGCCACGCGATCCTTGAGCAGGTAGCCGGTGCTCTCCGTCGACTCCGACAGCAGGTCGAGCGCGTAGGCCTCCTCGACGTACTGGCTGAGCACGAGCACGCCCGTGCCCGGATGCTCGGCGCGGATGCGGCGCGCGGCGACGAGGCCCTCGTCGGTGTGCGTCGGCGGCATCCGCACGTCGATCACCGCGACGTCCGGCTTATGGGCGCCGACCTTGCGCATCAGGTCCTCGGCGTCGCCGGCCTGGCCGGCGACGTTGAAGCCCGAGTCCTCGAGCAGGCGGCACAGGCCCTCGCGCAGGAGCACGGAGTCCTCGGCGACGACGACCTTCAATGGGGCATCAGCGGCATTCATACGGGGATCTGCGCCCGGAGGATAGTTCCCGCACCCGGTGGCGAGTCGAGCGATAGCGATCCGTCGAGCGCGCCGACCCGGTCCGCGAGCCCGTGCAGCCCTGAGCCGCGTGCCGGATCCGCGCCGCCGACGCCGTCGTCGCGCACCTCCACGAGCGCGTTGCCGTTCTGGCGCCGCACGGCGACCGTGGCCTCGTTCGCGTCGGCGTACTTGGCCACGTTCGTGAGCGCCTCGGCGATCACGAAGTAGGCTGCCGCCTCGACGGGCTCGGGCAGCCGCTCGCCCGGGACCTCGACGACGCGGACCGGCAGCGGCGAGCGCACGGCGAGCGCCTCGACGGCCGCCTGAAGTCCGCGATCCGACAGCACGGCCGGATGGATCCCGCGCGCCAGCTCGCGCAGCTCCTCCAGCGCGCGCGTCAGCTCCTCCTGCGCGGCGCCGACGAGCTCCTCGGCCCGCTCGGGCGCCTTCCGGATCTTGCCCTGGGCCATGCGCAGCGTCAGCGACAGCGCCACGAGCCGCTGCTGGGCGCCGTCGTGCAGGTTGCGCTCCAGCCGCCGGCGCTCGGCCAGGCCGGCCTCGACGATCCGCGCGCGCGAGCGGCGCAGCTCCTCCAGGCGCGCGCTCAGCGCGGCCTCCAGGCGCTCGTTCTGCACGGCCAGGCCGGCCGCGGCGGCGACCGAGCCGAGGGTCCCGGGCGTCGCGGCGAGGCTGATGTCGTGCACGATCGCGCCCACGCGCTGGCCCTCGAGCTCGACCGGCGTCCACGCGCGCGCCGGGTCGTCGCGCGACGGGAGCGTGGCGGGCCTGCCCTTGCGGTCGACCCAGCTGCCGTCGATCCAGTACACGAGCTGCAGCGAGCGGTCGCCGAGCGCGTCGGCCAGCAGGCCGCGCAGGCCGTCGGTGCCCGGCGCCTCGCCGAGCCGCACCAGCAGCTCGCCGACCGCGTCGGCGCGCACGACGCGGCTGCGCAGCAGGCCGAGCAGGAAGGTGAACGGCACCGAGGCGAAGACGATCTGGCTCGCCAGCGCCAGCACGTCGGTGACGTTGCCGCCGCCGGACACCGTCGCGGCGCTGAACGTGCCGGCGACCAGGACCATCAGCGCCACGCCCGACCACAGCAGCGGCGCCATCGCGCGGCGCTGCGGCGGCGTCGCCTCGCGCCAGCGGTCCACGAGCACCCACAGCACGTAGACCACGACGCCGACGGCGAGCGCGTTGACGGCGGCATCGAGCGCGTTGCCGAGCGTCACGTCGCCCGACACATCGATGAACGACGGCGGGCAGCCGCAGTTGCCGCCGGTGCGGTTGAAGCCGAACATCAGCGCCGGGAGCGGCCCGAGGACCGCCAGCCCGTAGCCGAACCACATCAAGCGCCGGCGCGCCGGGTTCGACACGCGGCCGTCGGGATAGGCGAGCAGCAGGTGCAGGAACGCCGCCAGGTAGACGTTGGAGGCGAACACGGCGAGCGTGAAGAAGACCGAGCCGTTGGCGGCGCTGAAGGCGTTCAGCAGCCACGCGAAGCCGACCCACGTCATCAGCGCGCCGAAGCGCGTCTCCGGGCGCCGCCACCACACGTACAGGCCGGTGCCGATCCAGGCGGCGCCGATCGCGAAGCCGAGCGCGGCGGACGCGCCGCGGTGGTCGACGTGATCGGAGCCCAGCACGACCGCAGCGCCGAGCAGCCCCAGCAGGAGGGCGGCGAGCGCCAGCATCGCCAGCGCGCGGTTGAGTGAGCTCAAAGCAGCAGCTCCTGGACGCGCTCCCCGGACAACTCGGCCTTCGGCACGAACCCGCGCGCGCCGGAGCGCGACACGAGCGGCCCGAAGTCCGACGAATCGCGGCTCGAGACGAGGATCACGGCCGGGGAGTCGGGATGACCCGTGATCCGCGCCGCGACGTCGAAGCCGTCGATGTCCGGGAGCTGCACGTCCAGGAGGACGAGCTGCGGACGCAGCCGATTGGCCTCGGTGACGGCGCTGGCGCCGTCCACGGCCTCGCCGATGACCTGGAACCCCTCGGACTCCAGGAGCACGCGCGCACTCGCCCGAAAGGACGGGTGGTCGTCGACGATGAGGACGGTGCAGTCCACGTTCACGATTCTCGTCAGCACAGGGACTCCTTCACATACGGCTGGCCGTACATGTGCTGAAGCCCAGCTAATCGGCGATGGCCGCGCCGATCTCTCTGACCTTCCGGCCAGGGTCGGGGAATCCGAAGACGGCGGTGCCCGCCACGAACACCGTCGCGCCGGCCCGCGCGCAGCGCCGCGCGGTCTCGGTATCGATGCCGCCGTCGACCTCGATCGACACGCTGGGGCCGAGCAGCGAGCGCAGGCGCTCGAGCTTGCCGATCGAGCGCTCGAGGAACGCCTGGCCGCCCCAGCCGGGGTTGACCGTCATGCAGAGGACCATGTCGAGGTCCTCGCCGAGCTCGCTCACGGCCTCGGCCGGCGTGCCGGGGTTGAGCGCCATCGAGGCGAGGCAGCCGGCGGCGTGGATCGCCTGCACGGCGTAGTGCGCGTGCGGCGTCGCCTCGGCGTGGAACGTGATCGAGTCCGCGCCGGCCTCGGCGAACGCGTCGATCTGGCGCTCGGGGCGCTCGATCATCAGGTGCACGTCGACGGCCGCGCCGGCGGCGTGGACCTGCTCGGCGATCGCGTTCACGGCGAGCGGGCCCATCGTGATCGGCGGCACGAAGTGGCCGTCCATCACGTCGACGTGGATCACGGGCGCGCCGCCGTCGAGGACGGTGGCGACCTGGTCTGAGAGCCGGCCGAAGTCGGCCGCGAGGATCGAGGGCGCGACGCCCATGAGCCGCTCGCGCATCAAATCGTCGTGAGCATCGAGCCTTGGCAGTGGCCGCAGACGTACAGCGCGGTGTTCGACATCCGGACGATCGTGGAGTGCTCGCCGCAGTCCGGGCAGACCGACCGCAGCTCGAAGCGCTGCAGGCAGTTCACGCAGCGATAGCGCCCCGGCAGGTTGGTCGGCCGCAGCCACGGCTCGTGGCAGGACGGGCAGACGGATCCCAGATCGATGTCGGGCTTGCTCATCGCCGGTTCAGCCTCGCGATGAAGAAGCCGTCGGTGCGATCGCGGTGTGGGAGCGTCTGCAGGGCGAGCGGCATGTTCGGATGCTTCCAGTCCGGCACGTCGATTGACAGGTCGCTCGCCTCGAACTGGTCGTTTGTCGCCAGGAATGCGGCGACGATGCGTTCGTTCTCGGCGGGCGAGATCGTGCAGGTGGAATAGACCAGGCTACCGCCCGGACGAACGGCCTCGGCTCCGGCGGCCAGGATCCGGCTCTGCAGCGCGGCCAGCGCCTCCGGCCGGCCGGCCTTGCGCCAGCGCGCGTCGGGGCGCGAGGCGAGCGTCCCGAGGTCCGAGCACGGCGGGTCGACGAGCACGCGGTCGTAGGCGCCGCGCTCCTGCGGCTCGGTCGCGTCGGCGGTCCGCACCTCGACGATGCTCGCCCCCATCCGCGCCGCCGTACGGCGCAGCGCGTCCGCCCGGCCCGCGTGGCGCTCGACGGCCACGATCGTCCCTTCGTCTCCCATCAGCGCCGCCAGGTGCGTGGTCTTGCCGCCCGGCGCGGCGCACAGGTCCAGCACACGCTCGCCCGCCGCGGGCGCGAGCGCGCGCGAGACGGCCATCGCGGCACGTGACTGCGGCATGAACAGCCCCTGCTCCCACTCCGGCGCCGAGAACGCGTCGAACGGGGCGTCGAGGATCAGCGCGTCGCCGTCGGCGTGGGCCGGCAGGCGCTCGGCGAGCTCGGCGGCGGTCGTGCGCAGCGTGTTGGCGCGCAGGACCGACTCGGCCGGCCGGTTGTCGGCCTCCATCAGCGCGCGCGCGTCCACGGGCCCGAGCGCGTCGAACCACAGCTGCGCGATCCATTCGGGGTGCGAGTGCTTGAGCGCCGCCTCGGCGGGCGTCCCGTCGCGCAGCGCCGCGATCAGCGGGCGCGCCTCGCGCACCGCCCGGCGCAGGACGGCGTTGACGAGCCCGGCGCCGCGCGGCGCATCGGCCTTGGCGAGCTGGACCGACTCCCCCACCGCCGCGTGCGGCGGGACGCGGTCCAGGTAGGCGAGCTGGAAGACGCCGAGCCGCAGCGCGGCGAGCACGGGCGCGTCGAGCCGCCCGGCGGGGCGCTTGGCCAGCCGCTCGATCACGTAGTCCAGCGTGGCGGCGCGCTGGACGGTGCCGAACGCGAGCTGCGTCGCGAGCGCGCGCTCGCGCGTGTCCAGGCGCAGGCGCCGCGCCTCGCCGTGGAGGGCCCGATCGGCCCACGCGTCCTGCTCGAAGACGCGCCGCACGACGGCGTACGCGACGGCGCGCGCGGGGGTGGAATTGGGTTCAGTGCCGGATTGCATGGGTAGTGTCGACGCGCCAGCCTTTACGCGAGGCCGAAGTTCTGATTGGGTGTCGTTGTCGGCGTTCGGTTGCCCGGTCTGGTCGGCTGGGCTGCGCCCCACGAACGACGATGAAGCCCCTGTCTCAAACAGAAGTCCGGTTTTCGGTCTGTCTCTCAAGTCACCAAGGTTGCTTTAGGCAGCCCGTCAGCAGGATGCTCGAACGTTTGTCCAGATCAGCTCAAGCCGGCTCAATTTCGCCCAACAGGGCTAATGGAACCCGTACAACATGCCGACACTGGCCACGGAAGGGGAAGCCAGATCATGTTGGACACTGACATTCAGAGAGGTGCGATGGCGCGCACGACGCGCCCGTCAGCCCTAGGCGATCTACGCCTCGCGGGCACTGTGGCCACCGGCCTCGTCGCCGGCACGCTCGGCCTCGGCGCGCTCGCCGTGCCGCTCGTCGGCTGGAAGGACTGGCCGTCGGCGCTGCAGAGCTCCGCCTCCGCCGGGAACACCCAGCTCGCCAACCCGACGCCGCGTAAGACGCGCCCGGCCAAGCCCGGCCCGCGCACGCCCGGCACGAATCCGCTCAGCCCCGGAGGCGCGACGCCGCTCGGCGCCATCGCGATCCCGGGCGTCACCGCCGGCCCCGGCTCGACCGGCGGGATCACGCTCAGCGGCGGCAGCCTCGCCGTCACACCGAAGTCCCCGCGCGCGTCCGTGAAGACCGACAGCACCGCCGACGGCATCAGCCACGCCACGTTCGGCGCGGCCGGGTTCGTCAAGGTCAACACCGACACCGACAACGACACCTTCCCGGACACGTACGAGACCGCCAACGGGATGAACGCCGCCGTCCCCACCGACGGCTCCGAGGACAACGGCCGCGGTATCACCAAGGCCACCGAGTTCAAGATCAAGTCGACGAACGCGAACCCGGACACGAACTACAACGGCGTCATCGACGCGCAGGACGACTCCGACCACGACGGCATCTCCAACGGCGACGAAGAGCGCAACGGCACCGACGCCTGGAGCAGCGACACCGACGGCAACGGGATCCTCGACGGCGACGAAGACGCCAACGGCAACGGCATCCCGGACCGGATCGACTACGCGCCGCCGGTCGATACGCCGCCGGTCGATACGCCGCCGGTCGAGACGCCGCCGGTCGAGACGCCGCCGGTCGAGACCCCGCCCGTCGAGACCCCGCCGGTCGAGACCCCGCCCGTCGAGGCCCCGCCCGTCGACACGACGCCGCCCGCCGGCGGCGACACGACGCCGCCCGCCGGCGGCGACACGACGCCGCCCGCCGACGAGACGCCCGCGCCGCCCGAGGTGCCGGTCACGCCGCCCACCACCGGCGAGGTCGACGCCACGCCCGCGCCGCCGGCCGAGGATCCCGCCCCTGAGGCGCCCGCGCCCACGCCCGCCCCCGCGGACGACACGCCCGAGGTCCAGGCTCCCGCGCCCGAGCAGGCGCCGGCCGAGCATTCGCCCGCGTCGGACGTCAAGCCCGCTCCCGCTCCCGCGGCCGAGACGCCCGCGCCCGCGGCCGAAGCACCCGCGGCTGAGGCTCCGGCTCCGGCTCCCGCGGCTCCCGCCCCCGCTCCTGAGGCTCCCGCTCCCGCTCCCGCGGCTGCGGCGCCCGCCCCCGCGGCTCCCGCCCCGGACCCGGCGCCCGCGCCGGCCGGCTGCGCCGGCCGCCGCTGCAGCTCCGGCTCCCGCCGCCGCCGCCGCGGATCAGTCCGCGACGCCGCCCTGGTAGCCCCGGTTACGTGAAGCGCGAGAAGCGGTCGTCGTCCTTCGCGAGGACGACCGCCGTCTCGTGCAGCAGGTGGCGCGTGTAGACGTCGCCGCCTTCGACGCCCTCGAGCACGTCGAGCGCCGCGTCGCGGGCGCGCCCGTCACCGCGCAGGGCGAGGCCGTGGATCGCCTCCAGCCGCGTGTCGGCGTCGGCGTCCTCCACGCGCGCCACGAGCGCGTCGCGCAGCTCCGGCGTGTCCTGCTCGGCCAGCGTGCCGAGCGCGAACGTCGCCCAGTCGCGGACGTCGGCGTCGGCGTCCTCGGAGAGCTCGATCAGCGCCGGCAGCGAGCCGTCGGAGGCACGCCCGCCGAGCGCGAACGCGACGCCCTCGCGCACGCGCGGCTCGGGGTGCTCGCGCTGCGCCAGCAGCCAGTCCTGGCCGTACGGCTCGCCGAGCATGCCGAACGCGCACGCGATCGCCTCGATCACGGCCGGGTCGGCCTCGCGCGCGGCCATCGCCTGCAGCGCCGTGCCCTGCTCGGGCGGGAACGACGGCACCTCGGAGCCGAGCTGGCCGAGCACGTAGGCGGCCAGCTCGCGCGCGACCGGGTCCTCGTCCGCGCCGAGCGCGATCGCCGCGTCGAGCACGTCGCGCCCGCCGCGCAGCACGAGCGCCGAGACGTACGGGTACCACTCCGCGTCCTCGATCGCCCATTCGGCGCGGGCGAGCTCGAGCAGCTCTGCGAGCTCGCGCTCGGGCAGCGTGGGATCGAGCCGGAACGTCGTCAGCGCCGGGTCGGGGCGGCCGCGCAGCCACTCCACGGCTCGCATCGGGCGCCCGCCGGGCGGCCGGATCTCGGTCAGCTCCAGCGCGCCGCCGTTGCAGTCGAGCAGCAGGCGGTCGCCGTCGGTGCGCAGCATGCCGCCGGCGGGCGCGCGCGTCGGCCCGTCGACCTGCGCCGCGAGCACGCCGAGGAAGCTGCCGTCGGGCAGCGGGAGGCGGGCGCCGATGTGCGGCGTGAGCGCGCGCACGCGGCGTTCCTCGGTGGAGGGCGGCTGCGTCGGGTCCAGCGCGCGGTCGCGCGCCGTGATCTTGTTCGCGTAGGTCACGCCGGCCTCGTCCTGCTCGACCGGCGCGGGGCGCTCGTCGAGCGCGCGCACGAGCAGGTCGGCGCCGATCGTCTCCAGCCGCGCCGCGAGCGACGCGTAGTCGTCGTCCGGCCCGATCGGCGTCGTGTCCTGCAGGTAGACCGGGCCGGAGTCCCAGCCGGCGGTCACGCGCATGATCGAGACGCCGGTGCGCGCGTCGCCGGCCATGATCGCGCGCTCCAGCGGCGCGGCGCCGCGCCAGCGCGGCAGCAGCGACGGGTGCACGTTGATCATCTCGTAGTCCGAGAGCAGCGGCTCCTTGATCAGCACGCCGTACGCGCACGTCGTCAGCACCTCGGGCCGGGTCTCGGCGATCCGCTGCAGGATCTCGGGCGCGTGCAGCTGCTCGGGCTGGATGAAGTCGATGCCGAGCTCGGCCGCGGCGAGCGCGACGGGCGGCGGGCTCAGCTTCTGGCCGCGGCCGCGCGGGCGGTCCGGGCGCGTGATGACGAGCTGGGGGCGGTGCGGGCTGTCAGCCAGCCGCCGCAGGACGACGGCCGCGAACTCCGACGTGCCGAGGTAGACGTTGCGCACTTACGCGGCCGCACGCGGCTCGAGCGCCTCACGCAGGGCGCGCATGGCCTGCTTGCGCTGATCGCGCGAGGTGCGGTCGAGGATCAGGACGCCGTCCAGGTGGTCCATCTCGTGCTGGATCACGCGCGCCTCGAGCCCGGACGCCTCGACCATGATCGGCGAGCCGCGCTCGTCCAGCGCGCGCACGCGGACGTAGACCGGGCGGTCGACCTCGACGGCGACGCCGGGCAGCGACAGGCAGCCCTCCTCCGCGCTCTCGGTCTCCCTGCTCGACCACTCCAGCACGGGGTTCACGAGCGCCGCGACGGCGCCCTCGAGCTCGGTCCGGTAGACGAGCAGCCGGTGCATGACGCCGACCTGCGTGGCCGCGAGGCCGATGCCATAGGCGTCGTGCATCAGCTCGCCCATGCGGCGGGCCTCGTCCACCAGCGCGTCGTCGAAGCGCTCGATCTCCAGCGCGCGCGAGCGCAGCACGGGGTCGCCGTACTTGCGCACGTGCTTGAGCGCCGCCTCACGGCGCGCGCGCGTCTCGGGATCGAGCTTCTCCTGTGGCTCGGCGATCTCGCCGTGCGCCTCGGTGTGGACTTCCTCGGCCATCGGCGAATGAGTTTAGACCGGGTCAACGTCCACCGAGAACGCCACCGGCTTGAACTCCTTGGCCCGCGCGGCGGCCTCCACGGCGGCTCCGGTGGCGGCGATCGCGGCGGCCCGCTCGGTCGTCTTGAGCACGACCTGGAAGCGCTCGCGCTGTCGCAGCCGGAACAGCGGCGCCGGCCCGAGCAGCTCGGTCGCCTCGCCCGTGTTGAGCTCGACCTGCTCGGCCACCTGCGCGGCGGCGGCGCGGGCGGGAGCGGCGTCCGGCGCGCTGCAGACCACGCGCACGAGGTCGGCGAACGGCGGGTAGCGCAGCGCGCGCCGGCGCTCGAGCTCCTCGGCCAGGAACCCGTCGGAGTCGTGGCGCGCGGCGGCCTGGATCGAGGGAGCGTCGGGCGTCGCGGTCTGGACCAGCACGCGGCCGCCGCGCGGGCCGCGCCCGGCGCGGCCCGCGAGCTGGGCGATCAGGGCGAACGTCCGCTCCTCGGCGCGGAAGTCGGGGAAGCGCAGCGTCGAGTCGGCGTCGAGCACGACGCCGAGCGTGACGTCGGCGAAGTCGTGGCCCTTGGCGACCATCTGCGTGCCGAGCAGCACGCCCTCCGGCGCCGCCTTGAAGCGCGCGAGCAGCTCGGGGACCGCGTCCTTGTTGGCGGCGGTGTCAGCGTCGAGCCGGAACACGGGCACGTCGAGCGCGTGCGCCAGCTCGGCCTCGACGCGCTCGGTCCCTGCGCCGTGGCGGGTGACCGAGAGCGAGCCGCAGTGGTCGCAGCGCTGCGGGATGCCCTCGTGGTGGCCGCAGTGGTGGCAGGCGAGGAAGCCGGCGGCGTGGTGCAGGACGAGCGCGACGTCGCAGTTCGGGCACTCCCACGCCTTGCCGCAGCTGCGGCAGGTGAGGAAGTTGGACCAGCCGCGGCGGTTGAGGAGCACGATCGACTTGCGCGCCGAGCCGAGCGCGCGGCGCGTCTCGGGGTGGACGGCGTGCTGCGCCTCGCGCATGTCGAGCACGCGCACGGGCGGCAGCTCGCGGACGCCGCCGACGCGGTCGCGCAGGCGCAGGCGCGTGACGTTGTGCGCGGATTCGGGGCGCGGCGTGGCGGAGCCCAGCAGCAGCCGGGCGTGCGAGTACGCGGCGCGGAACTCGGCGACGTGGCGGGCGTCGTAGCGCGGGTCGCCCTCGTGCTTGTAGGAGCCGTCGTGCTCCTCGTCGACCACGATCAGGCCGAGCTTCTCGACGGGCGCGAAGACGGCCGAGCGCGGCCCGACCGCGATCCGCGCCTCGCCGCTGCGCAGGCGCCGCCACTCGTCGTAGCGCTCGCCCTCGGAGAGCGCGGAGTGCAGCAGCGCGACGGTGTCGCCGAAGCGGGCCGCGAAGCGCGCGACGGTCTGCGGCGTGAGCGCGATCTCGGGCACGAGCACGATCACGCCCTCGCCTCTCTGCAGCGCGGCGGCGGCGGCGCGCAGGTAGACCTCGGTCTTGCCCGAGCCGGTCACGCCGTGCAGCAGCCGCGCCTCCGCGGGCGCCGCCTCGATCTCGCGCAGCGCCTCGTGCTGCGCGTGCGTCAGCTCGACCGGCTGGTCCGGCGCCGGGTTCATCCGCGGCGCGCGGCGCGCGACCCGCTGCGTGATCGCGACCAGCCCGCGCTTCTCGAGCCGGCGCAGCGCGGCGAGGTCCTTTCCCGCCAGGCCGGGGAGCCGCCGCAACAGGGCTTCCTGGGCCTCGGTGACGCGGCCGTCGGCCCCGGTCGGCTCCGCCCAGAACGCCGTCTTCGCCTTCCCCGGCGGCGGCGTCACCAGGCTCAGCGCGCGGGCCGGCGTGGAGCAGTACTCGGTCGCCATCCACAGCGCGAGGTCGACGAGATCGGCGGGGATCGAGTCCTGCTGGACCTTCGTCGGCGCGAGCAGCCGCTCCTCGGCCACATCGGAGTCCGGCGCGAGCGCGATCACGACCCCGTCGAGCTTCTGGTGCCCGAACGGCACGCGAACGAGCGACCCGACCTCCAGCGGCTCGTCGGGCATCAGGTAGTCGAACGGGCCGGACAGGCGGCGCGTCGTGGTGAGCGGCTCGATCCGGGCGATCACGGGGGCTGATGACGATAGGCGCGCGTGCGGTCGCCTCGCCCCGTCTCATCGCTGCGCCCGCCCGGGACCGGCGAACGGCGCGTCGAAGGCGCACGCGAGCGATCCCGGCTCCCGCCGGCCGCTCGCCGGACCGGCGAACGACGCATCGACGAAGGAACGAGCGCGAGCCCGGCTCCCGCCGGCCGCTCGCCGGACCGGCCAACGGCGCATCGACGAAGGACGCGAGCGATCCCAGCTCCCGCGATCACGCACCGGAAATCGGCGTGTCGCGAAACTCGCGGTTATGCGGGAGTTTGCCGCCACCGGAATCCGGTGTGGCGGCTAGGGGTCGCTATGCGACCGTTAGCCGCCACACGCGAAACCGGGGCATTGGAACCCGCCCCCTCGATGCCCGCCGTCGCGACCCCGCGGCGCGCGGAGACCGCCGGCGCGTCGCCGCGCCGGGAGCGGCCGCGCCGGGAGCGACCCCGACCGCGCCTCCCGATACGCTCGCGGCGATGCCCGCCGCCGGGACACTCGCCGTCTTCGCCCTCGCCGAGCTCTACCTGGCCCTCGGCGCCGTCGCCGTCCTGACCGGCGGACGCGACCGTTGACCGAGGGCATCCTCGTCGGCGACAACCTGCCGCTGCTGCGCGCGCTCGCCGACGGCTGCGCCCAGATGGTCTACGCCGACCCGCCGTTCAACACGGGCCGGACGCAGACGCGCCAGACGCTCGCGACGGTCGGCGCGCAGGAGGGCGACCGGACGGGCTTCGGCGGCCGCCGCTACACGACCAAGCTGCTGTCGGAGTCCTCCTACAAGGACGCGTTCGACGACTACCTCGGCTTCCTCGCGCCACGGCTGGAGGAGCTGCGGCGCATCCTGGACCCGACCGGCACGCTGTACCTGCACCTCGACTACCGCGAGGCGCACTACGTCAAGCTCCTGCTCGACGAGATCTTCGGCCGCGGCAGCTTCCTCAACGAGCTGATCTGGGCCTACGACTACGGCGCCAAGGCGCGCCGAAAGTGGCCGCAGAAGCACGACACGATCCTCGTCTACGTCAAGGACCCGCGTGCGTACTACTTCGACTCCGAGGCGGTCGACCGCGAGCCGTACATGGCGCCCGGCCTGGTCACGCCCGAGCAGGCCGAGCGCGGCAAGCGCCCCGTCTCGGTGATGTGGCACACGATCGTCTCCCCCACCGGGCGCGAGAAGACCGGCTACCCGACGCAGAAGCCCGAGGGGCTGCTGCGGCGCTTCGTGCAGGCGTCGTCGCGCGAGGGCGACCTGTGCGTGGATCCGTTCGCCGGCTCGGGCACGCTCGGCGCCGTGGCGGCGAAGCTCGGCCGCCGCTACCTGCTGATCGACGAGAGCCCGGAGGCCGCGCGGGTGATGCGCGAGCGGCTATGCGCGTGACCGCCCGCGGCCCGGGCCGCGTGAACCTGATCGGCGAGCACACCGACTACAACGCCGGGCTCGCGCTGCCGTTCGCGATCGCGCGCGGCGTCACCGTCACGGCGACCTCGATCGACGGCGGGATCGAGGCGAAGGCGCTCGACCTCGACGAGACCGACGCGTTCGAGCTCGCCAACCGCGATCCGAAGACCGGCTGGCGCGCGTTCGTGCGCGGGATCGTCGCCGAGCTGCAGGACGCCGGCTACGCGCTCCAGCCGGCCGCCCTCACGATCGAGGGCGACGTCCCGCGCGGCAGCGGCCTCAGCTCCTCCGCGGCCCTCTCCACGGCGCTCGCGCTCGCGCTGCTCGGCCTCGCCAAGCTCGCGCCGCCGAAGGACCTGCGCGACCTGGCCAAGCTGTGCAGCCGCGTGGAGAACGAGTGGGTCGGCCAGAACACGGGCCTGATGGACCAGTTCGCCGCGCTGCTGGGCAGCGAGGGCCACGCGCTGCGGATCGACTTCCGCTCGCTCGAGGTGTCGGCCGTGCCGCTGGACCTGCAGGACTGGCAGCTCGTCACGGTCGACTCCGGCGCCAGCCACACGCTCGCCGCCTCCGGCTACAACGAGCGCCGCGCCGAGTGCGAGGCGGCGTGCGCCGAGCTCGGCATCCCCACTCTGCGCGAGGCGACGCTGGACGACCTGCCGAGGCTCGACGGCGCGCTCAAGCGACGCGCCCGCCACATCATCACCGAGAACGCCCGCGTCGACGCGATGGCCGCCGCGCTCGAGCGCCACGACCTCCCCGAGGTCGGCGCGCTGCTCGACGCCTCGCACGCCAGCCTGCGCGACGACTACGAGTCCTCGGTGCCCGAGGTCGAGGCGACCGTGGACCGGCTGAAGGCGCATGGAGCCGCCGGCGCCCGCATGGTCGGCGGGGGCTTCGGCGGCTCCGTGCTCGCCCTCCTAGGTCCCGGGGTCGCCCTCCCCGCCGGTGCGATCGCGGTCACGCCGGGTCCCCCCGCTGCGCTGGTGTGACGCCAGCGCGGCGGCGTCGACGCCGCGCGGCGCCGCGCGGCCGGGGTGGTCGCCGCCGCCGTCCTCGGCCTCGACGAGCTGCTCGCCCAGCGGGCGCGTGAACGCCCACAGCAGGAACAGCAGGCCGAAGATCAGCATCCCGATCCCGGCGTAGAGGTTGATGTTGATGCCGGCGGCCTTGTTGGCCTCGGCCTCGCTGTCGGTCGCGCCCAGGATGATCAGCAGGACGCCCCAGATGGTGAACAGGCCGCCGATGATGCGGCGCAGGTCGAACAGGTTCGCCGCCTTCGCGGCGCGCCGTCCAGCCGGCTCTTGTGTCTCGGCCATCTCGTCGCTCCTACCAGAACACGATCGTCAGGATCAGGGCGCCGGTCAAGACGAACCCGGCCATCAACAGCGGCGACTCCCACCATTTGTAGGCCCTCGCCTCCTCGTCGACGTTGGCCATGCCGTACACGAGCCCCTGCAGCTCCGACACCGGCTTGGGCTCCGTCGCGAACGTCACGAAGACGGTGACCACGGCGTCGACGACGAACGCGAGGCCCGCGCCCCACATCGACTCCGCCAGGTCCGAGCCGAAGCTGATCACCTTCGTCTTGTAGAGGATGAACGTCATGGCCGCGGTGAACGTGCCCGCGATCAGCCCCCACAACCCGGCGGCAGGCGTCATCCGCCGCCAGAACATGCCGATAATGAATGTCGCGAACAGCGGCGCGTTGAAGATCGAGAACAGCGCCTGCAGGTAGTTCATGAGGTTGTCGTACGTCGACGCGATCAGCGCGGTGAAGATGCTGATCGTGATGCCGCCGACCGTCGCGACGCGGCCGAAGCTCACGTACCAGTCGTCGGACATGCCGGGTTTGAAGTACGGCTCCACGAGGTCGGTCGTGACGACCGTGTTGAACGCGCTCACGTTCGCCGCCACGCCGGCCATGAACGACGCCATCAGGCCGGTCAGCGCGATCCCGAGCATGCCGTTGGGCAGGTACTTGTTCATCAGCAGCGGGATCGAGTTGTTGTACTGCAGCGCATCCGTCGTGCCGAGCTTGGGGATCACGACGAGCGCGATCATCCCCGGCAGGATCATCACGAACGGCAGGAACAGCTTCGGGATCGCGCCGATCAGCGGCGTGCGCTGGGCCGCGGAGAGGTTCTTGGCCGACAGCGCGCGCTGCACCTCGGCGAAGTTCGTCGTCCAGTAGCCGAACGCGAGCACGAAGCCGAGCCCGAACACGATCCCGATCCACGACACGCCGATCGGGTTCGTCACGTGCGAGGCGCCGGTGCCCTGCAGGGCATGAAGACCCGCCTCCCCGACCGGCGTGTGCTTGAACTTGTCCTGCAGCCCGTTCCAGCCGCCGACGTCGTGCAGGCCGATGATCGCGATCGGGATCAGCGCCGCGAGGATCACGAAGAACTGCAGCACCTCGTTGTAGATCGCCGAGGACAGGCCGCCGAGCGTGATGTAGACGGCCACGATCACCGCCGCCACGATGATGCCGACGATGATCGGCCAGCCGAGCAGGAACTTCAGCACGAGCGCGAGCGCGTAGAGGTTGACGCCGGCGATCAGGATCGTCGCCAGCGCGAACGTCCACGAGTTGAACTTGTGCGAGGCGGTGTTGAACCGCTGCAGCAGGTACTCGGGGACCGAGCGGACCTTCGAGCCGTAGTAGAACGGCATCATCACCAGGCCGAGGAAGACCATGGCCGGGATCGCGCCGATCCAGTAGTAGTTGACCGTCGCGACGCCGTATTGCGCGCCGTTCGCCGCCATCCCGAGCACCTCGGTGGCGCCGAGGTTGGCCGAGATGAACGCCAGGCCGGTGATCCAGGCCGGCAAGGAGCGCCCCGACAGGAAGTAGTCGAGGCTGCTCTTGATGTACCGCTTGGCGGCGAATCCGATGCCGAGGACTACGGCGAAATACGCGAGGACGATCGCGTAGTCGACGGCGTTGACGTCAAGCCGGACTTGATTCATGGGGCCTCATACGAGGCCCCATACCCACTTAGGCCACTTCGGCAGCCGCGAGTCCTGCGGCCTCGCGCAGCGCGGCCGCCTTGTCCGTCTTCTCCCACGTGAAGTCCTCGTCGTCGCGGCCGAAGTGGCCGTACGCGGCGGTCTTCTGGTAGATCGGACGGTGCAGCTTCAGGTACTCGCGGAAGGCGCCCGGGCGAAGGTCGAAGAACTCGTCGACGAGCGCGGCGATGCGCCCGCGGCCGATCTTCTCGGTGCCGAACGTCTCGACCATCACCGACACCGGGTGCGCGACGCCGATGGCGTACGCGACCTGGACCTCGGCGCGGTCGGCCAGGCCGGCGGCGACGATGTTCTTGGCCACGTAGCGGGCCGCGTAGGCGGCCGAGCGGTCGACCTTGCTCGGGTCTTTGCCCGAGAAGGCGCCGCCGCCGTGGCGCGCCATGCCGCCGTACGTGTCGACGATGATCTTGCGGCCGGTGAGGCCGGCGTCGCCGACCGGGCCGCCGATCACGAAGCGCCCCGTCGGGTTGACGAGGAAGTTCTTGCGCAGCTTCTCGGCGTCGTAGAGCTCGGCCGGCAGGATCGGGAGCACGACGTGCTGCCACAGGTCGTCCGGGATCAGCGACTCCGCGCCCTCGCGGTGCTGGGTCGAGATCAGCAGCTTCTCGATCTCCACCGGCCTGCCGTCGCGGTAGCGCACGGAGACCTGCGTCTTGCCGTCGGGGCGCAGGTAGTCCAGCGTCCCGTCCTTGCGGACGGCGGCGAGGCGCTCGGCCAGCCGGTGCGCGAGCGAGATCGGGAGCGGCATGAGCTCCTCGGTCTCGTTCGACGCGTAGCCGAACATCATGCCCTGGTCGCCGGCGCCGGCGATGTCGAGAGCATCCTCGTCGGAGGCGTCGGTACGCCGCTCGTAGGCCTGGTCGACGCCCTGGGCGATGTCGGGCGACTGCTTGTCGATCGCGTTCAGGACGGCGCACGAGTCGGCGCTGAAGCCGAGGTCGGCGTCCGTGTAGCCGATCTTGCGGATCGTCTCGCGGGCGATCTCCTGGATGTCGACGTACGTCGTCGTCGAGATCTCGCCTGACACGACCACGAGGCCGGTGTTCACCAGCGTCTCGCAGGCCACGCGGCCATACGGGTCGTCGCGCAGCACCGCGTCGAGGACACCATCGGAGATCTGATCGGCGATCTTGTCCGGGTGGCCCTCGGTGACGGACTCGGAGGTGAACAGGTACTCGTTGTCGGACATCTGGGTCATTGGGCGAAGAGCCTAGCGACTTTCACGGGTTCCCCTACCTGGCCGTTCGTTGAAATCGATGATGACCGGCACGCCTTCGAGGCCATAGCGCTCGCGCAGGCGGTTCTCGATGAAGTACGCGTAGTCGCGCGTCACGCGGGTGCGCGAGTTGATCTGGATCGCGAAGCGCGGCGGGCTGGTGCCGATCTGGGCGATGTAGAGCATCTTCAGCCGGTGGCCCTGCTTGGCCGGCGGCTGGCGCGCCGCGACGACGTCGCCGAGGAAGCGGTTGAGCTCCGGCGTCGGGATGCGGTGCGCGCGGCGGTCGGCGATCGAGAGCGCCTCCTGCAGCAGCCGCGCGATGTGGCGGCCGGTCAGCGCGGACGCCGTCAGCACCCGCGGGCGCAGGCGCAGCTTCTGGTTCACGCGCGCCCGCTCGCGGTCGAGCTCGGCCGCGCCGACGCCGCCGCCCGGGCCGAGCGGCGCAGTGTCGCCGCCGGTGATGTCCCACTTGTTCAGCACGATCGCCGTCGCGCAGCCCGAGCGCATCGCGAGGTCGGCGATCCGCAGGTCCTGCGACGTCACGCCGTCCTGCGCGTCGCAGACCACGAGCGCGACGTCGGCGCGCTCGGCGGCGCGCTGCGAGCGCAGCGTCGTGTAGTACTCGACGGACTCCGAGACCTTCGCCTGGCGGCGGATGCCGGCGGTGTCGATCAGCAGCATCGGGCGGCCGTCGACCTCGATCGGCGTGTCGATCGCGTCGCGCGTGGTGCCCGCGACGTCGGAGACGATCACGCGCTCGAAGCCGAGGAACGCGTTCACGAGCGAGGACTTGCCGACGTTCGGGCGCCCGATCACGGCCAGGCGGACGAGGTCCGGGTCCTCCTCCGGCGCGTCCTCGCCCTCCGGCAGCAGCTCGACCAGGCGGTCGAGCAGGTCGCCGGTGCCGAGGCCCTGGGAGGCGGAGACGGCGAGCGGCTCGCCGAACCCGAGGCCGTGGAAGTCGTGCGCCAGCATCAGCTGCTCGGGCGCGTCGATCTTGTTCGCCACGAGCACGACCGGGAGGTCGCCGCGGCGCAGGATCTCGGCGATCTCGAAGTCGCCCGGGCGCACGCCGGCGCGCGCGTCGACGACGAACATCGCGACCTGGGCGTCGGCCAGCGCGGCGCGCGCCTGGTCCTGGATCGAGACCGCCAGCGGGTCGTCGTCGTCGAGGTCGACGCCGCCGGTGTCGATCAGCGTGAAGTGGCGCCCGTTCCAGTCGGTCGGGAGCTCCTTGCGGTCGCGCGTGATGCCCGGGCGCTCGTGCACGACCGCCTCGCGCGACTGCGTGAGGCGGTTGACGAGCGAGGACTTCCCGACGTTCGGGTAGCCGACGACGGCGATCTTCATGTGCCGCTCGCCTTCGCCTCGACCACGAGCGTCGCGATCTGGGCGATCACCTCGTCGAGCGTCAGCTCCGTCGTGTCGACCGGGACCGCGTCGGCGGGCGCCTCGAAGATCGCGCGGTCGGCCGTCGAGTCGCGCTCGTCGCGCTCGGCCTGCTGGGCGAGCACGGTGTGGAAGTCCGCGCCGGTCTGTGCCGCGCGGCGGCGGGCTCGCTCCTCCGCGGTGGCGGTGAGGAAGACCTTGACGGCCGCGTCGGGTGCGACGACGGTGCCGATGTCGCGGCCCTCGGCGACCCAGTCGCCGACCGCGACGATCTCCTGCTGGCGGCGCACCAGCGCGGCGCGCACCGCGGGATCGGCGGCGACGTGCGACGTGGCCGCCGTCACCTCGGGCGTGCGGATCGCGTCCGTGACGTCGCGGCCGTCGAGCAGGACGCGCTCGCCCAGCTCGATCTCGACGCGCGCGGCGACGGCGGCGGCGGCGTCGCCGCTCTCGTTCGCGGCGAGCGCCACGGCGCGGTACATCGCCCCGGTGTCGAGGTACGTGAAGCCGAGCCGCTCAGCGACGGCGCGCGCGACGGTCGACTTGCCGGTCCCCGCGGGACCGTCGATGGCGATGACCATGGGCGCTCACGTTAGAAGGCCCTGCACGTGGCCGGGGATCGCGATTCCCTCGCGCAGCCTCGGATCGGGCTCCGGAGCGCGTGCCGCGAGCGTGAGCGGGACGACGCCCGCCCAGGCGTCCAGCTCGTAGTCCTCGTCGTCGTCGACGGGCGGCCCGCTGCGCACCTTGGCCGAGCCCTCCTCGATCCGCATGGCGAGCGCGGAGGTGGCCTTGAGCTCCTTGCGGTTGGGCCAGCGCACGTGATCCCAGCGGCCGGGGATCAGCTTCTCGGTGAAGCACTCGAGCGCGCGCTCCTTGTCGTCGACCTCGCGCAGCGTCCCGTACAGGATCACCGAGCGGTAGTTGATCGAGTGGTGGAAGGCCGAGCGGGCGAGCACGAGGCCGTCGACGAGCGTCACCTCGACGCACGCCTCCAGGCCGGCGCGCAGTGCGCGGATCGTGCGGCTGGCGCTGGAGCCGTGGATCAGGACGTCGTCGCCGTCGCGCGCGGTCAAGGTGGGGATGACGGCCGGGCGGCCGTCCTGGACCCAGGCGACGTGCGCGATCAGCGCCTCGTCGAGGATCGCGTCGATCGTCTCGCGGTCGTGGCGGCCGCGCGACGGGTTCCGGCTGACTTTGGTTCGTTGCGTGAGCATCATCTGTCCTGGTACAGTTGATCGTCTGTGTCGGCACAGTATCAGTTGAGCGGCGCCTCGGCGAGCGCGATCGCCGCGTCGGTCGAGCGCGGCGTGGCCGCCGGAGCGCTCTCGCCGGGCGATCCGCTGCCGTCGGTGCGGGCGCTCGCGGCGTCGCTCGACGTCTCCCCCACGACCGTCTCCGCCGCGCTGAGCGAGCTGCGCCGCCGCGGCGTCGTCGTCACCCGCCCGCGCAGCGGCACGCGGATCGGCGAGCGCCCGCCGGTGCGCGGGCGCGGCGCGCCGGTGGCGCTCGCAGGCACCCGCGACCTCGCGTCGGGGAACCCGGACCCGGCCTTCCTGCCCGACCTCGCGGCCGCGCTGCGCGACCTGCCGGCGCCGCACCGGCTGTACGGCGACGCGCCGGTGCTCGACGAGCTCGCCGCGGTGGCGGGGCGCGAGATCTGCGTCGTCAACGGGGCGCTCGACGGGATCGAGCGCGTGCTCGCCGCGCACCTGCACCCGGGCGACCTCGTGCTCGTCGAGGATCCGGGCTGGCCGGGCGTGATCGACCTCGTGCGCGCGCTCGGGCTGCGCGTCGGCGGCGTGCCGATGGACGAGCGCGGGATGCTCCCGGGGGCGCTGGAGCGGGCGCTGCCCGGCGCGCGGGCGGTCGTGCTCACGCCGCGCGGGCAGAACCCGACCGGCGCCGCGCACGACGCCGCGCGGGCGGCCGAGCTGCGCGCCGCGCTGCCCGCCGATGTCCTGCTCGTCGAGGACGACCACCTCGGGCCCGTCGCGGGCGTGCCGTGGCACTCGGCCGCGGGGTCGACCGCGCATCACGCAGTCGTGCGCTCGGTCTCCAAGTGGCTCGGGCCGGATCTGCGCTGCGCGATCGTGACCGGCGACGAGCTCACGCTCGCGCGCGTCGAAGGGCGCCAGTCGCTCGGCCCCGGCTGGGTCAGCGGGCTGATCCAGCGGCTGACTGCGCGGCTGTGGGAGCGCACCGACATCGCCCCCGCGCGCGAGGCCTACATCGAGCGGCGCGAGGCGATGCTCGCCGCGCTCGCCGCGCGCGGGATCCCGGCCTCGGGCACGAGCGGGTTGAACGTCTGGGTGCCGGTCGCCGACGAGGACGCCGCCGTGCGCGCGCTGCTCGCCGCCGGCGCGTCGGTGGCCGCGGGCCGGCCGTTCCGGCTCTCCGCCCCGCCCGCCATCCGCATCACGACGTCGACGGTGCTGCCCGCGGAGGCGTCCGCGCTCGCCGCCGCGCTCGACCCGCCGCGCCGCACCCGCTCCGCGTAAGTTCCCCGGATGGACCTGATCGACGCGCAGGAGCTCTGGCGGCCGGAGACGATCTACCTGAACACGGCGACCTTCGGGCTCCCGCCGACGCCGGCGTGGGACGCGCTGCAGACCGCGCTCGCGCAGTGGCGCGGCGGCGCGACGAGCTTCGAGGCCTGGATGCCGGCGACCGAGCGCGCCCGCGAGGCGTACGCGACGCTGACGCGCGTGGACGCCGAGACCGTCGTGATCGGCGCGAACGTCTCGAGCCTGCTCGGGCCGGTTGCCGCCTCACTGCCGGACCGCACGCGCGTGGTCGCGCCCGAGAACGACTTCACGTCGCTGCTGTTCCCGTTCCTCGCCCAGGCCGGCCGCGGGGTCGAGGTCGCGCTCGTCCCGCTCGAGCGGCTCGCCGAGAGCATCGGCGCCGACACCGACGTGGTCGCGTTCAGCGCCGTGCAGTCGTCCTCCGGCGCCGTCGCCCCGCTCGCCGAGATCGCCGCCGCCGCGCGCCACCACGGCGCGCTGACCGTGGTCGACGCGACGCAGGCGCTCGGCTGGCTGCCGCTGGACGCCTCGCGCTTCGACGTGGTCGCCGCGCACGCGTACAAGTGGCTGATGTCGCCGCGCGGGACGGCCTTCATGTCCCTCGACCCGGCGCTCGGCGAGCGGATCGTCCCCAGCGGCGCGGGCTGGTTCGCGGGCGAGGACGTCTTCGGCACCTACTACGACGGGCCGCTCCGGCTCGCCGCGAGCGCGCGCCGCTTCGACACCTCACCGGCGTGGTTCAGCTGGGTCGGCACGGCGCCGGTGCTCGAGCTGATCAACGAGATCGGCGTCGAGGCGATCCACGCGCACGACGTCGGGCTCGCGAACCGCTTCCGCGCCGGGCTCGGCCTGCCGGACGGCGACAGCGCGATCGTGAGCACGGACGTCGCGGGCGCGCAGGACGCGTTCGAGCGCGCCGGCATCCTCGCCGCGGTCCGCGACGGCGGCCTGCGCGCGTCGTTCCACGTCTACACGACCGAGGCGGACGTCGACGCCGCACTGAACGCGCTGGCGTGAAGGCGCTGCGGATCGACGATCTGGAGGGCTCGCCCTGGCCCGGCGGCCTGACCTGGCATCCCGTGCGAATGGAGCTCGGGCTGCACGCGTTCGGCGCGGCGGGATTCTCCGGCGACGCCGGCGCCATGGTCGTCGAGCCGCACGTCGAGACGCGCGACGGGCGCGGGCACGAGGAGCTCTACGTGGTGCTGTCGGGCCGCGTGGCGTTCACCGTCGACGGCTCGCGCGTCGACGCCCCGGCCGGCACGCTCGTGTTCGTCGAGCCCGACGAGCGGCGCTCGGCGGTCGCGGCCGAGGACGGCACGACCGTGCTCGTGCTCGGCGGCCCGCCCACGTTCCAACCCTCCGGGTTCGAGTGGCAGATGCGGGCGAGGCCGTTCATGCGGTCCGACCCGGCGCGGGCCCGAGCGATCCTGCTGGAGGGCCTGGCGGAGCTGCCGGGCAGCGCCGCGATCCCGTACGCGTTCGCGCTGCTCGAGGCGGCGCAGGGGGACCTCGACGCGGCGTTGTTGTCGCTGCGCGAGGCCCTGGCGCGCGAGCCGCGGTTGCGCGCGGAGGCTCTGCGAGAGCCCGAACTCGCGCCGCTGCTCGAACAACTGCAGCAGTAAGGGAGTGCGGGATCGGCCGCGGCGATCATCCGAGGGACCGCTCAGGGAATCCAGTGTCGTCCAACTCGCGCTATGCGCGACTGAGCCGCCACACGCGCCGCCGGGCGCGGGATCGAGTCGGCGAACCCGGTGAGCGGTTCTGGGAGACCACCTCCCTTACCAGCGCAGTTGACTTTGACGTTCGTTCACCGAGCGACGAGCGAAGCGAGATCGCGCTCGAAGCCCGGGTACGAGACCGCGGCGGCCTCCATCCCGTCGACCTCCACGCCCTCGCGCGAGGCGAGCCCGGCGACGGCGCCGAGCATCGCGAGCCGGTGGTCGCCGTGCGAGGCGATCACGCCGCCGCGCAGCCCGCTGCCGCCGTGCACGGCGAACCCGTCCGGCGTCGCCTCGATCTCCGCGCCGAGGCCGCGCAGCCCGTCGACGACCGTCGCGATCCGGTCGGTCTCCTTCACGCGCAGCTCCTGCGCCCCGCGCACGATCGTGTCGCCGTCGGCGAAGCAGGCGAGCAGCGCGACGAGCGGGAGCTCGTCGATCGCCAGCGGCACCTCGGCGGGCTCGACGACGGTGCCGACGAGCGGGCCTGAGGCGACGTCGAGCTCGCAGACCGGCTCCTCGGGCACGATCTCGAACGGCCGCGGGCGCTCGAGGTCGCCGACGACGATCGCGCCCATGCGCTCGGCGATGCGGATGAAGCCGGTGCGCGTCCAGTTCGCGTTCATGTCGGTGATCACGATCCGCGAGCCGCGCACGAGCACGGCCGCGGCGATGTGGAACGCGGCCGAGGACGGGTCGCCGGGCACGTGCAGCGCGCCGAGCTCGAGCTCGTCGTGCGCGGTGACGGAGATGCGCGCGCCGTCGCGCGTGATCCCGGCGCCGGCGCGCAGCAGCAGGCGCTCGGTGTGGTCGCGGCTCGGCTCCGGCTCGATCACCGTCGTGCGGCCGTCGGCGAGCAGGCCGGCGAGCAGGATGCAGGACTTCACCTGCGCGGACGCGACCGGCAGCTCGTACTCGATCCCGTGCAGCTGGCCGCCGTGGACGGTGAACGGCGCGAAGCGGCCTTCGCGGGCGTCGATCCGCGCGCCCATCGCGCGCAGCGGATCCGCCACGCGGTCGACGGGGCGGCGGCGGATCGAGTCGTCGCCGTCGAGCGTCCACGCGCCGCCGCCCTGGCCGGCGAGCCACGCGGGCAGGAGCCGCATCAGCGTGCCGGCGTTGCCGACGTCGATCGCGGCCGGAAGCGCGTTGCGAAGACCGGGGCCGCGGATCGTGAGCGCGCCGGGCGCGCCCTCCTCGACCAGCGCGCCGCACGCGCGGACGGCGTCAAGCGACGAGCGCGTGTCGGCCGCGTCGAGGTAGCCGGTCACGCGCACCGGGTCGGCCGACATCGCGCCGAGCAGCGCCGCGCGGTGCGAGAGCGACTTGTCCCCGGGCGCCCGGAGGGTCCCGCGGAGCGGGCCGGACGGAGCGAAGAACCGCCTCATGATGCGACCACACGGGAGAATCGCCCCCTGGGCGATTGCTCCCAGCGACGCGAGGCCGCAGGCCGAGTCGTCGCCCTCATTACGCCTGCGCGGCCTCGAGGCCGAGGCCGGCGACGAGCCCTTGTGCCTGCGCGAGCTCGCCGCTGCGCAGCCACAGCGCGATCGTGCCGTGGGAGCCGCTCGACGGGTACAGGGCCATGTCCACGATGTCGATGCTGGCACGGCCGAGCGCGAGCGCGATCTCCGCCACGATCCCCGGGCGGTTGGGGACCTGGACGCGCAGCTCGTGCACCTCGCCGCCGGCGAGGTCGGACTCCAGCAGCCGCTGCCGGTCCACGCGCGCGGCGTCGTTCCACGCCGCCACGCCGTCGCCGTCGGCGGTCGCGAGCAGCGTGCGCACGGCGCCGAGCCGCTCCATCGCGTCGTCGATCGCGCGCACCAGCGCGTCGCCGTTCGCGAGGTAGATGTCGCGCCAGAGCGCGGTGTTGGCGCCCGCCACGCGCGTCAGGTCGCGGAACGAGGGACCCGTGGCGGGAAGCCGCTCGCCCTCGGCCGACAGCACGCGCGCCGCCTGCGCGACGAGCACGTTGGCGAGCACGTGCGGCAGGTGCGAGACCGACGCCATCACGGCGTCGTGGGTCTCGGCGTCGGTCGCCGACGGCCACGCGCCCATGCGCGTGATCACGCGGTGCAGGCGTTCGTAGACGGTCCCGCGCGTCGCCGCGGTCGGCGTCAGGTACCACGTCGCGTCCTGGAACAGGTCGGCGCGCGCGTGCTCGACGCCGGCCGACTCCGCACCCGCGAGCGGGTGGCCGCCGACGAAGCGCGCGTCGTCGATCGCGCGCACGACCGGCCGTTTGGTCGAACCGACATCGGTGACCACGCACTCCTCGCCCGCCGCCTCCAGCGCGCCCGCGACCGCGGCCGTGAGCACCGCCACCGGCGCGGCGACGAACGCGAAGTCGGCGCCCTCGAGCGCCGCCGCCACCGTCTCGCACGCCTCCGACACGGCGCCGCGGGCGAGCGCCGCCGCGCGGGCATCCGGCGACGGGTCGTAGCCGCGCACGTGCGCGCCGAGGCGCTCGCGCGCGGCAAGCCCGATGGAGCCTCCGATCAGCCCTATGCCGACGAGCGCGACCTTCACGCGGCCGCGCTCAGGACCTTCCCGGCGACGGCGGCGGCGCGCTCGACGTGCTCGACGTAGTCCGCGAACTGGTCGGCGTAGAGCTGCTGCGGCCCGTCGCAGATAGCCTCTTCCGGGTTCGGGTGGACCTCGACGATGATCCCGTCGGCGCCGGCCGCGGCGGCGGCGAGCGAGAGCGGGAGCACGAGGTCGCGCCGGCCCGGGGCGTGGCTCGGATCGACGATCACCGGCAGGTGCGAGAGCTCCTGCAGCATCGGCACCGCGGTGATGTCGAGCGTGAAGCGGTACGCCGTCTCGAACGTGCGGATGCCGCGCTCGCACAGCATCACGTTCGGGTTGCCCTCCTTGAGGACGTACTCGGCCGCCATCAGCAGCTCCTCGAGCGTCGCGCTCAGCCCGCGCTTGAGCAGCACCGGAAGGCCCGTGCGGCCGAGCTCGGCCAGCAGCGGGTAGTTCTGCATGTTGCGCGCGCCGATCTGGATCACGTCGGCGACCTCGACGATCGCCTCGACGTCGCGCGCGTCCATCAGCTCGGTGACGATCGGCAGGCCGGTCTCGGCCTTGGCCTCCGCGAGCAGCCGCAGGCCCTCCTGCCCGAGCCCCTGGAACGAGTACGGCGAGGAGCGCGGCTTGTACGCGCCGCCGCGCAGCATCGACGCGCCCGCGTCGCTCACGGCGCGCGCCGTCGTCATCAGCTGATCGCGCGACTCCACCGTGCACGGCCCCGCGATCAGCGAGAAGTTGTCACCGCCCACGCGTCGCCCGTCGATCTCGATGACGGTCCGTTCACCATGACGAAACTGGCTCGAGGAGAGCTTGTAGGGCTTCAGGATCGGCACGACCTGGCCGACGCCGGTGTGGCCTTCGAGGCCGAGCCGCTGCACGTGCTCGCGGTCGCCGACGGCGCCGATCACGGTCACTTCCTCGCCGCGCGAGAGGTGGGCGCGGGCACCGCAGCCCTCGATCCGCTCGACGACGGCCTGGATGTCCTCCTCGGTCGCCGTCGGCTTCATCACGATCATCATCTGCTGTCTCCTACGTCATCAAAGGTTCGCAAGGGTCCTGGCTCGGGTGTGGCGCTCGACCCTGAGGTCTCTCTTTCAGACGGCGACGTACGCCGGCCGAGCGCCTAGATAAATCGCCAGGTGCGGTAGGAGTAGAGACGGCGGGACGCCCACGAAGGAGTGCGATCGGTGGACGTCGAGGCCATTTCCGCAGCCAGTTGTATCAGACGCCCAGCTGTGCCGCCAATTCTCCGCGCGCACGGATGCCGAGCTTCCGGTACGCGCTGGAGAGATGCGACTCGACCGTCTTCTCGGTCACGAACAGCGCCTGCGCGATCTCGCGGTTCGTCGGTCCGGCAGCCGCGAGCCGCGCCACGCGCTCCTCGGTGGCGGTCAGCGCGGCCCGCCCGCTGCGGGCGGCGCGGCGCGGGCGCGCTCCGGCCCGCACCAGCTCGGCGCGCGCCTGCTCGGCGAGCGCAGGAGCGGAGCAGGCCAGCGCGAGGTCGAGCGCCTCCGCGAAGCACTCGCGCGCCGCCGCGCCGTCCTCGGTCTGGCCTAGCGCGAACAGCGTCCGCGCCAGCTCGAAGGAAGCCTCTGAGCCGCGCAGCAGCCCGACGGCGTGCAGGAGGATCTCGCGCCGGTCGCCGGCCGGGGCGACGAGCGCCTGCGCGCGCAACGCCTGACCGTGCAGCCACGGGTCGCCCCAGCGCCCGGACTCCTCGACGGCGCGCGCGGCCAGCGCGGCCGCCTCGTCGAGCTCGCCGAGCGCCACGAGCGCCTCGACCGCCGAGGCCTGCCACGGCGCCATCGTCGGATTGCCGAGCCAGCGCTCGAGCACGCGCCCGACGGCGAGCAGCTCCTCGAGCGCCTGGCGCGCGCGGCCCTGGGCCAGGTGCAGCCGCCCGCGGGCGGCGAGCAGCAGCGCGTCGTGGACCTGCTGACCGCCGACCGGCACCTGCGCGAGCAGCTCGCTCGCGGCGGCCAGCTCGCCGCGCAGCAGCCGTGCCTCGGCCCCGTACACGATCGCGAAGCGCGGAGGTAGTCCGCCGGCCCCCGCATCGAGCGCCAGCTCCGCGTCGGCCAGCGCGTCGCTGAGCGCGCCGGCGCGCCAGTGGACGCCGGCGCGGAACGCCTGGCCCCAGGCCGTCGAGAGCATGTCGCCGCGCCGCGTGGCGCGGGCGACGTAGTCGTCCCACGCGGCCCGCGCGGCGCCGAAGTACCCCGAGAGCATCAGCGCGCTGGCCGCGTGCGCGTAGTGGAACGGGAGGTCGAACAGCCGCCCGCCGGCAAGCGCGCGCTCGGCGAGCTCGCGCGCCTCGGCGCGCGACTCGCCGCGGCTGACGGCCTCGGTGGCGAGATTCGCGGAGAGGATGCAGCCGATCCGGTCGGCGCCCAGCCGCTCGGGCAGGCGGCCGATCACGTCGAGCGCGATCGAGCGCGTCTCGAGGTCCAGCCCGGCCATCTGCACGAGCTCGGCCTCGAGCTGGAGCCGCAGGTCGGCGCGCTCGACCGCCTCGAGCTCGCGCTGGAGCACCTCGATGCCGTCGCGCACGTCGCCGCTGACGCCGAGCACGGAGGTCAGCGCGACGATCGCGCTCACGCGCTGCTCCACGTCGCCGGCGGCGTCCGCCGCCTCGCGCAAGTGCTCGATCGCGCGTCGGTCGCCGGCCTGGGCCTCGGCGCCGCCGGCGGCCATCAGCAGCGCGTACCGGCGCTCCGGCGCCGGCGGCTCGGCGAGCGCGCGGCGCAGCAGCCGCGCCGCGATCTCCGGCGCGCCGCGCGCGGCCGTCGCCTCGGCGGCGGCGCTGAGCGTGTCCACCACCCAGGCCTCGCCGGCCGGGTCGACCTCGAGCAGGTGCGCGGCGGGACGTTCCGGCTCGGCGCCGGCGAAGGCCAGCAGGCGTGCGGCCTCGCGGTGCAGGCGCGTGAGCTCGACGGCGGGCACGTCGGCGATGACGGCCGCGCGCACGAGCGGATGGGCGAACGCGGGTGGCCGCGCGTGGGCGAGAACGGCGCAGCGGCGCAGCGCCTCGAGCACGTCCCCGGCATGCTCGACGCCGGACAACGCGGCGACGTGCGCGGGGGCGGCGGAGTCGCCCAGCACGGCCAGCGCCTGCGCGACCGGGGTCGCCTCTGGCGCGACGTCGCTCAGCCGCCGCCGCACCTCTCCGGGCAGGCCGCCGGGAACGATGGTCGCGACGCGCGGCGCGTCGGCGGCGGTCGGCGCGACGCCGGCCGCGGCCAGCGAGCGCAGCAGCTCGGTCAGCAGCAGCGGGTTCCCGGCGACGGCGGCGTGGCAGGCCGCGGCGAACGCCGGCTCCGGCTCGCCCAGCGCGTCGCGGACGAGCACCGCCGCCGCGTCGGGCGAGAGCGGCGCCGGGCGCACGACGCCGGCCGGCGCAGCGCGCAGGACGGCCGCGACGAGCGACTCGTCGGCGCCCGGCTCGTTCGGGCGCAGCGCGACGCACAGCTGCGCGTCGACGCCCTCGCTGCGGGCCAACACGTAGGCGAGCGCGCGCAGCGAGGCGGCGTCGGCCCATTGCAGGTCGTCGACGGCCAGCACCAGCGGCTTGCGGGCCGCCAGGTTGGCGATCAGCCAGTAGAGGCCGTGCAGGACGGCGAAGCCGCCGGCCCCGGGCGGCGCGTCGAACGTCAGCGGCGTCGGCTCGGGGCGCGCCGCGAGCGCCGGGCGGGCCAGCGCGGCGGCGCCGGTCATCAGCTCCGGCTGCAGCCAGCGCTCGAGCAGCTGCCGCATGACGCCGAACGGCAGCTCGCGCTCGAGTTCGGACGCGCGCGCCCGGAGCACGCGCGCGCCGCCCGCGCGAGCGGCGTCGGCGACGGCGTCCAGCAGCCTCGTCTTGCCGATCCCGGGCGCGCCCTCGATCGCGATCAGCGGCGTCCCCGCTCGGTCGCGCAGAGCTTCGCGAAGCGCCTCGAGCTCACGTCGGCGGCCGACCAGCGCCATCACGAAAGTTCAGGGTCGATCTTGGGGTTCGAGCCGTTGCCGTGGCGGACGCGCATAGCGAGCATGGCCGCGAACCCGGCAAGGAGGCGACCATGCGGTGGCATCTGGCGATCAAGGTAGTGGCGCTCGCGCTCGCGCTCGTGCTCTCGGCGCCGGCCGCGGCGCGCGCGGATTCGCTCGTGTTCGTCAAGGGCGGCGAGGTGTGGATCGCGGCGGCCGACGGCTCCGGCACGCGTCCCGTGACGAGCGCGCCGAACAACTGGGCGTGGCCGTCGGAGGCCGACGACGGCACGATCTTCGCGGCCGGCGGCGCGGAGCGCGTCAATCCCGGCGGCACCGACTCCGATGGCGCGAGCGAGATCTACCGGCTCGACCAGGCGGGCCGAACGCTCGGCGGCCCGGTCTCGACTCCGGGCAGCAACTCGTCCCCGGCGTGTCCGGCCTACCCGCCGACGAGCGTGCGGGTCTCGCCCGACGGCAGCCGCGTGACGTACGACGCGTTCCACTGCGACTACCAATACCCCTTCTTGGCGGACTTCGCGAGCGGCCGGTTCGATTCATTCGCCACCGACTACGCCCATCCGCAGTGGCTCGACGCCACGCACGTCCTGGTCACTCACATCGGCGCGACGTTCGGCAACGCCGCGTTCGGCGTCTGGGACACCGTCGCCGGCAGCGGCCACGGTCCGACGGACGACGCCTACATGGACGACTACCAGGCGACCGCGTCGCGCGATGCGCGCCGCGTCGCCGTGCTCGAGGACGACGGGCCGGACTTCATCGACGGCCGGCCGCGCCACGCCGACATCCGCATCTACACGACGGCCGGCGACGTCACCGCTCCCACGCAGCGCTGCGTGCTGACGCTGGACCCGAGCCGGATCTCCAGCTTCCAGGCCGCCAGCCCGGCCTTCTCGCCGGACGGCTCGAAGCTCGTGTGGGCGGAGGACGACGGCATCCACTCGGCGCCGACGGCCGATCTGTCGAGCTGCCCGCCCGACTCGCTGCTGATCGCAGGCGGCGCCTATCCGTTCTTCGGCAAGGGCGCGGCGACGCCCGCCCCGCCCGCGGCGCCGGCCCCGCAGCCGGGCCCGGCCCCCGCGCCGGCGCCCGCCCCGCCGGCCAGGCCGGCACTGTTGGTCGCGACCCGCCACGCGCGCCTGAGCCGCGCAGGCGGCTTCTCGGTGTCGGTGACGGGCAGCGCCGCCGGCATGCTGAAGGCGAGCGCGACGGTGAGGACCGGCAAGCGCACGCGCCGCTTCCGCGTGGCCACGGCGACGCTCACGGCAGGCCGGCCCGCGACGGTCACGCTGAAGCTCTCCAAGGCCGACGCGCGCGCCGTCCGTGCCGCACTGCGCCACGGCAGGCTGTCCGTCTCGGTCACGCTCACCGAAGGAGCGCTGAAGACGACCGTGAAGGTGGCGCTACAGCAGCGCTGACAGCGCCTCGAGGAAGCGCTCGTTCTCGGCCTGCGTGCCGACCGTGACGCGCAGCGCGCCGTCGCGCCCCAGCGCCCCGCCGGCGCGCACCAGGATCCCGCGCTCGGCGAGCCCGCGCATGACGTCAGGCTCCGAACGCTCCTCGCCGAGGTCGAACCAGACGAAGTTGGCCTGCGACTCGGCGGTCGCCAGCCCGAGCTCGCGCAGCGACTGCTCGAGCGCGATCCGCTCGGCGAGGTTGCGCTCGACCCGCCGCGTGACCTCGTCGCCGTGGTTGAGCGCCTCCAGCGCCGCGGCCTGCGCGGCGGCGTTGCAGAAGAACGGCTGGCGCACCTGGTCGACGGCCGTGCGGAACGACTCCGAGCCGCACAGCGCGTAGCCCACGCGCAGCCCGCAGAGCCCGTAGACCTTGCTGAACGTGCGCAGCAGCACCAGGTTCGGGTGGGCCGCCAGCAGGTCGACCGAGTCGGCCGGGTCCTGCAGCACGCTGAACTCGATGTAGGCCTCGTCGAGGATCACCGCGATGTGGCGCGGGATGCTCTCGACGAACTCGGCGATCTCGCTCAGCGGCAGCGCCGTCGAGGTCGGGTTGTTCGGGTTGCAGACGATCACCAGGCGCGTGGCGGCGGTGATCTCCTCGCGCATCTTGGCGAGGTCGTGGCGCTGCCCGGCGTCCAGCGGCACCTCGATCGCGCGCGCGCCGGAGGCGGCCGCGAGGTGCGGGTAGACGGAGAACGATGGCCACGCGTAGACGAGCTCGGCGCCCGGCTCCAGCAGCGCGTCGCCGGCGGCGAGCAGGATGTCGCACGAGCCGTTGCCGATCGCGATCCGGTTGGCGGGGACGCCGTGGACGTCCGACAGCCGGCGCCGCAGCGCCGCGTTGGTCGGGTCGGGATAGCGGTTGAGCCCGGTGAGGGCGCGCGTCACGGCCTCGACGACCGCCGGGATCGGCGGGTAGGGCGACTCGTTGGAGGCGAGCTTGGCGACCGGACCCTCCGACGCGTACCCGTCGGCGGCCGGATAGACGGGGATGCGGCGGACCTTGTCGGCGAACTCGATGGCCATCTCCGGCCAGGTTACAAGCCGTGCCGTGCCGCGAAGCCGTCGAGCAGCCAGTCGAGGCCGTCTTCGAACTTGTGCGGCGACGGCTCGCCGTCCAGCGTGAGGAAGCGGCTGAGCATCGGGAACTCGCCGCTGTCGAGCAGGTAGCGGACGTACGGCTGCTCGGACTCCTCGCGGAAGCGCTTGGCGATCCCGCGCGCCCGGTCGGCCGGCTCGCCCGCGGCCAGCTCGCGCAGCGTGTAGCCGATCGTGTAGTCGTCGACGGCGAGCAGGACGCCGGTCAGCAGGGCCGGATCGAGCCCGGTCTCCCCCAGCGGCGCCACCGCCTGCGCGGACTGCTCGATGTGGCGCAGCAGGTTCGGGCTCACGCGCGGGCGATCCTGGAGCGTCAGCAGCAGCCACGGATGCCGCTTGAAGGTGTCGCGGCTGTGCTGGGCGATCGCGCGCAGCGCCTCCCGCCAGTCGCCGGGGAGGGCGGGGACGAGCATCTCCGCGGCGACGGTGTCGCCCATCAGGTCCAGCAGCTCCTCGCGGCTCTGGAAGTAGTGGTAGAGCGACATCGCGCCGGCGCGCAGCTCGCGCGCCAGCCGGCGCATCGAGACCGCCTCCAGCCCCTCCTCGTCGGCGATCAGCAGCGCCACGTCGACGATGTTCTTGCGCGAGAGCCCCGGCCGCATGCCGCGACGGGGCGGCTCGGGCCGGGCCCAGATCGGCGGCAGCGGCTCGCTTGACATCCCGTACAGTGTACCGCTACCGTACGGTATACGAATGACGTACGCTGTACGAACAGAAGGACTCGGCAAGCGCTTCGGGCAGACCGAAGCCCTCAGCGGCCTCGACCTGTGCGTCGAGCCGGGCACCGTGCTCGGCCTGCTCGGGCACAACGGCGCCGGCAAGACGACCGCCGTCCGCATCCTCACCACCCTGCTGCTCCCGAGCGAGGGACGCGCGTTCGTCGGCGGGCGCGACGTGGCGCGGGAGCCGGCCGCCGCCCGCGCGCAGCTCTCGCTCGCGGGTCAGGACGCGTCGCTCGACGCGCGGCTGACCGGCCGCGAGAACCTGCGCCTGATCGGTCGCCTGCAGAAGCTCGGCAAGGCCGACGCGTTCCGGCGCACCGACGCGCTGCTCGACCGCTTCGGCCTCGCCGCGGCGGCGGACCGGCAGGCGGGCACGTACTCGGGCGGCATGCGCCGCCGGCTGGACCTGGCGGCGTGCCTGCTCGTGCCGCGTCCGGTCGTGTTCCTCGACGAGCCGACCACCGGGCTCGATCCCGCCAGCCGCGGCGACATGTGGGGCGCGATCGAGGGCCTGGTCGCCGACGGCGCGGCGCTCGTGCTGACGACGCAGTACCTCGAGGAGGCCGACCGGCTGGCGGACCGCGTCATGGTGCTGTCCGGCGGGCGCACGGTCGCGTCCGGCACGCCGGCGGAGCTGAAGGCGCGCGTCGGCGAGCGACGCGTGCACGTCTCGCTGCCCGACGCGGACGCGCTGCAGGGCGCGGTGCGCGTGTTCGAGCGGCTCGAGCCTGAGCTCGACCTGCGCTCCCGGCGCCTGTCGGTGCCCGCGCCGGACGGCGCGAACGACCTGCGGGCGGCGCTGGACGCGCTCGAGGACGCGGGCGTCGCGTTCGACGAGGTCTCGCTCTCCCAGCCCACGCTCGACGACGCGTTCCTCGCGCTCGCGGGCAAGCGCGAGCAGGTCGCCGTCGCATGACCACGGCGACGACTCGCCCAGAGGGCTCGCGTCGCTGGGAGCAATCGCCCAGGGGGCGATTCTCCCGGGCGGGTGACGCGATGGGTTTCTTGCTGGAGATCCGGCTGCTCGCCGGGCGCAGCCTGCGCCACATCCCGCGCATCCCCGAGAAGGCGGTCGGGGCCGTGCTGCTGCCGCTCGTGTTCGTGCTGCTGTTCGCGTACGTCTTCGGCAGCGCGATCCACATCCCGGGCGGCGACTACCACTCCTACCTCGTCTCGGGCATCTTCGCCCAGTCGATGATCGCGACGCTCCCGGGCATCGCCGTCGGCGTCGCGTCGGACATCCGCAGCGGCGTGATGGACCGCCTCCGCACGCTGCCGATCGCCCGCGGCTCGGTGATCGCCGGCCGGACGATCGCCGAGATGGTCGAGCTGATGGCCGGCACCGCCGTCGTCGCGCTGTGCGGGCTGATCGTCGGCTGGGCGCCGCACGGCAGCGTCCTGGAGACGGCCGCCGCGTTCGGGCTGCTGTGGCTGATGGCGTTCTCGCTGACCTGGGCCGGCGTCTACCTCGGCCTGCTCGTGCGCGACCCCGACGGCGCCGACGGCATCGCGATGGCGATCATCTTCCCGGCGATGTTCCTGTCGGGCATCTTCGTCCCGGTCGCGGGCCTCCCCACGCCGCTGCGGCAGATCGCCGAGATCAACCCGCTCACGTCGCTCGCGACCGCCGTGCGGCAGCTGTTCGGGAGCGCGACCGGCCCGCTGCCGGACGTCTTCACGCTCCAGCACCCGGTCGTGACGTCGCTGCTGTGGGCGTTCGGTTTCCTGGCCGTCTTCGCGCCGCTGGCGATCCGCCGCTATCAGCGAATGGGCAAGTAAGGCTGACTTTCCTCGCAGACGCCTCTTGCGCGCGCGCCGCCGTCGCGAGAGGGTGGAGATATGGGCCAGATGGACGACCAGGCCTGGGAGATCCTGCTCGACGCCGTCGAGGACGGGCGCTGCACGCCGTTCCTCGGCTCCGGCGCATGCGTGCCGAGCCTTCCCACCGGCGTCGCCCTCGCCCGCGACTGGGCTGAGCAGCACGGCTATCCGCTCCCGGACCGCGACGACCTCTCCCGCGTGGCGGAGTACGTCGCGATCCGCAAGCGCGTGGCGATGGCCCCGAAGCACGACATCGTCAAGCAGTTCCGGGCACTGGAGACGCCCAACTTCAAGATCGACCGTGACGACCCGCACTCGATCCTCGCGGCGCTGCCGATCTCGGTGTACCTCACGACCAACTACGTGGACTACATGTCGCAGGCGCTCGCGGCTCAGCAGCGCCATGCCCTCGTCGAGATCTGCCGCTGGAACGACTCGCCCGCGGTGCGCGACTACAAGAGCGGCGTCACCAAGGCGTTCAAGCCGACGCCCCTCACGCCGATCGTCTACCACCTGCACGGGCACCTGGACGTGCCGCACTCGCTCGTCCTCACCGAGAGCGACTACGTCGACTTCATCGTCAGGCTGCAGCAGAAGGCGGTGGTGCCGCATCAGATCGAGCGGGCGCTCGCGAACTCCGCGCTCGTGTTCGTGGGCTACTCGTTCGCGGACTGGGACTTCCGCGTCATCCACCGCGGGCTCGTCACCGCGCGGGACTCGAGCCTGCGCGAGCTGGGCGTGACCGTGCAGATTGAGCCCGGCGACGGCGCGTCGAAGGAGTACCTGGACGACTACTTCGACGAACGCAACCTGCGCGTGTTCTGGGGAACCGCGCGCGACTTCGTCACCGAGCTCAGGCGGCGCCGCGATGAGCGCGCCGGCTAGCACAGCGTCACAGCGGCCGTTCGTCGGGCCGCGCTCGTTCGAGGCCGCGGAGCGGCAGCTGTTCTTCGGCCGCGAGGCGGAGGTCAGCGAGCTCGTGTCGTTCGTCGTGGCCAATCGGGTCGTGCTCCTCTACGCGCCTTCCGGCGCGGGCAAGAGCTCGCTGCTCAACGCCGGGCTGATCCCCGCGCTGACCGACGAGGAGGGATTCGAGGTCCTGCCGCCCGCACGCGTACGCCGGGTGCTCGCCGAGAGCGCGAGCGACACGCGCGCCGGCAACGTCTTCGTGTTCAACGCGCTGCTCAACTGGCTGCCCGAGTCCGGCACGACACGGCGCGGGCGCACGCCGCTCGATCCGCAGACCACGCTCGCGGCCTTCCTCGGCGGCCACCCGCGCGGCCGCGACGCGCGTGGGCGGCCGGCACCGCGAGCGCTGATCTTCGACCAGTTCGAGGAGATCGTGCTCGTCCATCCCGAGCGCTGGGAGCAGCGAACCGGCTTCTTCGAGCAGCTGGCCGACGCGCTGGCGCGGGATCCGCGGCTGCGCGTCGTGCTCGCCTTCCGGGAGGACTACCTGGCGGCGCTCGACCCCTACCTCCCCGATCTGCCCGAGCCGTGGCGGTTCCGGCTCGAGCGGCTTCGCGCCGACGCGGCGCTCGCGGCCGTGGTCGGCCCGGTCGAGCGCGCGGGGCGGTCCTTCGCCCCGGGCGTCGCCGAGGCGCTCGTCGGCGACCTGCAGCTGTTCCGCCACCATCTCGGCGGCGTCGCGGCGGTGGAGTACCGCGGCGAGTTCGTCGAGCCCGTGCAGCTCCAGCTCGTCTGCTCCGGGTTGTGGGCCGATCTCCCGCCGGACGTGATCGAGATCACCGATGCGCACGTGCGCGGGTTCGGCGGCGTCGACCAGGTGCTGATCCGCTTCTACAGGGACGCGGTGCGAGCCGCGGCCGAGGCCGCCGGCGTCGACGAGGCGGAGCTGAGCGCCTGGATCGGCGCGAACTTCATCACCGGCATGGGCACGCGCGGCACGATCGTCCGGGCCTCCAACTTCACGGCGGGCATGCCGGACAAGGTCATCGAGGTGCTGGAGGAGCGGCGCCTGATCCGGCGCGAGTGGCGGGCGGGCGCCGGCTGGTACGAGCTCAGCCACGATCGCTTCATCGGGCCGATCGAGGCCGCCAACGCCGAGCTGCTCCGCACCGCCGCGAGCGCCAGCGAGTACGGCGCGGAGCGGGCCGCCAACCAGGCGCTCGCGCTTGCCGAGGACGCGTGGGCCGAAGGGCGCGCCGACTCGGCGCTGGAGGCGCTCCTGCAGGCCAAGGAGCTCTTCGATCGGCTCGAGGACCGCTCGAGCGGCGCGTACGTCCTGCTGCAGATCGGCCGGCTCTACGTCTGGACAGGCCGCCTCGACGACGCCCGCAGCGCGAGTGACGCCGCCTTGACGCAGTACACCGAGCTGGGGGATCCGGTCGGGCAAGGGCTGGCCCAGCTGTGCAGAGCCGAGGCGCTGTTCGGAGTCGGTGACACCGGCCCGGCGAACGAGGCGCTCAGCGCCGCCGCGCGCATCGCACTCGGCGCCGCCGGCCACGAGGACCCCCAGCGCGTGCTGCTGCCCGAGCTGGTCGGCGTGCTCGAGCGGGTCGGACGCACCGATCTGCTGTCCAAGATCGAGCGAGCGACCGCGACGATCGCGAGTGACCTCGCCGGCAAGGCGCGGGTCACCCGCGCGTTCGCCGAGGTGCATGCCCTGCTCGGAGACGAGGACGCGGTCGAGCGCGGCTACCGCGAAGCCGCGGCGCTCCTCGTCGAGGCCGGCGAGCCTGCCGAGGCCGCGGAAGCGCTGGTCGCGATCGCGGCGGCCCGCGAGACGGCGGAGGACTACGACGCGCAGGCCGAGGTGCTGTCGGAGGCCATGGCGCTCGCTCCGGCGGATCACGACCTGCGCCGCGCACGGGCGATCGCGTACTGGTACGCGGGACGCTGGGACGAGGCGATCGCCGACTTCAGCGAGGTCCTCAGGCACGAGCCGCGCGACGACGTCGCGCTGAGCGGCCGCGGCCAGGCACTTGCCGAAGCGGGCCGGTGGGACCTCGCGGTGGCCGACCTGTCGCGTGCGATCGAGCGCGGGAGCACCTGGGCCCGCGCCTACGCGCGCAGCGGGATGGGGCTGGCGCTCAGCGGCCTCGGCCGCGACGAGGAGGCGCTCGTGCAGTTCGAGGAGTCGCTGCGACAGGCGCCCGAGAACGCATGGGCCTACTTCAACCGAGCGGTCGCGCATGAACGCGCGGGCCGCAGCCGCGAGGCGCTCGCGGACTACCGCCGCGCGATCGAGAAGACCTCGCCGCACCTGAACCCGTGGCGGGCCGAGCAGGCGCACGCACGCCTGCGGGGCGCGTGAAGCCCTCGGTGCTCGTCGCCGGGTTCCGCCCGTTCGGCGGCCAGGCGCTCAACTCCTCGGGCGAGGTGGTCGCGGCGCTCGCCGGTTCTTCGGTCGCGGCTGCGGTTCTGCCGGTGACCTACCGCGGCGCCGCCGACGCGCTGCTGCGGGCTGTGGAGCGAGTCGAGCCGGCCGCCGTCGTGTTGTTCGGTCAGGCCGAGGGAGCGTCCGCGATCCGCGTGGAGCGGGTCGCCCGCAACCTCGTCGCCTCCGACGCGCCCGACGAGGAGGGAGCCGTCCTGCTCGGCCTGCCGGTCCTCGCGAACGCGCCCGCCGCCTATGCGACCGGGCTCCCGCGCGAGCGGATCCTCGCCCGGCTCGCCGCCGCAGGCATCCCGGCCGTCGAGTCCGACGACGCCGGCGGCTACGTGTGCAATCACGCGTTCTTCGGGCTCATGCACCGGCTCGCCGGCACGCCGGGGGTGACCGCCGCCGGGCTGGTCCACCTCCCCATCCTCGATGAGCAGCGCGCCGCGCCGGAAGCTCCGGCGATGTCGCGCTCGATGCTGGTGCGGGCCGCCGAGACGGTGGTCGCGGCCGTGGCCTGACGTCCGCTACTGGGCGCCCTGTAAGTCGAGGCGCAGCTTGCGCGCCTCGTGCAGGTAGACGTGCTCGGGGCCGGTGCCGTCGGGTTTGTAGGCGTGGATCAGCACCCGGATCACCTTCGGCAGCGCGCCCGGGACCGGGATCTCGCGCGCGCACAGCAGCGGCACGGAGGACAGCCCCATCTTGCGTGCCGCGACGGCGGGGAACTCGGCGTCGAGGTCCGGCGTGAGCGTGAAGATGCAGCTCACGAGGTCGTCCGCGCCGAGCCCGTTGCGCGAGAGGATCTCGCGCATCAGCTCGTCGGTCGCGGCCAGGATGTCATCGGCGTCGTTGTCCTCGACGGTGGTGGCGCCGCGCAGCGCGATCAGCCTCGTCATCGCAGGGAACGTAGCCGTTCCAGCTCGACGGGCGTGAGCCGGCGGTGATCGCCCAGCTCGAGCGGCCCGATCCGCAGCGGCCCGAACGCGACGCGCTCGAGCGACTTCACGGGGTGCCCGACGGCCTCGAGCATGCGCCGGACCTGGCGCTTGCGGCCCTCGTGGATCGTCAGCTCGATGTGGTCGTTGCCGAGCCGGCGCACGCGCGCCGGCGCGCTCGGGCCGTCCTCGAGCTCGACGCCCTCGCGCAGCGCGCGGAGGGCGGGCTCCTTGACCGGGGCGTTGCGGACGCGCGCGCGGTAGGTGCGCGGCACCTCGAACGACGGGTGCGTGAGCCGGTGCGCGAGGTCGCCGTCGTTGGTGAGCAGGATCAGCCCCGTCGTCTCGGCGTCCAGGCGCCCGACCGGGTACAGCCGCTCGCGGCTCGGGACGAGGTCGACGACCGTCTCGCGGCCCTGCGGGTCGCTCGCGGTCGAGACGACGCCCTTGGGCTTGTTGAGCGCGAAGACGAGCCGCTCGTGGCCGGCCGCGTGCACGGGCCGGCGGTCGACGAGCACGGTCATCGAGTCGTCGACGTCGCGCGCGGGGTCGGTGACGGTCTCCCCGTTCACCTTCACGCGGCCGTCGGCGATGATCGCCTCCGAGGCGCGGCGGGAGGCGACACCGGCGTGGGCGAGGTACTTGGCGAGCCGCATTGGCCTGCCACCATAGAAACCGTGGACCTCGTCCTGCTCGACGACACGCTCGCCGCCGCCGGCGAGCCCGCCTTCCGCGCCCGCCAGGTGTGGCGCTGGGCCGCGAACGGCGCGCCGTCGTACGACACGATGACCGACGTGCCGGCAGGGCTGCGCGAGCGCCTGGCCGCGGAGGTCCCGTTCTCCACGCTGCAGCTCGTCCGCGAGGCGCACGCCGCCGACGGCACCGTCAAGGCGCTCTTCCACACGCACGACGGCCGCGCCGTCGAGGCGGTGCTGATGCGCTACCGCGACGGCCGCCGCTCGATCTGCGTCTCCTCGCAGTCGGGCTGCCCGCTCACGTGCACGTTCTGCGCGACGGGGACGATGAAGTTCGGCCGCAACCTGACCGCGGCCGAGATCCTCGACCAGGTGCTGCACTTCCGCCGCATCGAGCCCGTCGACCACCTCGTGTTCATGGGCATGGGCGAGCCGATGATGAACCTCGACCACGTGCTCGACGCGGCGCGCCGGCTGCCGGACGTCGGCATCACGCATCGCCGCACGGGGATCTCGACGGTCGGCTGGGTGCCGGGCATCAAGCGGCTGACCGAGACCGACCTGCCGATCCGGCTCGCGCTGTCGCTGCACGCCCCGGAGGACACGCTGCGCTCGCAGATCATGCCGGTCAACGAACGCTACCCGCTGGCGGAGGTGCTGGCGGCGTGCGAGGCGCACTACGAGCAGCGCCGGCGCCAGGTGTTCATCGAGTACGTGATGCTGGCCGGCGTCAACGACGGCTACGCGCAGGCGGTCCAGCTCGCCCAGCTGCTGGACCCGAGGATCTACAAGGTCAACCTGATCCCGTACAACCCGACGGACTCGGTCTACGACGGCTCGCCGCGCAACGCGATCGACTCGTTCAAGGCGGCGCTGGAGGAGCACGGCCTGCGCGCCACCGTCCGCCTCACGCGCGGGCGCGACATCGACGCCGCCTGCGGGCAGCTCGCGGCCAAGGCCGCGGCCGCCTAGCTCCCCGCCGCCGGCGCGATCGTCGACGTGCTGGCCAGCGGGTTGCCGGCCGCGTCGAGCGCGCGCATCGCCACGAACGCCTGCGCCGGGACGCTGGCGGCGGTCTCGAAGCCGCTGCGGGCGACCGTGGCGACGGGCGTCAGCGCCGTCGCGCTCGCGCCGCCGAGGACCTGCCAGCTCGCGACGCCGGTGGCGCCGTTCCAGCTCGCGCGCACGGTCGTCTTGCCGCCGGCGGTCGTCGCGCGGATCTTGGGCGGGGCGGCGGGCCGCGCGCTCCACGGGAAGCGGTAGGCGCGGTAGGTGTCGTTGCCGCGCGCGATCCGGCCGTCGAACACGAGCTGCCCGCTCGGCGTGAACTCGCTGAAGTAGCGCTGCGAGCCCCAGCCGACGAACTGGTCGCCGTTCGGCAGCGGCTGGACGTCGCCCTGCGTGGCGGAGGAGAGCCCGAGGGGATGCTCGAACGCCGTCTTGACCGCTGCCGTCCTCTTGGCCTCGTCGAGCGTCAGCGTGAGCGCGCGCGAGTGCTTGCGCACCGGCGTGCTCCCGGCGTCGTTGTCGAACACGGTCAGCGTGCCGTCGGGCTCCGGGCGCGCGTCGTGCTGCCACGCGAACGCCACGCCGGCGCCCAGCTTGAAGCTCGACCGCTTGCCGCCCAGGCGCCAGACGACGTGCCCGCTCGCGCGGGAGACCTTGTAGACGGTCCAGGTGTGGCGGCCGGAGATGATGAAGTTGCCCTGCGCGTCCTCGGCGGCCGAGTTGACGTGCATGTAGTCCCACTCGAAGCCGCGCGTGGTGGGCGCCGGGATGTAGGACTCCGACAGGCCGACGTCGCCGAGGCTGTGCCACTCGAACAGCACCAGCCCGGTCTTGATGTCGATCTCCTGCACGATGCTGTCGACGATCCGCCCGGCGGACGTGCCCTTCCAGTTCGAGAAGTCCTTCTTGAAGCGCTGGTAGGCGGTGATCAGCGCCGTGCCGCGCGGCGTGACGGTGAACTCGTGCAGGTCGAACGGGTAGCCGTTGCCGGCGTGCACGGTGGCGATCTGGCGGTAGCTCGTGTCGTAGATCACGCCGGCGCCGGTGCCGTCGCCGGTGAACAGCTTGCCCTGCCACCACGTCAGCACAGGCTGGCCCTGGTAGGTCTGCACGCGGAAGTCGGCCGCGAGGTCGCCGTCGCCGACCGGCTTGAACCAGACGAGCTGGCCGGCGTCGTTGATGATCATCGGGCCGTCCTGGCCGCGGCCGCCCTTCGGCGCGATGAAGATCAGGCCGGGCGCGCGGCCGGGCTTGGCCGTCATGACCGTGACCGACGGCGGCTGCCAGTCGGGCTCGGTCGCGTAGGTCTGGATCGTGCCGCGGCCGACCGCGGGCGCCTCGCCCATGCGCGGGCCGTGGGTCGTCGGCCGGCCGATCGTGATCGCGAAGTCGCCGTTCTTGGCGCCGACGATGTCAAGACCCGTCTGGACCGTCACGCGCTCGCCGGGAGTGAACGGCTTCGACGGCACGAAGCTCGCGCCCTGGCCGTCGGAGTGCGCCTTCAGCGTGCCGGCGTGCTTGCCGCTGCGCGAGCCGGTCACGGTGACCGTGCCGAGCGCCGCCGGCGGCGCGCCGCGCAGGCTGATCTGCGTCGCGGGCATCGCGTAGGGCGTCCCGGGCGCCGGGTAGGCCGATATCGAGGCCGCCGCGGCGGGCCTGGCGGTGGCGAGGGCGAGCAGGACCGAACCTGCGGCGATAAGCGTGCGCACGACCGTCCAACTCCTCATCGGGACCTAAGTTTCGGCCCACTCGACCGTCATCGCCGCTACGGTTCGCTGTGAAGGGGAGTATCCCTTGAGTGGCGCTGCCGTCAGGACGGTCCGAAACGGGCCCGGCAACGTCCGCCCCGCGCGGCGGGAGACACCTTCGAACGCCAACCCGACCGTTCGGAGGAACCATGCACGTCTCTGTCTTCGCCTGGATCGCGCTGATCGGCGCGATCGGCGCCCTGCTCGTCGTCGACCTGTTCTTCGCGCACCGCCACGCCGACCGCATCTCGCTGCGCGAGGCGGCCGGCTGGAGCGTGCTGTGGCTGGCGGTCGGGATCGTCTTCGGGCTCGTCGTGCTCGTCACGCTCGGCGGCGCCGCGGCCGGCGACTACTGGGCAGGCTTCCTGCTCGAGAAGGCGCTCTCGCTCGACAACGTGTTCGTGATCGCGGTGCTGCTGACGACGTTCGCGGTGCCGCCGGCGCTGAAGGCCGACGTGCTCACGTTCGGCATCGTCGGCGCGCTGGTCCTGCGCGCGGTCTTCATCGTCGCCGGCGTCGCGCTGCTGGAGGCGTTCCACCCGGCGCTGTACGCGATGGGCGCGCTGCTGGTGGTGACGGGCGTGCGGATCGCGCTCGCGGGCGACGACGGCGAGGGCTTCGCCGGGAGCCGGGTGGTGACCTGGCTGCGTGCCCGCAAGGCGCTGCCGCCGCTGCTGCCGGCGCTGCTCGCCGTCGCGATCGCCGACGCCGTCTTCGCGATCGACTCGATCCCCGCCGTGCTCGCGATCACCACCGAGACGTTCCTCGTGTTCGCCGCCAACGCGTTCGCGCTGCTCGGCCTGCGCGCGCTCTACTTCCTGCTCGACGGCGCCGCGCAGCGCTTCGAGTATCTGCACTTCGGCCTTGGCGCGCTGCTCGTGTTCGTCGGCGTGAAGATGCTGATCGAGGACTGGGTCCACATCCCGCCGGGCGTCTCGCTCGGCGCGATCGTGGCGACGCTCGGGGCCGCCGTCGGCGTCTCGCTCGTCAAGACGCGCGTGCCCGCCTAATGGGCGGCGGCTTCGCCGCGGGCCTCGCCGGCGCGCAGCAGGCGGTCGCGCAGCGCGGTCGCTTCCTCCGGGCTGGGATCCCACTGGGCGATGTCCGGCAGCGACTCCGGCGAGTCGAGCCCGAAGAGCTTCAGGAACAGCGGCGTCGTGCGGTACAGGACGGCGCCGAACTGGCTGCGCCCCGCCTCCTCGATCAGGCCGCGGTCGGTCAGCGCCGCGGTGGCGGACTCGCTGGCGACGCCGCGGATGCGGGCGACCTCGGGGCGGCTGACGGGCTGCAGGTAGGAGACGATCGCCAGCGTCTCGGCCTGCGCGGGCGTGAGCGCCGGCGTGCGCGGGCGGGCGAGCAGGCGGCGCGCGGCCTCCTCGGCGTCCGGGTGCGAGGCAAGGGCGAAGCCGCCGGCCAGCCGCCGCAGCACGAGCCCGCGGCCCTCGAGCGTCTGCTGGAGCTCCTCCAGCGCGGCCGTCACGGCGTCCTCGCCGGTCTGCAGCGCGTCGGCGAGCTCCTCGACCGAGACGGGCTCGGGCGCGAGGAACAGCAGCGCCTCGACGTGGGCGGCGAGCGTCATGCGACGGCCTTCACGGCCGGGGTCTCCGAGACCACCGTGATCGGCCCGAACGGCTCCGCCTGCTCCCAGCCGGCCTCGCCGCGCTTGTAGAGCTCCAGCAGCGCCCACAGCGTCACGCATACGGTGCCGACGTCGGCGTCCTTGACGGCCTCGTCGAACGAGAAGCGGCCGCGGCGCAGCAGCGCGCGCAGGACCGAGAGCCGCTCCGCGACCGACACGCGCACCTGGGCCATGTGCGTCAGGTCGATCGGCGGCGGCGTGCGCAGCAGATCGCCAAGCGCGGCGCCGAGGACGGCGGGGTCGTAGCTGACGGTGGCGCCGGTGACGGGGACGCGGCGCAGCGCCTCCGGCAGCGGCGCCGAGCGCAGCAGGTAGCCCTGGTTGTGCGACTGGCGGCCGGCCAGGTGCTCGCCGGCCGCGCGGAAGCGGATGTACTGCAGCATCCGCTCCACGAGCTCCTCGGCCGCCTCGGCGGGTTCGAGCTCGTCGAGGTCCTCGACCTCCTCGCCGGGGAGCATCAGGCGCGACTTGAGCTCCAGCAGCGCCGCGATCAGCACCAGGAACTCGGTCGCGGCCTCCAGGTCAAGCGCCTCGGTCGACTCCAGGTGGTCGAGGTAGGAGACCACCACCTCCGCGAGATCGACCTCGAGCAGGTCCAGCTCCTCGCGCAGGACGAGCGAGAGCAGCAGGTCGAACGGGCCCGCGAAGACGTCCAGGTCCAGCTCGAGATCGGCGATCCGGGTCACGGGCACGTGCCTCGCAGGCTAGGCGTCGCCCCCGACGGAAGGACCGACGCCCATCTTCTCGCGCACGTCGCGGACGACCGGGGCGGCCAGCGCCTGCGCCTTCTCGGCGCCGGTGGCGAGGATCTCCTCGATCGCGGCCTCGTCCTGACGAAGGTCCGCGTAGCGCTCCCGCACAGGGCGCAGCCACTCCGCGACCTCCTCGCCGACCGCCGACTTGAAGTCGCCGTAGCCTGCGCCCTCGAAGTCGTGCTCGATCGCGGCGGGCGCCGTCCCGCGCACGATCGCGAGGATCTCGATCAGGTTCGTGATGCCGGGCTTGTCGTCGCCGCGCACGATCTCGCGCCCGGAGTCGGTCTGCGCGCTCTTGAACTTCTTGATCAGGCTGTCCGGCTCCTCGTCGACGAAGACGGTGCCCTTCGGCGTGCCGCCGGTCGTCGACATCTTCCGGTCGGGCTCCTGCAGGTCGCGCACGCGGGCGCCGACCGTCGGGATGTTGCCCTCGGGCACGATCAGCGTCTCGCCGAAGCGCCGGTTGAAGTTCTCCGCGACGTCGCGCATCAGCTCGATGTGCTCGCGCTGGTCCTCTCCCACCGGCACCTCGTGCGCGCGGTAGGCGAGCACGTCGGCGGCCATCAGGACCGGGTAGAACAGCAGTCCTGCGGAGACCCGCTCGCGCTGCGCGACCGACTTGTCGCGGAACTGGTGCATGCGGTTGAGCGAGCCGAGCGGCGTGACGCTCGAGAGCAGCCACGTCAGCTCGGTGTGCTCCGGCACGTCGCCCTGCCGGAACAGGACGCAGCGCTCCGGGTCCAGCCCGGCGGCGACGAGCAGCGCCGCCGTGTCGCGCGAGCGTTGTCGCAGGTCGACCGGGTCGTAGTTGACGGTCGTGGCGTGCAGGTCGACGATGCAGTAGATCGCCGGGTCGCCGCGGTCCTGACCCTCCACGTACTGGAGGATCGCGCCGATGTAGTTGCCGAGGTGCTTGCGCCCGGTGGGCTGGATGCCGGAGAAGATCCGCATGGAAGTGCGGATCAGGGTACCCCGCGGGGCCGGGCGGACCCGGCCCCGCGACGGTTCGAATCCGCCTAGGCGGGGGCGGCCGGCGACAGTGCGGTCAGCGCGCTGAGGATCTGCGCGAGCTGCGACAGCGGCGTGGTCGCCGGGTTGAGGATGTTCGTGATCCCGCACAGCAGGTTGCCGAGCAGGTTCCCGGCGCCGGGGACGGCGTCGATGCGCAGGTTGATCTGGTTCGTGCGCACCGACACGCCGAGCAGGTTGATGTTGATCGGCCCGAGCACGAGGTTGAGCACCTGGCACGCGCCGGCGATCGGCGGGACCTGGGCGCCCCGGCCGGTGGTCGGGACGCCGGCGGGCATGCGGACGCCGGTCTTCGTCACCTTCTTGCCCTTGAGCTTGCCGGTGAGCGTGCCGACGGAGTACAGCTTGCCGCCCTTGGCGATGAAGCGGTCGATCGTGTACGTCCCGGTGAAGCCCTTCGTGCCGGTGACGGCGACCTTCTGGGTGAGCGGCTTGGCATCCTGCGCGCTCGCGACGCTCGGCAGCAGCATCAGGCCGCAGACGATCGCGGCCGCGGTGGCGGCCGTTCGGATCCTGGACATGGGTGTCCTCCCTACGTGGACTAGTGGTCACGGAGCGTTCCCCGGTTCTCGGCGCTGCCGAAAAACGGTGCGCTGGATCGGAGACCGCGCGTCACGGGCGATTGACGGCGATTCGGCTCTCGGCCGTGGAGGGCGTCGCGGCGGGTTGACGGCGGGACGTCTCGGCGGATTGACGCCGAATACGCTTGCGCCGATGCCGCCCATCCGCGTGGCCGTGATCTTCGCCGCCGTCTGCGCGGGCGTCGTCGCCGCGCCCGCCTCCGCGCGGTCGTCGCTCGCGCGCTGCCACACCGCGGGCCTCGCGGGTCACCTCGGCCGCATCGACGCGGGCGCCGGCTCGCGCTTCGCCCCGCTCGTGCTCGTCAACACGTCGTCGCGGTCGTGCACGCTGCGCGGGTACGTCGGCGGCAGGCTCGCGGGGATCAAGACGCGCGTCGTGCGCGTGAGCGGCGTGCCCGTGACGACCGTGACCCTGCGGCCGGGCGGCGCGGCGGTGAGCGATCTGCGCTGGTCGGCCATCCCGTCGAACACGTCCGGCTGCCCGACTCCGTCTCGCTTTGACGTGACGCCGCCGGATGAGACGACGCAGCTGACGGTGACCTGGCGCGGGGGGCCGGTCTGCGGGGGCGAGATCGACGTCCGCGCTCTACGGGCTCAACAACTGCGCAGGTAAGGGAGTAAGTCAGATTGCCTCGCGGTTCGCGAGGGGGGTGGGTCGACGAAAGCGTCCTGTGAGGACGCTTTCGTAGCGCACCCCCCGGCGATCGGTTCTGGGAACCTCGCCTGCCTCACCCGCGCAGTTGACGTTCGACCTACGGCGCGGTCAAGCGAAGCGTCGTCGCGGCGACCTCCGGACTGACCATCCCGGCCGTCGCGTCCGGCGACAGCTCGCCGTACTTGGCCCGGAACGCGTCGGACACGCGCTCGTCGAGCGCGGCGTCGTCGATCGGCTCGATCCCGTACGTCTCGCCGTCGATCACGACCCGCCCCTCGCGCAGCGCCCGCCGGTACCACGCCCCGCTCGGGCCGTGGTAGGAGCGCACGTACGGTTCCCCGTCGACCACCACCGCCCAGATCGGCAGCTGCTTCGTGGGCGTGGTCACGAAGACCTCGCGGGTCTTGTCGAGATGGTCGTGCGGTGCCATCCGGCAAACGCTACTGCAGGTGCCAGTTCCCTCTCGCGTCGCGCTTGCTTCCCTGAAGGACTAGAGCGGCTGGCGGATCACCGGGCGCTTGGCCGCGCCGGCCTCGTCGAGCCGGCGGACCGGCGTCTGGTACGGGGCGTTGCGGGCGATCTCCGGGTCCTCGGCGCCTTCGCGGAGGATGTCCGCGACGGCGTCGGCGAACGCGTCGAGCGTCTCCTTGGTCTCGGTCTCGGTCGGCTCGACCAGCAGCGCCTCGTCCACGAGCAGCGGGAAGTAGACCGTCGGCGGGTGGAACGAGTAGTCGAGCAGGCGCTTGGCGAGGTCGAGCGTGCGCAGCCCGAGCTCCTTCTTCATCGGCGCGCCGGAGAGCACGAACTCGTGCATGCACAGGCGGTCGTAGGCGGGAGCCAGGTGCTTGGTGGCGCCGTTCTCCTTCAGCTTGGCGAGCAGGTAGTTGGCGTTCAGGACCGCGGTCTCGGACGCCTCCTGCAGCCCGTCGTAGCCGAGCGAGAGGATGTAGGCGTAGGAGCGCACGAAGACGCCGTAGTTGCCCTGGAACCCGCGCAGGCGCCCGATCGACTTCGGCCGGTCGTAGTCGAGGTCGAACGTGCCGTCGTCGCGCCGCACCACCTGCGGCCGCGCGATGTACGGCTCCATCCGGTCCGACACGGCGATCGGGCCGGCGCCCGGGCCGCCGCCGCCGTGCGGCTGCGTGAACGTCTTGTGCAGGTTGAAGTGCACGATGTCGAAGCCCATGTCGCCCGGGCGCGTGCGGCCCATGACTGCGTTGAGGTTCGCGCCGTCGTAGTACAGCGTCGCGCCGATGTCGTGCACGATCTTGGCGATCTCGGTGATGTCCTCTTCGAACAGTCCGAGCGTGCTCGGGTTCGTGAGCATCAGGCACGCGACGTCCTCGGTCGCCTTCGCGCGCAGGTCGTCGAGGTCGACGCCGCCGCGCTCGTTCGTGCCGACCTTGACGACCTCGTAGCCGCCCATCGTCACCGTCGCCGGGTTCGTCCCGTGCGCCGTGTCGGGTGTGAGGATCTTCGTGCGCGTCTCGCCGCGGTCCTCGTGGTAGGCGCGCGTCAGCAGCACGCCGGCGAGCTCGCCGTGCGAGCCCGCGGACGGCTGCAGCGAGACGTGCGGCAGGCCCGCGATCTCGCCGAGCGCGCCCTGGAGCTCGTGCATCAGCTGCAGCGCACCCTGCGCGCGCTCGGGCGACTGCAGCGGGTGCAGCCGGGCATTGCCGGGCAGCGCCGCGACGCGCTCGTGCAGCTTCGGGTTGTGCTTCATCGTGCACGATCCGAGCGGGTAGAAGCCGGTGTCGAGATCGAAGTTGCGCTTCGACAGCCGGTTGTAGTGGCGGACGATCTCGGGCTCGGCGATCTCCGGCAGCTTGGGACCGTCGACGCGCTGGAAGCGCTCCGGCAGCGAATGCGCCGGCACGTCGAGCTCAGGCCCCACGTACGCGCGCCGGCCCGGCTTGGACTTCTCGTAGATCGTCGTCGCGTGGTCGCGCTGCATCTCGGTCTCGAGGATCGCGGAGCGGTTCGGGTGCGAGTGCACGTCGATGCCGGGATCGCCGTGGAGCTGGTTGTTCGAGACCGTCATGCGACTGCTCCGCATGCGCTCGTCTCCCTCGGCGGCTGTGTCGAACCGATTGTCATCGCGACGCCACCGTTGCCTGACGCTCCGCCGCGACGGCGGCTCCGAGCACCGAGGCGAGCCGGTCGATGTCGGCCTTCGAGCGCTGCTCGGTGATCGCGACCAGCAGGCCGTTGTCGGGCAGCGGGTAGCCGGGGTTGACGCCCTCGGCGGCGCAGCGCTCGATCACGCCGCGCACCGGCGCGTCGAGCGTGACCGCGAACTCGCGCACGACCGGCTGGTCGTGCAGCGCGCTCACGCCGTCCAGCGCCGTCAGCGTCTCGCGCGCGTAGTGCGTCCGGGCCACCAGAAGCTCGCCGAGCTCGCGGATGCCCTCGCGTCCGAGCCAGCTCAGGTAGATCATCCCCGCGAGCGCGTTCAGCGCCTGCGCCGTGCAGATGTTGTGCGTCGCCTTCTCGCGCCGGATGTGCTGCTCGCGCGTCTGCAGCGTGAGCACGAACCCGCGCCGGCCGTCGACGTCCTTGGTCTCGCCCGCGATCCGCCCCGGCATGCGCCGGATGTACGCCTGCTGGGCGGCGAAGAAGCCGAACGACGGCCCGCCGTAGTCGAGCCGGTTGCCGAGCGTCTGGCCCTCGCCGACCGCGACGTCGACGTCGAAGTCGCCGGGCGGGCGAAGCACGCCGAGCGTGAGCGGGTCGCACTGCACGACCAGCAGCGCGCCCGTCGAGCGTGCCACCGGCGACAGCGCCTCGAGGTCCTCGATCGCGCCGAGGAAGTTCGGCTGCGCGAGGAACACGGCGGCGACGTCGTCGTCGATCGCGTCGCGCAACGCGTCGAGGTCCGTCACGCCGTCGGCGAGCGGGATCTCCTCGACGGTCGTGCCCCAGCCGGCGGAGGTCGTCTCGAGCGTCTCGCGCGAATGCGGGTGCAGCGCGCCGCTCACCAGGAAGCGTGACCTGCCGTTGTGCCCGTGAGCCAGCCAGCCCGCCGCGGCGACCGCGCTCGGCCCCTCGTAGACGGACGCGTTGGACACGGGAAGCCCGGTCAGCTCGCTGATCGCCGTCTGGTACTCGAACATCACCTGCAGCCCGCCCTGCGAGATCTCGGGCTGGTACGGCGTGTACGGCGTCAGGAACTCCGAGCGCGTGATGATCGAGTCGATCAGCGAAGGCACGTAGTGGTCGTACATGCCGGCGCCGAGGAACGAGATCTCGTCCTCGGTCGACACGTTGCGCGCGGCAAGGTCGCGCAGGTAGGCGTAGACCTCCTGCTCGGGCTTGCCGGCGGGAAGGTCGAGCGCACGACCCAGGCGCACTCCTTCGGGGATCTCGGCGAACAGGTCGTCGATGGTCTCGACGCCGATCGCGGCGAGCATCTCCGCCCGGTCGGCGTCCGTCGCGGACGTGTAGCGGCTCACGCCCTTGACTTTAGGACAGGTGGCTCTGGTAGCTCTCGGAGTCCATCAGCGAGTCGAGCTCCGACGGCTCGGTGAGCCGGACCTTGACCAGCCAGCCCTCGCCGTAGGGGTCCTCGTTGATCTGCTCCGGCGCGTCCTTGAGCGCCTCGTTGACCTCGACGATCTCGCCGCTCACGGGCGCGATCACGTCGGACACGGCCTTGACGGACTCGACCTCGGCGTACGCGTCGTCCTTGGTGATGGTCTTGCCGACGGCCGGCGGGTCGAAGAACACGACCTCGCCAAGCTGATCCTGCGCGTACCAGGTGATGCCGAGCGTGGCGACGTCGCCGTCGACGCGCGCCCAGTCGTGCTCCTGGTGGTACTTGAGGTCGTCGGGGTAGCTCGCCTCGGCCACGGTTCAGGTCTCCTTCGTGTACAGGGGCTTGGAACGCACCTCGGCGGGGCGCGCCTTGCCGCGGACGTCGATCTCGATCTTCGTGCCCGGCTCGGTCTTGTGCGGCGGCAGGTACGCCATGCCGATGCCGACGTTCAGGCTGGGTGAGAGCGTGCCGGAGGTGACCTCGCCGCCGCCTTCCACCGGGTTGCCCTGGCGCGGGATGCCGGGGCCGATGAGGACGAACGGGGCGAGCTTCTCCTTCGGGCCGGCCTCGCGCACCGCACGCACCGCCTCGGACCCGATGAAGCCGGTGTCCTCCTTGCAGCACCAGCCGAGGCCCGCCTCGATCGGCCCGCGCGACTCCATCAGGTCGTTGCCGTAGAGGTGGAAGCAGACCTCCAGCCGCAGCGTGTCGCGCGCGGCGAGGCCGACGGGCGTCGCGCCCGCGGCGATCACGGCGTCCCACACCTTGCCGGCCTGGTCGCCCGCGAGCAGCAGCTCGACGCCGTCCTCGCCGGTGTAGCCGGTGCCGCACACGAGCACGTCCGGGGCGCCCGCGACGGTCAGCGTCGCGGTGCGGAAGCGCTTGGGAAGCTCCCCGTCGGCCAGGCCTGCGACGATGCCGCGCGCGGCAGGACCCTGGACGGCGAGCATCGCGTAGTCGTGCAGGCGGTCGCGCAGGGTGACGTCGAAGCCCTCGGCGTGGCGCTGGAACCACGCGAGGTCCTTCTCGTGGTTGGCGGCATTGGTGACGGTGAGGAAGCGATCGTGAGCGAGGCGGTAGGAGAACAGGTCGTCCAGGACGCCCCCGTCCTCCTTGCAGAGGACGGAGTACTGCGCGCCGCCCTCGGCGATCTTCGTCACGTCGTTGGACAGGATCCGCTGCAGGAAGGCCTCGGCGCCCGGTCCGGCGGTCTCGATCTCGCCCATGTGCGAGACGTCGAAGATGCCCGCGTGCTCGCGCACGGCGAGGTGCTCGGAGCGGATGCCGGCGTACTGGACGGGCATCTCCCAGCCGGCGAACGGGACCAGCTTCGCGCCCGCGGCGACATGTCTGTCGTGCAGCGGAGTGCGCTTGAGCGTGTCGGCGGTGGCCATGGGGTCGGGACCCTAGCGCGACTGGCGGGGGCCCCGACGCTCCACTATGCTGGCCGTCGGGTGTTTGCCGGAATGCGCAAGGATGTCGCATTGCCGGCGGTCGTTGCCGCCGTCGTGCTTCTCATGACCCCCGTCGCCGCCCGCGCCGGGACGTACGACGTGGTCGCGTGCAATGCGCCCGGCGCGAACGGCGTCAACGGCTCGTGGACGGTGGAGCCGTACAACAGCTCGGGGAAGGCGGCCCCTGACGCCGCGGCGTTCCAGACGTCTCCGGCGCCGGACGCCTGCGGCGGTCCGAACGGGGTCAACCTGCACGCGTCGCTGGTCAAGCGCACCGTCAAGACGGACGACGGCGCCGGATGGACCTTCCAGGCTCCCGCGGGCACCACTGTGAAGACGGTCCAGATCTGGCGCTACACGTCTTCGCGCGTGAGCCAGAACGACGCGGCGACCGCGCCGGACGAGAGCAACTCGTGGGTGTCGATCGCGCGCGCCGGAGCGGTCGCCGGAGGCCCGACGATCATCGGCACTCCCAGCGGCCCCGACTACTGCTCGGGCACGACGGCCACCTACCCGCTCTATTGCCACACCGGGATGCCGGGCTTCTCGCCGGCCAGCCTCGTAACGTATACGGACATCGGCGAGCCGATCGTCTCGTGGGGCATCCAGTGTGCGGGCGCTCCGGCCGCACTGTGCTTCACCGCCGGCGCCGACGCCGCCTCCAACGCCGGCATCGACCTCCAGGGCGCGCGCGTGACCGTCGACGACCCGGTCGCGCCCGACGCCGGGACCGACGCCGGCGCCGCCTGGCGCCGCGGCACGGACGTGGTGACCGCGGGCGGGACGGATTCCTCGGGCATCAAGTCGCTGAAGGTGCTCGTCGACGGTGCGGAGCGCACGAGCGCGACGTTCGAGTGCGACTACCGGCTCGCCGCGCCGTGCGCGATCCCCGCGCGGACCACGTTCGACCTGGCCGGGGTCGCCGACGGGCCGCACACGATCGCCACGATCGCCGAGGACGCCGCCGGCAACGTGACCAAGAGCGCGCAGACGGTGAACGTCGACAGCACGCCTCCGGCGCTCGACCTGCTCCCGCTCAGCGGCCGCACCGTGCGCGCCACGGTCTCCGACCCGGCGTCCGGCGTCCGCGGCGGGCTGATCGAGGTGCGCACGGGCCGGACGAAGCCGTACGTCGCGCTCAAGACGACGGTGCGCAACGGGCGTATGACGGCGACGCTGCCGAAGCGCGGCACCGTCGGCATCCGGCTTTCGGCGACCGACTACGCGGGCAACTTCGCCGCCCAGGTCGCGACCTCGATGAGCCTCGACGTGCGCGTCGGCACGCGCACGAGGAAGGTGCGCGCGGGTCGCGCGAACGTCCCCTACGGCAAGGCGGCCGCCCTCACCGGCCGGCTGACCACGGCCGACGGCGACGTGCTCGCCGGCCAGACCTTGACGGTCACGAGCCAGCTGCGGCGCACCGGCTCGGTGCCCGCGCCGTTCGCGACCGCCGTCACCGACGGCGCCGGGCGCTTCTCGATCCCGGTCCCCGCGGGTCCGAGCCGCAACCTCGTGATCAGCTACGCCGGCACCGGCAGCCTGTTGCACCGCATCCGGGCCGCGTCGCTGCGCGTCCCGGCCAGCGCGACGATCCACGCGGCCGACGTGCTCGTCACCGGCGCGGCGTCCGTGCGCTTCAGCGGCCGCCTCGGAGCGCTCGGCGCCAGCCTGCCCGCTGGAGGCAAGCTCGTCGACCTCCAGGCCGCCTCCCACGGCCACTGGACGACGGTCGCCACCACCCGGGCCACCGCCGCGGGCTGGCACGCCGTCGCCCGCTTCCGGGGCAACCCGGGCCGCTACCCGGTCCGCCTGCGCATCCGCCGCGAGGCGGTCTTCCCGTACGACCTCGGCTACTCGCCGTCGGTCACGGTCCGCGTGCGCTGACGGCTCACCCGACGCGCACCGCCACTCGCGGTGACTGAGCGGCTGAGTACGGATATCCCGCCTGCCGGCGCAACACGGCTTCGAATCGGTACGTCGTGGGACCGGGCGTTCGCGAGAAGCGGTACGCCCACGTGAACCTTCCGTTCTCGTCGCACGGCAGCACGGCGACCGGCACGCGCGAGCGGCCGCGCGCATCGACGGCGTATAGCGCGACCTGCGTGTCCGCCTGCCCAGGGCCTCCGCCCAGCCGGCCGCGGAAGCGGATCGTCCCGTGCCGTCCGACGTGGCGCGGCGTCACCGACAGGCGCACCTGCGCGGTGACGTCGACGCGCGCCACCAACTCGCGGCTGACCGTCTCGTCGTAGGAGAACGCGCGATAGCCGATGCGCACCTCGCGCGAGGATCCGCGCGGCACGATCAGGCTCCAGGCGCCCTGCGCGTCGGTCGTGATGGGTCCTTGCGAGTGCCAGGGCGAGCCCGGGCGAAGCACTCGGTAGGCGACCTCCAGCCCGGCACCGGCGATCGGCGCGCCGGCGGCATCGACGAGCTTGCCCGTCAGGCGAGCCGAGTGACCGAAGGCCACACGCGCCTGCAGCGGCGCGGCCGCCCGAGACCCGGCGACGCGCACCGTCAGCGCGGCGAGCCGAGTCGCTCCCGCGCCGTTCGGCGCGCCGAGGTTCTTGACCGTCACGTTCGACTCCGCCGTGGTCGCGCTGTTGCCCGCCGCGTCCCCGACGACCAGCTTGACGCGGTGCGGCCCGTTGGCGATCGCTCGCGTGTCGAACGCGATCGTGAAGCTGCCGGCGAGCGGGCACGGCACCGCGGCGACATACGGCTCCGAGCACGTCGGCGCGTCGGCGTCCGGCTTCGCCCACACGACGGGCTCGCCGTCGACGACCAGGGCCGCCCGCCGGAGCCCGCCGCCCGCGTCGTGGGCGCTGACCGAGACCGTCTGGACCTTGTCGACCGGCTCCGCCGCCTCGACCAGCGTGCCGCGCGGCGCCGCGTCAAAGGTGGGTGCGAGCGCGTCCAGCAGGCGCATCCGGGCGGCGTAGATCGACACCACCCCGCCAGGACCGGGAGGGCATGACGTCGCCGGTGGGACGCGGACGTCGCAGCCCGCCGAGACCGTGACCGTGTGCAGCGACAGGCCGTCGTGCGCGAGGGCGTTCGCGGGCGACAACCTCGCGCTCGGGTCAGCGCTCCCGCGCTCGGTGCATCCCTGCACCGTGACGAGGCACCCGTCTTGAGGGGTCGTGCCGTGCGCGTCGTCGAAGTACAGGACGTCCCGGTCGGTCCCGTTCCCGCCGCTGGCGAGCTCGTGGCGATAGAGGACATAGCCCTGCAGCGTCGTGTTCGCCGGCGCGGTGAACGTCCAGCGAGCGTAGGTGCCGGCGGGAGCCGCGCCGTTGATCCACGCCTTCAGCGCGCGCTCGGGCGCCGAGGCGCTCAGGCACGTCGAGCCCCAGGACGAGATCCCGACCTCATTCCATTGGAACGTCCAGCCGTCGGTCGGCGCGGGCGACCCGTCCGGCAGCGCGCACGAGTTCACGACGTACGTCCCGGCATGGCTCGCGATCGGCGCGACCAGGGCGAAGGCGAACGCGGCCAGCACCGTCGCCACACCCCGACTCGACACCCTGGACAACGCCCGGCTCCCCTCGCTCGTCTCGCCCTCTGCGACGCTATAGCGCCACGCAGGAAAGGTTCACCCTAGAGGAGTTCTAGCTGGCGCGTTGGCGCTCGAGCGCTACTTGACGTCGAGCGACGTCCCGGTGAGCTCGACGGTCGTGAGCGGGGGTCCGCCGCGGTCGTTGGACTGCTGGAAGCTCGTGACGAGGGCGTCGGTGAGCGTGATGACGTGGCCGGCCGAGGCGATCGTGGCCGATGCGATCGGCTCGCCCGTCGAGGACGCGCGGAACAGGCGCTGGGCGGCGTTGCCGGCGTCGAGGGTGAGCGAGAGCGTGTTGTTGCCGTTGAGCTGGAACGAGCTCACGGGGAACTGGCCGATCCCCGCGAGCGTGGCGACGGACTCCTTGGCGCCGGCCTGCTCCTCGGAGCGAGCGAGCAGCCGGCTCACGGCGTGATTGCCCAACTGCGATTGCAACCGCAGCACGGCATCGGCGCCGAGAGCCGGCCTGACAGGCGCAACCGCCCGCTCGTTGCGCTCATCCTCCGGATCGAGGCGGTGGCGATCCGGGTGGCTGAGGCGCACGCCGAGGACTATCCGGGCAGGCCGCGCGCACGACAATCGGCACGCGACCCTGAGATTTCGCTCAGAACAGCAGGCGGTCCAGGCCGCGCAGGACGCCGGTGACCTCGGGGACGCGGCGGATCGCGAGCAGCGTGCCCGCGATGTAGGGCTCGGCGGACGCGCCCGCCTCGTGGCGGATGACCAACCGCTCGCCGGCCGTGGCGAGGATGACGTCGGTCGAGAGCGCGTAGCCCGGCAGCCGCACCGAGTGGATGCGCGTGCCGGCGACCGCCGCGCCGCGCGCTTCGGGCGGGCCGATCAGGTCGGCGTCGTGGTCGGCCGGCGCGGCCGCGCCGAGCCGCTCGGCGAGCTCGCGCGAGGTGCCCGACGGCGCGTCCGGCTTGCCGGCCGAGGCGTAGTCGATCACCTCCCAGTGCGAGACGTGCCGCGCCGCCACGCTCGCCGCGTGCAACAGGGTGGCGGCGAGCACGGAGAAGTTCCCGGCGGCGACGACGCCGCGGCCGGCCGCGCGGGCGGCCGCGTCGATCTCCGCGTAGTCGATCTCCGACAGCCCGGACGAGCCGACGACGACGTGCGCGCCCGCGGCCAGCGCGGCGTCGACGTTCGCGCGCACGGCGGCGGCGCCGGTGTAGTCGACGACGACGTCCACCGGCACGGCGGCGAGCGCCTCCTCGACGGACGCGAAGTCGGCGGCGCGGCGCGCGACGCCGCCGGCCAGCTCGAGGTCGGGCGCGGCCGCGACGGCGCGCGCGAGCGGTGCGCCGGTCCAGCCGGTCACCCCTGCGATCAGGACGCGAAGCATCGCGACGCATGATGGCGCCACGGCGCCAGCGAGTTCGCGGGGCGCTCCTCCCACGGACCGCGATGGTCGAACTCGCCGAAGCATCGCCCTCTGGGCGATGCGACTCTTTCAGAGTGCGATCGCCGTCTCGGCCAGGGCGCCGCAGAACGCCTCGACGACGACCGCGTCGAACTGGCTTCCGGCGCAGTCGCGCAGCTCCGCGATCGCGTCCTCCTGCGAGATCGCGGCGCGGTACGAGCGCCCCGCGGTCATCGCGTCGAACGCGTCGGCCACGGCGATGATGCGCGAGCCGAGCGGGATGTCGTCGCCGCCGAGCGCGTCCGGGTAGCCGTGGCCGTCCCAGCGCTCGTGGCTGGAGCGCACGAGCTTCGCGACCGCGCCCAGGTCGGGCGCGGCGGCGATGATGCGCTCGCCCGCGACCGGGTGGCGGCGGATGAAGCTCCACTCCTCCTCGGTCAGCGGCCCGGCCTTGAGCAGGATGTCGTCCGGGATCGCGACCTTGCCGACGTCATGCAGCTCGCCGGCGTGGCGGATGGTCTCCAGTTCGTCGCGGCTGAGTCCGAGCCGGCGCGCGGTCGCCTCGGCGAGCGCGGCGACGACGTTGCCGTGGCCGCCCAGCTCCGGGCTGCGCTCCGACAGCGCGCGCAGCAGCACGTCCTTGCTCTGGCGCGAGGCCGAGCGGCGGCCGGTGTGCTTCTGGGCGTACATGCGCTGGTCGGCGATCTTCAGCGCCTCGGCGCCGTCGGCGGCCTCGGTCGGCAGCGTGACGGCGCCGTAGGAGCAGCCGACGAAGAAGCCCTCGCCCTGCTCGGAGAGCGCCATCGCGGCGCCGTCGAGCAGCGTCGCGACATCCCGGCCGAACGGCTCGAACAGCACGCAGAACTCGTCGCCGCCCATCCGGAAGACGCGCCCGCGCTCGCCGAAGTAGGCGCACAGGTTCGCTCCCAGCCGGGTCAGCAGCAGATCGCCGGCGGGATGGCCGTAGGAGTCGTTGTAGGTCTTGAAGCCGTCGAGGTCGAACAGCGCGAGCACGAGCGGCGTACCGTCCTCGACCGCAGCCAGGTCGCGCGTGAGCGCGCGCCGGTTGCCGAGCCCCGTGAGCGCGTCGGTCAGCGCCTCGCCGCGCGAGGCGCGCAGCATCGCGACGTTCTGGCGGAACGTCAGCGTGAGCCGGATCATGACCGCGACGAGCGTGGCGGCGGCGAGCCCGACGGCGAGCGCGTTGAGCGAGCCCGCGCAGCCGTAGACGAGCAGCTCGACGCCGATCGCGCCCGCGGCGAGCGGGGCCGCGATCAGGCGCAGCGAGTCGTCGGGCACACGCCGCGCGTCGTCGACGGGCGCCGGCCGCCAGGCGGCGTACGCGATCGCCAGCAGCGCGCCCCACCAGCCGGCGTCGAACCAGCCGCCGGCCTCATAGGTGCCGGCCGCCGTGCGCACGAGGTACATCGAGTCCGCGAACCAGAAGAGCAGGACGCCGCCGGCGATCAGCGCCCACGTGCGGTCCAGGCGCCAGCCGACGCCGGCCAGCGCGCCGACGCCGACGGCCAGCAGCACGAGGTCGGTGAGCGGGTAGGCGAGCCCGGTGGCGACCGCGAGCGGGTCGCCGGAGGCATGCGCGAGCACGGTCTGGAAGACGATCGCGGCGCTCAGCGAGGCGACGGCCAGCGCGACCGTGATGCCGTCGACGAGCAGCGTCGTCGACACCTTCGCGCGGGCACGCAGGAGGCCGATCATGCCCGCGAGCGCGAGCACCGGGAAGAGCAGGTAGCCCGCGTCGGCGGGCGAGGGCAGCGGCGGCGAGCTCTCGGTCCACAGCACCGCCGTGTAGTAGATCTCGCCGAACGTCCACGCCAGCGCGGCGCCGCCGAGCAGCAGCCACGCCACGCGCTCGCGCCGGACGAGCACGCCGCGCGCGATCGTCGCGATGGCGGCGACGAGCAGCACGACGTCATGCACGAAGCGCGAGTCGAGCGGGCCGAGCGAGACGCCGCCGAAGGCGACGACGCGCAGCTCGTGCACGGCGAGCCATGCCGCGCAGATGCCGAGCGCGATGCGGGCGAAGCGGGTGGTCGGGGTGGGCGGGGTCCCCATCCACCCGGTTATCGGCGCGTCGGCGCTACTCGGTTAGGAAAACGTCAGCGAAGGAACGGAGGGATGTCGAGATCGTCGTCCCGGATCTCGAGCGAGTCGCGCTGGCGCTCGTCGATCCGCGGGCCGCGGTCGCGCGGCGGGCGCGAGCGCTCCTCCTGGGCGCGACGCACGCCGCCGTGATCGAAGCCGGTCGCGATCACCGTCACGCGGATCTCGTCGCCCATGCCCTCGTCGATCACGGCGCCGAAGATGATGTTCGAGTTCGCGTCGGCGGCGGAGTGGATCAGCTCGGCGGCCTCGTTGACCTCGAACAGGCCGAGGTCGCGGCCGCCGGTGATGTTGAGCAGGATGCCGGTGGCGCCCTCGACGGACTCCTCCAGCAGCGGCGAGGAGATCGCCGCCTTGGCGGCCTCCGACGCGCGCGACTCGCCCGACGCGGTGCCGATGCCCATCAGGGCCGAGCCGGCGTTCTCCATGATCGCCCGCACGTCGGCGAAGTCGAGGTTGATCAGGCCGGGGATCGTGATCAGGTCGGTGATCCCCTGGACGCCCTGGCGCAGCACGTTGTCGGCCTCGCGGAACGCGTCGAGGATGCTCGTCCGGCGCTCGACGATGGCCAGCAGCTTCTCGTTCGGGATCACGATCAGCGTGTCGACCATCTCGCGCAGGCGGTCGATGCCCTCCTGCGCCTGGCGCCCGCGCTGGGAGCCCTCGAAGCCGAACGGGCGCGTGACGACGCCGACGGTGAGCGCGCCGATCTCGTTCTTGGCGATCTCCGCGATCACGGGGGCGGCGCCGGTGCCGGTGCCCCCGCCCTCCCCTGCCGTGACGAACACCATGTCCGCGCCCTTGAGCGCCTCCTTGATGTCGTCGCGCGACTCGGCGGCCGCGCCCTGGCCGATGTGCGGGTTCGCGCCGGCGCCCAGGCCCTTGGTGAGCGTGGAGCCGATATGCAGCTTCAGGTCCGCATCCGTCATCTGGAGCGCCTGCGCGTCGGTGTTGGCCGCGATGAACTCCACGCCGGACAGACCGGCGTCGATCATCCGGTTCACGGCATTGGTTCCACCGCCGCCGACTCCGACGACCTTGATGACTGCGAGATAACCGCTGGCTTCCATGAGTGTGTCCGTCCGGGCCTCTAGTTAGGGTCGAGCGTTTTAGCAGGCTCAGAGGTGGCGCGGAATACCGCAACTTACGGCGGTTTCGTTCCCGATGTCAACGCGACCGAACCTCGGCAAGGAACGTTGCAGAACCCGAATCTCTCGACTATGGGTTGACGGTTGGGCCATTCTGACCGTTAAGTTGAGCGTTAGGGTCGGGGGTCTCCTGAGGGACCGGAGCAAGGCCTCCTGCGGCCACACGACCGGGAACGCGGAGGTCCAGGTACGTCGCTCCGGCGGCCGACGGCTCGGCCAGAACGCGCGCCGCGGCGGTCCACTTCGCGAGTGCCTGATCGCCGTTCCCGAACACCAGTTCGGGTCCGTTCTGCAACTCCACGACCACGCCGCGGGACCCCACGGAGAGCTGCTGGGCCGCGTGCAGCAGTTGCGCGGGCGCGGTCCGGGCGACTTCGAGCGCCCCCAGGACGCCCTTGTCGGTCACCTTCGCGCCGGTCACGGGCCTGGCCAGCCGGATGGTCGGCAGGTCGCGATCGGGCGTGACGCCGCGCAACACGACCCCGCCGCCGGTGACCGGGACCCGCGCGTCGCCCGACGTGAAGGCCGCGACGGGCCGCCGCTCGACGACGGTGATCGTCATCCCGTGCGGGAAGTCCGTCGTCGCACGCACCGACTCGACCGACGAATACGGCGCGACGGCAGCCTCCAGCGCCGCCGGCTTGACGTGCAAGGTGGTCATCGTCTCCGCCGCCGACGCGAGCGCGGTGCGCACGCGGGCGGCCTCCGACGACGTCGCGCCGTCGATCTTGACGTCGGTCACGCCGACGAGGCTCGAGTCGCGCAGCCACAGCCACCCGCCGCCCGCGAGCGCGGCCAGCAGGACGGTGACGAGGGCGAGCCTGAGCAGCCCCGCGGTCCGCGGGCGCGCTCGCCTGAGGTTGAAGGCGATGGGGAACGTCATGAGATGGACGAGGCTGGGAGGAGCCTCGGGGCAGGGGTTCGGCGCCGCTTCTTATGTCCCTGCTACGAGCCCTCGGCCGAGCGAGTCGATGTCGCCCGCGCCGAGCGTGAGCAGGAGGTCGCCGTCGCGCAGCTCGCCCGCGAGGAAGCGCTGGGCGGACGCGAGGTCGCGCATCCAGGCGACGCGCTTGCCGCCGGCCGCGTCGGCGGTCGCCTCGGCGACGAGCAGGCCGCTCACGCCGGGGTAGTCCTCGGCGCGCTCGCGGGCCGGGTAGACGTCGACGATCACGGCGAGGTCGGCCGCCGCCAGCGCCTGCCCGAAGTGCCGCGCCTCGCGCTGCGTGCGTGAGTACAGGTGCGGTTGGAACGCGGCGATCACGCGGCGGATCCCGAGCGTGCGCGCGGCGGCGAGCGTGGCGGCGACCTCGGTCGGGTGATGCGCGTAGTCGTCGACCACCAGCGCGCCGCTCGCGGTGGTGCCGATGCGCTCGAACCGCCGGCCGGCACCCGCGAAGTCGCGCAGGCTCGCGGCCGCGCTGCGCATGCGGTCCGACCACGGGAGCTGGCCGCCGCCGGCGATCGCGGCGTCGACGCCCTCGTCGGCGATCGCCGCCGCGATCAGCGCCGCCGCGGCATTGCGCGCGTTGTGCTCGCCGGGCACGGTCAGCTCGACGAGCAGGCCGTCGAGGTCGAAGCGCGATCCGCCCGCGGTCAGCTCCGGCCGCGCGTCGAACGGCACGGACGGGATCCCGGCCGCCAGCCGGCGGACCGCCGGCCGGTCCCACACGACCGCGATCCGCGACTTCGCCAGGAAGGCGCGGAACGTGTCGTCGACGTCGCGCTGGGATGCGTACGTCGTGTGGTGGTCGAGCTCGGCGTTGGTCAGCACCGCGATCGTGGGCGAGAGCTTCAGCAGCGAGCGGTCGGACTCGTCGGCCTCGACGATCAGCCACTCGCCGCTCCCCCACCCGGCGTTCGAGCCGGTCGAGCGGACCTCGCCGCCGACCAGGTAGCTCGGGTCCAGCCCGGCGCCGCGCATCGCGTGCACGAGCATCGACGAGGTTGTCGTCTTGCCGTGCGTCCCGCTGACGGCGATCGTCGGCTTCAGCCGCGTCAGCTCGCCGAGCAGCTCGGCGCGGTGCAGCTCCGGCGCGCCGGTCGTCCGCTCCGGGTTGTCGGTCGCAATCGCGCTCGAGTAGACGACCTCCGCGCCCGCGGGGACGTTCTCAGCCGCGTGCCCGACGGCCGGCGTGATGCCCAGCGCGAGCAGCGGGCCTGTGTACGGCGCCCGGTCGGAGCCGGTCACGCGCGCGCCGAGCGCGTGCGCGACCAGCGCCAGCCCGCTCATGCCGGCGCCGGCGATCCCGACGAAGTGCAGGGTGCGACCGCTCCACACGGCCTGTCACTGTGGCAGGCATGGACGACGACTCCAGGATCGAGCGCGTCGCCCGCGAGGCGCTCGGCTTCGCGGGGCTGCGCCCCGGCCAGCGCGAGGCGATCGAGTCGGCGCTGGCCGGCCGCGACACGCTCGTGGTGATGTCGACCGGCGCGGGCAAGTCGGCGATCTACCAGGTCGCCGGGCTGCTGACGCCGGGCGCGACGGTCGTCGTCTCGCCGCTGATCGCGCTCCAGCGCGACCAGGTCGACGCGCTGCGCGAGCACGCCGCCGGCGGCGCCGCGCAGCTGAACTCCTCGCAGTCCAAGCACGAGCGCGAGCAGGCGCTGGCCGAGCTCGCCGAGCACACGCTCGAGTTCGTCTTCCTCGCGCCCGAGCAGCTCGCCAAGCCCGAGGTGCTCGCCGAGCTGGCCGTCTCGGACGTCTCGCTGTTCGTCGTCGACGAGGCCCACTGCATCTCCGAGTGGGGCCACGACTTCCGGCCTGAGTACCTGCACCTCGGCGCCGCGCTGGAGGCGCTCGGGCGCCCGCCCGTGCTCGCCCTGACCGCGACGGCGGCGCCGCCGGTGCGCGAGGAGATCGTGGCGAAGCTCGGCCTGCGCGACCCGTTCGTGCTGATCCGCGGGTTCGACCGCCCGAACCTGCGCTTCAGCGTCGAGCGCTTCCACGGCGAGCACGCCGAGCTGCGCAAGCTGCGCGCGCTGCAGGAGCGGATCGCCGCCTCGCCCGGCGCGGGGATCGTCTACGTCGCCACGCGCCGGCAGGCGGAGGAGCTGGCGGCCGCGATCGGCGAGCGCGCCTGCGCCTACCACGCGGGCATGCACACCACCGACCGCACCGACGTGCACGAGCGCTTCCGCGCCGGCGCGCTCGAGGTCGTCGTCGCCACGACCGCGTTCGGGATGGGGATCGACAAGCCCGACGTGCGCTGGGTCTTCCACGCCGAGGTGTCGGAGTCCGTCGACGCCTACTACCAGGAGGCAGGCCGCGCCGGGCGCGACGGCGAGCCGGGCGAGATCGTCCTCTTCTACCGCCCGGAGGACCTCGGGCTGCGGCGCTTCTTCGCCGGCGGCGGGCACCTCGAGGTCGACGCGCTGGCGCGCGTGCTCGACGCGGTCGAGCACGGCGTGCACGACCCCGCGCTGCTGCGCGCGCAGGCCGAGCTGTCGGAGACGCGCCTGGCCGCCGCGCTCGCACGCCTGGAGGAGGCGGGCGCGCTGCACGTCGAGGCCGACGGCAGCGTCAACGCGCGCGAGCACGGCCCGCAGGCCGTGCGCGCCGCGGCCGAGGCGGAGGAGCACCGGCGCTCGTTCGATCGCTCGCGCGTGGACATGATGCGCGCCTACGCGGAGACCTACGACTGCCGGCGCGCGTTCCTGCTCTCCTACTTCGGCGAGCCGTTCACGCCGCCGTGCGGGCACTGCGACAACTGCGAGAACGGCCTGACCGGGCCGCCGCCGGCCGACGTCCCGTTCGCCGTCGGCACGCGCGTCGCGCACGGGCAGTGGGGCTCAGGGGTCGTCCAGCGCTACGACGACGGCGCGGTCGTGGTGCTGTTCGACGACGCGGGCTACAAGACGCTCGCGCTCGAGGTGGTGGTCGAGCGCGGGCTGCTTCAGCCCTCGCCCTCCTCGTCCTCGGAGTAGGCGTCGGCGAGCATCTCCGGCAGCGTCGTCAGGAACGCGGCCTCGAGCTCGTCGGGCACGAGCACCTTGACGCCGGTGACGTGGACGTCGTCGCCGTGCGTGTGCGCGTCGGGCTCGATCGTGGCGCCGGCGAGCGCGAAGAACGGCGTCAGCGAGAAGTAGTCGAGCCCGATGAACTCCTCGGGATCGATGCCGGTGGCGTCGAGCAGCTCGCGCAGGCGCGGGTCGTACTCGGAGTGGCCCTGGGTGATGTAGGCGAGCTGCTTCATGTAGGCGGTGAGGCTAGAAGGCCGCGCGGGGCGCCCAGCTCGCGCGACACGTTGCGGGCCGCCTCGGCGACCGCCTCGGGGAGGCCCTTGGCCGGGCCGCGCGGGAGGATCCGGCGCGTCTCCCCCACGACGCCGATCGCGCCGACCGCGTGGCCGCTGTGATCGGCGATCGCGGCGGCGAGGCTCGCCTCGCCCAGCACCGCCTCGTCCTTCTCGCGGGCGAAGCCGGTCGCGCGGACGGCCTCGAGCTCCTTGGCGAGCGCCGCCGCGGCGAGCGTCTTGTTGGTCAGCCGCGGCAGCGGGTCGGCGGTCAGCTCGGCGAGGATGTGCGCCGGCGCGTAGGCGAGCATCGCCTTGCCCAGCGCGCTCGCGTGCGCCGGCAGCTGCGCGCCGACCTCGAGCACCTGGAAGGCGGCGTCGGGGCGGAAGACGTGATGGACGACGACGACCGACGCGCCGTGCAGCACGCCCACGCGCACGGCCTCGCCGGCGCGCTGCGCCAGGTGCTCCGCATGCACGAGCGAGCGGGCGCGCAGCTCGTTGAGGTCCAGGTACGAGGAGCCGAGGTGCAGCAGGCCCGGGCCGAGCTGGTACTTGTCGGAGTCGCGGTCCTGCTCGACGAAGCCGTGCTGCTGCAGCGTCTGCAGCAGTCCGTGGACGGTCGGGCGCGGGAGCCCGAGCTGGTCGGCGAGCTGCGACACGCCGAGCCGGCGCGGCCCGCCGGCGAGCGCCTTGAGGATGCGCGCCGCGCGGTCGACGGACTGGATCGTGCCGCGCCGGCGGCCGGCCTTCGCGGTCTCCTCATCCAGCTCGCTCATAGGCTTCGATTCGGCATTGTCGAATCGCCTTCGGTAGTGTAGACTTGCCCGACAGTATGGTCGGGATCGTCGTTGTATCGCACAGCCGGGACATCGCCGTCGGAACGACGGCCTTGGCCGGGCAGATGGCGGGCCCGGACGTGCCGATCGAAGCCGCGGGCGGCACGCCCGACGGCGGCCTCGGGACCGACGCCGAGCGCGTCGCGGAAGCGATCGCGGCAGCCGACCGCGGCGACGGCGTCGTCGTGCTCGGCGACCTCGGGAGCGCGATCCTCACCGTCCGCGCCGTGCTCGAGGCGGGCGGCGCCAACGGGCACGTGCGCCTGCTCGACGCCCCGCTGGTCGAGGGCGCGGTGGCCGCCGCCGTGACCGCGTCCGCCGGCCTGCCGATCGACGACGTCGCCCACGCCGCGGAGGAGGCCCGTGCCGTCTCCAAGCTCTGAGGCCGTCGCCGTCCTTCCGGCCGGCGTGGATCTGCACGCGCGGCCGGCAGCGCAGTTCGTCCGCATCGCCATGGGCTTCCGCGAGGCGAAGATCGTCGTCGCCGCCGGCGAGCGCGCGGTCGACGCGAAGAGCCTCCTGTCGGTGCTCTCGCTCGGCGCCAAGGGCGGCACCTCCCTACGGCTCGCCGCCGACGGGGACGGCGCGCCCGGCGCCGTCGAGGCGCTCGCCGCCTGCGTCGCAGGCCTCACGGAGTAGCCGCCGCGCCTCGCGCGCGTCGACCTGGGCGACGCGCTCCCACGTCTCCCCCACGCGCGCGGCGCCGACGCTCAGCTCCGTCACGCCGGCGCCGATCAGCAGCGGGATCATGCGCGGGTCCGACGCGGCCTCGCCGCAGACCTCGAGCACGCGGCCGTGCGCGGCGGCGGCCTCGCCGGCGCGCGCGATCGCGCGCAGGACGCGCGGGTCGGTGGCGACCTTCTCGCCGGGCGCGAAGCGGTCGGCGCCGAGCACGTCGGCGGTCAGGTCGTTGGTGCCGATCGAGAGGAAGTCGGCGGCCGCCGCGATCTCATGGGCTGCCGCGATCGCCTGCCTCGTCTCCAGCATCGCGCCGAGCGTCGCGCCCGGCGCCAGCGCGCGGACCGCCTCGACGTCCCGCGGCCCGCGCACGAGCGGCAGCAGGATCCGCAGGTCGGTGCCCGCGCCGGCGGCGACGATCGCGCGCAGCTGCGCCTCCAGCGCGGCGGGCGCGGCGAGCAGGAGCGCGATGCCGCGCTCGGCCGTGCCGCGCAGGAACGGCGGCGTCTTGTCGCCGCCGAAGTCGAGCACGCGGACGGTCGCGGTGCGGCCGCCGAGCGCCTGCAGAACCGGGTCCAGCGCGGCGCGGTGCTCGGCCTCCGTCGGCCAGTCGCGCGCGTCGAGGAACGCGAGCTCGGTCCGCAGCAGGCCGACGCCCTCCGCCCCGGCCGCGAGCGCCACGCGCACGTCGGCGGAGCCCGCGGCGTTGGCGAGGATCCGCACGCCGGCGCCGTCGCGCGTCCGGCCAGGCCCGCGGGCTACGACCCGGCGGCGCGGCGCGGCGGCGCGCTCGGGCTCGGCCACGACCTCGCCGCGGTCGCCGTCGACGAGCACCTCGCCCTGCAGCGCGAGCACGTCCGGCCCGGCCCCGACGACCATCGGGATCCCCAGCCCGCGCGCGATCACGGCGGCGTGAGCCGACGGCCCGCCGGCCGCCAGCGCGATCGCGACGACGCCGGGCGGCAGCTCGGCGACGTCGGCGGGCCCGAGGTCCTCGGCGATCAGCACGGCGTCGCCGGGCTCCGTCTCGCCGGCCTCGGCGCCCGCCGCGAGCCCCGCGGCGCGGCGACCGAGCGAGCGGACGTCGTCCGCGCGCAGAGCGAGCGTCGCGTCGCCGAGCGCGGCGATCGCGTCGGCGTGCACGCCGCAGGCGCGCACGAGCGCCGACGGCGCGTCGAGGCCGTCCTCGATCGCCGCCTCCAGCGCGGCGTCGAGCGCCGGGTCGGCGGCCATCAGCTCGCCGGTCTCGACGATCTCGGCCTCGCCGGCGCGGCCGTCCGCGCGCAGGCGCCGCGCCAGCGCGGCGAGCTGCTCGCCGGCGCGCGCGAGCGCGGCGCGGGCGTGCTCGAGCTCGGCGGCGCGGTCGGCGACCGGCGCGGACGTGGCGAGCACGGGCGCGAGCGGCCGCGCGCGGCCGGAGGCGACGCCCGGTGCCGCGGGCAGGCCCTGCAGGACGCGCTCGGCCATCAGGCGTCCGTGGCTCGGGCGAGCGCGGCGACGATCAGCGTCGTCGACGCGGCGCCGGGGTCCTCATGGCCGATCGAGCGCTCCCCGAGGTAGGACGCGCGACCCTTGCGCGCCTGCATCGGCACGGTCGCGCGGGCGCCCTCGGCGGCCGCGTCCGCGGCGGCCTCGAGCGCCGCCCCCAACGTCGAGCCGGACTCGACCGCGGCGCCGAGCGCCCGCACCGCGGGCCCGAGCGCGTCGACCATCGTCTTGTCGCCCGGCTCCGCGGCGCCCAGCTCGATCACGCCGGTCAGCGCCGCGTCGAGCGCCTCGACCAGCCCGGCGGCGTCGAGCTGCGGCGCGTCGCCGACCGCGCGGCCGGCACGCCGCAGCGCCGTGCCCCACAGCGGCCCGCTCGCGCCGCCGACGGTCGACACGAGCGTCTTGCCGGCCAGGATCAGCTGCTTTCCGGGCGGGCTGTCCTGCTGGTCGGCGAGCGCCTCCTCGACCGCGCGGAACCCGCGCGTCATGTTCACGCCGTGGTCGCCGTCGCCGATCGCGGAGTCCAGCTGGGTCAGGTGGTCCGCCTCCGCCGCGACGACGGCGGAGACCTCATGCATCCAGGCGATGACGGAGACGGCAGAGCCCACGGCGGTGTCCACTCGCTCAGACCCCCCAGCGGAGTGCGGCGGTGTGCACTGGAGCATCCCACAGTGCGGCGAGCTCGTCGTCGAGCTCGAGCACGGTCAGCGACGCGCCGGCCATCTCCAGCGACGTGATGTAGGGCCCGACGAGCCTGCGGGCGGGCTTCAGGCCCCGCTCGCGCAGCTCGCGCTCGATCTCCCCGTGCAGCAGGTACAGCTCCAGCAGCGGGGTGCCGCCCATCGAGTTCGTGAACACGAGCAGCTCGGCGCCGTCGGCGGGCTTGAGGTCGGAGATCACCGCCTCGACGAGCGTGCCCGCGATCTCGTGCGCCGTGCCGAGCGGCTCGCGCCGCCGGCCCGGCTCGCCGTGGATGCCGATGCCCACCTCCATCTCGCCCGCGGGCAGGTCGAAGATCGGCTTGCCGGACGAGGGCGGGATGCAGGACGAGAGCGCGACGCCGAACGAGCGAGCGCGATCGTCCACGCGCCGCGCGAAGCCCGCCACGGCGGCGAGGTCGTCGCCGCGCTCGGCGGACGCGCCGGCGATCTTCTCCGCCAGCACGGTCGCGCCCACGCCGCGGCGGCCGGCGGTGTAGAGCGAGTCCTGGACGGCGACGTCGTCGTCGATCAGCACCGACTCGATGCCGATCCCCTCGTCGGCGGCGTCCTCGGCCGCCAGCTTGAAGTTCATCACGTCGCCGGTGTAGTTCTTGACCAGGTGCACGACGCCGGCGCCGCCGTCGACGGCCTTGGTGGCGGCGAGCATCTGCTCGGGCACGGGCGAGGTGAAGACGGCGCCCGGGCAGGCGGCGTCGAGCATCCCGAGGCCGACGAAGCCGCCGTGCAGCGGCTCGTGGCCCGCGCCGCCGCCGGAGACCAGCGCGACCTTGCCCTGTCTGGGGGCATCCGCGCGCACCACGATCTGCGCGTCCGCGTCCACGCGGAGGATGTCGGCGTGGGCGGCCGCGAGGCCGACGAGCGACTCCTTGACGAGCTGCTCGGGATCGTTGAGGAGCTTTCGCATCGACTGGGTCACAGTTGCCATTGTCGCGCCTCAGTTCGTGACCGCAACGCGGTCCTCATGTGTGACGGCGGCCTTGATCGGCGCCTTGATCTTGCGCGGCTCGGCGAGGAAGTCGTAGACGAACGCCGCGGCGCCCGAGCCGACGAGGCCTGGCAGCACGTAGACGGGGATCAGCTGGCCCCAGTGCGTCGCGCCGCCGCCGAAGGCGGAGACGAGCTCCGGGCCGAACGCGCGGGCCGGGTTCAGCGACGCGCCGGTGATCGGGCCCATGACCATGATGATCGCGACCACCGCGCCGCCGATGACGATGCCGGCGAGCTCGCTCGGCGAGCGGCCGTCGACGATGCCGAGGATGGCGAACATCAGCATGAACGTGCCGAGGCCCTCGGCGAGGATCGCCGCACCCCAGGTGGTCGTGTCCTCGTTGAACGAGGTCATGCCCATGCCGAGGTCGATCGCCTCGTGGGCGAAGACGCCCCAGATCGCGAGCGCGCCGAGCACGGCGCCGACCACCTGCGCGGCCCAGTAGACCGGCACGTCGCGCCAGGGGAAGCGCTTGGTCAGCGCGAGCGAGAACGTCACGGCCGGGTTGATGTGGCAGCCCGAGACCTTCCCGAGCGCGTAGACGACCGCGGCGATGATGAACCCGAACGCGAACGAGATCCCGAGCAGATCGGCGCCCGTCACGGCGGGCTTGGCGTCGCCCGCGAGGGCGAGCGTGGCGACCACGGAGCCGGGTCCGACCAGGACCAGCAGGGCAGTACCGAGCGTCTCGGAGGCAGCGCGCTGCCCGAGCGAGTACGTCTCCATCTCTCTCCTCCCCGTAATGGGACTGCGATTCGACAATGCCGAATCACGTTTGGAGAAACGTACTCCTCTACGCGCTGCGCGTCAAGCGTGCGGCCTGCATCTCCGCGAGGTGGTCCATCGCCCACGTGCAGATCGCGACCAGCGGCGCCTTGAGGGTCTCGCCGAGCGGCGTGAGCCGGTACTCGACGGCCGGCGGGACGACGTCGAAGACCGTCCGTTGCACCAGCCCGTCGGCCTCCATGCTCCGCAGGGTCTGCGTGAGCATCTTCTGCGAGATGCCGTCGATCGCGCGGCGCAGCTCTCCGTGACGCCGTGGGCCGTCGACGAGCGCGTAGACGACGAGGCACGTCCACTTGTCGGCGATGCGGTCGAGCGCCTGGCGCGACTCGCAGTGCTGGTCGAGCACGTTGGGTACCGGATCCATGCCGCGAATCATAGGCACCAAAAGGTGCCTACTTGCCGTTCGGTGCCTATGCCCGTAGGTTCGCCGCCATGCTCGTGCACCGACACCGATCCGAAGAAGCTGGGACGCCCGTGAACGCCTACCTCGTCGAGGGCGCGGAGGGCGTCGTGGCCGTCGACGCCACGCTGACCGTGCCGGGAGGCCGCTCGCTGCGCGAGCGCGCCGAGGCGCTCGGCAAGCCGCTGCTCGGCGTCGTCATCACCCACGCGCATCCGGACCACTACGGCGGGCTCGTCGAGCTCGTCGCGGGGCTGGACGTGCCCGTGTATGCGACGGCGCTCGTGGGCGAGGTGATCCGCCGCGACGACCCGGTCAAAGAGACGATCCTGCGTCCCATGTTCGGCGACCTGTGGCCGGCTGCCCGCGCGTTCCCTACGCACGTCGCGGCCGACGGCGAGACGGTCGCGTTCGGCGACGTCGAGCTGACGGTCACCGATCTCGGGCCGTCGGAATCGCCCGCCGACTCGCTCTGGCGGCTGACGCGCGAGCCGCGCCGCGTGTTCTCCGGCGACCTCGCCTACGACCGCACGCATGCCTACCTCGCGGACGGGTTCCACGAGCGGTGGCTGGCGAACCTGGCGCGCATGCGTGCCGAGCTCGAGCCCGGGACGACGATGCACCCGGGGCACGGCGAGCCGTGCGGGCTGGAGGCGCTCGACTGGCAGCGCGCTTACATCGAGACGATGCTCGCGGCGGTTCGCTCCGGCGAGGACGTCCCGGCGGCGATGCGGGCGTTCCTGCCGAGCGAGACGCTCGCGTTCCTGATGGAGCTCAGCGTCGAGCCGCTGCGCTGAGCACCTCGGCGGCGATGTCCTTGGCGGCGTCGGGCATGGCGAGCTCGAGCGCGGCCTCGGCCATGCGGGCGCGGCGGCCGGGATCGTTCACGAGCGCGTCGACCTCCGCGCGCAGGCGGCCGAGCTCGTCGTCGCGCAGGATCACCGCGGCGCCGTGCTCGGCCATCCAGCGCGCGTTGGTGGTCTGGTGGTCGGCGGACGCGTGCGGGTACGGGATCAGCAGCGACGGCAAGCCGTACTGGGCGAGCTCGAAGACCGAGCCGCCGGAGCGGGCGACCGCGAGGTCGGCGGCGGCGAGCGCGATGCCGAACGGCGTCAGGTACTCGAGCAGCACGTAGTGCGGGCCGGGCGGCGTGATCGTCGCGTAGTCGCGCGTGCCGGCGACGTGGACGACGCGGTACGGGGCGTCCTTGAACGCTTCGGGCGCCGCTTGGTTGATCGAGCGCGCGCCGAGCGAGCCGCCGAAGATCAGCACGCACGTCTCGTCGGCGCCGATGCCGAGCTGGGCGCGGGCGTGGGCGCGGTCGGTGTACAGCGGCGGGACGGGGCGCCCGGTGACCCGGTAGCGGTCGCCGTCGCGGCCTTCGAGCGGGAACGCGAGGCAGACGCGCTTGGCCCGCGGCGCGAGCATGCGGTTCGTCAGGCCCAGGTGCGAGTCGGCCTCGGCGAGCACGAGCGGGATCCGCTTCGCGATCGCCGCGAGGCCGACGGGGCCGGCGACGTAGCCGCCCCCGCCGAGCACGGCGTCGGGCCTGCGCTGGTTGAGGATCGCGCGGGCGGCGTTGAGCGCGAGCGTGGCGCGGCCGGCGGCGCGGGCGGCCTTCAGCGGGTTCGTGCGGCTGATGCCCTCGACCTTGAGCGTGTCGAGCGCGTAGCCGGCGGCCGGGACGAGCTCGGCCTCGGCACGCTGCCCGCCGACGAAGCTGACCTCGGCGCCTTCAGCCCGTAGCGCGTCGGCCACCGCGATGGCCGGCACCACGTGGCCCGCCGTCCCGCCGGCGGCGATCACGATCCTCGGCGGCCTGCTCACGCGCGTCCTGCTTCCGGCCGGGAACGGCGCGCAGGTGCGCGGAGCCGCCCGCCGCGACGTTGAGCAGCAGCCCCATCGCGCCGAGCAGCACGATCAGCGACGTGGAGCCGGACGAGATGAACGGCAGCGGGACGCCGGTGAGCGGCGCGAGGCCGAGGACGGCGTAGACGTTGAGCAGGGCTTGGCACAGGATCAGTGAGGTGAGACCGCCGGCGAGCAGCTTGGCGTAGGCGCCCTTGGCGTTGCGCGCGGTTCTCAGTCCGGCGTACCCGATCATGCCGTAGAGCGACAGCAGGCCGAGGATGCCGACGAGGCCGAGCTCCTCGCCGATGACGGCGAGGATGAAGTCGGTGTGGGCCTCCGGAAGGTAGGAGGTCTTCTGGACGGAAGCGCCGAGGCCGTGGCCGAAGAGGCCGCCGGAGCCGATCGCGATCTGGCCCTGGACCGCCTGGTAGCCGGACGCGCCATGGTCGGCCCACGGGTTCATGAACGCGGTCAGGCGGGCGCGGCGGTAGGGCTCCAGCAGCGCGAAGACCATCACCAGGAACGCGCCGGCGGCGACGACCAGGCCGAGCTGGCGGATCGGCAGCCCGGCGGCGACCAGCATCGCCGCGAGCGTGCCGGAGATCACCAGCGCGGTGCCGAGGTCGGGCTGTGCGGCGATCAGCAGCAGCGCGCAGCCGCCGACGCCGATGATCGGGCCGGCGACGGTCCGCAGATTGCGCGCGATCTTGGGCCGCGCGGACAGCATCGCCGCCGCGTGCAGGACGAGCGCGAGCTTCATGATCTCGCTCGGCTGGAACTGCAGCGGGCCGGCGCCGAGCCAGCGGCGGGCGCCGTTGATCCGGAGGCCGAGCCCGGGCATCAGCACGAGGAACAGCAGGCCGAACGAGATCATCAGCAGCGCCGGCGTGTAGCGGCGGAAGAGGTCCAGCGGGAGGCGCGAGACGATCTGCATCCCGAGCAGTCCGGCCGCGCCGTAGCCGATGTACTTGATCAGGAAGCCGGTCCCGTCGCCCTGGCCCTGCAGCAGCGTGCGCGCCGAGGACGCCGAGTAGACCATCACCGCGCCGCCGGCGAGGAGGCAGAACGTGGCGGTCAGCAGCAGGCGGTGCTCGAGCGGCTGCTGCTGACGTGTGCGCATCCATCCGCTCTTCGACGCGGCCGCGCGTACGCCTTCAGTGGAGTTGCGCCACCAGCGCGCGGAAGTGAGCGCCCCGCTCCTCGTAGGAGCGGTACTGGTCATACGAGGCACACCCGGGGCTCAGCAGGACGGTGTCCCCGGGGCGCGCGGCGGCGTGCGCGGCGGCGACCGCGCGCTCGAGATCGCCGCAGTCGTGGAGCGGGACTGGGGCTGCGGTTTCGAGGGTGCGGCGGATCGCGGGCGCGGTCTCGCCGATCAGGTAGACCGCGGCGGCATGGCGGGCGACGGGCGCGATCAGCGGCGCGTAGTCGGAGCCCTTGTCGCTGCCGCCGGCGATCAGGTGGACGCCGTGGTCGAAGCTCGAGATGCCGACGACCGCCGAGGCGACGTTCGTGGCCTTGGAGTCGTTGACGTACGCGACGCCGCCGATCGTCGCCACGGTGTCGAGCCGGTGCGGGACGCCGGCGAACGTGGCGAGCCCTTCGCGGACCGCCGCCTGGTCGACGCCGCGAGCGAGCGCCACGGCGGCCGCCGCCATCGCGTTCTCGAGGTTGTGAGCGCCGGGGAGCCGGATCTCGGCGGCGGCCATGAACCTGTGGCCACGCCAGAGGAGCTCGCCGCCTTGGGCGGAGAGGTCCCCGCCGGGGCCGAAGGTGACCCGAGTCGCCTCGCCACCCGCGCCGTCCGCGACGCCACCGCGGGCGCCGCCCGCGCCCGCCGCGTCGTCGTCACCGCCCGCGGGCACGACCGCGATCGTTCCCGGGGGCTGGTGGGCGAACACGCGCAGCTTCGCGTCGCGGTAGTTGGCGAACGTGTGGTGGCGGTCGAGGTGGTCTTCGGCGAGGTTCAGCAGGACGGCCGCCTCGGGCGCGAACGCGATCGTGTCCTCGAGCTGGAACGAGCTCGCCTCGCAGACGATCACGGTGCCGGGCTCCAGCGTGCCGGCCAGCGACGCGAGCGCGGTGCCGACGTTGCCGGCGACCACGACGGGCAGCCCCGCGCAGCGGTGGATATGGCCGAGCAGCTCGACCGTCGTCGTCTTCCCGTTGGACCCCGTGACGGCGATGAACTCGTGCTCCAGCAGGCGCCAGCCGAGCTCGAGCTCACCGATCACGACCAGGCCCCGCTCGAGCGCCGCCGCGACCACGGTCGCCTCGCGCGGCACGCCCGGGCTCTTCACGACCGCCGCGATCCCGTCGAGCACGTCCACCCCGGCCTCGCCGTCGCGGACGTCCACGCCCGCAGCCACGAGCGCCTCCCGCACGGACGCGTCGACGACCCGCCCATCGGTGCCCGTCACCGCCTCCCCGCGCGCCCGCAGCGCGAGCGCGGCGGCCACGCCGGAGCGGGCGAGGCCGACGACGAGATAGGGGCCGGCGGGCAGCGGCGGACGCGCGATCACGCCCGGGGGTATAGCGGCGGTCGGTCATTCGTGCGACGGGCGTGCTACCTAGCCGCGGATTGGCGTGTACGTCAACGGCAGCAGGTGAGGGAGCCGGGTTTCCCAGAACCGCGCACCGGCTCCGCCTGGACGATCACGATCGAGCACACTCGACCTCGTCGAAAGCCGTCGCGTCGAGTTTGTGCCCTATACGGTGCTCAACTCCACGCAAGCGATCCAAAGCGGTCGCGGCGGATGATCGATTCCGACCGCGCCCCCTCCTCGATGCCCGCCGTTGACGTTCACGCCGGCCGCGCGCCACGATCGGGGGCCGACGCCGGCGAATCGCGGCGCGCGGCGAACGACCGCCGGGATCGCGCCGCGAAGCCGCGCCGAGACCGCGGCCGGCGCGCCGACACGGCGGCCGGACGCCGGCGGCACGCGGCCGCCGGAGGCGCGCGGCGGCCGCTGGTCCCGGCGTTCACGCCGCCGTCTCGACGGCCGGCGGGCGGATGCGGGACTCTCGCCGGGCCCGGCCGCCGTCGAACTCCAGGCCCTCCGCCTCGAGGCGGCGGCGGACGCCGGCCGGGTCTCCGAGGGCGGTGCCGCCGATCGTTCCGTCGGACTTCAGGACGCGGTGGGCGCCCGGGAGGTCCTCGCGGATGAAGCGCTGGTTGAGCGTGCGCGCGTGCACGTCGCTGCCGCCCGACGCGGCGGCCACGTCTCCGTAGCTCATCCAGCTGCCGGGTGGGATCGCCGCGACGATCTCGCGCATGCGGTCGAGGTCCATGGGAACCCGTCTCCTCTCGTGTCGGTCACGACCACAAGAGACATCAACCAGCGCGCGTTCACCCCCGGCGCGCGTGAATCGGCACGAAGAATTCGCGCCTACGTCACGGACTGCTGGTACAGCGTGAAGCCGATCGCCGCGCAGACCGAGGCGACGATCCAGAAGCGCAGGATGATCTTCGTCTCCGACCACGCCTGCAGCTCGAAGTGGTGGTGGATCGGCGCCATAAGGAACACGCGCTTGCGGAACGTCTGGAACGAGAACACCTGGATCAGGACCGACAGCGCCTCGATCACGAAGATGCCGCCGAGGATGATCAGCAGCACCTCGGTCTTGGTCATCACCGCCATCGCGGCGATCGCGCCGCCGAGCCCGAGCGACCCCGTGTCGCCCATGAAGATCGACGCCGGGAACGAGTTGAACCACAAGAACCCGACGCACGCGCCGACCAGGCAGCCCGCCACCAGCGCGAGGCTGGTCTGCCCCGTCGTGAACGTGATCGCGATGTAGGCGAGCAGGACGATCGCGGCGCAGCCGGCGGCCAGGCCGTCGAGCCCGTCGGTCAGGTTCACCGCCGACGTCGTGCCCGCCACCACCAGGTAGATGAAGAGCGGGTACAGGTAGCCGAGGTTGAGCGTGTAGTCCCACAGCCGCAGGTTGAGCGTGTCCGGCAGGTCGGCTCCGCGCGTCGCCACCAGCCACAGCCCGACGGCGATCATCAGCGTGACCACGAGCTTCGTGCGCCCGCGCAGCCCCAGCGACCGCCGCTTGACGAGCTTCGTGTAGTCGTCGGCGAACCCCAGCAGGGCGCACGCGAGCGCCGTCCCGAACACGCCGACGGCGCGCCAGTCCCAGTCGGTCAGCAGCAGGAACGGGACCGCGATCGCGGTGAAGATGATGATCCCGCCCATCGTCGGCGTGCCCGCCTTCGCGTGATGGCCCTCGGGCCCTTCCTCGCGGATCATCTGCCCGAATTCGCGCTCCCGCAGGAACGAGATGAACTTGGGCGACAGGAAGATGCAGATCAGCAGCGAGGCGGTGCCCGCGATCAGGACCTCACCCACGCGCGGGGGCTCCTGCGAGTGCTTCGGCGACCGCTTCGAGCCGGATTCCGCGCGACGCCTTGACGAGCACGACGTCGCCTGGCCGGACGAGCTCGACAGCCGCGGCCGCGGCCGCGGCCGCGTCGGCCACCACGCGCGTCTGGCCCCCGAACGCCTCCGCCATCGCGACCGACAGCGGCCCGACGGCGACAAGCGCGTCAACCCCGTGCGACGCGGCGTACGCGCCCACGTCACGGTGATCGTCGATCTCGGTCGGCCCGAGCTCCAGCATGTCCCCGAGCACCGCGATACGACGCCCTGTCGGCGCATAGGTCGCGAGATCGTCGAGAGCGGCACGCATCGAGAGCGGGTTCGCGTTGTAGCAGTCGTTGATGACGACCACGCCCGACGGCAGCGAGATCGTCTCACCCCGCAGCGGCCCGAACGAGACGTCCACGCGCCCCGACGGCTCGACGCCGACCGCCTGCGCGGCGGCGACCGCGGCGAGCAGATTCGCCAGCTGATGGCGCGCCGTGAACGGCACCTCCAGCGAGACCGCGAGCTCCCGCGCGCGAATGCGGGCCACCGGCGGCGTGAAGTCCTCCAGCACCACGTCCCCCGCCGGCCCGAAGCGCACGACGTCGACCTCGCGCAGGTACGGCTCCAGCGCCGCCTCCCCCGCCGGGACGACGGCCACGCCGACGTGGGCGAGCAGCTCGCCCTTCGCCCGCGCCACGCCCGCGAGGTCGCCGACGAGCTCCAGATGCACCGGCCCGATCGTCGTGATCACGCCGACGTCGGGCTCCGCGATCCGCGCCAGCTCGTCGATCTGCCCGAACCCGCGCATGCCCATCTCGAGCACGAGCACCTCGGTGCCCTCAGGCGCGGCGAGCACGGCCAGCGGGAGCCCGATCTCGGTGTTGAAGTTCGCCGGGTTCGCCGCGACCCGGCGCCACGGCGCGATCAGCGCGGCGAGCAGCTGCTTCGTCGAGGTCTTGCCGACGGAGCCGGTCACGCCGATCACGGCGGCGTCGAGCTCGCGCCGCCACGCGGTCGCGAGCCGCTGCAGCGCCGCGAGCGCGTCGTCGGCGGCGAGCACGGCGCCGCCGGAGAGCCCCGCGGCGTGCGCGTGCGAGACGAGCACGCCCCAGGCGCCGGAGCCCAACGCATCCGAAGCGAACCGCCCGCCGTCCACATGCTCGCCGGGCAGGCCCACGAACAGGTCGCCCGGCGACAGCGCCCGCGTGTCGATCGCGGCGCGCGCAGGCCCGCCGTCAGCAGAGACGACGAGCTCGGCGCCGGCGGCCGCGGCCACGCGCTCCGCGGTCCAGGAGATCACGCGCGCGACCCCGCGGCCGCCTCGATCGCCGCCCGCGCGACCGCCTTGTCGTCGAACGGCTCGACCCGCCCGCCCTCGAACTCCTGCCCCTGCTCGTGCCCCTTGCCGGCGATCACCACGACGTCGCCCGGCCGCGCCATCGCCACGGCGCGGAAGATCGACGCGCGCCGGTCGGCATCGCGCTCGACCACGGCGTGCGCGTCGGAGCCGATCCCGGCCGCGATCTCGTCGATGATCGCCTCCGGCGCCTCCGAGCGCGGGTTGTCGGACGTGACCAGCGCGACGTCCGCGAGCCGCGCGGCGATCTCGCCCATCACCGGCCGCTTGCCGCGATCGCGGTCGCCGCCCGCGCCGAACACGACGATCAGCCGCCCCGCGGTCAGCTCGCGCGCCGCGCGCAGGACCTGCTCCAGCGCGTCCGGCTTGTGCGCGTAGTCGACCACGACCGAGAACGGCTGCCCGGCGTCCACCGGCTCGAAGCGCCCAGGCGCGACGGCGGCGCGCCGCAAGGACGCGGGATCCACCTGCGCCCCGATCGCCCGCACCGCCGCCCACGCGCCCAGCGCGTTGAGCACGTTGAAGCGCCCCGGCAGCGGGACGCGCGCGTCGAACTCGCCGTCCGGCGTGAGCGCGCGGAAGTCGCACCCGGACCCGTCGAAGCGCACGTCGGCCGCTTGGTAGTCGGCGTCGGCGTCGATCGCGAACGTGACCACGTCCGGGAACTCCTCGATCAGGCGCCGGCCGTACGGGTCGTCGGCGTTCGCGATCCGCACGGACGTGAGCGGAGACGCGAACAGCAGCCGCTTGGCCTGGAAGTAGTCCTCCATCGTGGGATGGAAGTCGAGGTGGTCCTGGTTGAGGTTGGTGAAGATCGCCGCCGCCACGTGGATCGCGTCCGACCGGTGCAGCGAGAGCGCGTGCGAGGAGATCTCCATCGCGCACGCCACGTCGCCGCCGTCGAGCATCGCGCGGAACGTGCGCTGGAGGTCGATCGCCTCCGGCGTCGTGCGCGCGGTCTTGTCCTCGCGCCCGGCCACGACCGACTTGACGGTCCCGAGCAGCCCGCAGCGGCGCCCGCTCGCCTCCAGCAGCGCGCGCGTGAGGAACGCGGTCGTCGTCTTGCCGTTGGTGCCGGTCACGCCGATCACGCGCAGCGTCGCGGTCGGGTCGCCGTAGAAGCGCGCGGCGGCGAGCGCCATGGCGGCGCGCACGTCGGCCACCACGACCTCCGGCACGCCGAGGCCGAGCGGGCGCTCGACGACCAGCGCGACCGCCCCGCGGGCGATCGCGTCGGGCGCGAAGTCGTGCCCGTCACGCGTGAACCCGGGGACGCAGAAGAACAGCGTGCCGGGACCCACCAGCCGGTTGTCGAACGCCAGGCCCGTGACAGCCACGTCGGGGCCGTCCCCGAGCAGCTCGCGGAGCATCATGGGCCCGGAGTCTACGAGCGCAACCGGCATCATCTGCGCCCGTGCCCGTCCGTCCCGATCCGTCCCGGCCCGGCCGCAAGCTGCTCACCGACCACGCCGGGACGCCGCTCGGCCGCTTCCTGGAGGGCGAGCGCGACGGGCGCCCGACCGCCGATCTGTTCGAGCCCGAGGCGCCCGCCGAGGCCGTGATCGCGCAGCTCGAAGGCTGGCGGATCACGACGAGCGAAGCCTTCGGCCGCGAGCTCGTCGCCGCCGGCGCGACGCTCGCGCGCCACGTGCACGTGCTCACGCGCGACCTGCGCACCGAGCCCGCCGCCGAGGCGCGGCCGGCTCCGCACGGCCTGCTGCTGACGCCCGCGAACCGCCCGGCCGAGGACCTCGTCGGCGCCTACCGCTCCGCGTTCTCGCCCGACCACATCGACGGCGCCACACGCGTGCACGAGGACCCGCGCGAGCAGCTCGACGCGATCCTCACGGGGCGCCTCGTCGGCCCGGTGCTCGACTGCAGCGGGCTCGCCGTCGACCGCGACGGGAGCGTGCGCGCCGCCGTGATCGTGACCGCCGCGCCCGGCCCGCGCCCGTTCGGCGGGCCCTGGATCGCGGAGTGCTTCCGCGACCGCGACGCGCGCTACGCGGGCGCCGGCCGCGCGCTGCTGGAGCGCGCGCTCGTGCTGGCGACGCGCGCCGGCCTGCCGGCCATGGGCCTGGCGGTCACGCACGGCAACCGCGCTCAGTCGCTGTACGCCGCGCTCGGCTTCCGCCCGGCGCTGACCGTGTTCTCAGTCGACCTGTAGCGCTCGCGCGACGATCGCGGCGCCGTCCACGCCGGCGGGAAGCGTGCCGTACGCGCGCCCGCCGCCCGCGAGCCGCGCGCAGAACGCGTCCGCGACGAAGCCCGGCGCGAACCGCACCAGCAGCGACGCCTGGAACGCGAGCGCGAGGTCCTCGACCGCGCGGCGCGCGCCCCACGCGCCGTCGGGCATCCGCAACGAGTCCAGGTGCGCGTCCAGCCGCGCGTCGGCGCCGCGCGCCAGCGCGCACTCGGCCAGGAACGCCTCGCCCGCGTCCGGCTCGCGCGCCAGCGCGCGCAGGACGTCGAGCGCGATCACGTTGCCCGAGCCCTCCCAGATCCCGTTCAGCGGCGCGTCGCGCAGCAGCCGCGGCAGCGGCGACTCCTCGACGTAGCCGTTGCCGCCGAGGCATTCCAGCGACTCCGCGGCATGCGGCGTCGCGCGCTTGCAGATCCAGTACTTCGACACCGCCGTGGCGAAGCGGCGGAACGCGGTGTCGCCCTCGTCGTAGGCGCGCGCGAGCCGCAGCGCGGTCGCCGTCGCCGCCTCGGACTCCAAGGCGAGATCCGCGAGCACGTTGACCATCGCCGGCTGATCGACGAGGCGCGCGCCGAAGGCGGACCGGTGGCGCGCGTGCCAGACGGCCTCCGCCACCCCGCGGCGCATCCCGGATGCCGACCCGATCACGCAGTCCAGCCGGGTGTGCGTGACCATCTCGATGATCGTCGCCACGCCGCGGCCCTCCTCGCCGAGCAGCCGCGCCGGCGCGGCCCGGAACTCGACCTCCGACGACGGCAGGGAGCGCGTGCCGAGCTTGTCCTTCAACCGCTGGAACTCCATCCCCGGCCCGCGCTCGAGCACGAAGCAGGAGAGGCCCGCGGGCGCCTGGGCGAGCACCAGGAAGACGTCGCAGGGCGGATACGAGCAGAACCACTTGTGGCCGGTCAGCTCGAACCAGCCGCCGCCGACGGGCTCTGCGCGCGTCGTGTTGGCGCGCACATCCGAGCCGCCCTGCTTCTCGGTCATCGCCATCCCGCACAGCGCGCCGGCGATCAGCCGCGGCTCCCACTCGGCGGCGATCTCGGGGTCCACGCGCAGGGCGGGAACTGCGGAGTACGTCATCGAGACCGGGCACATCACGCCCGCGTTGGCGTGCGTCCACAGCAGCTCCAGCGCCGCGCGGGCGACGTGCGCGCCCGGCCGCGGGTCGGCCCACGGGAGCGCGTGGATCCCGCGCGCGACCGCGCCGTCGAGCAGCCAGTGCCAGCTCGGGTCGAGCTCGACGCGGTCGACCCGGTGGCCGTAGCGGTCGTGCGTGATCAGGCGCGGCTCGTTGCGCTCCGCCCGGCGGCCGTGCTCGGCCGCCGCGGCCGAGCCCGCGACGAGGCCGGCCTCGCGCACGCGGTCGACGGCCCAGGCCGCCCCCTCGCGCGCGAGCGCCTCCTGCAGCGCGGGATCGAGGCCGAACAGGTCGACGTCCTCGAACGGGACGGACTGGTTGAGGACCTCGTGGGTCCCGCGGACGGTCTCAAGCGACACGGATGGGCTCCCGGACGGCGGACAGCACGAACGACTGCAGGTTGGCGACGAGCCATGTGGGATCGCTGTCACGGCGCGCGAGCGGGCCCACCATGGCCTCGGCGAGCGCGCCGACGATGGCGGTGGCGAACAGGTCGGCGTCGAACGGCCGCCCGTGCAGGATCGCGGCGAAGATGTCCGCGTAGGCGCGCCGGAACGCGAGCCGCTCCGCCTCCACGGCCGGGTCGACCGGCTCGGCGATCAGCGCGTAGGCGCGCACCGGCTCGGCCAGCGCACGGCGCACGAACGCCTCCACGCAGCCCGCCAGGCGCTCCTCGGCAGTGTCGCCGCGGACCGCCGCCAGCACGTCGACCTCACGCTGCGCGGCGACGCGGAAGACCTCGGCGAACAGGTCCGCCTTGGAGTGGAAGTGGCGGTAGACGGAGCCGGTCGCGAGCCCGGCGCGGCGCGCCACGGCCGCCATCGAGGCGGACGCGTAGCCGCCCTCGGCGAGCTGCTCGAGCGCGGCCTGCAGGACGGCGGCCTTCGCGGCGGCCGCGCGGGCGCGCGTGTTCTCGGTCGGTCGGTACGGCACCCAACCATTGAACCACGGTTCAGGGGTTCGTCCAAGAAGATCCGGTCCGTCCGGGGTGGTCCAGCCGTGGATGCCTGGGGCCGCAGGCGGGCGTAGGCGTGCGCCAGCACGTCGAGCCCGACGGTGGCACCAGGCGCCGCGGATGGGCCGCACCGGGCGCACCGGGGTTCTTGGACGGGCCCAACTTTATGGGGAGATCTTCAGGTACTGCAGCGCGAAGTTCATGATGTCCTTCCACGCCGGCGCGGCCACCTGGCCGCCGTAGATCTCGCCCTTGGGCTCGTCCACCATCACCGCGGCGAGCAGCTTCGGGTGCTTGGCGGGAGCGAAGCCGACGAACGAGGCCACGTACGCGGTCTTCGAGTAGCCGCCGGTCGCGTCCGGCTTCTGCGCGGTGCCGGTCTTGCCGGCCAGCTGGTAGCCCTCGATCGCCGCGCCCGACGCGGTGCCGCCCGGGCCGAGCACGCCCTCGAGCATCGTGCGCACCGACGCCGCCGTCGCCTCGGAGATCACGCGCGTGCCGGCCTTCAGCCTGGTCTTCTTGCCGCCCACGGCCGCCACGATGTGCGGCGCGCGCAGGATGCCGCCGTTGGCGATCGCCGAGTAGGCCGCCGCCATCTGGATCGGCGTCACCGCGATGCCCTGGCCGATCGGCAGGTTGCCCATCGTCGAGCCCGAGTACTTGGACAGCGGGAGCACCTGCCCCTGCTCCTCGCCCGGCAGGTCGACGCCGGTCGTCTTGCCGAAGCCGAAGCGGTGGATCCAGGAGTCGAAGCGCGTCGTGCCAACGCGCTTCGCGATCATCACCGCGCCGATGTTGGACGACTGCTTGAGGATGTCCTTGGTCGTCATCGGGACGTAGCCGTGGTCCTCGGCGTCCTTGATCTGGCGGTCGGCGACCTGCAGCACCGGCGGGATCGTGAAGTTCGTGTCGGGAGCGACCTTGCCGTCCTCCAGCGCCGCGGCGACGGTGAACGCCTTGAACGTCGAGCCGGGCTCGTAGGTGTCGGCGACCGCGCGGTCGCGGCGGGCGAAGTCCGGCGCGTCGTCGGCTGGGGCGTTCGCGTTCACCTGCGGCCAGTTCGCGAGCGCGAGGATGGCGCCGCTGTTGGGATCCATCACGATCGCCGTGGCGCCCTTGGGCTGCCAGGTCTTGCCGACCTCCGACAGCACCGACTCGGCGCGGTCCTGCAGGCTCGCGTCGAGCGTGAGCCGGACCGTCTGCCCGCGCTTGACCGGCGTCGTGTCGCGCACCTCGATCGGCGTGCCGACGGCGTCCTTGACGAGCCGGCGCTCGCCGTCGCTGCCCCTGAGGTGCTTGTCGAGGCTGTACTCCAACCCGCCGAGCCCCTCCCCGTCGGTGCCGACGCCGCCGAGCAGCTGCGAGGCCATCCAGTCGCGCGGGTACGTGCGGCGGTACTGCGGGATGAACTCCAGGCCGGCGATGTCGAGCTTCTGCGCCTTGTCGGCCTTGCCGGCCGGGACGCCGCGCGCGAGGTAGGTGAAGCCGGGCGACGTGGGGCGCGCGAGCGCGCGCAGCAGGTCGTCCTCGGACTTGCCGAGCAGCGGCGCGAGCTTGGCCACCGCGGCGGGCGCGTCCTTGATCAGGTACGGGGTCGCGGCGACGTCGAACGCGGGCTCGGAGACCGCGAGCTGGTAGCCGTGGTCGTCGGTGATCGAGCCGCGCCGCGCGGGGACGACGATGTTCGCCTCCTGCTGCGTCGTGGCGGCGCGCTGCAGCGACCCCGCCTTGACGACGCCGAGCCAGGCGGCCTTCGTCGCCCCGATCGCCAGCAGGACGAGGAAGGCCGTGAAGAGCAGGCCGATGCGCCGCTCGATCAGGCCCACGGGCCTAACCCTGCGGTGCCGCGGCGCCGCCGGCGACCGGCGCGGTCTGGACCGGCGTCGGGATCGGGGTCGCGGTCGGGACCGGCGTGACCTGGGCCTGGACGACGGTGGGCACGGGCGTCGGGACGGCGGTCACCGCTGCGGTTGTCGTCCCGCCGGCACCGGCGACCTGCGTCGTCGACGTCGGGTTGAGCGCGCCCGGGACCTTCCCGCCGTTGTCCATGATCGCGGCGGCGGCCTCGCTCGGCGGCTTCATGCGCTTGACGGCGAGCGCCGGGTCGGTCGCGACGCGCGCGTGCAGCCAGCTCGTCTCGCCCGCGTTCGGGTCGATCATGCCCAGGGCCGTCGCGGCTTCGTTGACGCGGTCGCCCGCCGTGCGCTTGGCGATCGAGTCCTCGAGGGCGGCGTTCTGGCGCTCCAGCGTGGACGCGCTGACCACCGCGCGCGAGATGCCGGCGTTCAGCCGTAGCAGCGAGACCTGCATCGCGACGATCCCGCCGAGCATCACGCCGATCACCCAGATGCACAGGCGGCCGCGCAGCAGGCGGTCGACGACGCGCTTGTCGGGCAGCGCGCGCAGGCGCTCGAAGACGCCGGTGCGGCCGGGCGCGGGAAGCGCGATCCCGGCCGCGACCGCGCGCGGGCGGACGGGTCCGGACACACGGCGCGGATGGATCGGTGCGGTGCGACGGCGTACCGGTGCGTGTTGAGGCATGGCTAGCGCTCCTCCCTGAGCTTGCGGGCCGCCCGCAGGCGGGCGGACTTCGAGCGGGGGTTGGCCGCGACCTCGCCGGGGGTCGGGACGATCGAACGGCGGTGCACGAGCTCCGCCTCCGGCTTGGAGCCGCAGACGCAGACCGGGAAGTCGGGCGGGCAGATGCACTCGCGCGCGAGGTCGGCGAGGAAGCGCTTCACGCGCCGGTCCTCGAGCGAGTGGAACGAGATCGCCGCGAAGCGCCCGCCGATGCGCAGCGACTGCCACGACAGCGGCAGCGCGGCCTCGAGCTGGGCGAGCTCGCCGTTGACGGCGATCCGGATGCCCTGGAACGTGCGCTTGGCGGGATGACCGCCGGCGAAGCGCGCGGGCGCCGGGATCGCGGCGGTGATCGCGTCGTTGAGCTCGAACGTGGTCGTGAGGTCCTTGGCCGCGCGGCGGCGCACGATCTCCCCCGCGATGCGGTCGGCGAAGCGCTCCTCGCCGTACTCGCGCAGCGTGCGGGCGATGCGGCGGCGGTCCCAGGTGTTGACGATCTCGGCGGCCGTCAGCTCCTGGTCGGGGTCCATGCGCATGTCGAGCGGGGCGTCGTAGGCGTAGGAGAAGCCGCGCTCGCGGGTGTCGACCTGCATCGAGCTCATGCCGAGGTCGAGATAGACCATGTCGGCGCGGACGCCCTCCTCGATCAGGCCTTCGAGGCCGGAGGCGAAGTCGGCGCGGACGAAGCGCGTGTGGCAGGAGACCTCGGCGGCGAGCTCGTTGAAGACGGCCTCCGCGGTCGGGTCGCGGTCGATCGCGATCAGCGTCCCCGAAGGGCCGAGGCGGTCGGCGACGAGGCGGGCGTGGCCGCCGGCGCCGAGCGTGCAGTCGATGGCGACCTGGCCCGGCTGCGGGTCGAGCGCTTCGATCAGCTCGCCGGCGAGGACCGGGACGTGGGTCTGGGGCATGTCAAGCAGGATGGCCAAGTGACTCGGTCAGGTCAGGCGCGCGCGCCGTGAGGTCGTTGTCGTAGGCCTCCCAGGCCGAGCGGTCCCAGAGCTCCAGGCATTCGCCGACGCCGGTGATCACGACCTCGCGGCCGATCGCGGCGTGCTCCAGGAACTTCGGGCCGAGCATCACGCGGCCGGCTGAATCCAGCTCGGTCTCCAAGGCGCTCGCGTAGAGCACCCGCCGCAGCTCGCGGCCCTGCGTGGAGAGCGGGTTGATCCCCGCCAGCGCGGACTGCGCCATCTGCTCGTACGTCTCCGCCGGATAGAGGGAGACGCACTTCTCGACGCCACGCACCAAGTAGACGCCTCCGGAGAGTGCCGTCCTGAACTTGGACGGGATCGTCAGCCGGTTCTTGGCGTCGAGGTTGTGGTCGAAGGTGCCGGTGAAGGCCAAAGCGCATGAGTCCGAGAGAGGTCAGTCGATCCGAGGTGGCGGAGTGGGAGGAGCCCCGCCACCTCGGACCGGCTTCGCATCGGCAAAGTACCCCACTTCCCCCCACTCTGCAACACAAATCGCGACTTGCGTCCCACCAGCCGTGCAGGCGGTCATGTCCCGGACGTGGAAGTGAGGGATTTGCAGCGAATTCGCCGGTGGGGCGGGATGACCTGGTTATTGCACCCGATCTGCAGGGCTTTGTGCAGTTCCGCGATCTGCACCGAGCCTTGCGTCGCGGCGGTTCGGCGAGCAGGAATCCGCCGCGCGGGGCACTACAGGAGCGCCGGGACCAGCGCCGCCGCGACGAGCAGCAGCACGGCGGGAACGAGCAGCAGCGCGACGACGAGCTGGATCTTGGGCGCCGCCTTGGCGGCCTGGTTGGAGCGCCTCGCGGCGCGGCGCGAGCGCGCCTCGGCCGCCTGGGCGGCGAGCGTGGCGGAAAGTGGGGCGCCGTGGCGCTCGGCGCGCTTGAGCGCCGCGACGAGCGGCGCGACGCCCTCGGCGGGCGCGCGTCGCTCGAGCTGGTCGAGCGTGCGGTCGGGCGCCTCGCCGAGTTGGGCGCGGGCGGCGGCGCGCCTGAGCTCGGCGGCGAGCGCGCCGGGGTGGCGGCGGCCGACCTCGGCGAGCGCCTTGCGCGGCGAGAGGCCGGCGGCGATGGCGACGCGCAGCAGGTCGAGCACGTCGGGGAGCTCGGCGTCCATCTGGCGCCTGCGTTGCCGCGCTCGCCTCCGGAGCCCGGCCTCGGGCGTGAGGAAGCCGGCGGCGGGCGCGAGGGCGAGCAGGGCGAGCCCGAGCCGGCCGGGCGCGGCGGGCACGAACGGGAGCACGATCACGCCGGTGAGGACCGCGAGCCCGGCCTGCGTGGCGACGACCTCGGCGACGGGCACATCGAGGCCGGCCGCCGCGATCCGGTCCGCCAGCCCGCGCGGAGGGTCGATCCCGACCTTCGCGCCGAGCCGCGCGACGAGGGAACGGACGACACGCCTGCGCGGGCGCCGGAGCGCGATCAGCTCGGCGACCCCGACCGTGGCGGCGGCGCCCGCGAGTCCGGCGAGGAGCGCCGCGACGGTCACGCGGGCCGCCCGGGGTCGCCGGACGCCCCCGTGCGCGTTCTCCGGCCGCCCCCGGGCGCGTTCATCGCAGCACGGCCCGCGAGAGCCGGCGGACGCAGATCGCGGCGACGGCCTGGAGCAGGACGGCCAGCAGGGTCAGCCAGAGCGAGAGCGGGTTCGCGAGCAGGTGGCCGGCGAACCCGGGACTCGCGAGCTCGGCGAACGCGGCCGCGGCGAGCGGCATCGCGAGCACGAGCCGGGCCGTGAAGCGCGCCTGGGCGGTCGCCGCGAGCGCTTCGCGGTCCTGGCGGGCGGCGGCCTCCAGCCCGCTCGCGAGGTCGCGCAGCAGCGCGGGCAGGTCACCGCCGGCGTCGCGCTGGAGCAGGATGCCGGCGACCATCGCGTCCCACGCGGGCGCGCCCGCGCGGCGGCGCAGGCGCTCGAGCACCGCCTCGGTCGGCGCGCCGAGGCGCAGGGCGCGGGCGGCCGCGCCGAGCTCGTGCCCCGCGGCGCCGGGCACGGCGCCCGCGACGATCGCGACGGCGCCGCGGACGGAGTGCCCCGCCGACAGCGCATCGGCCAGCGCCCGCGCGACGCTCGGCGCGGCAGCCGCGAGCGCGGCCCGGAACCGCCTTCGCCGCACGCGCACCGCGGCCGTCGCGACCGCAGGCCCCGCGATCGCGGCCACCGCCGCGAACGGCACGCCGCCGAGCAGCCAGCCGGCGGCCGCGAGCGAGGTCGCGGCGAGCAGCGCCAGCCGCCGCCGCTCGAGCGCGGTCGGCCCGACGCCCTCCCGCCCGGCGCGAACGACCGGCGCGGCGGCGCGCACGATCATCGCCACGACCCGCGTGCGCTCGACGGCGGCGAGCGCCTCCCACGCGCCGAGGACCGCACAGACGGCGGCGGCGAACGCGAGCACGACCGCCGGCGTCACGGGAGGCCGCCGCCCGTCACGCGGCCGCCAGTCTCGCGGCCAGCGCGTCGCCGAGCGCGGCTCGCCACTTCCCGGCGCCGTCGCGCCACGTGTACAGCTCGCGCGCGCCCGCGCCTCCCGCGACGCGGACGACCTCGGCGACGGCGATCACGCGGCGGGCGCCTTCGGCGGTGCGGGCCTGGCAGACGACGAGATCGAAGGCGTCGGCGACCTGCTCGCGGATCGCGGCGTGCGGCAGGCCGAGGTCGGCCATCAGCGCGAGCACCTCGACGCGGCGCAGCGCCTCGGCGGGCGAGCCCGCGTGGACGGTCGAGAGCGAGCCGTCGTGGCCGGTCGACAGCGCGGTCAGCATGTCGAGCGCCTCCGGGCCGCGGACCTCGCCGACGATGATCCGGTCCGGCCGCATCCGCAGCGCGTTGCGGACGAGCCGGCGGATCGTCACCTCGCCGCGCCCCTCGAGGTTCGGCGGGCGCGCCTCCAGGCGCACGACGTGCGGCTGCCGCAGCCGCAGCTCGGCGGCGTCCTCGATCGTGACGACGCGCTCGTCGGCGCCGATGAAGCTCGAGAGCGCGTTGAGCGTCGTCGTCTTGCCCGAGCCGGTGCCGCCGCAGACCAGGATCGTCGCCCGTGCGCGCACCGCGCGCGCGAGGAAGTCGAGCAGCGGGCGGGTCAGCGTCCCGTTGGCGACGAGGTCGTCGGGCGAGTGCCCGCGCCGGCGGAAGCGCCGGATCGTCAGCGCCGGACCGTCGAGCGCCAGCGGCGGCAGCACCACGTTCACGCGCGAGCCGT